>NZ_WMIG01000009.1 GCF_009711205.1 Paracoccus litorisediminis | reverse complement strand
CTTGTCGATCACGACGTTACGGCCTTTCGGGCCGAGGGTCACTTTGACGGCATCCGCGAGGATGTTCACGCCTTTCAGCATGCGGTCGCGGGCGTCGCTGTTGAACTTGACTTCTTTCGCAGCCATTTGTTCGTCTCCTAGAATGGGTTACGCGGAAGCGGAAATCAGGCGATGACGCCCAGGATGTCGCTTTCCTTCATGATCAGCAGCTCTTCGCCGTCGATCGTGACTTCGGTGCCCGACCATTTGCCGAACAGAACACGGTCACCAGCCGAAACCGAGGGTGCGATCAGCTCGCCCGAGTCCTTGCGCGCGCCTTCGCCGACCGAGACGATTTCGCCTTCAGCGGGTTTTTCTTTGGCGCTATCGGGGATGATCAGGCCGCCCTTGGTTTTCTCGTCCGACTGGACGCGACGGACCAGAACGCGGTCATGCAGCGGTTTGAAAGCCATGTGAACACTCCGGTGTTACAGGTTGCAGTGTCTCGTTGTTGGCACTCGCGTTTGGTGAGTGCCAGTGCGCAACCATCTAGGCAGCGCCCAGATTCGTGTCAACGGTCACGGCCTACGAAATTTCTGTTCAAATTCCTTGACGCCATTTCTTGCCGCCGGATAGCCAAGAGGGGCGCAGGGCGGCGGGGTGCATGGTGCAGGAACGGATCAGGGCACTTGTCATCGCCGAGGCCGCGAACCCGGAATGGGTATCGGTTCCGCTGGTCGGCTGGTCGCTGGCACATGCGCTGCGCGAAGTGGCCGATGTCCATATCGTGACCCAGATCCGCAACCGTGACGCCATACTGCGCTCCGGTCTGGTCGAGGGTCGTGATTTCACCGCCATCGACAGCGAAAAACTGGCCGCGCCCCTGTGGAAGCTGGCCGAGAAGCTGCGCATGGGCAAGGGCGTCGGCTGGACCATGACCACGGCGATCTCGACCCTTGGTTATGGTTACTTCGAGCGACTGATCTGGCAGAAATTCGGCCCCGACATCCGGGCTGGCGAATATGATATCGTGCATCGGGTGACACCGCTGACACCCACCGCCGCCAGTCCGATCGCCGCCCGTTGCAAGGCGGCGGGCGTACCCTTTGTCATGGGGCCGCTGAATGGTGGCGTGCCCTGGCCCAAGGGCTTCGATGCCGAGCGGCGGCGGGAAAAGGAATGGCTGTCCTATATCCGTGGCGCCTACAAGGCGCTGCCGGGCCGGGGGGCGACGCTGGGTGCCGCCAGCGCGATCATCTGCGGCTCGACTCATACGCGAAGCGAGATCCCCGCGCGCCATCAGGCGAAAACCGTCTGGCTGCCCGAAAACGCCATCGACCCGGCGCGCTTCGGCATGGTCGCGCCGCAACCCGGCACGCTGCCCTTGCGGGGCTGCTTCATCGGGCGGCTGGTCCCCTACAAAGGGTGCGACATGGCGATCGAGGCGGCGCTTCCCCTGCTGAAATCCGGCGCGCTCTCGCTTGATATCATCGGAGACGGGCCGCAGGGCGAGGCGCTGCGCGATCTGGTCGCGCGTGAGGGCGTGGCCGACCGCGTGCGCTTTCACGGCTGGCTGGAACATGCGCGCGTTCAGCAGGTCGCGGCGCAGTCGCAGCTTTTGGTCTTTCCCTCGGTCCGCGAATTCGGCGGCGGGGTGGTGCTTGAGGCGATGGCGCTTGGCGTCGTGCCGGTGGTCGCCGATTATGCCGGTCCGGGTGAGCTGGTCGATGACACGACCGGGTTCCGTATCCCGATGGGCGACCGACCTGCGCTGGTCGCGGCCTTGGGCAAGCAGTTGCAGGCCATTGCCGCCGACCCTTCGGTGCTGCCGGGCATGGCCGCCGCCGCGCGCGCCAAGGTCATGCGCGATTACACATGGTCTGCCAAGGCCGGGCAGGTCCAGCGCATCTGGCGCAGCCTTCTGGACGTGCAGCCGCTGCCGCAACAGCTTCCCCTGCCGCGGTGAATGTCACGCATTGGCAGGGTAGCCCCCGCCATGCCATTCTTTGCGCAGCGAAAAGGAAACCTGACGATGCGCCTGCGCCACCTGCTGACCACACTTGCCCTTGCCGCGGGCCTTGCTGCACCGGCATGGGCGCAGGAATGCGTGGGGCGGAACCTGTTCGACGACCTGCCCCCGGGACGGATGGAGCAGTTGCAAGCGGCGACTCGCGACATTCCCTTTCATCGCGGGTTGTTCTGGCAGGCGACCAAGGGCGATCAGGTGGTCACGCTGATCGGGACCTATCACTTCAACGATCCGCGCCACGACGCCACCATGAAGCGTTTCGGTCCGGTTCTGGACAAGGCAGCCACGCTGCTGGTCGAGGCCGGCCCCGCCGAGGAAAAGCGGCTGGCCGGGGCGATGACCAGAGATCCGTCGCTGATCATGGACGCCAAGGGGCCGACCCTGCCTGAACGCATGTCCCCCGAGGACTGGAAATCGCTGTGGACCGCGATGGAGGCGCGCGGCATGCCCGCCGTCGTCACCAGCCGGATGCGGCCATGGTATGTCTCGGTCATGCTGGGGATCTCGCCCTGCATGCTGCAGACGGTGCGCAAGACCGGCGATACCGGCGGGTTGGACCACCAGCTGATCAAGCGGGCTGAAAAGGCGCAGGTGCCGATCCACGCGCTGGAGCCATGGGACACGGTCTTCAAGCTGTTCGCGGGTATGACGCCGGACGAGGAAATCGACATGATCCGCGCCGCCATGCCTGCGGCTGAACATGCCGACGATTATGCAGTCACGCTGACCGAGGCCTATTTCTCGGGCGATAGCTGGCTGATCTGGGAGTTCGGCCGCTTCGACGCCTATGACAATTCGGGCATGTCGCGGGCCGAAATCGACCAGCAGATGCGGCTGGCGCAGGACAAGCTGATGGACCAGCGCAACCGCAACTGGATCGCCCCGATCGAGGCGGCGGCGGCGGATGCGGCCAAACAGGGCAAGGGCGTGGTCGCCGGTTTCGGCGCGCTGCATCTTCCGGGGCGGAACGGCGTGCTGGCGCTTTTGCAGGCGAAAGGCTGGACCATCCGGCCGATCAAGTCAGGGGAGGAAGCGAATGGCGGATGAACTCTGGCGCGAAGAGCGCGATTTCTGGCTGGCGGGCAGTGCCGAGGCCGCCCGCAAGCTGGATGACGGCTGCCTGATGGTCTTTGCGCCCGCAGGCATCCTGACCCGGCGAAAGGTCGTGGAAAGCCTTGGCGCGTCCCCGCGCTGGCAAGAGGTCACCATCTCGGACCGGGCCAGCATCGAAACCGATGAACTGTGCGTGCTGGCCTATCGTGCCACCGCCCGCCGCGCCGGGGCCGAGACCTATCGCGCGCTTTGCACCACCACATGGATCCGCCGCGACGGGGACTGGCGCATCGTCCAGCACCAGCAAACGCCCGTCTGATGCTGTCCGATCTGCGCCGCCATCAGCGTTTCATCCTTAGCTTCCTGCTGGGGCTGGCGGCGGGATTGGGGCTTTACCACCTTGAGACCGTGGACCGGCTGCTGACTTTCTCGGTCACCTTCAACCTGTGCTATCTGGTGCTGACGGCGGTCCTGATGCGCCGCCTGACCATCGACATGCTGCGCGGCCATGCCGATCTGGACGACGAAGGCATGCTGCTGATCGTGCCGCTGGCCATGGGCTCGGTCGCGATCAACCTGTGGGCAATCTTGCAGGTCACGCATGACGACCATGTGGGGTGGCTGCGTCTGGGGCTGGCCTTGGCCTCGGTGCCGCTGGCATGGGCTATGATCCATACTGTCATGGCCTTCCACTACGCCTCGCTCTGGTATGCCCGCCGCCCCAACGGGCAAGAGACGCGTTGCCTGCAATTTCCGGGTCTGGCCCCGGATGGCGAGGCGCGGATCTGGGATTTTCTCTATTACAGCTTTGTCTTGGGGATGACGGCGCAGACGGCGGATATTTCGACGCTGAATACCCGCGTGCGCCGGATCACGCTGGTGCATTCGGTGTTTTCCTTCTTTCACAACACGGTGCTGCTGGCCTTGGCGGTCAGCGCGGTTGCGTAAGCGGGCAGGGCCTCGGTCAATAGACATCCCGCGCGCCAAGCCCTATAAGTCGCGCGACTTTTCCGCATTCGCGCAGGTATCCCATGATCAAGGTTCTTGGCCACAAGGCCCCCGACACCGACTCGACCGGCTCGCCCATCGTCTGGGCTTGGTATCTCTCTGAGGTCCGCAAAGAGCCCGCCGTTGCCGTGCTGCAGGGTGAACCGAATACCGAAGCGCTGTGGATGCTGGCGAAATGGGACCTGCCGAAGCCGCAGATCGTCACCGATCTGGCCGCGGGCGAGAAATGCGTCATCGTCGACACCAACAACCCGGCCGAACTGCCCGCCTCGATCAATGAGGCCGAGGTGCTTGAGATCATCGACCACCACCTGCTGGCTGGCGGCATCAAGACCCGCCTGCCGATCAACATCACCATCCGTCCGCTGGCCTGCACCGCGACGATCATGTTCGACCTGATGGGCGAGGACGCCTATAACCGCGCCCCCCGCGCAGTCAAAGGCGCGATGCTGACCTGCATCCTGTCGGACACGCTGGAATTCCGCAGCCCGACCACCACGCCGCATGACCGTTTCGTGGCCGAAAAGGTCGCCAAGGATCTGGGCGTCTCGATCCCGGCCTATGCGGCCGAAATGTTCGCGGCGAAATCCGATGTCTCGGCCTTCAGCGAGGAAGCCCTGCTGCGCATGGACAGCAAGGAATACGAGCTGGGCGGCAAGCAACTGCGCGTCTCGGTTCTGGAAACCACCGCGCCGCAGGTCCTGCTGGACCGCAAGGGCGCGCTGATGGCCGCCATGCCGGGCGTTGCCGCAGCCGATGGCGCCGACGAGGTGCTGCTGTTCGTCGTCGACATCCTGAACGAGGAAGCGACCCTGCTGATCCCGAACGATTTCGTGAAGCAGGTCGCCGAGAAAAGCTTCAACGCGACCGTCGCGGGCGACACCGTCGTCCTGCCCGGCATCATGTCGCGCAAGAAGCAGATCATCCCGGCTCTGGCGATCTAAGGTAAAGGCAGTTTCATGACGCAGATCATCAATTCGCTGGCCGAGATTTCGGCCGATTACGACGTCCTGTTCTGCGATCTGTGGGGCTGCCTTCACAACGGCGTCGAGGCCTATCCGGCCGCCGTCGCCGCGCTGCAGGGTTTCCGCGCCAAGGGCGGCAAGGTGGTCATGCTGACCAATGCGCCGCGCCCGTGGAAATACGTGGCGGCGCAGCTGGACCGCATGGGCGTGCCGCGCGATGCGTGGGACGTGGTGGTCAGTTCCGGCGACGCGGCGCAGGACGCGATGTTCTCGGGCGCGGTCGGGCGCAAGGTCTGGGCGATCTCGGTCGCCAAGGACGATGGCTTCTTCAACGACATTCCCGAGGAATGGCAGGACGCCCCCGCGATTGAGCGGGTCGAGCTGGATCAGGCCGAGGGCATCGTTTGCACCGGCTTGTTCGACGAAGTGAACGAAGTCCCCGAGGATTACCGCCAGACCCTGACCAGTGCCAAGGAACGCGGGCTGAAGCTGCTTTGCGCCAACCCGGACGTGATCGTCGATCTGGGTGAAACGCGGCTGTACTGCGCCGGCGCACTGGCCGAGTTCTATGAGGATCTGGGCGGTATCTCGCTGTATTTCGGCAAGCCCCATGCCCCGATCTATGATCTGGCGCGGCGCAAGCTGGGTCTTGGCCCGGATGCCCGGATTCTGGCCGTTGGCGACGGCATTGCCACCGACGTGCCGGGCGCAAGCGGGCAGGGGATCGACGCGCTGTTCGTCACCGGCGGCCTGGCGCATGACCAGTTCGGCACGGATGTCGAGGCGCCGGAGCAGGCCAAGCTGGACGAATGGCTGGCGCTGCGTCTGGAAAACCCGCGCTACAGCATCGGCCGCCTGCGCTGAGCCTAAGAGGTCGCTGCATGAAATCGGCGGGGGCAAGGACTTGCAACCGCCTGCATGCGGCGATACGGACCTAATCAAGTGGGCATGGCGGCCGGGCTGTCGCCGTGCCGGAAATTCGACTGACAGGGCCGGGCCGGCCCATCGGGGGCCTGATTGCGCATCCATCACGACTGGAAGGGTCTGTCGCCTGAGGCCCGTGGTGCAACCGTCGCCATGGGCAATTTCGACGGCGTGCATCTGGGCCACCGCTCGGTGATCGACGCCGCGCGTGCGGCTGCCGATGCGCCGCTGGGCGTCATCACCTTTGAGCCGCATCCGCGTCAGGTCTTTGTGCCCGATGCGCCCGCATTCCGCTTGATGAATGCCGAATCCCGCGCGAACCGTCTGGCGCGGCTGGGGGTCGAGCATCTGTATCAGCTGCCCTTCGACGCGCTTCTGGCGGGCCTGACCCCCGAGGATTTCGTGCGCGAGGTGCTGGCCGAGGGGCTGGGCGTCCGCCATGTCACCGTCGGCGCGGATTTCTGCTTTGGCCGCAAGCGTTCCGGCAATGCCCAGACGCTGACGCAGCTGGGCCATGATTTCGGCTTTGGTGTCACCGTCGCGCCGCTGATCGGGGACGGGCGGAACGAATACAGCTCGACCGCCATCCGAGAGGCTTTGGCCGAGGGCCGGATGCGCGATGCCGAACGGATGCTGGGCCATTGGCACCGTATCGACGGCGAGGTGCTGCACGGCGACAAGCGCGGCCGCGATCTGGGCTATCCGACCGCCAACATGGCCGTGAACGGGCTGCATCTGCCGCGGCTGGGCATCTATGCGGTACTGATCGACGTGCTGACCGGGCCGGAACGCGGCAGCTATGCGGGCGTGGCCAGTCTTGGCGTGCGCCCGATGTTCGACGGGCAGGTGCCCAATCTGGAAACCCATATCTTCGATTTCCGCGGCGATCTTTACGGCGAGCATGTCTCGGTCGCGCTGGTCGAATATCTGCGCCCGGAAATGAAATTCGACAGTCTGGACGCGCTGATCGCCCAGATGGACCGTGACAGCGCGCAGGCGCGCGAAATTCTGGCGGCACGCTGATGCGTGAGCGTTTCTGGGAAATGCCGCTCAAGAACCTGCGGCCCGACGAATGGGAAGCCCTTTGCGACGGCTGCGGCAAATGCTGCCTGAACAAGATCGAGTATGAAGACACCGGTGAAATCGCCTTCACCTGCGTCAGCTGCAAGCTGCTGGACGGGCAGACCTGCCAATGCTCGAACTACGCCAATCGCCACCAATTCGTGCCCGATTGCGTGGTGCTGACGCCGAAGAAGCTGAAGGAAATCGCATGGTGGCTGCCCGCGACCTGCGCTTACCGCCTGCGGACCGAGGGCAAGCCCCTTTACCCGTGGCACTACCTGATCTCGGGTGACCGCGAGTCGGTCCATGACGCAGGGATCAGCATCCGGGGCCGCACGGTCAGCGAATTGACCGTGACCGAGGATGACTGGGACGACTACATCATCGAGGATCTGGCATGAATTTCGCATCGGACAATGTGCATGGCATTCACCCGAAGGTCCTGAAGGCACTGTCCGATTGCAATGAAGGCGCGATGGGCTCTTACGGGGCCGATCCGGTCACCGCCCGCGCCGAGGCAGCTTACCGCGAAATTCTGGGCGCACCCGATGCCGTGGTGCGTTTCGCCGCGACCGGAACCGGGGCGAATGCGCTGGTCTGCGCGCAGCTGTCGCCCAGTTTCGGGCGGATCTATTGCCACGACAGCGCCCATATCCACCGAGACGAATGCGCCGCGCCCGAGTTTTACAGCCACGGCGCCAAGCTGGTGCCGCTGCCCGGCGCGGATGGAAAATTCACCCCGGAAACGTTGGCCGAGGCGATCCGCTTCGGCAAGGCCGGCAGTCTGAACGATGGCCGCAACGCCATGGTCTCGATCACCAATGCGACGGAATGGGGCACTGTCTATGACCCCGCCGAGGTCGCGGCCTTGGCCCGCATCGCACATGAGGCCGGGCTGCCCTTGCATATGGACGGCGCGCGCTTTGCCAATGCGGTCGCAGGTCTGGGCGTTGATGCCGCCGACCTGACCGTCCGTGCGGGCGTCGATGCGCTGTGCTTTGGCGGGACCAAGAATGGCGCGATGGCCGCCGAGGCGGTGGTCTTCTTTGACCCCGCCCGTGCCGAGGGCTTTGACTATCGCAGGAAGCAGGCCGGGCAGGTCTGGTCCAAGCAGCGCTATCTGGCGGCGCAGATGCTGGCCTTGGCGACGGATGGGCTGTGGCTGGATCTGGCGCGGCATGCCAATGCCATGTCCGCGCGGCTGGCGCAGGGCATCGTGCAGGCCGGGGGCGATCTGGTCGTCCCGGTGCAAGCCAATGAGGTCTTTGCCCGCCTGCCGTCCGAAGCCCATGTCCGCGCCCGTGGCCATGGCGCGGCCTATCACATTTGGCAGGACCAACCGCCCGTTGGCGATGAGCCGGTGACCGTGCGACTGGTCACCAGCTGGGCCACGCATGAGGATGACGTGGGTCGCCTGCTGGAGCTGATGCGCGGCTAGTCCTTGCGCAGCGCCGCGGCCAGCAGTTCCAGTGCGTGATCGACGGTGGCGAGGCGGACCTCGGCCCGGCCAATCGCCCCGAAATCGACCGTTTTGGTCCTGATCCCCCACGCATCGGCCAAGCCGAAACAGACCCGCCCCTCGGGCTTGTGATCCGACCCGCCCGGACCCGCGATGCCGGTGACCGCGACCGCGATCCCGGCTTGCGAGCGTTTCAGCGCCCCCGAGGCCATTTCTGCCGCGATTTCCTCGCTGACCGCGCCGTAAGCGTCCAGCGTCTCGGGGCGGATGCCCAGCATCTCGATCTTGGCGGCGTTGGAGTAGGTCACAAAGCCCCGATCCACCGCCCGCGACGATCCCGGCACATCGGTCAGGCGACCGATGATCAGACCGCCCGTGCAGCTTTCGGCGGTGGCGATCATCACGCCCCGCATGCGGGCCAGATCAAGGATGTCGGCGGCGTTCACAGCATCGGTTCCAGCACTCCGTGGTAGAGCCCGGCAAGGATCACCGAAACCACGCCCGCAAACAAGCCCGCCCACAGATCGTCCAGCATCACGCCGGCCGCATCGCCGCGTCGGTCGGCACGTCCGACCAGCCAGGGCTTCCAGATGTCGAACAGCCGGAACAGCAGGAAAGGCGCGACATAGGCGGGCCATGCGTCAAGGATCGACACCCCGTGCCGCCACAGCGGGATCACGGTGAAGCACATGGCCAGCCATTGCCCCGCGACCTCGTCAATGACGATTTCGGAGGGGTCCTTGTTGGCGCTGCCCGCGATCACGCGCGGGATCGCCCAGAAGCCCAGCACCGTCGCCAGCACGAAGCCCAGCGGCACCAGCAGCGTGCCGCCCAGCTCGCAGGCCAGCACCGCCAGCGCCACGGCGGCGGCCGAGCCCCAGGTGCCGGGGGCGGGGCGCAGCAGGCCCACGCCAAAGAATGTCGCGATCTGGCGTTCCATGGTTATCCCCGGATCAAGGTTGCGGTGGCGATGGCGGCGATGCCTTCCTCGCGCCCTGTAAAGCCCAGACGTTCCGAGGTGGTGGCCTTGACGCTGATGCGGTCGGGATCGACGCCCATGATCTCGGACAGGCGCAGCTGCATGGCCCCGGCATGCGGGCCGACCTTGGGCCGCTCGCAGATCAGGGTCACATCGGCATTCCCCAAGGCGAAGCCCATGCTACGCGCCAGCTCGATGGCGTGGCGCAGGAAGATATGGCTCTCGGCGCCCTTCCATTGCGGGTCCGAAGGCGGGAAATGCCGCCCGATATCGCCCTGCGCGAGCGCGCCATAGATCGCGTCGGTCAGGGCATGCATGCCGACATCGGCGTCGGAATGACCCAGCAGCGCCTTGTCATGCGGAATCTTCACGCCGCACAGCCAGACGTGATCGCCCGTCGTAAAGGCATGCACGTCAAATCCGTTGCCAAGGCGAATATCCATCGGGGCCCCCATGATGCGTTCGGCGCGCGCGAAATCCTGCGGCCAGGTCAGTTTCAGATTGTCTTCGTCCCCCGGCGTCGCGGTGACGGTCAGCCCGGCGCGCAGCGCCAGTTCGACGTCATCGGCGGCGCCTTCGGGAAAGGCGCGATGCGCGGCAAGGATGGCGTCAAGGCGGAAGCCCTGCGGCGTCTGGGCGCGCAGCAGCCCCTCGCGGTTGGCGGTGCCGGTGACATGGCCACCCTCGGCGCGCCACAGGGCGTCGGTGACGGACAGGCCGGGGGCGGCGGCATCCGCGCCCGCCTTCAGCGCCGCGACCACGCCATGGATGACATGCGGCGAGACCAGCGGGCGCGCGCCGTCATGGATCAGCACATGGGTGACGCCGCTGCCCTCAAGCGTCTCCAGCGCCGCGCGGATGCTGGCGCTGCGGGTATCGCCGCCTGCGACCAGCACGACCTGCCCGGATAGCTGGTCAAGGCCGCGGCCCATATCCTCGGGGGACAGGGTCACGACAATGCGGGGGAAGCCGGCGAATGCCTCGATGCTGCGCTGGATGACGCTGCGCCCGTCAAGGACGCGCCATTGCTTGGGAATGTCGCCGCCCGCGCGGGTGCCACGCCCGGCAGCGGTGACGATCACGGCATATGTGTCAGGTATCTTCATGGCCCGCATGATTAGGCGAGCCCGCGCCGCGAGGCAATCGGCGCGCGATGCGACCTTCGGCCCCAAGGCGTGTGCAGATTTCCCGCGCAGATTTCCGGCCATGGCAGGTGGTCCAAGCGCCGCCTTCTGCGTATAAGGTCGGGGACCGCCCGCAAGGGCCAATCTACAGATGAACTTTCCGCTTCGGAGCTGCCGCCATGACCGACCCCACCACCATCGACCTTTCCAAGGATGCCGCTGCCCGTGCCGCCGTGGCGCTGGTCGAAAACGGGATGAAGCTGGGTCTGGGCACCGGCTCGACCGCCAAGGTCTTTGTCGACCGTCTGGCCGAGCGCGTCCATGCCGAGGGGATGGACCTGCGGCTGGCCTCGACCTCGAAGGCGACGGCGGATCAGGCGCGGTCGCTGGGTCTGGTCGTCGAGGAACTGGACGAGCTGGGCTGGCTTGACCTGACCATCGACGGTGCCGATGAGGTCGACCCGGACCTGAGCCTGATCAAGGGCGGCGGCGCGGCGCATCTGCGCGAAAAGATCGTGGCCACCGCATCCGACCGGATGGTGGTCATCGCCGATCAGGGCAAGGTCGTGGACCGTCTGGGCAAGTTCAAGCTGCCGGTCGAGGTGATTCCCTTTGGCTGGGAATCGACCCGCACCCATATCCAGCGCGCGCTGGCCGAGCTGAACATGGCCGACCGCCCGGTGATCCGGCGCGAGCGCGACGGCCAGCCGATCCGCACCGATGAGAACAATTACATCCTCGACCTCGCGCTTGAGGAAATCCACGATGCCCCGGCGCTGGCAAGCGCACTGTCGGCGATCGCGGGGGTGGTTGAACATGGCCTATTCCTGAATATCTGCAATCTTGCCATCATCGGCCGTCCCGACGGCTCGGTGGTCGAGTTGCGCAGAGAGGATCTGGAATGACATTCGATTACGATCTTTTCGTGATCGGCGGCGGATCGGGCGGGGTGCGGGCCGCGCGGATCGCGGCCAGCGAATACCATGCCCGCGTCGGTCTGGCCGAGGAAAGCCGCATGGGCGGCACCTGCGTCATCCGTGGATGCGTGCCGAAAAAGCTGATGATTTTTGCCTCGCAGGCAGGGGCCTTGGCGCATGAGGCGCGCGGCTATGGCTGGCAATCGGCCGATGCCGGTCCCTTCGATTGGCTGATGTTCCGCCACAAGCTGGATGCCGAACTGACCCGGCTGGAGGGCGCCTATACCGGCGGTCTGGTCGCGGCGGGGGTGGATATTCACAAGCAACGCGCCCATCTGCACGACGCCCATACGGTCGAGCTGGCCGATGGCCGCCGCGTGACGGCCAAGCACATCCTGATCGCCGCTGGTGGTCGCCCGCAGCTTCCCGGCATCGAGGGCGAGGAACTGGGCATGATCTCGGACGATCTTTTCCTGATGGAGAAGGTGCCGGGTCGCGTGCTGGTCGTGGGCGGCGGCTTTATCGCCTGCGAGTTTGCTACCATCCTGCAGGGCCTGGGCGCGCATACCACGCTAAGCTATCGCGGCGATGCTGTGCTGCGCGGCTTTGACGGCGACATGCGCCGTAATGCCACCGAGCAGCTGCGCGTGATCGGCGTTGAATTGCGGCTGCCATCCACCCCGACCAAGCTGGAAAAGCGGGATGGCGGCATCCTTGTCACCTATGACGATGGCGCGACCGACCAATATGACGCGGTGATGTTTGCCACCGGCCGCACCCCCCATACCAAGGGTCTGGGGTTGGAGCAGGCAGGCGTCAAGCTGGGCCAAAAGGGCGAGGTCGTCGTCGACGAATGGTCGCAAAGCTCGGTTCCCTCGATCTTTGCCGTGGGCGATGTCACCGACCGGGTGAACCTGACCCCAGTGGCGATCCGCGAAGGCCACAGCTTTGCCGACACCGTCTTTGGCGCGAAGCCCCGCAAGGTCGATCACCGGCTTTACGGCGCGGCGGTCTATATCCGCCCGCATGAGGTGGCCTCGATCGGTCTGACCGAGGAGGAAGCCGCCGCACAGGGCCCGCATGAGGTCTATGAGGCCAGCTTCCGCCCGATGCGCTCGCTTTTCGCGGGTTCGGATGCGCGGGCGGTGATGAAGCTGCTGGTCGATGCGGGAACCCACAAGGTCACCGGCTGTCACATCTTTGGCCCCGAGGCCGGAGAGATGATCCAGCTGGTCGCCATCCCGATGGGCATGTGCGCGACCAAGGCCGATTTCGACGCGGCCATCGCCGTGCATCCGACCTTGGCCGAAGAATTGGTGACGATGCGTCGCCCCACCCGCCATATCGGCGGGGCACATCCTGACAAAACCGTTGGTTCGGCTTGATTTTCGCCGCTTCGGTACCAGTTAACCCCTGAGACACGAACAGCAGACGAGGCAAGAGACGATGGCGGGACAAGGCCCTTGGGGCGGTGGAGGAGATGACGGCAAGGGTGGCAAGGAGCCGCCCCAAGGGGGCCAGCGCCCCTGGGGCAATGCCGGAGGCAACCGGGACGACGATCCACGCGGCCCGCGCCGCGGCGAACAGGTCAATGAAATCGAGGATCTGGTACGCAAGGGCCAGGACCGGCTGCGCGTCCTGATGGGCGGTAAGGGGCCTGGCGGCCCGCGCGGCAACGGTCCCCGGCGTTCGTCGCAGGGTCCGCAAATGACCCGTGGCACCTGGGGGCTTGTCGCGCTGGGCGCGGTGGCCTTCTGGGCCTTTATGTCCTTCTACACCGTCAACCCCGAGGAACGCTCGGTCGAGCTGCTGTTTGGCCGTCCTTTCGCCACCGGCGAAGAGGGCCTGAATTTCGCGCCATGGCCGGTTGTCCGCGCCGAGGTCGTCTCGGTCTCGGGCGAACGCACCACCGAAATCGGCACCGGTCGCGCCGGGCCGCTGGATAGCGGGCTGATGCTGACCCGCGACCAGAACATCGTGGATATGGCCTATCAGGTGGTCTGGAACATCTCGGACCCGGAAAAATACCTGTTCAACCTGGCCGACCCCGAAGACACCATTCGCGCCGTCGCCGAATCCGCCATGCGCGACATCGTTGCCCGTTCGGAACTCGCCCCGATCCTGAACCGCGATCGCGGCACCATCGGCGAGGATCTGAAGCTTTCGGTGCAAAGCACGCTTGATGCCTATGAGGCCGGGATCAATGTTGTCCGCGTCAACCTTGACCGCGCCGACCCCCCGCGCGAGGTGATCGACAGCTTCCGCGAAGTGCAGGCCGCCCAGCAGGAACGCGACCGCCTTGAAAAAGAAGCCGACGCCTATGCCAACCGGGTGCTGGCCAATGCCCGTGGTGAAGCCGCTGCCGTGATCGAACGCGCCGAAGGTTATCGCGCGGAAGCCGTGAACACCGCACAGGGTGAGGCCTCGCGCTTCAACGCGGTCTATGACGAATACGTCAAGGCCCCCGAGGTGACGCGCCGCCGCATGTATATGGAGACGATGGAAAAAGTTCTGGGTCAGGCCAACAAGGTCATCCTTGACGGCGATGCCGGTCAGGGCGTCGTGCCCTATCTGCCGTTGGATCAACTGCGCAGCAATCCCGCAGCTGCCGACAAATCCGCCACCTCGTCCAGCACCGGGGGGAACCAGTGATGAACCGTACACTCTCAATTCTGGTCCTGCCCTTCCTTGCCGTCGCGACCGTGCTGGTCACCGCCTCGCTGTATATTGTCGATGTGCGGGAAAAGGCGCTGGTCATGCGCTTCGGCGAAGTGGTCGATGTGCGCGAAAATCCCGGCATGGGTCTGAAGGTCCCCTTCATCGACCAGGTGGTGCGCTATGACGCCCGCATCCTTGGCATCCCGACCCCGCCGATGGAGGTCACGCCGCTGGATGATCGCCGTCTGGTCGTCGATGCCTTTGCCCGCTGGCAGATCACCGATGTGGTGCAGTTCCGCCGCGCTACCGCCGCCGGTGGCATCCAGTTCGCCCAGCAGCGTCTGGCCGATATCGTGACCAACGCTATCCGTCAGGTGCTGGGCTCGGTGCCCTCGACCACGGTGCTGTCGGATGACCGGACGCCGCTGATGAACCAGATCCGCGATCTGGCACGTGAAAACGCCAAGGATCTGGGTGTGCGCGTCATCGACGTGCGCCTGACCCGCACCGATCTGCCGGAGCAGAACCTGACCGCGACCTATGCCCGGATGCGCGCCGAGCGTGAACGTGAGGCCGCCGATGAGATCGCCCGCGGTGGCGAGGCCGCGCAGCGCGTCCGCGCCGCTGCCGACCGGACCGTGGTCGAGCTGACCTCGGAAGCCCGCAAGAAGGCCGAGATCGTCCGCGGTGAGGCCGATGCCCGTCGGAACTCGATCTATGCCGAGGCATTTGGCCGTGACCCCGAGTTCTTTGCCTTCACCCGTTCGATGACCTCGTATGAGCGTTCGCTGAAGGGCGAGAACAGCTCGCTGGTGATCAAGCCCGAGGGCCAGTTCTTCGACTATCTGCGCAATGACGGCGCGGATCGGGCGAACCCCGTTCCGGTCGCTCCGGTCCCGGCAGCAGCCGAACCCTCGAGCGATGAGCCGCTGGCCCCCGAAGTGACCGACCGCGAGGGCACGCCTCTGGGCGAAAAGGCGGGCGTCAAGCTGACGCCGCTGCCGGAATCGCTGGCACCGCCGCCGCAGCAGGAAAGCATCGTCCCGGCCGCTCCTCCGGCGAACTGAGACGGTTACAGATCAGGGAAAGGGCAGGGCGCAGGTCCTGCCCTTTTTCGTTCAGCCGGGTTCGTGCAGCGGATCGTCCGTCTGAGCCGCGCGCGATTTCGGGGCAAAGGCCAGCGCCAGCGGCGTCCAAGACAGCGGCCCGGATTGGGTCTGGACCGGCGCTTCCTCGATATCGACGCTATGGGTGCCGGTCTGCGCGCCATCCAGCCGCATCATGCCGGTGACCGGGGCGACATCGTCGTAATCGCGGCCAAAGCCGATATCGATATGGTCGCCAAGCGCGAAACAGGCATTGGTCGGATCGTAATCGATCCAGCCCGCATCCGCCCCGCACCAGGCCCGGACCCAGGCGTGGCTGGCATCTGCGCCGACCAGACGCGGCTGGCCGGGTGGCGGCAGCGTGCGCAGATAGCCGCCCACATAGGCCGCCGGAATGTTCAGGCTGCGCAGGCCCGCCAGCATGATCTGCGCGAAATCCTGACAGACCCCGCGCCGCAACTCGAACGCCTCGGCCGGAGGGGTGTTCACATCGGTGGCCTTGGCGTCAAAGCGCATATGGGCATGCAGCGCCAACCCCAGTTTTTCCAACGCCTCGCGCGCCGTCTCGGCCCCGGCGGTCGCCTTGCGGGCGAAACCGGCGATCGCAGGTATGCGGGGGATGCGCGGCGTCGGCACAAGGAAATGATGCGGAGAGGCCGCATCCAGCCCGCGATGCCCGGCAATCTCCGCCGCAAGTCGGGCCAGAGGCGTCGAGATGTCCAGCCCGATTTCATGCGCGACGCGGCGGACATCGGCCTCGAGTATCAGTTCCAACTCGGTGATGCCGGGGGGCATGACCAGTTCGATCACTCGCGTGCCAAAGAAATCGACGAATTCGCGGGTCTCAACGGGATCGGGGTCGATGCGGATCGCGGCATCCAGCACCGATTGCCTGCCGGGAATGGTGGCGGGCAGGATGCGGAACAGCTGCCGCCCCGATCCGGCGGGCCGTTCAAAGGCGTATTGAAACGCGATCTGCATCCGATAGGTGGTCACCGCAGATAGGCCTCGGTCAGAAGGGTGGACAGGTCGGCAATGCGGGTGCCAAGCGCATCCAGAGCCTCGCCGTCAAGGGATTCAGGGGTCTCGGTCGCAACCTCGGTCTGGCAGCGCAGCACCGCGCGGCCAAGGGCAGAGTATTCGCCCTGCTCGACGCCCCCCGGCAGCTCCGAGACCTGCGCCATCATCTGGTCGATCTGATGGCGGACCGAGCGCGGGTTCATCGGGTCCAGCACCAGAAGGTCGATCACCGTCTCGCGCGAGGTCGAGATGGCGAAGCGCTGGCGATGGGTCAGCACGCTGTCGCCCAGTTCCACGCACAGGTCCAGCGCGCCATGCGGCGCGTCCGGCTGGGCAAGTGCGGCAACGATGCCGGTGGTTCCCAGTGCGCGCTCATGCAGTCGCCCCAGAGTCAGAAAGCGCCAGCCATAGAAGCGATACATGTTTTCATGGACCAGCCCGGAAAAGCCCGCGATCTTGCGCAGGATCGCCGACAGCGCGCGTGCCGCGTCATCGCCCGGCGCGACCCGCCCGGCCATCTGCCGCGCGGTCTTTTCCAGATCGGACAGCGCCGACCAGCCATCGGTCGAGAAACGGTCGCGCACCTGACCGGCGCTGGCGACGGCGGCGGACAGCGTGTCGATCAGCCCCTTGGGGATCGGCGCACCGGGCTCCAGCCCATAGGTTTTCAGCAGCTTGTCCAGCGCGGCCTGCAGCGGTTCCGCGCCGCGCCCGCTTTCGGCCTCGCGGATGTGGCGGGCGCGCAGGATGCGGGTGATCTGTTCGGTCCGCTCGACATAGCGGCCCATCCAGAACAGGTTGTCCGCCGCGCGCGAGGGCAGGGTGGATGGCGCACTGCGCCGATAGGGCCCCCCCCGCGAGGGCGCCATGGTGATGGCCGGAACCTCGTTGTCGCTGACGATCCAGACATCCGCCGCCGCCCCGCCACGCTGCATCGCCAGCGCGGTCGGATCGTCGGTCGCCCCGATCCGGGCAAAACCGCCGGGCATGACCTGCCAGCCATCCGCCGTTCGGGCCAGAAACACCCGTAGGCTGAGCGGGCGCGGCACGATCCGCCCTTCGATCAGCGCGGGCGTGGTGGACAGGCTGACGGTTTCCTGCGCGACCAGATCCGGGCCTTGCTCGGTCAGACGGCGCTGCAACTCGGCGGGGTCAAGGCTGGCGGCCAGTATCGGGGCCGGGTCGCTGTCAAAGGGCAGGCCAGTATCCAGCGCGCGGCTTAGCGCCATGCGTTCGGGCGCGGCCATGATCGCCTGATGCTCGGCCTGCGCGCCCAGCCACCATGTCGCGATATTGGGCATGGCCAGCGACTGGCCGGTCAGGATCGGTGCAAGCTTCGGCAGAAAGGCCATCATCGCGCGCGCTTCCAGCACGCCCGATCCCAGCGCGTTCAGCATGTTCAGCCCGCCGCTGCGCAGGGCCGAGACCATGCCGGGCGTCCCGATCCGCGAGGCCGGGTTCAGCTCCAGCGGGTCGACATAATCGCCATCCATGCGCCGCCACAGCAGGTCGATGGGCCGCAATCCGGACACGGTGCGCACCATCAGCCGCCCGTTCTCGACCACCAGATCGTCGCCTTGGACCAGCATGAAACCCAGATAGCGCGCGATCCATGCCTGTTCGAAATAGGTCTCGTTCCACGGGCCGGGGGTCAGGATGGCGATGCGTGCGTCATGGTCGTCGCGCGCCGCCATCAGCCGGTCGCGGAAGTCGCGGAAAAAGCCCGCCAGCCGGTGGACATTTTGCAGGCTGAACAGATCGGCGAATGCGCGCGAGGTGGCGACGCGGTTCTCCAGCGCATAGCCCGCGCCCGAAGGCGCCTGCGTGCGATCCGACAGCACCCACCATTTGCCATGCGGGCCGCGCCCGATCTCGAAGGCGATGAAATGCAGGTAATGGCCCATGCGCGGGCGCACCCCCACCATCGGGCGCAGCCATTGCGGGTTCGAGGCCACCAGCGCCGGTGGCAAATGCCCCCCGGCGACCAGTTGGTTCGGGCCGTACAGATCGGCCATCACCGCTTCCAGCAACTCGGCGCGCTGGATCAGACCGGCACTGATCTGGTTCCAATCGGCCTCTGCCATCAGCACCGGGACATGGCTCAGCGGCCAAGGCCGCTCAATCGAGGTGCCGCTGCCATATTGGCGATAGAACACCCCGGAATCCCGCAGATACTGGTTCGCCCGCGCCAAGGATCGCGCCAGCATGTCCGGCGGCTGGCGTTCCAGATGCTCCAGCAACGGCTGCCAGATCGGGCGGATGCGGCCATCGGGGCCCAGCATTTCGTCGGGGACGCCGGGCAGGGGCGCATAGGTATCAATCCCCAACGCGGCGCGGCGGGGCTCGGCGGGTCGGGCGTCAGAGCCGGCGGGTTCCATGGGCCGGACTACAGTCCCACGGGCCGCCGCAGGTCAAGGGTCATGGGAAATTCCGCAGATATTTGCTCGGACTGTGGCTGGAAGGCGAAACCGGCGCTGTGGCCATTGGGCTGGAAACGGGCAAGGCGGCGGGCCTCGGCCTCATTGCCGTTGACCGGGAAGGTGTCATAGCTGCGTCCACCGGGATGGGCGACGTGATAGGTGCAGCCGCCAAGGGCGCGGCCAGACCATGTGTCCCAGACATCGAAGGTCAGCGGTGCATCGACGCGCAGGACGGGATGGATGGCCGAGGCCGGCTGCCATGCCTTGTAGCGTAAGCCCGCCACGGCCTCGCCCCCGCCAACGGGGTGCAGGGGCAGGCGGCGGCCATTGCACAACACCTGATAGCGGCTGGGATCGGCGGTGGTCAGCTTGACCTGCAACCGCTCGGTCGAGCTGTCGGTATAGCGCACCGTGCCGCCGATCGCGCCGGTTTCGCCCAAGACATGCCACGGTTCTAGTGCCTGTCGCAGTTCCAGATGTGTGCCCTCAAGTTCGACCTCGCCGCAGAAGGGGAAGCGGAATTCGCGGCTGGCCTCGAACCAGCTTTCGTCAAAGACGAAGCCGTGCTGGCGCAGATCGGCCAGCACATCGCGGAAATCCTGCCACAGGTAATGGGGCAGCATGAAGCGGTCATGCAAGGCCGTGCCCCAGCGGGTCAGCGCGCCCTTGGCCGGGCTGGCCCAGAAACGTGCGATCAGCGCCCGGATCAGCAGCTGTTGGGCAAGGCTCATGCGGGCATCTGGCGGCATCTCGAAGCCGCGGAACTCGATCAGGCCCAGTCGCCCGGTAGGGCCGTCGGGGGAGTAAAGCTTGTCGATACAGATCTCGGCGCGGTGGGTATTGCCGGTGACATCAGTCAGCATATTGCGCAGCAGGCGATCCACCAGCCAAGGCTGGGGCGGCATCCCTTCGCCGGGGGCGGGGATCTGCGAAAGCGCGATTTCCAGCTCATAAAGCGCGTCGTGGCGGGCCTCGTCGATGCGCGGCGCTTGGCTGGTCGGACCGATGAACAGGCCCGAGAACAGATAGGACAGCGACGGGTGCCGGTTCCAATGCAGGATCAGGCTCGCCAGCAGATCGGGGCGTCGCAGGAACGGGCTGTCCATCGTGGTCTGGCCGCCAACGACGACATGGTTGCCGCCGCCCGTGCCGGTATGCTTGCCGTCGATCATGAACTTGTCCGCGCCAAGGCGGCATTGGCGGGCCTCGTCATAGACTGCCGTGGTGATGTCCACGCAATCCTGCCAGTCATGGGCGGGGTGGATGTTCACCTCGATCACACCGGGATCGGGGGCGACGCGGATCACGTTCAGGCGCGGATCATGCGGGGGCGCATAGCCCTCGATATGGATCTTCAGGCCCAGACGCAGGGCGGCGGCCTCGGCGGCGTGCAGGAGGTCCAGATAGTCCTCGAGCATGGTCACCGGCGGCATGAAGACGCAAAGCCGCCCCTCGCGCGGTTCGACCGACAAGGCGGTGCGGACGAAGCCCTCGATCTCGGTCGCGTTCTGGGCGTGCTGGGCCTGCTGCGGGGCCGAGGGGGTGAAGCTGGCCCTTGGCTGCGCCTTGCGGGCCGGGTCGATCTGGTCCGGGGGCAGCAGGTCGGGCCGGTCGATGGTCGGGTCCATCGGATTCACGTAAGGGTATTGCGCGGGCGTCAAATAAGGCAGCCCGTCCAGCGGCAGGCGGTAGCCCACCGCGCTGTCGCCGGGGACAAGGAACATCTTGCCGCGCCGCAAGCGCCATGCCTCGGAATGCCATTTCCGCTTGCCCGCGCGGCCCTGCCACGGCTGCACCGGCAGGACGAAGCCGACGGGATCGTTCAGGCCGCGATTGAAGACGGTGGCCAGCCGGTGGCGTTCCTCGGGGTCTTTCAGTTTCGAGTTCTCGGGGGTGACGTTTTCGGGCAGGTTTGCCTCGCGCAGCAGCCATTCCGCCGGGTCCTCATAGGCGGGCATGACATTGCCCTGCGGCACGCCCAGCTCGGCGGCGATCTCGTGCAGCAGGTCCTGCGATTGCAGGGGCGTGGCCTGTTGGTCCTTGCCCTCGGCAGCGATCAGATCGGGGTTCTGCCAGATCGGCTGGCCGTCGCGCCGCCAGTAAAGCGAGAAGGTCCAGCGCGGCAGGCTTTCGCCCGGATACCATTTGCCCTGACCGTAATGCAGAAAGCCCCCCGGCGCGAAGCGGGTGCGCAGGCGCCGGATCAGCTGATCGGCCAGTTCGCGTTTCTGGGGCCCGACGGCGGCGGTGTTCCACTCGTCGCTTTCGAAATCGTCAATGGACACGAAAGTCGGCTCGCCGCCCATGGTCAGGCGGACATCGCCATCGGTCAGTGCCTGATCGACCTTGTGCCCAAGCGCGTTCAGATCGTCCCATGCCGCATCGCTGAACGGCTTGGTGATGCGCGGATGTTCGGCCACGCGACGGATCTGCATGTCGAAATCGAATTCGGTGACGGCCTGACCGTAGAAACCGCCGCTGATCGGCGCGGCATTGCGGTAATGCGGCGTCGCCGCCAGCGGGATATGGCTTTCCCCGGTCAGAAGCCCCGAAGTCGGGTCCAGCCCGATCCAGCCCGCGCCGGGGATATAGACCTCGGCCCAGGCATGCAGGTCGGTGAAGTCGTGATCGGTCCCCGAAGGCCCGTCCAGCGCCTTCAGGTCGGGCTTCAGCTGGATCAGATAGCCCGAGATGAAACGCGCGGCAAAGCCCAGATGGCGCAAGGCCTGCACCAGCAGCCAGCTTGAATCCCGGCACGAGCCGCTGGCAAGGCCCAGCGTTTGCTCGGGTTCCTGTACGCCCGGCTCCATGCGGATGGTGTAATTCACCACCTGCGAGATGCGGGCGTTCAGCCAGACGATGAAATCGGTGGTGCGGCGACGCTCACGTGGCACCGTGTCCAGAAATTTCTGCAGCAGCGGCCCGGCGGGTTCGGGTTGGCGGTAGATCGACAGGTCATCGACCAGATCGGCAGGGTAGTCGAAGGGCCAGTTCTCGGCGCTGTCCTCGGTGAAGAAGTCGAAGGGGTTCCAGACGGTCATGTCGGCGACCAGATCGACCTCGATCTTCAATTCGCGCACCGGCTCGGGAAAGACGAAGCGCGCCAGCCAGTTGCCGAAGGGATCAAGCTGGTGGTTCACGAAATGCCCAGCCGGACTGACCTTCAGCGCGTGGGAAATGACGCGGGTGCGCGAATAGGGCGCGGGACGAAGGCGGATGATCTGCGGGCCAAGGATGACGGGCCGGTCGTATTTGTAATGCGTCAGGTGATAGATGCTGGCCTTGATCGACATGGTCCGTCCACTTCCTGTTGCCCTTTGGGAATTGCTAGCAGTCGGCAACGGGGCAAGGGAACGCCTGCCGGTCCTTGTCGTGACCGGCATTCGTGAGTGTGACCAAAAAGCGGGCAGGTGGTCCGGCGGTTATTCGGGCCGGGTGGGTTCCGGTCGGATCAGGTCGGGCGCGGGGGGCAGGCTGGCCAGCCGGACCTCATCCTCGGAAATCTCGCGTTGCCATTCGCGCCAGATCGAGACCAGCAGCGCCATCAGAACCGGGCCGACGAACAGCCCGACGATGCCCAGCGTCTTCACGCCGCCGATCAGGCCAAAGAAGGTCGGAAGGAAGGGCAGCTTGACCGGGCCGCCGACCAGCATTGGCCGGATGGTCTTGTCGACCACGAACAGCTCGCAGGTGCCCCAGATGAACAGCGCGATCCCGGCAAAGGGTGAGCCGCTGGCGACCATGTAGACCGAGACCAGCGTGAAGCACAGCGGCGCGCCGCCGGGGATCAGGGCCATGAAGCCGGTGATGACGCCGAATGTCACCGGCGAGGGCACGCCCGCGATCCAATAGGCGATGCCCAGAATGACGCCCTCGCCAATGGCGATCAGGGTCATGCCGGTCACGGTGGAGCTGATCGTGGCCGGGACGACGCGCGACAGGCGGTCCCAGCGATCGGGCAGGATGCGGGCTCCGACGCGGTCCAGCTGCGCCACCATCCGGTCGCCGTCGCGATACAGCACGAACAGCGTGATCAGCATGAACAGCAGCGTCAGCGCCAGATGAAAGGCCAGTGAGCCCGCCGTCAGCGCGCCGCGATAGATCGTCCCGATATTCGATCCGGAAATCGCCTGCACGATCTCACTGATGCCGCCGGGATGGCCGATATAGGTGCGCCATTGCTCATCCAGCCATGTGCCGACTTGAGGCAGGTCGACCATCCATGCCGGTGTCGGCGCGCCCGAGGCATTCACGAAGATCGCCCAGTTGATCCATTCCCGCAGCTCGCGGAAGGCATAGACCAGCGCCATGGCGATCGGGATGACAAGGAAGCAGACAAGGATCAGCACCATCCCCGTCGCGGTCAGCGTCCGGCCAAGGCCCAGCTGATGCACGCCGCGTTCGCGCAAGGGCCAGCTGGCCAGCGCGATCACAGCTGCCGCCAGAACCGGGACCAGAAAGCCATGAAAGAAATAGACCGAGGCCAGCACGATCCCCAAAAGCAGCCAGCGTGCCGCTGAAATATTGGTCAGAAGCGGCTGGCGATGCGGGCGCAGGCCCGTCGCGCGGACCGCTGCGGCGGCCTTGCTGGTCTTGCGGTCGGTTGCCTCGGCTGTGCTCATCATTCTCGTCCGGTATGCGCGGGCTCACATCATAACAGATCGCCCGGCGCTGCAAGCAGGGAATGCCCACTGCCGGATCACCATTTCCGTCAAATGCGTGGTGCTGACGCGGTTGTCAGGCGGGTCGCGCCGTTGCCAGCGCCAACCCGTCCACGACGGCGGTGAAGGCCTCAGATCGTTCCAGCCCGGCCTGTGGGCACAGATCCTGCGCGGCGCGGCTGACCAGTTCCATCAGGCTGGAGCCGCCGACCAGCACGACGCTTTCGATCTGATCCGGGGTTACTCCGGCCATGTCCAGCGTCTCGCGCGCGGCTTGGGTCAGGTCGTCGCGGTATTGCGCCAAGGCGTCGTGCAATGACGTCGGGGTGACGGCGCGGGTCAGGCCCGGTTCGATGAAGCCCATGCGGATGCCCGCATCATTGCTGCCGCCATTCGCGGCGATCTTGCCGCGTTCAACGGCGAAGGCCAGTTCATGGCCCAGTTCCTCGTCCAGCACGGTGACCAGCCGCGACATGGCGGCGCGGTCCACCGCCAGTTTCGCCATGTTCTGCGCCATTCGCCGGGTCTCGGGCGTGTAAAGAAAGGGGATGCGCGCCCAGGTCGCCAGTTCCGAATAGACGGCGTTCGGGACCGGCAGCAGGCCCTCGCCCATCTCGCGGCGAAGTTCGCTGCCATGACCAAGGGCGGGCATGGCATGGGTCATCGACACGGCATGGTCGAAATCGGTGCCGCCCAGACGGATGCCGTGATTGGCAAGGATGCGGGCGCCGGTCGCCTCGCTGCGATAGACCGAGAAGTCCGAGGTGCCGCCGCCGATATCGACGATCAGCCCCAGCCCGCCAGCCCGGCCCAGCCCATGCGAGGCCAGAGCGGCCGCCTCGGGTTCGACCAGAAAGGACACTTCATCGAAACCCGCGGCGTGGTAGCAGGCACGCAGATCGTCCTCGGCCTGCGCGTCGCGTTCGGGGGCGTTGCTGTGGAAATGGACGGGGCGACCCGACAGGGCGCGGGTGAAGCGCTGGCCGGTTGCGGTCTCGGCGCGGGATTTCACCTCGCGCAGGAAATCGGCGACAATATCCGCGATCGAACGGCGTTTGCCGCCGATCAGCCGGGTCTCATGGACCAGCGAGGTGCCCAGCACGCTTTTCAGCGCCCGCATGTAGCGGCCGTCATCGCCTTCGATCAGCGCCTCGGCTGCGGCGGCCCCGATCCGCATCGACCCGCCCCGCGTGGGAAAGAAGACGGCGGTGGGCAGGGTGTCCGCGCCATGCTCGATCGGGATGCGGCGCACCTGGCCGTCCTGCAGGATCGCCGCCGCGCTGTTCGACGTGCCGAAATCGATGGCAAGGATATCGTCAGCCATGTCCTGTCCCTTTTCCGCGAAGAGCCGAGGCTGATAGCGGCAAAGCGCCGATCGCACAAGCGGATGATGGGCAAGCTCGCGTCATGCGTGTTTGTCATTTGACCTTGGGGGGCAGATGGGCAAGCCTCCGCGCCGACCGCTGACCCATTCGCAGGAGAGATGCCTTGTCCCTGTCCCGTCGCCGCTTCCTTGCCAGCACCGCCGCCGCGGCGGGTGTGGCCGTCCTGCATCCCTATGCCGCGCGGGCGCAGGCAGGACAGGCGCATCTGCGAATCCTGTCCACGACCGACCTGCATTGCCACATCTATCCCTATGACTATTACGCCGACAAACCGAATGACACGGTCGGCCTGTCGCGCACTGCCAGCCTGATCGAGGCCATCCGGGCCGAGGCCGGAAACTCGATCCTTGTCGACAATGGGGATTACCTGCAGGGCAATCCGCTGGGCGATTACATGGCCTACAAGAAGGGCATGAAGGATGGCGACACCCATCCGGTCATTGCGGCGATGAACACGCTGGAATTTGACGCCGGAACCGTGGGCAACCATGAGTTCAACTATGGCATGGAATTCCTTGAACATGCGACGAAAACCACGACGCGGCCGATCACTTGCGCGAATTTCGCCCGCAAGCTGGGCGCCAAGCCCGAGGATGACGTGCTGGTGTTTCAGCCCTTCACCATCCTTGAGCGTCAGTTGAAGGACGGGGCCGGGCGCGAGCATCCGATCCGCATCGGTCTGATCGGCTTCGTGCCGCCCCAGATCATGCAATGGGATGCCGGGCATCTGGCGGGCAAATATGAGACTCGCGACATTCTCGAGGCCGCTCGCGCATGGGTTCCGGAACTGCGGCAGGGGGCGGATATCGTCATTGCGCTGGCCCATTCCGGCCTGTCCACCGATCCCGCCACACCGGGGATGGAGAATGCCTCCTATCACTTGGCCGATGTCGAGGGGATCGACGCCATCGTCATGGGGCATGCCCACGGCGTCTGGCCGTCGAAGGATTACGAAGGCGAGGGGCTGGACCCTGCCACCGGGCGGATCAAGGGGGTGCCTGCGGTCATGGCGGGGTTTTGGGGCTCGCATATGGGGCTGATTGATCTGGCGCTGGAGCATGACGGCAGGGGCTGGAAGGTTGTCGACGGCATGTCCGAGGCGCGGCCGATCTATCGCCGGACCGAGGATCGCAAGATCGAGGCATTGGTGGGCGATTATGCCCCGGCTTTGGCTGCCGCCAAGCTGGGGCACGAGGCGACGCTGGAATACGTCCGGGCCGAGGTCGGCCAGACCGATGCGCCCCTATACAGCTATTTCGCGCAGGTGGCGGATGATCCGTCCGTGCAGATCGTGTCGCTGGCCCAGACCTGGTATGCGCGGCAATTGCTGAAGGGCACCCCGCATGAGGGGCTGCCGCTGCTATCCGCCGCAGCACCCTTCAAGGCGGGCGGGCGGGGTGGCCCGGATTACTATACCGACGTGCCCAAAGGCCCGGTGGCGATCAAGAATGTCGCGGACCTGTACCTGTATCCCAATACGCTGCAAGTGGTGAAGGTGACGGGCGCGCAGTTGAAGGACTGGCTTGAGCGCTCGGCCGGGCAGTTCAACCAGATCGCGCCGGGGGCCAAGGACGTGGCCCTGCTGAACCCCGATTTCCGTTCCTACAATTTCGACGTGATCGACGGGGTGACCTATCAGATCGACCTGTCGCAACCGTCGAAATTCGGCGTCGAAAAGGGTGAGGTGGTGAACGCGGACGCCAATCGCATCAGTGACCTGAAGTTTGGCGGGAAAGCGGTTGATCCCGCGCAGGAATTCCTGATCGCGACCAATAATTACCGCGCCTCGGGCGGCGGCGAGTTTCCGGGGGCGGATGGCTCGACCGTGATCCTTGCCGCGCCGGATACCAATCGCGACGTGCTGGTGCGCTATATCGTCGAGCAGGGCACGATCTCGCCCTCGGCCGATGCGAACTGGCGCTTTGCCCCGGTCGAGGGGGCCACGGCGGTATTCGAGACCGGCCCCAAGGCGCGCGATTATCTGGACCGCATGCGTGAGCGCGGGCTGAAGCTTGAGGAAGCCGGTGAGGGCGAAGGCGGCTTCCTGCGTCTTCGGCTGACGCTTTAGGCGCTGGGCGGGGCGACCCGCCCATTTTCCGCTTGCGGGCGGTAAAAATATGGAATAATTGCTGACCTATATGGCGGTGAGCTAATTCCATTGCGCAAACCTGCCATGCAAACGCAATTTTTCGAACGGTGCGGTGTTTCAATCGCGCCGAGGGTCGGTTATGCGCGCCCGGTGCGCATCGTCCGCGATGACCGCACCACCCCTCGAAAATGCGGACAAGAATGAATGACTGACCAATCCATTGGCTCGCCCGCTGCGGCGCGCAGCAAGACGCCTGTCAATTCGCCGGCGCAGGTCCTGCTTGCCAGCCTGATCGGCACGACCATCGAATTCTTCGATTTCTACGTCTATGCCACCGCTGCCGTGCTGGTTTTCCCGGCGCTATTCTTCCCGGCCAGCGATCCGACCACGGCGCTACTGGCATCCTTTGCGACCTTCTCGATCGCTTTCTTTGCCCGGCCCTTTGGCGCGATCGTCTTTGGCCATTTCGGCGACCGCATCGGGCGCAAGGCGACGCTGGTCGCGGCGCTGCTGACGATGGGCGTCTCGACCGTGGTGATTGGCCTGCTGCCGACCTATGCGCAGATCGGCGTCGCCGCGCCTGCGCTGCTGGCGCTGTGCCGCTTTGGTCAGGGCTTTGGTCTGGGCGGCGAATGGGGCGGCGCGGTGCTGCTTGCGACCGAGAACGCGCCCGAGGGCAAGCGCAGCTGGTACGGGATCTTCCCGCAGTTGGGCGCGCCGGTCGGGTTGTTCCTGTCCTCGGGCTTCTTCTGGGTGCTGCTGCACTTCATGTCGCAGGAAGACCTGCTGGCATGGGGCTGGCGTCTGCCGTTCCTGGCCTCGATCGTGCTGATCGCGCTGGGTCTGTGGGTGCGTCTGTCGATCACCGAGACCCCGGAATTCTCGGATGCGGTCAAGCGTGATAAGCGTGTCTCGGTTCCCGTGGTCGAGCTGTTCCGCAACCACAAGCGCAGCCTGTTCCTGGGCACCTTCGTTGCGCTGGTTACGTTCGTGCTGTTCTACATCTGCTCGGCATGGCTGCTGTCCTATAACGTCAAGGTCCGTCAGGTTCCCTTCCTTGATGCGCTGCTGTTGCAGATCTATGGCTCGGTCATCTTCGGGATCGCGATTCCGATCGCGGGCAAGATTGCTGACCGCACGGGTCGCCGTCCGTTCCTGATGGTGGTGACGGTGCTGATCGGGGCTTTCTCGTTCTTCCTGGCGCCGCTGATGAGCGGAAGCGAAGCCGCGCTTTATGCCTTTGTCACCCTGGGCATGTTCCTGATGGGCCTGACCTATGGCGTGATCGGGGCGGCGCTGGCTGCACCTTTCCCGACGCAGGTGCGCTATACCGGGTCGTCGATCACCTTCAACTTCGCGGGCATCTTTGGCGCCTCGCTGGCCCCCTATGCCGCGACCTGGCTGCAAAAGACCTATGGCCTGACCCATGTCGGCTATTACATGCTGGCGGCCGCGGTGGTGACGCTTCTGTGCCTGATCGCCTCGGGCAAGGACGAAGTCTGATCCACTTGACTGTGTGAAACTTTGCGGCCCCGGACCTTGCGCCGGGGCCGCTTCGCTTTCATCCTGACGCCCATAAGGGCGGGGGCAGGGATGGACAGCTACGATTACATCATCATCGGCGCGGGCAGCGCCGGCTGCGTTCTGGCCAACCGCCTGTCCGCCGACCCCCGCACCCGCGTCCTGCTGCTGGAGGCGGGCGGCCGCGACAATTACCACTGGATACATATCCCGGTCGGCTATCTTTACTGCATCGGCAATCCCCGCACCGATTGGGGCTTTCGCACCGAACCCGAACCGGGTCTGAACGGGCGATCGCTGCTTTATCCGCGCGGCCGGGTGCTGGGAGGCTGCTCCTCGATCAACGGCATGATCTATATGCGCGGGCAGGCGCGGGATTATGACCAATGGCGGCAGATGGGCTGCACCGGTTGGGGTTGGGACGACGTGCTGCCGCTGTTCAAGGCGCAAGAGGATTCCCATCGCGGCGCCAGCGATCTGCATGGCGCGGGCGGCGAATGGCGGGTGGAAAAGGCCCGCGTCCGCTGGGCGGTGCTGGACGCCTTTCTGGACGCCGCCGAACAGGCAGGCATCCCCCGCGTCGAGGACTTCAACACCGGCAATAATGAAGGCGGCGGCTATTTCGACGTGAACCAGCGCGCGGGCATCCGCTGGAACAGCTCCAAGGCGTTTCTGCGTCCGGTACAGAACCGTCCGAACCTGCGCATCCTGACCGGCGCACAAGCCGAGCGCCTGATCGTCGAGGAAGGCGAGGTCCGTGGCGTCGTCTTTCGCCACCTCGGACATTTGCAAGAGGCCCGCGCCACGCGGGAAACGGTGCTGTCGGCCGGGGCCATCGGCTCTCCGCATCTGCTGGAACTGTCGGGGATTGGAAACCCCGAAGTACTGCGCGCGGCGGGTATTCCGGTGCGGCATGCGGTGCATGAGGTCGGTGAGAACTTGCAGGATCATCTGCAATTGCAAATGGTCTACAAGGTCAGCGGCGTGCCGACGCTGAATGAGCGCACCTCGACCCTGCGCGGCAAGGCGGCGATTGCGCTGGAATATGCCTGGCGGCGCTCCGGTCCGATGTCGATGGCGCCCAGTCAGGTCGGGATATTCACCCGTTCGGGACCCGAGAAGGAGACCCCCGATCTGGAATACCACGTCCAGCCGGTCAGTCTGGACAAGTTCGGTGATCCGCTGCATGCGTTTCCCGCGATGACGGCCTCGGTCTGCAACCTGAGGCCCGAAAGTCGCGGCTCGGTCCATGTCACTGGCCCCGATCCGCGCGCCCATCCCGCGATCCGCCCGAACTATCTGGCAACCGAGGCCGACCGCGAGGTTGCCGTTCGCGCGATCCGCCTGACCCGACACATTGTCGCGCAGCCCAGCTTTGCGCGCCTGAACCCGCAGGAGTTCCGCCCCGGCCCGGCCTTTGACAGCCCCGAGGAGCTGGTCAGCGCCGCTGCCGAGATCGGCACGACCATCTTTCACCCGGTCGGGACCTGCCGCATGGGTGCGGATCCGGATGCGGTCGTTGATCCCCGGCTGCGGTTCCGTGGCTTGGGGCGGTTGCGGATCGCTGATGCCTCGGTGATGCCGTCGATCACCAGCGGCAATACCAATTCACCCACGCTGATGATTGCGGAAAAGGCCGCGCGCATGATGCTTGAGGACGCGGCGGGGTAGGTTGCATGGCACGCGATGAACCGGTGCCATGCGATGCGAAGCTTACTTGGCCAGAAGCTTGTTCTTGACCAGACCGACGACGACCTGCAGGACCAGCCCGCCGACACCGCCGCCGACAAGCTGACTGGCCAGCGCGCCGATATCAAGTCCACTGGCCGCCGCTGCCGTGGCCCCTGAACCCAGCAGCGAGCCCAGAATATTGCCGCCGCCGATGCCACCAAGCGCTCCCGCGACAAGGTTGCCAAGTGGCCCAAGATCCGAGCCCTTGACGATCTTCGATCCGGCCGTGCCGCCTGCGGCCCCGCCGAGTATCTGCGCGATGATTGAGGCTATATCCATCGTTCTGTCCCTTATTCCATAAGATGAGAGATTCGTGTGATATTCCCGTGCGCAGAGGCTAAATCCTAATTCGGTTTTATTATACAAAAATCGCTTGGACAGGTCCTGGTGGGGCGCAGTGCAGCGCCAGTGCGTGGCGGTACAATGCGTATCCGAAGCGGTTGGGATGTGGCCTTGCGAACCGGCACGGACAGGCTTCCCCGGCCTATCCCCTGATGCACCTGGGTGCGTGTGAAATCACTCAGCGCACGACATCAGGTTAGTCGTGTAACCGGATCATAACTTGGATAAAAATCTGAGATATGGTGCCGGTTGCAGGAATCGAACCCGCGACCTTCTGATTACAAATCAGCTGCTCTACCAGCTGAGCTAAACCGGCCCGGCGCTAGATTTAGACCGTCGCCGCCGCGCCTGCAAGCGTATAATATCCTGATTTTTCAGAGCAATCGCGACCTTGACGAAGATGTGCATGGGGACGCCTAGTTGCTCGGAGAGGGACTGCAGACGGTTGGTTGCACTGACGGTTCCCAAAACGGTTCCCACGTTCCCGTTTTGTTTGTGTTTTGTCCCAATGGTTAACGGAGAGGCACGCGGCACTGGTTAGGGACGTCAGCTGGTCTGTTGAGGTGGTCAGCGCGCAAGTGCATGACGGGTTGATTTGGACCCTTTTGGGGGGAAACTCGTGCCAGGGTTTTTATACTAGTGCGGCCCAGAATAAATGCGAATGGGGAGTAATGATCGCGACCACCGCGGGTAGCGTGCCACTGATGTTTTAGCGGGGACGGGTGGCATTTAATTCGGAATGGATGGAATGCGCTGGTTTGTTGCGCGCATTGAGAGTGCCTTGCTCGAATCTCTGATGTCTGAAACGGTAACACAAGTTCTTCAGGAGGTTGTAATGAAGCGGATGACAGTAGTCTTAGCGCTGACCGTACTGGTCGGAGCCTGTGCAAGTAGCGACACTGGAACTAGCGCGATTGACGACGCGCAGCCATTGACGGCACGCATGACCGTTGTGCCGGAGAATGGCGCCCACACAATCACCATGACGTCGAGGGCTGGTTACACCTGTACGGCCGTTTTCGACCAGAAGGCCTATATGGCATCCAAGCAGGCGAGCATCCAGGTTCCCGTCACCTGTGACAATGGCGACAGCGGAACCGCGACCTACACCAACCTTAATTACCGTCAGCAGGCCTTCACGCCGGGCCAAACCCAAATCACCTACGAGTTGGTAAGCGGCAAGAAGGGCATGATCGCGCTCTGATCTTGGTAGAGTGTGCAACTCGTGGGAGCGCTGAGGAGGCGCTCCCTTAGCGCGTTTCCGCGGTCACGATATGCGCCTGTCCCGATCAGCATCTCCGCAAGCCTTCACCAGCGACGTGACCAGCTTGGCCTTGCCCTCTTCGCCCTTGAACGCACTGCGCCCGTGGTGCGTAGCCAGCCTCGTGAACTCGGCCCGGTCGGCATAGGCTGGAAGTGGGTTCAACAGGCTGTGCTCGACAAGATAGCTGCTCATCACCAGCGACATAATCGCCTCCATGCGTGCGAAATCTGCCCGCTCAGCAAATGGGACGGTGGAAAACACGCGCTTGGCCCAAGGGGCCGCTCCCGCGAGCACCCGCGACGCTTCGGGTGAGCGTTCGTGAGCCATCTTAAGGCCTAGCCAATATCGAGATTCGGCAAGGTCGAGTAACCCAGACCAGGAGAAATTCCCGGCCGAGGCGAGGGCCACGCTCCATTTGGTCAGGGCGTCAAGCTCGACTGGCCAATCTGAGTTGACTGACGGGGCATTGTTCTCGACGGCGCTCCAGACGTTTGCCAACAGTGCTCCCGAACGTTTGCGGAACCCGTGAACCTCGCTCGGAGGGCGAACCCGGCGCAATTTCGTCGCCGAGGCGGCTTTGAGCCAGGCGCGGAAATGACCCTCGTCGGTGAGTGCCCGGAGGATTGGCGATAGCCCGGAGAAGTTGAAGTTGAGCGTTACGGTCTCTGGCGAAACGCCGTTCGGAATTGCGGCAATTGCACGACGCAGGTCGAACGCGGCGCGCACCGCGAACAGTGAGGCGTGGATCTCGGTACAAGCATAGTAGCCCTGCGACGGGATCTCGATCCGGCTGCCTGCCACCCCGCCTCGAAAGGCATCCTCGATGTCGCGCAGGAGCTCAAGCGCCTCGCCCTTGCGCTCTTGCATGAGGGAAAGCGCGGCGAGCAGGATCTCGCCGCGGGCATAGTTAGGGGTACGCAGTCTACCGGCATCGCGATGCTCCAGCGCCGCGCTGAGCGCCTCCTGCGAAAGGTCGGGGTCCTGCAGCAGGATCCCCAAATAGCCCAACATGGTGCCGACAGAGCTGCGCCAACGGATGCCGTCCTCGCCCGCCGGGGTCTCGCGAATTATCGCAAGGCCCGCATTGCGCACTTCGGCGATGTCGGTGTCGTCCGGATCTAGTGCCTCAAGGATGCGATATCCCAGAACGCAGGCCGCCGCTGCCTGCAGAGGATAGTTGTCCGAATGTCTACGGATTGCGCGGCGACAGCAGAAGCGAGCGGCCTCGTCGTGGAGCTGGCGGCTGGCCGGGCCCTGCACTCGGTTATCAAACTCGGCCTTACTGCGGATATCGACGAGGGATAGGGCATCCAGTTGGGGTAGCCGGACCGTGGCCGCAGGGGAGGCGAGCTCGAGCTCGTGGGGAAGTGCGTCCGCGTCGTAAAGTGGGGCGTAGTCGATGGAAACGATAGCCCGGTGTCCGTCGGATACTGGGGGAGAGGAGAATGTTTGTCCGGCGATACGGACGATGAGCCTGTCGCCGGGGCCGGCGTCGCAGCCGATAATGAGGTGATTGCGGAAAAAGGTAATCTCGGTTCCGGGCGTCATTTGTCGTCTCTCACTTCGCTGGAGAGAACATCGCGCCAGCGCTAAACAAGCGCAACCCATAGCTATCGCTCTTGCGTTCCCGGGCCGCTCCATGCCGAGCGGGACAGCTTCTTCCGGCTTGCACGTTTCCTATAGTAGGCCACTGTCTGCGGACTTTGGTTGGTGATCGCCTGGATCTGTGCATCGGTACATTCAGCCTCGGCCAAGCGGACGATGGCGAGCTTTCGCAGCCCATGCATTGAATAAGGCTTGGCGCTCTCACCTAAGCTCTCACGCCAAGCCCGGAACTGCTTTTCAACGCTGTCATAGCGCATGGGCTGAGTCAGGTTGCGTGCAAGGATGTGCGCGCCTCCAACTGGCAGCGTGTCCAGATAGCGGCGCAGCACGACAGGGCAAAAGATCTCATAGGTTTCGTCGCCCTTTTCATCGGTGACGGTCATCCATTCGCCGTTAAACTGGTCGCGACGCATGGCGATGGCCGCCGCCGGCCGCTGGCCCGTCCCGAGGATCAACTCTGCCGCGCTGCGGACGACCAGGGGCGCATCGTTCAGGGCTTTGACCATCCAGTCAGGCCACGGTTCATATTCACGCTGCTTGCCGTATAGATCCAATCCCTCTGCCGGGTTATCGATCGTCCAGTCCATTTGCTTCCGGGCAAAATTGGTCAGAATCGAGACGATCTGCACCAGCATGTCAGCCTTGCGAGGTGTGCTGGCATATTTCATGTGCAACTCGCGAAGCTTCTGCCGCGAAAGTGTCGTCACCGATTTGTCGGCATTGGTTTCCAATATCCACTCGATCGTGTCGGTGTAGGATTTTTGTGTCCGTGGGGCGAGTTTCTTGAACTTGGCGCTGCCTCGATAGGCCGTGGCCAGCTGTCGCCATGTCTGCCTTGCCGGGGCCTTCACCTGTTCGCTTTGACCGGATCTGATCGACCAGTAGGCGCGATCGAACTCAGCGCTGTCGGGATCATCTGGCAGGGCAATAAATCGTTCGCGGCGTTTCCCCGCCTCAACCCAGGTCAGGCGGAAGTACCAGCGGGTCTTGTCGCCCTTTGTTTTGGCTGTGATGTAAGGCTTACGCTCTTTTCTCACAGGTCGAACTCCTCGGAAGGCCTCATCTTTGTACCGCGCATGATCGCCTGCAGTTCCGCGACGTCCCAGCGATCATGCAAGACCGGCGGGGGGAGGGCACCCGATTGAACCAGTGTGACGAACTCGCCCCGGGTCATGTCGAGGAGCTTTGCCGCCGTAGTTTCGCGGGCAAAAATGGGTTCCAATGCGCGGGACATGTCAAACCATCCCTAGCGCAGCTTTGTACATTTCGAGGATCGCCTCTTCCTCGGCGATGTCATCCGGATCGCGCTTGCGCAGCGCGATGACCTTTTTCATGACCTTGGTGTCGTAGCCGCGAGCTTTGGCTTCGGCCATCACCTCCTTCTGGCGCTGGGCGGCGTCTTTTCTCTCGGCCTCCAGCTGCTCGAACTGTTCGATGAATTGGCGCAACTCTTCCGCAGCGACGCCATAGACGTGCTGATTGTGCTTTCGGAAGTCAGGGTCGTTCTTCATCGGTGGAGTCCCGCGGACCTTATCCAGGGCCTCTCGCATCGTGTCGAGATTCACGGGGCCAGTTTCGATACCACCGACTTTCAGGCTGATAGTGGTTTCCCTGGTCATGCTGCCACTTCCCGCGCGGCAAGGTGCTTGTCGATTTGTTCCTGTGCTTCCTCCAGCGTCTCGGCCGAGCCGCAGGCGTCGGCTTCGCAATGGGTCCAAACCCAGGGTGTGCAGGGCACGTCGAAGCGACGGATTTCAATGCCGCGGTAGACGACACCGGGACCGTGGCCAGCGTCTTGGCGGGTGATGGTCATGCTGTGATCCTCACATCCTCGATCCTTGCGAGCAGCGCGTCGATATCTTCCTTCAGCTCTTCGAGCCGTTCGCGGGTCACGTCCAAGGGGACGGTGGCGTCATCGAAAATCGCGGTGATCGCCCGCTTGGCGCGGGCCATGCCATCGTCGGTCATCATATTCTCCAAGAGTTGGCGCTTGGGATGGCCGCCCGCGCGGGGCGGCACACCAAAGCATCACGGCGCGGCGTCCGGCCCAGCCTTCCTACGCGGATCGGTGCGACGAAAAGGACCCGGCCAACGGTGGCAGCCATCACAGTCGTTCGGAGATCGCTATCCAACCCGTATCGCGGACCTGAGCCGCAGTTGGGGCCAGAAGGTCGAGTAGGGCGAGGAAATCGATACGGCCGATGAGCCAGCCCAGCCCGAACCCTGCAGCGACGAGGGAGACGACCCCGATCCAAACGAAAACCCATGCCCAGGCGCTGGGCAGGGGGGCCTGTTCCTCTGGTGAGTTGACCTGACGGGCCTCGGGCACGCCGAGGATGCGTATAAGATCATCGCGACGATGTCGGTGGGCGCGCTGGTCGGCCTGTTCCGACTGGCCTTGTTTCAGGTTTGGGTAAGAGTTGTCCATCAGCGATGCCCCCATGAGCGGGCTATGCGACGGCGCATGCGCTGGGTCGTAGCAAAGTCTAGCAGCGCAATATCCCAAGCTTCCTGGCGGAAGACCCTGGGCATGGAGGCGGCGATGTTTGGATCAGAGATAACCTGACGTGCCTCAATAACGGCGCGCGCGGTGTGGGGTAGCGAATGGGTCTGCATGTTGAGCTCCATCCAAGGGTTACGGATGGCCTCAAGCTGTGTCAGTAAATCTGAATTGTCAATTGTCGTGTGTCAGAAAAAATGAATTATAAATTCCGATGCGAGGCGGTACCACACTCCAGTGCGGGGCGATTGATGTCTTCCGAATTTCGAGAATTTGTTAGATGCAGGCACACATTGGTGCGCATTACACCGCTCCGCATCGCGCCAGCGCGGTAAGTTTGCTCTTGCCCGTTGGGGTTGTTGTTGGGGCCTGCTCTTCGCGCGCCACGGGGATCGCCTGGCAAGGTTCTGCTGAACTTAACGGGAGGTTGGGTGAACGCGAGCTCCTTACATGCCTTCCGTTACGTCAATTGGAGAGTGCATGTCTGGATTTTTTCATACGTTGGCGCGCCTCGCAGTGAGGTGCGGCGTTAGTCTGAGTTTTCTCTTTGATCCCATTCATTTTTTGCGACTTCGAGTGCTGGGAATAGCCGGTCTTGCACGTCGCCTGGCAGTTGGGAAAAGTCGCCGTTCATGATGAAGTTGAAGTCAATTCGATGGGTTCGGTAGAGGTATTTCATAACCTCCCGGTTGGGGTAGGTTGACCCCGAAAGTGCATTGCTCAAGACGGTCCGCGAGATGTTCGCGGCCCGTGCTAATTCCTTCAGTTGACCTAAGCCGGTGACCAGGAAGGCCGCGCGTAGCCTTATAGCTGTGGCCGCAAGACCCATGTCGTTGAGGTGGGCAAGTCTGGTTTTGGTCTCAATATCCATTCCGGCATTATCGCTTGGGTTCAGAATTTGTGAATTACGAGTGGCCTGAATCTTGACGCGCCAGAAAATCTGACGCAGCTTGCCTTCATGGATCAGTCGTTTTCCACCACCGTATCTTCGATTTGTGAAGCTCTCGGCCGTCGCCGAATTGCTGCGAGGATTGGCGTCCGCGTTACAGCAGTCAGTAATGCTGTGTCCGACGGGTGCTTTTCGGCGCGCTGGTTCGATGTGATCGAGCGCATGTGTCTGGAGGCTGGTCTCGACTGCCCCCGACACCTGTTTTCTTTCGTGGGGAGAGGTGGCGGGAGCACGTCTGGTTCCTTTCAACCGACTGCACAAGCGGTCCCAAAATCCGAGATCCATCATGTCCCAACCTCACAGAACACCTGAATTTCGTCGAGCTTCATACTCCCCAGACCAAATGTCCCAAGAAAGGATATTTGACCGCAGGCGATCGGCGTCGGTTGCGCGGCGTGGCCATGTCCATGCCATTGACCGTGATGCGTTCCTGCGCCGTTGGTCGCTGCTCATGATCGCCAGCTTCTCTACGCGCGAGCAGTGCGCGGTGTATTTCGACGTCACCTACCAGACGTCCTGCAATTGGTTCGACGGCTTGTGCCGCCCCTATGGCGATATTGTCGACCACGCAGTCGCGACTCTTCCGCGCTACGCTGAGATCATGCAGGGGCGCTGATGAAGTTCGGGCTTTCAGGTTGCCCGGGGCGGGGATCGGGGAGGGGTAGCATGACCTGTCCTCACTGAACCCGTCACGATTCCGGCCGCCCTCGGCGCGATGACAGAACCGGGATCGTGGAACCTGTGGCTGGCCCGGCCAAGAGCCGCATTAGCGGCAGGGCAAACCATTCATCGACGGTTCTTCTCCGTTCACGTCGATGAGAAGGGCGCGGCGGTGCCTCCCCGAAGACGCCGCCGCGTCCACCAATTTCAACAGGTATCCGATCGTGACCGTACCAAAAGATTTTAGCGAGATGCCTGCCATGTCCGACAGGCGCTGGGCGCAGTCGCTCGCCGACCCCCTAAGAATCCGTCCATCGGTGATCTGCCATGAGCCATGACGCGACCAACTGGGCCATCAAGCAGCGCGGCCTCAAGCCGACCACCAAGCTGGTGCTATGGCATCTAGCCGACCGTCATAACCCAGACTACGGCTGCTTCCCCCGCCAGGACACTCTCTGCGACGATGTCGAGATCTCTCGCGCCTCGTTGAATAGCCACCTCGCTATCCTCGAGGAACGGAGGCTCATCCGGCGCATTTCGCGCATCGATCCCAAGACCAAGCGCCAAAAATCGACCCGCTACATATTGGCCTGTGAGCCTGACTTCGCCCAAGGTGATGCTGATCCGTGTCCGGATTCTGGACACGGAACAGACGCGGAACATTCCGAGGGGAATTGCGAATACCTGGGCGACCCGTGTCCAAAATCTGGACATGGAGCCGTGTCCAGAAAATCGCCCGAGCCGTGTCCAGAAAATGGCAAAAGCCGTGTCCAGAATCTGGACACTAACCCTGTAAGGGAACCTTTAAGAGAACCAGTAAGGCGCGCAGCGGCGCGCAAGGCGGGCAGGGGTGCAAAATCGGTTGATCGCCGATCCCCTGAAAACCCGCTGCTCGGTGAGGCCGAACGGGTCGAGAGCTTCAACCAGTTTTGGAACATATTCCCGAACCCCGTCGAACGGGATGCTGCCCGCAAGGCCTTCGACGCCGTGCTTGCTGCTGGGGAGGCTGACGCCGAGCGCCTGACCACCGCCGCTAGTGCCTATGCCCGAAGCCCGCAGGTGGAATGCGGCTTTACCATGAAGCCCGCAAACTGGTTGGCTCGTGGCAGCTGGCGCGATCACTCCGGCGCCGAGGATGTCAAGCCGACCGGAGATGCAACCGCCGAACTCGACACTGTGGCGCTGGGCTGGGTTAAGCCGGTGAGGGAAGGGTGGAGCTACGCCGCCTCCGGCATCCGCCCAGGTGTTGCCCGCCACATGCTGGCCCAGGGAATGGTCACCGAGGCCGAGCTGCGGCGCGCAGGGGTGAAGCTATGAGCGCTCAAGAAGCAGCGCCCAGCGCAGAACGGGAAAAGACCTTCGGCAGCATCTCGGTTCGCGTGCTGGACGGTGGAGGCATAGAGATCATCAGGAAGGGCGCGTCTGGACGCGGCAAAACCCTGCGGCAGGTCATGTGGCACCCAGAGCAGATAGAGGCCGCATGGATTGCAGCATCGTCTCGCAGGGGTACAGACGCCCGCGACCAATCTTCCGCTCTGCGCTGGGCACTGGATGAGATCGCCAATGGCTAAGCTGCTGCGCATCCGTCGTCCCACCAGTGGCAAGGCCCCGGGTATGCCCAGCGCCTCGGGAAAGCGCATCGATCGGGAAGGGCCAATTCACCGGGAGATCCTTGATCACCTGAGGAGGCTATTCCCTACAGGCAAGGTGCATCACTCGCCCAACTCAATAGGGCTTAGCGGCAAGCAAATCATGCGCCAGATCGCTCATAACGAAAGCATGGGCACCATTAAGGGATGGCCGGATCTACAAGTGCTTCTGCCTGGTCCGCTTACCTTGCTGTTCGAGGTGAAGGCACCAGCCAATTACCCGGATCCGGACCAGAAGGTGCTCCATCACGAACTGCGGGCGCTGGGCTGCCTTGTGGCAGTGGTCCGCTCTGTAGCCGACGTGGACGCTGCGCTGGCCGAATGGTGTGTCAGCCCCATCTACCAGGCAAAAACAGAAGGGACAGTGCGCCATGAGAAATAGGCCGAGCGTCGATGATGTACGCGAGATCGTCAGGGGCGTTTCTGTCGAGACGGGCGTCGAGGCCGATCTGATCTGCAGCAATGGCAGGGCACGGACCGTAGTTAATGCCCGCCGGCTGGCCATGCGACGGGCCAGACACGCCCGGGCGAGCTACCTCACGATCTCGGAGGCGCTGGGCGTGGCACATACAAGCGTCATCCGCACACTGGTGCGGAATGAGGAATTGGACGCCCGCGCGCCCATCGATGCCGAGACCAAGGCGAAGCTTATGCCATTCATGCGCCTCGGCGGGCGCTGGTCACCCCTGACGATCGACGATTACGCTCGGCGCGCGGCTATGGCGACACACGAGGCGAGGCGCGCCATAGCTGAATTGCTCAGAATCGGGATGGTGGTGTCGTGCGGGGACCGTGTGGTCGCGGTCTATGAGCTCACCGACGCGGCGCGCGAGGTGCAGCAATGATGGCGCTGCTTCAATCCTTGCCGCCGAGCGCACAGGAGATCGCCGACGTGATCGGCCGGGAGCGCACGCTGTACCTGATCGGGCAGTTGCCACGCTCGGGCAGCCGCAAATGGCGCGTGAATCTCTATGTGCCAAAGCGGGTCAACCCGGATCATCCTCTGGTTCGAATGATCGGCTGGGACGATGCCAATCGGTTGGTGGATGAATTCGGCGGGATGATCCTTCAGCCAAGCAACTGCAACTTCCTGCATCGTGAGTTCAGAAACCGTGAGGTGCGGCGGTTGCGAGACGAGGGGTGGTCGATCAGCGCGATTGCCGACGCAGTCGAGATCTCGGCGCGGCAAGTGTTCTATCTGCTTGCAGACGCCAGCAGCGACTGACCTCTGGAAAGCACGGCAGCCGAAAAAAAATGGCTCGCAACCGTGCATGGACTCCCCCAGCCAGGCTTGATCGGATGCAGAAGCTGAAGGGTATTCATCGGGGTTGATCGGCGCAGAATTTTGTCTCATGTTCCCGGATGAGTGCCCTGTGAGCGGGCTTCAAAGCCGACCGGGTCAGTGCTGCCGCGCTGCCCGGTCGGTACCTTTCAGGAACAGTGCTGCTAGACGCGAGGTTCGACACCCTCCGACGACAGAACCGCACTGAGTCACGTACGCGATTCGCCATCCTTTCCCCGTTTCGACTGGCACACGGGCGCATCGAGTACGATGTATGGTCGTTTCCGCGGGACGATTTCGGCATTCAGGCTGTGGCAGTTGGTCGCACCAAAGTCAGTCGTTGGGTTGCATCCAGAGCATCATCCCCCCTTGGAAGACGGCGATCCTCAAGCAAAGGAACTGGCGACGAACAGGCAGGTGCCGTTTTTTGGCACGTCACAAAAGTTCTAAAAACACAGCCGCCTAATTTGGGTTGCGATTACCGCGGGGCTGTGTTGGCCTTCCGCTCGTAGTCTTGTGTTCAGTTGTAATTGTTTACCCATCAAGAAGATTCTTCACTGCACCCCCAATCGTTGCCTGAGGCTTTTTGTTTCGGACCAGGTCTTCGGCCGTCATCGGCAGCTTGATCTTCCGTAGCCTCGTTCCGATCCGGCGCTCAGATTTCAGAACGAACGGCCCGGTTCGCGAAAATGGCCACATGTATCTGGAGTTACAGGAATGGCTACCTTCACAGTATCCGCTGACTCGGTCGCGACCGGAACCATACAGCAGGAAAACGGCAATAACGTCGTATCCGCCGATACGCTTCCGATTGATGATTTCTTGGCAGGCCTAGGATTGGATTCATCCAATGCGGTCCTGCATATCACTATCGACGACAGCAACATCGTAACGGACGAGGATCTTGACGGCGATGGCGTCAACGACGCTTACGTCGCAAGTGGTACTCCCGTTACGTACATGGAAATTGATGTGTACGGCGACGGTAGTCTCGTCTACACGCTCTCGCCCCAGAACCCTAATCAGAATGAGTTGCATACCGACAATCAGGTCAGTGGCAACGTCAGCCAGTTCAATGGCTCGTTCTACATCCTCGATTCCGAAGGCAACCAGGTCGGAGAGATCGACGGCAACGTCTACCTGTCCAGCGATGGTGGATTTACGGCAGGCGAGAACAAGGTCGTCGATTCCCAGTCCAACGGCGGGTTCGTCATCGATGACATGGCTGTCTGCTACCTTTACGGCACGCGTATAATGACCTCGCGCGGCGAAGTTCGAGTGGAAGATTTGCGCGAAGGCGATCTGGTAGTTTGCCGCTTTGGTGGTTTGCGGCCCGTCCAGTGGATTGGTCGGCAAGCACTATCGGGCTTCCGAGCTCGTGGCCAGGAAGCCATCCGCTTTGCCCGCGGCTCGATCGCTGAGAATGTTCCGCGCGAACCCCTGTTGGTGTCGGCCGGTCATTCGATGCTGGTTGGTGAAATTCTGGTGCTTGCAGCTGACCTAGTGAACGGGATCACCATCACGCGCGAGAAGGCGCGGAAGAAATGGGACTATTACCAAATCGACCTTGGCGTTCATGACCTCGTCCTTGCCGAAGGCGCCTGGTCGGAAACCTTTGCCGACTGTGGGAGCTTCCGGGATCGATTTGATAACGCCCATGACTATCGCGTCCTCTTCCCCGATGAGGTTGCCCCCGCCGTTCCAGTTCTGTGCGCACCGCGTCCCACTGCTGGCGCTGACTATCTCGCCGCGCTCGAGCAGACGGCCCGTATTGCACTAGGTGTGAAGCGAGTCTCGCCCGCAGGTCGTCTGGAAGGTACCATCGAAGGGCTCGCCGCACCTTCGCACGTGACTGGTTGGGCAATGGATACCACTAACCCGGGACAGCCGCTTGCGTTGGACCTGGTACTGGATGGGGAAGTGATCGGTACCACGATTGCCTGTGTCCCTCGTAGGGGTAAGGCCCGCAAAGGACAGATGGGCTTTGTGTTCAGTGGTGACGCGGTCCTATCCATGGACGAGCTCCAACGCGTAGCTGTCCGGCGCGCCGAGGATGGCCAGATCCTCGCGCCGGTACTTTACGCCAACCCGGGTCCAATGCACGGCCACGTCGATCTCATCGAGTCGAACGGCAGGATCGATGGTTGGGCGCGGGACAAGGTGCATCCCAATCACCCGGTGCTGCTGGAGGTGCTGCTCGGCAGCGAGGTACTTGGTACGGCGTTGGCCTGCCATCACCGTCCTGACCTTGCGAAGGTCGAGTTCGGAAACGTGGCGTTTTCCTTCCAAGCCGGGCGCGCGTTGTCCGTCGATGAGATGGCACTCGTCCAGGTGCGCCGGGCAGGGGATGCTGCCATCCTGCCTCGTAGTGACTCGACCCGCCTGATCACCGCCCAGACGGGTGCCACGAAGGCCGCGTAACAAAACGAAGTGACTTCAGGTCGGGGCTCGGCGAAAGGCGGGCCCCGGCGCTAGAACTCTTCCCAAGTGGATACGCTCAAATCAGTCATTGCTATACGACCGAACTTAACTGACTGCCCCAAATCGGCCTTCATCTCTCGGTCGGACTGTCACATGCTTTCGGGTGCATCAGCGACTAGACGTTCGCAAGCGTCCAGCTTAGTCGACTACTTTAGCGCGGCGTTTCGGCAAAGGTGATAATGCAGCAACTTACTGCTCTTGCGCACAAGCCTCCACGGCGAACGCGGAAACGTGTATCAGACAAAAAAATAGGAACGGCCTTCGAATCGTGCGTTACGGTCCGGGCTGGTAGGGAATAGAGGGCGATAATACTGAGTGTAGGGGTGACGGTTGAGGAAACTTAGTATCAGCGCGAGGCAATACGCTATTCGGCGTTGCGTTAAGCTCATTCGCAGAAGATTTAGAAAAAACAAAGAAGGGCATGACTGGTCGATACCCGCCAAGCAGCGACAGGTTAGTGTAGTAGATCTCTGGACCGGTCAGGAAAGTGAAAAGGCATTCTGCATTCGACCTCCCGTAAAGGCGCCTCGAATTATTTGCTTGGAGCGGAATGCTGAAGAGACGTTGTCTTTCGCGCGAATGATGCGAAAGAATTTCCATATTATGAAGGCGGGAAAGAACACTGAATTTATACGTCGCAAAGAAGGAAAAATGCCACGTATCAAGTCGTACTTAGATTTTTCAGGCGTGGAATATATCTCTACTGCTGGAGCGGTAATTATCGCATCTGAGTATCAAAAGGTAAAGGAAATTACTGGTAAAATCCCTCCTGCTGTTAACTTAGATTTGTGGTCAAAGGAGGCGTTTGATACGCTATTTGGCATCGGATTCTTTGAAGCTGTGGGGCTGGCGTCCGACGGAAGTCATCATGTGTATCAAAGCTCAAATTCAAAAATTCTCAAAGTGATTTCAGTTGGTAGGCGCGATGACATAAAGCTTCCTTTGATCGGACGTTATATCTCCGAGCTTTATGAATTTATTCATCCTGGAACCTCCGTTCCTAAAGAGGTTGTGCGGGAGACACTCACTTCGATCTCCGAAGGAATTACTAATACTCTTCACCATGCATATGACGACCCGGATGCCGACTACAGTCCGGAGGAGAAAATATGGATTACGGCATCCGCAGATCGGAGCGATGGGTCGCTAACAATCGTGCTTTTGGACCATGGTCGAGGTATCCCTGTTACCTACCCAAAGTTAGAACTCAAAGAAATTGTAACCCTCGCCGTCGAACGTTTAACCAAGAACTCGGGGGGGGTAGGCAAGGACGCCGCTTACATCGCTGCGGCGATGAGGTATGGTCGTTCACAGACTATGGAACCACAGCGAGGGAAAGGACTTCCGCAGATGCGATCCCTGATCAGGAGATTGAACCACGGTGGGAGCATGACCGTTCGCAGCAATGCAGGATGGTGGCACAGGCCAGAACGAGGCCCGATTCGAATGGGGAACTGGCCTGAAAGCCTTGAGGGAACTCTGATTGAATGGACAATCCGCTTGCCAAGAGAGCTAGTATGATGCGGATAGATGTTGCGAAAGATTTCAGCCCATTTCCTATCGGAAGGTTCACACCGCGGGACGGTGAATACACTGGCCAATCTTTTAGAGAACTTCACCTTGTTCCGGCAATGAAATCCGTGCTTGGAACCTCGGAGCGGATTTACGTTGATATTGAGGGGCTAATAACTTTGGGCTCCTCCTTTCTTGAGGAGGCGTTTGGTGGACTTGTCCGTGAAAGTGGCTTCAAGCGCAGTGATGTGGAAAAATATATTGTAATTGAGTTCAAGGACCCCAGTTTGAAGTTCTATTCTGACGAGATATCAAAATATATAAGAGAGGCTTGATGTTCACGGGCCTCAATGTCAATGGTATCTTTATCTATTTGGCGGGCCTCCTTACCGGATATCTTGCTGTCCGTTATAGGTTGACGATCTCCGATCGCGCTTCCCAAGTCAGCGATCACATAAAGGACATGGAAAAGCTACATGAGGCGGCTGTAGCTTTCTGGTCGAGTCCGTCAGATCCTGAGAAAGGGGACGATAAGAAAATTAGAGTCCTGTCAGGCCTGACGGTCTTCATGAGAATCTATCCAGCTATTTCTCGCATGGCCTCTCAGAAATCGCCGCACTACGAGTCGCTGGTGTCTGAGTACTTTAGAGCTTGCACTGGTGGGAATTTTGACGATCCAAAGAGGCAAGCTGACTTGCCTAAGGCTGTCGAGCTTTCTAACGTTCACGCTCAGTTGGTTGATCTGCTGCGCCAAATAAGATGCGATCTGAGTTCTGTCTCAATGTTGATTGAAGACTCCATTAATCTGGCTAAAGGAACTTGGGAAAGTTTCAACAGTACATTCCTTAAGCCATAGGGTTTTGGAAGATGGTTGGATCTATAGCCAAGTCAAATAGGCCGGTGCCAGTGCTTCTCTGACACGGTGCTAATTGGTATCCAGGTGCTGCGCCACTCGACAGCGGGGATGATCCTACTCCCGAAGGGCAATCCCTAGGAATTTTGAACTGGTCGCCAAAAATTTCTGTGGCGTAAACAGACTGTTTCAGTCGTCCTACACGTGAGTAGGAGCTACAGCCGAAGCACGATCAACAGGTAAGTTCTCATCGCTGGTGGGTTTGTAGCATTTCGCTGCAGGCTCTACAGATGAAATCCCGCCAGAGGAACCACGCTTTCTGATCCCTCACCTTGCCGTCATTGACGCGAGGCTGAGGAATGAACGGACCACACTGGACTGACCAGCTCTTGGTGATCGCCGCGCTCGTTTGGGCATGGGTGACCGGCGAGGCATGGCGCGCCTCGGTGGCGGGCGCAGCTGGCGGCTTTGTTCGCTGGCTGATGTCCGAACGCCGCCGGATCCGCGAATTCTTCGTTTCGGTCGTCGCGGGCTGGTTGATGGCGACCTATGCCGCGCCCCTGATGCTGGCGGTGATCGAAAGCCATCTCGGGCCACTCAAGGGGGACGCGAGTGGCGCGGCAGGATTTGCCGCCGGTATCGCTGGCATGAGCATCGCCAAACTGATCCTGGACATGATCGAGGCGCGCACGCGCCGCATCACCGGGGGTGGGCAGTCCGATGCCTGAATGGGTGCGTGCCTGGATCCGTGAAGAACTGAAGACCTGGGCCTTTGTCGGCTTCTGCTTCCTCGCCTTGCTGTCAATCGGTTGGCTCTAGGAGGCGCAATGTCAGGCATCGCAAGGATCATCATGCACTGGACGGCGGGGAGGAACGCGGTTTCCGCGCTCGACCGTCAGCACTACCACTTCATTATCGACGGCGCGGGCATCGTCTGTGAGGGCGATCACGCCCCGGAGGACAATCTCGGGGCGCTGCGCGAGGGCAGCTATGCCGCGCATACGCACAACTGCAACACGGCTGCGATCGGTGTCGCGCTGGCGGGCATGGCCGGGGCCGAGGAAGCGCCATTCAAGACCGGATCATACCCGCTGGGTGAGGTTCAGGTGGAGGCGCTGGCAGCGCTCTGCGCGAATCTCAGCAAGCGCTACGGCATTCCCGTGACCCGTCAGACCATCCTGTCCCATGCCGAGGTGCAACAGACCCTTGGCATCTCACAGCGCGGCAAGTGGGATATCGCGTGGCTGCCCGGCATGGCCAAGCCCGGCAACCCGGTCGATGTCGGCGACAAGATCCGTGCCCGCATCGCCGCAGCGATGGGCGCGGCCCCGGCACAGATCGAAACGCCCGCGGTGTCCAGTTCCCCGCCCAGCATCCAGCGCGGCGATGTCGGCGAGCTGGTCACGCGCGCTCAAACCATTCTCAGCCGGCTCGGCTTTGCGCTTGGCCGGATCGATGGCGATTTCGGCAGGCTCACCCGGGCCGCTGTGGTCGCATTTCAGAAGGCCGTGGGCCTGCCTGCCACCGGCATCATCACCGCGGCCACATGGGTCGCGCTCCTCAAGTGGAACTGACCATGACGTTATTGCTTTCTCTGGCGCTGATCGTCGGGGTTATCGCGGGATTGTCGCTGATTGCTCCTGTTCATCGCATTGTCCGCGACTTCGGCGCAGTTCTGATCGTGTTCCTGCTGCTTCCGGCGATGTCGGCATCTGCTGGCCCGTTCGATACCATCATCAGTGTCATCGCTCCCAGTTCGGCGGAACTCATCGGCGCGGTGCTGACCGCCTTCATCGGCTGGTTGGCTCTGATGTTGCGGCAGCGATTTGGCATCGAGATCGAAGCCCGGCACCGGGAGGCGTTGCATTGGGCGCTCTATACTGCAGCCCAGCTGGCCATGGCCCAGAAGCTGACCGGACCGGCCGCCATCAACCTGATCAAGGGATATGTGATCCGCAGCGTGCCGGACGCGATGGCCAGTCTCAATCCCTCGACTCAGGTGTTGACCGATCTGGCCAAGGCCAAGCTCGAGCAGGTCGCGGCAGAGAAGGGGACGGGCAGTTCGGAGGTGGTGGTCGACAAGCTGGCCGAGGCCCTGAAGCGCGCGGTCGCGGCCTGATCTGTGAACAGGGACACCCTTCCTCTGTGGTCGAGGCTTTCCCGTCGTGCGGTGCCTGCCGTCGGCGGGCTCTCGATCGTCGGACGGGGGCATGGCCCCGCGCTGCCCGCGCGCCGTCGGGGGCAGCTCTGTGTGGCATTCGCGCAACACCCCCCATGCCACGGGTCCTTTCGCGGGGGGCACGCCATGCGGGGGGCCATTCCCCGCGAAAACTCATTTGTGCGTGGCCGTGCCAGCCGCGCTTTATCTTTATGTTTGAGGGTCAGGGATGAGCCGTAAGGGCAAGCTGGTGTCCCGCGCGGAACTCGCTGATGTCATGGGAGTAACGCCTCCCACTGTCGATCGCTGGGTGGTGCGTGGTTGCCCGGTTGAAAATAAAGGCGGCCGTGGTCGCGCCTATCAGTTCAACACGGCTGTCGTGAAGGAATGGCTCCTCGAAGAGGAAAGGGCCTCCCTCCTTTCGACTGCTGACGCCAGCGAGACCGAGTTACTGCGGCGCGAGCTTTCGGCCAAGACCGAACTGGCAGAGCTCAAGCTGGCCCGGGAAAAGCGCGAGGTCGCACCGGTCACGGAATTGACCCGGGCGCTGTCCATCGCTTTCGCAGGTGTGCGTTCGAACATGCGGACCATCGCCGACAGGGTGCCGCGGATGATCGTCGGCGAGCTCGACGAGCGCCGTATCAAGAATGTCCTGCGGGCCGAGATCGATCAGGCCCTGCTTGTGATGTCGAAGGACGCGCTGGTCGAGGAAGATGACCTCGAGGAGGAAGACGAGGACGAATGACGATCCAGTTCAGCAACCGCGCAGCGGTGGTTGACGCGGTCTATTCGACCCAGAGCTTCCTTGAACCGCCGCCAGATCTGGCCCCCAGTGTCTGGGCCGAAAGCAGCGTCGTGATCCCGATCGGCAACGCAGTGCCGGGTCCGATCCGTTTCGACAATGCCCCTTACCAGAGAGAGCCGCTGAACATGACCGCGAACCCGGATTGCTTCCGGGTTTCGCTGATGTGGGGGGCGCAGGTGGGCAAGACCTTGCTGGCGCTCTGCGCGCAGGGATACCGCATCGAACAGAATCCGACCTCGCAGATCATGATGCAGCCAAGCCAGGGCGACCTTCACACCTGGCTTGAGACGAAATTCAATCCTCTCGTCGATGCCAATGAGAGGTTGCAGGAGCTGATCGCCAAGCCGCGAGGCCGCGACGGGGTGAATAACCAGCGCATGAAATCCTATCCGGGTGGCTTCATGATGTTCTCCTGGGCCGGATCCCCGAAGACCATGCGCGGCCGGTCGGCACCGTTCATCGTCTGCGATGAGACCGATGGTTATGACCGCACGGCAGAGGGTGACCCCGTCGAGTTGCTGGCGCAACGTGCGGCGACCTTCGGTGATCAGCGGCTGATGCTCGATATCTCGACGCCGACCTTCAAGGGTACGAGCCGGATCGAGGCGGCATTTCTTCAGGGCGACCAACGTCGCTTCCATGTTGTCTGTCCGCATTGCGGCCATCACCAGGTGCTGCGGTGGGAGCGGGTGCGTTGGGACAAAGAGGAAGATGGGACGGACCAACCAGAAACGGCGCGTTACGCCTGCGACCACCATGATCCCGAGACCGGCGAGATCCGGTGCGCGTCGCGCTGGACCGACGGCGAAAGGGTCGCGGCCATCCGGAACGCGGAAGCGCTCGGTGCGGGCTGGAAGGCGACAAAGCCGTTTCGCGGCCATGCGTCCTATCACCTGAACGAGCTCTACTCCTGCTTCAGAAAGCTGCGCGAAATCGTCCAGTCCTATCTCGACAAGAAGGCGGCGAACGATCTGCAGACCTTCACCAACGTCTCGCTGGCCGAGACCTGGGAAGAGCAGGGCGAACAGGTCGAGGCGGGATCCCTGATGGCGCGTGCCGAGGAATTCGCCGCTCCTGTCCCCGCAGGGGCCGCTGTCCTGACCGCCGGCATCGACATGCAGCAGGATCGCCTCGAGGTCGAGGTGGTCGGCTGGGGCTTGGGCGAAGAGAGCTGGTCGGTCGATTACCGGGTGCTTTGGGGAGATCCACTGCAGGGCGAGGTTTGGGACGAACTCGATGCTCTCCTTTCAGAAACCTGGCAGCATGAAAGCGGGGCGATGCTGTCGATCGGCGCGGCCTGTCTCGATACCGGCGGCACTGCCGGCATGACACAGGCAGCTTATGAATATGCTCGTGGCAAGACCGGCCGCCGCCTCTTTGCGGTGAAAGGCGTTCCTGGATGGGGCAAGCCAATCGTGACATCGCCCATGCGCAAGGCTAGCGGCAAGCGGGCGCGGAAGGTCGATCTGTTCAATGTCGGTGTCGATGAGGCGAAGGTGGTTGTCACCCGCCGCCTTGGGATTCAGCGGTCCGGGCCGGGCTATTGTCACTTTCCAATGTCGCGGGATCCCGAATTCTTCGCGCAGATGACTGCCGAAAAACTGATGACGAAGACCATTCGCGGTTTCGGGGTGCGGGAGTGGCACAAGACCCGTGATCGCAATGAGGCCTTCGACTGCCGGGTCTACGCCACCGCCGCGTTGAAGATCCTCAACCCGAACATCGCCCGCCTGGCCAAGAAGCTCGAGGTCGAAGAGGCCGAGATTGCGCCACCGATGGCGGCCATCGCCAAGACAGCGGTGAGGCTGAAAGACGCCTTGGATGCGATCGCCGCCGCGCGGGCGGCCAGCACTGAAATCCCGCCAGAGGAACCAGAGCCCACCAAACCCCAGTCTGTTGCAAAGCGTGGACAGCGCACGCGCCGTCGCCGGTCTGGCGGCGGGTGGGTAAACGGATGGTGAGGCGTGGCCTGTGTGATCCCTGAGAGTTTCGTGGCCGGGACCACGTTTGACCGGCTCCTGACCCTGACCGCCTATCCGGCACCCGACTGGGAGGTCAGGCTGTTCCTGCGCGGGCCGGTGGCCGTGGATGTGACCGGGGTGGCCGAGGGCTCGCAGCACCGGCTTGCGGCCGCGGCCGCGGTGACGTCGGATTGGCTGACCGGGCTTTATCTGTGGTCGCTGCGTGCGACGCGCGCGGACGAGGTGCTGACCGTCGATGAGGGCCGGATCCGCATCGCGCCGGATGTTGCATTGATCGCCGGTGCCTTCGATCCCCGCAGCCATGCTCGCAAGGTGCTGGATGCGATCGAGGCGGTGATCGAGGGCCGCGCCACCATCGACCAGCAGAAATATACGATCAACAATCGCGAGTTGTGGCGGACCCCGATCGCCGATCTCCTGCTGTTGCGCAGTCGCTATCGCGAAGAGGAGCGTCGCGAGAAGCGGGCGGGGCGCCATGGGCAATCCCTGCTTGGCCGCCAGGTGAAGGTGCGCATCTGATGGCGTGGCCATTCACCCGCAGTCGCGCTACCCGGAAGGTTGAACCTGCCTTGGCGCGCGCGCCCGAGATCCTGCCGAGTCGCGTGCCCCAGGTTGTCGCGCGGCGCGGCCCGACCGTGTCGCTGCGCATGTTTGAAAGCGCCGCGACCGATCGACTGACCGCCAGCTGGCCCAGCACGCCGATCCCGGCCGATTTCGTGGTGCGCCGGAACCAGAAGATCCTCGTCGCCCGCTCGCGTGAGCAGGCGGCGAACAATGATTACATGCGCGGGTTTCTCCGCATGGTGCGCCAGAATATCGTCGGCCCGCATGGGGTCAGGCTGCAGGCGCAAAGCCGCAACCCCGACGGTACGCTGGAAACCACCGCGAACGACGCCATTGAGGCGGCCTGGGACGAATGGTGCCGGGGCGAGAATTGCGATGTCTCGGGCAAGCGCAGCTTCCGGCTGTTGCAGGGTGTCGCCGCCACCGGAGCGGCGCGCGACGGTGAATTCATGTTCCGCGAGATCTGGGGTGCTGATGCCGGGTCTTGGGGCTATGCGCTGCAAGCCCTCGATCCGCAGCGCTGCCCGCTGGACTATGACGAAGAGCGCCGACCCGATGGCAGCTTCATCCGGCATGGCATCGAGTTCAACCGATACGGCAGGCCGCTCGCCTATCTGTTCACCACCACCGACGAGCAGGAAGCCGATTACATCTATGGCGGGCGCGCTTTCCAGCGCATCCCGGCGCGCGAGATCATCCATGGGTTCGTCGAGGATTTTACCGGCCAGAAGCGGGGCCTGCCATGGGCGGCAACCGCGCTCTGGCGCATGCGCATGCTTAGCGGCTTCGAAAACTCCGCCTTGGTCAATGCCCGTGTTGCGGCCAGCAAGGGGGGATTCTTTCAATGGAGGGAGAATTGCGGGCCTGAACATGACGAAGAGGAAGATCTCACCATGGAGGCCGAACCGGGGGTGTTCCAGGAGCTGCCAGCCGGGATCGAGTTCAAGGAATGGAACCCGCAATACCCGAATGGCGAGTTTGCAGCCTTCGTGAAAGCCAGCTTGCGCGGCATCTCGACCGGGCTTGGCGTTGCCTACAACAATCTCGCCAATGACCTCGAAGGGGTCAATTTCAGCTCCATCCGCCAGGGCGCGCTCGATGAGCGCGAGCATTGGAAGGACCTGCAGGAATGGCTGATCGAGGCCATGATCGACAGGGTCTATCGCAACTGGCTTCGCGTCGCCCTGCTCGCCGGCAGGATCCGTGTGGCCGGGCGACCGCTGCGCGCCGAGGGCCTGGAGAAATATCAGGCCGTCGCGTGGCAGGCCCGTCGCTGGGCATGGATCGATCCGCGCGCCGATGTCGCCGCGGCCGTGGAGATGAAGAACAACCTGATGGGTAGCTTCGGCCAGTTCATCCGGGACCAAGGCCGAGATCCACAGTCGGTTTGGCGCGAAGTGGCCGAGGACATCGCCCAGATGCGCGCGGCAGGCATTCCCGAAGAATACATCCTTCAGGCCATGGGCCGGAAGTTGAACCCGAAAATCCCAGAGCAAGAGGGGGATGGCAATGCAACCGGCTGAGTTCAAGCGCGGCGCGACCTTCAAGGCGGATCTGTCCTTCGATGACGATGACGAATGGGCGCTCGTCTATCCGCATGACAGCGTTGAGGCCGCCGTGAGGTTCGGGCATCGGCGCTATCCCCTCGCCATCACGGTCGATCCGGTGAACCGCAAGATCACTGCGGTCGCCGACGATACCGCGAATTGGCCGATCACCGGCACCGGGCTGGCAAGCTTCGATTACTGGATCACCAAGGGTGGCGAGCGGCTGCCATTTCCCGGATCGCACAATGTGCCGCTGAAGATCATCGAGGGGGCGACGCGCTGATGCAGATCACGATCTGGGGGGCCAACACCCAAGCGACGGTTCTGGCAGTTCCCTTGCTGGGCGTTCCCACCCTGAAGGGGGATAAGGGCGATCCGGGCGAGGTCTCTCCTGAGGCCCAGGCCCGTATCGACGCGGCGATTCAGGTCAACGCCAACCTGACAGCCGTCCGTGAGGAAATGGAATCCGCGCGCGGTCAAGCGGTCGCCTCAGCTGGTGCGACGGCAGGAGATCGCGTTGCGACCGGGCAGGATCGTGGCGCTACCGCCACGGATCGCGCACAGGTCGCAGCGGACCGCGCCGCCGTCGAGGCCGCTCGCGCAGCGGCCGAGGCTGCGGCAATCGCGGCGGCCCTGAATGCGGGGTATTTCGACACCATTGCGCTTGGCCGCGCTGCGGTCGCGGATAGTGAGGGCTTTGCGGTCATCGCAGGCGGTGCGGATGGCTTGTCACGCGCCTCGATCTTCCGCCGCGAGAGTGCGACGACCCAGAAACTCTTGGTCCAGATTGTCTCCCCAAGTGAGATCGAAGCCGAGGTGAGCGCGCGGCGCGCCCTTGCGTCCGATCTCGCAAATGGCGCGCCGCGAACTGATGCCTCTGTCGATCTGATCACCCTGTCCAATGCGGACGGTGACGCTGACCCGATTGTCGTGCTGCGTCCGGGTGGGGTTGATTTCATCCCGTCGTCCGAGTTGGGCGAAAAGCTGGCGCCGCTGATCGCAGGCGATATCGGGCCGCTGTTGCCCGAGCAGGATTTTGCGTCGGCACCGGATGATGATGACGCTGTCCCTCTGCTGCTGATCGGTGACGAGACGGCCAGCGAGGGCGAGACCCTTGAGAGCGGTATCGTCATGCGTCCGGATGGGCTGGATTTTATTCCGTCGCAACTATTAGCGGATCGGCTGGCCGAGAGGCTGCCTGAGCCATCCACTGCCACGCCACTATATCAGGTCGGCGAGCGCGGCATTCATGCACTCGATGAGCTGGACGAAATCGGCGGGCGGCTTTACCCCTCGATCTCGATCAATGGCGCGACCCGCAACGCGGTAATCGTGGCGGTCTATGGCCAGTCCAATGATGATCAGTACGTCATGCTCGACCCGCTCGTATGGCCCAATCCGCCCATGCCTCGGCACGTCCTGATGCTCAACGATGTGTCCAGCGTCTTCGGTGGCCTGCGTGGCTATACCGGTGGTGCGCCACCAGATCAGCATGATTTGGTCCCAGCGCGTGAGGCTGCGACCGGAGTGCAATCTATTGGCGCTGCTGCTGCGGCGCGGTTTATCGAGCTGATGGGGCAACCCTACAAAGTGGCGGCGGTGCGCGGCTCGTCGGTAGGGGGCACGGCTCTGATCGGCAATAGCGCCACCAATGGTATCTGGCGCGGCAATACCGGCGAACTTACTCCGGCCTGGAGCCGGCACACGCAGGATATCCGCAATTGCTACCTCGGTCTGGTGGCACTCGGCTATGAGGTTGAGGCGATACATCTGCTGTTCGGACATGGCGAGAGCGACTGGAACAATGCGTCCTACGCTGAAAACCTGCTGACCATGATGGATGAGCGCGAGGCGCTCTGCGCCATCGATTGCCCCGCCGTCCCGGTGCGCTGGTTCTTGTCGCAGCAGGGCGGGCGGTCGGTCGGCACCGAAACGTTGTCGAGCGGTGGCGGGCGTCATCGGTCCCGGCTGGAGATCCTGGACGTCGAGGACGCCCGTGCTAACGCATTGCTGACGATGCCCCGATACCGTTTTGCTCTTGGCATGTCGGATGACGGCGCGGGCGGGGCGCAGCTGGACACGATCCATATGGCCTATCGCTCGCGCGTACTGATCGGCGAGACGCACGCATTTGCTATGCAGGCCGTAGCGCGGGGCGAGGACTGGTATTGCCCCCGGATGATCTCGGCCACGATCAGCAGCAATGAGGTCGTGGTGGATTTCCGGTCGCTGCTGCCTCTGGTGATTGATTTCGGATTCTGCCGCGTCCGCAGGGCTGATGCCGGGTTCGAGATTGCTCAGGGGGCCGTGCCGATAACCGGCGTCCGGCAGACCGGAGCGCGGCAAATCACCCTGACCTGCGCGACGGCTCCGTCGATCGGGCAGGAGCTATCGCTGGCGTGGCGCGATTTGGGCGTGGGTGAGGCGGCGGACGAATACGTCGCCTCGACCAGCGCGATCCGTGACGCCTTCGAGGCCCCGAGCCTATTCCTCCCCGGCGAGCGCATCCTGCGCCCGGCGGTCGGCAATCGCATCTATCTGTAGGAGGGGTCGTCATGCCTCTGGTTATCCGCACGCCCAATAAGGCCGCCTATGCCGCCGCGTTCATGCCTCGCCCGCCGACTCTCGAGGAGGCGATGGCTGCCATTCCGGGACTGCTCGCCTTCGACGCCACGACCTATGAGGCGGGCCTTGCGGCATGGGATGCGGCCATTGGCGACGGCTCGCTAGAGTGGATTGGGGTCGCCCCCAGCAAGGTCGCGCAGGGCCATTTTGACAGCGTGGCTTTCACGTCGGCGTCGAAAGCGTGGGTACGCGGTGCGTCCGACTACCTGTCGGTGTCGTCATTTGCGGTCTTCGAGCGGTTTTTCTATCCAACCAGCGCCGCGACCACGCACCGCTTCTGGTGCGCCGGTCCCGGATCTGGCGCTGGCGCGGACAGCATTCAGGTGCAGCTGCAGCCGCTCAACGTGCCGCCGCGCTGGCGCGGGCTGTCCTATATCCCATTGGGAGCTGACACCGCGATTTTGGAGCTGTCCGCCGCGCCATTCGAGCAGTGGATCACCGCAGGCTACATCAAGCAGGGTTCGAATGGCGGGCTGCTGCGCCTCAATGGCGTCAGCAATTCGTTCGGAGTAAATGGCCGAGCCTATGCTGCCACGCGCCTCGGAATCGGCGATACGGTCGGGGCCACTAGTGCCGTGCGGCGCATGCGCCGACTGGTGGTCGTCAATGGTACCGCGCTGACAGTTGAGCAGATCGCTACCATTGAGACCTGGCTTGGGCTTTGAGCCTAATCGCAACTTGATGAGGGACAGAAAAGAATGAAGCCTCGCCGGCGTGAGACGAGGCTTCACTGACTTCGGCTTTCCGTCTTGTCGGTAAAACAACATTGAACCCCTGAAGGCTGCGCCTGACCCGCGATTCTGTCAATGGCGCGGATTGCGCCGACGATTCCGGCCTGAAATCCCGCCAGAGGATCACCGGTGCGTGGCGCGGCCTAATGCCCTCGTAACTCAAGAGGGCGGCATGAAGTATGCGAGCATTGTCGGGTCCTTCCTGACCCGATCCATCACCCCTGAACAGATCAACGCGCGGACCCGCGGGGCCGGTGAGTTCCGGCATCTGGGCGAGGTCCGACAGATCGATTTCGAGAATCGGACGGTCGAGCTCGCCTTTTCGAGCGAGATGCCGGTGGCGCGGTGGTTCGGCGACGAGGTGCTGGATCACAGGGAGGGGGCGATCCGCATGGACCGTCTTCAAAGCGGTGCGGCGCTCCTGGTCAATCACGATTGGGACGATCAGATCGGCGTCGTGGAAAGCGTGGAGATCGGGGAGGATCGGCGCGGCCGGGCCAAGGTCCGCTTCGGGCGCAGCGCACGCGCCGACGAGATCCTGCGAGATGTGGCCGACGGGATCCGTCGCCACGTCTCTTTCGGCTATGCCGTGCATGCGATCGAGATCGAGAAGCGGAATGGCGCGGCCGACCTGGTGCGTGTCACCGATTGGGAACCCTACGAGATTTCCCTGGTCAGCGTGCCCGCGGATCCGACGGTCGGCGTCGGGCGCTCGCATGAAATCACGCCAGAGGAAGCGAGTGATTTGCCGGTTCAACCTGCGAACACGCGGGCAGCGCCCGATCAGCAACCCCCCAATGGGAACCGTTCCATGAAGAAGAAACTCGTTCGCAATGCCACCGGTCAGCTGGTCTGGGCTGAGCTCGATGATGACGGCAAGATTGTTCGCGAACTGGAGGTGGTCGAGGAGGCCGGGGCCGAACGTGGCGCAGGCGAAACCGCCGAGCGCGCGCGCGTGGGCACGATCCTGGAACTGGGCCGCCAATATGACGCGAGCGATCTGGCCAATGCCGCGGTGCGCGACGGGCGCGGGGTGGACCAGTTCCGGGCCGACCTGCTCGCGAAAATGGGGACCAATCGCGGCCGTCCCCTGACCGAAGGCGGAAACCCGATTGGCATGACCGATGGCGAGGTGCGCCGCTATTCGTTCATGCGGCTGTTCCAATCGCTGACCAATCCCAATGATCGCGGCCTGCGTGAAGCGGCGGCCTTTGAGTTCGAATGCGCCGCGGCCGCGACCGAGCGCGCCGAACGCAGCCCGAAAGGCACCTTGATCCCGGTTGATGTGCTGACCCGGGCGCTGAATACCGGCACCGGTGGTGCCAATGCTGGCGATACCGGTGGCATCCTGGTCGCGACGGACATGCTGTCGCAATCCTTTGTCGACATGCTGCGCAACCGCACGACCCTGCTGCAGCTGGCAACCCCGATCGGCGGCCTTGTCGGCAATATCGATGTGCCGACGCAGGCGGGCGGCGCGTCCGGTTACTGGCTCGGCGAGGACGATGAGGCGACCCTTTCGGCCATGTCCTTCGACCAGTTCGGCCTGCGCCCGAAGACCGTCGCGGGCATGACCGAGGTCACCCGCAAGCTGATCATGCAATCCAGCCTTGATGTCGAGGCGATGATGCGCCGTGACATGTCAGCGGCGCTGGCACAGGCGGTGGACTATGCCGGCTATTACGGCGCGGGCTCCGATCATACGCCACGCGGCATCGCCCGCACCCCCGGCCTGAATGTCGTCGATTTTGCCGGGGCAAACCCGACCTATGCCGAACTGGTCGCGATGGAGACCGAGATCTCGGCCGACAATGCCGATGTGAACAGCATGGCCTATGTCTTCAATGCCCGGATGCGCGGTCATGCCAAGACCACGCCCAAGTTCGCCTCGGGCACTGACCAGGGCGTCATCTGGGAAAGCGGCGGGACGGTGAACGGCTATCGCTGCGAGGTCACGAACCAGATTGCGAACGGCGACGTCTTCCATGGCAATTTTGCCGATGTGCTGATCGGCATGTGGGGCGGCCTCGACGTCACCGTCGATCCGTTCACGCATTCGGCCCGCGGCCGGATCCGCATCGTGATGATGCAGGATGTCGATATCGCCGTGCGCCGCGCCGCGTCCCTGTGCTTGGGCCGGAACCTCTGATCCTGCAACCGCGGGACGAGCCTTCGGTCCTGCCAGTCCATGAGGAATCCATGTCGAAGACTTTCAAGGTGAAGCTGAGCTCGGCCGTGGTGGTCGGCGGTGTGCCCACCCGGGCCGGCAGCGTGGTCGAGGTCGATGAGACCATGGCGCGCCGCTTGCTCGACAACGGCAAAGCCGAGTTGGCGACCGCCGCCGATGTTGATGCCGGTCCTTCGGACGAACCCGGGACGCCGGACGAGCCAGGCCCGTCTGGCGAACCCACGGTGCCGGATGCACCCGAAACGGCTCCGGCCAAGAACAACCGCACCAAGCCCAAGGCGGCTGATGGCGCGCAGAGCAACGGAGAGGCAAAATGAAACTATCGATTAAACCGCTGGCCGCGCTGGCGGCGATCAGCGCGACTGCCGGTCTGACCGGGGTGGCGCTGGACGAGTTCCATGGCCATGCCAAGGTGATCCTGATGCACGGCCCGAGCGGTGGCGCGGGCCAGACGGTGGCCGCGAAGCTGCAGCATCGCAATGGCACCGACGCCTGGGAGGATATCGAGGACGCGGTATTCGCGACGATCACCAGTGCCGCAGGCGGCAGCCAGATGATCGAGGTCGATGCCGACGGCTTCAAGGACGAGGTGCGCGTGCATTGCACGGTTTCCGCCGGGGCGTCCGCCACACTGGCGGTCGCTGTGGTCGGCCAGAAGCAATACGGCTGAGGAACGATCCCATGCCTTTCGTCGAGGATCTGGACGCCTTCCTGCAGGAGGACGAATTCGCCCATGCCTGTGAGCTTCGGCTGGCAGGTGGCGCAATTCGGTCTGTCCGCGGGATCTTCGACGAGCCGTTCCTTGATGCCGGGATGGGCGAATACCGGCTCGATACCACGCAGCCGCGCCTGTTGGGCAAGGCGGCGGATTTTGCCGGGGTCAATCGCTTCGATACGATCATCATCGCGGGCCGGGAGTTTGATATCATGTCCCTGCCGCAGGTCGATGGCACCGGCATGGCGACCTTGCGGCTGGCGCCGAAGCACGGGCAGGGGGCGCGATGAGGCGCTGGAGCCACCGGATCCGCGGGGCCGATGTTGTCCTCGATCTGGAGGATGACCTCGATCGCGTGATCGCCGAGTTGAAGGCCAGCGAATCCGATGTTCGCAAATCGATGTCGCGGGCGCTGCGCCGCACCGCGACCACGTTGCGGGTGCAGGCCTCGAAACGCGTGGTGCCAGAACTGGAACTGCGCCGGGCAGGCGACTTTCGCCGCCGGCTTCGCGCCATGCGCGCCAGGATCAACCGGGATGGTGGCACGGTCGGCATCTGGGTCGGGCTGAATGACATGGGTGCGTCGAAGTTCAAGGGAAGGGTCAAGGAAACGGGCGCTGGCGCGTCCTTCCGCGATCAGGAATTCGCAGGCGCATTCGTGGCAAAGGGCAAGGACGGGCGGCGCTCGATCTTTCGGCGGAAGCGTTCGACCCGTTTCCCCTTGGCCGAGGAAAAGCTGCCGATCAAGGATCAGGTGGACGTGATCCTGGAAGACGAGATCCTGCCGGATGCGGTGGCGATATTCATGAAGCACTTCCTGTCCGATCTGCGCGCCAGAATGGTTTTAGGGGTGGGTAAAAATGGCTGATCCGATCGACCTGACCGGCCTGTCGGCACCCGATGCGGTCGAAGAGCTCGACTTCGAGCTGATCCTTTCCGAGATCAGGGCGCAGCTGTTGGCGCTGGCGCCGGAACTTGCCGACGTGCTCGAGCTGGAAAGCGAGCCGATCAACAAGCTGCTTGAGGTCGGGGCCTATCGCGAAGTGATCATGCGGGCTCGGGCGAACGATTCGGTTCGTGCGGTCTTGCTGGCCACGGCGACCGGCACGGATCTTGAGAATTTGGCGGCGCTGTATGGGGTGACCCGGCAGGTCGTGGTCGCGGCCAATCCCGATGCGACCCCGCCGGTTGCCGAGATCCGCGAAGACGATGCCGCGTTGCGCAAGCGCACCCAACTGTCGCTCGAGGCGCTGACCACCGCCGGCACGGTCGGGGCTTATAGCTTCCATGCGCTCAGTGCCGATGGCCGCGTGCGTGGGGTGGCGGTCACCAGCCCGGCTCCAGGGCGGGTGCTGATCACCGTGCTGTCCCATGAAGCGGGCGGGATGCCATCGGCCGGGCTGCTCGCCGTCGTTGCCGACGCGCTGGAGGATGTCCGGCCTCTTTGCGATGATCCGGTCGTCGCCGCCCCGAGCTTCACTGATTTCGCGGTCGATGCCACCCTGATCCTGTCGCATGGACCGGGTGCCGAGGTGGTGCAAGCAGCGGCGCGTGCGGCCGTGCAGGCCTATGTCGCGGATGAGCTGGCTGTCGGTCGGGTCGTCCGACTGACGGCGCTGCTCGCCCGGTTGCACCAGCCCGGTGTCGAAAGCGTGGTGCTGACCTCACCCACATCCGATATCAACCCGGGCCGCACCGGCGTGGCGCGGGCCAGTTCGATCGCGATCGGTCATCAGGTGATGTCGTGACTGACCTCTTGCCGAACAATGCGACGGCGACTGAACGGGCGGTTTCGACCGCGATGGCGCGTGCGAACCTCATCCCAACTCTGGCAGGGCAGATGTGGGACCCGGCCGATGTGCCGGTGGCATTCCTGCCATGGCTGGCCTGGGCACTGTCCGTCGATGAATGGAATCCCGACTGGACCGAGGCCGAGAAGCGCGCGGCAATGGCGGCCTCTATCGCGTTTCACCGCATCAAGGGCACGCGCCCGGCAGTCGCGCAGTTTCTGGCGATGCTCGGCCATCCGGATGCAATCCTGATCGAGGACCGTGACCTGCCCCGTATCGGAGGCGCGGACCTTGAGCTCGGTGGGGCATGGCGGTTGGGACCGGAAGATCCATTCTGGGCGGATTACTGGATCGAGATCCCGACGCGGATCCGCCACGGCGAGGCCGATCGCATTGCCATGCGCCTTGAAACCGTGGTTCCGGCGCGGTGCCGGCTGCGGCGCATTTCCCTTTCCGACCAGCGCTATCTGCTCGGCGACGATCAATGGCTGATCGGCGACCGCGTCACGCTTGGCAACACCTATATCTACGAGGGCCAAAATGGTTGATGTTGCATCAGTCCCCACCTTTGCCGAACTCGATCAGTTCCCCGAGACCGTGCCGATGCTGCAAAACGGCTGGCAACCGACCGGTGGCCCGGTGGATCCCGAGGATAACCAAGGCCTGCTGAACTGGCCGCTGCGCGAACTGACGGATCGCACGCGCTATCTGAAGACCCGGATCGACAATATGGCGGTCAAGGCCGCGGATCTGGTCACGGTCGGGGCAGGTGGGGAATTCCTTACCATCAATGAGGCGCTGATCGCGCTGTCCGAACGCCGACCGGCCTACAAACCGGGCGGCTTCATCACCGAACTGCGGCTGCTCTCGGGCTTCATCATGGCCGAGCAGGTGCTGATCTCAGGCCTCAACATGGGCTGGATCACCATCACCGGCGACGATGCCGAAACCTTCATTGACCGGGCCTATCTGACCCAGCAATTCGGTATCCGGATCCCGGCCTTCGGGGTGCTCGATGGTGGCGTCCTGCCCCGGATCGGGCAGCTGTTCACCATGATGAACACCGGCAGCGCGACTGATCGTTGCGGGGTGTTGTGCGGCGACGGTGGCGGCGCGACGGTGCTCGGCGGTGCCGGGGTCAAGTTGGCCGGGGCCGATGGCGCGAACGTGGCCATGGGCGGGCGCCTGAGTGCGACGGGTGCGATCTTCTCGAACGCGGGCGAGAACGGGATCAATGCCGGCGGATCGACCACGGTCAGCGCCATTGATGTCGACGTCAGCGGCTGCGCGGTGCGCGGCGTTCTGGCGCAGAACTTGGCCTCGGTGAATATCGGCAATGGCATCTGTACCGGGGCGGGCTCGGTGGGCATCGAGGCCCGCGACGGCGCGATCATCTATGCAGGGAATGCCCAATGCCGGAAGGCTGCCTCCGACAGCACCAGCGACATTGTCGCGACCCGCGGCAGCCGGATCAGCGCCTACGGTGCTATCGGCGGCACCAATATCGCGGTCAACACCCTGACGGCCAATGGCATCATCTACAGGTGAGCCGGGAATGAGAGACGCCGCGCGTCGTTCCCTTCAGGTGTGAGGACATAGAATGCCACAGCCGGATACCGCGCTTGATCTCGATCGGTTCTTCGCGGCCATCGTGAAATCGATCTGGTCGGCTTACCCCCGGCTTCAGCTGGTAGAAGCGTTCCGGACCGATCGCCGCAACTTGGCGCTGCCCGCCTGCCTGATCGAACTGGTCGAGCTGGAGCCGACGGACAATCCCGGAACTGAGCAGCTGGCCGTCATCGCTCATATCGAGGCGACGGTGATCGTGGGCTTCCGCGACATCGGCGCCAAGGTTCAGGTGGCCAAGCTGGCGGCCGACATCGCGCATCACGCGCAAGGGCAGCGCTGGGGTCTTCCGGTAGAAGCGGCGACCATTAGCGCGATCGCGCCCCGCGATTTTGATCCAGACCTGGACCAGTTCGAGGTCTGGGCCGTGGAATGGCGACAGACCATCCATATCGGCAAGAGCATCTGGGACGATGGTGATCCCATCCCGTCCGAGGTGCTGACCAGCCAGGTTCCGAATATCGGCGTGCCACATGCGGGGGATTACGCCCCCGTTGGGGGCATCTGATGCGCGGTGCCGACATGGGGCAGCTCGCGATGGCCGAGCTGGAGCGACGGCTTGCCAACCTGGTCCGCTTCGCGACGATCACCGAGGTCGACCCTGCCGCGGCCGAGGCGAAGGTCACCTTCGGCGGCGAGACCGAAAGCGCCTGGTTGCGCTTCAGCACTGCGCGAGCGGGCGGCGCAAGGATCTGGTCGCCACCGGTACCCGGCGAGCAGGTCGTGATCCTGTCGCCGATGGGTGACACCGGGCAGGGCGTCATCATCGGCAGCCTGCCCAGCGATGCCTATCCGGCACCCAGCTCGGATGGTGGCACCTACCGCATCGACATGCCGGGCGGGGTCTCGATCTCGGTCGTCGGCGGGTCGATATCGGTGACGGCACCCGGCAATATCATCGTGAATGGCGATGTCGTCGCCAATGGCATCAGCCTGACGCGGCATGTTCATGGCGGGGTCAGTTCGGGCGGCAGCCAGACCAGCGGGCCAGTGGGGTGAGGCAATGGCAGGCATGAACGCCACGACCGGACGCCGTCTCGATGGCATCGATCATCTGCGGCAGAGTATCCGCGACATCCTGACCACGCCGATTGGCACACGCGTGATGCGTCGCGCCTATGGCTCGCGCCTGCCCGAGCTGGTCGACGCACCGTTGAACGACGAAACGCTGGTCGATCTCTATGCCGAAACCTTCATCGCGCTGGCGACATGGGAACCGCGCATCTATGTCGAACAGGTCACCGCCAGCATCCCGGCGCCGGGCAAGGTTCACCTGTCACTGGTGGGCGTCTACACCCCAACCGGGACTCCGGTGCGGATCGACGGCCTCGAGATCAGTTGAAGTTAAAGGCAGAACTATTTCATCTGGCGAAGTAATTCGTGCCGCACGAAGCTGTGGTAGATGAGGTGTCGCGCGAAAACTGAAGACGACCAGAGGATTTGAACGTTATCGAAAGCCGCAGAATAGCTCTCCGCCGCCTTCATCGTCCTGTCACCCGGGATTCCGTCAATTGGCCCTGGATCGAATCCGGCGGCCGCCAGACACATTTGTCGTGCTTTCCAAACTTCCATCTCATGCTCTTTGGAGCGGAACTCGGTCGTCGACAGCATTTCTGCGGCTTCTCGTACAATCTCTTCGTTGTTCCCCTGCATCGAGGCGTTGATCGTACAGATGTATATGGGTTGGGTACGAAGACTGTAAGCGAAATCCATTGGCTCGGGACTGATCGCACAGCTCGCAAGAGCCGAGCCGATAAGGGTCGCAAGCACTGCCTTGACGACATCCTTTGTATCTTTCGAGGTGATAAGAATCCTGGTCCGCGTCTTGCGATAGATGCTTCCGCGTTCGATCTCTTGTCTCTCGAAGGCTATGAGGACGGTTAACCCAAGATTGGGGAGAGAGATCTCGTAGCTGTCGTCATACCGACGCCTGAAGCCCAGTTGTGCCAGGAAATTGTCCTGATGATCAGGAAGCTCGGTGAAGGAGTTTTCGAGCGAAAATGACAGAAGGCTTGCAACCGATGGATGTTGCTCGGTTTCGCCAATTGACCACAAGCATCTTGTGATCGCCTCGAACGCGATGGCCTTTTGGGTGGAGATAGCGATGGCCTCGAGACCAGCGCTGTTTGGATCTGCTGAAGGGGGAACGGCGTTTGTCGGCAAAACTGTCGCGGATGTCGAAACGTCGAGACGAATTGCAATCTCCAGATCTTCTTTGACCTGCATGCTCGAACTCCATCATCAATAACAAACAATGATTTCAGGGGAACGGTCTGCGACCGGTTTGGCAATCATTTTGTGATTTAAGCTCTCTGAAAAACCGCCAGAGGATTGGCGAGTTTCTGGCGGCCATCCTGCGGGAAGGATTTCAACCCCGCAGGTGAGGCATCATGCCCGAGACTTTCCTTCACGGCGTCGAGGTGATCGAGATCGACACCGGCCCGCGCCCCATTCGCACGGTTCGGTCGTCCGTGATCGGTATCGTCGGGACTGCCCCTGATGCGGACCCGGCCACCTTTCCGCTCGATACCCCGGTCCTGATCGCGGGCAGCCGCGCGGAAGCCGCCAAACTCGACATGACCGAAGCGCAGACCGGGGAGGGGACGCTTCCTGCCGCGCTGGACGGCATCCTCGACCAGATCGGCGCCGTGGTCATCGTGGTGCGCGTCGAGGAAGGCACGACCGAGGCCGAGACCCTGGCCAATATCCTGGGCGGGGTGAATGCGATCAATGGCCAGTATGAGGGCGTGCATGCGCTGCTCTCGGCCGAGAGCGTCGTTGGCTATTCGCCCCGGATCCTCTGCGTCCCGGGCTTCACCCATCAGCGTTCCGCGAATGGGATCACCGGCGTCACCATCACTGCCGGCGGTTCGGGATATACCAATGGCACCCACCGCCTGACCGTGACCGGCACCGGTTCGGGGGCCGCAATCGACGCGACGATTGCTGGCGGCAGTGTCACTGCGGTGACCGTCGTCAATCCTGGTTCCGGCTATACCTCAGCCCCAACCTTCGCCCTGCCTGCGGGCGCGGGCGCTGGCACCGGCGCGACCTTCACCTCGACCCGCGGCACTGTCGGCAATGCCGTCATGGCCGAACTGGTCGGTATCGCCGAGCGCCTTCGCGCGGTGATCATCGCCGACGGCCCGAACACCACGGATGCGGCCGCCATCGCCTATGGCGGCGATTTCGGATCGCCTCGCGTCTATGTCGTGGATCCATGGGTGCTGGTTGCCGACAGTGCCGGTGCCCTCACCTCCGAACCGGCCTCGGCCCGCGTTGCTGGCCTGATTGCCAAGATCGACAATGACCGCGGCTTCTGGTGGTCGCCATCGAACCAGGTGATCAACGGCATCGTCGGCACGGTGCGTGCTGTCGACTTCAAGCTTGGCGATGCCAATGCCCGGGCCAATCTGCTGAACGAACAGAATATCGCCACGATTATCCGCCAGGACGGCTTCCGGCTTTGGGGCAACCGCACCCTGTCCTCCGACGCGAAATGGGCATTCCTCTCGTTGCGCCGCACGGCGGACATGCTGAACGACAGCATCCTGAAGGCGCATCTCTGGGCCGTCGATCCCAACATCACCAAGAACTACCTGCGCGAGGTCGAGGAGGGCGTGAACGCCTATATCCGCCAGCTCGTCGCGCAGGGGGCGCTGATCGGCGGTCGCTGCTGGGCCGATCCGGACCTGAACACCGCTGCCGCGATTGCCGACGGCAAGGTGTTCTTCAACTTCGACTTCACCGCCCCCTATCCGGCCGAGCACATCACCTTCCGCTCGATCCTGACCACCGATTATCTCGAGGAGCTCGTCTGATGGCCGCGCGCGACGTTCTGAAGAACATCAATCTCTTCGTTGATGGCCGCGGCTATGCCGGCCAGATCGACGAATACAATCCGCCCGACCTCTCGCTGCAGACCGAGGACTATCGTGGCGGCGGCATGGACGGCTTCACCACCCTCGACATGGGGCAGGAGGTCATGGAATCGTCCTTTGCCCTGATCTCCTATGACGCCGATGTTCTGGCGCTGTGGGGCGTGGCCGAGGGGCAGGTAGTGCCCTTCACCGCGCGCGGTGCTCTCGAAAGCTATGATGGCAAGGTCAAGCCGGTGGTTCATACCATGCGCGGCAAGATCGTGACCCTGGCCCGCGGCACCTGGGCGGCGGGCCAGAAGCCTCAGCTGACCGTCACTATTCGCCTCGATTACTACAAGGAAGAGGTCGACGGCGTGGTGATCAGCGAAATCGACGTGATCAACATGATCCGCATCACCGGCGGCACCGATCGTCTGGCAGCTCAGCGCGCCGCGCTGGGTATCTGATCCTCGAAGCGAGCACGCAAATGACCGACAGACCCGACTACATCTCCGAAAACGCCGATGGCAGCCTGACCGTTGCGATGCATGGCGGATCGTTTGTGACCATGCGCGAGCCGCTGGTCGAAGATCAGCTGGCCACCAAGGGTACGGCTGAGCAGCGCGAGATCGCCATGCTGGGCAATCTATGCAGCCTTGCCCCAGAAGAGATCGCCAAGCTGACCAGCCGCAATTATCGCCGCCTGCAGAACGCGCTCACCAGTTTTTTGGACTGAAGCCGGAAGAGATCCGCCACTTCGCCTTGGCGCTTGCATCCCACACCGGCTGGGGCGCCGCAGAAATTGGGGCAATGCCCGTCAGCCGTTTCATCTGGTGGATAGAGGGGCTGCCCCGTGGCCGGAAACCAAAGACTTAATGCAACGATCACCATCGGCGGCGTGGTTGCGGCCACGCTCAGCCGCGCCGTTTCCGAGGCCAATGCCAAGCTTGGCGCAATCGGCAGCGCGCTTGGCTCTGCACAAAACCAGATCGGCACCGCGATCCGCCAGAACGACGCCGCGATCGAAAAGGCGCGCGGTGGCGTGCTCGATGCCGTCGGCGCGTTCTATGCGTTGAAAGGCGCAATCGGGGGGCCGGTGAAGGCCGCCATGGATTTTGAAAGCGCCATGGCCGATGTGACCAAGGTGGTCGACTTCGACTCTCCGGAAGCTTTGCAATTGTTCAAGAAGGATCTGCGGGACCTGTCGAAGGAAGTCCCGATGACCGTCACCGGCCTGGCCGAGATCGCGGCCGCTGCAGGGCAGGCGGGGATCGCTGGCGATGATCTCATTACCTTTACCGAAAGCGCCGCCAAAATCGGCACCGCATTCGATATCGCTGCGGGCGATGCCGGTGATGCGATGGCCAAGCTGAAGACCGGACTCGGGCTGACCATCGGCGAGACCGTCAAGCTCTTCGACGCCATGAACCATCTTTCCAATGCCCAGGCGTCGAGTGCGGCAGATGTTCTCGACGTGGTGCGCAGGGTCGGGGCCATGGGCAAGCAGTTCGGCTTTACCGCGGAACAGACCGCCGCCTTCGGCTCGGCCATGCTGTCCTCTGGTGCGCAAAGCGAGGTTGCGGCCACCAGCTTCCTCAATATGGGGCGTGCCCTGACCAAGGGCCGCAGCGCCACCAAGCGCCAGGCCGCGGCCATGCGAGCGCTTGGTCTGGACAGCGAGAAAGTCGCGCGCCGCATGCAGGAGGATGCAGTCGCAACGACCATCGATGTCATGGAACGCCTCGCAAAGCTGCCGAAGCATGTTCAGGCCTCGGTCTCGTCGGACATCTTCGGCGATGAGGCCCGGGCGCTCGGGCCGCTGTTGACCAACCTTGATCTGATCAGGGACAGTGTCGGCATGGTCTCGAACGAGGCGAGCTATGCAGGCTCGGCTTTCAAGGAGTTCCAGACCCGGAATGGGGTCTTCGCCTCCCAGCTGATCACCTTCGGCAACCGGATCACGGATCTTGCCATCGCGATCGGCGATGCCCTGATCCCGCCGCTGCGGCAGCTCATGGAGATTTTCGGGCCGGTGATCGATCAGGTGACCACCCTCGCAGCAGCCCATCCCAAGCTGATCGGTAATCTCGCGCTCGCCGCCGGCGGTTTCATCGCCTTCCGGGGTGCGCTCGTTGCGCTTCGCTTTGCCGGGCTGTTCGCTCTTGGCGGCGCCTTGCGCACGCTCTCCATCGGGCTCAATGCCATCAGCGTCAGCCTCGGTCTTGTTTCGACCGGGTTTCGGCTTGTCTCTCTGGCGATTGCCGCGAACCCGATTGGCGCGACGATCACGGCGATCGCTGGTGCGGCCTACTTGATTTACCGGAACTGGGACGCGGTCGGGCCGTGGTTCCAGAAGCTCTGGGGGAATGTCGGCAAGACCTTCATCGGCTTCGCCCAGTTCGTCAGTGGCGTCTTCACCGGCGATCTCGGGCAAGCTTGGCAGGGCATCAAGACCGTCTGGAGTGGGATGACCGGATATTGGGAAACACTCTGGGAAGGTGTGGCGAACATCTTCACCGTGGCGTGGACCAACTGGATCGCGCCAGTTCTCGACAAGATCGGGATGCTCGATCCGATCAAGGCGGCATGGGACGGATTGAAGGCCTATTTCGGGCCGGTGCTGCAGTGGATCGGCGACAAGTTTGCCTGGCTCGGAGGCGTCCTGAAGCCGGTTCTCGACGGCCTGACATGGGTCAAAGAAAATGGCGCTGCCATTGGGGACAAGGTCTCGGGCTGGTTCACCGGTCGGCAGCCGGGCGAAACCGCCGAGGGTGAATGGAACCGCCGCGTCAACGGCGCGCCGCAGATGCGTGCCGTCGGCGGGGCATTCCGGCCCGGCCCGCTGATCGTCGGCGAACGCGGGCCTGAGGCGATGTATGAACACCGCGCCGGCTTCATTGCCCATAACCGCCAGTTGCTGGTGATGGCCCGCAATGCCGGGAAGATCGCGGCCCTGGGCAGCGCCCTCGGGGCAATGCCTTCTGCAGCGGCCTCGATCGAGGACATTATGCCGGCTGCACCGCGCATGTCTGCCGGCCATCAGGTCGCGGCGACTGCGGCGCCGCAGGTCAATGTCGGTGGGATCACCGTCTATGCCCAACCCGGGCAAGACCCGCGACAGATCGCCGATGCAGTCCTGCGCGAGTTGGAGAGCCGCGCCCGCGGCGCCCTCTTCGATGGGGGCTATTGATGGGATCGATCATGATGCGGCTCGGGGTCTACAAGTTCAGCCTGGACACCGCCGCCTATCAGGAACTGAGCCGGACGGCGGAATACCGATGGGCGCGGCAGGAACGGATCGGCACCAACGATGCGCTGCAGTTCACTGGCCTCGGCCCGGAAACGCTGGAACTGCGCGGGGTCGTCTTCCCGCTGTTTCGGGGCGGGCTGGACCAGGTCAAGAGGATGCGGGCCCAGGCTTCGCTCGGTGTGCCGCTGCCGCTGATCGATGGTTTGGGGAGGGTCTGGGGGCTGTGGGCCCTCGAACAGATCAGCGAACGGCAATCCATCTTCATGCCGCGCGGCGCGGCCAAGCGGATCGAGTTCGATCTGCGGCTATCACGCTATGATGGAGGCTTGCGTGCGCTCCTACCGTTCTAAGGCAGGCGACACCGCCGATAGCATTGCCTGGCGCGTTTACGATCGGCAGGACGGGCTCCTGGTCGAGGGCATCCTCGATGCGAATCCGGGGCTGGCCGGGCAGGGCGAAGAACTTCCCGCCGGCCTGTTGATCCTGATCCCGGATGAACAGGCGCCAGCACAGGTCGAGGGGGTGCGGCTATGGGGCTGACAGAATGGAAGCCCGCGCTGAAGGTGACGGTCAATGGCAAGGACCAGACGTCGGCCTTCCTGCCGCGCGTCAGTTCAATCCGGATCTCGGACACCGCCGGGATCCAGTCGGACCAATGCGAGATCGAGCTGACGGATCACCTGCCGCTGACGCCCTTGGTGATCCCGGAAACGGGTGCCGAGATCCAGATCGCCCTCGGCTATCTCTTCAGCTCACAGGTGATTGGCGTCTACATCGTCGATGAAGTCGAGGTGACGGGGCCGCCGAACCGGATGCGGATCACCGCCTATGCTGCGGCCCATGGCACGAGCGATCAGGGCAAGTCGGCGATTTCGAACGCGCGCACCCGCAGCTGGCCGGATGGAACGACGGTGGCGAAGCTGGTCGGGATGATCGCGGCCGAGAGCGGCTTCAAGGCATCGGTCTCCGAGGCGGCGGGCAAGGTGAGCCTGCCGCATATCGACCAGATCGACGAAAGCGACATGAACCTGCTGACACGCATCGCGCGTGAGAACGGCTTGGTGTTCAAACCCGGGGGCGGTGCCCTCATCGTTTGCCAGACCGGCGAAAGCGTCAGCGGCACGGGAACGAAACTGCCCGTCGTCGCGCTGACCCCAAAACAGGTCTCGGCCTGGTCGATGCGGATCACGCGCCGGGGGGCCTTCGCCAAGGTGATCGCCAGCTATCGTGATTTCGGCAAGTCGGAGCCGGTTGAGGTCGAAGCGGATGGCGTGCCTGCCGGGGTTGCGGGCGTGACGCAAGTGAAGCGGCTGAAGAAGATCTATCCCACCGAGGCGGCAGCGCGGGCCGCCGCGGCCGCCGAGGCGCGGCGCGGACAGCGAGGGGCGCGGACACTGCGGCTCCAGCTTCCGGGACGGGCCGACCTGATGGCCGAGGGCCGTGTGGCGCTTGCAGGGTTCAGGGAAGGTGTTGCTGGGGAATGGCTGATCTCGGAGGTCAGCCACACCTTTTCCGCTGACGGTTGGCAGTCGAACATTTCGGCCGAGGTTCCGCCGATTTAGGCACGTTAAGAGTCCGTTCCGGGCGTTCAGAAAAAAATCCCAATACACAGCTTTAGGCTGTGACGAAACACGGCTATACACCTCAGTGTGTGTTAAACGTTTATTAATGGGTGTGCGGGATATGAAATGGCTCATCATCATTAATTTGAGCGTCTCCGCCTTCCTCATTCTCCAAACGATCCCGGCCTCGATCAAAGAGGACGTTAAGATCAAGCCAACGAAATTGCTTCATTATCTTGGCTACTCGGATACGGACGAACCTTGGCGCGCAGTGGCGGCGAAAGAGGATGGTGATTGCTAGGGTGAGGCGATACGGCACGCGCGCCTCTTCGAGCCCGTTTTGCGCTTGGTACCGCTCTTGGCCTCAGCCATGAACCGGTCAGGCGAATACTCCCCAAAGCCGGTTCCCACGTTTCAGCTTCGTTCACGATATGTCTGTGGGATATTTTTGGTTTAGTGGGCTGCAATCATTTGGTTTCTACATGATTACAAATCAGCTGCTCTGCCCGCTGAGCTAAACCGACCCGCGTTCCGGAGGCGGGTGACATGGCAAGGGCCATGCGTGGGGATTGTGCGGCGCTAGGTCCGCAGGGGCTTGCATTCAAGCTGAAAACGGACTAGATGGCGCGCACTTCACAGGTGGGGTCGGGCCGACGAGGGGAGAAATCCCTCGCAGGTCCACCGGTTGGGGCCTTGGTCCCTGAAAACCCCGCCCAGGCTCAAACCGGAAAGGACCTTGATATGGCGCTTCCTGAATTCTCCATGCGTCAGCTGCTTGAAGCTGGCGTTCACTACGGCCACCAGACCCAGCGCTGGAACCCCCGTATGGCCGAGTTCATCTATGGTGAACGTAACGGCATCCACATTTTCGACCTGACCCAGACCGTCCCGATGCTGGACGCCGCTCTGCAGGCGATCCGTGACACCGTCGCCAAAGGCGGCCGCGTTCTGTTCGTCGGCACCAAGCGTCAGGCTCAGAAAGCCGTCGCCGAAGCCGCCGAGAAATCGGCTCAGTACTACATGAACCACCGCTGGCTGGGTGGCACGCTGACCAACTGGAAAACCGTTTCCCAGTCGATCCAGCGCCTGAAAGCCATCGACGAGACCCTGGCCGGTGGCGCCGAAGGTCTGACGAAAAAAGAGCGTCTGCAGATGGACCGCGAGCAGGCCAAACTGCAAGCGTCGCTGGGCGGCATCCGCGAAATGGGCGGCCTGCCGGACCTGCTGTTCGTCATCGACGTGAACAAGGAAGACCTGGCCATCCTGGAAGCCAAGAAACTTGGCATCCCGGTCGTCGCCATCGTCGACACCAACTGCTCGCCCAAAGGCGTTGACTATGTCATCCCGGGCAACGACGACGCCGCTCGCGCCATCGCTCTGTATTGCGACCTGGCCTCGCGCGCTGCTCTGGACGGCATGACCGCTCAGATGGGCGCTGCCGGTGTCGACCTCGGCGCGCTGGAAGCCAGCATCGAGGAAGAGCTGGAAGGCGAAACCGAAGTCGTCGCCGAAGCCTGATCGGGCCACGGCCTGGCCTTGGGCCGGGCCGGTAGCCCCGCCCTTGCGGGGCTTCATGGAACATTCATCAGGCGGGGATAAGCCCCGCCTGACGCAATTTCAGAACAAGGAGACATCGGATGGCTATCACCGCTGCTATGGTGAAAGAGCTGCGCGAAACGACCGGCGCAGGCATGATGGACGCCAAGAAGGCGCTGACCGAGACCGACGGCAACATGGAAGCCGCCATCGACTGGCTGCGCACCAAGGGCCTGGCCAAAGCCGCCAAGAAGGCTGACCGCGTTGCGGCCGAAGGCCTTGTCGGCGTGCAGGTTGTCGATGGCCGCGGCGTTGCGGTCGAGATCAACTCGGAAACCGACTTCGTCGCCAAGAATGCCGACTTCCAGCAGCTGGTCCGCGAGATTACCGATGTCGCGCTGTCGACCTCGAATGATGTCGAGGTGCTGAAAGCCACCCATCTGAACGGCAAGCCGGTTTCGGAAGTCGTGACCGATGCCATCGCTCGTATCGGCGAGAACCTGACGCTGCGCCGCATGCACGTTCTGGAAGGCGACACCGTCGTTTCCTACGTCCATAACGCTGCCGCTGACGGTCTGGGCCGCATCGGCGTTCTGGTTGCGCTGAAAGGCGATGCGGACAAGGCGCAGGCGATTGGCAAGCAATTCGCCATGCACATCGCCGCGACCAACCCGGTCTCGCTGTCGGAAGCGACCCTCGACCCGACGCTGCTGGCCCGTGAGCTGGAAGTCCAGACCGCCAAGGCTCTGGAAGAGAACGCGACCTCGGACAAGCCGAAGCCGGAAGCCGTGATCCAGAACAACATCATCCCGGGCCGGATGAAGAAGTTCGTCGCTGAAAACACCCTGCTGGGCCAGGCTTTCGTCATCAACCCCGACCTGACGGTCGAGGCTGCGGCGAAAGAAGCTGGCGTCGAGATCACCGGCTATGCCCGCGTGATGGTCGGCGACGGCATCGAGAAGAAAGAAGAGGACTTCGCAGCCGAGGTCGCCAAGACCCTTGGCGGCAACTGATCCTGCGCTGTCTTCGATGATTACGAAACGCCGGTCCCCAGGGGCCGGCGTTTTCGCATGTCAGGTCCCGGACGGTTCGTGCCCGGCGGAATCCGGGAACTGCCGATAGGTCCAAGGCCCGGTCGGCCCCCGTCGCCCGGTTTCGCTGACCGCGCTGCAACCTTCGCCCGGATCGACAAAGATCTGCCGCCGGGTGACCGCGATCATCACGGCCTGCGCCGTGGTTCGTGCCCCCAGCGCATGCCGCGCCAGACGCATGTGCTTTTCGACCGTGGCGGCGCTCAGGTCCAGACGGGTGGCGATCTCCTGCGTGTTGAAGCCGATGCCCGCCAGTTCCAGTGCCTCGCGCTGACGCAAGGTCAGGATCTGCTCGGGGCTGCGGAAGGGCAGGTTGGCCAGCCGCTGATGCAGCAACAGGGTCAGCGTTTCTACCTCGCGCCCGCGGGTCTGCCAGATTCCGTCAAGCTCGGCCTGCGTCGCGCCAATCGGGCCAAGGATCAACGCGCCGCCGCGCAGACGGGGCGCGCGATCGGCCAGACTGATCGCCATGCCATGGCCCAGTCCGTGATCGCGAAACAACGCCAGACAGCGCGCGTCTTCGGGCTGCAGCCGCCCTTGTGCCTGAGGCTCGTGCAGCCAGTCAAAACTCTGGCAGCCCAGATTGCGGACGATCCAGCGCAGCATCGGTACGTGATGCATCAGCCCCTGATCCAGAACCTCGGACAGCAGCCGACCGGGCAGCGAGGTCAGCTCGATCGCCTCGTCCACCACGTTCTCTTCGCCCGTGCGGATGATCCGATGGGTGAAGTAAAGCAGATGGGGAAAACCGAAATAGGTCAGTCGCTCGACATATCTGTCCCAGGCATCTTCGACGGTCCTTGCCGACAGGACATGTTTGAAGGAGTCAATTGTCGGCATGGTGTTGTTCGTCATCCTCATCAGCTCTGGAGCGGTAATTATGAACCGTCAGAACCCAGAGGCAAGGCACCCCGGCCACAACCGGTAACGATAACGAACTTGACCAAGGTGCCGCGCGATGGTTAGCCCCCGGTGAAAAGCCGGATCCAACAGGAAAGCCCATATATGTCCTTTACCATTGCCATCGACGGTCCCGCCGCTTCGGGCAAGGGCACCATCGCCCGCGCCCTTGCCGCCCGCTTCGGCTTTGCGCATCTGGACACGGGGCTGCTTTACCGTGCGGTCGGCGCGCTTGGCGGCGATCCGATCCTTGCAGCACGCGAACTCACACCCGATGACCTGCGCCGTGACGACCTGCGCAGCGCCGCCGCCGGACAGGCCGCCAGCCGCGTTGCCGCCATCCCCGAGGTCCGCTCGGCTCTGGTCGATTTCCAGCGCCGCTTCGCGCGGACGGAACCCGGTGCGGTGCTTGACGGGCGCGACATCGGCACCGTGATCTGCCCCGAGGCCGAGGTGAAGCTGTACGTCACCGCCTCGGACGAAATCCGCGCTCGTCGCCGCGCACTTGAGCTTGGCGCGGATGAAGGCGTGATCCTGACCGAACTGCGCGAACGCGACGCCCGCGACGCGGCGCGGGACGTGGCACCGATGCGGCAGGCCGATGACGCGGTGCTGATCGACACCTCGACACTGACTATCGACGAGGCGGTCGAACTGGCGATCAACCTTGCCAGGCGGGCAGGGGCCTGACCCGTCTGGGCTTTCATCGTTTCTTAAACACCCAATCCGGTTTTGCGGCCCGTGGAAGCTGTCACATCGCTCTTGCTGGCCGCGGAAATACCCGGAAATGCTTGCCAGCCTGTGGATTAATCGCTATATCGCCCGCGTTGGGACAAGAGATAAGGCCATAACAGGCCAAATCACTCAGGGGTCGGGCTTTGCCGCGACCCTTTGTGCTTGACCCAGGGCTACAAAAGACCGGCGGAGCCAACCGCAAGGCCAGAAAACCACGCAAAGGAAACTGTATTACATATGTGCGCTAAAGCGACCATGGAGGAATTCGAGGCCCTCCTGAACGAAAGCCTCGCAATTGACACCCCGGACGAAGGTTCGGTTGTCAAAGGCCGTGTCATCGCCATCGAGGCGGGTCAGGCCATCATCGACGTCGGCTACAAGATGGAAGGCCGCGTTGATCTGAAAGAATTCGCAAATCCCGGCGAAGCTCCCTCGATCGCGGTTGGCGACGAAGTCGAGGTTTACCTCGACCGCGTCGAAAACGCCCGCGGCGAAGCCTCGATCTCGCGCGAGAAAGCTCGCCGCGAAGAGGCCTGGGACCGTCTGGAAAAAGCCTACGCCGCTGAAGAGCGCGTTGAAGGCGCTATCTTCGGTCGCGTCAAAGGCGGTTTCACCGTCGATCTGGGCGGCGCTGTTGCCTTCCTGCCGGGCTCGCAAGTCGACGTCCGTCCGGTTCGCGATGCCGGCCCGCTGATGGGTCTGAAGCAGCCGTTCCAAATCCTGAAAATGGACCGTCGCCGTGGCAACATCGTTGTCTCGCGTCGCGCGATCCTGGAAGAAAGCCGCGCCGAACAGCGCGCCGAAGTCATCGCCAACCTGACCGAAGGTCAGACGGTCGAGGGCGTTGTCAAGAACATCACCGAATACGGTGCGTTCGTTGACCTCGGCGGTGTTGACGGTCTGCTGCACGTCACCGACATGGCCTGGCGCCGCGTCAACCACCCGTCCGAGATCCTGTCGATCGGCGAGACCGTCAAGGTCCAGGTCGTCAAGATCAACAAAGACACCCACCGTATCAGCCTGGGCATGAAACAGCTCCAAGCCGATCCGTGGGATACGGTTGCCAACAAGTTCCCGATCGGCTCGGTTCACTCCGGCCGCGTGACCAACATCACCGATTACGGCGCGTTCGTTGAACTCGAAGCCGGCGTCGAAGGTCTGGTCCACGTTTCGGAAATGTCCTGGACCAAGAAAAACGTCCATCCCGGCAAGATCGTCTCGACCTCGCAAGAAGTCGACGTCATGGTCCTGGAAATCGACGAAGCCAAACGCCGCGTGTCGCTGGGTCTCAAGCAGACCATGCGCAACCCGTGGGAAGTCTTCGCCGAGACCCACCCGGTCGGCACCGTCATCGAAGGCGAAGTCAAGAACATCACCGAATTCGGTCTGTTCGTTGGCCTCGAAGGCGATATCGACGGCATGGTTCACCTGTCGGACATCTCGTGGGATACCCGTGGCGAAGACGCCATCCAGGACTTCCGCAAGGGCGACATGGTGAAAGCCGTTGTCCAGGAAGTCGACGTCGAGAAAGAGCGCATCTCGCTCTCGATCAAGGCTCTGGAAAACGAAGCCATGGCTGAAGCCGTCGAAGGCGTGAAGCGTGGTTCGGTCATCACCGTCGCGGTCACCGCGATCGAAGATGGCGGCATCGAGGTCGAATACAACGGCATGAAATCCTTCATCCGTCGTTCGGACCTGGCCCGCGACCGTCAGGACCAGCGCCCCGAGCGCTTCCAGGTCGGCGACAACGTGGACGTCCGCGTCACCAACATCGACACCAAGACCCGTCGTCTGGGCCTGTCGATCAAGGCACGCGAAATCGCCGAAGAGCGTGAAGCCGTCGAGCAGTTCGGCTCGTCCGACTCGGGCGCTTCGCTGGGCGACATCCTCGGCGCCGCGCTGAAGAACAAGAACTGATCCCCGGATCAGCGTCTTTTGCGCCCCCGGTCCATGTGGCCGGGGGCGTTTTCATGTCTGAAACCATGCCTGTCGCGCGCCCGATAGCTGCCGCGACGTCATGTCGCGCCGTCGATCCGGGCCGGCGGATCGCCCCGACAGGCCGCAAAAGACCGAAATTCGGTCGAAGCGCGTGATCTTTCTGAAAAATTCGGCAACCTTTTGCCCTTGGGCACGTTCAGGCATTGAAAGCCTGTCCCGCTGAATTAAGATTGGGAAAGCAGGTCGTTGTTGGAACTTGCCAAAATTCGGGAACCAAGATGATCCGATCCGAACTGATCCAGAAGATTTCAGAAGAGAATCCGCATCTGTTCCAGCGAGACGTCGAACGGATCGTGAATACGGTCTTCGACGAGATCATTGATGCGATGGCCCGCGGCGACCGGGTTGAACTGCGCGGCTTCGGGGCCTTCTCGGTCAAGAAGCGCGACTCGCGTCAGGGGCGCAATCCGCGCACCGGCGAATCCGTCAGCGTCGACGAGAAGCACGTCCCGTTCTTCAAGACCGGTAAACTCCTGCGCGAGCGGTTGAACGGGCTTGAGGAATAGGCCAGATTGGCGGCGGAAATTTCTGCTGCGAGGTAAGTCATGCGCGTGATCCGGCTGTCCCTTCTTCTTGTTCTGGCCGTGGTGCTGATCCTCGTCGCGCTTGCCAATCGCGATCCGATCACCGTCAACCTTGTCCCCGAGGGACTGGCCCGCTTTACCAATGGCCAATGGTCGTTGACCGCGCCGGCCTTCCTGGCGCTGTTCGTGGCCATGGTCTTTGGTCTGATCGTCGGGCTGGTCTGGGAATGGCTGCGCGAATCCGGCCAACGCTCGGAAGCCAAGGCCCGCGCCCGCGAACTGGCCCGGCTGGAGCGTGAGCTTGGCGATCTGCGCCGCACGCATGCCAAGCCCAAGGATGAGGTGCTGGCGATCCTCGACGAATCCGCCGCACGTCCCGGTTCAGCCGGGGCCGGCCTTCCGGCGACGCGTTAAGCCATGTCCGTTTCGGTCAAGATCTGCGGGTTGAACACGCCCGAGGCCGTCGATGCGGCCATCACGGCGGGTGCTCGCTATCTGGGTTTCGTGTTCTTCCCCAAATCGCCGCGTCATGTGACCCCGGAAACCGCCGCCGCATTGGTGGCGCCGGTTCCCTTGGGGATCGCGCGCGTCGGGTTGTTCGTCAATCCTGACGATGCCACGCTGGAACAGACGCTGGCGCAGGTGGCGTTGGACATCATCCAGCTGCATGGCGATGAAAGCCCGGCCCGCGTGGCCGAGGTCAAGGCCCTGACCGGCTTGCCGGTGATGAAGGCCGTTGGCGTTGCCGAGCCGAAGGATCTGGACGCGCTTTGGGAATACGGGTTGGCCGCGGACATGCTGCTGATCGACGCCAAGGCACCGAAGGATGCGGTGCTGCCGGGTGGAAACGGGCTGGCCTTTGACTGGCGGCTGCTGGCCGGGCGTCAGATCCTGAAGCCTTGGCTGCTGGCGGGCGGGCTGACCCCGGAAAACGTCAACACCGCGATCCGCCTGACCCGCGCGCAGGGCGTCGATGTTTCGTCCGGCGTCGAAAGCGCCCCGGGCGTCAAGGATGCCGAGAAGATCCGCAGCTTCATCGCCCGCGCCACGGCCCCGATCCTGTGACTGCTGTCAGCTTTCGCCCCGCCCAAGCCGCCGACGTGGCCGCGGTGGTGGCCCTGCTGGCCGACGATATTCTGGGCCGGGGACGCGAAGGCACCGACCTTGCACCCTATCTGGCCGCGTTCGAGGCGATGCAGGCCGAGGCCGCGAACCAGCTGATCGTCGGGACCATCGGTCCCGACATCATCGCCTGTTATCAGATCACCTTCATTTCGGGCCTGTCGCTGACCGCCGCCCGCCGCGCCCAGATCGAGGGCGTGCGCGTCGCGCCCGATCTGCGAGGGCAGGGCATCGGGGCAGACCTGATCGCTGACGCCGAAAACCGCGCCCGCGCAGCGGGTTGCACGCTGCTGCAGTTCACCACCAACAAAGCCCGCCTTGAGGCCCATCGTTTCTACGACAGGCTCGGCTTTACCGCCTCTCATATCGGCTATAAGAAATCCCTCTGACGGGCTTTCACCGTTTCACAAATACCCAAATCGCGACCGCGCACGAGGAGAGCCATGGCCGAAGATCTCATCAACAGCTTCATGAACGGCCCGGACGAACAGGGGCGTTTCGGCATCTTTGGCGGACGCTTCGTCAGCGAAACGCTGATGCCGCTGATCCTTGACCTGCAGGCCGAATACGAACGCGCCAAGACCGATCCCGGCTTCTGGGCCGAGATGGACGATCTGTGGAAATACTATGTCGGCCGTCCCAGCCCGCTGTATTTCGCCCCCCGCCTGACCGAGGAGCTGGGAGGCGCCAAGATCTATCTCAAGCGCGAAGAGCTGAACCACACGGGCAGCCACAAGATCAACAACGTGCTGGGTCAGATCCTGCTGGCGCGCCGCATGGGCAAGACCCGGATCATCGCGGAAACCGGTGCGGGCCAGCATGGCGTGGCCACGGCGACAGTCTGCGCCCGCTTCGGACTTCAATGCGTGGTTTATATGGGCGCGCATGACGTGGAACGTCAGGCCCCGAACGTCTTCCGCATGCGGCTGCTGGGGGCCGAGGTCGTCCCGGTCACTTCGGGTCGCGGCACGCTGAAGGACGCGATGAACGACGCGCTGCGCGACTGGGTGACCAATGTGCGCGACACCTTCTACTGCATCGGCACGGTCGCAGGCCCGCATCCCTATCCGGCGATGGTGCGCGATTTTCAATGCATCATCGGCCGCGAAACCCGCGAGCAACTGGCCGAGCAAGAGGGCGAAGGCCGTCTGCCCGATACCGTCATTGCAGCCATCGGCGGCGGCTCGAACGCCATGGGCCTGTTCCACCCCTTCCTTGATGACGCATCGGTTCGCATCATCGGCGTCGAAGCCGGTGGCAAGGGCGTCGATGAGCGTATGCAGCATTGCGCCAGCCTGACCGGCGGTCGTCCGGGCGTGCTGCACGGCAACCGCACCTATCTGCTGATGGATCACGAAGGCCAGATCCTCGAAGGGCATTCGATCAGTGCGGGTCTCGATTATCCCGGCATCGGCCCGGAACATGCCTGGCTGAAGGAACAGGGCCGCGCCGAATATGTCAGCGTGACCGATACCGAGGCTCTGGCCGCCTTCCAGACGCTTTGCCGCCTTGAAGGGATCATCCCTGCGCTGGAGCCCAGCCATGCGCTGGCCCATGTCATCAAGATCGCGCCGGAACTGCCCAAGGACCACATCATCGTGGTCAACCTGTCGGGTCGGGGCGACAAGGACATCTTCGCGGTGGCCAAGCACCTAGGCTTCGACATCAAGACCTGATCGCGGACGATCAAACCGGATACCAAGGGCGCGACCGCAGGCAACTGTCGGTCGCGCTTTGCGTTCCTGCCCTGTCGCAATGACAGGCCACAGGAGGCCAAGATGTTCACCCGAACCCTGACGATCGCACTGCTTGCCGCCGCGCCGGTAATGGCGGGCGGCATGGCCCATGCCGACAGCTTCATGGCGGTTCGTCACTACCCGCCGCATGAAAGCGCGCGCACCACGGATATGGTGCTGACCGCGCCGCTGCAGCAACAGAACTTCAAGGATCTGCGGGTCTATCATGACCCTGGCCGGGTCAAGGTCATGGGCGACCATGACTACGAACTGGTGACGCTGGTCTATGACAGCTCGACCGGCCGACTGATCGGCGCCAGCGAGCGTTCAGACTGGAAAGAGCTTGCCGACAACAGCTGACCGCGCAAGGGCAGGGCGCGCCTGCGCCTTGCCCTATTTCTTCTGCGCGCGGGCCTCGGCCACCAGTTCGGCCAGATCCTCGGGGGGCAGCGCGCCAAAGACGGCCCGGTCGCCCGCGACAAAGCTGGGCGTCCCCGCCAGCCCGATCTGATCGGCCAGCAGCAGGGATTGTTCGATCTGGGCGGTGATCGCGGGATCGGCCATGTCGCGTTCCAGCCGGTCCACATCCAGCCCGACCTGACGGGCGACGCGCAGGACCGATGCCTTTTCGGCCCGGCCCTTCATCGCCATCAGGGCGCTATGGAATTCGGGATACTTGCCCTGCCGCTGGGCTGCCAGCGCGGCCATCGCGGCCTCACGCGAGCCTTCGCCAAAGATCGGGATCTCATGGACCACCAGCTTGACGTTCGGATCGGATTTCAGAAAGGCCGCCACATCCGGCGCGGCCTTGCGGCAGAAGCCGCAATTGTAGTCCGAGAATTCGACCAGCGTGACATCGCCCTTGGGATTGCCCATGACCGGGGCGTCGGGGTCATTGAAGACGCCCTTCTTGATCTCGGCGATCTGCGCCTCGGTGAAATCCTGCGCCAATGCCGGAGACAGGATGAGGGTCAGCGCGGTGGCGATTGCGGCAAGGCGGCGATGCATGGGATGCTCCTTGGATATGATCCGATCTGACCGCGCCCGGCGGTCAGGTCAAGCACAAGGCAATGACATTCGCGTGGGAGGGGTGATGCAGGAAGACCTGTTCGGAGCAAACCGCGAGGAAAGCATCGGCCCCGGCGCGATGATCCTGCGCGGCTTTGCGCTGGATGTTGGGCTGCTTGTCGGGATTGCCGCCGTCGCGGCACAGGCACCGTTCCGGCATATGCTGACCCCGGGAGGCAAGCAGATCGGGGTCGAGATGACGAATTGCGGCGCGTTTGGCTGGGTCAGCGACCGGCGCGGCTACCGCTATGCCCCGCGCGATCCGCTGACCGACCTGCCTTGGCCAAAGATGCCCGATCTGTTCCTGTCGCTGGCCACCCGCGCCGCGCAGCAGGCGGGCTTTTCCGGCTTTCGCCCCGATGCCTGCCTGATCAACCGCTACGCGCCGGGGGTGAAGATGGGCCTGCATCAGGACAGGGACGAGGCGGGCTTTGACGCGCCCATCGTTTCGGTCTCGTTGGGGTTGCCTGCAACGTTCCAGTTCGGCGGTACGGATCGCCGCGACCCGGTCGCCCGCCATACACTGCAACATGGCGATGTTGTGGTCTGGGGCGGCGTGTCGCGGCTGGCATGGCACGGCATCCTGACCCTGAAGCCGGGCCAGCATCCCGAAACGGGGGCGACCCGGCTGAACCTGACCTTCAGGCAGGCGGGTTACAGGTAGCGGCCGCCGCGTTGCAAAACCTCGATCTGGTAGCCATCGGGATCGGCGATAAAGAAGAAGCGCGCGATCACCTCTCCGCCCGGTGCGAAATCGACCAGCTTGCGCGGGGCAAGGCCGGCTTCCGACAGGCGGGCATGTTCGGCGGTCACATCGGCGACCGAGACCGCGATATGACCATAGCCATCGCCCAGATCGTAGGGCTCGGTCCGGCCCTTGTTCACCGTCAACTCCAGTTCGAACTCGGATTCCGGGTTCGACAGGTAGATCAGGGTGAATGTCTCATAATCCAGCCGCTCGGCCACGGTCAGGCCGAAGGCGGTTTCGTAGAATGCCAGTGAGCGCGCCTCATCCAGCACGCGGATCATCGAATGGATTGCCTTGGCCATGATTGTCCCCTTGTCGGTTTGCGGCACTTTAAGCGCAGGGCGGGGGAATGCGAAAGGGGCCCGAAGGCCCCTTGGCTTAGCGCCACAGCGTGGCGTGACGGTTCACGTCCTTGTAAAGCAGGTAGCGGAAGTTGCCCGGCCCGCCCGCGTAGCAGCATTGCGGGCAGAAGGCGCGCAGCCACATGAAGTCGCCGGGGCCGACCTCGACCCAGTCGCGGTTCAGGCGATAGACCGCCTTGCCCTCGATGACGAAGAGGCCATGTTCCATCACGTGGGTCTCGGCAAAGGGGATGGTGCCGCCGGGGGTCAGCGTGACGATAGTGATATGCATGTCATGGCGCAGATCATTCGGGTTCATGAAGCGGGTCGTGGCCCAGCTGCCGCCAGTATCGGGCATCGCAATCGGCGCGATCTCGCGTTCATTGGCGATGATAACATCGGGCTTGTCCAGACCCTCGACCGCCTGCCAGCGCTTGCGCCACCAATGGAAGCGCGAGACCTGATCGCCATTCGCGACAGACCATTCCATGCCCGCCGGGATATAGGCAAAGCCACCGGGGGTCAGTTCGTGGGTCTTGCCGTCGATGGTCAGGGTCACGTCGCCATCGGTGACGAAGATCGCGGATTGCACGCCTTCGTCGGTCTCGGGGCGGGTGGAACCGCCGCCGGGCTGCAATTCCACGATATATTGGCTGAAGGTCTCGGCAAAGCCTGACAGGGGGCGGGCGATCACCCACATGCGCATGCCCGTCCAGCCCGGCAGGAAGCTGGTGACGATATCGCGCATCGTGCTGGCCGGGATCACCGCATAGGCCTCGGTAAAGACGGCGGTGTCGGTGGACAGGTCGGTCTGCGGCGGCAGGCCCGCATAGGGTCCGGCGTAAAGGGGGGCGGCTTTCGGGTGGCTCATCTTGTTCATCCTTTCAGCGCGTCCTGCAGGCGCAGCTGGGCGATGCGCATGACCTGACGTTCGGCCGTGTCGCGCTCGGTTTCGGTGTCGTTGGCCAGGCGGGCCCGCATGGCCGCCATGATGCCTGCCTTGTCATGGTCCCGCACGGCAATGATGAAGGGGAAGCCGTGCTTGGCCACATATTCGGTATTCACGCGCTGGAACTCGGCGCGTTCGGCATCGGTCAGCGCGTCCAGACCAGCCGAAGCCTGTTCCGAGGTGCTTTCCGCCGTCAGCCGCTTGGCCAGTGCCAGTTTTCCCGCCAGATCCGGGTGGGCGATCAGCACGCCCAGCCGTTCCGCATCGCTGGCGGAACGGAAGATCTGCGCCATCCGTGCCGCCAGACCGGCAGGGGTGTCATGGATCGCGCCCATCTCGGCGTCCCAGACGCGCTCGGCGATGAAGGGGGAATGCTCATAGATGCCGCCGAACTTCTGGACAAAGGCGTCACGCTCCATCTGCGAGGGGCGCAGGCGCGGAGCATAGGGGTGCTCCTTGGCCCAGTGGCGGGCAATGTCCAGACGGGTGGCGAACCAGACGCCTTCATGCGCGCGAGCGTGCTCAAGAAAGCGTTGCAGGGCAATGGCCCGGCCCGGACGGCCCATCAGGCGGCAATGCAGCCCGATCGACATCATCTTGGGCGCGCCGGCCTCGCCCTCGGCGTAAAGCACGTCAAAGCTGTCGCGCAGGTAGTCGAAGAACTCGACCCCGGTGCCGAAACCCTGACCCGAGGAGAAGCGCATGTCATTGGCGTCCATCGTATAGGGCACCATCAACTGCGGCTTGCCATTGTGGACATGCCAATAGGGCAGGTCATCGGCAATGGTGTCGGCCAGATATTCGAAGCCACCTTCCTCGCAGCCAAGCGCCACCGTGTTCATCGAGGTGCGGCCCTGATAGAAGCCGCGCGGACGTTCTCCGGTGACCCGGGTATGCAGCTCAACGGCGCGGGCGATATGCTCGGCCTCGACCTCGGGCGGCACGTCGCGGTAGTCGATCCATTTCAGGCCGTGGGTCGCAATCTCCCAGCCCGAGGCCTGCATGGCGGCGACCTGCTCGGGGGCGCGCTCAAGTGCGGTCGCCACGCCATAGACGGTGACGGGCACGTCCTTCAGCATCCGGTGCAGCCGCCAGAAGCCCGCCCGCGCGCCGTAGTCGTAGATCGATTCCATGTTCCAGTGGCGCTTGCCGGGCCAGGGCTGGGCGCCGATGATCTCGGACAGGAAGGCTTCCGACGCGGCATCGCCATGCTCGATGCTGTTTTCGCCGCCTTCCTCGTAGTTCATGACGATCTGGACCGCGATCCGGGCGCCTCCCGGCCAGCGCGGGTCGGGGGTATTTTCGCCATATCCGATCATGTCGCGGCTGTATCGCATCGCCATTTCCTTCTGTTCAGGCCGTTTGCCGCAGTCATCACCCTTGGGCGGGTTCCGGCAAGAGCGGAATTCGTATAAACAAACGCGAGGCGCGGTTGAAAATGCCGTTTCTAAATGACGCGTTGAAACTCTGTCGCCAGAGCCTGCATTTGCGTAACAGGTCACTGATCCTAGTCTGCCGTGATGGCGGGCGAACTGCCAGTGGGAGGATTGATGCTGGAAAAGCAATTCGGCCTAGCGGCCAAGGGGACCAATGTCAGGACCGAGGTGATCGCTGGGATCACCACTTTCCTGACCATGGCCTATATTATTTTCGTGAACCCCGACATCCTGTCAACAACCGGGATGGACCGGAATGCAGTCTTTGTCGCGACCTGTCTGGCCGCGGCGCTAGGCTCGGCCATCATGGCGCTTTGGGCGAACTGGCCCATCGGCATGGCACCGGGTATGGGCTTGAACGCCTTCTTCGCCTTTACCGTGGTGGCGGGCTTGGGCTTTACCTGGCAGCAGGCGCTGGGGGCGGTGTTCATCTCGGGTCTGGTGTTTCTGTTCCTGTCGGTGACGGGGATACGGCGCTGGCTGATCGCGGGCATTCCGACATCCATGCGCAGCGCCATTGCTGCGGGGATCGGGATGTTCCTTGGTCTGATCGCGCTGAAGAATGCCGGGCTGGTCGTCGACAACCCGGCGACGCTGGTTGCCCTGGGTGATCTGACGCAGGCACCGACGCTGCTGGCGGCGGCGGGCTTCTTCATCATCGCGGCGCTGGATGCGCTGAAGGTGCGAGGCTCGATCCTGATCGGCATCCTTGCGGTCACCGTCGTCTCTATCCTGATCGGGGCCAGCGAGTTCGGAGGCATCATGTCCATGCCGCCCTCGATCCTGCCGACCTTCATGCAGCTGGATATCGCGGGCGCGCTGACCGTGGGCATCTTCCACGTCATCCTTGTCATGGTGCTGGTCGAGGTGTTTGACGCCACCGGCACGCTGATCGGCGTCGCCAAACGCGCGGGCCTGCTGACCGAGGGGCCGACCCATACCAATACCGGGCTTGGCCGTGCGCTGATGGCGGATTCGACCGCGATCCTTGCCGGTTCGATGCTGGGGACCAGTTCGACCACCGCCTATGTCGAAAGCGCCTCGGGCGTGCAGGCAGGGGGGCGGACGGGTCTGACCGCGCTGGTCGTGGCGGTGCTGTTCCTGCTGGCGATGTTCTTTGCGCCGCTGGCGGGTTCGGTCCCGGCCTATGCGACAGCGCCGGCGCTGCTGTACGTGGCCTGTCTGATGGTGCGCGAGTTCGAGGAAATCGAATGGCGCGATGTCACGGAAAGCGCGCCCGCCGTGCTGACCGCGCTGATGATGCCCTTTACCTATTCCATCGCCAATGGTCTGGCTTTCGGTTTTGTCAGCTATGCGCTGATCAAGCTGCTGACCGGCCGCGCGCGCGAGGTGCATCTGGCAACCTGGGTGGTCGCCGCCCTGTTCGTCATCCGCTTCGCCTTCTTCATGGAATGAACCCAGCGTCGGGGGCTTTGCGGCCCCCGCGCATTCCCTCTTGACCAATCGCGCCATTACCGCAGTCTCGGGGTGAAACCGGGGGCCGTGCCGCATCCGACAGCATGCGCGCCCCGCAGCAGGGAAAGCCCGCATGTCTCAGCCTGCAATGACCACGGCGGATGTCTATTGGCGCACCCTCACCCTGTTGGGCGGCGAGAAATGGCTGGCCGCGCTGCTGTCGGCAACGGGCGTGGCCATCGCCATCGTGCAACTGGCCGAGCCGGTGCTGTTCGGCCGCATGGTCGACCGGCTGGCAGAAGGGTCGGGGGCCTTCACCCTGATTGGCACATGGGCGGCCTTCGGGCTGTTCGGGATCTTTGCATCCGCGATCACTGCGGTTTCCTCTGACCGGCTGGCGCATCGCGCGCGGCTGTCGGCGCTGGGCGAGGCTTACAGCCGCGCGATCACCCTGCCGATTTCCTACCATGCGGAAAAGGGCACCGGATCGGTGGTGCGCGCCATCCTTGCCGGGACCGACGCGCTGTTCGCCCTGTGGCTGGGCATCCTGCGCGAGCAGTTGACCGCGCTGGCCGGGATCATCCTGCTGATCCCGACAGCGATCAGTCTGGACGCGCGCATGGCCGCGATCCTTGCAATGCTGGGTTTGGTCTATCTGGTGATCAACATCCTTGTCATCCGCAAGACGCGCGAAGGGCAGGCACAGGTCGAAAAGCATTCGGGCCGTCTTTATGGCCGGGTGGGGGACGTTCTGGGCAATGTCACCGTGGTGCAAAGCTATTCCCGCTTCGCGCGCGAAATGCAGGCGATGCGCCAGATCACCGCGAACCTGCTGGCGGCGCAATATCCGGTGCTGACATGGTGGGGGTTGTTGACGGTCCTGACCCGCGCCGCCGCCACGGTGACGATGGTGGTGGTCTTTGCCGCGGGCGCGGTTCTGGCGCAGCGGGGTGAGATCACCGTGGGCGAGATTGTGTCCTTCGGGGCTTTTGCCGGGCTGATGATCGGTCAGTTGGACCGGCTGTCGGCATTCGTCGGCAATATCTTTCGCTCGACCCCGACCATCCGCAGTTACTTTGAGCTGCTGGACGCACCCGCCGATGTCACCGACACGCAGAAGGCCAAGGCCCTTGTCGCGCCGGTGCTGGGGCAGATCGAATATCGCGATGTCAGCTACTGCTTTCCCGGCAGCGATCAGGGCGTGTTCGACCTGAGCTTTGAGGCAAAGCCCGGCCAGACCATCGCGCTGGTGGGGCCGACCGGTTCGGGCAAGACCACGACGCTGGCTTTGCTGCAGCGCCTGCGCCAGCCGGACGCCGGATCGATCAGGGTCGATGGGCACGATATTGCCGGGCTGAAGCTGGCATCCTTGCGTGCCAATATCGCGGTGGTGTTTCAGGAAGCCGGGCTGTTCAACCGCTCGATTGCCGAAAACATCCGCGTCGGCCGTCCCGAGGCCACCGATGCCGAGGTCGAGCAGGCCGCCCGTCTGGCCGAGGCGCATCACTTCATCCTGCGCAAACCCGGCAATTACGGCTTCGTCATCGGCGAACGCGGCAATGCCCTGTCAGGGGGTGAGCGGCAGCGTATCGCCATTGCCCGCGCGGTGCTGAAGAATGCTCCGATCCTGATCCTCGATGAGGCCACCTCGGCCCTTGATCCCGCGACCGAGGCCAAGATCAAGCGCGCCATCGACAAGCTGCGCGCCAACCGCACCACCCTGATCATTGCGCACAGGCTGTCCACCGTGGCCTCGGCTGATCAGATCCTTGTGCTTGAGGGGGGGCGGATCGTCGAGCGCGGCAGCTATCACGATCTGGCGCAACAGGACGGGCTGTTCGCCGAACTGGTCCGCGAGGGCCAGATCGTTGAGCCGAAGTCGGATTGACCGCGCCGCGATAGATTGCAAAGCAAGCGGCATGATGGCCGAATGCGGCCAGGGATCGGATTGGGGACGGGATGCGCCTGCTAGTGATTGAGGACGAGGCCGATCTGGCCACTGCCGTCCGCGACCATCTTTGCGCCGCGGGCCATGCCGTCGACATTGCCGTCAGCCGCGATCTGGCCGAGGCGGCGCTGCAGGGCACGGGCTTTGACCTGATCCTGCTGGACCTGCAACTGCCCGACGGGGACGGGCTGGCGCTGCTGCGCTGGCTGCGGCAACGGGGCGACGCCACGCCGGTCCTGATTGCCACCGCCCGCGACCGCATCACCGAACGCATCGCCGGGCTTCAGGCGGGCGCGGACGACTATCTGGTCAAGCCCTATGACCTTGACGAGATGCTGGCGCGCATCGCCGCCATCCGCCGCCGCAGCGATGGCCGCGCCGAACCCGAACGACGCTTTGGCCCGCTTCGACTGCTGCCCGAACGCAAGCAGGCCCTGCTGGAGGATGTCACCATCCACCTGACCGCGCGTGAATGGGCGCTGCTCGAACGCCTGAGCCGTCGTCCCGGCGTGATCGTCAGCCGACAGGAGCTTGAGGACACGCTGTATGAATTCGGGGCCGAAGTCGAAAGCAATGCGATCGAGGCCCATATCAGCCGCCTGCGCGCCAAGTTGGGCCGTGCCGTGGTCGAGACCGTGCGCGGCATGGGCTACCGGATGGGACAGGCGTGACGCCGCGTCGTCCGACATTGGCGCGGCGGCTGGCGCTGCTGATCAGCGCCGTGCTGGCGGCGGCCTGGGTGGTCGCTATCGCAGCGATGGCGCTGATCCTGCATCATGAGCAGGACGAGCTATACGACCAGATCCTGATCACCTCGGCCGAGGCGCTGCTGCCAACGCTGGCCAGTGACGCGGCCCGGGCCTCGGCCCAGATGTCCTCGGCTCACGACGATCCCAATGAAGCATTGGTCTGGCGGCTGATCGACCGTCAGGGCCGCGTGCTGGCCGCATCCCCGATGTCCGAGGCCGCGCAATTTCCTGACACGCCCCGGCCCGGCAAGGTCAAGCGGACGCTGACCCATACGGTCTACACGACCAAATACACGGCGCAGGATATGGCATTGCAGCTGGCCGATCCTCTGGCCGAACGGCGCGAGGCTTGGCGCGAAAGCTTTCTGGCCTTCCTGCTGCCGATGCTGGCGTTGCTGCCCTTGGGGTGGCTGGCGGGTGGCTGGGTGTCCCGGCTGGCCCTGCGTCCGGTCGAGGATCTGCGTGCCGAAATGGCGCAGCGCGACGGGCTGCGGCTGGAGCCGATGGATGCCGACGCCCATCCCGCCGAACTGGCCCAGATCGTGACCACGCTGAACGGGTTCATGGCGCGGGTGTCGCAGGCGCTGGATGGAGAGCGCGCCTTTGCCACCAATGCCGCGCATGAGCTGCGCACGCCGGTTGCGGTGGCGCTGGCGCAGGTGCAGCGGCTGGCGCAGGAAACCGGCGACCCCGCCGCATCCGCCCGCATCGCCTCGGTCGAGACGGCGCTGCGCCGTATGGCGCGGCTGGTCGCGCGGCTGCTGCAGCTGGCGCGGGCCGAATCCGGGATCGGTCTGGGCGAAGAGCGCGTCGATGCCGCCGCACTTCTGCCGCATGTGCTCCGCGAGATTGGCCGCGACGCCGACAGGTTGGCGCTGTCGGTGGCGCAAGGACCGGTCTGGACGGTGATGGATGCCGATGCGCTGGCGATTGTCGCCGGAAACCTGATCGAGAACGCCTTGCAGCACAGCCCGCCCGACAGCCGGGTCGAGGTCAGCCTGAACGATCAAGGCCTGCTCTCGATCAGCAATCCCGGTCCGGTCCTGCCCGCTGAACAATTGGCGCAGATGGGGAAAAGGTTCTCGCATCGCAAGGGCGGTGGCTTTGGCTTGGGCCTGCATATCGTCAGCCAGATTGCGCGACAGGCCGGGACGGCGCTGGAACTGGCCTCGCCCGTGCCGGACCGCGATGGCGGATTTCAGGCCCGCATCCAGCTTCCACCCGCCCAGCCGTAAGGTTGCGGTAAGAATCGTCGGGCAGAAGCGCTCCATCGTGTGACGATGGAAGATTTGATGCCTGTTCCCAATCCGGCTAACCGGCCGCTCACCCGCACCCCATTCGGTAGGGTTGGCCTGAAACGGCTTTTGCGACCGCTCCTTTTAGGGGCGGTGCTTTGCGTTGCCGGGGCATCGGGCTGGGCGGCTTGGCTGCAATCCAGTGGGAACTTCCACCCGGTCATCGCCGGAGAGCTTTACCGCTCGGCCCAGCCGGATGCGCTGAAGCTGCAAGATTGGAGCAAGGCCCACGGCTTGCGCAGCGTCATCAACCTGCGCGGTGCCTCGGACGCGGCATGGTACGACACCGAGGTTGCAACCGCGCGCCGCCTTGGCCTGACCCATGCCGATTTCGCCATGAAGGACAGCGAACAGCTTGATCCGGCCCGCGCCGCCGAACTGGTCGCGCTGATCGCAAGCCTGCCGAAACCTGTCCTGATCCATTGCAAGGCGGGGGCGGACCGTACCGGCCTTGCCGCCGCACTTTACCTTGCCGCGCAAGGCGCGCGCGAACATCTGGCCGAGGGCCAGCTTTCCTTCCGTTTCGGTCATGTCGGGCTGCCGGTCAGCGCTGCATGGGCCATGGATCAAAGCTGGGATGCCGCCGAGCCGATGTTCGGTTTCGAAAGCTGAAGGAAACAAGATGTCGCTGATCGTTGACAATATCCCAAGCGTGGCCCCCGCCAATCAGCGGCTTCGGCTGAACGTACTGCGGCTGGCCTTTGTGGCGGCCCTGCTGCCAATGCTGTGGGGGTACACGCGATGGTCCGAAGGTCCGGCCGCGATCCTGCATCTGGCGGGCACGCTTTGCGTCTTTGCCGCGGTGCTGGGACGGTTCTGGGCGATCCTTTACATCGGCGGTCGCAAGAATGCCGATGTGATGCGGGACGGTCCCTATTCGCTTTGCCGCCACCCGCTTTACCTGTTCTCGACCCTTGGCGTTGTCGGCTTCGGGTTGCTTCTGCAAAGCCTGACGCTGGCGATCGGCTTTGGTGGCGCGGCGCTGCTGGTGCTGTCGCAAACCGCGCGAGCCGAGGAGCGTTTTCTGCGGGGCAAATTCGGCGAAGCCTATGCCGAGTATCAGTCGCAGGTTCCGATGATCCTGCCACGCCTGTCGGGATTCCATACCCGCCGCGAGGTCACCTTCCGCACCGATACGCTGCGCCGGAACCTGTTCGATGCGCTGGTTTTCCTTACCGCGCTGCCGCTGGCCGAGGTCATCAACTGGCTGCACAGCAACGGACATATGCTGAAGATCGCGCTGTTCTGACACCGGGCGCGACGGGACATCAGGAACAAGCATGCGGCGGGCTGAAAGGTCCGCCGCATTTGCATTTGGCGCAACGTCCGGAAGGAGGAAGCGGCGCGATGCGTCAGAATCGCAAACGGCCCGCCAGACAGCAGGCCATGGCGTCGGTCGCCGCCAAACATCAACGATTTCAAGGAGAAGGATGGTACCGCTTCCCCGGCTCGAACGGGGGACCTCTAGATCCACAATCTAGCGCTCTAACCAACTGAGCTAAAGCGGCACTGGCGCTCTACTATAACCGGATTCCGGGGGATGCAAGCCCGACTTGCCGGAAATCTTCACCCGATGTAAGGATTTTTTCATCACCACCAACAGAAGCCGGAAGGGCCGATCATGGGCATCAACAGCGAAAGCGAAATTGCGGCGAACATCCAGATCGGGCCGACCGATCGTGGCATGGTCCGCATCTATATCGAGGCTGAGGGCGTCGACCTTCCTTTGGATTTCGATCCAGAGGAAGCCGAGGAAATCGCCGAAGAACTGCTGGCCGCAGCAGAGGCCGCCCGCGACATGGCGGGGCAGGGCGGCAAGCCGGGCAAGAAGCCTAAGCGCTGAACCCCATCGGGTCGGTCATCGCCAGCAGACGCGCGGTCGAGACCCGAGCAATATCCCGCAGGATACGGCTGCGCCGGGCTCCGGCCAGCCGAACCTCGGGGGCCATGCGCAACAGTTCGGCCCCCCAACTGTCGGCGCGGATCAGGCCGCAATCCTCGGGCAGCAGATCATCGGGGAAATCGGTGTCGACCGCCCAGAAAAAGCGGTCGCAGTAATCCAGATAGCCCTGCCATTTGCGATCCCCGATGAAATCCGCCCGGCAGCTTTTGCATTCGACCACCCAGATTTCACCCTTGGGCGAGATCGAGATCACATCGACCCGCAAGCCGCCCACAGGCACAAACTCCGGCAGCGCCGCGTGACCCAGCGCCGTCAGCATCCGCGCCACGCCGCGTTGCAGCCTTTGCCCTGGTCGGGAAGTGGGCAGATCGTCAGGGATGATGGCGGGATCGGTCATGGATCAAACATGAACCAAGCGCGAACATCCTGCAAGCTTCCGCCGCCCGGCTTGCGAAGGCGCGGCCATCAGCCTATCTAGGGGGCGGCGGGTTTCTGCTCTTCGCGTGTGTGGCCTTTTTTTCCACTGGCCTATAATTTCACCGAGGGGGCTGGCTCTGACGAGGCCCTGGTTTCGTTACCTGGTCCCCACCTGGACATCCAGGCTTTCGGGGAAACCTGCGCTGCCACGGTTGCAGCGGTTCCCGCCACCCTTCCCAGACAAAAAAGGACGGCCCGAAGGCCGCCCCAGATGGTGTAGAGAGAAGGGAATTTCGGGACTTAGAACCCGTAGACCAGCGACACGCCCAGCGTGTTGTCGGTGCGGATCGCACGATCCGACACATATTCGGTCTTGTACGAGATCCGGGTCGCGAAAGCGTCCGACATCTTGAAGTTCACACCCAGTTCGTTGGTTGCGGTGTCGTTCGCGTCCGAGGTCAGGTAGTCGGTGTCGTTGGTCAGGAACACCGTTTCGTTGAAGCGGTGGTAGAAGCGCGACGACACCAGGTAGCCGACGCCGGTATCCGAGTCGGTTTCCAGAGTTTCGGCGACCGGATCGATCACGTTGACCTGCTTGGTGTAGCGAATACCGACAGCCGCCTGAACACGCCATGCGGTGGTGTCGTTATTGATGATGCGGTAGCCCGGACCGAAGCCGAAATAGGCATCCCGTTTCATCCGACCATCGAGATCTTCGAAGGAGTCACCCTCGTCAAGGCTCACCGGATCATCGGCCAGCGCATCGGTCGTCAGGCGACCAAGGGCAAAACCATAGAAGCGGTCATTGATATTGTAGAGCCCCTCATAAATGGTCGAGGTTTTTTCGGTATCGGTGGTGCCGCTATTATCCTCGCCATATTCAAGCAGGATGCCGACCGATTGCGAGAACGCGCCCGCATTGCTGGACAAACGGCCCGACAGGCTGAAATCCTGGTTCTCGGAATTGCCGGAGCGGCCGACATAGCTTAGCGCGACCGAGCCGTAGACGCCTTCCTGCCGTTCGGGGGGGCCAAAACGCTGCGCGTCAGCGGAGCGGTCGAAATCATCGCGGACGGCTTCTTCAACGTCCTTCATGCCCTCGTGAACATCCGAAATGCCGGTTGCATTGGCGCCGGTGGCGATCTCCGACTGTGCAAAGGCGGGCGAGGTAAAGGCCATGGCCATGGCGGTTGCGCCAGCGAGATAAGCAAGTGCTTTCATCGTCTCAGTCCTTTTTCTGAACCGTGTTCGTGTCCGTGGTGCCTGTTTCATTAACCACGAGCATCTCTGCTGGGACAGAATTAGACCTGAGGGAGGGTCGCATAAAGGCTTGGGCGAAATTCCGCATATCTCTCGAAAACGTGAAAATTGCGCGTCATTTCTGCATCAGCGGAAAATGGCGCGCGCGATTTCGTGATGAAACCATTTAGTTTACTAATGTATTACATGAAATATTTTTTGATTCCGGTTAATTATGATTAACAGCGATGTTCACGCTTTGTGTGTTGATTGAAACAACCGCGCGGCGAGTTCCGCAGTGATGCGTGATTAGGCATCGGGGTGGCGTTGCATAAGCGCCATGATTGTTGCGCCAGGAACACAATTTTTCATGAAAGGCAGGGGGCGATCTGGAACCGGACGCGGCCAAGTTGTGTTGCCACGGTCGATCCGGGCATTTGTGCCACCCTTCCAGCGCCCTCCGGCATGGCCAGATCGGAACTGGAACGATCCGTCTTTTGCATGATAGGGGCGGGCAGGCGTCTGCGGGCGCATCGGTTTGCGAGGGGATATGTCGTCGGAACGATTTCTGATCGAGGGTGAGCTTTCGGCTCCGGGCTTTCAGCGCTGGCTGCAAGGTCACGCTCGGCGTATCGGCATCTCGGCGCAGATTGGCCGGGCCGATGCGGATGCGGTGCTGGTCACCGTGGACGGGCCGCCCGCGCTTCTGGACGCGATGGAGATGGCCTGCCTGCTGGGACCGATCGATGTCTGGGTCGAATCCGTCACGCGCGAGGCGGCGTAACCGGGACACGCTTCGCGGGTGGTCTGCCCAATTATTGCGCAACTCGTCGCGAGGCATCACAGAATTAATGACAAACTGCGACAGTTTGTCATGGCCTTTCTTGCGTCATTGTGATGAGAGGCGCCCTGTTCAACACGCAATAAGTTAGAGTGCCATGAACTGGACCCCTGCCGCGCTATCCCAGGACATTCCCTCAGGCAGCGCCGCGCCCGGACAGCTGGGCGACAAGGACATCGTGATCTGGCGCAGCGCCTCGGGGCGCATTGCCGCCTGGTCGGATCGCTGCCCCCATCGCGGCATGCGCCTGTCGCATGGTTTCGTTCGCGGCGAATTTCTTTCCTGCATCTACCACGGCTGGCGTTACGGCGACGGTGGCCAGTGCCACCGCATCCCGGCCCATCCCGAACTCACGCCGCCTGACGCGATCAAGGTTCCGGTTTTTGCCGTGACCGAAAGCGACGGCGTCGTCTGGGTTGCCCAGAAGGATGCCGAACCCGAGGCTCCGCCGCCCGGGTTGGCCGGCTTTTCACCCTTGCGCACCCTGCGCCTGTCGGCCCGGCCCGAGACCGTTGCCGCGGCCTTTGGTGGCACGGGGCTTGACCTGCGCGGCGAACTTGGTGGCTGCGCGGTTGTCGTCCTGATCCAGCCGTTGCCGGACGATCAGTGCAACCTGCATGCCCTTGCCGCCAACGGTGCCGATACAGCGACGCTGGACCGCGTGTCCGCCGCGCTTGAAGCATTGCGCCGTCAGGCTGAAACCGCCGAGGAGATCGCAGCATGAACGGTGAAGCCATGCGCGACCAATGGTATCCCGTGGGTATTGCGGCGCAGCTGACCCCGGCAGGCCGCGACAGCCTGTTGCTGGGCGAGGCCATCCGCATCGCCTGCGACAGCGACGGTGCGGCCTTGGTCACCGACGGGGCAGGGCGTGCCCTGCCGGTCATCACCCGCTTCGGCCATGTCTGGACCACGCTGGGCCAGCCCGAGCGAGACCTGTTCACCATCCCCGAGGCCGATCAACCCGGTCGCCGTCTGGTCGATGTCGGCACGGTTCTGGTGCGCTGCTCGCCGCTGCGCGCGGTCGAGAACTTCCTGGATATCGCGCATTTCCCCTTCGTCCATACCGACATCCTTGGCTCGGAACCCCATACCGAGGTCCAGCGCTACGAGGTCGAGATCCGCGACGATGTCGATGAGGTCTGGGCCACCAAGGTCAGCTTCTATCAGCCGCAGGCCGCGAAATCGGCGCAGGGCGGGATCAATGCCGAATACATGTACCGCGTGCCCGCGCCGACCTGTTCGGTGCTGTACAAGACCTGCCCGGCGCGGCCCGAGGAATGGGATGTCATCACGCTGTTCGTCCAGCCTTTGACCGAGACCACCTGTCAGGTCTGGCCATGGATGGCGCTGTTCGACGAAGACAGCTCGATGACCGACATGATCCATTTCCAGCAGATGATCTTTGTTCAGGACCGCTCGATCCTTGAGAACCAGATCCCTGCGCTGCTGCCGCTGGATCCGGGGATGGAGATTCCGACCCGCGCCGACATGACCTCGATCGCCTATCGGCGCTGGCTGAAACGGCACGGCTATACCTACGGCGCGCAACTGGTGGCGGCATGAGACTTTACGATTATATCCTGTCGCCCTCGTGCTACCGCGTCCGGCTGATGGCGGCTTTGGCCGGGATCAAGCTGGACCTGCGCGCGGTCGATTTCCATCCCGGTGCCGAGCATCGCGGGCCGGAACTGCTGGCGCTGAACCCGGCGGGGACGATCCCGATCCTGACCGACGGCGATCTGGTGCTGACCCAGTCCACCGCCATACTGACCTATATCGCGGCGAGCCACGCCCCGGAATGGCTGGGCGACGATAGCCCGGCCATGCGGGCACAGGTGGGGCAATGGCTGGCCTTTGCGCAGCGCCTGACCGACAGCGCGGGCGCGGCCCGTCTGCATGACATGCTGCAAATGCCGGGCGACATCGTGGCGCTGCGCCGCTCTGCGACCCGCACCCTGCGCGAGCTTGAGGCCGCGATTAGCGCGGTGCGCCGTCGCGGCGGCATCTTCCTTGTCGGGGACCGTCCGACCATCGCCGATATTGCCTGCTTCCCCTATGTGGCGCTGGCGCCGGACGGAGGTCTGCCGCTGGACGCCTATCCCTCGATCCGGCTGTGGATGCGGGCGATCCGCGGGCTGCCGGGCTTTGTCGAGATGCCGGGCATCCACCGTCTGCATGAGCTGCTGCCTGAACCCGGCCCCCAGCCCGATGTGATCCGCAAGGAACGCGCCTGACATGACTGGCACCCTGCTGAAAGATTGCGCCGCCGTCGTGACCGGGGATCAGGTTCTGCGGGATGTCGACATCCTGATCAGCGGCCCCGCCATTCACGCCATTGGCAAGGATCTTTCAGCAGCCGCGCCTTTGGGCACCGAGGTGATCGATGCGCGCGGCTGGTTCGTCTATCCGGGCCTCGTCAACACGCATCACCATTTCTTCCAGTGCTTCGTGCGCAATCGCGTCGATCTGGACTGGACGCGGTTGTCGCTGATCGAATGGCTGGACAAGATCTATCCGATCTTTGCGCGGCTGACCGAAGACTGCTTCCACCACGCCTCGGTCACGGCGCTGGCGGAACTGGCCAAGCATGGCTGCACCACGGCCTTTGACCACCAATATTGCTACCCGCGCAGCGCGGGCAAACGCATCATCGATCGCCAGTTCGAGGCCGCCGAAAAGATCGGCCTGCGCTTCCATGCCGGGCGGGGCGTCAACACGCTGCCGAAATCCATGGGCTCGACCATCCCCGATGAGATGCTTGAGACGACCGATGAATATCTGGCCGATTGCGAGCGCCTGATCGCGGGTTATCACGACGGCGGGCAATTCTCGATGCGGCAGGTGGCGCTGGCCCCCTGCCAGCCGGTGAACTGCCACAAGGAAACCTTCACCGAGTCCCTGTCGCTGGCCCGCCAGCACGGCTTGATCCTGCATACCCATGCGGGCGAGGGCGAAAGCGAGGTCATCCGCGCCCGTCATGGTCTGCGCACCGTCGATTACCTTGAACAGATGGGCTTCTGCGGGCCTGACACCTTCTATGCGCATGGCTGGGAGCTGACCGAGGGTGAGTTGGCCCAGCTGGCTGCCTCGGGGACCGGCATCTCGCATTGCCCCGAGCCGGTCTATCTGGTGGGCGCCGAGGTCACGCCGATCCCGGCGATGCAGGCGCTGGGTGTACGGATCGGGCTGGGCTGCGACGGTGCGGCCTCGAATGACAATTCCAACCTGATGCACTGCCTGCATTCGGCCTATATGCTGCAATGCCTTGTCGCATCGGGTCGCAGCCATCCGGTGCCGCTGCCCGCGGATTTCCTGCGCTACGGCACCTCGGGCGGTGCTTCGCTGCTGGGGCGCGCGGATATCGGCAAACTGGCACCGGGGATGGCGGCGGATCTGTTCGCCATCGACACCCGCCGCATGGATTACGTCGGCACCCGCCACGATCCCGAAAGCCTGATCGCCCGCGTCGGCATCGGCATGCCGACCGACCTGACCATGGTCAATGGCCGGATCGTCTGGGACGGCGAAGGCTTCCCCGGCCTCGACGAGATGCAAATGGCGGCCGAAGCAGAAGCCGCCCTTGCGACCATCCAATTCTGACAAGGAGATGAACCGATGACCTCCACCCTGAACCGCCGCAACTTCCTGCGGACCACTGCCGCGATGGGCCTTGCCGCTGGCTTCGCGCCCGCCATGGCACTGGCCGAAGACGGCACGCTGGGCATCACGCTGGTCCTGCCTTCGCCGCTGGGAGATGTGGGCTGGGGCCGGGCGCTGGCCAACGGGCTGGAGCCGGTCAAGGCCGCCTATGGCGACAAGGTCAAGGTCACCATCCTTGAAAACATCATGGAAGGCCCGGATGCCGACCGCATCATGACCAAATCGGTCGCGGATGGCAGCAAGTTCCTGATCGCGGGTTCCTTCGGCTATCAGAACGGCGCGCTGCAGATCGCGCGTCGCAATGCCGATGTGAGCGTCCTGCACGCCTCGGGCTTCATGGTCGCGCCGAACTTCACCCCCTTCGCCGCGCGCAACTACGAGGGCACCTACCTGCTGGGCATGGCTGCTGCCGCACTGTCGAAATCGGGCAAGCTGGGCACGGTCTCGGCCTTTGCCATCCCGGAACTGATCACCTCGATCAACGCCTTCACGCTGGGCGCGCAGGCGATCAACCCGGCCGCTGAAGTCGCCGTGGTCTGGGTGAACTCGTGGTTCGATCCGGCCAAGGAACAGGAATCCGCCAAGGCGCTGATCGCGCAGGGCTGCGACGTCATCTTCTCGAACGCGCAGGACACGCCCTCGGTCGTAGATATCTGTGAAAAATCGGGCGCTTACGTCTGCAACCTGAACTCGTCGATGAAAGCCTACGCCGCAACGAAGTATCTGGGTTGTGCGGCAACCGACTGGTCGCCCTTCTTCCTTGAGCAGGTCAAGGCGCATTTCGAGGGCAGCTTCAAGGGCCACAACGCCTTCCTCGGCATGGCCGAGCAGGTCGAGAAGGTCTTGGACTGGAGCGCGGACATCCCCGCCGACGTCATGGAAAAGATCAAGGCACGCGAAGCCGGGATCACCTCGGGCGAGGCTCCGGTCTTTGCCGGGCCGATCGCCAAGCAGGACGGCTCCGAAGGCGTCGCTGCCGGGGCGGCCATGAAGGATGAGGAAATCGTCGCCATGGATTGGCACGTCAAGGGCGTGACCACGCCGCTGCCGAACTGATCCCATGCCCGCGCCGCTTCTGTCCCTTCGTGGACTGACCAAGACCTATGGCACCGTCCGCGCCAATCGCGGCATCGACCTCGACGTGGCCGAGGGTTCGATCCATGCGATTTTGGGCGAGAACGGCGCGGGCAAATCGACGCTGATGAAGCTGATCTACGGCGTCGAAACCCCCGATGCCGGCGAAGTAATCTGGCGGGGGCATCATGTCGCGCTGTCTTCGCCCGCCGAGGCCCGCCGTCAGGGCATCGGCATGGTTTTCCAGCATTTCTCGCTGTTCGAGACGCTGACCGTTGTCGAAAACATTTCGCTGATCGTGCCGGGCAGCAAGGCCGAGCTGACCGCGCGCATTCGCACGCTGGGGCAGGAATACGGGCTGGAGGTCGAGCCGCGCGCCCATGTCCATGCTCTGTCCGTCGGCGAACGCCAGCGGGTCGAGATCATCCGCTGCCTGATGACCGATCCGAAGCTGCTGATCCTGGATGAGCCGACTTCGGTGCTGCCGCCGCAATCGGTTCAGCGCCTGTTCCAGACCCTGACGCGGCTGCGTGATCGCGGCGTCTCGATCCTGTTCATCTCGCACAAGCTTGAGGAAATCCGCTCAATCTGCGACCGGGCGACGATCCTGCGCGATGGGCAGGTGACCGGGAATATCGATCCGCGCGAACATGACGCGCATGATCTGGCGCGGATGATGATCGGCCGCGACATGCCCGAGACGCGCCCCGCGGTTGCGCGTGAGCCGGGCGAATTGCGGCTGGAACTGGCAGGGCTGGACCATCAGCCCGACGATCCCTTTGCCCAGTCCCTGTCGGGGATCAACCTGCAGCTTCGCGCGGGTGAAATTCTGGGCATCGCCGGCGTGTCCGGCAACGGTCAGGGCGAATTGTCCCGGCTGATCTCGGGTGAGACCACCGATCCCGCCGCCTCCGACCAGATCCGCATGATGGGCCAGCCGGTCGGGCATCTGAACGCCGCCGCGCGGCGCAAGCTGGGCTTTGCATTCGTCCCCGAGGAGCGTCTGGGGCGTGGCGCGGTGCCGGAAATGTCCCTGGCCGACAACACGCTGCTGACCGCGCATCGGCAGGGGCTGGTGCGGCGCGGCATGATCAATCGTCTGCGCGAGGCCGCCTTTACCGCGCGCTGCATCGCCGATTACGACGTGCGTACCCCCGGCCCGCAGGCCGAGGCCGGGGCGCTGTCGGGCGGCAACCTGCAAAAATTCATCGTCGGCCGCGAGATCATGCTGGCGCCCAGGCTGCTTTTCGTCTCGCAGCCGACATGGGGCGTCGATATCGGCGCGGCCAGTGCCATCCGCCGCCGCCTTGTCGATCTGCGCAATGACGGCGTGGCGGTGCTGATCATCTCTGAGGAAATCGAAGAATTGTTCGAAATCTGCGACCGCATCCAGGTCATCCGCGAGGGGCGGCTTTCTGCCGCGCTGCAGGTGTCCCAGACACGCGTGGAAGACATTGGCCGCTACATGATCGGCGCCGAAGAACGGGCAGGCGTCTGATGTCCGTTCTTTCTGCCTATCGACTAGTCCGGCGCAGCAGCGCCTCGCGCAAGGTCGCGGTGCTGGCGCCTTTGGGCGCGCTGGTGGCGACCATCGTCCTGAACCTGTGCCTGTATCTGGCCATGGGCAAGGATGCGGGCGCGGTCTTCCACGCCATGCTGGTCGAGCCGCTGGTGTCGTGGTCGTCCTTCTCCGAGGTGCTGCTGAAGATGACGCCGCTGCTGCTGATCGCGCAGGGGCTGGCCATCGGGTTTCGCGCCAATGTCGTCAATATCGGGGCCGAGGGGCAGTTCATCCTTGGCGCGATCTTTGCGGCCTCGATCCCGGTCTGGTTCCCGCAGGCAACCGGAGGCTGGATATGGCCACTGATGCTGCTTCTGGGCGGGATCGGCGGCGCGCTTTGGGCGGTGGTTCCGGCCTTTTGGCGGGTGCGGCTGAACGCGTCGGAAATCCTCGTGACCCTGATGATGAGCCTGATTGCGACCCAGCTTCTGGCCTATCTGCTGGTCGGGCCGTGGAAAGACCCGATGGGCTTCAACTTCCCGCAATCGGTGATGTTCCAGATGGACGCGACCCTGCCGCTGCTGATCCCCGGCACGCGGGTCAACGTCGCGCTGGTGCTGGCGCTGGTGGTGACGCTGGCGGCATGGGTTTATATGCAGCGCAGCTTTCAGGGCTATCAACTGGTCGTCGGCGGGCTGGCACCACAAGCCAGCGCCTATGCCGGTTTTGCAGAAAGCCGCGCCGTCTGGCTGTCCCTGTTGATCGGAGGCTTTGCCGCCGGGCTGGCCGGTGCCGCCGAGGTCGCGGGCCCACTGGGGCAGCTGCAACGCTCGGTCGCCTCGGGCTATGGCTATGCGGCGATCATCGTGGCCTATCTGGGCGGGTTGAACCCGATCGGCATCCTGTTTTCCTCGCTGCTGATCGCCATCCTTTATATCGGTGGTGACAACGCCATGGTCTCGGCGGAACTGCCGGTGGCAGCGGTGCGGGTGTTCCAAGGCTCGTTGCTGGTCTGCTATCTGGCCGCGATCACGCTGGTCCGCTACCGGCTGGTGCGGGTGAAATCCGAGGTGCGGGCATGAACGCACTGACCTTCGTTCTGGCTGGGATGCTGGCCGCCGCGATGCCCTTCCTGCTGGCCGCATTGGGCGAGCTGTTGGCCGAGCGTTCGGGCGTCATGAACCTTGGTATTGAGGGGATGATGGCGGTCGGCGCGGTCATCGCCTTTCTGTCGGTGCATCATTTCGGCACGCATACCCTGGGCTTTCTGCTGGCCGGTCTTGCGGGTGCGGCGTTGTCGCTGGTCTTTGCCTGGCTGGCCCTGACGCTGCGCGCCAATCAGGTCGCGGCGGGGCTGGCGATCGGCATTCTGGGGCAGGGGCTGTCCGCGCTGTTCGGCAAAAGCTACGAAAGCCGCACCGTCGCGGGCCTGCCCAAGCTCTCGATTCCCAGCCTGTCCGAAATTCCGGTGGTCGGCGGGCTTTTCTCGCAGGATGCGGTCGTATGGCTGGGGTTGCTTGCGACCCTGACGATCTGGGCCGCGCTGCGCTTCACCAAGCTGGGGCTGGTGATCCGTGCCGTGGGCGAAAACCCCTCGGCCGCGCGCTCGCTGGGCTATCCGGTGATCGCGATCCGCTATAGCTGCGTCATGTTCGGCGGGCTGATGGCGGGCTTTGCCGGGGCCTATGCGGCGACCGTCTATACCCCGCTTTGGGCAGACGGGATGATCGCCGGGCGGGGCTGGATCGCGCTGGCGCTGGTGGTCTTTGCAACCTGGATGACTGGACGGGTATTCTTTGGCGCGGTGCTGTTCGGGGCGGTGTCGCTGGCACAACTGGCGGCGCAGGCGGGCGGGGTGAACCTGAACTCGCAACTGCTGGCGAGCCTGCCCTATATCGTCACCATCCTCGTGCTGGGCGTGATCTCGTCGAACCGACGCCTGCTGAAGGTGAACGGTGTGGCCTCGCTGGGCAAGACCTATATTCCCTAAGCAAAGGGGCGCGGCTTTGGACCGCGCCCTTTCGCGTCTTCAAGCGGCGCCGACAAGGATAATGTCGCTGTCGCGGCGCTGATTTTCGGCAAGGGCCGCGTAATCCGCGTAATCCGTCACCGCGAGCAGGCGGCAGCTGCCACCGTCCCTTGCAGCCTTGAGGTTCTGCGCGCTGGTCTTTTCCAGATCGCCCAGATTTACCGGCAGGGCCGAGGCGATGAACAGCGACTTGACCTCGAACACCTTCGTGACAAATTCGCTGTAGCCCTCAAGCGTCCAGCTGGTCGCGGCATTGTGGCCGTCGCCGTTGACGATCAACTGCATCGACCATTCGCCTCGGGCGTTGGTCGTGGCCTCGACCTTCTGGGTCACGATGCGCATGCCGTCGTCGAACACATCCGAACCGCTGAGGGTCGCGATGATCTTGCCCTGAGCGATGGGCGAAAGGGTGGCGTCGACAAGGACGCCCGAGACTGTGGCTTTGTTCGGCAAGGTCATCTCCTCGGGATGGCTGATCGGCGCCATTATCCGTCTTGAGGCCAGGCGTTGCGGGGATGGGGCTTGCAACGTGCGGGAAGATTTCCTGTTGAGCACCGGCCTCAGCCTGCTTCGTTGAACTTGTTTTTTTTGAAACGCGGGCCTTATTTATTCAGCGCGATCGCAGGCGGATATCGACCGTCGCCTGCGCCAGTTGGCAGCGCTTTCCGTCGGTCTTCTGGGCAGCGGGTGAAGGAAAGTGCAGTCCAATGTCGAATGCCAGCGACACGGGTGGCGCTACCTTTCGCCGAATGTCCGACATCAACTCGTGACCAGGCGGAAGCCGAGCGTCCTGCCGATTGTAGGCACGCATTCTCGCTTCAGTCCTGCGAGCAATCCGCGCTTCAGTCTTGTGGAGGGGATGTCGCCCAGACCTTGGGGAAAATCTGCCAAGCCTCGGACGACCCGAGGACGATCTGGGTAGATCAGCGCATTGACCTCGCCGTCTGACCTCGAACCGACACTTTCTTCTTTATATGCGTACGGACAAGGACCAGCCCGCCGATCATTAAGCGGGTACCTCTGATTTCCTTGCATCACGGCCCAAGCGCTGAATGGGATTTGCCGGACTGGTAGCTAAGACGAAAGATGTGCATGCTTCGTCATGCTGCGATGCAGTATGATCAAGATGTGATGAAGTATTTACACCAACACGGTTCTGTCTTATCGTTTTGCTGATCTAACCGGCGCGAGCGAGGGGAATTTGACCGAATTTGAGCGGCATGAAAAGATTCTCTCGCTGCTTGATGAGCGACCTTTTGCATCGGTGCGCGATCTTCAGCATCTGATTGGCGTGTCGGGGGCGACGATCCGGCGCGATGTCGAAAAGCTCAACGAAGCGGGACGTGCGCGCAAGGTCTATGGCGGCGTGGCTGCGGTTGAGCGGGGCGGTCGTGCGGCCTCATTGCCCTTTGTCGAAAACCGCGACATCGCCGTGTCGGCCAAGCGCTCGATCGCGCGCGAGGCCGAGAGGCTGGTCAAGGACGGCAGTGCGATCATCATCCATGGCGGTTCGACCTGCTTTCATTTCGGCTGTCGCATCGCCAACCGCAATGTCCGGGTCTTTACCAACTCTCTGCCGCTGGCCGCCTATCTGGGAGAGTATGGAACCTGCCAACTGACGGTAGGCGGCGGCGATCTGCACCGCGAGCCGGGTATTCTTTACGATGTCTCGGCCACGGAGCATCGTTTCTATGCCTCGCAGTTCTTTGTGGGCGCGCTGGGAATCAGCGAACATGGCATTCTTGAACAACACCCGCTGCTGGTCCGTCTGGCCGACGAGATGAGCCGCACCGCATCCGAAGTCATCCTGCTGGCGGACAGCCGCAAGTTCAGCATCCATCCGCCGACCGTTTCGCTGCCGTTCTCGCGCATTTCGCGCGTGGTCACCGATGATGGCCTGTCCGATGTCCATGCCCGCATGCTGGAGCGCGCCGGGGTCGAGGTCATCATCGCCCAGATCGAGAGGGAACAATGAGCCAGTCTCCCATTCTGGAGATGCGCAACATCTCGAAGACCTTCGGTGCCGTGCGGGCATTGAAGGATGTCAGCCTGTCGGTCCTACCCGGAGAGTTGCATGCCCTGATGGGCGAGAACGGCGCCGGGAAATCCACACTGATGAAGATCCTCTCGGGGGCCTATACTGCCGATCCGGGCGGTACCGTGATCATCGAGGGGCATTCCCGGACCGAGGCCGCTGGCAGTGTCGCGGTGATCTATCAGGAATTGTCGCTGGCCCCGAACCTGACCGTGGCCGAGAACATGTTTCTTGGTCGCGAGATCGCCAATCGCGGAATCCTGAACCGCAGCGCCACGCTGGAGCGCGCCCAACCCATTCTGGATCGCCTGGGCGTTCATTTCGACGCGCGCAGCAAGGTCGGCGACCTGTCGCTGGGCGAACGTCAGATGGTCGAGATTGCGCGCGCCCTGACGACGGATGCGCGGCTGATCGTCATGGATGAGCCGACCACCTCGCTTTCCGCACGCGAAACCGAGCGCCTGTTCGAAGTGATCGCCCGGCTGAAATCGCATGGCATCGCCATCATCTATATCAGCCACCGCATGGAGGAGGTCTATGCGCTGGCCGACCGCTGTTCGGTCCTGCGGGACGGTGTGTATATCGGGACTTTGGACCGGTCGGAGCTGTCGGCGCAGAAGCTGGTTTCGATGATGGTCGGCCGCGATCTGGACAGCTTCTACAAGAAGGGCCACATCGCCTCGCCCGATCATACGGGCACGCCGCTGCTGTCGGTGCGCGACATGTCGGATGGCGGGTTGGTCAAGGGCTGCTCCTTTGACCTGTATCGCGGCGAGGTGCTGGGCATTGCCGGGCTTGTCGGCTCGGGTCGTACCGAACTGGCGCGGCTGATCTATGGCGCGGACCCGCGCACCAGCGGGACGGTTGCGATTGACGGTCGCGACATCGACACCTCCAGCCCGCGTGCGGCGCTTGATGCCGGGGTCGCCTATCTGACCGAGGACCGCAAGAAGCTGGGTCTTTTCCTCGACATGTCCATCTCGGACAATGTCAATGTCGGCGTGATCGAAAGGGACGCGAAATCCGGCGGCAGGCTGGATTTCCGCGCCGCGGCGCGCCGCGCCAATGACGCGATCAAGGCGCTGGCCGTCAAGGCACCGACGGCCCGAATGCCGGTGGGTGGACTGTCCGGGGGCAACCAGCAAAAGGTGCTGATCGCGCGGCTGCTGGAAACCGGCCCCAAGGTGGTGATCCTGGACGAACCCACTCGTGGCGTGGACGTCGGGGCCAAATCGGAAATCTACAAGCTGATCGACGGTCTGGCGCGCAAGGGCGTCGGCGTGGTCATGATCTCAAGCGAACTCGCCGAGATCATCGGCGTCGCTGACCGGGTCTTGGTCATGCGCGAGGGGCATATTGCCGGGCAGGTGCCCGCGCAGCTTGGACAGGCGATCAGCCAGGAAGCCATCATGGAGCTTTCGACCGGCTCGGTTTCGGAACCGGCCACGGCGACGGAAGGAGCAATGCAATGACGGATACAAATTCAGCCCCTGCCTCGGCCGCGGCCAAGCAGCGCCTGCGCACCATGATGAGCATCGTCGGGATGCTGCCGGTGCTGATCCTGCTGGCAGTGGTGTTCGAACTGATGAGCGGGCGCTTCATGAGCGTCAACAACATCTCGAACGTCATGCAGCAGGCCTCGATCAATATCGTGCTCGCCTCGGGGATGACCTTCGTCATCCTGACCGGAGGCATCGACCTGTCGGTGGGCTCGATCCTTGCCACCTCGGCGATGGTGGCGGTGATCGTCTCGTTGATCCCCGGCATTGGCTGGCTGGGTATTCCAGCCGCCATGGGGGTAGGACTGGCCTGCGGTCTGGCGAACGGTATCCTGATCTCGGCACTGAACCTGCCACCATTCATCGTGACCTTAGGCTCATTGACCGCAGTCCGAGGCATCGCCCGGCTACTGGGCAATGACACGACCGTTTTCAACGCCGACCTGCCCTTTGACGTGATCGGCAATGGCAGCCTGTTCGGCATTCCGTGGCTGGCAATCATCGCCGTCGCCGTGGTGCTGCTGTCATGGTTCATTCTGAAGCGCACTGTTCTGGGCACGTGGATCTATGCCACCGGCGGCAATGCCGAGGCGGCGCGACTGACCGGGATCAAGGTGCCGCTGGTGCTGCTGTTCGTATATGGCGTCTCGGGGTTGTTCGCAGGGCTGGGCGGCGCAATGGCTGCGGCACGGCTGTACGCCGCGAACGGGCTGCAACTGGGGCAGGCCTATGAGCTGGACGCCATCGCCGCGGTCATTCTGGGTGGCACCAGCTTTGTCGGCGGCGTCGGCTCGATCTGGGGCACGCTGATCGGCGCGCTGATCATCGCCGTGCTGTCGAACGGGCTGATCCTGATCGGCGTCTCGGACATCTGGCAATACATCGTCAAGGGCCTCGTGATCATCGCGGCCGTGGCACTGGACCGCTACCGCCAGACCGGCGCGCGGACCTGATCCAATTCGAACCACGCATAAAATGGGAGGAAACCACATGCGTCTTGCTAAAACCTTGGCCTCGGCACTTGCGCTGGCGGCAGTTTCGGCGGTGCCCGTCGCCGCAAAAGACCTCAACAGCGTCGGCATCTCGGTCGGCCTGTTGGGCAACCCGTTCTTCGTCGCCACCATCAAGGGCATCGAGGACGCGGCCAAGAAGATCAATCCGAACGTGCAGGTGACCTCGGTTTCGGCCGATTACGACCTGAACAAGCAGGTCGGCCAGATCGACAGCTTCATCGCGGCGGGCGTCGACATCATCATGCTGAACGCGGTTGATGCCGCAGCCATTGCGCCCGCGGTGAAACGGGCACGGGATGCGGGCGTCGTCGTCGCGGCCTTCGACGTGTCGGCCCCCGGTTCGGACGTGACCGTGATGACCGACAACGTCATGGCCGGCACCAAGGCCTGCGACTACATCACGGAACATCTGGGCGGCAAAGGCAATGTGGTCATCGTGAACGGCCCGGCCTCGTCGTCGATCCTTGACCGGGTCAAGGGTTGCAAGGAGGCCTTTGCCAAGCATCCCGACATCAAGGTGCTGTCGGATGATCAGAACGCTCAGGGTTCGCGCGATGGCGGTCTGAATGTCGGCCAGAACCTGCTGACCCGCTTCGACAAGATCGATGGTGTCTTTGCCATCAACGATCCGACCGCGATCGGCTTTGCGCTGGCCGCGAAACAGGCAGGCCGCAGTGAGTTCATCATCACCGCGGTTGACGGTGCGCCCGATATCGAGGGCGAGCTGAAATCGGGTGATGGGCTGATCAAGGCCTCGGCCTCGCAGGACCCCTATACCATGGCGGGTCAGGCGCTGGATCTGGGCTACAAGGTGCTTCAGGGCGAAAAGCCCGAAAAGGACACCGTCCTGCTTGAGCCCGAGTTGATCACCAAGGACAATATCGGAGGCTACAAGGGCTGGACCTCGCCCCGCTAAGCCAAAAGGTCGCGCGGAGAAATCCGCGCGACCGCTTCCGGAATTTTTCAAGGCGCTCCCATGACTGACGAAACCCTTCGCGCTGCCGTTCTGCAGGCCAATCTGGACACCGTGCGATACGGGCTGGTGCTGTCGACCTTTGGCAATGCCAGTGGCATCGACCGCGAAACGGGGCGCATCCTGATCAAGCCCAGCGGCGTGCCCTATGACAGCCTGACGCCCGAGGACATGGTGCCCTGCGATCTGGACGGGCGGGCGCTGGACAACCGGCTGCGGCCTTCGTCGGATCTGGCAACGCATGCGGTGCTTTACCGCGAATTTCCGGGCATCGGGGCCGTGATCCACACCCATTCCACCTATGCCACGATCATGGCTCAGGCCCGCCGCCCGATCCCGGCCCTGGGCACGACCCATGCCGATTACTTCTACGGCACGATCCCGGTGACGCGCGACCTGACCCCCGACGAGATTTCCGAGGATTACGTCCTGAATACCGGCAAGGTCATCGTTGAGACATTCGCGGGTATCGACCCGCTGAGCATTCCCGCCGTGCTGGTCGCCGGGCATGGCCCCTTCGTCTGGGGGCGCACCCCCGATGAAGCCGTCCATAACGCCGTGATCCTCGAAGAGGTGGCGCGCACAGCTTGGCATGTCATGGCGCTGAACCCGGAACCGCAGCCGATCTCGCAGGCGCTGCTGGATCGCCATTATCTGCGCAAGCATGGTGCGCAGGCGACTTACGGACAAGGAAACTAGGCGATGATCGTTGCCGGCGTCGATTTCGGCACGCTCAGCGTGCGCGTGACCCTGATGGAAACCAAGACAGGTGCGACGCTGGCGGGCGCGACCGCGGGCTATCCGTTGAAACGAAGCGCGGCCGACCCGCTGCTGGGGGCGCAGGCCCATGCCGACCACATGACCGCCTTGGCGGCCGCCATGCGTGAGGCGATTGCCAAGGCCGGTATCGACGGCAGGCAGGTTGCCGCGCTGGCCTGCGACACGACAGGCTCAAGCGTGGTGATGGTGGACGCTGACCTGCAACCGCTGGCCGATTACTACCTGTGGTGCGATCACCGGGCCCATCACGAGGCCGCCGAGATCACCGCGCTTGGCCGGGCCGAAGGGCTTGAGGCGCTGAACTGGTGCGGTGGCACCTATTCCCATGAATGGGGCTATGCCAAGGTCCTGCATTTCCTGCGCCACAATCCGGACCTGCGGGACCGTTTCGCGACCGCGCTGGAACATTGCGACATGGTGGCGGCGACGCTTTGCGGCATCACCGATCTGCACGAACTGCCGCGCAGCATCTGCGCTGCCGGTCACAAATGGATGTATGGCGCGCGCTGGGGTGGTCTGCCGCCGCAGGATTTCCTCAGCCGCGTCGATCCGTTGTTTGACGGCATCAATGACCGACTGGCGGGCCGCCACGTGACCTCGGATGCGATTGCCGGACATTTGTCGGCGGAATGGGCCGAGAAGCTTGGCCTCAGCGCCGGCATCCCGATCCCGGTGGGCGCATTCGATGCGCATTGGGATGCGATCGGGGCAGGGGCGCGACCCGGCGATATCGTGAACGTGGTCGGGACATCGACCTGTATCATCGGAATGGGACCCGAGGGCTTTCCGCCGGTGCCGGGTCTTTGCGGCGTCGTGCCGGGCAGCGTGTTGCCCGGTTGGACCGGGATCGAGGCCGGGCAATCCGCCACCGGCGACGTGTTCGAGGCGATCGCCCGGCGCGCCGGCAGCGATGTCGCGACGCTGTGCGAAGGGCTGGAATCCGTGCCGCCGGGCGGCAGCGGGCTGATGCGGTTGAATTGGGACAATGGCGATCGCACGGTTCTGGTCCGCTCGGACCTTGGCGCGGTGACGCTGGGCTGGGACCTCAACCACACCGCCGCCGATGAAATGCATGCAGCCATCGAAGGCATGGCCATGCATGTGCGCATCGTCACCGAGCGCATCGAAAGCGGCGGGGCCCCAACCGCGCGCATCGTCAATGCAGGTGGCATTCCGCAAAAGAATGCCGTCCTGAACCAGATCTATGCGGATGTGCTCAATCGCGAGGTGCATGTGCCCGCGACCTCGCCCGTGGGCACCGGCTCCTGCATCTTTGCGGCCGTGGCGGCGGGGGCTTTCGAAAGCTTCGAGGCCGCCCAGCAGGTGCTATGCCCGCCCAGTCAAGTCTTTAGCCCCCGCCCGGAAGCCCGCCTTGGCTATGATGCGCTGTTCGCGCTGTTCCGCGAACTCTATTTCGGCTTTGGCGAGGGCAGGTCCGTTCATCTTGGCGCGGTGCTGCCGCAACTCCGCGCAAATCGTCTGGCCGGAACCGAGCGCATCTGACCGGTTTCAGACCCGCGCGGCGTCAAAGCGTGACCGCCTCGACCTTCCAGATATCGGCCATATAGCCCCGGATCGTGCGGTCGGACGAGAAGAAGCCCGATCGTGCGATGTTCAGCGCCGCCATCCGGTCCCAGTCGCGGGCATCGCGATAGGCAGCGTCGACCTTGCGCTGGCAGGCGAAGTAGCTGGCGAAATCCGACGCGACGAGGAAGGGGTCGTCATTCCATGTCCGGTCGAGCAACGAGAAGTAATGCTCGGCCCGGCCGAAGCGCCCCTCGGCGATCAGTTGCAGGGCGATCTTCATGTCTTCGCTTTTCTCGATGGCGGCGCGGGCATGGCCGGGCTTGGCCTTCTCAGCGGCGGCCTCGGCGGCGGTCAGGCCGAACAGGAAGAAGTTCTCGGGTCCGACCTGCTCGCGGATTTCGACATTGGCGCCGTCCAGCGTGCCGATGGTCAGGGCGCCATTCATGGTGAATTTCATGTTGCCGGTGCCCGAGGCCTCTTTGCCGGCGGTCGAGATCTGCTCGGACAGGTCGGCGGCGGGGATCAGATGCTCGGCCATCGAGACGTTGTAATTTGGCGGATAGGCGATCTGCAGATAGGGCGCGGTCACCGGGTCCTTGTTGATCGTCGCCGCCACGTCATTGATCAGGTGGATGATCGACTTGGCCATCCAATAGCCCGGCGCGGCCTTGCCGCCAAAGATCTTCAGGCGTGGCGTCCAGTCGCCGTTCGGGGATTCGTGGATGCGGTGCCATAGTGCGATCGCTTCAAGAGTGTTCAGAAGCTGGCGCTTGTATTCGTGCATGCGCTTGACCTGCACATCGAAAATCGCATCCGGATCGGCCTTGATCCCCAGCCCGGCCAGCAGCCCGTTCGACAGCGCTACCTTGTTCAGGCGTTTGGCGGCACGCAGGGCGTGAAGGAAGGCGGGGTCATCGGCATGGGCCTCAAGCCCTTTGAGCTGATCCAGATCGCCGGTCCAGCCCGTGCCGATGGACTGGTCGAGCAGCTTCGCCAAGGGCGGGTTCGCCATGCGCAGCCAGCGCCGTGGGGTCACGCCGTTCGTTTCATTGACGATGCGATCGGGATGCAGCTTATGCAGATCGGAAAAGACCGTGCTGCGGACAAGGTCGGTATGCAGCGCCGAAACCCCGTTCACCTTGCCCGCCATGATGAAGGCGAGTTCCCCCATCAGCACCTGATCATGTTGCAGGATGCTGACATGGGCGGGGCGGCCCGTCGTCGCGCGATGCTCGGCGTCGATCATCTCGATGATCTGCAGGTGGCGGGGCAGAACATGGCCCATGAGCCAGGTCGACCAGCGCTCCAGCGCCTCGGGCAGCAGGGTGTGGTTGGTGTAGTTCAGCGTACGCCGCGCAAGGCCAAGGGCCTCGGTGAAGCCGAAACCGTGCTCATCCATCAGGATGCGGATCAGTTCGGGGCCAGCGATGGCGGGATGAGTGTCGTTAAGCTGGATCGCCACCTTGTCGGGCAGGTGGGCCAGATCCTCGCCATGCTCGGCGACGAAGCGGCGGATGATGTCCTGCAGCGCGGCCGAGGTCAGGAAATACTCCTGTTTCAGCCGCAGCTCCTTGCCGCTTTCGGTGGTGTCGTCGGGATAAAGTACGCGCGAGAGGGTGCGGGCCAAGGCCTCGGGCTCGGCGGCGGCGGCGTAGTCGCCCGCATTGAAGCGATGCAGGTCGAACAGGTTCGTCGGCTGCGCGCCCCACAGGCGCAGGGTATTGGCCCAGTTCCCTTCCCAGCCGATGACCGGCGTATCATAGGCCCGCGCGATGACGCTTTCGCCGGGCCTCCAGACGCTTTTGCCGTCGACGGTCTCGACATGACCTTTGAAGCCGACCGTGTAGCTGTAATCGACCCGGACGAATTCCCATGGATGGGGCTGGTTCAGCCAGTCCTCGGGGGCCTCGACCTGCTGGCCGCCCTCGAAGCGCTGGCGGAACAGGCCGTGTTCGTAGCGGATGCCATAGCCAAAGGCGGGGACGCCAAGGCTGGACAAAGATTCCATGAAACAGGCTGCGAGCCGACCAAGGCCGCCATTCCCCAGCGCGGCATCCGGTTCGTCCTCAAGGATCTCGGTGCGGTCCAGACCCAGCGTGGCCAGCGCCTGATCCATCTGTGCATCAAGGCCCAGATTGATGATCGCGTCGCCCAAGATTCGGCCGATCAGAAACTCCATCGACAGGTAATAGACCCGCTTCAGCTTGCGATCGCGCGAGGCGCGGTGGCCGGCCATCCACGGCGTCACGATCAGATCGCGGATCGTGTAGCTGACCGCCAGCCGCCAGTCGAAGACCGTGGCGAATTCCGGGCCCCGGCCCTGAGTATGCGTGAGGTGATGAAGGATCTGCTCGGACAGGTCTTGCGCGGTAGGAAGCTGGGACAATTCTGGCCTCATGGCTGGAAGAGGAAGACAGATCGCGCGGGCAGCAGCCCGTATCTTGGTGGCAGCTTTCCGGGGCGTTGCCTAGCAGGGCGTGGGCCGGGGTTGGGCTGGGTCGCATATTGCCCGGATTTTGATGTGATTGCCTGCCAATGAGGCCCCTTCATCACCGCCCCGGCGCATCGGAAAGGACAAAGGCCACCACGCTGTCGGCGGCGACGGTCTCGGTGTCGCGGGCGGGTTCGTCCACCGGGCCAAAGCGACTGCTGTCAAGCTGTCTGCGCCAATTGCCGCGCTGGCTGGTATCGGGCAGGTGCACTTCGGTCTGGGGTCCGGCATTCAGGACCAGAAAGACCGCGCCGCGCAAGGCGGCATATTCTGGCGTACCCGAGGCCATGCGCATCTCGGCCGCCACAAGGCGCAACTCCGGGTCGGACCAGTCCTCGACTCGCATTGGTTGACCATCGGCGCGGCGCCAGAACAGGTCGGGAATGCCGTCCTGTTCGCGGGCATGACTGTGCAGGAACCGCTTCTGCCGCAGGATAGGATGGGCCTTGCGAAAGGCGACAACCCGCTGGCAAAACTCAAGGAAACCGGCATCGGCATCGTCCCAGTCGATCCAGCCGATCGGGTTGTCCTGACAATAGGCATTGTTGTTGCCCTGCTGGCTGTTGCCCAGCTCGTCCCCGGCAAGGATCATCGGCGTGCCCTGGGACAGCAGCAACGTCGCCATCAGGTTGCGGCGGCGGCGGGCGCGGCGCTCGGTGATGTCGGGGTCACTGCTTGGCCCCTCGACCCCGCAATTGTCGGACAGGTTGTGGTCGTGGCCGTCGCGATTGTCTTCGCCATTGGCCTCGTTGTGCTTCTGGTCGTAGCTGACCGTGTCCATCAGCGTGAAGCCATCATGGGCTGCGATGAAATTGACCGAGGCCGTCGCCGCCCGCCCGTCATGGTCAAAGCGCGCCGCCGATCCGGCGATGCGTTTGGCCAGCTTGCCGATCAGCCCCGGATCGCCGCGCCAGAAGCCGCGGATCTGGTCGCGGAAACGGTCGTTCCATTCGGCGAAGGGGGCAGGGTAATTGCCCAGCTGGTAGCCGCCCTCGCCGATGTCCCATGGCTCGGCGATCAGCTTGACGCGGTTCAGGACCGGGTCTTGCCGGACCGCGCGAAAGAAGGACCCGTCCCGGTCAAAGACCCCATGCGAGCGGCCCAGCACCGAACACAAATCAAAACGGAAGCCGTCGACATGCATGACCTGAACCCAGTAGCGCAGCGAATCCATCACCAGCCGCAGAGCGAAGGGGTTATCAAGGTCCAGCACGTTCCCCGTGCCCGCGTCATTGACGTAGAAGCGGCGATCCTCGGCCAGACGGTAATAGGCGGCATTGTCGAGCCCGCGAAACGACAGGGTCGGGCCGCGTTCGTTGCCTTCGGCGGTGTGGTTATAGACCACGTCGAGGATCACCTCGATCCCGGCCTGATGGAAGCGCGAGACCATCTGCTGGAACTCGGCAATGTCGCCGTCGCGCATGTAGCGGGGTTCAGGCGCGAAAAAGCCGTAGGACATGTAGCCCCAGTAGTTCCGCAGCCCTTTCTCGACCAGAAAGGCGTCATCGGTGAAGGCATTGACCGGCATCAGCTCGATCGCGGTGATGCCAAGGCGGGTCAGGTGGTCAAGGATCGGGTCCGAGGCCATGGCCAGAAAGGTGCCACGATCGGGAATGTCGGATCGCGCTGCCGTCAGGCCCTTCACATGGGCCTCATAAATGATGGTCTCGGTCAGGGGAAGGCGTGGGGGGAAGTCGTTGCCCCATGAATAGCTGGGATCGATCACCACCGAGCGCGGCATGAAAGGGGCGCTGTCGCGCGGATCAAAGCTAAGATCGGCACTCGGGTCGCGGGTCTTGTAGCCGAAGATCGCGTCATGCTGGATCGGACTGCCGGTCAGGCGCTTGGCATAGGGGTCGATCAGCAGTTTGTTGGGGTTGAAGCGGTGGCCCTCTCGCGGTTTGTAGGGGCCATGCACGCGATAGCCATATTGCTGCCCCGGCCGCAGCCCCGAAATATAGCCGTGCCAGACATGGCCGTCGCGCTCGGGCAGGTCCAGCCGGGTTTCGCGGCCCTTGGCGTCGAACAGGCACAGCACCACCCGCTCTCCATGCTGCGAGAACAGCGCGAAATTCACCCCGGCCCCATCGAAGGTCGCACCCAGTGGCGAGGCGTATCCGGCAGTGATCGCGTGTCCTGCGGTCATTTTCCGGCCGCCAGCCGGTGATAGAGCCGGGCGTATTCCCGCGCCGACTGGTCCCAGCCGACCGGCTGGCTCATGGCGTTACGCTGCATTCGGGCCCAGATCTTGGGCTGGGCGTAGAGGTCGCAAAGATGCGCCAGCGCGTTCCTGAGTGCCTCGACCGTGACCGGGGCGAATTGCAGACCGGTCGCCACCCCCTGCGCCATCGCGGCGGGTGATGCATTGATCACCGTATCGGCCAGCCCCCCGGTCAGCGCCACCAGCGGCAGCGTGCCGTAGCGCAGCCCGTAAAGCTGCGTCAGGCCGCAGGGTTCGAAGCGCGAGGGGACAAGGATCGCGTCGCCCCCCGCCATCATGCGATGCGACAGCCCCTCATCATAGCCGATGCGGACGGCGACATTGGCGTCCTGCCCGGCGGCATTGCGAAAGGCATTCTCAAGCTCGCGCTCACCCGAACCCAGCAGCGCCAACTGCCCACCGCGTGCGGTCAGGGCGGGCAGGGCCTCGAGCAGCAGGTCCAGCCCCTTCTGGAAGGTCATGCGCGAGACGACGATGCAAAGCGGTCCGGCGGCCTCGGGCAGGCCGAATTCGGCGCGCAGGGCGGCCTTGTTCGCCAGCTTGCCCGCGGGCTTCTCATAGGGCGTGACCAGCGGGTCCTTGGCCGGGTTCCAGACCTCATGATCGATGCCGTTCAGGATGCCGCTGAGATCGTCGCGGCGATGGCGCATCACCCCGTCCATCCCCATGCCAAACTCTGGCGTCATCAGTTCCTCGGCATAGCGCGGCGAGACGGTGGTCAGCGCATCCGCCCCGACCAGCCCGGCCTTCAGCGCCGAGATCATGCCCCAATACTCAAAGCCGTCATGGGTGAAGCGCGACGGGTCCAGCCGCAGCGCGCCCAGACGATCCGCGCCGACATTGCCGTGGAAGGCGATGTTGTGGATGGTCAGCACGGTTCGGATGCCCGGAGCATCCATGCTGCGCAGATATTCGGTCATCAAACCGGCCTGCCAATCATGGCCATGCAGGATCTGCGGGTACCAATCCCCGGCACCATGCGCCGCCACATGGGCCGCGACCCATGACAGCGCGGCAAAGCGTTCGGGATTATCGTGCCAGTCGGTGCCGTCCGGCGCGTGATAGGGGCCGCCCGCCCGGTCATAAAGATGCGGGGCGTCGATCACCAACAGGTCCAGCCCCGCAGCCATGCCCGCAAGCAGCCGTGCGGGCCCGCCGAACAGATCGTCGAAATCGATGACCGGTGCCACGTCCTCCAGCGCCGCCATGACAGCGGGATAGCCGGGCAGCAGGACGCGCATCTCGACGCCCTCAGCGGCCAGCGCGCGGGGCAGGGCACCAGTGACATCTGCCAGTCCACCGGTCTTGACCAGCGGCGCGCATTCCGAGGCGACGGACAGAACCCGCATCAAAGGCTTGCCGCCCGCTTGTCCAGCATGTCCTGCGTGATCAGCGTCACCCCGCGAGGGCTGACGCGGAACCACTTGGCGTCCTCCAGCGGGTCCTCGCCGACGACCAGCCCCTCGGGGATCACGACGCCGCGGTCGATCACCACCTTGCGCAACCGCGCCGAGCGGTGGACCGTGACATAGGGCAGCACCACCGCGTAATCCAGAACGGCATAGCTGTTCGTATGGACCTCGGTGAACAGCAGTGAGTTGCGGATCTCGGTCCCCGAGACGATGCAGCCGCCCGAGACCATCGAGGAAATCGCCACGCCGCGCCGGTCCTTTTCGTCATGGATGAACTTGGCCGGGGGCACGCTGATCGCATTGGTCCAGACCGGCCATTCCCGGTCCCACAGGTTCAGCTCGGGGACGAAATCGGTCAGGTCGATATTGGCCTGCCAGAAGGCGTCGATGGTGCCGACATCCTTCCAATAGGCGGGCGCGCCCTCGTCCCGAACGCAGGAGACATCGAAGCGATGTGCCATCGCCTTGCCCTTGGCGACAATGTCCGGGATCAGGTCATTGCCGAAATCATGGCTGGAATTCGGGTCCTCGGCATCCTTCAGCAGCAGGTCGCGCAGGAAGGCCCAGTTGAAGACATAGATCCCCATCGAGGCCAGCGCATGTTTGGGATCGCCCGGCATGGCGGGGGGATCTTTCGGCTTCTCAAGAAAGGACGTGATGCGCCCGGTTTCATCCACCGCCATGACGCCAAAGGCGCTGGCCTCGGCCAAGGGCACGGTCAGGCAGCCGATGGTCACGTCAGCGCCGCTTTGGACGTGCTGGCGCAGCATGATCTCGTAATCCATCTTGTAGATGTGGTCGCCCGCCAGAATGATGATGTGGTCGACATCGTAGCTGTCGACGATGTCGATGTTCTGGGTCACGGCGTCCGCCGTGCCGCGATACCAATGTTCGTCCGAGGTGCGTTGCGAGGCGGGCAGGATATCCAGAAACTCGTTGCGCTCGGCGCGAAAGAAGCTCCAGCCGCGATGGCAATGCCGGATCAGGCTATGGGCCTTGTATTGGGTGGCGATGGCGATCTTGCGGATGCCGGAATTGACCGCGTTCGACAGGGCGAAATCAATGATCCGGGTCTTGCCGCCGAAATAGACGGCGGGTTTCACGCGGCGGTCGGTCAATTCGTGAAGCCTGCTGCCGCGCCCACCGGCCAGCACGAAGGCCATTGCCCGGCGTGTCAGTCGCCCGTTCTCGACCATTGAACAATCCTCCCCAATTCCCTGGTAAACATCAATCGTCGGCTATCAGCACCACAACCGAAAGCGGCGGCAGGGTCACGCTGGCCGAGGCCGGTTGGCCGTCCAGCGGCTTCGCCTCGGCCGTGACACCGCCAAGGTTCCCCTGACCGCTGCCACCATAGATCGTGGCATCGGTATTGATCGCCTCGCGCCAAGCGCCTGCGTGGGGCAGGCCGATGCGGAAGCCGTGGCGCGGCACCGGCGTCATGTTGCAAAGCACCGCGACTGGCGGATGTTCCGCCCCGCCAAGACGCAAATAGGCCAGGATAGACTGCTCGGCATCGTTGCGCAGCCATTGGAAGCCCTTGGGATCGGCATCCAGCAGATGCAGTGCGGGCGTGTCGCGGTAAAGCTGGTTCAGATCGCGTACCAGACTGCTCAGGCCCGCATTCAGTGGCCGAGCGGCGGCCTGCCAATTCAACTCGGCATTATGGTTCCATTCCTCGGGCTGGCCGAATTCGCAGCCCATGAACAGCAGCTTCTTGCCGGGATGGGTCCACATGAAGCCGTAATAGGTCCGCAGGTTCGCAAATTGCTGCCATTCGTCGCCCGGCATCTTGCGCAGCATGCTGCCCTTGCCGTGAACGACCTCATCATGGCTGATCGGCAGCACGAAGTTTTCCGAGAAGGCATACATCAGCCCGAAGGTCATCTGGTCGTGATGGTATTTGCGATGGATCGGCGCGCGGGACATGTAGCGAAGGGTGTCGTTCATCCAACCCATGTTCCATTTGTAGCCAAAGCCAAGGCCGCCCGCATCGACCGGGGCCGAGACCTTAGGGAAGGATGTGCTTTCCTCGGCCACGGTCATGATGCCAGGGGCCTCGGCGTAAGCGGCGATGTTCATGTCCTGCAGGAAGGCGATGGCCTCATAATTCTCGCGCCCGCCATCCTTGTTCGGGACCCATTGGCCGGGCTTTCTGGAATAGTCGCGGTAAAGCATCGAGGCCACCGCATCCACCCGCAGCCCGTCGACGTGATATTCCTGAAGCCAATAGACGGCATTGGCGATGAGGTAGTTTTTGACCTCGGTCCGGCCGTAATTATAGATCAGCGTGTTCCAGTCCTGATGGAAGCCCTCGCGCGGATCGGCATGTTCATAAAGCGCAGTGCCGTCAAAACGGACAAGGCCATGCGCATCGGTCGGGAAATGTCCGGGCACCCAGTCCAACAGCACGCCCAGCCCGGCTTGATGCGCGGCATCGACCAGATCGCGGAATTCATGCGGCGGGCCAAAGCGGATGGTCGGCGCGTAAAGGCCGACCGGCTGATAGCCCCATGACCCGTCAAAGGGAAATTCGCTGACCGGCAGAAGCTCAAGATGGGTAAAGCCCATCTCCACCGCATAGGCGACCAATTCCTTGGCGAGTTCCTTGTAGGACAGATACCGTCCACCTTCGTCACGCTTGCGTCGCCAACTGCCCAGATGCACCTCGTAGATCGAGATCGGCGCGCCGCGGTCCTGCGCCTTTGCCCGCCGGTCCAACCAAGCCGCGTCATGCCAGCCATAGCCCGCGATATTGCGCACCATGCTGGCCTTTTCCGGCGGGTGCTGGCTGCCAAAGCCCACGGGATCAGCCTTGAGGATCAGGTCGCCCTGTGCGTCGAGGATCTCGTATTTGTAGAGGGCACCTTCGGATATGCCGGGCAGGAAGATCTCCCACACGCCACTGCCATTGCAGCGGCGCATGACGTGAAGCCTGCCGTCCCAGTTGTTGAAGTCTCCGACGACCGAGACGCGCTGGGCGTTGGGCGCCCAGACGGCGAAATGCGTGCCGGTCACATCCTCATGCGTCCTGACATGCGCGCCAAGGGCCTGCCAAAGCCTGTGATGCGTGCCTTCGCCAATAAGGTGCAGGTCGATTTCGCCCAGGATGGGGCCAAAGCGATAGGGGTCCTCGAACTCCCATTCCCGACCGGTTCCATCCTGCGCGCGCAAACGATAGCTCCCTTCGGGGATGGGTCCGGAAAAGACATCGCCCTGCAAGCGGGGCAGGTCGTGCGATCCGTCGGCACTGATGACGTGAACAGCCGCAAGGCCCGGATGAAAGACGGTCAGCCGACGCGCCTTGCCGATTCCATGTGGGCCAAGGACGCGAAATGCGTCACCGCATCGCCCCTTATGCAGGGCGGTCAGGTCGTCATCGCTTGGAGTTGTAGGCGAATTCAGCTTTCCCATTGCGATCACTGTAGCAAGGCCGAAGATTCGGGCAATCCACCCAACCATTCAGACAAGATGTTTTGCGGAACGGCCATGCCATGTTTCAGTGGCGACAAGGCGCGGGATGAAAAAGAGGGCAGAGATGACGGAATGGTGGCGCGACGCGGCGATCTATCAGATCTATCCGCGCAGTTTTCAGGATAGCGACGGGAATGGCATCGGCGATCTGCGTGGGATCACCCGACGGCTGGATCATGTCGCGGCGCTGGGCGCTGACGCGATCTGGCTCTCGCCGATTTTCACCTCGCCGATGAAGGACATGGGTTATGACGTCTCGGATTATACCGATATCGATCCGGTCTTTGGCAGCCTTGCGGATTTCGATGCGCTGATCGCGCGGGCGCATGAATTGGGGCTGAAGGTGATCATCGACCAGGTGATCAGCCATTCCAGCGATCAGCATCCTTGGTTCGTCGAAAGCCGCAAGGACCGCAGCAATCCCAAGGCCGACTGGTATGTCTGGGCCGACCCCAAGCCCGACGGGACCCCGCCGAACAACTGGCCCTCGGTCTTTGGTGGCCCGGCCTGGGAATGGGAGCCGCGGCGGCGGCAGTATTACCTGCACAATTTTCTGAACGAGCAGCCCGACCTGAACATGTGGAACCCGGACGTGCAGCAGGCGCTGCTGGACGCGATGCGCTTCTGGCTGGAACGCGGCGTGGACGGGTTCCGGCTGGATACGGTGAATTACTACTTCCACGACAAGGAGTTGCGCGACAATCCTGCGAACCGCAAGCATACCGGCCCCGACACTTATGGCTTCCAGCGCCATATCCATTCGAAAAACCAGCCCGAGAACATCGCATTTCTGCAGCGCCTGCGCGCGCTGACCGATCAATATGACGACCGCATGATGGTGGGTGAGGTGGGCGATGGCGGAAAGGCTGCAATCGACATCATGGCCGAATATACCGCCGGGGCAGGGCGGCTGCACATGTGCTACTCATTCGAGATGCTCAGCCCGGAATTCACGGCAAAGCACTTTCGCCGGGTGATCGAAGGGGTGCGCGATGGCGCGCCGGACGGGCATTCCTGCTGGAGTTTCTCGAACCACGACGTCGTGCGTCATGTCACCCGCTGGGCCGAGTACGGCGTCGGGTCATCGGAACTGGCGCGGCAAGCCATCGCGATGCTGATCTCGTTCCCCGGCACCATCTGCCTTTATCAGGGCGAGGAACTTGGCCAGACCGAGACCGAGTTGCTTTACGAGGAACTGACCGATCCGCAGGCATTGCGCTTCTGGCCCGAGATCCGGGGCAGGGACGGCTGCCGCACACCGATGGTCTGGGAAAAATCGGCGCCTAATGCTGGTTTCTCGACTTCGCGCCCCTGGCTGCCAGTCAAGCCCGAGCAGGCGGCGCTGGCGGTGGATACCCAATCCGACCCCGACAGCGTGTTGTCAGCCTATCGGGCCACCTTGGCGTTTCGCAGGTCGCAACCGGCGCTGCGCTGGGGCGAGATCGAATTCATTCGCACCCGCGAACCACTTCTGGCCTTTCGCCGCAGGTTCGAAGGGCAGGAGGTGACCTGCGTTTTCAACCTGTCGAGGATGCCAGCGCAGTTTGTCGCGAGCGAGGGCTCGCGCCTTCTTGGACCATCCCGCGCCACATTGGACAAGGAGCGGTTGAAGCTGCCCGGAAATGGTTTCGCCTGGCTTGAATCAGGGGAGGACTTGTAGCGCTCGGGTTATCGTATCGGCATAGAGCATCGGAAGCGAAAGCATTCCCTGGGTGAAACCTGTTTGCTCAAGCGGGCATACATTTCACACCGGCCAGTTTCGTATCCGCGGTGCGTAACTGTCTCCCGACAATGCGGCGCCGGATGTGCCACGAACAACCGGGAGAGTATGAATGTCATTGGAGCGTCTCTGACTGCTTCAAGGCACCGCCACTGTTCTGGCAACACTCTTCCTGCCCAGCCTTTGCGGGGTGCGCGGCCCAGATCGCGCCGGTCTTCGATCTCTCCGGTGGGCTGGCGATCTATGTTCAGCCGATCGATGCCCGCCCTGACCTTGCAGTCGATGAGTTCAACTAGAAGGGCGGGCTGTTGGGGCAGCAGATCGAGGTCAGACCCGCAATCGAGCATCCAGCTTTACACCCAATACCGCTCTTAGGCTGCGACGGCTTTGCAGGCAGTAGTTGAAATCACCCCCGGAAACTGTCCAAGGATCGGGGCGTAGCTCACTTTGTGCTTCTTCCACTCGTTCGTTAGGCACGAGAGCCTGGCGCAACAGGGGTTGGTTGCCATCCAGGGGCTTTTGACGCCGCCCCATTTACGAACAAGTGCCATGCGCGCTCAAACCAGATCGTTCGGTTCTCGTCCGTGGACAGTGTCGTCCCTCCCATGAGGGCTTCGTTGCTGGGTCCCAGCACGACGGCCGCGATCAACTGCCGCGCCATGAATTCCGGATCGGGTGCACAGAGTTCGCCTGCCTCATGTGCCTTTGACACCGCATCGGCAAGCAAGGGCGTGAACCGATCATCGCCGACAAGAGGCCGGGCGCGCATTGCCTCGATCAAGGCCTCGCGCTGCAGCGCCAGCAACTCCTCGTCCAGATTGGCATCCAGAAACCAGCGTGCCAGATGCTTGACGCGCGCGAGCGGCGCTGCGGGGCTCGCGGCATCGGCTTCGTTGAACCAGGCCAGGGCGCGCTGGCGCGCCTTGTCGGCGATACAGGCAAACAGCGCCTCCTTGGTGGGGTAGCGGCGATAGAGCGTGTCCTTGCCGATGCCGCAGGCGTCGATCACCTGCTCCATCGTGGTGGCTGCGAAGCCTTTGGTGACGAACAGGTCCCGCGCGGCAGTCTCGATCTCGGAGGCGATGCGTTCGGAATCCTCTTTGGTCGGCCTTCCGCTGCGGGTGGTGCGCCGAGTCGTGGTCGTCATGTCTGTCCGAACTTTCTCTAGGTCGCCGGTATTATGGGCAAAATTTCCGGATCTCTTCAACCGCTGGGGATTGTTAAGTAAATTAATCAGAAAATATCTGGACGTAAAAGTCCCGTTATTGCTAAAGCGGCGCCAAGCGAATTTTGGAGATCCCGCATGAAACGCAAGGCCGCAGCATTGAGCACCGCAATGGGCATCGTGGCTTCGGCCGCAGCTGCACAGGTGGTGGAGCTTGACACCATCGTGCTCGAAGCCGACGTGGCGGAGACCGCAAGCTCATACGCCCTGCCTGAAATGCGTTCAGCGACAAAGACCGATACGCCAGTGGTCGAGACTCCGCAGGCCCTGACGGTGGTGACGCGCAAGCAGTTCGACGACCAGAATACCCAAACGGTGGGTCAGGCGTTGCGCTATACATCGGGCGTGCTGTCGGAAATCGACGCCTCGACACGTTATGACAGCGTCTTCCTGCGCGGCTTTGGCGGTTTTGGTACCTCGTCGCAATTCGTGGGCTTTCTTGATGGATTGCGTCTGCCGCGGGGCCAGGGATTTGCACAATCCGCGATCGATCCATTTCTGCTTGACCGAGTGGATGTGCTGAAGGGCCCCTCGGCGCTGCTCTATGGCCAGTCGGGTCCGGGCGGGCTGGTGAACATGGTAAGTCGCAGCCCCGATGGCAGCACCGGAGGCGAGGCTCGTCTGGAATTCGGCAACCATGACCGCGTTCAGGCAGGTTTCGCCCAGCAAGGCGTGCTGGATGAAGAAGGGACCCTGCAATACAGTGTCTCGGCCATGGGTCGGGTTGCGGGATCGCGCTACGATCATGTCGACGAAGACCGTTTCGCAATCGCGCCCAACCTTGTCTGGACGCCCAGCGATCAGACACGCTTGACCGTCGGTTCCTATTGGCAAAAAGACCCGGAAGGCGGTTATTTCAACTCGATCTATCCGACCCAATTGGCCCCGGAATTCGCGGGCGATCTGGACCGAGATCTGAATGTAGGCGACCCGAACTTCGACTCATTCGAGCGCGAGCAATGGGGCGTCTATGCCGGGATCGAGCATCTGATTTCGCCCTCGCTGACCTTGCGTTCGAAACTGCGTTTCAGCGGCGTCGATGCGGATATGCAGGGCATCCAGATGGCTGCGCCGATTTCCCCCGAGGGTGTTCTGACCCGTCTCGCCGTCCGTTCACATGAGGAAGTGCGCGGCTTTGCCTGGGACAGCAATCTGGAATACGGGCTTCGGACCGGGGCCGCCGAGCATCGCCTGCTGGCCGGGGTCGATTTGCAATGGAACGAAAGCGACTGGCAATACGAATACACGCTTGCGCCGCCGCTTGACGTGACCAACCCGGTCTATGCGGGCGTGTCGGGTCCGTTCTTCCCGCTGACCGACAGCAAGCAGACCGTCCGCCAGAACGGGGTATACCTCTCGGACCAGATCACCATGGGCCGCCTGCATGCCGTTCTGGGCGCGCGCTACGACTGGATCGAGACGGAAAGCGAGAACCGCCTTGCCAGAGCCACGACCAAGCAGGACAGCGAGGCTGCTTCGTATCGCGCGGCGCTGCTTTACCATTTCGACAATGGGGCCGCCCCCTATCTCAGCTATGCGACCTCGTTTGAGCCGGTGATCGGCGTCGATGCAGCGGGCCAACCCTTTGAGCCGGCCCGCGCCAAGCAATGGGAGTTGGGCCTGAAATACCAGCCTCAGGACGTCGAGGCGCTGTTTACCGTCGCCGCCTTCGACATCCGGCAGGAAAACGTGCTGACCCCAGGCGAGATGCCGGGCTTCTCGCAGCAGACCGGCGAGATCCGCTCGCGCGGGCTGGAGTTCGAGGCGCGTGGTCAGGTGACGCCGCAGCTTGAGGTCATTGCCGCCTATACGCTGCTCGATACCGAAATCGCCCGCACGACCGTTCCCGGGGTCGAGGGCAACCGCCCGCAGGCCGTGCCCGAGCATTTCGGCTCGATCTGGCTCAATTACGCCTTTGCTGGCGCGATGGAAGGGTTTGAGCTGGGCGGCGGCGTCCGCATGGTTGGTTCCAGCTATGGCGACGATGCCAATGAGCTGAAATCCGATGGCTACACGCTGGTCGACCTTGCCATGCGGCAAGATATTGGCGCGACGAACCCCGCTTTGGAAGGGCTAGAGGCCACGCTGAACGTGCGCAACCTGCTGGATGAGACCTATTACTCCAGCTGCAGCTACAACTTCTATTGCCAATACGGAGAGGGCCGCACGATCACCGCGGGTCTGCGCAAGACATGGTGACGCGGCGCACGGTTCTGGGGCTGGGGACGGCGCTTGTCGCGGCCCCTCGTTTTGTCTGGGCCGGGGGCATTCTGGCGACGGATGTGCTTGGCAATGCCATCTCGCTGCCAAAAGCGCCCGAGCGGATCATCCTGCTTGACGCGACGGACCTGCTGACCATGGCGGCGCTGCTGCCCGATCCGGGCGCGCGCGTCGTGGGCATGGCCAGCGCCGCGCGGCTGGATCTGGGCCCGCTGACCCCGAAATTCGTGGGCCAAATCCCCGAGGTGGGGCAGCTGTCGCCGGATACGGTCTCGGTCGAGGGGATCATCGGGCTGAAACCCGATCTGGTGGTCGCCAGCGCCTATATGCTGCCGCCCGAGGGATCGCTGCTGGTCCAGCACCTGCAAGCGGCGGGCATCCCGGTCGCCTGGACCAGCGGGCATGACGGTGCATTGCCCGCAGCCGAACAGCTGACCCGTGCCATGAGCTTCTGGGGCGCGGTCCTGCAACGACAGGATCGGGCGGCGGAACTGACCCGGTTCGGCCTGTCGCGTCTGGATGCGGTCCGGGCTTGCGCGCAGGGCGCTGACCGGCCGCGAGTCTATATGGAGATCATGTCCACCTTTGACGATTGCTGCTGGTCTGCCGGGCGGGCCTTTTGGGGCGATCTGATCGGCATGGCCGGGGGTGACCTGATCGCCAGCTCCGACGGTTGGAGCGCGAAGCTATCGACCGAAGGATTGCTTGCCCAGCAACCGCAGGTCTATGTCGCCACCGGGGCAGGCTTCGCGCCGGATATGCAGCCGGGCATCGGGCCGGGGCTGGACCCCGCAAAGGGCCGCGAAGGATTGCTCAGGGCGGCCATGCGCCCGGCCATTGCCGGATCGGCGGTGCTGCTCGACGGGCGCGTCCACGGCATCTGGTCCGGGCTGATCACCTCGCCGCTGCTGGTCCCGGTTCTGGCCGAATGCCTGGGCAAATGGCTGCAGCCGGGCAGCTGTGCCGCGCTGGACCCGGAAAAGACGCTGGCTGCGCTGAACGCCTATCTGACCCATCCGTTGCCGGGGCCGCTCTGGCTCTCACTCGGAGACGACTGATGCAGGCCCATGCCAGGATCGCTTTCCCAGCCGCCGAAGACTATTTTCAGATCATCCTCGACGCGCTCGACGCCCATATGCTGCCCACCCGCCGCATCGGCCCGCATGAGGCCGTGGCTGGCACACAGGACGAAATCCACCTGTGCATTCAGGACGGCCGTTTGGACGTGGACATCCGCTCGGATGACCCGGCTCAGCTCAATTCGATGCGTTACTCGGTCACCAGCCTAATCGATTTCAACGCGCGCGAGGCGGCTTTGGCCATCGTATGGCAGGGCGACAGGGCAGGAGACACGCTGCCCGCCGAATTGCAGGTGCTGCATGTCGTTGGGACCGAGACCCTTGGCCCCAATTTCCGCCGCATCTGGTTCACGGGTGCGGACCTTGCCCGCTACAACACGGTCGCGCAGCTGCATTGCCGGCTTCTTTTCAAGCGGGGACGCGGGGTACCCGAAGCATGGCCGATGATGACGGATGCGGGTCGCATCCGGTGGCCCGAGGGTCGCGCCCTGCTGGATACCCGCCTGTTCACCATCCGCCATGTCGATCTGGCAGGGGCGAGGCTGGCGGTGGATTTCCACCTTGGCAGCCATGCTGGCCCCGCGACCGACTGGGCACGCGGGGCTCAGCCCGGCGATGGCGTGGGCTTCATCGGCCCGGCCGCGCAGGGCTTGGTCGAGGCCGAGTTCCACGTCTTTGCGGGCGATGAAACCGGCCTGCCGGGCATCGCCAGATGCCTCGCCGCACTTGGGCACGAGACAAAGGGAGTCGCCCTGATCGAAATCGACGGCCCGCAGGATGAGCAGATCATCTGCGCACCGCGGGGCTGTGATATCCGCTGGCTCCATCGACAAGGCGCTCCTGCGGGCACGACCCGCCTGCTTGTCGATGCCTTCGACAATATAGACTGGCCGCAGGATCTTGCCCGGGCGGCCTTCTGGTGCGGTGCCGAACGAGATGCATTCGTGGAATTGTCGCGCGTAGCCCGCGCGCTGGGGTTGCCCCGTGACAGGATCACCGGCTACGCCCATTGGCGTCGCGGCATGAGCGAGCCGGAAATCGCCGCTGCGGGAAGCAGCGCCATCCGCGAATGAGGCCCTGAGCAAGCTGGCCAGCACCTCCCCACGCTTTTCCCTTGGTAAAGATAAAGGTCACATCACGTGCGCTGCACTCACCGGCAGCTTTCAGACTGCATCCAGACGCGCCCGCTATAAATGCGAAGATCCCCCGCCACCGGCAGCGATCCGCCCGGCTGGATCGTGCCCACCAGTTTTTCACTGCCCTCCGCCTGAGTGACCGGTCCACGCATCGCAGCTGATCTGACCTCATTTGCGGCGCTGGTCGAGGCGGTCAGGGGAAGCGCAGGCGATTTCAGCGGCCGTCCCGCAGGGTTCATGCCGGGACTGACTGACCTGCCGCCCCTCGCGCCGGATCTATGGCTTCGGTCCATGAACAGGCCCTGGCCCTGTAGGGTCCAGCGGGTGAGAGATTGTGCTGGCCGCTACGCTGACGCCAAGATTTTTTGCCTGAGCATCACAGGATGAACGGCAGCAAGGACCGTCACGCTGCAGACCCAGAATGTCCACCCGGTCACCCGGGCCTGTCAAAGCAGAGGGCCCCGAAGGGCCGCCCGAAGATTACGCCTGATGATCAGTCAGGATCATGTCGGCGGCCTTTTCGGCCACCATGATCGTCGGTGCGTTGGTATTCCCCGCCATGACGAAGGGGAAAATCGACGCATCCGCGACGCGCAACCCTTCGATCCCGCGCACACGCAGCTTCGGATCGACCACTGCCGCCTCGTCCACACCCATTTTGCAGGTGCCGTTCTGGTGGTGATAGGACATCACCGCCGAGCGGGCGTAATCCGCAAGCTGCTCGTCGCTTTGTACCTCCGCACCGGGATAGATCTCGCGCCCGCGCCATTCGTCCAAAGCCGATTGCTTCGCGATCTCGCGCATCTGCTTGATCGAGCGGACCAGGATATCGACGTCATATTGTGTCTGCAGCACCTGCGGATCTATCTGCATGACGTCATCCGGATCGGCCGAGGTCAGGCGGATCGCACCGCGCGAGGTCGGACGCACCCCCGATGCCATCAGGCTGAACCCGTTCATCGTCGGCTTCTCTTGTTCGGGCGCGTAATAGGGCACGAAGAAGAACAGCGGCTGCATGTCGATGCCCGGCAGTTCCGGATCTGACTTGGCGAAAAGATGCGCGTGCAAAGGCGTGATCGTCAGATCCGTGGGCGCGGGCAGTTCCTTGGCACCCTCATAGATCACCGGGCAAAGCGTGTGGTCATGCAGGTTCTTGCCGACGCCCGGAAGGTCCAGCTTCACCGGAACACCGATTTTCTCAAGCTCCTCCTTGGCACCGATTCCGGACAGCATCAGGATGCGCGGGCTTTCGACTGCTCCGCCCGAGACCACAACCTCGCGCGCGGCCGCGACGGTATGCAGCTTGCCGTCTTGCATGTAGGTTACGCCGGTCGCGCGATTGCCCTCGATCTCGACGCGGTGGACGCGAGCATTGGTGACCAGCGTCAGGTTCGGACGCTCCATCGCCGGGCGCAGGAAGGCCACCGCGGTCGAGGCGCGCTTACCGTCCCTGGTGTTCAGATCGACATAGGCGACGCCGTCCTGTGCCCGGCCGTTGGTATCGTCGTTATAGGGGTGGCCAGCCTGGATGGCGGCCTCGACGATGGCCTTGGTGACCGGATGCGGTTCGTAATCCGCGGTCACATGCAAAGGTCCTCCCACGCCGTGGAACTCATCCTCGCCGCGCGAGAAATCCTCGGATTTCCGGAAATAGGGCAGGACCGATGCATAATCCCAACCCTCGCAGCCGAATTCATTGGCCCACTGATCGTAGTCCGAGGCATTGCCACGAACATAAATCATGCCGTTCAGCGAGGAGGAGCCGCCCAGTGTCTTGCCACGTGGCCAGTAAAGCACGCGGTCATGGGCATGCTGCTGAGGCACGGTGCCATAGCCCCAGTCGTATTCGGTTCCCCAAAGCTCGATCAGGCGCATCGGCGTCGAAATCATCTCGCTGCTGTCGGGTCCACCCGCCTCGATCAGCAGGACCGAAGCACCATTCGCCGACAGTCGGTTCGCCAACACACACCCTGCCGAGCCCGCGCCGCAGATAACATAGTCGTAGGATTTTTCCGTCGCATCGGCGGGGTTCACGCTAGCGCCCCACAATCCGCCGCCAAGGCTGAGAACGCCCGACGCCACGGCAGTGCGCCCAATGAAGCTGCGCCGGCTCATCCCTTTTTCTGTGCTGTCCCTCGTCATCCGTTCCTCCTGCGATTGACACTCTGCGGCCTGTCGCAGGATGGGACGGGGTCAGGTCTCGAGTCTTGGTTCAGCGCGCCAACTGGATTGGCCATGCGCGCCAGTCTGAGCGTGGGGTCACCCCTGCTTTCAAAGAGCCGAAAAAACAGTCGAAGCGACGCCAGCTTTGCGAAGTCCTGGCGGAAGACAGCAAGTGCTTCTGGCTAATCCGGGCGCGGCATGCGTTTTTCCCTGCTCCGGTACCGAGATGCATGTCACGGACATACGTGTCACGGTGATGCGGGTCCTGTCGCTAACGACCAGCACCGCTCATCACGCTGCCATGATCGAACCTGTCGGCGCGGTCACGTGATATGGCGCAGTCGGCATCGCGCTCGCCGATGCTGGCGAGCGCCGACGATCTGCGAGGTAGACCACTAGGCGTTGCATTTCCTCGCGCAGCCTCAGGTGGCGGTCGGCATGGCATTCGCCGCGAAAACCCAACTTGTCGGTGATCAAGGTCATGGCGGATGGCGGTCCTGCATGAGAGTGCGCGGCATTCTGTCTATCGCTGATTGGGTCCATGCTTCTTGAGGGGGGCAAGGGCGATGACAGAACGAACCGCTGGACGAGTCACTGAAGGGCTGCAAGCGACCTGAGTATCTGCTGAGCGACAGGCTTATGAAGTAGCAGAAGGTCTAGCTGATGGAACAAATGCTGGGTGCCGAATTGACGGCGCATCTGGGCTATGAGGCCGGCGCGGGTCGCCCCCTGAACAGACCGACCGGAGGAATGGTGTTGCCACGAAGCGGGTGAAGTGCCGCTTTCAGTGCTTCGCGACCAGGACGGCAGTTCCGAGCCGGAATTGGTTGTGAAGGGTCAGACCCGGATCGACGGTCTCTACGACAAGATCATCGGTCTTTACGCTGCAGGGCTGTCGGTGCGCGTCAGGTGGCGGAACCGCGCCTGAGCCGTTCATCAGCGTGATCGGTGGTTTGCTACCGTCCCAGATCAACGACGTGGCCGATCGGCGACGGATCTCCCAGAGGGCTGGTTCGTCTCGCGAACAAACCCTCCGCTCGCAGCATATCCCAGTGATATGCTGCTTCCTTCCATGCGGGGTTTTGGTGCAGAGCTCAGGTTGGACATTCGACGAAATTTCCTGCCTCGATTCCCGGACTTGATGCCTCAATCGGCGCGCCGCTGGGCGAACTGAACAGCTGTTTCAGCGGCGAAGTATCCTGACAATCTGGCCATGGCCTTCATGGGCACGTTCGAGGCAAGGCTACAGATTCAGTGCCACGGTCGAAGCGCTGTATTGCTGCTCGCACGGCGTCCGTGGTCGTGTCGCTTCGCGACGGACTTGTCCCATATGGCTTCCATTCATTCGAAAGGATTGCACCATCAAACTGTGGGACAACACCTAGCTTGCCGAGCCTTCGGGGGCAGCGAGACCGGCAATGCCAAATTTTTGCGATCTTTCGTCCGATTAGAGCACGGACATGGTGATGCGATCGACATTACCACTCCTGAAAGGCTTCGGTTTTCCTCGTCAGATCATCACCTATGTCGTCTGGCTGTATCACCGCTTTGGGCTAAGCGCTGCCGATGTCGAGGACCTGCTTGCGGAGGTGATGTGACGGTCAGCCGGGAAACCATTCGCCAATGGGTAAACTGCTTCGGCCGCCATTTTGCTGCCTGCATCAGGCGCGGCGGAAATACTGGCTGTGGCGGGCAGCGGATGTGTGCTTGATATCCTTATCTAGCCACAGCGCGCAAAGCGCTTTCTGACAAGGCTGATCACCCGGTTCTGCGAGCCACGTGTCATCATGACGGATCAATTGCGCAGCTACCTCAAACCGGTTCGTGACATTGTGTCAGGTACGGATCATCGCACGCGCAAGGGCATGAACAACCGGATCGAGGGATCGTACAGGCCAACCCGAAGGCCCGAGAAAATCATGGGGCGGTTCAACTTACCCAGGCAGGCCCAAAGGTTTTTGGCAGCCCACGACCAGATCAATACTGTCTTTCGCCCGCTGCCTCGTACCGTCATGCCAGAGCCGATGCTTTCGACCTCTGGAGCGGCTATGCGGTCGAAATGAGCGCCTAACAAAGCACCCGGCTCAATCATGCCCAAAAGCTTGCCAATCCCTCTTCTCGACGTCGTTCATCTGGGGAATTCGGGCGCGCCGCAGACCAGCGCGGCACGTAGGGTCGGCCTTCTCATCGCAGCCTGCCCGCGCCCGGATCAAACTCCATCGCTTGTCAGTTGCGCCGTCGGCCTTGCCGCTTGCCATTTTGGCAGGTAGCCGAGCGCGTTCAGCGCCTTGGGGTCCGTGGGCTGGATGCCCGCCTTGGCCAGAAGCGGCAACAGATCACCGCGATCATGCTGGGCCAGCAGGTCGGTTGCGCCGCCGATATGGGTTCCGCCGATAAAGACTTGCGGGATTGTCGGTTGCCCGGTCCGATAGTGCAGGGCCCGCCGAATTTCGGACGCGCTGGCCTGCATCTCGACCGAGTCGAGATCGACCGAACGATAGGCCACGCCAAGATCCTGCAGGAAGCGTCGGACCGACCACGAAAACTCGCACCATTCCAGCGCGAACATCACCACGGGCTGATCGCGCGAGGTGATCGCGGCCTCGACGAAGTCGCGCGCCTGCGTCGAGGGGTGCGGGATCGGCTGTGCGGCGGTTGCGGGCCGCGCGGCGGGCGCGCCGAAACGGCACAGCGACGTCGATTCCGAAATCGCCCGTTCATCCTTGTCCATCTCCTGTCCGATCTGCTCGAAAAGCGGGGTGGAGAGGTAGCGTTCTCCGGTATCGGGGACCATGAACAGGATCCGGCTGCCCGGCTGCGCCGTCCGGGCCACGACCAATGCCGCGGCAAGCGTCGCCCCGGCCGAGATGCCGCAAAAGATCCCCTCTTGCCGCGCCAGTTCGCGCGCAAGCCGGATCGCCTCGGCCCCCGAGACAGGTTGGACCGCATCGACCCATCCGGCCGCCATCGCGTCGCGGGTCAGGTCAGGGATGAAATCCGGCGACCAGCCTTGCATCGGATGGGGGCGGAAATGCGGATGGCTCTCGGGCCTGCCATCCGCGCGAAAGGGCTGGGCCAGCCCGCTGGCCAGCATCGGGGCGTTTTCGGGCTCGGCCAGAATGATCCGTGTCGCTGGACTTTCCGCCCGCAGCACCTTGGCCACACCTTTCAGCGTGCCGCCGGTGCCGGACCCGGTGACGAAATAATCCGGTCCGTTTCCGCCGAAATCCCGTAAAATCTCTCGGGCGGTGGTGCGGCTATGGGTCTGGGCATTGGCCTCATTGTCGAATTGCCGGGTCCAGAACCAGCCATGCGTGGCGGCCAGCTCGCGCGCCTTGTCGACCATGCCCGAGCCCTTTTCCGAGGCCGGCGTCAGCACCACTTTTGCGCCCAGAAAGCGCATCAACCGGCGCCGCTCGACCGAGAAGTTTTCGGCCATGACCACGACCAGCGGATAGCCCTTGCGGGCGCAGACCATGGCAAGGCCGATGCCGGTATTGCCGCTGGTCGCCTCGATCACGGTCTGGCCGGGGCGAAGGGCGCCGGTCCGCTCGGCCTCATTGATGATGCCCAAGGCCATCCGGTCCTTGACCGAACCGAGGGGGTTGAAGGCCTCAAGCTTGGCATAGATTTCGACGCCCTCGGGGGCCAGCCGCGCAAGGCGCACGACCGGCGTGTTGCCGATGGTGTCAAGAATGGATGCATGTAACCCGGTCATGTCCTGTTCCTTTCGTTCAGATGTTCGCTGGGATCAGCGTTTGTGGAAACCGCTTCCGATAAGTTCCGAGCGGTGCAGGCCGATATCCTTCAGCCCCGTATCCGAGAGCCGCGAAAGGGCGCGGCGGGTCGCTGCGATCTGATGGCGGTGTCGCCAGCCTGCCCATACCCGCGCCAGAAGACCGAAGCCGGGTAGGGACATCTTGGCAGACGCGCCACCCGCAACCACCGCCCCGACCGAGAGCAGGGCCGCGCCGCCCGCCTGCCAAAGGCCCGGGACCTCATGCAGGACCAGCGCGGCGATGAGGACCGAAAGGCCGGGCACAAGCGCCGCAAAGACCGAGGCCCGCGCCGCGCCCAGCAGGTGGACAGCGCGGCTGAAGCAGTAAAGCGCCGCGATCGCGGAAAGCAGGGATTGATAAACGGCCTGCAACATCAGGTCGGATGGCGCGGCGGCCAGCAGGGTTCCGGGGCCGCGCAGGATCATCCAGCCCGGCAGATACAGCAGCAGCGAGGCCAGACAGACCACCGCCGCCGCGACCATCGCTGGCAGGCCCGAGCGGCGCATTGCCACGGCATAGCCCGACCACATCATGGCCCCAAGGATGAAAAGCCCCAGCCCCGCGCGTCCATGCGGGCCACCTATGCTTTGCAAGGCGATACAGGCGACGCCGGTCAGAATGCAGCCTAGCCCCGCGACTTGCCCGCGTGTCATCCGTTCGCCCAGCAGGGGCACGGCCAGCGCCGTGGTGAACAGCGGCATCAGCCCGACGGTGACCGCGCCTCCGGTTCCGGCCGAGGCCAGCCTGACCCCCGTCGCCGCCACCAGCGCATAGGGCGCACCAGCCCCGACCGCCATGAAGAACAGGTTCGCGGTGCCCGCCTTGCGGATCGTCAGGCGCATGCGCCAAGCCAGCGGCAGCAGCAGCACCCCCGAGATGCCAAAGCGCAGCGCGGCAAGATCCGGCGCGGGCAGGCCGCCGCTTGCGCCGATGCGGGTGACGGTCCACCACCCGCTCCAGATCACGGCGGCGCCAAGGCCCCAAAGCCAGCCTTCAGGCCGCGACCTGCGGCACGCCGCTGGCGGGACGGGTTCGGGAACCGGGACGGCAACCGCCATGCCGGGGATGGTGGGAAATGATGGTCGAACATGACGGGTCATCGGGATATCCTGTCGCTGTGCAACGCGGCCCTGCCGCAATGCCCAAGGACCTACATCCGGGCCTCGCCCAGCGTCCTTATCAGCGCCTTATCTTTGGCGTATCATCGCCGCATGGGTCCGCCCGCCCGGGACAATCGCCATGATCCACCGTTTCGGCGCCTTCGAACTGGACGAGGATGCGCGCAGCCTGCACCTGAATGGGGCCGACCAGAAGGTGCAGCCCCTTGTCTTCGACCTGCTCGCACATCTGTTGCGCAATGCGGGCCGGGTCGTACCCAAGGATGAGCTGATGGACGCGCTGTGGCCCGATGTCATCGTCACCGAGGCATCCTTGCAGCGCTTGGTCAGTCTGGCGCGTCGCGCGCTTGAACCGGGCGGCATGGGCGACGCGATCCGCAGCTTCGTGCGCCATGGCTACCGTTTCGCGCTGGATCGGCCCGGGCTGGGGCACCTGGATGCGATGACGGACCCTGTCCCGGACAACCGCATCGAGGCCGCAGACCTCGCCCGCCTGCACGACTGGGCCGGATTGGTGCAACGGTTCGAGGCGCTGGACGGGCATGGCGGTTTGGGCGGGGCGGATCTTGATCTTTGGGCCTTTGCGGTGGAATGCCGGGGGCGTCCCTTCGAGGCGATCCCGGTGTTGATCCGCGGGGTTGCCGCGCATCTGGCCGAGGACCGCCCCGAGCTTGCCGCCCGAGCGGCGGTGACCATTGCGAAGCTGGAACTTGAGCGCAGCGCCCCCGCCGCCGCCGCAGGCTGGCTGGATCGCGCCGAGGCGCTGGCGGGCAGCCATCAGCATCCGCGTCTGGCCGCCTATCTGCTGTGGATGCGCTCGCGCCTTGCGACCTTTTCGGGTCGCGCGGATGAGGCCTTGTCGCTGTCGATGCGCGCCAGCGAAGCCGCCCGCATCTGTGGCGATGCCGGGCTGATCGCGCTGACCCTGACCTATGAGGGCTTTTACAACATCGCGCTTGGCGATACCGCGCAAGGGATCGACCAGCAGAACCATGCCGCCGCCATCGCGCTGTCCAGTCAGGTCGATCCCGTGACCGGCAGCCTTGTCTATTGCAATATCTTATGGAGCTGCCGGACCTTCTCGGATTGGGCGCGGGCGCGGCAATGGAGCATTGGCTTTGAGACTTGGTGCGCCGCAAGCTTTGCCGAGGTGCCCGGCTCATGTGATTTGCACCGCGCCGAGATCCTTGGCACGCAGCGCCGCCTGCCCGAGGCCTTGCAGGCGATCGAGACGGCAATCCCGAAGCTGTCCGACGAAGAGGCCTTCTCGATCGGGGAAGGTTATCGCGTGCGCGGCGATCTGCGCGCGATGATGGGCGATCTGGACGGGGCGCGGGCCGATTTCGCCGCCGCCTATGCCAGCGGCTGGGATGCCGAGCCGGGCAATGCCTTCTTGCTGGCCGAAACCGGTCAACACGAGTCCGCATTGGCCGCGCTGGACCGCACGCTGTCGGGCGCGAGCTGGTATCACCTGCAACGGCGCGGCATGCTGCTGGCGCATAAGGCGCGGATCGCGGCGCTTGCTGGTCGCGGTGATGTGGCGCGTGCCGCACTGGATGAGTTGCAATCCCAGCCGGGCCGCTGGAGCCAGCCCGCCGCGCATGCGCTGATGAACGAGGCCCGCTATTGGCTGGACCCCGAAGACCCCGAGGCCGCGCGTTTCCTGATGCTGGCGCGTCAGCTTTGGACCGGCGCCGGGATCGAGTATCACGCGGCGCGGGTGCGGCTTGACCTTGCGCGGCTGTATCTGCGCGCGGGCGACGAGATGGCAGCGCGGGCTGAAATCTCGGCCTGTCTGCGCAGCGCCGAGCGCATCGGCTCACCCCGGTTGCAACTCGAAGCCGGGGCGCTGGCGGCACCAGTCCCGAACTGATCCCTGCGGGTGGGCGGCGCAGCATCGGCCAAGGATCAGCCGGCGATAAGGATCAGCGGCGGCCCTCGCTGATATTCTGGTCTCTCGCGTCAATGGCGCGGTTGAACCGCAATGGCCGGATATACCGGCCCGACAAGGGAATAGTCACATGCAGCTATACGTCATCCGCCGCCCCAGTGCTTGGGCCTCTCTTGCGGATCTGGAAATGGCCGGGGCAAAATCGGCCCGGATCGGCAATGATGAGATGTCCGATCAACTGCGCTGGATCCGCAGCTATGTGGTTCACGAACCCGACGGGCGCATCGGCACCTTCTGCATCTATGAGGCGATGAACGGTGAGGCGATCCGCGAACATGCCCGCCGCGTCGGCATGCCGGGCGAGGAATTCTATCCGGTGGCCACCACCGTGATCGTCCGTCCCGACCCCGCCGAGGCCGTCCCGGCCTGAGAACAATGCGTCTAACCATTATCTGCTTTCCATGCGGGGGGTCACTTTCCCGCGTGGCAAGGCTCCGTCACCCTGACCGGTAGGAATTCAGAAGCAGGGTGGTCTGGCGTCTGACCACCGATTTCAGCGCCTCGTTCCGCGCGGAGGTGATCTCGGTCCAGCCCAGCATGTCCTCGACATGATCGCGGGCAAGATGAACGATCATCAGCTGGCCATTGACCGTGGTCGAGACGATCTTGCTATCCTCCGGAGAAAGGCCACCGGCAATCCGTGCAACCACGGCGGCGCAGCAATCCTGAATCCGGCGGCCGGTGGCCTGCTGACCCGAAGGCGTGCTTTTCTGCCAGTTCGTCAGGGCGCGGTGCTGGGCCACGAACAGCGCGCGGCTGCCAGCGTCGGGCATGGCGAACAGGAAATCTGCAAGTCTTTCCAAGATCCGGCAATAGCCGTCGATCAGCCTGTCGCTATCCGCCTTGTCCGCCAGCAGGGTTTCAACCTCGGCAATGACCGGGCCGACCGCTTCCCAGGCGGACATGTGCAGATTGTCGACACAGGCTTGGTAAAGCCCTTCCTTGTTCTCGAAATAATACTGGATCGAGGGGGCAGGCACGCCTGCTGTACCGGCAATCTCACGGGTCGAGACGCCCGCAAAGCCCTTCTCTCCAAAAAGGGTAATCGCGGTCTCGATGATCTTTGCCCGCGTTTCCTCGCCACGGGCATAGCCGCTCTCGGCGTTGCGTCTTCTTAAACTGGTCATCGACACCTCCTTGCAGGGCGAAGGGTAGCACGGGCTGGGAAATTATTCCAATCGGAAAACTTTTGCCAATTGACAGAAATGTTCCAATTGGAATAATTTAGCCATTCCCGTCAATGTCAGGCCAGCCGCAGATGAACGCAAACCTATCCCCGCAATCCATCACTGCGGCCCAGATGGCGATTCCGCAGAAACGTAGCCGGGTGCGGCAAGTTCTAGCCGTGCTGCTGGTCATTGCCGTGATCATCGGCGGGTTCTTCTTCTATGATTGGTACGCGAACGGGCGCTTCATCGAGCGCACCGACAATGCCTATCTGCGAGCTGACAAGGTTTCGATGGCGCCGGTGGTCTCGGGCAAGATCGACCAGATCTATGTCGCGGACAACCAAGAGGTGGTTGCAGGCCAGCCTTTGCTGAAGATCGACCCGCGCCGCTACGAATTCGCAATGCGCGAGGCTAGGGCCACCGTCGATGGCCGCAAGGCCGAGCTGGTGAAAAGTCAGGCCGATCTTGCAAGTCAGGCCTCGGTCATTGCGCAGGCGCAGGCCGATCTGGAAAGCGCTGCCGAGGATGCCAAGCTGGCCCAAAAGGATTTCGACCGGATGTCGCCATTGGCGGCCCGTGGGGTCGAAAGCCAGCAAAAGGTCGAGCGGGCACGGACCTCGCTGGATCAGGCCGGGTCCATCACCCATCTGAAGCAGGCCGTATTGGACGAGGCCCGCCAGCAGACCACGGCCCTGAAGGCGCAGGTCGAGAAAGCTCAGGCGGACCTAGCCGCTGCCCGGGAAAGCCTTGGGCGGGCCAAGATAGACCTTGAGGACACGGTCCTGCGCGCCGCCATCTCGGGACGGCTGGGCGACCGCTCGGCGCAACTTGGCCAGTTCGTCCAGCCGGGGACGCCGCTGCTGACCATCGTGCCGACCGACGACATCTATCTGGTCGCCAATTTCAAGGAAACGCAGATCGCGGATATGCGCGCGGGGCAGCCCGTCAGCATCGACATCGACGCCTATCCCGATCTGAAGCTGACCGGGATCGTCGACAGTTTCGCCCCCGGAACCGGGGCGCAATTCGCCCTGCTACCGCCCGAGAATGCCACCGGCAATTTCACCAAGATCGTCCAGCGCGTTCCCGTCCGCATCAGGCTTGAGCCCGGCCCGACCGGTCTGCCACCGCTGTTGCCGGGCCTGTCGATAGAAGTCTCGGTCGATACCGGCGCGACCGAGTATATGAAGCTGGCATCAGGACAATGACCGGGCAGATGACCGCCCCGACCGGGCCCGGTCCCGAAACGGCGGGCCTGACCGATTGGATCGCTGTCGTCGCTGGCGCGGTCGGCGCGCTGATGGCGACGCTGGATATCTCGATCACGAACACCGCCTTGCCGCAGATCCAAGGCGCGATCGGGGCCAGCGGCACCGAGGGCACGTGGATCGGCACCGGCTATCTGGTCGCCGAAGTGATCATGATCCCGCTGACGGCATGGTTCACCCGCCTGCTTGGGTTGCGGACGCTGCTGCTGGTGACCACCACGGCCTTCGTGCTGTTCTCGATCTTCTGCGGTTTATCCGGCAGCCTGCTTGCCATGATCATCGGGCGCATCGGGCAGGGCTTTTTCGGCGGCGCCCTGATCCCTACGGCGCAGGTCATCGTCCGCACCCGATTACCCGCGCGCCAGATGCCGGTCGGGATGAGCATTTTCGGCATCATCGTCCTGATCGGCCCCATTCTTGGGCCGGTGCTTGGCGGCTATCTGGCCGAAGAGGTCAGCTGGCGCTGGTGCTTCTTCCTGAACCTGCCGGTCGGCATCGCGCTGGCCGTACTGCTGCTGGTCGGCCTTCCCCGGCAAAGGGCCAATCTGGGCCTTTTGGCGAAGGCGGATTGGTGGGGCATTCTTGGCATGACGCTGGCCTTCAGCTGCCTGACCGTCGTTTTTGAAGAGGGCCAGCGCGACGGCTGGTTTGAATCCCCGACCATCCTTGGCCTGACGCTGGCCTCGCTGCTGGGTTTCGCCATTCTTCTGCTGTCGCAAAGGACCAGCGCCGATCCGGTCATCAAGCTGTCCCTGCTTGGGAACCGCGCATTCTCCAGCGCCGCGCTGATTGCGATGGCGGTCGGTGCGGCGTCCTATGGCGCGACCTTCATCCTGCCGCAGTTTCTCAGCACCATCGCCGGGTATAATCCGCGGCAGGCTGGGGCAGTCATGGCGCTTTCGGCGGTTCCGGTATTCCTGCTCGTGCCCATTTTGCCCCGCGTCATCGGCCGCTTCGATGCGAGGGTCATGGTCGCGCTGGGTCTGGTCTGCTACGCGGCAAGCTGCTTTGTCGATATCGGGCTTAGTCCCGACAGCGCCGGGTCGGATTTCACCGTCTCGCAATTGCTGCGCGGGGTCGGCCAAATTCTGGCCTCGATGCCGCTTAATCAGGTGTCCATGGCCGCCATCGGGCGCGAGAATGCCGCTGACGGGGCGGGCATTTACAGCATGGCGCGCAATCTGGGCGGCTCCATGGGCCTGGCTTTAAGCGGCGTCGTCATTGACCAGCGCAGCGCGGTTCATTCGGATGCCATTCGCGAGACGCTGACCGCGAATTCGCTGGCCGGACAGGCGCGGCTGGCCGCGGACGGGGTAAGCCAAGGCATCGACGCGGCCACCGCAAAGCTGCGCGCCATCGCCCAGCTGTCCAGCCTGATCGAGCGGCAGGCGCTGGTCATGACCTATAGCGATTGCTTCTGGCTGATGGGGGTCATGATCCTTGCGATGACGCCCGTGGTCTTGCTGCTTCGCCGTCCGAAATAGGTGTGATTTCTGTTGGCTAAGCCGTGGGCCATATCGCCGGAGTGGCCGTTTCTTATTCCAGACCTTCCGCGACGAATCCGGTCGTCGAGCGGACATCGTCCACAATCTTGTCGGCAAGGTTTTGGGCGGCGGGCGACAGGCGCTGATTTCGCAGCGTGATCAGCGCCATGCTGCGGGTGATGGTCGGCTCGGTGATATCAAGGATCACTGTCGCCTTGAGATTGGCCTTGGCAAGCCGGGTGGCGGGCTGGACGGCGACCCCCAGACCAGCCTCGGCCATCGCCATGATAGTCTCGGCCTGAATGAACTGATAGCGCGTCGGCAGGTCCAGCCCCTTGGCGCGCATGGCCGCGTCCAGCATTCTGCGCACTGCCGTCGCCTGAGTTTGCACGAGCATCGGCAGCTGTGAAAGCTCGGCCAAGGTGATGCTGTCGCGCGGCCCGTCAAGGAAGTGATGCGGCACCAAGGCCTGCAACGGCTCGACCATGATCGTGGTGAAATCGAAGGCCTCGTCCTGATCCTCGGGGCCGACGGCGAAATCGACTTCTTTCTGCCGTAGCGCCTCATACAGGTCTTTCGACGTCAGTTCCCTGACGGTGACGGCAATGCCGGGATAGGTCCGAACGAATTCGGTCAGCACCGGGGGCAGGTGGATCGAGGCCATATGCGACGAACAGGCCAAGGACAGCTGGCCGCGCTTGGCATCGTTTTCCTCGCGAATGCGGCGCAGGCCAAGATGGATCTCGTAGAACGCCTTTCTGGTGCTGTCGCGCAGATGCGCCCCTTCGGACGTCAGCTTCACGCTGCGCGTCGTGCGTTCGAACAGGGCGACGCCAAGCTGGGCCTCGATCTGCATGATCTGTGCGCTGACCGCCGAATGCGAACGGTGCAGCTTCTCGGCGGCGGAACGGAAACTGCCTTCCTCGGCCACCACCAGAAACGTCTGCAACACCTTCATGTTGATATTGCCGATGATGTCCACGGGGCCCCCATTCTATTGGTTTGCAAACCAGACCAATCGTGATGATTTTGTGGTTTGTTCTGCCAGAAGGCAATCGCTAGGCTTCATCTTGTCGCGGGTGTCCGCGAATTGTCATTCGGTCGAATGTGCTGGGAGGAGAAACCGGCGGGGGCGTTCGACCCGGGAGGAAAACATGGGTTCGAACATGAGGGGCGTGACCCGTCGCGCATTCGCGATCGGTTGCGCAGCACTTCTGACGGCATCGCAATTTGCGATCACCGCCGCGCAGGCATCCGACTATCCGGCCAAGGACATCCAATATGTCGTGACCGCCGGCGTTGGCGGCGGCAGCGACATTCTGGCGCGCACGCTGGCCAAGGTCATTCAGGAAAAGCAGCTTATCCCGGTGAACATTCTGGTCGAGAACCGCACCGGCGGGTCGGGTGCGGTCGGCTACAGCTACATCAACGCGCAAGAGGGGAATTCCTATACGCTGGGCGGCGTCGGCGTCAGCTTCTTCACCACGCCATTGCTGGGTAAGATGCCGATTAACTACAAGAATTTCACGCCGCTCGCGGCCATTGCACGCTCGCCCTATATCCTTGCGGTGGCCAATACCTCGCCGATCAAGACCATCGACGACCTGAAGGCCGCCAAGGGGCTGAAGATCGGCACCGCAGGTGCCGTCTCTGACCCGGCAATCCTTGCGCATATCACCAACAAGCAGCTCGGCACCGATATCAAGGTGGTGCCCTATGATGGCGAGGGCGAGGTCATTGCCGCGATCCTTGGTGGGCATCTTGATCTGCTTTACGGCAATCCGAACGAGATCCTTGAGCAGGTCAAGGCGGGCACACTTCGACCGCTGGCGGTGACCTCGCCCGAGCGGATGACCTCGCTTGCCGAAGTGCCGACCTTCAAGGAACTGGGCTATGACATCGTCCACACGCAGCTGCGCGGCATCATCATGCCCTCGGGCGTGCCCGCCGAAACCGTCGCCTATTGGGAAGGCATCTTGAAGACCGTCGCCGAAAGCCCGGAATGGCAGGCCCAATATGTCGACCGCTTCAACGAAACCCCGCTTTATCTGAACAGCGCCGAATTCGGAGCCGCGATGGTCGAGACCAGCGCCCGCTATGAAAGCGTCATGCGCGACCTTGGACTGGCCAAGTAGGCCGGACAGGATCGAAGCGGCCGGCCAGCTTGGCCGGTCGTCACCGCAGGGAGGATAACATGGTCAAAATTCGCCACGCCGACATTGCCGTTTCGGCGCTGCTCATCCTGTTTGGCGCCTATGTCGCCTATCAGGGCATGGGCTACGGCTATATCGAGGAAGGCAACCCATCCGCGGGCTTCTTTCCCTTCTGGATCGGGCTTGGCATTCTGATCTTCTCGGGCGCAAATCTGTTCAACGCAGTCCGGCGCTTGGAGCTGATCGAAACCATCGGCAAGGCCGAGATCGTCCGGGTTGTGCTTTGCACCGTCGCGATGATCGCCTTTGTCTGGCTGTCTGGCCTTATCGGCATGATCGCTGCCGGGTTTTTGCTGATGCTTGCCATTGGCGCGATCTTTGGCCCGCGAAATTCAAGGTTCTACAGCATTCTGGCCGTCGTCTCGGCGGTGATGACCGCAATCCTCTACGTCGTTTTCGGCAGCCTGCTTGCCGTCCCCCTGCTTTAAGCGCGGAAGGTAGATCATCATGTTCGAGGCTTGGGGACTTCTTTTCAACGGGCTGGCGGCCGCATCCGAGCCCTCCATCCTGCTGGCCATCTTCATCGGCTCAGTCATCGGCCTGTTCATCGGCGCGCTGCCGGGGCTTGGGCCGACTGCCGGCGTGGCGATCCTGTTGCCGGTCGCCGTCGGATTTGACGGGACGGCTGCCATCGCGGCACTTGGTGCGGTCTATTACGGCGCGCAATATGGCGGCGCGGTGACCGCGATCCTGCTGGGTATTCCGGGCGATGCCTCGGCGACGATGACCGTGATCGACGGCTACCAGCTTGCGAAGCAAGGCAAGGCGGGACCGGCACTTGGCATCAGCATTGCCGCATCCTTCGTGGGTGGCCTGATCGGGCTGCTGCTGCTGACGGCCTTCGCCACGACCATTGCACGCGCCGCGATTGCCTTCGGCCCGATCGAGATGACCGCGCTGATGATCTTTTCGCTGTCGCTGGTCAGCGTGCTTGGCGGAAGGGACCCGCTCAAAGCCGGTGTTTCGCTGTTTGGCGGGCTTTGGATCGGGACGATCGGCCTTGATCCGATCATGGGCGTGCCCCGTTTCGAATTCGGCAGCATTTACCTGTTCGATGGCATCGAGTTCTCGATCCTTGCCGTCGGGTTGTTCGGTCTGGCCGAGATGTATGCCACAGCCCCCGTATCGGAGGATGAGACAAATCGTGCCCGCTTCCGGTTCCGCGAGCTTTTGCCGAATGTGCGCGAGACCCTGCGCTGCTGGCGCGAGCTAATCTCGGGCTCGCTCATCGGCTTCTTTGTCGGCGTGCTTCCGGGTGCGGGCGCAACGGCGGCGACGATGATTTCCTATGCCTTCGCCAAGCGCTTCGCCAAACACCCCGAGCGTTTCGGCAAGGGCGCGATGGAGGGCGTGGCAGCGCCCGAGGCCGCCAATAACAGCGCCTCTTACGGCAATATGATCCCGATGTTTGCCCTGGGCATTCCGGGCTCGGGGACGACTGCGGTACTGATGGGGGGCTTGCTGATGATCGGGCTGCAGCCGGGCCCGATGCTGTTCCAGACCCAGTCTACATTTGTCTGGACGATCTTTGGCAGCTTCTACATCGGCAATCTGGCGTTGGTCGCCATCACCATTCTGCTGACGCCGATCCTTGCCACCGCCGCCTTCGTGAAACCGGGATTCCTGTTCCCTGCGGTGATGGCCATCGTGATGTTCGGCATCTATTCGATCGACAATTCGATGTTCCAGGTCCTGCTGGCCATCGGTTTCGGGGTCGTCGGCTACATCATGATGAAGCTGGATTATCCGCCGGTGCCGCTGGTGCTTGGCATGATCCTTGGTCCCATCCTTGAACGCGGCATCCGCCGCACATTGATCGGCTCCGACGGCGATGTCGGCGTGTTTTTCCAAAGCCCGATTGCGCTGGTCATCTTCGCGCTTACGGCCGCCTTGATCATCCTGCCGTGGTGGATGAACCGGCGCGCACGGCACGCGCCTGCCGACCACCCTGAACTGACGCCGAAGGTCGGTCCCTGACCGTCCTTCGCTGCCCGATCCCCCCATCTGAAACCAGAGCGGAGACCGATGCCATGGTCTATCACCACCTTTATTCGAAATTCGCCAAAAAGGACCATGTCCGTGCGGGCGTCATCGGTGCGGGCAATTACGGCACCGCGATCGTCACCCAAGACCCCCATACGCCGCGCCTGTCCGTTGTCGTGGTTGCGGATCTGTCGCTTGATGCGGCCAAGGGCGCCTATCTGAAGGCCGGGTTCGATCCGTCCACGCTGGTCTATGCCGACAGCGTTGAGATCGCCCAAAGCGCCATCGATGATGGCAAACGGGTCTATACCGACAAGCCGTTGCTGGTGGCGGACCTGCCCTCGGTCGATATCGTCTGCGAAAGCACCGGCATCCCCGAGGCAAGCGTGGTCTATGCGCTGCGGGCGATCAAGAACGGCAAGCATGTCGCGATGATCACCAAGGATTGCGACGTGACGGTCGGGCCGATGCTGAAGAAATTGGCGAAGGAAGCGGGCGTCGTCTACACCCCGGTTGACGGCGATCAGCACGGTCTGCTGATCCAGCTTTACGAATGGGCGAAATCCGTCGGTCTGTCGGTGATCAGCGGCGGCAAGGCGACGGATGGCGAGTTCATCTATGACGAGGCGACCGGCGAGGCCCGCATCATCACCGACAAGCCGATCCATGCGCCCTATCAGGCCTCGATCATCATCGCGCCCGAGGATCGCGAATTCCTGCAGATGATCCCTCAGGGGCGGACGGCGGAATATGTCGCGCAGCGCGCCAGAATATTGGCCAAACTGCCGCAGCCCGGCTCATATGATCTTTGCGAAATGACGATCGCCGCCAATTACACCGGGCTGGAACCGGCGGTGGATACGCTTGTTCATGCGCCGCTGCGCGTTACGGAAATTCCGGTCGCCTATTGCGAGCAGGCGCATGGAGGAGTTTTCGACCGGGCGGGCAAGATCGACCTTGCGACCTGTCTGCGTGCGCCTGCCGAGTCCGGTCTTGGCGGCGGCGTCTTTCTGGTGGTGCGCTGCGACAATGCCTATTCGAACCATGTGCTGACCACCAAGGGGCAGATCGCCAATTACGACGATACCGCTGCCGTCATTTACCGGCCCTATCATCTGTGCGGCGTCGAGACATCAAGCTCGATCCTGATGGCCGGTCTGCTTGGCATCGATACCGGTTCGGACGACTATCTGCCGCGCTACGATCTGGTGAAGGTGGCCGCGCGCGACATCAAGGCGGGCGAGGTCTTTGGCAATGACCACAGTCCGCAGCTGACCGCCCGCATCGTCCCGGCAATTCCGGTCGCAATGGGCAATGCGGCCTGCGCGCATCTGCTGGTCGGCAACCGCGCCATCAGGGACATCCCGGCAGGCACGCTGATCACCTATGAAATGGTCGAGGAACCAGAAGGCTCGCCTCTTTGGGCGCTAAGGCGTCAGCAGGATCGGACCTTCCTGACATCCGCAGCAATGTCCCCGACCGACCCGTTGGAGACCGCCTGATGCCCGCCCCGCGCATCGTCCTTTTTCACGCGACACCTGTTGCCATGGAGCCGGTGAACCAGGCGATGTCGCGGCACTGGCCCGAGGCCGAGGCGGTGAATTTGCTGGACGACGCATTGAGCATCGATCGCGCCAAAGAGGGGGCCGACCTGTCCGAGGGGCTGATTGACCGCTTCGTCGATTTCGGTCGCTATGCGCACCGGATCGGTGCGGATGGCATCTTGGTGACCTGCTCGGCCTTCGGTCCGGCGATTGATCGCATGGCCAAGGCGCTGCCGATCCCGGTGCTGAAACCTAATGAGGCGATGTTTCGTGCGGCCATTGCGGCGGGGGGCAACATCGGGATGCTCGCGACCTTCGCACCGGCGGTTCCGACGATGACGAATGAATTCGAGGCCTTCGTCGCGCAGACCGGCAGCAAGGCGATGCTCGACACGATTGTCGTCAGCGACGCCAATGACCTTCTGAAAAAGGGCAATGCCACAAGCCACAACCGGCTGATCGCCGCGCGCGCGCCGGAACTGGGTCAGCACGATGCGATCATGCTGGCGCATTTCTCGACCTCGCGCGCGGCCGAGGCGGTGCGGGCGGTCGTGAATATACCGGTGCTTTCTGCCCCCGACGCGGCGGTGACCCGCATGCGCGGGTTGGTGACAGGGGACTGACCATGCTGCTGGGGGTCATTGCGGACGATTTCACCGGAGCGGGCGACATCGCCAATACTCTGGCCAAGGGGATGCCCGACGTGACGGGTCAGGCTGGGGGGCTGGTCGTGGCGCAATATATGGGCGTGCCGGACAGGCAGGCCGATCCGGCAATCGAGGCCGGTGTGGTGTCCCTCAAGACCCGGTCGATCCCTGTCGATCAGGCAGTGGCGCAGTCTCTGGTGGCGCTTAAATGGTTGCAGGCCCAAGGCTGTCGGCAGATTGTCTTCAAATATTGCTCGACCTTCGATTCAACGCCAGAAGGCAATATCGGCCCGGTTGCCGAGGCGCTGGCCGATGCGCTTGGCGTGGCTGGCGTCATTGCCTGTCCGGCGTTTCCGACGCTTGGCCGCAGCGTGCATCAAGGCCATCTTTTCGTGCACGACCGCCCTTTGAACGAATCCGGCATGCAGAACCATCCGCTGACGCCCATGCGCGACGCCGATATTCGCCGCTGGCTTGGCCGTCAGTCAAAGGCCCCGGTCGGGCTGGTGCCTGCCGCTGTCGTGCGCGCCGGTTCCGAGGCTGTCGCCACGGCCCTGCGCGCGGCGGCGGCAAAGGGTGAAACGCTTGCCATCGCCGATGCGTCCACCGACGAAGATCTGGTCACGTTGGGTCGGGCGGCGGCCTGGGCCCCTTTGATCACCGGCGGCTCGGGTATCGCCATCGGTCTGCCCGCGAACTTCATCCGGGCCGGGCTAGCGGCAGGGACCGCGACCCGCTTCGAAGGCGTGACCGGTCCCGAGGCCATTCTCGCCGGCTCCTGCTCGGGTGCCACCCGCGACCAGATCGAGGTTCATCGGCGCGACCATCCGGCTCTCGCCATTTCGGTCGACGATGTGATGAATGGCATCACGACGAGCCATGATCTGATCGGTTTCTTTCGCCAGAATGTCGGCAAGCAGCCCTTGGCCTTTTCCTCTGGCAATCCCCATGAGGTCGCCGCTACCCAGACGCGATATGGCCGGGAAGCCGTCGCGGGCAGGTTGGACGAGCTGTTTGCCGACACGGCCCGGCAGCTCGTTGACGGCGGAGTCAGGCGCCTTGTCGTCGCCGGTGGCGAAACCTCTGGTGCCGTGGCCCAAGCGCTCGACCTTGGCGATCTGCGCATCGGTCCCGAGATAGATTCCGGCGTGCCGATCCTGATCAGCCAGAAACGTGGCATCGCACTGGCATTGAAGTCCGGGAATTTCGGCAGGACCAGCTTCTTCGCCCATGCGCTAGATGCACTTAGCGGCAGCGCATTCGATCGCAGACAATGACTACCGCGATCCAAGCGAGAGCATGGCCCAGAAGCGGATGCATTTCGGACGCTTGCGATATGAACGCCGCTTGGCTCATACCAACGCAGGTGGCCTCACGATTCGGCTCATTCTCCTCATGTCGACCAATTCCTGCCTCGGCTTCGACGACGCTCAACACAGCTCCAAGAAGGTCTTCTCTCACCTCGCCCTCTACCGGGATAGTAATGTCCATCCTTGATGGAGGGTTTAGGTTGGCAGGGAAGCGTGCCCCAAAATATCCTCACCAAAGTGCACGCAGTGAAACTGCTGCTGCCCCGCCAACCAATTTGGGAACGCCGGGAACTGGAGTTTCCGGGCTTCTGCTCTGCCCCCTCGAAACTGGACCGTTTGAAGCTGGAGTTTTCGGCTAACCTTCCCCGGCTGGGACAGGAACTGAAAACGATGAAGGCATCGAAGTTCACGGAAGCGCAGAAGGCGTTCATTCTGAAGCAGGGCGAGGAAGGCACATCAGTTGCCGAGATTT
>NZ_WMIG01000008.1 GCF_009711205.1 Paracoccus litorisediminis | reverse complement strand
CGGTCGCCTCGCTTCGCTGTGACTGCACGCCTGTCTCTGCCTGTTATCCCGAACGCGAACAGCCCGCAGTCCGGATTTTGATGACAACCCTAGACCGACAAAAAACCCGCGTCCATCACGAACAGGAACTGGGCGGAGCATCGCCGGTTGCCCCGCTTGCGGGCGCGAAATTCCGCCGGAGCTCTAGACATTTCGCGCCAGCCCCAACCGGCGGATCACCCGGTCGATGGCCTGCGCAAACAGTCGCCGTTCCGTGGTATCGGGATCGCCTGCCCGCATCATCAGCCCGACCGCGCCCCGTGTCGCGCTGGTATCGACCGGCAGACGCACCAATTGCCCCTCGGCGATCTCGCGTGCGACCACTCCGGCCGAGATGAACCAGATCGCGTCGCTGCCCAGTACATGCGCCCGCCCGAAGCCGACCGACACGCTTTCGATCCGGTTATGCGGCAACGCCACCCCCTGCGAGATCAACAGACGCCGCACGATCGGACGGATCGCCGCCGAATGCGGCGGATAGATCACCGGCCAATCGCCGATCCGGCGCAGGTCCGGCGCGTTCAGGATCGGATGGCCGGGCCGGACGACGATCGCAACTTCCTCCATGTAAAGCTGGGTGAAACTCAGGCCGCGCATCGCCTCGGGCTCGCCCATGCGGCCGATGACCATGTCCAACTCCTTGTCATTGAGCAGGCGCGTCAGGTGCAGGTGCGAGCCATCGATGATGTTCAGTCGCAGTCCCGGCGCAACCGAGGCGATCTCCAACACCACCTGCGGCAGCAAGCGCGCCGCCACCGAGGGCAGCGCGCCAATGCGCAGCGACGTATCCGTTTCGGGGGCAAAACCGCGCAACCCCGCCAAACCCTGTTCCAGCGAGGTCAGGCTGGCCTGGGCGAAGTTATGCAGCAACTCGCCCTGCGGGGTCAGTGTCACCCCTGCCCGCCCCCGAACCAGCAGCGCCGCACCGACGATCTCCTCAAGTTCTGACAATGCGCGAGAGATTGCGGGCTGGGTCAGATGCAGCCCTTCGGCCGCGCGCTTGAGGCTGCGACAGCGCACGATTTCGACGAAGGCCTGCAAGTGTCGAAGCTTGATGCGGCGGTCCATGGGTTGGGTCCGTTGCTTGTCAATTTTGATAATCAAACTGTCGATTACCGCATTTTACATTTCATTCGCTACATGCAATCCTTTGATAGGGAGGAAGAAAAAGGTGCAATCTGCGCAATCTTGCATTGTCGGATGCAGGCAGCTTGTGGCGCTGAACGCGCACCGAAGCGTGGCGGCCATAGCCATGCCCGGTAGCCTTCCGGGTCCCATCACCGCCATGACGCGGGACCGCGCGGGAACCCCAGAATAATCAGGACAAGAGGGAGGAACTGAGGATGAAAACGATCCTGCTTGCCGGGATTGCCGCGATTGCGGTTGCCGGATCTGCCACCGCGCAGGAGGTCACGCTGCGCGTACATCACTTCCTGTCGGCCGAGGCACCGATGCACAAAGACGTGCTGGCGCCGTGGGAAAAGCTGATCGAGGAAAAATCGGGTGGCCGGATCGATGTCCAGCTGTTCCCCTCGATGCAGTTGGGGGGCAAGCCACCACAGCTTTTCGATCAGGCCCGCGACGGCGTGGTTGATATTTCGTGGACGCTGCTGGGCTATACGCCGGGCCGATTCCCGATCTCGGAAGTGTTCGAACTGCCCTTCCTGTCCGGCAGCGCCACCCAGACCACTGCGGCACTGCAGCAGTATCAGGCGAAGTATATGGGCGATGAGTTGAAGGACGTGCATCCGCTGCTGATCCACGCCCCCGCCGCTTATAAGGTCCATACCAAGGACAAGCCGGTCGCGGCCCAAGCCGATCTGGGCGGGCTGAAGATCCGCACCCCTTCGCGGATGATGACGGACGGGCTGGCCGCGCTTGGCGCGAACCCCATCGGTATGCCGGTGCCGGAAATCGCGCAGGCCCTGACCACCGGCGTCATCGATGGCGCGGTGATCCCGTGGGAGGTCTTTGGCTCGCTTCGGATCGAAAGCGTGACCAAGGATCATGCCGAATTCGGGGCCGAGAATGGCGGGCTGTCGACCTCGGTCATGGCGCTGGTGATGAACCAGGCCAAGTATGACGCCCTGCCCGACGATCTGAAGAAGGTCATCGACGAAAATACGGGCGCGGCGCTGGCCGACATGGCAGGCAAGGCCTTTGACGCCGCCGAAGCAGCCGAGCGCCAAAAGGCGATCGATGCGGGTGGCAAGATCACCGTCATCCCCGAGGTCGATCTGGCCGAATGGCAGGGTGCAACCCAGCCTGTCGTCGATGCCTGGGTGAAATCGATGACCGATGCCGGTCATGACGGTCAGGCAATGCTGGACGACGCCCGCGCGATGCTGGCTGCGGCCAAGGGCAAGTGACGTGACGGAGGGCGACATGACAGCCGAAACACTGACCGAACACGCGCAATCCGTCGCGGTGCCCGGCTGGCTGGCCGCCCTTTGCCGGTTCTTCGCCGGGCTGGGCGGAGCAACGCTGCTGGCGATGATGCTGATGACCGTCACCAGTGTCATCCTGCGCGCGGCCACCGGCAAACCCATCCCCGGCGATTTTGAGTTGGTCGAGGTGGGCAGCGCCATTGCGATTTTCTGCTTTTTGCCATGGTGTCAGGTGAATGGCGGCAATGTGCTGGTCGATTTCTTCACCCAGAAGACCGGGCCGCGCGTGAACCACATCCTTGAGGCCATTGGCGACCTGCTTTACCTGCTGATCGCCGCGCTGCTGCTGTGGCGGCTGTGTCACGGCGCGGCCGAGATGCGCCAATATGGCGAACAGACCATGGTCCTGCGCCTGCCGATCTGGATCAGCTTCACCGTGATCCTGCCCGCCATGACGCTGCTGGTGGCAACCTGCGCCGCGACATTCCTCGGCCATATCCGGGGGGCGCGGGCATGACCGGGATCGCCGCCGGGCTGATGGGTTTTGCCGCGCTGCTTGCGTTGATGGCCATCCGCATCCCCATCGGAGTCGCGATGCTGTCGGTGGGGATCGGGGGCTATGCGTTGTTCACCGGTGCGATGCCGCTGCTCGCCTTCCTGAAAACCTCGACCTATTATCAGTTCTCGACCTATTCGCTGTCGGTCATTCCGCTGTTCGTGCTGATGGGCGAATTCGCGACCAAGGCCGGGATGAGCCGCGCGCTGTTTCGCACCGCCGCAGCCTTTCTGGGCCATCGCAAGGGCGGGCTGGCCATGGCTTCGATCGGCGGCTGCGCGGCCTTTGGCGCGATCTGCGGCAGTTCGCTGGCAACCGCAGCCACCATGGGTCAGGTCGCCCTGCCCGAGATGCGGCGCTACAATTACTCGGGCGCGCTGTCGACCGGTTCGCTGGCGGCGGGCGGCACCTTGGGCATCCTGATCCCGCCCTCGGTCATTCTGGTGCTTTACGCGCTGATGGCCGAACAGAGCATCGCCAAGATGTTCGTGGCCGCAATGATCCCCGGCGTGCTGGCGGCCATCGGCTACATGATCGCCGTCGCGATCTATGTCCGCTATCGCCCCGAGGAAGGCCCTGCCGGTCCCCGCGTCGCGTGGCCCGAACGCATTGCCGCGCTGCGCGAGACATGGTCGATCATCCTGATCTTTGCACTGGTCATCGTCGGCATGTATCGCGGCTGGTTCACCCCCACCGAGGGTGCGGCGGTCGGTGCATTCGGCGCGGGCGTGCTGGCGATCCTGCATGGCGGGATGCGGCTAACCGGGCTGATGGCCTGCCTGCGCGGCACTGCCCAGACCTCGGGGATGATCTTTCTGATCATGCTGGGGGCCGAGATGTTCAACGCCTTCCTTGCGCAGACCCAGACCCCGATGCTGGCGGCGCAGGCGATCCAGAACATGGGCCTGTCGCCGATGCTGGTGCTGGGCGCGATCCTGCTGCTGTATCTGGCGCTTGGCTGCGTGATGGATTCCATGTCCATGCTGCTGCTGACCATCCCGATCTTTTACCCGATCATCGCGGGTCTCGATTTCGGCATGAGCCGCGAGGACACCCTGATCTGGTTCGGCATTCTGGCCGTGGTCGTGGTCGAGGTCGGGCTCATCACCCCGCCCGTCGGAATGAACGTCTTTGTCATCAACGGAATGGCCAAGGATGTCCCAATGCTGGAAAGCTTCCGTGGGGTGCTGCCTTTCCTGATCAGCGACATGGTGCGGATCGTGATCCTTGTCGCCTTCCCGGTCATTACCCTGTGGTTGGTGCACCTGCTTAGTTGACCGCCACTGGCCCGGTCAGTCCTCGACCGGGCCACCCGCCACCGTTTCGGCAATCAGGCGGCGAAACCACTGGCAGGCGGCATCCTGATGCAATCGACGATGCCAGCTGAGGAAAACCTGAAAATTCGGCAGATCAAGGGGCGGAGCGGCGATGTTCAGTCCTTCGGGCTGGGATTCGACCAACCGTCCAGGCACCACCGCGATCATCCGGGTCGCGCGGATGATCGGCAGCACCAGCAGGAAGCTTGGCACGCGCGCGCCGACCTCGCGCGTCTTGCCGATGCGGAACAGGGCATCATCCACCTCATCGCGAATGCCGCCGCCCGGAGCCAGCGCCACGACATGCTGCAACCGGCAGAACTGTTCCAGATCAGGTGGGCCACGCAACTCGGGATGATCGGCGCTCCAGATCACGCGGAAATGCTCCTCGGCCAGAAGGCGTGCCGGGAAGTGCTGCGGCGCATTCTCGGCGCTGGTGACGGCAAAATCCAGTTCGCCCCGCTCCATGCGGCCGGCCAACAGGTCAAGCGCCATCGGCACGGCCTCGATGGTGACACCGGGCGCGCGAGCGGCCAGTTCCGACATCAGGCGCGGCAGAAGCACGCTGAGCGACAGATCCGTCCCCGAGATGCGGAAATGCCGGCTGTCGGTTTCGGGATCGAAGCTTGACTCGCGCGAGACCAGCGTCCGCAGCTTGTCGATCGCCTCGCCCAGAGGTTGGCGCATATTTTCGGCCCGCAGGGTCAGCGACATGCCATGCGCATTGCCGACCAGCAGGTCATCGCCAAAGACCTGCCGCAGTCGCGACAGCTGCGCCGACATCGCGGGTTGGCTGATCCCCAGCCTTCGCGCCGCCAAAGTGACGCTACGTTCCGCCAGCAGCACATCCAGCGACACCAGTAAACCAAGGTCCCGGGGCTGAAAATCCATTCCGCTTATGTCCGTCATAGCTTGGATCGATTTGAGTTTTGCGGCACATCGCGCCACCTGTCCAGCAAGACCTACAAATCAGGAGAATGACGTGAAGCCCGCTATCCTTGCCTTGGCCATCGCCCTTGCCCCCTTTGCCGCCAATGCCGGGGAAATCACCTTAAACAAGCCCCTGCAGGGCGCGACCCTGCCCGGCACCGAAACAGACATGGCGGTTTATTTCACCAAATCGCGGGATGCCGGCTATCGCGTCCATGCCGCCTATATTGGCAAGGACGCCGAAGGCCAGCCCAAGCGGGTGGAGATGGAGTTGCATGACGGCGACGCGGTCAGCTTCTCGCTGCCCGGCCACAAGGGCGAAAGCTATTGCTTCTCGCGCAACGGCGACACGCTGAGCGTCAGCAATGAACTGGTCACGGCAGAACTGCCCGGCAAGGCCAGTTAAGCCAAGGGTTGCACCGCCCGGTCCAGATGCACATAGCCGCCATCCGGGTGCAGCCATTGCCCTGTCATATGGCTGGCGCGGTCCGACAGCAAAAAGGCGCAACAATCCGCAATCTCGCGCGCGGTGGTCATGCGACCGCCCAGCGGGATATTGCGGGTGATCTCGGCCAGCCGCGTATCCGGGTCAGGCATTGTGTCCAGCCACCGACGATATAGCGGCGTCATCACCTCGGCCACGACGATGGCATTGACGCGCACGCCATCGGGCAGGAATTCCACTGCCCATTCGCGGGTCATGCCCAGCTGCGCCGCCTTGGCCGCCACATAGGCCGAGGTTCCCCCCTGCCCGGTCAGCGCGGTCTTGGAGCTGATATTGACCACCGCGCCGGTCGTGGCGCGCAGGTCGTCCCGCAGCAGATGCACCATCATGTAGTAATGGATCAGGTTCTGGTCGAGGCTGGCGCGGAAGGCGTCCGGCCCCTTGTCCAGCCCCACCCCGTCATTCGCACCGGCATTGTTCACCAAGCCGTAAACCTTGCCATGCCGCTGATGGATGGTGTCCACCGCAGCGCGGCAGGCGGCGTCATCCGACAGTTCAGCCTGCACGAAATCCGCCCCTCGCTGCGCCAGCCATTCGGCATCAGGCGCGCGGCGGGCGACGATCACCACCCGCGCCCCTTCCTCGGACAGAACCTCGGTGATGCCCGCGCCGATGCCCGAGCCGCCGCCGGTAACGACGATTACCTTGCCTTGCAGATGCAGATCCATCACGCCCCCTTGAATCGGTATGTTTCAAGGCTTTCCGGCTTCATCTCGATGGAAAAGCCGGGCATGGACGGCGGCATATAGGCCGCGTCGACAATCGTGCAGGGATCAAGGAAATGCTCATGCAGGTGGTCGACATATTCGATGACCCGCCCCTCGCGCGTGCCGGCGATGCACAGGTAGTCGATCATCGACATGTGCTGGACATATTCGCACAGGCCCACGCCTCCGGCATGGGGGCAGACCATGAGGCCGTATTTCGCGGCCATCAGCATGACGGCCAGCACCTCGTTCAAGCCACCCATGCGGCATGAGTCGATCTGCACCACGTCGATCGCGCCGCGCATGATGAACTGCTTGAACATGATCCGGTTCTGGCACATCTCGCCAGTGGCGACCTGAACCGGGGCCACGCCCTCACGGATCTTGCGATGACCCTCGACATCATCGGGGCTGGTCGGTTCCTCGATGAACCACGGCTTGGCGAAGGACAGCTTGCCGACCCAGTCGATGGCCTGATCGACCTCCCAGACTTGGTTCGCGTCGATCATCAGGTTGACGTCCGGGCCGACCTCATCGCGGGCGATGGTCAGGCGGCGGATGTCGTCATCCAGATCGCGACCGACCTTCATCTTGATATGGCGGAAACCGGCATCGACGGCCTCGCGGCACAGGCGGCGCAGCTTATCGTCGTCATAGCCAAGCCAGCCGGCGCTGGTGGTGTAGCAGGGATAGCCCTCGACCTTGAGGGTCGCGATGCGATCCGACTTGCCCGCAGCCTGAGCGGTCAGGAATTCCAGCGCCCATTCGGGGGTGATGCAATCGGTCAGGTAGCGGAAGTCGATGCAGCGGACCAGTTCAGTAGGCGACATCTCGGCCACCAATTGCCAGACCGGCTTGCCCTCGGATTTCGCCCATAGATCCCAGACGGCATTGACCACCGCACCGGTCGCCAGATGGATCGCGCCCTTGTCGGGGCCGATCCAGCGCAACTGGCTGTCCGACGTGATGTGCCGCCAGAACCGCCCCATATCCTGCGCGATCCAGCCCAGATCGAGGCCGCTGACGATGGGGCGCAGCGCCTCGATCGAGGCCACGCAGATTTCGTTCCCGCGACCGATGGTGAAGGTCAGGCCGTGGCCCTCATGCGGGCCATCGGTTTCCAGCACGACATAGGCGGCGGAATAATCCGGGTCCGGGTTCATCGCGTCCGAGCCGTCCAGATGCTGGCTGGTCGGGAAACGCACATCGACGGTGCGCAGGCCGGTGATCTTGGTCATGCCTTCACCTCTCGGCCAAGCCGGCCGTTGCTCGGAAGCTTCATCTTGTCCTCATGGAATGGGCCGGGGGCAGGACGCCCCCGGCGAGGGGTATCAGTCGTAAAGGACCGCCGCGATTTCCGGCGCGTCGATGTTCGACTTGTCGTACCAGTAGAAGCCGGTATCGACGTTTTTCGGCACGGTTTCGCCTTTCGAGACAGCGACGGCGGCCTTGACGGTTTCATAGCCGATTCCAACCGGGTTCTGGGTAATGGCACCGGCCATCTCGCCCGAGCGGATCGCATCCTTCTGCGCCTTGCCCGAGTCGAAGCCGATCACCACGACCTTGGCCCCCATCTCGCGCACGCCGTTCAGCACGCCGATGGCCGAGCCCTCGTTCGAGCCGAAGATGCCCTTGATATCGGGATTGGCGGCCAGGATCGCCTTGGTGATCTCGGTCGATTTCAGGTGGTCGCCATCGCCATATTCGACGGTCACGATCTCGATCTTGGGGAATTTCTCCTTGATCTCGTTCACGAACCCGTCCCGGCGATGCACGCCGGTCAACGAGGTCTGGCTGTGGGCCACGACGGCGATCTTGCCTTCGCCACCGATCAGTTCGCCCATCTTGTCGGCGGCCATCGCGGCGGCGGCCATGTTGTCGGTCGAGGCGGTGGCAACCGGAATATCGCTGTCCACACCCGAGTCGAAGGCGATCACCGGGATCTTGGCCTCTTGCGCCTTCTTCAGCAGCGGGATCACGGCCTGGCTGTCCAGTGCGGCGATGCCGACGGCGGCGGGCTGCTTGGCCAAAGCCGCAGCCAGCATGTCGATCTGCTTGTCGACCTGGGTTTCGTTATCCGGCCCCTCGAAGGTCACATCGACCCCAAGTTCCGCCCCGGCTTTGTCGGCCCCCAGCTTGACCGCCTGCCAGAACTGGTGCTGGAACCCCTTGGAAATCAGCGGGATATACAGCTTATCCTGGGCAAGCGCGCCTTGACCCGCCCCGGCCATCAATGCCAGCGCGGTAGCCGCGCCGATCAGTCTGCGTCTTGTGAACATGTTTTCCTCCCTGATGTTCACGGTGAAATCAGTTGGCCGAGCGGCGGCGAAGCTGGTCGGCATAGACGGCCACAATGATGATGATGCCGGTGACGACGGTCTGCCATTCGGGCGCAACCGACAGCACACGCAATCCATTGGTCAGCACCGACATGATCAGCGCGCCGATCAGCGTGCCGGTGATCGTGCCGCGCCCGCCGGAAAGCGAGGTGCCGCCGATAACCACCGCCGCGATGGCCTCAAGTTCGTATCCCAGACCCAGCGCGGGCTGGGCCGAGTTCAACCGGCTAGAGATCAGAATGCCCGCGATGCCGCAGATCGCCCCGGCCAGCGCATAGATCGCCATCTTCCAGCGGTCCGTGTTGACGCCGGACAGGCGGACGGCCTCCTCGTTGGAACCCAGCGCAAAGGTGTAGCGGCCCAGCACGGTGCGGCCCAGCACCCATGCGATGATGCCTGCGACCACGAACAGGATCAGCACCCCATTCGGCAGCGGAAATTGCGGGATGACCATGCCGACCAGCGAGCCGGTCGAGATGTCGGTATAGCCCTCGGTATCGTTGAAATAGATCGGCTTGGTGCCGGTAACGATCAGCGACATGCCCTTGAGGACCAGCATCATCCCCAATGTGGCAATGAAGGGCGGGATCTTGGCCTTGGCGACCAGCGTGCCGGAAATCAGCCCGCAAAGCGCGCCGGTGGCCATGCCGGTCGCGACGCCGACCAGCAGCGGCGCGCCCATCCATGTCAGCACCACCCCCGTCATCACCGCGCAGAAGGTCATCAGCGTCCCGATGGACAGGTCGATGCCGCCGGTGATGATGATCATCGTCACCCCCACCGCCAGCACCCCGTTGACCGAGGTGGCCTGCAGGATCGACATGATATTGTCGATCTGAAAGAAGCGCGGGCTGGCCAGCGAGAAGCCGATGACCAGCACGATCAGGCTGGCGAAGGCCAGCAGCTTTTGTTGGGCCGCGCCACGGCGGACCTGCTTCTCGCTCATGTTTGTGGTGTCCTCGAGCGTCATTCTGCGGCAAGCCCCTCTCGTTTGGTGGCCAGAGCCATGATTTCCTCTTGCGAGGCGCCGCCGGGCAGGATGCCGGTCAGCCGCCCTTCGCACATCACCGCGATCCGGTGCGACAGCCGCAGGACCTCGGGCAATTCGCTGGAGATGACGATGATCGCCTTGCCCGATGCGGCCAGTTCATTCAGCAGGCGATAGATTTCGGCCTTGGCGCCCACGTCGATGCCGCGTGTGGGTTCGTCAAAGATCAGGATGTCGCAATCGCGCAGCAGCCATTTCGCGATGACCACCTTTTGCTGGTTGCCGCCTGACAGCAGCCGCAATTCCTGCCGGTCGCCGGGGGTCCGGATGCTGAGCGTCTGGATGTAGCGGCGGGCAATGCGACCCAGTTCGGGCTCATCTATACGGCCGAAGCGATCAGCGTATCGCGGCAGGCTGGCCATGGCGATATTGGCCCGCACATCCATCCCCAGTGCCAGACCGTAATGCTTGCGATCTTCGGACAAGTAGCCAATGCCCGCACTGACCGCATCGGCCGGGGTGCGGATCTGCTGAGCCTTGCCGTGGACGCGGATTTCGCCGTGATCGGCCGGTTCCGCGCCGAAAATTGCGCGGGCCAATTCCGTCCGCCCTGCCCCCATCAGCCCGGCAAAGCCCAGAATCTCGCCCTTTTTCAGGGAAAAGCTGATGTCCTTCAGCTCATGCCCTCGGGACAGGTGGCTGACCTCCAGCGCGGTTTCCGCGCCGGACAGGTCGGGAATGATGGCCGTCTCATCGCTGAGCTCGCGGCCTACCATCATCGAGATGATCGTGGAAATCGGCGTATCGGCAGCCTCGACCGTGCCGACATAGGCCCCGTCCCGCATCACCGTCACCCGGTCCGAGATGCGTTTGATCTCATCCATCTTGTGGCTGATATAGATGACGCCAACGCCCTCGGCCTTGAGCTTGCGGATGATGGCGAACAGCTCGGCGATCTCGGCATCGTTCAGGGCGGCAGTCGGCTCATCCATGATCAGCACACGAGAGCGGTAGCTGAGCGCCTTGGCGATCTCGACCATCTGTTGGCGTGCAATGGTCAGCCCACCGACGATGGCGCGCGGGTCCATGCGGATATGCATGGCGTCAAAGATCGCGGCGGCATCTGCGTTCAGCTTGGCCTCATCCAGGCGGCCAAAGGACAGGCGCGGCTCGCGCCCGATCCAGATGTTTTGCGCCACCGTCAGGTCGCGCATCAGCGCCAGTTCCTGATGGATGATGCCGATGCCCAGATCCTGCGCGGCCCGGGGCGTGGGCACAGCGACCTCGGTCCGGTCGACCAGAATGCGGCCCTCATCCGGGTGATAGACGCCCGACAGGATCTTCATCAGCGTCGATTTACCCGCGCCGTTTTCGCCCATCAGCGCGTGGACCTCGCCCGCGCGCAGGTCGAAGCCGACGGATTTCAGGGCATGGACGCCGGGAAAGCGCTTGTCGATCCCCTCCATCCGCACCAGTTCGGTCATGGTTCCACCCCGTAAAAGCGCATGGCGTTTCCGCCCATGATCGCCACCCGTTCCGCGGGCGTCAGTTGGTCCAGAAGTTCATCGGTCAGTGCCAGCCAGTCGGGATAGGGCGCGGCCAGAGTCAGCACCGGCCAGTCGCTGCCCCAGATCAGGCGATCAGGACCGAACCAGTCCAGCAATTGCCCGACGATCGGGCGCAGCGCCGCCAGCGGATCGCGCAAGCCTTCGGGCGAAAGCTCGGTCATCAGGCCCGACAGTTTGCAATGATGCCCCTGTCCGGCCAGCTTCTTCATCCCAGCCTCCCAGTCCGGACGGTCGCCGGGCTGAGGTTTTGCGGCATGGTCGATGACAATGGCCAGATCCGGATTGGCATCGGCAAAACGCGCCAATATGGGCAGGTGGCGCTCTGTCACCAAGGCATCAAAGGTCAGGCCCAGCCGGGGCAGCGCCGCCAGCGCATCCGCACGCGGCGCGGACAGCAGCCATTCGGTATCGGCGATGTCCTGCAGCATCGGACGGATGCCCCGGAACCGAGGATTCGTCGCCCGCGCGGTCAGGTCGTCCACAGCGGCAGCAGAGGTCAAATCGACCCAGCCCACCACCCCGATGATCCGCGGACTGGGCAGCGACAGCAGATAGTCGGTCTCGGCCAGCGTCGGCGCGGCCTGAACAGCGATGACCGACCCGCCCCCCGGATGATCCTTGGGCGCGAAATCGCGGCGGATGGGCTGTAGCGGCCCACCCTGTCCGTCAAGCCAGCCGTAATCGCCCCGGTCCAGCCGCCAGAAGTGGCAATGTGCGTCCAGTCTCTGCATCGCCGCCCCTCCCCTGGCTGCGAAACGGGTGGATCAGATCGTCACGCCTCCGTCGACCAGCATGGCCTGCCCCGAGACGAAGCGGCTTTCATCCGACAGAAGATAGACGACCATCGGCGCGATGTCCTCGACCGTGGCCAGTCGTCCCATCGGCTGACGGGCGATGAAGTCCTTTTCCGCCTGCACCGGATCGGCCGAGGCCGCGATCCGTCCACGCAAGCTGGGCGTGTCGACAGTGCCAGGGCAAAGCGCGTTGCAGCGGATGCCCTGCTTGACGTAATCGGCGGCAATCGCCTTGGTCAGGCCGATCACGGCGGCCTTCGACGCGCCATAGGCGGTGCGGTTGGCAAAACCTTTGATCGAGCTGGCCATTGAGGCCATGTTGACGATGGACGCCGTACCGGTCTGCCCGGCGCGCTCCAGCATGCCCGGCAGCACCGCGCGGCACAGACGCATCATCGCGGTAACGTTCAGGGAAAAGGCGAAATCCCAGTCCTTGTCGTCGATATCCAGCAGCGCGCCGTTATGGACGACGCCGGCGCAGTTGAACAGCCCGTCCAGCGGCCCGACCTTGGCCGCGAGGGCCTTGATCGCCTCGGCATCGGTCACGTCCAGAACGGCGGTTTCGATCCCGTCGAGGCCCTTCAGAAGGTCGGCGTTGATGTCGGTGGCGATGACCCTTGCACCTTCGGCAGCCATAGCCTGCGCCGTGGCACGACCAATCCCCTGCCCAGCGGCGGTCACCAGAATGACCTTGTCCTTCAGCCGCATCAGACACCTCCCCTTGTCTTTTGCTTGGTTCTTATATGAACATGCTATCCACATATGAATATTTGTGGCAAGCCTTTTCTGAGGGCCAACTGGCAGGGGAGGGCCGGGAATGACCGAGGACAGCGAAGACATTGCGGTTGACCGCTATCGCGCCCCCGCGCTGGACAAGGGGTTGGATATCCTTGAGGTGCTGGCCGATCAGGCGCGCGGGCTGACACGGGCCGAAATTGTCAAGGAACTTGGGCTAAGCCCTTCTCAAATCTATCGAATGCTGGAGCGTTTGGTCGCGCGGGGCTATGTCACAAGGATCGAGGGCGGCGACCGCTATGCCCTGACCATGCGGCTGTTCCTGCTGGCGACCCGCCATCCGCCGCTGCGCCGTCTGGTGGCCGAGGCCCAGCCATTGATGGACGAATTCGCGCGCGCGCAACGCCAGTCCTGCCACCTTGTCGTGCCTGAACAGGGCAGCGGAATCGTCGTGGCGCAGGCCAGCCCGACCGGACATTGGGAGTTCCGCGCCCGCCTTGGCGGTCAGGTCAATCTGTTCACCACCAGTTCAGGCCTGACCCTGCTGGCCTTCCAGCACCCCGAGCGGCTGGCCCAGACGCTGGGCCACTGGGGCGTGCAACAGGCCGATTCGCGGCTGGCCTCGATTTTGCCGCATCTGGACCATGTCCGCACGCAGGGTTTCCGCATGGAACCTTCGGGCCAGATGATGGGCGTGACGGATATCAGCGTGCCCCTGCTGGGGCCGGGACAGGATGCTTACGGTGTGCTGACCTGCGCCTATATCGAGCATCCCGACGAGGCCAGCGGCGATCAGCGCATCCAGGCATTGGCAGCGCTACGCAGTCTGGCCAGTACAATTTCGTCGGGGGCATGAGAGCTTCGATCGCTTTCCTTGCGACAGATGTTTAATCGGCGTTCGCATTAAGCCACCCACAGCTTTGGCGCGCGGATGGAAGCCGCCGGGGATATGCCGCGTCGCGTTATTGTACCCCCTTATTCAATCCGTATTGCTGCCAGGCATCTGCGACACGTCCCAGTGCAGACCGTCCGCGCTGCTCAGCCCAAGTCCGCCCACTCCACTGCAATCGAGACCAAACAAAAGGCGACGCTCCAACCGGTCACCTCGGCACGGATCGCCGCTGCTATGTGCCCCACGGCGCTATCATGAAAGAGGCAATCTGCTCATTGAAATGACATCGAGGCTAAGAATGCGAATAGCGAGGTCGCTCTTAGCAAGGACCGTGATCGACGGGCTTTAGGAAGGCACCAACGTCAAGACCGACACGTTCCAGAAATGTCCTCGGCTCAAGAAGATGAGGCGATACGGACCGCAACTTTTCATCCAGCGGCCACAATTCGCGGGCCATCAGTTGGATTGACGGTTAACGCTGGAGGTCATGCCGATCGAGTAATATTCCGACGTCGCCGCCCGCAAGGTGTCGGTAAGCGTGAACATTTCCAGTTCCAGCGCAGATACCGTACGCGGTTCCATCACCCTATTCATCGCATCGCAGGTAAAGGGGGGGAGACAGCAGTACCTACATACCCACGAAGTCGGACAGCAGCGGCAGCTATACCTGATCATCTCAGAAATCAGCACCTGTACCCCCCTGGCGCAAATCGATGTGCAAAATGGCCTCAACACAACTGCCCGGGGAGACCCGCCGCTGCAGCGTCAACGTGCGCAAGCGCAACTAACCCGAAGGATCGCGGGGCCCCCGAAAGGAAGCGTTATCTCGTCACGAACGTCGCGGCACTACGCTGACGGTGCGCCTGAGTGGGACATATATCCACGGCAACCCGAAGCTTGAACCGCTGCGCGGCAGATCGCGTCATCGGCCCGGAAAGCTAAATGCCGACGAAAGTTGCGACTATCCCTGCTCCTACCGGGCTTGCACGGAACGGGAGATCAAGCGCCGTATCACACGCAGCATCCCTGGGTTTTCGAGCGCAGCTTTGTCTGGCTGTCCCGCTTTCGTTAGCTCGCCGTCAGACATCGGCGACGGGCCGATATTAACTCCGCCGTCGCCATTCTGACATGCGCCGTTATCTGCTCCCGAGTCCTCGTTAACTGCTATGAAACCCACTCTTAAGAATACCCAAGGCCGCACTTCGGACAGGCTGGCATAAGCGCTGCAAACTCGCTTCGACATCACTCGTGCCGTCAGCACTTTGTGCACAACCATGCTGAAAGGTTGGCACCACTACGTACGATCACGCTTAGAAGGGGCTGGGCGCTCCCTAACGCCACAACACCCGCAATCCGGCAATGCCGTGTCGTTTTCGCCGGGCGCAAGGGCGGCGAACCGGGTGCCGCTGGGAGTTGCGGTCGCTCGCGGCACGATCATGCGGGGGTTGGCCGGGGTGGCCTTCAGCCCGATCCTCTGCAGAATAGTTCGGGCCCCGCGCGAATGGGTCCGCAGAACGAACCACAACCGCAATCAGGCCGGCGTCAGCAGGCTGCGCGTGATCGGGTGGTCCGCGTGGGCCAACCCGTCGAGAATGTTGAAATGATGCCGGTCGGGTTCCTCGACCATATCGGTCGCCGCGCCCATTCCCCGCCAGATATTCGCCAGAAGCGCAGATTGGCGGCGGAATTCGGATGTCTCCATGCCTCCGACCCAGCAGGTGATGCGCAGCCCTTCCAAAGGGTCCAGCAGAACCGGGCTTTCGCGCAGGGCCTCGGCATCATCAAGGCGCAGCGGATCGCGATATCTGGTGCGCTGCAGCGGCCGCAGATCATGTAGCCCCGAGACCGACATCACATGCGCAAGCCGCGACCGGATATCGTCCGCCAACGGCGAATCCGCGCAGCCCATGCGGCTGACCAGATGCCCCCCGGCGGAATGCCCGGCCAGCAGCAGCGGCCCCTCGACCTTGGCCGCAGCCGCCGTGATGGCTGCACCGATCTCATGCGTGATCTGGCTGATCCGGGCCTCGGGGCATAGGGTATATTCGGGAATGGCCACTGCAAAGCCATGCGCCAGCGGTCCCTGCGCCATATGCGACCAGTAGCTGCGGTCCAACGCCAGCCAGAAGCCGCCATGGACAAAGACCACCAACCCCCTTGGCGCGCCCAATGGCAGGAAAAGATCAAACCGATTGCGGAGTTTCGGTCCATAGGACAGACCCAGACGGGCCCGCCCTTCGGCTTCAAGCCGCTCGCGAAGCAGCCGGGCGGGCTCGACCCAGCGGCCCGGCCACGATGCGCCGTCAGCGATATTCTCGGCGTTCTTGTAAACCGCGTCCCAGTCGGCAATTCCCTGCAGCATTCTTGTCCCCCAGACAGGCCAGCGGGTCGATGTGTTTCAAAGAAACGCTGCCGCATCAATCCCTTCATCGCGTTCGGGTCGACGGCTGATCCATGACGACAGGCGGGGAATTGCCGAGGCATGTCCGGGCAATATCAAGACACATTGCCAGTGGCAGGCGCTTGCGTCACGAAGGTCACACATCAACTCTATGTCTGTACAACCATCATGAATCTTCGCCGCATTCTCGGTTCTGCCCTTTTGATCGCAACCATCGCCGGAACCGCTTCCGCCGACGGTCATGGCCGCGGTCACGACAAGCACGACCACAAGCACCGCTATGATCGCCGCTATGACGATGATCGTTATGACCGTCGTCGCGACGACCGCCGCGAATATCGCAGCGAGGAGGAATACCGCGAATGGAAGCGGCGTCAGGCCCGCCGCGAATGGGAACGTGGCTGCCCGCCCGGTCTGGTCGCGCATAAGGGCGAATGCCTGCGCCCCGGCCATGTCAAGCGCGACCGCGCCCTGCGTGCCGGCGACCGCTTCGACCCGCGCCAGTATCGCCGCGTCAGCAATCCGGGCCTGTACAACCTGCAGCAGCAGTCCGGGTACCAGTACTATCAGGACAACAACAGCATCTATCAGGTCGACAACAAGACCCAGAAGATCATGAACGTCCTGAGCATGGTGCAACTGATGCAAAGCCTGGGCGGCATGGCCCGCTAAGCCTGAACGGCGGCGCCCTTTAGTGGGCGTCGCCGCCTCCTCCGCCAGCGGCAGGCTTGTCGACAAAGAACAGCAGCCCGCCCAGCGACAGGAACAATACTGCCAGAATCAGGAAGATGTCCGACAGCGACATGACCACGGCCTGCAGCTTGGCCATGCTGGTAATCGTCGACAGGGCGGCGGTATGGGCCGCATCGCCCAGCGTGGAATAGGCCTGCTCCAGCATCCCGATCGCCTTTTGGGCCGCGTCGCTGGTCACGCTGACCCCTTCGGCCAGACGGGCAAAGTGGAAGTCCTGACGATTGGTCAGGATGGTGTTGATCAGCGCCAGACCGACCGCACCGCCAAGGTTCCGCGTCAGGTTGAATAGACCCGAGGCGTTCTTGACCTTATCGGGCGGCAGCATCCCCAGCGCGATGTTCGACACCGGGACCATGCACAGCATCAGGGACACGCCGCGCAGGATCTGCGGCACGAAGATCTCCCAATAATCCCAATCCTCGGTCAGCCCGGTCATCATCCAGCAGCTGAGCGAGAACATGACAAAGCCGATGCCCATCATGATCCGCGGGTCAGATGTCTGCGAGAAGCGCCCGGCAATCGGTGCCGTCAGGAACATGGCGATCCCCGAAACCATCATCGTCTCACCGATCTGCAGCGAGTTATAGCCGCGCACCGCCGAGAGATAGACCGGGAAGATATAGATCAGCCCGTAAAGCCCGATCCCCAGACCGAATGAGAACAGCGACCCCATGGCAAAGTTGCGGTCGGCAAATGCGTCCAGCCGGACGATCGGCTCATCCGCGGTAAAGGCCCGCCAGAAAAACAGGAACCCGCCCACCACCATCACTGCGGTCATGATGACGATCACATGATCGGCGAACCAGTCGTCGCCCGCGCCTTCCTCCAGCACATATTCCATCGCGCCCAGAAACAGCGCGAGGCCCAGGAAGCCCCACCAGTCGAACTTGTTCAGCAGGCTCAGGTCGGGCTTGTCGAAGTCGATCAGCGTGAAGGCCGCGACGGTGACGATGATGCCGGGGATGATGTTGATGAAGAACAGCCAGTGCCAGCTGAGGAACTCGGTCAGATAGCCGCCCAGCGTCGGCCCGATGGTCGGCGCCAGCGTCGCCACCAGCCCGATCATCGGCGAGACGATATGCATCTTGGAGCGCGGAAAGATCGTATAGGCGCAGGCAAAGACCGTGGGGATCATCGCGCCGCCCAGAAAACCCTGCAACGAGCGCCACAGGATCATTTCCCCGATCGAGGTCGACAGCCCGCAAAGCAGGCTCATCAACGTGAACCCGCCCGCCGAGATGGTAAAGACCCAGCGCGTCGACAGCATCCGCGACAGATAGCCCGACAGCGGGATCATGATGACCTCCGCAATCAGGTAGGATGTCTGGATCCACTGGATCTCGTCGCCCGAAGCGGCCAGCCCGGCCTGAATTTCTGGCAGCGAGGCCGAGACGATCTGGATGTCCAGAATCGCCATGAACATCCCCAGCACCATCAGCAGGAAGGTGATCAGGCGGCGGGGATCAATCTGGTCCTGAGCGGGCGCGCCGCCCGCGGTGGCCGGGGCGGCCATCGGTCAGCCTCCGGTCCGGGCGACCTGCTGGTCGGTGGGTCGGGCCGGGTTCTGACTGATCGCATCGCCCTGCGGCAGGTGGGGCTGATCCTGATGCGCCGGGGTTGCAGGCAGCACCGCCATCGGCTCACCCGTGCGGATATCGATCTGGGCGATGACCGACATGCCGGGACGCAGCGGCAGGTGCTCGCGGTCGGCGGGATCGATCTCGATGCGGACGGGCACACGCTGCACGACCTTGGTGAAGTTCCCGGTCGCGTTCGACGCGGGCAGCAGGCTGAAGACCTGACCCGTCCCCGCCGTCATGCTGACCACGCTGCCTTTCAGCGGCTTATCCGGCCATGCATCGACGCTGATCGAGACCTGCGCACCGGGATGGATATCCGCGATCTGCGTTTCCTTGAAATTCGCCTCGACATAGACCTTGCTGACAGGAACCAGCGTTCCGATGCGGCTGCCGGTGGTCACGAAGGAACCGACTTCCACCTGCCGTTCGGTCATCACGCCATCAAAGGGCGCGCGGATTTCGGTAAAGCCCAGATCGCGCTGCGCCTGACGTACGGCGGTTTCCGCCGAACGCACGTCCAGACGGGCGGTGTCCACCTTGGCATGCAGCACGGTCAATTCTGCCTGCGCTTGCGACAGGGCGGCCTCGGCGCTTTTCACCTGAGCGGCGGCGGATTTGGCGGTCGCCTCGGCGGCGTCCAGCGCAGCCTGTGTCCCGGCCGAACTGCTCTTGAGATCCTTGGCGCGGTGATAGGATTTCTGCGCGCCGTCATTCGTGGCCCCGGCGGCAAGGATCGCGGCTTCGGCCTGCGCGATACTGGCCTTGCCCGCGGTGATCTGCGCCTGCAACTGGCTTTCGGCGCTTTTCGCGGTGGCCAGACTGTTCTGGGCCCGCTCCAGCGCCAGCTGGTAATCCTCGGGGTCGATGCGGGCGATCACCTGCCCTTTGACCACCTGCGCGTTGGGCTCGACCATGATATCTGCGACATAGCCGGTTGCACGGGCCTGCAGCTGGATCAGGTCAGCCTGCAGATAGGCGTCATCCGTTTCCTCGTGGAAACGGCCATAGCTGAACCAGTGCCAGCCCTCATATCCGGCCAAGGCCAGCACCGCGATCGCGAGGACCGACAGGATGCGCTTGGCCTTGCCCGTCTTTGCCTTGGGCGCAGGGGTTTGCGCGGGCGTGATTTGGTCATCGGAGACTGCCATGATCCGGCCTTTTTCGTGATGTGCCGCAAATCGGCATGCATGGGGAGGGCGCGGCCCTGATTCCGCGGGCCGGGAAGGCGGTAGAATAATATTGACCGAACCGTTCGGTCAATCTAGAAATTGGGTCTGCGCAGCCCCATTTCAATGGGGTAATGTCACCAGAATTCGGAAACGGACCAGTATGACCGAGATCGCGGAAAAAGCCCTTGCCGTCGAGGACAGTCCCAAGCGCCAGCAAATCCTTGATGGCGCGAGAAAGATGTTCATGACGAAAGGCTTCGACGCGGCGTCCATGCAGGATGTCGCCCGCGCCGCAGGCGTGTCCAAGGGCACGCTCTACGTTTATTTCGACAGCAAGGAAGCGATGTTTCAGGCGCTGGTGATGGGCGAATGCAGCCGCCTGCAAGCCGTCATCCGCCAGATGGCCTCGGGCACCGGAGCGGTCAGCGACGAATTGCACGCAATCGCCCGCCAGATGCTGCAAACGCTTCTGCAGACTGAAGTCATGCGCGCCATGCGCATGGTCATTGGCACGGGCGAGAAATTCCCCGAACTGGCCCGCACCGTCTATCAGGCCGGCCCGATGCGCTCGGCCCGGACATTGGCCGAATACCTGACCAAGCGTGTCGAGCGTGGCGATTTGCAGATCGACAATTGCGAGGCTGCCAGCAGCGAATTCATCGATCTGGTCCTGTCGGGCCAGCAGCGCCGCGGCCTGCTGATGATGCCGCCGCTGCCGGACGACGCGCTTGAGGAATACATCACGCGCCGGGTCGGGCTGTTCCTGAAAGGTTACAGCGCCTGAGTTGGTCAGCCCCCGCCCGCATCTTGCGTGATGCGGGCGGGGACGATTGTTTTACTCTGGCAGGATACGAACCGCACCCCTGTCGGCCGACGACGCGAAGGCCGCATAGGCTTTCAGCGCGGTGGTGACATTGCGCTTGCGCGGTTCGGCCGGTTTCCAGCCCAGTTCATCCTGCGCGGCGCGCCGCGTTGCCAATTCGGCCTCATCCACCAGCAGGTCGATGGTGCGGTTCGGGATGTCGATGGCGATCGTGTCGCCATTCTTGACCAGCCCGATCAAGCCACCCTGCGCCGCCTCGGGCGAGGCATGGCCGATCGACAGACCCGAAGTCCCGCCCGAGAATCGGCCATCGGTGATCAGCGCGCAGGCTTTGCCCAGACCCTTCGATTTCAGGTAGCTGGTCGGATACAGCATTTCCTGCATGCCGGGCCCGCCCTTGGGGCCTTCGTAGCGGATGACGACCACATCGCCCGCCTTGACCTTGTTGCCCAGAATGCCGCTGACCGCCGCGTCCTGGCTTTCAAAGACCACGGCCGGGCCGGTGAATTTCAGGATCGATTCATCGACCCCCGCCGTCTTCACGATGCAGCCGTCCAGCGCGATATTGCCTTTCAGGACCGCAAGCCCGCCATCCGCCGTGAAGGGCGAGTTGACCGAGCGGATCACGCCATTCTGCCGGTCAAGGTCCAGCTCATCCCAACGGGCGCTCTGCGAGAAGGCAACCTGCGTCGGCACACCGCCCGGAGCTGCGCGGAAGAAGTTGTGCACGGTCTCGCTGTCGGTCCGGCTGATGTCCCAGCGGTCGATTGCCTCACCCAGCGTGGGGGTGTGGACGGTCGGCGTGTCGCGATGGATCAGGCCTCCCCGCTCCAGCTGGCCAAGGATCGCCATAATCCCGCCTGCCCGGTGGACATCCTCCATATGCACGTCCTGCTTGGCCGGGGCGACCTTGGATAGGCAGGGCACCTTGCGGCTGAGCTGGTCGATATCCTTCAGGTCGAAATCGATCCCACCCTCATGCGCGGCGGCAAGGATATGCAGCACCGTGTTGGTCGAACCGCCCATCGCGATGTCCAGCGACATGGCGTTTTCAAACGCCTTCTTGTTGGCGACATTGCGCGGCAGGACGCTGTAATCGTTCTGCTCATAATGGCGGCGGGCCAGATCGACGATCAGATGGCCAGCCTCGACAAACAGACGCTTGCGATCGGAATGGGTCGCCAGCGTCGAGCCATTGCCCGGCAGCGACAGACCCAGCGCCTCGGTCAGGCAGTTCATCGAGTTCGCGGTAAACATGCCCGAGCAGGAACCGCAGGTCGGACAGGCCGAACGCTCGATGACCTGCACATCCTCGTCCGAAACCGAGTCGTCTGCGGCGGCGACCATGGCATCGACCAGATCCAGCGCATGGGTCTTGCCATGCATGACGACCTTGCCGGCCTCCATCGGCCCGCCGGAAACGAATACGGCGGGGATATTCAGCCGCATCGCCGCGTTCAGCATGCCGGGGGTGATCTTGTCGCAGTTCGAGATGCAGACCATCGCATCGGCGCAATGCGCGTTCACCATATATTCGACGCTGTCGGCAATGATCTCGCGCGAGGGCAGCGAATACAGCATGCCGTCATGGCCCATGGCGATGCCGTCATCGACCGCGATGGTGTTGAACTCCTTCGCGACGCCGCCCGCGGCCTCGATCTCGCGCGCGACCAGCTGGCCAAGGTCCTTCAGGTGGACATGGCCCGGCACGAATTGCGTGAACGAGTTGACGACCGCGATGATCGGCTTGCCGAAGTCCCCGTCCTTCATCCCCGTGGCGCGCCAGAGGCCACGGGCCCCTGCCATATTGCGTCCATGGGTAGTCGTGCGAGAGCGATAGGCTGGCATGTTCGAAATTCCCGTGTGGATCTGGGCCGCTGGCGGCCCGTCTGCGGCAGGGTTACCACTTATCGCAGGCAAGTTGCCAGAGCCGGACGTCAAATTCCGCCCGATTCTGCAACAAAAACATCGTGAGCCCGGTCCCTAACGAAACTTTCTGTCTCGAGCGCCTGCCGAACTCCCCGCAACCCACTGCATGCGCATGTTATATACTTTATGTATTTTTTCATTTGATTTTTGTGTCGACTGCGAGGATACAAATTGAGTCAACGGTCACTCAAAGACCCGAACACCAACACGGGAGACAATAATGAAGACCTCGCTTCTTGCCCTTGCCGCCGTGGCAACCACGCTGGCCGGTCCGGCGCTTGCTGACAAGCTTGATGACATCATCGCCGCAGGCACGCTGCGCTGCGCCGTCGTGCTGGATTTCCCGCCAATGGGTTCGCGCGATGCGAACAACAATCCGCAGGGCTTCGACGTGGATTACTGCAACGATCTGGCGAAATCGCTGGGCGTCACCGCCGAAGTGGTCGAGACCACCTTCCCCGAGCGTATCCCCGCGCTGATGTCGGGTTCGGTCGATGTCGCCGTCGCCTCGACCTCGGACACGCTGGAACGCGCCAAGACCGTCGGCTTCTCGATCCCCTATTACGCCTTTGAAAACGCCGTCGTCTCGCGCGAGGGGCTGGACATGGCGAATTGGGAAGGCATGAAGGGCAAGACCGTCGGCGCCACCGCCGGCACCTATGAGGCGATCTGGCTTGAGGGCAAGGTCAAGGAATGGGGCGCGGGCGAATTCCGTCCCTACCAAAATCAGGCCGATGTGTTCCTGGCACTGTCGCAGGGTCAGCTGGACGCCACCGTCTCGACCGTCGAAGTCGCCGAGGCCAATGTGAAATCGGGCAATTTCAAGGGCATCAAGATCGTCGACAAGGCCCCGATGGTGCCCGACTATGTCGCACTGATCACGCTGCGCGAGGAATACGGCCTGATCAACTACATGAACCTGTTCATCAACCAGCAGGTCCGCACCGGCCGCTATGCCGAGCTTTACAAGAAATGGGTCGGCGAGGGTGAGCCCGCGAACCTGACGATTCAGGGCGTCTATCGCTGATCCTTCCGCCTGTTCGCGGTGCGGGGCCTGCGCGCCCCGCACCGCATCACCGCTCAAAGCCATGAGGCGGTCATGTTCAATTACAATTTCCGCTGGAATCAGGCGCTGAATTCCCTTCCGCAGATGCTGGAAGGTGCGCTTGTGACCATCGAGATCGCGCTGCTGTCGATGCTCATCGGCATTGCGGTCGCGATCCTTCTGACCGTCTTCCGACTGTCGGGAAACCGCATCCTTTCCGCCATCGCCACGACTTGGGTCGAGATCGCCCGCAACACGCCCGCGCTGTTCCAGATCTATATGGTGCATTTCGGGCTTGGCGGCTTCGGCATCCATCTCAGCCCGTTCCTGTCCCTGCTGATCGGTATCGCCTTCAACAATGCGGGCTATCTGGCCGAGAACTTCCGCGGCGCGCTGAAAGCCATTCCCGACACCCAAGCACGCGCGGCGCGCTCGCTGGGGATGAGCGCGGGCAAGGCCTTCCGCCATGTGGTGATGCCGCAGATGCTGCGAATCTCGTTCCTGCCGATGACCAACCAGATGGTCTGGGCGATCCTGATGACCTCGCTGGGTGCAGTCGTCGCGATGAATACCGACCTTTACGGCGTCACCAGTGAACTGAATGCGCGCACCTTCCGCACCTTCGAGCTTTTCGCCATCGCCGCCGTGATCTTCTATGTGATCACCAAGGCGATCACCCTTTCGGCCCGCGTCCTTGCGGCCCGGCTGTTCCGTTACTGAAGGGGGCCGCGATGTTCGATACTGCTTTGAACGCCAACGATCTGATCTTCCTCGCCAAGGGTGCGGGGATGACGCTGGTCGTCACCGCCATCTCGGTCTTTTTCGGGACGGTGCTTGGCATCGTCTTCGGGGTCTTCCGTTATCAGGTCGGGCCCTGGTGGGCCGCGCCCCTGACTTTCGTGCTGGATGTGTTTCGCTCGATCCCCTTGCTGATTCAGCTGGTGCTGGCCAACGCTTTTGTCACGACGGTGCTGGGCATCCGCATTTCTGGCTTCACCGTCGCCTGCGGGGTGCTGTCGCTTTACACTGCTGCCTATTGCGCGGAAATCGTGCGCGGCGGCATCGAATCCGTGCCGCTGACCCTGCGCCGCGCGGCGCGCTCGCTGGGCCTTAGCTGGCGTCAGGACATGACCAATATCGTCATGCCGCTGGCGACCCGCGTGGCGCTGCCTTCTTGGATCGGGCTTGCGCTTGGCGTGATGAAGGACTCGGCGCTGGTCTATATCGTGCAGGTGGTCGAGCTGCTGAAATCGACCCAGATCCTGATCACCCGCCTGCAAGAGCCGCTGTTCCTGCTGATGGTTTGCGGTGCCTTCTACTTCCTCATTTCCTTCCCCATCGCCCGTTTCGGCGGCTATCTGGAGAAACGGTGGTCCCATGATTGAGATCCAGAACGTCCGCAAATCCTTCGGCTCGCTGGAGGTCCTCAAGGGCATCGACCTGACTGTCGCCAAGGGCGAGGTGCTGACCATCATCGGCGGCTCAGGCTCGGGTAAATCGACGCTTCTGACCTGCATCAACGGGCTGGAACCAATCGATTCCGGCAAGATCCTGGTCGATGGAACCGAGGTCCATGCCAAAGCCACCGACCTCAACAAGCTGCGCCAGAAAATCGGGATCGTCTTCCAGCAATGGAACGCCTTCCCGCATCTGACCGTGCTGGAAAACGTCATGCTGGCCCCGCGCAAGGTGCTGGGCATCCCCAAAGCCCGCGCCGAGGAAATCGCCGTCAAGCAGCTGACCCATGTCGGTCTTGCCGACAAGCTGGGGGTCTATCCGACCCGGATGTCGGGCGGCCAGCAGCAGCGCATGGCCATTGCGCGTGCCTTGGCCATGTCGCCCGATTACATGTTGTTCGACGAGGTCACGTCGGCGCTTGACCCGCAGCTTGTGGGCGAGGTTCTGGACACGCTGCGCATGCTCGCCTCCGAAGGGATGACCATGATCTGCGTCACGCATGAGATGAAATTCGCCCGCGAAGTCTCGGACCGGGTCGCCTTCTTCCATAAGGGCGTCATGGCCGAAATCGCCCCCCCGGCCGAGCTTTTCGGCGCACCCAAGGACCCCGAGCTGCAGAAATTCCTCGCGGCGACGCATTGAACATGAACCAGACTTCACCGTTTCCGAAATACCCCGGGGGGCGGGGCCAAACCCCGCCGCAAAGCGATGTCATCGTCATCGGCGCTGGCGTCGTGGGGCTGTCTACCGCCATCGCCCTGCAATCGCGCGGCCTGACCGTCACCGTCCTTGACCGCGAAGGTCCGGCAGCGGGTGCCTCGGCCGGCAATGCCGGCGCTTTCGCCTTCACCGACATTCTGCCCATGGCCTCACCCGGCATCCTGAAGAAGGCCCCGAAATGGCTGCTGGACCCGCTGGGGCCGCTTTCGGTGCCGCCATCCTACGCGCTGAAGATCGCGCCATGGATGTACCGCTTCTGGCGCGCCTGCTCACCCGCCCGTGTCGCCCATTCGACGGCTGCCCAGACCGCGCTGATGGACCTGTCGCGGGCCGAGCTTGAGCCATTCCTCGCCGCCTCGGGCACGCTGCCCATGCTGCGCAAGGATGGCAACCTGCAGGTCTATGAAACCGAGGCCGAGTTTCAGGCCGCACTGCCCGGTTGGCAGGCCCGTGCCCGCCATGGGATCGAATTCCAGCACATGGACGCGGACCAGATGGCCGCGCTGCAACCGGGGATCGCGCCGCGCTTCATCAAGGGTACCTTCACACCGGGCTGGCATTCCATCGCCGATCCGCGGCTTTACACCCTTGCCCTGGCCCAGCATTTCCGCGCCCAGGGCGGCGTGATCGAGCAGGCGGGCGTGACCTCGTTGCGCCCCGTCGAAGGCGGCGTCGAGATCGACGGCACGCGCCTTGCCAGCCATGTCGTCGTCGCGGCGGGGGCCTTCTCGCATCGCATCGCGCGCAGTCTTGGCGAAAACATCCCGCTGGAAACCGAACGCGGCTACAACACCACCCTGCCGCCCGGCGCGCTGGATCTGCGCACGCAGATCACCTTTGGCGGGCACGGCTTTGTCGTCTCGAACCTGTCGACCGGCATCCGCGTCGGCGGTGCGGTCGAACTGGGCGGGCTGGAACTGCCGCCGAACTTCAAACGCTCGGACGCGATGCTGGCCAAGGCCAAGGCCTTCCTGCCCGGCCTCGACACCGACGGAGGCGCGCAATGGATGGGCTTCCGTCCGTCGCTGCCCGACAGCCTGCCGGTGATCGGCCATGCCCGCGCGACGCGGCGCGTGACCTACGCCTTTGGCCACGGCCATCTGGGCCTGACGCAATCGGCGGGCACCGCGCGCCTTGTCGCCGAACTGGTGACGGGCCACCGTCCCGCCATCGACCTTACTCCCTTCTCGCCCCAAAGGTTCTGATCCCCATGACGACCCATACTTTTTCCTGCATCGACGGGCATACCTGCGGCAATCCCGTGCGCCTCGTTTCGGGCGGTGGCCCGCGCCTTGAGGGCGCGAACATGCTGGAACGGCGCGCGCACTTCCTGCGCGAATTCGACTGGGTCCGCACCGGCCTGATGTATGAACCGCGCGGCCATGACATGATGTCGGGCAGCATCCTTTACCCGCCGACCCGCCCCGATTGCGATGTGGCGGTGCTGTTCATCGAAACCTCGGGCTGCCTGCCGATGTGCGGCCACGGCACCATCGGCACCATCACTATGGCCATCGAAAACGGCCTAATCCAGCCGCGCGAGCCGGGCAAGCTGTCGATCGACGCCCCCGCTGGCAAGGTCGACATCACCTATCGCCAAGAGGGCCGCTTCGTCGAGGAAGTCCGCCTGACCAACGTGCCAGGCTTCCTTTACGCCGAGGGCCTGACCGCCGAGGTCGAGGGTCTGGGCGAGATCGTGGTAGACGTGGCCTATGGCGGCAATTTCTACGCCATCGTCGAGCCGCAGAAGAACTTCCGCGACATGGCCGACCATACCGCGACCGAGCTGGTCGGTTGGTCGCCAAAACTGCGTGCCGCGCTGAACGCGAAATACGAATTCGTCCATCCCGAACACCCCGAGATCAACGGCCTTTCCCATATCCAATGGACCGGCGCGCCGACGGTCGAGGGCGCCCACGCCCGCAACGCCGTCTTCTACGGCGAAAAGGCCATCGACCGCAGCCCCTGCGGCACCGGCACCTCGGCCCGCATGGCGCAGCTTGCCGCCAAAGGGAAACTGAAGACGGGCGACGAGTTCTGGCACGAATCCATCATCGGCTCGATCTTCAAGGGCCGGGTCGAGGCCGAGACCACCGTGGCAAACCGCCCGGCGATCATCCCGTCGATCGCGGGCTGGGCGCGGATGACCGGCTATAACACCATCTTCATCGACGAACGCGATCCCTTTGCGCATGGCTTCGTGGTGAAATGACAAACAACGCCGCCCTGTCCATCCTCACCGGCACGGCTGAAGGGCCGGTTCTGGCTTTGGCCGAGGGGCTCAGCTTCTGGGGCGGCGTCGATCCGGCCACGGCGCGGGTGATCGACACGCATCACCCGGCGCATGGAGCGGATATCGCGGGCAAGGTGCTGCTGATGCCGACCAGCCGGGGCTCGTGCTCTGGCTCGGGCGTGATCCTCGACATGGCGCTGTCGGGGCGTGCGCCCGCCGCGCTGATCTTTTCCGAAGCCGAGGACGTGCTGACCCTTGGCACGCTGATCGCGGCCGAGATGTTTCAGCGCCCCCTGCCCGTGTTGCGGGTGTCCCCCGCAGTCATGGCCCGGCTGGCCGCAGCATCCTTCCTGCGGATCGGCCCCGACGCGATCACGGGCGACGGTATCAGCATCTCCGTCACCACCCCCGCGCCCGAGGCGCTGGACCTGACAGACGCTGACCGCGCCATGCTGGACGGGCGCGACGGCAAGGCCACGGCGCTTGCCATGCGGATCATCTGCGCCATGGCCCGCCAGCAAGGCGCGCATGCGCTGATCGACATCACCCGCGGCCATGTCGATGGCTGCATTTATGCCAGCCCCGCCAACCTGACCTTCGCCGAGGAAATGCTGGCGCTTGGCGCACGTGTCCGGGTGCCGACGACGATGAACGCCATCTCGGTCGACCGCCAGAACTGGCAGGCGCAGGGCGTGCCGCCGGTCTTTGGCAACCCCGCCGCGCGGCTGGCCGATGCCTATGTCCGCATGGGCTGCCAGCCCAGCTTCACCTGCGCGCCCTATCTGCTGGAAGACGCCCCCGAACAGGGCGAGGCCTTGGCCTGGGCGGAATCGAACGCCGTAATCTACGCCAATAGCGTGTTGGGCGCGCGCAGCCCCAAGCATCCGGATTTTCTGGAATTCTGCATGGCGGTCACGGGACGCGCGCCGCTTTCCGGCGTCTATCTGGATGCGGGGCGCAAGGCCGCCGCCATTCTCGATGTCGACCTCCCCCAAGGCGCGGACGAGTCGATCTGGCCACTGATCGGCTACCTGGCCGGGCGGCTATGCCCCGACCGTATTCCGCTGCTGCGGGGACTGTCCGGGGCGCAGCCAAACCCCGATGACCTCAAGGCACTTTGCGCGGCTTTTGGCACGACCTCGGCCGCGCCCATGTTGCATATCGACGGCGTGACGCCCGAGGCTGACGGCGCCGCCCTGCCCGATGCGCCAAGCCAGCAGATCACCCGCGCCGATCTGGCCAAGGGCTGGGACCTGCTGAACCACGGCCCGTCCAAGGTCGACCTGATCGCCATCGGCAGCCCCCATGCCTCGGCCCCCGAATGCCGGGCGCTGGCGGATCTGCTGTCGGGGCGCACCATCCGCATCCCTGTCATCGTCACTGCGGGCCGTCAGGTCATATCCGCGCTGCGCGACGATGGGACGTTGGCCCGGTTGGAACAGGCGGGGGTGCAGGTGATCCCCGACCTGTGCTGGTGCTCGATCTCGGAGCCCGTCTTTCCGCCCGCCGCCCGCGTGGTGATGACCAATTCCGGCAAATACGCCCATTACGGGCCGGGACTTTCCGGCCGGGACATGCGCTTCGGCAGCCTCGCCGATTGCGTGACAGCCGCCATGACCGCAAGCGCATCGCCGCGCCCGGCATGGCTAGAATGACCAAAGGACCAAAGGCATGCGCAGCAGCAAGACCATCCACGTGATTTCCGCCCATGCCGAGGGCGAGGTGGGCGACGTGATCGTGGGGGGCGTCCTGCCCCCACCCGGCGACACCATCTGGGAACAAAGCCGCTGGATCGCCCGCGACCAGACCCTGCGCAATTTCGTCCTGAACGAGCCGCGCGGCGGCGTCTTTCGCCATGTAAACCTGCTGGTCCCGCCGAAACACCCCGAGGCCGACGCCGCCTTCATCATCATGGAGCCCGAGGACACGCCGCCCATGTCCGGCTCGAACTCGATCTGCGTGTCGACGGTGCTGCTGGATGGCGGGCTGATCCCGATGCAGGAACCGGAAACCCACCTTACCCTTGAGGCCCCCGGCGGGCTGGTCCGCGTCCGCGCCGAATGCCGGAACGGCAAGGCCGAGCGCATCTTTGTCCAGAACCTGCCGAGCTTCGCCGGCGACCTCGACCAGAAGCTGGAGGTCGAGGGCTTAGGCACATTGACCGTCGACACCGCCTTTGGCGGCGACAGCTTTGTCATCGTCGATGCGCAGGCCATGGGGTTTTCGCTGGTCGAGGCCGAGGCTCATGACATCGCCCGCCTTGGCGTGCGCATCACCGATGCCGCGAACGCCGCCTTGCGCTTCCAACACCCGACACTACCTGACTGGAAGCATTTTTCCTTCTGCCTGTTCGCCGGTCCGCTCGAACGCGGTCCCGAAGGTCTGCGCGCAGGTGCCGCAGTTGCGATCCAGCCGGGCAAGGTCGACCGCTCGCCTACTGGCACCGCGCTTTCGGCCCGCATGGCGGTGCTGCATGCCCGTGGCCAGATGACGATGGACGACAGCCTGACCGCCGTTTCGCTGATCGGCTCTACCTTTCAGGGGCGTATCCTGGGCACAACGCAGGTCGGCGACACCCCGGCGATCCTGCCCGAAATTTCGGGCCGGGGCTGGGTCACTGGCATCCATCAGCACATGCTGGACCCCTCGGACCCTTGGCCGCAGGGTTACCGGCTGGCCGATAGCTGGGGGGCGCGGTGACGCTTGCGCCCACCCGAACAAACCACCAGAAGGCCCGTTCTTTCAACGACAGGAAACCCGCGCCTATGACCAAGCAACCTTCATCTCCGGCCACCGAGCGCAAGCGCGGCGAAGGGGTGAAATTCGTCTACGAGATCCTGCGCGACGAAATCATCGACCTCGTCCTGCCGCCGGGCAGCCCGATCGACGAAATCCAGCTGGCCGAACGCCTGTCCATGTCGCGCACCCCCATCCGCGAGGCGCTGGTCCGGCTGGCGGGCGAAGGGTTGGTTACGACGCTGCCCAACCGCTCGACCGTGGTGTCGAATATCGACTTCCTGAACCTGCACACCTTCTTTGACGCGCTGACGCTGATGTATCGCGTCACCACCCGGCTGGCCGCCGAATATCGCAGCCCCGCCGATCTTGAGGTGATCCGCAGCCGTCAGGCCGAATTCGCCCATGCAGTCGAAACGCAGGACGCGCTGGCGATGATCTCGACCAACCGCGAGTTTCATGCCGCCATCGCCGAGGCCGGGCGTAATCCCTATTACCTCGGACTGTTCCTGCGTCTGCTGGACGAAGGGCGGCGGATGCTGCGGATTTATTATTCGTCCTTCGACGACCGCTTGCCGCAGCAATATGTCGATGAACATGACGGGCTTGTCGCCGCGATCGAGGCCCGCGACATTGCCCTTGCCGACCGGCTGGCCGCGCAACATGCCGACCAGATCGTCAACCAGATCCGGCAGATGATGGCCCGCGACCGCCGCCAGCAGATCGCGCTTTAAACTGGCTCAAATCGCTCAAGCCCGCCGTGCGCCTGTCGTCGGCGGGCTTTTGCATGGGCGGTCGAAAACTTGTCGACACGAAAAATACAAATGATATTGTGAAAGTCGACCGAAAGCCGATTCGGGGCCTCTCGCCACGAATCCCGACAGGAGAAACGACCCATGAACGCCCAGATCTTTTCCGGCTGCATCCCGGCCCTGATGACCCCCTGCACCGAGGACCGTCGCCCTGACTTCGATGCGCTGGTGCGCAAGGGCAAGGAACTGATCGCTGCGGGCATGTCGGCAGTGGTCTATTGCGGCTCGATGGGGGATTGGCCGCTGATCTCGGACGAAGAGCGCATGGAAGGCGTCGAGCGTCTGGTCAAGGCCGGGGTTCCGGTCATCGTCGGCACCGGCGCGATCAACACCGCCAAGGCCGTGGCACTGGCCGCCCATGCCCAGAAAGTCGGCGCGCATGGCCTGATGGTCATTCCCCGCGTGCTGTCGCGCGGCCCCTCGATCACCGCGCAGCGCCACCACTTCAAGGCGATCCTCGCCGCCGCGCCGAACCTTCCGGCGGTCATCTACAACAGCCCCTATTACGGTTTCGCAACCAAGGCCGACCTGTTCTTCTCCCTGCGCGCCGAACATCCGAACCTGATCGGCTTCAAGGAATTCGGTGGCACCGCCGACATGCGCTATGCCGCCGAAAACATCACCAGCCGCGATGACGGCGTGACCCTGATGATCGGCGTCGACACCTGCGTCTTCCACGGTTTCGTCAATTGCGGCGCCAAGGGCGCGATCACCGGCATCGGCTGCGTCCTGCCCAAGGAAGTGCTGCATCTGGTCGCCCTGTGCGAAGCGGCTGCGAAAGGCGATGTCGAGGCCCGTCAGCGCGCGCTGGAGCTGGAAGCCGCACTGGCCGTGCTGTCCTCGTTCGACGAAGGCCCGGATCTGGTCCTGTATTTCAAGCACATGATGGTGCTGAAGGGGAACCCGGAATACCTCCTGCACTTCATCGAGACCGACGCGCTCAGCGACAGCCAGCGCGGCTATGCCGAAGCCCAGCTGAAACTGTTCGACGGCTGGTATGCCGATTGGTCGAAACAGCCGAGCGCCCTGAAATACGCCGCCTGATCACGCCTTGAACTCAAGGGCGTCGCCATTCCGGCGGCGCCCGCCCCCGCGGCACGGCAAACACGCCCACCGCCAAAGTCAGGCTTCCCCAAGGAAGCCCTTGCGCTGACCGCCCAAGCCGTGGTTCCCTTCGCCTCAGAAGGCTGAACCATCGCAACTGACGGTGATCATGTCGCTATTTTCATACCTAACCGATCCAGTCGCCGCGCTTTTCATCTGCCTAGGACTCGGACATCTGATCGGCCGCTTGCGGATCGGTCCGGTCGCCATCGGCGGCGTCTGCGGCACATTGTTCGTGGCACTTGCCCTTGGCCAGTTCGGCGTCCGCCTGCCGGTTGAGCTGAAGGACACGGCCTTCGCGCTGTTCATCTATGCGCTTGGCTTCACGGCCGGGCCGCAATTCTTTGCCAATATCCGGGGCGGGGCGCGCTATGCCGTGTTTCCGCTGATCGAGGTGACGGTTGCCCTGTCACTGACCTTGGCGGCGGTGGCCTTCTTCCAGCTGGATGCAGGCACGGCAGCGGGGCTTTTCGCAGGTTCGGCCACGGAATCGGCGGTGCTGGGCACCGCCTCCGAGGCGATTTCCAAGCTGGATCTGGACCCCGTCCAATCCGAGGAAATGCTGGCCAATATCGCCACCGCCTACAGCCTGACCTACCTGTTCGGGCTGATCTCGATCGTGGTTTTCGTGACCCAGATCGCCCCAGCCATGTTGCGCCGCAACGTGCGGGCCGAGGCTGCTGCCCTGCTGGACAAGCTGGGCGGCGGCGAGGAAGGGGTCGACACCTCCCTGCCCGTCATCGTCGAGCGCGCCTTTGAGGCGGGCGACCTTGCCGGTCAGACGGCCCGCGAATTCGAGGAAAAACGCCACTGGACCGTGGTGATCCAGGGCGTCAAGCGTGACGGCAAGCTGCTGCCGGTGGATCTGGATTTCGTGATCCAGCCCGACGACATCGTGCTGCTGCGCGGACGGCGCAGCACCCTGATTGCCGCCGGCAAGATTCTGGGCCGCGAAGTTCAATACGCCGAGGCCACCGGCTTTCCCGTCACCACCGCCGAGGTCATCCTGTCCCGGCGCGAGGTCTTTGGCCGCGAGTCGCGCGAATTGCGCCGCCTTGCCCGCCCCGAGGATCAGCGCGGGATCTTTGTCACCCAGATCCGCCGCATGGGGCATGATATCCCGGCCCTGCCCAAGACCATCCTGCAGGAAGGCGACGTCCTGACCCTGTTCGGTCCCGAGGAATCGGTCAAGCGCGCGGTCAAGGGTCTGGGCGAGCCGCTTCCCCCCGACGAGGTCACCGACTTCACTTTCCTTGGCCTTGGCATCCTTGTGGGTTTGCTGATCGGCCATCTCAGCTTCCGGATGGGCGCGCTGGACCTGACGCTGGGTCTGGGCGGCGGCGCGCTGCTCTCGGGGCTGCTGTTCGGCTGGCTCAACATGCGCTTTCCGCGCCACGGCGCCTTCCCCGAGGCTGCCGCGCATTTCGCCAAGGATTTCGGCCTGACCGTCTTTATCGCGGCCATCGGTTTGGGTGCCGGACCCGACGCGATCAAGCTGATCAAGGAATATGGTCTGGTCTTTCCGGTGCTGGGCATCCTGCTATCGACCGCGCCCGCCTTCGTGTCGCTGTTCGTCGGTCTGAAGCTGATGCGGGTGCCGCTGCCGATCCTGCTGGGGGCCATCGCCGGACAGCATTGCAGCACGCCCGCGATCAGCGCGCTGGTCAATCTGGCAGGTAACGCGACGCCGGTCATCGGCTATACCGTCACCTATGCCGTGGCCAATGTGCTGCTGCCGCTGACCGGGCCGATCATCGTCAATCTGGCGCACGCCTTGTCCGGTTAGACCGCCATCTGGGCCAATGCCGCCGCCAGCCGGGCCGAGGCTTCGACCCCGTCGATCACCTGCAATGTCGTGCGGCGCGCAAGCTCGGCCTTTAGTCCCGCCATCCCAGCGCAGCCCAGAATGGCGGCCTGCGCTTGGTCATGGTCGCGTGCCTGTCGCATCTCATCGGCGAGCCTTTGGCAAACTTCCTCGCCACCGGCCTCAACGGTCAGGACCGGCAGTCCCGATGGCCGCACGCCCCGGCACAGCGTGTCATAACCGGAGGCGCGGATATTCCCCTCGATCACCGGGACCGAGACGGCCAGCGTAGTGATCACCGAATAGCGCAGCCCCAGAAGCGTCGCGGTGGCAAAGGCAGACTGTCCGATGCCCAGAACCGGGCAATGCGAGGCCACGCGCATCTGGTCCAGACCGACATCGTCGAAACAGGCGATAACGATGGCATCCGCCCCAGCCTCCCTCGCCGCGGGAAGCTGCGCAAGCAGACCGGGGATGGCCGCCGCACCATCCTCGGGGCCCTGAATAGCGGGCGGGGCGCCATGGTTTGTCCAGCCGAGGATTTCCGCCTCGGGCAGGGCCTGACGTGCCACTGCGACGATGCCGTCGGTCATATGCACCGATGAATTTGGGTTCAGATATAGCAGCTTCATCAGCCGGCCCGTCTTGCGCGGCGTTTGCCAAGAACCCAGAGCGTGGCAAGGAAAGCCAGAATAATGGCAAAGGAAAACACCGTGGTCAGCGTTCCCAGCGCAAAGATCACCGGCTTGGTGACATTGGTCGTCATGCCAAAGATCTCCAGCGGCAGGGTGTTATGGCTGCCCGCCGTCAGCAGGGTGCGCGCGAATTCGTCGTAAGATAGCGAGAAGCCGAACAGCGCCACCCCCACAACCGAGGGCGCGATGATCGGCAACACGACATGGCGGATCGTCTGCCACGGTGTCGCGCCCTGATCACGGGCGGCCTCCTCAAAGCGTTTGTCGAAGCGGTTGAAGACCGCGAACATGATGAGCAAGCCAAAGGGCAGCGTCCATGTCAGCTGCGCGCCGAAACCGGATGTCGCCCAATGCACCTTGGCCCCGATCTGGTTGAAGATCAGCCCCACCCCCAGCGACACAAGGATTGAGGGGATCACCAGAGATGCGATGGTCAGATAGAACAGCGCCCCCGAACCCGTGAAGCGTTTGCGAAACGCCAGCCCCGCCATGACCGAGATCACCACCGTCGCGATCATGACCATCAGTCCCAGCGCGAATGATCGCCGGAACGCGCCCCAGATATCGCCCACGGCCTGCTGTTGGAACAGGTTGTGGAACCAGTAGGTTGAGACCCCGTTCATCGGAAAGGTCAGCCCGCCCTGCGGTCCCTGAAAGCTCAGGATGCCGATGGTGATCGTCGGCCCGTAAAGAAAGACCACGAACAGGATGAAAAAGGCGGTCAGCGCATAGAAGCTGCGCGGGCGCGGTTCCATGTCAAAGCTCCTTGCGGATGTTCACGAAGCGCATCAGCGCGCCGATGATCAGAAGCACCGTCACCAGCAGCACGACCGAAGTGGCCGAGGCCGAGGGGTATTGCAGCAGCGCGATGTCGTTCGAAATCAGCCGCCCGACATTCGCCGATTGCGAGCCCGACATGAACCGCACGGTGATGAAATCGCCCATCACCAGCGTCAGCACGAAAATCGTGCCAATCATGATGCCGGGCTTGGACAGCGGGATGATCACATTGGTCAGGATCTGCCAGCCTGAGGCACCATTGTCGCGCGCCGCCTCGATCAGCGCGCGGTCGATCCGCATCATCGTGTTGAAGATCGGCACGATCATGAACAACGTGTAAAGATGCACGAAGGCAAGGATCACCGAGAAATCCGAATAAAGCAGCCATTCCAGCGGCTGCTCGATCACCCCCATCCCGATCAGCGTCTGATTGGCGATGCCGTTCCGCCCCAGAAACGGAATCCACGAGATCATGCGGATGATGTTCGAGGTCAGGAACGGGATGGTGCAGACCAGAAACAGCGCCGTCTGCGCCGCGTTCGAGCGGATGTGGAACGCCAGATAATAAGCGACGGTAAAGCCGATCAGCAGCGTCAGCGCCCAAGTGATCAGGGCATAGCGCAGCGTCGCCCAGAACACCTTGTAGGTCACGGGCGAGCTGAACAGGAACTGGTAATTCTCGAAGGAAAAGGCCGGGACGATGGCGAATTCGGTTGCCTGCCAGAAGCTGACCACGACGATCATCGCGATCGGCAGGAGCAGGAAGGCCAGCAGCACCAGCAACAATGGCGAGGCCAGCGCCCAGCCCTTGAGCGTGTCGGATTTCTTCATCAGCATCGTCCCGAAGTTGCGGGGAAGGCAGGCCGCGCCCGCCTTCCGGTCAGGCCGTCAGGCGGCGATGAACTCGTTCCATTTGCGGACCATGTACTGGTTCTCATCCATGACCGAGTTCCAGCAGGCGACCGCGCCCATGCGATCATAGAAGGACCCGCCATCGCGGCTTTCTCCGGCCTTGGCCAGAAGATCGCCGAAGGGGTTGGCGATGTCCTCGGCGGCGGGCTTGCCTTCGAACCAATAGCCCCATTCATTCGGGGTCATGAATTCTTTCGAGGTTTCCGGCACGGCGGAATAATAGCCCTGCCGCATCAGGAAACCGCCGACCCAGCCCGACAGATACCAGTTGATATATTCATAAGCCGCATCCAGCGCGATGCCGTTCAGCGACTTCGACAGGCCGATGCCGCCGCCCCAGCTGCGGTAGCCTTCCTTCAGCGGCTGATAGACGCAGGGGATGCCGCGGGTTTTGACGGCGGTGATGGCGGGCGACCACATCGACTGGATCACCACCTCGCCCGAGGCCATCAGGTTCACGCTTTCATCAAACGACTTCCAGAAGGCGCGGAACTGGCCGTTCTTCTTGGCCTCGGTAAAGATCGCGATGGTCTTGTCGATCTCTTCCTTGGTCATGTTCCCCTTGTCGCCATATTTGATCTCGCCCATGGACTCGCAGACCATGGCCATGTCCATGATCCCGATCGAGGAAATATCCAGAAGCGAGGCCTTGCCCTTGAATTCCGGGTTCAGCAGCTCGGCCCAGGTCGAGATCGGGCGCCCGATCAGGTCAGGCCGAATACCCAGCGTGTCGGCGTTGTAGATCGTGGGGATCAGCGTCATCCACTGCGTCTGTTCCTTGGCAAAGGTCTTGCTGTCCGGGCCTTCGACGAAGCCCACGGAATGGGGCGCGGTGCCTTGGGCGATGACGCTTTCCGGGGTCAGTTTGCCATCCTTGAAGATGCCGACGATCTTGTCGTAATTCTTGATCTTGCTGGTATCCATCGCCTGAAGGTTGCCGGTCGGCCAGACCTTCTTGCAGATCCAGTATTCGATATCGGCAATGTCGAAGCTGTCGGGCTGGGTCGCGGCGCGCTGGGTGACGCTGTCGCTGTCAAGCGCCGTCATTTCCAGCGTGAAGCCCAGATCCTCTTTCACCTTCTGGGCGACCTCGTTCAGGTTGGACACACCCGTGCCGAACTGGCGCAGGGTGACGTCCTTGATTTCCTGCGCCCAGATCATCGGCGCGGGCAGGGCCGAGGCGGCCAGCGCCGCGCCCCCGGTCTTCAGCAGAGAACGGCGGGAAAATCTCATTCGGGACATGGCATTTCCTCTCTGTCGGTTTTTTGTTGGTGGTTCATTCAGGCTTCCAGCGGGTGCTGCCAGCGGACATCCCAACCCAGCCGGACGGCATCGCCGGGATTGATCGGCTGACCGAAGAAGGTCTCCTCGGGCAGCAGGGCCACGATTTCCTCGTCAGTGGCGGTGCGGGTGGTCACGGCGACGCGGTCGCCCTGATATTCGACCCCGGTTGTGGTCGCGGGCAGGCCGTCCGCGCCGATGCGGATCACGTCAGAACGGATTGCATAGCGCCCGCCATCGACGGTCACGACATTATGTCCGCCCATGAAACGGGCGACGAATTCTGTGCGCGGTTTGCCCCAGACATCGCGCGGGGAGCCTGCCTGTTCGATGACGGCGTTGTTCATCACCACCACCTCATCGGCCAAGGCCAGCGCCTCGTCCTGACCATGGGTGACATGGATGAAGGTGATCTCCAGTTCGCGTTGCAGGCGCTTGAGTTCCGCCCGCATCCGAATGCGCAGGAAGGGGTCCAGCGCCGAAAGCGGCTCATCCAGCAGCAGCACGCGTGGCTCGGTGATGAGCGCGCGGGCCAAGGCGACGCGCTGCTGCTGGCCGCCCGAAAGCTGCGCGGGCATCCGGTCGGCCAGATGCGTCATCGCCACCAGTTCCAGCAGGGCATTGGCCTTGGCGTAGCGCGTGGACTTGTCCACGCCCTTCATCTTCAGGCTGAAGGCGACATTGTCGCGCACCGACAGATGCGGGAACAGCGCATAGCTTTGGAACATCATCGCCGTGCCGCGCTGCGCTGGCGCGAGATGCGAGATTTCCTTGCCCTCCAGCACGATATTGCCGTCCGAGACGCTTTCATGCCCAGCAATCATCCGCAGCGTCGTGGACTTTCCGCAGCCCGAGGGGCCAAGCAAGCAGACATAGCTGGCGGGGGCAAAGATATGACTGATGCCGTCGACCGCCACAGTGTCGCCATAGCGCTTGGTCAGCTTGGCAAGCTCAAGATCGTTGGGGGTGCGCATTCGCATTCCTTCAAGTCCGGCTGATGCGTCCAAGGCTGCGACGATTTTTGCAGGAGCGAGGTTTTTTCCGGCGATTTTAGCCGGAATTTGTGACTCTGCGCGGCTTTTGATCGCCACACCTGGGATACCGCCCGGAATTTCATCCAAAGTTGTATACAATCATGTGTTCCAGTGCCCGGCCTTGCCTGTCAGACCCACCCGAAACACTTAAATGGGAGAAGGAGAACCGCGATGACCCGGCCCCGCATGGAAAACAGCGCAGATGAGATTGCGGCCTCGCTGGCCCATGCGATCCATGAACACCGACTGGCGCCGGGATCGAAACTGTCCGAGGACGAGGTCGGTGAGATTTTCGGCGTGTCACGCACCGTCGTGCGGGCGGCATTGCAACGGTTGAGTCACAGTCGACTGGTGGAACTCAAGCGCAATCACGGGGCCTTTGTCGCCCAACCCAGTCTGCGCGAGGCGCGCGAGGTCTTTGAGGCCCGCGCCCTGTTGGAGCCTCGCACCGCGCGCTCTGCCGCCGAGAGGATCACTCAGGCCGATATTACCATTCTCGAACGCCACATCGCCGATGAGCATGAGGCTTTGGACAAGGGCCTGACCGGGCGGGCGCTGTATCTGTCGGGCCAATTCCACGTCGAGATCGCGCGCATTGCGGATCAGGCAACCGTGGCCGAGTTCATCACACAGCTGGTTGCCCGTTCATCCTTGGTGATTGCGTTATACTGGCAGCGGCGCGCGGCGCTTTGCGAAAGCCATGCCCATCATGCCCTGCTGCGCGCCCTTGCCGCGCGGGACGGCGCGCGGGCCGAGGACCTGATGAAGGAGCATCTGGTGACGCTGATGACCTCACTTGACCTGCGCGGACGCAATGCCGTCCCCACCTCGCTGCGCGAGGCGCTGCGGGGATGAACGCAACCTACCGCAACATGACCCGCGACGATCTGGCCCTTGTGCTGGACTGGGCGGCAGCCGAGGGCTGGAATCCGGGCCGCGACGACGACGCCGCTTTTCTTGCCGCCGATCCGAAGGGCTTCTTTATGGCCTGCATCGACCAGACCCCGGTTGCCGCGATTTCGGTGGTCAATCACGATCCTCGCTTCGCGTTTCTGGGCCTGTATCTGTGCCGACCCGAGTTTCGCGGACAGGGGATCGGCTTTGGCCTGTGGCGGCACGCGATGGAACATGCAGGGGACAGAACCGTCGGATTGGACGGAGTGGCGGCGCAACAGGCGAATTACGCGCGTTCGGGTTTCACGCTGGCGGGCAGCACGACGCGGTATCTCGGAGCGCTGGCAGCCGCGCCCGATGACAGCATCCGGCCGCTCCGGGCCGAGGATGTTCCCGCGATCTACGCATTGGATACAGCAGCGAACGGCTATGCCCGACCGGGTTTCCTGTCGGCATGGCTGGCCGTCTCGGACAGTCGCCTGACCGTGATCGCCGAGGATGCCGAACATCCCGTTGGCTTTGCCACGATCCGGCAGTGCCGTGAGGGGGTCAAGATCGGCCCCATCATCGCGCCGGATGCTGACACCGCGCTGCGGCTTGCCCGTGCGGCGTTGGTGCAATGCCCGGCCCCGGTGGTGGCCATCGACCTGCCCGAAAGCGCGGGTGATTTCCGCGCGCGGCTGCTGGCTGCAGGCCTGTCGCCAGGCTTCGCCACTGCGCGGATGTATCGCGGCCCTGCCCCCGCAACTTCTGCGCAGCTTCATGCCATTGCCTCGATGGAACTGGGCTAGCGCGCTGCATCATTGACGGCGTGGGCGCGACCGCACAGTCTGGCGGCTCGGATCGGAGGAGCGATGCGCTATTTCGACTTCAGCTCATGGCAGGGGGTGTTTTCGACCCTGCTGGGACTTGCGGTTTTCACGCTTGTCGGTGTCGGCATCCGGATGCTGATGCTGCTGACCATCCAGCAGCGCCAGCAACGGATGAACCGCCAGATCAACGAAAGACTGCGGGCGCTGATCGCCGCCTACAAGGCGCTTGGCGGGTCGTTCACCGGACAGCTTGAGGTTGATCCGTCCCATCTGCGCGAGCTGCGCCAGCGCCAGACCGACGAAGGCATCGACCTGCCGGCCACCGGCTCGGACCGGATGCGGCGCATCCGCGACGCGGTCGAGGCAGCGCTGTCGGACATTATCCTGCTGGGGACCGAGGATCAGGTGCGTCTGGCCAGCCGCGCCGCAGCCGACATGGCCGAGGGACGCCCGATCCACACCGCGGAACTGGTTGTCTCATTGCGTGACTTCATCCGCGAGGCGCTGGGTCTGGCCCCGGTTCCCGCTGATGTGCAGATCCCGCGTCAGGGACCGGCGCGGCCCGGCGGCAGCACAAGCCGCGCATCCGGCCAGAAAGAGAGCGGCGGCAGCAGCGGTGGCGGCGGGATGGGTGGCATGGGCGGCGGCATGGGAATGGGGATGGGCATTCACCACGGAGATGATGAGTAACCCCTAACCCGTCGGCCCGGTGTCGGGGTTGGCGCCCAGCCGGGCGTCCAGCGCGGTGGTAAAACTGTCGAAACTTTCGGCGAAAGCGCTCAGTTTGTCCTCAGGCCAGTCGCCGACGATTTCCCGGATCAACTCGTTCTTGACGCGGCGGATCTCGGCAAAGATGCGGTCGCCCGTAGCGCTGCGCAGCAGGACGGCGCGGCGGGCATCGCTTTGCGCGACGGCCCGGATCAGGAAGCCCTGTTCGACCAGCCCCGCCACCAGACGGCTGGCGCGCGAGGGATCGATACGCAATTGCCGGGCGATGTCGCCAACCGATACGCCCTCGCCCGCCTCAGCCGCAGGAACCAGAACCAACACGTCAAGGTCCGACAGATCCAGCGCTGGGGCGACATTCGACAGCGCCATCCGGCTGATCACCCGTCGCCCGATCAGCACCCGAAAGCGCCCCATCGCCGACGAGATCCGATCGATCCCGGCTTGCCTGTCTGAACCGGCCATTGCTGTAATTCCCCTTATGTGTGCGATTGACATATATATGCCATTAGCACATATATGGCGAAAGATGCCGTCCTGCAATCACCCTGCTGATAACGGGTTCCCCCACCGATGTCCCAAGAATTGCCGCCTTTCGCCGGCCCGTCCGGCCTGACCCATCGTCGCCGCAAGGTGATCTTCTGTTTCCTGATGCTGGCCATGTTCATGGCGACGCTGGACAATCAGGTCGTCTCGACCGCCCTGCCCACCATCATCGGTGAATTCGGCGCGATAGAGCGTTTCGGCTGGATCGGCTCGGCCTATCTGCTGGCGCAAAGCGCGATCATGCCGGTCTATGGCAAGCTGGGCGACCTGTTCGGGCGCAAATACGTGATGATCTTTGCGGTGGCGCTGTTCACGCTGGGCTCGGTCCTGTGTGGGTTGGCATGGTCGATGGACAGCCTGATCGCGGCGCGGGCCTTTCAGGGTCTAGGGGCGGGTGGGATCATGGTCACGATATTCTCGATCAATGCCGATCTGTTCGAGCCGCGCGAACGCGCCCGCTACCAAAGCTTTTCCAGCCTTGTGCTGATGGCCTCGGGGTCGATCGGACCGACGCTGGGCGGCACGATGAGCCAATATCTGGGCTGGCGCTCGATCTTTCTGATTAACCTGCCGATCGGGCTGGTGGCACTGGTCGCCCTGATGCTTCTGCTGCCCTATCGCCGCCCCGAGCGGCAACCCAAGGTGGATTATCTGGGCGCGATTACGCTGGCCATCGCGGTGGCATGTGTGGTGCTGTGGGCGGACAGCCAGTCGCTGTTCGGCTCGGCTTGGTCTGCTCCGGCGCTGGCCTTGCCGGTGATCGCAGTCGCCGCGTTGGCCCTGTGGACCCTGATCGAGCGCCGCGCGCCCGAGCCGATCATCCCCCTGACCCTGTTCAAGGACCGCAACTTTTCACTGCTGCTGATCGTGGCGGTCGTCAGCGGCGGCATCGGTATCGGCATGGTCAATTACCACGCGCTGTTCCTGCAGATGACCACGGGGCTGTCACCAGCCCATGCCGGGCTGTTCTTCATCGCGATCACCGGCGGCATCACCATGGGGTCGCTAACGGCAGGGCGGCTGATCTCTCGCACGGGGCGTTACAAGCCATGGCTGGTCATGGGCCAGTCGCTGGCGGTGCTGTGCCTCTCGGGGCTGGCGCTGCTTCCGCTGCATGCGCCCTTCTGGGCGGTCGGCGGGCTGCTGTTGGCGATGGGCGTCGCCATCGGCCTTGGCCAGCAAAGCCCGGTGATTGGCGCGCAGATCGCCGCCCCTGCACGCGATATCGGCGCGGCGACCGGAGCGGTGACGCTGGCACGCATGGGCGGTGCGGCACTGGCGATCTCGGTCTATGGCGCGATTCTGACCGACCGGCTAATGCATGCGGTGATCGAAGGGGCCGGGCCGATTGCCCAGATGACGCCCGACCGGATGGCCGCCCTACCCGCCGCCGCGCAGGAATCGGTGGCTGCCGCTTATCGCGGGGCCTTCGATTGGGTTTATCTGGCCGCGGTGATCTTTGCCGCGACAGGCTGTCTGGCGGCGGCGTTGCTGCGCCCGGTGCTGCTGCAGCCGCAAACCCCGCCCCCTGCTGCGGCCGAGGCCAAACCCGCTTAACCTTGCAACCCGTCGATGACACGACTGGCAATCAGCGCTGTGCCGGTCCAATCGGGCAGGTGGCGGCCAGCGGCCAGCGCGGCCAAGGCCATGCCTTCGCGCATCGTGGGATCGATCAGCAGCTTGCGCAAACCGTCGGCGAAGGCCCCGGCATCCTCGGGTGGGACCAGCAGTCCCGCGCCCGGTGGCACGGTGTCGGGAACGGCGCCGACCCGGCAGCTGACAATGGGCAGCCCCCGCACCAGCGCCTCGCCGAAGACGATGCCATAACCCTCATAGCGGGTGGCCAGTGCAAAGATGCTGGCCTGCGCATAAAGCCGTTCGAGTTCGCAGGTCGGGACGCGTCCGGCCAGCCGGACCCGCGCCCCGACCGGTGATCGGTCAATCTGCCCGGCCAGCGCCGCCGCATGCGTCGCGTCCCAAGGATTGCCGACGATCACCGCCTGCCAGTCCAGATCCGCAAGCTGGGCAAGGGCATCAATCAGGATGTCATGGCCCTTGCGCGGATGCAGGATACCGACCGAGAGGATCAGCGGCGGTGCAGCCCTTTCGCGGGCAGGACCGGGCGGATCAACACCCGGAGTCGCGATGGTGATCCGGTCGTCGGGCACGTCATAGCGTCCGGTCAGGATGGCCTTCGTATGCGGGCTGGGAACAAGCACATGACGGGCAAGGCGCAGATTGTCCCACTCGGTCTGAAACAGATACGCACGTCGGGGCGCGGACAGGCCGCTTTCCAGCGCCAGAGGGTGATGGATCATCGCGATGATCGGGGCGCGAACGCGGGCCAGCCCCTCGGTCCGGATCGCGCCAAAGACCAGCCCGTCAAGGATCAGCGGCCGGGCAGGATCGACGGCCTCAAGCGCCGCGACCGCCTGTCCCATTTCATCAGACGTGGGGTCGGGAAAGCTGGCGGGCAGGATCAGGTGCTGCATGTTATGGCCAAGGCCTCGCAGACCCTCCAGCAGACGCCGCTCATAGATATAGCCGCCGGTCAGCGTGGCGATGTCGCCGGGAATGGCGAAGGCGGCGGGGCGCGGGGTCATTGGCGCAACTGCTCGGGTGCGTAGCGGGCCAGCACCCGCCGTTCCAGCCCCGCCACTACCGCATGGCAAAGGACCGCAAGCAGGGTGATCAGCGCGACTGCCGACCACAGCATCCTGAAGTCCGAGGTCGAGGCCGCCAACGCCATCAGGCTGCCCAGACCGCGCCCGGTGGCCAGCCACTCGACCACCGTCACGGCAAGGATCGCTGTGGGTACGCTAATCCTTGCGGCGGCAAACAGCGCGGGCAGCATCGCGGGGATGCGGACATGGATCATCTGCGACAGCGGCCCGGCTGCATGGACCCGCAACAGGTCAAGGATATGGCCCGGCGCCTGACGCAACCCGTGCAGGCAGGCGACCAGCGTCGGGAAAAACACCATCACCGCAACCAAAGTGATCGTCCCAAGCGCCCCTCGCCCCAGAAACAGCACGATCAGCGGCCCGGTGGTCACGATCGGGATGGCGCGCAAAGCCACCGCAACAGGCATGACCAGCGGCCCCGCCCCCGGCAGCAATGTCAGCAGGATCGCCAGCCCCGCCCCTGCCGCAAGACCGGCCAGATAGCCGGGCACGGCCAGCCCGGCGCTTTCGCGCAGTGCCCCGAACAGCGCCGCACGCATCTGCGTGGCGTCGGGTGCCCAGACCAGAGCGGCCAGCACATCCCACGGCCCCTTGGCAAGGAACGGGTTCAACCCCGTCAGCCAGAGACCACCCCACCAGAGCAGCAATACCGCAAGGGCCAGCGTCAGGCCTCCGACCACCCTGCCCGTCCTGAGCTGCCGCATTGGCGGGGCCAGCAGGACCGGCGGACGCGTATCCAGAACCAGCCGCGCCAGCCCTCCGATGGCCCAATAGGCCGCCAGCGAGGCGCCAGCCGCAAGAAGCGCCACACCCCACAGCGCCGGCACGTCCAGATCGCGCATGTAGCGGATGGTCAGTACGCCCAGACCACGCTCGGCCCCGGTGAACTCACCCACCATCGCGCCCAGAACCGCTGCCGGAGCCCCGATCTGCAGCCCCGCGAACAGATAGGGCAGCGCGGCGCGTGCCCGGATATGGGCCAACTCGACCCAGCGGCCACGGCCATAGCTGTGGATCAGGTCCAACCACGCCGCCGGGACGGCGCGCAGCCCGGTCAGCAGCGGGATCAGCGTGGTATATTGGACCGCCAACGCGGCAAGGACGATCTGCGGCCCCTCACCCGGACCCATCAGCACGCGCAGGATCGGGCCTGTGGCGATCAGCGGCAGACAGAAGGCCACCAGCGCAAGGCCCGTAACCAGATCCTGCAGACGCGGCCAAAGAAAGGCGATCCCGGCCAGCAGGATTGCGGCCAGATTGCCTAGCGCAAAACCCGCAGCCGCATTGCCCAAGGTCCGCGCCAGTGCCCGCAAGGCAAGCCCCGGATCGCGACCCAGCCATTCGACAATCCCGACCGGGCCAGCGATCAGCCGCCCTTGATACAGCGCCTGCGCCAGCATCTGCCAGCCGATCAGCAGGATGGCGACGCCCAGCATCCCCCCGGCCACCCGCGCACCCTGCCTCATGTCAGCGCGCTGAGCGCCGCAAGGGCCTTGGCGGCAATGGCGCGGAAACCCGCATCCTCGGCCAGATCGGCGGGCCGGGGCCGGGGCAAGGGCACGTCGATATCCGCAACAATCCGGGCCGGGCGCGAGGACAGGACGATAATGCGGTCAGACAGCGTCACCGCCTCGGCGATGGAATGGGTGACCAGCAGGGTTGTCGTCCCCGCCTCCTGCCACAAGGGCGGCAGGTCGCGGGCAAGCTGCCTGCGTGTCAGTTCGTCCACCGCGCCGAACGGCTCGTCCAGCAGCAGCACCTGTGGCTGGGTCACCAAGGCCCGCGCGATGGCGGCACGTTGGCGCATGCCGCCCGACAGCGCAGCCGGACGGGTGTCCGCAAAGCCTGCCAGCCCGACCAGCTCGATCAACCGCAGGGTCCGGACCGGGTCGGGGCGTTGCCGCGCCAACCGGCGGGCCAATCCCAAATTGCCACGCACCGTCAGCCAAGGCAGCAGCGACGGGTCCTGAAATGCGACCGAGATTGCAGCCCGCCGCCGTGCCTTTTCAGGCGTCATTCCAAGGATGATGACCTGCCCCGCATCCGGCTGATCCAACCCCGCGATCAGCCGCAGCAGCGTCGATTTTCCGCATCCCGAGGGGCCGATCAGCGCCGTCGTCTGCCCGGCCATCAGTCGCAGGTCAATCGGGGCGACCGCCTCGATCCCGCCGGGATGGGTCTTGGCAAGGCCGGTGCAGATGATCGCCTCGGACCCGATGCTATCCGGCATGGATCTCGTCTAGGATCGAGCGGTCCCACAGGTCGGGCGTGACCTTGTAGCCCAACAGCGCCAGCGTTTCGATATTGGCAGAGACGCTTTCCTCATCCCACCAGCCGAAGCCATGCGCATCGGTCAGGGTCGAGAACATCAAGGGCACCTGCCGTTCGGCCTGCAAAAGCTGGGTCTTTCGGTCCAGCCCTGCATCGGGGAACATGCGCAGGGTCAGATCGGTCGCGGCGGCAGTATCGGCGCGATAGTCCTGCCAGCCGCGAACCTCGCCCGACATCAGTCCAACCAGTTCCTTGCGACGCGAGGCAAGACTGTCCTCGGTCGCGATATAGGTCTGGGAATGCACCGAATAGCCGTGATCTGCCATCAGCATGGTCACGGATTCGATCCCGTTCACCGCCATCGCCACCGGCAGGTCGGTTTCCCAGCACAGCAGGCAATCGACCTCATGCGCGATCAGGGGTTGGGCGGAATATTGCGTCGGCACGATGGTGATCGCGTCGAAATCGACATTGTTCAGGCTGCACAGCGCCCGCAGCACCGGCGTATTGGCAATGGCCATGCCGATGCGCTTGCCGGGCAGATCGGCGGGCGTCTTGACCGGGTTATCGGGCAGCGAGGCGATGACGAAGGGGTTCTTCTGCATCGCGACGCCAATGATCTTGAACTTCGCCCCCTGAGCCACGGCGCTGGCGGTGTAATCGGCAGCCGAGATCCCGACCAGCGCCGTTCCCGCCACCACCGGCGGTTCGACCGGCGCATTCGGCCCGCCCTGCATCAGGGTGACGTCCAGCCCCGCCTCGCGCCACCAACCCTTGTCCAGTGCAATATAGCTGCCGGCGAATTGCACCGAATGCAGCCATGACAGTTGGAAACCGACTGGCGTATTGGCCACAGCACGGCGCGGCAGGCCCAACCCACCCATCGCCAGACCCGCCATGCCCCCCGCCACTAAGCCGCGTCGCGTCATGCCTGCTGTCATCACCGATCCTCCTGCGCGCAGCCTCGGGCAACCGAGGCCATGAAATCAACATCTTTCCTGAGAAGTCGGGTCCGCGGCACGGCAAGGCACCGCCCCGGCATCGAAACCGCCAAGGATCAGGTCACGCAAACCCTCCATCGGCAGGGCTTTGAGATCGGAGGACGGGATCAGGCCCGGCTGCAACCCCCAGGCCGCCGTGCGCTCGATCAGTTCTGGTGGACCGATGACATGCAGCGGCACATCGGTTCCGCCGTCCAGGGCGATGCCGGGTGCGGCCTGATGGTCGCCCAGAATCAGGATCAGCGGCGCATCCCCGGAATGGCGGGCCGCATAGGAGGTCACGGCCTGCAGCGAATAATCCAGAGCCTCGCGGTAGCTGGCGCGGACGCGTTCCGGGTCGCGCCAGATGACCTCGGGGCGCTCTCCGGATCGGGCCATAACGTCGAACTCGGTGCCGTCGCCGATCTGGTCCCATGGCAGCATCCGGGCCAGCGGGGTCCATGGCGCATGGGACGACAGCAGCGCGACCTGCACCATCATCCGGGGCCGGGGCGACCGCGCCAGCAAAAGCCGGTCCATGGCAGCAAGGGTGAACTGGTCGGGCATGGTGACCCAATCGAATGGCTGACCGTGATAACCCAGATCCGCCGCCCCCAGCACCCGGTCAAAGCCCATATGCGTGGCCTCGGGCCAGGGGCGGGTGATGCCGGGCATGACCGCCGCCGTTGCAAAGCCCATGCGCCGCGCATGGTGGAATAGGCTTTGACGCCCGCTGGCCAGAACGGCCTGATAGGCTGCCTGATCGCCGATCCGCAGCCCATTCGCGACACTGGCATGGGCAAGCCAGCTTTGCCCGCCCTGTGTCGGAGAGTTCAGGAAGCCCGATCGCATCGCCAGACCCTTGGCGGCCAGATCCACCTGCGCACGACGCAAGGTGGCCAGATGGCGTTCGGCGTAATAGGGGCTGACGAAACTGCTGCGGCCATAGCTTTCGACAAAAATCACCAGCACGTCGCGATCGATGGCCGCCAGCATCCCGGCTTGGCCCAGAAACGGGTCACGGGTCGCTGCCGCGCGCAAATCCCGCAACTCGACCCCGGTGCGCCAGACCAGTTCAAACCGCGCCATCAGATAGCGCCCGCTACCGCCCGTGGTATCGTCCGCAAAGGCCGCAGGCAGAACCGCCAGCAGCACGACCGCGACGGCGGCAGGTCGGTGCTGCCACGGCCCCCTTGCCCAGACCCCTGTCGCCCAGACCATCGCCACTACAATCCCCACGGCCAGAAGCACCGCTGCCAGCCCCGCACCGAAGGCCGTGCCAGTTCCGAAACTGCCCGAAAGCAGGCGGAACGCCGCATCGATCAGCGTCAGATCGGCCAAAGGGTTGAACGGCCTGCCTAGCGCCGAAATCATCGCCAGATCGGCCAGCTTCAGCATTCCCAGCAGCGACAGGACCGCCGCCAGCACCCATCTTGCCACCCTTCCGCCAAGGCAAAGCAACGCCAACACCAACGCAAGCTCAAGCGGTGCGGCCAGCAGGAAAAGTCGCGTTTGGCTGAGGTCCGCTGGCAGGATCAGCACCAGCAGGATCAGCAGGGCGGCCAGTGGCAGGCCATACCAGCGGGTCATTTTCGCGCCCTCGACAGCCACAGGATGTCGGTCGCAAAGGACCAGAACAGCGCCAGCACCGCGCCCCATGCCAGCAACTGGGGCATCGTGCCGGGCAGGAACGGCAATTGCAGCAGGATCAGCGCCGCGATCTGCAGGACACAGACCGCCTTGCGTCGCAGGCTGGGCGGCAGCGGGGCAGTCAGCCAACCCCAGAACAGACCGGCGACGACGAATGCATAACGCATCAGCCCCAGCAGCAGGACCATCGGCCCTACTGTCTCAGCGACAAGGACGTGCAGCGACAGGACCAGCGCCAAGGCGGCGTCGGTCTCGATATCGAAGCGCGCGCCAAAGTTTGAGACCAGCCCGCTGCGCCGCGCCAGCCAACCATCGACCCCGTCAAGCGCCAGCGCCACCCCGGCAATCAGGGCGACATAGGCTCCGCCGGCCTTGCCGATCAGCAGCGGCGCCACCAGCGCGCAGGTCATCGCGACCCGCATCAGCGTGACCACATTGCAGCCGCCCAGCCGGGCATGGGGATAGGCCCGTCGCATCAGCCTCGCCACCGCCAGACTGGTCAGCAGGAACAGCCCCGAGACCGCAAGCCATGCCCGCTCTGGTCCCGCAAGCAGGCCAAGCCTTAACGCATGGATCAGGACCAAGCCCGACAGGACCGCCAAGGCAAATCGCAACGGGATGCCCTCGCCGAAGCGGGCATGGGATGGGGGCAAAGGGGCGGACTCGGTGTCGCGCATCGGCTTTAGGCTATGCCGCCCCGGCCCTACGTCAAGCCCCGCTGCGACAGATGCTAGGCAGAAGTCCTGAACAGGCATAATCTGACCGGCAGGAGGGTGACATCATGCCCGACCGGCCACAGGGTTACCGAGTTCCCGCCCGGATGTTTCACTGGGGCATCGCGCTTGCGGTGCTGCTGATGATCCCGGCCGGGTTGACCATGACGCGCGAAGGGCTAAGCCGCCCGCTTCAGGACACGCTGTTCATCTTTCACAAGAATCTGGGTGTGCTGCTGTTCCCGTTCATCCTTGCCCGGCTGGCTTACCGGCTGACCCATCCGCCGCCACCCTTGCCCGACAGCATGCCCGACTGGCAAAAGCGGATCGCGCGCCTTTCGCATGTGCTGCTTTATACCCTGCTGATCCTGATGCCGCTTAGCGGCTTTACCCGTGTCCGCGCCGGAGGCTTCCCGATCGAGCTGCTGGACTGGCTGGGCTTTGGCCCATGGATCGGCAAGTCCGAAACGCTGGCCAAGATGGCGCAGGGGCTGCATTACGCGGGCGCAATGTGTCTGATCGCCCTGCTGACCTTGCATGTCGCGGCGACCCTGCATCATGCGCTGATCCGCAAGGATTCGGTCTGGCCCGGGATGTGGCCGCCAAGAGGCTAGGCGTCATCCAGCAGCGCACGCAGCCGCTGTGGATCTGGAATGGCAACCTGAGAGCCGGAGACCCGGACCCCCGCCGCTTCCAGCGACTTGAAGGCGCGCGACAGGCTTTCGGGGGTCATGCCCAGAAAGGACGCAAGGACGCGCTTCTCGGCGCTGATCAGAACGCGACCCGCCGTCCCCTGCACCTCAAGTTCGGTCAGCAGGTAGTCCACCAACCGTTCATTCGATTTGCGCAGCTTGAGGCTTTTGGCCTGTCCGACCATATCGCGAAAACCCATGGCGAGCTGGCGGTTCGCGGCCACCGCGAATTCCGGATCGGCGCGGAAGGCCTTGCGCACATCTGTCGCCGGAATCAGGACGATTCGGCTGCGAGACATCGTGCGCGCCGACATCAGCAACGGCTGATCCAGCATGCAGGCGGCCAGAATGAAGCTGCTGACCGGCCGAATGATCGCCATCGTCGCCTCGCGCCCCCCGGACTGCGCGAAAAGCGCGACGGTGCCTTCCATCAGGACATGCAGAAAATCGGCGCGATCGTCCTGCCGAAACAGCTGCAACTGGGCCGGAAAATCCTGCGCATAGGCCGCCCGCAACATCTGACTGAAATGTTCGGTGGCCATTCCACTGAATAGCGGCAGGCGCTGGATATCGTTCAAGTCTTGGTCGCGCATTGTGATTCACCGAATCTGGACATTTTAAATAAATGCTGTCTGATGGTGTCACGCCAGCACTGACTAAAATTGATATTTGTCAAGACACGCATATCATCAGGTCAAGTCGATGCACCACATCTATTCTACGCTGACCCCAGAAAAAACAAGGCTTTCCCAGAGATTGGCGTTGGTCCGTAAAACCGGTCGATTTCTTGACGCAGATCAAACCGGGCAACTCCCCGTCATGTTGGTATCCCCTCGAAGCCTTGCCAATGCAGGGCAATTGGAGCAGCCAACGTGTCACCAAACATAGTGGCGTCCGCGACTGAACAGAAAAAGGCGCTGTGGCTTAGCACCTTCGCCTTCACGCTTTGTTTCGCCGTATGGACGATTTTTTCCATCATTGGCCTTGCGATCAAGGATCAGCTGGGCCTGTCCGAATTCCAGTATGGTCTGCTGATCGCGACCCCGATCCTTAGTGGATCGCTGACCCGGTTGATCCTGGGCGTCTGGACAGAACGCTTCGGCGGTCGGTTGGTTTTTTCGCTGCAAATGATCCTGACCGGGCTTGCGACCTGGGTCCTGACCTGGGCTGACAGCTATCCGACCTTCCTGCTGGCCGCATTGGGGATCGGGCTTGCCGGTGGATCGTTCATCATCGGCGTGGCCTATGTGTCGAAATGGTTCCCGGCCTCGCGTCAGGGGACTGCGCTTGGCTTCTTCGGCATGGGCAATGTCGGCGCCGCGGTGACCAAGTTCCTTGCACCCTTCGTCATGGTCGCCTGGGGCTGGGAGGCCGTCGCCCATATCTGGGCCGCCGCCATGATCATCATGGGCGTGGCCTTTTTCCTGATCGCGCGTGACGATCCCGATTTCATCGCTCGCAAGCAGCAGGGCATCAAATCCCCCACGCTGGCCGAGCAATTCGCGCCCCTGAAAAAACTGCAGGTCTGGCGCTTCGCCCTGTATTACTTCTTTGTCTTCGGCGGTTTTGTCGCGCTGGCCCTTTGGCTGCCACATTACCTGACCGAGGTCTATGGCGTCGACCTGCGCGTCGCCGGCCTTTGCGCCGCGGCCTTCAGCCTGTCGGCCAGCGTCTTCCGCGCCTATGGTGGCATGCTGTCGGACCGTTTCGGCGCGCGTTCGGTGATGTATTGGGTGTTCGGATTTTCGGCGATCCTGCTGTTCATGCTGGCCTATCCGCCGACCGATTACGTCATTCAGGGCAAGAACGGCCCGATCGCGTTCTCGACCGATATGGATCTGGTGCCCTTCGTGGCCACGCTGTTCGCGCTTGGCTTCTTCATGAGCCTCGGCAAGGCGGCCGTCTTCAAACATATCCCGGTCTATTACCCCAACCATGTCGGCGCTGTCGGCGGGCTTGTGGGCATGATCGGCGGTCTTGGCGGCTTCATCCTGCCCATCGTCTTTGGCTTGCTGCTGGACCTGACCGGCATCTATACCTCGTGCTTCGCGCTGCTGCTTCTGGTCGTGATCGTTTCGGCCGCATGGATGCACATGTCGATCCGCCGGATGGAGCAGCAGGCGCAGGGCACCGCCCTTGGCCGTCTGCCAAGCTTCCCCGAACTGGCCGAGGTCCACGACCCCGACCAAACCGTCATGCCGCGCCTGCTGGACGACTGGCATCCCGAAGACCCGACCTTCTGGGCCGAAAAGGGCCGCAAGGTCGCCCGCCGCAACCTGTGGATCTCGATCCCGGCTTTGCTGCTGGCCTTTGCGATCTGGATGGTCTGGTCGGTGGTGATCGCGCGCCTGCCCTCGATCGGCTTCAACTTCAGTCAGGACCAGCTGTTCTGGCTGGCGGCACTGCCCGCCCTGTCGGGCGCGACATTGCGCATCTTCTACAGCTTCATGGTGCCGATCTTTGGTGGTCGCCTGTGGACCACGCTGTCGACCGCCTCGCTGCTGATCCCGGCCATGGGCATCGGCTATGCGGTGCAGAACCCGCAAACCCCCTACATCATCTTTGTGGTGCTGGCGCTGCTGTGCGGGCTGGGCGGCGGCAACTTCGCTTCGTCCATGGCCAATATCAGCTTCTTCTTTCCCAAGGCGGAAAAGGGCAATGCGCTGGCGCTGAATGCTGGCCTAGGCAACCTTGGCGTCTCGGTCATGCAGTTCCTGGTGCCGATGGTCATCACCGCAGGCGTCTTTGGCGCGCTGGGTGGCGCTCCGCAGGAACTGACGGACGGCGGCAAGCTGTGGATGCAGAATGCGGGCTTTGTCTGGGTTCCCTTCATCGTCATGGCGACCATCGCCGCATGGCTTGGCATGAATGACATCGCCGACGCCAAATCCAGCTTCCGCGAGCAGGCGGTGATCTTTACCCGCAAGCACAACTGGCTGATGTGCGTGCTTTATGTCGGCACCTTCGGCAGCTTCATCGGCTTCTCGGCGGGCTTTCCGCTGCTGTCGAAACTGTCCTTCCCCGAGGTCAACGCGCTGCAATTCGTGTTCCTTGGCCCGCTGGTCGGTGCGCTGAGCCGCGCGGGCACGGGCTGGCTGTCCGACCGTGTCGGCGGCGGGCGCGTCACCTTCTGGGTGTTTATCGGCATGATCCTTAGTGTCCTTGTGGTGATCTTCTCGCTGAAAGGGCTGTCCTTCTGGGGCTTCTTTGCGGGCTTCATGCTGCTGTTCTTCTTCACCGGCGTCGGCAATGCCTCGACCAACCAGATGATCCCCGTGATCATGGGCAAGGAAATCCCCCGCCTCGAACCCGGTCTGGACGCGGATGAGCGCCGTCGCCAGTCCGACCGCGAATCCGCCGCCATCATCGCCTTTACCAGCGCGATCGGGGCCTATGGCGGGTTCTTCATCCCGAAAGCCTATGGCAGCTCGATCAGCATGACGGGTTCCGCCGTCGGCGCGCTGTGGGCCTTTATGGGCTTCTACGTGCTGTGCCTGATCGTCACCTGGGTGTTCTACACCCGCCCCGGTGGTCTGCTGCATGACATCGAACGCGGTCGTGCGCCGCTTTCCGCGCCGAAAACCGCCTGAAATTCAAAGGAGAAAGCGACATGAGCCATCTTCTGGACCGCCTGAACTTCCTGAAAAGCAACCGCAAGGACACTTTTTCGGAAGGCCATGGGCAGACCACGACTGAAAACCGCGATTGGGAGGATACCTATCGTTCGCGCTGGCGGCACGACAAGATCGTCCGCTCGACCCATGGTGTGAACTGCACCGGGTCCTGTTCGTGGAAGATCTATGTGAAATCGGGGATCGTGACCTGGGAAACCCAGCAGACCGACTATCCCCGCACCCGGCCCGACCTGCCCAACCACGAGCCGCGCGGCTGCGCCCGTGGCGCCAGCTACAGCTGGTACCTGTATAGCGCCAACCGCGTGAAGAACCCGCTGATCCGCGGACGCCTGATGAAACTATGGCGCGAGAAACGCGCCACCCTGACCCCGGTCGCCGCATGGGAGGCGATCCAGACCGATCCCGCCGCCCGCGAAAGCTACACCCGCATCCGCGGCAAGGGCGGCTTCGTGCGTGCCAACTGGGACGAAGTGACCGAGATGGTCGCTGCCGCCAATGCCTATACCGCCAAGAAATACGGCCCCGACCGGGTCTTTGGCTTCTCGCCGATCCCGGCCATGTCGATGATTTCCTATGCCGCGGGCACGCGCTACCTGTCGCTGCTGGGCGGCACCTGCATGTCCTTCTATGACTGGTATTGCGACCTTCCGCCGGCCTCGCCGCAGGTCTGGGGCGAACAGACCGACGTGCCGGAATCGGCCGACTGGTACAATGCGGGCTACCTGATGCTGTGGGGCTCGAACGTGCCGCAGACCCGGACGCCCGACGCGCACTTCTACACCGAGGCCCGCTACAAGGGCACCAAATCCGCCGTCATCTGCCCGGACTATTCCGAGGCCGCGAAATTCGGCGACATCTGGCTGAACGTGAAGCAAGGCACCGACGCGGCGCTTGGCATGGCCTTTGGCCACGTCATCCTGCGCGAGTTCCACCTGAACCGTCAGGTGCCCTATTTCGAGGACTACTGCCGCCGCTACAGCGACATGCCCATGCTGGTCCGTCTTGATCAGCAGGAAGGTCGTCTGGTTCCGGGTCGGCAGCTGCGCGCCTCGGATCTGGCGGACGGGCTGGGCCAAAAGGCCAATGCCGAATGGAAAACGGTCGCCATCGACGAGAATGCCGATGAACTGGTCGTGCCAAACGGCTCGGTCGGCTTCCGCTGGGCTGATGAAAAGGGCAGTTGGAACCTTGAGGAAAAGGCGGGCGATGCCGATGTCCGCCTGAAGATGAGCCTGGTTCTTGACGAGGATCATGACGATGTCGCCGCCGTCGATTTTCCCTTCTTCGGGGCCATGGCCTCGAACGGGTTCGAGGTCGATAGCCGCGGCGATGTGCTGACCCGCAATGTACCGGTCAAGAAACTGACCTTGGCCGATGGCTCCGAGGCGCTGGTCGCCACGGTCTTCGACCTGATGTGCGCCAATTACAGCCTTGATCGCGGTCTGGGCGGCGAGCATGTCGCCAATGACTATGACGCCGATGTGCCCTTCACCCCCGCTTGGGCCGAGCGCATCACCGGCGTGCGTCGCGACAAGATCATTCAGGTCGCCCGCGAATTCGCCAACAATGCCGAAAAGACCAATGGCCGTTCGATGATCATCATCGGCGCGGCAATGAACCATTGGTTCCACATGGACATGAACTATCGCGCCGCGATCAATATGCTGATCATGTGCGGCTGCATCGGTCAGTCCGGCGGCGGCTGGTCGCACTATGTGGGTCAGGAAAAACTGCGCCCGCAGACCGGCTGGACGGCTTTGGCCTTTGCCTTGGACTGGCAGCGCCCGCCGCGCCACATGAACGCGACCAGCGCATGGTATGCCCATACCGACCAATGGCGCTATGAAACCGTCAGCTCGACCGAACTGCTCTCGCCCACCGCGCCGAAAGGCGATTGGGACAAGCTCAGCCTGATCGACTACAACATCCGCGCCGAGCGGATGGGCTGGCTGCCTTCGGCCCCGCAGCTGAAACAGAACCCGCTGGAGGTTGGTCGCGCCGCGAAAAAGGCTGGCATCCCGGTCAAGGACTATGTCGCGGAACGCCTGAAATCGGGCGAATTGCAGATGTCCTGCGAAGATCCGGACGCGCCGGAAAACTGGCCGCGCAACCTGTTCGTCTGGCGTTCAAACCTGCTGGGTTCCTCGGGCAAGGGGCATGAATACTTCCTCAAGCACCTGCTGGGCACCGATCACGGCGTGCTGGGCAAGGATCTGGGTGAGGAAGGCCGTCAGAAACCGATCGAGGCCGCATGGCATGACGACGCCCCCGAAGGAAAGCTGGACCTGCTGGTCACGCTGGACTTCCGGATGTCGACCACTGCCGTCTATTCCGACATCGTTCTGCCGACCGCGTCCTGGTACGAAAAGGACGACATGAACACTTCGGACATGCACCCGTTCATCCACCCGCTGCAGGCGGCGGTTGACCCGGCGTATGAGTCGAAGTCGGATTGGGAAATCTTCAAGTCGATCGCCAAGAAATTCTCGGAAGTGGCCCCCGAGGTGCTGGGCGAGGAAACCGACATCATCCAGCATCCGCTGCAACACGATACGGCCAGCGAGATCGCCCAGCCCTTCGTGCGCGATTGGAAACAGGATGGCTGTGACCTGATCCCCGGCGAAACCGCGCCCGACTATATCGAGGTGACGCGCGATTATCCGAACCTTTACAAGCGCTTCACCGCTGTCGGTCCGCTGCTTGAAAAGATCGGCAATGGCGGCAAGGGCATCAGCTGGGACACCAAGACCGAGGTGCATCACCTGAAGGCGCTGAACGGCACCGTCACCGACGAAGGCGTGACCAAAGGCATGGCCAAGATCGAGACTGCGATCGACGCCGCCGAGGTCGTGCTGATGCTGGCCCCGGAAACCAACGGCGAAGTCGCCGTCAAGGCTTGGGACGCGCTAAGCAACTTCACCGGCATCAGCCACAAGCATCTGGCCGAGGTCAAGGAAGACGAAAAGATCCGCTTCCGCGACATCGCCGCCCAGCCGCGCAAGATCATCTCCAGCCCGACCTGGTCGGGCATCGAAAGCGAGGAGGTCTGCTACAACGCCGGCTGGACCAACGTCCATGAGCTGATCCCGTGGCGCACCCTGACCGGCCGTCAGTCGATCTATCAGGACCATGAATGGATGCGCGCCTTTGGCGAGGGCTTCGTGACATGGCGTCCGCCGGTGGACCTGAAGACCGTGGGGGCGCAGGCGCGCAAATCGCTGGGTTCCAGCGAAAAGCACGTGACGCTGAACTTCATCACCCCGCACCAGAAATGGGGCATCCACTCGACCTATTCCGACAACCTGCACATGCTGACGCTGAACCGTGGCGGCCCGGTGGTGTGGATTTCGGAAGTGGACGCGCGGAAAGCCGGGCTGGTCGACAATGACTGGATCGAGGTCTTCAATACCAACGGCGTCATCACCGCCCGCGCGGTGGTCAGCCAGCGGATGAAGGAAGGCACGGCCTTCATGTATCACGCTCAGGAAAAAATCGTGAACACGCCCGGCAGCCAGATCACCAATCTGCGCGGCGGCATCCACAACTCGGTCACCCGGGTCGTGCTGAAGCCAACTCACATGATCGGCGGCTATGCGCAGCTGTCCTACGGCTTCAACTACTACGGCACGGTTGGTTCGAACCGCGACGAATTCGTCATCGTGCGCAAGATGAACAAGGTGGACTGGCTGGAAGGTCCGCTGAACGAGACCGCAACCCAAGCTCCGGAGGCAGCGGAATGAAAGTACGTGCGCAAATCGGCATGGTGCTGAACCTCGATAAATGTATCGGGTGTCACACTTGCTCGGTCACCTGCAAGAACGTCTGGACCTCGCGCGAGGGCGTTGAATATGCATGGTTCAACAACGTCGAAACCAAGCCCGGCATCGGTTATCCCAAGGACTGGGAAAACCAGAAGCGCTGGAATGGCGGCTGGACCCGGACCAAGGCTGGCCACCTGCGCCCCAAACAGGGCGGCAAGTGGCGGATCCTGGCGAATATCTTTGCCAACCCGGATCTGCCCGAGATCGACGACTTTTATGAGCCGTTCACCTTCGACTACGACCATCTGAAATCCGCGCCGGAATCGCAGGCCTTCCCGACCGCGCGTCCGCGTTCGCTGATCTCGGGCGAGCGGATGGAAAAGATCGAATGGGGTCCGAACTGGGAGGAAATCCTGGGCGGCGAATTCGAGAAGCGCTCCAAGGACTACAACTTCGAGGGCGTGCAGAAAGAAATCTACGGTGAATACGAAAACACCTTCATGATGTATCTGCCGCGCCTGTGCGAACACTGCCTTAACCCGGCCTGTGTCGCATCCTGCCCCTCGGGCGCGATCTACAAGCGCGAGGATGACGGCGTCGTCCTGATCGACCAAGAGAAGTGCCGCGGCTGGCGGATGTGCGTCTCGGGCTGCCCCTACAAGAAGATCTATTACAACTGGTCGACCGGCAAATCCGAGAAATGCGTGTTCTGCTATCCGCGTCTGGAATCCGGCCAGCCCACGGTCTGCTCGGAAACCTGCGTCGGCCGCATCCGCTATCTGGGCGTGATGCTGTATGACGCCGACAAGATCTCGGAAGCGGCAGCGACCGAAAGCGAGCAGGATCTGTACGACGCGCAACTGGGCGTCTTCCTTGACCCGAACGACCCCGAGGTGATCGCGGCCGCTCGTGCCGAGGGCGTCCCCGAGGACTGGATCCGCGGCGCGCAGAACTCGCCGATCTGGAAGCTGGCGATGGAATGGAAGATCGCCTTCCCGCTGCACCCGGAATATCGCACCCTGCCGATGGTCTGGTATGTGCCGCCGCTGTCGCCGATCCAGAACGCCGCCGAAGCTGGCAAGATCTCGGCTCAGGACGACATGCCGGATGTGAAAAGCCTGCGCATCCCGCTGCGTTACCTTGCCAATATGCTGACCGCGGGCGACGAGGCCCCGGTGGCGCTGGCGCTGGAACGGATGCTGGCCATGCGCAGCTACATGCGGTCGAAATCCATCGACGGCGTGGTCAATCTGGGCGTTGCCAAGCGCGTCGGCATGACGCCGCTGCAAATCGACGAGATGTATCAGCTGCTGGCCATCGCCAATTACGAGGATCGCTTCGTCATCCCGACGACGCATCGCGAGCTGGTCGAGGATGCCTATGACCTGCGCGGCGGCTGCGGCTTCACCGACGGCAACGGCTGCTCGTCGGGTAGCAACAAGGGCTCGCTGTTCGGTGGCAAGAAGTTCCGCAGCCCGCAGGAGTTCATTCAACCATGAAAACCTTCAAGGCACTTTCCGCGCTGCTCAGCTATCCTTCGGCCGAGCTGATCGCCGCGATCCCCGACATCAAGCAGCTCCTGCACGATGAGGGCCTGCTTGGCCCCCAGCGTCACCGCGATCTGGCACCCTTGCTGCATGAACTGGAAACGGGCGACCTTTACGACCTGCAGGAACGCTATGTCCTGCTGTTCGACCGCTCGCGCACCTTGTCGCTGAACCTGTTCGAGCATGTCCATGGCGAGAGCCGCGACCGTGGCGGCGCCATGGTCGACCTGCTGGAAACCTACCGCGCGGGCGGCTTCGATCTGGCTGGAAGCGAGCTTCCCGACCATCTGCCGGTGGTTCTGGAATATGTCTCGACCCTGCCGCTGGATGAGGCGCGCAGCATGCTGGCCGATGCCGGGCATATCATCGCGGCACTGGCCGACCGGCTGATGAAACGCGGCTCGTCCTATGCGGCAGTCATGTCGACGCTGGTGCATCTGGCCGAGGTCGATGGCGATATCCCTGCCGAGCTGGCCGACGTTCCCGACGAGGACCCCGAGGATCTGGCGGCGCTTGATGCCGTCTGGGAGGAATCCCAGGTGACCTTCGGCCCCGATCCCAATGCCGGCTGCCCCGTCAGCCGCGACATCCTTGCCAAGATGGATCCGCGCGCCGGCGCGGCCCATCCGGCAGAATGAACAGGAGGTTCAGATGAACAATCTGCTTTTCGGCATCTACCCCTATATTGCCATCACCGTGATGATCCTGGGGTCCATTGCCCGATACGAGCGCGATCCCTTTACCTGGAAGTCGAAATCCAGCCAGATCCTGCGTAAGAAACAGTTCGTCATCGGCTCGGTCCTGTTCCATGTCGGCGTGCTTTTCATCCTGATGGGCCATTTCGTCGGCCTTCTGACCCCGATCGCGGTCTTTGACGCGCTTGGCGTCAGCCACTCGGCGAAACAGGTGCTGGCCATGACCGCAGGCGGCATCGCCGGTCTGATGGCGCTGGCGGGCGGTGCGATCCTGCTGCATCGCCGGCTGACCGATCCGCGCATCCGCGCCAATTCGACCGTCGCCGATACCGGCATCCTGATCCTGCTGCTGGTCCAACTGGTGCTTGGGCTGCTGACCATCATCGTCTCGATGCAGCATCTGGACGGGCATGAAATGACCAAGCTGATGAACTGGGCGCAAAGCATCGTCTATCTGAAAGCTGGCGCGGCCGAGCACATGGCCGATGTGAACATCCTGTTCAAGCTGCACATCTTCCTTGGGCTGACGATCTTCCTGCTGTTCCCCTTCACCCGTCTGGTCCACATGATCTCGGCCCCGGTGCGCTACCTGTGGCGTCCCGGCTACCAGATCGTGCGCACCAAACGGAACCCGGCGGAGTAAAGCATAATGGAAGTCAAACCGCTCCTGCCTCCGGTCACGGTGAATGGCGTAACCCTGGACCCCGGCCGCATTGCGGACGAGGCCCAGAACCACCCCGCCCCCAAGGGCAAGCCGGGTCACGCATGGAAATCTGCCGCCCGCGCCCTGGCCATCCGCGAACTGCTTCTGCAGCGGGGGAAAACGGTCGGGATCGCGGCAGACCCGACCGAAACCGCCCCCGGCCAATGGGAAACCGAGGAAGAGGCCCTGATCCGGCAAGTGCTGGATCAGGAGGTCGTGCCCGAACCCGCCGACGAAGCCCGGCTGCGCACCATCTATGACACGCATCCCGAACGCTTCCGCGCCCCGTCCCTGTTCGAGGCCGCCCATATCCTTCTGGCCGCCGCGCCCGAAGACCCCGTGGCCCGTGCCATGGCGCTTCAGGCGGCCGAAGGGCTGCTCCAGACCGTGCAAGCCGAACCCCGGCGCTTTGCCGAGCTTGCCGTCCAGAACAGCGCCTGCTCGTCGAAAGCCAATGGAGGCGTGCTGGGGCAGTTGACCTCGGGCGATACCGTCCCCGAATTCGAAGCCATGATGGCCTCGATGAAAGAGGGCGAGTTCGCGATCTGCAAATCGCGCTACGGCATCCATGTGATCCGCCTTGATGCGCGCGCCGATGGTGCGGTCCTGCCCTTCGAGGCCGTCATGCCCCAGCTTGTCGAGGCCCATGAAAAGGCCGCATGGTTGCGGGCAAGCCGCGCCTATGTCGACGGGCTGGTCGGCAAGGCCGAGATCGACGGGATCGACCTGAAATCCTGAGGAGGAATGCCATGCACCTTGCCTATGTCAGCCTGCCCGGTCGCGGCGCGAATGACCGTTTTCTGGCCGTGATCGCCGAACGCCTTCAGTCCAAGGGGGTCAGGCTGTCCGGCACGGTGCAAAGCAATGTCGAGCGCGCCGACCGGGCGCGCTGCGACATGGACATCCTTGTCCTGCCCGATGGCCCGATCCTGCGCATCAGCGAGGATCGCGGCGATCTGGCGCGCGGCTGTCGTCTTGACGCCGGCGCACTCGAGGCTGCCGTGCTGGGCGTCACCCGCTCATTGCCCGGTGCCGACCTGTTGATCGTCAACAAATACGGCAAGCAAGAAGCCGAGGGCCGGGGTCTTGCCCCGATCATCGCCGATGCGCTGGAACGCGGCATACCCGTGCTGCTGGGCGTCAACGGCCTGAACCTGCCCTCGTTCGAGGAATTCGCGGGCGGCCTTGCTGCCGCCCTGCCCGCCGAGGAAGATGCCGTTCTTGGCTGGTGCCTGACCCATTGCACCCGCGCCGCCGCCTGATTGCGCGACGCGATCAGGTCTTGGCGCCCGAGACGGGCTTCTTGGCCAGCCTCGGCTGCAGCAGCATCGGGCCATAGACCAGCGCATATCCGGCAAAAGCCATAATCCACAGCCCGCCCGACAGGTGCAAAAGCCCGGTCGGGTTGCCGAATATCCCTGCCAGCAGCCGCATCACCACCGATCCGAACAGCGCCAGATAGATTGCGACAGTTGCAGGCCCCGCATGCAGCACTCGTCCGGTATGGCCCAAAGTGGCGCGGGTCATCACCCCCAAAGTCATCAGCCCGATAGCTCCGGCCAGCCAGACATGGCGCGCAGCGGGCAGCGGCAACAGGTCAAAGCCCGCCGCACCTTCGGCCACGAAACCCAGCGCCAGAAGCGCATAGGCCAGATGCAGCACCCACAGCAGCGGCTCGGACCGGATCTGACCGCTGCACCAGCGCGACATCCGCCACAGATGCGCCGCGCCCGCGACCAGCATCAGCCAGCGCGTCACCGCGGCATCGGGAAAGCCGACAAAGCCCAGCAGCACCAGTGCGGTCAGGCCAAGGACTATGGCATCCGCGCGGCCAAAAGGTTGCGGCAGCTGGGCGCTGCCACGGGAGGCCAGCCAGTTGCGGGTAAAGCTGGGAATGATTCGCCCGCCGATCAGCGCGATCAGCATCAACGTCGTGCCCAGCCCAAGGCGCATGCCCAGCCCCTCGAAGGCGGTGCCGTCTCGTGCAGCCTCGATATGGAAGATGAGGTTGGCCACGCCATAAAGCGCGATCAGCCCAACCACCGGCAGGTTGCGCCAGTTCTTGCCCCGGATGATCTCACGCGAGAGGAAGCCCACCAGCGCCACGTATAGCGACAGGTCGATCAGCGCGGTCATCTGCCACGGCAGATGGGATGAACAGGCCACGGCCAGCCGCCCGGCCAGCCACAGTCCGACCAACCCGACCAAGGGCCAACCCATGACCGGCAGCCGACCGGTCCAGTTCGGAACGGCGGTCAGGACAAAGCCGCCGATGACCGCCGCCAGATATCCGAACAGGAACTCATGCGCGTGCCAGCTGAAGGGATCAAAGGCGCTGGCCAGAGGCTCGGTCCCGGTCAGCATCAAGATCCACAGGATCATCGCCCCCGCCGCCCAGATTGCGGAAAGCAGAAAGAAAGATCGGAATCCGTGGCTGAAGATTGCGGGGCCGCGATAGTCTCTCATCCGCTCGGCCGTGCCTGCCATGATCGCCTCGTGCTGCATTTCTATGGCGCAAGGTTACGCGCGATGCGTGACCGCAGGCAAAGGCAAAGCTGCCTCAGCCACCGTGGCAAATTGTCCCGCGACGCCCCGATTGTCACCGCGACACCACAACGCCTCGCGCCGAATTTGCAAGCCGCAACAAGTCCCTTGCGGGAGCGGTGCGGCATTGCCATGCTCTGCCTGACGCAGTCATGCAGGCAGAGCCCGGAATGAGCCCTTCGCGCATTACGCCCTTGAGAATCGCCACTTTTGTCACCGCTTTCCTGATCGTCGCCTGTGGCCGCGCACCCGAGATCGTCGGCGTCGTGAACCCCGCCGTCCCGACCGCAGCGGTGCCCGAGCTGCGCAAGCACAAGATGTTCGTCGCCGCCACCCGCACCCATTCGGGTGAGGCCGGGGTGCTGTTTTCCTCGGGGCGCGCGGCCGAGCTTGGGCTTGCCTCGGTCGTGGCGACGGTCCCGCCGAACCACAAGGTCGGAGAGCTTGAGCGCCCGGAAAAGCTGCCCCCGGACCCGCGCACAGAGTTCACCGTCATCGAGCCGACGGTCTATCGCTCCGAGCAATCCTTCATCTCGGCGATCGACAGCGAACTGGACAGGCAACCGGCCGGATCGCGCCGGATGATGCTATTCGTGCATGGCTACAACAACAATTTCAGCGAGGCCGCGCTGCGGCTGGCGCAATTCGTCGAGGACACCAATTATCCGGGCGTGCCGATGCTGATGACATGGGCCTCGGCCGCCAATCCGGTGCGCTATGTCTATGACCTGAACAGCGCCCTGATCGCGCGCGGCAAGCTGAAGGAAATCTCGTCGCTCCTGCACAGGACGGATGTCGACAGCGTGGACATCTTCGCTCATTCGATGGGAACGCTCCTGACCATGGAAGGGCTGGTCGATGCCCAGAAGGCCGGGACGCTGGGCCATCGGACCGCCATCAACAACATCGTCCTCGCCTCGCCCGATATCGACATCGACCTGTTTCGCACCCAGATCCGGCAATTGCCGCCCGAGATCCGCTCGAAGATCTTCCTGCTGGTATCCCGCGATGATCGGGCCCTGCTGGCATCGCGCCGGCTTGCGGGCGGGGTGCCGCGCGTCGGTGCGGCAAATACGGCCGAGTTGGAGGGGATGGGCGTGACGGTGATCGACCTCTCCACGATCAACGATTCCAGTTCCGGAAGCCATTCCAAGTTCGCCGGCTCGCCCGAGGTCGTGCGGATGATCGGCCTTGGCCTGAACCGTTCGGGCGGGTTGGAACGCGGCCGGACTCCGGCCTTCGACCGGCTGCTTGAGAACGTCCCGATCATCATCACCCAGTGAGGGAAGCAACATGATGCGCAAGCCGGACACCGCCCTGATTGCAACCCTGATCCTGACCTTTGCCGCGCAGGCCGACGCCGCCGAATGTCCCTCCGACGCCGCCATGGCCGCATTGGCCGCTGACATCCTGTCCCGGACGCCGGCGGCCCCGCCTGCGGTCATCGACATGACGGATGCACTGTGCGCGCAGGACAAGCTGGTGGCGCTGCTGGGCAAGGAATGGGGGGCGCCCGCCGGATATAAGGCCGGCCTGACCAGCAAACCCGCGCAGGAGGCCTTCAAGGCCAGCGGGCCGGTGCGCGGTGTGCTTTACAAGGACATGATGCTGTCCAACGGGGCCAGCCTGCCCGCGAAATTCGCCGCCCTGCCCCGGTTCGAGGCCGACCTGATCCTTGTCGTCGCCGATGCCGCGATCAATCAGGCCAAGACGCCCGCCGAGGTTCTGGCGCATCTGTCCGCGATCCACCCCTTTATCGAGCTGCCCGATCTGGTGGTCGCCGATCCCAAGACCCTGACCCCCGCCACAATTACCGCGATCAATGTCGGCGCGCGGCAGGGCGTGTTGGGCAAGGCGATCCCTGTCCGGCGGGATGAGGAATTCCTGGCTGCGCTTGCCGCGATGCAGGTGGTGGTCACTGATGCCAGCGGCAAGGAATTGGCGCATGCGCCGGGGGCAGCGGTTCTGGGAAATCCGCTGAATTCAGTGCTGTGGCTGCGCGACAACGGCGTCAGCTTCAAGGCCGGTGACTGGGTCAGCGTCGGATCGTTCGGACCGCTGCTGGTGCCGCAGCCGGGGCAAAGCGCCAAGGTCAGCTATCTGGGCCTGCCCGGCGATCCCGTGGTCAGCGTCAATTTCGAGTAGCCTTAGCCCAGCCAGACCGCGCTGGTCAGCACGCGGCGCAGGATCGCGGGTTGGCCGCTGATCCCCATGCGCGCGAAGATCCGTTTTGAGCCGCTGCGCGCGGTCTCAATCGTCCAGCCCAGTTCGGCGGCGGCATCCTGCAGCGACAAACCGTCGCAAAGCAGGATTGCCAGCCGCGCCTCGCTGCGGCTGATGTCGAAATGCGCGGCCACACGCTCGACCGACAGGCTGCGCCCCTGCCGCAGATGGCGGATCAGCCCGACAAGCACCTGTTCTTCCGCCAAAATGCGCGAGGACAGGATCATCTCGGCCGAAGGATCGCGTGACAGCGTCACCGGAACGGGCGGCTCCCGACCTTCTTGTGCCATTGTCACCGCATGTCGAAAATCCAGCGCAATGCCGGGGTCGGCGAATTCAATCCAGCCATTCGGACCCAGCGTCACGCCGGGCAATTCCGCCAGCAATATGGCGACCTGCGGGGCCATGTCCTGCACATTGCCGGCAAGTCCAAGGATCACCCAGCCTCCGCCCAGATCCGAGGCGATCTGACGATCCAGCGTCGCTTGCGCGCGTTCCCGCATCAGGTCCCGCCAGACGGACAGAGCCTGCCCCAGATGCGGGGACAGATCGGACAGTTGCAATCCGTCGACGGCGCGAAATTCCTTTCCGGCACGCTGCACGGCCAGCACCGCGTAACCCGCTGGTCCCGCGTCACATTTCAGCGCCCTTAGCGGCAACCTGCGGTTTTCCAGCCCCGGCAGGTCGCTTTGGGAATAGACCCTGTCGAAACGCATTTGTGGCATCAGCGCGGCATCGGGGGGAACGATCTGGCCGTGCTGCCAGACATGGCTGCGCCCGCCATCCAGTTGCAGATGCAAATGCGCGGCATCGGCCCGCAGCCGACCGGATAGCAGCGCAAGAAAATCCGGCCACAGCTCACCCGCACCGGTGGCGGTCGCGACCAGCGCGCGCAGAATTTCGGTCTCGGCCGGAATGACGGATTTCCCCCAAATTGCACATTACCCCCATATGGGGGGTTAACTCAGCTAATCGCCTTGCTACATCCGGGTCAACGTGGTTTTCACAGAGTAATTCGCATGAACCAGAAATCCCTGACCCATCTTCAGCGCCTTGAAGCTGAAAGCATCCACATCATGCGCGAAGTCGTCGCCGAGGCCGAAAACCCGGTGATGCTGTATAGCGTCGGCAAGGACAGCGCCGTGATGCTGCACTTGGCGAAAAAGGCCTTCTACCCGGCCCCGCCGCCCTTCCCGCTGCTGCATGTCGACACGACGTGGAAGTTCCGCGACATGTACGCGCTGCGCGACAAGGCCGCCAAGGATGCGGGCATGGAGCTGCTGGTCTATCAAAACCCCGAGGCCGTCGCCCGCGGCATCAACCCCTTCGATCACGGGTCGCTGCATACCGACATGTGGAAGACCGAGGGCCTGAAACAGGCGCTGGACAAATACGGCTTTGACGTGGCCTTCGGCGGCGCCCGCCGCGACGAGGAAAAATCCCGCGCCAAGGAACGGGTCTTCTCGTTCCGCTCGGCCAATCATCGCTGGGACCCGAAAAGCCAGCGCCCCGAATTGTGGCGGCTGTATAATGCCCGCAAGGCCAAGGGCGAAAGCGTCCGGGTCTTCCCGATCTCGAACTGGACCGAGCTGGACATCTGGCAATACATCCATCTTGAAGGCATCGAGATCGTGCCGCTGTATTTCTCGGCCCCGCGTCCGACGGTTCAGCGCGACGGGCTGATCCTGATGGTCGATGATGAGCGCTTCCCGCTGCGCGATGGCGAGACCCCGCAGATGCGTTCGGTCCGCTTCCGGACGCTGGGCTGCTACCCGCTGACCGGCGCTGTTGAGTCCGAGGCCCGCACCCTGCCCGAGGTCATTCAGGAAATGTTGCTGACCACGACCTCGGAACGTCAGGGCCGCGCGATCGACCATGACCAGGCCGCCTCGATGGAGAAGAAGAAGCAGGAAGGCTATTTCTAAGCCCTTTTGCCGCCTCTCCCAGCCCATTCCACCGAAACAGGTGACCCCATGACGACCCAAGATCCGATCTACAAGACCGACGCCCTGATCGCCGAAAACATCGACGCCTATCTTGAGGCGCACCAGCACAAGACCATGCTGCGCTTCATCACCTGCGGCTCGGTCGATGATGGCAAATCCACCCTGATCGGGCGGCTGCTTTACGACAGCAAGATGATCTTCGAAGACCAATTGGCCGCACTGGAAGCCGACAGCAAGCGCGTCGGTACCCAAGGGCAGGAAATCGACTTTGCCCTGCTGGTCGACGGCCTTGCCGCCGAGCGCGAACAGGGCATCACCATCGATGTCGCCTATCGTTTCTTCGCCACCGAAAAGCGCAAATTCATCGTCGCCGACACCCCCGGCCACGAACAATATACCCGCAACATGGTCACCGGCGCCTCGACCGCCGATGTGGCGGTGATCCTGATCGACGCACGCAAGGGCGTGCTGACCCAGACCCGCCGCCACAGCTATCTGGTGAACCTGCTGGGCATCCGCCATGTCGTGCTGGCGGTGAACAAGATGGATCTGGTCGGCTATGATCAGGCGATCTTCGACAAGATCGTCGAGGAATACGGCGAATTCGCCCGCAGCATCGGTATCGATGCTTTCACCGCGATCCCGATTTCGGGCTTCAAGGGCGACAATATCACCGGTCCCAGCGAAAACACCCCGTGGTATCACGGCACGGCGCTGCTGCCGCATCTGGAAACGGTGGAACTGGACACGACTGCGGATCAGGCCAAGCCTTTCCGCATGCCGGTGCAATGGGTGAACCGTCCGAACCTGGACTTCCGCGGCTTTGCCGGTCTGGTCGCCAGCGGCACCGTTCGTCCCGGCGATGCGATCCGCGTGCTGCCCTCGGGCAAGACCTCGACCATCGCGCGTGTTGTCAGCCTTGACGGCGACCGCGATCTGGCCGTGGCCGGTGAATCGGTCACGCTGACCTTTGCCGATGAGATCGACTGCTCGCGCGGTCAGGTCATCGTCGCCGCGCAATCGCCGCTGGAAGTGGCCGACCAGTTCGAATCCACCCTTGTCTGGATGGATGAGCACGAGTTGGTCCCCGGCCGCGCCTATTGGCTGAAGATCGGCACGCAGACCGTCTCGGCCACGGTCCACGCCCCGAAATACGAGGTGAACGTCAACACGCAGGAACATCTGGCGACCAAGACGCTGGATCTGAACGCGATCGGCGTCGCCAACATCACCACCGACCGCGAAATCCCCTTCGCGCCCTATGACGACAACCGCGATCTGGGCGGCTTCATTCTGATCGACAAGATCACGAACCATACCGTTGCCGCCGGGATGATCCATTTCGCCCTGCGCCGCGCCCAGAACATCCACTGGCAGGCGACCGATATCGGGCGCGAGCATCACGCGGGCATGAAACACCAGAAGCCCGCCGTGCTGTGGCTGACCGGTCTGTCCGGCTCGGGCAAATCGACCATCGCCAATATCGTCGAGAAGAAGCTGGCGCGGATGAACCGCCACACCTTCCTGCTGGACGGCGACAACGTGCGTCACGGGCTGAACAAGGATCTGGGCTTTACCGAGGCCGACCGGATCGAAAACATCCGCCGCGTCGGCGAGGTCGCCAAGCTGATGACCGATGCGGGGCTGATCGTAATCACCGCCTTCATCTCTCCGTTCCGGTCCGAACGCGACATGGTGCGCGGCATGATGCAGCCGGGCGAATTCGTCGAAGTCTTTGTCGACACGCCGCTTTCGGTGGCCGAAGGGCGCGACGTGAAGGGGCTTTATGCCAAGGCGCGCGCTGGCCAGCTGAAGAACTTCACCGGGATCGATTCGCCCTATGAAGCGCCGGAAGCGCCGGAAATCCGCATCGACACGACCGAGATCACCCCGGAACAGGCTGCCGACCTGATCATCGCGCGCCTGATCCCGTAAACCGCTTGCCACCGGGGCCTGCCATGTGCTGGCCCCGGTTTGGTTTCTGCCTCGTTACTGCGGGGCGTCGGGCATCAGCGCGTCGGGCTGCAGGATGCGCAGGAACTTGCGGCTGGATTCGATGATCCCCTTGCGGTTCAGCGTGGCGAAGTTGCGGCTGACCGCCTCGCGATTGGCGCCGACGATATTGGCGATCTCGGCGTGGGTCGGCAGATTGGTCAGCGTCCGCCCCGGCTCCAGCCCGCCCTGCTCGATCGCGAGCCGCAGCAAATAGGCTCGCAGCCGGTCCTCAACCCCCAGCGAAGTCAGGTCATGCACCCGCTCGGTCAGGTCGTGAACACGGCGGACCAGCCCGCGCATGATCGCGCGCCGAACCTGCGGATGGGTGTCGATCAGGTCCAGCAGCAACCCGCCCGGCATCTCCAGCAAGGTGCAGTTGGTGCGGGCATAAAGCGACAGCGACCGCGGGCTGCCCGAAATCACCGACAATTCGCCAAAGGCGCTGCCGGGGCCGATATCGCTATAGACGATTTCACGCCCGGTCTCGGTCCATTGTACCGCCAGAACCTGACCCGACAGCACGAACAGCACCGTGTCGCCCGGATCGCCGCGCTCGATGATGCGCTGGCCTTGCTCGTACAGCCGCCGCGTCGCGAGCGATTCGATACGTTCCACTTCTGAGGGCGAAAGTCCGGTGAACCATACCAGGTCCTTGAGGCCGATCATGCTTCGTTTTCCTGCACGTCCTTAGATATCAAAACATTTCTGGGCCAGACGGACGGAAATGTTAATAGCTTTGTGCGCTCGGACACAGACCAGACCTGCCCCAATAGGCAAGTATATGGCTGTGAATTCCTCGTGACCTCCATAACCGGAAGAGCCCGAAAAATGACGAGTTCATTGGTTTGTGTCCCTGCTGCGACGACCTCTCTCTCTCCTGTCGGAGAGGCCCTGCACCGGGTCGGCATCACCTCACTGCACCTGCAAGCGCGTGCGAAAATGCATGCGCCGCAGGAAGGCCCCGCTGTTCAGCAGCAAGGCGCGATTGCGCGGGCAGGCAATGACCTGCACAGCAATTTGGTCGCCATGTCGCGCTACTGCATGCAGCAGCTTGTGCCGCGCATTCACAGCCTGATGATTCAGGCGGAAACGGTCGCCGAGGCCATCGACGCTCTGGCGGCCGATCCGGAACCCGATCTGTCGGCCGAGTTGGGCGCGATCGCAGCCGAGCTTGACCGTTGCGGCATCATCCTGCGCGGTCATGCCCGTTCCTCGCTGCGCGTCACCGGCATGATCCGGATGAGCGAGCAGCGCCTGTGGGGCGTGCTGGCAGCCGAGCTGCACCGCATCGAGGGAACCGAAGGCCCGATGATGCGCGGTTGCGCCCGCATCGAGTCGCTGGCATTCGAATTGGCCGTGGCGCTGGATGCGCTGATGGAGGGGACGAGTGACCTGCCCCTGCAGACCCGCAATCGTCTTTGCGACATCCTGATCCGCGTCACCTCGGAAGATGGCAGCAAAAAGATTTCGGATGCCGAGCGGGTCGATCTGATCAACTTCCTCTGCAATGGCATGGGCGAAATTCGCGGCATCATCGAGAATCTCACGGATGAGCGCCGTTCGCTTGGGGCGATGTCGCCCGAACTCGACAAGGCCATGTTGATTGCCACCGAAGCCAGCGCGCAATCGGTGATGACCAGCCGGCTTGAGGATGTCTTCCGTGAGCTGGACGGCCAGTTCAGCGTGATGGCAAGCGAATACCGCAAACTGGCCCGCAAGTCGGCACGCCCGACCGGCAGACAGCAAGCGTTGAACCGGATTGCCAGCGATGCACGGGATTGGCGGGCGGCCATGCAGGCCCTTCGCGAACCGCTGTCGCTGAGCCAAGGCGGCCCCGATCCCTCGGTCCAACTTCGGACGCCGCCGCGCAAGCGGCCGGGCCTTTCCTCCTCCCTCCGGGCCTGACCCAAGGGGGCCGCCCTAACCGGGCGGCCCCTTCCGATTCAGACCTCGTCTTCCTTCTTGTCGCCCCGTGCTTGTGCGCTCATACCCCGCGCACTCATGCCGGGGGCGCTCATCCCCGACAGGCTGACGGCCTGCACGCTCATCCCGCCAACGCTCATGCCTTGGGCATTCATGCCCGGCACGCTCATGCCACCGACACTCATGCCCTGCGCGCTCATCCCCGGCACACTCATGCCGCCGACGCTCATCCCTTGTGCGCTCATGCCGGGCACACTCATGCCGTGGAAGCTCATGCCGACCACCGGGCCCGAGGGGCAAACCAGAAGCTGGTCGAACTGGCCCGACAGCATGTCCAGACGGATGGTGAAATCTGCCTTGTCATAGGTCCACAGCACCAGGTCTTTCGGCAGACTCAGTGCGGACGTTCCAGTTGCCGCGCCCGGATCATCCGTGTGCAGATGCAATTTTCCCAGTGCCTCGGCAGCAGGCTGGCCCGGACCATGCACCAGATAAAGCGCGGTTCCGGGCAGGATGTAATAATGCCCTTCATAGCCGAAACCGTAGATCCGCGCGAAACTCGCATCCGGAGCGTGCAACTGCTGATCCAGATAGCCGGCAACCGCCCCTTCCGGTTCCGGGGATTTGATCTGAATATCCCCGATCACACGACCGAAAAGCTGGACAACGGAGGGATTGAGCAAGGACTCGGACATTCTTGAACCTCCAGAAAATAGGAAAAACCGTCAAACAACGCGGCGGGCCATGTCCTGACCCACCGGGAGCATTCCGTGCCAGAGGCTAGCTTACCGGAATCAGGCTGTCGACAACTCGTTGTGTGGACAGCGAAATATCAGTCAAATTGCCTTAATCCGTGCGCGCCGCCAGTGCGAATTCGCCCGTAAGAAGGTCCAGCAGCCGCGCCTGTCCGGAAAAACCCAACTCGCGGGCATAGGCGTCAATATCCTCGGGAACCGGTCTGCCCAGCCGGGATTCGAAATACCATGCGACCAGCAGCGGCAATGGCGGCGTGCCGGACTTGGTCAGTCCCGCCCTTACCCGTGCCCGGTCGCGCAGGACGGGATAACGACCATCCAAACGCAGCACGTCAAGGATTGCACCCTGCAGGGCCTCGTCCTGATGCCGTGCCAGTTTCCCCGAGGCTGCATGTCCGGTTGCCAGCCGTCGGACCTCGCTCCCCTCCAGACCATTCTCGGTGGCCCAGTTTTCGACCTGTTGCTGCCGAAACAGCCCCCGGCCTCGCCTGAAGGACGCTACCGAGGCGGCAATCTCGTCGGGTTGCGGCTCCAGCCCCATGACCTGCGCGGTCTGGCTGGCCAGCGATTGCAGCAACGCGGCGCGGCGGGTCCGCAGATAGGCGTCTCCGTCAAGCCGCAATTCGTCAAGGATCAGGGCGTCGTCCGGATCGGCAGTTCCCCCGTGCTGCGCGTGCCAAGGCGCGTTCAGCCAGGCCTCGGTCCGCTCAAAGGCGAAATTCGCGATGGCTCGTGGCGCGCCCTGTTGCAGGTGATCGGTCATTGCCTGCAACAGCGCCCGTGCATCTTCGCGCTTCTGATCGACCTTGCCCTGACGCAGCCAAGCCCTGAACGCGTCACCCTGTGGTGGCGGCAGATCCGCCTTGGCCAGAATGCCGGGCCAGTTGCGTTGCTGATAGAATTGCGACTTGGCTATCCGAGCCAGATTTTCGGCGCTGTCAGCATCCAGCACGCCATCTGTCACGGCACGCGTTAGTGTGGCGCGGACATTCACCATCGGCTCACTCAGGGCCAGATAGCCTGCCTCGGCGGGTCCGTGCTGCAAGGCGACCTCGTCGTCATCGGTCAGCCGTCCGTCCCGGAAATCCTCAAAGATGCGACCGATCCCGGTCATTCCGAAAGGATGCAGTTCGGCCGCCCGCAGTGCCCCCATACTGGCCGCGCCAAAGACCGCGATGCCTTCCGACAGCGCCCAAAGCACCTCCTTGTGCCAGACCGCCGGAACGCCGTCGAAATAGCCATCGATAATGCCAATGGCCTTGGGAGCGCTGCGGGCGGCGGCGTAAAGTTCACCCTGTCGGACAGGGGGAAGAAAGCGGAATTCGGGAAATGCAGCCCGATCGGCTGCACTGATCGAGGGTCCCGCAAAGACGATCACGCTCATCCCGCCACCCCTGCGATCTGGCGGGCGCGCGGGCCGGGCAGATAGGCCGGGTGATCATGCGGTCCCTCAAGCCCCGGAATCACCACCCGCACAACCCCCAGCCCCAAAGCGGGCTTGGCCAGATCGACGGCAATCGCCTCGGTAATGCCGATGGCCTGCAACCGCGCCAGCAACCAGTTCAGATCCTGATCGAAACTTGGCGTGGCTTGATCGGGTGCATCCGCGAAGCGGCGCAAGGGGCGGTGCATGGCACGCATCCGGGCCGCAATCCGGGCTTTATTGGCGCGTTCCCGGGCCGAATATTCCTCGGGCATCAGGTCGTCTCGGGCGCCCGAGATATAGGTGGTGCGAACCTGAACCGCCTCGGTCAGGGCGCGCAACAACGCGATGGCGCGGGTGGGATGGCAGCCCGCGCCGATGCCATGATGCTGCATTGGATCGCGCCGATCCGAGATCAGGCAATAGAAGCACGCGATCCCGGCATCGGTGGTGGTTTCCCAGACATGCACGTCGAAATCCGCAGCCTCCAGCTGGGCCAGCACCTCGCGACAGGCAGGGTCATCAATGCTGGTCAGATCCAGCCCGGCTTCACCCCGCGCCTGTTCGCTCTTCGCATGCCAAAGCGAGGTCGCGTCGCGTTCGACGATCTCGCAGATCGCATGACAGGTCGCCTCGATCTGACTGTTGCCCGAAGCCAGCCCGTTGCTGCTGCAATCGAAACAGCCGCTTCCGGGCGGCGGCGGCAGGGTGAAATTCGTCCGCACGCTTTCAAAGGGCAACCAGCGCCCCTGACCCGAGATCAAGTCCTGCCCCTCGACCCAGAGCATCACCAGATCGCGGTGAAACCGGTTCGAAATCCGTGGCAGTCGGGAAACATCGACAAAGGCATGGGAATGGGCCAGCTCGGCCATGCTGCCCAGCTTCAGCGGTAGTTCGATATGCTCGGCGTGGTACAGCTCGGCGGCCTCCATCAACCCCGAGGCGGTCGCCGCGTCCAGATCACAGCCCTTGCCCTGCGACACCGCCAGCGAGCGGGCATTGGGTCGGCAGACCATGACCACCGGCACGCCGATCCGATCAAGCCCGGTGACATTCGCGATCCGGGTAATGCCCATCTGCGCCATCAATGGCGTGACGCGGGCCACGGTTTCAGCCGGGCTGATCCCGCGATGGGTGCCACGCAGATGTCCCTTGGCCCCGCGACCCAAGCCGCTGCCCAACTCGTCCAAGCTCATCCGTCCCCCACCGTGCCAATTGGCACGATGTTAGGGGCGCGGCCCGCGCGTGGGAAGTCAGGATTGCCGGGACGGCGGCGTCCAGACCATGTCGATGATCGGCGTGGCGTCCGGGTCGATCACGACAAAGCCCAAACGCTTGTAAAGCTCGATCGCGCGATTGGTGCGGACCGCCGAAAGCGAAACGGTCTTGCCCTCATGCGCGGCGTGGCGCAGCAGGTCGCGGATGATCGCAGAACCGATGCCAAGCCCGCAAAATTCATCCAGAATCTGGATCTGGGCCAGGTTGTAATCGGCGTCCCGCTCGGTCACCTGCGTCCAGCCGATATCTCGGCCCTCCAGCACGATGATACGCGAGTCGGCGGCTTTGAAAGAACGCCGGATCGCGGCACGGCGCATCGGCTCGTCCCAGTTGTCCAGCTGCAGCATGAGCGGTCTCATGGCATTGATGTAAATCTCTTCGGCAAATGCAAATTCCTGGGGTAATGCGGGTCGCAGAACGAATGGGGGGCATTGCTTCATGCCGGCAGTATATGGGCAAATATGCTTCTGTCACCGTTGCTCACTATGCTTTTCGGGATTGCCCATTTTTTCTCACGAAATCATGATGAAACTGAACAACTGCAAGGCTGTGGCCTTGACAGAATCGCAACCCGCGGCGTTTAGCTACGGCTGCGCTACCGGGTGCAACCGGGCGGTGACGAGACCGGAGAACCGGCCCCGCCCCTACGAGAGGACGACGTCATTACCACAAGCCCGCATATTGAGTTGGCCGGTCCCCGGCTTCTCACGGTGCTTTATGCCGACGTCCACGGCTACACCCGCCTGCTGGAACTGGACGAGGCCGGGACTGTCGCCCGGCTGACCCGTTCGCTGACGCTGATCCGCAACCTTGTCAGCGATTACGGCGGAGAGGTGGTGAACACCGCCGGCGACGGGCTGGTCGCGGTTTTTGAAAGCGTCCAGAAGGCACTGCATTTCGGGCTTGAGATGCAGCGCGAACTGTCGCGAGAGGCGATGTGGTCCGAAGGTCTGGCACCGATCCAGTTCCGGGTCGGGATCTCGGTCGGGGATATCTTTGCCGGGCGGGACGGGGTTTACGGCCATAGCGTGAACCTTGCCGCCCGCATCCAAACCTTTGCCGAGCCGGGTGGCATCTGCGTCACCGATGCGGTCTATCAGATCCTGCGCGGCAATTCCGAATTGCAGCTGCGGTCTCTGGGCACGAAACGGCTAAAGAATGTCTCGGCCCCGATCGAGATCTTTTCCGTCGATCAGCCGCAGCCCATGCCCCGCCCCGCCGAAATCGCCCTGCCCATGCATCAATTCGCTGCGGCCGACAGCCTGCCCGATGCCTCGCTGGCGGTCCTGCCGATGGAGAATATCTCGGGCGCGCCCGACGATCTGTATCTGTGTCAGGGCATCGTCGCCGATCTGATCACCAGCCTGTGCCGCTTCCGCAATCTGATGGTGATTGCCCGGCATTCGGCCTTTGTGGCCGCCGCCAATGCCGGTTCGCTGCGCGAGATCGCCCAGCGGCTGGGCGTGCGCTATCTGCTCTCGGCGAGCTTCCGGCGGGCTGACAACCGTATCCGCATTACCGTCGACCTGATCGAAGCCGCCAGCGAAAATACCATCTGGTCCGAGCGCTATGACGGGGTCATGGCCGACATCTTCGATTTTCAGGATGACGTCGCGGCGATGACCGCCTCGCGCGTGGCGATCCATATCGACGCGGTTGAACGCCGCCGCCTGACCGAGCAGGCCCATCCAGCGCTTTACGCCTATGGGCTGGTGCTGCGCGGGCAGGATATGGGCTTCCGTTTCATGCCGGATTCGAACCTGCATGCCCGCCGCCTGTTCGAGCAGGCCCGCGAGCTGGACCCCGGTTACGGGCGCAGCTACGCCGCCATGTCGCGCACCTTCAACGTCGAATGGCGCTACAACTGGACCAAGGACCCGGAAGGCGCGCTCAATCAGGCGCTGACACTGGCCAAACGTGCGGTCGAATGCGACCGGCTGGATTCGCGTGGTTTCTCGGAAATGGGGCTCGCCCATCTTTACAAGAAACAGCATGATGAGGCGCTGGCCGCCTATGAACATGCGCTGTCGCTCAATCCCAATGACGCGGATCTGCTGGCCTATATGGGCGATTGTCTGGCCTATGTCCGGCAGGGGGAACGCGCGGTCAATCTGCTGGAACGTGCCATTCGGCTGAACCCCTATCACCCCGACAGCTATCTTTGGTTCCTTGGCGACGCCTATTTCCACAAGGGCGATTACCAGCGCACGGTCGAGACGCTGATGAAGATGCGCGATCAAAGCGAGGCTCATCGCCTGCTGGCCGCCAGCCATGCCATGCTGGGCCAGATGGATCAGGCCCGCAGCCATGCGCAGGAAGTGATGCGCGTCCATCCCAATTTCACCATCGAGCATTGGCGCAAGGTCCCGCCCCTGAAGCATACCGAGGATCTGGATCTGTATGTCGAGGGGCTGCGCATGGCGGGTCTGCACTGATCCGCTTGCCTTTCGCGCCCGGCTCGACCAATCACGTCAGCAGGTTAAAGGAGGAGTTCGATGGTCATCATCGATGAACGCGACGTCATGCGCGAGGAGCCGACCCCGCATGGCAAGATCGGTACCTGTACCGCCTATCGCATTGCCGATCAGGTTCCGAACCGCAGCATGGAGTTCCGCAAGCGCATCCTGCATCCCGGAGCCGAGATTGGCGCCCATCCGATCGAGCATGATGAGGTCTATTACGTCCTCAGCGGTCAGGGCGAGGTCTTTGCCGATGGCCAGACCCGCCGCCTTGGCCCCGGTCAGGCCGCCTATCTTTACACTGGCGAGACCGTCGGCATCCGTCAGATCGGAGCCGAGGGACTGGTGCTGATCATCTCGTACCCGCTGGCGCCGGGGGCGTAAGCCCCGACCCGGCCAGCGAGGGTCCTGCGTCGAATTCGGCCAGCATCTGGGTCAACCGGTGCTGGCTCGCCGAGATCAGCGAGCGGTAGCGACGGTTGTCAAAACTCCATGCGGCGGATGCCAGATGGTCGCTGTGATCGACAAGGAAGGGCAGCGTCGTCACCACCCGCATGTTCGGCATCGCTTCCAGATGGCGGTCGATGGTAATGCCCTGCGCGCCATGTTCAGCCACCCGCCAGCCCGCCAGATGCGCCAAGGCCCGGCGGTTGTAGATGTTGAAGACCATGCCGGTCGTCCGATCCAGATGCACGAAGGTCTCGCCCTTGTAGTGCTCGACGCGGGTGACGCGGTAGTCCGGCCCAACATGACTGGACAGGCCGGAAAACACATCCCATTCGACCCGACCCAGATATTCCCTGACCGTATCGAGGCGTTGACGGAAACCCGGTGCAACGCTGACATCATCCTCGCAGACAATGGCTTGCTGGACGCCGCGGGCAAGGCAGGCCTCGGCCAGCGCGCGATAGCCAAGCGCCGCACCGATCCAACCCTGTTCCAGTCTGATGCCGTCAAGGATGCGGAAGTCGGACAGGCCCTGTGCCAGAAAAGACTGCCGGCGGCTGAGCGTCTCGGGCAGGCTCAGGCAGAATTTCTGCACCTCATCCGACCGCGTGTCGGACAGCAACTGCCGCCAATCCGCCGTGTCCCAATCGATCGCGCCGCTTGACAGCAGGAAGCGATAGATCCCCTGCCGGAAGCCTTCATCATCGGCCCGTGCCAGAAACAGCCGCCCGCCCGCCACCTGCATTTCGGAAATCGTGCGGAAACGCGCCTCGGACGTCTCGATGATCGCATGGCATTGCTCGGCCACGACTTTCAACTGCCCGGCGTGATAGCTGGTCCGGTCGGTCAGGATCAGGACATCGTTGGGTGCGTAGCGATGGCCGGAATAGATGTCGGGATCCAGATGAAAGCGCGTGTGCAGGCCCGATTGATCCGCAGGCACCACATCGCGCGAGGCCAGATCAAGCAGCTGCGCCAGCACATCCGCGCGCTGACCATCCGGGGACAGAATCTGGACCTCTTGCGTGATCGGCCCGACCAGCGCCCCTTCGCGACGCGCCTTTGGGAAGCGCAGCCGTGAATAGAAGCCCAGAATGCCCTCATGCTCATAGATCTGCGATATCCGTGAGATCGACATGCTGCTTGCCCCGCTATTTTGCCCGTCCTCCCGGGCCTTGCAGCAAGTCTATTCCTGGCCCCTTTAAAACACGATAGATATTATCGTGTTAAATTCACCCCAATTTGGCATTGATTTTCCACGGCGAACCGGGTGCAGAGATCGGCTATCTCAGCACCAGATCGCGGTGCCATTTGAACAGCAGGCTCAGCCCCAAGGCGAACAGGATCGCCGCGATCAGCAGGACATAGACCGGATCGACATAGTCGGCCCGATAGGTCGGATAGAAAGCCGAACGGTTCATGCCGACAATATGGATGATCGGATTGTACCACAGCACGTCGCGAAAGCCGGTCGGCACGCTGTCGAAGGGCATGAAGATGCAGGACAACAGAAACAGCGGCCGCGTCGCGATCGACCAGACATTCGCCCAGACCGGAAAGCGCCGCATCAGAAAGCAGTTCATGCAGCCCGTCCCCAACCCCAGCGTGGCGGCCAGCGCAAAGGCCGTGACCACAGCGGGCAGGTCAAGGATGACATCGACCTGATCGTAAATCACGATCCCGAACAACACGATGGTGAAGACCAACGCATGCACCACGCAAGCCAGTACCAGACGGGCAAAGATCGCGTCGGTAAAGGTCACGCCGGGATAGAACAGCAGCTGTTTGGAAAAGGACAGCGACTGCGCGATCTTGCGGCTCACGTCCAGAAACATCAGGAAGGGCAGCAGGCCGGTCGCATAGAACAGGGCGAAACTGGTCCCCATCGGCGGCACCCGCACCGCCAGCGAAAAGATCACCGTCAGCAGCGCAATCCCACCCACCGGCTCAAGCACCGTCCACAGGAACCCGCCCGGAGAGCGCCCGTAAGATGTCGCCATCTCGCGCAGGATCAGCGCACGCAGGGTGCGCAGTCCCGGCCAGCGACCAAGCGGGTGTCGGCGGAAGCGGATGGGTTCAGCCATCGTCATCCTCATCGACTGCGCCGCCCATATTGTCCTGATGGACGCGGATCGCTTCCTCGACATCGGTATAATAGGTCAGGTTCCCAGCGTGCAGGACGGCGGCCGAACTGCAAATCGACCGGATCATGCTCATCGAATGCGACACGAGGATCGCGCCGCTGTTCAGCAGTCGGTTGCGGAAATAGGCCTTGCTCTTTTCCCGGAAATAGCCGTCTCCGACCGAGGTCACCTCATCGACCAGATAGGTGTCGAAATGGATGCCCATCGAGACACCAAAGGCCAGCCGCGACCGCATCCCAGACGAATAGTTGCGAAACGGCAGATGAAAGTGATGGCCCAGATCGGCGAAGCCCTCGACAAAGCGCAGCAAGCCATCCGCATCCGCGTCATAGACCCGCGCAATGAAGCGCGTGTTCTGCGCGCCGGTCAGGTCAGGGTGAAAGCTGCCCGAAAAACCCACCGGCCAGGACACCGTGCCGGTGGTATGCACGCCGCCGCGATCGGGCCGGACGACGCCCGCGATCATTCGCAGCAGCGTCGATTTGCCCGCCCCGTTATGGCCCAGCAGGCCGATGGCCTCGTGGCTGGGGAAGGTGACGTTGATGTCGCGCGCAACCACCGTGGTGCGTCCGTTCACGGTGAAGCGTTTCGACAGGTTTTCCAGATGGATCATCAGAAGCGGTCGCGATTGCTCGACCCGATCAGCACAAAGCTGAGCCAGCCGATAAAGATGAAGATCACTGCCAGAGCCGAAATCATCATGCGGCGCGGGCGCGTCGCGGTCTGGGGCAGTGTCGGTTCGACGAAAGTGGCCAGATAGCGGGTGTCCTGCTCGGCCTTCGAACGCGCCGCCTCGACCCCGGCCAAGGCAAGGCTATAGGCCTTTTCCGCAAGCTCCAGATCCAGCGCCAGCTTGGTGTATTCGTCAATGACCGTACTGAAACTGACCCCATCGCGGTCCTGACCGACATAGCGCTGCTGCTCTTCCTCGATCCGGCGGTTCAGCACGTCAACACGGGTCTGAGCCTGAATCAGCTTCACATCTGCCGTGCCATGCGCGCGCAGGGTTTCCAGCGCGACCATCGCCTCGGTCAATTCCTGCGACAGTCCGGCAATGACGGTCGAGTTGATGTTCACCGCCGCCTGCGGGTCCATCAGCCGGTTGCTATCGCGAAACCGCGCCATCGCCACGCGAGCGTCATGCAGACGGGTCACGGTCTTGGCAAGGTCGCGTTCGGCATAGCGCACGGTATTGTCGCGTGCCGAATCCGAGACGTTGTTGACCAGCCGCCCTGCGGCGTCATGGATCGCAAGGGTAATTGTCTGCGCATCGCGCGGGTCAAAGGCACGTGCCTCGATCCCGATCATGCCGGTGGCGGAATCGACGCTGATCGTCACCATCTTGCGCCAATAGGCGATCAGATCCTCCTGCGTGGCATCACTTTTCAGCGCAAAGATCGGATCGCCGCTGGCGCGCAGGAACATTGCACGCAAGTCGATATCGCGATCCACATCCGCCACGAAATTCGGACTGCGCAGGTATTCGTACAGCATCTTGGCGTCGGTCGTCGCGTTCCCGGCCGATGTCAGGCCGAAGCCCGCCAGCAGCCCCATCTGCGCGGTTTCATCATCGCGCACGACGAAGGACACTTCGGACACGTATTGGTCGCGGGCCACCCCGAACATGTAGCCGGTCACCACGACGGCGGGCAGCAGAAACCCCAGCAGGAAGCTGGCCACGACAACCGTGTGCCGTTTTGCCCAACCCGCACGCCCGACGGTCGGCGGAATCCGCGGATTGGCCGATTTGACCTGACGCGGCAGTTCGAGAATCTTGTCGAGATCTTTCATCGCGCCACCGCGAAACGTCGACGGGGTTCGGCCAGCGCAAGATCATGTGCCTCGATCGCGTCAATCAGCGCTGAGTGCACGGAATCCATCGCCGCCTGTCCGACCCGATCCTGCTCGATCAGATTCGACAGATCACGGCGGCGCAGGTCATGACCAAGGCTGACCGGCATGCGTTCAGGCAGGTCGACACCGGCGGCATAGTCACGATACTTGATGCCGTCGCCATGGACGGAATCCTCGAAACCCTCGAATGTCACCAGACCCACCGGCAGGCCGTAGGCCTGACAGGTGATATGGACATGCATCGCACTGGTCAGCACCGCGTCATAGCCATGCAGCTCCCGGATCAGCGACAGGATATCCTCGCGCCCCGAACGCAGGACCGAAAATTCGTCCACCCCCTCGGGCAGTCGCAGCGCCACATTGCGATGGGCAAAATGGCGCACCAGCGCGATGCGGCCATTGGTCGAGGCCGGGCGCAGCGTCGGGAACAGACGCGGCAGCAGGATCGCAGGATCGCCGAAGCGCTCCACCGATGGACCGCCCGCCTCGCGCAACGCCGCGGCAGTATAGGGACCGCGCAGCGACATGAAACGCGCGCCCGGATCGATCCCGGCGTCGCTACGGCTGATGCCGGTGCCGACCAGAATGGACGAGGCCTGCGCAAATCGCCCGATCGAGCCCAGCGACATCAGATGCGGCGGAGCCGCGATTTCGTCATGGCGCTGGAACATGATCGGTCGGCGCGACACCGACGAAATGATCAACGGCGACAGCCAGTCGCCATAATTCCCCGGATAGGGCTTGTCCCACCACAAAAGCCGCAGGGCATCCCCCTGCGCGCCCTCAACCGGGGCGGCATAGTCCAGAAACGCCTCGGCCACATTCACCACCGCCTTGTCAGCGCCGCGCATCAGGCGGCGGCTGGTGACATCGGCAATGCGCGTGCGCACGGCATCCGCATCGCCTTCGCGGGCGTCATGGATGATGCGATAGATGCTGTTCGCGGAAAGCTGGCGGGCGGCGGGCGGCGTAGGTGACAGGAAATCGGTCAGCCCTGCCCGGTCCGACAACCGCCGCAGCGGCACGGCAAGGCGCGGTGGCAGGGCGCTTTGCACGCGGCGCGCGGCCCGCAGGGTCAGTGAGCGGACCTGCGGGGCGCCAGACGCGGTCTGTCCCGTTTTGTTGCGGCTGTGCTGCTGCGCGATCCCCTTATAGGTCGCGACATTCCCGCTGGAGCCGAAATAGAAAAACGGCCTCGCCTCGGCGACAGCCCCGTCGGCGCGCCCTACCAGCATGTTCGACGGGATCACCTGGAAAGACAGCCGGTCGGCATTCTTGCGCCAGGCTTCCTCAAAGAAATAGTCATCCGTGGCGCGGATGGTCATGGTGGCGCTGGCGGCACTGGCATCGGCGATGAAGCCGCGGGCGGCAGCGGTGGTGTTGATGCCCCAGAAGCAAGGCTCCCAGAAGCGCGAGTTATTGGCATAGCCAATGCGCAGCGGATGGCCGAAGCCACGCTGGAATCCGATGATGTCTGCCGAGAAATTCCTTACGAAATCAGGCAAATAATCGACGTCGCAATCGACGTCGATCCAGAAGACCTTGGAATCGGGGTTGGCCTCGCAGACGGATTGCAGGAAGGGAACCTTCTTGCGGCAAATCTCCAGCCACTCCTCATCCGGCTGCTTATCGACCTCGACGATATGATGGGCGATCCCCAGTGCATCCAAAGACTGGCGCAGCCTTGTGGCGGCGCTCGCATAATAGTCATCGGGCGTGTGAAACGAGCAGACCACCACATCCGCGACGGATGGCAGGTCGGCGTCCGGCGCTGTCGCGCTGATCAGGTCTGGATTGAGCAATTCCCTCGTCCCTCGCTCGGGCCGGCTGTTCCGGCCATACGGGTTAAGTATCCCGCGCGAGCAAGGGCTTTAGCCATTCCAAATGCCCCTGCTTAAAGAGGAGGCCTTTGCTGGCAACGTGCCGGTCAGAGAAGATATTTCCTGCGAACGGGCGGGGATTGCCCCGCCCGTCAAGGGTCAGATTCAGCCGCGCCGCAACTGGTCCAGCAGCGCCGCACTGGGTTCGCCAGTGACCGGCAGACCGCGCGATTGCTGATAGGCGCGGATCGCGTTGGTGGTGTTCGAGCCGACATTGCCGTCGACCCCCTGCGTGTCGAAACCGCGCGCGGTCAGCAGACGCTGCATTTCCTTGCGCTGCTCAAGCCGCATGCCGGGATGGTTCGCGGGCCAGGGATTGGCCAGCCCCGGATAGCCCTTGAGCCGGTCGGCCAAAAGCGCGACGGCCAGCGCATAGCTATCGGCATTGTTGTAGCGCAGGATCGCATGGAAGTTGCGGGTGATCAGGAAGGCCGCGCCGGACGGCCCGCCAGGGATCAGCAATTCGGTCGAGGTTCCGGCCGGGGGCAGCGGGCGCGATGTTGCCTGACGGATGCCCATCGACTGCCATTCCGCGACCGAGCGGCGCTTGCCCTTGCCGGCAAGGCCCGTGTTGAAACCTGCGGGCAGCGTCACCTCGACCGCTGCGGGCAACCCGCGCTGCCAGCCGGATTTCGCCAGATAGTTCGCGGTCGACGCCAGTGAATCGCTGGGGTCGTTCGACCAGATGTCGCGCCGCCCATCGCCGGTGATATCGGCGGCATAGGACAGATAGGTGGTCGGGATGAACTGGGTATGCCCCATCGCGCCCGCCCAGCTTCCGGTCATGTGGCCCGGATCGATATCGCCAGCCTGCAGGATGCGCAGGGCCGCCATCAGCTGGCTCTGGAAGAAGCCGCCGCGATAGCCCTCATAGCTGAGGGTCGCCAGCGACTCGATCAGCGGCAGGTCGCCGCGCCGCTCGCCATAGGTCGACTCCATGCCCCAGACGGCGGTGACGACTTCCTTGTCGACGCCATAGGTCGCCTCGACCCGGCTGAGGACGCCGTTATACTGTGCCAAGGCCGCCCGGCCATTGGTCTGGCGCTTTTCGGAAACCGCGTTCTCCAGATATTCCCACAGCGATTTCTTGAATTCGGCCTGGTTCTGGCTGCGGCGCACCACCTCGGGGTTATAGGTCACATCGCGGAACGCGTAGTTCAGCGTCGCATCGCTGATCCCTTGCGCGCGGGCGCGGCCCTTGAAACCCTCGATCCAGTTGTTGAGGCCCGCGACCTTGGCTGCTGGCGGGTTCTGGTTGCGGCCCCATTTGATTTCCTGGCTTTGCTGGGTGACACCCCGCCCGCCGGGGCCATAGCTGCCACCCCCGCAGGACGCCAGCACCAGTGCCAGCGCCACGAATCCGACCGTATTCTTCAGTGAAATGCCCATCGCTGCCCCCGATTGTTTTCAGGAATCCTAGCGCGGCACGATGCAGGTCGAAAGCCCTAATGCGTGTCGTCCGGCCCCAGCGCCTCGCGCGCACGATCGGCGCCTTCCAGCACGACCTCGCGCATCGCGGCAGCCGCCGCCTCGGGATCGCGGGCGGCAATGGCGCTGGCGATGCGCAGATGCTGCGATGCACAGCGCGAAATCCCCTCGGGGCTAAGCGCGGGCGACGAGATCTGGAAGGACACGGCCAGAGCCGCCTCGATCAAGGTCGTGACCGACCGCATGAAAGGATTGCGCGACATGGTCGCCACGGCGAGGTGAAAGTTCAGATCCTCTTGCGCGACGGATTCCCGGCTGTGCTCGGGATTGTCGATGCGCGCGGCGATGCTGAACAGGTTGACGATTTCCTCGGCGGTGGCGTTCATCGCTGCCAGACGGGCGGCGGCGGGTTCGAATGCCAGCCGCATGTCGCGCAGATGGTCGACGAATTCCGGGTCCATGCCCGCCCGCATCTTCCATATGATCACGTCGGAATCGACGAAATTCCAACCCTCGCTGGGATTGACCTTGGTCCCGACCCGAGATTTCGCGCGAACCAACCCCTTGGCGGCCAAGGTCTTCATCGCCTCGCGCAGCACGCTGCGCGACACGCCGAAACGCTCCAGCAGTTGCGGATCGCCGGGCAGGGTCGAGCCTTGCGGGAATTCGCCGGTGACGATGGCCGAACCCAGTTCCTCCACCACACGGGCGTGACTGGAGCGCGGCTGACTGCCGAACATGCGCTGACGCAGGACACCCATGATCAACCCCCGCTGGATGCGCGGATCGCGGCGCGGCGCTCGGACACCAGCAGGATCAGGCGTTGCAGCACGATGAAGGCAAACAGCAGCATCCCAATGACGATCTTGGTCCACCATGAGGACAGCGTGCCGTCAAAGACGATATAGGTCTGGATCAAACCTTGGATCAGCACCCCGAACAGCGTGCCCAGAACCAGCCCCGAGCCGCCGGTCAGCAGCGTGCCGCCGACGACCACGGCCGCGATGGCGTCCAGTTCCACCCCCACCGTCGCCAGCGAATAGCCCGCCGAGGTGTAAAGCGTATAGGCCAACCCCGCGAGCCCCGCCATGAAGCCCGAGAACGCGTAGAGCTGGATCATGGTCTTGCGCAGGGGCACACCCATCAACTCGGCCGATTGCTCGGACCCGCCAAGCGCATAGACATTCGCGCCAAAGCGGGTGCGATGCGCCAGGATTACGCCGACGGCAAAAGCCAGCAGCATCAGGATGGCCAGAAAACTGAGCTTCCCCTTATCCGGAAGCTGGATGTAGATGCCCTTGAGTTGTTTCAGGAAATCATGGCTGATCGGCACGGAATCGGTCGAGATCAGAAAGGCCGCGCCGCGCGCAAGAAACATCCCGGCCAACGTGACGACGAATGCCGGCATCTTCAGCGCATGGATGGTCAACCCCATCAGCGCGCCGAAGCTGGTCGACACCGCCAGCGCCAAGGCAAAGGCCAGCGCCGGATGCACCCCAGCCCGCACCAGCACCGCGACAAAGACCGAGGTGAAGGCGATGACCGACCCCATAGACAGGTCGATCCCGCCCGACAGGATGACGAATGTCATGCCCACCGCTGCAATCCCCAGAAAGGCATTGTCGGTCAGCAGGTTCCCCAGCACCCGGAAGGACAGCATGTTCGGGAACTGCAGCGCGCAAAGCGCATAGGCCACGACAAAGATCAGCACCGTAGCGACAAAAGGCAGATAGCGGGCGCGGATCATGACTTGGCTCCTTTCCGGCGCAGCATGCCCCGCAGGACCGACAGTTCGTCAGCCACGGCAGGAGATTGCAGCGTCAGGATGGCCACGATGACGACGGCCTTGACAATCAGGTTGAATTCCGGCGGCCAGCCCGACATCAGGATGCCGGTGTTCAGGGCCTGAATGATCAGCGCCCCGATCAGCGAGGCAGTGATCGAAAAGCGTCCGCCCGCCAGCGAGGTGCCGCCAATGACCACGGCCAGAATGGCATCCAGCTCCAGCCACAGCCCGGCATTGTTCGCATCCGCGCCATGGATATCGGCGGTGACGATCATCCCCGCCATGGCCGCGCAAAGGCCCGAGATCGCGTAGGTCGCGAGGATCAGGAAGCGCGCCCGGACCCCCACCAGCATCGAGGCGCGGCGGTTGATTCCCACGGCCTCGATCAGCAGACCAAGTGCCGAGCGCCGCACCAGCAATCCGACCGCCAGCCCCATCGCCAGCCAGATCAGGATCGGCATCGGAATGCCAAGCACCGCACCCGAGCCGATGAAGGAGAATGCCGGATCGTTGAAGGTCAGGATCACGCCTCCGGTGATCAACTGCGCGATGCCGCGTCCGGCCACCATCAGGATCAGCGTGGCGATGATCGGCTGGATATCCAGAAACGCCACCAGCACGCCGTTCCAGATGCCGCAGACCAATCCCAGCGCCAGGGACACCGCCAGCACCACCGGCACCGAATGGCCGTCAGCCACCAGCGTTGCGGCGACCGCCCCGGTGATTGCCATGACCGCGCCGACCGACAGGTCTATCCCCTTGGTCGCGATGACCAGCGTCATGCCGATCGCCAGCAGCGCCACCGGTGCGACCCGTACGCCGACATCGATCAGGCTGCCGTAAAGTCGCCCGTTCTGCACCGTAACCGAGAAAAATCCCGGTGAAATCAGTCCGATCAACACCAGCACCACGGCCAGCGCCAGAAGCTGCGGGCGAAGTTGTTTCAGCTTGGTCATGCGGCGTCTCCGGGCACGGCCATGGCTTCGACAATGGCTTCGGCGGTAATCTCGGCACCGCGCAGCTCGCGGACGTGATGTCGGTCGGACAGGACGATGACGCGGGTGGAGAAGGCCACAAGCTCTTCGATTTCCGAGGAAATCACCACCAGCGCCATGCCGTCCTCGCGCAGTTTCTCGATCAGGTTGATGATTTCGGCATGCGCGCCGATGTCGATGCCGCGGGTCGGCTCGTCGAGGATCAGCAGGCGCGGATCGGTGGCCAGCCAGCGGGCAAGGATCGCCTTTTGCTGGTTGCCGCCGGATAGGAACTTGATCGGGCGGTTCGGGTCCGGCGGGCGGATGTCCAACGCCTTGATGTAGCGTTCGGCCAAGGCATCAGCCTCGCGCCGGGGAATGGGACGTGCCCAGCCGCGGCTGGCCTGCAGGGCCAGCACGATGTTCTGGCGCACCGACAGATCGCCGACGATGCCGTCGGTCTTGCGTTCCTCGGGGCACATGCCGAAGCCATGCCCGATGGCGTCCTGCGGCGAATGCAGCGTGACCGGCTGACCATCCACCGCGGCCTGCCCGCTATCCGGGCGGTCAATGCCGAACATCAGCCGCGCAGTTTCCGTCCGGCCCGAGCCAAGCAGCCCGGCAATGCCCACGACCTCACCCGGGCGGATATCCAGATCGAAGGGCGCGATCGAGCCGCGCTTGCCATAGCCTTCGAACAGGAAGGCCGCAGGCGTGTCGGGCTGGGTCGCGCCGGACCCGCGATGGGCGGTGGCCTCGGCCAGTTCGCGGCCCAGCATCATCGCGACCAGATCGCGGCGCGGCAATTCGGCAATCGCGCGGCTGCCGACCATGCGGCCATTGCGCAGGACCGTCACGCGGTCGGCGATCTGGTAAACCTGATCCAGAAAATGGGTGATGATGACGATGCCCAGACCCTGCGCGCGCAATTGGCGCAGCACGGTGAACAAGGCCTGCACCTCGCGCGCGTCAAGGCTGGCGGTCGGCTCGTCCAGAAACAGCACCTTGCCGGACAGGTCCACGGCGCGGGCAATGGCGATGATCTGACGCACGGCGACCGGGTAATGGGCCAAGGTTTCGTCGGGGTCGGCCCCGACACCATAGCGCGCCAGAAGCGTGGCCGCATCCCCGCGCATCCGGCGGCGATCGATCATTCCCATCCGGCGCGGCTGGCGGCCCAGATACAGGTTCTCGGCCACGGTCAGATTGTCCAGCAGGTTGACCTCTTGGTAGACCGTGCCGATGCCCAAAGCCTGCGCCTCGGCGACCGAGCGCGGCTCGACTTCCTGCCCGTCCAGCCACATCGCCCCGGCATCGCGCCGATAGGCCCCGGTCAAGATCTTGACCAGCGTGGACTTGCCCGCCCCATTTTCGCCCAGCAGGGCATGAATCTCTCCGCCACGCAGGGAGAAGTCGACGCCGTCCAGCACTTTCACGCCAAAGAACGACTTGTCGATTCCCTGCGCCGAAAGCAGCGCATCATGTGTCATCGGTCTTTCCCCGAAAGGGAGGTCGGGCGGGGTTATGGCCCCCGCCCTCAAGCACTCAGTAGCCAAGGTCTTTCTTGGACTCGTAGACGCCTTTGGGGTCATCCGCCTGAGTGAACAGCTTCGATTCCGTCTGGATCCATTTCGGCGGAAGCGTGCCATCCGCCTTGAATTTCTCCAGCACGTCAAAGGCCGGGCCTGCCATATTCGGGGTCAGCTCGACCGTGGCATTGGCCTCACCTGCCTGCATCGCCAAGAAGATGTCCGGCACGGCATCGATCGAGACAACCTTGATGTCGGTGCCGGGCTTCAGACCCGCTTCCTTGATGGCCTGGATCGCGCCGACAGCCATGTCGTCGTTATGGGCATAGACGGCGCAGATGTCCTTGCCGCCATTCTCGGCCTTGATGAAGCTCTCCATCACTTCCTTGCCCTTGGTCCGGGTAAAGTCCCCGGTCTGGCTGCGGGCGATGGTGATGTTCGACTTGCCGGCAATGGCTTCCTCGAAGCCCTTCTTGCGGTTGATCGCGGGCGACGAGCCGGTGGTGCCTTGCAGCTCGACCACCTTGCAGGCCTTGTCGCCCACATCCTTGACCAGCCATTCGCCGGCGACCTTGCCTTCAAAGACCTGATCCGAGGTGACGGCGGTCAGATACAGGTCATCGGGCGCGTCGATCTGGCGATCCAGCAGGATGACCGGGATCTCGGCTTCCTTGGCCTCGCCCAGAACCTCATCCCAGCCGGTGGCGACGACCGGAGCGATCAGGATCGCATCGACGCCCTGCGCGATGAAGCCGCGGACGGCCTTGATCTGGTTTTCCTGCTTTTGCTGGGCATCGGCGAATTTCAGGTCGATCCCACGTTCCTTGGCCTGCTGCTGGGTCACGGTGGTTTCCGCAGCGCGCCAGCCCGATTCCGAGCCGATCTGCGAAAAACCGACGGTCAGATCAGCCGCAAAGGCGGCGCCGGACAGCATCAGACAGGCGACCGAACTGGCCGCCAGAAGCTTGCGTTTCATGATTTTTACTCTCCCTGCAAAGGTCCTCCAACCTTCAAGAATCAGGGATAAAGTATGATTTATTACCCGTCAACAAAACCATTTGGACAGTTTTACGCGGGCTTCTGGCCGCAAAAGTCAGATGAAATGGGCAAACCCGTCGCGCTGGAAAGGCCATATCGGGCGCGGCCGGTGATTGTTGGGCAGCGCCAGCACGTCCTGCGACACCGCGCCATCGGTCAGGGCCATGACCTGAGCCAGTGGCAGCTCACGCAGGTCGGGCGACAGGTAGCCGGATTTCACCACCACCAGATCGGCACGCATCGGGTCCAGTCCCAATGCGGCAAAGTCGGCCAGATCGTGAAAGGGTCTGCGTCTTTCGGTCAGAACACAGGCAATGCCGCCACAAGTGACAACGGCCCCGCCTTCGGTCAGGCGGATCGCATCGGGGATCAGTTCGAGCTGTGGGCCGCTCCCGCCCAACTCGCCGCCGACGCGGATTTGTGGATCACCGCGGCGCAGGGCCGCCACCGCCCCCGGTGCGGCAATGCCCACGATCAACGCCCGGCGTGAGGCATCCGCCCCCCAGCCGCGCGCGATCAATGCCGCCAGCACGTCCGCACGATCCCCCACCGCGCCCGCCGTCGGGTTGTCGCCGCTATCGGCCAGGACCGTTGGCCCGGTCAGCCCATCCAGAAGCGACTCCAGCGGCGCGGAATGCATGTCAGGCAGAAGCTGTTCGCGCACATCCCAATAGGCGCGGGCGATCGCGTCCGCTGCCGCCTGACCGGCCGCACGATCGGTGCAGGTGACTACGGCCGCCGCTGTCGCGCGCGGGCTGTCGGCCCAGACATAGCCGATCATCAGGTTCGCGTCGCAGACACCCGGCTTGGCGTCATAGTCCGGCAACGCCGCGTAAAGCGCCTGACAGGGTTCGACAAAGGTGGATGACATCTCGCCCGAGACCAGCAGCGGCACGGCCCGCCGCACCACCCAGGGCCGCGGACCACCGCGCAGCGCATCCAGCAGCATTCGCGCCGCCCGCGCCCGCGTCTGCGGCTGGTCGACATGAGGCGCGGTGCGAAAGGCGGCGAAGGCATCAACCGTATTCACAATCGTTTCGGTGATCTGGCCATGCAGATCCCAGGCCGAGGAAATCACCGCGCGTGCGCCCACAACCTCGCGCACGCGCTGAACGAAATGCCCTTCGGGATCGTCGAAGCCCGGCACGAAATAGGCGCCGTGCATGATCAGCAGCACCCCGTCCAAGGGTAGCGCCGCCCGCAGCCTGTCGCAGAACTCATCGCATTGCGCGGCGAACAGATCGGGAGAAACCGGCCCGCCGGGGATCGATCGGTCATGAAAGATCGGCACCGCTTCGACCCCGTGCCAATCCGGGCCGACCCCGGCCATATCCAGCAGCGCCTGTCCCTCGGTGCGGGTGAAATCAGCCGCAACCTGCATCAACGGCGAATAAGTCGAGCATTCGGTATGAATGCCCCCGATGGCGACGCGCATGAGCTTCCTTACAGTTGTGGCATGAGACGGGAGAGTGCGCAGAATCGCGGCCAATCCTTGGCTTCGGAACGGGTCCAAGCGGATTCCGCGACCGCCGACAGGCGCGGAAACACCATCGCGTTCCAGCGCTGGCGGGTGGACAGCATTTCGGACCAGACCCCGGCCTGTATGCCGATCATGCGGCCAGCGGCATCCGTGGGCAACCCCTCGGTCGGCTCGAAATGATAGGTCTTTTCGGGCGGGACCGCGCCGCCCCAACTCAGGCCGATCGCGTCCCAATCCGCCGATTGCGTCATGTCGAGGTAATAGGCCTGCCCCGGCGTCGCGATCACGTCGTAGCCCGCCTGCATCAGCTCGGCGGTCTTCTCGACCGAGCGCCATGCGAAAAGCAGCGTGTCCTGCGGGCTGACCCCGCCGCCATCGGCGCATTCGTCCCAACCGGCCAGCGACCGCCCGCGATCAGCCAACATCTGCTGCATCCGGCGCATGAACAGCGCCTGAAGGCGGTGGGTCACGCCCTCGCCCGCGATGCCTTCGGCCTCGGCCAAGGCCATTGCGGCGGGGCTTTGCTGCCATGAGCGGGGATCGACCTCGTCACCGCCCAGATGGATCAGATGCGAGGGGAAAATCTCGCATACCGCGTCCAGAACCTTGCCCAAGACCTCATAGACCGCCGGCACAGCCGGGTTCACCGCATTGTTCGGATAGCCCTGAATCGAGCGATAGCTGTCGGGAACCTCAGCCGTGTCGGTCAGGCCGGGGATTGCCGCCAGAAGCGAGGTCAAATGCCCGGGGCTGTCGATCTCGGGCAGAACTTCGATTCCAAGACTTGCTGCATTCGCGACCAGATCCCGAGCCTCGGCCACGCTGTAATGGCCCGCTTGGCCCCAATGCAAATCGGCATATTGCGGCAAAAGCGGCAGGCCCGCGCCGCGCCGCGCCGCGATCCGGGTCAGGTCCGGCAGCGAGGGGATCTCCAGCCGCCAGCCCTCGTCATCGGTCAGGTGCCAGTGCAGACGGTTCATCCTGTGCCATGCCAGGATATCGCCGGCGCGGCGAACCTCTTCGATGGTGCGGAAATTGCGCGCCACGTCCATATGCATCCCGCGCCATGCAAAGCGCGGGTGATCCTCGATATGGCCACGAAGGGGCTCGCGGAAGCGCGGATCGCTTAGCGCCGCGTGGCTGATCTGGGCCAACGCAACCAGCCCGTGCCGCCGCCCATCCGGATCGGCATGGGACAGGGTGATGGCATCGGGGGTGAAATCCAGCCGGTAGCCCTCGGCAGGCATATCGGCGGGCTGGAACCTAACCGGGCGACCGTCGCGCGACAAAATCCCGCGCGCAAAGGGGAAAAGCCGCTGATGCAGCGCCGCGACCTCGGTCAGTTCAGCTGAGGGAAGCAGCCCGACCGGCTCGTCCCATTCCGCAATGTCGACGTGCTGCGGCCAAGGCAGCAGGCCCAAGGGCAGGTCCAGCCGCCCTTCGGGCAGCGGTGCAAGCGGCCCTCGCGGCGTGCCGGGCGGTGGCTCAAGATCGCCCAGAAGCAGCGGTATTTCCCCGCCATCCGCCTCGATCCATGCCGACATGACCCCTTGGCTGCGGTTCTTTGGCGGATGGGTCAGGGACAAAATGCGGATCAGCCATGCCTCGCCCGGAGGGATCAGTAACCCCTCGGGCGCGATCAGGCGGTGGTAATTGCCAAAGCGCCGGTCCAGCGCCGCACCCTCGATCTGGGCCGGCCCCGCGATGCGGGTCATCGACGACATGCACAGGGCCACAGGTGCGACCGGCGCATCACCGCGATTGTGGATGGACAGGCGGAACATCCCGCCCTTGCTGTCAGGCGCACCCTCGGGCGACCAGCATTGCTGAAGCCACAGGGTCATCGGGGCAAGTCCTGCAAATGCAGATCACCGTCCAGCGCGATCAGGTCGCGCATCGGCACCCCCGGCGCGACGCTCAGCGCGGGCAGGCCCATGGCCTGCCGGGGCAGGTCGGTCGCCATGGCAATGGCGCGTTCCTGCGGCATTCCGGTCATCGCGATCAACCTGCGCAGCGATTCCAGCATGTCGATATGCGCCCCGGCCAGCGAGCCTTGCGCATTCACCAAGGCACCGTTCTCGACATGAATTTCCATCCCGTAAAGCGAGAAGCGATCCGGCCCCCCCACCGTCGGCATGGCATCCGAGACAAGGAAGCAGAGATCCGGGCGCGGCCGGGCGGCCAGCGCCACGGAAAGCATTTCGGCCGAGACATGGATGCCATCCGCGATCAGCCCGCACCAGCCTTCGGACAGGATCGCGGCGGCAATCACCCCCGGCGCGCGCGAGGTCATCTGCGGCATGGCATTGAAAAGATGGGTGAACATCGCCACACCATCCGCCATTGCCGCACGTGTCTGGTCAGCCGTGGCCATCGTATGGCCCGCCGAAAGCACCACCCCCAAACCCGCCGCCTCGCGCAGCAGCGCGGGATCGGCCAGTTCCGGGGCAAGGGTCAGCAGGACCGGCACCTGCGCGCTGCGCAAGCGGCGCAGGACCGCCATCGTGCGCTCGTCCAGCGGACGGATGAAGCGCGGGTCATGCGTGCCCCGACGCGGCGGCGAGATATGCGGCCCCTCGATATGGATGCCCGCGACACCGGACTGCCCCATCGCGGCAATCACGGCCTCGGCGGCGGCTTCCATGACCTCGGGGGCATCGGTGATGACCGTGGGCAGGATCTGCGCCGTGCCCAGACGGTGATGCGCGGCGGCGATCGCGGCAATGCCCTCGGGCGTGGGGTCGGCGTTGAACAGCACGCCGCCACCGCCATTCACCTGCAAATCCGTGCAGCCGGGCATCAGCAGCGGCACCGTCAGGTCGGGCGTGTCGGGGCCCAAAGGGCGCAGCGCCACGATCCGGCCTGCATCGGCTTCGACCGCCAGCCCCTCGGCCAAGCGGCCCTCGGTCCACAGCCGTTCGGCGGCGATCAGCATGTTTCCTCCGGGTAATAGGCGGCAAGGGTCTGTTCGACATGGGCCTGAAGGATGGCTCGGGCCGGTGGCAGGTCCAGCCGGGACGCGCGCTCCAGTGTTGCGGTCGGCAGGTATTGCAGCAGCAGCGGCGCGGGCAGAGGCCCGTCCAACGCGGCACATAGCCCCTGCACCTCAGCCTCGGCACGCGGCCAATAGTAGCGGATACGGTCGGCATAGCCGAAATGCCGCATCAGCCGCAGGCTGTCGCCCTCGCCGTGATAATGGCCTTGCCAGTATTTCGGCTGCTCCAGCATCAGCGTCTCCATCCGCTCGCTGATATGCGGGCTGCCGTCGATCCAAGCGCGGACATGGGACAGCGCGTATAAAGCCTCGCGCCAGGCAAAGGTCAGCGCCGGGCCGACCTTGAGGATGCCGAAATTGCGCCTTGTCAGATCGGCATAGACCTCGGGGGATTGGTAATCGGTCGAATGCGCCTCGAAGCACAGAACGTCATTCGCGCCCAGCACCGGGCTGAGGGCATCGGCTTGCGACAGGTCAAAGCGGTGGATGGATGCAGGGGCGAATTCCAGCCCCGGCTGGACGACCAGCCCCCGCACGCGCGCCCATGCCGCAGACGCACCGGCGGCGGCAAAGGCCTCTTCATGCGCGGCAAGGGTTGCGCGCGCATTTCCGGGAGGGGTCGGCAGGATGCCCTCATCATCGTGGCGCGCACCACCGGGCGGGGGAACCTCGGTCCCGACGATATAGGTCAGTGCCTCGGGGTCCGGGGCGGCAGCTTCGGCGACAGCGGCAAGACGTGCCGCGCGGGCAGCGGCGAGGGCGTCACCGACCTGCGCGGGTTCGCCCTGACAGCCTTCGGAGCAGTCCAGATGGATCTTGGTAAAGCCCGCACGGACATAGGCCGCAATCATCACCTCGGCGTGGGACATCGCCGCATCGGACGAAAGGTTGCGCCATGCCTGCGGGCCAAGGTGGTCGCCGCCAAGGATCACGGGCACATCGCCCAGACCATGCGACGTGGCGATGTCGCGGACAAAGGTGATGAAGTCGGCGGGCGTCATGCCGGTATAGCCGCCGAACTGGTTGACCTGGTTCGAGGTCGCCTCGATCAGCGCGGGCATGTTGTGCTCACGTGCCTGCCGCAGTCCCGCCGCAATCACATCCGGATGGGCCGAGCAGACCGAGGGGATGGCCGGACCGATCCCCTTGCGCATGGCCCGGATGATCGGAGTCAGAAGGTCGCTCATGCCTTGCCCGCCTTTGCCATCAGGGCTGCGCCACGCGCGCCCGAACTGTCGCCATGTGCGGCGATGCGAATGTCGGGCAGGCTGACCTGCCCCAGCCGCAGCCGCTTCAACGCCCCGGTCAGGCGCTCGGGCAGGCCGGGGATATTGGACAGTCCCCCGCCTACGACAATCACCTGCGGGTCCAGCATCAATTGCGCGGAGTAAAGCATCTCTCCGGTCAGGTCGGCCCAGATCTCCATCACCCGCGCGGCTTCCGGGTCGGTCGCCGCCCGGCCCGCCACATGGACCGGGTCGGGATCCGAAAGCCCCGCCCATTCCGCGATGCGCCGCAGGCCTGTACCCGAGGTGTAGTTTTCATTGCAGGCATCCCGCCCACAGCCGCAGGGCCAGATCGGCAAGCCGTGCCGGGCCAGCGCGCGGGCGGGCATCCCCAGATGGCCGATTTCCACGGCAAGGCCCGCATGGCGCGGCGGCAAATCGCCCCGGATCACGAAGCCCGCGCCAACCCCGGTGCCAAGGATCAGGCCCAGAACCGTGGCCGCCCCCTCGCCCGCGCCGCCATGCGCCTCGGAATAGGCGAAGGCCATGCAGTCATTGATCAGCGGCAGGTCACGCCCCAGCGCCTCGCCCAGTTCCCGGCTTAGATTGCGTCCCGAGACCGGGATATTCGAGGCCGTGGCGATACCTGTCCTCGGGTCGATCAGCCCTGCGATGGAAATCGCCACCGGCAGCGACGGATCACCCGCCACCTGTTCGAGCCAGCGGATCTGGCCGACCAGCGCGGCAAGGAAGCTGTCGAAATTGTCGCGCGGGGTCGGCACGCGGCGCATGTCCTGCGTATTAGCGGCATGGTCGAAAAGCCGGGCCTCGATCTTGGTCCCGCCGAGGTCGATGGCGCCGCTGATCAAGGCTGCCACCCGTAAAGCTTCACGCCCGAGACCACGCGGGTCAGGTTCATCCCATGGAAGGGATCATCGACATTCTTGCACAAAGCCTCGGACCAGCGATGCGCCAGAATTTGCGCGGGCAGGACGTAAAGAGCCGGATCGGCGGGGGTTCCGGTCGGCGTCAGGTCGATGTCGCAACCCTTGCCAATGGTCATGACAGCTTTCGCCCCGAACTGACGACGCACTTCGGCCGCCAGATCCAGATCATAGCGTGCCACCTGCGGATCGGGCGAAATCATGACAAAGACCATGGTGCCGATGACATCTACTGCCGCCTTGGGACCGTGACGGAAGCCCAGCGTGCTGTCCCATTGCGTGATTGTTCGACCGCCCGTCAGTTCCAGAACCTTCAGCGCCGATTCCCGCGCGATCCCGGTCAGCGCGCCGGAACCAAGGAAGATCGCGCGCTGTGGGACGGCGCGTTCGATGCTCCATAGCTGCGGCAACAGCGCCTGCGCCGCATCGGCAAGGCGAGGCAGCACCTCGGGCGCATCGAAACTGGGATCAAGGCAGGCCAGCGCGCTCAGATACATCGTGGTGAAGCTGGAAGTCATGGCAAAGCCGCGATCATGCGTGGCGGCGGGCAGGATCAGGGCGCGGGTTTCGCCCGGCCCCGGACCCTGACGCGTGCCCATCGCGCTTGCCGCGTTACAGGTGATCTGCAAGCGGTCGATATCGGGACGATGCGCGTCCAGCAGGTCCATCAGCCCCACGGATTCCGAACTGTCGCCGCTGCGCCCGAACTGGATCGACAGGACCGGACCCTTTGCGCCAAAGGCCAACCCCGGCACCGAGACCAGGTCCGTCGTCGGCCATGGCCGCAGATTGCCGCCCATTTGGCGGGCCAGAACCTCGCCGATATAGGCCGAAGTTCCAGCACCCGACAGCCAGATTTCAGACGGCGCACGCGCCGCGATCCAGTCGCGGATGATTGCGGCCTGTTCGGCCAGTGGCCCGGCCCAGTCGCGCCAGATCGCGGGCTGCGCGTTGATTTCCTCGGCGGTGAAAGTGGTCATGCCTTGTCCTTCGGTTCGATTCCGGCGGCTTTCGCGACGATCAGCCGGACCGTCGCCGCATCCAGCGCGGCGCGGATCTCGGGGGTGGGATCGCGGTCGGTGATCAGAATCGCCACGCGCGACAGCCCGCAGATGCGATGCAGGCGCGAGGCGCGGAATTTGGTGTGGTCGGCCAGCACGATCACGCGGGACGATGCATCGACCATGGCGCGGGTGACATGGGCCTCATCCTCGGAATAGGTGGACAGTCCCCCTTCCGGATCGATGCTGTCCGCACCCATGACGAAGGTGTCGAAATTCATGCCCGCAAGGCTTGATTCCGCCAACCTGCCGGTCAGTGAACCGGTCGAGGGACGGATGACGCCCCCGGTCAGCATCACCCGATGGCGGCCGTTCCGCATCGCGTGCTGCGCCACCATCAGCCCCGAGGTCATGATGGTCATGGCCGGATGATCGTCGCTTTGGCCCAGCGATTCGGCGACCAGCTCGACGGTTGAGCCATTGTCGATCAACACCGCCCGGTCATCCGCCAGCAGCTCCATCGCGGCAGCGGCGATGCGGCGTTTGGCCTCGGGATTGGCCAGCCGGCGGTCGGCGGCCTGCGGATGAACCGCCGCGCCTGTGCTTTGCGCCGCCAGCGCCAAGGCCAGTTCGATGCGGAATTCGGCCAAGCCCGCAAAGCCCAGACTGCGGCAGAAGCGAATCAGCGTCGGCTCGGAGGTACCCAGCCGGGCGCAGATCTCGCGCGAGGTCATGCGGATGAATTCCGACGGATCTTCGGCCACGAAGGCCGCGATCGCACGCAGCTTGGCGGGCAAGGAATCGCGGGCCGAAAGCACCGCTGCCCATAGGGCTGCGCCGTGAAGCGGCTTGTCGTCAGGCGCCTGCTGCATCCCGCGTCCCATTGGCTAACTGTGTTTTGCACAATGTTTTCCAGCACGAAATGTTTGTCAAACTAAAATCCAGATAGCGATGTGTTAGCTGTGCTGAAAAATATGTTTACAGAAGTTTTGTTTTGTTGTTGCCTTCGTTTCATCACCTGACCCGGAGGTCCGATGCCTGCCCGCCCTACTCGCCCGCTTCTTGAAGTCTGTGTGGACGACCCTGCGGGGCTTGCCGCGGCCATCGCGGGGGGCGCGGATCGGATCGAACTTTGCGCGGCGCTGGCCGTCAGCGGGCTGACCCCCGCGCCCGGTCTGATCGCTCAAGCAGCGGAATCGCCCATCCCGGTCTGCGCGATGATCCGGCCCCGGCCCGGCGGCTTCATCTATTCGCCCGAGGAACTCGACGCGGCCTTCCATGACATCAAGGCGGTCAAGGCGGCGGGGCTTGCGGGCATCGTGACCGGCGCGACCCTACCGGACGGGCGGCTGGATCTGGACACGCTGGCCCGCCTGCGCGATGCGGCGGACGGGCTTGAACTGGTCATCCACCGCGCCTTTGACCTTGGCCCGGACCTTGAGGAATCGCTGGAACAGGCCATTGAACTGGGCGTCTGCCGCATCCTGACCGCAGGCGGTACCCGCGCCGCGCCTGAAGGCATCGAAACGCTGTCCCGCCTTGCAGCACAAGCCGGGGACCGCATCACCATTCTGGCTGGCGGAGGCGTGTTGCCGGAAAATGCCGGGCGCTTGCTGGCGGCGGGGGTGCATGAGTTGCACGCCTCTTGCACCAGCATGGTCGAGGACCCCTATCCCGCGACCCGCATCAATATCGCCGCCAGCCGCCCCCAGGCGCTGGCCAAAAATGTCCGCGCCCTGCGCGACGCGATGGAACTGGCGACGGAGCAGACGCAATGAAAAACGGGATGAAGACCGGCATCATCGGCCTCGGCAACCGCATTGCCGCGATCCTGCCCTTTCTGCGCGAAAGCTGCCCGGATCTGGATCTTGTCGCCGTCGCCGATCCCGGCCCCGCGCATGAGGAGCGTCTGCGTGATGCAGCGCCCGCCCATACCTATGCAGACCCCGCCGAGATGCTGGGACACCACCGTTTCGACCTGCTGTTGATCGGCTCGCCCAACCACCTGCATCTGGACCACCTGCGGCAGGCTTTGGCCAGCGACACGCCCCATATCTTTGCCGAAAAGCCGGTGGTGATCTCGCTGGACGAGACGCTGGAACTCGCACGCCTGCTGGCCGCGCATGATGGCGTGAACCGCGTCGCTGTCGGCATGGTCCTGCGCTATTCGGCGCTGTATCGCGCGCTGCGCGCCGCCGCGCCGCAGATCGGTGAGGTCATGTCGATCGAGGCTTCGGAACATATCGCCCCCTATCACGGCAGCTTCTTCATGCGCGACTGGCGGCGCGATTCAGCACTGTCGGGCGGCTTCATGCTGGAGAAATGCTGCCACGATCTGGACCTTTACCAAGGCGCGGTCGGGGCGCGGGCAGCTCGGGTCGCGAGCTTTGGTGGCCGCAAGAAGTACCTGCCCGCGCATCGCCCCTCGGACGCCCCCGACTACCTGAACGTCATGTCGCCGCGCTGGGGCGGGACCCGCGACGCTTATTCCGGTCAGGGCGACCTGATCGATTACCAGACCGCGCTGATCGAATACCAGAACGGCGCGAGCATGGCCTTTCATACCAATATGAACACGCCCGACGAGTTCCGCCGCTTTGCCGTGATCGGAACCGACGCGATGGCCGAGGGCGATTTCATCCGCAATTACTTCAAGCTGACCCGCGCCCATGACAGCGCCGTGCTGATCGATGACCCGAACATCGGCAAGGCCGGCGACATGACCCATCATTACGGCGCGGATGAGGCGATGTGCCGCGATCTTGCCGCCCATTGGCGCGGCGAGCTGACCGAATTGCCGCTGACCGTGACCGATGCGCTGGAGGCAGGCGTGACCGCCCTAGCACTGGACCAAGCCCGGCGCGAGGGGCGCGTGGTAGATCTGGCCCCCTTCTGGGCGCAGTTCGACGCGGCCCTTTCGGCCAAGGCGGTCGCATGAAGCGGACCGACGCCTTTCCCTATCTGCTGCTGATCCCGGCACTTCTGCTGGTCGGTGTCATCGCCGCATGGCCCTTGGTCGAGACGTTCCGGCTGTCCTTCACCGACGCCTCGATGAAGCAGACGCAAAGCTATGTCGGCTTCGAGAATTACCTGAAATTCTTCCAGCGTGACTTCTGGCCGATCCTTGGCCGCACGCTGGTCTGGACCACGCTGTCGGTCAGCCTGAAGCTGGTCATGGGCCTGCTGGGCGCGGTGCTGCTGAACGCCGCCGTGCCGGGAAGGGCGCTGTTTCGCATCCTGATCATGCCGCCATGGGTGGTGCCGGTCGCGGTCGGCTGCTTCATGTGGGCATGGATGTATAACGGCCAGTTCGGGATGATCTCAGGGCTGGGCCAGCGTTTCGGGGTGTTTTCCGGACCGTTCGAGTTCCTTGCCTACAAGCAGGCAGCGTTTATCGCGACGGTCGTCACCGATGTCTGGATCGGCACGCCGCTGGTCTCGCTTTACCTGCTGGCCGCAATGCAGACGATCCCCAAGGACCTGTATGAGGCCGCTTGGACCGACGGCGCGGGGCGCTTCTACCGCTTCCGCCGGGTGACGCTGCCGCTTCTGATGCCTTCGATCACCACCATGGCGCTGCTGTCCACGATCTGGACCTTCAACAGCTTCGAGATCATCTGGATCCTGACCGAGGGTGGGCCGCGCGGCTCGACCACGACCATGATCATCGACACCTACAAAACCGCGATTTCCCGCTTCCGCTATGGCGAGGGCGCGGCCCGCGCGGTGATGATCCTGATCTGCCTGATGGTGCTGTCGGCCATTTATCTGGCGCTTCTGAACCGCCTGACCCGGAAAGGGCGCGCAAAATGATCAACCGCTATCGCTGGTGGGAACTCGTCCTGATCTATGCCGGTATGGCGCTGTTCCTGACCTTCATGCTGGCCCCCTTTGTCGAGGCCTTCATGGTCTCGCTGCGCCCCTTGGCCGAGGTGTTTCGCATCCCCTATCGCTTCTTCGCCGAAGGGATGAGTTTCGCCAATTACCGCCAGATATGGATCTCGCAGCCGATGCTGGGGCGCTGGATCATCAACAGCTTCGGCATCGCGGTGGCGGTCACGATCCTGTCGATGATGTGTTCGATCCCCGCCGCCTATGCCTTTGCCCGCTTCAAGTTCAAGCTGCGCGACGGGCTGCTGTCGCTATTCCTTGCCGTGTCCATGGTCGGTGCGGCGGTGCTGATCATCCCGCTTTACAAGCTGATGCTGGCGCTGGGGCTTTTGAACACCTACGCCGCGATGATCATTCCGGGCGCGGCCTTCACCGTGCCGACCGGCATCTTCCTGATGCGCAGCTATTTCATGCGCATCCCGGCCGAGCTTGAGGAAGCGGCCTATGTGGACGGGGCAAGCCGCCTTTACACCATGCGTCGGGTGATCCTGCCGATTGCCGCGCCGGGCATGGTCGTCGTCGCCATCACCACCTTCATCACCGCCTATGCCCAGCAGTTCCTGTTCGCGTTGACCTTCAACTCGAAGAACCACCTGAACCCGCTGCCGGTCGGGCTTTACCAGTTCTTTGGCCATCAGGAAGTTCGCTGGAACGAACTGATGGCCGCCAGCATCGTCGGCGTGCTGCCGGTGCTGGTGCTCTACGTCTTCCTGCAACGATACATCGTCGCCGGGCTGACCGCCGGCGCGGTGAAGGAATGACGGCTACGGTCGCATATAAACAGGGAGTCAAAAATTGAATATCCGTTCCATCATTCTGGCCAGCACGGCGGTTTTCGCCCTGTCGAGCGCCGCCAATGCCGCGACCGAGCTTTACCTGATCAACTGCGGCGCCGATAACGAACCGCAGGCTCCGGTCCAGCAGACCCATATCGACGAATGGGTCAAGGCCAACCCCGATTACACCGTCCGCGTCGAGTTCCTGCCCTGGGAGCAATGTCAGGAAAAAACCCTGACGCTGGCCGCCGCAGGCACCCCGCCCGCCGCCGCCTATATGGGCTCGCGCGTGCTGAAACAGCTTTCCGCCGCCGATCAGATCCTGCCGATCACCCTGACCGAGGACGAGCTGAAGACCTATGAACCCTCGGTGATCTCGACCGTGCAGTTCGACGGTCAGGTCTGGGGTCTTCCGCGCGCCTTCTCGACCAAGGCGCTGTATTGGAACAAGGACCTGTTCAAGGAAGCGGGTCTGGACATGCCGAACGGCCCGACGACCTTCGACGAGATGCTGACCGCCGCCAAGGCGATCAAGGAAAAGACCAAGGCCGCTGGTTTCGGCATGCCCGCCGCCGACATGGACAACACCTTCCACGAATTCCTGAACTTCCTGTATTCCAACGGCGGTCAGGTCGTGGATGCGGATGGCAAGGTCGCCTTCGACAGCAAGAACAACGTCGAGACGCTGAAATTCTACCAGGAACTGGCGAAATATTCGCAGGAAGGCCCCGTCGCCTATGATCGCGGCAAGATCGAGCCGCTGTTCAAGGAAGGTCAGGTCGCGATGTATACCTCGGGCGCCTGGGGTCGTGGCAAGGCCGAGGGCGTGAATTTCGGCGTGGCGCTGATCCCGGCCGGTCCCTCGGGCAAGCATTCGACGCTGCTGATCACCGACAGCCTTGTCGTCTTCAAGGGCACCAAGGTCGAGGAAGCGACCCAGAACCTGATCAAGTTCCTGACCGCGCCCGAGCGTCAGTCGGCCTTTGACGAGGCTGGCGGCTGGACCCCGATCCGCGCCGGTGCGGGTGCCGATGCGCTGGTCGCCAAGGACCCGAACTGGAAGCCCTTCATCGACGCCGTCCCGACCGGTGGCCCCGAGCCGCTGATGCAGGACTATATCGCCATGCAGGACGCCGCGATCGAGGGCATTCAGGCGCTGATCTCGGATGAGGAAACCCCCGAGGAAGCCGCGAAATCGATCAATGACGGCCTGTCCGCGCTGAACTGATTAACCTACCGGGGGCGGCGCACCCGCCCCCCTTTCCCTTGCAGGAGCAGCCGATGGGCGATCTGAAACTGACCGGCGTGACCAAGGATTTCGGGACCGCACGCGTCATCCACCCGACCGACCTGCAGATCCGCGACGGTGAGTTCACCGTTTTCGTCGGACCCTCGGGCTGCGGCAAATCTACCATGCTGCGCATGATCGCGGGGCTGGAGGACATCACCTCGGGCACGCTGGAAATCGACGGCAAAAAGGTCAATGACCTGCCGCCATCCAAGCGCGGCATTGCCATGGTCTTCCAAAGCTACGCGCTATACCCGCATCTCAATGTCTTTGAAAATATTGCCTTTCCCTTGCGCGTCGATCGCCGCCCCGAGGCCGAGGTCCGCCAGAAGGTCGGCGCCGCCGCCGAGGTGCTGAAGCTGACCGAACGCTTGCAACACAAGCCCGGAGAGCTATCCGGCGGCCAGCGCCAGCGCGTCGCCATCGGCCGCGCCATCGTGCGCGAGCCTTCGGTGTTCCTGTTCGACGAACCGCTTTCCAACCTTGATGCGGCTTTGCGGGGCGAAATGCGGGTGGAACTTTCGCGTCTTCACGCAAAGCTGGCGAATACGATGATCTACGTCACCCATGACCAGATCGAGGCCATGACCATGGCCGACCGCATCGTTGTCCTGAACGCGGGCCGGGTCGAACAGGTCGGCAGCCCGTTGGAGTTGTTCCACCGCCCGGTCAACCGCTTTGTCGCTGGTTTCATCGGCAATCCGAACATGAACTTTCTGCCCGCTACCGGGCTTGGGACCACGCCCGAAGGCGTCGCGTTGCAGATCCAGAACGGGCCTCGGGTCACGATCCCGGTCGAGGGCAACGTCGCCAATGGTGCAGCGCTCAACCTTGGTATCCGTCCCGACGATCTGCGCCCCGATCCCGATGGCCTGCCATGCCGGGTAGATGTCGTCGAAAGGCTGGGCAACAGCACGGTACTGTATTGCGTGGCCCCCGGCGGCGGCCAGATCTGCATGGTCACCGATGGCAGCACCCGTGCCACGCCCGGTGAGGCGATCGGTCTGGGCTTCGATCCCAAGGCCGCGCATCTGTTCATCGAAAACGGGCGCGCCCTGCCCCGTCGCCATGTGCCGGTCGATCTGGACCGCATCCCGACCGCGCGCACGGCCTGAACTGCCATGAGGTTGCGCATGCTGAAACTGAAACTGCTGCCCCAGACCGAGGACGCGATTGACGCGGCAGCGCAGGTGATCGTCGATCTGGTGGCCGCTCAGCCCGACGCCGTGCTGGGACTGGCGACAGGCGGCACGATGGAGCCGCTTTACGCCCGTCTGGTCGCCGCCCATCGCGACGGGTTCAGCTTCGCGCGGGTCAGGACGGTCAATCTGGACGAATATGTCGGCCTCGATCCGCGCCATCCGAATTCCTATCACAGCTACATGGCCCGTCACTTCTTTGACCATGTCGATGTCGCCCCCGAGAACATCTTCATCCCGCGCGGAGAGATCGACCCCCAGTGCGCGGCGGCGGAATATTCGGCGCTGCTGGATCGGCTGGGGCCGGTGGACCTGCAATTGCTGGGGATCGGTGCCAACGGTCATATCGGCTTCAATGAACCGGGCACCCCGCTTGATGCCCCCACCCGCGTGGTCGAACTGCTGGCCGATACGATCAGCGCCAATGCGCGCTTCTTTGCCACGGGGGAAAGCGTCCCTTCTCATGCGGTGACGATGGGAACAGCGGCCATCCTCTCGGCGCGGCAGGTGGTGGCATTGGCGACCGGTGGGGCCAAGGCCGAGGCATTGGCCGCAGCGCTGGACGGGCCGGTCAGCGCGGATTGCCCGGCCTCGTACCTGCGGCTGCATCCGTCCTGCACGCTGATTGCCGACCGCGCGGCAGGCGCGCTTTTGCACGAACTTCCTGCAACCAGCGCCGCCTGATCTGCCACGGAAAACGGCAATCGCGCCGAAAGGCCGAAGGAACAGCTCCAACTTACCGTGATTTCGGGGAACCCCCGACCGCAAACCTGCCTTCTGACTGTGGGAGCGGATTGCGGAGGGCGGCGTGATGAATGCTGAGGGAAGCGATTTCATCCCCGAGGATGACGGCGTCCCCTTTTCCGCCGCGTCCTCGGGTTTCGAGGCCGCCGGGAGATCGGTCCTTGAGCATGGCCAGATCCAGACCTCGGGCTTTGATCCGCGCGCGGCGCGGTTCGAGATCTCGCAGACCGAACGCGAACAGCGCCAGTTCTATCAGGCCGCGCTGAAGGCCGACGCGGAAAGCGAACACATCACCACCGCGACGCGCTGGCTTCTGGACAATTACCACACCATTGCCGAGACCTTCCGTCACCTGCATCGCGATCTCAGCCCCGGCTTCCTGCGTTCCCTGCCGCGCGGACGCTATGCGGGGGCCGAGACCATCCCGCGCGTCCTTGCCTTGGCATGGGATTACGTCGCGCTGACCGATGGCGACCTGCGCGAGCGCAGCTTTTCCGACTTCATCTCGGGTGCGCAGCAGGTCGACTGGCTGACCATCGGGGAATTGTGGTCGCTGCCCTCGATGCTGCGCTATGTCCTGCTGCTGCGGATGCTGCGGCTGAGCGAGGAAACCGAAACTGCCCGTCAGGGTCGGCGCGAGGCCAATGCCGCCATCGACCGGCTGATGGCGAAAAACGAGCCCGGCCTTGAGGATTTCGATCAATCCGTATCGAGAGAGGCGCTGCAGAACCCGGCCTTTGTCGCGCAGGTCATCTACCGCCTGCATGCCCGGCTGGAGCGCAGCCATAGGCTGACCGAACATCTGTCAGCGCGGCTGGAATTGCACAGCACCACGGTCGAGCAAGCCCTGATCGCCGAACAGACGCGCCAGACCGCAAACAACGTGACCGCGGGCCATGTCATTCGCGCGCTGAAACGTCTGGAGGAAATCAACTGGCGCGAATGGTTCGAGGCAACCAGCCGGACCGAGGCGATCCTGCGCGAAGACCCCGACCATCTGCGCCTTGCTCCCCGCACCCGCAACCTGATCCGCAACCGGGTCGAGATGATCGCCCGCCATTCCCGGCTGTCCGAACCCGAGGTGGCCGAACGCGCCCTGGCGGCCGCGGGGCATCGCAATGTGCCCGTTTCGACCATCATGCTCAGCGACGAGGCCCAAGGCTTTGAGGCCGAATGCGGCTATCGCCCGATCTGGCGCGAAAAGCTGACCCAGTTCCTGCGTCGGCATGGCATTGTCAGTCTGATTGTCCCCTTGACGGTGCTTGTCGGGCTGGCGCTGATCAGCAGCCTTGCCTATGTCCCCGAACGTACCGGTTGGCTGCTGGCAACCTGCCTGTTGCTGCTGTCGCTGCCCGCCTTCGTCGAGGCCTCATTGGCGCTGCTGCGCTTTGTCGCAAGTCGCCTGATCCCGCCAGCCCAGCTTCCCGCCTATGGCTATGAGGACGGCATTCCCGCCGAAGACGCGACGCTGGTCGTCATCCCCTGCCTGCTGACCGGGCTGGATACGATCGACGATGTGGTGAACAATCTTGAGGTCCATTACCTTGCCAATACCGATCCGGCGATCAGCTTTGCCCTGCTGACCGACTTCACCGACGCCCCGGATGAGACGACCGAACGCGACGCCGAGCTTCTGGCCTATGCCCGGAACGGGATCGAGGCGCTGTCGGGCAAATATGCCCATACCGGCCACCGCTTCTATCTGCTGCACCGTCGCCGCCAGTGGAATGCCCTGGAAGGCAAATGGATGGGATGGGAGCGGAAACGCGGCAAGCTGGTCGAGCTGAACGCGCTGCTGCGCGGCAGCAATGACACCAGTTTCGTCGATACCGGTTCACGCCCCCGAAACCATATCCGCTATGTCGTGACGCTGGACGCCGATACCCGCATGCCGCGCGAAACGGTGCGGACGCTGGTCGGCATGATGGCCCATCCGGTCAATCGTCCCTATTACGATCCCAGCTTGCGCCGGATCACCCGCGGCCACGGGCTGATCCAGCCGCGGGTCACGGCGCTGCTGGCGCATGGGCGGCAGACCTCGCCGTTTCAACGCATCCTGTCGCAGGATGGCGGGCTGGACCCCTATGTCTTCACCGTCTCGGACCTTTATCAGGACCTGTTCGATCAGGGGACCTATACCGGCAAGGGCATCTATGACGTCGATGCCTTTGCCGCTGCGGCGCAGGACGGGGTCCGCGCCAACAGCGTCCTTAGCCATGACCTGATCGAAGGCGCATGGCTGCGCGCGGCCCTGGCGACGGATGTGCATTTCATCGAGGAATATCCCCGCCGCTTTGACGTCGACCTGTCACGCCAGCATCGCTGGGCACGTGGCGACTGGCAATTGCTGCCCTATCTGCTGGACCTGCGAAATGGGCTGGATGCGCTGGCGCGGTTCCGCATGGTCGACAACCTGCGCCGCAGCCTGCTGCCGATCTGCCTGATGCTGGCCGGATTGCTGGCGCTGGTCGGGTTGCCACGCCATGACGCGGTGATCTGGCTGGCGCTGCTGGGGATCTCGATGTGTCTGGCCCAGCTGCTGGGCTGGTTGATGGGCTTGATGCCGCGCCAGTCGGGCGTCGCGCCGCTGCGCCACCTGATGGTGATCGGAAGCGAGCTGACCGACCAGCTGATGGCCTTCATGATGCGGTTGACGCTGTTGCCTCAGATGGCATGGAGCATGGCCGACGCGGCCCTTCGCACCATCTATCGCCTGCGCGTGTCGCGGCAGCAATTGCTGGAATGGACAACCACCGAGGCCGTGGCCACCAAGGGGCCGGAAACGCCTCTGGGCTATCTGCAGCTCATGCAGGGCGGCGTCGTGCTGGCGCTTGGCTTTACGCTGCTGGTCGCGATGCTGCGGCCCGAAAACATCGGCCCCACGCTGTTCTTTACCCTGCTCTGGCTGGGGGCACCGCTGATCGCATGGGTCAGCGCCCGCCCGATCAAGAATGAGGGCGCGCAGCCCCTGCATCCGCAGGACATTCTGGCATGGCGGGCCGAGGCGCGGCTGATCTGGCGCTTTTTCGAAACCTTTGTCGACGAACGCACCCACCACCTGCCGCCCGACAATTACCAGATCGACCCCGCCCCGAAACTGGCCGAGCGCACCTCTCCGACCAATATCGGCCTGTATCTGCTGTCGACCGTCACCGCGCGCGAGTTCAACTGGATCACGCTGAACGAAACCCTGACCCGGATCGAGGCCACGCTGACCAGTATCGAGGCGATGGAACGCGAACGCGGCCATCTGTTCAACTGGTACGCGACCGACACGCTGCAACCGATCGGGGTGCGCTACATCTCGGCCGTGGATAGCGGCAACCTTGCCGGGCACCTGATCACGCTGTCATCGACGCTGCGCGAATGGGCGCGCAACCCCTCGCTTTACCTGCTGCCCGACCTGTCGGGCGCGGTGGACATCCTGACCATCATGCGCCGCCTGCATGCCGCGATCCCCAGTGAACGCCGCGGCCTGAACCCGCTGCGCAGCCGGATCGAGGAGCGTATCGAAGGGCTGTGGCGCAGCATGTCCAGCGGCATCCTGCCGCATCTGGCCCCGCTGCATGTCCAGACCTATGCCCGCGCCAGTTCCGATCTGCAGATGCTGATTCAGGGCCTTCTGGCCGAAATTCCCACGGCACAGCTGCGCGAGCTGGACTGGTGGGCGAACCGGCTGGTCACCACCTGCGACGAGATGGAGGCCCTTGGCCGGATCGAGCCCTCGTTGGTGCAGGTGTCGTCGCTGCGGATGCAGGCCTTGGCCGAACGTGCCCGCGCGATCGCCTTTGAGATGGATTTCAGCTTTCTCTACGACTCCGAACGCCACCTGCTGTCGATCGGCTACAATTGCAACGAAGGCACGCTGGACCATGCCTATTACGACCTGATGGCATCCGAGGCGCGGCTGGCCTCATTGTTCGGGATCGCCAAGGGCGACCTGCCGACCGAACACTGGAACCGGCTGGGCCGTCCGATGACCGTCATGCCCTATGGCAGCACCTTGGTCAGCTGGTCCGGTTCGATGTTCGAATACATGATGGCGCCTCTGGTCATGGATGAGCCGCCGGGCTCGATCCTTTTTTCCTCATGCGAAGTTGCTGTCGAGGCGCAGATCCGCGACGGCGCGCGGAACGGACGGCCTTGGGGCGTATCGGAAAGCGCCTATAGCGCCCGCGACGGCATGATGAACTACCAGTATTACGCCTTTGGCGTGCCGGAACTGGCGCTGCGCCGCTGGCTGCGTGATGATCAGGTCGTGGCCCCCTATGCCAGCTTCATCGCCGCGGGCCTGCGCCCCAGCAGCGCCCTGAAGAACCTGCAACGTCTGGCAAAGCTGGGCGCACGCGGCGAGTTCGGGTTCTACGACGCAGTGGATTTCACCCCCTCGCGTCTGCCCGAGGGGCGCAGATCGGTCGTGGTCTGCAATATCATGGCGCATCATCAGGGCATGAGCCTGCTTTCGATCGCCAATTGCCTGATGGACGGCATCCACCGCGACCGCTTCCATGCCGATCCGGTGATCGAAAGTGTCTCGACCCTGCTGCAGCAAAAGGCCCCGCGCGAGGTTTCGCCGCTGCTGCGCATCCAGCCCACGCGCAAGGCCGGCCAGACCAGCGACGAGGGCCATACCGAGATTGTCGAGGTCAAGGATGCCCGCGCCGCGCCCCATACCGTGGCGATCATGTCGAACGGGCGGCAATCGCTTCTGCTGGATGCCAGCGGTGCGGGGCGGTCACGGCTGGGTGCGACAGCGGTAACGCGCTGGCGGCCCGACCCGGCATCGGACCATTGGGGCGAGTTCCTGTTCCTGCGCGACACCGCCAGCGGGCGCTGGTGGTCGGCCACGGCAGCCCCCGGCTTTGATCCCCAGATCAGCTATTCGGCGCGGCTTTTCGACTACAAGGCCAATTTCACCGCCACCGGAAACGGCATCTTCTGCGAGACCGAGATCATCCTGTCCGACGATCTTGACGCGCGCGGCACCCGCGTCAAGCTGCGCAACTTCTCGGACCATCCGCGCCAGATCGAGCTGACCAGCTTTGGCGAGATCGTTCTGGACGACAATGCTGCCGACCGCGCCCATACCGCTTTCTCGCGCATGTTCGTCGCGACCGAGGCCCAGCCCGACCGCGCCCGTATCTTTGCCCGCAGGAACAAGCGCAACCCGCATGACCCCGACCGCCACCTGCTGCATCTGACCGGAGGCGCGGGGATCGTGGTCGGGGCGGCCACCGACCGGCGCAGCTTCGTCGGCCGCGGGCACACCATCCGCGAACCGGTCGGGCTGGTCGATCCCTCGCAACTGGCCGCCGCGCCTGTGGGGGAAAGCTATACGCTGGACCCGGTGTTTTCCCTGACAAGACAGCTGACGCTGGCACCGGGCAAAGAGGCCGTCGCCACCTTCTGGACCGTATTCGCCACCTCGCGCGAGATGCTTGAGGACGCGCACAACCTGCTGTCGGACGAAACCGCATTCGACAACGAACATCAGATGGCGTGGACGCGCAGTCAGGTGCAACTGCATCATGCCGACATCACCCCCGAAGAGGCCGCTTTGTTCCGGCGCTATGCGGCCCTGCTGGTCTATCCCAACCAGATGCTGAACCCCCACCAGATCCGCCACGCCATGGGGCGGCAATCGGCGCTGTGGCCGATGTCGGTATCGGGCGACAATCCGATCATGGTGCTGCGCATCAATGATCCCGATCTGATGCGGGTCGCGCATCAGGCGATCCGCATGCAGGAATACCTGCGCATGCGGGGTCTGGATTGCGATCTGGTGATCCTGAACGAACAGCGCGCCAGCTATGCGGCCAGCATGAATGATGCGCTGAACAACCTGTGCCACAGCATGCATCTGCTGCACTCGCGCCCCTCGGTCTTTGCCGTCGATGCCAATACCATCCCGACCGAAACGCTGGAAACCCTGCTGGCCGTATCGCGCGTGGTCATCCATGCGCAGAACGGCTCGCTGGCGGAACAGATCGGGCGGGTGCCCACGGCAGAGTTGCAGCGCGGCATCGTGCGCCCTCCGCCCCGACCCCTGCAGCGTCCGACCCAGACCCATGATTTCCCGGCCGAGGAGCTGCGTTTCTGGAACGGCACCGGCGGTTTCGATGCCGCGGGCAATTACGTCACCCGCCTGCGCCATGGCCAAGCCACGCCGAACCCGTGGATCAACGTCATCGCGCGCAGCGATTTCGGCTTTCACATCTCGGCCGAGGGGGCGGGTTTTTCATGGTCGGTGAATTCCCGCGATCATCAGCTGACGCCATGGTCCAACGATCCGGTCAGCAATCCGACCGGAGAAGGGCTGCTGATCCGCGATGTCGGTACCGGGGCGGTCCATACGCCCTATGCGGCACTGTCCAGCCAGCGCGCGGCGCTTTACCAGTGCCGACACGGCGCGGGGTTTTCCGAATTCACCGCCTGGTCGGGCGAACTGGAACTGCGGGCGACCCACAGCATGCTGCCCGACGCGTGCCTGCGTGTCATCGGGCTGACCCTCATCAACCGATCCGAACGCCGCCTGACGCTGGATGTGGCGCAATTCCTTGACCCGGTGATGGGGGGATCGCGCGCCAAGGCCGCGCCCTATCTGCAACCGCGCTATCTGCCCAAAGAGCAGGCCATCGAATGCGTGAACCCCTACTCCATCGACTATGCCGGACAGCGCATGGTGCTGTCGGTCGACCGCGAGGTTACGGGCATGTGCCTGTCCCGCCTGATCTGGCAGGGTCGCAACCGCGACACCTGCCTGCCTGCATGGTTCGATTCCACGCTGGGGCATCGTTTTGTCCACCGCCATGACGGCGATCCGGTGATGATGCTGGAAACCCGGCTTGAGATCGAGCCGGGGGCCAGCACGGAAATCACCTTCCGCCTTGCCGCAGACAAGATCGGCGATCATGCGCCCGCTACCGTGCCCCCGGTCAGCGCCGCGGAAGCCGTCGCCGCACAGGCACAGGACTGGCAAAAGGTCTTTGGCCAGCTTCAGGTCGAAACGCCCGATCCTGCGTTCGATCTGATGGTGAACCGCTGGCTGCCCTATCAGGCCATCGCCTGCCGGATCAGGGCGCGGACGGCGTTTTATCAGGCATCCGGGGCCTACGGGTTCCGGGACCAGTTGCAGGATACCTCGGCCATGCTGATCTATGATCCCGGCCTTGCCCGCGCGCAGCTGATCGAGGCGGCCTCGCGCCAGTTCCCGGAAGGGGATGTCCAGCATTGGTGGCTGCCGGGCAGCGGCGCGGGTGTGCGCACGATGATCGCCGATGACGTGGTCTGGTTAGGGCATTGCCTGAGCCGCTACCTTGAGGTGACCGGCGACGAATCCATCCTCGATCTGGACCTGCCCTTCATTCAGGGCCGCGTCCTTGCCCCCGGTGAACATGACGCCTTCCTGACGCCCGAGACCCTCAATCGCAGCGCCTCGCTTTACGAACATGCGGCGCTGGCGCTGGATCTGGCGGTACAGCGCACGGGCGAACAGGGGCTACCGCTGTTTCTGGGCGGCGACTGGAACGACGGCATGAACCGTGTCGGCGAAGGCGGTCTTGGCCAATCAGTGTGGCTGGGCTGGTTCCTGTCGCAGACACTGGACATGATGGCCCCGATCGCCGAGGCACGCGGCGAATGGGAACGGGCCAGCGGCTGGCGGGCGCATCGCGCCGCGCTGTCCCATTCGCTCGACCGCAACGCATGGGACGGTGGGTGGTATCTGCGCGGCATCTATGACGATGGCACGCCCCTGGGCTCGGCCCGGTCCGAGGAATGCCGCATCGATTCCATCGCGCAAAGCTGGTCGGTGATTTCGGGTGCCGGCCGCGAGGATCGCCGCCCGATCGCGGTGGACGCGGCCTTGGCGCAGCTTCTGGACCCTGAAGGCATGCTGCTGCGGCTGTTCACCCCGCCCTTTGCCCATACGCCGCAGGACCCCGGCTATATCAAGGGCTATCCGCCCGGCGTGCGCGAGAATGGCGGCCAATATACCCATGCCGCGATCTGGATGGTGCAAGCCCTGTGCATCGCAGGCCGCGCCGACGATGCGTGGCGGGTGTTTCACATGCTGAATCCGATCAGCCATGCCAGCGATGCCGAAACCCTGCGCCTCTACCGGGCCGAGCCCTATGTCGTCGCCGCTGATGTCTATGGCGCGGATGAAAAGACCGGGCGGGCGGGCTGGACATGGTATACTGGTTCGGCCGGTTGGCTGCACCGGGTCGCGGTCGAGCATATCCTTGGCCTGCGTATCCGTGGCGGAACCGAGCTGCAGGCCAGCCCTGCCTTGCCCTCGCATTGGCCGGGCTATCGTGCGCGGATCATGGTCGCGGGCACGCTGCGCGAGGTCACGGTCAGCCGCGACGCCGACGGCCAGCCTCGCGTCGAGATCCGTTGAACCCGTAATCTCCACGGGCTAAACCGGCGCTTCACCAGCAGGGATGACCCGATGAAACTTCTGATCGACACCGACCCCGGCATCGACGACGCCATGGCGATCATCTTTGCCGCCCGCCATCCGGGGATCGAGCTGGTCGGCCTGACCACGGTTTTCGGCAATGTCCCGGTGGAAACCGCAACCCGCAATGCACTGGCGCTGGTCGAGCATTGCGATCTGAACGTCCCGGTGGCGCAGGGCGCGGCGCAACCGCTGGTCCTGCCGCCCTTCGACTTTCCCGCCCATATCCACGGCGCCGAGGGTTTTGGCCATCTGCCGCCCACAGCCCCGACCCTGCAGGCGGTCACGGAATCCGCCGCCGCGTTCATGACCCGGCTGGCGCGTGAAAATCCCGGTCAGATCACACTTTGCCCGATCGGTCCGATCACCAACGTCGCCGAGGCAATCCGGCTGGACCCGGATTTCGCCCGCAACATCGCCCGCATCGTCGTCATGGGCGGCGCATTGGACACGCCGGGCAATATCACCCCCTATGCCGAGGCCAACACCTTCCACGACCCCCATGCGCTTGAGATCGTGCTGAACTCGGGGGCCGAGATCCTGATGATCGGGCTGGATGTGACCATGCAGGTCACGCTGGAGGCTAAGGATTTCCGCGCGCTGGCCGAGGCCGCGCCGCATGATGGCGGGCTGCTGGACGGGATGGCGGGTCTGTATCTGGATTTCTACCGCTCGGTCGGCAAAGAGGGCTGTGCACTGCATGACCCGATGGCCGTGATCGCCTGCCTGCATCCCGAATGGTTCACGGTCGAGCGCACCGCTCTTGCCTGCGTGACCGAAGGCGAGCAGCTTGGCCAGACCCTGCGCGCTGCGGGCGACAGCCGCACCGAGGTCGCGCTGGATTGCCGCGACTATACCATCCGCTCACTGTTTCTGGACGTGATCCGCGACGCGGCCTAGCCGCCTGCGGCCCAAAGGCGATAGCGCCGCGCGCCGGTAATCTCTCGGACAAGGCCCATGGCATGCATCCGCGCCAGCAGCCGTTCGGCGGTATCGCGGCTGATGCCGGTCGAAGTCTCGACCATGGCCGTCGTCATCAGCGGATGGGCGGCAAGAACATCGATCACCCGCGCCGGGTTGTCGCCCTTGATCGGGGCGGTGGCGTCGCGTGCGCGCACGGCCCAGTCAAGGATCCGCCTGAGTTCGCGGCGTGCCTCGGTCGTGCCTTGCAGGACGGCTTCCAGATGGCGGCGCATCCGCTCGACCGGGGGGCCGCCATCGACCCAGACCCGGCGACCACCGCGCCCGAGTGGGACGAACTTCAGCACCTCGCAACCCTCGGCCATGTCGCGCCCGGTCCAGCAGGCGGGCTCGGTCAGGCATTCGGGGGCGGAAAGTTCGGCAATGCGCCACGCCGCGCGCAGACCCGGCGCGCGGGCAACAGGTTCGACCTCGGCCATCGCCGCGTGACCCGCCAGATATTCCGCCGCGCCTTCGTCGAATGCGGTGCCGACCGGACGCTGGGCCAATGGCTCGGCCAGGGCCGAGCCTTCCTGCCGGTGCAGCCCCAGAAACCCGCGCAGGTCCGGCAGCGCTCCCTGCCCCTCAAGGCGGCGCAGGCCCCAGCGCGCCAGACGCATCGCGTCCAGATCGGTCCCGGCACGGGCATCCATCAGCTCGCGCCCGATTTCCTCGCGCTGCAGGGGCGTGCCCTGCGCCCATAGCATCGATTCGACCTCGATCAGGGCCAGACGGCGGATCGCGCCCTTGCACGCGTCGGGGGACATCTCGGCCAGCATCGCGTCCAGCCGTCCGGTCGCGGCGGCGGCGCGCGCCAACAGGCCGGACTGGTCACGCTGCGCGGCCAGCCAATCCTCGGGACGCAGGATCGGGGCGGCGGGACCATCGCCGGAGTCGGAATCAACAAAATAGGCGGGCGTCGGAATCGGATCGTTCATGGCGGCCAGCCTAGTGGATTTCCCGAATCCATCAATGATTTCGATGACTCAACATAAAGATGGCGCGAGAAGCCCTGACACGGCAATATGCGCCGCGTTACGCTGAACGGAGTTTCGACCTTGCGAATTCGCAGACCCGCCCTGACCTGCGCTGCGGCCCTTGGCCTGCTGCTGTGCCAACCCCTGCTTCCTGTCGCGGGCGGAACGGTTCTGGCCGATGAACCCTCATTCAGCGCCGAATTGGGCCAGTCGCAGCCCTTCGATTTTGCCTCGCTGACCCAGCGCGCCAAGGATATGGCTGCCAGCCCCTATCAGCCGCCAGTGGTCGCCCAGCCCGACGTGCTGGAAAAAATCGACTATGACGCCCATTGGAGGATCCGCTTCCGGCCCGAGACCACCGTCAAGGTCGGCGATGTGCCGCTGCAGTTCTTCCATCTGGGGACCTATTTCCGCAATCCGGTCAAGATCGGCATCGTCGAGAACGGCAAATCGCGCGAGATCACCTATGATCCCCGCTTCTTCGACATTCCCGCCGACAGCCCGGCCAAGGCGCTGACCCAAGGCACCGGCTTTGCCGGTTTCCGTCTGATGAACCGTGACATGCAGACGGACTGGATCAGCTTCCTTGGCGCGTCCTATTTCCGCACCTCGGGACCAAGCGGTCAGTACGGGATGTCGGCGCGCGGCCTTGCGATCAATTCCGGCATGTCCGAGCCCGAGGAGTTCCCGATCTTCAAGGAATTCTACCTTGAGAAGCCGAAATCCGGCGACGCCGATGTGACCATCTACGCATTGCTCGACAGCCCCTCGGTCGCGGGCGCCTATCGCATGGACATCACCAATGGCGCGCCGGGCGAAGGCCAGAAGATGGAGATCTCGTCCCGGCTGTTCTTCCGCAATGCCGTCGAGCGGCTGGGGATCGGCCCGCTGACCTCGATGTTCTGGTATTCGGAAACCAACCGCGTTCTGGCCTTTGACTGGCGCCCCGAGGTGCATGACGCCGACGGGCTGATGATGGTCATGGGCAATGGCGAAGTGGTCTGGCGGCCGCTGATGAACCCGCCCCGCGTCGTCACCTCAAGTTTCATGACCGAGAACCCCAAGGGCTTTGGCCTGCTGCAGCGCGACCGCCGCTTCGAGAATTACGAGGATGACGGCGTCTTCTATGACAAGCGCGCCTCGGTCTGGATCGAGCCCAAGGGCGATTGGGGCAAGGGTCAGGTCCAGCTGGTCGAGATCCCCACCGATGATGAGATCTACGATAACGTCGTCACCTTCTGGAACCCGGCCGAAAAGCCGCAGGCCGGACAGGAGATGGATTTCGACTACAACCTGACCTGGAAAGAGGACGCGCCCGTCAGCCAGCCGCTGGCCCGGACCGTCTCGACCCGGATTGGCGCGGGGGGCATCCCCGGCCATCCCCGTCCCAAGGGCCATCTGAAAGTCGCGATCGACTTCGAGGGCGGCAATATCGGTGAACTGGGCCAGCGGGATGGGGTCTCGCCGATGGTTTCGGTCCCTGAGGGTGTGACCATCGTGCAATCCTATGCCCTGCCAGTGGTCGGCACCAAGCGCTGGCGGCTGATCTTCGACATCGCCGCCGAGGGGGTCGATACCGCCGATATCCGCGCCTATCTGGCGCGCGACGGCCAACCCCTGACCGAGACGTGGCTGGGTCAGGTCCATCCGGCCCAATTCGACCGCATTCGCCCGGATGCAGGCGTGGTCGAAGCCACCGCGCCCACCGCGAACTGAGGCACGCGGACCGGAACCGCAGCGGCTAGTTCCGGGTTTCGTCAGGCCATGAAAGGTCGCGCGATGCCCGGAATGTCTACTGCCGAATATCCGGGTCTTGAGCCCGATCGCAACTGCTGGCGTGTCGAACGCGCCAGCCGGTTTTCCTTCATCATCGATGGCCAGGACTATTTCCGCGCCTTACGGGAATCGCTGCTGCTGGCCCGGCGCTGCGCCATCATGGTCGGCTGGGATTTCGATTTCGAGATCGAGATGCTGCCCGGCGAAAGCGATGCGGATGGCCTTGGTCCCGACGGATTTCCCAACCGTGTCGGTCCCTTTCTTGAGGCGCTTGTCGACCGGCGCCCGGATCTGGACATCTACCTGCTGAAATGGAGCGGCGGGGCGCTGATCGCTCCGGGAGGGGTGATCCCGGCCGCGCAGATCAAGCTGTTGGCGCCTAAGCAGGTGCATCTGGCCTTTGACGGTCGCCACCCGATCGGCGCCTGCCATCATCAGAAGATCGTGGTCATCGACGATTCACTGGCCTTTTGCGGTGGCATCGACATGACCGACGGCCGCTGGGACCGGCCCGAACATCGCAGCGACGATCCCCGGCGGATGCTGCGGACGGGCGAGCCCGGCCAACCATGGCACGACGCGTCAGCCGTGTTCAGCGGTCCGGCTGCGGCGGCGCTGAGCGAGCTTGCCCGCGCCCGCTGGGCACGCGCCAATGACGGCGATCTGCCCGAAGATTTCCGCCCCGGCGATGCACTTTGGCCTGAAAGCGTCGTTCCCGCGCTACAGGATGTCGATCTGGCCCTTGCCCGCACCGAACCGCCCGGTCACGACCGCCCCGCCATCGCCGAGATTGAGCAGCTTTATCTGGACAGCATTGCCCGCGCACGGCACTGCATCTATCTGGAGTCGCAATATTTCTGCGCCGACAGCATCACCCGTGCCCTGCTGCGGCGTCTGGCCGAACCTGACGGACCCGAAGTCGTCGTCATCAACCCCTTGGCGGCCCAAAACATGCTTGAGGATCAGGCGATGCATGTGACCCGCTCACGCATGGTGCGGCTGCTGCGGCAGAACGATCCTCATGGCCGCTTCCGCATGTTCCACCCGGTGAACGACGCGGGAGAGCCGATCTATGTCCATGCCAAGATCAGCATAATCGACGATCAACTGCTGCGCGTGGGTTCAAGCAATATCGACCGCCGCTCGATGGGTTTCGATACGGAATGCGATGTGGCGCTGATCGGAAATGATCCCAAGACCCGCGACCATATCACCACCATCCGCGAACGCCTGCTGGCCGAACATCTGAACCGCAGCCCGGATCAGGTCGCTCAAGCCCTTGGCGAAGGTGGTGGCGTCATCGCGACCATCGAGCGGCTGAACCGGCCCGAGGGGCGAGGCCTGCGACCGATGCCGTTGCGGCGGGAAAGCCTGATCGGGGGTTGGCTGGCCGATACGCGGTTCTTTGACCCGCGCTACAGGCGCAGCGCGCAGGCCCGGCTGGGGTTGACCTCGCGCCACGTGATGATTGGGGGCGTGGCGCTGGTCGCAGGGCTGGCACTGTGGCGCGCGGGACGGCGACGCCGATAGGAAAAAGGGCCGCAGCTTCCTGCGGCCCGATCGATTCAGTGCAAGGCCAGTTTCTTGCGATACAGGATCGGGATCAGCACCATCGGCACCAACGCCATCACAGTCATCACTTCGGAAATCCAGATCGCGGCGGCGAAGTCACCCTCTTGCCCGACATAGGCGGCGGCCAGCGCCGGGCCAAAGGCCGTGCCGACCAGATTGGTGAACTGGCCAAAGGCCACAACCGTGCCGGAATGGTCCAGATCCGACTGGATGCTGAGGAAATAGGGGAAAACAATCGCCCAGGAGACGCAGAAGATCAGCGTGCCCGCGATGTATCCAGCCTCGGTCGGGAAGGCCATGTAGACATACATCGACAGAAGCTGGCCCAAAATGCCGCCGATCAGCGGGATGAAATGGCCCAGCCGATTGCCCAGCCACGCCACGCCAAGCGCAGCAAGCCCCGCGACGATATTGGCGTAGGCAATGATGTCGCCGATGGCCAGCACATCAAGGCCGGACAGGCGACCGATGCCCTCGGAATAGGCCCAGATCGCGCCGTTCGAGGCGCCGTAGATCATGATGCCGATGATCGACAGGATGGCGGGACCGCGCAGCAGCAAAGCCCATTCCATCTGGTCCTTGTTGGCACCCACGTCATCCGCATCGCGCAGATCCGAGCGCAGCCGGAACGCGCCCATGACCGGGGCCAGCACCAGTGCGGCGGCGATCAGCACCAGCTGACCCGACTGCATCAGGTTGAAGCCCATGTCCGAGCTGTCCAGAATCCGCGGGAAGAAATAGGCGCCAAGGCCCGGATAGACGAACTGGAAACAGGTGAAGATGGCAAAGGCACGTTCGGCATTCTTGGTGCGCGACAGCGCGGCGGCAACGGCCGCCTGCGTCAGACCGCCACCGAAACCGGCCAGAAGCGTCAGGACAAAGAAGGTCTTGGCGTCATGCATCACCAGCGTCAGCGCGGTGAAGACCAGCATGATGATCATGCCCACGACCGAAACCCGCGTCATCGACCAATGCTTGGTGCGCAGCGAGACAAGGACCGTCGCCAGCGCCAGACCGATCAACGCCGCCGAGGAGATCCGGCCCGCCATGTCGGGGCCAAAGCCCAGATGCTCGTCATAGGCATAGACCAGCACCGGCAGCAGCATCAGCGGCGACAAGGCGATCGAGCCGACGAAGCCGGCCATCGTCTGGGCAAGCCACCCGTCGGGGTTCAACCCGCCAAGGCCATTCTTCTTCGCGGATTGATTGGCATGGGCCGCGTGCCCGAAAACTGAATCCAGCCGTCCGATCATGATTGCCCCTGTCGGACCTGTCGGTTGCAATGGATCAGCGCGGTCGTAAGGTTCCGCGTGCCAGGGTTTGAGATCCCCGTGCTTAGCCGATACATGATTTCCCCCATTTGTTGGACTTAAAGCTGAGGGACTGTATTCGACGGTACACGACCGTCACATATTCTGGCGACAACGCTCAGATTGATTGCTGCAAATGTTGGCCATGCGCCTCGACCAACAGATCGCGGACATAGGACACGCTTTTCGCCAGCCTGCCGCCGCGCGTCGCAAGCTCGATCGCGGCAAGGTAATCGTCATTCTCGACCGGAAGGCGGCGCAGGCGGGCGGCATAGGGCATGCTTTCCGCCAGATGCACCGGCAAAAGCCCGACATAGGCCCCCGACAGGATCATCATCAACTGCGCCTCGATGTCATAGACGATGCGGTCAGCGTCGATACGCTGGAAGCTCAGCTGCCTGCGCCCGCCCCAATAGCCCCGATGCACCCAAGGCTGGGCATAGCACAAGTCGCGGTCGATCGTCGCATCCGGCACGCTGAACAGCGGATTACCCTGGGCGCAATACAGTAGGTGCTGCTCTTGATAGAGCGAGGCATAGCTGAGGACGCCCAACCGGGAATCGAAACCGCCGATGCCGATATCCAGTTCGTTCTTGGCCAAAGCCGCGCTGATATCGCCGGGACGCATGATGCCCAGCTCGACCTCGATCATCGGTGCATCGCGGGCAATGCGCGCCAGAACCTCAGACAAATGGCAGTTCGGGTCCGAGGCCACGCAATCGACAATGCCGATGCGCACGATCCCGGTCAGCGCGCCACGTAACTGGCTAAGGCGGCGAGACTGCATTTCCAGCCCGGCCAGCACCTCCAGCCCGATTTCATGGACCACACGCCCCTTGTCGGTCAGGGCAAATCCACGCCTGCCACGCTCGCACAGCTTGACGCCCAACCGCTGCTCCAGCGCGGTCAGGTGGTTCGAGATCGTCGGCTGGCTCAATGAAAGCTCAACCTGCGCCGCAGACAGGCCGTTGTTGCGCACGACGCTGTCAAAGACGCGAAACAGATGCAGGTCCGAGCCCGAGATTTTCATGGTGCATTCACCCAGTCAAATGTTTCGATTGGCACTCGGGGATTTGTCTGCGTTTGTCTAGCCATTATCCGCCTCGCAACTTTCAAGACGTAGAGGAAGACATGTCGCACATTATCCGCATCAACCGCGAAGGCGTTTCGAACGAAGCTCTGGAATCCTGCTCGGTCGTCCCGGCAGAAGCCGTGCTGTCCGGCGAAGCCATCGAAAAAGGCGCGCTGCACCTGACCGAAGGCAAAGTGACCATCGGCACCTGGGAATGCACCCCCTATGCTGAAATCCTCGCCTATCCGAACATGACCGAATACACGACCGTCCTGTCGGGCCGCGTTGCGATCACCGATGCCGACGGCACCGTTCAGGAATTCGGCCCCGGCGACAACTACGTGCTGAAAAGCGGCTTCGAAGGCCGTTTCGAAGTGCTGGAAACCCTGCGCAAGATCTACGTCCTGATCGAGGACTGATCCAAAGCCCCATCCCAGAACAGCACCGAGACCCGCAGATGCAGAACCGCGCTGACAAGGCCCTGGCCGATACGACCTTCTTCCCGTTCTGGCTGGACCGCCCGGATGCGCCTGCACCTGCGGCACCGCTGATCGGCGCGACCAAAGCCGATCTGCTGATCGTAGGCGGTGGCTTCACCGGCCTTTGGGCCGCGATTCAGGCCAAGGAAACCGACCCGTCCTGCGACGTGGTCCTGATCGAGTCCGACCGCATCGCGCATGGCGCATCGGGTCGGCCGGGCGGGATCGTCTCGACCTCGGTGATGCATGGTCTGGGCAACGCGCAGCGCATCTTCCCCAAGGATCTGGATGCGCTGGAAGCGCTTGGCCATGACAACATGGCCGGCTTCACCCGCACCATCGATCAGCACGGCATCGATGCCAATCTGGAATGGACCGGCGAAATGACCGTGGCGGTGTCGAAAGACGCCGTACCGATCGTGCAGGAAGAATACGACCTGCACCGCGAACATGGTCATGATGTCGAACTGCTGGACGCGGCGGGAACCCGCGCCCAGCTGAACTCTCCGCTGTTCGAGGGCGCGATCTGGTCGCGCAAGAACAGCGGCATCGTGCATCCGGCGCGCCTGGCATGGGGGCTGCGTCGCGCGGCCATCGCGCTGGGTGTCCGTCTGCACGAGTTGTCGCCGATGCTGGGCATCGACGATCAGGGCAACACGCTGGTCGTGCGCACCCGTGACGGTGAGGTCCGCGCCCCGCGCGTGATGCTGTGCACCAACGCATTCGCCGAAGGTCACAAGCGCATCAAGACCCGCGTCGCCATGGTCCGCGACCGCATCCTGACGACCGAGCCGCTGAATGCCGAACAAAAGGCTGCCATTGGCTGGATCAACCGTCAGGGCGTCTATGACACCCGCACCCAGCTGAACTACATGCGCCTGACGCCCGATGACCGCATCCTGTTCGGCGGCCGTCTTGGCTATTTCGCGAACAGCCCGCGTGATCCGCGGCTGGACCGCACCCCCGCACCTTACGGTCGTCTGGCCGAGGCCTTCTTCACTACCTTCCCGCAGCTTGAAGGCATCCGCTTCTCGCATGCGTGGAGCGGCCCGATCGCGCTGACCACCCGGATGGCGGTGCATTTCCAAAGCTATTACGGCGGCAAGGCGATCTATGCCGGCGGCTATTCCGGCTTTGGCGTTTCGGCCAGCCGCTTCGGCGCGCGGGTCGGTCTGGCGAAACTGGCGGGTCTCGATCTGCCGGAAACCCGGATGGAATTCGCCGCGACCGAGCCGAACTGGATCCCGCCCGAGCCCTTCCGCGCCATCGGCGCCAAGATCACCATGGTCGCGCTGGATGGGGCCGACGCCAAGGGCGGCTGGCGCAAGCCGTGGCTGGCCATGTGTGGCAAGCTGGGCTTCCCGCTGTCCTGACCATGAAATGGCCGCCGCGAGGCGGCCTTTTTCATTTCAGAAGGTCTTTCTCAGAAGGTGGGCGGCGTGCAGGCGCTGACGATAACGCAGGGTTCCGGCCCGACCTGCCGGAAGCGATGCGGCTTGCGGCTGTCGAAGTAATAGCCGTCGCCGGGACCAAGAATGCGGCGCTCCTCGCCGACGGTGATCTCGATCCGGCCCGAGATCACAATTCCGCCCTCTTCTCCCTCATGGCGATACATCACCCGACCGGTATCCGCGCCCGGCTCGTAGCGTTCATGCAGGATGGTCATGGCGCGGCCAAACTGGCTGTTGCCGATGCGCTTCAGGGACAGTTTCCCTTTGCCGATTTCCGGGAGGTCGCTGGCCTGATAGAAAATCACCTGCTCGGGCTCCGGCTCAAAGGCAAAGAACTCGGACAGGCTGACCGGGATGCCGTCAAGGATGCGGCGCAGCGCGCCGACCGAGGGGTTCATCTTGTCAGCCTCGACCAGCGAGATCGTCGCATTGGTGACATTGGCGCGCTTGGCCAGCGCGCGCTGCGACAGGCCCGCGCGTTCGCGCAGGATTCGCAAACGCTCGCCCAGACGCAGGTCGCTCAGCTCGGTGTTTAGGTCGTTCATGATCGTTAACAGTCTGACATTGACGCTATGGATTTCAACGCTTTGCGTTCAGAAAGAATTAGACTGTAAAAACCATTTTGAACAGGGCATCTGCGATGACAACCGGGCGAGATTCAGTGCCCCGGACCTTTCAGGAGGCATCACATGCTTAACGCCGAAATCGCCGCCCGCCGCCAGACCACCATCGCCCGTGGCGTTGGCATGCAGACCCAAATCTATGCGGCCAAGGCCCGCAACGCCGAGGTCTGGGATGTCGAAGGCACCCGCTATATCGACTTCGCCGCAGGCATCGCCGTGGTGAACACCGGCCATTGCCACCCGAAGGTCATGGAAGCGGTCAAGACCCAGCTCGAATCCTTCACCCATACCTGCCACCAGGTCCTGCCTTACGAAAACTACATCGCCCTTGGCGAGCGCCTGAACGCGCTGGTTCCGGGTGACTTCGACAAGCGCACGACCTTCGTCACCACCGGTGCCGAAGCCGTTGAAAACGCGATCAAGATCGCCCGCGCCCATACCGGCCGTAATGCCGTCATCGCCTTTGGCGGTGGCTTCCACGGCCGCACCTTCATGGGCATGTCGCTGACCGGCAAGGTCCAGCCCTACAAGGCCGGCTTCGGCGCGATGATGCCCGATGTCTTCCACGTGCCCTTCCCGATCGCGCTGTATGGCCAATCGACCGAAGACGCGATGGCCGGCATTGAAAAGCTGTTCAAGGCCGACCTCGACCCGGCCCGTGTCGCCGCGATCATCTTTGAACCGGTCCAAGGCGAAGGCGGCTTCAACCCGGCACCGACCGAGTTTGTCCGCGCCGTCCGCGAACTGTGCGACAAGCACGGCATCGTGATGATCGCCGACGAAATCCAGACCGGTTTCGCCCGCACCGGCACCCTGTTCGCAATGGAGCAGCACGGCATCTATGTCGATCTGGTCACCATGGCCAAAGGTCTGGCAGGCGGCCTGCCGCTGGCAGCGGTCACCGGTCGCGCCGAGATCATGGATGCAGCAAACCCCGGCGGTCTGGGCGGCACCTATGGCGGCAACCCGCTGGGCATCGCAGCAGCGCACGCCGTTCTGGACGTGATCGAGGAAGAAAACCTGTGCGACCGCGCCAATGAGCTGGGCTCGCGCCTGCGTCAGCGTCTGGAATCGATCCGCGCCACCACGCCGGAACTGGCCGAAGTGCGCGGTCCGGGCTTCATGGTCGCAGCCGAGTTCACCACTGCCGACGGCAAGGCCCCGAATGCTGATCTGGTCAACCGCATCCGCACCGAGGCGCTGTCGCGCAAGCTGATCCTGCTGACCTGCGGCGTGAACGGCAACGTCATCCGCTTCCTCGCACCGCTGACCATCGACGAAGCCCACTTCGCCGAGGCGCTGGACATCCTCGAAGAATCCATCGCAGCGGCAAAGGCGGCATGATGCTGGACAACAAGCACATGCTGAACCTCAAGGACCCGAGCCTTCTGACCGGCAGCGCCTATATCAATGGCGCGCGCTTCAAGGGCGACAAGGTCTTTGCCGTGACGAACCCGGCAACGGGCGAGGAACTGGCGCAGGTCGCGGATATGGGGGTGGCCGAGCTTTCGGCCGCCATCGACGCGGCCCATGCCGCGCAGAAACCCTGGGCCGCGCGCACCGGCAAGGATCGTGCAGGGGTCCTGCGCCGCTGGCATGACCTGATCCTCGCGAATGTCGAGGATCTGGCCGTGATCCTGACCGCCGAGATGGGCAAGCCGCTGGCCGAGGCCAAGGGCGAGATCGCCTATGGCGCAGCCTATGTCGAATGGTTCGCTGAAGAGGCCAAGCGCGTCTATGGCGACACCATTCCGGGTCACATGCCCGACAAGCGCATCATCGTGCTTAAACAGCCGGTGGGCGTCGTCGGTGCAATCACGCCGTGGAACTTCCCCAATGCCATGCTGGCGCGCAAGATCGCGCCGGCACTGGCGGCGGGCTGCACCATGGTTGCGCGCCCCTCGGAACTGACGCCGCTTTCGGCGCTGGCTCTGGGCGTTCTGGCCGAGCGTGCGGGTATCCCGGCGGGCGTCTTGAACATCGTTCCGGGTCTTGATGCGGCTGGTATGGGTGCCGAGCTTTGCGCCAACCCGAAGGTCGCCAAGATCTCGTTCACCGGCTCGACCCGCGTGGGCAAGATCCTGATGCGTCAGGGTGCCGAGACGATCAAGAAACTGTCGCTGGAACTGGGCGGCAACGCCCCCTTCATCGTGTTCGACGACGCCGATATCGACGCGGCGGTCGAAGGCGCGATGATCGCCAAGTTCCGCAATAACGGCCAGACCTGCGTCTGCGCGAACCGCATCTATGTCCAGTCGGGCGTTTACGATGCCTTCGCGGAAAAGCTGGCGGCCCGCGTCGCGGCAATGGCGGTCGGCAATGGCCTGACCGATCCGGTTCAGGTCGGGCCCCTGATCAACACTGCGGCCTTGGCCAAGGTCGAGGATCACATCGCCGACGCTGTGGCCAATGGCGCGACGGTGGCGACTGGCGGCGCGCGTCACGAGCTGGGCGGGACCTTCTTCCACCCGACCGTGCTGACCGGCATGAAGCCCGAGATGAAGATCTCGCGCGAGGAGACCTTCGGTCCCGTCGCCCCGATCTACAGCTTCGAGACCGAGGACGAGGCGATCGCACTGGCCAATGCCAGCGAGTTCGGCCTTGCGGGCTATTTCTACGCCCGTGACCTGTCGCGCGTCTGGCGCGTGGCCGAGGCCTTGGAAACCGGCATGGTCGGCGTCAATACCGGCCTGATCTCGACCGAGGTCGCGCCTTTCGGCGGCGTCAAGCAATCCGGCCTTGGCCGCGAAGGCAGCCATTACGGTCTCGATGACTATCTTGAGATCAAGTACATGTGCCTCTCGGTCTGAACCGAAAAAACGGCCGGGCAGCGATGCCCGGCCGATCTGCATTCCGCGACTGCGCATTCCAATTGCAACAAAAATGGTCGGGTTATAAGAGAGTCCCAGTGAGTCCTTTCCGCGGACAATGCTCCGCGGAGACGTTCGAGACAGGAGCCCTCGACCATGCGCCGCACCTTGCTTTGCCTGACCCCCGTCCTTTTGCTGGCAGCCCAGCCCGGCTTTGCCGCAACCGAAAGCGAGGGGTTGGCACAGGTCAAGGCCTTCACGCTGGAACATAACGCGGCGCTGGTCGCCAATGCGCAGAAGATGCAGGGCTCGGCCGAGGCCTATGCCGCGCTGATCGCCGCGCATGGCGGCGACTACAAGGCCGCATGGGAAGCCGAAGGCCCGAAACTGGCCGAGGCCGTGACGGCGATGCGCGACCAGTGGCTGGCGGCCTCGAATGAATACGAAACCATCGAAGGCATTGTCGCGGGCATTCCCTCGACCGCGAAATACGACCTGATCCTTGATGCCGGCAATCCGGGGACCGAGGAAGAGGACGTGGCCGAATACGACCTGACCCTGCCCGACGGCACCGTGCTGAAACGTCCGGGCAGCCTGTTCCATTCGATCACCGAGCCGCTGCTGTGGGGAACCGACAAGGAACATGTCAAGCTGGACGCCGACCTGAATGGCGACGGCCAGATCGGGCCGGGAGAGCTGCTGTTCGACGCCAATCTGGCGCTTGGTGCGGCCCAGGGCATGGTTGAATGGTCCAAGGCGCTGGAAACCGACATGGCGGCGTGGGAACCCAACCGCGACGACGCCTTTACCGCCGTTGTCACCATGACGCCGACCGTCGGCGACTATTTTGGTGAATGGAAGGAATCGCAATTCCTTGGCGGCGAGGGCGAAGCCTTTATCGCGCGCAGCCGTCTGATCGACGTTCTGGGGATCATGGGCGGTTGCCAGCGGATGTACAATCAGGCGATCTCGCCGGTGGTTTCGACCGACGACGCCGCGCTGGACGGCTCGATCACCAAAGGCTTCGATGAGCTGATCGCGCTGGTCACCGAGACCCGCGACCGCGAAGCAAAGGGCGACAAGTTCACGGCCGAAGAGGCCGACGCACTTGGCAGCGAGGCACAGGACATCGCCGAACGGATCGTGGCGCAAGTCCTGCAGGCCGCGGCCAAGCATGGGGTCGAAATCAAGGGCTGAAATCTGCGAGGCAAAGATGGGACAAGCCGCAAGCCAGGCCCGTCAAGGCACAACGACACACACCGCCCGGCATGAATACGGGCGCGGGGGAAGCCTGCGCTCGGGTCTGCACAGTGCGATCATCGCCGGGCTGTTCGCCTCGGGGATCTACCTGTGGCTGGCGCCCTCCAGCCCCATCGTCCTTTGGACGCATGTCGGCCTTGGGTTGGCGCTGGTCGCGACGCTGGTGCCGTGGCTGCTGCGGCATGTCCCGACCGGACTGCGGATGAGCAGCCGGACGGGGTTCACCGTGCTGTCATGGGCTTTGCTGGCCGACATGGTGCTGGTCGTCCTGACCGGCCTGACCATGAGCCTGCCGGGTCTTCTATGGCTGGCGGGCAAGCTGTGGCTGCCCGCACGCGAACTGACCGAAACCCTGTCGCTGCTGCATTTCTGGGGCGCATGGCCGATCCTGCCGGTGCTGATCCTGCATCTGGCGATGCGGCATTGGGGATGGGTGCGGTCATGAAGATCAAGACCCAGCTGCGCTACCACGCCCGGCCTCTGCTGGCCGCGCTACTGGTCGCGGTGACGGCCCTTGCCGCCTATGCGGCGCTGGCCCCGCGGCCCGCGCCCGTTGGCGTTGCGGCGACGGATGTGCCCTTCTACCGCCTGCCCTTTGGTCCCGATGACACAGGACAGGAGCGGCTGTTCTGGCCCTCGCGCATCCGCTCGGCCTCGGGCGCGTTCAGTGATCCGACACGGCTGCCATCCGCAGCGGATTGCGCCTCGTGTCACCAACAGGAATTCCATGAATGGGCCGGGTCGCTGCATGCGATTGCCGACCGGGACCTGATCTATGAGGCGACGGTGGACGCCAATGTCGACAGCGTCCGCAACCCCGAACAGGGCCGCTTCTGCGAGGGCTGCCACGCCCCCAATGAAATGTTGACCGGCCGCGTCAATCGTTTTGTCTCGGTCCAGCCCGCCGATGCACTGACCGAGGGCGTGACCTGCATCACCTGCCACACCGCCATCCATGCCCAGCCGGAGACCGGCAATGGCGCGATCACGCTGGCCTATAACCGCGCCGAATACGATCAGGACGGCTTGACCAATGCGGCGCTGCTGGCCAATCCGCGCGACCATCTGGCCGCCTATGGCGCGCCCGATACCACCGCGCTGATGAAAAGCTCGGATCTGTGCGGCGCCTGCCATGTCGAGATCTACGACCACTCCATGTCCAAGGCGCGCAGCCCGCAGGTGGCGCAATCGACCTTTCTGGAATGGCGCGACAGCTGGTACGGGCAGCAGGGCGTGACCTGCCAAGCCTGCCACATGGCCGACGACCCCGCCGCGCAGGTCATGGCCATCCGCAACGGCGACCTGTCCGGGCCCAAGCGGTTTTCGCATCGCTTCGTCGGCGCGAACCACCTGCTGACCGATACCGGTATGGGCGACACGCTGGACGTGCTGCGCGGCGGCGCGCTGCCGGGCGTCAGCCGCGACCTGAACCGCGACACCCTGACCGAGCAGGCCCGCCAGACCGAAGCACTGCTGCGCGCCGCCGCCGGGCTGGAACTGCGCGACCAGCAACGGCGCGGCGACACCCTGCATCTGGCGGTGGCGGTGCAGAACCTTGGCGCGGGGCACAACCTGCCGACCGGCGTCAATGACCAGAAACACATGTGGCTGGAACTGACCCTGACCGACGCGCAGGGCCGGACCCTGTACCGCTCGGGCGGCCCGGATGAGGCCGAGACCGTGGCCTGGATCGAACATTTCCAGGACAGCAAGGGCCGCCGCATCACCGATCACCTGACCTTCTCGACCGCCGAGGTCAATTGGGTCCGCCGCCCGATCCCCGCCAAGGGCGAGGATGTCGCGACCTATGACATTCCTCTGGACGGCGCGGCGCAAGGCCCTCTGCACCTGACCGCGCGGCTGGAATACCGGGTCGCGCTGCCCGACCTTCTGTATCGCAATCTTCGGCGCGAAATGGCCGTTCCCCCCTTCACCCTGGCCGAGCTTTCGACCGATCTGACGGATAACCAGCCTTGAAATTCCTGACCGCAATTGCGCTGCTGCTTGCCATGGCGCTGCCGATCCATGCCGAGGAAACTCCTTGGAGCGCCGCCGAAACCCTGCGCAGCGAAGCAGGCCGTATCGAGCGGCTGATGTATCGCGCGGCCTCTCCCGAACGCGATGCCGACATCGCCCAGCGGCTGCAATACATGCAGGCCGCATGGTCCGCGACCAAGGGCCAGTTTGGCGCGGCCGGGGCCGATGCGGCGATGGCCGATTATGCGGCCAGTGTCGGCAGCGGCGACCCGGCGCAGGTGGCGCGCGACCGCCAACGGCTGTGGACCGCGGTGATGGCTGCGGCGCGGGATCATGGGCTGGCAGCGATCCTTGCCGGACAGCCCGATCACGCGCGCGACTGGCTGAATATCCGCGACTATGCCCGCGCCTCCCGCGATACCGGGGCCGCGCTGGCGGTCAAGGCGCTGGCGGCGGACCAGCTTGAACCACAGGCCGCCCATGACATTGTCCAATCCGAACTGCTGACCGTCGCCGCTTCCGAATTGCGGCTGGCCTTGTCCCGCGCGACCGAGGATGCAGGCGCGGGTCGCATGGTGCAATATGCGGGCGATCTGGGCCGGGCCGAGGGGCTGGTCGCCTATCTGGGCGACAATCTGGATGCCCGGCTTGGTGCGGAAAGCGTGGCCGCGCTGCGTCAGGATCTGGCCCGGGCCGAACAGGATCCTTCGGCGATCGCGGCGATCAGCCAGCGCATTGCGGGCTATGCCCCGGTCGTGCTCTCGCCCGAGGAAACCTTGCGCCGCGCCCGTCTGCTGCGCCGTTTCACCGTCATGGTCTGGGAGGAATATGCCAACGGCGTCCGCGACGGCCAGATCACCCAGCATCTGGAATATAACGAGTCGCTGATGTTCCGCGACCGCGCGGTACTGATCCTTGGTGATCTGACCCCTCAGATGACCAATCCTGCAGATGCCGAACGGCTGATGCAGTTGCTCGACGACAGCAAGACGCTGATATTGCAGCGCAAGGATGGCGTCGAACCGTTGATAACCGAGGCTGTATCACTGATCGACGCGACCTTTGGGGCCGAGGTCGCGCAGGGTGGCTATGCCGCCGCCGTCGACGCGCTGCCCGCCGCGCTGGACGAAATGGTGCTGGTCGCTGCGAATGGCGACTGGACCGAAGCCGAGTTGAAGCGGCTGGAGGCCTATTCCTGGTTCGATCCCGATATCGAACAACGTCTGAAGCCCCGCGCACCGTCAATGGCGCTGCGGATGGAGGCGCGCTTCTGGGAGGGTAACACCGAGCGTCCTGGCCTGGCCCGTCTCATCGCCGCTCAGGTGCCCAAGGACGTCCTGGCCGCCGAGGTTGAGGGGATCAAGGCGGACCTGGCCGATGCGCGCGAGCGGATCGAAGCCCCGATTTCCGCTACGGGCGCCGCGCTGCAATCGGCGGGCATCATCTTCCGCGAGGGGCTGGAGGGCGTGTTGATCCTTGCGGCACTGCTGGCCGCACTTCGTGCCGAAGGGGCCGATCCCGCCCGCTTCCGCCGCCCGGTCGCCCTGGGTGTCGGTCTGGCGGTGGTCTGCAGCTTTGCGCTATGGGCGGCGACGCGCTGGCTGTTTTCCATCTCGACCCTTTCGCGCGAAGCATTGGAGGGGGCCACGGCGCTGCTGGCCGCCGCAGTGCTGATCTGGCTGGTGCTGGGACTGACCGCCAAGGGCGGGCATGTAGCGGCGATGCGGCGCAAGCTGGCCGGAACGGCAACGGTCCGCACCGTCGCGTTTCTGGCCTTCCTCGTGGTCTTCCGCGAGGGGTTCGAGACGGTCCTGTTCTATGAGGCCCTGCTGGTCGATGCCGCACCCATTCCGGTCCTGCTTGGACTGGTTGCCGGGGCGGGTGCTGCACTGGCGGCTGGCTGGATGATCCTTGCCTCGGGGCGGAAGCTGCCGCTCCGGCTGTTCTTCCGCGCAACTTCGGCGCTGCTGGCGCTGCTGTCGGTGGTGCTGGTCGGCGCAGGCGTACGCGGGTTGCAGACCGCCGCGCTGATCAGCGCGACTCCGGTCAACTGGTTCCCGGACCGCGACTGGCTGCAATTGTGGTTCGGGCTGTTCCCGGTGGCCGAGCCGCTGATCCTGCAGGGGTTGGTGGTGCTGCTGTTCCTTGGCGTCAGCGTGTCGCGGCAAAGGCAGGCGACAGCGTAACCCGCAGCAAGGGTGCCGCCCCGCCGGATATCCCGGCAGGGCGGCCAATCGCTTAGCTGAAGACGACTTGAATGTCGGTGTATTCGGCAAGGCCTTCTTCACCGAATTCGACGCCCAGACCCGAGGATTTCACCCCACCGAAGGGCGCGTTGGGCTGGATCATGCCGTGCTTGTTCAGCCAGACCGAGCCGCATTCCATCCGCGCGGCCAGCTTGCGCCCGGCCTCGATGTCCTTGGTCCAGATCGAGCCGCCCAGACCGTTCTCGCTGTCATTCGCCGCGGCAATGACCTCGTCCAGATCGGTGTAGCGGATGACCGGCAGGACCGGGCCGAACTGTTCCTCATCAACCAGCGGATCGCCGTTCTTCAGACCGGCAATGATCGTCGGGTTGAAGAACAGTCCCTCGCCCGGCTTGCCGCCCAGCAGGACCTGACCGCGGGTCTTGGCGTCCTCGACCAGACCCGCGACTTTCTCGAACTGCATGCGGTTCTGGATCGGACCCAGGACCGAGCCTTCCTCCAGCCCGTTGCCGACCGGGATCTGCGCGGCATAGGCGACCAGTTCCTTGCAGACTTCGTCATGGATGCTGTCATGAACATACAGGCGCTTCATCGCGGCGCAGGTCTGGCCGTTATTGATGAAGGCACCCCAGAACAGGCCCTCGGCAATGGCCTTGGGATCGGCATCGGGCAGGACGATGCCCGCGTCATTGCCGCCCAGTTCCAGCGTCAGGCGCTTCATCGTGGCCGAGGCCGATTGCATCACCCGCTTGCCGGTCGCGCTGGAGCCGGTGAAGACGATCTTGCGGATATCGGGATGGCTGGACATCGCCGCACCCAGATTGACCTCGCGGTCCTCGCCCGAGACGATGTTGACGACGCCTGCGGGCAGAACCTCGTTCATCAGCTCGACCAGCCGCAGCGTCGCAAGGGGGGTATAGGGCGAGGGCTTGATCACGACCGTATTACCGGTGCGCAGCGCGGGCATGATATGCCAGATCGCGATCATCACCGGGAAGTTCCACGGCGTGATCGAGCCGATGACGCCCAGCGGCTTGCGGTGCAGTTCAACCCGACCGGCATTGTCGTCCTGCAGCACCTTCACCGGCAGCGACAGACCGGCAGTGTAGCCCGCCCAAGCCTGTGCTCCGCCGATCTCCCAGCGCGAGCCAAGGCCGTTCAGCGGCTTGCCCTGCTCCAGCGTCACCAGACGTGCCAGTTCCTCGGCATGTTCGCCAATCTTGGCGGTCACCGCCTCGCAGGCGGCCTGCAATTCGGCATCGGATTTCTGCGACCAGTCGACAAAAGCCGCCTTGGCGGCCGCGACCGCCAGATCCAGATCGGCCAGCGTGGCATTGGGCGCGGTCCCGGCGACTTCGCCGGTCGCGGGGTTGATCACGTCAAAGCGGGCCGCGACCGCGTGGGTCTTGCCGCCGATGGTCAGGTTAAGTTCGCTCATGCTTCATCCTCCCGTGCGCTCTGTCGCAGAGCGTTTCACGCCAGAATGCCAGTTTCGGCGCGCCGGGTCTTGGCAACATGCGCCACTGCGCTTGGCGCAGCGCGCCACGTATCAGTGCCGCGCCTGCCCCGGAGACATGCCGAAACGCATGCGGAAGGCGCGATAGAAATGGGACAGGTCATTGAAGCCGCAATCAAACGCGATGGCAGCAATGTCACCGCGATCGCTTTTGCAGGCCCCGCCCAGACGCGAGCGCGCCAGATCAAGTCTGGCTGCCAGCAACGCACCCGTGACGGATTCGCCCTGCCGGGTGAAGGCGCGCTGCAGCGTCCGGCGCGAGACACCCAGATCGCCCGCCAGCGTATCCAGATCAAGCCCGCCATCCCCGGCGCGGGTCGCGATCCGCTCGGTCGCGCGGCGATGCAATTGGGCGGCGCGGTCGGTCTCTCCGGTCGCGCGGGAATGGCAATAGGCCGAGAGGATGTTGAGCAGGGCTTCGGACAGAGCCGCGCCGCCGGCATCGTCAAGCATCAGCCGCGTCACGATCCCCTGCATCGCCGGGACCAGAGGATCGGTCCGGTCGACAGCCATGCCGCCGGTGCAAAGCGACCCCAGACGGCGCACGGCCTCGTCCCGCGGCAGATGCAGCGAGATCTGGCGCGATTGCGTACCCTCATAGATGAATTCCGAGGGCAGCCCGGAATCCGCGATATAGACATCGCCCGCCCGCAGCACCGTCTGGCAATCGCGCTGGATGATCCGGCTGGACCCGGCATGCTGGAACAGCAGGAACAGATGCTCACCCGGATCGCGGCGGATCATCGCCTGATCCCGCTCAACGCGCGAGGCATCCAGCGACACCACCGCCGCTTCGAACCGTGCCAGTCTGCGGCTTTCGACCAAACCGCAGATCCGATCCGCGCGTCCGGCCTGAGCATGGACGCGAAAGGCACCGCAGACCTGCTGGATGCGGCTGGCATATTCCTCGACGCTGCTGACGCTGTCGCCGGGTATGCCAAGCGTCTGCGCCGCCGTGACGGTTTGATACAGCATTGGACTCCTCCTTTTCCGATGCCAGTCCGCCCGAACGGAAACTCTGCTTCTGCGAAATACCCGATCCCCCCGTGGGGTCGCAAGCCGGGCGTGGCGTTCCGCGCCCGGCTGATTGCCTAACCGCGTGCGCGGTTTGCGAACATCGGCCCGCCGCGCCAGCGCGGAAATCCGTAGCCGTGGATCTTGACCAGATCGATATCGGCGGGGCTGGCGGCAATGCTCTCATCAAGGATTGCCTGCCCCTCGGCGGCCATTTCAGCGACCAGCGTCTGCGCGATTTCGGCGGCGGTCATTGCGGCATCCGGGCGGATCTGCGCGGCCAGCAGTTCGGCAACGGCGGTCGAGACCTGCGGCTTGCGGTCACCCGCGACATAGTCATACCAACCGCCACTGGTCTTTTGCCCCTTACGACCGGCGCGGACAAGGATATCGCCCAGCGTTTCCGGCACGCTCTGACCCGAGGCGCGCGCGCCTTCGCGTTGCAGATAGGCAATGTCGAGCCCGCCCAGATCCTGCGCCTCGAACGGCCCCATCGCCAGGCCATAGCCGCGCATCGCCGCGTCAATATCGGCGATCGGCACGCCACGCCGCACCAGCCCTTCGGCGGCAGCGCGATAGCGTTTCAGGATGCGGTTGCCGATGAAGCCCTCGCAGATGCCCGATTGCACCGGGATTTTCTTCAACATCCGCCCAAGGGCAAAACCGGTAGCCAGCGTCCGGGCCGAGGTTTCGGGCGTCGGCACGATTTCCAGCAGTTTCATCACATTGGCCGGGCTGAAAAAATGCAGCCCGATGAAGCGGTCGGAGTTCGGCAGGTCTTCGGCAATGGCGCGCGGGTCCAGATAGGACGTATTCGTGGCCAGAACCGCATCGGGGCGGCAAACCTCGCCCAGACGGGCAAAGACCGCGCGCTTGACGCTGATTTCTTCGAATACCGCCTCAATGACCATATCCGCATCGGCCAGCGCCGCGTAAACGGTGCTGCCGGTCACGCCGTCCTTCAGCGCTTGGGCCTGTGCCTCGGACAGCTTGCCGCGCTTGACGCCGCCGTCGAAAACCTTGGCGACATTGGCCAGACCACGTTCGACCGCAGCATCGTCCTGTTCGATCAGAGTGACAGGCAGTCCGGCATCGCGAAGTGCGGCGATGATCCCCGCGCCCATCGTCCCGCCACCAATCACCGCCACCTTGCGCAGGGGCGCGGGTTCGACCTCGCGCAAGGCCACCGGACGGGGGGCAGCACGTTCGGCGAAGAAGACCGCGCGCAGGGCGGCGGCCTGTTCCGTGCCGCGCAGTTCCATAAAGGTCTCACGCTCGAAATCCATGGCCTCCGTGAAGGGGGCCTCGGCAGCCTTTCGGATCGCGGCGAGGGCGCGGGCCGGTGCTGCGGCCCCCTTGGCGGCCTTGGTCACGGCTTTCTCGGCATCAGTCCAGAAGGCCGCGTCAGGGGCCGTGACCTCGCGGGCCGAAACGGGCAGCGGTAGGGGTTTCTCGATCGCCTCGACGGCAAAGGCCACGGCACCGTCCAGCAGGTCGCCTTCGATCACCGCGTCGATCAGACCCGCTGCGAGCGCCTTTGGCGCACGCAAGGGCTTACCGGAGGTCGCCATCTCGACAGCCGTTTCAACGCCACACAGGCGCGGCGTGCGGACCGTGCCGCCCGCGCCGGGAATGATGCCCAATGTCACCTCGGGCAACCCAACGAATGCATCGGGCAGCGCCACGCGGAAACGGCAGCCAAGCGCGACCTCGAAGCCTCCGCCAAGGGCCGAACCATGGATGGCCGCGACCCAAGGGGTCGTCGCCGCTTCGATCCGGGCGACCAGATCGGGCAGATGCGGTTCAACGGGCGGTTTGCCGAATTCGGTCACATCCGCCCCGGCGATAAAGGTGCGTCCGGCGCAGATCAGCACCACCGCCCGCACCGACGGATCAGCATCCAGTTCGGCCACGGCATCCCAAAGCCCTTGGCGCAGCGCCAGACCCAGCGCGTTGACGGGCGGGTTGTCCACGGTGACGGTGGCGATATCCCCTTGGCGGGCGATGGTGACGACAGACATGTTCAAATTCCCAGATAGGCTTCGCGAATGCGAGGATCGGCGATCAGTTCCGCCGCCGGCCCCTGCATGGTGATGGTGCCGGTTTCCATGACATAGCCACGGTCGGCAATCTTGAGCGCCCCGAAGGCGTTTTGTTCGACCAGCAGCACGGTGACGCCAAGCGCCTTGAGGCCGCTGACCACATCGAAGATCTGCTGCACGATGATCGGCGCCAAACCCATCGAGGGCTCATCCAGCAGCAGACATGAGGGCCGCCCCATCAGCGCGCGGGCCATGGCCAGCATCTGCTGCTGGCCGCCCGAAAGGCCGCCCGCCGCCAGATTGCGCTTCTCGCGCAGGATCGGGAACATGGCAAAGGCATCGTCCATATCCTTCTGGACGCGGTCATCGTTGTAAAGAAACGCCCCCAGACGCAGGTTTTCCTCAACCGAGAGGTTGGTGAAGATCTGCCGACCCTCGGGCGATTGCGCGAGACCCCGTGACAGCCGCTTATAGGCCGGGACGGTGGTCAAAGCCTCGCCACGGAAGGTGATCTTGCCCGCCGAGACCGGCTGCACGCCCGACAGGCAGCGCAAGAGCGTCGTCTTGCCCGCGCCATTCGCACCGACCACGGTGACGATTTCGCCGCTGTCAACTTGCAGGTCGAGACCGTGCAGCACCTCGATCCGGCCATAGCGCGAGCGCAGCCCCTCAACTGTCAGCATCGGCGGCCTCCGTTCCCAGATAGGCGGCGATGACCGCCGGATTGCGGCTGACCGCCTCGGGCGGCCCTTCGGCGATCTTCTCGCCGTGATCCAGCACGACGATATGGTTGGAAATACGCATCACCATCTTCATGTCATGCTCGACCAGCAGGATCGCGACGCCGGAACCGGCGACCTCGGCGATCAGGTGGTCGATTTCCTCGGTCTCGACGGCATTGCAGCCGGCGGCGGGTTCGTCCAGCAGCAGCACGGCAGGCTTCATCGCCAGCGCGCGGGCAATTTCCAGCCGCTTGAGCGAGCCATAGGACAGGTTCCCCGCCTCGCGATCGGCGGCCCGTTCAAGGCCAACGCGGGTCAGCAATTCGCGTGCGCCCTCCTCGGCCATGCGGGTGCGGCGGCGGGACGAGGGCAGGTTCAGAAGGTCAGCCAGAACCGGGCCGCGTTCCTGCAAGTGAAACCCGGCCATGGCGTTTTCCAGCACGGTCATGTTCTGAAAGATCTGCAGGTTCTGAAAGGTGCGGGACATGCCGCGCGCCGCCAAGCGGAACGGCTCCATCCCGGTCACGTCCTCGCCCTTCAGCCGCACCCGGCCCGAACCGGGGCGATAGACGCCCGAGATCATGTTGAACAGGGTCGTCTTGCCCGCGCCATTCGGCCCGATGACCGAGACGATCTCGCCCGGCTCGACGGAAAAGCTGACATCATGGACGGCGCGCAGGCCGCCAAAGGCAATGCCCAGACGCTCGATCTGCAACAGGCTCATTCGCCCCTCCCCCGGAATTTGCGCAGGATGGACGGCACCAACCCCTCGCGCAGGAAGATCATCACCAGCATCATCACCAGACCCAGGATCAGCTGTTCGTATTCAGCAAAGACCGTCAGCACCTGCGGCAGCAGCGTCAGGATGCCTGCGCCAAGGATCGCGCCGGGGACCGAGCCGACGCCGCCCAGCACCGCCATCGTGACCATCTCAACCGAGTGCATGAAACCGGCGATGTCGGGGGTGATGAACTTGTTTTGCAGCGCCGTCAGCGAGCCCGCGACCGAGGCATAGACTGCCGAGATGACGAATGCCTGCAACTTGACCCGCGCCACGTCGATGCCGACGGTTCCGGCAGCGACCTCGGACCCATGCAGCGCGCGCAGCGCCCGGCCCGTCGGGCTGTTGAACAGGTTGAGCGCGATCCATGCCCCGATGACCAGACAGATGCCGGTGAAGGCATACCAGAACTCGCCATTCGACAGGTCCAAGCCCCAGCCCTTCAGCACGGCGCGCAGGCCCAGATCCGGGACCTCGATCCCGTCGGGGCCCTTGGTCAGCCCGCGTTCGTTGTTCAGCACCATCGCGACAAGGATGCCAAAACCCAGCGAGGCGACGCCAAGGTAATAGCCCTTGAGCCGCAGGATCGGCCTGCCGACCAGAAAGGCCAGAACGGCGGAGATCACCGCCCCCAGCACCACGGCCAGCGCGGGATGCAGGCCCAGATGCACCGGGGCCAGCGCGCAGGCATAGCCGCCGATCCCGGCGAACCCGGCATGGCCAAGGCTGATCTGCCCGGCATAGCCGGTCAGGATGACGATGCCCGTAACCGCCAGCGCATTGACAAAGATCAGCGCGCCAACGCGGAAGTAATAGCCCGAGGGGAAAAAGAACGGGGCCGCCGCGATCAAGGCGGCCATGACGATCAGGGTCAGGTGTTTGCTGGAAAGTCGCATGTCACACCCGATCCGTGGATTTCTGGCCGAAAAGCCCCTGCGGCATGAAGAACAGCACGGCAAGGATGACGACAAAGGCTGCGGCCTCTTTGTATTGCGAGGACAGGTAGCCCGCGGTCATCGCCTCGAACAGGCCCAGCAGCAGCCCACCCGCGAAGGCGCCCTTGGGATTGCCCATGCCGCCCAGCATCGCACCCGCAAAGCCCTTGAGCGCCAGCCCCAAGCCCACGTCATAGGAGGTCATGGTAATCGGCGTGATCAGCACGCCTGCAAAGGCCCCGATCCCCGCCGACAGTGCGAAGGACAGCGTCATGATGAAATCGGTATTGATGCCCACCAGTTGCGCCGCGAGGCGATTGTTCGAGGTGGCCAGCACCGCGCGGCCAAGGATCGTGCGGGTGAAGAACAGCCACAGCGCCACGAAAACCGCCGCAGCGCCGCCGATCGCCCACAGGCTTTGCGTCAGGATCGTCGCGCCCATGACATGGATCGGGTCATCGCCCGAGAATGCCGGGAAGGTGTGGATCTGCTTGCCAAAGATCAGCTGCGCCGCGCCCCGGATAAAGATCGAGGCCCCGATGGTGATGATGATCAGCGTGACCACCGGCGCGCCGCGCGCGGGCTCGATGGCGAGCTTGTTCAGCGCTACGCCGATGGCTGCGGTGGCCGCAATCGCGATCAGCGCGGCCAAGGGCAGCGGCAGCCCGGCGGCATGGGCGAAAACGGTGATCATGCCGCCCAGCATGACGAATTCGCCCTGCGCGAAGTTCACCACGCCCGAGGCGTTGTAGATGATGGTGAAGCCAAGCGCGACAAGCGCATAGACCGCACCAACGGTCAGTCCCGAGAACAGGAATTGCAGGAATTCGGACATGCTGGGGTCCTTTGGCTAAGGGCTCCGGGCGGAGCGGCCCCCGTTAAGGGGCCGCGGGGCTCACTCGACGATGGTCCAGTCGCCGTCCTTGATCTCAAGCATTCGGAAGGCCGTCAGGTCGAGACCCAGATGGTCCTCGGCGGTCATGGTGTAGATGCCCGTCGTTCCGGCCAAACCCTTGACCCCTTCCAGCGCTTCGCGGATCGCCGCGGGCTCGCTGCTGCCTGCACGAGTGATCGCGTCGACCAGCAACGCGAAACCGTCATGGGCATAGCCGCCGAAGGTGCTGACCGGCGTCTTGTATTTCGCCTCATAAGCGGCCTTGTAGGCCGAGACGACCGGCTTTTGCGCATCGCCATCCGCCAGAAGTTCCGCGACCAGCAGCGCCGTGCCGGGCAGGCGCACGCCTTCGGCCGCGTCCTTGCCCGCAAGTTCGATGAACCCGTCCGAGGCCACGCCATGCGACTGGTACAGCGGCAGGTCGATCGCCAATTGCTTGTAGTTGCGCGTCACGATCGAGGGGCCCTGACCGAAGCCCGGGTTCAGCACCGCCTGCACGCCCGCCGCATTGCGGATCTTGGTCAGCTGCGCCGTCATGTCGGCGTCTTTCGGGTCATAGGTCTCGTCAGCGACGATCTCGATGCCGTATTCACCGACCACGTCCTTGCATTGCGCCTGCATCGACGCACCGAAACCATCCGTCCCCGAGATCAGGCCGATCTTGGTGATGTTCTGCTTCTTCATGTCCTCGAAGATCTTCTGGCAGGCCATGCGGTCGGTATGCGGGGTCTTGAAGGTGTTGGGCTTCACCGGCTGGATGATGTCGATGGCACCCGCCAGCGAGATGAACGGCACTTCCGCATCCTCGGCCACGGCCAGGATCGACATCGAGGCCCCGGTGGTGGTGCCGCCGATGATCGCCTGCACCTCATCGTCCTCGATCAGGCGGGTGGCAAAGGTGCGCGCCTTGTTGGCGTCGCCGCCATCGTCATACAGCACCAGTTCGACCTGCTCGCCATTGATGCCGCCCTTGGCGTTCAGTTCCTCGACCAGCATCTCCAGCGTCTTGGCCTCGGGGTCGCCCAGAAATGCCGCCGGGCCGGTAGCCGAGATCGAGGCACCGATCTTGATCTCGGCTTGGGCGGTCGATGCCAGTCCAAGCGCGATCAGCGCGGCGGGAACGGTCGTGGTCAGGGTCTTGATCATGGGTTCCTCCTCCCAAAGTTATCGGTTCAAGCGGCCGCGGGGCGGCGCCACATCGCCCGCCGGAAGCGGCTGGCGACGAATGCGGTATCGGTCATGCTGGCATTTCCCGCCGGGTTGGCCCCGGTGACGTGGAAATCGCTGAAGGCAGCCGACTGGTTGACGAAGATATTGCCGGTCAGGTTGATCGACAGGTTCACCCCTGCCCGCGCGAAAGCCGCGACGGCGCGGGAAATGCGGGCTTCGTCGGTATCGTAAAGCGCGGCGGTGATTGCGCCCTTCTGGCGGGCCAGATCAGAGGCGCGGGCGATGCCGGTATCGGCATCCTCAACCGCGATCAGATAGGCGATGGGGCCAAAGCATTCCTGCTGGCAGGCGGCATCGCCATCGTTAAGCGCCAGAAGCAGCGGCGTCGCAGTGCGCCCTTCGCCCAAGGGCGCAGAATCGCGGATGATCCGTCCCGAGGCGCGGGCGGCAGCCACCCGCTCCAGCGTCGCGGGATTGGCGATGGCACCGCAAATGCCCGCCGCGCGGGCCGGATCAGACAGCAGCGCGTCAATCGCCCCGGCCAATGCTTGTGCCACCTGATCGAATGTCTTGTGGCCCTGATCGGTCGGAATCCCGCCCTTCGGGATGTAGATGTTCTGCGGCGCGGTGCACATCTGCCCGGAATAGAGCGCCAGCGAGAAGGCCAGATTGGCGCACATGCCGTCGAAATCATCCGTCGCGGCGAGGGTGACGGTATTGACCCCGGCTTCCTCGCTGAAAAGCAACGCCATGGCATTGCTGCGCAGCCAGTCCCCGAACGCGCCTGAGCCGGTATAATCGATCAGCCGAATGGCGGGATCGGTTGCCAAGGTCTTGGTGATCTCGGCACCCGGCTGGTCCACGGCCAGCAGCACGGCATTTGCGGGCAGGCCAGCCTCGGCCAGGACCTCGCGCAGCACGCGCACGGTCAGCGCCAAGGGCAGGATGGCGGCGGGATGCGGTTTGACGATGACGGGGTTGCCAGCAGCCAGGCTGGCAAACAGGCCGGAATAGGAATTCCACGTCGGGAAGGTGTTGCAGCCGATCGCCAGCGAAATTCCCACCGGAATGACCGACCAGTGCTTTTCCAGCACGATCGGCTGGGCCTTACCCTGCGGCTTTTCCCAGCGCGCGGTTCCCGCGAAACGGGTCATCTCGGCGTAAGCCAAGGCCACGGCCTCAAGTCCTCGATCCTGCGCATGTGGCCCGCCCGCCTGAAAGGCCATGGCGAAAGCCTGTCCGGTCGTGTGCATGGTCGCATTGCCGATCAGGAAACTGATGCGGTTCAGGCGGACCAGCGCCTCAAGACAGACGCCTACACGGTCTTCGATTCTGGCAGCGGCCAAGGCATCGGCAGCACCCTGCGAGGCCGCGATCAGCGCCGGGGCCGATGCTGCCGGGTAGGTGATTCCCAATTGCAGACCAAAGGGCGATTCTTCGCGACCCAAGCGGCTTTCCTCGGGATGGCCGGGGATCGAGAAGGGCTGACCGCAAAGCGCCGCGAAAGCCGCCGCGCCGTCCTCCTTGGCGGTTTCGCCATAAATCTTGCCGCTGGGAACTTCGGGGAATGGCGTCCAGAATTCACGCGCGCGCAGTGCTTCCACCGCAGCGTCAAGCATCGGCCGATGGCGGTCGAAGAACTCTGACATGACATCCCTCCCAAGACTGAACATTATCATTGACCGACCGGTCGGTTTATGCAACAAAAATCTTCAATAGCCTCGGGGAGAGTGGGGCTGGGGAGTTCCAAATGACAGAAACGGTCCTGACCACGCTGGTCGACGGTGTACTGACGCTGACGCTCAACCGTCCGGAAAAGCTCAATTCCTTTAACGAGGACATGCATCTGGCCCTGCGTGCGGGGATCGAGCGCGCCCATGCCGATCCGGAAGTGCGCGCGGTGCTGCTGACCGGCTCGGGACGCGGTTTCTGTGCCGGACAGGATCTGGGCGACCGCGATCCGCGCAAGGGTGGCCCCGCACCCGATCTGGGCCAGACGCTGGACACGTTCTACAATCCGACGCTGCGGCTGATCCGCAAGCTGGAAAAGCCGGTGATCTGCGCGGTGAACGGCGTGGCGGCAGGTGCGGGCGCGAATATTGCGCTGGCCTGCGACATCGTGCTGGCGGCGAAATCCGCGAAATTCATTCAGGCCTTTTCGAAAATCGGCCTAATCCCGGATGCCGGCGGCAGCTGGAGCCTTGCCCGCATCTTGGGTGAGCCGCGCGCCAAAGCTCTGGCCCTGACCGCCGAGCCGCTGATGGCCGAAAAGGCCGCCGAATGGGGCATGATCTGGAAGGCCGTCGATGACGAGGCGCTGATGAGCGAAGCCGTCGCGCTGGCGACTTCGCTGGCTGCTGGACCGACGCTGGGTCTGGGCCTGACCAAGCGGCTGATTCAGGATGCGGCCACCAACAGCCTTGACCAGCAGCTTGACCTTGAGCGCGACCTTCAGCGTCAAGCCGGGCGCAGCAAGGATTCTGCCGAGGGCGTCACTGCCTTCCTTGAAAAGCGCAAGCCGGAGTTCACCGGCCAATGAAGCCCGTCTCGGACATGACCCCGCAGGAACTGGCCGAAGCCTCGGCCAAGGCGATGTGGAACGACGATTCCGCCAGCCAGCGCCTGAACATGAGCCTTGACCATATCGCCCCCGGCGAGGCCGACCTGACCATGACAATCACCGCCGACATGTCGAACGGCCACGGCAATTGCCATGGTGGATACATGTTCACGCTGGCCGACAGCGCCTTTGCATTCGCCTGCAACAGCTACAATCAGCTGACCGTGGCGCAGCATTGCTCGATCACCTATCTTGTCCCCGGCCGGATCGGAGACCGGCTGACGGCCCACGCGCGCGAAGTGTCGCGCCGGGGCCGCTCGGGGATCTATGACATTCGCATCACCAACCAGAACGGTGAACATGTGGCCGAATTCCGCGGCCATTCGCGCACCGTCAAGGGAACCCACCTTCCGGTCTGACACTGACCGGACCGCTTGTTTGCAGGGAGGAAACCATGCAAGACCTGTCCCCGATGGCACCCGGCCTTGAGCCGATCGAAACCGCTTCGCGCGATGAAATCGCCGAGCTTCAGTTTCACCGCATGCAATGGTCGCTGAAGCATGCCTATGACAATTCGCCCTTCTATCGCAAACGCTTCGACGAGAATGGCGCCCATCCCGAGGATCTGAAAACCCTCGCGGATATTGCGAAGTTCCCCTTCACCTACAAGCAGGACCTGCGCGAGACTTATCCCTTTGGGATGTTCGCCACGCCGCGCGAAAAGCTGGTGCGCATCCACGGCTCGTCCGGCACGACTGGCAAGCCGACGGTGGTGGGCTATACCCAGCGCGACATCGACACCTGGGCAAACCTGATCGCCCGCTCGATCCGCGCGGCGGGTGGGCGTCCGGGCGACATGCTGCACAACTCGTATGGCTACGGGCTGTTCACCGGCGGTCTTGGCGCGCATTACGGCGCCGAGCGTCTGGGCTGCACTGTGGTCCCGATGTCGGGCGGCATGACCGAGCGTCAGGTCACGCTGATCAACGACTTCAAGCCGCGCATCATCATGGTGACGCCCAGCTACATGCTGTCGATCCTTGACGAATTCCGCCGTCAGGGACTGGACCCGCGCGAAAGCTCGCTCGAGATCGGCATCTTCGGGGCCGAGCCCTGGACCAACGCGATGCGTCAGGAAATCGAGGAAGCCTTCAACATGCACGCCGTGGACATCTACGGCCTGTCGGAAATCATGGGCCCCGGCGTCGCGCAGGAATGCGTCGAGACCAAGGACGGGCTGCATGTCTGGGAAGACCACTTCTACCCCGAAATCATCGACCCGGTGACCGGTGAAGTCCTGCCCGATGGCCAGCTGGGTGAACTCGTCTTCACCACGCTGACCAAGGAAGGTCTGCCGATGGTGCGCTACCGCACCCGCGACCTGACCCGCCTGCTGCCGGGCACCGCGCGTTCGATGCGCCGGATCGAAAAGATCACCGGCCGCAGCGACGACATGATCATCCTGCGTGGCGTCAACGTCTTCCCGACCCAGATCGAAGAGCAGATCCTGAAATGCAAGGGCCTCGCCCCGCATTTCCAGATCGAGCTTTCACGCGCGGGCCGCATGGACAATATGACCGTCCATGTCGAATGCACGCCGGACATGTGTGACGAAAGTGCCCGCGCCCATTCGGCCAAAGAACTCGCGCATCACATCAAAAGCGTGGTCGGCATCTCGACCAAGGTGAATGTCGCCGATCCGAACGGGGTCGCCCGCTCGGAAGGCAAGGCCAAGCGCTTCGTGGACAACCGTCCCAAGGCGTGACGCCGCATCGTGGCATGGACATGACATGCCGCGACGATAAAGCTAGAAGGACGGGGGATTTTACCCCCGTCCAATTTCCGGACGCTGAATGAGGCGGTCGAAAGGGATTTCATGGCTCGGACACGGGCAGTCGATTTCGATGAAAAGCGGCGCGGTCTACTGGACAGCGCGGCCGCCGTCTTTGCCGAACAGGGCATGGAAAAGGCCTCGATGGCGCAGATCGCGGCGCATGGGCAAGTGTCCAAGGCATTGCTTTATCACTACTATCCCAGCAAGGGCGAGCTGATCTTCGAGATCATCATCACCCATCTGGAGGAAGTCCTCGAGGCGATCGAGGCAGCCTCGGTCGAGCCGCTCGACCCGCAAGCCCAGCTGCGCAAACTGGTCGGCACGGTGCTGGACGCCTATAAGGGCGCGGACAATCAGCACAAGGTGCAGTTGAACGCGACCTCGGCCCTGACCGATGAGCAGAAGGCCGAGATCCTCGCGATCGAAAAGCAGATCGTGCGGCATTTCGCCGTCGTTCTGCGCCAGATCAATCCCGATCTGGACAATCCCGAGCGCCCCCTGCTGACCCCCGTCACCATGTCGCTGTTTGGCATGATGAACTGGGTCTATATGTGGTTCCGCGATGGTGGCCGCATCTCGCGCGAGGATTATGCCGATGTGGCGACAACCCTGATCCTTGAAGGAATCAAGGCCGTTCGCTGAAGCCCCGACGTTCGAGCACCAAGGGATCGTAGCGCGGGGCCTCGGCCCGACGGCGATCCGGCTCGGGCGCGGTCAAAGGCGTCGCCGGGACCAGCTTGTCACGCGCTTCCAGCGCAAGTTGCTGATAGACGCCGGTGCCGCGACGCTTCCATTCGATTTCTTCCGCCGACAACTCGCGGATCACCTTGGCGGGTGAACCGACGGCAAGGCTGTTTCTTGGAACCTGCGCCCCGGCCTTCACGAAGGCCATGGCAGCGATGATGGTGTTTTCGCCGATCACGGCTTCGTCCATGACAACTGCATTCATGCCGACCATGGCATTGCGACCCACATGGCAGCCGTGCAGCACCGCGCCATGGCCGATATGGCCCAATTCCTCGACGACGACATCCTTGCCGGGAAAGGCATGGATCACGCAGGTTTCCTGCACATTGCAGCCCGCCTGCAGGATGATCCGCCCGAAATCGCCGCGCAGAACGGCCCCCGGCCCGACATAGACTGTCGGGCCGATGATCACGTCACCGATCACCACCGCCTCGGGATGAACGAAGGCGGTGGGATCGATCACCGGGACGATGCCGTCCCAGGCGTAGATACGGCTCATTCAGCCGCCTGAGCGATGGCGGGCCAAGTCTTGGCGACCATGGTCAGCACGTCATATTGCGCGACAACCGCCCCATGCTGGTTGCTGACCTGACAATCCCAGCGGACCTCGCCATGTTCGGCATTGGCGCGGGGATTGATCTCTTTGCAGGTCAGGCGGACCTGCAGGGTGTCGCCGAAATAGACCGGCGTCAGGAAGCGCATATTGTCGACGCCGTAATTGGCCAGAACCGGGCCGGGGTTCGGCTCGACAAACAGACCTGCCGCGAAGGAGGCGATCAGGTAGCCATGCGCCACGCGGTCGTCGAAGAACGGGTTCGCCTTGGCCGCGACCGCATCCATATGGGCGTAGAAGGTGTCGCCGGTGAAATTGGCGAAATGCTCGACATCCTCAAGGGTGATGGTGCGGGTCGCGGTGACCAGTTGGTCGCCGATGTTCAGTTCGGCCAGCGACTTGCGGAAGGGATGGACGCCCTGCTGCGCCTCGGCACCCTCGATCCAGCGACCGGTGACTGCCGACAGCAGACGCGGCGCGCCTTGGACCGCGGTGCGCTGCATGTAATGCTTGACGCCGCGGATGCCGCCCATTTCCTCGCCGCCACCAGCACGGCCCGGACCGCCATGGACCAGCGCCGCCAAGGGAGAGCCATGCCCGGTCGAGGTCTTGGCCGAAGCGCGGTTGCCGATCAGGATGCGGCCATGGAAGGGGGCCGCGCCGATCACGACTTCCTCGGCAACCTTGGCGTCATTGGTGAAGACCGACGAGACCAGCGACCCCTTGCCCATCTGCGCAAGACTGACCGCCTCATCCAGATTGTCATAGGGCATGACGGTCGAGACCGGGCCAAAGGCCTCGACCTCATGGATCTTCGTCGCCGCAAAGGGCTTGTCGGCGTAAAGCAGGACCGGGTTCAGGAAGGCCCCGCGCTCGGCATCACCCGAGGCCAGACGGACCTCATCGGGATTGCCCGCGACGATCTCGGCATCAGCTTGCAATTCGCGGATACGCTCGCGGACCTCGACGCGCTGATCGAAGCTGGCGAGCGGACCCATGCGGGTGCCTTCCGCGCCGGGCAGACCCAGCGGGGTCTTTTCCAGACGCTCGCGAAGGGCCGCGACCAGCGCCTGCACCTGATCGCGCGGCGCGATGACGCGGCGGATCGCGGTGCATTTCTGCCCGGCCTTCACCGTCATCTCGCGCGCGACTTCCTTGACGAACAGATCGAACTCGGGCGTGCCCGCGACGGCATCGGGGCCAAGGATCGAGGCGTTCAGGCTGTCGGCCTCCATGGTGAAGCGCACCGAATTCGCGACAATCGCGGGATGCGATTTCAACTTGCGCCCGGTCCAAGCGGAACCGGTGAAGGTGACCGCGTCCTGACCCGTCACATGGTCCAGCAGATCCCCGACCGAGCCGCAGATCAGCTGCAGCGCGCCATCGGGCAGGATGCCGGTTTCCACGATGCGGCGCACCATCAGCTCGGTCAGATAGGCGGTCTGCGAGGCGGGTTTGACAAGGCAAGGCACGCCCGCCAGCAGTGTCGGCGCGATCTTTTCCAGCATCCCCCAGATCGGGAAGTTATAGGCGTTGATATGCACCGCGACGCCTTGCAGCGGCGTCAGGATATGCTGGGCGCTGAAGGTCGAATCCTTGGACAGGACCTCGACATCGCCATCGGTCAGCACGCGGGTATTGGGAAGCTCGCGGCGGCCCTTCGATGCGAAGGTCAGCATCGTGCCGATGCCGCCCTCGATATCGATCCAACCATCGGTGCGGGTCGCGCCGGTTTTCAGGCTTTCGGTATAGAATTCTTCCTTCATGCCCATCAGGGCCTGACCCAGCGCCTTGAGCATGGCGGCGCGGTCATGGAAGGACATGGCGCGCAGCTTCGGCCCCGCAACCTCGCGGCCATAGGTCAGCGAACCCGCGAAATCGAGCCCGGTCGAGTCGATCAGCGCGACGGCATCGCCCGTCGCTGCATCCAGAAGCGTCTGTCCGTCCTTCGCGCCGGGGGTCCAGCGGCCGCAGACATAGCTTTCAAGCCGGCGCGGAGTGGTCATGGGTCTTATCCTCGATCAATTCTGCGGGGGCAGCGCCCCCTGTCAAAGGCCGAAAGCGGCCAGACGTTGGGTCACAAGCGCCTGCCAGCGGGCAAGCAGCGTTTCATTCGGGGTGTGGCGCAGGCCGAATTTGGCCAGCGTCTGGTAGCGTGACGAGGCAAGGCTGCCAAAGCCCGCCGCGACCCGATCCTGCCAATAGGCGATCGAGGCGCGGGCGGCCTCGCGGCCCGCATCGGTGGCGACAATGCGTTCCAGACCCTCAAGGCCCAGTTCCGCATGGCGCGCCTCGCGCGGGGCGATCTCGCGAAAGACCTCGGCCAAGGGCGCATAGGAGACGCGGGTCAACTCGGTCATCTGCACGCCGGTGGCGAGGCCCTGCAGCACGTTCAGCACCACCGCATCGACCCAACCGTTGATCGGGTAATGCAGGACCGACAGCCGCATGTCGCCACCAAGACGCGTCGCGCCCAGATCCTCATCGCGACCGACCCGCGCGGCCCAGTCATGCTGGGTTTCATAGCGAGCGGTATCGGTGCCGAACTCCGCCATTACACCCAGCACACGCTCGGCATGATCGGCCTTTTCCAGCGTGATCCGGCTGGCCGCGATGCGCGCCTTGATGCCGGGCGCGAAGTTGATCGAAGCCGCGAACCCGGCGGAGGCGGCCAGTTCGCTGTCGACAAAGCTCGACATCAGGCGCAGAAGTTCACCGCGATAGCGAGCCGGCACGTTTTCCGGCGCGGTCAGCACGCCGCCTTGCGCCAGATATTCCTCGATATTCATCGTCTCGGACATGTCGGCCCCCTGTTTCATTCGTCGTAGGTGACGACGACGCGCTCACTCAGCGGATAGGCTTGGCAGCTTAGGACATAGCCCGCGCGGACCTCGTAATCCTCAAGAGCGTGGTTCACCGCCATCTCGACCTCGCCCTCGACCACCTTGCAGCGGCAGGTCGAGCAGACGCCCGCCTTGCAGGAATAGGGCGCGTCCATGTTGTTGGCGATGGCAGCTTCAAGGATCGTCTCGCCCTGCCGCGCCATGGTGAAGCTGCGGGTGGCGCCGTCCAAAGTGACGGTGGCCTCGGTCCCGGCGCCCGGCGCAATCGCCTCGCGCGAGACGGCGCGGGCCTTGGCGCGGCCATGTTGGCTGCTGGCGAACAGTTCGAACTTGATCTGCCCGTCTTCCAGCCCGTGTTCCTTGAGCGAACCGGCAATCGCCAGCATCATCGGCTCGGGACCGCAGATGAAGGCGGTGTCGATGGACTTCGGGTCGATCCAGTGCTGGAATAACGCGGTCATCTTCGCGGCGTCGATCCGGCCGGTGAACAGGTCGATTTCCTGACCTTCCTGCTCCAGCACATGGATGACCGAGAAGCGGCCCAGATACAGGTTCTTCAGATCCTCAAGTTCCTCTCGGAACATGATCGTGTTGATCTGGCGGTTGGCATAGACCAGCGTGAATTGCGCATGAGGCTCGCGTGCCAGAACGGTCTTGATGATCGACAGGACCGGCGTGATGCCCGAGCCGCCGGCAAAGCCCAGATACTGCTTTTCCGAACCTGCCTCGATCGCGGTGTAGAACTTGCCCATCGGCGGCATGGCGTCGATTTCATCGCCTGGGGCAAGGTTTTCATTCGCCCAGGTCGAGAAGGTGCCGCCATCGACGCGCTTGATGCCGACCTTGAGGCAACCCTCATCGAGACCGGCGCAGATCGAATAGCTGCGGCGCAGTTCCTCGCCGTCGAAATCGCGGCGGAAGGTCAGATACTGGCCTTGGGTGAAGTCGAACAGGGCGCGATCCTCGTCGCGCGGCGCAAGGGTCAGAACCACGGCATCGCGGGTCTCGCGGCGCACATCGGTGACCTTCAGCGGGTGGAAGCGTGCCATAGGGGTGTCCCTTCCTGAGTAGCGGGATGCATCCTCAGATGCATTTGAAATAGTCGAATGGTTCGAGGCAGTCCTTGCAGCGATAGCTGGCCTTGCAAGGCGTCGAGCCGAACTGGCTGAGTTTTTCGGTCTGGGTCGAGTTGCAGCGCGGGCAGGCGATGGTCAGGTTCGATGACTCCGCCAGCCGCGCGATGCGCCCGGCCAACCGCCCGTCGGCGGCAGTGCCGTCGATCGGGGGTGAAATGCCGTAAGCGCGCAGCTTTTCGCGGCCACCCTCGGTGATCCAATCCGTCGTCCATGCGGGCGACAATTGGCGCTCAAGGCGCAGCTTGTCGATCCCGTGTCCGCGAAGCGCGGTCTCGATATCAAGGTTGATGATGCCGGTCGCCGGACAGCCCGAATAGGTGGGCGTGACGGTGACGACCAGCGTGTCATCAGCCCAAGCGACATCGCGGATGATGCCCAGATCGGTCAGGCTGATCACCGGGATCTCGGGGTCGGGGACCTGTGACAGCCAGTCCCAGACCTGATCCGTGCCGGGTTGGATCGCGGCGGCCATGGCGCTTACCAGCTTGCGCCGGGATAGGCGCGTTGCAGGAACTGCATCTCGGCCAGAAGGAAGCCCAGATGCTCGGAATGGATGCCCTGCTTGCCGCCCTTGTGCTGCCAGCTCTGGCCGGGATGGGCCAGCGTGGCTTCAGCCAGAACCGCAGTGACGGTCTCGTCCCAAGCCGATTTCAGACTGGACGGCAAGGGTGCGATGCCTGCCTCGGCCAATGCCTGATCGGTCGCGTCGTCAAGGAACATCTCGCCGGTATAGGCCCAAAGCGACTTCAGCGCCTTTTCCATCCGCGCGTGGCTTTCCGCACTGCCGTCACCCAACCGGATCACCAGATCGGCCGAACGTTCAAGGTGATAGGCCACCTCTTTTTCGGCCTTGGCGGCAATCTCGGCAACGCGCAGGTCGGTCGATTTGCCCAATGCGCGCAGCAGTTCGATATGGAAGGCATCGAACAGGAACTGGCGCATCAGCGTCTGGGCGAAATCGCCATTCGGACGCTCGACCAGCAACACATTGCGGAAGGCACCCGCGTCGCGCAGGAAGGCCAGATCATCGGCGCTGCGGCCTTTGCCCTCGACCTCGGCGGCAAGACCCAGCCACAGCTGGCATTGCCCGATCAGGTCCAGCGCCACGTTGGAAAGCGCGATGTCCTCTTCCAGAGCGGGGCCATGCCCGCACCATTCCGAGACCCGGTGGCCAAGGATCAGGGCATTGTCCCCGACCCTTTGCAGCCAATCGGCATATGCGGCGCGGTCGACCGCTTCGATCGCGGCACCCATCACATATGCCCCACTTCTTCGGGGATGTCGAAGAAGGTCGGATGACGATAGACCTTGGAATTCGCCGGCTCGAACAGCGGGCCCTTTTCCGAGGGCGACGAGGCGGTGATGTCATTCGAGCGCACCACCCAAATCGAGACACCCTCATTGCGGCGGGTATAGACGTCGCGGGCGTTGCAGATCGCCATTTCGGCATCCGGCGCGTGCAGGCTGCCGACATGGCGGTGGTTCAGGCCATGCTGACCACGGATGAAGATCTCCCACAGGGGCCATTCATTTTTGGACATGGTTGGGTCCTCCCTCGAGTGCCAATAAGGCGAGTTCATTCAGTTGCGAACGGGCGGTTGGGTGCGCCCGAGAAGGGTTTCGATTGCCAGCCCCAGCGCGATCAGCGCGCGGTCGGAACCAGCAGGGCCGTCCAGTTCGATCCCGACCGGAAGGCCGGTGTCGGGGCCGCGCCCGGCGGCAATGGACAGGCCCGGAATGCCAGCATTGGAGCCGGGATCGGCATTGCGGATAAAGGTCCCGAAGACCTCAGGGGCGCTCGATTCCGGTCCTGCCAGCGCCGCAACGCAAGGCGAGGTCGGGAAGATCAGCGCGTCGATGCCGCTTGCCGCGAAAAGCGCGTCATAGGCTGCGATCAGCGCGGGGCGGTGGATCTCGATTGCCGCGCGATAGATCTCGGCACCATCTACCAACTCACCGCTGGGCGTCGGCAGCTTGCCGGGCAGGATGAAGGTCTCGTAGGTGGCTTTCACATCCGGGCTGGCGATCCGGGCCACCACATCCTCAAGCGTCAGATGTGGCGCGTGTTCGGCCAGATAATAGCGCAGATGGGCATTCGCCTCGGTCATCACGACCGGGAAGCTGACGGCGTGGTTCAGGGCGACGATCTCGCTGGCATCGATCTGAACGAACTCGACCCCGGCATCACGCAGGCGGGTGACGACCCCGGCCCAGACAGCGGCGACATCCGCGTCCAGCCCTTCGGTAAAATCCGCCGCAAGGCCCAGCTTCACGCCGCCCAGGTCACGCGCGATAGTTGGGGCGTCGTCAGTAATGACGCGGTCCAACAGTTCGATATCCGCGACGCTCGCGGCGATGACGCCAGAGGTGTCCCGGGTGCGCGAGATCGGGACGATCCCGCCCGTCGGGTAGCGGTTCAGCGTCGGGCGCAGACCGGCCACGCCGTTGATCGCCGCCGGAAGGCGAACCGAGCCGCCGGTATCGGTGCCCAGCCCCGCGCGAACCGCGCCGGAACCGATCAGCGCGCCGGTGCCACTCGAAGACCCTGCCGCGAAGCGGCTGAGGTCATAGGGGTTGCGCACGCCCGTTTCCGGGCCGGTCTGGTAGGTCGGGTTATAGCCCGAGATGCCAAAGGCCAGCTCGTGCATATTGGTGGTGGCGACGACGACCGCGCCTGCCTCGACCAGCTTTTGCAGGACCGGAGCATTGGCGACCGCGATGGCATCCTGCAGGCCCGGCGTTCCGGCAGCAGCGGGAAGGCCCGCCACCTGGATATTGTCCTTGACCACAATCGGCACCCCGGCCAGAGGCCCGGAAACCTGCCCCGCATCGACAGCGCGAGCAGCTTGCAGCGCCGCATCGGCATTCAGATGCGCGACCGCGTTCAAGTCTTTCCAGCCCGCGATCTGCGACAGCGTCGCCTCGAGCGCCGCGACGGCAGAGGTCTGACCTTCGCGGATCGCGGCCAGCAATTCGCTTGCCGAGCCGCGGCTTTCGACGGGGGTTCCCGTCGAATAGCCTTGGTTGGATTTCACTTCATCCATGATGCTGCGACCCGGATCACTCGGCCGCGTGGCGGCGCGTGGCCGCTTTCTCGGCATGAGCCATCAACCCGTCGCGGAACCATGCGCCGTCGTCCCAAGCCTTGACGCGGGCACCAAGGCGCTCCTCGTTGCAGGGACCGTTGCCGGCGATCACCGCGAAGAACTCGTTCCAGTCCGGCTCGCTGAAATCGTGGCCGCCCTTTTCCTCGTTCCATTTCAGGTTCTCGTCGGGGACGGTCAGGCCCAGATACTTGGCCTGCGGCACGGTCTGGTCGACGAATTTCTGGCGCAGCTCGTCATTGGTGTTGATCTTGATCTTCCACGCCATCGACTGGGCCGAATGGACCGAGTCCTTGTCCGAGGGGCCAAACATCATCAGTGCCGGATACCAGAAGCGGTTCAGAGCATCCTGCGCCATGGCCTTTTGCTCAGCCGTGCCCGAGGCCATCTTCATCATGATGTCGTAGCCCTGCCGCTGGTGGAAGGATTCCTCCTTGCAGATGCGGACCATCGCCCGGGCATAGGGCCCGTAGGACGTGCGCTGCAGCGGCACCTGGTTCATGATCGCTGCGCCATCAACCAGCCAGCCGACCGCGCCGATATCGGCCCAGGTCAGAGTGGGATAGTTGAAGATCGAGGAATACTTCATCTTGCCGTTGTGAAGCTGTTCCAGCAGCTCATCGCGCGAGATGCCCAGCGTTTCTGCGGCGGAATACAGATACAGCCCGTGACCGGCCTCGTCCTGCACCTTGGCCAGCAGGATCGCCTTGCGGTCCAGCGTGGGGGCGCGGGTGATCCAGTTGCCCTCGGGAAGCTGGCCGACGATTTCGGAATGCGCGTGCTGGCCCATCTGGCGGATCAGCGTCTTGCGATAGCCTTCCGGCATCCATTCCTTGGGCTCGATCCGCTCGCCGCGGTCGATGCGCTCCTGGAAGGCGATTTCTTGCGGCGTCATCTCTTCGCGGGTCTTGGACCCTTCGGATTTCACGAGCTGTGCATACATGGCTGGCCTCCCTGTCAGACGCGTTCGATGATCATGGCAATGCCCTGCCCCACGCCGATGCACATGGTGCAAAGGGCGTAGCGCCCCCCGGTCCGGTGAAGCTGATACATCGCGGTGGTCACAAGCCGGGCGCCCGACATGCCCAGCGGATGGCCAAGCGCAATGGCCCCTCCGTTCGGGTTAACATGGGGAGCGTCATCAGGCAGTCCAAGGTCGCGCAGCGTGGCAAGTGCCTGGCTGGCGAAAGCCTCGTTGAGTTCGATCACATCCATCTGGTCGATGGTCAGACCGGCGCGCTCCAGCACCTTGCGGGCGGCAGGAGCGGGGCCGATGCCCATGATGCGCGGCTCGACGCCGGCAGCGGCCATGGCGACGATGCGGGCTTTCGGCACCAGACCCTGACGCTCGGCGGCAGCGCCCGAGAGGATCGCCAGCGCAGCCGCGCCATCGTTCACGCCCGAGGCATTGCCCGCGGTCACAGTCAGATCGGGGCCGTTCACGCCCTTGAGCTTCGCCAGCTGCTCGGCCGTGGTGCCCGGACGGGGATGCTCATCGGCCGCGACGATGAGCGCCTCGCCTTTTTTCTGCGGGATGGTGACCGGGACGATTTCGGCACCGAAGATGCCTGCAGCTTGCGCTGCGGCCCAACGGGATTGGCTGCGGGCAGCGAAGGCGTCCTGATCGGCGCGCGAGATACCAAAATCACCCGCCACGTTGTCAGCCGTCTGCGGCATCGAGTCGACGCCGAATTGCGCCTTCATCGCCGGGTTCACGAAACGCCAGCCGATGGTGGTGTCATAGACCGCGTTGCTGCGCGAGAAGGCCGATTCCGCCTTGGGCATGACGAAGGGGGCGCGCGACATCGACTCGACCCCGCCAGCCAGCACAAAATCGCAGTCTCCGGAGCGGATCGCGCGGGCGGCCATGCCGACCGCATCCATGCCCGAGCCGCAAAGGCGGTTGATCGTGGTGCCCGGAACGCCGATCGGCATCCCCGCCAGCAGCACGGCCATGCGACCGACGTTGCGGTTGTCCTCGCCAGCTTGGTTGGCGCAGCCGAAGATCAGGTCATCGACGGCGGACCAATCCACGCCCGGATTGCGCTCCATCAGCGCTTTCAGCGGCAGCGCCGCCAGATCGTCCGCCCGGACCGAGGCCAAGGCCCCGCCGTAACGCCCGATGGGCGTCCGAACCGCGTCGCAGATGAAGGCGTCAATCATGCCTCACTCCCTTGAATTCCGGAAAAGCTCGGCAAACCTCCAATTCACCGACCGCTTGGTCAGCTTATACGCGACAAAACATCACAGAGGAATAGGAAATCGCAAATCTTCTGTGATGTTTATTACCGCGCGAACAACCGGATGAATTTTCGCGTATTTTCAGGCGATCCCGGCCAGCCGGGTGGTGCTTTCTGGGGTGGTTTCGGTCAGCAAACCGTCGGTCCCCTCGAATCGGGCGGCGATATGACGCTCTGCCTTGGGGGTCAGGTCGCGGTAAAGCGCACGGAACAAATCCCGTGCCTCGGCGCCTTTCCAATCGGGCGGCAGGACCGTCGCAGGCAGGCGCGGGTCACGCAGAAGGACGTTGCGATAGACATGCACCAGCAGCAGCCGCGCGACCAGGGCATCGGCATCCGATAGCCCGTGCAGGCGCCCCGCATTGCGCAGCCCGGCAAAACGGCTGAGCATATCCAGATAGCGGGTCTGCAATGCGGACAGATCCCAATATCCGGCAAGTGCCGGAAGGGTTTCGGGGTCGGTGGCGTGAAACAGCACAGCACCACGAGGCGCAGGCTGGCCACGGTCGGGGCGGATATAGACTTGCCCGCCCAGATGACCCATGCGCAGGCGGTGGGCGTCATCCTCGGACAGGGCCGGGGCGTGCAGGATCTGCCAGCCATGTGCGGGAATGTCGGGGGCGTAGAGCAGGGTCGCGGCCTCGGCGAATTCCTTCTGGGCCGAGGCGTCCAGACGGTAATAGCTGCGCCGCCCTGCCCTTTCGCCCTTCAGACGCCGTGCGGCGACCAGACGCGAGACGGCGGTGCGGACAAGGGATTCGTTGATGCCGACGCGCTCGCATATCTCGATCAGGGTTCCGGTCCACAGGACGCCGCCGCGCGGCAGGACGACATCACCATAGATGGTCACGATGAAGGCAGCCGAGCGCAAGGACAGCCCGTCCAGTATCCCGGCAATCAATCCGTCTTCAGCCATTGCCCCCCGCAGATGCAAAGACGCGGGCCAAAGTGCGGCCCGCGCGGTGTTTCCTTACGATGCGCTCTGCGATGACGCCATAGGCGCCGTGCTCAGGGCCAAGGGTATGTGGCGATGTCGATGCCCTTGGCGGCCAGTTCCTCGGTGACTTCGCGGCGTTCGACCACGATATCCGGGATCGGCAGCTTGCGGCGCGCGGTGACTTCCTCGGCGGTGAAGGGCGCAGCCCCGGCCTCGGGGGCCCAGGTGTCGAGGATGTAGTTCATCACCGCCGCGATCTCGGCATTGCTCATCGAGTTCGAGACAACGCCCGGCACATGCATCATGTAAGTGCGACCCCGGTCGAAAGCCGCGATCTTGCCGACCGAGCCGGGGAAGGCGGGGATGCCGCCTTCCTCGCTGCCCAGCCCCGAGACATTGTGACAGCCCGAGCAGAGCAGGACATAGTTCGCGCGGGCCGAACGCTCCTGCGCCTGTGCGCCGGTCGCAAGGACCAGCGCCAGTGCTGCCGCGGTCGCGGCCCGGCGCGACACCGGCGTCACTCGGACTTCGGGCGCATGGCCCGCAGATCGGCGGCGCTGACCTTTTCGGCCTTGGCCTTGGCGATGTCCTCGACCGACACGGCCAGCTTGGTTTCACCAAGCGTGCCCAGAACCCAGCTGTTGATCGCAGCAAGATCCTCATCGGCCAGATCGGCGATCGGCGGCATGGCAAGACCGATATACTTCTCGCCCGCCGCGGTGATCGTGCCATTCAGACCGTGCAGGGTCACGCCCGAGATATAGGCCGGAGCCTGATCGCCCAGACCCGCCCAGAAGCCCGGACGGTTCAGAGGGGGCGCAAGGCCCGGCGTCCCGATCCCGCCCTCGTTATGACAGGCGGCGCAGTTTTCGGAAAACAGCGCCTCGCCCGGTTCGGGGTCGGCCGCGAAGGACGGGGCCAGCCCTGCGAGGGTCGCAACCGTGAAACAAGCGGCAATCTTGAACGACGTCATTCCAGATTACTCCGCCAGCCCGACGACGACGGACACGGTGCAATGGTAGCCTTTGGCTTCGTTGGCCATGCACCAGTTTACGTCGTTATACAGACCCATGCGGTAGCCCGGACGCTCGCCCTTCGAATTGTAGCAGAAGGTGGTCATCGGGATCAGCGGCTTGCCGCAGCAATCGTTATAGCTGACCAGATAATCCTTGTTGTCATCCGGATTGGTGCAGGTGCCGACCCAGGACACTGCCGAGACGCTGGAGCCGGGCGGGCAGGAAGTCAGCGTGCCGCCAGCGTCCTGACACAGGAAGCCGTCGATGGCGCAATGGCGCCAGTAGCCGCATTCATCCCCGGCGGCGGCAGCGCCGGCCGCATTGGCGCGGCGGTCGAAGGGCAGGATCGGGGCCAGCGCGACACCGCCGACAATCGCCCCGCCCGCACGGGCGAGGAAGCTGCGGCGGCCGTGGCGGCGGGCCGCTCCGCGGGCTTTGGCTTCGGTCATCCGGTCAAGGCCGGAGAGCAGGCGGTCCAGGAATTTCGTCATTGTTCCATCTTCCCTGTGATATTGTTTATGCAGCGTTCAGGCTGTGGGCGGCCTGCAGCGAGGCCACGCCGGTTTCGGAAGCCGTCAGCAGGCTTTCCAGTTGTTCGCGGTTGTTCACGAGGCCCTTGGCGATCACCACGCCATCCGCCCCGATCAGCACACCGAAGGGCAGTTTCGAGACCTTGAAGGCCATCCCCAGCTCGGACGAGAGCGTATAGGGGAAGCTGCCCAGATCCTCGGCCTCGATCAGGTGGCGATGCAGGGTCTCGCGCCCATCCGAGGCCAGCACGACATCCAGCCAACGCGATTCATCGGCGCGGATGGATTTCAGCGCCGGCAGCAGCGCCTTGCAGATCGGGCAGGTCGTGGACAGGAAGAACACCAGCCGCGCCTTGTCCTGAACCGCGCCCAGCGAAAGGCCGGGGCCATTCAGGTTCGGCAGCATCAGGTCCGGCGCACGCGCGCCGATCTCTGGCCCGGCATGAGAGATCATCGCTCCGACCGGGGCCACGCGCTCGAACAGCACGCCGATCTGGCGGGCCAGCACGTAGATGACCCCGAACTGGATCAGGACGACCACCCAAAGCGCGACCAGCGCAAAGATCATGTATTCCATTGCATGGATCCTCTCGACAGATCGTGCCGCACCTGCCGGATCTGCGGCAAATGCGAGGCGAATTTTTCCAAAAGCGCGTAGCTGGCGAACAGCGTCAGCCCGCACAGCAGGCCGAGGATCGCGCCAAGCGGACCGGTCGCCGCGACCGGCAGCAAGGCCACCGCGACCCCTGCCCCGGTCAGCACGCCATTGCGCAGCAGGCTGAGCCCCGAGATGGGTTGTGGTGCACCACCGCAACCGCAATCGATCTGCACCCTGCCCTGTCGCAGCACCCGCGCCATCAAAAGCGCGTAGACCGCAAACAGGATGGCCGCGACCATTCCGGCGAAAGGACGGCTGGCAGGCACGATCAGGGCCAGCACGCAGCCAGCCTCAACAATGCCCAGCAGGCGGACCAGACGGGGAACCCAGGCCTCGGGCGCGGCGCCGTAGTCCAGCGCCGCCCCGACCGTGCGGTAGAAGTCCGTCAGCTTGTGCAGGCTTGCCCGACACAGCACCAAGGCCAGCACCCAGGCGAGCCCGCTTGCGGCAAGCGACAGACCCGACTCCATCTTAGAAGTCCGAGACCATCAGTGCCGGGAAGATGGCGGCGCCTTCACGTTCGGCCGACTTGGTCAGGGTGACTTCATCGCCAAGGGCCACGCTGTATTTCACCAGCGTGCCGGTATGGGTCACGCCGAACAGTTCGGGCGCGTCACCCTTGGTCGCCAGAATGCCGGTTTCGCCATTGGCGGCCGAACGGCCCTTGACCTTGAAGGTCTCGGCATCGACAGCCCAGATTTCTTCGGCCGGGTTCTTGTGCGAGCCGTCGAACGCACCCTTGTGCATCATCACGAAGATGGTGTTCGAGGGCGCGTGATAGGTCATCACCTCGGAGCCACCCGGAGCCCATTCGCCGCCCTCGATCGAGACGGTCTTTTCAAGCGTCGCGGTCTCGGCGCTGTCATCGACGACAAGGAAATTGCCGCCGAAGGACAGATAGATCAGCTTCGACCCGACCCGCAGCGGATTGGCGAACAGCGCATCCTTGTCGGCGTCAAATATCTGAGCGGATTTCACCGGCTTGGTGAAGGTGCCGTCCGCCTCAAAGCCATAGCTGGCCAGCGTACCGTCGCCGCAGATCGAGGTGAAACGGCGGCCTTCCACAGCGGGGATCGCGGTCCAGCAGCCCGGCGTCGGGACTTCGGCGATGTCCGCGCCCTTGGCAAGGTCGACAACGGTGACCGAGGTCGCGGGAGTCGCGTTCTGGACCAGCAGGAACTTTTCGTCATCCGCCAGCGTCAGCAGGCCCGGCTGGCTTTCGGCATGGCCGAACTTATCGTTGATCTCAAATTCGCGCTTGGCGGTCATGGTCTGCAGATCCCATTCGTGGACCACAGCGTCGATGTCGCCATAGACGTAGCGCTCAAGATAGGCCGAGACGGTATACAGCGTCTTGCCGTCCTTGCTCAGCACCATCTGGCCGAACGAGCCGGTGCCGATATTACCCTTGAGCTTCAGCTCTTCGCTGCCGAAGACGTAAACGGGTGACGAACCGACCATACCGAAATCCATCACCAACACGTTCGGCCCTGGGGCGATCGTCTTTTCGATGGTCAGGGTCTCGGGCTGGATCTCGTCGGCGGCATGGGCCATGCCGGCAAGCCCTGCCAGGGTCAGGGTCAAAGCAGTGGTCAGTTTCACGGAGCCGTCTCCTGTTGGAATTTTTCAGGAAACATAAACTGACCGCTCGGTCAGTCTTTATACAGGTTTTCAGTTTTTTTCTGCTACAATATCGGGCAAGAGACCCGGCAGCGCCCGCAAGGGACGGGGGAGGAGACACAGCCATGCCGCAACTTGCGGACACAGCCGATCATGCGCCGATCAATGTCCAGACCGGATATTGGTCTTATACCGCGCGCAGCTACAGCGATTTCACCGTGCAGGAGCGCGGGCTGGAAGGGTTCGAACAGCGCTATCGACAGATCAGCAAGGGAACCTTTGCGGGTCGCATCGAAAGCCTGATAGCCGGGGACCTGTGCCTGTCACGCGAAAGATCAAACCGCGCGATGGAAAACGAATTCCGCTTTCCTGACAACGTCATGTGCGTGGCCCTGCCCGTTGGTCCGAACAGCCATGGGACGGGGTCATTCGGGTCCTTGCATCCCGGTGGTGCGATCATGCCCCCGGCAGGCCGCGACAACCGGGCCTATCTGCGTGAGGGCATGGACCTGCTGATCGTGTCGCTGCCGGTCGAGCACGAAATCCACTCGGCCAGCATTGGTCATGAGTATCGGGACGCAACCTTTACGTCGTGGCTCTGCACCGTTCTGGATATCGCCCGCGAGGGCTATGCCCGCGACGATCTGATGAGGATTCTACCCGACCTGATTCGCGATCACCTGTCGCTGCTCGGGCCCGCTAACGGTTCAGAGCGTGGTTCCTCGCGGCGGGATTTCGCCATCTTCGACGAGATCGTCGCCGCTTGCGAACGGCTGATGCCCGAAGATCTGACCGTTTCCGGCCTGTCGGCAAGGCTGGACCGGAGCCGGGCTGAATTGCGGAAAGCCTGCCTAGCTTTGACCGAGACCCGATTAGACGATCTGCTTGCGGCCTGGCGGATGAATGATGTCTATCGGACTTTGAGGACCAATCCCGACAAGCAGTCGATCGGGGAAATCGCGCTGGACTATGGCTACATGCATGCCGGGCGCTTTTCTTTGGCCTTCCGCGAGATGTTCGGGATGCGCCCAAAGGATGCGCGGGATTCCATCTAGACAGGGATTTTTATCCGCATTCCAGTCATGTTTCGCGGTTCACTGGTCAATCCGAAATGATCAGGCGACGCAGACCTGGAAATTCGATCTGGGCCATGTCCTGCAAGGGCCGCAGATGATGAACCATGACATATTGCCCGACAAACGATGACGGGGCCCTCAAGCAAAGAACGCCCGCGTCATAGCTGACGAATGCCAGGGCCGAGAACCAGTTGCGATGCAGCCCCGGTTCGGTCTCGGACAGGCGCAGCAATGTGCGGGCCCATGGCTCTTGCGGCAGATCTGCGGGCTGTTCGGCCCGGCTGCGGAAATCGACGCGGACGATCTTCTGTTCCTGTGGCTCTGCCTGCGGATGGCTGCTCTCCATCCGTGCCGAGAAGTCCGGGCCGACCTCATGCCAATGCGGTGCACTCAACCTATAGAGCTCGGCATAATTGAGACGATAGGCCGCCACCCTGCCCCGTACACCCGGTCGTAACTGCAGCAGGATCTGTGCAGTGGTCAGGCGTTTGATCTCGCGCTTGACGGTACGTTCATCGACGGACCACATTTTGCCCAGATCCCGCTGACCGACAGTGAACTCATCGGCCTTCCAATTGTAGCGAGCCGTGACCAAGGCAATCAGTCGCAGCATCGAGGTCTGGAATCCGGGTGTCCCATTCAGCCCGGCAATCGCCATGGCGGTCAGAAGGTCGTATTTCTGCGACCCTGCCTGTGGGCCGGTAAACCTTTTGAGGTCCATCCTGATCTGTCCTGCTTCCTCTGGTTCTCGGCTTCTTCGACCGATTCCCGCTTTCACATGAGAGTGATCGCTGATCCCGTGATTTGTCAATGGCAACGTAAGAACGGGATCAGTGCCAAATTCCGTGAAATACAGGAAAAATTGGTTTAGTTGGTTATGGGTGACACCAGTCCGCCACCTTATTGCCCGGGGTTTGTCACCATAAGTCCCGAATTCCTGCTGATCTGTCACCAGAACTCGGTGCCTTGTGGCAGGATTATCGCGTAATTCCGAAAACGGCGCGAAAATCCCGAATTACGCGAACTCCTGTTTTGCACATTTGGAAATTCGCGCTATTGAAGTGGAATTAGCAAAAAAGACGAGCAGTGTCATGCGCGATCACTCCGACCTACAGTCCATGAACGAACGCAGCCTTGCCCAGCAGGCTGCGGTCAGAAAGGCGACCTTCTCGCCTGCCGAGAAAAAGATCCTTCGTCCGTTCTCGATCTGGGAGATTAGCCAGTTCATGTTCGACGTGCCCGCGGACACGTTGCGCAAGAAGCTGGCTGACGATCCCTCGCTCCCGCAGGGCGTGGTTCAGGACGACGGGAGGCAGCGCTGGTTCTCACTGGCCGAGATCAACGAACTGCGCCGTCGTCTGCGTTTCCGGGGCAAGAACCTGCTGCCGAAACGCCCGGCAGGTCGCGCGATGCGCGTCGCTGTCTCGAACTTCAAGGGTGGCGTCGGCAAGACCGTCGTGGCCCAGCATCTGGCCAACGCCGCGGCACTGGACGGCTACCGTGTGCTGGTGATCGATTTCGACCCACAGGCAACTCTGACCCATTCGATGGGTCTGGTTGAGGTCAAAGAGTGGAATACTGTCTGGGGCATCATGTGCCGCGACCTGTGCCGCGAGGCCGACCGGATCGTTGCCGCCTATGACGATCCGGCTGACTGCCCCTACCCCGCTGCCGATGAGTTGCCGGACGATGTCCAGTCGATTGGCTCGCAACGCGCGCAGGACTTCATCCAGAAAACCGCCTGGTCGACGATCGACATCATTCCCAGCTGCGCCAATGCTGCCTTCGTCGAGTTCGCCAGTGCCCAATACCGTTCCATGCACAAGGCCTGGAGCTTCTTTGGCTGTGTCTCTCGCTATCTCGAAGAACTGCCTGAGGATCAGTATGACCTGATCATCTTCGACTGCCCGCCGGCTATTGGTTACCAGTCGCTCAATGCGGCTTTTGCGGCGGATATCCTCTACATCCCCTCGGGCCCCGGATATTGGGAGTACGACTCGACCACCAGCTTCCTTGGCCAGTTGGGGGACGCACTTGAGGACATCTCGGACGGGTTTGGCAAGGTTGCAGAGGATGCAGGTATCCGACTGCCGAAACGTTTCGATGATGTCCGGCTGTTGATGACGCGGTTCGAGACTTCGAACCCACTGCATCTGGCGATGATGGACGCGTTCCGAAATGTTTTTGGTGCCGATGTCTGCCACAATGCCATCGAGATGACCCGGGCTGTCGAGCAATCAGGCCGCTTCCAGCAATCGGTCTATGAGCAGGACTATCGGCAGATGACCCGTGAGACGTGGAAGCGCGCGCGCCAAAGCTTCGACGCGGCCTATGGCGAGTTCAAGGACACCGTGCTTCGCGCTTGGGAGGCGCGCAGCATCGTCAAGGAAGAGGTTGAGGCATGAGTGGCAAGAACAAGTTCGGCTTTGGCCCGCTGAGTGCATCTGATGTAGCGCCGCGCCGCAGGGATGTCGGTCCGATGGGCGCAGCCGTCCGCGAAGCTGCCAGCAGCTTGAACGAAAGCACCGACAATCTCGTCGAGCAGCGCCGCCAGAATGCTGCTGACGCCAAGGCGTTCCGACAGGCGCAGGATGAGGGCAGGGTGCTTGTCTCGATCCCGCTGGATGACGTCCGGATGGATGATTTGCCGCGTGATCGGCTGGATCTGACCTCGGTGGCGGCGTCGGATGAGATGGAGGAGCTCAAGGCGTCGATCCGTGAGCGCGGCCAGAAAGAACCCATTGAGGTCTATCAGACGCCAGGCGGGTATCAGCTGAAAAAAGGTTGGCGGAGGCTGAACGCGCTTCAGCAACTTCGCCAGGAAACCGGAGACGGTCGCTTTGCCAAAGTGGTGGCGCGCGTGTCTGACGGGCCGGAAAGCCGCATCGATCTGTACATCGATATGGTCGAAGAAAACGTGATCCGTGAGGACCTGAGCTTTGCCGAGATGGCGCAGGTTGCGATCCTGGCCGCGAAAGATATTGGCTTGGATGAGCAGGGCGCGGATGAACTTGTCGGCCGGCTCTACGCCTCTTTGCACAAGATGAAGAGATCCTACATTCGAAGTTTTGTGCATCTGGTTTCTGAATTGGGGGACGCTCTGCGCTTCCCTAAATCGGTGTCTCGCAATCTGGGTGTCGACGTCGCGCGCAAACTTCAGGCCAGCCCCGGCATTGCTGCGAGATTGATCAAGATGCTTTCCGCGATCGAGACCGCAGACGAGCAGAACGACATCCTTCGCCGCTTTCTCGAAGAACCCGCCGAGCGGCCGAGCGAGAAGGCGGAGGAGAAGACCCGCCCGAAAAGCGTGAAGTACGAGTTTCATGTCGGCGCGGCAAAGGTCACTGCGCGTCGTGGGGAATGCCGTATCTTGTCAGACGCGGATTTTTCGGCGGTGGATCGACGTAAGCTGCAGCGCGCTATCGAAGCGTTTCAAGCCGTCCTGGACGACAAGTAACCCACGGGTTACCGCCGCTGGTTATGAAGGGTAACCCGTGGGTTACCCTTTGGCACTTATGTCCGGCGTACTCGGATGCTCGCTAGTAAATTCTTATTTATCCGCATATAACTTGTACATTGCGGATTATAATCTTTCGAACTGAAGGTTCAGGAAACGTTATCGACCCTGGGTTGCGAATGTTCGAAGACGGACCCATGATCCGCGGCGGTCGCGGAGACACGCGATCGCAGCTTCTGGCAACTGTTTAGGTGGGGCGCCTAGCGTGTGGTATTTGCCTCTCATGCCATCTAGTTGATGCACTCACAGCAGCGCCGAGCAGGTGCACGAAGAGCATCCCAACCACACCCCGGTATATGGATGTGCCGCTGTCCTGGTGCTGACTCACGAGGCCGTCGGGGGTGTGGAAATGGAGAACATTGAGTAGCTATGGTCGCGACAAGAGCTGCAGGTTTCCCACTAGGCATTCACGAATGCCCGTCGTCGGATGATTTGGAACAGGCGGCCTGATTTAAGACGCGAGGATTCTAGCATACTGGTTTGGGGTTGTGCGCCTGCCGCTGATGATTCAAGCGCAGATTCCGGATGGTAGCTTTTCTGTGCCCTGCCTACCAATTTTGGACCATCTAAAGCCGGAGTTTCCGGCCTTGGCCATGGCGGCGGGCTGGTGACGCCGCCGGGAAAGTGCAGCGCGCTCGGGACGTTGTATCCGATGGCGCTGTGGGGT
>NZ_WMIG01000072.1 GCF_009711205.1 Paracoccus litorisediminis | reverse complement strand
TGATCCCGGCACCCACGATGATCACATCCCATGATCGCGCGGATGGGGTCGGGATACTGGGTGCGCTGATATGCTTCGTCGCCGCCCAGAAGGGCTTGGCCAGATGCAGCCGGCGTTTCCGACTGGTCAGCGCGTTGGGCGTCGCCACGATCAGACTGCGCCCCTGTCACCGCGACTATTCGCCGCCATTGGTGGCGCGGTCATTCTGCCGGGCCTTGCGGTCGCCCGCCTCGCGGTTCTGCCCGCCGGCATTGGGTTCGTTGGATTTCTTCATCTGCTTGGGGTTCAACACCGGATCGGCTTGGCCCAGCTTTTCTTGCTGAGCGCGGTTCTTGACGTTGAAATCCTCGTTGGCCGTTTGGGGGGCGAGTTTCTCACCCATGGTGACTTCCTCCTGTAGGTGACATTCAACCTGATGCTGATCGTGATGTTCCCGCTCAGGCCAGATCACGCAGGCTCGCCTCGCGGTCCCAGTAGCGTAGGGTCGCAGCCTTGGGCAGCCCAGCAAGATCGGTCACGCCCGCATCCGGCGTCACCCCGGCGCGTTCGAGCAAGGGGGCTGCCCCCGCATCATGGCCGATCGCCTTGAGATGGGCGAAAGCGTCCGAAA
>NZ_WMIG01000071.1 GCF_009711205.1 Paracoccus litorisediminis | reverse complement strand
TTTCGAATTCCTCGGGCGGAGGGTAGCTGAGGGCTGAATGCAGTCTTCGGGTATTGTAGACCTGCTCGATGAACACCGGCAATCGGCCGGCGACATCGGCGAAGGTTTCGTATCCGGCGAGATAGACCTCCTCGACCTTCAGGGTCTTCATGAAACTCTCGGCCTGGGCATTGTGATAGGGGTTCCCGACGCTGCTCATCGAGCCCAGCAGACCAGCAGCGTCCAGAGCGTCGCGATAGAGTTGGGATGCGTATTGGCAGCCCCTGTCCGTGTGATGAATGCATCCCGGCGCCGGCCTCCTGCTCGTGACGGCTGATTGAAGCGCGGCCAACGCCAGCGGTGTGTCCAGGCGCTGCGACAGCGCGTAACCAACGACCTTGCGACTGCAGGCGTCGAGGAATGAGACCTTGTTCGCCATTGGTTCAAGAACAATGGTCGAGTGCGAGGTAGCAGAAGCCCTGGGCGACCCGAATGTAGGTAAAGTCCGCCACCCAGACCTGGTCGGGCCGCTCCGGGATCCTGTTTCGATAGAGGTTAGGATGGATCGGCTGGTCATGGCGGCTGTCCGTCATGCGTATATAGCGCCGCCGCGGTTTGACCCCCAATCCAGCCAACCGCATGATCCGCGCCACTTTCTTGTGGTTCACGATGAGCCCCCGGCGGCGCAACTCAT
>NZ_WMIG01000070.1 GCF_009711205.1 Paracoccus litorisediminis | reverse complement strand
ACGCTCTCGCCGCGCTCGGCCGCCGCCGAGGCCAGCCCCATGATCAGCGTGGTCTTGCCGCAGCCGCCTTTGCGGTTCATCGCGGTGATGACACGAATGCCATTCTGCATCAGCTCTCCTCCGGTTCCGCCGCGCGGGATCAAACGCACCTTCCGCAAGACAACACCCGCATAGCGCGACACACAACACACGAAACAAGAAACGCGAAGCAATCAGCGGAAAGCGGCACACGCGCTGCGGAACCCGTCTCGCGACATTCCACCTTGCGCTCTGCGAACTCTCTTCGCGCCCCGGTCAATTTCGCGGGGTTCAGCGCTTGCGATCTCCCTACCGCGACACGCTGAGACCGCGTCATTGGGTGCCGCCACCGTCTTGGGATCGGATAACTGCATGCTGGGCCATCCGCTTTACCGCCAGTTTCGTGGCAAATCTTTCGCCGCTTCGCGGTAACTTCGCCGTTTTGGGCGATGAAGCCGCGCCACCACCTCGCCACGCGCGCAGGGGCCGGACAGCCGTCACAACCCCGCCCGCTAGCCTTTGGTGACCTCTCTCGGCAGCGGCTGCCCTGAGGGGCAGCCTCCGGGCGCGCGGCGCCCCGAAACGGCCGGGCCTCTGGCCCGAAGCCTGGGACATGGAAGCAAACCGACCCTTTGCGCCGCACCGATGGCCTCCCGGTCATCGCACCCTTCGCAAGCTCCGGTTGCGTTGACAGCTGGAGTCGCATCTGGCAGCAAAGGGCTATGGCAGGAAATGCACAATGTGTACAAAGCGCGCGCC
>NZ_WMIG01000007.1 GCF_009711205.1 Paracoccus litorisediminis | reverse complement strand
GACCATCCAGAACCGCCGCTTGAACCATCAGCGTCAGGCGGCATAATCTCAAACCGGTGCGCCAGGACCCTCTCGTCCAAAATCAGGCCGCCTGTTCCAAATCATTCGACGACGGACAGCCCACGCGTATAGATGTTCTGGATGCCGAAGCGCTGGCCATTCTCGATCAGCACGTCCAGCCAGGCGCGCGTCCCCTCGGTCAGTTCGACGTCCGAGTCGAAGCCCTTGGCCTGAGCGCCAAGACCGATTGCGACGATCGGCTTGTTCACCTGCGCAAGATTTTTTGCCAACCCGCCCAGATCGGTATGCTGACCCAGTTGGTTCGCACAGGGAATGACCACGAAATCGACGTTTTCATTCAGCACTTTCGGGCTGACATGCCAGGGATAGTACTGGATCTCTGCCTGGATCTGGCTGCGTACAGCATGCACGAATGCCAGATTGCCGTTGTTATGGCCAATCTGCCGATAAAGCGTGTCAAAGGCGGCGTTCGAGTAGAGACCGCAATCCTTGCTTTCCCAGAGTAGTCCGATCTTCATGAACCTGCATTCCTTTTACTAAGTGCTGTGAGCGCTAACTTCATTGAGGTTTTGCTGCCGTGGGGCCCGAAAGATTTCAGGCCCCGACGAGCTTTCTTGCTTTGACGGACTTGCGCAATTCGCACGCTTCCATCCACTCTGCGGCGAATTCCTCCAGTCCAAGCGGTGGTGTGATGCGGGATTTATGGACCAGCAGCGCATCCGGCTGGCCATGGACCGACATGATGGCCGAAGCCAAAGCGGCCGGGTCACCGACACGGAACTGCAGGCCCCAGCCTGCGGTCTTTTCTGCCATGCCGCCAATGTCCGAGGCGATCATGGGCGTACCTGCGGCGCGCGCCTCCTGGATCACCACCGGCGAGTTTTCCCACCAGACCGAGGGAATGATGATCCAGCCATAGCCACGCATGATGTCGACGCAATCCTGCGGGCGGTAGCGGCCGCGGAAGTGGATGCAATCGGGAATTTCCAGATCGGGCCACATGCGGGTGAAACTGTCCTTGTCCACGCCGTGGATCTCGATGCTCAGTGGCAATTCCGGGGCCTCGTCCCGTGCCTCGATCAGCGCGGCCGCGCGGATCAGAACATCCAGACCCTTGGTCGGCGTCGCCTGCCCGAAGAAGGCGAAGCGACCGGATTTGGCCAGAAGCTCGGCCTCGGTCTCGGGACGGAAGCTGGCATGGTGGTCCAGACCGTTCTCGATCACCGCGATCCGGCCCTTGGGCACGCCCCAATCCTCGAAGCGTTCGCGCAGGAATTCACTTGGCGAAAGCAAGTGGTTGAACAGGCCCAGCATCTCCAGCATGCGCGTCTTGCGCAGGACGAAATCGATCGGCGGACGCGCGACGCAGGCGGCGCAGGCGACCTCGCTGGACGCGTAACAAAGCTCGCCCGAACGCTTCACCATCTGGCCGTGGTTGGCGCAGATCGCGGTCAGTTCATGCAGCGTGCAGATGAACTTCGCTTTCGGCAGCGCCGCACGCAGGCGGCGGATGGTGCCCGCGCCGATGTTCCAGAAGTGGTGGAAATGATAGACATCGCCCTGCAACGCCAGCAGAAATTCAAAGATCCAGTCCTCGTCGCGGACCTCGGCATGTTCCATGGTAAAGGAATCCATACCACGCCCGCGCAGACAGAAATCGCGCGGACCAAAGCTCAGGACCTGCTGGCTGGGACCGAAGAACTTGGCGCTGTCCTCGGGGCCAATGGTTGAGCCGACGAAAATGACATCCTCGTCCTGCGCCAGCAAGTGTTCGAACTGACGATAGGCTGCAACCTCGCCCCCACCATAGCGCAGGTTCGGATGTGAATGGGACACGATGACCGTGCGGCTCATGCGCTGGCCTCCTCGATCAGCTGGCGGCTATGGGCGTCGAAGGCATGCCAGTCGCGGCCATCGACGAAGTTTTCGCAATGCGGGCCCGATTTGCCCTCGAAGTAGCGATAGATATCAGCGCGGGAGAGCTCGGCCGCGCCCTGCAGGACCAGCGCCTCGGCCAGCAGCCGCAAGCGCGCCTCTTCGGTCAGGAAGCATTCCGGGACCTGACCCAACTGCGCGAAAAACTGCGCGGCGGGCATCGACAGGGCGAAGGGCAGCAGATCGCGGGCAAAGCGCTCGGCCTGAGCGGTGCGGGTTGCCAGAACCGTGCCGATCGGGTCCAGCAAGGTGACGCGCGCGCATACGGGTTCGCGGGCGAAGATCGGTTTCAGGTCGAACTGGAAAAGCACCGAACTGCGCGCAAAGACGACGCGGTCGGGCATCACCTCCGGCCGGGCGATGTTCAGCGAAACCTCCTGCAGGTCCAACCCGGCGGAGATCTCGCGCGCAGCGCCGTTGATGGCGTTCTGCAACACGCCGGTCAGGCGCGGGCGCAACAGTTGCAGGCTCAACCGGCCCGGAAGATGCGGCCCGATGCGGCGCAGCACGTCGCGCAGATCGCCGTCGGCCAGATCATGGTCGAGGATCAGCAGGGTCTCGCCGTCGCCCGGTTTGTCGTCCTCCGTCTCAGTCGGACGCGGCATGGACAGCATATGAGGCAGCATTGCGCGGCGCAGGCGATCGCGATCGGAAATGTCGTCGATCCCCAGCGTGGCCAGCGTCACATGCTGGGCCAGATCGGCAGCAGGGACGGTTTCGATCGGGACCAGAACGCCGGGCAGGAAATCCTCGCCCGGAACCATCAGCAGCAAGCGCGCCGCACCCGAGGGAGGGCTGGGGAATCGCCAGCCACCGCAATAACCGTCATGGCCGCTGAAACGATAGCGCGGCGCGTAGGCTGATAGATCGGCGCGCGCCATGCTGCCGGGCAGCAGATCGACGGGCACAATCGTTTCGTCCTCGATGGCAAGCGCGCAAAGCGGCTCGGCCGAGGCGTTTGCCGGCAGGAACCAGCCGATGACCGCGCCCTGCCCGGATGCGGTCATCTGGCAACGATCAATCGCCAGAACATGTTTTTCGGTTTCGCGCGCGGCCGAAGGGGCCACGCGCAGGCGAGCACAGATATCGCGCCCGAGCCGTTCATCGGACAGCACCAATCGCCGTTGGGCGATCAGGCGCAATAGCGCAAAGAACACTTCGTCCACGCCGACTTCGACCAGATGGGACGCATCTTCGATCAGCCGAGGATGGTGGATCTCGGTGAAGTCATAGCCGTCGGCCAAGTGGATGCTGGCTTTTTCGAAGCCACTTCCCCCGCTCAGTTGGGACAGGTCGAAAAGCGCGACCAGTCCCATCGGCTCATTGCTGCGCAGATCGCGGCGGACATGCCGCGTGACCGCGATCGGGGTCAGGACCTTGTCATCGACATGCAGGCGCAGATGGGGCCGGGGCTGGGTGGTCCAGCCCGCGACCGCCACGATGCGTGCATCGTCCATGAAGCAGAAATCCAAGTTCATCTGCATGGCTGAAAGCCTTTCGCGTTGCAGAAGGTCTTTGTCGCTGTCGGCATCGGACCGGTCAGGTCAGGGTGATGGCGAGACGGTCGAGGATGAGGCGCGCCGCAGGCTGACGCAGGTGAATGATCACGCGGCGGCTGGTGACGTCATCCTCGATCTCGGGCAACGGCAGCTTGCAGACCGAGACCGCGTCCAGATCCAGATGGCATTCCAGATGGCCCGAGTCGCGCACCGACCCGTCTTCGATGAACTCGCGCAGGAAGACGTCTGCGATCTGCGGCCGATCAGAGGTGACCTGCATTTCGATGTAGCAAAGCTCGGCGGGGACCGGCTCGGCCAGCGTTCCCTCAAGGGTAAGCCAGTCGATGCCGGTGCAGCGCAGCTCGACCCCGGTGCCGCTGTCGGCGATCAGCAATTCTGCCCGGCCATTGGTCGGCAGGCAGGCACCGAATGTCGGCGTCACGTCATTGTAGCCCCCGCTCAGGGCCAGACGGGGCCGACCGATCAGGCCGCTGCGGGCCTCGCCGACCAGGTCGAGACGTGTGGATTGAAGTGCTTCCAGAATATCTGCGGCCGCCTGGAAGTTTCGCATCGCGGCTTCATAAAGGGTCATTACATCTTACTCCTGCAAACATCAAATTCTCCCATCTCGTCCCTCTCGGCGGTCAAACCGCCCTCCTGCCTTTTCAACCAGGCCAGCAAGGGTGCGACGGCCAGTGACCAATCGCGCGCCATGCGTGAGGCATTCTGCGAGACCTGCCCCAGAAGGGACCGGTCCTCGTCCAGGGTCATAATCATATGGACAAAGCTGTCTTCGCATCCGATCTCGGGCAGGACGAAGCCTGTGCTGCCATGCTGGATCGCCTCATCCATGGCACCGACATCCGTGGCCAGCACCACGACCCCGCAACGCTGGGCTTCCAGAACGGACAGCGGCAGGCCCTCGTAATGCGAGGGCAGAACCATCACGTCCGTCGCGGCCAGCAGCCGGGTCAGCGCCTCCTGACCACGTACCGGACCCAGCATCTGGGTCTCATGCGGGAATGAGAAATCGGCCTCGGCCGTATCGACGACCGAGCCACCGGCGATGGTCAGGCTGATCTGAGGCGCATGCAGCGCCAGCCCGTGATAGATCGCCGACAGGCGGTGCACGCCTTTTTGCGGGTCCAGCCGCCCCATGAACAGGACGCGAAGCGGTGCCTCGGGATCACGCTTGGCGCGATCCTCCATGACCGTGCGAGCGGTGCCGGCGGGCAGCGGATAGCCCGGCGCATTGACCACCGCCATCAGCTTCTCTCGCGGGATGCCGTGGCCATGCATCCAGATCCGCAGCGCCTCGGAGCAGGTGATGATCAGGTCATAGGCATATTCGTAGGCCAGGGCCAGTTTCGGCGGACCATAGCTCCGGCCATAGGTGCTGCGTTCCAGCAGGTGTTCGTGATCGATCATCGTGATCCCACGACGGCGCAGGTGGTCGGCCACCTTGTGCAGCGCGCCGGAATGGGCGTTGATCACCACGTCCATCGACGAGAGCAGCCCCATCAGATCGGCTTTTTCATCCCCATTGCCCCAGCTGGGCTCCGACGTCCCCAGGAACTCGGTGCCGGTCCAGTCGATGGCGCTGGGATCGGGCATCCAGTTCACGGTGGTGAACGCCTGCAACGCCCAGCCATCAGGATGGATCGGCCGGTCGCTGACCACGACCAGATGGCAGCGATAGCCGTTCTGCGCCAGTTCGCGCGCCATCGAGGCCACGACCTTTTCGACGCCGCCGAAATCGAAGATCGGCAAGACAAAGGCGATGTCGCGGATGCCGGGCCGCTTGAGCAGCGGAAAGACCACGCCCCCGCCCGAGATCTTGCGCGGGATCTGGACCGCCGTGCCGCGATCAATGGCACCGCCCTGCTCGCGCCATTCCCAGCGCTGCCCCAGCGCATTGCGGAACCGGCTGCGGCTGAGCTGCAGAATGAAGCTGCGCAACAGTTCGGGTCCGCTCGCGGACTTGAGATCGAGCCGCGCCATATGCTCGAGCGACATCGACCAGCTGCGCACGCGGAAGCCCGAGGAGGTCTGATCGATGCGCCGCAGCGCCTCTTCGTCCGAGCTCATGAACAGGTCATAGACCGCATTCAGGTCGATCACGATCCCGTCCGCCAGACGGTCGGGAGTGCCGCGGTCATTGCTGATCCGATGGCCGCTGGCCGAGGTCTCCAGATAGAACAGATCGAAGCTGGGCCGCTTCTCGGCCCGCGCCCAGCGACGCTCGGCATTCCAGAAGAAGCTGTGTAGCAGCCGATTTTCCAGCAGCCGGGCCGAGACGCCCTCACGCAGGAAGACCAGATAGGCGGGCGCGTGATTGGCAAAGGGCTCGGCGAAATGCGCCATGATCTGGCGCTCAAGCTCTTGCGGGGTGATCTCGCGGCTCTGGTCGGGATCGGTCTGCAGTCGGACGGTGCTTCCGTGGCCCTCGATCACCGCGAAGCGCGGGAAACGCGCGGCCTCGAGTGCAAGCAGCTTCGGGGTGTTGAACAGCCACGCATGTTTCTGTTCCAGATAACGGCGCAGATCGGCATCGGCATCATGCGAGTTGCTCAGCATGCTGACGGGGCGCTTGCGGTAAAGCAGCAGGGGCTGGGCCGCGGACTGGCCGCTGAACCCGGCCTGCGCCGCCGAAAGCCAGAAATCCCAATCCTCGTAGCCGCGCTTCATATCCTCGTCGAAACGGATGCCCGCATCGAAGACCCGGCGACGGATCAGACTGCCCGCCTCGCAGATGTTGATCTGGGCGTGAAACAGCAGCTCATGATTGCGGTCCGTAATATAGTGACCATTCTGCCCGAAGAAATCGAAATCGGGATAGAACCAATCGGCCTGCGGGTGGCTCTTGAGCAGGCGACGCATGGCCTCGCCCGCGTCCGGCGCCAGAATATTGTCAGCATCCAGCAGGAAAACCGCATCCAGCTTGGGATCGGCCTTCAGCGCGGCGTCAATCCCACGATTGCGGGCCGCGCTCAGTCCGGCGTTACGACAGTGAAGAACCTGCATCCCCTTGCCCAGCAAGGCCTGCCAGGCGGCCAGGCTCTCCAGCGTTTCGGCATAGCTGCATCCGTCGTTCACGACGATCAGCCGCTGGATGGTCCCGGCCTGAATGTCACGCTGCACCGATGCGATGGCATCGTCGAGCAGCACCGGATGGCCCTTGATCGGGATGACCACGCTGATGGCCGTTCCCTTGCGGCTGCCCGCCGCGCTGACCGAACTGAGAGTGCGTTTGCCGCGGCTCATGCTTGCCCCGCATAGGCTGGAGTTGCCTGCTGCTGCCAGGCGCTTGCCTGGTCGCCGCGTGAAAAGCGGAAGCCCCGGAACAGACCCCAGCTCAGATCATTCGGCACATCGGTCGCCAGCGAGACCGCCAGCAGGATATCGGCCTTGCCGGTGATCGGCTCGACCGGGATGCAATGCGCCTGTCCCCAGCCGCGGGGTGGCATGCCCGTCACCCACGACCCCATGCGCCGCTGCCAGAAACCATCCTCGTCGACCAGCCCGTGCGGGGCGACGCCGACGGCAAAGTTCAGGCTGGGCGCGCGGACATGGCCCACGGTCACCAGCGCCGAAATATGCGACAGTCCCGCCAATTCGACGCCACGGATGATCGCGCAGGCCGGCCCGCTGCGGGACGGGTGGACAAGGATTGCATCCTCGTTTTCCCAGAAAGCCGTTGAAACATGATCCGCTGCCATCATCGGCAGGGCGAATAGCTCGGGCACTGGCAATGCCGAAGGCCCGACGAACTCGGCCTCGCGTATGGACAGGCCGCGGCCCCTTGAATAGGCGGGGGCACAGCTGGGCAGGCGCACGCCGCCAAGCGACTGCCAGACCCGGATCGCAAGCGTTGAGTCGGGCGAGGTCCCGGAGTTCAGCGTGGCCCGGAAACGATAATCCGGGACAGGTTGTCCCAACCCAAGGGTGATGGTGCCGCTGCCGGTCCAGACAAGCCGCAGACGGCAGTCCCGGCCTGCGCCCGCAATCGGCTCGGGCAGAGCGAAGCGCATCCAGCCGGTTTCGATCCCCATGTCGGGACTGACGGCCTGCATCGGGTAGATCTGGCCTGCGGCATCCTCAAGCGTGACCTCCAGCTCATCGATCACAGGCAGGACAAGATGCGGGAACCACAGATCGACAGCGGTCAGGCTGACCGCGTTGATCGGCAGAACCTGAAAAGCCGATTGCCCCTTGGCCAGCACCAGCATGCTGCCGGTCGGCTGCCAGGCCAGAGCATTGGACAGCTGCGGGTTGCCCAGACTGTAAAGCAGGTTCTCGATCTCGCGCAGGCGCGTCTTGACGCCGATGCTCTCCGAGCGCAGCTGCGCGGCAATCGAACGCGCCTCGCCGACCTCGCGATGCGAGGCGGTCAATTCGTTCATCAGCAGCCGTAGCAATGCCCCTGACGCCAGATCGGGCTGGGCGGGGTCAAGTTCCACCAACCCAAGCTTGGCAAAAGGCCCATCGGCCAAGGCCGCACGCAACTTTTCCGTGTTTCCGGCCAGTGCGATTGCACCGGTCACCGCACCGCTGGCCGGGTACGCAATTTGTTCCTGATCGCGCTTCAGATCGAGCGCTGCAATCTCGACGTTTTCGGGCAGAAGGCCACGAGCAAGATCCAGCGCATGGCTATCGACGATGAACGTAGGCATTCCAACTCTCTGTGCATAATATATTCCATTAAAAACAACATACTAATAAACGAGGTCGTCGACCTCTTACATATGGACGCTTAGGACGACAGGGATATGACAACTTTCCCTGGTCGTATGACACGGTCTAGCTGGACAATCGGGATAGCTTGACCCCCTCCCCCTACCGAGAAAGTTAACATCGCGCTAGAGGCGAGCGACCGAAGATGTGACGATCAAAATTAAAAAGCTAAAATATAAGCAAAAAAAGTTTTTCCTGCCTGTCGAAATAAGCGTCAGCGGCTTCCGGAGCGTGGAACATATGCTAGGTTGGCGCGGCTCAGTCCGGTCCTTTGGCCGAAAAGGAGCCATGGCAAGACGGCTCGCAGGGGGCGCGTCTTGGTGAAGCCCATGATTGTTGCCGACTTTCTGTGCGAATAGGACAAAGGACGGCGCGGTGCAGTAAGGTTGCGGAATGTATGGCCAGAGCAGCCGCCTTTGCGCGTCGTTTCAGTCGCCGGGCGTCAAATTGAGCCGCTTAAACGGGCTTTTGGTTCCCCGAGCGCCCCCCCTCACCCGCACGGGCACCATGGTCAGACCGGGGCCAGCTTCTGAAGCCGTCCCGGTCCGATTAATTCCCCCCGCACCGAAAACGCTTTGAAAATCGCGGCCATCGCGCGGAATTGGCAGGGCGTTTCCACGCTTTTGGCAAGGCTTCAGATTCATTGAATTTCAGAGCCAGAACATGAGGGTGGCAGCGAGGGGGATGGCTGAAAACGATTGATCGTAGCGGGTGGCGATCTGTCGCCAGTCCTTCAAGCGACCGAACATGATCTCGATCCGGCTGCGCCTTTTGAAGCGTCGCTTGTCATATTTCAAGGGTTTCTTGCGGGATTTTCGGATCGGGGATGCAAACTTTTATCTCTTTGTCTTTCAAGGCTTTCCGCGGGAAGTCGGTGTGATAACCACGATCTGCCAAGAACTACTCTGCCTTCGGCACGCTTCCAGAGGAATCTCCGCGCCGGTGTCGTCGCCAACCAGGTCGGCAGATATGAAGAACCAGACTGAGGCCCCCTCGGCGCGGGTGACGGCGCGCAGCTTGGTATCGTTGTGGGGAAACCTCAGTCTCACGGGCCACACGCCTTACAGCGTTTCACATCCGGGACCCGCTGGAACCCTTTCTGCTCGACTTCAACATCGAGCCGGAAACCTTTCGCGCCGGCGACCCATATGAAAGGCCATCTCTGCGAACTCACTTGTGAGTCGCCGATGGACATTTTTAACAACACGCTCGATCGGTCGGATTGGCGCATGGCTAGGGTTGGCTAAAAGAGATTACGATGCAACCTGCGTCGGCCCAACCAAGCCGTGCCTGCCCTCTATGCTTGGCAGACGATGACGCGTCGGGTTATTCGGCAGCGCTGCGATCTGCTGATCTGGTGGATCGCAACAGTTCGGACCTGCTTCCGGCACAGCTTGCCGCTCATCACGCGGCGAAAGGCGCGGGCGACCACAATGCGCCCGGGAATCTCGTTGAGGAATTTACTGATGGTTGTGGCGAGCTTCGGATGATGGCCTCCAGTTTAAAGAAACGACCGGTGTCTCTCCTTCAGAACTACGTCATCCGGCGGCTCGGGCGACACCAAGGGTTGGCATGGCTCGATACTCAAGCCCTTGATGCAGCCATCCGCGCAGCTGAAATGCTGGGAACTCTCGCCGAGTTCGGCAGCGGGGGTCACCTCGACGACCAATCTGAGACAGAACGGGACGTCGCCTCGATCTCTGCTGTCAGGATCACAGCGAGCGGTCAGGTCAGAATGTTGAGTTCGTCGGCGTGATGAACGCAACCCATCAGATCGTCCAGCGCGAACTTCAGCGTAGACTCGATAGACGTCGCGACGCGGCCCGCTCGAACCGCGGGACAGTCCCCCGAGGCATTCGAAAGCCGCGTTCGAATGCAATCGAAGCGAGAACTATGCTCGGCGGGGCATATTGCGTTGCCTGCAGACCGCAGCATCGCGACACCAAGGGGCGTCTATCAAGTGACTTCTGCCAAAGCCTGAATATCCGACTTATCCGGTCGCAACGCCAATCTGAGAACGGTCGCAACCGATATTTTCCGCATTCCGCCTGTTGGCAGGTCTGTCCGACCCAATGACGAGCTACATCACTTGAAGACCGCCCTTCGGGCGGCTTCTTTCGTTTTGTGGCCACCCTTTTGGTAGGCATTTGAAATGTGGAGAACAAACAAGTTATGTTGAATGCAGTATTATAAATATCAATGCGTTAGTTGTGAAAATCGCCACTCAAAAGTCATTTAATGTGTGGAGTTCCATCCTCTGGCTCATATTGCAGCCAGGTCATCAGCAGGTCGTGGAAGACCGCGAGTACCACCGGACCCAGAAATAGCCCGGTCAGGCCAAAGCTGAGCGTGCCGCCCACCAACCCCAGGAAAATGACGAATGTCGGCGTGGACAGACCCCGGCCCATCAGCATCGGTTTGAGCACATTGTCCAGAAAGGTCAGCGGCAGCAGGATGACGGTCAACAGCAGCGCATGCCCCGTCGTGAACGAAAACCATGCCCAGATCAGCAGTGGCAGCACGACCAGCGCCGGGCCAAGCTGCAGGATGCACAGGATCAGGATCACCAGCGCCAGCAGCCCGGCACTGGGCAGCCCCGCCAGTTGCAATACCAGCCCGATCAGGCTGGCCTGCACCATCGCGACCCCTACCACCCCGCGCGAGACGTTGCGAACTGTCACTGTAGCCAGATCGACGAACTTGTCGCCACGCGGGGCGACAAGGCGGCGGGCCACGCGTCGTCCCCAGATCGCCAGCTCGGGGCCGGGAACCAGCAGCAGCCCGGCCATCACGATCGAGATGATGAACTTGATCAGATCGAAGCTGAGTTCGGATACCCGGCCAATCGCCCTTGCGCCAAACGGCGCGATGAACTCGCGATAGCGGACCAGGAAGGTTTCGAGGCCGGTTGAGGCATGGCCCCAGAACTCGCGGATCTGCGCGCCGATCAGCGGCAGGTCCAACAGGCGTTGCGGCGGTTTAGGCAGGTGCAGGCTGCCGGTGCGGAAGCCCTCGACCAGTTTGTGGACGGTCTCGAACAGGCTGCCCATCAGCGCGGCAACCGGCCCCAGGACCATGGCCAAAGCGGCCAGAGTCAGCAGGATCGCCGCCAGCTTGCGCCTGCCGCCCAGCAGCTGGGCCAGCCATACATGCAAGGGGGCCAGCGCCACGGCCAGCACGATCGCCCAGATGATGATCGGCAGAAATGGCCGCAGCATCGCCAGCGCCAGTATGGTGAAAAACCCCAGCAGGACCAAGCGGATGACCAGATCGGTCACCCGCGCGTCAAACTGTTCCGGCCTGTCCTTTGGGTTGTCCAACCGGCGTCTCCTTGTGGGGCGCGTTTAGAATTTCCAACGCGTTCCCAGCAGCAACGCGCTGATATCCTGATAGTCTGCGCCGGTATCGTCGTCGAATTGGTACTCGCGATAGCCCAGATAGGCCTCGAGATTGTAATCGTCGAATTTCTGGACCGCCTGAATGCCCCAGGATTTCGAATCCGACCCCGAAATCACGTAGTCAGAGCCGTCGAAATAGTCGATGGACACGGCGGTGCTGCCGTAATCGATCAGGTCGCCCGCCCAGCCCAGCTTGATATAGCCGTAGCTGCCATTGTCATCCCGCCCGTCCCCCGCAGCCAGCGTCGCGCTAAGGCCCGTCGGCAAATGCTGGATCGAGGTCGAGGCGACCAGCTGTTCGGTATCGTCGTCATCGTCGCTTTTCCACGCATAGCCGATCCCGGCAGCGGCCTTGTAGACGTCGGTGTCATAGGCATAGCGCAGAGCCACGTCGTAGTAGGTGGCGTCGTCATCCTCGGCCAGAATTTCCTCGCCATAGGCGGCCGAGAAGGTGAAGCCGGAAAACTCGGGCGTGTCATAACGGACGCGGAAACGCCGCGAGCCGTCGAAATCCTTGAAGGTGTCCCCGATCGAAACGCCGGACAGGGTATCGCCATCGCGGAATTCATAGCCACCGGCGGTATCGGGCAGGTTGGCGTAGCCGACAACGCTGGTGCCGGAATTGTCGATCTCGGCCACGCCATCGGTGGCCATGCTGCCCTGACCAATCCAGACCGAGCCGAAGTTCGCAATATAGACCGCCTCGAATTTCCGCAGATCGGTCCTTTGCCAGTCGATCCAATCGGGATCGTCGATCTGGTTGGTATCCGAGGTGGTTTTGAAGCCCAGCCCGGTTTCAAAATTGAAGCGCAGCTTGTTTTCACCCATCGGCACGTCGACCCAGAAGCCCAGACGGCTGACCGAGTTGCCGTTGTCGACGAAATCGTCAAAGGACTCCTCGCCATCATCGACGCGCTGATAGGTCAGGTTCAACTGGCCATAGAAGGTCGCGGTCGCGCCCGAGGGATGGGTGAAGGTCAGGTCCTCGGCCCAGCCCGGCAGCGCGGCAAGGCAGAGACCCGGAGCAAGTATAAGAAGCTTCTTCTGCATCACTGTTCTCCGTTTCTGATGTCATCGCCTTGCCGAGGGCGGGCATCCCCTGCCCCTGCAAGGTGAAATCACGGCTTCCCTCGCAACATGAGGAACTTCTGAACAAGGACGGTCCGGGCCTTGGCTGTCGCCGGGTCGAAGGGACCGGATATGCGCGTGTCGTTTCGGTAAGCCACGGTCAGCTTGCGGTGCCACGCCTGAGTTGTGGATTCCGGGCTGACGTTTGGTGCCGCCTCCTATGATACCTGAATATAGTGCGAAAATCAGCGTGTGATGCGTTTGGAAAAAGGTCACGCCCGGCTGTAACCGCCGAAGCACACCCCTTCCGATATGGACCCGTTTGCAGGGTAGGCCGCATGACGCTGCGGCACGGCGCCGTTCCATTCCATCCGGATGGCGCATGGAGCCAAGGCAGTGACGCAGCAGTCCAAGACGGCTGGCCCAAGGATCGGCATTCATGTCGTCAAAACGTCATCTTCAGGGAAATTATCCATGATCTCGCGATCCCGCCTTCGGGCCGCATTTTTGACTTCGGCCATGGGCGCGGTCATTGGCTTTGCGCCGCTGGCTGCAATGGCAGCCGAGGAAGCGGCTTTGGTCCTGAAGGGTGGCCGCGTCCACACCCCCGCCGGTGTCGAACAGGCCATTGCCGTCGATGCGCGCGGCCAGATCATGGCCATCGGGGACGATGCCGTAATCGCACCCGCGATAGGAGCCGCGACCAAGATCATCGAACTCAACGGTCGCACGGTGATGCCGGGCCTGCATGATATGCATGTTCATTCGCTTTCTGCCGGGATCGAAAGCCGGAACTGCAACTTCGCCCCCGATGCGACGGTAGAAACCGTGCTGAAGGCCGTCGCCGATTGCGCCAAGACCCGCAAGGAGGGCGAATGGATCGTCGGCGGCTACTGGAACGAACCCGCGCTTGGCGAGAAACCCACGCGCGCGCATCTGGACAGCGTCGCGCCGAACAACCCGGTGGTGCTGCGCGACACCAGCGGCCATAACCGCTGGGTCAACTCGAAGGCGCTGGAACTGGCGGGTTATGCCAAGGACACGCCGAACCCCGAGGACGGCATCATTGAGCGCGACGCCAATGGCGAGCCTACCGGCATGTTGCTGGAACGCGCGGGCTATCTGGTCGACCGTCTGGTTCCGGCACCGAACAACGAAGAACTGGCCGCCGCGCTGAAATGGTCGCTGAACGAGATGCTGTCCTATGGTATCACCTCGTTCACCGAAGCCTCGGCCGGGTCCGAGCGTGGTGAGGCCGAGCTTGCCGCTTGGGCCGAAGCCGCCGATAGCGGCGTGCTGAAGCAGCGTGCGCAGCTTTGCCTGAACTGGCATCCCGCCGAGGCCGCGGCCTCGGACGCGCTGCTGGCGCATCGCAACCGCTATGCCCGCGACAAGGTTTCGCCCAATTGCGTCAAGCTGTTCCTCGACGGCGTGCCGACCGAGGGTCACACCGCCGCCATGCTGGAACCCTATGCCGATGCCGATCCGAAAGCTCATGACCATGCCGGGACGCATGGCATGTTGCTGATCGAGCAAGACGAGCTGACCGCGCTGGTCAAGCGCTTCGACGCGATGGGGCTGAAGGTCAAGATGCACGCGGCGGGCGACGGCTCGGTCCGGGCCGCGCTGAACGCCATCGAGGCGGCGCGCCAAGCAAATGGCTTTGGCGGCACGCTGCATGACGTGGCCCATAGCAATCTGGTCAAGCCCGAGGATATGGCCCGCGCCAAAGCGATGGGCGCGACCTTCGATGTCTCGCCCTATTTGTTCGCCCCTGCCCCGATCAATGAAAGCATCATGACGGCGGTCGGCCCTGATCGCGCCAACCAGTCTTGGCCGGTGCGCGCGCTGATCGATACCGGCGCTCTGGTCATTCCCGGCTCGGACTGGCCGGTGATCCCCTCGGTCAACCCGTGGATCGGCATCGAGACCATGGTGACGCGCGAGGTCGAGGGCGGCAGCGCCGAGAAATTCGCGGCCGCCGGTGCGGTGACGCTGGAAGAAGCCATTGACCTTTACACGATCCGTGCCTCGCGCGGCAAAGGCCTGTCGAACCTGACCGGCAGCCTTGAGGTCGGCAAGGCCGCCGACATGATCGTGGTCGAAAAAGATCCCTTCGAGGTCCCGCTGCGCGATGTCCACGCCACCAAGGTCGATCAAACCATCATCGGCGGAGAGATCGCATATAGCCGCTAACTATTTAATAAAACTGTAAATTCTACTGACGGCCGGCCGATCCATGATCGTGCCGGCCGCTTCTTTTTCCTCATCGTCAGATTCCCTTTGACAGCGCTTGGGTCGCTTTCTATTTGTAGGACAAATAGAGGGGGAGTGAGCATGCGGGTTAACGCCGCCATCCATCGCGATTTCGCGATTTCCAACATTGATGACCGGCTTTATGCGGCTTTCATCGAACATATGGGCCGCGCCATCTATTCCGGCATCTATGAGCCGGGACATCCGCAGGCCGACCAGCACGGTTTCCGCCGCGATGTGGCGCAGTTCGTCCGCGATCTGAAAATCCCGGCGATCCGCTATCCGGGCGGCAATTTCGTCTCGGCCTATAACTGGGAAGACGGGATCGGACCCAAGGCGGACCGCCCGGTGCGCCTTGACCTTGCATGGCGCAGCAAAGAGTCCAATCAGGTTGGGATCAACGAATTCGCCACCTGGGCCAATGATCTGGGCATCGACATGATGCTGGCGGTTAACCTTGGTTCGCGCGGGATAGAGGAAGCCCGCAACTTCATGGAATATGTGAACCATCCCGGTGGCACCTATTGGTCGGATCTGCGCCGCAGCCACGGGGTCGATAAGCCCTACAACGTCAAGATGTGGTGCTTGGGCAATGAGATGGACGGCCCGTGGCAGATCGGTGCCAAGCCCGCCCGCGAATATGGCCGTCTGGCCGATGAGACCGCGAAGGCGCTGCGTGCGATGACGCCGGATGCCGAGCTGATCGTCTGCGGATCGTCCAACGACCAGATGCCGACCTATCCCGAATGGGAGCGCTCGGTGCTGGAGGAATGCTACGAGCATGTCGATTACATTTCTTTGCACAAGTATTTCGGCAATTCCTCGCGCGATACGCTGAACTTCTTTGGCAAGATCGAGGAGACCGGCCGCTATATCAACGCGATTGGCGGCGTCATCGATTTCGTCAAGGCCAAGAAGCGGGCCAAGAACGACGTCCATATCTGCTTTGACGAATGGAACGTCTGGTATCATCGCCGCGAAGAGGACTCGCGGCGCTGGCGGACATGGGACTGGCCCGAGGCCCCCGATCTGCTGGAGGAAAACTACACCTTCGAGGACACGCTGTTCGTCGCGGGCCTGCTGAACGAATTCATACGCCGTTCGGACCGGGTCAAGATCGCCTGCATCGCGCAGCTGGTGAACGTGATCGCCCCGATCCGCGCCGACAAGGGCGGCAAGGCGTGGCGGCAGTCGATCTACTGGCCCTATCAGCTGGCCTCGCTTTACGGGCGTGGCACCGCGCTGCGGGTCGCGGTGGATGGGCCGAAATACGATTGCGAGGTCGCCTCGGATGTCGATTTCCTGGACATCAGCGCGGTTACGAAAGACGGCACGGTGACGGTGTTCATCGTCAACCGCCACCTGACCGAGACGCTGGACCTGCGCCTGTCGCTGACCGGCTACAAGGATGCCTCGATCGAGTTCCACAAGGTGATCGAGGGCCATGACCTGATGGCGACGAACGGCCCGGATGCCGAGCCGATTGCCCCCGCCGACGGCAAGGGGCTGGCGGTCGATGACGGGACCCTGGGCGGCAAGCTGGCCCCCCTGTCCTATCACGTCGTCCGGCTGAAGGTCTGAGCCGATGTCGGGCGTGGTCCTGCGCAATGTGCGGAAATCCTTCGGCGCGGTAGACATCATCAAGGACGTGTCGCTGACCGTGCAGAAGGGCGAGTTCGGCGTCTTTGTCGGCCCTTCGGGTTGCGGCAAGTCCACGCTGCTGCGGATGATCGCCGGGCTTGAGGACACGACCTCGGGCATGATCGAGATCGGCGGCCGCGATGTCACCGCGGTCGAACCGTCCCGACGCGGGGTCGCCATGGTCTTTCAGTCCTACGCGCTTTACCCGCATCTGTCCGTGGCCGAGAACATGGCCTTTTCCTTGCGGCTGGCCAAAAAATCGCGGGCCGAACGCGAGGAGAAGGTGCGCGAGGCCGCCCGCATCCTGCAACTGACCGATCATCTGGAGAAACGCCCCGCCCAACTTTCGGGCGGGCAGCGCCAGCGCGTCGCCATCGGCCGCGCCATCGTGCGCGAGCCCGAGGTATTCCTGTTTGACGAACCGCTGTCGAACCTTGACGCGGAACTGCGCGTGCAGATGCGGCTGGAACTGTCGCGCCTGCATAACCAGATCGGCGCGACCATGATCTATGTGACCCATGATCAGGTCGAGGCGATGACGCTGGCCGACGACATCTTCGTGCTGAAGGGCGGCGTCGTGCAGCAATCTGGCGCTCCGCTGCGACTATATGATGATCCGGACAACCGCTTTGTCGCGGGGTTCATCGGCTCGCCGTCGATGAACTTCCTGAGCGGGACCGTGACCGGGCACAGCGCGCAGGGCATCGTGGTGGCAAGCGAGGAAGGTGCGCTGGAAGCACACCTTACGGAACGTCCCGCTCTGGGCACCACGGTCATCCTTGGCGTCCGTCCCGAACATTTGGCCCCGGCCGAAAGCGGGATTCCCGTCACCGTCGAGATGGCCGAGGAACTGGGCGGCAACGCCTATGTGCATTGCCGCCTGAATTCGGGCGCGGACATCGTGTTCGAGCGGCGCGGGCTGCGCGACCGGCTGGATGGGCAGCGGGTCCGCCTCTCGGCCGATCCGTCACAGATCTACTGCTTCGCACCCGAGGGGCTTCGGCTGCGCTGATTTGAACCGGACTGGGAGGTCCGGCCAATGGAGGAGGGAAGAAAAATGAAACTGTTTACCTCGCTGGCCATGGCGGCACTGCTGTCGGGTGCGATGCCGGTCATGGCGCAGCAACAGACGATCACCTGGTGGGATTTCTTCGCCGGCGGCGACGGCGCGCGGATGAAGGCGCTGATCCAGCAGTTCAACGACGAAAACCCCGACATCAAGGTCAATGCGACCACGCTGGAATGGGGCACGCCCTTTTATACCAAGGTGCGGACCTCGGCCGCTGTGGGGCAAGGCCCGGATGTGATGACCTATCACCTGTCCCGGCTGCCGATGGGGTTGAAGGAAGGCATCCTGACCCCGATCACGGACGCCGACCTGCAGATAGCGGGTCTGGCGAAGGACGATTTCTACACCCCTGCGCTGGAGGCCGCCAAGGGTCCGGATAGCACGCTTTACGCCGTGCCGTTCGACATCCATTCGACGGTTCTGTTCTATAACAAGAACCTGCTGAAGGGGACGCCCTTCCTTGACGCCGAGGGCAACCTGACCGGCATCGACTCGCTCGAGAAATTCGAGGCCGCCCTTGCCGCCGCCAAGGCCAATGGCTCGACCGCGCCGATTTCCTACGCGACCGGCGACGATGGCGGGGTCTATCGCGTCTTTTACACCCTGCTGGCCCAACAGGGCGGAGAGCTGATCTCGGCCGATGGGCAGGTCCTGCCCGGCGACAGCGCCGACAAGGCCGTGCGCGCCGTCGAGATCATGACCAAATGGGCCGAAAATGGCTGGCAGCCGGAACAGGCGCTTTACGAGGCTTCGGTCGCGCTGTTCACCTCGGGGAAGTCGGCCTTCTTCTTCAACGGCGCGTGGGAGGTTCCCACCATGGTCGATCTGTCGGCCAAGAATGAGCTGGGCTTTGAATGGGGCGTCGCCGAGATCCCGACCCTGCTGGAGAAGCACACCAACTGGGCCGACAGCCATGGCTGGGCCGTGCCGATCCAGGGCAAAGCCGAAATGGCCCCGGAAAAGCGCGAGGCCGTGATGAAGCTGATCGGCTGGATGGAGAAGCACTCGCTGGACTGGGCGGCGGCGGGCCATATTCCGGCCTATAAGCCGGTGGCGACCTCGCCGGAATTTGCGGCGATGAAGCCCAATTCCAACTATGCGGGCCTGGCCGACCGCGCCACTTATGATCCGCGCAGCCCGGTCGCGGGCGTGGCCTCGCCCACCTATGACGCGGCGGTCAATATCATCGCGCCGGCGATCCACGGCTATATGCCCGCCACTGACGCCGTCGACCAGCTGCGCGCCGAGCTGGAAAAGGCGATGAAGTAACGACACTCGCGGCCCCCGGACATCGCTCCGGGGGCCGCGCGCCTTCGGAAAGGACCCTTCATGGCGATGATACGCAACCAGCGACGCCACCGGCTTGTCGCCTATTCCCTGATCCTGCCCTTTGTCGCGATCTTTTCGCTGGTCTTTGCCTATCCGATCGTCGAGGTCATCCGGCTAAGCTTCACCAATGCCACGCTGATCGGCGGCGGCGAATGGGTGGGCCTGCAGAACTACCGCGAGCTGCTGTCCGACAAGCTGTTTTATACATCATTGAAGAACAACGGCTATTTCGTCCTTCTTACAGTTGTTCCGACCACCGCCATCGCGCTTGGCATCGCGCTGATGGTCCAGCGCCTGTCGGGGCGCTTGCAGGCCTTGGCGCTGGCGCTGTTCTTTCTGCCCTACATCCTGCCGGTCTCGGTCGTGACCCAGATCTGGGCATGGATGCTGGATTTCCAGTTCGGCGTGCTGCAACCGGTTCTTGAACTGATCGCCGGCAAGCCGATCCCGGTCTTCAAGAACCCGCATTGGGTGATGCCGATGGTCGCGCTGGTGACGATCTGGTGGACCAACGGCTTCAACGTGCTGCTGCTGCTGGCCGGGCTGCGCAATATCCCGCAGGACCTGTATGAAGCCTCGGCGCTGGACGGGGCGAACCGCCGCCAGCAATTCGCCCGCATCACCTGGCCGCTGCTATGGCCGGTCGTGGCGCTGGTGCTGACGCTGCAACTGATCCTGCAACTGAAGCTGTTCGATCAGGTCTACCTGCTGTCCGAAGGCGGGCCGTTCAATTCCAGCTATGTGCTGCTGCTGATGGTCTATCGCGAGGCGTTCCAGCAGAACAACGGCGGCTATGCGGCGGCGATCTCGCTGGTGGTGTTCCTGCTGATCGTGACGGTCTCGGTCCTGCAATATCAGCTTCTGCGCATCAGGGGGCGCAAATGATCGCTCAAAAACGCATCGAGAACGCGGCGCTGACCGCGCTGACGCTGGTCGCGGGCGCGATCTGGATCTTTCCACTGTATTGGGCCTTCGTGACCTCGATCCGCACGGAAAACCGGGTCGTGTCGGATCAGGCCGGGCTGTTGCCCGATGAATTCAACCTGAGCGCCTATCACGACGCGCTGTTCAATTCGAGCCTGGTGCATTGGTATGTGAACTCGATCGGGACGTCCCTGATCATCACCGCCATCGTGCTGCTGACCGGGATGATGTGCGCCTATGCCATCAGCCAGATGAACTTTCCGGGGCGGCGGCTGCTTTACGGCGTCGTGCTGGGCAGTTTCATGGTTCCGGCGCAGGTGCTGGTGGTGCCGCAATTCATGCTGATGAACGATCTGGGCCTGATCAACAAATGGGGCGGGATCATCCTGCCGCAGCTGGTCGTGCCGGTGGTGATCATCGTCTACAAACAGTTCTTCGACGCCGTGCCCAAGGAAATGAAAGAGGCCGTCGTGCTGGACGGGGGCAGCGATTACACCATGCTGTTCAAGGTCTATCTGCCGCTGAACTGGGGCATCACCACGGCGCTGGCCATCATCACCTTCATTTCCTCGTGGAACGCCTTTCTGTGGCCCTTCCTTGTCATCACCACCGAGGACATGATGACCATTCCTGTCGGGCTGACACAGGTGAACGACGCCTTTGGCGTGGCCTATGCGCGGCTGATGTCGGTGGCGCTGCTGGGCGCGGCCCCGGTCGCCATCGCCTATCTGATCTTCCAGAAGCGGGTGACCGAGGCGGTGATGATCTCATCCGGCGTCAAGGGGTAAGCTGGCGCAGGTCGAATACCGTCCGCCCCGAGGTATCCAGCAGCGCCGTATCGGCCAGTTCGGCCATCAGGCGCTGCGCCCCCTCGGCGTCGCGGGCCTCGATCCGCTCAAAGACAGCGGCATGTTCCTCGACCGGGTTTCGGGTGTGGGGATTGGGCATGTCGCGGTAACGGAAGGCGGTGGTGAAGGCCACCGCCGCACAAATTCCAGCCTCAAGCGTCGCCAGAATGGGATTGTGCGAACTGCGCAAAAGTGAGCGGTGGAAGCTGGCATCGGCCTGATGCCAGCTTGTTTCCGTCATGTCGCAGGTCCGCATGGCATGCAGCGCAGTGCGGAACGTCGCCAGATCCTGTTCGGTCCGCCGTCCCGCCGCCAGCGCTGCGGCAGGTGGTTCGACCATGGCGCGCAATTCGTAAAGCGAGGTGATGAACCAGTCGGGCGGCGTGCCCGATTCAAAGAACCAGCGCACCACGTCGGGGTCCAGCAGCGTCCAGTTCTCGCGCGGGGCGACACGGGTGCCGCTGCGGGTGCGGCTGATCAGCATGCCCTTGCCCGCGACCTGACGCAGCGCCTCGCGGTAAGCCCCGCGCGAGACCCCGGCATGTTCGCCGAACTCCATCTCTTTCGGCACCGGCTCACCCACGGCCAGCGCGCCCGAGACGATCTGGCGGCCCAGCCAGTCCGCGATCGAGCCATGGATGCGGCGCGTCGAATGGGTCGAAAAGACGGGCGGGGCGTCGGAATGCACAGAGATTTTCATGTCCCTTGTGATAGCCGATCCCGGCGCAAAGTTCAGCGAAAATAATCGACTGCGGCGGCAATTCGCTGTGGACGCCCACGGTTTTCGCACGACCAAGCGGATTTCACCGCGCGGTGTCCGGCAATCTTGGGATGGCGAAAACTGTGGCAGCACACGCCACTGCTGGCAGCAGGCTGCAATCTGGTATGGCAGGCGTGTATTTCTGCGCGTCCTGCCCCCTCGCCATGGATGAAAATCGCACGGGCGACTGCTCTGGATCGAGATAGTCAATTCTAGGAGCAGTAAATGAGATCCTGCACGGTCCTGCCATTCATCCTGGCAAGCCTTGCCCTGCCTGCGGCTGCGCAAGACACCTTCACGCCCGAAAAGCTGGGCGTCGAAGCCCATATTGCCGAGGGGCCGAACGTCCTTGTCCTTGACCAGTCATGGAACGGTCCCAGCAAGATCGACGTGCTGGGTGCCGATGAGGGCCTGAAGATGAAGGGCAACATGGGCCCCGGCACCACCGCCCAGATGGTGCTGAGCCGCGACGGCAAGTCGCTTTATACCGGCTCGGTCTATATGCAGCGCTTCGTCTATGGCCCGGTCACGGTGATCTTGCACGAATGGGATCTGGCGACCTTGTCGCGCAAGCGTGAATTCGAGATCCCGACCAAGTTCGCCCATGTCGAAAGCCAGCCCGGCCTGTTCGCGCTCAGCGATGACGAAGCCTATCTGCTGGCCCAGAACGCGACGCCCGCGACTTCGGTTTCGGTCATCGACCTCAAGGCCGAAAAGGCGATTGCCGAGATCCCGACCCCCGGCTGCTGGACCGCCATTCCCGCCACGGGCATGAAATTCACCACGATCTGCGGCGACGGCACGCTGGCCAGCTATGCCTGGGCCGCGGACGGCAGCTTTGCCGAGCCCAAGAAATCCGCCAAGATCTTTGATCCCGACGCGGACGCGCTTTTCGCCAACCCGGTCCGCGCCGAGGGCAAGCTGATCTACCTGTCCTTCAACGGCAACCTGTATGTCGTCGATGACAGCGGCGAAGCCCCGGTTCTGGCCGAAACGGTCAAGCTGACTGACGGCGTCATCGGCAAATGGGCACCGGGCGGGTCCGAGGCCATCGCCTATAATGCCGCCACCGGCAAGCTGTTCATCCTGATGCATTCCGGCGCCAAGGAAGGCAGCCACAAGGACCCGGCTCAGGAAATCTGGACCGTCGATCTGGCCTCGAAGAAGGTCGTCGGCCGCTCGCCCGCGCATCACGAAAACACGCTGGCGGTCAGCAAGGGCGACGCGCCCGTCCTGTTCGCGGCGTCCGAGGAAGGCAACCTGACCCGCTACGCCTATGCCGAGGCCGATGGCGAGGTGACGCTGACCAAGGCTGGCGAGTTCGAAGGTCTGTCGAGCTTCCCGGCGCTGATCACCACGGATTTCTGATGATGACGCAGCTTGCCCCGATCACGGCGGTTGCCTGCTCGACCTTCGTGGCGCTGATCCTGATCCGTTCGGTCTGGCATAAAAGCCATGCCTTTCTGGAGACGGTCGGCTTTGCGCAGGGTTATGGGCTGGTCCCAGATGCTTGGACACCCGCCATCATCCGCGCCCTGACCGTGGTCGAGGCCGCCACGGTGCTTGGGCTGCTGATGCCCGGCACCCACGCATGGGCGGGCTGGGCGGCTGCGGGGATCTTCGCGGGATATGGTCTGCTTATGGCGCTGGCCTTGGCTCGTGGCCAGACCCGGATCGATTGCGGATGCGGTGGCGCACCGCAGCGCATCTCGGGCCTGACGCTGGGGCGCAATGCGGGTTTCACCGCGCTGGGTCTTGGCATTGCCCTCCTGCCCTCGGGCGGGCTGGGGCCGCTGGCGGTGCTGACCGGCATCGCCATGGGACTGACTTTCGCTGCGCTGCAAGCCGTGGCCGAGCGTCTGGCCGCGCATCTGCCGAATATCCGCCGGGCAAGCTGAGAAAGGAAAAGCAATGGAAATCATGACATTCGCCCTGATCGCGCTTTGGGTCGTGGTGCTGGTCCAACTGGCCCTGACCTATGTCCTTGCCCGCCAGATCGGCATCCTGTTCGAGCGCGTCTCGCCGGTCGGCGCGATGATCTCGAGCAGCGGGCCGGAACTGGGCAGCCCGGTTCCGGCACTGGCGCTGCCGAACCTGAATGGCCCCGGCCTGACACTGGGCAATTCGGGCAAGGCGCAGCTGGTGTTCTTCCTGTCCACCACCTGCCCGATCTGCAAGGTGCTTCTGCCCGTGCTGGCCGGGATCCGCGAGGATGAAGGCCGCTGGCTGGACGTGATCCTTGCCTCGGACGGGCGCGAGGCGCTGCATCGCCGCCTGATCGAGACCGAGCGCCTGCAGGACTTTCCCTATGTCCTGTCCTCGGAACTGGGGATGAGCTTCAAGGTCGCGAAACTGCCATTTGCCGTGCTGATCGGGCCGGACGGAACCGTCCGCGCCAAGGGCCTCGTGAACTCGCGCGAGCAGCTCGAAAGCCTGTTTACCGCATCTGAAACCGGCGTGCCCTCGCTTCAGGCCTCGATGGGCCTGAACGCCGCCGCCTGACACCCCTTCAAGGAGCAATCATGCCCCGTTTCATCGACAACCTGTTCAAATCCATCGACAAGGCCGCCGAGGGCCGTGTCCGCGGCGCGGCCCGGACCCATGGCCGCCGCAGCTTTCTGGCCAAGGCCGGGATCACTCTGCTGGGTGCCGCAGCCGCGACCCCGATCCTGCCCTTTGACCGCCGCGCCAATGCTGCGACCCCCCTGCCCGAGGACGATTGCGGCTACTGGAAGCACTGTGCGCTGGACGGCAACCTGTGCTCGACTTCGGGCGGTTCGCTGACCACCTGTCCGCCGGGTTCGTCGGCATCCTCGGTGTCATGGGTCGGGACCTGCACCAACCCGGATGACAACAAGGATTATCTGGTTAGCTACAACGACTGCTGCGGCAAGCCTCAGGTCAATTCCGCGAAATTCTGCTACACCTCCAAGGGCGAACGTCCGGGCTATCGCATGGGCCTGTATAACGACATCAACTGGTGCATGGCCAATACCGACAAGGGTTATCACTGCACCGTCTCGGTCGTGGTCGGGATGGCCGAGTGATGCGGTTTGCCAGAATTCGCCCGATGGCGGTTCCGGCCCTGCTGGTGGCGGCCTTTGCCGCCCCGGCTTTGGGGCAGGACGCGACGGGTGCCCAGCTTTTCGCCGATCACTGCGCCGCCTGCCACAATGAGGGCGGTGCGGGGAATCCCGGCCTTGCGCCGGCGCTGAACCGTCCGGGTTTCTGGGATGCCTTTGGCGACAAGGGGCCGGATTACCTTGCGGGCGTGATCGCCTCGGGGTTGATGGGAACGATCGTTGCTGGGGACGAGACCTATGCCGGGCTGATCATGCCACCGCAATCGGGCCTGAGTGACATCGAGGCCGCCAGCGTCGCCAACTGGGTGCTGCTCGAGGTGGGTCGCGATGCACCGGGCGCAGGACCCAAGGTCACGCCAGATCTGATCGCCGCGACCCGCGCTGCCGCCCCCGCCGCCCATGACCTGATCGCCATGAGGCCCGAAGGCTGATGCTGCGCCCCGTTTCGCTGGCCGCCATGTTGCTGACCCTTGCCGCCCCTGTCGCCGCTGCGGATGGCAAGGCGCATCGCGACTACATCCTGCGCTGCGCGGGTTGCCACGGCATGGACGGCGTGGGCACGGTCGAGGGCGGCATCCCGACCTTTCCCAACTCGGTCGGGGTGATCGCCGCCGATGATCTGGGCCGCACCTACATGATGCATGTGCCGGGGGTGGTCTCGGCCTCGCTTGACGATGCCGAGATTGCCGAGGTGATGAATTACGTGCTGGGCGAATGGGCGCCGGGAGAGGCCGAGCCCTTTACCGCCGCCGAAGTCACCCGCCTCCGAGCTGTGCCGGTGGCCGATGTCGTGGCCTTGCGCCGCGATGTTGCGGCCAAGCTGATGGCCAAGGGGCATCGGATCGCCGATTACCCCTGGCCGTGACGAAATCCCGGCCCGAATGACGGGCCGGGGGCATTTCAGACGATCCGGGCCAGTGCTGCTGCAAAGCCCAGCACCGTCCCGGCCTCGGCCAGACGGGTCAGACGCCCGGCGCGATGCGCCTCGATCCGGGTCTCCATCTTCATCGCCTCGATGACGGCGATGACCTGCCCGGCCTCGACCTGCGCGCCTTCTTCGGCTTGCCACAGGGTCAGCGTGCCTGCGACCGGGGCGGTGACGGCGGCCTCGTCGAGTGCCTCGGTTTCGGCGACTGGCAACGCGCCGCCGCCCGCGGGCAACGCCGCCAGCAGGTTCGCGGGCAGGCCCAGTTCGACCCGCTTGCCGTCGATTTCAACCGCAAGACGCAGCATCGGCGCGGTGGCTGCCGGGGTCACGCGAGCATGGGGTGCCATCGCGGCGGTCAGGGTGTCGGCGAAATCGGTCTCGATCCAGCGGGTATGGACGCGGAAATCGCCATCCTCGGCACGGAAATCCGGCTGCTCCAGCACCAGTTGGTCGAAAGGCAGGACCGAGGCCACGCCCTGAATGCGGAATTCGCGCAGGGCACGGGCGGCACGGGCCAAAGCCTCGGCACGGGTCGCGCCAGTGACGATCAGCTTGGCCATCATGGAATCGAAACTGCCCGGCACCACCGACCCCGAGGCCACGCCGCTATCCACGCGGATGCCCGGACCCGAGGGCGCGTCAAAGACCTCGATCGGGCCGGGCGTGGGCAGGAAGCCGCGCGCCGGGTCCTCGGCATTGATACGGAATTCGATGGAATGGCCGCGCGGTTCGGGCACCGTTTCGTCGGTCAAACGTGCGCCCTGCGCCACCCGGATCATGCCGCGCACCAGATCGATGCCGGTGGTTTCCTCGGTCACCGGATGCTCGACCTGCAGGCGGGTGTTGACCTCGAGGAAGGAGATCGTGCCATTGGCCGAGAGCAGGAATTCCACCGTGCCCGCCCCGCTGTAACCGGCATGGGCGCAGATCGCGCGGGCGGAATCGTGGATGCGCGTGCGCTGTTCGTCGGTCAGGAAGGGGGCGGGGGCTTCCTCGACCAGCTTCTGGTTGCGGCGCTGCAGCGAACAGTCACGCGTGCCGATTACCTTGACTGTGCCGTGCTTGTCAGCCAGCACCTGCGCCTCGATATGACGGGGGCGGTCAAGGAACTGCTCGATGAAGCATTCGCCGCGACCAAAGGCGGTCAGGGCCTCGCGCGTGGCGGATTCGAACAACTCCTCGACCTCTTCCAGACGCCAGGCGACTTTCATGCCGCGACCGCCGCCGCCAAAGGCGGCCTTGATCGCGATCGGCAGGCCATGCGCCTTGGCAAAGGCCAGCGCCTCGGCCGGGGTCTCAACGGGTCCGGGCGTGCCCGTGACCAGCGGCGCGCCCACGGCCTCGGCGATGCGGCGGGCCTCGATCTTGTCGCCCAAGGCCTCGATTACCTTCGGATCGGGACCGACCCAGATCAGCCCGGCATCCTGCACGGCCTGCGCGAATTCGGCGCGTTCGGAAAGGAACCCATATCCGGGATGGATCGCATCTGCACCCGCTTCGCGCGCGATGGCGATGATCTTGTCGGCGTTCAGATAGCTGTCGGCGGGCTTTTCGCCCCCCAGCGCATGGGCCTGATCGGCCATGCGTACGAAAAGCGCATCGCGGTCGCTATCGGCAAAAATGGCGACCGAGGCGATGCCCTCATCGCGGCAGGCGCGGATGATGCGGACGGCGATCTCGCCGCGGTTGGCGATCAGCAGGCGCTTGATCGGGCGCTCGGGGGCAGCGTCGGTATTTGCGGCGAAAAGGGTCATGCGGACCTCGCAGGGGTAATCGGGACAAAATCTTGGGCGGCGGTAAAGCGGATGCGGGCGCCGGGCGGGATCTGGCCTGCCAGATCCAAAGCCTGTGGCAGCAGCGTCGCGATCACCGGATAGCCGCCGGTCAGCGGGTGGTCGGCCAGAAACAGCACAGGCTGGCCTGAATGGGGGATCTGGATGGCGCCGGTCTCGGTCCCTTCCGAGGGCAGCTCCAACGCATCCTCGCGCGTCATCGGCTGCGCCCCTTCAAGGCGGATCCCGACCCGAGAGCTTTGCGGCGTCACCAGCCATTCCTGCGTCAGGAAATGCTGGACCATCTGCGGCGTGAACCAATCGGTGCGCGGTCCCAGAGTCACTGGCAGCGTGACCAGATCGCCAGCCTTCGGCAATGCAGGCTGATCCTGCGGCTCGGCCACCGATGTCGCGGGGCGATTGGCGCAACCCAGCACCGCGCCGGGCTTCAGCGGATCAGGGCCGACAAAGGCCAGCGTATCGGTGGCGGCAGAGCCCAGCACCGGGGCGATATCGAAACCACCGCGCAGGGCCAGATAGCTGCGCATCCCGGTCTCGGGTGGCAGGATCGTCAGTTCATCGCCCGCATCCAGAGCGAAAGCTGCGCCTTGGGGTTGGGGAATGCCCGCGACACTGGCGGAGGCCGCGCCGGTCAATGCCAGCGTCACCGGCTGGTCTGCGCGCAACCGGACCGGGCCAAGAGTAATCTCCAGCGCAGGCGTATTCGACGGGTTGCCGACCGCGCGGTTCGCTCGGTGCAGCGCCCCCATGTCCAGCGCGCCCGAGGCCGAAACCCCCTGCCCGCCCTGTCCCGGTCGGCCATCATCCTGAAAGACAATCGGAAAGGCCGAGGAGAGGACGGTCAAGGCAGGCTCGGTGACCGGCGCAGGGATCGCCGCCGAGCGGTGGAAATCCGCCGCGCCTTCGACAAAGCGTGCGCGGACGCCCGGACGCAGCAGCGCGGGCGGGTCGCGGCTCAGGTCCCACATCGGGACTTTGGTCGTGCCGATCAGCTGCCAGCCGCCGGGGGTTTCCTGCGGATAGATGCCACAGAAGCGTCCGGCCAGCGCGACCGAGCCCGCCGGAATCTTTGTGCGCGGCGCAGGACGGCGCGGCAAGTCAAAGCGCGGATCGTCGCAGGTCATATAGGCGAAGCCCGGCGCAAAGCCGCAAAATGCCACCTGCCACGTCGTTGCCTGATGGGCGGCGATGACCTCGGGGACGGTCAGGGCCATCAGCCGTGCGACATCGTCGAGGTCCTCGCCGCTATAGATCACCGGGATCTCGACGGTCTCAATCGGGCCTTCCTCGCGCCTTGTGCCGGGGGCAGGTTGGCGGGCCACCACCTGCCCGGCCAGCACCGCATCGGCGGCAAAGCCGGGGCTCATGCGGATCATCAGGGTACGAGCGGCGGGCACGATCTCGGCCACGCCCTCGATCGGGTCGGCCAGCAGCGCATCGAACAAAGCCAGCGTCTGGTCGAGATCGGCCAGTTCGACCAGAACGGTGCGGGGACCGACGGGAAGGAAGCGCATGGTCACACCTGCCATTGGCTGTCGGGCACGTCGGTAATGAACATGTGTCCCGGCGCATGGGTAATGGCGAAAGGCGGCTTCGAGGCCATGACAGCGGCCTGCGGCGTCACCCCGCAGGCCCAGAAGACCGGGACCTCACCGTCGCGGATCTGCACTGGGTCTCCGAAATCGGGTTTGGACAGATCCGCAATGCCCAGGGTTTCAGGCGAGCCGATATGGACCGGTGCGCCGTGAACGGCGGGGAAGCGGGCGGTGATGGTCGCGGCCTCGGCCACGCGGTCGGCGGGGACCGGGCGCATCGACACGACCATCTGCCCGTGCAAGCGGCCCGCCGGGCGGCAATCGCGATTGGTCAGATACATCGGCACATTGCAGCCCTGCGCGACATGGCGGACCTCTATCCCGGCCTGCATCAAGGGGGTTTCAAAGGTGAAGGAGCAGCCGATCAGGAAGGTGACCAGATCGGCATGCTCGGCCCAGACCTGGGTCGCGTCAGCCAGTTCCTCGGTCAGAACGCCATCGCGCCAGACGCGGTACAGCGGCAGGTCGCGGCGCAGGTCGGCATCAGGCGCAAGCGCCGTGCGATGGCTGCCGGGATCGGTCACGTCCAGCACCGGGCAGGGCTTCGGGTTGCGCTGCCCGTAAAGCAGAAAGTCCCATGCCCAATCGCGCGGCAGCGAGATCATGTTGCATTGAGTGAAACCGGGGGCCATGCCTGCGGTCGGCGCGATCAGCCCGCCCCGGCATTGCAGGCGGGCCGCGGCGGCGGTGGCGGGATCGGGACGCAGCATTATTTGGTCTCCGTGAAAGGGGTGATGGACACGCCAGCGGCCAGCAACTCCTCGCGGATGCGGCGGGCCATGTCGACGGCGCCAGCGCTGTCGCCATGGACGCAGATGCTGTCGGCGTGCAGTCGCAGGGTCGAGCCGTCAATGGCCTCGATCACGCCTTCGGTCGCCAGCCGCACCATGCGGGCCGCGACCAGTTCCGGGTCATGCAGCACCGCCCCCGGATCGCGGCGCGAGACCAGCTGGCCCTCGGGTGTATAGGCGCGATCGCCAAAGGCCTCGGCCACGGTTTTCAGCCCGGCGGCCTTAGCGCGCTCAAGGATCGGCGCGCCCGCCAGACCCATCAGCACCAGCGACGGGTCGATGGCCTTGATGCCCGCGATCACCGCATCGGCCTGCCGGGCGTCATTGGCGATGGTGTTGTAAAGCGCGCCATGCGGCTTGACGTAGCTGACCCGTGTGCCGACCGAAGCCGCCAGCCCCTGCAGCGCGCCGATCTGATAGATCACGTCTGCGGTAAGTTCGGCCGAGGTCACGTCCATCGGACGGCGACCGAAACCCACGCGGTCGGGATAGGACACATGCGCCCCCACTGCGACACCTCGGGAAACCGCGTCGCGCAGCGTGGCAAGGATCGTCAGCGGATCGCCCGCGTGAAAGCCGCAGGCCACGTTGGCCGAGCTGACAATCGCCAGCATCGCCGCATCATCGCCCATGGTCCATGCGCCATAGCCTTCGCCAAGGTCGCTGTTAAGGTCGATCTGGTGGGTCATGTTGTCCTCCGAAATTCCAGAATGCGGCGGCCATTTCGGGCCGCCGCGAGGGTCATCAGGCGCCGAGGAAGGCGAAGATCGGGCCGACCGACTTGATCCCCATATACCAGGTCAGGGCACAGACGATGGCCGAAAGGGTCAGCAGCACCCGGTTGTAGACATGGCCGCCCATCAGGTCGGGCCGGGCAAAGCCGACATAGGTGAAGATCGTCAGGCCGATGGGCAGGATCAGTCCGTTGAAGCCGCCGACAAAGATCAGGATTGCCGCCGGGGCCGTGCCGATCGCCATGTAGACCGCCAGCGAGAAGGCGATGAAGATCACCGTCGCGATATTGCGGCTGCGCTCGGTCATGGTCGAGAACACGTTGAGGAAGCTGACCGAGGTATAGGCCGCCCCGATGACCGAGGTGATGGCCGCGGCCCAAAGCACCACGCCAAAGATCCGCATGCCCGTGTCGCCAAGTGCCGCGGCAAAGGCCTGCGCGGCGGGGTTGGCGGCCTGGCTCGACAGGTCCAGCGTCACACCCGAGGCGACGACGCCCAGGATCGCCAGGAACAGCACGAAGCGCATCAGCCCGGTCACCGCAATCCCGGTCAACGAGGCGCGTGTGACGGCGGCAAGATTTTCCTCTCCGACCAGACCCTTGTCCAGCAGGCGATGCGCGCCGGAATAGGTGATATAGCCGCCGACCGTGCCGCCGACGATGGTGGTGATGGTCGGGAAGTCGATCACATCGGGCAGGATCGCCTGACGCATCGCATCGCCCACCGGCGGGTTCGAGGTGATGGCGACGACCAGCGTCATCGCGATCATCAGGACGCCCAGACCGATCAGCGAGCGGTCCAGCAGCAGCCCCGCGCGTTTCGACAGGAAGACGCCGATCGCCAGCAGCGCCGAAATCGCGCCGCCGATCTTGGGATCAAGGCCGAACATCGCGTTCATGCCCAGACCCGCACCCGCGATATTGCCGATGTTAAAGGCCAGCCCGCCGATCAGGATCAGCACCGCCAGCAGATAGCCCGAACCGGGAATGGCCGCATTGGCCGTGTCCGAGGCATTGCGCCGGGTCAGCGCGGTGATGCGCCAGATGTTCAACTGCACCACGAAATCGATCAGGATCGAAGCGAGGATGGCAAAGGCGAAAGCCGCGCCCAGTTTCTGCGTGAAGGTCGCCGTCTGGGTAATGAAGCCCGGACCGATGGCCGATGTGGCCATCAGGAAGATTGCCGCCAGAAACCCGCCACGAAGGCTGGCATTGGCAGCGGTGGGAGCGGAATCGCTCATTCTGACATGCTCCTGTTGGAATATTTCTGATCTTGGATGACGGGACTGTGAGATTGGTATGGCAGTACGTCAACGATTATTTGACACTTGGTATATGATTGTCGAACAATCATATCAGTTGAAGGGGACGATCTGCCCGTCAATCAGGCAGAATGCACCCCGGATGACATTTGAAACGGCAAAATGGCGGGCGCAGGATGGCTCGAATCATCCGCGCCCGCTTGTGTGGGATGGCCGGCCTGTGGAATATGCCCGGCACTTCAGACGGAACGCCCCATGAGCTCAGAACCCAGCCTGACCGAAGAAATCGCCTCGCAATTGCGCGATCAGGTGACGGGGGGCGCGTTGACCCCCGGCCAGCGCCTGTCCGAGGCGCGGTTGGCCGCTGATCTGGACATCTCGCGCAATACCTTGCGCGAGGTATTTCGTCTGCTGACCCGTGAAGGGCTGTTGCGCCACGAACCCAACCGCGGGGTGTTCGTCGCCGTGCCCTCGATGGCGTCAATCCTGGACATCTACCGGGTGCGCCGCCTGATCGAGGTTCCGGCGCTGGCGCAGGCCTGGCCCCGGCATGAGGGCGCAGGCCGGATGCGTGCCGCGGTCGTACGCGCCAAGAACCTGCGCGACATTGGCGATTGGCGCGGCATCGGCAGCGCCAATATGGAGTTTCACGCGGCGATCGTCTCACTCAGCGACAGCCCGCGGCTGAATGCGTTTTTCGCCCAGATCATCGCGGAATTGCGGCTGGCCTTTGGCCTGCTCGACAGCCCCGAGATGCTGCACGCCCCCTATATCGACCGTAACGCCCAGATCCTTGAGCGGCTGGAAGCGGGCGATGCGGCGACGGCTTCGGTGATGCTGGACGAATATCTGGGCCAATCCGAGCGGGTCGTGCTGCAGGCCTTTGCCCGGCTGGGCTAGTTTACAGCAATCTCGGCCAGAATCTGCATCGCCTCGGCCGCGCGCGGCTCGGGGACGAACAGATGGTCGTGATGGAAGCCCGAGACCGGATTGACCGCAATGCCGCGCCGGGCCAGTTCCGTGGCGATGCGGGCCATAAACCCCACCGCAGATAGCGAGGAATGCACCTCCAGCGTGATCATCCGGCAGGGAAATTCCCAAGGCAGGCCCAGCCTGTCCGCCTGATCGCGCAAAAGGATCATGGTGATGCCCTCGGCCTCGTGAAAGATCATGCGCGGATGCAGGCCGGACGGAAGCTCGGCCACAGTGACAAAAACATAGAGCCCGTCCTCCATCCGCGGTGAAAGCGTGGCCAGAAGCTGTCCCAGATCCGTTTCCCCACTCATCTTCGCCCCTTTTGCGACCCAGCCAGCCTAGACATGTGTGCTGTCGAAACCCGAGGGAAATCATCGCGCGATCCGGTTCCGCAGCACAGTACCGAAAAACGCGATGCACTCTGCGCTGCCCGCCAATCATGCGGCCCGTGCCGAATTTCTGCTCAATCAGCTCGTATGGTAGTCAACCAGTTTCCCGCATGACGCGAGATGTTGCCGCGCTATGGCCAATCCTGCGCGCCACAGTTGTAACGGTCGGCATGGACCCACGGCCGTATCCGACCCGGTCCAAGCTTCGATGATGACCTGCCTGCACGCCCGCCCTTGCCAATCTGGCAGGCGGGAACGGGCTAACAACTGCCACAGGCCCAGCCTGTGCCGGAGGAAGATATGAGCAGTCAACCAAAGGGCATGTCGCGCCGCGATCTGCTGGCAATGGTCGGAATGGCCGCCGGCGCTTCGGCCATGTATTCGGCGATGGCCGGGATGGGCTATGCCGGGACCTCGGACTACAAGGGGCCGGTCAAGCTGGAGGGCGACCCCAAGGGTGCCTCGGTTCTGGTGCTGGGCGCGGGGCTGGCGGGAATGACCGCCGCCTATGAACTGCGTCGCGCCGGCTACAAGGTCCAGATCCTTGAATACCGCGAAAAGGCAGGTGGACGCTGCTGGACGCTGCGCAGCGGCGACAGCTACACCGAACTGGGCGGCTACACGCAAAAGGTCGGCTTTGCCGAGGGCAATTACCTGAACCCCGGCCCGTGGCGCATCCCCTCGGATCACTATGCGGTGCTGGATTACTGCAAGCGTTTCGGCGTCAAGCTGGAGCCCTTCATGCAGGTCAACTACAACGCCTATGTCCACAATACCGAAGCTTTTGGCGGCAAGCCCCAAAGGTTCAAGGAAATTCAGGCCGATTACCGCGGCCAGATCGCCGAACTTCTGGCCAAGGCGGTCAAGCAGGACAAGCTGGATGAGGCGGTCACCGACGAGGATGCCGAACTGCTGGTCGCCTCGCTCAAGCGCTACGGCGTACTGAACGACGATCTGGAATATGTGAAATCGGAAAAGGTATCGGAACATCGCGGCTGGGAAAAGCAACCGGGCGGTGGTGTCGGGGCGGAACCCGTGCCCTCAAACATCATCTCGCTGTCGGACATCCTCAAGGGGAAGCTCTGGAACAACCTGATCACCGGCGAATCCATCGACCATCAGGCGGCGATCTTTCAGCCGGTCGGCGGGATGGACATGATCGCGCAGGCCTTTGAGCGCGAGGTGAAGGACCTGATCACCTATAATGCCAAGGTCATCCGCTATGAGGGCGGCGAAAACGGCGTCACGGCCACCTATGTCGACGCAAAAGCAGGCGGCGCGGAACAGACGGTCTCGGCCGATTACTGCATCTGCACCATCCCCTTCTCGGTTCTGGGCCAGATCGAGCATAATTTCTCGGCCCCGATGACGGCGGCGATCGAGGATGTGTATTACGAAAGCTCGATCAAGGTCGGGCTGGAGTTCAAGCGCCGGTTCTGGGAACAGGACGACCATATCTATGGCGGCATCAGCTATACCAACCTGCCGATCACGCTGATCTCCTATCCGTCGACGAATTTCTTCAGCGACGGGCCGGGGGTGCTGCTGGGCACCTATTCATGGGGTGCTGCCGCCTATCAGTTCAACGCCATCGCGCCGGAAGCGCGGATCGAAAAGGCGCTGGAATTCGGCGCACAGATCCATCCGCAATATCGTGACGAGTTTTCGAATGGCGTCGCCGTCGCATGGCATCGCGTGCCGTGGACTTTGGGCTGCTATGGCGAATGGCGCGACAAGGAAAAGCACTATCCTGCGGCGACCGCCATGGACCAGCGCACCTTGATGGCGGGCGAGCATATCTCATTCCTGCCGGCATGGCAGGAAGGGGCGATCCTCTCGGCGCTGAACGCCATCGAGCGTCTTCACAAGCACATCATCGGCTGAGGTTCCCAGACATGAAACGCCACCTTGCACAGGCCGCTGTCGCGGCTGCCCTGTCGCTGGCCGCCCCGGCATTCGCACAGGATTTCGTCACCACCTCGGCTGCCAAAACCATTCCCGGCACCGAGGGCAAGGACATCTACAACGCCATCTGCTCGGGCTGCCACATGCCGGATGGCACCGGTGCCACCGGCGCGGGGCATTATCCGGCGCTGGCCGGCAATGCCATGCTGGAGGGGCCGGACTACCCGATCCATATGATCATCCATGGGCAAAAGGCGATGCCTCCGGTCGGCGATGTCATGACCGACGACCAGATCGCCGCCGTGGTGAACTATATCCGCCACGATCTGGGCAATGCCTTTGAAGGCGAAACCACCGCCGCCGACGTCGCCGCGGCCCGCTGAATCCCCCACTAACAGGAGTTTACCAATGAAACCATTCGTTTTTGCCGCGGCCCTTGCCGCCCTGCCGATGATCGCACAGGCCGATGACGTCATCCGCCACAAGACCCCCGGCTCGGACTTCCCGATCGCCCGTGCGGTCGAAATCCCCGCTGGCAAGACCACCGTCTATGTCAGCGGCATGGTGCCTTCGGTCGCGGATGAGGCCGCCGACAAGAAGACCCCGGCAGCCTGGGGCGATACCAAGACCCAGACGCTGAGTGTGTTGGGCAATATCGACACCGCGCTGAAGGATATCGGCCTGACCATGGGTGACGTGGTCAAGATGCAGGTGTTTCTGGTGGCCCCCGAAGGTCAGCCCGCCGATTTCGCGGGCTTCATGGAGGGCTATACCCAGTATTTCGGGACCGAGGCCCAGCCGAACCTGCCCGCCCGCTCGGCGATGATCGTCGAGAAGCTGGTCAATCCGAACTGGCTGGTCGAGATCGAGGTCACGGCGGTCCGCCCGTAAATCCCACCACCGGGGGGCCACGGGTCGTCCTGTGGTCCCTCATCCGTGGCGGTGGGGGCGAATGCCCATGGCCACCGATCGAAGCGCGGACCGGATCACCGGTCTAAAGGCGCTTCGCAATCATTCCGACACCGCCCTTTTGGGCAGTCATCGTCCGCATTCCGGGTCGGCGCCTTCTGACGCGGCCCGGTCGTTCTGCCGGTTCAGGCCGACAGGAACTTTTCGGCGGCCTGACGACCGGCCAGCGCGGCGATGCGCGGAACGTCGTAGCGGCTCAGACCCAGATCGGCCAGTTCGCGGTTGGTGGTCATGCCCAGTTCTTCCAGCGTGCGACGCTCAACCCGGCGGCCAGCGAAATAGGCGCGGACGCGAAGAAGAAGGCCGTGGTTGGTGTTGTTGGCGGCGGTGGTGGTCCGGCTGCGGGCCGGGCCCGAGAGTGCTGCTGCGTGCATTGTCTTGCTCCTTATGTTTGCGCTACCAATCTAGACGCCGCAGCGCAGCATTTGCAGACCCGTTTCTGTCATTGCAGCTATGTCGTCACGTGATGGCAGAACCGGAAAGGGTTATGCCCCAACGCGTTAACCGTTGCCTTTCGTGCCCTGCCCCTGCGCGACCGAGGTTTGATCGACGGTCACGACCACCGACAGGCCGGGCTCCAGCAACTCGGACAGCTCCTGCCCCGGATCGATGTCGATGCGCACCGGCAGGCGCTGCGCGACCTTGGTGAAGTTCCCGGTCGCGTTCGACGCCGACAGCAGGCTGAACTCGGACGCCGTAGCAGGCGAGAAGGAGGCGACCGTCCCGGTAAAGGCCCGCCCCTGCAGCGCGTCCACCGTAAAGCGCGCCTGATCGCCGACCTGCATGCCGTGCAGCTGCGTTTCCTTGAAGTTCGCGATCACCCAGACCTGCGGCGAAACCAGACTGACCAGCGAGGTGCCAGCAGACACATATTGCCCCAGCCGCACGCCGACCTGACCCAGCCGCCCATCGGCAGGGGCACGGATCTGGGTATTGGCCAGATCGATCCCGGCCAGTTCGACTGCAGCCTGCGCCGAGGCGATGTCGGCATTGCTGGCATTGATACCGACCCGCGCGCCGTTCAGATCCTCACGCGCCACGTCGATGGCGCTGCTGGCCTGAATCATCGCCGCCTCGGCCCGGCGCAGGGCCAACTGGCTTTCATCGGCCGAGCTTTGCGGGGTGATGCCGCGTTCATGCAGCTTGCTCGTGCGGGTCCAGTCCTGCTGGGCGGTGTCGCGCACGGCCTCGGCGGCGCGCAGCGCAGCTTCGGCCGATTGCAGTCGGGCCTCGGCGGAATTGACACCCTGTTCCTTGATCTTCAGCGCGGCCTCGGCCCCTTGCAACGCGGTCTGGGCTTGCGCCAGCTTCTGGCGATATTGGCGGTCGTCGATCCGGGCAATGACCTGCCCCTTGGTCACGGTCTGAAAGTCCTGCACCTCGACCTCGGCGACATAGCCCGAAAGCTGCGGCGCAAGCGTCGTGACCTGCCCGCGGATATAGGCGTTTTCCGTGCGCGGACTGGCCGGGGCAAAGGGCGGCAGATGCCATGCGAACAGCATGATCAGGATGCCTGCCAGCCCGGCAAGCAGGGCGATGACGGTCGGGATGATCTGGGACTTGGTCATTTGAGGGGCTCGGGAACATGAGGGGAGGTCAGGGGCCAGCGCGCCGCCAGCCAGTCGCGGAACAGGTGCAGGAGCAGCGCGAAAAGCGCCCCCGCCGCGACAAGGAATGTCAGGAAATAGGCATCGTTATAGGCCATGACATAGGCCTGCGCCGAGGCGTCCTGCGCGATGGCCGCCATCGCCTGCGCGCGGGCCAGCGCGGTGTCGGGAAATTGCCGGATCAGGGTGGCAGCACGGCTGGCAATATCCTGCATCAGCAGGGGATCGGTGGTGGCCAGATCCTCGCGCAGAACCTGCAGATGCAGGGCCTGCCGATGGTTGATGAAGCTGGAAAACAGCCCCGACCCCGCGGCACCGCCGATGCTTTGCGTCGACAGGAACACGATGACGAAGGACAGGATGTAGTTCGGCCCCCGCGCCATCGCGGCCATTAGCCCGCGCATCATGGCCGGGGCCATGAACAGCGACCCGGCAAAGGCGATCAGGGCCTGACTGGCCATCATTTGCGCCGGGCGGGTATCAAGGGTCGAATTGCTGTCCATCCATGCCCCCGCCGCGATCATCACCAGCGCGACCACGTGAAAGCGCGCGACGCGTCCCGGCTTCATGAAGGGGACCAGCGCCAGCCCGCCCAATATGGTCGCGGCCGAGATCACCGCAAACAGCGGCACAAGCTGGCCCTGCGTCACCCCCAATTGCTGGAACATCCGCGGTGCGCCGGCGCTTTGCTCGGACAGGATCAGTCGGAACAACAGCAGCGTGATGGTCAGATGCAGCATGGCGGGACTGACCAGCCAGCGGATATCGACCAGCGGCGCGGCGCGGTTCAGTTCGATCGCGACCGCCAGGGTCAGACAGGCAATCGACAGCGCCATCAGCCAACCCAGCCACGGAACCTCGGTCCACCAATGGATCGGGCCCATGACGAAACCCACGATCAGCCCGCCGAACCCGACCGAGATCAGCACCCAGCTGACCAGATCCAGTGGCGCGATGACCTTGATCTTGGGCGGCGATTGCAGCGGCAGGGCATAGACCAGCCCCAGCGACACCGCCGCCATCCCCAGCCCCATCACATGCAGCCCCTGCCAGCCCGCATCGCCCATCAACGCGGGAGAGATCACCCGCGCCAGATGCGAGCCGACGGCAATCACGCTCAGCGACAGCGGCAGGCCAAGGCGCAGCTTCCATGCAGGCGGCAGCGGCTCCAGCATGTAAAGAAAGGCCAGCGTCGACAGCGGGGCCGAGGCCATGCCTGCAAAGAACTGCCCGGTGATCGCCGAGCGCAGGTCAAAGATCGAAAACGACATCAGCGCCACCGCCAGATAGATCACGATGGCGATTTCCGCGAAACGGCGCAGGCCGTATTGGGTGCGCAGCTTGATCAGCAGCAACGGCATGGTCGCGCGCGGGATCAGATAGGCCGCCATCAGCCAGCTGGCCTGCGTGGTGGTCGCCCCCAGATCGCCAGCGATCTGCGGGATATTCGTGCTGATGAAACCCTGCGCAAGACCCTGGGTCAAAGCGATGACCGTAGACGCGCCGATATAGGCCAATGCCCGTGGCAGGGGCATCAGCGGCGCGGGTGCAGGTGTGGCGGGCGCGTCGCTCATTCCCGGCGCAGCTTTTCGGCGTTCACCGTCATCCGGCCCAGAACGCGGCGCGCGGCGGCAAGGTCCTCGGGCGCGATGCCCTCGACCAGTGCGGCCTCGACCTCGTCACGGAAACGCAGCAGCGGCTCGATCCGGGTGGTGTCGGTCAGAAAGATCGCGTGCTTGCGGGCGTCGCCCTCAAGCGGGCGGCGCTCGGCCAGACCCTGCCCTTCAAGGGCGTCCAGCAGGCGTTTCAGGGTCGGCGTCTCGATCTCGAGAGCCGTGGCGAGTTCGGACTGACTGGCACCCGGATTGCGGCCGATGGTGGTCAGCAGCCGGGCGCGGGCAAAGGTCAGGTCCAGCTTCTTGACGCGCAGGTCGAAGCCCGCGCGGATCGAGCGGGTCAGCGTGACGAGTTCGTCGAACAGGGTAAGGGGACGGTCGGCCATATCAATTATGTTAGCTTGCTAATGATCTTGGTTAGCAAGCTAACAATACCGCGCGAATAATCAAGGCCCCGCGCGCCGGGCCTGATGAAATATCGCGAGGGGTGGCAGAGTTTGGCCGGTTTAGCCGCTGGTCGCCCGCCAAAGCGTCAGGGTGACGCGGAAACCGGGGGTCAGGTTTTCAAGCGTCAGGTCGCCATCGGCAGCATGGACGATGTCCATGGTCAACGACAGGCCAACCCCGGTGCCGCCCGTATCCAGATAGCTGCCGCGCCGCGTCACCTGATCCAGTTGCTCGGGCGGGACGCCCGGCCCGTCATCCTCGACGATCAGCTTCACCCGGCGGCCCTGCGGCACGGCGCGGATGATGACCTTGGCACGGGCATGACGCAGGGCGTTTTCGGCAACGCTGCCAATGGCCTCGGTCAGGTCATAGGGGTCGATCCGCACCCGTAATTCGGGGGGAATCTCGGTGTCGATGGCAATATCCTCACCCCGCGCGGTCCGCTTCAGGACGGCGACGATCTTGGCGACGACCTCGGCAGGATCGGCCTGTCCCTCGGCCCCGATGCGGGCCCGGCCCAACTCGCGGTCGACGCTGGAGCGCACGGCATCGGCGATCTGGTCGATGGAATCGGCGGCTTCAAGCTGGCCCGACTGGCGCAAACGGCTGGTTTCGCCGCGCAGCGCCTGCAGCGGAGTTTTTAGCGTATGGGCCAGATCGGCGGCGCGGTGGCGGGCGCGCTCGATCCTTTGGTCGCGGTCATCCATCAATTCGTCGATGGCGGCCGCCAGCGGGCGGACCTCCAGCGGCAGGTCCTGACCCAGCCGTGCCAACTGCCCGTCCTGCAACGCGCTGACCTTGCGATGAACATGGGCAAAGGCCCGCATCCCGATCGCGACCTGCACCACCGAGGCCAGGGTCAGCAGCACTCCAAGGACCAGCAGCGCCGGGACCAGATCCCGCGCGAACAGCTTCTGCGCCTCGTCCAGCTGGGCGCGGCTGACTGCAACCGCGATCCGCACCGGATGCGCGTCTGCGCCGACAAGGATCGAGCGGTCAAGGATCAGCAGGCGCTGGCTATCCGGCCCCTCGCCGCCATAAAGCGCGACCTTGCCGCCAGCCGGCGCGGCAGCGGCCAGTGGCAGCACCGTGTCCCACAGCGATTGCGAACGATAGCTGCGCCCGTCCATCTCGATCTGCCAATACAGGCCGGAATAGGGCTGCAGATAGCGCAGATCGCCGCCGATCTGATCATGAGGTGCGGCGGCGGGCTGGTCACCCTCGAACCCGGCGACAAGGGCCAGACTTTTCGCGTCCAGCTCCTGATAGGTCAGGCGAGTCACTTGCCGGTTGAACATCACGCTTAGCGCAAGGCCCGCCAGCAGCAGTGCCAACGCGATGGCAAGGATCGCGCCGATGCTCAGCCGCAGGCGGATCGAGCCGCGCGAAGCGTTCAAGGCGACTGCTCCAGAAAATAGCCAAAGCCGCGCCGCGTCCCGATCACCCCCGGCCCGGTCTTGCGCCTGAGCCGGGCAATCACAGCCTCGATGGCGTTCACGTCGCGGGAATCGTCATCGCCATAGATTTGCTCCAGCAATTCGACCGGCGGCACCACCCGCTCGGCATTCATCACCAGACAGGAGATCAGCCGGAATTCCAGCTGGGTCAGGTTGAGCATGCGCCCGTCGATCGAGACCGTCTGCCGGTTGGTGTCCAGCGCCAGCCGCCCGACCTGCTGGACCGGATTGACCCGCCCCGAGGCGCGCCGGACCAGCGCGCGGGCCCGCGCCACCAGTTCCTCCATACGGAAAGGCTTGGGCAGGTAGTCGTCGGCACCGGCATCGATGCCCTCGACGCGCTCGTTCCAGCTGCCGCGCGCGGTCAGCACCAGCACCGGAATATCGACGCCCTCGGACCGCCAGCGCTTCAGCACGGTCAGCCCGTCGATCCGCGGCAGGCCCAGATCCAGCACGATCAGCGCGTAATCCTCGGTCCCGCCCATGAACCACGCGGATTCGCCGTCCGCCGCATGTTCGGCGCGAAAGCCCGCCTGCTCCAGCGCCTGCGCGATATCGGCGGCGATGCGGGCGTCATCTTCGACTATCAGGCAGCGCATGGGTCAGTCGTCATCCTCATCCTCGACCTCAAGGATCTTGCCGCTTGCCGCGTCGATTTCCACCTCGAAAAGGCGTCCGTCGGGGCTGAGGATGTCGAATTCATAGGTCAGAATGCCCTCCTCCAGCTCCAGCTGGATCTCGACGATCTGGCCGTCGAACTCGGCGCGCAGGATCTTGAGGATCTGGTCAAGGGGCAGGATCTCGCCGCGCAGGACGGCACCGCGGGCGAATCCGGCATCCAGCCCGTCCTCGGGTTCAAGCTGCGGCAGGGCCTGCTGAGCCATGGGGGCGACGGCGGGCGCCAGAAGGGCAAGGGCGGCGCAGAAAAGGATTGAGACGGGGCGGGTTGTCATCGCGCGACCCTAGCCCATGTCCGCTGACAATTCCCTGACAGACGCGGTCAGGCCGGTGTCAGTGGACTTGTGCAAGACCGGCAAAAACAATCCTCGGAGCCGCAACATGATCCGCATCACCCTTCTGTCCGCGCTTGCCGCCGTGCCGCTTGCGGCGAATGCCGCCCCGATCCGCCCGCTTTCGGTCAGCGTCACCGATTTTGAAAGGCGTGGCTATATCGTGCGCAGCGCCGAGGATGACGGACGCACCCATGAGATCGAGGCCATCGCCCCTGACGGGCGCCGGATCGAGGCCGTGATCGAGGCTGCCACCGGCGAGGTCCTGACCGAGCGGCCCGATGACTGACCCAATGGTGCCGCAGCTAAGATCTGCCGCCTTAGGTCTGAGCATCGATGATGGCGTCAATCTGCTGCAGGGGCATCAGGCCGGCTTTGGCTTGACGTGACGGACAGAAAGTGAAAAGCCGACATAAATTGTCAGCCGTCGGTCCGTGATGAAAACTGCATCCTTCTCAACTCTTTCCGCCTTTGGCCTGCTGCTGGCGACGGCGATGCCCTTCAGCGCATGGGCACAGGATGCGGGCGCGCAATTCCCGATCAAGATCGAACATGCCTTCGGCACCACCACGATCGACAAGAAGCCCGAACGAGTGGCGACCGTAGCCTGGGCCAATCACGAAGTGCCGCTGGCGCTTGGTGTCGTTCCCGTGGGCTTTGCCGCTGCCACCTTTGGCGATGATGATGGCGACGGGCTGCTGCCTTGGGTCAGTGAAAAGCTGAAAGAGTTGGGTGCCAAGACCCCGGCCCTGTTCGACGAAGGCGACGGCATCGATTTCGAAGCGGTCGCGGCATCGGACCCGGATGTGATCCTCGCGGCCTATTCCGGCCTCAGCCAATCCGACTATGACACCCTCAGCCAGATTGCCCCGGTCGTGGCCTATCCGGAATCGCCCTGGGCGACCGACTGGCGCGAGATGATCTGCCTGAACAGCGCCGGGCTGGGCATGCAGGCCGAAGGCGACGCACTGATCACCCGGATCGAGGCGCAGATCGCCGACGCCGCCGCCAAGCACCCCGAGATCCGGGACAAGAAGGCGATGTTCATCACCCATCTTGATCCGACCGATCTCAGCCTTGTGCGCTTCTATACCGCCAATGACACGCGGGTTAAATTTTTCGAGGATCTTGGCCTCAAGTCCCCGAAAAGCGTGATGGAAGCGACGAAGCCCGGCCAATTCTCGGGTGAGGTCAGCGCCGAGCAGATCGACCAGTTCAACGATGTCGACATCTTTGTCACCTATGGCACGCCGGAACTGCTGGCGCCGCTGAAGACCGACCCGCTGGCCTCCAAGATGACCGCGATCGCCAATGATGCGGTGGTCATGCTGGGCGGCAATCCCGTCGCCACGGCGGCCAACCCGACGCCGCTGTCGATTTCCTGGGTGCTGGACGACTATGTCGCCATGCTGGCCGAGGCGGCGCGCAAAGCGCAATGACGGAACGGACGGTAGATAATGGCGCGCGGTCCGGATCGGGCCGCGTCCGGCTTTTCCGGGGCGCGGGTCTGGCGATCTTGGCGTTGATCGTTCTGGGGTTGTGCTTCCTGTCGGTCGCCATCGGCACACGCTCGGTCGCATGGGCCGATATCTGGGCCGGGCTTCAGGGCCAGACCGAGACCATCGGGCAGGCCGCCGTCGCCGTGCGCATCCCGCGCACGATCATGGCCGCCTTGGTCGGGGCGGCGCTGGGGTTGGCGGGGGCGATCATGCAGGGCGTGACGCGCAATCCGCTGGCCGATCCGGGCATCCTTGGCGTCAACATGGGTGCCTCGTTGGCCGTGGCGATCGGGCTTGCATGGTTCGGGATGGACATGGCGCAGCTATATGTCTGGACCGCGATCTTTGGCGCGGGGGTGACGGCGGCATTCGTCTATGTCATCGGCTCGCTGGGCCGGGGCGGCGCAACGCCGCTGAAACTGGCGCTGGCCGGGGCGGCGACCTCGGTTGCGTTTTCCTGCTTCACCATCGCCGTCATCCTGCCCCGCAATGATATCGCCGGGGGCTTCCGGTCGTGGCAGATCGGCGGCGTCGGCGGCGCGACATTCGACGGCATCCGGCTGGTCCTGCCGTTCCTGCTGGTCGGTTTCGCGGTCTCGCTGCTGTCGGCGCGCAAGCTGAACTCGCTGGCACTTGGCGATGATCTGGCCGCCGGATTGGGCGAAAACGTCGCCGTCGCGCGGGGCATGGCGGCATTCGGGGCGATCCTGCTTTGCGGCGCGGCCACGGCGGCCTGTGGTCCGATCGGCTTTGTCGGGCTGATGGTGCCGCATCTGTGCCGCCTGCTGGTCGGGGTCGATCACCGCTGGCTGCTGCCTTTCTCGGCGCTGACCGGAGCTGGGCTGCTGATACTTGCCGACGTGCTGGGCCGCATCATCGCCCGGCCAAGCGAGCTGGCCGTGGGCATCGTCACCGCCTTTGTCGGCGCACCCTTCTTTATCTGGATCGTCCGTCGCCAGCGGGTGCGCGAGCTATGACATCTGAAACCCTTTCCCTGACCGTCACTGCCAACCGCCATGCCCGCGCCCGCCGCTCGCGACGCGTGGTAGCCGCGCTGGCGCTGGTGCTGCTGGCGGGTTTTGCCCTGACGCTGATGCTGGGCCAAAGCTTCACCCCACCCGGCGACGTCCTGCGCGTCCTGATGGGCGGGGACGTGCCGGGGGCCAGCTTCACCGTCGGCCAGTTGCGCCTGCCGCGTGCGGTCATGGCGGTGCTGGTCGGGCTGTGCTTCGGCATGGGGGGCGTCGCCTTTCAGATCATGCTGCGCAATCCGCTGGCCAGCCCCGACATCATCGGCGTCAGTTCCGGGGCCAGCGCGGCGGCGGTCTTTGCCATTGTCGTGCTGTCGCTGGACGGGCCTGCGGTGGCGGGCTTTTCGGTGGTAGCCGGGCTGGCCATCGCGCTGTTGGTCTTTGGCCTGTCCTTCAGGAACGGCGTCGCCGGAACCCGGCTGATCCTTGTCGGCATCGGCGTCGCCGCGATGATCGACAGTTTCATCGCCTATCTGCTGTCCCGCGCGCCCTCATGGGACCTGCAAGAGGCGATGCGCTGGATCACCGGCAGCGTCAACGGCGCCAAGCTGGATCAGGCTGTGCCAGTGCTGGCGGCTCTGCTGCTGTTCGGCGGCATCCTGCTGTCCCGCGCCCGCGATCTTGAGGCCCTGCGCATGGGCGACGACACCGCCGCAGCGCTTGGCGTCAGGGTGGGCGCGACTCGGATCATCGTCATGCTGTCCGCCGTCGGAATGATCGCCATCGCCACCGCCGCCGCCGGACCCGTGATGTTCGTGGCCTTCCTGTCCGGACCCATCGCCTCGCGTATTGTCGGGCCGAATGGCTCGATCCTGATCCCCTCGGCGCTGGTGGGGGCGGTGCTGGTGCTGGCGGGCGATTACATCGGGCAATTCGCTTTGCCCAGCCGCTACCCGGTCGGCGTCGTCACCGGGGCGCTTGGTGCCCCCTACCTGATCTATCTGATCGTGCGCGTGAACCGCGCCGGAGGTTCGCTATGACCGCCCAGCACAGCCTGATCGCCGAGGATCTTGCCGCAGGATATGGCGAAAGCCTGATCCTTGACGGGCTGGATCTGCAGGTTCCTTCCGGCCAGATCACCGCCATTGTCGGCGCGAATGGCTGCGGCAAGTCCACGCTGCTGCGCACCATGTCGCGCCTGCTGCAACCCAGCCGGGGCCGCGTGCTGCTGGACGGGAAATCCGTCCATCACCGCCCGACACGCGAATTGGCGCGCACCTTGGGACTGCTGCCGCAATCGCCCATCGCGCCCGAAGGCATCACCGTCGCCGATCTGGTCAGCCGGGGCCGCCACCCCCATCACGGACTGATGACCCGCTGGAGCCGCCATGACGATCAGGCGGTGGCCAACGCCCTTGAGGTCACCAAGACTGCCGATCTGGCCGAGCGCGCCGTGGACGAGTTGTCCGGCGGCCAGCGTCAACGCGTCTGGATCGCCATGGCCCTTGCGCAGGAAACCGAACTGCTGCTGCTGGACGAACCGACGACCTTCCTTGATGTCTGCCATCAGGTCGAGGTGCTGGACCTGCTGACCGACCTGAACCACTCGCGCGGCATCACCATCGTCATGGTCCTGCATGACCTGAACCTTGCCGCGCGCTATGCCGATTGCCTTGTCGCCATGGCCAAGGGCCGCCTGCACGCCCATGGTCGCCCTGAGGAGGTGCTGACCGAGGAAAACGTGCTGGGCGTATTCGGCCTGCACAGTCGGGTCATCCCCGATCCGGTTTCTGGAAAGCCGCTGATTTTGCCGATCGGCCGCCACCGGTTGAAGAGCGCGAACTGAACTCTCGGGTTTTGGATGACGCCAGTTGCAGTTCGGCAACAATCCGACAAGATACATTAAAATAGTCAGACTATTTCCCGCGCGTTTCTTGATCCCGCGCCGGCACAGGGATAACGCCCCTGTGACAATTCATACTATAACACTAAGGTAAAGGGACAAGTATGGCCGAGAACCAACTCGCCGGCCTCGCGCGGATGTCGCGCGGCTGCCTGACCACGCTTCTTCTGGGATGCACCGCGCTTGTGGCAATTCCGGCATATGCACAGGATGCAACCGAGGCGACCCCCTACCGCCTGAACCCCGTCACGATCCAGGCACGCGGCAATGCCGATGACGATCAGAACACCATCGTCGCGCGTGAGATCTCGGTCGGTGGCAAGGTCGCGACCAGCATTCTGGACACGCCGGCCTCGGTCTCGGTGATCACCGCCAAGGAAATCGAAGTCCGCAATGCCGAGACGGTCGAGGAAGTCCTGCAATACTCGCCGGGCATCGTCACCGACTTTTACGGCAGCGATGACCGCAACGACTATTTCCTGGTCCGCGGCTTCCAGGCGACGACCTTCCGCGACGGGCTGACGCTGGGTTCGATGCGCGGCGTGCGCGAAGAGCCCTTCGCCTATGAGCGTGTCGAGGTCCTGCGCGGCGCGAACTCAACCCTGTTCGGCGTCTCTGATCCGGGCGGCTCGGTCAACTTCGTGACCAAGACCCCGAAATTTGAGCGCATCGCCGAAGCCTATCTGTCCTATGGTTCGTTCAACCATGCCGAGGTCGGGGTCGATTACGGCGACGTGCTGAATGCCGACCAGACCCTCGCCTATCGCTTCACCGCCAAGGTGCAGAACAGCGATCTGGAATACGACCATTCGCGCGACGACGAGACCTTCCTGATGGGCGGCCTGACCTGGCAGCCGACGGACGCGACCTCGCTGAGCGTCGTTGTCGATTATCTGGACCGCGATGGCACCCCGAACAGCGGCGGTTACCCGAAAGATCGGGAATATGACCGCAGCGACTTCTTTGGTGAGTCGGATTTCAACTACCACGATGTCGAGCGCACCAGCCTTACCGCGCTGCTGTCGCATGATTTCGGCGACGGCCTCAGCCTGCAGGCCAACATGCGCTACAGCGATCTGACCGATAATTACGGCTATCTGTATCTCAACGACTATGTTGGTCGTGCCGGAACCGTGGTGCCGCGCGATGCCCTGAGCTCGGACAGTTCCGCCAAAGAGCTGATCGGCAACGCAATCCTGAAATACGACACGAGCTTCGACCGTTGGGACAGCAGCACGCTGGCCGGGATCGAGTTCCGCGACGCCTCGACCGAGAACGTGTCGAACTATGGCTCGGCCAGCCCGATCGATATCGCCAATCCGGTTTACAGCGGCGCGCCGAGCGCAGTTGATCCCTATCAGACGCGGAACACCGACTATTCGACGCAATCGGTGTTCCTGCAGCAGAACCTTGCCTTTGACGATCGCTTCATCGCGACCATCGGCGTTCGCCACGACTGGCTGGACATCGAAACCAGCGGTGCCGACAAAGACTGGAGCACCGGGGCCATGGTCCCCTATGCGGACAGCGATGATTTCTCGGAAACCTCGTGGCGCGGCGCTCTGACCTACAAGGTCACGCCCGAGATCTCGACCTATTTCAGCTATGTTGAATCGGTTGCCCCGCCGTCCATCGGCGTCGAACCCGAGCGCGGCGAGCAGTACGAAATTGGCGTGAAATATGAGCCCGCCGGGACCAACGCGCTGCTGTCGGCCTCGATCTATGACCTGACCAAGAACAACGTCACGGTCGCGGTCGTTCGCGATGACGGTGTGATCGAACAACAGCTGGTCGGCAAATCCCGCGTCCGTGGTCTTGATCTGGAAGCCAAGGCCGAGCTGAACGACAGCATCGACGTGCTTGCCTCCTATTCCTATCTGGAATCGGAAGTCGTGCGCTCGGGCCCGATCTATGGGGTCGATGTCGAAGGAAACGAATTCGCCTCGACGCCGAACCATCTGGCCTCGATCTGGGTGAACTACACCGTGCCCGGAACCGAAACCCGTGGCGACATGACCTTTGGTCTGGGCGCGCGTTACACTGGCTCGTATTACTTCAACCTCGCCAATGACAGCGGCAAGAGCGAAGCGACGACCCTGCTGGACTTCGCCTTTACCTATCAGGTGCAGGAAGCCACCGATCTCGCGTTGAATGTCAGCAACCTGCTGGACGAACAGCATGTGGTCGGTTCAGGTACCGCCAACTACTACAACCCCGGCCGCACCATCTCGGCCACGCTGCGTCACCGCTTCTAAGCGCTGCATCTCCCATCCGCCGACTGCGGGTGGGAGACCCTTGACCGGGGTCTGACCACCCCAAGCTGCGGTGCGGCATCCAAATGCTGCCTTTCCGCGCAAAGATCTCCAAAATTTACACCCTTTTGCGCAATCATGTTGCCCCGCCCGTTCCGCGACGATAAGGAGCGCCCACTTGGAAGGGGCGGCAAGGGAGGGAGCACTCATGCTGGACATGACCGATATCCGCAGCGAGTTGCGGGCGCATTACGATCTTGAGCCGTCGCTGGAACTGGCACAGGAAATGTCCGATATCCATGCGCGCATGGGACGGGTGATGCCGATCGTCGACTGGGCCATCCACGCCCCCTATGTCCGCGCCATCAATGCGCTGAAGAAGCAACGCAATGCCGTCGTGCTGGCGCATAACTACATGACGCCGCAGATTTATCACGGCATCGCCGATGTCGTCGGCGACAGCCTGCATCTGGCGATCAAGGCGACCGAGGTCGAGGCCGAGGTGATCGTGCAATGCGGCGTGCATTTCATGGCCGAGACCTCGAAGATCCTGAACCCCGCCAAGACCGTGCTGATGCCCGACATGGATGCGGGCTGCTCGCTGGCCGAAAGCATCACCGCCGAGGGCATCGCCCAGATGCGCGCCATGTATCCCGGCGCGCCGGTGGTCAGCTATGTCAACACCACCGCCGAAGTGAAGGCGGCATCTGACATTTGCTGCACCTCGGCCAATGCGGCCCAGATCGTCGCGGCGATGGACAGCGACACCGTCATCATGACCCCCGACAAATGGCTGGCGCAGAACGTCGCCAATCAGGTGCCGCAAAAGCGCGTGGTCTGGTGGGACGGCGCCTGCATCGTTCATGAGCAATTCACCGCCAAGGATCTGCGCGATTTCCGCGACTGGAATCCCGGGCTGAAGATCATCGCCCATCCCGAATGCCCGCCCGAAGTCGTGGCCGAGGCCGATTACGCGGGCTCGACCGCGAATATTCAGGGCTGGGTCGAAACCGAGCGCCCGAAACAGGTGATGCTGGTCACCGAATGCTCGATGGCCTCGAACATCTCGGATGCGAACCCGGATGTCGAGTTCCTCGGGCCCTGCAACATGTGCCCCTATATGCAGAAGATCACGCTGGAAAAGGTCCTGTGGTCGCTGCATTCCATGACTGGCGTGGTCGAGGTCGACCCAAGCGTCGCCGAACCCGCGCGACTGGCGGTGCAGCGGATGATCGACCTGTCGCGGCGGCTGGCGGGATGAAGGCGCTTGCCACCGGGCGCGTCGTCATCCTTGGGGCCGGGCTGGCGGCGCTGACCGCCGCCTTGCGGCTGGCGCCAAGACCGGTGCTGCTGATTTCGCCCGAGCCGTTGGGTCAGGGCGCAAGCTCGGCCTGGGCGCAGGGCGGCGTTGCCGCTGCCATGGACCCCAGCGACAGCCCCGAGGCCCATGCCGAGGACACCTTGCGCGCCGGGGCCGGGCTGGTCGATGCGGCGGTCGCGCATCTGGTCACCGCTGCTGCGCGCGACGAGATCATCGACCTGACCGATTTGGGGGCGCCCTTCGACCGCACCGCGACAGGCGGCTATGTCCTGTCGCGCGAGGCGGCGCATGGCGCGGCGCGCGTGGTTCGGGTCAAGGGCGATCAGGCCGGGGCCGAAATCACCCGCACCCTTGTCACAGCCGTCCGCGAATGCGCATCGGTGCAGGTGCTGGAAGGCGTGTTGGCGACCGGTATGCACATGACCGGGGATCGGGTCAGCGGCGTGCGGCTGGCCCTGACCAGCGGCTCTGAAGAAATCCTGTTGACCGCGCCCGCGGTGCTGCTGGCGGCGGGTGGCTCGGGCGGGCTTTACGCGGTCACGACCAATCCTCCGCGCATCTCGGGTCAGGCCATCGGCATGGCAGCACGGGCGGGGGCGGTGATCTCGGACCCGGAATTCGTGCAGTTCCACCCGACCGCGATGGATGTCGGCATCGATCCCGCGCCGCTGGCCACCGAGGCGCTGCGCGGTGAAGGCGCGCATCTGCTGAACCGTCTGGGTGAGCGGTTCATGCTGGCCGAGCATCCCGATGCCGAGCTTGCGCCCCGCGACGTGGTGGCCCGCGCCGTCTATCGGCAATCTCAGGCCGGGTTGCGACCGGCGCTGGACACCCGCGCCTGCCTTGGCCCCCGGATCGTGACGGATTTCCCGGCTGTTGCGGGGGCGTGCGCGCAAGCGGGGATCGACCCCGCATGCGCGCAGATCCCGGTGGCCGCCGCCGCGCATTATCACATGGGTGGGGTGGAAACCGATGCGGATGGCCGGACCAGCCTGAAAGGCCTTTGGGCCTGTGGCGAGGCAGCCTCGACCGGGCTGCATGGCGCGAACCGCCTGGCCTCGAACGGGCTGCTTGAGGCGCTGGTCTTTGCCGGGCGCTGCGCGGGTTCGATCGCCGCAGAAATCCCGATGGGCGACACGGCCCCGGTGTCACTGCCCGAATTGGCCCCCGCCGCCCCGCCCGATCCGGCGCTGGTCCTGCGCTTGCGGCAGGCGATGACCGCAGGAGCAGGTGTCGTCCGCGATGCAACGGGCCTGACGCGATGCCTGCACGAGATTGCCGCGATCGAGGTCTCGCAGCCCGATTGCGCGCCACTGCTGAACATGACCGCGACCGCCACCCTGATCGCCGCCGCAGCATTGGAGCGGCGCGAAAGCCGCGGCGCGCATTGCCGCAGCGACTATCCGCAAACCGAAGGGCAGACCGGCACGCGCAGTCGCCTGACGCTGGATCAAGCCCTTGCCTTGCGACCCTGCCTTGAGGAAACGCCATGAATGCCCAACCGAATTTCCCTGACCTGATCCTCGAGCCGCTGGTCCGCGCCGCGCTGTCCGAGGATCTGGGCAGCTATGGCGACCTGACCACCCGCACCGTCATTCCCGCCGGGACCCGCTATGGCGCCTGCATCGTCGCGCGCGAGGCTGGCATCGCCTCGGGGATGCAACTGGCGGCGATTGCGTTCCGCCTTGTCGATCCGGCGCTGGCCTTCCGCCTGCATGTTCCCGATGGCACCCCCTTCAAGGCGGGCGCGGTTCTGGCGGAAATCTCAGGCGATGCGGCATCCATCCTGACCGGAGAGCGGGTGGCGCTGAACTTCGCCGGCAGGCTTTGCGCGATTGCCACCATGACGGCCGGGTTCGTTGCCGAGACGCAGGGCACGCGCACCCGCATCACCTGCACCCGCAAGACCACGCCGGGCCTGCGCATTGTCGAAAAACAGGCGGTACTGCATGGCGGCGGTTTCAACCACCGTTTCAGCCTGTCCGATGCGATCCTGATCAAGGACAACCATATCGCAGCGGCAGGTGGCATCCGCCCGGTGCTGCAGGCGGTCAAGGCGCGGGCCTCGCATATGGTTCGGGTCGAGATCGAGGTCGACCGGCTGGACCAGCTGGCCGAGGTGCTGGACGAAGGCGGTGCCGATGTCGTGCTGCTGGACAATATGGATACGCCGACCCTTCGCGAAGCGGTGGCGATGACCGACGGGCGGCTGGTGCTGGAAGCCTCGGGGAACATGCGGCTGGAACGCATTGCCGAGGTGGCAGCGACCGGGGTGGATTACATCTCGGTGGGGGCGCTGACCCATTCGGCGGGAACGCTGGATCTGGGTCTGGACTTCTGAAGCGGCGGGCCTTGCGGCCCGCCTTTTTCGTTACTCGGCCGGGTCCATCCCCGCCTGATCGCCCCGCTCCAGCGCCGAATTCCGCGAGGAATAGGTCACATAAAGCAGCGCGGCCAGAACAGCCCAGACCGCCGTCAGCTTGAAGACAATCGAGGACAAGCTGGAGATCAGGTAAAGACAGCTGACGATGCTGAGGATCGGCAGCAAGGGGAACAGCGGCACCGTGAAACCGCGAGGCGCGTCCGGGCGACGATAGCGCAGAATGATCACCCCGGCCGAAACCACCGTAAAGGCGATCAGCGTGCCCATGCTGGTCAGATCCCACAGCACGGCCGAGGGCATGAAGGCGGCAATGGCCGCCACGGCGGTCGCCACGATGACGGTATTCGCGGCGGGTGCCTTGGTCCTTGGGTTCACGCGGCTGAAGATCTTGGGCAGCATCCCGTCGCGCGACATCGCGAACAGCACCCGCGTCTGGCCGTAAAGCACCACCAGCGTGACGGAAAACACCGAGATCACCGCCCCCGCCGACAGGATCACCGACGGAATGGCCGAGCCAGTGACGTTCTGCAGGATCACGGCCAGACCGGCCTCTTGCCCCTCGAACATGAATTGCGGCTGTGCGCCAAGCGCGAACAAGGCCACCAGCAGATAGAATGTCAGCACGATCACCAGCGCCATGAGGATGGCACGCGGCAGGTTGCGACGCGGGTTTTCGACCTCTTCGCCCGCCGTCGACACCGCATCCAGCCCGACAAAGGTGAAGAAGATCGACCCCGCCGCCGCACTGATCCCGGCAAAGCCATGCGGGGCAAAAGGCGTCAGGTTCTGGCCGTCATAGGCGGTCATTGCAAGGGCGATGAACAGCGCCAGCACGCCCAGCTTGACGATGACCATGATCGCATTGGCGCGGGCAGATTCCTTGGAGCCTCGCATCAGCAGGATGCAGCACAAGAACACCAGCACCGCCGCCGGCAGGTTGATCAGCCCGTCGCCGCCGAAATGCAGCGAGTAGCCCTCGGCGACCAAGGGGGCGTGCAACAGCGCCCGCGGCAGTTCCAGCCCGGTGGTGATCAGCAGCAGATTGTGCAGATACTCGCTCCAGCCGACAGCGACTGCGGCAGCAGAAACGCCGTATTCCATCACCAGACAGGCCGCGACCAGAAAGGCCAGCCCCTCGCCCAAGGTGGCATAGGCATAGGAATAGCTGGAGCCCGCGACCGGGATCATCGAGCTCATCTCGGCATAGCACAGCGCGGTCAACGCGGCGGCAAATCCGGCGATCAGGAAGGACACCAGCACCGCCGGTCCGGCAACGGGCACCTGTTCGGCCAGAACGAAAAAGATGCCGGTGCCGATGGTCGCACCGACACCGAACATGGTCAGTTGAAACAATGAGATATTGCGCCTGAGGCCGTCACCCTCACGCGACCGGGATTCGGCCAGGAATTGCTCGATGGGCTTTCGGCGCAATAGGCGCTGCCCAAGGCTGGGCTCTGTGTTCATTCGTCCTCCCTTGAATTTCGTTCCCCGCTCTTGCGGGGCAATGTTCAGTCGGGCCGATCCGGCATGGGCCGGTTCAGCAGGTATTCCGCGGTCTCGGGGACAAAGCCGGTTATGGCCAGCCCTTTCGCAAATGCTGTGGTCAGGCCGTCGCGCAGGCTCAAACGAGCCTGCAGCGCGGCCTGCGCGTCGTCGCGCATCATCGCATCGATGTCCTTGGGGATGGCGATGCGTTGGGCGGTGGGGTCGGGATCGGGGCGATGACCTGCGGCGCGGGTGGTGACCGGGGTGCTGTTCAGATCCCAGTCCAGCAGCAAGCGGTCCGAGGGCAGGCCGGCGTTGATGCCCTCCATCGCGCCGTAATAGTCGTTCAGGTAGGTCGCGGACGTCGCCCCCAACGCGCCGATATTCAGCCCGGCATTGACCGCGCGCAGCGGATCAAAGGTCCAGCGCACGCGGGTGATACCGCGTACCAGACACCAGTCGCGCTGGAACCATTTCAGCCGCAGGCCCAGCTTTAGCCCGCGCGCCTGCGGCAGCACCGCCAGGCGGTGCGAATGCTGCACCCCCGGCGTGGCGCTGGGAAAGGCGAACAGGAAGGCCAGCATCTGCGGCCCCTCAAAGGCGCCGGCGACCAGCCCGCCCTCATGCTGGATCGCCAGCATCAGGTCGGCATTGTCGGCCGGATCATCCGCGCCCCAGACCGCGCGTTGCAGGTCCTCCGAGGCGCGCAGTTCGGCCAATGAGGCCAGTTCGCGTAAGGTCACACTCACCGGAAGTCCTCGCGCGCGCCGGTGACCTGATCGAGGAAGCTGCGATCCAGCGTCACCCCCAAGCCCGGCCCATGCCGCGGCACCGCCATCAGGCCGTTATCGGACTCAAGCTGCTGCTCGGTGATATCCCTTGCAAAATAACGGCTTGCGGATGATGTATCACCCGGTTTCGAGAAATTCGGCAGGCTGGCCAGATGGATATTCTGCGCCCGGCCAATGCCCGATTCCAGCATGCCGCCGCACCAGACCGGCACGTCGAAGGCCGCGCACAGGTCATGGATGGCGCGGGCCTCGGCAAAGCCGCCGACCCGGCCGACCTTGATGTTGATGACCCGTGCGGCCTCGGCCACCAGCGCCTTGCGCGCATCCGTGGCCGAGCGGATGCTCTCATCCAGACAGATCGCCGTGGTCAGCCGCGCCTGCACCTTGGCATGATCGTGGATGTCGTCGAAAGCCAGCGGCTGCTCGATATAATCCAGCCCGAAACGGTCCATCTGCGCCAGCAGCGGCAGGTCCGGCAGGCGGTAATCGGTATTGGCATCGACGGTCAGCTTGATGTCGGGGAAACGCCCGCGCACCGCCTCCAGCAGTTTCAGGTCGTGGCCGCGCTTGATCTTCAGCTTGACCCGGCGATAGCCCGAGGCAACGGCGGTCTCGACCCGTTCCAGCGTGGTCGGGATATCGGCAATGCCAAGGCTGACGCCAACCTCGACCGCATCGCGCACCCCGCCCAGCAGCGCCGAAAGCGGCTGGTTCAGCGCCTTGGCCCACAGGTCCCAGAAGGCCATCTCGACCATGGCCTTGGCCATGCGATGACCGCGCCACGGGGCAAGCTCGGCCGCAATCTCGGCGGGGTTCGAGAAGCACCGCCCGATCAGCCCCGGCAGCACCGCCTGCCGCAGGAAGTCCAGCGCGCCGCCTTGAGTTTCCTCAAGATAGTCGGGCAGCACGTCCATGACGCCCTCGGCGTAGCCCTCCAGCCCCTCGCCGCGCAGCGTCAGCAGCGGGAACACCTTCTCGGTCATCGTCCCGGTCGAGATCACGAAAGGCGTCAGCAAAGGCAGCCGCACAAGCCGCAATTCCGCCGAGTCAATGCGAAGGCCAAGGGGGGAAGTCGTCATATTGTTCTCCGCTGGGGGAAATGCGGCGCGAAGGGGCTCGATGCCCCGCCGCGCCGCGGCCTTGTCAGGCGGATTGCGCGCGCAGGATCATCCCGAACAGATCGCGCGGATCATCCGGGTCGGCGATCATGTCCAGATCGACGAACAGGCCCGATTCCTTCAGGCGCGAATGAACGTAGCGCAAAGCCGAGAAGTCCTCGATCGCAAAGCCCACGCTGTCGAACAGCGTGATCTGGCGTTCGTCCTTGCGGCCTTCAGCGGCGCCGGTGATGACCTCCCACAGCTCGGTGACGGGATGGTCGGCGTCCAGCTGCTGGATTTCGCCCTCGATCCGGGTCTGCGGCGGGTATTCGACGAAGATCCCCGAGCGCAACAGGATGTCGCGATGCAGTTCGGTCTTGCCGGGGCAGTCGCCGCCGACCGCGTTGATATGGACGCCGCTGCCGATCATGTTGTCGGTCAGGATCGTCGCATATTGCTTGTCGGCGGTGCAGGTGGTGACGATCTGCGCGCCCAGCATCGCCTCTTCCGAGGTTTTGCAGGACACGACATTCAGGCCCAGCCCCTGCAGGTTGCGGGCGCATTTCGCGGTCGCCGCCGGGTCGATGTCGTAAAGACGGACCTCGGTGATGCCGCAGACGGCCTTGAAGGCCAGCGCCTGGAACTCGGCCTGCGCGCCATTGCCGATCATCGCCATGGTGGTCGAGCCCTTGGGCGCCAGCCATTTCGCGGCCATCGCGCTGGTCGCGGCGGTGCGCAAAGCCGTCAGAATCGTCATCTCCGACAACATCAGCGGATAGCCCGTCGCCACATCGGCAAGCAGGCCGAAGGCGGTCACGGTCTGCAGCCCGCGCTTGGTGTTCGACGGGTGGCCGTTCACATATTTGAAGCCATAGGTCTCACCGTCCGAGGTCGGCATCAGCTCGATCACCCCGATATCGGAATGGCTGGCGACGCGCGGCGTCTTGTCGAACAGCGGCCAGCGGGCAAAGTCGGCCTCGATCTCGGCGGCCAGCTCGGTCAGCATCTTTTCGATGCCGACATGCAGGACCAGCCGCATCATGTTCTCGACGCTGACGAAGGGGACGTAGGCGGTTTGGGAAGGTTTCAGCATGATGCCTCAGAGAAAGCTGCGGGTGGGGAGGTCGAACACCTTCTTGCCGAAAAGCGAGCCGGCAAGATCGACCATCAGGCGCGCGGTACGGCCGCGCTCATCCATGAACGGGTTCAGCTCGACCAGATCGAGCGAGGTCATCAACCCGGATTCATGCAGCAATTCACAAACCAGATGCGCCTCGCGGAAGGTAGCGCCGCCGGGAACGGTCGTACCCACGGCAGGCGCGATCGAGGGGTCAAGGAAATCCACGTCAAGGCTGACATGCAGCATACCATTCGCGGCGCGCACGCGGTCAAGGAATTCGCGCAGCGGCGCGACAATGCCACGTTCGTCCAGAACCCGCATGTCGTTGACGGTGATCTTGGTCTCGCGTAGCGCCGCATGTTCCGCAGCATCGACCGAGCGGATGCCGAACATGCAGATATTCTCGGCCGGGATCGGGGCCGGGAATGCCGGGAAGGCGTCGAAGCCCTCGCGACCGGCGATATAGGCGACCGGCGTGCCATGCAGGTTGCCCGACACGGTGGTCAGCGGCGTGTGGTAATCGCTATGCGCATCCAGCCACAGCAGGAACAGCGGCCGTCCGGCCTGCGCGGCATGCTGCGCCGCACCCGCGACCGAACCCAGCGCAAGGCTGTGATCGCCACCCATGACCACCGGCATCGTGCCACCATCCAGCGCGTCGGCGACGCGGGCGCGCAGCGCGCGGGTCCAGCCCAGCGTCTCGGGCAATTGGTCCACGGCGGGGTTCGGGCATTCGGCCTGCGGCAGTTCGCCGGGTGCGACATCGCCCAGATCGGTTACCTCATGGCCCAGCTCGGCCAATTCGCGTTCGATCCCGGCGACGCGATACGCGATCGGTCCCATCAGGCAGCCGCGGCGGCGTTGCCCGGAATCCACCGGCGCTCCGATCAGTGAAATTCTGTTCATTCCAGTCTCCTTCGTGGAAGGATTTCCCGCCGCTTCGTGGTGACTTCAATGAGAATTTCGACTAATTTGGTAAGTCGACTGACCAAACTGGAAAGCATAACTGCCGAAATGGACGAACTGGACCACGGAATGATCGCCGAGCTGCGCCGCGACGGACGCGCCTCGATCTCGGAACTGGCCGAGCGGCTGAAGGTCAGCCGCGCCACCATCCGCACGCGGCTGGAGCGGTTGAAATCGACCGGAGAGATCGCGGGATTCATGGTGTTGACCCGATCGGACGTGTCCGTCGCGCCGGTCCGCGGGCTGATGATGATCGGGATCGAAGGGCGCGGCGGCGACCGCATCACCGCGCGGCTGACTGGGATGCCCGCGGTGATGGCCGTGCATTCGACCAATGGCAAATGGGACATGATTGTCGATCTGGCGACGGATTCGCTGGCCGATCTGGACGAGGTCATTCGCCGCATCCGCAACATGGATGGCGTGATGACATCCGAGACGAACCTGATCCTGTCGACCCGACGCGCCAGCGGCTCTCGTTGAACGCCAAGTGGCGAGACCTTGCAACACAGCCGCAAGGTCCTGAAAACGCTTATCCTGCATCAGCACACGCCCGGATATGATCGTCCCCATCGTGGCCGTCCCGCGCTGATGGATCTCGCAGCGCTGATGGATTGCTGAGGCTTTAGCGCCGAGGATCGGCCGATCCATACTTCGCTGCCGCGAATTTGACCTTCCCGTCAGAGGCAACAATTATTTTCCTGACCATATCCTATGCCTAGAAACTTATAGCGCAGGGTTCCTGGGGCGGCCGGGAATGGCCGTTTCCGACACTCCGGAAAGCGGAAAATATTGAGAAACACATCATATCATATTATTTTTAATAATAAAATTAACTCATCCTCGCTTGTTGAGAGGCCGTGGGTAAAGCAGCCTCACAGCTCCAATCCGACCTGTCCATGACAACCAGACTTGAAAGACGACCGCGCACATCCCATCTTACCTGAGCAACGTTTTTTCCCTTTGCATCCTGTCTCCTTTCGGGGCTGCAGTCTGCGGTTTGATCTGACTGTGCCTGATCGCCGCATGTTGCGGGCGATATCCACTAAAGGAGACATCACGATGGCCAATGGCACCGTGAAATGGTTCAACACCACCAAAGGCTTCGGCTTTATCGCACCCGCAACTGGCGGCAAGGACGTGTTCGTCCATATCTCGGCCCTTGAGGCCGCGGGTATCCGCCAACTGAATGACGGTCAGACCGTGACCTTCGATATTGAGACCAACCGCGACGGCCGTGAGTCCGTGCGCAACCTCGCCATCGCCTGATCCTGCTGCTTGGTCCGGCCGATCATGGCCGGACCAAATTTCGGAGGCCCGCATGGCACCCAAGGATAAGTACAATAAGATTTTCAGTCCGCAGGCGCCGCAAACCGCGCTGGACCGGACAACGACCGAAGCACGTCTGATCATTGCCGATCACAACCAGCGCCGTGACGAGCTGACCGCAAGCCTCAAGGAAGCGCGTCTGGCCAAGGAAGCGGCCGAGCTTGCACAAGGCAAGCCAGCACCCACAAAGCGCAAGAAATAATGTAACTTGCGGCCACGGGCCATCACCAAAGTCATAGGGGCGTCGGTGAACCGGGGCCCCTATTTTTTATCGCCCGTCGCTGGCGCGCGTGGCGGCACGGCATCGCGGAATTCGTCAAAGCCTTTCCAGGCAGGTTCAATCGGGGGCACGCCCGGACGCGGCGCATAGATCGAGGGGCCGTCCTGACCCGGAATATAGCGCGGGCAGTTCGGAAAGATCGCCTGCGCCTCGACACGGATCAGCAATTGCGCACCGATGAAGTCACCGATCAGCGGATCGTCGCGGTTGATCCGGGCGGTGCCGTTGACCCGCAGGCGGCGCGGCGCTTCCCCCATCGCGATGAACAACATCCCCACCGCCGGATTGACCGCGATATTGCCAAGGCTTTTGAACATGCCGTTGCCGTCGTAATCGGGAAATGCCAGCTCGGACGGACCGACCACCCGGACAAAGCCCGGCATCCCGCCCTTGAACGAACAATCCGGCCTTCCTTGCGCATCTGCGGTGGCCAGAAAGAAGAACCCGACGCCCTCGATGAAGGCGCGGTCGCTGTCGGTGAAGGCCGCGCGCAGGGTCACGCCCTCAAGCCGGTCGGCAATGCGGCGGCTGTCGAACATGTCCTGCAGTTCCCGATTGCCACGATGATAAAGCCGGGTCGTTTCCATCACGCCAGCCTCGCTGCATGACTCTGTCAGACCGGCAGAGTCGCGGGCATGATTATACCACTTTGCGCGCGAAAACGCGAAAGGGCTCAGGCCGGCGGCAGACGCTTGGCAAGAGTAATGCAGTCGCGCAGGGCCTCGGCCACCACGGGGTTCAGCGACAGATCCAGCAGCCGCCCCTGCCCGTCGACGAACCGCACGCGCAGCCCGTCAGCATCCAGACCCAACAGGCAGAATGACACGGCCTCCAATCGGTTCGTCCCGGTCGTGTCAGAGCGCGGCACCGAAAGCAGCATACGGCGCCGGGCAATGGCCCTTTCGCAGTCGGTCATGTCCCGGCCCCCTTCTGTGACCGTTCGATGATGCCCGCGCCGCGGGGTGGGCCGCACCTGCGGATTTGTAAGGAAATGTTGCCAGGCCAGCCGTGGCAACATTTCCTTACAAATTTCCCCGACGTGGAAACACTTGCTCACCCACAGGACCTAACCACGACATGTCCCCTGCCTAGATCATGATCGACGTGGCAGCCGCACGATGCGCGCTGCCCTGCATGGGAAAGGACATATGCGCAAAACCGTGACCATCCTTGCGGTGCTGGTGGCTTGCCTGCTGACCGGGGGCGGCCTGCTGCGACTTAGCGGGATCACGCCGGGCCTTGCCGCGACGCCCAGCTATCAGACCGCCATGGTGACCCGTGGCGATGTCGAGGAAACCGTCATGGCCGAGGGGCAGTTGAAGCCCGAGCGGCTGGTGGCTGTGGGGGCGCAGGTCTCGGGGCGGATCACGTCGCTGGCGGTCGAACTGGGCCAGCAGGTGAAGCAGGGTGACCTGATCGCCGAGATCGACTCGGTCACGCAGGAAAACGCGCTGCGCACGGCGCAATCCTCGCTGGCGAATTATCAGGCCCAGAAGGCCGAACGTCAGGCCGCGCTGGATCTGGCCGAAAAGACCCTGTCCCGCCAGCAACGCCTGTTGAAGACCAACACCACCGCCCATAGCGATTATGACAGCGCCGCCGAGGAAGTGGCCGCCGCCAAGGCCCAGATCGACGCGCTGGACGCGCAGATCGACGGCGCGCAGGTGGCGATCGAGACTGCTCAGGCCAATCTGGCCTATACCCGCATCACCGCCCCCAGCGATGGCACGGTTCTGGCCATCGTCAATCAGGCCGGGCAGACGGTGAACGCGGCGCAATCCTCGCCGACCATCGTGGTGCTGGGACAGCTGGACCGGATGAGCGTCCATGCCCAGATTTCCGAAGCCGACATCACCAAGGTGGCACCGGGCCAGAAGGTGCGCTTTCACCTGCTGGGCGATACCGCGCGAACTTACGAATCCGTGCTGGGCGACATCGCCCCCGCGCCGCAAAGCATCGTCAGCGACAGCGCCATCGACGCGGACAGCACCTCGGACAGCACCAGTGAGGCGGTCTATTACACCGGCCTGATCCCGGTCGAGAATCCGGACGGCAAGCTGCGCACCTATATGACTGCGCAGGTCAGCATCATTCTGGGCGCGGCCAAGGACGCGCTGACCATCCCCTCGGCGGCGCTGGTCGCGGGGGCTGACGGCCAGCAGGTCCGCGTCCTTGGCCTGAACGGCAAGGTCGAGACGCGGCAGGTCAGCATCGGATTGAACGACAAGGTCTTGGCCGAGGTGCTGTCCGGGCTGACCGAGGGCGAGCAGGTCGTGACCGGAGAGGCCAGCGCCACCACCACGCCCGCAACTGCTGGCCCCGGCGGCATGATGGGCGGCCCGCCCCCGATGGGAGGCTAGGATGGAACCGCTGATCCGACTTTCCGGCGTCACCCGCAGCTATCCATCCGGCGATGGCGACCTGACCGTGCTGCATGGCATCGATCTGGATATCGCACAGGGCGAATTCGTCGCGATCATCGGTGCCTCGGGTTCGGGGAAATCAACGCTGATGAACATCCTTGGCTGTCTGGACCGGCCCAGTGGCGGCAGCTACCGTCTGGATGGGCGCGAGGTCGCGACGCTCGATCCGGGCCAGTTGGCCGGGCTGCGCCGCGAGTTCTTTGGCTTTGTCTTTCAGCGCTATCACCTGCTGTCGGAAATGACCGCCTTGGGAAATGTCGAGGTTCCCGCGATCTATCGTGGCATCCCATCATCCGCGCGACGCGACAAGGCGGCGGCGCTGCTGGGGCGGTTGGGCATGGGCGACCGGCTGGGCCACCATCCGGGCCAGCTTTCCGGTGGCCAACAGCAGCGCGTGTCGATCGCGCGGGCGCTGGTCAACGATGCCCGCGTCATTCTGGCCGATGAGCCGACCGGTGCGCTGGACAGCCGCAGCGGCGAGGAAGTTCTGACGATCCTTGAGGAACTCAACGCCGAGGGCCGCACCGTCATCCTTGTCACCCATGACCCCAAGGTCGCGGCCCGCGCCCGCCGCGTCATCGAGATCGCGGACGGTCGCATCCTGTCGGACAGTGCGGATAGCGTTGTCGCCACCCCTGCCCCGCAACCCGCCACTCCCTCGGGCGTGCCGCGCATCGGGCGGCTGGCCGAGGCGCTGCGCATGGCCGTGCTGGCGATGCGCGCCAACAAGCTGCGCAGCTTTCTGACCATGCTGGGGATCATCATCGGCATCGCCTCGGTCGTGTCGGTGGTGGCGCTTGGCGAAGGCTCGCGCCAGCAGGTGCTGGAAAATATCTCCGGTCTGGGCACGAACACGCTGCAGATCTATCCGGGGCAGAATTTCGGGGATACCCGCTCGGGCAAGGTCACGACGCTGGTGCTGGAGGATGGGGTGCAACTGGCGCGACAGGCGCATGTCGCCTCGGTCAGTCCGACAGTCAGCACCAGCCAGACCCTGCGCCACGGCTCGACCGAGGCAACCGCCCAGATCAGCGGCGTGGGCGAGCAGTATTTCGACGTGGCGGGCGTGACCCTGACCCAAGGGCGTGCTTTCGACGCGGCTGATGTGACCGCGATGAGCCAGGACGTGGTCATCGACGAAAACACCCGCCAAAGCCTGTTCCCGACGGGCGACCCGCTGGGTCAGACCTTCATGGCGGGCAAGGTGCCGCTGCGGGTGATCGGCGTGGCCGAAACCCAAAGCCGCGGTCCGGGCGGCAGCACCAGCCTGACCATCTATGCCCCCTACAGCACGGTGCAGGCGCGCTATCTGGGTTCGACCAGCGTCAGCGGACTGACGTTGCGCGTGGCCGATGATGCCGATATGACGATTGCCCAGCAGACGGTCACCGATTTCCTGACCCAGCGCCACGGCACCAAGGATTTCTTCATCGTCAACAATGACGAGATCCGCCAGACGATCACCAGCACTACCCAGACCATGACCATGCTGATCGCGGCCATCGCGGTGATCTCGCTGTTGGTCGGCGGGATCGGGGTGATGAACATCATGCTGGTTTCCGTGACCGAAAGGATCGGAGAGATCGGGCTGCGCATGGCGGTGGGTGCACGGCGCTCTGACATCCGGGCGCAGTTCCTGATCGAGGCGGTGCTGGTCTGCCTGATCGGCGGCGTCGCGGGCGTGCTGGCGGCCTTGGGCTTTGGCGCGATCTTTGCGCAGGTCGGGGGCAGTTTCCAGCCGGTCTATTCGACCGCCTCGATCATGGCGGCGATGGCCAGCGCCTGCGGGATCGGGCTGGTTTTTGGCTATATGCCCGCGGTCAGCGCGTCGAAACTGGACCCGGTCGCGGCACTGTCGGCGGGCTGACAAGAAAACGGCGGCCGGGTGATCCGGCCGCCGCATACCGCATGTCGCGAATTTACTGGCGTGGCGCGGGACCGATGACCCGCACGATCTTCTTGTCCTTCTTATTCACCAGAACCAGCTTGTCGTCGATGACGCGGTATTCCTTGCCGCGCGGGGCTTTCTCCAACCGGCTGTCGCGGCCGGGCTTGAAGACGCGGCCGTGATCACCCACTTCGGCGCGGCGGATATGTTCAGGGCCGTCACCATGGCGCGGGCCACGATGGGCCTGATCATTGCCACGCGTCTCGGCGGGTGGCGGCGGGCCGCGACGGTCTTCGCGCGGAGCGTCCTTGCGCGGCTTCACGCCATGCGGCGCTTCGGGGCATTTCTTCTGGTCAGGCCGGCAGACCGGGGGCGGGCCATCGGGCCGGGCATCGGCCTGCGCGACCTGGGCCGCGCCCAGGGTGGTTGCCGCGATCGCGGTCATCATCAGAAATCGACGCATCCGTCATGTCCTTCATACTGCTCTTTGGTTGTACCAGCCCGTCTTGGGGAACAGGCTGGCCAGCCCAGCCTTACGGACGGGTCATGTCGCACTTAGGTCCGCGATGTGACGAAAGGTCTCTGGCGGGGCGGGATTTGTAACCGGGCGTTTCCGCGCCTGTGGCAGCAAAGTTTCGTCACAAATTTGGCGCAGCGCGACGGCGGAAACCGGGCTAGAAACGACCCGAAGCCCCAAGGTGATGGCAATGAAGCATATCCTGATCGTCGACGACGATCCCGAAATCCGCAACCTGCTGCGCCGCTATCTTGAGGGGCAGGGCTTTCGCATCTCGGTCGCCGCCGACCGCCGTGAATGCGAGGCGCGGATTGCCGACAGCCGCCCCGACCTGATCGTGCTGGACGTGATGCTGCCCGACGGCTCGGGTCTGGATATCTGCCGCGCGCTGCACGAGCACCGCCCGGACCTGCGTGTGATTCTGCTCACCGCGCTGAAAGAGGATGTCGACCGTATCGTCGGCCTGGAACTGGGTGCGGACGATTATCTGGGCAAACCCTTCAACCCGCGCGAACTGGTCGCCCGGATCAAGGCCGTCCTGCGCCGCGCTGGCCCCGAGGAGCCCCCCGCCCCCGAAGCCCGCGTCTATGGTTTTGCCGGTTTCGAGGTCGATCCCGGCCAGCGCCGCGTCATCGCCGCCGACGGAGCCGAGGTCGATCTGACCGGGGCCGAATTCGACCTGCTGCATGTGTTTCTGGAACGTCCCGGCAGGCTGCTGTCGCGTGACCAGCTGCTGGACCTGACCCAGGGCCGGGGCCGCGATCCGCTGGACCGCTCGATCGACGTGCTGATGAGCAGGCTGCGCCGCAAGCTGGCTGAAAAAGAGCCCGGCGCGATCTTTCGCACCGTCCGCAATGGCGGCTACCAGCTGGCGGTTTCGGTGACTGTCGGGACCGGTGGCTGAGCCGATGAACTCGCTGACCACCCGCATCGCCGCGCTGCTGATCATCGCCATCGTCTCGGTCGCGGTGCTGGCGACCTTTACCGCGACGCAGGTGATGCAGCCGCCCTCGCCGCAATCGACGATGGAGCCGGTGGCGCGGCAGATCCACATGACCCTTGCCCTGATGGGTCAGGGGCGGTCGCAGGATCTGCCCGCGCCTTTGCAATCCGGTCCGGCTGATGGTGTCGCCGATACAAGGATGACGGATTTCCTGCGCCATGCGCTGGAACGGACCGGCGATCCGGTCGCCGTGGTCGTGACCCATGTTCAGGGGCAGGCCGCGCCTCTGGTCTCGGTCCCGCTGGCCGAAGGGGGCTGGCTGATCCTGCCGATCCCCGATCTGCGCCCGCCGCCCGGCCAATGGAAGGTGCTGGCGGTATGGCTGTCGCTGATCGGGCTGGGCAGTGCCGCCATCTCGATCCACGCGGCGCGGCGGCTGACCCGGCCGCTGCAACTGATCGAGGATGCCGTGGACAAGATCGGCCCGGACGGGGTGATGCAACCCATCCCAGAAACCGGACCGGGCGAGGTGCGGGCAGCGGCCCGCGCCCTGAACCGGCTGTCACGCCAGTTGGGTCAGGCGATGGAAAGCCGGATGAGGCTGGTCGCGGCGGCGGGCCATGACCTGCGTACCCCGATGACCCGGATGCGGCTGCGCGCCGAGTTCATCGAGGATGACGAGGAACGGGCGAAATGGCTGTCCGACCTTGAGGAACTGGACCTGATCGCCGACAGCGCCATCCGACTGGTCCGCGAGGAGGTCGGCGCCGTCGAGACCGAACCGCTGCGCCTTGACCGCCTGCTGACCGAAATCGCGCGCGAATTGCAGGCCCTTGGTCAGCCGGTCACGCTGGCCGCCCTGCCCCCGACCGAGGTGATCGCCGGGCCGCTGGCCCTGACCCGCGCCTTGCGCAACCTGATCTCGAACGCCGCGACCCATGGCATGGGGGCTGAAGTGTCGCTGACCCGACAGGGCAATAACGCGGTGATCCGCATCCTCGACAACGGCCCCGGCCTGCCCGAGGACATGCTGTCCCGCGTCTTTGAACCCTTCTTCCGCGTCGATCCGGCCCGGCGCAAATCCGTGCCCGGTGCCGGCCTGGGACTGGCCATCGCGCGCGAGATCATCGAGCGTCATCAGGGCAGCATCACCATCCGGAACCGCGAACCGCGCGGGTTGGAGCAAGTCTGCACCCTGCCCCTTGCCTAGATCAACGCGTAACGCTTCAGGATCTCGGCGATCTGCGCGTCCTGCGCGGGATCGGGCAGCAGCGCGGGCTGGCGGCTGGCCCCGACGGAATTGTCCATCAGATACAGCGCCCGCTTGACCAGCGCCGGGGGATAACCCAGCCCATACAGGTCCTTGCGGAAATCTCCAAAGATGCCCTGCTGGCGCGCGGCCTCGGCCTGATCGCCGGCATTGAAGGCGCGGATGATCGCGGCCAGCACATGCGGCATGACATTGCCCAACCCCGAGATGCAGCCCGCCGCACCGTTTTGCAGCGACCAGTGGACCAGATGGTCCGGGCCGGAATAGACCGCGAAATCACCGACTTCTTGGCCAACCTTCAGATAGGCCTCAAGCGTATCCTGCGCGCCGCCTGAATCCTTGATCCCGGCGATATTGCCATGCGCCGAGAGCTGGCGGGCGGTCTCGGGCTCGATATGGTTCTGGGTGCGGGCGGGGATGTCATACAGATAGACCGGCGTTTCAACCGTATCCGCCACGGTCGAGAAATGCCGCACCAGCCCGTCCTGCGTGCAGGCGATGAAGAAGGGGGTGATGACCGCGATGCCATCGACGCCGATACGGTCAAACTCGCGGGCCAGCTTCACCGTCTCGAAGGTGGCGGGCATCCCGGCGTTCACGATCACCCGCGCGCGGCCCGCGACCTCATCGACCACGGCCTCGGTCAGGGTGACTTTCTCGTCATAGGTCAGGGCGGTGAAATCGCCATTGGTGCCCGCGCACATGATGTTGTTGCCAGCGTCCACCTGACGGCGCACCTGCGCGCGGGTGGCATCAAGATTGAGCGTCTCGTCATCGTTGAAACAGGTGACCAGCGCGACAAAGGCTTCTTTCGTCATCAGGGAGCTCCGGCATAAAAGACGCGGCGGATCGCTCCGCCGCGCAGGGAAGGGAGGGGTCGTGCGTTACTTGAAGCCGATATGGGACAGCTGCAGCTGGCCGTTGGTGGCGATATTGGGCTTGAAGTCCAGACGTTCGCCGACGCGGCTATAGCTGACCATGTGGAACAGCGGGATGTCGGCAGCCAGGTCGTCATGCACATAGGCCGCCAGTTCCGACCACAGCTTGGCGCGTTCGTCGCCGGTCGCGGCCGAGGCCTTGGCGATCAGATCATCCACCTTCGGGTCCGAGATCCCAGATTGCCGGCCGTCGCTGGCATATTTGAAATACATGGTGAAGACCGGGTCGCCCTTGTTGTTGTCATGCATGGCGGCCAGCATGTAGACGCCCTGATCGGTCGGATAGGGTTTCGAGTAGTATTTCTCATGCTCGGCGACCTCGTGGAATTCCAGCTTCACGTTGAAGCCCACATCGGTCAACATCTGCTGCACGGCCTCCATCACCTCGGTGACCTTGGGGAAGTTGGCGGTGCGGGCGATCAGCTTGATTTCAGTATCGACGGGGACGCCGGCTGCCTTGGCCTCGGTCAACAGCTTCTTGGCCCCTTCGGGATCAAAGGCGGGAACCTTGATATCGGGGTTCCAACCGGCAGTGGTCGGCGGGAACAGTGCCACGGCCAGTTCCGTGCCCTCGGGCAACAGCGTGCCGATAAAGGCCTGCCGGTCGATGGCCATGTTCAGCGCCTTGCGCACCCGCAGATCGCTGACCGGCGCGACCGAGCTGTCGAGGCGGATATAGACGGTTTCCGAATCCAGATAGGTGAAGTCGGTGGCAGGGGTATTCGCATCCTCACGCGCGATCGAGGGGGCGATATCGGCCTCGCCGGTGGCAACCATGGCGGCGCGGACGGAAGGATCGGTGCGGAACAGATAGGTCGCCTGCGTGACTTTCGGGGCCTCGCCCCAGTAATCGTCGCGGCGCGACAGCACGATCTGCTGGCCGGGCTTCCAGTCGGTCAGCGCATAGGGGCCGGTGCCGATCGGGCTGCGAATGAACTCGATCGGGGTTTCCTCGGGGACGATGGTGACCAAGGACAGCAGCAGGGGCAGGATCGGCTGAACCGGATCGGCCTTGAAGTCGATGGTCAGGTCGTCGACCACTTCCGGGGTGACGGTCATGCCGCCGAAGTAACGCTGGGATTCACAGGTGATCTTGTCGCTCATCACCCGGTCGAAGGAATGCTTCACGTCTTTGGCGTCAAAGGTCGTGCCATCCGAGAACTTCACCCCCTCGCGCAGCTTGAACCGCCACGAGCCGTCGGGCTGCTGGCTCCAGCTTTCGGCCAGACGCGGCATCAGGCCCTTGCCATTGCGGGTGTCGTATTCGGTCAGGGTCTCGCTGACATTCTCCATGATGACCCGGCCGATATTCGAGCGCGTCGCCATGCAGGGTTCGAGCAGGTCCAGATCCTCGCTGAGGACAATCTTGATATCGGTATCGGCGGCGTAAGCGGGCAGCACCGCCCCACCAAGCCCCGCCGCAAGGATCACGGCGCCAAATCTCAGAGCATTCTTCACTTCGCGTCCTCCCCAAGGATGATAAGCGGATCGGGACGCCAGCTTCCGGCCTGCCCCCTCCGCCCGTATCGGCCGCTCCCCCGGCCTTCTGTGGGCAGGATTGTCCAGAGCAGACAAAGTTGTCAATGAAAGTTTGACTAATGGCGCCGAAGAATTTTTTGAATCGAGCATATCCCCCGAGTTTATTGGAATTTTTTACGTATTGAGGGGCCGATTGCTGGCCCATTCATTCAATCATCAACTTGACAACTGAATGAACATGCGGCGAATGTCCGACCGACAGAACGGTCACCGGCAAGGGAGGGCAGGATGACACCGGCAGAAATCGCCGCCGCGATGACGGGCAGGCTTCACCCGGTCGGGGAGGACCGCAGCGAGGCCATGCTGCCCTCGCCCATGATCCAGAACCACGCGGCCTTCCTGCATCTGCTGCCCGATGGCGCGCTGGTCTGCGCATGGTTTGGCGGCACGCTTGAGGGGAAATCGGATATCTCGATTCATGCCTCGGTGCTGGTGCCGGGGGCAGATAGCTGGGGCCCTGCCCTGCGCCTGAGCGATGATCCCGCGCATTCCGAACAGAACCCGGTGATCTTTGCCGCGCCGGATGGCGGGCAGTGGCTGTTTCACACCTCGCAGCCTTCGGGCAATCAGGATGAGTGCCGCATCCGTATGGCCCCGCTGACCCGCGATCCGCAGGACCCGCTGCAGCTCAGCGCCGGGACGGGCCGCTATCTGGACGAATTGCCGCGCGGTTGCTTCGTTCGCGGGCGGGTCACTTTGCGCCCTGACGGGGCGTGGCTGTTGCCGATCTTTCGTTGTGTCTCGCGGCCGGGGCAGAAATGGAACGGCAGCCATGACACCGCATCGGTTGCGGTTTCGACCGATGGCGGCGCAAGCTGGCGGCTTGACGACGTGCCTGACTCCATCGGCTCGGTCCATATGAGCCCGGTCGAGGGCCGCGAGGGTATCATCCCGGCCTTTTACCGCCGCAGGCAGGCCGATGCCGTGCATGTCAGCCTGTCGCGCGATGGCGGGACAAGCTGGTCTGCGCCGCAGCCGACCGATCTGCCGAACAACAATTCCTCGATTGCCGCGATCCGGATGGCGGATGGCCGCATCGCGGTGATCTGCAACCTTTCCTCAGCGGCAAGCTCGACCGACCGCCGCGCCTCGCTTTACGACGAGCTGGGCGAAGACGACGCCCGCCCCGATGCCGATCCGACCGGCGGCTGCGTGCCCGTCTGGGGCGTGCCGCGCGCCCCGGTCGCCGTCTGCCTGTCCGAGGATGGCGGCCACACCTTCCCGCTGCGGCTGGTGATCGAGGACGGGCCGGGCACCTGCACTTCGAACGACTCGACCGACGGGCGCAACAAGGAACTGTCCTATCCCTGGCTGCTGGAAGCCCCGGATGGCAGTCTGCATATTGCCTATACCTATCACCGGCGGGCCATCAAATATGTCCGACTGTCGCCCGGCTGGGCCCAATCTGCACGGAGCATGACATGAGCGAGATCATCGGCATCACCATGGGCGACCCGGCCGGGGTCGGGCCGGAAATCAGTGTCCGCGCCTTGGCCGAGATGTCCCCCGAGGATCGCGCCCGCACCCGTATCTATGGCAATCTGGTGACGCTGGAAGCGGCCAAGACGGTCAGCGGCCTTGATCTGGACCTGACCGGCCATGTCGTTGATCTGTCCATTGATGGCGCGCCCCTGCCCTGGGGACAGCTTTCGCCCGTTGCTGGAGATGCCGCGTTTCGCTTCATCGAACGCGCCGTTCAGGACGCGCAGGCGGGCCGGATCGGCTGCATCGTCACCGCGCCGATCAACAAGGAGGCGCTGAATCTGGCCGGGCATCACTATGACGGCCATACCGGAATGCTGCGCCGCCTGACCGGCTCGAAGGCGGCCTATATGCTGCTGGCATCCGAGCGGCTGAAGGTCATCCATGTCTCGACCCATGTGTCGCTGAAAGAGGCCATCGCACGGGCCACCACAGAACGGGTGCTGGCGACGATCCGGGCGGGCCACGCCCATTTGCAACGCATCGGCTATGACAGCCCGCGCATCGCGGTGGCGGGGATCAACCCGCATTGCGGTGAAAACGGTCTGTTCGGCTCGGAAGACGACGACCAGATCACCCCCGCCGTCGCTGCCGCCCGCGCCGAGGGCATCGACGCTTACGGCCCGATTTCGGCCGATACGGTGTTCCACCGCGCCTACTCCGGCAGCTTCGATCTGGTGGTCGCGCAATATCACGATCAGGGCCATATCCCGATCAAGCTGGTGGCTTTTGACACGGCGGTGAATGTCTCGGTCGAGCTGCCGATCGATCGCACCTCGGTCGATCATGGCACCGCCTTTGACATCGCCGGCAAGGGCATCGCGAACCACGGCAATATGAACGAAGCCATCGCCTATGCCCGCAAACTGGTCGCCGGCAAGCGCAGCTGACCCACCCATCGAAGGAGAGCCGCATGTCTTTGGCACGAAACATTACCCTGCATATGCCCAAGCGTCTGGAAATCGGCGCCGGTGCCATCGCAAGGGTCGGGGAATGGGCGGGCGATGCCGGACGGGTGCTGGTGCTGGCCTCGCCCCATACCGCGGGCTTAGTGGACCGGCTGGGGATTTCGGGCCATGTGACGGTCTTTGACGCCATTCCGGGCGAGCCTGATATCCCCTGCCTTGAAGCCGCACTGACGGCGGCACGTGACGCGCAGCCCGATCTGGTGGTCGGGCTTGGCGGCGGCTCGGTCATGGATCTGGCCAAGCTTGTTGCGGCGATGTGGGACGGCGAACAAGGGCTGGCCGATGTCGCCGGGCCGAACCGCGTCGCCGGACGTCGAAGCCGCCTTGTTCAGGTCGCTACCACCGCCGGCACCGGGTCCGAGGCCGGCATCCGTGCCCTGATCACCGATCCCGTCGCGGGCAACAAGATCGCGGTGGAAAGCCCGCATCTGATCGCCGATCTGGCGGTGCTGGACCCGGAACTGACCTTCAGCGTGCCGCCCGCCGTCACCGCCGCCACCGGGATCGACGCCATGGCGCATTGCGTCGAGGCGTTTACCAACCGCAAGGCGCATCCCGTCATCGACGGCTTCGCCCGCATGGGCGTCGATCTGGTTGGCCGCTACCTTGCCCGCGCGGTGCAGGACGGGTCCGACACCGAAGCGCGCGAAGGGCTGATGCTGGCCTCATTCTATGGCGGGATCTGCCTTGGGCCGGTCAATACGGCGGCGGGCCACGCGCTGGCCTATCCGCTGGGCACGCTGCTGCATCTGCCGCATGGGTTGGCCAATGCGATCATCTTTCCGCATGTGCTGGCCTTCAATGAAAGCGTGGTGCCGGAAAAGACTGCCGAGGTCGCCCGCGCGCTTGGCCTTGATCCCGCAGACGGTTTGCTGCCCGCAGCACATCGCTTCTGCGCCGATCTGGGGGTCGAGATGCGGCTGTCCGCGCATGGCGCAAGCCCCGATCAGCTTTCGCGCTTCGCCAGCGACGCCCATGCCATCCGCCGGTTGATGGACAACAACCCCCGCGACATGTCGGTCGAGGAGGCGCTGGCGATCTATCACGCCGCTTTCTAGGGGTTATTCATCGCCGGGCGCAGGCTTCCTGCGCTCAAACAGGCGCTCGCGCGAGCCGGACAGATGGTCATGCATCAGGCTTTGCGCCAGCGCCCCATCGCCCCGGCTGATCGCATCATAGATCCGGGCATGTTCGTCAAAGACCCGAACCAGCCCGGTGCTTTCACGCTTCACCGAGGCCCCGTGAAAGCGCATGCCGACGGCGATATGTTCCTTCAGCGCCTCCATCGCGGTCGAGTAATAACTGTTTTCGCTGGCCCGGGCGATGGCAAGGTGGAACTGGAAATCGGCATCCTCGCGATGCGACTGGCGGTTGGTCGCGTCCCGCATCAACTCCAGCGCGGCGGCGATGGCGGAAAGCGTCTCGGGGTCGTGACGCTTGGCCGCGCAGGCGGCGGCGGCAGGCTCCAGCGTCAGGCGGAATTCGTAGCAGTTCAGCAGGTCGGCGACGTTTTCCAGCTGGCCAAAGCCCAAGGGCTGCTTCAGCCCGACCGAGCGCACGAAACTGCCCGCCCCGCGTCGCGAATAGATTAGCCCCTGTTCGCGCAACCGACGCAGCGCCTCGCGCACGATGGGGCGCGAGACTTCGAACTCGGCGGCCAGCTCATGTTCGGTCGGCAGGCGTTCGTCGGGCGCGAAGGCCCCCGATTTGATCGCACGATGGATGCGGTCAAAGACGATATCGCCAAGGCTCTTGCGGCCCGCGGGTTTTTCCAGTGCCATCAGCCTTCCTCGCCGATCAAGCCCGCCAGACGGATCAGGCTGTCATCCGTTCCGAAACCGCCGGATTTCGTGACGATCGTCAAGCCACCCGCATCCGAGGCCACCAGCCCCGGCAGGCATTCCCCCCGGATCGTCAGGAAGGGAACGGCGCGGTGGCGCAGCACTGCCTCGGCGGTGGCGCCGCCGGTCAGCAGCGCCGTGCCCATGCCCGGTCGCAGCAGGGGTGCGACGGCACAGGCCAGATGCACGCCGACCTCATGCCCCGATGCCGGGGCCGCGCCCGGCTGCGCCTGCACCAGCAGCCGATCCGCATCCGGCAGGGATCGGTCCGGCGTGCCATTCGGCGCATCGACATGCAAAAAGCCGCCTGCCTCACGCAGGCGCGCCACCTGCTCCAGCGTGATCGGATCGCGCGAGCCGATGACGAACAGCGCAGCCGGCCCCGGCAATGTCGCAGGCGCACCGGCCGCGCGGCCGGTCATCTGGACGGCCAGCGCCTCGGCCAATCCGCGCGCACCGATCAGCAGGTCAGCCGAGGTGCCTTCCAGCGCCGCGCGCATCTGCTCGGCAGTCTCGGTATCGGGAATTTCGGCCTGTGCCGCATGACGACCGAGGCTGGTCGCCACCGGGATCGGCACCGGGACGCCAAAGCCCATCAGGCAACCGCCCCGGACGATGCGCCCGAATTCCGGGATTGCCGGGGCCATCAGCGCGCGACGGAAGGGGATGGGGTCAAGTTCGGCCGCGACGTGGCCCTTGAGGCGGCTGTCCACCTTCTTGAAGATCCGCACCGCAGGCAGGCCCGCGACCGCGCGGCGCACAGCGTCAGTCGCGGCATCAGCGGGGATTTCCCGGCTGCCGGTGGTCACGGCGATCACATCGGGCTGGGCGGCCAATGCCAGCGCCAGATGCTCGGCCCCCAAGGCCACGGTCACGCGCAACCCGCGCCCGGCAAAAGGCGCCGAGGAATCCAGCGCCCCGGTCAGGTCATCGGCGATGATGGCAAGTTGCGGCCCGCTCATCCACGCACCCTGTCTGTCGTTGGTCCGGCCATGATCCATTCCCGGTTTTTGTTCCGGCCAGTCTGGATCAGTCGGAATATGTTGTCAAATAGGCGTACGTCCTACGGCGCGATGCATTGCAATAGTTCATCAAATCAAGGTCGAACCTTGGGTGTTTTGCGGAGCGCATTTCTTTACAACAAGCATAGATCAGGCGGTATCGCGGGCGATGATTCCGAAACCGATATCGATGCGGGCGGGCGTCGCCTCTCTGCCCTCGATCCGGGCCAGCAACAGCCGCGCAGCCTCTTCGCCCAGCCTTTGCCGGTCGATCTGCACCGAGGTCAAGGGCGGCATGATCTCGGCCGCGAAATCCTGATCGCCAAAGCCCATGACCGCGATGCGGCCGGGGACGTCGACGGCGCGCCGGGCCGCCTCGATCAGCACGCCATGGGCGATGATGTCCGAGCTGCAGAAGATCGCGCCCTGGTCGAAGCCACTTTCCAGAAGCGCCCCGAAAGCGGCCTTGCCCTGCCCGATGCTGGCCGAACTGGGCAGGTCCACGCGCCGTGGCAGTTCCAGCCCGGCGGCAGCGAGGGTCTGGGAAAAGGCCTCGCGGCGGCGATAGGCGCGTTCGTCATTGGCGGAAATCACCGCGAAACGGCAGTGCCCCTTGCCGATCAGGTAGCGCGCGGCATGGCGGGCGGATTCGTCATGCGAAAAGCCGACGCACAGGTCGATCGGATCGTCTGCCAGATCCCAGACCTCGGCCACCGGGATCGCGGCGCTGCGAAGGTGGCGGCGGCAGGTCTCGGAATGGGTGGCACCGGTCAGCAGGATGCCATCGGGTCGACGGGCGATGGCCATTTCGACCAGACGCTCCTCCTCTTGCAGGGAAAAGCCGCTTTCGAACAGCATGGTCTGATAACCCGCCTCGCGCATTCGCGCCGTAAAGGGCTTCAGGAACGAGGAATAGACCACGTTGCTCAGCATCGGCACGATCGCCGCCAGCAGCCGGGTCCGGCTGGAGGCTAGGCTGCGCGCCACCATATTCGGGACATAGCCGGTCTGGTTGACCGCCTGCATGATGCGTTCCAGCGTTTCGGGTTGCAGCATCTCGGGGTGGTTGAACGCGCGCGAGACCGTGGGCTGGGTGACGCCCGCCAGTTGCGCGATCGTCGCCATCGTCACCTTTTGCTGGATCGTGTCGCTCATGCTGCGCCCCTGCCTGACACAGACTTGTCGCCAAGGGCGGGCCGCAGCGCAAGCCCGCCCGGACAGGATCAGTCCTCTTCCTGAAATGCCTCCTCGCGCTTGCTGCGGATGGCGGGCAGCAGGATGCTGATCAGCAGCGCCACCGCCAGCGCCAGCAGGGTCGCGCTGATCGGGCTGGTCAGGAAGCCGGTCGGATCGCCCTTGGAAATCAGCATGGCGCGGCGCAGGTGTTCTTCCAGCATCGGGCCAAGGACGAAGCCCAGCAGCAGTGGCGCCGGTTCGCAATCCAGCTTGCGCAGGATGTAGCCCGCGACCCCGAACAGCGCCATCAGCCAGATGTCGAAGGTGGCGTTGTTGATGCTGAACACCCCGATCACGCAGAAGAAAATGATGCAGGGATACAGGAAATGATAGGGAATCCCGATCATCCGCACCCATAGACCGATCAGCGGCAGGTTCAGCACCAGCAGCATGACATTGCCGATCCACATCGACACGATCAGCCCCCAGAACAGCGCCGGCTGATCCGAGATCACCCCCGGCCCCGGCTGGATGCCCTGCATGATCATCGCCCCGATCATCAGCGCCATCGTCGGATTCGACGGAATCCCCAGCGTCAGCATCGGAATGAAGCTGGTCTGGGCCGCGGCATTATTCGCGGATTCCGGTCCGGCCACGCCTTCGATCGCGCCGTGGCCGAAGCGTTCGGGCGTGCGCGACACCTTCTTTTCCAGCGCATAGGCCGCAAAGGACGCCAGCATCGCCCCGCCCCCCGGCAGGATACCCAGAAGCGAGCCGATGCCGGTGCCGCGCGCCACCGGGGCCATGATCCGGCGCAGATCGGCGCGGGTGGGCATCAGCCCCTCGACCTTGCGGGCAAGGATGCTGCGGCTGGCTTCGCTTTCCAGATTGGACAGGATCTCGCCAATGCCGAACATGCCCATGGCGACGACGACAAAGCTGATGCCGTCGGCCATCTCATCCCGGCCAAAGGTATAGCGCATGACGCCCGAATTCACGTCGGTCCCGATCAGGCCCAGCAGCAGGCCCAGCACGATCATCCCCACCGCATGCAGCAAGGAGCCGCTGGCCAACACGACCGAGGCCACCAGCCCCAGCACCATCAACGAGAAATATTCCCGCGGGCCGAAAGCCAGCGCGACCTCGGCCAAGGCGGGTGCGATCAGGGCGATGACGACCGTCGCCACCGTGCCCGCAATGAAGGACCCGATGGCCGCGGTGGCCAGCGCCTTACCAGCATGGCCCTGCCGCGCCATCTGGTAGCCGTCGATGGCGGTGACGACACTGGAGGATTCACCCGGCAGGTTCACAAGGATCGCCGTGGTTGAGCCGCCATATTGCGCGCCATAGAAAATCCCCGCCAGCATGATCAGCGCGGTTTCCGGCGACAGGCCGAAGGTCACCGGCAGCAGCATGGCGATGGTCGCGACCGGCCCCAACCCCGGCAGCACGCCGATGGCCGTGCCAAGGAAAACGCCGATCAGGCAATAGGCAAGGTTGGCGACGCTGAAGGCGGTGGCAAAGCCAAGGCCCAGATTTTGGATCAGCTCCATGCGTCAGCCTCCGAACAGGCTGCCAAGGATCGGCAGCGGGACGCCAAGCCCCATTTGAAAGACGATGGTGCAAAAGGCGGTCAGCAGCGCCAGCCCGACCAAGGCGGGGACGGTGATGCGAAACATCCGGCTGGCCGAGGCCGCCAGAAGCCCCATCAGCGGCACGGCGATCACGGTGCCCAGATAGCGCACGCTGGCTGCAAAAATCAGCGTCGATCCGACGATCAGCAACATCGGGCGCAGCTGGATGCGTTCCACCCTTTCCCCGGGCTGCAGGAATGCCCGCAGGATCGAGGCCAGCCCGATCAGCATCAGCAACCCACTGAGTACGCGCGGGAAATAACCCGCGCCCATGCGGGCGGCAGTGCCCATTTTATAATCCTGCGCAATCAGGATCGCCGCAAGGCCGATCGCCACATAGACGCATCCGGCCCAGAAATCCTTGGTCTGGTAAGTCGATTTCATTCTGTCCTCGCAAGCCGTGCAGATGGTCCGTGCCGCCACGGTCGGGCGGCACGGAAGGCAGGCTTACTGCTCGGGCTTGATGTCGCCGTCCTTGACGACCTTCGACCAGCGGTCGATTTCCGCCGCGACAAAGGCATCGGCCTCGGTCGGATCATTGGCGACGACGGCAAAGCCCATCTTGCCGAACTGCTCGGTGACGGCAGGGGATTTCAGCGCGGCGGTCAGACCCTCGGCCAGCTTGGCGCGGATCTCTGGCGGGGTGCCCTTGGGCGCGGCAAAGGCCTGCCACGAATAGACCTCAAGCCCGTCGAAACCCAGCTCCTTCATCGTCGGCACGTCCGGGAAATCGGGCGAGCGCTGGTCGGCGGTGATCGCCAGCATCTCCATCTTGCCCTCGCGGACATAGTTGGCGATGTTGCCAAGGTTCTGGAAGGATACGTCGGCATGGCCGCCCATCAGGTCGGTCTGGGCCGGCCCGCCGCCCTTGTAGGGAACGTGGATACCCGAGGTCTGGCTGGTTTGCCAGAACAGCTCGGCAGTCAGGTGGTCCGAGGACCCCGTCCCCGACGAGGCAAAGGTCAGCGTGTCCGGCTCGGCTTTAAGTTTCGCCACCAGCTCCTCGACCGTCTTGACGCCAAGACCGGGGCGCGTGACCAGCGCGTTGGGCGTGCGGACCGCGATCGTCAGCATGTCCAGATCCTTGCGCGGATCGTATTCCAGATCGGAACGCAGCGCCGGGTTGATGCCGAAAGTCCCGATCGAGGCCGCGATCAGCGTGTAGCCATCCGGCGCGCTGCGGGCGACCGAGGCGGCGCCAATTGCGCCATTCGCGCCCGGCTTGTTCTCGACCACGATGGATTGGCCGAAACCCTCCTGCATGGCTTGCGTGGTGACGCGGCCAATGGTGTCGCTGGCCCCGCCCGGCGGAAAGGGCACGATCAGCGTGACGGGTTTGGCGGGGTAATCCTGCGCCATGACCGGACCGGCAAGCGCACCGAAAGCAACGGCGAAACCCGCCGCTGCAGTAATGAATTTGTTCATGTCTTCCTCCCTGAATGCGCTGCAATTCCCCGTATGCATGCGCATGCATGAAGTTTCGATCAGCCCGACCGACTCCGTCAAGAACTTTCGTTTCTGCTATGGGCACCATGCCCAAAACTGAACGGTCGCGGACGCAACTCATGGCGCATCCCGTCAGCGACGGCCCAAATTTTTATGGCTGGCCCAGCATACGGGCCAGCCATCGGCATTCGATCTGTAGCGCCCGCTATGTTGATGCGGTCACAACAGCCTTAGGGCACGTATTCCCCGGATCAGGGCTTCATCAGCACCGATGCGCGCGGATAATCCGATGCCCAGCCCGGCGAGAGCGGCGCGATGAACACGTTCTCGGTCCGCGTCCGGGTGATCAGCCAGCGGCCGTCCTGCTTGCGGAAGGTGTTGTTCAGCCGCGAGGAGCGCAGCAGCGCCTTGCCGTCGGAAAACAGCCAGGGCTGCATATGGACCCATTGCCCATCCGCCGTGTCACCATGGACGTGGATCTGTTCCGAGGTCAGGTAATGGCAGTTCAGCAGCAGCTCGGGCTCTTTCTTCTCGCCCCAGAAAGCCTCGAAATGCTTGCGGATGGCGGGGGCGCCGACCGCCTGCCCGAACTGGCCCTGATAGTATTCGCCGACGCCTTCCCAGATGGCATCCTCGGCATACAGCTCCATGATCAGGTCGATCCGCTCGGCATCGGTGGTCACGCCGAATTCCGGCATGGGCGTGTCGCACAGGAACATGTAGCGCGCCTGAATGCGGCGAATCTCGGCCTCGGCCTCAAGCACCTCGACGCGGGCGATCAGGCTGGAAAGCCTGCTGTCTTCCATAACGGACATGGGATTCTCCGGGGTTTCGGGATGATGCGGACAGGCTAGAGCGCGAGTTCATCACGAATCAAGCGGTAATTTTCACGCGATTAGTGAATTAATTTCGCGCAGGCGTGGCGTTTGCACAGGCAGAACCGGAAACCAGCGCCAATGCGCAAGATTCTTATTGCGTGAAAAGGAATGTAATGAGTAGCATAAGGACAGGCAGGTCATGCGCCCGCCCCTTCATGCCATGCCGCATGTCACGCACCCTCTTCAGGGCGGCGGAAAAATCACATTCAACGTACTGATAATAAATCATTATTTTCGTTTCCGATAACGAATCTGCGTTGACCGATTCCTTTTTTGCGGTAATTTTCACGTAACAAGTGAAGTCACCGCGACCCGTGGTCGCACCCAAGGAGCTGTCATGGCGACCCAGGCACACTTTCCCGATCACGCGCTGGTGGCGCGTTTCACGCTGGGCGGCGATGGTCCCAGCCTTGTCGTCAAGGACTGCATCGACATCGCGGGCATGGTTTCGGGCTGCGGCTCGGCGGCACTGGCGGATGCGGCCCCAGCGGCTGCCCATGCCGAGGTGGTGGAAGCCGTTCTGGCCCAAGGCACGCGCATTCTGGGCAAGGCCAATATGCACGAGCTGGCCTTCGGCATGACCGGGGTGAACGCCTTTACCGGGACGCCGCTGAACCCGAACTGGCCCGACCGCATTCCCGGAGGCTCGTCCTCGGGTTCGGCGGTGGCGGTGGCGGCTGGCACAGTCGATTTCGCCATCGGCACCGATACCGGTGGCTCGATCCGCCAGCCCGCGATCTGCTGCGGCATTGCCGGGCTGAAACCCAGCTTTGGCCGTATCTCGCGCAAGGGGGCAACGCCCGCCGACAGCTCGCTGGACTGCATCGGCCCCTTTGCCCGCGATGCGGCGGGGATCGAGGCCGCGATGACGCTGATGGACCCGACCTTCCGTCCCACAGCCCTGACCCACGCCCCGCGTCTGCGCCGCATCGCGGTCGCGTCGGATGCGAATATCGACGCGGCCTTTGCCCCGGTGGGTGATCTGGCGCTGGATGCCGCCACGCTGTCGCTGCTGGATCAGGCCTTTGCCGCGGGTATGACCGTGATCGCCGCCGAAACCGCCGCCGCCTTTGCCCATCTGCCGCAGCACCTGATCGGTGCCGACGTTCGCACCCGGATCGCAGGTGGGGCCAAGGTTTCGGCTGATGCGGTCGATGCCGCGCGCGAAATCGGCCGCGCCTTTGCCCTTCAGGTCGATGCCGCGCTTGAGGGCTGCGACGCGCTGATCCTGCCCGCTCTGCCCGTCGTGCCCCCGACCCTGGCCGAGGCGACGGACCCGAATACCGTCCTGCCGCTGACCCGCTTCCTGCGGCCCTTCAACCTGTCGGGCCATCCGGCGCTGGTCCTGCCGATCCGCACTGCGGATGGCCTGCCTGCCGGGGTCCAGATCGTCGGCCGGATGCATGACGACGCCCGGCTTTGCGCCATCGCCCGCTGGCTTGAACCGCGACTGACCGCCCTTGCGACCAAGGAACTGACCGCATGAATGAAGTCCTCAGCCTTAGGCCCGCAGCCCATGCCGGCCTTGCCGACCTGCTGGCCCAGATCCGCGCCCGGCGCGGCGAATTCGAAACCCTGCGCCATATCCCCCGCGATATCGTCGAGGGTTTCCGCCGCGCCGGCATCTATCGCGCCTTCGTGCCCTCCCGTTTTGGCGGGGACGAGATCTCTCCGGCCGCCTTCCTGCGGATGATCGAGACGATTTCGACCGCCGATGCCTCGGCTGGCTGGGTCGCAAGCTTTGGCGTGTCCTCGACCTATCTGGCCGCCCTGCCGGTCGAGACCTATGCCACGATCTTCCGCGCCGATCCCGACACGGTCTTTGCCGGTGCGATGTTCCCGCCGCAACCCGCGCGCCGGGTCGAGGGCGGCTTCGAGGTCTCGGGGCGCTGGCCCTATGGCTCGGGCTCGATGGCCGCCGACCTGATCGGCGCGGGCATCAAGATCGAGGGCGAGGATGCGCCCCTGCCCCGCACCGCCGTCATGCCACGCGCCCTCGTGACCATCGATGAGACATGGGACACGATCGGTCTGACCGCCACCGGCAGCCATGACATCGTCGTCGACAAGGTCGTCGTCGCCCCGGAATGGACCTTCGTGCGCGGCGCTAAATCCGCGATGGAGGACCGCATCTTCCGCTATCCGGCCATGGCCTTGGCCGCGCAGGTGCTGGCAGTGGTGGGTCTGGGCACCGCGCGCGAGGCGCTGGACTGGGTGCGCTCGGACGCCGCCAACCGCGCCTCGATCACCGGGGCCCCCAGCCCCGGCGCGCGCCCGCATGTGCAGGAAAGCCTTGCCCGCGCCGAGGCCCGTCTGGCCGGTGCCCGCGCCCAGTTCTTCGACATCATCGAGACGGCATGGGACCAACTGGCCCATGCGCCCTCGGTCGACCGCGAGACCCATATCCGCCTGCGCATGGCGGCAACGCATGCCGCCGAGGAAGCCGCCGAGATCGCCCGCATGGCCTTTGTCATGGGCGGCACCGGCGCGATGGTGCGCGGACACCCGCTGGGCCGGATCATGGTCGATGCAGCCTGCGTCGCCCAGCACGCCTTCATGGCCGCGGGGACATGGACCGCCGCCGGCGCCGCCATGTTCGGCGAAAAGACGCCCCCCGGCTTTCCCTGAAATTCAGAACAAGAGAGACAAGATGACCGAGAAAGCCCCGATCCGCACGCTGCTGTGCTTTGCCATGCAGCCCGCCTTTTTCGACCTGCCCTTCGACAAGATCGGCCCGGTTTGGAAGGCCACGCAAACGCTGATGGCCGAAGTCGCCAAGATCCCCGGCACCACCGTCCTTGGCACGCTGGATGACGACCAGACGCAGGTCGGCACCTCGCCGTCCTTCCCGCCGACCTGGTACATCATGGCCGATTTCCCCGACCGTGAGGCCGTGATCGCCGCCTGCAACCTGCTGCGCACGATCCAGACCGACGACCAGAACCACCGCCTGTGGAAATACATGCGCGTCGAGGCCCGGATGGGCCGCGCGCTTGAAATCCCCCAACTCTGATCCGCGAGGCAGCCATGACGCTGGATACCCCCGTTTACGATCTGGACGCGCTTTACGACAACGCGCAGGTCGCCACCTCGATGTATGAAGACCCCGCGCTGTTCGATGTCGAGATGGAGCGCATCTTCAAGAACACCTGGGTCTGGGTCGCCCATGACACCGAGGTCCCCGATAAGGGCAGCTTCAAGCTGTCCTCGGTCGGCAAGGAGCCGGTGATCGTCGTGCGCGACCGCAAGGGCAAGGTGCATGTGATGGTCAACCGCTGCCGCCACCGCGCGGCGACGGTCTGCGAGGTCAAGAAGGGCAAGACCAGTTCCTTCCAGTGCCCCTATCATGGCTGGGGTTACGGGCTGGACGGCAGCCTGCGCGCGCTGCCCTATCCGGAACAATACGGCGACGATTTCGACAAGGCCCAGCACGGTCTGCAGCGCCTGCATACCGAAACCTACAACGGCATGATCTTCGCCACCTTCAACGAGCAGATCGAGCCGCTGGTCGATTTTCTCGGCCCGGTGACGAAATGGATTGACCTGTTCATGAAGCAGGGCGGCGGCTTCCCGGTCAAGGTTCTGGGCGAGCACCAGTTCAAAGTGCCGATGAACTGGAAGGTGCAGCTGGAAAACACCACCGACGCCTATCACTTCCCGGTCGTCCACAAGTCCTTCATGCAGTCGCTGGACGGCGAGACCGAAGAGATGTTCGAGTTCCTCGAAACCGGCAAGGGCTATGTCGAGGATCTGGGCAATGGCCATTCGGTCATGGTGATGATCCCCGAACTGGTCGATCTGGACGACAATCTTGACGCGCCGATCCCGGAACGCTTCACCGAACTGGCGCAGGAACTGCGCGACGAGGGCTATCCCGAGGATCAGGTGAAAAAGATCGTCCGCGCCGTTGGCGGGGCGGGCTTCAACCTGAACCTGTTCCCGAACGTCTCCTTCTCGCTGGCGTTCTTCCGCGTGCTGCGCCCGGTGAATGTCGAGGAAACCGAAATCCGCCACATCGCCATCGGCATGGAGGGCGGACCTGCGGCGGCAAACCGTGCCCGTCTGCGCCTGCACGAACACTTCCAGGGCCCGATGGGCTTTGGTTCGCCCGACGATGCCGAAGTCTGGGAACGCGTCCAGCGCGGCACCAAGGGCGGGCATGATCTGAAGATCCTCGTCAATCGCGGGTTGGTCGATGAACGCCCCGGCCCGGACGGTCCCTTGGGCCATATCTCGGCCGAAACCGGCATGCGCGCCGCCTATGACATGTGGAAAAGGATGATGTCGAAATGAACGACATGAGCAGGATCTCCAGCACGCTTCTTACCGATGTCACGGGCTTTCTGTGGCACGAGGCCGATCTGCTGGACCGCAAGGATTACGACGCATGGCTGGCGCTGTGGTCGGGCAAGGGCCATTACGTCCTGCCGATCGGCGACACGCCGGACGCGGAATTGGCCGATGCGCTGAACCTTTGCTACGACAATGACAAGATGCGCCGCGACCGGATCGCGCGGTTTCAGGCGGGCTTCTCGATTTCCTCGGCCCCGCCTGCGGAAACCATCCGCACGGTGTCGCGCATCGTGATCGACCTGGCCGAGGGTGATCGCCTGACCGTCCGCAGCGCCGAGCATGTGATTGAGGACAAGTTCGGCCGCCAGCGCGTCTGGGCCGCCAATGTCACCCACCGGCTGGTCCGCGTGGATGGCGGCTTCCGCATTCAGGACAAGATCGTCCGCCTGCTGAACTCTGACGGGATGCTGAATTCGTTCAGCTATCTGTTCTGATGGCGGCGCCCTTGCCCGAAGCGATCCAGACCGCCGTGGTGACGGGCGGGGCGAATGGCTTTGGCGCCATCGCCACCCGCGCCTTGCACAAGGCCGGTTTCCGGGTCGTCATCGCCGATATCGACCAAGGCCCGGCGCAGGCGCTGGCCTCGGAACTGGACCTTGCCGGTGAAACGGCGGTGACCGCGACGCTGGACGTCTCCAAACCTGAAGACTTTCAGGCGGTTCTGGACAAGATCACCGAACGCTGGGGCTCGTGCGAGGTGCTGGTGAACAACGCCGCCGCCACCGCCGTGCAGCCGGTGCTGGAGATCGATCCGCTTGAGTTCAACCGCATCATGGCGGTGAATGCGGGCGGGACCTTTGCCGGCTGCCAGATCTTTGGCCGCCATTTCAAGGAACAGGGCTACGGCCGGATCGTCAACATGGCCTCGCTGGCGGGGCAGAATGGCGGTACGGCCACCGGGGCGCATTACGCGGCCTCGAAGGGCGCGATCCTGACCCTGACCAAGATCTTTGCCCGCGACCTTGCCGCCCATGGCGTCACCTGCAATGCGATTGCCCCCGGCCCGATGGACACGCCGATGGTGCGCGCGGTTCTGGGCGACAATCTGGAGAAAGCGGCGGCCGCGATCCCGGTCGGCAAGCTGGGCGAGCCGGTCTTTGTCGCCGATCTGGTGGCCATGCTTTGCGGGCCTGCGGCCTATTTCGTCAACGGCGCCTGTTGGGACGTCAATGGTGGGATCTACATGCGATGAGCCTTGATATGACCCAAACGACCATGAGTCTGATCCTTGATCGTCGCATCGACGAGCCGGGCAATATCGCCCGGCTGCGTCTGCGGGCGGCGGACGGCGCGGCCCTGCCCGCCTTTACCGCCGGCGCGCATCTGGACATCCGCGTTCAGGACGGCGCGACCGATCTGTGGCGGCAATATTCGATCTGCTCGGACCCGTCCGAGACCGGCTTTTATGAAATCGGCGTCCTGCGCGATCCCGAAAGCCGGGGCGGTTCGGAAACGCTGCACCGCATCGCCATTGAGGGCGCTCGGTTCGACATCGAAGGGCCGCGCAACCTGTTCCCGCTGGCCGAGGACGCGCCGCAAAGCATCCTGTTTGGCGGCGGCATCGGCGTCACCCCGATGATCGCCATGGCGCGCAGGCTTCAGGCCTTGGGCCGCGACTTCCAGCTGCATTACTGTACCCGCTCGGCCAGCGTCACCGCCTTTGGCGATGAGATCGCCGCCAGCGGCTTCACCGCTCGGGTCATCCACCATCATGACGACCAGCCCGAAACCAAGCTGGACATCGCGGCCGCCCTGCCCCCGGCAGCGTCAGGCGCGCATGTCTATGTCTGTGGGCCGCAGGGCTTCATGGATTGGGTGATCGCCTCGGCCGAGGCGGCGGGCTATCCGAATGACCGCATCCACCGCGAATATTTCTCGGCCGAGGTCGACGCCACCGGCGACAGTTTCGAAGTCGTGGCCGAGCGTTCGGGCATCACGGTCACCGTCGGTCCGCAGGACACCATCGCCAAGGCCCTGGCCCGCGCCGGGATCAAGGTCACCGTCAAATGCGAGGAAGGCGTCTGCGGCACCTGCGTCACCGACGTGCTGGACGGCGAAATCGACCACCGCGACCGCTTCCTCACCGATGAGGAGCGCGAGGATGGCGACCAGATCTGCGCCTGCTGCTCTCGCGCCTGCGGGGCGCGACTGGTGCTGGACATCTAGGAGGACAGGGACATGAGCCAATCGTCTGAATCCACCGCCTTCCGCGAGGGGATGAGCCGTCTGGGGGCCGCGATCACCGTGCTGACCTCGGACGGTCCGGCGGGTCGGCACGGGATGACCGCCTCGGCGGTGGTGTCGGTGACCGACAACCCGCCGACGCTGATCGTCTGTGTAAACCGGCAAAACCGTAGCCACGACCTGTTCGTCGAAAACGGTGTGGTCGCGGTCAACGTGCTGGGCGGGCGGCATCGCGACCTGTCCGGGGCCTTTGCCGGACGCGGGGCCGAGGACCGTTTTGCCGGTCACGACTGGAAGGTGCTGTCGACCGGCGCACCGGTTCTTGGCGATGCCGAAGTGGCCTTTGACTGCCGCATCGCAGATGTCCGCGAAGTCGGCTCGCATTCCGTCCTGACCTGCGCGGTTCAGGCGGTGTCGCTGTCGCCAGACCGGCCCGAAAGCCTGATCTGGTTCGGGCGCGGCTTCCACCACCTGCATGCGGCTGAATAGCCCGGCCTAGATCTCGTCCAGACGGGTCATCACCTTTTGCAACAGGCCGTTCAGCGCGGCCAGTTCCTCGGGCGTGATATTGATGAAGGACGCGGCCAGGATGCGCTCTGCCTGCTGCAGGGCCAGGCCGCGCATGCGGTCGCCTTCGGGAGTCAGAGTGACCTCGGTCACGCGGCCATCGCTGGGGCTGACACGGGTGGTGACCATGCCGTCCGCCGTCAGCCGCTGCACCACCTTGGTCGCCGTGTTCAGCCGCATCACGCTGTGTTCGGCGATCTGCGAGACGCTGAGATATTCCTCCTCATACAACGAGATCAGCACCCGCCAGCGCGGCATGTCCAGACCGATCGGCTTCAATCGCCGCTCAAGCACCTGCACATAGCGGGCGTTCACGCGTGAGATCCAGTAGAAGGGCCAGTTCTTCTTCATGTGCCGGACCTGCCCGCTGATCATTTCGGGCTCGGCGCGGTGAAGGGGGGCTTGGTCTGTCATCGGACACCCTGATAGGCGGTAAGGCACAGCTTGGGCACGGCGCTGGCGCCCAAGCTAGACGTGACGAATTGATGGGGCAAGCGGCCCTTAGCCACGCGGATCAAGAGCCCGGATTTTCTGCACGGCCTCATTCTTCTGCGGCATGAATTCCAGAAACAACCCGTCGGGCAGCACCATCCAATGCGGCCCCTTTTCGGTCGAGCGTCCGCCATGCGCCAGCGTGGCCTCGATCGCGGCGGGGACATCTTCGCAGACGATGCCCAGATGGCCGAAGCGGCCTTCATTACCGTCGAAATGCGGGTCCTCGATCATCTGCACCCCGCCCAGCAGCCAGACCTGACGCGGCGCGGCCGGATCGCCGTCCACCTGCGTCACGGTCATGCCCAGCACATCGCGGAAATAGGTGACCAGCGGCGCGATGGCGCGCACGCGAAAGGCGGTGTGTTCGACATAGGCATGGGTTGCAGGCATCAGGGTTTTCCGTTTCCTAAGGGATCATTTCCGGCCGCGCCGCGAGGCGGGATCGGCATCGCCGAGCCGGTCGAAGACCTTTTCCAACAGCTCGTTCAGACCGGCAAGGTCATCGGCGTCATTGGTGCCAAAGGCACTGGCCAGGACGGCTTCGGCATGCTCGCGGGCGCGCAGTCGCAGCAGGTCGCCCGCCTCGGTCAGCCGCACATCGGTGACGCGGGCGTCATTGGTGCGCGGACTGGTCGTGACCAGACCGTCCTGCGCCAGCCGCTGCACGATCTTGGTCGTCGTGCTCAGCTTCAGCACCGCGAAATCCGCGATCTCGGATACGCTGAGTTGCTCGTCCTCATGCAGCGACATCAGCACCCGCCAGCGCGACACGTCCAGATCCAGCGTCCGCAGCCTTGCCTGCAAGGTATCGGCATAGCGCTGGTTCACGCGCGATATCCAGTAGAACGGCCATTGCGGCCGCATCCTCCCCACGCCCAGAAGCCGCTCGGCACCCGAGTCGGGAAGGGGCAAGGGATCGCTTGCGCGCATGATGCGTTTGCTCCGGCCAGCAGGTTGGATCGGTCATGAGACCAGACCGCGCGCCATGAAATTCAGGCGGTTAACGAAGAATTAAATGAAGTGGAACGTAAAGCAAAGCGCATTCGCGCAGGGCGCGGGCAAATAAACCGGCCGCGGAACAGGGTCACCGGCCTGCCCCGATCCTATGCAACGCATAGCGAATGGGCAGCGAAATCGCGCATCACGAACGGTATCGCGTCATACCTTGCCTGATCCTGAGGCAGCGGGTCTGGCGTAGCCCGCGCTACAAAAACACCACTTTTCACGTTAAAATACAAAGCAATGGAGGGGGTTTCTTAGGCTTTAGATAACTCCCGCGTACCACCCCCATGCATCACATTCATGACTGGATTACGAATTATTAATTGGACCCATCCGTCACTTGGCTTTTTCGATGGCAGCAAGGCGCGCCCTGCCAACTTCAACTTAGCCCTTGGATGCAGCCCATGTATCTTTCTGACAACGTAACGACCGCGGCGGGACCGATTACCCCTGCCGCCACCCGCGAAGACAGCACCGAGGCCGAGTTTCGCGCGCTTCTGGATATGGTGCAGGCACGCCGGGACGAATTCGACCGCCTGCGGCATGTGCCCCGCGACGTGATCGCCCAGATGAAGCGGGCGGGGATCTTTCGCGCCTCGACGCCCGCCCGTTTCGGCGGCGACGCGCTGGCCCCGCATCTGTTCCTGCCCATGGTCGAGCGGATCGCGCAGGTCGATGGCTCGGCCGGATGGGTCGCGGCTTTTGGCTCGGCCAATACCTATATCGCGGCGCTGCCGCCCGAAACGCAGGCGGTGATCTATGCCGAAGGGCCGGATCAGGTCTATGCGGGCGGGCTTTATCCGCTGCACCCCGCCACCCGCGCCAATGGCGGCTGGACGGTCAGCGGCCATTGGCGGTTTGCCAGCGGCTGCATGGGCGCGGACTGGATCGGCGTCGGCATGTCCATTCCCGGCGCGGATGGCGCAGCAACCGTCGCCCAGATGGCGGTCTGCCCGGCGGATCAGGTCGAAATCGTCGAAAGCTGGAACGTCATGGGCATGCAGGGCACCGGCAGCCATGACGTCAAGGTCGTGGACAAGTTCTTTGCCGATGACTGGATCTGCGGGCGCGGCGCGGCCTCGACCATAGACGAGCCGCTCTATCACTATCCCGCCCTTGCCTATCAGGCGCAAGTTCATGCGGCGGTGAATATCGGGCTGGCGCGGGCGGCACTGGACCTGACGACGCAAATGTCAGGCGGGGCCAAGATCATGCCTAATGCCGCGCGGCTGGCTGATCGCGCCTATTTCCGCACCCATCTGGCACAGGCCGAGGCCCAGTTCCGCAGCGCCCGGCTGTTCTTCTATGACAGTGCCGAACGGGCATGGGATTTCCTGCTGGCGGGTGATCCGGTTCCGCTGGATCTGACGAACCAACTGCGGCTGTCCGCGACCCATGCCGCCCATGCCTCGGCCAAGGTGGTGCAGGATTGCTACCGCATCGCCGGCATGGCCGCGGCGCAGCGCAGCCACCGGCTGCAACATATCCTGCGTGACGCGATGGTGGTGACCCAGCACGCGGCCCTGTCCGAGGCGACGCTGGAACAGGCGGGCGCGGTGCTGGCGGGTCTGCCCGCCCCGGCGGGCTATCCATGAGCGCGGGCTTTCGCGAGCGGCTGGTGATCGATTCCCCGCGCGGTGAACTGCGCGATGGGGCGATCCGCTACCTGACCATGCGCCCGGACGCGCTGATGGGGATGTTCGACCGACTGCCCGTCCCCGCCCGCCATCAGGCGCTGACGGCGCTGGCGGCCTCGGTCGCGGAATTCGGCGGCCGCTCGCTGGCCGCCTACAAGGCCAGCGCACCGGGAGACATGGCCGCCTTGGTCCAGACCGTCATCGCCACCTCGGCCGAACTGGGCTGGGGCGTCTGGGCCATGACCCCGCGCGACGGCGGCGGCTTCGACGTCACCGTGACCAACAGCCCCTTCGCCGCCGGACTGGCCGCGCCCTCGGACGGGCCGGCCTGCGCCCCGATCCTTGGCATCCTGACGGCGCTTGCGACCCATGTGATCCCCGGCGGGGTCGTCGTGGCCGAAACCAGCTGCGCCGCGCAATGCGGCGGGGCGGAATGCCGCTTCACCCTCAGCTGACCCCAGAAAACCAACAATGACCAACAAGGAGACGCGCATGAACATTCCCACCATCAACCGCCGCCAGATGCTGGCCGCGACGGCAGGTCTGGCCAGTCTGGCTTTCGCCGGACGCGCCGCTTTCGCACAATCCGCCCCGATCCGCATCGGCGTGGGCTCGGACCCGGTTTTCGCGGCCTTCTTCGTCGCCGCACATGAAAAGCTGTTCGAGGCGGAGAATGTCGCCGTGAACCTGCAAACCTATACCGATGGTGGCGAGGCGATGAACGCGCTGGTCGCCGGGCAGGTCGATGTGTCCTGCGCCTCGGAGCCGACCTCGATGATCCGCCTGACCCGGGCCGAGCTGCGCCCGCTGGCCGTGGTCTATCAGTCGGGGAAATACATCAAGCTGGCCGTCCGCGACGGCATCGAAGACCCCAAGCAGATCAAGAAGTTCGGCGTCGTGCTGGGCTCGATCAGCGAATATTCGACGCGGCTGGCGATGACCAAGCTGGGGCTGGACGAGGCGGCGATCGAATTCGTCCCCTCGGGCCCGCCGGAACTGCCCGCGCTGCTGGCCCGCGGCGATATCGACGCCTTCTTTGCATGGGAACCCTGGCCCGCCATGGGTGTCCTGCAAGGCGGCAAGACCCTGATGACCAGCGCCGAAGTGGGCTATGTCGACACGCAATGGCTGACCGCATCCGCCGCTGCGCTGGACAGCCGCCGCGCGGATTGCGAAGCCGTGCTGCGGGCGCTGGCCAAGGGGGCCGAGGTGGTGCGCAGCGACCCCGAACGCGCCGCCGAGGCCGTCAAGGCCGTCACCGGCATCCCGACCGCCACCAGCCTGAAGGCCCTGGGCGATTTCACCGCCATCGTGCGCGACTTCACCCCGGACGATATGACCAGCTATGACCAGATCGCGGCCTTCCTTGCCGACAAGAAGGTGACCGATGGTGTCGTGGCCTATCGCGACGACATGCAGGTCGGCTTCTTCAAGGGGTAAGGCGATGACCGGCGCATCCATCAATCTTGAACATGTCGGCATTGCCTTCGGTACGGCGCAGATCGTCTCGAACGTGAACCTGACCATCCAGCCGGGCGAGTTCATCTGCCTGCTGGGCCCCTCGGGCTGCGGCAAGTCCACGCTACTCAATGCCATTGCGGGCTTCACCCCGGTATCCGGGCGGATCACCGTGGATGGCGTGCCCGTCACCGGTCCCGGCCTTGACCGCGGCGTGGTCTTTCAGTCATCCGAGGTGCTGTTTCCCTGGCTGACCATCCGCCAGAACGTCGAATATGGGCTGAAGCTGCGCGGTACTCCTGCCAAGGAGCGGCGCGAGAAAGCCGACCGCTATCTGGCGATGGTCGGCCTGTCCCACGCGCTTGACCGTTTTCCGGCGCAGCTTTCGGGCGGCATGCGGCAGCGGGCGCAGATCGCGCGGGTGCTGATCAACGAACCCTCGGTCGTGCTGATGGACGAACCCTTCGGCGCGCTCGACGCCCAGACGCGCGAGGTGCTGCAGGCGGAACTGGCGCGGATCTGGCGCGCCACCGGCTGCACCATCGTCTTTGTCACCCATGACATCTGGGAGGCCGTTCTGCTGGCCGACCGCGTGGTGGTGATGACCGCCGGTCCGGCAGCCGGGATCAAGACGGTCGAGGAAATCACCCTGCCCCATCCCCGCGATCAGGGCGATGCGCAGGCTCTGACCCTGTTTCGCCGTCTTCGCGACGATATCGGCGCCGAGGTCCGGCGCGCTCTGGCCCAGCAAGGCCTGTCCACGGAGGCCGCGGAATGACCGACATGTCCAACGAAGGCGGCAAGATCGCAGCCACGCCCAGCCCGTCGCAATCGCTGCGCAAGCTGGCGAAATACGCCATTCCCGTCATCGCCATCCTTGGCGGGGTGCTGATCTGGCATATCGCCTCGACCTTCACCTCGCCGCTGTTCCTGCCCTCGCCCGCGATGGTCTGGGGGGCGGCGGTGGAAATGGCGCTGGATGGGTCGCTGGCCGGGTCCATTGGCGCTTCGGCATGGAGGATCTTTGCCGGATGGGCGGCGGGCGTCATCCTTGGCGTGCCGCTGGGCCTGTTCATGGGCCGCTTTGCCATCGTGCGCCTGCTGGCCGATCCCTATATCGAGTTCTTCCGCTTCATCCCGCCCATCGCCTTCGTCACACTGGCGGTGATCTGGTTGGGGCCGGGAGAGATCACCAAGATCGCGCTGATCTTCTACACCACGATCTTCATCGTGACGCTGAACACCATCGCCGGGGTCGAATCCGTCAACCCGCTGCGCCTGCAGGCGGCACGCAGCCTTGGCGCGACGCGCATGCAGGAAATGACCACGATCATCCTGCCCTCGACCGTGCCCTACATGGTGACGGGCGCGCGGATCGCGATGGGGAACTCGTTCCTGACGGTGGTTTCGGCCGAGATCGTCTCGGCCCAGCAGGGGCTTGGGTCACTGATCTGGACGGCGCGGAACTTTGCCCGCACGGATTGGGTCTTTGTCGGCATCATCGCGCTTGGCTGCCTTGGCTTCGTCTTTGACCGCATCTTCCGCATGGTGACGAACCGGACGCTGCGGCGCTTCCTGTAACCATGGCGCGCGGACCGGGGCCCGCCTTGGTCCGCGCCCGACCAATGCCCATTGCGGCCAAGGCTAAGAGTGCGCTCAAATGCGGTCCATGAACACGGAACTGCACAAATTCGACCTGAACCTGATGAAGGTCTTTCTGGCGATCTGGGAGCTGCAAAGCGTCACCGCCGCCAGCGAAAGGCTGGGCCTGACCCAGCCCGCCGTCAGCCATGGGCTGCGTCGGCTGCGCGAGCATTTTCAGGACCCGCTGTTCACCCGTGTCGGCCATGTCATGGCCCCCACCGCCACTGCGGCCGAACTGTACAAGGCCTTCGATCAGGCGATGCAGACCATCGGCCAGTCGATGCAGCAGCAGCGCCAGTTCGACCCGGCCACGACCGCCCGCGTCTTCCGCATCGCGATGTCGGACGTATCCGAGTTCTATTTCCTGCCCGCGCTTCTGGCCCATCTGGAAACCCGCGCCCCCCGCGCCCGCGTCGAATCCGTGCCCTTGTCGGGCGATACGACCGAGGCCGCGATGCGCGCGGGCCAGGTCGATCTGGCGTTGGGATTTACCCCCGAACTCAGTGCGGAATGCCACGCCCGGCCATTGTTCGACGACCGCTTCATCTGTCTGGTCCGCCGTGATCACCCTTTTGCCGGGGAAAGCCTGAGCGCGCGGGACTTCTCGGGCCTGACCTATGTCGATGCCTCGACGCAGGCGCCGGGATACCGGCTGATCGACCAGCGGCTGCAATTGATCGGCGCGCGCCGCACGGTGATGTCGCGGCTGGTGCATTTCACCGTCGCCCCGGAAATCGTGCGCCATACCGATCTGGCGACGCTTTATCCGCTCAGCGCGGCGCGGCGGGTCAATCTGGACGGGCGTTTCCGCATCCTGTCGCTGCCTTTCGATCTGCCCAGCATCCCGATCAGCCTGAGCCTGCATCAAAGCTTTCTTGAGGATCGCGCGATCCGCTGGCTGGCCGATGTGATCGCCCAGAACTGCGTCGCCCCCGAGGTCTGATCCCGCCCTTTAACCTGTCCCGCCCCTTGCTATAATCGGCGGAAATCACATGCGGAACCGTCCTTGGAACTCAAGCGCCTGACCTATTTCCTTGCCGTCGCCGAAGAGCTGCATTTCGGTCGCGCGGCGGCGCGTCTGGACATGGCCCAGCCGCCGCTGTCGCGCCAGATCGCCGCGTTGGAAACCGAACTAGGCGTGCTGCTGTTTGACCGCAGCCGCAGCCAGATCCGCCTGACCCAGGCCGGAGAGGTGTTTCGCGATCATGCCCGCCACATCCTTGAACGGCTGGACACCGCCTGTCGCGACACCCGCGCCATCGGGCTGGGCGGTGCGGGACGGCTGCGCATCGCCTTTGTCGGCTCGGCCTCGCACGGGCTGCTACCGACGCTGATCAAATCCTTCCGCTCGCATTACCCCGAGGTCGAGCTGGCGCTGTCGGCAATGAACAATGCCGAATTGCACCGCGCCCTTGTCAGCCGAGAGATCGACGTGGCCGTGGCCCGCCCCGCGCTTCAGGATGACGAATTCCGCAGTGAGCTTCTGTGCCGCGAAAAACTGATCCTTGCGCTGCCGGACAACTCACCGCTGGCGGGGCAGTCGCGGATTACCTTTGCCGATCTGGCTGACCAGACCTTCGTGCTGTATCCACGCCGCCCCCGCCCCAGCTATGCCGATGTGGTGCTGGGTATCTGCCAGCGAGAGGGCTTTACCCCCGCGAAACTGGAACTGACGCAGGATTTCCAAAGCGCAATCAGCCTCGTCTCGGTCGGCGTGGGCCTGTCGGTGGTGCCGGAATCGGTGGCGCGGACGCAGCGACCCGGCGTGGTCTATCGCCCCTACGAGGGGGATAACCCCGGCACGGCCCTGACCATCCACGCGCGGTTGGACAACCGCGCGCCGCAGGTGGTGAATTTCCTTGAGATCACCCGCAAATTCGCGCGCAGCACGCTTACGCCGCCTGCGGCCTCGGATCGTCCCTGAAGGTGGTCGCATCGACCGAGGGGCGCGCGGCAAAGCCCGCATGCCATTCGGCCAGCTTGGGCCGACCCGCTCGCCAGTTTTCCGCATCAAAACGGAAGTCCAGATAGCTGAGCGCCACCCCGATGCTGAGATGCCCGATATCGAAGGGCCGGGCCTCAAGCGCGGGGACATGGCCCTCAAGCCAGTCGGTCACCCGGTTCATCTTGGTGCGATAGACGGCGGCCAGTTCGGCCGAACGCTGCGCCTCGGGGCGCAGGCGGGTTTCGACCAGCCATGGCAGGGCAATGTCCAGCAAACCGGTGCCAAGCGCCTCGTCGCGCTCGGCCATCGGGTTTTCGGGAAACAGATGCGGCCCCGAGACGCTGGTGCGGTCGGCCCAGCGGCAGATCACATGGCTGTCGAACAGGACCGAGCCGTCATCCAGTTCCAGCGTCGGGATCTTGGACAGCGGGTTAACCGCCATCAGCCCCTCATGCGGGATCATCGGATCGGCATGGGTGCGGACCGTGCGGACCGATCCGGCCAGCCCCTTTTCATGCAGCGCCACCATGACTTTGCGGACGTAGGGCGAGCGCGGCGACCAGTGCAAAAGCGGCATGGATCAGGCCTTTCGCGTCATGGCGGCCAGCGCGTCTTCGTCAACCTGAACGCCTAAGCCCGGCCCGGTCGGGCAATGGATGTGGAAATCGCGGAAGGTCAGGCTTGGACGGATCAGGTCGGTTTTGACGATGCGCGGGCCGAAATGCTCACAGCCCCATTCGAGGCTGGGCAGGGTCGAGAAGACCGCCAGATGCGCGGCAGCGCCAAGCCCGGTTTCCAGCAGGCAGCCGCCGTAAAGCTCCATCCCGCAGGCCTGCGCGATGCCGCCCGCGCGTTTCAGATCCATCAGCCCGCCGCTTTTCACCAGCTTCAGCGAATAGACGCTGCCGGCAGCGGCGGTGGCCTGCGCGACGATCTCGGCACCGGTAAACGCCGCCTCGTCGGTCATGATCGGAATGGCACTGCGCCGCGCGATGCGGGCGGTGGCCTCGACCAGACCGGGACGAAGCGGCTGCTCGATCAGCACGATGCCCAGTTCAGCCATGCGCGGCAGGTAGCGGATGGCGGTGGCCTCGGACCAGGCCTGGTTCACGTCACAGACGATCTCGCAGCCCGGCAGGGCCTCGACGATGCGGGCCAGGCGGGCCATGTCATCGGCGGGGGCGTGAAAGCCCAGCTTGATCTTGAAGCGGCGATGTTCACGGGCGGCCAGCTTGCCGCGCGCCTCCTCGATCTCCTGATCGGCATCGCCCGAGGCCAAGGCCCACAAGACCTCGATCCGGTCGCGGACCGCGCCGCCCAGAAACTGGCTGGCGGGCAGGCCAAGGGATTTCCCGGCAGCATCATAAAGCGCCGCATCGACGGCGGCGCGGGCGGCATTATTGCGACTGGCGGCGCGTTTCATCGCAGCCGAGTTCGCCTCGAAATCCAAGGCGTTCGCTCCCAGAACGGCTGGGGCCAGATAGGTGTCGATATTGGCCTTGATCGCCTCGACGCTTTCCTCGGCCCAGCGGGGACCGCCCAGCGTCGCGGCTTCGCCATATCCCACCGTGCCATCCGACAGCGAGGCACGGGCGATGACATAGGATTGGTGTGTCACCTCGGTATTCGACAGCCGGTGCCGGCGGGTCGTCGGCACATCGACGATGGTGGTTTCAACCGCGACGATCCGGCGGCCCTGCCGATGGTCGGCCAGTTCCGAGGAGGCGAGTCCGGCGATGCCCGGCTTGTTCATGGCAGCAGTCCTTGCAGATCGTGTGAGAGTGCCGCGCCCCTTATGGGACGCGGCATTGGGCCTTATTCGGCGGCCATGGCCTGCGCCTCGGTGCGGGGCAGGATGAAGTCGAAGCGCAGGACCAGATCGGTATCCGCACCTGCCGGGGCCTTCTGGAATTCACCGATCAGCTCTTCCTTGACCGCGAAGACCGAGTCGTCGTCCAGATGCGCGCTGCTCGAGTCGTAGATCTGCGAGATCAGCGGGCGGAAGCCCTCTCGCGCCACCATCATGTGGATATGGCCGGGGCGCATGCAGTGATGGCCCATGTAGCGGATCAACTCGCCTGCGGTCTCATCGCCGGGGATCGGATAGGGCACCGGGCGGATGGCCTTGAAGGCGTAATGGCCGTTTTCGTCCGATTCAAAGCGGCCGCGCAGGTTGTAATCGGGCTGGTCGGGATCGTGGTTTTCGTACAGCCCGTTCGGCGCGTCCTCCCAGACATCGATGATCGCGCCAGCGATCGGCGTGCCGTCGGTGTCGCGGACATAGCCCTCGACATGGACCGATTCCTCGCCCTCGAAATGCTTCTGCACAGTCGAAGCGCCCTTGGGCATGACCGGAGCGTTTTCGCGGAAGAACGGGCCCAGCACGGTCGAGGTGGTTTCATTCCCGGCGATCGGGTTCGACAGCATGTCGACAAGGACTTCGACGCCCAGAATATCGCCCAGCAGGATGAATTCCTGACGCTTGTGCGAACACATCGCGCCGGCGCGGCCCAGATAGTCGCAGGCGGCCAGAAATTCCGAATGGGTCAGGCTGACATCCTTGCAGAAGCCATGCAGGTGGCGGATCAGCGCCTCCATGATTTCGCGCTGGCGGGCGTCGATCGGGGCATGCTTGCCCAGCGATGCGATGACGACATCGGTGACGTTGTCGATGGTGACGTTGCTCATGTTTCTCTCCTCCTTGAAGCGGCTGGTCCGGGCGCTGTTCAACAGATGCGGCGGATCGGTCGCTGATGTCCGTGATCTTGCATCCGGCAGGGGGTATCTGCCAGACGGGCGGCAGGTATCGTGCGATACCCGACCGTGCCGCCGGACGGTCGGGATCAGGTCGAAGCCACCGCGAACAGGTCGCGGGTGCTGCAGTAATTCTTGCCGCCCAGCCGCCCGATGGCGTCGATTTGCCTCGGGTCGATATGCAGCCGGTCGCCCACCGCTTCAGCGCGGATAAAGGCCGCGCTGATCCGCCCGATCAGGATTTCGCGGGTGGTGGAAATCGGAACGGTGCTGTGCAGATGGCATTCCAGCGCCACTGGTGCCGACAGGATACGCGGGCTGGCGACGGTCTGGCCGGGTTGATGTTCCAACCCCGCCAGCGACAATTCGTCGATCTCGGGACCGACGGGGCTGGCCGTGATCTCGACCGCCTCGGCCAGCGCCCTATCGGGGATATGGACGATGAATTCGCCGGTTTCGCGGATATTCGCCACCGTATCCTTCAGCCGCCCGTCCGGGTGGCGCGAGATCCCCAGCGCCACCACGGCCGGATCATGGTCCAGCACGCCGAAAAAGCTGAAGGGCGCGGCATTGGGCCGGCCTTCGGCGTTCAGCGTCGTCACCAGCGCGATCGGGCGTGGCAGGATCGCGCCGCTGAGGATCTTGTAGCGGTCGAGCGGGTCCAGCCCCGCAAAGTCGAAGAAACGGTGGCTCATGGGTGGTTCCTTACGCGGCGGGGGGCGTGGCCAGCCCCAGATCGCGCAGCCGCTCGACAAAGGCGCCCAGCCGCGCCTTGCGATAGGCGGGAACGTCCATGCGGCTGTAATCAAGGAAGCCCGCTCCGGTCTTCAGCCCGATCCGGCCTTCGGCCATGTTGCGGCTGATGACCTCGGGCGCGGCATAGCGGCTGTCCTGCGTGGCGTCGGCCAGATAGCGGCTGGCATGGTGCAGGATGTCGCCCCCGCCCCAATCGATGAACTCCAGCAGCCCCAGCACCGAGAAGCGGAAGCCAAAGCCGTATTTCGCCGCCTTCTCGATATCCTCGACCGAGGCCACGCCCTCTTCGACCAGACGCGCGGCCTCGTTCATGGCGACGGTCTGCATGCGCGGCACAATAAACCCGGGGGTTGCCGCGCAGGTGACCGGAACCTTGCCCACCGTTTCCAGCAGCTCGGTCATCCGCCGCGTCGTCTCATCCGCCGTGTCGCGGCCGGGCGAGATCTCGACCAGCGGCACGATGAAGGCCGGGTTCAGCCAATGCGCGTTCAGGAAACGCGAGGGGTTGCGCACCCCCGGCGACAGGTCGTCGACAAGGATGGTCGAGGTGGTCGACGCGATGATCGCATCGTCCCGGCACAGGGCGGAGGCCTCACGCAGCGCGTCCAGCTTGAGGTCAAGGATCTCGGGGAAGCCCTCAAAGACCACATCCGCCCCAGCCAGCGCGGCGGCGGCCCCGGATTTCGGCAGGACCCGGATGCGATCGGCGATGCGCTCGACCGCGCCTGCATCCGCGAACATGCCCAGATCATGCAGCATGGTCAGCGTCTGCCGGATCTCGGCCATGGCATCGCCGGCGACCTCAAGGAACTGCTCGGGCGAGCGTTCCTTGAAGTCGATCAGCGCGACCGGATGCCCGGCATAGGCAAAGACGATGGCGATGCCGCGCCCCATCCTGCCCGCGCCAAGCGCCGCGATGGTCTGTTTCGCCCCGCTCATGCGGCAAAGCCCGATTGCATGGTTTCCCGAAGTTCCTCGGGCGACATTCCGTCAAGCCCGACGGCGGCCAGGGGACGGCCAGTTCGCATGAAGTCTTCGTCGCAAATGCTTGAACCGACAGCCAGAAGCCCCTCGGCCACCGGAACCGAGACCCCCGCCAGATGCGCGGCGGAAACCAGCAGCGACAGGCCAAAGCGCACATCTTCCAGCATGTAGCGGTGCTGGGTCAGGACGATTTTTTCGCGCCAGTCGCCGGAATCGGTCAGGTCGGAATGGGCCTTGCGGCCATACATCCATTCCTCGCCATCCTCGCTGTAATGGTCGGCCAGCGGGAAATGCGGCGCGCCGTATCCCAGCGCCTCGCGCACCTTCATACGTTCGGCGTCCAGCGCATCGGTGACGCGGCGGATCGAGGGCTGAGTGCCTTCGTTATGAATGTCCCAGGCCGGGAAATGCTCCAGCGGGCCGGCATTCATGGTGATCAGCGGCGGGTGGATGATCGGACCCGCATTCATCAGCGCCCCCGATAGCGCATCGCCGCAGGCCTCGACCGCGCCGGGAAAGGCAAGGCCGATGACCTCAAGCGCGTGATCCTGCAGCGTCAGCGGGAAAACCCCTGTCGGCAGGCGGGTGGTCCGGCCCGAGATGACCATCTCGTTGAAGCCGTGCTTGCGCACCAGCCAAGGCAGCGTGCCGGATTCGGCAAAGGCCACGCCCTTGACCGTCCCCGCCGCCTGAGCGGCACGGGCAAAGACCAGCGAGCCCATGGTGCCCGGCGGCAGATGCACCACTTGACCAGGGCGCAGATGCGGCGCAACGCGGGCGGCGATGTCGGCATGGGCGGGGGCGGGGACGGGGCAGAAGATCAGCGCCGCCCCCTCCATCGCCTCGGCCAGATCGGTGGTGACAAGGGCAAGTTGGGCCTCGTGACGGCCCTTGCCGTCGCGGATGACCAGCCGATTGCCCAAGTCGCGATGCTGGGCCACCTCGGCCTCACCGCGCCGCCACAAAGCGACCTCATGACCACCCAGGGCGAAGTCGGCGGCAGCCGCCATCGACCCGTTCCCGCCACCAAGAACAGCGATACGCATGATTTATCTCCCGGTTTTATTTATGTTTTCAAGCTTGAGGATAGCCGGTCAGCAGCCGCTTGCGCAGCGCGGACAGACCCGCGCCAAGGCCAAGGCCAAGGGCCGAGATCAGGATGATCGGGACGAACATGTCGATGGTGCGGAAATTCCGCGCGGCATCGATCAGCACGTAGCCCAGACCCTCGGTCGAGGACATCATCTCGGACAGAAAGACCACGATGCAGGAAATCACCAGCGCCACCCGCGCCCCGGTCAGGATTGAGGGCGCGGCAGCTGGCAGCATCACGAACAGCAGGCAATGCAACCGCGATGCCCCGGCCGAACGTGCCGCCCAGATCAGCTTCTGATCCACGTTGCGCATACCCTGATATGTCGCCAGATAGATCGGAAAGGCAGCCTCGATGGCGACCAGCGCGATCTTGGAGCTGTGGCCGAAGCCAAGGATCAGGATCATCGCCGGATACAGCGCGATCTTGGGCAAGGGCGCAAGGATGCGGACAAAGGCATTGACCGCCGTCTGCGTCACTTCACTCGAGGCCGACAGGATCGCCAGCGCCGTCCCCGCGACCAGCGCGATCAGGAAGCCCGTGACCAGCCGAAACAGCGTCGTCGCGATATGCGCCCAGAAATCCCCCTGCCCCAGCAGTTCGACCAGCCGCTGCGCGACAGCGACGGGGGACGGCAGCAGCGCCTTGGGTGCCATGCCCGAGGCTGCCAGCCAACCCCATAGCAGGATCAGCCCGGCAATGGGCAGTAGGCCCAGAAGTTTCGAATCCCGGCTCATCCGACGGCCACCTGTATCTGGTCCTGCTGATCGGACCAGCGCAGGAAACGACGCCTGATCGCTTCAAAGATCAGGTCCAGCGCATAGCCCATGGCAGCGATGATGATGATTGCGGCGAACATGCGGTCGTAAAGCGCCATGTCCATCGAGTTGAACAGCAGGTTGCCGATGCCATTGCTGCGGGCGACGATCTCGCTGACGACCATGGTGATCAGCGCAAGGATCAGCCCGGTGCGCAGCCCGATGAAGATTTCCGGCAGCGCCGCGGGCAGCACGATCCTGAACAGCCGCTGCGCCCGGTTCATGCCCATGGCGGCCGCGCTCCAGACAACGATCTGGCTGACCGAGCGCCCGCCCTGCCAGGAATGATAGATGATCGGCAGGCTGGAGCCGAGAAAGATGACAAGGATCTTCGACATGTCGCCAATGCCCAGCCAAATCATCAGGATCGGCATCAGCGCCGCCTTGGGGATCGGATAGATCATCATGATCAGCGGGTTCAGCAGGCGTTCGGCCAAGGGGCTGGTGCCCATCAGCAGGCCAAAGCTGATCCCGAAGGCGGCGGCCAGCAGATAACCTGCCGCCATCCGTTGCAGCGATTGTCCGATATCATAAAGCGCATCCGCGTCCGAGATCAGCTCTGGCAGCGCTGCAAAGGCCGCCATCGGCCCCGGCAGGCCCGACAGGCCAAAGGACAGATGCGCCAGTTGCCACATCAGCAGCAGGACCAGACCTGCGCAGATCGAGGGAAGATGACGGCTCATGCGGCAGCCGCCTCAAAGGCGTCGATCATGCCCTCGATCTCGGTGATGTATTCCTGATAGCGGCGGTCGAACATCAGCTCGCTGCGCTGGCGCGGGCGCTCCAGTTCGATCGGGATGATGCGGGCGATGCGGCCCGGACCCGCCGCCATGACGATGACCCGGTCCGACAGATAGACCGCCTCTTCGACGCTATGGGTGACGAACAGAACGGTCTTGCGGTGCTCCTCCCAGATCCGCAGCAGGTCGCGTTGCAGATGGGTGCGGGTATGGGCGTCAAGCGCGCCGAAAGGCTCGTCCATCAGCAGGATTTCCGGGTTGTAGGCCAGCGTCCGCGCGATGGCGACGCGCTGCTTCATCCCTCCCGACAGTTCCTTGGGGTAGAAATTCGCGAAACGCTCAAGCCCGACCATGCGCAGAAGGACGCGGGCGCGCTCCTCGGCCTCGGGCTTGGATTTGCCCTGCAGACGCAAGCCATAGGCAATGTTCTGCAGGACGGTCTTCCACGCGAACAGCGCGAATTCCTGAAAAACCGGGCCGCGATCCGGCCCCGGTCCGGTCACCGGCCTGCCGTCGATCAGGATCTTGCCGTCGGATGCCGGGACAAAGCCGCCGATCATGTAAAGCAGCGTCGATTTCCCGCAGCCCGAAGGCCCGATGATCGACACGAATTCGCCGCTTTGCAGCTCCAGATTGATGTCGGACAGCGCAAGATGGTCCTTGCCCGCAGCCGTCTTGAAGCGTTTCGAGAGATGCTCGATCGCGATCATGGTCGTATTCCTGTCGGAAGGGATGTCAGGTCAGTTCAGCGGGGCCGCGATCTGCGCGTGATGGAAGCTTTCGGCATCCAGCTTGGCGGGGATCATCCCGGCGTCGTGATAAAGGTCCAGCATGGCCTGCAGCACCTTGAAATCGACCGCCGCACCCGGAGCGCGCTCAAAGTCCTGTCCGTCCTTCATGTAGAAGCCGTCCAGCACCTCGGCGGGGGCCTTCGTGACTTCTGAAGCGACCTTGATCGACTCGGCCCGGTCAGCCAGCGCCATGTCCATGCCGCGTGTCAGGTCACGCACGTAATTCGCTGCCAGTTCGGGATTTTCATCGACGAAGTCCTTCCGGCAGACCTCAAAGATCTGCAGGCTGTTCGGGGTCACGTCATTGATGGTGAACAGCTTGCGGATGCCGCCTTTGGCCTCGGCCTTGGCGGCGAAGGGCTGGTTCATCACCGCCGCATCGACACGGGCGGCGCGCAGCGCGTCCTCGGAACCGGGGAAGCCGGTCTCGACCAGCTTGATGTCTTTTTGCGGGTCCAGCCCCGCCGCCTTCAGATACAAATAAAGCTGCCCGTAAAGGCCCGAGCCCAGCACGTTGATGCCGACGGTCTTGCCCTTCAGATCGGCCCCGGTCTTGACCTCGCTATCCTCGGCCACCGCCCAATAGGGCGAAAAGCTGTCCGGTGCCGTGCCCAGATGCGAGGCGACGACATAGGAGTTCAGCCCGCCCTGCAGATGGCCATTGGCCAGTGACAGCGCACCTTGGGTCGAACAATCCAGCGCACCGGCGATCATCGCCTGCACCATCGGAGCGGTCCCTTGGAACTGCACCCATTCGACATTGTAGGTCTTGCCAAGCGCCTCGAATTTCTCGGGACGCTTCATCATCCAGTATTTCGAATCTTCGCCCGGCATGGTCCAGCCGACGCGGATGGTCGGAATGTCCTCGGCCTGAGCGGGCATGGCATGGACCAGAGAGGCCAGAGCTGCCGCCAGAATTGCGCCTTTGTGAAGTCGGGTGCTGCGAATGGTCATGATGTTCCCGTTGGCTATGTCGTGCATCGCTATTCTTGGAAAGGCAGCAGAAATCCGTCCCGCGCGGGTCAGTGGCGTGGTGCCGGATGTCCCCTTTCAGATTCGAGGCTAGCGACAAAATGTCGCCATTGTCACGTGAAAAATCACCTAACAAATCATGCAAATTTCGGCATGTCTGCTGCGCCCATAATTTGGGCGGGCCGCCATGAAGGGTGGTCAGATTGCGATGTAGGGAAAAATCCGGCCCGGGATCAGGGCCTTGGGACGCAAATCGCATGCCGGGCAGAGGACTGCCCGGCAGCAAGGATCATCGATCAGCTGCGGCGCGTCAGGCCCAGCAGCTGATACAGCACCAGCGCCGCCAGCGTCGACGTGCCGATTCCACCCAGCGCGAATCCGCCAAGGTTCACGGTGAAATCGCCGGCGCCAAAGATCAGCGCGACGCCCACGGTGAACAGGTTGCGTGGGTCCGAGAAGTCGACCTTGTTGTCGACCCAGATCCGCGCCATGGCCGAGGCGATCAGGCCAAAGACCGAGACCGCTAGCCCGGCCAGAACCGGCGCGGGAATCGTCTGCAGGATCGAGCCGAATTTCGGCGACAGCCCCAGCAGGATCGCAATGACCGCGGCCATCGGGAAGATCAGCGTCGAATAGACCTTGGTCATCGCCATGACGCCGATATTCTCGGCATAGGTGGTGACGCCAGTACCGCCGCCCGCACCCGCCAGAATCGTCGCCAAGCCGTCGCCAAGGAAGCCGCGGCCGATATAGCGGTCCATGTTCTGCCCGGTGATCGAACCCAGCGCCTTGATATGGCCCAGATTCTCGGCCACCAGCACGATGGCCACCGGGGCGATCAGCCCGATCGCGCCCCATTCAAAGCGCGGCGCGGTAAAGTTCGGCACGCCAAACCATTTCGCGGCAGCGACCGCGCTGAAATCGATCCCCGGCACAAGGCCCATCCCGTTGCCCAGGACCAGCACCAGCGCATAGCCGAACAGCAGCGCGATCAGCACCGCGATGCGTCGCGTCGCGCGCCCGCCATAGACCGACACCGCTGCCATGCAGCCGACCGTCGCCAGCGCGATGCCCAGATGGGTGAAGGTCCCGGCAAGTTGCTTGACCGCGACCGGGGCAAGGTTCAGGCCGATCGCCATCCCGATCGCACCGGTCACCGCTGGGGGCATCAGCCTTTCGACCCAGCCCGACCCGATGGCCATGACCACCAGCCCGATCAGCGCATAGATCACCCCCGCGGCAATGATCCCGCCAAGGGCCACGGCGATGTTCGGGTTCGGACCGCCTCCGGCGAATCCGGTCGCGGCCATGATCACCGCGATGAAGGCAAAGGACGAGCCCAGATAGCTGGGAACCCGCCCTCCGGTCACGACAAAGAACAACAGCGTCCCGATCCCCGAAAAGAAGATCGCGACATTCGGATCGAAGCCCATGATCAGGGGCGCAAGGATGGTCGAGCCCGACATCGCCAGCAAATGCTGCAGGCTCATCGGCAGGGCTGCGGCCAGTGGCAGTTTCTCGTCCGGCAGGACAGTGGCGCCCGTCGCGGGCCGCCATCGCGGAAAATAGCTCATCACGTCTCTCGATAAACTTTCATGGCCCGCTCATGCGCGCATGAGGGACGAAATACCAGCGCCGCAGCGGGTTTTCCGGTTGTGACGCCTCGGCAATCTTTCGCCGGTCGCGGCGCGTCATGCAACTGTCGGGCGCGTCCATGCGCTATTCTGGAAAGCGCAATCAGAGGACAACGGGCATGAAGCAGATTTTCACACACGCGGCGCTTGTTGCGGCCATCGCCGTCATCGCCGCCGGGCCGGTGGCAGCCGATCCGGGTCACGGGAAAAAGAACAAGCACCACGACCGCGACCATTACAGCCGCTACAGCAATTGCCCGCCGGGACTGGCCAAGAAGAACCCGCCCTGCGTCCCGCCCGGACAGGCCAAGAAATACGACATCCGCTATGGGACCCGCGTCGGCGACCATCTGCGGATCGGCAATTACACCGTGATCCGCGACCCGCGCCGCTATGATCTGGAGCAGCGCCGGGGCTGGGATTACTATCGCGACAATGACAGCATCTACCGTGTCGATCGCGGCACCCGGCGCATCCTGGCGGTGATGGAACTGATCGACGCCTTTTCGAACTAACGCCGCAGCCGCGACGCGGCACGGTCGATGCGGCGAATGCCGTCGGCGATCATCTGGTCCGCGATGGTGCCATAGCCCAGCCGAAAGAATGGGCATGGTTCGGGCGGGCGTTCAAAGAACACGTCTCCGGGTTCGATCAGCACGCTCTCGGTGCGCAGACGCTCGGCCAGCAGCCCGCTGTCGGCGCCTCCGGTGCTGACCCAGATGCTGGAGCCGCCCGCTTGCGGTGCGCCGGCGATCTGCAATGCGCTGTCGTTCAGCGCCGCCTCGATCAGCCCGCGGCGGCGCTTCAGCGCCTCGCGCAGGCGGACGATATGCGCGTCGTAATGCCCCAGCGCCAGAAAATAGGCAGTGATGCGCTGCAAATGGCTGGGTGGGTGGCGCAGCATGATCGAGCGCAGCGCCCGCGCCTGCCGGATCAGCTCGGCCGGGGCGACCATGTAGCCGATGCGCAACCCCGGAAACAGCGACTTCGAGAAGCTGCCGATATAGATCACCCGCCCCGCATCATCCAGCGACTTCAGCGCCGGCAATGGCGGGGCAAGGTAGGACATCTCAAAATCGTAATCGTCCTCGATGATCAGGAAATCCTGCGCGGCGGCCCGGTCCAGCAATTCGCGCCGCCGCGCCAGCGGCATGGTGCCGCCGGTCGGGATGTGATGGCTGGGGGTGGCGATGACCAGCCGCGTCGCCTCGGGCAGATCCGCGGGATTCAGCCCGCCATGATCGACGGGCAGAAAGGTGGTCGGGCTTTGCGCGCGGCGCAGGGTCTCGGCAAAGTCCGGATAGCCGGGGTCTTCGGTCACGGCCAAGCGGTCGGCGCGGGCCAGCAGTTCCACCGCCAGAAACAGCGCGTTCTGCGCGCCCAACGTCACCAGCACCTCATCGGGCCGCGCATGCACCCCGCGCCGCGCCAAGGTATTCGAACAGATATAATCGACCAGCAGCGGATCATCCGCGCCGTAGCGATCTGATGCCAGATCCGCGAAATCCCGCGTCCCCAGCGCCTGCCGCGCGCAGTCCCGCCACGCGTTATGGTCGAACAGACTGGGATCAGCCTGCCCATAGATGAAGGGATAGCGATATTCGCGCCAGTTCGCCGGCTTGCGGATGACCCGGCGCGGCAGATGGTGATCGCTTAGCCAGTCCTGCCAGTCAGGGGGCTTGCCCTGACCCGGCTGCCGCACGCCCGAGACCCGCAAGCGCCGATGCGGCACCGTCGCCGCCACCGCAATTCCCGAACGCGGCAGCGTCGCAAGATACCCCTGCGCAACCAGATCCTGATAGACCAGCGTTACCGTCATCCGTGAAATGCCAAGCGCCGTGGCAAGGCTGCGGCTGGAGGGGAGCCGTGTCCCCGGTCGGGCGCGGATTTCAAGGATTGCCCGCACGATCGCCGCGGCCAACCGGCCCTGCAGCGTCGGTGCCTCGTCTTCGCGCAGCAGGATGATTTCGGCTGGAATGCGGCTGGACATCTGGACCTAAACTCGGACTCAACTGGACATATCCGGCAGCCCCCCGATCTGCAACATTCGAATTCGCGACGTGCCGCAAGATGCACGCGCCGATATGGCTCGCGAGCCTCGCGGGACCGTTACACAGGGAGTAATTGGAATGACAATGACCCTTGCCGGGCGGCGACTTGCTGCCCTGACGACCGCAGCTCTTCTGATGGCCGGGACCGCATCGGCGGAAACGGTGGTGGTCGGCTACCAGCAGATCGTCGGCCCCTTCGTCGCCGCCATCGCCGATGGCCGTCTGGACGAGGCCGCCAAGAAAGCCGGCGTGACCATCGACTGGCGCCAGTTCAGCTCGGGCGGTGACATTTCGACCGCGCTCGCCTCGGGCAATGTGCCGATCGGGGTGATCGGCTCGACCGGCACGGCTGCTTCGGCCACGCGCGGCGTCGACCTGCAGCTGTTCTGGATCCTCGACAATATCGGCAAGTCCGAGGCTCTGGTCGTCCGCAATGGTTCGGGCATCGAAAAGCCGCAGGACCTGGTTGGCAAGAAGGTCGGCGTTCCGTTCGTATCCACCTCGCATTTCCACCTGCTGGTGGGCATGGACAAGGTCTGGAACATCAAGCCCACCGATGTGCAGATCTTGAACATGAAGCCGCCGCAAATCGTCGCCGCTTGGCAGCGCGGCGATATCGACGCCGCCTATGTCTGGCCGCCGGCGCTCAGCCAGCTTCTGGCCGACGGCAAGATCATCTCGGACAGCGAACAGATCGGCGCGGCCAGCGTGCCGACCTTTGACGGGCTGGTCGTCGACAAGGCCTTTGCCGAGAAGAACCCGGAATTCATGACCGAATTCACCAAGGCGCTGGCCCAGTCCTATGCCGATTACAATGCCAACAAAGCGGCATGGACCGCCGATTCCGAGCCGGTCAAGGGTATCGCCCGCATGATCGGCGGCGAGGGCAAGGACATCGTCGAGGCGCTGAACATGCTTTCCTTCCCGAATGCCGCCGAGCAGGCCTCGGATACCTGGCTGGGTGGCGGTGCAACCCGCGCGCTGACCGACAGCGCCGCCTTCCTGGTCGAGCAGAAGCAGATCGACAAGGCCCTGCCCGATTACGCGCCCTATGTGAACGCCAGCTTCGCCGAAACGGCGGCCAAGGCCGAGCAGGCATCGAACTGATCGCCGGCGGCCGCGACATGCGCGCGACCGCTCTTCCCTCCCTCCTGACGATGAGAACCCAGATGCAGACACTCGACGTATCCGATGTCAGCCTGATCTATCCCGGTCAGATCAAGGGCCGCGATATTGTCGCGCTCAAGGGTGTCGACCTGACCATCAACAAAGGCGATTTCGTCGTGGCGCTTGGCGCGTCTGGCTGCGGCAAGACCACGCTGCTGAACCTGCTGGCGGGCTTCATGGCCCCGACCTCTGGGCAGATCACGCTGGGCGGTCAGCCGGTCATGGGCCCCAGCGCCGAACGCGGCGTGGTCTTTCAGAAACACGCGCTGCTGCCCTGGCTGAACGTCATCGACAATGTCGAATTCGGCCTGAAACTGCGCGGCGTTGATGTGAAAACCCGGCGCGAACGCGCGGTCAACAACCTCGCGCTGGTCGGGCTGCAGGATTTCCACCAGCACATGATCTATCACCTGTCGGGCGGCATGCAGCAGCGCGTCGGCATCGCCCGCGCTTTGACCTGCGACCCGGCCATGCTGCTCATGGACGAACCCATGGCCGCGCTGGATGCGCTGACCCGCGAGACGGTACAGGAACTGCTGCTGAAGATCTGGCAGGTCACCGACAAGATGTTCTTCTTCATCACCCATTCGGTCGAAGAAGCGCTGTTCCTTGGCTCGCGCCTGATCGTGATGTCGCCCCGCCCCGGTCGCATCACCCACAGCTATGAGCTGGATTTCAACAAACGCTTCCTTGCAGAGGGGAATGCCCGTGCAATCAAATCAAGCCCCGATTTCATCCGCATGCGCGAACAGATCCTTGGCATCATCTATGGCGACGAGCGCGCCGGCCAGCAGGAACAGGAACGCCTCCATGCTTGAGCGCCTGTCGCGCGCCCGCCCCGCCCGCGCGGGGACCAGCTATGGCGCGCCCGGCGCAGGCAACAGCGCGCTGATCAGCCTGGCCACCGCGGCCGTCCTGATCGCGCTGTGGTTCCTGATCACCGGCATGGGCTGGATCAAGCCCTTGTTCCTGCCCTCGCCCGGCGCGGTCTGGAGCAAGTTCGTCCAGTCGATGACCGAGGGCCTGTCGAACTCGACCCTGTGGCAGCACATGCTGGCCAGCCTTGGCCGGGTTCTGGGCGCGTTCTTCCTGGCGCTGGCCGTCGCCGTGCCGCTGGGCGTGCTCATGGGCGTGAACCGCTGGGTGCGCGGCATCCTTGACCCGATCATCGAGTTCTATCGCCCGCTGCCGCCGCTGGCCTATCTGCCGCTGATCATCATCTGGCTGGGCATTGGCGAATTCCCCAAGGTCTTCCTGATCTTCCTTGCGATCTTTGCCCCCATGGCCATCGCCGCCCGCGCCGGGGTGCGTTCGGTCTCGACCGAGCAGATCCACGCCGCCTATGCGATGGGCGCGACCAAGATGCAGGTGATCTTCCACGTGATCCTGAAAGCCGCCCTTCCCGAGATCTTCACCGGCATGCGCATCGGCATCGGCGTCGGCTGGACCACCCTTGTCGCGGCCGAGATGGTCGCGGCCTCGCGCGGGCTTGGCTTCATGGTGCTGAACTCGGCCGAATATCTGGCCTCGGACGCGGTCATCATGGGCATCATCGTCATCGGCGTACTGGCCTTTGCCTTCGACCTGCTGATCCGCCGCATCGAAAAGGCGATGATCCCCTGGAAGGGCAAGATCTGACACCACGGTTCCGGCCCACGGGCCGGACCCCACCCAAAACCGTCCCGAACCACAGCCAGCCGAAGGGCATGCCCTTCGCCCTGACGGAGTATACCCGAAATGTCCGCCACCCTGACCGCAGCCAAGTTGACCGCCGATGACCTGAAGGCCACTTTCGACGCCTTCAACCGCCATGACATCGACGCCGTGATGGCCCACTTTGCCGATGACTGCGTGTTCTTCACCGTCGCCGGCGACCACGAATACGGCAACCGCATCGAGGGCAAGGCCGCCATCGCCAAGGCCTTCACCGGCGTCTGGACCGCGATGCCCGACGTGCAATGGGCCGATCACAGCCATTTCATGTCCGAGGACGGCAGCCGCGGCGTCTCGCAATGGACGTTCGGCGCCACCAATCCCGACGGCACCCGCATCGAAGTCCAGGGCGTCGACCTGTTTCGCATCCGGGACGGCCTGATCGTGGAAAAGCAGGCTGTCCGCAAACAACGCCCGGCCATTCCGGCAAAGTGAGACCCGATGATGCAGCCCATCGCCAGACGCACGGGTTCCCTGCCCTTCGACCCGCTTTACGACCCGCTGCATGCGCGCGGCCTTGGCCCGCGCAGCGACTACGCGCCCACCTACTGGATCGGCACCGCCGGTCCGGCACCGCAGGATGACGGCCCCGTCACCGGCGACATGGATGTGGACGTGGCGATCATCGGCTCGGGCTATACCGGCCTTTCGACCGCCATCCATCTGGCCAAGGCGCATGGCATCAAGGCCGTGGTACTTGAGGCGAATGGCGTGGCCTTCGGCTGCTCGACCCGCAATGGCGGTCAGGCCCAGATCAGCGCCGGGCGCCTGAAGCGCAGCCAATGGATCGACCGCTGGGGCCTGAACGTCGCCCGCGGCCTGCATGCCGAGATGGTCGAGGCCTTCGACCTGTTCCGCGGGCTGATCCGCGACCATGCCATCGACTGCCAGCCGCAAGAGGGTGGGCATTACTACATCGCCCACAAAGCCGCGCTGATCCCGACGCTGGCCAAGGAAGCGGCACTTCTGAACGACAGCTTCGGCTACCGCGCCCGGATGCTGTCCCGTGAGGAGGTCATCGAAACCGTCGCCCACGACCACGAAGCCCAGGGCGCCATGTGGGAGCCGGACGGCACCGGCATCCATGCCGCGAAGCTGGCCTTCGGCTATCTGCGCACCGCCCGCGAACTGGGAGCACGGGTCCATACCGACAGCCCGGTGCAGGGTTGGGAGTTCAGGGGCGGTGTCCACCACCTGCGCACCCCCGGTGGCATTGTCCGCGCCCGGCGCGTGGCGGTGGCGACGGCGGCCTATGCCCCGCGCGGGCTGCATCCACGCCTGCGCGACCGGCTGATGCCGATCATGTCGAACAGCGTCGTGACCCGCGTGCTGACGCCTTCGGAACTGGACGCGATCGGCATCCGCACCGGCGCGCCCCTGACCGATACCCGCACGCTGCGCCATTACTACCGCCTGCTGCCGGACAACCGGCTGCAGATCGGCTCTCGGGCCGCGATCACCGGCAAGGATGCGGCGAATCCCGCCCATCTGCAGGGCCTGCTGGAGGGCATGGCCCGCAAGTTTCCCGCCTTGCGCGGGATCGAGCTGGATTATTCATGGTGGGGCTGGGTCGATGTCAGCCACGACATGATGCCCCGCATCACCGCCATTCCCGATCTGCCCGGCGCCTTCTATGCGCTTGGCTATGGCGGCAACGGGGTCATGTATTCCGCCATGGCTGGACGGCGCATGGCGCAGCTGGTGGCCGGGGAAACCCTGCCGAACCTGCCGATCTTCAATTCCGAACTTCCCCATGAGGGCTGGAAGACGCCCTTCCGCCGCCTCGGCCAATGGGGCCTCTATCACCTTTATCACTACCGCGACGAACGCGCATAAGGAGCCATAACCATGAAAATGACGACCGAAGAAGCCTTCGTCAAAGTCCTGCAACTGCACGGGATCGAACATGCGTTCGGGATCATCGGCTCGGCCATGATGCCGGTCAGCGACCTGTTCCCGAAAGCCGGGATCAAGTTCTGGGACTGCGCCCATGAAACCAATGCCGGGCTGATGGCCGACGGCTTCACCCGCTCGACCGGCAAGATGTCGATGGCGATCGCCCAGAACGGGCCGGGTGTCACCGGCTTCGTCACCCCGGTCAAGACCGCCTATTGGAACCACACGCCGCTTCTGCTGGTCACGCCGCAAGCCGCCAACAAGACCATCGGTCAGGGCGGCTTCCAGGAAATGGAGCAGATGCGCCTGTTCGCCGATTGCGTCTGCTATCAGGAGGAAGTCCGCGACGCCTCGCGCATCCCCGAGGTGCTGAACCGCGTCATCATGCAGGCCTGGCGCAACTCGGCCCCGGCGCAGATGAACATCCCGCGCGACATGTGGACGCAAGTCATCGACGTGGACCTGCCGCAGGTCGTGGCCTTTGAGCGCCCCTCGGGCGGCGAAAAAGCCGTGGCCGAAGCCGCCAAGCTGCTCTCCGAGGCCAAGTTCCCGGTGATCCTGTCGGGCGCGGGCGTCGTCCTGTCCGGCGCGATCCCGGATCTGGTCAAGCTGGCCGAGCGTCTGGATGCCCCGGTCTGCTCGAACTACCAGCATAATGACAGCTTCCCCGGCTCGCATCCGCTGGCGATGGGCCCCCTTGGCTATAACGGCTCCAAGGCCGGGATGGAGATCATCCAGAAGGCCGATGTCGTGCTGGCGCTGGGGACGCGGCTGAACCCGTTCTCGACCCTGCCCGGCTATGGCATCGACTACTGGCCGAAAGAGGCCAAAGTCATTCAGGTCGACATCAATGCCGACCGCATCGGCCTGACCAAGAAAGTGACCGTCGGCATCCAAGGCGACGCGGCCAAGGTCGCGCGCGGGATTCTGGCGCAGCTTTCCGACAATGCCGGCGACACCGGTCGGACCGAGCGCAAGGCGCTAGTCGCGCAGACCAAGTCCCGCTGGGCGCAGGAACTGTCGAGCCTCGACCATGAGGACGACGATCCGGGCACCGAATGGAACTCGGGCGCCCGTACCCGCGAAGCCGAGCTGATGTCCCCCCGTCAGGCTTGGCGCGCGATCATGCAGGCGGTTCCGGCCACGGCCATCGTCAGCAGCGACATTGGCAACAACTGCGCCATCGGCAATGCCTATCCCAGCTTCGAAGCGGGTCGCAAATACCTTGCCCCCGGCCTGTTCGGTCCCTGCGGCTATGGTTTCCCGGCAATCCTTGGTGCCAAGATCGGCAACCCGGACACCCCGGTGATCGGCTTTGCCGGCGACGGTGCTTTCGGGATCTCGATGAACGAGATGACCGCCTGTGGCCGCGAGGATTGGCCAGCGATCACCATGGTCATCTTCCGCAACTACCAATGGGGCGCGGAAAAACGCAACACGACGCTGTGGTATGACAACAACTTCGTCGGCACCGAACTGGATCGCGGCACCACCTATGCCGGGATCGCGCAGGCCTGTGGCGCGAATGGCGTGCAGGTCCGCTCGGCCGAGGAACTGACCTCGGCCCTGCACGAGGCCGTCGATCGCCAGCTGAAGAACAAGGAAACCACCTTCATCGAGGTGATCCTGAACCAGGAGCTGGGCGAGCCCTTCCGCCGCGACGCGATGAAAAAGCCGGTCGTGGTCGCGGGGATCGATCCCGCCGACATGCGCCCGCAAGTGGCGATGGCCTGATCCAGAACCGGCCGGGCGGTTGCGCCCGGCCAATCCCTGCACCTCCCCCCGGCCCGTTTGGGCCGGGGCCGGATAGCTGATGCCCTGATCCGATACCCGTGGTCCGCCACGAGGAGAGCCCATGTCCCTGACCAGCACCGATCTGCGCCACGATCCCGCCCCTGTTTCCGGCCCTTCCCCCGCCGTCAAGCAACCGCCCTCGTTCGGGGCGGCAGACAAGCTGTTTACCCGCCTGTCGGGCGGCCTGACCCTTGGCCAAATCTTTCCCGGCCTTGCGGTCTCGGTTCTGGTGGCGGCAACGGCGCAGTTCCTGTCCGAGCATTACGGCGCGCCTGCCATGCTGATGGCCCTGTTGTTGGGGCTGGCGCTGAACTTTCTGGCCGATGAGGGCTCGCGCACCGCGCCCGGCATCGGCTTCACCGCCCGCACCGTGCTGCGGCTGGGGGTGGCGCTGCTGGGGGCGCGGATCTCGGTCGAGATGCTGGCGGGTCTGGGTGGGGCGGCGATCGCGCTGGTCGTGGCGGGGGTGGTGCTGACCATCCTGTTCGCGCTGGCCGTCACCCGGCTGATCGGGCGTGACTGGCGCTTTGCCCTGCTGACCGGCGGCGCGGTGGCGATTTGCGGTGCCTCCGCCGCCATGGCGATTGCCGCCGTCCTGCCCCGGCACGAGAAATCCGAGCGCGATCTGGTCTTTACCGTGCTGGCGGTGACGGTGCTGTCGACCGTGGCCATGGTGATCTATCCGATGCTGGCGCAGGTCTTTGGGCTGGACGCCCGCGATGCCGGGGTCTTCCTGGGTGGCACCATCCATGACGTGGCCCAAGTGGTCGGCGCGGGCTTTTCGATCAGCCCCGAGGCCGGCGAGACCGCGACTCTGGTCAAGCTGATCCGGGTGTCGATGCTGGCCCCGGTGGTGCTGGTGTTTTCGCTGGCGATCCGGGCGCGCGGGCTGGCCGATCAGGTCGAGGGTCAGCGCCCGCCCTTGCTGCCGGGCTTTGTGCTGGGCTTTCTGGTGCTTGCCGCCGTCAATTCGGCCGGGCTGATCCCGGTCTGGCTGGCCGATGCCGCGGGCGCGCTGTCCCGCTGGGCATTGCTGGTCGCCATTGCGGCGGTCGGGATCAAGACCTCGCTGCGCAAGATGATGGAGGTCGGGCCCACCGCAATCGCGCTGTTGGTCGCCGAGACGCTGTTCCTGGGATTGTTCGTGGTCGGGGGCATCCATTGGATCGGTTGAGCCGCGCCATGGGGCTCTGCCCCGATCCCTGCGGGATCTCCCCGGGATATTTGAACAAGAAAGAATATCGGGCCTGTGCCAGCCCACCCACCCTTCCTCATCCATGAGCCACCGATGAAACCGCTGGACCTGATCTATCAATCCGCCCGCGAAAATCCCCGTCACATCATCCTGTCCGAGGGCCGCGATCCGCGCGTTTCCGAGGCCGCCATCCGGCTGGCTGGCGAAGGGCTGGCGCGGGTGACGCTGATGGACGGGCCCGCGCTGCCCGGTGTGGTGTCGATGAGTTCGGCAGATGCCCCCGATCTGGTCGAGCTGTCGATCCACTGGCATCGGCTGCGCGCCGGGCGGGGCATGACGGCCGAGCGGGCCTTGGAGGAGATGCGCGACCCGATCCGGCAGGCGGCGATGCGGGTCCGCTTGGGGCAGGCCGATGGCACGGTCGGTGGCGCCGTTGCCACCACTGCCGACACGGTGCGCGCCGCCATTCAGATCATCGGCAAGGCGCCCGAGGCCGGGATCGTGTCCAGTTTCTTCCTGATGCTGGCCTGCGAGAACGGTGCCGCGATCAAGGGCGGCATGATCTTTGCCGATTGCGGGCTGGTGATCGAACCCGATGCCGAAGAGCTTGCGGCCATCGCGCGCTCGGCCGCGCAATCCTGCCGGCAGGTGCTGCGCGAGACGCCGCGGGTGGCGCTGCTGTCCTTTTCCACCGCCGGCTCCGCCGAGCATCCCTGCCTGCACCGCATCCGCGAGGCCCTGCGCCTGATCCGCGAAGCCGAACCGGATCTGGAGGTCGATGGCGAGTTGCAATTCGACGCCGCGCTGGACGATGCGATCCGCGCGAAGAAAGCGCCGGGCAGCCGGTTGACCGGACGGCCGAATGTCTTTGTCTTTCCGGATCTGGCCTCGGGCAATATCGGCTACAAGATCGCGCAGCGTCTGGGCGGGATGACCGCCATCGGCCCGATCCTGCAGGGTCTGGCCAAACCCGCCAACGATCTGTCACGGGGCTGTTCGGCCGAGGATATCGTGGCGGCGGCGGCCATCACCTCGGTTCTGGCAGGATCAGGCGACGCTCAGCGGATTTCGTAGGGCACGATCATGCGCTGGTGGTGATCGACACCGATGCGGCCCTTGATCGGTGGCCAGGCGCGGTTCGGGCAGCGGACGCGTTCGCAGATCCGGCAGGACACCCCGATCGGATCGTATTTGACCACCGCGCTTTCCAGAAGGTCATCGGCATAGACAAAGGCCTCGGCGTTGCTGCGCTCGCAGCCGAAGGCCAGCGCATAGGTGATTTCATGGCCGCGAAACCCGCCTGAACGCTTGGCCACCTGCAATGCCAGTGACAGATACTGTCCGCCATCGGGGGTTTCCGCCATCTGCCGGATGATCCGGCCCTGCGCCTCGAAGGCCTGATGCACGTTCCAGACCGGACAGGCCGCGCCGAAACGAGCGAATTGCAGCCGGGTGGCGCTGTGGCGCTTGGTGATGTTTCCTGCCCGATCGATGCGGGCAAAGAACATCGGCACGCCCTTTTTCCCCGGTCGTTGCAGCGTCGAGAGCCGGTGGCAAACCTGCTCGATCGAGCAGTTGAAGCGTAGAGCAAGCAATTCGACATCGTGGCGCAGCTGGGCGGCGGCTTCGAGGAACTGGCCATAAGGCATCAGCAGCGCCCCGGCGAAGTAGTTCTGCAAGCCGATCTTGCAGATCTCGCTGGCCTCGGGGGTGCGGAATCCGGCGGCGGTGATGATGGCCGCAATGGCCTCGCCTGCCTCAAACTGGGCCAGTTGCACCGCCATCTGGAATTGCTGGGTCTGGGCGGGCGAATAGGTGTTCAGGTACAGGATCGACGCACCCGCATCGAAACTGCGCAGCGCCCCTTCATCGGCGCGGAAGCGCACCCCGACCCCGTGCCGTTCCAGCTTGCGCTTCAGCGCGACCAGCGATTCCTCGGGCAGCCCCATTTCGGAGGCCAGCCGTTCCGCAGCCAGATCGAGGTCATGGATGTAATTGTCGACGAAATGGAAATAATCCCGGACTTCCTCATAGGGCGTCGCCTCGGACATGCCGCGGGCCAGTTCCTCATCTATACCGGCCAGCCGCTCGGTGCTGCGGCGATAGGCCTGATGGGCAAGGATCAAGGCATGGGCGACGCTGGGGGCATTCTGCGCCACCAGCTTCAGGTCCTGAACGCTAGGCGAAATCCCCTCGAACAGCGGATCGGTCAGGGCCTCGGAAAAAGCCGAAAGCAGGCGGTCGCCCTCACCCCCGGAAATCTCGGAGACCTGCAGCTGGAACTTGTCGACCAGCGCCAGCAGCACCGTCGCCGAAACCGGGCGGTTATTGCTTTCGATCTGGTTGAGATAGCTGGTGGAAATCCCCAACCGCTCAGCGAATTGCGATTGGTTCAGTTTGCGCGACAGCCGCAGCTCGCGCACGCTTCTGCCGATGAAGAGCTTGCCGATCGCCATTTTTGCATTTTCACAATTTCATATTACTGATTTTGTAAATTCCCCTGTATTCATGTTCAACACTTTTTGCCGGATCGCGCTAAACTTAAGACATCTTCCGAAGGAGAGGGTCCATGCAGCGAGTTCTGGAAGAGTTGGAAGACCGCCGTGCCCAGGCAAGACTGGGTGGCGGGCAAAAGCGCATCGAGGCGCAGCATGCCAAGGGCAAGCTGACCGCGCGCGAGCGGATCGAGGTCCTGCTGGACGAGGGCTCCTTCGAGGAGTTCGACATGTATGTCACCCATCGCGCCACTGATTTCGGCATGAGCGACCAGAAGGTCGCGGGCGACGGCGTCGTCACCGGCTGGGGCACGATCAACGGTCGGCAGGTCTATGTCTTTTCGCAGGATTTCACCGTGCTGGGCGGGTCCCTGTCCGAAACCCATGCACAGAAGATCTGCAAGATCATGGACATGGCCGTGCGGGTCGGCGCACCCGTCATCGGGCTGAACGATTCCGGCGGCGCCCGCATTCAGGAAGGCGTGGCCAGTCTTGCAGGTTACGCCGAGGTTTTCCGCCGCAATGCCGAGGTCTCGGGCGTGATTCCGCAGATCTCTGTTATCATGGGCCCCTGCGCGGGCGGCGCGGTCTATTCGCCGGCGATGACCGATTTCATCTTCATGGTCCGCGATTCCTCGTACATGTTCGTGACTGGCCCGGACGTCACGAAAACCGTCACCAATGAGATCGTCACCGCCGAGGAATTGGGCGGCGCTAGCACCCATACCCAGAAATCCTCGGTCGCGGATGCGGCCTTTGAGAATGACATCGAGGCGCTTGAGGCCGTCCGGCAGCTGTTCGATTTCCTGCCGCTGAACAACCGCGAAAAGCCTCCGGTCCGTCCGTCGCATGACGATCCCGCGCGTATCGCAAATCGGCTGGACACGCTGATCCCCGACAGCGCCAACAAGCCCTATGACATGAAAGAGCTGATCCTCGCGCTGGCCGATGAGGGCGATTTCTTTGAAATTCAGGAAGCTTACGCCCGCAATATCATCACCGGATTCATCCGGCTTGAGGGGCAGACGGTGGGTGTCGTCGCCAACCAGCCGATGGTGCTGGCGGGCTGTCTGGATATCGACAGCTCGCGCAAGGCGGCGCGTTTCGTGCGCTTCTGCGATGCGTTTTCCATTCCGCTGCTGACATTGGTGGATGTCCCCGGCTTCCTTCCGGGCACGGCGCAGGAATATGGCGGGGTCATCAAGCACGGGGCGAAGCTACTTTTCGCCTATTCCGAGGCCACCGTGCCGATGGTGACGCTGATCACCCGCAAGGCCTATGGTGGGGCCTATGACGTGATGGCGTCAAAGCATATTGGGGCCGATGTCAACTACGCCTGGCCCACGGCCGAGATCGCCGTCATGGGGGCCAAGGGCGCGACCGAGATCCTGTATCGTTCCGAACTGGGCGACCCCGACAAGATCGCGGCACGGACCAAGGAATACGAGGCCCGTTTCGCCAATCCCTTTGTCGCCGCCGAGCGTGGCTTCATCGACGAGGTGATCCTGCCGCATTCCTCGCGTCGCCGCATTGCCCGCGCCTTTGCCGCGCTGCGCAGCAAGCAGGTGACGACGCATTGGAAAAAACACGACACGATCCCGCTATGACCGGGCCCGCTATGACCGGCAACATCCTGAACCTCGACGGGAAGACCATGTTCAAGAAAATCCTGATCGCCAACCGGGGCGAGATCGCCTGCCGGGTCATCAAGACGGCGCGGAAAATGGGCATTCAGACGGTCGCGGTCTATTCCGACGCCGATCGCGACGCCCTGCATGTCCGCATGGCCGACGAAAGTGTCCATATCGGCCCGGCGCCTTCCAGCCAGTCCTATATCGTCATCGACCGCATCCTTGAGGCGATCCGCCAGACCGGCGCCGATGCGGTCCATCCGGGCTATGGCTTCCTGTCGGAAAACGCGGCCTTCGCCGCCGCGCTGGAAAAGGCGGGCGTGGCGTTCATCGGCCCGCCGGTCTGGGCGATCGAGGCGATGGGCGACAAGATCACCTCGAAGAAGATCGCGGCCGAGGCTGGCGTCAGCACCGTTCCCGGCCATATGGACCTGATCGAGGATGCCGATGAGGCGGTACGGATCGCGTCATCCATCGGTTATCCGGTCATGATCAAGGCCTCCGCCGGCGGCGGCGGCAAGGGCATGCGGATCGCGTGGAATGACGCCGAGGCCCGCGAAGGTTTCCAGTCCTCGCGCAATGAGGCCAAATCCTCGTTCGGCGATGACCGCATCTTCATCGAGAAATTCGTCACCCAGCCCCGCCATATCGAAATTCAGGTTCTGGGCGACCAGCATGGCAACACACTGTATCTGGGTGAGCGCGAATGTTCGATCCAGCGCCGCAACCAGAAGGTCATCGAGGAAGCGCCCTCGCCCTTCCTTGACGCCGCCACCCGCAAGGCCATGGGCGAACAGGCAGTCGCGCTGGCCAAGGCGGTCGGATATTTCTCGGCCGGGACGGTAGAGTTCATCGTCGATGGCGACCGGAATTTCTATTTCCTCGAAATGAACACCCGGCTGCAGGTCGAACATCCGGTGACGGAACTGGTGACCGGCATCGATCTGGTCGAACAGATGATCCGGGTCGCCGCGGGCGAGACGCTGAGCTTTGCCCAGAGCGATGTGAAGCTGAACGGCTGGGCCATCGAGTCGCGGCTATATGCCGAGGACCCCTATCGCAACTTCCTGCCCTCGGTCGGGCGGTTGACGCGTTATCGTCCGCCGGTCGAGGGGCGGCGCGATGACGGCTCGGTCATCCGCAACGATACCGGGGTGTTCGAGGGCGGCGAGATCTCGATCTATTACGATCCGATGATCGCGAAGCTGTGCACATGGGCCAAGGACCGCCCCCGCGCCATCGCCGCCATGGAAGCAGCACTTGACGATTTCGAGGTCGAGGGCTGCGGCAACAACCTGCCTTTCCTGTCTGCGGTCATGGGTCAGGAACGCTTTCAGGCCGGGCGCCTGACCACCGCCTATATCGCCGATGAGTTCCCCGACGGTTTCACCGGCGTTCAGCCGACGCCCGAGGACCATCGCAAGCTGGCCGCTGTCGCCGCGCTGATCAACCAGACCCTGCGCGCGCGGGCGACCGAGATTTCCGGCACGCTGCATCGCCACAATCCGGGCCGTGACTGGGTCGTGACCTTTCCCGGCGGTGAGCAGGCGTTGAAGCTGGACACCTCGGCCGATGGTCTTTCGGCGCGGTTCAGCGACGGGACCAGCCTGTCGGTTTCGGGCCGCTGGATTCCCGGTCATAGCCACGGGACGTTCCTGGTCGATGCGGTGCCGATGGGGGTCAAGGTCGATCTGATCGGCTCGGCCATCCGGTTGCGCTGGCGCGGCATCGACACCCGCGTCCATGTCCGCAGCCCGCGCATCGCGGAACTGGCGCGGCTGATGCCGGTGAAAACACCACCCGATACCTCGCGGATGCTGCTATGCCCGATGCCGGGGATCGTCACCACTGTGGCCGTCTCCGAAGGTGAACAGGTCGAGGAAGGCCAGACCCTGGCCACGGTCGAGGCGATGAAGATGGAAAACATCCTGCGTGCCGAGCGCCGGGCCATCGTCAAACGCATCGCCGTCAGCGCGGGCCAAAGCCTTGCCGTGGACGAGCTGATCATGGAATTCGAATGACGAAGGGGCCGACCATGTCCAAGAAAAACCTCAACGACTGGGACGCTCTGGCCGAACGCGAATTGAAGGCGTCGCCGGAAACGCTAGTCTGGAACACGCCCGAAGGAATCGCGGTCAAGCCGCTTTACACCGCCGAGGATCTGGAGGGCATCGGCCATCTGGACAGCCTGCCGGGCTTTGCCCCCTTTGTGCGCGGCCCGCGCGCGACCATGTATGCGGGCCGACCTTGGACTATCCGGCAATATGCCGGGTTTTCCACTGCCGAGGAATCGAACGCCTTCTACCGCCGCAACCTTGCCGCCGGGCAGAAGGGCCTGTCGGTCGCCTTCGATCTGGCCACCCATCGCGGTTATGACAGCGACCACCCCCGCGTCGAGGGCGATGTCGGCAAGGCGGGCGTCGCCATCGATTCCGTCGAGGACATGAAGATCCTGTTCGACGGCATTCCGCTGAAGGACATGTCCGTGTCCATGACCATGAATGGCGCGGTCATCCCGATCCTTGCCAGCTTCATCGTCGCGGGCGAGGAGCAGGGCTGCCCGCGCGCCGCCCTGTCCGGGACCATCCAGAACGACATCCTCAAGGAGTTCATGGTCCGCAACACCTATATCTATCCGCCCGAGCCTTCGATGCGGATCGTGGCCGACATCATCGAATACACCGCGCGAGAGATGCCGCGCTTCAACTCGATCTCGATTTCCGGCTACCACATGCAGGAAGCGGGCTCGACGCTGGTGCAGGAACTGGCCTTCACCTTGGCCGACGGGCGCGAATATGTCCGGGCGGCGCTGGCCAAGGGGTTGGATGTCGACGAATTCGCCGGGCGGCTGTCGTTCTTCTTCGCCATCGGCATGAATTTCTTCATGGAAGCGGCAAAGCTGCGCGCCGCCCGCCTGCTGTGGTCGCGCATCATGGCCGAATTCCAGCCGAAAAAGCCGTCCTCGCTGATGCTGCGCACGCATTGCCAGACCTCGGGCGTGTCGCTGCAGGAACAGGACCCCTACAACAACATCATCCGCACCGCCTATGAGGCGCTGTCGGCGGCGCTTGGCGGCACGCAATCGCTGCATACCAATGCGCTGGATGAGGCGATCGCGCTGCCCACCGACTTTTCCGCCCGGATCGCCCGCAATACCCAGCTGATCCTGCAGCATGAAACCGGCGTCACCAATGTCGTCGATCCGCTGGCTGGCTCCTATTACGTCGAAAGCCTGACCAACGAATTGGCCGAAAAGGCCTGGGCGCTGATCGAGGAAGTCGAGGAGATGGGCGGCATGACCAAGGCCGTGACCGAGGGCCTGCCCAAGCGCCTGATCGAACAGGCCGCGACCCGCCGTCAGGCGGCGGTCGACCGGGGCGAGGAAGTCATCGTCGGCGTCAACAAATACCGGCTGGATAACGAAGAACCCATCGACATCCTTGCCATCGACAATACCGCCGTCCGTGACGCGCAAATCCGGCGGTTGGCCGATGTCCGCCGCCAGCGCGACCCGCAAAAAGTCGAAGCCACGCTGGAGGCGCTGACCGAAGTCGCACGCAGCGGTCAGGGCAATCTGCTGGCCGCCGCGGTCGATGCCGCCCGCGCCCGCGCGACGGTGGGCGAAATCTCGAACGCCATGCGGCAGGTCTTTGGCGACCACTCGGCCCTGCCCGAGGTGGTCGGCGGCGTCTATGGCCCCGCCCATGACAACGACCCCGAATACAAGACGCTGACCACGCGTCTGGACAGCTACAGCCGGAATGCGGGCAAACCCAAGGTGATGATCGCCAAGCTGGGTCAGGACGGCCATGATCGGGGCGCCAAGGTCATCGCTTCGGCCTTTGGCGACATGGGCTTTGACGTGGTCGCCGGGCCGCTGTTCCAGACCCCAAGCGAGGCCGCCGATCTGGCCATCCGCGAAAAGGTGCAGGTGGTCGGCATGTCCTCGCTCGCGGCGGGGCACCGGACGCTGGCCCCGCAACTGATCGAGGCGCTGAAACAGAAGGGCGCAAGCCAAGTCATCGTCGTCGTCGGCGGGGTCATCCCACGGCAGGACTATGATTTCCTGCTGGAAAACGGCGTCGCGGCGGTCTTTGGCCCCGGTACCAACGTGCTGGATGCGGCGAATAAGGTGATCGACCTGCTGGAAGGCAAGATCCGCAACAATTGAGGCTTTCGATGATCAAGCGCGTCAATCACATCGCCATCGCGGTCCCCGATCTGGAGCTTGCCGCCCAGACATGGCGCAATCTGGGCGTCACCGTCTCGGAACCGCAGACCCTGCCCGAACATGGCGTCCGTGTCGTTTTTCTTGAGTTCGGCAACGTCAAGCTGGAGCTGCTGGAGGCCTATGGCGAGGGCTCTCCGATCGGCAAGTTCATGCAGAAGAACCCTTCGGGCGGGATGCATCACGTCTGCTTCGATGTGGACGATATCGGGGCGACCTCGGCCAAGTTGCAGGATGCGGGCATCCGCGTGCTGGGCGGCGGCCAGCCCAAGATCGGGGCGCATGGCAATCCGGTGCTGTTCGCGCATCCCTCGGACCTGTTCGGAGTGCTGACCGAATTCGAGGAGCCCCATTCGCCCGAAAGCTAGGCCGCCGAGGACGTCGTGACCCTGCGTCACGCATCCCCGGACAAGCGAATTCATCAAAGCTTAACAAAACGGCCACTTGGCTGTCATGGTTCGGCACATATTCCGCCCTCCGGAAATACCCCTGAATTATCAGGGACCTATCTGGAGAAATTATGCTTTCCCTCAAGACCTCGGTTTCTGCGACAGCCCTTGCGCTGGCATTTCTCAGCGCTCAGGGCGTCGCTGCCGAGACCCTCAACACGCCGCGCCTGTCCAGCGCGGACAACTTCCGCGACATTGCCGGCACGACCACCGCCTATAGCACCGCCCGGAACGGCGTCATGCGGCAGGGCGTGTTCTATCGCTCGAACGCTTTGACGCTGTCGGATGCGGATCTGGCGACGGTCAACACGCTGGGCATCAGCGATGTCTATGACCTGCGCACGCCCGGAGAGGTCGCCACGGCACCAGACCGGGTCCCGACCGGCGCGAGCTATACCAATGTCAACCTGATGGGCAATGCCAGCGTCCATTTCAACCCGACCACCGCCGATGAAGCCCGCGCCTTCATGCAGGACGGCGAGCGCGCCTATGTCAACAACAGCGACATGCGGGGCCGTCTGGCCGGAATGCTGAACGACATGGCAGCAGCCGACGGTGCATCGCTTTTCCATTGCACGGCGGGCAAGGACCGCACCGGCTGGACCGCGGCGGTGCTGCAAAGCCTCGCAGGGGTCAGCGACGCCGATATCATGACGAACTATCTGGCCACCAACGACTATACGGCCGACCGGGTCGCGGCGACGATGGCTTACCTGAACGCCACCAACCCCGCCTATGCCGAGATCATGGGCCCGGTCATGGGCGTCGAGGCGAGCTATCTGCAGGCCGGTCTGGACGAAGTCGCCAGCCAATACGGCACGATGCAGAACTACCTGACCGAAGGTCTGGGCCTGTCGCAGGAAACGATCTATGTCCTGCGCGGCAAGATGGTCCGCTACGAACTGCCGGGACAGCAGGACATGACCGGCAACGCCGCCGCCGGGGCCGAGGTCCTGAGCGCGCTGCAGGACAGCGACCTGTCCGGCCGCTACACCGACTACAACTATTACCTGCAATCGGCGATCGACGCGGGCACGCTGGGCGGGGTCGAGGCGACAGTCGGCGGTCAGGTCCATGCCGACGCGGCCAGTTCGCTGCTGCGTGAAATCGGCCTGATCGACAGCGCCCTGCCCTATGCCACAGGTCGCGCGATGGCGGATGGCCAAAGCCAGTTCTGGACCAAGGGGCTTAGCTTTCAGGACGATCAGGACGCGCGTTCGGGGATTGCCAGCAGCGACGGCGATGTCAACGGCTTCATGATGGGGATGAGCAAGCGTTTCGACGGACAGATTGCGGCCTATGCCGGGGCGGGCACGCTGCAAGGGTCGACCTCGTCGGCCGAGGGTCAGGCCGACACCGATCAGATCTTTGTCACGGCGGGTGGCCGCTATGGCTTTGACAGCCTCGATCAGGGGACGTTCGTTTCGGCCAACGTGACCGCCGCGCAGTTCGACTATGACAGCACCCGCCAGATCGGCGGCGGTCTGGGCACGGCCAAGGGCAGCACCGACGGCAACCTTTACGGGGCCAGCCTGAAACTGGGCTATGACCATGTGACGGCGGACTATCGCGTGACGCCGACCGTCGGCATCCGCTTCAGCCATCTGAAGCGCGACGGCTTTACCGAGACCGGCAGCGAAGTGGCGCTGGATGTCGACGCGCTCAGCGAAAGCCGCCGCGACCTGCTGCTGGGGGTCGAGCTTGAGGCGAAGCCGACCGCCATGGGCAACTGGAGCGTCTCTCCGGCACTGAATATCGGTTACGAACATGCGCTGGACGATGCTGCCACCAGCAGCACCGGCCGGATCGAGGGGATTCCGGTCGAACAGGTCTCGGCCTTTGACAGCCGCGACGTGTTCCGGGCGGGCGCATCGATCAGCGCGAAACTTGACCGGCTGACGCTGTCTGCCGAAGGGAATTATCAGGACGGGAATTCCGGCGGGATGCTCTCGGCCAGCTATTCCTTCTAAGAAAGCGGCCTCCGGCAGTTCTTGCCGGGGGCCATACCCGCTAGGCCCCGCCCAGCAGCGCGTCCTTCAGGCTTTTCGCGGCCTCCCGCTCGCCAGACAGGCGCAGTTCCTTTTCGACATGGTCAAGGTGATGCGCCATCGCCTTTTTCGCCGCCTTCACGTCGCCGCTGCGCAGATGGGTGATGATCTCCTCATGCTCGTCCGGCCCGCAATTATACTTGTCGGAATCGCGGAAGGCGGCGGTGATCAATGAGCTGCGCCCGATCAGGTCGCGCATCAGCCCGCACAGGAAATCGGCCTGCGCCATTTCGGCCAGCATCATGTGAAAGCCGCCCGACAGCTTGATGATCGCGCGCTGGTCGTTTTCGGCATTGGCGACGCGCTCTTGTTCGACATGCGCGACCATCGCATCCAGCTTGCTTTCGTCCAGCCGGTCCATCAGTCTTTCGATGACCCGTTGTTCGACCGAGCGGCGGATATGAAAGATGTCGCGCGCTTCCTCGACATTGGGTTCGGCGACGAAGGCACCCTTGTTAACTTCGCTGGTAACCAGCCCCTCGCGTTCCAGCATGGCCAGAACCTGACGGACACGGGCGCGGCTGATGCCAAAGACCTCGGCCAGCTCGGCTTCCTTCAGTCGCATTCCGGGGCGCAGGCGGCGTTCTGCGATCGAGAGCCAGATCCGCTCGGCAATCTGTTCGGCGGTAAGCGCGTCCATAGGTGTCCTGAATAACAATGCAATACCGAAACTAGCCGATTTTTCCTCTTCTGGTCCAGAAGAAATGCTGGCATCATTGTCGACAATATAGTTGACATTTATAGCGAACGAACTGTCGCAAAGGGGTTCAAAGATCCACCATGGAATTTGATTTCACCAAGATCGAGCCGATGGATCGCTATCGGCTGCTCACGAATTTCATCGGGCCAAGGCCGATTGCACTGGTCACGACACGCGCGGTCGAAGGCCATGACAATGGCGCGCCGATGAGCTTCTTCAACGTCTTCTCGCATGATCCGGCGATTGTCGTGCTTGGCATCCAGCCACGCGCGGATGGGCGCGAGAAGGATACCGTCGCCAATATCCGGCGCACTGGTGAGTTCACCGTCAACATGGTGGACATGGCCCTGTCGCAGACGATGCTGATCTGCGGGCTGGGCGCGGAAAGCGATGTGGATGAACTGGCCCTTGCGGGCGAGACGGTGTCGCCGGGCGTGCAGGTCGGCTCATCCTGGATCCCCGCCAGCCCCTGCGCCATGGAATGCCGGGTCGAGCGGCTGATCGAGTACCCAAAGCGCGTGTTGGTGCTGGGCGAGGTCGTCCATATGCATGTCCGCCGCGATTGTCTGGACGCCGAGGGCCGCTATGTGGATCCCCAGACCTATCAGCCCATCGCGCGGCTGCATGCCGATAATTACATCGTTTCGGACCAGCAATTCGTGCTGAAGCCGCCACGTCTGGAAGATCTGCTGAGGCGGGTGGATTAAGATGCATGTCTTTGTCATCAACCCGAATTCCACCGCCTCCATGACCGATACGGCGGTTGAAAGCGCCCGCCGTGTGGCCGGGCCGCTGACCGTGATCGAGGGCGCGACCGGCATCGGATCACCCGCCAGCATTGAGGGTTTCTCGGATGAGGCGCTGTCCGTGCCGTCAATGCTGGCGCAGATTCGCATGGCCGAAGCGGGCGGCGCACAGGCCACGGTGATCGCCTGTTTCGACGATCCCGGCCTTGATGCCGCGCGCGAGATCGCCAGCGGTCCGGTCATCGGCATCTGTCAGGCGGGCGTGCAGGCGGCGATGGTGCTGGCGAAGCGATTCTCAATCGTGACGACGCTGCCGCGCTCGGTCCCGGCGATCGAGGATCTGGTGCATCGCTACGGGGCCAGCCAGCATTGCCGCCGCGTGCGCTGCATCGACCTGCCGGTGCTGGCGCTGGAAACCGAAACCCAGCACGCCTTCAGCCTGCTGGTCGCCGAAATCGAACGCGCCCGCGACGAGGACGGTGCCGAAGCCGTCGTGCTGGGCTGCGCCGGCATGTCCGAGATGACCGACGATCTGACCAAGGCCACCGGCGTGGTGGTCATCGACGGCGTCATCATCGCCACCAAGATGGCCGAGGCGCTGATTGGCAGCGGGCTGAGAACGTCCAAGGCCAATGCCTATGGCTTCCCGCGGATCAAGGACTGACTGGCGCGACCGGACGACAATATGACCGTATCAGGGCCGCCTACAGGGCGGCCCTTTTTTGCATCGCCTGCTCAATCCGAGGACATCTGGTAAACTATTGTCGCCCTTATTGTCGACAAAATGATTGACAGACATGCCGACACCGTTAGGGTCGTGATCAAAGCTGCAGCAACATGCAGACCAAGGGAGCGACAAGATGAAACCGGGATATCTTCCTCTGGCGCGGTCAGCGCCTTCGCAAGCTGGCGTGTGTCCGGCCTCGGTTCCCACCTGATGGCCGGTCGTGACGCAATGGCCGCCCGCCAATCGCTTCGGCTAAAGCGCCTGACCGGACGGGGGTGACGCATGCTGGTTTTCATCATCAAGAAACTGGCCAATGCCGCGATGGTCATGCTGGCCGTCGCCTTTCTGGCCTTTCTGATCTTCCGCCTTGCCGGCGACCCGGTCGACATGATGTCCACCGAGCAGACGACCGAGGCCGACCGCGCCCTGATGCGCGAAAATCTGGGTCTGAATGACAGCTTCGCGGTTCAGTACGCCCGCTTCGTGGCCAATGCTGCGCAAGGCGAATTCGGGATTTCCTACCGCAACGGCCAGGAAGTGCTTGGCCTGATCGCCGAGCGTTTTCCCGCCACGATGGAACTGGTGATCGTCGCGACCATTCTTTCCTTGCTGATCGGCCTGCCTTTGGGCGTGCTGACCGCGATCCAGCGCGGGAAATGGTATTCGGAATTCCTGCAATTCGGCTCGATCATCGGGGTCTCGCTGCCCAGTTTCGTGGTCGGCATCCTGCTGATCCTGGTGTTTTCGGTGACGCTGGGCATCTTTCCGGCCTTCGGGCGCGGCGATGTCATCGACTTGGGCTGGTGGTCGACGGGCTTTCTGACCAAGACCGGGCTGATGGCGCTGGTCCTGCCCTCGATCTCGCTCTCGCTTTATCAGGTGACGCTGATCATGCGCCTTGTCCGGGCCGAGATGCTTGAGGTCATGCGCTCGGATTACGTGAAATTCGCCCGCGCCCGGGGCATCAGCCGCCACAGGATCTATTTCCGCCACGCGCTGCGCAATTGCCTGATGCCCGTGGTGACGCTGACGGCGATGAATATCGGCACGCTGATCGCCTTCGCCCTGATCACCGAGACGGTGTTCCAGTGGCCGGGCATGGGGATGCTGTTCATTCAGGCGGTGACCTTCATCGATATCCCGGTGATGGCGGCCTATCTGTGCATCGTCGCCTTCATCTTCGTGTTCCTGAACACCATGGTCGATATCGCCTATGCGGTCATTGACCCCCGCCTGCGCAGCGCCAAGTGAACGGGAGGCCAATCATGACAACCACCGCAACCACCCGCCCTTCGCGCCTGCAACGCATCCGGCAAAGCGACCTGTGGTGGAGCTTCACCCATTCATGGTCGGCACGGATCGCCGCCTGCCTGCTGATCCTGCTGATCGGAACGGCCTTCTTTGCTCCGGTCTTTGCCCCGCAGAACCCCTATGACGCGGCAAGCCTGGACATGTGGAAATCCGAACTGCCGCCGATCTGGCAGGAGGGCGGAGAGATGCCCTATCTGCTGGGCACGGACACGCAGGGACGCGACATGCTGTCGGTGCTGCTCTACGGCACCCGGATTTCGGTCCTGATCGGCTTTGCCTCGGTCATCCTGTCGCTGGTGATCGGCCTGTCTCTGGGTCTGGTCGCGGGCTATTTCGGCGGCATCGCCGATAACCTGCTGATGCGGGTCGGTGATGTCGTGCTGTCCATCCCGACCATCCTGATCGCGATCCTTGTTTCCGCCGTGGTGCGACAGATGCTGCCACCGGGCCTGCGCGAGGTCGGGGCCTCGGCGGTGCTGGTGCTGGCCATCACCCTGTCGGGATGGGTGCAATATGCCCGAACCGTGCGCGCCCAGACCATTGTCGAGCGTGGCAAGGAATACGTGATGGCGGCGAAGCTTTTGAACGTGCCCAAGCGCCGGATCATGTTCCGCCACATCCTGCCCAATACCCTGACCCCGGTGCTGGTCGCGGCCACGCTGTCCTTTGGCATGGCGATCCTGACCGAGGCGACGCTGTCCTTCCTTGGCATCGGCATGCCGCCCGGCCAGCCCTCTCTGGGGACGCTGATCCGCATCGGCAACCAATATCTGTTCTCGGGCCTCTGGTGGATGGTGATCTTTCCGGTGGTGCAGCTCTCGCTTCTGGTCATTTCGGTGAACCTGCTGGGCGACTGGCTGCGCGATGCCCTCAATCCGAAACTGAGGTAACCCATGTCCAACCTGATCCTGCGCAATGTCCGCCCGCTGGGCGGGGCGGCAGCCGACATCCTGATCCGTGACGGCGTCATCGCCGAGATCGGCCAGATCGCCGAGCAGCCCGGCATCGCCACCGAGGACGGTCAGGGCGCGATCCTGTGGCCCGGCCTGATCGACGCCCATACCCATCTGGACAAGACCACATGGGGGATGGACTGGCACGAGAACAACCGCGCCGCCATCCTGCGCGAACGCATCGACTTTGAGCGCGAGAACCGGCTGCCCTTGGGTCTTGATCCGCATCGCCAGTCGATGCGCCACGCCATCGGGCTGGCCGCGCATGGTGCCAGCCACATCCGCAGCCATGTCGATATCGACCCGACCCACGGGTTGCGGCTGGTCGAAGGCGTCCAGCAAACCCGTGAGAAACTGCGCGGTATAATCGACATCGAAATCGTCGCTTTCCCGCAATCGGGCGTCATGGTTGCGCCCGGCACGGTGGAACTGCTGGACGAGGCACTTGCCAATGGCTGCGAAGTCTTGGGCGGCATCGACCCCTGCGGCATCGACCGCGACCCCAAGGGCCAGCTTGACCTGCTGTTCGCCTTGGCTGGCAAGCATGGCGTGCCAATCGACATCCACCTGCATGAGGCCGGAGAGCTGGGCGCCTTCACCATGGAGCTGATATTTGAACGGGTCCGCGCCAATGGCATGCAGGGCAAGTTCGTCATCAGCCATGCCTTTGCGCTGGGAATGAACGACCACCTGCGCGTCGGCAAGCTGATCGAGGAAATCGCCGATCTGGATATCGGCATCGCCACCACCGGGGCGCCCTCGGCCACGGTGCCTTCGGTCAAGCGCCTGCGCGAGGCGGGGGTTCGGGTCGGCGCGGGCTGCGACGGCATCCGCGACACTTGGGGGCCGTGGGGCCTGCCCGACATGATGGACCGTGCCCGGATCATCGGCATGAAGAACGGCGTGCGTTCGGATATCGATCTGCGCCACATGCTGGACATTGTCAGTCAGGGCGGGGCCGATCTGATGCGGCTTGAGGGCTATGGCGTGACGCCCGGCTGCAAGGCCGATTTCACCCTGCTGCAAGGCCAGACCATCGGCCAGGCCGTCGTTCAACCCTCGATCCCGCCGCTGGTCGTCAAGACCGGCCGCGTCATCGCCCGCGCGGGCAAATGTATTGTGGACATGCCATGACCAAAGCCATCCCCGCAAAACAGGCGCTTGCTGGCCTGTCGCTAGGCGCGCGCCCTTCGGGTCGGACGCTGCTGACCGCCAAATGGGTTCTGGCGCATGAGAACGGCAGCCATGCGCTGCTGCGCAACGGCGAAATCGTCATCGAAAACGGCACAATCATCTTTGCCGGTCATGATTTCCCCGGTGAGGTCGCCCGCCGCATCGATTTCGGCCAATCGCTGATCTCGCCCGGTCTGGTCGATCTGGATGCGCTGTCCGATCTGGATACGACCATCCTTGGCATCGACCATTTCCCGTCATGGAAAAAGGGGCGCGTCTGGCCGCTGTCCTATGTCCAGAACGGCCCCTATGAGATGTATTCCCCCGACGAACTGGCCTTTCAGAAGCGCTTCGCCTTTGGCCAGTTGCTGCTGAACGGGATCACCACCGCCGCGCCCATCGCCTCGCTGTTCTATCGCGAATGGGCGGAGACCGTCGCCGAATTCGACGCTGCGGCGCAGGCGGCAGGTGATCTGGGGCTGCGGGTGTTCCTGTCCCCGGCCTATCGTTCGGGCGGCATGGTCCTGCACGCCCCCGGCGACATGCGCGCCCATTTCGATGAGCCACGCGGCTTGCGCGGGCTGGAGCGCGCCGCCGACTATATCGCGCGGCAGTCCGGACGTTTCGACGGGCTGGTGCAGGGCATGTTCGCGCCCGACCGGGTCGAGACCTGCACCGCGGGGCTGCTGCGCGCCACCATGGAACGCGCCGAGGAGATGAACTGCAAGGTCCGCCTGCACATGGCCCAAGGCGCGATGGAGGTTGAAACCGTCCGCAATCTGCATGGCGCGACCGCTCCGGTCTGGTTGGCGCGCGAGGGGCTGCTGAACGACCACCTGATCGCGCCGCACGCGACCGAGGCGACGCCCGAGGATCTGGAGCTTTACGCGCAAAACGGCGTCTCGGTCGTGCATTGCCCGCTGGTTTCGGGTCGGCATGGCGGCAGCCTGAACAGCTTCTCGAAGCTGCGCGATCGCGGCATCAACATCGCGATGGGGACGGATACGACTCCGCCCGACATGCTGCTGAACCTGCTGGTCGGGTTGATCGCCTGCCGAATGAACGATGGCGGGCCGGAACGGGTGATGACCCGCGATTTCTTCGATGCAGCCACCCTCGGCGGGGCCAAGGCACTTGGTCGCAGCGATCTGGGTCGGCTGATGCCTGGCGCGCGGGCTGATATCGCGGTCTTTGGGCTGGATGATGTCACCATGGCCCCTTCGATCGATCCGATCACCACGCTGGTCGCCGGTGGGTCGGGTAAGGTGACCAAGGCGGTCTTTGTCGACGGTCGCCTGTCGATGCGCTTCGGTCAGGTCGCGGGCATCGACATGCAGACGGCGCGGGATCAGGCGCAGGCGCAGTTTGACCGGCTGATCGCCCAATACCCCGCCCGAACCTGGGACCATCCCCCGGTCGAGGAGATCTTCCCGCCCAGCTACCCCCTTCGGGAGAAAGCCGATGCTTGACGCCACGGATGCCTGTCTTGAGGTCCGAAACCTTGTCGTGGAATTCCCGAACCGGCATGGCACGGTCACGGCGCTGAACGATGTTTCATTGCAGATCCGACCCGGAGAGATTCTGGGCGTGGTCGGCGAATCCGGCGCGGGCAAGTCGATGACCGGGCTGGCCATTCAGGGGCTGCTGGAGCGTCCCGGACATATCGCCTCGGGCGAGGTCTGGCTGTCGGGTCGCCGCATCGACAAGTTGACCGACCGCCAGATGGAACAGATCCGCGGACGCGAGATCGGTGCGATCTTTCAGGACCCGCTGACCTCGTTGAACCCGCTGTTCACGGTGGGCGCGCAGCTGGTGGAAACCATCCGCCAGCACATCCCGCAGATGGGCAAGCAGGCCGCGCGCGACCGCGCCATCGGCCTGCTGCAAGAAGTCGGCATCCCCGGTGCGACCGAGCGGGTCGACCATTACCCGCACCAGTTTTCCGGCGGCATGCGCCAGCGCGTGGTGATCGCGCTGGCCCTTGCGGCCAACCCCAAGCTGATCATCGCCGATGAGCCGACGACGGCGCTGGACGTGTCCATTCAGGCGCAGATCACCGGGCTTTTGCGCAGGCTGTGCAAGGAACATGGCACCGCGGTGATGCTGGTCACCCATGACATGGGGGTGATCGCCGAAACCGCCGACCGCATCGCCGTCATGTATGCCGGTCGCCTGATCGAGATCGGCCCGGTCGAGACCGTCCTGAAATCGCCCGCCCATCCCTATACCAAGGGGCTGATGGCCTCGATCCCGGCGCTGGGGGCGCGGGTCGCGCATCTACACCAGATCGACGGGGCGATGCCGCGCCTGAACGCCATCCCGCCGGGCTGCGCCTTCAATCCCCGCTGCACCATGTCCGGCCCGCGTTGCAGGCGCGACCGGCCCGATCTGGCCCCGACCGGAACCGGCCTGGCCGCCTGCTGGCTTCATGATGGAGGTGTCGCATGACCGCGAACCAGACCGCCGCGCTGGAAGTATCCCGCCTTGACCGGGTCTTCGATGTCTCGCCACCTTTTCTGAACCGACTGCTTTACGGGCAGAAACGCAAGTCGCTGCATGCCGTCAACGATGTCAGCTTCAGCGTGCCGATGGGCGGCTGCCTTAGCCTTGTCGGCGAATCCGGCTGCGGGAAATCGACCGTGGCGCGGCTGGTTACCGGGATCTATCCGCCGAGTTCCGGCCAGATCCGCTTTGCGCCGGGGAAATCCGGTCAGCCCTTGTCGGCGCAGATGATCTTTCAGGACCCCTACGCCTCGCTCAATCCGCGCTGGCGGGTCAAGAACATCATCGCCGAACCGCTGCGAGAGCTGAAGCTGATCGACAATGATGCCGGGATACAGGCCCGCGTGGCCGAGTTGCTGGGCATTGTCGGCCTGGCCGCCAGCGATGGCGAGAAGTTCCCGCATGAGTTTTCCGGCGGGCAACGGCAGCGCATCTCGATCGCCCGCGCCTTGGCATCCGAGCCCGAATTTCTGGTCTGCGACGAACCGACCTCGGCGCTGGACGTGTCGGTGCAGGCCCAGATCCTGAACCTGATGCGCAAGCTGCAGGACGAATTGGGGCTGACCTATCTGTTCATCAGCCATGACCTGTCGGTGGTGCGCCACATGTCCGACCGGATCGCGGTGATGTATCTGGGCCGCGTGGTCGAAGAGGCCGATACCGAAACCCTGTTCGCCGACCCCAAGCATCCCTATACCCGGCTGCTTTTGCAGACGATCCCGAACGTCAACGCCCCCCAGCGCAACCGCGAGATCGCGGCGGGCGAAGTGCCCAGCCCGCTGGCCCCGCCGCCCGGCTGCACCTTTCACACGCGCTGCCCTTTGGCGCAGCCGCGCTGCAAAAGCGACCGCCCCGAACTGCTGCCCAAGGCGGATGGCGCGCGGGTCGCCTGCCATCTGGCCTGACCAACCGACTTACCAACCACAAAACCGAACATCTGCAGGAGAGGTTCATGCCTAACATCTCGAAGCTTGCCGTCACGAAACTTGCCGCAGCGCTCGCGCTGTCGGTCAGCGCCTTTGCCGCTCAGGCGGAAACCGTCAAATGGGCGTCGCGCGCCGACATCTATTCGCTGGACCCGAACTCGATCCCCTCGACCTCGAACCTGGCCTTCTTGAACCACATCTATGAGGGGCTGGTGCGCTATGACAAAACCTTCGGGCTGGAGCCGGCGCTGGCGACCGAATGGCAGCTGGTCGACAACAAGTTCTGGCGCTTCAAGCTGCGCGAGGGCGTGAAATTCCATGATGGCGCGGATTTCACCGCCGATGACGTGGTGGCCTCGTTCAAGCGCGCGGCGGACCCGACTTCGCCCTTGAAAGGCAACATGCCGCTGTTCAAGGACGTCCGGAAGATCGACGACCATACGGTCGAGATCGACGTGACCTCGCCCTCGTCGCTGTTCCTGAACGACATCACCAATATTTTCATCTTCGACGCGGGCTGGCTCAAGGCCAACAATACCGAATTGCCGACCCGCTATGATGAGGGCAAGGAAGGCTACGCCACCAGCAACACCAACGGCACCGGCCCGTTCAAGCTGGAAAGCCGCAAGCCTGACGCGATGACCGTGCTGCTGGTCAATGACGGCTGGTGGGATGAGAAAAAGCACAATATCGACCGGCTGGAATTCATCCCGATCACCTCGGCGGCGACCCGGATTGCGGCGCTGCTGTCGGGCGAGGTTGATATCGTCGACAGCGCGCCCATTCAGGATCTGGAACGCCTGAAAGCCGACCCCAGCGTCAAGGTCCTTAATCAGACCGAGCTGCGCACGGTGTTTGTCGCCTTCAACCGCCGCGACAAGCTGCCCAGCGGCGCCGAAAACCCGTTCAACGACATTCGCGTGCGTCAGGCCTTTGAACTGGCCATCGACCGCGACATGATCAACAAGCGGGTGATGCGCGGGCTGGCGCGGCCTTCGGGCTCGCTGATCGCGCCCGATATCGCGGGCTATTCGGCGGAACTGGACACCTACCAGCCTGCCGACCCGGAAAAGGCGAAAGCGCTGCTGGCCGAGGCCGGCAAGGAAGGCCTGCCGCTGACCTATACCTGCATGAACGACGAAAGCATCAACGAAGAGGATTGGTGTCAGGCGATCTCGAACCTGCTGTCGCGCGCCGGCTTCCAGCCCTCGATCGACATGGGTCCGCGCGCTGTCCAGTCGCCCAAGCGCTCGAAGGGCGATACCGAGGTCTTCAACCTTAGCTGGGCGAATGAGCCGACGCTGGACGCCTTCAGCCTGCTGTCGCAGGTGCTGGCGACCAAGGAAGGCACGTTCGGCGTCTCGAACTATGGCGGCTGGTCGGCCCCTGCCCTTGACGCGCTGGTCAAGCAGGCCGCCGAGGCAACCGATCCTGCCGAACGCCTGAAGCTTGAGGCCGAGGCACTGAAAATCGCCAAGGACGAGGTGCTGATGATCCCGCTGCACCAGCAGCCGATCGCATGGGCCACCAATGCCTCGATCGAGGCGATCGACCTGCGCGCCGACAACAAGCCGCGCCACTGGTTCACCGTAGTCGGCGAGTAAACCCGCCTTATGCGCCGCCCGTAACAGCGGGCGGCGCAGCATTTCTATCCGAGGGGATCATGGACACGCTTGATGAACTGACCCTGGGCCTGCGCCCCAAGGGCCGCAGCCTGCTGACGGCCGACTGGCTGCTGGCGCATCGCGACGGCGGCCATGTCCTGCACCGGCGCGGCGAATTGGTGATCGAGGGCAACCGTGTCCTTTATGCCGGGCCGCGTTTCGACGGGCCGGTGGCGCGGCGCATCGATTTCGGCGCGGCGCTGATCTCTCCGGGGTTGATCGATCTGGACGCGCTGTCCGATCTGGACACTTACAGCCTTGTTCTGGACAATCAGCCCGGCTGGTCGCGGGGCCGCATCTGTCCCGAAACCTACACCCCCTACGAGATGTATTCGCAGGGCGAACTAGCCTTTCAGAAGCGCTATTCCTTTGCGACGCTGCTGCTCAACGGGATCACCACGGCGCTGCCCATCGCCTCGCTTTACTATCGCGAATGGGCCGAGACCGCCGCCGAATTCGATGCCGCCGCTGATGCCGCGATCGATCTGGGGCTGCGGGTGTTTCTTGGCCCGGCCTATCGTTCGGGCGGAACGGTCGTGGACCGGGACGGCGCTTTTCACATGCGTTTCAATGAGACGCGCGGCTTTGCCGGGCTGGCCGTCGCCCGCGATTTCATCCGTCGCCGGGCGGGTGATGGTGGCGGGCTGGTACAAGGCCTGCTGGCCCCCGACCGGGTCGAGACGAACACCCCCGCCCTGATGCAGGCCACCATGGTCGCGGCCGAGGATCTGGATGTGCCCGTGCGGTTGCACATGGCGCAAGGCAAGCTTGAGGTCGAAACGATGCGCCGTCTTTACGACGCGACGGCGGCGGAATGGCTGGTCTCGCTGGGCTGCTTCAATTCGCGCCTGATCGCACCCCATGGCACGCATGCCACCGACAGCGATATCGGGTTTTATGCTGACAATGGCGTGACCATCGCGCATTCGCCGCTGGTCTCGGCCCGCATGGGATCGGTGCTGAAAAGCTTTGCCGGCATCCGCAAGCGCGGCGTGAATATCGGCATGGCGACCGACACCGCACCGCCCGACATGTGGATGAACATGCTGGCCGGGCTGATCGCCTGCCGGATCGCGGACGGGGCTTCGGACGCGGCGCTCAGTGCCGATTTCTTCGACGCGGCGACCCTTGGCGGGGCGCGGGCGCTGAAGCGGCCCGATCTGGGGCGGCTTGAGGCCGGGGCGCTGGCCGATATCGCCATTTTCCGGCTGGACGATCCCCGGATGGTGCCGACCGTCGATCCGATCACCACGCTGGTTCTGGGCGGAAACGGAAAGATCACCGAGGCGGTCTTTGTCGATGGCCGTCTGTCGATGTGCCGCGGTCAGGTCGCGGGCATGGACATGGTTCAGGCCCGCGCGCAGGCACAGGCGCAATTCGACGGACTTGTCGCGAAATATCCCGAACGCAGTTGGCGTCATCCGCCGCTGGAACAGCTTTTCCGCCCCTCATTCCCGATCATCTGACACCGAGGCCCCGATGACTGCCACGATCTTTACCCATGGCACCGTTCTGACCATCGACCCGCAGCGCCGTATCATCGAGGATGGCGCCGTCCGCATCATCGGCGACCGTATCGCCGCCGTCGGGCCCGCCTCCGAGATCCTGCCTGAACCCGGCGACCACGTTATCGACTGCCGCGGCAAGCTGATCCTGCCCGGCCTGATCGACGCCCATGGCCATGCCGGGCACTGCCTGATCCGCGGCATCGGCGCGGATACCAGTCCGCTGTGGATGAAGATCGTGACGCCGACCTACTGGCATCAGACGACGCGTGAATTCTGGGCCGCCGAAGGCATGGTTTCGGGGCTGGAGCGGCTGCGCGCCGGGGTGACGACCGGGGTCAGCATCATTTCCTCCATGCCGCGCAGTGACGATCCCGAATTCGCGGTGAACCACGCCCGCGCCTATGACCGGATCGGACTGCGAGAGATCATCTGCACCGGCCCGGCGGGTCTGCCTTGGCCGCGCGAGGTCACGCGCTGGGAAACCGGCTCACCCGTCCGCCGCTCGATCACCTTCTCTGAGATGATGGAGGGGGCCGAGGCGGCGATCCAGACGCTGGACGGCAGCGCCGATGGGCGGATCAAGGTATACCTGACGCCCTTCACCATCGTGCCTTCGATCGATCCGTCCAATATCTCGACCCCGGATCAGGCGGTGCGGCTGACGCAGGACGACCGCGACCATGCCCGCGTGGTGCGCGAACTGGCGCGAAAATACGGGGTTCGGCTGCATTCCGATGCTTTCGCTGGCCATATCCGGATGGCGGCACAGGATACCGAAAACGCGCTGCTTGGCCCGGATATCCATCTGCAGCATTGCTGGGGAATCTCGCCGCAAGAGATTGATATTCTCGCCGAAACCGGAACATCCGTGACCCATGCCCCACCCGGCCGATCAACTCCTGTGATCGAGATGATGGCACGCGGTATCAATCTGGCCGTCACCACCGACGGCACCGCACCGAACCGCTATTTCGACCTGCTCCAGACCGCGCGGCTGTTCCAGTCGGTCCAGCATGTGCTGCGCGGCCATGACCGCTACTTCTTCCCGCCGGGCAAGGTGCTGGAGATGATCACCATCGACGCTGCCCGCGCCCTTGGGCTGGATCACGAAATCGGCTCACTTGAGGCAGGCAAGAAGGCCGATGTGATCGTCCTCGACATGCGCGCGCCGCATCTGACGCCGGACTGGCAACCCGTCCATCGCCTGATCGCGCAGGCCGTGGGGCATGACGTCGAAACGGTCATGGTCGATGGCCGCATCATCATGTCCGACCGCCGCGCCCTTCAGGTCGATGAGGCCGAGGCCATCACCGAAGGCAACCGCGTCGCCCGCGAACTGGTCGCGCGGGCGGGTCTGGAAAAGCATCTCTGCGAGCCGGGCTGGGGGCAGCTTTACCGCCACTTCGACGAACCGGTCAGCCTGCCGCAATGGTGATGCGGGGCTGACAGGCCGAATCTCAGGGCTGAGCCGGATCCTCGCCCGGGGCGGTGGTGAACAGATCGGCCCATTCCGGGTGGCGCGCATATTGTCCGCGGACATAGCGGCACAGCGGAATGATGCGGAAACTTTCCTCGCGCGCGTCCTGCAGCAAGCGTGCCAGCAGCGCCCCGGCGACGCCCCGACCTGCCATGCTTTCGGGTACGCCGGTATGGTCGGCGCTGATGACGCCCGGCCCGCGCCGGGTAAAGGTGATCTCTCCCTCGCCCTCGACCCCTTCGATGCGGGCCACGTAGCGGCCGGTGCGGGGGCCGGTTTCCTCACGCGTGATGGTGGTCTCGGTCATGCCAGTCGTTCCCTTGCAAGCGCATCTGCCGCAACTCTAGGCGCGGCGTGCAAGCCGGTCCACCAAGTCTGCCTGCAACATCACGCGGTCCTGCAGACGGCGCAGCGACAGCAGCGCCGATGCCTCATCCAGTTCGACATCGCCGCACAGGATCGCGGAGCCGGCAGGCACATCGCTTAGCAGCCTGCGTCCGGCGGCAAGGTAATAGGGGATGGGCGCGTCATCGGACAGCACCATCGCCGGGGTCATCCGCCCCGAGACATCGGCAATGCTGTGATGATGCCCCTGCGCGTGCAGGATCGTCCCAGCCTTCAGGTCCCGGTCGGCATGAGCGGTCAGGTCGATGACCGGCTGCGGGTTGAGACCGCCGGATGAGCGGCCCAGCAGTGCTGCCTCGAACACCGAGGTCGCGGCCTCAAGCCCCAGCAGATGGCGCGGCAGACCCAGCATCGCGGTGCGCCCATTGCGGGCCACGACATGCCCCTTGTCGCGCAGCATGTCCCAGGTGTCGCCATCCTCGCAGCGAACGGTGACATAGACGCCGCCCGCGAAACTGGGTTCATCGGGCAGGCGCAGGCAGTGGAACACATCCAGCTGTCCCCGCCCCCGCAGCAATCCGCCATCGGCATTCAGGGCCATCAGGTCCGCGATCTCGGGGATACGGGCGATGGGGGCATGCAGATCGGCCCGGTCAGGCATCATGCCAAGAGCATTGGCAACCACGGTCATCTCGCACAGGTCCGGCACGGCGCGCTGCGGCAAGGCCGATGCCAGCCGCGCGCGGGCCGCCGCGACCTGCGCCCAAGAGCGATCCCCGGCGGCAAGCCAGTCGGAAAAGTCGGGGGCCGCGATGCTCCTGCCATTGCTGGTGATCGTTCCCTGCGCGGGATCGAAGACGAAATCGTATTCGCTGGATTTCCCCGCCGACACGACGCTTAGCCCCACCACCTGCGCCCATGTCACCAAACCGATCAGCAGGCTGGGTTGATCGCCATCGACCGGCGTCACCACCCGGCCCCGTTCGGTGGCCAGCCGGGCCAGAATGGGACCGATGACACTGTCGGTCTCTTTCGTGACCATCACGACGTGGCGGTCGGCGATGATGGCGATCAGGGCATGACGGGCACCAGCCTCGGGGTTTCCCGTCGCCTCCAGCAGGACCTCGAAGGGCAGGTCCGCCACATGCGCCAGATCGGCGGCGGCGATGGCCTTGCCCTGATCCCAGGCCACGCGGGCCGAGGCGGCATCGCTGCATTCCGCGATCTCGGCCGGATTGATCCCGACCGAGGCCAGCACGCGGGCGGCAATCGCGGCATCGACATCCACCGCGATGCGGCATGACAGTCCCGGCACGCGGCGCGCCTGCGCCAGAAAACTGCGTCCGAAACCGCCCGTCCCCGTGATCGCGCATTCGACGCGGCGACTGTCACGGGTGGCGAAATAGCTGTGATGGTTCATCGGATTTCCTGACTGGCCGGGCGGCGCCCACGTAGGCGCGCGCCGATATGCAGCAATTTCGGGACGATCAGCAGCGCCAGCGCGATTACCATGATCGAGCTGACCAGCGGATTGGCAAAGAAGATCCCCAGTGAACCATCCGACAGCACCATCGACTGGTAAAAGGCGTTCTCGGCCTTGTGGCCCAGCACCATCGCCAGAACCAGCGGCGCCAGCGGATATTCCAGCCGCGACAGCACATAGCCCACCAGCCCAAAGACCAGGACCAGCCACAGGTCAAAGGTCGCGCTAGAGACAGTATAGGCCCCGACAAAGCAGATCGCGACGATCATCGGCCCGATGATCGAGAACGGAACCCGCAGCAGCGCCGCGAACAGCGGCACGGTCAGCAGGACAAGGATCACGCCAACGATGTTTGACACATACATGCTGGCGATCAGGCCCCAGACGAAATCCGGTTTGGTCGCGAACAGCATCGGACCGGGCGTCAGGCCCCAGATCATCAGCCCGCCCATCATCACCGCCGCCGTGGCCGAGGACGGTACGCCTAGCGCCAGCATCGGCAGCATGGCGCAGGTTCCGGCGCTGTGGTCGGCGGTTTCAGGGGCGATGATGCCTTCCGGCCGACCCGAGCCAAAGGCCGCACCCTTGCGCGAGGCCTGCCGCGCGATGCCATAGCTCATGAAGGATGCTGCCGTCGGGCCGCCGGGGGTGATGCCCATCCAGATCCCGATCAGCCCCGAACGCAGCGTCGTCGCCCAGTAGCGCGGCAGTTCCGCAATGGTGCGCAGCATGTCGCGCAGGTCGATGCGCGAGGACACGCCACGGAAACGCAGCCCCTCTTGCACGGTGGCCAGAAGCTCACCGATGCCGAACAGGCCGATCACCACCACCAGAAAGCTGATCCCGCCCAGCAGGTCCGAGAAGCCGAAGGTCAGGCGCACTTCGCCTGTGACATTGTCCATCCCGACCGAGGCCAGCAACAGCCCCGTCGCCAGCGACACCACCGTCTTGACCGGCGATGCGCTGCCCATGCCGATGAACGCCGCGAAGGCCAGAAAATACACCGCAAAATATTCCGGCGCGCCAAAGCGCAGCGCAAAGCGAGAGGCCCAGCCCGCCAGCAGCGTGATCACCACGACGCCGATCAGCGCCCCGATCCCCGCCGACATGAAGGCCAGTGTCAGCGCCCGCGTCGATTGCCCCGACCGCGCCATCGGATAGCCGTCGAATGTCGTCGCGACCGAGCTTGGCTCTCCGGGGATGTTGAACAGGATCGAGGTGGTCGAGCCGCCAAACAGCGCACCCCAATACATCGAGGACAGCAGGATGATGGCCGAGGTCGGGTCCAGCGTAAAGGTCAGCGGGATCAGCAAGGACACGCCATTGGGCGCGCCAAGCCCCGGCAATACGCCCACAACCAACCCCAGCAGCACGCCCACGACCATCAGCATCAGGTGAAAGGGCGTGATCGCGATGCCGAAGCCATGCATCAGAAGGTCAAAGTTCTCCATCTCGCGCGACCCTCAATAGATGCCCAGAAGCGGCTCGATCGGCCCCTTCAGCAGGGGCACGAGGAAAGCCACTTCAAAGACCAGATAAAGCGCCACCGAAAAGCCGCAGCCGATCGCCAATGCGACCCATGCGCGATAGCCGCCCGACCGCCACGCATTCCACGCGACATAGCTGGCCGCACCGACATAGATGCCCATGACCACCGTCAGGATGACGAATGCCAGCATCGTGCCGATGAAGCGGCCCAGACGGAGAAGACGCTCGCGGTCAAGGAAAAGCTCGGCACCGTCATCGCCCTGTGCTGTCTGTCGCGCGACAATGGCCGCACCCAGATTCCACAGGCTGGCAAGGATCAGGATCACTCCGACATAGAACGGGAAATAGCCCGATTCAGGGCCGGATTCCGACCAGCCATGACCCAGCTCCAGCGCTCCGATCACCGCAGCGGCACCCAAAGCGCCGGTGCCAATCGCGGTCGCCACCTCGGCATGAAAACGTCTGACGGTCATAGCTTCTCCCCCTGCCCCCGCCTGATCCGAAAAGGCCCGCGACAATCGGGTCGCGGGCCGGTCTTTGGCTTATTCGGTCGACCAGCCCTGCGCCTTGAAGACGGCGACGGTCTTGGCCTCGCTGCCGTCGATAAAGGCTTGCAGCGCGTCCCCGGTCAGCAAGGTGCCGCTTTGCGAGGTCTTGGTCAGGTATTCCTGCCATTCGGGGGATTCAAAGACCGATTTTAGCGCCTGCTGGTAGAAAGCGACGGCCTCGGGCGGGGTATCGGCGGGCAGCCAGACCGTGCGCGGCATCTGGTAGCTTTCGATATTCAGCCCCTGCTCCTTGCAGGTCGGGATGTCGTGCCAGCCCATTCCGTCATGGATCGCGGCACTTTTGGCCATACGCTGAGGGGCAAAGACGCAAAGCGGCCGTACCGCGCCCGCTTGCCATTGGCCGGCGTTTTCATTGGGATTGTTGACGTTGGCCGCGATATGGCCACCCGCCAGCTGCACGCCGACCTCGCCGCCACCATTGAAGGGAACGTATTTGAAATCGGCACCGGTCGTGTCCTCGATCAGCGCGACCAGGGTTTCGTCGGTGTCCTTGGACTGGCTGCCGCCGAAGGGGATCTTGCCGGGATCGGCCTTGGCGGCGTCGATCAGGTCGGTGACGGTCTTGTAGGGCGCGTCGGCCTTGACCCAGACGATGAACTCATCCATCGCCAGCGCCGCAACCGGCTGCAGATCCTTGGCGGTATAGGCCAGCTTCGCAACATGCGGCAGCAGGTAGACGTTGTTCGTGGCGAAGATGACCTTGTTCGGGTCGGCCTTGTTCTGCTTGCCGTAAAGGAAGGCCTCGGCCCCCGATCCGCCGCCCTTGTTCAGCACGACGATGGGCTGATCGACCAGCTTGCCGCGCGTCAGAACCGACTGGATGGTGCGCGCGAAATTGTCGGTCCCACCGCCCGCGCCCGAGGCGACCACGAACTCTACCGGCCGTTCGGGGCTCCATTCAGCCCAGGCAGGCACCGATAGCAGCATCAGCGACGCGACGGACGCGCCGATTGCTTTCTTCATCATCTTCTCTCCTCCACTGAATTGGACCGCGTCCTCCACGCGATCTTGTCTCCGGGCCGGGTTGGCGACCCGAAAAACGCTATCCTTCCACAGCCGCCGTGGCCCAATCGGGTGCCAGCGCCGCCTGTGCATCGCGACGGGGATTCATGCTGGCCAGATCGATACCAAGGCGCGCGGCAGCGCGGGTCGCGCCCAGATCGGCGCGGCCCTGCCCGGCAATGTCATAGGCCGTGCCATGCGCAGGCGTGACAATCGGGAAATCGTAGCCAGCGATCAGCGTGACCCCCCGGTCAAAACCCAGCAGCTTGATCGCGATCTGGCCCTGATCGTGATACATGGTCAGCACGGCATCGAATTCCCCCCGGATCGCCCGGACGAACACCGTATCCGAGGGGATCGGCCCCTTCACGTCGAAACCCTCGGCCACGGCCAGGTCGACGGCGGGGGCGATGATGTCTTCGTCCTCGTCGCCGAAATTGCGGCCATCGCCCGCATGCGGGTTCAGCGCGGCGACGCCGATGCGCGCGCCGGGCTTGCCCGCCGCAGCCATCACTTCCGATGTCAGCCGGATGCTGGACAGGATGCGGTCGATACTCAGCCGGTCCGCCACCGCCCGCAGCGGCACATGCGAGGTGACGCGGGCATTCCAGACCTCTTCCAGCACGTTGAATTCGCGGCCGCTGCGCTCGGCACCCAGCACCGCATCGATAAACCCGATCTCATCGACATAGGCAGGACGGGCAAGGCGCATCGAATGCTTGTTGAAGGGCGTGAACATGACCGCATCGACCAGCCCGGCCTGACCCAGCCGCAAGGCGGCGGCGAAATTCTGCAGCGATGCCTCACCCGCGGCGGGGTTCGAGCGGCCGATGGTGATCCCGTCCGGCGCGCAATTCGCCAGATCGACCAGTACGTGACGCGCCGGCAGCGTCTGGCACAGATCATCAGCGGCTATCACTGTGACGTTCAGGTCAACCCCGGCATGTTCGATGCCCATGTTCAGGACATTCTCGGCGCCGATGGCGATCACCTCATGATCCTGCAGATCGGGATGGGCCATCAATCTGGCCGCCAGTTCCGGCCCCACACCACCTGCATCCCCCAGCGCCAGCGCAATCCGCATCGCCTCGATTCCTTCCCCTCGATCCAATATTGAATTTTGTATACAATATTTCGTATCGCGTCCACTTGGATTTCGCGCTAGAAATGAACTGTCGCTTGGAGTGCGCAAATGGATCTACAGAACGATACGGTCGGCACGCTGCGCGTCGACAAGGCCACGCTGCACGATCAGGTCGTTGCGCGGATACGCGACCTGATCGTCGAGGGCGCGTTGCTGCCCGGCTCTCGCATCGACGAATCCGCGCTGATCGAACAGCTGGGCGTCTCGCGCACCCCGTTCCGAGAAGCGCTGCGCACCCTTGCCGCCGAAGGTCTGGTCGAGATCCGCCCGACCCGTGGCAGCATTGTGCGCAAGCTGACGCCCGATGAGGTCTTCTCGATGCTGGAAGTTCTGGCGCAGTTGGAACAACTGGCCGCCGAGCTGGCCTGCAAGCGCGCAAGCGATGCCCAGATCGCCCAGATGGTCGCGATCCATGAGCAGATGCTGGAGTTCTACGCCAAGCGCGAACGCATGCCCTATTTCAAGCTCAACCAGGAATTCCATCGCGGCATCGTCAGCCTGTCCGCCAATCCCGTGCTGATCGAGATCCACGGCAACCTGCATGCCCGGCTGAAGCGCATCCGCTTTGTCGGCAATCGCGGCCCGGACTTTTGGGCCGATGCCGTGTCCGAACACGAGGAAATGGCCCGCGCCCTGCAAACCCGCGACGGCACCCTTCTGGGCGAGATCGCAGCCCGCCACCTGCTGAACACCTGGACGCGGGTCCGGGATGCGGTGACCTGAACCAATCCTGCCAGGATCGCGCGCAATTGGTCCCCCGGTGCAACCTCTTGCGCCGGGGAATAACGCTTACTGCGTGAATAATCGCCATTCTGCGCATCTTTGGACGAATTTAGGCTGACGCCAAACTGAACCATTTACGAATCCAATTTCCTGAGATTGACTGAGCCAATCGCAAATTGGTCCCGTCATGCCCGCATCGGAACTGCTTCGCCCCAACGACCCCGAACGCCGTGCCGAGGATGGCAATTCGGCCTATGCGCTTGAGCGCCTGCGCCGCTATCTGGATGCTGGCGAAACGCGGTCCGGCGGTCGGATGCCGACCGAACGCCAATTGGCCGAAACGCTTGGCATCGGCCGCCGCGCCGTGCGCCGCGCGCTTGAGGTGCTTGAGGCCGAGGGGCTGATCTGGCGGCGTCAGGGCTCGGGAACCTTTGCCGGTCCCTTGCCCGCCGAGAACAGCGCCGAGCAGATTGCCACCACCGACTTCCTTGAGATCATGGAGGTGCGGCTGCGGTTGGAACCGCAGCTTGCGGCACTGGCCGCGATGCGCGCCAAACCCGCGCAGATCGCCCGCATGCATGAACTGGCCGACCGGATCGTCCAATGCGAGGATGCCGACGCCCGCGAGCTATGGGACGGGACGCTGCATCGTCAGATCGCGCAGGCGGCGGGCAATGCGCTGTTCCTGTCGCTCTTCGACACGGTGAACCGGTTGCGTCAGGACGAGGCCTGGCAGGCGATCCGCGAACGCGCGCGCGGTGGCAATGGCACGCGCGACATCACGTTGCGCCAGCATCACGCCATCATCGACGCCATCGCCGCCCGCGATCCGCAGGCGGCCGCCAATGAAATGCGCCAGCATCTGCTGATGCTGCAGGAAAAGCTGATCCGGCAGACCTCGCTGGACGGTTCGGAAACTTGAACCACGCAGAAACCGGACAAACCGGTCGCGACAGTCAACATGGGAGATGAAATGATCACCAAGACATTGCTTTCTGCCGCTGCCCTTGGCGCGCTTCTGGCCATTCCGGCCAGCGCCAGCGAATTGCGGATCGGGCTTCAGGACGATGCCGACGTTCTGGACCCGCACCAGTCGCGGACCTTTGTCGGTCGCATCGTCTATACCGGGCTTTGCGACAAGCTGGTCGATCTGGACAAGGACGTGAAGATCGTCCCCCAGCTTGCCACCGACTGGACGACCTCGGATGACGGCTTGAAGCTGGTGATGAACCTGCGCGACGGCGTGGTCTTTCACGACGGCACCCCTCTGGATGCCGAGGCCGTGGTCTACAATATCGACCGCGCGATGACCCTGCCCGAGTCACGGCGCAAGTCCGAACTGTCCTCGGTCGAGAAAATCGAGGCGACCGGTCCGCTGCAGGTGACCTTCACCCTGAAGGCCCCGGATGCGTCACTGCTGGCGCAGCTGACCGACCGGGCGGGCATGATCCTGTCGCCGACTGCGGCCAAGGCGTCCGGTGCAGATTTCGGCGCAAACCCCATATGCTCGGGCCCATTTAAGTTCGTCGAGCGGATCTCTCAGGACCGGATCGTGCTTGAGAAATTCGCGGATTACTACGATGCAGACCGCGTCAAGATCGACCGCGTGGTCTATCTGCCGATCCCAGACACCACCGTCCGTCTGGCGAACCTGCGCTCGGGCGAGCTGGATATGATCGAGCGCGTCGCCGCCAGCGATGTGGCGGGGGTGCGCGAAGACGCCAACCTGACCTCGCAGGAATCCGTCGGGCTGGGTTACATGGCAATCTATGTCAACATCAAGAACGGCGACCGCGCCGCCAACCCGGTGGGTCAGGATGCCCGGATCCGGCAGGCCTTCTCGCTGGCCATCGACCGCGAGGCGCTGAACCAAGTCGTGTTCGAGGGGACGGCAAGGGCCGGAAACCAGCCTTTCGCCCCAACCTCGCCGTGGTTCAACGCCGCGCTCCCGGTCCCCGCGCGCGATGTCGAGGCGGCCAAGGCGCTGCTGGCCGAAGCCGGGGTCGAGCGTGTCTCGATCGAGTTGCAGCATGCCAACAACCCGGTCGTGACGCAGATGATGCAGGTGATCCAGTCGATGGTCGCCGAAGCCGGTTTCGACGTCTCGCTGCAGGCCACGGAATTCGCCACGCTGCTGTCGGAACAGACGGCGGGGAATTTCCAGATGTCGCGCTCGGACTGGTCGGGACGGCCTGACCCGGACGGGAACCTTCACCAGTTCGTCACCTGCGAGGGCGGCATCAACGACCCGAAATACTGCAATCCCGAGGTCGACACCCTGCTGAACGAGGCCCGCGCCACCAGCGACGTCGCCATTCGCAAGCAGAAATACGACGCGGCGGGCGCGATCCTGAACCGGGACATGCCGATCATCTATCTGGGCCATCAGACCTATGTCTTTGGGATGGACAAGGGCATTGAGGGCTTTCAGGCCTATCCCGACGGGATGATCCGGTTGAAGGACGTGACCGACGCCGACTGATCTTCGCGTGGGCGCGGCGGTTGCTGCCGCGCCCGTTCCTTTCCGGCTGCACGCGACAGGCGGGGTCCCGAAATGCCGGGTGCCGCCCACCCGCGTGACAACCAAGGCAATCCGTCCATGCTGATCCATATCGCCAAGCGCATTCTGGTCGCGCTGCCCACGCTGCTGATCGTCTCGGTCCTGGTGTTCTCGCTGCAAAAGCTGCTGCCCGGCGATCCGGTTCTGGCGCTTGCCGGAGAGGAGCGCGACCCCGCCACGCTGGCCGCCCTGCGCGAGAAATACCACCTGAACGACCCGTTCCTGATGCAGTATCTTCGCTGGCTGGGCGGTGTATTGACCGGGGATTTCGGCGTCTCGCTGCGGACCGGGCAGCCGGTGTTGGAGCTGATCGGCCAGAAGCTGCCCGTCACCATCCAACTGGCCTTCATGTCGATGTTCTTCGCGTTGCTGATTGGAATCCCTACAGGAATCCTTGCCGCGGTGAAAAAAGGCACAGTGCTGGACTGGCTGGCGAATGTGATTGCCCTGTCCGGCCTGTCGATCCCGAATTTCTGGCTGGGGATCATGTTGATCCTGCTGGTTTCTGTGCAACTGGGCTGGCTGCCAGCCTCGGGCTATGAATCGCCCTTTGTCGATCCGCTGCGCTCATTCCAGACCATGCTGATGCCGTCCTTCGTGCTGGGCACCGGGCTTGCCGCGACATTGATGCGCCATACCCGCTCGGCCATGCTGGGCGTGCTGAGCGCCGATTACATCCGCACCGCCCGCGCCAAGGGGCTGGGAAGCCGCGAGGTCATCATGACCCATGCCTTTCGCAACGCATTGCTGCCCGTCATCACCCTGACCGCGCTGCTGTTCGGAGAGCTGCTGGCCGGGGCCGTCCTGACCGAGCAGATCTTCACCATCCCCGGTTTCGGCAAGCTGATCGTCGATGCCGTCTTCAACCGCGATTACGCCGTGGTGCAGGGCGTGGTCCTGTGCACGGCGATGGGCTTCCTGCTGATGAACCTTGTCGCCGATGTACTTTACGTCCTGCTTAACCCCCGCATGAGGACCGCGCTATGACCGCTGCCGAAACCTCGCTGGCCCTGCCCGCGCGCAGCCAAGCGCGGGTCTGGTCCAAGTTCCGGCGCAACCGCTCGGCCTTGGTCGGGGCTTGCATCGTGGGCTTTTTCGGCCTTCTGGCGCTGCTGGCCCCGCTTCTGCCCATCGCCGATCCGCTGGCCACCAGCTGGAGCGCGATCCGCAAGCCGCCCGCACCGGAGTATCTGATGGGCAGCGATGAGATCGGCCGGGACATCCTGTCGCGGATGATCTGGGGGGCGCAGGCCTCGTTGCTGGCCGGGGTGATCTCGGTGGTGATCGCCATGCTGACCGGCGTGCCCATCGGGCTGATCGCCGGATATTTCGGCGGCTGGACCGATACCGTCATCTCGCGCTTCACCGATGCGCTGCTGGCGATGCCCTTCCTTATCATGGCCATCGCGCTGGCGGCGTTTCTGGGGCCAAGCCTGAGCAATGCGATGATCGCCATCGGGCTGTCGGCCATGCCGGTCTTTATCCGGCTAACGCGCGGGCAGGTCCTGTCGGTCAAGACCGAGGATTACGTCGAGGGCGCCCGCGCCGTCGGGCTGGGGCATCTGGACATCATGCGCCGATACATCCTGCCGAATGTCGTCCCTCCGATTATCGTGCAGGCAACCCTGACCGTCGCCACCGCGATCATTGCCGAGGCCTCGCTGTCCTTTCTTGGTCTTGGCCAGCAGGCCCCTGCGCCCAGCTGGGGTTCGATGCTGAACGTCGCCAAGAACTTTCTGGGCCAGGCGCCATGGATGGCGATCTGGCCGGGCGCCGCAATCTTTCTGGTGGTGATCGGCTTCAACCTTCTGGGCGACGGGCTGCGCGATGCGCTGGACCCGCGCGAACACTGATCAAAGGAACGTACCATGACCAGCTTCACCACCCGACCCGAAATTCTGGGCACCTTCGGGGTCGTCACATCGACCCATTGGATCGCCACGGCGGTCGGCATGGGCATTCTGGAACGCGGCGGCAATGCCTTTGACGCGGCGGTGGCGACCGGCTTTGTGCTGCAAGTGGTGGAACCGCATCTGAACGGACCCGGCGGCGATCTGCCCGCGATCATCCATTCGGCAGCAACCGGCCGAACCGAGGTGATCTGCGGCCAAGGCCCCGCCCCCGCTGCAGCGACCATCGCGCATTACCGGGCCGAGGGGATCGATCTGATCCCCGGCAACGGGTTGCTGTCGACCGTCATTCCCGGCGCTTTCGACGGCTGGATGCTGATGCTGCGCGACTATGGCACCATGGCCCTGCGCGATGTGCTGGAACCCGCGATCCATTACGCCGAGCACGGCCATCCGATGCTGGCGCGGGTATCCGCGACCATCGGCGGCCTTGCCGATTTCTTCCGTCAGGAATGGCCGACATCCGCTGCAACTTGGCTGCCGGGAAATGCGGTCCCCGCCGCCGAGGCGCTGTTTCGCAACCCGGTGCTGGCCGAAACCTGGAAGCGCATTCTGACCGAAGCCGAGGCCGTGCCGGGTCGTGAAGCCGGGATCGAGGCCGCCCGCAACGCCTTTTATCGCGGCTTCGTCGCCGAGGCGATCGACCGCTTCTGCCGCGAGACCGAGGTGATGGACGGATCGGGCGCGAAGCATCGCGGCGTCCTGACCGCGCAGGACATGGCGGGCTGGCAGGCCACGGTCGAGGCACCCCTTTATGGCGATTACCACGACTGGACCATCGCCAAGACCGGCCCTTGGGGTCAGGGCCCGGTGCTGCTGCAGGGGCTGAAGCTGCTGGAAGGCTTCGATCTGGGCGCGATGGACCCGAACGGACCGGACTATATCCATACGGTGATCGAGGCGATGAAGCTCGCCTATGCCGACCGTGAGGTCTATTACGGCGACCCGGATTTTCATGACGTTCCGATGCAGGCGCTGCTGTCGGATACCTATGCCGCCGAACGTCGCGCGCTGATCGGCGACACCGCTTCGCTTGACCTGCGGCCGGGCCTTGTTCCGGGCTTTGAAGGTCAGCGCGACCGTACCCTTGCCATGCTTGGCCGTATGGGGACCGGCGCGGTTTATGAACCAACCATGTCGCATCTGTCGGAGAAGCGCGGTGATACCGTCCATATCGACGTGATCGACCGCTGGGGCAACATGGTCTCGACCACGCCGTCGGGGGGCTGGCTGCAAAGTTCGCCGATCATCCCCGAACTGGGTTTCTGCCTGAATTCGCGCGCGCAGATGTTCTGGCTGGAGGAAGGGCTGCCGACCTCGCTTGCGCCGGGCAAGCGGCCCCGCACCACGCTGACCCCCTCGTTGGCGCTGCGCAACGGCAAGCCGGTGATGGCATTCGGCACGCCGGGCGGCGACCAGCAGGACCAGTGGCAACTGGCCTTCTTCCTGCGCTATGCCCATCACGAAGGCAACCTGCAGGCCGCGATCGACGCGCCGCTGTTCCATTCCACGCATTTCCCGGCCTCGTTCCATCCCCGCACCTCCTCGCCCGGCGGCATGCTGATCGAGGGTCGCGTGGGCGAGGCCACCATCGCCGAGTTGCGCCGCCGCGGTCATCAGGTCACCGTCGCCGGCGATTGGGATATTGGCCGGCTGACTGCGGCACGGCGCGATCCGTCGGGGCTGCTGCGCGCCGCCGCCACCCCGCGCCTGATGCAAGCCTATGCGGCGGGGCGCTGACATGACCCCATCCGTCCTGTCGGTCGAGAACCTGACCACAGCCTTCCAGACTGGCGACGGCTGGGGCGAGGTCGTGCGCAATGTCTCGTTCACCGTTAAACCCGGCGAGACCGTGGCCATTGTCGGTGAAAGCGGGTCGGGAAAAAGCGTCACCTCGCTGTCGATCATGCGACTTTTGGACCCGAAGCGGGCAAGGGTCTCGGGCCGCGTCATGCTGGAGGGCACGGACCTTCTGTCCCTGCCCGAAAGCGCCATGCAGCAGATCCGTGGCAACCGCGTCGCGATGATCTTTCAAGAACCGATGACCTCGCTGAACCCGGCCTTTACCGTCGGCCGCCAGATCGGCGAGGTTTTGGCCCGGCACACCGATCTTGGCAAATCTCAAATCCGCGCCGAGGTGCTGCGCCTGATGGAGCGGGTCCGCATTCCCAATGCCGCAAGGCGCATCGACGAATACCCGCACCAGTTTTCGGGTGGAATGCGGCAGCGGGTGATGATCGCCATGGCGCTCGCCTCAAGGCCCCGGTTGCTGATTGCGGATGAGCCAACGACGGCGCTGGACGTGACCATTCAAGGTCAGATTCTGGATCTGATCAAGGAGTTGCAGCAGGAAACCGGCATGGCCGTCCTGTTCATCACCCATGACATGGGTGTGGTCGCGGAAATCGCCGACCGCACGGTGGTCATGTATCGCGGCGATTGCGTCGAAACAGGGTCGACCGAACGCATCTTTGCACAGGCCGAGCATCCCTATACCCGCGCATTGCTGGCGGCAGTGCCGCGGCTGGGTTCGATGGTGGGTCAGGATCATCCGCTGCGCTTCCCGCGGGTCGAGATGGACAGTGGCAGGGTCAATGCCCTGCCCCCGGTGCTGAACCCGGTCGACCGGCAGGGGACGCCGGTACTCTCGGTGCGCAACCTTACCACGCGCTTCGCTGTCGGCTCGGATCTGCTGGGCCGACCCCATGGCCATGTCCATGCCGTCGAAAACCTGTCCTTCGACCTGTGGCCGGGCGAGACGCTGAGCCTTGTCGGCGAATCCGGCTGCGGCAAGTCCACCACCGGGCGTTCGATCCTGCGCCTGATCGAGCCGCAATCGGGCGCGATCCAGTTGGACGGATTCGATGTCCGCGACCTTGGGGGCAGTGATCTGCGCCGGATGCGGCGCTCGGCGCAGATGATCTTTCAGGACCCGTTCTCAAGCCTGAACCCGCGCATGACCGTGGGCCAGACCGTGGCCGAGCCGATCCTGAAGCATGGCATCGCCAAAGGGCATCAGGCCCGCGCCATGGCAGCCGATCTACTGGCTCAGGTCGGGCTGAGCCCCGCCATGATGGACCGCTATCCGCATGAGTTTTCGGGCGGGCAGCGCCAACGCGTTGCCATCGCGCGGGTGCTGGGGCTGGGTCCCAAGCTTATCGTGGCGGATGAAAGCGTCTCGGCGCTGGATGTCTCGGTCAAGGCGCAGGTCTGCAACCTGCTGATGGATCTGCAGGAGCGGTTGGGCATCGCCTATCTGTTCATCTCGCATGACATGGCGGTGGTCGAACGGGTCAGCCACCGCGTCGCCGTCATGTATCTGGGCGAGATCGTCGAAATCGGGCCGCGCGAAGCGGTCTTTGGCAATCCGCAACATCCCTATACGCAAAAGCTGATCGCCGCGGTCCCCATCCCTGACCCCAGCCGCCGCGGACTGCGCCGCGCAATGGCCGCAGAGGAACTGAAAAACCCGATCCGCCCGCGCGGTTATGTGGCACCGCGCCGGGACTGGCAGGATCTGGGGCGCGGACATCTGGTGATGAATACGGCCTGAAACCCCGATCGCATCGCAGACGCTAGCCCAATGGCCGCAAATCGTTAACATGAGGCGAAGGAAGGTTTGACGACCGGACAGATATAACTGTCCCGGATTTGCGCGGTCAGTTCATCACGAAAGGAATGAACCTGATGTTTCCCTTCGCTCGGCTTTTCTCGACCATATTTCTGTGCGGTGCGCTTTGCCTGTCCTTGCCCCTGGAGGGGCGGGCCGACGTGCTGTTCCGCAATGTCCGGATTTTCGACGGCCATGCCGCGCAGCTGTCCCAGCCTTCGAATGTGCTGGTCACCGGCAATGTGATCGCCACCATCTCGGCCGATGCCCCGGAACCCGCCGGGGCGACGGTCATCGACGGTGCGGGCATGACCCTGATGCCGGGGCTGATCGACGCGCATTGGCATACGATGCTGGCGCGCCCGACCGCTGATATGGCGATGCTGGGCGATTATGGCTTCCTCAATATTCTGGCCAGCGTCGAGGCGCAGGCCACATTGCTGCGCGGCTTCACCACCGTGCGCGACATGGGCGGACCGGCCTTTGGCCTGAAACAGGCGGTCGATAGCGGGCTGGTGCCGGGACCGCGGATCTATCCCTCGGGGGCGATGCTGACCACGACAGGCGGGCATGGCGATTTCCGTTTCCTGACCGAATTGCCGCGCCATGGGGGGGAATTGACCCGGTCCGAGGAAATCCATGGCAGCATGATCGTCGACAGCCCTGCCGATGTCCGCATGCGGGTGCGCGAGCAGCTGATGATGGGCGCAAGCCAGATCAAGCTGACGGCGGGGGGCGGTGTCGCCTCTCCTCATTCGCCGTTGGATGTGTCGACCTTTACCGAAGAGGAATTGCACGCCGCGACCGAGGCGGCTGGAAACTGGGGCACCTATGTCGCCGTCCATGCCTATACCCCCGAAGCGATCAAACGGGCGATCGACAGCGGCGTAAAGGTGATCGAACACGCGCATCTGATGGACGACGACAGCGCCAAGCTGATGGCCGAGCGCGGGATCTGGCTGTCGACGCAACCCTTCACCGGTCAGGCCGAGGACTGGGCCGGACTGACCCCGGATTCGCGGGCAAAGCTGGCGCAGGTCCTGCATGGCACCGACGCCATGTATGCCTTGGCCAAGAAATACGGCATCAAGACCGCCTTCGGCACCGACATCCTGTTTGATGCGGCGACCGCGACGCAGCAGGGGGCGTGGCTGGCCCGAATGCAGAAATGGTACACCCCTGCCGAGGCGCTGGAGATGGCGACCGCGACCAATGCCGAACTTTTGCAACTGACCGGGCCTCGCAACCCCTATCCCGGTCGGCTAGGCGTGGTCGAGGAAGGGGCGCTGGCCGATCTGCTGCTGGTCGAAGGCGATCCGACCGCCGATCTGGATCTGGTCGCGGATGCCGCCACCAACTTCAAGGTGATCATGAAGGACGGCAAAATCTTCAAGAACACGCTGGGACAGTAGGCAGCGGGCGCGACGAAACTGCTGTCGCGCCCAAAGCAATCAGTTCGGGCGGACGATGATCTCGACCCGGCGGTTCTGGGCACGACCCTCTGGCGTGTCATTCGAGGCGATCGGACGCGTCGGGCCCTGACCGACCGCAGTGATACGCTGCGGCGCAAGGCCACCCGCGACCAGCGTACCGGCGACGGCGCGGGCGCGATGCTCGGACAGGGTCTGGTTGTAGCTGAGCGAGCCAGAACTGTCGGTATGGCCGATCACGACGACGCTGCCGGGCCGGGTCTGCATATGCGCGGCCAGCTGCCGCAGGTCCTGCTGTCCGACCGGTGACAGCGTGGCCGATGAGGTGGCGAACAGCAGCGCATTCGGGAAGACCACGATCAGGTTCTGCCCATCGTTCCTGACCGCGACATTCGGGTCATTGATGGCCCGCCGCATCGCGTTCTGCTGGTCCGCGATGGACCCCACCACCGCGCCGACCGAGCCGCCGACCACCGCGCCCCTGACGGCATCGCTGGCCGAATTGTTGCGCGATCCCGCGATCAGCGCGCCCGCCGCCGCGCCACCGATGGCCCCTTGCGCGGTATGGCCGGGCTCACCGCCATCGGGCGCGCAGGCCGCCAATGCGCCGATCAGGACCAACCCGACGGCGATAGTCGAACGTGATGACATCTTCCCCTCCTTGGCTTCGGGCGGGCACGGATCGCACCGGCCAGCCCGTCTGGAACGTCGATCAGATCGGGTCACAGCGCGGCCAGCACCCGTGCCCATGACCGGATGCCCTTGTGAAAACTGGTCAGGCTGTATTTCTCGTTCGGGCTATGGATGCGGTCGTCACTTAGACCAAATCCCGCCATGACCACATCCATGCCCAGCATTTCCTTGATCATGGTGGTGACGGGAATCGAGCCGCCGCCGCCGACAAAGGCCGCCTCCTTGCCCCATTCGTCGCTCAGCGCCTGCTGGGTCTTCTGGAAGACCGGGGCCGAGACCTCAAAGGCCACCGCCCGACCCGAGCCGAATTCGGTGAACTCGGCCCGGCAATCCGCAGGCAGGCGCGCTTTCACGAAGTCGCGGAAGGCGGCGCGGATCTTGTGCGGGTCCTGATCAAAGACCAGCCGGAAACTGATCTTGGCCGAGGCGACCGCCGGGATCACCGTCTTGAAGCCGTCCCCGGTATAGCCGCCAACCATGCCATTGACCTCGCAGGTCGGGCGCGACCAGGTCTGCTCCAGCACCGAGCGGCCCTTTTCGCCCGCCGGGACCGACAGGCCGACCTCGCCCAGAAACGCCGCTTCCGAGAAATCGAGCCTGTCCCAGCTGTCGCGCAGCGATTGCGGCAGGTCGGGCACGCCGTCATAGAAGCCGGGCAACGTGATGCGGCCGTCGGCATCGCGCAGATCGGCGATGATCCGGGCCAGCACATGGTTCGGGTTCGCCGCAGCCGAGCCGTAGAAGCCCGAATGCAGGTCACGGTCGCTGGCATGGATGAAGATTTCTTCGGCGCAAAGCCCGCGCAGGCTGGTGGTGATCGCCGGGGTTTCCTTGTCCCACATGTTGGTGTCGCAGATCATTGCGACATCGGCGCCCAACTCGGACTTGGCCGCCTCAAGGAAGCCGGGCAGGTTCGCACCGCCCGATTCCTCCTCGCCCTCCAGCAGGATGGTGATCGGGATCGGCAGCTTGCCGGTGACGGCCTTCCATGCGCGGCAGGCCTCGACAAAGGTCATCAACTGGCCCTTGTCATCCGACGCCCCACGGCCACGGATTTCCTTGCTGCCGTCGGGAAGGGTGGCAATTTTCGGCTCGAACGGGTCGCCATCCCACAGCTCCAGCGGATCGGCGGGCTGCACGTCGTAATGGCCGTAGAACAGCACCTTGGTCCCGGTCGCGTCATGGTTCTTGGCCAGCACGATCGGGTGGCCGGGGGTGTCGCGGACCTCGGATGCAAAGCCGATCGCGGCCAGATCCTGCGAATGCCATTCGGCGCAGGCGCGGGTTTCGGCGGCATAGGCGGGATCGGTCGAAATCGACTTCATCCGCACGGTCTGAAACAGCCGATCAAGCGCATTGTCGAAATCGGCGTCGATATGGGCAAGGACTTTCTCAAGATCGGACATCAGCGGAACCTCCCTAGAATCAGATACAGGTTACTGCCTCTGGCGGACCGCAGCCGCCGGGGCGTCTCAGAATGGCCAGATCAGTGGCACAAGGAAAACGGCGATGACGAAGAACCAGATCAGCATCGGCAGGCCGAGCTTCCAGTAATCGCCAAACTTGTAGGCGCCCGGCTCCATCACCATCAGGTTGGTGGCGGTCGCGACCGGGGTCAGAAAGGCCCCGGCGCAGGCCACGCAGACGCACATCAGCACCGGCTGAACCGAAATCCCCATTTTCTCAGCGGCCACCACCGAAATCGGGATGATGATCAGCGAGGTCGCGGTGTTTGAAATGATCTGGCCCAGCACCGCCGACAGCACGAAAAGCCCAGCCAGCAGCGGATAGGGACCCATTTCGCCAACGCTGTAGACCAGCCCATCGGCCAGCAGCGCAGCACCACCGGTTTCCTGCATGGCCGTCGAAAGCGGCATCAGCGCAGCCACAAGGATCACCGTGGTCCAGTTGATCGAGCGGTAGATCTGTTCGACGCTCAGCACGCCCGAGATCAGGATAATCCCCGCCGCCAGCAACCCGGCGACGGCAGGCGGCACCAGCCCCGTTGCCAGCAGCAGCACCATGATCGCCAGCGCGGCCAGCACCGTCTTGGAGCCCGGCCCCATCGGCAGCGCCTGACGACGCACCAGATCGGGTTCGTTGACGACGATGACTTCGGGCTGTTCCAGCCGTCTGTCCAGCGCGCTCCATGTGCCTTGCAGCAACAGCGTATCGCCACCGGCCAGAACTGCGCCGGGCTTGGTGTCCTCGCCCTGACGCTGAATGGCCAGCACGATCAGATCGCCGCTTTCGGTCACCATGCCGGGAAAGAACCGCGTCCCGATCAGCGGCGAGCGCGGCGGGATCAGCACCTCGGCCAGACCGGATTCGCGGTTGAACAGCATGTCGGAAATCCCCTCGGTCGGGCCATCCTCGCTGAAGGCCAGACCCATCTGGCTGGCCAGTTGCGCGGCCTGATCGGCAGGGCCGCGTACGACCAGCAGATGCCCCTCGCGCACGATATCCTCGCGGGTGGGCAATCCGTTCGTGCCCTTGAGCGTGACGAATTTCAGATCTGGCTGTTCGTAAAGACCCACGACCTCGCGCTGTTTTCCGATTACCGGCGAGTCCGCACGCACGCGCAACTGATGCACGTCCTTGGACAGGCGATATTGTTCGAAGAGCGTCGTGGCATGACGGCTAAGGTCGGGCGGCAGTGTTTTGCTGGTGCGTTCAGGAAGCAGCTTTTGCCCGAGCAGCACGACGATCGCGATACAGCCAAGCACGATCGGAACGCCGACCAGCGCGAATTCGAAATAGCCGAACCCCCCGCCCCCGGAATATTCCGAGGCCTCGTCCACCAGAACGTTCACCGGGCTGCCGGTCAGCATCAGCTGCGATCCGGCATGCGCACCAAACACCAGCGGCATCAGCAATTGCGAAGGCGAGCGGCCCAGCCGGATCGCCATGACGATCACCACCGGCAACAGCGCCGCCACCGCGCCATTCACGCTGATCAGCGCCGACAGAACCCCGACAAAGCCCATCATCAGCACGATCAGCCGGGTGCGGCTGGCACCGGCCTGGCGGATCAGCAACTGTCCCGCCCATGCGGTAACGCCCGAAACCTCAAGCCCTGCGCTGACCACGAACAACGCGGCGATGAAGATAACCGCCGGATCACCGAAGCCGCCAAGCGCCTGTTGCAGCGTCAGGATGCCCGTCGCCCAAAGCGCCAGCGCCGCGCCCACGCAAACCGCGATGACGGGCAGTCTGTCCCAGATGAAAAGAACGACGATTGCCGCAACAATGGCAAAAACAATCCATATATCCGTCAACGAGGAACCTCATATTCAGGGATAGACTGGCCTTTGACGAACGCGGCAATAAATCAGAGAAAGTATCTGTGAAAAGCTTGTTGCAACGCAAAGCCTTGCGCGGCTTTCATTGAAGTCCTTAGCAGGCACGTCCTTCACCGAATCCGATAACGTGCATGGCGAAAATGAACATCGCCATTTTCTCAGATTCTTTTCGAATATGAACAGTTTTCCACGGGGACGCAATACGCAGCATCCCTGTCGCGGGCAGACTCGAATGTCGGAAAACTTCGTGGTATCGTCTTGCTACGAAACTACGTTTTCATAACCAGCTTATAATCGTCCTTCACGTATTGCCTCGGTCAAAACCTGCGGATTCGTCCGCGGAATTTAGCGAAATTCGGAGGGAATGGTGGCGAATCAATCCGGTAATAATGCAATGCCCGAGGAACCTCAGGCAGGAATGTCTGGCTTTCTGGGCACGATCGAGCGGGTGGGAAATATGGTCCCGCATCCCGCCATCATCTTTTTCATCCTGATTGGCATCGTGATCATCCTTTCGGTGATCTTTTCTGCCATGGGAACCTCGGTCACTTATGAGGGCTATGACCCGGTAATCAGCGACATCGTCACGCAGACCTCATCGGTACGCAGCCTGCTGTCGCCCGATGGCATCCGCTTCATGGTGACCTCGCCGGTTGCGAACTTCCTGGGCTTTACCGGGGTCGGCGTGATCCTTGTCGCCATGATCGGGGTCGGTCTGGCCGAGGAATCGGGACTGATCGCCACATTGGTGCGCAAGCTGGTGGCGGCGGCGCCGCGTTCGATCTTTACCTTCATGATCGTCATGGTGGGGGTGCTGTCCTCGATCGCCGCCGATGCCGGTTATCTGGTGCTGGTGCCTCTGGCCGCGGCGGCCTTCCACAGCATGGGGCGGCATCCGCTGGCCGGTCTGGCGGCAGGCTTTTCCGGGGTCGCGGCAGTGTTTCTGGTCAACGTCTTTGTCACCCCGACCGATGCGCTGCTGGTCGAGGTCACAAACGACTCGATCCGCACCGTCAACCCGAACGCGCAAATCACCGTGGTCGGCAACCTGTTCTTCATGATCGCCTCATCCATCCTGATGGGCATCATCTGTACCATCCTGACCGAGAAATTCGTCGAACCCCGCCTTGGGCCCTATTCCGGCGGACTGCCCGTTGAGGCCTCGACCGAACTGTCCGAGGCCGAGCAGCGCGGGCTGAAATACGCAGGCCGGGCGCTGCTGATATTCGTGCTGGTGCTGGCCGCACTGACCGCGCCGCCGCTTCCCTGGGGCATTCTGCGCAATCAGGAAACCGGCGGAATCATGGCCGGATCGCCCTTCATGAGCGGATTGATCGTGCTGATCAGCCTGCTGTTCATGTGCATCGGCTATGCTTACGGTCGCGGCGCGGGCACCATCGCCAATGTCACGGCGGCGATCGGGCTGGTGGTCAAGACCTGGAGCAACCTTGCCGGGATGATCTTCCTGCTGTTCGTAATCGCGAATTTCATCGCCTTCTTCAACTTCACCAACCTCGCCACGGTGTTGGCCGTCAACCTGGCCGATTTCCTGCAGACCACGCAGCTGGGGGCGACCAGCTATATCATCCTGTTCGTCATCGTGGTCGCGATCATCGACATCATCCTGACCGGCGCGCTGGCGAAATGGGCGATCCTTGCCCCCGTCTTCGTGCCGCTGTTCATGCGGCTGGGGGGCGACCCGAACCTTGTGCTGGCGGCCTATCGCGTCGGCGACAGCCCGATGAACGTGATCACGCCGCTGAACGTCTATCTGGCGGTCATGGTGGGCTTTGCCCAGAAATACCAGAAGGATGCCGGGATCGGCACCATCGTCGCCCTGATGCTGCCCTACACGATCGTCCTGCTGGTCCTGTGGACGCTGCTTCTGGTCGCTTGGTACGGCTTCGGCCTGCCGCTTGGCCCGGCCTGAGACCATCAACACAACGCCACGTCCCCCGACAGGAGAATGCCGATGATCTCGCACATTCCCCCGCATCTGATCCGGCTGGCCTGTGTCCTGGCACTGGCCGGGTTTCTGGCCGGTTGCGACGAATCCGAGGATGAGCCTCCGGCCCAGCCGCGCCCGGTTCGCACCGTCACCGTCGAGGAACGGCTGGCGGGCGAGACGGTCTCGCTGGCGGGAACCGTCGAAAGTCAGACGCAGGTCGATCTGGGGTTCCGCATCGGCGGGCGGATGGTCGAGCGGCTGGTGAATGTCGGCGACACGGTCGAGGCCGGGCAGGCGCTGGCCAGCCTTGACCCGATGGATGAGGAAAACGGCCGCCGCGCCGCCGAGGCGAACCTGACCGCCGCCGAGGCGCAGCTGTCCGAGGCCCGCGCCACCCATAACCGCCAGCGGCAACTGTTCGACCGCGGCCTGCTGGCGCGCGCCGGTCTGGAACGGGCCGAGGCGGCACTGGCATCGGCCAATTCCGCCACCGATGCGGCCGCGGCGCAATTCGCCATCGCCACGCGGCGGCTGAACGATACCGCGCTGTTTGCCGATGCGCCGGGCGTGGTGACCGCGGTGGGGGCCGAGCCGGGCGAGGTCGTGGCCAGCGGGCGCATGATCGTGCAAATCGCCCGCGATGGCGGGATGGACGCGGTCTTTGACGTGCCCGCCGCGCTGATAGAGACCAGCCCCGCCGATCCCGAAATCACCGTCGCTTTGTCCCAGACCCCGACAGTCAGTGCCCGTGGCCGCATCCGCGAGGTCGCGCCACGCGCCGATACCGTCACCGGCACATTCCGGGTCCGGGTCGGGCTGATCGAGCCCCCGCCGGAATTGCGGCTTGGCTCAACGGTGACCGGCCGCGCGGTCTTTGGCGAGATCAGCTCGATCCAGATCCCAGCCTCGGCGCTGACCAGCAACGATGGCGCGCCCGCCGTCTGGATCGTCGATCCGGCCAGCTCGACCGTGGCCCTGCACCCGGTTCAGGTCGAACGCTATCTTCCTGCTTCGGTCGTGATCGCGGGCGGGCTTTCTCCTGGCGATATTGTGGTTACGGCAGGCGTTCAGGTCCTGCGCCCCGGACAGTCCGTGCGTCTGCCCGAGGCAGAATCATGATCGGACCGAACCTTTCGGAATGGGCAATCCGGTCCCGTCCGCTGACCATCTACATGATGATCGTCGCGGTCATCATGGGGGCGTTCGCCTTTTTGCATCTGGGTCGGGACGAGGACCCCAGCTTTACCATCAAGACCATGCTGGTCACCGCCGTCTGGCCCGGTGCCACGATGGAGGAAACCCAGACCCAACTGACCGACCGGCTGGAGCGGCGGCTTGAGGAAACCACCGGGCTGGACGCGATCCGCTCGATCACCCGGCCGGGGATCGTAACCATCTATGTCGATCTGGACGGCCAGTTTCCCCCTGATCGCGTCAGTGATGTCTGGCAAGAGGTCAGGAACGGCGTCGGCGACATCCGCCACACCCTGCCGCCGGGCGTGCTGGGGCCGTTCTTTACCGACAATTTTGGCGATGTCTTCGGGATCATCTACGGATTCACCGCAGACGGCTTCAGCGACCGGGAATTGCGCGACCATGTCGACAGCGTTCGCTCGGACCTGATGCGACAGGTCGACGGCATCGCCAAGATCGAATGGATCGGCACGCAGGACGAACAGGTGCTGCTGGAGTTCCAGCCCGACCGCGTGGCAGCCATGGGGCTGGATTACAGCCAGATCTTCAACGCCATCGCTGCGCAGAACGTCGTGCGACCGGCAGGCGTCATCACCACCGGGGCCGAGAATCTGGCCGTGCGGGTCAGCGGCGCCTTTGACAGCGAAGCCGACCTGCTGGACGTGTCTCTGGTGGCGAATGGGCGGACAATCCGGCTGGGCGATATCGCCACCGTGCGCCGCGCCCTGTCCGAGCCGCCGCAGCCCTTGCTGCATATCAACGGCCAGCGGGCGATTGCGCTGGCGATCTCGATGGCCGAGGGCGGTGACATTCTTGAACTGGGCAAGGCCGTGACCAAGGCCATGGCCGGCATCACCGCGAACCTGCCCATCGGGATCGAGCCGATGCTGATTTCCGACCAGCCCAAGGTCGTCGATCTGGCCATCGGCGATTTCACCACCTCGTTGATGCAGGCCGTCATCATCATCCTTGTCGTCAGCTTCCTCAGCCTTGGCGCGCGGCCCGGATCGGTCGTCGCCATCGCCATTCCGGTGACGCTGTCGGTGGTGTTCCTGGTCATGCGGGCGCTGGAGATCGACCTGCACCGGGTTTCGCTGGGGGCGCTGATCATTGCCCTGGCGCTGCTGACCGACGACGCGATGACCACGGTCGATGCGATGCTGCGGCGACTGGCCGTGGGCGATACGGTCGATAAGGCCGCGACATTCGCCTATCGCACGCTGGCCGCACCCATGCTGACCGGGACGCTGATTACCATCGCGGGCTTCGTGCCCATCGGCTTCGCGCAAAGCCAGGCGGGCGAATACACCATCTCGCTGTTCCTGGTGGTCGGCATCGCGCTGATCGCGTCGTGGTTCGTGGCGGTGCTGTTCACGCCGATCATCGGCTCGGTGATCCTGAAGCCTCCCGCCGCAGGGGCGACCCAGCAGCCCGGACCGATCCTGCGCGCCTACCAGCGCTTCCTGAGCCTTGCGCTGCGCTTTCGCTGGATCACACTGGCCGTCACCGCGGGTTTGTTCCTGATCGCCCTGCTGGGCTTGCAACGGGTCGACCGGCAGTTCTTTCCGGCCTCGGACCGCAATGAGCTGATCGTGGATTTCCAGCTTCCCGCCTCAAGTTCGATCTATGCCAGCGAGGACGCGATCCGGGGCATCGAGGCCTTTGTCGCCGGCACCGGCGAGGCGCAGTTCTTTACCTCGTATATCGGGCGGAACGTGATCCGCTTCTACCTGCCGCTGGCGATCCAGCCGCCCAGCGACCACCATTCGCAGATCGTGGTCATGGCCCGCGATCTGGAGGCGCGGGGTCGGTTGCAGAAATCGCTGGAGGAATTCCTTGACGAGACCTACCCGCAGGCGATCAGTCGCGTCAGCCCGCTGGAGCTTGGCCCGCCGATCGGCTGGCCGCTGCAATACCGCCTGACCGGCCCGGATATCGAAACCCTGCGCAGTCGCGCGCTGGATCTGGCCGGTGTCGTCGCCAGCAATCCCCATGCCCGAGAGGTGCATTTCGACTGGATCGAGCCTGCGCGTCAGTTGCGCATCGAGATCGATCAGGACCGTGCCCGCCGTCTGGGTCTGACCAGCGGGCAGATCGCCGCGATCCTGAACACAGCCGTATCGGGCGCGACCGTGTCGCAACTGCGCGACGGCATTTACCAGATCCCCATCGTCGCCCGCGCGGCCGAGGGCAATCGCGTCTCGCTGGACACGATCTCGACCTTGCAGGTTCCGGTGCCGGGTGGACGCACCGTGTCCTTGGGTCAGTTCGCGAATTTCAGCTATGATCAGGAGCAGCCCTTCCTGTGGCGGCGCGACCGGTTGCCAACGCTGACCGTTCTGGCCGATGTCGCCCCCGGCTCTACGCCCGAGGCCGTGGCCGCCGCGCTGGAGGATGACATTGCCGCCCTGAACGCGTCCCTTCCCAACGGCTATGCCGTCAATCTGGGCGGCACTGTGGAAACCAGCGCAGAAAGTCAGGAATCCGTCTTTGCCGTCATTCCGGTGATGATGTTCCTGATGGTGACGCTTCTGATGGTGCAGTTGCAAAGCTTCCGCGATGCCGGAATGGTGCTGCTGCTGCTGCCGCTGGGACTGATCGGGGTGGTCGCAGCGCTGCTGTTGTTCCAGCGCTCGCTGGGTTTCGTGGCGATTCTTGGCATCCTTGCGCTGATCGGCATGATCGCAAAAAACGCCATTATCCTGATCACCCAGATTACCGAGGATCGTGCCTCGGGCCTGTCCGTGGTCGATGCCGCGGTGCAGGCCGCGACCAGCCGCCTGCGGCCGCTGATGCTGACGGCCTTGTCGACGATCCTTGGCTTGTTGCCGATTGCGCCGACGCTGTTCTGGGGACCGATGGCCTTCGCGATCATGGGCGGGCTGCTGATCGCCACGTTGCTGACGCTGGTCTTCCTGCCGGTGCTTTACGTGACCGTGCATGGCGGGGCCGCCGACCCAAAACCCGCCCGTGCCTGACAGGCCCGGCACGCTGAGCTGGAGTGGGGTCAGCGACAAGCCCAGCTATTATCGGCTGTTCGCGGGCTATGTGCTGGCGCAATTCGCGACCGGCATCGCCACGGTCGGGCTGGCGTTACTGGCCTTTGATCTGGCGGGTGAGGAATCCGGGGCGGTGATCGGGACGGCGCTGTCGCTCAAGATGTTGTCCTATGTCCTTGGCGCGCCGATCCTGACGGTGCTGACCAATCGCCTGCCGCGCAAGGCGCTGCTGGTGGCGTTGGACCTGATCCGCGCCGCCAGCCTGATCCTGCTGCCTTTCGTGTCGTCGGTCTGGCAGATCTACGCCCTGGTCATCGTCTTTGCCACGGCCTCGGCCAGCTTCGGTTTCGTCTATCTGGCCGTGGTGCCCTACCTGCTGGGCAGCGAAAAGGACTATGCCCGCTCGGTCGCGCGCTCGCGCATTGCTTCCGATGTCGAGGGGCCGGTCAGCCCGCTGCTGGCGGCCGGGCTGATGGTTTTTCTGGGGGCAAGCGGCATCTTCCTGCTGGCGGCGGGGGCCTTTGCCGCCTCGGCGCTGCTGGTTCAGGCGGCGCAGCTGCCACAGCATCTGGGCGCACCCTCGGGCGGGCTGTGGCGCAAGCTGACCTATGGGCCAAGGCGCTTCGCCGCCATCCCCGAACTTCGCGGCGTCATCGCACTGGATGTGACCGTTGCGCTGGCCTCGGCCATGGTCATGGTCAATACCGTGGTGATCGTGCAGGGCCTGTTTGACCTTCAGCGCGATGCGGCGGCCATGGCGTTTTTTGCCTTTGGTCTGGGGTCGATCCTTGGCGCAGTTCTGCTGCCGCTGGCCCTGTCGCTGGTCGAGGAGCGCCGACTGATGATGACAGGCGCGGTAATCGCAACGATGGGCCTGCTGATCGGCACGGTGCAGGATGGGCTGACCGGCCTGCTGGCGCTTTGGGCACTGTTGGGACTGGGGGTGGCATGGGCGCTGACGCCGGCCACCTACCTGATCCGGCGCATTGCCGCGCCCTCGGACCTGCAGGCGCTGTTCGCGGCACAGGTGACGATCGCCAATGCCTGCCTGCTTCTGGCCTATCCGCTGGCGGGCTGGCTGGGCGCGACATTGGGCATGGGCGCAACCTTCGCTATTCTGGGCGCAATGGCCGGATCAGCGACCGCAGTCGCTTGGCACATGTGGCGCGGCTGAGCGATGGCCAGCTTTGTCTTTCGCCCCCGACTGGGATAAAATCGCGGGCATTCCCACAGCCCGCATCACGTCACGTAAGGCGGCTTTCGATGGAATTACCCGATCCCGTTCAGACTGAGACCCATATCTCGACCGGCAGCCTGCCTGCCAGCCATCGCGTCGCCCAGCTGATGACTGAGGCGCATCGGCGCTTTTCCAGCGTGGATCAGGGCGCGGTCTCGCAGGTCTATCCGGCGCTGGCCCAGATGCCCGCGCATCTGTTCGGCATCTGCGCCGTGGGGGTGGACGGTCAGACCTACGCCGTGGGTGACGCGCTGCATGAATTCACCATCATGAGCGTGTCGAAACCCTTTGTCTTTGCGCTGGTCTGCGACCTGCTTGGTCCGACGGGTGCGCGCGAAAGGCTGGGGGTCAATGCGACCGGCTATCCCTTCAACTCGCTGGCCGGGATCGAGCGCCTACCCGGCGGCCGCAGCAATCCCATGGTCAATGCCGGCGCCATTGCCACGACCAGCCTGCTCCCCGGCGCGACGATTGACGAAAGGTGGGCGTCGCTGCGCGATGGCCTGTCCCGTTTCGCGGGGCGCGAATTGACGGTCAACGATGAGGTGCTGGCCTCGGCCTTGGCATCCAATTTCCGCAACCGCAGCCTTGCCTGGATGCTTCAGGGCTTCGGCAGCATCTATTCCGATCCGGCCGAGGCGCTGGAGCTATATACACGGCAATGCGCGCTGCAGGTCAGCGCACGCGATCTGGCGATCATGGGCGCGACTTTGGCCAATGGCGGCTTCAATCCGATCACGCGCGAACAGGTGGTGAAGCCCCAAACCTGCCACCACACCCTAGCCGTGATGCTGACTGCGGGACTGTATGAGACCTCGGGCGATTGGCTTTACGAAATCGGGCTGCCCGGCAAAAGCGGCGTCAGTGGCGGCATCGTCACCGTGGCCCCCGGCAAGGCCGGGCTTGGCCTGTTCTCGCCGCCTTTAGACGAGGCCGGGAACAGCGTGCGCGGGCAGCTGGTCGCGCAATTTCTGTCGCAGAGACTCGGGCTGGATATGCTGATCTCGGCCCCGTCCGAGGCGCGCTGATTCATCCTTGACCGCCGATGCAGGTTGATCATGATCTGCATGAAATGCCCAGCATCTCAAGCCAGGCATGCAATACGGCATCATTACAGGCGAGAGAGGGTTCATGTCCGACCTGACGGTGTTCATTGGCTGGGATTCACGCGAAGATATTGCCTATCAGGTGGCCCGCGCCTCATTGCTGGAACATGCCTCGATCGACGTCGATATTCGTCCGATCCGGTTGCAGGATTTGGTCGATGCCGGGGCTTATACGCGTCAGGTCGATCCGTTGGCCTCGACCGAATTCACCTATTCCCGGTTTTTCACGCCCTACCTTGCCGGATACAAGGGCTGGGCACTGTTCTGCGATTGCGACTTCCTGTTTTTCGGCGATGTAGCCGAATTGTTGGCACGCCGTGACGACAGCAAGGCCGTGCTATGCGTCCATCACGATTACACCCCCAAGAACGAAACCAAGATGGACGGCAAGGCGCAGACGACTTACCCCCGAAAGAACTGGTCGTCCTTCATGCTGTTCAATTGCGCGCATCCGGCGACTGCAAAACTGACTCCGGAATTGATCAACCGTGAAAGCGGAGCCTATCTGCATCGGATGCAATGGGCGAGCGACGACCAGATCGGTGCTATCCCCGAGGAATGGAACTGGCTTGAGGGCTGGAGCGAGAAGCCCAAGAGTGGCAATCCCAAAGCCGTGCATTACACCAATGGCGGGCCTTGGTTCAAGAATTGGCAAGACGTGGAATATGCCGATGAATGGCTGAAATCCGCTCGCGCCATTGATCCGGATTTTCACCCGGTGTGAATGGTCGCGGCAGCGCTATTGACCCTGCCATAATGCGATTCCCGTTGCCTCGGCAACATGGGGATCTGCAGTAAAGACCGGATATCTTTTGGCGCGAAACAGATGCAACGCCTCAAGATCGGCCGAGGCATGCAGCCGCGCCAGCCCCAGATTATTATAGGCGTGGCCCGCCGATAACGGGTTTATTCCCGTCAATATCACCCGCTCGGCCCCGCTTTTCAAAGCCAATGCCGCGCCGGTAATGCCATTCGACCACTTGCTTGCAGCGTCCAGTTCAAGGTTCAGTTTCCCAGTGCATTCGCGCATCAGGGCAATACGCTCATATCGGCTCATCAGGCTCAACTGGTCATAGCCATAGCCAAACGCAGCAATTCCCCGTTCCAATCGCGGCAAATCATGACGCCAATGCATGATGACCAACCTGCCGGTGCTTTTGCCCTGCAAGACCCGCCGGACCTCAATTGCCTGCGGGTTTTGTCCTTCGATCTGGTTGAATTGCATCAGCGTGATATCGGGCCGTTCCAACAGCCAGCCGCTGGCCGCAGATTGCGAGGCATTGATCGCGATCACCCGAAACGAGGTATCCCAGCCGATGGGCCGCGTCGAAGACGGTGCCGAGCCGACAACCACGGCCGTCCTTCCCTGCAAAATATCGCTGAACTGTGGCACCTGAGGTCTTAGGAATTTATATTTTACAAAGCGATACGCGTATTTCCTGCCGTCAGTGATCGCCTTGAGAATTGGCACGATTGATATCCCTTCGCGGGGCTGTAGTCTGGTTGTCACGATTCTGCAGATGTGCAGGGATGGCGCAAGAATGGAAGATATCGACCCCAAAAATGACCTTGCCGTCATCACCTGCGCCGACCGCAACATGCTTGCGGCGGGCTGCTGCACCCTGCTTTCGGCACGCGATAATCTGGGTAAATCCGCCTCCTTTCATCTGGTCGCACTGGATATCTCGGATCGCGACCGGGCAGCCGTCGAGAAATTCTGCGCGCTGCGAAATCTGACGATTCACATCCACCCGTTCGAGAGTGCACTGCTTCCGAAACTATCGAAAGGGCGCTGGTCGCCTGCGGCATTGACGCGATTGTTTCTGGACCAGATCGGCTTGCCGAATTTTCGGCGGATGCTTTATCTTGACGCCGATACGCTGGTGGTCAGGTCGATGTCTGCCCTTGCCCATCTGGATCTGCATGGCAATATAGCTGCGGCGGTTGATGATTACATCGTGCCTTTCCCCAAGAAAATTGCGACGCGCCGGGACAAGTTGGGGCTTGGCCCGGACAGTTCCTATTTCAATTCGGGTGTGATCCTGTTTGACTGGCAGTCCTGCCTGAAATCCGATCTGCTTGGACAGGCGCGGCAAAATGTTGAAAATCGGCATTCTGCCTATCACGCACTGGATCAGGATGCGCTGAACGCGGCGCTGGATGGAAAATGGGCGCGACTTCATCCGAAATGGAATGCCCAGACCGGATTTTTGCCAGACATCCGCGATCCGATTATCGTGCATTTCACCGGACGGCGAAAGCCGTGGCAAAACGGCGCGGCGTGGGTCCATCGGGAATATTCGAGGAAATATGCGGAATATCTGGCGGGAACGGATTGGCCCGGATTTTGCGCGAACACGGCGATTTCGGGAAAGCTTGCCAAATATGCCCTGCATCTGGGTAAGAAGCTTGAGGGCCTGCCCAAGGCCGGCAAGATCCGCGCCTTTCTGAAGGCCAGCAACGATGCACGTATCTGGAGAGGCGATGACATCTGAACTGACCTTTAGCGGAGAGGAATGGCGCGGCTTCTTTGCGCCCTATACCGACATCGTCCTTGTCGCGAATAATGACGAGGTCGATGCCGAAGAACTCGCCTCGACCTTCCCCGAAACGACGTTGTTCATCTTTTTCAACAAGGTTTACAAGGTTCTACGCGCGCCCTTCCGGCGGCCCGCACTGCTGGCTTGCCGCAGCGGAACCATGGGCGCGAATGTCGTCCATCGCCGCGAGGTCGCGGATGTCTTGGGCTATTTCGACCCGGCCTCGTTTCTGGGTGTCGTCAATGTCGCCATCATGGCGACCGAGCGCTTCAGCCCGACCGAGGCTTTCGGCGGCGTTCCGGTCCGTCATCTGCATCTGGGTCAGATGATCCTGGGCTATTACCCCAAGGACAAGTTCCCGACGACCGGCTTCGGCCTGTGCATGTGGCTACAATCCTTGGATCTGCCCGCACAGGTTCATCTGGCCGGATTTTCCTCAAAGCGCAGCGAGCGCTGGAAAGTCTTTGACGTCCACGACTGGACATTTGAGCAAGTCCTGCTGCGCCTGCTGTCCCGCGAGGGCAAGTTCCGGATCATCGGCGGTGCGCCGGAAAATCCCTACCTGTCGATCGCCACGCATTTCCCGCAATTCTCGACCACCGACATCGCGCTGACCGCCGATGAGGTTCTGTCCGAGCGCATGCTGGGCCTCAGCTCGATCGTCGACCGCCTGATGTCCGTGACCAAGGTGTTGCGGTTCTTCGACAACTCCTTCCGCAGGATCCGCCCCAAGACCCGCAAGCAGAAATTCCTGTCCAAGTCGCAGACCGACGCGCCCCCACCGTCACCCTAGTCCAGATCGGTCTGGATCCAGCGCGGTGCGTGGTGAATGTCGATGGTCTGCAGCCGTCCCGGCCCGATATTCACGAACCGATGCGGCACGCCCTTCGGTCCCAGCACCACTTCGCCTGCCCCGGCCTCGATCACCTCATCCCCGACAAAGAACCGCGCCCGGCCCGCAATGACGATGAAGGTTTCGTCATAGGGGTGGACATGCAGGCGCGGCCCCGCGCCGGGGGTGTCATTGCCATAGGCCAGCACAGTGACCGGACCGCCCAGAAGTTCGCCGGGAATATTGCCGCGCCATGGGCCGTCGCCCGAGGCATCGTAAAGCGGCCCCTTGGCCGCAGGGCGTCCATCGGGACGGACCGTTTCGGGATCAAAATCCTTGCGTGCCATGCTGGCCTCCGTGCTCGTCACCGGATTGTGGGGTGCTGCGCATTCCCGCGCAAGCTGTGCGCGCGGTGTTGAGCCAGCCCGCCGCCTGCTGTTAAGAATTCAGAACAAGAAGCGCCGCACGAGCGCCATGAGGGACCGAGCATGAATCTTTCGAACTCGAAACTGGGGATCGCAGTCTGCTGCGCCTCGGCACTGCTGCTTCTGGCGGGCTGCGGGATGCCCCGGCGGCACAGCGAACTGGAATGCATGGAGCGCGCCATGTATTTCGAATCGAACCAGTCCAGCCGTGACGGCATGATCGCCGTCGGCAGTGTGGTGATGAACCGGGTCGAATCCGGGCAATACCCGCGATCCGTCTGCGGCGTCGTCGCGCAGAAGCGCCAATTCGCGCCCGGCGTCATGACCCGCAAGATGAAACCCTCGCCGAAGCTGACCGAGGCCGCCCGATCGGTCATGCGGGGTGAGCGTCATCCGATGATCGGCAATGCGATGTTCTTCCATCATGCCGGCAGCCGCTTTTCCTACGACAACATGCATTACGTGCTGGTGGCGGGGGGCAACGCCTTCTACGAAAAGCGCAAGAACTATCTGGTGACGCAGCCCTATCCGCCGCAGCCGCTTGAAGGGATCACCCGCCGCTAGGGCGCGCCCTTCCGCCCTTTGTCTGATGTCCGCCAGAATTCCCTTGGAGAAGTTGCCCGCCCTCGGGTCAACTTCCCGCAGGGGAGAAGGACAATGACACAACTCGAACCGATTACCGCGGATCCGGTCACCCGGCTGGCCGCCGATGTCGCCAGCGGTCTTGTCGGCCATGAACGGCTGGTCGAGCGGCTGGTCATCGCGCTGCTGGCCGGGGGCCATGTGCTGCTGGAAGGGCCGCCCGGCATCGCCAAGACGCGCGCGGTCAAGCGGCTGGCGGCGCATCTGCCGGGCAGCCATGCCCGCATCCAGTGCACGCCCGACCTGCTGCCCTCGGACCTGACCGGCACGCAGGTCTATCGCGCCGAAAGCGGCAGTTTCGATTTCGTGCCCGGTCCGGTCTTTCACACGCTGGTTCTGGTGGACGAAATCAACCGTGCCCCGCCCAAGGTGCAATCGGCGCTGCTGGAGGCCATGGCCGAAGGTCAGGTCACCTCGGGTGGGATCACCCGCCCCCTGCCCGATCCGTTCATGGTCGTTGCGACCCAGAACCCCATCGAGCATGAGGGCACCTTCCCCCTGCCCGAGGCGCAGATGGACCGTTTCCTGCTGCATCTGTCGCTGGACATGCCCGATGCCGAAACCGAGCGTGGCATCCTCGATCTGGTCGAGGCCGAGCTGGCAGCACCGCCCACCGCGCGCGCCCTGCCGATTGCGCTGGACCAGATCCATGCCGCGCGCGAGGCCGTGGCCCGCGTCCATCTGGCCCCGGCGCTCAAGGATTTCATCGTTCGACTGGTGATGGCGACACGGCCCGGCGGCGCGGTCGCGCAATGGGTCGAACATCCGGTGTCGCCGCGCGGCACGCTGGCGTTGGCTGCCGCCGTGCGCGCGCGCGCATGGCTTCAGGGCCGCGACCATGGCCTGCCCGAGGATGTCGAGGCCCTGACCCAGGACGCGCTGGCCCACCGCCTGATCCCGAATTGGCAGGCCCTGTCCGAGGGCCGCACAGGGCGCAGCCTGATCGCCGATGTCCTGCGCGAGGTCCGGCCGTGGTGACATTGCCAAGGGCGCTGGACCATCCCGGCCTGCGCCTGACCGAAGCCGAACTTCTGGCGCTGCGCCCCCCGGCCCATACCGCCCGCCTGCGGCCCGCCAGCCGACGACCCGGCGCATTGCCCGCCCGGATCAGCGGTCAGGGCATCGACCTGCGCGAGATCCGCGCCTTTGCCGATGGCGACGATCCCCGCCGCATTGATCCTGCCGCATCGGCGCGCACCGGGCATCTGCATGTCCGCAGCTTTCACGAAGACCGCGACGACAGCACGCTGCTGATCGCCGATTTCCGCAGACCGATGCTGTGGGGCACGGGGACGGCGCTACGCTCGGTCCGGGCGGCACGGCATCTGGCGATGCTGGGCTGGCGGGCCATTGATCGGGGCGGCTCGGTCGGGTTGCTGGTCGCCGGCGACGCGGCCCCGGCCAGTCTGGCCGCCAGCGCAGGTCAGGCGCAGATGCGCCAGCTGGCCCGGCTGCTGACCCATAGCCATGACCTTGCGCTGGTCCGGCAGACGGATCACGGTCCCGCGTCGCTGGCCCCGGTGCTTGCGCTGGCGCTGCGCCAATCCAGCGCGGGCGGGCGTGTGCATCTGGCGACCGGCCCCGAGGCGCTGGCAGGGATCGAGCCTGCCTTGGGCCAACTGGCGCGCAGCAGGCGGGTCGAGATCCACCTGATCCTCGACCCAGCCGAGACCCAACCGCCGCGCCCGGCGTTGGCGGTCACGGATGGCGCGGCCAGCCGTTTCGGACGGATTGCAGCCCTTGATCCTCAGCCCCTGCTGGCGCATCTGCGCAAGCTGGGTGCGACCCCGCATCTGGTTTGGCCCGATGACGCCGGATGAGTTGATCGCGGCCCTTGCCCCCAGCCGCCTGCCCGCCAGCGTGCTGACCGCAGGCTGGCGCGAATTGCTGGCCGCCTTTGGTCTGGGCCTGCTGCTGGGACTGCTGCTGGCCATGATCCTGTCGCCACTGCTGACGCGGCGCGTGTCGCAGCGGGCTCAAGTCCGGGCCACGCGCGGTCTGGCCCCGCAGCAACGTCTGCTGGCCATCGCGCGCATTCTGGGCCATCTGCCCGAGGCCCTGCGCCCCGCCGCCTATGGCGCGGCCCCTGCCCCGGATGAGGTCACCGTGGAACGCATCGCCAACCGGCAAAGGCGGGCGCGATGACCTTGACCTTTCCCTTGGCGCTGCTGCTGTTGCCGCTGCCGTTTCTGGTCCGCCTGCTGCCCGCCTCGGCCGCGCGGGGCGGCCTGCGCGTGCCGGGTCATGTCTTTGCTGCGGTCAACCCCGCCCAAGCGGGTAAGTCAGGCCACGCCTTGGCCGCGCTGGCATGGGTCGCGCTGGTCGTGGCGCTGGCCGGTCCGGCGGTGCAGCGTGACAGCTCGGCCCTGCCCGCATCGGGGCGCGACATCGTGCTGGTGCTGGACCTGTCGGGCAGCATGGAGAAGCAGGATTTCGCCCTGGACGGCCAGCCCATCTCAAGGCTGGATGCGGTGAAACGCGTCGCCTCGCGTTTTGTAGCCGCACGCAAGGGTGACCGGATCGGGCTGGTGATCTTTGGCGACCGCGCCTATTTCGCCCAGCCGATCACCTTCGACGTCGATGCCGTCGCCCGCGCCATAGACGAGGCGCAGATCGGCATTTCCGGTCGGGCCACGGCGATTTCCGACGGTTTGGGGCTGGCCACCCGCCGTCTGGCGCAGAGCGAGGCGCCGACACGGGTGATCGTGCTGCTGTCGGACGGCGTCGACACCTCGGGCAAGGTCGGCGCGGTGGACGCGGCACGGCTGGCGGCAGGTCACGGCATTCGCACCCATACCATTGCCCTTGGTCCCGACGATCTGGAAACCAGCCCGGAATCGCGGGATGCGGTGGACGCCAAGACCCTGCGCGAGATCGCCGAGGCCACGCAGGGCACCAGCTTTCGCGTGCGCGGGATGGAGGATCTGACCCAAATGGCCGCGACGTTGGACCGGTTGGAGCCCAACCCCTCGGACCGCCCGCCGCTGCGCTATCTGCAATCGCTGTGGATCTGGCCTGCGCTATTGGCGCTGGCAGCCTTGCTGGCCTTGGCATGGAGGCGTGGATGATCCTGCTGCGTCCATGGTGGCTGCTGGCCCTGCCTCTGATCGCAGCTTTGGCGCTGTGGCTGTGGCGACGCGGCCCGGATGCGGGCGGCTGGCAAACGGTGCTGCCCGCACCGATGCTGGGCGGACTGGCGGCGCTTGGCTGGCTGGACCGGCAAGGCGGACGGGCGCATCTGGCGCCGTTGGCCGGGGCGGCGGCACTGGCCCTTGGGCTGGCCGGTCCGGCCCTGCCCCGCGCCGACATGCCGGTCTTTGCCCAATCCGACGCGGTGCTGCTGGCGCTGGACATGTCGCCCTCGGTCACGGGTGGGGCCAATGCCAGCGGCCTTGCCGATGGGCAGGCCGCAGCCGCGCAGGTCATCGCCGGGCTGGCCGGTCGACCCGTCGGCCTGATCCTATTCGCGCGAGAGGCCTATGCCGCCAGCGCCCCCACTACCGACCCGCAGGTGCTGGACAGCCTGATCGCCGTGCTTGACCCGCAAACCTTGCCCGATCGCGGCAGCAATCCCGCCGCCGCGCTGGCCTTGGCCGGGCAGATGCTGGCCGGAACTTCGCGGGCTGATCTGGTGCTGATCTCGGACGGCGGCGGCGCCGACCACCCCGCCGCCCTGGCCGAGGCCGAGCGCCTGCGGCAGAAGGATATCGGCCTGTGGTCGCTAAGCGTCGAGGGCACGCGCGGAACGGATACGGCAGCACTGACGGGTCTTGCGCCGCAGGGCAGCGCCGACGCGACCTCACCCGCGCCGGTGATCGCGGGACTGACCCGTTCGGGGCTGACCAAAGATACCCAGTTGACCATGCTGCGCTATCGCGATCTCGGCCCGTGGATCGCGGCACTGGCCCTGATCCCGCTGCTGATGCAATTCCGGAGACAGGCATGAGACGCTGGCCGCTTCTTGTCCTTGCGCTGACCTGCCTAGCGATTGCCGGGCCGCAGGCGCTGGGACGACTGGCACTGCGCGTCGACCTACCCACGCTGGCGCTGCCCTTGCTGCGCGACCCAGCCGAGCGTGGCGTGGCGCTTTACCGTTCCGGGGATTTCGCCGGGGCGGATGCCGCCTTTGCGGTGGCAGGCGGATCGCAGACCTATAATCGCGGTCTCAGCCTGGCCGCGACCGGGGATTACCTGCTGTCCAAGGCCTATTTCGAGGCCGTGCTGTTTTCCAACCCCGCCGATGCCGAGGCCCGCGCCAATCGCGATCTGGTCGCTGCGATGGTCCCGCCGGAATCCGGGGACAGTCTGGTGCCGGGCCGCATCGCTGCCTCGGGGGGATTGGGTCCGGGCGGGCCTCAGGAAAACACCACGGCGGGAGTTCTGGCGATCCACTGGAAACGCGATGTCGAGGCGCGCGGCATCGCCGCCAGCGACGACTGGCTGGCCTCGATCGGCGACGATCCGGGTGAGTTCCTGCGGCTGCGGCTGCAGGCGGAACATGACCGCCGCGCCGCGCTTGGCCTGATCCGCCCGGCCGAGGGCGACCCATGGTGATCCGCCATCTGCTTATATTCATTGCCCTGCTGCTGGCGTGGCCCGCATGGGCGCAGGACAGCCTGCGCCTGATCCTGCCCGACACCCGCCCCGTCACCGGCGAGATGATCCCGGTCACCATCCGCGGCGAATATACCGGCGCGATCACGCTTGAGGATATGCGCTTTCCCGATTCCGCCGCCTATGACTGGATCCAGCTTGGCCCGGACGACTGGCATGACGAACGCGTGGACGGCAAGCAGCGCCGGGTCCTCCAGCGCCACATCGCGGTCTTTGCCCGCAAGCCCGGCAACCTGACCATCGGCCCGGTCACGCATGTCCTGACCAAAGCCGAGACCAACAGCCGCAACCGGGTCGAGGTCACCGCGCCCCCGGCCAGCATCCCGATCCAGCCCTATCCCGCGCCGGGTCGCCCGACGGTCGCGCGCAGCTTGAAGGTCACGGATGAACTCTCGGGCGATCCGGCCCGCATCCGCGACGACCAGACCATCCTGCGCCGCATCACCCTGACCGCCGAAGGCACGATGGCGCATCTTTTGCCCGCACGCCCCGAACTGCGCGAGCCGTGGCTGATCAGCTTCACCTCCCCCGAACGCCGCGAGACCCGGCTGACCGAGCATGGCCCCGTGGCCTTCGTGCAATGGGAATGGCACTTGCGCCCGATCACCGGCGAACAGGGCACGCTGCCGCCCATGCGCTTTTCATGGTTCGACACCAATAAGCGCGAATTGCGCGGAGAGATCACCCCGCCGATCCCCTTCGGTTATGGCAAGCTGAACCAGAATATCGGCGGAACGGCGAAACCCGGCGGCGCGCAAGGCTGGCTGCTGGCGGCGCTTGCGACGGGGGGCGCGCTGGGGCTGATCGCAATGCTTTGGGGGAAAGGCGCGCGGCCACTAAGCGCGTTGGCGCAGCATTGGCACAGGCTGCGACCGAACCCGGCCTTGCCCGCCCTGCGCCTCGCCGCAGGCCAGCCCGACCTTTTTGCCCTACGCCGCGCCGCCGAGGATTACGCCCGGGCCGAGCAGGCCGCCGGACGCGCCGCGCCGCGCGCGGCACTCGCCCGACTGGACCGGGCGTTGTTCGGCCCGGCGCCCACGGATTTCGACAGCGCAGCCTTCCTGCGCGAGCTGACCGGACGCTGAAGACGCTGTGCCCAAGGCGCAACGGGTGCTAGGCTTGGTCGTGACGTTTCTGTCAAAGGGACAACCATGCGCCCCGCCCTGATCCTTTTGTCCTGCGCGCTGCTTTCGGCCTGTACCGAGCCTGCCGCAGCACCGCCCGACGACCTGCGCGCCCGACAAGAGGCCGCCTGCACCGCCACCATTGCCGCCCATATCCACCGCCCCACGACCGAGATCACCGCGCGCTGGATCTCGCAGACCGGCGGGATCGCCAAGGTCGAAACGCGGGACGGCAACCGCCTGCATCTGTGCGATGTCGATGCCTCGGGCCGGGTGCTGGGCTATACCCATCCGGGGGCGTAAAGCTCATCCGGCATCCGCCCAACTGGCCGTCGCTGTAGCAGATTTTTCAGGCTCGTCGCAGATCAGGATCAGCCGATTGTCATGATCTGAATACTGGCAAAGGATGTTCACCCCAGCCTTGGCCAGCGCGCGGGAAATCTGGCCCAGCTGGCCGGGCGTGCCCTGTTTCAACCGGCAGATCAGCGGTTGTCGCAGGGCCACGACGCGGATGCCCGCGACCTCGGCCACCTGTCGCGCCGCCTGACCGTCCCGAAACAGGAAATGCGCAATGGCGCGGTCGCCGTGGGCAAAGACCCCGCCGCCCTCAAAGGCGATACCGGCGCGGCCCATTGCCTCGCCCAGATCGGCCAGCGCGCCGGGAGTATTCGGCAGATCAAATTCCAGATCGTCCATGACCGTCCTACCCATGCGCGCGACGGCTATCGGTCGGGGCTTCATCGCGCGCCGCCATCCCGTAATCGCGGGCGACATGGGCGATCCGCAACCGGTAATCGGCAAAGACGTGATCCCGCCCTGCCGCCTGCGCCTGACGATGCGGGGGCAAGTCGCGCCACTGCGCCAAGGCGGCCTCGTCGCGCCAAAAGGACAGCGACAGCAACTTTTTCGGGTCGGTCAGGCTCTGGAACCGCTCGATCGAGATAAAGCCGTCGATCCCGTCAAGCAGGGGCCGCAGCCCCGCCGCGAGGTCCAGATATTCATCCCTGCCGTCGGGGGCCAGTTCAGCCTCGAAGATCACCGCAATCATGGGCGCGCTTTCGGAAAACGGGGTGTCATCACATGCCTTTCCTTGGGTTCGGGCCAGCATAACCGATTGGCCGCGCGCGACGCTTCGATTAACATCGAACCATGCGAGAAGGTCCCGATATCGCCCGTATTGCCGCGCTGGTCGCCGATCCCGCCCGCAGCGCCATGCTACTGGCGCTGATGGATGGGCGGGCGCTGACCGCAAGCGAGCTGGCCCAACTTGCCGGCATTACCCCGCAGACCGCCAGCAGCCATCTGGCGCGGCTGGTCGATGGCGATGTCCTGAGCCTTGAGGCACAGGGTCGCCACCGCTATTTCCGCCTGTCCGGTCCGCATGTCGCGGCCATGTTGGAAGCGCTGATGGTGTTTTCCAGCGATGCGGCCCCGCCGTTGCGAACCGGCCCGAATGATCCCGCCCTGCGCAAGGCCCGCATCTGCTACGACCATCTGGCGGGCGAAATGGGCGTCGCGCTTTACGACCGCATGCAGGCGGATGACTGGCTGGACCGCGATCTGGCGGTGACGGACCAGGGCTGGGACCGGCTGGCCGGGATCGGGCTTGCGCCCGCCCAACTGCCACGCAGCAACCGCCCGCTATGCCGCGCCTGTCTGGACTGGAGCATGCGCCGCCCTCATCTGGCTGGGCTGGTCGGAAAGCTGGTGCTGGACCGGCTGCTGGCCCTGTCTTGGGCGCGCAGGATGCCTTCCTCGCGCGTGGTGCTGTTCACGCCCGAGGGCGAAAGACGCTTCCACGACTGGCTGTGCTAGGGGCCGCACGGCTTAGCCCATAGCGTCGGATCTGACGATGGACGGTCGTGCGATCCACCCCCATCTCCCGCGCGACGGCCGAAACATTCCAGCCATGTTCGGTCAGCAGATGATGCAGGATGGCAGGACTGTCGGAGCGCACCGCGTCGCCAGTCGACAGATGCGGCGACAGATGCGGCGACAGTTGCGCCAGACCCAGCGTGATCCCCGATCCCGGTTGCGACCCGCAGGTCGCGGCGAGCATCTGCGCCAATGCGGCCAACTGATGCAGGTTGCCTGACCAGTCATGGTTTGCCAGCGCCGCTGCCGCCGGGGCGTCGAACGCGACCGGAACGCCAAAGGCGCGGGCAAAGACCCGGCTGGCAAGGGCGACGATGTCCTGTCGCTTCGCCAGTGGCGGCAGCACCAGCCGCGCGCCGGACAGCCGGTGGATCAGGTCGGCCCGCAACCCGCTGCCCGCCAGTCCGTGACTGGTCGCAATGATCCGCGCTGTCGCAACCCGCTCGCGCAGCGCGCCGACCGGGCGGAAGCTGTGTTCACCGATAAGGGGCAGCAGCCGGGCCTGAATCCGGGGCGGCAGTTCCTCGATATTCTCAAGGACCAGCGTTCCGCCCTCGGCGGCGTCGATCAGGCCGGGAACATGGCCGCGCGGATCGCCGCGGCCGAAAAGGACCGCAGCCTCGTCCTCGGCAAGGGAATCGCAGGCCACGGTGACAAAGGGGCCGCGCCGACCGACCGCATGGACCAAGCGGGCAAGGCTGGTTTTTCCCGTGCCGCTGTCCCCCTCGATCAGCAGGGGCATCCGGCCCGGGGCCAAGGCCGCAGCGCGTTCGACCAAAGACCTCATCGCGGGATCGCCGCCCGCGAATTCGCGCAGTTCCGAGGGGATCGCCCGCGCCCGCGCCACCTGCGGCGGGGCCGCACGGCGCGGTTCTATCGCATGGGCAAACAATCGATAGCCGTCGCGCGTCTCGATCAGGCGGTCGCGGGCGGCCCGCTGACGGGTCAGACCTTCAAGCGTGTCCAGATCCAGGTTGAACACCTCGGAGACATGGCGGCCAATCAGACCCGTCCCCCGCCGCCAATCCTGCCCTAAGGCCCGCGCCATCAACCGCGCCGCACCATTGGTCATGCCGATGACGCGCCCGCCCGCATCCAGCCGTAGCGCCGCCTGCGGATCGACATCCAGAAAATCCGGGCTGCCCGCCAGCCGCAACACCCAGTCGCTGCGGCTTTCGGCCATGATATTGGCCATCTCGATCCGCCGCGCGGTCTGGCGCACCAGATTCAGCGCCAGAAACTGACTGGCCCGCGCCACGGGCGAGGACAGCAGCGAAATGTCCAGCACCGCTGCCAGCCGACCCGCCGTGTCATAGATCGGCGCGGCGGTGCAGGACAGCCCGCCATGGGTCACGTCGAAATGGTCGCTTTGATGGATGATCAGCGGCTCGCCGGTTTCGATGCAGGCGCCCAATGCACAGGTGCCGGCGCGCGCCTCGGACCATTCCGCACCCAGATACAGGCCGCTCAGGCGCAGATCGTGTTTCTGGGCTTCCTCTCCCAGATATTCGACGGTCACGCCAGCGCTGTCGGACAGCAGAAGGACATAGTTTTGTCCCGCCACCAGCTTGTACAGATCGTCGATCCCCGAGCGCGCGATACGGATCAGATCCTCGGAGCGCTGGCGGTGCTGGCGCAGCGCGGCATCGGGCAGAATATAGGCCTGCGCCCGCGCGGCAGGGTCCAGCCCATGCTTGTCCAGACAGCGCAGCCAGCTTGCCACAACCACCGGATCGCGCGCGCCGTGGCCCTGCTGCGACACGCCCTCGATCTCGCGGATATGCTCGATATCGGTTTGCATCCCGTCCCCCCGCGTCCTGCCCTCCCCGGCCGGAACAGCCCGATCCTAGCCGAGTATCGGTGTTTGCAGAACCAAGACCTGTGCATGACGCCGGTCATCGGCGCGGACCCGCGCGACTGTGGCGGGGTCGTGCCACAGGTGTGGCGGGCGATGCCACAGGGGGTCTGGCTAAGGGCCTGAAATCTTTGGCGTCGATTTTCGCATTTTGACGGTGTGGCGCGCGGGTTCACCGTGATCGGACGTTCGAGGAGGAGAACACATGCTTGACACCACAGCCCATGCCGCGCTGACCGCGCTGGTGGCCGATCTGGAACGCGCGCTGGTCGCGCAGGATGCCGATGCCACAGCCGAACTGTTCCTTGAGACCGGATTCTGGCGCGACCTTGCCGCCTTTACCTGGAACCTGAAGACCTGCGAGGGACGCGGCCAGATCGCCGAGATGGCGCGCGCGCAACTGCCCAGGATCGTGCCTGTCTCCTTGTCCCTAGACCCGACCGAGGCCGTCGGCGACGGCGATGGCGTGACGGAAGGATGGCTGCTGATCGAGACCGCGACCGGGCGCGGACAAGGCCATATCCGCATGAAGGACGGCAAGATCTGGACGCTTCTTACCACCTTGCATGAGCTGAAGGGCCATGAGGAACCGCGCAAGCTGCGCCGTCCGATGGGGGCCGAGCATGGCCATGACCCGGACCGCAAGACCTGGAAGGAAAAGCGGCTGGATGAGGCCGCGCGCCTTGGCTATCAGGAACAGCCCTATGTTCTGATCATCGGCGGCGGACAGGGCGGTATCGCGCTGGGGGCGCGGCTGCGGCAATTGTCGGTCCCGACCATCGTCATCGACAAGCATCCCCGGCCCGGCGACCAGTGGCGCAACCGCTACAAGTCGCTGTGTCTGCATGACCCGGTCTGGTACGACCACCTGCCCTATATCCCCTTCCCCGACAATTGGCCGGTCTTTGCCCCCAAGGACAAGGTCGGCGACTGGCTGGAAATGTATACCAGGGTCATGGAGCTGAATTACTGGTCCTCGACCACCGCGACATCGGCCAGCTGCGATGAGGCGAAGGGCGAATGGACCGTCACGGTCCAGCGCGACGGGCAGGAAGTGGTGCTGCATCCCAAACAGCTTGTGCTGGCGACCGGCATGTCGGGCAAGGCGAATGTGCCGGTGATCCCCGGACAGGATATCTTCAAGGGAGAGCAGCAGCATTCCAGCCAGCATCCCGGCCCCGACGCCTATCGCGGCAAAAAGGTGGTGGTGATCGGGGCCAACAACTCGGCCCATGACATCTGCGCGGCGCTTTGGGAACATGGCGCGGACGTGACCATGGTGCAGCGCAGCTCGACCCATATCGTCAAGTCCGACAGCCTGATGGAGGTCTGCCTGAGCGGGCTTTATTCCGAACAGGCAGTGGCGAATGGCATCACCCATGACAAGGCCGACATGATCTTTGCCTCGGTCCCTTACCGGATCATGGCCGATTTCCACGTCCCGCAATATGACCAGATCAAACGCCGCGACGCCGAGTTCTACGCGGCGCTGGAAAAGGCCGGCTTCATGCTGGATTTCGGCGATGACGAAAGCGGGCTGTTCATGAAATACCTGCGCCGCGGCTCGGGTTATTACATCGATGTCGGGGCCTGCGACCTGATCATCGACGGCTCGATCAAGCTGCAATCGGGCAAGGGCATCAGCCATCTGAGCGAAACCGCCGTGGTGCTTGACGACGGCACGGAACTGCCTGCCGATCTGGTGGTCTATGCTACCGGCTACGGTTCCATGAATGGCTGGGCCGCCGATCTGATCAGCCCCGAGGTCGCGGACAAGGTCGGCAAATGCTGGGGTCTTGGCTCGGACACCACCAAGGACCCCGGCCCCTGGGAGGGTGAGCAACGCAATATGTGGAAGCCGACGATGCAGCCCGGCCTGTGGTTCCACGGCGGCAACCTGCATCAATCCCGGCACTACTCGCGCTACCTGTCGTTGCAGTTGAAGGCGCGACATGTGGGACTCGATACGTCGGTCTGGGGCCTAGAGGCGCCTCACCACCTGCGCTGAGATCGAGTGCCGCCGCACCGGGATCGGCGCGGCGGCATTCATATGCAGGTCGGAACCGAAGGCGACATGCCTGAAGCGCCAGAAGGCTCAGGCGCTTAACCTGTTCTGGTTTTTTTGGATCCAGTTTTTGACATTTTGTGGTGTTGTTCGACCGCTTCGGGGTCCGTGTTGGGTGACGGAGCGGGAGGCGGCGGCGACGGCGAAGGCCAGGGTGTCTTGCAGGGTCCAGCCCTGTTCCAGCCCATGGACCAGAGTGCCGCCGAAGGTGTCGCCGGCACCGGTGACATCGGCGACCTCGACCGCATAGCCGGCCGCGGTTAACAGGGTGCCGTCCTGCATGGCGGTCGCGCCCTCGGCGGCGGCGGTGCGGATCAGGGTGCGGATTTGGTTTTGCGCCATCCAGGCCTGCGCGCAGCGGATGTCGTCCTGACCGAAGGT
>NZ_WMIG01000069.1 GCF_009711205.1 Paracoccus litorisediminis | reverse complement strand
AGGGTCAGGACCCATTGATTTTACTGTGATGACGTGATTCAGGCTCCGCGAGGAGACCTGATCGATGAGCAATCTTTTCTGGCTGTCTGACGCACAGATGGAGCGTCTTAAGCCTTTCTTTCCCAAGAGCCATGGCAAGCCTCGTGTTGATGATCTGCGTGTCTTGAGCGGGATAATATTCATCAATCGTAATGGCTTGCGTTGGCGCGATGCGCCGAAGGAATACGGCCCGGCCAAGACCCTCTACAACCGGTGGAAGCGCTGGAGCGACAACGGGGTCTTCGCGCGGATCATGCTGGGCCTTGCCGCGGAAAGCGCTGAGCACAAGACCATCATGATCGACGCGACCTACTTGAAAGCGCATCGCACGGCGTCGAGCCTGCGTGTCAAAAAGGGGGGCGTCCTCGCCAGATAGGCCGAACGAAGGGCGGCATGAATACCAAGTTACATGCCGTCGTCGACGCGAAGGGACGGCCGCTCGGGTTTTACATGTCGGCCGGACAGGTCAGCGACTACACCGGCGCGGCGGCATTGCTGAGTGGCCTGCCCAAGGCCGAATGGCTGTTGGCGGACAGAGGCTATGATGCTGATTGGTTCAGAGATGCCTTGAAAGACAAAGGCATAAACGTCTGTATCCCCGGTCGGAAGTCCCGCAAGGAGGCCGTGAAATACGACAAGCGGCGATATAAACGACGCAACCGCATCGAGATCATGTTCGGTCGCCTCAAAGACTGGCGACGGGTCGCCACACGATACGACCGACGACCAGAGACCTTCTTCTCAGCCAT
>NZ_WMIG01000068.1 GCF_009711205.1 Paracoccus litorisediminis | reverse complement strand
GGGCGGCCCCACACATGTCGCCAGAAGGCGGCGTTCCTGCAGCCGCAACCCGGTGATCCGCGATCATGTCGACCGAGGGTCATTCCCGGCGGATGTGGTGATAGTGGCGGACAGGTCTTGGCTGACGGCCGAGTTTTCCACCTCGCGACCATCCACCCGCTGCCATCGCTGGGGGTGAGGAATTTATCCGCCACAAGTGGGGGTGAATTTTCATTTATTGACGCTATGATGCGGTCATCAGCGCGGTAACAGATCCGGTCCCGGTGGTCCCAGGGAATCGCGCAGGCGCGATTATTCACGTGCGGTCAGGGGCAAGGCTGGCTTGGAGGCGCAGCAAATATCGAAAGACCGATATAGCAAATTTGAAACTTCCCGGGGCTTGACCAGTTAATCCGGGAGGGAAAAACCTTCGGAACAGCCCGATGTCATCTTTACGACGAGAGGTATTTGATTGAACCAGTTCATTCCCCGAGCCGCGAGAGCGAGCTTGCGCATTTCGATCACCTTCGGCTCGGGATTTGACCTGAACCCGGCCGTACGCCGAGGCATCGAAACTGCGATCTTGACCCCTGCCGAGGCGGAAACGGCCGTCTGGATCGACGATCGACTGACCTACCGGACCCGCCGCTCGCCAGAGGAGGTGATGATCGACTGGGAACTGCACGGCTATGATCGCAGCGATTTCCTCAATGTGCAGATCGGTCCCTGGGTCATGCGGCGTCACAATCAAAGCTGGACCGGCCGCAACAGACGCATCCATCGACAATAAGCGCCGTAATGGCGGCCAGTTTGACCGCGACCC
>NZ_WMIG01000067.1 GCF_009711205.1 Paracoccus litorisediminis | reverse complement strand
CGGATATCACCGACGCCGGTGGCTTCGACAAAGGGGCTCGCGGGGTCTTGTCGGTGGCCAGCCCGCGCTGTTCCTTGCGGCCCGACAGGCGGTCGGCGATTGCAGTGATCGTCGGATCATAGGCTGGCTCGGGGTTCGGGACGGCAGGGGCGGGACATCATTTGCGGCGACTGGCGGTACAGGTTCGTCTTACCAGTCAGATGCTCGGCAAGATCGAGCGTATCCGCGAATTCCGGCTCGGTGCGCTTGCTGGCCGCGAGATAGGCTGCGGCACGGCCTTGCAGATAGATCTGCCGAGCATCCAGATATTGGTGATGGTCGAGCCGCTCCAGGCCGGTGGCCTCGCCAGCACTGCGCAGGATCTTGGCTTTGACCGCGTCACTCAGGACTTCGCCAGCATCGCGTTGCATGAGCTCACCGACGCGGGGCAAATCCGCTTCGGGGATGCCTGCTGCGAGAAGCTCGTCCTGCTCTGCCTCGTCCAGCAGAGTGTAAACTCCGTCACGGGCAAGCAAGCGTAGCGCATGGCCCATGAGCTTGTCCTGATGGCGTGACCCCATTTCCTTGCTGTCGGTCAATGCCCGGTGACGCCGTTCGACCCGCTCCAACTCGTCGCGGATCACCCGTTCCAGCCAACTCCGCGCCGTATCGTGGCTAAATCTGTCAAATACCATTCGTGCGAAAATATCTTCACGCGCATGCGTCACGATGCCCGCAAGCCCGCGGGCTGTCGATGGGCATGATGTGCCCAGACTGACCTGAAGGTGAACCGCGTCGCATTGGATCCGCACCGGGATCCGGCGCCGCCAGGTGTAGATCACGCCGCGGCGGAAGACGAAGTTGACGATGCCCATAGG
>NZ_WMIG01000066.1 GCF_009711205.1 Paracoccus litorisediminis | reverse complement strand
GGGTCGCGATAGGCTTCTGGGTCGTCCATGTCTTCGCCGCCCGCGATGATCCGGCCATCACGTGCGCTGCGGAAATACAGGTAGGGCTCCGATGCCTCCCAAACCAGCGAGCGGTCCAGCCAGTCGGGCCGCGCGATGCGGGGGTGACTGGCCAGCGCCCAGGTCGAGGTGATGCGATGTGCACGGCTTTCCATCACCGGCAGGAATTCGTAACCGGTGCAAAAGACCACCTGCTCTGCGGTCAGCACACCGCCCTCGCGGGTGGCAAGGGTGGCGCTGTCGCCGGTTTCCGCCAGATCTGTAATTTCCACGGGCGAGGCGATCTCGGCCCCGCGCGCCTGCGCCACGGTTAGCAGGCCAGCGGTCAATTGCCCCGGATTCGCCGAGGCCGAGGCACCGGACAGGATCGCAGCGCTGCGGTCGATGCCGAAGCGCTGCATGAGTTCCGCTTGGTCTAGATAGTCGCACGCAATACCCGCATTCTGCCGTGCCTCGAATTCGCTGCGCATTGCACGGTGGCCCATCTCATCGCCGGTCAGGTAAAGCGCCTGTTTGGCCTGCATGTCGCAGGCAATACCCAAGCGCGCCACCAAGTCCTGCAGATCCTGCACCGCCCTGACCGAGCGTCGCCATGTCCGGGCGGCGTCCGCGCCCATTCGCCGCGCCAGATGGTGCAGTGGCACGTCGATCTCGTGCTGGATCATCGCGGTCGAGGCAATGCTGGAGCCCCTGACGGGCACCCTGCGGTCAACGATCAGCACGCGGCGGTTTTTGCGGGTCAGCGCCTCGGCCATCAGCGCGCCACTGATCCCGGCACCCACGATGATCACATCCCATGATCGCGCGGATGGGGTCGGGATACTGGGTGCGCTGATATGCTTCGTCGCCGCCCAGAAGGGCTTGGCCAGATGCAGCCGGCGTTTCCGACTGGT
>NZ_WMIG01000065.1 GCF_009711205.1 Paracoccus litorisediminis | reverse complement strand
TGTCCGTCGTCGAATGATTTGGAACAGGCGGCCTGATTTTGGACGAGAGGGTCCTGGCGCACCGGTTTGAGATTATGCCGCCTGACGCTGATGGTTCAAGCGGCGGTTCTGGATGGTCTCTTTTCTGATCTTCTCCCTTTCTGCCAGGATTTTGGGGCCACGCCCGAAATAGACATCTGCCGGGGTCAAGTTGCCGAGGCTCTCGTGATAGCGATGGTTGTTGTAATGCTCGACAAAGGCGGCGATTGCCTCTTCGAGCTGACCCGGAAGGTAATAATTCTCGAGCAGGATGCGGTTCTTCAGCGTCTGGTGCCAGCGCTCGATCTTGCCCTGGGTCTGGGGATGTCCCGGCGCGCCATGGACCTGTTCGACGCCCCTTTCCTCAAGCCAGTCGGCCAGATCCCCCGCGATATAAGCACCGCCGTTATCGGAAAGCAGACGTAGCTTTTGCTGTGGCCTGCTACCGCCGCTGCTCGATGCATCCAGCGCCATGCCCACCGTGCTGGTCACATCGGCCACCTTCATATCGGTGCAAAGCTTCCAGCTGACGATGTAGCGGGAATAGTCGTCGAGAATGGTCGAGAGATAGAACCAACCCCAGCCAATGATCTTGAGATAGGTGAAGTCGGTCTGCCACATTTGGTTCGGCGCCGTGGTCTTGTCTCTGAACTCCTCGCCAGCCTTGATCACGATATGGGCCGGGCTGGTAATCAGGTCATGCGCTTTCAGGAGCCGATACACGGAAGCTTCTGACACGAAATAGCTTTTGGTATCAGTGAACTGCACGGCCAACTCTCTGGGCGACAGCTCCGGTTCATCCAGAGCCATCTCGATGATCTGGCCCCGCATCTCATCGGGGATCCGGTTCCAGACCCGGCTCGGCCGACTTGGCCGATTCTCAAGCCCTTCGGGGCCACCTGTCACGTATCGATCATACCAGCGGTAGAAGGTGGTAGGTGCGATCCCCAGCTTTGTCAGGGTGCGTCGCACCGAAAGATGCGAGCCCTCGACCAGCCGAATGATCTCAAGCTTTTCAGAGGCTGGATATCTCATGCGTCGTCGCCCCCAGCCCCGCTCATGCTT
>NZ_WMIG01000064.1 GCF_009711205.1 Paracoccus litorisediminis | reverse complement strand
GCCGCGACCCTGACGTTCATGAGGTTAGGGCAGGGGGTCGATTTCGGACATCAGTTTTTCTCGGAAGACTTCGGCGGGGGTGCGATAGCCAAGGCGTGGCATTGAGCCGGTGACAAATGGCGATGATCTGGCGGCTGTCCAGCACCGTGGGATCGACATCGCGCGGCAGCCAACGTCGGATCCGGCCATTGGTGTTTTCGACCGTGCCTTTCTGCCAGGGAGCTTGCGGGTCACAAAACCATGTCGCGACACCGAGGCCCGATTGCAGATAGGGCCAGGCCAGGAACTCGAGTCCACGGTCGAAGGTAATCGAACGACGGGCATGCGCAGGTAAGGGCGCGAGGTTGGCGATCAGGCCATCCATGACCGGGCGCGAGCGGCGATCGGCATTCTTCAGCAGCACAGTGAAGCGGCTGACCCGCTCGACCAGAGAGGTCAGGTTGGTGGCGCCGAATTCCTTGCGGAACTGGATAAGATCCGCTTCCCAATCGCCAAAACCGCTGCGCGTCGCAACGCTGTCTGGCCGATAGCGAATGGACAATTCCTCAGCAAATCTTGGACGTTGCGGCTGCCGTCGACCACGACCGTGACGCTTGCGACGATGATCGGGCAGGTGACGCCAGAGCTGCGCTGCATGGCCATCTTTAGAATAGATATATTGATAGATCGTCTCGTGGCTGACCCGATGCGGCGCGCGTTCAAGTCGCAGACGTCCGGCGATCTGCTCCGGTGTCCAGCCGCTCTGCAGCCGCTCGATCACCGCTGCGCACAACTTCGGATGCTGCACCAGCTTGCGCTGGTTGGCGCGGCGCTCGGAAGCCAGGTTATGGGCATTCACCGCGTAATAGCCGGACAGATAACGCAACTCAGCATCGACGAAACGGTTGCGGCTGAGTTCGCGGAAGATCGTCGAGCGGTGCCGGCCGAGACGAGCCGCGATCTCGGTCGCCGGGACCTTTGCTTCGCGCCAGCGCGCGATTTTGCGCCGTTCTTCGAGGTCGAGATGCAGGTAAGGTTTGGACATGGAGAATACTCCTTGATGCAATGCACTGATTTTACATCAAAGTCGCAGTTCCAACTTGAATCCACC
>NZ_WMIG01000063.1 GCF_009711205.1 Paracoccus litorisediminis | reverse complement strand
GCGATCGGCGGCGACTTTCTGATCAACGGGTTTCTTGCTCATCTTCGCTCCTTGAAAGCTACGATGTGCCAGAAACCCTCCCGTCATCAATCAACCAAATCTGTCCCATAGGCCCTGACGCCGGACAAGGGCCGCTTTTCCTGTGGGTGCAGAACCCTGGTGAATGCTCTCCCTCAGCTAGATTGCGTTTTAGCGTTGCTCTGGCTGCGAGGCACCGCTCTCGCGCCACTGCGTGAGGTCGTAGATAGTCGAGGCGCGGGCCGGGCCCTGTTCCGAGGGCGCGCCGCAGATGGACGACGAGGGAAGACACAATCCGCCGTGGCCTGAGAGGTGGCTCCTCGCGAGCTATAGGCACACCGGGCACGCGAGTTGCGAGACGTCTCAGCAGGCCGCAGTATAAGTCTGGCCCGCCGAATTACGATAGCGGCACATTTTGGTCGTGGGTTGGTTCGCCCCGACCTGGGCGCCGACCGCAGCACCCGCCAGCGTGGCGGCCGTTTTGCCGCTGCCCGAGCCAATCTGGTTGCCGACAGCCGCCCCTACCAGTGCCCCGGATGCCGCATTGACGCCCTGATTGTCCGAACATCCCGACAAGCCGCCAAGGCTTGTCAGCATGACGGCTGCGGCCCCTACCAGTTTCATCATGGTTTCGTCTCCTGCTGCTTATGAAGGTCCAGAACCGAGAGAATTACAGGCAAGCTGACACTGAGCCCCCTCGGAGGGCCTCTGGCCGCGCTGCAAAACCTAACGGAATCATCAAACCTTCATGCCCGCCGACAGGTTCCCTGGCAGGTCGAACTCTTATGCGAGGGGCTCGGATCAGCGTGTCAAGATGTCAAAGGTAGCGCAGACAAGCCACGCCAACCTGGCGGGCAGGATGCCCGGCGCGGAAGCAGCTCGACTCGAGGCAATGCCGCGAGCTCAACGGAATCAAACCGCCCTGCAGTGTAGCATTGCAGCGACGGGTTTGATGCGGATATGGAGTTACCCCCTCGGGCTGGACCACGGGACTTCATCGAACTAAGCCGCCTTCTGGGCGATTAGCTTTTCGAATTCCTCGGGCGGAGGGTAGCTGAGGGCTGAATGCAGTCTTCGGGTATTGTAGA
>NZ_WMIG01000062.1 GCF_009711205.1 Paracoccus litorisediminis | reverse complement strand
CTGACCCTTCTGTATCTGCGCTCTGCTAAACTGGCCCCGTCACCGGCCCCGGCCCGGGTCAGTGACGGGGTAGTGCGCGACGTCTGACCCTTGTGGCATGACCACGTTTCCTAGCCTGTCGGCACCGCCTCTCTTCATCGTCTCGAACAGTTGATTGCGGCCTTTGCAGGACCGCGCACCAGAAGGAAGAGAGCATGGACAATCTATCACATGGCCGCGTCATCGGCATAGATGTCAGCCGCGACTGGCTTGACCTTCATTGCCTGCCCGACGGACATCGCTGCAGAGTACCAAACGTTCTGGCGGGCCATTCTGCTGTGGCGACCCTTGCCCGGGGCCGGAATGCAGTGGTCTGCTTTGAATCGACTGGCGGCCAGGAGTGGCAGCTCTGGGCAAGGCTCGAGGCAGAAGGTGTTGCGGCCCGCCAGGTGCCCCCCGCACAGGTCAAGGCATTTGCGCAAAGCTGCGGCACACGCGCCAAGACCGACAGGATCGATGCGGAACTTATCGCCCGCTTCTTCGCCTTCCGGCCCGAAGCAGGCCGCAGTCTACCCGCAGAAAACTTACGCCTTCTCAGAGCTTTGACGTCGAAGCGAGCGCAACTGGTCGAAATGCGCAAACGGCTGCTGGCCCAAGTCCGCGCGCATCAGAAACTCGGCACCGCCGCAATGTTCGAGGACGTCGACACCGAACTGAAGCAACGGATCGACAGCCTGATCAAGGAACTGGAAGACCGGATCACCAGAGCCATCGCGAGCGATGATCACATGTCGGAGATGGTCACCGTTCTCCGTTCCATCCCAGGGATCGGCCCGGTTGCCAGCACAATGCTGATCGCCGAAATGCCTGAGATCGGCACCATCTCCGGCGAAGAAGCTGCCGCGCTCACCGGATTGGCCCCGATCGCACACGACAGTGGAACTCTTCGCGGGAAAAGGGTTATCGCCGGAGGCCGCCGTGCCCTGCGGCACGTAATGTTCCAGGCGGCGTTGGTCGCGGCACATCACAACCCAAGCCTGAAATCCTTCGCAGATCGCCTCCGTGACGCAGGAAAACCACACAAAGTCATCATCACCGCCGTCGCCAGAAAGCTGGTCACCATTGCGAATGCGTTGTGCAAAAGCCGGCAGAAATGGACGATCCCTGGGACCTGACAGATACAGTTGCTA
>NZ_WMIG01000061.1 GCF_009711205.1 Paracoccus litorisediminis | reverse complement strand
CTAACGACGCACCAGAGTGACCACATGCATTGGAGCCATATGTGGAGGCATCAGATGTTCAGGAAACTCGCTCTCGTCGCATTGTTTTTCTCTGTTGCGACGGGATCGGCTCTTGCAGATAGCAAACCGCTGTCTCCGGGCCATGTCCAAGAGGCTGCGATCATGGGTCTCAACCCGCATGTCTTCAGTCGCATGGATATCGCTCAGATCGCAGCTGAAACGACCTGCCGCGACCAGCGTGAACGGATGCGCTATATTCTGCAGAAGAAGGAGAAGGCTGGAGAGGAGATATCTAATCCTTTCACCTCGAGCCGATGGCTAACGCCTGGTGGATGCAGAGTAACGGGCAAAGATCGGTGATGGCCTGAAGGGTGGCATATCAAGGCGGTGTTCAGATGCCGTCAATTCTCAGCAGAGAAAAGGATACGCCACATGTCATCGACGACCATTACGCAGCTGCCCCATGCATCCGGATTCAGCGCCGCCCCGTTTACCGATATTATTCGCGAGGGCGCGCGCAAGCTGATCGAGCAGGCAATCCAGGCGGAACTCGCGGCGTTGATGGCTGCGTTTGCTGACGAAAAGCTGGAGAATGGGACATCCCGGTTGGTGCGCCATGGTCACCTGCCCGAGCGCGAGGTGATGACCGGGATCGGCCCCGTGCCCGTGAAGGTGCCGCGGGTGCGCGATCGCAAGCCGGGTGAGGAGAAGATCAGCTTCACGCCCAGCATCCTGCCACGATACCTTCGCAAGGCGAAATCGGCCGAGGAGCTGCTGCCCTGGCTTTACCTCAAGGGCGTCAGCACCGGTGATTTCAGCGAAGTGCTGGCAGAGCTTCTCGGTAAGGGGCAGCTTCGGAAACTGGCGCAGTTGGCTCAGGGCTGACCGCCAGTTGAGGCGTTTCTGAATTCGCAGCAACCACATTCGCTGCGCTTCGCATCAATGGCCGCAATGGAGAATGCCGCCGTGCCGCATTAGCCAAGTCCGAGCGGCCGCTTCGGATCACGCGCGATGCTGCACCTGCGAACAGCCGAGTGTCGTCGTCCCCGCTCTGAATGGCGGCGAAGAGCTCCCGCCCAACATGCTGTGGGACAGGAAATGGCGGCCGTAGCTGCCGGCCCATTGCGGACGCTGGAGCACCAGACTTGCAGCACCGCGGCTTTCGCCGAAGCCGTCGCTCAGACA
>NZ_WMIG01000060.1 GCF_009711205.1 Paracoccus litorisediminis | reverse complement strand
GACCCTCCGCCGATTTGTGCAACATGTGTAACCGCCCCTTGCGCAAGAGGAATTTTCAGAGCTTCTTTTGGCGTGTCATCGGGTGCTGACATGTGTCCGGCCTCTGTTGCGACCTTATCATGCCGCGGGCCCGTATGGTGTTCGCAGGTCGGGTCCAGATCAAAGCCGCGTGCTCGAAGGCACTCTGTTGCACACTGGTTCTCCCGATCCCGTCTCACGACGATTGCGCCAAACTGCTCCTTGCCCTCTTTTGCTCCGACGTCCTCGCGACCTTGACGGCTTACGCCGTTGCGGCCGGAGCCTTGTAGACGCCACCCCGGGCCATCAAGGCCCAAACGATGCGCGCCATCTTGTTCGCCAGCGCTACCCGCACCAGCATTGGCGGCTTGCGCGTCAGCATGTCGCCCAACCATGAGCCTGGTCTGGCCGAGATATGGGCGTGGCGTTTTATAATCACGCTGTTGGCACCGATGATCAACAGGCGCCGCAGGGATCGCTCGCCCATCTTCGTTGTCGCCCCGAGCCGCTGCTTACCGCCTGTCGAATGCTGGCGAGGCGTGAGGCCAAGCCAAGCTGCAAAGTCTCGCCCCTTGCGGAACGTTTCAGGCGGCGGCGCCAGGACTGCGAGCGCCGTGGCGATCAGGGGCCCGATACCCGGGATTGTCATCAGTCGCCGGGCGACCTCGTTCCCCTTGGCCCGTCGGCTGATCTCGGCATCCAGCTTCCCGATCTCCGTTTCGATATGCCGGAGCGCCGCAACTAGCCCCTCCAGCGCGGTGATTGCATCGACGGGCAGACCGCTGTCCCGATCCTCGACGATCGCAATCAGTCGCGCAGCGTTGGCAGCACCCTGAGGCGCGATCTGACCGAACTCGCTCAGATGTCCGCGCAGGGCGTTGATCGCCTGTGTGCGTTGGCGGATCAGAAGTTCCCGGATACGGAAGACCATCGCTGCCCCTTGGGTCTCCTCGCCCTTCACCGGCACAAAACGCATCGTCGGGCGCATCGCGGCTTCGCAGATCGCCTCGGCATCGGCGGCATCATTCTTCTGGCGCTTGACGAAGGGCTTCACATAGGCGGGCGGAATCAGCCGCACTTCATGGCCCAGTTTGCCAATCTCGCGGCCCCAGAAATGCGCACCGCCGCAGGCTTCCATCGCGACAACGCAAGAAGGAAGTCGACCGAAGAAGTCTAACACCTGATCTCGTCGCAGCTTCTGACGCAGAACTGCACGACCGGAGACATCAGCCCCATGAGCCTGAAACACATGCTTCGCCAGATCGAGCCCGACCGTGATAATCTCCGACATGACCGCTCTCCTGTGTGGATCCTCGCAGACCCACCTTGGCACACCGATG
>NZ_WMIG01000006.1 GCF_009711205.1 Paracoccus litorisediminis | reverse complement strand
TGCGGATCGAGACCGCCCAGTCTGCGCACATCCCGCGAACCAGTTCACGCGACCGTTCCGGCTTCAGAGCTTTCGCCGAACGACGTCCTGCAGCATCTGCCGGTCGAGCGTCAGATCCGCCACGATCTGTTTCAACCGCGCGTTCTCGTCCTCAAGCTGCTTGAGCCGGCGCATCTCATCGGGCAGCAGCCCGCCACACTTCTTCTTCCAGGCGAAATAGGTCGACTGGCCGATCCCGGCCTTCCAACAAATCTCGGCAACTGATGTGCCTTCCTCGCCCTGCTTCAGAATGAACGCCTTCTGCGCTTCCGTGAACTTCGATGCCTTCATCGTTTTCAGTTCCTGTCCCAGCCGGGGAAGGTTAGCCGAAAACTCTAGCTTCAAACGGTCCAGTTTCGAGGGGGCAGAGCATCTGATCTTCTCCCTTTCTGCCAGGATTTTGCGACCTCGCCCGAAATAGGCATCTGCCGGGGGCAAGTTACCGAGACTCTCGTGAAGCCGATGGTTATTAAAATGATCGACAAAGGCGTCGATCGCTTCTTCGAGTTGGCCATGAAGGTGGAAGTTCTCAGCAGGATCCGGTTCTTCAGCCTCTAATGCAAGCGTTCGATCTTGTCTTGGGTCTGGGGATATCCGGGGGTGCCATGGACCTGTTCCACGCCCCTTTCCTCAAGCCAGTCGGCCAGATCCCCCGCGATATAGGCTTCGCCCTATCGGAGAGCAGGCGCAGCTTATGATGAGGCACGGCGCTGTTCTGAAGCATCCAGCGCCTTGCCTACGGTGCTGGTCACGTCAGCCACCTTCATGTAGGCGCAGGGTGGCCAGCCGACGATGTGAGTCAGGAATAGACGTCGAGAGATTGAACCAGCCCCAGCCGATGACTTTTAGATAGGTGAATTAGGTCTGCCACATCTGGTTCGGCGCCGTAGTCTTGTTCTGCAACTTCTCGCCAGCCTTGATCACGATATGGGCGGGCTGGTGATCAGGCATGCGCTTTGAGCATCCAACACACGGAAGCTTCTGGAAAAACTTTTGGTGCCTGCAAATTGCATGGTTAATTTCCGTGGCGACGGTTCGTTCGGGGCCATGCCTGGGACGATGGCGGACAGGCCCTCACCATCCAGGGCCCTCTCGATGATCTGGCCCCGCACCTCATCCGGAATACAGTTCCAGACCTGGCTCGTCCAACTTGACCGTCCTCAAGCCCTTCAGGGCCGACTGACGCGTACAGATCATACGTAGCGATAGGGGGCTGGAATCCCCAGCTTTGCCAAGGTTTCTCACATCGAAAGATCCGCCCCCTCAATCAGCCGAATGATTTCGACCTTCTCCAAAGCGGGATATCTTATTCGTCGCAGCCCTCAGCCCCGTTCATGCATTTTTCAGCAATCGGTTCTCGAGGGCGAGATCGACGACGACCTCTTTCAGCGCGGCGGCCTCGGGGCGCAGGTCTTTCACCTCGGCACTGTTTGCCTGCCTGACTGTGTGTCTCCCGCCAGACGCCTCTTTCCATTCGGCATGACCTTGAACCGGTGGCGGTCATGCCTCACCGAGGAACTTCTTCGATCGACTGAAATAGCCGCTTTGGGCGATCCCTTATCGTCGGTACAGTTCGGCAGTGCTGTCCTTGTCGCGCAATCCAGCTAACATAATCCGGACCTTATCCTCGGCCGAGTGCACCTTTCGCGTCGCGCGGCAAATGTCTCTCACTGAATGATCGGCAGCAGCTTTCTGATCGACGGTTTTCGTGCCTATATTCGCTCCTTGAACGCTAAGATGAGCAAGAAACCCCGCTTGCCATCAATCAAATAGATCTGTCCCGTAGGCCCTGATGGCAGGCACTCAGGACAATCCGGTTTTGGCCCAATGATCAGTCTCGCATCCGCCAGTTCGACGTCATCGACAAAACCAATATGGAGCCGCTGACGACCTCGCGACTATGGCGCAGTTCCTGAGTTCTTCGCGGAAGCTGTCAAAGGTCGGGTTGTTGCCCTTGGTGCACGTCTCTCGAAGCGATGGCTTTCAGCGCAGCCTTCCCGATCATCGGCGATCCGATAAACTCTGTACTTGCAGCCCCAAAACGCCACTTCAATGCAACGCCTTGATGGACACCCCTGATTGCAGCATCCGTGCCGATAAAATCGTGCTTCAGATAGCACACTCGCTACGCCGGCCGGGAGGCCGCCGGGTAAGCTGCGGAAGCAGGCCCTAACGGAACAGGCTGTCGATGTAGCCACGGCCCAACCCAACTTTGTCGTAATGGTTGCGGCAAAGCTCGATGTAGTTGTGCACGTCGAAAAATCCATTCGGTTCGCCTGCCTCGTCCAGCCAGATCAGCGGGCCGGTGACTTGAAAGAAGACCCGCATCGGCTCGTCATGTTCATAGGCGATCAGCGTGTGGCCCTCGCCGGGCGTCTCGTAAACGAAATCGCCCGCTGTCGCGGTCCAGTCATGCTCCAGATAGCCCCATTTCCCCGAGATCGTGTAGGCAAAGACCTCATGCGGGTGATAGTGGCGGTTCACCAGACCCGCGCTTTTCGCCATCAGGATGTCACACCACTTGTTCTGCGTGGGTGATATCCACAGAGGACGGGACGACACCGTGTCGGTGAAGGGCACATAGTAGCGCTCATCTTCGGTTGGGGCATTGGCCATGTAAACTTCGGGAAGGGCGTCCGGCTGAAAGACCCGAGTGATTGGCTTCAGGTCTTTCCAGAACTCCGTGGTAGCGCGTTCCGGCATCTTGCTCTCCTGTAGGCGGGAATGGGCTTAGGCGCGTATCTGGATGTCAAGCAGTGCAGGGCTACCGCTGGCGATCTGGTTGAGTGCTCGAGCGATTGCGGCGGACAACGCATCGCCATCCTCGACACGCTCGGCATGGGCGCGGCTGGCGCATGCGATCATGGTGAAGTCGGGCAGGGGCGCCAGCGAGGTCAGTGGCATCCGGTTCGCCCGTGCGGCAAAGCCATCAGGGTAAAGTCCGGTGACGGACTGCCGCACTGCCCCCCATTCGCCGTTGTTCAGGATCATCACCAGGACAGGCAGGCGCAGCGCCTCGGCTATCTGATGGCAGGCGACCGGGTTCGAAAACATATAGGACCCGTCGCCCATTGTCGCGACCACCAGTCGCGAGGGATCGGCCAGCTGCATCCCCAGTGCCGCAGGGAATGACCAGCCCAGCCCGCCGGAATGAGGCTCCTGATACCACGCGCGATGATCGCTTAGTTTCATCGGGGGCAGGGGGCAGCCGAGTTCCGACAGAACGGTGGCCTTGCGGCCGTCCAGCACACGCGACAGGCACAGGCTGACCCATTCCTTGGTCATCGGCGCGCCGCGTCCGGCCTCGGCGCGTTTCAGAACCGTTTTGCGTGCTGCTGCGTTACGGGCGGTGACCTGCGCGACCCTTTCTACGGTTCCGGCAGTTCTGACCAGCATCGCCATTGTATCCCGCAAGGCGATCAGTCCCTGATCCAGATCGCAGGCGATGGTCAGATCCGAACGGAAATGCCGTACCGGTGATCGCTGAAACAGCGGGTCCTGACCCATCTGGATGACCTTGCAGCCCGGTCGCAAGGGATGGATGTCTGGTGACCACGGCGCCAGCGCATCCAGCACCAGAATGACATCTGCCTGGGCCAGCAACGGTGCCGGATCCGGTTCCGCCGCCATCGGATGATCTGTCGCCATGGCCAGCTGGACGGCCCAGTATTGGCATACCGGAATGCCCCAATCCCCGGCCAGTTCAGCCAGCGCGGCAAAGCCCTCGGCCGAGCCCGCACCGCGTTGGGCAAAGATGACCGGATGGCTGGCACCGGCCAGCAGCCGCGCGACCTCATGGATTGCCGACGGGTCGGGGAAATGCAGGGCAGGGGACATCGAGGGCGGCGCATCCAGTCCCTCGACGGGGCAGGGCTGGCACAACACCTCTCGTGGCAGGCTGACATAGACCGGGCCACGTGGGGTCGAGCTGGCAATGGCGAAAGCGCGGTCAACGGTCGGTCCGACATGTTCGGGCACGCGCAGCTCATCGTCCCATTTCACTGCCTCGCGGACCAGCGCCGTCTGGTCGCGCATTTCCTGCCCCCAGCCGATCGGCACAGTGCGAGAGCCGAAATGGCCCTTTTCGGTCACTGGCGTTCGACCGGAAAACAGCAGGACGGGAATATGCTCGGTTGCGGCGTTGATCGCGCCAATGGCGCAATTGGCCAATCCCACATTCGTATGCGCCATGACCGCCTGCGGTTGCCCCGTCGCCAGCGCATAGCCATGCGCCATGCCCATGGCCGCGCTTTCATGCGGGATGACGATGGCGCGGGGCAGGGGGACGCGCTGTGCCTCGGCCTCGGCCAGCCCCTCGATGATTGGCGGGAAGTCCGTGCCGGAATTGGCAAAGATGTAATCGACGCCAACCGCCTTCAGCCGGGCCAGCAGCGCGCCTCCGGCGGTGATCGTCACGGGCTTTCCGTCATCCATGGCATCCCCCAGCTGTTGTCAGATCGGGTAATGGATCGGGCCGTCCTGAATGGTGATCCAGCGCAGCTCGGTGAACTCGGCGATGCCTGCCTTGCCGCCGAAGCGCCCATAGCCCGAGGCCTTGACCCCGCCAAAGGGCATCTGCGCCTCATCATGGACGGTCGGGCCATTGATATGGCAGATGCCGGATTCGATCCGCCGGGCCACGCTCATGGCACGGTTGATGTCGCGGCCAAAGACCGCCGCCGACAGGCCATATTCGGTGTCATTGGCGATCCTGACCGCCTCGTCGATCGAGCCGACCCGGATCACCGAAACGACGGGGCCAAAGCTTTCCTCGCCGTAAAGCCGCATGGCGGGGCGGACATGGTCGATCAGTGTTGCATCAACGATGGTGCCGTCGATCCGTCCGCCAGCGACCAGCCGCGCGCCTTTTGAGACCGCATCCCGGATCAGAGAGTTGATGCGCTGTGCGGCGGCGGCATCGACGACCGAACCCAGTGGCGTATCGCTGCGGCGCGGATCGCCCGCCTTCAAGGTTTCCACCTTGGCGGCAAGTTTCCCGACAAATTCATCAGCAATGGTCTGATCGACCACAATTCGTTCCGTTGACATGCAAATCTGGCCTTGGTTCATGTAGGAGCCAAAGGCCGCCGCTGCGACCGCCTGATCCAGATCGGCATCGTCCAGCACGATGAAGGGCGCCTTGCCACCCAGTTCCAGCAGTGCGGGCTTCAGGTGGCGACCGGCGGTTTCCGCGATGATCCGGCCCACACGGGTCGAGCCGGTGAAGTTCACCCGCCGCACGGCGGGATGGGCGATCAGCGCCTCGACGATCTCGCCCGCGTCCTCGGGTGCGTTCGAGATCGCGTTGACCACGCCAGGCGGGAAGCCCGCGTCATGCAGCGCGTCCACGATCAGGCGATGGGTGCGCGGGCAAATCTCGGACGTCTTCATGACCACGGTATTGCCGCAGGCCAGCGGGGTAGCCAGCGACCGGACCCCCAGAATGACCGGCGCGTTCCACGGTGCCATGGACAGCACCACCCCGGCAGGTTGGCGCACGGCCATCGCAAGGCTGCCGGGCCGATTCGAGGGGATGACCTCGCCCGCGATCTGGGTGGTCAATGACGCGGCTTCGCGCAGCATGTCCGAGGCGAGCTTGACGTTGAACATCGCCCAGCCTGCGGTCGCGCCGGTTTCCTCGGCCATGGCCAGAACGAACTCTCCGGCGCGTTCCTGCAGCCGGTCGGCGGCAGCGTTCAGCAAGCGGCGACGCTCACCCGGTCCGGTTGCCGACCATGCCGGAAAGGCGCGGGCGGCTGAATTGGCGGCGGCGCGGGCATCCTCGACCGAGGCCGCGGCAACCGTCGTCGCCAATTCGCCCGAAATCGGGTTCAGCCGTTCAAAGCGGCGGCCTCCGGCGGCTTCGACCTCGGCATTGTCGATCTTCAGTCCCAGCATGTTCATCTCGGTCTCCTTCCGGGGATTCTGTCAGGCCGTGGCGCCAAGGAAGGCGCGCTTGACGGCGGGGTCGTTCAGCAATTCTGGGGCAGGCCCCTCGCCGGTAATGCGCCCGGCCTCGGCAAGATAGCCGCGATCGGCGATGGCCAGACTCATGCCGACATTCTGCTCGACGATCAGCAGCGACAAGCCCGTCTGCCGGATCCGGTCGAGGCTGCGAAACAATTCGCCCACGACCACCGGTGCAAGGCCAAGGCTGGGCTCGTCCAGCATCAGCAGTTCCGGTCGCGACATCAAGGCGCGGCCGATCGCAACCATCTGCTGTTCGCCCCCGGACATGGTGTTGACGAATTGGCGGCGACGCTCGGCCAAGCGGGGGAACAGGCTGAAGACCAGCTCAAACCCGGCCTCACGTTGGTCCCTTGCGCGGCGGGCATAGGCCCCGAGCGCTAGATTTTCCGCCACCGTCAGATCGCCAAAAATCCCGCGCCCTTCGGGAACCAGTGCGATCCCGGTTTCCAGCACGTGATGGGGCGAGGCAGTCTGGATCGGCACGCCGTTGAAGCTGATGCGCGCGCCGGGATCACCGTGCACCAACCCGGCGATGCTTTTCAGCAACGAGGATTTCCCCGCCCCGTTCGCGCCTAGGATCACCACGGTTTCGGCCTTGCCGACCTTCAGCGAGACCTTGTCCAGCGCCACATGGCGGCCGTAATGCAGGGACAGGCCCTTCACCTCAAGCATGCTGCTCTCCCAGATAGGCGGTGACGACGGCGGGATCGGACAGGGCCTCGGCGGTGGGCGCGTCGGCGATCTTGATCCCGGCATTCATGATGACGCAGCGCCCGCACAATGCGCGGATCGCCTCCATGACATGCTCGACCATCAGAATGGTGATGCCCGAGGATTTCAGCCCGCGGATCAGCTCGATCCCGGTCTGCAGCTCGGTCGGGTTCAGTCCGGCCAGCCATTCGTCCAACAGCAATAGCTGTGGGTCCGCGGCCAGCGCCCGCGCGAGTTCCATGCGCTTCTGGTCGATATAGGTCAGGTCGCCGGCTTGTTGGCCCGCGCGATGGGCCAGACCCACCTGCTCAAGTCGCTTCAGCGCTTCAAGCCGGGCCGCCTCGCCCCATAGACGCTTGCGGCCAAAGGCCAGCGCCACGATGACGTTTTCCGTCACGCTTAGCGAGGGCAGGGCGCGCACCAGTTGAAAGGTCCGCGCCACCCCTTGTCGCGCGATCTTGTGCGGCCCCAGCCCCGAAAGACGGGTATCGGCCAGCGCGATCTGCCCGTCCGATGGCGGCAGATGCCCCGAGATCATGTTCAGCACCGTCGTTTTGCCCGAGCCATTAGGGCCAAGCAAACCCACGATCTCGCCCTTGGCCACCGAGAAGGACAGGTCGTTGACCGCAACCAGTCCGCCAAAGCGCCGGGTCAGCCCGGATACCTGAAGGAACGGGCTCATTTATGGACCTCGGCGGGTTTGGCGACAGGCAGGCGGCGCGCCCAGCCTTTCTCGATGAAATCCAGAACGCCGTTCGGCAGAACAAAGACGATGGTGATAAAGATCAGCCCAAGGATGATCGAGTAATGGTTCGGGAAATTGGCCGAAAGCCACTCGAACAGCAGGAACAACGGTACGGCACCAAGGATTGGCCCCATCAGCCGGTTCGCCCCGCCCAAGAGCGCCATGATCAGCGTCAGGAAGGATACCGTCGGGTTGAAGGCGATCGACGGCTCGACATAGGTCCAGCGCGGGGCCTGAATCGCGCCGACCAGCGTCATGATCACCGCACTCAGCGCGAACAGCCCCAGTTTGACCCGTGCGATGTCGATACCGCTGTGGCTGGCCACGACCTCATCCTCACCGATGACCTTCAGGGCCAGCCCAAGGCGGGAACGGCTAATGGCCCAAGACATCGCGAATGCTGCGGCGGTCAGCGCCAGAAGCTGCCAGTAGATGCCCTCGGGCGTGACCGGCAGGAAGATGTAGCGGCCGAGCGTGCCGGTGATATTGACCTCATACCAGGTGACGAGCTGACGGATCAGTTCGGCCAGACCAAAGGTGAAGATCACGAAATAGACCCCTGCCAGCCGCAGCGTCGCCAGCCCGACGACCAATGCCACCCCAAGGCCGATCAGCCCCGCGACCAGAAGCAGCAGCGGATAGGCCAGTACTTCGCTGAAGACGGCGCAGGTATAGGCACCGATCCCGAAGAAGGCGACGGTTGCCAAGGACACATAGCGCGTCGGGCCCGAGAACAGAGCCCAGCCGATCGCCAGCGCGACATAGCCCAGCATCCCGATCATCAGCGTGATGCCGTAGGGGCTGGCAAAAAGCGGCAGCAGTGCCAGCGCGGCGATGACCGCAATGAACGCGCTGATTTCCAATAGAAAACGCGGCGTCAACGAACCGCCCTCCCAAACAGGCCGGTGGGTCGCCACAGCAGCACGGCCAGAAACAGGCCATAGGTGGTGGCCAAAGTCAGGCCGGGGTCGACATAGGTCGCAACCATGGTCTCGGCCAGTCCCAGCAGCAGCCCGGCGGACAGCGCACCAAGAATATTCCCGACGCCGCCCATGATGACGATGATCAGCGCCTTCATCGTGAAAACGACGCCCGAGGTCGCGGTAAAGGTCTGATACATCGAGATCACGACGCCGCCCGCCGCCGCCAGCGCGCCCCCCAGCGCAAAGGCCATGCGTGCGGCGCGCTCGACATCGATGCCGACCAGCGGGGCCGATCCGGGCGCGACCGCGACCGCGCGCAATGCCGTCCCCCATAGGGTGCGGGTCAGGACCAGATAGATCGCAGCCCCCAGCACCACAGCCAGAACCAGCGCCAGCAGCCGGTTCGCCGCCAGCCTTGTGCCAAAGATCTGCACGGCGTCATTGAGATAGCTGTAGCTGGTGAAATTCGCGCCGAACGTCACCAGCAGAAGGCCCTGAATGACGAAAAGCAGCCCGAATGTGGTAAGGATCGAGTCGATCTCCAGACTCGCGGCATTCCTTGCGCGGCGGACCAGCGGGGCCATCAACAAGCCATAAATCGCATAGCCAAGGACAAATCCGCCGGGCAGGGCGATCAGCAGGGCCCAGACCGGGCTGATCCCGGCATAGGTGAACAGCGCATAGGACAAAAAGGCCGCCACGATGATCAGCTCGCCATAGGCCAGGTTCATGATCCGGGCGATTCCGTATTGTAGCGTCAGCCCCATGGCGAGCAGCGCATAGGTTCCGCCAAGCACCAGCCCGGACAGAACGGCCGTGACGAGCATCACACCTTCTCCTTCGATCACTTCCTGCAAGGGCCGGATGGTCCGGCCCCTGCCGTGTCAGGGATGCAGTCAGGCCTTTTTCCAAGACTGGCGCGGAAGAACCAATTGGCTGGCGCCGGCGCGGTCGCCAGGCGCGATGCCGACGAACTGGCCATTCTGCCATTGCCCAGTCCACCACAGCTTGCGCAGTTGGTTGTCCTCAAGCTTGGTCTCACCCAGCACGGTTTCGAAGCTGCCGGAGGCGATCTCGGCGGCCACGGCCTCGCGGTCCAGACCCTTGCGGCGGATCGCTTCCTGCAACATTTGCAGGCTGGCATAGGTGATGACGCTGCCCCAGTAATCGGGGGCGATGCCGGTCACGGCCTCATGGCGCTTGCGGTAATCGGCATTGGCGGCATTGGCCGGATCGATGCCGCCCAGGCTGAGGATGCCGGTCGCGTTCTCGCTATTGTTCTTGGCATAGACCGGAAAGCCGGTGCCGACGCCCAGATAGAGCAGCTTGGGATTGAAATCTGCGACTTGGGCCTGCTGGGTGATGGCAAACGTGTCCGGCGGATACGAGAAGGCCACGAAGCTGTCGGCGCCGCTGGCCTTGGCCTCATTGATCATCGGCGTGAAATCCGAGGTCCCGACCGGGTAGGTCTTGTCATAGACAACCTCGATCCCGGCTTCCTCAAAGGCGGGGCGGGCGGCGCTGACCAGATCGATCCCGAACCCGTCTGCGACCGAAACCATTGCGACCTTGCCGTTCAGTGTCCCGGCCTTGCCCGCATCGGCCATGATCGCGGCCAGCGCTTTCGCATAGTCATGGCCACCGCCCAGCATCCAGAAGCTTTTCTTCCAGCGCTTGACGAAATCCGGGGCCTTGTCCGTCACCGCCGAGACTGCCAGTTGCGGATAGCCGTAGCGGTCGAACAGGGGCGCTGCGGCCAGGTTGAAACCCGTGCCCCATGGGGCAAGGATGAAGTCGACCTTGTCCTCATTGGCCAACCGCTCGATCGCGCGCACGACTTCCTCGGCCGAGGAACGGTCGTCATATTCGACGATCTCCAGTGGCAGGCGGCTGCCATCGGGCAGCTCAAGTCCGCCTGCATCCTGCACGTCCTTGGCCCAAAGCAGGTAGTTCGGCAATGTGGTGATGCCCGCCCCGCCTGCATTTGGACCGGTCTTGGAAATCGCATAGCCGATGCGGATGGATTTGCGCTCCTCGGCCCATGCCGCACGGCCAAAGCCGGTGGCAACCGTCACCGCGGCAACCGCACCCGTTCGCAGAAGAACTCTGCGTTTCATGCTGATCATCTTGTTTCCCCTCCCCCTGTGATCCGCATGGCGCGGACCCTTGGCGCATGGAATCCGGCTCCCCTCCGACTTCCTTGCTGTCGATAAGGATAGGCCCGCGCATCAGCCGCCAGAATAGACTTCTACAAGAGATATTTGTATTTTTCACGGACCATGACTCACTCCACTGCACCTGCATCCACCCCGTCTCCCGTACCGCCGCCCATGTCCGAGCCGCTCGAGGCGCGGCTGTTTCTGGGCAGTCTGCTGCGCACGGAATGGACCTTTCGCGGCGGACGAAACCGGATATTTGTGCTGGTTTCGGGCAGCGGCTCGATCCGGTTGGGCCAGCACGAGGTCAGGCTGGACGGACCCGCCATCGTCTTTCTTCCGGCGGGCGAAACCGGCGCTATCGTTTTCGACGCCGGGGCCGAGGGCGGGGCCGTCTCGGCGCAGGATTCGCTGCTGGCTTCGGCCATGCCCAGTGGCGCGCTGTTCGTGCCAGTCCGCGATGCCATTGGTCGCCCGATCCTTGGCGCGGCGATCACCGTGGCTGACGCGCGGCGACTGGCCGCGATGCTTGGCGCGATTGAGACCGAATTGCGCAACGATGCACCCGGCGCGCATGAGGCTGTGCGCCATCACCTTGCCCTGCTGCTGATCGAGATATGGCGGCTGGCCTCGCCCCTGACCGAAGTGTCACGCGCCACCCCGCGCAGCGTGGTCCGCGGTTTTGCCCATCTGGTCGAGCTTCATGCCCGCCAGCATTGGCCAGTTGCGGAATACGCACAGCTTCTGGGGGTGACGCCCGACCGGCTGAACACCGCAATCCGCCGCGCCACCGGACGTTCACCGATGGAATTCATCAACCAGCGCCTAGCCGCCGAGGCGATGCGGTTGCTGGACCAAAGCCCGCTGCAGATCGGTGAGATCGCCGAGACGCTTGGCTTCAGCGATCCGGCCTATTTCAGCCGCTTCTTCAAGCGCGAGACCGGGCGTTCCCCCCGCGCGCATCGCCTCGGCGCGCCGGCCCGGCGACCCAGCACCTCGACCAGCTACGCCGCCTGGCCTTAGGTCCTGCGCGCCGTCAGATGCATCCCACCCTGCAGGTGTTCGCCTGGCATCAGCACGGTCATCTGCGCATCCTCGCCCAGCTCGGGGCGGTTCACGGCATCGGGCAGATGGCTGACCGGTTCGACGCAGAAAACCGCGCGGTCGTCGGGGTTGAAGACATGCAGGTGGCGCAGCGCGCCGGTGGCGGTCAGTTCGACCTCATGTCCCGGCCAGCGCAGCACCGCCCGCCGGTCTTGCCAACCGGCAAAGCTGGCATCCAGTCGCGGCAACAGGTCCAACGGTTGCTGGTCCGCCGCCGACATGCCCGCAACGGGCTGCGTCTGGGGCAGGGGAAGGCCGCGTGCATCCTTTACATGCGCCCCGATCGCCTCAAAGGCCAGCCGGGTCTGTCGCGGCTTCGGAAACCATGGATGCAGGCCGAAACCAAAGGGCATGGCACTGTCGCCGAAATTGGTCATCGTCAGGGTGACGGTGATGCCGTCAGCCTCAATCGCGATCTCTTGCACCAATTCAAACCGCCAAGGCAGATCGGGTTCGTTCAATAGCAGAACCAGCCGTGCAAAATCTGGGCGATGTTCGGCCACGAGCCATTCCCGATTGCGGGCAAAGCCGTGGATCGCCATGTCCTCGGCGGGATTGTTGATCGGCAACTGGAAGCTTTGCCCGTCAAAGGCGAAGCGCCCGTGATCGATGCGATTGGCGAATGGGGCCATCACGAAGCAGCCCGCCTTCAACCCGGCCTCGGGCGTAACCAGCGGCTCAAGGATCGGCAGCCAATCGTCGCCATCCCGCCAGTCCGCAGTCAGGATCGTCGCCCCCAGATCGGGATCGACGGTCAGGCGGTAGTGGTCAGTTTCAAGCGCGATCATCTGCGGCTCCGGCTGGAATGCGGTCTGCGGGCGACCCTAGGCGCAAGGCGGATGGCGGGCAAGGCGGGGTCGTCACAACCCCTTCATCCGCTTGACGGGCACGCCCGCGACCGGACTGTTAGCCAATATCAATCCGCCTGACCACGGGGCGGCGGCAAGGGTCTGGTCGGGCCAGCGCCGATGCGAGGTGACAGCAATCTGCCGCAGTCCATCGCCACAAAAACAGGGCATGGTCGGCCCCGGAACCGGCATGGGCAGGCGCTGCAGCACTGCGCCGTCCCGGTCGTAGCGGTTCAGCACCCCGGCCGAGACACCCGCACTCCAATAGCCACCCTCGGCATCCGTCGCCCCGCCATCGGCACGGCCCTGGGCATCGTCCAGATCGCGCAGGCGGATGGGCGCGCCCAGTCCGCCCGTCTCGGGGTCGAAATCCCGCCGCTCAAGCCAGGACAGCTGCGAGTCACTGTGAAACATCGTGCGGCCATCGGTGCTCCAGGCCAGCCCGTTCGAGGTCAACAGTTCCTCGGCCCTGATCTCGGCACGTCCCGTCATGTCGATGCGATATAGCCGCGCGGTTTGCGCGCGGTCGGGCGCGCCATTCATGCTGCCAACCCAGAACGCTCCGTCCGGGCCGACCTTGCCGTCATTCAGCCGCGACGCTTTGGATTCGCTGAACCCAGACCACAATGTCTCCTGTCCGCCGGTTTCGGGGTCGAACAGCACCACCTCGCGTGCCAGTGCCACGACCAGCCGGCCGCTGTCGCATAGCCCCAGCGACGCTACCTTGTCGTCGAATTGCCAGACCCGACGTGGCCCGTCCTCCAGGCCGACCTCATGGATGCGCGCGCCCTCGATGTCGCACAGGAAAATCGCGCCGCGCCTTGCGTCCCAGACCGGGCTTTCCAGCAGCGTACCCCGCAGATCGGCAATGCATCGAAACGGTCCCATCCTGCCCCTCCTGGCGGTTCGCCCCCTGACTAGGAAAAGCTGGGTGCCGGATCAAGCCCGACTGGCGACAAGGAAGAACCGAGGAAAAGCCAGTAACGCGCGACCATCGCATTCCGGGTAAAATGGCGCGATTTCCTCGCGATAGGTCAGCAGGAACTGCCGCCCTTCCTCCTCGGTCAGCGCCTCAAGATAGGGTCGCAAAGCTGAACCCTTGAACCATTCGACGATGGCATCCACGCCTGCGAGTTCGAAATGATAGATCGTGCGCCAGACATCCACCTTGGTGCAAAGCGGGCGCAGCAGGGCATGCAGCCGATGCGCCGGAATCAACGGCTGACGCCGGGCATTTGCCTGAACCAGCCGTGCCGACCAACGCGGGTGCGATGCAACCTCGCGCATCGCGCGATGCGAAGGCTCGTCCAGATTGTCGGGCATCTGCACCGCCAATGCGCCACCCGGCGCGACCAGATCCAGCAGATGTGGGAATAGCGTCTCGTGATCATCGACCCATTGCAGCGAGGCATTGGCAAAGATCAGGTCAGGCAGCACTTCTGGCAGCCAATCTTCGATCCGCGTCATCTCAAAGCGGCATTCGGGCAGGTTCCGCTGCGCCGTCGCGATCATGTCAGGGTCGGAATCCAGACCGATAACCTGTGCTTCTGGAAAGCGCTCGACCAGCAGCGCGGTCGAGTTTCCGGGCCCGCAGCCCAGATCGACCACCTGACCGGGTGCCTCCAGCGGCACCGCATGCAGCAGGTCGCGGGCGGGCCGCGTCCGGTCGTCCAGAAACCGTGAATATTGCGCGGCGCTCCAGCCCATGTTCATCCTGCCTCGTCGCGGGGATAGACATGACCATCGAACAATTTGCGGGCGGTGCGCAAGGTGCCCGCACCGATGATCCGTCCCTCGGCATCTTGGGTGATCAGCACCTCGGCAGCCCCCGTTGGATGCTCGATCAGATAGCGGCCATCCGTCGGCAGAACTGCCAGATCCGCCGCGGGCGATCCTGGCAGTGTACAGGCGGTCGCCACGCTGACCGCAGCAAAGACTCCGATCGAGGCATGGGCGCGATGAGGAATGAAGCTGCGCGTGTTGATCGTCCCACCTTGCACAGGTGCCGAAACCAGTGTCATCTTGGGCGCGGATTTATCCACCACATCCCCAAGTCGCATCAGGGGCCCCGCCTGCATGCGTATGCCCTCGACCCGTGCCCGCAGCGCGGCATCAGCCTCCAGTTCCTCGCGACTTTCCTGCCCGGTCAGGCCAAAATCGCTGGCCCGCATGATGACGCAGGGCATGCCATTGTCGATCAGCGTGCACTCCACCCCAGCAATCACATCCACCAAATGGCCGGTCGGCAACAATGCGCCACACATCGATCCGGCAATATCCTGAAACATCAGCGGGATCGCGGCCGCCGAACCGGGGACACCGTCAATGGCGGCGTTGCCCGAATAGTCGACCCGACCGCCCGGCGTTTTCACCAGCGCCATCGCGACTTCACCCGTATTCAGCATATGGATGCGGACCGGGGTCTGACCGGGTTGGGCTGAAACCAACCCGCGCTCGATCGCGGCAGGCCCGACCCCGGCCAGAATATTCCCGCAACCCTGCGCATCCGAAACCAAAGCTTGGTCGACAAAAACCTGCAGGAACAGGTAATCTACATCGGCATCCGCACGCGATGAAGGCGACAGCACCGCCACCTTTGAGGTCAAGGGATCGCCCCCGCCTATCCCGTCGATCTGGCGCGGATCGGGACTGCCCATGATCCGCAGCAGCAGCGCGTCCCGCTCGGGCGCGGCTTCCGGCAAATCCGAGGCCAGAAAATACGCCCCCTTCGAGGTCCCGCCCCGCATCCACAGGCAGGGAATGCCAACCTCGCTCATTCGCCCCTCATTCTTTCTTGTACAAATATCCCGGGGGTTCGGGGGCAGCGCCCCCGGCCTTTCTCAGACATATTTCAACCCTTTGGCCTCAAGTCGGGGGCGCATGTCATAGATGTCGAGCCCCAGTTCCCCGGCCGCCAATCTTTGGCGTTTGGCCTCTTCGGCATCCATGCGCTTGCGCACCGCCTCCAGCACGGTTGCGGCGTCGACGCAGCGGACGACGCAAACCCCGTCATCGTCGGCGACGATTACATCGCCGGCCTCGATCGCCTGCCCGCCGCAGACAATGGGCACATTGACCGAGCCGAGCGTCTCCTTGACCGTGCCCTGTGCGCTGATCGCTTTGGACCAGACCGGAAAGCCCATCGCGGTCAGGTCGCGGATATCGCGCACGCCAGCATCGATCACCAAACCCCGGCACCCCCGTGCCATTGCACTGGTCGCCAGCAGGTCGCCGAAATAGCCATTGTCGCAAGGCGAAGTCGGGGCGAGGACCAGAATGTCCCCCTCGCGCAATTGTTCGATGGCGACATGCAGCATCCAATTGTCGCCGGGCGGTGCGCTGATCGTGACCGCCGAACCTGCGATGCGCGCGCCCGACCAGATCGGGCGCAGATAGCTTGCCAGACAGCCGATACGCCCCTGCACCTCATGCACTGTCGCCACTCCGGCTTCGGCGAGGCCAGCGATGACCGCGTCATCGGCACGGGTGATGTTCTGAACTACCTTGGCCATGGCTCAGCCTTTCTGCACGGGCGGCGTGCCGTGGGTGTGGAATGTCTCGATGGTTTTCAGCCCCCAGGCCTGACCCTTCCTGCGGTCGGCCTCGGTCCAGATGATCGGCTGCCAGTCGGGGGCAAGGATCAGCCGCGCCCCGGAATTGGCCAGCTCCACCCGGTTGCCAGCTGGCTCCCATACGTAAAGAAAGAACGTCCCCTGAATGGCGTGCTTATGCGGGCCGGTCTCTATATGGACGCCGTTCTGCAGAAAGATGTCGGCGGCGCGCAGGATGTCCTCGCGCTGGTCGGTGGCGTAGGTCACGTGATGCAGGCGTCCCTGACCGCCGCCATGCTCCTCGGTGCAGGCCAGATCATAGGTCTTGTTGTTGACGGTGAACCAGCAACCGCCGATCCGGCCATTGTTCAGCTGGATCATCTCGGTCACGCGCGCGCCAAGACAGGTCTCCATGAAGCGCCGGAACTCGGCCACATCCGAGGCCAGCAGATTCAGGTGGTCGAGCCTGCGCGGCGCGGCCCCGGTAAAGGCGCTGGCGGTGTTCTTCAGCGCGGCGCGTTCAGCTTCTGGGGCCTGATACCAGACAGTGTCGTAATAGATTTCGAAGACATGACCGAAAGGATCTTCGAAGCGAAAAGCGCGGCCATGCGATTGATCGCCATCCACCCAGCCGTGGACCTTGTAGTCCGAAGCCTCGATCGCGGTGACGCGACGTGCCAAGGCCTCGGGTGAGGCCGCCCGATAGGCAACATGGCCGATGCCGGTCCGATCCGCCCGCGCCAGTTTTAGCGAGGCATGTTCGTAATCGTCCCAGGCCCGCAGATAGGCGCTGCCCTCGTCGCGCCCCGACAGCTTCAATCCATAGACACGGGTAAAGAAATCAAGACTTTCGTCGAAGCGGTCGGTCAGCATCTCGACATGGCCGAGATGCGCGATGTCATGGCAGGCATCCATCACAGTTCATCCACCGTGCGCGGGAAGACCGACTGGAACCCTTCGGCATAGTGCGCCTTGCGCCCGCCCGACTGGCCGCCCGAATTGCGCATGAAGTGGTTGGCGCGGTTCTCGGCCACGCGCGTGTAGTATTCCCACAGATGCTCCTGCCCCTCCATGCATTCGATGGCGGCGCGCTTCTTGTCCCAGACGGGCGTGATGTCGAGGAAGGTGTCGGGCTTCCAGCTCATCTGCTCGGTCTGATGCGGCTCGAACAGGTATAGCTGGGGCGCGCCCAACACCTTCTCGCCCGGGTTATGGCCCCAGGCCTGGGCGATCATGCGGCATTCCAGCGCCACCTGCGTCGCATACATGTGGTCGGTGTTATAGGGGTCATACTGGCTGTGGCTCAGCATGAAACTGGGCTGGACCTTGCGGATCACGTCGACCAACCGGAACTTGTCATCCTGCGACAGGTGCAAGGGATAGTCGCCCAGATCGAACTCGATCAGGTCATGCACGCCCAAAGCACGCGCGGCACCCTCGGATTCAGCGCGGCGGGCGGATTTGACCTGTTCCAGCGTCATGCCGGGGTCTTTCCACAGCTTCGCGCTTTCGCCCCGCTCACCAAAGGACAGGCAGACCACGGTGACATCATAGCCCATCTCGGCATGCAGCGCGATGGCGCCCCCGCAGCGCCAGACGAAATCCGCGGCATGGGCCGAGATGACAAGGGCGGTTTTCTTGGTGGTCATTCTTTCCTCCGGATCGGTTGCCCGCAAACTGTCCTTCCTGCTCCGGATGCGCAAATTGGAAGGGCGGGGCACGCGATAAGTTTGTGCTATAGATGTATTTGATTATCCGACACCATGTCAGTCAAATCATAACAGCTATAGCGCAAAATTATGGCGAGATGACGGCTTTGAATTGGTCGCGGGCCGGCTGGCCGCCGTAACCATCCCCCATATGCGGGCGAAAAACGACCCGCCAACGGGAGGAAAGACATGAGATCCGCTTTCAAGCTGGCTGCTCTTGCGCTGGCGCTAGGCACTACCGCCACGCTGGCCGAGGAACTGAAGTTCGCCAACTTCATGCCGCCGACCCATCCCTATGTCGCGGGCGCATTCGATCCTTTCGCCAAGGCCGTCGATGAGGCCACCAAGGGCGAAGTCACCGTCAAGCTGTATAATGGCGGCGAATTGGGCGCCGGCCCGGTCGAGCAATATTCCCGCGTCGTCGATGGCGTGGCCGAGCTGGCAGTCTCGCTGCCCGGTTATACAGCCTCGCAATTTCCGCTGACGCTGACCGCCGAGCTGCCGGGGATGCTGGACGAGGCGACCGGGACCGAGACCTTGTGGAAGCATCTGGGCGATTTCGACCACGACTATCGTCGTGTGCAACTGGTCGCATTGTGGTCCAGCGCCGAAAACCTGCTGTTCACCCGCGACAAGCCGGTCCGCAATCTGGCCGATGTAAAGGGGCTGAAGGTCCGCGTGCCCTCGCGCAATACCGGCCTGCTGGTTGAGGCATGGGGCGGCACGCCGGTCTCGATGCCGGTGTCTGAAATCTACAACGCCATGCAGACCGGCGTGATTGACGCGGCGATGATCGATGGCACGGCGGTCAGTGCCTTCAAGCTGTCCGAGGTGGCGAATTACATCACCAAGGGGATGCAGACGACCAACTCGCCCTTCTTCATCATCATGAACCGCGACGCCTTTGACGCGCTGAGCCCCGCACAGCAAGAGGCGGTGAAAGCCGCAGGCAAGCAGGCCTCGCTGGACGGGCAAAAGGTACAGCTGACCGTCGCCGAAAAGGGGCTTGCCGCCTTCGCCAAAACCCCGGGCAAAGAGGTGATCACGCTGGACGCCGCTGCGGTGGCCGAATTCGATGCCGCCGCCGCCAAGGTCACGGAAACGGTGCTGGCCGGGACCGATGGCGCGCAGGCCGTGGCCGATGCGCTGAAGGTCCGGTAAGCCGATGCGCAGGTTTTGGGACCGCGCCCGGTCCGACAGTCTGGACCGGGCAACCCTGTGGCTGGCCATGCTGGCCGCAGGGGCGCTGATCTTCATGGTGGTGGTGATCTCGGCAGGTGTCGTGCTGCGCTATGTCTTTGACACCCCGGTTCTGGGTCTGAACGAGATCAACCAGATGACTGCCGTGGTACTGGTCATGGCCGCGATGCCCTATTGCACGGCGCGGGGCGGCCATGTCGGGGTCGATGTCTTTGACAATGCCATTGGCCGCTGGGGGCGGTTTATCGGTGATGTCGGATCAAGGCTGCTGTCGGGCTTCGTGCTGTCGGTGCTGGTCCGCCGCGCCGTCATCAAGGCGCTGGACGCGCATGAGTTCGGGGACACCACCAATATGCTTGGCCTGCCAATCTGGCCATTCTACGGCATCCTTGCTGTTGGCATGGGGCTGTGCGTGCTGGTCTTTGCGGTGCAGACCCTCGCCATCCTGCGCGAAGGAGCCCGCTGATGGCACCGACCACGATCGGCCTTCTGGGCATCTTCCTTCTGTTTTTCCTGATGATCTTCCGCACGCCCGTGGCCTTTGCCATGTTGCTTTCCGGCTTCTTCGGCATGTGGGCGCTGGAGGGCTTTCGCACCGCCGGCGCGCTGATCCTGACCGAGAGCTACTCGGCCGTCGCCAGCGAAACCCTGATCGTCGTGCCGATGTTCGTGCTGCTGGGAAACATCGCCTCGGCGGCAGGTTTTTCGCGCGGGCTTTATGACGCGGCCTTCGCATGGGTCGGGCATTTTCGGGGCGGACTGGCCTCGGCCTCGGTTCTGGGCTGTGCGGCGTTTTCGGCGGTGTCGGGTTCGTCAGTGGCGACCGCGGTCACCATCGGCAAGGTTGCCCTGCCCGAGATGCGACGGTTGGGCTATGCCGATGGTCTGGCGACCGGATCGGTCGCTGCGGGCGGCACGCTGGGCTTCCTGATCCCGCCCTCAACCGGCTTCGTGCTTTACGCCATCCTGACCGAACAATCGATCGGGCGGCTGTTCATGGCGGGCATCCTGCCCGGCCTGATGCTGACGGGTCTGTTCATCGCGACAGTCTGGCTGGTGGCAAGACGCAACCCGGCGCTGGCCCCGGCAGGACCGAACGTGCCGATGGCCGAGCGCTTCCGCATCCTTGGCCGCGCCGCGCCGCTGCTGGCGGTGATGGTCCTGACCATCGGCGGCATCTATGTCGGCGCCTTCACGCCGGTCGAGGCGTCGGGGATCGGCGCGGCTCTGGTGATCCTGCTGGCAATGGCGGCGCGCAGGCTCAGTTGGACGGGGTTCGGGGCCGCGGTGATGGATACGCTCAAGACATCGGCCATGCTCTACATGATCGTGATCGGTGCGAATGTGCTGAACCCGTTCTTTGCCGTGACCCAGATACCGGCGCTGCTGGGGCAGGGGCTGCAGGGCCTGGGCCTTGGCGCTTACGGTACGCTGATCGTCATCATCCTGGCCTATGTCGTCATGGGGATGTTCATGGACGGGCTGTCGATGCTGGTGATTTCGATCCCGATCGTGTTTCCGGTCATCACCGGCCTTGGCTTCGATCCTATCTGGTTCGGTGTCGTCGCGGTGATCGTGATCGAGATGGGGATGATCACGCCCCCGGTCGGGCTGAACGTGTTTGTCGTGCGCGGCGTGGCGGGGGATGTGCCGCTGGCGACGGTCTTCCGGGGCGTGATGCCGTTTTTGCTCGCAATGGTGGTCGGGCTGATCCTTGTCATCCTGATCCCGCAGATCGCGCTGTTCATTCCCGATTCCATGTTTGGTTGAAACTGTGGCGGCCCGCGCAATGGGCCGCCTTTTCCATCACGGAGACTGCCATGACTCAAACCCACCCGCAGCTTGCCTTTATCGGCTTTGGCGAGGCGGCCGAGGCATTTGTCACCGGCTGGGGACCGGACGCGGCCAGCCACGCGCGGGCCTATGATGTGAAAAGCGACACCCCTGCTGCTCGGGCGGCGCGCACAGGCGTCACTTTGTTGACGGATCGCGCGGGGACCTTGGACGGGGCCGAGGCTGTTTTCTGCCTTGTCACCGCCGATCGCGCGGTCGAGGCCGCTGAACAGGCAGCGCCCTATCTGCCCAAGGGCGCATTCTGGCTGGACGGCAACAGCTGCTCCCCTGGCGCGAAACGCCGTGCCGCAGAGTTGATCTCGGCAGTGGGCGGGCGTTATGTCGATGTCGCGATCATGGCCCCGGTCCATCCCAAGCTGCACCGCACGCCCTTGCTGATCGCGGGACCTCATGCCGAAGTGGCTGCGCGGTTTCTTGAGACGCTTGGCATGCAGGCCCGGATCGCGGGCGCGACGGTGGGCGATGCCTCGTCGATCAAGATGATCCGCTCGGTCATGATCAAGGGGATGGAGGCGCTGACCGCCGAATGCCTGCTGGCCGCGCGCCGCGCCGGGGTCGAGGGGGCGGTCCTTGCCTCGCTTGCGGCTTCAAATCCAGGCATCAACTGGCCCGCGCAGGCCGCCTACAACCTTGAGCGGATGATGGTCCATGGCCATCGCCGCGCCGCCGAGATGCGTGAGGTCGCCGCCACGCTGGCCGAGCTGAACCTGCCCAATGCGCTGTCCAGTGCCAGCGCCGACTGGCAGCAGCGTCTGGGCGACATGCAGCTTGCGCCCGGCGATGACAGTTTTCCGCAACGTGCGGACGCCGTGCTGGCCAAACTTTAACCGCCCGCGCCTTTGCGCAATATCTCAAGAAAGTCGCGCTGGACGCCGGTCGGCTCCCACCCGCTGCGAGTGGTGATGCCGATGGGGCGCATCGCGCCGGGCAGGTGAAGGGGCAGGATGGCTAATGCGGCGGCCTCGACCTCGGCCTGCCTGCGCGATACGCCGCCCAGATGGTCGCTGCCCAGCAGCAGTTCGCGCAGCATGATCACCGATGAGGTTTCGATGACGCTGGGTGGACCATCGGCCAGAACACCGTCCAGAATGGCGCGGATGGGTGTCGATTTGCGCGGCATGACCCAAGGATGTGCCGTCAGGTCGTCGACGGTCAGCACGGGTTTGCTTAGCAGCGGATGACCCTTGCGGGAGACCGCCACAACCTCATCGTCGAACAGCCGTTCCTGCGTGATGTCCTCAATCGGGCTGGGCAGGCGCAGCGCCCCCAGTACCATGTCGATCTCGCCCCGGCGCAGGCCCAGCAGCAATTCATCATAGCGCCCGTCGATGACCTGAAAGGGAAAACTGGGCCGCAGCTTGCGAAATTCGAGGATGGCCGAGGGCAACCACCCCGAGCGTGACAGCGGCAGCGCCCCGATGACGATGCGTCCGACCTCGCGTCCGGCCAATGCGGCCAGCTCGGACTCGGCCTGCGCCAGTTCCGCCATGGCCAGACGCGCGGCCTGCGCCAGTTGCTCGCCCGCGCGGGTGGTGATCAGCCCATGCGCGGTGCGTTGAAAGAACAGCACCCCCGCCGCCTGCTCCAGCGTCGTGGTCGAGCGATGCACGGTCGGCTGGGCCAGTCCCAGATGTCGCGCGGCAAGGGTGAAATTCTGCAGCTCGCTGACGGCGATCAGCGCCGAAAGCTGCGCCCATGTCGCCTGCACCCTGACGGGTCGGGCCATGTCGGCCATGGCTGCATCCAGAATCTGCAAGGCGCGCGCGGCACGACGGGCCAAGGTCTGGCCCGGATCCGTCAGAAAAAGCCCCTGCGGGCTGCGGTGGAACAGGGTCTGTCCCGTTTCCTGCGCCAGCTTGCCCATCGCCTGCGTCACCGCTGGCTGCGAGACATGGCACAATTCGGCGGCCCGCGTCACCGAATGACTGCGCGCCAGCGCAAGGAACATTCGAAGGTGGCGGATGCTGGGTTGCATGACCGTGTGATGGGCGCGGTCCGGCAATTTGGCAAGGAAATTCTTGGTCTTGTCGTGACGCCGGAATGGCCCGGCGTCACGTTGGGTCGCGTCAGGCCGCGGCGCTTTGAGCGGATGCGGAAAGCTCGGCTTCCAGCGTCAGCATCTGGGCGACGGCATTGGCGGCCTCGGCGCCCTTCTTGACGAAATGCTCACGGAAGAAGCCGGTGTGCAGCTCGGTTTCCTGATAGTTGTGCGGCGTCAGCGAGACCGAGAAACACGGCACGCCGGTTTCCAGCCCGGCCTGCATCAGCCCATTGACCACGGCGGCGGCCACGAAATCGTGGCGATAGATACCGCCATCGACCACCAGCGCGGCGGCGACGACTGCGTCATAACGGCCGGTCTGTGCCAGTTTCTTGGCCAGCAACGGCATCTCGAACGCGCCGGGCACGTCGAAGGCGTCGGTCACGGCACCGGGGATCAGCGTCGCGGCCTCGGCCAGAAAGCCTTCATGCGCGCGGTCCACCACATCGGCGTGCCAACGAGCCTTGATAAAGGCGATACGGGGGGATTTCGTCTTGGTCGTCATAATTCAGGACCCCTGCGGTCGGTTGCGTCAGGTCCCAAGGCATGCCTTGAAGGATGCCGGGCTGGCCGGAATCCCTGTCGGTTCTCTTTCATCCGGACTATACCGTCGGCCCCGGAATTTCACCGGATCTGCTGACCCCTAGCCAAGGCAAGGGCGCTCGCGGGCTATCACCGCCGGTGGGGAATCGCACCCCGCCCTGAGAATAACTGCGACATAGCAACGCAGTTCGAGGACTTCAATGCGCCGCGCCGCGGCATGAACGAATTTCGCGCCGCGGCGATTCAGTGCCGCGCCCGCGCGACCGCGTTTGCCCAGATTTCGCGCAGATGCGCGCGCTGCGTGAGGTCCATGCCGGGCGCGAAACGGGTGGTGCTTTCACCCGGCGGCGCGGAATATCCCAAAGCGGCAAAGGCCATGGCGGCGGCCCCCAATGCCCCGACTTCTTCAACCTCGGCGCGCAGCACGGGGCGGTCCAGAAGATCGGCCTGAAGCTGCATCAGGAACGGGTTCCCCGACGCCCCGCCATCGGCGCGCAGATCCGCCAGAGGGTGGCCGATGTCACGCTCCATCGCGGTCAGGACATCGGCGATCTGATGGGCGATGGCCTCGAAAGTGGCGCGGGCCAGATGCGCAGGCCGGGTGGCATGGGTCATGCCGGTGACCAGACCGGTCGCGCGGTCATCCCAATGTGGCGCGCCAAGACCAGCCAGCGCCGGGACAAAGACCACGCCGCCGGCATCCGGCACGCTTTGCGCCAGATCGGACAGGGCGCGGGCATCCTGTATCCCCAACAACGCGGCCATGAAGCCTGCCGCCTGTGCCGAGACAGTGATATTGCCTTCCAGCGCATAGGCGGTGCCGTTTCGGTCGGTCCAGGCAATGGTGCCCGACAGTCCGTGGCTTGAGGCCACCCGCCCCGGCGTCAGCGTCATCAGCGAGGAACCGGTGCCGAAGGTCGCCTTGACCGGGCCGGGTGCGCGCACGCCATGTCCGTTCAGCGCGGCATGGCTGTCGCCCATCATCGCCCGGATCGGGATGCCGGCGGGCAGGGCGGTGGCCTGCGGGGCGGTCAGGCCGAATTCGGAATCTGACGGAACCGGGCGGGGCAGGGCCTCGATCGGCGCGCCAAACAGGGAGCAAAGCTCGGGGCTGAATTCCAGCCGCTGAGTGTCGAAAAGCTGGGTGCGCGACGCGTTGGAATGATCGGTCAGGAAGCTTGCGCCGCCGGTCAGCTTCCAAAGCAGCCACGCGTCCACCGTGCCCGCCCGCAGCCGGCTTTGCGCGGCCAGATCGCGCGCGGCGGGGATGTTCTCCATCGCCCAGCCCAGTTTCGATGCCGGAAACAAGGGGTTGATGCCCAGGCCGGTCAGTTCGACCACGCGGGCGTCATGGTCTTGGGCGATCAGCCGGGCGCAAGTCTCGGCGGTACGGCGGCATTGCCAGATGATCGCGGGGGCGATGGGCTGGCCGGTTTCTGCGTCCCACAGCACCAGTGTTTCGCGCTGGTTGGCCAGAGCGATGGCCGCGATCCGCCCCGAGGCCCCGGCCAGTTGCGCCACCACATCCCGCACGCTGTCCCAGATCGCAAGGGCCGATTGCTCGGCCCAGCCGGGCTGCGGATAGGCCGTGGTCAGGGGCGCGCTGGCTCGGGCATGGATGCGGCCCGAGGGATCGACCAGCACCGCCTTGGTATTGGTCGTGCCCTGGTCAATGGCGAGGACAAGGGGAGCCTCGCTCACTTACCGGACCTTTGCAGGGACAGTTTCGCGCGGGTGGCGATACCCTCGGGCGTCAGGCCATATTCGTTGAACAGCCATTCGACCGAACCGGTGGGCAGGAAGCCGGGGAAGCCCACGCGCTCGACCGGGACAGGGCGATGGGCCGAGGTGAGTTCCGCCACCGCGCCACCCAGACCGCCACGGATCGAGGCCTCTTCGGCGGTGACAATGGCCCCGGTTTCCTCGGCGGCGGCCAGAACGGCTTCCTCGTCCAGAGGGTTCAGCGTCGCCATGTTCAGCACGCGGGCATTGATCCCTTCGGCCGCCAACAGGTCCGAGGCAGCAAGCGCGATATGCGAAATCGTGCCATTGGCGATCAGCGTGACGTCGCTACCCGCGCGCAGCGTCTCGGCCTTGCCGGGGCGGAAGACGCGGTTTTCCACGGCAAGATCCGGAACCGGCATTCGCGACAGGCGCAGATAGACCGGGCCTTCATGGCCGGCTGCCCATTTCACCGCCTCGGCGGTTTCCCAGGCATCGGCAGGGACGATGACGGTGATCTGGGTCAGCGGGCGCAGCCAGGCGAAATCCTCGATCGAATGATGCGTCGCGCCCAGCTCGCCGTAAGCCACGCCCGAGGATTGGCCGACCAGCTTCACGTTGAAACCGGCATAGGCGATATCGGCCTTGACCTGTTCCAGCGAGCGGCCGGTCAGAAAGCAGGACGCCGCCGAGACGAAGGGGATCTTGCCGCCATTGGCCAGACCTGCGCCGACGCCGACCATACATTGCTCGGCGATACCGACATTGACCAGCCGGTCCGGGAACTGCTTCTGGAAGCCGCCCAGTTTGGACGAGCCGATGGAATCGTTCACCACGGCGACAATGCGCGGATCATTCGCGGCCAGATCGACGATGGTCGCGGCCCAGGCATCGCGGCAATCGCGCAGCCCTTCCTTGGTTGCAGCGGGAGCAGCCATCAGACGAGTTCCTCCATGGCTTTTGCGAATTGTTCGGCGTTCGGCACGCCGTGATGCCAGCTGGCCTGGTTCTCCATGAAGGAGACGCCCTTGCCCTTGACGGTATTGGCGATGATGCAAAGCGGCTTGCCGCGACCCTTGGGGCTGGCCGAGAGCAGCCCCAGAAGTGCTGCGACATCATGGCCATCGACCATTTCGACATGGAAACCAAAGGCGCGATACTTGTCGTCCAGCGGATCGAGGCCCGCCGTCTGTTCCGTGCCCTGACCCTGCTGCAAGCGGTTGCGGTCGATGATGAGCGTCAGGTTTTCCAGCTTTCGGTGACCAGCGGTCATCGCGGCCTCCCAGTTCGAGCCCTCTTGCTGCTCGCCATCGCCGGTCAGCACGAACGTCCGGTAATCCGCGCCCGAGATCTGCCCGGCAATCGCGATCCCCAAAGCGACGGGGAAGCCGTGGCCCAAAGGCCCGGTATTGGTCTCGATTCCCGGCAGGTAGTTGCGGTTCGGGTGGCCATTCAGCAGCGATTTCGGCTGCATATAGGTTTCCAGCCAATCCTCGGGGTAATAGCCCGCCGCGCAAAGCGCGGTGTAAAGTGCCCCGGTCGCGTGGCCCTTGGACATGATGAAACGATCCCGTTCGGCCCAGTCGGGACGCGAGGGGTCGTAATTCATCACCCCGAAATACAGCGTCGCCATCACATCGATGGCCGAGAAGTCGCCGCCCGGATGGCCAAGCTGCGCCTTATGGACCATGCGAAAGGCGGTGCGGCGCATCCATAGCGCCTTTTCGCGGATCAGGGTGACGGGATCGTTTTCCACTGTCATCTCACTTCTCGGGCTAGAAACGGTTGGGGAAGGTCAGCTGGGGTTCCGGCTCGGCCTCGTGGTGATAGATCGGCCAGCCGAGGTAGCGGGTCACCGCCTCATGGACGACATCGGCATGATTGCCGCGCACCATGGCGACGTGATGCTCGAAGCCGTTCTGGCTGACGAAGCGCATGAGTTTGCGCAGGTTCGGCACACGGGTCACGGCAATGCCGCCATCCATCGGGAAGGGGTGGTCGGTGAACTCGCCCTCGCCCAGATAGCATTTCATCCGGCCCAAACGGTCATCGGTCGAGAGCCGGAAATAGGTCATCGGGCCGGGCTTCACCTTGCCCTTGACCGCGCCGAAGCATTTCGACTTGCCGATGACCTCGCCCAGCACGTCCAGCTCGCTGATCTCGGGCGTGTCGCCGATGAAGCTTTTGGGATAATTGCCGCAATGGGTGCAGACGCACAGGTCCTGCTCATGGGCGTAGTTGTTGTTCCAATCCAGCAGCGCCGGCGGCGCGCCCGAGGCCAAAGCCAAGGCATACATCGAGACCGCGCCGATCACATCGACCTCGCAGGCCGAGGGCATCAGCTCCTCGCCCATCATCGACATGGTGACGCAGGTGGCGCAGCCGAAATTGTCCTGAAGCGAGCGCCAGCACTGGATGGCCGAGGCGTCGCAGCCGTTTTCCTCGATCCAGCGGTTGACGGCGAGGGTCCATTTCGCCTGCGTCTGGATCTGGGCGGGCTGGATATGCGCGGGGATCGTTCCATAGGCGCGGATCTTGTCCATCTTGGCCAGCAGATCCGGGTCGCCGTCAGGAATGGCTGCAGCCGCGCCCATCATCTCGGACAAGTCCACCGTCACCACGGTCAGGCCGGAGGCCTGAAGCAACTTTTCCGAATAGCGCATGGTCTGGAACGCGCCAGTGCGCGCCCCGATCGAGCCGATGCGGGCATTGGTCAGCCCCTTCACCGTGCGGCAGGTGCGCGCGAAACGGTCCAGATCGCGGCCGAATTCCTCACCCCAGGTGTCGCTTGTGTGGTTGGTCGTCTCGGTGAAAGGGATGCCGTATTGCCAGAAGTTGTTGGACACCGACAGCTTGCCGCAGAAGGCGTCGCGGCGCTCGGCCACGGATACCTTATCGACCTCATCATTCGAGGCCTGCAGCAGGATCGGCACGTTCAGTTTCGCGCGGTTGACCAACTCGGCTATCGCGATCTCGTCGCCGAAATTCGGCAGGCAGATCACCAGACCGTCGATGCGGTCGCGGTTCTCCTTGAAATGCGCGGCATAAAGCTCGGCATCCGCGATGGATTGCACCGCGCCATTGGCGGTTGCCTCATAGGGCAGGATGATGGCGTCGATGCCCAGTCGCTCAAGCTGGGCCAGAACCTCGTCGCGCGCGGCCTTGCATGGCGCGGGGCTGAAGAATGCCCGGCTGCCAATGACCACGCCGAGAGTGACCTTGCGGCGGATGGTTAGCGTCATTTCTCTCCTCCGGTCGGGGCCGCACCCCTCATGCGACCCTGCGAAAGCGTTTCGATTGCTTTCGATTACTGCGCTTTTAATCCGAGTCGGGGCCGTGACGCAAGACCAACTGTCACTCGCAACGCGGCGTATATATCCTGTAATTATTGCTGCAATTGCGAAATTTCGTGCTGCGGCTGCACGATGTGGGCTGTGAGAGCTGATCGAATATCCGAAATCAAATCGCAGAAAACGAAAACACTTGACTGGAAACGCCAACAAGTCGCAGGAATGGTGCGGAGGAGTCGCTGCCGGAAAGGCGGCACAAAGGGAGGAAGACCATGAACTTCAAACGCCGCATTCTGGTGTCGGCCATGGCCTTGGCCATGGCGGGCGCGCTGCCGTCGCTGGCTGCTGCTGCCGACACCATCGCAATCATTACCCCCAGCCATGACAACCCGTTCTTCAAGGCCGAGGCCGACGGTGCTGCCGCCAAGGCCAAGGAACTGGGCTATGAGACCATGGTGCTGGTCCATGACGATGACGCCAACAAGCAATCGCAACTGTTCGACAGCGCCATCGCCGCCAAGGTCAAGGCGATCGTTCTGGACAATGCCGGCGCCGATGCCTCGGTCGCAGCGGTCCAGAAGGCCAAGGATGCGGGCATTCCCAGCTTCCTGATCGACCGCGAGATCACCGCCTCGGGCGTGGCCGTGTCGCAGATCGTCTCGAACAACTACCAGGGCGCGCAGCTTGGGGCCGAGGAATTCGTCAAGCTGCTGGGTGAAAAAGGCGAATATGCCGAGCTGCTGGGCAAGGAATCCGACACCAATGCGGGCATCCGTTCGCAGGGCTATCACGACGTGATCGACCAATATCCCGACATGAAGATGGTCGCGCAGCAGACCGCCAACTGGTCCCAGACCGAGGCCTATACGGTCATGGAATCGATGCTGCAGGCCAATCCGGGCATCAAAGGCGTCATTTCGGGTAACGACACTATGGCGATGGGCGCCTGGGCCGCGCTTGAGGCTGCGGGCCGCACCGACGTGATCGTGGTGGGCTTTGACGGCTCGAACGACGTGCGCGACTCGATCGCCAAGGGCGGGATCAAGGCGACGGTGCTGCAGCCGGCCTATAGCCAGGCGCAGATGGCGGTCGAGCAGGCCGACAAGTTCCTGAAGACCGGCTCGACCGGGCTTGAGGAAAAACAGCTGATGGATTGCATCCTGATCAACGCGGACAACGCGTCGAAACTGGAAACCTTTGCGCTGAACTGACGCCTTCGCCCGGTGCGGCAAGCCCGCACCGGGCCTTTAGAAGTTGCGAGATCCCGATGAAACGCATTCTTTTGACCGTGGCCTGTCTGGCTGCGGGCTTTGGGCCAAGCGCCTGCAAGATCGTCAAGACCGACAGCGTCGAAGGCAAAGCCCCCGCCGCCGATGCCAGTGGTGATGATGCCCGCATCCAGAACCTGCTGACCGAAACATGGGAGCCGAAGCTGCTGCCGACCATCCGCGACAAGGCTGTGCCGGTCGCCGATCTGCGCGCGGCCATCGCGGGTGGGCTGGACGCGGCGGGCAAGGCGCATGGCAAAGCCGGGTCAGGTGCCGGTGCGGCATGGAACTTTGCCGTCAAGGGACAGGGCAAGGTGATCGAGGCGAAACTGGACAGCCGCGCCCGCACCATGGGGATCGACACCGACAATGACGGCGCGGCGGATGTGACGCTGCAGCTGGGGCCAGTGGTCAAGGGCTCGGCCCTGCGCGATTACTCGCCCTTCTACGACTTCACCAATTTCCGCGACCAGATCGAATTCGCCAAGCTTGGCCGGGCGCTGAATGACAAGGCCACGGCGGGGCTGACTATTGAGGGCGACCCGACCGGCAAGACAGCCAGCTTTACCGGGGTTTTTGCCATCCGCTCGGCCACCGAAGCCTGGCTGGTCACTCCGATCAGCGTCGAGGTCGCACCATGACCGAGGACCATCCGATCGGTCTGACCATTCGCCGGGGCGTCAAGGTCTATCCCGGCACCGTGGCGCTGAAGGGCGTCGATTTCGACCTGCGCATGGGTGCGGTCAATGTGCTGGTGGGCGAAAACGGCGCAGGAAAATCCACGCTGATGAAGGTCATCGCCGGGGTTGAATCCCTGACCGAGGGCGAGACCTCCCGCAATGGGCAGGTGGTGCACTTCCGTTCCAAGGCGGACGCAGTGGCGCAGGGCATCGGCATCGTCTTTCAGGAACTGAACCTGTTCCCCAACCTCACGGTGGCGGAAAACATCTTCATCGGTCGCGAGCCGACCCGTGCGGGCGTCGATATCGACCGCGAGCATCAGCGGGCCGAAACCGCCCGGCTGATGAAGCGGCTGGAACAGCCCATCGACCCCGATACCCCCTTGGGCAACCTGCGCATCGGACAGCAGCAGATCGTCGAGATCGCCAAGGCCTTGGCCCAGAACGCGGAAATCCTGATCCTCGACGAGCCCACCTCGGCCCTGTCCGCAGCCGAGGTCGAGGTGCTGTTCCGGGTCATCGCCGATCTGAAGGCGCATGGTGTCGGCATCGTCTATATCAGCCACCGGCTGGAGGAACTGATCCGCATCGGTGACTACATCACCGTGCTGCGCGACGGCGCGATCACCGGCTCGCGCCCGATGCAGGGCGTCGACATCCCCTGGATCGTGCGCGCCATGATCGGCGACAGTTCCAAGGAATTCGGGCGCACCGAACCGCCGAATTTCGGCGATGAGGTCTTTCGCGCCGAAGAGGTCGTCCTGCCCCGCCCCGGCGGCGGCAATGCGGTCGACCATGTCTCGCTGTCGGTCCGCTCGGGCGAGATCGTCGGGCTTTACGGGCTGATGGGGGCAGGGCGGACCGAGTTTCTGGAATGCATCATGGCCCAGCACCCGCACTCCGGCGGGCGCTTCTTTGTCGAGGGGAAACCCCTGACCGAGCGTGACGTGGCCGGGCGGATCGCCCGCGGCATCGCCCTGATCCCCGAGGATCGCAAGCGCGACGGCTTGGTCCAGATCATGGCCATCCGCGAGAACCTGACGCTTTCGGCGCTGGGGCGGTTCACCCGCCTTTTCCATCTGGACCTCAAGGCCGAGGCCCGCACCGCGGCCGAATTCGTCAAGCGGCTGACCATCAAGGTCGCCAGCCCCGAAAACCCGGTCTCCAGCCTGTCGGGGGGCAACCAGCAAAAGGTTGTCATCGGCAAGGCGCTGATGACCGACCCCAAGATCCTGCTGATGGATGAACCCTCGCGCGGGATCGACATCGGCGCCAAGGCCGAGGTGTTTCGCACCATGCGTCGCCTTGCCGCCGAAGGGCTTGGCATCCTCTTCGTCACTTCGGATCTGGACGAGGTGCTTGCCCTGTCAGACCGCATCATCGTCATGGCCAATGGCCGCATCACCGGGACATTCCCCAGCGGCACCGACGCCGCCGAGGTGATCGCCGCCACCGCCCCCGTCAAGGAGAGTGCCGCATGAGCGCCACCACCCGAACCGCCGCCAGCCCCTCGGTTTCCTCGGGGACCAGCGCGCTGCTTTTGCTGCTGAAGATGCGCACCTTTGTCGCGCTGATCCTTGTCTTTGCCTTCTTCGCGATCAACGCGCCGAACTTCCTGACCACTGCCAATGCCGTCATCATCTCGAAGCACGTGGCGCTGAACGCGTTTCTGGCCATCGGCATGACATTTGTGATCATCACCGGCGGCATCGACCTGTCCGTCGGCTCGATCGTCGGTCTTTGCGGCATGGTCGCGGGCTGGCTGGTACTTTACGGGATCGACCTGAACGCCATCGGCATCGCCTATTCCATCCAGTTCAATACCGTTGAGATCGCACTGATTACCGTGCTGGTCGGCATGTTTGTCGGCCTTATCAACGGGCTTCTGATCACCAAGCTGAATGTCGCGCCGTTCATCGCCACCTTGGGCACGCTTTACGTGGCGCGGGGGGCGGCGCTGCTGGCCTCGGGGGGGCGGACGTTCCCGAACCTGTCGGGGAACCCGGAATATGGCTCGGCCAGCTTTCCGTTCATCGGCACGGGCAATCTGCTGGGCCTGCCCTTCATGATCTGGATGCTGATCGCGGTGGCGGCGATTGCCGCCTATGTCGCGGGACGCACGCCGCTGGGTCGTCACATCTATGCGGTCGGCGGCAATGAACGTGGCGCGGCGCTGTCCGGCGTCAAGGTCAACCGGGTAAAGCTGTTCGTCTATGTCTTTTCGGGCTTCTGCGCGGCGCTGGTCGGGCTGATCATCGCCAGCCAGTTGCAGGCCAGCCATCCGGCCACGGGCGAGACGTTCGAACTGAACGCCATCGCGGCCGCCGTGCTGGGTGGTACTTCGATGTCGGGCGGGCGCGGGCGGATCGGCGGCACCATTGTCGGTGCCTTCGTCATCGGCATCCTGTCGGATGGGCTGATCATGATGGGCGTCTCCTCATTCTGGCAGACGGTCATCAAGGGCCTTGTCATCATTGCCGCCGTGGTCATCGATCAGGCACAAAGCCGCCTGCAGGCGCGTGTGGCGCTGCAACAGGAAGCCGCCGCAGCCCATGTGAGTTGACTGCTTTGCCAATCGGGCGGGGATCGCCTAAGACCCGCCCGACCATCCTTCTGCCGGAGCCTCTCGTGCCGCAAAACCCCGAGCCCACGCGTGACGAGTCCATGATCGGGCTTCTGTCCGAACCACGCCGCCGCCGTATCCTTGAATGGATACAGGAGGAAGGCGCGGCCCGCGTGCGCGAACTGGCTGCCGCGTTCCAGGTGTCCGAGGCGACCATCCGGCAGGATCTGGAGCGGCTGGAATCGGAAGGCCATATTACCCGCGAACATGGCGGCGCCTATCTGAACTCGGCCCCGAAGCAGGTCGAAAGTCTGGTCCTGCATCATCAGGAAAACATGGACAAGAAGCGCCGCATCGGCGCGCTGGCGGCCAGTCTGGTCGAGGATGGCGAGACGCTGATCCTTGATGCGGGCACGACCACGACCGAGGTGGCGACCCGGCTGGTTCATCGCCGCAACCTGACCGTCATTACCAATGCGCTGAACATCGCGCTGATCATGGGGGCGGTTCCGGGCTTTGAGGTGCATATGCCCGGCGGGCAATTCAAAGCCCCGACCCTGTCGCTGTCGGGCGACAAGTCGGTCGAATATTTCCGCAACATTTTCGCCGGCAAGCTGTTTCTGGCCACGGCCGGGGTCGCATTGGATGCGGGGCTGACCTATCCCAGCTTTGCCGATCTGCAATTGAAAGAGGCCATGATCCGCGCCGCTTCGCGCGTGTATCTGGTCGCCGACAGCACCAAGATCAACAAAAGCTCGTTCACCCGGCTTGGCTCGCTTGAGGTGATCCACTCGTTCATCACGGATGACGGGATTTCGGATGCCGATGCCAAGGAATTCAAGGCGCGCGGGATTGAGTTGCTGATCGCGCGCTAGTCCAGCCCCTCGCTGAACTCGCGGATCAGGTGCATGACCACGGCGCGATGGGCTTCGTCGCGACTGGCCCCGGCGGAGGTGGCAGCAGCAAAGACGGCACGCTGGCGGTCGGCGGAATTGCCCTGCGCATTGATATCACGCAAGCGAGCGACGCTGGGTTGGCTGCCAAGATGGTCGGCATCTTCGGCGATCAGTGCCAACCATTCCTCGGCAATCTGGGCGTGTGGCTTGATGTCGCCGCCGCCGAAGTCGATCAGCCCTTGTCCCAGCCCGTGGCGCAATGCCCGCCAGCGGTTTTCGCCGATCAGGAAGTTGTCATATTGCCGCCAGCGCATGTTGCGCTGTGACAGTCGCCACAGCATGCGCAGCGTCGATTGGATCAGTGCGGCAAGCGTGATCGTGTCCGACAGGCGCGGACAGGCGTCGCAGACCCGCGTCTCCAGCGTCGGGAAGCGGGCCGAAGGGCGCAGGTCCCACCAGATCTCGCTGCTGTCCCTGATGATGCCCAGATCCTCCAACACCGCGGTCGCGCGTTCAAAGGCGTTCCAATCCACGATATCGGGCGGCAGTCCGGTGCGCGGATAGCCGGAAAAAACCGTCGTCCGATAAGAGGCAAGCCCGGTATCGTCGCCCTGCCAGAACGGGCTGGAGGCCGACAGCGCCAACAGATGCGGCAGGAAATACCTGAACTGGTTCATCAGGTCGATGCGCTGCGCCCGGTCCTCGATACCCACATGGACATGCATGCCGCAGATCAGCATCCGCCGCGCCATGCCGCGCATTTCCTGCGACAGGCGGTTGTAGCGTTCCTTGTCGGTATGGTCCTGATCACGCCAATCGGCCTGCGGGTGACAGGCGGCCGAAATCGGGGCCAATCCGAATTCCCGTGCCTGTCGCGCGATGGTGCTGCGCAGTCGGCCAAGATGCGCACGTGCCTCGGTGATATCGTTGGCGACCGGCGTTCCAACCTCGATCTGGCAGCGCAGGAATTCCGGGCTGACCTGATCGTGCAGCTCGGCCTTGCAGGCGGCCATCAGCGCGTCAGGCGCATCGGTCAACTGGCCGGATTCCGCATCGACCAGCAGGTATTCCTCCTCAATGCCAAGGGTAAAGGCGGGCTCTTCGGTCATCGCGCAATCTCCTGCTTGGGCCTTAGGAAAAGGCCGCAGCACCGACGTTCGTTCCTTTGGGCCGCTGTTCACGTGGCCTTGAACTGTCGGAACATGACCTGCCGGGGGACGTTGGGAAGACAGGTGAAACCAGTCAGGAGGACCTGAAAATGGACCACGCGATGCACGAGCGGCTGAAGGTGGATGAATTGACCGAAGCAATTCTGGGCGGGGCCACAGTCCTTGGTCCAGAAGAGGAAAGGGTCGGCATCGTGTCGCATCTGCATGGCAGCGGGGCCGATGCGCTGGCCATCGTGGATGTCGGTGGCATCCTTGGTTTCGGCACAAGGCCGGTTGCGGTTTCGATGCGGGATCTGGACTTCATGCGCGACGATGATGGCCACGTCCATGCCGTGACGCGCTACAACAAGCGCGAGCTGAAAGAGATGCCTGTGTACCGTCACTGATCGGATGCGGCGCGGCGCGGGGCCACCCGCGCCGCCGCACGATACAAGGAGGACGCAACATGCCGGCCAAATCCAAGGCGCAGCAAAAGGCCGCAGGCGCGGCCCTGTCGGCGAAACGCGGCGAGACAACGAAAACGTCGCTTCGCGGCGCCTCGAAGGAAATGTTCCAGTCGATGACCGAGGCGCAGCTGGAGGAATTTGCCGCGACAAAACACAAGGGCAAGCCCGAACACGTCCGAAAATAGCGGTCCGGACAAGGCCGCGAATGCGCGGTTCCTGGCCCTTCGCAGCCCGCAGAATTCGCAGGGTTTCGCCGATTGTCCGCCGGATCGGGAACATCGGCGCGGAAAGCAAGTTTCGTTTACGCCATTCCATACAAGTCGTGACAGCGGCGCGCAGTCCGCCAGAGACATGAGGAAAATCAGGATGATGGATTATCCCAAGCCTCCGTTTCCCGAACAGACTCAGGACCTGCCCGGAACATTTCGGGTGATGGAACCGCGCCCGGATCATGGTGAAACGACGTGGCAGGGCAATGGCCGATTGCGAGGCAAGGTGGCCCTGATCACCGGCGGAGACAGCGGCATCGGGCGTGCCGTAGCCATCGCCTATGCTCGCGAAGGGGCGGACGTGGCGCTGTCCTTCCTCAATGAATCATGGGATGCCCGCGATACGGCGCGCCTTGTTGAAAAAGCGGGTCGCGATTGCGCGCTGTTGCCCGGAGACCTTGCCGATGCCGATCATTGCCGCGACGTGGTGGCGCGCACCGTCGCGCGCTTTGGCCGGATCGACGTTCTGGTCAACAACGCCGCTCATCAGATGAAATTCGACCGGATCGAGGATATTCCCGACGCGGAATGGCGGAAAACCTTTGCCGTGAACATCGACGCCGTATTCCATCTGGTCAAGGCGGCCATCCCCCATATGCCGCCGGGCAGTGCGATCATCAACACCGCCTCGATCAACGCCGACAAGCCCAATCCGACGCTGCTTGCCTATGCGGTGACCAAGGGCGCGATCCAGAATTTCACCATCGGACTGGCGCAGATGCTGGCCGACAAGGGTATCCGTGCCAATGTGGTTGCGCCCGGACCGGTCTGGACGCCGCTGATCCCGGCCAGCATGTCGCACAGGGACGTGGCGCGCTTTGGCGAGAACTACCCGATGCAGCGCCCGGCACAGCCGGTTGAACTGGCCTCGGCCTATGTGATGCTGGCCGAGCCGATGTCCAGCTATGTCTCGGGCGCGACCATTGCCGTCACCGGCGGGATGCCGATAATCTGACCACCCCTACCGATGCCGGGTGTCCACCGGATAGGCCGTGGTGAAGCGGATGCGTTCCAACGAGAAATGCGAGGTCACGCTTTTGATCGGCAGCGCCTCGGTCAGGCGTTTGTAGAAGGAATCAAACGCCGCCATGTTCGGCACCGCCACCCGCAGCAGGTAGTCCATTTCACCCGCCATGCGATGCGCCTCCATGATCTCGGGCATGGTCTGCACCACACGGCCGAACTGCTCGCGCCATTCGGCGCTGTGATCGGGGGCCTCGATTTCGATGAAGACGATGGTGTCGAAACCCAGATGGGCGGGATTGGCCATGGCGACGCGTCCGGTCAGCACGCCATTCGTTTCCAGCTTCTGGATGCGTTTCCAGCACGGGGTCTGGGACAGGCCGACCTTCTCTGCGATCTGCGAGATCGGCATGCTGGCGTCGCGCATCAACTCGGCGACGATTTTGCGGTCAATCAGGTCCAGGTCCAACATCTGCTCAAACCTCGAAACTTGCAGGGCTGGAGAATGTTATCCCACAGTCGATACAAATAGTCTATCGGATAAATCGTGATAAAACTTGCATGCAACTATTCCGGGTTTCGAAAGGGGAGGAATCCCCTTTCGTCAAGGGTTTCGCCGGGTATTAGCGTTGGGCAACCACAGTCACGGTGATTTCGCCAACGCCCTCGATTGCGGCGGTGATACGGTCGCCGGGAATCACCGCGCCGACCCCGGCAGGGGTCCCGGCCATGATCAGGTCGCCCGCACGAAGTTCGAAGAATCGCGACAGATAGGCGATCATCTCGGGCACTTTCCAGATCATCTGGTCAAGGTCGCCCTGCTGGCGCAATTCGCCGTTCACCTTGGCGACAAGCGCGCCTTTCGCCGGGTGGCCGACCTGCGCGATCGGTTGGATGGCGCCGCAGGGGGCCGAGGCCTCGAAAGATTTGGCGATTTCCCAGGGGCGGCCCATTTTTTTGGCGACGGCCTGCAGGTCGCGCCGGGTCATGTCCAGACCGACGCCGTAGCCAAAGACGCAATCCAGCGCCTGTTCCAGTGCGATATCGGTGCCGCCGGATTTCAGCGCGACGACCAGCTCGACCTCGTGATGCACGTCCGAGGATTGGGTGGGGTAGGGGAAATCTCCGCCCGGCGGGACGATGGCATCCGGGTTCTTCTGAAAGAAGAAGGGCGGCTCCTTGTCGGGATCGTGGCCCATCTCGATCGCGTGTTCGGCGAAATTGCGTCCGACGCAATAGATGCGACGGACGGGAAACAGCTGGTCACTGCCCGCAATGGGAAGGGTCGGCACCGGGGCCGGATCAAAGGCGAATGTCTGGGTCACGTCGGTTCCGTCCTGCTTTGCCTCGCGGGGGCAAGGCCCCTGCGGATGCGGCATTGCGTCCGGTATCGCCGCAGGCGTCAAGGCCCCGACACCGGCTTAGCCGAGATATTCCCGATCCGTGACCTTCTCCAGCCACTGTGTAATGCCTTTCACCCGTGTCCGCCGCGATCATGCCGGACGGTCAGGTCCGGTCATGGACATGCGCCGCATGCGGGCCGGGCTTCAGGCCCTCGGGCAGACGGCTGGTGCGGATGAAATGCGCGGTACGGGCGGCGAATGTCGTTTCGAACACATGCTGGCGGGCGAAATCGCGGGCGCGCAGGGCGGCCTCGGCGATCTGCGCGCGATCGCGGTGCAATTCGGCAATGCGTCGCGCCAGCGCGGGCGCGTCAAAGATTGGCACCTGCCAGCCCGAACCCGAGGTTTCGACAATGCCCCGGAAGGCGTCATTGGCATAGCCCGCGATGGGGACGCCACAGGACATCACCTCGGGATAGGTGCAGGATGGGTCGCCCTGCGTGTGGCAGCAGACAAATATGTCCGAGGTGTCGCGCAGGAAGGGAACCCAGCCGGTCTGGAAATCCAACACCCCACGCAGGATCATGACGTCCTGCAGGCCATTGGCCTGGATACTGGCCCGAAGCTCGGCCTCCTGCGGACCCGAACCGCAGATGTCAAAAATGAAGGGCACGTTCATGCGGCGCAGTTCTGATGCGACGCGGGGCAGTTCCATTACCCCCTTCATCGGCACGAAGCGCCCGCCAAAGACCAGTCGCAGCGGTTCACCCGCCTGCAGGCGCGTCAGCTTGGCCTGCATGGCCGCATCCGAGATCACCTCGGCGGCCCGCACACGGTTGTCGAAGAACAGGTGGGTGTCAGCGCACAGACCCTTATAATTTTCAAAGGTTGGCGTGCCGCTGCATTGCAGACCGGCGGCGCGACGCAGCATGTCGCGGCGGATACGCTCGCTGCGCCACAGCCAGACGTGGCGACGCAGGCGCCTCAACGGGTGCAACTGCTCCGAAGCAAGAATTTGCCTCTCGGTGCGGGGGGAATATTCGGATACAAAGACCATCGGCAGCCCGATGCTTTGGCAAAGCTCCAGCATCGGAGCGTCGTCGCGGGACAGGAAGCCCACGACTTGCGCGGCACTCGACAGTCGTTGGGCCAATTCGGGGCCGACCTCGGGGCGCAGTTCCAGCCCGGTCTCATCCTCGCCCGGCAGGTATTCCTGATGGTCCATGTCGGTGGTGGGCTGCGGGTCCAAACGGACAAGGCTGGTCACCGGGCCGGGCCAGTTCCGGGCATATTGGGCCGCGCCTTCCATGTATTTCCTGGTCAGGACCAGCCCGCCTCGAGGTCCACGATACGCGGAAAGCGATGGCAGCAGGATCAGTTCGTTCGGACCTTCGATATTGTCACCTCTCATGCAAGACGCTCCAGCATGTAATGGATTTCCTTTAAATCAACGTTAAATCCGCCGTGATCGGGATGACCGACCACAAATCCGAAACGCATGCCCAGACAGTCCGCGACCTCTTTGTAGGGCATGGCGAAACGGTTGGGAGGTTGAATGACAAGGAAGGCGCCGCCATCGGCCAATGCATAGAGAGCATGGCCCAGATGGCTGCCCTCGACCGAGACGACAACGGGTGCATCCAGCGCGATCCGGGCAATCGTATCGGCCTGCATCTGGTCCGGGTCGATGATGTCAAACCGCAGTTTGCCCAGCATTTCCTCAAGCTGTTCTTCGTTCTTCAGCCAGCGCGGCTCGCCCTGCGTGCTGCCGCGCCGGATGAAGATGCCCTTCGGCGATGGAAACGTGCCGATTGCGCTGCGCAAGCGGGCGCGTAACTGCCGGTAGCGCGCCAGCTTGAAGCTGTTTTGTGAGAAGTCGCGATAGATCGTCAGCCGTCCGATTCTGGCATGGCGCGGCATTGGCGGCTCGGGCAGGTCCAGCAGCACGCGGTAGCCGGATGCATGGGAATAGGGCTTGGTCGGTGCTGCGATCCGGGGCGCGTCGTCGCCGGGGATCATTTCAAGCGGCAGGCTGTCCTGCATGAAATTCCCGAAGAAATCCGCACCCGTCCAGCCCGAGACCAGACACGCTTCGGGTATCGTCTGACTGGGCGGCAGGTCGGGGTCCAGCATCCGGGCCTCGCCATGGCCGATGCGTTCCTTGGCACCGCCGCGATACAGATAGGCCCCGGCCAGAACCACATCCGGCAGGATCAGGGCCTCGGTTGGGGCGTGCAGGATCGGGGTTCCGGCGATCAACCCGCGCTCAACCTCCCAGTCGCGCCAGGGGGATAGGGCGATGATCCGGTCCATCGCGCCATCAGGATGAAGGGCCGGGGGGCGGGTCACCTCTTCGGCCGGGCAAAGTTCGCGACGCTCAATGGCGAAGCTGGACAGGTCTGTCGGCCCCCGTCGCAATAGCCGCGCGAGATTCCGCGAAATCAGGGCTGAATTCAGCATGGCTGACTGACGATCCCGATCACGCGGTCCTGATCTGCTTCCGGCAGGTCCGGATACAAAGGCAGGCACAGGATCTGCTCACCGGCGGGGCGCGCATTGGGCAGATTCTCGGGCGCGGCCGAGGGCAGGTCGCGATACATCGGCAGATCCGAGATCAGCGGGTGGAAGTAGCGCCGGGCAAAGATCCCATCCTCTTTCAACCTGGCGTGCAGCGCGTCACGACTCATCGGGTATTCGGGGCCGACCCGGATCGGGAACATGTAGGAGTTCTGACCCGGCTGGCCGGGCGGGCACAGGCAATGCAGCCCCGGGACCTGCGACAACGCCTGCCAGTAGCGGTTGGCCAGATGATCGCGAGCGTCGATGATTTCGTCGATGCGGGGCAGCAGGGCCAGCCCGACGGCGGCATGCAGCTCGCTCATCTTGGTGTTCAGCCCGATTTCCGAGACCGTGACCTCATCGACGATCCCGTAATTCGCCAGCCGGTCCAGTGCCAGCTTGGTTTCCCGGTCCGGGGAAACGATCGCCCCGCCCTCGAAACTGTTGAAGACCTTGGTTGCGTGGAAACTCAGAACCGAAAGATCGCCCTCGGCCACCAGCGGATGTCCGTTCTTGCGCACGCCAAAGGCATGGGCGGCGTCGTAGATCAGCCTCAGCCCGTGACGGCGCGCGACGGCGGCCAGCCCCTCGGTATCGCAGGGGATGCCGTAACAATGCACGGCCATGATCGCCTGCGTTCGCGGGGTGATACTTGCCTCGACCGCCGCCGGATCAAGATTCAGCGTATGCGGGTCGATATCGGCAAAGACCGGTTCGGCCCCGGCCCAGCGGATGGCATGACTGGTGGCGACAAAGGAAAACGGCGAGGTGATCACTTCGCCGGTAATGCCGTAATGACGCAACGCCAGCACCAACCCCAGCGAGGCGTTGCAGACGATGCTCAGGAACTCTACCCCCAGATACCGCGCCAGATCTGCCTCGAACTGCTGCAAGAGCGGTCCGTTGTTAGACAGAACCCGGCTGGTCCATATCCTTTCAAGGAAAGGCATGATGTCAGTGAGGGAAGGCAGAACGGGTCGGGTTACGAAAACAGGGGAGCTACTCATAAACACGGCCTCACAAAAGGCAAACCGAACGAAACCTCACACTTTGACCATAGCACGAATGGGCAACCGCCAATTGAATTTGTCTACGCCCGCACCTGAACATTTGGATAGGTCTGCTGCAGCCCAAATCTGCGGCGGTCACAGGCTGGAGCTGCGGGTGTCCTGCATCTCGCAATGCCAGCGCGAGATCTGCCATTTGGGGTTCTGCACCTGCCAGCGGGCGACCTGCGGCTGGCCCGCGACCATGCAGGTCATCATCGAGACCTCGTAAGGGTCGTAGAGCAGTTGAAAGTTGCGGCACTCCTGAGTCGTGTTCAGGCAGGCGGCAATGACCAAGGCGATCATGGGATACTCCTGTCAGCGATCATGCGTTGCACAAGAACAGGTCAGCAGGACTGATCTTTGCCTGTCCTGAAACCGCGCCGAAACTTCACGAAATTTGGACGAAAGGTCATGGCAGCCGGGGCGCGGGGCTGAGGTATCTTTCAGGGAAAGGCTTGGTTCTTTCTGCTGGGAGTAGCGGATGGACGGCATTGCGACCCCGCGACTGGTTTTGAACGATGTCATCGTGAACTTCTCGGCCGGCACGCTGCGGACCGCGAAGGGGCTGGATGTACCGCTGCGCGCGCAAAGCTTCGCGGTGCTGCGCGAGCTGGTCCGCCATCGTGGCGATGTGGTCGAAAAGGACGCCCTGATCGACGCGGTCTGGAAGGGCGTCGCCGTCACCGATGACAGTCTGGTTCAGTGCATCAGCGAGATACGACGCGCGCTTGGCGACACGGATCGCAGCCTGCTCAAGACCGTGCCGCGGCGCGGCTACCGGCTGGACCTGTCCGAGGATGTGCGTCTTGAAGCGTTGCGTCCGCAGTCGGCGCGGGGACTGCTGGTACTGGGTCTGCTGGCGCTGTTGCTGATCCTTGCGCTGTGGCACAGGCCCGGTCAGGTCGTGCCCGGGCCGCCGCGCATCGCCGTGCTGCCCTTTGCCAATCTGGGCCCCGATCCGGCGCTTGATCCGATCGGCAGGGGCGTGGCCGAGGATATCGTCTCGATTCTGGCGAAGTCCCCGGATGTGACCGTCATCGCGCGCAATTCCTCGTTCCGCTATGGTGCCGAGCCGGTGGATGTGCGCCGCATCGGTCGTGAATTGGGGGCGGATTTCGTGCTGGACGGCAGCGTCCGGCGCAGCGGCGATGGGCTACGGATCGTGGCGCAATTGAGCGATGTCGCGACCGGCCAAAGCCTGTGGTCCGAGCGCTTCGACCGATCGGGTCCGGATGCGGTCGCGCCGCAGGATGAGGTGACCGCGCAGATCATCTCCAGCCTGACCGGCGAGGAGAACGCGATGAAGCGGGTGCTGTATCGGCAGGCATGGGAAAGCGCGCCCTCGCGATTGGGCGAATACGGATATTACCTGCGCGGTCTTGACCTGTTTAGCGGCGCGCACAGCTCCGAGGATAACGACCGCGCGGGCCGGATCTGGGCGCAGGGTCTGGGTCATTACCCGGATTCGGCGCTGCTCAAGGTGAAGCTGGGTTGGTATCATTGGGCCGCGCATTGGACCTATCGCAGCGCCCAAGGTGCCGCCCATATTGCCGAGGCCGAGCGGCTGGCCAATCAGGTCACGGGCAGCATGGACCTGACGCCCGAAATCCGGCGTCAGCTGCATTGGCTGAATGCCTTTCTGCGGACACAGCGCCGCGATTTCGACGGCGCGGTGGCCGAGGCCCGGATGGCGGTCGAGTTGTCGCCCTTTGATGCGCGGATGCTGAGCAGTCTGGCCGAGGTGCTGATCTGCGCAGGCGACTATCGCAATGCACTTGGATGGATCGATCAGGCCGTCGCGTGGGAGCCCGACCTGAAGCCAGCGGCGCATGCATCTAGGGGGAATGCCTATCGCCTGATGGGTCGTGATGCGCAGGCCGTGATCGAATTCCAGCAGGTTCCCGACCTGTCACCCCGCATGAACCTGAGCGCGGCGATTTCGCTGATGCAACTGGGCAGGCCAGCGGAGGCACGGGAATGGACCGCCAAGGCCGCCCGCCATAGGCCCATGATGACACAGGACGGCTGGCGAGACACCAGTTGCCACCGCAATCCCGTGATCGTCGCAGCCGAGCTGGCCGCGCTGTCGCGGGCGGGACTTCCGCGCTAAAGCCCCGCGCCGCTGATGGGTTTAACCCTGCCAGCCCTCGCGGGTCAGCGCCGGGGTCTTGGAATGAAAGCTCCAGCCGGGGATCAGGTATTGCATCGCCGCCGCATCGTTCCTTGCCGTCTGGGGCAGGGTTTCGTGCAGGCGATGCGCCTGGGCCAATGCCGCTTCGTCGATCTCGACGCCAAGGCCGGGACGGTCGGGAACCTGCACCTTGCCGCCTTGGATCAGCGGCGGTTCCTTGGTGATGCGCTGGCCGTCCTGCCAGATCCAATGCGTGTCCAGCGCGGTGATCTTGCCCGGAGCGGCCGCCGCAACCTGCGTGAACATCATCAGCGACACGTCGAAATGGTTGTTCGAATGCGAGCCCCAGGTCATGCCCCAGCGGTCGCAAAGCTGCGCCACCTCGACCGAGCCCTGCATGGTCCAGAAATGCGGATCGGCCAGCGGGATATCGACCGCGCCCGCGCGGATGGCATGGCCCATCTCGCGCCAGTCGGTGGCGATCATGTTGGTGGCGGTGGGCAGGCCAGTGGCGCGGCGGAACTCGGCCATGGTCTCGCGCCCGGAATAGCCCGGCTCGGGGCCGCAGGGGTCCTCGGCATAGGCAAGGACGCCTTTCAGCGGCGACAGATAACGGATCGCGTCCTTCAGCAACCATGCCCCGTTCGGGTCAAGCGTTACCCGCGCCTCGGGGAAGCTGGCGGCCAGATCGGCGACGATGGCGGCCTCGTCCTCGCCATGCAGCACGCCGCCCTTCAGCTTGAAATCCTTGAAGCCGTAGCGGGCCTCGGCAGCCTCGGCCAGACGGCGGACGGAAGCCGCGTCCAAGGCCACTTCGTCGCGCAGGCGCAGCCAGTCATCGCCCTTGCCGCCCGAACGGTAGCCCAGCGGGGTGCGGCTCCGGTCGCCGATGAAGAACAGATAACCCAGCATCTCGACTTCGCTGCGCTGCTGGCCTTCGGCCAGAAGGGCGCAGACCGGCAACTCAAGAAACTGGCCCAGCAGGTCCAGCAGCGCGCATTCCAGCGCTGCGACGACGTGGATCGTGGTGCGCAGGTCGAAGGTCTGCTGCCCGCGCCCGCCGCTGTCGCGTGCCGCAAAGGTCGTTCCGACCTGCCGCATGAGGGCGCGGTAATTCCCGATAGGCTGGCCGATCAGCAGGGGGGCCGCATCCTCAAGCGTCTGACGAATCGCCGTGCCGCCCGGAACCTCGCCAATCCCGGTCGCGCCGCGTGAATCGGTGATCAGGACGATATTGCGGGTGAACCACGGCGCATGCGCGCCCGACAGGTTCAGCAGCATGCTGTCCTGCCCCGCCACCGGCACGACCCGGATGCTGCGGATCACGGGCGATCCCGCGCCATTCGCCCAGTCCTTGCCCGCCGGGCGTTCCAGAGTGGTGTCGTCGGACATCTTGTCCCTCCTGCTGTCGTGATGGTGCGGTCTGCCCTTGGCAGGCCGATGCAAGGTCATGAAAAGTAATCGGGATGCATCGTGCGCAGCTGTTCGATCTGCGAGATCGTTCCGCCCAGATGCTCGCGCATCGCGCGTACCGCAGCGTCGGGATCGCCAGCTTCGATGGCGTCGATGACGTCCATATGCCCGGCGATGATCGAGGATACCCGCCCCTGCGCATTGTGCAGCCGCCGGGCGCGCTCAAGATGGCCCGACCTTTCGCGGATCAGGCGATGCAGCGGGCTGCGCCCAACCGCCGCGAACAGCGTGTTGTGAAAGACCTCGTCCAGTTCCTGGAACATGGTGACCTGATTGGGGTCCTGCGCCACCGCCTCCTGCATGCGGATGATCGAGCGCGCGCGGGTCAGCAGATCGCGGTCGGGCGACAGCGCCAGATTGCGCGCCACTTCGCATTCCAGCGCCGTGCGCAGGAAATGCGCCTCGTAGATCTGAGGGATGTCGATGCGCGTCACCACGGTCTTGGACTGCGGGTAGATGCGGACCAACCCCTCCAGATGCAGCTTTTGCAGCGCCTCACGCAGGGGGGTCAGGCTGACGCCATAGGTCTCGGTCAGTTCATTGCGGGCCAGCGTCATGTCAGGCGGCAGGTCGAACGAGATGATTCGCTGCCGCAGATCCTCATAGACGCGCTGGACCGTGCCGCCCGCCGAGGCCGCGGTTTCCGAAGGGCTGAACGCCGCGAATAGGGTCTTTGTCATGGCGCGATCCTGCATGGAATGGCGGGTTTTTGTGATCCCGCGATTCATGATTGATATTCTTATCTGACTAATATATCAGTTCCTCATCCCGCTCAAGCGTTTCATGGCGTCACGGCCAGCGGTCGCGCATGCATCCGAGCGGACGAGGGAGGACTGGATGCAAAAGAAAAAGGAATATGCGGATCTGCGCTCGGCGCGCTGGATGGTGCCCGATGACCAGCGGTCCTTTGGCCACCGCTCGCGGACCATGCAGATGGGCTACGCCCCCGAGGATTGGGAGGGAAAACCCATCGTCGCGATCATCAATACATGGTCGGACGCCCAGCCCTGCCACATGCATTTCAAGGACCGGGTGGATTGGGTCAAACGCGGCATCCTGCAGGCGGGCGGCTTCCCGATGGAGCTGCCGGCGCTGTCGCTGTCTGAAAACTTCGTCAAGCCGACCACCATGCTTTATCGCAATATGCTGGCGATGGAGACTGAAGAGCTGCTGCGCTCGCACCCGATCGACGGCGCGGTGCTGATGGGCGGTTGCGACAAGACCACGCCGGGTCTGGTCATGGGCGCGCTCAGCATGGGTGTGCCCTTCATCTACCTGCCTGCCGGTCCGATGCTGCGCGGGAATTACGCCGGCAAGTATCTGGGCTCGGGCACCGACGGCTTCAAATACTGGGATGAGCGCCGCGCGGGCACGATCTCCAAGGAAGAATGGCAGGGGATCGAGGGCGGCATCGCGCGGTCCTACGGCCATTGCATGACCATGGGCACCGCCTCGACCATGACGGCGATTGCCGATGCGATGGGGCTGACGCTGCCCGGCGCATCGTCGATCCCGGCGGCGGATGCCAATCACCAGCGCATGTCGGCATCCTGCGGGCGGCGCATCGTCGAGATGATCTGGGAGGATTTGACCCCCGATCAGATCGTGACGCCTGCCGCCGTCAACAATGCGGTGACGGTCGCCATGGCCACGGGCTGTTCGACCAATGCCATCATCCACCTGATCGCCATGGCGCGCCGCGCCGGCGTTCCGCTGGAGCTGGACGATCTGGATCGCATTGGCCGCACCACCCCGGTCATCGCCAATATCCGCCCCTCGGGTTCGACCTACCTGATGGAGGATTTCTACTACGCGGGCGGGTTGCGCGCGCTGATGAAGCAACTGGGCGACAAGCTGGACCCCTCCGCCATTACCGTCACCGGCAAGCCGCTGACCGACGGGCTGGATGAGGTCAAGATCTGGAACGAGGATGTCATTCGCCCGCTCTCGAACCCGGTCTATCACGAGGGCTCGCTTGCGGTCTTGAAGGGCAACCTTTGCCCCGATGGTGCGGTCATCAAGCCTGCCGCCTGTGACGCGAAATTCCATCGCCATACCGGCCCGGCGCTGGTCGCCGACAGCTATGCCGAGATGAAGGCGATCATCGACGATCCTGATTATCCGCTGACGCCGGAAACCGTGCTGGTCCTGCGCAATGCCGGGCCGCAGGGCGGGCCGGGGATGCCGGAATGGGGGATGATCCCGATGCCCAAGGCGCTGCTGAAGCTGGGCCTGCGCGACATGGTGCGGATTTCCGATGCGCGCATGTCGGGGACCAGCTTCGGGGCCTGCGTGCTGCATGTCTCGCCCGAGGCTTTCGTCGGCGGGCCGCTGGCACTGCTGAAAACCGGCGACATGGTGGAACTCGATATCCCCGCGCGGTCCCTGAACATGCTGGTCGATGAGGCCGAACTGGCCGCCCGCCGCGAAGCTTGGCAGGCACCCGAACCCCGCTACCAGCGCGGTTATGGGCTGATGTTCAGCAAGCATATCGAGCAGGCCGACAAGGGCTGCGACTTCGATTTCCTGAAAACCGAATACGGCGGCAAGACGCCGGAACCCGCGATCAACTAAGGGGGGAATGTCATGTTGGATATCTCACAGCGCCTGATCCCGGCGCAACCGCCCAAGGCGGGTTTCGCCGCCGGTCCCGCGACGCAGGATGCGATCAAGACGATCAAGCTGTCGCTGGCCTATCTGCCGCTGGCCCGCCCGATCAGCGATGCCAAGGTTCTGACCGGACGGCAGAAACCGCTGACCGAGGTGGCCTTCCTTTTCTGCGAGATCGAAACCGAATCCGGCCATTCCGGCCTAGGCTTCAGCTATTCCAAGCGTGCGGGCGGCCGCGCCCTTTACGCCCATGCCTGCGAGATCGCCGACAATCTGCTGGGCGAGGACCCGAATGACATCGCCCGGCTTTGGGACAAGCTGTGCTGGGCGGGCGCTTCGGTCGGGCGCTCGGGGGTGGCGACGCAGGCGATTGCCGCCATCGATATCTGCCTGTGGGACCTGAAAGCCAAACGCGCGGGCCTGCCGCTGGCCAAGCTGCTTGGCGCGTATCGCGACGGCGTCGCCTGCTACAATACCTCGGGTGGGTTCCTGTCTTCGTCCATCGATGAGATCAAGGCAGCCATCGACAAGTCGCTGGATGCGGGCATTGGCGGCATCAAGATCAAGGTCGGCCAGCCCGACCCGATGGAGGACCTGCGCCGCATCGACGCCGTGACCCAGCATCTGAACGGTCGCGCGCCGCTGATGGTGGACGCGAACCAGCAATGGGACCGCGTGACGGCGCTTCGCTTCGGGCGTCTGGTCGAGCCCTTGAACCTCGAATGGATCGAGGAACCGCTGGACGCCTATGATGCCGAGGGTCATGCCCTGCTGGCCCGCGAATTGGCGACGCCGATTGCCACCGGCGAGATGCTGGCCTCGAGCGATGAGCATATGGCGCTGATCCGCGCCGATGCGGTCGATTTCATCCAGCCCGACGCACCGCGCGTTGGCGGCATCACCCAGTTCCTGAAAATCTGCGCGCAGGCCGAGGTCAAGCGCATGCGTCTTGCCCCGCATTTCGCGATGGAGATCCACCTGCATCTGGCCGCCGCCTATCCGCACGAACCTTGGGTCGAGCATTTCGATTGGCTTGCACCACTCTTCAACGAAGAACTGGAAATCCGCGATGGCCGCATGATCGTGCCGGCGCGCCCGGGTCTGGGCTGTTCGCTGACCGGCAAGGCCCGCGACTGGACCGTTGAAACCACCACTTTCGGAGGCTGAGCCCGTGAATCCCGCTACTCGTGAAAAACTGATGGGCGTCTCGGTCGCCACTTTGTGTTCGGCGCTGTATAAACGCGGCCTGCGCAACCAGACCATTCAGGATGTGCGCCCGGTCGAGCGCAAGGGTCGCAATATGGTCGGCCCGGCCTTTACCCTGCGCTACATGCCCGCGCGCGAGGACCGCAACCCGATGACGGTCTTCCGCAACCCCGACCACCCGCAGCGTGCCGCGATCGAGCAATGCCCGGAAGGCCATGTCATGGTCATGGATAGCCGCAAGGATGCCCGCGCGGCATCCGCAGGCGATATCCTGATCACCCGGCTGATGGTCCGGGGCGGCGCGGGCGTCGTCACCGATGGCGGTTTCCGCGACTCGATGTCCATCGGCGCGCTGGAAATCCCGGCCTATCACCACCGAGCTTCCTCGCCGACGAACCTGACCCTGCATGAGGCCATCGACATCAACGTGCCGATCGGCTGCGGCGATGTGGCGGTCTTCCCCGGCGATATCGTGGTCGGCGACGATGACAGCGTCATCATCATCCCCGCCGAAATCGCCGATGAGATCGCCGATGAGGCCGTCGAGATGACGGCTTACGAAGATTTCGTCACCGAACGCGTCAAGGGCGGCGCCACGATCATCGGGCTTTACCCGGCGACGGATGAAAAGAACCTCGAGATCTTCGCCGAATGGCGCAAGGCCAACGGTCGCTGAACCAACCTGCCGGGGGCGGTCCGCCCGCCCCCTTCTGCCCAATGACGGAGAGACCATGCCCCTCATCGATAGCGAGGCGCTGACCGATTTCGCGCAAGCGCTTCTGTCCGCCGCCGGAATGGAACCCGACAAGGCCGAAGCCACCGCCCGCGTGCTGGTCGAGGGCGATATGATCGGCCATGAGACCCATGGCGTCGGTCTGTTGCCTTGGTATCTGGACGCCTTGGCCGATGGCTCGCTGCGAAAGGCGGGGGATTATGAGGTTGTCAGCGACAAGGGGGCGAGCTTCGTCTGGGACGGTCGGCTTTTGCCCGGTGCATGGCTGCTGACCCGTGCGTTGGAACAGGCAGCGGAGCGCGTCGGCCAATATGGCGTGGTGACGGCGGCCATCCGCAACACCCATCATACATGTGCGCTCTCGGCCTATATGCGAAAGCTGACGGATCGCGGGCTGATCGTGCAGATTTCCTGTTCCAATCCGGCGGCCTCACGCGTCGCGCCCTATGGCGGGACGAAACCGCTGCTGACACCGAACCCGATTGCGGCGGCCTTCCCGACCTCGGGCGATCCGGTTTTGATCGACGTCTCGACCTCGATCACCACGACCACGATGACCCAGACACTGGCCAAGGCCGGTCAGAAATTCCCCGAAGCCTGGGCGCTGACTGCGGCGGGCGAGCCGACCGACGATCCGCGCGAGGTCACCGAACATGGCGGCTCGCTGCTGCCGCTGGGCGGCGCGTTGAAGGGGCACAAGGGCTATGGCCTTGGGCTGATGGTCGAGCTGCTGGGGCAGGGGCTGTCCGGCAAGGGCCGCGCCAATACCGCGCCGGGACCCTTGGCGCAAAGCGCCTTCATTCAGGTGATCGACCCCGAGGCATTCGCCGGGATCGACGCCTTCCGCGAGCAATCGGACTGGCTGGCCGAGGCCTGCCGCAGCAATCCGCCGGGACCCGCGACGCGGGGAGCTGTCCGAGTTCCCGGCGATTCCGCTGCCCGCCACCATCGCGCTGCCCTGGCCGACGGGGTTCCCGTCGATGACGCCCTGTGGCCGCGGATCGCGGATCGCGCACTGGCGCTTGGCGTCCCCTTGCCGACAGTGCGGGGCTAAGACATGGTCCAGTCCCTGCACGACCGCCCGAACAATCTGCTGGCCGCCGCCGGCATGATGGTGGCGGCAACCGTGCTGGGTGCCTGCGACGGGGTGATCGTGCGGCTGCTGGCCGGCGGCGTGCATCCCTTCATCATAGGCTTCTTCAGGGCCGCCTTCGGACTGATCTTCCTGCTGCCCTGGATCGTCAAAAGCGGCGATCTGATGGGATCGCCCTATCGCTGGCTGCATGTGCTGCGGGCGGGGCTGAAGCTGGCCTCGCTGCTGGCGCTGTTCGTGGCCTTTGCCAATGCGCCCCTGTCGGACGTGACGGCGATCAGCTTCTCGACCCCGATCTTCCTGTTGATCGGCGCCTGCCTGCTGCTGGGGGAACGGATGACGCCCGCCCGTGCGATGTCGGTCGGCGTTGGGTTTCTGGGCATGCTGATCATCATCCGGCCGGGCGCGGGCGGCTTCGATCCGGCGCTGCTGTTTGCCTTGGCCGGGGCGGTTCTGACCGCCGCAATTCAGCTGATCCTGAAGGGCATGTCCGGACACGACCGTCCCGACCGGCTGGTGGCATGGAACCTGATTGCCATGGTGCCGCTGGCGCTGCTGCTGGCGTTGACCGTCTGGAAAACGCCGACCTCGGGCCAGCTGATGCTGCTTGCCCTGCAAGGCGTGCTTGGGGCGGCCAGTCAGGGGCTGATTACACGGGCGTTTTCGATGGCCGATGCCTCGTTCCTGGCACCGCTGGACTTCCTGCGCCTGCCAGTTATCGCCTTGCTCGCATTCGCTTTTTTCCACGAGGTCGCCGGTGTGTCGACCTGGATCGGGGCGGCGGTCATTATCGCCGCCATCGTGACCGGCACCATGGCGCGGGGGCGAACATAAAGGGTTCTAAAACTTCTAAGATGCACTAATATATTACTTAGGAGTTGATTCGGAAGGACAAGCGCCGAGGAGGGCGCTGAACGAAGCGACTTGAACATGGGAGGAAACATGAAAGCGACCCTTATCGGCGCGCTGCTGGCGAGTACCATCGCGAGCGGGGCAGCCTATGCGCAAGCCAATCACGACGTCACCATCGTGCTCAGCGAAGAGCTGGAGCTGATCGACCCCTGCATGTCGTCGCAGTCGAATATCGGGCGTGTCCTGCTGGGCAATATCAGCGAGACGCTGACCGTCTATGAACCCGCGACCGCCACGCTGAAGCCGCTTCTGGCCGAAAGCTGGGAAGAAACCCAGCCCGGCACCTGGCGCTTCAAGCTGCGTCCCGGCGTCACCTTCTCGGACGGGACCGACTTCAAGGCGCAGGACGTGATCCATTCGCTTGAGCGCACGATCAGCGACAAGATGACCTGCGAGATCGGCGGCAAGTATTTCGGTGGTTTCAAGATCACCGCCACCAAGGTCGACGACCTGACCGTCGACATCACCACCGACCCGGCCCAGCCGATCCTGCCGCTGCTGATGTCCTCGCTGACCATCGTCCCCGAGGAAACCCCGCTGGAAATGCAGCAAAAGCCGATCGGCACCGGTCCCTATGAGATGTCCGAGCGCAATATCGGAACGAACATCATCCTGACCCAGCGCGACGGCTACTGGGGCGACAAACCGACCGTGACCAAGGCCACTTACGTCTTCCGCGATGACAGCGCCGTCCGCGCCGCCATGGTCGAAGTCGGCGAGGCTGACATTGCCCCGGTCATCAGCGAGCTGGACGCGACCAATGCCGCGACCGATTTCGCCTATCCGAACTCGGAAACCACCTATCTGCGCGTCGATCACGCCACCGCGCCGCTGAACGACCGTCGTGTCCGCGAGGCGATGAACCTTGCCATCGACCGCGACGCCTTCATCGGCACGCTGGTCGCCAAGGATGCGCAAAAGGCTACCGCCGTGGTTCCGCCGACGACGCTGGGCTATAACAAGGATCTGAAGCCCTATCCCTTCGATCCCGAGCGCGCCAAGCAACTGCTGGAGGAAGCCAAGGCCGCCGGTGTCCCGGTGGATCAGGAAATCCTGATCGTCGGTCGTCTGGGGATGTTCCCCAACATCACCGAGATCCTTGAGGCCATGTCGCAGATGCTGAACGACGTGGGCTTCAACACCAAGCTGCAGATGACCGAAGTCGCGGAATACAACACCTACTACAACCGCCCCTTCGGCGAAGGTCGTGGTCCGCAACTGGTCGCCGCCCAGCATGACAATGCCAAGGGCGACCCGGTCTTCTCGATGTACTTCAAATATGGCACCGAGGGGCTGCAATCGGGTCTGGTCTATCCGGAACTCGACGCCGAGATCTCGAAGGCGACCGAGGCCAGCGGTGACAACCGCGCCGCCCTGTGGTCGGATGTGATGAAGGACATCCACGAGAACCTCATCGGCGATGTCGAGATGTTCCACATGGTTGGCTTCAGCCGCGTCAATCCGCGTCTGGACTACACGCCGACGATTTCGACGAACAGCGAACTTCGCCTGTCGGAAATCGGCTTCAAGTGATCTGACTACGGGGGGCGGCGGTGCTGTCCCCCATTGCCTCACGCGACTGGCCGCAAGGCCCCCGGTCGAGGAACCCGATATGAAAAGCTTCATCGGCAAGCGGGCCATCGCGAGTGCGATTTCCCTCGTTGGCCTTGTCATCCTTGTCTTCTTCCTGTCCCGTCTGACGGGCGATCCCACCGATCTGTATCTGCCGATCGACGCCACGCAGGAAATGCGTGACAAATTCCGCGAACTGCACGGGCTGAACGATCCGCTGATCGTCCAATTCGGGCGCTATGTCTGGGACCTGCTGCATTTCGACTTCGGCGACTCGATCCGACAGGCCCGCCCGGCGATGGATGTCGTTCTGGAAGGCTTCCGCTGGACGCTGACCCTTGCCGTCATCACCATGACGCTGGTCACGGTCGCGGCCATCGTCATCGGCTCGCTCGCCGCCTTCAAGGTCGGCGGCGTCTTCGACCGGATCAGCAGCTTCTTTTCGCTGATCGGGGCCTCGGCCCCGGATTTCTGGATCGCCATCGTCGGCATCGTGATCTTTGCGGTGCAATTGCGCTGGCTGCCGACCTCGGGGACGGGGACGGTCTGGCACTGGGTGCTGCCGATCGCGGTGCTGTTCATCCGCCCCTTCGGGCTGATCCTGCAAGTCGTGCGCGGCTCGATGATCACGGCGCTGTCCTCGGCCTATGTGAAAACCGCCAAGGCCAAGGGCGTGCCGCCGCGCCCGATCATCTTTGTCCACGGCCTGCGCAACGCCATGCTGCCGGTCATCACCGTGATCGGCGATCAGGCGGCGGGCATCCTGAACGGTGCGGTGGTCGTGGAAACCATCTTTGGCTTTCCCGGCATCGGCAAGCTGATGATCGACGCCATCCTGCAACGCGATTTCGCGGTGATCCTTGCCGCGATCATGGTCTCGGCCGTGGCCATCTTCATCATGAATCTCTTGATCGACCTCGCCTATGCGATGCTTGATCCTCGCATCCGGTATTGAGTCATGACCATGAGCCAAACCAACACAACGACCACCCAGAAAGAGCGCGGACGCTTCGGAACCTTCATCCGATTGCTCTGGGCCGATAAATTCGCCTTCTTCGCCGCGCTGTTCCTGCTGGTTGTCGTGCTTTGCGCGATCTTCGGCCCGATCTGGCTGTCGGATGAGGCGACACGCCAGAACCTGCGCGGCCGCAATGCGCCCCCGTTCGAGCTGGCGCGCGGCTTCCTTTACATCCTCGGCGCGGACCAACTGGGCCGCCCGCTGCTGCCGCGCATCATTGTCGCGGCGCAAAACACCATGGCGGTCGCCGCAGGCGCAGTGATCTGTTCGATGATCATCGGCTCGTCGCTGGGGCTGGTCGCGGGCTATTCGCGCTCGCGCTGGAGCGGCGCGATCATGCGCCTTGGCGATGTGATCATGTCCTTCCCGTCGCTGCTTTTGGCGGTGATCGTGCTGTATATGCTGGAACCTTCAGTTGCGAATATCGTGCTGGTTCTGGCGATCACCCGCATCCCGATCTATCTGCGCACCACCCGCGCCGAGGTTCTGGAAGTGCGCGAGCGCATGTTCATCTCGGCCGCCCGCGTCATGGGCACCTCGGATATGCGCATCGTCTTCCGCCATATCCTGCCCGTGGTGCTGCCGACGCTGATCACCATTGCTACGCTGGATTTCGCCTTTGTCATGCTGGCGGAAAGCTCGCTGTCCTTCCTGGGTATCGGCATCCAACCGCCCGAGATCACCTGGGGCCTGATGGTCAGCCAGGGCCGTCCGTACCTCACGAACGCATGGTGGCTGTCCTTCTGGCCGGGTCTGGCGATCATCCTGACCACGCTTTCGCTGAACCTTCTGTCGGCTTGGATGCGGATCGCGCTTGATCCGGTGCAGCGCTGGCGCCTTGAAATGGGAGGCCGCAAGAATGGCTGATCATCTGCTTGAGGTCCGCAACCTTTCGGTCGATTTCCACACCGCCGCCGGAACCGTCAGCGCTGTCCGCAATGTCAGCTGGCATCTGGACCGGGGCGAGACGCTGGCAATCTTGGGCGAATCCGGTTCGGGCAAATCCGTCTCGGCCTCGACGATCATGAACCTGATCGACATGCCGCCGGGCGAGATCAAATCGGGCGAGGTCCTGTTCGAGGGCCGCGACCTGCTGAAGATGACGGATGAGCAGCGCCGCAGCCTGAACGGCAAGCGCATCGCGATGATCTTTCAGGACCCGCTGAGCCATCTGAACCCGGTCTATACCGTCGGCTGGCAGATCTGCGAGATCATGCGCGTCCATGATGTGCCCGCCGACAAGGCGCGGGCACGCACGCTGGAACTGCTGAAGCGCGTCGGCATCACCGATCCCGAAGCCGCGATGGGCAAATACCCGCATGAGTTCTCGGGCGGGCAGCGGCAACGTCTGATGATCGCAATGGCACTGGCGCTGAAGCCCGACATCCTGATCGCGGATGAGCCGACCACCGCGCTGGACGTGACGGTGCAGGCGCAGGTGCTGGCCTTGCTGGAGGAATTGCAGCAGGAAACCGGCATGGGTCTGCTGCTGATCACCCATGATCTGGGTGTCGTGGCCGAGATCGCCGACCGCGTCGTGGTGATGAACCGTGGTGAGGTCGTTGAAAGCGGGGAGGCCGCCGAGGTCTATCGCAACCCCAAGCATCCCTATACCAAGCGCCTGATCGACGCCGCTCCCGGCAAGGGTGAAACGCGGGAAGAGGGCGACCGCAAGGGCGAGCCTCTGTTGCGTGTCGAACGCTTGCAGCAGCATTACGGCGGCTTCCAAGCGCTGAAGGGTGCAAGCTTCACCATCATGCCGGGCGAGACCGTGGCCATCGTGGGCGAATCCGGCTCGGGCAAGTCGACCATGGCGCGGGCCATCCTGCGTCTGGATGAGCCCAGCGGCGGCAAGGTGATCTGGAAGGGCCGTGACCTGCTGCAGATGTCGCCGAAGGAGATCTTTGCGATCCGTCGCGATATCCAGATGGTCTTCCAAGACCCGACGCAATCGCTGAATCCGCGGATGACGGTCTATCAGATCATCTCGGAAGCATGGGTCGTCCATCCCGAAATCCTGCCGAAAGCCCGCTGGAAGGAACGCGTCGCGGAACTGCTGGTGCAGGTGGGCCTGCAACCCGACATGGCGCGGCGTTATCCGCACCAATTCTCGGGCGGGCAGCGCCAACGCATCGCCATCGCCCGCGCGCTGGCCTTGGAACCCAAGCTGATCATCTGCGATGAGGCGGTTTCGGCGCTGGACGTGTCGATCCAAGCGCAGGTGATCGAGCTGCTGGACGGGCTGCGCCGTGATCTGGGCCTGTCCTATCTGTTCATTGCCCATGATCTGCCGGTGGTTCGCGACTTTGCCGACCGGGTCATCGTCATGAAATCCGGTGAGATCGTCGAGGAAGGTCCGACCGGCCAGATTTTCGACCATCCGCTTCAGCCCTATACGCGGGCGCTGCTGGCTGCCTCGCTTGATCCCGACCCCGAAGTTCAGGCGGCGCGACGCGCGATCCGCCTGTCAGAAGGACTTGTTCCCGCATGAAACAGAATGTTCTTGTCTGCACCCCGATCCGGCCAGAGAAACTGGCGATTCTCGAAGATACCTACAACGTCTTTCCGCTGTATAAGTTGACCGACACCGTCGAGCGTGAGGCCCTCATCGACAAGGCTGGCGAAACCTGCACGGCCATGGTCAGCAATGGCCATTTCCCCGCCGATGACGCCTTCCTGACGCGGCTGCCGCATCTGCAGATCGCTGCCTGCTCCTCGGTCGGGTATGAGACGCTGGACGTGGACGCGATGACCCGCCGTGGCATCCGCTTCACCAATACGCCCGACGTGCTGACCGATGACGTGGCCGATATCGCGATCCTTCTGATGCTGGCCGTGCGCCGCAATCTAGTGGTGGGCGATGCCTATGTCCGCTCGGGTGACTGGGGTCGCAAGGGGATGCTGCCGCTGACCCGCACCACCTCGGGGCGCAAGGTCGGTATCGTCGGTCTGGGCCGGATCGGCGCCGCCATCGCCAAGCGCTGCGCGGCATTGGGGATGGAGATCGGCTATTATGGCCGCGCGCCGAAACCCGGCGTGCCCTACCAGTATTTCGGAGACGTGATCGAAATGGCGGGCTGGTCTGATGTGCTGATCGCCGCCGCCTCGGGTGGTCCGGAAACGGCGCATCTGGTCTCGGCTGCTGCGCTGGACGCGCTGGGGCCGGAAGGCAGCTTCATCAATATCTCGCGCGGCTCGGTGGTGGACGAATCCGCGCTGCTTGATGCGCTGGAAAGCGGGCGGCTGGGCTCGGCCGGGCTGGATGTATTCCTGAATGAGCCGAATCCCGATCCGCGTTTCGGGAAACTTTCGAACGTCGTTCTGTATCCGCACCATGCCAGCGGCACGGTCGAGACCCGGGACAAGATGTCCCAGCTGGTCGTCGACAATCTGGCCGCGCATTATGCCGGGCAGCCTTTGCTGACACCGGTCAACTAGGAGAATCCGAATGCAGGTTGCAGTCATCACCGGTGCCGGTAGCGGCATCGGGCGGGCAGTTGCTGTCGAATTGGCAGGGCGCGGCTGGTCCTTGGTCCTGGCCGGTCGCCGTCAGGATGCCCTTGAGGAAACCGCGCGTCTGGCCGGAGGGGGCTTGCCGGTTCCGACCGACGTGGCCGATCCGGCCTCGGTCGCGGCGCTGTTTGCCGCCGCCAAGGACGAATATGGTCGGGTCGATCTGCTGTTCAACAATGCCGGCACCAACACCCCCGCCGTTCCGTTCGAGACCCTGCCACCCGAGGATCTGGCCACGGTCATCGCCACCAACCTGACCGGGCCGATCTTCTGCGCGCAGGCCGCCGTGGCGATGATGAAGGCGCAGGACCCGCAGGGCGGGCGCATCATCAACAATGGTTCGGTCTCGGCCTACGGTCCGCGTCCGCACAGCCTGGCCTATACCGCCTCGAAACACGGGATCACCGGGCTGACGAAAAGTCTGATCCTTGATTGCCGGGATTTCGGAATTGCGGTCAGCCAGATCGATATCGGCAATGCCGCGACCGCGCGCACCGACCGCATGTCTCAGGGTGTGCCGCAGGCCAATGGCACGACGGCGATCGAGTCGCGCATGGATGTCGGGCTGCTGGCCCGTCAGGTGGCGGATCTGGCGGTGATGCCGCTGGAGGTGATGGTGCCTTTCCTGACCATCATGCCGCGGACGATGCCGCTTTACGGCAGGGGATGATCCCCTGCCGCAAGGCGTGATCAGGCGTTCTGCAGCTCGCCGTGGTCCTCGCTTGCCATGATCTCGCGGTCGGTCTGGCCAAGGATCTGCGAGGTGATGGTGCCGGCGGTCATCGAGCCGTTCACGTTCAGCGCGGTGCGGCCCATGTCGATCAGCGGCTCGACCGAGATCAGCAGCGCGACCAGCGTGACCGGCAGACCCATGGCGGGCAGGACGATCAGCGCGGCCATCGTCGCTCCGCCGCCGACGCCAGCGACCCCGGCGGAACTCAGCGTGACGATGGCGACCAGCGTGGCGATCCATGCCGGGTCCAGCGGGTTGATGCCCACGGTCGGCGCGACCATGACGGCCAGCATCGCCGGGTAAAGCCCGGCACAGCCATTCTGCCCGATCGTCGCCCCGAAGGACGCGGCAAAAGACGCGATGGTCTGCGGCACGCCCAGACGGCGGGTCTGGATCTCGACGTTCAGCGGGATCGATGCGGCGCTGGAACGGCTGGAAAAGGCGAAGGTCAGCGCGGGTAGAACCTTCTTGAAGAAGGTCACCGGATTGACGCCGGTCAGGGTCAGAAGGATCGCGTGGACCCCGAACATGATGCCCAGCCCGATATAGGACGCGATCACGAACTTGCCGAGGTTGAAGATGTCCCCCGCATTCGAGGTCGCGGCCATCTTGGTCATCAGCGCCATGACACCGAAGGGGGTCAGCGCCATGATCAGCCGCACCAGCTGGGTGATCCAGGCTTGCATCAGGTCGATAAATGCGATCAGGCGGTGGCCTTTTTCGGGGTCACGGTTGACCAGCCGGATGGCCGCCGCGCCAAGGAAGGCGGCAAAGACCACGACCGAAATGATCGAGGTCGGATTGGCACCGGTCAGATCGGCGAAGGGGTTTTTCGGGATGAAGGACAGGATCAGCTGCGGAACCGTCAGGTCGGCGACCTTGGGTGCATAGGTGGTGTTCAGCGTCTCAAGCCGGGCGCTTTCCGCCACGCCATGGGCCAGCCCCTCGGCGGTCAGGCCAAAGCTGAGAACCATGATAACCCCGACCAGCGCGGCAATCGCCGTGGTCAGCAGAAGCGTGCCCAGCGTCAGCACCGAGATCCGCCCCAGCGCCGAGGCGTCATGCAGCTTCGACACCGCATTCAGGATGGCGACAAAGACCAGCGGCATGACGATCATCTGCAGCAACTGCACATAGCCGTTGCCGACGATGTTGATCCAGCTGATCGTCTGCTTGATCGTTTCGGAGCCCGAGCCATACAGCATCTGTAGCGCGACGCCGAACAGCGTCCCGATGACAAGGGCGATGAAGACCCTGACCGACAGCGACAGATCACGCGTCTGCAACTGATGGATCGCGAATAACAGGGCTATGAATACGATCAGGTTGATGAATACGAGCGCCATGACGCTTCTCCGGCAGTGGACGGGACCATAGGAGTATTCATATCGGCCGGCGGAATTAAGGGGGCCGGGAAAATAAGCATATGCATATCCCTGCGGCGCGGATAGCCATGATAATGTTCCGCAAGCCGCAGGGGTTCCGGGAAATCATCGCCCGAATTGCGGCGATTCAGACCGCGTGTGGAACGAAAGGGTCCAGAATCCGGCAACCCGAGGGGCGGAAATCCGCCACATTCCCCGTCACCACCGTCGCGTCATGGGCCAGGGCGGTGGCCGCGATCAGCAGATCGGCGCCATCATGACCGATCCGGGCGGAAAGCCTGCCCCAGATTTGTGCCTCGGTCGCGGTGAAGGGCAGCAGGCGATCGGCAAACAGCGTTACCGTGCGTGTCAGCCAGTCCCGCAGGTCGCGGGCAAAGGGCGGGTTCACCTCTTCTTGCCGGGCAATGCCGCGCTCGATCTCTCCCAGCGTCACCACTGACAGGTAAAGCTGCGATTCGTCCTGACGGGTCAGCCATGCGGCGACATCGGGGCTGCGCTCGGGGCGGCGCAGCGCCGACAGGACATTGGTGTCAAGAATCAGCATGAATCAGAACTGGACATCGCGCGGCCGGACGGTCTGGCGCGGGGTCTCGGGGGCAACACCCGGAAAATCCAGCAGATGCGCGATGAACGAGCCGCGATTTTCCGCCGCTGCCGCCCGCATCCGGTCATATTCCGCCGCAGACAGCACGACGACCGCGGGCTTGCCGCGACGGGTGACCTGTTGCGGCTGGCCGGACATGGCAGCCTCGACTACGGCCGAGAAACGGTTCTTGGCGTCTTGAAGCGTCCACATGGCGACCTCAACTAGCTAGCTATCTGGCTAGATAGATAGGGCGTGGACGCGGTGATTTCAATGAAAAACGCCCGGTGCGGAACACCGGGCGTTCTGATTTTTGCGATTGGACCGGCTTAGCGCAGGCGCAACTGACGGGCGAACCATAGTGCCGCCATGGTGCAAAGCGCACCCGACAGCAGGTAAAGCCCGGCGGCCGGCAGGCCCAGCCACGAGGACAGCGCCAGTGCCGCCAGCGGAGCGAAGCCCGCGCCGAACAGCCATGCCAGATCCGAGACGATGGCCGAGCCGGTATAGCGGCGGCGCGGCTCGAACAGCGAAGCGACCGCACCCGAGCTTTGGCCGAAGCTGAGGCCAAGGATGATGAAGCCGATGATCATGTAGACCGCCTCGCCGATCTGGTTGCCCGAAAGCAGCAGCGGCGCGAACAGGCTGAAGATCGCGATGGCGACCGCGCAGCGGAACAGCAGCTTGCGGTGGCCGATATGGTCGGCGACCACGCCCGACAGGATGATGGCGAGGAAGCCGCAGGCCGCGGCAAGCGCCTCGATCACCAGGAAGTTGGACAGGGTCTCGTTGGTGTAGAGATAGATCCAGGACAGCGGGAAGACCGTGACCATGTGGAACAGCGCAAAGCTGGCCAGCGGCACGAAGGCCCCGACAAGGATCGTGTGGCCGTCATTGGCGATGGCCGCGCGGAAGCTGGTCGGCTCAAGCTCATGATCCTCGAAGGCTTGCGCGTATTCCGGGGTGACCACGATGCGCAGACGGGCGAACAGCGCCACGACGTTGATCGCGAAGGCCACAAAGAACGGGTAGCGCCAGCCCCAGCTCAGGAAGTCTTCCTGCGACATGTTCGACAGGAGATAGGCGAAAAGCAGGCTGGCGACGATCAGGCCGACCGGCGCGCCAAGCTGCGGCGCCATGACATAAAGACCGCGACGATCTTCCGGCGCGTTCATGTTCAGAAGCGAGGGCAGACCGTCCCATGCGCCGCCAAGGGCGATGCCCTGACCGATTCGCAACAGGCAGAGCACCGCGATCGAGGCCGCGCCGATCTGGTCGTAGGACGGGATCAGACCCATGCCGACGGTCGAGGTACCAAGAATCATCAGCGACAGCGTCAGCTTGGTGCCTTTGCCGTAGCGGCGGTCGATCACGGTAAACAGGGCCGTGCCCAGCGGGCGGGCAAGGAAGGCCAGCGCGAAGACCGCGAAGGACCAAAGCGTCGCAGTCAACGGATCCGCAAAGGAAAAATACCGATGCGGAAAGATGATGACCGAAGCGATCGCGAAAACGAAGAAGTCGAAGAACTCGGACGAGCGTCCGATGATCACGCCGACCGCGATGTCGGACGGGCGGACATCATGTCCGGCGGCCTCACGAGGAAGGTTGGAAGAGGAGGGCGTAGCTGCGCACATGTCTAGCTGACCTATCAGGGGCACCCGACAGCGTGGGGGGCGAGGGGACTTTAAGGCAATAGTGGGGGCGTTCTTCGTCTGGTCAACGCAGATGTTCAAGATGCGCAGGGTGTGGCAAATTGTCCTATGTCTGTCGCGGACCCGAACCATTAGGGGGTGGCCGATCTACCCCTCCCTACGCCCCCTCTTCAGCTGAGGTTACGGCTTTCATGCGTATACTCCCCCGACTGGCGCGCTTTCTCGCGCTTGCCCCCGCTATTCTCGCGCTCTCCGCTTGTAAGATGGAGGTGCTCAAGCCCTCCGGCGACATCGCGGAGCGCCAAAAGGATCTGCTTCTGGCCTCGACCGGCCTGATGCTCATCATCATCATTCCGGTGATGGTGCTGATTGTGCTGTTCGCCTGGCGCTACCGCGCCTCGAACAAAAACGCGCCCTATCGCCCCGATTGGGACCACTCGACCAAGTTCGAGCTGGTGATCTGGGCTGCGCCGCTGATCATCATCATCTGCCTTGGCGCGCTGACCTGGGTCGGCACGCATCTTCTGGACCCCTACCGTCCGCTGGACCGACTAAGCGCAAGCGAACCGGTCCCGGAGCAGGACCCGTTCCGCGTCGAGGTCGTCGCGCTGGACTGGAAATGGCTGTTCATCTACCCGGAACAAGGTGTCGCCTCGATCAACGAGCTGGCTGTCCCGGTCAACCGCGAGATCGAGTTCAGCCTGACCTCGTCCTCGGTGATGAACGCCTTCTACATCCCGGCCATGGCTGGCATGCTTTATGCAATGCCCGGCATGGAGACCACGCTGCACGGCGTCTTCAACCATGGCGGCGAATATCAGGGGCTTGCCTCGCATTATTCGGGCCACGGCTTCTCGGGGATGCGCTTCAAGGCGCATGCGCTTGATCAGGCCGAATTCGACCAATGGGTCGACGAAGCCCGTGCCGCTGGCGGTACGCTGGACCGTGCGAAATATCTTGAGCTCGAAGCACCGACCGAGAACGTGAAGCCGATGACCTTCGCGCAGACCGATCCGGAACTGTTCGACCGCGTGGTCAACATGTGCGTCGAAGAAGGTAAGATCTGCATGGCCGAGATGATGGCGCTGGATGCCAAGGGTGGCACCGGCCTGGCCGGGACCATCAACATGGCCCAGCTGACCCATGACAAGGAAATCCGTCGCGGCCTTGCCCGCCCGGTTCTGGGGCAAGAGCCCTTCATGGTCACCAGCTTCTGCACCCCCGCGGATTCGGCACGCATGTTCTCGGACCTGCGCCAGTCGCAGCCGGTCGTCCGCGTCGACCAGACGCCGATGCGCGGCATTGCCTTGCCCCGCCCCGACAACCGCCTTGGTCTGGGGCTGAGCATGCCCCGGCTCATCCAGGACGCGCGGCGACCCGACGCCGTCGACAAGCAACTCTGAGCCGGAGTCCCAGATGGCCATTCCTACAAATGTCGAAACCACCTTCCTTCTGGGGCGTCTCAATTGGGACGCCATCCCGAAGGAGCCGATCGTCGCGGCGACCTTTGTCGCCGTGGTGCTCGGCGGCGCGGCCACGGTCGCGCTGCTGACCAAATACAAGCTCTGGGGTTATCTCTGGAAAGAATGGTTCACCTCGGTGGACCACAAAAAGATCGGGATCATGTACATGATCCTTGGCCTGATCATGTTCGTGCGCGGTTTTGCCGACGCGATCATGATGCGGCTTCAGCAGGCCATCGCCTTCAACGGCTCGGAAGGCTATCTGAACGCCCACCACTACGACCAGATCTTCACGGCGCATGGCGTCATCATGATCTTCTTTGTGGCGATGCCCTTCGTCACCGGTCTGATGAACTATGTCGTGCCGTTGCAGATCGGGGCGCGCGACGTGTCCTTCCCCTTCCTGAACAACTTCTCGTTCTGGATGACGGCGGGCGGTGCGATCATCGTCATGGCTTCGCTGTTCGTGGGTGAGTTTGCGCAAACCGGCTGGCTGGCCTTCCCGCCGCTGTCGGGCATCGCCTACAGTCCGTGGGTCGGCGTCGACTATTACATCTGGGGCCTGCAGGTCGCGGGTGTCGGAACAACGCTGTCGGGGATCAACCTGATGGTGACGATCCTGAAGATGCGCGCGCCGGGCATGACCATGATGAAGATGCCTGTCTTCACCTGGACCTCGTTCTGCACGAACATCCTGATCGTGGCCTCGTTCCCGGTTCTGACGATGACGCTGATCCTGCTGACGCTGGACCGCTATATCGGCACGAACTTCTTCACCAATGACCTTGGTGGCAGCCCGATGATGTATATCAACCTCATCTGGATCTGGGGTCACCCCGAGGTTTACATCCTCATCCTGCCGCTGTTCGGCGTCTTCTCGGAGGTCACCTCGACCTTCTCGGGCAAGCGTCTGTTCGGCTATACCTCGATGGTCTATGCGACCGTCTGCATCACGGTCCTGTCCTATCTGGTGTGGCTGCACCACTTCTTCACGATGGGTTCGGGCGCCTCGGTGAACTCGTTCTTCGGGATCACCACGATGATCATCTCGATCCCGACCGGGGCCAAGATCTTCAACTGGCTGTTCACCATGTATCATGGCCGCGTCCGCATGGAGCTGCCGATGATGTGGACCATCGCCTTCATGCTGACCTTCGTCATCGGCGGCATGACCGGCGTTCTGCTGGCCGTTCCCCCGGCGGACTTCGTGCTGCACAACTCGCTGTTCCTGATCGCGCACTTCCATAACGTGATCATCGGCGGCGTGCTGTTCGGTCTGTTCGCGGCGATCAACTTCTGGTGGCCCAAGGCCTTCGGCTTCAAGCTGAACGTGTTCTGGGGCAAAGTCAGCTTCTGGTGCTGGGTCGTGGGCTTCTGGGTGGCATTCATGCCGCTTTACATCCTCGGCCTGATGGGCGTGACCCGCCGGATGCGCGTCTTTGACGATCCCAGCCTGCAGATCTGGTTCATCATCGCGGCCTTTGGCGCGCTGCTGATCGCGGCTGGCATCGGTGCGATGTTCGTCCAGTTCGGTATCTCGATCTGGAAGCGCAACGAGCCGGAATACCGTGACGTGACGGGCGATCCGTGGAACGGGCGCACGCTGGAATGGGCGACCTCGTCGCCGCCGCCGTCCTACAACTTTGCCTTCAATCCGGTCGTTCACGATCTGGATGCCTGGGCCGAGATGAAGGCTGCCGGCGCGGCGCGCCCCAAGGCGGAATACCTGCCGATCCACATGCCGCGCTACACCGGAACCGGTGTGATCCTGGCCGCGCTTTGCACGGTCTGCGGCATGGCCATGATCTGGTACATCTGGTGGCTTGCCATCCTGTCCTTCTTGGGCGTGGTCGGCTACTCGATCTATCACACCTTCAACTACGACCGGGATTACTACGTCCCCGCCGAAGAGGTGCGCGAGGTCGAAGCGGCCCGCGACGCTCAGCTGGCACAGGGAGCATGATGCGATGAGCACCATCACCGAACTGAAGGGCCCGGCCGCCTATTGGGAAACCGAGCCCCATCACCACCCCGAAGGAGCCTCGACCAATATCGGGTTCTGGGTCTACCTGATGAGCGACTGCCTGATGTTTGCAGTCCTCTTCGCGACCTATGGGGTGCTTCACGGAAACCTTGCGGCCGGTCCCGGCCCCAAGGACCTGTTCGACCTCGAGCTGGTGGCGATCAACACCGCCATGCTGCTGTTCTCGTCGATCACCTATGGCTTTGCGATGCTTCGCATGGCCAAGGGCGACAAGGCGGGCACGCTGAAATGGCTGCTGATCACGCTGTTCTTTGGCCTGTGCTTCCTGGCCATCGAGCTTTACGAATTCGCGCATCTCATCCATGAGGGCGCGGGTCCGCAGCGCTCGGCCTTCCTGTCGGCCTTCTTCACGCTGGTCGGCACGCACGGTCTGCACGTGACCTTCGGCTCGATCTGGCTGATCACGCTGATGGTTCAGGTCATGAAGTTCGGCCTGACGGCGGCAAACCAGCGCCGCCTGATGTGCCTCAGCCTGTTCTGGCACTTCCTTGACCTGATCTGGATCGGGGTCTTCACGGTCGTCTATCTCATGGGGGTGATCTGATGGCACATTCGCATAACCATCATGACGATCACGGCGCGCATCACGATCATGGCAGCTTCAAAAGCTACATGACCGGCTTCGTGCTGGCGGTGATCCTGACCGTCATCCCCTTTGGCGTCGTCATGGGCGGCGGTTTCGACAGCCGCGTGATGACGGTGGGTCTGGTCGTGCTTTGCGCCGTGGCGCAGGTGCTGGTCCACATGATCTACTTCCTGCACATGAACAGCTCGGCCGAAGAAGGCTGGACGCTGCTGTCCGCGATCTTCACCATCGTGATCGTGGTCATCATGATCGCGGGTTCGCTGTGGGTCATGTTCCATCTGAACACGAACATGATGCCGCAGATGAACCACGAACTGCAGGTCATGCCGTGATGTCGGGCGCGGCTCACGGGCCGCGCCGGCCCAGGTCAGGAATGGCCTGGGCGCTGATGGCGCTCGCCTCGGTGGTGGGCGTCATCGTTCTTTTGGGACTGGGCGTCTGGCAGGTCCAGCGTCTGTCCTGGAAGACGGATCTGATCGAGCGGGTCGAGGCGCGCGTCGCCGCCCCTGCCGCTCCTGCCCCCGCTGCCGCCGAATGGGCGGCGATCTCGCCCGAGGCGGACGAATATCGCCGCGTTGCGCTGGCGGGTGCTTACGAATTTCAGGACGAGGTTCTGGTCAAGGCCGTCACCGGGCAGGGCTCGGGCTTCTGGGTCATGACCCCGCTGGTCACACCCGAGGGCTGGGCGGTCTGGATCAATCGCGGCTTTGTCCCCGATGACCGGCGTGAGGCCAGCGCCCGCGCCCGCCCGGAAGGGCCGCAGCAGGTCAGCGGTCTTCTGCGCCTGACGCAACCCGGCGGAGCATTCCTGCGCGACAACGACCCGGCAGGCGGGCGCTGGTATTCTCGCGATGTTGAGGCGCTGTCGCAGCATTTCGGGCTGACCGATCACGCGCCCTATTTCATCGACGCCGACAGCGCCCCGGCTGCGCAGGCCCTGCCGATTGGCGGGCTGACCGTGGTCAGCTTCCGCAACAACCATCTCAGCTATGCGCTGACATGGTTTGCAATGGCGGCGGGACTGGCTGCCGGGGCCTTTTATGTTCTCAGCCGGGATCGGTCGCAGGACTGACCCGGCGCTGCGCCGCCTCCAGATCGGCCAGATAGGATTTCGCCCAGACCGCCACCGGAAAAGCCGTCAGCCTGCGCATCATCGCGGCATGCCGGTCGCGGCGTTCCTCGACCGGCATGGTCAGGGCGCGGGCAAGGGCGGTGGCGACCTCCTCGACATCATGCGGATTGACGATCAGTGCGCCCTGCATCTCTGCTGCGGCACCCGCGAATTGCGACAGGACCAGCACGCCGGGGTCCTCGGGGTCCTGCGCCGCGACATATTCCTTGGCGACAAGGTTCATGCCGTCGCGCAGCGGCGTGACCAGCCCGACCTTGGACAGGCGATAAAGCCCCGCCAGCAGGCTGTGGCTGAAGGCGCGGTTGATATAGCGAACCGGAACCCAGTCCAGCGTGCCATAGCTGGCATTCAACCGACCCGCGCGTTCCGCGACCTCTTGCTGGATGCGGTCGTAACCCTCGATCCCGCTGCGCGAGGCCGGGGTGATCTGCAGGAAGCTGACACGGTTATGCAGCCCGGCATGGTTTTCCAGCAGTTGTTCAAAGGCGCGCAGGCGTTCGGGTAGTCCCTTGGAGTAATCCAGCCGGTCCACCCCGATGACCATGTCGCGCGGCCCGAAACGCTGGTGCAGTTCCCGGATGCGGGGCAGATCGCGCGCCCGCCGCGCGCGGGCAACAAAAGCCGCGGTGTCGATCGAGATCGGATAGGCCCCGATCCGCGTGCCGCGTGGCGCGATGGTTTCCTCAAGGTCGTGGCGGCGGGCGTCCAGCGCCTCGCGCAGGTTGCGGGCATCGGCGCGGGTCTGAAGGCCGACCACGTCATAGGCCAGCATCGCCTGCAGGAAACAGCGCGCGCGGGGCAGGGCGCGAAACAGGTCATGCGCGGGCCAAGGGATATGGTGGAAATAGCCGATCCGGTTCTGGACCCCCCTTTCGCGCAGGGCCTCGGCCAGCGGGATCAGGTGATAGTCATGCACCCAGACCAGATCGTCGGGTCGCAGCATCGGAACCAGCGCATCGGCGAACTTGCCGTTCACCGCCATGTAGCGGTCCATATCGGCGCGGTTATATTCCAGCAGATCCGCCCGGTAATGACACAGGGGCCACAGCACCGAATTCGAGATGCCGTCATAATAGCCCGCCACATCCTCGGCGGTCAGGTCCAGGGCGGCGTAGGTCACCGCGCCTTCTGTGTGGACCTGCGCCGGGCCGGGCGCGTCCGAGGTTTTGCCCGACCAGCCCAGCCACAACCCGCCCTTGTCCTTCAGCGCCGCATCGAGCGCCACGGCCAGCCCGCCTGCCGCCACGCCCTTGCCAAGCGCGGGCAGACGGTTCGAGACGACGATCAGACGGCTCAAACGACCTCCTCCCATGTCCGCGACAGCTTGGTCGCGGCATTGATCAGCCCGACCATTGAATAGGTCTGGGGGAAGTTCCCCCACAGCGTGCGGCTGGCGACATGGACCCCTTCGGACAGCAGACCCAGCGCGTTCCTTTGCGCCAGCACCTCGGCAAAGATTTCGCGTGCCTCGTCATGACGACCCAGGCGGCACAAGGCATCGATCAGCCAGAAGGTGCAGGCAGTAAAGGCGGTTTCGGGCGCGCCGAAATCGTCGGGGGTCTTGTAGCGAAACAGGTGATGCCCCTGCCGCAGCTCGGCCTCGATCGCGGCGACGGTGGCGCGGTAGCGCGGGTCCTGTCCGGTGGTGAAGCCGATTTCGGTCATCAGCAGCAGGCTGGCATCCAGATCCTCGCTGCCGAAGGCCATGACATAGCTTTGGCGGGCCTCGCTCCAGCCATAAGCTTCGATCGCCTCGCGGATGCGTGCGGCCTCGGCCCCCCAATGGGCGGCGCGATCAGACATGTCCAGATGCGCGGCGATTCGGGCCAGCCGGTCGCATGCCCCCCAGCACATCAGCGCCGAATGGGTATGTATGCTTTCGCGGGTGCGGAATTCCCACAGGCCCGCATCGGGGGTATTCCAGCGCGCGACCGCCTGATGGCCCAGAACTTCAAGCCGGTGGAACAGATCCGTGCCACCCAACCGTGGCAGCCTCTGGTCGAAGAAACACTGGCTGACCGCCAGAATGACTGAGCCATAGCCGTCATTCTGGACCTGAACATAGGCCGCATTGCCGCGCCTGACCGGCGCATTGCCGCGATAGCCCGCCAGCGCGTCGCAGCTTTCCTCAAGGATCACGCGCTCATGGCCCAGCCCGAACAGCGGCTGCATGTAGCCGTCATGCGATCCGGTGGCGAGGTTCAGGACATAGTCCAGATAATCCTCCATCGTCCGCGTCACGCCCAGACTGTTCAGCGCCTTGACCGTAAAGAAGCTGTCGCGCAGCCAGCAGAAGCGATAATCCCAGTTCCGACCCGTGCCCTGATATTCGGGGATCGAACTGGTCAGCGCGGCGACGATGCCGCCGGTTTCCTCATATTCGCACAGCTTCAGCGTGATCGCGGCGCGGATGACGGCATCCTGATAATCGGGCGGGATCGACAGCGCCCGCACCCAATCGGCCCAGTATTCCTGCGTTCGTTCAAGAAAGGTCGAGGCGATCACCTCGGGCGCATCGCTTAGCGGCTCATCCGGACCCAGCAGAAAGACGCGGGGGCGATCCAGCAGGAAGGGCGTCTCATTCACCACGAATTCGACCGGGGCCGAGGTGGTCAGACGCAGGTTCTGATCGCCCAACTCGTAGCGCAGGTGGTTCGAGCCGCGCCGGATTTGGGCGGCATGCGCGCCGTAGCCGTGGCGCGGGCGCAGGCGCATGGTGATGCGCGGTGTGCCTGCCAGCGGCTCGACGATGCGCACCACGGTCCGGCCCCGGAACATCCGCCCGCGCTCGCGAAAGCGCGGCATGAAGTCGGTGATCCGCAGCCGGTTGCCCTTGGCGTCGGTCTGTTCGGTCACAAGGATTGCGCTGTTGCGCAGGTAGCTTTGCCGGGTCTCGGTCAGGTCGTCGCAGCGGATCTGCCAGATGCCTTCGTCCTCGCCCGCCTTGGGTTCGAGCAACCCGCAAAAGACCGGATCGCTGTCGAAGCGGGGCAGGCACATCCAGATCATGTCGCCATGTTGGTTGAGCAGCGCCGCGCTGGAGGCATTGCCGATGATCCCAAGTTCAAGCGTTTGCATCGGTTTCCTCATGCGCCCAGCCTTTCTTCCAACCACTTCGCCAGCGCCACTGGCCCCTCCAGCCGGATATCGGCAGGCAGGTCGCGTTCCCCCATCGCCACGGCGATGCCGCCCGCCTCGCGCGCGGCCTGCAGCATCGGCAGGTCGTTCAGATCGTCCCCAAACGCGACGGGACGCCTGCCGCGAAACGGCGGCAGTTCCATGAAACGGCACAGGGCCGAGCCCTTGTCGTCGCCAATGGGGCGGATCTCGGCCACGGACTTACCGGGTTGCAGCGCCCAGCCCTGCCCAAGCGCATTCAGGGCGGCTTGAGCCGCGGCGACCATCGCGGCTTCGAACTGGGGCGCGCCGCGCCAATGCAGCGCCAGACCCGGCCCCTTGTCCTCAAGCAAGGTGCCGGGATGTCTTGCCACCAGATCGGCCAATCCTGGCAACAGGGGCCGGATTGCAGCCAAGCGGCGCGCATCATCGGGCGCGGGCGCTGCTCCGGGGAAATCCGTCCCATGCAGCCCGGCGACGGGGATCGCCGCGTCCAGATGCGGGGCGATCTCGGCCCGGTTGCGCCCGGTGATGACGGCAACTGCGCCCTTGGTCCGGATGCTCAGCCGCAATAAATCGCGGCGCAATTCGGGGGCAAGGATCACATCCTGAGGCCGAGGGGCGATTTCGGCCAGTGTGCCGTCGAAATCAAAGAAAAAAGCATGTTCATCCAGATCGAGCGATCCGAATTCCTTGGTGATGTCCTTCAAAGGCTCCGTCCTTTTCCAGTGGCGCGAAGGGCTCGCGGTCCTAGCGGTTCGGTTGGGTCGGGCAATGCCCCCCAGTCTAAAGGTCGTGGGCGCAGGCAGGGTTCCACCTGCTTGCGGGGCCGACGCGCGCATCATGGCTTGCGATTTGACAGCAAGAACCGGGGCGCATTCCGCGTGAAGCGCGCGCATGATATGCCCGACACGATCAGGAAGGTGCTATATCATGTTCATGCAACAGGATCAAAACGCAGCCCTCGACCCGCGCTGGAGCGAGGTTCTGGCCCGCAATCCGCGCGCGGATGGCCAGTTCGTCTATGCCGTGCGCACCACCGGGGTCTATTGCCGGCCGTCCTGCCCCTCGCGCCGCGCCCGTCCCGAAAACATTGCCTTCTTTGCCACCCCCGATGAGGCGGATGCAGCGGGTTTCCGGCCCTGCCTGCGCTGCCATCCGCGCGGACAATCACCGGCACAGGCCAATGACGCCCTGATCGCTGAGGCCTGCCGCATCATCGAGGCGGCCGAGACCCCGCCCTCGACCGAGGAACTTGCCCGCCGCATCGGTCTGAGCCGCTTTCATTTTCACCGCGAGTTCAAGGCCCGGACCGGCCTGACGCCGCAGGGCTATGCCAAGGCGCATCGCGCGGGTCGCCTGCGCGACGCGCTGGCCAGTGAAGGCAGCGTCACGGCAGCGATCTATCAGGCGGGATTTGGATCTGGCAGCCGTTTCTATGCGACCTCGGACGCGATCATCGGCATGGCGCCCAAGGCCTATCGGCAGGGTGGGGCGCAGGCCGAGATCCGCTTTGCCCTTGCCCAATGTGCGCTGGGGGCGATCCTTGTCGCCAGCACCGACAAGGGGGTCTGCGCGATCTCGCTGGGCGATGAGCCCGAACCGCTTCTGCGCGAATTGCAGGACCGTTTTCCCCGCGCCCGTCTGGTCGGTGCGGATGCGGAATATGAAAAGCTGGTGGCGCAGGTCATCGGCTTTGTCGAGCGTCCGGCGCTAGGGTTGGACCTGCCGCTGGATATCCGCGGCACGGCCTTTCAGCAGCGGGTCTGGCAGGCCCTGCGCGATCTGCCCGTCGGCGAAACCGTCAGCTATGCCGAGCTTGCCCGGCGCTTGGGCCAGCCGAAATCCATGCGCGCGGTCGCGGGGGCCTGTGCGGCCAATACCATCGCGGTCGCCATCCCCTGTCACCGGGTCGTGCGCACGGATGGGGCGCTGTCGGGCTATCGCTGGGGCATTGCGCGCAAGCGCGAATTGCTGGACCGCGAGGCCGGGGACCGTTAGCTCCGGTCCCGTCCCCTGACCCAGAACAGCGCATAAGCCAGATAGAGGCCTGCGGCGGCAAAGCAGCCGCCCCAGAAGTTCTCGGCATTGGAAAACTCGACCGCGGCCCAGCCCAATGGCGCCAGAACGCAAAGAAGCCTGACCCACAGGCGGTCGAAGAACGGGTTGTTCGGATCTACCAGCATGGCCCGTCTGTAGCGCAGACTGGAATCCGAATGAAGGGGGCGTTTCATTCCGAACTGCTTGGGTTGTCGCCGCGAGGCTTTTTTGATCCCCGAAATGCTGGTGATCTGACGGCAGGCACAATCACCGGCTTGCGAATGTCGCGCTTTCCCATCAGGTTGCGCGCGCCTTTCCAGCGAGACGATCATGACTGACATACCCCCCCTTGGCCTTCGCATTGACTCGGCGGAATTGCGGCTTGTGCGGCTGCCTTTGCTGACGCCTTTCGTGATTTCGACCGGGACGATGACCGAGAAGGTGTTCCCGCTGCTGACGCTGCGCGGCGAGGGGCTGGAGGGCTACGGCGAGGGCGTCATGGACGTGCTGCCTGACTATCTTGAGGAAACCCAGGCCGGCGCGCTGGATTTCCTGCGGCAGGCGGTGCTGCCGGGACTGATCGGGCGGCGCTTCGCGAACCCCGCCGAGATTGCCGCTGAACTGGCCCCCTGGCGCGGTCATCGCATGGCCAAGGCCATGGTCGAGATGGCCTTCTGGGACCTGTGGGCCAAGGCGCTGAACCAGCCGCTTTCGGCGCTGCTGGGCGGGGTGCGCGATGCGGTCGAGGTTGGCGTCAGCCTTGGCATTGCCGATATCCCGACCACGCTGGAACGGGTCGAGACCGCCGTTGCCTCGGGCTATCGCCGGGTCAAGCTGAAGATCAAGCGCGGCCATGACCTGAAGCTGCTGGAGGCGGTGCGCGGGCGTTTCCCCGACATCAAGCTGACCGTCGATGCCAATACCGATTACCGCCTGCCGGACCTGCCTTTGCTGGTGCAGATGGACCGTTTCGGGCTGGATTATATCGAGCAGCCGCTGGCTTTCGACGACATCCACGACCATGCGAAAGTGCAGGCGCGACTGACCACGGCGATCTGTCTGGATGAAAGCATCCGCTCGGCCACGGATGCGCGCAAGGCGCTGGTGGCCGAGGCCGCGCGGGTCATCAACATCAAGGTCGGCCGGGTCGGAGGCTTTGCCGAGGCCCGCGCCATCCATGACCTGTGCGCGGCCTTCGACGTGCCGGTCTGGTGCGGCGGCATGCTGGAATCGGGCATTGGCCGGGCGCAGAACATCCATCTGGCCAGCCTGCCGAACTTCTCGAAACCGGGTGATACATCATCCGCAAGTCGTTATTTTACAAAGGATATAATCGAGCAGAAGCTTGAGTCCGATAACGGCCTGATGGCGGTGCCGCGGCATGGGCCGGGCTTGGGGGTGACGCTGGACCGCAGCTTCCTTGACCAGGTCACCGGCGCGCGCGAGGACTTCCGGTGAGTGTGGTTCTGCGCGAACTGGCCTCATTGGCCGAGCTGCGCGCCTCGGAGGACCTGCAACGCGCGGTCTGGGGCGCGGATGATCCGGCCGACAATGCCGACCTGATGCTGGCGATCCAGCATGAGGGCGGGCTGGTCGCCGGCGCCTTTGACGGGCAGCAGATGCTGGCCTTCCTGTTCGCCTTTCCCAGCGCCACGCCGGGGGTGCAGCATTCCCATCGCCTTGCCGTTCTGCCGCAGGCGCGGGGGCTGAAGCTGGGTCTGCGGCTGAAATGGTTCCAGCGCGACTGGTGTCTGGCACACGACATCACCCGGGTGCGCTGGACTTTCGATCCGCTGCGCGCGGTCAATGCCGGGCTGAATATCGGCGCGTTGGGGGCGACGTCCGCGACCTATCTGAACGATTATTACGGCGCGATGGAGGGCATCAACGCCGGCCTGCCCTCGGACCGGCTGCTGCTGGACTGGGACCTGAACAGCGCCCCGGTCACCGCCCGCGCCGCAGGTCATCGCCCCGATCCCGACCCCACCGCCCAACGCATCGCCATCCCCAAGGATATCGATGCGATGATGCAAATGGACAAAAATTCCGCAATGTCGGCCCGTCTGCGGCTACGCGAGGACTTGACCCGGGCCTTTGCCCTCGGCCAAAGGGTCGCCGGATTCGACAGCCGCGAGCCGGCCTACCTGTTGTCTGCCCCCGTTTCCACCGACGAAACGGGCTGAGAAGCGGGGCGGCGGCCCCGGAAGACAGGGAATACAAAAGACACATGACGAATACGACACCGCTTGTGCAGCGCATCCTGCGCAAGAAACCGGTCCGCCTTTTCCACGAGCAGGCCATAAATGCAGGCGGCGTCCAGTTGCGGCGGCATATCTCGCTGTTCCAACTGACCATGCTGGGCGTCGGCGCGACCATCGGCACCGGGATTTTCTTTGTCCTGTCCGAGCAAGTGCCGACGGCGGGTCCGGCGGTGCTGATTTCATTCCTGATCGCCGGGCTTGCGGCGGGGCTGACCGCGCTGTGCTATGCCGAGATGAGCTCGATGATCCCCGTCTCGGGCTCCAGCTATTCCTACGCCTATGCCACTTTGGGCGAGGGCGTGGCCTTCATGGTCGCGGCCTGCCTGATGCTGGAATATGGCGTTTCGGCCGGGGCGGTGGCCGTGGGGTGGAGCGAATATCTGCACAATCTGCTGATGGTGACGACGGGGCTGGAACTGCCACGTGCACTGCTGCATGCGCCGCTGGTCGCGGACGGATATGCGCTGCAATTCGGCGGCGACGGGCTGATCAACCTGCCGGCGGCGGTGCTGGTGTTCCTGTGCTGCTTCCTGCTGACGGCTGGCACGCGGGAATCGGCGCGGGTGAATGCTATCATGGTGGTGCTGAAACTGGCGGTGCTGGTGATGTTCATCCTGATCGCCTTCAGCGCCTTTGACGGCCAGAACCTTGCCCCCTTCGCGCCGCATGGCTTTGCTGGCGTCAGCGCGGCGGCGGGGTCGATCTTCTTCACCTTCATCGGGCTGGACGCGGTGTCGACCGCCGGGGACGAGGTCAAGGACCCGCGCCGCAATCTGCCGCGCGCGATCGTGCTGGCCCTGATCATCGTGATCCTTTTCTACCTGCTGGTGGCCTTGGCCGCGCTGGGATCGCAGCCGCAGGGCGCATTTGACGGGCAAGAAGCCGGTCTGGCCGTGATCCTGCACAATGTCACCGGCTCGCCGATTCCGGCGGTGATACTGTCGGGGGGGGCGGTGATCTCGGTGTTTTCGGTCACGCTGGTGGTGATCTACAGCCAGACCCGCATCCTTTACGCCATGTCGCGCGACGGCATGCTGCCCAAGGTGTTCAGCCGCCTCAACCCGCAGACCCAGACGCCGACCGCGAATACGGTCATCGTGTCCTGCGTGATCGCGGCGATCGCCGCCTTCCTGCCTTCGGACGTGCTGTGGGACCTGACCAGCATGGGCACGCTGACCGCCTTTACCGTGGTATCGCTTGGGGTGATCATCCTGCGCTATCGCCGTCCTGATGCCGAGCGCGGCTTCAAGGTGCCGCTGTTCCCGGCGTTGCCGATCCTCAGCATCCTCAGCTGCCTCTACCTGATCTCGAACCTGCCCGGCATCGTGTTCCGGCTGACCGCGATCTGGCTGGTTCTGGCGGCGGCATTCTATCTGTTCTATTCCTCGCGGAACTCGGCGCTGGAGAGTGTCGCTGCGGAATAACCAGCCTGCGCAGGCCCGACGTGCATTTCGTGCTTTACTTGTCGGGCCTTCGCGTCTAAATGGCCCCCTTCTGGCGCTGCGCGTCCGGAGCGGCGGAGCCTTGGCTCTCCTGCCGCAAAGGGATCGGTGCCGCTCATCGGGTGTTTGGCACCCCCCTTTCTGGCGAAAACATGACAGAACTGAATATTGCCGCGCCGCTGGCCGCGGCTCTGGCGGCCAAAGGCTATGCCAGCCTGACCGCTGTGCAAGAGGCCGTGCTGGCTTCCGAGGCCGAAGGCCGCGACATGCTGGTCTCGGCGCAGACCGGCTCGGGCAAGACCGTGGCCTTTGGTCTGGCCGTTGCCCCCGATATCCTGCAGGGCGAAGACCGCGTTACGCCGGTCGATGCCCCGCTGGGTCTGGCCATCGCGCCGACCCGGGAACTGGCGCTGCAGGTCGCCCGCGAACTGGCATGGCTGTATGGCGAGGCGGGCGTTCAGATCGCCACCTGCGTCGGCGGCATGGATTACCGCAATGAGCGCCGCGCACTTGAGCGTGGCCCGCATATCGTCGTCGGCACCCCCGGCCGTCTGCGCGACCATATCGATCGCGGTGGTCTGAACCTGTCCCAGCTGCGCGCCGCCGTGCTGGACGAGGCCGACGAGATGCTGGATCTGGGCTTCCGCGAAGATCTGGAATTCATCCTCGAAGCCGCCCCGGCCGAGCGCCGCACGCTGATGTTCTCGGCCACGGTGCCGCCGGCGATCGAAAAGCTGGCCCGTGACTTCCAGAAGGACGCGCTGCGCATCGTCGCACAGGGCGAGGCGCGCCAGCATGGCGACATCGAATACCGCGCCTATAGCGTGCTGCCCCGCGACCGCGAACCGGCGATCTTCAACCTGCTGCGTCTGCATGAATCGCGGACCTCGATCATCTTCTGCAAGACCCGCGCCAACGTGAACCACCTGCTGGCCCGCATGGGCAACCGCGGCTTCAAGGTTGTGGCGCTGTCGGGCGAACTGAGCCAGGCCGAGCGCAGCCATGCGCTGCAGGCGCTGCGCGACGGTCGCGCCCAGGTCTGCATCGCGACCGACGTGGCCGCGCGCGGCATCGACCTGCCGGGGCTGGAACTGGTGATCCATGCCGATCTGCCGACCAATTCGGAAACCCTGCTGCACCGTTCGGGCCGGACCGGCCGCGCCGGTTCCAAGGGTGTCTCGGCGCTGATCGTCACCTCTTCGGATTACAAAAAGGCACAGCGCCTGCTGAAGATGGCGAAGCTTGAGGCCGAATGGTCCGGTGCCCCCAGCGCCGACGAAGTTCGCGCCAAGGATGACGAACGCCTGATGGCCGACCCCGCCCTGACCGAGCCCGCGGGCGAGGACAGCGCGCTGACCGCCGAACTGCTCAACCGCTTCGGCGCCGAGCAAGTCGCTGCGGCCTTTGTGCGGATGTGGCGCGAAGGCCGTCCCGCTCCCGAGGAGCTGACGGTGATGCAGGAGAAACCTGCTCCGTCCGCGCCGCGTGAGCCGCGCGATTTCGGTGAATCGGTGTGGTTCAGCCTGACCGTCGGTTATTCCGGCCGGGCCGAGGCGCGCTGGCTGCTGCCGAAGATTTGCGAAGCCGGTCAGGTGACCAAGGACGTGATCGGTGCGATCAAGGTCCGCGAGCATGAAAGCTTCGTCCAGATCGCCGCCGGTGCCGCCGACAAGTTCGGTGAGGCGACCGAGCTGGAAGACGGGCTGATGATGATCCGTCAGCAGGGCATGCCGAACTTTGAGCGCGCCGCCGCCTCGCCGCGTCGCGAGCCTGCCGTCAAGAAGGGCTACCCCAAGAAGAAATTCGAGGGCGAAGGCTATCGTGAAGAGCGCCGCGAACCGCGCGCCGAACGCAGCTATGAGCCGCGCCCCGAGCGCAGCTTTGAGCGCCGCGATGATCGTCCCCGTCAAGACGACGGTGCCGTGACCCGCAAGGCGCGTTGGAGCACTGGCGAAAAAGCCGCGAAGCGCCCCACCGAAGGTTTCGCTCCGCGCGAAAAGGCCAAGTTTGCCAAGCCTGCGGGGGCAAAGCCCGCCGGTGCGAAAGCCGGTTGGGCCAAGCCCGCGCCCAAGCGCAAGGCCGATGGTCCCAGCAAGGGCTTCGCGCCCAAGCGCAAAGGCTGATCGATACAGTTGCGCCGCCCCTAGGGGCGGCGCAATTCGTTACTGGCCTGCTGCAAGGCCTCGATAAAGGCGCGGGTGGCGTGGCGCGACTGCCAGTCCTGCCGCGTCGCCACCTGAAATTTCGCCACGTAGGAGAACAGATCGGGCCGGATCTTGCGCAACTGGTCGCCGAACTGCGCGGCGTAATGGTCGGGCAGATAGCCCAGATAGGTACCCGACAGGATCAGATGTGCCTCGGCCTCCATGTTCGAAACCGTGGCATGGGGCGCGGCAATGGCAAAGACGCGGATGTCGCGCGATGCCCAGTAGCTGCGCGCGATGATCCGGTGTTCGCGGATGGTGTCGATGCCGATCTGGTCATCGGGCAGATCGAAAAGCGGATGGTCTGTGGCACAATAGATATTGTGCCTTTCGTCATGCAGGCTCAGGTAATCCAGCCCCATGGCGGCGCGGGGAAAGCTGCCAACGGCCAGATCGACCTTTTGCCCGATGACTTCGCGCAGCAATTCGCCCGGCGACAGGGTGATGATTTCCAGATGCACATGCGGCGCGAGTTCGGCAAACAGCGCCACTGCCCGCGAGATCGGGCAAAGCGGGTCCGAGATGGTATTGTCCACCAGCCCGATCGACAGGCTGCGCGGCATCTGCGCGCCAAGCGCCGAGACGCGGCTGGAGAACTGGTCCAGCGTCCCCAGCAACCGTTGCGCTTCCTTGTAGAAATCTTCGCCCGCGGGGGTCAGGGCAAAGCCGCCGCGTCCGCGTTTGCACAGCTTCAGCCCATAGCGTGCCTCAAGCGCCGAGATTTTCTCGGAAATGCTCGACAGTGCCAGGTTCAGTTCGGATTGCGCCGCCGACAGCCCGCCCGCCTCGACCACGCGCAGAAAGATGCGGATCAGGCGAATGTCGGCGCTTTCGACCGGGATCGGCGTGCGTGCCTTGCCCCGCCGCGACAAGGCGGCAGGGGTCGAGCGGGATTGCGTTTCGCGCCTTTGGGTCACGCGGGGGCCTCGTCAGGGATGTTTTCCCTGATCTGGCCCGCATGATGACGCGACGCAACCCCTGCGCTGTCAGGCGCGCGACGTCACATGCTTGACGCCGCTATAGGCGGCCAGACCCCACGGCCCCAGTTCACGGCCAATGCCGCTGGCCTTGAACCCGCCCCATGCCGTGTTCGGGAAGATGATCTGCGGCGAGTTTACCCAGACATGACCGGCATCGATGTGGTTGGCCATGTCCTCGGCGCGGGCACCGCCGACGACGGTCGCGGCAAGGCCGAAGTCGTTTTCATTGGCCAGGGCCAGCGCCTCATCGTCCGAAGACACGCGGCGGATCGCCAGCACCGGGCCGAAGATTTCCTCGCGCCAGATGGCGTGATCGGTCGGCACGTCCAGATAGACGGTCGGCTCGACGAAGAAACCCGATTGCGGCCCGGTCGAGGCACCGCCGGTCAGGCAGTCCAGCCCGTCATGGCGGGCGCGCAGCAGGTATTCCAGCACCTTGTCGCGCTGCGCGGCGGTGGTCAGCGGCCCCATCTCGGCGCGCGGATCCTGATGGCCCGCGACCACCATGCCCGCGACATGGCGGCGCAGCCCGGCGATGACGTCATCGGCGATGCGGTCCGACAGGATCATCCGCGAGGTGGCCGAGCACATTTGCCCGGCATTGAAGAAGATCCCCAGCGCCGCGATCTCGACCGCCTGCGCGACATCGGCATCGTCAAGGATGACGATGGGCGACTTGCCACCCAGCTCCAGCGAGACCGGCACCGAGCGTTCCGCCGCCGCCGCCATCACCCGGCGGCCGGTCGCGTTCGAGCCGGTGAAGCTAATCTTGCGGAAACGCGGCTCGGCAGTCATTGCGCCACCGACCGCACCCGCGCCCGGCAGGATGTTCAGCACGCCAGCGGGCAGGCCGATTTCCAGCGCGATATCGCCGTAGACAAGTTCGGCAGGCGTGGTGAATTCCGAGGGCTTCAGCACGGCAGTGCAGCCGACCGCCAGCGCGGGGGCCAGCTTCCATGCGGTCGTGACCATCGGGAAGTTCCACGGCACGATCAGCGCCACCGGGCCGACCGGCTCAAAGCGGGTGCGACCGCGCAGGGTCGAGTCGGGCAGTTCTACCGCGCCGTCCTGCCGGGCGTCCAGCGTCTCGGCCAGATCGGCGTAATAGTCAAAGGTCGCGGCGGCGTCGTCCACGTCGATTTCCGCCTCGATCCGGGGCTTGCCGTTGTTCAGCATCTGCAACTGAACCAGATCGTCCTTGCGGCGGCGCAGACCTTCGGCAAAGCCGCGCAGGAATGCCGCGCGCTGGGTCGAGGGCAGCCGCCGCCACGTGCCAAAGGCACGGGTAGCGGCCTCGGCGGCAACCGCCACATCCTCGGGCCGCGCGCCCTGAAATTCCGCGATGCGCTGGCCGGTCGAGGGATCGACGGAAACGATCTGGTCGCCGTGACCGGCGCGCCATGCCCCGTCGATGAAGACGCACATCTCGCGCCCAAGAAGGGCGGTGCTGGGGGCGATCTGGGTCATGTTACGGCTCCTTGAGAATATCGAGCGGCGTGATGCCCTGTCTTTGCATTGGGAAACATCACGATTGAACGGCCCTTGCTTCGGAGGAATCCGAAGCTTGCCCGCCAGCGCTGACCCGCGATAACGTCGGTTCAGATCGAAGTCAGGTTCGCAACGCCGTGATTTTAGCGAAGTGACGGACTGCCCTAGTCTGCCTGAAAATTGCCATACTACAGGAGCAAGACCCGATGTCCGACGGATTTAATCAACCGCTTGGCGGCAACACCATGCCGCGCTTCGGGGGACCGGCCACGATGATGCGCCTTCCCACGCAGGACACGGCGGCGGGGCTGGATGCCTGCTTCATCGGCATCCCGATGGATATCGGCGCCTCGAACCGCCCCGGCACGCGCCTTGGCCCGCGCCAGATCCGCGACGAAAGCCGGATGATCCGCCCCTATAACATGGCGACTGGCGCTGCGCCCTTCGACAGCCTGCAAGTGGCCGATATTGGCGACGTGGCGATCAACACCTTCGATCTGAAAAAATCGGTCGATATCATCACCAACCACTATCGCGAAGTCCTGAAGCATGACGTGATCCCGCTGACGCTGGGCGGCGACCACACCCTGACCTGGCCGATCCTGCGCGCCATGCGCGAAAAGCACGGCCCGGTCGCGCTGATCCATGTCGATGCGCATTCGGACACCAACGAACATATGTTCGGCGAGAAAGAAGCCCATGGCTGCCCGTTCCGCCGCGCGTGGGAAGACGATTGCCTGCTGAACGATAAGGTCTATCAGATCGGTCTGCGCGGTTCGGGCTACACGGCCGAGGATTTCGACTGGGGCCGCGACAAGGGCTGGACCGTCACCCCGGCGGAAGCATGCTGGCACAAATCCCTGACCCCGCTGATGGAAAAAATCCGTGCTGAGATCGGCGATGCGCCGGTTTACCTCAGCTACGATATCGACAGCCTTGACCCGGCCTTCGCGCCCGGCACCGGCACGGTCGAGGTCGGTGGCCTGACCACGATCCAGGGGCTTGAGATCATCCGCGGCTGCTCCGGGCTGAACCTGATCGGCTGCGATCTGGTCGAGGTCTCGCCGCCCTATGATCCGGCTGGCAATACCGCCGTCATCGCCGCGAACTACCTGTTCGAGATGCTCTGCGCACTTCCGGGCGTGAAGCGTCGCTGAATTGGCAAGGGGCGGTCATGCCGCCCCTTGCCCTACCGTCCCTCGGTTTATGTGTCAGCAGACCAGATCGCGGTGCTTGCTGGCATGGCGTTGCACCAGCTTGCGCGATTTGCGGCCCGAAGGCAGTGGGCGGATCGCCTCGGGCTGATAGTCCCGCTCGGCCAGTTCGGGGAACAGGCTTAGGACTTCGTCCCGCGCCTCGGCAGTCAGGGCGCGCAGCGCCTGCGGTCCGGTGAACAGGCTTTCCGTCTCCGCCCCGTTCGAGACGACGATCTGGTGCCGGTCGAAAAGGAAATGGAAATATTCGACCTCGGTGGTGGCGTGGTCATAATCGATCCCGTCGATCTGCAGCAATTGCTTGGCGGGGATCAGCACTTCCATCGTATCGAACATCTTCACCGCAATCCGCGAGCGGACAAGGACACGGTGCTGCGGTGACACCAGCAGGTCGCTGCTGGGCGTATTTGCCCCCAGCGCCCCGGCGCGGATGCGGATCGGGCGCAGGTTCGGCTTGTTCGCCAGCATCGCGCCCGACAGCTTGACGCTGCCAATCCAGCGGATGGGCTGGAAACCGTCATCCTTGGTCCAGACCGTGTCCCCGGCAACCAGTTCCTCAACCGGAACCGGGCCACGATCGGTCTCGATCAGGGTGCCGGCGGCAAAGCAGACCACCTCGGCATCGGTGATTTCACGATCGACGGTCTGGTCATGCGTCAGCGTCGAATCCGAGGCGCGTCCGTAGCCCACGAACTGGTCGTCGAGTTGCCGCACATCTGCGGCCAGTCGATCGGCCCAACCCTGCGCAAGCCCGTCAATATCATTGGCCAGAGAGTCAGCCAGTTGCGACAGCGGAACCGGCCCGACCGAAACCGGCTGAGGATTCCCCTGCGAGGGGCCGACCGTACCCTCGATGGTCGCCGTAACATGGTCGTTGTCAAGCGGGCCATCGGTGACGAAGTAGTATTTACCGTCGGTCTCAACCAGATAACCGCTGATCGGAGAAACGGTGATCTGGAGATCCAGCCGGTTAAGATTGACCGCATAGGGGGCGAAGTTAAGCGTGCCCGCCACAAGATAGGTGCATTCCAGATTGCTGCTCGGGTCAGGAGCGATGAAAGTGAAATTGTCCCCGCTGGACAGGCTGCTCGCGCCATCCGCATCGATCTTGTATTGTCCCACATCCGCGGAACGGTCGATCATGTCGGAAAGGTCGGCAGGCCCGTTGAAGGAAAGGTTTCCATCGGCCACGGAAATCAATCCCGCGGGAATCTCGGTAACATATGGCATCGTTAACATCCAAAACAGAAACGGCTGAATACTGCCGTAATTTCGACTTGAGGAAATTCACGCTCCCCCAAGGCCATCTGAACCGCTGGATGAAATTCCGGCAAGTTAAACAAATGGATAGGATTTACCTGTCGAAGTTAGTCAACTTCCGGATGAATTTTAACCATGATGGCTTTGAAATGGGGCGGGCGAAGAGTAAATGGAAAATCCCGAACCTGGCCTTTTAGACAGGGTTCGGGATTTATTATTCCGAGAACGGCGTTTCGGTAGCGGGTCAACCGCCCAGCGGGATCATCAGGTTGAACAGGACCGCGTCACCCTCAAGCCGGTTCGTTGCATCGAATTCGTGAAACCAACGTGCCTCGAAGGCGAGGGGGGTGCCGTTCCAGTCGCTGTTCCATGCAACCGCCGGACCCAGGCCGGTGACCTCGCCCTTGAACTCGCCAAGCAGCGCGCCCGAGCCGCTATCGCCGCTGATCTGCTTGTAATAATAGCCCTGCAAACTCAGTGTCAGGTTCGGGTTCAGGGTCTTGCCGATCGCGGCTTCAAGGTGAAGCTCGTCCCCGGATTCGTAATTGGTGTCGTCGTTCATGTCGTTGAAGGTGACACCGGCGGCGAAGTTGGCCTGCCAGCCGGTATCGGCATTCATCCAGGTCAGCCCGCCGGTAAAGTCATAGGCCCAGTGATTGAAGGCGACGTTGGTGCTGCGACCCTTTTCGTAATCTCCGACCGGAACGTTGATCAGCATGTTCAGCGAGGCATAGAACGGCCCCTGTCCCCAACCCAGCCCAGCACCCAGAACCGGGTCACCGAACAGGAAGCTGTCCGAGGATTTCGAGCCGGTCAGGACGTCGCCTCCGGGTGCGTTCAGCGTGGCATCGACCTCGGACTTTTTGTAGCCATAGGGCAGGGTGAAACTTACATAGGGTTGTCCGCCCAGCACGGGTTCGCTTTCCAACGACCACAGCACTGACGACAGCCCGATAAATGCCGACCCATCGACGCCGACCTCCAGCCGCCCGCCATTCGGGATTTCGCCGCTGATGTCGCCGGAATAGGCGTAATAGCTTTGCTGGGTATAGGTTCCCGCCGGCGCAACCATCCCCGCGCCGCTGGTCCGCGAACCAAGGATATACATGCCCGCGCCATTCTCGACGGCCGCTGCCGGGCCGGCGATCGCAGCCAGCACCAAAGCCGGAGTGATACAACGTGAATTCCGCGTGATCCTGCGCATGGTCGTTCTTTCCAAGGCTGAGAAGATCGGATGCAGGAAGTATTTGAGCGAATGGACTACCTGTCAATTTCCGGTGAAATTCCGGGCAGAGGGTGTCGCGTTCTTGCATCTGTCTTGCGCAGCGGCGCTATCGCTGGCGCAAACGGCTTTCGACCAGCAGCCCTTCCTCATCCAGGATAGGATGCGCGACCGAGATCACATGCGCATTGATCCGTTTGAGGTCGCGCAGAATATCCAGATGCAGTGACGAGGTCTCGCGCGTGTTCGCCTGACCCTCGCGCAGGCGGATCAGGTGGCGTTGCGCCGATTGCCGTTCCAGTTTGCGGATCTCGACCTTCAGTTCGACCAGCCGCCGTGCCATGTCGCGGTCGCGCGACAGGAACACGCTTTGCGCCATCCGCATGTTGTCCTGCGTCATCAGGAACATGCGATCGATTTCCTGATAACCCTCATCCGAGAAGCGCAGACCAAGCCCGACCTTCTTGCGAACCTCGGGGGCGAGGCCGCGATCGATGATGTCGCCCACATGTTCAAGGTTGATGACATAGTCGAGAATGGTGATCGACTGGCGCTTTTCGTCCTCGGTCGCCGAGCTTCCAAGGCGCGAGAGATAGGTCTTGACCTCTTGCTGGCGGCGATCGACGCGGCGCTCCAGTTCATCCACCTGGGCCAGCGGCGCGGTGTCGCTGTCGTGGAAGGCCTTGCGGGTCAGGGTCAGCATCTGATCCACGGCGTCGCCGATTGCCATCACCTCGCGCCGCGCGCCGGTCAGGGCCAGCAATGGCGTCTGCAGCGCGGTTTCGTCCAGCCATGCGGGGCCCTGTGAGTGCTCACGCTCTTCATCGGGCAGGAAAGTGCAGACCAGTCGGGCAATGGGGCCGGTCAGCGGCCAGATCAGCAGGGCAAGGGCAATATTGAAGGCTAGATGGGCTTCGACCGCCAGCCCGGTGCGCGGCATCGGAAATTGGGTCAGCGCCTGTCCGGCAAATCCGGCAAGCGGCATCACGGCAAGGCAGCCCATCGCACGAACCGCCAGATTGCCCAGCGTTACCCGTCGGGCGCTATGGCCCAGCGTCGTGGTGGCCAGAACCGCCGGAACCGCACCACCAAGGTTCGCGCCCAGCACCATGACCACGGTTAGCCCCACCGGCAGGTTCAGCGATGAGATGAGCAGCACCGCTGCCAGAGACGACGAACACAGCACCGCCAGCAGGGCCGCGAACAGCAACGCCACTGGCCAAGCACTGTCCAGCATTGGCAAAAAGGCCGCCAGTTGTGGCGATGAACGCAGGAACTCGGTCCCATGCTCCAGCATGGTCAGCGACACCAGCATCAGCCCCAAGCCGATCAGTGCCCGACCGCTGCCTGACCAGACGGTCGCGCCGCGACGCCACAGGACATAGCCCAGCAGGATCAGCGCCGGTGCCGCGGCTTCCAGCCCGGCCGAGACCACTACGGCAGTCAGCGCCGTGCCGACATTCGCGCCCAGCAGCACGATCTGGGCCATTCTTTCGTTCATCATCGACCGGTCGACGAAATTCGCCGTCATCAGCGCCGTCGCAGTCGAGGACTGCAGCCCCAGCGTCGCTACCAGCCCCGACAGAAAGGCGCGTGGCCCGGTGCGGGTGCCCAATCCCAGCGCCATGCGCATGCGCACGCCAAAAGCCTCGGTCGCGCCGTCCCGCACAAGGCCGATACCGAACAGCAGCAGCGCCACCGCGCCCGCGATCTGGGCAAAGATCACCAGTGAATTCATCGAGTCCTTTCCGTCACCTCTTTCGAAACCCTCGGGCCGATATAGGGCAAAATGGATAAGAAGCCGTTTACGTCCCTTCAGCAAATCACCGGGGACCTGACAGACCAAGTCAATTCCGCAGAACGTGAATCCAATGCCGACAGCCGTTGTCCGATAGGCACAATGTGCGTCCGATGGCGTCAAAACGGGCGGACCTGTCCCTTCCGACAGTTGACGGCGGACTAATTTCCGCTCCTCCTGAAGCAGTGAAGGCGGACCAGAATTTGTGCCTTTGGTTGCCGGGGAACGATTATGAGTTGGGTATCTGGTGCGGAAAAGGCGACTTTTCCGAAATATGCGCTGGCATTGCTGCTGCTGGGCGCGGTTTTCTTTGTCATTTTCGGGATCGTCGGGATTGGCCGTTCCGGCGAATTCGCCTTTGACATGCCATATTTATATGTCGCCGGAGATATCTGGGAAAAAGGCGCCTCGCCCTATTCCGCCGATCTGTTCAAGGAAGCCATGCGCGGCATCATGGGCACTGCCGATGGAAACTATGCCTATCCGCCGAACTCGTCCTATCTGAGCATGGCGTTTTCAGCGGGCAGCGTCGCGCAGGCCAAGCTGATGTCAGGGATTTTCAACACGCTGGCACTGATCTGTATGATCGGCTTTGTCTGGTTGGGCTCCGAGCAATCCGACGACAGCGACGAATTCCGGCTGGGGAATGTGCTGATCGCCGGCGCCGTAATCCTTGGCAATCCCTTTGCGGCGCATGTCGCCTGGATGGGCCAGACCACATTGATTTCGGGGGCTTTCCTGCTGTGCAGCTGGTATTTCGCCGAGCGCAAAAGGGATGTTCTGGCCGGGCTTTTCCTGGCGCTGGGGGCGTTCAAGCCGCAGCTGGCGATTCTGGTCGGCTTCTGGTTCCTGCTGGACCGCCGTTGGGTGTTGCTGGCCTCGGCTGCCGGGGGGACGGTGCTGCTTTCGGCATGGCCGATGCTGACTTCGGGGCTGCAGGGCAGTTGGTTCAGCTGGCTCAAGGGGCTGCGGGAATATCAGGACACGGTCTATAACGTCGCCGGCTTCAAGCATCTGTTCGGCATTCGCAGCGGGCTTGCGAATTTCGGGGTCGAAACCCCGACGCTGGCCCCGCTGGCCGTGCTGGGGGTGGTGGTTCTTTACCTGCAGCGCCGCGCCTATGAAAATTGCTGGCTGATCGGCGCGATCTTCTGCCTGACCTTCCTGTTCGTCTATGCCCATGACTATGACATCGCCCCGGCCACGATCCTGGCCTATCCGCTGGTGCGTGCTGCCCGAGGCAATCTGGCGCTGCTGGGCACCTTGGCGGTTCTCGCCTGTATCCTGTTCTTTCCTCAACGCATCTGGGAGGCGGTCGATCTGCCGCAATTCGCCCGCTCGCGCGAGGTGGCTTTGCTGCTGCTGCTGACGCTTTACCTGACGCTGTGCCGCGCGCCGGTCTGGAAGCGGGGCCTGTCCCGCCCCGCCTGAGTCAGGCGACCGGCGTCCACAGCACCTCATCGATGCGCGGCGCGCCTGTGGCCAGCATGACCAGACGGTCAAAGCCAAGCGCGCAGCCTGATGCAGGTGGCATCTGGACAAGTGCGGTAAGGAAATCCTCATCCAGCGGGTAGGTTTCGCCGTAAACCCGCTGCTTTTCCTGCATTTCCATCTGAAAGCGGCGGCGTTGCTCGACGGGGTCGGTCAACTCGCCAAAGCCATTCGCCAATTCGACACCGCAGGCGTAAAGCTCGAACCGCTCGGCCTCGCGCGGGTCGTCCTTGGCCGGAACGGCAAGGGCTGCCTCGGCGGCGGGGTAGCGGTCAAGGATCAGCGGGCGGTCGTGGCCCAGATGCGGCTCGACCTTTTCGACCAGAATGCCCGACAGCATGTCGGACCAGCCGTCAGCATCGCCGACGCGGATGCCTTGAGCACGCGCCTGCGCGCGCAGCGCTTCGGCATCGGTTTCCGCGCGGTCGCAGGTCGCCAGCAGGTCGATCCCGGCGAACCGGTCAAAGGCCTCGGCCACGCTCATCACCTCGGGGGTGGCGAAGGGATCGCAGCTGATGCCGCGATGTTGCAGCATCTCGGCCCCCGCAGCCTCGGCGGCAAGGCGCAGGTAATGCGCGCAGTCGCCGAACAACTCGCGGTAGTCGCCGCCCGCGCGATACCATTCCAGCATGGTGAATTCGGGATGATGCAGCGCGGTGCGCTCGCGGTTGCGCCAGACATGGCTGAAGGCAAAGATGCGTTCCTCGCCAGCGGCCAGCAGCTTCTTCATCGCGAATTCGGGGCTGGTATGCAGATACATCCGCTGCGACCCACCGTCATTGCCGATCAGGTCAGTGGCGAAGCCGTGCAGATGCGCCTCATTGCCGGGGCTGATCGCCAGCGCTGCCGGGTCGACCTCGATGAAATCCTGTGCGCCCAGCCAGTCGCGGATCGCGGCCTGCGTGCGATTGCGCGCCAGCAGCAATGGGCGGCGTTCGGCATGGCGGGCACGATCCCACCACGGGCTGGTTTCGGGGGTTTTCATCGCGAAGCCTCCTTGAGCGCAGGGAATGCGTGCTTGCGGCTGGCAATACGCCGCAGAAACCGCTATGGGGACCAGCATATTTGCCGGCCTGCCATGGCCGGCTTTCCCGGTATCTGAAAAGCACGCAAGGAACCACCCTTGAAAGTCATCGCTTCAAGCCTTCGCAAAGGCAATGTCGTCGAAATCGACGGCCGTCTGCATGTCGTCCTGACGGCGACCAACTTCCACCCGGGCAAGGGTACGCCGACCACGCAGGTCGACCTGCGCCGCATCGCCGACGGCAACAAGGTGTCGGAACGCTGGAAGACCACCGAGCAGGTTGAGCGCGCCCATGTCGATGAGCGTGAATACGACTATCTGTACGAAGACACCGAAGGCTACCACTTCATGGAGCCGGTCAGCTATGAGCAGGTCGTGGTCTCGCCCGACGTGATCGGCGACGACAAGGTTTTCCTTGAAGACGGCATCCGCGTCTTCCTGCAGGTCCATAACGGTGTCGTCATCGCGATCGAACTGCCGCAGCGCGTGACCGTCGAAGTCGCCGAGACCGAGCCGGTCGTCAAAGGCCAGACCGCCTCGTCCAGCTACAAGCCCGCTCTGGCCCATAACGGCGTGCGGATCATGGTTCCCCCGCATATCGGCGTCGGCACCAAGGTCATCATCAACACCGCCGACCTGACCTATGTCGAGCGGGCGAAAGCCTGATCTGACAGCGGATCGAATGGGGAAAGGGACGCCTCGGCGTCCCTTTTTTCATGTCTGCGGATCGTGGATGGCGCTGCCCGCGCCGGGTTGGCGGGCGATCAGCCGCGCCGCATCGGCCAAAGGCAGCAGCGGCGGCATCGAGGTCGGTGTCGCCAGGTAATGTGGCGTCCAGTCCGGGTCGAACTTGTCCTTGAAGGCGCGCAGCCCCTCGAACTTGTAGAAGCTGCCGCCGTGGCGGAAGATCAGCGCCCCGAAACGGTCCCAGACCCGGCGTGAGCGGTTCGGGTCCAGCCCGGCCAGCGGCGCCATTCCCAGCGAGAATGCCGGGTAGTTGCGTTCTTTCAGCGCCAACATCAGCGCGGTGAACATGAACTCCATCGTGCCGCTTGGTGCATTTATGCGATGCCGCATCAGGTCGATCGAGGCGACCTCGTGCCGGTCTGTGGTCATGATATTGCCAAAGGCGACAATCCGGCCTTCCTGACGGACCAGTGCCAGGGCCCAGCGGCCGAGCCAATCGGGATCGAAGCGCCCGACCGAGAAGCCCTTTTCACGCGATTTCTTGGCGTCCAGCCATTCATCGGAAATGCCGCGCAATTCCTCGATCAGTTCCGGGTCATGCGGTGGCAGGGTGATGTCCAGCGTCAGCCCGTCGCGCCCGGCGCGGGCATAGGTGGTGCGCAGCCGCTTGCGGTCCGACCCTTCAAGCGTGAAGCGCTTCAGGTCGACCACCGCCTCTTCGCCCATCTTGTGCAACGTCATGCCCAGATCCAGCATCAAGGGCACGTCATTCGGGCCGACCTCATAAAAGATCGGGCGTGCCCCGGCACGGCGGGCGGCGTCGACAAAGCTGTAGGCGACCTCCTCGCAGGCTTCTTCGTCGCCGACGGGCGGGCCAAAGGCGATCCAGGAAGATCCCGCGACCCCGAACATCAGGAAAGCCTGCTGATTGTCCGACAGCATCACCGCCTTGTCGCCGGTCAGCACGAAACCCGCATCGGGATTGACCCCTGCCATGGCGATGCGCCCGGCAATCGCCAGCGTCGCCTCATCCGGCGTCTCGGGGCGGAAGCGTGGGGTGCGCAGCAGCAGGAACAGCGCCCCCAGCCCGACCATCAGCCCGGCCAGCAATGCCGCCCGCAGCGCGCGCGGCGCGCGTTCGTCGGTCGCGAATTGCCACCACAATTCGTTGGTATAGGGCGTTTCCTTATGGGCAAAGAACAGCACGAAGCCAAAGCCCGCGATGGCCGCCATCATCAGTGCGATCCAGCCCGGCGTCAGCGCCGAATGGGTCAGCAACGAGCGGCGGTGAAAAGCCCGCCGGAACGGCATCAGGATCGCCACGCCAAGGATCAGCGCGGTAGCCTGACCCGGCTCGACCCCCTCGATGATGGCGAAACCCGCGCCCGTCAGCATGGCGATGACCGTCAGCCAGAACGCCCCCAGACTGCGCCGCACGACGCCCAGAGACAGCACGATCAGCCCCGCGCCAAGCGCGCTGGTCAGCAGGATCGAGCCCTCGACAAAGGCCAGCGGAAAGAATGACTCGGCCAGCTCGGCCGCCTCGGTGATCGGTGGCAGCAGCGCCGAGACGCTCATCCACAGGCCCGAGCCAAAGACCATGACCGCCAGCAGCAGCGGCGCAAGCGGCGAGACTGCGCGCAATGCCGGTTCGATCGTGGACAGCGACCGGCCAAAGGCGGTGCGTGGCGCGCGGCTGCCCAGAAGCCGCCAGCCCTCGTACAGTGCCAGCATTACCAGCGCGATGGCGAAGGGCACGAAATAATAGATCAGCCGGAACAGCAGCAGTGCCGCCGCGACATTGTCGATGGGCACGTCGCGCGGCATGGCCGCGATGATGACGCTTTCAAAGACCCCGACCCCGCCGGGCACATGGCTGAGCACGCCCGCCATGGTCGCCGCGGCAAAGACGGCGGTGAACTTGGCAAAGCCCATGCCGGCATCGGGCAACAGCACGTAAAGCGTCATCGCCGAAAAGAAGATGTCGCCAATACAGATCAGCAGTTGTGAGCTGAGGATCGGCACGCCCGGCGCATGCAGGCTGAAACGGCCAATGCGTAGCTCTCGCCGGGTGATCCCGGCCCATAGCAAGGGCAGCGCCACACCAAGGATCGCGGCAATGGCCAGCAGGCGGATGGTGGTCTCGGGAAGGGGCAGCAGCGGCCCCAGCGCGCCGGGATGCATGGCCAGCGCCGCAAACCCGATCAGCGAGGCCCCGATCCCGAAGGATGCCGCCGTAAAGGTTGAGATCGCCGCGATGTCGTAGCCGTCAAGGCCAAGCCCGGAATAGACCCGCCAGCGCACCGCACCGCCAGAAAGTGCCGACAGCCCGATCGTATTGCCAAAGGCATAGGCCATCAGCCCGCCGGTCATGGCGACGGGCAGGGGCAGGGGCTTGCCGATATGGCGCAGTGCCGACCAGTCGTATCCGGCAAGGAACAGGTATCCGGCCATTGTCGTCATCAGCGCGATGCAGGTGACGTTCCATGGTGTCGCCTGCACCTGCTCGGCGACCTGATGGATGTTCACCTCGGCCAGCAGCCGGTTCAGCGCGTAAAGCCCGGCGCCGAACAGCAGGATCGCGACGATATAGGGAAGAAACTGCCGCCACAGGGCAGGGCGTTCGAGATCAACCTCGGTCTGGCTCGGCCCGGAGGACATATGCGAAGCGCTCACCTTTCAACAGCGTGGCCGGGTGCGCCGATGCGGGCCTCCGGTTTTCTCAGTTCCATAGTGCAGCCGAGCGCTGCGGGGAAGATGCCGCCTGATTTACGTGCCGCCCGGTTATTCAGCATGGGTTGCGATTTTTTCGGCAATGCGCCTATTACTGCGCCAATTCGACGCAGGCCAACGGGTCGCACCCAAAGGACAGGGAATGCAGAAGAACTCCGCCCAGATGGAACGGTTGCTGCGCGGGCTTGGTCCCGCCATCGGTCCGGGCGCACCGGTCGAGGCGATGCGCGCCGGGCTTGGCGCGCTGATCGGGCTGGCGGTGGCCGGGTTGTTCCTGATGTCGCCCTTGGTCGATACGCGGTTGGGGCTGTACCTGATCGCGCCCTTTGGTGCGACCTCGGTGCTGGTCTTTGCCGTGCCGAACAGCCCGCTGGCGCAGCCTTGGTCGGCGCTGGTCGGCAATGCTAGCGCGGCGACGGTGGGCGTGTTGTGCTGCATGCTGATCCCCGATCCCGCATGGCGTATCGCGCTGGCCGTCGGACTGGCTATCGTCCTGATGGTCCCGTTGCGTGCCATCCACCCCCCGGCCGGGGCGGTGGCGATGACCGCCGCGCAGAACCCCGAGGCCATCGCCAAGCTGGGCTTCGGCTTTGTCCTTGCCCCGGTTGCGGCGGGAACGCTGATCCTGATCGTGGTCGCGATGCTCTATGCCCGCGCCACGGGCCGCCGCTACCCGTTCCGCCATTTCGAGGACCCAAGCCCGCATGGCACCGACGAACATGCCGCGCCCGAGCGGCTGGGACTGAGCAAGGAAGACCTTGAAGAAATCCTGCGCCGCACCCGCCAGTCCCAGAACGTCGGTGTCGAGGACCTGTCCCGCCTGATCGGCGCGGCCGAGCTTCAGGCCGCCAGCCACCATTTCGGCCCGCTGACGGCGGAATCGATCATGTCGCATGCGCTGGTCACAGTCGGCCCCGAGGCACCCTTGGGCGAGGTCGCAGAGCTGTTTCGCACGCATGGCTTCACCGCGATGCCCGTGGTCGAAGCGGGCGACAAGTTCCTTGGCATCATCTATCAGATCGACCTGATCCGTCTTGCGGGGCAGGACGCCTTCGGAACCGGGCAGGGTTTCAGGCGGTCGATGGCACGGCTGGTCCGTCGGGACCGCACGGCTCCGGTTCTTGCCGGTCAGGTGATGCGTCGCAATGTCCCGAACGGCCGGCCCGACAGCGGTGTCTCGGCGCTGCTGCCGCTGTTGGCGGGGGGCGGGTGCGATGCGGTTCCGATCCTCAGCCGTGGCCGCATCCGGGGCATCGTTACCCAGACCGACCTGCTGGCGGGGCTTGCCCGGCAAAACGCGCGGGTCGCCTGAACCCCCGCGAATTTCATTGCCTGCGGACCGCCTGCCGCTAGTCTTGCCCCGAAACGCAATGTCAGGGGAGGGATGATGCGGATCGAAGAGCGGGTGTTCCTGATCACCGGCGCCAGTTCGGGCCTCGGCGCAGCCGTAGCGCGGATGGCGGTCGAGGCCGGAGCCAAGGTGGTGCTGCTGGACATCAACAGCGTTGCGGGCCTGACTCTTTCGGAGGAGTTGGGCAGGGCCGCGCGATTTGTGCGCACCGACGTGACCAGCGCCAGTGACGGTGCAGCGGCGATTGCGGCGGCGCTGGAGGCTTTCGGGCGGATCGACGTGGCGGTGAATTGCGCAGGCATCGCTCCAGGTGAAAGGATCGTGGGGCGCGAAGGGCCGCATGGTCTGGACAGTTTCGCCCGCGCCATCGGCATCAACCTGATCGGCACGTTCAACATGCTGCGGCTGGCAGCCGACGCCATGTCCCGCAATACGCCTCTGGAGGGCGGAGAGCGCGGGGTGATCGTCAATACCGCCTCGGTCGCGGCCTTTGACGGGCAGATCGGTCAGGCGGCCTATGCCGCGTCCAAAGGCGGGGTGGCAGCAATGACCCTGCCCGCCGCCCGTGAACTGGCCCGCCACGGCATCCGCGTCATGACCATCGCACCCGGCATCTTCGCCACGCCGATGATGGCCGGTCTGCCGCAGGATGTGCAGGACAGCCTTGGCGGAACCGTGCCCTTCCCGTCGCGCCTTGGCCAACCCGCCGAATATGCCGCGCTGGTGCGCCATATCGTCGAGAACCAGATGCTGAACGGCGAGGTCATCCGTCTGGACGGCGCATTGCGCATGGCCCCGAAATAAGATGGCCCCGAAATAAGGAGGAAGCGACATGGACAAGGACCCGATCGTCATCGTCGGTGCGGCCCGCACCCCGATGGGCGGATTTCAGGGCGATCTGGCCCCGGTCGATGCCGCCAGCCTTGGCGCGACCGCCATCGCGGCGGCACTGTCCGGAGCGGGTGTGTCGCCGGACGCCGTCGAAGAGATCATCATGGGCTGCGTCCTGCCCGCCGGTCAGGGACAGGCCCCGGCGCGGCAGGCGGCGCTGGCTGCCGGACTGCCGATGGGCGCGGGAGCGACGACCGTGAACAAGATGTGTGGCTCGGGGATGAAGGCCGCGATGCTTGGCCATGACCTGATCCTAGCGGGTTCCGCGGATGTCGTCGTCGCGGGCGGGATGGAGAGCATGTCGAACGCCCCCTACCTGCTGCCCAAGGCCCGCGCGGGCTACCGGATGGGTCATGGGCAGGTGCTGGATCACATGTTTCTGGACGGGCTTGAGGATGCCTATGACAAAGGCCGCCTGATGGGCACCTTTGCGGAAGACTGCGCCGAGGCCTATCAGTTCACGCGTGAGGCTCAGGACGCCTATGCGCTGACCTCGCTCAGCCGGGCGCAGCAGGCGATTGCCGAGGGGCGTTTTCAGGCTGAGGTCGCGCCGGTCCGCATCGCCGCCCGCGGCGGTGAGGTGCTGGTCAGCATCGACGAACAGCCCGGCAAGGCCCGGCCCGACAAGATCCCGACGCTGCGGCCCGCCTTTCGCGAAGGGGGCACGGTGACGGCGGCGAATTCCTCGTCGATCTCGGACGGGGCGGCGGCGCTGGTCCTGATGCGGGCATCCGAGGCTGAGCGCCGCGGATTGACGCCGCGCGCCCGCATCCTTGGCCATGCCACCCATGCCGACCGCCCGAACCTGTTCCCGACCGCCCCCATTGGCGCGATCCGCAAGCTGGCGGAACGCAGCGGGCTGGATCTGGGCCAGATCGACCTGTTCGAGATCAATGAGGCCTTTGCCGTCGTCGCCATGGCCGCGATGCAGGATCTGGGCCTGCCCCATGAGGCGGTGAACATCCACGGCGGGGCCTGCGCGCTAGGGCACCCGATCGGGGCTTCGGGGGCGCGGGTCATGGTGACGCTGCTTGCGGCGTTGGAAAGCCATGATCTGGACCGCGGCATCGCCTCGCTTTGCATCGGCGGCGGCGAGGCGACGGCCATCGCGATTGAGCGACTGCGCTGACGGGAACGGCGCGGCTTCGCGCAAACTGGAACATGGCGGGAACATTCGTTTGTGCATCCGCCGCCGAACCCCTATTCATGGTGAAAGGATTCAATCGACTATCAGACAGAATTGATGCAACAAGACCACGCGCTCGAGATTTCGGACATTTCCAACGAACCGGCGAAGCCTGCCCTGTCCCTGACCGTGGTGCTGCGCAAAAAGATCAATTTCGCTTCCTCGCAGAATGGCGTTTCGGTGCTGCGCAGCCTGCGGATCGCCAATCACGGGCTGGTCGCCGCCAGTGATGTGAGCCTGCGGCTTAGCGCCAGCCCCGGCGTATTGCGCGACCGTATCTGGCAGCTTGACCGTATCGCACCGGGGGCCGAGATCGCGCTGACCGATCTGGACACGCCGCTGGACCCGGCCATTCTGGGCGGTCTGGACGAGGCCGAGCTGGGCCATCTGGACTTCACCCTGACCCATGACGGCGAAACCGTCGCAGAACTGCGCGAGCCGATCGAATGTCTGGCCCGCGACGAATGGGGCGGGCTGGCCGAGATGGAGAATATCCTGGCCGCCTTTGTCTCGCCCAATCATCCGCAGGTGGCGCGGTTGCTGAAGGACGCCTCGCGCCTGCTGGAGGCCGCGGGCCATTCCGGCGCGATGGAGGGCTATCAGTCGAACGACCCCCAGCGTGTCTGGATGATCGCCGGGGCAATCTGGTCGGCGGCGACCGGGTTGGGGCTGACCTATGCCGTGCCGCCCGCGTCCTTTGAGCAGAACGGCCAGAAAGTCCGCGACCCCGAGCGCATTGCCTGCGAGGGGCTGGCGACCTGTCTTGACAGCTCACTGCTGCTGGCCGCGGCGTTTGAGGCTGCCGGGCTGAACACTGCGGTGCTGTTCTCGCAGGGGCATGCATGGGTGGGCGTCTGGCTGGTGTCGCGCGATTTCGGCCATATGCTGGAACCCGACGTGATCGCCGTGCGCAAGGCCGCCAGCCTGCGCGAGTTCGTGCCGCTGGAAACGACGCTGCTGACGCGTCGCCCCAGCGCAGGCTTTGAGGAAGCCGCGATGGCGGGTCGCGACCGCCTGTCCGAGGCGCATGAGACCGAATTCCTGCAAGCCATCGACATCAACCGCGCCCGCGCCGCCCGCATCCGCCCGCTGGCCAGCCACCACGATGCGCCGGATGCTGACGCCACGCCTGATGCTGCCGCCCCCGCGGCACTGCCGCGCCCGCTGGATCTGGGCCTGTTGCCCGGAGATCTGGACGAGCTTCCCGGCACCGCGCTTGGCCGGATCGAACGCTGGCAGCGCAAGCTGCTGGATCTGTCGCTGGGCAACAAGCTGCTGAACTTCCGCGAAACCAAGCTCAGCGTGCCGCTGCTGTGTCCCGATCTTGCCGGGCTCGAGGATGGCCTGTCGGGTGGCAAGCAATTCCGCCTGCTGGCGTTGAAGGACGAAAAGGCGGTGGCAGGCCGCGACCTGCCCGCCGATGAGGCGCGCCGGATCGAGGCCGAATTGGCGCAGGACGCGCTGGACAAGGGCCAGATCGCCGTGCCCTTGGGTGGCGACGACATGTTCGCCCGCCTGACCGAGCTTTACCGAAAATCCCGCAGCGACGTGCAGGAAGGCGGCACGAATACCCTGTTCCTTGCCGCCGGCTTCCTGCGCTGGAAACGCGCCGACAGCGACCCGCGCCATTACCGCGCGCCCCTGCTGCTGATGCCGGTGCGGCTGGATCGTCGCTCGGCCCAGTCGGAATTCCGCCTTGGCCAGATCGAGGACGAGGTGCGCATCAACGCCACGCTGCTTGAAATGCTCAAGCGCGATTTCGAACTGCGCATCCCCGAACTGGAGGGTGACCTGCCCCGCGACGAAAGCGGGCTGGACCTGAACCGCATTTTTGAGATCGTGCGCCACCGCGTCCGCGACGTGGCCGGGTTCGAACTGGTCGAGGAATGCGCGATCTCGACCTTCTCCTTCGCGAAATACCTGATGTGGAAGGATCTGGTCGACCGGGCGGATAACCTGCGCGAGAGTCCGCTGGTCCGCCATCTGCTGGACAGCCCGACCGAGAGTTTTGCCGGTGCGCTGTCACCAATGCCCGAGCCATCCCGGATTGACCACACCCACGCGCCCGCCGATCTGCTGGCGCCGATGCCCGCCGATAGTTCGCAACTGGCGGCGGTGGTCGCGGCGGCCGAGGGGCGGGATTTCGTCCTGATCGGTCCGCCGGGGACCGGCAAAAGCCAGACCATCACCAATATCATTGCCGATCAGCTGGGCCGGGGCCGCACCGTGCTGTTCGTGGCCGAAAAGGCCGCTGCGCTGGACGTGGTGCAGCGCCGGTTGGAGCGGCAGGGGCTGGGCACGGCCGTGCTGGAACTGCACTCCAACAAGGCCGACCGCAAGGCAGTGCTGGGCCAGCTTGGCCGGTCATGGGACCGGGCCAGCGGCAGCGTTGGCCGCGAATGGGTCCGCGTGACCGAGGATCTGCGCCTGACCCGCGACCAGTTGAATGCCTATGTCGCGGCGCTGCACGCGCCCGGTACGCAGGGTTTCAGCGTCTTTCAGGCGATTGGCCGGGCTGTTGGCGGCGATCAGCCCTTCACGCTGGCTTTTGCCAGCAAGGACTGCCACGACGCCGACAGCTGGGAGCGGCTGTGCCAGCTGGCGCAGGAACTGGGCCAGCGTCGTGCGGTCGTCGAAGGGCTTGATCCGACCGGCCCGCTGGCGCTGCTGGGCGCGGGGGATTGGTCCTATGGTTGGCAGGATGGTTTCCTTGCCGGGGCGCAGGCGCTGCGTGCGGCCCTAATCGAATTGCAGGACGCGCGCGGCGAATTGGCCCGCGCGATCGGGATGCCGGGGGCGAATGTCGCGCTCGACATTCTGCCCGCCGCCCGGCTTGACCGCCCGGCGGTCGAGATCGCAGCCTTCGACGACCTGCCCGGCTTGCGCGATGAGGCGCGCGAATTCGCAGGGATGCTTGATGCCTGCCGGGCCGAGCGTCGCGCGCTCTCGGCGACCTATCCGGACGATACCATCGCGACCATGCCGCTTGAGGCGCTGGAAATGCAGTGGCGCGAGGCGCAGACCAAGTTCTGGCCGCTCAGCGCCATGGCCCAGTCCAAGCTGCGCAAGCTGCTGCAGACCTATGCCTCGGTCGGTATGGCCGATCCGGCCCGCGACATCGCCGCCTTGCGTCGCTTGCAGCCGCTGCTGGCCCGGATCAAGGCATCCCCGCTGTCACGGCTTTCGGGGTTTGCGGGCGAGGGTTCCGATCCCGCCAGCCTGACCCGTGCGCTGGACGAGGCCGCCGCCTATCTGGAACTTGAGCGTAAGTTGACGGTGGCCGGGTTGGAGGACACGGCCCGGACCCTGCTGCGTCAACGGCTGGGTGCCGCCGATGGCGGAGAGGTCGCCCCCCATCTGCGCAGGCTGGCCGCCGCGCTAAACGGCGTTGCTGTTGCGAGGGCCGGATTCTCGGCGGCGGGCGGGCAACTGCCCGATGACGACGCGGCGTTGCGCAGCCTTCTGGACGGGATCGAGGCGGTTCGCGGGCGTTTCCCGGATTGGATGAAATGGCTGTCCTCGCGCCAGCGGGCCGTGGCCGCCGGACTGTCGCCCTTGGTGCAGGCGTTGGAAAACAGCCAGATATCGGGCGATCCAGGCCAGGCTTTTGAACGCGCCTATATGGCATGGTGGCTGCGGCTGGCGCTGGATGCCGCGCCCGAGTTGCGCGGCTTTGCACATTGGGAACATGACGCGCTGATCCGCCGCTTCCGCGAGCTGGATCAGGCCATGACCGATCTGGCCTCGGCCGAGGTAATGCGCCGCCTGGGCAATGACCTGCCCAGCCGCGACAGCGTGCCGCGACGTTCCGAACTGGGGACCCTGCGCCACCAGTTGGGTCTGCAGCGCCCGACAGCGGCCATCCGCAGCCTGATCGCGGAAATGCCGACGACCTTCCCGAAACTCGCCCCCTGCGTGCTGATGTCGCCGCTTTCTGTGGCGCAATACTTGCCAGCGGGGCAGGCGCAATTCGATCTGGTGATCTTTGACGAGGCCTCGCAGATCTCGACATGGGATGCGATCGGCGCCATCGCGCGGGGCAGGCAGGCGATCATCGTCGGCGACCCGAAACAGCTTCCGCCGACGAACTTCTTTGGCCGCAGCGATGAGGGCGACGATGCGGGCGAAACCCCGGAATATGAAAAGGACATGCCCTCGATCCTCGATGAGGTCGGCGCGGCGGGGATTCCGACGCATCGCCTGAACTGGCATTACCGCAGCCGGGACGAGGCGCTGATCGCCTTCTCGAACCACAATTATTACGGCGGCGGCTTGGTGACATTCCCTTCGCCCGAGGCTTCGGGTCAGGCGCTGCGGCTACACCGGATCGACGGCATCTATGGCCGGGGGCAAGGCCGCACCAATCCCGAAGAGGCCCGCGCCATCGTCGCCATGATCCGTGCGCGGCTCAAGGAATGGCTGGCGCTGCCGGAGGCCGAACGTCCGACGCTGGGCGTCATCACCTTCAACAGTCAGCAGCAGGGCCTGATCCTTGATCTGCTCGATGCCGAACGGCAGGCCGATCCGGCGCTGGAATGGTTCTTTGCCGATGACCGCGAGGAACCGCTGATCGTCAAGAACCTTGAAAATATCCAAGGTGATGAGCGCGATGTGATGCTGTTTTCCGTGACCTTCGGGCCGGACCCGGCGGGCAAGTTGTCGATGAGCTTCGGTGCGCTGAACAATGACGGTGGTGAGCGGCGCTTGAACGTTGCAGTGACGCGCGCGCGGGCCGAACTGCATGTCTTCAGCTCGGTCACTGCCGATCAGATCGATCTGACCCGGACCAAGGCGCGCGGCGTGCGCGACCTCAAGGCGTTTCTGGACTATGCCCAGCGGGGCGCGGTGGCGCTGGCGGGGCAGGATCTGGGCTCGCTCGGCGGGGTGGATTCGCCCTTTGAGGCGGCAGTGCGCGATGCGCTGGCGCTGAAGGGTTGGGAATTGCACAGCCAGATCGGTGTCTCAGGCTTCCGCATCGATCTGGGCGTGAGGCATCCGGATCACGCGGGGGCGTGGCTGGCGGGGATAGAATGCGATGGTGCCGCCTATCATAGCGCCGCCACCGCGCGCGACCGCGACCGCGTGCGGCAGGCGGTGCTGGAGGGGCTGGGCTGGAAGATCCTGCGGATATGGTCGACCGACTGGTTCCGCAATCCGGCCGAGACTGCCACGCGCATCCACACCGGGCTTTCCGCGCTGCTGGAACAGGACCGCGCGCGTCGTGAGGCTGAGGCGTCGAAGCCCGTCGCCGAAGTTCCCGAACCCGACCTGCCCGAGCCCTCCAGCGAACCGGAACACTTTGCCACCGCCGGTCCGGCTTTGGCCGGACAGCAGCCAGATGCCGACCGCTTCTTTGACGCCGACTATACCCCGGTATTGGCGGCATTGATCGAGGGGTTGCTGCTTCGCGAAGGACCAATGACCGAGGGGGTATTGGCCCGCCGCGTCGCGCAGGAACATGGCTGGCAGCGGACGGGGAACCGCATCCAGTCCCGTGTTGCCGAGTTGCATCCTCAGCTTGATGCCACGGATGAGGAAGGCACCCGCTTCTACTGGGTTAAGGGTACAACCAAGGATCGGGTGGCATATCGCGGGCTGTCCGGGCGCAATCTGCGCGAGATTTCGCGGGTCGAGATTGCCTCGGTCCATGATCTTCATGCCGACCGGATCGCGGCATCGGATGACCCGGTGCAGGAGCTGTCCCGCCACCTTGGCGTGGTGCGCCTGACCCAGGATGCCCGTGCTTATCTGCAAAGCTGTCTCGATTGGCTGGCGCCTGCGTCCGCGTAAGCAAGTTGAAAAGCGCCCTTTCGCCAGCAGGTGGCGAAAGGGGCTTCAAGCTGCTCGCGATCCGGGCCACCTTGCCCGCGATTTGCCAGAAACCGGAGGAGCAGGTGGTGAGTATCGCGGCTGAGAGTGCTGAAATTCCGCAGGATCTGATCGAACGCTGGCGGCGTATCCCGGTCCCGGTGATTGTCGATCTGGCGGCCGAGTGTCAGATCGACATCGCCATCCGCCCGCTTTGCCCCGCTGGCCGGCAGCCCGCCTTGTTTGGACGGGCGGTCACCGCGCGTTGTGCCGCGCCGGATTTTGGCCCGGTTTTGCGGGCGATTGGTGTGATCGCGGCGGGCGAGGTTCTGGTGATCGACGCTGCCGGTGTTGCGGAATGGGCGATGATCGGGGATGTGCTGGGCGGTCACCTGCACCGTATCGGCGTGGCTGGGATCGTCTGTGATGGTGCGGTCCGCGATACCGGCGCGCTGGCCGAAATGACGGGCCTGTCGGTCTATGCCCGGCATATCAATCCGCGCGGACCGATCGGGGCCGCGGGAACCGAGGTCAATGTTCCGGTGACCATCGGTGGTTGCCCGGTCAGTTCTGGCGACCTGATCATCGGCGATGACGATGGTTTGGCTGCACTGACCCCGGCGCAGGCTGCGGCGCTGATCGACCGGGCCGAAGCAAAACTGGTGCTGGAGGCCGAATGGAACCGGCGCTTGGCCTCAGATGAGCCGATCGGACAGATTTTCGGATTGTAGGGGTGGTGCCGGGGGCTCCGCCCCCCCCGCCCGCCCGACCCCTCAATGGGGCCGGGCGGGCGTCCCCCGGGATATTTAAGCAAGAAAGAAGCTGCGGAGGGCCCGGCTGCTTGCGGTCAGGCGAAAGCCTGCGCGATCTGGTCCGATGATGCGCCGTTGGCAATCAGCGCGGCCAGCAGGATGCGGGCCTGTCCGGGGCGCAGAAGCCGGGAATGGATCGCCCCTGCGGCTTGCAGATCGTGACCGCCACCGCCGCCGCCATAGGTCGGGGTAAGCACTCCTTCCGGGACACGGCTTGAGGTGACGACGGGCACACCTGCGGCAAGGGCGCGGGTAACGCCCGCCACGATCTGGGGTGTGGCATTGCCGGAACCCAGCGCCACAAGGACGATGCCCTGCGCACCCGCAGCTAAGCTTGCGTCCAGATGCACCGCGTCAGCACCCGGATGAACGGCGATCAGGTCGATGCGCAACCCGCCAATCGGTGCGGGCAGAGGCGGAAGTTCGGGATCAGCCGAGCCCGCCAGGGCAAAGGCGTCGGCACGGTCGGTGCCTGCCTTGTAAAGCCCCCAGACCGGCAGCACCTGTCCGCCAAAGGCCAGCCGAACGCCATTCCCAGACAGCGCCAATTGCACGGCGTGCGCAAGATTTGCGGGCCCGTCGGGTGCGGTGCTGTCGGCCGAGAATTGTGCCCCGGTAAAGACAACAGGTTTTTGTGCATGGTTCTGCAGCCGCACCAGCAGCGCGGTTTCCTCCATCGCGTCGGTCCCGTGCAGGATGACGACTCCGGCAATGTCGGGGTCTGCCAGCTGGCGGCCGACCTCGTCGCTGATGCCTTGCATGTCGGCAAGGGTGAGGGTCGAGGAATCCTTGGCCAGCAGCTCGACCGCGCGCAGACGCAGGGGCAGGGGGGGCAGCAGGTCCAGCAGATCCTGCCCGGTCAGGGCAGGGCTGGCCGCGCCCTCGGCGCCCTTGCGGCTGGCAATGGTTCCCCCCGTCGCGATGACCGCGACGAGTGGCAATTTTTGCGGGCTTGTCAAAGCCGGAACTCCGTTTCTCCATGTGCGCGGGAAATGGCATGGATGCGGTCGCGCGACATATGCCAACCTATGATCAGAGCGGGGACGATGACCAGCAGCGACGCGACGGTCCAGGTCCCGATCGGGTAATCAAAGGCCATCAGCACCACCACGCCCAGCAGGAAGGCCAGGGTCAGGATGCCGGTGAAGGGCGCGCCGAACATGCGGAAATCGGGGCGCTGGATCTTGCCCTGCCGCGACAGATGCCACAGCTTCAGCTGGCACAGCACGATGACGCCCCATGCGGTGATGATGCCGAGCGCCGCGACATTCATCGCGATCTCGAAGGCGGCATCGGGCACAAGGCCGTTCATCACCACACCCAGAACCGTCACCGCGGCGGTCACCGCGATGCCCATATAGGGCACGCCCTGACGGTTCATGCGACCCAGAACTGCCGGGGCCGAGCCGGAAACCGCCATCGAATGCAGGATGCGCCCGGTGGAATACAGGCCCGCATTCAGCGAGGACAGCACCGCCGTCAGCACCACGAGGTTCATGATGATGTCCGCACCCTCGACGCCGATCGCGCCGAAGAAGGTAACGAAGGGGCTCTCGCCCGATTTATAGGCGGTATAGGGCAGCAGCAGTGACAGCAGCAGGACCGAGCCGACATAGAAGACGACAAGGCGCAGCACGACGGTGCGGATGGCGCGGGGCATGACCTCGCGCGGGTCCTCGGTCTCGCCCGCCGCAGTACCGATCAGCTCGACCGAGGCATAGGCGAAGACGACGCCCTGAATCACCAGCATCGCGGGCAGGATGCCATGCGGGAACATGCCGCCGCCTTCCGAGATCAGATGCAGCCCCGGAACATGGCCTGCGACCGGCGTGCCGGTCAGCACGAACCAGATGCCGACGCAAAGGAAGGTGACCAGCGACAGGACCTTGATCAGGCTGAACCAGAACTCAAGTTCGCCAAAGACCTTGACCGAAAGCATGTTCATCGCCAGCACGATGACCAGCGCGCCCAAGGCAAAGACCCATTGGTCGATGCCGGCCATCCACGGCACATAGGCCTTGAAGAAATTCATGTAGACCGCGACGGCGGTGACATCCGCGACCGAGGTCATGGCCCAGTTCAGCCAATACATCCAGCCCGCGGCGAAGGCGAGCTTCTCGCCGTAGAACTCGCGGGCATAGGACACGAACGACCCCGAACTGGGCCGGTGCATGATCAGCTCGCCCAAGGCGCGCAGCACGAGGAACGCGAAAAAGCCGCACAGGGCATAGACAAGGACCAGAGAGGGGCCGGCCGTGGCCAGACGCCCGCCTGCACCAAGGAAAAGGCCGGTGCCGATGGCGCCGCCGATGGCGATCATCTGGATTTGCCTCGGCTTCAGCTCCTTGTGAAAGCCGGCCTCCTCCTCGCGGTAGACATGCCCTTCCGAGGGCGTTGGATTGTCACTGGATGCTGACATCGTGAACTTGTTCCTTCCTCCTTCGGCGCGGGACACGCTTGGTCCCGGCCGCACCACCTTGGATCTGAAAAGCTGTCTGACAGATTGCGGCGTGTTAGGGGCAGGATCACTTTGCCGTCAAGAAAAAACACGCAGCGATCCGTGCAAGGATGGCTGCGTGTCTTGTGATCACGAAAGGTATGGCGGCTGAAAGGCCGTCTTCGCAGACCTGTGCGTCAGACCCGTTCCAGTGCGATGGCGATGCCTTGGCCCACACCAATGCACATCGTCGAAAGCGAGCGTTTCCCGCCGGTTATCTGCAATTCCTGAGCTGCCGTCCCGGTGATGCGAGCGCCTGACATACCCAAGGGATGTCCCAGCGCGATAGCGCCACCATTGCGGTTCACGCGCGGGTCGTCATCGGCAATGCCAAGCTGGCGCAAAGTCGCCAGACCTTGGGCGGCAAAGGCCTCGTTCAGCTCGATCACGTCGAAATCGGCCTGAGTCAGCCCCAGTCGCGCCATCAGCTTCTGCGATGCGGGGGCCGGACCGATTCCCATGATGCGTGGCGGAACCCCTGCCGTGGCCCCGCCCAGAATCCGGGCGATGGGGGTCAGGCCGTATTTCCGCACCGCCGCTTCCGAGGCAAGGATAAGCGCCGCCGCCCCGTCATTCACGCCCGAGGCATTGCCCGCCGTGACCGACCCGCCCTCGAACAGGGGTTTCAGCTTGGCCAGCGTCTCCAGCGTGGTGGCGCGGGGATGCTCGTCGCGGTCCACCACGACGGGATCGCCCTTGCGTTGGGGGATGGTGACCGAAGTGATTTCCTGCGCCAGCCGCCCATTGGACTGAGCGCTCGCGGCCTTGGCCTGCGATGCCAGCGCCATCGCGTCCTGATCCTCGCGCGAGATGCCAAAATCATCGGCGACGTTCTGCCCGGTCTGGGGCATGGAATCGACGCCATATTGCTTTTTCATCAGCGGGTTGACGAAACGCCAGCCGATGGTGGTGTCGTGGATCTCGGCATGGCGGCTGAACGCCGTCTCGGCCTTGGGCATGACAAAGGGCGCGCGCGACATCGACTCGACCCCGCCCGCGATCATCAGCTCGGCCTCGCCTGCCTTGATCGCGCGGGCGGCGGCAAGGATCGCATCCATGCCCGAGCCGCAAAGCCGGTTGATCGTCGTTCCCGAGACTTCGATCGGCAGGCCCGCCAGCAGCGCCGACATCCGGGCGACGTTGCGGTTATCCTCGCCCGCCTGATTGGCGCAGCCATAGATCACGTCATCGACGGCGGCCCAGTCGACCGATGGGCTACGCTCCATCAACGCGCGCAGCGGGATCGCGCCCAGATCATCGGCCCGGACCGCGGACAGCGCGCCGCCGAAGCGGCCGATGGGGGTGCGGATATAGTCGCAGATAAAGACTTCGGTCATCTCAAAGCTCCGGCACGATCAGGTCGGCCACGTCGCCGTCCAGATGCAGGGTCGCGCCCGTCAGGGACTGCAATTCGTCAAAGGACAGGCCTGCCAGCTTTTCGCGCAGCACGAAATGGCCGTCCTGAATGTCCACCACCGCCAGCGAGGTATAGACGCGGGTGACGCAGCCCACCCCGGTCAGCGGCAGCGCGCATTTCTGCACCAGCTTCGGCTTGCCGTCCTTGGTCACATGCTCGGTGATGACGGCCACGCGTTTCGCGCCATGGACCAGATCCATTGCGCCGCCGACGGCGGGAACGCCCTTAGGACCGGTGGACCAATTCGCCAGATCGCCGTTTTCCGCGACCTCATAGGCACCAAGGATCGCGACATCCAGATGTCCGCCGCGCACCATCGCAAAGCTGTCGGCATGGTGGAAAAACGCCGTGCCGGGCTTCAGCGTCACCGCTTTTTTCCCCGCGTTGATCAGGTCCCAATCCTCAAGGCCCGGCGCAGGGGCCTCGCCAAAGCCGAGGATGCCGTTTTCGGTGTGAAAGATCGCCTGACGGCCCGGAGGTTGGAATTTCGCCACCATCTCGGGGAAGCCGATGCCAAGGTTGACATAGGCGCCATCGTCAATGTCCTGCGCCGCGCGCCATGCGATCTGAGTCGAGGTCAGTTTGGTCATTGGACGGGCTCCGGATAGACGGCATTGGCGCGGTTCAGGTCTTCTTCCTGCGCGGGGTTCGCGACCTCGACGAGGCCTTGGACGAATATGCCGGGGGTGATGACGGTTTCCGGGTCGATGGTGCCCGGCTCGACCAGTTGGCTGACCTGCACAATGGCGGTTTTCGCGGCCATGCACATCAGCGGACCGAAGTTCCGCGCCGCCATGCGATAGGTCAGGTTGCCCAGACGGTCGCCCTTGTCGGCCTTGACCAGCGCGTAATCGGCCTTGAGCCAGCGTTCCTGCACATAGGGACGCCCCTCGAATTCCTCGATCTTCTTGCCGCGGGCCAGATCGGTGCCGTAGCTGGTGGGGGTGTAGAAGGCCGGGATGCCTGCGCCGCCCGCGCGGATACGCTCGGCCAAAGTGCCCTGCGGGACCAGTTCCAGCTCGATCTTTCCGGCCAGATACAGATCGGTGAAGACGCGCGGATCGGCGGAACGCGGGAAGGAACAGATCAGCTTGGCGACTATGCCCTGTTCGATCAGCGCGGCCAGCCCGACGTGACCATTGCCCGCGTTGTTGTTGACCACCGTCAGGTTTGTCGGGTGGCCGGTCGCGATATGGCGGTCGATCAGCGCGTGAATCAGCTCGATCGGTGCGCCCGAGCCGCCAAAGCCACCGATCATCACCGTCATGCCGTCTTCGATCCCCGCCACGGCGGCGGCCAGATCGGGAAGCGTCTTGTCCATGCATCCTCCTTTGCGGGTGAAACCGCAAGCTTCTGCTGGTGGATTACACAAACCATGGCTGTTCCGTCTATGCGGTTTGTGCGATATGCTGTATTTGTTGACATATCGCACATCAAGGACGGCACATGAGCATCAATGAGCGCGACATCATGGGCGGTCTGGCCAAGGGGCTGAGCGTGATCGAGACCTTCACCGCCGAGCATCCGCGCCAGTCCATCACCGAGGTTGCTGCGGCCTCGGGGCTGGATAGGGCGACGGCGCGGCGCTGCCTGCTGACCTTGGCGCATCACGGCTACGCCGATTACGACGGCAAGTTCTTTACCCTGACCCCGCGCATCCTGCGGCTGGGCACGGCCTGTCTGGCGACGATGCCCTTGCCGCAGATCGTGCAGCCCAATCTGGATCGCCTGTCCGAGGAGATCGGCGAAAGCTCATCCGTCTCGGTGCTGGACGGGGCCGAAATCGTTTATGTCGCCCGCGCGGCGCAGCGCCGGGTGATGTCCATCGCGCTGATGCCGGGGTCGCGCCTGCCGGCATGGTGCACCTCGATGGGGCGGGTGATGCTGGCGGCGCTGCCCGATGCCGATCTGGACGCGATCCTTGCGCTGGCACCGTTTCCGGCACGCACCACGCATACGCTGACCAGCGCCGAGGCCCTGCGCGAGGAATTGCAGCGCGTCCGCCGCGACGGCCACGCGGTCATTGATCAGGAGGTCGAGATCGGGCTGCGCTCGATTGCGGTGCCGCTTCTGAACGCGCGGGGACGGGTGGTGGCGGCGGTGAATGTCGGGCTGTCGGCCAGCCATGCCTCGGTGGATGATCTGCGCGCCCGCTTCCTGCCACATCTGCTGCGGCTGCAGGCCGATCTGCGCGGGCTGCTGGGCTAGGCCGATTCCGCCGCCAGCGCGTTGCGCCGGTCGATCAGCATGTTGATCTTGCGATAGCGGTCATCGCCGGTGACTTCGCGGCCCAGCCAGTCGGGAGGCTGGATCGGCATATCCTCAAAGGGCAATTCGACCTCGGCGATCAACACGCCCGCGAGAATCCCGAAATATTCGTCGATGACCCAATCCAGCCCGGCATGGTGGATGTGGTGGCGGGTCTTTTCCAGCACGTCGCCGCCACAATGGTCGCGCAGCATCGCTTCGGCATCGGCGGGCGGAATATCGTATTCGAACTCGTCGCGGCTCAGGCCGTTGCGGCGACCCTTGACCGTGATCGTTGCCCTTTGGTCATAGAAACGGACACGGATCTTGCGACCTTCGCAGGCCGCCACCAGCCCGTCGCGGATCTGCACCCGATGGGTCACGGCCTTGCGCCAATCGTCATTGGCGATCAGGAATTTCCGCTCGATCTCTTTGGGCATTACCAGCTCGCTGGGGGTTCCGGGCGCTGGAAACCACGGATCACGTCAAGGTGCAAGGCCGCACGACGTTGCGGCCAAAATGCTGCGACGCAGTGGAATTTATCAAATTCCTCATGACTTGCGCGCAGAAACTTGACCGTTTGTTAATTCGGATACAACCTGCGCTCATCCCGGAAGACTGCGGGCAACTCGGAATCGTCACAGAGGAAAGGTAGGCAAGGTGCGGATCACGACTCTTCCGACCCAGCATTGCAAGACGTCCCGTCCTTCAAATCCCCTGTTCCGGTGATCAACGCGCTCTTTGAGCATATTCGATAAATACCAAACTAGACTGATCGAGCTGTTTCGCTTACAAGGAGAAACGACCATGCTTCGACTGCTAGGCTGCACCCTTGCAACCGTGATGGTGGCAGGGTTTGCTATGGCCCAGGAAACGCCACCAGCCGCGCCCGCGACAGGCGAGGCGGGGGCCAAGCCCAACATTCTTGTCATCTTTGGCGACGATATCGGGCAGGCCAACATCTCGGCCTATACCAAGGGCCTGATGGGCTACACGACGCCCAATATCGACCGCATCGCCAATGAGGGGATGATCTTTACCGACTACTATGCCGAGCAAAGCTGCACGGCGGGTCGCTCGACCTTCATTACCGGCCAGTCGACGTTCCGTACGGGCCTGTCCAAGGTGGGGCTGCCCGGCGCCAATGCGGGATTGCAGGCCTCGGATGCGACCATTGCATCCGCACTGAAGGATCAGGGCTACGCGACCGGGCAGTTCGGCAAGAACCACTTGGGTGACCGCGACGAGTTTCTGCCAACGGCGCATGGTTTCGACGAATTTTTCGGCAACCTCTATCACCTGAACGCCGAAGAGGAACCCGAGAATCGCAATTATCCGCAGGATCCGGCCTTCCGCGAGCAATGGGGTCCGCGCGGCGTGATCAAGTCCTCGGCCGACGGCAAGATCGAGGATACCGGCCCGCTGACCCGCAAGCGGATGGAGACGGTCGACGACGAAACCTCGGCCGCTGCCATCGACTTCATGAAGCGTCAGGTGGATGCCAAGAAGCCGTTCTTCACTTGGATGAACACCACACGGATGCACTTCCGCACCCATGTGCGCGACGAACATCGTAGTGCACCGGGCCTGACCGCACTGACCGAATATGCCGATGGCATGATCGAACATGATGCCGTGGTGGGTGAACTGCTCAAGGCGGTTGATGATCTGGGCATCGCCGACAACACCATCGTCATCTACACCACCGACAACGGTCCGCACCAGAACTCGTGGCCCGATGCCGGCACCACCCCCTTCCGCAGCGAGAAGAACACGAACTGGGAAGGCGCTTTCCGTGTGCCTGCGATGATCCGCTGGCCCGGCCACATCAAGCCGGATACGGTTGCCAACGACATATTCTCGGGTCTTGACTGGTTCCCGACGATCCTAGCGGCAGTGGGTGACACCGACATCAAAGACCGCCTGCTGGCCGGAACCACCATCAACGGCAAGCAATACAAGAATCATCTGGATGGCTACAACCAGTTGCCCTACCTGACCGGCGAACAGCCTGAAGGGGCACGCAACGAGTTCTTCTACTTCAATGATGACGGCGAAGTCGTCGGATTGCGTTACGAAAACTGGAAATTCGTTTTCGCCGAGCAGCGTGCGACCGGGACGCTGAGAATATGGGCCGAGCCCTTCACCAAGCTGCGTCTTCCCAAGATGTTCGATCTGCGTGCCGACCCCTATGAACGGGCCGACATCACCTCGAACACCTATTACGACTGGATGATGGACCATGCCTATCTGGTCGCTCCGGCAACCGCCGAGGTGGGGAAATTCCTTGCAACCTTCAAGGAATTCCCACCGGCGCAGCGGCCGGACAGCTTCTCGATCGATCAGGTTCAGGCGGAGATCAATAAGGCACTTGAGGCCATGGGTGGCGGCAACTGATCCGCTGCCTGACGGAGGGGCTGCCCCTGCGGCCCCTTCTTACCGTTCCCCGCGTCATGCCGTTGGGGAACGGGTTTCCCACCAAAGGAGCGAACATGTCCATCCGGTCCGGCTCTGCCACGGCCCTTGGTGCCGTCCTTGCGATCCTTGCATCCCCGGTCCTGGCCGATCCGCTGCCCTCATGGAATGAGGGCGCGACGAAAGCCGCGATCATCGAATTCGTCGAAAGTGTCACCGACCCCGCCTTGGACAGCTATGTCCCCGAGGCCGACCGGGTCGCCACCTTCGACAATGACGGCACGCTCTGGGCCGAGCAGCCGTTCTATTTCCAAGGCATCTACGCGCTGGACGTCTTGAAGAAAAAGGCCGAGGCCGATCCCTCGATCCTGTCCTCGGACGTGCTGAAAGCCGCCGCATCCGGCGATATCAAGGGCGCCACCGCCAAGGGGGTCGAGGGGCTGATCGAGGTGGGCAACATCTCTCATGCCGGCATGACCGTGGACCAGTTCCAGAAGGATGCGCGCGAATGGCTGACCACCGCGACCCATCCGACCACCGGCATGCATTACGCCGACATGACCTACCAGCCGATGCTGGAACTGCTCTCATATCTGCGGGATGAGGGCTTCACGACCTATATCGTTTCGGGCGGCGGCGCGGATTTTCTGCGCTCCTTCGCGCAGGAGGCCTATGGCATCCCGCCCGCTCAGGTCGTCGGCACCGAGGGCGACACCAAATACGAAGAGGTCGATGGCAAGATGGTGCTGATGAAGCGTGGCGGCGTCAGCTTCATCGACGACAAAGAGGGCAAGCCCGTCGGCATCAGCCGCCATATCGGCCAGCGTCCGATCTTTGTCGCGGGCAATTCCGACGGCGATTTCGCCATGCTGGAATATGCGACCAGCGGCGAGGGCCCGGCCTTTGGCCTGATCGTCCACCATACCGACGCCGACCGCGAATTCGCCTATGACCGCGAGGGTCATATCGGCGTTCTCAGCCGCGGCTTGGACGAGGCCGAAAAACGCGGCTGGCATCTGGTCGATATGAAAAACGACTGGGCCCGGATCTGGTCCGTGCCGAAGTGACCGACCCTGCGCGCCCTGACCGGCGCGCGGTCTTTTCAGCGACAAGCAGGATTTCATGGACCAGACGGATATTTCTGCGCGCGAGGCGGTCGAAGATCTGCGCAAGCGCATGGGACAGGCGATTATCGGCCAGCGCGACGTGATCGACCGCTTGCTGATTGGTCTTTTGGCCAACGGCAACCTGCTGGTCGAGGGCCTGCCAGGACTGGCTAAAACCCGTGCGATCAAGGCTTTGGCCAAGAATCTTGAAGCAAAATTCAGCCGCATCCAGTTCACGCCGGACCTGCTGCCCTCGGATGTGACCGGGACCGAGGTGCTGTATAAATCGGGGGATGAGACCGAGTTCCGTTTCGATCCCGGCCCGATCTTCGCCAATATCGTCCTTGCGGATGAGATCAACCGCGCCCCCGCCAAGGTGCAGGCCGCGCTGCTGGAAGCGATGGAGGAACGTCAGGTCACCGTCGCCGGCACCACCCACAAGATGGAGCCGCTGTTCATGGTCATGGCGACCCAGAACCCGATCGAGCAAGAGGGGACCTATCCCTTGCCCGAGGCGCAGATGGACCGCTTTCTCATGCATGTGAACATCACCTATCCCCCGGTCGAGGACGAGGTTCAGGTGATCCGGCTGGTCCGTGGCGAAGAAATCGAGGCCCTGAGCGAACAGCAGGGTACAGCCCCGCCCGCCGCGCCCACGCCCATCGCGCAGGACGCCGTGTTCTTGGCCCGGCGCGAGATCGCTGCGATCCATGTCGCGGATGCGGTCGAACGCTACATGGCCGATCTGGTCAATGCGACGCGGATTCCGGCGCAGTTCGGCGACGACCTGAAACGCTGGATCGAGGTCGGCGCCTCGCCCCGCGCCTCGCTCGCGCTGGACCGCTGCTCGCGCACCCATGCGTGGCTGCAAGGCCGCGATTATGTCGACCCCGAGGACGTGCGAGCCATCATCCCCGACGTGTTCCGCCATCGTCTGGGCCTAAGCTTTGAGGCGCAGGGCGAGGGCGTGACCCCCGATCAGGTCACCGCTGAAATCGTGAGGCAGGTCGCCCTGACCTGATGCGCGATGAAGGATCAGGCCGCACGCATCCGCACCGGAACGATCGAACCACATCCGCCGCCCAGCGGGCTGGACCCGCGGATCAGCGTCGATCTGGACCATCTGCGCCGACTTGAGGCGCAAGCCAAACGCATCAGTTTCCTGCCGCGCCAGCCCTCGGGCTCGGTGCTGAATGGTCGCCATGCCTCGCGGCTGCGCGGGCGCGGGCTGAACTTCGAGGAGTTACGCGACTACCTGCCCTCGGATGACATCCGCAGCATCGACTGGAAGGTCACCGCCCGGACCGGCACGCCGCATGTCCGCGTCTATACCGAGGAACGCGACCGTCCGACTCTGATCGTCGTCGATCAGCGCATGTCGATGTTTTTTGGCTCGCAACTGAATATGAAATCGGTGACGGCGGCGGAATGCGCGGCGCTGGCGGCATTCCGCATCTTCGATCAGGGCGACCGGGTCGGAGGCATCGTTTTTGGGGACCGCGATCTGGCCGAGATCCGGCCCGCCCGCAGTCGCCATGCCTTGACCGCTTTCCTGACTGCCTTGGCCGATGCGAATAGCTTGTTGCACGCCGATGCGCCGACGGTTGATCCGATCCCGATGAACCGGGTTCTGGCCTCGGTCGCAAGGATGGCGCCGCGCAACCATCTGGTGCTGGTCTTCAGCGATTTCGACATCGTGGACGATCTGACCGAAAGGCTGATTGCCGGGATTTCGCGGCACAATGATCTGATCCTTGGGCTGGTCAATGATCCGTTTTCGCAGGAATTGCCGGGCGGCCATCGCATCGTAGTTTCGGACGGGACCCTGCAGGCCGAGATCGACACCGGCGACCAGAAGACCCACCGCGCGCTGAGCGATCTGGCCAGCGGTCGGCTGGCGCAGATCCTTGACTGGCAACGGCGCTTTGGCGTTCCCGTCCTGCCGCTCAGCGCGGATGAGGACAGCGTGACCCAGATGCGCCGCTTGATGGGTCTTGCCGGGACACGCCGCTGATGGAGCAGGACGCCGCCCCCGCCACGCCTGACAATGACAGCCTGATCGGGCTGATCGAGCAGCTTGTCGAACCCGCCGAGCTTGCGCCGATTTCGATGATGCCGCAGACATGGGGCTGGGCGGTGCTGGCGGCACTGGTGCTGGCGGCGCTGGCCTATGCGTTGTGGCGGTGGCGCAGGCAGTACCGCGCCAATGCCTATCGCCGCGCCGCGCTGCGGATGTTGTCGGGCGCGGGCGATGATCCCGCCCGCATTGCGGAAATCCTGCGCCGCACCGCGCTTGCCGCTTATCCACGCGATCAGGTGGCCTCGCTTTTCGGGGCGGATTGGCTGGGCTTTCTGGACCGCCAGATCGGCGGCGAGGCATTTCGGAACGGCCCCGGCCGCGCGATTGCCAGCGCCCCCTATCGCCCGACCCCGCCCGATGCGCAGCTGACCCGGCTGGCCGAGACCTGGATACGCAGGCATCGCGGGGTCACGCCATGATCTCGCTGGGTTTTCCATGGGCGCTTCTGGCGCTGCCGTTGCCCGTGCTGGTCTGGTGGCTGATCCCGCCGCATAAGGAGCAGGTCCCCGCCCTGCGTTTTCCGTTCTTTCGCCGGATCGTCGATGCGGCAGGCAGTGACGCGGCCTCGGGTGCGGTGGTCATGCGGCGGTCCGTCCTCCAGATGATTGCGGCGGCACTGGTCTGGGTGCTGGTGATCCTTGCCATGGCCCGCCCCGAGCGCGTCGGCGCGCCGATCGAACAGACCCGCGCCGCGCGCGATGTGGTGCTGGCCATCGACATTTCCGGCTCGATGGATGCGCGGGATTTCCACACGCCGGACGGCTCGGTCGAACAACGCCTGCAAGGCGTCCGCGAGGTCGTGGACGGCTTCATCGCGGGCCGCGACGGTGACCGCATGGCGCTGATCGTCTTTGGCTCGCGCGCCTATGTGCAGGCCCCGCTGACCGAGGATCTGCAAACGATCCGCGATCTGCTGGCCCAGACCCAGGTCGGCATGGCCGGTCCCCATACCGCGCTTGGTGATTCCATCGGTCTTGCCATCCGCACCTTCGAGGCCAGCGATATCCAGCAGCGCCTGTTGATCCTTTTGTCCGACGGCACCGATACCGTCAGCCGCATGAGCCCGGTCAACGCCGCCGAAATCGCCCGCGACCGTTCGATCGAGATCTATACGATCGGCGTCGGCGATCCCAAGGCCACCGGTGAGGACAAGGTGGATCTGAAAACCCTGCAGGACATCGCCTCGCGCACTGGCGGGCAGTATTTCTTTGCCGAGGACGGGGCGGGGCTGCGCGATGTCTACAAGCGCATCGATGAGCTTGCCCCCCGCCAGACCGAGGCGCTGTCCTATCGGCCACGGCAGGCCCTTGCATGGCTGCCGCTGCTGCTGGCCACGCTGATCGGGCTTACCATGACCGGTTGGCTGGCACTGATGACGCGCAGACGCAGGGTGCGGCCATGAGCGATCTGGCGCTGCCTCTGGATCTGTTTCATTTCATCCGGCCGTGGCTGCTGGTGCTGTTGCCGGTCATTGCGCTGCTATGGTGGTGGGTGCGACGCAGGCTTGCGCCCCACAAGCCGCCGGAAACCGCGATTGCGCCGCATCTGGCGCAGGCGTTGACCGTTGGCCGGGCCAGCGCGCGGCGTGTCCTGCCCATCGACGGGGTGGCACTGGTGCTGGCGCTGACCTGTCTGGGCGCTGCCGGTCCGACTTGGTCGCGGGTGCCCGATCCTTTCGTCGCCCAGACCGCGCCACTGGTCATCGCGCTGAAGGTGACGCCCTCGATGGAGGCGCATGATCTCGCCCCCTCGCGGCTGGAACGGTCCAAACAGAAGATCGCGGATCTGCTGGCTTTGCGCGCCGGCGCACGCTCGGCCCTGATCGCCTATGCTGGAACCGCGCATTCGGTCGTGCCGATGACCGAGGATCCGCATGTGCTGCAACCCTATCTTGAGGGGCTCAGCCCCGACGTGATGCCCGACAAGGGCAATGCCACCGCCGCTGCGCTGGAACTGGCCCGCAGCATCATGGCAAAGGAATCTGCTCCCGGCGGCATCCTGTTCGTGACCGACGATATCGAGGCCGCGGATGTCGCGGCGCTGAACGGATTTCAGGGTGCCAGCGTCGCGGTGCTGGCCGCTTTGCCCGATGGCGTAGGCAGCGCCGGGATCGATCAACTGACCATTCCCGTCCAGCAGGTGACGGTGGATGATGCGGATATCACCACGCTGGACCGGCGGTTGAACGCCGCCTATCGCCGCGCGTTGGCCGAACAGGGCGACCAGCCTTGGGACGATCGCGGCTGGCTTTTGGCTTGGCCTGCGATGTTGCTGGGGCTGTTCTGGTTCCGGCGCGGCTGGACCATGCGCTGGGGCGCGGCGGCCTTGGCGGCGCTGGTCCTGCAACCCGGAACGGGCCGGGCCGAAGGGGTCACGGACTGGTTCCTGACCCCGGACCAGCAGGGCCAGATTGCCTATGACAAGCACCATTTCGACCGGGCGGGCGCACTGTTCATTGAGCCGATGCACAAGGCCCATGCTCTTTATCGTGACGGGAAATACGACGCCGTGGTCGAAACTCTTGCCGGGATCGAAACGCCGGATGCCGCGTTCCTGTCCGCCATGGCCCATATCAAAAGCCGCGGTTATCGCGAGGCCATCGCGGATTTCCAGACCACGCTGGACCGCGACCCGAATTTCCCCGGCGCGGCGCAAAATCTGGAGCTGGCAAAGAAGATGCTGGATTTCGTCGAAACCGCGCGCGTGCAGTCTGATACCGGCGAAAAAACAGGCGAGGGGGCCGATGGCGTGGTGCTGGACAACAAGGATGCGCGCGGTGCCGATACACAGATCAGGGGTGGCGAGCAGGGCGCCAAGCTGCTGACTGCGGACCAATGGATGAATACGGTGGACACCAATACCGCCGATTTCCTGCGCCAGCGCTTCGCCATCGAGGCGGCCCAGCAATGAGGCGGCTGCTTCTTGCCCTGCTGCTGCTTGCCGGTCCGGCGCTTGCACAAACCCCTCCGACCCCGATTGTCGAGACGGTGCTTGACCAGTCCCAGACCGTGCCCGGCCAGTCGGTAACACTGCGGCTAAACATCCTTGTCCCGACATGGATGCCGAACCCGCCCGAATTGCCGACGTTCGAGACACCGAACCTGCGCGTGCGCGTGCCGCCGCGTGGCTCGACCGCGATCAGCCGTCAGGTCGATGGGCAAAACTGGTCCGGGATTTCGCACCGCTACCTGCTGACGCCGATGGTCCCCGGCCAATTCGTCCTGCCGGCGCAGAAGATCGAACTGACCTGGGCCGATCCCGACGGGCCCGCGCCGCTGACCGCCACGGTGCAGACCCAGCCGGTGACGCTGACCGGCACCGTGCCCAAGGGCGCCGAGGGGCTTGATCCCTTCATCGCCGCCAAGTCACTGGTCCTGACGCAAGACCTGTCCGGCCCCTCGACCGGGCTGACACCGGGGGCCAGCGTCATCCGCACCGTCACCGCCAAGATCGAGGGCACATCGCCCATCGTCCTGCCGACCCTGATGCCGCAATTCGATCTGCCCGCGATCCGGGCCTATCCCGCCTCGCCGCAAGTGACCGAGGATGACGGCGCCGAGGAGCTTTCGGGTACGCGGGTCGAAAGCGAGACGCTGATGGCCTTGGGCGGGGGGCAGGGCAGCGCGCCGCCGATCAGCCTCGACTGGCTAAACCTCGGAACCGGCAAGGTCGAGACCGCAAGCGTGCCGGGCTTTGACATCTCGGTCACCGGCCCGCCGCCGAAAAGCGCCCAGACCGCGCAGCAGCGCGATTGGCGGCTGATCCTGACGACACTGGCACTCGTGCTGGGGGTTGCGGCGATGCTGCGCGGGCTTTGGCCACGCGCCCGCGACGCTGCGCAAACCCATCGTCAGGCGCGTCTGGCCAGTGAAGCCTATGCGCGAAGTCAGCTTCTGGCGGCCATTTCGCGCCGGGATTATCCGCAAACTTCGCGCTGGCTGGAGGATTGGCGCGCGCGCCTGCCTGCGGGCGTCCCGATGCAGGACCTGTCTGAGCTTTTCGCGGCGGTCGGTGCGACGCTTTATGCCGCGCAGCCTGCCGCGCCCACCTCATCATGGGAGGCATTGGCCCACGCCGTTCGGGCCACGCCCTCGGTCTGGGGCCGCAGTAATCGGCAGATCCTGCCTGCGCTCAATCCGGGGGCACAGGCCCGCTAGGGGGCCGGGGGCATACCTGAGCCACCTTGCAATTCAATCTGCATGCTCAGCAATTCCGGCGTGCCGGGATTGGCCTGCAATGCCTGGCCTACGGCCTGGCGGGCAGCCTCATCGCCGTTCAGCGCCTGTTCCAGCCGGACGATCATGCTCCATGCCTCGACGCGCTGCGGGTCCAGCGTCACTGCCTCGCGGAAGCCCGCCAGACCGGCCTGATAGTTGCGCATGACCAGCGCCATGCCCCCCAGAACCAGATGCGTTTCCGGGAAATCCAGCCGGTTACCCAATGAGCGCCGCCATTCGTCAAACGCCCCGCGCAGCGCTGCGGCCATCTTGGGCGGCAGGATGGCGCCCGGCGCGATCAGTTCCTGCGCGGCCGCCATGCGAACAAGGGCCACCGGATCGCTGGTCAGGCCGATCAGGTTCTGCACCCGCACCGGCGGCTGCGCGGCCCGTTGCAGGCGCACGGCACTGGCGCGCACCAGCGGGCTGTCATCCGCCAGCAGCACCGAGGTCTGATCTGCCGTTTCCTCATCGGCGGCGGATTGCATCAGGTAAAGCGCGGTCGCGCGGACCAGATCGGCCTGATCCTGATCCTTGGCCAGCGCCAGAAGCGAGGCCAGCGCCCCCTGCGGATTGCGCCTTGCCTGTGCAAAGGTCGTGCCGAAATGCGGGCCGCGATGCGTGGAATCGGGGTACCATGCCTCGATCTGCTTGGCGGCCCATTCTGGGTTCTGGTCCTTGTGACAGGTGGTGCAGGCATCGGGCGCGCCAGTCTGTGCCGACAGGTCCGGGCGCGGAATGCGGAAACTGTGATCGGCGCGTTCGTCGGTGACCATGTAGGTCTGCTCGACCATGTGGCAGTTCTTACACTCGGCACCGGCCGAGCCTTCCTTGTGGAAGTGATGCGCGGCGTTGTCGAATTCCTTCAGCGGCAGGCTGGGGAATTCGGGATTGCCCGCCGGGGAATGGCATTGGACGCAGACGGCATTGCCCTCGGCCTTCAGCTTGGCCTCGTGCGGGTCGTGGCAGTTCACGCAACTGACGCCCTTGGCATACATCTTGGACTGCAGGAATGAGCCGTATTCGTAATCCTCCTGCAGGATCTGCCCGTCCGAGTGGTAAAGCTCGGGCGTCAGCAGGGACAGGCGGTAGGCATCGTGATAAGGCGTGCCGGGCAGCGGGTTGCCGTCGCCAAAGGCCTCGCGCCGGGAATGGCAGCCGGCGCATTGCTGCACCCATTTTTCCGCCCCGCCACGGGTCGGCATGGTGAAGCCATAGGCGTCCAGACCGGGCAGGGTGATCGGCTTGCGATCCGCAGCCCAGTCGCGATGGGCCGAGCCGGGACCGTGACAGGCCTCGCAGCCGACGCCGATCTCGGCTTGGGTGGATTGGTAGCTGCGGGTCTTCGGGTCGTAATTCTTCTCAAACCCGGTCGCGTGGCATTCGGCGCAGCGCGCGTTCCAATTCTTGTAGGGGCCGGTCCAATGCAGGCCGTCGCGCGGCGGCAGGACCGAATCCGGGTAAAGGTGGTACCATTCCTTCTTGTCCACGTCCCAGACCACGTCGAAGCTTTGCAGCTTGCCGGGCGCAGTCTCGAACAGGAACTGCTGCAACGGGCGGATGCCGATGACGGAATGGACGTTGTAATCTTTGACCGAGCCGTCCATCTCGGTGACCTTGGCATGATAGCCGGCATCGTCCTTGCTGAACTGAACGGCAGTGCCATTGCCGCTGAACGTGGTCCCGTCAAAGTCGGCCACGACCGTCTGATCCGACGGCAGCGTCCATGCCAGCCCGTGATCCGAGCCTTTCCAGGCCTCGGCTTCGGGCGCGTGGCAGGTCGCGCATTGGGCCGAGCCGATATAGGCGGGCGGTTCGTCGGCATGGGCCGCGGAGGCGAAAAACGTCAAGATCAGGGCAAGGACGAACTTCACGGTGACTGGCTCTTTCGCAAGGAACAAGGCTGGGTCGTGAGGGCGCGGCGCAGCCGGTCGCCTGACGGGCAGCTTCAAAGCAACCTGCGGTTTGTGCAAGCCGGTTCTGGATTAATTTCAATCGGGTTGGCTTTGCTGTTGCGGTCTAGGCCCGTGCGAACAACCCGGTCGTCTCGCGCAGCATCAGCAACGGGGCCAGCAGGGTGCGCGGCGCAATCGGCTCGCCGCCGATCAGGCGCAACATCAGTTGCGCGGCGGTGCGGCCAATCTCGCGCTTGGGCTGGCGGATCGTGGTCAGCGCCGGGGCCAGATACGAGGCCAGCTCGATATCGTCAAAACCCATGATCGAGACATCGCGCGGCACGACATGGCCCGCCCTTTGCAGCGCCGCCATGAAGGCGCAGGCCATTTCATCCGAAAAGGCAAAGACCGCGCTGGGGCGGTCGCTGGGCGCCAGCGCCATCCACGCATACGCGGCGGCCTTCCCGGATTGCAGGGTGAAATCGCCGGGAAAATGCGTCAGCCGGGCGGGACCGGCGGCATCCTCGGCCCCGGTCAGGCGGGCGCGGTGCAGGACGTTTTCGGCCGGGCCGCCGATCAGGCCGATATGGTCATGGCCCAGCCCGCGCAGATGCCGGATCGCCAGACGTGCGCCCTCGCGGTTGTCCAGCGTGATCCGGGGGACGGGGCTGTCCTCGATCCATTCGCAGGCGGTGATCAGGGGCGGCAGATCGCGCTGGTCCTGCAGATCGGCCAACGATACCTGCCCGTCCAGGAGGATCACCCCATCGCAGCGCGAGGGATCAAGGAACCGGCTAAGCGCGGTGTGGCGGCCCTTGTCCTCAAGGGTGTCCGCAACCAGCAGGTCATACCCCGCGCGGGCCAGTTCATGCCCCATTCCGTCAAGGATCTTGGCGAAGAAGGGATTGGCAAGGTTCGGGACCAGCGCGACGACGCTGCCGGTGCGCTGTTTGCGCAGGTTCCGGGCCGCGTGGTTCATGCGGTAGCCGGTATCCTCGACCGCCTGCAGGACGGTGGCGCGGGTCGTCTCGGCCACCAGATCGGGATGCGACAGCACCCGGCTGACCGTTGCCGCCGAGACCCCGGCGCGCCGCGCTACATCCGCCAATTTGACCCGAGAGAGTGTTCTTTCCATGTCCTGAAACTAGGCCGTGAAAGAAAGTGTTGCAATCGATTTCAGTCCAGTGCAGCCTGACGGGCAAGAGAGGGGATCATCCATGCAGACGATCAAGGGGCCTGCGCTGTTTCTGGCGCAGTTCATCGGCGCTGATGCGCCATTTGACAGCTGGGATTCGATCACCCGCTGGGCGGCGGATTGCGGCTACAAGGGCGTGCAGGTCCCGACCAATGACCCGCGTATTCTGGATCTGGACCGCGCGGCGGAATCGCAGACCTATCGCGACGAGTTCCTTGGCATCGCACGCCAGAACGGCGTCGAGGTGACCGAGCTTTCGACCCATCTGCAGGGCCAGTTGATCGCCGTCCACCCGGCATATGACGCAGGCTTCGACGCCTTCGCCCCCGAGGCGTTGCGAGGCAATCCCGCGGCGCGTCAGGCTTGGGCGGTCGATCAGGTCGGCAAGGCGATCCGGGTCAGCGGGCAGTTGGGTCTTAAGGCGATGGCGACGTTTTCGGGCGCCTTGGCCTGGCCTTATCTGTATCCTTGGCCGCAGCGCGCGCCCGGTCTGGTCGATGCCGCCTTTGACACTCTGGCCGCACGTTGGCGCCCGCTGCTGGATCTGGCCGAGGATCACGGCGTCGATGTCTGCTACGAGATCCACCCCGGCGAGGATCTGCATGACGGCGTGACCTTTGAGATGTTCCTTGATCGCGTCGGCGGCCATGCGCGGGCGAACATGGTCTATGATCCGTCGCATTACGTCCTGCAACAGCTTGATTACCTGCAACATATCGACATCTACCATGACCGGATCAGGATGTTCCACGTCAAGGATGCCGAGTTCCGTCCGAATGGCCGGCAGGGCGTCTATGGCGGCTATCAGTCATGGGTCGATCGCGCCGGACGCTTCCGCAGTCTTGGTGATGGGCAGGTCGATTTCAAGGCGATCTTCTCGAAGCTGACGCAATACGACTTTGACGGCTGGGCGGTCGTCGAATGGGAATGCGCCCTGAAACACCCCGAGGACGGCGCGCGCGAAGGCGCGAAATTCGTGCGTGATCATATCATCCGCGTGACACCGCACGCTTTCGACGATTTCGCGGCCAGTGCGGTGGACCCCGCCGCCATCAACAAGGCACTTGGGCTATGAAACCTATCCGGCTGGGCATGGTGGGCGGCGGCAGCGGCGCCTTTATCGGGGCGATCCACCGCATCGCCGCACGCATGGACGGGCGGTTCGATCTGGTGGCGGGCGCGCTCAGCAGCGATCCGACCCGTGCGGCTTCCAGCGCCGCCGATCTGGGCATCCGCGGCTACACCAGCTTTGCCGAAATGGCCCGCCTTGAGGCCGCCCGCGACGACGGGATCGAGGCCGTGGCCATCGTCACCCCGAACCACATGCATGCCGCCCCCGCCGTGGCATTCCTGAATGCGGGCATCCATGTCATCTGCGACAAGCCGCTGAGTGCGACGGCAGAACAGGCGCGCCAGATTGCCGATGCCGCAGCCGAAAGCCCGGCGCGCTTCTTTCTGACCCATAACTACTCGGCCCTGCCCATGGTCCGAGAGGCGCGTGCGCTGGTGGCCGAAGGCGCGTTGGGGCAGGTCCGGCTGGTCCATGCGGAATATCTGCAGGGCTGGCTGTCGGATGAGGTGCATAACAAGCAGGCCGATTGGCGCACCGATCCGGCGCAGGCCGGGGCAGGGGCGCTTGGCGATATTGGCACACATGCCTGGCAACTGGCGGAGTTCGTGACCGGGCAGACGCCCAGCCATGTCTCGGCCGACCTGTCCAGCGTGGTGCCGGGGCGGCCCATCGACGACGATGCGCGGGTGGCGCTGCGCTATGCCTCGGGGGCCAAGGGCGGGATCTGGGCCAGTCAGGTGGCGCTGGGGATGGAAAACGGGTTGTCGCTGCGGGTCTTTGGCGATCGCGGCGCGCTGGACTGGCGGCTTGGCGACAGCGAGCGGCTGATTTTCACGCCCAAGGACGGCCCGGCGCAGATCCTGACGCGGGCTCAGGACCGCTCGGGGTCGTTCCGCACGCCGCCCGGCCACCCCGAGGGCTATCTGGAGGGTTTCGCCAACCTCTATCTGGACATTGCCGAGATCATTCGGGGCGATACCTCGCGCTTGGACCGGGTGCCGGGACTGGCGGCGGGCCTGTCCGGCATGGCGTTCATCGCCGCGGCCAAGGCATCGTCCGCGCAGGACGGCACTTGGACCGAGGTTCAGCCATGACGGTTCTGGCGCTGCGCAATGTCTCGAAAAGCTTCGGCCCGATCGAGGTTTTGCACGGCGTCGACCTGGCCCTTGAGCCGGGCGAGGTGCACGCGCTGATCGGCGAGAACGGCGCGGGCAAATCCACGATCATGAAGATCCTTGGCGGGTTTCTGGACCCGACGACGGGCGATCTGTTGCTGGACGGCCAACCCCGCCAATTCACCAGCGGCCCGCAGGCCGAGGCGGCGGGCGTCGTGGTCATCCATCAGGAATTCAACCTTGCCCCCGATCTGTCGGTCGCGGCCAACGTCTTTCTGGGACGCGAGGCCGGAGGCTTCCGGCTGGATCACCGCGCCATGCGCGAGGGCACGGCTGATCTGCTGGGCCAGCTTCACAGCCCGATCGACCCCGATACATTGATCCGCGATCTGTCGGTCCCTGATCGCCAGATGGTCGAGATCGCCAAGGCCCTGTCGCGCAAGGCGCGGGTGCTGATCATGGACGAACCCAGCGCCGTCCTGACCCATCGTGAGGTCGGCGCGCTTTATGAACAGATCGACCGGCTGCGGGGGCAGGGCGTGGCGATCCTGTATTGCTCGCACCGGCTGGATGAGGTCGCGCATCTGGCCGACCGCATCACCGTGCTGCGCGATGGCCGGGTGGTGCGTCAGGCGCTGCGCGGCGAGTTGGACGAAAACGGCATGGCGACCGCGATGGTCGGGCGCGAGCTGCAGGATTTCTATCCGCCCAAGGGGCATCCCTCGGACGCCCTCGCGCTTCAGGTCACCGGTCTGACCGTGCCGGGCGAGGTGCATGGCGTGGATCTGTCTCTGCGTCAGGGCGAGGTGCTGGGCATTGCCGGGCTGGTCGGATCAGGCCGGACCGAACTGGCCGAGGGGCTGGTCGGCCTGCGTCCCGCCAGCGCCGAGATCCGCGTGAACGGCCAGCCGGTCCACATCCGGGAATTGCGCGATGCCTTTGCGGCGGGGCTGGCCTATCTGACCGAGGACCGCAAGGAAGCCGGGCTGCTGCTGGAAAAGGATCTGCGCGTGAACCTGACGCTCGCGACGCTCGAGCGTTTCGGCGGCTTTCGCATCGACACCAGCGCCGAGGACGCGGCGCTGGACCGCGCCGTCGCCGATTTCGACATCCGCGCCCCGCGCCGCGACATGCAGACGGGCAAGCTATCCGGTGGCAACCAGCAAAAACTGTTGTTGGCCAAGACCATGCTGCCTGATCCCAGAATTATCATCATCGATGAACCGACCCGCGGCATCGATGTCGGCACCAAGCGCCAGATCTATGCCTTCATCCGCAAGCTGGCCGATGAGGGCCGCAGCCTGGTCGTCATCAGCAGCGAGATGACCGAGGTGATCGGCCTGTCCGACCGCATTCTAGTCATGCGCGGGGGCCGCATCGCGGGTGAGATTTCGGGCCCGGACATGACCGAAGAAAACATTGTGCGCCTTGCCATGGGCGTCAGCAGCGAGGCCGCATGAACCGTCTGAACCTGCATACGCTTGGTCCCATCGTCGCGCTGATCGCGCTGATCATTCTGGGCGCGATGCTGAATCCGGCCTTTCTGGCGCCGGCGAATATCACCAACGTGCTGGCGCGCTCGGCCTTTATCGGGATGATCGCGGTGGGCATGACCTTTGTCATCACCTCGGGCGGGCTGGACCTGTCGGTCGGTTCGATGGCGGCGTTTCTGGCCGGGGTGGCGATCATCGCGATGAATGCGGTCGCACCCGCACTGGGGGTGCATTGGGGCACGATCCTGCTGGGCATGGGCGTCGCCCTGCTTGGCGGGCTTGCGGCAGGCTGGCTGAACGGAGCACTGGTCACCAAGGCGCGGATCGAGCCCTTCATCGTCACGCTGGGCACGATGGGGATTTTCCGCTCGCTGGTGACATGGCTGGCGGATGGCGGCACGCTGAGCCTTGGCTCGGGGCTGCGCACGCTTTACCGCCCGGTCTATTTCGGCGGCATTGGCTGGATCACCTGGCCGATCATCACCTTTGCCGTGGTCGCGATCATCGGGGAATGGATGATGCGCCATTCCCGCTTTGGCCGCCATGTCGAAGCCATCGGCTCAAACGAACGGGTCGCGCGTTATTCCGGCATCGACGTGAACCGCGTCAAGCTGATGACCTATGTGCTGCTGGGCCTGCTGGTCGGGCTGGCGGTCGTGCTGTACGTCCCGCGCCTTGGCTCGGCCTCGGGCTCGACCGGCGTCCTGTGGGAACTTGAGGCGATTGCCGCCGTCATCATCGGCGGCACCGCGCTGAAGGGCGGCACGGGCCGGGTCTGGGGCACCGTGGTTGGTGTCCTGATCCTGTCGCTGATCGACAATATCCTGAATCTGGCCGATCTGGTCAGCCCCTATCTGAACGGGGCCATCCAGGGGGTCATCATCGTTCTTGCTGTCGTCTTGCAGCGGGAAAAAAGCACCGCCGATGAGCGGTAATCCTGGGGAGGAGAGGAATATGCAACGCAGAAACCTGATGAAGGCCGCGGCCCTTGCTGCGACCCTGGGCATGGTGGCGGGCGCGGGTCACGCGCAGGATGCGGAAAAGAAGGTGATCGGCGTCTCGATCCCCTCGGCCACGCATGGCTTCATGGGCGGGCTGAACTGGCATGCGCAGGACACCATCGCGCGACTGGGCAAGGCCTATCCCAATCTGGAATTCGTGCTGGCGACCGCGGGCGATGCCGCCAAGCAGGTCAATGACATCGAAGACATGATGGCCACCCGCAATATCGACGGGCTGGTCGTCCTGCCCTTCGAATCCGAGCCCCTGACCGCGCCGGTCAAGGCGGTCAAAGAGGCGGGCAAATTCGTCACCGTCGTCGATCGCGGCCTGTCCGAGGAGGGCATCGAGGATCTGTATGTCGCGGGCGACAATACCGCCTTCGGCCGGGTTGCGGGCGAGTATTTCAAGACCCACCTGCCTGCTGGATCGAAGATCGTGGTGCTGCGCGGCATCCCGACGACGCTGGACAATGAGCGGGTCGAGGCCTTCCAGAAGGCGCTGGGTTCGGATGTCGAGATCCTCGACATGCAGCACGGCAACTGGAACCGCGATGACGCCTTTACCGTCATGCAGGACTACCTGTCGAAATATCCCAAGATCGACGCGGTCTGGGCTGCCGATGACGACATGGCCATTGGTGTCATGGAGGCCATTGCCGCCGCCAACCGCACCGATGAGATGTGGGTGATCGGCGGCGCGGGCATGAAGGAAATCGTCAAGCGCATCATGGACGGCGACAAGCAACTGCCGGTGAACGTGACCTATCCGCCGGCGCTGATTTCCTCGGCCATCGAGATGACGGCTTTGCGCTTTGTCTCGAACGCGCCGGTGACCGGACGTTTCATCATCGGCTCGCAGCTGATCACCCCGGAAAACGCCGCGCAATTCTACTATCCCGACAGCCCGTTCTAAGCTGAAAGGCTCCGCCCGATGGGGCGGAGCCTGACCCCATCTGTGGCAACTGCGCCCCGCGGCCAAGGGTTGATGTGCCGTCCCCTTGCCGTTTCGCCCAAGCCCCATATTCTGCGCCCCAGAGGTGCCGGTCGGGCCAACAAGGGACGCCAGAATGCTTTTTCTTCAAATCCTTGAAAAGAACGCCCTGATCTTTTTCGCTCTGCTGCTGCTGGCGCTGATCCTGTTCTATCTCATCGGCGTGAAAATCGGCCGCATTCGCCGCAAGGCGATCGGCGAGACACCGGATGAAGGGGCGACGCTGGTCGTGGGCAGTGTGCTGGGGCTTCTGGCTTTCGTTCTGGCGCTGAACCTTGCTGCATCCTCATCGCGGCAGGATGCGCGGCTGGCCGCAGGGCTGGAGGAGGTCAATGCCATCGGCACTGCCATGCTGCAGGCCGATGCCGTGGGTGGCCCGCAAGCCGAGCAGATCAACGCCCGGCTGAGAGAATATCTGGCAACGCGTTACCGTTTCGTGCGCGCCGAGCCGCATTCCGGTGAGATTGCCGAGACGACCGCGCGGACCAACCTGCTGCAAAACGAGATCTGGCAGTTCTTGGAAGAGCGCGTCAGGTCAGAGCCAAACGATGTCACGTCCTCGCTGATGAACTCGTTGAACCTTGCCTTCGATGCCTCGACCAAGATGCGGCTGATGATGGAATACCGGCTGCCGATACAGTTGATCGGGTTGCTTCTTTTCATGAGTCTGCTTGGCTCGGCCACGGTGGGCTATCAGTTCGGCCTGACAGATCGTAAGGGGCCGCTGGCGGCAATCGCGCTGTCGGTCCTGTGGTGCTTGCTGGTCACCACCATCATCGACATCGGCTCGGGCCGGATCTGGACCTTCCGAACCGATACGCGGGTCTATGAATGGCAGTTGCAGGGGCTGGGAATGGATCTGCCGACCCGGTCGGAATAGCTCAGGCGTCCTTGCCGGCCAGCCAGTTGCGGATGATCCCTCGCAGCCGTTCGCCCGAAAAGGACGGGAAATGTCCACCATGGACCAGGCGGACCGGCAGCTCCAGCAGGCGGCGCATCGAGGCGATGTAATCCGCTGGGTCGGAATGATAGGTGTCCTCGATCAGCGGGCCGTCATAGACGATATCGCCGGAGATCAGGATACCGGTAGACGCTTCCCACAGAGCAATGCCGCCGGGTGAGTGGCCAGGAGTGTGGATAACCTCAAAGCTGCGGTCACCCAGATCGATCCGCTCGCCATCCGCAATCAGCCGCGTGGCGGGCGCGGAACGGACGGCATAGGTCGTGGACAGATAGGGCTGTGGCGGCAGGGCGGTGAAGATCTCGTCAGTGACATAGGGATCGGCAAGGGTGCTGGCGCGACTTGGCGCGGCAAGGATCTCTGCCTCGGCCGGATGGCACAACCGGCAATCAAATTCGTGATGACAGCCGATATGGTCGAAATGGGTGTGACTGGCTACGGCGTCCAGCGGACGTTCGCTGACCAGCGGCACCCATTCGCGCAAGCTGACCACGCCCATCCCGCTATCCACCAGCATGTCGCGGTCGCGTCCGCGCACATGCCAGATATTGCAGCGATAGAATTCGTGGATATGCGGCTCGTCTATCCATGTGATGTCGTCCCCCACCCGGCGCAGGCGATACCAGTCGCGGGCGGGGATACGGTTCATGCGGCGGCCTCATGTGGCAGGATGACGGGGTTGCTGGCATAAAGTTGGACCTCGCGGCCCGGTTCCAGCACCGCGCCTTGCGGCAGATGCGCAACCAGCCGCAGGTCGGGGGCGGAAAGCGGCGCGAAATGGCAGCGGTGGTGGGTGCCGAAGAAACCCGTATCGACCAGCCGCGCCGGGCCAAGGGCCAGCTCACCCGCAAAGCCGATATTTTCCGGGCGCAGGCACAGCACGCCACCGCCCGAGGCGACCGGCAAGGGCAGCGCCCCCAGCGGACTGTCCGCACCCGTGCCCTTGGCGGTGACCGGGATGCGGTTCATTTCACCCATGAACCCGGCCGAGAACAGGCTGACGGGGTGCAGATAGACCTCCTCGGGGGTGCCGCAATGTTCGATCCGGCCCTGATTCATCACCACGATGCGATCGGCGACGGCCATGGCTTCTTCCTGATCGTGGGTGACATGGACAAAGGTGGTGCCGACGCGGCGCTGGATCGCCTTCAGCTCATCCTGCATCTGGCGGCGCAGCTTCAGGTCCAGCGCGCCCAAGGGCTCATCCAGCAGCAACACGTCGGGCGAAACCGCCAAGGCGCGGGCCAGGGCGACGCGCTGGCGCTGGCCGCCAGACAGCTCATGCGGGCGACGCTCGGCCTTGTCGCCCAGTCCCACCATGTCCAGCATCTCCTGTGCGCGGTCTCGGCGCGGGGTCTTGGCCACGCCGCGCATGCGCAACCCGAAGGCCACGTTGTCGCGCAGGCTCATATGCGGGAACAGGGCGTAGTCCTGAAACATCGTGGTCGTCGGACGGCCTCGCGGCGGGACATGGGTCATGTCCTTGCCATTGATCAGAACCTTGCCCTGTGTCGGCGTGACAAAGCCGCCAAGGATCGACAGCAGCGTGGTCTTGCCGCAGCCGGAAGGACCCAGCAGCACGATGAACTCGCCTGGCGCGATGGTCAGATCGACCCGGTGCAGGGCGGTGAAAGTGCCGAAGCGATGGTGGATGGCCTGGAAACGGACTTCGGCGGTCATGACCGGGACTTTCTGAACAGGGTGAATTCAAGCGTCACGACAACGGCGACCGAGACGAGGAAGACAAGCGAGCCGATGGCATTGGTCGCCGGCGACAGGCCCGAACGCAGCATGGACCAGATCTCGACCGGCAGGGTGACATCGAAACGGGTCAGCAGGAAGGCGATGATGAACTCGTCCCAGCTGAAGGTGACCGACAGGAAAAACGCGGCGGCCAAGGCGGGCGCCAGCATCGGGGCCGAAATCAGCGCCAACACCTGCCATTCCCGTGCGCCCAGATCGCGAGCGGCGCGCAGCGCATTGCGCTGATGCTCGCCCATCGCGGCGTAGATGATGGAAAAGCACAGCGGCAGGTTGATGACGACATGGCCGATCCCGGTGGACAGAAGCGACGGCCGCACGCCCACCGCGTTGAAGACCTGCAACAGCCCCAGCGCGATGATCAGATAGCTGACGGTCATCGGCGCGATCAGCAACCCGCGCAGCAGAACCGATCCGGGCAGCGCCACTCGTGCCAGTCCCGACGCCGCCAGAAAACCAAGCACCAGCGCCAACGCCGAGGAGCCGAAGGCGACAAGGAACGAATTCCACAGCGCCGCCATCAGGTCGCGATCGGCGATGACCTTGGCATACCATTCCAGCGTGAAGCCCTTGAAGGGCGGAACCGGCAGGCGTCCGTCCTGAAAGGAAAACACCACCAGCGCGCCAACCGGCAGCAGGATGAACAGAAAGAGCAGGACCAGATAGGCCCAGGACAGGATGCGCATCAGACCCGCTCCATCTTCAGCCAGCGGGCGCAGGCGGCATAGGCCAGCGTCACCAGCACCATCAGCACCACCGCCAAGGCCGAGGCCATCGGGTAATCGCCACGCCGCCCCAGTTGCAGCATGATCAGCTGCGGCAGCGTCAGTTCCGAGTTCCCGCCCAGAATCTGCGGCGTGATGTAATCGCCGATGCACAGCACGAAGGTCAGGAATGCCCCGGTTATCACGCCGGGCAGGGTCAGGGGCAGGATCACCAGCCGGATGACCTGCCAGCGCGATGCGCCCAGATCCTCGGCGGCGCGGGCATAGTTAGGCGAAAGCTGCACGAGGTTCGAATAGATCGTCAGCGTCAGCAGCATGACGAAGAAATGCACGAAACCGATGATCGTCGCGGTGCGCGTCGCCATGATCTGCAACGGCTGTTCCAGCAGGCCCAGCTGGATCAGCCCCTGCATGACGATGCCGTTTTCGCCCAGCACCAGCGCCCATGAATAGGAACGCACGACATAGGAAGTCCAGAAAGGCAGCACCGCCAGCATCAGCGCCAGTCTGCGCCATTTCGGGGGCACACGGGTCGCGATGATCCAGGCCAGCGGCCAGGCAAGGATCACCGACAGCACCGTGACGATCGCGGTGATCTCAAGCGAAACGCGGATGCCGCGCAGAAGCGAGGGTTCGGTAAAGATGCGAAGGTAATTGCCGATGCCCGGCCCGCTGACGACCTCGCGGCCTTCCAGATGCGACAGGCTCATCCAGATCATCGCGGCGAAGGGCAGGACAAAGAAGGCGACGGTCCACAGCAGGGCGGGGGCCACCAAGGCGGCCCCCGCCCTGCGTTCTGTCTGTTCGATGCTCATCGGATCAGTTCTGCAGCATGTCGGTCCACAGATCCTGCATCGCCGCATCGTCATCGGCGCTGGGGATCGGGTAAAGCTGCGCGCGTTTCAGGTAATCGGCCTGCGCGTCCCAGCGCAGCACGGCTTTTTGTTCCGGCGTCAGATGCTCGCCCGCTTTCGCATTGGCGGGCATGCCCCAATAGCAGGACGAGGTCGCCAGCCGGGCCTGCCCCTCGGGCGAGGTCACGTATTTGATGAATTCCAGCGCCAGTTCGGGTTTCTGGGAATCCTTCAGCATGGCGATGGATTCGGCCCAAAGGACACCGCCCTCGGCGGGGATCGTATAGTCCAGATCGGGGTTTTCGGCATGCAGGGTGGCGGTCAGGAATTCGCCGCCGCCGACCAGAATGTCGACCTCGCCCGTGGCCAACGCGGTCTGGCTGCCAACCACATCCGCCACCTGTTTCGAGGCAGCCTTCAGCTTCATCAGCGGTTCGCGCAGGCCCTCGATGGCCTCGCCCTTCAGATCGGCGGTTTTGACGCCCTGCGACAGCGCGACGATGCCAAGCGCGGGCAGGTAATAGTCATAGATCCCGATCCGGCCGTCATACTTGCCCGACCATAGGGTCTTGAGGCTTTCCATGTCCTTCGGATCGACCTTGGACTTGTTATAGGCGATGGTGTTGTAGCCGAATTTGTCGGTGACGGCGTAGGTCACGCCATCGCGGCTGTTATGCGATGCCATCACCAGTTCGGGGAAGAAATCCGCGACCGGCAGTGCCTCGGGCGGCAGGGGTGCCAGCACATCGCGGTCGATGGCGCGATGGACGTCGACGGCGTCGATCACCATCACGTCCCAATCGCCGGGGCGCGACTGTTCCAGCATCGTCAGCCCTTCGGCCGTGCCCTGATATTCCTTGACGTTGACCTTGACGTCATGGGCCTTCTCGAACGGCTCAAGAAAGGCCGGGTCGGCGTGGTCGCACCAGACGAGGGCGTTCAACTCTTCGGCGGCATGGGCGGTCAGCGGCGCGACGGCGGCAAGGGCGATCACGGCGCAGGCGGATCTGATCATCATTCAAACTCCTGTCGGTGGAGGACCTCTGACGGGTCCGTTCAAGAAAAAAGTTGAAGCAGTTCATTTTTGCAGTCAATGATAATTTTAGGTCCGACAGGGGAAGCAATGACGGGACTGCGCGAACGACAGAAGGCCGACCGAAACCGCCGCATCCTTGAGGCGGCCAGCACGCTTTTCGGGCAGATGGGATATGAGGCTGCGCGGATAGACACGATCGCCGAGGTCGCCGAGGTTTCTGTCGGAACCCTTTATAATTACTTTGAAAACAAGGCAGACCTTCTGCTGGCTATTGTCAGCATGGAGGTCGAGGAGGTGCTGGCGCAGGGCGAGGTGGTCGTGGCCCGTCCCCCCGAAACCGCCATTCAGGCGATGAGCGTGCTGATCCGCACCTATTACGACCATTCGCTGGTCTATCTGACCAAGGCGATGTGGCGCTCGGCCATGGCGATGACGATCCAGCAGCCCGAGGCACCCTTCTCGCGGCGCTACCGCGAGCTGGACGCAGCGCTGGCCGCGCAGGTCTGTCGGTTGATCGCCACCCTTCAGACCCGGGGTGACGTCCGGCAGGGGATCGGCGCGACTGCCTTGGGCGAGATGGCCTTCAATGACCTCAACGCACTGTTCACCGAATTCATTCTGGACGAGGACCAGCCCCTCGCGCAGCTTCGCGCAAGGCTGGACGCGCATCTGTCCGCCTTTACCACACTGATCGCGACATAGGGGTCATTCGCGATCCGCTGTTGAAACGCTGCCCAATTGATGCTGCACTGCGGAAATTGACGCATTGGCGACGGAGCGACAGATGACGGACGCTGCACTGCCCATCAATCTTGCGCTGCAAGGCGGCGGCTCTCATGGGGCCCTGGCCTGGGGGGTGCTGGACCGGTTGCTTCAGGAACCCCGACTGCGCATCGCGGAAATCAGCGGCACCAGCGCCGGCGCGATGAATGCGGTGGTGCTGGCGCATGGCATGGAAAAGGGCGGTCCCGAGGCCGCGCGCGAGGCCTTGGCCGGCTTCTGGAAGGCGGTCAGCGACGCGGCGCGCTACTCGCCCATGCAGCCGACGATCTGGGACCGGATGAAGGGGGATTTCTCGCTTGATCGTTCGCCGCCCTATCTGATGGCCGAGACGCTAAGCCGAATGTTCTCGCCCTATGAACTGAACCCCTTCGATGTGAACCCGCTGCGCGATCTGGTGCAAGAGTCGGTCGATTTTGACGCCATCAACCGCTCCACCAAGCTGCGCGTCCATCTGAATGCGACCAATGTTCGCACCGGCCACGCCCGGATCTTCTCAAACGGAGAGATCACCTGCGACACGGTGCTGGCCTCCGCCTGTCTGCCGCTGATGTATCGCGCGGTGGAAATCGACGGCGAGGCTTATTGGGACGGCGGCTATTCTGCCAATCCGGCGCTGACGCCGCTGATCATCGACAGCGAGGTCGTCGATGTGCTGATCGTCCAGCTGAACCCGATGCGGCGCGAGAAGCTGCCCCGTAACGCCCGCGAAATCATCAATCGCATCAATGAGATCAGCTTCAACACCAGTCTGATGAAGGAACTGCGTGCGCTCGACAGTCTCAGCCGGCTGGTCGACAAGGGTGTGGTCGAAATGAATGGTGGCATTCACCTGCGCCTGCACATGATCCATGGCGAGGAGGATCTTCAGGACCTGTCCTCATCTTCGAAGATGAATGCGGATTGGGCCTATCTGCAGCATCTGTTCAACTGCGGCACCGCATGGGCAGAGGACTGGTTGCAGAACCATCTGGACGATGTCGGCAAGCGCCCGTCCTTTTATGTCGAAGAGCATTTCGGACGCGAACGGCCTAAAGTGCCGCGATGAGGGGTGCCGGGGCATCTTGACCTTTGCCCCGCGATCCTGCCAATGCCGGGATTTCCAGCATCGCCGATAGCGCCTCGCATCGGGCGCAAGTTGCGGATATCGTGCGGGCAAAGCATTGTCTGAAAGGTCATCGCAGATGAACACCAAGCGCCTCTCGGTCCATATTTTCGGCCTCGCCTCGGCGGCCCTGCTGTCGGCGGGCGCGGCCTTGGCTGCCGATCCTGCGGCGGTGATCCGCGTCGGCTCGCTCTATGAGCCGCAGAACCTCGACAATACGGCGGGCGCGGGGCAGGGCATCAACGAAGCCTTCAACGACAACGTCTATGAGGCGCTGTTTCGCCTGAACGACGATGGCTCGGTCACGCCCGCCCTGGCGGAAAAGCACGAGGTCAGCGAAGATGGGCTGACCCATAGCTTCACCCTGAAGCCCGGCGTGACCTTCCATTCCGGTGAGCCGCTGACGGCCGCCGATGTGAAATACTCGATCGAGCGTGTGACCGCCGAGACCTCGAAATCCTCGCGCAAGAAAAGCCTGTCGACGATCGAATCCATCGACACCCCGGACGACAAGACCGTGGTCATCAAGCTGAAATCGAAGTCGATCTCGCTGCCCTATAACCTCAGCTATGTCTGGGTGGTGAATGATGCGGCGGGCGACATCACCGCCAAGGAAGACGGCACCGGCCCCTATAAGCTGGCCGACTGGAAGCGCGGTTCGGCCTTGTCGCTGGAGGCCTTTGACGGCTACTGGGGCGACAAGCCGGCGAACTCCGGCGCGATCTTCAGCTATTTCACCGAGGCCGCCGCGCTGAACAACGCGCTGCTGACCGATGCGGTGGATGTCATCACCTCGGTACAAAGCCCCGATGCTTTGGCTCAGTTCGAGGATGCCTCAGCCTTCAAGATTTCCGAAGGCAAGTCCACGACCAAGCAGATCATGGCGTATAACGACCGTGTCGCCCCCTTCGACAACGTTAAGGTCCGCAAGGCGCTGGCCCGCGCCGTGGACAAGAAAAAGCTGCTGGAAGCGATCTGGGGCGACCGCGGCATGGTGCTGGGCAGCTTCGTGCCCCCGACCGACGCATGGTATGAGGACCTGACCAGCGTCGATGCCTATGATCCGGAAAGCGCCAAGGCGCTGCTGGCCGAGGCGGGCTTCCCCGAAGGCTTCACCTTCACGCTGGAAACCCCGAATTACGACCCGCATCCGATCACGGCTGAGTTCCTGAAGGCGGAACTGGCCAAGATCGGCGTCACCGTGAACATCCACGTCATCACCGCCAATGAATGGTACACCAAGGTCTATCAGGCCAAGGATTTTCAGGCGACGCTGCAGGAACACGTCAACCACCGCGACGTGGTCTTCTATGGCAACCCGGACTTCTACTGGGGCTATAACAACCCGAAAGTGACCGAACTGGTGGCTGCCGCCGAGGCCAGCGACACCGAGGCCCAACAGGCCGACAAGCTGCGCGAGGCGAACCGCATCATCACCGAGGATGCCGCCTCGAACTGGTTGTTCCTGTATCCGCAGATCGTTGTGTCGAACACGGCGACGACGGGCTATCCGCTGAACGGGCTGAACGCCCAGTTCTTCCTGCGCGGCATCGCCAAAGAGTAACGGATGGGCCGGTATCTTCTGCGCCGGACTTTCGTGCTGGCCCTGTCGCTGATCGCGGCGGGGCTGGTGCTTTTCGTGCTGCTGCGTCTGCTGCCGGGCGATCCGGCGGCGGCGCTTCTTTCGGTCGGCGCGGATGAAGCGCAGATCGCCGCCGCCCGCGCGCAGGTCGGTTCCGATCAGCCGATCTGGGTGCAGCTGGGCATGTTCCTGTCTGATCTGGCGCGCTTCGATCTGGGCAAGTCCTTTGTCTCGGGCACGCCGGTCCTGCCCGAGATTGCGGCGCGCTTGTCTGTGACGCTGCCGCTGACGGTGGCGTCGTTCCTGCTGGCGGTGGCGATTGCGGTGCCGCTGGGCATTATCTCGGCGCTGCGGGCGGATCGCTGGTATGGGGCGCTGCTGTCAGCGGTGTCGCAACTGGGCATCGCGGTTCCGGTCTTTTGGATCGGGGTGCTGCTGATCTGGCTGGTCGCGGTGAAGTGGCGGATGCTGCCCGCGAGCGGTTTCCCGATGAAGGGCTGGCAGGATTTTCCGGGCGCTTTCCGCGCGCTGATCCTGCCGGTGCTGACGATTTCTCTGGTGATGTCTGCGTCGCTCATGCGCTATGTGCGCTCGGCTACTTTGGACGTGCTGGGCGCGGATTATCTGCGCAACGCCCGCGCCTTGGGCGCGAGCTTCCCGCGCGCGCTGATCCGCCACGGCATCCGCAATGGCGCGGTGCCGGTGATCTCCATTCTGGGGATCGAGCTGGCCTCGACCCTGCTGGGCGCAGTCGTGGTTGAGCGGGTCTTTGCGCTGCCCGGGCTGGGCTCGATGCTGCTGCTGGGCATCCAGCAAAGGGATTATCCGACGGTGCAGGGGGTGCTGCTGGTCTCGACCCTGCTGGTGCTGCTGATCGGCTTCGTGGCCGATGTGGTTCAGCGCCTGATCGACCCGCGCCTGCGTGAAACGGTGGCCGGACGATGAGACGCACAAGTCTGTGGATCGGTGCGATCCTTGTCGGGATCAATGTCGCGGTGGCGCTGCTGACGCTGGTCTGGCTGCCCTATGATCCGACCGCGATGGCGGGCGGACGGTTGCAACCGCCGTCTTGGGCGCATTGGGCGGGCACCGACCGGCTGGGGCGCGACTATTTCACCCAAGTCATGATCGGGGCGCGGATCGCGCTAACCGTCGGGATCGGTGCCGCAGCGCTTGGCGGGCTGATCGGGACCACGCTGGGCGTGCTTTCTGCTTTTGCGCAGCGGGGGATCGATGATGCGCTGGCGGCGACGCTGGATATCCTGATCGCCTTCCCGACGCTGCTGCTGGCCATGCTGGTCGTGGCGGCCAGCGATGGGGCGTCCTTGGGCACGGCGATCCTTGCCATCGGCATCGCCATGTCGGCGATCCTTGCACGGCTGGTACGCATCCTGACCAAGCGCGTGCTGGCTCAGGATTACATCACCGCCGCGCGCTGTTCTGGACTGGGCTGGGGGCGGATCGTGCTGGTCCATGTCTTGCCGAATATCGCGCCGACCGTGCTGGTCGCGATTGCGCTGCAATTCGGGCTGGCGGTGATTGCCGAGGCCTCGCTGTCCTATCTGGGCCTTGGCGCGCCGCCGCCGAATGCCTCATGGGGGCAGTTGCTGCAAAGTGCGCAATCGACGGTCTATAATGCGCCGATCGGCGTGATCGCGCCGGGATTGGCGCTGATGGCGCTGGTTCTGGGGATCAACTTCCTTGCCGATGGCTTGCGCGATCTGCTGGACCCGGAAAGGGGGGCGGCATGAGCCTGCTTCAGGTCGAAAATCTGCGCGTCCACGGCCCCGCGCGCGAGTTGGTCCATGGCATCAGCTTCTCGGTCGAGTCCGGCGAAAGGCTGGGGCTGGTCGGCGAAAGCGGCTCGGGCAAGTCGCTGACCGCGATGTCGGTCGTGGGGCTGTTGGCAAATGGCCTTCGGGCCGAGGGCTCGGTCTTGCTGGACGGCCATCAGGTCATCGGCCAGTCGGATCGCGCGCTGGTGCCGCTGCGCGGTTCGGTCGCTGCTGTGGTGTTTCAAGACCCGCGTTCCGCGCTGGACCCGCTGATGCGGCTGGGTGAGCAACTGGCCTTGCCGATCCGCCGCCGCGCCCGACGCGAGGGGCGGGCGCTGGACGCGGCCACCCTGCGCGCCGAACAGCTGCGCTGGCTGGACCGGGTGTCGATTGCCGACCCTGAACGCATCCTGCGCTCATGGCCGCACGAAGTCTCGGGCGGGCAGCGCCAGCGTGTGGCCATCGCCATGGCGCTGGCTTGCGGACCGCGTCTGCTGATCGCGGATGAGCCGACGACTGCGTTGGACGTCACCACGCAGGCCGAGGTTCTGGACCTGCTGGACGATCTGGCCCGCGACGAGGGGCTGGCGCTGCTGTTCATCAGCCATGACCTGCCCGTCGTCGCCCGCATCACCGATCGCGTGATCGTCATGCAGCATGGCCGCGCGGTCGAGGAAGGGCCGGTGGGTCAGGTCTTTACCCGGCCGCAGGACGAATATACCCGCGGTCTGGTCGCCGCAGCGCGCCAGCTGGAAACGGCCGTCAGGGGGATGCGATGAGCCTGATTTCTCTGCGCGATGTGCAGTTCGGCTACGGCGGCCAGCCCATCCTGCATGATGTGTCGCTGGCGCTGGAACAGGGTGAGAGCCTTGGAATTCTGGGCGAAAGCGGCTCGGGGAAATCCACCATCCTGCGGTTGATGCTGGGGCTGGCGCGACCGGATCAGGGCGTGGTCGAGGCTGATGGGTCCGTGCTGGATATCCGCTCGCGTCCCCGGATGCAGGCACATCGGCGCTTCGTCCAACCGGTATTCCAGGACCCCTATACCTCGCTTGATCCAAGGATGAAGGTGCGCCGCATCCTGACCGAGCCCCATGTCGCGCTGGATCTGCCCGGCGATGCCGGTGCTGAGGCCGCGCGGGTTCTGGACGCCGTGGGCCTGCCTGCGGACAGCCTTGATCGCTACCCTCGCGCCTTTTCCGGCGGGCAGCGTCAGCGCATCGCCATTGCCCGAGCCCTGATCGCGCGGCCGCGCGTGTTGCTGGCCGATGAACCGGTTTCTGCGCTGGATCTGGCGACCAAGGTGCGCGTGATCGAGCTGTTAACCGAGCTTGCGCGTGACATCACGCTGGTTCTGGTTTCGCATGACATCGCCATTGTCGCGGCGCTGTGCCCGCGCATGATCGTCCTGCAACAGGGGCGTATCGTCGAGGGGGGCGCGACCCGCCACATCCTGCGCGCGCCCCAGCATCCCTATACGCAGCGGCTTCTGGCCAGCCTGCAGCATATGCCTGAGGAGACCCCATGACCGATTATCAATCCCAGATCGAGGCCTGGCGCGCGGGCCGTCTTGCCGCCCTGACTGCCGAGGATGGCTGGCTGAACCTGACCGACCGGGTCGAGATCGCGGCGGGTCGGCTGACGGTCGGCGCCGGTACAGGAAATGACGTGGTGCTGTCGGTCGGTCCCGAGAGCCTGGGCGTGCTGGAGCTGGACGCCGATGGGACGGCGCGCTTTGACGCGGGGCAGGGATTGCAGGCGCTGAAGCCGGTGCCGGACAACCCGCCGCGGATCAAGGTCGGCGCGCTGCTGCTGGAGGTGACGCAGCTTGAGGGGCAATATGCCCTGCGGGTGCGCGATGCCGATGCGCCTTCGCGCCGCGAGTTTCCGGGGATCGACAGCTATCCGATCGATCCCGCATGGCGGATCGAGGCGGATTGGGAAAAGCTGGAAGTGCCAAAATCCTTGGGCATCGGCATGGTGACGGGTGTGGAAACCTCGGTCCAACTGACCCATGCTGCGCGCTTCACCCATGAGGGAGAACAGGTGGAACTGCTGCCGACACATTGGAAATCCGGCAAGCCGATGTTCGTGATCCGCGACCGCACGGCGGGTCGCGAGACCTATGGCGCCTCGCGCTTCCTGATTGGCGAGATGGCGGGCGACAAGATCGTGCTGGACTTCAACAAGGCCTTCAATCCGCCCTGCGCCTTTACCGAATTCGCGGTCTGCCCGCTGCCTCCGCGTCAGAACATCATGGCCTTTGAAATCCGCGCGGGTGAGAAAAAGCCCATCGAGGGATGAACGAAAAGGGCGGGGCATCGAGCCCCATCCTTTTCGGTCGGTGACGGGATCAGACGATCCCGCCGCCTCCACCCGCGACCCGCGGCCGTTGTTCCGCAGTTTTGGCCCGGTAGCCCGAGGCGCGATAGGCCGCGACTGGGTCGATGGCCGCACCGGCCCGTGCCCGCGCCATGGCGAGGATCGGTTCGACATCGGTGCGGAATGCGGCACGCAGGGTTGCCGCTGCCATCAGCGCATCGTTTTCCTGCCGGTAGCCATCGAGCGCGGCGCGGTCGACCAGCGAGGCCTGCACATAGGCGCGCTGGATCTCGCAGGCCGAGACGATCAGACTTTCGATCGGGTCGGTGACATTATGACTTTGGTCGATCATATGCGCGAGGTTCAGGCCGGGGGTGTTTTCCAGCTCGACCAGCTCGTTGAAGACAAGGAACAGGCGGAACGGCTCGATCGTGCCGCTGTCCAGATCGTCATCGCCATATTTGCTGTCGTTGAAATGGAAGCCGCCCAGTTTGCCTGCGCGGATCAGGCGCGCGACGATCATCTCGATATTCACGTTCGGGGCGTGATGGCCCAGATCGACCAGGCATTGCGCCTTGGGGCCAAGCTCTTGCGCGGTCATCAGGCTGGTGCCCCAATCCTGCACCACGGTCGAATAGAAGGCGGGTTCATAGATCTTGTGTTCTGAGAAGATCCGCCAATCGTCCGGCAGCCCGGCATAGACCTGCTTCATCGCCTCCAGATAGCGGTCGAACTGGCGAGACAGCGAGGTCTGGCCGGGGAAGTTCGAGCCGTCGCCGATCCAGACTGTCAGCGCCTTGGAGCCAATCTGACGGCCGATCTCGATGCATTCCAGATTGTGTTCGACCGCCTGCTCGCGGGTGGCGGCATCGGTATGGGAAAGCGAGCCGAATTTGTAGCTGCGTTCCTGATCCGGCTGATCCTGAAAGGTGTTTGAGTTCATGGCGTCAAAGCCAAGCTCGCATTCCCCGGCCTTTTCCAGCAGTAGCGCGGGGTCCTCCTTGTCCCAGGGAATATGCAGGCTGACCGATGGCGTGGCATCGGTCAGACGGTTAATGACCGCGCAATCGTCCAGCTTGTCCATGATGCCGCGTGGTTCGCCCAGACCCGGAAAGCGGGCAAAGCGCGTGCCGCCGGTGCCGGTGCCCCAACTGGGAACGGCAACGCCAAAGGCCGTGGCGCGGGCGGTCAGATCCTCGATATCGACATCACGGCGGGCAAGGCGCGCGGCGAGGGCCTCGTAATCCTGCGCCAGATCCTTGGCGCGGGCGGCGTTTTCAGCCTCGATCAGGTGCTTGTCGATCATGGCGCTCACCGCGGGAAGGATTGGACGTTGCCGGCATCGACGTTCAGGATGTTCCCGGTCGATTTGGCGGAAAGATCGCTGGCGAAGAAATAGGCGCCCTCGGCGATATCCTCGGGCAGGACCGAGCGTTTCAGCATCGAGCGCTGGCGATACATTTCCTCAAGCCCTTCCTTGTCGGTCTTGTAGGTCGCGGCGCGCTGGTCCAGCCACTCGCCTTCCCAGATCTTGGAGCCGCGCAGTACGGCATCGGGGTTCACGACATTGACGCGGATCTGCGCTTCTGCCCCTTCCAGCGCAAGGCAGCGCGCCAGATGGATTTCGGCCGCCTTGGCCGTGCAGTAAGCGCTGGCATTGGGGCTGGCGGCGAGGCCGTTCTTTGAGGCGACGAAGATGATGGAACCGCCGATATCCTGCTTGCGCAGCAGTCTGAATGCCTCGCGCGAGACAAGGAAATAGCCGGTGGACAGAATGTCCATGTTCCGGTTCCACAAGGCCAGCGTGGTGTCCTCGACCGGGGCCGAAGAGGCGATCCCGGCATTCGAGACCAGAATGTCGACGCCTCCGAATTCGACAGCCATTTCGGCATAGGCAGCGATTACCTGAGCCTCGTCGGTGACGTTCATCTGCACGCTGCGGACGACATCCTTGCCGTGGCGGGCGGACAGTGCCTGCTGCGCGGTGGCCAATGCGGTGGCGTCGATATCGGCCAGCATGACGCAGGCGCCTTCGCTCAGGAAGCGTTCGGCGGTGGCGGCACCGATCCCGCCCGCGCCGCCGGTGACCAGCGCCACGCGTCCGGCCAAGGATTTCGGCTTGGGCATCCGTTGCAGTTTGGCTTCCTCGAGCAGCCAATATTCGATGTCAAAGGCTTCTTGCTCGGGCAGGCCCTGATAGGTGCTGACGGCGCTGGCCCCGCGCATCACGTTGATCGCATTGACATAGAACTCGCCCGAGATCCGCGCCGTGGCCTTGTCCAAGGCAAAGGTGATCATGCCGACACCGGGGATCAGGTAGACCACTGCATTCGGGTCCCGCAAGGCGGGGCTGTCGGGATGCTTGCAGCGATCGTAATAGGCCGCGTAATCCTCGCGGTAATCGGCGACGGCCTTTTCCAGCCCGGCAATGGTCGCGTCCAGATCGGGGGCGGCGGGGGCGAAATCGACCACCAGCGGGCGGATTTTGGTGCGCAGGAAATGATCCGGGCAAGAGGTCCCCATCGGGGCCAGAGTATCCAGCGCGTTCGAGCCTACGAATTCCAGCACGGCGGGCTGATCGTCGAAATGGCCGACCTTGTGGCGGTCCTTGGAAATCAGGCCACGGATCACCGGCATCAGCTTTGCCGCAACCTCGCGCCGTGCCGAGGCGTCCAATGTCGGGACCTTGGCGCCGCCGAATGCAGGCTTGCCCGCGGTCCGCTCCTCAAGCCATGCGGCGGCCTTGTTGATGATTTCCAGCGTGGTCAGGTAGCAATCCTTGGCGTCATCGGCCCAGGTGAACAGGCCGTGGCTTTCCAGCACGCAGCCGCGCGCCTGCGGGTTCTCGGTCGCGAATTTTTCCAGCCACAGGCCCAGTTCGTAGCCGGGCTTCTTCCATGGCAGCCAGCCGATCTCGCTACCAAAAATCTCGGCGGTCAACTCGCGAGAATTGGTCGATGCAGCAATGGCGATGATCGCATCGGAATGGACGTGATCGACATGCTTGCGGGGCACATAGGCATGCAGGGGCGTGTCGATGCTGGCCGCGCGCGGGTTCAGCGCGAAGGTGCAATGGGGCAGGTAGCCGACCATCTCATCCTCGAAGGCCAGCCCGCGATACTTGCCTTTCAGGGCGCGCAGCTTGTCCATGTAAAGGGTCGAAAATCCGTCCATCTTCATCGAGCCGATATCGCCGCCCGAGCCCTTGACCCACAGCACTTCGACCGTATCGCCGGTCAGCGGGTCGGTTTCCATCACCTTGGCCGAGGTATTGCCGCCGCCGTAATTCGTGACGCGCTTGTCCGAACCCAGCAGATTCGAGCGGTAAAGCAGCTTTTCCGATTCGCTCATTCCGTTGGCGCGGGCGTCATCCCACAGGTTCTCAAGCCGGTTGGCCGCAATTGTTCCAGTCATGGAAACCCTCCCTAGGCGGTCAAGACCTGCCGCGCTTCCCTGAGCGAATAAGACTCGGATTCGCGCAATCGTCAATCAGTTTCGATCATAATCGATCACTGTGCAGGCGCAGCAATCATGATTGCGATCAAATATGATTGACAGTGAGCGGTAATGATGGAAACTGATCCGTGGAACTAGGGGCGCATCATGCTGGAAACTGAACGTCATCGTATCATCCTTTCGGCCGTGCAGGAGCGGCCGGTGGTGACGGTTGGCGATCTGTGCGCGCTGACCGGCGCGTCCGAGGCGACTGTGCGGCGCGATATCGGCCAGCTGCATCTGGCCAAGAAACTGCGCCGTGTCAGGGGCGGGGCCGAGGCGATCTCGCCGCCGCAATTCGTCGGCATTAATGCGCGGCCCTTCGCGGTGAACCAGACGCTGCATATCGCGGAAAAGCGCGCCATTGCGCAGGCGGCGGTGGATCTGTGCGAAGATGGCGATGCGATCATCGTCAATGGCGGCACGACCACCTTTCAGATGGTGCATCCGCTGACCACGAAGCGGTTGCAGGTCTTTACCAACAGCTTTCCAATCGCCGAACATCTGCTGAAGCATTCCAAGAACACGGTTCTGGTTCCGGCGGGTGCGATCTATCGCGAACAGAACATTATCCTGTCGCCCTTCGACACCGATGGCAGCAACCATTTCTATGCCCGGCGCATGTTCATGGGCTGCCGTGGTCTTGGACCCTTGGGCCTGATGGAGGGGGACCCCCTTCTGGTTCAGGCCGAGCAGAAGCTGATCGATCAGGCCGATGAATTGGTCGTTCTGGCCGACAGTTCCAAATTCAACCAGCGCTCCAGCCTGCTTTTGTGCCCGCTGAACCGGATCCATACCGTCATTACCGACAGTGGGATCGAGGATCGCGCCGCGCAGATGCTGGAGGCTGCCGAAGTCCGTCTGATCGTGGCCGAGGCCGCGACGGACAGAAAAAAGCGCGCGCAGGAGGAGTGACGCGCAAAACCGCTCATAGGGGAGGAACGAATGAGCGTAATTGGTAAGGCACTGGCCACGGCTGCAATGGGTCTGGCTTTGATGACCACGGCGGCGCAGGCCGAGGAAATGCGCATCGCGCTGGTGGTAAAGGCGCTGGGGATCGGTTTCTTTGAGGCCGCGAACAAGGGCGCCGAGGAAGCCGCGAAAGAGCTTGGCGACGTCAAGATCATCTATACCGGCCCGACCGACACCACCGCTGAAGGCCAGATTGAGGTCATCAACAGCCTGATCGCGCAAAAGGTCGATGCCATCGCGGTTTCGGCCAATGACACCGATGCCCTTGTTCCGACGCTGAAAAAGGCGATGGATCGCGGCATCACCGTCATCAGCTGGGATTCGGGCGTCGCGCCGGAAGGTCGGCAGATGCACCTGAACCCGTCCTCCAGCTCGCTGATCGGCAACATGATCATCAAGCTGGCCGCGGACAATCTGCCGAAAGATGGGACCAGCGAAGTCGCGGTCCTGTCGGCCACCACCACCTCGACCAACCAGAACACCTGGATCGAGGAGATGAACAAGGTCGCCCCCAACTACCCGAACGTGAAGGTCGTGGGCACGGTCTATGGCGATGACCTTGCCGACAAGTCCTACCGCGAGGCCCAAGGCCTGATGCAGACCTATCCGAACCTCAAGGCGATCATCGCCCCGACGTCGGTGGGAATTGTGGCAGCAGCACAAGCGGTGACCGATGCCGGCAAGGTGGGGCAGGTGAACGTCACCGGTCTGGGGTTGCCCTCGGAAATGGCGGGGCATGTGAAATCGGGCGCGTCCAAATCCTTCGCGATCTGGAACCCGATCGATCTGGGCTATTCGGCGACCATGCTGGCCTATCATCTGGCCAAGAAGGATGCCGAGGCCAAGCCCGGTGCCTCGATCGCGATCGGTCGCATGGGTGAAGTGAAACTGGACGACAAGAACGAAGCCGCCATGGCCGATCCCTTCGTCTATGACGCGGGCAATATCGACCAGTTCAGCTCGATCTTCTGATCTGACTTGAACGGCACGGCCCGGCGTATCCTGCCGGGCCGACATCACAGGATCACTTTCATGCTGGCCAGAACAGGGGCCGCAGGCGGCACCGAACCGGTGCTGTCACTGCGCGGCATCGTCAAGACATTTCCCGGCGTGCGTGCCCTTGGCGGCGTGCAGCTTGACCTTTACCCCGGTCAAGTCACCGCCCTTGTGGGTGAGAATGGCGCGGGGAAATCCACCATCGTCAAGATCCTGACCGGGATCTATCAGCCCGATGAGGGGCAGATCCTTGTCGATGGCGCGCCGGTGCATTTCCCGACCGCGCAGGCGGCGGGTCATTCCGGCGTGACCGCGATCCATCAGGAAACGGTGCTGTTCGACGAATTGACCGTGGCCGAGAACATCTTCATTGGTCATGCGCCGCGTACCCGTTTCGGCCTGATCGACCGCAAGGCCATGCGTGACCGCGCGGGCGCGATCCTGCGCAGCATCGGGGCCGATCTGAACCCGATGGTGCGGCTGAAGGACCTTAGCATCGCCTCGCGCCATCTGGTCGCGATTGCGCGCGCGCTGTCGATCGACGCCCGCGTCGTCATCATGGACGAGCCGACCGCCGCGTTGTCGCATAAGGAAATCGCCGAGCTTTACGAACTGGTCGAGAAGCTGAAATCACAGGGCAAGGCGATCCTGTTCATCAGCCACAAATTCGACGAAATCTTCCGCATCGCCGACCGCTGGACCGTCTTCCGCGACGGGCAATTCGTCGGCGAAGGTTTGATGGCCGATGTGAAAGAAGCCGAACTGGTCCGCCTGATGGTCGGTCGCTCGGTCGACCAGATCTATCCCAAGCGCCCGGCGCAGATCGGAGCGCCTGCCTTGACGGTCGTCGGGTATTGCCATCCGACCGAGTTCGAGAACATCAACTTCACCCTGCATCAGGGTGAGATCCTTGGCTTTTACGGCCTTGTCGGCGCAGGCCGCAGCGAGGTCATGCAGTCTTTGTTTGGCATCACCCGCCCTTCGCGTGGGGCCTGCCGGATCGGGGACGACGTGCGGGTGATCCGCTCGACCGCGCAGGCGGTTCATGCGGGCATCGTCTATGTCCCCGAGGATCGCGGCAAGCAGGGCGCGGTCAAGGGCCTGCCGATCTTTCAGAACGTGACGCTGCCGTCGCTCGCGCGGACCAGCCGCGCGGGCTTCCTGCGGCTGGCCGAGGAATTTTCCCTGGCCCGCGACTATACCCAGCGGCTGGACCTGCGGGCGGCGAGCCTTGATCAGGATGTCGGCCTGCTGTCCGGGGGCAACCAGCAAAAGGTCGTCATCGCCAAATGGCTGGCGACCAAGCCCCGCGTCATCATCCTTGATGAGCCGACCAAGGGCATCGATATCGGCTCAAAAGCCGCCGTCCATGACTTCATGTCGGAACTCGCCGGGCAGGGGCTGGCGGTCATCATGGTCAGCAGCGAAATCCCCGAGGTTCTGGGCATGTCCGACCGCGTCATCGTCATGCGCGAAGGCCGCATCGCTGCCGAATATACGGGTGACGAGATGACCCCGGAAAACCTTGTCCGCGCCGCCGTCGGCATCAACTGAGGCACCGCATGAGCATCCTGAAATCCCGCGAGGCCATCCTTGCTTTTGCCATCCTTGCGCTGCTGGCACTGATCGCCAGCCGCTTTCCGGGCTTTGTCACGCCCGGAAACCTTGCCCGCGTGCTGACCGATACCTCGCCGCTGATCCTGCTGGCGCTGGGTCAGATGGCGGTGATCCTGACGAAATGCATCGACCTGTCGGTGGCGGCGAATTTGGCGCTTTGCGGCATGATTGCGGCGCTGATGAACGGGGCAGGGGTGCCGCTGCCGTTGATCCTGCTGGCGGTGATCGCGCTTGGCGCGGCGCTTGGCGCGGTGAACGGGTTGATGGTCTGGAAACTGGGCATCCCGTCCATCGTCGTGACCCTTGGTACGATGACGATCTATCGCGGCACGATCTTCCTGCTGACGGGCGGTGCATGGATCAACGCCCACCAGATGAGCGAGGGCTTCAAGGCCTTCCCCCGCACCATCATCGCGGGTCTGCCGGTGATGACATGGATCGCGCTGGCGGTGGTCGCGGGCGTTGCGGTGCTGATGAACCGTACGGCGCTTGGCCGCGCCTTCCATGCCGTCGGAGGCAACCCCCATGCGGCGGTCTATACCGGTATCTCGGTCGGCCGGACACAATTCGCGGCCTTTGTTCTGGCCGGGGCGCTGGCCGGGTTGACCGGCTATCTGTGGGTGGCGCGCTATGCCGTGGCCTATGTCGATATCGCCGGCGGGTTTGAATTGGACGTGGTTGCCGCCTGCGTCATTGGCGGCATCGCCATTGCGGGCGGCTCGGGCACGGTGGCGGGCTGCGTCATGGGGGCGCTGTTTCTGGGCATCATCAAGAACGCCCTGCCAGTCGTCGGCATCTCGCCCTTTTGGCAGATGGCGATTTCAGGCGCGGCGATCCTTGTCGCGATTGCCTTCAACGCCACCAGCCAGCGCGAAAGCGGCCGCATCATCCTGAAACAGGCGGAGCATCGGACATGACCACGGCAACCGGACGCCAGATACCCGACCGCCTGACCTCGCCCCTGTCGCGCGCCCTGAAAAGCTGGGAGGCCCTGCTTCTGGTCGTAGCCGTCGCGATTTTCATCGCGAATTCATTGGCATCTCCATATTTCCTCGACCCGTGGAACCTCAGCGACGCGAGCTTCAACTTCACCGAAAAGGCGATGATCGCCTTTGCCATGGCCATGCTGATCATCGCGGGCGAAATCGACCTGTCAGTGGGTTCGATCATTGCGCTGGCCTCGACCGTGATGGGGGCCGCGGCGGCAGCCGGGATGGGCACACCCGCGCTGGTCGTGCTGGGGCTGGGTACCGGGCTGGTTTGCGGGGCGTTCAACGGGCTTTTGGTCGCGCGCTTCGGCCTGCCCTCGATCGTCGTCACCATCGGCACGATGAGCCTGTTTCGCGGCATCAGCTACATCGCGCTGGGGGATGGGGCCTATACCACTTACCCGGACAGCTTTGCGTGGTTCGGGCAGGGCTATGTCTGGTGGGTCATTACCGTCGAGCTGGTGATCTTTGCGCTGGCAGCACTTGCCTTCGGCATCCTGCTGCACCGCACCAATTTCGGACGCATGGTCTATGCCATCGGCAATAACGCCACTGCCGCGCGCTTTTCCGGCATCCGGGTCGAGAAGATCCGCTTCATCCTGTTCCTGCTGACCGGGCTGATGAGCGGGATTGCCTCGATCTGCCTGACCTCGCGGCTGGGCTCGACCCGGCCCAGCATCGCCTCGGGGTTTGAACTTGAGGTCGTGACCATCGTTGTTCTGGGCGGCGTTAGCATCCTTGGCGGCTCGGGGTCGATCGCCGGTGTCGTGCTGGCGGCGCTGGTCATGGGGCTGGTGACATTCGGATTGGGGCTGTTGAACGTGCCAGGGATCGTCATGTCGATCATCATGGGTCTGCTGCTGATCTCGGTGATCGCGCTGCCCCGGCTTTGGACGATGCTGAGGAAATGATGCAGAAATACGCCTTTCGAATGCAGCTCAATCCCGGGATGGCGGATGAGTACCGCCGCCGCCATGACGCGATCTGGCCCGAGCTGGTCGCGCTGCTGAAGGATGCTGGGGTGCAGGACTATTCGATCCATCTTGACCCGGAAACCAACGCGCTGTTTGGCGTGCTGTGGCGGACCGACGATCACGGCATGGACGATTTGCCCGCCCATCCGGTCATGCAGCGCTGGTGGGCACATATGGCCGACCTGATGGCGACCCATCCCGACAATGAGCCCATTGCCATCCCCCTGATCCCGATGTTCCACCTGCCATGACCCGCATCGCCGTCATCGATATCGGCAAGACCAATGCCAAACTGGCCCTGGTCGAGGGCGAGACCCTGACGGAGATCGCTGTCGTCACACGCCCGAACCGCCCCTTGCCCGGCCCGCCATGGCCGCATACCGATCTTGAGGGGCATTGGCAGTTCTTCCTGCACCATTTGTCTGCCTTCCACGCGCAGCATGGGATCGATGCGATCTCGGTCACGACGCATGGTGCGGCGGCGGTGCTGCTGGATGGGGCAGGTGAGTTGGCCGCGCCGATGCTCGATTACGAGCATGACGGCCCGGACGCGGTCGCTGCCGCATATGATGCGATCCGCCCGGAATTCGCGCAGACCGGATCGCCCCGGCTGCCGCATGGGTTGAACCTTGGCGCGCAATTGCATTGGCAGCTGGGCCACGATCCCGACCTGTCGGGGCGGTTGGCGCATGTCCTGACCTATCCGCAATATTGGGGATGGCGGTTGACCGGTGAATTGGCCAGCGACGTGACCTCGCTTGGTTGTCACACCGATCTGTGGAACCCGTGGGAGGGCCGTTTTTCCGACCTCGTTTCGCGGCTGGGACTGGAGGGGCGGATTGCCCCGCCGCGTTGCCCGTCCGAGGTTCTGGGTCATCTGCGTCCCGAGCTTGCAGCAGCAACCGGCCTGCGGGCGGGCACACCGGTTGCTGTTGGCATACATGACAGCAACGCCTCGCTTTATCCCTATCTGCTGGGGCGGAAGGGGCCGTTTTCGGTGGTCTCGACCGGCACATGGGTCGTCGTGATGTCCATGGGGACGTCGCCCGTTGCGTTGGACCCGACGCGGGACGTTCTCGTCAATGTCAACGCGCTCGGGCAGCCGGTGCCCTCGGCCCGCTTCATGGGAGGTCGGGAATATGAGGTGCTGCGCGGGGGATCCGAGGCACACCCGACGGATGCCGACCGCGCGGAAGTGCTGCGGCGAGGGCTCATGATCCTGCCTGCGGTCGTGAGCGATTCCGGCCCTTTCCAGGGTCGCAAGATGCGCTGGACTTCGGAACCGCAGACCGAGGGTCAACGTATGCTGGCGTTATCGTGGTATCTGGCGCTGATGACGGACACCTGCCTGACTCTGACCGGATCGCGGGGACCCGCGCTGATCGAGGGGCCCTTTGCCCGAAACCCGGATTTCTGCGAGATGCTCGCGACGCTGAGGTCGGATGGGATCCAGATCGCCGGATCTGCAACAGGAACCTCCGCCGGCGCGGCATTGCTGTGCCTGCCCAAGGCAAATGCGTTGCCGACCACCCGCGTTCCCAGCGATGCGGGGATAAGCGGCTATGCGCAGGCATGGTGGGCAGAGGTAGGTTGACCCATCGCGTTGCGTGCTTGTGGCGCCAGATTTGGCGTGAGCTTGACGTTATGAAGTCAGGGTTGCGTGTGTGGCTCTGTCATCGGTTGTTGGAGGAAAACACCAGCGGGGCGGCAGATGACTGCAGATGACCGAAATCTAGCACTGATCAGTGTCTTTCTGTTTTACTTAGGAGCCAACACTTTGGCTGGCGTACGGAAGCCGAGGCATTTGCGCGGCGTGGTGTTCAACCCGGCGTAGAGAAATCGTAGATTCTCCTGGGACAGGCTGTTGGGATCGGTGTCGCGACAGAGCCAGCGCCGCAGCCGTTTTTTGGCGTTTGCGACGGCACCTTTCTGCCAAGGCGACCGGGCCTCGCAGAACCATGTTTGCGCGCCGACTTCAGCCTGTAAATGTGGCCTGTCGACGAATTCGGAGTCGCGATCGAATGTCACCGAGCGACAGGCATGGCGGGGCAGGGGCATCAACGCCTGCGCGATCTGGGACATGATCGGCTTGGCGCGCTTTTCTTCGTTCTTCAGCACAAGAAGGAACCGGCTGGTGCGCTCGATCATCGTGGCGACATTGGCCGGGCCGTATTTCTGCCTGAATAAGACCAAATCTTCCTCCCAATGTCCGAACTCCTTGCGATGCGCGATGACATCGGGACTGAACAAGATACTGAGTTCAGGGGCGAATTTCGGCGGCAGCCGTTTGCGCAACCGATAGCCACGGCGGCACCTGCGGCCCGAGGGAAGGTGACGCCAAAGTTCAGCGCGGCGGCCTTCCTCGGAATAGATGTGGCGGTAGATGGTCTCGTGGCAGACCGAGGCGGGCGCGCGCTCATAGCGCATCCGCCCGGCGATCTGCTCGGGCGTCCAGCCGGCGCGCAAGCAGCGCTCGACCTGGTCGCGCAAGCGCGGATCGCGGACGAGCTTGCGTCGCCGCGTCCGGCGGGCATCGCAGCGGCTCTGGGCCACGACACACCAATAGCCGCTGAGCTTCGGGATCTCGCTGTCGTGGAAATGATTGCGCTTGAGTTCGCGGAAGATCGTCGAGCGATGCCGGCCAAGTCGGCGGGCCATCTCATCAGGGCTCAGCTTGGCATGCCGCCAGCGCTCGATCTTGCCCCGATCAGAGAGCGAAAGGTGAGAAAACCGAACCTTCATTCTGCGATCCTTTCATGGCTCAACCCATTGTCGAGCATAAAAAGTCGCATTCAGAAATAGCACGTCCCCACTGTTCGCAAAGGCGTAGGATAATCACAATTATGTAATTCAAATGCCGTAATCATTTGTGACCGACATGTCACACCGTATTCGCTCCTGCGTGGCCTTACTGCGCTGAGGAAAAATCGGCTGCTACCATTCCCATGATGACTTCCTGATTCGAATGGCGATCAAGCCGCCGGAATGTGGGCGTTCAAGTTCCCGCTCGGCCCTCACGAAGGGGAATATACATGAAAGCACTACAAGTCGGGCTGATCGCGGCGGCTTCATTGAGCAGCGTGCCGGCCCTCGCGCAAGACCAGGATCTGGCCAAGCAGCTTTCCAACCCGGTCGCCTCGCTGATCAGTCTGCCGTTTCAGTTCAACCATGATTCCGGCTATGGCTCTGCTGACGGGGAAAAGAACGTTCTGAACGTCCAGCCGGTCATTCCGATTGATCTCAATGAAAATTGGAACGTCATCGCGCGGGTGATCGTCCCGATCATCGACCAAAAGGACATTGCCGGAGAGTCGGGCAGTCAATCGGGTCTTGGCGATATCCTTGCCAGCTTCTTCTTCTCTCCCAAGGAACCCACCGCGAATGGGCTGATCTGGGGGGCGGGTCCGGCCTTCTACTTGCCGACTGCCAGCGACGAATTGCTGGGGGCCGAGAAATGGGCCATCGGTCCGACTGCGGTCGTGCTGAAGCAAAGCGGCAACTGGACCTTTGGCGGACTGGCGAACCACCTGTGGTCGGTTGCCGGAGAGGATGACCGCAACGACATCTCCTCGACCTTCCTGCAACCTTTCATGGCCTATACCACGCCCACTGCCTGGACATTCTCGCTGAACACCGAGTCGACCTATGACTGGAAGGCTGAGGAATGGAGCGTGCCGATCAACATGCAGATCGCTAAGTTGATGCAATTCGGCGCTCAACCCGTCAGCTTGCAGGTCGGAGCCCGCTACTGGGCGGACACGCCCGAGAATGGACCGAAGGACGACTGGGGTGCGCGAGCCTCGGTGACCTGGCTGTTCCCGAAAGGTTGAACTGCGCCTGTCCGCATGAGGTTGCGACGTAGTGAGACAGCTTGATAATCCTCATGCCCGAAAACCGGGCATGAGGGACAGAAATTGTCTAAATTAATTGCATTACGCTCGAATATTATTGATCGACACTTGGCGTATAGGGACGGATTGCCAACTCGTCTGAGCTGGATCGTCGGGACTAAGCTGGGCGATTTGCACAAGGCTGCGTCCGGTTCTCATATCCACGCGCGGGGCTTGTAAATGACAGCCAATGTGGATCCGTCGCGTTCCGACAAACTGCGCGAGCTTTTTCCCGGCCTTGCGGTTTCGGTTCTGGTGGCGGCGACGGCGCAGTTCCTGTCCGAGCATTACGGCGCGCCTGCCATGCTGATGGCCCTGTTGCTGGGGCTGGCGCTGAATTTTCTGGCCGATGAGGGCTCGCGCACCGCGCCCGGCATTGGCTTCACCGCCCGCACCGTGCTGCGGCTGGGGGTAGCGCTGCTGGGCGCGCGGATCTCGGTCGAGATGCTGGCAGGTCTGGGTGGGGCGGCGATCGCGCTGGTGGTGGCGGGGGTGGTGCTGACCATCCTGTTCGCGCTGGCCGTCACCCGGCTGATCGGCCGCGACTGGCGCTTTGCCTTGCTGACCGGCGGCGCGGTGGCGATTTGCGGTGCCTCGGCCGCCATGGCGATTGCCGCCGTCCTGCCCCGGCACGAGAAATCCGAGCGCGATCTGGTCTTTACCGTGCTGGCGGTGACGGTGCTGTCGACCGTGGCCATGGTGATTTATCCGATGCTGGCGCAGGTCTTTGGGCTGGATGCCCGCGATGCCGGGGTCTTCCTGGGCGGCACCATCCATGACGTGGCCCAAGTGGTCGGCGCGGGCTTTTCGATCAGCCCCGAAGCCGGAGAGACCGCAACTCTGGTCAAGCTGATCCGGGTGTCGATGCTGGCCCCGGTCGTGCTGGTCTTTTCACTGGCGATCCGGGCGCGCGGGCTGGCCGATCAGGTCGAGGGCCAGCGCCCACCCTTGCTGCCGGGTTTCGTGCTGGGTTTTCTGGTGCTTGCCGCCGTCAATTCGGCCGGGCTGATCCCGGTCTGGCTGGCCGATGCCGCGGGCGCGCTGTCCAGTTGGGCGCTGCTGGTCGCCATTGCCGCGGTCGGGATCAAGACGGAACTGGGCAGGATGCTGGATGTGGGCGCAGGCGCGATGGTGCTTCTGCTGGCCCAAACCGTCTTTCTGGGAGCTTTTGTCGTGACCGGACTGCATTGGCTGCAATAGCGCCCTGTGCGGCATTGCCCCGGCCCCTGCGATCGTCCAGACTGCGACGCCACGGGTTTCGGAGGGAAAGGGACGGGAAGCTTGGCTGAGGATGTGAAGGAGAAGGTTGCTGTCAATCGCAGGAATGCGACCGAGGCCGTGTTCGAGGATTTGCGCGGAGCGATCCTGTCCGGGCGCATCCCGGTAGGCAGCCGTCTGCCCTCCGAGGAAAAGCTGGCCCTGAATTACGGCGTCAGCCGTCCGATGATCCGCGAGGCGATGCGGTCCTTGCAGACCCTGGGTCTGACCCGCAGCCGGACGGGAAGCGGCAGCTATGTCATCTCGGCGCAGCAGGTCAGCGAACTGGCTTATGGAGAGCTTTCCGCGCGCGATCTGGTCGAGGCCCGCCCCTTTATCGAAATCCCGGCCGCAGGTTGGGCGGCGCTGCGGCGCGACGATGCAACGCTGGCCAAGCTGGTCGTGCTGTGCGACCGGATGGATGCTGAAACGGATTCCCTGACCTGGGTGCGGCTGGATTCCGATTTTCACTGCCTGATCGCCGAAGCCTCGCAGAACGCGCTGTTCGCCCGTGTCGTTACCCAATCACGGCAGGCGATGATGCGCCAGTCCGAACTGGTGAACCTGATGGCGGACCGCCGGATTTCATCGAACCGCGAACACCGCCTGATTGCCGAGGCGATTGCCGCGGGCTCGGAAATGGCGGCCCGCGACGCCATGCAGCAGCATCTGGCACAGGTCGAACAGGCGATGACGTGGATCGCGTCCTCGCCGCCGCCGGTCGGCGCTTAGGAAAGCGCCAGATCCGCCCCCAGAAAGCCCAGCGTCATGGCCACGACCAGAAGTGCGCCGACGATCCGGGGTGGGGCTGGCAAGGGCAGATCGAACCAGCGACACCCCGAGCCGATCAGGAATCCCAGCAGCAGTCCCCCGAATGTCTGGGTCATGGCTGGGTTCCGCTTTCGCCGGTGGGACCACCGCAAAGCGGGCGGGTGCTGTTGGCCCGATGCGCGGCCAACCGGTCGGTCAGGACATAGCCCAGCGTCATGGCAACGACCAGAAGCGCACCGATCAGCACGGGCGGCGCGGGCAACGGGATGCCCGCAACCCGGCAGGCGATGCCGATCGCCAGGGCAAGCAACAGGCCGATGACGGTCCGGATCATGTCGCGGTCTCCTTTGCCAAGGGCGCGGCGCGCGTCTCGGCGGTGCGGGGCGCAAGGTAATGGCGGATTTCGGGGGCACGCATGCCGCGATGAAAGGCCTGGGCACGGGTGTGGTTCTGCACGTCATGCTGGGTGTGGCGCTGATGCTGGCGCAGGTGCTCGGCCCAACTGGGCAGAAAGAACCACTCGATCCAGTTCCGGGGCGAGGCCGCGTCCTGATAGACCCCCCAGTCATGCGCGCCGTCGCGGTAGCGCTCGCCCGACAGGTCCGACATGGCGGACAGGAAATCCTCGGCCTCCTCAGGTTCGATCTCATAGGTGATGGTGATCAGGACCGGGCCGCGATCGGCGCTGTCGGCAGGATCGCCCTCGGTCTGGGGGTCGGGCCAGTTTGCTGCGGGGGTCAGGTCGCGCCCCTGCCCCTGCCCCAGCCGTGCGTGCCAGGTCAGCGGTATCGCCGCGACCAGCCCCGCTGCCGCCAGAAGCAGCGCAAAGCGGGTCGAGGTCATCCCTGCGACCTGCCCCCAGATGGTCGAACCCGCCGCCATGCAGCCATAGAACACCATCAGCGCAATCGACAGCCCGCGTGCCCGGACCCAGTTCGGCAGCGCCATCTGGGCCGAGACGTTCAGGCTGGTCAGCACCGCGATCCAGCCGAGACCACCGATGAATGCCGCGATGATCGCAAGTCCGCGACTGGCGGCAAGGCTTAGCAGCGCCATGGCCAGCGCGGTCGCGATCGTGCCTGCGGCGGTCAGCCCGTTCATGCCGAAATGGACGCGCAGGCTGGGAAGGACCAGCGCACCGGTGACGGCACCCGTGCCGATCGCGGTCAGAACCAGCCCGTAAAGCGTGGCCCCTCCGCCCGGGACGCCGCGCGCCAGCAGCGGCACGAGGGCCCAATAGGCGCTGGCGAAACTGAAGAAGGCAAAGGATCGCAGCAACGTCGCCTTGAGCGCGTCATTATGCAGCGCGTGGCGGAAGCCGGTCAGCATGGCGCCAAAGATCGGCTCGGGCGGCAGGCGCGAAGGCTCGGCCGGGGGCGGTTTCCACAGGATCAGCGCCGTGACGATGACGATTGTACTGGCTGCGTTCACAAAGAACGGCGCAGACAGTCCGACGGCGGTGATGAGCAGCCCGGCCAGCGCCGGACCGATGGCACGGCTGATATTCACCCCCAGCGAATTCAGCGCCACCGCCGGCGACAGCGTCTCGCGCGGGACCAGCGCGGGCACTATCGATTGCCATGCCGGCGCGATGAAGGCCGCCCCGGTGCCGACCACAAAGGTAAAGACCAGCAGAAGCTGTGGCGTCATCCGCCCCCACATCGTGACCAGCGCCATCAGCGTGACGACCATGCCCAGCAGAATGTTGACCGTGATCAGGTAGCGCCGCTTGTCGACGCGGTCGGCCAGCGCGCCTGCCAGCAGCACGAACAGAAACACCGGAACGGTGGTCGTGGCCGAGACCAGCGCCACCATGCCCGGCGACGGGCTAAGCTCTGTCATCAGCCAGCCCGAGCCGACATCGTTCATCCATGTCCCGATATTCGAGATCAGTGTCGCCGTCCAAAGCAGCGCAAAGGCCTTGTGCCGCAGCGGACTCCAGGCTGATTGCTGGTTCTGCGCCACGAGTTTCGGGATTTCCTGCATGCCCACCCGCCCTTTCGTCAGATCGCAAAACACGAGCAACCCAAGGCGCCCCAGAACCGACCAGCGTGGCGGACAGGCACCTTGTTGTTCCAGGCAATGCTATGGTCGTGAGCATGAAGAGCGCAAGCATTCCGGCAGTCTGAATGGCATGACGGGATGTCGCAGTCGCCCGGCGCGGCCATTGCTGCGGGACGCTGGCCGGGGCTGGGAAGGTGTCCCACCGGGCTCCAATCCGGACTGGCAGGGGGCAGTGGCGGGGCCAGGCCCGCAAAACCACCCTCGCCGTAAACCACCTTGCCCGCCAGCATGGTCAGGACCGAGCGGATGCCGCGGATTTGGTCGTCGGGCACGCGCATGTAGTCCGTGGAAAGAACTGCAAGATCGGCATGAAAGCCTTTGACAAGTCGGCCTTTTTCGCCAGATTCTCCGGAAAACCAGCTTGAGCCCTCGGTCCAGATCCTTAGGGCGGTTTCCCGGTCCAGCAGCGCGCTTTCCTCGGTCATCTGCAATCCGCCCAGACTGCGCCCTGTGGTCAGCCAGTGCAGCGCCACCCATGGATCGTAGGACGCCACGCGGGTCGCGTCGGTGCCGCCGCCGACCGGCACACCGTCGGCCAGCATGCGGGCCACGGGCGGCGTGGCGCGGGCAGCCTCGATGCCGTAGCGGGCGGCGAAGTACTCGCCCTGAAAGGCCATGCGGTGCTGGATGGCGATGCCGCCGCCAAGGGCGCGGATGCGCTCGATATTGCGGGGGGTGATGGTTTCGGCATGGTCGATGATGAAGCGCTGGTGAAAGGGCGTGCGCCCGTTCACCCGCTCAAACACCGTCAGGAAGCGGTCGATCGTCTCGTCATAGGTGGCATGGATGCGGAAGGGCCAGCCGTTCGTCGCCAGCAATTCGACGATGCGCTCCAGCTCGGCCTCCATATGGGGGCCGGGTTCGGGGCGGGGTTCAAGGAAATTTTCAAAATCGGCGGCGGACCATGTCAGGTTCTCGCCCGCGCCGTTCATCCGCAGCAGGTCGGAACCTGCGCCCGGTTCGGTCATCGCGATCCAGCGTTCGTAATCGGACAGCTCGCTGCCCGGCTTTTGCGCGAACAGGTTATAGGCCAGCCGCAGGGTCAACTGGCCGGAACTGTCCAGATGACGGATGACCTCGTAATCCTCGGGATAGTTCTGGCCGCCGCCGCCCGCGTCGATGACGCTGGTGATGCCCAGACGGCTCAGCTCTCGCATGAAGTGCCGGGTCGAGTTGATCTGGTCCTGAAGTGGCAGCTTTGGTCCCTGCGCCAGCGTCGAGTAAAGGATCAGCGCCGAGGGTTTGGCCAGCAGCATCCCGGTCGGATTGCCACGCGCGTCACGTTCGATCACACCGCCGGGCGGGTTCGGGGTGTCGGGGCCGATGCCCAGCACCCGCAACGCCGCCCGGTTCAGAAGCGCCCGGGCGTAAAGATGCAGGACAAACACCGGCGTGTCAGGCGCGGCGGCGTTGATTTCGTCCAGGCTGGGCATGCGGCGTTCGGCAAACTGGAATTCGGACCAGCCGCCGATCACCCGCACCCATTGCGGCGCAGGCGTGCGCGCGGCCTGCTCGCGCAGCATCCGCAAGGCATCGGCCAGCGACGGCACATTTTCCCAGCGCAGCTCCATGTTGTAGCTAAGACCGCCCCGGATCAGGTGGGTATGGCTGTCGTTCAAGCCCGGAATGACCCGTCGCCCGGCCAGTTCGATGACCTGCGTCTGATCGCCCTTCAGCCGCATGATGTCGCGATTGCTTCCGACCGCGGCAATCCGGCCACCCGAGATGGCAAGCGCCTCGGCCTCGGGGCAGGCGGGATCAAGCGTCGTGATGCGGCCGTCGGTCAGGATCGTGTCAATCATGCTTGCGCTTTCATCGATAAGTTGGGCGCCGCGCCCGGCGGAAGGCTTGGGGAAGCCGGGCGCGGCGTAACCGGTTACTCGGCGGCCTGAGGCGACAGCGCGGCCGGCACCGGAGCAAGGCGCGGGCCATGGGCCACGCGCTCGGGGGCCTTGTGGACCATGGTATAGGCGTAATCGACACCCATGCCGTAGGCCCCGGAATGTTCGCGGACCAGCGCCATCACCGCATCATAGGTATCGCGCCGTGCCCAGTCGCGCTGCCATTCCAGCAGCACCTGCTGCCATGTCATCGGGACCACCCCCGCCTGAATCATGCGCTGCATCGAATAGTCATGCGCCTCGCGCGAGGTCCCGCCCGAGGCATCGGCGACCATGTAGATCTCGTATCCGCCCTCAAGCATGGCCGACAGCGCGAAGGTGTTGTTGCAGACCTCGGTCCAAAGCCCCGAGACCACGACCTTGCGCCGCCCCGCCTGTTCCAGCGCATCGCGCACTTTCTGGTCGTCCCATGAGTTCATCGAGCTGCGCTCAAGCAGCGGATGATCGGGAAAGACCTCCAGAAGCTCGGGATAGGTGTGGCCGGAAAAGGCTTCGGTCTCGACCGTGGTGAGGGTGGTCGGGATGTTGAAGATCTTGGCGGCCTTGGCCAGCGCGACGGTGTTGTTCTTCAGCACCTGCCGGTCGATCGACTGCACCCCGAAGGCCATTTGCGGCTGATGATCGATAAAGATCATCTGGCAGTTTTCGGGGGTCAGCAGTTCAAGCTTGTCGTTCATTGCGATGCTCCCTTGGGTTCGGCGGATCAAAGCGAGGAAATGAAGGCCAGCACGTCGTGGTTGAACTGTTCAGGCTCGGTCTCGGCCAGCCCATGCGAGCCGCCGGGATAGACTTTCAGCGTGCCCTTGGCGGTCAGCTTCACCGCCTTTTCCGCCGCGGCACCAATGGGCACGATCTGGTCGTCGTCGCCGTGGATGAACAGGACCGGGACGTCGATCTTTTTCAGGTCGTCAGTGTAGTCGACTTCCGAAAATTCGTGGATGCAATCGTACAGGCCCTTGATCCCCCCGGCCATGCCCTGCAGCCAGAAGGCGTCCTGCAGGCCCTGACTGACCGTCGCCCCTTCGCGGTTGTGGCTGTAGAACGGCACCGCCAGATCCTTGAAGAACTGCGAGCGGTTGCTGGCCACGCCCGCGCGAATGCTGTCGAAGACGTCGATCGGCAGGCCCTCGGGGTTGGCCTCGGTTTTTGCCATCAGCGGCGGAACCGCGCCTGCCAGCACGACGGCCGCGACACGGGCGGTGCCATGGCGGCCAAGGTAATGCGCAACCTCACCGCCGCCGGTGGAGTGACCGATCAGGATCGCGTCCTTCAGATCCAGCGCCTCGATCAGGTCGTGCAGATCGTCCGCATAGCGGTCCATGTTGTTGCCATCCCAGACCTGCTGCGAGCGGCCATGGCTGCGCCGGTCATGGGCGATGACGCGGTAGCCCTTCTGACCAAAGAACAGCATCTGCGTTTCCCAGGCATCGGCGCTGAGCGGCCAGCCATGCGAGAACAGGATGGGACGGCCCTGCCCCTGATCCTTGTAAAAGATCTGCACGCCGTCCGAGGTGGTGATGTAGCTCATGGTCAGGCTCCGTTTTCAGTGACATGGGGGCGGCCAAAAGCCGTCCCCGTTCGCCACGAAAAGCGCCCCTGCCCCGGCCGTCCGCCGGATTGCAGTAGCCTGACGGCCCGAGAAGACATTGCGGGGCGCAATCGTAACTTGCCGCTGACCCTAGCCCCGGATCACCCCCTCGATCTTGCAAGCTCGTGCTGCGCGTTTCACGATCGTCGCGCAGGAAAACGGCGCGCCTTGGCGCGCCGCAATCCGTTCACAGGATGAAGTCGCTGGCCGAAAGCGTCATCCGATCGTCGAGCAGGATCGAGAAATCCGCCACCCGGTCCCCGTTCACATCGCCCGAAATCAGCGTACCGCCGCTGACCGCCCGCGCCGAGACCTGACCCGCCTGACCCGTAAACCCGGCATTGCCGATATAGGTAAAGGCCTGTTCGCCCGTGCGGTTCGTATTGGCGTCGATCGCGCTCAGGTCGATGCGATCATGCTGGCTGCGGCTGAAATCGGTGATGATATCGCGCCCGCCCGAGGCAACGGTCGACTCGGTCCTTGCGGTAAAGACGAAGGTATCCGCCCCGGCACCGCCGGCCATCCGGTCTGCCCCGGCCCCACCGATCAGACGGTCCGCGCCCGCGGCTCCGTTCAGGATATCGTTGCCGATCTCGCCCAGCAGCACGTCGTTGCCGCTGCCACCGTTGATATTGTCATTGCCCGCTGCACCATTCAGACGGTTGTTGCCCGCATTGCCGGTCATGGCATTCGCAAGGCCGTTTCCGGTGCCCGACAGGTTGCCGCTGCCATTCATGGCAAGGTTTTCGACATTCGCCGTCAGCGTGTAATTGACCGAAATCTGCGCCCGGTCAGTGCCCTCATTGGCATATTCGGTGACGTTGTCCGAACCGTCGAGGATGTAGAATTCGTCGTTGCCCGACCCGCCATACATCCGGTCGTTGCCAGCGCCACCCGAAATCGAGTCATTGCCAGCGCCGCCATAGATCAGGTCATTCCCGGCATAGCCGATCAGGGCGTCGTTCCCGCCAAAGCCCGCGATGTTGTCGGCATAGTCCGAGCCATAGACGATATCCGACCCGCGCGCGATATAGGCGATCAGCCCATCGGCATTTCCGGCATTGATCGCATCGAAGGCCGTCGCCGCATCGACTGAGAAATTGTAAGCCTCTCCAAGCAGAGTATTGCCGTAATATTCGGCATAACCAGTCAACGTCCCATAGACGTTTCCATAGGAATCATAGCTGAAATTTCCATAATACTCATAAGTATGGGAACCGACCTGAATGACGATCGCGTCATAACCTGCCCAAGTGACAGTCCCGTAAGACGTGCCGACACCCCACATCCTCATACCTACGTAAGCGTCGAAAACGGCCATCGCCCAATCTCCATTGCAATCGTTAAAAACGAACACTCGTCACGCGGAGGCATGGTGGCGATCGGGGGAAATTCCCAGCCAGCGCCCATGCATCTTTTGTCGACACAAATTCGCTGATGGCGGAAGCCGATGATCTCGTCAACGGGATTTGTTAACAGATAGTTAACGACGCCGTCTCTTACCGCACGCGGTCGCGCCAGCGCCCCGGCGACATGCCCTCTATGCGGCCAAAGACGCGGGTGAAATGGCTCTGATCCGAGAAGCCGCAGGTCAGGGCGACCTCGACCAGCGACAGGTCCGTGGTGGCCAGCAACCGACGGGCGCGTTCGATGCGCTGGTTCAGCAGCCATTGATAGGGCGTCACCCCGGTAGAGTCGCGAAAGGCGCGGAAAAAGCCGTGGCGGGACAGGTTCAGCGCCTCGGCAATATCGGCGATCGAGACCTTGTCCCCCTCGCCTGACATCAGCATATCCTGCGCGCGGCGGATCATCACCGGGGCCAGCGCGCAAAGCCGGTCGCTATCCGAACCGCCATCCGTTCGATATTGGTGCAGCAAATGTGCACCGATTGTGGTCGCCAGCTGCTCAATGAACAGCGGATCAAAGGACTCGGGCGCGGCCAGCGCGGGCAACAGGGCCTGAGCCAGATGGCGCAGGATCTGGTCCTCGCGGCCCTGAACGCGCGACAGGGTTTGACCCTTGCCGCGGGCGCTGATCCGCTCGGCATCCTCGATGAAATTGCGCGACAGCTCGATCAGAAAGAAATCGAAATGGCCGTCCATTGTCGCGGCGTAATCGCTGTCGAAGTCGCGGATATAGATGTCGCCCCGGTCGAACAGCCGGTCCTGTACCCGCCCCCCTTCACCGCCCTTGCGGCGATGGCCATCGGCCAGCGAGATTCCGACCAGCAACCCACGCTCCTGCGCGGGCGTCGCGACCGTGCTGCGATGCAGTCCCGGCGCGGCCTTGCGGCGAAAGACGATATCGCCGGTGCAAAGCACATGATCGGCGGACAGGGCCGTGGTGGCGCATCCCAGCGAATCCATGGTCTTGACGCCTCGTTCCATCGACTGAAGCTGAGCACTCATCCTGTAGCCTTTCCTTGCGATCCGTCTGGCGCGAGGTTTTTCGGTTTACAACTTGTGGGTGTTCCCGATCCCGTTTGGGAGAGCTTGAATATTAATGCGCCGTATTTCGCGATCCTTGTCTTTCTAGACCTTGGTATAGTGACCGGGATTCTGGCTAATGTTTGTGCGGTCTGCGTGAAACTTCGGCACAGACGGGTGATATTTGCGGATGTGACGGGCGCAGCATTGCTGACGGCCTCATCCGATGCGATCTGGGCCGCAGGAAGCGGCGGAAGGGATCATGGAAAAACGCCTGTCGATCATCGTCATCGAAGAGGATGCCCTGCGTGCCGAAACCATCGTCGATGGGCTGCGCGAGGCCGGAGACCATGACATCCGTGTGCTGGCCGAGGTCGCGGGCCTTGCCCGCCATATCGCCGAGTTTCACCCCGATATCGTGCTGATCGATCTGGCCAACCCATCGCGCGACATGCTTGAGGATCTGGCGCTGGCCTCAAGCCCGACTGAACGACCGGTGGCGATGTTCGTCGACCGCTCGGACGAAGGGCTGACCCGCGCCGCGATCGAGGCCGGCATCTCGGCCTATGTTGTGGACGGGCTGCGGCAGGACCGGATCAAGCCGGTGCTGGATGCGGCCATCGCGCGGTTCCACATGTTCCAGCGCATGCGGGCCGAACTGGCCGCGACCCGTGCCGCCCTTGAGGAACGCAAGTTGATCGACCGCGCCAAGGCCATCCTGATGAAGGCCCGCGACATCGACGAAGAGGCCGCCTATGCGCTGCTGCGCAAGACGGCGATGGATCAGGGCAAGCGCATGGGCGACATTGCCCAACAACTGGTGATGGCGGCGGGGCTTCTGTCATGCCGCTGACGCCGATCCGACTGGGCTATCTGCCGCTGATCGACGCGGCCCCGCTGATCGTGGCGCAGGAGCTGGGCTTTGCATCCGAGGAAGGCCTGTCGCTGGACCTGATCCGCCTGAACTCATGGGCGCAAAGCCGCGACATGCTGGGCGCGGGTCTGATCGAGGCCGCCCATATGCTGGCCCCCATGCCCGTCGCACAAGCGATGGGGCTTGGTCCGGCCCTGCCGCCCAGCGATCTGGTCATGGTGCTGTCGCAGGGCGGTCAGGCGATTGCCGTCAGCCCCGAACTGGCCGAGGCTTTGCGTCTCGGTGGCCATGATTTTGCCTTTTCCGATGCCATGGCCGCAGGTCGCGCCCTGCGCGCCGCAGTGAACAAACCCTTGCGCATCGGCGTGCCCTTCCTGTTTTCGACCCAGCACGAGTTGGTGCGCCACTGGCTGCACCATTCCGGCTTCGGCGACGATATTTCGGTCGTGACCGTCCCACCGCCAAACATGGCCGAGGCCATGGCGGCAGGCGAGGTCGACCTGTTCTGCGTGGGTGAGCCCTGGGCATCCTTCGCGGTGGAAAATGGCATTGCCTCGCTGATCTTGCCTGGCATCGCAATCTGGGCGGCCCCGCCGGAAAAGGGGCTGGTGCTGAACCATGCCTTTGTCGAGGGTCAGCCGGACCTGACCGGTCGCCTGATGCGGGCGATCTGGCGTGCCGGGCGCTGGCTGGACATGCCCGAACATCGCGGCAGTGCGGCCGAGATCCTTTCCCGTCCCGAATATCTGAAACTGCCTTCGGAACTGGCCGAACGCGGCCTGACCGGGCGGATGATGGTCTCGCCCATGGGCGAAATGCGCGACGTGCCCGGCTTTATCGCGTTCAATGCGGGATCGGCCAGCTATCCTTGGCGCAGCCTTGCCGCCTTCTTTGCCGACCGGATCGCGCGTCGGCATGGCCGCGACCCTGCCGAGGCGATGCGCCGCGCCATGGCGGTTTATCGCACCGACCTTTATCGCCAGCACCTGCGCGAGGCCGGGGCCGAGCTGCCCGGCGCTTCGGCCCGGCTGGAGGGCGCGCTGGCCACGGACCTGCATGTCCCGGCCGAGCGTGGGCAGATGATTCTGCGTCGCGACGCGTTCTTTGACGGCACCACATTCGAGCCACCATTCGCGATCTGAGCGAAATCCGGGCATTTTGCGCCCGCAGCGAAGCAATGCCGCCGTATCGCGCAGCAGCAGCATTCCGACACGGCGAAAATCCATCACGACAGTTGAGTGACAGGCCCGGCACGGGCAATGTGATCTTACGGCCCGGCGCAACGGCGCGACCAGGCCAGCTCGCAATGATGCGGCATGATCCCGCGAGGATGCGGAATCTTGCGAAAGCGTGCGATCCGAACCGCTGAGGTTCCGCGAGCATCGTTTTCCGACAGCAGACGCTTTTCAGTCAACGCCATCGGAGCATCCCATGACCATGTCCCCCTCGTCCGAGGCAAATCGCGCCCTCGGCCTGTCCACCTTCGCCTTTGTCATCTGCTTTGCCGTCTGGACGATCTTTGCCATCATCGGCATCCAGATCCGCGAACAGCTTTCCCTGACGGAAACCCAGTTCGGTCTGCTGATCGGCATGCCCGTCCTGACCGGATCGCTGGTCCGCATCGTGCTGGGGGTGCTGACCGACCGCCTTGGCGGACGCGTTGTCTATACCCTGACCATGCTGGCTGCCGCATTGGCGACCTTCCTGCTGGGCTGGGCCCAGACCTATAACCAGATGCTGCTGGCCGCGCTTGGCGTCGGCCTTGCGGGTGGTTCCTTCGCCGTCGGTGTGGCCTATGTCTCGCGTTTCTACTCATCGGCGAAACAGGGCACGGCGCTTGGCATCTTTGGCGTCGGCAATGTCGGCGCGGCGCTGACCAAATTCGTCGCGCCCTTCGTCATGGTGGCCTATGGCTGGCAAGCGACGGCACAGATCTGGGCCGCCGTTCTGGCGCTGACCGCGATCCTGTTCTGGATCTTCAGCAAGGACGATCCGGTCACCATCCAGCGTCGCGGCGCATCGGCCCCGCTGCGCAGCCTGAAGGCCGAATTCGCGCCGCTGAAGAACGTGCAGGTCTGGCGCTTCGCGGCCTATTACTTCTTCAGCTTCGGCGCCTTTGTCGCGCTGGCTTTGTGGCTGCCGCGCTACCTGATCGGGGTCTATGGCTTCGATATCAAGACCGCCGGCATGATCGGCGCTGCCTATTCCATCCCGGCCTCGATCTTCCGCGCCTATGGCGGGGTGCTGTCGGACCGCATCGGTGCGCGCACGGTGATGTACTGGACTCTGATCGTGTCGCTGGCCGCCACTGCGATCCTGGCAATCCCCTCGGGCGTCTCGACCCCGGTGTTCCTGGTGGTGATCTTTGTCCTTGGCTTCTTCATGAGCCTCGGCAAGGCCGCCGTCTTTAAGCACATCCCCACCTATTACCCGCAGAATGTCGGCGCAGTCGGCGGTCTGGTCGGCATGATCGGCGGCCTTGGCGGTTTCTTCCTGCCGCTGCTCTTTGGCTGGCTCAAGGACACGACGGGCCTGTGGTCCAGCTGCTTTGCCGTCCTGTTCCTGCTGGTCGCCGGTTGCCTGATCTGGATGCATGTCTCGATCCGCCGCCTGAACCGCGCCCCTGCCCTGCAAACCGCCTGAAAGGAACCCCAGCCATGAAAAAGAAGCTAGTGGTCATTGGCGCCGGGATGGCTTCGGGCCGGATGCTCGAACAGCTGTTCGATGCTGCCCCCGATGCCTACGAAGTCACCCTGTTCAACGGAGAGCCGCGCGGTAACTACAACCGCCTGATGCTGTCCCCGGTCCTGTCGGGCGAAAAGACCTACGAAGACATCGTCACCCATGACGATGACTGGTATCGCGCAAACGGCGTGGATTGCCGCTTTGGCGAGCCGGTGGTCAAGATCGACCGCAAGAACCGCATCGTCTATTCGAACAAGGGCGGCGCGCCCTATGACGCGCTGGTCATCGCCACCGGCTCGGCCCCGTTCATCATCCCGGTTGTGGGCAAGGAACTGCCCGGCGTCGTCACCTATCGCGACCTCGAAGATACCCATGCGATGATCGATGCGGGCGTGGCGGGCAAGGATGCCGTGGTGATCGGCGGCGGTCTGCTGGGGCTGGAAGCGGCGGCGGGCATGGCCGCACGCGGCGCGAAGGTCACCGTGATCCATATCATGGGCCACCTGATGGAGCGTCAGTTGGACCCCGCCGCAGGTTACCTGCTGAAAAAGGATCTGGAAAAACGCGGCATCACCGTCCATTGCAAGGGCGCGACCAAGGCGATCATGGGCCATGACCGTGCCGAGGCCGTGCTGCTGGAAGACGGCACCGTCTATCCCGCCGATCTGGTCTGCATGGCCGTCGGTATCCGCCCGGAAACGCGCCTTGCCAATGACGCCCATCTGGAGGTTGAACGCGGCATTGTCGTCGATGACGCCATGCGCACCAGCGATCCGCATATCTTCGCGCTTGGCGAATGCGTGGAACACCGCAAGCAGCTGTTCGGTCTGGTGGCTCCGCTTTACGACCAAGCCAAGGTGCTGGCGAAAACCCTGCTGGACCAAGCCGCCGAATTCGTCCCGGTCCAGACCGCGACCAAGCTGAAGGTCACCGGCTGCGATCTGTTCAGCGCCGGGGACTTTGCCGAGGGCGAGGGCCGCGAAGACATCGTCTTCCGCGATCCGGGCCGCGGCATCTACAAGCGCCTCGTGCTGCAGGACAACCGCATCATCGGCGTCGTCATGTATGGCGAGACCGGCGACGGAAACTGGTTCTACGGGCTGATGAAGGACGGCACCGACATCAGCGAGATGCGCGAGACCCTGATCTTTGGCCCGGCCTTCCAGGGAGGGTCCAAGCTGGACCCTATGGCGGCCGTTGCAGCCTTGCCGCCTGAGGCAGAGATCTGCGGTTGCAACGGCGTTTCCAAGGGCGTGATCATGGATGCAGTGGCGGGCGGGGCCTGCACGCTGGATCAGATGCGCGCCTGCACCAAGGCCAGCGCCTCTTGCGGCACCTGCACCGGGCTGGTGCAGCAGATCATGGCGTTCGCTCTGGGTGGCGAGGTGAACGAAGCGCCCGCCGGCATGTGCAAATGCTCTGACCACACGCATGAGGACGTGCGCCGCCTGATCAAGGTGATGGGGCTGAAATCCATCCCCGCCGTCATGCAGGAACTGGGCTGGAAAACCGTCGGCGGCTGTCATTCCTGCCGTCCGGCCCTGAACTACTATCTGCTGGCCGAATATCCGCTGGAATACAAGGACGACCGCCAGTCGCGTTTTGTCAACGAACGCAACCACGCCAATATCCAGAAGGACGGCACCTATTCCGTCGTGCCGCGCATGTGGGGCGGGGTGACGACGCCTGCCGAGCTGCGCGCCATCGCGGACGCTGCCGACAAATACAACGTGCCGATGGTCAAGGTGACCGGCGGCCAGCGCATCGATCTTTTGGGCGTGCGCAAGGAGGACTTGCCCCATATGTGGGCCGATCTGAACGCCGCCGGGATGGTGTCGGGCGCGGCCTATTCCAAGGGTCTGCGCACGGTCAAAACCTGCGTCGGCAAGGAATTCTGCCGCGTCGGCACGCAGGATTCGACCGGGCTTGGCATCAAGCTGGAGAAGCTGATGTGGGGGTCGTGGACGCCGCACAAGCTGAAGCTGGGCGTCAGCGGCTGCCCGCGCAACTGCGCCGAGGCGACCTGCAAGGACATCGGTGTGGTCTGCGTCGACAGCGGCTACAACATTTCGATCGGCGGCGCGGCGGGGATGGAGGTCAAGGAAACCGAGCATCTGGCCTCGACCCCGTCCGAAGAGGAAACCATTCAGATCATTCTGGCCGTGACCCAGCTTTACCGCGAGAACGGCAAATATCTGGACCGGATCTGGAAGTGGATGGCCAAGGTCGGCCTCGACTGGATCAAGGCGCAGGTCGTCGATGATCTGGAAAACCGCCGCGCCCTCGTCGAACGCTTCGAGATCAGCCAGTCGGTCTATCGCACCGACCCCTGGGCCGAGCTTTCCACCCCCGCCGAGACGCCCAAATGGGGCCCCCTTGCAGACCTGACGCTGGAGGCAGCGGAATGACCACATTCGTCGATATCGGCGCGCTTTCGGACGTCCCCCAACAGGGTGCGCGCGTCGTGAAAACCGTGCAGGGCTGCATCGCAGTATTCCGCACCGCAGATGACCGGGTCTTCGCCCTTGAGGACCGCTGCCCGCACAAGGGCGGCCCGCTTTCCGAGGGGATCGTGCATGGGACCTCGGTCACCTGTCCCCTGCATAACTGGGTCTTCGACATGAACTCGGGCGAGGCTCAGGGCGCCGACGAAGGCGCTGTCCGCACCTATCCGATCCGCGTCGAAAATGGCCGCATCCTGATCAGCGCCGAATTGATGGCCCGCCGGGCTGCCTGAGGAGTCACATCATGTCCTATGTCAATCCATCTGATTTCGCTAAAAAAATGGTCGATGCTGGTGAGGCCAAGGTCTTCATGTCGACCCGTGACACGCTGATCCGCGCCTATATGGCGGGGGCGATCCTAGCGCTGGCGGCCGCATTCGCCGTCACCGTCACGGTCAATACCGGCGATCCGCTGATCGGCGCGCTGCTGTTCCCGGTCGGGTTCTGCATGCTGTACCTTCTGGGCTTCGATTTGCTGACCGGGGTGTTCACGCTGGTGCCTCTGGCGTTGATCGACAAGCGGCGCGGCGTGACAATGAAGGGGCTGTGGCGCAACTGGGGGCTGGTATTCGCCGGGAATTTCGCGGGGGCCTTCACCGTCGCGGTGTTCATGGCGATCATCGTGACCTTCGGCTTCTCCGAGGCCCCCAACGCCGTCGGCGAAAAGATCGGCCATATCGGCGAGGGCCGGACGCTGGGCTATGCGGCGCATGGCGCGGCGGGGATGCTGACGCTGTTTGTCCGCGCGGTCATGTGCAATTGGATGGTCTCGACCGGGGTCGTGGCCGCGATGATGTCCACCAGTGTTTCCGGCAAGATCATGGCGATGTGGATGCCGATCCTCGTCTTCTTCTACATGGGCTTCGAACATTCCATCGTGAACATGTTCCTGTTCCCCGCGGGCATCCTGCTGGGCGGGCAGTTCACCTGGATGGACTACCTGATCTGGAACGAGATCCCGACCGTGCTGGGCAATATGGTCGGCGGCATCACCTTTGTCGGTGCGGTGATCTATGCCACCCATCACAAGACCTCGCCCGAACGCCAGCGCAATGCCGACGAGGTTCAGCCCGTCGCGGTTCCCGCCGAGTAGAGCCAAGGACCATCACATGACCATGCATCCCGCAGTTTCGACGATCCGCACCACCTGCCCATATTGCGGAGTAGGCTGCGGGGTGCTGGCCAGCCCGGACGGGACGGGCGGGCTGAACATCATGGGTGATCCGGCCCATCCGGCAAACCGGGGGCGGCTTTGCGTCAAGGGTTCGGCCTTGGGCGAGACGCTGGACCGCCAAGGTCGGCTGCTTGCCCCGCGCATCCACGGGCGCGAGGCAAGCTGGGACGATGCGCTGGATCTGGTCGCGGCACGGTTTGCGGAAACCATCGCCGAACACGGCCCGGATTCGGTCGCTTTCTATGTCTCGGGGCAATTGCTGACCGAGGATTACTATGCCGCCAACAAGCTGATGAAGGGCTTCATCGGCTCGGCCAATATCGACACGAATTCGCGGCTGTGCATGGCGTCCTCGGTCGCGGGGCATCGCCGCGCCTTTGGCACCGATACGGTTCCGGGGCTTTACGAGGATCTGGAGCAGGCCGATCTGGTGGTGCTGACCGGGTCGAACCTGGCATGGTGCCATCCGGTGCTGTTTCAGCGCCTTGTCGCCGCCAAGGAAGCCCGCCCCGAAATGCGCGTCGTGGTGATCGACCCGCGGCGGACCGCAACCTGCGATCTGGCCGACCTGCATCTGGCGATCGCGCCGGGGGCGGATGCGGTTCTGTTCAATCTGCTGCTGGCCGCGATTGCTGAGCGTGGTGCAGTGAACCAATATTTCATCAGCAATGTGAATGGCTTTGACGCCACAATTCACGCTGCGCGCGAAGCCGATCCTGCCGCCACCGGCCTGTCGGCCGAGGATCTGGAGCGTTTCCTTGACCTGTGGACCGGCACGGAAAAGGTCGTCACCGTCTATTCGCAGGGCATCAACCAGTCGGAATCCGGCAGCGACAAGGTCAATGCGATCCTGAACTGTCATCTTGCCACGGGCCGGATCGGTCGTCCCGGCATGGGGCCGTTCAGCGTCACCGGCCAGCCCAATGCCATGGGCGGGCGAGAGGTCGGCGGTCTGGCCAATATGCTGGCCTGTCATCTGGATATCGAAAACGCGACCCATCGCAGCGCCGTGCAGGATTTCTGGGCCGCGCCGCGCATGGCCGAGAGACCCGGCCTGAAAGCTGTCGACATGTTCCGCGCGGTCGAGGACGGGCGGATCAAGGCCTTGTGGATCATGTGTACCAACCCCGCCGTTTCGATGCCCGAGGCGGACCGCGTCGCCCGTGCCATCGCCGGCTGCGATTTCGTGGTGGTCTCGGACATGGTCGCGGAAACGGACACGACTCGTCTGGCCCATGTCCTGTTGCCCGCGACCGGTTGGGCGGAAAAGGACGGGACCGTCACCAATTCCGAGCGTCGGATCAGCCGCCAGCGTCGCAGCATGGCCCCTGCTGGTCAGGCCCGCGACGATTGGCGCATCATCGCCGATGTCGCCACCCGCATGGGTTGGGGCGAGCATTTCGCCTGGACCAACCCGGCCCAGATCTATGCCGAGCATGCCGCCCTGTCCGGCGTCGCGGGCAGGCTTGGCAGCGATTTCGACATCTCGAGCCATGCCGGGATCACGCGGGACGCCTATGACCGGCTGGAGCCATTCCTGTGGCCGCAATCGCCGCGCAAATCGGGCGGCCGCTTCTTTGGCGATGGCCGCTTTCACCATCCCGATGGCAAGGCGCGGATGATCCCGGTCACGCCGCGCGCCCCGCAGTCGGTCAGCGCCGAACATCCCTATCGCCTGAATACCGGTCGGGTCCGCGACCATTGGCACACGATGACCCGCACCGGGATTTCGGCCCGTCTTTCGCGCCATCTGGCCGAACCCTATCTGGAGATCCATCCACGCGATGCCGAGGCCTTGGGACTGTCGGTCGCGTCGCTGGCACGGGTCAGCAGCCCCGAGGGTACCGCGATCCTGCGGGTTCTGGTCACCGACCGGGTCGCACCGGGACATCCCTTTGCGCCGATCCATTGGACCGGGCAGACCGCGCCCTCGGGGCGGGTGGATGTGCTGGTTCCGGGCGTGACCGATCCTGTCTCGGGTCAGCCCGCCTCGAAATCCGCGCCGGTCGCGATCGCCCCGTTCCGCGCTGCGTGGTATGGCTATGCGATCTCGGCCGGGCCGATCATTCCCGCCAGCGCCTATTGGGCGCGCGCCGCGATTGAGGGCGGCTGGCAGGCCGAACTGGCTGGCGAGGCCGATCCCGAATGCTGGATGGATCATGCCCGCGCCCTGTTCGGGCTAAGGGATGAGCCGCTGACCGTGCATGACCGGGCCAAGGGCCAGATCCGGCTGGCCTTCATGCGCGAGGGCCGCTTGCAGGCTGCCCTGTTCATCGCGCGAGAGCCGGTCGGTCTGTCGCGCAGCCATCTGGGCAGCCTGCTGGGCGGGGAAAATGCCGGGGACGCGCTGGCGGGCAGGCCCGGTGGCGACCGGCCCGATCACGGCGCGCTGGTTTGCGCCTGCTTCAACGTCGGCGTGAACCTGATCCGCAGCACCATCGGCGCGCAGCGCCTGACCACGGTCGATGAGGTCGGCGCTGCATTGCGGGCGGGAACGAATTGTGGTTCCTGCCGCCCCGAGATCAAGGCCCTGCTGGCCAGCGCCGCTAGGGCATGAGGTCCCGCCCGCCGAGGCCCGTTTTCAGCTGAAGTAATCCTGATGCTCGGCGCGGAAGCTGTTTACCCAATCGGGCTCTTTGTGCAGATGCACGCGGATGGCTTCGACCGCGGCATCCTCGTCGCGGGCCTCGATGGCGGCCACGATCCGTTCGTGCCCCTGCAAAATCTCGCGGATCTTGTCCTCGGCATGGGTCTGCAGCCGCCGCACCCGGTCCAGATGCCCCGATCGGGAACGGACCAGCGCATGCAGGTCGTCCTGCTGCAGGCCGCCGAACAACACCCCGTGGAAATACTCGTCCATCTCCTGGAACAGCTGCAATTGCGAGCGGTCGGTGGCCAGGCTGCGCTGCAGCTCGATCACGGCGCGGCCGAAATCGACCACATCCTGTGCGCCCTTGCGGGCAAGACGGCGCACCACCTCGGTCTCCAGCGCAACTCGCAGGAACTGGGCCTCTTGCACGCGGGTCGCGTCGATCCGGGTGACCAAAGTCCGCGATTGGGGAAAGATCTCGACCAGACCGTCCTGCTCCAGCCGCTGCAGCGCGTCGCGCAGCGGGGTCTGGCTAACATCGTAGCGCTGCGCCAGTTCCGCCCGCAGCAGGCTTGCGCCCGGCGGCAGCTCCAGCGACAGGATGCGCTGACGCAGGTCATCGTAAATTCTGGCGGCTGCCGAGCGCGGCTGGTGGCGCATATTGTGCCGTGCCAACTCGACCGCCGCCTTGACGGACAAATTCATCTCTTTCCCCCTTGTCGCAGCCCGAAGGCGCGCGGCGCCTCCCAGCTGCCTGCAAGCAGAATACAGGCTCGGCTCGGCATGAAAACTAAAATATATGCGCAAGCTCAGGCTGTGTCGCGCCGTCTCGACATTCCTGCCGCTTTGCTTCCACAGTGGCGGCGGGCGGATCGCAGAGGAGAGCCGGATGCAACAACAGCAGAATTCCCGCAGCGGCGGACAGGTGCTGGTCGATCAACTGCTGATCCATGGCGCGGATTGCGCTTTTTGCGTCCCCGGCGAAAGCTATCTTGAGGTGCTGGACGCGCTGCATGACGTGCGCGACCGTTTCACCCTGTACAATGCCCGGCACGAGGCCGGGGCCGCGAACATGGCAGAAGCCTATGGCAAGCTGACCGGGCGGCCGGGCATCTGCATGGTGACGCGCGGCCCGGGGGCGTGCCATGCCGCCATCGGAGTGCATGTCGCCTATCAGGATTCGACGCCGATGATCCTGCTGGTCGGTCAGGTCGGACGCGGCACGGTGGATCGCGAAAGCTTTCAGGAAATCGATTATCGCCAGATGTTCGGCCCGGTGGCGAAATGGGCGGCACAGATCGATGATGCCCGCCGCATCCCGGAATACATGGCGCGGGCGTTCCGGGTGGCGACCTCGGGGCGGCCGGGTCCGGTGGTGCTGGCCCTGCCCGAGGACATGCTGACCGAATTGGTCGAGGTGGCCGACGCCCCGCCCTATGTCCCGACCGCGCCCGCGATGGATTCGGCGCAGGTGGCCCGGATCGTGCAGGTGCTGCGCGGGGCCAAGCGACCGCTGGTCTTGGCCGGAGGGTCGGGCTGGACCGATGAGGGGGCCGAGGCCTTGCTGCGCTTTGCCACCGACAATGACCTGCCGATCGCCACATCGTTCCGGCGTCAGGACGCGATCGACAATGACTCGGACCATTATGTCGGGGATTTCGGCACTGGCGTCGCGCCCAGCCTTGTCCGCCGACTGGCCGAAGCCGACGTGCTGCTGGTCATCGGTGCCCGACTGGGCGAGATCACCACCCGCAACTATGTCTCGTTGAATGTGCCTGATACCGGCAAGGTGCTTGTCCATATCCATGTCGATGCCGATGAGATCGGGCGCGTCTATAGCCCGACCTTGGGCATTGCCGCGGATTCGACCGCTGCGGCTCTTGCGCTGGCAGGAACGGATCTGGGTCTGTCCGGGCATGGCGACTGGCGTCAGACGCTGCGCGAGGAATATCTGGCCGATACCCAAGCGCCCGCGCATGACCATCCGCTGGATATGGGACAGGCGATGCTGGCGCTGCGCGACGCCCTGCCCGCCGATGCGGTCATCACGCTGGATGCGGGCAACCATACCGGCTGGCCGCAGCGGTTCCTGCGCTATGGCCGTCCGGGTCGGCAGATCGGATCGACCTGCGGGGCGATGGGCTATTCGGTCCCCGCCGCTGTCGCCGTATCTCTGCAGGACCCGGCTCGGCAGGTGCTGGCCTTTGTCGGCGATGGCGGCTTCATGATGAGCGGGGCCGAAATCGCCACCGCCGTCCAGCATGGCGGACGTCCGATCGTGCTGGTCTTCAACAACGGCACCTATGGCACGATCCGCATGCATCAGGAACGCGAGCATCCGGGGCGTGTTTCCGGCACTGATATCGTCACCACCGATTTCGGGGCGCTGGCGCGGGGCTTGGGGGCGGAATTCGCCCGTGTCACCCAGACCGCTGAGTTCCTGCCCGCGATCAAGGCCGCCTTCGCCTCGGCCCGGCCCACGGTGATCGAACTGATGACCGATCCAGAACAGATCTCGACCCGGACCACCATCGCGAAACTGCGCGGCCAATAAGCGAAAGGCCCGGAGATTTCCGGGCCTTTCCTGATTTTCTTAGAATTTGCGCGACAGCGACAGCTTGAAGTTGCGTCCCGGTGCCGGGCCGCCCAGCCAGCTGGCCGGGGTGTAATCGGTGTTGGTGACGTTATCGACGCCCATCTGCACCTCGATCCCCTCGGCGACGCCAGCTTGCGGCGACCACGAGGCAAAGATGTCATGCACGCCGTAACCCGCGCGATGGGTCCCATCGGGCTTGTCGCGGCCAGCGGCCAGCGTGCTGCGCGCGCCGATGCGCCATGCCTCGTTCGCGTTCCAGGTGGCCTGCAGCATCAGACGGTTGTTCTGCAGCGTGTCCAGATCGACATCATCCTGATCGACGCCCTCGGTCACGGTGATCGCCGCGCCCAGTTCCCAGTCGTTCAGCAGGTAGCTGGCCTCAAGCTCGCCACCCTTCAGATATGCGCGCTCGATATTGGTGTAATAGGCCATCGGACCCGCACCGGCGCGGATGATCATGTCGTCGATATGGTTGCGATACAGCGTTACCTTCATCACCGCCTGATCGCCCTCGGCAAGGATTGAGCTGCCCGTATAGGAGGTGCCGATCTCGATGTTCTTGCCCTTCTCGTCCTTCAGGTTCGGGTTGGGCGCGGTGATCATCGAGCCGTCGTAAAGCTCATCCACGGTCGGGATGCGGTTCACGAAGGCGACTGAGCCAAAGACCGACCATTGATCGTTCAGGCGATAGATCGCGGCGATCTGCGGTTCGACCGCCTCAAAGCTGCGCTCATCGGCGTCAAAGCTGACGCTGTCCTTGGGTTCGGTGCGCTGTTTTTCGTAGCGCAGGCCGGAATTGACCGTCAGCCGGTCCCAGGTGACTTCGGACAGGGCATAGACCGACCAGCCGCGGGTGTAACCCTCGGGGTGGGACGAGGACGGCACGCTGGACGAACGGTCCTGCTTCCAGATTTCCGCCCCGGTGATCAGGAAATGCTCATAGCTGTCGCCCGAGAGGTCGGCCACGTTGTTCAGCTTGAACTTCCACAACCGGTAGTCGCGCTTGCCCAGCAGCGAATCCATGATCGGCTCGGCCGGGTCGTCGCCCTGCTGCACGTCCTTCATCGTGTTCGTGTAGGACAGGGCTGCGGTCAGGTCGATGTAGCGGTTATCGGCCGGGTTCCAGCCCCATTCCGCCTTGGCGGTCTGGTCGCGCGTGGTGATGTCGCCCACCCCCCACGAGAAGCCGGGATAGAACAGATCCTTCTGCGCCCCGTGCATCTGATCGAAGTCCTGATTGTCGCCCTTGGCTTCCAGATGCTGATACGAGAACGCGACATATTGGTCGCCAAAGGTCTTCTTGGCCTTCAGCAGCACGTTCGGCGTGCTTGAATCCGAACGGATGGTGGTGTTGCCATCGGAATCCTTGGTGTCGCCCAGCTTGCGCCATGCGAAGGCCGCGACGGCTTCGAAATCCTCGGCCGGACGCCAACCAAGCGCGACGCTGCCCAGAATGCTGTCCGGGTTCGAGGCAAAGCCGATCTTGGCCTTGCCGCCAAAGGTCTTGCCCTCTTCGATCAGGTCTGATGCCTCGATCGTCTCCATCGCGATCACACCGCCAAGCGCGCCCGCACCGTAAAGCGTGGACGAGCCCGGGCCACGCAGAACCTCGACCTGACGCAGGAAGTCGGGTTCGACGAACAGCGAGCCCTGACGATAGGATTCGTAGTACTTCTCCTCGCCGTCGATCAGCTGGACAATGCCCGCCTCGCCCCCGGCCAGACCGTTCGCGCCAAAGCCGCGGATGTTGAAGCCCTGACCAAAGAAGCTGCCCGAACCGGTGCCCGCGACGCCCGGAACCGTGTCCAGCACCTCACCGATATGGATCGGCGCAATATCGTCAAGCTGCTGCTGCCCGACGACCGAAACCGACTGCGGCACCTCGGAGGCCACTTTCGGCTGCCCGGCGCGCAGGACCAGCGGGTCCAGCAGGAATTTTTCCTCGGTCGCGGCGGTGGCAGCAGCGTCCTGTGCCCAGACCGGAGCGGTGATCGCCAGAGCCGTCAGGCAGGTCGTGCTGGCAAGCAGCGCGATGCGGAGCGGGAGTCGTGACATTATGTCCCCTTGCGTTTCTTAAGTTTTTTGCTGGCGAACGGCTGGCATCTTGCGCTGCGTTAAGTTTTCCGAGTAAAACTGTCAATGATACATTCGCCCCGTTAATTCGGGCACAACCATAAGATTAACAACGATAAAGGCTGCCACCATGACCACCCATAGCCCCGCCGACCTGCGCCGCCTTCAGGCCGAGGATACCGGCCGCCCGGTCGATCTGGCCGCCAAACTTGGTCTGCCCGAGGCCGCGCTGGTTCTGGCCCATGTCGGACATGGCGTGCAGCGCATCGACCCGACGCTGGGCCGCCTGATCCCCGCGATCCAGTCGCTGGGCGAGGTCATGGCGCTGACCCGCAACCGCTCCTGCGTGATCGAAAAGGTCGGGACCTATAACGAGTTCCACGACGGCGAGCATGCCGCGATGACGCTGGATGCGGAAATCGACATGCGCTTCTTTCCGCGCCACTGGGTCCATGCCTTTGCGGTCGAGAAGGAAACCGAGGCGAGCGTGAAGCGCTCGGTTCAGGTCTTCGACGCGGCGGGCGACGCGGTCCACAAGGTCCACCTGCGCGAGACCTCGGACCTGACCGCATGGCAGGCACTGAAGCGTGATCTGGTCGTGGCCGACCAGTCCGACAGCGCCGAATTCGGTGTGCGCGCGCCGGTCGAGCCCGCCAAGGCCGCGCCCGAGCGTATCGACGCACTGCGCCGTGAATGGTCCGAAATGACCGACACCCACCAGTTCAACACCCTGATCCATCGCCTCAAGATGAACCGTCTGGGCGCGTACCGCGTCGCGGGTGCGCCCTATGTCCGCCCGCTGGCGGTGGATGCGGTCCCCGCCCTGCTCGAACGCGTCCATGCGGGCAATGTCGGCATCATGTTCTTTGTCGGCAACATGGGCTGCATCGAGATCCATTCCGGCCGCATCGAGTCGCTGAAACCGATGGGTCCGTGGCTGAACGTGCTGGACCCGCGCTTCAACCTGCATCTGCGCGGCGACCACATCGCCGAGGTCTGGGCGGTCGAAAAGCCGACCAAGCGCGGTCCGGCAATCTCGGTCGAGGCGTTTGACGCGGAAGGCGCGCTGATCTTCCAATGCTTCGGCCTGCGCCCCGAAAAGGGCGGCGATGCGGCTGAATGGGCGGCGCTGGTTCAGGGGCTGCCGGTGCTGGCCGAGGCCGCCGAATGAAACGGCTGGCTCTCGCGCTGCTGCTGGCGGCGCCTGCCCATGCCGAAACCTATCCCGAGGCCAGCCGCGTGCTGGCCATCGGTGGCGCGGTGACGGAACTGGTCTATGCGCTTGGCGAACAGGACCGGCTGGTCGGGCGCGACACGACCTCGAATTGGCCACCCGAGGCCAATGCCCTGACCGATGTCGGCTACATGCGCGCGCTTTCCCCCGAAGGCGTGCTGTCGGTGTCGCCCGATCTGATCCTTGCCGAAGAAGGCGCGGGTCCGCCCGAGGCGGTCTCGGTGCTGAAATCGGCCAATCTGCCCTATGTGACGGTGGCCGAGGGCTATGATGCTGCGGGCGTGCTGGCCAAGGTCGATGCCGTGGCCGAGGCGCTTGGCGTGCCCGAAAAGGGCCACGCGCTGCATGAAAAGCTGGCGGCGCAATTGACTGATGCGGAAAGCAAGGCCAAGGCCGTGGGTCAGCCGAAAAAGGTGCTGTTCGTCCTGTCGCTGCAAGGCGGGCGGGTCATGGCGGGCGGCACGGGCACATCCGCAGATGGCATCATCCGGCTGGCCGGGGCGCAGAATGCGCTGGCGGATATTCAGGGCTACAAGCCCCTGACCGATGAGGCGGTGATCAAGGCCGCCCCCGACGTCATCCTGATGATGCAGCGCGGCGACGCCAAGGCCGATGCGACCGCGAATGGCGGCGACAGCCTTGAGGCGGCCAAGCAATCCGCCCAAACGATGCCCGCCATCGCCCAGACCCCGGCGGGCCGGGATGGCCGCATCGTCATCATGGACGGGCTGAAACTGCTGGGCTTCGGCCCCCGGACCGGCGAAGCGGCGATCGAGCTGCACGGTCTGGTTTACGGAGGCTCGTGATGGTGGCGATCAGCCCCGACATGCCACGGATCGACGGCGATCGCAGCCATCGCGCCCGCCTGACCTGCCGGGTGCTTGTCGTCCTGCTGCTGGCCAGCTCCGTGCTGTCGCTGGGCTGGGGCGCGTCGGGAACCTCGCTGACCCGCGCCGTCTCGGACCTGCTGGCCGGGCGTGAGCTGGCGGTTCAGGATCGGGTGGTGCTTCTGGACATCCGCCTGCCCCGGGTGCTGATGGGGATCTGTGTCGGCGCGGCATTAGCCGTGTCCGGTGCGCTGATGCAGGGGCTGTTTCGCAATCCGCTGGCCGATCCGGGGCTGGTCGGTGTCAGTTCTGGCGCGTCACTGGGCGCTATTCTGGCGATCGTCTGGGGCGCGGCGCTGCCTGCCTCGGTCGCCGGGATATTTGGCTGGTATCTCGTGCCGGTCGTAGCTTTTGTCGGCAGTTGGGTCACCACGCTGACCCTGTATCGAATTGCCACGCGGCGGGGTCGGACCTCGGTCGCGACCATGTTGCTGGCGGGCATCGCGCTTGGTGCGATCCTCAGCGCGGTGGCGGGCCTTGTCATCCTGCGCGCCAATGACAGCCAGCTGCGGGATCTGACCTTCTGGGGTCTGGGATCGCTGGCCGGATCGAACTGGCCGAAGCTTCTGGCCGCCGCTCCGATCATGGTGCTGGCGGTATTGTCCGCACCAGCACTGGCGCGCGGCTTGAACGCCCTTGCCTTGGGCGAGGCTGCCGCGGGCCATGTCGGCATCCGCGTCCAACGGGTCAAGAACCGCGCCATCCTGACCGTCGCTGCGGCCACCGGGGCTGCGGTCGCGGTCTCGGGCGGGATCGGTTTTGTCGGCATTGTTGTGCCGCATCTGCTGCGGCTGGCCAGCGGGCCGGATCACCGTTGGCTGCTGGTCAATTCCGGCCTTCTGGGCGCGGTCATGCTGCTTTGGGCCGATATGGCCAGCCGCACGCTGATTGCCCCGGCGGAACTTCCCATCGGCATCGTCACTGCGATGATCGGCGGGCCGTTCTTCCTGTGGATCCTGTTGCGCAATCGCGGAGTGCTGGACCTGTGAGCCTGATCGCCCAAGACATCGCGGTTAGCATCGGCCGCAAGCGCATCCTGAACGGCGTCTCGCTACAGGCCGAGGCTGGTCAGTTCACCGCCATCGTCGGTCCGAACGGCTCGGGCAAGACCACCCTGATGCGGGCCTTGACCGGAGAGCTTCCGCATCGTGGTGCGATCCGGCTGGGCGGGCGCGATCTGGACGCCTTCGCGCCCGAGGATCTGGCCCGCCGACGGGGCGTGCTGCCGCAGGCCGCTGCCCTGTCATTCCCCTTCACCGTGGCCGAGGTTGTGCGCATCGGCCTTGAGGCGCGGGGCGAGCGTGCCGATGCGCTGGTCCCGGCAGCATTGGCCGCCGTCGACCTGCCCGGCTTTTCGGGGCGGCATTACCAGCAGCTTTCCGGGGGCGAACAGCAGCGCGTGCAATTGGCCCGCGTCCTGGCGCAGGTCTGGCAGCCCGTCGATGACCAAGGTCCGCGCTGGCTGTTTCTGGATGAGCCGGTCAGCAGCCTCGATATCGCGCATCAGCTGACGGTCATGCGGCTGGCCGCCGATTATGCGCGGCGCGGTGGCGGCGTGATCGCCGTCATGCATGACCTGAACCTGACCGCGCTTTTCGCGCAGAAAGTCATCCTGATGGGCAAGGGCGAGGTCCTGGCCCAAGGCACCCCTGCCGAAGTCCTGACGGATGCCACCCTGTCCCACGCCTATGGCTGCGACCTGCGGGTGAACGCGGTTCCAGCCGAGGGCATCTGGATCTTGCCACAAGTCGCCGCTGGCTGACCAAACAGAAACGCGCGCCACACCCGGCGCGCGTTTTATTTTCAGTATGTTGCCGCGAGGATTTGAAGTCATTTCAAACCTCGCGGCCTTTGCATCACTTCAGATCGAAGCGGTCGGCGTTCATCACCTTGCTCCAGGCCTTGGCGAAGTCGGCCACGAACTTGGCCTTGGCATCGTTCTGGGCATAGACCTCGGCGATGGCGCGCAATTGCGAGTTCGAGCCAAAGACCAGATCGACGCGGGTCGCGGTCCATTTCGGCGCGCCGGTCTTGCGATCGGTGCCGTCGAACACGTCCTGCGCATCCGATTGGGCCTTCCAGACCGTGTCCATGCTGAGCAGGTTGACGAAGAAGTCGTTCGTCAGCTGGCCCGGACGGTTGGTCAGGACGCCATGCGCGGTGCCGCCGTAATTGGCGTTCAACGCACGCAAGCCGCCGACCAGCACGGTCATTTCCGGCGCGGTCAGTTGCAGCAACTGGGCGCGGTCGATCAGCAGTTCCTCGGCCGCGTTCTTGAATTGCTTGCGCTGGTAGTTGCGGAAGCCATCGGCCATCGGCTCCATCCAGTCGAAGCTTTCGACATCGGTCTGGTCCTGCGTCGCGTCACCACGCCCGGCGGCGAAGGGCAGCGACAGGTCGTGACCGGCAGCCTTGGCCGCAGCTTCCACCGCCGCGTCGCCTGCCAGAACGATCAGATCCGCGATCGAGACCTTCTTCGCGCCCTTGGCGTCGAATTCGGCCTTGATCCCTTCCAGCACCGACAGGACGCGGGCCAGTTGCTCGGGCTGGTTGGCTTCCCAATCCTTCTGCGGGGCCAGACGGATGCGCGCACCATTGGCGCCGCCGCGATAGTCCGAGCCACGGAAGGTCGAGGCCGAGGCCCATGCGGTTTCGATCAGTTCAGCCGAGGTCAGGCCCGAGGCGAGAGCCCGCGCCTTCAGATCGGTCACGTCCGCTGCATCGATCAGCGGGTAGTCGGGGGCCGGGATAGGGTCCTGCCAGATCAGGTCTTCGGCGGGAACTTCCGGACCCAGATACAGGTTCTTCGGCCCCATGTCGCGGTGGGTCAGTTTGAACCATGCGCGGGCAAAGGCGTCCGCGAACTGATCGGGATTTTCGTAGAAGCGACGCGAAATCGCCTCATAGATCGGGTCGAAGCGCAGCGACAGGTCGGTGGTCAGCATCGACGGCGCGATGCGTTTCGACGGATCATGCGCGTCCGGAACCGAGCCTGCACCGGCATCGCCCTTGGGCTTCCACTGATGCGCGCCGGCGGGCGATTTGGTCAGTTCCCATTCAAATTCGAACAGGTTCTTGAAGAAATTCTGGCTCCATTCGGTCGGCGTCTGGGTCCAGACGACTTCCAGCCCCGACGAGATCGTGTCGCCGCCAATGCCGGTGCCATGGGTGCTGGCCCAGCCGAAGCCCTGCAGCTCAATCGCCGAGCCTTCCGGGTCCGAGCCGACATGGGCCGCATCGCCAGCGCCGTGGGTCTTGCCAAAGGTATGGCCGCCAGCGATCAGCGCGACGGTTTCCTCGTCATTCATGGCCATGCGGCCAAAGGTAACGCGGATGTCCTTTGCTGCGGCGATCGGGTCGGGATTGCCATCCGGGCCTTCCGGGTTGACGTAGATCAGGCCCATCTGCACGGCGGCCAGCGGGCTTTCCAGCTCACGCTCGCCCGAATAGCGGCTGCCTTGCGAGCCGGTCAGCGCCAGCCATTCGATTTCCGAACCCCAGTAGATGTCTTCCAGCGGTTCCCAGACATCGGGACGACCGCCGCCAAAGCCGAAGGTCTTGAAGCCCATCGATTCCAGCGCGACGTTGCCGGTCAGGATCAGCAGGTCGGCCCAGCTCAGGCTGTTGCCGTATTTCTGCTTGATCGGCCAGATCAGGCGGCGGGCCTTGTCCAGGTTGACGTTATCCGGCCACGAGTTCAGCGGCGCAAAACGCTGGGCGCCAGCACGGGCGCCGCCACGACCGTCGGCGGTGCGATAGGTCCCGGCGCTGTGCCACGCCATGCGGATGAACAGGGGGCCATAATGACCCCAATCGGCCGGCCACCAGTCCTGGCTGTCGGTCATCACCTGCCGCAGGTCGGCTTTGACCGCTTCCAGGTCGAGCTTCTTGAACTCTTCGGCATAGTTGAACGACTCGCCCAGCGGGTTCAGCTGGGCATTGTCCTGATGCAGGATCTTCAGGTTCAGCTGGTTCGGCCACCATTCGCGGTTCGACCGCGCGCTGACCCGCGTGTTGCGGTTTGCCCCATGCATGACCGGGCAGCCGCCGCCGGATTTTACCGTCTTGTCGTCCATGTTCATCTTCCTTCCGCTGACTTGCGACCGGGCCGCCTTGATGGGTCGGCTTTCGGTGACTCGCGCTTCTGTGGAAAGTATTAGGCCAATGTATCGATCAGATAAATTTCTAATGGGTAATGGCCTTGATAATGCGCGGTTATGCCACGCCCGCCAAGGGGCAGCTTTGGCCCGGCCGCGCGCTCATGCTAGGCTGGTGCGAAAGTAACCGGAGACATGTCGTGAACAGACGCATCATTCTTGGGATCGCGGTCGCGGTTGGGCTTCTGACCCATTGCGCGGCGGCACAGGAACCGAGCTTTTTCCGCATCGGCACGGGCAGCACCGCGGGCACATATTACCCGATGGGCGGTTTGATCGCGAATGCGATCTCGAACCCGCCCGGATCGCGCCCCTGCGAAAATGGCGGCCCCTGCGGTCTGCCGGGACTGGTCGCGACCGCGCTGGCCTCGAATGGCTCGGTCGACAATATCGAGGCGATCGCTGCGGGTCGGATCGACGCCGGTTTCACCCAGTCCGACGTGGCTTATTGGGCGCAGACGGGCACCGGCCTGTGGGAAGGCCGACCTGCCGTCGAAAAGCTGCGCCTGATCGCCAATCTATATCCAGAAAGCATCCATCTGGTGGCCCGCGCCGATGCCGGGATCGAAACCGTCGCCGATCTCAGGGGCAAGAAGGTGTCTTTGGATGAGCCGGGTTCCGGCACGCTGGTCGATGCCCGCATCATTCTTGAAGCCTATGGTCTGTCCGAGGCCGATATCAGCGCCGAGTTCCTGAAGCCCGATCAGGCCGCCGATCGCATGCGGGACGGGGCGATGGACGCGTTCTTCTTTGTCGGTGGCTATCCCGCGGGCGCGATTGCGGAACTGGCCAGCCAGCATGACGTCAAGCTGATCCCGATCGACGGCGAGGCTGCCGACAAGCTGCGCGAGAAATATCGCTTCTTTTCTGCCGACAGCTTTCCTGCCGGGACCTATAACGGGCAGACCGCTGCCGTTCCTACGATCTCGGTAGGTGCTCAGTTGGTGACCAGCGCCGATCAGCCCGAGCAGCTGATCCATGACATCACCAAGACGATCTATAGTGAGACGACCCAGAAGCTGTTCGCTGCGGGTCACGCCAAGGGCAACCAGATCACGTTGGACAATGCCACCAAGGGCGCGGGCATCCCGCTGCATCCGGGTGCCGAGAAATTCTACAAGGAAGTCGGAAAGCTTCAGTAAGACACGACGCATCGGCTCAAGGTTGACCATTCCCGATCTGCCGATGCAGACCCGGTTGCTGGCCATCAGCACAACGCTTCTAGGTGCCGTGGATCAATGATCAGCTGCTGATCGCACAGGAGCCTGTTTCGACCACAGTCGGCGCGGTGATGCTTGAGGGCATGGCTTTGCGCCGCGAGGTTGCGCTCTGAACAATGGTGGGACGACGGCCAGCGGGCGCATGCCCCGCCCATGCGACAAATCGGCTTCCGCTGCGTGAGATTGCCAATCTGGTTGTGCCACGGGGGAACGCACTGTATGTGCCCCCCGAATTTCGGCCAAATATGACAGGCATGTAACGAGTGACCAACGCGGATGAACAACTCCGGCAGGGCGACGGCCCCCGGAACCAGTGGAAGACCTTGGACAAGGATCTGGGTCGGATCAGCGTGCTGGAGCAGGCGACGGCCACGATCTCGCGCCCGCTTGTCGCGCCGGGTCTGGCATTGCTTTTCGTGATCGGCGTGGCGCTGGTGGCGCTGGCACTGATCGGAGCCAGCCCCTCGGGGTTGGTGATCGTCGGCGCGGCGGTGGTTGCGGCCTATATGGCGCTGAACATCGGTGCGAATGACGTGGCCAACAACATGGGCCCGGCGGTCGGTGCGAAGGCACTGACCATGGGTTCGGCCCTTGTCATCGCCGCCATCTGCGAAACCGCCGGTGCGCTGATTGCGGGCGGGGACGTGGTCAGCACGATTTCCTCGGGCATCGTCTCACCCGAGGTGGTGGCGGACAGCGCGACCTTTGTCTGGCTGATGCTGTCGGCGCTGATCGCGGCGGCCTTGTGGATCAACCTGGCCACGGTGCTTGGTGCGCCGGTCTCGACCACCCATTCCGTTGTCGGTGGTGTGGTTGGCGCGGGCGTGGTCGCGGCGGGCTTTGACGCGGTCAACTGGAGCCAGATGACCAGCATCGCGGCAAGCTGGGTGATCTCTCCGGTGATGGGGGGTGTCATTGCGGCGGCCCTGCTGGCCTTCATCAAGGCCAAGATCGCCTATGTCGACGACAAGCTGGCGGCGGCGCGCAAATGGGTGCCAATCCTGACCGGGCTGATGGCTGGCGTCTTTGCCACCTATCTGGCGCTCAAGGGTCTGCGCCGCATCATCGAGGTCGACTCGCCCACCGCAGTCGCCATCGGCATCGCCATCGGCGTCGCCTGCTGGCTGGCCTCGCGCCCGCTGATCGAACGGCAATCGCGCGGGCTGGAAAACCGAAAGAAGTCGCTGCGCGTGCTGTTCTCGCTGCCGCTGATCGTCTCTGCCGCGCTGCTGTCCTTTGCCCATGGCGCGAATGACGTGGCCAATGCGGTCGGCCCGCTGGCCGCCGTCGTCCATACCGTGCAGGCCGGTTCGGTCGAGGCCAGCGTCAGCATCCCCAGCTGGGTCATGATCATCGGCGCGATCGGCATTTCGCTGGGCCTGATGCTGTTTGGGCCCAAGCTGATCATGCTGGTCGGCGACCAGATCACCAAGCTGAACCCGATGCGCGCCTATTGCGTGGCGCTGTCGGCGGCGGTGACCGTGATCGTTGCCAGCTGGCTGGGCCTGCCGGTCAGCTCGACCCATATTGCGGTCGGCGGGATCTTTGGCGTGGGCTTTTTCCGCGAATGGCATGCCGAGCGTCGCGCCCGCATGCTGGGCCTGCAAAAGGGCAAGGTCGTCCCGCCCGAGGAGCGCCGCCGCCGCAAGCTGGTGCGCCGCTCGCATGCGGTGACGGTGGCAATGGCCTGGGTGATTACCGTGCCCTTCTCGGCCTTGCTCTCGGCCGGGCTCTATCTGGTGCTGTCGCATTTCTCGCTGGGTTAAGACGCCCGGACCCGAAACCCGAAGCGGCGGCCTGTGATGGCCGCCCTTTTCGTTTGCGGGCGTGGCTGGCTTGCGGCTAGGTTGATGGTCAATATCTGTCACGCAGGGGTCGCGGTTCTGTTCCGGATGTCGTCCATCAATCATGCCAACCCGCGCGAGGCCCCGGTCACCGGGACCAAGCGGCTGGCCTGACAGAAAAGCGCCCCGATGCTGCCTCCGGTCGCCCTGCTGACTTTCCCTGTCGTGGTCGGAATCCTGTTTTCGCGTCTGGACTGGCAACGCGCGGCGATCTGGTCGATCCTTGGCGGTTACCTGTATCTTGCACCGGGCTTTGCCATCATGCTGCCCGGCTTGCCGATCCTGAGCAAACCCGCTCTGCCGGCGCTGATGGTCGCGCTGATGATCTTTTTGCAAAAGGACAGTGACAAGGCCGTCCCCGCGCCGCCCCCCAAAGGTGCCTTCATGACGGTGCTGGTGGTGCTGGCGCTGATGTCCCCGCTGCTGACCGCCGCGACCAATTCCGACCCGATCCAGGAGGGGATCACCTACCGCCCCGGCATCTCGGCCACGTTCGCTATTGGCGATCTGATGCGCGCTTATATCGAGATCCTGCCCTTCCTGCTGGCCTACAGGCTGTTGTGGAATGCCGAGGGTGCGCGGTTATTCCTGCAGATCCTGCTGGCGGCGATGCTGGTCTATTCCTTCTTCATGTGGGTCGAGGTCCGATTCAGCCCACAGGTGAACGTCTGGGTCTATGGCTATTTCCAGCATGATTTCAGCCAGACCATGCGATATGGCGGGTTCCGTCCCATCGTGTTTCTGGAACATCCGCTATGGGTTGCCTCGCTGACCCTGATGACGTTTCTGGCTGCGATCGGGCTGGCCCGACTTGAGCCCAGTCGGCGCAATATCCTGCGTGCCGGATATCTGGCGCTGCTGGTGGTAATCTGCAAATCGGCGGGCGCGTTGATGCTGTCGATCCTGTCGATGCCGCTGGTGCTGCTGGGCCGCCCGCAGCTGATCATCCGCGTCGCACTGATCGCGGGAACCGCGGCCTTTGCCTATCCGATCCTGCGCACGACCTCGCTGGTGCCGCTGGAGGCTATCGTCGAGACGGCGAAATCGATCTCGCTCGATCGTGGTGCCTCGCTGGAATTCCGCCTCATGAACGAGGAAAAGCTGCTGGAACGCGCCATGGAGCGGCCCTTGTTCGGCTGGGGCGGCGGCGGGCGTTCACTGTACTTCGATTCCTGGAGTGGCAGGATCTCGGCCATCCCCGACGGCTTGTGGGTGATCTGGCTGGGCAGCCTGGGCATCCTTGGCTACATGTGCCATTTCCTGATGCTGCTTGGCCCGATCTGGGCCTTGGCGCGTGTCGCCCATCGTCATCGGGCCGACCGCAGCATGGATCGCGAATTGCTGCCGCTGGCCTGTCTGTCGATGATGCTGGCGACCAATCTGGTCGATATCCTGCCCAATGCCACGGCAACGCCGATCACATGGCTGATTGCGGGGGTGATCTTTGGCAATGCGCAGCGTCTGGCCAAGGGCATTTACGACACTGAACCGCAGACCGGGATGCCAATGCCGCAACCCGCCCAACAGGGACTGAAGACTGTTCTTTAGCCCCGGTTTTCAGTCGGCAAGATCAGATTGCGCAGAAGTGCCTGTGCGAAAACGGCCAGAACCCCACTGCCGATATAGATGGCCATAACCTTGGGCAGAGAGCATCCCAAGGCAAAGGCCACCACCGCGCTGGTCATGGCAAGCGCTACGGAACTGATCAGGATCGGCATGAGCACAAGTCTCCGATACATCCGCAAGGAAGGGCCTTGCCCATGCCGGAATGCGCACGGAACACCGCCAGATCAGAAACTGCCTTGTCGCAATCCGGTTCCCTGATCGCGATCAATTAGGTGGGGTATCGTCTCCGAATTCCTGGGCTGTCCCGACGCAATGTCCCAGCGCATGGGCGACGGCGCTGTTCAGATGCAGGTCCAGCAGCACGCCTTCGGCGTCGACAAAGCGCACGGTCAACCCAGAGCGGTCGATCGCCAGCAGGCTGAAGGACACCGGCGTGATCATCGGGGCCGTCTCATCGTCCGTCGCGGCAGGAACCCGTGTCATCATCATGCTGCGTGCGAGCGCGAGTTGCTCATCCGTCATGATCGATTTCGCCCCATTTGCATGGCGGCCCACCGCAATATCGCGACGGATTGCCCTGTTCCGGTCCTGATTGGCCGCAGCCAATCGCCCATAATCCATTCCACTCCACCCCGGGACCAATTCCCTGCCGCGCAAACGGTTCCCGACGAAATCCGCAGAATCCGATTTTTGTTCCGCACCTAATTGCTGATTGTTTCAGTTGGTTATAAGGTCCGGAGTGACACAGCAGGAAGGTCCGCCATGTTCCCGATCCGTCCGCATCGCAGCACAGGGATGCTGTCCACGGCCTCTGGCGCGGCTTCGGCCCTCTTGCGGGCGCGGGCTGCGGAATGGGAAATCGACCTGATCGAGACACCTACTTCGCTGACCATGCATGTCTGGGGTAGTGAGCTTTGCCTAATCCCCGAGGACGGCGCAGTGCGGATCGAACTCCGCGCCCCCGAGCAGCGCCTGATCGGCGTGTTACAGGACAGCGCCACCGAGCTTTTCGAAAGCCACGGCATGGCGATCATCTGGGACAATGTGGATGAAGGTGCCTTGGCACCGGGTCTGGCGCTGATGCGAGTCGAAAGCGTCGTGCAGCAGACGCCGGGATTTGTCCGAGTCCGCGTGTCGGGTCCGGATGCCGGGCGGTTCGGCCAGAGCAACCTGCATTTCCGTCTGCTGATCGCCCCGCAGGGCCGCCAACCGGTCTGGCCGCGCATCGCCGCGAATGGCCGCACCCGCTGGCCCGAGGGCGAGGATGCATTGCACCGTCCGGTCTATACCGTCGCCGACCAGCGCGACAATTGGGTCGAGTTCGACATTTTCGCCCATGAGGGCAGCCCGACCTGCGACTGGGCGGCGCGGGTCCAGCCCGGCGAGGCCGTCGGCCTGATGGGTCCGGGCGGCGGTTGGTGTTCCGATGCGGCCTCGATCTGGCTGTTCGGCGATGAGACCGCTTTGCCCGCGATCCGTCGGATGCTGGCCATTGCCAGGGGTGAGGTCCGCGCCTTTGTCCGCGCGGCAGTTGAGGACATGGCCGAGCTGGCCGATGACCTCCGCGTCACCCGTTGCGACGATCTGCTGACGGCGCTGGCGGATTGCAACATTGCCCCCGAGGGCGATCTGCATGTCTGGTTCGCGGGCCATGCCACCCAAGCCCGCGAGGCGCGCCGCCATCTGGCAACGCGCGGGTTGAACAAGCGGCAGTTCACGGCTGCCGCCTATTGGGGTCAGCCTGACAGCCGGGCGTAAACGCCGCCCTGCGCGATCAGCGGCCCATGCTGGCCGCTTTCGACAATCTTGCCGTCCTGCATGACAACGATGCGATCCGCATGGCGGATCGTGCCCAGACGGTGCGCGATGACCAGCGTGGTGCGCCCCACCGCCAGCGCGTCCAGCGCCGACTGGATTTCACGCTCGGTCTGGCTGTCCAAGGCCGAGGTGGCCTCATCCAGAATCAGGATCGGCGGGTTCTTCAGGAACGCGCGCGCAATCGCCACGCGCTGCTTTTGCCCGCCCGACAGCATCACGCCGCGCTCTCCGACGACTGTATCCAGCCCATCCGGCAGGGTCGCGATCATCGGGCCAAGCTGGGCCTGTTCAGCGGCGCGCAGCACCTCGGCATCTGTCGCGCCCAGACGGCCATAGGCGATGTTTTCGCGCAAGGTCCCGCCGAACAGGAACACATCCTGACTGACCAGACCGATTTGGCGGCGCAGGCTGTTCAGCTTCATCTGGTCCAGCGCAAGGCCGTCCACGGTGATCCGGCCCGAAGTCGGCTCATAGAAGCGCGGCAGCAGGGCCAGCAAAGTGGTCTTGCCTGCCCCCGAAGGGCCGACAAAGGCCACAGTCTCGCCCGCGCGGATGGTCAGGTCGATGCCGTCCAGGATCTGGCGGCCGCCCTCATAGGCGAAATTGACTTTCTCAAAGCGGATGTCGCCTTTCAGCGCCGGTGCGTCCACTGCATCGGGCGCGTCGGCGATCTCGGGCTCGGTCGCCAACAATTCCTGATAGCGGCGGAAACCGGCGATGCCGCGGGGATAGGTCTCAATCACGGCAGCGATCTTTTCCAGCGGGCGATAGAAAACGCCAACCAGCAGCAGGAAGCCAACAAAGCCGCCGGTGGTCAGATCGCCGGACAGCACATAGCCCGCGCCGACCACCATGACGATGACCTGCACCAGCCGCAGCCCCATGTATTGCAGCGCCGAGGACACGGCCATGACCTTGTAGGCCTGCAGCTTGGTCTTGCGGTAGCTTTGGTTATCGGCGGCGAAAAGCTCGGATTCATGGGCCTCGTTGCCAAAGGCCTGCACGACGCGGACACCGCCAAGGGCCTCTTCCAGCCGGACGTTGAAATCGCCGACGCGGGCATAGATCGCGCGCCATGTCTGGGTCATGCGCCCGCCATAGACGATGACCAGCCCCAGCATCGCCGGCACGATCAGGGCAACGATCAGCGCAAGGTTTGGATGGATCCAGAACATCAGCAGGAACGCACCGACAAAGGTCATCAGCGCGATAAAGGCGTCCTCGGGGCCGTGATGGGCGACCTCGCCGATCTCCTCCAGATCGCGGGTGACGCGGGCGACCAGCTTGCCGGTGCGGGCGCGGTCAAACCAGCGCCATGACAGCCGCGTCAGGTGGTCAAAAGCACGGGCGCGCATCTCGGTCTCGATATTGATGCCCAGCATGTGGCCCCAATAGATCACGATGGACATCAGCCCGGTATTGATCGCGTAAAGCGCCATCAGGCCCACGGCGGCGGCGACGGTCAGGCCCCAGTTGCCCTGCGGCAAGAGGTGGTCGATGAAAGCGGTGATCGCCACCGGAAAGGCCAGCTCCAGCAAGCCGGCCAGAACGGCGCAGCCGAAATCCAGCCAGAACAGACCCATCCAAGGGCGGTAATATGCGAAGAAATCGCGCAGCATTCTCAGTCCTATCTTCCAGTCAGGCCCGGTCGTTCATTCAGGCGGGAACGGCGACGCGGCCGCCATCCTCGCGCAGCAGGACCTGCATTGGCAGGCCATAGATACGCTGCAGCGCCTCGGGGGTCATCAATTCGCGGGGCGTGCCCTGCATGGCGATCCGCCCGGCCTTCAGCGCGACCACATGGTCGCAGAAACGTGCGGCCATGTTCACCTCGTGCAGCACGACGATCGCGCTGCGATCCTGCTCATGGCACATGCGGCGGACCAGTGAAAGCACCTCGACCTGATGGGCGATATCAAGGGCCGAGATCGGCTCATCCAGCAGCAGGGCACCGGCCTCTTGCGCGACCATCATCGCCAGCCACGCCCGCTGCCGCTCACCCCCGGACAGCGTATCGACCAGCCGATCGGCCAAGGGGGTGATCGCGCATTCCTCAAGCGCCGCCGCGACGGCGGCATGGTCAGCCGCGCCAAAGCGACCCAAAGCGCCATGCCACGGGTAACGGCCAAGGGCGACCAACTCGCGCACGGTCATGCCTTCGGCCGGAGGCGTCGTCTGAGGCATGAAGGCCAGCGCACGGGAATAGTCGCGCGGCAGCCAGTCGGTCAGTGCCCGGCCAAGGAAACCCACCTGTCCGCCCGAGGCCTGCACCTGACGCGCCAGCACCTTGAGCAGCGTGGATTTCCCCGAGCCGTTATGCCCGATCAGCGCCACGACCTGCCCGCGCGGCAGGTTCAGGTCCAGACGGTCCAGCAACCTGCGCCCCGGCACATCGACGCAAAGACCGGATATGGTGAACAGCGGATCGGTCATCGCCTCATCCTCATCATCAGCCACAAAAGCCATGGCGCACCCAGAAGCGAGGCGAACAGCCCCAGCGGCAATTCATAAGGGAAACCGGCCATGCGCGCGCCGAAATCGGCGGCGATCATCAGGATCGCGCCGATCAGCGCCGATCCGGCGATATGGTCCTGTGCCCGCGCAAAGCCGATGCGCCGCGACAGATGCGGGGCCATCAACCCGACAAAGCTGACCGGTCCGACCAGCACGGTCGCGGCCCCCGTGGCCACCCCCGCCAGCGCGATCAGCCCGACCCGCGCACGGTCCAGCGGCAGGCCAAGCCCCAGCGAGACCTCGGGTCCCAGCGGCAGGATCTGCAACCAGCGCGCCGCCATCCGGGCCAGCACCAGAACTAGAACCGCCAGTCCGCCCAGCGAAGCGGCCTGCCACCAGCCCACCGTGCTGGAAGAACCGCTCAACCATGCCAGCACCTGCCATGATTGGGCGCTGCCGGTCGCCATGATCGCCGACAGCACCGCCGCCGCCATCGCCGAGACCGAGATCCCCGCCAGCAGCACGCGTTCGGCAGGCATATCCCGCCTGCGCGCATAGGCCGCGACCAGCGCCAGCGCCATCGCGCCGCCCAGCATCGTGCCCAGCATCTGCAGCGCCGGGATTGGCGTGCCGGTGGCGAAAAGCGTCAGCGCATAGCCGATCGCCGCGCCGCCCGAGACGCCCAGCACCTCGGGCGAGGCCAAAGGGTTGGCGGTCAGCCGCTGCAGGATCGCCCCGGCCATGGCCAACAGCGCGCCGACCGCCGCCGCCGCGACGATGCGCGGCAGGCGCAGGGGCAAGAAGGCGTTGAAGCTGTCCCAGTCCAGCACGGCCCAGCCATGCGGAACCCGCCCGATCCATGCCAGCAACCCGGCCAAAGCCAACCCGGCAAGGCCGAACACGATCAGAAAGGTGACCGGATGGGCAAGGCGCGGCGCAATGCCCTCGGCGGTTTCGGTCCCCGGCGGGGTCGAGCCGCGCAGTCGCGGCAGCAGCCAGATCAACAGCGGACCGCCGATCAGCCCGGTCAGGGCGCCGGTCGGGAACATCTCTCCGGTCGCGCCCGCCAGCGTCAGGACCACGCCGTCGCAGACCGACAGGATCAGCGCCCCGATCAGCGGGGCCAGCGCCAATACCTGCCCCATGCTGCGCGCGCCCATGCTGCGCGCCAGCGCCGGTGCGGCAAGGCCGACAAAGCCGATCAGCCCCAGCTCGGCCGAGACCGCGCCGGCCAGCAGCACCGCCAGCAGGATCACTGCCAGCCGCACACCGGCGACGTTCAGGCCAAGCGCGCTCGCCCCCGCCGCGCCAAGGGAAAGGACCCGCAAGGGTCGGGCCAGCAACGCCGCCCCGATTGCGCCGACGATCAGAACGGCGGTCAGCGACAGCACCCCGCTCCAATCCTGCTGGACCAGCGAGCCGCCGTTCCAGATCACCAGCGACAGCAGATATTCCCCGCGCGACAGCGTGATTGCGGTGGCGATGGCGGATGTCGTCAGCCCGACCAGCATCCCGGCAATGACCATGGTGACAGGGGCAAAGGCGCGCCTTGCCCCGATCGCTATGACCAGCCCGGCGGCCAGACCAGCGCCGACCAGCGCCACCGGCCAACGCCCGACCTCCAGCAGTCCGGGCGCAAAGATCGTCGCCATCACCAGCGCCAGTTGCGCCCCCGACGATATCCCCAGCGTCGTCGGATCGGCCACCGGGTTGCGCAGGACCGCTTGCAGCAGCGCCCCCGACAGTCCCAAAGCCGCGCCGGCGACCAGCGCGATCATACCGCGCGGCATCATGCCAAAGGCGATCAGGATCTGCTGCAGGCTCATCGCGGACGCATCGAAAGGCAGGCTCGGCCAGCCCGAGGGTAGCATCTGCCGCGCCGCAAGCCCCCACAGAATGGCAGCCAGCCCAGCCGCCAAAGCCAATATCGCAGCCTTCCTCATGATCATGCCGCGCGCGGTCCCGCCTCGAAGGCTTCGGTCAGCAGGCTGGCAAAGCGCAGGGCCGAGGGCATGCCACCAAAGGCGTTGACATCGGGCAAATGCAGCACCCGCCCCTCGGCCACGGCGGGCAGGTGACGCCACAGCACGCTGCGGGCAAGGCCCGAGCGGGCCTCGACCGGGACGGTGCCGACGATGACCAGATGCGCGTCCGGCATCTCGGCCAGACGCTCGACCGGCAGCGGCGCGCGGAAGCTGAATTGGGTGCGGTCGGTCCAGGCGTTCTGCATGCCCAGCAGCCCCAGCATGTCGCCAAACAGGCTGTCATAGCCAAAGGCACGTAGATGGCGGGCATCGCCGATATTGACCAGACAGACCGGACGGTCGGTGAAAGGGGTGATCCGCTTCGACAGGCCGCGGATCTGCACGCCATAGCGCGTCCGGGCGGCCAGCGCGCTGTCGGGCTGGCCGGTGGCGATTGCCAGCGCCGTCAGCGCTGCCAGCGCCTTGTCGACGGGTGGTTCACCCGGAACATAGAAGGGCAGCGAGATTACCGGGGCGATGCTGCGCAGCCGGGCCTCGTGCTGGGCATAAAAGGGCGAGCTGAGGATGAAATCCGGCCGCGTCAGCTGCAGCAATTCGTAATTCGGTGCGCCGCGCAGCCCCAGATCGGTGACGCTGTCGGGGATGACGGGCGTTTCGGTATCGGCGCGATAGCGGATCAACTCGCAGGCGGCGACGGGCATCTGGCCAAGCGCGATCGCGGTTTCCAGCATGGCCCAGTCGATGGCCGCCAGCCGAGGCGTCGGACGCTCGGCCGCAAAGGAAGACCCCGCCGCCGCGATTGCGGCGACGGAGATCAGAAAGGCACGGCGCCCAAGCTGGGGCCCGGCAGTTACCACTTGTAGGTCAGCTTGGCCAAGACTTCGCGGCCGTCGCCATAGAAGCAGCCAAAGCCGCTGCAGCTGGAGATATAGGCCTCATCGGTGATGTTGAAGACGTTGATCGAGGCCACGATATTGTCGCGGGTATAGCTGGCCGCCACGTCGCCGACCGTGAAGCCATCGACCTTGGTCGGCAGCCAATCCGCGCCGACGCCATCGCGTTCGCCGACATAGCGGATACCGCCGCCAAGACGGAACCCATTGCCGAAATCGCGGTCAAGCCACAGACTGGCGCTGTTGTAAGGGGTGTCGGGCATGCGGCGACCGTCCTCGGCACCGCCTTTCTGGCGGGCATCGGTATAGGCATAGGATGCCCGGATGTCCCAGCCCTCGGCCAGTTCGGCAGTCCCTTCCAGTTCGACGCCGCGCGAATGCACTTCGCCGATCTGAATGTTGCCGATGTCGCCGCCCATGTTGCGCGTCACATTGGTCTGCTTCAGGTCATAGACCGCCAGCGTCACCAGCGCGTCAATGACTTCCGGCTGATACTTGACCCCGGCTTCCCATTGCTTGCCTTCGGTCGGCTTCAGCGTGTCGCCCTTATTGTCCGGGCCTATTTCGGGCTCGAACGAGGTCGCGTAGCTGACATAGGGGGCCACGCCATTATCGAACAGATAGGTCAGGCCGACGCGACCGGTCGTGGCCTCGTCCTTCTGCGAGACATCGGTTTCGCCACCGAAATTGTTCCAGGCCGTACCGGATTGCTGGGCCCAGTCATGGCGCAGCGCCAGCGAGGCGCGCCAGTTGTTCCACGAAATCTCGTCCTGCGCATAGACGCCGATCTGCTCAAGACTGATGTCATTGACCAGATTGTACCAGGTCGAGCGGGGCGCGGGCACGCTGTAATCCGGGTTGCGCCAGTTCAGCGAGGGCGCAGTGCCGAAATCGGTGGCGTTGCGACCGCTCCAGCGGCTGACATCCAGACCGAAAAGCAGCCGGTGGGTGGCGGCTCCGGTCACGGCCTCGCCGATCAGGCGGGTGTCGACCTGAACGGTGTCGCTGGTCTCGTCCTGATAGGTCGAGCCGACGCCGATCATGTCGCCGGTCAGGCCGGTGACGTAGAAGCCGGTGTAATCCCAGTCGAATTTCTGGTAGCGGAAGCCCTGCTCCAGCCGCCAGCCATTGTCCAGCTCGCGCTTATATTCGACGCCAAGGTTGAGCATGCGACGGTCGCTGTCGTCTTCGTCCGGATAACCCGCGTAAAGCTCGCGCAGGTCATCGGCGTCGCCAATGTCGGTCAGGGCATGCGGCACGCCGGTCGGCGAAAGCGGCTTGTCCTTCTGGTAGGACAGCATCACGTCCAGCGTCGAGACGTCGTCCAGTTCCCAACGCAGCGCGCCTGCCAGATAGCCGCGCTGGTTTTCCAGTTCCTCGACCTGCTCCTGCTCATTCGCCAGATTGCCGGTCAGGCGCCAGGCCAGCGTGTCGCTGGGCGCGCGGTTCATGTCAAAGAAGACGCTGGCATTGCCATGCGTGCCATAGCTGACACCGGCTTCCGAGAAATCCTCGGGTTGGGCGTGTTTCTGGACCATGTTGATGATGCCGCCCGGCGAACCCGAACCATACAGCGCCGAGGACGGCCCGCGCAGCACCTCGACCCGCTCAAGCCCGTAAAGGTCCAGCGACATGGCCCCGAAATCGCGGATCAGGTGCAGCCCGTTCAGATATTGCGAGTTGCTCACGTCAAAGCCACGCATCCGCGGCTGGTCGAAGCGCGGATCGGCGCCAAAGGGCTCGGCCGTGACCCCGGCGGTATAGCGCAGGGCCTGCGTCATGTTCTGCGCGCCCTGATCCTCGATCTGTTGCCGGGTGATGACCGAAACGGATTGCTGGGTTTCCAGAACCGGGGTGTTCGTCTTGGTGGCGATCTGGGTGGTGGGAACCACATAGCCCTGCGTGGGTGCAGTCGCGTCCAGAACCACCTCGTCCAGAACCACCGTTTCGGCAGTTGGGGCGTCTTGCGCCAATGCCGGCAGGGCGAGCGCAAGCAGGCTGGTTCCGGCCAGCAAGGCAAAACGGTATGAAAGCAACATGGTCAGCGCCCTTCGACTGAAATCACGCGTCCCGGCAGGCTGGGACTGGTGAGTATTCCGATTGTTTTGGTTGCTTTCGCCTTGAGACATAAACCAGACAAATGCAAGCAAATCCGTCAGGATTAGGGGCGGTTCATGGCAGGTCCGGTTTTCTGGCCACAGCTGCAAAAAACCGGGGCCAGCAATATGCCAGCCCCGGTTCCGATGGGATGCCCTGCTTAGGCTGCGAAGATGGCGTCGAGGATCTCGGCCTCGATCGCGGCCAGTTCGGCGCTGCCGCGCTGGGTGGGGCCGACGCGCAGGATCTCGACATGGTGCAGGATGCCGCCCTGCCCCAGCACGATGACCCGGTCCGAGAGCGCCACCGCCTCGGCCACGTCATGGGTGACAAGGATGGCGGTGAAGCCGGCTTTCGCATGCATGTCGCGGATCAGGTTCTGCATGGTCAGCCGCGTCAGCGCGTCCAGCGCGCCAAGCGGCTCATCCAGCACCAGCAGGCTGGGATGGCTGACCAAGGCCCTCGCCAGCGCCGCGCGCTGACGTTGACCGCCAGACAGCAGCGCGGGCCAGACCCCGGCCTTATCCGCCAGTTGCACCGAGGCAAGCGCCTCGGTCACTGCCTGCGGGTCGGGACCTTGCCGCAGACCCACCGCGACATTGTCGGCGACATTGGCCCAAGGCAGCAGCCGCGGTTCCTGAAACATGATCCGCAGCTTGTCCCCGGCCTGTGTCGCGGGGCGGTCATCGATGCGAACCTCGCCCGAGCTGGGCTGGTCCAGCCCGGCAATCAGGCGCAGCAGCGTCGACTTGCCACAGCCGCTTTTGCCGACGATGGACAGGAACTCGCCCGGTCGCACATCCAGATCCAGATTGGACAACACGCGGTTGCCTTCGAAGCTGCGCGTCACGTTGCGGATCGACACGGCGGCGCCGCGATTGTCGCGCAGCATCGGCGGCACGGTGATGTCGCGGGGCAGTAGCTCAACGGCCTGCATAGGCGGGGCTCCATTTCAGGGCGCGGCGTTCCAGCGCGCGGGTCAGGCTATCGGCCAGCTTGCCAAGTGCCGCGTAAAGCAGGATCGACAGCACCACGACGTCCAGCACCATGAATTCACGCGCCTTCATCGCCATGTAGCCCAGCCCGGACGAAGCCGAGAGCGTTTCGGCCACGATCAGCGTCAGCCACATGATCCCCAGACCGTAGCGCAGGCCGACAAAGATCGATGGCAGCGCGCCCGGCAGCACGATCCGGCGGAACTGCTGGGTCGGGGTCATGCCATAGGCGCGGCCCATTTCAATCAGTTGCGGGTCGATGTTGCGAATGCCGTGCAACGTGTTGAGGTAGATCGGAAAGAACACCCCCAACGCGACCAGAAACAGCTTCGCCCCTTCGCCGATGCCGAACCACAGGATGACCAGCGGGATCAGCGCCAGATGCGGGATGTTGCGCACCATTTGCAGGGTGGAATCGGTCAACGTCTCGGACAGGCGAGAAACCCCGTTCGACACGCCAAGGATGAAGCCGATGCCGCCGCCGACCACCAGCCCGGCCAGCGCCCGCAGCGCCGAAACGCCCAGATGGGTGAACAACTCGCCCGACAGCGTCATCTGCACGGCAGTCGCCAGAATGGTCGAGGGACGCGGCATCACCGTGTCCGAGATGACGCCGCTGGCCCCGGCGATCTCCCACAGGATCAGGATGGCGGCGGGGACGGCATAGGGCAGCAGCGCATCAGGCCGGGGCAGCAGGCCGCGCAAGCCGGGGCTGCGACGGCTGCGGGCGGCGATCAGGGTTTCCGTCAGGCTCATGTCATGGCTCCGTCAGGTCGCGGTTTGCGGGGTCCAGACCACCGAGGCGATGTCCAGCTGCCGGGGGATGATCCCCAGCTTGTAGAACTCGTCCGCGACGCCCTGTTCATAGGTGATGTGCTGGGGCTCGACGAAACCAAGATGTCCCAGATCGGCCCCCTTGCGGGTCAGCGCGCGTTCCATCACCGTCTCGCTGAGGCCGGTTTCCTTCGAGAAGGTCTGGATGGTCTGTGGCAGGTTCGCCTGACCCTCGCGACCTGCGGTCTGGATCGTCTCGATGATCTGCTTGACCAGCGCCGGGTTTTCCTTGGCGTAATCGCCATTGGCCGAATAGAAGTTGTAATCCGGATCGACGATGGCGGTGGTCTCCAGAACGCGGGTATTGGGGCGTTCCTGCGCCATGGCGAAATAGGGATCCCAGATCGTCCATGCCCCGATCGCGCCCGCATCAAAGGCAGCGATCGCATCCGGCGGGGCCAGATCCTGCGGCTGGATATCATCCAGCGTCAGGCCCGCGGTTTCAAGCAGCTTGATCGTCGCGTAATGCGCCGAGCTGCCGCGCTTGAAGGCGATCTTCTGGCCCTTCAGGTCGGCAAGGGTCTGGATCGGCGAATCCTTGGGCACAAGGATCGCATGCCCTTCGCGTGAACCCTGCCCGGCCCCGACAAATACCAGATTGCCGCGCGCGGCATGGGCAAAGATCGGCGGCACGTTGCCGGTATAGCCGAAGTCCAGCGCATTGGCCGACAGCGCCTCAAGCAGTGGCGGACCCGAGGTGAACTCGGACCAGCTGACCTTGATGCCCTTGTCGGCAAAGGTCTGCTCGAACACGCCCGCGCCCTTCACCAGCCCCAGAAGGCCGCCCTTTTGCCAACCAACCCGCAGGGTGGTTGCCGGAGCCGCGCGCAGGATGGCGGGCGTGGCAAGCGCCGCCAGCCCCAGCCCCAGCGCCGCGCGGCGCGAGAAATTCATCGTCATGGCGGTCATCCTTCAGTGGGTTTTCAGCAGTTGGGCCGGTTCCGTGGCCCGTTGCGGAATGGCGAATTCGGCGAAGAAGGGGGCGAACTGTCCGACGGCGCGGCTCAGGCGGGCGCGGGCGGCCTCATCGACCAGCTTGCCGCCGACGAAATCGCGATCCGAGACATAGACGCCGGTGGACAGGGTCTGTGCCTCAAAGAAGCCCATCAGGGGGCGCAACTGGTGTTCGATGATCAGGGCATGGCGGTCGCCGCCGCCGGTCGCGGCCAGCAGCACCGGCTTGCCATGCAGCATGCCGGGATCGAGCAGGTCGAAGACATGCTTGAACAGCCCGCTATAGCTGCCCTTGTGGACCGGGCTTGCAATCACCAGCGCATCGGCACGCACCAGCGAGGTCACCAGCTCCAGCGCCTCCGGCTCCAGATCGCCCAATTGGCGGGCCGAACCCAGCGAGGGGCCAAGGTCGGACAGGTCAAAGACATGACCCACGGCGTTGAAGCGCTCGGCGGCCTGATCGACGGTCTGCTGGACCAGCGAACGGGTACGAGAGGGTACAGAAAGGCTTCCGGCAAAACCGGCGATGGTCAGGGTCGTCATGTGAATCTCCTGTTTTCGGGGGCTTCCCGAAGGATCAATAAGGATTGGCAGCCGGGCCATGCGCGACGGCGGCCGGGCGTAGGATGGGGGCAAGCAGGGCCTGCCGGGCGATCTCGCGGGCGATGGAACTGACCTGGATCGCGCATTCCGGCGCACCGACCAGTTCCCCGATATGGCCGCGGGCCAAGGGGCCAGCGATCAGGATGCGCTGGCTGGCCGCGCCACCGGCATCGACGGCATGGCAGGTCTGGGTCGTGGCCAGTCCCAGACCCAACGGGTCGGGGGTGATCAGGCCCAGTCGCGCCAGCGCACCAAGCGCCGGGTTCCAGTCGATACATCGCCCCTGCGCCGGACCCGTGGTCACGATCACCGCATCAAAGCGTTCGCGCCGTTCACGCAAGCTGCCACGGGGCCGCCAGACGATATCAAGGGCATCTTCCTGCTTTTCAGCCGACAGCAGATGGCCCGCGACATATTCAAGCCGCTCTTCGGCGATCAGCCGGTTCAGCACCGCCTCGACCTGCGGGGCCAGACGGTAGCGGTGAACGTCCCATAGCGTGCGCAGGTGGCGCAGCAGCCGGGCGCGGTTTTCGGCGTCGAGCGTCGCCCAGATCTGCGGCCCCTGCGCGCGAAGGCGAAAGAAGGTCGCGTGCCAGCTTTGTCCCTGCGCCTGATCGTCGACCACGGCATGGCGGACGCGGCGCAGCAGTTCAGAGGCGCTGTGGATCGGCGGATCGGTGAAATCCACTTGCGAGTCCTTGGTGATCTGCCCATGCCCGCGCGACCGCAAGCCGTGGCGCGAGATGCAGGTGATCCGCCCGCGATGGCCCAGCCGATCCAGCGTTGCCACGACATCGGCCGAGGTCAGCGCCGCCCCCATCACCAGAATGCGGGCATCGCGGTCCAGTTCGGCCAGCCGGACCGGATCATAGGGATCGGCGATCAGCCGGGGCGATCCGGTCAGCCCGGCCACTGGGCGCGGCACGGCGGGGGCCGGATGGCCGGTCGCCAGCACAAGAATATCGGCCCGGATGCGGCTTTCGTCCGACAGCATCAGCACCAGCGATCCGTCGGGCGTCCGCTCAATATCCGAAACGCGCGCCCGCACATGCCGGATGCGGCCAGTGGCCAGATGCGGGGCCAGCCGTTCGCCCACATAGCGGCCAAAGACCTCGCGCCGGGGAAAACGCTCACCAAGGGCGGTCACCGATTCCGGATCGGGGGGCAGACTGCCATCCGCCTCGGCCTCAAGCAGCCATTCTAGGAAATCCTCGCGCCGCTCGGGGTCCATGGTCATGCGATGCGCCGGGACGTTGATCCGATGCACCGCCTCGGCCGAGGAATAGGCCAGACCCCGGCCCAGTTGAGACCGCGGTTCGACCACGGTGACATTGGCATGAACCTGCAGCTCGGCAAGCTGCCAGGCCAACGAAGCACCAGAGAAACCGCCCCCGATGATCACGACGCGCAGGCGCGAGGTTTGCTGCAGGGTCATCGGTTCAGCCTCCGGTGACCAGAACCGGGCGCGGCTTGGCGGCCGGGCGATAATCATTGCCGACCGTTTCGCCAAACGGACCCATATTCGCGACTTGGCTGGCCTGCGGCAGCGGGTGGTCCAGCGGCAGCAGCGGCAACACGCGCTCCCCAAAGCTGTAGGCTTCCTCCAGATGCGGATAGCCCGACAGGATGAAGGTATCGACGCCGATGCGGCGATATTCGTCGATGCGCTCGGCCACGGTGGCGGCGTCGCCGACCAGCGCGGTCCCGGCCCCGCCCCGGACAAGGCCGACACCCGCCCACAGGTTCGGGCTGATTTCCAGCTTGTCGCGGCGACCGCCATGCAGTTCCGCCATCCGGCGCTGCCCGACCGAATCCATCCGGGCGAAGGTCTCCTGCGCCTTGGCGATGGTCGCGTCATCCAGCTTGCTGATCAGGCGCTCGGCGGCCTCCCATGCTTCGGACTGGGTTTCGCGGACTATGACATGCAGGCGGATGCCAAAGCTGACATCGCGGCCCTCGGCCTCGGCCAGACGGCGCACGCCCTCGATCTTTTCGCGAACCTGCTCGGGCGGCTCGCCCCAGGTCAGGTATTTGTCGACCTGCTTGGCCGCGACGGCATTCGCCGCCTCCGACGAGCCGCCAAAGAACAGCTGCGGGCCATTGGGTTGCAAGGGTGCAAACAGCAGCTTGCCGTCGACAATATTGAAATGCTTGCTTTCGTAATTGACCGTCTCACCAGCCAGCAGCGCTTTGTAGATGTCCAGGAATTCCTGCGTCACCTCGTAGCGCTCGGCATGGGTCAGATGGATGCCGTCGCCGGCATTCTCGGTCGGATCGCCGCCCGTGACCACGTTGATCAGCAGCCGCCCATTGGACAACCGGTCCAGCGTCGCCGTCATCCGCGCAGCCAAGGTCGGCGATTGCAGGCCGGGGCGCACCGCCACAAGGAAGCGCAGCTTTTCCGTCTGCGAGGCCAGCGCCGCCGCCACGATCCAGCTGTCCTCGCAGCTGCGGCCGGTGGGCAGCAGCACCCCGTAATAGCCCAGCGAATCCGCCGCCTGCGCGATCTGGCGCAGATAGGGCAGGTTCACGGCGCGGCCGCCTTCGGCAGTCCCCAGATATCTGCTGTCGCCATGGGTCGGAAGGAACCAGAGCACCTTGATCTTGTCGGGCGCGGGAATGGTCATGTCGCGATCCTTTGCTTTGCCGTGCCCTGTCTTAATGCTGTGGGTCACGGCGTTCATTCGGTTCGAGGGCAGAATACACTTAATCACTACTGAGTATATAGAGATTTGGTGTTTTTCCGAAATGAAGGAGGTGTTCCCGCCCATCCCGCAGGCCGCAGAGCATGTTTTTCCGGCAAGCCCGCGGTGCGGACCGAGGTTCGGAAATTTCACGCTTTCGCGGCACAACGTCCTGACATGGCGTCGCAATCCGTCGTTTTGGCTTCTTTTGCATGCCAAAGACTGCCCAGCTCACGGGCAGAACCAGCGCTTGCTGGCCCGGGCGCATTGCGGCGGGGTCCGGGCTGCCCTAAATTCCACTCATGCTTTTTCGGAATCCCCATGTCCGCCCCTGCTGACACCCGCCCGTTGACCCAGCGCGAGAACGAGGTCCGTCGCTTTGTGCGCGCGCGCTTCGGAGTCCGGGGCAGCCTGCGCCTGCATCGCGCGGCATTGGGGGCGGACCTGTTGCGGGCACCGGTGAATGTGATGCTGTCGCCGGTTTTCCTGCTGATCAGACTTCTGGCATGGGTCTTGCGAAGCTGTGGGGCCACGCGACCGGCGGCTTGGCTGGCATCGCGGCGGATCTTTCTGGCCTCGGATCTGGGCCGTCAGGTCGAGGCGGATCTGGACGGGCTGATGGTGCGGCTGACCGAGCGCGGTCTTGCCCCGAAAGCGCAGCCCGAAACCATCCGACGGGCGATCTCTGCCTATGTCGAAACCCGTAATGCGGTGGCCGAGATCACCACCTCATTGCTTGTGTTGCTGGGCGGGCTGCTGCTGTTCTATCGCGCGACACCGGGCGTGATGTCGCTGGCCGAACCGGTGGCGCAGATGCGCGCCCAATCCCGTGCGATCGAGGAATTCGCGCTGGGGAACTGGGCCGGGCGCATGTGGTATGGCGTGTTCCCGCGCGAGATCGCGATGGGCGAGTTGATCCTGACCGGGATCGTGCTGACCGTGATTGCCTCGGTGGTAACGACATTTGCCGGGGTGATCGCGGACCCGGTGCAAAGCTGGACCGGGCTGCATCGCCGCCGCTTGATGCGCATGCTGGCGCGGCTGGACCGGCGGCAAGAGGCCGCGCCCATGGCGGGCGAACATCTGCTGGCCCGGCTGGGCGATCTGGGGGATATCGCCTCGTCGATCTGGCGGGGGCTGCGCTAGACCCCGACAGTCTGGGCAAAGGCCCGGGCCTCGGCCGGGGCGGCGCCAAGGCCACCTGCCGCGCTCAGATCAAGTTCGGGGAAATCCCGCGCGACCAGTTCCGGCAGGGACAGTTTCCCTGCCTGAGCCTCAACGCACAGCGCCTTGATCCGCGATTGCGCTTCGGGGCGGGGCATGTGGCGGGCCAGCGCGAATGTATAGGCCTCGGCATGGATCAGGCCGGTCCCGTCATCAAGGCCACGCGCCATTGCCCGCGCGTCCGGCGCGATCCTTCCGGCCAGTTCCAGAGCCAGCGCCAAGGCCCGACCGGTCGAGATGCAAAGCTGCGGCAGCGTCAGCCATTCGACAAACCACGCGGCGCCGTCGCGTTGCTGGCGGTGGATGCCCGCGCCTTGCAGCGCCGCAGCCAGCGCGACCGATTGCCGTGCCAAGGCGACCAGCACCGAAGGGCCGACCGGGTTCTGCTTTTGCGGCATGGTGGACGAGCCGCCCGCCCCTTCCAGTGTGATTTCATTGATCCCGGATTGGGTCATCAGGATCAGATCCTCGCCCATCTTGGCAAGGCTGGTGGCAAGACCCGACATCCACGCGGCAAAGACACCGATCCGGTCGCGTTCGGCATGCCAGGAATGGCCGGGATCAGTCAGGCCAAGCGCCTGTGCCAAAGCAGCGCGGACGGCAGGACCGTCGGAGCCCATGGCCGAAAGCGTTCCCGCCGCCCCACCCAGCGAAACCGTGGCAAGGTCGCTGGCAATGGGGGTCAGGCGGGCGCGGTGGCGCAGCAGCGGATGGCCCCAGCCCGCCACCGCCGCGCCGAAGCTGGTCGGCGTCGCCGCCTGACCATAGGTCCGCGCAGCCATCGGCAGGTCGGCATGGGTGCGGGCCAGAGCGCCAAGGGCGGTAATGAGCTGCCCCAAGCTTTCATCCCAACTCGCCGTCACCCGGCGCAGGCGCAGGGCAAGAGCTGTCTCCATGATGTCCTGACTGGTCGCGCCCCAATGCAGGTATTGCGCATATTCGGGCGCCTGCATCGCCTTGCGGAAGGCCGCGACAAGGCCGGGGATCGGGACGCCGTTGATCGCGGTTTCGGCGGCCAGCGCCGTCGGGTCGATCTGCACCTCACGCGAGGAGCGGTCGATATAGGCGGCGGCGGCTTCGGGGATCAGCCCCAGTTCCCCCTGCACGCGGGCCAGCACGCCTTCGACCAGCAACATCGCGCGGATCTCGGCGCTGTCTGTGAACAGGGCGGCGGTCGCGTCATCGCTGAAAAGGTTGCGATAGATGGCGCTGTCGGCGGCGGATGCGGGCATGTCTGGGCTTTCTTGTGGGCAAAGACCGGGGGGCTGTCTGCCCCCCGGACCCCCCGAGGATATTTCCGCAAGAAAGAGGATGCGAGGGGGCAGGCGGGCAGCGGGAACGTCACATGTCGAAGAAGACGGTTTCGTTTTCGCCCTGAAGGATGATGTCAAAGCGATAGCTGCCGTCGCCGGTTTTCCTGGCGATCAGCGTATCCAGCCGTGCCCGATGTTCGATCCGCGCAAGGACGGGGCAGGAGGAATTGTCCTCATCCTCGAAATAGATGCGGGTCTGAAGGCCCAGATTGACGCCTCGCGCCACGATCCACAGCGCGATATGGGGTGCCATCAAACGCCCGTCCGGGAAGGGCACGCGACCGGGCTTGATGGTTTTCAGGGTCCATTCGCCGCTGTCGAAATCGGCGATGATCCGCGCCCAGCCGGTGACATTCGGGTCCGCCGCGCCACGCGGATCGTTGCCCGGATAGATGCCGTTCGCATCCGCCTGCCAGCTTTCGATCAGCGCATCGCGCAGGATCATGCCCGCGCCGTCCTGCACGGTTCCGGTGATGGTGATTTCCTGGCCCTGCGCACCGGGTCGGATCGGGCTGCTGCCCAGATCGGTCGGATAGATGCCTTCAATCCCCAGCTGGTTCGGGGTCAGGCCGATATGGACATAGGGACCAGCCGTCTGCGAGGGGGTTTCCTTGAGGTAGTCGAGCTTTTGCATCACAGCCCCTCCTTGCGGTTCTCGAAGAACGATTGGCGGCGACCTCGCAGCACGATGTCGAACTTGTAGGCAAGGCAATCCATCGGAATCGCCCGGTTCATGTCCAGGGGCGCGACCAGTGCCTGAATGGCGCGGTCTTTCCCGATGGTATTGACGATGGGGCAGCGGGCGATCAGGGGGTCGCCCTCGAAATACATCTGGGTGATCAGGCGCTGACCAAAGCCCGAGCCGAAGACCGAGATATGGATATGCATCGGTCGCCAGTCATTGACGCGGTTCGGCCAGGGATAGGCACCGGGGCGGATGGTCAGGAACTCATAGGCTCCGTCCGGCCCGCTGATCGTGCGCCCGCAGCCGCCGAAATTCGGATCGAGCGGGGCGGCATAGCTGTCCTTTTTATGGCGGTAGCGGCCGCCGGCATTGGCCTGCCAGATCTCGACCAGCACATTCGGAACGCCGCGACCGGATTCGTCCAGAACGCGGCCATGCATGATGATGCGTTCGCCAATCGCGGGTTGGCCGGTGAAGTTCAGGATCAGGTTGTTGTCCCGTTCACCGATCATGGAATGGCCAAATGCCGGGCCGGTTTCCTCGGACAGGGTCGAGCCCATCGCGACCAGCGGACGGTGCGGGGCGCGGGTCATCGAGGTCTTGTAGCCCGGCGTATAGGCGGCGGGGTGCCAGTCGCGGTCGCGGAAGAACAGCGGCCCGCGATCAAGGTCGTTTCTGAGGGTCATCGCGCATGCTCCATTTCAGCGAAAGTGTCCTTGGCGATCTTGATCGCGTGATTGGCCCGGGGCACGCCGGCATAGATCGCGACATGCAGCAGCGCTTCCAGCACGTCGTCCTTGCTGGCGCCAGTATTGGCGGTGGCGCGGATATGCATGGCCAGTTCATGATCATTGCCCAGCCCCGCCAGCAGCGCGATCGTCAGCATCGAGCGCTCGCGTGGGCTGATCGTGTCTCGCGACCAGACCGAGCCCCATGCGGATTCGGTGATCAGCGTCTGAAAGGGCTCGTCAAAGGCGGTCTTGTTCGCCTCGGCCCGGTCGACATGGGCGTCGCCCAGCACGCGGCGGCGTGTTCTCATGCCCTGGTCATAGCGTGCATTCATCTGGAATGGTCCTGCAGGAAGTTGCGAAGGATCGCGGCAAAGGCCGCGGGCTGCTCGACGCAGGGCAGATGGCCGGCATCGGGAATGACGTGGAAGGTGGCGCCGGGGATCAGATCGGCCGTCGCCTTGACCAGCTCTGCCGGGGACGATCCGTCCTGATCCCCCGCGATCACCGTGACCGGCAGGGCCAGTTTTCTGGTCGTCGCGGTCAGGTCGGCATTCGCCAGCGCGTGGCAGGCGGCGATGTAGCCATTGCCCGAGGTCCGCACGACCATGTTCCGCCACGCGGCCAGCTCGGGTCGGGCGCGGAAGGTCGGCGCGAACCAGCGCTGCATGATCACATCGGCGATGCTGTCCAGCCCGGCGTCACGGACCGCGGCAATGCGCTCGGACCAGCTTTGCTGGGTGCCCATCTTGACGGCGGTATTCGACAGCACGGCGGCACGGATCAGGTCGGGGCGACGGGCCGAGATGTTCTGGGCGATCATGCCGCCGATGGACAGGCCGACAAAGATCACGCGGCCCAGGCCCAGATGCTCGATCAGGGCAGCCGCGTCATCGGCCAGATCGTCGACGCCGTAGTCGCCGCCCTCATCCGACAGGCCATGTCCGCGCTTGTCGAAGCGGACGGCGCGAATCTGGGGAAGTTCGTCCAGAAGCTGATCCCAAAGCCGCAGGTCGGTCCCCAGCGAATTGGCGAAAACCACGACGGGACCGTCCGCCGGGCCATCAATCCGGTAATGCATCGCGCCCCAGGGGCGGGTCAGAACTTGCATGCTAATCTCCCTTATCCATAATCTGGCATGACTACTCAGGCTTGGATAATGCAAAATCGGCCAAGATGAATAACCATTCTGCTATGCATCCCGGCGTCAAGCTGCGCCACATCCGGGCATTCCTGGACATTGCCGCCGAAGGGGGGCTGTCGGCGGTTGCCCGTGCACAAGGCATCACCCAGCCCGCCTTGTCGCGCACCTTGGCCGAGCTGGAAAGCCTGCTGGGCCAGCCGATGTTCCTGCGTCAGGGCCGCAGGCTGCTGCTGACCGAGGCCGGCGCGGTGTTTCGCCGCCACGCCATCGCGGCCATTCAGTCGCTTGAGGCCGGGGCGGCCGCCCTGCGTCCGGGCGGCAGCGGCACCTTGCGGATTGGCGTTTTGCCCAGCGTCGCCACACGCTTTCTGCCGCAAGTCATGCTGCGCTTTCGCGAATTGCATCCGCAGATCCTGCTGGCCGCCGAAACAGGCCCGCATTTCCACCTGATGCGGCTTTTGCGCGACGGGCATGTCGATGTGATGGTGGGCCGCCTGCCCGGCGCCTCGGAAATGGCGGGGCTAAGTTTCGACCACCTATATGAGGACGAGGTGATCCTTGTCGCCCGCGCGGATCATCCCCTGCGTGAGCATCCCGCCCCTCAGGCACTGGCGGTCTGTCCGGTGATCCTGCCGCCAGCAACCGCGCTGATCCGCCCGGCGGTCAATGATTATCTGGCGGCGAATGGGCTGGCGGGCATGCGCCCGGCATTCGAGACCGTCTCGCTGGCGCTGGGGCGCGGGATCTGCCTTGGCTCGGACGCGCTGTGGTTCATCTCGCGCGGGGTGATCCTGCATGAGCTTGAGCGGGCCGAGATGACCCAATTGCCGACCGGCGCCCGCTTCCTGTCCGGTGCAGTCGGGATGACGCGCAGACAGGCGGTAACCGCTCCGGGCCTGTCGGAGTTCGAAGACATTGCCCGCGAGGTAGCCCGCAATCTTGGCGGAGCCGAATGAACATCCGATGACCCGCAAACCCCCTACCGGAATCCCGCTTTACTACCTTTACGGAGATCGGGATTCCGACGTTGAGCTGGACTTCCTGCATGCCGAGCCGATCCTTGACCGGAGCGGCCCGAATGGCTGGCGCATCAAGGCCCATGCCCATCCCGACCACATGCAGGTCATGCTGATCCATAGCGGTGGCGGCACGATCCGCATCGAGGAAAAGACCCATCCGATCTTCGCGCCCTGCATCTTTGTCCTGCCCGCGGGCTGCGTCCATCAATTCGACTTCGATCCCGGCACGGATGGCCATGTCGTGACTGCGGCGCTGGGTTTTCTGGGCGCGGTGACGGCAGGCGACCCCAGACTGGCGCAGGCGGTGGCACGGCCCGCGGTGCTGGGGATTGCGGGCTCGGGTGTCGATCTGCCGGCAGTGATCGATACGTTCGATTGGCTCCTGCGCGAATTCGTCTGGTCCGCTCCGGGCCGCCGCTCGGCCATCACCGCGCTGTTTCTGCGCATCCTAGTCATCGTGCTGCGTCTGGGCATCACCCATGCCCGCCCCGAGCCAGCGCAGCCCGACCGCGATCTGGACCTGCTGATGCGCTACCGCGCGCTGATCGAGCGGGACTTCCGGGTGCAACGCGCGCCCTCGACCTATGCCGCGGCCTTGGCAGTGACGACCGCGCGGCTGAACGCGGCTTGCAAGGCCCGTGCAGGCCGCACCGCCAGCGAGGTTCTGCATGACCGCATCCTGCTCGAAGCCAAGCGCTGCCTGCTTTACACCGAAAACAGCGTCGCGCGGATCGCCCATATGACCGGCTTCGACGACCCGGCCTATTTCAACCGCTTCTTCGCCCGCAGGGTCGGGATGTCACCGGGGGCCTATCGCCAGCGGGGTGGAACGGACTGACGATCTGTCCAAGTTTTCCGACGCCCCGTCCATTTCGTGCCATGCACCCTTGCGCCATTTTGCCGCAGATCGGGGACGGCGCGGATCTGCCGTCCGAGGAGGTAAGATCATGCGCCATCAGGTCTGCATCATTGGCGGTGGTCCGTCGGGGCTATTGCTTTCACTGCTTTTGCGCCGCGCCGGCATCGACTCCGTCGTGCTTGAGCGCCGTTCGCGCGAACATGTTCTGTCGCGCATCCGGGCCGGAGTGCTGGAGCAGGGCCTGTGCGACATGCTGCGTGCGGCGGGCGTCGGAGCGCGCATGGACCGCGAAGGATTCGTCCATGACGGCACCATCATCGCCGCCCATGGCACGACGGTCCATATCGACTTCAAGAAGCTCACCGGCAAGTCGGTGATGATCTATGGCCAGACCGAGGTCACGCATGATCTGTATGACGAACTGGACCGGATCGGCGCGCCCGTCCTTCACGGGACCGAGGACGTCACCATCCACGGCGCCGATACCGACGCACCCTATGTGACCTTCACCCATGACGGGCGCAGCCAGCGCGTGGATTGCGATCAGATCGCGGGTTGCGACGGTTTTCACGGCGTCAGCCGCCGCTCGATCCCCGCATCGGTGCGCCGCGAATTCGAACATGTCTATCCCTTCGGCTGGCTTGGCATTCTGGCCCATACCCCGCCGGTCGCGCCTGAACTGGTCTATTCCGGCCACGAACGCGGCTTTGCCCTGTGCTCGATGCGCAATGCCAATCTGAGCCGCCACTATCTGCAAGTGCCGCTGACCGACCGCCCCGAGGATTGGAGCGACGCGTCTTTCTGGGCAGAACTGCGCCGTCGCCTGCCCCCGCATCTGGCGGAAACGCTGGTCGAAGGCCCCTCGATCGAGAAAAGCATCGCGCCGCTGCGCAGCTTCATCTCGGAACCGATGAGCTGGGGACGCATCCATCTGGCGGGCGACGCCGCCCATATCGTGCCGCCAACAGGTGCCAAGGGGCTGAATTTGGCAGCCTCGGATGTACATTACCTGTCGCGCGCACTGATCGCGCATTTCGCGGGCAACGGTCAGCCCCTGCGCGACTACTCGGTCACGGCGCTGGCGCGGGTCTGGAAGGCCTCGCGTTTCTCATGGTCGATGACGCGAATGCTGCATGAATTCCCAGCCGAGGGCGAATTCTTGGCGCGGATGCAGGCGGCCGAATTGGACTATCTGGCCCATTCGACCGCCGCTCAGACCGCGCTGGCAGAGAACTATGTCGGTCTGCCTTACTAGCGCGCCCTACATGCAGGCATCGAACAGCGCGCGGGTATTCTCGCGCGTCATCTCGATGGGGTTGCCGCCGCAGGACGGGTCCTCCAGCGCCATTTCGGTCAACTCGTCCAGACGCGAGGGCTCGACGCCCATGGCTGTCAGGTTGGCCGGAATGCCCAGAGTGCTGCGCAGTTCCATCACCCGGGCGCGGAAACCCTCAAAGCCGCCCTTGATACCAAGGTAATCCGCGGCGCGGACCAGCCGTTCCTCGATCACCGGACGGTTGAAATCCAGCACCATCGGCATGACCACGGCATTGGTGGTGCCGTGATGGGTGCCGTAGACCGCGCCGATCGGGTGGCTGAGGCTGTGGATCGCGCCCAAGCCCTTCTGGAAGGCGACCGCACCCATGGCGGCGGCGGCCATCATCTGTGCCCGCGCCTCCAGATCGTCGGGGGTCGCATAGGCCCGCGGCAGGTATTCGTTGACCAGTCGCAGCCCCTCCAGCGCGATGCCTTGGCTCATCGGGTGGAAGAACGGGCTGCAATAGGCCTCAAGGCAATGGGCAAAGGCATCCATGCCGGTGCCTGCGGTGATGAATTTCGGCATCCCCACCGTCAGTTCCGGGTCGCAGATGGTGACTGCGGGCATCAGCTTGGGATGGAAGATGATCTTTTTCTTATGCGTCTCCGAGTTTGTCAGCACGCCCGCTCGCCCGACCTCGGAGCCGGTGCCCGCCGTGGTCGGCACGGCGATGATCGGCGCGATCACCGAGGCATCGGCGCGGGTCCACCAGTCGCCGATATCCTCAAGATCCCAGACCGACACCGTCTGCCCGGCCATCAGCGCGATCATCTTGCCCAGATCCAGCGCGGAACCGCCGCCAAAGCAGATCACCCCGTCATGGCCGCCCGCCTTATAGGCGGCGATCCCGGCCTGCATGTTATGTTCATTGGGGTTCGGATCGACATCCGAGAACACCGCGCGGCCAAGGCCCGCGGCCTCCAGAATGTCCAGCGCAGCTGCCGTGATCGGCAGGCTGGCCAGCGCTTTATCGGTGACCAGCAGCGGGCGCTGAATGCCCACGGCCTTGCACTGCTCGGCCAGTTCCGCGATGCGTCCGGCCCCGAACTTGATCGCGGTCGGATAGGACCAATTGGCGCGCAGGGTCATTTCGTCACCTTCTTCAGATGGTAGGATTTGGGCCGGGTCACGGCCAGATAGCCAAGGTTGGACAGCGCCGCGCCGCGACCGGTATCCTTGCAGCCGGTCCAGCACAAAGCCGGGTCCAGATAGTCGCAGCGGTTCATGAAGACCGTGCCGGTTTCCAGCCGCGCACCGATTTCCGACGCCGCCTCAGCATCCGAAGTCCAGATCGAGGCGGTCAGCCCGTAATCGCAGTCATTCATCAGCGCGACCGCCTGATCGTCGCCGCTGACCGGCATGATGCCGACAACGGGGCCAAAGCTTTCCTCGCGCATGACCCGCATGTCGTGGGTCACATCGACCAGAATCTGCGGCGCCAGATAGGCGCCGCCATCGTCAGCGGGGAAGTCAGCGGGATCGATCATCGACTTGGCCCCCTGCGCCACGGCCTCTGCGATCTGGCCACGCACCAGCTCGGCAAAGCGGCGATGGGCCATCGGGCCCATGGTGGTTTCCGCGTCATAGGGATTGCCCAGCTTCTGCGCCTTTACCCAAGCCACCGCCTTTTCGACAAAGGCGCCATACAGGCTTTCATGGACATAGATGCGCTCGATCCCGCAACAGCATTGGCCACTGTTGAACATCGCGCCGTCCATCAGGCTGTCCACGGCGGCATCCAGATCGGCATCGGCCCGGACATAGCCCGGGTCCTTGCCGCCCAGTTCCAACCCCGTCGCGGTGAAGGTCCCCGAGGCCGCGCGCTCAATCGCCTGCCCGCCCTTGACCGAGCCGGTGAAGTTCACAAAGCCAAAGCTGCGTTCGGCAATCAGCTCCTCGGTGGTCTGGTGGTCAAGGACGACGTTCTGGAACACATCCTCGGGCACACCGCCCTGATGCAGCGCCTGCGCCAGCCGATCCCCCGCCAGCAAGGTCTGGCTGGCATGTTTCAGCACCACCGCATTCCCGGCGATCAGCGCGGGAACGATGGTATTGACCGCCGTCAGGAAGGGATAGTTCCAAGGCGCGATGACAAAGACCACGCCGACCGGTTCGCGCCGGATTTCGCGGCGGAAGCGGTCGCTATCCTCGGCAACCATGGGAGCCAGCGCGGTTTCGGCGATGCTGGCCATATAGGCGCTGCGTTCGTTCACACCACCAAACTCGCCGCCATAACGGGTCGGGCGACCCATCTGCCCGGCAAGTTCCAGAACAATGTCATCCTTCATCGCATTCAGCGCGGCGATCCCGGCCTGCACCTTGGCGATACGCTCGGCCAGCGGCAGCGCGGCCCATGCGGGCTGGGCTGTCCGGGCGCGGGCGACGGCGACGCGGGCCTCGGGTCCGGTCAGAACCGGACGCTCGGCATAGACCGCGCCATCGACGGGGGAAATCAGTTTGATCGTCTTGGTCATCTTGTCCTCAAATCAGGCGCGTTCGAAGCCGCGGGACAGCTCCCAGTCGGTGACGACGCGGTTCTGTTCCTCAAGCTCCCATTCGGCGGCGCGCAGGTAGTGGTCCACCACCTCGTCGCCAAAAGCCGCGCGCAGCATGGTTGAGCCGTTCAGCGCCATCGCCGCCGTGCCAAGGGTTTTCGGGATCTGCCGGGCCTGTTCGGCGGCATAGGCATCGCCGCTGAATGCGGGCTCTAGCTCCAGCTTCTGCTCGATCCCGGCCAGTCCTGCCGCAAGCAGCGCCGCGCAGGCCAGATAGGGGTTCAGGTCGGCACCGCCGATGCGGCATTCGACGCGGACGCCACGGGTATTGTCGCCGCAGACGCGGAAACCGGCGGTGCGGTTGTCGATGGACCAGATCGCCTTGGTCGGCGCGAACAGCCCGGTCACGAAACGCTTGTAGCTGTTGACATAGGGCGCAAGGAAATAGGTCAGCTCGGCCGCATGGGCCAATTGCCCGGCCATGTAATGCCGCATCAGGTCGGACATGCCATGTTCCGCCCCCGCGTCATGAAAGACGTTCACGCCATCCCGGAACAGCGACTGATGGACATGGCTGGAGGACCCGGCCTTGCCATGCGCATATTTCGCCATGAAGGTCGCGGACAGGCCTTGGTTCTGCGCGATTTCCTTGGTCGCGGATTTGACGATGACATGCATGTCCGCCGTATCCATCGCGTCCGAGTATTTGACGTTGACTTCGTGCTGGCCCGCCTCGGCCTCGCCCTTGGTGTTTTCGACAGGAATTCCAGCGCCATAAAGGCCATTCCTGAGAGCGCGCATGAAGGGCTCTTCGGCAAAGGTCCCGGTCAGGCCGTAATCGACGTTGAAACGTGCGGTCGGCACAAGGCCGCGATAATCCGCGTCGAAGAGTTCCTTGTAACCCTTGGTGAACAGGAAGAATTCCAGTTCGGTCGCCATCATCGGCTCAAAGCCCATCGCGCGCGCGCGCTCGATCTGGCGGCGCAGGATGTTGCGCGGCGCATGGGGCACCGGTTCATGCGTGCGGTGATCATAAAGATCGGCCATGCACAAGACGGTTGCGGGGGCCCAAGGGATGCGCCGCAGAGTCGCCAGGTCGGGCTTCATCACATAGTCGCCATAGCCCGAGGCCCAGCTGGTCGCCCGGTAGCCCTGCACGGTCTCCATCTCAAGGTCGGTGGCCAGCAGGTAGTTGCAGCAATGCGTCTCGTCGGGGTTTTCGATGAAATGCGCGGCATGGAAGCGCTTGCCCATCAGGCGCCCCTGCATGTCGACCAGTGCGACCATCACGGTATCGATCTCACCACTGGCAACAGCGGCTTTCAACGTCTCAAAGTCCAGATTGGCAGGCATGTCTCACCTATTAGAGGGGGCGCGCCGGAAGTGGCGCACCCCGATTGTGCGGGTCAGGCGTCGCGGTAGGGCGGACCGGCCTTGGTCATGGCCTGATTGTATTCCTTGATCTTGGCGACGACCTTGGCCTTGACCTCGGATTCGGCGGCAATCTCGTCCCAGAATTCGCGGGCTGCTTCCTCTACCGTAGCCCATTCGGCGGCTGGAATGGTAGTCAGCTTCATCTTGTCGCCGGTGACGCGCAAATTGGCCTCGCCCGCCCAATACCAATGCTGGCGATAGTAGTGGGACTGATCGAAGACGGTCTTCATCAGCTCCTTGAGGTGATCGGGCACTTCGTCCCAGCGCTTCTGATTGGCAAAGAAATGCCCGATCCACGCGCCCGAGATGCTGTTGGTCAGGAAGTGCCCGGTCGCCTCGGCCCAGCCGACGGTGTAATCCTCGGTGATGCCCGACCATGCAACGCCGTCCAACTCACCGGTCTGCAACGCGACCTCGATATCCTCCCATGGCAGGGTCACCGGAACGACGCCGAATTTCGACAGGAAGCGGCCTGCGGTCGGGAAGGTAAAGACCCGCTTTCCCTGCAGGTCGGCAAGGCTGTTGATCGGCTGCTTGGTGGCGAAGTTGCAGGGGTCCCATGATCCGGCCGAAATATGCTGGATGCCCTGCTTGGCATATTCTTCCTTCCAGATCTCATCCAGACCATGGTGCAAAAACAGCGCGGGCACATCCAGCGAGTAGCGCAGCGCAAAGGGGAAATAGCCACCAAAGACCGTGACCTCGGTCGGGCTGGCCATGCTGTCATCGTCGGATTGCACCGCATCGATGGTGCCGTTCTGCATGGCGCGGAACAGCTCGGCGGTGGGGACAAGCTGGTCGGCATAGTACAGCTCGATCTCCATCTGGCCATTGGCGATCTTGTTGAAGGAATCGATCGCGGGCTTGGCGACATGCGCGCCAAGCGTGGCCCCGGCATAGGTCTGCATCCGCCATTTCAGCGGCGCGCCTTGCGCAATGGCGGGCGCGGACAACGCGCTTGCGCCCGCAGCCAAGGCCCCGGAAGTCAGGAAAGTGCGTCTGGTGGTCATTCGTCATTCTCCCTGTTGGTTATTGTCCGTAGATCGAATGGGGCAGCCACATCGCGATGCCGGGAAAGGCGATGACCAGCGCCAGAGTCAGGATCATGATCAGCACGAAGGGCAGGACCGAGCGATAGATCACGCCCAAGGTGAAATCCCGCGGCGCCATCGCCCGCATCAGGAACAGGTTGTAACCGAAAGGCGGCGTCAGATAGGCGATCTGGCAGGTGATCGTGTAAAGGATGCCGTACCAGACCAGATCAAAGCCAAGGCTGCGCGCCATGGTCACATAGATCGGGGCGACGATGACCAGCATGGCGGTGTCGTCCAGAAACATCCCCATGATCAGGAAGGATGCCTGCATGATCAGCAGCACCTGCAGCGGCGTCAGCTCCATTTCCTGCAGGAACAGGTTCTCGATGGCCTTGCCCGCGCCCAAGCCGTCAAAAACCGCGCCAAAGGACAAAGCCGCCATGATGATCAGCATGAACATGCAGGTGATGGCCAGGGTCTGGCGGGTGGCGACCTCGAACACGTGGCGGGTAAAACGGCCCTTGATGATGGCGGCAAAGACCGCAGCCAGCGCACCGACGACGCTGCTTTCGGTCAGCGAGGTCCAGCCCTTGATGAAGGGGATCATCATCGCCGCAAAGATCACCAGTGGCAGGATACCCGCGCGCAGCAGACGGAACCGCTCGGCCCAAGTGATCCGGGCGCGTTCTTCGGGCGGCATGGGGGGCGCGAGCGCCGGATTTAGCCATGTCCGGATCAGGATATAGATGATGAACAGCGCCGCCATCAGCAGCCCCGGCCCGATCCCCGCCAGCCACAACTGGCTGACCGGCTGGCGCGCGATCAGCGAATACAGCACCAGCACAACCGAGGGCGGGATCAGGATGCCAAGGCTGGAGCCCGCCTGAATCACGCCCGAAATCATCGGTTTGTCATAGCGGTGCTTGACCAGCTCCGGCAGCGCGATGGTCGCGCCGATCGCCATGCCCGCGACCGACAGCCCGTTCATCGCGGAAATCAGCACCATCAACAGCACCGTCCCGATGGCAAGGCCGCCCGGCAGCGGGCCGAACCAGACATGGAACATCCGGTACAGATCTTCGGCCAGCCGGGATTCCGACATGACATAGCCCATGAAGACGAACATCGGCAGCGTCAGCAGCGCGTTCCATTTCATCAGCTTCATCACGGCGGAAAAGCCCATGTCGGAGCCACCCGGCCCCCACAGCGCCAAGGCCGCGACCACGGCGACAAAGCCGATCGCGCCGAACACCCTTTGCCCCGTGACCATCATCAACAGCATGGTCGAGAACATCAGGATGGCGATCCATTCATAGCTCATCGGTCGACCTCACCCCGGAACGGCATGGGGATCTCGACGCCCCGAAGAATGGCAATGTCGCGGATCAGATGCGCCAGCGCCTGCAGGATCATCAGCGCGAAGCTGATGGTGATGATGAACTTGATCGGCCATAGCGGCGGACGCCATGCGCTGGGGGCGCGCTCTCCGACACTGAGGCTGTAGACGGTGGAATCGACCGCGCCCCACAGCATCACGCCAAGATAGAAGATCAGGCAGAAGACGGTGAACATGTCCCAAAGCGCCTGTCGCCGCAGCGGCATCCGGGCATACATCAGGTCCATCCGCACATTCGCGCCCAGCTGCATCGAATAGGGCGCGCCCAGCAGGTAATAGGCGACCAGCGTGAACTGCGCCATTTCCAGCGTCCACAGCGAGGGTAGCTTGATGATCTTGGTCACCGAGGACCACAAAAGGATGCCCATGATCACGAACAGCAGATACATGGCAAAGCGCCCGATGCGGTAATTCACCGCCTCGATCCTTTGCACATAGGCAATGGCCCAGCCCGGCATCATGCCCCCCTGCCTTGGAAGCCGCAGCCCGGCCGCGCCATGTCGGGCGATCGGGGGAAATCATTGGCGTAAAACGACTCTTGATCAGACATTTTGGCGCTCCCTGCCCGGTCAGGCTGGCGCAGCGGGCTTGATCCTGTCAATAATATTTCAGGACAGGTACCATCTGTTATGATCTTTACGACCATCAGCAGGGCAATTGCCCACCGGCAGGCAGATGCATCCAGAGGACAGTTTTCCCGGCAGGATTGAGGAACGGCTTGCCGCCGGGTTCGACACGCTGACCCCGGCCGAACGCCAGCTGGCCAGCCATTTCATGCGCCATTACCCGGTGGCGGGCCTGTCCTCGATGCCGCAGCTGGCGCGCGAGGCCGGGGTGTCGACGCCGACCGTACTGCGGCTGGTCCAGAAGCTGGGCTTTCGCGGCTATCCCGAGTTTCAGGCCCGGTTGCGGGCCGAGATCGAGGCGCGGCTGGAATCCCCCCTGTCCCGCCATGCCCGCTGGACCGAGGGCGTGCCGCGCACCCATATCCTGAATCGCTTCGCCGATGCGGTGCTAAGCAACCTGACCGCGACGCTGGGGCGGATCGACCATTCTGAATTCGACGCCTGCGCCGCGATGCTGGCCGATCCGGCGCGTCGCGTCCTTGTGTCAGGTGGCCGGATCACCCATGCGCTGGCCGATTATCTGGTGACCCAGCTTAGCATCGTCCGGCCCGGTGTCACCGCGCTGCGGGCGCTGTCGAACAGTTGGCCTCCAGCGCTACTGGACCTGCAAAAGGGCGACGTGCTGATCGTCTTCGACATCCGCCGCTACGAGGGCACAATTCTGCAACTGGCGGAACTTGCTGCCGAACAGGGTGCGGAAATCGTGCTGATCACCGATCCCTGGATCAGCCCGGTCGCCGCCCATGCCCGTTTCCGCTTTTCTGCCCAGATCGAGGTGCCCTCGGCCTGGGACAGTTCGGTTGCGCTGTTGGTGCTGGTCGAAACCCTGCTGGCCGCCGTGCAGGAACGCACTTGGCCGCAAACCCAAAGCCGGATGGAGCGGCTGGAAGAGCTTTACGACCGCGCCAATCTGTTTCGCCGCGGCCGCCCCGGAGACGGCCGCAGGGGCGGGCCTGATTAGGCCCGTTTCTTCAGCTTTGTCGCGCCTGGGAGTTCGATGTTGATTTCGAGGCTGGAGAGTTCCTCGCCGCGTTCCAGCTTGACCTCGACCTGCTCGCCGTCGATCTCCATGTGGCGGCGGACGACCTCGAGGATGTCGCGCTGCAGCAGCGGCAGGAAATCCGGGCTGGTGCCGCCGGCGCGTTCATGAGCCAGCAGGATCTGCAGCCGCTCCTTGGCGGTCTGGGCGGGGTTCGGCTTGC
>NZ_WMIG01000059.1 GCF_009711205.1 Paracoccus litorisediminis | reverse complement strand
GTTCTCTGATTGCGGCATTGTCAATCGGGAAAGCGGGCCGTCCGTCTAGGGTCATGGTTCTCTCCGAGGTCACGGGGGTTGTGCCTCATCATGGTTTCCGGTGCTGGCCGTCTTCAATGTATGGATCGGGTTCCGCGGAATACTCCACTTCCCATCGGCCCGCGCGAGATCGACCAACCTCCGCCCTTTCGGGACTTCGCTCCCCGCCAGCCGAGGCGGGAATTCAGGTCAGGCAACGGCCTCCTTTGTCCAGGTAAATTCGGTCTCTTTTTTCCATATCGCCAACATCAGTACGGCGAGCTTTCGCGAAACTGCCACGGCCGCCTTCGCAAAGCCTCGTCGTCCTGCAAGCCGGATAGCCCAGCTTTTCAGCGCCGAGAATTTCTGCACTCGCGTGATCAAGGTTGTCGCAGCCTCGAACAGCAGGCTCCGCATGACCCCGTCGCCGCATTTCGAGACCCGGCCCGACCAGTCCACCTCACCTGATTGGTGTCGTTTCGGCGTCAGCCCGAGATAGGCGCCCACATCCGAGGTCTTGCCGAACCGCGTCGGTTCATCGACCAGCGCGATGAAATTCAGCGACACGACCGCGCCGACGCCGGGAATGGTCATCAGACGGCGCGCCACGGAATGGTCGCGGGCCTCCTTCTTCACGGCAATGTCGAGATCGGCAGCGGCCTGACACAGCACGGCATGTGTGGCGATGAAACCATCGGCGATCGCGTGCAGCAGCGGATCCGTTTCCCCGGCGGCAGCCAACTGATCGCGGAACGCCTGGCGCTGCCGGCCTTGGCTGCTCCCAGTCATTCGGATTCCGAAGGTCTTGAGCACGCCGCGGACATGCCCTTCGAGATCCTTGCGAAGCCGGATCAGCCGTTCCCGAGCGCCCACCAGAGCGCGCAGGCGATCCGCCCCTTCACTGCGGACATGGACCGGCGTGAACCAGCCGGTGCGCGCGAGCTGGGCCAGCCCCTCCGCATCGCCGGCATCGGATTTGTTGAGACGGGCCGACAGGCTCTTGTGCGCCTTGCGAGCATCGATACATGTCGCGGGCAATCCCAGTCGGGCCATCCCGCGCTGTAGCCAGATTGAGAGCATCCCGCTCTCATGCACGATCTTTTCCGGTGCCAGAGATCGATTTCGAAACCAGCCCAGAATGCCCTCGGGGTCCGCAGGGCAGTTGCCGCGCGCGACGGTCTTGCCTTCCTCGTCCACGACGCAAATCGAAATCTCTTTCAGCGATACATCCAAACCGGCATAGAGTTTCATGGTCGTTCTCCTCATGGCTCCTATCCATGAGACCAGCATACCGAACCTCGTTCGCCATCAACGAGCGACCGCCGCAATCACACCATGTATGG
>NZ_WMIG01000058.1 GCF_009711205.1 Paracoccus litorisediminis | reverse complement strand
CGCGGCATGATAAGGTCGCAACAGAGGCCGGACACATGTCAGCACCCGATGACACGCCAAAAGAAGCTCTGAAAATTCCTCTTGCGCAAGGGGCGGTTACACATGTTGCACAAATCGGCGGAGGGTCGGAGTTCGCCTTTCCGCGGACAGACCTATCCTGCGACCTCTGTGACGGGTGTGCCGAGCGCGGTGAAGCCGTTCAGGACGGCGACGCGAACCTGGAACTCCGCGACCTGACGGTCGAAGTCCCTTGCGGACAGGCGCTGACCCAGCAGCTTGAGGCAGTGCATCTTGGTCTCTGCACGGCTTCGGCGGTGATACCCGCTCCATCGTCGCCAGATGGTTCGACCGACACGCTTCGACGTGCGCAGGATTTCGTTGCGTGCGACAGCCCCGCCGGTGTCGGGTTTCCACGGTTTGGCGTTCTTGCGAGGCGGGATGATTGCGGAGGCACCTCGAGCGGCGATGGCGTCGTGGCACTTGCGGGTGTCGAAAGCGCCATCGGCTGTGACGCTGGCGATCTCCTGCTCGGGTGGGATCTGGTCGAGCAGCTCGGGCAGCATCGGGGCATCACCCACGTCGCTTGTGGTGAACTCAGCGGCCCGGATCTCCAGGGATTTCTCGTCGATCCCGATGTGGATCTTGCGCCAGACCCTGCGTTTGGCGCCACCATGCTTGCGGGCGTTCCACTCCCCTTCGCCTTCGACCTTGATACCAGTGCTGTCAACCAGCAGGTGCAGCGGGCCGTCCGAACCGCGGTAGGGGATGTCGACCTTCAAGGTCTTCTGGCGGCGCGACAGCGTGCTGAAGTCGGGCACCGCCCAGTTCAGCCCGGTCAAGCGCAGCAGGCTCTCGACGAACCCGGTCGTCTGGCGGAGTGCCATGCCGAACAGCACCTTCATCGTCAGACAGGTCTGGATGGCGGCGTCGCTGTAGTCGGGCTGCCGCCCGCGCTTGCCGGTTGGCGCGGCCTCCCAGTTCATGGCGGGATCGAACCAGATCGTCAGCGAGCCGCGGCGCTTGAGCGCCTTGTTATACTCCGGCCAGTTTCTGGTCTTGTAGGAGGTGGGTGTGGGTCTGCTCATGCTCCGCAGCTACCACGCTGGATTCACGATATGAATCCCTCAGCCGATTTGTGCAACATGTGTAACCGCCCCTTGCGCAAGAGGAATTTTCAGAGCTTCTTTTGGCGTGTCATCGGGTGCTGACATGTGTCCGGCCTCTGTTGCGACCTTATCATGCCGCGGGCCCGTTCTCTGATTGCGGCATTGTCAATCGGGAAAGCGGGCCGTCCGTCTAGGGTCATGGTTCTCTCCGAGGTCACGGGGGTTGTGCCTCATCATGGTTTCCGGTGCTGGCCGTCTTCAATGTATGGATC
>NZ_WMIG01000057.1 GCF_009711205.1 Paracoccus litorisediminis | reverse complement strand
CGTTCAATGTAAAAACCGCCCGGAGGCCGGGCGGTTTCGGAACGTCATTTCGGGGGCTCTGCCCTCGATCCCTGCGGGATATTTGCGCAGGAAGGAGGCGTCAGAGTTTCTCGGTCAGCTCGGGGATGGTGGTGAACAGATCGCCAACCAGACCGTAATCGGCAATCTGGAAGATCGGGGCCTCTTCGTCCTTGTTGATGGCGACGATGACCTTCGAATCCTTCATCCCGGCAAGGTGCTGGATCGCGCCCGAGATGCCGATGGCGACGTAAAGTTCGGGGGCCACGACCTTGCCGGTCTGGCCGACCTGCCAGTCGTTCGGGGCGTAGCCACTGTCGACCGCTGCGCGTGAGGCACCGACGGCGGCACCCAGCTTGTCGGCCAGCTTCTCGATGATCTCGAAGCTTTCCTTGGAACCCACACCGCGCCCGCCCGAGACCACGCGCTTGGCCGAGGTCAGTTCGGGGCGATCGCTGGCCGCGACCTCATCCGAGACCCAGACCGACAGCGCCGGATCGGCTGCCGGAGCGGCGTCGGCGACAGCGGCTGCGCCACCTTCCGATGCGGCGTCGAAGCTGGCGGTGCGGACGGTGAAGACCTTCTTGCCGTCTTTCGATTTCACCGTCTGGATGGCGTTGCCGGCATAGACCGGGCGCTCGAAGGTGTCGGCGTCGATGACGGCCGAGACATCCGAGATCACCATCACATCCAGCAGCGCCGCAACGCGGGGCATGACGTTTTTCGCATCCGTCGTCGCCGGCGCGGCGATATGGCTGTAATCGCCGGCAAGGCTGACCAGCAGCGCCGCGGTCGGCTCGGCCAGACGGTGGCCGTAAAGCGCGTTTTCGGCGACCAGAACCTTGGCGACGCCCGCGATCCTGGCAGCGGCTTCGGCAGCGGATTTGGCGGATGCACCGGCGCAAAGCACGGTCACATCGCCCAGGGATTTCACCGCATTGACCGCCTTGGCGGTCGCGTCGCGGTTCAGTTCGCCATTGGTGACTTCACCCAGCAGAAGAACGGCCATCAGATCACCCCCGCTTCTTTCAGTTTCGACACAAGCTCATCGACCGAGCCCACCTTGATCCCGGCCTTGCGGCCCTCGGGTTCGCGGGTCGAGACGACTTCCAGACGCGGGGTGACATCGACGCCGTAATCGGCAGCGGTCTTTTCATCCAGCGGCTTTTTCTTGGCCTTCATGATGTTGGGCAGCGAGGCGTAGCGCGGCTCATTCAGGCGCAGGTCGGCGGTGACGACGACGGGCAGGGCGACCTCGATGGTCTGCAACCCGCCATCGACCTCACGGGTGACTTTCGCCTTGCCGCCTTCGATGTCGAGCTTGCTGGCAAAGGTCGCCTGACCCCAACCCAGCAGCGCCGAGACCATCTGGCCGGTGGCGTTCATGTCATTGTCGATCGCCTGCTTGCCGGCGATGACCAGATCCGCGCCTTCGGCCTTGGCGACCTCG
>NZ_WMIG01000056.1 GCF_009711205.1 Paracoccus litorisediminis | reverse complement strand
CGGCCTTCGCTGTCTTGCGACGAGCGGATGATTACATCATGCCGCCCATGCCGCCCATGTCGGGCATGCCGCCGCCGGCCGCTTTGGGCTCGGGCTTTTCGGCGATCATGGCTTCGGTGGTGATCAGCAGACCAGCAACCGAGGCCGCGTCTTCCAGCGCGGTGCGGACGACTTTGGCCGGGTCGATGACGCCGAACTTGAACATGTCGCCATATTCTTCGGTCTGGGCGTTGAAGCCGAAGGCCTTGTCGTTCGACTCGCGGACTTTGCCGGCAACGACAGCGCCGTCGACGCCAGCGTTTTCAGCGATCTGACGCATCGGAGCTTCCAGAGCGCGGCGGACGATGGCGATGCCGGCGTCCTGGTCCGAGTTCGCACCGGTCAGGCCTTCAAGGACCTTGCCAGCCTGAACCAGAGCCACGCCACCACCGACGACGACACCTTCTTGAACCGCAGCGCGGGTCGCGTTCAGGGCGTCATCAACGCGGTCTTTGCGCTCTTTGACTTCGATTTCGGTCATGCCGCCGACGCGGATGACGGCAACGCCACCGGCCAGTTTGGCGACGCGCTCTTGCAGTTTCTCGCGGTCGTAGTCCGAGGTGGTTTCCTCGATCTGCTGACGGATCTGCGAAACGCGGGCTTCGATCTCGGCTTTCTCACCAGCACCGTCGACGATGGTGGTGTTGTCCTTGTTGATCGTAACTTTCTTCGCACGGCCGAGCATGTCGACGGTGACGTTTTCCAGTTTCATGCCCAGGTCTTCCGAGATGACCTGACCGCCGGTCAGGATCGCGATGTCCTGCAGCATGGCCTTGCGGCGATCGCCGAAGCCCGGAGCCTTGACGGCAGCGATTTTCAGGCCGCCACGCAGCTTGTTGACGACCAGCGTGGCCAGAGCCTCGCCTTCGACGTCTTCAGCGACGATGATCAGCGGCTTTTGCGACTGGATGACAGCTTCCAGCAGCGGGACCATCGGCTGCAGCGACGAGAGTTTTTTCTCGTGCAGCAGGATGTAGGCGTCTTCCAGGTCGGCAATCATCTTGTCGGCGTTGGTGACGAAGTAGGGCGACAGGTAGCCGCGGTCGAACTGCATGCCTTCGACGACTTCGACTTCGGTCTCCATGCCTTTGTTTTCTTCGACGGTGATCACACCCTCGTTGCCAACTTTTTGCATGGCTTCGGCGATTTGCTGGCCGATGAAGGCCTCGCCGTTGGCCGAGATGGTGCCGACTTGGGCGACTTCAGCCGAGTCGTTGACCGGACGCGAAGCAGCTTTGATCGCTTCGACGACTTTCGAGGTCGCCAGATCGATGCCGCGCTTCAGGTCCATCGGGTTCAGGCCAGCTGCAACCGACTTCAGGCCTTCTTTGATGATGGCTTGAGCCAGAACGGTGGCGGTGGTGGTGCCGTCGCCAGCTTCGTCATTGGTGCGCGAAGCGACTTCGCGGACCATCTGGGCGCCCATGTTCTCGAACTTGTCCGAGAGTTCGATTTCTTTGGCGACCGAGACACCGTCCTTGGTGATGCGCGGAGCGCCGAAGGACTTGTCGATCACGACGTTACGGCCTTTCGGGCCGAGGGTCACTTTGACGGCATCCGCGAGGATGTTCACGCCTTTCAGCATGCGGTCGCGGGCGTCGCTGTTGAACTTGACTTCTTTCGCAGCCATT
>NZ_WMIG01000055.1 GCF_009711205.1 Paracoccus litorisediminis | reverse complement strand
ATCCCCGAGCTGACCGAGAAACTCTGACGCCTCCTTCCTGCGCAAATATCCCGCAGGGATCGAGGGCAGAGCCCCCGAAATGACGTTCCGAAACCGCCCGGCCTCCGGGCGGTTTTTACATTGAACGGGCATTGTTGCAGCAGGCCCCAGCCAGGAGGCTTTCGAAAGCGAATCCATGTGATTAGGCTTCTAGCATAAACAAGACCGAGCCTACTCGCTACCGCACTGCGAACGTCGAACAATGATGCGCTGAAGCAGCGCGGCTCTTTGCTGATCTGGCTGGACAAGGACATGGCGTGGCGCGGCCCAAAGACCGGGGCAATGGCGGCCCTCCGGTCTTCAGTGACGCGGCTATCCAGTTTTGATGGGGTGGACACCCCCGCCCGACGGCATCGCAATGTGCGAAGGTGGTGATGTCGAAATCGCCACATAGGAGCGGTGTCCATGGAAGAGATTACTATAGTCGGTGTTGATCTCGCCAAGAACGTTTTCCAGATCCACGCCGCGAATTCGGAGGGACGAGCCATTGTCCGAAAGCGGCTTCCTCGCACGCGTTTTTTGATATTCATGTCCGGGCTTTCGCCCTGCGTCGTGGCCATGGAAGCCTGCGCCACATCGCACTACTGGGCACGGGAATTGCGCGCTCTGGGACACGAGGTCCGACTGATCCCGCCGATTTATGTGAAGCCGTTTGTAAAGCGCCAGAAAAACGACGCGAATGACGCGGAGGCGATCACGGAGGCTGCACTGAGGCCCTCGATGCGCACCGTTCCCATGAAGTCTTCGGAGCAGCAGGCCCTTGCCATGCTGTTCCGAACCCGCGAGTTACTGCTGGCGCAGAAGACCCAACTGGTCAACGCGCTGCGCGCGCACCTTGCTGAACATGGGGTTATCGTATCAGCAGCGCGCCGATCCATTGCCCCCTTCATCAAGGCCCTAGAAAACACGCAGGCGCTTCCCGATCTGGTGCGCACAACCGGGGCCTTTTATCTGGACAGGATCACTCGGACCGTTGGCGACATCAAGGCCATGGAACAGCAGATCGATGCTCATGCCCGCGAGCAGGACACAGCGCAGCGCCTGCGCACCATCCCCGGTGTCGGGCCGATTACCTCCATGGCTGTCGCAGCTTTTCCCCTGCGATGGAGGGTTTTGCCCGAGGCCGAGATTTCCCGGCCTGGCTCGGACTTGTCCCTCGGCAATACTCCAGTGGCGGCAAACAGCGCCCGGGAAGACGTCGAAAATGGGGCAGCGAGACATTCGCCGATTGCTGATCAGCGGTGCGATGTCGATCATACGCTGGAAAGGACGGGCGGGCGGGAAGTCCGGCTCGTGGTTGGCACGAATGCTAGCGTGCAAATCGCGGATGGTCACGGCAATCGCTTTGGCCAACAAGATTGCTAGTATCATCTGGGCCATCATGACACGGAAGGACGTTTATAGAGATCCTGCGGGAGCGGTCTGCTGACCGTATCTCGCTAGGAGCGTCGGTGACGCAAGTGGCACATTGATCCTGTATGGGCAATAGATCGACAGATCGGGGTGGGCCAAGCCAGTGTTAGGCAGAGAGCTTTGAGCTCGTAGTTTTGATATGGCGTCCATCCGCGTATCTCCATACATGGTGTGATTGCGGCGGTCGCTCGTTGATGGCGAACGAGGTTCGGTATGCTGGTCTCATGGATAGGAGCCATGAGGAGAACGACCATGAAACTCTATGCCGGTTTGGATGTATCGCTGAA
>NZ_WMIG01000054.1 GCF_009711205.1 Paracoccus litorisediminis | reverse complement strand
GTGCGATCCCCAGCTTTGTCAGGGTGCGTCGCACCGAAAGATGCGAGCCCTCGACCAGCCGAATGATCTCAAGCTTTTCAGAGGCTGGATATCTCATGCGTCGTCGCCCCCAGCCCCGCTCATGCTTCCTAAGAAACAGCCGCCGTCGCGGGGATGGGCGCCAATGCAAACCCGAGAGCCCTGGCGCGCCGTTGAAGGTTTGACAACACGCGCTGCCGGTGCCGCTCGTCGTAGGCTGTCGCCCCCTGATCCTGGTAGGTCATGCCATGGCGGATGGCGTTGTAGAACAAGACTGCGATCTTGCGCGCTGTGGCAGTTACTGCCTTTTGCTTGCCTATGCGAGATGACAGCCGACGGTAGAACGCGCCCAAGGCCGTGTCGCTTTTGCCAATCGTGACAGCAGCCAGGCGCAGGAGAGCGGCCGCACGACTGGAGGATCGGCGTGTCCGTGAGGACAGCAGCTTGCCCCCCGATATCTTGTTCCCGGGGGCCAGACAGAGCCAAGACGTGAAGTGCTTTGCGCTTCTCCAAGCGCGCAGGTCCGTGCCGCATTCGGCCACCAGCTTCAGTGCCAGCGACGGGCCAAGACCGTGTATTTGCGTCAGGTCTGTGCCCAAAACCCCGTAAAGCGCGGCCCGCACATCGAAAGACGGCGCGTTGTGCTGCTTGCCTTTGATCCGTGCCTTCGGCAGCGGAGCCAGATCATCGTCGGCCCGGACAGTCAGCGCGGTAATCGCTGCCTCCAGCCTGCGGTCGCACGCCTCAATCTGCGCCTTGTAGAAGTCGTATAGCTCCAGCGACTGTGTGAGAGCAAAGACATGCTCCGGGCGATCATTACCGACCAGCGCGGCTTTGATCGTGCCCATCGATGACTTGCAGCGGACATCCCGGAAGGCGGCAAGAACTTCGGGATCACGCTCTCCACCGACGATGGCACGGATGATCAGCATGCCCGTTGCGCCTGTGATGTCCGACACCACATGATGCAATTGCAGGTTCATCTCCATCAGCGCCTTCTGCATGTGCTGGATGTGAGCGGCTGCATACTCTGTCAGACGTTCGCGTTGGCGCATATAAGCGCGCAGAGTGGCGATCTCGGCTTCGGGGTGGAAGCTGCCACGTAGCAAACCATAGGAATGCAGCTGGCGCAGCCATCCGGCATCGCTGACGTCGGTTTTGCGGCCTGGCACATTCTTGGCGTAGCGGGCATTCACGAGGATGACCTCGAAGCCATTCGCTTCCAAGATTTCGAAGGCCGGTATCCAGTAAACGCCGGTCGATTCCATGGCCACGCTGGTGACACCGCACGACCGGAACCAGTCGGCAAGGTCGTGCAAATCCTGGGTGAATGTTCCAAAGGCACGCACTGGCATGATGTCGGTGTCAGGGTTCACAGCCGCCATGTGCATCGTCGAGCCGATATCGATCGCGGCCGCATTGGGGTTGACCATCTTCAGGTCCGGGTGGCCACCGGATTTGCGCTTCGTCATGGCATCTCCTCCGTTCCAGGCGAAGGGCGTGGGCCATGCAAGTTCGTCATCTTCCTAACCGGGATCGCCGCGATGGCAGCGTCACCACTCTCAAGTGCGCATCGGCCCATGTGCCACGTTTTTTAACGGGGTCCAGTCCACCAATAAGCAGTCGGCATCTGCCCTTCGGGCGTAGCATAGCACAGGCTGTTTATACCGCGCACAGGCGGGCAGCGGCCCGGGACGGTTTTTTAGCAATCGGTTCTCAAGGGTGAGATCCGCGACGACCTCTT
>NZ_WMIG01000053.1 GCF_009711205.1 Paracoccus litorisediminis | reverse complement strand
TGATCCGACGATCACTGCAATCGCCGACCGCCTGTCGGGCCGCAAGGAACAGCGCGGGCTGGCCACCGACAAGACCCCGCGAGCCCCTTTGTCGAAGCCACCGGCGTCGGTGATATCCGGCACCTGAAACAGTCCGACCTGGCTCGGTTCTGCGAGGTCATGGCACAGCTTCCGCCGACCTATCGCAAGAGCGCCAAGGAAAAGGCCATGCCGCTCGAAGACATTATCGCCACAGCCGTTGCACGCAGTGCCGAATGCAGCCTTGCGCCGGACACGGTGAACCGCAATCTCGGTTTCGTGGGACAGCTGCTCAATCAGGCCCGCTCGGAGGGCATTGAGATCGATGCGCGGCCCGATATCAGCGATCTTCGTGAGAAGGATGCCGAGGATGCTCAGGAGAAGGTCAAATCCTTCACCCGCGATGATGCCCGAAAAATCTTCGAGGGCACGGCCTGGCGGGGATGCGCGAACGAATTGCAGCGAAGTGTCCCGGGTCAACTGATGCTGTGTGAAAGGACTTTACTGATTCCGTTGATCGCCGCCTATATCGGTGCCCGGCGTGAGGAAATTCCCGGTCTCGACTGCACTGATCTGATTGAGGAGGATGGAATCTGGGCCTTCCACCTCCAGACGAACGAGTTGCGTCGGTTGAAGAACAAGCAGTCGCGCCGCAAGGTCCCGATCCACGAGCATCTGATAGAACTTGGCCTTTTGGCGCATCGCGATCGCGTCGGCGGCGGCCAACTCTTCACGGAACTGAAGCACAGGTCAGCGCGCGGGGTCACGGTGATGCGATCGCTTACCGTCTCGCATCTGCACGGATTCGGTCCGGGCACCTAGGCCGTCATGGCTTTTTGGGTATCGGCGTGAAGCCCGTCGCGATCGACATCACCGAGATTGATTTCATGCGCGACGAGAAAGGTGCCGTCCATGGCGTGACGAACTATGGCAAGGAGGATCTCAAGGCTCTTCCAGAACACCGCCGCCGCGCTTTTTGCAAAGCGTAGTGAGACACCGAAAGGCAACTTGCGTGGCGCGGCGAAAGCGATGACCGAAGCCCAGCCGGAAGAGCTGGCCAGCACCAAACGCAAGGGCAAGCCCTAACATGTGAAGCAGTGATGAACGCGGGGCCTAGCGAAAGGCAAACAACTCCTCGTCGGGGTCACGTTTGTCCGAGAGCCGCGCCGCGATGATCTGGGCGGCGATCATGGAAAACGTGATGCCATTGCCGCCAAAGCCCATAACGGCATGGGCGCAGCTGAAGCCCGGAACCCTGTCGATGATCGGCAGGCCGTCGCTGGTATTGCCGAAGGGTGCTGCCCAGACATAGGCGGGCGAACCGATCTCGATTCCGCAAAGATTGCGCAATTTCAGCGCGATGCGCCGGGCTTTAGCATGCAGCCGCGCCGGGTCGCGATAGGCTTCTGGGTCGTCCATGTCTTCGCCGCCCGCGATGATCCGGCCATCACGTGCGCTGCGGAAATACAGGTAGGGCTCCGATGCCTCCCAAACCAGCGAGCGGTCCAGCCAGTCGGGCCGCGCGATGCGGGGGCGACTGGCCAGCGCCCAGGTCGAGGTGATGCGATGCGCACGGCTTTCCATCACCGGCAGGAATTCGTAGCCGGTGCAAAAGACCACCTGCTCTGCGGTCAGCACCCCGCCCTCGCGGGTGGCAAGGGCGGCGCTGTCGCCGGTTTCAGCCAGATCGGTAATTTCCACGGGCGAGGCGATCTCGGCCCCGCGCGCCTGCGCCACACTTAACAGGCCAGCGGTCAATTGCCCCGGATTCGCCGAGGCCGAGGCACCGGACAGGATCGCAGCGCTGCGGTCGATGCCGAAGCGCTGCATGAGTTCCGCTTGGTCTAGATAGTCGCACGCAA
>NZ_WMIG01000052.1 GCF_009711205.1 Paracoccus litorisediminis | reverse complement strand
TCCTGTTCGTGATGGACGCGGGTTTTTTGTCGGTCTAGGGTTGTCATCAAAATCCGGACTGCGGGCTGTTCGCGTTCGGGATAACAGGCAGAGACAGGCGTGCAGTCACAGCGAAGCGAGGCGACCGCGGGGCAGCCGGTCGCGACCACCGTCAAGCCCCTTCAATTCCGTGGTCGGTCGCTGACCGCGGTGGCGCTGCATCTGTCCGGGCGGGCGGATGGCGACTTTCTGGCGGCGCTCGAAGCGCGGCTGCGCCAGACGCCGCTGTTTTTCGAGAACGCGCCGCTGGTGCTGGATCTGACCGAGGCCGAGGGGCTGGACGGCTTTGAGGCCATGGCCAATCTGGCGGGGGAATTGCGCAGCCGCCGACTCTCGGTCTTTGGCGTGCAGAATGCCAGCGCCGCGCAGGCGCAGGCGGCGCAGGCGGCGGGGCTGATCGTGCTGCCCTCGGGCCGCGATGTCGGGCTGGAGCGGGTCGGTCAGGCGCAGGCCGCGGCGCAGGTCGTGGCCCGGACCCGACCCGGACGCGGCAAGCCCGAGCCCGAACCGGCGCCGAAGGAACCGCAGGCGCGGCTGATCACCCAGCCGGTACGCTCGGGGCAGACGGTCTTTGCCGATCGCGGCGATCTGGTGATCATCGGCCCGGTCAGTTCCGGGGCCGAGGTCATCGCGACCGGCAATATCCACATCTATGGCCGGCTGCGCGGGCGGGCGCTGGCCGGGGTCAATGGCGACACCTCGGCGCGGATCTTCTGCCATGCGCTGGATGCCGAACTGCTGGCCATTGCCGGGCTTTATCGCACCAGCGAGACGCTGGGCCCGGACATTCCGCGCGACTTCGTGCAGGTCTATCTCGAGGGCGAGAAGCTGTGCGTCGCCCCGCTCAAGTAACCCGGATGGAAAGGAAGCGTTCGTGAGCAAGGTCATCGTAGTCACTTCCGGCAAGGGCGGCGTGGGCAAGACCACCTCCTCGGCCGCGATCAGCGCCGGGCTCGCGATGCGCGGGCACAAGACCGTGGTCGTGGATTTCGACGTCGGTCTGCGCAATCTGGACATGATCATGGGCTGCGAGCGCCGGGTCGTGTTCGACTTCATCAACGTCATTCAGGGCGACGCCAAGCTGAAGCAGGCGCTGATCAAGGACCGGCGGCTGGACAACCTGTTCGTGCTGCCGACCTCGCAGACCCGCGACAAGGACGCGCTGACCGAAGAGGGGGTCAAGGCGGTTCTGGACGAGCTGCGTCAGGAATTCGACTATATCATCTGCGACAGCCCGGCGGGCATCGAGCGCGGCGCGCATCTGGCGATGTATTTCGCCGATGAGGCCGTGGTCGTCACCAATCCCGAGGTCAGCTCGGTGCGCGACAGCGATCGGGTGCTGGGGCTGCTGAACAGCAAGACCCACCGCGCCGAAAAGGGCGAGGGCACGGTCAAGGCGCAGCTGCTGCTGACCCGTTTCGACCCCGCCCGCGTCGCCGGTGGCGAGATGATGAGCACCGAGGACGTGCTGGAAATTCTGGCCATCCCGCTGCTGGGCATCATCCCGGAAAGCTCGACGGTGCTGAAGGCCTCGAACGTCGGCATGCCGGTGGTGCTGGACGAGAAATCGGCCGCGGGCCGTGCCTATGAGGACGCGGTCGGCCGGCTCTTGGGCGAGCAGATCGAGATGCGTTTCGATGCCCCCGAGCGCCGCGGCTTCCTGCAGCGGCTGCTGAAGCGGACGGCATGACCATGTTCGGCATCAGCTTCCGCCCCCGCAAGCCGAACCCCGCCCAGACCGCCAAGGAGCGGCTGCAGATCCTGCTGGCTCATGAACGCGCCGGCGGCACCAGCCCGGATTTCCTGCCGCTGCTGCAGCGCGACATCCTCGAGGTCGTCCGCCG
>NZ_WMIG01000051.1 GCF_009711205.1 Paracoccus litorisediminis | reverse complement strand
TGTTCTGGTTTTTTTGGATCCAGTTTTTGACATTTTGTGGTGTTGTTCGACCGCTTCGGGGTCCGTGTTGGGTGACGGAGCGGGAGGCGGCGGCGACGGCGAAGGCCAGGGTGTCTTGCAGGGTCCAGCCCTGTTCCAGCCCATGGACCAGAGTGCCGCCGAAGGTGTCGCCGGCACCGGTGACATCGGCGACCTCGACCGCATAGCCGGCCGCGGTTAACAGGGTGCCGTCCTGCATGGCGGTCGCGCCCTCGGCGGCGGCGGTGCGGATCAGGGTGCGGATTTGGTTTTGCGCCATCCAGGCCTGCGCGCAGCGGATGTCGTCCTGACCGAAGGTATTGCGGAAGCCGGTCTGGTTCATGATCACGACCTCGGCCCCCTGCAGATAGGGCAGGTCGGCATCCGTCGCACCGCCGACATCCAGATCGAAGACCAGCTTGCGGCCATGGGCGCGCAGATCGGCCAGCAATTCCGCCTGCGCCAGAACCTGACCGTCGATCTGCGCATGCAGCCGCCGCACCCGGTAGAGCGTGGTGTAAAGATAGCCCGGCGCGCGCAGGGCGGTCATGGTCTGGGGCGGCAGCCACATCGGCTGCTGGCCCATCTCGACGGTCAGGACGATATGCTCGCCACCGACCAGAAAGATGAAGTTGCGCGATTCCGGGATCGCGGGATCGCGCAGCATGTGGCGGGTCGCCACCTGATGCGCGGCCAGATCCGCGATCAGCCGCTCCGAGAGCGGGCTGGCATTCAGCAGCGAGATGAACTCGGGCCGCCCGCCGAAACCGGCATGGACCACGGCGGCATTGGCGATCGAGCCACCGGCCTCGGACGGCAATTCGGTGACGAACCCCTTGTCGGCGGGACCCGGCCAGCGCTCGGCGGTGTAATATTCGTCCAGCGCGACATCGCCGATGAAGAACGCGGTCATGGGCGGATCTCGACCGGGCCGGCATCCGGGGCGACCCAGGGGTCGGGACCCAGCCCGCAGATCGCCATCCAGTAATAGGCGGTCGGGCCGTCCAGCCCGCAGCAGGCATCGTGCCAGACATTGCGGTTCATGACCGCGACCTGACCGGGCTGGATGACAAAGGCGCGGATCGCCGCGGCATCGGGCGCGTCGGCCGCCGAGGGCGGGGCCACGGCCAGAACAATGGGCGCGCCCGCGCAGAACAGCGCCTCCTCGGTCAAGGGGTGGCGCTCCATCTGGCGGCAGGTCCAGGGCGCGGCGGGGGCACGGGTCATGCCCAGATGCCCGCGCCCGTCGATCAGCGGCGGCAGGGTAAAGCCGTCGAGCCAGTCCGGCCCTTTCGTCAGCCGGACATCCGGCCCGTCCACGCCAAGATCATGGACGCGACCGAAGGCGGCAAAACCCGCGGCGGTCAGGGGTTCCGGGGTGACATGGCTCATGCGTAGGCGCTCCGCGCGGCATGGACGGTGGCCATGAAGGTCGCGACATGGTCGGCGCAGACCCGGCCGGTATCCTTGTGGGTGTCCTTGAGCCAGCTGCCGACGATCACGCCATCTGCGGCCTCCATCTGCGCGGGCAGGTTGGCATTGGTCACGCCCGCCCCGATGAACAGCGGCACGTCGCCGCCGGTGGCGGCGCGGAAGCGCGCGACCTTGGCCAGATCGGTTTCCTGACCCGTCGCATCCGAGGTCACCACCAGCCCGTCGCAGCGCGCCGCGCCCAGTTGCACGTCGCCGGCCTCGTCCCGGCCGGACAGGACCGGCTGATACTTGAAGCGGACGCCGCCCAGCAGCAGCGCCGGAACGCTGGCCCGCTCGGCCGCCAGATGCGCGGCAAAGGCGTCGTCCTGTTCCGGGGGCAGATGGCCGCAGACGGAATCGATCTGGATGAAGGCCACCGGATAGCGCCGGGCCAGAGCGAAGGCGCGGTCATTGTCGCGCAGCATGTTGACGCCGATGCGCGGCCCCAGATCCAGCCCCATCAGCCGATCCAGCACGCGTTCGACATCCTCGGCCCCGCCGAAGTAATTTTCCACGACAAGGCCGTCGATCCCTGCCCCGGCCATGATCCGGGCTTCCTCAAGGGCCTGCGCCAGCTTCGATTCCGGATCGTTCCCGGCCAGATGCAGCATGCCCAGAATGGGGCATCTGACTGCAAACACGCTTGCAAGCGCCGTCATATCACTTCTCTCCTATGCCCTGCGGAGCCGGATTCTGGCCCCATCGGGTTGAAAAATTCATCTCGACGCGGGGCGAATAGACGATCGAGGTCCGCTCGACCTCGCGCCCTTCCGCGTCCAGCACCTCGCCCGAGGCGCACAGATAGCCGGCGATCGCCGGGTCCTCGCCAAAGACCTCGGACAGAAGCGCGCTTGGCGGCACGACGCGCAGGCTCAGTTCCGAGCGCGCGGGATGGCGATCGTAATCGCGGCGCAGCACCTCATAAAGCGACAGCGCGGCGAAATCGTAGCGCTCGATCCCCGGATAAAGCGCCAGCGGCAGCCAGGAGGTATCAAGGTTCATCCAGGTGACGCGACTGCCATCATCCAGCCCGCGGGCACGGGTCAGGATCAGGGTGCCGTCCTCGATCCGGTGGCCAAGGACGCGGGTGACCGGGCGCAGCCCCTTGGAGCGTGCCAGATCCGAGAAGCTGCCGAAATTCCAGACGCTGTGGGTGACCGGGCGATGGGTGACGATGGTGCCGCGCCCGCGTTCCTTGCGCACCAGCCCGTCGCGTTCCAGCAGTGCCATGGCATTGCGCACCGTGGTGCGCGCGATCGACAGCCGGTCGCGCAGCTCGTTCTCCGAGGGAAGGATCCCCCCCTCGGAATAGGCGCCCGACAGGATGGCCGCCCGCAAGGCCTGATGCAGTTGCCGGTAAAGCTGCTCGCCCGAATAAAGGTCAAGGCGGATCGACCCCAGCGGGTCTTCGCGGCTGCCGGTCTGGTCTTGCGGTGCGTCACTCATCGGATCTGCTTCTGCTCAGGGGGTTGCGCCATTGACGACGAACTTGTCGACCTGGCCGACAGTCAGTTGATAGCGTTCGACAATCTGCTTGTAGCTGCCATCCGCCAGCATGCCGTTCAAGGCCGCAAGCACCGCATCGCGCAATTGCGGATTGTCCTTGGCGAAGGCGATGCCATAGGGGTTCTGTTCGCCCGGCTCACCCAGCTGATAGAACTTGCCCGGCTCGGTCAGCGCCAGATCGGCCAGCCCCTCGACCCCGATGACCGAGGCCTGCGCCCGGCCCAGCCGCATCTGCATGATATGTTCGGCCTGGGTGGCGATCTGGATGACGTTGAAGGGCTGGTCCGCCGGGCAGGTTGCCTTGCCGGTCTCTTCGGCCCAGGTCACCCAGCTGGTGCCGGTGGCGACGGCGATGGTCTTGCCGCACAGGTCCTTCAGCGCGCCGATCTCGGCCTTGTTCTCGGCGATCGCGTAGAACACGTTGCCGGTGATGAAATAGTCGATGAAATCCAGCTGCGCGCGGCGCTCGACCTTGTCCGAGAAGGCGCTGATCAGCATGTCCGAGCGATCGGTGACGATCTGCGGGATCAGCTGGGGGAACTCGACATTGGTGAATTCGACCTTCAGGCCCAGCCGCTCGCCGATGGCGCGTGCCAGATCCATGTCGAAGCCCTTCAGCTCATCCGAGCCGGGATCGGTGAATTCCATCGGCGGATAGGCCAGGCTGGTCACCACCTTGAGCACGCCGGCCGAGGCAATGTCCTGCGGCAGCAGCGCGGCGGCCTTGGGGTCGGTCTCGGCCAGGGCCGGCGCGGCCAGCGCCAGGGTCAGGGCCAGGGCCGGCATGGCCCGGCCAATCGCCGTCTTCGAAAGCATCATGGGATCACTCGCTGTTGGAGGTTGTTATCGTTGGGGTCTCTGTCAGGAACCTGGACAGGAAGGCGCGCACGCGCGGGTCCGTAGGGTCGGACAGCACGGATTGGGCCGGGCCGCATTCGCGGACCTCGCCATCGATCATCACCACGACGCGGTCGGCGACCTCGCGGGCAAAGCCGATCTCATGGGTGACAACGATCATCGTCGTCCCGG
>NZ_WMIG01000050.1 GCF_009711205.1 Paracoccus litorisediminis | reverse complement strand
ACCCCACAGCGCCATCGGATACAACGTCCCGAGCGCGCTGCACTTTCCCGGCGGCGTCACCAGCCCGCCGCCATGGCCAAGGCTGGAAACTCCGGCTTTAGATGGTCCAAAATTGGTAGGCAGGGCACAATCAGGCCGCCATCACAAATGAAGGTCTGTTCTAGGAGCTGGTACCTTGGCTGGTTTACGGGTGGCGTCTCTAACAGGGGGCGGCCATCCGCTGCATTTCATAGCATGAATAGCTATGCCGATGATCTGGCCGAGTGTGTCAAATCCATTGATCTGCTGACATCGCCATGATCTGCCACTCCACAGGCGGCGAAGTCACTCGGCATATATCGGCCGTCATCGTACTAAATTGGTCGCCGTGTAATGCTGATCGGGGCCGTGCCGCCAATCATACTAAAGGCCGCAGCGAGTCCCGAAGATCTTCGGTGGAGGTGTTTGACGTGTTGTGCAGCCGCCTTTTAACGGATCGCGCACGGTTCTATAAGGAACTGGCAACGGCCTTGTACGGTGCTAATCGGCCAGTGCTGTCTGCGCTTTCAAACGTCGCCCGGATCGTTTGATCTACTCGTGCGATTAACGTGCAGATAAGGCAGCCGAAATAAGCTGAAGAAGACGTTCTGCTGCGTAAGTCGCGACGAAGCCAAAATCAAAGTAGCAAGTCTCTTGCTGCGGGTCTTTCGTTAAGTCTATTTATACAAAATGTTATAATCCACGTCGCTGTCTATACTCACTTCGCAGAGCAGGCGCGCTTCACTCTTTCGAACGGCGCGGTCATGGTCCAGTTGCATAGGGGATGGCATGAAGCAGAAAGTCGCCATCATTGGCGGTGGGGTTGGTGCAATCACCACGGCCTATGCGATCACTTGCCAGCCCGACTGGCAGGACCGGTTCGAACTGACGATCTATCAGATGGGTTGGCGTCTGGGTGGCAAGGGCGCGAGCGGTCGCAATCTGTCCCAAAGCGGGCGGATTGAAGAGCACGGCCTGCATATCTGGGCGGGTTTTTACGACAATTCCTTCCGCCTGATGCGGCAAGCCTATGAAGAACTGGTGTCCGAGGGGCTGCGTGCGTCTGATGCGCCTTTGGCGCGACTTGAGGATGCCTTTGTCGGCCTCAGCCATTTCTTCATTGCCGATGAGGCAAGGGACGAAAGCGGCAATCCGGTCCTGCGTCCCTGGCGGTTCGACTTTGAGCCGAACGATCTGGTGCCGGGTTCGGGCGGCGCGCTGCCCACGCCGTTCGGGTTTCTGAGGCTGGCCTTGGCACAGGTATCGCAACTGCTGGAGCGCAGCGGGATGCCTGCCGCTCCGATGCGTGCGCAGCGCTATCTGCCGGATCTGTCGGCCTTTGGGCTCACGGCCGAGGCAGCCTCGCCGCTGCATCTGCTGCGCAATCTGGTCGATAGGCTACCGGGCGACCTGCGCTTTCTTGATGCCGGAGAGATGGCGCTGTTCTCGGCCTTGGTGGGTGAGGCGCAGGACTGGCAGACAAGCTTGCGCCAAAGCGCGGCGCTTGACGATGACCAGCGGCGGACGGGCTATATCATCAGCCTGACATTGGCCTTTTGCCGGGGAATGATTGCCGAAGGCGGTTTCAAGGCCGGTTTCGATGCCATCGACGATTGGGAAATCAGCGATTGGCTGTTGCATCACGGTGCCTCGCGCGAGGCGGTCTATTCCGCGCTGTTCCGGGGCTGCTACGACTATGTCTTCGGCTTTGCAGGCGGCAATACGGCGCAGCGCAGCATGGGTGCGGGGACCGCGATCCGCGGCCTGCTGCGGCTGGCCTTCACCTATAAAGGCCACCTGTTCTACCGCATGCAGGCGGGCATGGGCGACACGATCTTTGCACCTTATTATCAACTGCTGCAGAAACGCGGCGTGCGCTTCTGTTTCTTCAATGCGGCGCGAAGGCTGATTCCAGACGCCACAGCCTATGACATCGCCGCAATCGAGATGGTCGAGCAAGCCCGGCCCAAGGGCGAGACCTACGATCCGCTGATTGATGTCGCGCAGCTGCCCTGCTGGCCCTCGGCCCCGCTGTGGGATCGGCTGGAGGACGGTGAGGCGCTGGCCAATGCGGCACCGGATTTCGAGTGCGAAAAGACCCCGCCCGAAGGCCGGGCCTGGCGATTGGAGAAGGGGCGGGATTTCGATCTGGTGGTGCTGGGCGCCTCGCTGGGGTCACTCTCATATCTGGCCAGCGATCTGATTGCGGTGTCGCCGCGCTGGCGGACGATGACCGAAAAGGTGCGGACGGTCGCCACGCACGCTGCGCAATTCTGGCTGGATCGCAGCGCACAGGATCTGGGCTGGAACGCACTTGCAGGTGGCAGTGCTCCGGGCGCGCCCGAGGACCTGCGCACCGTCATCACCAGTTTCTCGGAACCGCTGGATACCTGGGCCGACATGAGCGACCTGCTGCCGCGCGAAGGTTGGGCTGCGCCGGGACCGGTGTCGATCGCCTATTTCTGCAGCCCATGTACGGACGACGCCGACCGCGCCACCATCGCGGCGGACACCCGCGCTTGGGCGGATCGTGACCTGATCCGCATGTGGCCGGGCGCAGTGCGGGACGGTCGGTTTGACGCCTCGATCCTGCATGCGCCGGGGGCGGTGGATGACGATGCGCGATGGGCGGCGCAATATTACCGCCGCAATCTTTACGGCTCCGAGCGCTATGTCCTGTCGGTGCCGGGCAGCGTGGAATACCGGCTGGCCCCGGATGATTGCGGTTTCTCGAACCTGTTTTTGGCCGGAGACTGGACCCGCTGCGGCATCAATGCAGGCTGTGTCGAGGCCGCGACCATCTCGGGACTGATGGCCGCGCGCGGGCTGACCGGGCGCCCGATCGAGATCGTGGGCGAGACCGATCTTGGCCCCGACTTCATCCCCGGCGCGTCGCAATCCCTGACCAGCCCCTATGCACCGACCGCGCCTTGGCCACTGACCCCGTTCTTTGCGACCGGCAGCATCGACGGCTGGTTCAGCTTTCACGCCGTCGATGCGGCGGCGCTGTCCCAAGTCCTGCCACCGGGCATGCGCCTGCACGCGCAGGGGTTAACCCCGCCGGGCACCCATCCCGTGGCCTTGCTGGCCAATCGTCAGATCGGGGTCAGACTGTCGGCCCAGCCGGCTTTTACCGGCTATCCGGATTACCTTGAGGCGATCATCGCCATCAACCATGTCGCCATCGACGGAATTCCCGGCCTGTTCAGCTATCTGCCCAATCTCTACCTGAACAGCCGCGTGCCGCAATTGGTCGGAGTTGGCTTCTATGGCTACAACAAGCGGATGGGACGGCTCAGCATGACCGGCTCAGATTACCATGTCGCTTCGCCCACAGGGCAGGCGATCTGGTCGGGCGACTATCAGCAAAACGGCTTCGAAAGGCGGCTGATGAACTCGCCGGAATGCGGCGCGGTCGAGGCATTGTGCCAACAGATCGTCGCCAGTCATCACCCGGTGATGGGCTGGCGGTTCTCGTCCTTTGACTTCAACCTGACCGCTGCCCGGATCGCTCCGGTTCATGCGCGGATCAGAATCAACGACTCGAATCTGGCGCAACTTCCCGCCGGAGAGATGCCTGCGCAGCCCCTGACCATGACCGGTCCGGGGCAGGCGATGCGGCATGTGGGTCTGCCGGGGGCATTCCGCATCCGTACTGCCTGGACCTTATCAAATCCATTCGACAGTGGCAGGCTCCGGGTGCTGCAGGCAAATAGAACTTATGTAAAATAAAGTATTAATATTCAGGATATTGCATGCCAGTATCCAAGGGTGGAATGCGGCTCCTTCGAGCGCCGGTCCCAATACCTTGCGGGTCGGCCGGACCTTTGTCGGCAGGCAGGTCGCACGCGCCTGTTAGCGCAATCCCGACCAGCCCTGCTCGGTCACGGGCGAGGCTGGGATCGGCAAGTTGGCGATGGTCAATAGCGTGATCGAGACCGCGCCCTCGCATGTGATCTTTGCAGGGGATGCGCTGAAGTGATCCGAAAGCCAGCATCCGTTCCGGCAATGGCTCAGGTCGCGGATGGGCGGGGAATCCAGCGATTTCGCGATGCTGTGCGGGACATTCCCCAATCTTGCGGCGGATGATCAGCTTGCTCTGGCGCTGACGCTTGACCTGCCGCAGGGGCAGGCGCTGGTGGCGCGTTTCTCTGGATCTGATGCCAAAGCTGCGAGCGGCGGCAAGGAACGATTGGAGTCGATATCCAAGATGAGAAATCGCCACATCCGCAGACTGTTCTATCTCGGAGCGGTGGGGTGACCGCCACCCGCAGCGGTCTGATTCCGGGGGCGGCTGGCTGGGTGGCATGATCCGGACCAAGCTACTCAAGGTCATAGCGATCGTACTAGCCAACCGCATGGCGCACGATGCTGAGAACCGCTGAAGCCTGACGGGCAGCAGTACAGTGACAAGCCATCCGGGGCACTGACGGCCTAAACGGATTGCCAAGGTCACGGTGAGAGGATCGCACACTGACGGCCGCAAGTCAGGGACACCGGTTCGCACCGGGCTTATAGCCGCGTCGTTGATTGGGACCCCGAGCCACACGCGGACGTCCGTCGTGGCGCGCGGGCGAACGGCGGTTGAGACGCCGAATCCGAAGCTGCCCGAGTTTCTGCACCAGATCGACTTGAACGAGCGTATTGCCACGGTCATCGCCGACGGTGCTCGATACATGCACCTGCCATCATGCCATCGTCGGCAGGGGTGCCTAGGCGATCATTCCGCCCCGCAGGAAAGCGTAACGATGGAAGCCGACGACCGCCAGAGCGCGAAGCGAGATGCTGAGGGCGGCGAAGCACCTTCGGTCGTGCACTCCGGCGGCGATGTAGTGATTATCATTACTGGAGCCACGTCGAGTTATGAAGAGGGGGCAGAAAACGATCTGCGGATCGTTTTCCCGCCGATTGGATGAGCTTGCCCGTCGCTCTTGCGGCAGCGTCTCATAGCGCGCGAGATGCAGATCGTAGAGCTTCAGGCGCGCGCTGCGGTAATGAGCCCGATCATAGCCTTCGGCATCCCCGTCGCCGTGGCTGCGGATAAGTGGTGGGAAAAGGGAAAGGGGAACCACGGCAGTTCCCTAATTCGTGCAACAGTTCTACCGCCGCACTTCAAAATAGACCTTCCACAAGTACAACTGCCTGTAGCAACCATTCAGAATTGTCCCATTTCTGGCCATTCAGAAATGTCCTCGGACGCGGCATTTGCCAGCAGCCGGGCAGGGCGGAGACTTCCGCCATCGCAGCCCTGACCGGCTGCCGTGAGCCGA
>NZ_WMIG01000005.1 GCF_009711205.1 Paracoccus litorisediminis | reverse complement strand
TCGCGCTGATGCCGTTGGGCCGAACGATGTCTGGGCAATGGATTTTGTCCATGACCAGTTGGCTCTGGGCAAGAAGCTGCGGATCCTGACTATTGTCGATACGCATTCCCGCTATTGCCCCGCGACGATGGCCGCCCCGTCGTGCTGTAGAAGGGCGCGAGATGATGGCGCGTGTCACGGAGATCGACGAAACGGTCTATGCCTCTGAGCAGATGATCCGCCGGGGCATGGTCTTCTAGCGTGAACTCGCAGAGCAGTGCACCCTGCGAAACCTGCCTCGACCCCATCATCGCCAGTTCTCCTAAGCCTCAGGAGAAGTGAATCAGCAGCCAAGCCATCACTCAAGTGGAGTTTTTCAACAACATTTCCGCATCGCTGCCGCCGCTCAGGTTCCCGGCGCCAGGTTCTATCGCTGCACGCGGCTATCGTCGCTTAGAGCCCATCAGCGACATTCGAACTCGCTGCAGCAAGGGGTAGTCCTCCTAGGTGCAACGAAAAGCAGCCTAAGACCGGACCTTCGCATCAGTCGTGGGCACGAAGGGTAAGTAGCCTGCTGCCTGCGAGAAAATGCGCCGCCAGAGAAAGGATTGCAGTTGCGCCGACCGAGGCGATCAAATTTCGCAATAAGCTTGGCCTTACATTCCTCCGTATGATTAAAGCACACACGGGTGAGCGCCGATACGAGTGAGTTTTGGGCGTTTGCCGAATGGCATGATTCTTTATGTCCTTCTGCGAACCAAATTCGCGATGCTATAGCTCGAGCGTTAGGGAAAAGATTGCCATGCTTAAGGTCCGTAGGACAACACCATCCGCGCTATTCTTCGATACTATCGACGAGCCCCGGGAGCGCCTTCTTCGTTGGGCCCATCGCTCACTTGAGGAACGGCGGCAACGGCGGGCCCCAATCGATCATGACCTCTTTCACGGTAGCGACCTCGCGGAAATGGTCTACCACGACTTTGACGGCGCCTGCGCTTTTTGCGAGCGCCCGGTCGATCCTTCCGACGGCGTCAGCCACTTCCGACCCCTCAGCATCGATGGGGACCATGATGGCGAGCGGCACACCGATCACTATAGTTGGCTCGCCTACGAGTGGTTGAACCTCTTCCTTATATGCCGCATCTGCCAGAAGCAGCGCAGCGATAAATTTTATGTAACGGGCAGACGTGCTCGCTTCTTGGCGACGTTCGACGAAGTGCGCGCAGAGGAAAGACCTCTCCTCATCGACCCGACGATCGAGAATCCCGCGAGCCACCTCTCTTTTCTTTTCTCTGGTGAATGCATTCCGAAGCGCAGTTCCGCCAAGGCTAAGGTGACGGTCGATCTTCTTGCCCTTAATGATGATGAACTGGTCTATCGTCGGCATAATGCAATCGAGACTGTAGTCGGGGCGTGGAAGAACGCTCTCCAAGACGACGCTGACATATCAGGCGTCGCGCTTAACACTCCATTTTTCGGAGCATGGCGCGACGTACTCGCGCGGACGCTAAGCGAGTTCGGAATCGCAACCCTCGGTGCTAGCAGCGGGCATTCGCTCGTGCGCCGCTTGCGCGACTTGATCGAGAAGAATGATCGCAACGGCCGCGATCGGATGGCGGCTGCAATAGACTTGGTCCGCAACTCTGATCAGATCAGGCAAGCGCAATTCCATCGCGAGTCGGCGGAACTTGAGCGCGTTTTCTATCCTGCTATCGTGCGTTTACCCGATGTGGGGTTGAGAGCCCCACAGGCAGAGATCAAGTGCGTTCAGATCACAAACTTCAAGGCAATTGATCGCTTGGATATCAGTCTACGGGAAGCAAGATCCCGCAAGTCAGGTGCATCTTGCCTAATGCTTCTTGGCGAGAATGCTGTTGGCAAATCAACTTGCCTATCAGCCATCGCGTTGGCGCTTCTGGGCACGCGTGAGGCGCAGAAGCTCCGGCTTTCCTATAGTGATCTAGCAAGAAGCCAGGCCCCTGAATCTTGGGACGTGTGGGGACGGGAACCCCTTGAGGTGCGGCTTCAGCTAGATGCGGGGTCCGAGCCCGCGATATTCATTTACGATCCCGTCAGGGGAGGTGTCGAGGGTTCATCCGAGCAATCGACCATTGTCCTTGGGTACGGTCCACACCGCTACTTCGCAAAGGCGCGAGGTCGCAGGGGTACCAGCGCAGCGCACGGCGTGCGCAGTCTCTTCGATTCACGCCAAGCTCTGCCAGACCCGACAGAGTGGCTCGACGGCTTGAGGGGACGCGCCTTTGACGAGGTAGCACGAACGATCCGGACGATACTGCCTGTAGGTGATGACGATCAACTCGTGAATGATACCCGTTCAGGCATCTGCGTATTTGCCCAAGGTCAGTTGACTCCGGTAGGCCAGCTTAGCGAAGGCTATCGTTCCGTCTTCGCCATGGTCACGGACATATGCCGGAACCTGCTTGAACACTGGTCAAATTTAGAAATCGCACACGGTGTGGTGCTGGTAGACGAGATCGAAACGCACCTGCATCCGAGGTGGAAGATGCGCGTCATGTCGTCGCTGCGGGAGGCTTTTCCTCGCATACAGTTCGTCGTGACAACGCACGATCCGCTTTGCGTCCGCGGTATGGATGATGGGGAAGTTGTCGTCCTAGCGCGCAACGAGAAGGGTGGCATTACAACCCTTGCGGATCTACCGGATGTTTCAGGCATGCGTGTCGAGCAACTTCTGACTTCGGAATATTTTGGTCTGTCCAGCACTATTGATCCGGAATTGAATCTAGAGATCGCGCGTTTATCAGAAGGAGTGGCGCGAGACCCTAGCTTGAAGATTGGCGTGGAGGCCGACAAGCTCATTTCCCGGCTGACCGTAGGAGACAGCGCTTCGGCACAGATCATCCAAGAGGCTTTGCTACGATATCTACAGGAACGCGAGAAGCCATCGGACGCGCTTGGGGCCAATGCTCGTGCCGACGCCGTCAAAGCGGTATTCCTAGCGTTGCGATCATCTCGGGCAGGCTAACATGAGGAAGCTGGATAGGGCGAATGTTGCAGTTCCGCCATCTTTGGCAGGGCCTAGCCAAGCCGTTGCGAATGAGATCGCAAACGCCATAACCTACTATGCAGCACGCGTGCCTTGGACCGCCGATCACACATCATATCAGTTCCAGAACTACCGCGGAGCGGATGTAAAAATTGCTTTACGTCGACTGGCCGGAGGAAATTGCGCCTACTGCGAGAGCAAGATCGGAGCGGTTGGCGCTCGTGAGGTCGAGCACTATCGACCCAAAGGCGGCATTGCCGCCCTCGCTGGGCATCCGGGTTACTGGTGGCTTGCCCACCGTTGGGACAATCTCCTTCCAACCTGCCGGGACTGCAACAAAAGCCTGCGCCAGCATATTGTAAATCCCGGCATGACCGAAGCCGAAGTGCTCGAACTCCAGGGAAGAAGAGCCGCAGCGAGTTTCGGGAAGGCGAATCAATTCGAGATCCGAGGACAGAGGGCCGTCGGGGGGGCTGTAATGTTGAACTCGAAGATCCGCTGCTTATCGACCCCTGCCGGAACGATCCCAGTCAGCACATTACTTGGGATTTCTCGGTCGAGTTGACGTTGATCGAACCTGTGCCCGTTGATGATGGTTACAGCGTGTACGGCGCCTACACGATCAGGACGTGCGCGCTAAATCGAGCGGAACTGGTGTTGGATCGGATTCCGGCACTCCGACCAATGCGCGCAATACGAACAAGGCTAATTAACAGGTTAAACATATGGAGCGGGGATGCTGGTGAGCTTGCCGAAATTTTGCTTGACTGTGAGACACTGTCCTCTTTTGCAAAACATGATCAACCTTATGCCGGCATGGCTGCAGCCTTCATTCGCGATTTCGAAGATGAACTCGATCGTTGGCGGGTTTCTCAGGGACTACCCCCGTTCTAAGAACGGTATCTAAAACACTGATGCCCGCTAGCGTCGAGCCATTCCTAGGAACGAAGGTCGCGCCATTGATGCCCATTGGCGACTTCGCGTATTTATGAGTAGACTGCGAGCCGTGCGCTTAGGCGTCCGGTTGGAAAACATTCCTTGCGCGGACCGATAATCATTGACGCATGAATAATCGGCAACTCCGCGGCTTCGACTGGTCCAAACCGGCCGGGCGGGTTACCGCCGTTGGGTTTCTCAAGGTTGTCTGAACCAATGACCTCTTATGGAAACATCGCGACAGCCCAGCGGACGAACGAGATGGGGCGCAAAGTGGCCGCTGGCGGAAGAGGCGTCTGAACGGCAGCTAAGTCCGCATTGCGATATGTAGCAAGATGTGTCGGCGCTGGCTCTGCCACAGGCGGGTGATTTCAGAGGCGCGCAAAATTTGCTCGAAATGGGGGAAGGGATGAGCCCTGAAGCCGAACTCTGGTCATCCGTGTTGGTGATAGAGATCCGTGACGCCAAGCGAGGCGACGCCCAGGCGCGGGCATGGCTCGCGCGGCGCTCTCCCGATCTGGTGACGGTCTGCGCGCTCGCAGGCATTGACCCCGACTGGCTATTGCGGCTCGCGCCACGACTGACAGGCCGCGCGCTGGGCGTCCGCGCGCTTGACCCTTCGGCCGAGAAGCTCTTGGCCCGACTGGCCGCGTTGCGACAGCTCACGGCATGACGGCTCTGCCAATCCCGATCTAGGCCAATGTTGTCGCCGCAGGGCGCGCGGCCTGGCAGACTTTCAAGGCTTCGCGGGCGCTTGGGCTGGACCAACTCATGGAAATAGGCCGCGCGCTTTTGCTGGGGCGACGGTTGGCACTCGAAGCGGCGGACACCGATCGACCAATTGGGCGGCCCTATATCGCCGCTCTCAGGGCGCGGTGCGAGACCGAGGGCTTTGACGATCTGCCGACGCCCTGGCGAATGGACCTGCTCTGGTGCGCCAAGCATGAGGTCGAGGTGCGGCAGGCCTATGCGGCTCAGCTCGCCGCGCGCACCAAATCGCTGCCTTCGATCAACCCACGCACCCTGCGCCAGTCGGTCGCGAAGCAAGCAGCCGAGGGCGCGCCTAGAAAGCGCAAGGGCGCGTCGGTCGCAATGCTGCCGCTCGCGACGCTCTGCGACCTGATCGGTGCGCGGCTTAGGCGATGTGCGCCTGCCGAAGCCCTAGCCGAAATCGCCGCTCTGGCCGAGACACTGGAGGATGCGGCGTGGCGTCACCTTGAGGTTGCAGGCCCTCAAAGCGTCCGCTGACATTCGCACAAATTCGCGAGCAGCCGCTATTTGCAACGGGAAGAATTGGGGGAAGAGATCGCTCACCATCACGATTTTTCGCGCAAATACAATGAGATAGTGACGCCAAGTGGCGGAGGGGATGGGCCTAGGGTCGAACGTTCTCCAACCGCATAAGGCGCCATGATAAAAATACAACCGTTAGCGAACTGGACCTGAAGAGGGTCAATCCCGCTGCAGCGGCGATCAACATCGGATAGACCATGCATATGGCGGTGGTGAGTCGAGAAGCTTGTGACACGCCTGTCAGGGCATTGGCATAATTACCCAAGACATGCATGATCTGTCGGATTGGTTCGTGCACAACTCGTGATGCGCGGTATGAAACCTAGCCATTAAGACAGCTTTTGCTGTTGTTGGACCGCATGACGAGTAAGCTCAATGATGGTATTTTGAAAGGGGCGCCAGATCTATAGATGACATGTCAATAGAATTTCAATACGCACTCAATTCCCTTGTCGCCGTCGGTATTCTTCTTAGGCCCTCAAATCACTGCCGTTGTAGGACGTTGATGAGAAGCAAGGTTATCAATCTGATATCGCATAGGTTTCGTTCCTCAACTGGCATGTTAGCGCTTAGCGCCAAATAATGTGCTATGAGCTAAAGTGCGGCCGGTGTGGCTCCTTGGTGTTTAAAAGATGGAAGCGAATAGGTGTGAGTATCTGTTGAATTATTACCTGACGCGATGGAGTGGGATCTCTAAAGAGGAATGGGGTATTGAAATGGTGCTGAAGAACCTTCCGGGATCCGACGCTGGGGCGCTTGGGGTGTTGGGGCATATTGGGCGTATTGCATCTGAAATTTGGCGGGCAGACAAATGGATCGGGATCTGTATCAACATCGCACTGCTAATCGTGTTGTGTGCCTTGGTTGTGCATATGAGTGGAGCCGGTGAGGAAGGTTTTGCATATCTCATAGGAAAAAGCTGGATTCCGTTGGTGGTGGCGATCTGTTTTCTCGTCATTGCGCGTGCCGTAAGACATGCAATATATGGTCATATCATTGTCTGTAGCATGATGTGTCTGACGTTGCTGTTAATCGTGCAAGCTGTTTCTGGAAACAGAATACCATTCGTCATGCCCGCTAATTGCTTATTCGAGTTAAAAAGGCCGGGCTGTCCTTTATCGGGGGTCAGTAATGCCCAGATTTCTGCAGCTCCCACGGTAGCGCTAGTGAGTGCGGAAGCTGCCGTGTCAATGCCAGAGCCAAACTTCATGCCAGGCGCCGGCCCCGTTTTTGTACAGTTCGCGGGTGCCTTGCAGCGTAAAGAAGTGGCCGACATGGCCCTTACGCTGAAAGCTAGGGGCTGGAACATCCAAGGCGCGGACAAAGGTGGCGAGCGGACGGCAAGCGCAGCCGGACTTAATGAGGTCCGGTATTTTCATCCTGCCGACAAGCCGGCAGCGGAAGCGCTAGCAAGTGCGTTAGCGGCCTCCGCTAACTGGGTCACTGGGGAGATTGCTATAAAGGATTTAAGCGCCGCTGGGCTCGCCGCGTCGAAGGGACAGCTTGAGATATGGACCAGTATCTAGAGTATGATAAATCGTGTTATTACTGCATTCTGTGAATTTAGAAGTTTCGATCTTTCTGCAGAGGGGCGGATCCTCGACGTCAAATCCAGAGGTGATCCCCAAGCAAGATTAGCGCGAAATTTATTAACTAACGAATACACACATGCGCGGGAGTACCACTACCCCGATTATTTGTGACCTAATGCGAATCGAGACCGATCCCACCGAACTGAGTAGAGTAAGCATATATAACAGTGGTTATGGAAAAATAGCGAGATGTCATCCAACTCATATTCCAAGAGTTTGGAGGGCTGGGATGGAGTCGATGTCGCCACTAAGCTCAGCAAGCCGTCGTTGACGCAGTTTGTTGAGTGCCTTAAAATGGCGCGGAACAAAGTTAATTATTCGACACTAGTTCAGTTTGCTGGGACATTTCCAGCGGGAGTCGGCCTATCTGGCGATTATACTGTAGGTGTGCGTCAGTTCGAGGGCGTTCTCGGCGGCACCAAATTTCCAACCCGTCAAAAGAGATGTGCATTTCCTTAAATTTTTGACGAACACTCAGCGGGGCTTTGGTCTTAGAATGCCGCAATTGATGGGCGTGAAGTAAGTAGAACTGCTTCATCGGGCTCGGCTCACTTGTCAAAACGATGGCATTGGTCCCCCCGCGGAAAGAGACGACCTTCTGATAAGCCGACTTGCGTAAGAAAAGCCATATGAAAGGATTAAGAATGATGTCCGAACATATCGCAGATGGTGGGAACGGTGTCGCGTCGCCTATTGGAGTTCCGGAAAAAAACGAGAAAGATGTTGAGGAAGTGCACCTCAATCGCGAGATACGCTTTGCTGTCGTCCTTTATGGGGGCACGTCTCTTGCGATCTACATGAATGGCATTAGCCAAGAGTTGCTGCGTATGGTGCGTGGCAGCTCCGAGCTTGCTGACAAGGATCTGGACCCAGTTGAAAAGGTCTATCGGGACATTTCGCTTTCGATGCCCGGAGGAAGAACGCGATTTCTGGTGGATATCATTTCGGGGACATCTGCTGGCGGAATCAACGGCGTGGCGCTGGCCAAGGCGCTGGTCCTCGGTAGCAAGAACCTCAAGGTTCTTCGAGACGCGTGGACCGATAAAGCTAACATCGATCAGCTTCTCAACGACCATTCGGTAAGCCGCCGGAGTCGGACCGAGTCGGTGCTTGACGGCGGTCTGATGTATGAGGTTCTTCTTGGTACGCTTGCGGGCATGGATAGCGCCGACAAAGGTGAGCCGCTTGCAGACATGGTCGATCTCTTTGTCACCGCGACCGATCTCGTTGGGCGCAAAGTGCCTATCCAACTCACCGGGGAGAGTGTCGACGAACCCGTCCACAAGACCGTGTTCCACTTCGCCTATGCAGCCAACCCAGAAGATTCTTCAAAAGCACTCACCAACGATTTCACCAGCAACACTATGCTGGCCTTCGCGGCGCGATGCACCTCATCGTTTCCAGTTGCTTTTCCTCCAATGCGGTTGAGTGACGTACCGCCTATGCATCGTCGTGACGAAGACCTATCACGGTTCTTCCCCAAAGGAGACGATTATGGGTCGCGGGTCTACGCCGATGGCGGTTACCTCGACACCAAGCCGTTCAGTCATGCTATCGACCTCATCCCGTTCCGCTCTGCCCGCTTGCCGGGCGAGCGTAAGCTCCTCTTTGTCGATCCCTTCCCCGACGGTCGTAGTTCTGTTCGAAAAGGTGGCGGTGAGCGCGAGATTGACTTCGTCACGAACGCGAGGCTCGCTGCCACGACGCTGCCGCGACGCGAGGTGATCCGCGACGATATTCGCCAGATCCACACGATGAATCGCCGACTGGAGCGGCTCGGAGCGCTGCAGGATCGGTGGAAAACTGACCAAAAGAAGTTGGCACTTGACGAAAGTCATGAGCCCCAGCCGCTCAATATTGACAAGCTTTATCTTGCCGATCTCGTTTCCCTGAAAGGTTACGGCGATCGGTATCCGCTCTATCATCACCTGCGCGTCTACAGCACCACGGACATGCTTTCGAATCTCGTTGCCGGCATTGCCGGGATTGAACAAGAATCGGTGTCTGCCGCCTATCTGCGCCAACTCGTCCGGACCTGGCGGGATAGTATGTTCAATGCGTACGACGAAGCAGATGAGCGTCGGTCTGAGACTGCTTTTCTGAGCGACTACGACCTGGACTTCCGCCGGCGTCGCCTGGTTCACCTGAGAGCAGAGGCGAAGAAACACCTTGACGATAATCGGAATAACAACGCCGTCAGGAACCTGTGGTGCCAGATTGATTTAGAACTAATTCGGTTGGGTCATCTGGTGCAGCCGGCTCAACCGAATCGCGAGATTTTGCTCGGCAACCTCGACATCGCTGGACTCACTGCAGCGCTAGAAAAAGGCTATCCAAAATTCGCCGGCGCAATCGATCTACCCAGCAAATACCAGGCTGCGATTTATATCTACAAAGGCGAAGCTAAATTACTGGTCGATGCGGCTATGCAGGCGATCGGCACGTACTTGCGAGGAGGTTTCGATGACGCGAGTGCTAGGATCCGCGATGTTCTGGCCGATCCACCTCTTAAAAGCCTTCTTGCCGAGTACGAGCGGTTCCACTGGCACGACGTCGTTACCTTTCCTTTCCTCGAGGGGACGACAGCGGAGGAGCATGCAGAGGTCCAAGTCTTTCGGATCAGCCCAGCCGATAGCAAGATTGACCCCAGTCCCGGCAAGCTCGCCGGGATCAGCTACGGTGCTTTCGGCGGCTTTCTCAGCAAGGACTGGCGCGAGCACGACATTCTTTGGGGCAGGCTGGACGGCGCGGAACGCATAGTCGCGGCACTGATCCCCGATCCGACAGATCCCCGGCGTACCGAGTTTACAGAGAAGCTCCAAGATGAAATCTTGACCGAGGAGTTCGGCGAGATCGGGAAAGACCGGCGACAGGCTATGCTTCGGCGATTGACGGCCGTGAACATGCTGGAGGCGGACAAGCTGAAAGCGATCCAGACGCTTTTCGATTCCGCCCCGCCGATCAAGACCCGAGAAGATTTCGGCATACTTTATGGCAAGCCTCTAGATCCGGAAACGCCGCAGCTCATCAGGTGGGCAAATCGGGCCGGCCTCATCTTCTCTAAGATGCTGGACGACCTGCCGGACAATGGTGCTCTTGCCGGGCTCGGGCGGGTAGCGCCACCGCTGCGGGCAGGAAGTGTGCTCGCCGCCCGGCTGACACTCTTCGCCACACCGGGCAGGTATCCTGGAATGTTAGCTGAGCGCGGGATATTCTTGTTGATTCTCCTTGGCGTTATACTCTTCGCCATATCAATTTTGGTCCATGGGAGCGCATCGCCTTGGCTCGGACTTGGTTTTATCCTTTTGGGTGTGGGGCTATGGAGCCTGCTATATGTTGTCGAGCGAATTTTGCGCGATCGATCGCCGTTGCCTGACGCCGCGCACTGGATTCTCATCCTTATAGTCTTGGCAATGGCTGTGGTAGGGCTCGTGACTGTGGTCCAGTTTGGCAAAGAGATTGCTCATCGCACATTCCCAGCACAGCAATCGGCGTTCCAGCAATAGAGGCCTTTTAGTATTCAGGCGCAAATAGCTATGCTTTCAAGACGAGTGAGTGACCGAAAAATTAAGTAACAGTCTTATCGTATCGATGGAGGGAATAATGGCTCGCAGACCTAGCAGTTCACATGATGTTGACGAAAAATCTACGGAAGACGCTACGAGCGAAAATGAGTCAAACATATTATCTGCTCTCGACGAGCAAACGGACGACGATGAAGCTCAGATTGATGAGCTCGAAGCCTTGGCAGAAACCCCATCCGAAATTAACTATGTCTACATAGTGAATGCAAGAGATGGTCTAAATCTTCGTTCGGGACCGGCGACTGATTTTTCGATCATTCGATCGCTTCCTCTTGGTACTCGGGTTCAAGTTCTCCAACGCGAAGGACGCTGGGGTCTAGTTGACCAACAAGGGGATGGGGCGGCAGACGGTTTCGTGCATTTGTCCTTCCTCATCCGGGCGGCGGACGGCCAGAATAGGTGGGGCGCGACGATCGCTGAGCGTGAGGTCCGTGCTTTCTGGGCGGAAAGGAACCCCAGAGGTGCCAAATTATACAATAACGCCGGCGCGCCTCTCGTTGACCCGCAGCTTTTGCACGCGAGCGCGCTTGGTGCGGTGACATTTGAAGACGTCAAGCCGAACCTTCGCATCGAGTTGTATGGGCCAGGTGGGGGCTTTCGGAAAAGCGGTAGTACCGGAAATCACGGAGCTCAGCCGGGGACGGGACGGGGCGCCGCGATGGATTTTGTCATAATTGACCGCCGTACAGGTAATATGCTGACTAATCATCCGGGTACCCAACATCAACATCAGGGTACTGTCGGGAAAAATGCGCCATCGTATCAGATCTATTTCAATGCGGTAGTGAGATCTGGTTCACAACTGTATCCGCGCTTCGCCGAAATGGCTCGCTTCGGGGGATACTTTAAATCCGGAAGTAACGCGATGGATACCATGCATATCGATATGCGCGGCATGTACGTTCCTATGGCAGGTGGGAGTCTAAAAGGCGGTTTCACACGAGAGCAGATAAGGAAGTGGAATATTCCAGAGAACCACCCATACGCCTAGGTGTTGATACCATGGTTTGATGGTGCGATCCTTTCTTTGGAATGGAAGTATGCCCCTATGGTGCTGTCCGGCGTCAGGGCACTCGGCATTCCGGTCAGGGTGCCGCTGGCATAAGGGCATCCGGGGAAAGGGGAACTGCGGTCCTCAGTTGATTTGCGCAACAGCGCCAAGCTCACGGCACACAGAAAACCGTTCCAAACAGAGGCTGTTTCAGCGGCCTGTTAAAGGGCCGAAACACACTATCAAGAGCAACCGGCCGCCCCTGTGAATTTGCAAAGGGCTTTGAAATCATTTTTGGCCCTACCTACCGACCCCCAGCGTATTTCGGGGATAACTCTTGTTTTCATTTTCTCGATGATATTTTGGTGCCTATCAAAGATTTCATGAACCGCAAGATGCCGCCTTACTTCGTCCCATGTCCCATTTCTCGCGGCCAAGACTGGATCTGCTGCGTACCAAAGCGCTGAATCTGCAACGCGCGAAAGTGTACCACATCTTGATCGGTCCCGCTTCGGGTTCGCTTGAGGGAAGTGCGTCTCGATTTCTCTAGCTGCATCTGCGGTTTCAAGTATCGCAGGTTTGAAACTTTCCCAAAAGGGGTCGAGGTTCGACGCTGTCCTGCATACAAACGAGAACTGTTCTGCAACCAAGAAAACATTCATGGCATCTACCGATAATCTTCTGGAAAGCAATTCTCGGTCTAGGCTTGACTCGACTGCCACATTGGCCTTGCGGAGTTGAGTTACAACATATCCAACTACGACTAGTGCGAGCAGTATTGCAATGACTGCTATACTAATAACTCGCAAGAATACCTGCGCCCTGCGCGATGCGAGCTCAGCATCATCACGCGCGACAGACGCACGTTCGGTCGCTTGCTCAGCGCTCAACCGCATCTGCTTTTCTGCTTCGCGCGCGCGTTCAGCCTGTCTCTGCGCTTCCTGCGCCGCAGTTGCCAACTGGTCTGCCAGGCGACGTGCCTCATCTGAACGTTGTTGAGCCTCCTCGGCGAGTTTACGCAGGCGTGCCTCCTCGCGGGCCCGTTCTTCCGCTTCCTCCAATTCATCAAGCGCCTAGCGCTTCGAATGCTCTTTTGATCTTTCGACGAACGTAACTTCCTCCTCAATGAGCCTGTCCTTGTGGGTCTGAAGCCAGTCTTCGGCTTCGGCGAGCCGCCGGCCCGTAAGAACGCCGCCCTCCGGATCGAGCCGGTACTCCTGCAGCGCCTGTCCGAGTCGCTGGTGCCAGAGCCGGAACTCGCGATCTTCGTTGAGCCAGGTGGTGAGCCGTGTCCAAGAACCGATTAGCGCTTCGTGCACCACCTCGACCGTCTGGCTGCCGTCCGCGGCAATGGCGATCATCACTAGTCGCTCCTGCGCGAGTATCTCGATCAGCTTCCAGTCCGCATCCCTGAACATCGACCGCCCGACAACCGCCCGAGCGTCGGGTAGCTCCTCGGCAACCCGGACCAGCTGCAGCATCACCCGGCGCAGTCCGTCATCGTCGTCGATTTCGCGACGCACGTCTTCGGCATGCTCGTCCAGTGCGGTTGCCAATCCGCTGCGACCATCTTCGCCCTGATAGCCTTTCCAGGTGAGCCGCCGGTTCTCCTGCCGCCGCCACAACCGGTCCAGCGCAAACTGCAGAAGTGGCAGCCCGCCCGGCCGTCCCTTCATCTCTGACACGATTTCGGGTACCAGCCCGTTCTCGAACCCGACGCGGAAGTGTTCTGCCGGCTTCTCGATCGCCGCCGTCAGCTCGGGTGTCCGCATCGGCCCGAGCTTTACATCGGCATCCTTCATCAGCCGCGCCAAGGACCCAATCCGTAGCGCCGCGTCCATGTAGTCAGCCCTCAGCGTGGCCACCGCCCGGATCGGCAGGCGCGATCCGGGCTCCTGACCTGCGATCGCCTCCAGCACCTCAAGGAAAGCCTTCTGGCGCGGCGAGCCATGGTCCGGCGTCACCTCGTCCTTGCGTCTGACAGCCCCATCATGCGCCGCGGCATCGTTGGTGAATAACTCCTCGAACTGGTCGATCACCAGAAGCACCGGCTTCTGGCGTCTTGCCCCCGCGCTCATCTCGCGCGCAATCTCGAATATGCGCCGCGGATCTTTACGCAGCCAGTCCGCCCTCTTGTCTGCCAGATCAAGCCGGGCGTTCAGGTCATCAAGGCCGATCTGGACCCGTGCAAATTCCGAGGCCAGCTCGTTGATCGGATCCTCGAGCGGACGACACTGCACAACGATCCATTCGTCCTTGCGCAGCGCGGGCACCAGTCCGGCGAGAACCACCGACGACTTGCCCGACCCTGATGGCCCCACCACCACTGCAAAGGGGCTTCGACCGAGCTTGCCATTCAATTCTGTCACAAACTCCTCGCGTCCGAAGAACATGTCCGACTCATGTTCGGTGAACTTCTCGAGGCGCAGATAGGGTTGCGCCAGCGGAGGCCAAGCCTTGCAGAGAGTATCCGCCGGGATCAGTGCTCCCAGGCGCAGCCGCTCATCCGGTTCGGACTGACAGACCATGCCGATCAGCTCGGTGCCTCCCGCAGCGAAAGCCGGGGCCCCGCTGAATCCGGGCGTCAGGAAATGACCGCTTTTGCTCTTGTCAACGACCTGAACCCAGCCCCAGAAGTCCTGGACCACGACTTCGCCGCTCGCCGGTGTCCCTTGGTCGTAGCCTGACGGAAAGCCGAAGGTCGTAAAGTGCTGACCTGGCACTAGACGGCGGTTCACACGACCCGGCATCACCCCCCCAGAGACGCTGCTGTCCCCCAACCGCAGGACTGCAATGTCGGCGACAGGATCGTCGATCAGCCGATCGCTCCACACCATCGGAAAGTAGGCCACGATCGAGGCGCAAAGATCGACATGCCCCGTCGAGGGCAGGTCGAGGTTGACGATTTCCCCAACTTCGCATCTTGAAACCTTGCCCCGCCCAAGAGCCTCAGCGACGACATGCGCGCATGTCATAACGAACCTGCCCTCCAGCAGGAACCCCGCGCCAACAACAGACGGGGTGGCCCCGGAAGACCAGATCCGGGCAACATGCTCAGGAAAATGCGACGCCATCAGTCCTAAACCCTAAGCCTCCTGCAATCATGATGGTCCTAAAGGCTAGCGGTGGCGCGGCGTCTACAATAGTGGATTGGTCAGTTGTAGAGCCTCAGGTCGCCGAGAGATTGAGGTGTATCGCCAGCGGTGGGTCGCGAAGATGGCACAAAACCCCTGGAAAAAGCTTCTTTCACTTTCATGGAAGCCTTTTCGACAATGAGGTTTCGATCTTCGGTAATCAGGTCTGGCGATATGATGGCCGTGCGCCTGAATGCATGAAGTGCAACGTCGGCGGCATCAGGTGTTCCATCACGAATTGCTTCCACAATTGAAGCGTATGCGGCTTTCAGTTCCGGAATCTCTGCATAGTCGGCCTTCTGTTTTGTCGACCGAATGGAGAAGACAAAATAGCTCTCCTTCAGTGGCATCCCTTCGTAAAGCAATGCACTTGTATAAGGGTCCATAGAAATTTCGTTGAGATCAAGGACGCCGTCCTCGACCGCGATCACGGCGATGGCTTCTCCCTTGCTAAGGGAAAGGTCTGTGTTGAGCGCGACTTCTATAGCTGAATCTTCGGCTTGGCCGGCGATGAGGTCCATTCCTTCACGAACCAAGGGCAGAAAGGGCTTCGCCAAGCTAACAAAGGAAACCCCAACCTGATCCGCGATCTTGCCGACCAGATCCAGTACCCCTGACATCAAGTTGGTCTGCCTGACACTGAAGAGCCCGAGCTCGAGCCTTAATACACCGCCCCGCCAAGGCGTTGGTCCGAAGAGAAGCTTCGACATCGTGATGACTCGATCAAGATTGTTCGGATCGAGTAGTGCGAGCCCTTTAGGAGTCGTCACGGCAGCAAATTCGGCCGAGTTGTCACCTTCGCGCGCAAGGTTGGCATATGCGTAAACGACGCCATGAAAGCTCGTCGCAAACTTCCGGACATTCTTGATCCGCAGAGACTCTAGGTAGATTTCGATGTAGCAGGTATCAGCCTTGATTTCGGAGCCCGTGATGCCCAATCGGTGACACTTCAAGTCCCTGACCACCATGAACTGGTGCGACTCCTTCGACGCGAGTCGCGTCAAAACATCACCAAACAGACCCAACTTCGCCTCCTATTTCATTTGTTTCCGTTCATTCCATCGCTCGAACAGACCCCGATCACTTTGCCAGTTTGGACAAGTTGGCGCCCAATCCTCAATTGGCCCAATATAATGAACCCAGTCCTCTGCCGAAAGGTTCTCGCCTAGACGCTGCCCGCAGAGGTTCGCGACCAACTGATCAGGCATCGGCATGAGATGAACTCCGTTGGCGCTACCGATGGCAAATAGGGTGCCATCTGGGCTAAGAGCGAGCGAATAGACCGGACTATCTCGCTCTACGCGGGCAACCTCGCTGCCGTCACCAATGCGGAAAAAAGATATAAGGCCAGCGTTTGTGTTTGGAAGGCCGCTGCCCACTGCAAGAAGAGCACCGTCAGCACTGAATGCTACGCTATTCACCCAAGTGCCGAGGTTTAACCGAATGTTCTCGCTTCCGTTTGCCGCAAGAATCAACTTTACATCGCCATTAAAACTTCCGGTGGCAAGCAGCGCGCCTTGCGGGTCAAAGGCAACGGACAGAACCCCGCTTATGCTGTCGATAGGGATCGAATCGCGGCGGCTAGCAATGTCAATCAGTCGGGTGGTATCCACACCGCCACTGACCGGACCACCGCCAATGGCAAGAAGCGTACCATCCGGACTGAAGGCAACGGCGCTCGCTCCACTTTCCATCGAAAATTGCGCCACTTCCTTGCGATCGCTCGTACGAATTAGCCGTGCAATGTCGTCGCCGCCCGCTACGGCGAGCATCTGGCCATCCGCGCTGAAAGTAATAGACTTAAGCCAAGCCTCTCTGCCGAGCCATATCGGGGGAGCGGCCTCCCTGCCATCCGGCATGGAAAAGCGCACGCTTCCGTCGTCATTTGCAGTCGCAAGCATTCCATTCGGGTCGAAGGCAACGGAAACAGGGTCTACGGAAGCACTTGAGGTCGTCGAGATATATCTATCAGAGCGACCCGTTCGCATCTCCATCAACAAGTCCTTGACCGAAATTGGCTGGACGGGATTGTGGTTGGCGGCGGCCAAGAAGGCACCATCTGGGCTGAAGGCGACGGACCGAACGTGTCCGTCTTCGAGTTCGGCGACCTCCGATACATGATCTATCTTTGTGAGCCAAACTCTGCCATTTATACTGCCGGTGAGAAGTAATGTGCCGTTTGGATTTAGCGCGATCGCATTGATTTGGTCGTCGTGCTCAATCCGAGCAACCTGGCTACCATCGATCGTTCTGATAAGATGGGCGCTGCTTCGTCCGTTTGATAGATTCCCGGAAATTACCACAAGCATGGAGCTGTCCTGAGTAAAGGCAACAGCTCTTACTGGGTCCCGCTCAGTGAACTCAGCTACTTCCTTCCCATCGGAAGTTCTGATCAGCCTCACTGAACCGGCTGCTCCTACGTTTCCCGACGCTTCCCCAATACTGACAGCAAGAAGCGCGCTGTCGTTAGTGAATGCGAACTCATAAGACCCATTTAAATCTTGAAAATGAATCAATTCTTCCATGTTGCCGATGCGGAATAATCGAATACCATCATCGCTAGAAGTTGCGAGTAGCGTGCCGTCCGGACTAAATGAGACAGCCGACATCTTGCCGCTTTTTGGAAACAGCGCGATAACTTCGCCGTTACTGACGCTAATTAGCCGGGCGTGGCCATCGTCACTTGCTGTAGCGACCAAATTACCATTTGGGTTGAAAGCAACGGCATTAACAGCACCGTCGTGCGGAACCCGCGCGGTCACGTAACCCCCGCTCGTGCCAGTCAGGCGGGCTGTGCCGTCGTCACTTGCTGTTGCGATGAAGTCTCCATTTGGGCTGAACGCGACCGCATTTATCGCGCCGTCGTGTCTAAATTTCGCAACCACGTCACCATCTCTGGTTTGAAGCAATCGGACAATGCCTTCGTCATCGGCAGTGGCGATTAAGGTACTGTCATGGCTAAAAGCGACGGAATTAATCGATCCTCCGTGCATAATATTTAAGATCTCGGATGTTTTGATTTCATCTGTAACCTCGGTGAGTTGCAAACTGCCGTCGTGCCTACCAACAGCAATCAAGTGGCCGTCTGGACTGAACGCAACAACAGCAACACTACCTGCGTTACTGCTGAGCTCGGCAAATGGCAGTTCACGAAACGCAGTCGAAGCGGCTTGGAACGCGGCCGTTGTAGGATAGCGTCGCCATGCTTCGATGGCGAGCGCAGCGGCGCGCCGAGCACTTCTGCCTCCCGCAAGGTCGCGCTGGATCGAGATAGCCTCCGCACCCAATTGACGACCCTTCGCGTCGCGGGCTGCCGCCTCGGCCACACGGGCCGCGTTGTCCGCCCTCGTCGCCTCGTCGAGCGCCCTCTCATTGGCGGCCTCCGTGATCTTGACCTGCCCATCGAGCGACCATGATGACCAAACCGCTACAGCAAAGGCTATCATTGCCGCAGTCAGGGCAATCCCGAGATAGTGCAGGGATCGCCGGTTGCGTATTGCTAGTCTTTGATCTCGAGCTGCCGTCTCCTCAAGTTCCCTGATTCTTGCCGCCTCGGATTCCCTTGCACGGTAGGCGCTACTTTCGACGAACGTAACTTCCTCCTCAATGAGCCTGTCCTTGTGGGTCTGAAGCCAGTCTTCGGCTTCGGCGAGCCGCCGGCCCGTAAGAACGCCGCCCTCCGGATCGAGCCGGTACTCCTGCAGCGCCTGTCCGAGTCGCTGGTGCCAGAGCCGGAACTCGCGATCTTCGTTGAGCCAGGTGGTGAGCCGTGTCCAAGAACCGATTAGCGCTTCGTGCACCACCTCGACCGTCTGGCTGCCGTCCGCGGCAATGGCGATCATCACTAGTCGCTCCTGCGCGAGTATCTCGATCAGCTTCCAGTCCGCATCCCTGAACATCGACCGCCCGACAACCGCCCGAGCGTCGGGTAGCTCCTCGGCAACCCGGACCAGCTGCAGCATCACCCGGCGCAGTCCGTCATCGTCGTCGATTTCGCGACGCACGTCTTCGGCATGCTCGTCCAGTGCGGTTGCCAATCCGCTGCGACCATCTTCGCCCTGATAGCCTTTCCAGGTGAGCCGCCGGTTCTCCTGCCGCCGCCACAACCGGTCCAGCGCAAACTGCAGAAGTGGCAGCCCGCCCGGCCGTCCCTTCATCTCTGACACGATTTCGGGTACCAGCCCGTTCTCGAACCCGACGCGGAAGTGTTCTGCCGGCTTCTCGATCGCCGCCGTCAGCTCGGGTGTCCGCATCGGCCCGAGCTTTACATCGGCATCCTTCATCAGCCGCGCCAAGGACCCAATCCGTAGCGCCGCGTCCATGTAGTCAGCCCTCAGCGTGGCCACCGCCCGGATCGGCAGGCGCGATCCGGGCTCCTGACCTGCGATCGCCTCCAGCACCTCAAGGAAAGCCTTCTGGCGCGGCGAGCCATGGTCCGGCGTCACCTCGTCCTTGCGTCTGACAGCCCCATCATGCGCCGCGGCATCGTTGGTGAATAACTCCTCGAACTGGTCGATCACCAGAAGCACCGGCTTCTGGCGTCTTGCCCCCGCGCTCATCTCGCGCGCAATCTCGAATATGCGCCGCGGATCTTTACGCAGCCAGTCCGCCCTCTTGTCTGCCAGATCAAGCCGGGCGTTCAGGTCATCAAGGCCGATCTGGACCCGTGCAAATTCCGAGGCCAGCTCGTTGATCGGATCCTCGAGCGGACGACACTGCACAACGATCCATTCGTCCTTGCGCAGCGCGGGCACCAGTCCGGCGAGAACCACCGACGACTTGCCCGACCCTGATGGCCCCACCACCACTGCAAAGGGGCTTCGACCGAGCTTGCCATTCAATTCTGTCACAAACTCCTCGCGTCCGAAGAACATGTCCGACTCATGTTCGGTGAACTTCTCGAGGCGCAGATAGGGTTGCGCCAGCGGAGGCCAAGCCTTGCAGAGAGTATCCGCCGGGATCAGTGCTCCCAGGCGCAGCCGCTCATCCGGTTCGGACTGACAGACCATGCCGATCAGCTCGGTGCCTCCCGCAGCGAAAGCCGGGGCCCCGCTGAATCCGGGCGTCAGGAAATGACCGCTTTTGCTCTTGTCAACGACCTGAACCCAGCCCCAGAAGTCCTGGACCACGACTTCGCCGCTCGCCGGTGTCCCTTGGTCGTAGCCTGACGGAAAGCCGAAGGTCGTAAAGTGCTGACCTGGCACTAGACGGCGGTTCACACGACCCGGCATCACCCCCCCAGAGACGCTGCTGTCCCCCAACCGCAGGACTGCAATGTCGGCGACAGGATCGTCGATCAGCCGATCGCTCCACACCATCGGAAAGTAGGCCACGATCGAGGCGCAAAGATCGACATGCCCCGTCGAGGGCAGGTCGAGGTTGACGATTTCCCCAACTTCGCATCTTGAAACCTTGCCCCGCCCAAGAGCCTCAGCGACGACATGCGCGCATGTCATAACGAACCTGCCCTCCAGCAGGAACCCCGCGCCAACAACAGACGGGGTGGCCCCGGAAGACCAGATCCGGGCAACATGCTCAGGAAAATGCGACGCCATCAGTCCACCCCAGCGGGCACATTGCTTCCGGCGCCCCCCTGACGCCCGCAAAAGTTTTCCGCCCCTTGATGCTAACAGAACCTGAAGGTGAGTCACCAGGAAACAGGGCGCTTCTCGCTCCGCCCCTAGACCCCATGATCGGGCCGTAAGCTAAGCTGGGTTGGCGGCCTCTCCCGCGGCATTCTGCGTTCGAGGGTTGCACCAGGTTGGCTGGTGCCGAGCCTCAAGAATGGGGGAGAGACCAAATGCAGAATAGCATCTTCATCGGGTTGGATGTCCACAAGGCAACGATTTCGGTCGCGGTTGCACAGGGGGGACGCGGGGGCGAGGTCCGGCATTGGGGCACGATCCCTCATCGCCCCGACCATGTGCGAAAACTGGTCGAAAAGCTGGGCGCTGACGGCCGCGAACTTCATTTCTGCTATGAAGCGGGTCCCTGCGGCTATGGCCTGCATCGTCAACTGCTGGAGCTCGAACAGGACTGCATCGTGGTGGCGCCCTCGCTCATCCCGATGAAGGCAGGCGATCGGGTGAAGACCGACCGCCGGGATGCGGTGATGCTGGCAAAGCTTCACCGCGCCGGCGAACTGACAGCGGTCTGGGTTCCAGACACGGCGCATGAGGCGATGCGCGATCTTATCCGGGCTCGGGCAACAGCCGTGCGGGTGACCGGCAAGGCACGCCAGCATCTGCAGGGATTTCTGCTGCGTCACGGCCGCATCTATCCGGGCAAGAAGGGCTGGACCTTGGCCTATCGACGTTGGTTGAGCAAGGTTCGCTTCCATCATCCCGCCCAACAGATCTTGCTTCAGGATTACATCGACGCGGTTGCCGATAGGCCGCAACGGCCCACCATATCTTTGACCGCGTCAGGCTGCTCGCCGCCTGGGGTGGATGCGCTTGTAGAGTGTTTCGTTCTCGGCGCTGGTCGATCCGATGTAGCGCAAGGCGCCGGTGTGATCGAGAAGACCATAGATCCCGCGCGCGCTGCGGGGTGCGTCCGAGGTCAGGCAAGGAGTTGCCGCAAGCAGTTTTTCCAGGATCGCCGCGGCAGCGAGATCTTGGGGCTTCCGGCCCTCATCCGAGGTCTTTGAAGCGGGAGACACGGACGGAGCAGTTGCGGCGTCCTTCTTACGAAAGAGAAACTTGAACATGATCAGAAAATCTTGAGGGCTGTTTCGGGTGGTGACTGGTTTGGCCGGTTTGGGCACAATTGGGCATTTCCCGGGGCAGTAGGTAAGACGCCTCCGGGAAGCTATCTCAGAGCCGGATCAGGTTGTCTTCGGTCAGCCGGACCTCACCTTGCCAATGGTAGGCCAGCGGCGCGCCGGGATAGTCGAGACAGGCGGCGCTGCCTTCGACCAGCGGTTCGCCGGTCATCTTGTAATGGCCGACGAGGACCGGCGGAGCATCGGATGGATAGATATCGGAAAGGATTCCCGAGGGCAGCGTAGTCTCGGGAATAGATAGCGGATCGGGCACGGAAAGCGCGGCTTCGCGCCATGTGGTTGCGCCGGAACGCCACCAAGCCACGCGCATCTCGGTCCGAACAACGCCGCCAAAATCCGAAAACGCATAGCCCGCCGGCAGGGTGACCTCGGGGCCTGATGTCAGACTCTTGACTGCCAGGCCGAAGGGGCTGGATGGGCTCGCGATCTCTGGCAGGTCCTCGGGCCGCAGCCGCCCGTCTGGACGGCGCGCTGCAATCAGGTCGATATCTTGCTGACTCCAGCAGGCATGGACGAGGCGCAGCCCGCCAAGGTCGAGCCAAAGCGGCAGGGTCATGAACCAGTCGGTCCATTCCCGCGCCTCGGGTGTGGCGATGCTGAAGGTTTCGACGAAGCTGCGATGCTGGGTGCAGTTCTTGTCGCTATGGGCGCGCAGCTGGTCGGGGTGATGGAAGAGGATCGCGTTCAACTCGTGATTGCCCATCACCGCCTTGGCACCGCCCTCAACCAGATCCCTGATGCGGGTCAGGACGGCGCGGTCATCGGGGCGCGCGACCTTCTTGCCGGCATCGATGAAATCGCCCAAGAAAGCCAGCTGTCCGGAGCCGACCGCTTGCAGCGAGGCCTCGAGCCGTTCGGGATCGGCATGGATATCGGGAATGACATTGTACAAGGCGGTCTCCTTACCAGCCGGGATATTGATCGCCGAGGGCCTCGGCGAACTCCGCTCTGCCGTGTCGTGCGAGGGCGAGGTCGCGCGCGATGCGGGCGATCACGTCGGAACATTCGAGCTCGTGGCGCAGCGCCAGCGCCTGCTCGGGGTAGAGCAGGCCCAGAAGGTTGCCGGCAATCGCCCCCGTGCTGTCGCTGTCGCCGCTATGGGTGACGGCGATCTGCAACCCGTGCCAGAAGTCCCGACCCGCAAGCGCGGCATAGAGGGCGATGGCAAGGGCCTCCTCGGCGACCCAGCCTCCACCGAGGCTTTCGACGGTCTCCGGCCGACCGTCACGCGGGGCGCGCTGGGCGGCCTCAAGCGCCGCCATGATCGGCGGCGAGAGCCGCACCGAGGCAATTGCTCGTTCCAGCGGTGCGCCCTCGAAGACCTCGAACAGGATACGGGCGAAAGCCACCGCCGCCTCGATTCCCAGGACATGGCCATGGGTCAGGGCCGAGGTGTCGCGGGCCAGTTGTTCGGCCTGCTCGGCGGAATGGGCAATCAGAGCACAGGGGGCCGCGCGCATGATCGTGCCGCAGCCCTTGCTGTCATTGCGCGCTGGTTCACCGAATTGCTTCGCCGCCGCCAAAGCCGAGAGACATGTGTTGCCCGGCGCGCGACGCTTCTGCAGCCGCGCATCGCGGATTAAGCCGACATCCGAGACCTGCATCTGCGGCCTGCCGCCCTGGGTTCGGAACCAGCGCAGCAGCGCGTGATGCACCACCGCCTCGGGTGCACAGATCCCCTTGTCGGCGGCGCGGACCGTGGCGCAGATCAGCCCCTCGGCGGTGAAAAGCGTCATTTGCGTATCGTCAGTGATCCTTCCGCTGCGGCCGTCATGCGGGGAGAAGGAGGTCAGGCCCTCGGGAAAGCGCTGGCGAATGCGGGCGAGATCCCAGAACTCGATCTCGGCGCCGAGTGCGTCACCCGCCGCGCCGCCGAACAGGCAGCCCCGGATCTTTTGGGTAACAGGGTCGACTTCGGGTCCGGTAATATAATGCCGCATGAAATTTCCTTTCGCGTTTCGATTGATGTGGGCAGGATCGTCGAAAAGCAATTGCATGTGTCAAAACGTCGGGATTTTCCGCCATGAACTATTTTGCCATCTATTGGACCTTTCCGGCCCCGTGGGCGGGCTTCGCGTCGCTCGGCGATGACGTGGACGAGGCGGCGCGAAAGAGCCGCACGATCAGCTATCAGCGCGATCAGATCCGTCGCCACGCCCGCAAGGTGAAACGCACCATTGTGGTTGAGCGGGCTTTTCTCGAACGCGCCCCGGACCGGGGCAGTGTCGAAGTTGCCGACGAGATCGCGGCGGCTGTTGCAAAGCGCCCCGAGTTGAAACCGATCATGGTCGATTTTGGCGACACCCTGTCCTGGCGCCCGCATCATATCCTGATCTCGCGGATGCGCACGCTCGGGGCCGATCTGCTTCCTGCAGATGAGGACTCGATCATTGACGGCGCCCGCTTCCATCCCGCGGCCCATTTTCAGGAATGGAACAGGCAGTATGAGGCTCATATTGCCGCGAAGCCCGAACATCGCGCCCGGATCCTGCAAGCGGTTCAGGAGGACGGCGCGGATGCGGAGGCGTTGAACGGGGTGGGGCTGCGCACCCATACCGGGAAGCTCTGGACCCGCGACAATCTGCGCAAGTTCCTGAAGGCCCGCTGATGTCCTTTGGCAAAGCCAGCGACCTGCTGAATCTCGCGACGATGGCTGCGGCACGCTACGACGGCGTCGGCCTCGACGAAATCGCGGATGAGTTCGGCGTCTCGCATCGCACCGCCCAGCGGATGACCGATGCGCTCGAAACCCTGTTTCAGTGCGAGATAAGGGACGATGACCAGCGCAGGCGGCGCTGGAAGGGCTGTCCCTGCCGTGCTCGCGGCATAGCAAATGAAAATCACCATAATGGTAAATCGGCTCATCACTTACGGTTGCCACGAGCTGACGGTTCGGTACATATGCTCGTTGCTCAGAAAGCTGGGGGATATTTAGGCGCCGCTTGACCTCAATGTCGTTCGTCTACCAGGACGGTGCTAAAGCGTAATCAGATGCGTATAGCCTTCATCATCTTGGCATGCGCCAAAATCTGTTTCCGAGCGTTGACCACGCCCTAAGGAGCGGCTTGCCTCTCAAATGGTGCGGACGCTGCAAAAAGTGGAAAATCGCAGGCGTCCTTGTTTTCGTTTCCTTCACAGATCCATAACGCTGAAAATGCTTTGGCCCAATCGGGGCTTGCCCCGAGCAGTGAGAGCTCGCCGCGAAGCTGGATTTCCGCTTGCCGGATCAGCCCGCCGATCTCGCCCCGAAACTCCTGATAGCTGGGATTGACCATATCGTCATCTTGAATGGCTCTCGCAAGATCAGCGTGGATCTTGGCAATCCAGTCCCGGGCAGCGATATCGGCGGGGTCGAAGATCGGCAGGCACAGACCCTGGCTGCAATCCTCCGGGAGTGCCGGTGCTAGTTCGGCCTTAGCCACCACATCGGCCAGTGCTGCGAGCGCAAAATCCGCCGGGTTTAGTCCAGATCGCATCAGCTGGGGGAGGAGCGGCGACGGTGCCTCCGGTCCCTTCGCCAAGGCGGAGCCCCGGATGACCTCGATCGCGTTCCAAAGATTTGCGCGTTGTTCGCAGACATCCTTGTCGGTGCGTTCCAGAAGCGGCAGGTCTGCAGCGACATTTGGGATCAATAGTTGCGCCGGATTGCGTCGGCCATCAGCACCGTAGCTTTTCAGTGCCTCCCCGGCATAGGCACGGCTGAGTCGATCAAGTGCCTCGGCCGGTTGTGAGCCGTGACAGGCGTTGACGAGTTCCACAATGGTGTGGCGCACCTCAGGCGACGGTGCGAGCGGCCCGGAAGCGACGGGAGGCTGGCCCGCAACGGTGACCGATGTGCGAGTGCCAGGGAAGGCCCAAGCGCCCAGCAGGACAAGCACAGCTGTCACCCCGTAGCCCGCCAGTCGGAGCGGCCGCTTTAAGTCTCGCCGAACCGGTTCGACATGGCGCAGGGATGCTGAGATCGGGGTCTGCGGCGGGATCAGGCGGGCAAGTCCGGGCAGGGCACGTTCCAATGCCTGTTCGATGACCGATCGCGCCGCGGCATTGTCACCATCTGTCCGATCTGCCTCGCGCTGGGCTGCTGCAAGCTCATTCTCGAACAATCCAGCAAGCGTCTGACGCAGCTCTGTCTCTACGGCAGGGGCAAGCATGCGTCCGTGCTCAAACACCAGCACTTCGCCGACCTCCCGCCCCTCGGAAGCGATGCTGCGACTCAAACCGCTGATGCCGTCAGGAGCATGCCCGGTCTGGACCATCTGCCAGAGGCGGTCGATCTCGTGTTGGTCTGTCCCGGATTCTAGGCCGCCACTGACGAAGGTGGAGTAGCCCTGGTTGCGAAAGCGGCCCGAGCGATAGATCAGTCTCACGGGCAATCTCCTTGGCTGATCAGCAGGCCTCGGCTGCCGGCCAAGTCTATGTTGATGTCGATGACTTTGTTGTCGATCGCTTTACTTGAGCTGAAGGAGCCAAGTTCCACCGGCTCAGCGAATCTGTAGAGCGTCGCATGGAGGTCAATCTTGAGCAGGTCACGGCTGGCACCGGTGATGTCTGCCAACAGGTCGTCTTTCTTGAGCGCGATATGCGTGGCAAAGTGATAGTTGGAAGGCCAGAACGTGCGACGCTGTTCGGCCACGATTTCTAGGCTCATGGGTTCTGCCCCCAGTGTCGTTTCGGGATTGCCGCCAAAGACAAACCTTCCGCTCCCGTCCATGGTGGCCTCGAAGCTGCCGGTGCTTGAGCCAAAACTCCATTTCCCGTCAGTGCTGCCATCGGACTGGGCTGGCAATGTGCCCGCTACCCTGAAAGACGCTAGCGTGACTTCGCTGACCGTGCTCAACTGGTCTTCGATCTGCCGAAGCGCCTCGCCAAAGTGGTCGTTGACCGCCGGATCGTTCTTCGCCGCGTTCAACAGGTCCCTCAAGTTACTGATGCCCGTCTCGGTACGCGATGCCAGATTGTCCGAAAGCTCATTGTATTTTTCCAGCACCTCGCCGAGGCGCGCGCAAGCGGCCCATTGCGCGAAGTAACGTTCGCTTCTGTCGATGCTGTTCAGCAGTACCTGTTTAGGTTTATCAAACTCTGCCGGTAGGGCGGTGACTTCGTTCTTCAGGATGCGCAGGCCTGCCTCGCGCTCGGGCAGGGGGGATTGTCCCTGGCTTCTGAACCGGTCCAGATCTTTCTGCCAATTTTCAAGCTGCTGGGGCAGGTGAGCCAGGCGTCGTTGCATCTCATCTTTGCGTGCTGCCAGATCCGCTGCGGATGCGCTGGCACTCTCTTGCTGGTAGCCGATCAGCCCACGGACGTAGTCCGCCCATTTTTGTTGTTCGAGTGTCCCCACATCCAGTTTTTTCAATTCTGCTGCACGCGCCGTCGCCTCAGCAGAATTTTGGCGCTCCAGTCCAGCTTGCTCGGCAACCGCCTGGCAGCGCTGCGTCAGGCTGGCAAGCTCGGCACGGGCGTGGTCCGCATCGTCGCTGGCGCGGTCCGTAGCCTGATCGACTAAGGCGAGTATCTCGTTGCCGCGCTCGCCCAGAGCCGCATGAATAAAGTTTGCTGCCCGGCAATTCTCGGGGGCCGTCAGCTTCTTGAAACTCTCCATCCGCACACGCAGGTCATGCCGCCAATGCGCCAGATGCGCATTTGCCAGCGTCCGGTCCAAGGTGGTGCAGCCGGGCAGGGTCTTGAGCCGGGCTTGGGCCTGTTCCAGATCAAAGTCAGGCTGGCTGGCGCGCGTCTCCCAGAATGTGCATTCGGTGCTTTCCAGACGCTTTCCGTCCTTGGCCCTTTCTACTGCCGGATAACCGAGCCCGGTCAGGCGCACCGTTGGCAAAAACGGCTCACGGTTGTCCAGAAGCCGCAGACTGTCGCGGGCCGAAATGACAGCCTCCAGATCGTTGTGGGCAAGGGCCTCGTTCACTGCCGAGCGAACGGCTTCCTCCCGGCCCATGGTCAACCTAGCCTCTGCGGCGGTGACGCCAACGGCCAGCATGGCAATGGCCCCCACCGTCAGGCTGAGGCTGCGCTTGTTGCGCACGCGCGCCTCATGAGCAGCCGCAGCTGACTGTTCTGAAATTTTGGTCGCCCTCGCTGCCGCAAGCTTGTCTCGCAGCGCTAGCAATCCGGCATCCTCGCCAAATTCGGCCAGAATATCTGCCTTTTCGGGGATTGCGTCTGCCGCCGTCAGCGGGTGAGCGCCCCGGGCCAGAAGGGCCTCCCGGTGGTTGGCACGGGCCCGCTCGATGAGAAACAGCAGTGGCTCGACCAGATTAAGCGAGGCCAATGGCACCTCGGCTGGGATTTCGGCCGGCTTGCCGTCGTCGGCGCCGATATCGACTAATTTCGCTGCCCCGAAGCTCGAGACGGGATAGGTGCGGTAATTTTCGCCGTAGATCGAGCGCAGTCGTGCATCGAGCGCCTGATGCTGTTCGGCGTCGGATGCGGTGTTCAGCCAGGTCTCGAACTCTTGGCGATGGCGCGCTTCCTCAGTTGCGCGGCGAGCCATGTAGGCGGGCGTTGCCTCATCCTTTTGCCTTGATAGAGCAAAGGGGTGGCGGTGATCCCATTTGGTGGCCAGTAGGACGGCCTGCCGTATCGCGTCATTGTCGGCCTTACCCAGACGGGCCAGCGCTTCGCCCAGTGCACGCACCCCTATAAGGCTGGCGCGGTGTTCCACCGGATCGGCGTCCGGGGCAGGGGTTTCAGCGAGGATCATAAGGCCGTCGGTTTCTCGCAGAAGCCGGTGCAGCCTGGCTTCGTCCTTGCCATCGGTCGTCGCGGGATCGATCCGCTCCCCGGCAAAGTCGTAGATGTCTACATGGATGACCGCAGATGCCCCGGGAGCAGGAGGGCTGGGCAGCGTGAGTTCGAAGCGGTGTCCCATGAACCCGTCCGAAACCTCAGTCTGCCGTGGAACTCTCTGGGCATTGATGGCTTCAGTCGCCTCGCGGCATTGGGTCTCGACACGAAAGCGCGCGGCCTCGCCCGGCAGCACGCTATCGTCGGGCAGAATGGGTGCCAGAGCCGCGACATAGGAAATGTTGCTGATGCCCGACGAGGGCTGGCGTAGGGCCGCCAGCGCGGACAGAAACACCGTCTTGCCGGTGCGGCGGCGTCCGAACAGAGCAAAGGCATAGCGGGGCGGGGTGCGGCGAATTGCGTTCATCCTTGCCTTTCAAATATCCCGATTGCGCAGTGAAGGGCGAGGTTGTTGAGTTGGACTTTGTGCCGGAACGGCCTTTCGCCGAAAGCGCCGAGGCAGCCAGATCACCCATCGGGCCATGCGGACAATTACCCAACGGAGGCCAGAGAACACGACAAGGGCCAGAATGAGCAATGCGAGTCCCAGGATCAGCCAGATTCCGTCCGGGCCACGGAAATTGTCGACGACGGCTTCGCCTGCGCCCTTGGCCGTGCCAGCAATGGCTTCGGTGGCGACCGTTGCCACCACCTCACCAGCGCTCTGGGCAATATGGCTGGTCAGGTTGCCGGCAGCGTCGATGCAACTTTCCGAGGCAGCAAGGCAGGCGGCGATAGTACCGCTGGTCATCAGCGGCTTCCAGTGCGGCATGATGTGTCGGTTCCAGCCAGTGACGAACGGTTGTCCGCGATCTGCGGCGACCCGTGCGAAGTCCGTAACCGCACCGTGCTGCAATTGGCCTGCATCCTCGGCTAGTTGTAGCATGGAGGCCGGTCGCGTCACCGCATCGCCATGGCGCTGGGCGGCAACCAGCAGGTCTGCTCCCCCTGCCGAGATCATTCGCGCACGCGCGAATTCATCTGGGGTTGCCTGTTTTAGGGCCCGGGCCCCCTCGAAGACCTCGAGGACCAGATGCTGCTCGGCCTCGGTCAGTGCGTCGATCTGGCGTAGGAGATCCGGGGTGGTGGCCTGCAAGGCGCGTCGCGACAGCTGGTGGTCCGGCACTTTTGCCATTGGTGAGGCCGCGGCATCGACCCGGGCTGAAGCGTGCGCAAAGGCGCTGGGCGGGAGCTGCGCTGAAATTTCCGCTCCGGATTCGGCTGCCCTGCGCATGACCCCCGCCAGATCTGCTGCCGCCGGTTGCGGTGCCAGAGCCGCGACCAACAGGAGTAGAGCGCTGGAAGTATGCTGACCCGGTCTCATTGGGTTGTTTCCTTCACTTGGTATCGCCTTTGGCCTCGGATTGGATAACGGGTAGAAGAGTTAGGCAGATTTCATCAACTTGCATCTGCGCGGCGGAAAGTGAGGCGCAGCGGAAATATTCGGTCGATACAACGGCGGCCATGGCTTCCTCTGCTGCAATGTTCTGGCCATATTCCGAAAGGGTCAGCCGAGCTGTAGCCCGCAGAGTCTTGTCCTTTGCCATGCGTTGCACGACTGTTCTTGTATTCACTGTGAGCGATCGCCCGAGCCCGGACCACATGTTTGACGTGGCGAGGTTCTTGGTTTCGGTGCGGATCGAGGACTGGATGACTGTCTGCAGCACGACCGCCGGGGTTTGGAGCGCAGTTCCGTGCCGACCCGCGGCGGCAATACGGGCACCCTTTACCACGCCATTCGCGACGTATCTGCCTAGCCCGCTCAGTATGAAAGACCCGACATCAGCTGAGGCGGCCCCCGCATCGCTCCAGCCCAGAGGAACTCCGGCCCGATATTTGTCAATCAGTTCGTAAAGCTGGAACAGCGGGATGTTGCGCACCAAAAATGAGGCTGGGCGTTCACATTGCTTTCGGATGGCTTCCGTCCCCTGCTGGAAGTAAGTCCGCAGCATCTCGTAGTCGTTGCCAGACTTGCGCATCAGGCAGGCAATGCGATCACGCCGGTCCTTGTCGCTGGCAAGCTTCCAGAACAGGTGGTCGTTACGGAAGTGAAACATTGCCGCCATGGCGGACGGATCGTTTTGCGCGATGATGTCAAGCGCTGCCGCGCGATTGTCCGGCAATGGCTTCGGCCAGTTAAGCGTGGTTGAACTCTCCAGAAGCGCCTGCTCATGGCCGAGCAGGAAGATAAGTACTGCATGGGCCTGATTGCGATCAGCCTTGACCTGAACGTTCACGCTTCTGACGAACCCTGGAGTCTGAAGCCATCCCCAGATTCCGCGATGCAGGATGAGGGTGTCGTAGAGTGCGGGATTTGTGCTCTGCGCCGCCATGAGCACCTTCCAGCCTGCCTCGAGTCCCACCGCATTCCTAGCGCGAAGCGGCAGGTAGTGCTGCGTGAGCAGCTGTGTAAGCGGGCCGATGTCGTGGCCATGAATCTCCTGCAAGCGCTGTCCCAGCCAGCCTTTCAGCTCGTACGATATTGGTTCATCCGCAACCCAGGACAGGGCTTCGAACAAATCAGGGAAACCGGGTGCAGACGACAGCCGGGCCAGATCCGGGCCGTAGTGTCTCAGCAAGGCCAGCGAGCCCTTCAGGCCTTCCGTAGTCGGGCGGCGCGTCAGGCCGGACAGCAAGGCTTCCTCACCACTGCGGTCCATTGTCAAGACTGCGAAAGCGTCGACAAATTCCCTTGGATCGACGAACAGCGCATCAAGGTAGCCCGGGTGACGGACCGCGAAGCGCTGTGCCTCCGAATTGCCATTTAACCTGCGCAGCTGATTGATCCGGAAGTCCAGCGTTCCTGTTGCGTCATGCAGCTCGAAGCCGAGTTGCAGGCTTTCCGCAATCAGTTCGGCGTTGCTACGATCCCAGCCATCATTCGCGGTCAGACCATTCACCACTCCGCTGAGCACATCCGTATCAGCGTGGAGCGGGCCAGCCATTCCAATCACAAGGGCAGCAGAAAGCAGAAGCTGTTGGAAAGCTGTCATGATCAAATGATGTGAAGGCGGAGCCGTGATTTCCGCGGGAACATTGTTTTAGCGCGCTGTCGAAGGTGAATTTGGTCACCACCAAATTGCGAGTTTTATGTGAGGCAAGGCTGAGGAGTGCGCGATCTGCTTCAAGGCGACGCGCTGGGCGAGGCACATGTGGGAACGCGGCTAAGCCGGCGTAGTTTAGGGTGCTCTTGCATACGATTCCCCCTGATCCACATTCAGCATGCCTCACGGACGCGTCAGATCGGGATATATCTTTTTGGTCAGGGCATTCGCGACGGTCTATGACCGCGCGTCCCTGAGATTAGCCGTCTTAGCCGGAATGCGGACTAAATCCAGTGCTAGGCGCTGGGCGATTTCTTTTCCGGTTTGGAAGGTCGTCCCATCCTATCCAGGATCCAGATACCCACGTTCGCAGCCGAGGCATTTACCTCAGAGATGTCGCGTAGGCGACACGTTGACTCGAACAGGCAAGCCGAACGTCACGATCCAAGCTTGCAAAGGCCAGTGTCCGCATCCCGAACGTTGCCATGACGGCGGCACTCAGCCGACTGGAGATGGGCTTCGTCATCCGGCGTGATACCGATTGGCGCTCTGGTTGCCGGGGACGATTCTTCGTCGACGAGATCCGATCCGGTAATCTGGATGAGGCTATCGCAGATGAAATACGCGCTGGATAGAGCAAGCAAAAGCGCGGCCGTTTTCGAAGCACAATGATGCTGTCGAGGGATGTTTGGCGCTGCTGCGGCGAGGAGCGAATTCCAATCCGTTCTTGGCGAGATGAATTCTTCTTTGATCCCGCCAGCAACAGACAGGCGACCGCCTTGACCAGCCGCCGAAAACATTTAGCTAGAACAGGGAGTTCGGCGTGACGGCCGAATCAGGAGGAGGAAGAAGCAACCCAAGCTAACCGCAATGGCCGCGACCGGCGGCATTAGTGTGATCCTCGTCTCGAGGCTCAAGGCCAAGTTGATCAGACGTTGCATTGAGACAACCAGATCACATGGTGTGAATTCGGGACCCAAGCGGATCCAAAACCAGAAAATTCCGAGAGCTCCTTTAATGGATCGGTTTGGGCGTTACCGTACTCACGCCCCAGCATGTCTCGCACTTGTCACGCGTCAGTCCAAAGGCTGAGGGTGGTCATGATGCTAGATGACATCGCTCGTCCGATCTTCAACGCGACGCTTCATGCTCTCGGAAAAGCTGTGCGCTTTTTGCGCGCACCTTGTCGTGCCCAGGCGCGTACACCTGGCAGCGTCCGAGGATAGGCGATTTCTGATGCTCTGAGCTCTCGAAGCTCAGTTGAATGTGATGCTTTCACGGATGGCCGCCCGGGCCGTCCGCTTCATCCCACATGAGAATAGCAATGCAAAATAAGCTGATGCGCCTGCCGCGTATCGGGGCGAAGCCCGGCTACCTGAACAAATGGACCCCATCGTCCGGCACAATGCACCTGACGAAGCCGCCGAGCGAGGGCGGATCCAATTCGGCGCGCTTTAAGCACCGAAATGGTTCTGCTCATTCTTATCATTTCGTGATGGGGAAGTGCTGATGGCCCGTCGCACCAATCTTCGTATGGGCAAGGCAAAGACATACGTGAACTTGGCCGCCCTGAACTGGGCCACTGCAATCGAGGGACTTCCCACTGGCCCGAAGACATTGCTCTGCCTCCTGGCTCGCTACTCTGACAAATTTGGGGTGAGCTGGCATAAACAGGAAGCTATGGCCCGGGAGCTGGGTTGCACGGCGCGCAGCCTGCGCAATCACCTGAAGGTACTTGTGCAGCTCGGTCTGGTGCGTCGCATTGGCCAGAGCTGGGACGGTCGCCAGGCACCGAACATCTATCATTTTTTTGCCTGGCCCGGCCGCGCACTGATCCCGCAGGACGGCCATCCACTTCGAGGTAGATCGGTCAGCGAGACGGCTGAAACGAGACAACGACATGGCTGGCAGCGGCCCGATTTTCCTCCGGCAGAGGAAGAATCTGCCGAGCATAATAATGAATCAAGTTTTGAATCTATTACCGTGAGGAAAGGGGTTGTTGAGCCGTGTCTGGACGCCCTCGGCGTTTGGGCAACGGAAGGGAATCGCGATAGGCTGAGAAAGGACTTCCAAACTCTCATCGACCTGCTGTCGATTGGCTACGATCTTGCGGATCATATCCTGCCGGCATTGCGCAAGATGGCGGCATCCGATCCCGCAATCCCCTTGATCCGATCTTGGCAGTTCTTCGTTGACGCTATCGAGCAACAGGCGCGGGCCGGTGCGGCTGAGGATCCTAGCGCTGTAGAGAAGATCGAAAGCCGAGCCGGCGACACGGGTTCTGGCCAGTCGGAAGAGGAGGCCGAGTTTCTCAAGCTACTGGAAAGTTCGAGCGGGAATGCTGTGATGAGGGGCTGGCCATGATCCCCATGCCCGTTGTATTGTTCCTCATCGCCTTTTCTCGGGCCATCGCCGCGACTTTCGGCGATCGGGGCGCGCCCCTTGGGTCCTTCCGGCGTATCTTTGTATGCGGTGGGCATAGTCTCACTAAAACTCCAGTTACATGCGCACTTTCCGGGCTCGCACCCCGGGTGCGCACCCCTGTTTCCGCCGGTGGCGTTCGGGATACTGAACACGTGCCGCTAGGCTTGCTTGCTGCGGGGCAGGAAGGAGGCGGCCATCACGGCCGCCTCTATCAGCTTCCTTTGAAAATCTCTCGTGACCCGACCCTGATGATTTGCGGGGCGGTGGCATGACACGTGGTGCAAACGCCTATCCCGTTGCCCGGATGTCGCCGAAGGAACGCCGTCTCGAGCTCTGCTGCCTGCTCGGCGCGGGGCTGATCCGTCTGCATGCCCGCCAGTGCGGCGATACGGAGACAGTTCCCGGGGCATGCGACTTTCCGACTACACATCCGCTTCAAACAGAGCGGTAGTGGTTGGGGTAAATGGAGATATTTCAATGATTTGCAATGATCGTGTCCTGACGCGCCTGGCCGCGCTGAAGACCGCGCCGATGGCCGTATTGAAGGCTCAGTGGCTGGAGCTGTTCGACAGCGCCCCGCCGCCCTTCAATCGTCGCCATCTCGAGGCGCGGTTGGCCTATCGTCTCCAGGAGTTGAGCCATGGTGGCCTGGCGCCCGCGACGCTGCGTCGGCTCGAGGTCCTTGGCGAGACCTTCGAGCGCAGCGGCAATGGCGAGGTGAGCGCCCGTGCCGGGCTGAAGCCGATCACCGGCACGCGCCTGGTGCGCGAATGGCGGGGCATTGAGCATGCCGTGACCGTGACCGCTGAGGGTTTCGAATGGCAGGGTCGCCCGTATCGCTCGCTCTCGGCCATCGCCCGCGCCATCACCGGCACCCGCTGGAACGGTCTGGTCTTTTTCGGGCTGAAAAACCATCGCGCGAGGTTGGCATGAACAAACCCGTTCCGCGCAAACTGCGCTGCGCCGTCTACACCCGCAAGTCGTCCGAGGAAGGCTTGGAGCAGGAATTCAACTCGCTTGATGCCCAGCGTGAGGCCTGCGAGGCCTTTATCGCCAGCCAGCGTTCCGAGGGCTGGGTGGCGCTGCGCGAGCGTTACGACGATGGCGGGATTTCGGGCGGCACGCTCGAGCGCCCGGCGTTGACCCGGCTTCTCGCCGATGTCGAGGATGGGCTGGTCGATGTTGTCGTGGCCTACAAACTCGACAGGCTGTCGCGCTCGTTGATGGATTTCTCGAAGCTGGTCGAGATTTTCGATCGCTGCGGCGTGACCTTTATCAGCGTCACGCAGTCCTTCAACACGACGACGTCGATGGGCCGATTGACACTTAACATATTACTTTCATTTGCGCAATTTGAACGCGAAGTTACCGCCGAGAGAATTCGCGATAAGGTTGCGGCCAGTCGCAAGCGCGGCATTTGGATGGGCGGCTCGGTACCATTTGGCTATCGCGTCGAAAATCGAAAACTCGTGATCGACGATAATCAGGCGGTCGAGATACGCTGGATATTCGAGCGTTTTGCCGAATTGGGTTCGGCGACCGAATTGGCACGTGAAGCCGTGCAGCGAGGACTCCGCACCTCGCGCGGACATGCGATGGATAAAAAATTTATCTATCGCGTTTTGAGTAATCGCGTTTTTATCGGTGAGGCCGTACACAGGGGGCAGGTCTATCCCGGCGAGCATGCCGCGATCATCAGCCGGGAGGCGTGGGACCGGGTCCACGCCATCCTGCAGGTAAGCCCCCGCAAACGGGCGGCGCGGACGCGGGCCCAGACACCGGCTCTGTTGAAAGGTTTGCTCTTCGGCCCGGACGGCGCGGCCTTCTCGCCCAGCCATACCCGCAAGGGGTCGCGGTTATATAACTATTATGTAAGCCAAAGCGTGTTGAAGCATGGGGCAGGGGCCTGCCCGGTCGGCCGGGTCCCGGCGGGTGAGATCGAGGCAGCGGTCGTCGGGCGGCTACGCATGGTGTTCCGTCAGCCCGAGATCGTGGCAGGGACCTTCAAGGCCCTGCGCGATCAGGACGCGGGCATCACCGAGGCCGAGGTCGTCGACGCACTGCAACGTTTTGATCAGCTTTGGGTTGAGCTTTTTCCGACCGAACAGGCCCGGATCATCGCATTGCTCGTCGAGCGGGTCGATATCGGCACCGAGGGCCTGAAGGTTCACCTCCGTGTCGATGGCCTGCCCGGTCTTGCCCGTGAGATGCAGGCCGGCGGGATGGAGCAGGCAGCATGAGACGCGACATGTCCGTTTCCGAGACCCTCGTGCTGCAGGTCCCGTTCCGGCTGGTCAAGCGCGGCGGCAGGAAGGAAATGCATCTGCCGCCCGACGCGCATCTGCGCCGCGACGCCGACGATGCGCTGGTCCGGGCGCTGGCTCGGGCCTTCCGCTGGAAACGGCTGCTGGACCGGGGCGAGTTTGCCACCGTCTCTGATCTTGCAGGTCACGAGAAGATCGCTCTCAGCTATGTCGCCCGCATCCTGCGGCTGACGCAGCTTGCACCCGATATCGTGGAGGCGATCCTCGATGGACGGCACGGCCCGGAGCTCAGCCTCGCTCGCCTCCAAGAGGGGTTCCCGGATGAGTGGGGCGCTCAGCGCGCCTTGCTCGGCTTTGCGACGATGACGGTGCACTGAAGCTGACCATCCGATTGGCTGGGGTCACGACCTGTCCCCGCCACCAATCATTCAAAAAAATCCGATGAGGGACAAACTGATGCCGGATGAGTTAAAAGCCCCGCGCGGCGCGGATCCGCAAGATCAGGTCGCGGAGGCTGTGGCGAAAGCCACCCGCGATCGGGCCGAGGCCGAGCGCGCCCGCCGCATTGCCGATGAGGCGCGAGAGGCCGCAGAGAAAGCCGAGAAGGCCGCGATCGCCGCCGAGGTCGAGGCCCGGGCTGCACGAGAGCGCGCGGGCAAGGCACCGCCGCCGCGCCCCGAGCGGCGTACCGACCAGATCTCGATCCGCACCCGGCCCAGCACGCGCGTGAAGATCGAAAGCCTTGCCAAGGCTGAGGGCATTTCCCTGGCCGAATTGGTCGAGCGGGCAATCAAGGCTTACGCACCCTCCTTTGACGGTGAGGAAGACCAGTAGACGCGTATGTGTCGCCCTTGCTTATCCGCGCGACGTGCCAGGGTACCCCAGACGCCGCGGCTTGAAAGAACCCTCCCGGCGCGAATAGATTGCCGGGAGGGTTATGTTTTGTAAAACATGGAAATTGGGCGGGCCACGGCTTCTTGATAGCCCTCCCGGCTCTGCGGTCGTTCATCCCTTGGCGCTCAGTTGGAAAATTTCGCCGTCAGCGCAGCGGTAATGCAATCCCGCACCCGTTGGACCCTGCGCAGGGCTAGCGCCTGCTCATGCACCAGAAGCCAGAGATCAGGCGCAAACGACGGCAGATCTGTCAGTCCCGGCACGAACCCTGCGGGACCGGCGATGAAATCGGGCAGCACGGCCCAGCCTGCGTTCCCCCTGACCGCCTCGACCTGCGCTGCAAATGAGGTCAGGCGCAATGAGGGTCTTACTCCCGGGCAGTGGCTCGCCAGCCAGCGGGCCATGGTCAGGAAGCCCAAATCCTCTGTCCAGCCGATCATCCGGTGCCCGAGCAACTCATCAGGACTTTGCGGCGTGCCGTGCTTCCGGACGTACTCGGGTGATGCGTAAGGACCGAAGAGGATCGTGCCGACTTTGCGGATGCGATAATTGCCCTGGCTTGGCCGCACCAGGCGGATGACGATATCGGCCTCCTCCGCGGCAAGGCGCACAGGCTGAAAAGCGCCGCGCAACTCGATCCGGATACCGGGACAGGTCGCCATAAAGCCGATCAGGGCAGGTAGCAGGATCTCTTGTCCCAGCAGCTCCGGGGCCTCGATGCGCACAGCGCCGGCCAAGTCATCGCCCGTCTCGCGGGCGTTGCGTTCGAAAACCTGCATCTGCACGCCGGCTCGCTCAGCCTCGGGCACAAGGCCCTGTCCCGCTTCGGTCAGATCATAACCATCCCGATGCGGTCGAAATAGCTGCACCTGCAGTGCCTGTTCCAGCGCCTCGATCCGGCGCGAGACTGTAGACGGACTGACGCCCAGCGTCAGGGCCGCAGCGGAAAGCGATTTCCCCTGTGCGAGCGCCAGAAAGAACTTCAGATCATTCCAATCCATGATGCCTTGCATTTGCGCAAAGCCTATCTCCGAAAACAAGGATCGACTGCGGTGCTGGATGGCGCAATCTGAGGAAAAGCAGAGGAAGCCGCGCCATGACCCAGACCACCACCGCAATCCGATTTTCCGAATTTGGCGGGCCCGAGGTTTTATCCTATGTGGAAATGCCTCTCGCCGCGCCGGGCAAGGACGAGATCCAGATCCGTCAGATCGCCATCGGCTTCAATTACATCGATGTCTATCATCGTAAGGGCGTGTTCGGTCCGAAGCTGCCTCTGCCCGCCACGCCTGGGGTAGAGGGCGTGGGTGAGGTGACGGCCATCGGCGCCGAGATCATGGGCTTTGCCATCGGTGACCGTGTTGCCTATGTCGGCGGCCCTCCGGGCGGCTATGCGCGCCATCGCAACCTGCCCGCCGCCCGGGCGCTGCATGTGCCGGGCGATCTGGATAGCACCATTATTGCGGCAAGCCTGTTCAAGGGGCTGACCGCAGAATACCTGACCCATCGCTGCGTCAGCTTGCAGCCCGGCGATACGGTCCTGTTGCATGCCGCGGCTGGTGGTGTCGGCACATATGCCAGCCAATGGCTGAAGGCACTTGGCGTCACCGTCATCGGAACAGCAAGCACCGAAGAAAAGGCGCAACGTGCCCGTGCCCGGGGCTGCGCCGATGTCATCCTTTATAGCCGCAATGATTTCAGGGACGAGGTCAAGCGCCTGACCGGTGGCAAGGGTGTGAGGGTCGTCTATGACTCGGTCGGGGCCGATACCTTCGAACGTTCGCTCGACTGCCTGCAACCGCGCGGAACCCTCGTCAGCTTCGGGGAAAGTTCGGGGCCGATTGATCCTTTGCAGATCGGCACTCTTGGCGCGAAGGGATCGCTCTACCTCACGCGCCCGTCAATCGCGCATTACACCGCAGATCGCGGTGAGTTCGAAACGGCGGCGGAGCGGTTGTTCGGAGCTATCCGGGATGGTGTTCTGCTTGTCGACGAACCGCGGACGTATCCGCTTGCGGATGCCGCGCGGGCACATTCGGATGTGGAAAGCCGTAGGACAATGGGTGCGGTTGTGTTGTTACCCTAAGTAACGGATCATCCGCTTCGGGCTCAAAACATCGGCCCCGACCTTCCCGGTGATCTATCGATGATCGCATAAGCTGTTCGATGTGGGACGGCCCATTGCCGCAAATCGAGCCCGCTCTATGCTGCGTGGCTGCATCGCCCTAGAGACCAGTCCGGCAGGGCGCAAAAAAGCCGCTGCAGCAGGTTGGGGAGACCCATGGCGGAATGTCGCACCCAAATTCCGGTGCGACGTCGAGATTGGTAAGCGCCGCTCAAAATGCACGGCGAGACCCTGAACGTCATTGGCCCCGCGCCCGACGCAGCGACCATTGATCCATGTCACGCGTCTGTGCTTTGGATCCATGGCAGCTCTATCGGTGTAACCCATGACAGCATCCGCTTCCGCCCAGATCCACACGGCCCCCAAGCGCCCCCACATTCCGGCAACCGTTTGGATGCTCGGCATCGTCAGCCTGCTGATGGATGTTTCCTCCGAGATGATCAACGCCCTTTTGCCGCTGTATCTTGCGGGCGGATTGGGGGCCTCCGCCCTCGCGATCGGCTTCATCGAGGGTCTTTCGGTCGCGATTGCGACAGCGACGAAGTTCCTGTCTGGGATCCTGTCTGACCTCAGCGGGCGGGCAAAACCACTTGCGGTGCTAGGCTATGGTCTGGGAGCGCTGTCACGGCTGGTCTTTCCTTGGGCGGTGAGCTTGGACCAGATCGTGCTGGCCAAAGCGATGGATCGGGTCGGAAAGGGCATCCGGAGCGCACCCCGGGATGCCATCGTGGCCGCTGTAAGCCCGCCCGAGATCCGAGGGGCGAGTTTCGGTCTGCGCAAGTCGCTCGATACTGTCGGTGGGTTCATCGGTCCATTGGTCGCGGTCGCCGCGATGATCCTTCTGGCCGGCGATATCCAGACGGTGTTCTGGATTGCCGCGATCCCTGCCGGCCTCTGCATGATCGTGCTGGTCTTCTTTGTGCGAGAACCTGCTGGTGAATGCTCGATGAAACGCCATGGCTTCCGCCTTGCCGATGCGTTCAGACTCAATCGCGCGATATGGGTGGTGATTGGGGTGGCCTCTCCTATCATGCTCGCGCGTTTCAGCGAGGCATTTGTCTTGCTGAAGGCGCTGGAGGCGGGGTTCACCCCGGCATGGGTTCCGCTGTCTCTGGTCATCATGCACGCCGCCTATGGTCTGACGGCCTTTCCCGTCGGCAAGCTGTCGGACCGGGTGGGCACCTCTGGTTTGCTGCTCTGGAGCCTCGGCTTCCTGATTGCCGCTCATCTCACGCTCGCCTTTGCCGCGACGCCATGGGTTTATGTCCTCGGCACGGTGCTCTGGGGGCTTCACATGGGGTTCTCGCAAGGGCTGCTTGGCGCGATGATCGCCGCCGTGACGCCCGAGCATCTGAGGGGCAGTGCCTTCGGCACCTTCAATCTGGTGACCGGCGTGGTCGTGCTGGCGGGGAACACCCTTGCCGGATGGCTCTGGCACAGCGTGGGGTCCGCGACGCCGTTTCTCACCGGTGCAGGCCTGTCGCTTGTTGCCATGCTATTCATCGCATCAGGACAGTACCGCGCCAAGCAAGGCTGATCGGCTGCAATGGGGTCGGAAATGATGGTGCGGTCCTCTCGGTGATGCGTCGCCGATCTTACGAGTCTATGATCTGGGACGGCCCTTTGCCGCCGTTCGAGCTTCGATAATGCCGCATCGCCGCATGCGTCGAGGCGGTCCATCAGTCATACCGCAGCGAAATCCTCGACTCGCCGGCCGCAGCACGGACGAAGGGGTCGGTCGCTGTCATTCTTCGCCGAACCCCTGATCTCGCATGCGGTTCAGGGCCTCGAGCGCATGGCGTGACTGCAAGTCGGACGGAAGCCGACGTGGCATGGATGCGCACACATCAAGTATCTGCTGATCCTTCGGTGTCAGGCGCTTCCGGTCGCGTCCCCAGGTGAGGGCCTGTTTCCAGAAGTCAGCCCCGAGCATGACAACCTCCGACTGGGCGTTGATGCCATCGGTCATCGCCTTCTTCGCCTTTTCGTCGCGTTTTGTTGTGCGAGCGCTTTCAGCAAGAGTCAGGCAGGTTTCGAAGTCCTCATCGTAGCTCAGCGTGCGCCCCTTAATGCCGTTCCAGCACGCCTGCTGTTTCGCCCATTCCGACATGTTGCGAATGCCGGTCGGAGGATGGGTAATGACGTCGTGGGCTTCAGCAGCAGCAAGAAGAAGTGCGCGCTGGAGTGCATCCGGGACAGACTGACGCCGCCAGATCGTATCCAAATCCAGCACCTGTTTTTCACCATTGGCATCGTGAAAAACCTTCGCCATGGCGTAGGTGACGATGTTGGCCCGATAGCCACCCTCGTACCAAGGCTGCTTCGGAACCTCCGTCTCGATCCAGCGAAACACAATTGCCTTGGAAATGAGGCGTTTGTACCAGAGCTCATCGTACTTCGCGTCGCTCTTCGACCAGGCATCGCCGATGTCTTTTGCGAATTCGGCGAAGTTCTTCTGAGCGCCCCGCGACACGAGGTGCGGCTGACCAGCGGCAGAGAATTCGAATTTCGCAAGATCGGTTTTGCTGAAGAGTTGGGTTTTCGGAAATTCGAAGTCGAAGCTCGCCTGGTCCTTGCCCTTAATCTTCGGCCTTGCGTTGATGAACTGTCCGCGCGAGCGCTCATAATACCACTTGCTGTCATGGCGTTCGCCCTCACGTGCCGTGAAGATGATATTACGTGAAAACTGTTCGATCCGGATGTGGAAAGGATGGTTAGAGAAAAAGTCGGCCGCGTTCACCTTGTTCTGGGTGTTGGCGTACTCCGAAATCTTCGGCACGATGTCCTCAGATCGGTCAGGTGGCACTACCGTCAGTTTCATCTGTACGAAGACCTGTGGCAGCTGTTCCTTTGCCGATTTCAGCGCCGCATGGATTGATCCCGTGGTCTGCGCCCCATTGACGATCTGAAGATTGCTGATCGACGAAATCGCAAGCCCGTCATCGTTTCGCACGCAGGTGACGGCGTCGGCGGTTGCTGAAAGTCCGTTATTGTAAGGGAAGAAAAGGTCCGGTTCGTCCTTGATCGTCTTCTGGATGCCCTTGTTGGTCTTTGCTCTGGCCTGAAGGAATGACCGGACATTGCCCTCGAGCAGTTTTTCACCCCAGCGATCATATACAGCGGCCAACTGGGGGCCCGGAATGATCATCAGATAGCTTTCCAGCGCCGCGCCCGTCTGTGAACCCTTGAGGGCTGGAACTGGGCCTCCGAAATCCTGCACAAGATCGATCTCGAGGTCCTCATTCCCTTTGACTTCGAAACGCGCGAACCTGGCGAGATCCCAGACTGACCAGGTGACTGGCACGTCGTCGAGTTCCTGGAGTTTCACGGCGTCATCACGACTGTTGTACCTCCGGTTCGAAACGAGGATCAGTCTGACCTTGGTGACGTGCGGCCAAGTCGTGATGATCAGGTCGGAGACTTGGAAGGCAGGGTTCGCCTCGTTGAGCGAGTCGCGAAACTCTTCGGTTCTGGCCTTCTTCAGGAAGCGGATCAAAGGGTTGAGAATTGTGGGGACGTCTTTCTTCTCGAAAGCCTGTACTTCTTCGCTGTCGACGAAATCACAGACGATCAAGCCCAGAACGCCTTCGCTGTCGCGCGGATCGCCCGCGTAACCGTCGATCCGTAGCCTTTGCCCGCCCTCACCATTCTGGAAATAGGCACGGTCGGCCACTTCCAGTTCGCCCGCCCCTGTCAGCCGCTCCGTCATCCTGTCGAAAAACGCCTCAACCATGATCACGCCGCTGGCGTCCGCCTCGCGGCGGATGTCGGCCATCAGGTTCTGGTGATACTCGTCAAGTTCGCTCACGGCTGGACCTCTTCGATCAACTGTGCCTGTACGTCACCCCAGTCTGTCCGGAATGGCGTGCAGGCAGACAATGCAAGGGAATAGGAGACCGAAGACAAACCGAGGGGCACCGGAGCGGCGATCCGAGGGAAGCCCTCGGTGACGGCATGAAAATCAGGGGCCGAGACGATCCATCGCCATGCCGAATAATCGTGCAGCACGTCGTAACCCACATCTGCCAGATGCATATCCCAGTCCATGATGGCCGACGGCTCTGTCCGCTCGAGATGCTCGGTCACTTCGGACACATATTCTGTCAGCATCATGCCGTGGGGTGGCTGCACCTGGTCGACGGCAAGGACCGCCAGCCAAAGGCGGCGATCGGGCACATCGGCAAGCTGGTGTTCGTTCGTGATCTTCACGAAAGGCTGCGACGCCCCGCGTCGGGCCTTGACCTCGATGCAGTCGGTCTTGAGTTCGAAATCCTTCGGCGCCCCGGATGGCCCGGTCCACGCGGCAAGGGCCGGCTTCGCGCCGATGGTCGCGATGAGCAGCTTCAGAACCTCGATCTCGCCGACCAGGCCTTTTTGGGCCTCTTCCGACAGTACTTCCAGCTTCCCGCCGCGCAGCAGGTAATGCCACCGGAAGGTCCGCCCGATGGCACGTTCCAATGCCTCGGCCTCAGTTTCGGCTAGCTCGCCGGCCCCCATCACGTCGCGGCAAAGGGTCTCGAACAGTTCGAGCTGCGCGTTGTCCTTCAACCGGATGTAGAGGATCGGCCCACCCGGCAACGTCTGGAATCGGATCTCCAGATTACGGAGTTTGGGCAGGTCGGGCGTCGGTTTCGGCAGATCCCCCAGTTGAAGCACGAGGGCAACGTCGGCGCGCGGCATTACCGCCCAGAACCAGTTCCACCGCGCAGATGCAGAAACTCGCCGCGTGTCGACTTTCCCAGCCTCCAGACCGGACCATGGCGTGTCATTCGGCATCACCAAGCGCCTCCTCTTCGATCTCCTCTTCGCCGAACATTTCACGCATGCGGATCGTGTTGACGATGTATTCGACGGTGCCGCCGCCGATCTGACTTGACGGGAATGATAGTCCCCATGCGAGAACGCCGTGGAGGGCGTCTCCGGTTGATCTAGTTGCTTCGAGCTTCGGTTTGACGAGACGCAGGATCAGCAGCGGACGCCTCCCGGAAACCTGCCTGTAGATCCTCGGATTGACGGTCTTGGGCAGCTTCTGGTCATCCCGCGACAAACGAAATGTTTCTCGCGCATCAGCGATCTGCTTGTCAGTTAGCCCTTCACTCTCGTCCTCGGACGAGCCGATCCTGCGACTGGCACCGCTAAATGCCAGGATGCCGCTCTTGGCTAGGTCTGTATCTACAGACAGTTCGTACGGCACGACATCCAGTCCTGCAAATGTTAGTGATTTCATGTCGCGGCGGGTGGAACTGGCGACAAAGATGTCCCACTTCTCAAGTTCACTTCCTGCACGCGCATCAATGTAGTCGTTGATCAATTTCGGGTCCGTCAGGGGATTGACGGGCCGTGCACCCGGCTCGGTGCGATACTCCCGTAGGAAGTCCATTATCAAATCCACTCCAACGCCCTGAAACAGGTTTCCCCTTGAACGTTCCACCGCGCAAACGCCGGATTTGACGGCGGCTGCCAGCAGACTCTCGCCGGCGCGGATGTTGGCCCTGAGCTGCGGGCCATCCAGCACGATCCTGGTCGTCTCGATCAGGTTCTCGGCGAGTCCAACCTTGACCGGCAGTTCTTTCCCGGTCCCCATCTTGTTTCGGGCGGTCACGATCAGCGATTCCGGATGGCTGCGAACGGCCAATCCGAACTGTTCTGGCGTTGCCTTTGCCAGTTCCATCCGCTTGAGCTGGGTCTGAAGATCGTCCATCGCCTCATGGATATGTGCATACCAGCCCACACCGTCGGCGGGGATCCACACCCGACACAGATCCTCATAACCCGGCCGATATCCGAACCAGCGCCCCATCTGCATGAGCGTGTCGTACATGATGGAATTCCGGAGGAAATAGCTGACGGTCAGCCCTTCCAGCGTCAGCCCGCGTGAAAGGGAGAAACCGCCGATGGCGATGACCGTAACGCCATGCTCGCCACCCTGATCATAATCGAGTGCCTGTGACCGCTTGGACGCGTTGACCTCAACCACGCGGGCGGCGACCAGAACTTCGTGCAGCCGGGCCTGAATTGCGGACCAATCGGCACCTTCGGCATTGGCGTATTGCTCCTCCCAGACCGCATGCAGTGCTGCAATTTCGGGATTATGCAACGCGGCGCGCCCCTTGCCACCCTCCACGGCAACGGCATCGCGGATGCGGCCCACGACATCGGCGATCCTGGATCGGAGCCGCCCCTGAACATCTGTGAAGCGTGACGCGTTGACCAGCATGGACGCATGCGCCGCCTGCTGACCCCGCGCATTGCGGATCGCACGAGCGACGATGAATGCACGCACCGCCTTGAGGAGACTCCCGGGCAGCACATCGACCGGATGGTCGATCTTGTGCTTCATCGGCAGGACATCTTCGTTGTCGTCGATCAGCCTGACATGCTGATCGCGAGCGTCGAGAAAAACCTTCTGCGCTCCAAAGTAGTTCGATGGCGCGTCCAGCCCGATGATGAAATGGCGGGGGAAAAGATCCTGCTTCAACGCCTCGTCATCCGTGTCCGGGTCGATGAAGATATTGGCGAAGGGCGTAGCCGTATAACCGACATAGCAACTGCGGTGGAAGAGCGAGAGCAGTTCGCGGATCTGGCCGTTGATGCGTGTGACCTCGTCGCGGGCATAGGCGGTGTTGATCGAGGCATTGTCGGCCTCATCGTCGATCAGCAGCATCGGCTGGCTGACCATCTGGGTGCCCTGATGGACGGAATGCTCCTTCAGCCATTCCAGCAGGTTCTTCAGCGTGCTGGAGTTTTTCTTGATCACTAGGACGACAGGGACATTGTATTGCCCGATCTGGCTGGTGTTCGTGGTGGCCGTTGCCTTGTTGAAATCGCGCAGGGTATTGGTCAGTGAAACCGGAAACTCGCGCTGGTCGAACTGACCCACGCCAATGATCTTCTGGCGCTGTGCCTTGTTGGCATGGGCCAGCCGTCCGGTGTCACGACCGATGAACCCCTCGTCGATCCGAGCCTGGGTCTGGTTCCGCAGGTTGTTGTGGATGCCTGCGATGACAACGATCAGGCGATAGCCCGCGTCGGCAGCCTTGCAGATCAACCCCGTGTAATTCTGCGTCTTGCCGCTCTGGACGTGACCGACAACCATACCGCGACGGCTCCAACGGCTCAGGTCCCGAGGATTTCCTATACGATCCAATACTTTATCGGTGACGGTATCCGTAGCTTCGATAACTGATTTCGGCAGGCCCTTCTTGAAGAGCAGTTGTCTGTAACGCCCCCAATAGAAGTCGCCCACGTCGCCGTTGATCTTGGCATCGTTCAGCCAAGGTACGAAATCCTTGGCATCCACAATCGCGCCAAGGCCCATGCTGATGCCGTGCTTTTCCTCAAGGAGGCGCGCAACCTGCTCAGCCTCATCTGCACTGACTTTTCCGCTAAATGTTTGATTTTTCAGCTGCTCGGCTATCGCTGCTCGGATCTTTTCAGCTGTCAGTGGTTTGGGCAGCAACCCGATGTCAATTTGCACGATACCTTCTAGCGCGCGGAGAAGTGGGTTCATTCTTTTTCCTTCGTCTCGATCGTCGCCGCGATGATGCGTTGGGTGTCCTCCCAGGCCGACCGGAACGGATCGACATCCTTCATCAGCGACATGATTTCCTTGATGTCCTTGCGGGCGCCCATGAGCACTGACAGCGTCGCCTGCACTGCCTGAGCCAGGGTGTCCTCGTCCACGCGGTCGGGCACGATTTGTTCGGCCGTCCCAGCCATGTCGGCATGAAGGGATTCGATGGGCAGCGATGCCCCGACGAGTGCGATGCAGTTGAAGAAACCGCGCCGCAGGTCCGGAGGCAGGCTTTCGGCAAAATCGGCAAAGGCTGGATGCTCGACATTTGGGCGATATCGGATCTGCCCGTCGGCCTGAATCCGATGCCACAACGGCAGGCGCTCGTGATCGACAAGCTTCTGGCCGCGCTTGCTGTAGGTACGCTTGGACCCGGCAAGGATACGTTCGATCACCTTCTTCAGGCGGTCACGAACCACGGGTGGCAACTGTGCCGAGGATTTCTTGACGTCAATCTTCCAGTCGGCGTCCATGCTGTTCGGGATGTCGATCCTGACCCGGGACAGCTTCGTAATCTCGGACTGACGGCACAGGCCGAACCAGGTGCCGTGCAGGATCAGGCGTTTGCCCCGATAGAGATAGAAACCCTGAGATTTCAGGTGACCTTCTGGTCCGCCGATATCGTCCCATTCCGTTTTGCCCACCTGCTTGTGATGCGGAAGGGTGAAGCTCTGGATTTCCACATCGCCCCTGATCAGGGTCAGTGTCTCTCTAGGATCTGTGATGGTGGCGGGGTTCTTGCGGGCAAAGGGATCGAGCGGTCGCAGCAGTCGTTCGTTCAAGAGGATGCGCAGCGGCTTGGAAACTTCCATGAACCGATGGAACACGAGGCGCAGGTGCCGTTCGGTTTCTGCAATCCTCTGGTTGATGACTTCCGCGCGCTTTGCCGCATTGTGGGAATAGCCGCCGGTCAGACGATCCAGCTTTTGCCAGAGGACCAGCGTGCCCTTTGGACCGAGCTGTTCGACAGCCGGAATTCCGGTGACACCGTCGGGCAACTGTACAGCCCATTCGTTCCGTTGGGCCACGTCATCAAGATCCCAGATCGCTGCGCTGGTCTGACCTGATTTTCTCGAGACAACCGTCAACCGTCGGCATTGCGAAAAGCTGGCGCTCTTGAGGCCCAAACCGAAACGCCCGAGGTCCGGTTCATCTCGTGTGTCCAGCGGATTCCGACTCCCGGGCCGCATCGCGGCAACGAGTTCGTCTTCGGTCATGCCGTCGCCATCGTCGATGATCGCGATATACGGTTCTTCAGAATAGGCTTCGGTGTTGATCTTGATGCGATGCGCGCCCGCGGTAATCGAATTGTCGATGACGTCGGAAATGGCAGTTTCCAGGGAATAACCGATATCCCGCAGGCCCTCGATCAGGGCCGCAGCGTGTGGAGTAGCATCCGCCCGTCTTGAAACAGAAATTTCCTGCATGCAAAACCTTGTAGAACGAATACGATCCACTCTGGCGCTAACGGATCGACGTTACAAGGCGCGCAATGGGGTCAGGATGACACTCAAGCGCCCTGGGTGTCAGCTTTTGTCAGAGACGCTTGAACCAGCGCTGCGATCTGGCGAGCCAGGTAAGGCGGGACGGCATTCCCGACCTGTACGTACTGCTGGGTCCGGTTGCCGAGGAACAGATAGTCGTCGGGGAAGGTCTGCAACCGGGCGGCCTCGCGCACGGTCAGGCTCCGGCATTGCAGCGGATCGGGATGGATGAAGTAGTGTCCGTCCTTGGAGATGTGGCTGGTAACCGTTGTCGAAGCTTCCTTTGCCAACTGAACCCTGAATCGGTCGTTGAACACACCGCTGTGCCAGTTCTTGTGGTCAGGGCTGAGGGCCAGCGGGAAGTCCGCTGCCTTTGGGCTGTAGCCGCGTTCTGCACCAAACGCTGCCGCGAAGAGGTATCGGCCAAGATCCGATGTCATGTGCCCCCTGGTTTCGTGCTGGGCGAGGGCACGAAGCTCCGGTCTTTCCAGCCAGCGCATCAGCGGGTTATCGGACGTCCCATAGCCTGCGGGCAGGAGTGAGGCCGCGCGCTGTGTCGGTCCACCTTCCTTCAGATGCTTTGCCACGGAAAGGAACGCAGTTCGGAGCGTGTCGTCCCCATTGTGCTTGTGAATGTCTGCGAGCAGTTTGGCGGCACCAGCAACCTCCTGCTTCCAGATGGGCGCGCTGTCTGCGCCGCGACTGATGCCGCTGCGCAGGGCTGGCATCGTGCCGATGATCTCGCCGACCGTTCGGGTAGCGCCCGAAATCGTGATGTTGGCCCCGGTCGCGCGTCGTGCCAGATCAGAACGAATGCCGACGATGATCACACGATGACGACGCTGCGGGACGCCGAACGCCTCAGCGCGCACGACGAAGTCGGAAGGCTTTACGGCTTCCTGCAGTGAGGCCTGGCCGTCCGCGATTCGGATCGCTCGAAGTTCATACTGATGGCCTTGCGCAGTCCCGAGGGACGCAAGGTCTTCCATGAGCATTTCGAAGACCAGCCGGCTTTCGACTGTTGACGACAGCATGCCCTTCACGTTCTCCATCACGAAAGCTGCGGGGCGCAATCGGTCAAGCACACCGATGTATTCGCGAAAGAGGTAGTGCCGTAGATCGTCTTCGGGAACATAGCCCACCTTGCCTCTGGCCCGGGCGCGCCCGACCAGGGAGTAGGCCTGACAGGGAGGGCCACCGATCAAGATGGTGTCGTCAAAGGTCTGTTTGAGCCCTGCGATGGCCTCGTCGATCGCTGCCGCCGCTGGCTCTGTGCCCAGCTCGAGGCAGCGCGCCTCGGCTGTGGCGCGCTCCCATGCCACGGCATCGATCGTTGCCCAATCCGGCTCTTCGTGGAGGCCAGCGTGGAAATCGACATAGGCCTCCGGAGAGGCGCCGTGCTGTGCGTGGTAGGCCCGCAGGAAAGCGCGCAAGGTCAGTGTCTTGTGTGCGGAGGCTTCCTTTTCGACAGAAATGCCGATGTGGAAAGGGGAATGGCCATCGATGTCGAACGACGCAAAGCCCTCCCCCAATCCGCCAGGACCGGCAAACAGATCGACGATGCCGAAAGTGGCTGGCAAATCAGGTACCTCTCGAGTTCAGATCGGAGGCTGTATACTAGGTCCTCGAGCCAAGGCCAGGATGCAAATGGCAGATATTGTCGATAGTCAGACCAGATCCCGCATGATGGCCGGAATTCGCGGGAAGGACACGAAGCCCGAGCTGGTCCTTCGGCGATCCCTGCATGCGTTGGGCTTCCGATACAGGTTGCACGTCAAGGGCGTACCCGGAAAGCCGGATATCGTTATGCCGAAGTACAATGCGGTCATCTTCGTCCACGGCTGCTTCTGGCATCGGCATCGGGGCTGCAGATACACGACAACCCCATCGACACGTCGAGACTTCTGGACTGCCAAGTTCGACACGAATGTCGCCCGGGACATCGTCGTTCGATCAGCGCTGTCGCAGGCTGGGTGGCGTGTTGCAACGGTCTGGGAATGCGCGCTGCAAACCGAGGCGGGTGCGAAGGTGGCAAGAGACATCGTGGCGGCTTGGCTCCATGACAGTTGTCCCGAGATTGAAGTCGGTGGAGCCGATGTCAGGACGTCGGGGAGCTAGAGGAGCGTCGGGGGATTTTCAGGACAGTCCTGAAATCGGCCCCACCTTGACATGAGTTGGGCAACGCTGCGGGAGCTGCCGTACATTGATACGGTCATCCAGTCTGACGTCAGCTCGCGACACCCCATGTCTACCATGCGGATCGCTCTGCGCTGCCCGTGAACGACCGCTAGGCTAAAATGTCTGCATTGGTCTCGCCACATCCCTGTCCATCGGTTTCCCGCCTGTCATGGCCAGCCTAGGTCCACTTCACCGCGCGCTGCTTGAGTGACCGGTCCCCCTGTTTTGTTGCGACTGTCATGCTGCCGTGCTGTCGGACCGCTTTCCGCCCAAAATATCGATGCCGGGCCAGCTCAGACATCCACCTGCGGAGTGAGAACTCTGCGGATTTGCTGCCCATCCCGTCCGGGAGGCGATCCGAACAGGCGACGATACTCTCTGCTGAACTGTGACGGGCTCTCATAGCCGATGGCATAGCCGATCCGTGCGACATCGGCATTGTCGGAGAGCAGCAGACGGCGTGCCTCCTGCAATCGAAGCTGCTTCTGGTACTGCACCGGCGTCATCGCCGTTACTGCTTTGAAGTGGCGGTGGAAGGTGGCAGGGCTCATGCCTGCGACATCGGCAAGCTGCCGTACATTCAACTGATCCGCAAAGCTTGTGCGGATGCAGGCGAGGGCTCGGCCGATCCGCGCCATGTGGCTGCCTGCAAGGCCGATCTGGCGCAGCGCCGGCCCCATCGGGCCATTCAGCAGAAGCCAGGTGATTTCCCGCCGGATCAACGGCGCGAGGATCGTGATGTCGCGCGGTCGCTCGCACAGGGCCAACAACCGGCAGAGAGGATCGGCAAGCTCAGGCCCAAAGGCATGTACCGCCAGTGCCGCACCAGCGGGGGCGTCGACAGTCCCATCCAGTTCCAGTTCCAGCAACAGATCAGAGATCGTCGCGGGGTCCAGGGCGAGACTGAAGGCCAGATAGGGTTGGTCGGGCGTAGCGCGCGTGATCTCCGCCCGGATAGGCACCTCCATCGAGGCGATCAGGCATTTCCCTGTGTCATAGCTATAGGCGCGATCGCCAAGCATGCTGGTCTTGGCACCCTGCACCACGACGCAGAGCGACGGGCGGTAAACGGCATGGATCGGCCCGGTCGGCACCGTGACCGAGGTCAAAAACAGCCCATCGATCGGGGTTTCCCGGCCATGCGCCTGCCATAGGCGGGCCAACAGCTCTTTGAGCGGGGCGAGATGATCGTTTTCCATGCCTCGCAATCTAGGATCTGTGCGCGGAGTTCACAGCCCAAAATCGGTGCGAATGAGAGGATCGTGCAATGATTTGCGAGGATCGGCGTGGCGAGCCAGCGCGTGGCAGCTCTATCTTCACCTCAACCCGGCGGCATTCCGCCCTGGCGCTCACCCGGCATAAAGGAACATTCCATGCGTTACCGCACTCTCGGCCCGAGTGGCCTCCTCGTCTCCGAACTTTGCCTCGGTACGATGACCTTCGGCGGTTCGGAAGGCATGTGGAGCCAGATCGGCCGGTTGCGTCAGGAAGAGGCCGACACGCTGGTCAAGACGGCCGTCGACGCCGGCATCAACTTCATCGACACCGCCAATGTCTATGCGGGAGGCGAGAGCGAGCGGATCCTCGGTCACGCCATCCGCAACCTCGGCATCCCACGCGACGACGTAGTGATCGCGACCAAGGTTCTTGGGCCGATGGGCGAGGGCCCGAACGCTCGCGGTGCCTCGCGCGCCCATGTTTTGGCGCAGGCCAAGGCCAGCTTGCAGCGACTGCAAATGGATCACATCGACCTTTACCAGATTCACGGCTTCGATCCGTTGACCCCAATCACCGAGACGCTGGAAGCGCTCGATACGCTCGTGCGGCAGGGATACGTGCGCTACATCGGCCTGTCGAACTGGGCGGCCTGGCAGATCGTCAAGGCGGTCGGTATCACTGACGCAAGAAAGCTCGCGCCGATCCTTTCCCTGCAGGCCTATTACACCTTGGTTGGCCGCGATCTTGAACGCGAGATCGTGCCGATGCTGCAAGCCGAAGGTATCGGTCTGATGGTCTGGAGCCCCCTGGCGGGTGGCTTCCTCTCGGGCAAGTATAGCGATGGCAACACCGCGGAAGACAGCCGCCGGGTGAGTTTCAACTTCCCGCCGGTGGATCTGACGCGCGGCGATACCGCCATTGCCGTGATGCGCGAGATCGCATCGGCCAAAGGTTGCACCGTGGCGCAGGTGGCGCTCGCCTGGCTTCTGCATCAGCCGGTGGTGACCAGCGTGATCGTCGGCGCCAAGCGGATCGATCAGCTGCAGGACAACATCCGCTCGACAGAGGTGGCCTTGTCGACCGAGGAACTGCTGGCGCTCGACACGGTGACGAAGCTGCCCGCCGAATATCCGGGCTGGATGCTGGAACGTCAGTCGCAATATCGCGCGCCGTTCGCCTCATAGAGGGGCAGACATCCCTGCGTCGCCCTGCCCAAATTTATGGGCGGGGCGATAATGCCAGTGCTAAGCACCGACCTTGGCTTTGCTGCGCGCAGGGGTGGTGATGCCTCGGGAAGCTGGTGCGCGTATTGGGGGGCTGGCGCAGGGTGGCATTGCTACGGTGGGGCAGCTGCAAGTGTAGCGGCTCGTCATCGGTCTGACGGTTGCAGCGACGCTGCTGCACCAGCTTATCCGCCCGCAGATGCTGCTGGTGACCCTTGCCGTGATCGGCTGCGTACTCGGTGTGCGGCGCTTCGCGCGTTAGCGTTCGTCAATAACTTTCGCGATCCCGCCATCCACGACCGACAACGAGCTCCCGGAATGCCCAACTCCGGGTTGGCGGCCTTCTGGCCATCGGATGGGGCAATTGCCACTATCGCCGAATAGCGACGCGGTCGCGGCTCATCGGGTTCGACCCTCACCGGACAGCGAATGTTCGATTTCGGTACCTTTGCACTGACCGCGCCTGAAATCGGACCGGGTAAATGCCGCAAGATTTTTAATAATAATAACAATTAAATAACGTCGCTTCACCGAAATCAGCACAGTCAACAGCTTCGGAGAAAATGGCGCCTAGAGAACGATTTTGGGGTTCGTGACGGCAAAGCAGGTGTAGCGCCGCACGCGCATAACCCTCGAAAACAACGATAAAATATCGCCGTCTCTAGCCGTGGAGAATTGTTTTTCTAAGCCAAGTGGCGGAGCGATTGGCGCTGAGATCGAACATTCTCCACCCCCGATCGGCAGGAATACTTTACCAGCGAATAACGCCATCGCCATGGCTTTCCGATAGTCAGCTGGCTCGCCGATCACGTGCACAACCTTCCCCATCTTGATCCGCATTTTCACGTCCCTCACCGATAAACCTCAGCGTGCCATGCTAAAGGGAGATCTCTTTTGCGCCTGAGCCGACCCTTCTTAGCCAAATGGCATGAAACCGGGAGGTGACAACTACCGCACCAGGAAGGCGGGCGATACTCACCTTCCCAAGCGACGCATTTGACTGCGGATCCATTCGAGGCGTGAAAAACGTCTGTGGAATATGCTGAAGTGCTCCTTCGGATAGTTGCTTGTTTTCTATCTTAACTGGATGATCGGTGATTAAGGCACTCGCGCGTGAGCGCTTGCCCGGCACGAAGCGCAAGCGCTGCGATAGTCAGAGCCGGGTTCACGGCGGCCGAGGTTGGCAGCACCGACGCATCTGTGATCCACAAGTTGGACACGTCGTGACTAAGGCAATCGGGGTTAACGACCGAGGTGGTGGAATCGACGCCAAGCCGCGCCGTGCCGCATTGATGCGAGGTGGTGCGATTGCCGAAGATGCGCACCAGCGTCACCGGGAAGCCCGCTCGCCGCATCACTTGCCGCGTGCGCCGGATCAGCATGTGATGCGCGTCCATGTTGGATCGCTGCCAGTCGACGACGATATCCTCGCCCCGGACGAGGACGCGGCTGTCGGGATTGGGCAGGTCTTCGCTGGTCAGGAACCAGCCAAAGGCGCGGTCGGCGATGATCCGTGCGAGCGGTCGCGGCAGACCCGGGATCTGGGCCTTCAGGATATTGCCTGTGATGCGGCCCAGCAGTTGGACATTGCCGAGCGGGGCGTGGGTCTCGGGGTCATCATTATAGAAATCGTTGAAGCACAGCGTCTTCTGGTAGACGGAGTCATTCCGGATCAGCGGGTTCAGCGTGATCATCGCACTGGTGTTGTGATTCATGAAGTTTCGCCCCAACTGGTCTGAGCGGTTGCCCAGACCTGTCGGATGCGCGGAGTTGGCTGATCGCAGCAGCAGCGCGGCAGATTGAACGGCACCTGCTGCGACCGCGAAATGGCGAGCGGTCAGCCGCTCCTCGCGCCCGTTCCGCCTGATTATGGCGGCGGTGACACGGCTGCCGGCTTCGTCGGTTTCAAGGCGGACCACCTGCGCTCCGGTCATCAGGGAGACGTTCGGATATTTTAACGCCTCGGCTAGTGGACCGACCTCCGCATCAATCTTTCCCGTGCCGCCGGTGTTCGGAAAAGCGTCCCAGCCCGTCCTGCCCCGAGCAAGCCACGCGTCAATGTCGATGGCAAGGGGCAGGCTGGCGGGATGGACACCGGCACGCTTGAGCCTCTCGCGCACCAACCGCAGGGCGGGTTCGTCAGGCACTGCGGGGAAGGGGTAAGAACCTGATCGCGGAGGCTCGGTTGGGTCCTCTTCCGCTGTCCCTCGGACGCGGAACAGCGCCTCGGCCTTGGCATACCAGGGCTCCATATCGGCATATGACAAGTCCCAGCCGGGCGAGGTGCCGCGAAGATGTCGCCTTGGTTGGAAATCCTCGGCGCGGTAGCGATACATGACCGCGCCGTAGAATTTCGAGTTGCCCCCGACATAGTAGTAGTTCCCGGGCAGGAACTTCTGCCCGTCGGAACCCGTCCATTCCTCGGAGGAGCGGTAGACTCCCTTCTCGAAAATCGCGACATCGTCGCGTGCATCCGGGCTGTCCGGCAGGTATTCTCCCCTTTCGAGGATAAGCACCCGCACCCCCGAGGGCGCGATGGCTGAGGCCAACGTGCTGCCGCCAATGCCTGAGCCGATGATGATGACGTCGCTGTCAGTGGTCATTCTGGGATGCCTCAATCGATGCGCAGTTCGGTCTTGGGGTCGAACAGGACCACCTTGGCGGTCTCGACCGCAAGCTTTGCCGTCTGCCCTGCACGGACAGCGAGGGGCGCCAGTCGGGCGATGACATCGGTGCCGCCGAGTGTAAAGTTGGCAAGCGTATCGGGGCCTGTCGGCTCGACCACTTCGATCATAGCCTCGACGCAATCCGGGCCGCCTGCCGAGACCGAGAAGCCCTCGGGCCGGATGCCGACCAGGACTGGCTGGCCCGCATAGCGCTGGCGGGCGTCATCGCTGACCACCACGCCCGAGATGCGCGACTCGCCCCCGTTCGGCTGGTCCATCACCAGCGCCGGCCCGCTTGGTCCATCCTCGAGCCTGCCGGGGATGATGTTCATTGCGGGCGAGCCGACAAAGCGCGCCACATAGACATTGGCCGGGCGGTCATAGACGGCCTGCGGTTCGTCCAGATGCTGGACGATCCCGTCCTTCATCACTGCGACGCGGGTGGCCAGCGTCATCGCCTCGATCTGGTCATGGGTGACATAGACGATGGTCGTGCCCAACCGCTGGTGCAGGCGCTTGATTTCGGTCCGCATGTCGACCCGTAGCTTGGCGTCGAGGTTCGACAGCGGCTCGTCAAACAGAAACAGCTTGGGGTGGCGAACCAATGCGCGGCCCATTGCGACCCGCTGGCGCTGGCCCCCCGAAAGTTGCGAAGGCTTGCGGTCCAAGAGATGCGACATCTGTAGCAGTTCGGCCGCGTCGCGGGTCGCCCGCTCGCGCTCGGCGGTGGGGACGCCCCGGATCTTCATGCCGAATTCGATATTCTGGCGCACGGTCATTGTGGGGTAAAGCGCGTAGGACTGGAACACCATCGCGATGTCGCGGTCCTTGGGCGACAGGTCGTTGACGGTGTCGCCATCGATGCGGATCTCACCCCCGGTGATGGTTTCGAGGCCCGCGATCATGTTGAGTAACGTGGATTTCCCGCAGCCCGAGGGGCCGAGCAGGACAAGGAAGTCTCCGCTGCCGATCGAGATGCTGACCTCTTTCAGCACCTCCATCGTGCCATAGGCCTTGCGGACGCGATCGATTTCAAGAGTAGCCATCGGTCAGCCTTTCACTGCGCCGGCAGTCAGTCCACGGACGAAATATCGGCCCGCGACGACATAGACGAAAAGGGTGGGAAGGGCGGCGATCATGGCGGCAGCCATGTCGACATTGTATTGCTTGCGGCCCATGGTCACGTTGACCACGTTGTTCAGCGCGACCGTGACGGGCGACGACTCGCCTGCGGTGAACGAGACGCCGAACAGGAAGTCGTTCCATATCTGGGTGAACTGCCAGATGCAGGACACAACCATGATCGGCAGCGCCGCCGGTAGCATGATCGAGAAGAAGATGCGGAAGAAGCCTGCACCGTCGATCTGCGCCGCCTTGGTCAGCTCGTCCGGGATGGTCACGAAGTAGTTGCGGAAGAAAAGCGTCGTGAAGCAGATGCCATAGACCGTGTGGACCAACACGAGGCCTGGAATGGTCCCCGACAGACCCAGCCTGCCCAGAACCTGCGCCATCGGCAGGATCACCGCCTGAAATGGCAGGAAGCAGCCGAATAGCAGCAATCCGAAGATCAGGTTCGATCCCTTGAAGCGCCATTTCGTCAGGACATAGCCGTTGAGCGCCCCGATCCCCGTCGACAGCAGGACCGCCGGGACCACCATCATCAGCGAGTTGATGAAATAGGGTTTCAAGCCGGTGCAGGCGGTGCCGATGCAGGCCTGGCTCCACGCTTTGGCCCAGGCCTCGAAGGTCAGGACCTTGGGAAGGCCGATGAAGGAGCCGCCATAGATCTCGTCCAGCGGCTTCAGTGAGGTCACGACCATGACCCAGAGCGGCATGAGGTAGAAGGCCGCAAGGCCAATCAGGCCGCTATAGATCATCGTGCGCCCGATCATGCGCGAGCGCGCTGCAGATCCGTATTCAATGGCCATCGCGACCCTCCTTCAGCTCGGAGTAAAGGTAAGGGATGATGATCGCGGCGACGGTCATCAGCATCATGATCGCGCTTGCGGCACCAACGCCCATCTGGTTCCGCCGGAAGACCGAGGAGAACATGAAGGTCGACGGCACTTCGGTCGCGCTGCCCGGCCCGCCATTGGTCATTGCCAGCACCAGATCGAAGTTCTTGATCGAGATGTAGCTGAGCAGAACAATCACCGACAGGAAGGCCGGTCGCAGCATCGGCACGATGATGCTGGCATAGATGCGGGGCAGGGAGGCCCCCTCGATCTGGGCGGCCTTGATCACCGAGTTGTCGATGCCCCGCAGCCCGGCCAGAAAGATCGCCATGGCGAAGCCCGAGCTTTGCCAGACCGCCGCGATGACGATCGTATAGATCGCGAAATCGGGCTGGGTGATCCAGTTGAAGACGAAGCTTTCCCAGCCAAGCCCGTTCACCACCTTCTGGATGCCAAGATTGGGATTCAGGATCCATTTCCAGGCGGTACCCGTCACGATGAAGGACAAGGCCATCGGATAGAGGTAGACCGCGCGCAGCGCGCCCTCGGCCCGGATGTTTTGATCCAGCAGGATCGCCATGATCAACCCGACCGCGATGGTCACGGCCAGAAACAGAGCCGAGAAGATGAAAAGGTTCGCGACGGCGGTGTGCCAGCGCGGCGTGGCCCAGAGCCGGTAGTACTGCTCCAGCCCGACGAAATCGTATTGCGGCACCATCTTCGAGGACGAGACCGAGATCCAGCCTGTCCAGGCGATGAACAGATAGACCCCGACAATGACCGCGAGCAGGCTCGGCGCCAAGACCAGACGCGGCAACCAGTCAGCGAACCGGTCCGCAATGCTTTTCTTTCGGGCCATGACGGTCCTCCGCGCGGGTTGGGGGGACCCGCCGATCCTGAGATCGGCGGGCTGCGGATCAGCGGGCGTTATCGATGCCATCGACCAACAACTGCATTGCGTCCTCGGAGGACATTTCGTTGACGAAGAACTGGGCGGCGACGTCGCTGAACACTGCCGAGAATTGCGGCTGAGCCGCAAAGCCATGTGTCGCCCCGCCCAGCATCGCGTTGTTTTCGATCGCGGTTGCGCGTTCCTCGAAGCCCTTCTTGGCGCAATCGTCGAAATCATCGACGCCAAGATCGGTGCGAGCCGGGATCGAGCCCTTGATCAGGTTGAAATCATGCTGGACCTTGGGGTCCATGACTACCTCGGCCAGCGCCACCTGAGCCTTAGACACCTCGGGGTCCGAGACTTTGAACACGCCGAAGCTGTCGATGACGAACTGGAAGGACGGCGTTTCCGACGGCGTCGCAAAGCACAGGAAGTCGCTGCCAGGCTTCAGGCCCTTGGCCAGAAACTCGCCCTTGGCCCAGTCGCCCATGACCTGCATTGCGGCCTGCCCGTCGATCACCATGCCAGTTGCCACCGCCCAGTCACGGCCGTTGAAGCCGTCGTCGACAAGGCCACGCACCTGACGCAGCGTGTCGAAGACCTGTTTCATCGTGTCCGAGTTGAGCGCCTCGGGGTCCAGATCGACCAGCGCCTTGCGGTAAAAGTCAGGTCCTCCGATGTCCGAGACCAGCGCATCGAAAACGACCTGGATCTGCCAGGGCTCGTCACCGATCGCGAGGGGGATGATGCCCGCGGCCCTCAGCTTGTCGCCATCGGCGATCAGATCGGCCCAGGTCTTGGGTTGTTCGATCCCTGCCTTGTCGAAGGCGGCCTTGTTGGCCCAGACCCAGTTCTGGCGGTGCATGTTGATCGGCACGGCGATCAGGTCGTCGCCATTCTTAACGAAGGGCAGCACCTGCGGCGCGATCGTGGCCTGCCAGCCATTCGCCTTGTCGAGGTCGTTGAGGTCGCGCATCACCCCTTCCTTGGACCAGTCGATGCCTTCCCAGCCGATGAACTGCATGGCACCGGGCGGATTGCCCGCAGCAAGGCGCGACCGCAGCGCCTGCTGCATGTTGCCGCCGGACATGCCGCCGACCGCGCTGTCCTGCCAGCCATAACCCTTGGTGGCCAGCGCCTCGCGGATGGTGTTCAGCGCCGCAACCTCGGATTCCGAGACCCAGTGGTGCAGCACCTCGATCTTGGTTTCGGCGTGCACCGGTAGGGCGGCGGCCAGTGCCAGCGTGCTGGCGATCAGGGCAGAGGACAGTTTTCTCATGGTGGATTCCCCGTGTTGGATGAGATGAGAAAGCCCGGCGGCGTTCCGCGCGTCTCGGGATGGAATGGGATCAGGCATCGACGGCGGCCCCGTATCCGACATTGCGCTTGCCGTAGCGGCGGACGCGGATATTGGCCTGCTCGGCATGGCCGACGAAGCCTTCCATGTGGCACAGGCGCGAGGCATAGGCGCCGATCATGGCCGAGGCCTCGTCGGTCAGGACCTTCTGGTAGGTGCAGGTTTTCAGGAACTTCCCTACCCACAGCCCGCCGGTATAGCGCGCGGCTCTGAGCGTCGGCAGCGTGTGGTTGGTGCCGATCACCTTGTCACCAAAGGCAACATTGGTGCGCGCACCAAGGAACAGCGCGCCGTAATTCGTCATGTTGTTCAGAAAGTAGTCGGGGTCCGCCGTCATCACCTGGACATGCTCAGAGGCGACCCGGTCGCCCTCGGCGACCATCTCGTCCAGCGTGTCGCAAAGGATGATCTCGCCATAATCCTCCCATGCCTTCCGCGCGATCTCGGCTGTGGGCAGGATCGCGAGCAGGCGGTCGATCTGTGCCAGCGTATCGCGGGCGAGCTTTTCGGAATTGGTGATCATCACGGCGGGAGAGTTCGCGCCATGCTCGGCTTGACCCAGCAGGTCGGTGGCGCAGATCTCGCCGTCTACCGTGTCATCGGCGATAACCAGAGTCTCGGTCGGTCCTGCAAATAGGTCGATGCCGACCCGACCGAACAGCATGCGCTTGGCCTCAGCCACATAGGCATTGCCGGGGCCGGCGAGCATATCTACCGGCTCGATGCTCTCGGTGCCAAGGCCCATGGCCGCGATGGCCTGCACGCCGCCAAGGCAATATATCTCGTCCGCTCCGGCCAGTGCCTGCGCCGCAACGATCTTCTCGGCGATCTTGCCTTTGAATGGCGGGGCGCAGGTGATAACGCGCCCGCAACCCGCGACCTTGGCGGTCAGCACCGTCATATGGGCCGAGGCGAGCAGCGGATACTTGCCCCCCGGAACATAGCAGCCGACATTTTGGACCGGCACGTTCCGGTGACCAAGCACCACGCCCGGCAGTGTTTCCACCTCGAGGTCGAGCATGGTATCGCGCTGGGCCTGGGCGAAGTTGCGGATCTGCTCCTGCGCAAAGTCGAGATCGTGACGTTCCTGCCGGGTCAGCCCGTCGATGCAGGCGGCAATCTCGGCCTCGGTCAGTCGGTAGCTGTCGCGGTCGAGCCCGTCGAACCTGATGCTAAGCTCGCGGACGGCCTTGTCGCCACCGTCGGCAACCTGTGCCAGCAGCTCTTCGACGGCCTCAGTCACGGCCGGGTCGGTCTGGTCGCCTTGGCTAAGGCGCGCGGTTTTCACATGCCGGATCATGGCAAATCTACCTCACGGGGTGCGCCACCACGGCCACCCGATCTGAATTCTGGAAGGGGGAGGGAAGGAAGGCTGGGGGCGGGCGGGCCGCCCCCGCTCGGGTCAGAGCATCTGCTCTTTCGCGCGCATTTCGGCGTAGGCTTCCTGTTCCTTTTCGTAATAGGCGGGCGAGGGGAAATCCCACCAGCCAGTGGCGAAGGGCCCGGCCGCATCGCGCGATACGATCACCTCGACCAGCGTCGGCCCGTCGGTCTCCAGTGCAGCTTGTAGGGCGACTTCAAGATCCTCGTCCTTCTCGACCTTCCACGCCTCAAGGCCAAAGGCCCGTGCCGAGGCAGCGATGTCGGCGGAGTAGGGCTCGCCGTTGCCGGCATGGTGGTTGAACTCGGATGCGACATGGCGGCCCATGAACTTGCGCTGCCCGCCCCGGATCGACATGTAGCCTTGGTTGTTCAGCACCAGGAACACCACGTTGATCCCGTTCATGACCGCCGTGCCCATTTCCGGCAGCGACATCATGAAATCGCCGTCGCCGACGATCGCCACGACCTTCTTGTCGGGGCAGGCGAGTTTCGCGCCCATCGCTGCCGGAACCGCCCAGCCCATCGGCGAGTAGGAGCCCGAAGTCAGGTGGGTGCGCGGCAGATAGACCGGGAAGCTCTGCTTGACCGAACCCTGCGTGTTACCCGACCCGACGACGACGATCCCGTCGCGCGGCAGCACCTTGCGCAGCGCGACCAGCGGCCGCTGCGAGGTGAAGGGCGTCTCGCGGCTTGTCTCGCGCGGCTCGACCAGCGCGCGCCAGTCGGCCTTGGCCTGCGCTACCTCGGCATGGAAATCGGCGTTCCGCGCCCGCAACTTCTGGCCATCCTCGGCCGGGATAGCGGCAAGGATTTGCTCCAGCGCAATCTTGGCGTCCGAGACAATGCCGACTTCGGTCGGATAGGTCTTGCCGATCTCGCGCGGGTCAAGGTCGATATGGATGAGCTTGCCGGGCGGGAAGCTGAATGAGACGCCCTTGGCATAGGACGAGGCCGACCAGTCGGTGAAGCGGCAGCCGACCGAAATCACGACATCGGCCGAGGCGGTGATCTTGTTGCCGCAGGTCGTGCCGGTCTGCCCAACCGCGCCAATGAACAGGTTGTTGTCCTCGGCAATCGCGCCCTTGCCGTTCCAGGTGATCGAAACGGCGGCCCCGATCCGTTCAGCCAGCGCGGTCAACTCGGCCGAGGCATTTGCGGTGATCGCGCCGCCACCGGCGACGATGACCGGACGTCGCGCACCCAGCAGCAGGTCGACCGCTGCCTGAATTGCGCGGGGATCGGGGTGGGCAACGCCCAGCGGCATCCGTTTCTCAAGCGGGTGGATCGCCACATCGGCGGCATCGACCTGCACATCCATCGGCACCTCGACATGGACCGGGCCGGGACGGCCGGTCAGCATCTCGTTGAAGGCGCGGTGCATGATCGTCGGCAGCGCGGTGGTCGATTGTGCCTGCCATGCGCGCTTGGTCACCTGCTCGGTGATTCGGGGGAAGGCATTGTCCTGTTGGCGCTCCAACTCCTGCATGGTGCCGTGGCCCTGCATGTAGGTCTGGGGCGAGCCCGAGACGTAGAACACCGCCGTCGAGTCGCAATAGGCCGTGGCAAGCCCGATGATCGTATTGGCCGCACCCGGCCCGACCGAGGTCGAGCACGCCATCGGCTTACCCGAGGCGCGGAAGTAGCCATCCGCCATGTGAACCGCGCTTTGTTCGTGCATCACCTGAATGAAGGGGATTTCCGATCCTTCCTGCAGAAAGGCGTCGAATAGCGCCCAGATGCCGTGGCCCGGAACGCCTGCCACATATTCCACGCCATATTCCTTCAGCGCCTTTGCCACGACTTGGCCACCGGTAAGTTTCATCGCATTCCCCGTCTGGTTGGCTGCACCGATTTCGATCAGGTGCAAATCTGATTTCGATTTCCCTGATGCTGCGGGCTTGACGATTTTGTCGCAATTTCGCATCGCTATGAATCATGACGCATACTGACGCACCGAGTGCGAAGGCATTGGACGATGACTGGAATTCCCGGCACTGACGACAAGATGACGAATTTCGCCGCCAACCTGCGGCTGCTCTGCGATCGGCAGGGGTCGATCTCGCTGATTTGCCGCAAGCTCGGCATCAATCGTCAGCAGTTCAACAAGTATCTGTCCGGGCGGCACATGCCCTCGTCCGGGAATATCCGCATCGTCGCGAATTATTTCGGTTTGGGGCCAGAGGTACTTTTTGCCGAGCACGAGCATTTCCGCGCGCTGGTCGACGGCAATTTCTTTGACGTGCTGGACCATCTGCGCCGTGCGCCCCAGGTGGTGCGATTCCTCGACACAGTCGCCGTCTCGACCAAGATCGACATGGGGGAATATGTCGGCTGCTACGACCGCTACCAGTATTCCTCAATCTACTCGCGCAAGATCCTGCGCTCTGCCTTCTGCATCTTCCAGAACGGCGATTTCCTGAATCACTACTATATCGAGCGCTTCCCGAGTTACGACAATCCGGCCCGGACCGAATACATTTTCAAGTATCACGGCTTCACCTTCCCGGTGGAGGACAGGGTGTTTACCATCGACTTCGAGACCGTGCAGCGCAACGAATTCACCTTCGGCATCTTCTCAAACGTGCAGCGTAGCTCCAAGCGCTTCATGTTCGGCATTGTCAGCGGGGTGGCGGCAACCATGTTCCGCCAGCCTTTCTCAACACGGGCAGTGCTGCACTATCGCAAGGCCGGTTTGCTTAGTCGGGCTGAATTGCAGTCGACGACCACGCTTGACATGAACGATCCCTCGATCCCGCGCGAGGCGCGCGAATATCTGGGAGAAAGCCCCGACATGATCAAACCGGCCTGACGCGCTGGGCGGTTTTTTCCGCGTCAGTCTGCGTCAGTTTTAGGCCTGTCGCGCAATGGTTTGCGCCATGGTTCCGTGCTGTCTTGGGTGCAACAGAACCCGAAAGGCCGAGCATATGCACAACCAGACTAGAGACCTTGCCTTTGCCGATGACTTCATTCTGGCAAAGCTTGTTGAAAACGCCCGCGATTTCGCAGTCGAGGACGCCGTCGTCGTCAACCTGAGCCCCGAGCCGATGGTAACGGGCAACGACCATCCGGCGATCGTTCCTGCATGGAAATCGACCTGGCTCAAGGGCGGGACGATCAAGTCGGCGGATCGCGCGGTGATCATCAAGGTGCGCCAGCCCACCAATCTTGGCGGCTGCATGTTCCGCGGCTGGGACTGGCTCGGCAACCGGATCAAGAGCTTTCCCCGCGACACGCCGCTTTTCATCTCGGCCCAGGACAGCATCGGCAGGGTGACGACCGACGCCCGGGTCTTCACCAACGAACGCAAGTCGCCCGAGGCACCGCAGGAATTTGAGCTGAAGCTGAACCTGTGGTGGTCGCCGGGCGATACCGACTGCTTCATCCATAACGAGCACCCTTTCCTTGAGGTGCATACCCAGATCCACGGCCTTGGCCGGATGCAGAAGTTCCGCGAGCGCGACGCCGAAACCCTCTATGAGGACGTGGTAATGCCGATCGGCTATTCGCATGACCCGTTCTGCCGCGTGACCGGTCCGAACCAATGGACCTATCCTTGGCACCGCTACTATGCCGACACCGATTCGGTGTGGCTCGCGGTCGAACTGCACCCGCAGGGCTGACAGGTCATTGCGATGATCTCTGGCGGATCATGGACCCGAACCGAGACGGACGAGCTGGGCAGCCGCAAGCTGCCTGGCGATGCGCTTTACGGTATCAACACGCTACGCGCCGCCGAGAACTTCCCGGTCTCGGGCATGCAGATAGAGGCACTTCAACCGCTAATCCATGCCATGGCTCTGACGAAGAAGGCCGCGGCGATGGCCAACCATCGTCTGGGAAAGCTCTCGGCGCGCAAGGCCGAGGTGATCGGCCGGGTCTGTGATGAGCTGATGGCGGGCCAGCATGCTACTCAGTTCATCGTCGATGTCTTTCAGGGCGGCGGCGGCACGTCGAGCCATATGAACATGAACGAGGTCATCGCCAATCGCGGGCTGGAACTGATGGGCCACGTCTGCGGGCAATACGAGCATCTGCACCCGGTCCGCGATGTAAACCGGTCGCAATCGACGACGGATGTGCATGCCACCGCGCTGCGCATCGCCTTGATGCAGGCCGCGCCGCATCTGGAAGCGGCCGTCCGGGATCTGGCCGACGCCTTTGCCGCCAAGGGGCAAGAGTTTGCGGGCATCCTGAAGCTTGCCCGCACCCATCTGCAGGACGCCGTGCCGATGACGCTGGGCGAGGAGTTCACCGCATTCGCCAGCGCGCTCAGGCAGGAAGGCGCGCGGATCTGGCCTGCCTCACAGGCGCTGGCCGGGCTGAACCTTGGCGGGACGATGGTCGGCAGCGGCCTGACCGCGCAACCCGAATTCGCCGATGCCGTGATCGCCGAGTTGCAGCGCCTGACCGAGTTGCCGTTGAGCCGGGCCGAGGATCTGGTCTCGGCTGCCTGGAGCACGGCGGATCTGGTACAATTCTCGGGCATGTTGCGCGGCGTCGCGCTGACCATGTCCAAGATCGCCAGCGATCTGCGCCTGCTGTCCTGCGGTCCGCGCGGGGGATTGGGTGAAATATTGCTGCCTGCGGTGCAGCATGGCTCGCCGGTAGTCGAGGGCAAGATGAACCCGGTTATCCCCGAGATGATCAATCAGGTCGCGATCCATGTCGCGGGGGCTGATGCCTCGGTCGGCATGGCGGCACAGGCGGGGCAGTTGCAACGCAATCCCTTCGAGCCGCTGATCGCGCATTGTCTACTGACCGGTATCGGCATGATCACCAATGCCGCCCGCATCCTTGCCCGGCGCTGCGTTGACGGCATCCGCCCCGACCCCAGCGCATGCGCCGCGCATCTCTCTGACCCCCATACGCTGATCGCAGGGCTGACGACCATGGTCGGCCCCGAGATTGCGGCTGCCATTGCCTCATCTGTCGCCGCAGGAATGGCGCTGGACGAGGCGATGCGTCACTACGGGCTTGGCCCGTTCACCTCAGTTACGGATAACACATGACGAACTCCAAGTCGGACGCCTATGCCGTCCTCTTGCCCGCGATCGACGATCTTGACCTGACCGACCCTCTGGCACGGTTCCTGGATGAGGGTGGGCGGGCCTTCCTGATCGGCGAGACCCGCGACGAATATGTCGGCCGCGCGATGTCCAAGGCGCGCCGTGCAACTGAGACCGCCGAAGACATTCGCAACCTGACGCAGCAGATTCGCCATCGCGCCGGACCTGCGCTGGTCGCATTGGATCAGGAGCCTGCGGGCATTTGCCGGCTGCACGGGCTGGTCGCGGCCCTGCCGGATGACCTGAGCGCGGCCTCCTCGGGCGAGATCGAGCGGATATCCTTCGACATTGCCACCGCCGCGCGCGGGATGGGAGTGACGCTGTTCCTGTCCCCTGTGCTGGACGTGGTGACCGGCCGCAATCCTTGGCTTTCGGGCCGCACGTTGGGCACCGATCCGGACGAGGTCGCGCGCGTCGCTGCGGCCTTTATCCGGGGGGTCGAGTCGGCGGGCATCATTTCCTGCGCCAAGCATTTCCCCGGCCATCACGATATCGACGGCGATCCGGCGATCGAGGTGGCGACGGTCAGCGGCGGGGCAGGGGATCTGGCACCGGGGATGATCCCGATGCGCGCGGCAATCAATGCGGAGGCGCGCGCGATAATGACCGGCCCGGCTCTGGTGCCGGGAATGGACCCGGTCATGCCGTCCTCCCTTTCCGCTCCGACCATTGGCCGGCTTCGTGAGATGGGCTTTACCGGGCTGGTGGTCAGTGACGATCTGGACGCCATCGGCACCTTGCGGGGCGAACGTAACGTGGCGGGCGCGGCTATCGCGGCGCTTGCGGCAGGATCGGACCTGCTGCTCCTCTCGGCCGCGAACGACCTCGAAGAAATCCGAACACGCATCCTTGCGGCAGTATCCGACGGAACGCTTCCCGAGGCGCGGCTGGCCGATGCCGCCGCCCGCGTCCGCGCCCTTGCCGACAGCACGGAGGTCTGAGGGATGCGGATTGAGCATGTCGCACTTTGGTCCCGCGATCTGTCGGGTGCAGTCGAGTTCTGGTGCCGAAATTTCGGCGCCACGGCCTCTGCCGAATATGCCAGCCGCAACCGGCCGGGATTCCGCTCGGTCTTCCTGAGCCTGCCGGAGGGGCCGCGGATCGAACTGATGACTGGTCCCTGGATCGCGGCAGCCCCGCCCGAGGCCGAGGGCTGGGCGCATGTCGCCCTTGCCCTTGGCAGCGAGCAGGCGGTTCGCGACAAGGCGGGGGCCTTTGCCGCGATGGGGCTTTTGCTGTCCGGCCCACGCTGGACCGGGGACGGCTATTTCGAGGCGACAGTCGCCGCCCCCGACGGCACTCTGATCGAGATCACTGTTTGATTTTGACGCGGGCCCGGTCGGGCCCGCATCCCGTCACAGGTTGTCGCGGAACCATCCGACAGTCCGTGGCGCAAGCTCGGCCCGGACCAACGCGTCCGACGTCCCGGCCCCAAAATCGTGGTCGGATTCCAGCAGAACAAGGTCCTCGGCCCCGGCGTGGTAGCGTAGCAATTGTTGGGCGGCGTAAGGTTGCGGGGCCACGATCGTCTCGTTCCGGCCGGCGATGACCCTGAGCGGTCCGGGATAGGACGCAAGCGCAGCCGCCGCGGAAGTCTCGGGCAATTCGTGGAAAAAGGCCCCGTTCAGCGTAGTCTGGCCGCCCCATGACAGATCGGCGGTCACCGCATGGTCGCTGGTGGCGGCAAGGCCCTCTGCCACCTTGTCTGCGCCCATGATTGTCGCATAGGTCGCCATCGGATTGGCGACGGGCGCCCAGAGCACCGCTGCACGTGTTTCGGGGCGGGCGGCGGCTAGATGCGCGCCGACCAGCCCGCCCTGACTGTAGCCCAGGATGCCAATGCGATGTCCATCGACGCCCGGCAATGCCTGAAGATAGTCGAAGGCATCCACTGCATCGGCGATCTGGCCCGAGAAGGTCGTGTTCGCCCACTTACCGGAGCTTTCGCCCGACCCGGCAAAGTCGATCCTGAGCGAGGCGATCCCGGCCTTGGCAAGTTCCTCTGCCATCAGGGTGAAAAGGCCGGTCTGAGTTCCGGCGACGGTGAATTCGTTCTTGGAGCCGGTAAAGCCGTGCAGCATCAAAACGACCGGGGGATTTTCCGCGCCCTCGGGAAGGGTCAGGATACCCGCGATCCGCTTGTCGGCGCGCTCCACGGTCACGGTTTTCTCACCCGCCACGGCCATCGTGGCCGACAGTGCCGCAAGGCCAAGGGCCGCAAGTCTCAGGGTCATATGCTCTCTCCTTGTTGGGTGTCAGGCGCGGCGCATCATGTCGGCGAGCTTCTCGCCGATCATGATGCAGACCGCATTGGGATTGCCCGAGATCAGCGTGGGCATGATCGAGGCGTCGGCGACGCGCAGCCCGTCGATCCCGTGGACGCGCAGTTCCGGATCGACCACGGCCATCTCGTCGCGGCCCGCGCGGCACGTGCCTGCCGGATGCAGGGCAGCATGGGCAGCGGTCTGGCAGAACCGGCGCACCTGATCGCGGGAGATTGGTCCCGCCTCGGGCAGTTGGCGGCGCGCGACATAGCGGCTGATAGCCGATTGCTCCATCACCTCCAGCGCGAAAAGCGTGCCGTCGGTGATCGTCTCAAGGTCATGGGGATCGCCGAAATAGTTCGGGATCACCCGTGGATGGGCGGCGGGGTCGGCGCTGTTCAGCCGCACTTCCCCGCGCGAGCGTGGTCGGATCTGGCCAAGGTTGACGGTGCAGCCATTGCCACCCGGCACCGCCTCGACCCCTTCCTCGATCCCGGCGCCCACGACCATGAAATATTGCATGTCGGGATGCTTCTCGGCGCGATCAGCCCACCAGAAGGCACCGCCCTCGATCAGGTTCGACGCCGCCGGACCATCCCGGAACATCAGATAGTTGAGGCCCGCAAGCGCCTTCCAGTGAGGCTTCTTGTACTTGTCGTAGCTGTGGGGACCGTTCAGCTGATAGATCAGCGAGATCTCAATATGGTCCTGAAGGTTCTGGCCGACGCCGGGCAGGTCATGCACGACCTCGATCCCGTGGCGCGTAAGCTCGCCTGCGGGGCCGATCCCCGACAGCATCAGAAGCTTTGGCGTATTGATCGCGCCGGCCGACAGGATCACCTCGCGCCGGGCGCGGATGGTCCGGACCTTGCCAGCCATGACATATTCGACGCCCACCGCGCGACCTTTCTCGGTCAGGACGCGCAGCACCTTTGCCCCGGTCGTGATCGTCAAGTTTCGCCGCTTCTTCGCGGGCTTCAGATAGGCGACCGCCGCGCTGCTGCGCCGCCCGTCCCGCGCCGTGATCTGGTAAAGCCCGCAGCCCGCCTGATCGCCAGAGTTGAAATCCGGGTTCAGCGGCAACCCCTTTTGCTGGCATGCCTGCAGCCAAGCGCGGGTTAGCGGGTGGATGCGTTCGATATCCGAGACGCCAAGCGGCCCGTCCATGCCATGCGCCTCGTTGCAGAAACGGTTGTTCGCCTCGGCCTTGCGGAAATAGGGCAGGACATCGCCATAGTTCCAGCCGGTTGCTCCAAGGCTTTCCCACATGGCGTAATCATCGGGATTGCCGCGTATGTAGATCATCGCATTGACCGAGGAGCCGCCGCCCAGCACGCTGGCCTGCACCATCGTCGGCTGTTCCGCGCGGTTCTGGGCATCCGTCGGCTCCCACGGCATGCGTTTCAGCAGGGGGCCTTGCGCGGTCTTGTAATAGGCGCCGGGGATATGGATCCACGGACTGCGATCGCGCGGCCCTTCCTCAAGCAGGACGACTTCGCTGCCCTGATCCTCGCTAAGGCGCGAGGCCATGACGCAACCGGTCGATCCGCCGCCCACGATGATGTAATCCGCCTCTGTCATCCCGCGCATCCTTTCGCTCTGGTTCCAGAGTTAAGCGGATGCGGGGGGCATGCCGCAATTTCGCAAGCCCCATTGTCCTGACGCAGCCAGATGCGTGAATTGCGTCAGAGTGCGTCAGTATTCGGGGTGCTGCGAAATTGCCGGCAGCGCGCGTGGGCGCGAGATTTGGCCGACACATTGCAACCGGAGGACGGCATGACCGCATCAGACCAACAGATTATCCTGCATTCCCTGATCGCGCGGGATGCGACCATGACCATGGACCTGAAGCTTGCGCGCGATCTGGGCTATGACGGGATCGAGCTTTCGGCGGCCAAGATGCGCGCTTTCCTTGCCGGAGGCTGGTCAGAAGCCGAGCTTGCAGAGCGCCTGCGCCCGTTCAACATCCCGGGCATCGGCTTCCTATTGGACATTGAACGGCACGGGGCGGATCATGCGGCATTGATGCAGGATGCCGCGGCCCTTTTCCATCTGGCCAAACTCACCGGGGCTAAGGGCGTACAGGCGATCACCGGGCCGGTTTCGCTGGCGGCGGTCCGAGCTCATGCGGAGGGGCAGCCGGTCGATGGCTATCGCGGCACTCTTGGGCTGACGCGAGACGAGCAGATGCGCATCACCACAGCCAACCTTGTCCGTCTGTCCGACATGGCGGCCGAGAACGGGTTGATCCTTTACTTCGAGGCGCTCGCATGGTGTCCGCTGAACAGGATCGTGGACCAACTGGAGTTGCTCGACCGCGCTGGGCGTCCAAACCTGAAAATGGTGGTCGATTTCTGGCATTGCTATGCCTCGGGCGACACGCCGGAAGATGTCGCGCGGATCGACAAGGACCTGATCTACGGTATTCATCTCTGCGACTCTCATCCCCATCCCGGCGGCCTTCCGGACGAGGGCGTGTTGCGCGACGTGCCGACCGGCAAGGGGGCGCTGAATCTTCGCGAATGGGTGGATGCGGTCAAATCAACCGGCTATGTCGGGTGGTGGAGTGGCGAGCTATTCTGCCGCAGGCAGCATCAGGACGACAGTTTCCGGGTCGCTGCAGAGATGAAGACATTGTTCGAAGATCTGGTCCTGTGAGGCACTGAATTTGACTGGCTATCCGACGGCGCGCCTGACCCTTGGCGCATGCTTCCTTGCCGGGGGCTTCGGCATCGGCACATGGGGGGCGAACCTTCCCGCACTCGGTCGCCGCGCGGCGCTGGACGAAAGCGGCATCGGAATGGTGCTCTTATGCTTTGCGGCGGGCGCTATCCTTGCGATGAACCGCACGCCGCAGATGATCTCGCGCATCGGGGCCGAGCGGCTCGCCGTGCTTGCGGTCGGCCTCTTCGGATTGGGGGTCGCCTTGGTCGCTGCCGCGGCTCAGTTCGGAGTGGCGGTGCTGATCGCGGGCTTCTGCGGTGCGGCCTTCGGCGCGCTCGACGTCTCGATGAACAGCCATGCCGCCGATCTCGAGGCGCGGGCTAAGCGGCCGATCATGTCGGCCTTGCATGCAATGTTCAGCGGCGGCACGCTGGCTGGGGCCATGGTCTATGCAGCGCTGGCAAGGGCAGGGATCGGAGGCGCTGCGATCCTGCTTGCCGCAGGATGTACCATCGTCGTGATCGCCCTGGTGGCGTTCCAGCGCATGTCGCCCACAAGTGAGCGTAAGGCAGCCCATGATCACGGGACAGCGGCCGCGCGACCAGGCCCGCGGGCGCTGCGGCTTGGGCTTTTGGCCTTCGTGATCTTTCTTGCCGAGGGTGCGATCATGGACTGGTCGGCCATCTATCTGGTTCGGGTGCTCGGGACGACGGAAAGCACGGGAGCAGCGGGATACGGGGTCTTTGCGGCGGCCATGCTGATTGGGAGGCTGGTCGGTGACCGCGCCAATCAGATGCTGGGGCCGATGCGGCTTTTCGCGCTGGGAACTGCGCTTGTGACGGTCTCTCTCGCGGGCCTACTACTGTCAGGCAGCATCGTTGCGGCCTTCGTGGCGCTGGCGATGTGCGGGCTTGGCATGTCGAACATCATCCCGCTGATCTTCTCGTCCGCGGGCAGACTAGGCGCAACGGATGGCGGGCGATCGCTCTCTCGCGTTCTGACAATGGGCTATGCAGGCATTCTGCTTGGTCCCGCGCTGATCGGCTTTGTTGCCGAGGCGTCGTCATTGGAGATCAGCCTGACGATGGTCCTGTTAGGAGTCGCCGCAATGATGTTTTACGGCAAAGCGGCACTCAGTTGATTTATCGATCGTTGGCAATGCTCTTGTGTTCTGTCGCTCGGATCTTTTTCGCCGCTCGGCGAATGTCTCTCACGAAACGATTGGCCGCGCATTTCTGATCAACGGATTTCTTGCTCATCTTCCTTCCTTGGAAGCTACGATGAGCCAGAAATCCTCCCGCCATCAATCAACCAAATCTGTCCCATAGGCCCTGATGCCGGACAACGAGGCCCATATCGCGGCAAAGCCACAGCATCGCGTCGGGATCCTGCAAGCGGTGGAGGAGCAAGGCGCAGATGCGGCCGCACTGAACGAGATGGGGCTGCGAACCCGTACCGGCAAACTCTGGACCCGCGACAACCTGCGCAAGTTCCTGAAGGACAGCTGAGTCGTTTGGCATGGCCCATGGCCTGCTTTACCTCAGGAAGATGGCTGCGGCGCGCTACGACGGGTCGGTCTGGATGAAATTGCGGATGAGTACGGAGTCTCGCATCGCCGCGCCCAGCGGATGACCGATACGCTCGAAACCCTGTTTCAATGCGAGATAAGAGACGATGACCAGCGCAGGCGGCGTTGGAAGATCCGCGATGCGCGCCTGCTTCATCTCCCCCGGCACGCGGACTCTGCGCTGGAGGGGCTGGAGCTTGTGATCCGGGCGGTGAGGGACAGCCAGTGGTTGCGCCACGCTGCGGCGCTGTCGAATTCTCAACGCTGAAGTTCGAACGGTCGGCCAGCAAAGTCTCCCCAGCCCGGAATGGAGCGCGTGCTGACCTCTTCGAGCACATTGAGCGCTTTTATAACTTGCGGCGGCGCCACTCAAAACTGGGCTACATCGGCCCCATGGAGTTCGAAGCCCGCGCTATGCTAGCTTAACTTGCTATCCACAAAACCGGCAACAGCTCAGGTGCGTCTACACCATTAAAGCCTTGAAGGTTTGTATCTTCGCCTCGCGGTAGGCTCGCGGTGTCTGGTTTGTCCAGCGACGGAAGGCGTTCGTGAAGCTGCTCTGCTCGGAATAACCAAGGAGATAGGCCACCTGTCTGATCGAGAACGAGCGGTCGGCCAAGTAGCTTTTTGCTGCATCCCGTCGGACGTCGTTGACCAGTCCCTGATAGGATGTGCCCTCGGCCTGCAGCTTTCGCGCGAGTGTTCGTTCGCTCATTGCGACCGCTATGGCAATCTGGGCGATGTCTGGCGGCCCACCTTTTGGTAGCGCACCCAGAACCAGACGTTCAATGTCGAGCCGAAGCGCGGTCTTCTCTGAGCATTGGGCAGAGAGCAAGGCGTCACCAATACGCTGAAGTAGCGCAAGCAGGTGTGGGTCCGCACGCCGCATTGGCAGTGCAAGGGATGCCGGTTGGATCAACATTTCGGTCGCCTCGGCGTTGAAGGCGACGGGACAACCAAAGAATCGTGTGAACGCTTCACGAGACGACGCCCTTGGATGAGCAAAACGGACTTCGACCGCCTGGAACCGCTCGGAAACCATTTGGCGGGCAGCCATAAACCAGGACGCCATCCTGAACTCCGGTCCTTGCCGATGCATGCGGAAGTAAGGGTTCTTGCTGTCGAGCCGGATCGTGGCAACGTTGCCCAGCTCCTTCAACTCGATGTCGGCACTGGTGTCGCCCAACCTCACATAGCGAAGCCCATGCAGCACGCCTTCCCGGAAGGTCTTCGCCGAGATCGAGACATAGGTCGCCAAACCCGACCGCCGAACGTCGTAACTTTTCCCCAAATTCAACCCAAGTGTATCGTCCCCGGTCAGACTTGCCGCGCATTCCAGGAAGTCGATGCATTTCCGATCGCTCACGCGCTCATGGTCATCTGACAGGAATTGCGGATGCAACCGAGCCGACTGCAGGGCCCCCCGGATCGCGGCCGAATTCGCTCCGAGTTGCTCGGCGGCGTGCATGATCCAGGCAGACGGAAGCTCGTACATCAGGTGACCGCCCCGACGCTCTCTTCCGTCAGTCTAGGCACTTTGGCTTGATCAAGCAAGTTTTTGGCACTGTCCACAAACTATTTCAGTCGCTTGCGGACCATATTGGTGGCGCGGGGAACAGCCCTGTCACTGTGTCACCATCCAAAGGAGGCCTGAATGTCGAACTATCTGAATTCCGTCTTCTCGACCTCTCTGTCGCGCGGTCGTCTTTCCTATTTCCTCCATATCCTCGCTATCACGGCAATCATGATTGTCGGCCTTCTTGGGGGCGCCACGATCGCGACGGTTGAGGGACCGTCTACGTGGGCTTTCGGGCTGATCTTTGCTGGTCTTCTGTTTTTGTTCGGTACCGTGGCCGGAGGTTTTGTCTTTGCGCAGCGGATACGGGATCTGGGCCTGCCAGTGGCCTTCGTTGTCGTCAGTTACTACACGGTCTCAATTGTCGGCAGCGTGCTTACCGCGATCAACGTGACGGCGAACATCATCTTCAGTCTGATCGCTGTCGTCTTCAGCCTCTACGTCATGCTGGTGCCGGGGAAAGCGACCGCGGGCCGAAGCCGCACGGTTGCCGGAAGCCCGGCGCTGACCTGAGCGCGCCGTCTCGGACCCAATCCAACATCTTGTTGCTTCAATAAACCTCCCTCAACCAAGGAGACTATGATGAATACTCACCTCGCCCGCTCGGTGCGAGCCCTGCAGCTGGCTGCGGTGATCTGTGCCGCATTTGCTGCGATTGGCGTGGCAAGCGGTTTCCACGCCGCTGACCCGGCTTCGGGTTGGTTTGTTCCCCTTGTCGCCGGGGTCGTTGTCGCCGTCGGCTTCAGCATCACCTGGCACGTACTTATCGGTGCCGCCGCCAAGACGCGGCGCCTTCTGGGACTTACCGTCGTGATCGCCGGCGGCATCATTCTGGCGGCCCTTGCCCTTGCCGCCTCGGCACAATCCATCGCGACCGCGCTGACCGGCACGGCAGCAGTCCGCGCCGAGCTGTCAAGGCAGGTTACCGGTTATACTGACGCCCTCGCAGAGGCCCATGAGCAAGCGACATGGGCCCAGCCTCTGGTTCAAATGACCGGCGCCTCTGCCGCGGGCTACCGTGCCCTGGCAGAGCAGGAAGCCGGGGGGCAGTTTGGCACCGGATCCGGTTGTGGGATGCGCTGCGCCGAGTTGCAAACCTTTGGTGATAGCTGGAGCCGATCAGCCAGTGCGCTGCAGGAGCAGGTCAATCAGGCGGATAAGGTGAACCGGACAGGACTCGATGCGGTCGGTCGCCTGCGATCCGCCGCCGCCCTAGGAGACCAGACCCTTTTCCTCGCCGCGACGCAGGAAGTCGGGTCGGCGGTAGCCTCCCTCGACGGCATGGTGACGGCGCCGGACGGCATTCTGGCTTCGACCGGGGTTATCACTGTGAGTTCGACCGACCGCACCGCGAGGCTCGACGCCCAGACGGCCGACCTGACCGCAAAGGCTCGGGAACTGCGTCCCGCCGACGGCAAGACCGAGGTTCCGGTGTTCGTTCCGCAATCCCCGAGCGAAGCCACGCGTGCGCAAATGTTCGGCGCATCGGCACCCGGCTGGATCGCCGGCCTGGCGATAGATGGACTGCCGCTGCTTTTCTTGTTCCTCGCTCTGGCGCTCGGGTTCGAGCCGCTGCTGCGGGACGAGCACAAGCCTCTGGAACGCCCGACGACCCCGGAACGCAACGCCAAGGTCCGCGAGGACGAGGCCGACACGGCCCAGGGTAGCAAAATCCATCTCGTGGCCGGGGAATAGGAGGCCATTGCAGGACTGCTCCCCCCGGGCTCCGGCCGGGGGGAGGAAATATTAGCCCCCCAGGTAGCTCGCCCCGGCGACGGTAAGGCCGTTGACGGTGCCAAGGCGACCTCGCCCAAACAAGGTTCCACATGTTTCGTAGTATTTTTTCCAACCTCGCAACCGCAGTTTGTACGCTAGGCATCGCCGCCGCCGCGATGGGTGCAAATGCCGCCAAAGCTGACGGCGTGATGATGGTGACCCGGATTGAAGGTCCGGCAAAGGTTGTCGACGGCGACACGCTCGACATCCGGTCGAACGGAAAAGTCATCCGGATCCGCATCGAGGGAATCGACGCCCCCGAATCTGGTCAGACATGCCGTGATGGGTCAGGCAAAGAATGGCGATGCGGCCGAAGTGCCACCCGTCGGCTAGCCACCCTGATCGCAGACCGACACATCCGCTGTGCGCCCAGTGCCGTCGACGATTACAGTCGGGTTATCGCAAGCTGTACGACTGGAAAGGGGAACGTGGACCTCGGTGCCACTCTGGTTGAAGAGGGGCTGGCCTGGGCCTTCCGACGATACAGCGGCACATATGTACCTCAGGAGGATGTGGCGCGTGCCCGTGGCGTCGGAATTTGGAGTGGCCAAGCAATACCGGCGTGGGAATACCGGCACACACGCTGGTCGAAGTCGGATGCGCAGGCACCCACCGACTGCCCCATCAAGGGCAATATCAGCAGCAAATCGGGTGAACGCATCTATCACATGCCTTGGTCGCCCTGGTACGCGAAGACCCAAATCGACCCAAGCAGCGGCGAACGATGGTTTTGTAGTGAAGCCGAGGCAATATCCGCCGGGTGGCGGCCCGCTGGCGGTATGTGAAAAACCACGGAGCGTCGCGGTAGCCGCATTAGGACCTGCATTGTTGTATGCCACCCCGGAATTCGATCCGGACCAGCGTGTAAAAGATGACGTCCTCGGAAAAGAGTTCGACGCTCTCCTTCACATTGGTGGCCTGACGGACATTGCGCGCCATGACGGTCAACCCCGTCTGGTGCAATACGGCGCGCAAGAAGCCCGGCTGCATCCCGAGTCGCCTTGCGGCCCGTTCGTGCAGCTTGCGGTTCGGATGCACTTCGCGCAATTGCGCGAATATGGCAGGTAGATCGGCTTCGCGATCGGCCGCATAGTGGAAAGCTTCACGTACGGGGCGGTGTTTGAGCGAGCTCCGGGCGTGGGGGGAGGTTGTAAATTGTCAACGATACTCATGCAGAACTGCCCTCGGAAGCTGTGGGAATGATTCGATCATTACCCGGTAAGGGGGTCACATCCTGTCGCCCGGCTCAGTAGGTGTTGCGGTCGACATTGATGCGGAACCAGATGTTTCCCAGTAGGGCGGAAAGCTCCCAGACGATGGTTTCGTCATTGCTGCGGCGTCGCCTGGTCGGATGCCAGAAGAAATACCCGCCAGTATTCAAGCGCCCGGTCTCCGACGCGTTGGCGCTGGGCGGTACGGGGACTACGCCAGCGGCAAGGTGACGCGGTGGGTCGCCGCGCGGGTCAGCAGTTATCTTCCTGCGCCAATCGCGGCAGGGGAGACAAGTCCGCAGCCATGGCGTAGATGCATATCCGTTTGAACTACAAGGACGGATGCACACATGTCGCCTACCCCCGTTCTCCCGGTGCCACCCGAAGGAGCCCTCGATATTCTGTCTGCGATGCGGGAGTACCTGACCGCCGAATTGCAGAGCGTACAAGCGTGTGAGGCGCAACAGCGTGATCTCGAAAAGCAGTTTCGTGCCCCGCCGGGCGGTCACCGTTGGCCGGAGACAGATCCCAGACGAATAGAGGCAGCCAAGATCGCGCGGGGGAAGGCTTTGCGAGCAGCGCGCGACGCTGTCGCCAACGCTAAGAATGATCACAAGTTAGCCCTCATCGACGGCCTCAGGTCAGGTGCCCTCATCGCCTATGCCGTGACGGGATCACTTGGTGATGGTTATCGCCAGATTCCCCGGTCTCATTGGGACGAGCTACAGATTGCCTCATTGCGCGAAAGCATGGTGTCGGGATCGGCTACAGGGTCGATGAAGATCTTGGTCGGGCGTCAACGTGACGGCAAGCAACGAGCAGTGGGCAGACCGCGTTCCGAAGCCCACGCCTTTATAATTGATGCGTATAGGAAGCGGCTGCAGGCCGGCCAAGCACTCTATGCCGTGCGCGGAGAGGACGGCGCTCACAAGGAAGCAGCCGAACTGATCCGAATTCTGCGAGCAACCCACCCCGAAATCAAATCGCCGGCAAACGATCTGGTCGCGGCCTGGATCCGCAAGGAGTTGGACAGCTCCGATCCGCAGTGAGCAGCGGCCCGAGGCGGCAGTTCAAGCAGCATCGTGAATATTCTAAACTCAGGGCAATTTAGACGATCTATTTTGACGATCCGGAACCTGACACCTCGAAGGGAGGGCGGCACCGATTGCCGTCGTGAACAGAGAGGAAACCCATGGAGTATTGGGACAGCGGGCACGACCGGAAGGGCACCGGTTTTGGTGGCGAACGAAAAGAGATTGTGCAGATCCCCAAAATCGGTCGGCCGAAGAAGAAGGATCCGCTGAACTTCGAGGCCACGAAATGGGCGCATTCGGTCCCGGTCTTTCGCCCGATCCAGAAGTCGGTTCTGCTGGTCCTGACCCGTCACGCCGATCGGTTTGGCACCAGCTGGTGCGCCCAGAAGACGCTTGCCGCGCAAGCCGGCTGTCGTGATCGCAGTGTGCGTACGGTGCTCAAGGAGTTCGAAGCGATTGGCCTGATCCGCCGCATCGGTCGGATGGGTCCGAATGGCGGTCAGCTGACGGACGTGGTCGTGCTTACCGGGTGGCCTGGCCGTATTCTCATTCCTCAGGCGGGTCATCCGGAGCTCGGCCGCTACGTCAAGGAAACGCCCGACACTAAGCTCCAGTGGATGCAGCTCCGTGCCCAGGTACGGACTGAGATTCCGCCCGAGGTGGCAGGCGCGTCCGACCAGAACAAAAGCATTCTAAAACCTACTATTACCATTCAACAGGACAGGATGCTCGAGCAGTGCTTCGAAGCGCTTGGCGATTGGGCCACTGCGGAGAACATGCAGCTTCTGATCGACGATTTTGCCTTGCTGCTGAAATGGCTGGAGCAGGGCCTCGAGCTTGAGCACCATATCCTCCCCGTCTTGGCAGAGAAGGCAAAGAGCGAGGGAAAGGTCCCCCTCATACGGACGTGGAAATACTTCGAGAAGGCCATCCATAATGTGGCGGCCAAGCGCCGCTCGCGCATGCGCAAGGCGCTGGAGGTCAACGTGCCGAAGTTGCAGGTGGATGGCATCGATCATGCGCTCCAGCGCCTGCAGGCCGCTCAGGAGAAAACCCTATGAGCGCGAAATCTGATGGTGGACCGTCGGCCTCGAAGCAGCGGGAAAAGGCCAGTTCTGGCCGGCGAGCGATTGCCGATCACATTCGACTTCTGCTTTGGAAAATTGTCCTCGGAAAGCGCATCGGAGGGCTGGTCACGAACCCCATGCCCATTGTATGGTTCCTCATCATTCTCGCTCAGATCGTCGTCGCGAATTTCGACGTTCCGGGCGCGCCTCTTGGGTCCTTCCGGCGTATCTTTGTATGCGGTGGGCATAGTTCCGCTAAAACTCCAGTCACACGCGCACTTTCCGGGCTCGCACCCCGGGTGCGCACCCGCGTTTTCGCCGATGGTGTTCAGGATACTGAACACGTGCCGTTAGGCTTGCTTGCTGCGGGGCAGGGAGGAGGCGGCCATCACGGCCGCCTCATTCAGCTTCATTTTAAAATCTCTCGTGACCCGACCCTGATGATTTGCGGGGCGGTAGCATGACCCGTGGCGCAAACGCCTATTCCGTCGTCCGGATGTCGCCGAAGGAACGCCGCCTCGAGCTTTGCCGCCTGCTCGGCGCAGGGCTGATCCGTCTGCGCGCCCGCGAAAGCCGCAATACGGAGACAGTTCTTGAGGCTTGCGACTTTCCGACTACACATCCGGTTCGAACAGAGCGGTAGTGGCTGGGGTAAAGGGAGATATTTCAATGATTTCCAATGATCATGTCCTTGCGCGCCTGACCGCGCTGAAGACCGCACCGATGGCCGAACTGAAGGCCCAGTGGGTGGAACTCTTCGACTGCGTCCCGCCGCCCTTCAGTCGTCGCCATCTCGAGGCGCGGCTGGCCTTCAGAATTCAGGAGTTGACCTACGGAGGCCTGCCGCCCGCGACGCTGCGTCGCCTCGAGGCGTTAAGTGATGCCTTTGATCGCGGCGAGAATGGCAAGGCCAATGCCCGTGCCGGCTTGAAGCCGATCACAGGGACGCGGCTGATCCGCGAATGGCAGGGCGTCGAGCATGTCGTGACCGTGACGCAAGAGGGCTATGAATGGCAGGGCAGACCCTATCGTTCGCTCTCGGCCATCGCCCGTGCCGTCTCCGGCACGCGGTGGAACGGCTGGGTCTTCTTCGGCCTGAAGAACCATCGCGCGAGGTCGGCATGAGCAAGCCTATCCCGCGCAAGCTGCGTTGCGCCATCTACGTGAGAAAATCGAGCGAAGAAGGTTTGGAGCAGGAATTCAACTCGCTTGATGCCCAGCGTGAGGCCTGCGAGGCCTATATCGCCAGCCAGCGCAGCGAAGGCTGGGTGGCTTTGCGCGAGCGTTACGACGATGGCGGCATCTCGGGCGGCACCCTCGAGCGCCCGGCGCTGACCCGGCTGCTGGCCGATGTCGAGGACGGGCTGATCGATGTGATCGTGGTCTACAAGATCGACCGGCTGAGCCGCTCGCTGACGGACTTTTCGAAACTGGTCGAGGTTTTCGACCGCAACAATGTCACCTTCATCTCGGTGACGCAGAGCTTCAACACGACGACCTCGATGGGCCGTTTGACGCTGAATATATTGCTTTCATTTGCACAATTTGAACGCGAAGTCACCGCCGAAAGGATCCGCGACAAGGTCAAGGCCTCGCGGATGAAGGGGATCTGGATGGGCGGCGTGCCGCCCTATGGCTACACCGTCAAGGACCGCAAGCTGGTCGTGGTCGACGATAAGGCCGCCGAGGTGCGCTGGCTGTTCGACCGCTTTGCCGAGTTGGGATCGGCGACGGAGCTGGCACGGGAGGTCGCGAAGCGTGGCCTCCGGACCTCGCGCGGCAATGCCTTCGACAAGAAGTTTGTCTACAGATTGCTGTCCAACCGGGCCTATCTCGGCGAGGCCCTACACAAGGGCGACAGCTACCCGGGCGAGCATGCCGCCATCGTCAGCCGGGAGGCGTGGGACCGAGTCCACGCCATCCTGCAGGAAAGCCCGCGCCAGCGCGCGGCGCGGACCCGCGCCCAGACCCCGGCTTTGTTGAAAGGTCTAATCTTCGGCCCGGACGGTGCGGCCTTCTCACCCAGCCATACCCGCAAGGGGGCACGGCTCTATCGCTACTACACCAGCCAAACGGTCCTGAAGCACGGGGCAGGGGCCTGCCCGGTCGGCCGGGTCCCGGCGGGTGAGATCGAGGCGGCTGTCATCGCGCGGCTGCGCGCGGTGTTTAGGCAGCCCGAGATCGTGGCAGGGACCTTCAAGGCCCTGCGCGATCAGGACGCGGGCATCACCGAGGCCGAGGTCATCGCGGCGTTGCAGCGCATCGATCCGCTTTGGGACGCGCTTTTCCCGGTCGAACAGGCCCGGATCATCGCTCTGCTCGTTGAACGGGTCGATATCGGGACCGACGGTCTGAAGGTTCACCTCCGCGTCGATGGCCTGCCCGGTTTCGCCCGTGAGGTGCAGGCTGGCGGGATGGAGCAGGCAGCATGAGGCGCAACATGTCCGTTCCCGAGACACTTGTGCTGCAGGTCCCGTTCAGGCTGGTCAAGCGCGGCGGCAAGAAGGAAATGCATCTGCCGCCCGACGCGCATCTGCGCCGCGAGGCCGATGATGCGCTGGTCCGGGCACTGGGCAGGGCCTTTCGCTGGAAGCGGCTCTTGGATCGGGGCGAGTTTGCCACTGTCTCTGATCTTGCAGGTCACGAGAAGATCGCTCTCAGCTATGTCGCCCGGATCCTGCGGCTGACGCAGCTTGCACCCGATATCGTCGAGGCCATCCTCGATGGCCGGCACGGTCCAGAGATCAGCCTTGCCAAGCTGCAGGAGGGTTTCCCGGATGAGTGGGGCGCTCAGCGGATCTTGCTGGGATTTGCGACGGTGACGGTGCACTGAAGCTGCACCATCCGATTGGCTGGGGTCACGACCTGTTCCGGCCACTGATCTTTCAAACCAATAATCTGACGAGGGACGAAGTGATGCCGGATGAGTTTAAAGCCCCGCGCGGCGTGGATCCGCAAGATCTGGTCACTGAAGCTGTGGCGAAAGCCACCCGCGATCGGGCAGAGGCGGAGCGCATCCGTCGCATTGCCGATGAGGCGCGAGAGGCCGCAGAGAAAGCCGAGAAGGCCGCGATCGCCGCCGAGGTCGAGGCCCGGGCTGCACGAGAGCGCGCAGGCAAGGCACCGCCGCCGCGCCCCGAGCGGCGTACGGACCAGATCTCGATCCGCACCCGACCCAGCACGCGGATCAAGATCGAAAGCCTCGCCAAGGCCGAGGGCATCTCCTTGGCCGAACTGGTCGAGCGGGCAATCAAGGCTTACGCACCCTCCTTTGACGGTGAGGAAGACCAGTAGGCGGGTATGTGTCGCCCTTGCTTATCTGCGCGACGTGCTAGGGTACCCCAGACGCCGCGGCTTGAAAGAACCCTCCCGGCACGAATAGGGTGCCGGGAGGGTTTTTTCTTTTGCCACGGACCGCAGGAGGCCAGTGGCGTATGTGGGAATTTTGATTTGTCTGCATTGGGTTGGGTGTCGTTTGGAAAGGCCGAGGCGGAAGCGGTCCAGACGCTGATCGGGGCATTGAGCGACAGCGAGGCGCGAGATGAACTCGGCCTCGGCGCGATCCGGGATGGCTTCTCGGATCTGCTGTTTCCCGGCACCAGCACGGTGCAGACCAGGCTGCGCTATTTCCTGTTCCTGCCGCAGATCTTCCGCGAGCTTGATCTGAAGCGCGGCGACCGCAAGGCGCGGCTGCGTGAAGGCGAGGCGGCGCTGATCGCCCGTCTGCAGGCGCTGCCCGAGGCCGATACACGGCTTCTAATTGGCTCGGAAGCGGGCGAGAAACTGAAGCGAATGCCGAGCGCGGTCTATTGGGGTGGCCTCGGGCTCTGGGGCATCCGCAGCCCAGCACTTGCCCGGGCCGGGATCGGTGAGGTGCTCGATCGCATGGCTGAAGGCGAGACCTGCTGGGAAGAGACTCCGAGGATCGACGAGGACGACACGCGAGGTTTTACCTTGACCCGTGACGAGGCGGACTGGATCACCGATCGCTGCTCGGCGATCCGGCAGGGCGAGACGCTGCTGGGTTACCTCATGGCCCGGGCTCGCAATTTGAACGGATATCGTGATCTGGCATCGGTGGCGGCGATCGATTTGCCGTCCGCGATGCAGCGCCTGCTCGATCATGCCTTGGCTTTCGCGGAAACGATGCATGGCGCGGCGCTGACCTACAACCTGATGCTGGCCGAGCATTTCGACCACGAATCCCGCGAGAACCATGCGCAGGCGCTTGCTGAGTGGAGCCGGCGTGAACGGTCCAGCCTCGCCACTTCCGCCCGAGAACTGATCGCGCCGCTGTTCGAACAGGGCGCGCTGGTGGGCTTCAACCCGAGACTGCCGACCCTGCGCTTCATCGATGACTGGATCGCTGTCATGCGCGAGGCCGATGGCCCCGGGGCCCGCGCGCTGATCGCGCGACGCGAGATAGAGACCAAGGGCAGCCGCGCCCGGCTGCGCTTCGAGCCGGACTATATCTGGAGCGGCAATTCAGGTTCCGGGCGGATCCGCTATCGCTGGGATCTCGTGCGTCGCTATCTCGACGACATGGCGGCAGCGGCATGAAGGCTGACACGGCATTTGCCCCCGCCCAAAGGGTCGATTTCGGCGAGGCGCTCCTACCGCCCGAGGGCTACCGCCTCGAGGCCGCGCTCGGCACGACGTTCTCGATGGATTTTCTCACCGCGTTGACAGTGCCGGTCTCGCTGGCCCTCCGCGGCGGGGTGCAGCGCGAAGAGCTGCTGGCCAGCCCCCTGGCCGCGCTCGCCGCCATGCGCCGCCTCGAGGATCGGGTGACGATCTTTGTCGAGGCCGGGAATATCCATCCTCCCGCAGGCAAACGAACGGCGCTGGTCAGCCTGCTCGAGGGGCTCGTCACCGAGGTCAGCCCGCCGAAGGGTGCCAGTTTCCATCCCAAGCTCTGGCTCCTGCGCTTTGCTCCCGAGGACGGCGGCCCGATGCGGCAGCGCCTGATCATGATGTCGCGCAACTTGACGCGGGATCGCTCCTGGGATGTGGCGCTGCGGCTCGAGGGCGAGGAGAAGCTCGAGCCGCAGCGCGCCAACGCGCCGCTGGTCGGTTTGATCGACTGGCTGCCGATCCGGAAGAACGCCCATCTCCTTGGCCTGCGCGACGGCTTGGCGCATGTCAGATGGGACCGCGTTCCCGGCTTCTCGCTGCCGCTCTTCCATGCCCATCACCCGCAGGCGCAGGCCAAGGATCTCTGGCGGCCGGGCCGAGGGCATCTGGCCGTGATCTCGCCCTTCTGCGACGATGCAGGCCTCGGGGTTCTGGGCCGCGATCGCATTCAGGCACTGGTCGCCTGCGACGACTGGCTGGCCGGGCTGCGTGGCACGCTGCCGCGCTGCCTGACGTTGGCCGATCATGGCCAGCCGGAACCCGATCCCGACGCCACCGTCTCCGCCGAGGAGCGCGCCGGGCTGCATGCCAAGCTCTATGTCCTCGAACAGGGCGAGGATACCGTGATCACGCTCGGCTCGGGCAATGCCACATCGGCGGGGCTCGGGGTGAATGGTCCGCGCAATATCGAGGTCTTCGCCAGCCTGCGCGGGCGGACGGCCAGTATTGGCGGCATCGGCCTCGACGGCACGGGGATCCTTGGGGCAGGGGGGATCGGCCCCTTGCTGCAGGACTGGACGCCGCGCGAGCTGCGCGAGGATGAGGTTGCGGCGAAGCGCTTCGATGACGCCGTACGTGCCGCACGCCATGCGATCTTTGCCGCAGCCCCGAAGTTGAGTTTCGCCCCGTTGGAAGAGCGCCTTTCGGTTTTGCTGGCGCTGGCGCTGCCCGATCTGCCGGGCATTACGGAGGTCCGGGCCCAGCTAGTGACGCGCGATACCGGGGTCTTGCTGCAGGCCGCAGGCCCTTGGGATCTCGGCTCGGTGCGCCTCGCGGACGCGACCACATTCGTGCAATTTGAGCTGCGCGGCCTTGAGGACGAACGGGCGGCTTTCGTGACCAAGCTCGAGGCCGAGGGCCTGCCCGAGGGCGATGCACGACTGCAGGCGCTGCTTTCGGACATCGTCCGGACCCCCGAGCAGTTCCTGAGCTTCGTCGCGGCCATGCTCGAACAGCGCCCCGATATCGAGGGCATGATGCGGGCTGCCAGCGAAGGCGGAGGCGGGGCGGGTAGCGCCCGACCGGCACCTCCGGTGCTGGAGACCCTGCTCGCCGCCTATCTCGCCGAGGATGGCCCGGCACGGCTGCGCGATCTCGACCGCGTCGTCGGCCTGATGCGCCGCGATCTTGGCGGCGACATGATGCAGGATTTCCTGACCCTCTGGGGCGAATTCAAGACGGCATTGGGGAAGGCGGCATGAGCTTCGATCCGCAACCGCTGCTTTCGGGGCTGAAGCCCTTCCAGCGCGCCACCGTGGACTATGTGATGCGCCGTTTCGATGCTGGCGCGCCGCGCTTTCTGGTGGCGGACGAGGTCGGGCTGGGCAAGACCCGGGTCGCGCAAGGTGTGGTCGCACATATCCTGTCGCGCCTGCCCGAGGGCGAGCGCGCCGATATCATCTATGTTTGCTCGAACAGCGCCATTGCCCGGCAGAACCTGCGACTACTCAATGTCCTGGGCGAGGCCGAGGTCCGGGCCACCCGCCTGACCCTGCTTTGCGATGCGACAACCCGCTTGCGCGAGAAGGCGGCCAATTTTATCGCACTCACTCCGGCGACGAGTTTCGACAAATCCGGTGGGCTCGGTCTGGCTCGCGAGCGGGCGCTGATCCGCAAGCTGCTCCAGCACCGCATCGACGGCGAGTTGCTCGACGATCTGCTGCGATATCCGGTGCGGTCTGATGGGGGATGGGCCTACCAACTCGAACGGGTCCAACCCTCCGGCGCGGTAGATAGCGCCGCCATTGCCGATCTGCTGCTCGCCAACGGTATCGAGGAGCGTATCCGAAACACAAACCTGGACGACCCCGACGCGCGCCGCCCGATCGTTCAGGACCTGCTGCAGCGGCTGGCGCGACAGGCGCTGAGCTCGCTGCGCCCGAAGTTGGTGATCTTCGACGAGTTCCAGCGCTTCCGCAGCCTCTTCACCGAGGGCGACAGCGAGGCGCAGGCCCTGATGCGGACCTTCCTGCAGGCGGAATCCGCTGGCGCCCGCGTGCTGTTTCTCTCGGCGACGCCCTACCGGATGCTGACGCTCAATGGCGATGACCCGACGGCAGGCGATCACCATGCCGATTTCCTCGAGACCATCTCGGTGCTCTATGGCGAAGAAGGACCAGCCGCCGCCGAGGCCCTGCGCCAGGAGATGCGGTGCTTCCGCGACCACCTGCGGGACTTCGCTCAGGGCCATACCCCGCAAGCGGCTGAGGCGCGGTCAGCCGTCGAGACCCGGCTACGCAAGGTGATGAGTCGCAATGAGCGCGTGGCCGGCGACAGCGGCGATGCCGGCATTCGACGCCGGATCCTGCCGGTTCCCGTCGAGGCCGAGGACCTGCGCCAGGCCAAGGCGGTGCATCAGGTCGCGAAGGCGATCCGGGGGCACGGCGCCGTCGAATACTGGAAATCGGCCCCCTATCTCTTCAGCTTCATGGGCGATTACGACCTCGCGAAGAAAATCCGCGAATATCCGAAACGCGCCGCGCTGGCCTCGACCGGCAAGCCCGCCATGGTGTCTGAGCACAAGCGTCAGCGTTTCGAGCGCATACCGCCCGGGAACGGTCGTATGCGGGCGCTGATCGAGGAGACGCTTGATCAGACCGACCTGCATCGCAGGCTCTGGTTGCCGCCCTCGCTGCCCTATCTGCAAGGCGCGAGGCGGCTCACCAAGACGTTAATATTTTCGGATTGGCAGATGGTTCCCGAGGCGGTGGCGGCGCTCGTCTCCTACGAGGCCGAGCGCAAGTTGCGCCACGAGCGCGGGCTGAAAGGCCCGCCGAAGAAGCGCGAGGCGCCGCTCTTGCGCTTGCGTACCAATCCCGAGCAGCTCGGGGCCAGCATGCATGTCATGACGCTGCTCTACCCCTCGGCCTTTCTCGCCCGTATAGTGGACCCGCTGCGGATTTGGCGGGAACATGGGGAAATCTCACCGGCGGCGATGCAGGCAGAAGCCGAGAAGCTGGTCGCCGGCGCACTTGCCGACACCCCGCTTCCCGAGGCGAAAGGACAAGCTGCCTGGGAGGCTCTGGCCCGTCTCGACGTTTCCGAGCCCGGCTGGGTGTCGGCGATCCGGGATGGCCTCAGGGAAGGCTCGGCCCGCGAGGAAACCGGTGCGGCCGCGGTCTGCCTCGACGCCTTTATTGCGAGCGATCCTGAGTTGTCCGAGGCAGCCGCAAGCACGACAACCATCCGCTTCCTCGCGCGCGTCGCCTTGGGTAGCCCGGCAACCTGCCTGCTGCGCGCTCTCGATCGCCATGCCGACCTGCCAGCGCCTCAGCGGGCCTTCATGGCGGCGCAGGTGGCGATGGGCTTCCTCACGCTCTTCAACCACCGCGAAGTGCGGCCGTTGCTGCTCTCAGAGGGCAGCGATGGGGCATGGTCCCGCGTGCTCGACTATTGCGCCGAACATGACCTTCAGGCCGTGCTCGATGAATATGTATTCCAGATCACCGGCGGAAAGCTTGTCGAAGCCAGGGAGGAAGGCGAGCCTGCGCATCATGGCGTTGCCCGCCGCATGCGCGAGGCTATCGGGCTGCGCACCGCGCCGATCACCCTGCACGATCCTTTCCGCGACGAGGGGCGCTCGCGGCGCAGCATGCCCTCGCATCTCGCCGCCCGCTTTGCCGCCAATGCGACCCGCGATCAGGACGGCGGCGGCGTGCGCATCGACACCCTGCGCGACGCATTCAACTCGCCGTTCCGACCCTTTGTCCTGGCCTCGACCTCGGTCGGGCAGGAGGGGCTAGACTTCCATCTCTATTGCCACCGGCTCTGGCACTGGAACCTGCCCGGCAACCCGGTCGACATGGAGCAACGCGAGGGGCGGGTGCAGCGCTTCCTGAACCACGCCGTGCGCCTGAACATCGCCACCAATCACGCCATGGCCGCCCGCGATGCTGAGGGTCCTGCCTGGCCGGCGATGATCGCCGCGGCCGAGGCCGAGATGAATACCCGCGGCGAAGCCCGGCTTGGGCTGCGCCCGCACTGGCTCTACGCCGGCGATGCTCCGGATCCGGTCGAGATCGAGACCGTGCTGCCGCTGCCCCCGCTCTCGCGCGAGGCGCAGCGTGCCACCTGGCTTCTTCGGACCACGGCGCTCTATCGCCTCGCCTTCGGCCAGCCCCGACAGTCGGACCTTCTGGCCATGCTGGAGACCGCGGAGTTCGACGAGGTCGCGAGGGAGCAATTGCTCATCCGCCTCGCGCCGCCGGTGGCGGCCTGAATTGGGGAGCGGTGCGATGACCATGATATGCAGCGGTAGCCCGACAACGGTTCGCGAACTGCGCGGGCCGCGGTCTGTGCAAAATCTGGGCGTCGAGACAGACAGGTGATGACAAATGGCGTTTCTTGAACGGCAGCCGACGGGCGGGGACTACTGGCGCTCGATCATCCTTTTCGGCCGCAATGTCACCTCCTACAAGTTCGCCCTGGCCCGCGCGCTTCTCGAGTTCAAGGGACGCGGCAACGACTTGGTGACCCTCGAGGAGCTTGCGTTGCCCTTCGCGCGGAATGTCTGCGAGCATCTCGCATGTGTTTCGGCGTGCAACTTTGACCCCTTGAGCGGGGGCATCGGCGCCGAATTTTGACCCCCCTTATTTTTCGTCAGACCGTCTGCTGCGGGTCAGCAGACGGAGAAGGGGATGAAGGGGGTGGATACGATCGCGCGGGTCCGACGGGCTTTCTACGTCCAGGGTTGGTCGCTGAAGAGGATCGCGCGTGAATTGCATGTGTCGCGCAACACGGTGCGGAAGATTCTTCGATCTGATGAGACAGAATTCAGCTACGAGCGGACCCGCCAACGCTTCTTCACCCCTCGGCTTCGGGTCAAAAATCTGGACGAGTTGAACGCCTGGCTGATCGACAAATGCGTGGTCTATGCCAAGGCCCACCGTCATCCCGAGCAGTCGAACAAGACCGTGTGGGAGATGTTCGAGGCCGAACGGCCCAAACTCGTTCTCTATGCTGGCCACTTTGACGGCTTCCACAGCGTGCCGGCCGCTCGACCATTGTCCTCGGACCAATGGCGGACATGGTCTCGCTCTCCAAGACCTGCACGGTCCGGTTCGACAAGTGACGAAGATCAGAAAACGATCCGGGGGATCGTTTTCCTGAGGAACAAGTATTCGGTTCTGGCGACGGCTGTCGGGCGACCGGTCGAGGTCCATGCCTATGCCGAGCGCATCGTGATCCGGCAGAATGGCGTGATCGTGGGCGAACATATCCGGGCCTTCGGGCGTGGCGAGGTCGTCTATGATCCTTGGCACTATGTGCCTGTTTTGGCGCGCAAACCGGGTGCCCTACGCAATGGTGCACCGTTCCGGAACTGGCTCTTGCCGCCAGCACTGGCAGCCATCCGGCGCAAGTTGCAGGGCGCTGACGATGGCGATCGACAGATGGTCCAGATCCTCAGTTGCGTCGCCGATGATGGGCTACCCGCCGTGGAGGTTGCCTGTCGGGAGGCTCTCGACAATGGTGTCCATTCCGCCCCGGTCGTCATCAATATCCTCGCCAGGCGACGCGAACCCGCACCACCACCATTCCTGCTCACCCCAGCCGCGTTGCGTCTGACCCACGAGCCCGTGGCCGACTGCGCGCGCTATGACAGCCTCAGGAGGACATCCCAGCATGGAACGCACCCAAGTCCTTGATCTGATGAGCACGCTCAAGCTCTACGGCATGCGCAGCGCCTATGACGAGGTCATGGCGACCGGGATCAAGCGCCAGCATGAACCGCCGCGTATCGTCGGCGATCTGCTGCAATCCGAGATTGCCGAGAAGCAGGCCCGGTCCATCCGCTACCAGCTCACGGTGGCCAAGCTGCCTTTGGCGAAGGACATCGAGGAGTTCGACTTTGCAGGCACCCCGATCAACGAGGGCCTGATCCGGGATTTGGCGACGGGCCACTTTGTCGCGGATCAGCGCAACGTCGTGCTGATCGGGGGCACGGGAACCGGCAAGACCCATCTCGCCATCGCCGTTGCCCGGGCATTGATCTGCAATGGCACCCGAGGTCGCTTCTTCAACGTCGTCGATCTGGTGAACCGGCTGGAAACAGAAACCCGTAGCGGTAAGCAGGGGCGACTGGCCGATTACATGACCCGCCTCGACTTCGTCATTCTCGATGAACTGGGCTATCTGCCCTTCGCGCAATCCGGAGGCCAACTGCTCTTCCACCTGATCAGCCGCCTCTATGAACGGACCTCGATCATCGTCACCACCAACCTCGCCTTTGGAGAGTGGCCGACCGTCTTCGGCGACGCCAAGATGACCACGGCGCTGCTTGATCGCCTCACCCATCACTGCGAGATCATCGAGACCGGAAACGAGTCATGGCGCTTCAAGAACCGCGCATGATCAGGGCCTGACCCGCCTCCATCACTGATCAGTTACGTCGGCTCAGGCCCTGATCCGCTGCCAGCATGGGGGGTCAAAGTTGGGCGCCGATCCGGGGGCAAAATTGCGAGCCGATTGACAAACGGGGTCTGGAACCTGATTCTCTCCTGTCAGGCCTGTAACCGCGGCCATGACGGCAAGTTCGCGCGCGTCCCGACGCTCAATTTGCTGCGCAGGCTTCTCCGGAGAAACGAATTCTTGATCGGCAGCCATCACCCACTGCGCGAGACGCTGATGCACCAAACCGGCGCCACAGCGAGAGCGCGTCGTGATTTCTTGCAGGCGCGGCACGATGAGGCATCTGCTATCCTGATCCACCAATGGGAACCCGAAGCGCGTGGGGAGGCGGTCTTTTGAAAAGCACGGGCTTCTACGACAGCAATGCCGAGAGCTTCATCGCCCGCACCGTCGGTGTCGATATGTCCGAGCATCGGCAGCGTTTCCTTCGGACGCTGCCGCCCGGCGGTGCCATCCTCGATGCGGGATGTGGATCGGGTCGGGACACGCTGGCCTTCCGGCAGCTTGGCTATGACGTCTCGGCTTTCGATGGATCGATCGAGATGGTCCGGGCGACATCCCGGCTTGCCGGGATCCCGGTTCGGCAGATCATATTCGAGGACTTTGATTGGGATAGGAAGTTCGACGGCATCTGGGCCTGCGCCTCCCTCCTGCATATCCCGCGCTCGAGTCTGCCTGCCGTTCTAGACCGGCTCGCCAACACGCTGTTACCGACCGGGGTGATCTACGCCTCCATCAAGCTCGGGGCGGAGGAGCGGGTCGAGGGGGATAGGTTTTTCAATGATCTGGACGAGGCAGGGCTTAACCTGATCCTCGCCGAGACCAAGGAGTTGTCGCTTGTCGAGCTTTGGCAAAGTATGGATCGGCGCTCTGATCGTAGCGAGGTCAAGTGGCTGAACTGCCTGCTCTCATTGGCTAACTGAGCGTCGAGCCAAAGCTTCGTCCGTTTATCGCCAACGCTGCGACGTCCACCTTGGCTTCTCGAAGCAATCTCCGCTTGCCCACCAAACATTTACGAACGGGGCGCGCTCACGGTGGTGAGCCGACGGCCGCCATGCGGCATAATAGCCGCGGAAAAATTGCGAGACCGATCACTCAGGCGGTGCACGGCGCAAAACAGTGCATCGCGAACAACACTGTGATAGTCGGAGATACCGGACGACCCGCGCGAACAGCGTTGGTGCCCCAAACCATGTCCCTGTCCGGCCAGACCAATAGCAAACCTCGAAGTTTCAACGGCTCGTTATAGATTTTCCAGTTTGTCGTGCGGTAGAGATCTGGTGCCGAGTTCTATATATCGAAACGATTAACCTACTGGATTCGCTTGGTGAATTTTACAGATAGGTGAGTTATGCAATAACGCCAATGCGTGGTATTTAAGGTGACTGTTGACGTTTGCATGTTTGCGAAGTCCGCCTAAGCTGGGGCAGACATGACCCGAAGATAGATTAACTGACCATGAGCGGCGAGCGCGCGATCGACGACACAATACTTATAGACAAGGTGCGGGCGTCCAAGGCGGGGCATGCGTACCACGAGGCTTGGGCTGCACGCACGGCGCTGGAACTTCTGCTGCCTTCGACTGACCTCACGGCAATCACCCTCGAAGGGTTCGATTCGCTAGATGAGCAGGAACTCGGAACGGGTGCCGTCGAAATTGCCGACCTCGTTAGATATTATGGTGGAACCGATGTCGCGCGGTCGCACCGAGTCGCAGTTGTTCAGTTCAAATATTCTATTTCCAGTGCGGATCGGGAAGTACGTGCCGCAGATTTCGCGCCAACATTGGCCAAATTTGCGATAACCGATGCCGAGCTTCGTGCTGCTCACGGCACGGAGCATGTCGAGAAGGTGGTTCGTTATGAATTCGCTACGAACCGTCCGATCCATCACAATCTTGGGCTAGCTATCGCATCGGTAATGGCAGGCTCTGAGGTTGCCGGTGATGTAAGCAAGCAAGCAAGTCAGATCAGGAAGGCACTTGAAGCCTATCCTCATCCATCCGTCGAGCTGCTGCGTCGATTGGATTTGGTCGGCAGCAAAGGGAGCTTGATGGAGGCAGAGCGCTTGATCGCCTCTACTCTGGCGTCTTGGAGCGAAGCAAGCGATCCTGACGCAGAGAAGCGGCTATTGAAGCTTCGAAACCTCATCAGGATCAAGGCTGGTCCCGGAAGCGAATCCGACAAGCGGATCGATCGTGTTGCGGTCCTAGCAGAGCTAGAAGTAGAGCACGAAGACCGCCTCTATCCGACGCCGGATGCATTTCCTGAGGTCAAAGACCTCGTTCAACGCGAGGTCCTATCCGCGATTTTAGCACAAGTGCGGCAAACAGGAGCCCCACTTATCGTCCACGCTGCCGGTGGAATGGGTAAGACAGTATTGATGCAGACATTAGCCGACCAGCTGCATGCGGACGGCCCCGTCGTTCTATTTGACGGTTTCGGCAGTGGCAAATGGCGTGATCCAGCTGATGGTAGGCATTTGCCTGATCGGACATTTGTGCACCTAGCTAATCTGCTCGCCGGCCAGGGGTTATGCGATATCCTTCTACCCGTTGCTGACGTAACCAGCCTGCTCCGCGCATTTCGCCGTCGCCTTGCCCAGGCAGTCACGACAGCGCGACACACTAACGTCGAAGCTTGTGTTTCGCTGGTGCTGGACGCGATCGACCATGCTGCATTGGCCGCGCAGGAAACCGCGACGTCGTCCTTCGCCCATCTCTTGTTGCGGAGCGTCAGCGTCGACCCTATCGACGGCGTGCGGTTGATTGCATCCTGTCGCACAGAAAGACGCGCGATTGCCGTCGGAGACAGCTTTCACCGCGAATTTGCGGTGCCATTATTCACGGATGTAGAAGCACGGACGCTTATCACGAGGCGCGCACCGGAGGCGTCAGCGGACGAAATCGCGGCGCTCCTTACGCGATCTGGTCGAAACCCCCGATGCCTTGACAGTTTGATAGCATCGGGACGGCCCTTTGATCCCGTGTCTTTTCCAGATGAACCCAGACAACCTAATGATCTCCTTGATTCATTGCTTCGCCGACGCCTCGAAGATGCTCGAAATACTGCCCGGTCGCGGGGAGCCAAGGATGCCGATGTCGATCTTTTGCTTGCAGGAATTGCATTGCTCTCACCCCCGGTACCTATCGAGGAGCTCGCAGCTGCACATGGCCTCATCGCTGAGGAGGTCGAGAGCTTCGCAGCCGACTTGGCGCCATTGCTTGAAAGGACCCCGCATGGGTTGATGTTCCGCGACGAGCCGACGGAGACCCTCATACGTTCCACTTATGGAACCAATGAGGCCAGTCGACATCGTGTCATTTCAGCTTTGCAGGAGAGACAACTCTCTTCAAACTATGCGGCGAGAGCTTTGCCTGCATTGCTCACATCGCTCCGCGACGCCGACCAACTTATTCGCCTAGCATATGATGCTCGCGTCCCCGTTGGCGCTTCGCAAGTGAGTACGCGCGATATCCGTTTGGCCAGGATCACCGCTGCGATAGCTCTTGCAGGAGAGGTGGGTCGACGGGATGACCTGCTGCAACTGCTGCTGGAAGCGTCTTTAGTCGCAGCCGGTCATGAGCGCTCGGACCGCTTTCTTTACGAGCATCCCGATCTAGCGGCGGTCTCAGGTGATCCAGAAGCGTTGCGGCGCCTAGCTGTCACGAGCGTGGGTTGGCCCGGCGGAAAGCACTCTGCGCTCGCATTGGCAAACGCCTTCGCGGGGGACCGTGACGAAGCCCGGCGGCATGCGCGCCGAGCTATCGATTGGCACAATTGGTCGGCCCGATCACAGCGGAGCACCTGGTTCAACACTACGAACGTAGCCCAAGACTGGGATGATGTCGGCTTTGCATATGTCGAAATGCTGGCAGGAAACGACATTCGAGTAGCTGAGTTTATTAGCCGCAAAGACGACGGAGCTGCCTTCGCAAAATTCAGCGACCTCTTTGATTTGCTTGAGCGACACGAAACGACAGCTCAGGCCTCTTCACCCCGCGCCTTCCAAAAACTTCCTCTATGCCGACTTCCCTCACGCGCCCTGTTTGCGGCCGCTTTGCGGTACAGCCCGCGTGACGACGATCGGGACAGGCGAATTATCAATAGGATGGCCGCCGCACGTCCACTCACCGGACAAGGCGAAGGATTGGCAATGGCGAGCATACTCGCCGCTGCGAGAGCTGCCGATCTCGACCTGATCAGCGCGGGTCTTGCATTGGTTCAAGGTGCAGGACTGAAGACCCCAACCATATATGATTATTCGAGCTACCACCCGATCGATCGTGCAGTTGACCTGACGGTAGCCGCGGCCGGAATTAGGTCCGCACTGCGGCGGAGGCCTGTTACATTGATCGACATAGCTCCCAGCGAGCTAATCGACCTCGTACCGAAAAGCGCTCGTACCCGTGGCCCGGTAGCGTTCTCACGCGCACTCGCTCAGAAGCTGGCCGAACCCAAATATGACCCTGCCCGACCCCGCCGAAAGCGCCGTAGTGCCGTCGACGGAAAGGACCGCTCCGAATATTCTCGCATCCTAAACGGCCGGATCAAGCCGCTGGTGCCGTATGCACAGGATATCGCTTGTATCGTGCGCCCACCGACCGGGAAAACGCGCGCACAGATGCTTCACGCCGCATTTGATCGGCTCGTCGGTGATGTCGAACAGTCTTCCGACTATCCGTATCGTGATGGAAAGGCATATCTCGCTCGTACTGGCTTCCGAGCAATCTTCTATGTGGCCGATGCGCTCGGGGCCTTGGATCGGCAATTAGCACAGCGGATGGTAGATTGGCTGGCAAACGCGCCCGGGATGTATCATCCCGAGCTTTCGGACGCCGTGGCTCGATTGTCACGGGTCAGTGCATGCCATGACGCCGCGCTTGCCCTAGCTGCCCAAGTGGAGGGGAAAATACAGCTCGACACGGATGTGGGTTCGAGAGTGACAGCCTACGGACGCCTGGCACGGGCGGTGTGGCGAGTGAGTACGGATGAGGCGGCCGCATATTTCAGACGAGCGCTCGATCTCGCGGAAGCTATTGGCTCCGACGATTTCGATCGCACAAACCACCTGCTCGAACTTACAGGGCATTACAAAGGCCCCGAGTTGTCGGCACAAGCTGCGCATACACTCGCTCGGATATTGGAGCTAAATCAGGGCGAAGATGGGCGCTTTCCGTGGATTGAATACGCCCAGACAATGGTACCGATTGCCGGGCAGGGCACGCTGGCGATGTTGGCGCGGTTGGATGATCGGGATGTCGCACGGCTGGGTCTTTCGCTTGGGCCCGCATTAACTGTTCTGACCCGACAATCGAAATTACCAGCGGCAACGGCGGCCGCGCTGTTTGGCTTGGCGCCCCCCGTTGAATCTTGGACGTGGCACATTTCGGATTTTGCCTCTGAGACGCTGCGAGGCATTCCGGCGATCCACCACGAATGGTTCTTCAATTTGCTGCTTGTGGAAATCGATCGTGACGACCAGCTCGTCCCAGTTCGCGAGACCATTGAAGGCCTGGATCGCCTCGCTCAGGAAATACTTCCTCCCACGTCAGCGGCCCGAAGGCGGATCGAAGGACTGCTACGGCGGCGGAACCCGGGAGCCGAGGCACCTTCGCCGGCAGCCTCAGCAGCCGCAAGTCCGGAAGTCCCGGAGCCCTATCTGATCGACGTCACTGATCCGGATGAAATCGATCGGCAGATCCTTAACGAAGATTTGGATCAGAATGGCCGAAGGTGGCCGGTCCGAACCTTGCTCGACTTGGCGCGGCGAGCATCTACTCCGGCTGAACGCTTCGGCTTTGTACGTGCGGTCGTTGAGTCCGGCACCGTCAGCCTTGCCGACAAGGTTCGGGCCTTGGATGATCATGTCGAGGAATGGAGCAAGACCTCGGCAGCCATGCGCGACGCGTTACCTGAGCTAGGTCTTCGGTTGGCCACGAAACATGCCAGAGAATTGGCTAGCTCTAGCAGTGATGCATGGGGGGCATGGCGGGGACTGGAGAAATACTTCCGCGTCGAACGGGTTGCTCTGGTCGAGCGAGTGGTCGCAGGATTGCGCGGCGTTGCTGATGAGCTGGGGGGCAACGCATGGCTCGCATTGTCAGCTCGGCTGGCCGCAGACGTTTGTGATCAAGCGATCGCCAACGGGTTGGAACGCTTCCTTGCAAGCGGCGCTGAAATGCTGCCGGCCGAAGTCGGCGACGGCCCTTGGAACGATCGTCTGACTGTAGTCGACGATGAGGCGGAAGTCGTCGCGGGACTGGTTTGGGCCCGACTAGGTCACCCAGTGGCGGCGATGCGCTGGCGAGCGGCTCACGCCGTGAGGCGTTTGGCTGAAATCCAGCGCTTCGATGTCTTGGGTAAGCTCATTGTGCGCTTTGACTCTGGCTCGGCGGCGCCATTCAACGATGGAAAGCTCCCCTTCTATTCAATGCACGCCCAGCTATGGCTGCTTATTGCGCTTGCGCGGGTCAGCAAGGCTGATCCAAGCGCACTGGCCAAACATCAAACGTTTTTCGAACGGGTCGCGCTTTCGACCGATTTTCCCCACGCCGTAATGCGTTCGTTCGCGGTCGATACATTGCAGGAGATCGCCGGATCACTCGATGATGCAGAAGCCCAAGCGATTTTAGGGACGGTCGCTGTAGCCAATGTCTCGCGATACGAACACGGCCCGAAGGTGAGGCATGCCGAGTTTCGTTACATCACGAGGCCGGATTCGTCGCCACGCGCGGCAGATGCACTCCATCTGGATTACGACTTCAATAAGTATCACGTTGAAAGCTTGTGCCGCGTGTTCGCGTGCCCAGGATGGGAGGTGCACGACCGGATCGGCAGCTGGGTGCGTAGTTGGGACAAAACCCTGAGCGCCATGCATGCCTGTCCTCGGACGACGAATTACGAGGGAGCCTGGTCATCCGGCGATGTTCCGGATCGTGATCGTTATGGTGACTATCTTAGTTGGCATGCCCTCATGCTCGTCGCTGGCGATCTCCTCACGCTGCGTCCGGTTGTCGAGGATGATTGGAGCGAAGATCCTTGGACGACCTTTCTCAACAGGTACCGACTTTCTCGCAAAGACGGCTTGTGGCTCGCGGATCTCACCGATCCATTCCCGCTCGACCTGGCCATCGAATCTGACTTTGCGATGCCGCAAAGTGGAGGAAAGCAAAGCTCCATGCGCGATGACGCTCGGCTGCTTTCGCCCATACTCGGCATCAAAAATGGAGAGCTTGTGGATGAGTGGATCCCTGTGGCCGGACGCTGGTCGATCGGGCAGGATACTACCCTCACAATTCAAAGCGTTGTAGCGAACGAGAGCGATGCGCGCTCGACCAGCATGACCCTGCTGTCCGACGAGAAATTCTTTCGGTGGCTTCCGGACGACGAAAATGAGATCAGTCGCCATTTTGGGAAGGAAGGCCACAGCATTCAGCCATGGGTTGCCGTAATGTCGGACACCGAGCATCGACTCGATCGACACGACCCCTATGGTACGACATCCGCGCTCAACCGCCCCTTTCCGACCGATCTCACTGTAGACGTCTTGGGTATCGCAGCAGACGACGCTGCAGTCCGGCAGTGGTCAAGCGTTACCGAACCACAGTTCTATGCTGAGGCTTGGGGTGCGGAAGGTGGACGGGGCGAGCGAGCGTGGAGCGAGACCGGTTCGCGGCTGTTTTTCCGCACAGGTTCCTTAACGGCGCTGTTGGAAACAGTCGGCAGTAATCTCGTCATTTTTCTCAATTTACAGAAATATCATCGTGGTAAATCGACGTGGCGCGCTGGAGATACCAGTTCATTCGCCCATCGCTCCCTTATCGCGGTTTTAAACAAGCGAGGCGAGGTCTGGCTGCCGCAACGCCTTTCTAGCAAAGCCAAGCGTGCACTTAATTCACTCGGCGCCGATCGTCCGCACGATTTTTATCAACGATTTAGAGCGATTGCGGGCCTGCCGGACGAGTTCCTCTCTCGTAGAAATGAATCTACCCGGATCGATGCCGAGAGCTTTCGGATAATTATCGAAGGCCTGACAGCAGATGAGGAAAATCTGTAATGATCGACACACAAAGCAAATCAGGCTCGACGGCGATCGTGGCTATCGCAGCTTGGTTCGATCTTTATGCCTATGGTTCGGAAATCGAGGAGGCATGTTTCGATCCGGCCGATTACCGCGCGGCCAAACCTCTTAGGAGGCTACGCGCCTTCCAGCGGATCGTTCGCGACAACAGCACCACGAAGTTCCCCACGCTGGTTATTAACGACGGCGCCGCCGTGCAGACCAACATCGAGGAGAGGCGCAGCGACAGAGCCTGGCTGTTCATCCAACGTTGCTGGAAGCTCTATCAAGAGGCGACCGAAGTGGATCGAAGCACCGGTGGCCTAGGTCTGCGCGCCGTGATCGCTGTCGGACTACGAGCGAAGGGTGCGGGTGCCGGCATTGTCGCACAGGAAAAAGAGCACACAGCTATCATTGATGCTCTGGTTAATGGCAAGATTGATCGGGACGAAGCCGTGGCCCGGGCACGCAAGGTCAGGCGCGTATTTGATATCGTTCCGACCCTACAGGCAAACTTCGCCTTCACACGCGCGTACGAAGCCGAAAGCTCGGGTAAAAGGGGCGGGTTTCCTGGTCCGGCGCTGTATCTCGACATGATGATTCTCAAGGACGAGATACCGGAATGGATCGACGCACGTCCACCAAAGCCCTGGCGACCTAGCAAGACATCGCTGTCGACCTCCTTCATCGCGGTCGACAAGATAACCTCCGTCGATGACGCCACAGCACGCGCCAGCCTACGAACAGGTCGGGAGTTGCGTGCACTACTTAGCTATCCGGGCGGTCGCAGGTTCTGTACTGTTTTACACGAGGGTCACTCAGCGGGGGGAGGCGGGGTCAATCTTCTTAAGCCGCGCGGAGCCGATCTGGGTAGCGAAGTGGGGGTTGAGGATGATCTGCCTCCTATCGCGCAATAGTTGAACCTCTCGGGACAAAACTGGCTGAGGTGATCGAGACCACGTCGCTCAACGAACAGGATCTTGCCAAATATTGCCACCAGCGCGGGCGCTATGCCGAGCGGACACGGTTCTGGCGCGAGGCCTGTCAGCGGACGAATGACTGGGACGAGGCAGCCACTTACCAGATCGCGCGAGCCCCGGGACGCTAAGAGGTGAATCAAGGATCTGGAGCGCGAGCTTGCCCGCAAGGAAAAGACGCTGGCTGAGGCGCCACAAACCGGCTGTCACCGGCAAACTTGATCCGACGCCAGATGAACAGCGAATGTTCGATTTCGGCCCCTTCATTTTGGTCGGGCCTGAGATCGAACCGAGCACGCTCTGTCAAAATTTTTTCATCTAAAACATAGTGCTAAGTCAACTTCACCGAAACCGGCTCAGGCAATAGCTACAGAGAAAAAGACGTGTAGAGAACGAATTTCGGGCCTGAGGCGTCATTGCCGGTGAAGCACGGCACAGCCATAACCCTCGAAAACAACGAGAAAATACGTGTTCTGTGCTGTGAGGAGAATGCTTTCATCAGGCCAAGTGGCGGAGGAGGTGGGATTCGAACCCACGGTGGAGTTACCCCCACGTCGGTTTTCAAGACCGGTGCATTAAACCGCTCTGCCACTCCTCCGACGCGCATGGGACTAGCGCGAAGCTGGCATCTGGGCAAGGGGGCGCAATGCGCCCTCTCACATTATTCTGCGGCCTGTGCCATGGGGTTGTTGGGATGGGTCGTCCAGTTGGCATAGGGGCGTACGGGGCGGCCGGTGCGGGCGTCGATCTCGCCCACGGCCAGCTCTCGCATGGTGATGCAGTTCTCGACCGGGCAAACGTCCAGGCACAGGTTGCAGGCGACGCATTCCTCCTCCTTGACCGAGAAGACGCGGCCCGGACCCATGGCTATGGCCTGATGCGAGGTATCCTCGCAGGCGGCATAGCAGCGGCCGCATTTGATGCAGGCATCCTGATCAATGACGGCTTTGGTCGTGTAGTTGAGGTTCAGATATTGCCAGTCGGTGACATTCGGGACAGCACGGCCGATCAGGTCGGTCATCGCGATGTCCTTGTCGTCCAGATATTCGCGCAGACCCGAGATCATTTCCTGCACGATCTTGAAGCCATAGGTCATGGCGGCGGTGCAGACCTGCACCGTGCCCGAACCAAGAGCCATGAACTCGGCAGCGTCGCGCCAAGTGGTGATGCCGCCGATGCCGGAAATCGGCAGACCGTAGGTGGCGGGATTTCGGGCGATTTCGGCGACCATGTTCAGGGCGATAGGCTTCACCGCCGGACCGCAATAGCCGCCATGGCTACCCTTGCCGTCGATGGTCGGTTGCGGCGAGAACAGGTCCAGATCGACCGAGGTGATCGAGTTCACCGTATTGATCAGGCTGACCGCATCGGCACCGCCGCGCATGGCGGCCTCGGCGGGTTTGCGGACATCGGTGATATTGGGCGTGAGCTTCACGATGCAGGGCATGCGGGAATGCTGTTTGACCCAGCGCGTGACCATCTCGATATATTCGGGAACCTGACCCACGGCCGAGCCCATGCCGCGTTCGGCCATGCCATGTGGGCAGCCGAAGTTGAGTTCGACCCCGTCGGCGCCGGTATCCTCTACCTGTTTCAGGATCGCCTTCCAGCTGTCCTCGTCGCAGGGGACCATCAGGCTGATGATCAGCGCGCGATCGGGATAGTCGCGCTTGACCGATTTGATTTCGCGCAGGTTCACTTCCAGCGGTCGATCGGTGATCAGCTCGATATTGTTGATGCCAAGGACCCTGCGGTCGGCGCCGTAGACCACGCCATAGCGCGGGCCGTTGACGTTGACGACGGGCGGGCCTTCGCTGCCCAGCGTCTTCCAGACGACACCGCCCCAGCCGGCCTGAAAGGCGCGGCGGACGTTGACCTCCTTATCCGTGGGCGGGGCCGAGGCCAGCCAGAACGGGTTCGGGGATTTGATCCCGATGAAATTTGAGCGCAGATCAGCCATGAGCGGCCTCCATCAGTTGCGCGTGGATGTCCTCGGCCGCGTCGCGACCTTCGGCGACGGCGGTCACGGTCAGGTCGTCGCCACCTGCGGCGCAATCACCCCCGGCCCAGATGCCGGGGATCGAGGTCCGGCCCGGCCCGTGGATCGCGATCTTGCCGCCCGACATGGCAAGGTCGCTTGGCACGCCATCCAGTTTCTGGCCGATTGCGCGCAGAAGCTGGTCGGCGGGCAGGCGGAAGCGTTCGCCGGTATCTTCCAGCCCGTTCGGACCTTCGCGGGTCAGCATGAACTCGACCTCGCGCACGGTGCCATTGCCATGAACCTTGAGCGGTGCGGCATTGCAGATGATGCGGACGCCGGAATGGGTGGCGTGGTCCTGTTCATGTTGGCTGGCCGACATGCGGTTCTGGCCACGACGATAGACGATGGTGACGTTCTGCGCGCCCAGCAGTTTGGCCTGAACGGCGGCGTCCACCGCGGTCATGCCGCCGCCGATCACCACCACATCGCGCCCGACGGGCAGGGCGGAAAGGTCGCCCGACTGGCGCAGCTCGCGGATGAAATCCACGGCATGAGTGACATGGGTGCGATCCTCGCCTTCGGTGCCAAGGGCGCTGACGCCCTGCAGGCCAAGGCCAAGGAAAACGGCGTCGAAATCGGCGGAGAGCCCCTCCAGCGTGATGTCGCGGCCAAGCGCCTTGCCCGAGGCCAGTCTGATCCCGCCGATCCCCAGCAGCCAATCGACCTCGCGCGCGGCGAAACCGTCCACGGCCTTGTAGCTGGCGATGCCGTATTCGTTCAGGCCGCCGGGCTTGGGGCGGGCGTCGAACAAAGTGACCTCATGGCCCTTGGCGGCCAGACGATGCGCGGCGGACAAGCCTGCCGGACCCGCGCCGACCACGGCGATGCGCTTGCCGGTCGGGGGGCCGCGACGGAAGGGATGGTCGCCCTGCGCCATCAGGTGGTCGGTGGCGTAGCGCTGCAGCGCGCCGATCTCGACCGGCTTGCCCTCGGCCTCCATCCGCACGCAGGAACCTTCGCACAGGTTCTCGGTCGGGCAGACGCGGGCGCAGATGCCGCCAAGGATATTCTGGTGAAAGATCGTCCGCGCCGCCGCGTCCGGTGTCCCGGTCGAGATCTGCCGGATGAACAGCGGAATGTCGATCGAGGTGGGGCAGGCCGTGACGCAGGGCGCGTCATGGCAGAAATAGCATCGGTCGGCAGCGACCTGTGCTTCGTGGCGGTCCAAAGGCGGTGCGACATCCGAGAAATTAGCGGCGTAGGAATCCGCTGGCAAACGGCCGGGCACGACTCCGGGCGTGAGCTGGCTGTTGGTCATCGACGTGACCTCCCTGCTTGCTTGTTCTTATAAGAATCAGGCTGACACAGGAGCGTTTTTTTATCAAATGGTAAAAAATCTGCGCCGATCTTTTGCGTATATTTCGGGCAAGCTCAGGCGGGCAGGATCAGGCTGGCCGCCAATCCGCCAAGCCTGGCCCGTTCCAGCCGCAAAGCACCGCCATGCAGCGCCGCCAGATCGGCGACGATGGCAAGACCCAGACCCGAGCCGGGCGGACCGGATTCGTCCAACCGTCCGCCGCGCGCCATGGCAAGGGCGTGGTCCTCGGCGCTCAGGCCGGGGCCGTCATCCTCAATGGCGATGAACAGGCGGTCGCGGCCTTCGGGGCGGGCGGTGATGTGGATGCGGGTATTGGCCCATTTCACCGCGTTCTCGACCAGATTGCCGATCATCTCCTCAAGATCCTGCCGCTCTCCGGCAAAAGCGAGGGTCGGTGGCAAGTCCAGATCGACTTGCAGGCCGGATTCCGTGATGGGACCGCGCAGAACCAACAGGATGTCATCGACCACTGGTGCCACCTGCGTGCGCTGTCCAAGGGCGCGTGCCGTGCCCGAACTGCGTGCGCGGCGCAGATGCCAGCCGATCTGACGGTCCATGCGGGCGACCAATGCGCGGCCGGGATCGTCCTCGGGCAGGGCATTGTCCAGCGCCGCCAGCGGGGTTTTCAGCGAATGGGCAAGGTTTCCGACATGTTCACGGGCGCGGGACAGGACCTGACGGTTCTGCTCGATCAACCCGTTGATTTCCGAGGCGAGCGGACGCAATTCCGCGACACGGGGCAGGGGCAGCGTGTCGGCGCGCCCGGCGCGGATCGCCCGCAGGTCGCGACCCAGACGATCAAGGCTGCCAAGCCCCGCCGCGACCTGCAGGGTGCTGGCCAGCGCCAGAACCACCCCCAGCACCGAAAGCGACACAGCCAAGGGGCGGCGCACCCGCGCAAGGCTCGCATCGATTTCCTGCCTGGGCGCGGTCACCACCACGGCAAGGGCCGAGTTCGAATCCGGCAGCGAGAATTCATGACGCAGCACCCGCAGCGGCGCGCCATCCGGCCCGGTGCCCTGACCGCCGACGAAATCGGAGGCAGGAGGGGACATGACGTTGTCGTAGAGAGAAGCGGATTTGGCGACGACGCGCCCGTCCTGCTGAAGCTGCCAGAACCAGCCTGACAGCGGCATGTCGAAGCGCGGATCGATCGGTGCGCCGCCCGCGACCAGCCGACCGGATGCATCGATCGAGGCCGCGGCGATCAGCGCATCGGCGGCGGCCTCGGCATCGGCGTCGAAACGGTCGGTGACGAAGCGGTCAAGGATTGCGCCGATCGCCATGTAACCTGCAACCAGCGCCGCGCCGATCAGCAGGGCGGCAAGACCGATCAGCCGGGCGCGGATGGAGTCGCGCAGGATCAAGGGCTGCTCCGCAGGACGTAGCCTTCGCCGCGACGGGTTTCGATCAGGCCTTCGCCGATCTTCTTGCGCAGGCGGCCGATGACAACCTCGATGGATTTGAAATCGCGGTCGGCGGCGGCGTCATACAGATGGTCGGACAGTTCGGTCCGGCTGACGATGCGGTTCTGGTGGTGGATCAGGTAGGACAGGATGCGGGTCTCGAACGCGGTCAGCTTCAAGGCCATGCCGTTGCGGGTGATGACACCCAACTGGCTGTCCAGCCGCAGCGGTCCGGCCTTGATGATGGCCTGCGCATGACCTGCCGCCCGGCGCACCAAGGTCTGGGCGCGGATCACCACCTCATCCAGACGAAAGGGTTTCACTGCATAATCATCGGCGCCGGCGCGAAAGCCCGCAACCTTGTCGGTCCAGTCGCCGCGCGCGGTCAGGATCAGGACCGGCATCGAGATCCCCGCCTCGCGCCAGCGGGTCAGGACATCGATCCCCGGCAGGCCCGGCAGACCCAGATCCAGCACCGACAGGTCGTAGCTTTCGGTCGAGCCCAGATATTCGCCCTGGACCCCGTCATGGGCCAGATCGCAGGCAAATCCGCCCTCGGTCATTGCCTGTTCCAGTTGGGCGGCAAGGACGGGGTCATCCTCGACGATGAGGCATCTCATTTTCTGTCCTCGTGACGGCGACGGGCCTCGGTCAGACCCGAGCCCCGAACTTCAAGAAAGGCCCCGGTGCGCGCGTCCAGCCGGATCAGCAGGACATCGCGGCGCTGGGTCAGCAGGCGCAGCTCATGCACCAGTTCGACCCCGCGCGCACGTTCATCCGGGGTCGGCGGTCGCAATCTTGCGGCGATCAGGCGGCCACGGAAGCGGTCTGTCGCCAATTCGGCGGCCTGCTGAAGCGGGATGACGCGGAAATCCGGGTGCTCCATCAGCTCGAACTCGTCCTCAAGTTGGTCGTGTTCAAAGGCGGGATGATCGTCACGCGGGGCGGCGCTAGGGTGAACATGCAGGCCAAGCACCAGCAATCCGGCCAGTCCGGGGACGGCCAGCCAACGCGACAGCAGGGATTTCAAACCGGGTTCCAGCATGCGATCAGCATATTGCCGCAAATCCAAATGAAACCCAAACGGGCTGTTGGAGATTGGTTGGTGACGGGGCGGCTAGAGATGATTCTCATGGGGCCGCTGCCCCGTTCATGAAGATGAACCAAGGAATTGAACAGATGAGCAGATATTTCACCTCGTCGGTCGCCGCGACCGCCCTGATGGCCCTTCTGGCTGTCCCGGCGCTGGCGCAGGACAATGCACCGGCCCAAGCGCCCGCCGAGCATGCCGCCGCCGAGGGCAAAGCCCCCGTCGAACTGCCGCAGGTCCTGCGCGATCTGGGCCTGACCGATGTGACCGCCAAGGGCACGCGTCACGGCCAGCGCGTTTCGGGCAAGCTGCCCGATGGCAGCTGGCTGAACGCGATGCTGGATGATGGCGGCGAACTGCGCGGCCTGCGTGCCGGCAAGAATGCCAGCCTGCCCGCGACCCTCATCGAGCGGCTGGTCCCGCAGGCCGTGCGCAGCCAGCAGGTCTACGGTGAACTGGGCCAGATTGACGCCATCTTCCTGGGCGACAAGTCCGTGATGCTGTCGGGCGAGGATGCCCAGAAGAATGAGGTCCGCGCCGCTTTTGCCGAGGATGGCACGCTGCTGCGCTTTGGTCGTGGTGACGATCGCGGTCCCAAAGGTCACGGCAAGGACCATGGCCGCGACCACGGCAAGGATCGCGGCGACCGTGACGACCGTGACGGCAAGCATCGCGACAAGGACCATGGCGATCGCGAAGCCCGTGGCCCGCGTGACGACGGCCCGCGCGGCGACATGCCTGCGCCCGCCCCGGACCAGATCCGCGCCAACCTGACCGAGGCTGGCTATACCGAGATCGGCCAGATTCTGCAGCAGGGCCCGATCACCATCGCGCAAGCCACCAACCCCGAGGGAGAGCCGGTTCTGGTTGAGCTGGGTCCGAAAGGTCGCGTTGTGCGCGAGTTGAACCGCTAACCTGCCGGTCACATTGCCGCAGCGGTGACCTGAGGGTCACAATTGCTTAAAATCAGCAAGAAAGGGCGTAGGGTTGATCCTGCGCCCTTTTTTATTAACCTGTTTTCGACGAAGAATTGGCAAGGGCTCGCCGCTCGGGGGGAAAGGGCTTGCCTGATCGTCGCCGCAATGCCAAATCGCACCAAATTTCCGGCCCTTCTGGGCTGAACACTGGGAACAGTCGATGCATCGTCGTGTATTTGTCAAATCTGCCGGAGCGGCCCTGACGGCCGTCAGCGCGCTCACCTCGGGTCTGGGCGCAGCTTTCGCGCAAGAGACCACCGCTGAACCCGCCGCCGGTCAGCCCATCGATGCTGCCCCGGTCAAGCCCTTCGATTTCGAGGATGTGGCGGCGATGGCCAAGGAACTGGCCTCGAAGCCATATGCCTATCGCGATTCCGATCTGGCTGGCACCTTTGCCAACCTGACCTATGACCAGTATCGCGGCATCCGCTTCCGCCGCGACCGCGACCCCTGGGCGGGCAGCCGCGATTTCGCGCTGGACCTGCTGCCGCCGGGCGCGATCTTCCATGAGCCGGTCGACATCAGTCTGGTCGATGACGGCGTCGTCATTCCGGTGAAATTCGATCCCCATATGTTCGAATTCGATCCGACCCTGTTCCCCGACGGCGTGGATTACGAGACCATTGGCAACATGGGCTTTTCGGGCTTCCGCCTGCGCGCGCCGCTGAACCGCCCGGACGTGATGGACGAATTCTGCGTCTTCCAGGGGGCAAGCTATTTCCGTGCCGTGGCGCGTGGCACGCTTTACGGCATCTCGGCCCGTGGTCTGGCCATCGGCACCGGCAGCGCCGAGGGCGAGGAATTCCCGCTGTTCCGCGGCTTCTGGATTCACAAACCCGGCGCTCAGGAACGTTCGGTGCTGATCCACGCGCTGTTGGACAGCAAATCGGTCTCGGGCGCGTTCGAATTCCGCGTGACGCCGGGGGCCGAGACGGTCTTTGACACCCGCGTCGCCTTGTTCCCGCGTCAGGATATGAGCAATGCGGGCATTGCGCCGCTGACCTCGATGTATTGGTTCGGCCCGACCGACCGCACCCGCGTCGACGACTACCGCCCTGCGGTACATGACAGTGACGGGCTGCAGATGCTGACCGGAGGAGAGCAGCGCTTGTGGCGTGTGCTGTCGGGTCACAGCACGCTGCAGATCTCGGCCTTCCTTGATCAGGATCCGCTGGGCTTTGGTCTGGCACAGCGCGCGCGCAGCTTTGACGCCTATCAGGATGCGGAAGCCCGCTATGAAAAGCGCCCCTCGGCATGGATCGCGCCGCAGGATGGCTGGGGCAAGGGCTCGGTCACCTTGGTCGAGATCCCGGTCCAGAACGAGTTCAACGATAATATCGTGTCGTACTGGCAGCCCGGCGACGTGCTGAAGGCCGGCGAGCGTTACAACTTCAACTACATGCTGAGCTTCGCGCCCGAGCCGCCGGACAGCGCCCCGATTGCCCGCGTGGTCGAGACCATGTCCGGGGCGTCGGTGAACAATCCCACGGCCCGCAGCTATGTCATCGACTATGACCTTGACCTGTTCGGCTCGGACGATCCGGTGCCGCAGATCAAGGCATCGGCGGGGTCGATCGGTCACAGCTATCTGCTGCGCCTGCCCGAACAGGGGCGGATGCGGCTGGCCTTTGAATATATTCCCGAGGGCGGGAAACTCGCGGACCTCTCGGCGGTTCTGAATGGGCCGGAAGGCCCCCTGAGCGAGACTTGGATCGCCCGCTGGACGCGCGAGTGACATTGTGACCAAGACCGATCCGACTGACCTGCCGCACGCTTCCGCCGACGGCGAGGTCGACCTTCCGCTGTCCGAAGAGGGCGAGTGGGCGGCGCTGGATATCGAATTGACCGGCGGTCCGGCGACTCCGGCCGAGGCGCCCTTGGCAATGCCCGAACAGGACTTCCGCGCGCGTCCGCCGCACGGGCCGGATAGCGGCTGGCCCAGCCTGCGCACCATCGCGGCGCGGCTGATCGCCTTTGGCGGGGCGGCGGCGATCGCATGGTACGGGCTGCAGCAGATGATGCAGGTCTTTGGTGACAACGTCACCTACCTGCAATTGGTGCTGCTGGTCCTGTTCGCGATCACCTTCACCTGGGTGGGATTTTCCTTCACCTCGATGATCGCGGGCTTTCTGGCACCGCGCCTGACGACGCCGACGACCCAGAATGACGCCAAGGTCGCGGTCATCATGCCCGTCTATCACGAGGATGCGGCGGCCACGGCGGGGCTGCTGGCCGCGCTGGCGCGTGATCTGTATCGCGTGGGCATGGCCGACCGGACCGAGATTTTCGTTCTGTCCGACAGCCGTCAGCCTGGATCTGTTTTTGAAGAAATGATTGCAATCAGCCGGTTGCGAGACATTTCTCCGGTACCGATCTGGTACCGGCGGCGGCGCAGCAACAAGGGCCGCAAGGCCGGCAACGTGGCCGAATTCGTCATGCGCTGGGGTGGCCGTTACGATCAGATGGTCGTGCTGGATGCCGACAGCGTCATGGGGGCCAGCACCATCAGGGCCCTGTCGGCGCGGATGAATGCCGACCCGGCAGTCGGGCTGATCCAGACCATGCCGATGCTGGTCGGTGGCCAGACCATTTTCGCACGTCTGACGCAATTCGCGGGCCGCATCTATGGTCCCGCCATCGCGCGCGGCGTTGCCGCATGGTCGGGCGACAGCGGCAATTTCTGGGGCCATAACGCCATTATCCGGGTCAAGGCCTTTGCCCAGTGCTGCGGTCTGCCGGAACTGCCGGGCAAGCCGCCCTTTGGCGGCACCATCCTCAGCCATGACTTCGTCGAGGCGGCACTTCTGCGCCGCGCCGGCTGGAAGGTGCGGCTGGATCACGACCTGCGCGAAAGCTTCGAGGGTAGCCCGCCGACGCTGCTGGACATGGCGGTGCGTGAGCGTCGCTGGGCGCAGGGCAACCTGCAGCATTCGCGGCTGCTGTTCTCGCGCGGGTTTGCGTGGATCAGCCGGGCGCATTTCGTGATCGGGATGCTGGGCTTCCTGATGTCGCCGATCTGGCTGGCGATGATCCTTGTGGGCCTTGCGCTGTCGGCGAATGTGCTGCTGTCGCGGCCCGACTATTTCCCGCAGACCTATCAGCTGTTCCCGGAATGGCCGACCTTCGATCCGGTCCGGATGCTGTGGCTGTTCGTGGCGGCGATGTCCTTCCTGCTGGTGCCCAAGTTCATCGGCATCTTCCGCGCGTGGCTGCGTCCGCTGGCCAAGAATTCGGGCGGCAAGGGGCGGCTGATGGCCTCGGCCCTGTTTGAGATCACGCTGTCCGCGCTGATCGCACCGGTGCAGATGCTGATCCAAACCCGCCAGATCTATGAGATCCTGCGAGGCCGCGATTCCGGCTGGGAGGCGCAGGTCCGCGCCGGTCAGATGCCGCCATGGAAGGTGGTCCTGCGCCGTCACAAACTGCATGTCACGCTGGGTCTGGGTACGCTTCTGGTGCTGGCGGTGTTCTCGCCGGGGCAACTGGTCTGGCTGTCGCCGATCCTTGCCGGGCTGATCTTGTCACCCGTGACCTCGCGCTGGTCGGCCAGCCCGGTCTTTGGCCGCTGGGCCCGGTTGCATGGTCTGCTTGTCACCCCCGAGGAACGCGACGCACCTGAAATCCTGACCGCCGCCAATGCGCTGGACTACCGTATCGCGGGCAGCCTGCCGCGTGACGGGCTGGCGGCGATGGGGCGCGATCCGGCGATGCAGGCGCGCGTGGCCTCGCTGCTGCGGGCCGGTGCGCCGGTCGGGCCGGCGGCGGCGCGGCTGGATGCGATCTCGGCCGAGGCGAAGCTGGCCCATGCCGCGACGCAGGCCGAGGCGCTGTCCTTCCTGACCGAATCCGAAAAGCTGGCCATGCTGGAAAACCGCATGCTGGTGGATGTGTTTGCGAAGTTGCCGAAATGAAACGTATCGAGTCGCTGGACATGCTGCGCGGTTACGCGCTGGTCTGCATCATGCTGGATCACATGCCTCTGGGCGTCATGCGCAACCTGACGCTGGCGAATTTCACGGTCTTTGACGCGGCCGAGCTGTTCGTGCTGCTGTCGGGTTTTCTGGTCGGCATGGTCTGGGTCAAGGTCGAGGAACGCCAAGGCCGCCGCGCGGCACAGTGGCGGTTCCTCAAGCGTGCCTTCAAGGTCTGGCAGGCGCTGGTGATCGGGGCGGTGCTGCTGGCGCTGTTCTCGCACCTGCTTTTCGAACTGAAGATGAACCACACGGCGGTCTGGTTCCAGTATTCGCGCTGGATCGTCGAAAACCCCTTTGGCTATATCGCCACCGTTGCCCTGATGTGGATGCAGCCGAACCTGCTGGACGTGCTGGCGCTTTACGTGCTGCTGATCGCGACGGCGCCGGTGACCGTGCCCTTCCTGCTGAGGATGCCGTTCACCGCGATGGCGGTATCGGTCGCGGTCTGGTGGCTGTCCGGGCCGCTGAACACGATGATCCCGAACCAGCGCGAAGGGCAGGGGCTGCTGTTCAACCCCTTCGGCTGGCAGTTGCTGTTCTTTACCGGCGTGGCCATAGGTGCCTTCCGCGACAAGATCATGCCGGTGCTGCGTCCCAGGACCGGCGTGCTGAACGGGATCAGCGCCGCGATCATGCTGTTCGGCTTGGCGATCATCATCTGCTGGCGGATCGGTGAGCCTGCGCAGGCGGTCGCGGACATGCTCAAGCAGGTCTATGGCTCGATCGACAAATGGTCGCTGGATGGGCTGCGCTTGGTCTCGATCCTGGCCGCGACGTGGCTGGTCGCCGTCCCGCTGGCTCCGGCATTCAACTGGATGGCCCGGACCGCATTGGGCCGCGATCTGGCCGAGATCGGGCGCGGCGGCCTGTGGTCCTTTGTCACCTGCGTGTTGCTGTCCATGTGGGGCGATGCGCTGGACATGACCGCGCCTGCGGGCTTCAGCGGATGGCTGCTGCGGCTGGCCATCGATGTCTGGGTGATCATGGCGCTGTGGATCTCGGCGGCGCTGTGGTTGCGCCGCGATGAATGGATCGGGCAAATTCGCGCCAGACTGCCCCGTTGAAGGACAAGGAACCCCATGAAATCCGACATCGAGATCGCCCGCGAGGCCAAGAAGCGCCCGATTGCCGAGATTGCTGCCAAGCTGGGCATGGGGCCGCGGGATTTCCTGCCCTATGGCCATGACAAGGCCAAGATCACGCATGAATTCATCGCCGGGCTGAAGAACCGCAAACAGGGGCGGCTGGTGCTGGTCACAGCGATCAACCCGACCCCCGCGGGCGAGGGCAAGACCACGACCACGGTCGGTCTGGGCGATGCGTTGAACCGGATCGGGCGGCGCGCGACGATCTGCATCCGCGAGGCCAGCCTTGGCCCGAATTTCGGCATGAAGGGCGGCGCTGCTGGTGGCGGCATGGCCCAGATCGTCCCGATGGAGGAAATGAACCTGCATTTCACAGGGGATTTCCACGCCATCACCAGCGCCCATAACCTGCTGGCCGCGATGATCGACAACCACATCCATTGGGGCAATGCGCTGCGCATCGACCCGCGCCGGGTGACCTGGCGGCGGGTGCTGGACATGAACGACCGCGCCCTGCGTGAGACGGTGATCGGCCTTGGCGGCCCGGCGAACGGTCATTCGCGCGAAAGCGGCTTTGACATCACCGTGGCCTCGGAGGTCATGGCGATCCTGTGCCTTGCCTCGGATCTGCATGACCTGCAGGAGCGGCTGGGTCGGATCGTCATCGGCCAGACCTTTGACAAGACCCCGGTGACCGCCAAGGACGTGGGTGCTGATGGCGCGATGACCGTGCTGCTGCGCGATGCCTTGCAGCCGAACCTTGTCCAGACGTTGGAACATAATCCGGCGCTGGTCCATGGCGGGCCGTTTGCCAATATCGCGCATGGCTGCAACTCGGTCATGGCGACGCGCACCGCGCTGGCGCTGTCGGACTATGTCGTGACCGAGGCTGGCTTTGGCGCCGATCTGGGCGCGCAGAAGTTTCTGGATATCAAGTGCCGTCTGTCGGGGCTGGTTCCGGATGCTGTCGTGCTGGTGGCGACGGTGCGTGCGCTGAAGATGAACGGCGGCGTCGCCCGTGCCGATCTGGGGGCAGAAAACGTCGCCGCCTTACGCGACGGCTGCGCCAATCTGGGCCGCCATATCCAGAACCTGCGACAGTATGGCCTGCCGGTGGTCGTGGCGATCAACCATTTCACCTCGGATACCGAGGCCGAGATCGAGGCCGTCCGCACCTATTGCGCGCAGCACGACACGCAGGCGATCCTGTGCCGTCACTGGGCCGAAGGTGGGGCCGGGGCCGAGGATCTGGCCCGCGCTGTCGCCCATCATGCCGAAGCGGGCCAGCACAGCTTTGCCCCGCTTTATCCCGATGACATGACCCTGTGGGAAAAAATCGAGACGATCTGCAAGCGCATCTACCGCGCCGACCATGTCGAGGCCTCGCCCGCCGTCCATGACAAGCTGGCCGAATGGCAGGCGGCCGGGCATGGGCATATGCCGGTCTGCATGGCCAAGACGCAGTATTCCTTCTCGGCCGATCCGCATCTGCGGGGTGCACCGACGGGCTTCACCATCCCGCTGCGCGAGGTGCGCCTGTCGGCCGGGGCAGGGTTCGTCGTCGCCATTTGCGGCGAGATCATGACCATGCCCGGACTTCCGCGCGAACCTGCGGCCTTGCGGATTGGGCTGGATGAACAAGGCCGGATCGAGGGGCTGTTCTAGCCGATGCGGGCCGGGCTGCCGCTTGCGCTGCCGGGAATGCGTATCGGGCTGCTCGGCGGCTCGTTCGATCCCGCGCATGAGGGGCATGTCCATATCACCGAACAGGCGATGCGGCGGTTTCGCCTTGATCGGGTCTGGTGGCTCGTCAGTCCCGGCAATCCGCTGAAACCCCGAGGGCCGGCACCGCTGGAGGAACGTCTGCGCATCGCGGCGGATGTCATGCGCAATCCTCGTGTCGAGATCACTGCGATCGAGGCCCGGCTGGGCACGCGGATGACCGCCGACACCATCGCGGGCGTCCAGTCGCTTTATCCATTCGTTCGTTTTGTCTGGTTGATGGGGGCGGATAACATGGTTCAATTCGATCGCTGGGACCGTTGGTCGCAGATCGCCGCGAGCGTCCCCATCGGTGTCATCGCCCGTCCCGGGTGGCGGATGCCCGCCAGATTTTCCCGTGCCGCGCGCGGATTATGGCGGTATCGTCTACCCGAGGGGCAGGAATTCCGGCTTGCGGATTGTGCCCCGCCCGCTTGGGCCCTAATAAACGTGCCCATGAGCAATATGTCTTCTACCGCGATCCGCGCGCGCAAGGCCGGAGCCAGAACATGAGCCTTTCACGTCGACAGCTTCTGGCGGGATTTGGGGTGGCGATGCTGCCTGGTCTGCTGCCAACCCTCCTGCGTGCCGAAGGGGCGATGCCCGCTGTATCTGGCGCGCCCGGTCCCTTCTTTGACCCCGAACCGCTGATCGCCAAGGCGAAGCTGGGCGGCGAGGTATCCTTTGTCGTGACCGATGCGTCCGGCAAGGTGCTGAGTTCGCGCCATGCCGATCAGGTGATGGCCCCGGCCAGCACGCTCAAGATTGTCACCGCGCTATATGCGCTGGAAAAGCTGGGCCCGGATCATCGCTTTGTCACCCGCGTCTGGCAGGATGGCGACACGCTGATCCTTGCCGGTGGAGGCGATCCGCTGCTGGACACGGACGGATTGGCAAAGCTGGCCGTAACGGCGGCAAAGGCCTGGCAGGGTGCCGCGCCGAAGCGCTTTGTGGTCTGGGGCGGGGCGCTGCCGCAGCTTGAAAGGATTTCGTCTGAACAAGACGAATATCTTCCTTACAATCCAAGTCTTTCCGGGATGATCCTCAACTTCAACCGGGTTCATCTGAATTGGCGGCAGGGGCAGATGTCGCTGGAGGCGCGGGGACGCAGCCAGTCGCCACGGGCCTATACGATCAGCGTCGGTGCAGCGGATCGTGCCAAGCCGATCTTTACCTATGACGGAAGCGGCAAGACCGAAGCCTGGACCATTGCGCGTGGCGCGATGGGCAAGTCGGGCTCGCGCTGGTTGCCGGTGCGCCGCCCCGAGCTTTATGCCGGTGACGTGTTCCAGACCCTGTGTCGTGCCAAGGGGCTGGTTCTGCCCACGCCCGAGGTTGCTACTCTGGCCCCGACTGGTGCCGAGATTGCCCGGCGGGAGAGCGAGCCGCTGTCGGGTATCGTCAAGGGCATGCTGAAATATTCGACCAACGTCACTGCCGAGGTGATCGGGATTGCGGCCAGCGGCGCAGCCTCACCCACGGCATCGGCGGCGGCGATGGGGGATTGGCTGCGCGGTCTGCTGCCGGACCAGCAATTCACCTTCCATGACCATTCCGGGCTGTCGGCCCAGAACCGGGTCAGCGCGATGACCCTCGCGCGGCTGGTTGCACAGGAAGGATCGAAGCGCGGTCTGGATGACGTGCTGAAGCACATCCCGCTGCGCGACGAGAAGGGCAAGTCCAAGGAAAGCCCGATCGAGGTTCTGGCCAAGACCGGGACGCTGAACTTCGTCTCGAACCTTGCCGGATTTGCGCGGACCTCGGACGGACGCGAGGTGGTCTTCGCCATTCTGACCGGCGACGAGGCGCGCCGTGCCGCGACCGAAGGGCAGGAGTTGCCCGACGGGGTCAGCACATGGACGCGACGTTCCAAGGTGCTGCAGCAGGGGCTGATCGAGGGCTGGATCGGTGTGCTGCCGGCGCAGATTGCCGCGCCGGCCGTGACCTCGGAAACGGTGATCCGTTAAGGCTTACAGGACGCGGTGGCGAGCGCTGGTTGCCAGCTCGATCGCCGCCGCGTGCAGGCGCGAGATGTCCAGTTGATGGCGGATCTCGGCCAGCATCTCGGCCTCGACTTCGCCCAGACGGCCATCGGATGCCGCAACGTCGCAAGCCAGCAGATAGGCGGTGTCGAACATCTTTTCGGGCAGCGAGGCCCGGACAAGACCGAACAGCGCGTCAAGCCCGTCCTCTTCCTCGAACAGCGACATGACCGTCTGCGACACGGCGCGGATGCGGTCGATATCGTAATTGGCAAAGACCGGCGTGTGGTTTACGGCGCGTTCGATCGCGACCAGTTCTGCCGTCCGCAGGTTCTGGTCCGAGGCCGAGACCCCCACCATGACCGCGACAAGAGCGTCGCAGGGCGAAAACGAGGGCAAGGTTTCGGACATGTCATTTCTCCGCAGGGTTTTCGGGTAATTATTGACCATTTCGCCCGGTTTCAATACGGGGAAACCCTCAGCAATGGAGACCCGAAATGACCACTCTGCGTGACGCCGCGATGAAATCCAAGGCATGGCCCTTTGAGGAGGCCCGCCGCGTGCTGAAACGCTACGAGAAGAAGGACCCGGAAAAGGGCTTTGTCCTTTTCGAAACGGGTTACGGTCCCTCGGGTCTGCCCCATATCGGCACCTTTGGCGAGGTCGCGCGCACGACGATGATCCGCCGTGCCTTCGAGATGATCTCGGACATTCCGACGCGGTTGTTCTGTTTCTCGGACGACATGGACGGGATGCGCAAGGTTCCCGAAAACGTCCCGCAATACGAGATGCTGCTTGAGCACCTGCAGGAACCGCTGACCACCGTTCCCGACCCGTTCGGCGAATATCCGAGCTTTGGCGATCATAACAACGCCATGCTTCGCCGCTTCCTCGACACCTTCGGGTTCGAATACGAATTCATCAGCGCGACCGAGTTCTACAAGTCCGGCCAGTTCGACAGCACGCTGCTGCTGGCCGCAGAGCGCTATGACGCCATCATGGACGTGATGCTTGCCAGCTTGCGCGAAGAGCGTCAGCAGACCTATTCCTGCTTCCTGCCGATCAGCCCCAAGACCGGCAAGGTCCTGTATGTTCCGCTGAAGCATGTCGATGCGAAAAACGGCACGATCACCTTTGACGACGAGGACGGGCAGGAGCTGACCCTGCCGGTCACCGGTGGTCAGGTGAAGTTGCAATGGAAGCCCGATTTCGGCGCTCGCTGGGCCGCGCTGGACGTCGACTTCGAGATGTATGGCAAGGATCACTCGACCAACACGCCGATCTATGACCGCATCTGCGAGATCCTGGGTGGCAAGAAGCCCGAGCATTTCACCTATGAGCTGTTCCTGGATCAGGACGGGCAGAAGATCTCGAAATCCAAGGGCAACGGCCTGTCGATCGACGAATGGCTGACCTATGCCGCGACCGAGAGCCTGTCCTATTTCATGTATCAAAAGCCGAAAACGGCCAAGCGGATGCATTTCGACGTGATCCCGAAGGCGGTCGACGAATATCACCAGCAGCTGCGCGCCTATCACGACCAGACCCCGGATCAGCAATTCGCGAACCCGGTCTGGCACATCCATGGCGGCGATGTTCCGGCATCCGATATGGTGGTGCCGTTCCAGATGCTGCTGAACCTTGCCTCGGTTGCGGGGGCCAAGGACAAGGGCGGGCTGTGGGGCTTTATCAAGCGCTATGCGCCGGAAGCCAGCCCCGAGACCAACCCGACGCTGGATCAGGCCGCCGAATTCGCCGTGCGCTACTTCACCGATTTCGTCGCACCGACCCGGACCTTCCGCGCGCCGACCGATATCGAGCGTCGTGCGCTTGAGGATCTGGCCGGGCGTCTGACGGCGTGGGATCAGCCGGCCGATGCCGAGGCACTGCAGACCATGGTCTTTGCCATTGGCCGCGAGCATGGTTTCGAGCCGATGAAGGACTGGTTCCAGGCGCTGTATCAGGTGCTGCTGGGAGCCGATCAAGGCCCGCGTTTCGGCGGCTTCATCGCCCTTTACGGCGTCAACGAAACCCGCGCGCTGATTGAGCGTGCACTGGCGGGCGAGCTGGTTTCCGAACCTGCCGTCTGATCGTCCTGACCGACATGTTGCGCGCAGCCCCGTTGCTGCGCGCGCATGGTTAACGCCCGGTTAACGCCGGATTGCCAGAGTCTGACCCGACCGCGCGGCCTGTAATGGCTCGCAAGATCCGGGAAAGGGAGTTTCTGGCATGGCAATTGCCGTAGTGGGTAGCAAGGCGCTGATGCCGCGCGAGTTTCGGCTGGGGCTGAATCTCTGGTCGCGGACCAATGGCACGGCAGGTTCGCCGTCATGGGCCGGGCAGCCCAACGCCGCCATCGTTCCGGCGGATGAGGATTTCGGCAGTTGCCTTGAAATCCTGAAGCTCGAAAACACGACTTCGTTGCGTTACATGCGCCAGACCCCGATTTCGCCGGGCTGCTATCTGCGCATCTCGACCCGCGTCAAGGCCATCGCGGGCAACATTCCGCAGGTGCGGATTGCGGGCTATGCGGGCAATTCCGCGGGCAATGTCGCGGGTGTGCTGCAGGTTGGGCCGACCACGACGATTTCGGGCTATGGCAATGTGGTCGAAGTTTCGGCCATCGTCGGAACCGGGCGGCGCGACGGCGTTGACCTGCCATGGGGCAGGGCGACGACATTCGGCTATCTGGGGCTGGACCTGCTGGGCGACAATAATGGCTCGATCCGCATCGAGAATTTGGTGATCGAAGACGTCACCTCGGCCTTTGTGCCGGGGATGCTGGACTGGGTAGATGTGCGCGATTTCGGTGCGGTGGGCGATGGCGTCACCGATGATCGCGCAGCCTTTGTCGCGGCGAACCAGGCGGCGGGCAAGAACCAGTTGGTCGTGCCCGAGGGCAGCTATTACATCGGCTCGGACCTGAACCTCAGCGCGCCGGTGCGGTTTGTCGGCACGTTGAAGATGCCCCGCTCGGCCCGTCTGTCGCTGACCGGCAAGTTCGACTACCCCACCTATGCCGCCGCTTTCGGGGATGAGACCGAGGGGATGAAGCGGGCGCTGCAGGCGATGTTCGGCTTTGTCGATCACGGCTCGCTGGACCTGTGCGGGCGCAATGTCCATCTGTCCGAGCCGTTGAAGGTTTCGGATTACGCGCCGGGTCTGACCACTTTCTCGAACCGGCGGGTGATCACCAACGGTCAGATCTCGATCACGCCGGGCAGTGCCTGGACAACGCGCAGCGTGACTGCGACGGGGACCTACAATCCCAACAACCCCTTGGTCCTGACCGGGGTCAGCAATATCGCCAATATCGAGATCGGCGCGCGCATCACCGGCAATGGTGTCGGGCGCGAGGTCTATGTCACCGCCAAGAATGCGGGTGCTGCCACGCTGACCTTGTCGCAACCGCTTTATGGCGGGGCGGCGACGCGCAACTATACCTTCCTGCGCTATCGCTATGCCTTTGACTTCTCGGACTTGGAGCAGCTGAGCCGGTTGAATTTCGACGATGTCGAATTCCTGCTGGATGGTAATGCCAGCGGCGTCATGCTGGCGCAGACCGGCTCGATGACCTGCTTCCGCGACTGCTACTTCACCCGGCCCAAGGATCGCGGCATCACCTCGATCGGCTCGGCCTGTCAGGGGATGCGGGTCGACGGTTGCGAGTTCCTGTCGAACGAGATGGGCGATCTGGCGCAGAACCGCACGACCATCGCGATCAACGTCAACAACAATGACACCAAGATCCGCCACAACCGCTTCGTGCGCTTTGGCCATTTCATGGTCGCGGGCGGCGGTGGCCACATGATCGAGGGCAACCACTGGTTCCAAGGCGACTCGGCGCAGAACGGGGTACGCTTCGGCGGGTTGATCCTGACCCAGACCAACGTGCAGGCGAATATCACCGGCAACTATGTCGACAACTGCTCGATCGAATGGACGAATGAGCATGACGCCAAGCCGAATTTCGAGGGGAGCGCCTTTTCCTTCGGCGCGCTGACGATCACCGGGAATACCTTCCTGGCCTCGGATACCACCCTGGGATTCAACTGGCTGGTGGTGAAGCCCTATGGCACCGGCCATTTCATCCATGGGCTTGCGGTTCTGGGGAACGTCTTCAAATCCCTGAACAACAAGGTCACCCGGATCGAGAAGGTCGACACGACCTTTGCCGATCTGGACTACACCCGGATGCGCAATATCCAGTTCCAGGGCAACATGTTTAACGGCGTGCTGAACTATGTCGCGAACCCGGTGGACATCACCTTCAGCCAAGCCTCGGCGGCGGCGCGGTGGGCTGTCCCGATCAATGTCGAACTGCCCTTCAACGGCTGGGCGAAAAAGGTCGAATCCGTGGTTGCGACCTCGGCCATCACCAACTCGTCGAATGCGCGGGTGTCGGAGATGCCATGGATTCAGGCGCAGCAGGGCAGCAACAAGAAGCAGGTTGCCGTCAATTGGAGTACACCGGCCAAGGGTGCCATCGCCCTGCGGGTGCGGATGGACAGTCCCGACTGATCGGGGCTGTCGCGTGATCCAAGGCCCCGGTCGCCCTCAGGCGGTCGGGGTTTTCAGCATGTCATCGGGCGTCAGGCGGAAGGCGCGGCCGAAACCGCCATTCAGCAGCCCGGATTCCGGCACCAGCCGCCAGAAGCGGAAATCGGGCAGGTCGATATAGACCTTGGCCTTGGGGTCATGAACCAACCAGCCGTCGCGCAGAGCGGGCGTGGTTTCGATCTGCTCGGCGCGGGCTAGGATCGACAGCCGGGCATGGGTCATCGCGTCGCCCTTGACGGCCTCATCGTCCAGCACCAATAGGCCAGCGCGGGTATCGGCCAGCAATGCCCGGGTATGCGCGGCAAGGCGCGAAAGCAGCGCGACCGGCGCGCCGTCATCATCGGTCTGAACGGCGATGCGGGTGACAAGGGGGATGCCGGTCTCGGGGTCGATGCTCCCAAGGACGGCATGGCGCATTCCGGACAGCAGGCGGCGGGCAAGGGCGCGTGCCTCGTCATCGGTCGGGCGGATGGGTTCCTGTTTCATGGCGGCAAAATGGCGGAAGGGCCGCCGCTGTGCAAGATCTGCGGTGCTTGTGAAGAATTTACAAATTGACGCAGAATCTAGTGAATAAATTAACGAAATTTCCTTTGATAAAAAACAGTTTACCGAAATGACGCGCTTGTATTAACCTCGCGGCAGCCTAACGATTACAACCTGCCTGGCGCGAGGGGAGATGCGCGCCCGACAGGCTTCGGTGAAGGAATGGAGGAGGTCCGCAATGTCCGTTGAAAATACAGCCAAACACCCGATTCCGTCAGGTTTCGAGGATGCCCTGCTGAAGCCGGCCGATTACCAGCGCCTTTACGCCGAATCGATCTCTGATCCGGAAGGTTTCTGGGGCCGCGAGGGCAAGCGGATCGACTGGATTCACCCCTACAGCATCGTCAAGAATACCGATTTCTCGATGGGCAAGGTCTCGATCAAGTGGTTCGAGGACGGCATTCTGAACGCCTCGGTGAACTGCATCGACCGTCATCTGCCGGCCCGTGCCAGCCAGACCGCCATTATCTTTGAGCCCGACGACCCGGCGACGCCCGCGCGCCATATCACCTATGCCGAGCTGTCGGAAAAGGTGAACCGCTTCGCCAATGTGCTGCTGAGCCAAGGCGTGATGCGCGGCGACCGCGTCGTGATCTATATGCCGATGATCCCCGAGGCCGCCTATGCGATGCTGGCCTGCGCGCGGATCGGCGCGATCCATTCCATCGTTTTCGCGGGGTTTTCGCCCGACGCGCTGGCGAACCGCATCAACGATTGCGGCGCGAAACTGGTCATCACCGCCGATACTGCGCCGCGTGGCGGCCGTCGCACGGCGCTGAAATCGAATACCGATGCGGCGCTGCTGCATTGCTCGGACCGGGTGCGCTGCCTTGTCGTCAAGCATACCGGCGACCAGACCACGTGGATCGACGGCCGCGACGTCGACGTGCTGAAGCTCATGTCTGAGGTCAGCCCCGACTGCCCGCCGCGCCCGATGAATGCCGAGGACCCGCTGTTCATCCTGTACACCTCGGGTTCGACCGGCAAGCCGAAGGGGGTCGTGCATACGACCGGCGGCTACATGGTCTATGCCTCGATGACGCATCAATACGTCTTCGATTACAAGGAAGGCGACATCTTCTGGTGCACGGCGGATGTGGGCTGGGTCACCGGCCACAGCTACATCGTCTATGGCCCGCTGGCCAATGGCGCGACCACCCTGATGTTCGAGGGCGTGCCGAACTTCCCCGATGCGGGCCGGTTCTGGGATGTCTGCGACCGCCACAAGGTCACGCAATTCTATACCGCGCCGACGGCCATCCGTTCGCTGATGGGGCAGGGGCCGGAATGGGTGGACAAGCACGACCTGTCCAGCCTGCGCGTCCTTGGCACAGTGGGTGAACCGATCAACCCCGAGGCCTGGGTCTGGTACGACAAGCATGTCGGCAAGGGCCGCTGCCCGATCGTCGATACCTGGTGGCAGACCGAGACCGGCGGTCACATGATCACCTCGATCCCCGGCGCGATCGAGACCAAGCCGGGCTCGGCGACGCTGCCTTTCTTTGGCGTAAAACCCGAGATTCTGGATGCCGCGTCTGGCGCCATCCAGACCGGCAATGGCGTCGAAGGTGTTCTGGCGATTGCCGACAGCTGGCCGGGCCAGATGCGCACGCTTTGGGGCGATCATGAGCGCTTCATGGAGGCCTATTTCCAGCAATATCCCGGCTATTACTTCACCGGCGATGGCTGCCGCCGCGATGAGGATGGCTATTACTGGATCACCGGCCGCGTCGATGACGTGATCAACGTTTCCGGCCACCGCATGGGCACGGCCGAGGTCGAATCCGCCCTCGTCGCCCATGAGAAGGTCGCCGAGGCTGCCGTCGTCGGCTATCCGCATCATCTGAAGGGGCAGGGCATCTATGCCTATGTCACGCTGATGAACGGCGTCGATCCCAGCGACGATCTGAAGCGCGAGCTGGAAAGCTGGGTCCGCACCGAAATCGGCCCCATCGCCAAGCCCGACCTGATCCAATGGGCCCCCGGCCTGCCCAAGACCCGTTCGGGCAAGATCATGCGCCGCATCCTGCGCAAGATCGCCGAGAACGACTATGGCAGCCTTGGCGACATCTCGACGCTGGCCGAACCCGCCGTCGTCGACGAACTGATCGAGAACCGGATGAACCGGGCTTGATGACTGCGGCGCAGCGGAGGCCATAACCCGCTGCGCCCCGCCGGTTAACAGACCGGCCGACGCGCCAGAACGGCGCGTCACCACCAGAAGGCCCGGCCCGGATGGGAGGTTTCCGGACAGGGAAATTTGGAAGGCCGCCCGGATAAGGGCGGATTTCAAGCATCGGGGAAGGCTGGACCTTTCGCTGAACCTGCAAACTTGCGTTTGCGGGCGCGGGACCCGGCTTGCCCCGACAACCGCCAGCCACAAGCTGGCTACAGGGGAGGAGCCTTATGGCATATAACCAGACGGAAGTGGCGGGGACGCGTTCCCGCCCGATGACCGCGGAAGAGAAGAAGGTCATTCTTGCTTCTTCGGCGGGGACCATCTTTGAATGGTATGATTTCTACCTTTACGGTTCGCTCGCGGCGATCATCGGCGCGCAGTTCTTCACCTCGTTCCCGGAAGCCACGCGCAACGTCTTTGCGCTGCTGGCCTTTGCCGCAGGCTTCATCGTCCGCCCCTTCGGCGCGCTGGTCTTTGGCGCGATGGGCGACCTGATCGGGCGGAAATACACCTTCCTAGCCACCATCCTGATCATGGGCTTCTCGACCTTCCTGGTCGGCCTGCTGCCCGGATATAGCAGCTGGGGCGTTGCTGCGCCGATCATCCTGATCGCGCTGCGTATGGCCCAAGGTCTGGCGCTGGGTGGTGAATATGGTGGTGCCGCGGTCTATGTGGCCGAACATGCCCCCGCGAACCAACGCGGCTATTTCACCTCGTTCATCCAGACCACGGCCACGCTGGGCCTGCTGCTGTCGCTGATCGTGATCCTGCTGGTGCAGGGCTATGTCAACGGCAACTGGGAGCCGACCCCAGTTCTGGACGCGGCTGGCGCTGCGGTGATGAATGCCGATGGCACGCCCAAGATGATCAAGGCCTTTGATCTGTGGGGCTGGCGGATTCCGTTCCTTGGCTCGATCTTCCTGCTGGCGATTTCGCTGTATATCCGCCTGCAGATGAACGAAAGCCCGGCCTTCAAGAAGATGAAGGAAGAGGGTGCCCAGTCGAAAGCCCCGCTGAAAGAGGCCTTCGGTACCTGGAAAAACGGCAAGATTGCCCTGATCGCCCTGCTGGGCCTGACCGCCGGTCAAGCCGTGGTCTGGTATTCGGGTCAGTTCTACGCGCTGTTCTTCATCCAGAACGTGATCAAGGTGGACAGCTTCTCGGCCAACGTCTTTGTGGCCTGGTCGCTGATCTTGGGCACCGGCGGCTTCCTGTTCTTCGGCTCGCTCTCGGACCGGATCGGGCGTAAGCCGATCATTCTGGGCGGCTGCCTTCTAGCCGCGATCACCTACTTCCCGGTCTTCCACGCCCTGACCCAGACTGCCAACCCGGCGCTGTATGCCGCGCAGCAGACCCCGGTCACGGTGACGACCGATCTGTCGACCTGCTCGTTCCAGTTCAACCCGACCGGAACCGCCAAGTTCACCTCGCCCTGCGACATCGCCAAGGCGACGCTGGCGAAGTCCTCGGTGAATTACACGACCGTCGCGGGCACGCCCGCCGCGGGCGCCGAAATCAAGATCGGCGACACGGTGATCCCGTCCTATGACGCATCTGCGCTGGCCGGCCCGGAACTGGCCGCCGCGAAAACGGCCTTCGAGAAAGCCGTGAATGAGGCACTGAAGGCTGCGGGTTATCCGCTGGTCGCCGATGCCAATACGACCGTCGCCAAGGCCAACAACTTCTTCGACATCTTCACCGCGCAGAAGCTGAAGATCGTGGCGATCCTGACCTATCTGATCATCCTCGTGACGATGGTTTATGGCCCGATCGCGGCCATGTTGGTCGAACTATTCCCGACCCGCATCCGCTATTCCGGCCTGTCGCTGCCCTACCATATCGGCAACGGCTGGTTCGGGGGCCTGCTGCCCGCGACCGCCTTCGCGATCTCGGCCCAGTCCGGCAACATCTATGCCGGTCTTTGGTATGCGATCGTCGTCGCTGTGATGACCGTGGTGATCGGGACGATCTTCGTGCCGAACAACACCCATAAGAAAGACATCTTCGCGGATTGATCCGTGCATCGTCGGGCCCGGTTCGTCCGGGCCCGGCATCCCCGCCCAAAGGTGAGACGATGGCGAATATCCTGATTGTCGAGGACGAGGACAATATCGCCGTCGCGCTGGAATTTTTGCTGGGCCGCGCGGGCCATGCCCATAAGCGGCTGGCCAGCGGCTCGGGCGCGGTCGAGGAAATCCGCCGCAACCGTCCTGACCTTGTCCTGCTGGACATCATGCTGCCCGACATCTCCGGCTATCAGATCGTCGAGGAAGTCCGCGCCGATCCCGGCTTGCGTGATGTGCGCGTGCTGATGATGACGGCGCGCGGCTCGGTGGTCGAGCGCAAGCGCGGGTTGGAGCTGGGTGCCGATGGATTCATCGCCAAGCCGTTCGAGCTGGCCGAGCTGCGGGCCGAGATGGCGCGGCTTCTGGCCTGATCACTGCGCAATTGTGAAAACGCCCCCGATTGGGGGCGTTTCGCATTTTATATCAAGCGCTTTTAGCCAATTCCTCAGCCATCAGCTTGCCGGGGAAGTGGCAGGCGCACAGATGCGCGCCGCCCTCCAACACGGGCCGCTCACGGGCACACAATTCCTGCGCGCGGGGGCAGCGGGTGCGGAAAACGCAGCCCGAGGGCGGGTTCATCGGCGAGGGCAGCTCGCCCTTCAGCGGGATCATCCGCTTTTGACGCTCAAGCTGCGGATCAGGGATTGGAACCGCTGACAGCAAAGCCTGCGTATAGGGGTGGCGCGGATCGGCATAAAGCGATTCCGCCTGTGCCAGTTCCATCACCCGGCCCAGATACATGACCAGCACGCGGTCGCTGATATGCTTCACCACCGACAGGTCATGCGCGATGAAGATCAGCGCCAGCCCCAGATCGCGCTGCAATTCCGCCAGCAGATTGATGACCTGCGCCTGAATCGACACATCCAGCGCCGAGACCGGCTCATCGCAGATCACCAGCTTCGGCTGCACGATCAGCGCCCGCGCGATGCCGATGCGCTGGCATTGCCCGCCGCTGAACTCATGCGGGTAGCGGTTGATCTGGTTCGGCAGCAGGCCGACGCGGTCCATCATGTCCTTGACGCGGCGCTTGACCTCATCGCGCGACAGACCCTTGTGATGGGTGGTCAGGGGTTCCGCGATGATCTGACCCACGGTCATGCGTGGATTGAGGCTCGCCAGCGGGTCTTGGAAGACCATCTGGATCTCGCTGCGATATTTCAGCATCTTGCGAGGCGACAGGCCGATCAGGTTGGTGCCGTCCTGCCATTGTGCCTGACCGGTGGCCGGGACCAGCCCGATCAGCGCCCGTGCCAGCGTCGACTTGCCGGAACCGGATTCGCCCACGATGCCCAAGGTCTCTCCCGGCATCAGGTCAAAATCGACCCCGCCCACCGCTTGAAGCAGGCGCGGCGGCGTCCATGGCATCCCGCCCGAGGGCAGCTCAAACGTCACGCGCAGATCGCGCGCCGAGATCAGGGGCTTAGTGATCATGGGCGCTCTCCTGCATCTCGTCCAGATCGGCGGCGGCGGGTTCCGGCAGGTCGGGTTGCGGCGCATGGCCCTTGCGGACCACATCCAGCGAGGCATAGCAGGCGCGCTCGCGCCCCGGTGCGAAGGCGTCCAGTGGTGGCATCGTCTGACCGCAGACCGGCATGACATAGGCACAGCGCGGGGCGAAGGGGCAGCCCGCTGGCGGATGGGTCATGTTGGGCGGGCTGCCGGGAATGGCCGAAAGCTGATCGCCCTTCTGATCCACGCGCGGGATCGCCGCCAGCAAGCCCTGCGTATAAGGATGGGCCGGATCGGCAAAGATCGGATCCACCGGAGCACGCTCCATGATGCGCCCGCCATACATGACCATGACGCGTTCGCAGGAACCGGCGACAACGCCCAGATCATGGGTGATCAGGATCATCGCCATGCCGAACTCGCGTTGCAGATCGGCCATCAGCTCCATGATCTGGGCCTGAACGGTCACGTCCAAAGCTGTCGTCGGCTCATCGGCGATCAGCAGATCGGGACGGCACAGCAGCGCCATGGCGATCATCACCCGCTGCCGCATCCCGCCCGAAAACTCATGCGGATACAGCCGGATACGGCCCTTGGCATCGGGGATTTTCACCGCGTCCAGCATCCGGGCGGATTCCGCCACGGCCTGCGCCTTGCCCATGCCCTTATGCAGCATCAGGACCTCGGCCATCTGGTCCGAGACCCGCATATAGGGGTTCAGGCTGGTCATCGGGTCTTGGAAGACCATGGCGATGCGCTCGGCGCGGATCTTGTTCAGAAGGGGCGCGGGGGCGTTCAGGATCTCGGCCCCGTCGAAACGGACCGAGCCAGTGGCCCGGCCATTCCGCGCAAGCAGTCCCATGATCGAGAAGGCCAGCTGCGATTTGCCCGAGCCGGATTCGCCGACGATGCCCAGCGTCTCGCCACGGGCCACGTCCAGATTGATGCCATTGACCGCCGAGACCTCGCCATCGGTGGTGGCGAAGCGCACGTTCAGGTCGCGGATTTGAAGCAGGCTCATCTCAGCGATCCTTCGGGTCAAGGGCGTCACGCAAGCCGTCGCCGACGAAGAAGAAGGCGAAAAGCGTGATGCAGAAGAAGAACAGCGGGAAGATCAGCTGCCAAAGCGTGCCATAGTTCATCGTGCCCGCGCCCTCGGAAATCAGCGCGCCCCATGAGGTCAGCGGCTCCTGCACGCCAAGGCCGAGGAAGCTGATGAAGCTTTCCGAAAGGATCATCAGTGGCACCAGCAGCGTCGCATAGACCGCGACGACACCCAGAAGGTTCGGGACGATGTGGCGGATGATGATCTTCCAGCCCGGGACGCCGGTGGCGCGCGCGGCCTCGATGAATTCTCGGTTCTTGAGGCTAAGGGTTTGACCTCGAACGATTCTGGACATTTCCAGCCATGAGATCAGCCCAATGCCCAGGAACAGCATGGACATGGACCGGCCAAAGATCACCAGCAGCAGGATCAGGACGAACATATAAGGAATGGCCAGCAGGATATCGACCGTGCGCATCATGATCGCATCGGTGCGTCCGCCGACATAGCCGGCAGTTGCGCCGTAAAGCGTGCCGACGATGACCGCGATGCCTGCGCCGATCAGACCGACCATCAGCGACACCTGCGTGCCCTGCACGGTGCGCGAGAACAGGTCGCGTCCCAGATCGTCGGTGCCGAAATAATGGCCATTGGCGAAGCTGGGCATGCCCATCGTGGCGGCATTGCCCATGACCTCGAAATCCATTTCCTCGTTGGACCATCCGGCCAGCGAGTTCCCGAAGATTGCAAACAGCGCGACAAGGATCAGGATGACAAGGCTGACCATTGCCGCCTTGTTCCTGCGGAAGCGGCGGCGGGCATCGGCCCAAGGGCTGCGGCCCTTGACCTCGGCCTCGGTCATGCGCGCGGCGAGGGATTGCATTTGTTGAGTGTCGATCATGGCTCAGTACCTGATCTTGGGGTCGATCCATGCGTAAAGCACGTCCACCACGAGGCTGAAGAGGATGGTCAGCGCGCCGACAAGGATGGTGATCCCCATCATTACCGCATAGTCGCGGTTCAGCGCTGAATCGACGAAGCTGCGCCCGATGCCGCCGGTCGAGAAATACATGTCGACCACGACCGAGCCGGTGATCATCGTCACGAATGCCGGGCCAAGATAGCTGATCACCGGAAGCAGCGCCGGTTTCAGCGCGTGGCGCAGGATGACCTTGCTTTCCGACAGGCCCTTGGCGCGGGCGGTACGGATGTGGTTCGAGCCCAGCACCTCAAGCATGGATGACCGCGTGATCCGCGCGATCGAAGCCATGAAGCTGGTCGAAAGCGCCACGACCGGCATGATCCAGTAGATCGGCCCACCCCAGCCGCCGCCGGGCAGCCAGCCCAGCCACAGCGTGAAGACCAGCACAAGGATCGGGGCCATGACGAAGTTCGGCAGCACCTGCGCGCCGATCGAGGTGCCGACGGCCAGATAGTCGACCCAGCTGTTTTGCCGGATGGCAGCCGAGACGCCCAGTGAAACGCCGACCAGCACCGCCGCGACAAAGGCGATGCCGCCATAGGTCAGCGTGACCGGGAAACCGGCTGCGATGATCTGGTTCACCGTGCGGTCGGGATAGACGAAACTAGGCCCGAAATCGAAATGCGCGACGATCCCCCAGACGTAATTGATGATCTGGCGCCACAAGGGCTCATCCAGACCGTATTTCGCATTGAGGTTCGCGATGATCTGCGGGGGCAGGGCGCGTTCCTGCGTGAAGGGGCCGCCGGGGGCCGCATGCATCAGCAGGAAGGAAAGGACGATGAGCAGTAGCAACGTCGGAATGGCGACAGCGAGCCGCCGAAGGATGAATCCGAACATGTTCAGGTTCCCGCGTAAGGTGCCGGACAGTTTCGGCAGGGCGGCCCCGCAACGGGGGCCGCCGCCAAAAGGTTACTTTTCGATCCGGTAGATGTCTTTGGCGAGCCAGTCGTTCATGACGTTCTCGGTCGGCAGGCCCTTGATCGCGTCGCTGATCATGTCGACCTTGGCGTACTGATAGATCGGGACCAGCGGCATTTCCTCGGCGATGATTTTTTCAGCCGCTGTGTATTGGACATTCGGGTCAGCTGCGGTCTTGGATTCGTCCAGCAGCTTGTCGAACTCGGCATTGTTGAACTTACCGTAGTTCATGCCGGTCGAGCGGAAATAATCGAGGAAGGTCGACGCCTCGTTATAGTCCGCGCACCATGCGTAGCGGGCCATTTCGAAATCCTGCGATTGCAGGCGGTCGGTATGGACCTTCCATTCGACGTTGTTCAGCTCGATCTGGACGCCAAGCTGCTTGTAGAATTGCTGGGCTGCGACGGCGATCTTCTTGTGGTTCTCGTCGGTATTGTATTGCAGCGTCAGCTTCAGCGGCTTGTCGGGGCCGTAGCCAGCCTCGGCCAGCAGGGCCTTGGCTTTTTCCATGCGCTCTGCCTGGGTCCATGCGGCATAGTCGATTTCCGGCATCTGGAAGCCTTCGATCGCCCAATGGGTCCAGTTGTAGGACGGTTTCTGGCCACCTTGCAGGATCTTGTCGACGACCACGTCGCGCTGCATCGCATAGGACAGCGCCTTGCGGACGCGGACGTCTTTCAGCGCTTCGGGACCCTTGTCAGACAGGTTGAACAGGTAGCCATACGAGCAGGAGTAGGGGATCGAGATCGCCTGATCGGGGAACTCTTTCTCCAGGCTCGGATACTGGCCGGCCGGGATCTGCACGCGGTCAAGCTCGCCGGCCTTGTAGCGGGTCAGGGCGACGTTGTTGTCGTTCACCGTCAGGCCCTTGATGTGCTCCATGACCACATTCGCCGCGTCCCAGTAGTTCGGGTTCTTGTCCATGCTGATCTGGACGCCCAGATCGTGGCTGGTCAGGGTGAAGGCACCGTTGCCGACCAGCTTGCCAGCTTGGGTCCAGTTGTCGCCCTCGGCCTCGACGACCTTCTGCGGCACCGGGAAGGTCGAGCTATGCGTGACCATTTTCGGGAAATAGGGGGTCGGCGCGGTCAGTTTGACTTCCAGCGTGTGGTCGTCGATCGCCTTGATGCCCAGTTCTTCGGGCTTCTTCTCGCCCTTGACCACGGCGGGTGCGTTTTCGACGTTCATCAGCTCCATGAACCACGCATATTCCGAGGCGGTGGCCGGATCGGCCAGACGACGCCAGCTGTAGACGAAGTCATTCGCGGTGACCGGATCGCCATTCGACCATTTCGCCTCGGGGCGCAGGTGGAAGGTATAGGTCAGCTTGTCGTCGGACAGATCGAACTTGGTCGCGACGCCCGGAATCGGGGCGCCCTTGGCGTCCTCGTTCAACAGGCCTTCGAACAGTTGGCGGATCACGTCCGAGCCTTCGACATCCGAGTTCTTGTGCGGGTCGGTGGTCTTGATCGCGTCGAGCAGCCAGAAAGTGTAGGTCTGGTTGGCGGCAAGCTTTTCGCCGGGGGCGGGTGTGACGGCCAGCGCGGGCACAGCCAGACCCAGTGTCAGGGCCGTGGTCAGAAGCAGACGATTCATGGATTTCACCTCTCTGAGTATGTTCTTGGCGCGTATGTCGGGGTCCTCCACCCGCGCGCGAATGCGTAATCTGTTGCGCGAAATCTGTCTGACAGCAAGCAGGATTTCGGACTTTTGTCGCAGCCACGGCTGTGCATGATACAAGGCATGGAAACTGCCCAACACATCATCATGGTCACCGGAGGCGCCCGTTCGGGAAAGTCTGCGCTGGCGGAATCAATGGCTTCGCGCTTTTCGGGGCCGCGTATCTACATCGCCACGGCCGAGGCCTGGGATGACGAAATGACGCAGCGTATCCGGCTGCATCAAGACCGTCGGGGCGAGGGTTGGCAGACGATCGAGGAACCGGTCGATCTGCCCGGTGCCCTTCAACGCAGCGATGACGGGCAGACGGTGCGACTGGTCGATTGCCTGACCTTGTGGCTGTCGAATCTGCTGGCGGCGGGCGATCCCGCCCCGCATATTCGTGCCCTTGGCGATGTGTTGCGCAAACAGCGCGGCCCGGTCGTTCTGGTCACGAACGAGCTGGGGCTGGGCATCGTTCCCGACAATGCGCTTGCGCGCCGCTTCCGGGACGAGCATGGCTGGATGAACCAGGCGGTTGCGGGAATTGCCGACGAGGTCTGGATCTCGGTCAGCGGTCTTCCCCTGCAACTGAAACCGCAAAGAGGGACGCCTTGAAACCATTCGATGAATCGGCCGCTGCGGCCGCCCGCTCGCGTCAGGCCGAGCTGACCAAGCCCCCCGGATCGCTTGGGCGGCTGGAGGAACTGGCCGTGTTCATGGCGGGCTGGCAGGGCGCCGAACGCCCCAGGATCGAGCGCGCCCAGGCGCTGGTCTTTGCCGGCAACCACGGCGTGACCGCGCAGGGGGTGAACCCGTTCCCGGTCGAGGTCACTGCCCAGATGGTCGCGAATTTTCAGGCCGGGGGCGCTGCGATCAACCAGCTATGCCGTCTGGCCGGGGCCGAACTGACGGTGATCCCGCTGGATCTGGATCAGCCCACGCAGGATTTCACCCAAGGCATGGCGATGGAGGTTGCCGATCTGGTGACCGCAATCCAGATCGGCAAGAACGCCGTCGACGTCGAGGCGGACGTGATCCTGCTGGGCGAAATGGGCATCGGCAACTCTACCGTCGCCGCAGCCCTGGCCGCCGCGACTTTCGGCGGCAGGGCCGAGGATTGGGTCGGGCCAGGCACCGGCGCAGATGATGATATCATGGCCAACAAGATCCGCGCGGTGAATGCCGGGCTGGATCGTCACAAGGGCGCGGCCACGGCGGCCTCGATCCTTGGCTCCTATGGCGGGCGCGAGCAGGCGGCAATCTGCGGCGCAGTGATCCGGGCACGAGAGCTGGGCATTCCGGTGATCCTTGACGGCTTCATCTGCTCGGCTGCGGCGGGCACACTGCTGGTCAATGACCCGCAGGCGCTGGATCATTGCCTGATCGGCCATGAAAGCGCCGAACCGGGCCATCGCCGCCTGATCGCCGTGATGAAGAAAAAGCCGGTGGTCACGCTGGACATGCGGCTGGGCGAGGGCTCGGGCGCGGCAGTGGCGCTGCTGATCCTGCGGGCGGCGCTGGAATGCCACAACGGCATGGCGACCTTTGCCGAGGCGGGCATTGGCTAGGCTTTGGCTTCAGGCGGTAACTGCGCTGGTCTGGCTGACGCGGTTGCCGCTGGGCCGGTTCCTGCCGCAGTCGCCCGTGCCCCTGTCGCAGGCGGCATGGGTATTTCCCGTGGCCGGGCTGGCGGTCGGCACGGCTGCTGCGGCGGTCTTGTTGCTGGCCGATGCCCTTGGCCTGTCCGCCGCTATCGCCGCGATCCTCGCCATCGGCGTGCAGGTCTGGCTGACTGGCGGCCTGCATGAGGACGGGCTGGCCGATTACGCCGATGGCTGTGGTGGTGCGACCCGCGCTCGCAGCCTTGAAATCATGCGCGATTCCCGCATCGGCAGCTATGGCGTGCTGGCGCTGTCGCTGGTTCTGGGGCTGCGCGCGGCCTGCCTGACACAGCTGGGGGGACTGTCGCCCATTCTTGCGGCAATTTCCCTGATCGCGGCGGCAATGCTGTCGCGCGCGGGCATGAGCGCGGCCTTGGCGCTGATGCCGCCCGCCCGCGAGGACGGTCTGGGTCGCGCGGCGGGCAGGCCGTCGGGTAAGGCTGCGGCATCCGCCGTAGTTTTATCAATTATCCCATTATTTATATTCACTATTTCGGAAATTGCTCCGTTTGCGGCCGCCGTTTTCCCCCCGCTTGCCTGCCTTGGCGCTCAGGCGCTGCTGGCCCGTCAGGCCCATCGCAGGCTGGGCGGACAGACCGGCGACGTGCTGGGCGCGTTGCAACAGACGGGCGAGCTTGCCACGCTTCTGGCCCTGCTGGTTGCTGCATCGCCGCACGCTGCTTGACCGGCTTTTGGCGTTCCTTCATACGAAAATAGAAGACCGGTTAGACCGGCGGGCCGCACTTTGGAGGGGCGGCTGATTGAAAAGGGGAGGTTTTTGGCATGGGTGGCCTTTTGGGCCTGTCACGCGGCATTGACCGCGTCAACACCATCATCGGCAGGGCAGTGACCTGGCTGATCTTGGTTGCAGTTCTGGTAAGCGCGGGCAACGCCATCATCCGCAAGGTGTTGAACGTATCCTCGAACGCTTGGCTTGAACTGCAATGGTATCTTTACGGAGCGGCCTTTCTGGGCGCTGCGGCCTACACGCTGAAGGAAAACGAGCATATCCGCATCGACATCATCTACGGGATGTGGTCGCGGCGCCGTCAGCACTGGATCGACCTGATCGGCCACTGCCTGTTCCTGATGCCCTTCGTCACCCTGATGATCTATTACCTGACGCCCTGGGTAATGCGCAGCTATCACAGCGGCGAGGTCTCGACCAACTCGGGCGGGCTGATCCTGTGGCCGGCCAAGGCCATGCTGCTGGCCGGTTTCATCCTGCTGTTCTTTCAGGGCATTTCCGAAATCATCAAGAAGATCGCCGTAATGCGCGGCATCATTCCCGATCCGAACCCCTTCGTTTCGCACCACGCCGCCGCCGCCCTTGAGGGCGAGGCGATGGCCCGCGACATGGAAGCCGCGCTGGAAGACGAACCCGGCCGCGAGGAGAACCGCAAATGATGGAGTTCATTGCGCAGAACATGGCTCCGATCATGTTCGCCTCGCTGGTCCTGTTCCTGCTTTACGGCTATCCGGTCGCCTTCGCGCTGGCCGCGAACGGTCTGCTATTCTTTGTCATCGGCGTTGAACTTGCGCCGCTTTCGGGCGGTTCGATCAACCTCAGCTGGCCGCTGCTGAATGCGATGCCCGAGCGGCTATGGGGGGTGATGTCGAACGAGACATTACTTGCCATTCCATTCTTTACATTCATGGGCATCGTGCTGGAGAAATCCGGCATGGCCGAGGACCTGCTGGACACTGTGGGTCAGCTGTTCGGCCCGATCCGTGGCGGTCTGGCCTATGCGGTCATCATCGTCGGCGCGCTGTTGGCGGCCACGACCGGGGTCGTCGCGGCCTCGGTGATCGCCATGGGCCTGATCTCGCTGCCGATCATGCTGCGATACGGCTATGACCGGCGCATTGCCTCGGGGACCATCGCGGCCTCGGGGACATTGGCGCAGATCATTCCGCCGTCGCTGGTGCTGATCGTTCTGGCCGACCAGCTGGGCCGTTCCGTCGGCGACATGTACAAGGGCGCGCTGATCCCCGGTCTGGTCCTGACCGGCCTCTACATGGCTTATATCTTTGTCATGTCGATCATGCGGCCGCATCTGCTGCCGGCGCTGCCGAAAGAGGCCCGCACGCTGGGTTCGGGCGTGACTTCGCTGTTCGTGGCGCTCGCCGCGACTGGGCTGATGGGCTATCTGACCTTCAAATGGATGTATCCGACCCACGGCAAGGATGCCGACATCCTTGCGCCTGCGCTGGCGATCATCGTGATCTATGTCGCGGCGCTGCTGGACAAGTCGCTGAAGATCAACCTGATGTCGCGCTTGGCGCAGCAGGTCATCATCGTGCTGATCCCGCCGCTGGCGCTGATCTTCCTTGTTCTGGGCACGATCTTCCTTGGCATTGCGACGCCCACCGAAGGCGGCGCAATGGGCGCGGTCGGCGCGCTGCTTCTGGCGGGCCTGAAAGGTCGCCTCAACCTTGAGGTGATCCGCGGGGCACTTCTGGCGACGACGCGGCTGTCGGCCTTTGTCATGTTCATCCTGATCGGCGCGCGGGTCTTCTCGCTGACTTTCTATGGCGTGAACGGGCATATCTGGGTCGAGCATCTGCTGACCTCGCTGCCGGGGGGCGAATATGGCTTCCTGATCGCGGTGTCGGTGCTGGTCTTCCTGCTGGCCTTCTTCCTCGACTTCTTTGAACTGGCCTTCATCATCGTTCCGCTGCTGGCTCCGGCAGCCGAGGCGATGGGGATCGACCTGATCTGGTTCGGCGTCCTTCTGGGCGTCAACATGCAGACCAGCTTCATGCATCCGCCCTTCGGCTTCTCGCTGTTCTTCCTGCGTTCGGTGGCCCCCAAGGCACCCTATCAGGACAAGGTCACGGGAAAGACGATGGATCCGGTGACCACCGGGCAGATCTATCGCGGGGCCATTCCCTTCGTGATCATCCAGCTGGTGATGGTTGGCATCGTGATGGCCTTCCCCGGACTGGTCATGCACTACAAGGGGCCGCCGATCGACACCTCGAACGTCAAGATCGAGATCCCGGCCGGTGGCGGTCTGGGCGGTCTGGGCGGCGGCTTGGGCAATCCGTTCGGCGCACCGGGCGCAGCCCCCGGCACCGCGCCGGGTGGTCTGGGTGGAGTGCCGAATTTCGGCGCGCCCGCACCGGCACCCTCGACGGCCCCGGCACCTGCGACCCCGGCCCCTGCTTCGGGTGGGATCGATCCGCTGTCGGGTCCGCCTCCGGGGCTCAGCGCCCCGGCGACCCCGCCGGCAAACTGAACGACAAAAGGCGGCCTTCGGGCCGCCTTTCCTTTTCCTGCAAGGCTTCGGGGCGGGTTAGATACTGCCCTTCTGTTTCTGGATCATCATGTAGGTGTCGTAGGTGTAGTCCGAGATCTGCTGATACTGGAATGACTTGCCCCGGAACGCCGCAATCGAGTCGTAGATCTTCTTGAAGGTCGGGTTTTCGGCGCTGATCTCGGCATAGACCTGCTGGCTGGCGGCGAAACCGGCATCCATGATCGCCTCGGACATCGGGCGCAGCTGCGCGCCCGCGCCGACCAGACGCAGCAGGGCGTCGGGGTTCTTCCAGTCGTAATTCGCCATCATGTCGCAGGTCACGGCCTGAGACGCGACCTTCAGCGCGGTGCGGTAGGATTCCGGCAGGTCGTTCCATGCCTTCAGGTTGAACATCGCGTGCAGCGTCGCGCCGCCTTCCCACCAGCCGGGATAGTAGTAATAGGGTGCGACCTTGACGAAGCCCAGCTTGTCGTCGTCATAGGGGCCGACCCATTCCACCGCGTCGATCGTGCCCTTTTCCAGCGCCGCATAGATGTCGCCGCCGGGAATGTTCTGCGGCACGACGCCCAGACGCTCCATGATCTTGCCCGCGAAACCGCCGATCCGCATTTTCAGGCCCTTGAGGTCCTCGGCGGTGTTGATTTCCTTGCGATACCAGCCGCCCATCTGCGCGCCGGTATTGCCAAGGGGCAGGCCATACAGGTTCTGGGTGGCATAGAATTCGTTCATCATGTCATTGCCACCGCCGTAATAGAACCATGCGTTCTGCTGGCGGGGGTTCAGACCAAAGGGGATGGCGGTGGGCAGCGCCCAGACCGGGTCCTTGCCCCAATAGTAATAGGACGAGGTATGGGCGGCCTCGACCGTGCCATCGGCCACGGCATCGGCAGCTTGCAGACCGCCCACGATCTCGCCAGGGGCAAAGACCTGAATCTCGAAATTACCATCGGTCATGCCGCGGACATATTCCGCCAGCGTCACCGCGCCTTGGTGGATCGTATCCAGCGATTTCGGATAGCTCGAAGTCATGCGCCACTGAACCTTGGGCGCGGCTTGCGCAATGGCAGGGGCGGCTAGGGTCGTGGCCGCAACCGAACCGACTGCGCCAGTGCGCAGGAACGAACGTCTGTCCATATATTTCCTCCTCCGGAATGGGGGCGAAGATAGCGGCGGGTTCATTCCGGGAAAAGATGTGAAAACGTCGCCGCAGGGTCTGTCCCGCGGCGACGTTTCGTCATTTTTACAGATGCTTACAGCAGGCTGTTGCGCTGCTGGATCATCATGAACGTGTCATAGGTGTATTCGGCGGTCTGGTTGTACAGATACCAGTTCGCGCGCGACTCCTTGAGCGAGTCCCAGATCTTCTTGAAGGCCGGGTTCGAGGCGTCCAACTCGGCATAGACCTCGTTGGCGGCCTTGAAGCAGGCGTCTAGAATTTCCTGGCTGAAGGGACGAAGCTGTGCGCCAGCGGCGACCAGCTCCTTCAGCGCGATCGGGTTCAGGTGGTCGTATTTCTGCAGCATGTTCGCATCGGCGGCCTGCGCGGCAGTGTGCAGAAGCGATTTGTAATGGTCCGGCAGCGACTCGTACTGCGCCTTGTTGAAGAAGAAGTGGACCGTCGGGCCACCTTCCCACCAGCCGGGATAATAGTAGTAGGGTGCGACCTTGTAGAAGCCCAGCTTCTGGTCGTCATAGGGGCCGACCCATTCCGAGGCGTCGATCGTGCCTTTTTCCAGCGCCGGATAGATGTCGCCGCCCGCGATCTGCTGGGGCACGGCGCCCAGACGCTCCATTACCTTGCCGGCAAAGCCGCCGACGCGGATCTTCAGGCCCTTCATGTCGCCGACGGTGTTGATTTCCTTGCGGAACCAGCCGCCCATCTGGGCACCGGTATTGCCGCCCGGAAGGCCGTAGATGTTATAGGTCGCCAGGAATTCGTTATACAGGTCGATCCCGCCGCCATGATATTGCCAGGCGTTATGGGCGCGCGCCGATAGCGCGAAGGGCACAGCCGCGCCAAGCGCGAAGGTCGGGTCCTTGCCCCAGCTGTAATAGCCGACGGTGTGGCAGGCTTCGACGGTGCCATCGGTGACGGCATCCTGCGCCTGCAGACCGGGAACGATCTCGCCCGCGGCAAAGACCTGGATCTGGAACTTGCCGCCGGTCGCTTCCGACAGGTATTTCGACAGCACTTCCGCGCCGCCATAGATCGTGTCCAGCGATTTCGGGAAGGACGAGGCCAGACGCCACCTCACTTCCGGCATTTCCTGCGCGATTGCAGGAGCGGCGAGGGCGGCGCCGGCCGCGGCGGTCGCACCGCCGACAGCGGCACGGGTCATAAAGCTGCGCCGGTCAAATTTGCTGTTTTTATTCATGTTTTCCTCCGCGTTGGTCAACCTCTCCTGGCGGTTGACGCGGGCATGTTGCACGGGCTGACGCGTTGTGTCGAGATGTGCGGATCAGGAAAATGTGTCGCATGCGAAATTCCTGTCTGGCTTATCTTGTGGCCAAATCTGCGGGCTACCCAAGCAGTTTGGCTATGCCTATACTGGCTGAGGTTTGGGCAAATCAGAGGACAAGGGATGCGCTGTCCGTTCTGCGGAAATGTGGACACCCAGGTGAAGGATTCGCGTCCTGCCGAAGACAATGTCGCGATCCGTCGTCGCCGGTTCTGCCCGGCCTGCGGCGGGCGCTTCACCACCTATGAGCGCGTCCAGCTTCGCGATCTGGTGGTCGTGAAGTCAAGCGGGCGGCGCGAGGATTTCGACCGCACCAAGCTGGAGCGCTCGATCCGCATCGCCATGCAGAAGCGCCCCATCGACCCCGAGCGCATCGACCAGATGATCTCGGGCATCGTGCGGCGGCTGGAAAGCATGGGTGATACCGACGTCCCCTCGAAGGTCATCGGTGAGATCGTGATGGAGACTCTGGCCCGGATCGACACCGTTGCCTATGTGCGCTTTGCCAGCGTTTACAAGAACTTCCAGGCGGCGGACGATTTCGACAAGTTCGTCTCGGAACTGCGTCCGGGGCCGAACGACGAGTGATCGACCTGCGTCCCGCCGACCAACGCCACATGGCTCATGCGCTGGCATTGGCCACGCGGGGGCTGGGCAATACCTGGCCCAATCCCGCCGTTGGCTGTGTCATCATCCGCGATGGGCGCGTCCTTGGCCGGGGCTGGACCCAGCCCGGGGGCCGTCCGCATGCCGAGACGATGGCGCTGGCGCAGGCGGGTAATGCCGCACGCGGCGCAACCGCCTATGTCACGCTGGAACCCTGCGCCCATCACGGCAAGACCCCGCCCTGCGCCGAGGCGTTGATCGCGGCCGGTGTGGCCCGCGTCGTCGTGGCCCTGACCGATCCCGACCCCCGCGTGTCCGGGCGCGGCATCGCCATGCTGCAGACGGCAGGGATCGAGGTCACTCAGGGCGTGGCCGAAGCGCGTGCGCGGCAGCAGCAGCGCGGTTTCCTGACTCGCATCACGCAGGGCCGTCCGATGCTGACCCTGAAGCTGGGCAGCAGCTTTGACGGGCGTATTGCCACGGCCTCGGGTGAAAGCCAGTGGATCACCGGCCCCGAGGCGCGACGCCATGTCCACGCCCTGCGCCTGACCCATGACGCGGTCATGGTCGGCGGTGGAACCGCCCGCGCCGACCGGCCTGCGCTGAACGTGCGTGGTATGGGAACGGTCCGGCAACCGGTGCGGATCGTCGTGTCGTCGCAGAAGGTATTGGATATGCCGCCGGATGGGCCGGAGCATGGGCCGCTCTGGCAAGTCTCGGGCGAACCCGCCGAGTTCATGGCCGAGCTTGGCGCGCGTGGGCTGACGCGGGTGTTCTGTGAGGGTGGCGGCGTTCTGGCTGCCGGCCTGATGCGGGCAGGGCTGGTCGACCAACTGATCGGCTACAGCGCCGGGTTGGTTCTGGGTGGCGATGCGCGACCCGGCATTGCCTCGATGGGGCTACAGCATCTGGCCGACGCGCCACGCTTCCGCTTGGTCGAATGCCGGCGGATCGGGCCGGATGTCATGCATCGCTGGCTGCGGGACTAGCGCCGCCAGATCCAAGCATAGCTGCTGAGCACGCCCTGCGCCTTGGCCAACACACGCAGCGCCGGGCTGCCGCGCAGCTTCAGCGATGGGTCGGACAGGCGCGCCAGCGCGATCTCGGGCGGGCAGGGCAGGTTGCTGACCGGATCGTGGTAACGCGGATAGGCGATCAGCGCGGCATGGATCAGGCGGTGCAGATCGGCGCGAGTCTGGCGGCGCTGTGGTATCTGCCCCAAATCGCGGGTCAGGCCCCAGCCCGCGTAGAAGGGCGCGCCCAGCGTCGTCACCTTCAGGCCGCGCTGCAAAGCCTCGAACCCCAGGGTCGAGGTGATGGTCCAGACCTCATCCACCGCGGCCATCAGCACGGCCGCGCTGCTGTTGCGGGCGATAACATCCGCCAGCCGCGCCATATCGGCATCGGGGATCAGACCGGGACGCAAGCCGGCCTCGACATCGGGATGTGGTTTGTAGATCACCACGGCTTCGGGGTTCTCGGCCCGGACCCGCTCCAGCAAGGCAAGGTTCGTCCGCTCAAGTCCCGCACCCAACCGGATCGAGGCGTCATCCTCGACCTGTCCGGGCACAAGGATGCGATTGCCGGGCGGCAGGGGCGGAAGCGCGCCGCCAAGGTTGTATTTCGTAACGCCTGCCGCGATCAGCGCCTGACCAAGCGCCGCAGCACGTTCCGCACCACCGGGCGACAGCGGTTCGGCCATGATCCGTTCGAACCGGCTTTCGCGGGTGGGATCGTAATAGATCCCCAGATCATCGGCGACCAGCGATAGCGGTGGCACCAATTCGGCCCCCAAACCGCGAGAGCGCAGGAAGCCGTCCTCGACCCGGATTGCCTGTGGCAATCCCTCGGCCTTGCCTGCCCATGCCAGCGTCACCTTGGGTAAGGGGTGGTTCGTATAGCGCACACCTTTGCCGCCCCCGAACACCTGCGACAGGAACGGGCGCTTCCACAGCCGCATGCCATAGGCCAGATGCCCGGCATGGTCCTGCCGCCACGCCCTTGCCTCGGCCTCGATCTGGCGCAGCGCCCCTTCGAAATCGGTCAGGCGGTCGGCGCAGGGATCATACCATGTCGGCGCAAGCAGGTGGCTGGCCGCGAAAAGCTGGGTGATTTCGGCGGGCATGCGGCGGGGAAAGCGGTGCTGATCCCGCGACAGGCCCCAGCCTGCGTAGAATGGTTGGCCAAAGACGCGGGGGACGTGGCCCGCCAGCATCGCCTCATACCCCAGTTGCGATGACATGACATAGACCGCCTCGGCCCTGCGCAGCAGTGCCCATGGCGAAACCGGTCCGTCGCAGAGGCTTTCGCCCGCATGCAGATCGTCCGAGGTGAAATGTCCGGGTCTCAGCCCCGCCGCGGTTTCGGGATGGCTGCGAATGACCAGCGGTCTGCCGGGATTTTCGTCCCGCGCCGCATTGAGCATCGCCAGAAACTCGGCGCGCCCGGCCCCCAGCAACGAGGCGTCCCCGCGGGTCTGGTCGATCACCAGAACATAGCCCGGCGGCGGTAGGGCGGCATCCGGCAGATGCGCGTTGTATTTCGACAGATCCGCCGCAATCAGGCGTTCGATCGCCTGCGCGGCCTCAGTCTTGCAGGCCTGCGCCTTGGGCGAGGGGATCAGCGTTTCGATCAGCGACGGCTGGTCGGGTCGAAAATGCAGGCCCAGCGGGTCCATGATCAGCCCGACCGGCCCGCGCCCGGCCACCGGACCACGGGCGCGTCCGGGCAGGATTGAGCGCAAAAAGGCATCCTCGACCCGCAGCAACCCCGCACCGCTGCGCCGTGCCATCGCCTCGCCGCGCCATGCGGTGGGGCTGGCACCCCAAAGCCCGATCACGTCTTCGGGTCCGGGCAGGCCCAGCACCGGTTTCCATCCCGACAGGGTCAGGATGCGGTGCAGCCGTGGTTGCCTAAAGAATCCGCCGTTGAAAACAAAAAGCCGCCGGAGATCTCCGGCGGCCTTGAACGTTTCGGGCATGAACTCAGAACCCGCTTTCGGTCGTGCGGATCTGGTTGACCGGGGCAAGGATCACGTTGAGCGTCTTGGTCCACTGAACCATCGGCGCTTCGGTGACATAGACGGTGTCGCCATCGCGGATCAGGAAGTCGCGGGCCATGAACATGCCGTCGGGCTTGGTCAGGTCCAGCACATAGGCGATGCGCTGCGATCCATAGACATCCGAGCGGCCCAGCACCGCGCGGGCAACCGATTGCGGCTCTTCGCGCAGGATGAAGACGCCCTTGGGATCGGCCAGCGAGGTCGAAAGCCCGCCGACCATGGCCACGGCCTCGATCGCGTTGATTTCTTCATTGCCCAGCGGAACCTTGGTCTGGCCGCCAAGCGCGCCTAGCGCGGTGAAGCTGCGCTGGTCTTCCTCGACCAGAATGATGTCGCCGGGGCGCAGGGCAATGTCATTGCGCGAGCTGGAATACAGGTCACGTAGCCAGACCTTGCCGGTGGCGCCGCCGCGCTTGACGGTGACAACCGCCACTTCCGGCTCGATCGAGACGCCGCCCGCCTTGGACAGCATTGCCGACAGGGTGCGGGTCGGGCGCTCGATCGGGAAGACGCCCTGACCGTTGACCTTGCCCATGACCGAAACGGTCGCGCCATCGCCGGCGACGCGGGTCACCATGACCTGCGGATCGGGGGTCTGGGTTTCCAGCTTCTGGGTGATGATGCGGCGCAGCTCATCGGGGCTGTTGCCTGCCGCGCGGATGCGACCGGCATAGGGCACGAAGATATAGCCGTTGCTGTCGACCTGCAGTTGCTGCAGCTGGGTCGAGCTGGAGCCCATCGAGGCCAGCAGCCCGTCATCGACGTTTTCCCAGATCGACAGACCCAGCACGTCGCCGGGGCGCACCTCATCCGCACCGACCTGTCCGGCGCGCTGGAAATCCGCGCCGAAACCATAGGCGGGCGTAAAGTTCGCTGCCCGCGTCACCCGGTCGTCGACATTGACGATGTTGGTCGAGCCACCCTTGGCGACATCGCCGCTATAAATCTGGCCACGGGTCGGGCCCGAGCGCGGCAGGCCGCAGGCAGAAACGAAAACAACCGCTCCGACCAGTGCGAATTGACCCATCCTGACGCCCCAGGAGCGGCGCGTTTGCATGGCTCCGCCGCCGCTGCTGTGCGAAAAATCAAATGTGGTCAAGCTGTTACTCCTGTCTCTCGTCCTTTTTGGGCTTTGCCCAAACATGTTTTGTGGCCAGATTAAATCAGGCTTTTGTGGTTTGCCAACAATTCGCAACCATTCATTGAGCATAATGCTCCATCTGTTGCCGATATTTCCCGCGCCCGGCCAGCAGGGCCTGATAAGGGTCTTCGGCAGCAAGGATCATGTCGACGACAAAGCGCAGGGTATGGGCGCGCGAGCGCTCGGCATAAAATCCGCCCGGCACCTGGCTGCTTTCCAGCAGGAAATCGCGGAAACGCCGATAGGCCCAGGCATTTGGCGGTTCGGGATCGGCGAAAAACTCGGACAGGCTTTGGCGGGAAACCAATCCCGCCTTGTCATAGACCGCGCGGCCCATCGCCTTGACGGGCAGGCCGCGCCACAAGGCTTGCTGGGCCGAGGTCGAATTCACCGTTACCGCCGCCCGCGCCTGATTCATCAGCCGCGCCAGTTTGCCGCCCCGGACATAATGCACGCGGTCGGTGATCCCCAGTTCAGCCGCCTTGCGCGCGACGGCGGCGCGGATGCCGCCACGGCCATCCTCAAGCGGATGGGCCTTGAAGACGATATGGTGGTGGCGCGGCGCCGAGCGGGCAAATTCGGTCAGCGTCTCATCGGTGAAATCGGCCATGCTGCCATAGCGCGAATGGGCGACGAAATTCGAGTCGTGCTCAAGCTGCATGAGAACGAGGACATAGGGAAAGCCGCCGCGCTGGACGCTGGCCGTCTCGCGTCGCTGGGCGATGGTGTCAAAGGGCGTCAGAAGCAGCCGACGCAGGTTCAGCCGGAATTCCCGGAACACGCCGATCTGGCGATGCGTGCGATAGCCCGTGTAGCGGCGGTTCGCGATCAGCACGAAGAAATGGTAAAGCGCGCCGTAATACTTGTGCTGTCGCATATCGCCCCAATGGGCGGGCGGACGGCGAACCTCGCCCAGCTGACCGCGCAGGGCATTGCGCATATCGCTCAGCGGAACGTCCATCAGTGCCGAATGCCCATTCGAGCCGCCGCGTTCATAGGTGATCCAGAAGGGGCGCAGATAGCCTTCCTCGAACACATGCAGGACGATGCCATAACGCTTGCAGACTTCGTGCGCGGCGGCGTGGACGGGACGGACATCGCCGTAAAGCACCAGATCGGTCACGCGCTTGTCGTGAATGATCCGTTCCAGATGCGCGGGCCATTCCTCGGGTGTACCGGTATGGGCGATGAAGCGTTCGGGCACGGTCCAGAAATATTCGTCACCCGCGTTGAAACCGACGCGCCAGACCTTGGACCCGGCCTTGCGCAGCTGCGCCGCAAGCTGATCGAAAAACGGGCCATGCGGCCCCTGAAGCATCAGGAATACGCGCTGATCGGCCGGCCGTGAGGCAAGCGCGGCCGGGGATAACGGCTCGGGCGTTCGGCTAAGCAAGGTCACATCGTCATTCCCACGGTACACTTAAGAATCGCAACAAGACGACCTGTAGTTGTGAAAAATTTAGAAATCGCAAATAACGCGTCGCGCAAAGATCAAGATAGTCCATGCATGACAATTGGGAAACTGTCACGCGCATTTCTCAACCTGGCCGGTAATCGGCGTAGCCTCGCTTGAAGATTGCGCAGCAAAGCTCTAGGTCTCGGCGCAGGATTGCGCATGAGGGAAAGATGTTCACCGGGATCATCACCGATATCGGAACCGTCAGCAACGTCGAGATGCGGGGCGATATGCGCGCCCGGATTTCCTGCCATTACGATATGGTCGGCGTGGATATGGGCGCCTCGATCGCCTGCGACGGTGTTTGCCTGACGGTTGTGGACAAGGGACCCGACTGGTTCGATGTCGATATTTCCGCGGAAACCATCTCCAAGACCAATATCGGTGCGAATGGCTGGGCGGGCGGCAAGCGCCTGAACCTTGAGCGCGCGCTGCGCGTCGGTGACGAACTGGGCGGGCACATCGTTTCGGGCCATGTCGATGGCGTCGCCATCGTCGAGGAGATGCATGATGACGGTGACAGCACCCGCATCACCTTCCGCGCGCCTGATGCACTGGCGAAGTTCATCGCCCCCAAAGGGTCGGTTGCGCTGAACGGCACCTCGCTGACCGTGAACGAGGTCGAAGGCTCGACCTTTGGCATCAACGTCATTCCCCATACCCAGCAGGTCACCACCTGGGGCACGATCAAGACGGGCGATGCGGTCAATCTGGAAATCGACACGCTGGCGCGCTATGTCGCGCGGCTGGCCGAGGCGGGGTGATGGCCGGCATCGGGCATAATGGCGGCCCCGGAATGGGTAGCGGTTTTCGTGCCCATTGCTGGAGCGTCGCGCGCCGCGAGCTTCTGGGCGCCCGGCTTCCGGTCGAGGTCGTGCGCCTGCAGGTGCGCCGCGCGAAATCGCTGGGGCTGGACTACAAGACCTATGCGGGTGTTCGGGCCACAACCGGGCGCGATCTGGTGGCGTTTCTTTATTCCTCGAATGCGCTTGGCGTCTTTCGCCGGGGCGAGGCTGTGCCTGCGCCTGAAGCGGGCCGCATTGCCGCAGTCGCTGCGTCACCCCATCTGGGTTGTGCACCGGGCCTTGCGCCCGATGTGCTGGCGCGTCAGATCGGGGCGGTGTCGGGGCGCGAGTTGGCCGTCTTCGGGGCAAGCTGGTCCGCGATGCGCGACGAAATGAAATCCTGGCTCAAGGCGCAGGGCCTGCCGGGAGATGCCGTTCTGATGATCGGCGAAACTGCGCATGAGCGCGAGATGATGACGGCGGGCGGTCTTGCGGGTTTCGTAAGCGGTCAGGCCTTCTTTGCAGGAGTTGCCGATGCAGTATGACAATCCCGGACCTGTCGAGCGCGACTGGTCGGATGCGATCTCGACCACCGAGGAGATCATCGAGGAGGCCCGCAATGGCCGCATGTTCATCCTGGTCGATCACGAGGACCGCGAGAACGAGGGCGACCTGATCATCCCGGCCCAGATGGCCACCCCCGAGGCGATCAACTTCATGGCCATGCATGGTCGCGGCCTGATCTGTCTGGCCCTGACCGGCGAGCGCATCGACGCGCTTGGCCTGCCGCTGATGAGCCCCAAGAATTCCAGCCGTCATGAGACTGCCTTCACCATGTCGATCGAGGCGCGCGAAGGCGTCACCACCGGCATTTCGGCCCATGACCGCGCCCATACCGTCGCGGTGGCAATCGATCCCAGCAAGGGTGCGGCGGATATCGCCTCTCCGGGCCATGTCTTCCCGCTGCGCGCCCGCGATGGCGGCGTTCTGGTCCGCGCCGGTCATACCGAGGCCGCCGTGGACGTGCCCCGTCTGGCCGGGCTCAGCCCCTCGGGCGTGATCTGCGAGATCATGAACGAGGATGGCAGCATGGCGCGCCTTCCCGATCTGGTCGCCTTTGCACAACGCCACGGCCTGAAGATCGGCACGATCAGCGACCTGATCGCCTATCGCCGCCGCCACGACAACCTGATCGCCGAACGCTCGCAGCGTGCGGTTCATTCGCTGCATGGCGGCGACTGGATGATGCGGCTGTTTGCGGATGAAACCACCGGGGCCGAGCATGTCGTCCTGACCCAGGGCGATCTGACCTCGCCCGAGCCGGTTCTGGTCCGCATGCATGTGCTGGACCCGCTGCATGACGTGCTGGGCATCGGTCGCGTCGATGCGGGCGAGCTTTCCGCCGCCATGCGCGAGATCGGCCGCGAGGGCAGGGGTGTCATCGTCCTGTTCCGCGATCTGGAAAAGAAATTGCCGGTTCAGGGCGAGGTTTCGCCCCATACCCTGCGCCATTACGGGCTGGGGGCGCAGATCCTGTCGTCATTGGGGCTTTCCGAACTGGTTCTTTTGACGAATTCTGCTCCGGTGAAGGTTGTCGGGCTTGACGCCTACGGGCTTTCGATCCATTCCACCCGTCCGATTCCCAAAGAGTAGAACATGGCCGCCAGCATCGAACATTATCAGTTGCCGCTGCCCAGGATCGAGGGCGGCGTCCGGCTGCTGATCGTGGTCGCGCCCTATTACCGCCAGATTGCGGACGAGCTTGTCGCCGGCGCCAAGGCTGTCGCCGCGTCGGTCGGGGCTGCCGTCGATCTGGTCGAGGTCCCCGGCGCACTGGAAATCCCGACTGCAATCGGGCTGGCGGCGTCGCGCGGTCTTTATGACGGATATGTCGCCCTTGGCTGCATCATCCGCGGCGAGACCACGCATTACGACACGGTCTGCAACGACAGCTCTCGCGGGCTGACGTTGCTGGGCCTGCAGGGCACCTGCATCGGCAATGGCATCCTGACGGTCGAGAATTACGACCAGGCTGCCGTCCGCGCCGAGCATCAGGGCCAGAACAAGGGTGGCGGCGCGGCTGCTGCGGCGCTGCACCTGATCGCGCTGAAGCGCGGCTGGGAAGCCCGCCCGGCCGGACAGGCCGCCGATCTGAACCGAGACGTGATCCGCATTGCGGGCGAACTTGAAGGACCACGCGGCGCATGAGCGGGCAAGGTGGAAACCGGCTGAGCCCGGAAGAGAAAGCAGCCCGTCAGGCACGCACCGCGGCCGCCCGGCTTTACGCCGTACAGGCGCTGTTCCAGATGGAAGCTGGCGGCCAATCCGCCGATCGCGTTCTGGCGGAATTCAGCCAATGGCGCATCGGCCGGACGGACGAGGACGCGGACATGGTCTCGGCCGAGGCCGATGAAGACCTTTTCCGCCGTGTCGTCGATGGGGTCGTGAACTGGCAGTCCAAGATCGACCAGATGACCGATCGCGGGTTGGTGGCGAAATGGCCGATCGCCCGCATCGACCCGGTGCTGCGCGCGCTGTTCCGTGCCGCCGGAGCCGAACTGGTTGCGTCGAGCGTGCCGCCCAAGGTCGTCATCACCGAATATGTCCGCATCGCGCAATCCTTCTTCCCCGAAGGCCGCGAGTCGAAATTCGTGAACGCCGTGCTTGACCACATGGCCCGCGAGGCCCGCCCCGAGGCTTTCTGAGCCTCTTGGGAATTTTCCGGAAACCGATTATCCTTCCTGCCTGATCCGGCAGGAGGGATGCCATGCCAAGGCTGATCCGGCTTTACCTTTCCAGCATGATGTTCGGGGCCGTTCTGGGCGTCATCTTCGCTGTCCTGCTGGTGGCCTTTGACATCGCGGGGCTTCGCCATCTGCTGTTTGCAAGTCCGGCGGGCTGGATCGGTTTCTTCATGCTGATCTTCTTTCACGCCGCGCTGTTTGCAGGCGTGCAGTTCGGCATTTCCGTGATGCTGATGGCTGAAGGCGGGAGGAAACCGCCGTCGGGAAGAGTGGTGTTTTCCAACATCTCGCGACCGAAGGTGCTGGTTGAATCAACTGCGGGCAGCAGAGATCGTAAGAAGCTGCTGCCGGATAGCCACGGGCATTAAGCGGCCTTCGATCTTGTCCAGCGTTCTGGACTGTGGCCCTGTTTCCTGCGCGCCTGCTGCTGTAGGCGCAGTCCTTAACCGCACGATATGTGTGTGTTTTTATAAGGGCTTCGAAATTAGATAAATAATTCAACTTATCTATTTGATAGATAATATTAATTGCGTGGGGATCTCACTCCTACAGCGGCGGCAGCGCGGCCTGTGCCTTGCGGGACAGGGCCGTGCGGACCAGACGGTAGCTATGGCGGATGCGGTGGGCCAGTTCGTCGGGGGCGGCGTCAAGCGGCAGGGCGACCCAGCTTGCGTGCATATAGGGGGCACGGTCGGCGACGCCGGTCTCGATCAGGAAAGACGCCATCTCGGCACTTTCGGTCTTGACGGTGACGTGGGTTCCGACTGTTCCGGTCAGGGCAAAGATCTTGCCCGCGACCTTCCAGCAATCATGGCCTCCGCCCCAGGGATCGGACCATTCGGCCCCCGGCTGTGCGGCGCAGATTTCATTGACCAGTTCGCGGCTCATGGCCTTAGTCTTGCAGCCTCTCTTGGCAGAGGCAAGGCGATGGTTTAAGGCAACGGCATGAAGCTGCACGCCGCCACCATCCGTTGCATCATTACCGGCTGAAAATTCAGGCGGGCGTTCCTTCGTGACCAATGACGCCCGCGCCGGGACAGGTTCGGGATGCCCAATTCGAGGGAAGTCATGGTCGAGATCAGACTGACGAATACCAAGAGCCGCGGGAAAGAGATTTTCCGCCCCATCGATCCGGCGCGCGTGGGGCTGTATATCTGCGGACCCACCGTCTATGACCGGGCGCATCTGGGCAATGCCCGGCCTGTGGTCGTCTTTGACGTGCTGGTGCGGCTTTTGCGCCATGTCTATGGCGCGGATCACGTGACCTATGTGCGCAATTTCACCGATGTCGATGACAAAATCAATGCGACCGCACTGGCCCGTCAGCAGGCCGGCGCGCCCGGCACGCTTGAGGACCTGATCCGCGAGCGGACCGAGGAAACCATCGGCTGGTATCACGCCGACATGGACGCGCTGGGTGCGGCACGCCCGGATTTTGAGCCGCGCGCCACCGACTACATCGGCCAGATGATCGAGATGATCGAGGTTCTGATCGTGCGCGGCCATGCCTATGCCGCCGAGGGGCACGTGCTGTTCGACGTGCGCTCCTATCCCGAATATGGGCGGCTGTCGGGGCGTTCGGTCGATGACATGATCGCCGGCGCGCGGGTCGAGGTTGCACCCTTCAAGCGCGATCCGATGGATTTCGTGCTGTGGAAGCCCTCGGATGACGGTCTGCCGGGTTGGGACAGCCCTTGGGGCCGGGGGCGTCCGGGCTGGCATATCGAATGCTCGGCCATGTCCTATGAGCTGCTGGGCGAGAGCTTCGACATTCATGCGGGCGGGATCGATCTGCAATTCCCGCATCATGAGAATGAGATCGCGCAAAGCTGCTGCGCCCATCCGCATGGGCAGTTTGCCAATGTCTGGCTGCATAATGAGATGCTGCAGGTCGAGGGCAAGAAGATGTCCAAGTCCTTGGGCAATTTCTTTACCGTGCGCGACCTGCTGGATCAGGGGATTCCGGGCGAGGTGATCCGATACGTTTTGATGCAGACGCATTATCGTAGTCCGATGGACTGGACGGAGGAAAAAGCCGTCGCGGCGCGGAGTAAGCTCGAAGACTACGTTTGGATGGCCGAAAAATACGCTGATCTTGCCAAGGCAAGGATGATCGGACCTCATGAGGCAGTTGTCGCGGCGCTTGCAGACGATCTCAACACCCATGCTGCACTCATGGCGCTAGATCGGATGGCCAATCAAAGCGACCTCGTGACCGATCTGGTAGCAAACCTCGATTTTCTTGGATTGATCAAACTTGATCAGATGGGAGCCCGTATTGGGGAACTTCGAGAAAAGGTTGCGGGGCTCGCTTCATATGCGGAAAAACTTCAAGCCCTCCGCGATGTCGCAAAGCAGACTAAGGACTTTGCACCAGTCGACAGCTTTAAAGAGATGCTAACCAACGCTGGCGTCGCGGTTCAGATGGGCCGCGAAGGTGTCGAGCTCGCGCCGATGGCCCACTTCGACGCTAACGAACTCAAAGGGCTCTGATGGAACGCCTTTACCTTTACGACACCACGCTGCGTGACGGGCAGCAGACGCAAGGCGTGCAGTTCTCGGCGGCCGAGAAGGTCGAGATTGCGCAGATGCTGGACCTGTTGGGCGTCGATCATATCGAGGGCGGCTGGCCGGGCGCGAATCCGACGGACAGCGACTTCTTTGACGCAGCGCCCAAAACCCGCGCCACCATGACCGCATTCGGCATGACCAAGCGGGCGGGACGCTCGGCTGAGAACGACGATGTGCTGGCGGCGGTGCTGAATGCGGGAACGGCCTCGGTCTGTCTGGTCGGCAAGACCCACCCCTTTCATGTCCGCGAGGCGTTGGGAATCGGTCTGGACGAGAACCTTGAGAACATCCGCGCCTCGGTCGCGCATCTGGTGGCGCAGGGGCGCGAGGCGCTGTTCGACGCCGAGCATTTCTTTGACGGCTACGCTGACGATCCCGATTACGCGCTGGAATGCCTGCACGTGGCGATTGACGCAGGCGCGCGCTGGGTCGTGCTGTGCGACACCAATGGCGGCACGCTGCCGGGTCGCGTGGGCGAAATCACCCGTGCGGTGATCGCGGGCGGCATTCCCGGCGACCGACTGGGCATCCATTGTCATGACGATACCGGCAATGCGGTGGCCTGCACCCTGGCCGCCGTCGACGCAGGCGCGCGCCAGATTCAGGGCACGCTGAACGGCCTGGGTGAGCGTTGCGGTAACGCCAGCCTGACCACGCTGATCCCGACGCTGTTGCTGAAGGAGCCCTATCGCTCGACGCTGCAAACCGGCGTTTCACCCGAGGGACTGGCCGGTCTGACCCGGATCTCGCGCCGGTTGGATGAGATCCTGAACCGCGTGCCGCTGCGCGCTGCGCCCTATGTCGGGGCCTCGGCATTCGCGCATAAGGCGGGGCTGCATGCCAGCGCGATCCTGAAAAATCCCGCAACCTATGAGCATGTTGAACCCGCGATCATCGGCAATGAGCGGATCATCCCGATGTCCAATCAGGCCGGGCAGTCGAACCTGCGCGCACGTCTGGCCGGTGCGGGGATCGAGGTCGGCCGCGACGATCCGGCGCTGGCCCGCATTCTTGATCTGGTAAAGGTGCGCGAGGATCAGGGCTATGCCTATGACGGCGCGCAGGCCAGTTTCGAGCTGCTGGCGCGGGCCGAGCTTGGGACGCTTGAACCCTATTTCTCGGTCGAGCGCTATCGCACCACCGTCGAGCGGCGCAAGAACGCGCTGGGGCAGCGGATCTCGGTGTCTGAAGCCGTGGTCGTGGTCCGCATTGGTGATCAGCGGATGCTGTCGGTCAGCGAAAGCATGGACGAAGAGGGGCAGGATCGCGGCCCTGTCAACGCGCTGTGGCGCGCCTTGGGCAAGGATCTGGGGCCGTACCAAACCCATATCGAGGACATGCATCTGGTCGACTTCCGCGTCCGTATCACCGGCGGCGGCACCGATGCCGTCACCCGGGTCATCATCGACAGCGCCGACGGGCAGGGGCATCGCTGGTCCACCGTCGGCGTCTCGCATAACATCGTCGATGCCAGTTTTGAGGCGCTGGTGGACGCGATCCGCTGGAAGCTGATCCGCGACCGGGTGGCTCCGGCATGAGTCTCGATGACTGCGCGGATGCGCTGCGCGAACATGATCCCGACCGGTTCGGGATCTGCCTGATGGTCCCCTCTGCGGCGCGGCCCCGGCTGCTGACGCTTTATGCGTTGAACCTTGAACTGGCCCGCGCGCCATTGGCCTCGAACGAGCCGCTGATCGCCGAAATGCGCCTGCAATGGTGGATCGAACGGCTCGAGGATATCGGCGAGGGTAAGGCCCAGTCACATGAATTGCTGACGCCGTTGGCCGAAGCCTGGGGCCCGCGTGCGGCAGCCTTGGCTGCGCTGGCCGAAGCTCGCCGTCGCGATTCGGCGCGCGAACCGCATGACGGGCCGGACGCTGTCATGGCTTATGTGCGGGACACGGCGGTGCCGCTGGCCCAATTCGCCGCCGAGGCCCTCGATGGGCCGACGGCGGCGACGCCTGCCATTGCCGCGCAAGCCGAGGGGCTGGGTCTGGTCAACTGGTTGGCCGCCTTGCCCGCGCTTCAGGGATTGGGGCTGGGCCTTTGGGACCCGTCGCCCGAGGCATTGTCGCAGATCGCCACCCATGCGCACCAAAAACTGACCGAGGCGCGGGCACAGCGGCGTCACGTGTCGCGTGCCGTGGCACCGATCCTGTTTCCCGGCGCGGGCGTCAAACCCATCCTTGATGCGGCCCCGAAAGGGATCGAGGTGCTGGCCGTCGTCCAGCCTTCGGAGTTCCGAAAGCGACTGGCGCTTGGCGCCTTCGCGCTGACCCATCGCTGGTGGATATGAAAAGGGCGGCCAATTGGCCGCCCTTTCCGCATATTCGCGTGGCGATCAGCCGCGCAGGATGCTGCGCCCGGCATATTCGGCCGATGCGCCCAGCATTTCCTCGATGCGGATCAGCTGGTTGTATTTCGCGAGCCGGTCCGAACGGGCCAGCGAGCCGGTCTTGATCTGGCCGCAATTAGTGGCGACGGCGAGGTCGGCGATAGTGGCGTCCTCGGTCTCGCCCGAACGGTGCGACATCACCGAAGTATAGCCCGCGCGGTCGGCCATGCGGACGGCGTCCAGCGTCTCGGTCAGGGTGCCGATCTGGTTGACCTTGACCAGCAGCGAGTTGCCGCAGCCCTGCTCGATGCCTTCGGCCAGACGCTCGGGATTGGTGACGAACAGGTCGTCGCCGACCAGTTGCACGCGGTCGCCCAGCGTTTCGGTTAGCAGCTTCCAGCCTTCCCAGTCATCCTCGGCGCAGCCATCCTCGATCGACAGGATCGGGTAGTCGTTGCACAGCGCTTCAAGATAGGCGACGTTTTCGGCCGAGGTCAGCGACTTGCCCTCGCCCTTCATCTCGTATTTGCCGTTCTTGAAATACTCGGTCGAGGCGCAGTCCAGCGCCAGCATGATGTCTTCGCCGGGCTTGTAGCCGGCCTTCTCGATGGCCGTCAGGATGAAGTCCAGCGCATCGCGGGCCGAGGACAGGTTCGGAGCAAAGCCGCCCTCGTCGCCGATCCCGGTCGACAGACCCGCCGCCGACAGTTCCTTTTTCAGCGTGTGGAAAATCTCGGAACCCATGCGCACGGCTTCGCGGATGCTCGATGCCGAAATCGGCATGATCATGAATTCCTGGATGTCGATCGGGTTGTCGGCATGCTCGCCGCCATTGATGATGTTCATCATCGGCACCGGCAGGATGCGCGCGCCCGTGCCGCCGACATAGCGGTAAAGCGGCTGGGCGCTGGTCTCGGCTGCGGCCTTGGCCACTGCCAGCGACACGCCGAGGATGGCATTCGCGCCCAGGCGCGACTTGTTCGGGGTGCCGTCCAGTTCGATCATCAGGCGGTCGATGCCGATCTGGTCGGTGACATCCTCGCCGATCAGGTTCTCGGCGATCTCGCCGTTCACGGCGGCGACGGCTTCCAGCACGCCCTTGCCCATGTAGCGCGACTTGTCGCCATCGCGCTTCTCGACGGCCTCATGCGCGCCGGTCGAGGCACCCGAGGGCACCGCAGCGCGGCCCATCGTGCCGTCTTCCAGCGTGACATCGACCTCGACGGTCGGGTTGCCGCGGCTGTCCAGGATCTCGCGCGCGAAAATGTCGATGATGGCGGTCATGTTCCGTCCCTCTCGTGACAATGGTTGCAGGCTGTTTAGCGGCCTTCGCAGATGCAGAAAAGCGTCATTCAGCGGGGTTATCGCTCACACGGCCGGAAATCCCCGGCTCGGGTGCGGCGGACCAGGGTTCCAGCACCAGATCGGCCCAGATCGGCAGGTGATCCGAGGCGAGCCGCGCCGTCTCATTGTCCCAGACCCCGGAATCAAGCACTTCGATCCCGCGCGACACTGCGATGCGGTCGTAACGCAGGCGTGGAAAGGGCGCGGGCCAGCTGGGACCGGGGGCCAGCACATGCATCGGTGCCAGTGCCTCCAACCCGCGATTGTCGTGCCATTCGTTGAAATCGCCGGTCAGGATCAACCGGTCATGGCCGAAACGTCCGGCCTGCGCCACGATCCGGCGCAATTGCGCGCGGCGCGAGGACCGGATCAGCCCCAGATGCACGGCGATCACCGTGACGCCGGGCAGGCGCAACGCCAATGCCCCACGCGGCTCGAATCCGGGCAAGGGCAGGCGGCGGATGGTCGCCTGCTCAGCCAGTTCCGGGCGCATCAGGATGGTCTGGCCATGCCAGCCCAGCGAGCTTTCCCCGGTCGAGACGAAATCGGCCGGAACCAGCCCGGTCGCTTCCTTGATCTGGGCGCGGGGCAGGGCCTCGGGGCGGCGGCCAAGGCGGAAATCGACCTCTTGCAGGGCGATCACATCGGCCTTGATGCCGGCAATGACCTCAAGGTTTCGCTCGGGAGCGTGCGGGCCGGTCATGCCGCGGCATTTATGCAGGTTGTAGCTGGCCAGTCTCAGCCGATCCGTGCGTTGGGGCATGGAACCTTTCTTCTCAGGTGCCGCAGAAGGTGCGCTGGACGACCTCGTCGGGCTGGGGAGGAAGGGCGAGTTTGTCCCATTCCGGGCGATCCGTAAACGGGTCTCGCAAGGCGGCGTCGAGCAGATGGAACGGGCTGTAATCGCCGGAGTCGCGGGCCTGTGCGATGGCTTCCTCGATCCGGTGGTTGCGCGGGATGCGGCGGGGATTGGCCCGTGCCATGACCTGCGCGGCGTCCGGCAGATCTTTGATACGCGCCTGCCAGTCTACGGCCCATTGGTCGAAGGAATCACGGTTCAGGAACTCGTCGCGGGCCTTGCCGTTGGACAGGCCGGCAAAGACGCGGGTGAAATCGGCCTGCCCCTCGGCCATCAGGCCCAGCAGGCGTTCGATCAGCGCGCGGTCGGTGTCGCGCGGGGATGTGATGCCCAGCTTGGCCGCGAAACGGCGCAGCCATTCGCGCTGGTAAAGCGCCGGGAAAGAATGGACGATCCGCGTCGCTTCGGCCACGGCCTCGTCGCTGTCGCCCATCAGCGGCACTAGGCAACTGGCCAGCTGCGCAAGGTTCCAGACGGCGATATTGGGCTGTTCGTTCCAGGCATAGCGGCCATAGGCGTCAATCGAGGAGAACACCTTGTCGGGCCGGTAACCGTCCATGAAGGCGCAGGGGCCGTAATCGATGGTCTCGCCCGAGACCGACATGTTGTCGGTGTTCATCACGCCATGGATAAAGCCCAGACCCATCCAGCAGGAAATCGTATAGGCCTGCGCTTCGACCACGCGCTGCAGCAGGTCCGCCGCACCCGAGGCGTCTGGGTAATGCCGCGCGATGACATGTTCGGCCAGCAGACGCAGCCGGTCACGGTCGCCGCGTGCGGCGTAGAATTCAAACGTGCCGACCCGGATATGGCTGGACGCCACGCGGGTCAGGACCGCGCCGGGCAGCAGGGTTTCGCGAATGACCTGCTCGCCCGTGGTGACGGCGGCCAAGGCCCGCGTGGTCGGCACGCCAAAGGCGGCCATGAACTCACTGACCAGATATTCGCGCAGAACCGGACCCAGCCAAGCCCGCCCGTCGCCCCGGCGCGAGAAGGGCGTCGGCCCCGAGCCTTTCAGCTGGATGTCGAAACGCGCACCGTCGGGGGCCACGACTTCGCCCAGCAGCACCGCGCGACCATCGCCCAGCTGCGGGGAAAAGCCGCCGAACTGGTGACCGGCATAGGCCTGCGCGATCGGTTCCGCCCCTTCGGGCAGGGTATTCCCGGCCAGCATTAGCAGGCCTTCGGGGCTTTGCAGCCATGCGGGATCAAGGCCCAGACGCGCGGCCAGTGGCAGGTTCAGGGCGACAAGCTTGGGGTCGCGCACTGGGGTCGGCGCAGTGCGGGTGAAGAACCCTTGGGGCAGGCGGGCGTAGCTGTTGTCGAAGTGGATCATTGTGACCCTCCTTTCGACCTTATCTAGCCTTCATTGGCGAAATGTTAAGGGCGGCACGGCCACCTTGCGCGTCAATGTGACACAGTTGAGGAAAAGACATTGACCACGACCACGCCCGCCACGATCAGCCCCAGGCCGATGACTGCGGGCAGGTCCAGCCGCTGCCCGAACACCACCAGCCCGATGGTCGAGACCAGAACGATGCCAAGCGCGCTCCAGATCGCATAAGCGATGCCCAAGGGCATGGTGCGCAACGTCAACGACAGGAAATAGAACGATCCAGCATAGCACAGCCCCATCATCAGCGTCGGCAAAACCTGCGTGAACTGCTGGCTGCGTTGCAGGAACGTGGTGCCGACCACCTCAAGCGCGATCGCGATAACCAGAGTGGCATAGGTGGTCAGGGGCATTTTCAGGCATCTTTCGCAAGGGCGCGGGGATGATAACCTGTCCCTTCGCCGGGGAAAAGCCACGCCGCCCTTGAACCGGACGGGCCAAGGGCGTATCCCACGCTCTGCCCCGTATTTTGCCAAGGATTGCGTTGTGAAGTTCCTCGATCTCGCCAAAGTTTATATCCGCTCGGGTGGCGGAGGCGCGGGATGCGTATCCTTCCGCCGTGAGAAGTTCATCGAATATGGCGGCCCTGACGGCGGCGACGGTGGTCGTGGCGGTAGCGTCTGGGCCGAGGCGGTCGTGGGGTTGAACACCCTGATCGACTTCCGCTTCCAGCAGCATTTCTTTGCCAAGTCCGGCCAGCATGGCATGGGTTCGCAATGTACCGGCGCCTCGGGCGACGATGTCGTGCTGACGGTGCCCGTCGGGACCGAGATCCTCGATGAGGATCAGGAAACGGTGATCGCCGACCTGACCGAACCGGGCCAGCGCGTGCTGCTGGCCAAGGGTGGCAATGGCGGCTTCGGCAACCTGCATTTCAAAAGCGCCACCAACCGCTCGCCGCGCAATGCCAATCCGGGCCTGCCGGGGATCGAGCGCACGCTGTGGCTGCGCCTGAAGCTGATCGCCGATGCGGGCCTGCTGGGCCTGCCCAATGCCGGCAAGTCGACCTTCCTGTCGGCCGTGTCGAATGCGCGGCCCAAGATCGCCGACTATCCCTTTACCACGCTGCACCCGAATCTGGGCGTGGTCGGTATCGACGCGCATGAATTCGTCATGGCCGATATCCCCGGCCTGATCGAAGGTGCATCCGAGGGCCGTGGTCTGGGCGACCAGTTCCTTGGCCATGTCGAACGCTCGCGCGTGCTGCTGCATCTGGTGGACGGAACCGCCGAGGATGTCGCGACCGATGCCCGCACCATTCTGAACGAACTTGCGGCCTATTCGCCCGCACTGGCCGAAAAGCCGCGCGTCACCGCGCTGAACAAGATCGACGCCATCGACCCCGAGGAACTGGCCGAGAAGCGCGCCGCGCTGGAAGCCGAAATCGGCGGCCCGGTCTTCCTGATGTCCGGTGTTTCGCGGGCGGGCGTGCCCGAAGTGCTGCGCGCGCTGTGGACGCAGATCGCGCCGTCGCGCCTTCCCCAGACCGAAGAGGATAACGCACCTTGGCAGCCGTAATCCCCGAACTGGGGCGGGCGCAGCGGCTGGTCGTCAAGATCGGCTCGGCGCTGCTGGTCGATGCGCAGGGTCTGCGCGCGGACTGGCTGCGCGCGCTGTGTGACGACGTGGCTGCCGCGCGGGCGCGCGGCACGGATGTGGTGTTGGTGTCCTCGGGCGCCATCGCACTGGGCCGTAAAGTTCTGGATCTGCCCGCAGGACCCCTGCGGGTGGAACAGTCACAGGCTGCTGCTGCCGTCGGCCAGATCCGTCTGGCCCGCGCCTATGAGGAAGCGCTGGTCCCGAATGGCGTCAAGACGGCGCAACTGCTGGTGACGCTGGACGACACGACCGATCGCCGTCGCTACCTGAACAGCCGGGCGACGATGCAGGTGCTGCTGGGTATGGGCGTCGTCCCCATCGTCAATGAAAACGACACCGTCGCGACGGACGAGATCCGCTTTGGTGACAATGACCGCTTGGCCGCACAGATCGCTGTGACCTGCGGGGCGGACCAGCTGCTGCTGCTTTCGGACGTGGACGGGCTTTATACCGCCAATCCCAAGACCGACCCGACTGCCCGCCACCTGCCGGTGGTCGAACAGATCACCCCCGAAATCGAGGCCATGGGTGGCGATCCCATCTCGGGGCTGAGCAAAGGCGGGATGAAGACCAAGCTGATGGCCGCACGCACCGCCGTCGCCGGTGGCTGCGCCATGGCGATTGCCGAGGGCTCGGTCCTGCACCCGCTGCAGGCGGTGGCGGGTGGTGCGCGGGTGACATGGTTCCTGCCGGATACCGACCCCCATGCCGCGCGCAAGCGCTGGATCGCGGCGATGAAGCCCAAGGGTGAAGTCCGCGTCGATGCTGGCGCGGCGGATGCGCTGCGCCACGGCAAATCGCTGCTGCCTGCGGGCGTCACCGAAGTCGCAGGTCGTTTTGGCCGCGGCGATCCGGTCGTGGTGTTGGACATGCAGGGCGGCACGCTGGCCTCAGGCCTGATCCGCTACTCCTCGATCGAGGCCCGCGCCATTGCGGGGCATCGCAGCGACGAAATCGAGTCGATCCTTGGCTATCCGGGCCGCGCCGCACTGATCCATCGCGACGATATGGTGGTCTGAGCCGCGCATCATGCCAACCGCCGCGCCGGCCGCACTGTCGCATGGGTATTTAAGAAACGAAGAAAGCCTCAAGCCTCGCTTCTGGATTTCTTCGTTTCTTAAATACCCAAACACGGCATCGGCCACACGCGGCGCACTGGCGATTTTACTCGATCGGGTGCGGCTTGGTCATGGCATGGCGGACCTGCGACAGCCTGCGGATCTGCGACAGTTGGGTGGCCTGTGCCGAAGGTGGCGGAAGGTTCAGGACGGCGTCGCGCAGAATGGCGATGCCCTCCTCGCTGCGGGCGGGCAGGGATGCCGGTTGGATTGGTTGGCCTATTGTGACGGCAAAGGGTTGCGCGCCCTTGTTCAGTACCTCGTTGAACAGCGTCACGTCCCGCACCGTCGGGTGGATCGCGTCCAGCAGGTAGAACAGCGTCGAGTTCCGCGCCCGAATACGCAAGGGAATGACCGGCACGTCGAATTTCTTGGCGATCATCGCCGCACTGGCCATCCACGGGCGCTCATGCAGCGTAAGACCTCGGCGTTTGGCCAGCCGACCCGAGGGGAAGATCAGACCGATGCGGCCGCGCGCCAGCGCCTCGCGAGTGTAATCCATCGTGGCACGGGTCTTGGCGTGGCTGCGCTTTTCAGTGCGCCATTCCACCGGGGCGATCAGGCTGCTGCATTGCGGCAGGACCCGCATGATGTCGTGATTGGCATAGATGAACAGATCGTCCCGCACCGCCGAGATCACCGTATGCAGCACGATCCCGTCGGCGATCCCGGTCGGGTGGTTCGAGACGATCAGCGCCGCCCCGGTGGCGGGCAGGTTTTCCAGCCCCTCAACCGTCAGATCGCGCACGATCAGCTGGGCCATGCGGCGCATGATCTCATCGGCGGGCAGGTCGCGAAACTCGGCGCCCAGTTCGACGGTCTGGGGATAGCGCAGCAGCCACATCAGTGCCCGCCGCGCGAGGTTATGGTGCCAACGGCCTGAAAAAAGCCAAGGTGCCCGCTCGTCTATCAGCGGATCAAGGCGTCTTTTCATGTCCTCGCGGGCATCCATAGCGGCAGTATTGCCGTGCCCGCGAGGCGGCTGCAAGACCGCTTGATGCAACCTTAGCCAGCACCGGCAAGGATACGCGTAACCATCTCGGATGTGTTGCGCGAAAGTCCCGGCATGGCGGCGATGCGTTGCAACGCGGCGCGCGCCTTGGCCTGACGGCCCGCATCATAACGCGAAATCGTCTCGAAGGCCGAGCACATGCGTGCCGTGGTCTGCGGGTTGACCGGGTCGAGCTTCATCAGCCAGTCGGCAAGGAAGTCGTAGCCCGAGCCATCCGCCGCATGGAAGCCGGCATGGTTCGAGGTCAGCCCCGCGATCAGCGCCCGGAAGCGGTTGGGATTCTTCCAGTCGAAATCGGGCCGCGCGGCCAGTTCACGGGCACGGGCGACGGCCTGACCCGCTGCGGCGCGCAGGGGCTGGACCATGAACCACTTGTCCATGACAAGGCGGTTCTGGCGGAACTCGGCCTCAAACCGTGCCAGCGCGTCCTTGTCACGACCTGCGGCGATCAGTTGCTCCAGTGCGCCCTGACGTTCGGTCATGTTAGTGGCACTGGCAAACAGCGCCTCGGCCCGGTCACCGCCGTCAAGACGGCTGAGATAGGCAAGGCAGGCCAGACGCAGGCTGCGGTGGGCCGCGCCTTCCGCATCTGGCACATAGGGGCCCTTGGACTCCATCGCGTCATAAAGCCGGGCCAGAGCCGTCTGATGCGCTGTGGCAAGCTCAAGCATCAGCGCGGTGCGGGCCCGGTTGATCGCGTCCGGGTCAGGGGTCACGCCCGCTGCTGCCATGGTGGTGGCGATTTCCTCTTCGCCCGGCAGGACAAGGCAAAGCGCGGCAAAGGCCGGATCGGATTCCGCATCGTCCAGTAGCCCGGCGATGGCGCGGATGAACTCGGCCCCGCCTTCCTGCCCCTGCGCGCGGGCGATCAGCCCATCCAGCGCAAGGTCATGGCCTGCCTGCCAGCGGGCGCAGGCGTCGGTGTCATGCGCCAGCAGCAAGGCCTGCTCATCCGCCGTCATCTCGCGTGCGACGGTGACGGGGGCCGAGAAGCCGCGCAGCAGCGACACGACCGGACGCGCACCCAAGCCGTCAAAGCTGAAGCTTTGCGCGGTTTCGGTCATCTCCAGCACGGTGGTCGGCAGGACCTCGTCACCATTGGGGCCGATCAGGCCAAGGGCGATGGGAATAACACGGGCGGGCTTGTCGGGCTGGCCGGGGGTAGGGGCGGTGTGCTGACGGAAGTTCAGGACCAGCTTACCGTCGGACCATTCCTCGGTCAGCGACAGACGAGGGGTACCCGCATCCGTATACCAGCGCTTGAACTGCGTCAGATCGCGGCCCGTCGCGTCCTGGAAGACGGTGATCCAGTCCTCGATCGTGCAGGCCTGTCCGTCATGGCGGTCGAAATACAGGTCCAGCGCCTTGCGGTAGCCTTCATCGCCTACCAACCGCTTGAGCATGCCGATGACCTCGGCGCCCTTTTCATAGACGGTGGCGGTGTAGAAGTTGTTGATCTCTTGGTAGTGATCCGGGCGCGGGGGATGGGCCAGCGGACCCGCATCCTCACGGAACTGGCGCGCGCGCAGGGTCTGCACGTCATGGATACGCTTGACCGAGGCCGAGCGCATGTCGCTGGTGAACTGCTGGTCGCGGAAGACCGTCAGCCCTTCCTTGAGGCACAGCTGGAACCAGTCGCGGCAGGTGATGCGGTTGCCGGTCCAGTTGTGGAAGTATTCATGGCCGATGACGCCCTCGATGCGCTCGTAATCGCCATCGGTCGCGGTTTCTGCGGTGGCAAGGACCAGCTTCGAGTTGAAGATGTTTAGGCCCTTGTTCTCCATCGCGCCCATGTTGAAGTCATCGACGGCGACGATGTTGAACACATCGAGGTCATATTCGCGGCCGTAGGCCTCCTCATCCCATTTCATCGAACGGATGAGGCTCTCCATCGCGTAACCCGCGCGCGGCTCGTCGCCCGGACGCACCCAGACGTTCAGCGCGACGTCACGTCCCGACATGGTGGTGAAGCGGTCAGAGATGGCGCGCAGATCGCCTGCGACCAACGCGAACAGATAGGCGGGCTTGGGCCATGGATCGTGCCAGACGGCCTGACCCGGCTGGCTGCTGACCGGGTTGCCATTCGACAGCAGCACCGGCTGATCGGAATGCACGGTCACGCGGAAGGGCGCCATCACATCGGGGCGGTCGGGATACCAGGTGATGTGGCGGAAACCTTCGGCCTCGCATTGGGTGCAGAACATGCCGCCGGACAGGTAGAGACCCTCAAGGGCGGTATTCGCCTCGGGGTCGATCTGAACCTCGGCCTCAAGGGTGAAGCTGTCGGGAAGCTGTGCGGCGGGAATGATCAGCTTTCCATCCGTCTGCGGGATCAGCGAGGGCGAAACAGCTTGGCCATCGATGCTTAGCGAAAGGGTCTTCAGACCCGCGCCGTCAAGGACCAGATCCTCGGGCGCAAGGCGGCGGAAGTCGATCTGCGAGCGCACGATCGTGGCCCTTGGGTCCAGCCGGAACTCCAGCCGGGTCTCGAGGATCTCATAGGGATAGGGACGCCAATCAGAGAGATATTGCGTGTCGGTCATGACATGGACCTTCAAAAAACTTGGCAAGTCGCGGGAACTCGCGCGGAAACCCGATTGTTAATCGCAGGATATCCGGGTCGCAACCCACCGGGCCGATTGCCATGCGGCGCAATCCCGGGCGAGACCCCTTCGAAACTTGTCCCGAGGAGAGCCAAGATGGCCAATTACGATCCGAATGATCCGAACAGGAATGATCCGGTCGATCCCGCCTACCGGGATCCGGCCAACCAGACCTATGTGGAGCCTGTGGAACGTCGCGCCTCGCCCCTGCCGTTGATCATCGGCATCCTGCTTGCATTGGCGATCGCCTATTTCGTCGTGCAATACTTCATGAACGGAAATGAGGTCACGACCGGGACCGAGCCTGCCGCCGTGACGACCACCGCCCCGGCAGAGACCTCGACCGCTCCGGCGACGACGACGGAACCCGAGGCGGCGGCAGATGCGGCCAACACGGCTGCGGATGCGGCGACCAATGCTGCCGATGCGGCAGGTGAGGCGGCCACTGACGCAGCCACCGCAGCCAAAAGCGCGGCCGACGCCGCAGGGGCTGCCGTGAACGATGCAGCAACCGACGCGGCCAATGCCGCCACGGATGCGGCCAATGCGGCGGGTGAAGCGGCCTCGGATGCCGTGAACGCTGCCGAGGATGCGGCCAAGGATGCTGCGACCGCAGCCGGAGAGGCGATGAAGGATGCCGGTCAGGCTGTCGAGGATGCCGTGACCGTTGAACCGGCAACGCCTCCGGCGACGACGACCACGCCTCCGGCCAACTGATCCGGTTTAAGGCAAAAGGACCGCCGTGCGGATATTCCGCCGGCGGTTTCTCTATTTCTTGGGGAATATCCTTCAATACGCGCTTAATACTGGGCGCGGTTGCACGGTTGCGGGGTTTGGCATGCCACCGTATACCGAAATCACTCATGCTGTTGGAATTAGGAAGGAATCGCGATGGCGCGTGTCGAAAAGGCTGGTTTGCGGGTGGACGAGACCCTGGCCGCATTCATCAATGAGCGCGCATTGCCGGGAAGCGGTGTCGAGCCGCGCCGTTTCTGGGAAGGCCTTTCGGCCCTGCTGCATGATTTCGGTCCCCGCAACCGGGCGCTGCTGGACCGTCGGGACGAACTGCAATCCTCGATCGACGCATGGCACCTTTCGCGCAAGGGTCAGTCCGTCGACGCAGGTGCCTACCGCGATTTCCTGACCGAGATCGGCTATCTGGTTCCCGAAGGCGATGACTTCCAGATCGAGACCTCTGCGACCGATCCCGAATTCGCCAGTGTCGCCGGTCCGCAGCTGGTCGTGCCGATCACCAACGCCCGCTACGCGCTGAACGCCGCCAATGCCCGCTGGGGCAGCCTTTACGATGCGCTTTACGGCACCGATGCGCTGGGCGACATGCCGCAAGGCAAGGGTTATGATGCCGGGCGCGGCGCCCGCGTGATCGCATGGGGTCGCGATTTCCTTGACCGTTCCGTGCCGCTGGCCGCCGGCTCGTGGAGCGATGTTGCCGCGCTGAGCGTCACCGATGGTGTCCTGTCCCCGGCGCTGGGCGATGCTGCGGGTTTTGCGGGCTATCTGGGTGATGCCGCGACGCCTTCGGATATCTTCCTGAAGCATCACGGGCTGCTGATCCGCATCGTCATCGACCCCTCGACCCCGGTCGGCGGGCAGGACAAGGCCGGGATTTCGGACATCGTGCTGGAATCGGCGCTGTCCGCGATCATGGATTGCGAGGATTCGGTCGCCTGCGTCGATGGCGAGGACAAGGCGCTGGCCTATTCCAACTGGCTGGGCCTGATGGACGGCACCCTGTCCGAGCAGGTCGAGAAGGGTGGCAAGACCTTTACCCGCCGACTGAACCCCGACGTCAGCTTCACCGCGCCCGATGGTTCGACCGTCACCCATAAGGGCCGCGCGCTGATGCTGGTGCGCAATGTCGGCCACCTGATGACCACCCCCGCCGTCCTTGACCGCGAGGGCAACGAGGTCTTCGAGGGTCTGCTGGACGCCATGGTCACCGCGCTTTGCGGCATGCGCGATCTGAAGCGCGACGGTGCGGGCAACTCGGTCACGGGCTCGATCTATGTCGTGAAGCCCAAGATGCACGGCCCCGAGGAAGTCGCCTTCGCCAGCGAGATCTTCGACCGCGTCGAACAGGTGCTGGGCCTGCCGCGCCACACCGTCAAGCTGGGCATCATGGACGAAGAGCGCCGCACCAGCGCCAATCTGAAGGAATGCATCCGCGCCGCGAAACACCGGGTGGCCTTCATCAATACGGGCTTCCTCGACCGCACCGGCGATGAGTTCCACACCTCGATCGAGGCCGGCGCGATGCTGGCCAAGGGCGAGATGAAATCCCAGCCCTGGATCGCCTCCTACGAGGATCGCAATGTCGATATCGGTCTGGCCTGTGGTCTGGCCGGCAAGGCCCAGATCGGCAAGGGCATGTGGGCGATGCCCGACCTGATGGCCGACATGCTGACGCAAAAAATCGCCCATCCGATGGCGGGCGCAAACACCGCTTGGGTGCCCAGCCCGACCGCCGCGACCCTGCATGCGACCCATTACCATCAGGTCGATGTCCATGCCCGTCAGGCCGAGATCGCCGAGCTGAAGCGTCCGGCGCGGCTGGATGAGCTGCTGACCATCCCGCTGGCCGGGGGCCGCAACTACAGCGACGCCGAAGTCACGCGCGAGTTGGAAAACAACTGCCAGGGCATCCTTGGCTATGTCGTGCGTTGGGTCGATCAGGGCGTCGGCTGCTCGAAAGTGCCGGGCATCAACGATGTCGGCCTGATGGAGGACCGGGCGACGCTGCGCATCTCGGCGCAGTCGCTGGCCAACTGGCTACACCACGGCATCGTCTCGGAAGCGCAGGTGATGGACGCGATGCGCAAGATGGCCGCCGTGGTGGACCGTCAGAACGCCGGTGATGCCGCCTACCGCGCCATGGCGCCGGGCTATGACGGCGTGGCCTTCCAGGCGGCCTGCGATCTGGTCTTCCTCGGCCGCGTGCAACCCTCGGGCTATACCGAGCCGGTGCTGCATGCCCGTCGTCTGCAGGCCAAGGCCGAGCGCGCGATCTGACGCAGCGAAACATCTGCCTTTGGGCGCCGGAAGCTACGCGAATTTGCGGCAGCTCCGGCGCCTTTTTCGTCGTTTTGCCAGAAAATTCGCAGAAAACGCCAAATTGACCTAACGTCAATATTCGGGATGAGTTCTCCCGTCACGCCCTTGTGAAAGATAATTTCGCGATGCTATCAACTCGCCTGTAACACGCTAACAGGGGAGGTGCCCTCGTGAAGATTGGCGCTTTGAAGGAGAGTTACGAGGGAGAGGCGCGGGTTGCGATCACTCCGGCCTCGGCGGCCCATCTGCGAAAACTGGGTCACGAGGTCTATGTGGAAAGCGGCGCGGGTGTGCGCGCAGGCTTTACCGACGCAGCCTATGCATCGGCGGGTATCACCGTCGAGCCGACCTCCTCGGCACTGGTGAATGACGTTGACGTTGTGGTCAAGGTTCGTCCGCCAAGCGAGGCCGAGATCAAGCAGATGCGCCACGGCCAGACGCTGATCTCGCATTTCTATCCGTCGCAGAATGCCGAACTGCTGGAAACCGCGCGCGAACAGGGCATCACTGCCATCGCGATGGACATGGTCCCGCGGATCTCGCGCGCGCAGAAAATGGACGCGCTGTCCTCGATGGCCAATATCGCGGGCTATCGCGCGGTGATCGAGGCTGCCAACAATTTCGGCCGCTTCTTCACCGGGCAGGTGACGGCGGCGGGCAAGGTGCCTCCGGCCAAGGTGCTGGTGGTGGGCGCGGGTGTCGCCGGTCTGGCGGCCATCGGGGCCGCGACCAGCCTTGGCGCGCAGGTCTATGCCTTTGACGTGCGGCCCGAAGTGGCCGAGCAGATCGAATCCATGGGCGCGTCCTTTGTCTACCTTGATTTCAAGGAGCAGCTTCAGGACGGTGCGGCGACCGGTGGCTATGCCGCCCCCTCCAGCCCGGAATTCCGCGAAAAGCAGCTGGAAAAGTTCCGCGAGCTTGCGCCCGACATGGACATCGTCATCACCACGGCGCTGATCCCCGGACGCGATGCGCCGAAGCTGTGGACCAAGGACATGGTCGAGGCGATGAAGCCCGGCTCGGTCATCGTCGATCTTGCCGCCGAGCGTGGCGGCAACTGCGACCTGACCGTTCCCGATGAGCGTTTCGTCACCGAAAACGGCGTCGTCATCATCGGCTACACCGATTTCCCCTCTCGCATGGCGGCGCAGTCATCCGAGCTTTACGGCAACAACATCCGCCATATGCTGGCCGACCTGACGCCCGGCAAGGACGGCCAGCTGGTCCAGAACATGGAGGACGACGTCATCCGTGGCGCAACCGTCGCCCATGACGGCGACGTGACCTGGCCGCCGCCGCCGCCCAAGGTGGCCGCGATCGCCGCGCAGAAGCCCAAGGAGAAAGCCAAGGAGCTGACCCCTGCGGAGCGCCGCGAGCAGGAAATCGCCGCGTTCAAGGCGCAGACCAAGTCGCAAGTGACGCTTCTGGGCGCGGGCGCGGTGCTGATGCTGCTGATCGGCAGCTTTGCTCCGACCAGCTTCCTGTCGCATTTCATCGTCTTCGTGCTGGCCTGCTTCGTCGGCTTCCAGGTGATCTGGAATGTCAGCCACTCGCTGCACACGCCGCTGATGGCGATCACCAACGCGATTTCCTCGATCATCATCGTCGGCGCGCTGCTGCAGATCGGCTCGGGGTCGTGGCTGATCGTGATCCTTGGCGCGGCGTCGGTGCTGATGGCGGGCGTCAACATCTTTGGTGGTTTCCTGGTCACGCGCCGGATGCTTGCCATGTTCCAGAAGTCGTGAGGAGAGGGTGATGGAGTTCGGAATCACCACCGCCGCCTATGTGGTGGCCGCCGTCCTGTTCATCCTGTCCTTGGGCGGGCTTTCGGGACAGGAAAGCGCCAAGCGCGCGGTCTGGTATGGCATCTCGGCCATGGCCCTAGCGGTCGTGGCCACCCTGTTCGGTCCCGGCGCAGGCAACTGGTTCCTGTCGCTGGTCATGCTGGCCATTGGCGGCGGCATTGGCTGGATCGTCGCCAAGCGCGTCCAGATGACGGAAATGCCGCAACTGGTCGCCGCGATGCACAGCCTGGTCGGCCTTGCCGCCGTGCTGATCGGCTTCAACGCGCAATTCGAACTGGGCCGCGTGCTGCGCGCCAAGGCCGCTGACGCGAGCGCCGAGTTCCACGGCTTTGCCGCGGTGCTGGCACACAAGTCCCCGGCCGAGATCGCCATGCTCAAGGTCGAGGTCGCACTGGGGATCTTTATCGGTGCGGTGACTTTCACCGGCTCGATCGTGGCTTTCGGAAAGCTCGCCGGCAAGATCGACGGCAAGCCCAAGAAACTGCCGGGCGGGCATATGCTGAATGCGGGCGCTGCCGCGCTGTCGCTGCTGGCCGTGATCCTTTACTGCACCACCGGCGCGCCGGTGCTGTGGCTGCTGGTCATCACGCTGGCCGCTTTCTTCATCGGCTATCACCTGATCATGGGCATTGGCGGTGCCGACATGCCGGTCGTCGTGTCCATGCTGAACAGCTATTCCGGCTGGGCGGCGGCGGCCATCGGTTTTACGCTGGGCAATGACCTGCTGATCGTGGTCGGTGCGCTGGTCGGCTCGTCCGGTGCGATCCTGTCCTACATCATGTGCAAGGCGATGAACCGCAACTTCGTCAGCGTCATCCTTGGCGGCTTCGGTGGTGAGACCGGCCCGGCGATGGAGATCGAAGGCGAACAGATCGCCATCGACGCCGAGGGCGTGGCTGCGGCCCTGAACGAGGCCGATGAGATCGTCTTCGTTCCGGGCTATGGCATGGCAGTGGCACAGGCGCAGCAATCGGTGTCGGAGCTGACCCGCAAGCTGCGGGCGCGCGGCAAGAATGTCCGCTTTGCCATTCACCCGGTCGCGGGCCGCCTGCCGGGCCACATGAACGTGCTGCTGGCCGAGGCCAAGGTCCCTTACGACATCGTTCTGGAAATGGACGAGATCAACGAGGACTTCCCCAATACCGACGTGGCCATCGTCATCGGCTCGAACGACATCGTGAACCCGGCGGCGCAAGAGGACCCGAACAGCCCGATCGCCGGCATGCCGGTGCTGGAGGTCTGGAAGGCGAAGCAGGTCTTTGTGTCGAAGCGCGGGCAGGGCACCGGCTATTCCGGCATCGAAAATCCGCTGTTCTACAAGGAGAACACCCGGATGTTCTATGGCGACGCCAAGAAATCCATCGACCAGCTGCTGCCGATGATCGACTGAGGCACAGCGACGAAACGATCAAGGCGGGCCCAGGGGCCCGCCTTTTTTCTTTGCCGCTTGGTCATGGTGGTTCAAAGAGCCCGGAGCATGGATTTGACGACTTCGGCGGGCAGCGCGGGATGCAGCGCAAGTTTGCGCGTGCGCTTTCCACGGCGCGGGATCAGCAGGGCGCAGCGTATCGCCACGGCCTGCGAACGTTCGGCACAACCCATCACAATGGCGCCGGCACGCCATTTTGACTTCGGACCGAAACGCAGGACAGATTCAATGGCCGCAGGCACATAGCCTTCGGTCTCGTCGGAATCAATCAGCGCAGCATGAATGACTGGGGGTAAATACATGGCCTTCAGCACGTGAAAAGTACCGTCAACCATTAACCTGTATGGAAGGAAGCGCCTATCTGACTATTTGAACAGGTGCTTCATTCCCCGCAAATAGGGTTTTTGCGGCCCATTTCTGGACCGCACCGCAAGATCAGGGCAGGATGCGGATCGGGGTCCCATTGCGGACCATGGCATAGACGTCCTCGACCTCGTCGTCGCGGACAGCGATGCAGCCTGCAGTCCAATCGCGCTGGCGTTGGGACAGGACGCGGCCTTCAGGCCCTTGACCGTGGATGAAGATGTCGCCGCCCGGACGCATGCCGAACGAGGCGGCATTGGCGCTGTCCACCACGTTCGGATAGGACACCCCGACCGAGAGGTGATACTTGCTGTCGGGATTGCGGCGGTCGATGTAATACAGACCCTCGGGGGTCTTGCCGTCGCCCTCGACCTGCTTGTGGCCGATCGGCTCATTGCCCAGCCCGATGTTATAGGCCTTGAGCGCGCGGTTGCCGCTTAGCAGGTACATCTTGCGCTCACCCTTGAGCACCAGCACCTCGGTCACAGGAGGACCGGAGTAGCGCTTGAACTTGCTTGGACCGCAGGCGGACAGCCCTGCGATCAGCCCGACGACGATCAATCCGGTCAACCAGCGTCTCATCACTGTCCCCTCGGTGGTGTTTTGCGCTATTTTGCCTGCAACCGGCGCGGGCAACAATCAGGTGACGATCACGAAATGCTGAGGCAACCCCACTGACGCGGCGAAATTTGGCCCCCGGCTTTTCTCTATGCGCCGCGAAACGGGCCTGCTAATCATTCGCGCATGAACGACCAAGCCGAACACCCGCTGCGCTATGCCCTTGTCAATGAACTCCATGCCCGGCCCTCGCCGCGGCTTGAGGCCCCTTGCACCGCCGTCTTCGTGGCCTTCAAGGAGCCGCGCGATGCGGCCAACCGTGAACGGTCGCGCGATGTCGCGCATCTGGCCGATCTGTGCAGCCGCCACGGCTCGCCCAGCCCGGACCCGCAGGCGGGGCACTATGCCGCGCAACTGGGTCGCCACAAGCTGCGCTGGGAAAGCCATACCGAATTCGTGACCTACACGGCCTTTGCCCGTGGCCTGCCGCCGCGGCCCTTCGATCCTTCGGTGGGTGAGATCTTTCCGCTGGACTGGCAGCGCAACGCGCCGGGTAAACGCGTGGCGGCGGTCATCGTCCATGTCGATGTGCTGCCCGAGGACCCGAATGAGATCAAACCGCGCCTGAAAGAATGGTTCGCGGCCGAAAGTCTTGCCTCGGTCTGGGTGCTGGACGAATCCGCTGCCGTGGCCGGCGACTTCCGCATCGATCCGGCGGGCTGGATGCGTTTTGCCGTATTTGTCCGTCCCGGCACCGCTTCGGGTCGGGTCGGGCGGATCATCCAGCGCCTGCTGGATCTGGAAACTTACCGCGCCATGTCGATGCTGGGTCTGGGCCGCGCCCGCATCCTGAGCGAGCAGATGAACGGGCTGGAAGTGCAGCTGAGCGACATCCTGCAAGGTATGGCCGACGATACCCGCCCGTCCGAGGCGGTCCTGCATGACCTGTTGTCGGTTTCGACCCGACTGGAAAGCGCTGCGACCCAGCACAGTTTCCGCTTTGGCGCGACCGCCGCCTATGAGGCCATTGTGATGGAGCGCGTGGCCGCCCTGCGCGAGACCCGCTTCATGGGCGGGCAGATGCTGACCGAGTTCATGCAGCGCCGCTATGCCCCGGCGATGCGGACGGTGAAATCGACCGAGAAGCGGCTGGCCACCCTGCTGGACCGGGCCGAGCGCGCGGGTGAACTGCTGCGTACCCGCGTCGATGTCTGGCGCGGTGCCCAGAACCAGGAAATCATGCAGCGCATGGACCGCCGCGCCGATTTGCAGCTGCGCTTGCAGCACACGGTCGAGGGGCTGTCGGTCGTTGCGATCAGCTATTACGCGGTCGGGCTGCTGGGCTATGCGCTGTATCCCTTGGCCCATGCCGTGCATCTGGACAAATCCGTGCTGATCGCTGCGCTGACGCCGCTGGTGGTGCTGGCGGTGTGGTTCGGGATGCACCGGATCAGGGCGCGGCTGCATGATGACCACTGAACGGGCCGTGGCTTTACCCTTGTCGCCTTCCGGGCGATAAGGCGCGGCTAAAACCCTAGGAGCCTTTCCTTGAAACTTGCCCTTTCCCTGCTGGCCATTCTGGCCCTTTCCGCCTGCAACGTTCCTCTGGTGCCGCTGATCTGATGACCAAGAACCTGACCATGTATGGGCTGGCCCATTGCTCGACCTGCCAGAAAGCCCAGTCCGAGCTTGAATCTGCGGGTTGGACCGTCGACTTTCGCGACGTGAAGACCGCGCCCCTGTCCACCGAGGACTGGCAGCAGATGATCCCCGCCTTTGGCGAAAAGATCGTCAACCGCGCCAGCCTGACATGGCGTGGCATGTCCGAGGACGAACGCGCCGCCACGCCGCTGGAGATGCTGCTGGCCAAGCCTTCGCTGATGAAGCGTCCGGCAATCGTGCAGGGGGATCTGCGCCTGCTGGGCTGGACTGCGAATGTGAAACGCGCGCTGGGGGTGGCGGCCTAAAGGGCCGCGCCTTCAGGCGATGTAGCGGTCGCGGCGGTGGTTCATCGCGATCACAAGGTTCAGCACCACCGCACCCAGGAACGACCAGCCGACCGTCTGCCAGTCGCGCAGCAGCAGCGCGCAGCCGAACAGGCAGGCGTCAAAGATCATCTGCGTCCATCCGGCGCGGAACCCGGTGCGGTCCTGAATATACAGCCCCACAATCCCGATCCCGCCCAGTGAGGACCCGTGCCGGAACAGCGCCAGCAGCGCCGATCCGGTCAAGCATCCCAGCAGCACCGCCGCCACGCCGGGATGGACGTGGCCGAATTGCATCTGGGCGGGCAAAAACTGCGCCATGACCGAAAGCAGCGCCACGGCGACAAAGCTTTTCAGGGTGAAGGTCAGGCCGAAGCGCTTGTAGCCCAGCCAGTAGAAGGGCAGGTTCACCGCAAAGAAGACCGGGCCAAAGCCCCAGCCGGTCGCATAGGAAATCAGGATCGCCAGACCAGCCGTCTGGCCGGTGACGAAGCCCATATGGGTCATCAGGATGACGCCGACCGCTGCCACGAAGCTGCCATAGGCCAGCCCCTGCGCATCGTCGATCAGGCTGTGTCGGAGGGTATTCTCGGTCATGGCGCTGCTCTGGCCCGAGTGGCGGGAATGCGCAAGATCCCTTGGCATGATTTCCTGTACTCGTGGACAAAACGCACTTTTCTGACCAAAGAGACAGCCCCTTTGCCGCAGAATGCCCCGCTGGGCGGATCGCGCTTCGTGGTATTTAGCCTGCAGTCCATCCACTGGGGTCTCAGCCATGAAATGCGGAATTTCCGTTCTAGCCCTTGCCCTAATGCCCACCGCCCTACTTGCCGCACCCAGCGTTGAGCGCGGCGAATATCTGGTCCAGGGTCCAGCCGGTTGCGGCAACTGCCATACGCCGATCGGACCCGAGGGTTTCGACATGTCCCGCGACCTTAGCGGCCGTCTGGTCGACAAGAACCCGTCCTTCACCGCCATCGCGCCGAATATCACCCCCGCCTCGCGTATCGCGGATTGGAGCGATGCCGATCTAGCCCGCGCGATCCGCGAGGGGCTGCGTCCCGATGGCAGCCTGATTGGTCCGCCCATGCCCTTTACCATGTATAGGGGCCTCGGCGATGAGGATCTGGCCTCGATCGTGATGTACCTGCGCAGCATCCCTGCGGTCGAGGGTGATCCGGGCAAGTCGGAATATGCGATCCCGCTGCCGCCTGCCTACGGTCCTCCGATCGCCAGCGTGACCCCGCCCGCGCGCGGCGTCAGTGCGGAATATGGTGCCTATCTGGCCGGGCCGATCAGCCACTGCATGGAATGCCACACACCGATGGGACCGCAGGGGCCGATGGTCGACAAGCGGTTGGGGGCAGGGGGGTTCGAGTTCCACGGGCCCTGGGGCGTCGCCGTCGCCGCCAATCTGACGAATGGTCCGGATGGGCTGGTCGACTATTCCGATGGCGAGCTGAAGGTGATGATCACGCAGGCGAAACGGCCCGACGGCACCGCAATGCTGCCGCCGATGCCCTATCCCTATCTGGCGAAGATGACGCCCGAGGATCTGGACGCGATCGTTCTGTATCTGCGCAAACTTCCCGCGCTGCCCGATCAGGAGTGAAAAAAGAAGGGGGGCTGTCTGCCCCCCGTCCCCTACGGGGACACCCCCGAGGATATTTAGGCAAGAAAGAAGCCCGGTCAGTTCAGCGCCTTGTCAGAGATGGCGTGGGTCCATGCCCCTTCCGGCGCTTTCGAGATCACCGGGTCCGAGCCGCCCGAGAGCAGCGTCTCGACCGTGCGCTTGAAATCGGCCTCATCCAGCGCGCCGGTCGATCCGGCGGTCAGCTTGGCGATTTCTCCGGCCATGCGGGTCTGGTGCTCAATGGTCTGGGCGCCGGTTTCGTCATTTTCCAGAACGATCTCGGCGGCCTCGGCCGGATGTTCCTCGGCGTATTTCCAGCCCTTCATGCTGGCGCGCACGAAGCGGGTCAGCTTGTCGGCCATGGCGGGGTCGTTCAGCTTTTCTTCAAGCACGTAGAGCCCGTCTTCCAGCGTGGCGACGCCCTGATCGTCATATTTGAAGGTGACGAGTTCTTTGGGTTTGATGCCTGCGTCGATCACCTGCCAATATTCGTTATAGGTCATGGTGCTGATGCAGGCGGCCTGTTTCTGCAGCAGAGGATCGACGTTGAAGCCCTGTTTCAGCACGGTCACGCCGTCGGGGCTGCCATCGGTTTTCAGGCCCAGATGGTTCATCCAGCTGAGGAAGGGATATTCGTTCCCCGAGAACCAGACGCCCAGCGTCTTGCCCTTGAAGTCGGTCTTGGGGTCGGCGACGCCGCTTTCCTTGAGGCAGGTCAGCATCATCCCGGATTTCTTGAAGGGCTGGGCGATATTGACGATGGGCAGGCCCTTTTCGCGGGCGGCAAGTGCTGCGGGCATCCATTCGACGGTGACATCCGCGCCACCCCCGGCCAGCACCTGCACCGGCGCGATATCCGGCCCACCCGGCTTGATGGTGACGTTCAGGCCCTCTTCTTCGTAGAAGCCCTTGTCCTTGGCGACGTAATAGCCGCCGAACTGGGCTTGCGTGACCCATTTCAGTTGCAGGGTCAGGTCATCCGCTGCCGAGGCCGCGCCCGCCATCAGCGAAAGCAGACCCGCCGAAATCAGGAATTTCTTCATCACTCTCTCCACTGTTGAGGGCTTTTGGCCCCGGCTTATTGGCGCTGCGAGGGGTGCCAGAAGGTCACCCGCCTCTCGATCAGCGCGACAATTCCATAAAAGGCGGTTCCGGCCAGTGCCGCGACCAGAATTTCGGCCCAGACCAGCGGCATGTTGAGCTGGCCCACGGCGGTCGAGATGCGAAAGCCCATGCCGCGGGTCGGGCTGCCGAAGAACTCGGCGACGATGGCCCCGATCAGCGCCAGCGTCGTGGTGATCTTGAGCCCGTTGAACAGGAACGGCATCGCTGCGGGCAGGCGCAGCTTTAGCAGCGCTTGGGTATAGCTGGCCCCCCATGTTGCGATCTGGTCGCGGGCCAGCGCATCGGTGGCCTTGAGCCCGGCGACCATGTTCACGAGGATTGGGAAGAAGACCATGACAACGACGACGGCGGCCTTGGACTGCCAGTCGAAGCCGAACCACATGACAAGGATCGGTGCGATGCCGACGATGGGCAGGGCCGCGACAAAGTTCCCGATGGGCAGCAGGCCCCGTTGCAGGAAGGGTGAGCGGTCGATGGCGATGGCGGTGGCGACCGCAGCGGCGGCGCCAATCAGCCAACCGGACAGCGCGCCCTTCAGGATGGTCTGGACAAAATCGCCCCAAAGCAGCGGCAGGTTGGCCCCGAACGCCGTCCAGATCTGGCTGGGGGCGGGCAGGATCACGGCGGGAATGGCAAAGCTGCGGCAAGCCATCTCCCACAGGATCAGGATGGTTGCGCCGAAGATCAGCGGCACCAGCGCCGATGGGATAGGACCGCGATACCGCGCAAGCCATGTGTTCAGGCCAAACGCGCCCAGCCAGACCGCGATCAGGGGCAGGGCGGCGGTCATCGCGCCAGCCCCATGCGTTTCAGCGTGACACGCTCGATCCCGCTGATCACCATGACCAAGACCGCGGCCAGTGCGGCGGCGGCGAAAAGCGCGGCCCAGATCTGGATCGTCTGGCCGTAATAGCTGCCCGAGAGCAGCCTTGCGCCCAAGCCCGCCGTTGCCCCCGCAGGCAATTCGCCGACGATGGTGCCGACCAGCGCCGCCGCCACCGCGACCTTGAGGCTGGCGAACAGGTAGGGCATGGCCGAGGGCAGCCGCAGCCGCCAGAAGGCCTGCGCGCGCGAGGCGTTCCAGCTGTGCATCAGGTCCATCTGCATTCGGTCGGGTGTCCTCAGCCCCTTGACCATGCCGACCAGCACCGGAAAGAAGGAAAGCCAGGCCGCGATCATCGCCTTGGGAACCAGTCCGGTCACGCCCGCGCTGGCAAAGACCACGATGACCATGGGCGCAATGGCAAGGATCGGCACGGTCTGGCTGGCAATGGCCCAAGGCATGACGGACAGATCCATGACCCGGCTATGCACGATCCCCACAGCCAGCAGGATGCCCGCAAGGCTGCCAATGGCAAAGCCTGCCAGCGTCGCCGACAGCGTGACGCCCGCGTGCCAGACAAGGCTGCGCTTCGAGGTGATCTTCTGCCCCGCGACCCCGTCCCAGACGCCCTTGGCAACCTGATGCGGCGCGGGCAGAACCGGGCGTTCCTGTGTCATCGTCGCGCGGATCAGCGCCGGCATGGTCAGGCTTGTTCCGGCCCGCGCTGCCTGATCGCGCGCCCAAGGCGCATTCAGGGCGACGGCCGCGACATACCAGCCAAGGATGATGGCGCAAAGCACGGTCAGGACGGGCAGGGCATGTTTCATTGCCGCGCCTCAATCATAGCTGTGGCCCTCGCGCAGGCCCTCGCGGACCTCTTGCGCGATGCGGATGAATTCGGGAGTGTCGCGGATCTCCAGCGGGCGCTCGCGTGGCAGGGTGCTTTCGATGATGCGGGTAATGCGGCCGGGGCGCGGGGACATGACAACGATCTTGGTGGACAGATACACCGCCTCGGGGATCGAATGGGTGACAAAGCCGATGGTCTTGCCGGTCTTGGCCCAAAGCTCCAACAGAGCGGCGTTCAGGCGGTCGCGCACGATTTCGTCCAGCGCGCCGAAGGGTTCATCCATCAGCAGGATATCGGCGTCGAAGGCCAGCGCCCGCGCGATGCTGGCGCGCTGCTGCATTCCTCCCGAAAGCTGCCACGGGAACTTGCCGCCAAAACCCGAAAGCTCGACCATATCCAGAACGCGGGCAATACGTTTGGCACGATCTGTCTTTGAAAATCCCATGATTTCAAGAGGCAGAGAGATATTCCCCGAAATCGTCCGCCACGGGTAAAGCCCCGGTGCCTGAAAGACATAGCCGTAAGCCCGCGCGCGCCGTGCCTCATCGGCGCTAAGGCCGTTGACGCCGATCCGGCCCGCGGTCGGGGTTTCCAGCGCGGCGATGGTGCGTAGGAAGGTGGTCTTGCCGCAGCCGGATGGGCCGATGAAGCTGACGAATTCGCCCTTGCCTATGGTCAGGTCCACGTCCTTCAGGGCATGGACCGGGCCGTCGGCGGTCTGGAAAGTCAGGCTGACGCCCTGCGCCTCGATGACCGACAACTCAGACCCCGCTGGCCGGAATGCCGGAGCGCTCGACCGGGCGGGGCGCGGTCAGCTCCTTCCAAGCTGATAGCGCGCGATTGACGGCGGGCCGTGCCTCGCGGGCGACGAATTCGCCATGGCCTTCGTGGCTGTCGACCTTGCCCTCGGTCACGGCGACCACACCACGGGTCAGGGTGAAACGCGGCAGGCCCTTGACCTTGATCCCCTCGAAGACATTGTAATCGATGGCAGATTGCTGCGTCCCGGCGCTGATGGTCTTTTCCGCCTCGGGGTCCCAGACGACCAGATCGGCGTCGCTGCCGACCAGAACCGCGCCTTTCTTCGGATACATGTTCAGGATCTTGGCAATATTGGTCGAGGTGACGGCCACGAACTCGTTCGGGGTCAGCCGCCCGGTCCCTACGCCCTTGGTCCACAGCACCGGCATCCGATCCTCAAGGCCGCCCGTCCCGTTCGGGATCTTGGTGAAATCACCAACCCCATAGCGCTTCTGCTGGGTGGTAAAGGCGCAATGATCGGTCGCAACGCAGGACAGGCTGCCCGATTGCAACCCGGCCCAAAGGCTGTCCTGATGCAGCTTGTTGCGGAACGGGGGCGACATCACCCGCCGCGCTGCATGGTCCCAGTCCGGGTTGAAATACTCGCTTTCGTCCAGCACCAGATGCTGGATCAGCGGCTCGCCCCAGACCCGCTTGCCCTGCGCCCGCGCCCGGCGGATCGCCTCATGCGCATCCTCGCAGGACGTATGGACCACATAAAGCGGCACACCCGCCATATCCGCGATCATGATGGCGCGGTTGGTGGCCTCTCCCTCGACCTGAGGCGGGCGGGAATAGGCGTGACCCTCGGGGCCGGTATTCCCCTCGGCCAGCAGACGCGCCGACAACTCGGCCACGACATCGCCATTCTCGGCATGGACCAGCGCGACGCCGCCCAGATCGCCGACCCGGCGGAATGACGAAAACATCTCGTCATCGTTCACCATCAAGGCACCTTTATAGGCCATGAAATGCTTGAAGCTGGTGATGCCGCGCTTCACCACCTCGTCCATCTCGTCAAAGACCTGCTCGCCCCACCAGGTAACCGCCATGTGGTAGCTGTAATCGCAATGCGCCCGGCCGGACTTGTTGTCCCACATCTTCAGCGCATCCAGCAGCCCCTGATCGGGCGAGGGCAGGACGAAATCCACCACCATGGTCGTGCCGCCCGCCAGCGCCGCCCGCGTGCCGGATTCGAAATCATCGGCGGAATAGGTGCCCATGAAGGGCATTTCCAGATGGGTATGCGGGTCGATCCCGCCCGGCATGACATAGCAACCCGAGGCGTCCAGAACCTTTTCGCCCACCAGTCCTTCGCCAATCGCGACGATCCGGCCGCCATCGATCAGAACATCGGCCTTGTAGCTCAGATCAGCGGTGACGATGGTGCCGCCTTTGATGACCGTGCTCATCCCTCAACCCTTCTTTCTTGCAAAAATATCCCGGGGGTGCGGGGGCAGCGCCCCCGCGATGTCACGCGACGATCTCGGCCGTTTCCAGCACCGCATGCAGCAGCACGTCAGCCCCGCTTGAGGCCCATTCCGGGCTGATCTCCTCGGCCTCATTGTGGGACAATCCGTCGACACAGGGGCACATGATCATCACCGTCGGCGCGACCTTGTTGACCCAGCAGGCGTCATGCCCCGCGCCCGAGACGATATCCATCCGGCTGTAACCCAGCCGGTCAGCGGCAGAACGTACCCGTTCGACCAGTGCCGCATCGAAGGCCGGAGGGTCGAACTGCCCCACCACCTCTGCGGAAAACTCGCAACCCAGATCCGAGCAGATCGCGGGCGCGCGGGCGTTGAACTCCTCAACCATGGCCAGCAGCACTGGCAGCAGGTGGCTGCGGAAATCGACTGTGAAGACAACCTTTTCGGCGATGATGTTGCGGCTGTTCGGATAGACGTCGATATGGCCGATCGCACCCACGGCAGCGGGCTGATGCTTCATCGCGATCTCATGGACCAGCTCGGTCAGCTGCGCCAAGCCGCGCCCGGCATTCCGGCGCATCCGCATCGGCGTCGAGCCGGTATGCTGGCCCTTGCCGGTCACCGTGCATTCGATCCAGCGCAGACCCTGCCCATGGGTCACCACACCGATCTGCACCCCGTCCGCCTCAAGGATCGGGCCCTGCTCGATATGGTATTCGAACATGGCGTGGATCTTGCGATCGCCGGGCTTTTCAGAGCCCTTCCAGCCGATCCGCTCAAGCTCATCGCCAAAGGTCTTGCCCTTGGCATCATGGCGCGCATAGGCGAAATCCTGTTCGATCACCCCAGCGAACACGCCCGAGGCCAGCATGGCCGGGGCAAAGCGCGTGCCTTCCTCATTCGTCCAGTTGGTGACCACGATGGGCCGGCGCGTCCGCACGCCCAGATCGCGGATCGAGCGGATGACCTCAAGGCCCGCTAGCACGCCCAGAACGCCGTCATATTTCCCGCCCGTGGGCTGGGTATCCAGATGGCTGCCGATATAGACCGGGTCCAGATCGGGATGAGTCCCCTCATGGCGGAAGAACATGTTGCCCATCTGATCGACGGTCATCGCCATGCCTGCTTCCTCGCACCAATGCTGGAACAGGCGGCGGCCTTCGGCGTCCTCGTCGGTCAGGGCCTGACGGTTATTGCCGCCCGCGATGCCGGGGCCGATCTTGGCCATCTCCATCAGGCTGTCCCACAGCCGGTCGCCGTCGACCTTCATGTTGGCCGCGGGCATGACAGCCGTATCCGTTCCGCCGGGGGCAGTGGTCATCGCATCTTCCTTCCTGTCTGGCCGCCGTCTTCTGCGGACGGTCGGCGGGATCGGTCTTGGGACGTGACATGCCTGAAAGGCACTCTGACCCTTTCGCCGCAAATTATTGACCATTTGGTCAGGATCAGGCTAGCACGGGTCCATAGGCAGTCAAGCGCGGCGATGTCAGTCCTTAGTCCGATGCCGCGCCTTTCACGGAAAACCCATGCAGGAACAGCCGCGTCGGCAAAGCCGCATCCAGAGAAAGAACCGCGAAACGATCCTGACCGCCGCGTTGCGCGAATTTTCGGCACGGGGATTCGCCGGGACCACCATCGACCAGATCGCCGAGGCGGCAGGCCTGTCGAAACCCAATGTGCTGTATTATTTCCAGTCCAAGGACGCGATCCATACCGAGCTACTGCGCGGGCTGATGGATCTGTGGCTGGGGCCGTTGCGCGATATGCGGGCAGAGGGCGATCCGGCGGACCAGATCCTTGCCTATGCCCGGCGCAAACTGGAAATGTCGCGCGACTACCCGCAGGAAAGCCGACTTTTCGCCAATGAGGTGCTGCAGGGCGCGCCACGGCTGCAGCCGATCCTTGGCGGCGAACTGCGCGAGCTGGTCGAGGAAAAATCCGCCCTCATCGCCCTCTGGATCGCCGAGGGCCGCATCGCCCCGGTCGATCCGCATCATCTGCTGTTCTCGATCTGGGCGCTGACCCAGCATTACGCCGATTTCGAGGTGCAGGTCAGGGCCGTGCTTGGCCCCGACCACGATCCCTATGCCGAGGCAGAGGTCTTTCTTGACCAGCTCTATCGGCGGATGCTGCGGGTTCAGCCGCGGGAATAGACATCCTCGTAGCGCACGATGTCATCTTCGCCCAGATAGACGCCGGTCTGAACCTCGATCAGCACCATCGGCACCTTGCCGGGGTTTTCCATGCGATGCACAGCACCCAGCGGGACATAGATCGATTGGTTTTCGGTCACCAGCGTCACCACCTCATTGACCGTCACCCGCGCCGTGCCGCTGACCACGATCCAGTGTTCAGACCGGTGGAAATGCGATTGCAGCGACAGCGCCGCGCCGGGATTGACGACGATGCGCTTGACCTGGAAGCGGTCGGCAAGGGCCAGCGTCTCGAACCAGCCCCACGGACGGTGATCGCGCAGAAAGGTCTCGGCCTGACGCGCGCCCTTGGATTTCAGCGCGCTGACGGCCTTGCGGACCTCTTGCGCGCGGTCCATTCCGGCCACCAGCACGGCATCGTTGGTGGTGACGACCATCACGTCCTTCAGCCCGATGCCGACGACCTCGATCCCTTCATCCTGCGAGCGCAGCAGCACATTGTCGCAATCGATCGCGGTCGAGCGGGTGTCGGTGACATTGCCGCGTTCGGTGGTGGCATCCTGGGCCTCGCGCCAGACCGCGTCCCAACCGCCAAGGTCGGACCAATGGCCGGAAAAACGCACGACGGACAGGTTGTCGGCCTTTTCCAGCACCGCATAGTCGATGGACAGGTCGGGCAGGCTGTCCCAAGGCGCCGGGGCCAGCCGCAGGAAGCCCAGATCGGTTTTCGCCGTTCCCAGCGCCTCTTCGACCGGGGCAAAAAATTCCGGCGCATGGGCGCGGAAAGCCTCGATCATGGTGCGGGCCGAGAACAGGAAGATGCCCGCGTTCCACAGGAAATTTCCTTGCGCGATCATCTGCTCGGCCGTCGCCACATCGGGCTTTTCGACAAAGCGCTTAAGCGTCACCGGGCCTTCGCCCGCGCCCGCAGCCTCCATGTAGCCATAGCCCGTTTCGGGGCGGGTCGGGGTGATGCCAAAGGTCACGATCTGGCCCATCTGCGCGGCAGGCACGCCCAGCTCGACCGCGCGGCCAAAGGCCTCGGCGTCGGGCACGACATGATCCGAGGGCGCGACCAGCAGCAGCCCTTCCGGGTCGGTCCGCGCCACGGTCAGGGCGGCAGCAAGGATCGCGGGGGCGGTGTTCCGGCCCGAGGGCTCGATCAGGATGGCCGAGGGGGCAATCCCGATCTGGTCGAGTTGCTCGGCCACGATGAAGCGGAAATCGGCATTGGTCATGACCAGCGGTGCGCCAAAGCGCACGCCCGACAGCCTGCGGGCCGAGGCCTGGAACAGCGATTCCTCTCCGACCAGCGGCGCGAATTGCTTGGGAAAGCTTTTGCGAGAGACCGGCCAAAGCCGGGTGCCCGATCCGCCAGCCAGAAGAACAGGGGTCATCACCATGCCATCACTCCATGGGGGTCGTTTCGTTATTGTCCGCCAAGCTCTTTATCCGCCGCGAATTTCCGGGCGGCAAGTCGCAACCTTAGTAACCGCGCATGCGGTCGACGCGGTAAAGCAGTGCCTCGTCCCGCATGGCGCGGCGCAGGTTTTCCGCGGCGACCAGCGCAGCTGTCGCCGGGCGGGTCTCGGCGGCGATATGGGGCGTCACCGTCACGCGGGGATGCGACCAGAACGGGTGGTCCGGCGGCAACGGCTCGGTCCGGAAGACATCCAGCACCGCATGGCCGGGGTGGTTGCGATCCAGCGCGGTCAGCAATGCCGCATCGTCGATCAGCGTACCCCGACCGGCATTGATGACCGTCGCGCCTTCGGGCAGCAAGGCAAGGCGGTCGGCATCCAGCAGATTGCGGGTTTCAGGCGTGTCGGGCAGCAGGCAGATCAGGATCTCGGCCCGCGCCAGTGCCAGTTCCAGCTGATCTCCGGCAAGGACCGGGATGCCCTCGACCGGGCGACCCGATTGCGACCAGCCGGCGACGTCAAAGCCAAGCCCGGCCAGCGTCGCGGCCACGGCGCGACCCAGTTCACCCATGCCCAGCACGGTGACTTCGCGATCCGAGGCCAATGGCGGTGTCATCCCTTGCCGCCAGACCCCGTCCTGCGGGTAATTGTCCATGCCCAGATGGGCGCGCATGGCCCAGCCGGTGCAATATTCGACCATGCCCTGCGCCAGCCCCGGATCGACCATGCGGCACAAGGGCTGGGTCAGTGTCGGGTTGGTCACGATCCGCTCGACCCCGGCCCACAGGCTTTGCACCACGCGGGCATTCACGAAGGGGCTGAAGTCCAGCTCGGTTCCGTCCTCGGGGTAGCCGGGCGCATAGATCAGCGCATCGAAACTGTCGGGCGCGCCGTCGCGGGTCAGCTCGATCTCGGGGCAGGCGGCGCGCAGTGCGGGGGCCCAGTCATCCCACAGACGTGCGGGGGCGGCGAACAGCACCCGCATCAGCGCGGCCTGTGGACATGGGCGGATTGCAGGATGCCAAAGCCCATCAGCAAGATCATCAGCGAAGTCCCCCCATAACTGACCAGCGGAAGGGGTGAGCCCTTGGCTGGAAGCATCCCCATCACCGTGGCCATATTGATCGAGAAGTACAGAAAGAATGTCCCGGCGATACCGATGGTCATCAGACTGGCGAAACGGTCCCGGTTGGTCAGCGCCGAATGCAGGCAGAAGCCAAGGATCAGCACATACAGCATCAGCAGCGTCCCCGCGCCGACAAAGCCGAACTCCTCGGCCAGCGAGGTGAAGATGAAGTCGGTGTGCTTCTCGGGCAGGAAGTTCAGCCGTGACTGCGTGCCTTGCATGAAGCCGCGTCCCGACCAACCACCCGATCCCAGCGCGATCTGGGCCTGCATGATGTTGTAGCCCGCGCCCAGCGGGTCCGAACCGGGGTCAAGGAAGGTGTCGATGCGCTTGAACTGGTATTCGTGCAGCAACTGCCAGTCGGTGCCGCGGCTTTCCATCACCGCTGTGATCAGGCCGACGACGATGGCAATGACCGCGCCGAAATACCAAAGACTGACGCCCGCCGCGAACATCACGATGCCGCCGCCTGCAATCAGCATGATCGAGGTGCCAAGGTCGGGCTGCATCAGCACCAAAGCCGTCGGCGTCAGGATCAGCAGGACCGGGATCAGCACCCAAAGCGGGCGCGAGACCTTTTCGATCGGCAGCCAGTCGTAATAGGCGGCCAGCGTCATCACGAAGGCGATCTTGGTCAGTTCCGATGGCTGGATGCGGATCGGGCCAAGGACCAGCCAGCGCTGTGCGCCCATGCCGACATGTCCCATGACCTCGACGCCGACCAGCAGCAGCACGCAGATCACATAGGCCACGACCGCGATCGAGCGCCAGAACCAGATCGGCACGAAAGCCAGCCCGAACATGATCGCCATGCCGGCGACAAAACGCTCCATCTGCGGCATGGCCCAGCGGTCAATATCCCCGCCCGAAACCGAGTAGAGCATCAGGAATCCGATGCAACTGACTGCGGTAACAAGGAAAACCAGCGGCCAGTTCAGATACAGGACCTTGCGCCAGCCGGTCGGGACGCGCTCGACCGAATAATCCAGATAGCTCATGTCAGGCCTTCGCTCGGGCGGTCTTGCTGGCCGGTTCGGGCATGAGGTTCATCTTGGACCACATTTCCTCGACCTTGGCGCGCTCTCCGTCCGGATAGGCGGACAGGGGCGGCAGGCCGTCGGCCAGCGCGAAAAGCAGGATGTCGCGGGCGATGGGGGCCGCGACTGCCGAGCCGCCTCCGCCATGCTCGACCACGACCGAAACCGCATAGCGCGGCATCTCATAGGGGGCGAAGCAGACGAACAGGGCGTGGTCACGCCGGTTCCACGGCAGCTGGTCGTTCGAGATGACACCCCGCGCCCGTTCGGCGGCGGTGATGTTGCGGACCTGACTGGTGCCGGTCTTGCCCGCCATCTGCCATTCGGGTGCCACGATCCGGGCGCGGCGTGCCGTGCCGTGGCTGCCGTTCATCACCGCGTCCATGCCGCCGCGTGCCGTGCGCAGGTGCAGCGGGTTGATGCCCAGATCGGCGAACTCGGGTACCGGCTGGACGACGCCGTCGATGGCGCGGACCAGACGGGGAATGACCTCCTTGCCAGTGGCGACGCGCGCCGCCATCACAGCAAGCTGCAGGGGCGAGGCCAGCACATAGCCCTGACCAATCGAGGCGTTGATCGAATCGCCGACCTGCCATTCCTGCTTGTAGCGGGCCATTTTCCAAGCGCGGTCGGGGGCGATGCCCTCGGTGATCGCGGACATCGGCAGGTCGTGACGCACCCCGATGCCCATGCGGCGGGCCATGGCGGCGATGCGGTCGATGCCGACCTTCTGCGCCAGTTCGTAGTAATAGACGTCGCAGGACTGTTCGAGGCTGCGCACCGCGTCGACCGTGCCGTGGCCACCCTTGCTCCAGCAATGGAAGCGGCGGCCCGCGACCTGAATGTAGCCGGGGCAGAAGAAGCGCGATCCGGGATTGATCACCCCGGCCTCCAGCCCGGCCAGCAGCGTCACCATCTTGAAGGTCGAGCCGGGCGGGTAGGCCCCCTGAACGGTCTTGTCCGCCAGCGGGCGGTGGTCGTGCTGCATCAGCTCCTTGTAGTCGGTCGAGCTGATGCCGCGCACGAACTTGTTCGGATCGAAGCCCGGCGAGGAGGAGATCGCCACAATATCGCCATTGGTCACGTCGATGACCACGGCCGCGGCGCTTTCATTGCCCAGCCGCTGCGCGGCATAGTTCTGCAGCCGCGCGTCCATGGTGGTCTGGACCGTCGCGCCCTGCTGGCCCTCTTGGCGGGACAGTTCGCGCATTTCGCGACCGGCGCTGTTCACCTCGACCCGGCGAGAGCCTGCCTTGCCGCGCAAGGGCTCCTCAAGCTTGGCCTCCATGCCGATCTTGCCCAGCTGGAACTCCGGCAGGCGCAGGACGGGATCGGGGTTCTCGATCTTGGACAGGTCGAAATCCGAGACCGGGCCGACATAGCCCAGCACATGCGAGAAATCGCCCGCGCGGGGATAGCTGCGCGACAGGCCGGATTCCGGGGTGACGCCGGGCAAAGCAGGCGCATTCAGCGCGATCGAGGAGAATTCCTGCCACGTGAGCCTATCGGCGACCATGACCGGGGTGACGGCGCTGCGGCGGCGGATCTCGGTGATCAGCTCGGCGGCTTGGCGGTCGTTCATCGGGATGATGCGGCGCAACCGCGCCACCACGGTCGAGATGTCGCCCGCATCCTCACGCGTCAGCGTCACGCGGTAATTCTGTTCATTCCCGGCGATCACCGTGCCATTGCGGTCAAGGATCAGCCCGCGTGCCGGGGGCAGCAGGCGAATCTTGATCGAGTTGCCATCCGACAGCATCCGGTATTCTTCGGCATGTTCCAGCTGCATCGAGCGCAGCTTGAGGCCCAGCGTGCTGATGACGGCGGCCTGAATGACCCCCAGCATCAGCACCCGACGCGAGATCAGGCGGCTGCTTTCGGCGATTTCCCTTTGCGACTTGCGCATGGCGGTCAGCGTTGCCTCGTTTCGGGATCGACCTGGCTGCGGCGCAGGCCCAAAGGCCAGCGCATCAGCCCCACGACGATCGGATAGGCGGCCGTCGTGGCGATGAATTGCAGGATCGCCTGTCCCAGCGGCGGCCGGGGCAGGAAGAACAGCGCAAGGGTGAAGCGGCAGGCCAGCAGCATCAGCGCCAGCAGCACGGCCACCCGCAGCCATTCAATCATGAATGGCAACTCGCGCCAATGCTGCTCGCGGCGGCGGGCAGCCTCGGTTCCCATGACGACGATCGCGGCCCACAGGCCCAAGGGGCGCAGCAGCAGGATGTCTTCCAGCAGGAACAACGCCGCGATGATCAGCACCGGGGCCTGTTCGGGTCGCCGCAGCACCCAGCCGATGCTCAGGCAGATCGCCAGATCCGGCCCCGGCCAGATCACCCGGCCGGGATTGAGCGGCATCAACCGCAGGAACAGGATGGCAAGGAACAGCAGAATGAACAGGATCTGCCCCGCCAGCCGGTGGCGTCGGGCCTGCTCAATCATTGTCCTGCCCGTCGGGATTGGGCTCGGCTTCGGGCAGGTCCGGGGCCGGTTGGATGGCCCCTTCGGCTGCCGGGTCAGGCTTCAGTGCCGCCGGGTCCACATCCATGGCCGGGGGCATCGGTGGGCCGATGAACTCGGCCGGGGGCGGCGGGATCAACAGCCCGGTATCGGCCAACCGTTCGGACGGGTGGCTGCGCAGCACGCGCAGGAATTCCAGCCGCCCGTAATCGGCGGACAACCGAACCCGCAGCCTGCCGTCGCTGGCCTGCGCCACCTGACCGACCGGCAGACCGGGCGGGAAGACGCCGCCATCGCCCGAACTGATCACCCGATCGCCCGGACGCAGGTTCTCGGGGCTTTCGATGAAATCCAGCGCCGGGAACGAGGTATTGTCGCCGCTCAGCAGCGCATGCTGCCCCGAAGGCAGGATGTTAACCGGAATCCGGCTGGAGGGATCGGTCAGCAGCATGACGCGGCTGGTGGTTTCACCCACGCCGGAAATCCGACCGACAAGACCCAGCCCGTCCATCGTCGCCCAGCCGTCCAGAATGCCGTCGCGCGCGCCCACGTTCAGCAGCACTGATTGCCGGAAGGCCGTGCCGCTATCGGTCAGCACCACCCCCGAAACCGAGGTCAGCGCCGGATCGATGCGGACATTGTTCTGCGCCAGCAGCTTGGCATTTTCCTGCTCAAGCTGGACCGAGGCCTCTTTCCATGCCGACATCTTCTGCAGCTCGCGCCGCAGTTCCTGGTTCTGTTCGTATAGCCGTGCATAGGATTCGAACCCGGCGACCATGCGGCTTAGCCGCGTCACCGGGGCCATCGCCCATTCGAAGCCCGGCACGAAGCGGTCGATCACCATGGACCGGATCCGCTCGGCGCGGGGGCTGTCGATCTGCCAGAACAGGAAGATCGACAGCAGCAGCAGGATCAGCAGCGAAACCAGGACGCGCCGGACCGGAGCCACATAATCGGGGCCCTTGCGTGCCACAGCCTGTCCCGATCAGCTGTCGTAGTCGATGACGTGGCGCAGCTGCTTTTCGAACTCCAGCGCCTTGCCGGTGCCAAGTGCGACGCAGCTCATCGGCTGATCAGCCAGCGTGATCGAAAGGCCGGTCTGCTCGCGCAGCGCCAGATCCAGATCGCCCAGCATCGCGCCGCCGCCGGTCAGCATGACGCCGCGGTCGACGATGTCGGCTGCCAGATCCGGAGGGGTCGCTTCCAGCGCGACCATGACGGCCTCGCAGATCTGCTGCACCGGCTCGGCCAGCGCCTCGGCGACCATGGCTTGGGTGATCTCCATTTCCTTGGGGATCCCGTTCAGCAGGTCGCGGCCACGAACCATGATCGTCGCGCCACGGCCGTCATCGGGCATGCGGGCGGTGCCGATCTGAGTCTTGACCCGCTCGGCGGTGGATTCGCCGACCAGCAGGTTGTGGTTGCGGCGCAGGTAGTTGATCAGTGCGTCATCCATGCGGTCGCCGCCGATACGGACCGAGCGTGCGTAAACCACGTCGCCCAGCGACAGGACTGCCACTTCCGTGGTGCCACCGCCGATATCGACGACCATGCTGCCGGTCGGTTCGGTGATGGGCATGCCCGCGCCGATGGCGGCTGCGATCGGTTCGGCGATCAGACCGGCCTTGCGCGCACCAGCGGACAGGACCGACTGGCGGATCGCGCGTTTCTCGACCGGGGTCGCGCCATGCGGCACGCAGACGATGATCTTGGGCTTCGAGAAAGTCGTGCGCCGGAACACTTTCTTGATGAAGTGCTTGATCATCTCCTCGGCGCTGTCGAAATCGGCGATGACGCCTTCGCGCATCGGACGAATGGCCTCGATGCTGCCGGGCGTGCGGCCCAGCATCAGTTTCGCATCCTCGCCGACGGCCAGAACCTGCTTCTTGCCGTCCTTGACGTGATAGGCGACGACCGAGGGCTCATTCAGGATGATCCCCTTGCCCTTGACATAGACCAGCGTGTTCGCTGTGCCGAGGTCGATCGCGATGTCGGTGGAAAACAACCCGCCAAAGGCCATCTGATTATCCCTTCTGCCGTCCCTGCCATGACGGCGTGTTTGCCGTCGTTTTTCGACGGCCATTGTCCGATTGCCCCGATGAGTCCCCTCATCGAAGTTGCCGGACATATATGCCCTGACATTGCCGTGGGAAACCGAAATATTCGGTTCATGGCAAAGCCGCGCCATTGGCTGCCGACCTTGTGCGGCTTGACCAGCGGCGGGTCCGGGCATGACCTGTCTGACAAAATCCTCACCATCAGGAAACGCGATATTTTGCAAGAGGATATCGCTTCCGGCGGTGAGGTCCGTGAGCATCTGAGCCTGATTGTACTCCGATATCGCCGTCCCTGTGCACACGACGAGGTTACTCGCCCTACGCGCGAGTTGGCGCTTTCGCGGCCAATGCGACTCGGATCTTGCGGGTGTCGGTTCTGCTGGACCAAGGCGACGACGACTGCCGGTCGTTCGCACACAGCCGCACCGGGCAGGATTGAAGGCGACGAATATCCCTCGTGTGGCTTCGATGACCGCGATTCGGTCGCAAGGGCCGCCTGCTGTCTCCCTTCGCCTTCTAAACAAAAAGGGACGGCCTGAAGCCGTCCCCTGATAGTCGTCCCGAAACTGGGGTCAGTGCGAATACATGCTGACCTGCTTGGAATCCGTACCCTCGCCGACCATCTCGCGGCGGACTTTCAGCCGGTTCAGAGCCCCGACATAAGCCTTGACGCTGGCCAGGATCGTGTCGGTATCGGCAGCCTGACCGGTGGCGATGCGGCCCTCTTCCTCCATGCGGACGCTGACCGTCGCCTGTGCGTCGGTGCCTTCGGTCACGGCATGGACCTGATACAGCTGCAGCACGGCATTATGCGGCCAGATCGCCTTCACCGCGTTGAAGCAGGCATCGACCGGGCCGTCGCCCTCGGCATGGACGGTTTTCTCCTCGCCGCCGACGATCATGGTCAGGTCGGCCGATTGCCCGTCGCTGCCGCAAACCACGCGCAGGTGCTTGACCTGCAGGTAGTCGCTGTCGGTATTCGCGGTGCTGTCCTGCATCAGCGCGACCAGATCGTCGTCGTAGATTTCCTTCTTGCGGTCGGCCAGCGCCTTGAAGCGGACGAACACGTCCTTCAGCTGGTTGTCGCCCAGTTCATAGCCCAGATCCCGCAGCTTCGAGCGCAGCGCGGCGCGGCCCGAATGCTTGCCCATGACGATGTTGGCCTCATTCAGACCGATATCGGCGGGGCGCATGATCTCGAAGGTCTCGACGTTCTTGAGCACGCCGTCCTGATGGATGCCGGATTCGTGCAGGAAGGCGTTCTTGCCGACGATGGCCTTGTTGAACTGTACCGGAAAGCCCGAGACTTGGCTGACCCGGCGCGAGATGCCCATGATCTTGGTCGTGTCGATATGGGTGTCATAGGGCATGATGTCATGACGCACCTTCAGCGCCATCACGACCTCTTCCAGCGCGGTATTGCCAGCGCGCTCACCCAGCCCGTTGATGGTGCATTCGATCTGGCGCGCGCCTGCCTCGACGGCGGCCAGAGCGTTCGCGGTCGCCATGCCCAGATCGTTATGGCAATGCGTGGCGAAAATGATGTCATCCGCGCCCGGCACACGCTCCAGCAGCATCTGGATCAGGGCCGCAGATTCGCGCGGCGCGGTATAGCCCACGGTGTCGGGGATGTTGATCGTGGTGGCGCCCGCCTTGATCGCGATTTCGACCACGCGGCACAGGTAGTCATGCTCGGTCCGGGTCGCGTCCATCGGCGACCATTGCACATTGTCGCACAGGTTGCGGGCATGGGTCACGGTCTGGTGGATGCGCTCGGCCATCTGGTCCATGTCCAGATTGGGAATGGCGCGGTGCAGCGGCGAGGTGCCGATGAAGGTGTGAATGCGCGGCTGGCGGGCATGCTTCACGGCCTCCCAGCAGCGGTCGATATCGGGCAGTTGCGCACGCGCCAGCCCACAGATCACCGAGTTCTTCGACAGTTTCGCGATCTCGCTGACAGCGGCAAAATCGCCTTCCGAGGCAATGGGGAAGCCCGCCTCGATGATGTCCACGCCCATCTCGTCCAGCATCTGGGCGATTTCCAGCTTTTCGGCATGGGTCATGGTTGCGCCGGGCGACTGCTCGCCGTCACGCAGGGTGGTGTCAAAGATCCATACGCGGTTCTTGTCGGTCATTTTCGGGAATCCTTCTTTACGCTACTCAGGTCCGGGCGCGGCCAAACTGAGCGGTAGCCCGGAGACCCGCTCAGCGCAGCGTAAGAAGAAGGAGACCGCGGAGGCTCACGGCGAAACGCGCGCCGATTTGCGCGTTCTGGGTCGTGGCGATGTGTCGCATCCGAGTCATGGCGCGGAATATAGAACCCCTGCCGCCGGCTTGAAAAGGCGGAAATTGACGTAACGGCGCAATTTTCACTGGCGACATGAAAAAGGCGGCGCAATCCTCTCGCGCCGCCCGATTTCTTCGTTTCTGAAATACCCCAGCGACAGTGCAGCCGGGGGCCACGCTTCAAAGCGCGCGCCAGCCGATGTCGCGGCGATAGAAGCCGCCGGGCCAGTCGATGGCATCGGCAAGGCGATAGGCGCGCTCATGCGCCTCGGCAAGGCTCGCGCCGCGCCCGGTCGCCGCCAGAACCCGTCCGCCGGTGGCGATGATCTGCCCGTCCTTGGCGGCCGTTCCGGCATGAAACACCATATGGGACGAATCCTCGGCAAGCTGGTCCAGCCCGCGAATCTCGGTGCCCTTCTCATAGGTCCCCGGATAGCCATTGGCGGCCAGAACCACGGTCAGGGCATGGTCGTCGGCCCAGGTCACGGCAGTTTCAGCCAACCGCCCTTCGGCGCAGGCCAGAAGCAGGTCCAGCGCCTGCGCGCCAAGGCGCATCATCAGCACCTGACATTCCGGATCGCCGAAGCGGACGTTGTATTCGACCAGTCGAGCATGCCCGTTCTCGATCATCAACCCGGCGTAAAGGATGCCCTGGAAGGGCGTACCGCGCCGCGCCATCTCGGCGACGGTCGGGCGGACGATCTGCGCCATCACCTCGTCCTGAATGGCTTGGCTCAGTACCGGGGCAGGGGAATAGGCGCCCATGCCGCCGGTGTTCGGACCGGTATCGCCATCGCCGACGCGCTTGTGGTCCTGCGCCGTTCCGATCGGCAGGCAGTCCGTGCCATCGCACAGGATGAAGAAGCTGGCTTCCTCGCCCGCCATGAACTCCTCGATCACGACCTCCGCCCCGGCAGCGCCAAAGGCCCCGCCAAAGGCGTCGTCGATGGCGGCAATGGCCTCGGCTTCGGACATGGCGACGGTCACGCCCTTGCCAGCGGCCAGCCCGTCCGCCTTGATGACGATGGGCGCGCCCTTTTCGCGGATATAGGCGCGGGCCGGTTCAGCTGTGTCGAAACGCGCCCATGCGGCGGTCGGCGCGCCGCAGGCATCGCAGACCTCCTTGGTGAAGCTTTTCGATGCCTCAAGCATTGCTGCCGCCTTGGACGGGCCAAAGACCAGAATTCCCGCCGCGCGCAGATCGTCGGCGACGCCTGCCGCCAGCGGGGCCTCGGGGCCGACCACGACCAGATCGATGGCGTTTTCTTCGCAGAAGCCGATCACGGCGCTGCCCGACAGGATGTCCAGTTCGGCCAGCCGGGCAAGGCTCTCCATCCCGACATTGCCGGGGGCCACGAACAGGCGGTCGCATTTCGGATTCTGCCGGATCGCCCAGGCCAGCGCATGTTCGCGCCCGCCGCTGCCGAGGATCAGGATGTTCATGTGAAGGCCCCTTCTGCGGATGTTACGCGCCTGATAGGAACTGCCTTGCGCCGGATCAATGCGAAACTTCCCTTGAACCCTGCACAAAGCCAAGCCAGAACCGGAATATGGAACTGTTCGAAGACCCCCAGCCCGGCAGCAATGCGCCCGAATTCACCGTCTCGGAAATCTCGGGGGCGGTCAAACGCGTGCTTGAAGGCGAATTCGGCCGCGTCCGCGTGCGCGGAGAGATCGGCCGCGTCTCGCGCCCAAGCTCGGGCCATATCTATTTCGACCTCAAGGACGACCGCTCGGTCATCGCCGCCGTGACGTGGAAGGGGCAGGCCGCGCGTCTGTCCACCCGCCCCGAGGAAGGCATCGAGGTCATCGCCACCGGTCGCCTGACCACCTTTCCCGGCCAGTCGAAATACCAGCTGATCGTCGATGAGATCGAACCGGCGGGCGCCGGCGCGCTGATGATGATGCTGGAGAAACGCCGCAAGCAACTGGCGTCCGAGGGGCTTTTCGACGAGAGCCGCAAGCGCCCGCTGCCCTATCTGCCGCGGGTGATCGGGGTCGTGACCTCGCCTTCCGGTGCGGTCATCCGCGACATCCTGCACCGCCTGCGCGACCGCTTCCCGACCCGCGTGCTGATCTGGCCGGTGGCCGTTCAGGGCGAGGGGTGCGCCCCGCAGGTCACCGCCGCCATTCAGGGCTTCAACGCGCTGGCCAAGGACGGCCCGATTCCGCGTCCCGACCTGATCATCGTCGCGCGCGGCGGTGGCAGCCTTGAGGACCTTTGGGGCTTCAACGAGGAATCGGTGGTCCGCGCCGCCGCCGCCAGCGACATCCCGCTGATCTCGGCGGTCGGACATGAAACCGACACCACGCTTATCGACTTCGCCTCGGATCGCCGCGCGCCGACGCCCACGGCTGCGGCGGAAATGGCCGTGCCGGTGCGCTCCGATCTGGCCGCCCGGCTGGCCGAGGCCGCCGCCCGCATGATCCGGGCCGTCCAGCAGCGCGACTTGCGCCAGCGTCAGCGGCTGACCGATCTGGCCCGCGCGCTTGGCCGCCCGCAGGCGCTGACCGACCCGGCGCGCCAGCGTTTTGACCTGATCGCGGATCGGCTTGCCCCGGCGCTTCGCACCTTTGTCCGCAGCCGTCGCGAGCGGCTGAACGCGCAACCCTTGTCGCTTTCGGTCCTGCGGGCAAGTCTAAGCCACCGCCGTGACCGCCTGTCGGATCAGGGCCAGCGCCTGCAAGCGGGAACCGGACGAAACAGCATCCGCCGCCACGAGCGTCTGACCGACATTGCCGCCCGTCTTGAACGCGCAAAGGCAAGGTCGCTCAATGACGGTGCCCGCCAGATTGCCCGTCAAAAGCAGGAACTGGCTGGTCTGAGCCGCCGCCTGCAAGCGGTCTCGACCCGCCTGGTGCCGCCGCATCGCGACCGATTGGACCGGTTGGACCGTCTGCGCCAGACGCTGGGTTATACTGAAACCCTGCGCCGCGGCTATGCGGTGGTGCATGGCCCGAACGGGCTTCTGACCTCGGCCGTGCAGGCCGCCGAAACTCCGCGCTTCGAGATCGAATTCTCGGATGGCCGGGTTCCGGTTCGGCCCGAGGGGGCGTCGGGAAAACCGACCCGCACGACGAAACCCGCGACGGACCAGAAGTCCCTTTTCTGAAGCTTCTTGCTTGCTGAAAATATCCCGGGGGTGAGGCGCTTGGGAAAAGGTCCGGGGGACCTTTTCCGTGACGAACGGGGCAGAGCGCCGATCTACCGCGCCGTCTCACGCGGCCGCAACGCCAGCCACAGCAGCGCAGCCCCGGCAATGACCAGGAACGGCAGCATCGCCAGATTGACCGCCGACCAGCCGTCGCGGGCCTCGCCGCCGATGCAGTTCATCAGCCCGCCCGAGGACAGCGATGCGAGGAACACCCCGCCAAACACGGCGGCGTCGTTCAACCCCTGCACCCGCTCGCGTTCTTCCGGTCGATAGGCGCGGGTCAGCATGGTGGTCGACCCGATAAAGCCGAAGTTCCAGCCAAGCCCCAGCAGCACCATCGCGATCTGGAAATGCGCGAGCGTTACCCCGGCCAGCGCGGTCGCCCCAGCTCCGGCAAGGATCGCCAATCCCAGCATGACGATGGGGGCCGCGCCAAACCGCGCGATCAGATGGCCGGTAAAGAAGGACGGCGCGAACATCGCCAGCACGTGGAACGACACCACCCCCGCCGCGTCTGATGTGTGAAACCCGCAACCCACCATGGCCAGCGGGGCCGAGGTCATCACAAGGTTCATCAGCGAATAGGACACCATCGCGCAAACGGTGGCGACGACGATCTGGGGGACGCGCAGCAGTTCCGAAAGCGGCCTGCCGCTGCTGGTCCCGGCGGTGACAGGGGCGGGACGCGGGATGTCCAGAAACGCGAAGATCACCGGACCCAGCAGGTTCAGCAGGGCGATCGCGCCATAGGTGGCAAGGAAGGGGATGGCGGTGGCCTCGGCGGTCATGCGGACCAGAAACGGCCCGGTAAAGGCCGCCACCAACCCCCCGGCCAGCACCCATGAGATGGCGCGCGGCTGGATCTCGGGCGGGGCGCAATCGGTCGCGGCAAAGCGGAAGAAGCCCTGCGCCGCCATATAAACCCCGCTCAGCAACGCGCTGAACGAGAACAGCCAGAAATTCCCCCAGACCAGTGCCAGCGCGGCCAGCGCAGCCCCCAGCGCCGCCAACCCGCAGGACAGCAGGAAGCCCGCACGCCGACCATGGCTGCGCATGAAGCCGGCCAGCGGCCTTGCTGCCAGGGCCGAACCCAGCACCATCATCGACAGGGGCAGGGTGGCGATGCAGGGATTGGGGCTGAGCATCTGCCCGGCCAGCCCGCCGACGATAAAGATCATCGACAGCTGCGCGCCCAGCACTGATTGCGCAAGGATCAGGACAGAGACATTGCGCCAGGTGCGGCGTGCGGCGCTGGCCGGGTTCATGGGATCAGCGCAGGCCGAATGCCTCGCGGGCGCGGGTCTCGATGGCTTGCCAGTTGCCTTCGGCCACGTCCGCATCGGGCGAGATCCAGCTGCCACCGACGCAGATGACATTGGGCAGCGACAGGTATTCCGGCGCGCTGGCCAGAGTAATGCCACCGGTCGGGCAGAAGCTGACCTGCGGCAGCGGCGCGCCGATGGCTTTCAGCGACTTGGTGCCGCCCGCCGCCTCGGCCGGGAAGAATTTCAGCATCGAATAGCCCAGTTCCATCGCGCGCATCACCTCGGAGGCGGTGACCGCGCCGGGCAGCAGCGGCAGGTCGATATCGGCGCAGGCACGGGCCAGCGTCTCGGTCAGGCCGGGCGAGACGGCGAAGCTGGCCCCGGCATCCTTGGCGCGTTTCGCGTCATCGGGGGTCAGCACGGTGCCCGCGCCGACATGGCCGCCGGTGACCTTGGCCATCTCGCGGATCACGTCCAGCGCGGCGGGGGTGCGCAGGGTCACCTCCAGCACCGGCAAGCCCCCCGCGACAAGTGCGGTGGCCAGACCCTCGGCCTTGGTTGCGTCCTTGACGACCAGAACGGGAATCACCGGGGCAAGCTGGCAAAGCGCGCGGCTTTTCTGGGACTGGATCTCGGGGGTCATGGGCGTTCCTCGGGGTTGGCGTGAATTCCGCGGCAGACTGCGCTTTTCATGGCCGAGGATCAAGACATGGACGTTAGCGATAGCGGCGCTGGGGAAGGGGGCCTTCTGCCCCCTCTTGCGACTGCGCCGCAATTCACCCCCGAGGATATTTCCGCAAGAAAGAAGGATCAGCCGCCGAACAGCCGTCCGCCGCCGCCAGAGGTCGGGCGGGCGGTGCGGGCCGCGCCGAAGCCGCCGCGCTGGCTGACCTGCGAAGCGGTCATTGGCGGCTTGCCCAGCGTGGTTGGCGCACGCTGGAATGTCTGGGTTGTGACCTTGCCCCGGCCGGTATTGCTGGCAAAGCTTTGGTCGCCCTTGGGCGTGCTGTATTGGCCATTCGCGGTCTTGACCATCGGTTGCGAATAGGCACCTGCACCGCGCGACATCATCGAGCCCATCATGTAGCCCATCAGCAGCGGCATGAACGAGAAACCGCCGCCCGATTGCTGGGCCGCCGCCGGGTCGTCGCCACAATTGCCCGCGCCGTGCTCCTGTTCGCAAAGCTCCTTTGATGCATAGCGCGGGGCGGTTTCGACCAGTTCCTTCTGCGCGGCGGCGAAGTTCTTACGGCAGTCATCCTCGGTGAACCACAGGCCGTTTTCCTTGCTGGCGGCGATGCAGCTGTCCAGATCGGGGAAGGCCTGAGCGTCGACGCGGTCATCCTCGCAGGCGGCAAGGGCAAGGGTCGCGGTGCCCAGAAGAACCAGCGCGACATGGCGCGAACGTTTGCGATGGGTCATGGGTCAGCCCTCGATGAAATGCGGCTTGAAGCGCGACAGGTTGTGGGTGATGCGGGCGCGGTCCTCGCGCAGGCCGATGCCGCAGCATTGCTCGCCGACGATCCATGCGCCGATCACCGGGTGGAAGCCGTCGAATTCCGGCAGGGTTGCGAGTGCCTGCACGATCATCGGGTGATGTGAATAGCTGTCATCGGTCACCTGCGCGGTGACATGGCCGGATTCGTGGATGGTGACGCCCGCACCTTCGCGCGAGAAGATCGGCTTCGTCACATGCCCGGCTGCCAGTTGCGGCGCTGCGGCGGTGAAGGCGGCGGAAACCTGCGGGGCGGGGCTGCCGCCATTCAGGGCCTCCTGCACATCGTCAAGGAAGAAGGCCGGAAGCAGGTTGGGATGGCCGGGGAACATCTGCCACAGCAGCGGCAGCAGTCCCTTGTTCGACAGGATCGCCTTCCATGGTGGCTCGACGAAGCGCGTGCCCGAGGGTTGCAGGTGCGCCGCGAAGTCGTCGCGCAGCATGTCCTCCCACGGGTAAAGCTTGAACAGAGATCCGATGACGCGCGACTGGTCGTCAGCGAACTGTCCCTGCTCGGTCAGGCCGATCTGCGCCAGATCGGTGAAATGTGCACCCAGACCCGCCTCTCGTGCGGCCCATGCCAGCGTCTCGACAGTGGCGTAATCCTCGGGGTTCTGGGCGTCGGCAGCGAAATGCACGTCCTCGCCCTTGGCGAAAATCTGGGCAAAGCGGTCAACCAGCGCCTCATGGATGCCGTTGAACTGATCGGCATCATGGCCCAGCACGCCCAGTTCCTGCTGCTGTTCGAACCACAGCCACTGGAACGACGCCGATTCGTAAAGCGAGGTCGGCGTGTCGGCATTGTATTCCAGAAGCTTGGCCGGACCATTGCCCGCATAGGCCAGATCGAAACGGCCATAAAGCTCGGGCTCACGCCGCGTCCAGCTGTCGGCGATGAAGTCGCGATGCTCGGGCGGGATGGCCAGACGGTCCATCCATTCCTCGCTTTGCAGGGCGACATCCACGGCCTCGCGGCACATGGCGTGCAGCTCGGTCGCGGGGGCCTCCAGCTCGGCCTCGATTTCGCGGAGGCTGAATTGATAGGCAGATGTCTCATCCCAATAGGGTTCGCCCCCCATGTCGGCAAAGGTAAAACCGAGGCGTTCGGCCTCAATGCGCCAGCCGGGGCGCTCGGGCAGGGTCAGTTTGCGCATGTTTTCTCCTTGAACCTCGGACATGGAGGAGGGCCGGACCATGTGCAACCCCATGGTGCAGCGACGGGTCGCCGCGTCGGGACTTCAGCGCGGGGGCTTGCCGGATCAATTGCTTCGCGCCAAGCTGCTTCCATTCAAGTCCCGCAACGACGGGGCGACAACAGGGAAGACATCATGAAACAATTCTCGCTTCGCGCGATCCTGCTGGCGACTGCCGTGTCGCTGGCCCCTGCGGCCTTTGCCGAAACCCCGGCCGATACGCTGGTGGTCGCGGCTCAGATCGACGACATCATCAGCCTTGACCCGGCGCAAAGCTTTGAGTTCTCGGGCAACGACGTCGATAACAACCTGTATGACCGGCTGGTCGATTTCGACCCGATGGACCTGAATGCCGGGTTCAAGCCCAGCCTTGCACAAAGCTGGGAAGTGACGGATGGCGGCAAGACCATCACCCTGACCATGCGCGACGGCGTCAAGTTCCAGTCCGGCAATCCGGTTCGGGCCGAGGATGCCGCATGGTCGCTGCAGCGCGCGGTCAAGCTGAACAAGTCGCCGGCCTTCATTCTGGCCCAGTTCGGCTTTACCCCCGAAAACGTCGACCAGCAGGTGACATTCGACGGCAACAAGCTGATCCTGAAGCTGGACCAGCCCTATGCGCAGTCTTTCGTGTTGAACTGCCTTGCCTCGAATGTGGCCTCGGTCGTCGACAAGGAAACCGTGCTGGGCCATGTCGAGGGCGAGGATTTCGGCAATACGTGGCTGTCGACGAATGCGGCGGGTTCCGGCCCCTATGCGCTGCAGACCTGGCGCCCGAACGAGGCCGTGCAGCTGACCGCCTTTGACGGCTATTGGCAGGGCGCGCCGGTGATGAAGCGCGTGATCGTCAAGCATGTGCAGGAAAGCAGCGCCCAGCGTCTGCTGCTGGAACAGGGCGATGTCGACGTGGCGCGCAACCTGACGCCGACCGACGTGGACGGTATCGCCACGAACGACAAGGTGGTGGTCGGGACCGAGCCGCGCGGCCGCATCCTGTATATGGGCCTCAGCCAGAAAGACCCGCTGCTGTCGCAGGCACCCGTGGTCGAGGCGATGAAGTATCTGGTCGATTATGCCGGGATCGAGGGCAGCTTCCTGAAGGGCCAGTTCAAGACCCATCAGAACTTCCTGCCCGAGGGCTATCTGGGTGCCTCGGATGAGAACCCTTGGACCTATGACATCGAGAAGGCGAAAAAGATCCTGACCGATGCCGGGATCACCTCGGGCACGGTCAAGACCGCCGTCCGCGACATCCAGGAATATGTGAACGTCGCGCAGACCTTGCAGGCGTCGATGGCGCAGGTCGGGCTGACGCTGGAAATCCAGCAGATGACCGGGGCGCAGGTGCTGGACGCTTACCGCGCGCGTTCGGTTCCGATCTTCATCGGGGAATGGGGCCCGGATTACGCTGATCCGAACACCAACGCGTCGACCTTCGCCTATAACCCCGACAACTCGGATGAGGCGAAGCTGTCCTTCCTTGCATGGCGCAACTCTTGGGCCGTGCCGGACGACATGAACAAGGCCACCATCGCCGCCACCATCGAGGGCGATACCGACAAGCGCGTGCAGATGTATCTGGATATCCAGAAGGAATATCGCGAGATCGCGCCGATCATCCCGCTGTTCCAGCGCATCGAACAGGCGGGCATCCAGAAGAACGTCAAGAACTGGAATGCGGGCGGGGCGGTCAGTTCGGTCTTCTACCGTCAGGTCACGAAAGAGTAACCGTGGCCGATACGGGTATGGTGAAGACGCCGGGGCAGGGTGGCCTGCCCCCGGTGAATGGCGGTGCGCCCGGTTTCGGACGCATCCGTCTGCGCCGCAGGGCCAAAAACGTGGGCGGTGTCGCGCTGTCGCTGGTTTTGACCCTGCTGGGCCTGCTGCTGGTCACTTTCATCATCGGGCGGGTCATGCCGATCGACCCGGTGTTGAAAGTGGTGGGAGAGCGCGCGACGCAGGCGCAATATGATGCGGCCTATCAGGCCATGGGCCTCGACAAGCCGCTGTGGCAGCAGTTTCTGCGCTACATGGCCGAAGTGTTAAGGGGCGATTTCGGCCGCTCGATCTCGACCGGGCATCCGGTCATCGACGATCTGAAGCGGGTCTTTCCGGCGACCTTCGAACTGGCGGCCTTGGGTACGTTGATCGGCGTCTTTGTCGGCGTGCCTTTGGGCGTCATCGCCGCCGCGCGGCGCGGGGGCTGGATTGACCAAATCGCCCGTGTCGTGGCGCTGGTCGGCTATTCGATGCCGATCTTTTGGCTGGGGCTGATGGGTTTGCTGCTGTTTTACGGCATCCTTGGCTGGGTCGGAGGGCCGGGGCGGCAGGGCATCATCTATGACGGCATGGTTCCGACCGTGACCGGCATGATCCTGATCGACAGCCTGCTGGCGAGCGATTGGGGCGCGTTCCGCGACGCCTTCAGCCATATCATCCTGCCCGCGAGCCTGCTGGGCTATTTCAGCCTTGCCTATATCAGCCGGATGACCCGCAGCTTCATGCTGGAACAGCTTTCGGCCGAATATGTGACCACCGCACGGGTCAAGGGCCTGAGCGAGCGGCGGGTGATCTGGGGCCATGCCTTCCGCAATATCCTCGTGCCGCTGATCACGGTGATTGCGCTGAGCTTTGGCGGTCTTTTGGAGGGCTCGGTGCTGACCGAGATCGTGTTCAGTTGGCCCGGCATCGGTCAATACATCACCAAGGCGCTGCTGGCCGGGGACATGAACGCCGTCCTTGGCGGGACGGTGCTGGTCGGGACCTGCTTCGTGCTGCTGAATTTGATCTCCGACATCCTTTACCGCGTGCTGGACCCGAGGGCGAAATGACCGAGTTGACCACACGCGCATGGCTTCTGTCCGACGCCCCCCAGACCCGCAGGCAGGCGAAACTGGGGGCGCTTTATCAGGGCTGGCTGACCTTCCGCGCCAACAAGCTTGCAATGTTCGGGCTGGTGATCCTGATCCTGCTGGTGCTGATGGCGATTTTCGCACCATGGCTGTCGCCGCAAAGCCCCTTTGCCCAGAACCTGGCCGACCGGCTGAAGCCGCCAAGTGCCGCGCATTGGCTGGGCACGGATGCGCTGGGGCGGGATATCCTGTCGCGGCTGATCCATGGCTCGCGCATCACGCTGTTCATCGTGGGCACCGTAGCGCTGATTGCGCCGGTGATCGGGCTGTTCATTGGCACGGTTGCGGGCTTTGCCGGTGGCTGGGTCGATCAGGTACTGATGCGCATCACCGACATCTTTCTGGCCTTTCCCAAGCTGATCCTCGCGCTGGCCTTTGTCGCGGCGCTGGGGCCGGGGATCGGCAATGCGGTGCTGGCGCTGGCGATCACTTCATGGCCACCCTATGCGAGGCTGGCGCGGGCGGAAACGCTGACGATCCGCCATGCCGATTACATCGCCGCCGCAAGGCTGCAAGGCGCGGGGCCGCTGCGCCTGCTGATCGGCCATGTCTGGCCGCTTTGCATCAGTTCGCTGATCGTGCGGGTGGCCTTGGATATGGCGGGGATCATCCTTTCCGCCGCGGGGCTAGGTTTCCTTGGCCTTGGCGCGCAGCCGCCAATGCCGGAATGGGGGGCGATGATCTCGGACGGGCGGACCTATATCCTTGATTTCTGGTGGGTCGCCGCCGTGCCGGGCATGGCAATCTTTATCGTCAGCCTTGCCTTCAACCTGCTGGGGGACGGCCTGCGCGACGTGCTGGACCCGAAAGGGGCAAAGGAATGAGCGATCCGCTACTGTCGATCCGCGACCTGCGGGTCAGCTTCCCCACCCGCTCGGGTCTGTTTCAGGCCGTGCGTGGCGTCAGCTTCGACCTTGGCCGCGAAAGGCTGGGGGTGGTGGGCGAATCCGGCTCGGGGAAATCCATGACCGGGCGCGCCATCCTTGGCCTTGTCCGTCCACCGGGCAAGGTCACGGCAGAACGGATGGATCTGGGCGGCCAGTCCATCCTGAACCTGCCCGAGAGCAAGATGCGCGCCCTGCGCGGCGCGCGTATCAGCATGGTCATGCAGGATCCCAAGTTCAGCCTGAACCCGGTGATGACGGTCGGTCAGCAGATCATGGAAAGCTACCGCCTGCATTCCGGCCAAGGCGGCCGCGCCGCGCGTGACAAGGCGCTGGACATGCTGCGCGCCGTGCAGATCCGCGACCCCGAGCGGGTCTTCGACGCCTATCCGCATGAGGTTTCGGGCGGCATGGGCCAGCGCATCATGATCGCGATGATGCTGGCCCCCGACCCGGAAATCCTGATCGCGGACGAACCCACTTCGGCACTGGATGTTTCGGTCCGGAACGAGGTCCTGCGGATCATGGACAAGCTGGTGACGGAACGCGGCATGGGGCTGATCTTCATCAGCCACGATCTGAACCTTGTCGCGCAATTCTGCGACCGGGTGCTGATCATGTATGCGGGCCAGGTGGTCGAGGAACTGGCGGCGAAGGACCTGCACAATGCCCGCCACCCTTATACTCAAGGGTTGCTGAACAGCCTGCCGCGCCTTGACCATCAGGTCGACCGCCTTGCCGTCCTGCAACGTCAAGACAGTTGGCGTGACCAGACCCCACCCCTGCGAAGCGGTGCGTGACATGGCGTTTCTTCGTTTCTCAAATACCCAATCGCAAGGCCAGCCACATGCTCAAGGTTGAAAATCTGGATGTCTGGTTCGGCGATCTGCCCGAACGCGTTCACGCGGTCCGGCAGGCCAGCTTCTCGGTCGCAGCGGGCGAAAGCTTTGGTCTGGTGGGCGAAAGCGGCTCGGGTAAATCCACCATCCTGCGTGCCATTACCGGGCTTGCGGGGGGATGGTCGGGCCGGATCGAGGTCGCGGGAGAGGCCGTTTCGGGGCGTCACCGCTCTCGGGCTTTCCACAAGACGGTGCAGATGGTGTTTCAGGACCCCTATGCCAGCCTGCATCCGCGCCATTCGGTTGACCGGGTGCTGTCGGAAACCCTGCATCTGCAGGGCATGGACCAGATCGACGCGCGGATCACCCGGCTGCTGGATTCGGTGGGCCTTGGGCGCGGTTTCCGTTTTCGCTATCCGCACCAGCTTTCCGGCGGCCAGCGCCAGCGCGTCGCCATTGCCCGCGCGTTGGCGGCAGAGCCTCGGTTGCTGTTGCTGGACGAACCCACCTCGGCGCTGGATGTCAGCGTGCAGGCCGAGATCCTGAACCTGCTCTCGGACCTGCGCAAGGATCGCGGCCTGACCTTTGTCATGGTCAGCCACGACCTCGCCGTGGTCGCGCATATGTGCGACCGGCTGGCGGTGATGCGGGGCGGTGAGGTGGTCGAACAGATGGCGGCGCCGGTCCTGCGCTCGGGGCAGGCACACAGCGCCTATGCCCGCGATCTGCTGGCGGCCAGCAGCAGCTATCGCCGGGAATCGGCCTAGATCGCGACCCCGAACAGCCTGCCGACCAGCGCGGTCAGTCCCAGGGCGATGATGCCGCCCAGCACCACGCGGATCACGGCCCGGCCAAGCGGTGCGCCACCGGCCCATGCGCCAAAGGCCCCCAGCACGGCCAGCGCCGCGACCACCGTCATCAGGACGCAAGCGACGACAAGGTTTGCGGGCGCGAAGATCGCGGCCAGCATGGGCAGCCCGGCCCCGATGCTGAAGGTCAGGGCCGAGGCGGCCGCCGCGAGGATCGGATTTGCGGCCGAGGCCTCGCTCAGCCCCAGTTCATCGCGCATATGCGCGCCAAGCGCGTCATGCTCGGTCACTTCGCGCGCGGCTTGCAGGGCGGTGGCCGGAGTCATCCCGCGCGATTCATAGATCTCGGCCAGCTCGCGCAGCTCTTCCTCAGGGGTGTGGTGTAAGGCGGCACGTTCTCGGGCAATGTCGGCGCGCTCCGTATCGGATTGCGAACTGACCGAGACATATTCCCCCAGCGCCATCGACAATGCGCCGCCGACCAGTCCCGCGCCGCCGGCCAGCAGAATGGCTTCCTGTCCGGGATTTGCTGCGGCAACGCCCACGATCAGCGCGCCTACGGACAGGATGCCGTCATTTGCGCCCAGCACCGCCGCCCGCAGCCAGCCCATCCGGCTGACGTAATGGGGATCATCGGGATGGGCGCTGGGAATGTCGCTGATCGTTCGGCTCATGGGTTTGCCTGTCGCGAAAGGTCTGGTCGCGGCACTCTAGCTTGCCGCTTTCCGCCTTGACCAGACCGCTTCAGGCCGCGCTTGCCCGCCTCTGGGCAAGGTTGCGCCATGTAAAGGCCAGCACGAACAGCCCGGTCAGCACCAGAACCACGGTCGGCGCGGGCGCGCTGTCCAGCCAGAAGCTGCCCCAGACCCCGACCGTCGTGGCGAAGGCTGCGACGATAACTGCCGTCACCAGCATCGCGGCCAGCCTGCGCGTCACCAGAAAGGCAACCGCCCCCGGCGCGATCAGCATGGCCACGGCCAGGATGATGCCGACCGAGCTGAGCATCGCCACCACCGTCGCCGAGATCATCGCCAGCAAGCCGTAATGCAGCCAGCCCACCGCCAGCCCGGCCACCCGTGCCTGCACCGGGTCAAAGGCCGCCAGAGCGAAATCCTTCCATTTCAGTACCAGCACCAGCCCCACCACACCCGAGATCATCGCCGCAAGGCGCATATCCTCGGGGCCGATGCCCAGCATGTTGCCAAACAGGATATGGTCCAGATGCAGGTCCGAAGGGATCGCGGTGTAAAGCACCACGCCCAGCCCGAACATGCCCGACATGACCACGCCCAACACAGTGTCGCGCTTGACCCGACTGTTATCCTGCAACCATCCCGCCATCAGCGCCGAGCCCAGTCCAGCGACAAAGGCCCCAAGGATCAGCGGCAGTTGCAGGATATAGGCCAGCACCACGCCCGGCAGGATCGCATGGCTGACCGCATCGCCCATCAGCGACCAGCCGCGCAGCACCAGAAAACACGACAGCAGCCCCGCCGGGACCGAGATCATCAATCCGATCAGTGCGGCATCGCGCATGAAGGGAAAGGTGAAGGGCAGCAACCAGTCCATCATGCTTGCCCCCCTTGCACCCGGCGTCCGCGCCGGCGTGCGGCCAGCAGCCCGTGCTTTGGCGCGAACAGGAAGGCCAGCAGGAAGATCGCGGTCTGCAGGCAGACGATCACGCCCCCCGTCGCCCCGTCGAGGAAGAAGGAAATATAGGCCCCCAGCGCCGAGGTCAGGCTGCCGATCGCCACCGACAGCAGGATCAGCCGCGGAAACCGGTCGGTCAGCAGATAGGCCGTCGCCCCCGGCGTCACCACCAGCGCCACGACCAGAAAGGCGCCCACCGTCTGCATGGCCGCAACCGTGCAGCCCGCGAGCAGGGTGAAGAACACGATGCGCAGCAGTTCAGGGCGCAAGCCGATGGTGCGGGCATGGTTTTCATCAAAGAAAACAACCATCAAATCGCGCCATTTCAAGCTGAGTATCAATAGCGAAATCCCTCCGATCAGCGCCAGTTGCAGCGTGTCGGCAGGGCTGATCGCAAGAATATTGCCCATGGTGATCGTCTGGACGGACACCGCCATCGGGTTCAACGACACCATGAACAGCCCCAGCCCGAAAAAGCCGGTAAAGATCAGGCCGATGATGGCGTCCTCTTTCAGTCCGCTGCGCTGGTTCAGGAACAGCATGGCCAGCGCCGCAAGCCCGCCTGAAAGGAACGCCCCCAGTGCAAAGGGCAGTCCCAGCATATAGGCCCCGGCGACGCCCGGCACGATGGCGTGGCTGAGCGCGTCGCCGATCAGCGACCAGCCCTTCAGCATCAGATAGGCCGACAGAAAGGCGCAGACCGCGCCGACCAGCGCCGAGACCCAGATCGCATCGGTCATGTAGCTGTATTGAAAGGGGATCAGCAGGGTCTCGATCATTTGCCGCTGGCCTCGGTGCTGCGTTGCTGGCCGTCATAAAAGACCAGCGGGCGTTCCTCATCGGACAGCAGGGTGACGCCGCGGGGATCGTCATCCTCATGCAATTGCTGGGCCCTGATGGTGAAATGGCGCAGCACCCCGCCAAAGGCCAGCCGCAGATTTTCCTGCGTGAAGACCTGTGCGGTCGGACCCGAGGCCAGCACCGTCCCCTTGACCAGCACCACCCGGTCGCAGAACTCGGGCACCGAACCCAGATCATGGGTCGAGACCAGCATCACATGGCCTTCGTCGCGCATCTGGCGCATCAGGCCGATGATCGCTTCCTCGGTTTTCACGTCGACGCCGGTGAAGGGTTCATCCAGCAGCACGACCCTGCTGCCCTGCGCAAGGGCGCGGGCAAGGAAAACGCGTTTCTTCTGGCCGCCGGAAAGTTCGCCGATCTGGCGGTGGCGGAATTCCTGCATGCCGACGCGGTCCAGCGCCTGATCCACGGCCTGTCGGTCGGCGGCGCGGGGGCGGCGCAGAAAGCCCATATGGCCGTAGCGGCCCATCATCACCACATCCTCGACAAGGACGGGGAAACTCCAGTCGACTTCCTCGGATTGCGGGACATAGGCGATGAGGTTGCGGCGCAGGGCTTCGGGGACGGTCATGCCGAGCACGCGGACATCGCCGGATGACGCTGGAACAAAGCCCATCAGCGCTTTGAAAAGTGTCGATTTTCCGGCCCCATTCACGCCGACAAGCGCGGTGATCGAGCCGGTCGGGACGGTAAAGCTGGCATCGGTCAACGCGGTGAAGCCGTTGCGATAGGTGACGGTCAGGCCATGGGCCTCGATCCCGGTATCAAGCATCGCTCAGCCCCTTGAGAATGGTTTCCGACGTGACGCGCAGCAGGTCCAGATAGGTCGGGACGGGGCCATCGGGTTCGGACAGGCTGTCGACGAACAGCACTCCGCCATATTGCGCCCCGGTTTCCGCCGCGATCTGCCTGGCCGGACGGTCCGACACGGTGCTTTCCGAAAACACCACCGGAATCCGATGTTCTCGGATGGCATCGACCACCCGGCGCACCTGCTGGGGCGTGCCTTGGGCATCGGCGTTGATCGGCCACAGATACATTTCCTGCAGGTGGAAATCCCGCGCCAGATAGGAAAACGCGCCTTCCGAGGTCACCAGCCAGCGCCGGGCCTCGGGCAGGGCGCGGGCCTGATCGCGCAGCGGCGAGACGGTTTGGGTGATCTGCTGGCGATAGGCATCGGCATTGGCGCGGTATTCGGCCTCTCCGGCCGGGTCCAGCCGGGTCAGCGCGGCGGCGATGTTGTCGACATAGATCATCGCCGAATCAAGTGCCATCCAGGCATGGGGGTTGGGCTTGCCCCGATAGCTGCCGCCCGAAATCGGCATCGGCTCAATCCCCTCGCTAAGCGTGGCCGAGGGAAGATCGCCCAGATTGCGCAGGAACTGTTCGAACCACAGCTCTAGATTCATGCCATTGCGCAGGATCAGGTCTGCATCGCGCGCGCCGACCAGATCGCTGGGGGTCGGTTCGTAATTGTGGATCTCGGCGCCCGGCTTGGTGATCGACACGATCTCGGCCCTGTCCCCGGCGACGTTGCGCGCCATGTCGGCCAGAATCGTGAAAGTGGTCGCGACCTTGGGGCGGCGGGTTTGGGCCAGTGCCGGTGCGGCCAGCCCTGACATCGTCACACTGGCCAATGCGGTGCCCAGAAAAGTCCTGCGGAACATTCTACCCCCATTTTTGTTCTTTATCTGCGAACGATTCTCAACTGTCAAGCCAGTTGTAATTCATTCTCAACTGGGTGAGAAAGGCGCATGGACGCAGAAACCCGAGCCCTTGGCTTTGAACATGCGCTGCGGCGCGCCGGTATTCGCATCACCCGCCAGCGGGCGGCGTTGTTGCGGGTGCTGGCCTCGGCCGAGGATCACCCCGACGCGACCCAGCTTTTCCAACGCGCGACCGAGGCCGGGGCGGGCGTGTCGCTGGCCACTGTCTATCGCACGCTGTCCGCGCTTGAAGCGCAGGGCGTGGTGCTGAAGGTCGAATTCGCCGGTGAACCCGCGCGGTTCGAGCCTGCGGATGGCAAGCATCACGACCATATGATCGATGTCGAGACCGGCGAGGTCACCGAATTCGTCAGCGATCGAATCGAGCGTTTGCAGGCCGAGATCGCCGCCGAACTGGGCTATGAAATCGTCCGCCACCGGCTGGAACTTTACGTGCGCCGCAAGACATGAGCCTGCGTGTTTTCGACAAGATCATTTCCGACCGCGGCTCGCGCTATGCCGTCTCGGGTGGGCCTGCGCGTAACCACGCCGAGGCCGAGGCGCTGCTGACCGAATTGAAGCGCAACAAAAGATTCGCCAAGGCCACGCACAACACCTGGGCCGCGATTCTGTCGGGCGAGGGCGTCAAGGATGACGACGGCGAAAGCGGCGCGGGCCAGATCATCCTGCAAATGCTGGAACGGGCCGAATTGACCGATCATGTCGTGGTGGTGACAAGGTGGTATGGCGGCAAGCATCTGGGCGGTGACCGTTTCCGTCACGTGGTCGATGCCGTCCGCCATTATCTGGCTCAGAGCTAGCCTTCGAAGGCGTGGGCCTGCAGCAGTTCCAGCGGCACGATGTCCAATGTGCGCGCATGGGTGGATTCCAGCACCACCTGCGGCGCGGCGAATTCCTGCGCCGCCTGCAGGAAGCGCGCGGCGCACAGGCACCAGCGATCGCCCGGCTTCAGCCCCGGAAAACGGAACTCGGGCCGCGCGGTGCTAAGATCGTTGCCCAGATATTTCGACACCGCCAGAAACTCGGCGGTGACAATTACGCAGACGGTGTGGCGGCCCGTATCCTCGGGACCGGTATTGCAGCAGCCGTCGCGATAGAACCCCGTCAGCGGATCGGCCGAGCAGGGGTCAAGCTTGCCGCCAAGGACGTTGATCTGACTGTCCATCGTCGCCTCCTTCGGGGTCAGCGGAAACGCTCGCTCAGCGCGCGCAACCGGTCGGTGAGGGTCTGAGGTTCAACGACTGCCGGGGCTTCGGGTTTCACTGCCACCGGTTTGGTAGTGGCTGGCTGTGTCACGGCGGCGGGCTGTGGTCGCGTGCCGCTGTTCCGGGGCGGGGCGACCCGCGCCGCCACGGCGTTCATGAAGCGTGCATCATCGCCCGCGGCCAGCGCCGCCGCCCCATCCGAAATCCCGCGCAATAGGTCGTCCAGTCCGGCTTCCTCGGCCTTGGCAAAGTCCGATAGCACATATCCCGCCACGCGGTCCTTGTGGCCCGGATGGCCGATACCGATGCGCAGCCTGCGATAATTGTCACCAATATGCTGATGGATCGAGCGCAACCCGTTATGCCCGGCATGGCCGCCACCCAGCTTCAGCCGCGCTTTGCCGGGGGGCAGGTCCAATTCGTCATGCAGGACGACCACATCCTCGGGGCCAAGCTTCAGATAGCGCATCGCCTCGCTGACCGATTGGCCGGACAGGTTCATGAAGGTCGTGGGCTTGAGCAGCGTCACCCGCATGTCGCCCAGCCGCCCCTCGGCGGTCTCGCCTTGAAAACGCGCCCGCCAAGGCCCAAATCCGTGGTCCGAAGCGATGCGGTCCAGCGCCATGAAGCCGACATTGTGGCGGTTCGCGTCATATTTCGGGCCCGGATTGCCCAGGCCGACGATCAGTTTCATCAGTTTCTCCGTCGATTGCGGGCAGAATACCGGGATGGGCAGGCGGGGGCAATTTCTAACGCTCTCTTGTCCTCGGTCGCGGGCGTTACTAAGACTCTCTCAATGTTTCGCGGTTAAGACAGGCCGGATGGGGGAAACCCAAGGGCGAATCGCGGAAACGGCAGGCTAGGCAGGGACAAAAGCAAGGAACGACATGCAAGATCCGGCAGAATTCTACATGAACACGCTCGTCCCCATGGTTGTCGAACAGACCAGCCGGGGCGAACGGGCCTATGACATCTTCTCGCGTCTGCTGAAGGAACGGATCATTTTCATGTCCGGGCCGGTGCATGACGGCATGGCCACGTTGATTTCGGCGCAGCTGCTGTTCCTTGAGGCGGAAAATCCGAACAAGGACATCAGCATGTATATCAACAGCCCCGGCGGTGTCGTCACCGCGGGCCTGTCGATCTATGACACGATGCAATACATCAAGCCGCGCGTCTCGACGCTGGTGGTGGGGCAGGCGGCCTCGATGGGCTCGCTGCTGCTATGCGCGGGTCAGCCGGGCCAGCGTTTCTCGCTGCCGAACAGTCGCGTGATGGTCCACCAGCCCTCGGGCGGGTTCCAGGGTCAGGCGACCGACATCCTGATCCACGCGCGCGAGACCGAAAAGCTCAAGCGCCGGCTGAACGAGATCTATGTCCAGCATACCGGCCGCACGCTGGAAGAGGTCGAACAGGCGCTGGAGCGTGACCGCTTCATGTCGCCAGAAGAGGCCAAGGAATGGGGTCTCATCGACGAGATCCTGACCGCGCGCGGCAAGGCCGATCCGACGGCCTGATCGCGGTCCCCGCATGACGGGACCGCACTTTTTGGGGATTGTGACGCGCCATAGCGGCTCGTAACATATCGCTGACGCAACACGCGGCCCGAGGCCCGTGAGACAAACAGGCGGACGTCCGGCGATAGGGCTGGTCGTCCGGGCATAACGAGGATCGAACTGATGGCCAATCCGACCGGCGGCGACAGCAAAAACACGCTCTACTGCAGCTTCTGCGGCAAGAGCCAGCATGAGGTGCGCAAGCTGATCGCCGGGCCGACCGTCTTCATCTGCGATGAATGCGTCGAACTTTGCATGGACATCATCCGGGAAGAGACCAAGACCTCGGCCCTGAAATCCGGCGATGGCGTGCCCAGCCCGCGCGAGATCTGCAATGTCCTCGACGATTACGTGATCGGGCAGGAACATGCCAAGCGCGTGCTCTCGGTCGCGGTGCACAACCACTACAAGCGTCTGAACCACAGCTCGAAGACTGATATCGAACTGGCGAAGTCGAACATCCTGCTGATCGGTCCGACCGGTTGCGGCAAGACGCTGCTCGCGCAGACGCTGGCGCGCATCCTTGATGTGCCCTTCACCATGGCCGACGCGACCACGCTGACCGAAGCCGGCTATGTCGGCGAGGATGTCGAGAACATCATTCTGAAGCTGCTTCAGGCGTCGGAATACAACGTCGAGCGCGCGCAGCGCGGCATCGTCTATATCGACGAGGTCGACAAGATCACCCGCAAGTCCGACAACCCCTCGATCACACGCGACGTTTCGGGCGAGGGCGTGCAGCAGGCCCTGCTGAAGATCATGGAAGGCACTGTCGCCAGCGTTCCGCCGCAAGGTGGCCGCAAGCATCCGCAGCAGGAATTCCTGCAAGTTGACACGACCAACATCCTGTTCATCTGTGGCGGCGCCTTTGCCGGTCTTGACCGGATCATCGCGCAGCGCAACAAGGGTACGGCGATGGGCTTTGGTGCCGCGGTCAAGGAAAATGACGACAAGGGCGTGGGCGAGCTGTTCAAGCAGCTCGAACCCGAAGATCTGCTGAAATTCGGCCTGATCCCGGAATTCGTCGGTCGTCTGCCGGTCATCGCCACGCTGGGCGATCTGGACGAGGACGCGCTGATCACCATCCTGACCCAGCCCAAGAACGCGCTGGTCAAGCAGTATCAGCGCCTGTTCGACCTTGAGGACGTGAAGCTGACCTTCACCGAGGACGCGCTGACCGCCATCGCCAAACGCGCCATCAAGCGCAAGACTGGCGCACGTGGCCTGCGCTCGATCATGGAGGACATCCTGCTTGACACGATGTTCGACCTGCCGGGGCTGGACAGCGTCGAAGAGGTCGTCGTCAATGACGAGGCTGTGGATAATCCCAATGCCAAGCCGTTGCTGATCCACACCGATACGAAGAAGGAAACCGCGACCGCTGGCTGACGCCCGCTGCTGCGCATGAACGAAAGGCCGGGGTCGCGATCGACCTCGGCCTTTTTTCATTTTCGCGGGTGGCAGGAATGCACATAAACTTGTCGCGGTCCTGTCGTGTCCGGCAAGGGATTTGTCCGCAATCACTGGACCTCGGGCGCGGTTTGCGCCATATCTCGGCCAACTCCGAATGACGAGGTTCGCTTCCATGTCCTTTTTGCTGCGCGTTCTGACCTGGTGGAACAGCCAGACCATCAACACCCAAGTCTGGACCAAACTTTATGGCGAGAAGGTGGGTGAGGACGATCAAGGCAACGTCTATTACCAGTCGGGCGGCGGCAAGCGGCGCTGGGTCATCTATAATGGCGAGGCCGAAGCAAGCCGCGTTTCTCCGGAATGGCATGGCTGGCTGCACCACACCTTCAAGCAGCCGCCGACCACCGAGCCGTTGGCCCACAAGGCCTGGGAAAAGCCGCACCAGCCGAACCAGACCGGCTCGGCCGAGGCGTATCACCCCGCCGGATCGCTGTATCGCGCCGAGCCCGCTGCGCGTCGCGATTACGACGCTTGGCAGCCTGAGTAAGCGATGCAGAGCAACGCCGAACGGGCCGAGCTTTGGGTCGGGGCGGCGATCCTGCTGATCGCCGGCGGCTTCCTGTTCTGGTCCACCGCAGGCAACGCGCATCGCGGGATCGGCGGCGAAAACTATGAATTGCGCGCGGCATTTCCGAATGTCGACGGGATCGAGGTCGGCACCGATGTCCGCGTCGCGGGCGTCAAGGTCGGACGCGTCAGCGCGGTCGAGTTGAACCCCGCGACCTATCTGGCCGAGGCCCGGTTGCGCATTCCCGGCGACATCAAGCTTCCGACCGATAGTGCTGCGCTGATTCAGACCGATGGCCTCCTGGGCGGTTCGTATATCGAACTGCAGCCCGGCGGTGCGGCGGATAATCTGGCTCCGGGGGATGAGATCGAGGACGTGCAGGGCGCAGTCAGCCTGCTGTCGCTGATGATGAAATTCGTCGATGCCCAGTCATCGGAGGACGGCAAATGATCGGACGGCTGCTTGCCCCTGCGCTGTGTCTTGCGATGCTGACCGCTGTGCCGGCGCTGGCTCAGGATGAGGAAGAGCCGCAGGACGCCCCGGTCATCGACTTTGAAATGGACCCGGCCTTCAGTGACGACCCGAATGACGTGGTTGTGGCCGAGCCCTCTGCGGCGGAACGTCAGGCGGCGGTTGCCGCCGCCCGCGGCCCCGAGACGTCGCGCGCCAAGGGTGCCAATCTGCGCGGGCTGGACAAGGTGACGGGCCAGCTTCTGGATTTCACCATGGCTGCCGGGGAAAAGGCCGAATTCGGTCGCTTGCAAGTGACGCTTGCCGAGTGCCGCTATCCTGCCAAGGACCCGGAATCTGACGCCTATGCCGAACTGACGGTCTTTGACACGCGCGCCAATCATACGGTCTTTGCGGGCTGGATGATCGCCTCGTCCCCCGCGCTTTCGGCAATGGATGACCCGCGCTATGACGTGTGGGTCATGTCCTGCAACAGGGGCTGAATGCCCGGCAGGGCATGGGCGGCGAAATCGGCGGGCCTGCGGATCGCCATGGCCAGCTTGCGCCGGTACTCCTGCCGCGAAATGACCTGACCGCCCATCGAGGCCAGATGCGACGTGCCATATTGCGTATCCCACAGCGTGAAGCCGCTGCGGCGCAGGTGATGTGACATCCAGATCAGCGCCGCCTTGGAGGCGTTGGTGCGACGCGAGAACATGCTTTCCCCGAAAAAAGCCGCCCCCAGCGAAATGCCGTAGGTGCCACCGACCAACGTATCGCCTTCGTAGATTTCCAGCGAATGCGCGTGTCCCATACGGTGCAGCTGCATGTACAGATCGACCAAGGGCGCGTTGATCCAGGTCTCGGGCCGGTCAGCGCAGCCTGCGATCACACCGAGAAAGTCGCGATTGACGCTGGCATGCCAGCCGCTGTGCCGCAGGCAACGCCGCATTGAGCGCGAGACATGGACGCCCCCTACCGGCAGGATGCCGCGCTCGGGCGGATCGAACCAGTACAGATGGGCGTCGGTCGCGGATTCGGCCATCGGAAAGACGCCCTGCGCATAAGCCAGAAGCAGTCTTTCCGCGGTCAGTTCGGTCATGTCCGCTTAGCTGTCCTGATTGGCCATCTGGGCAAGCCATTTTTCCAGCCAGTGGATCGAATAATCGCCCCTCTGGATGTCCGGGTTCTGCAGCAGGGCCCGGAACAGCGGCACGGTGGTGTCGACCCCGTCCACGATCAGTTCGCCAAGAGCGCGGTCCAGACGGGCCAGCGCCTCGTGCCGGTCGCGGCCATGCACGATCAGCTTGCCGATCAGGCTGTCGTAATAGGGCGGGATCTTGTAGCCGTCATAGATCGCCGAATCCATGCGAACGCCCAGGCCACCCGGCGCGTGATACTGGGTGATCTTGCCCGGAGAGGGCGTGAAATTCGGCAGCTTTTCAGCGTTGATCCGCACTTCAATGGAGTGGCCGCGGATCTTCAGATCCTCTTGGCGGAACTCCATTTCCTCGCCAGCGGCGACAAGGATCTGCTGGCGGACAAGATCCACGTCGAAGATCGCTTCGGTCACCGGATGCTCGACCTGCAGGCGGGTGTTCATCTCGATGAAGTAGAACTCGCCATCCTCGAACAGGAATTCGATGGTGCCGGCGCCGCGATAGCCCAGCTGCGACATCGCGTCGGCGCAGATCTTGCCAATGCGGGCGCGCTGTTCGGGGGTGATGGCGGGGCCGGGGGCCTCCTCCAGCACCTTCTGGTGGCGGCGTTGCAGCGAGCAGTCGCGCTCGCCCAGATGGACTGCGCGGCCACGGCCATCGCCAAAGACCTGGATCTCGATATGGCGCGGGCGCTGCAGGTATTTCTCGATATAGACTTCGTCATTGCCGAAGGCCGCCTTGGATTCCGAGCGCGCGGTGCGGAAAGCGGTTTCCAGCGCGGCTTCGTCCAGCGCGACCTTCATGCCACGACCGCCGCCGCCGGCGGTGGCCTTGATGATGACCGGATAGCCGATTTCAGCCGCGACGCGCAGTGCCGAGGCCACGTCGGGCACGCCGCCGTCAGAACCCGGAACCACCGGAATACCCAGCGATTTCGCGGTATCCTTGGCGGTGATCTTGTCGCCCATGATCCGGATATGCTCGGCCGAGGGGCCGATGAAGGCGATGTCATGGTCTTCGACCATCTGCACAAAGCCAGCGTTTTCCGAAAGGAAGCCATAGCCCGGATGGATCGCCTGCGCGCCAGTGATCTCGCAAGCGGCGATGATCGCGGACATGGACAGGTAGCTTTCCGATGAGGAAGGCGGGCCGATGCAGACCGATTCATCGGCCATGCGGACATGCATCGCGTCCGAATCGGCGGTCGAATGGACCGCGACCGAGGCGATGCCCATCTCGCGGCAGGCGCGGATCACGCGCAGGGCGATCTCGCCCCGGTTGGCGATCAGGATCTTGTCGAACATCAGGGCCTCACTCGACGACCATCAGGGGCGCGCCGAACTCGACCGGGCTGCCATCGTCGACAAGAATGCGCTTGACCGTGCCCGAGCGGGGCGAGGGGATGTGGTTCATGGTCTTCATGGCCTCGACGATCAGCAGGGTCTCGCCTTCCTTGACCTGCTTGCCGATGGCGACAAACGGCGCAGCACCCGGCTCGGCGGCCAGATAAGCGGTGCCGACCATGGGCGAGGTGACGATGCCGGGCAGGCTGGCCGGGTCTTCGCTTGCGGCCGGTGCGGCGGCGGGCGCGGCGGCCACGGCAGCAGGGGCAGCGGCAGCAAAGGCGGGGGCCGCGACTGCCTGGATGACCTGCTTGCCCTGTTTCGACAGGCTCACGGTCAGGCGGTCGTTTTCGCTGTATTCGCGCTTGACCGACAGTTCGGTCAGTTCGTTGCGGTTGAGCAGCTCGGCCAGCGCCTGGATGAATGCCACGTCGTCTTGGCTGGTGCGTTCGTCCTGACCTGCGGGTTTCTTGTCGTCGCTCATGCCGTCCTCTGGATATTTTCGTTTGGGATCGCACCTTCGGGCGCGATGGTTGCGCAGCTTATAGCCTGTGCCATGACCCGAGGGAAAGGGTTTCGCCTGTTCCCATCATCGGGAGCCACGTTCTTTCCACCGCCGATGGACCCAGAACCATTGATCCATATGGGCGCGGACCTGCGTCTCAAGATGGTCGTTCAGGGCTTGCATCATGGTTTCGGCGTCGGAATGGGGGATCGGATCGCCGACCTCGACGCGGAAGCTCAGCCCGTCGGGCTGGCGGATGCCTGCGATGGGCAGGATCAGCGCGTCATAGCGGATGGCCAGTTCCGCAGGCGTCAGCACGGTTTTCGTGGGCAGACCGAAATAGCGCAGAACCGCGCCATGGCCGTCGAACTGGTCATAGCCCAGCGACAACCAGCCGCCGCCCTTGAGGAAGCGCAGCATCGCCGCAAGGCCCGAGCGCCCGCGCGGGAACATCGGCTCGGCGATGGCCTGCATGGCGGGGATGTAGTGGCGGTTGAACGCCTCGTTGTTCATCGGGCGGTAAAGCGCGCCCACGGGCCAGCCGCGCCCGGTCAGGGCGGCGCGCATGGCGTCGTAATTGCCGAAATGCGCGACCGCCAGAATAACAGGGCGTCCTGCCGCCGCCGCCTGTTCCAACGCGGGCAGGCCGGGGCCGCAAAGCGGGTCGGCGGCGTGGATGCGGTCGGTGAATTCAGCTCCCGAATAGATCTCGGCCAGTGAGCGGCCCGCATTGTCGGGAACGGCGCGGGTGAGATGGCGAACCTCGGCGGGCGTCAGGTCGGGACGCGCCTTGGCCAGATTTTCACGGATGCGCTTGCGCCAACCCGCGACCGGGCCAAGGATATGGGCAAAGAACCAGCCCATCGCGGGAATCCGGCGCTTATAGGGAAGGGCGCGGGCCAATCCCATCACGGCCAGAAAGGCTCCGTTCGCGATCCGGTCGGTCAATGCGACCTGTTCTTCGTCCTTGTCACTCATTCCGTCGTCTTATCCTGCCCGCCGCATGGCGCGTGCCTCCCGCATCCACACATATAGGCCGGCTGCGACGATGATCAACGCACCGATGATGGTCCAGCGGTCAGGCAGGGTGCCCCAGAACAGCCAGCCCCAGAATCCGGCCCAGATCAGGCCGGTATAACCAAAGGGGGCGATGGCGGCGGCCTCGGCCATGGCAAAGGCGCGGATCAGCAGCGCCTGCGCCACCGTGCCGAAAATCCCCAGCAGTACAAAGGCCCAGATGTCCTCGCTGGCGATGGGCTGCCAAAAGAACGGCACGGCAAGCGAAGACAGGATCGTCCCGACGGTCGCCGACCACAGGATCGAGGTCGCTGTCGAATCCTCGCGCACAAGGCGGGTCAGGATCGCGCCGGCGGCATAGGTGAAGGCACCGATCAGCGGCAGGATGGCGGCTGGCTGGAATACGCCCGCGCCGGGCCTGATGATGATCAGCGCGCCGCAAAGCGCGACGGCAATGCCGATCAGCCGGCGGATGCCGATGCTTTCGCCAAGGAAAATCGCGGCGGCCAGCGTGATCAGGACGGGGTTGATGTCCATGATCGCCGTCGCCTCGGCCAGACCGATGAATTGCAGCGAGGTGAAGAACAGCCCGACCGAGCCCAGCTGGGTCAGCCCGCGGAACAGCTGCACCACCGGGCGCTTGCTGACCATCGTGCTGCGCAGGCGCGGCGCATAGATCAACCCGACGATCAGCAGGTTGCTGACGAAGCGCACCCAGACGATCTGGGCGGGATGGTAGCGCTCGGTCAGGTGCTTGGCCGAGGCGTCCATCAGCGTGAAGGTAAAAATTGCAAGCAGCAACAGCACGATGCCCTGCAATTGGGTCGAGCGTACAGGGCTGCCTGCGGGCGCAAGGATCTGCGGCAGGCCCTGCGGGGCAATGTCTGGCTGGCTCATCTGGGAACTCCCTCGGCGGGACTTATGCCTGTATGGCAGAGGAAGGTCCATGACCCAGAATGCAGACGGCCGCGCAAAGGCGCGGCCGTCAAGATCATGTGATCGCCGTATCAGCCCAGCAGTTTGCGGGCCAGCGCGACGGTGTCTTCGGCGGTGATGCCGAATTCCTTGTACAGCGTCGGCGCCGGGGCCGAGGCGCCAAAGCCGGTCATGCCGATGAAGCCCGAGGTTTCCTCGCGGCCACGCTCGCCCAGCAGCAGCCATTCCCACGGCTGGCGCACGGCGGCCTCGATCGCGACGCGGACGGTGCCTGCGGGCAGGACCGAGGCGCGGTAATCGGCATCCTGCGCGCGGAACAGTTCCATCGACGGAACCGAGACGACGCGGGTCGGAACGCCTTGCGCTTCCAGAGTCTCGCGCGCGGCGACGGCGATTTCGACCTCGGAACCGGTGGCCATCAGCACGACTTTCGCGTCGCTCGAGGCTTCGCGCAGGACATAGGCACCCTTGGCGGTCAGGTTCTCGCCCGCGGTTTCACGCAGTGTCGGCAGGTTCTGACGCGACAGCGCGAGGACCGAAGGCGAGGTGTCCTCGCTCAGCGCGATTTCCCAGGCTTCGGCGGTCTCGACCAGATCGCAGGGGCGGAAGGTCAGCGTGTTCGGCGTCGCGCGGCAGATTGCCAGATGCTCGACCGGCTGGTGGGTCGGGCCGTCTTCGCCCAGACCGATCGAGTCGTGGGTCATGACATAGACGACCGGCAGACCCATCAGCGCCGACAGACGCATCGCGCCACGGGCATAATCGGTGAAACACATGAACGTGCCGCCATAGGGGCGGAAGCCGCCATGCAGCCAGATGCCGTTCATCGCGGCAGCCATGCCGTGTTCGCGGATGCCGTAATGGATGTAGCGACCGGTGCGGTTTTCGGGCGAGAAAATGCCCAGATCCTTGGTCTTGGTGTTGTTCGAGCCGGTCAGGTCGGCCGAGCCGCCCAGCGTCTCGGGCAGAGCCGGGTTCACCACCTCAAGCACCATCTCACTGGCGCGGCGGGTCGCGATCTTGGGCTTGCTGGTGATCGCCTGATCTTTCAGCGCGGCGATGGTCGGAGCCAGCTTGTCGCTGCCCTCACCCGAGATGCGGCGGGCGAATTCGTCGCGGTTTTCAGCGGCGTCAACGCGCGTGGCCCACTCCATCCGGGCGGTCTTGCCGCGCGAGCCGATGGCGCGCCAGTCGGCAAGGATGTCCTCGGGGATGACGAAGGGGCCGTGTTCCCAGCCATAGGCGGCGCGGGTCGCGGCGATTTCCTCGGCACCCAGCGGCGAGCCATGCGCGCCCGAGCTGTCCTGTTTCTTCGGCGCACCGTAACCGATGATGGTCTTGCACGAAACCAGAACCGGGCGGTCATCTGCGCCGCTGGCCGCGTCGGTCAGCGCGCGGTCGATGTCGGCTGCATCATGGCCGTCGCAGGCCAGAACACGCCAGCCCGAGGCCTCGAAGCGCTTCAGCTGGTCGGTATTGTCCGACAGCGAGACGCGACCGTCGATGGTGATGTCATTGTTGTCCCACAGGACGATCAGGTTCTTCAGCTTCTGGTGGCCGGCCAGCGCGATCGCTTCCTGGCTGATGCCCTCCATCAGGCAGCCGTCGCCGGCAATGACCCAGGTCTTGTGGCTGCACAGGTCCGCGCCATATTGCGCGCGCATCGCTTCTTCGGCGATGGCGAAGCCGACGGCGGTGGCGATGCCCTGACCCAGCGGGCCGGTCGTCGTCTCGACGCCCTCGACATGGCCGTATTCCGGGTGGCCCGCGGTGATTGCGCCCCACTGGCGGAAGTTGCGGATCTGGTCCAGCGACATCTGCTCATACCCGGTCAGGTGCAGCAGCGAATAGATCAGCATCGAGCCGTGGCCCGCCGACAGCACGAAGCGGTCGCGGTCGAACCAGTTCGGGGCCGATGCGTCGAATTTCAGGTGGTTGCGGAACAGGACGGTGGCGACATCCGCCATGCCCATCGGCATGCCGGGATGGCCGGAATTCGCAGCCTCGACGGCGTCCATCGACAGGGCGCGGATGGCGGCGGCAAGGCGCCAGTGATCGGGATTTGCCTTGCGGCGGTCAGCGATGTCCATTGTGGAGTTCCGTGCTGGTGGATGCGGGCCACGTCCTGATATTCAGGCAAGGCCAAGGTTGCAACCCGCGTCGGCCAATATGACGTAAGGCCCGGCAGATCGTGGGATTGCCGGTCAGTTCGGGCCAGATCATTGCCCGCAATTGGTCGCGCAACCAGATATCCGCCGCAACATAATGGTTTCGAACGAATATTTCAGATGGATCGGGGCCATTTCAGGCTGCCATTCCATCCCGTTGCTCGGCAAAGCTGGCCTTTTTGGCCGGGAACCGCAAGCGGGTCCGACGAAAAATCTGTCGCCGCCCAAGATGTTTTTGGCAAAGCGTCACGACTTGGATCGGGGGCTGGGCACAATGCCCTTGAAACCGGCTGGGCTGCACATGGTCGGCGCATGCGCCAGAAAATCGTTGCCTTGGCGGGGTTTCGGCCCGTTACTTGATGCCATCGGGACAATCCGGTTTTGCACGGGGGACAACATGGCAAAGGCCGCGCCGAATACGGTGGATCCGGTAGACGAGATCCTGCCGCCGCTGCGTCTGACGACGCTTGGATTGCAACATGTGCTGGTGATGTATGCGGGGGCGGTGGCCGTGCCGCTGATCGTGGGGCGCGCGCTGAAGCTCTCGCCCGAGGATGTGGCCTTTCTGATCTCGGCGGACCTGTTCTGCTGCGGGATAGCGACGATCATCCAGTCGCTGGGCGCGACGCGCTGGTTCGGCATCCAGCTGCCGGTGATGATGGGGGTGACATTCGCCTCGGTCGGGCCGATGGTCGCGATGGCGGGGGCCTATCCGGGGCCGGATGGCGCGCGGATGATCTTTGGCGCGATCATCGGGGCAGGCATCATCGCCATGCTGATCGCGCCTTTTGTCGGGCGGATGCTCAAATTCTTTCCGCCGCTGGTGACCGGCACGATCATTCTGGTGATCGGCGTGACCCTGATGCGGATCGGGATCAACTGGATCTTTGGCAACCCGGTCGGGCCGACCGCGCCCAAGGTGGTCGATCCGGTGGTGTCGGGCTGGCTGAACCAGTTGAAGGACATGGCGGGAACGGGCACGGTCCCGGCGCTGCCAGAGGGCTTTGCCCCGGCAGCCAGCATGCAGAACCCGCTTTATGCGCGACCGCTGAATATCGGCATCTCGGCGGTGGTGCTGGTCGCGATCCTGATGATCGCGCGTTTCGGCAAGGGTTTCGTCGCCAATATTGCCGTTCTGCTGGGCATGCTGATCGGCGCGACGCTGACCATTGCTCTGGGCCAGATGAACTTTGGCAAGGTGGCCGAGGCGTCATGGTTCGGGCTTGTCACGCCCTTCCATTTCGGGATGCCCATCTTTGACCCGGTGCTGATCCTGACCATGGTTCTGGTGATGATCGTGGTGATGATCGAGTCGACCGGCATGTTCCTTGCGCTGGGAGAGATGACCGGGCGCGAGGTCACGCAGGACCGCCTGACCGCGGGTCTGCGCACCGATGGTCTGGGCACGTTGATCGGCGGTATCTTCAACACCTTCCCCTATACGTCCTTCAGCCAGAACGTCGGCCTGGTCGGCGTGACCGGCATCAAAAGCCGCTATATCTGCGTCGCGGGCGGCGTCATCCTGATCCTGTTCGGGCTGATCCCCAAGATGGGCGCGGCGGTGGAATCGCTGCCGACCTCGGTTCTGGGGGGCGCGGGACTGGTGATGTTCGGCATGGTCGCGGCGACTGGCATCCGTATCCTGTCGAACGTGGATTTCGCCAATAATCGCAACAACCTGTTCGTGGTCGCGGTGTCGCTGGGCTTCGGGATGATCCCGCTGATCGCGCCCGACTTCAAGCAATGGATGCCGCATGCAATCCACCCGCTGATCGAATCCGGCATCCTGCTGGCAACGATCTCGGCCGTGGTGCTGAACGCATTCTTCAACGGCACCCAAGGCGCATCCGTCGAGGATGCCAAGCGCGCCGCCAGCATGGCCGATCACTGATCGGCAGGCTCCAGCGGCTCGACCAAGGGGCGGATACGCAAACGGGTCAGGCGGTTTTCGCGCCGGCTGACCACCTCGAAGCGGTAGCCGTCAAAGGAAAACACCTGACCCGCCGTCGGGATCGACTGCGCCATATGGATGACGAGGCCCGCGACGGTATTGGCCTCATCATCGGGCAGGTTCCAATCCAGCGCGCGGTTCAGGTCGCGGATGGTCATCGCGCCATCGACCAGATAGTCGCCCGCCGCGTTCGGCTTGAGATCAGGCAGCATGTCGGTGTCATGCTCATCCGTGATCTCACCCACGATTTCCTCAAGAATGTCTTCCAGCGTGATCAGGCCGCGCAGGCTGCCATATTCGTCGACCACCAGCGCGAAATGGGTGCGGCGGGCCAGAAACTCGCGCATCTGCTCGTCCAGAGGCGTGGTTTCCGGTACGAAATAGGGCGGCATGGCGATGCCCAGAATATCGAAACCTTCCAGCGCCTCGCCGCCGGTCTCGCGCATGGCGCGGCTGACGCCACGCAGCAGGTCCTTGGCGTGGATGACGCCGATGACATTCTCGCGCTCACCGCGAAAGACGGGCAGGCGGGTATGCGGGCTTTTCAGCACGCGGTCGATGATGTCCGGCGCGGGCAGGTCGGCGTCGATCATCTCGATCCGAGAGCGGTGCAGCATGATCTCCTCGACCGAGCGGTCGCCCAGATCCAGCGCGCCCAGCAGCCGGTCGCGGGCCTCTTTCTGCATGGTGCCGCTGGAGTGCCCGATGGCCAGCGCGCCAGCGATTTCCTCTTGCACGGAAAAGACCAGATCGCTGGAATTCGCGCGAAAGCCGAAGATCGCAAGGATGCCGCTGACGATCATGCGCACGACCGTGACGATCGGGGCCAGGATCACCGTGGCCAGCCGGATCGGGCGGGCAACGCGGCTGGCCAGATCCTCGGGGGCGAGAATCGCATAGGTCTTGGGCAGTACTTCCGAGAAGATCAGCACCAGCACAGTCATCAGCAATGTCGCCAGCGCCACCCCGCCCGAGCCGAAGATCCGGGTGAACAATGCGGTCGCAAGGCTGGCGGCAAGGATATTGACGACATTGTTGCCCAGCAGGATCGAGCCGATCAGCCTTTCGCTGTCCTCAGTCACGGCCAAGGCGGCCTGCGCGCCAGCATCGCCACGATCCGCCCGCGCCCGCAGCTTGGCGCGGCTGGAGGCGGTCAGCGCGGTTTCCGAGCCTGAGAAAAATGCCGAGAGTGCCAGCAGCAGGACAATGGTGCCGACGGTGATCCAGAAGGCCATGTCGATGGCCGATGTCCCGCCGCCCGTTGCCGGTCCGGGGGCGGCGGCAAGGGCGGGCGTGATCATTCGCTATCCTCGGGCCGGCGTCGCGGCGTCGCCAGCGGATGGTGCTTCAGCACCAGATCTCGCATGCGGGCGTCCAGAACATGCGTATAGATCTCGGTCGTGCCCAGATCGGCATGGCCCAGCAGCATCTGGATGGCGCGCAGATCGGCGCCGCCCTCAAGCAGATGGGTGGCAAAGGCGTGGCGCATCACATGTGGCGACACGCGGGACGGATCGATCCCGGCGACGATGGCCAGTTGATCCAGCAGACCGTTCACCGCCTGCCGGGTCATGTGACCTTCGCGCGAGGGGGCGGGGAACAGCCAGCGCCCGCCGCGCCCGGCGACCAGCTTGCCCAAGGGAGTGTCCTCGGGCGCGTCATCGCGGATCGTCAGCCAAGCCGACAGCGCGCGGCGCGCGGGTTCGTTCAGCGGCACCATCCGCTCAACCCCGCCCTTGCCGCGGATCAGCAGGACGGCGGGATTGCCACGGCAGGCGGTGACGGGCAGGGCGACCAGCTCGCTCACGCGCATGCCGGTGGCGTAGATCAGCTCCATCAGGGCCAGATTGCGGGCGCGTTCGACCCCGTTGCGACCAATGCGGGGCAGGGCGTCCAGCAGGGCCTGCACCTCGGCCCGGTCCAGCGTCTTGGGCAGTCGCTGCGCGCGGCCCGGCCCGGCGATGCGGCCTGCCGGATCATCCTCTCGCCAGCCTTCCTCCAGTGAAAAACGCGTCAGTTGCCGGATGGCCGAGAGCCGTCTTGCGCGGGTCGACCGCGACAGGCCCTGCGCGTCGCAATGGCTCAGGTAATCCTCGATCCCCTCGCGGCTGACGTTCAGCAGGTTCAGGTTTCGCGTGCCCAGCCATTCGCTGAAATCCTTCAGGTCGCGACCATAAGCCAGCAGCGTGTTGCGGGCGGACCCCGCCTCGGCCGCCTGCGCATCCAGAAAGGCCGAGATCCTGCGCCAATCGCTGACTTTGTTCGCGTCAGACATGGCCGGTCAGGGATTTGTGGCCAGCGCGCCGGGCAATGAGCCAATGACCGGCGCAAGGATCAGTTCGATTGCAGCCTGACGGGCGATTTCACCCTGTCCCAATTCGCGCAGCACACGCAGGCCCTGCGTCGCACGTGTCAGGTCGCCATCCAGCCCCGCATCGGTATCGGTGATAGCCAGCAGCATCGCCTCACCCTGACGTTTTTCCGCGATCAGTTGTGCGGCGGCGGGCGGGATGGGGGTGGCACTGAAACCGGCCAGCAGCCGTTCAGCCCGGTCCGAGCCGGTCCCGGAAGGTGGGCGGGCATCGGCCAGACCGCTGGCGAAATCCAGCAGCCACAAGTCAAAAGCCGTCGCGTCCTCGGGTGGAGGTTGCACGACCTGCCATTGTCCGGCCTCGATCGCCAGCCACAGGCCGATCTGGCCCGCACGCCCGGTCAAGGGCAGGCTGGCCGCCCGCGCCCCCGCCATATCGGCTAGCGCCGTGCCAAGCCCCGCCGCGACCATCCGGTCAAAGGCCTTGGGCAGGATTTCTTGCACGCCGACCACATCGCGGCTGGTCAGCACCGCATCCAGCCGCTGGATCGCGTCGGCCCGGTCCCAGACTCCGCCTGATGCGGCGGGCCGTTGTTCCAGATAGATCGCCCGCAATTGCGAGGCCGGGATCGCCCCGGCACGCGCCAGACGTTCGGCGGCGTCCAACCGTGCCTTCCAGCCGCCATTCTCATCCAGATCGGCCAGCGAAAAGGCCAAAGGCAGGCTGGCCGAGGGCAGGGGCTGACCCACCGCCTCATGCAGGCGCAGGTCTAGCGGCGTCACCACATCGGGGGGTGTCAGCAGGTCGGCCTTGTCGGAGTAACCGTCGTCCAGATACTGCGCCAACAGCGCGGCCATGCGCTGATCGATCAGGCCGGACGTATCCGCGCCATGAAAGACCAGTGCCGCCGCAGCCCAGTCTCCACCCAGAGCAAGGCAGAAGATGCGAGCCGGAAAGCTGGGCGCGACGCCCGGCGTGCGGTCCATGATCTCGCAGGCCTGAGCCTCATCGCCGGATAGCAGCGCAATGTCGAACATCCGCCGGAAGCGCTCGGGATCGGCGGGACCGGCGGCGCGGATCAGCTCTTTGGCGGCACCGGTGGCGCCCATGTCCAGAAGCTTATCGACGCGGGCCAGAAAAAGCTCACCCTCGCCGCCCGGTTGGGTGGCGGGCGGGTCAAGCTGAGCTGCCAGAATCCGGCGTTGCAGGCGGCGAAGCGCGGGCAGGCGCGCATCGGTCGAGCGCACCAGCCGGGCGATGCTTTCGCCGTCGCCCGCGCCCCACAGGTCGTTGGGCAGACCCGCCGTACGGGCCGAGACCGAGCCTTTGCCATCCGCATTGCCTTCGCCCAGCCGGGTCACCCCGACCGGCTCGACCGCGCCGCTTTTGGCGATGTCCTTCTTGCGGGACTTCGCTTCCGGCGGGCGGGCGTCACCGGGACGCCAGGCCGAGATATTGTCCGGCTGCTTGATGCTGCCCGACAGCCAGTCGCTGGCCGAAAGCGGCGGCCGTGCGATGGCCGCACCCGGCATCAGCATCAGACCGGCCAGAAGGGCGGTCAGCGCCGGGACGGCGCGAAGGCGCTGATCAGTCCAGATCATCTTGCTCCGTTGCGGCAGGCGCTTCCGCAGGTGCGGGCTCGGCAGGCGCGGGCTCGGGTGTCGTTTGTCCGACCACCGGGGCGGGGGCCGGTTCGCTGCCCAGATCCAGCTGGACCGGAAGGCGCGTTTCGCGCGGGGCGGCGCTCATGTCGCCGAAATAGGCATAGCCGGTCAGTCCGCCAAGCAGCAGAATCACCAACACCACCACAACCCACAATAGCCTCATTGCCCGTCCTTTCCGCCTTTTCGCGTCTTTCGTGGCCGGTCTGTCGCCGGCGCGGTGGAATATATATGGCATTTCCCGAAAGATCACGCCATTGAGTGCGTCCATATCTTTTGCCCGGTCCATGCGGAATGTGGTCGCGGGAAAAAAGTTCGGGCAGTCGAGGGGTTGATGCGACGGAACATCGTGCTGATCGGGATGATGGGGGCGGGTAAGACCGCCATCGGAGCCGAGCTTTCGCGCCGGCTGAGCCGGCCGTTCTGGGATACCGATGCCGAGATCGAACGTGCCGCCGCCATGACCATCCCCGAGATTTTCTCGCGCGATGGCGAGGCGTTCTTCCGCGCCCGCGAATCGGAAGTCCTGTCGCGCGTGCTTGCCGGGGGGGACAGCATCGTCTCGACCGGGGGCGGCGCGTGGATGCGGCAGGCCAATCGTGACCGCGTGACCCAGAACGGGCTGTCGGTCTGGCTGGATTGCGATCTGGATACGCTGTGGCATCGCGTTCGCAGCCGTCCGACGCGGCCCTTGCTGCAAACCGCCGAGCCGCGCCAGACCCTTGAGCGGCTATTGGCCGAGCGCCGTCCCGTCTATGCGCTGGCCGATATCCGCATCCAGACCAATATGGGCGATACCGTCGAGGAGACCGCCGATCAGGTGATCGCCGCGATCGAGGCCCGCAATCCCGCGATACTGGAGGCGAAATGACCATCGAAACCGTTCATGTGGACCTGGGCGAGCGTGCCTATGATGTGCGGATCGGCCGTGGCCTGATCGCCCGTGCGGGCGAGGAAATCACCGCCTTTGCCGGTCGCCGCCGTGTCGCCATCCTGACCGATGAAAACGTCGCAGCCCTGCATCTGGACAGTCTGCGTGCATCGCTGGCGGCCTCGGGGCTTGCCGATGCTCCGGCGCTGGTTCTGCCCGCCGGAGAGGCCACGAAATGCTGGGCCCAATTGGGCCATGCCGTGGAATGGCTGATCGAACAGCGGATCGAACGCAAGGATCTGGTCATCGCGCTGGGTGGGGGCGTGATCGGCGATCTGGCCGGTTTTGCTGCCGCGATCCTGCGCCGGGGCGTGCGCTTCGTGCAGATCCCGACCTCGCTTCTGGCGCAGGTCGACAGCTCCGTCGGCGGCAAGACCGGGATCAACAGCCCGCAGGGCAAGAACCTGATCGGGTCCTTCCACCAGCCCGCGCTGGTGCTGGCCGATATCGACGTTCTGGGAACGCTGACCCCTCGCGATTTCCGCGCCGGCTACGGCGAGGTGGCGAAATACGGGCTGCTGGGGGACGAGAATTTCTTCGACTGGCTGGAAACCGCAGGACCGGAGCTTTCTGCGGACCCGGTGGCGCTGCAACGCGCCGTGCGCCATTCCGTCCAGATGAAGGCAGGTATCGTCCAGCGCGATGAGACCGAGCAGGGCGAACGTGCGCTGCTGAACCTTGGCCACACCTTTGGCCATGCGCTGGAATCGGCGACCGGTTATTCCGACCGGCTGCTGCACGGTGAGGGCGTGGCGATCGGCTGTACGCTGGCCTTTGACCTTTCCGCGCGGATGGGTCTGTGCAGCCAAGAGGCGCCCTCTCGCGTGGCTGCGCATTTCGCGGCAATGGGCCTGCCCTCTCGCATCAGCGACATTCCGGGCGATCTGCCCGATGATGAGACGCTGATCGCCCTGATGGGGCAGGACAAAAAGGTGCAGGACGGCAAGCTGCGCTTCATTCTGGCGCGTGGCATCGGACAGGCCTTTGTCACCGACGAGGTGAACCCCGACCTGCTGCGCGGGACCTTGGCGCAATCGCGCCGCTAGGTCATTCGTGCGAAGAAGGCGAGAGCAGGCCGCGATCCAGCTTGCCCTCGCCATATTGCGACAGGTCACGCAGGGCTTCCGACTGGATTTCCTCGGGCACGACGCGGGGTGGCACGATCTCGTCATGGCCCAGCTTCGCGTCACGGTCGCGGCGCAGGGCGGCGCGGCCCAGCATCAGCAGGCTGATCGGCGTGGTGATCAGCATGAAGACGCCGATGATCAGTTCGTGCACGACCGGGCGTTCCTCAAGCAGCGAAAACATCGCCATCGAGCCAAGCACGATCAGCAGCGTGCCATAGCTGTAGGACATCGTCGGCGCGTGCAGCCGCTGGTAGAAGCTTTTCAGCCGCACCAGCCCGATGCTGCCCAGCAGCGCCAAAGAGCTGCCGCAGACCACGAAGATCGCGATCAGAATCGCAGCGACGGGCGGAAGGTCACCAAGATGGCTCATTCGACGACCTCGCCGCGCATCAGGAACTTCGCCGCACAGACCGTGGTGATGAAGCCAAGGACGGCGATGACCAGCGCGCCCTCGAAGAAGAAGACATTGCCGTTGCCCATGCCGATCAGCAGGAACAGCAGCATCGCGTTGAGATACATGGTGTCGATGGCCAGCACGCGGTCCTGCGCGCGCGGGCCGCGAATGATGCGCCAGCAGGTCAGGCCGATCGCCACGACCATGGCGATCTGGGCATAGCTCAGGGCATATTCCAGGATCAGATTCGCGCTCATTCGAAGATCTCCAGAAGCAGGCGTTCGTAGCGGTCCCGGACAAGGCTTTGCCAGTCATCCTCGCTGCGCAGGTCAAAGACATGCAGCAGCACGCGCCCGGTCTGCTGTTCATATTCCAGCCATGCCGTGCCCGGCGTCGCGGTCATGATGATCGCCAGAAGCGCAAGCCCGTTCGGATCGCGCAGGGTCAGTTCGATCTCGACGAAGCCGGAATGGAAGCGCGGGTGGTTCGGACCCAGCAGCAGGACGCGGGCGACGGTGACGTTGGATTTCAGGATGTCCCAGGCGACGATGCCCATCAGCTGGGGGATGGCGGACCAGCGCCGGATGCGTGGCCGGGGCGGATGCAGCCGCTCGACCGTCCAGCCCGCGATCAGCGCGATCCCGGTGCCAAGGATCAGGTGGCCCAGCGAAAAACGGGTCAGGATCATCCACATGGCGACCAGCGCCACCGACAGCAGCGGATGGGGGATCAGCCGCGTCATTTCTGACCCTCCGGCGGTTCATAGGGCGCGTGGTTCTGCGGCGGAGTGGCGTCGACGCGCTTGGCATCCTCCAGCACCGTCTCGCGGTAGATGGCGGGGTTCAGCAGGGTTTGCGCGGTCACTCGGGTGTAGCTTAGCACCGCATCGGCGCGGATGGTCATCAGCAGGATCATCGCCAGCAGCATCAGGACCGGCACGACCTCCAGCGCGAGGATGCGGGGCGCGGGCACGGCCTCGGCCCAGAAGCGGCGCATGCCGAAGCGCAGCAGCGCAATCAGCGCGCCAAGCCCCGACAGGATCAGCATGGCCGCATAGATCCACAGCATCACCGGCAATTGCCCCGACAGACCGATATTGCCCTCAACCGCGCCGCGCAGGATGGCGAACTTGCCGATGAAGCCCGGCATGGGCGGCAGACCCGCCAGCATGGCCGCGATCAGCGAGAAACAGATCGCCATGGTCAGCCAGGATACCGTGCGGGTGCTGGCGGGGCTGGGCGTGTCCTCGACCGTATCAAGGCCCATCGGCGTCCATTCCCAGCGCTCGGCCAGCCGCTCGCCGGCGGGCTCGGTGGTCTGGGACTGGTCGTCGGTGCCGGTATCGTCGCGGGAAACCGGCTCGGCGATCAGGAAGAAGGCGGAAACCGCAGCGGTCGAGCCGATCAGGTAGTAAAGCGCGCCGCTGAGCACCTCGGCCCCGCCGCCCGCCTGCGCGAAGCCCACGGCGGTCAGCACCGTCCCCGAGGAAATGATCGCGATATAGCCGCCCTTGCGGGTCAGGTCCGGCGTTCCAAGAATGCCGATCATGCCGAATGCCATGGTCAACACGCCGCCGATCATCAGGATCGGCGCACCGAACCCGGCCGAGGCCCCGGCCTGCGGACCAAGGATCAGCAGCGACAGACGCAGGATCACATAGACCCCCACTTTGGTCATGATCGCCATGATCGCGGCGGCGGGCGGCGAGGCCGAGGCATAGGTCGGCGGCAGCCAGAAGCAGAGCGGCCAGATCGCGGCCTTGGTCAGGAAAGCGATACCCAGGAAAGCCGCCGCGGCATGGAAGAGCAGCCTTTGCGCATCGTCGAGACCCGCAAGCTGGGCCGCGATATGGGCCATGTTCAGCGTGCCGGTGGTGCCATAGACCAGCGCCACGCCGATCAGGAAGAACAGCGAAGCCGCAAGGTTCACGGCGATGTAATGCAGCCCGGCCTTGATCCGCTCCGGCCCCGAGCCATGCAGCATCAGCCCGTAGGACGCTGCGAGCATCACTTCGAAGAAGACGAACAGGTTGAACAGATCGCCGGTCAGGAAGGACCCGTTCACCCCGGCCAGCAGGAACTGGAACATGGAATGGAAATGCTGCCCCTTACCGTGCCAGCCAGCGGCGGCATAGATCAGCGCGGGCGCGGCCAGCAGCGAGGTCAGCATCACCATCATCGCCGCAAGCCGGTCCAGCACCAGCACGATGCCGACCGGAACCGGCCAGTTGCCCAGCAGATACATGCGCACCGCCGTTTCGCCCTGATCGGTCAGGGACTTGGCGTCCTGCATCAGCTCGACCGAGCTCAGGAACATCAGGCCGATGGCGACAAGGCCCATGATCAGCTTGGTCTGCCGGTTGCGGTCATTATAGAACAGCATGATCGCGCCCGCGATCAGCGGGATCAGGATCGGTGCAATGATCATGTGCTCGGGCACGGCGGCAGGCGTCATTGCTCACGCTCCTTGCCGTCGACATGGTCGGTGCCGGTGGTCCCGCGCGAGGCGATCATCACCACCAGAAACAGTGCCGTTGTGGCAAAGCTGATGACGATGGCAGTCAGCACCAGCGCCTGCGGCAGCGGATCGGCATAGGCGGCCGGATCGACAAAGCCGCCCTTGGGCATGATCGGGGCCGCACCCACATACAGGCGCCCCATCGAAAAGATGAACAGGTTGACGCCGTAAGCCAGCAGGCACAGGCCGATGATGACCTGAAACGAGCGGGGACGCATCAACAGCCAGACGCCGGAACCGGTCAGCACGCCGATGGCAAGGGCGAGTATCATTTCCATCAGCTTTGCTCCTCGGATTCGGTGGGACGGCTGCGGGGTGCGACGCGCAGCGACTGGTGGGCAATCGCAATCAGCATCAGCACGATGGCGCCCACGACCAACGAGAAGACCCCAACATCGAACAGCATCGCCGTCGAGGCCGGGACCTTACCGATCCATGGCAGTTCCAGATATTGGTAATGCGTGGTCAGGAAGGGCGCGCCAAAGATCCATGACCCGAGGCCAACCGATGCCGCGACGATCAGCCCCGTCGCCATCCAGCGCACCGGCAGGATGGTCAGCCGCGCCTCGACCCAGCGGACATTCGAGGCGACGTATTGCAACAGCAGCCCCAGCGCAAAGGTGACGCCCGCGGCAAAGCCGCCGCCCGGCAGGTCATGGCCGCGGAAGAACAGATAAGCCGCCAGCGCGATGATTGGGGCGAACAGCCACTGCATCAGCACGGCCGGGATGAACAGATAGGCCTCCAGCGCCTGTTCCTCAGCTTCGACCTGCGGGCGCGGACGCTCGACGCTTTCCAGCGCGGGGCGGAAGCGGCGCAGTAGGGCGTAGACGGTCAGCCCCACGATGGCGAGGACGGCGATTTCCCCGAAGGTGTCAAAGGCGCGGAAGTCGACAAGGATGACATTGACCACATTGGTGCCGCCACCCTCGACATAGGAATGGCGCAGGAACCAGTCCCCGACCGAGCTGCCCGGACGCGTCAGCAGGATGGCCAGCGCGATCGCGGTCATGCCAAGGCCGCAGGTCACGGCGATCATCAGGTCGCGGAAACGGCGGAAGCGCGAGGTGAAATTATTGTCGCCCGCGATTTCCTCATCGCGCTTGGGTAGCCAGCGCAGGCCCAGCAGCAACAATGCCGTGGTCGCGATCTCGACCAGCAACTGGGTCACGGCAAGGTCGGGTGCCGACAGCCAGACAAAGGTGGTGCAGGTGACCAGCCCGACGCCTCCGGTCAGGATCAGCGCGGCAAAGCGGTGATATTTGGCCTGCCATGCCGCGGCCAGCGCGCAGGCGCCGCCGATCAGCCAGAGCAGGGCAAAGACCAACTCACGCGAGCTGATTTCGGGCAGGGTGATGTTCCAGTCCAGCGGCCCCAGCGCGAAATAGGCGGCGGCCATGCCCATCAGCACCATGACCCGCAATTGCCCCTGCAACCCGGTGGCGCTGATCCGGCGCAGCATCCGGCGCGGCAGCGTGACGGTGGCGAATTGCAGACCGGTCTCGAAGAAGCGGGCGAATTCCAGCGCGCGGGTGATCCGCAGCCCTTCCTCGCCCCGGTCGATCCAGCGCCGGGGCAGCAGGTAGATGATGACGCCCAGACCGGTGGCGATCAGGCTCATGATCAAAGCCGGGTTCACGCCGTGCCACAGTTTCAGGCTGAAATGCGGCAGGTCCGGGCCAAGGATGGCCATGCCCGCGCTGGTCAGCCAGTTGCCCAGCGTCGCCTGCGGCGCGATGCCGACGGCAAGACAGGCAGCGACCAGTACAAAGACCGGCAGGCGCATCAGGGCCGGGGGCTCGTGCGGTTCATGCGGCAGGTCGGTGGCCTTGGGGCCAAAGAACACCGTGACGATGAAGCGCAGCGAATAGGCGGCGCTGAACGACGCGGCCAGAACCGCGATATAGGGTGCCCAGTTGTCCAGCGGGCTGCCATTGTTCCAGACATAGGTCGCCTCGAAGAACATTTCCTTCGACAGGAACCCGTTCAGCAGCGGCACCCCCGCCATCGCCGCCGAGGCGATGATGGCCAGCGTCGCGGTGACCGGCATGGCATGGGCCAGACCGGACAGGCGACGCATGTCGCGGGTGCCGGTTTCGTGGTCGATGATGCCTGCCGCCATGAACAGCGAGGCCTTGAAGACCGCGTGGTTCACGATGTGGAAAACCGCAGCGATGATGGCCAGAGGCGTCCCGATTCCGGCCAGCGCGGTGATCAGTCCCAGATGGCTAATCGTCGAATAGGCCAGCAACCCTTTCAGGTCATGCTTGAACAGCGCGACAAAGGCGCCAAGCAGCATGGTGATCATCCCCGCTCCGGTGACGATCTGGAACCATGCATCGGTCCCCCCCAGCGCGGGCTGGAAGCGCAGCAGCAGGAATACCCCTGCCTTCACCATCGTCGCGGAATGCAGGTAGGACGATACTGGCGTCGGTGCGGCCATCGCGTTCGGCAGCCAGAAATGGAACGGGAACTGCGCGGATTTGGTGAACGCGCCCAGCAGGAACAGGATCAGCACGACCGGATAAAGCCGGTGGCCGGTGATCTGCGGCCCTGCGGCCAGAACGTCTTCCAACTGGTAGCTGCCGACGATCTGCCCGATCAGGATCATCGCCACCATCAGGCACAGCCCGCCGGTCGCCGTGACGATCAGCGCCATGCGTGCGCCGTCGCGGGCGTCCTGACGATGATACCAATAGCCGATCAGCAGGAAGGACACGATGCTGGTCAGTTCCCAGAACACCACCAGCATGATGATATTGCCCGAGAGCAGCAGCCCCGACATCGCGCCCGCAAAGGCCAGCAGGCAGGAATAAAGCCGTGGCACCGGATCGTCGGCGGCCATGTAATAGCGCGCATAGACCAGAACCAGCATGCCGATACCCGCGACCAGCACCATGAACAGCCATGAAAAACCGTCCATGCGGAAGCTCAGGTCCAGCCCGACGCTGCTGGCCCATTCAAGCTTGCTGGTGATGGTGCCGCCTTCGTCCACTGCCGGGTAAAGCACCGCCAGCACGCCCAGCACGACGGCCATGGTCAGCCCGGCCAGCCATGTTTCCGCGTTTCGAGAGCCTACAGGAAGTGTCGCCGCCAAGGCGGCTGAAACGAATGGTGTCAGAACAAGCAAAAGCAATAGGTTCTGTTCGACCATCGGATCCTTCTCGGCTCTGGGATTTGTGCGCTCATCATAGAGAGGCAACCGGGGGAAGCACAACCGACCATGCAGGCAAAAAATGCATGATCGACCCCGGGGTCACTTATTTTTTATCGGATTCGCAAAGGGATTCGCGCCGAACTTAAAAATTGCAAATATTTCGGCCTAAGGGCGCAGCCGTGTCACGTCCTGCATCTGTCCGTCCGTCACCATGATCTCGGACGGCAGCGGATGCGAGATGAAGTAGACCGGGCTGGCCGTAGGTCCGTAGGCCCCCGCCGCATGCAGCGCGATCAGGTCGCCTTCCTCCAGCCGGGGCAGCATCACCCCGCTGCCCAGCTTGTCGATCGAGGTGCAAAGCGGGCCTGTGATGTCGTGCTTTTCCTCGGGTGGGGCGGTGCCATCCTCGACCCGGTGCAGGACGTAGTTGCGCCGGATCACCATACCGAAATTCCCCGAGGCCGCCAGATTGGCGTTCATGCCGCCATCGCAGATCGCGATACGGGTGCCGCGCGATTGCTTGACCGAGACGACTCGGGTCAGGAAATAGCCCGCAGGCCCGACCAGATAGCGGCCAAGCTCCAGCACCAGCCGCGTCCCAGCAAAGCGGGGAAGCGCGCGGAAGGCGTCCAGATCGGGTGCGATGGACTGCGCGATCGCGTCCAGATCAAGCTCGACCTCGCCAGGATGGTGCGGGATGCCCAGGCCCGAGCCGAAGATCAGCTTTTCCGGGGTCAGATCCAGCGCTTCTGACAGGTGGGTGAAAACCTCAAGAAAGATGCGCCAGTTTTCGCAGATGGCGTCGGGCTTCAGACTTTGTGTGCCGGAATAGATATGCAGCCCGATGATGCGCAGATTGGGCAGCGCGGCGATCTGCGGCAGAATCTGTTCGGCATCCTCGATGTCGATGCCAAACGGGCTGGGCCGTCCGGCCATGTGGTCACCAAAGCCCTTGGGCACATGGTCCGGCGCAATGCGGATCAGGACCGGCTGAACCATCCCCAACTCGGCGGCGATGGCATTGGCCAGCCGCGCCTCGCGCAGGCTTTCGATGACCAGCTCACCCAAGCCTGCTGCAATGACGGGACGCAGTTCGGGTTCGCGCTTGGCCGGGCCGGTAAAGCTGATCCGGTCCGGTTGCCATCCGGCTGTCTGTGCCAGCTCGAACTCGCCACCCGAGGAAATGTCCAGATAATCGACCTTGCCTTGCATCCAGCCCAGCAGCGCCGGGTTCGGGTTGCTTTTGACGGCGAAGCTGACCGAGAACCAGCGGCCAAGCGCCGTCCGCAGCGCGCCCAACCGTGCTGCGATCACATCGGTGACATAGACATATGAGGGAGTGCCGAAGCGCGCCGCCGCCTGCGCTAAAATCCGGTCCCTGCCGCAGCTATCCCCGTCACGCAAGCGAGGCCACAAAGGCTGCGATGCGGTTCGCCGTGTCGAAATTCTCAAGCGTGACATCCCCGGGCTGGATGATCGTGCCTGTCGTCTCTTCGATATAGGTGATCAACCCCACCATCGACACCGAGTCCAGAATGCCGCTTGAGAATAGCTCGGTATCGTTGTCGATGGCCTCTCCGATATTCTGTTCGTCGCGAAGGTAAGTGATCAGCTGGCTCTGGGTCAGGCTCATATGGTCGGGTCTCATTCTTCAGATTTCGACGGTGGCGGCTTTGGCGGAGGCGATGACGGTCGGACGGTCCAGCTTACCGCTGGCGGTGCGGGGCATGGCGCCGGGCCATGAATGGATACGCTGGGGCCGCATATAGTTCGGCATGGCGCGCGTGCAATGCTGCAGCAACGCTTCCTCGGCACCATTGGGCAGATAGCTGACCACGGCATGCACCGCCTGACCCAGCGAGGGATGTTCGATCCCGAAGGCCACGACATCGCCCACCAGCCCGCTGCTGGACAAGGCATCCTCGACCTCGGTCGGGGACAGTCGGAAGCCCATGGTCTTGATCATCTCATCCATGCGACTGACGAACCACATATCGCCGTCCTCGTCCAGTCGCACCAGATCGCCGGAATAGACGACGGGCTCATCCCCGATCAGATGGCGAAGCTCGGGGCAGGGACGGATCTTTTGCGCGGTGAATTCGGGGCGTTCCCAATAGCCCATGCTGACCAGGGGACCGGCATGGACCAATTCGCCCTGTTCACCCGGCCCGGCGATGCCCACCCCATGCCTGATCGCAAAGACCCGCGCGTTGGGGATCTGCTGGCCGATCGAGCCCATCTTCTGTGTGAAGCGCGATGGCGGCAGATAGGTCGAACGAAACGCCTCGGTCAGGCCATACATCAGGTAGATGTCCACGTCCGGGAATACCGTGGGCAGCAGCTCAAGGATATTCGGCGGGATTTTCCCACCGGTATTGGTAATCCGGCGCAATGAGGGCAGCTCGACCGGGTTGTCATCAAGGAAGCGGACGATCTCATTCCACAGGGGCGGCACGCCGGCGATGCCGGTCACGCTTTCATCGCGCGCCATGCGGATGATCTCGGCGGGCAGGGTGACGGGCTGATGCACAACCGTGCCGCCCTTCAGCAGCATGGTGGTCAGCTGGTTCAGCCCGGCATCAAAGCTGTAGGGCAGCACCGAAAGCAACCGGTCCCGCGGGGTCAGGCCCAGATATTCCGCGACGGAAACCGCACCCGCGCGGATATTGCGATGACTGAGCATCACCCCCTTGGGCTGCCCGGTCGAGCCCGAAGTATAGATGATCATCGCAAGCTGGCCGGGGTCCGGATCATACGCCGCCACGCCACTGTCATCGGGCAGGGCGCCCCATGCATCTGCACCTTGCGGGGCCTCGGCCCCTTGAACCAGGAATGACATCCCGTCGGGCAGTTCATCCGCGCTGTTCAATGAGGCGCGGGTCAGGATCGCGGCCCGCGCCCGGCAGTCGCGGGCGACATAGGCCAGTTGATGGCCGGTCCAGCGGTTGTTGACGTTGACCACCACCGCGCCGATCTTCCAGGCGCCGAACATGGCCGCAACCTCGTCGATGGCCTTGCGCAGATGGACGATCACCCGGTCGCCGGGCTGGATGTCGCGATGGGTCAGCCAATCCGCCACGCGTCCGGCCTCGGCCACCAACGCGGCATATGAAACACGGCGATCCCGGTCGATGGCGGCAATCTTGTCGGCGCTGCCGGGCAGGTTGTCGGCCAACAGGCGCCAAATGCTGACGTCGAACAGGGCCGAGTCGTCTGGATCAGCCATTGCCGCCCGCCTGTTTCATCCGCGCCAGATTGGGCAGGCTGGGATAGATCTTGGCCGGCGATCCGACCACGACCGAATCCGAGGGCACATCGGTCGAGACTGCCGTATTCGGCCCGATCCGAACCCGATCCCCGATCTTGATCGGCCCCAGCACGGTCGAGTTCACGCCGATAAACACATCGTCCCCGATGACCGGAGCCTGTCCGCGCATATTCGTGCCGATGGTGACGTTATGCATCACCCCGCAGCGGTCCCCGATCACCACGTCGGGATGGATCGAAAGCGATCCTTCCGCATGGATGATATGGAAATCCTTGCCCAGTTGGACATTCGGCGGAATCCAGACCTTGGTTATGTTCAGGATGAAGACCCTGAAAAAACCATAGACCTTGTTGGCCAGCCAGCGGGCCACCGGATTGCGCCGATGAATGGCCCAACGGCCCCAGCGGTGAATTGCCAAGGAAACAAAGGCCGGCTCGGTCAGGGACCGGCCGTGACGAATATAGTCCCCTCGAATTTCTTCAAACAATGTCATCATGATCACTCAAGAGTGAGCCGAAAAAGGGCAGGCGACTCCATGATTGCCGGGGCTTGATGCAATCTCAACCTGTCCATTCAGACCATTCTACATTTTCAACGAATATAGTTGCCATTGTGCAGGGTTATTTTCGGCATTTCCGCTGCTATTGGACCAATGGTGAAATGGCTGTGGTCAGCCAGCTTGCAATCAGATCGTGATCCCCGGCCGAGGGATGCCAGAAACAGGCGCTGCGATCCAGCTTGGGCAGGGTGATCAGCACGGCCTGCTGACCGTCGGCCTTCAGCGCGGCCTCGGCCTGCTGATAGGGCACCAGAAGCGGCTTGCCATACTCGCCAAAGGCCAGCAGCACCTGAATCGCGCCCGGATTTTCGCGCACACGATCCCGCAGGAAGGCAATCAACGCCGCCGCGAAATCCCGGCTGAGCGCCTCGTGATCCGCCCAAGGCTCGGACTCGGTAAAGCTGGACCCGAAATCATTCGAGCCCAGCGCCGTCACCACGATGTCAGCGGGGCGGTCGGCCAGCCTGCCCGCCGCAGGGTCACTGGGCAGGGCCAGAGGATAGCGCGTCGTCATGGTCGATTGCGGCGTCACGCCCTCGTAATTGCGCACCAGTCCGATTCCCGACCGCGCGACCATGCGAAAATCCGCATCCAGCGCCTCAGCAACCTTGGGCCCAAAGCTGCGACTGGTATCGGTGGCGGAAAACACCTCATCCTCGGTGCAGTCGCGACGCAGGGCGGTATTGGCGAAACCGACCGTATCCGAATCGCCGATGAACTCGATCAGGCGGGGACGTGCGCGGGGCGCAGGCAGCGCCTCGCTGTCGCCATCGATCAGTATCCCGCCAAAGCTTGTAGGCATCGAGGATTCGCTGATCTTCTCGACCCGGATATGGTGTGCGCCCGCTGTCAGCCCGCGAATGCGCAGATCGTTCACGCCCGGTCGCGACAATTCGATCATGCCCGAGCGCCCATTGTCGATCAGCACCCGCCAGCGGTTGACGTTATCCTCGAAGCGAACGGAAACCGCTGTCCCGATGAACTGCGCCTCGGCGTGAAAACCCGGCCATTCCTGCAAAAGCGCGCCCTTGGCCCCGTTCGAGGCCCGCCCTGTGACCAGCAAGGGCAGGGGCTTCAATCCTTCCTGCAGGGGAACCAGATCGGCGTAAAACATCACCCGGTCCTCTCCGCGCACCGAGACGAGTTGGGGCACGGGCACATGTGGGCGCGCAGGTTCCGGCCATGCCCAAAGCAGCAGTGCCGCGACTGCCGGAACGACAATGGACAGAACTGCAAGCTCTCTGACAAGCACGATGGGGACCGTTCTCCGCCCTCCTGAAACCTGCGAATGATCCGCCCGGCAGGCCTTTGCGTCCAGATCTCCAATTCGACAGGTTAATGAGACAAAAAACCCGCTGCCGGTTGCGCGGCAGCGGGTTTCTTCGTTTCTTAAATACCCAAATCCGGCGCCTGCAAGATGCGCAGGCGCGGGGATCAGAACGCCGCGTCGAAGACCGGCTGGTAGATTTCCTTCAGGCGCAGAATGGCTTCCTGAGGCGACATCTCTACCGACTCGCCCGTGCGGCGCGAGGTCAGTTCGACCTTGTTGTTGGCGATGCCGCGCGGACCGACGGTGATGCGCCAGGGCAGGCCGATCAGGTCCATGGTCGCGAATTTCGCGCCCGCGCGCTCGTCGCGGTCGTCGTAAAGCGCGTCCAGCCCCTGCGTCTTCAGCTCGGCATAAAGGGCCTCGCAGGCACTGTTGGTGGCCACGTCACCCTGTTTCAGGTTGACGATGCCGACATGGAAGGGGGTCACGCCCTCGGGCCAGATGATGCCCTTGTCGTCATGGCTGGCCTCGATGATCGCACCCAGCAGACGCGAGACGCCGATGCCGTGGCTGCCCATCTCGACCGGGACGCGGTTGCCATCCGGGCCGACGACGGTCGCGCCCATGGCTTCCGAATATTTGGTGCCGAAATAGAAGATCTGGCCGACTTCGATGCCGCGTGCGGTGCGGCGGCGTTCCTCGGGGACCTCGGCAAAGATCGCCTCGTCATGGGTCTCGTCGGTGCGGGCGTAGCGGCTGGTGAATTCCTCCAGCACGGCCTGGCAGGCCTCGACGCTGTCATAGTCTATCTCGCGGCCGCCGAACTTCAGATCGGTGATCTCGCTGTCATAGAAGACCTCGGATTCGCCGGTCTCGGCCAGAACAAGGAATTCATGGGTGTAATCGCCACCGATCGGGCCGCCATCGGCGCGCATCGGAATGGCTTGCAGGCCCATGCGCTCATAGGTGCGCAGGTAGCTGACCAGATGGCGGTTATAGGCATGCAGGGCCGCGTCGCGATCCAGATCGAAGTTGTAGCCGTCCTTCATCAGGAACTCGCGGCCACGCATCACGCCGAAACGCGGGCGCATCTCGTCGCGGAACTTCCACTGGATGTGGTACAGCGTCAGCGGCAGGTCCTTGTACGAGGACACATGGCTGCGGAACACGTCCGTGACCATTTCCTCGTTGGTGGGACCGTAAAGCAGGTCGCGCTTGTGGCGGTCCTTGATGCGCAGCATCTCGTCGCCGTAATCGTCATAGCGGCCGCTTTCGCGCCACAGGTCGGCCGATTGCAGCGTCGGCATCAGCATCGGGATGTGACCGGCGCGCTGCTGTTCCTCATGCACGATCGCTTGGATGCGGTTCAGCACCTTGAAGCCCAGCGGTAGCCACGAATAGATGCCAGCCGCCTGCTGCTTGATCATGCCGGCGCGCAGCATCAGCCGGTGGCTGACGATCTGGGCCTCCTTGGGATCTTCCTTCAGAACGGGCATGAAATAGCGCGACAGACGCATGGTTATATCCTCATGTTGGCGAGCGTGGAGTTACCGCAGCACGCCTGACGGGGCAACCTTCCTTGCAAGCTGCGTCAGGACGTTCCAAATAGTCGGTGACGCGGGGTTACGGAGTGATCGCCCATGAGGCTGCCGGCTCAGAAGCAGGTATGGTACTGGAGCGTGGCGCTTTTCGCGCTGCTGATGATCCTGTGGACCCTTGGAAATGCCATCCTGCCCTTCATCCTTGGCGCAGGCGTGGCCTATCTGCTGGACCCGGTCGCGGATCGGTTGGAACGCATGGGCCTGTCGCGGACGCTGTCCGTGGTGGTCATTACGTTGATCGTCGTCCTGACGGTGGTCGTGGCGTTTCTGGTCGTCGTGCCGGTGTTGGTGCGCCAGACCAACGCGCTAATCAACACCGCCCCGGAAATGGCCGAGCAGTTGCAGCGTTTCCTGATGAACCGCTTCCCGCAGGTCTTTACCGAGGGCAGCACGCTGAACACCGCCCTGACCGACGCCGCCAAGAACATCAGCGCCAAGGGCGGCCAGCTGGTCAGTACGGTGCTGGGCTCGGTCATGGGCGTGGTCAGCATGCTGGCGCTGATCGTCATCGTGCCGGTCGTGGCCTTCTACCTGCTGCTGGACTGGGACCATATGGTCGCCCGTTTGGACGAACTTCTGCCGCGTGAACATGCCCCGACCATCCGCCGGCTTGCGCATGAGATCGACACAGCCTTGTCGGGATTCGTGCGCGGGCAGGGCGTGGTGATCCTGATTCTTGGCACGTTCTATTCCGTCGGGCTGGGGCTGGTCGGCCTGCCATTCGGTATCGCGATCGGGGTGATGGCGGCGTCGCTGTCGTTCATTCCCTATGTCGGCGTGGTGATCGGCGGCGCAACGGCTATCGGGGTCGCGCTGTTCAGCTTCTGGGGCGAGCCGGTCTGGATCGCCGCCGTCGTGGTGATCTTTGCCGTCGGCCAGATGCTTGAGGGCAACTATCTGCAACCCAAGATCGTCGGCGGCAGCGTCGGTCTGCATCCGGTCTGGCTGATGCTGGCCTTGACGGTCTTTGGTTCTCTTTTCGGTTTCGTCGGGCTGCTGGTCGCGGTGCCGATGGCGGCGGGTCTGGGCGTGCTGGTGCGCTATGCCGTCAACCGCTACAAGCAAAGCGCGATCTATACCGGGCGCGAGGTTCCGGCCCCGCCACCGCCGCCGACCCTGATCGAGATCGTGCCGCGCGGCACGGTCGAACATGAACGGCGCCGGGCGGAGCTGTCCCATGACCGCCGCGTCGCCGAACTGCGCCGCCAAGAGGAACTGGCCGGACTGCTTGAGGAGCATCAGGACCGTGCGCGCAAGACCAAGTCCACCACTCGCCCCGAGGGCCCGCCTTCGCCCGCCGAACTTCACCGTGAGGCGCGCGAGCACGATCACGACAAGACCGGGAAAGGGTAGAAGGTCATTGGATCGCCAGTTGGCTCTGGACCTGACCATTCCCCCCGCGCTGTCGCGGGATGATTTCCTGACGACGGCGGCCAATCGCGATGCGCTGGCCATGCTGGACGACCCGAACCTGTGGCCGCAGGGCCGGTTGCTGCTGATCGGCGGTGCAGGGGCGGGCAAATCGCATCTGGCGCGGTTCTGGGCTGATGAAAATGGCGCAAGGGTGATCCGTGCTGCGACGATTTCTCCCGCCGGGGTGGATGCGCTTCTGGGCTGGGGCGGCGCGTTGGTCGTTGAAAATGCCCATGAGATCGCCGGGATCTCGGAAGCCGAGGACGCGCTGTTTCATCTGTGGAACCTTGCGGGCGCACGCCGGGCGCTGCTGCTGATCACCGCGCGGATGCCGCCTCGCGACTGGGGCATCCGGCTGCCCGATCTGCTGTCGCGGCTGGAATCGGCGGCGCAGGCGGTGCTGGGCCCGCCCGATGACGCGCTGCTGCCCGCAGTGCTGGTCAAGCTGTTCGCGGATCGCCAGATTCAGGTCGCGCCCGATGTCGTCGACTGGCTGGCCGTGCGGATGGAGCGCGATCTTGGCCTTGCCCGCCACCTTGTCGCCGCGATCGACCGCAAGTCGCTGGCCGACCGCCGCCCTGTCACCCGCCGCCTTGCGGCCGAGCTTCTGGACAAGCTTTCGCCCCCTGACCATACCCCTGCAATGCCTTCCGCAAGTTGAGACCCATGACCCAGGCCGATTTTCTGCGTAACCCGTTCCCCACCCCCCGCGAGCTTGTCGATGGCACGCCCGAGGGCCCGGCCCGGTTCTTCAACCGCGAGATCAGCTGGCTCAGCTTCAACTGGCGGGTTCTGGATGAGGCGCGAAATCCGCGTGTTCCCTTGCTGGAACGGCTACGCTTTCTGTCGATCTCGGCGACTAACCTTGATGAATTCTACACGGTCCGCGTTGCGGGCCTGCGCGAGTTGGTACGAGAGGGGAATGCGACCATCTCGGATGACGGGTTGACGGCGGCCGAGCAACTGGCGCTGGTCAATGCCGATGCGCGCCGCTTGATGGGGGCGCAGCAGGCAGTCTGGAACGGTCTGCGCCGCGAGATGGAACTGGCCGAGATCACCATCCTGTCGCGCACCCGCGTCACCCGCGCCGAGGAAGAATTCCTGCGCCGCTATTTCGTCGAACAGGTGTTTCCGATCCTGTCGCCTTTGGCCATCGACCCGGCGCACCCGTTCCCGTTCATCCCGAACCTTGGTTTCTCGCTGGCGGTCGAACTCGCGCGGGAAAGCGACGGGCGGCAGATGCAGGCGCTGCTGCCGATTCCCCAGCAGATCGCGCGTTTCGTGGCGCTGCCGGGCGGCAAGCGTTTCCTGCGGCTGGAAGACCTGTTGCTGATGCATCTGCCCAGTCTTTTCCCCGGCTATCGCGACATCGGCCATTGCAACTTCCGCGTCTTGCGCGACAGCGACCTTGAGGTCGAGGAAGAGGCCGAGGATCTGGTCCGCGAGTTCGAAACCGCACTGAAGCGCCGCCGCCGCGGCTCGGTAATCCGGCTCAAGATCACGGCGGGCGCGCCCGACCGGATGCGGCGCCTGATCATGCAGGAACTGGATGTCGCCCCCGAGGAGGTGGTCGAGGTCGAGGGCCTGCTGGGCATGGCCGACCTGCGCGAACTGGTGCTGGACACGCGCCGCGAGCTGCAATGGCCGGCGTTCTCGCCCCGTGTGCCGGAACGCGTGCAGGACCATGACGGCAACATGTTCGCGGCGATGCGGCAAAAGGACATGCTGCTGCACCACCCCTATGAGACTTTCGACATGGTGGTGCGCTTCCTCAATCAGGCGGCGGTCGATCCGAACGTGGTGGCGATCAAGCAGACGCTTTACCGCACCTCGCGCGACAGCCCGATCGTTGACGCGCTTTGCGAGGCGGCCGAGGCCGGAAAGTCCGTCACCGCCTTGGTCGAGTTGAAGGCCCGTTTCGATGAGGCCGCGAACATCCGTCAGTCGCGGCGGCTGGAGCGGTCGGGCGCGCATGTCGTCTATGGCTTCATGCAGTATAAAACCCATGCCAAGATCAGCACGGTCGTCCGGCGCGAGGGCGATCAGTTGGTCACCTATACCCATTTCGGGACCGGCAACTATCACCCGATCACCGCGCGGATCTATACTGACCTGTCGCTGTTCACCTGCGATGCGGCGCTGGGGCGCGATGCGTCTAAGGTGTTCAATTTCCTGTCCGGTTATGTGCAGCCCGACGGGCTGGAAAACCTTGCCATTTCGCCCATCGACCTCAAGGACACCTTGCTGGAACTGATCGGGCGCGAAGCGGAATTCGCCCGCCGTGGCCGTCCCGCCGAGATCTGGGCCAAGATGAACAGCCTGATCGACAAGGAGGTGATCGAGGCGCTTTACGATGCAAGCCAGGCCGGCGTGCGCATCAACCTTGTTATTCGCGGAATTTGCGGATTGAGACCTGGTATCAAAGGCTTGTCAGATAATATTCGCGTGAAATCTATCGTCGGACGTTTCCTTGAGCATTCGCGCATCGTCTGTTTCGGCAATGGCCATGGCCTGCCTTCGAAAAAGGCGCGGGTGTTCATCAGTTCCGCCGACTGGATGGGCCGCAACCTGAACCGCCGGGTCGAGGCGCTGGTCGAGTGCATCAACGAGACGGTCAAGGCCCAGATCACCAGCCAGATCATGGCCGCGAACATGGCCGACGAGGCGCAAAGCTGGCTGCTGCAACCCGATGGGCGCTATCTGCGTTACCTGCCGGCCGGACGCGACGACCTGTTCAACTGTCACAAGTTCTTCATGGAAAATCCTTCTCTTTCGGGTCGCGGAACCAAGGGCGCCAAGGATGTCCCCGCGCTCACCCATTCGGAGGATTGACGGGAAATGGTTAATGGACCATCCATCCCCTGCCGCCTGCAACCGGCAGTGCCATCGAAAGGAACCCGATGAACGGCATCACGACCGCAAGCGGAGAAACCATCGAGCCCTTCGGCCGCTCACTTTTCGACCGGCTGTCAGAACGGGCGTTAAGCCGGGTGGGCGTGGTCGATGTCGGCTCGAACTCGATCCGCATGGTGGTGTTCGACGGGGCCGCGCGGTCTCCGGCCTATTTCTACAACGAAAAGGTTATGGCGGGTCTGGGGCAAGGGCTGGCTGAAACCGGCAGGCTGAACCCCGAGGGCGCGCGTCGCGGCATGGCGGCACTGAAACGCTTTGCCGCCTTGGCCGATGGCATGGGGATCAAGCCCCTGACCTGCGTGGCCACCGCTGCCGTGCGCGAGGCCGAGGACGGCCCCGAGTTCCGCCGCGAGGTCGAGCGCCAGACCGGGCTGAAGCTGTGGGTCATCGAAGGCGAGGAAGAAGCCCGGCTGTCCGCCCAGGGCGTGCTGTTGGGTTGGCCCGATGCCAAGGGGCTGGTCTGCGACATCGGTGGCAACTCGATGGAGTTGGCCGAACTGTCCGACGGCAAGGTCGGCAAGCGGATCAGCACACCTTTGGGGCCGTTCCGGCTGCAACAGATCAAGGGCGGTCAGTCCGGTCTGCGCGACCATATCCGCAAGATCATTCAGGACGCGGCTGAGAAAATGGGCACGGGCCATGATCAGATCTATCTGGTCGGCGGCTCGTGGCGGGCGATCGCGCGGCTGGACATGGAGCGGGCGAAATACCCGATGACCGTGCTGCATGAATACCGCATGACCCCGCAGGGTGTGCTGGATACCGTAGATTGGATCGGCAAGCAGAACCTTAGCGATCTGCGCGGCAAGCTGGGGATTTCTTCTAGCCGGATGGAGTTGGTGCCGCTGGCCAGCCAGGTGCTGCGCGAGTTGGTGCAGATCTTTGCCCCGCAATCGCTGGCCGTTTCCTCCTATGGCATCCGCGAGGGGCTGCTTTACGAACAGATGCCGGAAAGCCTGCGCTCGCGCGATCCGCTGATCGAGGCGGCGCGCTTTGCCGAACGGCAGATGGCCCGCGTGCCGGGCTTCGGTAAGCGGCTGTACCAATTCCTTGATCCGATCTTCAAGGACGCCGATCCTGCGCTGGACCGGCTGATCCGGGCCGCTTGCCTGCTGCATGACACGACATGGCGGACGCATCCCGATTACCGCGCCGATGCCTGTTTCGACAATGTGACCCGCGCCAATATGGCGGCGCTGTCCCATTCCGAGCGGGTTTTCCTTGGCCTCGCGTTGCTGCACCGCTACCGCAACAGCCGGGCGAATGCCGCGATGGCGCCGCTGTTCGGCCTGCTCGACGACGCCCAGATCCGCAATGCCGAGGTGCTGGGCAAGGCCATGCGTTTCGGCGCGATGTTCTCGATCAAGGACCCGGCCGAAGCGGGCAAGCTGAAATACTCGGCCAAGAAAAAGGCCTTGGAGCTGCGCCTGACCGATACCGGACAGGCGCTGATGGGCGAGGTGGCCTTGGCGCGTTTCAATTCGCTGGCCGCGGCGCTGGGGGCGGAACCTCTGGTGGTTGAACCCGCCCTCTGACCGGGTTTGGGGGCGTCAGCGCCCCCAGGTCCGCTCCAGCACGCCGATCCAGTTGCGATACGCGATCTTTTCGACCAGCTCCTGACCATAGCCGTGATCCAGCATCGCCTGGATCAGGTTCTGCTGCTTCGAGGCATCGGACAGGTCCTCGGGCATCTGCGCGCCGTCGAAATCCGATCCCAGCGCCACGCCGTCTTCGCCAAGGAAGCTAAGCAAGTGGTCCAGATGGCGCAGAACGATGTCGAAGCCATGCATCGGATCGCGCAGGCCCTGCGGATGCAGGAAGCCAACCGCGTAGTTCAGCCCGACCAGCCCCTTGCTGTCCGCGATCACCTGCAACTGGCGGTCGGTCAGGTTGCGGGTGCTGGGCGCGACGGCATGGGCGCAGCTATGGCTGGCAACCAGCGGTGCGTCGGAAAGCGCCGCGATGTCGTCAAAACCCTTCTCGTTCAGATGCGACAGGTCCAGCATGATCCGCAGCGAGTTGCATTCGCGCACCAGTTGCTTGCCGGCATCGGTCAGGCCGGCGCCGGTATCGGGCGAGCCGGGGAAGGCAAAGGGCACGCCATGCGCATAGCGCGTCGGCCGCGACCAGACCGGCCCCAGCGAGCGCAGGCCCATCGCGTGCCACAGATGCAGCGCGTCCATGTCGGCGATCGGCTCGGCCCCTTCGATATGCAGGATCGCGGCGATCTTGCCCTCGGCCATGGCGGCGCGGATATCGGCGGCGCTGCGGCAGATCTTGAGCGTGCCCGTGCGCTCCATCGCCATCAGCTGCCCGGCCTGAGCCAGCGCGCGGGGCAGGGAATCGGCGTTCGAGACCTCATCGGGCAGGGGCAGGGCGAAGGGCGGGTTCGCCTTCATCACCGCTGCTGCTGCGTCGTCCTCGGAATCGGGCGAGGGGGTCCAGATGGCAAAGAACCCACCCGCGACACCGCCCGCCTGCATGCGCGGCAGGTCCAGATGGCCGGTGCCGTCGCCCTTGCTCCACAGGCGGTCGCGGCCCGCGCCGGCATCGACCATGCGTTGCAGAAAATCATTATGCCCGTCAAATACCGGAATCATATGGCTGTCTCCTAAGTCTGGGCCGCACCATGCGCCCGATGCAAAAGACCTTCAACCGGGGCCAATTCGGCGTAAGCTGGATGTGAGCGAGGTGAGGAGGCCCAGCCATGACGAAGATCGCCAAGGATTTCCCCGGACAGACGGTGATCTGCACCTTCGAGGTGACACCCGGAACAGCGCATGACGTGATCGATGCCCTGAACGCCGCCTATGACGAGGTGATCAGCCGCCAGCCGGGATATGTCTCGGGGGCGGTCCATCTGAACGATGCCCAGACCCGGATCGCGACCTATTCGCAATGGCGCGACCGGCGCGATTATCAGGCCATGCTGCGAAGCGCCGAGATGCGCGAGCGCAACCGCAGCATCAATGCCATGTGCCGCCATTTTGAGCCCGTCATGTACGAGGTTATCGAAACCTGGCAGGTTCGCGGCAGCAGCGATGCTGCAACTGCGAATTAGTCGTGCATTGCAGCGATACTGCCCCTAGTCTGGGCCAAACCGGCTGGGACGAGGGGGCGGATCATGACGGGGCGCATCATCACCGTTGCACAGCAAAAGGGCGGATCGGGTAAAACCACGATCGCGGTGAACCTTGCTGTCTCGCTGCGCGGGCGGGGGCATAGCGTCGCCCTGCTGGATACCGATCCGCAGGGCAGCATGGGCCGCTGGTTCCTTGAGCGGCTGGACCGGGTGGGCGAAGACGAGTTGCTGGAATTCAGCACCTCCTCGGCCTGGGGGGCCAGCTACGAATCGGAAAAGCTGAAGAAGCGCTTCGATTTCGTCATTATCGACACGCCGCCCAAGATCGACAGCGACCTGCGCCCGGCGCTGCGCGTGGCCAATCTGGTCGTGGTCCCCGTCGCCGCGAGCCAAGTGGATCTGTGGGCGACCGAGGGCGTGCTGGACCTTGCCCGACGCGAGAAATGCGAGACATTGATCGTCCTGAACCGCACCCGCCCGAACACGCGACTGGCCGCCGACATTGCCAGCAAGGCCACCGAACTGGGGGCCGAGGTTGCCGCCGCGCAGGTTGCCAATCGCGTCGCCTATGCCGAGACGCTGGGCATTGGTCTTGGCGCGCCGGACGGCTCGCGCAATCCGACCGCGAAATCCGAAATCGAGGCCCTGACCGACGAAATCCTGACCTGGATGGCCTGATTTCACGCGATTTTCCGCCGCTTTCAGCAGCAGCCTTGAAGTGTCGGAAACTTTTTGTCCCGATGCCACGTTCCGCCACGGTCCCGTCAAAGAGGAAATGTCCATGCAGCCCGCAATTCGTGCCGTCATCGTCCTTCCGCTTTTGCTTGCGGCCTGCGTGCCAGAAAGTAAGGAAACCGAAGCCGCCCCGCCGCCGCGGCTCGAGGATGACAGCTGCGGCGCCAACAATTTCGTGCAGCTGATCGGTCAGACCGCGCCGGTGATCACGGTTCCGGCGAACACGCCTTTCCGCAAATTCACCACCGGCGACCCGCTGACCATGGATTACAACATGAAGCGGCTGAATTTCGAACATGACAAGACCGGCAAGCTGGTCCGTGTCAGCTGCGGCTAGCGCGAGCGTTTTGAGCGCTTGTTGCCGCCGCGCTGGCCCGCACGGCCCGCCGTCGAACGGCCCGAGGCCTTGACCGCTTCCTCGGCCGCCTCCTCGATGGCGGATTGACGGGCAAGAGGGTCGTCCGCAACGGCCAGCTCGACGGCTTCAAGCCGCTTCACCTCGTCGCGCAGCCGCGCGGCTTCCTCGAATTCCAGATTCTCGGCGGCTTTGCGCATCTGCGCGCGCAGCCCGTCCAGATGCGCGGCAAGGTTCGGGCCGACCATCGGCGTGTCGACCTTAGCGGTGACGCGGGACTGGTCGGTGTCGCCTTGCCACAGACCAGCCAGAACATCCTCGACATTCTTGCGCACGGTCTGGGGGGTGATGCCATGTTCCTCGTTATAGGCTACCTGCTTGACGCGGCGGCGCTCCGTTTCGGCCATGGCGCGCTCCATGCTGCCGGTGATGCGGTCGGCATACATGATGACGCGTCCCTCGGCATTGCGCGCCGCGCGTCCGATGGTCTGGATCAGCGAGGTTTCCGAACGCAGGAAGCCCTCCTTGTCGGCGTCCAGAATGGCAACTAAACCACATTCAGGAATATCAAGGCCTTCGCGCAATAAGTTGATGCCAACCAGCACGTCGAAAGCCCCCAAACGCAGGTCGCGTAGGATCTCGATCCGCTCGATGGTGTCGATGTCGCTGTGCATGTAGCGGATGCGGATACCTTGTTCATGCAGATATTCGGTCAGATCCTCGGCCATGCGCTTGGTCAGCGTGGTGACCAAGGTGCGGTAACCGGCGGCGGCAACCTTGCGCACCTCATCGAGCAGATCGTCCACCTGCATCTCGACCGGGCGGATCTCGATCGGGGGGTCGATCAACCCCGTCGGGCGGATGACCTGTTCGGTGAAGACGCCGCCGGTCTGGTCCATCTCCCATTGGGCGGGGGTGGCGCTGACAAAGACCGATTGCGGGCGCATCGCGTCCCATTCCTCGAATTTCAGCGGGCGGTTGTCCATGCATGAGGGCAGGCGGAAGCCATGTTCCGCAAGCGTGAATTTGCGCCGGAAGTCGCCCCGATACATGCCGCCGATCTGTGGCACGGACACGTGGGATTCATCCGCAAAAACAATGGCGTTATCGGGGATAAACTCGAAAAGCGTGGGCGGCGGCTCGCCCGGTGCGCGCCCGGTCAGATAGCGGGAATAGTTCTCGATCCCGTTGCAGACGCCGGTCGCTTCCAGCATCTCAAGGTCGAAATTTGTACGCTGCTCCAGCCGCTGGGCTTCCAGCAGCTTGCCCTCATCGGTCAGTTGTTTCAGCCGGGCCTGAAGCTCGGCCTTGATGCCCTTGGTGGCCTGCTGCATCGTCGGACGCGGCGTCACATAGTGGCTGTTCGCATAGATGCGGATCTGCTTGAAGTTGTCGGTCTTCTGCCCGGTCAGCGGGTCGAATTCGGTGATCGCCTCAAGCTCATTGCCGAAGAAATCGAAACGCCAAGCCCGGTCCTCAAGGTGGGCGGGCCAGACCTCGACCAGATCGCCGCGCACCCGGAAGCCCCCGCGCTGGAAGGCGGCGTCAAGGCGGCGATATTGCTGGGCGACCAGCTCGGCCAGAAACTCGCGCTGATCGTAAAGCTGGCCGACGATCATATCCTGCGTCATCGCCGAATAGGTCTCGACCGAGCCGATGCCATAGATGCAGGAAACCGAGGCCACGATGATCACGTCATCGCGCTCCAGAAGCGCCCGCGTCGCCGAGTGGCGCATCCGGTCGATGGCCTCGTTGATCTGGGATTCTTTCTCGATATAGGTATCGCTGCGCGCGACATAGGCCTCGGGCTGGTAGTAGTCGTAATAGCTGACGAAATACTCGACCGCGTTGTCGGGGAAGAAGCCCTTGAACTCGCCGTAAAGCTGGGCCGCCAAGGTCTTGTTCGGGGCGAGGATGATGGCCGGGCGCTGCGTCGCCTCGATCACCTTGGCCATGGTATAGGTCTTGCCGGTGCCGGTTGCACCCAGCAGCACCTGATCGCGCTCACCCGCCGTCACGCCCTGCGACAGTTCGGCAATCGCCGTGGGCTGGTCGCCAGCTGGCTGGAATTCCGACTTCATGACGAAGCGCTTGCCGCCCTCCAGCTTAGGGCGCGAGACCTCGGGGAAGCGCGTCACCGGAGCGTTGGTGTTGTTGTGGCCCATCGTTTCACCCTTTGTTCCGGTGGGAATCTGGCATGCTTTGTCCCAGATGCAAGACTTCTTGGCATTAATCCCAAGGATGGGCCGCAGATCTTGATCCCGGCTGTCTCTTGTTGGATAAGACGCGCAAGCAAGAACTGAGGTTTCCGCCAATGCGCGTCCGCATCTACAAGCCTGCACGTAACGCCATGCAGTCGGGCACGGCCCGCACCAAGAACTGGGTTCTGGACTTCCCGGCCGCGGATTCGCGCGAGATCGACCCGCTGATGGGCTGGACCAGCAGCGACGACACCCAAAGCCAGGTCCGCCTGCGCTTCGAGACCCGCGAGCAGGCCGAAGATTACGCCCGCGAGAAGGGCCTGGATTTCGAGGTGATCGAGCCGCAGGCCCGCGCCCATAACGTCCGTCCCCGCGGCTACGGCGAAAACTTCGCCACCGACCGCCGCGCCCCCTGGACGCACTGATCTGTCATTCGGACCACAGTTGCTTCCAAATCCGGTGCGCAGCAAAGGTTCCGTAAATTTCTGATATCCCGTGACCGCCCCGTTGGGCGGTCATGTTGTTTTCCGGAGAGTGCCAAGATGGCCATAGAATTCCTTGTCACCCATTCCGGCGGCTTCCATGCCGATGAGCTTCTGTCCTCGGTCATTCTGACCCGGCTGTATCCGCTGGCCCGCCTGATCCGCAGCCGCGATGCCGAATGGATCACTCCGGCTGCGGATCGGGTGATTTATGACGTTGGTCGCGATTACGACGCGGCGCAGCAGATCTTTGACCACCACCAGAAAGACGCGCCGTTGCGCGAGGACGGCCTGCCCTACTCCTCGTTTGGTCTGATCTGGCAGCATTTCGGGCGCGACTATCTGCGCGCGATGGAAGTGCCGAACGTCGATATCGACGCGATTCACGCCTCATTCGAGCGTGACTTCGTGCTGCCTGTGGACCTGATGGATAATGGCGCGCTCAGCCCCTCGGCGGCAGGTCCGCTGCTGGCCGACCTGACCCTGCCGATGCTGCTGGAAAGCCTGAAGCCGGTTTTCGATGACCGCACGCCTGATGCCGATGACCGCGCCTTTGACCGGGCGCTGATCGTTGCCCGCGCCTTTGTCGAGGCATCGATCGCCCGCAAGGCTGCCAAACGCCGCGCCGAAAGCATGGTTCAGGCCGCCATCGCCGCTGCAGGCGAGGGCCGTATCCTTGAGCTTCCCATGGGCATGCCCTTCCGATCGGCCGTGGTCAAAGCCGGGGCCGACCAACTGCTTTTCGTGATTCATCCGCGCGAGAGCGACTGGACCCTGACCGGCATCCGCCGCGACGAAGACGGCTTCGCGCTGCGCGCCGACCTGCCTGAAGCCTGGGCTGGCCTGACCGACGAGGCGTTGGAGGCCGCATCCGGTGTTAAGGGTGCCAAATTCTGTCACAACGGGCGGTTCATTGCCGTGGCCGAAAGCCGCGATGCGATCCTTCGGATGGCTGAGCTGGCGGTGCAGGCTGCTGAAACCCGTCCAGCGGGGTAATGTTGCTGCTGACCGACCTGTGAGGGCCGGGAGCACAAAACCAGCCTTCAATGGAAATCACGGCTTGGGAACAAGCGTTTGGCTTGTTCCCGTGGGTGCCGCGCATGAGATCGGTGCCGCGCCGGGCGAGGGGTGTCATCCGCCTGTGGCGTGGTGATGCCGACCATGTGGTCCAGCGGGTGGCCCAGATCTGCAAGGCGATGGGACAGATCCTCGAACCGCTCTGCAATCAGGTGGGTGACAGCACCCTGACGCTCGACCCGGCCAGAAACGCGAAGCAGACGCGCGCCCATCACGGCCCGACGGTAGCGCTCAAAGACCCGATTCCAGACGACGACATTGGACACGCCGGTTTCATCCTCAAGCGTCAGAAAAACCACTCCGGAAGCGGTGCCCGGACGTTGACGGGTGATGACCAGACCGCAGACCGATATCCGGCCCACCGCCGAGGTCAGCTCTGCATGCGGTGTCAGGCCGGGAATCGAGGCGCGCAGCAGTTCCATCGGGTGGGCACGCAGCGTCAGCCGGGTCGCGACGTAATCCTCGACCACCTCTTCGCCCAGATGCATGACCGGCAACGTAACCTGTGGTTCGTTCAGTCCTTCCCCATCGATCGGGTCGTCAAACAGCGGTAGCGGCGCGGGCGCGCGAATGGCCTGCACCGCCCATAGCGCATCGCGTCGGGGCAGGCCCATGACGGCAAAGGCGTCGGCTTCGGCCAGATGCTTCAGCGCCGCGGGTACAAGGCCGGTGCGCAGCCACAGGCTTTCCGGGTCGGGATAGCCATTGCCGCGCATGGCCGAGATCCGGACCGCATCAGCCTCGCGAAAGCCCTTGATCTGCCGCAAACCCAGCCGCAGCGCCAGTTGCCCGTCCGCGCGGCGTTCCAGCGTATTGTCCCAATTGCTGTGATTGACGCAGATGGGGCGGACCTCGATATCATGCTCGCGGGCGTCGCGCACGATCTGGGCGGGTGCGTAAAACCCCATGGGCTGGCTGTTGAGCAAGGCACAGGCGAAAATTGCCGGATGATGGCATTTCAGCCATGACGACACGTAGGTCAGCAGGGCAAAGGCAGCTGCGTGGCTTTCTGGGAAACCGTAATCGGCAAAGCCCCTGACCTGCGCAAAGCAGCGCGTTGCGAAGTCAGGATCGTACCCGTTCTTGATCATGCCATCGATGAACTGCCGTTCGAACTTGTGAACCGTGCCCAAATTGCGAAACGAGGCCAAAGAACGCCGCAACCGGTCGGCATCCTCGGGGGAAAACCCTGCGGCGACCACGGCGATCCGCATGGCCTGTTCCTGAAACAGCGGAACGCCAAGCGTCTTGTGCAGCACCTCCTCCATTTCGGGCGAGGGGTAGCTGACCGGTTCGTTTCCCTGACGCCGCCTGATATAGGGTTGGACCATGCCCCCTTGGATCGGACCTGGACGCACGATGGCGACCTCGATCACTAGGTCGTAGAATGTCCTGGGCTGCATTCGCGGCAGGAAATTCATCTGTGCCCGGCTTTCGACCTGAAAGACGCCGATGGCATCGGCGCGGCACAGCATGTCATAGGTCGGGCCGTCCTCCGGCGGAACGGTGGCCAGACTGTGCGATATCCCCTCGTGATCGCGCAGCAGGTCGAACGCTTTGCGGATGCAGGTCAGCATTCCCAAGCTGAGCACATCGACCTTGAGGATGTTCAGCGCGTCGATATCGTCCTTGTCCCATTCGATGCAGGTGCGGTCCTCCATCGCGGCATTCTCGATCGGGCAGAGTTCGTCCAACCGCCCACGGGTGATGACGAAGCCGCCGACATGCTGGCTTAGGTGCCGCGGAAACCCGATCATGTCGCGGATCAGGGAAATCGTCTGGGCCAGTCGGCGATCATCGGGATTCAGACCCAGCGCGCGGATCTGGTCAGGATCGGCACCTTTGTTCGAGATGCCCCAGACCAGCCCCGAAAGGTTGGCCGTCACATCCTGAGACAAGCCCATGACCTTGCCGACCTCACGGATCGCGGCGCGCGAGCGGAAATGGATCACGGTGGCACAAAGCCCCGCCCGGTCCCGCGTGTATTTGCCGTAGATCCACTGGATCACTTCTTCGCGGCGTTCATGTTCGAAATCCACGTCGATATCGGGCGGCTCACCCCGATGGCGCGAGATGAAGCGTTCGAAAACCATCTGGATCGTGTCGGGGCTGACATCGGTGATGCCAAGCGCCCAGCAGATGATCGAGTTCGCCGCCGAGCCACGTCCCTGACACAGAATGCCTTGCGATCGCGCATAGGTCACGATGTCATGGACCGTCAGGAAGTAGGGGGCGTATTTCACCTCTCCCACCAGCGTCAGTTCCTTTTCAGCCAGTTTGCGGAACCGTTCGGGTACGTTTCCCTGACAGCGGCGCAGCAGGCCTTCCTGAACCAGCCGTTCAAGCCTTGGCTGCGGCGCCTCACCATTCGCCGTTTCATCAGGATAATCATAACCTAGCTGGATCAGATCAAAGCTGCATCGCGTGGCGATTTCCAGCGTGCGGTGGATGGCGGCAGGGTATCGGTGGTATAGCCGGGCCATCTCGACCGGGGTTTTCAGGCGGCGTTCGGCGTTCAGCAGGGCGCGGGTCCCGATCTGGTCGATGGTGATGTGGTGGCGCATGCAGGTCAGCACATCGGCCAGCGGCCGACGGGACGCCCGGTGCATCAGCACATCGCCCACGGCCACCATTGGCGTCGATGCCGCAAGCGCCATCCGCGCGCAGGCATCGAACCATGCCTGATCCGAGCCATCATAGCGCGGCGCGGCCCCCAGAAAGACATTTCGGGGATAGCAACGGCCAAGACGCTGCAACGGTATCAGGGCCTGCGCCAGATCGGTGGGCGGCACGGCGATCAGGATCATGCCCTGACAGCCCTGCTCAAGATCGGCCAGCAGCAGGTGGCATTCCGCCTTTCCAGCCCGGCGCTTGCCCAGGGTCAGCAACCGCGACAGACGCGCATAGGCCGGGCGATCCATCGGCAGGGCCAGCCACTCGACCGGGCAGTCCTGCAAGACCAGTCGTGCGCCGACGATCAGCTTGGGCAGCCTTGGTTCGGTGGGGGCTGGCAGATCCAGCGCCTGCCCGATTTCCTGCCGTGAGCTGGGATCATGGCAAGTGCTCGAACGGACGCGCAGGCTTTCCCCGGTCTCCTTGGCCAGATCGCGCAGAGTGCTCCAAGCCCGGACGACACCGGCAAGCGAGTTGCGATCGGTAATGGCAATCGCCTTCAGACCCAGTTCGGCCGCGCGCAAGACCAGTTCCTCGGGATGCGAGGCACCGGTCAGGAAGGTAAAGTTCGTGGTGACACAAAGCTCGGCATATTGCGGCGAAGTTGCGTTGGGGGGCGTGGGATAGGACGGGGTCGGGGTCATGGAAATTCCCCCTGCACGAACCAGGCGGGGCGCTGTGGGGTGTAAAACATCCACAATCGCCTTCCCTGATGCGTTTCGACACGCCAGTAATCGCGGATGCCGGATCGCCAGCCGTCATCCTCTACCCACCATTCCGGCGCGATCCGCTCGGGTCCGATGGCGCGGCCGGTACTAAGGCTCATTCGCCGCCAGCGAAACCGTTCGGGCGGGGTCGAGCCACGGGCGGTGACAGGTTCTGGCGGGAACAGCCGCAAGGGGCGCTGGCGTTGGGTCGAGCAGCCCTTACGAGGCTGCGAATCCGTCACCGGAACCAGTTGGAAACTGCGCTCGGGGATGTGGCTGTCCAGAGGCTGGAAGCGCCGGATGTTATCCAGCCCGATCCGCGTGCCAATGCGGGTTATCAGATTATCCAGTTGTTCGGGCGTGGCGATATCCTGCCCGATCTGCTGCAAGGGCAGGGGTTCGACCACCGTCGCCGCAAGTCGTAGCTGGTCGATGCCAAAGCCTGAGTCGACATCCTCGATCCCGCGGACAAACAGCGGCAAGATCCGGGCAGGATCGCGCATCGCTGCGGCCAAACGCAGCGGAACCGTCTGGCTGTGCTGATCCACCCGCCGCAAGGTCAGGCACAGGACCCGTGCCCCTGCCTCATGCGCCTTCAGCTTGGCGCATAAGGCCTGCAGCAACCGCTCCAGCCCCGCCATGACATCTGCGGTCAATCCGATCGGTTCGGGTAGGGTCAGGCGCACGGCATAATGCGGTGGCTCGGTCAGCGGGGTAATCGATTCGGACTGTCGGCCAAGGGCCTGATCAAGACGGGTCAGCAATCCGGGACCAAAGCGCCGGCCCAGCGGTGCACGGGCGGCTGCGGCAAGTGCGCCGATGCTGTTCAGACCAAAACGCTGCAAGGCGATGATGGTGTCTGGCTCGATCTGCAATGCAGCAACCGGCAAGCTGCTCAAGGCCGTCTCGCTTGCAGCGGGGGCTGCAATGCCCTCGCCATAGTGGGACAGCGCCCAAGCCGCACCGCGCCCATCGGCTAGGCCCAGCCGCACCTCGATCCCGGCACGGTCCAGACGCGCGCGCATATCGGCCAACAGCGCCTCTTCTCCGCCGAACAGATGCGCGGCACCCGAGATATCCAGCGTCAGCCCATCCGTATCCTCGATCCCGACCCAAGGGCAGTAACGCAATGCCCAACGCCGCAGGCCTGTCAGAAAACGCCGGTCACCCACCGGATCGGCCTGCCTTGTTCGCAGACCCGAGCAATAGACGCGAGCTTCGGAAATCGTCATGCCACGATGCAGGCCCTGCGTTTCGGCCTGTCGGTTCAGATCATGAATGCGATCGGTATTGCCGTGGCGCAGGCTCAGCGCAAAGGGGGCGTCAATCGGGCACAGTCGCAGCGCCCGGTCCGTCGGCAACCGGGGAAACCACATCGAGACGATGCGTCGCTGCATTCCATCGAACATGCCACGCTCCCAAAGTTCCCTTTTTGTTCTTTATAATTTCCCACCGCATCAAAGTCGAGTCGCCCCCATCTTCGGGGTCGAAAACCGGGCTGCATCGCCAACGCGTCTCAGCCGCGTTGCTGCCCATACCTTCGGGGATCAGGCAAAGGCCGGTCGCGTTCCCAGCCTTGGCAGCAAGCTGCAATCGCCGCCCTTCACGCAGGTTCAACGGGCGAGTTATCTCCATCACGACAAGAACGATGGCGCCGTCCTTCAAAGCTTCTTCTGCGACGGCAAGGGTATCGGTCTGGTTCCGGGTATCCGCAATCATGAGCCGATCGGGGTCGATAAACTCTGCCAGCCCGGTCGGAAGCAGCCTTTCCGTCTGTCGATCTTCGCAGATCCACAGCAACCGCCCTTTGGTCCCGGAACAGGCAATCGCAGCAAAGACAGCCGCGCTAGGTCCGCAAGCCTCATGCACGCGTGTCGAACGTAGGGGAAGGGATGGAATGACATGCATCGAGATGAGAGGGTCCGTTGCTTTGGTTCGGCTGATCGAAGTTTCGTCTGACCTGGCAGTCGGTCAAGCCGTTTTGGAGGCAGGTTCCTTGCGGTTGGAGCCGAGGCTTTTGCACATTTTCCACCAAAAGCCCGATGCGTCGATCAGGATCTAGACATAGGTAGCGATGCCGGTGTTGTACCTAAAGGCCAAGCGCCGCGAGATCGCGGGTCGTTTCGCGCAGTGCGGATGACGTTGCCGCCTAATTGCTACTGCACGCAGGTTGCGCTGCATCCGCCTCTGGCTCCAACATTTGCCCCTACCCAGCAGCATATATGTAACGGATACCCATGGAGTCGGTATATTTTTGAAAGACGACCAGATTAAGCCCGTTTACTTGAAGATATCGGCTTTGCTAGCGTCGGCGCAGAGATCCCCGGACCAAGGACATGCCCGATGCCCCTTGCCACCTCTCGTCGCTTTCCTGCCCTGATTTTTGTACTTGCCATTGCCGCCACCCATCCGGTGCTCTCGCCAGCCCGCGCACAGGAAGCCGCATCCGCGCAGACGGTCCTTGTCCAGACCACCGCCATGCGCGAGATCCATCCCGAATTCACCCATCCCGCGGTGATCGAGGCCGAGCAGAAGGCCACGATCCGGCCCTTCACCACCTCGCAGGTGGTCGCCAGCTATGTCCTGCCGGGCGCGGTGGTGAAAAAAGGCGACCTGCTCTTTGAGATGGACGACCGCGAGGCCCGTTTTGCCTTGGCTGAGGCCAAGGCCGCACTGGCCGTGGCCCGCGCCCAGCAGGGCGAGCGGCAGTTGGAATTCGAACGCAAGCAGACTCTGGTTCGCCGACAGTCGGCGGCGAAATCGGAACTGGATCTGGCCACCGCGCAACTGGATGCCGCCAAGGCCCAGGTCGCTTCAGCGCAGGCCGCAGTCGAGCGTGCCGACAAGGTCGTGGCCGACACCAGGATCTATGCCCCGTTCGAGGGGCGGATCAGCGCGGCCTATGCCAGCGTGGGCGATATCGTGATGCCCAATAACCCGACCCAACCACTGCCTCTGGCGGAAATGGTTGCGCTTGATCCGATTTATGCGTTGGGTTTTATCAGCCAGCAGAATTACGATATCTTCATCCAGCGCCGCGATGACATGCGTGCCGCGCAGGTCGAAATCCCCAAGCTGGTGCTGACCCTGGTCCTGCCCAGCGGGCAGGAATATCCTCATACCGGCAAATTCGTCAGTTGGGATTTTCAGGCGGCGGCCACTCGGGGCTCGATCGCGGCCCGCGCCGAATTCGCCAACCCTGACGGGGTGCTACTGCCCGGCATGAATGTCACCATCCGGGGCAATGCCGCGCAAGCCGTCAACGCCGTGACCGTGCCGCAGCGCGCCGTGGGGCAGGACCAGCAGGGCCATTACGTGATGACCGTGGATGCCGAGGGCAAGGTTCTGCGCAAGAACATTCAGGTCGGCATCCGTGACGGCGCTGACTGGACCGTCATCGACGGGCTGGAGGAAGGCGCGACCGTCATCGTCGAGGGGCTGCAAAAAGTCCGCGAGGGCGTCAGCGTCAAGACCGAACCGTTCAAGAAATGACCTGGCCGCACGGGGATTGAACCGATATGGGACCGCAGTTTTTCATCCGCCGGCCACGATTTGCCTTTGTCATCTCGATTGTCATCACCCTGATGGGGCTGCTGACCTTGGTCGTCATGCCGATCGACCAATATCCCGACATTGCGGCCCCCAAGGTCGTGGTGCGCGCGAACTTCCCCGGCGCCAGTGCCGATACGGTGCGCGATTCCATCGCCTCACCCATCGAATCGCAGGTCAACGGGACCGAGGGCATGGTCTACATGTCCTCGAAATCAGCCAGCGACGGCAGCTATACCCTGACCATCACCTTTGAGATCGGCACGGATGCCGATCTGGCGCAGGTCGATGTGCAGAACCGCGTCAAGCTGGCCGAGGCGCAACTGCCCGAGGAAGTCCGCCGTCGCGGCGTCAGCGTGCGCAAGCGCAACCCCGACATGCTGATGGTCGTCAACCTGCTGTCCCCGGACGACCGCTTCGACCGCGTGTTCCTGTGAACTATGCCAGTCTGAACATCGAGGCCGAGCTGGGTCGCCTGCCCGGCGTGTCAGAGGCCAGCATCATCGGTGCGTTGGATTACGGCATGCGGGCATGGCTCGATCCGGTGAAGCTGGCCAATCAGGGCATCACCGTCAATGAGGTCGTCGCCGCCATCCGGGATCAGAACATTCAGGCCGCGGTCGGGCAGCTTGGCGCCGCGCCCAGCCCTGCCACGACCGAGTTCCAGTATGTCCTGACCGCGCAGGGCCGCCTGAAGAATGAGGAGGAATTCGGCAATATCGTGCTGCGCGCCGATGCTGGGGGTTCGGTCCTGCGGCTGTCCGATGTGGCCCGCATCGAGCTGGGGGCCGAGGTCTACAAAGGCTACGGCGAGTTCAACAACGCGCCGGGCGTTTTGATGGCGATCTACAAGCTGTCCGACGCCAACTCGCTTGATGTCGCCAAGGCGGTCCGCGCCAAGATGGACGAACTATCCGCCGATTTCCCAGAAGGCATCGAATATGCCGTCGGCCATGACACGACGCTTTTCATCGCCGCCTCGCTTGAGGAAACCGCGATCACGCTGATCTTCACCGTGCTGCTGGTGATCGTCGTGACCTATATCTTCCTTGGCAGCGTGCGGGCGACGCTGATCCCGGCGATTGCCGTTCCGGTCTCGATCATCGGCACACTGGCGGTGCTTTACGCGCTTGGCCTGACCATCAATACGGTGACGCTGTTCGCGCTGATCCTTGCCATCGGGGTGGTCGTGGACGATGCGATCATCGTGGTCGAGAACGTCGAGCGGCTGATGCATCACGACGGGCTATCCCCGCGCGAGGCGACGAAAAAGGCCATGCAAGAGGTCGCGGGGCCGATCGTCGCCACATCATTAGTGCTGGCGGCGGTCTTTGGCCCGGCCACGCTGCTGCCCGGCATCACCGGGCGGATGTTTGCGAACTTTGGCACAACGCTGGTGGTCTCGGTGCTGATCTCGATGATCAACGCGATGACGCTTAGCCCGGCGCTGGCCGCGACCCTGATGAAATCCGGCGGAGAGCCGAATTTCGTCATCCGCGCCTTCAACCGCTTCTTCGACAAGGTGACGAATGCCTATGTCGCCATCGTCGGCTGGCTGGCGCATCACCTGCTGATCAGCGTCGCGCTGATCGTGGGCATGTTCGCTGCGCTGTTTTTCCTGTTCACCCACACCCCCACCAGCTTCATTCCCGATGAGGACAAGGGCTTTTTCATTGTCGACGTGCAATTGCCGCAGGCCGCCGCGCTGGGTCGGACCGAGCTGGTGATGGACAAGATCGGCGATGCGCTGAAGGCCGACGAGTCGGTCGAGAACGTCCTGTCCGTCAACGGCTATTCGATCCTGAACACCGCGTTGCAATCGAATACCGGCATGATCATCGCCAAGCTGAAACCGTGGGAGGAACGCAAATCTGCCGAGCAGTCACAGGCCGCCTTGCAGCGTAAATATCAGGCCCAGTTCGCCCAGATCCCCGAGGCGGTAGTGACGGTCTTTGGCGCTCCGGCCATTCCCGGCCTCGGGACGGTCGCCGGCTTCTCCTACGTCCTTGAGGATACCCAAGGCCGCACGCCGGACGAACTGGCGCAGGCCTTGCAAACTCTGATCGCCGCCGCCAACGCTCGCCCCGAGATCGCCCGCGCCTTCAGCACCTTCAACGCGGGCGCGCCGCAACTTGAAATCGTCGTCGACCGCCTCCGCGCCAAGACGCTGGGCGTGGCGATCAGCGACATCTTCATGACGCTGCAGACCGAGTTGGGCGGGGCCTATGTCAACGACTTCAACCTGTTTGGCGAAACCTACCGCGTCATGGTTCAGGCCGATGCCGAGTTCCGCCAGAACGAAAGCGACCTGAACGACCTTTACGTGCGCAATCATGGCGGGGAACTTGTGCCGCTGAGCACGCTGGTGACGGTCAAGCCCAGCCGAGGCGCGGATGTGCTTTACCGCTACAACACCTACAATTCCGCGACGATCACCGGCATTGCCAACGGTCCCGGCGGGTTCAGCTCTGGCAATGCCATGGACGCGATGGAGCAGGTCGAGGCGGCCAATGCTTTGCCCGGCTTCCGCTCGGAATGGACCGATTCCAGCTTTGAGGAACGCAAATCCGGCAATGCCGTACCGATTGCGCTGGGGCTGTCGCTGGTCTTTACCTTCCTGTTCCTGGCCGCGCTTTACGAATCCTTCATGACACCTTTCGCGATCATCCTGTCGGTGCCAATTGCGCTGGTGGGGGCGCTGCTGGGCACGGGCCTTGCCGGGCAACCGCTCAGCCTTTACGGCCAGATCGGCTTGCTGCTTCTGATCGGGCTTGCCGCCAAGACTGCCATCCTGATCGTCGAATTCGGCAAGTCACTGCGTGAAGTCGAGGGCATGGACCTGTATGAGGCCACGATCACCGCCGCCCGGCTGCGCTTCCGTCCAGTAATGATGACCAGCCTTGCCTTTATCGCCGGGGTGTTCCCGCTGGTCATCGCGACCGGCGCGGGTGCCGCCAGCCGGGTGTCGCTGGGGCTGGCGGTGTTTGGCGGCACGATCATGTCGGCGGTGGCTGGGACGATCTTCGTGCCGATCTTCTTCATGCTGATCCAGACCCTGCGCGAAAAAGTCCACGGAGGACGGACCAAGGCCCCGGAATAGCGCCGCTCCGGCGGAGACGTCAGGCAGCGCAGAGGCGCGGAAAACAGGAATTCGGGATAGTCCTAAGCCTACATGATCTTTTGGTCGGTCAATGGACGCCAGTTGGCCAACGCCTTGCCGCGATATCCCGCGGAGTTCGAGCTCTGTGCGGGAAGAGGAAAAATAACGACAAAAAGCCACGAGACACCCGTAGATGTTGATTTCCACCCAGAAATGACCCGAGGTTTGGAGTGCCCCCTCGGGCTGGACCACGGGGACACTACCCGCTCGCAGCCTAAGCAGTGGGTCGATGCTAAAACATGCCAACCTGAAGCCAGATATCGCCACAGATCCACGAGCCTCGACGCCAGAAATCCAAGCGAAGTCCTGCCCCCATCTCGCGGCTCAGAACACCCATGGCTGCGCGTCGATTGCCGGCTGCGTCAGCGATAGTGGGGCCGGCTGATGACCTCGATCGGACTGTTTCAGGTGTCGGATATCACCGACGCCGGTGGCTTCGACAAAGGGGCTCGCGGGGTCTTGTCGGTGGCCAGCCCGCGCTGTTCCTTGCGGCCCGACAGGCGGTCGGCGATTGCAGTGATCGTCGGATCATAGGCTGG
>NZ_WMIG01000049.1 GCF_009711205.1 Paracoccus litorisediminis | reverse complement strand
TCGGCTCACGGCAGCCGGTCAGGGCTGCGATGGCGGAAGTCTCCGCCCTGCCCGGCTGCTGGCAAATGCCGCGTCCGAGGACATTTCTGAATGGCCAGAAATGGGACAATTCTGAATGGTTGCTACACCCTTGTAGAAGAAAAGTAGAATTGTTGTAACTACTAGCCTGAAATGTCCATTCCGCCCTGATTCTTGACCATCGCACGGAGCGATTCGTTCAAAGTTGTTAAATTTCAGATTCTTATGTAGGGTTCTGGGCTCACCGTCACGGCGGTTTTAGGCGCTTACTGCCACCGGTCGACGCCCCTCCTTCTTCTCGGCATTGCTTCCCTCACACAGCGACGTCCTGCTCCTGCGATGACAGCCAGAGGGCCTCCGGAACACCTGATTTTTATTAAAGCCCACGGAAAGGTTGCACTTTTCCGAACGGCGAAGCCTTGTCCAAGGAGACCGCCATGCAAATGAGGAAACCCCACCCCGCCCGAATTCCGTTCGCGGATGCCCAACTCAGCCTGCAGAAGATGACGCTGCCTGACGTTGAGAAGCGTCTGCGCACCCTTCCTTCAGAACTTCCGTTCCCAGCTGACTAAGCCGAAAACAAAGGCGCTGGCGTCCCGATACGATTCCCAAGACGGTGGCGTGCGGCAGGTTGATCTTGAAGAGATTTCGTCGATCTTTCTCGCCAGCCGCCGGCCTTGGCGGCTGCGGCACTGTCGATCAGCGTTCAGGTATTCGCCGCCGTCTGCGAGTGCATGCCCGCCCATTCGACATAAGTCACCGCGATCTGTTTCCATTCACGAACAGGATAGCCTTTTGCAGCAGGGTACTGCGGGGGGCGGCGGCATATCCCCGCACTGGATCGCCTGCTCGTCCAGATTGACCGCGCGAGATGTCCACGGCCAGACTAAGCTAGACCCCCGCTCCAAGATCGCCCGTCGGTGATTGCGCAAGCAACGGGCCGGTTAGTTCGGCCACCACGAGAAGCGACGAGAATGAACTGATCCGGACTACCTTCATGCCCCGACCTCGCCAAAACCGGGGAAAACACCACATCCCAATTCCGAACCCTGCCGCGCTACCCGGTCAGGTGGCATCAACGATCAAGTTCGGCACTGGCCAGCTCGGCCACCCGGAGATTGACCGGGGCGGGATTTCCGTCCTCAATAGACCACGCCAATGACAGCCCGCACCATGCAACGATCCACAGCAGCAGACGCTCGCGGTCCAGATCGGCGGCCATGGTCACCGTGGCCAGCCGCCGCGCAAAGCAATGTGGATCGACAGCTACAGGCTGGCTGGGATCGGCCAGATCCGGGTTGGTGAAGATATTGGCGAAGTCAAAGCCGCGTTCGCCCAGAATACCCTTGGGGTCGATGGCCAGCCAGCCTTGATCGCCGAAATCGAGGACGTTGCCGTGGTGCAGGTCGCCATGCAGCAGCGCCATCTCTCGCGGTGTCGACAGCAGGAATTCGGCCGCCGCGGCCGAACGGGACAACATACCGCCATGAGTCCGCGCCGCCGGGCCGAGCGCCTGAAACCAGCAAGCAAGCGGCGCAAGCTCGGGCGGTGGTGTCCGGCGCGGCGCATGCAGCCGCGATGCGGTCGCGCAAAGGATGCGGCAGGCCGCATCGTCCGCTCCGCCGCGCGCCATGTCGGACAAGGATCTGACACCAGTCGCACGCTCCAGCAGCAGCACGCCATCCGCATGCTCAAGGACGCGGGCAGCACCCTCGCCTCGCCACCACGCCATCAATCGTCCGCCGCGACGCTCTTCTTCGATCAGGGGCAGCTTCAGCATCGCTGGCAGGGTGCCTTGCAGCACCGGCAACAGGCCCGAGCTGCGGGTCTGGATCGGCGGTCCGTCGGGCACGAGATTCCAGCGCTGCAGATAGGGTTCGAACATGCGACGGCCCCATACGGAATACATGCCCGTCACTTCATGCCCCTCGCCAGGTGCCACCGCAACCCTGTCATTGATCCATCGTCACAAGCCTGACCAGCAGGATGTTGCCTGCATATGTCGGACGCTCCAGGCTGCCTGCGGGATATTCCGCGCCGATCACCCGGACCTCTCCCTCAAGCGCCGCCAGAGGACTCTGAAGGCCGGACATGGCGCGCAGATGATCGCCGTGGCCGGCGCTCAAACCCCGCAACGCCGAAGCAAATGCACCCGTCAGCGGCGTTTGCCGTGGGGTTTGGTGGTCTTGTTGCCGCGCGGGCCGGACTGGACCGGAGTATTGTCAAGGTTCTCCTCCTGCAGCTTGCGCCAGCGTGCAAGCCGCGCAGGGTCCAGCGCGCCGGCGGCCACAGCCGCCTGAACCGCACATCCCGGTTCATGGGCATGGGTGCAGTCGCGGAACCGGCAGCCGGGGGCCAGCTCGGCGATCTCGGCAAACAGCAGGTCCAACCCGACCGAGATGTCGCTGACATGCAGCGCGCGCATCCCCGGCGTGTCGATCACCCAACCACCCCCGCAAATCCGGTGCAGCGAGCGCGAGGTGGTGGTGTGCCTTCCTTTGGCATCGTCCTCGCGGATGCTGCCGGTCAGTTGCGCATCCTCGGGCAGCTTTGCGGCGAGCGTGTTCAACAGCGAGGACTTCCCCACCCCGGACGAACCGACAAGCGCCACGGTCTGTCCGGCACCGCACCATGGGGCCAGCGTCTTAGCCGCCTCGGGCGACTTGGCGTTCAGCGCCACCGCCTGCAACCCGCGCTGCAATCCCGACACCCGGTCCAGATAGGGTCGGGCATCCGCCACCTGATCCGCCTTGGTCAGGACAATCACCGGCACGGTCCCGGCCTCATTCGCCAGCACCAGATAGCGTTCCAGCCGCGCCGGGTTCAGATCGTCATTGCAGGAGGTCACGATGAACAGGGTGTCCACATTCGCTGCAATCAATTGCGGGGCGCGCCCACCTTCGATGCGCCGCTGCAGCAGGGTGTTGCGGTCAAGCCTGCGGGTCAGCAGGCCCGAACCGGGCTCGACCAGCACCCAGTCCCCTACCGCATAATCCGAGGTATTGGTCTGGGGCGGAAGCTGCAGCCGCACCGGGCCTTGCCCCGATTCTGCCGTCATCCTTGCGCGATGGACGGTGGCGACGCGCATGCGGGCCAGTCCGGTCTCCTCGGCAGTCAACTGGTCGTCAAAGAAGTCCGTCCAGCCAAGGTCGGACAGGTTCGGTGCAGGCTGGTGTGGGACAATGCTCATGTTCCGTTGCATGCGCGCCCGCGCCGGGTGATGCAAGATCTGTCAGGTCTGCATCAGCAAACAATGCACGCCCGGGTGGACGCGGATGGCAAGCAGCGCTATGAGCACCGCCACCCTGCCGTGAGCAAAGGAGCCGACATCATGCTATGGGATATCCGGGCACGCATGAAGCCGGCCCTGTCGATCATCGACCTGATCCCGCATGTGCATCGCACCCCGGCCTTGGCGGCGCTGCGACGCGCGGTGCAGGAAGGCCGCCCGGCGACGCTGCGGCTCTCGGCCGAGGACAGGGAGCTGGCCTTTCATGATGCAACCGTGCAGCTGACCTCACCTATCGGAGCGCGCGTGCTGAAGGCGCTTTATCAGGGCGGGCATCTCAAGCTGAAGAAACCGGGCATCAAGCCGCTGCCAGCGCTGGACGCCTATATCGCCACGGAAGACGAATTCCGAGCCGAGGTCGCCCGGATCTGGGCATCCGAGGACGCCAAGCGCCTGCGTCTGACCGAGATCATCGCCGACCCCGCCAGCGCCCGCCCCGAGGAGCTGAGCCCTTGGCTGATCGACAAGGTGATGTCGGCCCGTCTTGGCCACGGTGCTTACGGCGAGATCGAGATCGCTGGCTTTACCTGCCACCGGACCCTGACCTATCCGCCCATCGCGGAAAGCGACCGGTTCCGCCCCGAAGGCAAGGTGACCTGCTGGTGGCTGGACAGCGCGGGCAACCGGCAAGGCGATCCGGAATAGCGCCAGACGGCGATCCCGCGCAGCTTGTGGCCCAAGCCCCGACACGATCGCGGCCATGTTGCCTGCGATGATCTTCGACCATCTGGCGCGGCATTTCATTGGGAAGACAAGCCCCGGACGTCTTGTCCGGCTGGAACGCGTCATCTGCGGCGGTTCAGGCTGAAAACAGCGGTTCGCGGCATCTCGCGCGTCCTGTCACATCAGGGCATTCGCGAATTGCCGTTTTAGTGACGCGTGGCCTCGCCCCGACAAGACTGATGCCAGGATGAGACCGCGATCCTGCTTTGGCCCGGCGCAGCTGATCTGCGCCGGGCTTTGGCTTATGTGTCAGACCTGCGGTCGCGCCATGGGTTGACGTGCATGAGGCCGAGCCTCATGACACGCCTTTTCCGGTCATGGCGCGCCGGATGATCCCATGCCTGACGCAGGTGCTCAGCCTTCAGCCTCGACAAGCTGCGGAGCGTCGGCGTTGCCCGCACCTGCACTGATTTCCAGCAGGTAATCCGCCGGTTTCAGGCCAGTTCCCCGCAGGAATTCGACATAGCGCGCGCATTTCATCGCGCGATGCTGGTCATAGGCGGCACCGTCGAACTTGATCAGTTGCCGCAGGCGCGTGCGGGTCAGCGGCTCTTTCAGATCACCGGCGCGCAGGAAGGGAATGCCGGTTTCGCGGCACATTTCTTCGGTGCGGGTGTCGATGGTGATCGTGCAGGCCATGCGCTCGGCCTGGATGGCCAGCTGCGCACCATGGAAGCGCGGACCGATCAGCAGATCGTGGCGGCGCAGCTCGTCCATCCAGGTCGCGACGTCGTAGTAGGAGCGCGCATAGTTCAGCGCCCAGGCCTTGAACTGGTCGAGTGAGTAATGCGGAACCGTATGCTTGTGGATACGGTCCAGCGCCTCGGGCTCGATCTCGTCGAACAACCCGCGCGAGATCTTGATCATGTTGCCCATGGACTGGACGATGTAGACGCCCGGGAACTGCGGGTCCATCATCATCGAGATAAGCTGCTGCTCGATCTCGCGCGTGTTGCGCCAGGCTTCGTGGCCACCGGCGACGGCAATCCGCTGCGGCAGGGGATTGGCGTTCCAGTTCGCCTCGATGCGCTTGCCCAGATCGGCGCGGGGGTTGATGAAATGCGACGGGCAGCCATTCGCCACCGTCTGCGCCCCGGTCAGCTTCAGGATCTGCTCCGAGGTATACGGCCCACGCGTGTCCGGCGTCAGGGCCTATGGGACAGATTTGGTTGATTGATGACGGGAGGGTTTCTGGCACATCGTAGCTTTCAAGGAGCGAAGATGAGCAAGAAACCCGTTGATCAGAAAGTCGCCGCCGATCG
>NZ_WMIG01000048.1 GCF_009711205.1 Paracoccus litorisediminis | reverse complement strand
TGGCGCGAGTTCAGTTTGGTTTCACGGTGTCGTTTCACATTGTGTTCCCGGCGATCACGATTGGTCTGGCGAGCTATCTGGCGGTGCTTGAGGGGTTGTGGCTGTGGACGCGGGACCGGGCCTATCTGGATCTGTGCCATTTCTGGTCGCATGTGTTTGCGGTGAACTTTGCCATGGGCGTGGTCTCGGGGCTGGTGATGGCCTATCAGTTCGGGACCAACTGGAGCTATTTCTCGGCCTTTGCCGGGTCGGTGACCGGGCCGCTGCTGGCCTATGAGGTGCTGACGGCGTTCTTCCTTGAGGCCGGGTTTCTGGGGGTGATGCTGTTTGGCTGGAACAAGGTCGGGCCGGGCCTGCATTTCTTTGCCACCGTGATGGTGGCGATCGGCACGCTGATCTCGGCCACCTGGATCCTGGCCTCGAACAGCTGGATGCAGACCCCGCAGGGCTTCGAGATCGTGAACGGCGTCGTGGTGCCGACCGACTGGCTGAAGGTGATCTTCAACCCCTCCTTCCCCTACCGGCTGGCGCATATGACGGTGGCGGCCTTTCTGTCGACGGCGCTGTTCGTGGGGGCGGCGGGGGCCTGGCACCTGCTGCGCGGCAATCAGGACCGCCGCATCCGCAAGATGTTTTCCATGGCGATGTGGATGCTGGTGGTGGTGGCGCCGCTGCAGGTGGTGATCGGCGACCAGCACGGGCTGAACACGCTGCAGCACCAGCCGGCCAAGGTCGCGGCGATGGAGGGGCATTGGCGCAACGAACCCGGCGCGGGCGTGCCGCTGATCCTGTTCGGCTGGCCCGACATGGCCGCCGAGGAGACCCGCTACAAGCTGGAGATCCCGCGCCTGGGCAGCCTGATCCTGACCCATAGCCTGGACGGCCAGTTCAAGGGTCTGAGCGAATTCCCCCCCGAGGACCGCCCCAATGCCACGGTGGTGTTCTGGTCGTTCCGGATCATGGTGGGCTTGGGCTTCCTGATGCTGGCCTTGGGCGGCTGGAGCCTGTGGCGGCGCTGGCGTGGCAGCCTTTACGACCGCGGCCTGTTCCTGCGGCTGGCGCTGTGGATGGGGCCCTCGGGGCTGATCGCGATCCTCGCTGGCTGGTTCACCACCGAGATCGGTCGCCAGCCCTGGGTGGTCTACGGGGTGATGCGGACCAAGGACGCGGTCTCGAACCATTCGGCGCCGGTGCTGACGGCGGTGCTGCTGGTCTTCATCGTGATGTATTTCGCGGTCTTCGGCACCGGCATCCGCTACATGCTGAAGCTGGTCGCCAAGGGGCCGCAGACCATTCCCGACCATCCGCATGATCCCGGCCCGCAATCGCAGCGCCCGGCCCGGCCGCTTTCGGCCGCGCCCGACAGCATCGACAGGCAAGGGAGGTAAGCCATGGGTATCGATCTGCCGCTGCTCTGGGCGATGATCATCGGCTTTGGCCTGATGATGTATGTGATCATGGACGGGTTCGATCTGGGCATCGGCATCCTGTTCCCCTTCGTGCGTGACCGCGACGACCGCGACGCGATGGTCAACAGCGTCGCCCCGGTCTGGGACGGCAACGAGACCTGGCTGGTGCTGGGCGGTGCGGCGCTGCTGGCGGCGTTTCCGCTGGCCTATGCGGTGATCCTCAGCGCGCTTTACCTGCCCCTGATGCTGATGCTGGCCGGGCTGATCTGGCGCGGCGTCGCCTTTGAGTTCCGCTTCAAGGCCGACGAGGCCCACAAGCCCTTCTGGGACAAGGCCTTTGCCTGGGGCTCCTATGTCGCGACCTTCTCGCAGGGGCTGGCGCTGGGGGCCTTTATCAACGGGTTCGAGCTGCGGGACGGCAGCTATGCCGGTGGGGTCTTTGACTGGCTGACCCCGTTCAGCCTGTTCACCGGGCTGGCGATGATCCTGGCCTATGCGCTGCTGGGTGCCAGCTGGCTGGTGATGAAGACCGAAGGCGCGCTGCAGGCCCGGATGCGGGAACTGGGCCGGCCGGTGACGCTGGCGGTGCTGGCCACGATCGCGGCGGTCAGCCTGTGGACGCCGCTGGCCCATCCCCAGATCGCTAGCCGCTGGTTCGCGCTGCCGAACCTGATCCTGCTGGCCCCGGTCCCGGCGCTGGTGGTGCTGACCGGCTGGGCGCTGCTGCGGGCGATGCGCCAAAGCAGCAGCCACAGCGCGCCGTTCCTGCTGGCGCTGGTCCTGCTGTTTCTGGGCTATAGCGGGCTGGCGATCAGCCTGTGGCCGAACATCATCCCGCCCGGCATCTCGATCTGGCAGGCGGCGGCGCCGCCGCAAAGCATGGGCTTTGCACTGGTCGGCGCGCTGTTCATCATCCCCTTCATCCTCGCCTATACCGCATGGTCCTATTACGTGTTCCGCGGCAAGGTGAAGGCCGGCGAGGGCTATCACTGATGGACGCCCCGCAATCCCGGCAATCCCGGCAACCCCGGCAATGGCTGCGCCGGATCGGCTGGCTGGTGCTGATCTGGGCGGCCAGCGTGCTGGCACTGGGCGCGGTGGCGCTGCTGTTTCGCGGGGTGATGAGCATGGCGGGCATGACCGGCTGACGCGGGTTTTGGCCGAGCGGTGCGCCCGCATTCTTGACTAATTCACTCATGCTTCATAGAGCGGCGCCAATACCGGCTTTTACATGTGGATCGCTCTATGATTATTCGTCTGGCCGCCCTGACGGGCCTGCTTTGTGCCGCGCAACTGCTTCCGGCCATGGCCGATCCGATCACCGTGACCGATGTCGCCGGGCGCGAAGTCACGGTCGAGGCCCCGGCCAAGCGCATCATTCTGGGCGAGGGTCGCCAGATCTACCTGCTGGGCGTCCTGGAACGCGAGGCCCCCTTCGCCCGCGTCGTCGGCTGGCGGCAGGACCTGCTGGAGGCCGATCCCGACACTTACGCCAAATATGCCGCGAAGTTCCCCGAGCTGAAGAAGCTGCCGACCTTTGGCGGCTTCAAGGACGGCACCTTCGACGTGGAGCAGGCCGCGGCGCTGAAGCCCGACCTGATCCTGATGAACCTCGAATCCAAGGCCGCGACCGAGGATGCGGGCTATGACAAGAAGCTGGGCGCGCTTGGCATTCCGATCGTCTATGTCGATTTCCGCGAAGACCCGATGGCCCATAGCGTGCAGTCGATGCAGATCATGGGCCAGCTGACCGGGCATGAGGACAAGGCGGCCGAATATGTCGACTACGTCCATGACCAGATGGCGCGCGTCACCGATGTCATCGCCAAGGCCGAGATCCAGCGTCCCAAGGTCTTTGTCGACCGCGCCGGCGGCTATTCGGACGATTGCTGCATGACCTTCGGCAATGGCAATTTCGGCGAATATGTCGAGATCGCCGGCGGCACCAACATCGCCAAGGACATCCTGCCCACCACCTTCGGCACGCTGAACCCCGAACAGATCATCGCCGCCAATCCCGATCAGGTCATCGTCACCGGCGGCAACTGGGAGGCCTATGTCCCCGGCGGCGCCTGGATCGGCGTCGGCCCCGGCGCGGATCTGGATCTGGCCCGCACCAAGCTGCAGGCGCTGACCACCCGCACCGCGATGACCGGCATCACGGCCGTCAAGACCGGTCAGGTCCATGCGATCTGGCACCAGTTCTACGACAACCCCTATTACTTCGTCGCCGTCCAGCAATTGGCCAAATGGATCCAGCCCGAGCTGTTCGCCGATCTCGACCCCGAGGCGACGCTGAAGGAACTGCACGAACGCTTCCTGCCGGTCGATTACACGCCGGGCTACTGGGTCTCATTGAATGACAAGTAAGGCGGACATTGCCGAAGTGTCCCAGGGGCGCGATTTCTATCGCGCCCTTGTGCTGCGTCGGCAGATCATCCTTGTGGGTCTTGCGCTGGCGCTGATGTTCAGCATCTGCGTCGATCTGGCGCTGGGACCGGCGCGCTATTCGCTGGGGCAGGTGCTGCAGGCGCTGATCTGGCCGTCGCAGGTCGAGGATCAGGTCCGCGTCGTGCTGTGGCAGATCCGGATGCCGGTGGCGCTGATGGCCGCAGTGGTCGGTGCCAGCCTGTCGATCGCCGGTGTGCAGATGCAGACCATCCTGAACAACCCGCTGGCCAGCCCCTTCACCCTGGGGATCTCGGCCGGGGCGGGGTTCGGCGCGGCCTTGGCCCTGGCCTTCGGCGTCAGCCTGTTCCCCTTCGCCATCGAATATGTCATCCCGATCAACGCCTTCCTGATGGCGATGCTGACCGCCCTGGCGATCTATGGCCTCAGCCTGCGTCAGGGCGTCACCAGCGAGACCATCGTGCTGCTGGGCATCGCGCTGGTCTTCATCTTCAACGCGCTGATGTCGCTGATCCAGTTCTTTGCCAGCCAGCAGGCGGTGGCGGCGGTGGTGTTCTGGACCATGGGCAGCCTGACCAAGGCGACCTGGCCCAAGCTGTGGATCTCGCTGTCGGTGCTGCTGGTCGCGGCCCCCCTGCTGGCGCGCCGCGGCTGGGCGCTGACCGCGATGCGGCTGGGCGATGCGAAAGCCGAAAGCATGGGCATCCGTCCGCGCCGCTTGCGGCTGGAGGTGCTGGTCATCGTCAGCCTGCTGGCCTCGATCTCGGTATCCTTCGTCGGCACCATCGGCTTCATCGGGCTGGTCGGGCCGCATATCGCGCGCATGCTTCTGGGCGAGGACCAGCGCTTCCTGTTGCCCGGCGCGGCGCTGTCGGGGGCGCTGATCCTGTCGGTGGGCTCGATCCTGTCCAAGATGGTCATTCCCGGCACGGTGATCCCGATCGGCATCGTCACCTCGCTGGTCGGCATCCCGTTCTTTCTGTACCTGATCCTGAACCGGAAGGCCGCGTCATGGTAAGCCTGCAACTTCAGGATCTGTCAGCGTCCTATGCCGGTCGCCCGGTGCTGTCCGGGATCTCGACCCCGGTGCTGCAGGGCGGCCAGCTGGTGGCGCTGCTGGGACCGAACGCCGCCGGGAAATCGACGCTGTTCCGGCGCATCTTCGGCCTGTTGAAAGGCGGCGGCGAGGTCCGGGTGACGGGCGCCACCGTGCCCCGCCCCATCGCCTATATGCCCCAGGACAGCGGCGCCCGCCCGGTGCTGACGGTTTACGAATCCATCCTGCTGGCCCGGATGCAGGGCCGCCGGTTGCAGGTCGCCCCCGAGGACCATGCCGAGGTCGAGCGCATTCTGGACCTGCTGGCGATCACCCATCTGCGCCAGCGCAATATCGGCGATCTCAGCGGCGGCCAGCGCCAGATGGTCAGCGCCGCGCAGGTCCTGGTGCTGAACCCGCAGATCCTGCTGATGGACGAGCCGACCTCGGCCCTGGATCTCAGCCGCCAGATCGACCTGCTGGCGCTGCTGCACCGCCTGACCCGCGAGCAGGGCCTGCTGATCATCGTCGCCCTGCACGATATCGGCCACGCCCTGCACTTCTCGGACGCGGCCATGGTCATCCAGTCCGGCCAGCTCATCGCCTGCGGCCCCACCCCCGAGGTCGTCACCCCAGACCTCCTGCGCCACGTCTTCGACGTCAAAGCCCG
>NZ_WMIG01000047.1:0-2500 GCF_009711205.1 Paracoccus litorisediminis | reverse complement strand
CAAACTCGGAGATAGCTGGTTCTCCGCGAAAGCTATTTAGGTAGCGCCTCGGACGTATCCTCTTGGGGGTAGAGCACTGCATGGATGATGGGGGCCCACAGCCTTACTGAGTCTAAGCAAACTCCGAATACCAAGAAGGACTATCCGGGAGACACACGGCGGGTGCTAACGTCCGTCGTGGAGAGGGAAACAACCCTGACCAACAGCTAAGGCCCCCAATTCGTGGCTAAGTGGGAAAGCATGTGAGACTTCCAAAACAACCAGGAGGTTGGCTTAGAAGCAGCCATCCTTTAAAGATAGCGTAACAGCTCACTGGTCTAATTAAGAGGTCTTGCGGCGAAGATGTAACGGGGCTCAAGCCACGAGCCGAAGCTTTGGATGTGCATTTATGCACGTGGTAGCGGAGCGTTCTGTGATATAGAACGCTGCCTCCTTAGTATCCTCGGATACATTGGAGGCAATGTTCTGACTGTGAAGCCGGGCTGTAAGGCATCCGGTGGAGTGATCAGAAGTGAGAATGTTGACATGAGTAGCGACAAACAGGGTGAGAGACCCTGTCGCCGAAAGTCCAAGGGTTCCTGCTTAAAGCTAATCTGAGCAGGGTAAGCCGGCCCCTAAGGCGAGGCCGAAAGGCGTAGTCGATGGGAACCAGGTTAATATTCCTGGGCCAGGAGATGGTGACGGATCGCAGAGGTAGTTCGGTCTTAACGGATTGATCGGGCTGCTGAGTGGTTCCTGGAAATAGCCCTCCATGAGACCGTACCCTAAACCGACACAGGTGGACTGGTAGAGAATACCAAGGCGCTTGAGAGAACCACATTTAAGGAACTCGGCAAAATACCTCCGTAAGTTCGCGAGAAGGAGGCCCCGTTTGTACGCAAGTATGGGCGGGGGGCACAAACCAGGGGGTGGCGACTGTTTACTAAAAACACAGGGCTCTGCGAAGCCGTAAGGCGACGTATAGGGTCTGACGCCTGCCCGGTGCCGGAAGGTTAAAAGGAGATGTGCAAGCATTGAATTGAAGCCCCGGTAAACGGCGGCCGTAACTATAACGGTCCTAAGGTAGCGAAATTCCTTGTCGGGTAAGTTCCGACCTGCACGAATGGCGTAACGACTTCCCCGCTGTCTCAAATGTGGACTCAGCGAAATTGAATTGTCTGTGAAGATGCAGACTTCCCGCGGTTAGACGGAAAGACCCCATGCACCTTTACTATAGCTTCGCACTGGCATCAGGATTGTGATGTGCAGGATAGGTGGTAGGCATTGAAGCAGTGACGCCAGTTGCTGTGGAGCCATCCTTGAGATACCACCCTTCGCACTCTTGATGTCTAACCGCGGCCCGTTATCCGGGTCCGGGACCCTGCGTGGTGGGTAGTTTGACTGGGGCGGTCGCCTCCCAAAGAGTAACGGAGGCGCGCGAAGGTTGGCTCAGAGCGGTCGGAAATCGCTCGTTGAGTGCAATGGCAGAAGCCAGCCTGACTGCAAGACTGACAAGTCGAGCAGAGACGAAAGTCGGCCATAGTGATCCGGTGGTCCCGAGTGGAAGGGCCATCGCTCAACGGATAAAAGGTACGCTGGGGATAACAGGCTGATGATGCCCAAGAGTCCATATCGACGGCATCGTTTGGCACCTCGATGTCGGCTCATCTCATCCTGGGGCTGGAGCAGGTCCCAAGGGTATGGCTGTTCGCCATTTAAAGAGGTACGTGAGCTGGGTTTAGAACGTCGTGAGACAGTTCGGTCCCTATCTGCCGTGGGTGTAGGATACTTGAGAGGAGTTGCCCCTAGTACGAGAGGACCGGGGTGAACGTTCCACTGGTGGACCAGTTGTCGTGCCAACGGCAGTGCTGGGTAGCTATGAACGGACAGGATAAACGCTGAAGGCATCTAAGCGTGAAGCCCCCCTCAAAACAAGGTATCCCTTGAGAGCCGTGGAAGACCACCACGTCGATAGGCCGGAGATGTAAGTGCAGTAATGCATTCAGTTGACCGGTACTAATGGCTCGATTGGCTTGATTTGATCCGGAAGAAGACAGACCTTCTTCCAAAAGCATCCTTGGACAACTGAAACCCTACGGGGTAACGCCGATATCGCTTCTTTTCTGGTCTGGTGGCTTTAGCACGAGCAAAACACCCGATCCCATCCCGAACTCGGCCGTTAAGTGCCGTCGCGCCAATGGTACTGCGTCTCAAGACGTGGGAGAGTAGGTCACCGCCAGACCTGAAAAGAAGCGATCATCTCTCGAAACGATGAACCAGCGCTATCTCCCGATCAGCGCAAATGGCGCGGGGTAGAGCAGCCCGGTAGCTCGTCAGGCTCATAACCTGAAGGTCGCAGGTTCAAATCCTGCCCCCGCAACCAATCCAAACACCAAGCCGCCCAAGGGCGGCTTTCTGCATTCCAGCCCTCCAAAACCCCAATGCTGGACAGAAAACCCCACACAAATTACCAATCCTGAACCCAAAAGCCCGGAAACAACCAGGCACACCGCCAGAAAAT
>NZ_WMIG01000046.1 GCF_009711205.1 Paracoccus litorisediminis | reverse complement strand
CATTGCCGCGCAAGGGCATCTGTGCCGCCTTGCCTTCGCCGGTCCAGGGCTTGCGCCATGCCGGGCTGCCCGCCTCAAGACTGGCAATGATGCTGTCGGTCACCTGCTGATAAAGATCGTATGCCATCCTCGGCCCTCCATTGATTTCGCGGCGTTGGGCCTCTCGCCCCCTCGTCCGCTTTGGGCGGAGCCTTTCCGTCTGTTCTCTGGAAAACCCCCGTGGTTTCCGGAGGGCAGAGCGGGAAGGGCAAAGCCCGGCCCGTGGCCCCGGCGCGGGCGGTCATGGGGCGCGGGACCGGGGTGGTGCGGCCCGCAGCGCAGGAGCGCGAGGACACGGCCCGGGTACGCGCCGACGCGCGTCCGCGCGGCGCTTGCCCATTGATCCGACCGCGCCGGGGATGCGAGGCGGACAGTTCTGGATTGGAAAAGACCGCGGTGCGGCGGTGAGCCGGGCCCTGGCCCGGTCGATCCGCCGCACCGACAATTTCCCGGCTCGGGCCGCGCTCTTTCGCGCGGACCTCATTGGTTCACTGAGGAAAGGTCCGCTGGAGACCAGCGCCACAAAGGCCACGGACATCGGTACTCCGGAGGTTACGCTTGCCGCCATGCCGGCGCTTCGCCGGCACTCACCCCTGGAAGGTCCATGACAGCGGCAATTTGCCGCCGGTTTCGAGGTAAAACCGCTGCAAGAATCCGCCAAGGAACCGCACAAGCGGTGGCCTCGTTGCGCTCATACAACTATTGCGTGCCTCAGAATCATGGAAAGGAAGCCAAGCGTTGCCCCTCGACAGCCAGACCAGCGCCGAAATCCTCACCAGCATCACCAGAGCCGCACAGTCGCTCAGCGAGCTCGATGCCGCGCTGCATTCCGCCGATCTCGCCAATCTGCAAGGCAAGGTGGCGTCGGTGATGGCCACAGAGATCGTGCTGCTGCGCCACCTCGCCACCAAGCTCTTTGATACCGATTTGCCGCATGATCCGGTCGAGATCAGCGAAGCTTTGAGTCAACTCTCTGTCGAGAGCTGAGCCGGGCACGTCAAAGCGTCTTTCGCGTTTCCGAGCGGTTGAGCTGCTCGCGACGCGCGGCCTGCATCGATCGTATCGCTGTGACAGCGTGGCAATCAGGTCCGATAGCCGCGCCTGTGTTTGGCGGCGGCAAGCCGCAGCAGCGCATTGATCGCCAGCCCCTCGTCGGCATGTGCTTCGCTCAATTGCTGCCCTGGCCTGCCGATCCGCCCCCATTGCCGCACCAGGCTGGCGCCGCCGAAAAGATCGGGCTCGACCGCGAGGCGATAGAAGCGCCACATATTGCGCTCGGGATCGATCCGCCGCAGCACCATCTCGCGCGGAAACACATCAATCTGATCTTCAAGATCGCGCATCGATGCCTGACCTCCAAGCAGGGCCAGAATAGCACCAGTAGGCATTTGTCGCCAAGGCGCTGAAATTTGGCTCTCTCTTACTTTATGGGTGCGGTGTAAGCGTTAACCGAACTGCGGCATAAACCTACTAGCCGATTATGGCTTTCTTCTTTGGGACACCAATCCCGAAGCGTTGCTTTCGGTGCCATGACGCGACAGCCCCGTGATTTGGCCTTCGATTTCGGTGCCCCACAATGAGCCGAGCAGGTCGGCATCGCGCGCGCCTGCCATGCCGCGCGAACGCACGGGATCCGCATTAGTCGCCCAGATCACAATAATTTTTCCGCGGGAACATCGCCGCCTTCCGCCTGTTGGACCCACAGCCGGGTGACACCGGAGACACGAGGAGATCGAGACATGAACAAGCTTTTTGCCACATCCGCTATGATCGCAATCCTGGCAGGCCCGGCTCTCGCACAAACCGCGCCGGAAACCGCGCCGCCCGCCACGACAGACGCCCCGGGGACCCCGATGCCGGCGGACAGCGCGGCGACAGCGCCCGCGGCCCCGGCTCCCGATGCGGCGGTCGCTCCAAATGACGCGACCACGACTGCGCCTGCGGCCGGATTCTCCTACATGGCCGCCGCTGGCGACATGTCTGCCGAAACCTTCATCGGGAAGCGTCTTTACACCTCGGAGATGGATGTCGATCCCGGTGCCCAGATCAATGAGGTGGACAAAGGCTGGGACAACGTCGGTGAAATCAGTGACCTGGTGCTCAACAAGGACGGCCAGTTGAAGGCGGTCCTTGTCGATGTGGGTGGATTCCTTGGCATGGGGGAAAAATCCGTGGCGGTGGCAATGGACCAGCTGCGCGTGATCCGCGACGGGGACTCTGAAAACGATTATTTCATCGTCTTCACCGCCAACAAGGCTGCACTGGAAGCCGCGCCGGCCTTTGAGTGGCCGGACATGTGACACTGGGCTTGCCAAGCTGACTTGATTGAAGGGATGAACATCCTCCGCTCCATCTTGGGGCGGAGGTCTTTTCTTCGCCTAGCGCTTTTTTGACCTGAGGAATCAAAGCATTCTGGCAAAGCGGAGCTTGCTGCATCCGGTTCGGCTGCAAAATGTGTCCCGCCGCGGTTGGAACAAACGCCCTCACATCAGGTTTGGCTTAAGGAAACGCAGGGACTTCCCGACAATCTGGAGGACTCAGTATGAACAGATTTTACATGATCGTCGCAAGTGGCGCGCTTGTCACATTCTCGTCGCTGGCCGCACAGGCCGACTGTGCAGCGGAGATTGCCAAACTGGACAGTGGAACATCAGGGCCGACTGAAGGCATTTCCAAGGACGGCTCTCTGGCCCCGCTGCAGGACGGCCCCGCCAGCACGCAGCAGCAGGCAACGGCCCCGCCAGAGAAACCATCCTCTGACGCCGTCGCAAAGGACGGCACGCTCGCACCGCTGGAAGGTCAGGGAACTGCTGACAAGACCGATCAGGCTATGTCGGCAGCCGACGCACAGGCGCAGCAGGAGGGCAAGCCCACTGCGGCCGCTGAAGCGTCGAAGGAATCGTCCCCGGCCACTTCGCTTGCGGAGGCACGCGCGGCCTTGGCCGCAGGCGATGAGGAAGCCTGCATGAAGGCGGTGGAGGCCGCGAAAGCCGGCTGATCACAATCTGCGCCAGAATGGGCGCATCTTGCGACCAGCGATAGTGTTCAGAGCCGAAACTGGTCCGGGTACGCGCTCAATCTGACCAGAGGATTGCCAAACCGAGCGGCCTCATGCCGCCCATGGCGGACAACCGCCCGCCGTGGTCTACTTCAACCAAATCGAAACCGACCAGCAGGGCAAGAGAGTAGCTCAGGAGCGCATTTCCATAAGCGAAGGGCAGCGACCCGCACGTTCTTCTTTCGAACTTGCCTCCCGCGAGCAACTTGGCCGATGGGTTAACCTGCCGCGTTTCGTAAAAGTGTCGCGGCATGTTATACGCCAACTATTACTTTGGGGAAGCACTGCACAGGCTGCAATCCGCGTCAGTCCCAACTGGCGTCAATCGGGGCGCGGATTCGACAGATCACCCCCGTCGGCTCATAGTCGAGCTCGACCTCGCCGTTCAGTTCGGCGGCCAGAACATCCTTGATCAGCATCGACCCAAAGCCAGTACCGGTCGGCTGGTTGACAGCAGGCCCGCCCGTTTCTTGCCAGATGAGTTGGAAATCCGCCCTGTTCGGACAATAGGTCCAGTCGATCGAAATGCTGCCCGTCGGCACGGACAGCGCGCCGTATTTCGCCGCGTTGGTCGCCAGTTCGTGCAAGGCCATCGACAAGGTGACCACCGCGCGCGGTGGCAGATGAAGGTCGGGACCGTCGATGTGAAAGCGCTCGTTCCCGAATGCGGAAACAACCCCGTTCACGACCGAGGTCAATGTCGCGCCCTCCCAGCTTTGCATGGTCAGCAGGTCATGGGCCCGGGCCAAGGCGCGCAGGCGATCCGAAAAGCCCCTGAACCTCTCGGGCTCAGCCGAACCGAAACTTTGGCTCGCGATGGCCTGCACGGTCGCGAGGACGTTCTTGACGCGGTGCTTGAGTTCACCCATCAGAACCGCTGCAACCGCTCGGCCTTTTTCCGACCGCCAATGTCGCGCGCAATCTTCGATGCCCCGACGATCCGGCCATTCCGGTCATGGATTGCCGACACGGACAGCGACACGTCGATCAACGTGCCGTTCTTGTGCAGGCGCTGGGTCTCATGCGTGTCAATCCGGGTGCCGTTCATGATTTGCGCCATGATCAGGTTTTCTTCTTCCGGACGATCCGGCGGCACAAGCAGGGTCACCGGCCGACCTAGGACTTCATGCTCGGCATAGCCGTAAAGCGCCTCGGCACCCCGGTTCCAGGCGGTGATCCTTTGATCCAGATCCATCCCCAAAATCGCATCGGTCGAGGATGAGACAATGGCTGACAGGCGCCGTTCCGCATTCAGGGCAGCGACGCGCTCGGTGGTCTCGGCGACGATGCACAGGACGGCGTGGATCTGGCCGTTTTCGTCCCGAATCGGCGAATAGGAAATATCGAAATAAACCGTCTCGACATAGCCGTGCCGGTTGATCTGGAACGGTCGATCCCGCGCCGAGACGGTCCTTCCAGAGGTTCTCACCTGCTTCAGCAACGGTTCCAGATCCGACCACAGCTCGGTCCAATGCTCGCGCGCGGGGCGACCCAGCGCGGTCGGGTGCTTGTTGCCGATGGTCGGGGCATAGGCATCGTTGTAAAGCGCGACGTAATCCTCGCCGGCAAAGATGACGATCTGGGCATGCGCCGGTAACGCAAGATCAACGGCCGCCCTCAGGCAGGCAGGCCATTCGTGCATCGGTCCCAGCGCACAGCTTGGCCAATCGAGAGCCGCAATCAACCGCGCCATCTCGCTCGGGTTCAGATCCAGTGCTGCAGCCATACGCATCCTCCCGCTCACTTTAGCGAGAGCATACAACGCATTTTAACGCAAAATCAGAAGATTATTCGGATCCATTTGGCCACGTCATGATCGACGCTAAGGCCATTGGTGGCAGCGGCCCAGATGATTGCACCAGTCCTGCGCAAGGCTGGTTTTTTCGGGTCGGGACCGGCTGGAACCTCTGCTTTTGCGCCACGTTGACCCACGCCCCTACCAAGCGAGCCCCATATGGCACCGCGTCTATATGAGGAGTTGGACAGCATCGCGCTGCACAGCGCCCGCACGATCGACATCGACATGTTCGTGCCCGCGGGCAGCATCGGTTGGATCTGGTATGACAAGCCGCATTACCTGATCCCCGACGACCGGATCGGGGTCGAGGCCTTCTCGGTCATCCGCGAGGCCATGGCGAAATCGGATATGGTCGGGATATCGCGGCTGGTGCTCTATCGGCGCGAACGCGCGGTGTTGCTGGTGCCGTGCGGGAAGGGAATTGTCTTGTGGACCCTGCGCTATGGCGATGAGGTCCGCCCCGAGGGCGATTATTTCGGCGGCCTGGACACGTCTTACGGCGATCCGGCGGCACTGAGGCTGGTGACCCGGCTGATCAAGGATCGGACCCGACCCTGGTCGCCCGAAATGGCCCACGACCCGGTTCAGGACCGGCTTCTGGACATCATCGCTGCCAAGAAAAAGGGCCGAAGCAAGCCCAAGACGACAAAGGCCCCAGCCGAGAAGCCCGGGAAAGGTAATTGCGGTGCAACGCAAAGGATCTCGTCACCACGGCCATTGCGGAGGCAATGGTCGGTTTCATTTGGACCATGCTCGGGCAGAGAAGCCGTTACAGGCCTGATCGCGGCCAACAAAGGAAAATGATCCGGCCGGGCGGAAACAAATCGTGGTGTCGCAGGTTAGAGCCGTTCCGGAACATCACTGACGCATCCTCAATGATGCCTGTGAGCCGAGCGAAAGGAACTCATGATGAATGATACCACTGGAGCACTGGTTTCGTCGGCCAATGTGAGTGGCACCGCAGTTTACGGCCGCGATGGCAGCCATATCGGCACCATCGACCACCTGATGATCGACAAGGTTTCCGGCAAGGTTGCCTATGCGGTGATGGGCTTTGGCGGTTTTCTGGGCCTTGGAGAAGAGCATTTGCCCGTGCCCTGGCACGCGCTCAGCTACGATCTCGCCATGGGCGGCTTCGTCACTGACCTGACCGAGGCGCAGGTGACCGGCGCACCCGCCCGAAGCGAAAACTGGGACCGGGACCGCGAATGGGAGACCCGGACCTACGACTATTACGGCATTCCGCCGTACTGGGTCTGAATGCCCCGCAAACATCAGCCAAGAGGAATTGACAATGGACCATACTCTGCATCAGCGGCTGAACGAGGCCGAGCTGACCGATGCCGCGCTTTCGGGCGCGACCATCTACGGACCCGAGGATGAGCGCGTAGGTACCGTCTCGCATCTGCACGGATCGGGGCCGGGCGCGCAGGCCGTCATCGATGTCGGTGGTTTTCTGGGCCTTGGGGTGAAGCCCGTCGCGATCGGGATCACGGAAATTGATTTCATGCGCGACGAGGACGGCGCTGTCCATGGCGTGACGCGCTATGGCAAGGAGGATCTCAAGGCTCTCCCGGAACATCGCCATTGACCTTTTCCGGCGGCACCGACCGGTGCCGCCACCACCTTGAGCAGGGGTTGAAAATGCCAGCCAAATCAAAAGCCCAGCAAAAGGCAGCGGGTGCCGCTCTGTCCGCAAAGCGCGACGAGACACCGAAAGGCGAATTGCGCGGTGCATCCAAAGAGATGGCCGAGTCGATGACCGAAGCCCAGCTGGAAGAAATGGCCAGCACCAAACGCAAGGGCAAGCCCGAGCATGTGAAACAGTGATGAATGCGAGGCCTAGCGAAAGGCAAACAACTCCTCGTCGGGATCACGTTTGTCCGAGAGCCGCGCCGCGATGATCTGGGCGGCGATCATGGAAAACGTGATGCCATTGCCGCCAAAGCCCATAACGGCATGGGCGCGGCTGAAGCCCGGAACCCTGTCGATGATCGGCAGGCCGTCGCTGGTATTGCCGAAGGGTGCAGCCCAGACATAGGCGGGTGAACCGATCTCGATTCCGCAAAGATTGCGCAATTTCAGCGCGATGCGCCGGGCTTTAGCATGCAGCCGCGCTGGGTCGCGATAGGCTTCTGGGTCGTCCATGTCTTCGCCGCCCGCGATGATCCGGCCATCACGTGCGCTGCGGAAATACAGGTAGGGCTCCGATGCCTCCCAAACCAGCGAGCGGTCCAGCCAGTCGGGCCGCGCGATGCGGGGGTGACTGGCCAGCGCCCAGGTCGAGGTGATGCGATGTGCACGGCTTTCCATCACCGGCAGGAATTCGTAACCGGTGCAAAAGACCACCTGCTCTGCGGTCAGCACACCGCCCTCGCGGGTGGCAAGGGTGGCGCTGTCGCCGGTTTCCGCCAGATCTGTAATTTCCACGGGCGAGGCGATCTCGGCCCCGCGCGCCTGCGCCACGGTTAGCAGGCCAGCGGTCAATTGCCCCGGATTCGCCGAGGCCGAGGCACCGGACAGGATCGCAGCGCTGCGGTCGATGCCGAAGCGCTGCATGAGTTCCGCTTGGTCTAGATAGTCGCACGCAA
>NZ_WMIG01000045.1 GCF_009711205.1 Paracoccus litorisediminis | reverse complement strand
CCGAATGGCTGTTGGCGGACAGAGGCTATGATGCTGATTGGTTCAGAGATGCCTTGAAAGACAAAGGCATAAACGTCTGTATCCCCGGTCGGAAGTCCCGCAAGGAGGCCGTGAAATACGACAAGCGACGATATAAACGACGCAACCGCATCGAGATCATGTTCGGTCGCCTCAAAGACTGGCGACGGGTCGCCACACGATACGACCGACGACCAGAGACCTTCTTCTCAGCCATCGCTCTCGCCGCAACGGTGATGTTCTGGCTATGAGCAAGAACGAGTCCTGAGCCTAGGCAGGATCGGCCTCGAATTTGGGCAAGGCCATCAATTGCTCGCGGGTCTTGGGCAGATAAATCCGCAACTCGTTTTCCTTGCGATAGGCCACGAGCTCCTCGACCGGGATAGCGACGCGATGTTCGCCCATGCCGAGAAAGCCACCAACATCAATTACCGCTTGGGTGATCGCGCCCGGATCCGCCGAGCTCATCGCATCGGCCGATTGCGCCGGGGGCGTCGTGGCATCGGTCGGGCTCATCGTCGTCGCATCATGGCCGACATTGCCGATCTTGTCGCCTTCGACCTTGGCGGCCTCACCGGTGGCGGGCGCGGTGGTTGCCATGCCGGTCGGTTCGGTGGTCGTCACCGGGGCTATCGGATCAGAGACCGGATTGACCGCACTGACCGGAGGGGTCACGCCCATGCCGGCGGTGGTTCCATTGGCAAAGACCAGACCATGGACCTCGCCGATGCGTTCGCCCGTCGCGTCATAGACCGTCACACCGTCGAGATTTTCGGCGCTGAACACGATTTTGTCGGCCATATAGCCTTCGGGCGCTGTGATTGTTGGCGCGGTCATTGGCGCTGTCGGGGCGGCGGGATCCGCCGCAGGTGGCGTCGTCGCTGTCTGTGCCACGGCGCTGCCGCCTGCAAGCAACAGTATAAGAGCGGTTGTCGAGAATAGTCTGCTCATCCTCTCCTCCATACGCAGTGAAGCGTGGGAGTTGCGAACCTGCAAAGAGCGGAATTGTTCCCGAGGGCCAAACCTCAGGTTACGCCCGCTCAGTTCGTTACCTTATGCGGCGGGTTCGGACCATGCCCCTGCCGATTGGGATCTTCGGTCACCAGATTGGCTGGATCGATGCGCTGAAGGCGCTGATTGATGACATTCGGCCCCGGGTGCCGCAATGCATCGGGACCGCCGTGATTGGTCTCACTTTCGACGGGCGCCGGGCCTCCCGAGCGCACCGGGTGCACGGGTGCTGGTCTGACCGCAAGCGAAAGCCCTAGTCCCAAACCTATCCCCAGCCCGACGAAACCCGCAACCACGCCGATGAAGGGCATGGCGAGATGCCAGCCGGGACTCATCCATTCCGGTAGAAAGCCATAATCGACGACAAGCGCCAAAAGGGCGGTGCCCAATCCGACGATCCAAGCGTGACCAATGCCGCGAAACAGCAATGTTGCGATCACCGCCCAGAACAGACTTGAAACCACATGGATGAGCAGGCCGAACCCGCTATGGGTCAGGTCGAGACCTCTGACCTGCGCCACTTCCGGGCCGAAAAAGGCTTGGGTGGTGACATTTAGGGGCATCCAGAACGGGTGACCAGCGAGCATTGCAGCCACGCCCAGCACCAAGCCCGAGACGAGCGCGGCCAAAAGCCCGGCTCGCAAAGTTGTCGTCAAGAATCCGGAACTCTCTGCCATCGTTGCCTCACCAGAATAGAGGTCGAGAACCTGTCTTCCGCGCCGATGTTCCAAACTTCACAAAGCAGGCTCGAGGGCCTCGCGCAGGATCCGCCTTGCCCGGTTCACCCGGCTTTTGATGGTGCCGATATCGCAATCGAGAATTCGCGCGGCGTCGATATAACTCTCACCGAAACCGCCGACGAGAACGATCGCATCGCGGTAATGGGCGGGCATATCGCGAAGGACACGTCGCACCTCGATCGCCTGCATATACCATTCCTGCCCGGCCTCGACCCGGGGCTGATCCGAGACGCAATCGACGCCTCCGGTCAATTCGCGGGCCGATTTACGGCAATTCGTCAAAAAGCGGTTGCGCATGATGGTAAAGAGCCAAGCCCGCAGATTTGTGCCCGGCTGAAAGCTGTCTGCATATTCGATGGCGCGCAGCAGCGTCTCTTGCACCAGATCCTCGGCTTGGGAAAATGATCTGCACAAGCAGCGCGAATAGGCCCGAAGCGCGGGTATCTGGTCGACGATCTCGTCTTTCAACATGGAGAAGCCTCCCCTGTCCATCCTCAGGGACGCAAACGTCGAGACGGCGGCTTGGTTCCGGCTGAGCGGCGCGTGGGCGCTACCTCGCCCATTGCGAGTCAGATAGCGCGCCCGCTCACTGCCGCGCCTCGGCAAGGGCTTTGGCCAAGCGATCGGCCAGCTCTTGCAAGCGGGGAGAAAGGGGTTCTTTGCGCGTCTGTTCCAGCAAATCGGACAATGCCTTGTCCAGTTCCGGCTCGAGGCGCGGTGCTTCATCCTTGTCCGGCATTGGCAATCCCGTCATCTCGCCTTCCTTTGAACCCGCAAGAACCATTAAGCTGGCCGGATGTGCCCCAAAACCTCGCCTTCGGGTGATCACAATTACGAGAAGAGTAGCAAATCCCCGGGAATATTCAACGTAAGGCGGCGGCTCAATCGAGCCATTCGGCGACGAGTTCGAGCACGGCCCGAAAAATCGCGTCACCTTCCTCGTTGCGGATCACCACCCAGACGGCGTGACGATCGCCGTCGGGCATCACATCCCGCGCCAGTGGCGGCAAGACCGAGATTGCCATGTTTCGCGCGGCAGCCCGATCCGGCAGGGCCTGCCCGTCATCATCCGAAGTGAAGCGCAGCCCGTCGTCGATATCGAAATAAAAGCGGGGCATGGGCGTCAGCTTTCCGGCGGCAGATGCAGGTAATCGGGATTGAATTCCGAGAACTCCATCAGCCGCGCAATATCGGGAATGGTGATCTGGCGGTCGCGCAACTCGATCAACCCGTCCTGACGCAGGGCCGCGATGACGCGCTGTGCATGGACCACAGTGATGCCCAGCGTGTCGGCAAGCTGCTCTTGCGTCACCGAGCCCGAACGCGCCATGCGGCAGCATCCCGCCGCGATCATCGGCATCATCCTGGCGCTCGTGGTTGCGGGGGTCGCCTTGGTCTGGTGGATGGGGGCCGATCCCGTAGCCGAAGACGATGTCAGTCGCACAGTGGTGCCCGAGGCTCCAGCGGGCACTCCTGCCGCCGGCAGCCTGCCTGAGAACTAGCCAAATGGCTCCCCGCGTCTTCTGGAAGGGATATCTCAAGATGTCTCTGGTAACGTGTCCGGTTACCATGATGCCCGCCACAAGCGACAGCGGAAAGGTCCGGTTCCACACTTTGAACGCCCGCAACGGACACCGCATCGTGAGCCGATTTGTCCACGAGGTCAGCGGCAAGACCGTTGAGGATGACGATCAGGCCAAGGGCTATCCCAAAAGTGAAGACGAGCATGTACTGATCGAGGATGATGAGTTGGATGTCGTGGCACTGGAAAGCACCCGCACCGTCGATATCGAGATGTTCATCCCCAGCGCCAGCATCGCGTGGATCTGGTACGACAAGCCGCATTATCTGAGCCCTTCGGATAAGATCGGCGAAGAGGCGTTTTCAGTTATCCGCGACGCGATGGCCGCGACGGGCAAGGTGGGGATCGCAAGGCTGGTTCTTTATCGTCGCGAACGCGCGGTGATGCTTGAGCCGCACGGCAAGGGCATCGTCCTTTGGACCCTGCGCTATGGCGATGAGGTCAGGGATGCGGGCGACTATTTCAACGAGACCGGCAAGACCAAGCCAGATGCGGCGCTGATGAAGCTGGTTGGCAACCTGATCGACCAGCAGATGGTTGATTGGGATGACAGCCTTGTGCAGCGCCACCGGGCAGGTCAGCTCGGAAATCTTCAGCATCCCTTTCCAGTTCGCCCGTGGTGCCAACGCACTGCCCCGCTTCCTCATGCCGTGGATAAACATCTTCAGGAATGCGAGGTTCCGGAGCCGGGGCGGGAATGTCGTCAGCGTAAAATCAAACCCTCGGCCCCAGATGGGCAAAGGGTTGACTTAACGCCAGATGACTGCCGCAGGCATTTACCCGCGAAGGATCACATATCCGGCCACTCGAAAGCTGGCGCGGCCTCGAGCGCTGCCTTGTTGGCGGTGAAGACGATGAAATAGTCGTTCTCGGAGTCGCCGTCGCGGATCACGCGAAGCTGGTCCATTGCGACAGCAACGGATTTCTCGCCCATACCGAGGAAGCCACCCACGTCAACAAGCACCGCCTTGAGCTGGCCGTCCTTGCTTAGAACCAGATCGCTGATCTCACCGACATTGTCCCAGCCCTCGTCGAGTTCATTGATCTGGGCGCTGGCATCGACATCGGCCTCGGAGACGTAAAGCCGCTTGCCGATAAAGGTCTCGGCGGACATATCGCCTGCTGTGGTCATATAGCTAAAGCCGGACGCCGGAGCAGTCGCAGTGGTCTCTGCCGGAGCGACCGCAGTAGTTTCCGCCGGAGCTACGGCAGTGTCCGCTGCGGGCGCAGTGGTCGCATTGTCTGCCTGTATCGGCGTAGCCGGTGCTTCTGTCGTCGCAGGCGGAGTGGTTTCCGTCGCGGTCTGAGCAAGGGCGGGACCAGCCAGCAATGCGACAACAGCGGTAGTTGCAAAGAACTTGTTCATGTCTCGATCTCCTTCTGTGCGGTCCGGTATCATCCGGTTGCTAGTTCAACAGGCAGAAAGCGGCATTGTTCCGACTAAAAATCATCGTTATCGGAGGTCAAAATGCGGAACCGAACTAGTCTTCTTGGATAAACACTACTTTCAGCGCTTGCAGGGCAATCTCACTTAATTGCTTATTGGTCCCCCTGAGCGCCGCCTCAGGCGCTGTCAGGCAAGAACTCGAAGCTGACACGCAGTCCCGGATCATTGTTGGAAAAAGTGATCTCTGTCCCAAGTTCGGCGGCTGCGAGTTGGGCGATCTTCATACCCAAGCCAGAGGAACCTGCCGTGGGCATTAGCTCCAATCCGCGACCGTTATCCGAGCTTGTCACCCGGACTCTGCCCTGCCCGATTGCTTCCAGACTGATCGAAACGAGGCCGGCCTTGCCCTGTGGGAACGCGTGCTTGAAGGCGTTCAGGACCAGCTCGTTAACCAACGTTCCCACCGCCACTGCCTGATCAGACGACACGTCGATCGAGATCAGTTTGGGAATGATGGTTAACCGAGGTGGGGCGAGCGCAGATAGCTGCGCGCAAATCGAGGCGAGATACTGGCCAAGATCAATGTGGCTGCTGCGTTCCGTCTTGTAAAGCAATTCGTGCATGGTGGAGATGGCGTCCACGCGGCTTTTGACTGAAGCGATCGCCGCGATCGCCTCCGGCTCACGCAGGCTGCGCATCTGAATCCGGACAAGCGACGACAGGGATTGCAGCGAATTTTTCACCCGGTGGTCGACCTCAAGGCGAAACATCCTAGACGCTTCCAGCTCCCTGCGAAGCTCAAGTTGTACCATCACCTGTCGTGCAAGAACCCGAAGGGCATTCTTCTGGTGCGACGAGAGGCGTCGCGGTCGATGATCGAGCACACATAGCGTTCCCAAAGGAAGTCCCTCAGGCGTTTTCAGGAGCGCACCCGCGTAAAAACGCAGACCCGTATCGCCGGCACACAGTGGATTGTCCGCCATGCGCGTATCCAGCGCGGTGTCTTCAATTTCGGTAAAATCATCCTGCAGAATTGCGTGGGCACAAATCGACGTCTCGAGCGGTGTTTCTCGAACGCCCAGTCCAACCTCGGACTTGAACCATTGCCGTTCGGCATCAATCAGGTTGATCACCGAGATGGGGGTGCCACAGATCGCCGAAGCGAGTTCGACGATCTCGTCAAACTCGGTTTCAAAATCAGTATCGAGAATGCCGTAGGATCGAAGAGCCTTGAGGCGCTGTGTCTGCTGCGTGTGTGTTTCCGCTTTCATGATGCCCTTCTTGCGAGAACCAGATTTCATAGCTTTTGAGGGGGACCAAGCCTGTACAGAGAAATCGCGCGAAAACCCGCATTGTGTCCAGATCGTCACGCATCGGCGATAAATGCCTCATCCACCCTTCCTCCTACTCGGCAAGCCCGCATAGAGGCTTGTGTTGCCCGCGATCCTGACAATCCAACATATGTGGTCACCTATGTCGATTTCTGGCATCGATGCCGCGGGAACAGATCGACGGATCGATTAGTTCAACAGCCAATCCAAGCTCCTAAAAATGATCATCCGTCTTGGAGAGTTGATGATTGCGAGGTCAAAGCACACCATGAGAGACCGTTTATCAGACTCATCCGAACTTCTTCAGCGCGCGGCCCTTGTAATGCTAGAGCTTTCCCGGCGCGACCTGTCTATTGCAACTGCCGAAAGCTGCACTGGCGGAGACTTCGCAGCACTTCTGACCGATGTGGAAGGGGTTTCTCACGCATTCGACAGCGGCTTTGTCGCCTATAGCGATGATGCAAAAATTCGTTGCCTCGGAATTGATCCGAAGCTGATAGCCGAACATGGAGCCGTCTCCCGAGAGGTCGCCGTTGCAATGGCAGACGGCGCATTGCAACGCTCGAGCGCCAATTTTGCCATTTCCGTCACGGGATTTGCCGGACCCACCGAGGAAGGACGCGAGGGGGACGTGCATTTTGCCCTAGCCGCCCGACAGGACTGGACGGTCGGACGTCATGAGAAATTCGGCCCTCTCGGCAGAGGCACCATCCGCGGCCTCTGCTTGCGCGTGCTACTCGACATGATCGAGGAACGTCTTTCGCAAGTAAATGATTAATCGCGCGAGCCGGAACCATATGGCGCGGGGCTGATAGAGGCCTCCACGCGCCATACGGCATTTACGGCGTCGCCTGCGACGAGAAAAACGCCCTTGCCATCGATCACGAGCCAAAGTGGTCCCCTTTGGCTTAACCCCTTAGGTTGAACTGGTCCCCACATCTTAAACGGTGTTATCGTCTTCCTGTTGAATCGGTAAGATCGATCTTGAATGGTCGGTCCCTCTCAGAGAGAGGTCTCGCCTGTCATTCGTACCCGCTCAAGCATTATCATGGCATAGTTCAGCCCAATTTCCGGACGCCGGCAGTCTCACTGCGCGAGGATGTTTGTCGCCAATGGTTGGCACATATCTGAAGCCTTCGAGACCGGCTCCGAAGTCCGCAAGGGGATCGGTGCTTGGATCAGCTATTACAATGAAAAGCTCCCACTGAACTGGCCCCCGTTTCGACCGGACACCCAGGCCTGAACATGAAGGCTTAGGCTTATGCCTGAGGACATGCTTATGGCTAACGTAGAGATCATCACTGATGGCGGCCGTCGTCGGCGCTGGAGCGCGGCGGAGAAGCTGCGGATCGTCGAGGAGACGCTGGAGGATCACGCCAGCATTTCGATCGTGGCGCGGCGTAATGGCGTGGCGCCGAACCTGCTGTATCGTTGGCGGCGTCTGATGCTCGTAGGAGGAAGCGTCGCCGTGACCGAGGATGACGATGTCACCAGCAACCGTGTCGTGCGCGAGATGGACAGCCGGATCCGCGAGCTGGAACGCCAGCTCGGGCGCAAAACCATGGAAGTGGAGATCCTGCGCGAGGCCTTGGACAAGTCACGGGTAAAAAAACCGACCTTGCTCGTGCGGTCGCAGCTGAAGGGCGATTTCCAGTGAAGGCGGTGGCAAAGACGCTGGGCGTGGTGCGATCGAACCTGATCGACCGCCTTCAGGGACGGAGCAGGCCACGGCGGGGCTATCACAAGGCCGAGGATGCCGATCTGATGCCGCAGATCATGGCCCTGGTCGCCGCGCGGCCGACCTATGGCTATCGCCGCATCACCGCGATCCTGAACCGGCAGCTGCGCTCGAACGGTGCCGCTCCGGTGAACCACAAGCGGACCTACCGGATCATGAAGTCCCATAACCTGCTGCTTGCGCGCAAATATTCCGAGCGGCCCGAGCATGTCCACGATGGCAAGGTGATCGTGATGCGCTCGAACCTGCGCTGGTGTTCGGACGGGTTCGAGTTCACCTGCTGGAACGGAGATGTCATCCGCGGGGCCTTCCTCATCGACGCCCATGACCGCGAGATCATCTCTTGGCGGGCCGTGGTAAACGCCGGGATCAGCGGCTCCGACATCCGCGACCTGTTGCTTGAGGCCGTCGAGCGGCGGTTCTCGGCCCTGCGTGCGCCATCGGTAATCGAGGTTCTCACCGATCGAGCCATCGCGGCGCCACCGGTTCGAGCCCGATGGCGAGGGGCTCACCTTACATCGCCAAGGACACTCAGATCTTCGCCCGCCAGCTCGGACTGAAGCCCTGCTTCACGCCGGTGCGCAGCCCGCAGAGCAACGGCATGTCCGAGGCTTTCGTGAAAACCCTGAAGCGTGATTACGTGCAGATCACCCCCCTGCCAGACGCCGAGACGGTCCTTGGATTGATCGGCTCATGGATCGAGGATTACAACGACAACCACCCGCACTCAGGGCTGAAGATGCGCTCGCCCCCGCGAGTTCATCGCAGCTGAAACCGCAACCGCCTGAGTGTCCGGCGAAACGGGGCAAGACCACCCACACTCATCGCATGTAGGTCAAGACGGCAGTATTGTTCGACCTTTCTAGCACCCGACCTGCGCGAGCCGAGGATGCTGACGACGGTGGACCTCACAGGTTTTTTACCCACCTGTTTGACAACTGATCGTAAACTATCTAGCCCCACAGGTGTCGCCCCGGATTCTGGAGGTTGGTACCGATCTCTTAGCAAGCCAACTTGGAGGTCACTTCGATGGCGACTGGCCCCTCCGAACTTGAAAAATTGAATTGTTCCTCCGACAGAGAGAGGAACGCTGAGGATAAGACGGCGCTCGAGTGCATACCGGATCTTATCCTTCACGCCAGAAGCATGGGCCTTGATGACAAAGCTGCTGAGGAACTGGTCGCACGCACGCTGACCTGGGCCATAGATCACGTTGAGCAGTTCAATCCCCGCTTTGGGCTAGTGAACTGGTTGATTTTCATTGCCGACATGTTGGAATGCGAGGTTTTTAACCGAAAGCGCGAGGATGCGACTCCCGAGTCTCGCTTGGACTGAAATGTAACAACCCGTCCGCCGGTGCGAGCGGAGGGGCGGTGATAACTATTGCTGTAGAGCTCTTGGATCGCCATCTTGCGCGGGTTGGCGGGTTGATGACCGGCGCCCGCGCATTAGAACCGATCCCACATCGCGAATCCAGTGCTGCTCTTCCTCAAGATCAACCATCGTCCGGGGCAGCATGGTAGCCAGTGCAGCTGGTGTGGCGTCCATCTCGACCGTACGAAATTGCCGATCACCGAGAATAAAAACGGCAAGTTGCGGACAGCCAGAGGGAGGCTCGCAGGCAGGCTGAGGTGTGTGCCTGTGACCTGCCACCTGCGTGATCTCGATCGCGGCTTCGATGCCGTCGCCGCGCTTCCCTCGGGCTAACGTGCGCCTGCGCTTGTGGTGAAAATCAGAGGGAGGGATAGTCTCAGGTCCGGACTTAAAAGCCCGGCGGGTATTGGATACGTATTTGTGACTTCGGAGTGGCCTACCTGGCGGGCGGCTTTGCCATGCTCGGCCTCGACGTTTAGGTGCGTCGCGATGCCGTCTTACTTTGCTAGCCCCCGAGGCGGCAAGCTGGTCGTTCAGCACGAGGAGGAGCAAATGCTGACGTTCGAACAGATCCGCGACCTGAACGACATTCCCGCCGACATGACCTGTCTTGAGGTGTTTTCGAACGGCACAATCACCGTCCGTTACAGTTTTGACGGCCCCGGCGGAACGAAGCCCGCAGCGGATCGAGAGCAGGGGTTAGCCAGCCCCCTTCGATGGCTTCATTGTCGACGCGGGGCCTACCTTCACCAAGGGGCTAAGTGGAACCCACGTTGGGGCAAGCTCATCCCACCGGCGTCATGAGTTTCGGGCGAATATGCGCCGGCCTCCATTTTGAGGCACACTCGGCTCATCCAGATGGAAAGGTGAGTAGAATGAGCGTCCCTGAAAACCTTCTGAGGCGGCAGCTGCCCAAACCCGCATATCGCGAACGTGCGGGCGAGCATATCTCCTATCAC
>NZ_WMIG01000044.1 GCF_009711205.1 Paracoccus litorisediminis | reverse complement strand
CAGCGATTTCCTCAATGTGCAGATCGGTCCCTGGGTCATGCGGCGTCACAATCAAAGCTGGACCGGCCGCAACAGACGCATCCATCGACAATAAGCGCCGTAATGGCGGCCAGTTTGACCGCGACCCGGGGGAGTGCAAATTCTTTGGTCCGACGCTATCGAGGACGGGCAGCCGACAGGCTGTCCCGATCATGTCGGCAGTGCATTCGAGGCCAGATCATCTTCCTTCGCGCGTGGCAATAAAAGCGTGTGATCTGCCAGTGCGGTTTCAATTCCGTTCTGGTCGGTAGGTAAGCCAGTAGTTTCGTGGCGGGTGAATTCGCGCTGGATATCGTAAGGTGCAGCTATTTTTATCGTCGGTCGGTACATGGTAAATTAGCGCGCAGATCAGATCGGTCGGAGCGCGGGCACCAAGGCTGTCGCGCCGGTCTCCCCAGTTTCGGAGGTGCGGCCGTTCGGTAGCCCAGTCCTACGTTCGGACCCATCCAGATCAACCCTCGACCAGAACCCTTCAAGCGCCGTCTTCTGAAGCTCCTAGGCCTTATTCTGAAGATGTGGTGAGCGAGGTCCAACGAGCCTAGGGTGTTCAGGCGGTTCAGTGCATGGCAACCGAGAGCTTTGTGGATGGCGTCGATCGACGGGCACAGCCTATGCAACCGGATCAATTCTTTCTGCAATCACAGCACCGCGTAAGTATGCGACTTCATCGACAGCAAACAGCTGCGTCTGGAGTGATCCAGCGACTAACGCCTGTGGTCTGCATTACAGACCACACTGCATGTGTCGTATTGCCCTCGATCCCATCCAATGGGAAAAAGACCATTGCAGGTCGCCAACCGCGAATGGACGTCCGGTCCAATCTGCCGGTTGGCATTTGCTTACTAGCTGGCTCTCGCGAAGCTGACTTCCTTGTCGATGCGGCGAACTCTCTTGGTGCACGGTCAGAGCGGGTGACGGGACGACGACCAAACCGGCATCCAAGAATACGATAGGTATCGTGTGGGCGCGCTGTCGCATACCGTAGTCGTCGTCGAACCAGAAAGCATGATCTGCCGTTGTTTTTCCGGCGTCGCCATTGCCGCTTGGATCTGTGGTGCGACAATGGCGACTGCATAAGATGGAAATGGTCGCTCGGACGGCCTGAATATCGTGCCCGAATAGTTGTGTGCTATCACGACCCTACGCCAGAAATACGTCTGGCCGAGGTCTGTGGACCCATCCATCCGGAAGTCGGCCACTCCGACGGGTTCACATTGCGGTATGGTGCGACGGGCCGGATAAAATCGCTTACGGTGGTGCGACGTGTTGACCTACGGGGGCAAGTCTCTCGACCGATCATCAAGTGACACTGGCGGATCTACCCGATGGCTATGCTCGGCGGCAATGCAGAGGGTTATCGAGGTTTGCGCCTAAGATGAGGAACTTCTGCAGTGCGCCCGGTTCAACGCAACGGCAGCTGATGCCAGATTTGCCATTGCGCAGAATGAGATTGAACGGCCCAGCTTTTACCTCCGGGCCTTTGGCATGCTCGTCAGGTCGGGCTAATGCGTTGCTCGATAGGCGTCCGAGCCGTTCAGCCGGGCCAACGATTCCCCCGCTGCAAGGCGCTGCCGCCATTCGATCTCTCGTGCCTCATCAGCCAAGGCGCGCTTGACAAGGGTTGGAAGTGCCTCGTCGGTCGGATCAAACCGCAACAGCCCGTTCGCGTCCCCGAACAGCAGATCGCCGCTGCGGATGATCACGCCGCCGATGATGACCGGCCCGAACAGTTCCGCACCCGGCACTTTCAACACACGCGTGGTGACGACGTTCAGCCCGCGGGCATAGACCGGCAGGCCGATCTCGCGAAGTTCCTCGATATCGGTGACGATCCCGTCGACAACGATGCCCGCTGCACCGGCAGCATGGGCGGCGCGGGCGACCATCTCGCCCACGCAGGCGACATGGTGATCCCCAGCCCGGTCGATCACCAGCACATCGCCCGCCTGCAATTCGTCCAGCACGACATGCACCGGAATGGCATCGGGCAGCGGTTGGCGCACCGTGACCGCACGGCCCAGCAGCTTGCCACCTGTCAACGGCCGAATGTCGGGCGAAACGATGCCCGTCGTCAGGTAATGTCCCAACGAGGCTGGCTGAATGCCTCGCATCGCGGCAAGCAGTTCCGCGTCCAGCGCCACCGGGTCGGGCCGGGGATGGCGGATCATGCCCGCGCCCCCTTGGCTAGCGCCGCGGCATTGCGGCAGCCCGCGTTCAGGAAGGCCATGTCATTTCCGACCAGAAGCATGTCCGCGCCCTCGTCCAGCAATTCGGAGACCTGCGCCGCCTCATAGGGGAAGCAGGGCAGCATGACCTTGATGCCGCGAGCGTGGCATTTGGCGATCAGCTCGCGCATGGCCTCGCGGACCTGAGGATGGCGCATGGCGTAATCGACCGGGATGCCGCAGGACAGCGAGTAATCGGCCGGGCCGAAATGCACGGCGTCGATGCCGGGAACGTCAAGGATGGCGTCGATCTCGGCAAAGAATTCCGGGCTTTCGGCCATGGGCACCAGCAGCGTCTCGCGGTTGGCGCGTGCGGCATATTCGGCCCAGTCAAAGCCCGGACCGCCATAATTCGCCGACCGGACCGAGCTGTCGCCGCCGCGACGACCCAGCGGTGGGAACTTGGTTGCGGCGACGATCTCGCGCATCTGGGCGGCGGTATGAACCTGTGGGATGATGACCCCCTCCGCCCCCAGTTCCAGCGCCTTGCGCAAGCCGGTCGGCGTACTGTCCGGGACGCGCACAAGGGGGGCGACCCCGGCCAGCCTTGCCGCAAGGATCATCCGCTCCATCGGCAAATCAAGGCCAAGCGCGGTGTGCTCGGCATCGATGAAGACGAAATCCAGACCCCAGTTCCCGGCGATCTCAACCGCTGCGGGCGCGCCGGAATAGACGTTCATCCCGAAGGTCGGGCGATCCAACCTGTCGCGCAGGCTCATAGCACGGCCGCCTTGGTGCAGATGGCGTAATCCTGCGGGCGGCGGTCGCGCCAGGGATGAACCTCGTAGATGCCCGGATCGCGGATGATCGACTTGACGCGGGCCTGTTCCAGCTCGATTTCGACCGAGAAGATTCCGTCATCCATACCGGCATTGATGATCTCGCGCCCGTCCGGGCCGATCACGTGGCTGGAGCCCATGAACTGCATGCCGTCATCGATGTCATTGCGGTTCGCGGACAGGAAGTAGACGAAATTCTCGGCGGCACGGACGCGGCTGAACAGATCGGGCAGGATGCGTGCGGCCTCGGGCCAGGCGGCGGGCAGGACGATCAGCTCGGCTCCTTCCAGCGCCAGGGTGCGGGCGACCTCGGGGAAGCGGATTTCGTAGCAGATGGCGATGCCGATGCGGCCGATTTCGGTGTCGAAGACCGAGGGGCCGTCGATCGGGGGAATATCGACGAAGCGGTCGCCGATCATGAAAGGCAGGTGCATCTTGTGATGCAACCCGATGATGCCCTGCGGTCCGATCAGGGCGGCGGTGTTCAGCGCCTGATCGCCGCGTCGCTGATAGAAACCCACCACGACATGAATGCCGGTGTCGCGCGCGGCGGCAAGGATCGGCTCCAGATCGCCCCGCTCGATATCGACCGCCGCCGCGACAAGGCTTTCGCGGTCGTCGAACGCGCCCCCGGTCAGGAAGCATTCCGGGAATGCGATCAGGCGGCTGCCCGAGGCGGCGGCCTCGCGCGCTTTTTCCGCGACAAGCGCCGTGGTGGCTGCGGTGTCGCCATGGACGGGCGAGAACTGGGCGAATGAGATCTTCATGGATGTCTTCCGGTAGAGGGTGAAGAGGGGCGTGCGATCCGCCCCCCGCAAGGGTCAGTCCAGCTTGAAGCCCACCGCGTCGAACACGGTCTGGGTCAACTCGGGGTCGAAGGTCGCGGCATATTTCGCGATGACCGGACGCACCGCGTCCTTCATGCCCTGCAATTCCGCCGGGTCGATCTCGGTCACGGTATTGCCCGCATCGCGGATCGACTGCAGCGCCGAGACCTGTGCATCGCGCGAGATCTGGCGTTGCTCGATCGCGGTTTCGCGGGCGACCTCGATGATCAGCTTCTGTTCATCCTCGGTCAGCTTGTCCCAGAAGGGCTTGCCGATCAGGACGATCTGCGGGTTGTAATTGTGCCGCGTGACCGAAACGTACTTCTGCACCTCGTGATATTTTGAGCCGAGGATGAAGGGCGCGGTGGTTTCCTGACCATCCACGGCACCGGTTTCCAGGGCGGTGTAAAGCTCGGTCACCGCCAGTGGCGTCGGGTTCGCGCCAAGCGCCGCCCACATGTCGACCAGCAACTGGTTCTGCTGCACGCGGATCTTCAGCCCGGAAATGTCCTCAAGCTTGTTGATCTCGTGCTTGTTGTTGGTCAGCAGGCGGAAGCCCTGTTCCCAGAAGGCCAGGCCGACCACGCCATGTTCGGGCAGCTGATCGGTCAGCTTCTTGCCGACCTCGCCATCCAGCAACCCGTCCATGACCGTGACATCCTGATAGATGAACGGCAGGTCGAGAATGCCGAAATCCTGTTCCTGCGTGATCATGTTGCCGGCGTTCCAGACCATCATCTCGACCACGCCGCCTTGCAGCGAGGACAGGACCTGCACGTCTCCGCCCAGCACGCCATTGGCGAAGACCTTGGTGTTCAGCTTGCCGCCGCTGCGCTCGGCCAATTTGTCGGCAAAGATCTGCATGCCCAGCACCGGTGGGGTGCCCGCCTGACCGGTGGCGGCGAACTTGATCATGCGGGAATTGTAGTCCTGCGCCTGTGCACCGGTCGCAAGAAGGGCTGCGGTCAAAAGACCGAGGATGGCTTTCATGTCGATATCCTTGTTGGGAGGAGGGTAGGGGGGTAGGGTCTTGGCGCCCTTTAATGAGAGATCCATGCGGCGGGGACGGTCACCAGCTCGGGGAACAGGACCAGCAGGAACAGCACCGCGACCTGCGCAAGAAAGAAGGGAAGTGTGCCCCTGAACAGAGCCTCGTATTCCATCTTGCCGACGGCGCAGACCACGTTCAGCACGGTCCCGACCGGAGGAGTGATCAGGCCGATGGCGCAGTTGATCATGAACAGCACACCGAAATAGATCGGATCGATCCCTGCGGCGGTGACGACGGGCACGAGGATCGGGCCCAGCAGCAGGATCGTCGGTGTCAGGTCCATGGCCGTGCCGACGACGATGATCAGCGCCATCAGGACAAAGACCAGCAGCTTGGGATTGTCCATGAACGGCTGGACCATGCCGATGACCTGACCGGGAATATCGGCGATGGTGATCATCCATGCCGGAATTGCGGCGGCGGCCACCAGGAACATCACGCCCGCCGCAGTCTTACCGGCGCGGAAGGTGACCTCTTTCAGGTCGTCCAGCGACAGTTCGCGATAGATGAACATGGCGACGAACAGCGAATAGGCGGCTGCGACGGCGGCGGCCTCGGTCGGCGTCACGATGCCAAAGCGCAGCCCGACGATGATGATGACCGGCAGCATCAGCGCCCAGAAGCTGTCGACCAGCGCCCGGCCCCGTTCGGACCAACTGGCGCGCGGCGTGGGGGCGACGTTTTCGGAGCGCGAAACAAAGAACCAGGTGATGGCCAGCGCCAGCGCGATCATCAGGCCAGGCGCGATCCCGGCCATGAACAGCTTGCTGATCGACAGGTTGGTGGCGACGCCAAAGACGATAAAGCCGATGCTGGGCGGAATGATCGGCCCGATGATCGAGGCCGAGGCGATCAGCCCGCCAGCGCGCTCCTTGCTGTGCCCGGCAGCGACCATCATCGGCAGCAGCAGCGCCGAAAGCGAAGCCGCATCGGCCAGCGCCGAGCCGGACAGGCTGGACAGAAGCACGCCCGCAAAGATCACGACATAGCCCAGCCCGCCGCGGCGATGGCCCAGCAGCGATTGCGCCAGAGCGATGATGCGACGCGACAGGCCGCCCGTGTTCATGACCTCGCCCGCCAGAATGAACAGCGGAATGGCGATCATCGGAAAGCTGTCGACGGCGTTCAGCAGGTTCTGGGCGATGATCTGTCCGTCGAACAGACCCATCTGCCACATGAGCGCGGCGCCGGTGATGATCAGCGCATAGGCGATGGGGGCGCCGATGGCGATGACCAGCAGCAGCGACCCGGTGAAAAGGGCAACGGTCATTTCAGCGCTCCTTGGGCCATCAGGCGCTCGGCCTCGTCTTCGTCCTCGGACACCGAAACGGTCAGCTCGTCATCGGCCAGTCGGCCGGTGAACAGCAGGACAAGCTGGGTCAGCAGGAAAAGCCCGCTCATCGCAGCGAAAAACACGCCCGCCAGATACATCGTCCCGATCGGCAGATGCGTGGCCGGAGAAATGACATGCAGGTTGATGACCATCTGCTGCCAGCTTCCGGCCAGCAGCAGCCAGGTGACGTACAGCATCACCGCATGGGTCAGCGCGAATGCCGTCCGGCGCATCGCGGCGGGCAGGCGACGGACCAGCATGTCGACGCCGATATGGCCGCGGTCGTAAAGCACCAGCAGCGCGCCGACAAAGGTCATCCAGACATAAAGCAGGCCCGAGACGCCCTCGGACAGGTAGATGCCGCTGTTGAACGCATAGCGCAGCACGACATTGGCAAAGATCAGGCAGAGCATCCCCGCCATGCAGAGGATCACGACCCAGCGTAAAATCCCAAGATAGATATTCCTGAAGGCGGTCATGTTCTCTCCGCTGTCAAAAGGAAGGGGTGTTTCCCCTCATTCCTGACAGAGGACGCGAACTTGCCATCGGCCCAAACCGCACTGTTCCGACCGCACCGCCCTTTTCGGGTCTTTATGCTGCGCGCTCTCCCTGTCGGTCTTGGTGGTATTTTAATTGTATGATGACTGTCAACATATGAATCATGCGAGCGTCAGCTTTCTGTAACGCTCAAGGCTGCCGACCAGGTGGAAGCGCATTGCTTCGCGCGCATCCAGCACATCCTGACGCTGGATGGCTTCGGCGATGCGGCGATGTTCGTCATTCATCTTGGCCAGATAGTCGCGTGTCAGATTGGGAACCGAGGCATGGATCAACTGACTGCGCGGGATGATCACCGGCCCAATGAAGGCCATGAAGCGCGGCATGTAGCTGTTGCCGGTCGCTTCGGCGATGGCCATGTGAAAGGCAAAGTCCCATTCACGGGCATTCTGAGAGAACGCGTCCAGATCTGCGGTCTGGTCAAGGTTTTTCATAATCTTGCCAAGACTTTCCTCGTCCCGGCGTTGTGCCGCCAATCCTGCGGCCTCGACTTCGACACCCAGACGCAGCTCCAGGATTTCCAGGATTTCGGCCAGCTCTCCGGTCTTTTCGGGGCTGATTTTCAGCACCCCTCCACCCCGACCCGAGACAAAAACGCCGACGCCTTGTCGGGATTCAACCAGTCCTTCCGAACGCAGATGCGCAATCGCCTCGCGGACGACGGTGCGGCTGACATTGTAGGTCTCACCCAGTTGCGCCTCGATCGGAAGCTTGTCACCAATCGCGTATTCCCCCGCCTCGATGCGCTCGACAAGATCCTTGGCGACGATGGAGGACAGGCTGTCCCGACGTTTTCTCATGCTTCCACCCATTGTTTATGATATGATGTCATACAGAAAACAACAGCTAGCGGAAAGCTAGATGTGACGTCGCGAGGCGAGGCCAACGTCCCGGGTAATTTGATGATCGTCGATACCGTAGTTGAGGGACTTGCATTCATCGTTTTGCGTTTGATCGGGCAAGTCTTGGTGAACGGCTCGGGGAAAATGGGTTTGGATCAGGTCCAGGGCCGTCGATCGCAGCATCTCGGCGGATGTCGGCAAGCGCCGAGGTCATTGACGCCGCTGGCCAGCATTTGAATGCGGGCGTAGAATGCTGACCTAGGATCCCCGAAGGGAGGATGCCATGCAATTCAGTCGCAGTCAGATTACGGTAATGCTGCCGGTCCGCGATCTTGCTCGGGCGCGCGATTTCTACGAGCGGGCGCTGTCGCTGCCAGCAGGTGAGGAACGTTTAGATGGAAAGGTGATTTATCACTGCGGCGGCACCGAGATCGCCTTGTTTCCCAAGACCGAAGGCACCAAGGCCGAACACACCGCATTGAGCTTTCGTGTCGATGACATCCGCTCAGCAATTGAGCAGCTCAAGGGCCGCGGCGTGGTGTTCTCTGAATACGACCTGCCGGGACTAAAAACGGTCGACCACATCTGTGTATTGGGCTCTGAAAAGGCCGCGTGGTTTAACGATTCCGAGGGAAACATCCTCTGCTTGCACGAGGATATTCTAACGACCCCCGCCTAGCCGCCCAAACGGCTCGCAGGCAGCTATTGGCTGTGTAGGATTGAGCAGGAAAGCGCTTCAGGAATTAAGCCGTCCGGCTACAGTTGTGAACCCCTCCCCGACATCGTGCGGTAACGGAAGCCACGATCTGACGTTTTCTGGTCTCCAAGGACGAGGAGATCAGGAATGCGGAAACGTCGGAACCATGGCGCGGGCTTCACGGCGCGCATGGCGCTGGAAGCCATGAAGGCGCGCGCAGGGTGTCGGAGCTGGCGGCCGAATAAGGCGTGCATCCGGCGATGACCCACCAAGGGAGCGAGCCATACTCCGCCATTGGTCCGAGGACAATGGCGAGCGCCTTGCTCGATGCGGCTGCGGAGGGCGGGGCAACAAGAAGCCCGCGGCGGAAGTGGATGAGGAAGCGGTTCGGGCGCGGCATGCCAGGATCGGGGAATGAGCCCGTGAGCGCCATGGGTCCGAGAGAGCCGTCGCCAACGATTTTTTGTCGCGACAGCGCAAGTCGTGGATCGGTACGTGATGAGGCATTTGAACGCCACTGGTCCGAGAGACAATGCCGAACGGGAGGATTGAGCGGGACCATCCGGCGCTGTCGATCGGGGGCGCAGTGCTTGTCGTTTGACCACGCCGGCGGGCGAGACGGAGCAGAAACTCGGGCTGATGCGGCTGATCGATCGGCAACTCCTGGAGACGCCCTTCTCCGGCGTCCGGCAGATGACCTGGCAGCTCCGGTAGTCCGTGGCTCCAGGGGGGCCGCGTCAGCCTGCAGACGAGCATGGCGTGAACCAGAAGCGCATCCGGCGACTCATGCGCGTTTGTCGGGAAAACAGCCCCCGGACTGTTTTCTGAACCTCCTCACAGTCGATCTGCCAAAAGCCCAACACCAGCAAGCCGAGAAAGGGGCGCAACACCTGTCCCTCTGGCTCGGGCAGGCTGCGGGTGGATCGCCCCGGCCAGGTCTGGTGCGCCGACGTCATCTCTCTGCCGATGCGGCGCATTCGCCGGGCTCGAACCGATGGCACCGCGATGGCGCATTTCTGTATCCGGGGGCCATCATGGACTGGTTCACCCGTAAGGTGCTGGCCTGGCGCATATCGAACAGGCTCGAGGCCGACTGTCTCGCGTCGAGGCGCTGAACGAGGCCATCCACCGGTATGGTGCGCCCGAGATCATAAGCACGGACCAAAGTTCACAGTCCACGTCCTTCGCCTGGACTGATCGGCAGCCGGATCTCGAGGAATAGCAAGGGGCGCTGGATCGACAACGTCTGCAGCGAGCGCCTGTGGCGGTCCCTGAAATATGAAGGCGTCGACCTGCACGCCTGGTAGACCGGATCTCAGGCCAAATGCGCCATCAGCCGCCGGATCGTTCGGCCGCTCTCTCGGACCGATGGTACTCGTAGCCTCACTCTACAATCACCAGCGACCCCACGCCGCCATGGCGGGCAGCCGCCCGACAGCATCGAAACCGACCGGCAGGCGCGGGCAAAAGCTTAAATCACCTCGGAAACTGTCCAAAAAAATGGGGGGTAGTTCAAGTTGCCATACGCCGGGCGTTCTTAAACTTGTTGAAACAGCGCTCGACCAAGTTGCACCGGCGATAAGGCGAACGGTCCACACCAACACGCTTTTTGCGGGCTTTGCGCATCGGGATGACGGGCTGCATGTCGCGCGCTTCCATGTTCGCCCTGATGCTATCGGCGTCATGGCCACGATCCGCAGGCAACGTCCTTGGCGGGGGTAGGTTTTCTGTCAGGACAAGATTGAAACCGAGATAATCGGATGTCTGGCCCGGCGTGATTCCGGTCCTCATGGGCAGTCCATGCGCCTTGACGAGGAAGTGGAGTTTGGTCGCGAGACTATAGGTGGTCCAGTGGGAAAACGATCCACCGGATCGTTTTCCCACTGGACGCACCAAAGCGGCCGAAACCCTGTTGGGGGCGCCCTTTAGCGCCCGCTGCCTAAGGGTGGGCGCGGATCACGGTGCTGTCGATCATGTGCAGGGTGTCCGGCGCAGCCCGCTCTTGTTCAGGGCATTTATGGTCTTCTCTCACAGCCCCACCAACGTCCAGCACCTAAACTGACGATAGACGCTCGATCATTTGCCTACCCCCGATAGGTCGCGTTAGAGGACTCCGGTTCGAAAATCCAGAAAATCCTATCAAGAACAAGGCAGTGATCGGATGGTTTGCGTCCGTTCGGGGCGCGGACAGCCAGAATGAAACGCTCAAAAAACACCCGCCGCTCGTCCGATATCAGGTCTTATACCTGCCCTGCCTACCAATTTTGGACCATCTAAAGCCGGAGTTTCCGGCCTTGGCCATGGCGGCGGGCTGGTGACGCCGCCGGGAAAGTGCAGCGCGCTCGGGACGTTGTATCCGATGGCGCTGTGGGGT
>NZ_WMIG01000043.1 GCF_009711205.1 Paracoccus litorisediminis | reverse complement strand
ACGACCGGAGACATCAGCCCCATGAGCCTGAAACACATGCTTCGCCAGATCGAGCCCGACCGTGATAATCTCCGACATGACCGCTCTCCTGTGTGGATCCTCGCAGACCCACCTTGGCACACCGATGACGTCGGGGGGCGGTCACATCATCAGAGCCGGTCTGATCGGCGCGGCGGCGATCATGCTTCTTGCGCTCGGGCCGCGACAGGACTGGGCCGCGATGATCGGCAGCGTCGCGTTCCAGGCAAAGCTTGTCTATGCAGCGGCCCTTGTCCTGGCGGGGCTGGAGGCCGTTCGACGGCTGGCGCGCCCCTCGGGACGGGCGGTGCGTGCGAGCCGCGTCCTGCCGATCATCTTCGGCCTAGCCTGTGTGGTCGCTATCGTTTGCCTCATGAGGGCCGCGCCCGAGGACCGGCGTGGGCTCCTCTTGGGAAACACCGCGCTGGTCTGCCCGTTCCTGATTGGCTTGGTTGCGGCACCGGTTTTAGCAAGCTTGCTGGCAGTCTTGCGCCGCCTTGCCCCGACGCGCCCGATCCGGGCCGGTGCCGCGGCAGGTCTTTTGGCCGGGGCGGCCGCCGCCTTCGTCTATGCCTTCCACTGCCCCGAGAGCGGCCTTCCCTTCGTCGCCCTGTGGTATACGGCGGGCATCCTACTGTCCTCGGCTATAGGGGCCGCGATGGGTCCGCAGGTGCTGCGGTGGTAAATGAGCAGATTGCGTCCCGCGCGTAACTTTTTGGGGCGTGCAATCGTATAAGTTCTCAGATGCCGAGTGCGGGATCGCCGCAATGGCAACTTATGCCCATAAGGAGGAAACATGTTTACCAGAAGGCAGACGCTTCTTGCCGGATGCACACTCGCTCTTTGCGGGCGCAACCTCATGTCCTCCCGCGCCGTGGCCGCAAGCTTTGCGGTGACGCATAGCGAGGCCGAGTGGCGCGCAATCCTGACACCCGAGCAATTCGATGTCCTGCGCAAAGGGGGCACCGAATATGCCGGCTCAAGCCCTTTGCTGAATGAGCATCGTACCGGTGTCTTTGCCTGCGCTGGCTGCGCTCAGGATCTGTTTTCGTCCAAGACCAAATATGACAGTGGCACCGGCTGGCCCAGTTTCTGGGCGCCGCTCAAAGGGGCGGTCGTCACGTCGCAGGACAGCTCGCTGGGGATGAGCCGGGTCGAGGTCCGTTGCGCCCGCTGTGGCGGACATCTGGGTCATCTCTTCAAGGACGGGCCACAGCCAACCGGCCTCCGCTATTGCATGAACGGCGTGGCGCTGACCTTCCGCCCGACTGCGACTTGAGGAGCACAAATCCCTGCCGCCAGCGCAGCAAGGGCTAAGCCCGACCAGAAGTTCGAACTCCAGTTTCTCGATCCGGGAGGAGAAGCTCATGATCTCACCTTTGGCTGCCATTATCCGACCCATACACCTCGCGGTAATTGCCATCGCCCTGTCGATGGGCGTGCAGGTGGCACAGGCGCAGGAAGGGCTAAAGATCCCTCCGCCCCGACGCGACATCGCCGCCTCGGGCAGCACGCAAACCGCCCTCTTCGCGGGAGGTTGCTTCTGGGGCGTGCAGGGCGTCTTCCAGCATGTCGTCGGCGTGAAGAATGCCGTCTCTGGCTATGCGGGCGGTGCCGCTGCCACGGCCGAATACAGGAGGGTCGGCAGCGGCAGAACTGGCCATGCCGAGGCGGTGCGGATTTCCTACGACCCCTCGAAGATCAGCTATGGCAAGTTGCTGCAAATCTTCTTCTCCGCCGCCCATGATCCGACGCAACTGAACCGTCAGGGTCCCGATACAGGCACCCAGTACCGCTCGGCGATCTTTCCGCAAAACAAGGAACAGGCTGCCGTGGCCCGGGCCTATATCGACCAGCTGAAAGCGACCCGCCTTTACAGCGCGCCAATCGTCACCATAGTCGAGCCGGGCAAGTCATTTTACCCGGCTGAGACGTACCATAAAGACTATCTCGTCAATAACCCGACCCAGCCCTACATCCGGATCAACGACCTGCCAAAGATTGAGCATCTCCGAAACCTGTTCCCGGATGTGTGGCGTAAAAATCCAGTCCTCGTGGCCGAAGCAGGCACAAACGGTTGAATGCCATTGCAGCCCCGATTTTGCGCACGCCATCAGAGCGACGGCTGAGAGGAATGCGGTGAAACAGAACCACGAGTGTTCAAGCGGCAGGTCAGAGCCAGCTTATCGGTAGAACCAAATGTCTCGCCGGCCATAGTGTCCTGTGCCAGCGAGGCAGATTCAGCGAACCGAAATGCCCACGATGGAATTTCTTGCGGCCTGCCATCGCATAGTCACCCGTCGACGCGAAGACCCCCATATTTCGTGCGCCGAGCGATCGGCATCATCGGCGAGGCGCCCCCATACACAATCAGGGAAAGACTAACGCCCCCTGCAAACTCAATACGTTTCAAAATCGTACCTCGAATATTTCGTCGCGCCAATCCATCGGCCGCTTCAGCAGGAGGGAAAAGGCGGCGCGATGGGATCTGTGGCTTCCAGCGTCATTGAGGCGGTGGGGGCCGGTCGGCCATGTAGTTCGATGCAACTCTTTTTGCCTCCGGCGCGTCCCATAATCAGGCGAGCTTCGAAGGAGGAGCCCATGCAGACCGTGATCCTGTACTTGTCCACATTTGCCGTCTTCCTCGTCATCGACATGGTGGGAATTTCTCTCATCATCCGTCCGATCTTCGAGCGACATGTCGGTGCCCTGCTGGCGGATCCACTGCGGCTTGGCCCTGCGGCTGCCTTCTATGCGGCCTATGTCGCGGGCATGCTGTATTTCGTGTCGCTGCCCGGAGCCGCGCGCGGCGAGGGAGGCGCGATTTTCTGGAACGGGCTGCTGCTGGGACTGATGTGCTACGGCACTTACGAGTTCACCAATCTCGCGACGCTCCGCGACTGGTCGCTCCAGCAGGTCGTGGTGGACACGCTCTGGGGAGGTTTGCTCACAGGGTTTTCGGCTTGGGCTGGCGTCGCAATCCTGCGCTGGCTGGCATGAGGGCGCTGGTTCTTGGCCATACCGGCGGTATCGGCTCTGCGGTTGCGGACGAGTTGCGGGCGCGGGGGGGCCTGATCACGGGGCTGTCGAGGCGCGAAGGTCTCGACCTGACGCAACAGGACAGCGTCGCCCGCGCCGCCCGCGCGCTGCAGGCAGAGAGTTTCGATCTGATCTTCGACGCGACCGGTGCGCTCGAGATCGATGGCCACCGACCGGAAAAGACGATCGCCGCGATACGCGCCGAGGCGATGGCCGCGCAATTCGCGCTGAACGCGACCGGAACCGCGCTGGCTCTTGCACATTTCAGCCCTCTGCTGGTGCGGCAGAGGCGCGCGGTGTTCGCCTCGCTTTCGGCGCGGGTCGGCTCGATCGGTGACAACCGCCTGGGAGGCTGGATCAGCTATCGCGCGGCCAAGGCGGCCCAGAACCAGATCCTGCGCACGGCGGCGATCGAACTGGCGCGACGCAATCGGCAGACAATCGTCGTGGCCCTGCATCCCGGCACGGTCCGCACCCGCCTGACCGCGCGCTACGCCGCGCATCATCCCACCATCTCGCCAGATGAATCCGCCCGCGCCTTGCTGGATGTCATCGAAACACTGACACCCGAGGACAATGGCAGCTTCCGCGATTGGCGAGGCGAACCCGTCGAATGGTAACGAATTTCTAGCGCACCAGTCGCCGCGTCAGACGCAGGGCCAAGGGATACGGCAGGGCGCGCAGCAGTTTCAACGGCAGGCTCAGGCGGCGCGGAAAATGGATCTCGAACCGACGGCTATCGAGACCCCGGATCATCCGTCGCGCCGCATCTTGAGGGCTCATCAGGCTTGGCATGTCGAAATCATTGCGTCGCGTCATCCGCGTGTCCACGAAGCCGGGGCTGATCAGCCGGACATCGACCTGCGGCGCAAGTTCGACACGCAGGGTTTCGGCCATATTGATGACCCCGGCCTTGGTGGCGGAATAGATCTGCCCCTGCGGCAGGCCGATATAGCCCGCGACCGAGCCGGTGAGGGCAAGCTGGCCACCTTTCACCAGCAAGGGAACGGCCGCTTGCACGAAATGGAAGCTGCCGGTCAGGTTGATCTCGACGATCCGTGCCGCGAGATCCGGATCGGCCTGCATGAGGCCTCCCGGCTCATAAAGCGCGGCCAGGGTGATCGCCCGATCCAGACCTCCGCCCGCCGCGATCGCTTCTGCTGCGGAGGCAAGACTTCGGGGATCGCTCACATCGGCCGCGAGGGGCTCGGCCCCGATCTCGGAGGCCAGCCGCTCGAGCGCGGGGGATGATCGGGCAGAGAGGATCAGGCGAGCCCCTTTTGCCGCCCATTGCCGCGCGAGTTCCGCACCGATCCCGTCCGAGGCGCCCATGATCCAGATGCGTTCGGTCATATCGCGTTCCTCCGCAGCAGAAATACAAGCGCTGCCACCGCGCCCAGCCGCAATGCGATCGGCACGCCCGCATAGAGCAGCAGTAGTGCTTCCAGGGCCGACGCATCGTTGGTCTGGCTGGGTCGGAAGCCGGAAAATTCGAGCAGCGGAAAGGCCACCGTCCCGGCCACGGCCAAGGCCGCCCGGGACAGGAATCCCAGCACGGCATGGGCGCGCGATGCAACGGCCTCGGCCCTTGCCGCCTCAATCCGTGCCGAAAGGATGGCCGGGGGCATGACCAGGTCCGCCCCGAGACAGAAACCCGTGGTCGCGCAGATCAACAGGAACCGCAACCGCTCTCCGGGCCCCAATGACAGGGCCAGGGCAAAGCCTGCCACCGAACAGGCGAGAGCGAAGCACCAGATGCGCGCGGCGGGATGCCGACGCGCCAGCCGACCGGCCAGCGCGGCGCCCGGCAAGGCGGCAAGCAGATAGGTCAGCAGGAAAAGCCCGGACCAATCCTCGGCCCGCAACAGGTCCCGCGAGACCATGAGGAACAGTGCGGCCGGAAACGCCGCCGACAGCAGCACCAAGGCCGAGACGAGGAACAGGGGGAAAAGTGACTTCCATTCGGGCTCTGTCCCGGGACGGGGCTGAAGTTCCAACCGGGTGCGGCCCAGCCAGCGCAGAAAAACCGGCAGCACCGTGACCAGAGTGATGGCAAGCACCGCCGCTTGGGTCAGCATGGCTCCTTGGCACCCAAGCAGCGGTGCGAGGACTTCGGGCAGGACCGCAGCGAAGATGAGGCCGATCAGACCGAACCCCTCGCGCAGGGTGCTGATACGGGCCTTGTCGGCGGGCGCGCGCTGCCACAAACCTCCGACCGTCAGCAGTTGCACCGAGATCAGGCTGTGCCCGAGGCTTGCCAGGGCCATAGTGGCACAAAACCAGGCAAGCGCAGGAAGCCTTGGTGCGCTGAAAAGTCCGGTCACACCGGCCCCAAGCAGCGCGGCCCCCGCACAGATCATCGTGCCGCGCGCGGCGGGCCAGCGATCGCCGAGCCAGCCGCAAATAGGGTCGAAAGCCCCGTCCAGCAGGCGCAGCCAGGCCAGGGAAAGCCCCAGTGCAGCCAGCGGCACGCCGTGCATAGCGGCATAGAAATCGGGGGCATGGATGTAAAGCGGCAGCCCGACGAAGGCCAGCGGCAGCGCTAGGACGCCATAAGCTGCCAGGTCTCGGCGCGACAGCGCCTCAGGCATGGGCCAGTCGATATTGCACCACGTCGGTTCTGCCGACCGAGAACGAGGCCGCGCAGGCCGCAAGGTAGAAGCGCCAGACCCGGATGAAGGCCTCATCGAAGCCCAGGGCCAGAACCTCGGCACGACAGGCATCGAAGCGTGCCAGCCAGGCGGTCAGCGTCCGGGCATAGTCCTGGCCGAAGCCGAACTGTTCCTCGACGCGAAGGCCGGCGGCCTCGGCTCCGGCCCGGAAACGCGCGGGCGCGGGCAGCATGCCGCCGGGAAAGATGAAGCTGCGCACCATGTCGCCCCCGCGGCGATAGCGGTCGAAATAGCGGTCGGCCACGGTGATCGTCTGGACCATGGCCCGGCCATGCTGCGCAAGGACCTGGGCCAGCTTGCCGAAATAGACCGGCCAGAACCGCTCGCCCACGGCCTCGAACATCTCGATCGAGACGACATGGTCGAAACGTCCGCGCTCGTCGCGATAATCCTGCAAGGCGATCTCTGCCGCGCCGCCAAGGCGTCTGCGCGCAAAGGCCGCCTGCTCGGCCGAGAGGGTCAGGCCCCTCGGGGCGAAATCCCCCCGGGCCAGCGCCCGCTCGGCAAATCCGCCCCAACCGCAGCCGATCTCGAGCAGGCGGCCCGTGCGGGCCGCCAATCCGTCGAGGATGCGGTCGTATTTCCGCCGTTGCGCCGCTGCCAGGTCGTCCCCTGCCGCGAACAGGGCCGAGGAATAGGTCATCGTCTCATCCAGCCAGAGCCGGTAGAAGTGGTTCCCGAGGTCGTAATGGGCCGCGATGTTACGCCGCGATCCCGCGCGGGTGTTGCGGTTCAGCAGGTAAAGCAGCCGCACCGCCAGCCTTTCCAGGGGACGACCGTAGATGAAGCGGTCCAGAGCCTCCTCGTTCATCAGGCCGAATGTCAGCAAGGCAGGCAGATCGGGCGTGTCGCACCACCCGTCGCGATAGGCCTCGGTCAGACCGATATCGCCGCGGGCTGCCAGCGCCGGCACCATGCGCCAGTTGCGGACCTCGAGCCGCGCCTGCGGGCCGGGCCGCGCCCCTGCGAACTCGCGCACTCTGCCGTCAGGCGTCACAAGCCTCAGACTGCCATGGGAGATGGCATCAAGGCTGCGCAGGAACTCTGTCTGGATGCGGTGTTCAAACATCTGATCCTCGGGTCAGGGTGGTCGCCTCGGATGAGGTGACCTCAAGCTGTGGCGGCTTTCGAATGTATCGCAGGCCGCGCAGGTAGAGCCGTGCCGCCTGCCAATGGATCAGGCCCGTCACAAGCTGGGCCTGAAGGGGCCGGCGCAGCATGGCATGGCGCAAACTTTGCCTGTCCAGCACGCGCGCGCGTCCGGTCAACGAAGTGCCGAGCATGGTCGCCCCATCCGGCGCGATCCAGTCCACCCAGGCCCCGAAACGGCCCGGCCCGGCATCAAAGCGGAAGACATAGCGCCCTTGCCGCGGCAGGAAGGGCGAGACGTGGAAGAGCTTTTGCCCCTCGATCCGGTCCGTGGGCGCGATCACGCCTCCGTCGACATGGCGCACCAAGTAGGCGTGGCTTTCGCCGAAGGTGTTGCAGACCTCGGCCAGAACCGCGCGAAGTCCTTGCGCGTCCCGGGCCAGCCAGAAGCTGACCGGATTGAAGCCGTAGCCCGTGCTGCAGGGCATGGTGACGAGCGTCACCTCGCAAGCCTCGAGCCCCGCAGGGGCCAGCCGGTCGCGGATGAACGCAGCCAGCGGACGGCTGTCACGCCAGCCGTGATCGCGCAGGCGGATCGACCAAAGTCCGGCACGGTCCGGTTGCAACGGCAGTTCGCCGCGCTCGAAAGGGCCGAGCGGAAGGGCGGCATAGGTGGCACGATAGCTGAACTGGCGCGAGACATCACCGCTGCGACCGTGCCAGATCGCCCCGTCGATCAGCGCGCCCTGCCACAGATCCGTGCTCATGGGCTTGCGACCTGCAATGGGGCCCGACGGGCCGGGCCGAGTGGCCAGTTGACGCCCATCGCCTCGGCGACCTGCAGCGCCGAGAGGAGGCCGTCCTCGTGAAACCCGTAGCGCGTCCAGGCCCCGGCATGAAAGATCCCGCCGCGCCCCTGAATGGTAGGCAGCAGGGACTGGGCAGCGATCGCCGCATCGTCAAAGCGGGGATGGGCCATGATCGCCTCGTCATGGATATGCCGGGGTTCGATTTCGGGATTCAGCGAGACGATCAGCGGCCGCGGCGTGCGCAGGTTCTGCAGCCGGTTCATCCAGTAGGACAGGCTGATCGGTTCGTCGTTCGGCGGCAAATCACCTTGCGTGACATAGTTCCAAGATGCCCAGGCCGCTTTTCGCCTTGGCATCAGGCGCGGGTCAGAATGAAGAACCATGCGGTTTGGGTAAGTGCGGATGGCCGAAAGGATGCGCCGCTCATCGGGATCGGGGCGGTCCAACAGGGCAAGCGTCTGGGGCGCATGGGTCGCGAAGACCACCCGGTCGAAGTGTTCTTCCCCGTGCCTACTAACGACAATGCCCCCTCCGTCAGATTTGCGGCGCACGGCCCGAACCGGGCTGGCGAGGCGAACTTCCCCGCGCAACCGGGACAGGATGGCCTGGACATAGGTTCGTGCCCCGCCGCGGATCGTCAGCCATTGCGGCTGCCCGTTCACCGACAGCAGACCGTGATTGTCGAAGAAGCGAACGAGGGTGTCGGCGGGGAGGTCGAGCATCCGGGCCGTCGGTGCGGACCAGATCGCTCCCGAGATCGGCAGCAGGAAGCGGTCCCGGAATTCGTCACCCAGCCGCAGCGCCCGGATGAGGTCAGCGACATTGCCATCAACGGCTGGATGACTCGGCGCTTCGCGAAAGAACCGCAGGATGTCGCGGATAAGGCGCCAATGGCTGGCATCGACCAAGCACATGGGCTGGGCGAACATCGCGCGCATCGAGAAAGTTCCGTATTCGTAGCGCCCCATCCTAAAGCTCGCCGAAAACGACATGTCGCTGGGATCAAGCGTAACACCAAAATGCTCGAGCATTGCCGTGAACAAAGGGTAGGTGCGGCGGTTGCAGACGATGAAACCGGTATCGACCTCTACCCCCTCGGCCCGGACGGTTCGAGCATGTCCGCCGGGACGGTCCTCGGCCTCGAACAGCGTGATGTCGTGGTTTTCGTCAAGCAGCCAAGCCGCCCCGAGGCCGGCAATGCCACTGCCGATGATCGCGATGCGCAGCCTGACCTGTTCCGCCAAGATAATCTCACCTTTTCCGGAAAGCTTGCATTTGACGCGGCGCGGGGCATCGCGGCCCCGCGCGGTGTGAAGTCAGTCAGCTCGCGGGCAGTAATACGCCATTGATGACGTGGACGACGCCATTTCCAGCAGCCAGGTCCGCGGCTGTGACGGTGATCGCGTCATCTATTTTCACCTTCCCGTCCTTAACCGACAGTTGCAGGCGGCAGTTGCCGATTGTCGTGACATCGGCGGTTCCGCCGCCTTTCTCGACCAAGGCGACGACATCGGCTGCCATCGCCTTTGTCGCCACGACATGGCAGCTGAGGATCTTGCGCAGGCTATCGACATTCTCGGGTTTCATCACCTCTGCGAGGGTCTCCTCGGGCAAGGCGGAGAACGCCTTGTCGGTCGGGGCAAAGACCGTGAAAGGACCCGCGCCCGAGAGCGTATCCGCGAGGCCCGCAGCGATCACGGCCTTTTCGAGCGTGTCGTGATCCTTCGAGCCGACCACGATCTCGACCACGGTGGCGGGCATCGATCCGTTCATTGCCGCCATCGCTGTCCCGCCAAGAAGAATTGCGGCGGTGGTAGCTGCGGCGCATTTTACGAAGGTCATCTCATCCTCCATCTTGACCAGTATTGTCGGAGACGGGGCGCAGACCCGAGAAGTTGCAGCGCTCGCGATTTCGTGATCATTGGGCGCGGCTTGCGCCAAACTGCCCCTTGCGGCACAGTTCACGCATGGCGGAGTGAAAAATGTCAGACGGAACCGGAGAGTTACGCGACCTTCTTGGCCGCACGGCACTGCGTGACCGGGCCGCGTTCGCGCGGCTCTATGACCGGGCCGGACCGAAGCTATTCGGCATCTGCCTGCGCATCCTGCGGGACCGGCATGAGGCCGAAGATGCCTTGCAGGAGATCTTCGTCAAGATTTGGTACAGCGCCGAGCGTTATGTTCCCGATATCGCCAGCCCGCAGGCCTGGTTGAACACGGTCGCGCGCAACCATGCCATTGACCTCCTGCGGGCGCGCAAGCCCGGCGGCGGTGAGATCGACGATGCGGATCCCTTGGCCGACGACGCGCCAGGACCCGAGGACCGCGCCATCCAGCTCTCGGAAGGTCGCCAGATCGAAACTTGCCTTTCCGAACTGACACCGCCCCGCGCCGAGGCGGTTCGCCGCGCCTATGTCGAGGGTGACAGCTATGTCGAACTCGCCGATCGCTTCGCGGTCCCGCTGAACACCATGCGCAGTTGGCTGCGGCGCAGCCTGATCCAGTTGCGGGAGTGTATGTCGCGATGACCACTGATCCCGACCCGCTCGATCCCCGCGACGTCGCAAGCGCCGGCGAATACGTTCTTGGCACCTTGCCCCGAGCCGAACGCGACCTCTTTCGTCGCAGACTCGCTGGCGAGCCGGCCCTGCGGGCCGAGGTTACCCGCTGGGAGGTGCATTTCCACCCGCTTTCCGACGAGGTCGCGCCCGTCGACACGCCCCCTAACCTTTGGCCGGGCATCGAGCGCCGCCTGTTCGAACCATCGGTCGCGCGGGATAGCGGAGTGTCACCCTTCTGGCGCTGGCTGGGCTTGGGCGCGGGCCTCGCGACGGCGGTCTTGGCCGGCATTCTCTGGCTTGGACCGGTCCGCCTTCCGGACGGAGGCCAGCTTTGGGTCTCGGACATGGTCTCGGCAGACGGGGCGGTCAGGCTCGCCGCGCTCTATGACGAGAGGAGTGGCGAAATGCGGGTTTCGGTCGGGGGGGCGGAACCAGGAGCGGGCCGCGATTTCGAATTATGGCTGATCCAGGGCGACCGGGCGCCAATATCGCTGGGCGTGATGCCGCATCGCGGGCAGGCGGCCATGCCGATTCCGCCCGAACTGCGTATGCTGGTCGCGAACGCCACTCTGGCCATTACCGACGAGCCTGCTGGCGGGACCCCGACCGGAGTCGCGACCGGACCAGTCGTGGCCTCGGCTCCGCTGCGCCGGATCTGATCAAGGCGAACTGGCGCTGCTGATCGACGGTTTTTATGTAAATTGCAGGAGGGGCACACGGAAGGCCGTCGAATGAATACCAGCCCACACGGCGCCTCTTTTGGGCGGTGCTGACGTTTTCGCTAAGTGGAGTTTGCCTGTGCCCTGAAACCCCGATGCACGCCCAATCAAGCGAACCGCACAATCGCTCGATCGAGACAGGAACACGCGCGCCAGAAGGCACGAGAGATTGCCACCACCGACGCATATATCGCGTCAGGTCATGCAACGAAGAAAATCGAGATGCTCTTCGTCCACCTCAAGCGCATACTCGGCCTCGACCGCCTTCGCCTTCGAGGCCCGAACGGCGCCAAGGATGAGTTCCACTTAGCCGCAACAGTCCAAAACCTCCGCATACTCGCTAAACTGAGGACGTCACCGGCGTAAGGTGTCAGCAAGAGCGCTCCGCCTAACTCGACAGCCAGAAATCCGAGGCGAGTTTTTCAACAACATCTCAGTCATGCTGCCGCCCACGCGAGAATTTCGCTGCGGTATCACTGAGCGACCAGTTCTACCATGCGCCGGTGCGCCATTTGTCACTGGCGACCGTGGGCCGCCCATGCAGGATCGCCCTATCGGATTGAACCCGCGTAATTACTCGATGGTGAAACCGATGCCAAATCGAGCGCGTTCTGTGCTGCATCCTTTGGATGCAGGGGCCGACGACCGGCGTGCTCAGTGATATGGAGCTTCAAGATTGCCTCGGAAGACCAGTCGAAAATCCGGTGATGTCAAGGATTGCGCCATCATCGGGTGCGGGCCGGCAGGAGTGACCGCGGCGATCTACCTTGCCCGGTTCCTGAGAAGCGTCACGGTCTTCGATGGCGGGAAAAGCCGCGCGTCCTGGATTCCGAAATCGCACAATCACGCAGGCTATCCCGATGGGGTCGCGGGGCATGAGCTTCTGGCGCGAATGCGTCGGCAGGCCGAACAATTCGGTGCGAAAGTCATCGAGCGACGGGTCGCCTCGATCACGCTCCAAGGCGATGGTTTTCTGCTAAACTCCGAAGCGGGTGAGATGAAGTTCCGGGCGGTCTTGCTGGCAACTGGTGTCATCAATCGCAGGCCACCGATCAATGACACGGTCCATCAGTCCGCGATGGAGGCGGGTTTTCTGCGCTACTGCCCGGTCTGCGATGCCTATGAGGCCAAGACCGGGAAGATTGCGGTGCTCGGCGCGGATGGGTCCGGGGTTGCCGAGGCCCTCTTCCTCCGCCGCTATTCGGACCGCGTTACCTTGCTTACCCTCGAGGAAAGTAAGTTGCAGCCTGCACATCAGGACGCGCTGGCAAAATTCGGAATTGAGGCCGTCTTCTCTCCCGTAGCCGAGTTCGATTTTTCATCGGGCGCCCAGGTTATCCTAATGAATGGCACAAAGCGTCGGTTCGACACGCTATATCCTGCCCTCGGGACGGACCCTAATAATGATCTTGCCCTGTCGCTGGGGCTCGTGGTTTCCGGAGACAACTGCCTCATCGCGGACAAGCATCAGCGCCTTGGTATCAGGGGTCTTTATGCCGCGGGCGACATCCTGTCGGCGCTCGACCAGATCAGCGTCGCCATGGGGCAGGCCGCGATTGCGGCAACGACCATGCACAACGACATGCGCGATGAAGATGGCGAGACCTGGAAGCCAGTTTAGGAAGTGTAAAGAGATGGTAAGCGAAAACTTGGATACGGACTTGCGCCGCATCTCCTCGGGTCAAGGAAGGCTTCGATATCCTACTAACACCTTCCAGCTCGTCGCAAGACTTGCGAGATCGGGCTTTACGTTATAGCCGCCAACGGCCTACTGCGAACTGCTTGAGCGTATAGACGAAACCGAGCAGCAGCTGGCCTCGGGCGCGGAACCCGAGGGACAGCTGCGGGTCGATAGCTCGGGCTCTTTCGGGATCCACGCGCTCGAGCCGCTTCTGCCGGGGTTTTGACGATCCTTTCCGAACGTGGTGATCGACCTCACGCTATCGGACGAGATCAGCGACCTTTATCTCGACCTGACCGATATCGCCTTCCGCGTCGGCAAGCTGCCGGATTCTGCCTTGATGGCACGGCGGATTGGCAGGGCCCGTCGTCGCAGCCTGGCCGCGCCGGATCGCCTTGCCCACAATGGCACACCGCAAACGCCCGAGGGCCTGGCCCGCCACAATTGCCTGGGCTTCAATTTCCGCAGGGCGAACCGGGTTTGACCGATGCAGGAAAGCGGCCCCATCGTCGAGCGCATGGTCGCCGGCAGCCTCGTGGCCAACAACGCGACAACATTGCGGCGCATGGCTCTCGCCGGGGCCGGGCTGGCGCGGATCGCCGATTACCAGCTGCGCGAGGATCCGGAGGCGGGATGGCTGATCGAGGTGTTGAAAGACAGCGTGCTTGAGGAATCCGACGAAATCCACGCCGACTTCAGGGGATCGGCCCATATGCCGGCGCGCATGCGGGCCTTCCTCGATCATTTCGTGCCGCCCTTGCAGAAATTCCTGTCCGGGTGAGGCGGGTCAGGCCGGCAGCGGCGACGCAGGGTTGACCAGATTGGCTGCGCGCAGTTCCTGCCAGAAGGCGGCGGGCACCTTCTCGTCAAGGGCGGCCTGATCCTCGGCGATCCGCGAGGGCTTGCTCGCGCCGGGGATGACAGCCGCCACGGCGGGATGGGCCAGCGAGAATTGCAGGCCGGCGGCCTTCATGCTGACCCCGTGCCGGTCCGCGATGGCCTTGATCCGTGCGACGCGGTCCAGAAGCTCGGCGCTCGCCGGTGCGTATTCGAAATTCGGCCCTCCGACCAGCGCCCCCGAGGAATAGGGCCCCCCGACGACGATCCCCAGCCCCTGTGCCGCGACCTCGGGCATCACCCGCTGCAATGCGCGGGCATGGTCCAGCAAGGTGTAGCGACCGGCTAGCAGGAAGGCGTCTGGACGCGGCTCGTCCAGCGCGAGCAATATCTCTATCGGCTCGACCCGGTTGACGCCGAGGCCCCAGCCCCTGATCACGCCCTCGTCGCGAAGCCGGTCCAAGGCCCGGAACGCGCCTGTCCGCGCGGCCTCGAACATTGACAGCCAGTCGTCGCCATAGAAGTCCTGTGCCACATCATGGACAAAGGCAATCTCGATCCGGTCGGTGCCCAACCGCTTCAGGCTGCCTTCGATCGCGCGCAGCGTGCCGTCTTGGCTGTAATCGTTCACCACGCGGTTCGGGCGGCCCCAGCGGAAGACATCGCCCTTCTCGCCATTGTCGCGCGGCGCGGTGTCGATCTCGTCCAGCACGACGCGGCCCACCTTGGTCAAGAGCACGAATTCCTCGCGCCGATGGTCCTTCAGGGCCTCGCCAAGGCGCAATTCGGCGAGGCCCGCGCCATAGAGGGGCGCGGTGTCAAAGTAACGGATGCCGCTGTCCCAGGCGGCATCGACAGTCTGGCGGGCCTCGTCCTCGGGGATGTCGCGGAACATGTTGCCCAAGGGGGCCGAGCCGAAGCCGATGCGGCGGGGAAGGATGTCGGAAAGGGGCATGTGGTCAGTCCTTCTGAGAGTGTGCCACCGACAGCCGGCGGCCTCGTTCGGAAGATGAGCTCATGGATAATGGCGGTAGCCACAGGCCTTTCGCAACAGCCATGAACTGCATTCACAGCTGCAACCCGGCAGCCAGTCCACCTGGGCTGCAGGCCTTGTTGAACGCCGTCCGTGCCGTCGCTGCCGATGTGCCGGGAGGCTTCCTTGCCCTTGGCATCGCTCTGCTTAACGCGGCCCCGGGCCAAGGACCACCACCATCGCATTTGGCAATATCGCGGAGCAGCTCATGGGGTCTCGCGTTCGCAGGAGCGGAAAGCTCCTCAGCAGGAACTGATTTTTGATGCCCAAGCTGCGATACTCAATGTCGCGGCGCTCTGGGATGTTCGCCCAACTTACGCTTGGCAAAACGGCCGCAGTCCGGGTGGTGACGATGAAAAACAGAGGCTTCAGCAACTCCAGCCGTGGTGCCGTCGCGGCGGGCGCCGCCGCAGCGGGGACCGTGTCTTTCGGCACGATGTTACTTGGCGCGGCCGCGCTCGGTGCCGTCGCCGAAGGAGCGATCGCTGTCGGGCGCTTCTCTGTGCACCACACAAAGCTGCGACGGGCGGAAATTGGCGATCTCACTTTCGGTCGCCTTACTGTGGCGGTGTCGGGCGGACATTAACAGTCCGCGTGAAGGCTGAGTCGGGTAAAGTTGAAACGCTGCAACGCTTGATCGCAGCGGAGTTCAATGCCATCGCGCCGCAGACTACCCTTTTTGCACATCGATCCGAGGCCGACCTGGACCTTTTATTGCTCCAAGCATCTTGGTTTGGCGAGGGCATCGAGACACCCGATGAGCGGCCTTTGGTTTTCGAGACGCTACTTCGCGAAGCTGCTGAGAATGGCCTCATCGCGGTACCTTCAGACGAACAGTTTGCCCTCGAGGTCTTCCGGTCGATCTGACGTGGCCCGGCGGCCGTCACATCGAGATTTTGCTGCGCCGTGTCTGAGCGACGGCTTCGGCGAAAGCCGCGGTGCTGCAAGTCTGGTGCTCCAGCGTCCGCAATGGGCCGGCAGCTACGGCCGCCATTTCCTGTCCCACAGCATGTTGGGCGGGAGCTCTTCGCCGC
>NZ_WMIG01000042.1 GCF_009711205.1 Paracoccus litorisediminis | reverse complement strand
AGAAAAGAGACCATCCAGAACCGCCGCTTGAACCATCAGCGTCAGGCGGCATAATCTCAAACCGGTGCGCCAGGACCCTCTCGTCCAAAATCAGGCCGCCTGTTCCAAATCATTCGACGACGGACAGAAGATAGCGGTGAGCATGAGGGAATATCCTTGGGCGCCATTCGGGAGGATCGGAACCTCCGCCTTTGTTTTTCAAATGCCGACCAGGCGAGCGTCGAAAAATTCGGCGCCCGCCCAGCTTGAAGGGTCGACCAGATCGGAAAAGAAATCGTAAACACGCTACTCGGAATAGTTGTAGCGTAGCCCGTATCACGGGTGATGTATGTGCGCCAGCGCATAGTCCTGCGGCGCCTAACTGATCAATCCCCGATTGATGCAGCTCTGCGACTGCGGTGCTGCTGGCGCACCATGGGATCCGCTATTTGACCGTGATGGAAATCGGATCCCCGAAGAGTTCGATCTTTTCCTTGCCGGGTCGCTCTGCGACGAAGATGGCCTCATAGACGGGAGTCATGCCGCCGCAGGAACCGCTCTTGCGCACGCCCTGTTTGCCGTATTGGATATGCCCGGTCTTGAATTGCACGGGCTTCATCTTGGATTTCGCGGGCAGACTGCCGCAATCTCCCCGGAGCCCGTGAACCACCATCGCCTGACCGACCTGCAATTGAACGGTCTTGCGGTAGGGGACGACATTCTGCCCTTGAGCCATGGCGCTCGCGGCGAGAAGAACAGCTGCCGCAGATATTCCGATGAGGGTCCGCATTTAATACACTCCACCATGAGAAACACCGACATGGTGGGATTTTGCCAGGGCTGCAGACGGACCGCATGACCCATTTGGGTTAGATTTCGATGAGAGGGCTGGAAATCGGGCAGCAGACAGTTCTGGTTTGTCTTCGTCGCAACCCTTGGATCTATCTGGATGATATGGTGCGTGGGGCGATCCAAAAAAACGATTCCACCAGGCGTGGCATTCTCGAGGGCAGGTCATGATTATCAGGCTATGGCGTCTTTGGCGGAGCCTTCGCTTCATGGACAAGGTTGCCCGGTCGATGGGGGTTAATCCTGCCATCCACAAGGCGGCCCTGACCGAGGCCGGGGTCGATTATCGCTATTATATGGAGCTGGCCAGAGCGGGGAATGTGCGGGAAGAGGACTACGCCGCAATTGGCTTCCTGCAGGTCCGCAGTGCCGGCTCGGGTGCTGCAAAAATTCTCGAACGTTTTCCCGAGCAGCTCGAAATCCATGAATATCTCATCGACCTTGAGCGATTTGCGAAGAGTGCAAGCGCGCAGGGGTCAATCGTCCAGGAAATCGTGCAGAGGAACTGGTCGATCGAACCCAGTTCTGAACCTAAACCCTCGGACCAAAGCACCAAGGCACTCATCGCGGAACTGATCCGTCACCAGATGATCCTGAGCGGTGTTTCTGACGCCAGGTCGCAGCTCCTGGCGAGCCCCTATTTCGCAGGCTACCACATCTATTTCTGCTTTGAGGGCACGAACAGGTTGCTGGTTGGTGCAGAGGAAAAAGACCGCTCTCGCGCCCATATCACGAAGCTGGTCACGGCCGAGCTGATCGGGGGGGACCTCGATGAGGCGAAGCGTTTTTGTGATCAGCTCGTCACAGCGCATCGAGATCTACCGGGTTACGTCGATGGGCGCATGGATGCCGGGCAGGATTGGAAGGAATGGGTGGCGTCTTCGGGAAAGAAAGTTCCGTTGCGACTGGCGGAATTCCTTTCGCGAAGCGAGTGATGCTCTTCAGGACCGGGTCTTGGCATTCGGTATCACGGATTGGATTTCCGATATGCGTCACAAGCTATTCTTGCTCATCCCGCTGCTTCTCTCTGCCTGTATTTTCGATGACCGATACGCTGCAGAGGTTGGCTATTTCGAGGGTGAGGATATCCGTTGGGAGGTTTGGGGTGACTTTGAAACTCTCGAGGACTGCCAGGACGCGGCAATCACGCGCTACAACTTCTACGCGGCCGATAAGCGTGCGCAATCCTGGTCCTGCCTGAAGAAGAACTCGGATGGTGGATATGAGAGTCGGCATAGGTGATGGTCTTGGAGGGTGGCGCTGTCAGATCGCGGTCGCGCTGCCATGGCCGCGCATTGCCTATCCCCAGGATCGGGGTGAGACCTCGATAGCGCGGCAGATCCAAGTCTATCCCCGCAACCTCGGGGGAAATTGCCGATCAGCGCAATCCAAGGATACCTCAGTGGTCTATCCCCGTATCTGCGGGGCAATCGTCTTGCACGAGTGGGTCTTCCTCGCGCTGTCAGGCACTGAGTGCATCAGCAGGTTACGCCAGGTGTGGGGTAATGGCCAGATGGCCGGAGGGGGGATCCCGGCAGTCCTTGGCACTCCCCATAAGGGCCGGGGAGCGCCGAGGTGGCCGAGGTGAGGGCGGCGCGGATGGGTCTGTCCCCGCGCATGCGGGGGAATATTGGCGCTCTGGTGCCGTGCGACGAGACCGACAGGCCTATCCCCGTGCACACGGGGGAACCCAAGCGTGGCTGGATGGGTCGTTTTTCGACTGGGGCCTATCCCCGCGCATGTGGGGAGCCATCCGCGACCTCGCCCTTCGTATCCTTGCCCAGGGCCTATCCCCGCGCATGCGGGGGAACCCAGTCGGGCCGTCTCGATGCGGTCATCGAGAGGGGCCTATCCCGCGCATGCAGGGGAGCCCGAGCACCCTGACGGAGATCAGCTTCTTGGGGGGGGCCTATTCCCGCGCATGCGGGGGAACCATAGGCCGCGCAGGCGCCATATTGATACCAGGGGGGGCTATCCCCACGCATGCGGGGGAACCATGCGATCCTCGGCCTGCCCGGTGTCGCCCGGGGGTCTATCCCCGCGCATGCGGGGGAACCTACATCGAGATTGCGTTTACGACCAGCGGATCGGGTCTATCCCCGCGCATGCGGGGGAACCTATTTGCGCCGGGTGATGACGCGCTTGGGGCCGGGTCTATCCCCGCGCATTCGGGGGAACCTCTCCCAACTAACTCACTGAATATCCTACAATGTCAAAAAGCAAGAGGAGAGCCACACTACAGCTGTTCCCGTTTCGCGTGCATCACCGGGAAGCCGGGGTGTCGGCTGTAAGCGGCTGGCAGATGTCAGCCCCCCCATCCGAGCACTGGGCCGCTATCAGTATGCCTTCCGCTCGGAGCCTATCCCCGCGGGTGCGGGGGAGCCTTTTGGAATTAGAAGTGACTGGGATGGCGCGTGGGTCTATCCCCGCGGGTGCGGGGGAACCTATGCGCCCGTCCTTTCGGTTTCACGCGCCCAGGGTCTATGCCCGCTTGAGCGGGGTAATCAAAAATCGGTGCAGCATCGAGGGCTACCGTCGAACAGCGCCGCTCGCACCGCATAGATGCGCTTGTAGCAACCTTGATGCAAGCTGGGCTTTAGCCTATATCATTACAAACCCATCTGGAGAGCTGCGATGGTGCAGATGAATGTTGCCGAGGCCCGTGCGAAGCTGTCTCAGCTGCTGGCAGCGGTTGACGCTGGCGAGGAAGTAGTGATCGCGCGCGATGGGGTTCCTGCGGCGCGCCTTGTCCCGGTTATGCACTGTGGAGTTCGTTTGGGCTTGCTGGAAGGGGCCGTTGATCCAAATACGATCCCGGACTTCATGGAACCGATGAGTGAGGATGAGCTGTCGGAGTGGGATTCTTGACGAGCGTCCTGATTGATACGCATGTGTTGGCGTGGTCCCTGATCGCGCCGGTTCGCTTGCCGCAAGAGGTCAGGAGCCTGCTGGTGAGCGGCGCAATGGTCTATGTTCCACCATGCTCTCTTCACGAGATCACAACCAAGGTTCGTGGTGGAAAATGGGATGCGATGATCCCCTATGCGGACCGGCTCGATGGGCTTTGCATGTCTCAGGGCTTCCACATTGCCCCTTACACCGCAAGGATGGCGATGAGATCCGGGTCGATGGACTGGATGCACCGCGACCCTTTCGATCGGATGATCGCAGCGACGGCGATTGAGATGGCATGTCCGCTGATCTCCACTGATAACGCATTTGATGAGCTGGCCGGCCTTCCGGAATGGCGAGGGCGTGTTTGGGGGCGCTGAGCGCAAATCCGGAAAGCGGAATGTCCCCTGAAGGGCGGTTGCTTGGACGGGATCCTGTCGCTGCAAGCGTCGGGCACCTGGAGGCGGGTCGTAACGGCTGATGTGTAGAAGGGGCTATCCCCGCGGGTGCGGGGGAACCAAGAAAAGTCTTTTTCTTGATGGGAAGTCAGCGGGCCTATCCCCGCGCGTGCGGGGGACCCAAAGTATCGCTGGCAGAAATGTTTTCCACAGTGGCCTATCCCCGCACATGCGGGGAACCCCCTCGGTAAAAAGCTTCGCGACCAGGGCCGCAGGCCTATCCCCGCGCATGCGGGGGAATCTCGCTTATCCAAGTCAATGCTGAGGGCGTCGCGGGCCTATCCCCGCCACCGCGGGGTAATACTTCATTTCCGGCAATTCAGGGATAACTCACTGGTCTATCCCCGCTCATGCGGGGGGCTCAATCATCGGGGCAAGCACGCTCGCGGTTGGGGGACTATCCCCACATGTGCGGGGGCCATCCTGCGCGGCTGCTCGTAGCGGTTCACCGAGAACCATCACGCAGAGGCTAAGACATCTATCGCGCCTATCGCAAGATCTCGGAGATGGGCCATCTCAATATGCATGGGAGAGCTGTCGGAAAGCTATGAGGGCTTCTTTTACTGCAGGCCTATCCACGCCCAGACGGGAAAACCCGAGTGGCAGGATTTACGAAGAAAAGTGGCATGGGCCTATCCCCGCCACCGCGGGGTAATACTTCATTTCCGGCAATTCAGGGATAACTCACTGGTCTATCCCCGCGCAGGCGGGGGAGTTTTAACTCGGCTGGGGACCAGTCGCTTTCCCGGGGTCTATCCCCGTGCAGGCGGGGGGAACGACAAAGAGGCTGGTGACCGCCGACTAGATCGTGGCCTATCCCCACTTCCGCGGGGCAAAGCTGGCAGAGAGCCAGTGACCGGGCATGTAGGTGGGCCTATCCCCGCTCAAGCGGGGAAGCCGTGGTCGTGATCGTATGATAACGGTTCTCCACAGGCCTATCCCCGCGCATGCGGGGGGAAACCTCAATGTAAGGATCGGTTGCGCCCACGGATAGGGTCTATCCCCGCGCATGCGGGGGAACCTCCGATCTGATGGGGATCTCGCCTGACAGGAAGGGTCTATCCCCGCGCATGCGGGGAATCCGTATCTGCCTCGAATTGTGCATCTGATCGCAGGGGGCAATCCCCACACAAGCGGGGAACCCAAAGTATCGCTGGCAGAAGTGTAATCCACAGGGGCCTATCCCCGCGCACACGGGGGAACCGTTCCGGTTCACGCGGTGCTGTCAACGCTGATGGGCCTATCCCCGCGCACACGGGGGAACCTTCGCCTGTTTCCTTGCAGGACTGCGCGTCAGGGGCCTATCCCCGCGCACACGGGGGAACCGCTCTGTTCCCGCGTGTTCGCCATGCCGCCGAGGGCCTATCCCCGCGCACACGGAGGAACCTCTCGTAATCAACTTATTGATTTTCCAACAATGTCAAAAAGCAAGAGGAGAGCCGCATCGCGGCTCTTGCCGTATTACGCGAAGATTGACCCGTCTCAGCTCATTTGGTCAACTCACCATCATCGTCGAAATCCGATCGCCGCCCACTACCTCAACGGCTTCGCTGCGGCGGCCGCAAGAGCAGCATCCCATAGCCATAGGTGCGATGGCGGCCGATGCCTCGGGCCAGCATTTCCGAAAACGCCAGCGGATCGGTCACCGTCAGCGTCCCGTGCACGACCGCATCCGGACCCTCAAGTTTCTTCCCGTTTCGACGAACCTGCAGGCGGGAGAAGCTGGCTAGACGGGTGGCGGTGAGGTCGAGCTCAGCTGCGGGTGCCAGGCGCTCCGATAGCCATTCGATATAGCGCGCCTCGCGGGTCACCTGCGTGCCGCGCAGCCTGGATGCGAGAAAGGCATCGATCTCGGCACCTTTGGAAATGCTGATCTCCTTGCCACTCTCATCCTGGCCGGTCAAAGGCTCGCCGAGCCGGACCACCGGCCGGAGCCGGATATCGAAACCGAGGCGCTGGCCGACCGACCAGCTCTCCCCGGCGCGGGGAAGGCTGCGCATCCGGTCAAGACTGACCACCTCGGCATTGGCGGGAGTAAGTGTGGCCATGGCCGATAGCCGAAGCCCATCTGCCTCGTCCGCGGCATAGGCATAGAGCGTGCCGTCTTGCGCGCGTGGGGCGACCATGAGCCGGAATGGCTGAAGCACGGCCGGTCCGAAGGTTTCCCCCAGGAGATGGTGCAGGATCAACCCTTCGTCTGCCGGGATTTTCCGCGCGCCCGCCCAGAGATGCAGCGCCCGGATGGACAACGGCATTTCGATCAGATGCACATTCATGACAGAACTCCCTCACAGACCCGGCGGCTGCCAGCATGCAGGCCACTGACCCAGTTGCGCAGATCCGCAATATCGCGACCGGGCTCCTCGCCCGTCATCGGCCAGAGCGCCCGCCCGGGAATACCAAGGGCCAGCAGGGCCGCGCGCGCGTTCTCACCCTCGACCCAGCCCGCAAAAATCGGGGTGGATGGGAGGCACGGTTTCCGACCGATAAAGAGCGGGCGGGCCGGGCGCTCCAGGGCATCGGCGATGTCTTTCGCCCCAGGGCCGTCGCCGGCCAGGAGGCGGACGACCACATGGCAGTCGTGATCGGCAAGGTAGTCCCGGCGACGCCGATGCGGACTGTCATAGGTTGCGCCGGCGCGTCCTTCCGGCTGACCCCAGGTCGTCCAGCCCCGATCGTTCGCCTCGAGCTTGGCGTTCTGGCTGTCGGTCAGCAACCGGCCTTGGACGGCGATCAGCGCGCCGAATTCGAGCCGGTCCTGCAGGCCTTGATGCAGATCACCCTGTTCGCGGCGCCAGCCGAGGGCATTGGCGAAAAGACCCGTCAGCCCAGAGGCTGACGGAAAATCGCGTGTCGGGCCGACCTGGTCGATGGTCACGCCACCAAAGGACATCAAGGGCGCTGCGAGGCGCAGGTGAAGCCAACGGTTGCTCATGCAGCTGGCTCAGCTTCTTTGGCGGCGCGGCCACGCGCAAAGCTCGCGAGCTCGGCAAGGCTGCCACGTTCCGCTCCAGGGATGTCGGCATTGCTCAGAGTCATGACGCGGCGGTCCTCACCCGTGGCATAGGCGGCGTCGAGCGACGCGAGATGTTCAGCAAGCTTGCCGATGGCCATGGAAGTATTGGCAGCGCATTTCTCACGGAAGGCTTCCGCCAGCGAGCGCGGCTGCCGGTCACCCGCTTCGACCAACATGAACGAGGCACGCGAATATGGCGCGGTCGAGCCCAGCTTCGCACCGGGGGAGACCTCGGCGATCAGGTAGATGAGGTTGTGAAGAACCTCTCCGGCCAGGTCCGCGTCACCTCCAAGGTTGTCGATGAGGCCGCGAAGGTCGACCACGACATAGCCGTAATAGAGCCCTGAGGTCAGTTCCGTTTCCTGGATCGTATCGGCGCCCATATCCTCGTCGCGGGCGAGATCGTCGGCCGCGATGAAATAGTCGCTTTCCGACTCTTCCGCGTGAACGGTGAAGGCATGGGCGACATGAACCGGCGCCTCGATATTGGCCTTGGGATCGGAGGTGACCATCCGCCCGAACAGGGCACCTGTCAGGCCACCGGGCAGTTTGGCACCCTCGCTGAGGGCTTTCAGATTGGCCTTATGCGCCTTGTGCCATACCTTTGCCAGTTCGGCGGAGGTTTTGGGATCCCCCGCGGCATCGATGACCAGACGCTTGGCTTCCGCCTCGAGGTAATCGACTTCGACAGCGCCGAGAAGCAGGGTCTGGCGCGATTTCTTGTCGACGCCCTTATCCCCATAGATTGCGGTCAGCATGGCCTCGCGGATCGGCTTGAGCACCGCCACATCATGGGCTTGCGACCAATCGCCGAACACCTTGCGGTCGATCGTGTCGCGCGACCGGTAGGCCAGGTCGGATCCGGCAATCCTGTGAAGGGAATGGGGGTCATCTGCAAGCCGCCAATGACGCTTCAGGCATTGCGAGGAAATCCGGGTGCGCAGGCTGCCGCCATAAGGGAGGCGCTTGGCGAGACCGGAATCGTCGCGGTTCAAAAGCGCAGCTGCATAGGGCGCCAGGAAGTGGATCTGCAGGAAACGGGGTTCAGTCATTTTCAAGCTCCTCGGGCATCTGTTTGGCAAATTGACGGTAGTAGGTTCGGGCAAGCCTGCTGGTTTCGTCAGGCCAGAGGATCGCATTGGCGAGGTCCGTGACATCGAGACCTTTTCCTGTCCGTGCCAGCATGCGGATGGCGCGTTCCAGCGCGTCATCGCGTGTCGCTCCCCTGGCTGCCAGAAGGCGGGCGAAACGCTGCTCGCTGAGTTTGGCATCGGCAAGAGCGGCGCCAAGGGGGCGGCCGTCGTCATGGATGGAGATATCCCGACCGGCCGGTGTCATCAGTGCGACCATGCGCGTGAATCTCAGCCACATGGCTTCCTGCGACTGTGGTAGCTCGAGCCGCGCTGCCTGACGCCAGAAGAGCGGCGACCCGGCCGCATCCATGCGTCGCGCCTCGGCCTTCTCGCCTGGGGTTGTCGCGGCCAGGGCCGCGGCAATCGACAGGGCGCGCCGCGCGGTTTTGTTTTCAGGGTCGGCCATCGGCATCCTCCGGGTCATTCAGCTTTCGCATTGCGGCGTGGAGCCCACGCTCCAATGCCTGGCGCCCACGCGCCTCTGCCCGCGGCCGCATGAGCGTGGAGCAGGGAATGCCGGGGCTGGCGCGTTGAAACTCGTTGCGTGCGATCATCGCCAATTCCTCAAGGAATTCTCGTCTGAGAGGGGCAAAGCCGTCATCATCGGTAACCTCCATCCTTTTCCAGAGTTCGGGGAAGAACAGCTCATCCGCCTTCCGGCGAAGGGCCTCGCAGGCGGGCCTGCTGCGTTGGTAATTTTGCTTGTCCAGCTTGCCTGAGCTGCCGCGAGCAGCGACCGTGGCCAGACCATTGCGCAATGCCAGGTCGATCGATGCGATATCGGCCAGGAGCCCGCTTGCAACCGGTCTGGGCTGGGCTCCAAACATTTTCCTGACCATCGCCATCGGGACCGGCACGATGCGGGACTTGAACCCGTCGGTCTTGGAATTGCCGCGCGCAAAAGCTTCGGCCACGAGCAGCATGGGCTCGTTCGCTTCGGCCGCATGATGCTGTGCAAGGGGAGGAGCGACCCATTCCGGCTTGTCGCTGAAGAGTAGTCGCACCAGCAGTTCATGCGTCCAGTTCTGGTCACCAAGGGTAAGGCTCTTACCCTCGGCAATATTCAGCGGGGCCCACGGATCCCCGGTATTGCCCTTGGCATCTTTCCCGGAAATCCGCGCAGCCTTGGATGTGCTGCGTTGGGCGGTCAGCCTGCCCTCGGTTTCGACAAGACGGATCCGACGACAAACCTCGATGAACTGCGGGTCCAGCGCAGTGAGATCCAGCATGCTGCCTTCAGGCCACGGCTCCTGCCAGATCAGGCATTTGCCGGTGACCCCTTTGCGGGTCTCAAGCAACCTGGACACGTCTCTTGCCCACCAGGCCGAAGGGTCGATGTCCGAGGCACCTTTCCGCGCTGGCGCGAGCCCCATGAGAACCCGGGAGGAAGAGCCGCCATTCATCCTGGCGATACCGTAATTCCCGGCGCCGCCAAACCCTTCCATCGTCTGGAGGCTGACCAGTGCAAAGATCCAGTCCTGCGGCTCAGCATTCCTTGCGATCTCGCGTTTGATGTCGTGGTTGCGCGAGGTGATCAACATATCCAGCGCGTCAGGGGTGGCGACGTCCTGCCATTTCAGACCCCCAGGATCTGCCGGCTGCAGGAAGGCCGGCCGGTCAGGGCTGGTCGCGACCAGATGCCACGCTTCATCATCAGGAAAGTCCGGGGTCAGGCCCCGCAATGCCGCGCGCCAGCCATCTTCCTCGAGCGGCAGATCCCGCCGTTTCGCGGTATCCAGCGCCATCACCGAAAGCTGGACCAGAAACATGTGCCATGCCGGTCGCTGATGGGGCCTGAGGGCAGGGAAAGCCTGCACCTCGCCTCGCGCCATTGCCGCGAGAAGGCCCGGCAAGCTCTGCCGGCCGGCATTGGTCTCGATTAGCGGTTCATGCAGCAGATCAAGCATTGTCAGACCCTTTTCGTTGGAGCCCTTCCGGACCGTAGGTGAATGCCTTGTCGAGAACGGAGATCATCATCTCCGGGGTGCGGAATACCTCAGCCACCTCTTCCCCTGTAAGGCCGCGGGACCAAAGGGCGGGCAGGGCAAGACGACGGATGGGTGCGCCGAAGACGCCGATCGTGCCGCTCGGCAATTCGATGATGGCGCCCTGTTCGCCGAGCCGGGTGCGGATATCTTCATCAGCCGGGAAACAGTTCACGCGGCCGCCGGGGGAGACCATGGGAGCGCTGCGATCGAGCAGGCGAAGCCCGGCTGTCTGCATCTCGGCCGTGGCCTTGCCCATGACACTTTGGCGATAGCTCTGCCACCCCCTGGCCTCGGCCAGCAGGTCAAGCGCATCGGGATGGGTCGCCGCCTCGACGAGTTGCCGGTTCATCCGCGGGATTTCCCATCGCGGATGGGTCTGGATCTGATCGAGCGTGGCCTGGAGGCCGGGCACATCGACATAAATCCCCGAGAGGTCCGGGCCGCCGGGATAGGCACCCAGGCCGTTTTCGGCTCTGCGCGTCAAGGCATCGAGGCCGTCTTCGGGGCAGAGCACGATGCATTGCGGCTCGGAGAAACCTTCAGGACGTGGCCGCTTGTGACGATGCAGCCGCCCGATCCGCTGCAGCAGCACATCCATCGGGCAGAGATCGGTGATCAGGATGTCGGCGCAGAGATCGAGGGATTGCTCGAGCGTCTGCGTGCCAATGACAACGCGGCCGCCCAAGGGGCTGTCCTTGCCGATCGCCGCCTCGACAGCGTGATCGAGAAGCGCGCGGTCCTCCGCGGCAAAGCGGCTGTGGTGAAGGGTGGGGATGCCGTTGACGGCGAGGAGGAGTTCCGGCGCCACGGCCCTGCAGGCGTTGAAGGTCTCCTGGGCTCGGGAGACGGTGTTGCGGATCACCAGAATGCGCGCGCCCCGCCTTGCCGCGTCGAGCGCCAGATTGGCCGCTTCACGGGCCGACCAGCCGTCATGAGACCGGACCGAGACCGACTTACCCGATTCCGGCTCGGCGGCGATGGGTTGCAGGCCGCAGGACGTCCAGACGGCCGGGTAGGGGAGGTTGCTGTCACTCGCGAGATCGGCAGGCGCTTCGCGCCGCCAACGCCGGCGTGCGGCGGCACCCAGTGTTGCCGACATCAGGAGCACATGACCGCCAAGCGCCAGGTGGCTTTCGACCATCGCCAGCTGCGTCTCGGTCATGTAGGGGTCGGAAGCGTGGACCTCGTCGATCACGAGAAGCGCGCGGGAGAGAGCCGCGCCGCGCAGATGGGCGAACTTGACCTGCAGCCCACCCAGGGCCATCTGGTCCACCGTCCCGACAGCGACGCGTGCCGCCAGATAGCGCGCGGAATGCTCCGCGGCCCAGCGGGCCGGCTTGCTCAGCCCGTCATCCCAAAGGTATTTGAAGTCGGGCAGTCTCCGCCCGCGGACTTCTCCGGCAATGGCCTGGCCGGGAATGGCGAGGACGGCCTCCGGCGGCTCTTTGAACATGCGCTTCAACGCATCGTTGATCCGGCCATGGATCTGGCGCGCCGCCGCCCGCGTCGGCACTGCAAAGTAAAGCGCATCAACCTCGCCCGCCTCCAGCAATGCGGACAGCCGCCAGAGTGCGGCCTCGGTCTTTCCCGATCCGGTCTCGGATTCGAGAAGCACCAGCCGCTCGCTCACCGGCAACCGACCCACAGCTTCCTGAGCCGGACGTGGTGACGGATGATCTGAAATCATCCCCCAACCCGCGGGGCCGCGGAGGGCCGGACTTGCACCGAGTTCGATCTCGGCGACGCGCCCGGCGGCCCGCGCTTGCGCGAGCTCCCAGTATCCGGGCGTGAACTCGGGCACGAAAGGGAAGGCACTCCGATCAGAGCCGACCCAGTCGGCCAATGTCAGCAGACCCGCGAAAAAATGAAGAAATGCAGGTTCGGCGGGCGGTAGGCTGTTGGACCGGATCTCCGGGAACCAGGCCAGCAATGCCTGTCCCAGAACGGCCTCTTCGGCCTCCCAGTCATACCCATCGAGAGCGGGGAATGCTTTCCTTGCCAGGCCATTCTCAGGCATCTGCACGGGTTGACCGTGATGGCTGAAGATCGCCGCCAGCCATTCTTCCGGACGCGTTTCCGCCCCGCGGAAAAGCTGCGCCGCAGCACCTGCCAATGCATCGGGTCGCGGAAGATTTGTCCAGAGCCAGCCGCATTCAAGATGCCCACGCAACAAGAGGCCATGCCCCTCCGGCCAGGCCTTCGCCTGGAAGCCCGGCGCGAGCTTTCCGATGTCATGGAGAAAGGCCAGAGCACCCAGGCAGACCGTCTCGGCATCGGTCAGTTCCCGCCCGAGGGCTGCGTTTGCTCGGGCCCGCCAATGTGGCTCGCGAAGCAGGGCGATGAGGACAGCTGCAACGTCGGCGCAGTGATGGGCGAGATGATGCGTCTCTGCGCCTCCGGCGGCAGATTTGCCCCAGGCATTGCGGCTTCGAGTGAGCGGCGAGTCAGTAGCCAACGTGAGATATCAGTGAATATCTTCATCATGTTTACCTTCTCCATGAGCGCGCAGCAATATTTTTTTCATCTGCATGTGGGTCGGCGATAATGAGAAGGATGAAATGTGTTCGGGACACCGCAGCAGCGGCTGCCCCTCGCGGTGGTAATGCCTGGCTCGGGATGCTATTATCCTGCGGATCCGGGGTCATTTGACCACTTCGGCGACATTGAGGAGGATGCGAGACATGGGTCATCAAGCCGCAATGTTCGGAATGACGGTCACAGCATTCATTGCCGGCCTTTTCTACGCCCGTCACCTCGGGACCAGTGGGATCTCGTTGCCACACCGTCGGCCGCGGCGCCAATAGACCCGATGCGTGACGAGCTAGTCTGAATCGACTTGCAGCGCGCTGATGGACGGGTTGGTTAATTTCGGAACCAAGGCCGCGCCATGCTAGCGGTTCAGCGACTCGATCTCGGTCGCGTCATCGGCGACGATCGCCGCCTGCTCGAAGAGCCGACGCACCGCCTTGCTGCTGAGGTTCGCTTCTGTGGGCTTAGGGCCATGGGTCAGGCCGCCGATCTCGGTGATAATGTCGACCTCGATCCTGCCACCACCTGAGATGTGCTCGAGCATGAGTGCCTTGAGCCGCAGGTTGGTTGCCTGTGTCGAACCAGGCTGGCGGTAAAAGCCAAAGCGGTTGCGCAGGTTGGCGCTCTCCCCGATATAGCATCGGTGGCCTGTTCCGCCTGAAAACCTGAAGCGGTAAATCCCGGCGGCCACCGGTGCCTGTGGGAAAGCCAACTTGCCTAGAGCGGAAACCGCGATCTCGCCCGCGGCGACCCATGAGGCGTTGAGCGAAACGTGGAAGCCAGTCCGGAAGACCGCCCGGACCGCCGGCTGATCCACCCTCGTGAAGCTCACCTCCTCCATCTCGAGCGAGAGGTCCTCAGCCCGAAATCCGGCTTGCAGCCAGGAGGCGGAATGTCTCTTCCCGCCTTGATCGTTATTGCCCCACCAGGCCGAATATTGCCTTGCGCTGGGAGGCAGGGCGCGCTCGATGATCTCTTCGATATCCGAGAATTTCATCCTGACGCTGGGCACGCTCAACGTGGAAAGTCGTCCCTGCAAAGGGGTATAGACGCTCAATTGACGCTCCGGATCGGGTTCCGCCGGGGATGATGCCTGACTGCTTCCGGGAAGAAAGGGAAAAATTGGGTGTGGAGTGGCCAGTGTGAAACTGAAAAACGAGAAAGAGAGAAAAAGGACTCTGAAAAGAGGGAATGGCCATGAAGCCCTCTTCTCGTGAGTCTTCCTGAATTAGTCCGAGTTGACCACTCTCTGTCTGCGCCCTGCCGTCAGGCGGGTTATCCTATGACCGTCCGGGAGGTTAAGCCCGGGTAGGGTCGCGGTATGTTAGATGTGCGGACGTTGCGGTTGTTAGCTGCGCAGGCGCCGCAAAACGAAGATAGATAGTCCGCGCAACTCGGCTTCTAGCCAGGTTCAATTTAAGCTCTGGAAATGGCCTTGGCCGTCAAAGAAGCAGTTGAAGAAGGTCGAGCCGCGCGTGCCGTCGAACCAGCCCTGTGAAACGTAGCGATTACCCACCTTGAAGGCCGAATTCACGGTCAGATCGGCCGGCCGGACGTTGAAATGGCTTGCAGCCTCGCCCCTGCAGAAACGCGACATCTCGGACGTGGTCATGGCAAGCTTGGGTGCGACCGGCTCCTGCACCTTGCGGCCCTGCCGCTGATGCGCATTCACTTGGCAGATGCCGTTCGCACCTCCCTTGGTATATGAGACGGCAAGGCTGTTGTCGGGATTGACGCTAATCGAGACGGTGATGTGGTCCCTGACAGCCTCGTAGTAATTCGCGTTGAACCGATGCAGCTTAGCTTCGTTGCCGTTCAGGTAAACGGGACCGCCCGCGTCGGAATGCACCTCAATATGGCTCGGACAAGTTGCATTGAAAAAGGGAATGTCGGCGAGGGCCGGGGTGACAGCTCCAAGCACGAGAAGAGCTGCAATCATCAAGTGTTTCGTCATCTTGATCTCCTATTCAAACTTGTTCGTTTTCGTTCATGGTTGGCTGATAGCTAACGCGGCCAGTAGCGTGAGCATGATTGCCAGCGCGGCAAAAGCCGGGATCAGGAACGCGTCACGCAATCGAAGCGGGCAAAACAAGCCAGTTCGGCCTGGGCCTGCAGAAGCGGCCAGCGCGAAGAGGGGCAGGGCAGGAAAAAGGATGCTGGTTATGGGGGCGGGAAATCCCAACACCACCGGACCGCCAATTAACAATGCAAGCCCCAAGGCAAGCCCGGCAAGGATCAGTCCCCAGCCGGTCGGTGCGATTGCGTCGTTTTGCAGCGGGAGTTTCTCAACATCGATCATGGGCTCCAACACACTGGGATCGGCGACGCATACAGCATCTTTCAGTATCGAGCCTGATCAATCCTGTGGCCCTGAAGTTACCCCTGTAGGTCGTAATCCGTCCAGTGCTTGACCGCCTGTCGCTCAATCTATCAGATTCAAGTCAAAGCAAAATGACCCACAGGTCACGTCATGTCGAACAACTCCGCAATGTTAGTTTTAATCATTTCCGCCGTCGTGCTGGCCTTGATCATGTCTCATCTCGCCGTGTCCGAATGACCCGCGATCTGCCGCACCAGTTCCCTGGATGCGTTAAGGCGCAATCCCCGGCGCTGGTGGCCGCAAGATAGCGACACGAAGCCCGTCGGTAATACGGACGAAGCGGACCTTTGATGATAGAGAAAAATCGAATTTACTTGCACCGCGCAGAGGCTCTGATGATGTGACCGCCCCCCGACGGCATCGGTGTGCCAAGGTGGGTCTGCGAGGATCCACACAGGAGAGCGGTCATGTCGGAGATTATCACGGTCGGGCTCGATCTGGCGAAGCATGTGTTTCAGGCTCATGGGGCTGATGTCTCCGGTCGT
>NZ_WMIG01000041.1 GCF_009711205.1 Paracoccus litorisediminis | reverse complement strand
ATCCTGAACCCAAAAGCCCGGAAACAACCAGGCACACCGCCAGAAAATCGGGACCAAGGATCATGACACTGCTCATCGTCGGCGCAGGACTCTCGGGCGCCGTCATCGCAAGAAAATCCGCCGAAAAAGGCTATTACTGCCGCGTCATCGACAGTCGCCCCCATATCGCCGGCAATTGTCATACCCAGCGCGATGCCGGAACCGGCGTCATGATGCATGTTTATGGGCCGCATATTTTCCACACCGACGATGCGGATGTCTGGGCCTATGCCAATCGCTTCGCCGAGTTCGTGCCGTTCCTGAACCGGGTCAAGACCACCGCGCAGGGCGCAGTCTATTCGCTTCCGGTGAACCTGCACACGATCAACCAGTTCTTTGGCAGGACGATGGGGCCGGACGAGGCGCGGGCCTTCATCGACAGCAAGGCCGACCGCTCGATCGAGAACCCACGGACCTTTGAGGAGCAGGCCCTGCGCTTTGTCGGCCGAGAACTCTACGAGGCCTTCTTCAAGGGCTATACCGAAAAGCAATGGGGATGCCTCCCCAGCGAGCTGCCCGCCAGCATCCTCAAGCGTCTGCCTCTGCGCTTCAACTATGACGACAATTACTTCGCCCACCGCTTCCAGGGCATCCCGCGCGATGGCTATACGGCCATGGTTTCCGCCATTCTCGATCATCCCCGGATCACCGTCGAACTGGAGACGGCCTATAACCCGGCCATGGCCGAAGCGGCGGATCATGTCTTCTGGTCAGGCCCTCTTGATGGGTTCTTCGATTACCGGCTGGGGCGGCTTGGCTATCGCACGCTGGATTTCGAACGCTTCACCCATGATGGCGATTATCAGGGCTGCGCCGTGATGAATTACGGGGATCCTGACGTGCCCTGGACCCGGATCACTGAGCACAAGCATTTCAGCCCCTGGGAAAACCATCAGGGCAGCATCTGCTATCGCGAATATTCGCGCCCGGCCGGTGACGAAGACATTCCCTATTACCCGATCCGTCTGGTGAAGGAGAAATCCCTGTTGGCGCGATATGTCGATCTGGCCAGGGCGCAGGACAAGACGACCTTTGTCGGTCGCCTCGGGACCTATCGCTATCTGGACATGGATGTCACCATCCGCGAGGCACTGGACACGGCCGCGGCTTTTGTCGCGTCGCAGACAGGAGGGCAGGCAATGCCCGCCTTTATGGTCGAACCCTGATCCATTTTGGGGCTGGCTGTAGAATAACGGCTCGGCTTGAGCCGGAAGATGCAGGCCTGATAAGCATGAAATGAGAATTGCCTGTCACCTTGGAGAGCTGATGCGTTTTGGATTTTCACTGGCTAAGTCGGGCCGTTCCAACCTGCGCAAAGCAGACCCAAGCGGGCGCAGCACCAATTCAAAACCTGCCGTGAGCAAGGCAGAGCAGGGCATAGGAAACTTATTTTCCAAGGATGAACTGAGCGAGTTCTACTCGTTAGCGGATGCTTCAGCTGTCGCTGCGGGAAACATCCGGGGAGCCCAAGCAAAATGGGATCTTCAGGGGTCGGTCCTGAGCGGCAAGTACACTGCGATCAAAGGGGATTTTACCGCGCGCGGAGTGGTCAGGATCGGGAAATACTGCGCCTTCGGACGGTATGTTGCGCTCATATCCGGCAATCACCGGACCGATATGCCCAACCAGCAGGTCTGGTTCAACAAGCGCTTCGGCTTCACCCCGGCCGTTGAAACGAAGGGTCCGGTCGAGGTGGGGCATAATGTCTGGATCGGGGACAAGGTCAGCGTGCTGTCGGGTGTCCAGATTGGGCATGGTTCGGTGATCGGGGCGGGAGCAACCGTCGTGAAGTCGGTGCCGCCCTTCTCGATCATCGGAGGAAGTCCCGCCCGTGAGATCCGCCGCAGATTCAGCCCGAGCGTTATCGAGCAGATGCTGGAGCTTGGCTGGTGGGACTGGGACGATGACCGGATTGCACGAAACAAGACGTTCTTTGAGCTGAACCTTACGCCAACGGATGATTTCGATCTGTTCTCGGTCGTCGTGGACTAGGGACACAGCGCACAGACCTCATGCTGCGCGTCTGCCATGTATCGGCAGCGGCGCGCAGCATGGGAGGGGATGGACGGATCGCCAGAACCCGCTCATCCCCCCTGAGAGGTGAAGCCCCGTTCGTAAAAATAGATGGCCTCGTTCACGTCGTCGAAAACCCTCAGACGCCCGCGATGCAGAACCGCGCCCATCGTGCAGACACGGCGAATGAAGGGCATGGAGTGGCTGACGACCACCGCGCTGCCAGACCTCATGCGATCGGTGAACACGGCGCGCGATTTTTCCTTGAAGGCGGCATCGCCAACACTGGTGACCTCATCGACCAGATAGGTGTCGAAATCGATCCCCATGCTGGTTCCCATCGCCAGGCGCGATCTCATGCCCGAGGAATAGGTCCCAAAGGGCTTGTGGAAGCTGGGGCCGATCGCGGCGAAGTCCTCGACATAATCGACCAGGGCATCGGTATCGACGCCGTAGATCCGGGCCACGAAGCGGACATTCTGCGCCCCGGTCAGCTCGCCATGGAAGCTTCCGGCAAAGCCGACCGGCCAGGAAACCGTTCCATCGCTGAGGATCCGCCCCGAGGTCGGTAGCATCGTGCCCGCGATCATTCGAAGCAGGCTGGATTTCCCCGCACCATTTCGTCCCAGCAGGGCCACGGATTGCCCGGTGGGAAAGACCGCGTTGACGCGATCCGCAATCACCGTTCGTAACCCCTTGGTGTGATAGATCTTGGTGAGGTCCTCCAAGACGATCATGATCAGCGCCGATCGCGAATGCTGTAATAGATGAGCAGCATGATCGACCAGCCCAGCAGCATGACGCCGAAGACACTGGCCAGCAGCCAGGCGCGGCGCGGTGCCAGAGAGGATTCCGCGATCTTGGGCTCGATATGGGCGGCCAGATAGCGCGACTGCCGCATGGCTTCGGCGACGGCGGTTTCATAGCCGGCCTGGGCCGAGCGGAAGGTCACTTCGGCGAATTCCATATCCGAGGCGAGCTTCTCGTATTCGGCCATCAACTGGGCATAGCTCTCGCCGGCCGGCCCCTCTCCGGCGGCACCAAGCTTGGCGCGTTCGTCTACGATCCGGGCGCGGATGGCGTCGATCTTCTGCTTGGCCTGGGTGACCCGGTGATCGTCGTCGCGGGCGACATTATGCAATGTGTCGAGTGTGATCAGGGCTTCAGCCAGCTGCGCCTGCAGTGAATTCAGGACCCCCATCTGGCCCGAGAGATCGGCCTTTGGGTCGACGATCTGCGTCCGCATCCGGAAGGTCGTCAGGGCCTGACGGGTTTCGGTCAGGCGTGCCTGGGCCTTTTCCAGCTCGGTGCGGGCAAAGCGGGTGGTATCTTCGCGGGCGATGTCGGACAGCCTGTTGATCGTCCGGCTGCTTTCGTCAAAAGCGGCGCGCGCGATCTCATAAGCGTCCTCGCGGGTGAAGGCGGCAACCTGCAGCGTGATCAGCCGGGTCGAGGTGTCGTAGAGGACGCGGACCTGACGACGCCAGTATTTTGTCAGATCCTCGATGGGCAGGCTGGGGTTCAGGGCAAAGACCGGATCATCTGGCCAGGCCTTCGAGAACCGGGCGCGCAGGTCCATGGTCTTGTCGATCTTGGAGACGATGTCCTCGCTGCCCAGGAAGTCGTAAAGGATGTCGGTATCCGAGGCCGTCGTATTGCTGGCCAACTGGGTGATACCGCCCAGAATGTCGATGCTGGGGCTCGCATCTTCCTTGCGAACCGAGAAAGAGACCGTCGAGATGTACTGGTCCTCGGCGCGCGTCCACAGATACCAGGCGCTGATCAGCGTGGGCAGGCCGACGACCAGCAGGAAGGAAAGCAGGATCAGCTTGTGGCGCAGTTCCATCCGGGCGTTGGGAACCGTCGGGCGCACGACATCCGCCTGCTTGGTGATCCGCGAGACCGGGCTGGTCACGGTCCTTGGCGCTGACGGTGTGAGGGTGGCTTGGACAACGGGTTTGACCAGTCTCGCAGGGGTGAGCGCACCCTTATCGGCCTGCTCCTTGTCCACGGGTGAGGTCTGTTTCACGTTGTCATGCTTTCGGTTGTTTCCACCCCTGCAGGCTTGTTACATGCGCCCATACGCCAAGACCAGCGGCCCGAATTCATATGTCTGTCAAACTGACGCCCGTATCCCCTTCCCCGGCCGGACAACTACATCATGTCCGCAAGCGTCCGCGTTTCCAGATGGGCCGGACCGTGCTGGCGCTGATGCTGCGCGAGATGGCGACGACATATGGCCGTTCCGTGGGCGGGTATCTGTGGGCAATCCTCGATCCTGTTCTGGGTATCGCGCTTTTGTCCCTGCTGTTCTCACTTGCGCTGCGCAGGCCGCTGATCGGCGAAAACTTCGCCTTGTTCTATGCCAGCGGGTATCTGCCCTTTGCCATGTTCAATTCGTTATCCCAGAAAATGGCGCGATCAGTGCAATTTTCCAAGCCTTTCATGGCCTATCCCTGCGTGACCTTCATGGATACGCTGATTGCGCGATTATTGCTGAACGGGCTGACCGATATCATCGTCGCCGCAATCGTGGTGACCGGGATCCTCGTGATCTATGGGCTGCCTTTCTGGGTCGATCTGGGGCCACTGGCCCTGACCATGGTGCTGGCTATTTTCCTGGCTGCGGGAATTGGCACGCTGAATTGCTTCATCATGACGTCCTTCCCGGCCTATGAGCGCATCTGGTCGATCCTGACCCGACCGCTTTTCCTGATCTCCGGCATCTTCTTTACCTTCGATTCCATCCCGAAGATTGCGCAGGATATCCTGTGGTACAATCCGCTGGTCCATCTGATCGGATTGATGCGCAAGGGACTTTATCCAACCTATGGCGGCGAATATATCAGCCCCGGCTATGTCGCCGTTGTTGCTGCGGTCACGCTGTTTTTCGGGCTGCTGCTGCTGGTCCGCCATTTCAAACGACTGCTGGAAAACTGATCCGCGCGGCCTTGCGGCCATGGGCTGGCCCGTTTCTCGAACATGAAAGTCGCCGCCAATGACCGGCTCTTCGTCCTCCAGCAACCGGTTGATCCTGGCTGCCGTCGTCGTCACGCATAATCGCCTGGAGAAGCTTCAGGTGACGGTGAAGCGCCTTCTGGAAGAAGGGGTCGACCACGTTCTGGTCTTCGACAACGCCTCCAGCGACGGAACCGCCGAATGGCTGGCCGAGAACGGCGATCCGCGCCTGAGCATCTGCCGCAGCGCCGATAATCTGGGCGGGGCGGGCGGTTTTGACCAGGGCATGCGCGAGGCTGTCCGGCGCTTCGACCCGGATTGGCTGGTGGTCATGGACGATGACGGCCGTCCGGCACCCAAGGCGATTGCCGCCTTCCATGCTATGGACAAGCAGGGCTGGGATGCGATCGGGGCTGCGGTCTTCTGGCCCACAGGCGGGATCTGCGAAATGAACCGTCCCTATCGCAATCCCTTCTGGCGGGCGCGCGAGTTTCTTCACACCCTGTCGGGAAAGGGCCGACGCGGATTTCACCTGCAGGATACAGCCTATGCTGCCGGAGCACCGGTGGTGGATATCGACATGGCGTCCTTTGTCGGGCTGTTCCTGTCGCGTGCAGTCATCGCGCGGGCAGGTTTTCCGGATGGCCGGCTGTTCGTCTATGGCGACGACCAGATGTATACCCTGCAGATGCGACGCAAGGGATTGCGGATCGGCTTCGCGCCGCAGATCCGCTTTGAGCATGACACCGAGGCCCGGCAGGGAGAAAGCGGCGTGGTGCTGACCCCTTTGTGGAAGGTCTATTACATGTATCGCAACGCGCTTTTTGCTTATCGCATCGCGGCGGGGCCGCTGTTCTGGCCGCTGGTGCCGCTGCTTCTGGTCAAATGGCGACGCAAGGCGCGGGATTACGGCGCGAACCGCGCGATCTTCCTGCGCATGCTGGACGCGGCAATCCGGGACGGGTTGCGCGGGCGCATGGACCTTCGGCACGAAGAGGTGGTGTCGCTGGCCGAACGGCCCTGACCATCTGTCAGATCTTGCTGGCCTTCTTTCGGCCGGTGATCATGGATTGAACCGGAACAACGGAACCCGCACCCAGATGACCAACACCCAGACACCCGCCTCCTTCGTCATCCTGGGCGGATCGAACTCCCTCCTGACCAATGGCTGGGTGGACAAGCTCAAGCAGATCCATCCCGAACCGGAACGGATCGTCAATCTCAGCATCGGGGCGGCGACCTCGGCGATGGGGATCTACAGGCTGCTGACCTGCACCGAGCTTCCGGAAAATCCCGTCATCCTGTGGGAATACTCCCTCAATGAGGCCAATTACGTCCTGAACAGGCAGTCTCCGGCAGTCCTGAGCTACCATCTGGAGTGGCTGCTCGAGATCTGCGCGCGGCGCGGATATCGGGTTTTGCCCGTTCTTCTTTATAACAAGGCCGAGGCGACCGGCGCCGAAAAGAACCCCTATCGAAACGCCCTGCGCCAGACTTTGGAAGGCCATCGTCTGACGCAGGTCGATGCGCAAAGGCTGTGGCGCGAACGCTTTGCCCATCTCGATGCGGATCGGCTCTACAAGGAAAACCCGCATTACTCGACCGAGACCGATTTCCTTGCCACCCTCGCCGCCGAGGTGATCGAGGCGGGCTCTTCGGCCCGGGTCCCGGCACGCGATCCGGATCTGCGGCAGGAGTTTTCGGGCCGCGACCTGCAGGTCGTCCTTCCCGATATCCCGGCTTCCGGGACATTCACCAACCGCCTTCTGAACTGCGGGCTTTTCCCGTTCCGCTCGGATCTGCCCTTTTCCACCGCCGGGCGCCTGCTGGCCTGCTACCTGATCGCCACTCGTGCCGAGCCGGCCATCCTGTTCCAATCCAGCGCAGGCGAAAGAGGCCCCTATTCCACCCAGATCAGCCCCAAGGAAGGTGGCCCACTCAAGCAGTTGAAGCATCTGTTGCTGTGGTCACCAAAAGAACCGCCGCTCGAGGTGCGCGGCAGCCTGACGCTGTGCCCGCAAGCCATGAACGGCAGAAAACCCCTCGTGCAGCACACCATGTCCTGGAACCCGCCCGCCAAAGATGGCGCGCCGGGAATTGGCGGCTTGATCGGACTGCTGATGGAAGTGGATGGGTAAAAAGACGCTGGCCTTGTGGGCACCCGCAGCCACTGGCCTCTCTATCTCCTTTTGACGGTTTGCCCTATAGGCGGAAAACAAGAAGGGCAGAGTCTGCATGAGCGCGGTGACTTGGGTCAAAACCGGGTCGCCTGACCGCGCGAGGCAGATCAATCAGACACCCCCTGGACCCGGTCATGACGATGAGCAGAAATCACGACACTTCCGGCGCGGGGAACGCGCTTTACAAGAAGTTCCTTTCCCTGCTGGGGCGGCCTCAATCCAGGGAAGTCACCGACTTCCGCGAGGACCTGCTTGCCCGGCGTTTTTTGTCGCATCGGATCGGCTTCCAGCGGGCGAACCTGAAGGGGGCATTCTCGGCCAACCTGTCCCGCGTCTTTCCCAATCTGATCGCGGTCGACGAACCGGGCATCGATGGCGATGCGCCGGTGCTGATGTATGGCGCAATCCTGGATGATCTGTCGAAATCGCATGACAGCACCAAGACCCTGCTGCCGCATGTCCGTGTTACCGACCCCGTCCTGTTCTTCGAGATGGGATTTCTCGCTTCGACCACCAGTTGGTCCGAAGCCCTGGCCTCGCGCGATCCGGGGCAGGCCTGTCTGGGCTACATCTTCGATGACCGCGCCCAGTACTACATGTCCGATTACGAGACCCGTCTGGACGAGAAGCTGAACAGCGACTTTGCACTGTCCGACGACGAAAGGGCGCGGGCGGAACGGGTCATGCGGCGCATCGTCGAGGCGAGGATCTCGAAATACAATTCCCAGCCTTTCTACCGTCCGGTCGTCTCTCCGGGCTATGCGCGGCGCGTGCTGGTGATCGACCAGAACTTCTCGGATGCCTCGACCTTCTATGGGCGTGCCTCGGACAAGGAGTTCAGGGCCGCGCTGGATGCCGCCATCGCGGAAAACCCCGATGCCGAGATTTTGGTCAAGACCCACCCGGACCTCAACTGGGTCAAGAACGGCACAAGGCGGGGCTATTTCGATCAGCTGACCAACAAGGGGCGCGTGCGGATCATGCGCGACAGCGTCAATCCGTTCGAATTGTTCGATCTGGTTGACAAGGTCTATGTCGGCACCAGTGGCATGGGCTTCGAGGCCCTGCTGGCCGGCAAGGAGGTGGTCTGTTTCGGCGCGCCCTTCTATGCTGGCTGGGGCCTGACCGATGACCGCGCAACCGTGCCGCATCGCCGACGCCCGCGCGATCTGGCCGAGATGTTTCACGCGACCTACATCTGGTACACGATCTACCACCTGCCCACGGGTGAGACCCCGTCCCGGATCGAAGATGTACTGGACTATATCGAGGCGCATCGCCCGGTCCGTCCCATCCCGACCGAGGTCTCGGCCGAGCCCGTGCTGTCGATCGTTATTCCGGTCCATGGCGTCGAACGCTATGTGGCGGACTGCCTGGCCTCGATCCAGCGGCAGAGCTTCCAGGATTTCGAAGTCATCCTGATCGACGATGTCAGTCCGGACCGCTCGGCCGAGATCGTCGAAGGCTATTGCGCCCGTGACCCCCGGATCCGGCTGATCAAGCGCAGCGACAATATCGGTCCGGGCTTTGCCCGCAACCAGGGGGTGGACGAGGCCCGCGGCCGCTATGTCCTGTTCATCGATCCCGATGACTACATGCCCGATCCCGACCATCTAGGGCGGGTTGTCGCCATGGCCGAGGCCGATGGCGCCGACATGGTGCGCTATCGGAAACTGAATGAGCAGGTCGAGGATCAGGACGGCGTCATCCAGCAGATGCGCCCGGATGTCACCGAGACCTTTTTCCCCACTGAGGTCCGCCGGACCTCGATCGCCGAATATCCGCAGATCGCCCATTCGCGGCATTTCTGGAACTGGCTCTATCGCCGGGACTTTCTCAACCAGCATCAGATCCGCTTCCTGACCTCCTATCGCGAAGAGCGCGCCTATCTGCTGCAGGCCTATCTGGCCAATCCGATCATTTCGGTCTGCGACAGCGATGGGGTCGTCTATCGCATCCGCAGCGATTCCGCCGTGCGGCGCGCCCAGACCATGGCCGACGTGAAGGACCAGCTGCAGAACTTCGATTCCGTCATCGAGCAGCTGCAGCATGCCGGTGCCTTGCAGCCGGATTCACCGCATTGGTGGTTCTCGCGTTTCCAGGTCTCGCAATTCCTGCATCACCTGTATTTCGGCTTTGCCTGGAAGACGGCCGTCGCCGAACGCGCGGCGGGCACTTTCATCAAGAAGCTGGCCAAGACCCTGAACCGCACGGGTATGGGGCCTCGGGACCTGATCTCGGACCCTTCGCAACTGTCGCAATCACATGTCCATGCCGGAGCCTACGGGCTTTTGCTGATGGCAACGCGGTTGCAGCGCAAGGACCTGATCGAGGCTGCGCTGGCCCTGACCCCGATCGCAGCTGCGGATCTTTACGCCGGGTTCCTGCAAGAGCCGGCCAATGACGCCGAGCGCGGCCTTGAGCAGGCCTTGAACAGCTATGCCAGAAACAGCCGCATCGCGCCCCCCGACACTCTCCTTCAGCCCAGCGGGCCACGCCCGCGCCTGATCATCCACCTTGGTGCGACCAAGACCGGCAGCACTGCGTTGCAGCACCTGCTGGAGGACAACCGGCCAGCCCTGCTGCGCAAGGGAATCTGGTATCCCGAGGTCGGTCTTTTCTGGCAGCCCGGCCGACCCCACAAGCAGGCGGGCCATGCGGGCTTCCTGAACCCGGAGAACCGGCAAGAACTGCGCCAGCACCTGCTGAACGGCCTGGCGCTGATGCCGGGGCAGATCCACACCATCATCCTCTCGTCCGAGGGTTTCTTCCTCAATCCGCAATCCGCGACCCTGATCGAGGACTTCCGGGACTTCGATGTCGAGATGGTGGTCTATCTGCGCAGGCAGGACGAATGGGCGAATTCGCAATATGCCGAATTCGTTGCCGGCGGCGCGATCAACTCGACCTCGCTTCCTTTCGCGGAATGGCTTCAGACGGGCATGGCCCGTTCCTGCCTGGACTATGACCGGCTGATCGGCACTTGGGAGAAATCCCTGAACAAGGACGCCATCCATATCCGCCGCTACCTGCGTCAGCCCGGCGTGGATTGGGACATCATCGCGGATTTTGCCGAAGCCACACGCCTGCCCGACATCACCCGCCTGCCGCCCCTGGCCCGCGAGAAGACCAATGAGGCCCGGCTGTCCAGCGCCCATGTCGAGCTGATCCGGCTGTTCAACAAGCGCCGTTTTCCCGGCAAGAACGTCTATCTGAACTTCATCGAAACCGCCGTGGCCCGCCTGAATGCATGGCGACGCGAGCAGGGGCTGCCGATGCCCTCGCCCTGGCTTCTGACGGGTGAAGTTGCCGACCGGATCATGGTTGCGGCAGCAACGGGGAATGCCAGGATTGCCCGGGATTACTTCGGTCTGAGCGCAGACGAACTGTTCCCGCCGCGCGCAGCACCTCCGCCCGATTGTCCGGTGCATCTGGCCGAGTTCGAGATTGTCGAGGCGGCCTATGCGGACACGCAGCTGAAGCCCGCCAGCAAGGATGGCGAGCTGATCAATTACGGCCTGTTCAGCTGGCGGCTCTGGTCATCGGTCCCATTGCTGGCGCTGGCCTACAGGAAGCGCGGCCGCCCGGATCTGGCCGCCGATCTGCTGGACGATCCCGAGGCATTCGCCAAGATGCATTGGAGTGGGCGGCATCCGAAGCTGCGCTGGCTGGCCTATTCCAAGGCCAGCACGCTCGGACCGCGACAGATGCTGCGTCTGTGGGTCCCTCTCCTGACGCCTTTGGTACGCAAACGTGGCGGAGACGCCGCGGCCGAACGTCTCTCGGGCAATCCGGTGGTCTTCGTGCGCGATCTGCGCAGCCCGACGGCCCGTATGATCGGCAGGCTGCTGTTCCCGATGGGGGAAAAATGCTGACACGACCGAGCCTTGCAGATGGCTGACATGGCCACAGGCCGCAGGGTGGTTACCCTTGAGGTGCCGGAAGCCTGGTTCGCCAGCCCCGAGGACGGTGACCGGCATCAATTGTTTTACAGCTCGCTGCTGGCGGCCTTGGCCGAATTGGAAGTCCTGATCGATCCTGTCTGGCTGCCACGTGGGGCCGAACGCACGCCCCGGCCCGCAGGACAGGGCGACTTCACCATCAGCTTTCATTCCCACGGCCCGGATGCCGGAAATGTCCTGCGCTGCAAGGAATCCTATATCCCGCCTTATTACAGCATGGACCCGATAGGTTATGCCTGCTTCTCACAACTGGCCAGGCAGCCGGAGCTTTATCACGATGCGATCGCCCGGCAGGATGCGGATCGCGCCTCGAGCTTTGTCAGGGATCTGGCGCAGGAACTGAAAAGCGGCAATCTGTCGAAATACCCGCAGCCGGATTACGCCGAAGGCACGGCCACGAATTACGTCTTCCTGCCCCTGCAGGTGCAGAACGATTCCGTGGCGGTTGGCAGATGGATCGAGACGCCCGAGGTCATGCGCAGGGTTGCCGATGCGGCAGCGGCGCGGGGATTGAGGACGATCATCAAACGGCATCCCCGTTGCCGAAGCCGCAGGATTGCCGGGCTTCTGGACGATCTGGCGCAAAGGCCAGATGTGGTGATCTCGACCGCCTCGGTCCACACGCTGATTGCCAATGCCGAGCTGGTGGTTGGCGCCAATTCTGGCGTCCTTTTCGAGGCGCTGATCCAGGGCAAGCCGGTCGTCAGCTACGCGGCGGCGGATTTCGGGCAGGTCACGCAGCAGGTGCACACCTCTGAGGCCCTGACGCAGGCCATTACGATGCCCGACAGGGTTGATGCCTCGCGGCGGGACAAGTTCCTGTTCTGGTATCTGACCGAATATTGCGTTCGTGCCGATGACGTGCCGGCCATCCGCCAGCGGATCTCCCTGGCCCTTGATGCCCACCCTGCCGGTCTGCGGTCCGGGCAGCGGGCTTTTGCCAGCTACAAGCGCAGGCTTTACGCCTATTCGCTGATCGATCGGATCAAGCGGCGCTTCTTCTGATTGCCAGACCTAGCGCGGCTTGGCCGGGCATCAGAGCGAATTCTTCTCGGCATAGCTGCGAAAGAAGGCCAGATAGGCCCGGTCGGGGTCCTTGGGCTCGTCTTTATCGGCCTGCCAGGAGCGCCATTCCCCTTCCACGAAATAGATGTCGTATCCGGGATGGCGCAGCCGGGCCGTCTCATAGGTGGCGCTGTGCAGGGCGGCGCCATGGGGTTCCAGCCAGGCCGGACGGGGGCGCGGCTCGGGCTCGTTGGCGATCTGTTCGGCGCGGCCCTCGGCCTTGACCTTGCGCCCGACCTTCGAGAATTGCAGCGCCCGGTCGGCGGCGCCGCTGGCATCGCCGTCCTTGCGCCACCAGCGCAGCTCGACATGGGTCACCGCCCGACCCGTCTTGACCGGCAGGATCTCGACCATGAAATCGGACAGCGCATTGACCTCGGAGACCGCCGGGTCGATCGCGCGCAGCTTGAGGTTCGACCAGGACGAAAGCTTGCCCTTGGGCACCCCCATGATCCCGCGAAGCGCGGCAAGGGTCAGGGTCTCGGAGGCCTTCCAGCGCAGATTGCCACGCTTCTGGATCATCTCGTAAAGCGTCAGCGCGTATTTCGAGGACAGCGCGAACATCACCTCGCGCTGCAGCCGGGCAAAGACCTGGCTGTTGCGGATGATCCGGCGCAGGCGCGAGGGGATTTCGTATTCCAGAAAACCCTCGGGCCGGCCGCTTTCCAGGTTGCCGCCCAGCAGCTGGACCCGCTCGATGGCCGGCTCGCCATTCCAGACCACCGCGATCTTGACGATGGCCGACATCAGCCGCTCGAGGCTTTCGCCGACCCGGTCATAGGAATTGTGGCTGCCGCGCAGCGCCGATTTCGAGATGACATGGGTCACCGGCTTGTCGATCGCGTCCCAGGCATTCTCAAGCAGCTGGTTGTAGATGCGCCGGTCGGTCAGGGTCAGCGGGGTGACCTCGATCAGGTCGATCAGCTCGCCCGGCTTGATGAGGCTGTCGGCATTCGGCTTTGCCTCGAGTGTCCGAATCGTCGCGTCCGTCATCTTCATTCCCGCCATCGAAGCTTACTTCTGTAATCCCCTCGACGTAAGTGTTCAACCGCAGCGCCAGCGTGGCACACCGCCGCACCCGAAATGTAAGCGATAGCCTGAGCGCATGGGATCGCCTGCGCCGGATCATTCGGGTTTTGCTGGGAAATTGCCGGGCTACGACAAAGGGTGACACCGCACCCGTTTTGTAAGGTTTCAGTCGCACCCGATCTGTAAGCTTTAGCATCCCGAAAAGTAAGCTTTGGCATCCCGAAAAGTAAGTTTTGCAATCCCAAAAAGTAAGAGTCAGAGCATATTACACTTTTAAAAACAACAACTTGGCTTCTATGAACTTAGAATCTAAGAACTAAGAACATAGGGGCTGAAACTTATCCACAGAATTTCCAGGCTCTCAGAGATGAACTCTTACAGATTGGGGCAGGCCGGATTCAGTGAAACGGACCCTCTGCCACGGTCTGCATTTCTGATAAGCCCATGGCTTTCGAAGCAGTTTCGCTTTCATCCGGAATCGCGCCAAACAATCCGAACTTTACGCACAGGCTCCTGACCGACATAATCCGGCCCAGCGAGCAGAAAGACAGGCTGATGAACCCTGCCCTTATTCCCGTCACCCTGGATGAGCTGACGGTGCTCAGCCAACGTGCCTCGACAGTCATCGAAAGACTGCGCGAGCGCGTTTTCGCCCCCGGCACGCAGAAGCAGCTGGAACTGGTCTTCAATGTTCGCACCGCCGCCGAAATGGTTGGGCGCTCGGAAAAGGCCATCCGCGATTACGAGGCCGATGGCCGTCTGCCGGCCCCCAAGAAGGACGAGGTCACCGGACGCCGGAACGGCTATTCGCTGGCCGATGTGAACCGCATGCGCAAGCTGTTCGGGACCATGCCACATCGCGCGCCCGAAGACCCGCCGCTGGTCCTGGCGGTGCAGAACTTCAAGGGCGGGGTAGGGAAGTCGACCATGGTCGTCCATCTGGCGCAGTATTTCGCGCTGAAGGGCTATCGGGTCTGCGTGATCGATTGCGATTCACAGGCTTCCTCGACTGCGGTTTTCGGCCTCAATCCCGATGTTGATGTCCATGAAGATGAGGACACGCTTTATCCCTTCCTGCAGCATGGCGGGCCGAAGACCCTGCATTACGCGCTGCGGGCGACCTATTGGCCCGGCATCGCCATTATCCCGGCCAATCTGGGGCTTTACGATGCCGAATATGAATTCGCGGCGCGCATGGCCCGCGATCCTGCCTTCATCCTCGACCGGCTGCGCGAGGGGGTGATGTCGATCGCCGATCAGTTCGACATCATCCTGCTCGATCCGCCGCCGGCGCTGGGAATGCTGTCGCTCTCGGTGCTGCGGGCGGCCAATGCCCTGCTGATCCCGGCACCGCCCAACAATATCGACTTCGCCTCGACCGCGCATTTCCTCAAGATGATGGAAGCAACGCTGAGCGAGCTCGCGCGCCATGGCGGGGCGCGGGAATACAGCTTTGTCAAGATCCTGACCTCGAAGATGGACGACCAGAAATCGGCGCATCAGGCAATCAAGCGGATGATGGACGCGGTCTTCCCGCAGGACATGCTGAACGCGGTGCTGAAGGATTCCGCCGAGATCGACAATGCCGCGGCCAATTTGATGACCGTCTACGAGTTGACCGGTGCCGCCACCCGAACCGAGACCCACAAGCGCTGCCGCGCCTATCTGGACGCTGTCGGGCGCGAGGTCGAATTGCTGGCCCGCAAGACCTGGCCCAGCCATCACCCCAACCTGCGCAAGGAAGGCCTGCTATGAGCAAGCGCCATGACGCGATCTTTCAGGACGTGCTGAAGGGGCTGGCGGAGCCGACAGCCCCGGACCGGGGCGCAGCGCGCTTCCTCAAGCGGCAGAACGCCCTCTCCGAGAGCGTCCAGCGCGAAGAGAAGGTCCTGCGCTGGGTCGATCCGGCCAGCTGCGCGATGTGGGAGCGTCACAACCGCGCCTATGACCTGCTGACCGAGAATAATTGCGGCGATCTGATCGACAGTCTCAAGGCTCAGGGCCGACAGGAATTCCCCGCCATCGTCCGCAGGCTGCCGCCGGGGCGCGGGGCGGAATACGAGGTCATCTGCGGGGCGCGCCGGCATTTCGCCGTCTCGTGGCTGCGGGCCAACAACTATCCGCAATTCTTCTACCTCATCGAGATCCGCGACCTGACCGATGAGGAGGCTTTCCGGCTTGCCGATATCGAGAACCGTGACCGCGCCGATCTGAGCGATTACGAGCGCGCCTGCGATTACCTGCAGGCGCTCGAATTCTATTACGGCGGCAAGCAGAAGGCGATGGCGGCCCGGCTGGAGGTCTCGGAGGCCTGGCTCTCGCGCTATCTCTACCTCGCACGCCTGCCCGAGATGCTGGTTCAGGCCTGGCCTCAGATCACTGATCTGCGCGAACTCCATGCCCGTCGCTTGCGCGCCATGCTGGCCCATGCCGAGGATCAGGTCCTGATCGAAGCTGCGGCCATTGCCACCGAACAGGAAGCCGCGCGGAACGGCCGGGGGGCGTTCATCCCCGTGCCGAAGGTGCTGGCCCGACTGAAGGCTGCGGCTTTCGGATCGAAGCTGGTCGAGACCGAGACGGCCGAGCTGGCGATCCGGCGGCGCGGCAACCGGATCCGGTTGGAGTTTTCGGATGACTTGCCCGAGCCCAGATTGCGCGCGGCACTTGAAGCTTTCCTCGCGCAGGAATTTCCGCGGGACTGAAATTGCCCATTGGCAATTTCCATCACCGCCGCCAAACCCTCAAAAATTGCCGATTGGCAATTTCCGTTGCCAGCACCCCTGGCTGGCAAGATTGCCCTTGCGCGATAAGCGGGACTTATCGCCAGCCATGTCCGGGGCGCAGCAGCTTGCCGGACATCCGCGAGACAGGTCCCTCATGCGGCGCAGGTTGCGTATGTAGGTGACCCGTAACGGCTTCCTGGCTGGAAGCGCTGACCTCTTCCGGTGTTCCACAGTAGGCCTGCTCGGAGAGATTGCGACCCGATCCGCCGAGCTTTTGATGATTCATCCAGAAAATCCAGCCATCTGCGCAGCGGTAATTGGCGGCACGGAATGAAAATCAATGAAAAAATGTTTTTTTTCATACACTTACCAACAATTTCATATTTTTGTGGTTTTTGCTCTTGCGGGTTTTGGCGGTGATCCGTAAATACGCCTTCACCGAGCCGGCAGGGTGCTGGAGCGGTTCGGACGGATGGCCTTGATGGTTGTTT
>NZ_WMIG01000040.1 GCF_009711205.1 Paracoccus litorisediminis | reverse complement strand
GGGCAATAGCGGGAATGCGTATCGACAATAGTCAGGATCCGCAGCTTCTTGCCCAGAGCCAACTGGTCATGGACAAAATCCATTGCCCAGACATCGTTCGGCCCAACGGCATCAGCGCGATCATCGCGCAGCTTCGCCTTCACACGCCGTTTTGGGGTTTTATTCCGTAGCTGCAGTCCCAAGGCCCTGTAAACGTTATAGACCATCTTAATGCTGACCTCCCAGCCTTCCCGGTCGAGGACAACGTAAACGCGGCGGTAGCCATAGCGCACACGCGTCTCACAGATCTCCCTGATCCGCCGTTTCAGCTCTGCCGGATCGGTGCGGCGGGATTTGTAGTGGTAGCTCGAGCAGTCAAATCGCAAGGCCCCACATGCCCTGCGGATCGAGACCGCCCAGTCTGCACACATCCCGCGAACCAGTTCACGCGACCGCGCCGGCTTCAGAGCTTTCGCCGAACGACGTCCTGCAACATCTGCCGGTCGAGCGTCAGGTCCGCCACGATCCGTTTCAGCCGCGCGTTCTCGTCCTCAAGCTGCTTCAACCGCCGCATCTCGTCGGGCAGCAGCCCGCCATACTTCTTCTTCCAGGCAAAATAGGTCGACTGGCCGATCCCGGCCTTCCGACAAATCTCGGCAACTGATGTGCCTTCCTCGCCCTGCTTCAGAATGAACGCCTTCTGCGCTTCCGTGAACTTCGATGCCTTCATCGTTTTCAGCTCCTGTCCCAGCCGGGGAAGGTTAGCCGAAAACTCCAGCTTCAAACGGTCCAGTTTCCGGGGATCAGATCATAATGACCGCGACAGTTCACTACGCAAGGACGCAATTCGTAAAGCTGATCGAAAAGTACGCCTTCCTGCAACTGCTGCCCTACATTCACTATGCAAAGTTCCCCAAGATCGCCGATCTTAGCAACCATTGCCGCCGAGCGCAAAACCGTGTGCGACATGTTATGTTACGACAATCGGCCACCCCCCGCTGCGCAATCGCTCGCCGATCTTTTTCTCCGAACCTCTAACGCTGTTAAGTTTAGCAATCGACATCCGTTTGCCGGTAGGATTATGCCTTCGCGGTCGTCGCCAGCGCCAATAGAGTGTCCGGTTTACCCGGGCCGATCATCGAAACGCGGGCACCCATGAATCTTCGGGAAGAGGAAGTCAGTCACCCGTCTGACCCTTGGCCAGCCAGAGCATGTTGCTTATAGCCAGGTTCCTAACCGAGCCTGAATCAAGGCGTTAATTAAAAATTACGGGCCATGAGACCAAAGGTAAGTGGTTGCAATACGTCTCATCGCGGATTGCTGATAACTAAAAACAGCTCGCTCACTACATTAATTAATTCCTCATGAGTTGAATTTCCGAAGTTAAGTAATTACTCAAATCGATCAACCACAATTCTATTAAGTCACCACTACTATCAATAATTACACACTCATTGGAATTGTTAATTTTCTTTGAAAGAACTTCGCTTGACACAATGACAGCATTTTCGACGCATAGTTTATCCACCATTCCCGGCGCACTTGCACCCGTAATGTGATGGATTTTTCGCACTCCTGCGGGCGTGCGAATAATTGCTGTCCTTGCATTATTGGGTCCGCTCCATGCGGGCCTGGCTGCAGCCGATTCCTGTGTGGCGCTGTCCCCGTCCGCTTCAAGCCACTCTGCGACGACAAATGCCCCGCCTTTAGGTTTAGAGATCGATCTTCCTTGGTCGGTCATGATGCCGACCGCATCACCATCCGCCGAAATCAGGATGGTCGGACGTTCATCGATCACCCAGATCGTCAATGCTGCGATCACACATGCTACCCCCAATGCGCGGCGTGTCATCTCTAGTCGCTTGCTGGCTTTCAGCGCTTGAACCGCGCCAAGAAACATCAGGCATGCACCGACACCCAGAAGCGGCACTACGCTGTTCGGCGGCCGCGGGAGGAGGGTCGTCGCCCCGTGCAGGCTTGAAATATACTCGGCTATGGACAGCATCCACCGTGTGCCAAGTCCCATGAACCACAGCGGGGCGCCCTCCAATCCGATCAGGCCCAGAACGGCGGCAATGGCGCCCATGGGCATGACCAGGATGCCGATGACCGGAACGACCAGCAGGTTTGCAAGGATGCCGTAATGGGCAATGCGCCCGAAATGAGCAGCCGCCAAAGGCGACGTCGCCATGCTGGCCACGAGTGACGAGAGCAGCAGCATCGCGATGGGCTTGAGCCAAAATGGCCATTTGGACGAAACACGTTGCCAAGGGCCACTTACCAGAACCAGCGCGACGGTCGCGGCAAAGCTCATCTGGAATCCAGCGCTCAGAAGCGCCTCGGGAGTGAGTGCCAGAATGACGATTGCGGCCACCGCGACGGTCCGCAGCGAGATCGCGCGTCGGTCAGCAATAATGGCCACCAGCATGACCGCCACCATGATGAATGATCGCGTCGTCGCCACATCACCGCCCGACAGCCACAAATAGAACGCCGCGGCGAAAAGCGCGCAGACCGCTGCGAACTTGTGTACTCGGCCGCTGCCGCGTCCCAAAAGACCCAAGATCGCAGTCCCGATGACCCGCAACGTGGCATAGACGAACCCGGCAAGCATGCTCATATGCAGGCCGGAAATCGACACGATGTGATAGAGGTTCGACGCCCGCATCACCTCATTCGTCTTCTCGGCAATGCCCGAGCGGTCCCCCGTCATCATCGCTGCAGATACCGCCCCGGCCTGACCGCCGATACTGTCCGCAATCGCCGCGGACAGTCGCATGCGCAGCCGGTGAAGCGCCAGCGCACCGCCCGAGCGGGCGGGCTCAACGGTCATGACAACATTGCGGGAATAGCCAATCGCACCCAGACGCTCGAACCAGGCCATACGACGGAAGTCGAAGCCACCGGGCTCTGCCGGACCGGGGGGCGGTCCAAGATGCGCGGTCAGCATCACCCGTTGACCGGGAATTGGCAGAGGATCGGGCTGGAACAGCGAAATCCGCACCCGTTCCGGCAAACGGTCGGGACGTACATCGTCCAGAACCACCTGATCCAGCGTCAGACGAAGACGGTCGCGCGCCGAACGGTCGATCTTGATCACCCTGCCCTCGACCGGGCCATAATAGCGGAAATCCAGAATGGGTGCCGCGACCAGATGCGAGCGCAGGCCGGCAAGCCCCCCACCCATCACGATCAGCAGAACGGCAAGGCAAAGGATGCGAAGTTGATCAACCACGCTCCAGCCAATCCGTCCGGTCGAGGCCAGCCTGCCCAACCGCAAAAGCAGGGCCAGCATGACAACGGCGACCAGCACCATCCCGGAATAGAGCCAGACGCCCGGCTCGAACGGAATACTGAACCATCCCCCGATGCCAAGCGCCATCCAGAACGGCACCCATGGCAGCATGCCCGCGCGAATCGAGACCGGGCTGCGCCGCAGTGCAATGGCGCGGTCAAAGCTGACGCGGGCGGCCCGACGCTGTTCCTTCCATCCGCCGGGCGGAACTGTATCGACGGCCATGTCCACAGAAACTTGTCCTTGTTCGACAGCTTGCGTATCTCTGTCGCCAAGATTGGCGTGCCATCCGTTTCGAAACGATTAACGGCGGCCGCCAAATTCCCATGTTTCTTGAATGACTGGCCCTGCTATGACCGATTCCCGCCCTGTCGTGACCCGCTTCGCCCCCTCGCCCACCGGCTACCTGCATATCGGGGGCGCGCGAACGGCATTGTTCAACTGGCTCTACGCACGCGGCCGTGGCGGTAAGTTCCTGCTGCGCATCGAGGATACCGACCGCACACGTTCCACCCCCGAAGCGACCGAGGCGATCCTGAAGGGTCTGACCTGGCTTGGCCTCGATTGGGACGGCGAGCCGGTCAGCCAGTTCGAGGGCCGCGAGCGCCACGCCGAAGTCGCGCGCGAGATGCTGGCCAACGGCACTGCCTATAAATGCTTCTCGACCCCCGAGGAAATCGAGGCTTTCCGCGAGGCCGCGCGGGCCGAGGGTCGCTCGACACTTTTCCTGTCGCCCTGGCGCGACAGCGATCCCGCGACTCATCCCGATGCGCCCTATGTCATCCGCCTGCGCGCCCCGCGCGAGGGGCAGACCGTGGTCCGTGACGCGGTGCAGGGCGACGTGACCTTTGGCAATGACCAGCTGGACGACATGATCCTGCTGCGTTCGGACGGAACGCCGACCTATATGCATGCGGTGGTCGTGGACGATCACGACATGGGCGTGACCCATATCATCCGGGGCGACGATCACCTGACCAATGCCGCGCGTCAGATCCAGATCTATCAGGCCATGGGATGGGAGATTCCGGTCTTTGCCCATATCCCGCTGATCCATGGCCCGGACGGCAAAAAGCTATCCAAGCGGCACGGCGCCGTCGGACTGCACGAATATGCGGCAAGTGGCTATCCGGCAGCCGCCATGCGCAATTATCTGGCGCGCCTCGGCTGGAGCCATGGCGACGACGAATTGTTCGGTGACGCGCAGGCGAAAGAGTGGTTTGACCTGTCGGGTATCGGCAAGGCCCCTGCCCGGCTGGACTTCAAAAAACTGGAACATGTCAGCGGTTATCATATCGCCGGGATGAACGACTCGGACCTGATGCGCGAAATCGAGGGATATCTTGCGGAAACGGCAGCCCCTGCGCTGAATGCAGTGCAGATTGCTCGGCTGACCCCGGCACTTGGCGCGCTGAAAGCCAAGGCCAAGACCCTGCCCGCGCTGCTGGAACAGGGCCATTTCGCGCTGATCGAACGTCCCGTCACCGTCGAGGAAAAAGCCGCAACGTCACTCGATACGGTATCCCGTGGTATACTGGGCGAATTGACTGCCGCATTGCAGCATGTTAGCTGGACACGCGACGACCTCGAGGCGGCCACCAAGGAAATTGGCGAGTCGCACGGGCTGGGTCTTGGCAAGATCGCGGCACCCCTGCGCGCTGCCCTTGCCGGCCGCAGCTCGACCCCGAGCGTATTTGATATGATGTTGGCGCTTGGCCGGGAGGAGACCCTGGCCCGGTTGCAGGATCACGCGGGCTGAACGCCCGCAACCATCCGGTCCCAACCGGAGAGTGTAGAAGGAGAGAGGGAAATGGCAGATAGCAAATCCGCAAAACTGCTCGTCGAGGGAAAAGAGATCGAGCTTCCGATCCTGAGCCCGACGGCAGGACCGGATGTCCTGGACATCCGAAAGCTTTATGGTCAGGCGGATGTCTTCACCTATGACCCCGGCTTCACCTCGACCGCGTCCTGCGACTCGACCATCACCTATATCGATGGCGACAAGGGCGAGCTGTGGTATCGCGGCTATCCGATCGAGCAACTGGCGGCCAAGTCGCACTACCTCGAAGTCTGCTACCTGCTGCTTTACGGTGAGCTGCCGACCGAAGACCAGATGAAGGACTTCGAGACCCGCGTCACGCGCCACACCATGGTGCATGAGCAGATGCACAACTTCTTCCGTGGTTTCCGTCGCGATGCGCATCCGATGGCGACCATGGTGGGCGTCGTCGGCGCGATGTCGGCCTTCTATCACGACTCGACCGACATTTCGGACCCGCTGCAGCGCGAGATCGCCTCGGTTCGCCTGATCGCGAAGCTGCCGACGATTGCGGCCATGGCCTATAAATATTCGATCGGCCAGCCCTTCGTCTATCCGCGCAACGACTTGGACTATGCAGCGAACTTCCTGCATATGTGCTTCGCCGTTCCGGCCGAGCCCTACCACGTCGATCCCGCACTGGCTCGCGCGATGGACCGCATCTTCACGCTGCATGCCGATCACGAGCAGAATGCCTCGACCTCGACCGTGCGTCTGGCCGGTTCCTCGGGCGCGAACCCGTTCGCCTGCATCGCCGCCGGCATCGCCTGCCTGTGGGGCCCTGCCCATGGCGGCGCGAACCAGGCCTGCCTGGAAATGCTGCGCGAGATCGGCACCGTCGACCGCATCCCGGAATACATCGCCAAGGCCAAGGACAAGAACGATCCGTTCCGTCTGATGGGCTTCGGCCACCGCGTCTACAAGAACTTCGACCCGCGGGCGAAGGTCATGAAGGAATCGGCGGACGAGGTTCTGGATCTGCTGGGCGTCCACAACAACCCGACGCTGCAGGTTGCCAAGGAGCTTGAGCGGATCGCGCTTGAGGATGAATATTTCGTCTCGAAAAAGCTGTATCCGAACGTCGACTTCTATTCGGGCATCATCCTGGAAGCGATGGGCTTCCCGACCTCGATGTTCACGCCGATCTTTGCGCTGTCGCGCACTGTCGGCTGGATCTCGCAGTGGAAAGAGATGATCGGCGACCCGCAGAACAAGATTGGTCGCCCGCGCCAGCTTTATGTCGGCGCCGACAAGCGCGATTACGTCGACCTGGGCAAGCGCTGATCAGCCCGATCGAATACAGACGGCCCCGGATCATCTCCGGGGCCGTTTCGCGTTTTCAGCCACTTGCACGAGACCCGCGCCAATGCCACACCATCTGCCATGAGTGACGCATCCAAAATCGCGCTGATCACCGGCGCCTCGCGCGGCCTTGGCGCCGCAATGGCAGAACAGCTTGCCGCGCGCGGCTGGCACATCCTTGCAGTGGCCCGCACGACCGGGGCGCTTGAGGAACTGGACGACCGCATCCGCCGCGCAGGCGGCAGCGCCACGCTGGCACCGATGGATGTGGGCCAGCCCGAGCCGATGGTGAAGCTGGCTCAGGCCGTCATGGAGCGCTGGGGGGGCCTGGACATGTGGGCGCATACCGCCGTCCACGCCGCACCGCTGGCCCCGGCAGGGCATGTCGATGCCAAAGACTTCCAGAAATCGGTCGATCTGAACATCGTGGCGACGCGGGGTCTGATCGCACTGTTCGAGCCTCTGTTGCGCGCCCGTAAGGGGCAGGCCGTTTTTTTTGACGATCCTCGCGCCGGGCAAAAATTCTTTGGCAGCTACGGTGCGACCAAGGCCGCCCAGATCGCGCTGGCGCGTAGCTGGCAGGCCGAGAACGAAAATGTCGGCCCCCGTGTCGTCATCGCCGCCCCCGCCCCGATGCCGACCGCGACCCGCGCACGATTCTTTCCCGGAGAGGACCGCGCCCGCCTGTCCCCGTGCAAGGCCGAGGCCGAGCGCATCCTGTCAGCGATCCTTTAACCAAACTCCCGGCTTGCGGCATTTCGTCTGAAATCGCCGTCGGCCTTAACCGAAGAACCCGCGACCCCATCCGCCCGCTTGCCAATCGTGGCGCTGGTGACTAGATAGGCGCGTCGCAGAATGAAAGGCCCCGTGGTGGAAAACGTCGTCCTTACCGTGCATCTGATCCTTGCTGTCCTGCTGATCGGGGTCGTGCTGCTGCAACGGTCCGAAGGCGGCGGCCTTGGCATGGGCAGCGGAGGTGGCAGCGGTGTGATGACCGGCCGCCAAGCCGCGAACGCCCTGTCGCGCGCGACCTGGATCCTTGCCGGTGCCTTCCTGGTCACCTCGCTGACCCTGACCGTCATTGCCGCGCGCAATTCCTCGGGTGGGTCGATCGTCGACCAGCTGAACATCGGCGGCGCTCAGAACGAAGAGCCCGCGACCAACCTTCCGGGCATCGGTGACTACACGCCGCCGCCCGCAGCCGGTCAGCCCATCCTGCCGCCCGTTCCGGGTGGCGCGGCGGCCCCGGCCGACACCGGCGCGGCGACGACCTCGCCCGTCACCCCGCCCGCGGCTGTTGCCCCGGCGGTTGCCCCTGCCCAGCCCGCTCCGGCGACTGAAGCTCCGGCAAAAACCAACTGATACTACACATTGGGGTGCCTCGCGCACCCCTCCACGACAGCTAGCGGTCCGTTGCGGCCACAGGACTTATCAGTTATAAATTGAGTCCCGTGAGCCGGCCAGATTCGGGCCGCGTTTTCTATTTTTTGAACTCACGGGGGCCTCGATGGCGCGTTACATCTTCATCACCGGCGGTGTGGTTTCTTCGCTTGGCAAAGGGCTGGCATCGGCGGCGCTGGGAGCGCTTCTCCAGGCACGCGGCTATACGGTCCGTTTGCGCAAGCTTGACCCTTACCTGAACGTCGATCCCGGCACGATGTCGCCTTTTGAACATGGCGAGGTCTTCGTCACCGATGACGGCGCGGAAACCGATCTTGACCTTGGCCATTACGAACGCTTCACCGGCGTCTCGGCGCGCAAGACGGACTCGGTCAGCTCGGGCCGCATCTATTCCAACGTTCTGGAAAAGGAACGCCGCGGTGCCTATCTGGGCAAGACCATTCAGGTCATTCCGCACGTCACCAACGAAATCAAAGACTTCCTCTCGGTTGGCGAGGATGAGGTCGACTTCATGCTGTGCGAGATCGGCGGCACCGTCGGCGATATCGAGGGGCTGCCCTTCTTTGAAGCCATCCGCCAATTCGCGCAGGAGCGTGCGCGCGGCCAATGCGTCTTCATGCACCTGACCCTGCTGCCCTATCTGGCGGCCTCGGGCGAGTTGAAGACCAAGCCCACGCAGCACAGCGTCAAGGAACTGCGCTCGATCGGGTTGCAACCCGACGTGCTGGTCTGCCGCAGCGAGCATCCGATCCCGGAAAAGGAACGCGCCAAGATCGCGCTGTTCTGTAACGTGCGCCCCGATGCCGTCATCCCGGCCTATGACCTGAAATCCATCTATGAGGCCCCGCTGGCCTATCACCGCGCCGGTCTGGATCAGGCCGTGCTGGACGCCTTCCAGATCAGCCCGGCCCCGCGCCCGGACCTGACCCGCTGGGAAGACGTGATGGACCGCCTGACCAATGCCGAAGGCGTGGTCAAGGTCGCCATCGTCGGCAAATACACCCAGCTTGAGGACGCCTATAAGTCGATCTCGGAAGCGCTGACCCATGGCGGCATGGCCAATCGCGTCCGTGTTCGGACCGAATGGGTCGACAGTGAGCAATTGGAAGGCGAAGGCGCGCATCTGCTTGACGGCTTCAACGGCATCATCGTGCCGGGCGGCTTTGGCGAGCGTGGCACCGAAGGCATGGTCGCCGCCGCGAAATATGCCCGTGAGAAAAAAGTCCCCTATCTGGGCATCTGCCTTGGCATGCAGATGGCGGTGATCGAAGCCGCGCGCAATCTGGCCGACATGCCCGACGCAGGTTCCGAGGAATTCGACCACGAAGCCGGCGAAACCCGCTTTACCCCGGTCGTCTATCACCTCAAGGAATGGGTGCAGGGCAATTACACCGTCCAGCGCAAGCTGTCGGATGACAAGGGCGGCACCATGCGCCTTGGCGCCTATACCGCCGTGCTGACCCCGGGCTCGAAAATCTCGGAGATCTATGACGGCGCGCTGGAGATCGAGGATCGCCACCGTCACCGCTACGAGGTCGACGCGAAATACCGCACCCAGCTTGAGGATGCCGGGCTGAACTTCTCGGGCATGTCGCCCGATGGCCGCCTGCCCGAGGTCGTCGAATATCACGACCACCCGTGGTTCATCGGCGTCCAGTCCCACCCCGAGCTGAAATCCAAGCCCTTCGAGCCCGCACCGCTGTTCGCAGGCTTCGTGCGCGCCGCGATGGACAACGAACGGCTGGTCTGATCCGGTCATCCGCGCCATGATGTCGGGACCCGATGAATGGTCCCGACATGCGCCTTGCCCTGATCCTTGCTTTCTGCGCCGGCCCCGTCTGGGCCGACGCGCCGCTGTTCGTGATCGAACAGTCCAGCCTGCCCTTTGACCTTGGTCCGGGCGCGCCCAAGAATTCACCCGGCAGGCAGGCGAACTCTCCGAACTCTGCGGCGAACTCCGCCGCCAATTCCGCGAATAGCTCGTCAAGCTACGCCAATTCGCCGCGCAATCCGGCGAATGAAAAGCGCGTGATCTTTATCTCGGACGGATCGGTCGTAGGCTATTATGCGCCAAGCGGCGTCGGCACGCTGAACCTGTTCGACATAAACGGCAAACGCGTCGCCTATCGCCCGAAAGGCAGCAAAAGCCTGTTTTCCAGCCAGGGAAAATGGTGCGGCACCGTGGCCGATGCACAGGGCGGCGGTTTTGCCTTTGGTATCATTAGGGCCTGCTCCAACCTGTTCTGACGTCTAAGCTTCACGCAACTGTCACATCGCTCCGCTAGATCGCGCGTATCGACCAAGGAGACCGAGATGAAGGACGAGAGCCCGAACGACTGGCTGCGCGCCGAGTTGCAGGACACGCTCGATGAGGATTACGAAATCGAGCTTGAGGATGCCGTCCTGTCGCGCGAAATCGCGCGCATCTATCGCGACAAGCACCCCAGCCAGATGCCGCGCCCGGAATATTTCAGCGAGCTTCTGCGCCTTCAATCCGAGCTGATCCGCCTGCAGGACTGGGTCAGCTACCACAAGGAAAAGGTCGTGGTGATCTTTGAGGGCCGCGACAGCGCCGGAAAGGGCGGCGCGATCAAGCGCATCACCCAACGCCTGAACCCGCGCGTCTGCCGCGTGGTGGCCCTGCCTGCGCCGTCGGACCGCGAAAAGACGCAATGGTATTTCCAGCGCTATGTCTCGCACCTGCCCGCCGGCGGCGAAATCGTCCTGTTCGACCGCAGCTGGTACAACCGCGCCGGTGTCGAGCGCGTGATGGGCTTTGCCACCGACAGTCAGGTCCAGCAATTCTTTGACGATGTGCCGGAATTCGAACGGATGCTGGTCCGCTCGGGCATCCGGCTGGTCAAATACTGGTTCTCGATCACCGATGAGGAACAGCAGATGCGCTTTCTGATGCGCATCCACGATCCGCTGAAACAGTGGAAACTCTCGCCCATGGATCTGCAATCGCGCGTCCGCTGGGAGGATTACACCTATGCCAAAGAAGAGATGCTGGAGCGTACCAACATCCCCGAGGCTCCGTGGTATATCGTCCCCGGCAATGACAAGAAGCGCGCAAGGCTGAACTGCATCAACCACCTTCTGGGGCAGTTCCCTTATGGCGACGTTCCCCATGACCATGTCAGCCTGCCCGACCGGGTCTTCAATCCCGATTACGAACGCGACGTCCTGCCACCCGAGCTTTACGTCCCGCAGCTTTACTGACCTGTTTCGCGGTCCTTTTCCGGGGCCGCGACACCCTGCGCGGGAATCGTTAGCAATGCTTTATTATCTTTAGCTTGAGCTGTTCCTGCACTAGACTGGCCCCATGTTTCGAAATCTGCTCAGCCGCCTCTTTCTGGATAATGCCGACCCGGCCTCTCTCCCGTCGGAAGACGCGGAAGTCGCCATCGCGGCTTTGCTGGTCAGGATCGCCCGCGCCGATGACCGCTACAGCACCGTCGAAAAGCAGCGGATCGAAACCGTGCTGGCGCGCCGCCGCGGTCTGGGCCATGCCGAAGCCGCAGAACTGCGCGCCGCCGCCGAGATGATTGAGGCCGAGGCCCCCGATACCGTCCGCTTCACCCGCTCGATCAAGGAACGCGTCGCCTTTGACGACCGCCATTCGGTCATCGCCGCTCTTTGGGAAGTCGCCTATGCCGATGGCAATCGCGGTGCCGAAGAAGAAAGCATGATTCGGCTGGTCTCGGGCCTGCTTGGCGTCAACGATCGCGATTCAGCTTTGGTCCGGCAACGCGTGCTGGACGATCTGGGAATTTCAGGTCAATAGCAGGGCACGCCGCCTCCCTGTCTTTCTTGGCAGGCAGGAAATCGTTGCAAACGCCCCTTTTATGACGCCTCATTGACTTTATGAGCCAAGATACAACCACCTCTCCGAATATGAGCCAAGGCACCACACCGGTCATCGAGATCCGAAACCTCCACAAGGCTTACGGCCAGCTCGAAGTCATTCGCGGCGTCGATCTGGTGGCCGAGCGCGGCCATGTCGTCAGCCTGATCGGCTCTTCCGGGTCGGGGAAATCCACACTTCTGCGCTGCTGCAACCTGCTTGAGGACAGCCAGCAGGGCGAGATCATCTTTGAGGGCGAGCCGGTGCGCTGGCGCGGCGAGGGCATGGGTCGCATCCCCGCCGATCGCGCGCAGGTGACGCGGCTGCGCACCAACCTGTCGATGGTCTTCCAGCAGTTCAACCTGTGGTCCCACCTGACCATCCTGCAGAACGTCATGGAAGCACCGCTCCATGTCCTGAAGCGCGATCCCGCCAAGGTCGAGGCCCGCGCCCGCGAATTGCTGGCCAAGGTCGGCATCGGCGATAAGGCCGACGCCTGGCCCGCCCAGCTTTCGGGCGGCCAGCAGCAGCGTGCCGCCATTGCCCGCGCCCTGTGCATGGAGCCGAAAGCCCTGCTTCTGGATGAGCCGACCAGCGCGCTTGACCCCGAATTGCAGCAAGAGGTCGTCCGCGTCATCAAGGACCTGGCCGCCGAACATCGCACCATGCTTCTGGTCACCCATGACATGCGCCTTGCCGCGGATGTCAGCGACCATGTCGTCTTCCTCCATCAAGGCCGGATCGAGGAACAGGGACCGCCCGCGCAGCTTTTCGGCGCGCCGCGGTCCGAACGTCTGCGCCAGTTCCTTAGCGCAACGATGGCCAGTTAATAGTCCAACAGGAGTTATAACAGTGAAAAAACTGATGCTTGCAGCGGCCGCGCTGGCCCTGACCGCCGGAATGGGCATGGCGCAGACTGTGCGCATGGCAACCGAAGGCGCCTACCCTCCCTACAACTTCGTCAACGACAAGGGCGAGCTGGACGGGCTGGAAATCGAGCTTGGCAACGAGCTGTGCAAACGCGCCGGACTGGAATGCACCTGGGTCAAGAACGACTGGGATTCGATCATCCCGAACCTTGTCAGCTCGAACTATGACACCATCATGGCTGGCATGAACATCAACGAAGAGCGCAAGAAGGCGATCGACTTTACCGATCCCTACACCCCGCCGATGCCGTCGGCCTATATGGCGCTGAAACCCGATGCCGATATCGAAGGCGGCGTGGTCGCGGCGCAGACCAACACCATTCAGGCCAGCCACGTCGCCTCGACCGGCGCGACCCTGCTGGAATTCGCCACCGGCGAGGAAACCATCGCCGCCGTCCGCAATGGCGAGGCCGATGCCGTCTTTGCCGACAAGGACTTCCTTGCCCCGGCCCAAGCGGAATCGAATGGCGAGCTGGTCTGGGTCGAAGGTCATGACACCGTCAAGCTGGGCGAAGGCATCGGCATGGGCGTGCGCAAATCCGACACCGAGCTGAAAGCCAAGTTCAACACCGCCATCGAGTCGATGAAGGCCGACGGTTCGCTGAACGCCCTGCTGAAGAAATGGTTCGGCGATAAGGCCCTGCAGTTCTAAGCTGTCAACGATGTAAGGACAGGTCTGCGCGACACTTGCCGCGCAGACCCGATTGGAGTGCCCGATGTTCGCCAGCTGCGCCGACCCCAAGACGCTCGAAGGGCTTGCATGGCTTATGTGCTACCTGACCTCAGGCAAGCACATGCTGTTTTATCTTTCATTCGGAACGGTGATCCTGCTTCTGGCGATCACCGCCCCGGTCGCGCTGCTGTTCGGTTTCGGCGGCGCGCTGGCCTCGCGCTCGCGCATTGCGCCGCTGCGCTGGTTCGGCAAGACCTATACCTCAATGGTTCGGGGCGTGCCCGACATCATCTTCTTCCTGTTCGTGCCGATCGCGCTGGATCAGGCATTCGAATGGCTGCGCGCCAAGGCCTATTGCGATCCCAGCGTGCCGATCCGGCAGGGCAATGACTTTGTCGTCTGCCCGGCGGCCAAGCTGCCACTGTCGACCGCGCCGGAATGGGTGCATCAAAGCTATGGCGTCTTTCTGGCGGTGATCGCCTTTGCCATTGTGTTTGGGGCCTTTGCCGCGAACGTGCTGTATGGCGCGATGAACGCCGTGCCCAAGGCGCAGCTTGAAACCGCCGAAGCCTATGGCATGAGCCCGCGTCAGGTGAACCGGCGCATCCTGATCCCGCAGATGTGGACCTATGCCCTGCCCGGCCTTGCCAACCTGTGGATGATCCTGATCAAGGCGACGCCGCTGCTGTTCGTCCTTGGCGTCGAGGATATCGTCTATTGGGCGCGCGAGCTGGGCGGCTCAAAAACCAGCGCCTATGCCTATCCGCACCCTGATTGGCGCATCTATTACTTCCTGGGAATTCTCGTGTTCTATCTGCTGATGACCTGGGGGTCCGAGCGCTTCTTTGACCGCATCCGTGCGCGGCTGTCTTCGGGTCAGGCCACCATGGCCGGTGAGGCCATGCGAAAGGCCGCATCATGAGCCAGTGCCTGCAAACCCTGCATGATTACGGGCTGCGCGCCATCGGCATCGGTGAACGCCTGCTGCCCCGTTCCGATTTCACCCTGTGCCAGCAGTTCACGCTGATCGGCTCGGGCTTGATCTGGAACATCTATTTCGGCGCGCTCGCGCTGTTCGTGGGCTTCTTCTTTGCCAATGCGCTGGCCGTGGCCAAGCTGAGCGGACCAGCATGGCTGCGTAAACCTGCGGAATGGTTCATCTTCCTGTTTCGCGGCAGTCCGCTGTTCATCCAGTTCTTCGTCGCCTATGAGGCGCTGGTGCAGTTGCCCCGCGCCGGGATCGACGTCTTCGGGATCACCGTCCAGACCAGCTGGTTGACCCGCGCCTGGGCCGGGGCGCTGATCGTGTTGATCCTGAACACCGCCGCCTACTCGGCCGAGATCTTCTATGGCGCGCTGCGCAACGTCCCCAAGGGCGAACTTGAGGCCGCAGACGCCTATGGCATGGCGGGCTGGACGCGCTATCGCCGCGTTGTCTGGCCGACCGCCATGCGGCTGGCATGGCCCGCCTATACGAATGAGGCGATCTTCCTGTTCCATGCCACGACGCTGGTCTTCTTCTCCAGCTTCCCGGCCTTCCAGCAGCAGGGCGACAGCCTGTATTACGCCAGCTACTTCGCCGACAAGACCTTCAACCCCTTCGTCGCCTATCCGATCGTCGCGGGTTACTTCATCCTTCTGACCCTCTGCCTGATCGGGCTGTTCGGGGTCGTCAACAGGCGGCTGAACCGCCACTTGCCCGGCGCGGCGCGGAAAATCCGCTACCGGCCCAATCTCCTCAGGTGAATTATGGACTGGTTGCACGACCATCCCGAAGTCAAGACCATCCGCGTGGCCGCCGCCGATCTGAATGGCGTCGCCCGTGGCAAGCGGATCCCGGCGCGATTTGCCAACAAGCTGCTGACCGAGGGGACGAAGTTCCCCTTCTCGGTCCTGAACATGGACATCTGGGGCGAGGATGTCGAAGACAGCCCGCTGGTGTTTCAGGCGGGCGATCCGGACGGGTTGCTGCTTCCGACCGAGCGCGGCTTCATGCCGATGCCGTGGCTGGACGCCCCGACCGGGTTGCTGCCGCTGTGGATGTTCCACCCCGATGGCCGCCCCTATGAGGGCGATCCGCGTCAGGCGCTGGCCAAGGTGGTCGAACGCTACAAGGCCGCCGGCCTGACCCCCGTCGTCGCGACCGAGCTTGAGTTCTTCCTTATCGACGATTCCGGCGGGCAGCTGCGCGTGCCGCCCAGCCCGCGCTCGGGCAAGCGCCGCACCGGGGCCGAGACGCTGTCGCTTCGCGCCCTCGACGCCTTCGACCGCTTCTTCACCGCGCTATACGACGCCTGCGAGGCGATGGACATTCCCGCCGATACCGCGATCTCCGAAGCAGCGCCCGGCCAGTTCGAGATCAACCTGATGCATCAACCCGACCCGCTGAAGGCGGCCGATGATGCGTGGCTGTTCAAGCTGCTGGTCAAGGGTCTGGCGCGCCGCTACGGCTTTGCCGGATCGTTCATGGCCAAGCCCTATGAGAGCTGGAACGGCTCGGGCATGCATATGCATTTCTCGATTCTGGATCAGAACGGCGACAATATCTTCGACAATGGTGGCGACGAGGGCTCCGAGCGTCTGCGCCACGCCGTTGCGGGCTGTCTGGCCGCCATGCCCGGCTCGACCCTGCTGTTCGCCCCGCATGAGAACAGCTACGACCGGTTGGTCCCGAATGCCCATGCCCCGACCGGCATCGGCTGGGCCTACGAAAACCGCACCTCGGCGATCCGCATTCCGTCCTCCGGCCCCAAGGCCCGCCGGATCGAGCATCGCGTGGCTGGCGGAGACGTAAACCCCTACCTGACCGTTGCAGCCGTATTGGGGGCCGCTCTGAACGGCCTCGAGGACCGCATCGAGCCCGCGCCCGCAATCCAAGGCAACGCCTATGAACAAGGCCTCGCCCAACTGCCCACCACCTGGGGCGAGGCCATCGACGCCTTTGACACTTGCCCCCAGATCAAGCGCATCTTCCCCTCGCATCTGATCGAAAACTTCGTGATGACCAAGCGTCAGGAACTGCATTACATGGCCGAGCTTTCCGACGATGAAACGGTCGAGTTGTATCTGGATACGGTCTGATGTTCCGGCCACTATAAAACTTCCTTTCGGCCGGATTTGCTTCCTTTATGGCAACCATAAAACTGCCATTGGAAAGCCAAATTCAATATTTTTTGAATAAATTCAATTGATTGGATCTTTTGTCAAGAACGCGAGCGGCGTAGCGACGCCGCTCGTTACCATTTGGGCCATGCCCTTGACCTCTGCGCCGCTCCGCTTCATCCCCTCCGCCAACCCGGGTTTCTGAATTCAACACGCCGCCGACGGTCCGTCCGCTTGGCCATGCATCGTCGCGGCGATCGGTCAAGGAACCCTCATGACCTGCATTCCCTTCATCGAAGCCCGGTTCTTCGATCCCGACGAAACCCAGCGCGCGATCGAGGACCGCCTGGTCGCCCGATTGCGCAGGTTGCGCGTGGCCGACCTCTCAGCCGTTATTCCCGCAAGCGACGAGAATGATGAGCACGCGCCTTGCCTGCCCCTTGCCCTGAGTGACCGCGAGCGGCGCAAGGTCAGCCGCCGCGTCAAGCGCCTGCTGGACCTGCGCGAAGCAGCCACTGGGCTGAGCCACCTTGTCCGTCGTCGAATGATTTGGAACAGGCGGCCTGATTTTGGACGAGAGGGTCCTGGCGCACCGGTTTGAGATTATGCCGCCTGACGCTGATGGTTCAAGCGGCGGTTCTGGATGGTCTCTTTTC
>NZ_WMIG01000004.1 GCF_009711205.1 Paracoccus litorisediminis | reverse complement strand
AAGCCGCCCAAGGGCGGCTTTCTGCATTCCAGCCCTCCAAAACCCCAATGCTGGACAGAAAACCCCACACAAATTACCAATCCTGAACCCAAAAGCCCGGAAACAACCAGGCACACCGCCAGAAAATCGGGACCAAGGATCATGACACTGCTCATCGTCGGCGCAGGACTCTCGGGCGCCGTCATCGCAAGAAAATCCGCCGAAAAGATTTTTATCCTTAAAGAGCGTTTCTAAAGGATAAAGTCCGCCAACCACAAAGTATGCGCTCCCCGCAAGATTATCGAGAAACCGGCGTTTCCATTGCTGTTGGTGTCACCATGATGACGGTGCTTCCGCCGAACTGTTCGCTGCGTAGCTCTCCGGCTATACGGATGAAACTGGGCATACCTATGAACCTGAACGCATCGTTCGTGCTCGTGGTCTGATCGCATCGATCTTCGAAAGGTTGATTTGATCGGCTTCTAAATGGTTGAATCCGACAATCGTCTGACAAGGACAGGAAAATGAACTGATCGGCACCAATTCCGCTGGTTAGCAGATCCGCGCCACTTCCCCCAATCAGGGGGTCAGCCCCGGCCACTCCGCTGAGCGTGTCAATGCCGATTTCGCCGAAAAGCCGATCGGAGTTATCTCTGCCTTTCAACAGATCGTCTCCTGCCGATCCAAGGGTGTATCAGTTCCTCGGTTGCCCCAAAGTCGATCATCGCCTTGGCCGCCATCGATCACGTCGTTTCCCGTGTCTCCGAAACGACTGTCGGAACCTTGCCCGCCCAAAAGCAGCGGCTGCCCTGATCTCCACTGAGAGGCGGTCGCTCTCAGATCCCCAAATAGAGCCTGTCGTTGCGCAATCCGCCATTCAGCGTGTCTGTGCAACGGTTGTCATCAATCACATCATTTACGGAATATGTGCGGAAATAGTCCGCCATTCGACCGCCCGAGAATGTGTCGACCCTGCGAAGGGCGTGAGCGACCACCGTCTGATCGTCGTCGTTCCTCCAGGAATTTACCGCCTTGATAACGGGGATCACCGGGATATTGCCCCCCGGTCAAGCAGAGCGTCCGGTCGGATCCCACCATCGGCCCATAGCTGGACATGGCGCCGAGTAGGGGATGCCAGTGGATATGTAGCGGATAATACACCGCTAGAAATTTCCCGCGGTCTGACTCGATAATCCCATACGAAGCGGAAAGCGCTTCCCCAGGAATGCTTCAGCATACCAAGCGTTCGAAAACACGAAGTCGCGGAGATCGGCGGCATTGAACTTACCTTGCCGGTGCACGGTAGCGCCCGCGTTGGGGCGAAACAAAAAAATTCTGCCAGCATGGATGAGAAATCCGTTCGGCTCCGTATATCCCTTAAGATGAGCAAGACACCGGACCCGATCCTTCAGCAGCTTCCTGCCCTGCGCCGTTATGCGCTGGCCCTGTCGCGCGACGAGGCCGAGGCGGACGATCTTGTGCAAGAGGCACTTTTGCGCGGGCACCAGCATCGCCGGGGTTTCCGGGTCGGGGGGAACCTTCGGGCCTGGTTGTTCGGGATTCTGCGCAATGCCTTTCTGGACCGGTTGCGCAGTCGCCGCGCCCAGTCCCGGCGCGAGGCGGAATATGCCGGACTTGCGGGGCATTCGATCGATGCGCCGCAGGATGCTGTGGTGCGGCTGGGGCAGTTGCGGCTGGCCTTCATGGACCTGCCTGATGAGCAGCGCGAGGCGCTGTCCTTGGTCGCGATCGAGGGGCTTAGCTATGCCGAGGCGGCCAAGCTGGCCGATGTTCCGATCGGGACGCTGATGTCGCGGGTGGCGCGCGCGCGGGCCAGGTTGCGGGATTTCGAAGAGGGCAGGGTGCAGACCCCGGCGCTCAGATTGGTGGGAGGACGCGATGCAGCAGGCAAGTGACGCGATTTCCGAACTCGACCTCAACGCCTATGTCGATGACCAGCTGGACGACTGGCAGCGGCTTCGGGTCGAGGAATACCTCTCGCACCAACCCGATGCTGCGGCGCGGGTGATGCAGGATCTGCATCTGAAACGCGAATTGCGGCTGTGTTTTGCCCGCGCACCCGAACCGAATTCCGCGCAGCGGGCGGCTGGCCTGAGCCTGTCGCGGGCGCTCAAGCGCGACGAAAGGCTGCGCCGGGTGGTGCGGCTGGTCCCGGTTGGGGCGCTTCTGCTGGCTGGCTGGCTGGCCAATGAGGGGCTGGGTCCGTTGTCCGTGGGCAAGGTGGTTGCCTCGCAGCCTCCACATCCGGTTGTTGCCGCCGCGATTTCCGCGCGCGAGGCCAGCATGATCCGCCTGCCGATGCGCTCGCAGCCGCAGATCCACGAGCTTGACCGCGATGAGCTGCGCGCCTCGACCGGCATTCTGCTGCCGCGCTTCGACAGCAACTGGTCGATCCGGGATGCGCAGGTCTTCCCCTCGCCACAAGGGCCGGGGATCGAGATCGTCTTTGACGCGGGCAGCCTTGGCCGTCTGAACCATTTCGCGGTGCGGTCGGGGGATTTCGCGGTGACCCTGCCGCATGTGGAACAACACGGCGCCCGCAATGTCGCCTGGTTCCAGATCGGAGAAACCGCGCATGTCCTGATTGCCGAACATGGCGACCGGGATGAGTTGCTGAAGATCGCCGAAGACCTGTCATCGACCCTTTACTGATCCACGGAGACCACGATGGAACATATGACACGGGGCCGCAGCGCCGGCTTTTCCCCCGCCGCCAATTACGACGAAGGACTGCGCGCGCATATGCTGCGCATCTACAACTACATGGGGCTTGGCCTTGCGCTGACCGGGTTGGTGGCGATGCTGGTGGCCTCGGTCCCGGCGATCTACGTGCCGATCTTCAGCACCCCGCTGAAATGGGTGGTGATGCTGGCGCCGCTGGGCTTCATCATGTTCCTGTCCTTCCGTATCGAGACGGTCTCGGGCGCGACGGCGCAGACACTGTTCTGGGCCTTCTGCGCGGTGATGGGCCTGTCGCTGGCCTCGATCTTTCTGGTCTATACCGGGACCTCGATCGCGCGGGCCTTCTTTGGCGCGGCGGCGATGTTCGCGGGGATGAGCATCTACGGCTACACGACCAAGCGTGACCTCAGCCAGTTCGGCAGCTTCCTGATGATGGGCCTGATCGGCGTCATCATCGCCAGCATCCTCAATATCTTCCTGGGGTCGTCGGCGCTGCAATTCGCCATCTCGATCATCGGCATCATCGTCTTTGTCGGCCTGACCGCATGGGACACCCAGTCGATCAAGCTGCAATATGCTGAGCATCACGACGATGAGACCCGCCAGAAGCTGGCGGTGATGGGCGCGCTGTCGCTGTATCTGAACTTCGTCAACATTTTCCAGCTTCTGCTGAGCCTGACCGGCCAGCGGGAAGAATAACCCGTCAGAAGGAAAGACTTGAGGCATGGACCATAACGACAGGCAGGCCATCGAAGGCCTGTTCGACAAGCTTGCGCATGTGGAACGGCAGCATCCCTCGCGCGATGGCGAGGCCGAGCATTTCATCGCGGGCCAGATTGCCCGTCAGCCCGGCGCGCCCTATTTCATGGCCCAGACCGTCATCGTGCAGGAACATGCGCTGAACGCGGCGCAACAGCAGATCGAAGAACTGGAATACCAGCTGCAATCCGCGCGTCAGGGAGCAGGGCAGGGCGGCTTCCTGTCGCGCATGTTCGGTGGTGGCGCTGCTGCCCCGGCACCGCGCATGGCACCGCGTCCGCAGCCGGGCTATGGCCATGGCGGTGCGCCGATGGGGCGTCCGATGGGCCATGCGCAGGGCGGTGGTTTTCTGGCCGGGGCCGCGCAGACGGCGATGGGTGTCGCAGGCGGCGTCCTGCTGGGTAATGCCGTGATGGGCATGTTCGCCGGTGAGGCCGAAGCGGCCCCGGCCCCCGCCCCCGAGGAAGAAGAGGAAGATGCCGACTTCGCGGATGCCGGCGGCTGGGACGACGAAGAAGCCTAAGGAATACCGGAGGGGGCGGCCGTCCTCCCCCGGTTTTGCCCCGTAACGATTGCTCCGGTGAAGCCCCGCGGATTTCTGGTCTGCGGGGCTTTCTTTTTGCCGCAGGAAAGGCGGGTTATGCCCGAATGCGCGCCTTCCCTTTAGGTCACTTCGCCCATACCGTGTGGACAAGCATTCCAGAAAAAAGGGACAGAACATGCCAAAGAAGCTGATCCTTGCCGCGGGTCTTGTGACCCTTGCCGCATGCACCACGACCGATATCTACAGCGATGCCATCGCCAAGTCGGTGCCACCCAGTGCCGCCCTGAAGGCCGTGATCGTCGCAGGGGCCGAAAGCCTGATCTATGACCCGTCCTCGATCCGCAAAGCCGAGATCTCGAATGTCGCGACGCTGCCTGACGGGCTGCAGGGCGTCTGTGTCCGCGCCGACAGCAAGAACGTCTCGGGCAACTATATCGGCGTCCACAGCGTCGGCATCCCGATCCGCGACGGCAAACTGGCCGGAGGAGCGCTGGACCACGCCATCTGCAACCGCAAGGACCTGACATGGCAGCCCTTCCCCGAGCTTGAAAAGCTGCCGGCGAAGTAATCTGGCGCGCCTGCGCAGGCGCAAAAGACCCGGCTTGCTCACAAGGAGCCGGGTCGCAGCGCCATAAGCCGCCATGGGTGTCAGGCGAAGCATTCAGCTTCGCGCGCGACATCATATTGTCTTGAAAAATCACCACAAGTGGCGGAGAGGGTGGGATTCGAACCCACGGAACCCTTGCAGGCTCAACGGTTTTCGAGACCGCCCCGTTCGACCACTCCGGCACCTCTCCGCGCTTCTTGGGTGGTGGCGCGGATTTAGACGGGGTGGGGTTGAAGCGCAAGAGCCTTTCCGCGAAAAAATGCGAGATTTTCAAACTTCTTTTTCGGCAGGTGCGCGATGATCCAGAAAACGCTGCAATTCCCCAGAAAACGGGTCAGCCGATGCCGGTCCTGATCGGGGCACTGGCCCATCCGGCCTTGCGCATGCGTCTGGCGCCCGAGGCGATCAAGGCCCCACCGCTGGATGGCAGGCTGCTGGGCGGGGCGATGGCGGGCATTGCGCCCGACAGGTTTCCGGCTTTTGAGCCCGGTGCGGGCCATGTCCCAGCATGGGAGACGCCCTGGACCGACCAGTTGCGCCGCTATGCCGATATTCTGGGCCTTGAGCCGCGCGAAATTGGCGGGCGCGAGGTTCTGGGCATTGGCGATGACAGGGGCGACGGTCATTGGCAGCCCGAACTGGCCGCGGCCATCGCAGATTGGTTGCTGGACCGGCTGGCCGACCGTCCCGCGCCGTCCCTGCGCCCGCGATTGCCGATGATCGCCAGCTGGATCGCCTCGCGCCTGCGGGCAGAGGCCGAGACCGGGCATCTGCCGCAGATCGGACCCTCGGGGGCGGAGCGCGTGCGCGAGGCGACATGGGACGAACCCTATGCCGATTACTTCTCGGTCGAATCGCATGTGCTGCATCAACGCCGCCATCGGGGCGACTGGTCGCCGGACATGCGCCGCGCGGTATTTGTCTCGGGCGATGCGACGGTGGTGCTGCCATGGGACCCCGTCCGCGATCGGGTCATGCTGATCGACCAGTTCCGCCCCGGCCCGGTCGCACGCGGCGACGCGCAGCCCTGGCTTTATGAGACCATCGCCGGGCGGGTCGATGCCGGAGAGACGCCCGAACAGGCCGCGCTGCGCGAAGGGGTCGAGGAAGCGGGGCTTGGCATCTCGCGGCTGATCCCCGGTCCGCACAACTATCCCAGTCCCGGCGCGATGGCGGAATTCCTTTATCTTTATATCGGCATTGCCGGCCTGCCCGATGAGACGGCGGGTTTCGGCGGGCTTGAGATCGAGGACGAGGACATCCGCTCTCATGTCATTCCCCGCGCGGATTTGACGCGCATGGCCATGACCGGAGAGCTGCGCAACGGCCCGCTGCTGACGCTGGCGCTGTGGCTTGAACTCAATCATGCCCGGCTGCGCGCGGAATTTGACGCGCGTCAGGCTGACTGATCACGCAAAGTCCAGACCCCGCGGGGTTGCCGCCATCCGGCAGCCCCGTGTAGACCGGGGACGATCATTTCGCGAAAGGCCCGCCATGCGCATCTGCCCCGACCTCGCCTCTGCCATCGGCAATACCCCCCTGATCCGGCTGAACCGCGCATCCGAGGAAACCGGCTGCGAGATTCTGGGCAAGGCCGAGTTCATGAATCCCGGCCAGTCGGTCAAGGACCGGGCGGCGCTGTACATCATCAAGGACGCGGTCGCACGCGGAGAGCTGAAGCCCGGCGGCACCATCGTCGAGGGCACGGCCGGCAATACCGGGATCGGGCTGGCGCTGGTTGGGTCCTCGATGGGCTTCCGTTCGGTCATCGTGATCCCGGAAACCCAGAGCCAGGAAAAAAAGGACATGCTGCGTCTGGCAGGTGCCGAACTGGTCGAGGTGCCCGCAGCCCCTTACAAGAACCCCAACAACTATGTCCGCTATTCGGGTCGTCTGGCCGAGGAACTGGCCCGGACTGAAGCGAATGGCGCGATCTGGGCCAACCAGTTCGACAATGTCGCCAACCGTCAGGCCCATGTCGAAACCACCGGCCCCGAGATCTGGGAACAGACCGGGGGCAAGGTCGACGGCTTCATCTGCGCCGTGGGCTCGGGCGGGACGCTGGCCGGGGTGGCGATGGCGCTGCAACCCAAGGGCGTCAAGATTGGTCTTGCCGATCCCGAGGGCGCGGCACTGCACAGCTTCTATACCGAAGGCGTGTTCGAAAGCCCCGGCTCGTCCATCACCGAGGGCATTGGTCAGGGCCGCATCACCGCGAACCTTGAAGGCTTCACCCCCGATTTCAGCTATCGCATCCCCGATGCCGAGGCGCTGCCGGTCGTCTTTGACCTGCTGGAATATGAAGGGCTGTGCCTTGGCGGTTCCTCGGGGATCAACATCGCCGGTGCGATCCGCATGGCCAAAGAGATGGGGCCGGGCCATACCATCGTGACCGTGCTTTGCGATTACGGCACGCGCTACCAGACCAAGCTCTTCAACCCGGAATTCCTGCGCGCCAAGGGTCTGCCCGTGCCGCAATGGCTGGCCCGCAAGCCGGCCGTTCTGCCGGAAGTTTTCGAGGACTGAGAGACTGATGCAACGACTGATCGTCCTGATCGCGGCGCTGTTTGTCACGCTGTCGCTGGCACTGTCAGCTCCTGCCTTCGCGCAGGAGCCGGACGCGCCGAATTACGACAACTGGGGCAAGCTCGCCGAACAGGCCGAGCAGATCCTTGAAGCGGGCGAGGCGAACGAGGCCAAGCTGCAATCGATCCGCGAAGAGGTCGTGAAATGGCGCGACGGCTTCAAATCGGCGCAGGGCATCAACTCGACCCGGATCGCCACGCTCAAGGACCAGATCGCGGCGCTGGGTACGGTTCCGGCCGAGGGCCAGCCCCCTGAATCCGAGGATGTGGCCGCCCGCCGCAAAGAGCTGAACGACCAGCTGGCCGAGCTGCAGGCGCCGGGTCTGAAGGCCGTCGAGGCTTATGGCCGCGCCGATGGCATCATCCAGCAGGTCGATCAGGCTTTGCGCCAGCGCCAGACCTATGCGCTGATCCGCCAGACGCCTTCACCGCTGAACCCGGCCAATTGGGGTCCTGCCTTTGCCGAGGCGGGGCAGCTGGCCGTTCATGTCTATGATGAAGTCAAGCAGCGCTGGAGCCAGTTCGGCACTGGTCCCGGCTTTGTTCAACGTATTCTTGTTACGCTAGGCTTCCTGCTGGCGGCGGTCCTGCTGCTGTCGCGGGGCCGGCGCTGGGTCGATTCCCTTCCGTCACGGCTGTCGGTGCGGGCCAGCGAACGCTCGCGTGCGGCGCTGATCTTTGGCGTGTCGCTGGGGCAGATCGCCATCCCCCTGATTGGCATCGTGCTGGGTGTCGCCGCATTGCTGGCGACGGACATGTTCGGGAAATGGGGCGGGCCGCTGCTGCGCTCGATCCCGGTCGCGGGTCTGGTGTTCTTTGGCGGCTTCTGGCTGGTCCGGCGGATCTTCCCCGCGCCGGGAACCGCGGATTCGCTGCCGCTGCCGATGACCGAGGATCAGCGACGCAAGGCCGCCTTCCGCGCGACCATGTTGGCCATGGCCACGGCCATCCACCAGCTGATCTCGCGCACGGTGCTGCCGCTGTCGGGCTTTCATTCGCAGAATGACACCGCGACCGTGCCGCAGCGGCTCAGCGAGGCCTCGGCCGGGGTCTGGCATTTCGTGATCATCCTGCTGGGCGGGTTCTTCCTGTTCCAGCTGTGCAACGTGCTGCGCCGCCTGCGACCGGCACAGCTGGATGGCCCGCCTGATTACCGCACCCGGATCGTTGCCTTCCTTGCCACCATCGGGCGGCTGATCGCGCTGGCCTCGCCGGTGCTGGCGGCAGCGGGCTTTGTCACGGCGGGCAACGCGATCCTGTGGGCGACGGTACTGACGCTGGCGCTGGTGGCGCTGCTGATCGTGCTGCAGGACTTCATCGCCGACCTTTACGCAATGGCCAAGGGCGGCGACCGGACGGCGCGCGACGCGCTGATGCCGGTGCTGGTCAGCTTTGCGCTGGTCGTGGTGTCGTTGCCGCTTTTCGCGCTGATCTGGGGTGCAAGGCGCAGCGATCTGGCCGAGGCGTGGACCAAGATCGAACGCGGTTTCAGCTTTGGCGGCGTCAGCCTGTCGCCAATGGCGATCATCACCTTCCTGATCATCTTCTGCATCGGCTATTTCCTGACGCGCTTCATTCAGGGCGCATTCCGCACCTCGATCCTGCCCAAGACCAAGCTGGACGTGGGCGGACAGAACGCCGTCGTGTCGATGATGGGCTATGTCGGCATGGGGCTGGCCGGGCTGCTGGCGATCACCTCGGCGGGGATCGACCTGTCGTCGCTGGCGATCGTCGCCGGTGCCTTGTCGGTCGGTATCGGTTTCGGCATGCAGCAGGTGGTGTCGAACTTTGTCTCGGGCATAATTCTGCTGGTCGAACGCCCGATTGCGGTGGGCGACTGGATCGAGGTCGGGACCAAGCAGGGCGTCGTCAAGAAGATGTCGGTGCGCGCCACCCAGATCCAGACCTTCGACCGCAACAACGTGATCGTGCCGAACTCGGACCTGATCACCCAGCAGGTGACGAACTGGACGCGGGGCAGTCTGCAGGGCCGGATCATCGTGCCGATCGGCGTGGCCTTTGGCAGCGACACGCGGCGGGTGGCCCAGATCCTGCAGGAAATCGCCGAAGATCAGCCGACCGTGCTGATCAATCCGGCGCCCGCCGTGCTGTTCCGCGGCTTCGGCCCCGACAGCATGATGTTCGAGATCCGCGCCGTGTTGTCCGATATCAACGGTGGCATCGGTGTGACCTCGGAAATCAACCATCAGGTCGTCGAGCGTTTTGCCGCCGAGGGGATCGAGATCCCTTACGCGCAACGCGACATCTGGCTGCGCAATCCCGAGGTGCTGGCCACATTGGCCAATCACCTGCGCGAAAGCGAGAAGCTGGAGAAGCCCGTGGCCCCTCCGGTTCCCAAGCCCACGCCTTCGCGTGTCCCGCTGCATCGCGACGAGGCCCCCGAATATGACAACGGCGATGCCGATGGGGATGGCGACGCTGACGGGCGTGGTTAAAACGCTGGCGCGGCTGGGGAATTAGCCGCGCAGCCGTAATGGGTCGGGGGGCTCCTCGTCGGGCAGCCCCTCATGGGACAGCAGGATCGCCACGGGTCGCAGCCATGGGATCTGCGCGCAGACGATCATCACCGCAACCATGATCGGCACCGCCAGAAACGTCCCCGCAATACCCCAGAGCGCGCCCCAGAAGGCCAGCGCAAGGATGATCCCGAACGTGGACAGCCGCAGCGTCTGACCCAGCAGCAGCGGATCAAGGATATTTCCGATCAGGAACTGCACCGCCGTGCAGGCCCCGCCGATGATCAAGGTCGCGGTCGGGTCGCCGGTCTGCGCCAGAATGACCGCGATCGCGGTGCCGGTGGCGATGATCGTGCCGATGGTGGGAATGAAGTTCAGGATGAAGGTCAGCGTGGCCATGGCGCCCGAAAGCTCCAGCCCGGCGGCGCGGAAGATCACCCAGATCAGCGCCGCCGTGACCGCGCTGATCGCTGCCTTGACCACAAGGTAGCGGTTCACGCGGCGCATGATCGTATGGATGACGTGCAGCACGTTTTCGGCGCGGGCGGGGTCGCCGGTCAGGTTCTCGATCTTGACCGGGAACCAGATCCTTTCGCTGAACATGAAGCCGACAAAAGTCACCACCAGCACCGAGCCCGAAATCAGGCTTGAGGCCTGCCCGGCCGCCGACCGGATCCAGCCCGCGAAGTCGATGCTGCCAAGGAAGGTGGCAATGGATTCCTGCACCTGCGGCCCCCAGCGTTGACTGAGGCTGGACAGCGCCGCCTGCGCGCGGTCGGCATAAAGGATCGAGGTTGAGACGACCTCATTGACCTGCGCCACCACCGTTGTCGCCGCCCAGAGCAGGCTGATGGCAATGGCAATCAGGGCAAGGGTCGTTGCCAGCCAGTTCGGCACGCGCAACCGGGCAAAGGCCGAAATCGCGTCGCTGGTCAGCGAAAAGATGATGATGGCGATGGCAAGACAGATCAGCAGGAAACGCGCCTGCACCAGCAGGAACATGATCAGCCCAAAGGCGATGACGCCCAAAAACCCCGTCTGCAGCCTTTCGCTTAGCTGCGAGTCGCGTGAATTCAAAACGTCACCCCGCCATCACCCTTGCATGGCCCGGCGGTCAGGGGCGGGCGCTGATCGCGCCGGCCCCGCTGTCACTCAGGCTTCGGCCTCATCCTCGCCATTCTCGGCGATGCGGGCAACAGAAACCACGGATTCGCCCTCTGCCGTATTGAAGACGCGCACGCCGCCGGCAGAACGCGACCGGAAGCTGATCCCGTCGACAGGTACGCGGATCGATTGCCCGGTCGAGGTCGCCAGCATGATCTGGTCATCGCCCTCGACGGGGAAGCTGGCCACCAGATCGCCGCCGCGCATGGCCTTGTCCATGGCCATGACGCCCTGACCGCCGCGCCCGCGCACCGGATAGTCGTGGCTGGAGCTGATCTTGCCCGCGCCCTTGGCGGTGATGGTCAGGATCAGGTCCTCGGCCGCCGACATTTCGGCATAGCGTTCCTGCGTGATATTGCCCTCGGCAACGGCTTCCTCGTCGTCATCGGCCTCGGCCCCGTCATCCAGCGCACCGGCAACGGCACGGCGCATTTTCAGATAGGCGGCGCGTTCGGCGGGATCGGCCTCGAAATGGCGGATCACCGACATGCTGACCACGCGGCTGCCCTCGGCCAGACGGATGCCGCGCACCCCGGTGGAATCGCGGCCCTTGAAGACGCGGACATCGGTGGTCGGGAAGCGGATCGCGCGACCCGATGCCGTGACCAGCATCACGTCGTCATTTTCCGTGGCCATGCGCACGCCGATCAGTTCCACCCCTTCGGGCAGCTTCATGGCGATCTTGCCGTTCGACTTGATATTGGTGAAATCGGACAGCGCGTTGCGGCGCACATCGCCCTCGGAAGTGGCGAAGATCACCTGATAGTCGTCCCAGTCCTTTTCGGGCGCATCGACCGGCATCAGGGCGGCGATGGAAACGCCCTGCGTGATCGGCAGGATATTGACCATGGCCTTGCCCTTGGCCGTGCGCCCGCCCAAAGGCAGCCGCCACGTTTTCAGCCGGTAGACCATGCCGTCGGTGGTGAAGAACAGCAGTTCGGTATGGGTATTGGCGACGAACAGCGTGGTGACCAGATCGTCTTCCTTGGTCGCCATGCTGGACAGACCCTTGCCGCCGCGTCGCTGGGCGCGGAACTCGGCCAAGGCCGTGCGCTTGATATAGCCGCCCGAGGTGATGGTGACGACCATGTCCTCGCGCTCGATCAGGTCCTCATCGTCCATGTCCCCGGCCCAGTCCGAGATCTCGGTCCGGCGCGGCACGGCGAAGTTGTTGCGAACCTCGCGCAGCTCATCGCTGATGATCGCCATGATCCGATCGCGCGAGGCGAGGATGGACAGGAATTCGCGGATGGATTCCGCCAGCGTCTGCAATTCGCTGGTGACTTCCTGCACGCCCAGCTGGGTCAGGCGCTGCAGGCGCAGTTCCAGAATGGCGCGGGCCTGCGTTTCCGACAGGTTATAGGTCCCGTCCTCATTGACCGGATGCAGCGGGTCGTCGATCAGCTTCAGATATTCGACGATGTCATGGGCGGGCCAACGCCGTTCCATCAGCCGCTGCCGGGCTTCGGCCGCATCGGCCGAGGAGCGGATCGTGTGGACGACCTCATCGACATTGCTGACCGCCACGGCCAGACCGCACAGCACATGGGCGCGTTCGCGGGCCTTGCGCAGCTCGAACGCGGTGCGGCGGGCGACGACATCCTCGCGGAAAGTCAGGAAATGGGTCAGGAAGTCGCGCAGCGCCAGTTGCTCGGGACGACCGCCGTTCAGCGCCAGCATGTTGCAGCCAAAGCTGGTCTGCATGGGCGTAAAGCGGAACAGCTGGTTCAGCACCACCTCGGCGGTGGCGTCGCGTTTCAGTTCGACGACGACGCGCACGCCGTTGCGGTCGGATTCGTCCTGCACATGGGCAATGCCCTCGATGCGCTTTTCCTTGGCCAGTTCGGCGATCTTTTCGATCATCGTGGCCTTGTTCACCTGATAGGGGATTTCATCCAGCACGATCATCTGGCGACCGTTGCGGGATTCCTCGATCCGGGTCTTGGAGCGGATGATGACGCTGCCGCGGCCCTCAAGATAGGCTTTGCGGATGCCCGAGCGGCCAAGGATGATGCCGCCGGTGGGGAAGTCGGGGCCCTGCACGATTTCCATCAGGCGCTCGGTCGGCAGGTCCGGGTTCTCGATCAGCGCAAGCGTGGCGTCGATGACTTCGCCAAGGTTATGCGGCGGGATGTTGGTGGCCATGCCGACGGCGATGCCGCCCGCGCCATTGACCAGCATGTTCGGGTAACGCGCCGGCAGGACGGTCGGCTCGCGGTCCTTGCCGTCATAGTTGTCCTGAAACTCGACCGTGTCCTTGTCGATATCCATGAGCAGATAGGCCGAGGGCTTGTCCATCCGCACTTCGGTGTAACGCATGGCCGCAGCACTGTCGCCGTCCATCGAGCCGAAGTTGCCCTGACCGTCCAGCAGCGGCAGGGACATGGAAAAGTCCTGAGCCATCCGCACCAGCGCGTCATAGATCGCGGCGTCGCCATGCGGGTGGTATTTACCCATCACGTCGCCGACCGGACGGGCCGACTTGCGATAGGGTTTGTCATGGGTGTTGCCGGTCTCGTGCATGGCGAACAGGATGCGCCGGTGCACCGGCTTCAACCCGTCGCGCAGATCCGGGATCGCGCGGCTGACGATCACCGACATGGCATAGTCGAGGTAGGACGAGCGCATCTCGCTCGCGATGTCGATTACGGGCCCGTCATGGTGCATCACCGCCCGTTCCGGGGCGCCGTTCTCGGTGGTGTCGTCATCATCGTGATCGGGGGTATCGGACACTGGATCGCCTCAACATTTTGTTGATGACGGGTCTATCCGATACCAGCCGAGGGTGCAATCTTTCGCTGGGGAAAAGGCCCTTCAGGCCTGCCCGAAAGCCCTTTTGCGGCCCCGTGCGCAGGCGGCCCAGATCGCCGCCAGAATGGCCGAGCAGATCGCGTTCCAGCCCGCCATCGAGATCCCGAACAGCTGCCAGCTGATTTCGTCGCAGCGCACCACCGGGGCCTTCTCCAGCGCGGCCATCAGGTCGCCCGTGGACATGGTGGCCAGCCCCGTCACTCCGCCCGAGCAATGCTGCGGACCCAGCCACATCTTCATCTCGACCCCGGTGTGATAGACGGCAAGGCCGAATGCCACCAGCGCCGCCAGCAGACCCAGAAGCGCCAGCCAGCGTTTCCAGCCCAGCACCGCGATCAGCAGGCCGATGATGGCCGCGACCAGATGCGGCCAGCGTTGCAGGATGCACAACTCGCAAGGCGCATAGCCGAAGAACTGAAAGGTCAGGGCGGCAGCCAGCAGGGCCGCCGATCCGGCGCCCGCAAGCATTCCCAACTGTTTGCTGTAGGTCTGGGTCATGGCTCTCGCTTACGGGTTGGGCAGGTTTCGGACAAATCCCAATGGCGTGATCTCAATGAGGTTTCTCAGTGAGGCTTCCAGGTGATGACGCGATAGACATAGATCACCACCACCGCCAGGATCACCAGCTTCGACAGCGGATCGACCCAGCCTGCGACCAGTTCGTAGTTTTCATGCAGCAGCAGGCCTGCCAGCGCCAGCGCGCCGATCCAGATGACGCTGCCCAATGCGGTGTAGATCAGGAATTTCCACATCGGCATCCGCGACAGGCCGGCCGGAACCGAGATCAGCGTGCGGATCGTCGGCAGCATGCGCCCGGCAAAGACCGCCGCCCCGCCATGCCGGTCGAACCAGTCCCGCGCCATGTCGATATCCGAGGGCGACAGCGTCAGCAGCCGCCCATGCTTGGCCGCGAAACGCTTAAGGCGTGCCTCACCGATCCACATGCCGATGTAATACCACATGGTCGTGCCGATGACCGAACCCAGCGTCCCGATGATGATGACCATGGTCAGGCTCAGGTCGCCGCGCCCGGCCAGAAAGCCCGCCAGCGGCATGATGACCTCGGATGGAATGGGCGGAAAGACGTTCTCGGCCACCATCAGGATCAGAACCCCGAAATAGCCCCAGCCCTCGATCGTCGAAACCACCCAGTCGAACATGCGTTGCTCCTTTGTCAGAAGGGCTTGCTGAACGTCGGCTGCGACACTGTCAACCCTTGTGGTGGCTTGTGGAATGGCGCGATTAGGGTAGCCTTCTATGTATCAGGGCTTCGGTTCTTGGAGGTTTTTACATGCAGTGGCGTGGCAGACGCGGAAGCCGCAATGTGGAAGATCGGCGGGGCATGGGGGTGACCGGCGCAGGCGGCATCGGCATCGTCGGCGTGCTTCTGGTGCTTGCGGTGGGCTATTTTCTGGGCATCGACATCTCGCCCATCATGGGGTCGATGGAGCAGGGCTCGCAGACCACCGAGCAGCGCGAACTGACCCCTGAGGAGCAGGAGGTCGGCCAGTTCATGTCGGTCGTCCTTGCCGACACCGAGGAGGTCTGGGGCAAGGTGCTGCCCGAACAGGCCGGGGTCGAATATGTCTCGCCGCAAATGGTGATGTTCTCGGGTCAGGCGCAGACGGGTTGCGGCGGGGCAAGCTCGGCCATGGGGCCGTTCTATTGCCCGAACGATCAGAAGTTGTATCTGGATACGGCTTTCTTCGACACCATGCAGCAGCGGATGGGGGCAGGGGGCGATTTCGCCTTTGCCTATGTCGTGGCGCATGAGGTCGGCCACCATGTCCAGAACCTGTTGGGCATCCTTGGCCAGACCATGCAGATCCGCCAGCAATCCAGTCAGGCCGATGCCAATTACATCTCGGTCCTGACCGAGCTGCAGGCCGATTGCTTTGCCGGGATCTGGGCGCGGCAGGCGAATGAACAATTCGGCACGATCGAGGATGGCGATGTCGAGGAAGCGATCAACGCCGCCAATGCCGTGGGCGACGACACGCTGATGCAGAATGCCGGTCAGGCAGTCAGGCCCGACAAGTTCACCCATGGCTCGTCGCAGGACCGCATGACCTGGTTCAAGCGCGGCTTCACCAGCGGCCAGCTGGCCCAGTGCAATACCTTCAAGGAGGTGGGGCTGTAGATCCGGATGCAAACCGCGCGCGCCGAAACATTCCGGCGCGCGGCATGTCGCCGCAGTCCGGATCAGGGCCTTTGCATATGGATGCCGCGCGGGCGGTCCATTGTCGCCCAGTCCGGCCACCAGCCCATCCATTCGATGCCCACGATCACAAGGCAGATGGCAATGATGGCCAGGATCAGCCTGACGCGTCTGGCGCTGGGCGGGTTGCGCGCCCAGCGTGACGCACGGATCAGCCAGATTAGGTTGTTCATGCGCCCCTTCCCCTGCTAAGTGCTGCCCAAAACGGAACAAGCTCCGGGACCGACCCTTGCCCCATCACAGCGACAGCCGCATCCTGCCCTATACTGCCGACCAGATGTATGCGCTGGTTGCAGATATTGAAAGCTACCCGCAGTTCCTGCCCTGGAACAGCGCCGCTCGCATCCGCTCGCGCCGCCCCGGACCCGATGGCAGCGAGGTGATCGAGGCCGATCTGGTCATCAGTTTCAAGGTTTTCCGCGAACGTTTCGGCAGCCGCGTGACGCTTTGGCCCGAGCGCAAGCGCATCGACACCGAATATCTGGACGGGCCGTTCAAATATCTCAAAAGCGGCTGGACCTTTGCCGATCAGCCCGAGGGCGGCAGCCGGATCGAGTTCTTTGTCGATTTCGAATTCCGCAACGCCATCCTTGGCAAGGTCATCGGCGTGGTCTTTCACGAGGCGATGGTCCGCATCGTCCGCGCCTTCGAGGAACGCGCCAAGTCGCTTTACGGCCCGGCTTGAACCGGGGCCGGGACGGCAGCGATCCGCGCCGCTTCCCAAACCGCATATTCCTGCGCCAACACCTCGCGGGCCATGACCTCGGTCTCGGGTGACAGATCGGTCACGGCCTGAGGCGAGACGTTGCTGTGCCGCAGCTTGATCGGCGTGCTCAGCCGCGCCGAGAGGAAATCGACTGCCGCCTGCATCGCCTCGTAGCGGAAGATATGGTCGACCGCGACCTTGCCGCTGGCGTCCAGCAGGAAGTTGCTCTGCCGCCCTATCTGCGCATAACGCGGGCGTTTCCCGGTCGAGAGATATTCGCGCAGGAACTGTTCGAAGCCGATATGAGCGGTGCTGTTCGCGTGCCCGATCAGTTCTGCCCGCGTCCTGTAGCGATACCAGCTGCGCAGCCAGTCCAGCGGCTCGCGGATGATGGCAACGGATTCAAACGGCGCGCCGCCGATCGGGGCCAGCAACGGGCTGATACGCCCCAGATATTGCCGCAGGTTGAGATGCTTGATCTCGGGGCGGTTGCGGAAGGCAATCTCGGCCTTGCCCGACAGCGCGGTTTCCAGCGCAGTGGTTCCAGTCTTGGGGACCGAAAGAAGGACGATGCGCGGTTCGATAAAGATCAGCATGATGGTCCGTGTCAGGGGCTGGAAATGGCTTAGACAAGCCCGTCCAAGGGTGCAAGCGCCGCGCGGGTTGCACGGTTAGCGCAGAAGAATGGGTATTTAAGAAACGGTGAAACACGCGTCACGCGCCGACCCGATGTTCCGGGCCGTTTCAGCCGTCCGCCTTGATCCGGAGGTTGCGGACAAGGAATGCTGCCAGATCGCCCAGCACCTTCTGGCTGCCAAAGGCGGCGGTGCCGTGGCCTTCGCCAGCGAGCAGGTCGAAGTCGATCTCGGCATGCGGATCGACCTCGGCCCATGCGGTGCGCAGATGCTGGGCCTGCTCGGCGGCGACGATATTGTCGATCAGGCCGTGGCGGATCATCAGCGCGGGCAGGGTCACGCCCTGTCCGATGGCGTTCAGCCGTCCGACCGGACCCATGGCGGTGGCCTCCTGTCGGCGCTCACCCACGGCATAGCCGACCAGCAGAGACTCGACGCTTTCGGCGGAATCGGCAGGCGGGCGATGCATCTTCAGACCCAGCCGGGCCATGTCCGCATCCATGCTGCCGAAATCCATCGGGCCATAGAAATTGACGACGGCTGCGGGTGGCCGTCCCGCCTGCACCATGCTGAGCGCCGCCGACACCGCCAGGAACGCCCCGGCCGAGCGTCCACCCAGCGCGATCCGGTCCGGCGCAAGGTTCAATTCCTGTCCGCGCGATTGCAGGAAGGCGGCGGCGGACAGCACGTCCTCATGCTGGGCGGGCCAGCGGGCCTGGTTCGACAGGCGATAATTCATGCGGACGATAGCGACGCCATGGTCCAGAACCTGCTGGGGCACGGCAAGGTCGCGCTTGTCGCCGGTCAGGAACCCTCCGCCATGAATGTCGAGCAGGACCGGAAAGGGGCCGCTGCCCCGCGGCAGATAGATATCCATCAAATTGCGCGGCGAATGGCCGGCATAGGCCATCTCGGCAAAGGCGGGGCTCTTGCCCGGACTGGCCAGGGCCGGAGCCGCAAGGGTCCCGGCCAGAATGGCCAACGCAGAGCGGCGGGTGATCATCACTGTCTCCGGCCATTTGTGGCTGTTCTGGCCTCAGGCTAGCATCGTTCAGCGATGTCTCAAATGGCACGAATGGTCGCGGCGCGTGTCAGGCTGCGATTGCCAGCAGATGTGGCAATCCTGCTGCGCTCGGCCCGGGCGAAACAGCAAACGGTTTCTTCGTTTCTTAAATACCCATCTTTTTCTTCAATGCCGCTGGTCCTTCAGCAGCAAAAGAAGCGCCACGATGGTCGCGGCAAATCCCGGCAGCATGGCGGATGCCGGGGCGGCGCCGGTCAGCGCCGATTCCAGCAGCAGCACCCATGCGGGCGTCAGATAGGTATAGGCCATGACCTTGGCGGCGGGCAGGCGCATGGTCGCGTATTGCACCAGCAGCGTGGTCATCGCGCTGGCGCAGATCGCGACATAGATCAGCGTTACCCAGACCAGCGCCGGCAGGTTCGCCCAGTCGGTTTCAAGGATCGCGCGCCAGCCCCAGATGCTCAATAGCGCCGCCCCGGCGACCAGCGTCCCGAAGGTCGAGACCAGCGGCGTCTCGCCCCGGTTCAGGCGGCGCACCATCGGTGTGTAAAGCGCATGCGCCACGCAGCCCAGCAGATAGATCGCCTCGCCCCGGCCGAAATCCAGCCGCCGCAACGCATGGATATCGCCGCGAAAGATCACCCAAAGCGAGCCCGCCGCCCCCAGCGCCAGTGCCATCGCCAGCCGCCCGGTCATCCGCTGGCGCAGCAGCAGCCAGCCGAAGCCCGCCGACATCACCGGCGTCAGCGTGAATACCGCCGCGGCCGAGACGGGCAGGGCGGTCTTCAGCCCCTCGAACATCAGGACGAAATAGGCTGCGAACAGCCCGCCCAGCAGCAGGTAGCGCCATGGCGCGCGCAGCGCCTGACGCGGGATTCCCGGCCCGGCAAAGGCAAAGCCCGCAATCACCCCCGCCGCGATCACGAAACGCGCCGCCGAGATCGCGGTCGGGTCGATCAGGTTCGCGGCCCGCGCGCCCAGCGAGAACGATCCCGCAATCAGCACCGAGAATGCCAGCATCGCGGCATGACCGCGCAGCGCCTCGATCCGTTCCTGTGGCATTGCCGTATCCGCCATTCCGTGCCCCTCTTGATGCGGGCGCGAGCATCGCCAAATGCCGGGCCGATACAAGGGCTGTCAGCCGCGCAGCGCCTTGAGCACCGCCTGCACCTTGGGCGAGCGGTGCAGGTCGACATGGCTGACCAGCCAAAGCTGCGATTCCCAGTCGGGCAGGGACATCACCTCGGTCAGGTCGTCGACCTCGCCCGGCAGCAGCCAGCCCAGACCCAGCCCGGCCCGGATCGCTGCCAGCCGCGCGTCGGCGTCATTGCTGATCATGGCGATATTCGCCGCGGGCAGATGCGCGGCCAGCCAGCGCATATGTGGGGCGGGGCGGGATTCGGCGCCGGGAATGATGAAGCGATGCGCCGAAGGGTCGGTGACCGGCCCGTGCTGGGCCAGATACCCCTCGGAGGCATAAAGGCTGGCCGCCAGCCGCAGCCATGGGCTGACCACGTAATCCGGCTCGACCGGCTTCGCCCCGGCGCGGATGGCGACATGGGCCTCGCCCGCGTCCAGCCGGAACAGGCGGGTGTCGGTGGTGTAGTTCAGCCGCAGCCCTGGATGCTGGCGCATCAGCGCGACCAGCCGCGGCATCACCAGATCCGACATGCCCTGAACCGAGGTCACGGTGATTTCGCCCTCGATGCGCTCCCCGGTCCCCGAGATCCGCGCCGCCATCTGCGAAAACCGCGCCTCGGCTGCTGCGCCTGCCTCAAGCAGCAGGCGTCCGGCCTCGGTCAGGGTGTAGCCGCGGGCATGGCGCTGAAACAGGCGCGCGCCCAGACGCGCCTCCAGCGCGTCGATGCGGCGGATCACCGTGGCATGATGCACGTCCAGCACCTGTGCCGCGCCGCTGACCGTGCCGCTGCGTGCCACTGCCAGCGCCGCCCGGATATCGTCCCAGCTTTCCGTTTCCATGCGCTCAGAACCTCCACTGTGCATATTCGCACAGTTCATGCGCAAATATCGCCATTTTGTTCATCCGTGCAAAGCCCTATCTCAGCCTCACAACTCGAACAGCGGAGACCGCAGATGAACATCCTCCATATCGACAGCGCGATTACCGGCGATGCCTCGGTCTCGCGCCAGCTGACCGCTACCATCACCGCCAAGCTGCAAGCTGATAACCCCGACGCCACCGTCACCTATCGCGACCTCGCCGAAGGCGTGCCCGCGATCAACAATGACTGGTTCCAGGCTGTCCGCCTGTCGCCGGAAAACCCGACCGCTGAACAGCAGGCGCTGATCGCGACCTCGGACGCCTATCTGAAGGAAGTGCAGGACGCCGATGTTCTGGTGATCGGCCTGCCGATCTACAATTTCACCATCACCGCGCAGTTGAAAAACTGGCTGGACCAGATCGCCCGCGCCGGTGTCAGCTTCCGTTACACCGCCGAAGGCCCCGAAGGCCTGCTGAAAGGCAAGCGCGCCATAATCGCCTATACCTCGGCTGGCACGCCGATCGGGTCGGATCTGGACTTCGCCTCGGGCTATCTGCGCCATATCCTTGGCTTCATCGGCATCACCGATGTGGACTTCGTGCCCGCCGACCGTCTGGCCTTTGACCGCGATGCCGGCCTTGCCCGCGCGCATGAGGCGCTGGAGCGTATCGCCGCCTGATCCCGGCTGATTCACATAAAGACGGCCTTCGTTGACTCGGGGGCCGTTTTTTCGTATCAGGTCGCGGAATTCCCGGAAGGACGCCCTTCCGGTCCCCGCAAGGCGCGGGGATCGCCCCCCGTCAGCGCGTTGCGCCCACGGGGGCGTTACTGCTTATCAAGCCTCGGGTCTCGCGGGGTGAACGGAAACCGACCTACGGAGGGCCGCCGATGTTTGAAAATCTGTCCGACCGTCTTGGCGGCGTATTCGACCGGCTGACCAAGCAGGGCGCGCTGTCCGAGGATGACGTCACCGCCGCTATGCGCGAAGTCCGCGTCGCCCTGCTCGAGGCCGACGTCTCGCTGCCGGTCGCCCGCAGCTTCGTGAAATCGGTCACCGCCAAGGCCACCGGTGCTGCCGTCACCAAATCGATCACCCCCGGCCAGCAGGTCGTCAAGATCGTCCATGACGAGCTGATCAAGGTCCTGCAGGGCGAAGATGCGCCCGACGCGCTGCGCATCGACAATCCGCCCGCACCGATCCTGATGGTCGGTCTGCAGGGCTCGGGTAAAACCACCACCACCGCCAAGCTGGCCAAGCGCCTGAAGGACCGCGAGAAGAAGCGCGTGCTGATGGCCTCGCTGGACACCCAGCGCCCCGCCGCAATGGAGCAGCTGGCGATTCTGGGCCAGCAGGTCGGCGTCGACACGCTGCCGATCGTTCCGGGCGAAAACGCCGTGCAGATCGCCAAGCGCGCCAAGCAGCAGGCGACGCTGGGCGGCTATGACGTCTATATGCTCGATACCGCAGGCCGTCTGCATATCGACCAAGTCCTGATGGACGAGGTTCAGGCTGTCCGTGACGTCGCCAACCCGCGCGAGACGCTGCTGGTCGTCGATGGTCTGACCGGCCAGGACGCGGTCAATGTCGCCACCGAATTCGACGGCAAGGTCGGCATTTCCGGCGTCGTCCTGACCCGGATGGACGGCGACGGCCGCGGCGGTGCGGCGCTTTCGATGCGCGCCGTCACCGGCAAGCCGATCCGCTTTGTCGGTCTGGGCGAAAAGATGGACGCGATCGAGGTCTTCGACGCGCATCGGATCGCGGGCCGTATCCTTGGCATGGGCGACATCGTCGCGCTGGTCGAGAAAGCGCAGGAAGTGCTGGAGGTCGAACAGGCCGAGCGCATGATGAAGCGCTTCCAGAAGGGTCTGTTCAATATGAACGACCTGAAGAACCAGCTTGAGCAGATGATGAAGATGGGCGGGATGCAGTCCATCATGGGCATGATGCCGGGCATGGGCAAAATGGCCAAGCAGGCCGAGGCCGCCGGTTTCGACGACCGCGCGCTGAAGCGTCAGATCGCGCTGATCAACTCGATGACCAAGAAGGAACGGGCCAATCCCGACCTGCTGCAGGCCAGCCGCAAGAAGCGCATCGCCGCAGGCGCTGGCATGGATGTGTCAGAGCTGAACAAGCTGCTGAAAATGCAGAAGCAGATGGCCGACACGATGAAGAAGCTGGGCAAGATGGGCAAGGGCGGCATGCTGAAGCAAGCCATGCGCGCCATGGCTGGCAAGGGCGGCGGTCTGCCCGACATGGCCAATGTCGATCCGGCGCAAATGGCCGAGGCGACCAAGATGCTGCAGGACTCCAAGGGTCTGGGAGGCCAGCTGGGCGGTCTGAACCTGCCCGGTGGCCTGTCGGGGCTGTTCGGTAAGAAGTGATGTCGCACAAGATCGAAACCCTGCGCGCGGATGTTCCGGTGATCGAGACCGATCGCCTGATCCTGCGCGCGCCGCGTTTCGACGATCTGGATGCCATCACTGCCTTTGGCCTGTCCGAGCGCTCGCGCCATGTCGGCGGCCCGATGCCGGAATGGAAAAGCTGGACCTCGCTGAGTTCCATGATCGGCCATTGGATCATCCGCGGCTATGGCTGGTGGATGATTCAGGACAAGGCCACCGGCCTTGTCGCCGGTCGTACCGGTATCGGCCATCACATCGACTGGCCCGAGCCGGAACTGGGCTGGCATCTTTATGAAGGTTTCGAGGGCCGCGGCATCGCCTATGAGGCGGCGCTGGCTGCGCGCGCTCATGCACATGGGGTCATGGGGCTGGGGCCACTGATCTCGCTGATCGCGCCCGAGAACCTGCGTTCGCGCCGTCTGGCCGAGCGTCTTGGTGCGGTGCCGGAATCCGAGACCTCGATCCGCGGCACGACCTGCATCATCTACCGCCATCCGATGGGGACCGCGTGATGATGGATGACAGCCTGTGTATCCCCTGTGTACGCCCGATGCGCTCCTCGCGCACCCAGCCCGGAGACCTTCATGACTGAGCAGACCGCCCGCGCAGCCACCCTGTTGAAGGAACATCGCGCCAGCATCGACAGGCTGGACGCGATCCTTGTCTATACGCTGGCCGAGCGGTTCAAGCACACCCAATCCGTTGGCCTTCTGAAGGCCGACCACGATCTTCCTCCGTCCGATCCCGCCCGCGAGGCGCAGCAGATCGAGCGGCTGGAACGCCTCGCGCGCGAGGCCGATCTCGACCCGGAATTCGCGCGCAAATTCCTGAACTTCGTGATCGCCGAAGTGATCCGGCATCACGAGCAATACCAAGCATAGGTGCGCTGAAGCGCACCCTACGCCAACCCCGTAGGGTGTGCTTCAGCACACCACAACACCGCCATTTCAAAGGAGAAAACCAAATGGCTATGAAAATCCGCCTGGCCCGTGGTGGCTCGAAGAAACGCCCGCACTACGCAATCGTCGCGACCGACTCGCGCATGCCGCGCGATGGCCGTTTCCTCGAGAAGCTGGGCACCTACAACCCGCTGCTGGCCAAAGACTCCGAAGACCGCATCAAGATGGACATCGAGCGCGTCCAGTACTGGCTGGGTCAAGGCGCACAGCCGACCGACCGCGTTGCCCGCTTCCTGGAAGCCGCTGGCGTGACCCCGAAAACCGAGCGCAAGAACCTGAAAAAAGGTGAGCCGGGCAAAGCTGCGAAAGACCGTGCCGAGAAGCGCGCTGCTCGCGCCGCTGCCGCTGCCGAAGTCGCTTCGGAATAATCTCCGATGACCGAGCGGATCTGCGTCGGCGCGATCGCGGGCGCCTTTGGCGTCCGGGGCGAGGTGCGGCTGAAAAGCTTCACCTCGACACCCAATGACATCGCCGCCTATGGTCCGCTCTGGTCCGAGGATGGCAAGCGCTCGTTCACCGTCCGCCTCACGCGGCCGGTGACGGGCGGGCTTGGCGCCCGGCTTTCGGGCGTCGAGACGCGCGACGATGCCGAGGCGCTGAAAGGCGTCACCCTCTGGGCGGACCGCGACAAGCTGCCGGCGTTGCCGGATGATGAATTCTACCACACCGATCTGATCGGCCTGTCCGTCTATGACGCGGGCGGCGTACTGATCGGCAAGGTCCGCGCGGTCTATGACCACGGCGCGGGCGATATCCTTGAAATCTTTGGCCCGGGTCGCAAGCAGACCTTGCTGCTGCCCTTCACCCGCGCCTTTGTCCCCACCGTGGACATCGCGGCCGGTCGCATCGTCGCCGACCCGCCCGAGGAAGACGAAGACGAGCAGGAGGAGACCGAATGACGCGACTGGTCCTTCTGGTCATCGGTTACGCGTTGATGCTGGCTGGCCCGCTTTTGCAGGGCCTGAGCGGCAGCGCCAACCCGAATGCCTATATCTTTGCACCGATCCTGCTGGCGGGTTCGATCCCGCTGGTCGCCGGGCGCAATATCCAGCCAAGCGCGCGCATCATGGCGCAGGGCATCCTGATCTGTGGCGCTGTGGTGCTGGGCCTGTGGTATCTGGGCGGGCTGGCCGCGCCCATGGCCATTGCCCCCGCTGCTCCGGTCGGCGCGGCGATTGCCGGCGCGCTGATCGCCGCCGCGGCCAATCTGCTGAAGTTCCACCGCGCATGACCGACGAACCGAAAGCTGCAGGGTCCAAGTCGCATGGCGCGACGGCGATTGGCACGAAGTCGCATGGCCGCATGTCGATCCGCGCCAGCCTGCAACCGCGCGAGCTGATGGCCGAGCCGCAGGTGCGCGGTGCATGGACTGCCCAGATCGTGACCCTGTTCCCCGAAGCCTTTCCGGGCATCCTTGGCCTGTCCCTGACCGGCAAGGCGCTGGCCGAAGGCTTGTGGAACCTGCGGACCACCGACCTGCGCCCCTTCGGCATTGGCAAGCATCGCAATGTCGACGACACGCCCGCAGGCGGCGGGGCGGGCATGGTGATCCGCGCCGATGTCATGGACGCGGCGCTGCGCGAGGCTGGGTCGGACCTGCCGGTGATCTATCTGTCGCCGCGCGGCAAGCCCTTTACCCAGGCCCGCGCCCGCGAATTGGCGAACGGTCCCGGCATGACCCTGATCTGCGGCCGCTTCGAGGGCGTCGACCAGCGCGTGCTGGATGCCCATAATGTCGAGGAAATCAGCATTGGCGACTATGTCCTGACCGGCGGAGAACTTGCCGCTCAGGTCTTGATCGACGCGACGGTTCGCCTTATACCGCGCGTGCTGGGGAATCAGGAGTCGCTGGCCGAGGAATCCTTTTCCGACGGTCTGCTTGAGCACCCTCAGTACACGAAGCCCGCCCTTTGGGAAGGCCGCGCGATCCCGGAAGTCCTGCTCTCGGGAAATCACGCGGCTATTGCCAATTGGCGGAGCGATATGGCCGAAAGGCTGACCAAGGAACGCCGCCCCGACCTGTGGCGGGCATATGAGGAAACTCATATGGACCCGGCAAAGGACCGACAGCTCTCGGGCGCATCAGACCAATCGCGGAGCTACCGCGAGCAACCAGAGGATCCCAAGCGATGAACCTGATCGCCCAACTCGAAGCCGAGCAGATCGCTGCGCTCGGCAAAGAAATTCCGGACTTCAAGGCTGGCGACACCATCCGCGTCGGCTACAAAGTCACCGAAGGCACGCGTTCGCGCGTCCAGATGTATGAAGGCGTTGTGATCTCGCGCAAGGGCGGCGGCATCAGCGCGTCCTTCACCGTGCGCAAGATTTCGTTCGGCGAGGGTGTCGAGCGCGTCTTCCCGCTGTACTCGACCAACGTCGACTCGATCACCGTTGTCCGCCGTGGCCGCGTCCGTCGCGCCAAGCTGTACTACCTGCGTGATCGTCGCGGTAAATCGGCACGTATCGCCGAGGTCACCAACTACAAGCCCAAAGCTGACGCCAAGGCCTGAGGAAACGCGCCATGAAAAAAGAAATTCACCCCGACTACCACGTCATCGACGTCAAGATGACCGACGGGACCGTCTATCAGGTCCGCTCGACCTGGGGCAAAGAAGGCGACGTGATGTCGCTGGACATCGACCCGACCGTTCACCCGGCATGGACCGGCGGTTCGGCCAAGCTGCTGGATGCTGGCGGCCGCGTGTCGAAGTTCAAAAACAAATACGCCGGCCTGGGCTTCTGAGCCTTACGCCAGTGCTAAATACGGAAACGCCGCCCCTTGGGGCGGCGTTTCTTATTCCGGGCTGCGTCGCGGCGGTGGGCGGGCCGCGATGAGAGGGAAGGCGCCCGGATACTCCAAGACCCCTGGGTGATCCGCGTCACATGCCAAGAAACAGCGGCGACCAGATCGGAGACACTACCCGTCCCGCGCCCAGGGGCCTGCCGGTCAGCGCTCCGCGACCGGTATCGATGACCACGCGGCCGTCGCGATAGGTGCGCAGAACCGGGCCTTGCGCACTTTGGTATTTCGACAGCGCGATGGTGGCGAATGCTGGCGGCGCTTCGGGCAGGATGGTCGGAAGGCTGAAACGGATCATTGGAAGGCTCCCTTGCTGTCCATGCGCTCAATAAAGGTGTCCCAGCGCGAGGGGTCGCGGTTGCGCATCAGGTCAACCGAGGTCTCACGCGGGGTTGTGGTCAAAAGCACCAGCGGCACGCCGGAAATCATATGCGGCCTGCCCGAATTGCGGTCGATCAACGACACCGCATAGCGGGGCGAATGGGGCACCGTGGCCCGGATCGCGCGATCGGCGAAAGCCGACAGGTGGTTCAGCATCGACATGTCTGGTTCCTCTGGCGCTGCCTCATGGCGTTTTCGACAGGTTTATTACGACATGTCTTGTCGTCTTTTGCAAGATAAATATCTACTAGACTTATCGTGTTAAATATTGCGGCCAGATCATCGCGTTAACCGGATGTGCCTGCATGTCGGGGGTTGTTCCAGATATGCCGCAGTCGCGCCGATTCGTCCGTGCGGCACGCTTTCCAACGCGCACGGCGCTGCCTATTGTCCAAAGCGGAACGCCGTTTCTTGGGGGATGCATGGCGCATATCATCGTCGTCGGGAACGAGAAGGGTGGCTCGGGCAAATCCACCACCTCGATGCATGTGGCGACGGCATTGGCGCGGCTGGGCCATCGGGTGGGCGCGCTGGATCTTGACGTGCGCCAGCGCAGTTTTGGCCGCTATCTGGAAAACCGGAGCCACTTCACCCAAAGCGAGGGGCTGGATCTGCCGACCCCGCGACTGGGCCATCTTGAACCGGAAAGCGACGGGATCGACCCGCTGTCCCGCGCGATCGAGACGCTGGAGCCCGACTGCGATTTCATCCTGCTGGACTGCCCCGGCTCTCATACCAAGCTGAGCCAGATGGCGCATACGCTGGCCGATACGCTGATCACGCCGATGAACGACAGCTTCATCGATTTCGACCTGCTGGCGCGGCTGTCGCCCGATGGGCGCATCCTTGGCCCCTCGATCTATGCCGAGATGGTCTGGAGCGCGCGGCAGTTGCGGGGCCAAGCCGGGGCGGGGCCGATCGACTGGCTGGTGCTGAGAAACCGCCTTGGCACGCAGCAGATGCACAACAAGCGCAAGGTCGGCGGCGCGCTGGACACGCTGTCCAAGCGCATCGGATTTCGCGTCGCCCCCGGCTTTTCCGAACGGGTGATCTTCCGCGAGCTGTTTCCACGCGGCCTGACGCTGCTGGATCTCAAGGACATCGGCACCGAACAGTTGAGCATGTCCAATATCGCCGCCCGGCAAGAGTTGCGCGACCTGATCGCGGAATTGCGCCTGCCCGGAGTTTCCGTCACGTTCTAGGACGCGGGCGAGAGAACCCTATATAGAAGCAGGCGCGTCGATCCCCACCAGGCGCAAGAAGCTGGAGGACAGGCAAGATGACAGGGATTGGCCGGCAGATTGCCGCCATGATGATAGGTATTGGCCTTAGCCACATGCCGCTGCCTTTGGCTGCCGAGGCCAATGAGGCAGACGCCGCCGTGGTCAGCAAGGAAATCCCGGTGGTGACAGCCGCCAAGGCCAAGCGTGAGACGATCGAGGCCCGCGTGCCCGTCACCGGATCGCTGGTGGCGCGTGAGCCGGTGCAGATCCATGCCAGCGTCTCGGGCTACGAAATCCGCGAGATCCATGCCGAGATCGGCGACCGGGTGAAGGCCGGCGATGTGCTGGTGGTGCTGGACGACGAATCCCTGACCGCACAGGTGGCGCAGGCCACCGCCGAATTCGAACGTGCGACCGCCAGCGTCAGTCAGGCCGAAAGCCAGATCGCCAGCAGCAAGGCGACGCTGGTGCAGGCCCAGTCGCAGCTTGAGCGGACCGTCGCCCTGCGCAAAAGCGGCAATACCGCGCAATCGGTGCTGGATGAGGTGATCGCGACCGAGGCCTCGGCGCGGGCCTCGGCGCAATCGTCGCTGGACGGGCTGGCGGTGGCCAAGGCGCAGCTGGCCCAATCCGCCGCCGCCCGCCGCATTGCCGAGCTGAACCTGCGCCATACCCGCATCCTTGCCCCCGTCGATGGCGTCATCGCCACCCGCAATGCGGAAATCGGCGCGCTGTCCGGTCAGGGCGGCGATCCCATGTTCATCATGATCGCGCGCGGAGAGGTCGAGCTGGCCGCCGACGTGATCGAAACCGCCCTGGTCCAGATCGAGCCCGGCGATGAGGTCGAGGTGCAACTGACCGGGCAGGGCATGATCAAGGGCAAGGTGCGGTTGGTTCCCGCCGTGATCGACCCGGTGACACGGCTGGGTCGGGCGCGCATCTCATTGCCATCCGATCCGCGGCTGCGCATCGGGCTGTTCGCCAGCGGCTGGGTCATCACCGACCGGCGCGACGCGGTGACGGTTCCCGCGGGCGCGGTGCTGGCCGACGATCAGGGCGAACGCGTCCAGATCGTTAAGGATGGCGTGGTGCAGACGCGGGCGATCCGCGCCGGTCTGGTCTGGCAGGGCAAGCGCGAGATCCTCGAAGGGCTTCAGCCCGGCGATGAGGTGATCGCGCGGGCTGGGGCATTCTTCCGTGACGGCGACCCGATTCGGGTCCTGCCCGCGAAGGACGCAGCGGAATGAACTTCTCGACCTGGTCCATCCGTCAGCCGGTCCCGTCGATCGCCGCCTTTCTGGTGCTGGTGCTGATCGGGCTTTACAGCTTCAGCCGCCTGCCGGTCACGGCCATGCCGAATATCGACCTGCCTGTGGTCAGCGTGTCCGTTGCGCAGCCCGGTGCCGCGCCCTCGGAGCTGACGCGACAGGTGATCCAGCCGATCGAGGATTCCATCGCCTCGATCACCGGGGTGCGGCATATCTACTCGACCGCGACGGACAGTTCGGCCTCGATCACCGTTGAGTTTGAACTTGAGACCGACACCGACCGAGCGATGAACGACGTCAAGGACGCAGTGGCCAAGGTGCGTTCGGACCTGCCGGAATCGATTGTCGAGCCGGTGATCCAGCGCATCGATATCGCGGGTATGGCGATCCTGACCTATGCCGTCAGCGACCCGACCAAGACCATGGAGGCGCTGTCGGATTTCGTAGATGACGTGGTGGCGCGCGACCTGTCGACCGTGGCGGGCGTCGCCAGCATCACCCGTATCGGCGGGGCGGATCGTCAGATCAATGTCGAACTGGACGCGGGCCGGATGCAGGCATTCGGACTGACGGCGGCGGAAATCTCGGACCAGTTGCGGGCCAAGAATATCGACATGGGCGGCGGGCGAGGCGATCTGGCCGGGACCGAATTCGCCATCCGCACGCTGGGTTCTGCCTCGGATGTGGGGCGGTTGGCGGCGACGCCGATCCTGATCGGGCAGGGGCGCACGATCCGTCTGGACCAGATCGGCACGGTCAGCGAAGGCCCCAGCGAGACGCGCAGCTTTGCTCTGTTGGAGGGGCAGCCCGTGGTCGCATTCGGGATCTTCCGCGCCAAGGGCGCCTCGGATCTGGTCGCGGGCGATGGGACCAAGGCGCGGGTCGCGCAGATCATGGAACGCAATCCCGGCGTCAGCATCGATCTGATCGACGACGCCACCACCCATACCGAGGCGAATTACCATTCGACCATGGACACGCTGTATGAGGGCGCGGCCCTTGCGGTGATCGTGGTCTTTCTGTTCCTGCGCAACTGGCGCGCCACGCTGATCGCGGCGGTGGCACTGCCGCTTTCGGTCATCCCGACCTTCTTTGTGATGCAGCAACTGGGCTTCACCCTGAACGGCATCAGCCTGCTGGCGATCACGCTGGTCACGGGCATCCTTGTCGACGATGCCATCGTCGAAATCGAAAACATCGTGCGCCATATCAACATGGGCATGCCCGCCTATGAGGCCAGCATGGAGGCCGCGAATGAAATCGGTCTGACCGTCATCGCGATCAGCTTCTCGATCGTCGCGGTCTTTGCCCCGGTCAGCTTCATGGGCGGCATTCCGGGTCAGTATTTCAAGCAGTTCGGGCTGACGGTGGCGGTCTCGGTGCTGTTCTCGCTGCTGGTCGCGCGGCTGATCACGCCGATGCTGGCTGCCTATTTCCTGCGCGATGTCGCCCATGTCGAAGAGGCCAAGGACGGCATCTTGATGCGGCTTCTGATGGGCATCCTGCGCTGGACGCTGCGCCACCGCTTCCTGACCCTGCTGATGGGGATCGGGGTCTTTGCCGCGTCGATCTTTTCGGCGACGCTTCTGCCCACCGAATTCGTGCCGGCGCAGGATGTCGGACGCAGCCAGATCTCGATCGAATTGCCGCCCGGCGCGACGGTCGAGGAAACCATCGACGCGGCGCGCACCATCTCGACCCGGATCGCCGAAGAGCCCGAGGTGCGTTCGGTTTTTGTCAGTGGTGGCGATCCGAACGTCTCGGATGCCAAGATCATGGTCAATTACGGCTCAAAGACCGAGCGCGAACGGTCGAGCTTCCAGATCGAGGAGGCGCTGAAGCATGATCTGGCGCAGATCCCCGACCTGCGGATGAACTTCCTGAACGAGAACGGCGCCAGCGATTTCGAGATCTCGGTTCTGGGCGATACAGAGGACGCGACCGCTGAGGCTGCCGAGCGCCTGATGGCCGCGATGAAGACCCTGCCCAGCCTTGAGGGGGTGACCTCATCGGCGGCATTGCAGCGCCCCGAATTGCAGATCCATCCGCGCGATGCGGTGGCGGCCGAGCTGGGGGTGACCGCCAGCGCCCTGGCCACCACCCTGCGGGTGGCGACTTTGGGCGACACGGAATCGAATCTGGCCAAGTTCAACACCGGTGATGAGCAGATCCCGATTGTGGTGCGCCTGGACGACAGCGCGCGGCGCGACCTGATGACGGTGCGCAATCTGCGCGTGCCAAGTTCGGCTGGACAGGTGCCGCTAGAGGCGGTGGCCGATGTCTCGATTTCCGCTGGGGCGACCGAGATCGGGCGCTATGACAAGCGCTACCGCACCGCTGTCACCGCCAATCTGGCCGAAGGCGCGCTGCTGGGTCCGGTGACCACGCAGGTCACCGATCTGCAAGCCAAGGTCGAATTGCCGCCCGGAACCGCGATCCAGCCCGCAGGCGATGCCGAGATCATGGGCGAGGTGTTTCAGGCCTTTGCCGTGGCGATGATCTCGGGCGTGATGCTGACCTATGTCGTGCTGGTGCTGCTGTTCCATAACTTCGTGACGCCGGTCTCCATCCTGATGTCGCTGCCGCTGGCGATTGGCGGAGCGATCCTTGCGCTGTTTCTGACCGGCAATTCGATCAGCATGGCGGTGGTCATCGGCTTCCTGATGCTGATGGGCATCGTGACCAAGAACGCCATCATGCTGGTCGAATTCGCGCTGTCCTCGATGGATCGCGGCACGGAAAAGCGGGTGGCGATCTTGGACGCGGTGCATAAACGCGCCCGTCCCATCGTGATGACCACGATCGCGATGACCGCGGGGATGGTTCCGTCCGCGTTGGGCACGGGCGAAGGCGCCGAGTTCAGCGCGCCGATGGCGATTGCCGTGATCGGAGGGCTGCTGCTGTCGACGCTGCTGTCGCTACTGTTCGTGCCTTCGCTTTTCTCGGTCATCCATGGCGGGCAGATCGGCGCGGGCGGTCTGCTCAGGCGCTGGATCGGGGTGAACAGCCCCGCAGCCAGCCCCGAAGTGCGTAAGCACTGAGATGAAAAAGGGGGCCTCGATGGCCCCCTTTTGCATTCCTTGGCTGATCTGGATCAGGCCAGCATGCCCATCGGGTTTTCCAGATGGCCGACGATCTTTGCCAGAAGCTGCGCACCCAGCGCGCCGTCGATGACACGGTGGTCGACCGACAGCGTCATCGACATGACGTTGCGGATGACCACTTCGCTATTCTCGACGACCGGGGTCTGGATGCCTGCGCCCACGGCCAAGATCGCGCCGTGCGGCGGGTTGATGACCGCGTCGAAATTCTCGATCCCGAACATGCCAAGGTTCGAAATCGCAAAGCTGCCGCCCTGATACTCATGGGGCGCAAGCTTCTTCGACTTGGCGCGCGTGGCCAGATCCTTCATCTCGGCAGACAGGGCGGACAGCGTCTTTTGCTGCGCGTCCTTCAGGACCGGGGTGAACAGCCCGCCTTCGATGGCGACGGCAACCGCCACGTCCGAGGGCTTCAGCTTCAGGATGCGGTCGCCCGCCCAGACGGCATTGGCGTCCGGCACTTCCTGCAGGGCCAAAGCGCAGGCCTTGATGATGAAGTCGTTGACCGAAAGCTTCACGCCGCGGCTGTCCAGCTGCTTGTTCAGCATGGCGCGGAATTCCATCAGCGCATCCAGCTTGGCCGAGCGGCGCAGATAGAAATGCGGGATGGTCTGCTTGGCCTCGGTCAGGCGCGCTGCGATGGTGCGGCGCATCCCGTCCAGCGCGACCTCGGTGGTCTCGCGATCGGCATACATCTTGAGGATGGTTTCCGTCGAGGGACCAGCGGCGGGGGCCGCTGCCGCGGCAGGGGCGGCTTTCGGGGCCTCGGCGGCGACGGCGGGTTTGGCCGCGCCGGGTTTCGCGCCTTCGACATCCGCCTTGACGATGCGACCGTAAGGGCCGGAACCCGTCACACCAGCCAGATCGATGCCCTTGTCAGCCGCAATGCGGCGCGCCAGCGGCGAGGCAAAGATGCGGTTGCCGTCGGCGGCCTTGGGCGCTGCCGGGGCAGGGGCGCTGGCGGCTGCCGGGGCGGGCGCTGCCGCCTCGGCTTTCGGGGCGGCGGCGGCTTTCGCAGCGGGTGCCGCGCTGATCGCATCGGCGCTTTCCCCCTCTTCCAGCAGGACGGCGATGGCGGTGTTCACTTTCACCCCGGCCGTGCCCTCGGCGATCAGGATCTTGCCGATCTTGCCTTCGTCCACGGCCTCGAATTCCATCGTGGCCTTGTCGGTCTCGATCTCGGCGATGACATCGCCGGATTTGACCTCGTCGCCTTCCTTCACCAGCCATTTGGCCAGCGTGCCTTCCTCCATCGTGGGGGAGAGCGCGGGCATCAGGATTTCTGTCGGCATCTCGCGTTCCCCTTACTTGTAGGTGACTTTTTTCACCGCCGCGACAACCTCGTCCGAGGTGATCAGGGCGAGCTTTTCAAGGTTCGCGGCATAGGGCATGGGCACGTCCTTGCCGGTGCAGTTGATCACCGGTGCGTCGAGATAGTCGAACGCGTTTTCCATGACATAGGCCGAGATATGGTTGCCGATCGAAGCGACCGGGAAACCTTCCTCGACGGTGACGAGGCGGTTGGTCTTCTGCACCGAGGCGATGATGCTGTCATAATCCAGCGGACGCAGGGTGCGCAGGTCGATGACCTCGGCCTCGATGCCCTCGGCGGCCAGTTTCTCGGCGGCGTCAAGCGCGTGGCTCATGCCGATGCCGAAGCTGACAAGGGTCACGTCCTTGCCCTCGCGGGCGATGCGGGCCTTGCCGAAGGGGATGGTGAAGTCTTCAAGGTCCGGGACCTCGAAGCTGCGGCCATACATGATCTCGTTCTCAAGGAAGATGACCGGGTTCGGGTCGCGGATCGCCTGTTTCATCAGGCCTTTCGCATCCGCCGCCGAATAGGGCATCACCACCTTCAGGCCGGGGATCTGGGCATACCATGCCGCATAGTCCTGGCTGTGCTGCGCGCCGACGCGGGCGGCGGCACCGTTCGGGCCGCGGAACACGATCGAGCAGCCCATCTGGCCGCCGGACATGTAAAGCGTCTTCGCGGCCGAGTTGATGATGTGGTCAACCGCCTGCATGGCGAAGTTGAAGGTCATGAACTCGACGATCGGACGCAGGCCGGCCATGGCCGCACCCGTGCCGATACCGGCAAAGCCGATTTCGCTGATCGGGGTGTCGACGACGCGGCGCGGGCCGAACTTGTCCAGAAGCCCCTGCGAAATCTTGTAGGCGCCCTGATACTCGCCGACTTCCTCGCCCATGAGGAAGACGGTCTCGTCGCGGGTCATTTCCTCTTCCATGGCTTCGCGCAGGGCTTCCCGCACGGTCATGGTTTTCATTTTCGTGCCTTCCGGCCAGTCGGGCGAACGGTCAGCCTTGGCGGCGACCGGTGCGGCGGCAGCGGGGGCTTCGGCCTGTGCGGCGACGGGGGCTGCCGCCGGGGCGGCTGCGGGTTTCACGTCATCGACGCTTTCGCCCTCTTCGACGAGGATGGCGATGGGGGTGTTCACCTTCACGCCCTGCGCGCCTTCGGCGATCAGGATCTTGCCAAGGATGCCCTCATCCACAGCTTCGAATTCCATCGTGGCCTTGTCGGTCTCGATCTCGGCGATGACATCGCCCGACTTGACCGCATCGCCTTCCTTTTTCAGCCATTTCGCCAGCGTGCCTTCCTCCATGGTCGGCGACAGGGCGGGCATCAGAATCTCGGTTGCCATCTGTTTGTGTCCCCCGTCAGGCGTTCTTGGCGACTGCGGCTTGCGGCAGCTCGTCGGCATAAATATCGGTCCACAGCTCGGACAGCGCCGGTTCCGGGCTTTCCTTGGCGAACTCGGCGGATTCGTTCACGATGTCCTTGATTTCCTTGTCGATGGCCTTGAGGTCATCTTCGGTCGCGTGGTTGCCGGTCAGCAGCAGCTCGCGGACGTTCTCGATCGGGTCGCGTTCGTCGCGCATCTTCTGCACTTCCTCGCGCGAGCGGTATTTCGCCGGGTCGGACATCGAGTGACCGCGATAGCGATAGGTCATCACTTCAAGGATGTAGGGACCCTTGCCCGCGCGGCAGTGGGCCACGGCCTTTTCGCCGGCAGCCTTGACCGCCAGTACGTCCATACCGTCGACCTGCTCGCCCTGGATGCCAAAGGCGGTGCCGCGGCCAAATAGCGTCGTCGACTTGGTCGAGCGCTTGACCGAGGTGCCCATGGCGTACTGGTTGTTCTCGATAACGAAGACGACCGGCAGGGACCACAGTTCGGCCATGTTGTAGGTCTCATAGACCTGGCCCTGGTTCGCCGCGCCGTCACCGAAATAGGTGAAGGTGACGTTGTCATTGCCCAGATACTTGTCGGCGAATGCCAGACCCGCGCCCAGCGGAACCTGCGCCGCGACGATGCCATGGCCACCGTAGAAATGTTTTTCGCGCGAGAACATGTGCATCGAGCCGCCCTTGCCGCGGGAGTAGCCCCCTTCGCGACCGGTCAGCTCGGCCATGACGCCATTCGCGCTCATGCCGCAGGCCAGCATGTGCCCGTGGTCGCGATACGAGGTGATGCGCTTGTCGCCTTCCTTGGTCACGGATTCGAGGCCGACGACCACAGCTTCCTGCCCGATATACAGGTGGCAGAAGCCACCGATCAGGCCCATGCCATAAAGCTGGCCGGCCTTTTCCTCGAATCGGCGGATCAGCAGCATGTCGCGGTAATGTTTGAGAAGCTCGTCCTTGGAAACGTTGGACGGGACTTCCTTGGCTGCGGGCTTTCTGACCATAAAGGGTCCTCCTCCTGAGCGCAGGATAGTTCAGCGTTAAACTACTTCTAGAATGGACTTCCTGGAAAAGTAAACCTGCGATATGCGACGCCTGCGTAAAATGGCCGCAGCCATGCAGGGCCTGCCTGAAACAGGATCAGCGGATGATGATTTCGTCAGGGCGCAGAAAGCCAAGGACATCGCGGGCGCGTTCGTCCAGCAGGTCCAGATCCAGATAATCGTCCGACAGGCGGCGGGTCAGGTTCTTCATCCGGTTGACCTCGGCCTGCAGCTTGTCGCGCTGTGCGACCAATTCGCGCGTGTCGGCCTTAAGCTGTTCGCGCCGCAACACGCCGGATGGTCCCTGCACGGCGGCAAAGGCGAAATAGACAGCCAGAAGGGCCATGATGGCAAAGAAGACCAGGGCGCTGATCGACAGGCGTTCGGACATCGGGCGGTTTTCCTTGGTTTTTGGGGATCATGCCACAGCATTTGCGATGGGGGAATCCCGAATGCAGGTCATTGACAGTTGGCGCGGCAACCCCTTCCATGGCGGCATGAGCCATCCCCAGTCCCTACGGGAAAGAACCTGACGATGTTGGCCTTGCTGCGGTTGATCGGGCTGGTGCTGGCGGTCGAGCTGATTTTCTATTTCCTGCTGACGGTCTATATCCGCAGCACGCGGCGCGAGGCGCTGGAAAAGGAATGGGACCGGCGTCACCCCGAAAAGGCGGGCAACTCGCCGGAACGACGCGAGTTCATAAGGCGTTCGATGATCGGCTTCAGCAAAAGCCTGCGGGCGCGGCTGGTCGCTTTGGTGCTGGTCCTGCCGGTGGTCGCCATCGTCGTGATCATCGTATTGGTGAATTACAACTGAGAGGGCGCCGATGCGCTGGTTCCTGACTGTCCTGGGTGTGCTGTTCGGCATCACCGTCTTTCTGTTTCTGGATTACGCCTTGCCCTCGCGGCAGACGGTGCGGATCACGAACACCTACAATCGTCTGACCGATATCGGGGCGAATGCGATTTTCTATGCCTCGGCCGATGCTGGCACGGTGCAGAACGCGGCGGGCCAGCGCGATGTGCGCTTTATCGACACGGTGCGTCCGAATGGCCGCCCCTATGTCTATCGCAATGAGGACACCGGCTGGATCTGGCCGCCTTACTTCAAATACGACAGCTCGAACCTGCATGCGCAGGCCACCGATCGCAAATCGACCTCGGCCAATCCGGAATGGGTCAGCGTCACGTCCTATGGCTGGCGGGTGTCGTGGCTGTCGATCTATCCCAATGCAATCTCGATCCGGTCGGTGGCGGGGCCGGATGTGCGGCCGTTCAACTGGCCGGCGGTGCTGATCCTGCTGGTGCTGGGCGTGCTGCTGTTCATGCTGTGGCGGATGTGGAACCAGTTCCACGAACGCAGCATCGAGCCCGCGATCCGCTCTGCCGATGAGGCCTGGGACCGCATCGACGCGCAGGCGGATGCGGCGCGTGACCGTGCCCGTGGCCGGGTCAGCCGCTGGTGGGATTGGGTCAGAGGACGCTGAGCATGGAAAACGGCAAACCTGTTGCCAGCCATACCCGCCGCAATCCGGGCGTGCCGCTGCGCATGGAGTGGTTCGACGGCATTCGCATCAATACCCCGGCCAGCGAAAGGCGGGCGGCCAGCCTGCCTGCGCGGCGCAGCCTGAAAAAGGATTGGCAGGCGGCGTGGCTGCTGAACGCGGTGCGCTGCATCGACCTGACCACCCTGTCCGGGGACGACACCCCGGACCGCGTGGCCCGGCTTTGCGCCAAGGCGCGCGCGCCGATCGAGGCTGGGCAGCTTGCGACCCTTGGGGTTCAGGGGCTGACCACCGGCGCGGTCTGCGTCTATCCGACGATGGTTGCGGCGGCCAAACGCGCGCTTGAGGGCTCGGGCGTGCCCGTGGCCTCGGTCGCGACGGGCTTTCCGGCAGGGTTGATGCCCCTAGACCTGCGACTGGCCGAGATCCGCTATGCGCTGGATCAGGGCGCCGATGAAATCGACATCGTGATCAGCCGTGCTCATGTTCTGCAAGGAAACTGGTCCGCGCTTTACGATGAGCTTTGCGCCATGCGCGAGGCTTGCGGGGCTGCGTTGATGAAGTCGATCCTTGCCACGGGTGAGCTGAAGACGCTGGAAAACGTCGCCAAGGCCAGCCATGTCGCCATGCAGGCGGGCTCGGATTTCATCAAGACCTCGACCGGCAAGGAGCCGGTCAACGCGACTCTGCCGGTCAGCCTGACCATGCTGCGCACCATCCGCGACTATCGCGACCAGACCGGCTTTGCCGTGGGCTTCAAGCCCGCGGGCGGCTTGCGTACGGCCAAGGATGCGCTGAACTGGCAGGTGCTGATGCTTGAGGAACTGGGCCGCGACTGGCTGCGCCCCGATCTGTTCCGCATTGGCGCAAGCTCGCTGCTTGGCGATATCGAGCGGCAGATTTCCCATCATGTGACGGGGCGCTATGCCGCCGCGCACCGATTGGCAGCAGGATAAGATGACGATGCCAAGTGTAGGCGAGATCATGGAAAGCATGGAATACGGGCCCGCGACCGAGGATGCATCGGCCGTTCGTGAATGGCTGGCCGCGCGCGGCAGCTTCGGCCATTTCATCGCGGGACGTTTCACCAAACCGGGCGACACTTTCGCCACCCGCGATCCCTCGACCGGCGAGGAGCTGGCGCAGGTGTCGCAAGGGAGCAGTCGCGACGTGGCGAAAGCCGTGCGCGCCGCCCGCCGTGCTGCGCGGAGCTGGGGCGCGATGTCGGGCCATGACCGGGCGCGTTTCCTTTATGCCATCGCCCGCACCATCCAGAAGCGCGAGCGTTTCCTGTCCGTGCTTGAGACGCTGGATAACGGCAAGCCGATCCGCGAAAGCCGCGACATCGATGTGCCTTTGGTGGTTCGGCATTTCTATCATCACGCGGGCTGGGCGGAACTCGCAGCCAGCGAATTCCCCGGCCATACCCCCTTGGGTGTCTGCGGCCAGATAATCCCGTGGAACTTTCCATTGCTGATGCTGGCGTGGAAGGTCGCGCCCGCCTTGGCCGCCGGGAATACGGTCGTCCTGAAGCCCGCCGAATATACGCCGCTGACCGCCTTGGCCTTTGCCGAGATCTGCGCCCATGTCGGCCTGCCCGCAGGCGTGGTGAACATCGTCACCGGCGACGGCGAAACCGGGGCCGCGCTGGTCGGCTCACCCGTGGACAAGATCGCCTTCACCGGCTCGACCGAGGTCGGGCGCGGCATCGCCCGCGCGCTGGCCGGAACGGGGCGCAAGCTGACGCTGGAACTGGGCGGCAAGTCGCCCTTTGTCGTCATGCCCGACGCCGATCTGGACGCGGCGGTCGAAGGCGTCGTCGATTCCATCTGGTTCAATCAGGGGCAGGTCTGCTGCGCCGGGTCGCGCATTCTGGTCGCGGAATCTGTGGCGGAACGCTTCGAAACCCTGCTGCACCGCAGGATGGAAAAGCTGCGCGTCGGACCGCCCTTGGACAAGTCGACCGATATCGGCGCCATCGTCGATCCGGTGCAAAAGGACCGCATCCTGTCGATCCTTGGCGCGGCGACCCGCGAAGGCGCAGTGCTGGTCGGCGGGCAGCCTCAGCAAGGGTGCTTCATCGCGCCGGGTTATCTGAAGAACATCGCCCCGGCCAATCCGGGCATGCGGCAGGAAATCTTTGGCCCCATCGCCACGCTTTCCACCTTCCGCACCCCGGATGAGGCCGTCGATCTGGCCAATAACACCGCTTACGGTCTGGCGGCCTCGGTCTGGTCGGAAAGCGCTACCGTCGCGACCGATCTGGCAGCCAAGATCAGGGCGGGCGTGGTCTGGGTGAACTGCGCCAATATCTTTGACGCGGGCGCACCCTTTGGCGGGGTGCGCGACAGCGGCTATGGCCGCGAGGGCGGGCGCGAGGGAATGCTGGACTATCTGGCCGCTCCGGCCGCCGCCGTGGTCCGTGATCCCGCGCCCGGCGCGATCTCGGCCATGCCGAATGGCGCGGCTGGTGACGGCGAGGGCATCGACCGTACGGTGAAGCTGTATATCGGCGGCGCGCAGAAACGCCCCGATGGCGGGGCCAGCTACAGTGCGCAGGACGAACTGATCCCGCTGGGCGGTCGCAAGGACATCCGCAACGCCGTCGAGGCCGCGCAAGGCGCGCTTGGCAAATGGCAGGGGCTGGGCGGGCATGGCCGCGCGCAGGTCCTGTATTTCCTGGCCGAGAATCTGGGCCTGCGGCGTTCGGAATTCGCGGGTTTTGCCAGCGCCGATGAGGTCGAGGCGACGATCCGCCGCTGCTTCTTTTATGCCGCGCATGCCGACAAGTTCGACGGCGCGACGGTATCGGCCAAGCCGGGCCACCTGACCCATGTCCAGCCCGAGCCACAGGGGGTGATGGGCATCATCGCTCCGAATGGCGCGCCGCTGGCCGGGCTGATGTCGCTGGTTCTGCCCGCCATCGCCATGGGCAATGCGGTCGTGGCGATCCCCTCGCAGGATCAGCCGATGGCGGCGCTGACACTGGCGCAGGTGCTGGCCTGTTCGGATGTGCCGGGGGGCGTGGTCAATATCGTCACCGGCCCGCGCGAGGAACTGGGCCGGGCCTTGGCCAGCCATGACGGGGTGAACGCGATCTGGCAGGTCGGGGATGGCGCTGGCCGCACCGCGATCGAACAGGCCGCCGCCCAGACGCTGATCCCGGTCTGGTCGCCCGATCATCGCGACTGGTCTGATGCCAACGCGCAGGGACGGGCCTTCCTGCGAGCCGCCAGTCGGACCAAGACGATCTGGTTGCCCTATGGCGCGTTGCCTGCGGGCACCGGCAGCTCGGCCTATTAGGCCGAGCGCAGCCAGTCTATTCCGGCGCTGGTCGAGGTGCTGGGCAGGTATTCCGCGCCGATCCAGCCGTCGTAATTGCTGGCCTCCAACGCGCGCAGGAAGCCGGTGAAATCGAAGCTGCCCGAGCTTGGCTCATGCCGGCCGGGGCAGCCGGCGATCTGCACATGACGGGCCAGCGGTGCCAGTTGTTCCCACAGGGGCATGACATGCCCGTGGATCATCTGGGCCTGATAGGCGTCGAATTGCAGGCCCAGATTGGGGGCGCCGACTTCGGCCACGATCTCGGCGGCAAGCTCGAAACTGTCGAGGTAATAGCCCGGATTGTCGCGGGTGTTGATCGGCTCGATGGTCAGGCTTTGCTGGGGCGCACGGGCGGCGGCCCATTTCAGGTTCTCGATCAGGGTCTGACGCGCGGCCGGACCCTTGGCGCGCCCGGCCATCACATGCAGATGGCGCACCTTCATCACATTGGCAAAGCGCATGGCGCGGTCGAAATCGCTGCGAAAGCGCGCCTCGCCGCCGGGTTTGGCGGCAAAGCCGCGCGGACCACCCGCCCAGTTCGGCGGTGGCGTGTTCATCAGCACGAATTCCATGCCCTCGGTCTGTGCCGCCTTGACCAGGTCCTTGGAGGCAAGGTCATAGGGAAACAGGATCTCGACCCCGTCGAAACCGGCACGGCGTGCCGCTGCGAATCGCTGCAGCATGGGCAGTTCGGTGAACAGATAGGTCAGGTTGGCCGCCATGCGTGCCATGTCAGGGCTCCAGCGAGAATGTCATTCCGGCCGATTTCAGGCTCGCTTGCCCGTTCTGATCCGGCTCGGCGGCAAGGGCAAGTCGATAGAAGGTCTTGCGGTCGATCAGCGCATAAAGGCCGCTGCGCACATGCAGATAGGGGCGAGGGGCATCTGCGGTGCCGCGCATTTCGACAGCATGACCGGGACCGGCCACAATAGTCTCGCCCATATTGGTGGTGAAGGTGACATCCTGCCCGATCTCGGCATCGACGGCGATGAAGGGCGCGTCCTGCACGCGGATGCCCACCTTTTCTGCCGGGGTGACAAGGTAGTAGCTGTCGCCCTCGCGCTTCAGGATCGAGGCGAAGAGCCGCACCAGTTCCGGCCTGCCGATGGGCGTGCCCAGATAGAACCAGCTGCCATCGGCACGGATCTCGATATCCAGATCGCCACAAAAGGGCGGGTTCCACAGGTGCACCGGAGCCGGGCCTGTTTTTGAGGCAAGCCGCGCCGAGGCCACCAGCCCGGCCACATCCTTCACGGGATTGTCAGTCTTTCCACCCATTACCAGTGGAGCCTCGCCATTCCTCATCCTATGCTGTCCTAGATCAGAAAAGAGGCATTGTCATGACCGAGGATGAACAACTTGTCTCCGATGTCCAGACGCTGACCGCAAGGCTGCTTGAGGCCCGCCGCAGCGTCGAGCAGCGTTTCGTCGGCCAGCACGCCGTGGTTGAGCAGGTTCTGGCCGCGATCTTGTCGGGCGGACATGCGCTTCTGGTCGGTCAGCCCGGTCTGGGCAAGACCATGCTGGTCGATACGCTGTCGACCGTTCTGGGTCTGGGCAGTGCGCGGGTGCAGTTCACCCCCGACCTGATGCCCGCCGACATTCTTGGCTCGGAAGTGCTGGATATCCGCGCCGATGGCAGCCGGGCGTTTCGCTTCATCGAGGGGCCGGTTTTCACCCAGCTGTTGATGGCGGATGAGATCAACCGCGCCAGCCCCCGCACCCAATCCGCGCTGTTGCAGGCCATGCAGGAAGGCGAGGTCACCATCGGTGGTGAGCATCGCCCGCTGGGTCGCCCGTTCCATGTCCTCGCCACTCAGAACCCGATCGAACAAGAGGGGACCTATCCGCTGCCCGAGGCGCAGCTGGACCGTTTCCTGCTGCAGATCGACGTGGATTACCCCGACCGCGAGACCGAGCGCGCGATCCTGCTGGCGACCACCGGGGTCGAGCAGGGTGCGGCGCATCCGGTCTTTGACGCGCAGGGGTTGATCGCGGCGCAGGCCCTGATCCGCCGGATGCCAGTGGGTGAAAGCGTGCTGAACGCCATCCTCGATCTGGTCCGCGCCGCCCGGCCCGGTGCGCCCGAGGCGCCCGGCTGGATGGGCGAAACGCTGGTCTGGGGGCCGGGGCCGCGTGCCGCGCAGGCGCTGACTTTGGTGACCCGCGCCCGCGCCGCCCTGAACGGCCGTTTCGCGCCGACACTTGAGGATGTCGAGGAAATGGCCGCGCCGGTCCTGCGTCACCGCATGGCGCTTAGCTTTGCCGCGCGCGCCCGTGGCGAGACCGTCGAGGGCGTCATCGCGCGTCTGCTTGGCGACCGGATGCAGGAAGCGGCGTGACCGCGTCCCCCGCCGATCTGCGCGCAAGGGCCGAGGCTGCCTCGGCCGGGCTTCCGGCCCTGATGCTGTCGGCGGAGCGGCTGGCCGCCAGTCTGACCGCAGGCCTGCATGGCAAGCGCCGCGCCGGGATGGGCGAGGATTTCTGGCAATACCGTCCCGCCGCCCCCGGCGATACGGCGCGCAGCATCGACTGGCGGCGCTCGGCCCGCTCGGATGGGCAATTCGTGCGCGACCGCGAGGCCGAGATGGCGCAATCGGCGGTGATCTGGGTGTCCTCGGCGGCGGGGATGGAGTTCTCGGGCGGGCCGGACCGGCCCAGCAAGCGTGCGCGGACCGATCTGCTGGCTTTGGCGCTGGGCATGGCGCTGCTGGAGGGGGGCGAACGGGTCGCCTTGGCCGGGCAGCCGCCGCGTCCGGGCCGCTTGCAGGCCGAACGCATCGCCGATGCGCTGGTGCGGCGCGAGGTGCTGACCCGCGATGACGACGCCCCGGCGAGCGACATTCTGCGTCCCGGTCAGCGGCTGATCATGATCGACGATTTTCTGGGCGATCCCGCCCCGATGCTGGATTTTCTGGACCGGGCGGCGGCTGCCGGGGTGCAGGGCGCGGCGCTGCAGGTGCTGGACCCCGACGAGGAAGGCTTTCCCTATGGCGGGGCGGTGCTGTTCCGGTCGGCCAGCGGCGCGCTGAGCCACGACACCCGCGATGCCAGCGGCCTGCGCGAGGCCTATCTGGCGCGGCTTGCGGATCGGCGCGCCAGCCTGTCCCGCGCCGCGTTGAATGCGGGTTGGCATTTCGGCACCCATGATACCGGCGCGCCGCCGGCGCAGGCGCTGCTCTGGCTGTGGTCCGTGCTGGAGGGGTGATGCTGGTCCTTGGTCCACTTGGCTTCCTGACCCCTTGGCTGCTGGCCGCATTGGCGGCATTGCCGGTGATCTGGCTGATCCTGCGGGTCATGCCGCCTTCGCCCAAGGTGCTGCGCTTTCCCGGCACGCGGCTGCTGATCGGGTTGAAGGACCCGCAGCCGGTCGCGCGCCATACGCCGTGGTGGCTGCTGCTGTTGCGCGTGCTGGCGATTGCGGCGCTGATCCTTGGCTTTGCTGGCCCGATCTGGAAGCCCGCGCCGGAACAGGGCGGGCAGGGGCCGTTGCTGATCGTCATGGATGCGGGCTGGGCTGCGGCCCCCGACTGGCCGCAGCGTCAGGCCCGCGCGCTGCGGGCGCTGGACCGCACCTCGGCCAGCGGTCAGCCTGCGGCGCTGCTGCTGGCGGACGGACATTCCGAAGGCGCGCTGCCCTTTGCCCCCGCGACCGAGCTTGCCGCCCAGTTGCGCGCCTTCCAGCCCGCCGCATGGGAGACGCGCTACCCCGAGGATCTGGACCGGCTGTTCGGCCAGACCCCGCAATCGGGATTGCAGGTCCTGTGGCTCAGCGACGGGTTGGACCATCCCGGCCGTACCGCGCTGCTGACGAACCTGCGCGGACGCGGCACGGTGACGGTCGTGCCGCCTGAAGGGCCGCGCCAATCGCTGCAACTGGTGGCCGGGGATCAGCCGTCGCTGCGCCTGCGTTCGACCGCCAGCGGGGCTGCGCCCGACGTGCTGGCCATCGGCACCGATCCGCAGGGCGCCGCGCGCGAGTTGGCGCGCCTGACCGCTGAGGACGCACAGATCGAAAACGGCATCTCGACCCGCGCCGTTGCGATCGACCTGCCCAGCGAATTGCGCAACCGCATCACCCGCTTTCAGCTGGACGGGCAGGACAGTGCCGGGGCGGTGGTGCTGGCCGATGACAGCGTGCGCCGCCGCAAGGTTGCCTTGGTCGGCGATGACCGCGCGAGCGAGGGGCAAAGCCTGCTTTCCCCGCTGCATTATCTGCGCCGGGCACTGGCTCCGCGCACCGATCTGATCGAGGGCGGCTTGTCCGATGTGTTGCAAGCCGCGCCCGACGTGATCGTGCTGGCCGATCTGGTCGGGCTTCCCGAAAGCGATGCGCTGACGGAATGGGTGGATCAGGGCGGGCTGCTGATCCGTTTCGCCGGTCCGCGCATGGCGGCATCCGAATTCCTGACCGAGGAACCCTTGCTGCCGGTGCGGCTGCGTAGTGGCGGGCGCGATATCGGCGGCGCGCTCAGTTGGGGCGATCCGCGCACCATCGCGCCTTTCCCCGTCGATGGGCCGTTCGGCGGGCTGGCGATCCCCGCTGACGCCATGATCCGCGCCCAGCTTCTGGCCGAGCCCTCGCCGGAACTGGCGCAGCGGACACTGGCTCAGCTGAGCGACGGCACACCGCTGGTCACGCGCGAGGATCTGGGCGAAGGGCAGGTGGTCCTGTTCCATTCCTCGGCCAATGCGGAATGGTCGAATCTCGCGATTTCGGGGCTGTTCGTGCAGATGCTGGACCGGCTGGTCCAGACCGCCCGCGCCAGCGCTGCCCCGCCCGAAACCGAGGCCGAGGGCGACATCTTCTGGACGCCGGTCGAGGTGCTGGACGGGTTCGGCCGCCTGTCCACGTCGCAGGACCCGGTTCCCGTTCCGGCTGCGGAATTCGCCAAGGGCCCCGCTCCGGGCGCGCCTGCCGGGCTTTACCGCTCGGGCGAAAGGGCGATTGCGCTGAATGCGGGCGGCCCGATGCGCGAGGCGACATGGCCCGGCGTCACCGTCGAGGCCGCGCGCCGTGCCCCCGGCATCGATCTGCGTGGCTGGCTGATCGGGCTGGCGGCGTTGCTGTTCGCGCTGGACGCGCTGGGCAGCGCTTGGCTGGCAGGCGGGCCCATCCGCCGTGGAAAGGTGGCGGCATGATCTGGTTCCTGCTGGCCCCCTTCCTGCTGATCGCATCGCTTGCGCAGGCGCAGGACCCTGATCCGCGCCTGATCCGCGCCGCGGATGAGGTCGCGCTGGCCTATGTCGTTACCGGCGATTCCGAGGTGGATGCGGCATCCGAGGCCGGGTTGCGCGGGTTGTCGCAGGTCCTGACCGACCGCACCACGGTCGAGCCGGGCGAACCGATCGGCATCAATCTGGATCAGGACGACCTGTCGCTGCTGACATTCCTGTATTGGCCGGTCACCGAGGATCAGCCGCAGCCCTCGCCCTTGGCCTATGTCCGGATGAACCATTTCCTGCGCTCGGGCGGGATGATCCTGTTCGACACCCGCGACGGTGATATTGCCGGGCTGGGCGGTCCCGAGGGGGCGGGGGCGCTGCGCCGTCTGGCCGCGCCATTGGACATTCCAGCGCTGGCCCCGATCCCGGGCGATCACGTGCTGACCCGCAGCTTTTATCTGCTGCAGGATTTCCCCGGACGCTATTACGGCCGCGATGTCTGGGCCGAGGCCCCACCCGCCGGAGCCGAGGCCAGCGAAGGCGTGCCCTTTCGCATTCTCAACGATGGGGTGTCGCCGGTCATCATCGGTGGCAATTCCTGGGCCGAGGCTTGGGCCATCGGCGAAAACGGCCTGCCGCTGTTCACCGTGGGCTCGGGCCTTGATGGCGAGCGTCAGCGCGAGATGGCTTACCGCTTTGGCGTGAACCTGATCATGTATGTGCTGACCGGAAACTACAAATCCGATCAGGTCCATGTTCCGGCGTTGCTGGAACGCCTGCGCAGCGAAGAGGTGATGCAGTGACCGGTCTCAGCTTCGATCCGCTGCTGGGCTGGCCGCTGGTCGCGGCAATCGCCGGGCTGGCGGTGCTGGTCACCATCTGGTCGCTGTGGCGGGGATTGCGTGGCTGGGCGCTGCGTGGGTTGGCCGGGCTGGCGGTGGCTGCCGCACTGGCCGGGCCGGCGCTGGAATCGGGCATTCGCAACAAGCTGTCCGATATCGTGATCCTGCTGGACGACCGCAGTGCCAGCCAGTCCCTGCCGGGCCGAACCGAGCAGACCGACGCCGCGCTGGCCGGGCTGGAGCGCCAGCTTGCCACGCTGCCCGATACCGAGATCCGCCGCGTCACCGTCTCGGATGCCGAGGATGGCACGCTGATCGGCGCGGCCCTGACCCGTGCCTTGGCCGCCGAACCCCAGACCCGCGTCGCCGGGGTGATTGCGGTGACCGATGGCCAGTCCCATGACCCGGCCATGCTGCCAAAGACCGCCCCCGCGCCGGTTCATGTCCTGCTGACCGGTGCGCCGGGCGACTGGGACCGGCGGCTGGTCGTCGAGGAGTCCCCTGCCTATGGCTTGATCGACCAGCCCGTCACCATCCGGGTGCGGATCGAGGATCAGGGCGCGGTTCCCGCCGCCATTGCCGCGTCGCCCGCAAAGCTGCGGGTGCTGATCGACGGTGAACAAAGCCGCAGCCTTGACCTGCCGCCCGGCATCCCGCTGGACCTGCCGGTGGTGCCCCAACATGCCGGGCAGAACGTGGTCTCGATCGGTTTCGATGCGCCGGTGGCCGATACCCCCGAACTGACCGATCGCAACAACTCGGCCGCGATCCAGATTCAGGGCGTGCGCGACCGGTTGCGGGTGCTGCTGATTTCGGGCGAGCCGCATGCAGGTGAACGCACATGGCGCAACCTGTTGAAGTCGGACACCAATGTCGACCTGATCCATTTCACCATCCTGCGCCCGCCGGACAAGATGGACGCGGTTCCCGTCGATGAAATGTCGCTGATCGCCTTTCCGACGCAGGAGCTGTTCCTTGAGCGCATCCGCGATTTCGACCTGATCATCTTTGACCGCTACAAGGTGCGCGGCATCCTGATGCCGCAATATTACGACAATATCCGCCGCTATGTCGAAGAGGGGGGCGCGGTTCTGGTCTCGGCCGGGCCGGAAATGTCGTCTGTCGAAAGCCTGAACCTGTCGCCCCTAGGGGCGATCTTGCCGGGGCGGCCGACGGGGCGGATCTATGACCAGCCCTTCCTGCCCCGCCTGACCGAGGACGGCCAGCGCCACCCGGTCACGGCGGGCCTGCCGGGCGCGCCTCGCGAGGGGTCTGACAGCCATTGGGGTCGCTGGCTGCGCATGTCTCAGGTGATCCCCGATTCCCGCGCGCAGGTGGTGATGACCGGGGCCGAGGATCAGCCGCTGCTGATCATGAACCGGGTCGGCAAGGGCCGCGTCGCCATGCTGAACTCGGATCAGGTCTGGCTGTGGGGGCGCGGTTTCGAAGGCGGTGGGCCGCAATTGGAACTGCTGCGCCGCATCGCCCATTGGTCGATGAAGGAACCCGAGCTTGAGGAAGAGGCCCTGCTGGCCGATGTCTCGGGCGAACTTTCGGTCACGATCACGCGACGGACCATGGCCGAGATCGCCAAGCCCGTCCGCATCACCCGTCCCGACGGCCAGACGGTGACGGTCGAGCTTGCGCCGATCGGGCCGGGTCGTTTCACCGCGCGCTGGACCGCGCCGGGGCCGGGCCTGTATCGGATGACCGACGGCGACATCACCCGCGTCATGGCGCTTGGCCCGGCCGCGCCCCGCGAATTCGAGGAAACCGTCGCCTCGGGCGAGAAACTGGGTTCATTGCCTGAGGTTACGCAAGGCGCGGTACTGCGCCTGTCCGATGGCATCCCCAGCCTGCGCACCGTGCGCGAGGGGCGGCCCGCGCATGGGCAGGGCGTCTCGGGGGACTGGATCGCGATTACCCCGCGTGGGGCCAGTTCGACCACCGGCATCACCCATCGGCCCTTGCTGCCGGGCTGGGCGTGGCTGGCGATCATCTCGGGTCTGGCTCTGGCCGGTTGGCTGGCCGAGGGCAGGGGTTGGCGCCTGCGTCGGACCTGACGTGAATCGGCGCCAAACTTGCCAATTCGGCCGCTCATTGCTAGGCAAACCAAAACAGTTCAAGAGGACCGCCGCGATGGCCGCCGACGAGACCACCTACATCCCGCCGACCGAAGTCGATCTGGCCACGATCAAGCGCATCCTGCCGCATCGTTATCCCTTCCTGCTGGTCGACAAGGTTCGCGACATCGTCCCGAGCGAAAGCTGCGTCGGGATCAAGAACGTGACCTCGAATGAGCCGCATTTCGAGGGCCACTTCCCGCAAGAGCCGGTGATGCCGGGCGTGCTGATCATCGAGGCGATGGCGCAGGCCGCCGCCGTGCTGGTCGGCGTCAGCCTTGATCTGGCCGACAAGGGCATGGGCACCTATTTCATGTCGATCGACAAATGCCGCTTCCGCGCCAAGGTCGTGCCCGGCGACGTGCTGGAACTGCACATGAAGACCCTGCGCGGTGGCGGCAAGGTCTGGAAATTCGAGGGCCGCGCCATCGTCAACGGCGTCCTTGCCGCCGAGGCCGAGGTGATGGCGATGCTGAACCGTGGCGACAATGGCTGAGGCGCTGATCCACCCCTCGGCCGTCATCGACCCCGCCGCGAAGATCGGCGAGGGCTGCGAGATCGGCCCCTTCTGCGTCGTCGGCCCCGAGGTCACACTAGGCCGGGGCGTGGTGCTGAAGTCCCACGTCGTCGTCACCGGCGACACGGAAATCGGGGATGAGACGCAGATTTTTTCGTTCGCCTCGATCGGGGAAGTGCCGCAGGATCGCAAGTTCAAGGGTGAGCGCACCCGTCTGGTGATCGGCGCTCGCAACCGCATCCGTGAACACGTGACCATGAACCCCGGCACCGAGGGCGGTGGCGGCATCACCCGCGTCGGCGATGACGGGCTCTTCCTTGCCGGCAGTCATGTCGCCCATGACTGTCAGGTCGGCAACCGCGTCACCATCGTCAACCATGCCGCCCTTGCAGGGCATTGCGTGGTCGAGGATGATGTGACCATCGGCGGCCTTGCCGGTGTCCACCAATTCGTCCGCATCGGTCGCGGCGCGATGATCGGCGCACTGACCATGGTGACGGCGGATGTCATTCCCTTCGGCCTCGTGCAGGGGCCGCGCGGCCAGCTGGACGGGCTGAATTTCGTCGGCCTCAAGCGCCGCGGCGCCTCGCGCGAGGAACTGCACGCGCTGCGCAACATGCTGTCGCGTCTGGGCGAGGGCAGCTTCCGCGACACCGCCCGCCAGATGGCCGACGAGGAAACCGGCCCGATGGTGCGCGAAGTGCTTGATTTCATCCTTGGTCCGTCGGACCGCAGCTTCCTGGCCCCCCATTCATGAGCCGCATTGCCTTGATCGCAGGCGAGGGGCATCTGGCCTCTGCCGTCGCCGCCGCGCTGGACGAGCCGCTTGTCTATGCGCTGGAGCATCTGACCCCGGAAGTCGCCGCCAAGCCGTTCCGGCTGGAGCGCCTGATCCCCTTCCTTGACGAATTGACTGAACTCGGGGTGACGCAGGCCGTCTTTGCGGGCGCAATCCGCCGTCCCCGGATCGAGCCCGGCCTGTTCGACCCGCGCACCATGGCCATCGTGCCGCGCATCCTGATGGGCATGCAATCGGGTGACGATGCTGCCCTGCGCGCCGTCCTTGATCTGTTCGAAGAGGCCGGAATCCATATCGTCTCGGTCGACGAGGTCCTGCCCGAACTGGTCCCCGGTGAGGGTGTCCTGACCGGCGAACCCAGTTCTCGCGACCAGAAGGATGCCGCCCGTGCGTCCGAGATCGTCCACGGCCTTGGGCCGCTGGATGTTGGCCAAGGCGCGGTCGTGGCGCAGGGCCTGTGCCTTGCGGTCGAGGCACTGCCCGGCACCCAGGCGATGCTGGAATTTGCGCGTCTCCATGCCGGGCTGAAGCCCGACCCGAAAGGGGCCAAGGGTGTGCTGTACAAGGCCCCCAAGCCGGGCCAGGACCGTCGCATCGACCTGCCGACCATCGGTCCCGATACCGTCAGACAGGCCGCAGATGCGGGACTGGGCGGCATTGTCTGGGAGGCGGGTAGCGTCATCCTGCTGGACCGGGAAGAATCGGTGCGTCTGGCCCATGACGCCGGTCTGTTCCTGTGGGCGCGGGCGTGAATTGGGTATTTAAGAAACGAAGAAAGCCCTTGGCGATTTCTTCGTTTCACAAATACCCAAACCGGGGCGGCGCAACCGGAGCAAGCTTATGAAATTCTTCCTGATCGCTGGCGAGCCTTCGGGCGATAATCTGGGCGGGCCGTTGATGGCCGGTCTGAAAAGCCTCGATCAGGATGCGGAATTCCTCGGCGTGGGTGGGCCGTCGATGGCCGCGCAGGGACTGGACAGCCTGTTCCCGATGGAAGAGCTGTCGGTCATGGGCATCGTCGAGGTGCTGCCGAAATACCGCCAACTCAAGGCGCGGATCGCTCAGACGGCGCGGGCCGTGGCCGAGGCGCGACCTGATGTGCTGATCACCATCGACAGCCCGGATTTCTGCCTGCGCGTGGCGCGGCAGGCGCGCGCACTGGTTCCCGACCTGAAGACCATCCATTACGTCGCTCCCTCGGTCTGGGCCTGGCGGTCCGGGCGCGCGACGAAAATGGCCAAGGTCATCGACCATGTGCTGGCGATCCTGCCCTTTGAGCCGCCCTATATGCAGGCCGCCGGCATGAGCTGCGATTTCGTCGGCCATCCGATCGCTGCCGAACCCGTGGCCACCCGCGAACAGGGCGCGGCCTTTCGCGTCGCCCATGACATCGCGCCAGATGCCCCGCTGATCCTGTGCCTGCCCGGTTCGCGCCGTGGCGAGGTCGCCCGCCTTGGTCCCCGCTTTGACGAAGCCCTGATGCAGTTGCGCGACCGCGTTCCCGAGATCCGGGTCGTGATCCCGACGGTACGGGGCGTCGCCGGACTGGTGCGCGACATGACCAAGCGCTGGCCGACCGCGCCGATCGTGGTCGACACTGATGATGAACGAAAGGCGGCCTTTGCCGCGGCCGATCTGGCGCTGGCGGCCTCGGGGACGGTCAGTCTGGATCTGGCGGCGAATGATGTGCCGATGGTGATCGGCTATGACGTGGCCCCGCTTAGCCGGATGTTGATCGGGCTGCTGCTCAAGACCGATACGGTGACCTTGGTGAATCTGGTTAGCGAGACACGGGTCGTGCCCGAGTTTCTGGGTCGCAAATGCCAGCCCGGCCCGATGTCCAAAGCGCTTTACGATCTGATCGAAGACCCGCAGGCGCAAGCCGCGCAGCATGAGGCCATGGCGCTGACCATGCAGCGGTTGGGGCGCGGCGGCGAGGCTCCGGGCCTGCGCGCCGCGCGCTCCGTCATGGATGCGCTTAGTTCTGCGCGGCAACCACGATGATCTCGACCTTGTAGTCGGGGGTAGCCAGCGCCGATTCGCCGGTGGCGCGGGCGGGGGCGTTGCCAGCCGGGACCCAGGCGTCCCAGACAGCGTTCATCTCGGCGAAGTTCGCCATGTCGGCCAGCCAGATCTGAGCGGTCAGGATGCGGGTCTTGTCCGAACCGCATTCGGCCAGCAGACGGTCGATCTGGGCCAGAACTTCCTTGGTCTGGTCCGTGACGCTTTCGCCGGGCTTGCCGACTTGGCCTGCCAGATAGACGATGCCGTTATGGACGACGGCCTGGCTCATGCGGGCGCCGGTCTCGATGCGTTTGATGTCGGACATTGTAGTTCCTTTCGGTTTGGGCTGGCGTCAGAGAAGCCGCCAGAAGAACAGCGCCGTCATGCCAAAGCCGACGGCCGCAATCAATGCCCGCAGCAAGGGCATCGGGATGCGACGTGCCAAAGGCGGCCCCATATAGCCGCCAAGGATGGTGCCCACGCTCATTACCGCGGCGGGGGCCCAGGCGACCTGACCGCCGACGGCAAAGATACCCAGCGCAATCACCGACAGCGCAAAGGACAGCCAGGTTTTCAGCCCGTTCATGCGGTTCAGGTCGGTCATCCCCCACAGCGCGAACAGCGCCAGCAGGATGATGCCCAGCCCGCCGTTGAAATAGCCGCCATAGACCGCCACGGGAATCATCGTCCCGGCACTGAAGGGGGCAACGGCATTGCGATGCGCGCCCGCCCATTGCCGGACCTTGCCGCCCCACAGGAAGATCAGCGTCGCCGCCAGCAGCAGGAACGGCACCAGGAATGCAAAGGCCGTATTCGACGATACCAGCAGCAGCGCCGAGCCAACGATCCCGCCCAGCAGAGTCTGCATGGTCAGCCGCAGCACCAGTCTGCGGTCGATCTGCGCGATCTCGTGGCGAAAGCCGATCGCCGAGGACAGATAGCCGGGCAATGCGGCAACGGTGCTGGTCGCATTGGCCATGACCACCGGCACGCCGCTGGCGACCAGGGCGGGAAATGTGATGAACGTGCCGCCTCCGGCGACGGCATTCAGCATGCCGCCCAGAAACCCGGCGGCAAGAATAAGCAAGCTGTCGGTCATGTCCTCCCCGGAGCATTCCTGAAAATCGGGAAGCGCCCGAACCTTCTCCTCCAGTCGGTCGGCGCAGTCGCATGCTTAGCCCCCCGATCCCTAGAGGTCCAGTACAGCGGATAGAAAACGCCCGGCAGGGGGACTGCCGGGCGCGACTTACGTTTGGGGGTCTACGGGTCCGGAGAATGCCTGCCGGATACAACAGGATCATGACGGCCAAAGGAGATATCGCGACGGGATCGGTCGAAACTTCGCGCGGGTCATTCGGAGGTGCGTGGGAAATGCGGTTCGGAGCGGCGCAAGGCGCGGCGCATCTGAAAACCATTCAAAATCAAGGGGATTTTTCTGGTGCTGCGAGAGAGGATTGAACTCTCGACCTCTCCCTTACCAAGGGAGTGCTCTACCACTGAGCTACCGCAGCGCCGTTGGAGGGGCGTTTAGACCGAGCGTTCGGGGGGCGCAAGAGGAGAAAAACAAAAAATTGGAATTTTCGTCAAATCACCCGAATCCGCCGTGCTGGACGCAAGCCCGCGCAAAGGGTAACAGGGGCGCATGACCAAGGGACCCCGACCACCGCAAGCCGCCGACCCCCGTGAGGCACGGCTGAAAGCCGCCCTCCGGGCCAATCTGGCCCGCCGCAAGGCGCAAAGCCGGGCGCGCGCGTCGCATGAGGATCTCCCCGAGGATGACCAACGGGTGCAGGACGCGGCTCCGGCCGCCAAATCGTCCGAGAACGAGGAATAGATGGATCAGATCATCGTAAGGGGGAACGGGCCGCTCAAGGGCGAGATCCCGATCACAGGTGCCAAGAATGCCTGCCTGACGCTTATGCCGGCGACGCTGCTGACCGATCAGCCGTTGACGCTGACCAACGCGCCGCGGCTGTCCGACATCCGCACGATGACGGCGCTGCTGCAATCGCTGGGGGCCGAGGTCGCCAGCCTGCAGGAAGGTCAGGTGCTGACGCTGTCCAGTCATGACCTGAACAACCACACCGCCGATTACGAGATCGTGCGCAAGATGCGGGCCTCGATCCTGGTTCTGGGGCCGATGCTGGCGCGCGACGGCCATGCGATCGTGTCGCTGCCCGGCGGCTGCGCCATCGGTGCGCGTCCCGTCGACCTGCACCTGAAGGCCTTCGAGGCCATGGGCGCGCAATTGGACCTGCGCGACGGCTATGTCCATGCGAAAGCCCCCGCAGGCGGGCTGAAGGGCGCGGTCATCGACTTCCCGATCGTCTCGGTCGGGGCCACGGAAAACGCGCTGCTGGCCGCCACGCTGGCCCGCGGCACCACCGTGATCAAGAACGCCGCACGCGAACCCGAGATCGTCGATCTGGCGCAATGCCTGCGTCGCATGGGCGCGCATATCGATGGCGAGGGTACCTCGACCATCACCATCGAAGGCGTGCAGACGCTGGGCGGCGCGACCCATCCGGTCGTGACCGACCGGATCGAACTGGGCACCTACATGCTGGCCCCGGCCATCTGCGGCGGCGAGGTGGAATGCCTTGGTGGTCGCATCGATCTGGTCGCCGCCTTCTGCGAAAAGCTGGACGAGGCCGGAATCGACGTCACCGAAACCGATCGCGGACTGAAAGTCTCGCGCAAGAATGGCCGCGTGCGGGCCGTCGATGTCGTGACCGAGCCCTTCCCCGGCTTCCCGACCGACCTGCAGGCGCAGATGATGGCGCTGCTTTGCACCGCCGAGGGTACCTCGGTGCTTGAGGAAAAGATCTTCGAGAACCGCTTCATGCATGCCCCGGAACTGATCCGCATGGGTGCGCGCATCGACGTTCATGGCGGCCACGCCACCGTCCACGGCACCAGCAAGCTGCGCGGTGCCCGCGTGATGGCGACGGACCTGCGCGCCTCGGTCAGTCTGATCCTTGCCGGTCTGGCCGCCGAAGGTGAAACCGTGGTCAGCCGCGTCTATCACCTTGATCGCGGCTATGAAAAAGTCGTGCGCAAGCTGCGCGGCGTCGGAGCCGACATTGAACGCATCAAGGGGGTCACCGCTGATGAGTGATGCACGCTTCACCGATGCTGATCCCGCGCCGCTTGCATTGGCCGCTGCGGATATGGACGACCTGACGGTGATTTCGGCGCTGGTGCAGGATTCGATCCTGCCGGTGACCGAAATTTCCTATGACATGCGCCAGCGCCAGCTGGCCTTGCTGCTGAACCGCTTCCGCTGGGAGGATGCCGAACAGGCAAAGCGCGAGGATCGCCCCTATGAGCGGGTCCGCGCCGTCCTGCTGATCTCGGACGTGCAGCGCGTGCAAAGCGACGGCATCGACCGCGCCGACAGCGACCTGATTCTGGAACTGCTCGCGCTCAAATGGGAAGCGGGACAGGACGGCACGGGGCGGCTGCATCTGGAATTCGCAGGCGACGGCACGCTGGTCATCGACGCGGAGTGCCTGAATGTGGAACTGCGCGACGTGACCCGCCCCTATATCGCGCCCTCGCGCCGCGCCCCCGAACATCCGCAGGATTGAACCTGACCTTCGGGTCTCACCGTTCCCAAATACCCAATTGCGGCGGCGCGTCCAGGCGTCGCGCCCGCCGCAAACCCACCGTGATCGCCGCTTGAGCCGTCTGGCTCCAGCCGCTAACAAGTTCCTATATCGCGAGCGTGACCATGCCCCTTCATCTCTCGACCGCCCAGCCCGATTTTGAACAGCGTTTCCTCGACATGCTGTCGATGAAGCGCGAGGACGCGGCCGATGTGAACGAGGCTGTCAGCGCGATCATCGCGGATGTCCGCGAAAGGGGCGACGAGGCGCTGCTTGATCTGACCGGCCGCTTCGACCGGTTGCAGCTTGCGCCGGGCGGGATCGCCTTCTCCAAGGCCGAAATCGCCGCGGAAACCGCCAAGGTCTCGCCCGAGGATCGCGCGGCGTTGGCGCTGGCCGCGGAACGCATCCGCGCCTATCACGCCCGCCAGATCCCCGAGGACATGGAATGGACCGACCCCGAGGGCGCGACCCTGGGCTGGCGCTGGACGCCGGTTTCAGCGGCCGGGCTCTATGTGCCGGGCGGGCAGGCGAGCTACCCCTCCTCGGTCCTGATGAATGCGATTCCCGCGCGCGTGGCGGGTGTTGAGCGTCTGGTGATCTGCGTGCCCACCCCGGATGGCATCGTCAATCCGCTGGTGCTGCTGGCCGCCGAACTCGCAGGCGTCGATGAAATCTACCGCATCGGCGGGGCGCAGGCGATTGCGGCCATGGCCTATGGCACCGAAACCATCCGTCCTGTCGACAAGATTACCGGCCCCGGCAATGCCTATGTCGCGGCGGCCAAGCGTCATGTCTTTGGCCGCGTCGGCATCGACATGATCGCCGGCCCCTCCGAGGTGCTGATCATTGCCGAAGGCGAACAGAACCCCGAATGGCTGGCGCTGGACCTGCTGGCACAGGCCGAACATGACGCCGACGCCCAGTCGATTCTGGTGACCCCCGACGATGCACTGGCCCGCGCCGTCGTGGCCGAGGTTGAGCGCATCCTGCCGACGCTGCCCCGCGCTGCCGTCGCCGGTGCCAGCTGGCGCGATTATGGCACCGTCATCGTGACGCGTGATCTGGATGAGGCGGCCAAGCTTTCTGACCGCGTCGCCCCCGAGCATCTTGAGCTTTGCGTCTCGGACCCCGAGGCGCTGTCGCGCAAGACCCGCCATGCCGGGGCGATCTTCCTTGGCGGCTGGACCCCCGAGGCGGTCGGCGATTACGTCAGCGGCCCGAACCACGTCCTGCCGACGGCGCGTTCGGCGCGGTTCTCGTCGGGGCTGTCGGTGATGGATTTCCTCAAGCGCACGACGATGGCGCGGCTGACGCCCGAGGCGCTGGGGGCGATCGGCCCGGCTGCGGTGCGTCTGGCGGCTTCCGAGGGGCTTTCGGCCCACGGCCTTTCGGTCGCGGCCCGTATCCGGGCCCTGAACCGGGGCGGTGCATGAGACAGCCCCCTGCCCGGATCGTCCGCATCTCGATCGACGACAGCGCGCTGCCTCCGGCCTCGGCCGAGATGGAGCAGGACCGCCGCGTCGCCATTTTCGACCTGCTCGAAGAAAACAGCTTCAGCCTGCCCGGCCGCGAGGGGCAGCCCGCCCCCGCCGGTCCCTATGCGCTGATCCTTGCCTTGCGCGAAAAGCGGCTGGTCTTTGACATCTCGACCGATGGCGGCGAGCGCGTGGCCGAGTTCCATCTGGCGCTTGGCCCGTTCCGCCAGACCGTCAAGGACTACTTCCAGATCTGCGCCAGTTATTTCGATGCGGTAAAGCGCCTGCCGCCCGCCCAGATCGAGGCGATAGACATGGCCCGGCGCGGCATTCACAATGAAGGGGCCCGCACCCTGCAAGAGCGGCTGGAAGGTAAGGCGGTCATCGACATCGACACCTCCCGGCGACTTTTCACCCTGATCTGCGCCCTTATCCCGGAGTAAGCCGTGGCGGGACAGATCCCAGGTTCGATACTGTTCTGCTGCGATCACAACGCGATCCGCTCGCCCATGGCCGAAGGAATGATGAAGCATTTCTACGGTCGCGTGGCCTATGTGCAATCGGCCGGGGTCAAGAACGACATGGAGGTGGACGGCTTTGCCATCGCCGTCTGCAACGAAATCGGCGTCGAAATCTCCAAGCACCGATCCCGTTCCTTCGACGAGATGAAGGAATGGGGCGACGATCTGGGCAGTTTCGATCTGGTGGTGGCGCTGTCCCCGGCCAGCCAGCGGCAGGCGCTGGAATTGACCCGCATCGCGCATCTGGAGGTCGAATACTGGCCGATCATGGATCCGACCGGTCTGGCCGAGGGACGCGAGGCAAAGCTGGCGCTGTATCGCCAGATCCGCGACCAGATCCGCGACCGGCTGATCCAGCGCTTTGGCCCGCCGCTGTCGCAGGCTGCGGAAAACTCTGCCCGCTAACCGAATCTTAGGCGATCTGGCCTAGGGATAGGGTGAACCCGAACGGAGTTTGCCCATGTCTGATGATATTTCGCTGATATGTGGGACGGATGCGGTGCTGCCCGCGCTGCACAGCCACCCTGCGGTTCTTGTTCTGGATAGCGTGGGCCGGATCGTTGCGATCAACCACAGCTACCTGCGCCTGATCGGATATACGCGGGATGAGGTGATCGGCCGTCCGGTCTGGGTGCTTCTCGATCTGGCCGAGCGTTGCGCCGGGCGTCTCAGCCATCTGCTGGACCTGCGTGCGGGCGTCGAAAGACACCTGCCGGAACTGGCGCATGTCTCGCGCTCGGGGCGGCGGTTCCGGGTGGATGCGCGGGTGTTTGCAATCGCCGAGCCGAAGGCGAGGGACAACCTGCGGATGGTCTTTGTCCGACCCGAGGAAGGTGCCGAGGTGATCCGCGTGATCAGCTTTGCGCATCGCCGCGAGTTTCCGGGGCAGGGCGGACCAAGCCATCTGATCTCGTTCCGGGCGGCCCATTAGCCACCCGGATCAGGTGGCCCGTCAGACGACGATGGCCGCGCCTTCGGTCGCCGGGCTGACATGGGCGCGGAAGGCGCTGAACAACTCGCGGCCCATGCCTTCGGCATTGGCGGCGGGGTCGTAGGTTGCGGGGGTACGCCCGGCGAAATCCGGGGCAAGGCATTCCAGCGTCCCCGCGACCGCATCCAGCCGGATGATGTCGCCATCCTGCACCCGCGCCAAGGGTCCGCCATTCGCGGCCTCGGGCGAGACATGGATCGCCGCCGGAACCTTGCCCGAGGCGCCGGACATCCGCCCGTCGGTGACCAGTGCCACGCGCAACCCGCGATCCTGCAACACCGCCAGCGTCGGGGTCAGCGAATGCAGCTCGGGCATGCCATTGGCACGCGGTCCCTGAAAGCGGACAACGACGATGGTGTCGGTGGTGAACTCGCCACGCTTGAAGGCGGCCTTGACCTCTTCCTGATCGGCAAAGACGCGGGCAGGGGCCTCGATGATGTGGCGCTCGGGTGCGACGGCAGAGACCTTGATGACACCCCGGCCCAGATTACCCGAAAGCTGTTTCAACCCGCCCGTCGCGGCAAAGGGATCGGAGGCCGGGCGCAGGATCTTGTCGTTCAGCGATTCTCGTGCGCCATCGACCCAATGCACCTGATTGCCCTGAAGGCGGGGCTCTTGTGCATACAAATCCAGCCCGCCGCCCGCGATGGTGCGCACGTCCTGATGCAGCAGGCCCGCATCCAGCAGCCGTCCGATCATGAAGCCGAGGCCTCCGGCAGCGTGGAAATGGTTCACGTCGGCCAGCCCGTTCGGATAGACCCGCGCCATCAGCGGCACGCATTCCGACAGGTCGTGGAAATCTTCGAGGTCCAGCAGCACGCCCGCCGCCCGCGCCATGGCGGGCAGATGCAGGATCAGGTTGGTCGAGCCGCCGGTGGACATCAGCCCGACGATGCCGTTGACGAAGGCGCGCTCGTCCAGCACCTCGCCCGCGGGCAGGAAATCGTTGCCCAGCCGGGTGATGCTGGCGGCGCGGCTGACCGCTGCCGTGGTCAGCGCATCGCGCAGGGGCGTGTTCGGGTTGACGAAGCTTGAACCCGGCAAATGCAGGCCCATGAACTCCATCAGCATCTGGTTCGAGTTCGCGGTGCCATAGAAGGTGCAGGTTCCGGCGCTGTGATAGCTGGCCATCTCGGCGGCCATCAGGGCCTCGCGCCCGACTTCGCCGGTGGCGAATTGCTGGCGGACCTTGGATTTTTCGTCATTGGGCAGGCCCGAAGGCATCGGCCCGGCAGGCACAAAGACCGCAGGAATATGGCCGAAAGTCGCCGCGGCAATGACCAGACCCGGCACGATCTTGTCGCAGACGCCCAGATACAGCGCCGCGTCGAACGTGTCATGGGACAGCGCGACGCCAGCCGCCAGTGCAATGACATCGCGCGAGAACAGCGACAGCTCCATCCCGGCGCGACCCTGCGTCACCCCGTCGCACATCGCGGGGACACCGCCTGCGACTTGTGCGGTGGCGCCTGCGGCATGGGCGGCGCGGCGGATGATCTCGGGGTAATGCTCATAAGGCTGGTGGGCGGACAGCATGTCGTTATAGGCTGTCACCACACCGATATTCGGTTTGCGCGTGGTGGCGAAATCCGCCTTGTCGGGCATTGCGGCATAGGCATGTGCCTGATTTCCGCAGGAAAGATGCGCGCGGCGCGGGCCATCTTCGGCGGCGCGGGCGATCTTGGCCTCATAGGCGGCGCGGGTCTTGGCCGAGCGTTCGCGGATGCGGTCGGTCACTTTGTCGACGGTGGCGTGCAGGGTCATGGCTGGCGTCCTCCTGACGGCCTTATAGGACGTTAGCGGTAACGATACAACCGCACCACTCTTGCCCCGCGCGCGCCGCCGTGCCAATCCTGCCGCGATCCAAAGAGGCCCGAAATGACCCAAGAACTGCCCATTATCCGCCTGCGTCCGAAGTCGAAACCGCAGGCCATCCGCCACGGCTTCCCTTGGGTTTTCGCGGATGAACTGGTGGTCGACCGCCGCACCCGCGCCATTCCCGCCGGCAGCTTTGCCATCCTTGAGGATGCCGAGCGTCGCCCGATGGGCGTGGTCACCGTGAACACGAATTCCAAGATCACCGCGCGGATGATGGACCCCGACCCCGAGGTCCGCATCACCCGCGAGTGGATCGCCGCGAAACTGACGCGGGCACTGGCCCTGCGCGAGCGGCTGTTTGATCGCCCCTTCTATCGCCTGATCCATGCCGAGGCCGACGGCTTGCCCGGCACCATCATCGACCGTTTCGGCGATGCTGCCGTGATCCAGCCGAACTCGGCCTGGGCCGATCGCATGATCGAGGATATTGCCGCCGCACTGCGCGATGTCACCGGCGTCTCGACCGTGATCCTGAACGGTCAGGGCCGCGTGCGCAGCCTTGAGGGGCTGGACGAGCGGACCGAGATCCTGTCCGGCGCCGTCAACGGCCCGGTCGAGGTATCGATGAATGGCGCGACCTATCTGGCCGACCTGACCCAGGGGCAAAAGACCGGGCTGTTCTATGACCAGCGCCCGAACCATGCCTTTGCGCAACGACTGGCCAAGGGCGCGCGGGTGCTGGACGTGTTCTCGCATGTCGGCGGCTTCGGTCTGGCGGCGCTGGCCACGGGGGCCGAGCATACGACCTGCGTCGACGGCTCGGCTGCGGCGCTTGAACTGGCGCGAGGCGGGGCCAAGGCCATGGGTGCCGAGGATCGGCTGACCACGCGCCAAGGCGATGCCTTTGACCAGTTGGAAGCGCTGCAGGCCGAGGGCGCGCAATTCGACGTGGTCATTTGCGACCCACCGGCCTTTGCGCCCTCGAAACAGGCGCTTGAAGCCGGTCTGCGCGCTTATGAGCGGGTGGCGAAGCTGGCCGCGCCCTTGGTCGCGCCGGGCGGCTATCTGGGCCTGTGCTCGTGCAGCCATGCGGCGGACCTGTCGGCCTTCCGCAACGCCAGCGCACGCGGCATCGGGCGGGGCGGACGGCGGATGCAGTTGCTGCATACCGGTCAGGCCGGTCCCGACCATCCGACCCTGCCGCAACTGGCCGAGTCGGGCTATCTCAAGGCGCTGTTCTTCCGGCTTGACGGATGAAGGCGGTTCTGGACGCCTGCGTGCTTTACCCGACCGTGCTGAGGGAGATCCTCGCCGATGTCGCGGGCACGGGGCAGTTCCAGCCCTTCTGGTCGCAGCGCATTCTTGACGAATGGCGGCTGGCAGCCGACCGGCAGGGGGTCTCGGCCGGGGTCGAGATCGCCCTGCTGCAGGACCGCTTTCCCGCCGCGATGGTCGCGCCTTCGGGCGGGGCCGAGGGGCTGGATTTGCCCGACCCCGCCGACCGCCACGTGGTCGAGGCGGCGCTGGCCGCAGGCGCCAGCCATATCGTCACAGCGAACCTGCGCGATTTCCCGCGCGGGACGTTGGCCGCCGTCGGGCTGCAGGCGATCCATCCCGACGAATTCCTGCGCGAGATCTATCTGTCCGCGCCGGAAGCCGTGACCGATGCCATAGCCGCGACCGAGGCCCGTGCCCGTCAGGCAGGCGGAGAAATTCCGCACAAGGAATTGATGCGGCGCGCCAGACTGCCCCGTCTTGCCAAGGCCATCACGCGACTGGCAGGGTCCGATGTTGCGCCGCCACGCGGTTAAGCACAGGATACGACAAAGATGAGGGCAGGGTTGATGTTACCGCTATCAAACGGTAGTCCCAAGCCGAACGATGAGGAGGGGCAGATGGTTTCACGCATCATTCCGGTGGACGAATTCGACCTTGTGATCTTTGGCGCGACGGGCGATCTGGCCCATCGCAAGATCCTGCCGGGCCTGTACCGGCGCTATGTCGCGGGCCAGATCCCGGCCTCGGCCCAGATCATCGGCGCGGCCCGCACCAAGCAGGATGACAAGGCCTTTCGCGAGGAAGCCCGCGCCGCCATCCGCGAATTCGCGGGCAAGGGCGATGACCTCTCGCAGATCGACGATTTCCTGAACCATCTGGGCTATGTCGCCATTGACGCGCGCGGCAGCGACGGCTGGGCCGAGCTGAAATCCCGCATCCGCCCCGGCGTCGTTCATGCCTTTTACTTCTCGGTCGCGCCGGCGCTGTTTGGCGACATCGCCCAGCGGCTGGCCGAAAACGGCATTGCCGATCAGCACAGCCGCATCGTGGTCGAAAAGCCCTTTGGCCGCGACCTTGCCACCGCGCGCGACCTGAACGCGACGCTGGCCCGGCATTTCGCGGAAAACCAGATCTACCGGATCGACCATTATCTGGGCAAAGAAACCGTCCAGAACCTGATGGCGGTGCGCTTCGCCAATATGCTGTTCGAGCCGCTGTGGAACGCGCAATACGTCGATCACGTCCAGATCACCGTGGCCGAGACGGTGGGTGTCGGCGGGCGCGGCGAATATTACGACCATTCCGGCGCGATCCGCGACATGGTCCAGAACCACATGATGCAGCTTCTGTGCCTGATCGCGATGGAGCCGCCCTATCACTTTGACCCCGACGCGGTGCGCGACGAAAAGCTGAAGGTGATCCGCGCGCTGGAACCGCTGGAGCCGGGCGACATCGTGCGCGGCCAGTATCGCGGCAGCCCGGATGGCTCGGATTATCTCAAGGACGCGGAAAACCCCGATTCCCGCACCGAAAGCTATGTCGCGCTCAAGGTGAACATCGCCAATTGGCGCTGGACCGGCACGCCCTTCTATCTGCGCACCGGCAAGAAGCTGCGTGCCCGCACCAGCGAGATTGTGGTCACTTTCAAGGCACCGCCGCATTCGATCTTTGACGAATCCGACGGCCCGCGCTCGAACCAGCTTGTCATCAAGCTGCAACCGAACGAGGGCATGGACTTGACCGTGATGATCAAGGAACCGGGGCCGGGGGGGATGCGTCTGGTGCAGGTGCCGCTGGACATGAGCTTTGCCGACGCGCTTGGCGCGAATGGCACCGACATGCCCGACGCTTACGAACGCCTGATCATGGACGTGATCCGCGGCAACCAGACCCTGTTCATGCGTGGCGACGAGGTCGAGGCGGCATGGGCATGGACCGATCCGATCATCGCCGAATGGGAGGCTGGATCGAAGCGTCCGGAACCCTATGATGCGGGCTCAAGCGGTCCCGAAGAGGCCCTGCGCCTGCTGCACCGCGACAACCGCCGCTGGAGGGAGATCAGGCCGTGACCCTGGAATTCGTCGAATATCCCGACCGCGAGATGCTGTCCCTGTCGCTGGCCAACCGCATCGCCGGTCAGCTTGCCCAGCATCTGCGCACGAATCCCACGGCCAGCCTGTGCGTGCCGGGCGGGACCACGCCGGGTCCGGTATTCGACACGCTCTCGGGCAGCGATCTGGACTGGTCGCAGGTCAGCGTCATCCTGAACGACGAACGCTGGGTCGATGGCGAACATGTCCGCTCGAACAGCCGCCTGCTGCATCGCCACCTGCTGACCGGCAATGCGGCGGCGGCCAGCTATATCGACCTTTACACGGGCGATGCACGTCCCGAGGACGCGTCCGAGCGCCTGTCCGCCGCAATTCGCCCGCTGCTGCCGCTGACCGTGCTTCTGCTGGGCATGGGGACCGATATGCATACGGCCAGCCTGTTCCCCGGTTCGGATGAAACCGCGCTGGCTTTGATGCCCGACGCACCGCTGGTCATGGCCGTGCGCAGCGTCAAGGACGAGCCTCGGATCACCCTGACCGCGCCCGCGCTGCAAAAGGCGATCCACACCCATCTTATGATTACCGGGGCCGACAAGCGTGCCGCGCTGGAACGCGCGCAGGCGATGGACCCGAAAGACGCCCCGATCCGCGCCTTCCTTGGCGACATTACCGTCCATTGGGCAGAATGACCTGACATGACCACGATTTTCAGTGCGCTGATCCAGCATCGGCAAGCGCAGGGCGACCTGCATATCCTCGACCTCTTTGCCGCCGATCCCGACCGCGCCACGACCTTCTCGACCTCGGCTGACGGGCTGGTGCTGGACTGGTCCAAGACCGCCATCGACGCTGGTGCCCGCGATCTGTTGCTGGATCTGGCCGCCCCCGTCGCCGCCCGGCGCGAGGCGATGTTCACCGGCCAGCGGATCAATGAAACCGAAGACCGCGCCGTCCTGCACACCGCGCTGCGCAACCTGCAAGGCAGCGTGACCGTGGACGGTCAGGACGTGATGCCCGCGATCCGCGCCACCCATGCCCGCATGTCGGATTTCGCCCGCGCCGTGCGCGATGGCAGTTTCACCGGACAGGGCGGTCGCATCACCGATGTGGTCAATATCGGCATCGGCGGCTCGGATCTGGGTCCGGCCATGGCCACGCGCGCGCTGTCGCCCTGGCATGACGGGCCGCGGGTGCATTTCGTCTCGAACGTGGACGGGGCAGATATTGCCGATGCGCTGGCGGGCCTTGATCCGGCGACGACGCTGGTCATCGTCGCCTCCAAGACCTTCACCACCATCGAGACGATGACCAATGCCGAAACCGCCCGCGCCTGGATGGCGCAGGCGGTCAGCGACCCGGCGGCGCAATTCGCAGCGCTGAGTTCCGCCACCGACCGCACCGGCGCATGGGGCATCGATCCCGCCCGCGTCTTCGGCTTCGAGGACTGGGTCGGTGGCCGTTACTCGATGTGGGGACCGATCGGCCTGTCGCTGATGATCGCCATCGGCCCCGAGGCATTCGACGACTTCCTCTCCGGTGCCGCCGCGATGGACCAGCATTTCCAGACCGCACCACTGGCGGACAACCTGCCAGTCATCCTCGCGCTGGTCGGGCTTTGGCACAATCAGGTCTGCGGCTACGGCTCGCGCGCCGTGCTGCCCTATGACAACCGCCTTGCCCGGTTGCCGGCCTATCTTCAGCAGCTGGAAATGGAATCGAACGGCAAGCGCGTGGCCATGGATGGCAGCGACCTGCCCTTTGCCTCGGGCCCGGTGATCTGGGGCGAGCCGGGGACCAACGGTCAGCACGCCTTCTATCAGCTGATCCATCAGGGCACGCAGGTCATCCCCTGCGAATTCATGCTGGCGGCGCGCGGCCATGAACCCGAACTTGCACATCAGCACCTGCTTTTGGCCGCAAACTGCCTGGCGCAATCCGAGGCGCTGATGCGCGGCCGCTCGCTGGACGAGGCCCGCGACCTCATGCGCGCCAAGGGCCTTACGGGGGCCGAGCTGGAGCGTCAGTCCCGCCACCGCGTCTTCCCGGGCAACCGTCCCTCGACGACGCTGCTGTACCGCGAGCTCACCCCCCGCACCCTGGGCCAGATCGTCGCCCTTTACGAACATCGCGTGTTTGTCGAAGGCGTCATCCTTGGCATCAACAGCTTCGATCAATGGGGCGTGGAATTGGGCAAGGAACTGGCGCTGAAAGTCGCGCCGCTGCTGGAAGACCAACCCGCGCCCGGCCACGATCCTTCGACCGAACGCCTCGCCGCGCTGGTCCGCCAACTCGGCGCCTAAGCGGTTTCACCGTTTCACAAATACCCACAGCCGCCGTGCCACAAGCAGGGCGGCTGGGAATTTTCTTCCCCATTGCCACATGCCCTGACCCGCCCCTAGTCTCGCCCGAGGCTATAGGAGGATCGCCAATGTCCGAGAACTGGGGCTTTGATACGCTCGCCATCCATGCTGGGGCGGCGCCCGACCCGGCGACAGGGGCACGGCAGGTGCCGATCTACCAGACCACGGCCTATGTCTTCAAAGACGCCGCCCATGCCGCGCGGCTCTTTGGGCTTCAGGAACTGGGCTATATCTATTCGCGCCTGACCAATCCGACGGTCGCGGCGCTGCAGAACCGTCTTGCGGCGATGGAGGGGGGCGCGGGTGCGGTCTGCTGTTCCTCAGGCCATGCGGCGCAGATCATGGCGCTGTTCCCGTTGATGGGGCCGGGGAAGAATGTCGTCGCCTCGACAAGGCTTTACGGCGGAACCATCACGCAATTCAGCCAGACCATCAAGCGCTTTGGCTGGGGGGCGAAATTCGTCGATCTGGACGATCTCGATGCGCTGCGTGCCGCCGTGGATGAAAACACCCGCGCCATTTTCTGTGAATCGATCAGCAATCCTGGCGGCTATGTCACCGATATTCCGGCAGTTGCGAAGCTTGCCGACGAACTGGGCCTACCATTGATCGTCGACAATACGCTGGCCTCGCCGTGGCTGTGCAAACCGATCGAGATGGGGGCGACCATCGTCGTCCACAGCCTGACCAAATACCTTACCGGCAATGGCACGGTGACGGGCGGCGTGGTCATTGACAGCGGCCGCTTCGACTGGTCGGCCTCGGACAAGTTCCCCAGCCTGTCCCAGCCCGAGCCCGCCTATCACGGCCTGACCTTCCATAAGGCCTTCGGCAATCTGGCCTATACCTTCCACTCCATCGCCATCGGCCTGCGCGATCTGGGCATGACCATGAATCCGCAGGGGGCGCATTACACGCTGATGGGGATCGAGACCCTTGGCCTGCGCATGGAAAAACATGTCGCAAACGCCCAGAAGGTCGCGGAATGGCTGGAGAAAGACCCGCGCGTCCTGTCGGTGACCTATGCGGGGCTGGCCTCGTCGCCGTGGAATACCACGGCAAAGCGGGTCTATCCCAAGGGGGCGGGTGCGCTTTTCACCTTCTCGATCAAGGGCGGCTATGACGCGGCGGTGAAGCTGGTGGACAGCCTGAAACTGTTCAGCCATGTCGCCAATCTGGGGGATGCTCGTTCACTGGTCATCCATTCGGCCTCGACCACCCATAGCCAGCTTTCCGACGAACAGAAGATCGCCGCAGGTGCCGGACCTGACGTGGTGCGCCTGTCCATCGGGATCGAGGACCCGGCCGACCTGATCGCCGATCTGGATCAGGCGCTGGCGGCAGCGACTGCCTGAAAAAGAAAGCCGGCGGAATGGTTTCCGCCGGCTTTCCCGAAATTCAGTTGGCCGATGCGGGCGGCGGAACCGGCGCATCCGGCGCGTCGATCGGCAGCAGATCGAACACTGCCGAAACACGGGCGTTGATCTCCAGCTCACCCGCCGCGATCGGAACCGAGCTGTCGGCCTTGGCCTCGGCGCGCATCGCCATGACCGGGCGCGGCCCCTCGCTGACCGGGTTGTCGGCCAGGGCGCGGATATTGCCCAGCTTCAGCCCGGCAGCCTCGGCCATCAGTTCGGCGCGGCGGCGGGCGTCCTTGACCGCGTCGGCGCGGGCCTGATCCTGCGCGGCTTCCAGATCCTCGCGGGCAAAGCTGATGCCGCTGATCTCATTGGCGCCGGTGGCGACCAGCTTGTCCAGGACCGCGCCCAGACCGGCGATGTCGCGCACACGCACGGTAACGCTGTTCTGCGCGGTATAGCCGACCATTTTCGGCGGCTGGTTGTTGTCGTATTGCATGCGCGGCGACAGGTTCAGACCCGAGGTCTGGATGTCGCGCGCCTCGATCCCCTCGGCGGTCAGCGCGTCGATGACGGCCTTCTGGCGGGTCGAGTTCTCGGACATGGCGGCGGCGGCCGAGTCACCCTCGGTGCTGACGCCCAGCGTGATGATTGCCAGATCAGGCTCGGCGGTGGCGCTGGCCTCTCCGGTCACGGTCAGTTTGGCCATATGCGGCATCCCGTGGTGACCCATCATATGCGAAGGCGGCGGTGCGTCCGGAGCAGGGACGGGGGACTGGGCCAGTGCGGGCAGGCCGGCCAGCAGCGCGATCGTGGCCACCGTCAGGGTCGGACGTAGTCGGGTCATCATGTATTTCTCCTTGGAGCGCCGGAGGCATCCGGCGCGGCAGGTTTGGGTCGAGCCCAGTTAACGCGATTTTCCCGTTTCGGGTCCCTCACATATAGGTGTTTGGCTTTTCACGGATCGCGTTCTGCGGTAGTCCATAGGAATAATTCATAAACGCGCGAACGCGCCCGGGACTGCAAGGCAAAGCCGCGAAATGTCGCATGATTCCGCTACCGAATATGGCCTGTCATTTGGCGGCGACGCCGTGCACCTGCAGAAGCGGGAACGCCCGCTTGAAGCGACGGACCGCGCCCGGCAACCGGCATGGCGGCATCTGGGTTCCGTCGATTTCGACGAACCGGACTTCCGCGAGGTGCTGGTCAACCTGCGCATGATGGCCACGGGGCAGGGCGCGGATGTGCTGATGCCGGTCACGCTGATCATTCCCGACGACCAGATCCTGTACACGACGCTGACCGTGCCGCCCTCGGGGGATCGCGACTGGGCGGTGGCGCGCGCGCTGGACGGGCTGACCCCCTATGCCATCGATGAGCTGGCCTTTGACTGGCGCGGCGAAAGCGACAGCGTCCGCGTTGCCGCCGTCGCCCGCCAGACCCTGCGCGAGGCCCGCGAATTCGCGCTGCAATACGGCTTCGACGGCGAAGCCTATTGCGCCGATCCCGAGGGCGAGCTGTTCCCCGGTGAACCGGTCTTTGAACCCGATCCCGCCCCGCGTCACCGCCCGGTGGTCGATCCCGGCTCGGCTGGGGTCACGGCCTCGGAACTGATGATCGAGGAGGAGCCGAGCGAACCGACCCCCGTGGTCGTGGCCCCGCCGCCCATCGTTGCAGCCGATCCCGCCCCCGAGGCAGAGCCCGAGGTGCTGGCCGAGGCCCCCGTCGAAGCCGACACCATCGCTCCGGAAACGGTCGAGCTCACGCCCGCCGATCCCGAACATGAGGCCCGCGTGCTTGAGGCAGCTGCCGCGCTGGCCGCGACGCAGGATCACGCGCCGACCGAGGCCGAGGTCAAGGTTCCGCCCGTCGTGCGCCATGCCCCCGCGCGTCCCGCGCCGATCCCGCCCGCGCCGACGCCCGTTGCCGCGCCCTCGCCGATGCTCAATGCCCGCGCCCGCGCCGTCCATCGCCGCGCGGCCGAAGCGCGGCAGGCCAAGCCGACCGCCGCTGCGGCCCCCGCGCCTGCGCCTGCGCCTGCGGCTCCGACCCGCGCCCCTGCGCCGCCGCAGCGCCGGCGCAGTGTTGGCATGCTGACCGCGATGCTGGCCACGCTGCTGGTCGGACTGGTGCTGATCTGGGCCTTTATCGTCCCCGAGGCGCGGCCCGCACAGATTGCGGCTACCCCCGATCCGCTGCCGATTGTGACGGTGAATGCGCCAGCCCCGGAGCCTGAACCGGCACCGCCGCAGACCATGCCGGTCATCGAGGAAACCGTTACTCCTGCACCAGTCGCACCAGCCCCCCCGGCAGCCCCAGAAGCCCCGGCTCCGGTCGCCGCTGCGCCCAATCCGGTGGAACCGGGACCCCAGACGGCCCCCGTCGGAAAACAGGTGACGCTGGCCGACATGCCGCCCGAACGCGCGCGCCGGGTGCTGGTCGCGGCTTCAGCCACGGCGGCGGCGGTGGTGTCGTCGGGGTCGAGCGAGCCGTCGAAGGCCCAGCCCGCGCCGCAGCCCACCTCGCAGCCTGTCGCCGAACCTGCAGCGCAGCCGGAAACGCCCGCCGCCGTGGCCGAGGTTCCTGCGCCGCAGAAGCGGCCCGGCACCGCGCCCGCCACGGCAGCGGCCCAGCCCGCAGCACCTGCGGCCACGCGTGTGACCAATTCGGCGCGTCCGCAACTGTCGCCCCGGCGCAGCACGCCCCAGACCACCGAGCCGCGCGTCGATACAGCGCCGCGGGTGCCGGAAAGCCCGCTGCCCTATACGGCCACGCAGAAGTCCGGCCAGCCGCTGAACAGCAGTCGCCCGCCGCAGCGCAAGCGCGTCGACCGTTCGGGCGCGACCCAGACCGCCCCGGCCACCCGCGAAAGCGCCAGCGCAGAAGGCGCAACCCGCAGCATGCCTGCCGCTGGTCGCCCGCCGCAGCGTCCCGAAGGCTCGGCCCCCGACCTGATCGATGATGCCGACCTGCTTGACCCGGCCGAGCAGCGCCAGCTTGACGCGCTGATCCTTGACCTGCGCAGCCAGGGGCTGGTCGCGGCCAAACCCGTGCCGCGTGATTTTGGCCCGCGCTTTGCCGATGCCCGGCCCAAGCGCAAACCTGCCGGTGCGAAGCCGGTCAGCGACGCGGTTTCCCCCGCCGCCGTCGAAGAGGCCCTGCGTTCGGCCAGCAATGCATCGCCCGCCCGCAATTCTGGCGGGCTTTTGAATGGTTCCTCGCGTCCCTCGGCCCGTCCCGATGGTCGCCCCGGTGGCCGCGCCTCGACCGCGCCGATCTCGGATGAAGCGGTGGAAAAGGCCATTGCCGCTGCCGTCGATGCCTCGCCCGCCATTCCGAACGCGACCAAGCTGGCGTCCTCGCCACTGCCGCCGCGCCGCAGCGGTGGGGCCAGCGCCCCCGCCGAGGCCGAGGATGACGACAAGCCCGAGGCCCCCGCGGCTGCGGCCGCTGCCGCAGTCGCCGCGCCTGCCGCAGGTCCCAGCGAGGCCGAACTGGCCGCCCGCCGCGCGTTGGACGAACAGCTGCAAGCCCAGGCCGAGGCCCGCATCCGTGCCCGCGCTCAGGCCGATGCTGCCGCCGAAGCCCAGGCCCGCGCTCAGGCCGAAGCCCGTGCCCGCGCCCAGGCCGAGGCCGAGGAACGTGCCGCCCGTGCCCAGAAGCAGGTCTACAAGCCGCAGGAAATCGACGACGAACCCGAGGTCGCGGCCAATGTGCCGCGCGGCGGTTCGACCTCGGCCAGCGTCGCGTCGAACGCCACGCAGCGCCGGGCGATGGATACAGGCCGCACCACGATCATCGGCATCATCGGGGCGGGCAATGCCAGCCGCGCGCTGATCCGGCTGCGCAATGGCAAGGTCGTCACCGTGCGTCTGGGCGACAAGATCGACGGCGGCACGATCAACTCGATCGGCAATGGCAAATTGACCTATGTCAAGGCAGGCCGTCAGCGCGAATTGCGGCTGCTGGACGGGCGGTAGATGGAGACATTCCTCCCGGTCGCCACGGTCTATCTGCTGACCATGGTTATCGCCGTGCCGCTCTCGGCGCGGCTGGGACTGGGATCGGTGCTGGGCTATCTGATCTCGGGGATCGTGATCGGCCCGGTGCTGGGACTTGCGGGTTCCGCGCGCGAGATGGCCGACCTTCAGCATTTCGCCGAATTCGGCGTGGTGATGATGATGTTCCTGATCGGGCTGGAACTGGACCCGCGCACGCTTTGGCAGATGCGGCACAAGCTGCTGGGGCTGGCGGGGATGCAGATCCTGGGCACGGTGGCGCTGTTGGCCACGGTCGCGATGGCTTTGGGCCAAAGCTGGCAGGTCTCGTTGGCGATGGGGATGATCCTGTCGCTTAGCTCGACAGCCATCGTGCTGCAGACCCTGTCGGAAAAATCGCTGATGCAGACGGCGGGCGGGCGCAGCGCCTTTGCCGTGCTGCTGACGCAGGACATCGCCGTCATCCCGATGATCGCGCTGATGCCGCTGCTGGCGGTGCAGACCGCAGTCGGCACCGGAGAGCAGCACCCCGATGCCGCGATGCTGCACGGGCTTCCGGGCTGGGCCTTGGCGCTGGTCACCGTGGGCGCCGTGGCCGTCATCATCCTGATCGGGCAGTATCTGGTCCGCCCGGCATTCCGCTATGTCAACGCCTCGCGCGTGGGGGAATTGGACACGGCGCTGGCGCTGCTGATCGTGGTGGGCATCGCCTCGCTCATGCAATTCGTCGGGCTGTCGCATGCGCTGGGAACCTTCCTTGCCGGGGTGGTGCTGGCCGGGTCCGAGTTCCGCCATGATCTGGAAGGCCAGATCGCACCGTTCAAGGGGCTGCTGCTGGGGCTGTTCTTTATCACCGTCGGTGCGGGGATGGATGTGCAGACGCTGCTGGACCGACCCGTCACGATCCTTGGCATGACGGTCACGCTGATGGCGATCAAGTCGCTGGTGCTTTACGGCATCGCCCGCGTGACGCGGCTCAAGGGCAGGGACCGGAGCCTGTTCACCCTGTCACTGGCGCAGGCGGGTGAGTTCGGTTTTGTCCTGATTTCCTTTGCGCTGTCGCTGTCGATCCTGCCGCGTCAGCTGGCGCAATCGATGCTTCTGGTCATCGCGCTGTCGATGCTGGCGACGCCGTTGCTGTTCATCCTGTCGGATTACATCTCGCGCCGCATCGCCGAGGAACGCGCCGTCGTGCCCCCCGATGAAATCGAGGAACAGCAGCCGATCATCATCGCGGGCATCGGCCGTTTCGGGCAGGTGGTGAACCGGCTGGTCACCATGTCGGGCTTTCAGACCACCGTGCTGGATCATGACCTTGAAGTCATTCAGGTCATGCGCCGCTTTGGCTTCAAGGGCTATTTCGGCGACCCGACCCGCCCGGAAATCCTGCGCGCCGCGGGCATTGGCAAGGCCCAGATCCTTGTCGCCGCCATGGACGACCCCGAGGCGAACATGCGCCTGATACGCCACGCGCGCGAGATTAAGCCCGACATCGTCATCATCGCCCGCGCCTATGACCGGGTGAATGTCTATCGGCTTTATGACGCCAAGGTCGATCATATCGTGCGCGAGACCTTCGACAGCTCGCTGCGCGCCGGGCGCTATGTGCTGGAGCGTGCGGGGCTGTCCGAATACGAGGCCGCCGAGCTGGAGCGGATCTATTACCAGATGGACCGCGCCGGGCTGCGCCAGCTGGCCGAGGTCTGGAAACCCGGCGTCGCGCTGGAATCCAATGCCGAATATGTCGCGCGCAGTCGCGAGTTGAACCGCCAGCTGGAAAATGCCCTGATGGAGCGTTTCGCCCATGGTTCCGGTGCCGCTCAGGTTTCGGTCAACGAAGACGACCTGCCGCATTATGTCGAACGCGGCCGCCCCGGCGGGCGCTGAGAGGCCGCCGAACTCTTGCGACCCGCGCCCCAAGCGCCTAGAAGCGCTGCAACCTTGCCAAAGGAAGTGCCATGCTTGACCATTTGACCTATACCTCCCCCGAACCCAAAGTCATTCAGGGTGCGAAACAGGACTGGGAACTGGTCATCGGCCTTGAGGTCCATGCCCAGGTCGCCTCGAACGCCAAGCTGTTTTCGGGTGCCTCGACCGGCTTCGGCGCGGAACCGAACAGCCATGTCGCCTTTGTCGACGCGGCCATGCCGGGGATGTTGCCCGTCATCAACGAATTCTGCGTGGCACAAGCGGTCAAGACCGGCCTTGGGATCAAGGCTGCGATCAACCTGCGCTCGGCCTTTGACCGCAAGAACTATTTCTATCCGGACCTGCCGCAGGGCTACCAGATCAGCCAGCTTTACCACCCCATCGTGGGTGAGGGCGAGGTGATCGTGGACATGGCCCCCGGCGTCGCCCGCCGCGTCCGCATCGAGCGCATCCACCTTGAACAGGATGCGGGCAAGTCGATCCATGACATGGACCCGAACATGTCCTTCGTCGACCTGAACCGCACCGGCGTCGCCCTGATGGAGATCGTCAGCCGTCCCGACATCCGTGGTCCCGAGGAAGCGGCGGCTTACGTCGCCAAGCTGCGCCAGATCATGCGCTATTTGGGCACCTGCGACGGCAACATGCAGAACGGTAACCTGCGCGCCGATGTGAACGTCTCGGTCTGCACGCCGGGCGCCTATGAGCGCTATCAGGAAACGCAGGATTTCAGCCATCTGGGCACCCGCTGCGAGATCAAGAACATGAACTCGCTGCGCTTCATCCAGGCCGCCATCGAATATGAGGCCCGCCGCCAGATCGCCATCATCGAGGATGGCGGCACGGTCACGCAGGAAACCCGCCTTTACGATCCCGACAAGGGTGAGACGCGTTCGATGCGCTCCAAGGAAGAGGCGCATGATTACCGCTACTTCCCCGATCCCGACCTGCTGCCGCTGGAAATCGAACAGTCGTGGATCGACGGCATCGCCGCCGACATGCCCGAGCTTCCGGACGAAAAGAAGGCACGCTTCGTCAAGGATCTGGGCCTGTCGGAATATGATGCGGGTGTGCTGACCGCCGAGGTCGAGAACGCGAATTACTTCGAGGCGGTGGCGCAGGGCCGCGACGGCAAGCAGGCCGCGAACTGGGTCATCAACGAGCTGTTTGGCCGCCTGAACAAGGAAGGCCTGAGCGTCGAGACCTCGCCGGTTTCCGCCGCCCAGCTTGGTGGCGTGATCGACCTGATCGGCTCGGGCGCGATCTCGGGCAAGATCGCCAAGGATCTGTTCGAGATCCTGTGGACCGAGGGCGGCGATCCGGCGCAGATCGTGGAATCGCGCGGCATGAAGCAGGTCACCGACCTTGGCGCCATCGAGGCCGCCGTGGACGAAATCATCGCCGCGAACCCAGCGCAGGTCGAAAAGGCCAAGGCCAATCCGAAACTCGCGGGCTGGTTCGTGGGTCAGGTCCTGAAAGCCACCGGCGGCAAGGCCAATCCGGCGGCGGTGCAGGATCTGGTCTCGCAGAAACTGGGCGTCTGACCTTTTCGTAGGGTGCGCTGAAGCGCACCCTACACATTCGCGCAATTCGCTTCGGTTGGGCTTTCGGCATCCTGTCATCGGCAGGACGCAGGCCTCCGAAAGCTCTGAAGGTGCCGGGCCAATGGCCCGCGCCGCAGCCTGTAGTTCAGCATTACCTGTTGCCCGCCGTTGTCGCGGCCCCTCAAGCCATTGATCTGGCGCAAGAAGCCTGTGTCCTTGGCGCAATTCGCCAAGACCCGCCCCTGCGCGTGTCGCATCCTGCCATCCGGACGCAGGGGGTTCGAAGGAATTCCCGTAAGCGCCCGGAAATAAAACCGAATGCCGCAATGACGGCATCATCGCGCAACAGGGACGACACAGAATGAATTTCAATTCCGCCGCGCATCTGGCGGCCTTTTCGCTTGCCGTATTCCTTCCCGCGGCCGCCATGGCCGAGGGCGAAACCTATGTCGGGCTCAGCCTCGATTCCGATTACGTCATCTGGTCGCAGCGCCAGAACGATCACAGCCCCGCGCTTCAGGGCTATGTCGAACACGATTTTGCCAGCGGCCTCTATGCTGGCGTCTGGTTCTCTCAGGTCGACTATGAGGCCTTTGGTCTGGACGACAATGCCGAGATCGACGTCTATCTGGGCTATCGCGGCACGGCGGGCAAGCTGCGCTACGACCTGTCCTACTACATGTATTACTACGACGATTACGGCTATGACTCGAGCGACATCGTGGCCGAATTCGCCTATTCGTTGACCGACAAATTCGCACTGGGTGCCAAGATCAATGCCCGGCAGGATGGCGTCAACGGCGGTGCCTATTACTATGGTCCGACGGCCGAATATGTCGTGAACGAGACGACGGTGATCGACGCGGCCTTTGGCGACAATACGCTGGACCACCGCACCCACTGGAATGCGGGCATCGTCCACCGTCTGGGCGATACGGTCTCGGTCGAGGGGCGCTACTACGATTCCAGTTCTGAAAAGGGCTTCCTCACCCTCGGCATCGCCTTTGACACGACGCTCAGCAATCTGCTTGGCAAGAAGTGATGCAACCCGACCCTGGCGCATCGCCGTCAGGGTCACCACATTCCGCTGACAAAGCGGTGTGCCCTGTGAACACGCGATACGCGCCAGCCACAGCCAAAAATCCAGCAAACGCCGCGCTTCTTGCGTCCGCGCTGCATCTTGGCATCCAACGCAACGCGTGCTGCTGTTGCGCGCCCCCGCTTCCCTTGTCCGCGCATCTCGCCTAACCTGCGCGGGGCAAAGGAAAGGCAGTCGCATGACCAGCTACGAATACACCGTCATCCCGGCTCCGGCCCGCGGCGAAAAGACCAAGGGTGCCCGGACAGGCATCGAACGCTTCGCCGCCGCCCTCGCATCGGCCCTGAACGAAATGGCACTGGATGGCTGGGAATATGTCCGCGCCGAGACCCTCCCTTCGGAGGAGCGCGCAGGCCTGACCGGCCGCACCACGGTCTATCACAATGTCCTCGTCTTCCGCCGCGCCCTCGAGGGCCAAGAGGAAATCCAGCCCATCGCGACCGAGGACCCCATCGCGGACCAGCCCGAAGATGACGATATTCCGGCAGACGAGGCGGCGACCGATCCTCCGGTTCGCGCCCCGTTCAGCCAGCCGATGCGCGCCATGCCGCGCCCGGTCCAGCGCCCGACGGAGCCGCCCCTGACCGCGCCGGAACCGGCGACGCCCTCGGGCCCCCGCCTTGGCCCGGCCAGCCGCTAACGCTTCACCGTTTTCGAAATACCCCGGAGTGAGCCCCGCAAGGGGCGAGGGGCAGCGCCCCTCACCTTACCAATGCGGCGGGCGCTGATCGGCCAGGGGAATCGTTCCCCCCTCCGACTCGCGCTCAGCCTCGCGGGCCAGCAGCATGTCGATGCGTCGTGCCAGCCGGGTGATTTCGCCCTCCTGTCGGGCCACGATCCCCGAAAGATCGTCGGCAATCCGCGTCAGATGGGCGACAGCCTCTTCCAGCCGCTCGGTTCTCTCCAGCGCCTGCTTGTCCATGCATCCTCCATCCGTTAGACCCCCGCATGGAAAAGCCCGAGGCATACCATGGCGAAAGATCAGAAAAAGCAACCACGCCCCAAGGCAGAGACACCAAAGGGGTTTCGTGACTATTTCGGCGCAGATGTGACCGAGCGCAAGCAGATGCTCGACCGCATTGCCGAAGTATACCATCGACATGGGTTCGAGCCTCTGGAAACCAGCGCCGTGGAAACCGTCGAGGCGCTGGGGAAATTCCTGCCCGATGTGGACCGCCCCAATGCCGGCGTCTTCGCCTGGCAAGAGGCCGAGGTTCCCGGCGGTGGTGCAGGCGACTGGCTGGCGCTGCGCTATGACCTGACCGCGCCGCTGGCGCGCGTCGCGGCGCAGTTCCGCAATGACCTGCCATCCCCTTATCGCCGCTATGCGATGGGTCCGGTCTGGCGCAACGAAAAGCCGGGGCCGGGTCGCTTCCGCCAGTTCTACCAATGCGATGCCGATACCGTGGGTTCGGCCAGCGTGGCGGCGGATGCGGAAATTTGCGGGATGCTGGCGGCGGCTCTTGAGCATGCCGGCATCCAGCGCGGCGATTACCTGATCCGCATCAACAACCGCAAGGTTCTGAACGGCATCCTTGAGGCCATGGGCGTCGAATCCGGCAAGCCCGCCGATGACGTGCTGCGCACCATCGATAAGTTCGACAAGGTCGGCGAGCAGGGCGTGCGCCAATTGCTCACCACCGGCCGCAAGGACGAATCCGGGGCCGAGATCGAAGGCGTGGGCCTGCGCCCCGAACAGGCCGATCCGGTCATCGCCTTCCTGACCTCGAAAGGCGTGGATAATGCGGCGACGCTGGAAAATCTGCGCGCGGCGGTTGGGGCATCGGTGACCGGTGCCGAGGGGGTCGAGGAACTTTCCCAGATATCGGACATGCTGGCGGCGATGGGTGTGGGCGAGGATCGCGCGATCATCGATCCCTCGATCGTGCGCGGCCTTGGCTATTACACCGGTCCGGTCTTCGAGGCCGAGCTGACCTTTGAAATCCTTGACGAAAAGGGCCGCAAGCGGCAGTTCGGCTCGGTCGCGGGCGGCGGGCGTTATGACGGTCTGGTCGAGCGCTTCACCGGCCAGAAGGTCCCGGCGACGGGCGTGTCCATCGGCGTTGATCGCCTGCTGGCGGCTTTGCGTGCCAAGGGCCTGATGGGTGGCACCGAACAAGGCCCCGTTGTCGTCACCGTCATGGACCGCGACCGCATGGCGGATTACTACGCCATGGCATCCGAACTGCGCGCCGCAGGCATCCGCGCCGAGGTCTATCTGGGTAACCCCAAAAACTTCGGCAACCAGTTGAAATACGCGGATAAACGCCAATCCCCCGTCGCCATCATCCAGGGCGGAGACGAGGCCGAGCGCGGCGTCATTCAGGTCAAGGACCTGATCCTGGGCGCGAAAATCGCCGCCGAGGCCACCCACGAGGAATGGAAGTCCCAGCCCGCGCAGACCGAGGTTCCGCGCGCCGATCTGGTCGCCGAAGTCCGGCGCATTCTGGGATGAGCAAACGCGAGAAACAGGCGATCGGCCAGCAGATCCTGACGGCGTTTCGCGCTGCCGGGGCCGAGGAGGTCGCGCCCGACCTGCTGCTGCCCGCCGAGACGCTGCTGGACCTGTACGGTGAGGACATCCGTGCCCGCGCCTATGTGACGCAAGACCCGATCCGGGGCGAGATGATGCTGCGCCCCGATTTCACCGTGCCCGTCGTGCAGATGCATATGGAAAACGGTGCGGAACCGGCGCGCTACTGCTATCTGGGCGAGGTCTTTCGTAAGCAGGACCATGGCGAACGCCAGCCCGACCACCCGCGCGACAACGAATATCTGCAGGCCGGATTCGAGCTTTTTGCCCGCGACCCCGATGCCGATGCCGAGGTCTTCGCGCTGTTCCACGACATTCTGTCGCCGCTGAAACTTCAGGCCAGCATGGGCGACATGGACCTGCTGATGGATGCCGTCCGTGCGCTGCCGCTGTCGGGCGCGCGCCGCGCGGCGCTGTTGCACCATATCTGGCGGCCCAAACGCTTTGCCCGCCAGTTGGCCCGTTTTGCCGCGCCGCCCGCGCCACGCAATTTCGCGGAAACTCCGGCGATCTGGACGGGCATGCGCTCGCAGGCCGAGATGCAGGCCCGCATCGACCGGCTTCAGGCTGATGCCGGCGAATTGCCGCTTGCCCCGCAATGGGTCGAGCGTCTGGAGCGGCTTTTCTCCATTGAGGCCCCGGCGCCGCAGGCGCTGGCGGAACTGCGCCAACTGGCTTCGGAAATTCCCGACATTCATGAGGCGGTGGACCGGCTGGAGCGCAATCTTGCGAACCTCGCGCGGCGCGGCATCGACGTGGATGCGGTGCATTTCGACGCGAGCCACGGTCGCCACACGATGGAATATTACGACGGCATGACCTTCAGCTTTGCCGCCCCCGGTCGCCTTGACTGGCCGCCGGTCGCCTCGGGCGGACGCTATGACGCGCTGGCCGCGGTGCTGGGGCAGGCGCAGGGCCGCTCGATCCCCGCTGTCGGTGGCATTATCCGCCCCGGCCTTGTCTACGAACTCGGGGGGCTCGCATGATCCGGCTGGGCGTGCCGTCCAAGGGGCGGCTGATGGAGCAGACCTTCGACTGGTTTGCCGAACGCGGGGTGCGCTTGTCGCGCGCCGGGTCAGAGCGCGAATATGCCGGGCGGGTCGAGGGGGCGGAAAACGTCTCGCTGGTGCTGCTTTCGGCGGGCGAGATCCCGCGCGAGCTTCGCGCCGGGCGTATCCATCTGGGCGTGACCGGCACCGACCTGATCCGCGAGAAGCTGGCCGGCTGGCGCAGCCATGTCGAGGAACTGGCCCCGATGGGCTTTGGCCATGCCGACCTCATCCTCGCCGTTCCCGCCTGCTGGAGCGATTGCGACGATCTGGACGATCTGGCCACCATCGCCCGCGATTTCCGGGCCGAGCATGGCTTCCGCCTGCGGATTGCCACCAAATATCACCGGCTGGTGCGGGCATGGCTGTCGGATCACGAGGTCGCCGATTACCAGTTGGTCGACAGTCAGGGCGCGACCGAAGGCACGGTGGCGAACCTGACCGCCGAGGCGATTGCCGACATCACCTCCTCGGGCGAGACGCTGCGCGCCAACCACCTCAAGATCATCGGGGCCGATCCGATCCTGAAGTCTCAGGCGACTCTGTTGCGTTCGATCGCCGCCGGGGACGAGGCGGCTGTGCGGGATTTCGCCACCCGGCTGGGACTTTAGAAACCGGCACGGGGCAGGGGCGTTGGTCTTGGCACGTCCAAGGAGGAAACCATGCGCCTGCCCATCCTGCTGATCGCCCTTTCTGCTACGCCCGCGCTGGCCGCATCCGATGCGGCATGGGATGAATTCCGCGCCGAGGTCGAAAAAACCTGCACGGCCCTTGCGCCGACGGAAGGCGAAACCGCGATCGAGGTGAATCCCTTTGGCTCGGAAAACTATGGCGCCGCGCTGCTGATCACGACGCTGCCCGATGGGGGTGCGGATCGCTATGTCTGCATCTATGACAAGAAGGCCAAGACGGCCGAACTGACCGCGCCCTTCACCCCTCCGCAGGACGTACAGATGCCCGCAGCCGATGCATCGGGCAATGTCGCGCCGGTCGAGACCACCACGACCAAGGCGCATCCGGTCAAGCCATAGGCTTGGGCCGGTTGCGCGGTTGCTGGGGTATTTGAGAAACGAAGAAGGCCGGGCTTAGCTGTCCAACCCGACGAGGGCGCGCGCGAAATCGCGGGCGTCAAAAGCGTCGAGATCGTCGATCTGTTCGCCAACCCCGATGGCGTGGATGGGCAGGCCGAAGCGGTCTGCCAATGCCACTAGCACGCCGCCCCGCGCCGTGCCGTCCAGCTTGGTCATGACAAGCCCTGAGACATCGGCCAGTTTCTGGAAGGTCTCGACCTGGCTCAGCGCGTTCTGGCCGGTGGTGGCGTCCAGCACCAGCAGGGTGTTGTGCGGGGCCGAAGGGTCCTTCTTGCGGATGACGCGGACGATCTTGGCCAGTTCCTCCATCAGGTCCTGACGGTTCTGCAGACGCCCGGCGGTGTCGATCATCAGCAGATCCGCGCCTTCGGCTTCCGCGCGGGTCATGGCGTCGAAAGCAAGGCTGGCCGGGTCCGAGCCCTCGGGGGCGGTCATCACCGGCACGCCTGCGCGCTTGCCCCAGATCTGCAGCTGCTCAACGGCGGCGGCGCGGAAGGTGTCGCCAGCGGCGATGACGACATTCTTGCCCGACGCCTTGAACTGGCTGGCAAGCTTGCCGATGGTCGTGGTCTTGCCCGAGCCGTTCACACCGACGACCAGCACCACCTGCGGGCGCTTGGGATAGATCGGCAGGGGCTTTGCCACCGGTGTCATGATGCGGGCGATCTCATCGGCCAGCAGTTCCTTGAGCTCGGTGGCCGAGACCCGGCGACCCAGTCGCCCCTCGGCGATATTGGCGGTGACGCGCAAGGCGGTCTCGACGCCCATATCGGACTGGATCAGCATCTCCTCGAGCTCTTCGAGCATCGCGTCGTCCAGCTCACGCCGGGGTTCGGTGTCACTGGTTCCGCGTCCGAACAGCCGACCCAGAACGCCGGGGCGCGGTGCCGCCTGTTCCTGAGGGGCGGGGGGCGCGGGACGCTCAGGCTCGGGTGCGCGTTCAGGCGCTGGGGCTGGCATGGGGGCAGGGGCAGGTACGGGGGCAGGGCTGACGGCTACGGCCGCTTCGGGCGCGTCATCCTTTTCGACCGCACCTTCCGCGACGATATCGTCCAGCCCCGCGCCGATCTTCGACGAGGACCGCGTCAGCCGGTCGCGCAGCTTCGAGAAAAACGACATGCACCCATCCTTCATTCTTTGGCGCAGAACCTAGGCTTTATTGGCCAAAAGGAAAAGGGCGCCCCAGCGGACGCCCCCTTGTTTCTTGGCGGATTCCCTTGCGGGACGCTGCGATCAGGCCTTGCCCAGATAGATGTCGACCAGCTGTTGCAGCATGGCCAGCGCATCCTCGCGCGAGCGCTGGAAGCTGTTGCGGCCGATGATCGAGCCGTTGCCGCCGCCGTCGCGGATCGCGCGGGCGTCGTCGTAGACCGCATCAGCGCCTTTTGCAGCGCCGCCCGAGAAGACGACGATGCGGCGGCCGTTGAAGCTGGCCTGCATGCAGTGCTCGACGCGCTTCGCCTGAGTCGCGATGTCGATTTCCTTGGCTTCGTAGACCTTTTTGGCCTCGGGCAGCATCAGGTGGTCGGTCGACAGCTTGATCTTGATGATATGCGCGCCGATCAGGGCGGCGATCTGGGCGGCATAGGCTGCCACGTCGATGGCGGTTTCACCGTCCTTGGTGATCGCCTCGCCGCGCGGATAGGACCAGATGACAGTCGCGACGCCCTTGGCGGCCGCTTCCTTACGCATCTCGACGATCTCTTCGAACATGTCGAGCGCCATGTCCGAACCCGGATAGATGGTAAAGCCGATGGCGGCGCAGCCCAGACGCAGTGCGTCATCGACCGATGCGGTGATCGCCTGGTTCTTGCCAGCGGTGTCCGACATCAGCGAGTTGGCCGAGTTCACTTTCAGGATGGTCGGGATCTGGCCTGCGAACGTATCCGCGCCAGCCTCGATCATGCCCAGCGGTGCGGCATAGGCGTTCAGACCGGCGTCGATCGCCAGTTGGTAGTGGTAATGGGGGTCGTAGCCCAGCGGGTTCGGAGCGAAGCTGCGCGCCGGGCCATGCTCGAAGCCTTGGTCGACGGGCAGGATGATCATCTTGCCGGTGCCCGCAAGCTTGCCGGTCATCAGCATGCGCGCCAATTGCGCTTTCACGCCGGGGGTCTCGCCTTCGTAATTGGCGAGGATCTTGCGGACAGTATCGGTCATCTGCATCTGAAACTCCAATCCAGTTTGGCCGTGACTTAACAAAACCACGGCCAAGGGCAATTCGGGTTGCGCTAACAGCAACGCTGACTTTTCAGTGCATAGCGCGCGAAGCTGTCGTTCCGGTGAAAATATGTCGCATCATGGGGCTGGCGCACAAAGTTTCCGCGCCGCCGTGGCCTTTCTGGAACCGCATCGGGCACCAAGCGTTTCGATGACACGGCATCAAGATGGGGGAAAGACCCATGGCCAACGAAGACCCGGACAGCATTCCCGAACAGGTGCGCCAGAACCGGCCCTTCTTTCTTGTCTTTGCGCTGGCTTTTGTGATCGCGGCAGGCACGTTCATGTATGTGCTGTCCCGTGATACCGAGTCGCGCGACATCGAACGGAACCTGCCGACCGCGCCCGCTCCGGCCCCGGCTGCTGCTCCGCCCGCAGGCACGGCCCCGGCCGCGAATTAGGGCGGAATGAAAAAGGGGGCCAGCGGCCCCCAAGATCACGGCGCGATCAGCGCTTTTGCAACGCGGCGACGCCGGGCAGTTCCTTGCCCTCCATCCACTCAAGGAAGGCACCGCCCGCCGTCGAGATGAAGGTGAAATCGCCCGAGACGCCCGCCTTGTTCAGCGCGGCGACAGTATCGCCGCCGCCCGCGACCGAGATCAGCTTGCCCGCACGGGTCAGTTCGGCTGCCTCTTGGGCTGCGGCATTGGTGGCGGCGTCGAAGGGTTGGATTTCGAACGCGCCCAGCGGGCCGTTCCAGATCAGCGTGCGCGAGCTTTCGAACACGGTGCGGATCTTTGCGACTGTTTCCGGACCGGCATCAAGGATCATCGCATCGGCAGGGCAGGCATCGGTGGGAACGGTCTGATTCTCGGCACCGGCCTTGAATTCGCGTGCCACGACGACATCGACCGGCAGGTGGATGGTGCAGCCTGCGCCGCTGGCCTTGGACATGATCTCGCGGGCGGTGTCGGCCATGTCGCGTTCGGCCAGCGATTTGCCGACCTCGATGCCTTGGGCGACCAGGAAGGTGTTGGCCATGCCGCCGCCGATCACCAGATGATCGACCTTGGAGATCAGGTTCCCCAGCAGGTCCAGCTTGGTCGAGACCTTGGCCCCGCCGACGACCGCAACGACCGGGCGCTGCGGTGCGCCAAGGGCAGCGTCCAGCGCCTTGAGTTCGGCCTCCATCAGGCGGCCAGCAGCGGCGGGCAGCAACTGCGCGATGCCTTCGGTCGAGGCGTGTGCGCGGTGCGCGGCCGAGAAGGCGTCGTTCACATAGGCCTGACCCAGCGCGGCCAGTGAGGCGGCGAAGGTCGCGTCATTGGTTTCCTCGCCCGGATAGAAACGGGTGTTTTCCAGCAGCAGCACATCGCCCGGCTGCAGGTCGGCTACGGCGCGCTTGGCGGTGCCGCCGATGGCCTCGTCCGAGAATTTCACCGGCTGGCCAAGGGCCGCTTCCAGCGCGGGCAGCACGATTTGCAGGCTCATGGAATCGACACGCTTGCCCTTGGGACGGTCGAAATGCGCCAGCAGGACCGGAATGCCGCCTTTGGACTGGATGTCCTTGATCGTCGGCACGATCTTCTCGATCCGGGTGGCGTCGGTCACCAGTCCGTTTTCGACGGGGACGTTCACGTCCACGCGGGTCAGGACCACCTTACCGTTAAGGTCGAGGTCGTCGATCGTGTTGAAATCCGCCATGCTTGTCCCTTTCCTGAGCCGTTCACGCAGCCGTGCGCGGTTTTCACGCAAGTTGATATTTTCGTCAACCTGCACCGGCGGTGAACCGCCCGGCAATGGCGGCGTTGTGTGGGCGGCACGAAATGCTTATGCCTTTGCGCCAAGCCATCAGAAGGAGAGTCCCATGGCCGAGATCAAGGATCCCGAAAACACGGTCATCATCGAGCTGAAAGACGGCCCGGTCGTGATCGAGCTTCTGGCCGATGTTGCGCCCAAGCATGTCGAGCGGATGAAGGAACTGGCCCGCGCCGGGAAATACGACAACGTCGCCTTCCACCGCGTGATCGAGGGCTTCATGGCCCAGACCGGCGACGTGGAACATGCGAACATGGAATCGGGCTACAATCCGGGCCGCGCCGGCACGGGTGGTTCGGACCTGCCGGACCTGCCGGCGGAATTCTCGCGCCTGCCGCATGACCGTGGCACGCTGGGTGCTGCACGTTCGATGAACCCGAACTCGGCCAACAGCCAGTTCTTCATCAATTTCAACGACAACCATTTCCTGAATGGCCAATACACCGTTTATGGCCGCGTGATCTCGGGCATGGAAAATGTCGACAAGATCGTCCGTGGCGAGCCGCCGGCGAATCCCGACCGCATGATCTCGGTCAAGGTCGCTGCCGATGCTGAATAAGGCCCTGATCCCCGCACTGCTGCTGGGTGCAGGTGCCGTTCACGCCGAGGGTCTGCCGGGCGTGACTGACGGTCCGGGTCCGAATCTGGTGATCGAGGTCGCGGATTCCTCGGGCGCCGCCAAGGGCAAGATCGTGCTGGACCTGTATACCGACAAGGCCCCCAAGCATGTCGAACGTCTGGTGACGCTGGCCAAGGCCGGGTCCTATGACGGCGTGGTCTTTCACCGCGTGATCGACGGCTTCATGACCCAGACCGGCGACGTGGAATTCGGCAAGCATGGTGCGGATACCGCGCGTGCGGGCATGGGCGGCTCGTCCATGCCGGACCTGCCGGCGGAATTCAACGATGTCAGCTTCCAGCGCGGCACGGTCGGCATGGCTCGCTCGCAGGACCCGAACAGCGCCAACAGCCAGTTCTTCATCGACCTGGCCCCGGCCGAGTTCCTTGACGGGCAATACACGGTCGTCGGCCAACTGGTCGAGGGCTGGGAAGTGCTGAACGCCATCAAGAAGGGCGACCCCGCCGCCAATGGCTCGGTCGTTGAGCCCGACTTCATGGTCAAGGTGACCGTGCAGGAGTGATCCTGCCTCACCGACCTGACATGGAGGCCCCGCTTTGGCGGGGCTTCTTTCAAACGGAGCCGCCCCGATGACCACCCTTTACATCGACGCCGATGCCTGCCCGGTCAAAGCCGAGGCCGAACGCGTCGCCACCCGCCTGCGCCTGCCGATGGTGCTGGTCTGCAATGGCGGTTTGCGCCCGTCGCCCAATCCCTTCGTGTCGCTGGTGATCGTCCCCGAAGGGCCGGATGTGGCCGATCAATGGATCGCCTCGCATTGCGGGCCGGGGGATGTGGTGGTGACCTCGGACATTCCGCTGGCGGATCGCTGCCTCAAGGCCGGGGCGCAGGTCGTGCAGTCGAATGGCGAGGTGCTGACGCTGGCCAATATCGGCGGGCGGCTGGCCACGCGCGACCTGATGCAGGATATCCGCGCCGCCGATCCGTTCCATCAGGGCAAGGGCGGCGGCTTCAGCAAGGCTGATCGTGCGATGTTCCTGCAATCCTTGGACCGGGTGATGGCAGCGGCACGGCGCGTGTCGCCTCAGGCAGGCGAGTAACGCAGAACGCCCGCGATTCCCGACGGACCGTCGGCGGGGTGATGCACCCCGTCATTCACGATCACCTCGGGGAAATCGAACGGGCTGACACCGTTGATGCAGGCGACATTCACGCCGTATTGGCTGGGGTCAGAGCGGCGCTGGTGATGGGTATAGATGCCGCAGGTCTTGCAGAACCAATGCTTGGCCGTGCCGGTATTGAATTGATACAGCGTCAGGTTTTCCTGGCCCGACAGAAACTCCAGATCGCCCAGCCGGGCCGAGACCACCACCGCGCCGCGCATCCGACAAAAGGAACAGTCGCAGCGGCGGATCGTATTGAACCCGTCGGCCAGCCGCACCCGGAAGCGGACTGTTCCGCAATGGCAGGCGGCATCGTGAAGATTCGGGTCGTCGGTCATTCTGCTCTCCGATGAAAAAGGCCGGGGTTTCCCCCGGCCTTTCGTTTATCCGATCTGCACCATGCGGTGCTTTTTCTTGCCGACCGAGACCTTCAATCCGTCCCCGATCAGCGCCGCATCGACGGCTAATTGGGGGTCGCTGACCGCCTCGTTGTTCAGCTTCAGCCCGCCCTCGGCAATCAGGCGCTTGGCTTCCTTGCCCGAGGGGGCGATGCCGGTCTGGACCAGCAATTGCACCACCGACAGGCCCGAGGCCAAGGCATCCGTGCTGACCAAGGCCACTTCCAGATCACCGCCCGCGCCGCCTTGTTCGAAAACTTCGCGCGCGGTTGCCTCGGCGGAGGCTGCGGCTTCGGCCCCGTGCAGCAGGGTCGTGACCTCATTGGCCAGGATGATCTTGGCCGCGTTGATTTCCGATCCCTGCAACGCGCCCAGACGGTTGCATTCATCGACCGGCAGGTCGGTGTACAGCTTCAGGAAGCGGCCGACATCTGCATCGGTCGAGTTGCGCCAGAACTGCCAGAACTCGTAGGGCGACAGCATCGCGCCATTCAGCCAGACCGCTCCGCCGGCCGACTTGCCCATCTTGCGCCCGTCCGAGGTCGTCAGCAGCGGCGAGGTCAGGCCAAAGATTTCCCCATCCAGCACGCGGCGGGTCAGGTCGATCCCGTTGATGATATTGCCCCACTGATCCGAGCCGCCCATCTGCAAGCGGCAGTCGTAGCGCCGGTACAGCTCAAGGAAGTCATAGGCCTGCAGGATCATGTAGTTGAATTCAAGGAAGGACAGCGACTGCTCGCGATCCAGCCGCGACTTCACCGATTCAAAGGACAGCATCCGGTTGACCGAGAAATGCCGCCCGATGTCGCGCAGGAAATCGAGGTAGTTCAGGTTATCCAGCCATTCCGCATTGTTCAGCATCTTGGCCTTGCCATCCCCGTAATCGAGGTAGCGGGCAAAGACCTGACCCATCCCGTCGATATTCGACTGGATGGCATCGGCGGTCAGCAGCGGGCGTTCCTCGCTGCGGAAGGACGGATCGCCGACCTTGGTGGTGCCGCCGCCCATCAGGGTGATGGGTCGGTTGCCGGTCTTCTGGAACCAGCGCAGCATCATGATGTTCAGCAGGTGCCCGACATGCAGGCTGGCCGCCGTCGCGTCATAACCGATATATGCCGTGACCGGACCTTCGATGAGGGCGTCGTCCAGGGCCTGCAGATCGGTGCAGTCCGCCAGATAGCCGCGCTCCATCATGACATGGAGGAATTCGGACTTGGCATAATAGGTCATGAGCTTTTCCTTTCGAATGGCGCGGATATACCGTCGCCAAGGGCAAAGGGAAAGTGATGGATATGCTGCAAGCGCTGGGGATGATGTCGGGGACCTCGCTGGACGGGGTGGATGCGGCGATGATCGAAACCGACGGACGCCGGATCGGTGGTTTCGGGCGCAGCGCCTATCGCGCCTATTCGGGCAATGAATCGACGATGCTGCATTCCGCCCTTGGGCAATGGCCGGGTGGGCCGGATGTGGCCGAGGCGGCGGAACTGTCCGTCGCTGCCCATGCCGCATTGGCGGATGACTTCCCCGAGGCGCAGCTGATCGGCTATCACGGCCAGACCCTGGCCCATGACCCGCACGGCCGCGGCACGCATCAGGCCGGCGACGGCGCGGCCTTGGCGCGCAGGCTGGACCGCCCGGTGGTCTGGGATTTCCGCAGCGAGGATGTACGACAGGGCGGCGAGGGCGCGCCGCTTGCACCCTTCTTTCACTGGGCCTGCGCCGAATGGGCGATGGGGCAGGGGCTGCTGCCGCGCGCGCCGGTCGCTTTCCTGAACCTTGGCGGGGTCGGCAACCTGACATGGGTTGATCCCTCGGCCTCCGCGCCCGAAACGGAAGGGGCCTGTATTGCCTTTGATACCGGCCCGGCCAATGCGCCGGTGAACGACCTGATGCGGGCGCGACGTGGTCTGCTGCGCGATGAGGGAGGCGCGCTGGCCGCGGCCGGGACCCCCGATGAAGAGGTGATCACCCGTTTCCTGACCCATCCGCATTTCGCCCGGCCCCTGCCGAAATCGCTGGACCGGGACGCCTTTCCCGATCTGCTGGCAGGGGTCGCGGAGCTGGCGGATGCTGACGCGGCCGCGACGCTGACCCATGCCGCGGCTGCGGCGGTCGCTGCTGGGGTGGCGCTGCTGCCGCAAGCGCCGGAACTGGTGCTGGTCTGCGGCGGGGGGCGGCATAATGGCGCGATGATGGCGGCGCTGGCCGCGCGGTTGCCCTGCCGGGTCGCCCCGGTCGAGGAAGCCGGGCTGGATGGCGACATGCTTGAGGCGCAGGCCTTTGGCTGGCTTGCGGTGCGGGTGCTGCGGGGCTTGTCGACATCGGGGCCGGGCACCACCGGGGCGCCGGGACCGGTCTGCGGTGGGCGCATCAGCCATCCCCGGCTGGGCGGGTAACCAGCCCCGACCGCGCGATCCCCGCCTGCGGCTTACCTATTCGTGATCGAAAAAGCTTCCGCAGGAACGGAACGAAGCGAGATTTCGTGACGTTTCAGAGCCATAGGATGGCCCCGCCGTCACCCCAAGAAAACGACAACCGGAAAGGACATCGTCCATGAAACCCTTTGTCATCGCTGCCGCTGCTTTGGCCTTTGCCGTACCGGCCTATGCACAGACTGCCGCACCCGTGGCCCCCGTCGAGCAGGCCGCCGAGGCTGCCCAGACGGCCGAGACCGCCGCTGAGCAGGCCAAGGACGCAGCCGATGCTGCAGCAACCGAGGCCGGGGCCGCAGCCGAACAGGCGGTGGATGAGGCTGCCTCGGCTGCCGATGCTGCGGCGGATGCTGCGGCAACCGCCGCCGACGAAGCGGCGAATGCCGCGCAGGTAACGGGCGATGCCGCAGCCGAGACTGCCGCCGACGCCGCCAAGGAAGCCGAGGCAGCTGCCTCGGACGCGGCGGATTCGGCGGTTGAGGCGGTGGCCGCCGCTCCGGTGACGCCGCCCGATGTGAACCCGCCCGCGATTTCCGAGGCCGATCCGGGCCTGCTGGGCTCGTGGCTGACCAGCCGCCGCATCTGGACCACCAACCAGCCCTCGTCGACCGATTGGAGCCAGCCCGCGACGCTGGAGCAGCGCCCCGCCGAATGGCAGGACATCGCCAAGGTCAATGATATCGTGCTGAACGATTCCGGGCAGGTGCTGGGCTATATTGCCGATATCGGCGGTTTCCTTGGCATCGGCGCGAAAAAGGTGCTGCTGGGCGTGGACGCGATCCACATGATCTCGGTCGGCAATGACACCTTCTTTGCCACCAACTACACCAAGGAAGAACTGCAGGCCCTGCCTGACTTCGACGAGAAGACCGTCCGCAAGTAACGACGCCTTTGCAAGTGGCATGCGCCAACCGGTTGTGGGGCGTCCTTTGGGGCGCCCCTTTTTGCTTTCCACAGAAGTTTTTTGCGTCGATGTGTTTTTTGCCGAAAACGGCCTTGACGCCACCCGGCTCTCTGCGTAAACCGCCGGCACTCCAGAGACGAACTGGGGAAGCAGAGAGCGGTTGTAGCTCAGTTGGTTAGAGTACCGGCCTGTCACGCCGGGGGTCGCGGGTTCGAGCCCCGTCAACCGCGCCACTCTGCTTCAGGTTTTCGTCAAAAATGATGCGCGGTTGTAGCTCAGTTGGTTAGAGTACCGGCCTGTCACGCCGGGGGTCGCGGGTTCGAGCCCCGTCAACCGCGCCATCATTTCCCTTTAAAATGCAGAAACGCTATGCCCCTTTCGGGGCCGTTTCGCGTTTTCGGCGGATCTTGGCATGGGTATTTGTGAAACGGTGAAGGCGCTCTTGCGACCCGTTGGCAACCTTTCGCACCGGTGCTAGGGGTTTTCAAAGGGGCGCAATCCCCTATGCTGACCGACAGGATCTAGGGAGAAGCCCATGGTGCGGGGAATCGATTACGGCGGGATGATGCATCGGGCCATGCAACGGCTGATTGCGGATGTCCTGAGGGCCGTGGCTGAGGAAGGGCTGCCGGGAGAGCATCATTTCTTCATCACCTTCGACACCCGCGATCCTGATGTCGAAATCGCCGACTGGCTGCGCGAACGTTATCCCGATGAGATGACCATCGTCATCCAGCATTGGTTCGACAATCTGGAAGTGACGCCGGTCGGGTTCAACATCACGCTGAATTTCGGCAACTCGCCCGAGCCGCTGTATATCCCCTTCGACGCGGTGCGGACCTTTGTCGATCCGTCGGTCGAATTCGGCCTGCGCTTCGAAAGCCAGCCCGATGACGACGAGGACGAAGACGAGGAAGAGATCCTTGACGAGGCCGAGGATGACGATGGCGGCGATGATGCGCCCAAGGGCGGTGCCGAGGTCGTCAGCCTCGACAAGTGGCGCAAGTAGCCCGTCACATTCCTGAAACCCGGACGAATTACAGGCGGGCTCTAGCATGATAGCTGGAGGCCGCCTTGTCCGATCTGTCGCTTTTTCTGGGTCAGTTCCTGCGTCGTCCCCGCGAAATTCGCGCGATTGCTCCGACGGGGCGGGCGGTGGCGCGGGAAATGGCGCGGCTGGTCGATCCCCGGATGGAGGCCGTGGCCGAGATCGGCGCGGGCACCGGCACCATCACCAAGGCGATCCTGGCACGCGGTCTGCCGCCAGAACGGCTTGAACTCTATGAGCTGAACGCCGCCTTTTGCAGTCGTTTGCGCCAGCGTTTTCCGGGCGTGCAGGTCCACAACCTGCCCGCACAGGAAATGGTGAATGCGGGGCGGCGGGGGCTGGAAGCGGTGATTTCTGGGGTGCCGACCCTGCCGATGCCGGACGACCTGCAAGCGGCCATTCTGGGCGCTTCGCTGGCAATGATGAAGCCGGGCGCGCCTTTCGTGCAAATCACCTATGGTCCGGTCGTGCCGCTGTCAGAGGCGGTCAGGACGCGCTTTGGACTAAGGCACGAAAAAAGCCGCCGGATCTGGGCGAATCTGCCGCCGGCGCGGGTCTACGTCTTTCGCCAGAAACTGTGATCGCTAACGGCATACATTCGTATACCATTTGCGAATCCGCGGCGTGGGGGATAGAACGCCCGCAAAACCGCGAGGGAATATGACATGACCAATACCCGCACCGAGACCGACAGCTTCGGCCCGCTCGAGGTTCCTGCCGACAAGTACTGGGGCGCGCAGACCCAGCGCTCGATCATCAACTTCCCGATCGGCTGGGAAAAGCAGCCCGTCGCGATCATCCGCGCGCTTGGCATCATCAAGCAGGCGGCTGCCGAAGTGAACATGGCCACCGGCAATCTGGATGCGGATCTGGGCCGCGCGATGGTTCAGGCGGCCTCGGAAGTCGCGGCTGGCAAGTTTGACGACAACTTCCCGCTGGTGGTCTGGCAGACCGGCTCGGGCACGCAGTCGAACATGAACGCGAACGAAGTGGTCTCGAACCGCGCCATCGAGATCATGGGCGGCGTGATGGGTTCGAAAAAGCCCGTCCACCCAAATGACCATGTGAACATGGGTCAGTCCTCGAACGACACTTTCCCGACTGCCATGCACGTGGCCATCGGTATGCAGGCGCGCGACGTCCTGATCCCCGGTCTGGAAAAGCTGCATGCCGCGCTGGTCGCGAAGTCCGAAGAATTCAAGGACATCATCAAGATCGGCCGCACCCATACGCAGGATGCGACGCCGCTGACCCTGGGTCAGGAGTTCGGCGGCTACGCCCATCAGGTCGCCAAGGGCATCGAGCGCGTCAAGCTGGCGCTGGGTGACATCTATGAACTGGCGCAGGGCGGCACGGCTGTCGGCACCGGTCTGAACACCAAGAAGGGCTGGGACACCGCAATTGCGGCGGAAATCGCCAAGATCTCGGGACTGCCTTTCGTCACCGCGCCGAACAAATTCGAGGCGCTGGCCGCGCATGACGCGATGGTCTTCTTCTCGGGCGCGCTGAAAACTGTCGCAGGTTCGCTGTTCAAGATCGCCAATGACATGCGTCTGCTGGGTTCCGGCCCACGCTCGGGTCTGGGCGAGCTGATCCTGCCGGAAAACGAGCCGGGCTCGTCGATCATGCCGGGCAAGGTCAACCCGACCCAAGCCGAAGCGCTGACCATGGTTTGCGCACATGTCATGGGCAATGACGCGGCCATTGGTTTCGCCGGTTCGCAAGGCCATTTCGAGCTGAACGTCTATAACCCGATGATGTCCTATAACGTGCTGCAATCCATGCAGCTGCTGGGCGACGCGGCGGGTTCGTTCACCGACAACATGGTCGTCGGCACGCAGGCGAACATTCCGCGCATCGACAAGCTGATGAAGGAATCGCTGATGCTGGTGACGGCACTGGCCCCGACCATCGGCTATGACAATGCGACCAAAGTGGCCAAGACCGCGCATAAGAACGGCACCACGCTGCGCGAAGAGGCGATTGCCCTTGGTTTTGTCGATGGCGAGACCTTCGACCGCGTCGTGCGGCCGGAACTGATGGTTGGGCCGGAGGATTGAGTTGACCGGAAACGGATCAGCCAAGATCATCAACCTGCGGGCGGCGCGCAAAAGCGCCGCCCGTGATACCGCCCGCAAGCAGGGCGATGCGAATGCCGCGAAATTCGGCCGCAGCAAGGCCGAGAAGCTGACCGACGCCGATGCCAAGGCCCGCGCCGCCCGGCATCTGGACCAGCACCGGCGCGAGGATGGCGACGATGCCTGACCTGCCTGCGATGTCCCCGCCCGTGAAACGATCGGTCACCATCGGCGGACATCGCACCTCGGTCAGTCTTGAAGATGCCTTCTGGCGCGAATTGCGCGATATCGCCAAATCGCAGGAAGAAACGGCGGCCGCGCTGATCGCCGCCATCGACAGCAAGCGCCCGCCCGAGGTCGGACTTGCGACCGCATTGCGGCTGTATGTCCTGTCCGAAGTGCTCAAGCGGCAGTCGCGCGGGGCGTAGTGCTTGCGGCGCGGGCGCTGTCTGACTAAAAGCGCCTGCAATAATCCACAGCAATATTGGGTAGTACCATGGCAGGCCATTCCAAGTGGGCCAACATCCAGCACCGGAAGGGCAAGCAGGACAAGCTGCGCTCCAAGCTGTTTTCGAAACTGGCCAAAGAAATCACCGTCGCCGCGAAGATGGGCGATCCCGATCCCGACAAGAACCCGCGCCTGCGTCTTGCGGTGAAGGAAGCCAAGTCGAACTCGGTCCCCAAGGACGTGATCGACCGCGCGATCAAGAAATCGCAAGGCGGCGACGCCGAGAACTATGACGAGATCCGCTATGAGGGCTACGGCCCGAACGGCATCGCGATCATCGTCGAGGCGATGACCGACAACCGCAACCGTACGGCGTCCAACGTGCGCAGCTATTTCACCAAGCATGGCGGCGATCTGGGCCAGACAGGCTCGGTGAACTTCATGTTCGACCGCAAGGGCGAGATCATGTACGCGGCCAGCGCCGGTGACGCGGACACCGTGATGATGGCTGCGCTGGAGGCTGGCGCCGAGGATGTCGAAAGCGACGAGGACGGCCACTGGATCTATACCTCGGATACCGATCTGGCCGAGGTCTCGACCGCGCTGGAGGCCAGCCTTGGCGAATCCGAGCATGCCAAGCTGATCTGGAAGCCGCAGGCCCCGACCGAGATCGATCTGGAAACCGCGCAGAAGCTGATGAAGCTGCTGGACGCGCTGGAGGAAGATGACGACGTGCAGAACGTCACCGGGAACTTCGACATTCCCGAAGACGTGGCCGCGCAGTTGTAACGCCGCCCCCGCCTTTGGCGGGGCAGTGGGAAAGCAAGGAAACGGGCCGTGATGCATCGCGGCCCGTTTCTTTTTCCGGGCCGGGGCAGGGTGGCTTGCGCCTGCACCGGCAAGCGGTCATGGCTTGCGTCATGAGAGAGATGTCCGAGACAACGCGCCGAGATCTGATCGGCATTTTCTGGATGCTGGCCGCAGGTCTGAGCTTTGTCGCCGTGAATGGCACGGTGCGCTGGCTGGGACAGGCGTTGCCCGCTGCCGAAGGCGCCTTCATCCGTTTCGCCTTTGGGCTGGTCTTTCTGATTCCCCTGCTGCTTCCCGCCTTGCGCCGCGGGTTTACGCCGCGCATCTGGTCGATGTTCGCCCTGCGTGGCGGGTTGCACACGCTGGCGGTGATCCTGTGGTTCTATGCCATGGCCCGCATCACCGTGGCCGAGGTGACGGCGATCGGGTTTCTGAACCCCATCGTGGTGACCATCGGTGCGGCGCTGCTGATGGGTGAGCGGATCTCGTGGCGGCGGGCGCTGGCGATTGCGGTTGCGCTTTGCGGAGCGTTGATCGTGCTGCGTCCCGGTCTGCGGGTGCTGGAGCCGGGGCATATCGCGCAGCTGGGGGCCTCGGTGACGTTCGGCGCGTCCTATCTGGTGGCCAAGCGCCTGTCCGAGCAGGTCCCGGCCGCCGTGGTCGTGGCAATGATGTCGCTGACCGTCTGTATCGGGCTTGCGCCCTTTGCGGCGATGAACTGGGTCCAGCCGACGCTGCTGCAATGCGCCGTGCTGGCCTGCACCGCGTTTTTTGCGACTGCCGGGCATTACGCGATGACGCGGGCCTTTGCCGCGGCACCGCTGACCGTGACCCAGCCCGTCGTCTTTCTGCAGCTGATCTGGGCCAGTCTGCTGGGCGCGCTGGTCTTTGCCGAGCCGGTGGACCTGTGGGTGCTGATCGGCGGCGCGGTGATGATCGGGGCGATCTGCTACATCACCTTGCGCGAGGCGCGGATGCGGCGGGTTGTGACCCCGCCGCCCGATGCGTTGAAGGAAGTCTAGTAGCGGAGCCTGTCGCCACGGGTGCTGCGGCGTCCCGGCTCAAGGCCGATGTCGCGCAGCAGATGCGGCGTGAGGCCGGTGACCGGCGGAGGGCGGTTTTTGCCGCGCCGCAGGGCCGCACGCATCAGCGCAATTCCGACGCGGACCAGTCCGTGATTGTCGATAAGGTCGTCAAGAGGCGCGCGCAGGTCGCGCACGGGGCGTTCTAGAGTCAGTTGCATCTTGTCAGGCCGCCTGCTGACGCAGGTGGCTCCTCTGGTTGGGTTGGATTTGGACATGACGAAGCACGGCGCAAAATTGCGCTGAACGGTCGTCAGTTATGATCGGGAATGCCCTTGGGGCTTTCGGATCGCGTTCCCCAGGCTTTATCGCAGGTTGCGATGCATGCCTTGGTAATCCCAGGAAAGGGCGGCCGGAACGGCGAAAATATTGGTCATGCCAATGCCCTTTCAGTTGGGGTTACGGAACAGGATGATTTTTAGGCATGAATTCTGATTCGGAGCAAGCGGCGAAAATTGCCGCTTGCAAGTCGTCATGGCGAATCGGCAACAGTCAGCCGGAAGTGCGCGCGCGGCCCCCGCTAGCAAGGCGTTGCAGGATGCCCTGCCGGGTCACCGCGCCGCCACCGTCCAGGGCCAATGCATCGGCCCCGGATTCGGTCATGATCCGCATCGCCTCGCGGATCGGGGTGTCGCGAGAGATGGGGCTGCCCGCAGGATCGCCGGCCTCGGCCATGTCGCCCGCGGTCAGGACGGCCAGCGGGTTCATATGGGCCACGAAATCCGCGACATATTCATTGACCGGATTGGCGATGATCTGACGGGCGGTGCCGATCTGGACGATGCGGCCACCCTCCATCAGGGCGATGCGATTGCCCAGACGAAAGGCCTCGTCCAGATCGTGGCTGACGAAAATGATGGTGCGCCGGTCCTGCCGCTGCAGTTCCAGCAACTCGTCCTGAAGGCGGTTGCGGATCAGCGGATCAAGGGCCGAGAAGGGCTCGTCCATCAACAGGATCGGCGCTTCGGTCGCAAAGGCGCGGGCAAGGCCGACGCGCTGCTGCATGCCGCCCGACAGATCCCCCACCTTGCGTTCGGCCCAGTCGGTCAATCCGACGGTGGCAAGCTGGTTGTCGACGCGACGCTGGCGCTCAGCGGCGGGGATGCCCGCCAGTTCCAGCCCCAGCCCGACGTTTTCGCGCACGCTGCGCCAAGGCAGAAGCCCGAATTGCTGAAAGACCATGGCGACCTGACTGCGGCGCAACCGACGCAGCGCCGAGGGGCGGGCGGTGGTGACCGAGGCCATGTGATCGCCGTCCCAGACGCGAACCTCGCCCCGGCAGACCGGGTTCAGCCCGTTGACCGCGCGCAGCAAGGTGGATTTGCCCGAGCCGGACAGGCCCATGAGGACCAGAATCTCGCCCTCGCGCACGGTCAGCGAGCAGTCATGGACGCCCAGAACCTGCCCGGTCTCGGTCTTGATCGGGCCGCGCTCTAACCCCTGATCCATCAGCGGCAGGGCCGCGGTGGGGGCATCGCCAAAGACGATGCAGACCTTGTCGAATTCGACTGCGTTGCGTTCAGTCATCGCGCCGTCCCACCCGAAGCATGCGGTCGAGCATGATGGCCACGACCACGATGATGAAGCCGCTTTCGAAACCGAGCGCGGTATTGACGCTGTTCAACGCGCGCACCACTGGCACGCCCAGCCCCGAGGCACCGACCAGCGCCGCGATCACCACCATCGACAGCGACAGCATGATGGTTTGGTTCAGCCCGGCCATGATCTGCGGCGCGGCCGAAGGCAGTTCGACCTTCCACAGCAATTGGCGCGGGGTCGCGCCGAATGCAGTCGCGGCCTCGACCAGCGGGCGAGGGGTCGAGCTGATCCCCAGATGGGTCAGCCGAATCGGTGCGGGCAGGACAAAGATCACCGTCGCGATCAGCCCCGGCACCATGCCGATGCCAAAGAAGACGATGGCCGGGATCAGGTAGACGAAGGTCGGCAGCGTCTGCATCAGGTCAAGGACCGGTCGCATCCACGCGTAAAGCCGGGGTCGGTGGGCGGCGGCGATGCCCAGCGGCACGCCGATCGCCATGCAGACGACGCAGGCGGCCAGCACCAGCGTCAGGGATTGCATGGTCTCTTCCCAGTAGCCCTGATTCAGGATGAACAGGAATCCCGCAGCGATCAGCAGGCAGGTCTTCCAGTTGCGTTGCAAGGCCCAAGTCAGCGCGACCATGAGTACCGTGAAGATCAGCGGATGCGGAAACTCAAGGGCAGCAAGGATGGCGTTGATCAGCCATTCCATACCGTTCGAGATGGCGTTGAAGATGAAGGCCGCATGGGCGTTCAGCCAGTCGAAGATGGCCTTGGCGGTCTTGCCGACCGGGATCTTGGTCCCGGTCAAAAGCTGGGTCAGTTGGTCCATGCGTCTATCTCTCTCCTGCGTCGGGGTGCCGACCGGGACGGGGCGGGCAAAGGATCGCGCCTTTGCCCGCGTCCGGATTTACTGCGCCAGCGCTGCGTCCAGCGCGGCCGCGGCATCGCCGCCATCAGCGGTGGTGACGCCAGCCAGCCACGGTTTTGCCGCTTCGGGATTGGCCTTCAGCCAGGCCAGCGCCGCCTTGGCCGGTTCCTCGCCATCGTTCAGGATTTTGCCCATGACCTCATTTTCCATGGGCAGGGTGAATTCAAGATTCTGCAGGAATTTCCCGAGGTTGGGGCATTCGCCGACAAAACCGGCACGGGTGTTGGTATCGACGCGCGCGCCGCCGAAATCGGGGCCAAAGATGTCGTCGCCGCCAGCCAGATAGGTCAGCTTGAACTGCGTGTTCATCGGGTGGGGTTCCCAGCCCAGGAAGACGACCGGCTTGCCCGCACCATCGGCGCGCGCGACCTGCGCCAGCATCCCCTGTTCCGAGCTTTCGACGACTTCGAAGGTGCCAAGGCCGAACTTGTCGCCCGCTACCATTTCCAGCAGCAGGCGGTTGCCGTCATTGCCCGGCTCGATGCCGTAGATCTTGCCGTCCAGCGCGTCCTTCTGCGCGGCGATTTTCGCGAAGTCGTCGATGCCCAGCTTGGCCCCGGCCTCGTTCGTGGCCAGCGTGTATTTTGCGCCGACAAGGTTGGTGCGGACCGTGTCGACCGTGCCCGAGTCGCGATAGGGTTTGATGTCGGCTTCCTGCGTCGGCATCCAGTTGCCCAGATAGACATCGACATCACCCTTGGCCATCGCGGTATAGGTGACGGGGACGGACAGGACCTTGATCTCGGTCTTGTAGCCAAGCGCCTGCAGGACAGTGGTGGTCAGCGCGGTGGTCGCGGTGATGTCGGTCCAGCCCACATCCGAGAAGACAACCTCGCGGCAATCCGCCGGTTCGGCGGCCGCGGCCATGCTGGTTGCGGTCAAGGTGAAGGCCAGTCCGGCGACCAGCGCGGTGGCGATGCGACGTTGTGTCATGCTTCTCTCTCCCATGTTTCCATGTAGGTTGGTTTTTTATTGATTGACGAGTCAATCAAAACGCGGCTATCTCCGCTTGCATTCTTGCGCTGCAGACATTGCGGGTGAAGCGAAATGCCCAAGCTTGGTGCAGAGCCTATCCGAAAGGCGGCGTTAATCAACGCCACCATCTCGACGGTGGGGCGTGCCGGATCTTTGGATGTGACGGTCGCGCAAATCGCGCGCGAAGCCGGGATGTCAACTGCCCTCGCTCATCATTACTTCGGCTCGAAGGAGCGGATGTTCCTTGCCGCCATGCGCCATATCCTGAGCCAGTATCGAGAGACAACCTCTATCGCGCTGAAATCGGCGCGAAATCCCCGCGAGCGGCTGCGCGCAATCGTCGGCGCAAGCTTTGATCGCATCCATTTTGAGCATGAGACCATCGCCGCGTGGCTCAGCTTCTATGCGCTGGCTTTGGTCGATGCCGAAGCCGCGCGCCTGCTGCGCGTCTATCACCGCCGTCTGCAATCGAACCTGCTGGTGGCGCTGCGGCCATTGGTGGGTGATGCCGCCGACAGCACCGCCCGGACCATGGGCGCATTGATCGACGGGGTCTATCTGCGCGCGGCTCTAGCCGATGAATATGACGGCCCCGCCGCCGAACGCCTGACATTGGATTATCTGGAGAAAGTCCTGCCATGAGCCATTCCGCCCAGCCCGCCGCCAGCCTGTATATCAACGGAGCGCCGGTCGAGGGGCAGGGGGCGGAACTGGCCGTGCATTACCCCTATACCGGCGAGGTCATCGCCCGGCTGCATGAGGCCAGTGTGGCGCAGGTGGCCGAGGCCACGGCCTGTGCTGCGGCGGCCCAGCCCGCATGGGCGGCGCTACGTCCGATCGAGCGTGGCCGGGTGCTGATGCGCGCCGCCGCGATTATCCGCGAGCGCGCCGAGGAACTGGCCCGGCTGGAAGTGCTGGATACCGGCAAGCCCATTCAGGAAACGCGGGTGGCGGACTGGCCCTCGGGGGCGGATGCGCTGGAATATTTCGGCGGGCTGGCCGCCACCGTGACCGGGCAGATGATCCCCTTGGGCGGCGATTTCGTCTATACGATCCGCGAGGCGCTGGGGGTTTGTGCAGGCATCGGCGCGTGGAACTATCCCAGCCAGATCGCCTGTTGGAAGGCCGCGCCTGCCTTGGTCATCGGCAATGCGATGGTGTTCAAGCCCAGCGAGGAAACGCCGTTGGGCGCGTTGAAACTGGCCGAAATCCTGACCGAGGCTGGGCTGCCCGCGGGTATCTTCAACGTCGTGCAGGGGCGCGGCGCGGTCGGCGCGGCGCTGGTCAGCGATCCGCGCGTGGCCAAGGTCAGCCTGACCGGATCGGTCGCCACCGGGCAAAAGGTCTACGCAGCGGCGGCAGCGGGCATGCGCCATGTCACCATGGAACTGGGCGGCAAGTCGCCGCTGATCGTCTTTGACGATGCCAGTCTTGAGGATGCCGTGGGTGCGGCGATGCTGGCGAATTTCTACTCTTCGGGGCAGATCTGTTCGAACGGGACGCGGGTTTTCGTGCAACGGGGCATCCTGCCCGCATTTCTTGCGCGGCTGTCCGAAAGGGCGGCGCAGATCACGATCGGCGATCCGCTGGACGACGCCACCCAGCACGGGCCAATCGTCAGTCCGGCGCAGCTGCAAAAGATCCGCGATGCCATCGACAAGGGGCTGGATGAGGGGGCGCGACTAGTTTGCGGCGGTCCGGGCGAGGGGGTCTTTGTGCCCCCGACCGTGCTGGCGGACGCGAGCGATGAGATGTGGATCGCACGCGAGGAAATCTTTGGCCCGGTGATGACGGTGCTGGCCTTTGACGAGGAGCGCGAGGTGGTCGCGCGGGCCAATGCCTCGGCCTATGGGTTGGCGGCGGGCGTGTTCACCCGTGATCTGGCGCGGGGGCATCGGGTCGCGGCGGCGTTGCAGGCCGGGACGACATGGATCAATACCTATAACCTGACCCCGGTCGAGGCGCCTTTTGGCGGGGTGAAGCTGTCGGGAATCGGGCGCGAGAACTCGGCCGCCGCGATTGAGCATTATTCGCAGCTGAAATCCGTCTATGTCGGCATGGGGGGCGTCGATGCGCCCTATTGATCGATGTTCCGCCCGTTGCGCGGTCGCGATGGGTATTTGTGAAACGAAGAAGACCGTGGCGTTGCGAGAGGCATGCAGATGACCCCGGATTACGTCATCGTGGGGGCGGGATCGGCGGGTTGCGCGCTGGCCTACCGTCTGGTCATGGCCGGAAAGCGGGTCGATCTGATCGAATATGGCGGCTCGGATATCGGGCCGTTCATCCAGATGCCCGCCGCCCTGAGCTATCCGATGAACATGCGCCGCTATGATTGGGGGTTTTCGTCCCAGCCCGAACCGCATCTGGGCGGGCGGCGGCTGGTCACCCCTCGCGGCAAGGTCGTGGGTGGGTCGAGTTCGATCAACGGCATGGTGTTCGTGCGCGGCCATGCCAAGGATTTCGATCACTGGGCGGAATCGGGGGCCAATGGTTGGGCCTATGCCGATGTGCTGCCTTACTTCAAGCGGATGGAGAATTCGCACAGCGCCGTCAGCGATTATCGCGGGACCGAGGGGCCGCTGCATGTGACGCGCGGCTCGCGTCGCAACCCCCTGTTCAACGCCTTCATCCGGGCCGGTCGCGAGGCCGGCTATGGCGTGACCGAGGACTATAATGGTGCGCGTCAGGAAGGCTTTGGCGCGATGGAGGCCACCATCTGGGAGGGCCGCCGCTGGTCCGCCGCCAATGCCTATCTGCGTCCCGCGCAGGAAACCGGGCGGTTGCGGCTGCGGCGCGGGTTGGCGCGGCGGGTGGTGTTTGAGGACGGGCGGGCTGTCGGTGTCGAGGTCGCAAATACCCGCGGGATCAATGTGTTCCGCGCCAAGGAAGAGGTGATCCTTTCGGCGAGTTCGATCAATACGCCCAAGCTTCTGATGCTGTCGGGGATCGGGCCAGAGGCGCATCTGGCTCAGCACGGGATTGAGGTGCGGGCCGACCGGCCCGGTGTGGGCGCGAACCTGCAGGATCATCTGGAAATCTACATGCAATACAGCGCGACCCAGCCGGTGACGCTCTACAAGCATTGGAACCTGTGGGGGAAGGGCTCGATCGGGGCGCAGTGGATGGCGACGGGGACGGGGCTGGGGGCCTCGAACCAGTTTGAAAGCTGCGGTTTCATCCGCTCGGCCGCCGGGGTCGAATATCCCGACATCCAGTATCATTTCCTGCCTTTGGCTGTGCGCTATGATGGCAAGGCGGCAGCCGAGGGGCATGGTTTTCAGGTCCATGTCGGGCCGATGCGGTCGAAATCGCGCGGCACGGTGCGGCTGGCGTCATCCGATCCCAAGGCCGCGCCCGAGATTCGCTTCAACTACATGTCCCATCCCGATGACTGGGCCGAGTTCCGCGCCTGCGTCCGGCTGACCCGAGAAATATTCGAGCAGCCCGCCATGGCCGGATACAAGGGCCATGAGATCCAGCCGGGCGATGGTGTCGCCAGCGATGAGCAGATCGATGCCTTTATCCGCGAGCATGCCGAATCGGCCTTTCATCCCTGCGGTACGGCGCGGATGGGGCGGGCGGATGATCCGATGGCGGTGGTCGATCCTGAATTGCGGGTGATCGGGGTCGATGGGCTGCGCGTCGTCGACAGTTCAGTCTTTCCGCGCATCACCAATGGCAACCTGAACGCGCCCACGATCATGCTGGGCGAAAAGGCCGCCGATCACATCCTTGGGCAGGGCATGCTGGCCCCCCTGAACCTTGGCCCCGAAACGGCGGCGGGTTGGCAGGAAAGCCAGCGTTCGCAGTGAGTTGCGAGGGTTACTTGTCCTCACCCTTGAGCAGGTCCGCAAGGCCCGCGAAGGGCTTGCGGGTCTCACCATCGGGTTCGGCTTCGGGGGCGTCCAGCGCTGCGCCCGCGGCTCGGGGATACAGCGGCAAGGCCAGCGAAAGGCTCTCGATCATCATGGCTTCGACATCGATGAACGAACCCAGCGGTTCGGTTTCGTCATCGCGCATCTCGACCTCGTCGCCTTCGGGCGTCGTGGCATGGGGCGAGAAGACGCGATGCACGTCCTCGTTCAGCGAGGTCTTGACCGCAGCGAGGGTAACCACGCAGGGTTGCACGACCTTGGCGGACAGGCGGCCGGTCACTTCCCATGCGTCGCTGGCGACGGGACGGATCTCGCCCTTGAAGCGCAGGGCGGGCAGGGCGCTGATGCCAAGCTCGGCCGCGATGGCGGCACGGGCGTCGGCATCGGGGGCAAGCTCGAAGGTGGTGGGTTGCCGAGGGTTCAACTGGGCCACCCGGTAGCGGTTTTGAGAGCGGGCGGTTTGCGTCATGGGGGCCTTTCCGGCGCTTTCGCAGCCGTTACTTGGATATTCTTGAGCGCGGGGCATGAGTTTGCTAAGTCAGTCGCGCGGCGTCAACAGGCGCGTAAGGGACAGGTGCAAGATGAAATTTTCCCGGAGACAGATCATGGCTTTCGCGCTGACTGTTCCCGTTATGCTTGCCGCCTGCACCGCCACCTATCGCAATCACGGCTATGTGCCAGCAGAAGACGAGCTGATGCAAGTCGTTGTCGGCAAGACTAACCAGTCCGAGCTTGACGGGTTGATCGGTCGTCCCAGCTCGCAAGGGCTGCTGACGGGGTCGGCATGGTATTACGTCGGTTCGCGTTGGGAGTATTTCGGGGCGCGAGAGCCGCGCGAAATCAACCGCGAGGTCGTCGCGATCAGCTTCGCCGAAGGCGGGACGGTCACCAATGTCGAGCGTTTCGGGCTTGATCGCGGGCAGGTCGTGGTGCTGTCGCGCCGCGTGACCGACTCGGGGATCAGCAGCATCGGGGTGATCCGGCAGCTGATGGGCAATGTGGGCCGCGTGCAGGCCGGCGACATCATTCAGGACTGATAGTCAGTCCACAGACAAAGCGAAGGGCGCCACAAGGGCGCCCTTCCTCCCTCAGACGGCGTCAGGAACGAAGCGAAGAGCGACGCCGTTGATGCAATAACGCAGACCGGTCGGCGGCGGGCCGTCCGGGAAAACATGGCCCAGATGCGCGTCACAGCGATGGCAGCGCACCTCGGTGCGGGTCATGCCGTGGCTGGCGTCGCGATGTTCGTCGATCGCGCCTCCGGGCCGGGAAAAGCTGGGCCAACCACAATAGCTTTCGAACTTGGCATCGCCGTCGAACAGCCTGGCCCCGCAGCAGACACATTCGTAATGGCCCGGACCCTTGGGAAAGCCCGGATGCGAGAAGGGGCGTTCCGTCCCTGCCTGCCGGGTGACGCGATAGGTTTCGTCGTCCAGTTCGTCACGCCATTCCGCATCGGATTTGATCACGCGATCCGTCATCTTTGCCCTTCATAATGTTGCGCCCGTGTTACAAGATAGGTGCAGGGAGGACAGGAACAAGACGGGCACGCGCCTGTGGGCCGCGCCGTCTTCCGGGTATTGGGCAGGAGCGCCATGATGACATTGCGCAAAGGCCGTTACGACGTCCGAACCGCCGAAACCGCCGAGCAGATCCGCGAGGCGCAGCATCTGCGCTGGCTGTGCTTCATTGGCGCGCGAGACGGCTCTGATCCGTCGCCTGACGCGCTGGATGCCGATGATTACGACAGCCGCTGCACGCATGTGCTGATTCGCGACATCGCTTCGGGGCAACTGGTTGCTTGCTTCCGCATGTTGACCCTGTCGGGCGGCGCGCAGATCGGGGACAGCTATTCGGCGCGCTACTACAACCTGTCCCGGCTGCGCGATTTCGACGGCAAGATGGTCGAGATCGGCCGCTTCTGCATCCACCCCGGCCTGCGCGATCCCGATATCCTGCGCCTCGCCTGGGGGGCGCTGGCACGGCATGTCGATTCCGAAGGCATCGAGATGCTGTTTGGCTGCTCAAGCTTCATGGGCACTGATACGCAGGGCTACGAGGATGCCTTTGCCATGCTGCGGGAACGTCATCTGGCACCGAAACGCTGGCTGCCCCGGGTCAAGGCTCCGAATGTTTTCCGCTTTGCCCGGGCGCTGCGGCTGCGCAAGCCCGATCCAAGGCTGGCCATGGCCGCGATGCCGCCCTTGTTGCGGTCCTATCTGGCGATGGGCGGCTGGGTCAGCGATCATGCGGTGGTCGACAGCCAGCTGAACACCCTGCACGTGTTCACTGGGCTTGAGATCCGGGCTATTCCTCCGGCACGGGCGAAGCTGTTGCGGGCGGCGGGCGCCTAGTCGTCCCCTTTGCAAAGCCCCCCTTTGCAAAAAAGGGCCAAACCGCCTATGAGCCGGGGCCATGAGCGACAGATTCCAGTTTTCCGTCTCGGCCACCGATGGCCGTGCCCGCACCGGCGTGATCCAGACTCCGCGCGGTGAGATCCGCACCCCCGCCTTCATGCCCGTCGGCACTGCCGCCACGGTCAAGGCGATGATGCCCGAATCAGTGCGCGCGACCGGCGCGGACATTCTGCTGGGCAACACCTATCACCTGATGCTGCGGCCCGGTGCCGAGCGCGTCGCGCGGCTGGGCGGACTTCACAAGTTCATGAACTGGGAACGGCCGATCCTGACCGATTCGGGCGGATTTCAGGTGATGTCGCTGTCCAGCCTGCGCAAGCTGACCGAGGATGGCGTGACCTTTGCCAGCCATATCGACGGCAGCAAACACTTCCTGTCGCCGGAAACCAGCATGGAGATCCAGCGGCAGCTTGGCTCGGACATCGTCATGGCCTTTGACGAATGCCCGGCACTGCCTGCGACCGATGCCGAGGTGGCGAAATCCATGCGCATGTCGATGCGCTGGGCGCAGCGCTCGCGCGATGCCTTTGGCGACCGTCCGGGCCATGCGCTGTTCGGCATCATGCAGGGCGGCGTCACCCCCGAACTGCGCGAGGAATCGGCCGAGGCGCTGAAATCCATCGGCTTCGAGGGCTATGCGATCGGCGGTCTGGCGGTCGGCGAGGGGCAGGAGGCAATGTTCGGCGTTCTGGACTATGCCCCCGGATTCCTGCCGGAAAACAAGCCGCGCTACCTGATGGGCGTGGGCAAGCCAGACGATATCGTCGGCGCGGTCGTGCGCGGCGTCGACATGATGGATTGCGTGCTGCCGTCGCGTTCCGGTCGGACCGGGCAGGCTTGGACCCGCCGTGGTCAGGTCAACATCAAGAACGCGCGTCACGCCGACGACCCGCGCCCGCTTGACGAGCATTGCACCTGCCCGGCCTGCACCGGCTACAGCCGCGCCTATCTGCATCACGTCATGCGCGCCGGAGAGATGATCTCGGGGATGCTGCTGACCTGGCACAACCTGCATTACTTCCAGGAGCTGATGGCAGGTCTGCGCGCGGCCATCGCGGCGGGCACGCTGTCCGATTTCGTTGCCCAATTCGAGGCGCAGCGGGCACAGGGTGACATAGAACCGTTGTGAACTGTCACGTCGTGCCTTGATTTTCCACCAAGTCTGGGGGAAGGGCGATGGGTAGTTAAGGCGGATGCCCCGCCCATGTCCCGAAAGTCATCAATGTCCGCCAGCCCAAAACCTGCCCGCCACGAAGACATCCGCACGATCACGACCACGGCCGAACTGGCCGAGTTCTGCGAACTGGCCAAGGCACAGCCCTATGTGACGCTCGATACGGAATTCCTGCGCGAGCGTACTTATTACTCAAAGCTTTGCCTGATTCAGGCGGCCTTGCCCCCGTCCTCCGCCAAGGGCGAAGGCGGGCTGGCCGTCCTGATCGACCCGCTGGTCGAAGGGCTGTCGTTGGAACCGCTTTACGACCTGTTCCGCCACAAGGCGACGGTCAAGGTGTTCCACGCCGCGCGTCAGGATCTGGAAATCTTCTTCCATGACGCGGGTGTGCTGCCCGATCCGCTGTTCGATACCCAGATCGCCGCCATGGTCTGCGGCTTTGGCGAACAGGTCGGCTATGAAACGCTGGTCAAGAAGATCGCGCGGCAGCCGCTGGACAAGTCCTCGCGCTTCACCGACTGGTCGATCCGGCCGCTGTCGGATGCACAGGCACAATATGCGCTGGCCGATGTGACGCATCTGCGCGCGATCTATGAATTCCTCGCCGATCAGCTGAACAAGACCGGGCGTGCACCGTGGCTGGGCGAAGAGGTCGCAGTGCTGCTGGACCCCGAAACCTACATCACCCGCCCCGAAGAGGCATGGCAGCGTATCCGTACCCGCTCGGGCTCGCCGCGTTTTCTGGCCGTGGTGCGCGAATTGGCCCGCTTCCGCGAGGCTTTCGCGCAGGAACGCGACATTCCGCGTGCCCGCGTTCTCAAGGACGATGCGCTGATCGAGCTGGCCTCGACCAAGCCGCTGACCGAGGCTGATTTGGGCAAATCCCGCCTGCTGCTGCGCGAAGCGCGTCGGGGCGAGATCGCCAATGGTATCCTTGCCGCCGTGAAGGCCGGGATCGAATCGAAGGACCTGCCCAAGCCCGCCCCCGATGAGCCCGGCCGCCCCGGCAATGCCGCGCTGTCGGAACTGTTGCGGGTGCTGCTCAAGGCCAAGTCCGATGAGGCCGGCGTCGCGCCGCGCCTGATCGCCTCGGCTGCCGAGCTTGACGCGATTGCATCGGGCGCGCGCGACCTGCCGGCACTGCATGGCTGGCGGGCCGAGGTCTTTGGCGACGATGCCCTGCGCCTTGCCGGGGGCGAAATTGCGCTGTCGGCACATAACGGTGCGGTCAAGGTGGTGACCGTCGCAGGCTGATGGGGACGGGCTAGTTCCCGTCACCCTCGTCGCGGGCGATTGGCTTGACCAACGCCCGCACCAGATACAGCACAATCAGCGCCATGGCCGTGGCAATCATGGCCAGGCGCAGATCACCCGTCCCGCAGCACAATCCGATCGCCCCGCATAGCCACATTGAGGCTCCGGTGGTGATTCCGCGCACATTGCCGCCACTGATGACGATGGAACCCGCCGCCAGAAAGGCCACGCCCGCCGTCACCGCCTCGATCAGGCGCAAGGGGTCGGTGCGCTGCTGGTCTTCGTTGATATTCGAGAAATCGACCAGTTCCATCGCGACCAGCGTGAAGCAGGCCGCTGCAAGGGCGATCAGCATATGGGTGCGCAGACCGGCAGCGCGGGCGCGGACCTCGCGTTCCCAGCCGATCACGCCGCCAAGGATGACCGCCATGCCCAGCCGCAAGACCACCACCCCAAAGGGCAGGGTCATCGGACGCGAGAATTCCCCGGCCAGCTGATCGAGCATCCTGTCACTTCCGTGCGGCTTTTTCCTCGATCCCCGAACGCCCTTCGCGCCGGTCCAGTTCATTTTCGACATCGGCCAGCGTCAGGTCGCGCGCGGCCAGCATCACCAGCAGGTGGTAAAGCGCATCGGCGGCCTCGCTGACCAGTTTCTCGCGGTCGCCCTTGACGGCCTCGATTATCGCCTCGACCGCCTCTTCGCCGAATTTCTCGGCGCATTTTTCGGGGCCTTTGGACAGCAGCTTGGCGGTCCAGCTGGTCTCGGGATCGGCGCCCTTGCGGGCGGCGATGGTCTCGGCCAAGCGGTACAGCGCGCTCATGTCAGCCGCACCGGGATGCCCGCCGCGGCCATATGTTCCTTGGCCTCGCGCACGGTGAAGGTCCCGAAATGGAAGATCGAGGCCGCCAGAACCGCCGAGGCATGCCCCTCCAGCACGCCTTCCGCCAGATGCTCCAGCGCACCGACCCCGCCCGAGGCGATGACGGGGATGTTCACCGCGTCCGATACGGCGCGGGTCAGCGGGATGTTGAAGCCCGATTTGGTGCCGTCGCGGTCCATGCTGGTCAGCAGGATTTCCCCCGCGCCCTTGGCGGCGACAGTGCGGGCGAATGCGATCGCATCGATGCCGGTGGGCTTCCGGCCGCCATGGGTGAAGATTTCCCATTTGCCGGGCGCGACGGTCTTGGCGTCGATGGCGCAGACGATGCATTGGCTGCCGAAACGGTCGGCCGCCTCGGCAATCACGTCCGGGTTCGCCACGGCGGCCGAGTTGAAGCTGACCTTGTCGGCCCCCGCCAGCAGCAGGGCGCGCACGTCGTGATGGCTGCGCACGCCGCCGCCCACGGTCAGGGGCACGAAGCAGGCCTCGGCGGTGCGGGTGACCAGATCGAACATGGTGCCGCGATTTTCATGCGTGGCATGGATGTCCAGAAAACAGATCTCGTCCGCGCCTGCCGCGTCATAGGCGCGCGCGGCCTCGACCGGATCGCCAGCATCCACCAGATCGACGAAATTCACGCCCTTGACGACGCGGCCATCGGCCACGTCAAGGCAAGGGATCACCCGCGTCTTGAGCATCTTGCCCCCTTATGCCAGCGCGCGTAGCGCCTCGCCCAGATTGATCGCGCCATCGTAAAGCGCCCGCCCCGAGATCGCACCCGCAATCACGCGCGTGTCGCGCAGCGCCAGCAGATCCTGCATCGAGCTGACTCCGCCCGAGGCGATGACGGGAATGTTGACCGCCCGCGCCAAGGCCTCGGTCGCGGCGGTGTTCGGACCCTCCATCGCGCCGTCGCGGTCGATATCGGTGTAGATGATGGCAGCCACGCCCGCATCCTCGAACTGGCGGGCCAGATCGGTGGCCATGACGTCGGTTTCCTCGGCCCAGCCGCGGGTGGCGACCCGACCGCCGCGCGCATCGATGCCGACGGCGATCTTGCCGGGAAAGGCCAGCGCGGCTTCGCGCACCAGTGATGGGTTCTCAACGGCAACCGTGCCAAGGATTACGCGGGCAAGGCCACGCTCCAGCCAGCTTTCGATGGTGGCCATGTCGCGGATGCCGCCGCCCAGCTGGACGGGGATGCTGACGGTGGACAGGATCGCGCCGACGGCCTCGGCATTGACCGGGTGACCGGCAAAGGCGCCGTTCAGGTCGACCAGATGCAGCCATTCGGCGCCAGCATCCTCAAAGGCTTTGGCCTGCGCCGCGGGATCGGTTCCGAAAACGGTCGCGGCTTCCATGTCGCCGCGCAGCAGACGAACGCAGTTGCCGTCCTTGAGGTCGATGGCGGGATAAAGGATCATCGCGTCTCTCCTGATGGTTGGCGCCCCTTTGCCACAGAGAGGCGACAATCGGAAGGGGCAGGGCGCCCCGATTGCCCTACGCCACGTCATGCTTGCCTGCGCGCGAGGGCGGAAAGCAATCTCAGCCGCAGGGGACTCGCTCCCCGCATGGGAGGAAAACATGAAGAAACAAATGGCGCTTGCCGCGCTACTGGCGCTTGCTGCCCCGGCCGCGCAGGCCGATGGCATCAGCGGGATCTATCGGACCCAGCCAAATGACAACGGGCAGACCGGCTTCGTCCAGTTCTACGATTGTGGCGGCAAGACCTGCGGCAAGCTGGTCCGGTCCTTTGACAAGGCGGGCAAGGAAATCACCTCGCCGAATACCGGCCGCAATATCGTCGCGAACATGAACGATGACGGCAATGGCAAGTTCTCGGGCGGAACGATCTGGGACCCCGGCTCGAACAAGACCTACAAGTCCAAGATGCAGGTGAATGGCGCGGTCCTGAATGTATCGGGCTGCGTCGCGGTCTTCTGCAAGACGCAGAAATGGACGCCGGTGAAGTAACGCCTCGGCGCATTCTTCGTTTCGGAAATACCCCGGGGGGAAGCCCCTGTCGCCCCATCGAGGGGCGGCAGGGGCTTGGGGGCAGAGCCCCCACTTTCGCGACGCTCGATCCTCAGGGGTTCCAGCGCAGGAAGTTCGCGATGATGCGCAGCCCGACGGCCTGCGACTTCTCGGGGTGGAACTGGGTGCCGACGATATTGTCGCGCCCGACCACTGCCGTTACCGGCCCGCCGTAATCGACGCTGGCCAGTAGGTGCGCCGGTTCGCGGACCTGAAACTGCCAGCCATGGACGAAATAGGCGTGATCGCCGGTCGCGATCCCCTCCAGAACCGGATGGGGCTGCAGCACGGTCAGATCATTCCACCCCATATGCGGCACTTTCAGTCCGGGCGCGCGGATGGCGTCGATCTCGCCGCCGATCCAGCCCAGACCGTCGGTCTCGCGATATTCATGGCCGGTATCGGCCAGCATCTGCATGCCGACGCAGATTCCCATGAAGGGCACGCCACGCGACAGCACTGCCTCGCGCAATGCCTCGACCATGCCGGGAACGGCGTCTAGCGCCACGCGGCAGGCGGGGAAGGCACCATCGCCCGGCAGGACGATCCGGTCCGCAGCACGCACGGCCTCGGGGTCGGCGGTGACAAAGACCTCGGCCCCGGTCTCGCGACCCATCAGGGCGAAGGCTTTTTCCGCCGAATGCAGGTTTCCGCTGTCGTAATCGACCAAAGCGACGCGCATCACAAAGCCCCCTTGGTCGAGGGCAGCACGCCCGCCATGCGCGGGTCGGGCTCGACCGCTTCACGCAGCGCGCGGGCCACGGCCTTGAAGGCGGCCTCGGCGATGTGATGCGAGTTCAGGCCGTGCAGGCGGTCCACATGCAGGGTGATGCCGCCATGCGTCGACAGCGCCTGAAAGAATTCGCGCACCAGTTCGGTGTCGAAGGTCCCGATCTTCTGGGTCGGGAAGTCGACGTTCCAGATCAGGAAGGGCCGCGCCGACAAGTCCAGCGCCGCGCGGATCAGGCTGTCGTCCATGGCAAGGTGAAAGCTGCCATAGCGGCGGATGCCCTTTTTGTCGCCAAGCGCCTTGGCCAGCGCCTGCCCGATGGCGATGCCGCAATCCTCGACCGTGTGGTGGTCGTCGATATGCAGGTCGCCTTTGGCGCGCACCGTCAGGTCGATCAGCGAATGGCGCGACAGCTGGTCCAGCATATGGTCGAAAAAGCCCACGCCGGTCTGGTTGTCGTATTTGCCCGTACCGTCCAGGTTCAGCTCGACCTCGATCTGCGTCTCGGCGGTGTCGCGGGTGATGGTTGCGCGGCGCATCGTTCTCTCCGTTCGGGACCCCAAGCCTTATAGGCAAGCATCCTTTGACTGAAAAGTGAGAGCAGGACTAGGATGCAAAGATAAGCGCGCGAAAAACCGATCCTTTCACCGCCGTCCTGAAGTCCAGACTTCCTGCCGCACCAAGGAGAGCGCATGACCGATACCGCAAAGGGCGCGAGCGAGAGCGCCACCGATACCGCTGCCGACGGTGTCGATGCGCTGCCCGCCCCCGAAGGTCCAACAGCGATCATCGAGACGGATTACGAAATCGGTCAGGACAATATCGCGCGTGAAGGTGTGCTGCCCTTTGATGTGCATCATGTCGTCTTCAGCGTCTCGGCGGTGACCATTGTGATCTTCACGCTGGGCACGCTGGCGCTGCAATGGTTCACGGCGCAGGCCGCGATCGACGGCGTGGCCCAGCCCAGCGGTTCCGAGTTGTTCTTCATCAGCCTCAGAGGCTGGCTGACCGGCAATCTGGACTGGTTCTTCATGCTGGCGGGCAATGTCTTTGTGCTGCTGTGTCTTTGCCTGATCCTGTCGCCCTTGGGCAGCATCCGGCTGGGTGGGCCGCATGCCACGCCCGATTTCACCCGCAACGGCTGGTTCGCGATGCTGTTTGCGGCGGGCATGGGGATCGGGCTGATGTTCTATGGCGTGTCCGAGCCGCTCAGCCATTACAGCGACGCCTATGCCGGGCAGGTGCTGGAGAACGGCGTCCGGGTCGACAGCGCACCGCTGAACGGGGCCGAGGGGAATGCGCTGGAATCGCGCCGGCTGGCGATGGCCGCGACCATCTTTCACTGGGGGCTGCACCCTTGGGCGATCTATGCCGTGGTGGCGTTGGCCTTGGCGCTGTTCAGTTTCAACAAGGGGCTGCCGTTGACCATGCGCTCGGTCTTTTACCCGATCTTTGGCGAAAGGATCTGGGGTTGGCCCGGCCATGTCATCGACATCCTTGCGGTCTTTGCCACGGTCTTTGGTCTTGCCACCTCGCTGGGCTTCGGGGCCGAGCAGGCGACGGCGGGGATGCATTTCCTGTTCGGGATCGGCGACGGCATGGTGACCAAGATCGTGCTGATCATCGCCATTGTCGCGGTGGCGACGATCAGCGTCGTGTCCGGCGTGGACAAGGGCGTGCAGATGCTGTCGCGCGCCAATATGCTGCTGGCGCTGGTGCTGCTGCTTTTCGTCATCCTGACCGGGCCGACGATCCAGATCGTCAGCGGCTTTTTCGCCAATCTCGCGGCCTATACCCGCGATCTGGTGCCGCTGTCGAACCCGTTCGGGCGCACCGACGACCAGTTCCGACAGGGCTGGACGGCGTTCTACTGGGCGTGGTGGATCAGCTGGTCCCCCTTTGTCGGCATGTTCATCGCGCGGGTGTCGCGCGGGCGAACGGTGCGGGAATTTCTGCTGGCGGTGCTGATCGTGCCCTCGATCATCTCGGTCCTGTGGATGACGGCGTTGGGCGGGACCGCGATCTCGCAATACCAGCACGGCATCGATCGCGTCGCCAATGCCGCGCTGGAGCTGCAACTGTTCGAAATGCTCAGCCATCTGCCGCTGCACGGCATCAGCAGCTTTGTCGGCATCGTGCTGGTGGTGGTGTTCTTCATCACCTCGGCGGATTCCGGCTCTTTGGTGATCGACACGATCTGCTCGGGCGGCAAGGTCCACTCACCGACCCCACAGCGCATCTTCTGGTGCGGCTTCGAGGGGCTGGTCGCGGTGGCGCTGCTGCTGGGGGGCGGGCTGACCGCTTTGCAGGCGATGGCGGTGTCCACCGGGCTGCCGTTTACCATCGTGCTTCTGGGCGCGGTCTGGGCGGTAATCCGCGGATTGATGGACGAAAGACGCGAGATCGCCAATGTCTGAGCCTATCAGGCAAGCATAAAAACGCAGACGGGCAGGCCACTACCTCTGCCCGTCCTTGTCATGAAGCCAAAGCGATGCGAAAAAGTCACAAACCCGTGCCCTTGACCAGCGACCCGAAAAGGAATTCCGGCCGATGAAAGACGACCTGAATGCCAGCGAAAAGCGGCTGATCGCGGCTCTGGACCGCATCGACAATTTCATCGACCGGACGGCCCTGCTGCGATCCGCGGTACCCGATGCGGGCGGTGGCGAGGCTGCTGCCGAATTGCAGGAAAGCCGCGCCCATAATCAGCGCCTTTCCGATGAACTGGCTGCACTTCGCGCCAGCCACAGTTCGGCCGTGGCGGGGTTCGAATCCCGCCTCAAGGTGATGAACGAACGTCTGGCCGAGGCCGAGGAGCGCGCCGTCGAACTGGCCGCCGCGAATGAGGCGCTGACCAGCGCCAACCGCGCCCTTGTCGAAGCTGACGGGCCCTTGGCCGAGGACGCGATCCGCCGCGCCCAGAAGGCCGAGATCGAATCGCTGCGCGCCGCCCGTCAGGCCGAACGCGGCAAGCTGGGCGAGATCATCGACACGCTTGACCGCATGTTGGGGGTGGGGCCGGCTGCCGGTCACACCGATCCCGAACCCGCACGGCCCTCTGATGCGGCAACGGATGTCGACATGGCCGATGCCGATGCCGCCGAAATGAGCGACGCCACAGATGAGCAGAGGGGCTGAAGCCATGGCCGAGGTTGAATTCTCGATCGGACACAAATCCTACACTCTGGCCTGCCAGGAGGGCGAAGAGCGGTTGCTGAAACGCGCCGCGAACCTTCTGGACACCGAGGCACAGGCCATTCTGGGGCAGGCGGGCCGGATGCCGGAACAGCGCCTGCTGCTGCTGGCCGGGCTGATGCTGGCCGATCGCACCTCGGCGCTTGAGGACAAGCTGGTCTCGGCCGAACGTGAGCTGGGGCGGCTCAAGGCCAATCCGCCGCGCCACGAGGTTCCGGTGGTCCCCGCCAGTCTGTCGGAAGCGATGGCCGAACTGGCCGCACGGGCCGAAGCCCTGGCCCAGAAGGCCGAGGAACAGCTGGCCGAGTGACCTTCGGCCCATAGAATAATCTTCGCCGCGTCCCTGCCGGGGGCGCGGCTTTTTCGTGCCGAAGGGGAAAATGATTCTCTTTTAAATCCGGGGCGAGTCCCGGATTCGGGCTGTGAAATGCGGCGCAATCCCGCCGGGCATCGCGAAATCAGCGCCACAAGTTGTTGAAAATTAATAACTTTAAAAACGATTGGTTTATTCGTCTTTTCTCTTGAAATAAACGAGTAACCCTGTCGTAATTACGGCGATGAGGGCCTGCGCCTCGACGGGAGAAGGAAGACCGCCATGATCCGCACCATTCGCGTGAACGACACCCAGCTGGCCCATGGCCGCGTTGTCCGCCGCCACCTTGATGGCCGCGTGACGATTCAGGACGGAACCAAAAGCATGACCGGCTATCCGCTGCGTCCCAGCCTTCTGGACCGCTGCTTCGGGTTCGGATCGCGTCGTGTTCTGGCCGCGCTGATGACGGTCGGTGCGCTGTCGCTGGCCGGTGGTGGTCAGGCTCAGGCCGAAAACACCCTGCTGAACGTCAGCTATGACCCGACGCGCGAACTTTACCGCGACGTGAACGCCGCCTTCGCCGCCAAATGGGAGGCCGATGGCAACAAGGCTCCGACCATCGAAACCTCGCATGGTGGTTCCGGCGCACAGGCCCGCGCGGTGATCGACGGGCTCAAGGCGCAGGTGGTGACGCTGGCCTTGGCCTCGGATATCGACAAGATCGCCGAGAAAGGGTTGCTGCCCGCCGATTGGCAGGCCCGCCTGCCGCACAACTCCTCGCCCTATACCTCGACGATCGTGTTCCTGGTGCGCGAGGGGAACCCCAAGGGCATCAAGGATTGGGACGATCTGGTGAAGGATGACGTTCAGGTCATCACCCCCAACCCCAAGACCTCGGGCGGGGCGCGCTGGAACTATCTGGCCGCATGGGCCTGGGCCGAGAAGAACGGCAAGGACCCGAAACAATTCGTGGCCGACATCTACAAGCACGTCCCCGTGCTGGATAGCGGTGCGCGTGGCTCGACCACGACCTTCACCCAGCGTGAGATCGGCGACGTGCTGCTGGCTTGGGAAAACGAGGCCTATCTGGCCCTGAACGAACTGGGCGACGATCAGTTCGACATCGTGGTGCCCTCGGTTTCGATCCTGGCCGAACCGCCGGTCGCGATCGTCGACAAGAACATCGCCGATGAGGAACAGAAGAAACTGGCCGAAGGCTATCTGAACTTCCTTTACTCGCCCGAAGGGCAGGCGCTGGCCTTCAAGCACTACTACCGCGCATGGGATGAAAGCGCCGCGAACCCCGAGGACGTGAAGCGCTTCCCGAAACTGGACCTCGTGACCATCGCCGATTTCGGTGGCTGGAAAAAAGCGCAGCCCGAGCATTTCGGTGACGGCGGCATCTTCGACCAGATCTATACCGGGATGTGACCGATGGCGCTTGCGATGCTCCGCGCGCAGAAATCCCCCATGCCAGGCTTCGGGCTTGGCATGGGAATTACTCTGACCATGCTGTCGCTGATCGTGATCCTGCCGGTCGCGGCGCTGCTGGCCAAGGGGATCAGCTACGGACCCGAGGGCGTCTGGAACACGGTCAACACGCCGCGGGTCTGGGCGGCGCTTTACCTGTCCTTCCGGCTGGCTTTCCTTGCCGCGCTTTTCAATCTGGTCTTCGGCACGCTGCTGGCCTGGGTGCTGGCGCGCTACGACTTTCCGGGTCGGCGCATCGTCGATGCCGTGGTTGATCTGCCCTTCGCCCTGCCGACCGCCGTCGCCGGGATCGCGCTGACCGCGCTTTACGCCCCGAACGGCGCTTTCGGCAGCATCGCCAAGTCGATGGGCCAGAAGATCGCCTATACCGAATGGGGCATCCTGATCGCGTTGATCTTCGTGGGCCTGCCCTTTGTCACCCGCACCGTGCAGCCCGTCATCGCCGAGATCGAAAGCGAGGTCGAGGAAGCATCGGCCACGCTGGGGGCAGGGCGCTTCTATACCATGCACCGGGTGATCCTGCCGATGCTGCTGCCTGCCGCGCTGACCGGTTTCGCGCTGTCGCTGGCGCGGGCGGTGGGGGAATACGGCTCGGTCATCTTCATCGCCGGCAACCTGCCGATGAAGACCGAGATCGCGCCCCTGCTGATCGTTATCAAGCTTGAGGAATTCGACTACGGCGGCGCGGCGGCCATTGGCATTGCCATGCTGCTGATCTCGTTCTCGATGCTTCTCGTCATCAATCTCATCCAGATCTGGAGCCGGCGGAGGATCGGACATGTTTGACAGTACCCTGAACGAGCCCTTCCTGGCCCCGACCGAGCGCGCCACCCATAAATGGCGCCCCGTAACCGAAGAATCCCCGCTGGTCCGCGCGCTGCTGATCGCCGTCGCGCTGGGCGGCTTGGCATTTCTGGTGCTGGCACCGCTGGCCGTGGTCTTTGCCGAGGCCTTTGCCAAGGGCGCGCTTGAGGCGGTGAAATCGCTGGCCAAGCCCGAGGCGCTGTCGGCGATCAAGCTGACGCTGCTGGTCGCGGCCATCGCGGTCCCGGTCAATGCCATCTTCGGTATCGCCGCCGCCTGGGTCATCACCAAGTTCGATTTCCGTGGCAAGGCCTTCCTGATCACGCTGATCGACCTGCCGTTTTCCGTCTCTCCGGTCGTCGCCGGTCTGGCCTTGGTGCTGCTTTTCGGCAGCAACAGCCTGCTGGGCGGTTGGCTGGTTGCCAGCGGCTTCCCGATCATCTTTGCGCTGCCGGGGATCGTGCTGGCCTCGGTCTTTGTTACCTTCCCCTTCGTCGCCCGTGAACTGATCCCGGTGATGATCGAGCAGGGCCGCTCCGAGGAAGAGGCCGCGCTGACGCTCGGCGCTTCCGGCTGGCGGGTGTTCCTGACCGTGACCCTGCCCAATATCAAATGGGCGCTGCTTTACGGCGTGCTTCTGTGCAACGCCCGCGCCATGGGCGAATTCGGTGCAGTCGCCGTTGTCTCGGGTAAGATCCGGGGCCAGACCGCGACCATGCCGATCACCATCGAGATGCTCTATAACGAGTATCTTTCGGTCGCGGCCTTCAGCATGGCGGGGGTCCTTGCGGCCCTGGCGCTGCTGACGCTGCTGCTCAAGACCGTGCTGGAATGGCGTCACGCCGACCAGCTTGCCGCAACCCGCCGTCACTGATTGCCCGAGGTTCCCATGCATATCGAGATCGACGAAATCGCCAAGAGCTTCGGCGCGACGACCGCGCTGCATCCGGTCAGCCTGGCCATTCCCTCGGGGGCGCTGGTGGCGCTGCTGGGGCCGTCCGGCTCGGGCAAGACGACGCTGCTGCGCATTCTGGGCGGGCTGGAATTCCCGTCCTCGGGGCGGGTGCTGTATGACGGGCAGGACGCCACCGGCATGTCGGTGCAGGAGCGCCGTGCGGGCTTCGTCTTCCAAAGCTACGCGCTGTTCCGCCACATGACCGTGTTCGAGAACATCGCCTATGGCCTGCGCGCGCGGCCCCGCCGCTCGCGTCCGCCGGAAGCCGAGATCGAGCGCCGCGTGACCAAGCTGCTGGAGCTGATCCAGCTGCCGCAGATCGCCAAGCGCTTCCCCAGCCAGCTGTCCGGCGGTCAGCGTCAACGCGTGGCCCTGGCCCGTGCCTTGGCGATCGAGCCGCGCATGCTGCTGCTGGATGAGCCCTTCGGCGCGCTGGATGCCCGCGTCCGCAAGGAGCTGCGCCACGGCCTGCGCGAGATCCACGACACCACCGGCCTGACCACGATCTTCGTCACCCATGACCAGGACGAGGCGATGGAACTGGCCGATCTGGTCGTCGTCATGTCCATGGGCAAGATCGAACAGGTCGGCCGTCCGCAGGACATCCGCGCCCGTCCCGCCACGCCCTTTGTGCGTGAGTTCATCGAGGCCTGACGGTCCGGATATCCCCCTGCCAAGGCCCTGCCACGAATGGCCGGGCTTTTCGTTTGCGCGATATCCATGCTGAAAAATTTATAAATATTATGCTATTTGGATAGGTTGAACTGAGCTGCCGTCCCGGTCTTCATTGACCGCGCGGGGGCATGATCCGGGCGCGTTCCCTTGCGCGGCACGGCGTTGCCACCCTCGCGTCCCATTTGACAGGATGTTATTTAGAAATGGCAAGAGTTCAGACCTTTCTTCCCTTTGATCAGAAGGAGGTGGACCTCAACGAACTTTATTGGGGCGATTCCGCTTTCTATAATAACCAAGATCTGGAGATTCTCGGGCGGACCTACGAGGACCTCCAGATGGTCAAGTATGACGTGGCCGGGCTTTACTTCCTCAACGTGGTTGCCGGGCATGGCTTGCGCGCCAATGGCAGGGGCGAGATCGTTTCGGGTACGGTCACGGGCTTTTTCCAGGCCGCTTCGATCAATGGCGAGGACTATTACGACCATCTCTACGTCACCGGAATCTCGGTCTCGGGGGCCGAGTTCTACCGGGCGACAAGCACTTCGGGCACGCAGGACGACCGCGAGTTGTTTGGCCGGGCATTGGCGGGCAATGACCGTTTCGATCTTGGCGGCTATCAGGATCGTGCACAGGGTTATGCTGGCAATGACCTGATGTTCGGCAATGGGGGCAATGATACGCTTGAAGGTGGACAGGGGGACGACAAACTGCTCGGCGGGGCGGGCGTCGACGGGTTGCTTGGCGGTGCTGGTCAGGATCAGCTGACCGGGGGCGCCGGCAATGACAGGTTGATGGGCGGAACAGGCACGGACCGGCTGACCGGCGGGGTGGGGGCCGATGCCTTTATCTTTGCGACGATCTCGGATCTTGGCCTGCGCCCTGGCACGACCGACACGATCACCGATTTCACCCGTGGGCAGGACAGGATCGACCTTTCGCGCATCGACGCCGCGTCCGGCTGGGCGGGGGATCAGGCATTCCAGTTCAACGGCCGTGCCGGAATCGGCATCTCGGGCCATGGCGAGGTGTCGTTCCGGACCTACGACCGGGCCGGCACAGCCGACGATATGACGGTAATAAGCATCGATGTAGATGGCGACCCCGCGGCCGAGGCGGTGATCCGCCTGAACGGTGTGCACAATCTGACCGCCAACGACTTCATCTTGTGAATCGTGCCGCACCCGGTTGGTCGGTCCTTTGCCTGTTCTGGGCGCGGCGCATTTCTGACGGGCGGGATTGATCGCACCCGTCAACCTTTCAGCTTGCAGTTCCCGGCGGGTCGATTCTAGGCTCTCGGTTCTGCGTCGCGGGCTCGCGCCAAGGCGCAACCGATAACTTCCGTCACCGACAGGAAGGCGATTTTTGGCAGGGGGTCGGTTCTGACCCTTGCGCCTTGGCTTGCCATGGCTATAACCCCGGTCGATTTATCAGCCGCCAGCCCGAGGATGCCGACATGCCGAAAAGAACCGATATCAAATCCATCCTGATCATCGGCGCCGGACCCATCGTCATCGGTCAGGCCTGCGAGTTCGACTATTCCGGGGCTCAGGCCTGCAAGGCTTTGCGTGAGGAAGGCTACCGGGTCATCCTGGTGAACTCGAACCCGGCGACGATCATGACCGACCCGGAAATGGCCGATGCCACCTATATCGAGCCGATCACCCCGGAAATGGTCGAAAAGATCATTGCCAAGGAACGCCCCGACGCGCTGCTGCCCACGATGGGCGGACAGACCGGCCTGAACACCGCACTGGCTCTGGCAGATGCGGGCGTCCTGAACCGCTACGGCGTCGAGCTGATCGGCGCGCAGCGCGCCGCCATTGAGATGGCCGAGGACCGCAAGCTGTTCCGCGAGGCCATGGACCGCATCGGGCTGGAAAATCCGCGCGCGACCATCGTTGCCGCGCCGAAGCTGTCGAACGGCAAATACGACATCAATGCCGGCATCGCGCAGGCGCTTGCCGATCTGGAAGAGATCGGCCTGCCGGCGATCATTCGTCCCGCCTTCACGCTGGGCGGCACCGGCGGGGGCGTCGCCTATAACCGCGACGATTACGAACGCATCGTGCGCTCGGGGCTGGAAGCCTCGCCCGTCGCGCAGATTCTGGTCGATGAATCGCTGCTGGGCTGGAAGGAATATGAATTCGAGGTCGTCCGCGACCGCGCCGACAACGCCATCATCGTCTGCTCGATCGAGAACGTCGATCCGATGGGCGTCCATACCGGCGACTCGATCACCGTCGCCCCCGCGCTGACCCTGACCGACCGCGAGTATCAGCGCATGAGGAACGGCTCGATCGCCGTACTGCGCGAGATCGGCGTCGAGACCGGCGGCTCGAACGTGCAATGGGCGGTGAACCCGAAGGACGGCCGCATGGTCGTGATCGAGATGAACCCGCGCGTGTCGCGTTCGTCCGCTCTGGCCTCCAAGGCGACCGGCTTCCCGATTGCCAAGATCGCGGCGAAACTGGCCGTCGGCTATACGCTGGACGAGCTGGACAACGACATCACCAAGGTGACGCCGGCGTCGTTCGAGCCCTCGATCGACTATGTCGTGACCAAGATCCCGCGCTTTGCGTTTGAGAAATTCCCGGGCTCGAAGCCGGAGCTGACCACGGCGATGAAGTCGGTGGGCGAGGTCATGGCCATCGGTCGCACCTTCCACGAGTCGCTGCAAAAAGCTCTGACCTCGATGGAGAACGGGCTGACCGGTCTGGATGAGATCGAGATCCCCGGCGCACCCGAGAAATCGGCGGTCATCAAGGCGATCAGTGCCCAGACCCCGGACCGCTTGCGCCTGATCGCGCAAGCCATGCGCGAAGGGCTGTCGGACGACGAGATCCAGCACGCCACCGCCTTTGACCCGTGGTTCCTGGCCCGCCTGCGCGAGATCGTCGATGCCGAGAACGCCGTGCGCGAAAACGGCCTGCCCAAGGATCTGGACGCGCTGCGCAAGCTCAAGATGATGGGCTTTACCGATGCGCGTCTGGCGAACCTTTCGGCCCAGTCGGAAGCCGCCGTCCGCAAGTCGCGCCGTGCGCTGGACCTGCACCCGGTCTTCAAGCGCATCGACACCTGCGCCGCCGAGTTCGAGGCCCAGACGCCCTACATGTATTCGACCTATGAAGCCCCGGCGATGGGCGATGTCGAAAACGAGGCCCGCCCCAGCGACCGCAAGAAGGTCGTGATTCTTGGTGGCGGCCCGAACCGCATCGGTCAGGGCATCGAGTTCGACTACTGCTGCTGCCATGCCTGCTTTGCACTAACCAAGGCTGGCTATGAAACCATCATGATCAACTGCAACCCGGAAACGGTGTCGACCGATTACGACACCTCGGACCGGTTGTATTTCGAGCCGCTGACGCTGGAGCATGTGCTGGAAATCCTGCGCATCGAGCAGGAAAACGGCACGCTGCACGGCGTCATCGTCCAGTTCGGCGGCCAGACCCCGCTGAAACTGGCGAACGCGCTGGAAGAGGAAGGTATCCCGATCCTCGGCACCACGCCGGACGCCATCGACTTGGCCGAAGATCGCGAGCGTTTCCAGAAACTGCTGAACGATCTGGGCCTGAAGCAGCCGATCAACGGCATCGCCTCGACCGACGCGCAAGCCATCGAGATCGCCGGTCGCATCGGCTTCCCGCTGGTCATCCGCCCCTCCTACGTGCTGGGCGGCCGCGCGATGGAAATCGTGCGCGACATGGACCAGTTGAACCGCTACATCCGCGAGGCCGTGAAGGTCTCGGGCGATAGCCCCGTCCTGCTCGACAGCTACCTGTCCGGCGCGATCGAGGTTGACGTGGACGCGCTTTCGGACGGCAAGACCGTCCATGTCGCGGGCATCATGGAGCATATCGAGGAAGCTGGGGTCCATTCGGGCGACAGCGCCTGCTCGCTGCCGCCGCACACGCTGGATGCTGCCACCATCGCCGAGATCAAGGTCCAGACCGTGGCCATGGCCAAGGCGCTGAACGTCGTCGGCCTGATGAACGTGCAGTTCGCGATCAAGGACGGCGTGATCTACGTGCTTGAGGTCAACCCGCGCGCCTCGCGCACCGTGCCCTTCGTCGCCAAGGCCACCGACAGCGCGATCGCGTCCATCGCCGCGCGCCTGATGGCTGGCGAGCCGATGTCGAACTTCCCGGCCCGCGCCGCCTACCCGGAAGGCGTCGGCCCGGAAACCGCGCTGCCCTTCGCCGACCCGCTGACGCTGGCCGACCCGAACACGCCTTGGTTCTCGGTCAAAGAGGCCGTGCTGCCCTTCGCCCGCTTCCCCGGCGTCGACACCCTGCTTGGCCCGGAGATGCGCTCGACCGGCGAAGTCATGGGCTGGGACCGCACCTTCGCCCGCGCCTTCCTGAAGGCGCAGATGGGCGCGGGGACGCAACTGCCCGATAGCGGTCTGGTCTTCGTCTCGGTCAAGGATGCCGACAAGTCCGAGGCCTTGGCCGAGGCCGCACGTGATCTGACCACGATGGGCTTCACCCTGATCGCCACCCGCGGCACCGCCGAGTTCCTGCGCGGGGCAGGGGTCGAAACTGTTCTGGTCAACAAGGTCTATGAGGGCCGCCCGAACGTCGTCGACCGCCTGAAAGACGGTGAAATCGTCATGGTCCTGAACACCACCGAAGGCACCCAGGCCATCGCCGACAGCCGCGAGATCCGGGCCGTCGCCCTGAACGACAAGATCCCCTACTACACCACTGCCGCAGGCAGCATCGCCGCCGTGGCCGCGATCAAGTCGCGCGGTGAAGGGGAAGTCGGGGTGCGCTCGCTGCAGGCCTGACGGCCTCTCCGCTATTCATGATGTAACACCGAAGGGCCTCTCATCTGAGAGGCCCTTTGTCGTTTCCGGTTCAGACCGATCGTTTATGTTGGTTGCAGTCAACCCGACCGGCCAATGTCGGTCGCTGCACCTGTAAAATGTGGCGCCGCTGATGGTCTCCGAACATGCTTCTGCGCCAAAGCGGACTGACGGCGGCGCAGTACCGCAATCGCGGCAAAACCGGATCAGCGGTCGTAGCTAAGGTCCTAACCCATCACGCATTCTTGGATTCAACCTGCGACGTGTTGGCCTGTTTTTGTCTTTCCGTAAAAACAGGTGAGCATGATGAGTCTTAGATCATTACAGACATTGGCCGTGTCGGCCGCTGTGGCATTCGCCATGCCGGCCTATGCGCAGGACGCGAAGAAGCCCAATATCCTCGTGATTTGGGGTGACGATGTCGGAATGTGGAACCTCTCGGCCTATCGCCGGGGGATGATGGGCGGCACGACCCCGAATATCGACCGCATCGCCAATGAGGGGATGCTGTTCATGGACCACTACGCCCAACCCTCCTGTACGGCAGGGCGGGCGTCCTTCATCACCGGCCAGTATCCGATCCGCGTCGGCCTTGCCACGGTCGGCCTTCCCGGCGCCGAGCAAGGCATGAACGCCGCTGACCCGACTTTGGCGGAACTGTTGAAACCGCTGGGCTATGCCACCGGCCAATTCGGTAAGAACCACCTTGGCGACCGCGACGAGCATCTGCCCACCGCGCATGGCTTCGATGAGTTCTTCGGCATCCTCTATCACCTGAATGCGGGCGAATATTACGAGGAATACGACTATCCCAAAGACCCGGCGGCGCTTGGTCTGGCCGAGGAACGCGGCATCATCCATTCCTGGGCTCAGGCCGATGGCACTCAGAAAATCGAAGACAAAGGCCCTTTCGGTGCCGAACGCCAGAAGACGCTTGATTCCGATTTCCTAGCGGAATCCAAGCGCTTCATCACGGATGCGGTCAAGGCCGACAAACCGTTCTTCGTCTGGCACAATACGATCCGGACGCACCTGCACACCCATTTGTCCGAGAAGTATCTGGGCAAAAGTGGCTACGGCCGCTATGCCGATGGCGTCATGGAGATGGACGACACCGTCGGCGAGTTGCTCAAGCTGCTCGACGACCTCGGCGTCGCGGACAATACCATGGTGATGTTCTCGACCGATAACGGCGCATATTCCGTGGCATGGCCGGATGGCGGCAACCACCCGTTCCGCGGCGAAAAGGGCGTCGGCGGCTATGAGGGCGGCTTCCGGGTACCGATGATGGTCAAATGGCCGGGCGTCATTCCTGCAGGTCGTACGACTGGCGAATTCATGACCATGGAGGACTGGATTCCCACGATCATGTCGCAGTTGGGCCAACCCGACGTGAAGGAAAAGCTGCTCACCAGCTATACGGCCGGCAACAAGACTTTCGAGAAGATCCATCTCGACGGCTATGATCAGACACCGCTGATCACCGCCACCGGCCCGAGTAACCGCAAGGAATTCCCCTACTTCACCGAAACCACGCTTCAGGGCGTCCGCTATGGCGATTACAAGCTGCTGTTCAAGTCTCAGGACGGCTGGTTCGGCGGCACAAGGCAGGACTTTGTCATCCCGCTGCTGATCAACCTCAAGCTGGACCCGTTCGAGCGTTTCACCCAGTCGCGCGGTTATGAGACCTGGCTTGAGGATCGCTCGTGGATGTTCAACCCGCTGATGCAGGTGGTCGCAGGGCTGGTTAAGTCGCTGCAGGAATATCCACCGCGCATGGCCAGTTTCGAGTTCGACATCGACGAAACGATGAAGGCGATTTCTGCTGGCGGGAAGTGATGCTTGAAGCAAGAACCCCCGGTCTAAGCGGGCTGGGGGATTTTTATTGCCAACTGCTGCGTGGCCCAAACGCCAGAGGGCCGTGCCGATTGCATCAGTGCAGGGGCGGCACAGATGGGCTGCGCATTCGCTGCGATACCGGAGAATGTCGGCAACGGGCTCGAAGCGGCAGGCACGCGATGCCGACATTGATGCACCAAAAGTGCGGCATTTCTGGCTGACGTGGTCACAGGAGACCAGCCACTCGCGTATGTGCTTTGAGCATCTCGGTTCTGCAGTCTGGAAGCATGCGTCCACATCGTTCCGCCACATTTCAATGCCGGGGTATCTCAGCTACGGTTCGATCAGCATCGAGCAGGGGGAAAACATGATGGACCAGCTGGCCCGCAACAGCGCTGCTTCCGATGGCGGACACCCCGAAGGCGGGTTTGCGGCGCTCGTGCCCGAGCTTTCCGTCACCGACCTCGACCGGAGCCTTGCCTTCTGGTGTGACCTCCTGGGATTTCAGGTCGCCTATTCGAGGAAAGAGGCTGGCTTTGCCTATCTCCAGCGTGGTGCGATTCAGATCATGTTGTGCCGCGCAAACGGCGAATGGGAGACTGCGGAGCTGCAAGTCCCATTCGGTCGCGGGATCAATTTTCAGATGCAGGTCGATAGTCTCGACCCTCTCGTCGAAAGCCTGACCCACGCCGGGTGGAAGCTTTACCGCCCGATCGAAGAAAAGCGCTACCGTGTCGGAGAAAACTGGTCAATCTGCAGAGAATTCCTCGTCCAGGATCCAGACGGCTATCTGCTGAGATTCGCAGCAGACGAATGAACGGTCCCGTCAGAGTGCGGCGCTTTGGGAGTGATCAACTGAAGGTCGAATGCCCACAATAGGCCATGAGCGTCGCTCGCAACCTCCTACTTCCCCCTCCGCCCATCCAACTCCACTCGCCGCACCGCCGAGGCCGCCCGTTCCGCGTCCAGCACCTCGTCCTTCAGCCGTTGCAACTCGCCCCAGCACGGGCGGGGGCCGTCCAGATATTCCTCGACCCGGCGCCTCATGTAATCCCCCGTCTTGGTGCCCCGGTTCATCCCGGCCAGCCGGGCATGCATCCAGACCGACAGCACCCAGTTCAGCCGAGGCTGCCAGTCGTCTCCGGTCGAGCGAAAGAACCGCACGATCTCCTCGTCCAGCCGGATCGTCACGCGGGTTTTTTTGACTGGCCCTTCTGCGGGTGATCTCGTGCCATTCCTGGGGGATGCACAGATCGTCCATCAGCCGCTGATGCAGGTCTCATTCCAGCGTCAGGACGTCCGCCATATGGTGTTAATTCACCCGGCGCTGTTCATCCGCCTTGCTGGCCATTGTCCGCTCCGCGCCCAAAACTCGGCAACAATTGCGCAGCACGGGGGAATGCGACGCGCGTTGCCTGTTATGTAGGACACGCTGCGCGGGCGGTTCGGGGGAGGGGAAAGGGCGCGGGTGTCTCCGGCCCGCGCCCTCCCTCACCTCTTCTCCGCACCCCACCACAAGCACGAAGAAGTGGGTGTTCCTGGATGTCCGTCCCGGCTGATTCCGGGCAAATCGCCATTGCGGTTGCAGAACGTGCTGCGCCTGCATCATCGCACAAATCGGGGCCTAGCGCTGCCGAATATTATCAAATGCATGATGTAAAATGGAATAATTTCGACCTGCCTGATTCGTCATGTCAAATTTCTCCATACCAGTATCAGGATTAGCCGTTGCCTGACGCGGCCCGCCCGTTTATCGCAGCGCAAAAAGGGGCAGAACCATGAGCTTCAACACTTTCGGCCGCGTCTTCACCTTCACCACCTGGGGCGAAAGCCACGGGCCCGCGCTTGGCGCTACGGTCGACGGCTGCCCCCCCGGCGTCCCTTTGGACGAGGCATTCATCCAGCAATTCCTGGACCGCCGCCGCCCCGGCACTTCGAAATTCACCACTCAGCGGCAGGAGCCGGATCAGGTCCGCATCCTGTCCGGCGTCTTTGAAGGCAAGACCACCGGCACGCCGATCCAGTTGATGATCGAGAATACCGACCAGCGCAGCAAGGACTATGGCGAGATCGCCCAAGCCTTCCGCCCCGGTCATGCCGATATCGCCTATCACCTGAAATACGGCATCCGCGACTATCGCGGCGGCGGGCGTTCCAGTGCGCGGGAAACCGCGGCGCGGGTCGCCGCGGGCGGCGTGGCGCAGGCGGTGCTGGGCGAACTGGCTCCCGGTCTGAAGATCACCGGCTACATGATCCAGATGGGCAACCTGCATCTGGACCGTGCGAATTTCGACGCCGAGGAAATCGGCAACAACCCCTTCTTCCTTCCCGACGCATCGGCCGTTCCGGCATGGGAGGATTATCTCAATGCCATCCGCAAGGACCAGAACAGCGTCGGCGCGGCGATCGAGGTGCTGATCCAGAACTGCCCTGCGGGTCTGGGCGCGCCGGTCTATGCCAAGCTCGATACCGATCTGGCTGCCGCGATGATGTCGATCAACGCCGTGAAGGGCGTCGAGATCGGCGAGGGCATGGCAGCCGCCGCCCTGACCGGGACCGAGAACGCCGACGAAATCCGCATGGGCAATGACGGGCCGCGTTTCCTGTCGAACCATGCCGGCGGGATTCTGGGGGGCATCTCGACCGGGCAGGACATTGTCGTCCGCTTCTCGGTCAAGCCGACCAGCTCGATCCTGACGCCGCGCCAGACCATCAACCAGAAGGGCGAGGAAATCGAGCTGATCACCAAGGGCCGGCACGACCCTTGCGTCGGCATCCGCGCCGTTCCCATTGCCGAGGCCATGGCCGCCTGCGTGGTGCTGGACCATCTGCTGCTGGACCGCGCCCAGACCGGCGGCCAGCGGGGGCGGATCGGCTAGGGGTTTTTCCACAGCTTTCTTGCCGTCGGGACGTTTTCGGCGGTATTGTCACATGGCTGTCATAGTTCCTTTGCATAAGCGTCGCACCACGACACTAGGGATCGCGCAGGCCGATCCCGGCCACAGGAAATGTTCAGGAGTGATCCTATGAAATCCGCGAAACTCGCCGTGTCGGCCCTTGCCATGATCGCCGCTTCGGCGACCGTCGCCACTGCGCGCGACCAGATCCAGGTCGCCGGTTCCTCGACCGTGCTGCCCTATGCCACGATCGTCGCCGAAGCCTTTGGAGAGAACACCGACTTCCCGACCCCGGTCGTGGAATCGGGCGGTTCCTCGGCCGGCCTGAAGAAATTCTGCGAAGGCGTCGGTGAAAACACCATCGACATCGCCAACTCGTCGCGTCCGATCAAATCCTCGGAAGTCGAGGCCTGCAAGGCCGCCGGCGTCAGCGACATCATGGAAGTCCGCATCGGCTATGACGGGATCGTCTTTGCCAGCGACATCGCCGGGAATGATTTCCAGTTCACCGCCTCGGACTGGTTCAACGCGCTGTCGGCCCAGGTCGTCAAGGACGGCCAGCTTGTCGCCAACCCCTACACCAAATGGAGCGAGATCCGCGCCGACCTGCCGGATCAGGACATCCTGGCCTTCGTTCCGGGCACCAAGCACGGCACCCGCGAAGTTTTCGAAGAAAAAGTGATCCACGCCGGCTGCAAGGAATCGGGCGCCGAGGAAGCTTTCAAGACCGCGCTGGCTGACGAGAAAGCCGCCGCCAAGGCCTGCGCCACGCTGCGCACCGACGGCAAATCGGTCGATATCGACGGCGACTACACCGAGACCCTGGCCCGCATCCAGTCGGCCAAGAACGGCATCGGCGTCTTTGGCCTGTCCTTCTACGAAAACAACACCGACAAGCTGAAGGTCGGCACGTTCGGTGGCGTCGTCCCCTCGACCGAGACCATCGCCAAGGGCGAATACCCGGTTTCGCGCCCGCTGTTCTTCTATGTGAAGAAAGCCCACCTGACCGAAATCCAGGGCCTGAAAGAGTTCGTCGAATTCTTCGTCTCGGATGAACTGGCTGGCCCGGAAGGCCCGCTGGCCGCCTATGGCCTGGTTTCGGACCCGGAACTGGCCGCGACCCAGGGCGCCGTCGCCAATGAGACGACCCTGACCAACTGACCCCTTCGGCGCGGGGGCCGCCCCCGCGCCGCTTCCCTTCCTTCCCTCCCCAATCCGAGGCTCACATGCCTGCATCCTGGACCTTGCTGATCGTCCTGGCCCTGGCAGCCGCTGGATTTCTCATCGGCCGCTCGCGTGTTCTCGCGGCGGTCGGTGGCGATTCCCGCAAGCTGCATTCGCGCACCGGCTATTATGGCTGGAACATCGCGCTGTTTACCGCTGTACCTGCCCTGTTCCTGATCGCGATCTGGCTTTTTGCGCAACCGGATGTGAACCGCATGGTTCTGGCCGGGGTCTCGTTGGTTCTGGCGGGGGCAGGGCTCTTCCTGTCGCTTGGCCGCACCGCGCCTGACTTCCGCGCCCGCAACGCCGTCGAGGCGTTCGTTCGCGGTCTGCTGATCCTGTGCTCCAGCATCGCAATCCTGACCACGGCGGGCATTGTCCTGTCGATGCTGTTCGAGACCGGGCATTTCTTTACCCAATACCCCTGGAAAGAATTCTTCTTTGGCACGACCTGGTCGCCCCGCTTCGGCGGTGGTTCGCAACTGGGGATGCTGCCACTGCTTTGGGGCACGCTGTATATCTCGATGATCGCGCTGGCGGTCTCGATCCCGATCGGGCTGTTCGCCGCGATCTACATGTCGGAATATGCCTCGCCGCGGATGCGCAGCGTGGCCAAGCCCCTGATCGAGGTGCTGGCCGGTATCCCGACCATCGTCTATGGCCTGTTCGCCCTGATCACCGTCGGCCCCTTGCTGCGCGACTATTTCGCCCAGCCGCTGGGCCTTGGCACCTCGGGTTCGTCCGTGATGACCGCGGGTCTGGTCATGGGCATCATGCTGATCCCCTTTGTCAGCTCGCTTTCCGATGACATCATCAACGCCGTTCCGCAGTCCTTGCGCGACGGCGCGCTTGGCCTTGGTTCGACCAAGTCCGAAACCGTGCGCAAGGTCGTCCTGCCCGCAGCCCTTCCGGGCATTGTCGGCGCGATCCTGCTGGCTGCCAGCCGCGCCATTGGCGAGACGATGATCGTGGTGCTTGGCGCGGGTGCCGCCGCCAAGATGGGCCTGAACCCGTTCGAGGCGATGACCACCATCACCGTGAAGATCGTCAGCCAGCTGACCGGCGACACCGATTTCTCGGCACCCGAAACGCTGGTCGCCTTTGCGCTTGGCCTGACGCTGTTCGTCCTGACGCTGGGCCTGAACGTGCTCGCCCTTTACGTCGTGCGCAAATACCGGGAGCAATACGAATGACCGACGCAACCAACCCGGCCGCCCCGGTCGAGCGCCCCTCGCTGCTGGTCCCCGACGCGCGCACCGCCAAGCGCAACGCCGCCGAGGCCCGTTTCCGCGCCTATGGCCTGAGCGCCATCATCATCTCGCTTCTGGCGCTGGTCGTCCTGCTGTTCACCATCTTCGCCGGTGGGGCAGGGGCCTTCCGCCAGACCTTCCTGCATGTGCCGGTGACGCTGGACGCGGCGCAGCTGGACAAGAAGGGCAATGGTGACATCGAGGACATCAAGAAGGTGATGACCCTGACCTATGGCAAGCTTCTGGACCAGTCGGTGCAGGATCTGATCGCCAAGCAGGGTATCACCATCGAGGGCCTGACCGACAAAGACGTGGCGAACCTCGTCTCGAAGGAAGCGTCGGCCCAGCTGCGCAACATGGTGCTGGCCGATCCTTCGGTCATCGGCCAGACCGTCGACGCTCGCGTTCTGGTGAATGGCCGTGTCGATGGCTACTTCAAAGGCCGCGTGACCATGGAATCGGCGGCGCGCGACAGCAATACCTCGCCCGCGCAGCTGCAACTGGCCGAGACGCTGAAGGACAAGGGTCTGCTGGCCAAGGAATGGAACTGGGCCTTCCTGACCAATCCCGATGCGTCGGACCAACGCCCCGAGGCGGCTGGCGTGGGCGTGGCCATCCTTGGCTCGCTTTACATGATGCTGGTCGTGCTCTTTCTGGCCGTGCCGATCGGCGTGGCGGCGGCAATCTATCTTGAGGAATTCGCGCCCAAGAACCGGCTGACCGACATTATCGAGGTGAACATCTCGAACCTCGCGGCCGTGCCCTCGATCGTCTTCGGTATCCTTGGCCTTGCCGCCTTCATCAACTTCGCCCATCTGCCGCAATCGGCGCCGATCGTCGGCGGTCTGGTGCTGGTGCTGATGACGCTGCCGCGCATCATCATCCCGGCGCGTGCCGCACTCAAGGCCGTGCCGCCCTCGATCCGCGATGCGGCTTTGGGTGTGGGCGCGTCCAAGATGCAGTCGGTGTTCCACCACGTTCTGCCGCTGGCGACGCCCGGCATCCTGACCGGGGTCATCCTTGGTCTGGCGCAGGCCTTGGGCGAAACCGCGCCGCTGTTGCTGATCGGCATGGTGGCTTTCGTCAAGAACTTCCCCTCGGCCCCGCCTGCGGGCCTGTTCGATCCCGCCTCGGCCTTGCCGGTTCAGGTCTATAACTGGACCCAGCGCGCCGACCCCGCCTTCATGGAACGTGCCTCGGGGGCGATCATCGTCCTGCTTGTGTTCCTACTGTGCATGAACCTTTTTGCCGTCTTCCTGCGCCGCAAGTTCGAGCGCCGGTGGTAAATCCAGAAAGGAATTACCAATATGAACGATATGAGAATCCTGGAGCGCGCCGTGAGCCAGACGGACATCAAGATTTCCGCCCGCAAGGTGCAGGTTTATTACGGCGAGAAACACGCCCTCAAGGATGTCGATGTCGACATTCAGGACAAGACCGTGACCGCCTTCATCGGACCCTCGGGCTGCGGGAAGTCGACTTTCCTGCGCTGCCTGAACCGCATGAACGACACGATCGACAGCTGCCGGGTCGAGGGCCGCATCGCCCTTGACGGCGAGGACATCTACGACAAGCGCGTGGACCCGGTGCAGCTGCGCGCCCGCGTCGGCATGGTGTTCCAAAAGCCGAACCCCTTCCCGAAGTCGATCTATGACAACGTGGCTTACGGCCCGCGCATCCACGGTCTGGCCCGCAACCGCACCGAGCTTGACGAGATCGTCGAGAAGTCGCTGCGCGGCGCCGCCCTGTGGAATGAGGTCAAGGACCGTCTGGCCGAACCCGGCACCGGCCTTTCCGGCGGTCAGCAGCAGCGTCTGTGCATCGCCCGCGCCGTCGCCACCCAGCCCGAGGTGCTGCTGATGGACGAACCCTGCTCGGCGCTGGACCCCATCGCCACCAGCCAGGTCGAGGATCTGATCGACCAGCTGCGTTCGGAATTCTCGGTGGTGATCGTCACCCACTCGATGCAGCAGGCCGCGCGCGTCAGCCAGAAGACCGCCTTCTTCCACCTGGGGAATCTGGTGGAGTTCGGCAATACGGATGACATTTTCACCCGTCCGCACGACCCGCGCACGGAAAGCTACATTTCCGGCCGCATCGGCTGATCCGGTCCCGAAAGGAATTTCCATGACCACCGAACGTCATATCATGTCCGCTTTCGACCGCGATCTGGAAACCGTCCAGGCGCTTGTCGTCAAGATGGGCGGGATGGTCGAAAGCGCCATCCACGATGCCGCTATCGCGCTGGAAACCCGCGACGAGGAACTGGCCGAGGATGTCCGCCGCCGCGACAAGGCCGTGGATGAGCTTGAGCACCAGATCAACGAGGAAGCCGCCCGCCTGATCGCGCTGCGTGCCCCTCGCGCGACTGATCTGCGCATGGCGCTGACCGTCATCAAGATCTCGGCCATTCTGGAACGCGTCGGCGATTACGCCAAGAACATCGCCAAGCGCAGCCATGTGCTGGTCCATATGCCCGCCGTCGAAAGCTCGGGCATGGCGCTGCGGCGGATGTCGCAGACTGTCGAGGGCATGATGAAGGATGCGCTGGACGCCTATATCCAGCGCGACGCCGCCTTGGCTGCCGATGTGCGCAAGCGCGATCTGGAAGTCGACCAGATGTACAACGCGCTGTTCCGCGAATTCCTGACCTACATGATGGAAGACCCGCGCAACATCACCGCCTGCATGCATCTGCACTTCATCGCCAAGAACATCGAGCGCATGGGCGACCACGCCACCGGCATTGCCGAACAGGTGATCTATCTGGCGACCGGCGAACTGCCCGAGGATGCCCGCCCGAAAAGCGACAGCGTCACCCGCGCGACCCTGAACGAAGGCGAGGACTGACATCATGGCGCAGACCCAACCCTGCGTGCTGGTCGTCGAGGACGAGGGCGCTCAGCGCGAGGTTCTGAAATACAACCTCGAAGCCGAAGGGTTCTCGGTCGTCATGGCCGAAAACGGCGATGAGGCCATGCTGCTGGTCGCCGAGGAACAGCCCGACCTGATCGTGCTGGACTGGATGCTGCCGAATGTCAGCGGCATCGAGGTCTGTCGTCGGGTCAAGGCCGATCCCGCCACCCGCCAGATCCCGATCATCATGCTGTCCGCGCGATCCGAGGAAGTCGACCGCGTGCGTGGCCTGGAAACCGGGGCCGACGACTATGTCGTCAAACCCTATTCCGTGGTCGAGCTGATGGCGCGTCTGCGCACGCAGTTGCGCCGTACCCGTCCCGCGACGATGGGCGAACGGTTGTCGTTCGCCGATATCATCCTTGATGCGGGCGAACATCGGGTCTTTCGCGGTGGGCAGACCCTGCATCTGGGGCCGACCGAGTTCCGTCTGCTGTCCACCCTGATGGAAAAGCCGGGCCGCGTCTGGACGCGTGAGCAGCTTCTGGACCGGGTCTGGGGTCGCGACATCTATGTCGATACCCGCACCATCGATGTGCATGTCGGCCGCTTGCGCAAGGCGCTGATGGTGAATGGCGGCGACAACCCCGTTCGCACGGTGCGCGGCACTGGCTACTCGCTGGGCTGATCGCGACCGTATCTGACGAAAAAACCGCGGGGTCGCCCCCGCGGTTTTGCATTTTCAGCTGCCGCTTTGTTCCAGCAGGTCGGTGATCCGGCGCACGCCGACGCGGCGGTTTTCGCGCTGCGGCCCGTCGCTGGGCACCAGCAGGAAATCCTCGCCATAGCCCTGCACGACCATGTTTTCCGGGGGAACCTGGAAATACTCGGTCAAGGCAAGGGCCAGCGATTCCGCGCGGCGATCCGACAACGCCAGGTTCGACGCCTTCGATCCGACGGCATCGGTATAGCCTTCGATCATGAACATCTCGTTCGGGTTCTGGGCGATGGCATCGGTGATGACCTTGCCCAGCGTCGAGAGCTGTTCCGCCTGGCTTGAGGCCAGCGCCGCCGAGCCGGTATCATAGGTGATCTGCGGCACGTTCACCGGGGCGACAAGCGCGCGCACCTCGGGAATGTCGCGGATCTGACCCAGCGTGAAGCGACGGTCGGCTGCGGATTCCTGCAGCAGCGCAGTACGCAACTCGTCTTCCTGCAGCGGGCGGTCGTAATATTCGACCGGCTTCGGCTTCGGCAGGGTCGAGACGCGGACCGGCTGCGCCGCCGTATCGTTGATCAGCGGCACCTGCGTTCCGTCCCGGCGGATCAGCGTCCGGCGCAGGATATTGGCATTGGCATCGCGGATGGTGACGACGCGGCTGCCATCCTCGCGCAGCACGGTGGTGCGGGTCGAGCCGTCCTGGAAGGTCTCGGTCTGCACGTTCGAGCCGGGCTGATACAGCAGCGCATTGTCATCACGCACGATTTGCTGGCTGCCGTCCGGCATGGTCATGACCACGCGGTCGCCGGTGTTCAGCGCGACCTGCCGCCCGTCCAGCATCTTGCCAACGGCCATGCCCGCAGCGCCCGCCAGCAGCAGCGCGCCCACGGTTTTCAGCGTGTCATTGTCGTCGTCATCATTATCGCGCGCTTCATCGCGATCACGGTTGCGATCGCGCTCGCGGTCCCATTGATCGTCCCGACGATCCAGCTGGTCGTCCCGACGATCCAGCGCGCGTTCGCGGCGGTCAGCGCGGGTCTCATCCTCGCGCAGTTCCCGTTCGCGGCGTTCCAGATTGCGGCGCAGGTCGTCGCTGTCGCGATTGTCGCCATCCTGAATCCGGGTCCGGAAATCCTGATCCGAGCGGCGGGCGTTGTCGCGCGTCACCCGGCGTTCCGAAACCTCACCCTTGCCATCGCCGACCAGAGCGGCGGCCGCGGTCGGGGCTTTCTTTTCAGCGGCGCGGCGGGTCACGTCATTGTCGCGATGGCGTGCCTCGGGGGCCTGAACGCGGGCCTCGCCGTCGCCGCGATCCAGACGACGCTTGAGCTCGTCCGAGGTCAGCTTCTCGCGCGGCTTGCCATCGTCGTCGCGACGGGCCTGTTCCGGCTCGGGGCGGCGGTCGCGCTGGTCGTCATCGGCGCGGGGGCGGTCGCGGCGCGGCTGGTCGTCCTTCTGCTTGTCAGCCTCCATCGCGCGGCGCAGTTCCTCGATATTGGCCGGGCGCTTGTCATGGTCCTTGCGCTTTTCGCCTTCGCGCTGGGGCTCATCCTGCGCGCGGTCACGCTGGGCGTCGCGGGCAGGCTCGGCCGGGGTCGCCGGTCGGGCGCGCCCTTCCGGGTTTTCCGAGGCCGGAACCGCCGGAATGGCCGGGGTGGCGCGACGATCGGGATTGTCATCGTTCGCCTCACGGCGCGAGCGCTGCTCGGCATCCTCGCGGCGATTGCGGTCACCGTCGCGATCGTCAGCATTGCGGCGCGGTTCCGGGTCCGCGGCACGGTCCTCGCGGTTCTGGCGCGGCTTCGGCTGATCCTCATCGGCCTGTTTCCGACGCGACTCGGGCTCAGCCTCATGCTTGGGCTTGCGGGGCGCGTCGTCCTGCGCTTCCTGCTGGCGGGGCTTCTGACGCTCGCCCTCGGGCTGGCGGCCCTCGGGTTCGGCCTGCTGCTTGGGTTTGCGCGGCGCATCATCATCCTGCGCCTGCTGCTGGCGGGGCTTCTGGCGGGCCTGCTCGGGCTGCTCGTCGCGGCGCGCCTCGGGTTCCGCCTGATGCTTGGGCTTGCGCGGGGCGTCGTCGTCCTGCGCCTGATGCTTGCGCTGCTGCTTGGGCTGGTGCTCTTCGGCCTGATCCGCGGGGCGCTCACGGCGTGGCTTTTCCTCGCGCGGGCGCTGCTCGTCGGGCTTTTCGTCGCGGTTGGCGGCCTGCTGCTTTTGCTTCTGCTCGTGTTGGCGGCGCTGCTTTTCCTGTTGTTTCTCCTGCTGTTCTTTCTGCTGCTGCAGCTTCTTCTGTTGCAGGATGATCTGTTCTTGATTTTGCGGATCAGCCTGAGCCACAGCAAGCTGCGGCAGGACCAGCGAGATGCTGGTCACGATGGCTGTTGTTGTCTTCAATATGCGACGCATTTCGGTTCCTTTTCCGATGGACGCGTAAAGCCGGTCGCACCATAACCGACCCACGGATGCCCGGTTCATGAACAAGCTTGTGACCGCCAAGTGAGCAAGCTGCATTCCGCCGAGCAGGGAAAAACCGGCAAAGACCCGCCGAGCAGGAGGACGATATGGCGCTGAAACCGAAGGATGCACCGGAACTGGGAAGCTTCGATTGGGAAGACCCCTTCCGGCTGGACCTGCAGCTGTCCGAGGAAGAGCGGATGTTGCGCGACGCGGCCCACGCCTATGCTCAAGACCGGTTGCAGCCCCGCGTCATCGCCGCCTATCGCGATGAGGTCACCGACCCCGAGATCTTCCGCGAGATGGGCGAGATGGGCCTGCTGGGCATCACCGTCCCCGAGGAGTTCGGCGGTCTGGGCGCGTCCTATGTCGCCTACGGCCTTGTCTCGCGCGAGGTTGAGCGCGTCGATAGCGGCTATCGCAGCATGATGTCGGTGCAATCCTCGCTGGTGATGTATCCGATCCATGCCTATGGCTCGGACGAGCAGCGCCGGAAATATCTGCCCAAGCTTGCCACGGGCGAATGGATCGGCTGCTTCGGCCTGACCGAGCCCGATGCCGGTTCCGACCCCGCCGGGATGAAGACCGTCGCGAAAAAGACCGATGGTGGCTATGTGCTGTCGGGTTCCAAGATGTGGATATCGAACGCGCCGATCGCGGATGTCTTCGTGGTCTGGGCCAAGTCCGAAGCGCATGGCGGCAAGATCCGCGGCTTCGTGCTGGAAAAGGGCATGAAGGGCCTGTCCGCGCCCAAGATCGGCGGCAAGCTGTCCCTGCGCGCCTCGATCACCGGCGAGATCGTGATGGATTCGGTCGAAGTCGGCGAGGATGCGCTGCTGCCCGGTGTCGAAGGGCTGAAGGGGCCGTTTGGCTGCCTCAACCGGGCGCGCTACGGCATCAGTTGGGGGGCGCTTGGTGCCGCCGAGTTCTGCATGCATGCCGCGCGCCAATACGGTCTGGATCGCAAGCAGTTCGGGCGGCCGTTGGCCAATACCCAGCTGTTCCAGCTGAAGCTGGCCAATATGATGACCGAGATCTCGCTGGGGCTTCAGGCCAGTCTGCGCGTCGGTCGCCTACTGGACGAGGCGCAGGCCGCGCCGGAGATGATCTCGATCGTCAAGCGCAACAATTGCGGCAAGGCGCTGGAAATCGCCCGCATCGCCCGCGACATGCATGGCGGCAATGGCATCCAGGAGGATTACCAGGTCATGCGGCATGCCGCGAACCTGGAGACCGTGAACACCTATGAGGGCACGCATGACGTCCATGCGCTGATCCTTGGCCGCGCAATCACCGGGCTGCAGGCGTTCTTCTGATCCAGAGACCAGTCCGGCTGTCCGGGTGATTTGTGCCCGGACAGCCGTTGTAGCCTTCCCGGTTTCGGCGAAGGGCTAACGACCTGACCGGATAGTGGGTTGGGTGTCGACAGGCCTGACGAACAGGAAGCCCCCGTGCATTTTTGCAGGGCTGGCGGCGGGTGCATGTTCAGGTCAGGGTGGCTTGATCGCGTTTGTCCGCGGCCCCTTTGGTCAAAGAGCCTGCGTAGGGCCCATGGACCATTCCGAACGAAACTAGACGGCGCGGACGATTCGTCCTCCGGCCAGCCGCTGCACCTGACCAGCCAACTCCAGCGACAGAATTGCCGGAGCGAAGCTGGCGGCAGGCATGCCAAGATCGCGGATCAGCAGGTTTTCCTCGGTCGGGGAGGGGCCGAGCAGGGCGAGGATGCGGGCCTCAAGACTGACGGGGCCGCCCTTGTCTGCTTGCGGCGTCGGTGGTGGATCGGCAATTGCCGCAGCCGTGATCTGTCGCGGCGAGGGCCGCGAGGGCGGGGCGAGCGCCGTTGGTTCCAGCACCATAGCCGGGATGGGGCGGGGTTCAGCGGCAAGCGCGTCGAACACGTCCTGTGCATTGCGTACCAACAGCGCGCCGTCACGGATCAACGCATTGCAGCCGGCGGCGCGGGCATCCATCGGGTGGCCCGGAACGGCCATCACCTCGCGGCCCTGATCAAGCGCGGCCTTGGCGGTGATCAGGCTGCCCGAACGATGCGCGGCCTCGATCACCACGACCGCGCGCGACAGGCCCGAGATGATGCGATTGCGCGCGGGGAAATGCCGCGCGACCGGCTCGGTCCCCGGCGGTTGTTCGGTGACCAGAAGCCCGGTTTCGCAGATTGCTTCGGCCAAGGCGGTATTCTCGGCCGGATAGATCTGGTCGATTCCCCCGGCCATGACCGCGATGGTGCCGGACCGCAACGCGGCCTCATGGGCGACGGTGTCGATGCCGCGGGCCAGCCCGGCAATGACCGCGGCCCCGGCTTCGGCCAGACCAGTTGCCAGACCGCGTGCCATGCGCAGCCCCAGCGACGACGCATTCCTTGAGCCGATCACCGCCACTGGCAGGCGGTCAAAGATCGCCATATCACCGCGAACCCAAAGGGCAGGGGGAGCGTCGGGGATGTCGCGCAGGTGGGGCGGATAGTCGGGGTCGTCCCAGCACAGCAGCCTTGCCCCTGCGCGGCGGCCCGCCTCGATTTCGGACAGGGCCACGCTGGGCGGGCAGGGGGTGTAATCCCCGATCCCTGCGGCGCGGGCCAGTTCCGGCAGGACCTCAAGCGCCGATTCAACACTGCCATGTTCGGCCAGCAGGCGATGAAACGTCGCCGGACCCACGCGGCGCGAACGGATGAGGCGCAGCGTGGCCATGCAACGCGCGGCGTCAAAGTGACTGTGGTGGTCCCTGAGTGGTCGCATGATCCATGCCCTCGCCCCATCCGTCATGGGGTGATGGCATGAATTTGGTTAATAATCGGTTAGCGGGTCGAAGGCCCTCAGGCGGCCGAGCCGCCGATGGTCAGCCCGCCGATCATCAGGCTGGGCAGGCCGACGCCGACCGGAACCCATTGCCCCTGCTTGCCGCAATTGCCGATGCCGGGGTCCAGCGCCAGATCGTTGCCGATGGCGCGGATATGTTGCAGCGCGGTGGCACCGTCGCCGATCAGGGTCGCGCCGCGGATCGGATCGCCGACGACACCGTTCTTGACCCGGTAAGCCTCGGTGCAGGAAAACACGAACTTGCCATTGGTGATGTCGACCTGCCCGCCGCCGAAGCCGACGGCATAGATCCCGTCCTTCAGATCGGCGAGAATGGCCGAGGGATCATCCTGCCCGGCCAGCATGAAGGTGTTGGTCATGCGCGGCATGGGTGCATGTGCATAGCTTTGGCGACGCCCGTTGCCGGTGGGCTCGACGCCCATCAGGCGGGCGTTCTGGCGGTCCTGCATATAGCCGACCAGAATGCCGTCCTCGATCAGCACGTTGCGGGCCGGGGCATTGCCCTCATCGTCGACCGAGATCGAGCCGCGGCGATCCGGGATCGTGCCGTCATCGATCACCGTCACGCCGGGCGAGGCGACGCGGCTGCCCAGCAGCCCCGCGAAGGCTGAATGGCCCTTGCGGTTGAAGTCGCCCTCCAGCCCGTGGCCCACGGCCTCATGCAGCAGGATGCCGGGCCAGCCGGGGCCAAGGACCACATCGAACACCCCCGCAGGCGCGGGAACCGAGCGCAGGTTCACCAGCGCGATCCGCAACGCTTCGCGCACTTGCGCCTGCCAATTCTCGGGCGCGATCAGCCCGTCCAGCGGGATGCGCCCGCCGCCACCGGCATTGCCTGATTCGCGGCGGCTGTTCGATTCCACGATGACCGAGACGTTGATCCGCGCCATCGGCCGGATGTCGGTGGCCAGCCCGCCCTCGGGGCGCAGGATTGCGACCTCTTGCACCGAGGTCGAGATGCTGGCCGAGACCTGCACCACGCGCGGGTCCAGATCGCGGGCGAATGCGTCGATTTCCCGCAAAAGCGCGACGCGGGCAGCAAAGCTGATGCCCTCGGCCGGGTCGATCGCGGCGTAAAGCGGCGTGATCCGGCCCGAAGGCGGCAGCGCCAGCGTGCCACCGCCATCGCCGACGGCCAGCCGCACCGTTTCCGCGGCCTTGCGCAAGGCTGTTTCGTCGATCTCGGTGGAATGGGCGTAGCCGGTGACCTCGCCGCCGACGGCGCGCAGGCCGAATCCCTGCTCGGCGTCGTAGCTGGCGGTGCGCAGGCGACCATCGTCAAAGACCAGCGTTTCCGCGCGCGAACGCTCAAGGAACAGCTCTCCGTCATCGGCCCCGGCCAGCGCATCCTTCAGGATCTGCAACGCCCGGTTGCGGTCAAGATGGGTTTCAAAGGGCGAGAACGGCGAGTCGGTCATGCGAAAGTCCTTATGCCAGAAGGCATCGACTATGGGTTTTTTGGCTGTAAGTCGATAGGTATGGCTTGCCCGGCAGGGGAAGATATGCTTGTCAAACTATACCGATGTCGGCCGGGCTGGAGGACTGGGCCCGCCGGCGGGACATAGGCAACGGGATGGGATAATGGCATTTGCGACGATGCGCCGGGCGATTGCGGCGGGAACCGGGCTTGGACTTGCGGCACTGGCGGGCCTTCCGGCCGCCGCGCAGGAAGTGCTGGGCGATCTGCCCGTGATCGGCAAGCCGGTGAATGGTGGCATGGGTTTTCAGCCCGCATCCAGCCCGCTGGCCCATGACCAGCAATGGCTGGACCATTTCGTGCTGTACATCATCACGGCCGTCACGATCTTTGTCTGCCTGCTGCTGCTGATCTGCATCCTGCGCTACAATAGCCGCGCGAACCCGGTCCCGGCGCGCTTTACCCACAACACCCCCATCGAGATCGCGTGGACGCTGGTTCCGGTGCTGATCCTTGTGGGCATCGGGGCCTTCTCGCTGCCGGCGCTGTTCCGCAGCCAGGAAATGCCCAACAACCCGGATCTGGTCATCAAGGCCATCGGCCACCAGTGGTACTGGTCCTATGAATACCCCAACGACGGCATTGCATTTGATGCGCTGATGCTGGAAAAGGACGCGCTGGCCGAGGCGGGATATTCCGAGGACGAATATCTGCTGGCGGCCGACAACCCCGTGGTTGTTCCGATCGGCAAGAAGGTTCTGGTCCAGGTGACCGCGACCGACGTGATCCACAGCTGGACCGTCCCCGCCTTTGCCGTGAAGCAGGACGCCGTGCCGGGCCGTATCGCGCAGCTCTGGTTCGAGGCGGATCAGGAAGGCGTCTATTTCGGCCAGTGCTCGGAACTGTGCGGTATCAACCACGCCTATATGCCGATCGTCGTCAAGGCGGTTACCCAGGAGAAATATGATGCCTGGCTGGCGGGCGCCAAAGAGGAGTTCGCCGCCGACGCATCCGATTACCTGCCGACCCAGCCCGTGAAGCTGGCCTCGGCGGAATAAGGACCGAAAGTGGCCGATATCAACGCATATCACGGTCCGGCCGAGGCCGGATTCGGGGACTACGTCGCCCTGCTGAAACCGCGGGTCATGTCGCTGGTCGTGTTCACGGCCTTCGTCGGGCTGTGGATCGCACCGGTGCCGATGAATCCCTTCGTGGCCTTCTGCGCCGTGCTGTTCATCGCCCTTGGCGGTGGCGCATCGGGCGCGCTGAACATGTGGTATGACGCCGATATCGACGCGGTGATGAAACGCACCGCCAACCGTCCCGTTCCTGCGGGGCTGGTGCCCAAGGGCGACGCGCTGGCGCTTGGTCTGGCGCTGTCGGGCCTGTCGGTGATGATGCTGGGGCTGGCTGCGAACTGGTTCGCGGCCGCCTTCCTCGCCTTCACCATCTTCTTCTATGCCGTGGTCTACACGATCTGGCTGAAACGCTCGACGCCGCAGAACATCGTCATCGGCGGTGCGGCTGGGGCCTTCCCGCCCATGATCGGCTGGGCCTGTGCCACTGGCGGCATCGGCATTGAATCGCTGCTGATGTTCGCGCTGATCTTCTTCTGGACGCCGCCGCATTTCTGGGCGCTCGCGCTGTTCATGAACAATGACTACACCAAGGCGGGTGTGCCGATGCTGACGGTGACCCATGGCCGCAAGGTCACGCGCCGCCACATCTTTGGCTATGCGCTGGTGCTGGCGCCGTTCGCGATCTGGCTGGGCTTCACCTCGGTCGGGGGTTGGATCTACCTGTCGGTTTCCGCCGTGCTGAACCTACTGTTCATTGCGGGCGGCTGGCAGCTCCTGCGCCGCACCGATGATCAGGCACAGGCCGACAATTACCGGATCGAGAAGCGGTATTTCCGCCTGTCGCTTTACTACCTGTTCCTGCATTTCACCGCCCTTCTGATCCAGCATTGGGTGGGGGCATGGTGATGTTGCCGCGGGTCGAGCACGAGCTTCACAAGCGCCGCCGCAGCCGCAATCTGGGTCTGCTGGTCGTGCTTCTGGCCTTTGTCGCGCTGGTCTTTGGCCTGTCCATCGCCAAGATCACCAGCGGCGACATGATGGAGGGCTATGACCACCAGCCCCGCGCCACGATGCTGCCTGCGGACCCCAATCCTCCGGCGCCGAACGCAGCCCCGGTCGCCGTCCCCGGAACACCGGGGGCCGAGGCTGCGGGAACGGTGGCCAAGCCATGACGCAGCCGCGCTCAAACGCCCGCATTGTTGGCATGCTTGTCGGCGTCGTGGTCGTCATGGGCGCGCTGTCCTGGGCCGCCGTGCCGTTCTACGACTGGTTCTGCCGCGTGACCGGCTATGGCGGCACGACCAATGTCGCCGCAGCGGCCTCGGACGTGGTGCTGGACGAAAAGGTCCGCGTCCGCTTCGATTCCAATGTCGATCCGGACATGGGCTGGACCTTCCGCCCGCTACAGCGGGAAATGGAGCTGCGCATCGGTGAAAACGCCATCGCCTTCTATGAGGCGATCAACACCACCGATCAGCCGATCACCGGCACCGCCAGCTACAATGTCGCCCCGGAGATCGCGGGCTACTATTTCAACAAGATCGAATGTTTCTGCTTCACCGAGCAGACCCTGCAACCGGGCGAGCGGATCGAGATGCCGGTCAGCTTCTTTGTCGATGCGGGTCTGGTCGATGACCGCGACGCAGGCCGCGTCCGCGACATCACCTTGTCTTACACTTTCCACCGGAGCGAACCCGCAGCCCCGAAACAGGCGGCCCTGCAGGTCAAGACCGACACACCAATCAACTAGAGCAACAAGACGCATCAACAGCGGAACGCAGCCATGGCCCATGTAAAGAACCACGACTACCAGATCCTTCCGCCGTCGATTTGGCCGTTCCTCGGAGCGATCAGCGCCTTTGTGATGCTGACCGGCGCCGTCGCCTGGATGAAGGGCATCACCGTCTTCGGTGCCCCGATCGAGGGGCCTTGGATGTTCCTGATCGGCTTTGTCGCGGTGCTTTACGTGATGTTCGGCTGGTGGTCGGACGTGATCCAGGAAGGCGAGACCGGCGAGCATACCCCGGTCGTCCGGCTGGGCCTGCAATATGGCTTCATCCTGTTCATCATGTCCGAGGTGATGTTCTTCGTCGCCTGGTTCTGGGCTTTCATCAAGAACGCCATGTATCCGATGGGGCCGGACAGCCCGATGAAGGACGGCGTGTGGCCGCCGGAAGGCATCACCACCTTTGACCCTTGGCACCTGCCGCTGATCAACACGCTGATCCTGCTGCTGTCGGGCGTTGCCGTGACCTGGGCGCACCATGCCTTTGTCCATGAGGGCGACCGCAAGACCACCATCAACGGGCTGATCGTCGCGGTGATCCTGGGCCTGTGCTTCACCGCGCTGCAGGCTTATGAATACAGCCACGCTGCCTTTGGTCTGGCCGACACCGTCTATGCGGGCACCTTCTACATGGCGACCGGCTTCCACGGGCTGCACGTCATCATCGGCACGATCTTCCTGTTCGTCTGTCTGATCCGCTTCTCGAAGGGCCAGATGACGCAGAAGCAGCATATCGGCTTCGAGGCCGCCGCTTGGTACTGGCACTTCGTCGACGTGGTCTGGCTGTTCCTGTTCGTCGTGGTCTATATCTGGGGTCGTTGATCCCAAGCTGATTTTCCGACGGCGCGGGGCTATTCTCGCGCCGTTTTTCATTGGAATTGCTTATGCGCCGTTACCTGTTTCCTTTGATTGTCGGCATCCTTGGTTGCGCTATCCTGATTTCGCTGGGGCTGTGGCAGCTTGACCGGCTGAAATGGAAACAGGCGATGCTGGACCAGATCGAGAGCCGCATTGCCAGCGCGCCCGTCCCGCTGCCCGCCGCGGTCGATCCCGGCATGAAATACATGCCGGTGCTGGTTTCCGGCACGACCACGGGGCAGGAAATCGACGTGCTGTCGGGCACCAAGGACAGCGGCGGCGGCTATCAGGTGATCTCAAGCTTTGTCACCGATGACGGGCGCAAGATCCTGCTGGATCGCGGTTTCGTCGATCAGGACCATCGCCATGACCCGCGCCCGGCGACCCGGCTTGAGGTCGCGGGCAACCTGCACTGGCCCGAGGAAAAGGGCAGTGCCACGCCCGCGCCGAACCTTGACCAGAACATCTGGTTCGCCCGCGACGTGCCCGCCATGGCGGCGAAGCTGGGGACCGAGCCCGTTCTGGTCGTCGCGGCCGAGATCCGGGGCGACGCTCAGGGCGTCCAGCCGATGCCGGTCGCCGTGCAGGGAATTCCCAACAACCACCTGAGTTATGCCGTCCAATGGTTCATGATCGCTGCGGTCTGGGCAGGGATGACACTGGCGCTGATCTGGCGTATCAGGCAGCGACAATTCTAGAGGATCACGATGCGCTACGTTTCCACTCGCGGCCGGGCAGAGGTTCTGGATTTCGCGCAGGCCATGATGACGGGCCTTGCCCGTGACGGCGGACTTTACCTGCCCGAAACGATTCCGACCTTCTCGGCAGCCGAAATCGCGGCGCTGGAGGGGCTGTCTTATGAGGAGGTCGCGCTGCGCGTCGTCACGCCATTTGTCGGCGACAGCTTTACGCAGGACGAGCTGAAAGGCGCCATCGCCCGTGCCTATGCGGGTTTCGATCACATCGCCCGCGCGCCGATGGTGCAGTTGGCACCGGGGCATTTCCTGCTGGAACTGTTCCACGGCCCGACGCTGGCCTTCAAGGACTTCGCGATGCAGCTGATCGGTCAGCTGTTCCAGCTGGCGCTGGCGAAATCCGGCAATCGCGTCACCATCCTTGGCGCGACCTCGGGCGATACCGGTTCCGCCGCGATCGAGGCGTTCCGCGGCCTTTCCAATGTGGACGTGTTCATCATGTATCCGCATGGCCGCGTCAGCGAAGTGCAGCGTCGCCAGATGTCGACGCCCGCCGATGCCAACGTCCATGCGCTGGCCGTCGATGGGACTTTCGATGACTGCCAAGCGCGGTTGAAGGACCTGTTCAACGACCATGAGTTCCGCGATGGCGTGGGCCTTGCGGGCGTGAACTCGATTAACTGGGCGCGGGTTCTGGCGCAGATCGTCTATTACTTCACCGCCGCCGCCAGCCTTGGTGCGCCCCTGCGCGAGGTGGACTTCACCGTGCCCACCGGCAATTTCGGTGATGTCTTTGCAGGCTCGATTGCCCGCGCCATGGGCCTGCCGATTGGCCGTCTGGTGGTCGCGACCAACCAGAACGACATCCTGCACCGGGCGCTTTCGACCGGCGAATACCGCACTGGTACGGTCGAGCCCTCGATCAGCCCGTCGATGGATATTCAGGTCAGCTCGAATTTCGAGCGCGCCTTGTGGCTGGCCTACGGGCAGGACGGCGCTGCCGTCAGCCAGCTCATGGATGAGCTGAAATCCGGCGGATTCGCGATCAGCCAAGGTGCGCTGGAACATCTGCGCGAGATCTATGTCTCGGGCCGCGCCTCCGAGGCTGAAACCACCGCGATGATCGCCACCATCCGCGATGAGACGGCCGAGGTGATCTGCCCCCATACCGCCGTGGCGGTGAAGGTGGCGCGTGAAAACCTGCGTCCGGGCGTGCCGATGATCAGCCTGTCCACGGCGCATCCGGCGAAATTCCCCGATGCGGTCGAAGCCGCCATCGGCATCCGCCCCGACCTGCCCAAGCATATGGCCGACCTGTTCGACCGCGACGAGCGTATCACCCGAGTTGAAAACAACCCGGAAAAGATTAAATCGCTGATCCTTGAACGGAGAACAGTGTGAGTCAAACCCGCATCAGCACCCTGCCCAACGGTCTGCGCGTCGTCACGCGCGACATGCCCGGCCTGCATTCGGCCGCCATCGGGATCTGGGTCAATGCCGGCTGCCGCGATGAGCGTGCAGAACAGAACGGTATCGCCCATTTTCTTGAGCATATGGCATTCAAGGGCACGCCGACCCGCAGCGCGCTGCAGATCGCCGAGGCCATCGAGAATGTCGGCGGCTATATCAACGCCTATACCTCGCGCGACGTGACCAGCTATTACGCCCGCGTTCTGGCCGGCGATGTCGGGCTGGCGCTGGACGTGATTTCCGACATCGTGCTGAACCCGGTCTTCGACCAGCGCGAGATCGAGGTCGAGCGCGGCGTGATTCTGCAGGAAATTGGGCAGTCGCTGGACACGCCCGACGACGTGATCTTTGACTGGCTGCAAGAGGCCGCCTATCCGAACCAGCCGATGGGTCGCACCATCCTTGGTCCGGCCGAGCGGGTCAGCCATTTTGGCCGCGATGACCTGTCGGGTTTCATCACCGAACATTACGGCCCCGAGCGGATGATCCTGGCTGCCGCAGGAGCCGTCGACCACGACCGCATCCTGCGTCAGGCCGAGGCGATCTTTTCGCATCTGCCCGCACGCCCCGTCACCTCGCGCGAGCCCGCGCGCTGGCAGGGCTCGGAGGCGCGCCGCGTCAAGAAGCTGGAACAGGCCCATTTCGCGCTGGCCTTCGAAGGTCCGGGTTATCAGGACCCCGATTTCTACGCGGCGCAGATCTGGACCTCTGCCTTGGGCGGCGGCATGTCCTCGCGGCTGTTCCAGAAGCTGCGCGAGGAAAAGGGCCTGTGCTATTCGATCTTTGCCCAGTCCGGTTTCCACGACGATACCGGCATGGTCACGATCTATGCCGGGACCTCGGGCGATCAGATCGCGGATCTGGCCAATGTCACCGTGGACGAGATGAAGCGTTCCGCCGATGACATGACCGAGGCCGAAGTCGCCCGCGCCCGTGCCCAGCTTAAGGCGGGGCTGCTGATGGGGCTGGAAAGCCCGACCGGTCAGGCCGAACGCATGGCCCGGTCGCTGGCGATCTGGGGCCGGGTCTCGGAACCCGCCGAGGTGGCCGAGCGGATCGACGCGGTGACTGTTGCCGATGTTCGCGCCCATGCCGAGAAGCTGATCCAGAATGCGCGACCGGCTCTTGCACTTTACGGCCCGGTGCGCTCTGCTCCGTCCCGAGAGAAACTGGCCGAAAGGCTCGCCGCCTGATGTTCAACCGCCGCCGTCCGCCTCGACTTGAAACCGAGCGGATGGTGCTGCGTTTGCCAGCGCATGGCGATTACGATGCATGGTCGGGATTGCGCGCCGAAAGCCGCGCTTTCCTGTCCCCGTGGGAGCCGGTCTGGGCCGCCGACCATCTGTCCAAGAAAAGCTTCACCAACCGCGTCTACTGGGCACAGCGCGCGAACCGCAATGGCAACGCGCTGCCGCTGTTTCTGGTGCGCCATGACGGCACGCTGCTGGGGGCGATCACGCTGGACAATATCCGGCGCGGCCCGGCGCAATCGGCGACCATCGGCTATTGGATCGGGCAGCCCCATGCGCGGCAGGGCTTCATGCGCGAGGCGATTGGCGCGCTGGTCGCCCATGCCTTTGGTGCGATGGATTTAAGTCGAATCGAGGCCGCCTGCCTGCCCGAAAACGTCGCTTCGCGCGGGGCGCTGGAGCGGGCTGGCTTCAAATATGAAGGCGTGGCCCAAAGCTATCTGCAGATCAATGGCCGTTGGAGGAACCACGTGCTTTACGCCAACCTGCGCCATGATCGTCGCGGCAAGACCGAGGTCCGTTGATGCTGAACCCCGCCGATGACCAGTTGGCCGCATCGCTGCCCGAAGGCGTGCTGCGCCCCGTCACCCCCGCCTATCTGGATGAGCCGCGCGGCCGCTATCGCGGTCAGGCCGGTTTGGTCGCAGCGCCGCGTTCCACGGATGAGGTCGCGGCGATCGTCCGCGCCTGTGCGGATGCCCGGGTGGGTATCGTCACGCGCGGCGGCGGCACCGGTCTGGTTGGCGGGCAGGTCATGTCCGACGGTCCCGCGCCGCTGGTCCTGTCGCTGGAACGCATGACCGCGCTGCGCGGCATCTGGCCCGAGGAAAACGTGCTGGTCGCCGAAGCGGGCATGACCCTGCAAGCGGTGCGCGATGCGGCAAACGGGGCGGGGCGGCTGTTCCCCCTGTCGCTGGCCAGTCAGGGCACGGCGGCGATTGGCGGCTGCCTTGCGACCAATGCGGGCGGCGTCACTGCGCTGCGTTATGGCACGGCGCGCGCGCTGTGTCTGGGGATCGAGGCGGTGCTGCCTGATGGCAGCGTCGTTCATGACCTCAAGCGCCTGCGCAAGGACAATACCGGCTATGACATCCGCGACCTGCTGATCGGGGCCGAGGGAACCTTGGGCATCATCACCGCCGCCAGCCTGAAGCTGGTCGTGCCGCCGCCGAATGTCGGCACCGCCATGCTGGAAGTGCCGGGGCCGGACGCCGCGCTTAGCCTGCTGGCCTTGGCCGAGGGGCATATGGCCGGGGGCGTCACCGCATTCGAACTGATCGGCGGGCAGGGGCTGGCGTTTCTGGCCGAAACCCTGCCCGAGATCCGCCAGCCCTTGCCGAATGCGCAATGGTCGGTGCTGATCGAGGTCGGCCTGCCCGAGGGCATGTCCTCGGACACGGCGCTTGAAGGGCTGCTGACCGAGGCGATGGAGCGCGGACTGGTTACCGATGGCGTCATCGCGCAATCAGGCCAGCAGGCGGCAGGCTTCTGGCATCTGCGCGAGCACATCCCCGAGGCCAATCGCCGCATCGGCGCGGTTGCCAGCCACGATATCAGCCTGCCCTTGTCGGAAATCGCCGGGTTCATCCGCGATGCGGGCGCGGCGCTAGCGGCGCGCTCGGATGTGCGGATCAACTGCTTTGGCCATCTGGGCGACGGCAACCTGCATTTCAACCTGTTCCCCGCAGCGGGCCGGAACCGCGCCGAATATGACGATCAGCGCAAGGATCTGTCGCTGATGGTGCATGAGATGGTCGTGGCGCGCGGCGGGTCGTTTTCTGCCGAGCATGGCGTCGGGCGGCTGAAGGTAGCCGAGCTGGAGCGCTGGGGCGATCCGGCACGGCTGGCCGCGATGCGGGCGATCAAATCAGCGCTGGACCCCTTTGGGATCATGAATCCGGGGGCGGTGCTTTCCCCAGCGCGGGGCTGAGATTCTTGCGCAGATGCTCCAGATAGGCTGTCAGCCGGGCCGGGATGAAGGGCTGCGGCAGGTATAGCGCCTGAATGTCCAGCTGCGGGCCGGGAAAACCCTCCAGCAGCCGCTCCAGTCGTCCCTCGGCCAGATCGCGATCCACGACGAAGCGTGGGATGATGGCGATGCCATTGCCGTCCATCGCCAGCCTGCGCACGGCCTGCGGGCTGTTCACGGTGATGCGGCCGGGCAGGGGCACGCTGACCGCCTTGCCCTCTATCACGAAGGTCGCGCGATGGGCTGAGGCGGCGTTACTGTCGCGGATGTTCACGTGCTCGCGCAGGTCGTCGGGATGGCGCGGGCGGCCCTTGGCGGCCAGATAGGCGGGGCTGGCCACGACCAGCGACTCCGTGCGCCCGATCCGCCGGCCGATCAGGCTGGAATCGGCCAGCACCCCAATGCGCAGCGCCAGATCGAAACCCTCGGCGGCAAGGTCCACGTAGCGGTCGGTCAGACGCAGGTCGATGCTGATGCCGGGATTGGTCTCGATGAAGTCGCGGGTCAGGACATGGACGAACATTTCCCCGAAACTGACAGGGGCGGTGACCAGCAACCGGCCGGTCAGGGTGCCCTCGTCGGCGCGGGTCTGGGCATCCAGTTCCTCGACCGCGGCCAGCACGCGACGTGCGGCCAGCAGGAAGCGGTCGCCTGCGGGGGTCAGCGACAGCGAACGCGTCGTGCGGTTCAGCAGCGTAATGCCCTGCTGAGCCTCCAGCGCCGCGACATACTTGCTGACCAGCTTGTTCGAGATCCCCAGCCGCTTGCCCGCGCGGGTGAACGACCCTGAATCCACCACGGCCACGAAAGAGCGGATTCCGTCCAGACGATCCATTCTATCCTCAAATTGGCGGTAATGTTTCGCCGATCATGTCCATTTTTGCGACAGTGTCCATGCGCTAAATTCACCGCATCGAAACAACGAACTTCCTTCACCCCTCAAAGGAACCTCGACATGTCTGATCTGTCTCTTACCGGTGCTACCACCGCTGAAAATCGGGCCGATCTTGCGGCCTTCGTCCTGCGCGCCTCGACCGGCCTGTTCTTCCTGATCCATGGCCTGATCAAGGTCTTTGTGTTCACCCCTGCCGGGACCGCCGGTTACTTCGAATCCATCGGTCTGCCCGGTGCGCTTGGCTACCTGACCATCCTGATCGAGGTGCTGGGCGGTATCGCGCTGATCGTCGGCTACCAGACCCGCTGGGTGTCGCTGGTCATGGTTCCGGTGCTGCTGGGTGCCGCAGTCTTTGGCCATGGCGGCAATGGCTTCACCTTCTCGAACCAAGGCGGCGGCTGGGAATACCCCGTGCTTTGGGCGGTGGTGATGTTCGCCCTGTCGCTGCTGGGCGACGGTGCCTGGTCGGTATCGCGTCGCAAGTGACCTTGCAGGAAATCCCCGAAAGCCGGCCTTTGGGCCGGCTTTTCGCTATGCGCATGGCAGCCTTGATTTGTCGTTCATCTGGCCAGAGCCTATTGCGGTCGGATCGAGGAGACTGAGGACATCATGGTCGAAGAATATCTGCACCGCATCCGTCACAAGGGGTTGCGCGACCGCGTGGTGAGCGCCGATCAGGCCGCCAGCCTGATCAAGGACGGCATGGTCCTGGGGATGAGCGGCTTTACCCGCTCGGGCGAGGCCAAGGCCGTTCCGCTGGCACTGGCCGAGCGCGCCCGTCGTGAGCCGCTGAAGGTCACGCTAATGACCGGCGCATCCTTGGGCAACGATCTGGACAAGATCCTGAACGACGCGCATGTGACGTCGCGGCGCATGCCCTTCATGTCGGACCCGTCGCTGCGCCGCTCGATCAATGCGGGTGAGGTCATGTATATCGACCAGCACCTGTCCGAAACGGTCGAGCAGTTGCGCACCGGCCAGTTGCCCGGCGTCGATATCGCCATAGTCGAGGCCGCTGCCATCACCGAAACCGGTGGCATCGTACCGACCACCTCGGTCGGGAACTCGGCCAGCTTCGCCATTCTGGCCGATAAGGTCATTGTCGAGATCAACCTGAACCAGTCCGAGCAACTGGAAGGGCTGCATGACATCTATATCCCGACCTATTGGCCGGTGCGCACGCCGATCCCGGTCGTGACGCCCGAAAGCCGCGCGGGTTTTCCCTATATCCCGATCCCGCCGGAAAAAATCGCGGCGATCGTGCTGTCGAACAAGCTGGACAGCTCATCCACGGTGACCGAACCCGATGACGGCACGCGCGCGATTGCCGGGAACCTGACCGAGTTCCTGAAGAATGAAGTCGCGCGGGGGCGGATGCCTGCATCCCTGCACCCGTTGCAGGCCGGGATCGGCAGCATCGCCAATGCCGTGATGCACGGCTTTATCGACAGCCCCTTCCACGACCTGACCATGTATAGCGAGGTCTTGCAGGATTCGACCTTCGACCTGATGGATGCGGGCAAGATGGTCTTTGCCTCGGGGTCGTCGATCACCTTGTCGGAACCGAAATATGCCGAGGTCATGGGGCGTTTTCAGGACTACAAGCGCAAGCTGGTCCTGCGCCCGCAAGAGATATCGAACCACCCCGAAGTCGTGCGCCGTCTGGGCATCATCGCGATCAATACGGCGCTGGAATTCGACATCTATGGCAATGTGAACTCGACCCATGTGATGGGCACGAACATGATGAACGGGATCGGCGGCTCGGGCGATTTTGCGAGGAACGCTTATCTGTCGGTGTTTGTCACCAAGTCCATCGCCAAGGACGGGCGGATTTCATCGGTTGTGCCGATGGTCAGCCATGTCGATCACACCGAGCATGACGTGGACATCCTTGTGACCGAGCAGGGGCTGGCGGATCTGCGCGGGCTGGCCCCGCGCGAGCGGGCGCAATTGATCATCCGCAATTGCGTGGCCCCGGAATGGCGCGACGGGTTGCAGGATTATTTCGACAGGGCCGTGGCGCGCGGCGGGCATACGCCGCATCTGCTGGAAGAGGCATTGAGCTGGCATGACCGGCTGCGCCGTACCGGGACGATGAAGCCGGAATGAAAAAACGCCCCGCGAGTTTTGCGGGGCGTTTCTTTTTCTGCGCGGTTCCAAATGGGTATTTGGAAAACGAAGAAGATCACCAGGCCGGGATGACGGCGCCCGAGTATTTCTCGGTGATGTATTTCTTGACCGCGTCCGAGTTGTAGGATTCGACCAGCGTTTTCGCCCATGCGGCATCCTTGTCGACCGTGCGGACGACGATGACGTTGGCATAGGGGCTTTCGGCTGCTTCGATGGCGATCGCGTCTTTTTCCGGGTTCAGGCCGGCTTCCAGCGCGTAGTTGGTGTTGATGATCGCGATATCGGCATCGGCCAGCGCGCGCGGCAGCTGGGCGGCGTCGAGTTCCAGGAACTTCAGGTTCTTGGCGTTCTCGGTCACGTCAAGCGGGGTGGGGACCAGACCGGTACCTTCGGCCAGCTTGATCAGGCCCTTGTCCTGCAGCAGCAGCAGGGCGCGACCGCCATTGGTCGGGTCGTTCGGCAGCGCGACCTTGCCGCCCTCGGGCAGTTCGTCGAGCGATTTCAGTTTTTCCGAATAGACGCCCATCGGGGTGGTGATGGTCTTGCCGATGGCGACCAGATCAAAGCCGCGATCCTTGATCTGGTTGTCCAGATAGGGCTGGTGCTGGAAGCTGTTCGCCTGCAGGTCGCCGTCGTTCAGCGCCTGGTTCGGCACGACGTAATCGGTGAACTCGACGATGTCGATGTTCAGGCCCTTTTCCTTGGCGACGGCCGCGACCTGTTCCATGATCTCGGCATGCTCGCCGACCGAGACGCCGACCTTGATGTCCTCGGCCGAGGCCATGCCCGCGATCAGCGCGAAGGCGGAGGTCAGGGCGGCAATGCGAAGTTTACGCATGGTTAGTCCTTTCGGGTTGGAAATTACCGAGTTCAGTTACCGGCCCCGGTTGCGGGGGGCGCGTTTGTCGAAGCGGGCGGCGATCCATTCGCCGAGGCTTTGGACCAGTTGGACCAGAACGATCAGGATGATGACGACGGCCAGCATGACTTCAGGCATGAAGCGCTGGTAGCCGTAGCGGATGCCCAGATCGCCCAGACCCTCGCCGCCGACCGCGCCGACCATGGCCGAATAGCCGATCAGGCTGACCACGGCGAGCGTGAGGCCAAGGATGATGCCGGGCATGGCTTCGGGGATCAGCACCTTGCGCACGATCTGGCCGGGGGTCGCCCCCATGGCGCGGGCGGCCTCGATCAGGCCGGCATCGACTTCACGGATGGCGGTTTCGATCAGGCGGGCGATGAAGGGGGCGGCGGCGATGGTCAAAGGCACGATGGCTGCCGTGGTGCCGATCGAGGTGCCAGCAATCAGCCGCGTCAGCGGGATGATCGCCACGACAAGGATGATGAAGGGGGTCGAGCGCGCCGCGTTCACGATCAGGCCCAGCACGCTGTTCAGCACCGGGGCGGACAGCAATTCGCCGCGCCGCGAGGTCGCAAGGAAGATCCCCAGCGGCGCGCCGATCAGCGTGCCCAGAGCCGTCGACATGGCGACCATGTACAGGGTTTGCAGCAGCGATTCCCACAGGATCGGGATCAGGTTAGCCGACATAGCCAAGCACCTCGGTCAGAAGGCCGTGTTCCTCGAGGAAGCGGCGGGATTCGTCGAGCCGGGCCAGCGGCAGGCCGACGATCAGGCTGCCGAAGGGCTTGTCACCGATTTCCTCGATGGCGCCGGCAAGGATGTTGACGCTGACCCCGCGCTCGGAGGTCAGGCGCGCCAGCATCGGGTCGGTGGCATGGCGGCCGGTAAAGGTGATCTGGACGACCGCCTCGGCCTGCGGGCTGTCGGGTTCGGGGCGCAGCTGGCCCGCGACGAATTGCGGGACGGCGACGCCGGTGACGCCCTGCAGGAACGAGCGCGTCGTCGGATGGGTCGGGCGCGAGAAGACGGCATAGGTTTCGCCGGCTTCGACGATCTTGCCGGCCTCGATCACGGCGACATGGGAACAGATGTCGCGCACCACGGCCATTTCATGGGTGATGAGCAGGATGGTCAGGCCAAGGTCGCGGTTGATGTCCTTGAGCAGGTCCAGCACTTGCCGCGTGGTGTCGGGGTCAAGCGCCGAGGTCGCCTCATCCGACAGCAGCACGCGTGGGCCGGTCGCAAGGGCGCGGGCAATGCCGACGCGCTGCTTCTGGCCGCCGGACAGTTCCGCCGGGTAGCGCGAGGTTTGCGCGGTCAGGCCGACGCGCGCGATCAGTTCCTCGACGCGGCGCGAGATGTTCAGGGGATCGACGCCCGCGATTTCCAGCGGCAGGGCGATGTTTTGCGCCACCGTGCGCGAGGCCAGCAGGTTGAAGTGCTGGAAGATCATCCCGACTTCGCGGCGGATGCCGCGCAGGGCGCTGTCAGATGCCGCGCCGACGTCATGGCCGTTGACGATGACCTGGCCCGAGGAAGGGCGCTCAAGCCCGTTTACCATGCGCAGGAGCGTGGATTTCCCCGCACCCGAACGCCCGATGATGCCGGTGATCGCGCCTTGCGGCACGTCGAGCGCGATGTCCTGCAGGGCCACCACGTCGCCCGCCCCGCCTTTCTGCGGGTAGCGGCGCGTCACGCCCTGAAATGAGATTGCTGGCTCTGCCATGGGTCCGTCCTGAATGTCAGGCGTGACCTATGCGCGGGACGGTCGTCTTTGCAAGAGGCACTTGGCCCGCAAAACGCACATGGCGTTCCATCCGAGGGGTCCCGGATGGAACTTCTTTCCTTTTGTGCGTTTTACGCGGCGGAAAGGGCCGAAATGATCGGTCCGAAATCGGCGGCTTTCAGGCTGGCACCTCCGACCAGCGCGCCGTTGACATGCGGGATGGCAAAGATTTCGGCGGCATTGCCGGGCTTGACCGAGCCGCCGTAAAGCAGCGCCATGTCCGCGCCATCGGCAAAGCGGGCCGACAGACGGTCACGCATCAGGGCATGGACCTCGGCGATCTGGTCGTTGGTGGGGGTGCGGCCGGTGCCAATGGCCCAGACCGGCTCGTAGGCGATCACGGTATTGGTGGCGGTGGCGCCATCCGGGATCGAGCCCGCCAGTTGCGCCGCGATCACGTCCAGCGTCTCGCCAGCGTCGCGCTGAGCCTCGGTCTCGCCAACGCAGATCACGGCGATCAGGCCGGCATCATGCGCGGCCAGCGATTTCGCGGCGACCTGCGCATCGGTTTCGGCATGATCGGTGCGACGCTCGGAATGGCCAAGGATGACGTGGCTGGCACCCGCATCGGCCAGCTGGGCCGCGGCGATGTCGCCGGTATGCGCGCCCGAGGCCTTGGCGTGGCAGTCCTGACCGCCAACGGCCAGCTTGCCTGCAGCGCGGACGACCATCGGGTGGACCAACGTGGCGGGGGAGCAGATCAGCACATCGCAACCCGCGGCGGGCAGGTCGGCCAGAAGCTGGTCGATCTGGTCCAGTGCGGCCAGAGTTCCGTTCATCTTCCAATTGCCGGCAGCGAGTTTGCGCGGGGCCATCAGCCTCTCCCTTTTTTCATCTGTTCGGACAGGGGATTAGGCCGGGCCTTCCGCGCGATCAAGTCAGCGGAAAGGATGTGTGCGCTAACGGAGGTGAAGAAAGTGTCAGACCTGCGCGCGGGTGCCTTCGATCGGGCCGAAGCTGATCGATTCACCGCAGCCGCAGCTGTCGGTGACATTCGGGTTGCGGAACTTGAAGCCGGATTCCAACAGGCCGGATTCGTAGTCGATCTCGGTCCCGAACAGGAACATCTGCGCGGTGGGCGCGATCAGCACACGGGCGGCACCCTGTTCGACGACCTCATCGCCGGGGGCGGGGGTGTCGGCCAGTTCCATCGTGTATTCCATGCCCGCGCAGCCGCCCTTCTTCAGGCCGATGCGCAGACCGCTGGCGGATTTCGCCTCCATCAGCCGGGCGATCTGGCGCTCGGCTGCGGCGGTGATAGTGACGGGGGTCTTGCCGGGGATCGAGAACATTGCGTCTTCCTTGTTCGCTGCCTTTCACATAAGGGCATGCGGGTCCCGTCTCAAGGGGTGCTTGACTTTACCCCGGTCGCGGCTATAAGCGCCGCTTCATTGGTGTTGGTGGACCCCGCAAGGGGAACCCTGTCGGGCCGATCCTTACGGGTCGAGGCCAAAGGACAACGCCCTTCGAGAAGATAACACAAGAAGGAGATCAGCGATGACCAAACGCACCGCTGCCAAGTACAAAATTGACCGCCGCATGGGCGAAAACATCTGGGGCCGCGCCAAGTCGCCGCTGAACAAGCGCGAATACGGCCCGGGCCAGCACGGTCAGCGCCGCAAGGGCAAGCTGTCGGACTTCGGTACCCAGCTGCGCGCCAAGCAAAAGCTCAAAGGCTACTACGGCGACCTGACCGAGAAGCAATTCCGCCGCATCTATGCGGAAGCCGAGCGCGTCAAGGGCGACACCGGTGAGAACCTGGTTGGCCTGCTCGAGCGCCGCCTGGACGCCATCATCTACCGCGCCAAGTTCGTTCCGACGATCTTTGCCGCCCGCCAGTTCGTGAACCACGGCCACGTGGAAGTGAACGGCAAGAAAGTCAACATCGCCTCCTACCGCGTCAAGGAAGGCGACGTCGTCTCGATCCGTGAGCGTTCGCGTCAGCTGGCCATCGTGCTGGAAGCCGTTGCTCTGACCGAGCGTGACGTTCCGGACTACCTGGAAGTCGACCACAACAAAATGGTCGCGAACTTCGTCCGCACCCCGGCTCTGGGTGACGTGCCCTACCCGGTCGTGATGGAACCGAACCTGGTCGTCGAATTCTACGCGAAGAACTGATCCTTTTCAGTTCGCAAGGTTTCAAGGCCGTCCCTTCGGGGGCGGCCTTTTCGTTTGCGGCGCGGTCCCATGGGTATTTGAAAAACGGTGAAGCCCAAGGGTCGTGCCTGGCAGATCACAATCGGCGGAAGTCATGCAGCTGTGGATTGCAGCTTGCGGCATGATTTCGGATGGATGGGCGCAATTCTGAACTTGGGGGATGCGATGCGGCAGGCTTTCGCACTGATGTTGATCGGAGCGGTTTTGGGCACGGGGTTGCCCGCAACGGCGCAGGAGGCCGAAGCGCCCGCCTCGGATGAACGGCTGTGGACCTGCGAGACTTCGATCGCCGGTGAAAAGACCGAGATCAACTATGTCCGCGATGCCGAATTCCGCGAGAATGTCGGCAAGCTGGAAAAGAACCTGTCGGGTTGGGGGCGGATCACCTGTCCGGGCTATGTCTCGCTGCGCGAGATCCTGCGCCGCAACCAGATGACCGATGATGGCAGCTACTGCCTGCTATGGGACAAGGCGAGCGATACCTATGTCGGCGCGCAGGTCGGCGAACGCAAAGGCAATGCCGTTTGCCGCAAAACCTTCTGCGAGAAGGTGAACGGAGCCAAAGCCGCGACCATGCGCAGCGCCAACGATCTGGCGGTGGCCGGTTTCGATGCCGTGACCCAAAGGCCGGGGGCGACGATTCTGGCGGCGACCTCGGGCGGGGTTGTCGGGATGGCGCAAGCGGCGGGAACAGCGGCGGCCACGGCGGCGGCCGGGGTCGCAGCCTCGCCGGTGGCAGTGGGATCGCTGATGGTCGGCACGGCGGCTGCGGGCGGGACCATGTGGTATTGCGCCGACGAATGACGTGACCGGCCTTTTGCCGGGATGTGCCGTCGCGGGGGACTGCGGCGGCATTTTCGCGTCTGATTGATTTGATGCGGGCGGTGCGGGCTATGGCGCGGTGGCGACGGGAACGCGTGGTCTTGCAAGCGCGTGCCAAGCCGCTGTCGTTGAGGCCTGTCCGGTGTGGGGGTGGCGATTGTTCGACTCGGGTTGCCATGCGATAATTTCGCGCCGGATGTTTCTGGCGATTGGGCAAGGTCACGGTCTTGGATCCGAACGCGAAGGCGATCTACGATCTGTATGAGAATGGAAAAGGCCGCCGCTACGGGCTTCTCTTTGGGGTCAATGGTGGTGCCTATGCGCTGGTCGGGCTGCTCATCGGGAAGGATGCGCGGCTGGACGCCTTGACCTGGTCGCCCTTGACGGTCTGGGCCTTTGTCCTGATCCCGATCGCCATGATTATTTATACAGGGCTGATGTATCAGGATATTCTGGCCTTCGGGATGAAAATGCGGGGCTATGCCCAAGAACTCGAGCGTGACCCGGACATCTTCGGTCCCGCGGGCGTCGCGCATCTGCGCTATGTGTGTCTGCTTTTCGCGGTCGCTTGGGCGATGGCGGCCGTGCTGGCTTGCGTTGAAATGTCCTGAGCGTGCCCGTTCGCCCAATGCAAAAGGCCCCGGATTTCTCCGGGGCCTTTGTCATGTGAAGCAGATCAGGCTTTCGCCAGGTTGCGCAGCACGTAATGCAGCACGCCGCCGTTTTCGAGATATTCGATCTCGACCTCGGTATCGACGCGGGCCTTCAGCTGGATCACCTTTTCGGTGCCGTCGGCGTATTTGATCGTCGCGGGGACCAGAGAGAGCGGCTTGAAGTCGCCCTCGAGGCCGTCGATCGATACCGTTTCGGTGCCCTTCAGGCCCAGCGTCTTGCGATTGTCGCCGCCGGTGAACTCGAAGGGAATGACGCCCATGCCGACGAGGTTCGAGCGGTGGATACGCTCGAACGATTCCGCGATCACGGCTTTCACGCCCAGCAGGTTCGTGCCCTTGGCCGCCCAGTCGCGTGACGAGCCGGCGCCGTATTCGATGCCGCCAAAGATCACCAGCGGAATGCCCGCATCCTTGTAGGCCATCGCCGCGTCATAGATCGAGGTCTGCGCGCCATCGGGGCCGGTGGTATAGCCGCCCTCGACGCCGTCCAGCATCTCATTCTTGATGCGGATATTGGCGAAGGTGCCGCGCATCATGACTTCATGGTTGCCGCGGCGCGAGCCGTAGCTGTTGAAGTCCTTCGGCGCGACCTGCCGCTCGGTCAGGTAGACACCTGCGGGCGTCGTCGGCTTGAACGAACCGGCGGGCGAGATGTGGTCGGTCGTGATCATGTCGCCCAGCAGCGCCAGAACGCGCGCGCCGGTGATATTGTGGATCGTGCCCTTTTCCTTGCCCATGCCCTGAAAATAGGGCGGGTTCTGGATATAGGTCGAGGTCGCGGGCCAGTCATAGGTCTCGCTGTCGGTGACCTTCACGGCCTGCCAGCGCGCGTCGCCCTTGAAGACATCGGCATATTTCGACTGGAACATCTCACGCGTGACGATGGTGTCGACCAGTTCGGCGACTTCCTTCGAGGTCGGCCAGATGTCTTTCAGGAAGACCGGCTTGCCATCGGCGGTATGGGCCAGCGGCTCGGTCGTCAGGTCGATATTCATGTCGCCCGCGATGGCATAGGCCACGACCAGCGGCGGCGAGGCCAGATAGTTCGCGCGCACGTCGGGCGAAATGCGGCCCTCGAAGTTGCGGTTGCCCGACAGGACCGAGACCGCGACCAGATCATTCTCGTTGATCGATTTCGAGATTTCGGGTTGTAGCGGACCCGAGTTGCCGATGCAGGTGGTGCAACCGAAACCGACAAGGTTGAAGCCAAGCGCGTCCAGATCTTCCTGCAGGTTCGCAGCCTTCAGGTATTCCTCGACCACCTGCGAGCCGGGGGCCAGCGAGGTTTTCACCCAAGGCTTGCGGGTCAGGCCAAGGGCGCGCGCCTTGCGGGCGACCAGACCCGCAGCCATCAGCACATAGGGGTTCGAGGTATTGGTGCAGGAGGTGATCGAGGCAATCACGACCGAGCCGTCATGCAGCTTGTAATCCTGACCGTCGACGGTGCCTTCGTTATAGCCCTCGTGATGGCCCGCCAGATCGGACGGGGCAGGGGCGCCGCCTTCCGAATTCCAGCGCTTTTCGCCATTCGCGGTGGGCTCGGGCAGCTTGCGGGTGCCGTAGATATATTTGCGGAACTCGAAGGCCGAGTCGGTCAGCGCGACGTGATCCTGCGGACGTTTCGGACCCGAGATGGCCGGGACGACCGATCCCTGATCCAGTTCCAGCGTCGAGGAGTAGACCGGGGCGTAGTCCTTGGTGCGCCAGAAGCCGTTCGACTTGGCATAGGCCTCGACCAAAGCGATGCGCGATTCCTCGCGGCCGGTCTGGCGCAGGTAGCGCAGGGTCTCGTCGTCGATCGGGAAGAAGCCGCAGGTCGCGCCATATTCCGGGGCCATATTGGCGATGGTGGCGCGGTCCGCCAGCGGCATATGGTCCAGACCCTCGCCGTAGAATTCGACGAATTTACCGACCACACCGTGCTTGCGCAGCATCTGGACGACCTTCAGCACCAGATCGGTGGCGGTGACGCCTTCGGTCAGCGCGCCGGTGATCTTGAAGCCGACGACTTCGGGGATCAACATCGAGATTGGCTGGCCCAGCATCGCGGCCTCGGCCTCGATCCCGCCCACGCCCCAGCCCAGAACGGCAAGGCCGTTGACCATGGTCGTGTGGCTGTCGGTGCCGACCAGCGTGTCGGGATAAGCCACTTCGACGCCGTTCTGATCCGTGTCGGTCCAGACGGTCTGGGCCAGATATTCAAGGTTCACCTGATGGCAGATGCCGGTGCCCGGCGGAACCACGCGGAAGTTGTTGAACGCGTTCTGGCCCCATTTGAGGAAGGTGTAACGCTCCATGTTGCGCTCATATTCCAGTTCGACGTTCTTCTGGAAGGCGCGGGGGGTGCCGAATTCGTCGATCATCACCGAGTGGTCGATGACCAGATCGACAGGGTTCAACGGGTTGATCTTTTGCGCGTCGCCGCCAAGGGCTTTGATGCCGTCGCGCATGGCTGCAAGGTCGACCACCGCCGGAACGCCGGTGAAGTCCTGCATCAAGACGCGGGCCGGGCGATAGGCGATCTCGCGCGGGTTCTTGCCGCCGAGTTTTGCCCATTCGGCGAAGGCCTTGATGTCATCGACGCTGACGGTGCGGCCAGCGTCCTCAAAGCGCAGCAGGTTTTCCAGCACGACTTTCAGCGAGGCGGGCAGTTTCGAGAAATCGCCCAGTCCGGCCTCGGTTGCGGCGTCGATCGAATAATAGGCGACGCTTTGTCCGCCGAACTCAAGCTGGCGGCGCGTTTTCGCGGTATCGGTTCCGATTTCGATGGTCATGACTCGGCTCGCTTTCCTTGTATCAAGGTGGCTGATTGGCGGTGTCATCCCGAGATGTGCCCCTTTTCCAAAGACGGATCAAGAGGCCCGGGTAAGATTGTATGCGATTGTATACCGTTAAAATGCTGCAAGTGCAAGATGTGGGTTTAACGCAACGATCACGCCTGCCGCACCACGACCTAACAAAGCATTGATTTGAGAAGACTGCGAGACAAGCGTTAGGTGAGGCGGGACGGAAATATCGGGAACTGCGGGAATTATGGCTTTTGGCATGGCACTGGGCGGCACGCCTTTCGGCGGCTGGCGGCGGACGGAACATCGGGCCGGTCTGCGCCGCAGGTTGACCGTGCTGGCAGTGATCGCAAGCGCCATGATCGCCCAGCCTGTGCTGGCGCAGGATGCCGGTCCGGGCGACTCGCCGATGGGCGGTGTCTCGGACGGTGGACATGTGGGCGAGGGCTGGGGCGACAGTCCGATCGGCGACACGGCGACAGCGGACGTCTCCGGCAGCGATGACGGCCAGATCGGGCTGATCGAGGCACCCGAAGGTGCAAACCACACCAGCCCCGCGACCTCCGATCTGAATGTCGGCACGATCGACGATATGGACGGCCTGCCCGCTTTTGCCGAACGCCGCACCGCGCAGGGCAGGGGCCGCATGGTCGGGCCGATCGGCCATCCGCCCGTGGTGGTCGAGCTGTTCACCTCGCAGGGGTGTTCGTCCTGTCCGCCGGCCGATGAGATGCTGAACGACCTGGCCGAGCGTGACGACATTCTGGCCCTGTCATGGCATGTCGATTACTGGGACTATCTGGGTTGGGCCGATGATCTGGCCCGCCCCGAATTCACCCTGCGCCAGCAGGCCTATGCCCATACCTGGGGTGAGCGCGCGATCTATACGCCGCAGATGGTCGTCGGCGGCGCGGACACGCTGATCGCCGTCCGTCCGGCCGAGTTGATGGCCCTGATCGAAACCCAGATGGCCCGACCCGCGCCGGTTCTGGTGACCTCGGCCCCGCAAGGCGAAGGCTTCCAGATCGACCTGACCCCGCGCGAGCCGATCCGCAACCGCGTCGCCATCCTGCTGGTGCGCTACCTGCCCGAGCGCCAGATCGAGATCCGCGCCGGGGAAAATCGCGGCATGCAGGTCACCTATCGCAATGTCGTCCTTGCCGCCGAGCGCGTCGGCGAATGGGACGGTCGCGCGCCGCTGCGCATGACCGTCACCGCCGAGGGGCCTGCCGGTCAGGACTTCCCGCCCGAAACCCGCCACGCGATCCTTGCGCAGGAAACCAGCAACGATGCCAAGGGGCGGGCCTCGGGTCCGATCCTTGCCGCGATCCGGCTGGACTAGACCGCGCGGCATTAGTGGGCCAGAACATGGCCCGACCGACAGAGATATCCCGAGGCCGAGATGACCGAACCCCGCAAGATCAAACCCTGGCTGAAAGCCACGCTGGAACTGGGGCCGCTGGTTCTGTTCTTTGTCGTCTTCATGCGGATGCGAGAGCAGACCGTCACCATTGCGGGCACGGAATATTCCGGCTTCATCTTTGCCACGCTGGTTTTCATCCCGGTGCTGGTCGCCTCGACGCTGGCGCTGTGGCGGCTGACCGGGAAGCTTGCGCCGATGCAGATCGCCACGCTGGTTCTGGTCGTGGTGTTCGGCGGGCTTTCGGTCTGGCTGAACGATCCGAAGTTCTTCAAGATGAAGCCCACGATCATCTATCTGATCTTTGCGGGCCTGCTGGGTGCCAGCCTTGCGCTGCGCCGCAACTGGCTGGGACTGGTCATGGCCGAGGCCCTGCCGATGAGCGATGCGGGCTGGCGCATCCTGACCGGGCGCATGGCGCTGCTGTTCCTTGGACTTGCCGTCGCCAACGAGTTCGTCTGGCGCAATATGTCTGAGACCGCCTGGGTCAACTTCAAGACCTTCGGCCTGCCTTTGCTGATGGTCGGCTTCTTCATCCTCAACGCAAAGTTGTTTGAACGCCACGCTTTGCCCAAAGACGGCGAATAAGCGCGACGCGCTCTTGCGCCACTTCCTGCGCGGGGGTAACCGGACATCTTACGCACAGGAGTCCGCCCCATGACCGATAAGCCTTTGCATTCGCGCACGCGCGCCGTCCATCACGGCATCCGCCGTAGCCAGTACGGCGAGATGGCCGAGGCTTTGTTCATGACGCAGGGCTTTTCCTATGACAGCGCCGAACAGGCCGAGGCCCGCTTCATCAAGACCGGCCCGGACGAGTTCATCTATGCCCGCTATGGCAACCCGACCTCGCGCATGTTCGAGGATCGCATTGCCAATCTGGAGGGGGCCGAGGACGCCTTCGCCACCGCCAGCGGCATGGCGGCGGTCAATGGCGCGCTGATGAGCTTTGCCAAGCCGGGCGATCACATCGTCTCGGCCAAGGCGCTGTTCGGCTCGTGCCTGTATGTTCTGGACGTTCTGGCCCGTTTCGGGGTCGAGGTCACCTATGTCGACGGCACCGATCTGGATCAGTGGCGTGCCGCCATCCGTCCCGACACCAAGGCCATCTTCTTCGAATCCGTTTCGAACCCGACATTGGAAATCGTCGACATTGCCGGTGTTTCCGAACTGGCCCATGCGGTCGGCGCGCTGGTCGTGGTCGACAATGTCTTTGCCACGCCGGTCTTTTCGCGCGCGATCGAGCAGGGGGCCGATGTCGTGGTCTATTCCGCGACCAAGCATATCGACGGTTCGGGGCGCTGCCTTGGCGGTCTGATCTGCGGCACCCGCCAATTCGTTCGCGAAGTGGCCGAGCCCTATCTGAAGCATACCGGCGGCGCGATCAGCCCCTTCAACGCATGGATGATGCTGAACGGCATCGCCACCATGGACCTGCGCGTGCGCGCCCAGACGCAGACCGCGCTGGAATTCGCGACCGCTCTGCAGGGTGATGGCCTGAAGGTGATCTATCCCGGCCTTGAGAGCCACCCGCAGCACGATCTGGCACTGCGCCAGATGGGGGCGGGCGGCACCATGGTTGCGGTCGATACCGGCAGCAAGGACGCGGCCTTCGCGGCGATGAACCGGATGAATATCTTCCAGATTTCGAACAATCTGGGCGATGCTAAATCCATCGTCACCCATCCGGCGACGACCACGCATCAACGCCTTGCGCCCGAGGTGCAATTGGGTCTTGGCATCACGCCGGGCCTGCTGCGCCTGTCGATCGGACTTGAGGATGCGGGCGACCTGATTGCCGACTTCCGGCAGTCCCTGGCCTAAAAGCCATTACGCAACGTCATGGGGCGGTTGCGCCGCCCCTTTATTTTTCGGACCCAGACCCCAGATTGTTCCCGACCTGCCAACGGAGACGACGATGACCGAGGCCCGCCCCATTGCGACCGACCGCGCCTATCCGGCGCTGTCACGTGAATACCCCGCGGATTTTCGCGTCGATGACGGCTATAAGGCCAGTCTGCCAGATCTGCAGAATGGCCCGGCCAGCCTGATCGTGGGTGCGCGCGCCCCGATCCAGCACGTCGGCATCTCGAATTTCCGCCTGCCGATCCGCTACCAGACCCGTCCCGATTCCACCCATGAATGCGGTGAGATCACGCTGGAGACCAGCGTCACCGGCACGGTCAGCCTTGAGGCCGACCGCAAGGGCATCAACATGAGCCGCATCATGCGCTCGTTCTATGCCCATGCCGAAAAGCGCTTCTCGATCGGCGTGCTGCAAGCGGCGCTGGACGATTACAAGACCGATCTGGAAAGTCTGGATGCCCGCATCCAGATGCGCTTCAGCTTTCCGATGCGGGTGGAATCGCTGCGCTCGGGCCTGAGCGGCTGGCAGTATTACGACATCGCATTGGAACTGGTCGAACGCGCCGGTCAGCGTTTGCAGATCCTGCATCTGGACTATGTCTACAGCTCGACCTGCCCCTGCTCGCTGGAACTGTCCGAGCATGCCCGCCAGATGCGCGGGCAGCTGGCGACGCCGCATTCGCAGCGCTCGATCGCGCGGATTTCGGCAGTGATCACCGGCGATCACCGCATGTGGTTCGAGGATATGGTCGAACTTTGCCGCGACTCGGTGCCCACCGAAACGCAGGTCATGGTCAAGCGCGAGGACGAGCAGGCCTTTGCCGAACTCAACGCCGCCAACCCGATCTTTGTCGAGGACGCCGTGCGGGCCTTTGCCGCCGGGCTGATGGCCGATCCGCGTATCGGCGATTTCCGCGTCGTGGCCAGCCATCAGGAATCGCTGCATTCGCATGACGCCGTCTCGGTGCTGACGCAGGGCGAGACCTTTGCCCATGTCAGCCTTGACCCCTCGATCTTTGCGGGCCTGCGGGCGTGATGTGAACATCGCGTGAACATGGGCTTTCCCCACGCGCCAGCAGGGGCTATGTTTGCGCCATGAACGAGTACGACGAATTTGACGCCTTCGAGGCGGCTTCACGCCCATCCGTGCCGCTGTCACAGCGTGCGATGGGCATGCGGCCTGCACCCTATCTGGACGGGCTGAACGCCGCGCAGCGCGAGGCGGTCGAGGTGCTGGACGGGCCTGTCCTGCTGCTGGCCGGCGCAGGCACGGGCAAGACCCGTGCCCTGACCACGCGCATCGCGCATCTGCTGACGCTGGGCAAGGCGCGGCCGGGGCAGATCCTGGCCGTGACCTTCACCAACAAGGCCGCGCGCGAGATGAAGGACCGTATCGGCCGCCTGTTGGGCGAGATGGTCGAGGGCATGCCTTGGCTGGGCACCTTCCACAGCGTCAGCGTCAAGATCCTGCGCCGCCATGCCGAACTGGTGGGCGATGCCACCCTGCATCTGAAGCCCAGCTTCACCATTCTGGACACCGACGACCAGATCCGGCTGTTGAAGCAGCTAATGCAGGCTGAGAATGTTGATGAGAAAAAGTGGACGCCGCGCTGGGTAGCATCGCACATTGATAACTATAAAAACAGATGCTGGCGGCCTGATGTCGTTCCCGCCTCTGCGGAGGTGATAGTCGAACGTGTGCCGGGAACATTCACGACCAAGCGTGATGGAGGTTCGGGTCATACAGTAAAAATAACGGAGATCTATCGCCAGTATCAACGCCGCCTGCTGGAACTGAACGCCGTCGATTTCGGCGATCTGTTGATGCATTGCGTCACCATCTTTCAGGCGCATCCCGATGTACTGCAGGCGTGGCAGGACCGCTTCCGCTACATCCTTGTGGACGAATATCAGGATACCAACGTCGCCCAGTATATGTGGCTGCGGCTGCTGGCGAAAGCGCATCGCAATATCTGCTGCGTCGGCGATGACGACCAGTCGATCTATGGCTGGCGCGGGGCCGAGGTCGGTAACATCCTGCGGTTCGAGACCGACTTCCCCGGCGCACGGGTGATCCGGCTTGAGCAGAATTACCGCTCGACCGCGCATATCCTTGCCGCCGCCTCGGGCCTGATCGCGGCGAACAAGGGGCGCTTGGGCAAGACGCTCTGGACCGAGGCAGATGGCGGTGAACCCGTCCGCCTGATCGGCCATTGGGACAGCGAGGCCGAAGCACGCTGGATCGGCGAAGAAATCGAATCCTTCCAGGGCGGGCATCGCCATTCCATCGGCCGCCACAACTTGAACGACATGGCGATCCTTGTCCGCGCCTCGCATCAGATGCGGGCCTTTGAGGATCGCTTCATGACCATCGGCCTGCCTTACCGGGTCATTGGTGGTCCTCGCTTCTATGAGCGGCAGGAAATCCGCGACGCCATGGCCTATTTCCGGCTGGCGGTCAGCCCGACCGACGATCTGGCCTTTGAGCGTATCGTGAACGTCCCGAAACGCGGTCTGGGCGACAAGGCCGTACAGACCGTCCAGCGCGAGGCCCGCGACCGTGGTCTGTCGCTGCTGGAGGGCGCGGTATCCGCTGTCGCCACCGGTGCGCTTGGCGGCAAGGGCGGGGCAGCCCTGCGGCAATTCACCGAAGGCATGGGGCGCTGGCATGCCGATGCCATCGACAGTACCCGCAGCCATGTCGAACTGGCCGAGCGGATTCTGGACGAATCCGGCTATACGACCATGTGGCAGAACGACAAGTCGCCGGATGCTCCGGGGCGGCTCGACAACTTGAAAGAATTGATCAAGGCGCTGGAAGAATTCGAAAATCTTCAGGGTTTTCTGGAACATGTCGCGCTGGTCATGGACAATGACAAGTCCGAGCAGACCGATCAGGTCAGCATCATGACGCTGCATGCCGCCAAGGGGTTGGAATATCCCATCGTCTTCCTGCCGGGATGGGAGGACGGATTGTTCCCCAGCCAGCGCAGCATGGATGAAAGCGGCATGAAGGGCCTCGAGGAAGAACGGCGGCTGGCCTATGTCGGCATCACGCGGGGCGAGGAACTGGTCACGATCACCTTTGCCGGCAACCGTCGCCTGTACGGGCAATGGCAGTCGTCCATGCCGTCGCGTTTCATCGACGAATTGCCCGAGGAACATGTCGAGGTGCTGACGCCCCCCGGCCTTTACGGCGGTGGCTATGGTGCGGCGGCGCAACCCTTCGCGCAATCCTCGATGCATGATCGCGCGGCCAAAGCCGATGTCTATAATTCTCCGGGGTGGAAGCGCATGCAGGACCGCAGCGCCACCCGTCCGGCGGTCACGCCGCGCGCCGCGCCCATCACCATCGATGCCACGCCCGCCACCAGCTATGCGGTGGGCGACCGGGTCTTCCACCAGAAGTTCGGCAATGGCACCATCATGGGCATTGCCGAGGACACGCTGACCATCCAGTTCCCGACCGGTTTCAAGACCATCAAGGCGGGCTATGTGCAGCCCGCATCAGCAGGCGGCAATCTGGACGACGTTCCGTTCTGAGAACCGAAAACCGGGATCATGCGTTGGGATCTGCCATGATGGGAGTTCCCGAAATGCTTGATATCCAGATCGACGAAAAGCGGAACGTGATCCTTGCCCGTCCAGAGGGGCCGCTGCCGGCCTCGGACTTCGAGGGGCTGGGCAAGACCATCGACGATTACATCGCCCAGCATAAGCGCATGCCGGGGCTGGTCGTGCTGCCCAAGGGCGTCCCCCATTGGGAGGGGTTGGCCGCCCTGCGCGCGCATTTCGACGTGGTGCGCAAGCATGCCGCCATCCTGCCGCGGGTGGCGGTGGTGACCGATGCAACGGGTCTTTCCTTCATGCCCGGCATCGCCAATGTCTTTGTCCGCGCCCGGCTGCGTCATTTCGACGTGAAGGATCAGGACAAGGCCATCACCTGGGCCGGCTCGACCGAGGTCGAGCCCGAGGGCTACCGGATGCTGGCAGGCTTCCCCGACAATGTCATCGCGCTTGAGGCTTTGGGCGAGGTCACCTCGCGGGACTATGAGGATGTGCTGATCCCCCTGGTCCGCGACAAGGAAAAGGCACATGGCAAGCTGCGGCTGGTCATGGTGCTGGGGCCGGATTTCGACGGCTACAGCGCCGGGGCGATCTGGGACGATGCGCGGCTGGGTCTGACGCATTGGCGCAGCTTTGAGCGGGTGGCGCTGGTCACCGATATCGGCTGGATCACGCGCTCGGTGAAGCTGTTTGCGCCGCTGATGCCGGGCGAGGTCGCGGTCTTTCCCGGCAGCGGGCTGGAGGCTGCCAAGGCCTGGATCAGTGCTGAGGGTGCTTGACCGCCCGCAAGCGGCGGCTTATCTGGCCCTTGCGCGGATGGCCGGATGACCGCGGCGAGCAATCGTCGAGGAAAGTCCGGACTCCATGAAGGCACGGTGCCGGGTAACGCCCGGCGGGGGCAACCCCAGGGAAAGCGCCACAGAGAACAGACCGCCCATGCATGCATGGGTAAGGGTGAAACGGTGGGGTAAGAGCCCACCGCGGGACTGGTAACAGGACCGGCAAGGCAAGCCCCACCGGGAGCAATGCCGAATAGGGACCGCGTGTCGCAAGACAGGGCTGCTTTCGCCCCAGCAGGTCCGGGTTGGCAGCTAGATCCCGTCAGCAATGGCGGGACCAGAGGAATGGTCATCGAAGGGGGCAACCCCGGAACAAGATCCGGCTTACAGGCCGTCCGCGCGTTTTGATCCGTCTTGAGTCAGTATGGTTTTGTCCCCTTTACATGGTGGAGGGGTGCGTAGCCATTTCGCGTTTTAATGCGGGTCGTTGCGCTTGCCGGCGAACGCCGACGATTCCCCTGTTTGCGATGTCGAGAGGCAGGGCCAGCCGGGAATCACCCTTTGGCATGTCTGGCGACATCCGCCTCATCTGTGCGGCAGGGTGGCATCACTGGGCTGAGCGACGCCCCGAGGGTCGAATACGTTTACTGCCGGGGCTTTCCGGGTGGTTTTCCGAGGAAACGGCGGCTTTCGACCTGATTCCCCGTTGACTTCGACGCCCCGACGGATAAAAGGCGGGCTCCAAGAGATTCCACGGGGTTTGCTATACGCGTTTTGCCCCACAGCAGGAGCGAAGCAAATGGCGAAGCCGACGACGATCAAGATCCGCCTGAACTCCTCGGCCGGGACGGGGCACTTCTACGTCACCAAGAAGAACGCCCGCACGATGACCGAGAAAATGACGGTTAACAAATATGACCCGGTTGTGCGCAAGCACGTCGAATACAAGGAAGGCAAGATCAAGTAAGATCTGCCGATCCGTGACGATCAAGCAGGACCGCGCCTCGAAAGGGACGCGGTCTTTGCGATTCTGGCCCCTAGATCAGTGAAAATCGCGCGAACGGGGCAAAATACGGTGCTGGCGCGGATGGCCGGGACGTGGTGCAGGCAAATCGCCGCGCTGTTGCTCACCCGACAATCGAAGCAGCGCATCCGAGCGGTCGCCCAGCCAGTCCGCCACCACATGAGTCACCCCGTCGCTGCGTTGCAGGTGGCCATGCACTTCCAGCAGCCGCGCCGTCATCGCTACCTTACGGAAGGTGGCAAAGACCTTGGGCCAGACCACCAGATTGACGCTGCCCGTCTCATCCTCAAGCGTGATAAAGCAGACGCCCTTGGCGCTGCCGGGGCGCTGGCGGATCAGCACGATCCCGGCCATGCGCAGTGCCGCGCCATTCGCGACCCCGGCAAGCCCGCTTGCGCCGACATAGCCCTGCCGGGTCATGTTGCGGCGTAGGAAGGTCATGGGATGGGCCTTCAGTGACAGGCGCAGGGTTTGGTAATCGGCAGTTACATGTTCGCAAAGCGGCATGGCGGGCAGGGTGACCTCGGGCTCGTCGCCCTCATCTTTGTTCTGAAACAGCGGCAGGTCAGGCGCATCGCGCAGCGCGCGGGCTTGCTACAGCGCCCCGCCCCGATCGAGTTCCATCGAGCGCATAGCATACGCGACCGCGATCTGGCTGATGGAGCGGGCATCCCAGCCGTACCCGCGGGCCTGAATATCGGCCAGATCGGCAAAAGCCGCGTCCCGCGCCGTCACCAGCCGCGTCGCTTGTGCCCGCGGCATCCCGTCCACCTACCGCAGCCCCAACCGCAGGTGAAGAGCGACCCCGCAAGGCTCCAGCAGGCTGTCCAAGTCGCTGAAATTCACATCCACCGGCAGTACCCTGACGCCATGCTCGCGGTCGTCGCGCACGATCTGGGCCGGGGCATAGAAGCCCATCGACTGGCTGTTCAACAGTGCCGCCGCAAAGGCTCCGGGTAATGGCAGTGCAGCCAGACCGAAACATAGACCAGAGGCGCGAAGACCGCCGCAGGGCTTTCGGAAAAGCCGTATTCTCCGAAACCCTTGATCTGGTCGAAGCAGCAGTGTGTGATTCCGGCTGGTTAACCGCGTTCTACCACGCGCCCGACCATCAGGTATTCCAGCTCGCCAATGGTGCCGCGCGACCGGAATGTGGCCATGGTCTTGCGTAGCATGTTCGCCTCGACTGGGGAAAAGCGCGCGGCGAACATGACGATCTTCATCGCTTGATGCTGAAAGATCGGCATACCCAATGGGCGGCCAAAATCTTTCGCCGTTCGTCCGGGGCACCATCACGGGGCGGGGCATTTGCTCCCCCTGATCCCGTGACGATCATTCTGACCTGAAGCCCGGCATTCTTTACATCCTGCCCTGAAGGTCATTTCACCAGGCAGCAAAATACCTAGCGTTCTGAGTGCAACTCAATAACGCTAGGTATCGCGGGAATATGCAGCCTAAATCTTTACAGATTCAGGCGCAGTGAGTTTTAGAACGGGATCTCATCGTCGAAATCCGGGCGCCCGCCAGCAGGTTGGCCGCCCGAGGACTGGCCGCCGCGGCCACCGCCGGAATAGCCGCCGCCCGAGGAACCACCCTCATAGCCACCACCGTAACCGCCGCCGCCATAGCTGTCGTCACGACCGCCACCGCCACCCGCGCCGCCGCGGCCGTCGAGCATGGTCAATTCGCTGCGGAAGGGGCGCAGGGCCACTTCGGTCGAATAGCGGTCATTGCCTTGCTGGTCCTGCCACTTGCGGGTTTCCAACTGGCCCTCGACATAGATCTTGGAGCCCTTTTTCAGGAACTGCTCGGCCACACGGACCAGCGGCTCGGAGTAAATGGCGACGGTGTGCCATTCGGTGCGCTCCTTGCGCTCGCCGGTATTGCGGTCCTTCCAGGTCTCGGACGTGGCGATGCGCAGGTTGGCGACCTTGCCCCCGCTGGGGAAACTACGGATTTCGGGGTCTTGACCCAGATTGCCGATCAGGATCACCTTGTTGACGCTGCCTGCCATGCAAACGGTCCTTTGTCTTTGTATGTCTCGTTTCCGCTGGTTTACCGCTTCTTGCCCCGTGGCGGCAAGGGGAATGCCGGTCATGTCCGCTGGGTCGCAGGGGACATGATTTGGGCGGGAATCTGCCGATATCGAGTGTGATCGGCCCTTAGTCAAAACAGGCTTGCAGCGTTTTGCCTGCTTTGCGCTATACTGCCACGCAAAAAACCAATGTCGGCATGAGGGACGAGAGATGCTTTTACCTGCACGCGCCCGGCTGCGTTCTCTGGGCCATGCGGTGCTGGCCCTGACTTTGGGGTGCAGCCTTGCGGTACCGGCCTCGGCCGAAGGGCTGCGGCTTCAGAAAAGCGGCAAGTCGCGGATCGCCCAGTTCGAGCGCCAGACCCGCCTGATGGATTCCCGGCTTTCCGGCCAATATCAGCAATCGTCCCGGCTGAAGCCCGCCGGGACATCGTCGAAAAGCGTGGTGGACATCGCTTTGCCCACCGCGATCCCGGCCTATCGCGGCAGTCGCCGCAGCGAATATTTGCCCCATGCCCGCGCCATGGCGCGCAAGCATGGCGTGCCCGAGGATCTGTTCCTGCGCCTGGTCCAGCAGGAATCCGGCTGGAACCCCTCGGCGCGGTCGCATAAGGGCGCGCAGGGGCTGGCGCAGCTGATGCCCGGCACGGCGGCCAAGCTGGGGGTGAACCCCAACGATCCCAAACAAAATCTGGAAGGTGGCGCGCGCTACCTGCGGATGATGTACAACACTTTCGGCAGCTGGAAGCTGGCTCTGGCGGCCTATAATGCCGGGCCGGGGGCGGTGGCAAAATATGGCGGCGTGCCGCCCTATCGCGAGACGACGAATTACGTCCGCATCATCCACGGCAGCTGAAATCAGACAAAATGGGCCGCTGGCAATGCCGCGGCCCTTTTCCATTCCGCCTCAGAAAGTCGAGGGAATCACCCGGCTGTATTTCGTCCCGGCGATCGATGCCCCGGCCATCAGCCCGGATTGGCCAAAGATCATGGCGACGACCGGCTGCTGGGCGGTAATGGTATCGGCGCCAAGCGCCAGCCCGCGTGAGGGCAGGGCGTAATAGGCATCCGCCTCGGCCACCCAGCCGGGGGCGCTGCGGAAATCGGCCAGCGCCGCATCAGTCTGGAAGATCAGCACATGCGCATATTGCTGCGCGCCGATCTGGAAACCGACGCTGGCCTGCGTGGCTGAATAGTAATCCACCGTCGCATTGTTGATGCGCAGCGCGCCCTGACCGTATGCACCGCCGAAACCGAAACCCGCCTCGGTCATCAGGGGCATGTACAGCACGCCCTTTGCATTCTCGATCATGGGCGCGGCACCCGGATAATTTTGCAGCAGGAAGTTGCGCGTGGCATCCACCCGTGCGTCCAGCCGCCCCTCGGCATCCTGCCCGACCGCATTCGAGCAGGCCGCCAGTCCCAGCGCAGCCCCGCCAAGCAGCAGCATGTTGCGCCGGCTTAGCCCGTTGATGGATTTCATACTTCCCTCATCCCTTTGATCGACGGTTGACCCGCCCGTTAGGCGCGGATGATAGGGGCAATCCGCCCCTCATGCCAGCATTTCAGCGACCTGTGGCGCGTAATAGGTCAGGATGCCGTCGCAGCCCGCGCGGCGGAAGGACAGCAGGCTTTCGGCCACGACATCGCGCTTGAGCCAGCCGTTGCGGATCGCCCCCTCGAGCATCGCGTATTCGCCGCTGACCTGATAGGCATAGGTCGGCGCGGCGAACTGGTCCTTCACCATCCGGCAGATGTCCAGATAGGGCAGGCCGGGCTTGACCATGACCATGTCCGCCCCCTCGGCCAGATCGCGGGCGACGCAGCGCATGGCCTCCTCGCGGTTCGCCGGGTTGATCTGGTAGGTCTTCTTGTCGCCGACCAGCCGCCCCGAGGCCCCCACGGCATCGCGGAAGGGGCCATAGAAGCCGCTGGCATATTTCGCCGCATAGGACAGGATCGCCACGTCCTTGTGGCCCGCACCCTCAAGCGCCAGGCGCAGCGCACCGATGCGCCCATCCATCATGTCCGAGGGGCCAAGGATATCTGCCCCGGATTCCGCCTGCACCAGCGCCATGCGCACCAGCGCCTCGACGGTTTCGTCGTTCAGGATCACCCCGTCGCGGACCAGCCCGTCATGGCCATTGGCGTTATAGGGGTCCAGCGCGATATCGGTCATCACCGCCAGATCGGGCGCGACCTCCTTGATCGCGCGGATGGCGCGGTTGCCGATATTGTCCGGGTCCCAGGCGCGCTCGCAGGCTTCGGTTTTCAGGTCGGGATCGGAATGGGGAAAAATGCAGATGGCCGGGATGTTCAGCCGCATCGCGGTTTCTGCCGCCCGCTTCGCGCCGTCCAGCGTCAGCCGGTCCACACCCGGCATCGAGGGGATCTCGCCCTCGCCGCCAGCGATCTCGGTCACAAAGATCGGCCAGATCAGGTTGCCGGGGGTCAGGGTGGTTTCGGTCGTCATGGCGCGCAGTGCGGGCGTGCGACGCAGGCGGCGCAGGCGGGCGGCCGGGAAGGGGGCGACGATCGGGTTGGCGGACATGGCAGCACTTTCCTGACGAGGCACCCGGCAGGGCGGGCGCAATTCCGGCCCCGAAACTGCACCCTCAGTTGCAGAGGCGCAACCCCTGCCGCCGGACCGTCTCAATTCCCGGTTTTCCTTTGTGCAACCCGCGATTAGGGTCCGGGCGATGTCTCAGGAGACGACATGACCTTGACCGAAGGAATCCTTGCCCTTCTCGACAGCAGATCCTTTGGGTCGATCTGGTTCTGGCTGCTGCTGGCGCTGGTCTGGTCGCTGGCGGCGCGCAAGGTCGTGGGCGTGCCCTATGATGTCGTCCAGCAGGTGCGCCGAATGCCGCAGGATGCGAATGACGATGCCGCCGCGTTCCAGCTGCTCGACTGGCTGTCGCTGACCCTGCCGCGCTGGCGGCTGGCCGGGGTCGAGGGCGTGCTGATGCTGTTCGTCGCGACCTTTGCCTTCAGCGCGCTGTTCCTGCTGGGCTTTGTCTATGGGCTGGAGATGGCGCAGGCGCTGGTCCTGCTGATCCTGCCCTTTGTCGCGCTGTTCCCGGTTGAACTGCGGCTGGCCCGGAAGCTGACCCCGCTGGTCGAGGCGGCAGGCGCGGGCGAGTTGTCCGTGGACGAGGCCGCCCGCCGCGCCGCCCGCCTGATGCGTTGGCATCGGGCCGGGGTCACGGTGGTTTCCATCCTTGTCGTGGTGATGACCGCCTATCGCGGCGCGCTGTGGTTTTTGGCCCATCCTTTCGGCTTCTGACGCGCGCCGCTTGACTTCACCGGCAGTGGCTTTACCTCAGCAACCATGTCCGACCATCTGATCCTTTCCGGCGCCCCCGAGGGGCTAGATGCCGCGCTGATCCTGCGCGAGCTTTCCCGTGGCCAGCCGGTGATCCATATCGCCCGCGACGACCGGCGCATGGCCGCGATGCGGGCGGCACTGGCTTTTTACGATCCCAAGGCGCTCGTGCTGGATTTCCCGGCATGGGACACCACGCCCTATGACCGGGTCTCGCCCGCGCCCGGCGTGATGGCCGCGCGCATGGCGGTGCTGACCGCCTTGGCGCATCAGGCGCTGAAGGGGCCGTTCGTGCTGCTGACGACGCTGTCGGCGGCGATGCAGCGCGTCCCCCCGCGCGAGGCACTGCGCGAGGCCAGCTTCGCGGCCTCGGTCGGCAGCCGTCTGGATGAGGGGGCTTTGCGCGCCTTCCTGACGCGGATGGGTTTCTCGCAATCCCCGACCGTGACCGAACCCGGCGATTTTGCCGTCCGGGGCGGGATCATCGACATCTATCCGCCGGGGGATTCCGGTCCGATCCGGCTGGACATGTTCGGGGACGTGCTGGAAAGCGCCCGCCGCTTCGATGCCGAGACCCAGCGCTCGACCGAAAAGCTGGATCATGTCGAACTGGCTGCCATGTCCGAGGTGATCCTGGACGAAACGGCGATCACCCGGTTCCGTCAGAACTACCGCGCCGAATATGGCGGCGGCGCGAATGACCCGCTGTATGAGGGCATCAGCGCCGGTCGCAAGATGGCCGGGATGGAGCATTGGCTGCCTTGGTTCCATGAACGTATGGACAGCCTGTTTTCCTATCTGCCCGACGCCTCGGTGGTGACTGACGATCATGTTGAACAGGTCCGCGATGCGCGCTGGCACACCATTGGCGAACAGTTCGACGCCCGCCGCGAGGCGCTCAAGCGCAAGGGTGGCACGGACAATGTCTATCGTCCGGTGCCGCCCGAACTGATGTTCCCCGATGAGGTCGAGTGGAAATCATGGCTGAGTGCCCATCGGGTGTTGCGGCTGTCGGTGCTGAACCAGCCGCCGGGACCGGGCGTGCTGGATGCGGGCGGGCGCGTGGGCCGGAATTTCGCGCCCGAACGTCAGGCCGAAAAAGGCGATCTGTTCAAGGCCTTGGCGGATCATGTCCGCAGCCTTCAAGCCTCGCGCCGGGTGGTGATCGCCAGCTTCTCGGAAGGTGCGCGCGAACGTCTGGCCGGGCTAATCGCCGATGAGGGGATCAAGGGCGCCAAAAACATCGACACGATGCGCGACCTGCCCGATCAGCCGGGCAGCTTGGGTCTGGCGGTCTGGCCGCTGGACGAAGGCTTCGTCTCGGACGGTCAGGCGACGGGGCCTTTGGCGGTCATCTCGGAACAGGACGTGTTGGGCGACCGGCTGATCCGGGGCGCGAAAAAGCGCCGCAAGGCCGAGAATTTCCTGCGCGACACCCAGACCCTGTCCCCCGGCGATCTGGTTGTTCACGTGGAACATGGCATCGGGCGCTATACCGGCCTTGAAACCGTCATGGCGCTGAAGGTCCCGCATGATTGCGTGGCGCTGGAATATGCGGGCGGTGATCGGCTGTATCTGCCGGTCGAAAATATCGAACTGCTCAGCCGCTATGGCCACGAAGAGGGGATGCTCGACAAGCTGGGCGGTGGCGCTTGGCAGGCCCGCAAGGCCCGGCTGAAAGAGCGCATCAAGCTGATCGCCGACAAGCTGATGCGGGTCGCCGCCGAACGCCTGCTGCGTCCCGCGCCCGTGCTGGAGCCCGAGCATCACGAGATCGAGGGCTTCGCCGCCCGCTTCCCCTATGCCGAAACCGACGATCAGGCGACCGCGATCAGTGACGTGGCCGAGGATCTGGCCGCCGGTCGCCCGATGGACCGGCTGGTCGTCGGCGATGTGGGCTTTGGCAAGACCGAGGTGGCCATGCGCGCGGCCTTTATCGCGGCGTCTCAGGGGCGTCAGGTCGCGGTGGTCGCGCCGACCACGCTGCTGGCGCGCCAGCATTTCCGCACCTTCGCCGACCGCTTCCGCGGCACGGCGATCAATGTCCGGCCCTTGTCGCGCTTTGTCAGTGCGAAAGACGCCACCGAAACGCGCAAGGGGTTGGCCGAAGGCACGGTCGATATTGTCGTCGGCACTCATGCCGTGCTGGCGAAACAGGTGCGGTTCAAGAATCTGGGCTTGCTGATCGTCGATGAGGAGCAGCATTTCGGCGTCGGTCACAAGGAACGCCTGAAGGAGTTGCGCAGCGACATCCACGTGCTGACCCTGACCGCGACGCCGATTCCGCGCACGCTGCAACTGTCGCTGACCGGGGTGCGCGATCTGTCGATCATCGGGACGCCCCCGGTCGATCGGCTTGCGATCCGCACCTATGTCAGTGAATTCGACAGCGTGACGATCCGCGAGGCGCTTTTGCGCGAGAAATATCGCGGCGGGCAAAGCTTCTTTGTCGTGCCGCGCCTGACCGACCTGCCCGAGATCGAGGACTGGCTGAAGGAACACGTCCCCGAGGTCAGCTATATCGTCGCGCATGGACAGTTGGCGGCGGGCGATCTGGATCAGCGGATGAACGCCTTCTACGACCGGGGTGCCGATGTTCTGGTGGCGACAAGCATCGTGGAATCGGGGCTGGATATTCCAACCGCGAACACGATGGTTGTGTGGCGGGCCGACATGTTCGGCCTGTCGCAGCTTTACCAGATCCGGGGACGGGTCGGGCGGTCCAAGACGCGGGCCTATTGCTATCTGACGACCAAACCGCGTGTGCCTTTGACCCCGCAGGCGATGCGGCGGCTGAAATTCCTTGGTGCCATCGACAGTCTGGGTGCGGGCTTCAATCTGGCCTCGCAGGATCTGGACCTGCGCGGGGCCGGGAACCTGCTGGGCGAGGAGCAGTCGGGCCATATCAAGGAAGTCGGCTTTGAGCTGTACCAGCAGATGCTGGAGGAAACGATCGCCAAGCTGAAATCCGGCGAGATCGAGGGCACGCCCGAGGATGAATGGGCACCGCAACTGAACCTTGGCGTGCCGGTGACGATCCCGGAAAGCTATATCCCCGATCTGGACGTGCGGCTGGGCCTGTATCGCCGTCTGGCCGAGTTGACGACCAAGGTGGAACTCGAGGGCTTTGCCGCCGAGTTGATCGACCGCTTCGGCCCGCTGCCGCGCGAGGTGAATACGCTTTTGCTGGTCATCCGCATCAAGGCGATGGCGAAGCGGGCGAATATCTCGAAACTGGACGCCGGCCCCAAGGGCGTGACCATCCAGTTCCACGGCGACAAATTCCCCAATCCCGCCGGTCTGGTCGAGTTTATCCACGACCAGAAGGGGCAGGCCAAGGTCACCGATAACAAGATCGTGGTGCTGCGCGACTGGCCGACGGATGCCGATCGGATCAAGGGGTCATTCGCCGTGGCGAAGGATCTGGCCGCGAAGATCAAGGAAGGCCGGGCGAAGAAATGAGCCCCGCGACGGGAGGTTCCGCAATGCAGGCGCTCATCATCATCGACATGCAGATGGAAATGCAGCACCGGATCGAGAGCGGGCTGGATCATGTGAATCCAAAGGCGGGGAAACACATTGCCGCGCTTGCGGCTGCTTTTCGCGGCACCGGACTGCCCATCATCCATGTCCGCCATCAAGAGGCCGAGCCGGCTTCGGCCTTTCATCCGGATGGACCGGGTTTCCCGCCCATGGCCTGCGCCGAGGCTAAAGGCCATGAGGCCGTTTTCATCAAGCGCACCTCATCGGCCTTTGCCTCGACCGATCTTGCCGCATATCTGGCGGCGCATCGGATAACCGATCTGGTCGTGGCAGGCGCGATTGCGGGGTTTTGTGTGAACTCGACCGTCCGGGCAGGGGCGGATCTGGGATTTCGCATGACGGTGGCAAGGGATGCCGTCATCGGCTTTGCGTTACCTGCCGCCAATCTTTCCGCCCAAACGATCTTTGACGTCACCATGGCCCATCTGGAGGCCGATTTTGCGCGGCTTGCGGATACGTCGACGCTGCTGGGCGAGGTTGCCCTGTCGGCGAAGACCGAGGCCGATTGCGCATGAAAAAAGGGCGGTGCTGATGCGCCGCCCCTTTGGATCATGTTGTGCCGATCAATCTGCGGTCAGCAGCGGCGGCTTTGATTTGCTGATGCGCGGTGCCTCCGGGCCGGTGATGTCGAAGACGGGCTTGTCGTCCTCGATCCGGACGCGGACCACGCCGCCTTTGGTCAGGCGGCCGAACAGCAGCTCCTCGGCCAGCGGTTTCTTGATCGTTTCCTGAATCACGCGGCCCAGCGGACGCGCGCCCATCTTGTCGTCGTAACCCTTCTCAGCCAGCCAATGCGCGGCCTCGTCGGTCAGTTCGATATGGACGCCGCGATCAATCAGTTGGGCTTCCAGTTGCAGGACGAATTTCTCGACCACCTGCACGATGATATCGCGCGACAGCGGAGCGAAGCTGATTACCGCATCCAGACGGTTGCGGAATTCCGGCGTGAAGGTGCGCTCGATGGCGGCGGTATCCTCGCCCTCGCGGCGGTCGCGACCAAAGCCGAAAGCGGCTTTTGCTTGGTCGGCAGCGCCCGCGTTCGAGGTCATGATCAGGATCACGTTGCGGAAATCGACCTGACGACCGTTATGGTCGGTCAGCTTCCCGTTATCCATCACCTGCAGCAGGATATTGTAGACATCCGGGTGGGCCTTTTCGATCTCATCCAGCAACAGCACACAATGCGGATGCTGGTCGACGCCGTCGGTCAGCAGCCCGCCCTGATCGAAGCCGACATAGCCCGGAGGCGCGCCGATCAGCCGCGAGACCGCATGTTTCTCCATGTATTCCGACATGTCGAAGCGCAGCAGTTCCACGCCAAGGGTCGAGGCCAGTTGCTTGGCCACCTCGGTCTTGCCGACGCCGGTCGGGCCCGCGAACAGATAGTTGCCGATGGGCTTTTCAGGTTCGCGCAAGCCGGCACGGGCCAGCTTGATCGAGGAGGACAGCGCCGAGATTGCTACGTCCTGACCAAAGACCAGCCGTTTCAGCGTGGCTTCCAGATCCTTCAGCACCGCCGCATCGTCCTTGGACACGCTTTTCGGGGGAATGCGGGCGATCTTGGCCACGACGGCCTCGATTTCCTTCGGGCCGATGGTTTTGCGGCGCTTGCTTTCGGCGACCAGATGCTGGGCGGCACCGGCTTCGTCGATGACGTCGATGGCCTTGTCGGGCAGCTTGCGGTCATGGATGTAGCGCGCCGACAGTTCCACCGCCATGCGGATCGCGTCATTGGTGTAGCGCAGGTCGTGGTGCTTTTCGAAGCTGGGTTTCAGCCCCATCAGGATCTTGATCGTGTCGGGCACGGTCGGCTCATTCACGTCGATCTTCTGGAAGCGACGGGAAAGGGCGCGATCCTTTTCGAAATGCTGGCGGAATTCCTTATAGGTGGTCGAACCCATGCAGCGCAGCTTGCCGCCCGACAGTGCCGGTTTCAGCAGGTTCGAGGCATCCATCGCCCCGCCCGAGGTCGCGCCCGCACCGATGACGGTGTGGATCTCGTCGATGAACAGGATCGCGTCGGGGTGGTCCTCAAGCTCTTTGACCACGGCTTTCAGGCGTTCCTCGAAATCGCCGCGATAGCGGGTCCCGGCCAGCAGTGCGCCCATGTCGAGCGAGAAGATGGTGGAACCTGCCAGCACATCTGGGGTTTCGCCCCGCGTGATCTTCAGCGCCAGCCCCTCGGCGATGGCGGTCTTGCCCACACCGGGATCGCCCACCAGCAGCGGGTTGTTCTTGCGGCGGCGGCAGAGGACCTGAATGCAGCGCTCGACCTCATCGGCGCGGCCGATCAGCGGGTCGACATCGCCCTTGGAGGCCTTCTTGTTCAGGTTGACGCAGTATTTCGCCAGCGCGGATTCGTCCTTGGCGGGGGGCGTCTCGTTTTGGGTTTCCTCACCGGGCTGGTCCGAGCCCTGCACGGTGCGGTTTTCGGAATAGGACGGATTTTTCGCCACGCCATGCGCGATGAAATTGACCGCGTCGTAACGGGTCATGTCCAGTTCCTGCAGGAAGAAGGCGGCGTTCGATTCCCGCTCGGCGAAGATGGCGACAAGGACATTGGCCCCGGTCACTTCAGTCCGGCCCGAGGACTGGACATGGATTGCGGCGCGCTGGATCACCCGCTGGAAGGCAGCGGTGGGGACGGCTTCCGAGCCCTCGACATCGGTAATCAGCGTCGAAAGATCGTCCTCGATGAATTCAACCAGCATGCGGCGCAATTCGTCCAGATCGACGTTGCAGGCCCGCATTACCTTGACTGCATCGGGTTCCTCGGTCAGCGCAAGCAGCAGATGCTCGAGCGTGGCGAGTTCATGGCGATGCTCATTGGCCAAGGCCAGCGCGGAATGGATTGCCTGTTCCAAAGTGTTCGAAAAGGACGGCACGATTCAGCTCCTGTCAGTCGGCTGGCGGTATGGGCCGCAAGGGGGCGGTCCACCTGACCAGACTGTCACGATACAATTAAGTTTTGGCGGAATCTCGCGCAATTCAAGCGGTATTTGCCTTGCCTGATGCCGAAACTCCGACGGTTGAATGAGATGTGATTGCCGCATGCCGGAATTTCAAGCAGCCCCTCTGCGCAGCCGACAATCATTGGACGGGGACAGGGGGATGGCATAAATCTCTTGCTGCGCTGCGGCGATGGCCTCAGAACCTGTCCTTTCGTGCGCGAAGTTCAGCAAAAACAGCGGCATCCCCGGCATCGGCCATACCCAGAGGGTGACGCAATTCTGCAACGCGGAGAAACGGATTGGTCGCGCGTTCGTCATCCAGCGTCGCCGGGGCACAGGGACGTCTGCCCGCTGCGGTGTCATCAAGGCGTTGCCTCAATGCATCATTGTCCGGATCGACCGAAAGGGCGAATTTGCCATTGCCCAGACAGTAGTCATGGCCCGAGCAGATCAGCGTTTCTCCGGGGAGTGCGTTCAGCCGCGACAGGCTGTCCCACATCATCTGCGGCGTGCCCTCGAACAGGCGTCCGCAGCCAAGCGCCATCAGGCTGTCGGCGGTGAACGCCATGCGTGAGGCGGGCAGGTAAAAGGCGACATGGCCGATGGTATGGCCGGAGACGTCGATGACCTGAGCCTGCTCGTCACAGATCGAAATGGTCTCACCGGGGTGGGGCGCGATGTCCAGTGGCGGTAGCCGTGCGGCGTCCAGCGCGTTGCCCGCGACCTTGGCGCCGGTTGCGGCGACGATCTCGGGGACGGCCTGAATGTGGTCGGCGTGGTGGTGGGTCAGGGCGATCAGATCCAGCGTCCAGCCCCGTGCTGCCAGCTCATGCAGGATGGGGGCGGCCTCGGGTGCGTCGATCAGGGCGGTCTGGCCGTTGCCGTGCAGCAGCCACGCATAATTGTCAGTCAGGCAGCGGACTGGGACCAGTTCCAGCGGCATTGGCAAATCCTTCGCTTTGCCGCAGTCTGGCCCGAGCTGACGAGAGGCGCAATGCATCACGACGTGATCGAGCTGCGGAAATTCTACTACAACCGGGCGCTGGGGCGCGTGGTGCAAAAAGTGCTGCGAGACCGGCTGACCCAGCTTTGGCCGCCCGATAAGACCGCAGGCATGACGCTGGCCGGATACGGCTTTGCTGCGCCGATGCAGCGCCCCTATCTGGGCCGGTCGCGGCGGGTGATCAGCCTGATGCCGGGGCCGCAGGGGGTCATGGCATGGCCGCCGGGCATGCCCAATTGCGCGGTCCTGTGCGAGGAAACCGCTTGGCCGCTGGACACCGGAAGCGTCGACCGGCTGATCCTGCTGCATGCACTTGAGACCGCTGACCATTCGCAGGCCGTGCTGGCCGAGGCGTGGCGGGTGCTGGGGCCGGGCGGACGGATGCTGGTCATGGCGACGAACCGCACCGGGCTTTGGGCGCGATCCGATGCGACGCCCTTTGGCTTTGGCCGCAGCTATACGGTCGGCCAGCTTGAGGCATTGGGGCGCAGCGCGGGTTTTGTTGCCGAGACGACAGGAGCGGCACTGTATATCCCGCCCTCGGACCGCCGCTTCTGGTTGCGCAGCGCCCAGATGTGGGAGCGCATGGGCAGCCGCGTCAGTCAGGTTCTGGTCGCAGGCGTGGTGCTGGGCGAGTTCAGCAAGCAGATGCAGGCCCCCATTGGCCGGCTGCGCCGTTTGACGGTGCCCAGCCCGCTGGACCTGCTTGAGGGGATCGCGCGCCCCAAACCCGCCGGCAGCGGCAAGATCGCGCGGGGGCGCGGCGAGCCGTCGCACCTGCATCGCGCAGCTGTCCCCGAGGCCGGAAAACCCGGTTCCACAGACCGTTAGCGCAATCCTCCAACTCATTGTCGCCGCGTTATCCGACGAAGGGCGCAAACCCTCGCAATTCCGTGTTCAATGCGGTTGCGGCACGGGAAAGCACCTGCTAATGACGCGGCAGATTTTTCGGGATACTTGCGGCCGGGCACGGCCTAAGGAGCCCTTTGACCCGCGCTCCGTGACTGACCTGCCCAAGCCAAGGGTAGGCCCGCCAGCGGAGCTTGCGCAAACCGGAAGGATGACCGTGGCCAATTCCGCTTCGATTTCCGCTGATATCGCCGGGCGTTATGCACAGGCCCTTTTCGATCTGGTGAAGGATTCGGGTCTTGACGCCCTGTCCACGCAAATCGACAGCCTGGCTGCCGCCCTTGACGAAAGCGCGGATCTTCGTGACCTGACCGTCTCGCCTTTGTATGGCCGCAACGCGCAGGAGTCCGCGATTGCCGCGCTGGCCGAGCGCATGGGCCTGTCGGTCGAGCTGACCAACACGCTGCGTCTGCTGGCAAAGAACCGCCGGCTGTTCACGCTGCCCCAATTCATCGCCAAGCTGCGCGGCCTGATCGCCGATGCGCGTGGCGAGATGACCGCCGATGTGGTCAGTGCAACTGAGCTGACCGAAGAACAGAAGACCCGCCTGGCCGATACTCTGGCCAGCAAATCGGGCAAGAAAATCAAACTGAATGCGCGCGTCGATGAGACCCTCATCGGCGGCATGATCGTTAAACTGGGCTCGAAGATGATCGACAGCTCGATCCGCTCGAAGCTCGCCTCCCTCCAGAATGCTATGAAAGAGGTCGGATAATGGGAATCCAGGCAGCCGAAATCTCGGCCATCCTCAAGGATCAGATCAAGAATTTCGGTCAGGACGCCGAGGTGGCCGAGGTCGGGCAGGTGCTGTCCGTCGGTGACGGTATCGCCCGCGTCTACGGCCTGGACAAAGTCCAAGCCGGCGAAATGGTCGAATTCCCGGGTGGCATCCGCGGCATGGTGCTGAACCTTGAAACCGACAACGTCGGCATCGTGATCTTCGGCGACGACCGTTCGATCAAGGAAGGCGACACCGTCAAGCGCACCGGCGCCATCGTGGAAGTCCCCGCCGGCAAGGGCCTGCTGGGCCGCGTTGTCGACGCTCTGGGCAACCCGATCGACGGCAAAGGCCCGCTCGAGAACGTCGAGCGCCGTATCGCCGACGTGAAGGCCCCCGGCATCATGCCGCGCAAATCGGTGCACGAGCCGATGGCGACCGGCCTGAAATCTGTCGACGCCATGATCCCCGTTGGCCGCGGCCAACGCGAGCTGATCATCGGCGACCGTCAGACCGGCAAGACCGCGATCGCGCTCGACACCATTCTGAACCAGCAGAACTACAACGGCCGCGAAGCCGATGGCATGAAGACGCTGCACTGCATCTATGTCGCCGTGGGTCAGAAGCGCTCGACCGTTGCCCAGCTGGTGAAAAAGCTGGAAGAAACCGGTGCGATGGCCTACACGACCGTCGTCGCCGCGACCGCTTCGGACCCGGCTCCGATGCAGTACCTGGCACCCTATTCGGCGACCGCCATGGGTGAATACTTCCGCGACAACGGCATGGACGCTCTGATCATCTATGATGACCTGTCCAAGCAAGCCGTTGCCTACCGTCAGATGTCGCTGCTGCTGCGCCGTCCGCCGGGGCGTGAAGCCTATCCGGGCGACGTTTTCTATCTGCACTCGCGCCTGCTCGAGCGTTCGGCCAAGCTGAACGACGCGAATGGCAACGGCTCGCTGACGGCTCTGCCGATCATCGAAACCCAAGCCGGCGACGTTTCCGCCTATATCCCGACCAACGTGATCTCGATCACCGACGGTCAGATCTTCCTGGAAACGGAACTGTTCTTCCAGGGCATCCGCCCGGCCGTGAACACCGGTCTGTCGGTGTCGCGCGTTGGTTCGGCCGCTCAGACCAAGGCGATGAAATCGGTCGCAGGTCCGGTCAAGCTGGAACTGGCCCAGTATCGCGAAATGGCTGCTTTTGCACAGTTCGGCTCGGACCTCGACGCCGCAACGCAAAAACTGCTGAACCGCGGTGCGCGCCTGACCGAGTTGATGAAACAGCCGCAATACTCGCCGCTGACCAACGCCGAGATCGTGATCGTCATCTATGCCGGCACCAAAGGCTATATCGATGCCGTTCCGGTCAAGGACGTGACGAAGTGGGAGCAGGGCCTGATCCAGTTCCTGCGCAACCAGAAAGCCGATCTGCTTGATGACATGACCCGGAACGACCGCAAGATTGCGGGCGAACTGGAAGCATCGATCAAGGCAGCGCTGGACGGTTACGCCAAGACCTACGCCTGAGGGAGGGATAGATGCCCAGCCTCAAGGACCTAAAGAACCGGATCGGCAGCGTTAAGAACACGCGCAAGATCACCAAGGCGATGCAAATGGTCGCCGCCGCGAAACTGCGCCGTGCGCAGGAAGCGGCGGAAGCCGCGCGTCCCTATGCTGACCGGATGGCCGCTGTCATGGCCGGGTTGACTGCTTCGGCAGCCGGCTCGGACATGGCGCCGCGCCTGCTGGCGGGAACCGGCGAAGATCGCCGGCACCTGCTGGTGGTGCTGACCTCGGAGCGCGGGCTTGCGGGCGGGTTCAACTCGTCCATCGTCAAGCTTGCACGTCTGCGCCTTGCCGAGCTGCGCTCGCAGGGCAAAGAGGTGACCATCCTGACCGTGGGCAAGAAGGGCCGCGAACAGCTGAAACGCGATTTCGGCGATCTGTTCGTGCATCACGTCGATCTCAGCGAGGTCAAGCGCATCGGTTACGACAATGCGCGCGGCATCGCGGATGAGATCCTCGACCGCTTCGAAGCAGGCAGCTTCGACGTGGCCACGCTGTTCTACAACCGGTTCGAATCCGTCATCAGCCAGATTCCGACTGCCCGGCAGGTCATCCCCGCCGTGATCGAAGAAACGTCCGAGGCCGGTGCCTCGTCGCTCTACGACTACGAGCCGGATGAGAATGCGATCCTGAACGATCTGCTGCCCCGTTCGGTGGCCACGCAGATCTTTGCGGCGCTTCTGGAAAACGCGGCGTCCGAGCAGGGCGCACGGATGAGCGCCATGGACAACGCCACGCGCAACGCCGGCGACATGATCGATCGCCTGACCACCGAGTATAACCGCTCGCGTCAGGCTGCGATCACCAAGGAACTGATTGAAATCATCTCGGGCGCCGAGGCGCTCTGACACGTAGGGGTATAACATGGCAGAGGCCAAAGGAAAAATCACGCAGGTGATCGGCGCCGTCGTGGACGTACAGTTCGACGGCCAACTTCCCGCGATTCTGAACGCTCTTGAGACCGAGAACAACGGCAAGCGTCTGGTTCTGGAAGTTGCACAGCATCTGGGCGAAAACACTGTCCGCACCATCGCCATGGACGCGACCGAAGGTCTGGTCCGTGGTCTGCCGGTCACCGACCTGGGCGAGCCGATCATGGTTCCGGTGGGCGACGTCACGCTGGGCCGCATCCTGAACGTCGTCGGCGAGCCCGTTGACGAAGGTGCGCCGCTGACCGTCACCGACAAGCGCGCGATCCACCAGCCGGCTCCGGACTTCGCTTCGCAGGCGACCGCTTCGGAAATCCTGGTCACCGGCATCAAGGTCATCGACCTGCTGGCGCCCTATTCCAAAGGCGGCAAGATCGGCCTGTTCGGCGGCGCCGGCGTGGGCAAGACCGTTCTGATCATGGAACTGATCAACAACATCGCGAAAGTGCACTCGGGTTACTCGGTGTTCGCGGGCGTTGGTGAACGGACCCGTGAAGGCAACGACCTGTATCACGAGATGGTTGAATCGGGCGTTATCGTTCCCGACAACCTGTCGGAATCGAAAGTGGCGCTGGTCTATGGCCAGATGAACGAGCCGCCGGGTGCCCGTATGCGCGTCGCGCTGACCGGTCTGACGCTGGCCGAACAGTTCCGCGATGCCTCGGGCACCGACGTTCTGTTCTTCGTCGACAACATCTTCCGCTTCACCCAAGCGGGTTCGGAAGTGTCGGCACTGCTGGGTCGTATCCCGTCCGCCGTGGGTTACCAGCCGACGCTGGCTACCGACATGGGCGCGATGCAGGAACGCATCACCTCGACCAAGAACGGCTCGATCACCTCGATCCAAGCCGTCTACGTCCCGGCCGATGACCTTACCGACCCGGCTCCGGCCACGACCTTCGCCCACCTCGACGCCACGACCGTTCTGTCGCGCGCGATCTCGGAACTGGGCATCTACCCGGCCGTGGACCCGCTGGACTCGAACTCGCGTATTCTCGACCCGGCAGTTGTCGGCGAAGATCACTACAACGTCGCGCGTGCGGTTCAGGGTATCCTGCAGAAATACAAGTCGCTGCAGGACATCATCGCCATTCTCGGCATGGACGAACTGTCGGAAGAAGACAAACTGACGGTGACCCGCGCCCGGAAAATCCAGCGCTTCCTGTCGCAGCCCTTCGACGTGGCGAAAGTCTTCACCGGTTCGGACGGCGTTCAGGTTCCGCTGGAAGACACGATCAAGTCGTTCAAGGCGGTTGTTGCCGGTGAATACGACCACCTGCCGGAAGCGGCCTTCTACATGGTCGGCGGCATCGAGGAAGTGAAAGCCAAGGCGCAGCGTCTCGCCGCTGACGCGGCGTAAGGGGGCGATATGGCCGACACGATGCAGTTCGACCTCGTCTCGCCGGAACGGAACCTTGTTTCCGTTCCCGTGCGCGAGGTGCGCCTTCCCGGCGCCGATGGCGACCTGACGGCGATGCCCGGCCATGCGCCGGCCATCGTCAACCTGCGGCCCGGTGTTGTCACCGTGGTCGCGGCTGACGGGTCGGAGACGGAGTTCGCGGTGACCGGCGGTTTCGCCGAGATCAACAACGAATCCGTCACCCTTCTGGCCGAGCGGGGACATCCGCGCGCCGAGATGACGCAAGAGATCTTCAATGACATGATGGCTCAGGCCCAGCGTCAGGTGAAGGTCGCGCAGGAGCGTGGCACTGCCGGGGAAGAGATCGTCGCCGCAGCCGTCAAGCTGCTGGCCGACATGGAGGCCCTTGGTACCCATATCGGGCTGGACCCCAACCAGTCTAATTTTCTGCATTAAGCAGGAAACCTGACCGGAAGATCAATTGAAGCCCCGGTAATTCCGGGGCTTTATCTATATAGGGGCGCCGCAATCCGGCGCTTTGGGGGAAAAGCTTTGAGACGGTTCGGTCATTACGCCGTGGGCATCGCCAACGGTTCCATCGACATGTTTTCGGCCTTTGAGGATCTCGGCCCGATGTGGACGGGAGAAGGTTCTCGGCTGGAGGCGCGGGAGGTCAGATTCGACGAGAGCTTCGTCGAACCGCCTGTGGTGCAGATCGGGCTGTCGATGTGGGACATTGGCGTCAACGGCAATCAGCGGGTCGACATCAAGGCAGTCAATGTCACCCGCGAGGGGTTCCGCGCTGAATTCCGCACCTGGGGCGATACGCGTGTGGCGCGGGTCCGGGCCAGTTGGATAGCCGTCGGACCCGTGCCACATCTTGACGATTTCTCGGACGACTAGGCCCTAGCTCTGCTCAATGTTCATCCGGATCAGCCCTGCGACCTGATCCGGGTGGGTAATCGGCAGCATATGCCCGGCCCCCGGCACTGTCGCGAGACCGACCTCCTGCATGCGCTCGGCCAAAGCCTCGGCGATGGACCCGATGACTGGCGGGGAATCCCCGCCCATGATCAGCATCACTGGCGCGTCGATCGCCTCAAGCCCGCCCTCGCGCAGGATATTCGCGCTGTCCCGCATCAGGGTGTCATTGCCCGATACCACCATGGCGATCTGCCGGATCAGCCGGGCCCGGCCTGTGGTGGTCTGTCGGTCCAGATCGACCTCTCCCCAAAGCGACAGGAACTGACGGGTCGCTTCCTCATCCATGCCGTCAAGGGACAGCCGGCGGATGGTCTCCAACTCGGTCTCGGCGGTGGGGTCGGGGGCTGCGGCAAACAGCACCGGCTCGATCAGGGTCAGGCTGCGGACGGCCTCGGGGGCGGCAACGGCGATGCGCAGTGCGATGGTCGCGCCGATGCTGTGGCCGATCAGGTCCAGTGGCCGCGTGATCAGCGGCGCGATCAGGCGGGTGGCATGGGTGTGAAAATCAGGCTCGCCCGGCCAGTCCGGGCTTTGCCCGTGGCCCGGCAGGTCGGGCGCGGTGATCTGCACCAGATTGGCAAGACCTGCCGCGATGGGACCCCAGTAGCTGGCATTGCCCATCATGCAATGCAGCGCCAGCGCCGGGCGCTCGGTTTGGCCCGGCCAGTTTCGAATATGCATGGGCGTCACAGGCTCGACAGATGGCGGTCGAGGAAGTCCAGCCGGTCCTGACCCCAGAACCGCTCGCCGCTGTCGCGGACGATGTAGAAGGGCGCGCCAAAGACCCCGGCCTCGACCGCTTCCTCCAGATTGCGCTCATAGGCCTGCGCGCCGACGAACAGCCCGCTATCGGCCAGACCGGGATCGAAGCCCGCTGCTGTCAATTTCGCGCGGATCACCTGGTCATCGGCGATATTCAGTTCCTCGGCCCAGACGGCGCGGACAAAGCTGCGCACCAGCGCGGGCAGATCGCCACCACCTGCCTTTTGCGCGGCGATGATCGCATAGGATGAGGGGGCAGGGTTCACCGGCCAGAAGGCGGGCTTCAGGTTCAGCGGCATGTCCAGATATTCGGACCAGCGGCGCAGTTCCTGCCCCCGGTATTCCATGCGCGAGGCGTGGCGATTGGCCGGGCGGATACCGCCGGTGCGGTCGAAAAGCTGCAGCAGGTCAAGCGGCTTGTATGTGATCTGGGCGCCATGCCGGGCGGCGATGTCTTCGAGCCGGCTGCCCGCAAGATAGGTCCACGGGCTTTGTGTCCCAAAGTAATAGTCGATATGCGCCATAAGCGGCCCTCCGGGGTTTGCGGGCAAGCTAACGCGGTGATAAGCGGGGCGCAATCTTACGAATCCAGCACCAATACGCCATATTCAGAATGACGGAGCAAGCCATGCCGGCCATGACCGAACCCAAGCTGATTGCGGGCAACGCGAACCGGCCTTTGGCCAATGCGATTGCCCGCCGCATGTCGATGCATCGCGGCATGAATGTCGCCCCGATCGAAGCCCGCGTCGAGCGCTTCAACGATCAGGAAATCTTCGTCGAGGTCTATGAGAACGTCCGCGGCGAGGACATGTTCATCATCCAGTCGACCTCGAACCCGGCGAACGACAACCTGATGGAACTGCTGATCATGACGGACGCGCTGAAGCGGTCGTCGGCACAGCGCATCACCGCCGTGATCCCCTATTTCGGCTATGCCCGTCAGGACCGTCGCTCGAAGGCGCGGACCCCGATCAGCGCCAAGCTGGTTGCGAACCTGCTGACCGAGGCCGGTGTCGACCGCGTCCTGACGCTGGACCTGCATGCGGCCCAGATCCAGGGCTTCTTCGATATCCCGGTGGACAACCTTTACGCGGCTCCGGTCTTTGCACTGGATATCCTGCACCACTTCAAGAACCGCCTGTCGGACGTCATGGTGATTTCGCCCGACGTCGGCGGCGTGGCCCGCGCCCGCGATCTGGCGCAGCGCATCGGCGCACCGCTGGCGATCGTGGACAAACGCCGCGAGAAACCCGGCGAGATCGCCGAGATGACCGTGATCGGTGACGTGACCGGCAAGACCTGCATCATCGTCGACGACATCTGCGACACCGCCGGCACGCTGTGCAAGGCCGCTCAGGTCTTGACCGAGCATGGTGCGACCGAGGTTCATGCCTATATCACCCATGGCGTCCTGTCCGGCCCGGCGGTCGAGCGCGTGCAGAACTCGGTCATGAAATCGCTGGTCATCACCGATTCCATCGAACCGACCGACCATGTCAAAAGCGCCAGCAACATCCGCATCGTTCCGACCGCGCCGATGTTTGCCCAAGCCATCCTGAACATCTGGAACGGCACCTCGGTCAGCTCGCTGTTCGAGGTCGATACGCTGGGCCCGATCTATGAGGGGCTTTACACCAACGTGTAATCCCAAGGCATGCGGCGTGGCCCATCCACGCCGTGCGGAACCCCGGATGCTGCCGCGTCCGGGGTTCTTTTCATTTACAGAAAGCGCGGGAACTCGATCTTGGGGCAGCGATCCTCGATCACCGTCAGCCCCTGACGCCGTGCCCATTCCGTGGATTGAGGATGGCGGATGCCAAGCTGCATCCAGATGGTGCGCAGCCGCGGCAGATAGGCGATCGCATCATTGACGATTCGCGGCACCGCCTCGGCCCGGCGAAAGATATCGACCATGTCGACCGGGATATCGGTCGGGATGGCCGAAAGGTCGGGATAGACCTGCTCGTCAAGGATGTGGTTGCCCGCATGGCCCGGATTGACCGGAATGACCCGAATACCCTGAGACTTCAGGAAGCGCGCCACGCCCCATGCCGGGCGGTGTTCATTCGGCGACAGGCCGACCATGGCGATGCAGCGGGTCTCGCGGGCGATTCGTGCAATATCGACGTCCATCGGCGAACTGCCGACGTCGCGGAGTATGGCGAATTCCATGTGATCCTCCCCCAGATCTCAACCTAAAGTCGCACATAAAAAGCGCCCGGTCCAGAGTTGGCCGGGCGCAAGTCGCGGAACGAGGGACAGTGATCTGACATGAGCGTTCCGTGCTCATGTCATGAAATAAATGACAACTGTGGCCTGAAAGTTCCACTCCTCTCGCGGAAAAGTGAGAATCTAGGGATGAAGCCGTGCCCAGACCGCTTTGGCCTGCATCAGGATGTCCTGCGGGTCGGCCAGCAGGCGTTCGCGGGCCGCTTCCGAGCGCAGCAGATAGGTGCGCTGGCCGATCACCGCGAAATAGCGGGGGTTTCCCGGCTCCGAGCGGCCTTCGGACAGGGCCACGACGCATAGCCCGCCCAGCCCCGGCGCAAAGGCCTTGGGGTTCGCCTCGAACCGCTCGCGATTGCCTTCCGAGACGAAATGCCACGCCTGACCGCGCCACATGGTCACGATGTCGGGCCGGCCGGGCAGGGCCGCGCCCTCTTGCCGGTAGCCGACCGGATCGATTCCGTTCAACGCCCAATCCTGCGCCGACGCGAGTTGCGGCCCGGCGGCAAACGACAGGAGAAGGGCGGCATAACGAAGCATGGCGGCTGCTGGTTGTGGAAAGGCTGGTTTACCCTGCATTTGGCAAATCGGCCCGTGATTCTCAACCACTGCCCCAGCAGCCTATCCGCGATGTGAAGGCTGCGCTCAGTTCCGTGAGGCTGCGTAAAGCGCCACAGCCGCCGCATTCGACACGTTGAGCGAACCGAAATCCGCGGCAAAGGGGATGCGGACGATCTTGTCGCAGGTCTCGCGGGTGCGTTCGCGCAGTCCCGGCCCCTCGGCCCCGAAGACAAGGCAGATGGCCCGGCCCGGCAAAGCCTCCAGCGCCTCGGGCAGGGTTTCCTCGCCGGTGCCATCAAGGGCAATGATCGTGTAGCCCATTTCTTTCAGCTCGATCAGCGCATCGGCCAGATTGCCCACGCGCAGATAGGGCTGGCGTTCCAGCGCACCCGAGGCGGTCTTGGCCAAGGCACCGGTCTCCGGGGCGCTGTGGCGCGACGGTGCGATGACCGCACGCGCGCCAAAGACCTCGGCCGAGCGCAGGATCGCGCCGACATTATGCGGGTCGGTGACGCGGTCCAGCGCGACCAGCAGCGGCTTGCCCGGCCCCGACAGTGCCAGATCGGCCAGCTTGCCCCATGTCAGCGCCTTGACCTCAAGCGCCGCGCCCTGATGGACGCTTTCGGGGGGCAGGGGCACGACGCGGTCGAAGGTGCGCGCGTCGGTGATTTCAGGCTCGATACCGTCGGGAATCTCGCCCAGCCGGTCCAGCGCGTTCTGGGTAACGACCAGCCGCAGCTTTTGCCGTTCGGGGTTGGCCAGCGCGTCGCGCACCGCATGCAGGCCGAACAGCCACACGGTCTCGGCCGCAGCGGCGCGGCGTGCGCGCTCTTTATCGATGACCCAGGTGGGCTTCTTGGTTTTCTGCGGTTTCTCGGCCATGGCGTTTCCTCGATTTCGGTTCTGGTTGCGCAGAAAACACGGAAAAATGCAACCTTTCGCAGGGTCGCAGCAACTTCCTGTGGATGACGCGTTTTTTTGCGCTTCTGCGCTTGACGCCCCCGCTCGCTATGGGTAATCACCGCCCCACGCCGAAAGCGATCGGCGGGCGACGTGCTGCAAGGTGCGGCAGCGGACTGTAACTCCGCCGGGGAGACCCATGCCTGGTTCGATTCCAGGGTCGCCCACCACTTTCCCTTATTTTCGAATAAAGTCAAAGTGGTGGCGCTCTGCCCGAGGGCCGGAGCAATCCAGAAATCCAAACTTGAGCACACTGCTGAATGGCGCATGTCATTGTTTTTCCCTGACTGGGAAAACGCAAGAATATCGAAATCGGCGCAGATGATGCGCCGTGCAGGCCTTGCCAATGCGGCCTGAGGTGACGGGCTAATAGCGACCCGTTCTTCCTGACAAAACGGAAACACCGCCCCGAGGGTGGGGCGGTGTCCCTGTTTCCCGTAATCGCGCGACCGGTTTAGCCGAATCCCGCAAAGGGACATCGGTCGCGCGGCTGCGGGATCACTCGGCGGCGAACTGGTTCATGGTGTTCGCGTGGCCGCCGGCCTTCAGCGCGCGCTCGCCGCCGACCATTTCCTTGAAGGTGTCGCCCAGATCGGAACCCACCTCGTGCTGGTGCTTGACCGCCGAGACGCCGCGACGAATTTCCTCGCGCTGGACGGTTTTGACATAGGCCAGCATCTTCTGGTCGCCGAAGTAGCCGCGCGACAGTTCGTCCACCGATTTCGCGGTCAGGTGGAAGGTCGGCAGCGTGATCAGGTTGTGGAACACGCCAGCGCGGGCCGAGATGTCGGTCTGGAAGCGCTGCAGACGGGCATCCGCCTCAAGGCCCAGTTCGGTCGCGTCGAAATCAGCCTTCATCAGCTCATTACCATCCGGGTAGTCAGCGGCGCTGATCTTGCCCTCGGCCAGCCATTGTTCGCGGACCTGTTTGCGCAGGTTCAGCGTCCAGTTGAAGCTGGGCGAGTTGTTATAGGTCAGCTTGGCATTCGGGACAGCCTTGCGGATCTCGTTCACCATGCCGGCGATCTCATCGACATTCGGGGTGTCGGTTTCGATCCAAAGCATGTCCGCGCCGCCTTGGGTCAGGTTGACGATGCAATCCTCGATGACGCGGGCGCGGCCGGTGCCTTCCTTGAACGGGAACAACCCATTGGCCATGCGCGCGGGCTTCACGAACTGGCCGTTCTGGAAGATCGCCAGCTCACCTTCCTGCATCGGGTTCGCGTCGGTGATCGCCTCGGTCTTGAGCCATTTGATATATTCGGCGGCCAGATCGCCGGGGCGTTGGCTGACCGGAACCTTCTGGGTCAGGCCTGCGCCAAGGCTGTCGGTGCGGGCGACGATGACGCCCTCGTCCACGCCCATTTCCTCAAGCGCCAGACGGCAGGCGCGCAGCTTCTCGATGAAGTCTTCGCGCGGCACGGTGACCTTGCCGTCCTGATGGCCGCATTGCTTGGCGTCCGAGACCTGGTTTTCGATCTGCAGCGCGCAGGCACCGGCCTTGATCAGTTCCTTGGCCAGCAGGTAGGTGGCGTGTTCGTTGCCAAAGCCTGCGTCGATATCAGCGATGATCGGAACCACATGGGTCTCGAAGCTGTCGATGGCCTCGATCGCCTTCTTCTCGGCCAGCGTATCACCGGATTTGCGGGCCTCTTTCAGGTCCTTGAACAGGTCGTTGATCGCCACTTCGTCGGCCTGACGCAGCGAGACGTAGATCTCGTTGATCAGGTCGGCAACGGCAGTCTTTTCGTGCATAGACTGGTCGGGCAGGTGGCCGAAGCGGTTGCGCAGACCGGCGACCATCCAGCCCGACAGATAGACATAAGTGCCGCGCGCGGTGCCGCGCATGCGTTTCACCGCCTTGATCATCTGCTGGGCGTGGAAGCCCGACCAGCAGCCCAGCGATTGCGTGAACTTGCTGCTGTCGGCGTCATAGGCCGCCATGTCGGCGCGCATCACCTTGGCCATGTCGCGGGCGATATCCAGATGGGTGTCATAGCTGTTCTGCATCCGCAGCTGGACGATATCGTCGACCGTGACGCCACCGGGGGTCTGGCCCGAGGGGTAACGCGCGGCAACTTCGGCGCGCAGTTCGGCATAGGTCTTGCGATTGGACATGAATTTCCTCCTCAGGAATTTTGGATAGGGGGCGGGCCGTGGCCCGCCGAAAAGGGTGCGCTCAGTCGAGGGCGTTCAGCACGTCATAGGCGGACGTGGTGATGAAATCGGGCAGGGTGGGCGCGGTCGCGGCCTCCAGCACGATCCGCGCCGCCGAGGGGTAGCGCCCGCGATGGAAGCGGTCCGGCCCGAGGTGTTCGAGGATCGAGACGATTTCGGCCTGGACCAGCTCGCCCAGCCAGTCGGCGGTCAGGCGGCGCTCATCCCCGAATTCGGTCGCGACCAGCGCGCCATGGCGGATCCATTGCCACAGCTGGGCACGGCTGATCTCGGCGGTGGCGGCGTCCTCCATCATGTTGTGGATAGGAACCGCGCCGCGGCCCTGCAGCCATTGCGCCAGATATTCGATGGCGACCGAGACGTTCAGGCGGACACCGGTTTCGGTGATCTTGCCCTGATGCGGTTTCAGCAGCATCGCGGGTTCGATCCGCCATTCCTGACGCGGACGTCTGATCTGGTTCGGGCCGGGCATGGCGTCGTCAAAGATCGCCTGAGCAACGGGGACCAGATCGGGATGGGCGACCCAGCAGCCGTCAAAGCCCATGCCGACTTCGCGGCGCTTGTCGGCGCGGACCTTGTCGAAGGCGGCCTCATTGGCCTCGGGGTCGTTCTTGACCGGGATCGCGGCCGACATGCCGCCCATCGCATGGATGCCGCGGCGGTGGCAGACCTTGACGACGCGCGCCGCATAGGTGGCCAGGAAGGCCTCGTCCATGACAAGGCTGGAGCGGTCGGGCAGGACATAGGCGGCGTGATTGCGCAGATTCTTGATATAGCTGAAGATGTAATCCCAGCGCCCGCAGTTCAGCCCAGCGATATGGTCGCGCAGTTCCCAGACGATCTCGTCCATTTCGAAGGCTGCGGGCAGGGTCTCGATCAGGACGGTGGCCTTGATCGTGCCTTGCGTAATGCCCATGCGTTCCTGGGCAAAGACGAAGACTTCGTTCCAGAACTTGGCCTCGCCGTGGCTTTCGAGCTTCGGCAGGTAATAGAACGGCCCGCGCCCGGTGGCGGCCAGCGCGCGGCCGCAATGGAACAGCGACAGGGCAAAGTCGAACAGCGCCGCGGAAACCGGCTGGCCGCCCATCAGGACATTGGCCTCGGACAGATGCAGGCCGCGGGGGCGGATGATCAGCAGGGCCGGGTTCGGGCCGACGCGGTAGGCTTTGCCCGTCGTCTCATCGGTGAAATCCAGCGTCCCGTCGCGATAGTCGATCAGGTTCGCCAGACCCGAGATGATGTTCTTGAAGCTGGGCGAGGTCGCGTCTTCGAAATCCGCCATATAGACCCGCGCGCCCGAGTTCAGCGCATTGATCATCATCTTGCGATCGACCGGGCCTGTGATCTCGACCCGGCGATCCTCAAGGGCGGCGGGGACGGGGGCGGCCTGCCAGATGCCCTGACGGATCTCGCGGGTATGGGGCAGGTAATCGGGAAGCTCACCCCGGTCCAGCCGTTCCTGACGGCGGGCGCGGGCGACCATCAGCGCGTGCAGGCGCAGTCCGAAACGGGCCTGCAGTTCGGCCATGAAGGTCATCGCATCGGGGGTCAGCACATGTTCCGAGCCTGCAACGGCGCGCAGGACAACGGGGGGCAGCGGGGGTGCGTTGCGATCGAGCGGCATTTTCGGCTCCTGTTGATTGGCCTATGAATGTCACGTTAGTAATGTCAGAAATGTAATGCACCATTTGATTGGGGATCGCGGACCTTCATCGGGTATGGTGGTAGGGTTTGTCACAGGCTTTGCGGCCGCTTTGTAAGGTTTGTCACATGACAAAACGCAACGAGAAACTGATCATCGGCCAGCGGTTGCGGATGCTGCGGCAATCGCTGGGGCTGACGCAGGCGCAGATGGCGACCGAGCTGGGGGTTTCCGCCAGCTACATCACCCTGATGGAGGCCGATCAGCGCCCGGCCTCGGCGCGCTTTCTGATGAAGCTGGCGCAGGTCTATGACCTGAATATCTCGGAGCTGGCGCCCGCGACCGATGCGCAATTGGCGGCGGATTTCTCGACCGCACTGAAGGACCCGGTTCTGGGGGTCGCGAACCTGCCGCGGGCGGAGCTTGAGGCGGTGCTGCAGGCCTCGCCCCGGATCGCGGCGGCCTTTGTGCGGCTGCATGACAGCCACCGCGAGGCGATCCTGCGCCCGATGGCCGATGACAACCCGATGACCGACCGCGACAAGGTCGAGGCATTTGCCGAATCCTCGCGTCCCGTCGATGTGGTACGGAACTGGTTCTATGCGCAAAAGAACTATGTCGATCCGGTCGACCGCGCCGCCGAGGCCTTGGCCGAGGAACTGGCGCTGCATCGCAATGAGCCGCATCTGGCACTGACCAACCGGCTGGCTGGACATGGCATCCATGTCCGCATCCTGCCCTCTCATGTCATGGGCGATCAGCTGCGGCGCTTCGATTTCCACCGCGGCGAGCTGATGATTTCCGAATTGCTGGGCCAGTCCAGCCGCCGCTTCCAGATCGGGGTGCTGCTGGCGCGGCTGGAACAGGAGGAGTTGATCGCCGGGTTGGTGGCACAGGCAGGGCTGTCCGATGCTGCCGCAGTGTCGCTGCTGCGGGTCAGTCTGGCGAATTACTTCTCGGCGGCGTTGATGATGCCTTACGCGCGTTTCCTCGCCGCCTGTGAATCGGCGCGCTATGATGTCGAACTGCTCAGCCACCGCTTTGGGGCAAGCTTCGAGCAGGCGGCGCATCGCATGACGACCTTGCAGCGCCCCGATGCACGCGGGATTCCGTTCTTCTTTGTGCGGGTCGATCAGGCGGGGAACATCTCGAAGCGGTTCAGTGCCGGGCGGTTCCCGTTCTCGCGCTTTGGCGGGACCTGTCCGCTATGGAACATCCATTCCGCCTTCGAGACGCCCGAGCGCGTCCAGACGCAGGTGATCCGCATGCCCGAGGGAGCCAGCTACTTTTCCATCGCGCGCACGGTGACGCGGGCGGGCGGGATGCATGGCGCACCGGCGCAAAGGCTGGCGATCGGGCTGGGCTGCGACGTGTCCTATGCCCCGCGCCTTGTCTATGCTGACGGGATCGACCTTGAACGGACGCGGCCGGTCGATATCGGGCTGAACTGCTATCTGTGCGAGCGGCCCGATTGCTCGGCCCGCGCCCATGCGCCCATCAACCGCCGCATGAAGGTCAATGAGCGCGAGCGCAGCCTTGCGATCTTCAGCTTCGAGGAAGAGGCCGGTTAGGCCGGGCTGTTCCCGGTCAGCTCGTCGATGACCTGCATCCACAGGCTTGCGGGCTGCGCGCCGCTGACGACATGGGTATCGGCGACGACGAAGGTCGGGACCGAGTTGATGCCGCGTTGGCGGGCGTGGATCTCGCGCGTGGCGACCTCATCGCGGTCCTCGGTGGTGGCGAGCAGGCGGCGGACCATCTGTCCATCCATGCCCGCGCCCTCGGCGATGGCGACCAGCACGTCGGGATTCGAGATGTTCTTGCCCTCGCGCCAATGCGCGCGCATCAGGCCGGACATGACCGGGGTCTGCGCAGCCTCAAGGCCCGCCCAGTAAAGCAGGCGATGGGCGTTCAGCGTGTTCGGTACGCGCTCGATCAGCGAGGGGTTGATCCACAGCCCCAACCGTTCGGACGCCTCCATCACCGGTTTCATCGCAGCGATGATGCCCTTTTCGTCGCCGAACTTCATCTTCATGTAGGCGACGTAATCCATCCCCGCCTGCGGCATCTGCGGGTCCAGCCGGAAGGGCTGCCAAGTGATGGCAAAGAGATGCTCGGGGCGGCTTTCCAGCGCCCGGTCCAGCTCGGCCTTGCCGATCAGGCACCAGGGGCAGACGGGATCGGCAAAGATGTCGAGGCGAACCTGTTGGGTCATGTTCTGTCCTTGCGATGGAAAGGCTGTGGCAGGGCGAATGCGCCTATTCGCGCTTTTACCGGGGCGGCGCAAGTCCTTCGGTCTTGAGCAGGGGCAGGCCGGTGCGGTCCTGCCAGCGGGCCGCCAGATCGTCCGGCACCGCATCTGTCGCGACAGCTTGGCGCAGCGCGGGCCAGGGCTTCCAGTCCTGCGCCATCAGCTGATCCAGTTCCTGATGCGCAACGGCAAGAACCGTCGCGCCATGGCGCGATGCCAGCAGCGGCCATTGCGCAGGTGTCGTGGCAGGGCCTGGAACCAGTGCCGCTGCCCCCTGTGCCCATGTCGCGAAAAGCGTGGTCAGCAGGTCCATGCCGGTCCCGCCCGTGATCAGCATCCGGTCCTGCGCAGTCAGGCCGAAGGGGTTGCCGGTCGGGCTGGTGCCGGGATCGAAGTCGTCAAGCGGTTGACCTTGGGCGAGTTCGCGCAGGTCAAGCCGTGGCCGGGCTGTGTCGGCGGTTTCCCCGGACAATAGCAAGGTTGCCGTGGGATGGTGGGTTGCCTTGGACGGATCGGTCACGGGCAGCAGTCCAGCCGCAGTGGCGGCAAGAAAGGCGATGGCGTGTTCGGGGCGGTCGCAAGCGGCAAAGACCAGCGCGTCGCCCGGCGCAAGGCCGGATGCCCGCATCGCCCCGGCCATGGACAGGATCGTGTGATGCAACCGGGCATAGGACCAGCGGTCAGCACGGCTGAGACCGATCACCGACATGGCCAGACGGTCCGGTGTGGCCAGTCCGGTCCGAATAAGCTGTAGCGCCGGTTGCGTCATCCTGTCCCCTTATGTCTGCGGCGTCGGGATAGGGGCAAGCGGCGCGCAAAGAAAGGGGGCTTTGCGCCCCCGTCGCTGACGCGACTCCCCCGCAGGATATTTTTGCAAGAAAGATGCCAGGCAGAACGCAAAACGGCCCGCCAGGGCGGGCCGTTCGAAAATTCGGCGTGCGATCAGAGCAGCTTCAGATCCGAGGCCGAACTGCGACCGTCACGACCCGATTGCAGTTCATAGGCGATCTTCTGGTTGTCGTTCAGGCCGGTCAAACCAGCGCGCTCAACTGCCGAGATATGGACGAAAACGTCCTTGCCGCCATCATCAGGTGCGATGAAGCCATAGCCTTTCGTGGCGTTAAACCATTTTACGGTGCCGGTAGCCATAATACCGTCTCTCCTTCGAAAACTACCCGGTGCGAGATTGCCCCGGGCCGTGCAGCCCTTTCTCGTATATTCCGGCTGCCCGTAGAGGGAGGCGGTAGAAAGTCGTGCTCACGCGTCCGAGAGGATGAATGATTCGCTAAAAAAGGCAAGCGGTAATGCGCCGAGCGTCATGAAGACGCTCGACGTTTTCGGCAATATGTCGCTGATATTGCGGCAGCCTCAGCGCATGTCAGGCGGCGTTGCCTCGGAGCAAAGCATCTGAACCGCTTCGTCCAGTTTCAAGCTTTCGCTGCCCTGTTTGTCAAGGCGTCTGACAGAAACGCTGCGTTCCTCGACCTCTTTCATGCCGATCGCCATGATGGCCGGCACTTTGCCAACGGAATGCTCGCGGACCTTGTAGTTGATCTTTTCGTTGCGCGTATCTGCCTCGGCACGGATGCCGGCGGCGCGCAGCGTCTTAACCACTTCATGGACGTAATCATCCGCGCCCGAAACGATCGAGGCGACGACGACCTGACGCGGCGCCAGCCACAGCGGCATCTTGCCCGCGTAGTTTTCGATCAGGATGCCGATGAAACGCTCAAAGCTGCCCAGCACGGCGCGGTGCAGCATGACCGGCATGTGCTTGTGGCCGTCCTCGGCGACGAATTCCGCGCCCAGACGGTCGGGCAGGTTGAAGTCGCATTGGAATGTGCCGCATTGCCATTCGCGGCCGATGGCGTCGGTCAGCTTGAAGTCCAGTTTCGGGCCATAGAAGGCACCGTCGCCGGGATTGACCTCATAGGGCAGGCCCAGATGCTCGATGGCACCGGCAAGTGCGGCCTCGGCCTTGTCCCAGATCTCGTCCGAGCCCACGCGGACATCCGGGCGGGTCGACAGCTTGATGTCGAACTTCTCGAAGCCGAGATCCTTGTAGACCGAAGACAGCAGGCTGATGAAACCGGCGCATTCCGCCTCGATCTGGTTCTCGGTGCAGAAGATATGCGCGTCGTCCTGCACGAAGCCGCGCACGCGCATCAGCCCGTGCATCGAGCCCGAGGATTCGTAGCGGTGGCACGAGCCGAACTCGGCCAGACGCAGCGGCAGATCGCGATAGGATTTCAGGCCTTGGTTATAGACCTGAACGTGGCAGGGGCAGTTCATCGGTTTCAGCGCATTGATGCGCTTTTCCTTGGCACCTTCCTCGTCGACTTCGACGATGAACATGTTCTCGCGATAGGCTTCCCAATGACCCGACTTCTCCCACAGGATGCGGTCGACGACTTGGGGCGTCTTGATTTCCTTGTAATCCGCGCGGATCAGGCGGCGGCGCATATAGGCTTCAAGCTCGCGATAGATGGTCCAGCCATTCGGGTGCCAGAAGACCATGCCCGGCGCTTCTTCCTGGAAGTGGAACAGTTCCATTTCCTTACCAAGCTTGCGGTGGTCGCGTTTCGCGGCCTCCTCCAGCATGGTCATATGCGCTTTCAGGTCGTCGCGATTGCGGAAGGCGACGCCATAAATGCGTTGCAGCATCGGGCGCGAGGCATCGCCCAGCCAATAGGCGCCTGCGACATGGGTCAGCTTGAAGGCATCGGCCGGGACCTGCCCGGTATTTTGCAGATGCGGGCCGCGGCAAAGGTCCTGCCAGTCGCCATGCCAATACATGCGCAGATCCTCGCCTTCGGGGATGCGGGCGATCAGCTCGACCTTGAAGGGCTCGTTACGCTCTTCGTAATAGGCGATGGCACGGGCGCGGTCCCAGACCTCGGTGCGGACCGGGTCGCGGGCCGCGATGATCTGCTTCATCTTGGCTTCGATCTGGCCAAGGTCTTCGGGGGTGAAGGCTTCGGCGCGGTCGAAATCATAGAACCAGCCCTGATCGCGGACCGGGCCGATGGTGACTTTCACGTCGGGCCACAGCTCTTGCACGGCGCGGGCCATGATATGGGCGAGGTCGTGGCGGATGAGTTCCAGCGCAGGTTCGCTGTCCTTCATCGTGTTGATGGCGATCTTGCCGCTGCGATCGATCGGCCATTGCAGGTCGATATGCGCACCATCAAGGCTGGCGGAAATCGCGTTCTTGGCAAGGCTGGGGGCGATGGAGGCTGCGACCTCGGCGGCGGTGATGCCGGCGGGATAGTCGCGCGAATTGCCATCGGGGAAAGTAAGCGAGATCTGGGACATGCAGTCCTCCTCGTCGGTTTGGCGCCCACGGAACGCCCGGTTGCGGGTTATGTCCGGCGGATTTGGACGGATTGAGACGGCTTGTCAATGCGGTTAGGCAAGGGTGTGATGCCGCGCCTTGTGCCCGTCGGCCAAAACACAGGAACGAATTCAATGACCGAGTTTCTTGAAACGCCGCAGGGTCGGCGCATCGCCTATAACCGCATTGCCGGGCAGGGGCCGGGCGTGGTCTTTCTGGGCGGCTTTCGGTCGGACATGCAGGGCACCAAGGCGATCTGGCTGGAGGAATGGGCGCAGGCGCGGGGCCGTGCCTTTCTGCGCTTCGATTATTCGGGCCATGGGGAATCGGACGGGCGTTTCGAGGACGGCTGCATCGGCGACTGGCTGGAGGACGCCGTTGCCGCGATCTCGGCGCTGACGACGGGGCCGCAGGTGCTGGTGGGGTCGTCCATGGGAGGCTGGATCAGCTTGCTGGTCGCCCGCGCCATGCCGGAACGGCTGGCCGGTTTGGTGACGATTGCCGCCGCGCCGGATTTCACCGAACAGGGCTTCTGGGCCGCCTTCGGCCCGGCCGAGCGCGAGATGCTACTACGCGACGGGCAAGTCGCCATTCCCAGCGAATATGGCGCGCCCTATGTCATCACCCGCCGTTTGATCGAGGATGGGCGCAACCATCTGGTCATGTCCGCGTCGCTGGACCTGCCGTTTCCGGTGCGCTTCCTGCAAGGGACAGCGGATGAGGACGTGCCGGCCCATTGGGCGATCAGCCTGCTGGACCATGCCACGGGGCCGGATATGCGGCTGGCGCTGGTCAAGGGCGCGGATCACCGCTTTTCGACCCCCGATTGCCTTGATCTGATCGGGGCTTCGGTCGCGGAAGTGCTGGAACGGGGCTGATCGCGGCTCAGATTGCGAGCTTACCGTCCTCATCATTGGCGACGGTGCGGCCGCAATCCTCGGGCTTGTTGATGCGGCGTTTTTTCGCCGGGCCGCTGGTGCTGGCCTGTTCGTCGATGAAGTCCAGCACCAAGGGGCGGATGTTCAGCCGCCAGCTTTTCCCGGCAAAGATGCCGTAATGCCCGGCGCCGGGTTCCAGATGTTGCTGCTTGCGCCCGTCGGGCACGCCGCTGCACAGGTCAAGCGCGGCGACGCATTGGCCGGGGGCCGAGATGTCATCATTCGCGCCCTCGACCGTCATGATGGCGACATCGTGGATTTTCGACAGATCGACCCGGCGGCCATGCACCTTGAACTGGTTCTGCGCGATCTCGCGTTCCTTGAAGATGCGCTGGACGGTCGACAGGTAGAATTCGGCGGTCATGTCCATGACCGCAAGATATTCGTCGTAGAAGGTGTTGTGCTTATCGCCTTCCGAGCCAAGGCCGCGGGCCTCGGCGAAGATCTTGTTGATGAAGGCGCGGGCATGGGTGTCGGCGTTCATCGCGATGAAGGACGAAAGCTGCGCAAGGCCGGGATAGACCATGCGCCCGGCACCGCGATACTTGAAGCCGACCTGCTGGATCAGCAGGAAGTCCAGCTCTCCCATGGTCATGCGGTTGCCGAAATCGGTGACTTCGGTCGCGGCGGCGTCGGGATCGATCGGGCCGCCGATCAGGATCAGTGAACGGGGCTGGGCCGCTGGCTCATGCTCGGCCAGTATCGCGGTCGCGGCCAAAGCCAGCGGCGCGGGCTGGCAGACGGCGATCACGTTGGTATCGGGCCCCAGATGGCGGATGAAATCGACGAGGTATTGGGTGTAATCCTCGATGTCGAACTTGCCGGCGCTGACCGGGATATCGCGGGCATTGTGCCAGTCGGTGACATAGACATCGCAATCCGACAGCAGCGAGGTGACGGTGGTGCGCAGAAGCGTCGCGTAATGGCCCGACATGGGTGCGACAAGCAGCACCTTGCGCGGCATCGGTTCGCGACGGGCAACGCGGAAGCGGACAAGGTCGCCGAAGGGGAGGGTCAGTTCCGGCTCGACATAGACGATGTGGTCCTGCCCGTCCTCAGAGACGATCGGCGGGATTTCCCAATCGGGCTTGATCACCATGCGCGAGAAGCTGCGCTCGGTCACGCGACCCCAGGCGGACATCAGCTTGAACATCGGATGCGGGATCATCGCGAAGGCGGGATAGGATCCCAGCGCCCGCGCCGTCGCCCCCAGCCATTCGTTGGTGTTCCGGTACGTTTCCATCACGTCGTAGGAAATGATGCCCTTGGCACCCTTGTAAGTCGCCATCTTGCCTACTCATGATGTTCAGGCCTGCCGGAGAGGAGTCGGCTTTACCTGCGTTTCGGGACAGGCATAATGATTTGACGATGACGGAGGATTGTCAATTATGGCCGCAGAGGACGACAAGCCCAAGGGTGTGACGGGCAAGGGGAATGCGGCGAAATCGGGCAATCGTCCAAAGGCCGGTAAAGCGGCCCCGACGACCACCGAATCGCCCGCCGTGGAAAAGGCTGCGGCCACGAAGCCTGCGGAAAAGCCCGTGCGGAAGCGTGTCGCGAAGCCCAAAATCGAGACGGCATCGGTCGATCAGATGCTGACCCCTGCCAAGCCCGCATTGGCCAAGCCCGCCAGCGTTTCGGCCAGCAAGAAGCCGGGTGCGCGCAATGGTCTGGGCCGCACGCATACGACCGCCCGCGTCGATACCCGGACCTCGCTGCACCGCAAGCCCAGAAAGAAGCCGGCCCCGGTGGCAGAGCCGGTCGCGCCGGTCGCGCCCGCCGAGATCTTGGCCCCTGTCGCGCCGCCCTCGCGCCCGCCAGCCACTGTGCAGGGCGACGCACCGCATAGCCACACCACCGCCGAATTCATGGAGGCGGCTTTTGGCGAACATAGCCGCCTGCCCGAACAACTGGTCCAGAACATCGAGAGGATCGAATCGCTGACCCAGCGGCTGCTGGGTGCGCTGGCCCTGCGTCGGCCCAAGAATCCCGGAGTCGAGGGGCCGGGGGCCGACCTGTTCACCACCGCCGCCGCCGCCTGGGTCAAGCTGGTGGCCGAGCAGCCCGAACGGGTGATGGAACAGCAGGTCAGCTATTGGGGCGAAACCCTGCGCCATTTCGCTGAGGCACAGGCTGCGCTGGCGCGCGGCACCTTCCGCGCCCCGCCCGATGAGGGCCCCAAGGATCGCCGCTTTGCCAACCCGCTTTGGGAAAGCCACCCGTTCTTCAACTTCGTCAAGCGCCAGTACCAGATCAATGCCGAGGCGATGCAGAAGGCGGCCTCGGATCTGGATGTCTCGGAAATGTCCGATCGGCGTCGGATCGAATGGTTCACCCGCCAGATGATCGACATGATGGCGCCGACGAATTTTCTGGCCACCAATCCCGACGCGCTGGAAAAGGCCTTGGCGACCGAAGGCGAAAGTCTGGTCAAGGGGCTGGAGAATCTGGTCCGCGATGTCGAACAGCATGGCGGCGAATTCATCGTCTCGCTGGCCGATCGCGATGCTTTCCGGGTGGGTGAGGATATCGGCACCACGCCGGGCACCGTGGTCGCCCGCACCAAACTTTATGAGCTGATCCAGTACAAGCCAACGACGGAAACGGTGCATGCGATTCCGCTGGTGATCTTTCCGCCATGGATCAACAAATTCTACATCCTCGACCTGAAGGCGCAGAACAGCCTGATCAAATGGATCGTCGATCAGGGCTACACGCTGTTCGTCGTTTCGTGGAAGAACCCCGGACCGGGCTATGGCGATATCGGGATGGACGATTACGTCTCGGCCTATCTGGACGTGTTCGACCGGGTGCTGGACCTGACCGATCAGCCCAAGCTGAACGTGGTTGGCTATTGCATCGCGGGCACGACACTGGCGATGACACTGGCGCTGCTGAAACAGCGAGGCGACGACCGGGTCAATTCGGCGACGTTCTTTACCACGCTGACCGATTTCTCGGATCAGGGCGAGTTCACCGCCTTCCTGCAAGAGGACTTCGTGTCCGGCATCGAGTCCGAGGCCGGGCGCAGCGGTGTGCTGGCCTCGCAACTGATGGCGCGGACTTTCAGTTTTCTGCGCGCCAATGATCTGGTCTGGGCGCCGGCAATCCGCAGCTACATGCTGGGCGAACGTCCTCCGGCCTTTGACCTGTTGTTCTGGAACGGCGACGGCACCAACCTGCCGGGCCGGATGGCGGTCGAGTATCTGCGCGGGTTGTGCCAGCGCAACGCCTTTGTCGGCGAGGGGTTCGAACTGTTCGGCCAGTCGCTGAGCGTGCGCGATGTGACTGTGCCGCTGTGCGCCATTGCTTGCGAAAGCGACCATATCGCGCCCGCACGGGACAGTTGGCGCGGCGTGGCGATGATGGGTTCGACGGACAAGACCTTCATCCTGTCCGAATCGGGCCATATCGCCGGGATCATCAATCCGCCGGGCAAAAAGAAATACGGCCACTACGTTTCGGCTCAGGGCTTCCAGCACGGGTTCGACGCCTGGCGCGAGGGAGGTGAGTTCCGCGAGGGCAGCTGGTGGCCGGAATGGGACAAATGGCTGGCGCCGCAATCGGGCGAACAGGTTGCTGCCCGCGATCCGGGCGAGGGGCTGGGACCAGCACCGGGGACCTATGTCCACGAGCGGTCCTGAAAAGAAATGCTGCATCGCAGCGAAATCTGTTGAAATGCTGCAGCGCAGCATTTATATTCGAAGCTGTAGAGTTTAACCGGCGCTCCAGCACTCTGCGCCTATCCAGGAGACGGACTATGGCCAAGGCCCCAGACTTCACGAAGACCTTTCAGGAAATGATCGCTAAATTCCCGGTGGACACCTCGTCCTTCCAGGACGCGTTCAAATCGCAGACCGCGCTGGGCGAGAAAATGGCCAAGGTTGCCCTGGCCGCAGCCGAGCGTTCGACCGAGATCACCTCGCAATGGGCTAAGGACACCATCGCCCGCATGGGTGAACTGGCCAGCTCGAAGGACGAACCGGCGGAATACGCCAAGGCCGTCAGCGACTTCGCGACCGCCGCCGCCGAAATGGCAGCCGAGCACATGGCCGCCTTTGCCGAAGTGGCCAAGAAGGTCCAGATGGACACCGTCGACCTGATGCTGACCGCTGGCAAGGATCTGGCCTCTGACGCCCAGAAGGCCGCTGAGACCGCCACGCGCGAAACTCAGGCTGCTGTCAAGAAAGCCGCCGCGGCTGCTGCTTCGGCCGCCAAGGTCTGAGGGACGGAACATCGTAGGGAAGGGGGGCAGGCGACTGCTCCCCTTTTTTCATATCCGGGTCATGATGCGGTCGCGGCGATTTTCTTTGCAATTCCGCAACCGTTTTTTCATCATGCTGCAAATGCATAGCCGGAGGAGACATGGCCGAGGTTGACAACACGTCGCCACTTTTGATCAAGCGCTACGCGAGCCGCCGTCTCTATAACACCGAGACCAGCGATTACGTCACGCTTGAGGATGTCGCGATTTTGATCCGCAAAGGGCGGCAGGTCCAGATCGTGGACCTGAAATCCGGCGACGACCTGACGCGCCAGTATCTTCTGCAGATCATCGCCGAGCATGAAAGCCGCGGCGAGAACGTCCTGCCGATTGAGGTGCTGACCGATCTGGTGCGCAGCTACACCACGCAGGCTCAGTCCGTCGTGCCGCAATTCCTTGCCGCCAGCTTCGAGATCCTGCGCGAGGGTCAGTCCAAGCTGATGGAGAACATGGCGACTTTCCCGAACCCGATGTCCACGATGCCGGGCTTTGAGGCGCTGCAGCGTCAGCAGCAGATGTTCCTGCGCGCCATGACCGCCGGCTGGGCCGGCAGCAGCGGCCCCGAGCCGGAAGGCGACGCCGAGGTCGGCAAGCCCCCTTCCGGTGGCAAGACTGCAGCTTCGGCCGACATGGATGAAATCCGTCGTCAACTTGCCGAGCTACAGAAGCGAATTTCCAAGCTGTGACCGCTTGCACAGGCCCGTCGATCACGCTAGACGGGCCTCCACGGACAGTTGGCCGAGTGGTCGAAGGCGCACGCCTGGAAAGTGTGTAGGCGGGGAACCGTCTCGAGGGTTCGAATCCCTCACTGTCCGCCATAATCTCCTGATTAATCAATAAATATCAGATAGATAGAAGCACAGTGGAGCTGCCTCAGATTACACATGAGGTTACACACACGTGCAACTCCTTTTCCAAATCGGGTCTATCTGTGCCAAGTGTCGGCACATCCAGCTCAATGGAAATATTTGGTAGTACCGTCGCCGAATTCCCGAAGATTGCCAGGACCTTCATCGTGATCCGGTGTCTCGGAAGAAGCAGACCCAACTCTTCTCTCTGAAGACCATCAACCAGACGGAAGCCAGCAAGAGGGCCAACAGCCACACACTGAGGCTGGACGCCACTTGGAAAGCCTACAGGGAGGGCATGATCTTATCCCCGGAAACTGGACCGTTTGAATTTGGAGTTTTCCGGTAGGCTTCCTTGGCTGGGAGACTGAGGAGGATCAGAAAACAGTCCGGGGGACTGTTTTCCCTACGAAGCGGAATTGGCATGAAGGCGACAAGTTTTCGGACGCACAGAAGGCGTTCATTCTGAAACAGGGCGAGGAAGGAACACCGGCCGCTGAGATCTTTCGTAAGGCCGGGATCAGCCAAGCCACCTACTTCGCTTGGAAGAAGAAGTATGCAGGGCTTCTGCCCGATGAGATGCGGCGACTGAAGCGACTCGAGGACGAGAACACATGGTTGCAGAAGATCGTGGCCGACCTCACGCTCGACCGCGAGATGCTTCAGGGATGCCATTCGGCGCAAGCTCGTTCGCCGGTTGGCTTGAACCAATGGTGCCCACCGGCTCACTCTGGTCGCATGCGCGAACTGGTTCGCGGGATGTGCAACGATTGGGCGGTATCGATCCGGACGGCTTGTGGGGCCATCGGGTTCGAGCGGTTTTCGTTTCACTACAAGTCCCGCCGCACCGATCAGGCCGCCGTGGCGAAGCGGATCGGTGAGATCTGTGAATATGAGCCGTCGAGGCGCCATCGGTCCGAGCCCGACAGCGATTGGTGTCCGGTATGGCTACCGGCGCGTCCACGTTTTGTTGGATCGTGAAGGCTGGGGCATCAACATCAAGAAAGTCTATCGTATTTACAGAGAGTTGGGGATGCAGCTCAGAAGCAAAACGCCGAAGCGGCGGGTCAAGGCAAAGCTGCGCGACGATCGCACCGAGGCCGTCGGCCCCAATGACGTTTGGGCGATGGAATGAGGCGGATCAGAAAACAGTCCGGGGGACTGTTTTCCCGCCAAATGGGCACGACCAGTTGGCGACAGGCAAGAAGCTCCGCGTCCTTACCGTCGTCGACACCTTCTCGCGGCTCACGTACCGGTGCTGGACGTGCGTCTCAGCTACCGCGGCGAGGATGTGGTCACCACCCTTGACCGCGTATGTCGGAAGATTGGCTATCCGAAGACGATCCGCGTCGATCAAGGCACCGAGTTCGTATCGCGTGATATGGACCTCTGGGCCTACCAACGCGGCGTCATTCTGGACTTCTCGCGCCCAGGAAAGCCGACCGACAACGCCTTCATTTTACGTCGGGAAAACAGTCCCCCGGACTGTTTTTTGATCCCCCCTCACCTTCAATGGCCGGTTCCGAACCGAATGCCTGAACCAGCACTGGTTCATGACCCTTGCAGACGCGGCGGAAAAGCTGGAGGCTTGGCGTAGATGCTATAACGAAGAACGGCCACACGGCGCGATCGGCAACAAGGTCCCGATCATGCTGACGAAACCAGGGGGCGCAACCCGCCCGTCACCCTGAGCGAGGTCGAAAAACTCTGCCTTCGGGCGGGCCAAGGTCGGGGATCAGAGCAGGAGAGCAGGCTCTCCCCAGCCTCTTTGGGCCACCTTTCGAGTTCCGTCTTTCCCGGTCCGATCATGGCTGTCACTGCGGCCTTGACCACTGGGCGGGGCGCCCCCTCCACCTGATTTAGATTTCCTTCCGGCAATCCGGTGTTGGTGATGTGGTGGAGAATGGTCAGTTGTGATGCCTTGATGTCCAACTCAACGACAGAAAGGCCATCTATCAGGATCTGCTTGCGTTGCTCTGGCTTGACGCTTTGGAAATCCCCATTAAGCCGACCTCCCTTATTGAAGTTGCAGGATTTGGTATCTGCTAGGTTGAAGACCCTGCGAACCTCTGGGAACGGAATGCCGCTGAAGGTGTGGCGCGCATAGATGGCGTAGATCCGCTTCATCTCAGCAGCGAGTGCATTTACCTTGCCGAACTTGGGCAGAGGAAGCGGCTTCAGCTTCGCTCGGCCCGATCTGGATGGGCAAGGCATAACCGCAATCGTCGCCCAGCTAGTCGAGGTAGGGTTTGTTGCGATCTATTTCGGCTGGACGGTGAACCGGCCGACTTCTGAGCAGGAGTCAGATATCAGGTCCGGATCGTGTTTCGCTTAATATTTTCAGGATTGTACGAGCTGGTGGCCGATGAGGTCCGGCTGGGCAGTTCAGCAGGAGGACCGTGATCGGCGTGTGGGCGTTAGCTAGGCTGTCGCAAGATGCTTGGGACGCGCCGCACGCTGAGGCATGCCGATCCTTCCAGGCAGAGCTCAAGTGATCAGAAGCGCCTGATCATGATTCCCGATCATGCAACAGGTGTACAGGGCGGCATATATCGAATGGTCATTCCGCTGGTTGCAGCAGCCCTGAGCCTGTCTGCTTTATAGATCTCAGGCCAATGGCAAGAAAGCCGCCCTTTCGGGCGGCTTTCCGGTCTTTCTGTCCCTCGGCTGCGGATCAGCAGCTGTAATACATCGCGTATTCGATCGGGTGGGGGGTGTGCTCGTAGGCGTAGACTTCTTCCCACTTCAGCTTGATGTAGCCTTCCAGCTGATCGCGGGTGAACACGTCGCCGGCGAGCAGGAAGTCCATGTCCTTCTCAAGCTCTTCCAGCGCCTCGCGGAGCGAACCGCAGACGGTCGGGATCTCGGCCAGCTCTTCCGGCGGCAGATCGTAGAGGTCCTTGTCCGAAGCCGGACCCGGATCGATCTTGTTCTTGATGCCGTCGATACCTGCCATCAGCAAGCCGGCAAAGGCCAGATAGGGGTTGGCCGACGGATCGGGGAAACGGGCTTCGACGCGCTTGGCTTTCGGCGATTCCGTCCACGGAATCCGCACTGCGCCCGAGCGGTTGCGGGCCGAATAGGCCAGCAGAACCGGTGCCTCAAAGCCCGGGATCAGGCGTTTGTAGCTGTTGGTGCCCGGGTTGGTCAGGGCATTCAGCGCCTTGGCATGCTTGATGATGCCACCGATGAACCAGAGCGCTTCTTGGCTCAGGTCGGCATATTTGTCGCCGGCGAAGAGCGGCTTGCCGTCTTTCCAGATCGACATGTTCACGTGCATGCCCGAGCCGTTGTCGCCTTTCATCGGCTTCGGCATGAAAGTCGCCGATTTGCCGTAGGCGGCAGCCACGTTGTGGATGACGTATTTGTATTTCTGGATGTTGTCGGCCTGCTGAACCAGCCCGCCGAAGATCATGCCCAGCTCGTGCTGCGCGGTCGCAACCTCGTGGTGGTGCTTGTCGACCTTGATGCCCATGCGCTTCATGGTCGAGAGCATCTCGCCGCGGATGTCCTGAGCGGCGTCGATCGGGTTCACCGGGAAGTAGCCGCCCTTATGGGCTGCGCGGTGGCCGAGGTTGCCGTCCTCATAGGAGGAATCGGTGTTCCAGGCGGCGTCGACGGCGTCGATCTCGAACGAGACTTTCTGCGGCGTGATCTGGTACTTCACGTCGTCGAACAGGAAGAACTCAGCTTCCGGGCCGAAATAGGCCACGTCGCCGATGCCCGAGGCCTTCAGATAGGCTTCGGCCTTGACGGCGGTGCCGCGCGGGTCGCGCGAATAGGCTTCGCCAGTGTCCGGCTCGACCACGTTGCAATGCACGCAGAGAGTTTTTTCAGCGTAGAACGGGTCGATGTAAGCCGAGGCCGGGTCCAGGATCAGCTTCATGTCGGACTGGTCGATGGACTTCCAGCCAGCGATCGACGAACCGTCGAACATGAAGCCTTCCTCGAAGAAGTCTTCGTCGACGAGGTCGGCGACCAGCGTCACGTGCTGCAGCTTGCCCTTGGGATCGGTGAAGCGAACGTCGACATATTCGACATCCTCCGCCTTCATCAGATCCAGTACGTCCTTGACTTGCATTGGATTCCTTCCTCCATTCAGTCGGCCCGACCGCCGCGGCCGGACAGGGTAAAATGTGCGGGCCGGCCTAGGCCGACCCCGTCATGCCATCGCGAGAAGATCAGACCGCGTCGTCGCCGGTTTCACCGGTACGGATGCGGATCGCCTGTTCAACCGGAAGGATGAAGATCTTGCCGTCGCCGATCTTTTCGGTGCGCGCGGCGGAAATGATGGCGTCGACGGCGACTTCCACCAGATCGTCGGGCAGGACCATCTCGATCTTCACCTTGGGCAGGAAGTCGACGACATATTCGGCACCACGGTACAGTTCGGTGTGACCTTTCTGGCGGCCGAAACCTTTGACTTCGGTGACAGAGAGGCCTTGGACGCCCACTTCCTGAAGCGCTTCTTTCACATCATCCAGCTTGAAGGGCTTGATGATGGCTTCGACTTTCTTCATCGCCTGTTCCTTCCTCGCGACTTGCCTGCGATCTGATTGGCGGGTTTGATGGGGATCGTCCATGCGGCTTGATGGGGAAAGCAGCATGGAAACTCTGAAACAGGTCTGGTTGCAATAAATTTGTGCAAAAGGCCCAATGGATGTGCAGTGGATATGGGCAGCTCTTCGCCGATCCTGACGACTCGACAGATGCGCGCGGTCGAAGAGGCCGCGATTTCGAGCGGGGTCGAGACCGGCAGCAGCCTGATGGAGCAGGCTGGCCGGGCCGCGGCATTGGCAATAGCCGCGCATTGGCCCGATTTCGTGGCAGCTGGACGCGAGGCGCTGATTCTGTGTGGTCCGGGCAATAATGGCGGTGACGGTTATGTCATTGCACGCCATCTTGCCGGGTTTGGCTGGCCGGTGCGGGTGGCGGCGCTTGCCGCGCCCTCGACCATCGAGGCCGAGGGCGCGGCCGCCCTCTGGCGGGGCGAAACCAGCGGCATCGGCGGGATTTCCATGGCGCCCGGGCGTAGCATCGGGCTGTGCATCGACGCGCTGTTCGGGACCGGGATCACGCGCCCGCTTGGTCCGGAAATTGCCGGGCTGTTGCGGGGCATCGCGGCGTCGGGCTGCCCCATCGCCGCGGTCGATATACTCAGCGGGATCTGCGCGACCAGCGGCCGGGTTCTGGGCGATCTGCGTCTGCCCGAGGCCGAACTGACCGTCACCTTTCACCGACCCAAACTGGGCCATGTCCTGTCCGATGGTGGGGCGCTGAGCGGGTTGGTTCAGGTCTGCGACATCGGGCTTGAACCGTGGAGCGAGGCCGCAGGAGACAGTGTCGTGCTGGCCGGTCCCTCGGAGCAGCTTCTCAAGCGCGGCGGGCATAAATACGGATATGGCCATGCGATGGTGCTGGCCGGAGGCACGGGCAAAGGTGGTGCGGCGCGGCTTGCAGCGCGTGCGGCGCTGCGCGTGGGGGCGGGACTGGTGACTCTGGCGCCGCCGCCCGAGGCCTTGCCCGAGAACGCGGCAAGGCTGGATGCGATCATGCTGGACGCGCTGCCCGATGCCGAGGCGCTGCTGCAGCGCCTGCGCGATCCGCGGATCAATGCCCTTTGTCTGGGGCCGGGGCTGGGGCTTGCACGGGCGCGGGCGCTGGTCGTCGCGGCGCTGGAATCGGGTCGGGCAATGGTGCTTGATGCCGATGCCCTGACCGCCTTTTCCGATGGACCTGACGGGCTGTTTTCTCAGCTGCATGAAGGCGTTGTTCTGACGCCGCATGATGGTGAATTCGCGCGGTTGTTTCCCGATCTGGCCCGCAAGTTGCGCGACGAGGCGACACGAGGCCCGGCAATCTCGCGTCTGGATGCGGTGCGGCTGGCGGCGGCACGGTCCGGCGCGACCGTACTGCTGAAGGGACCGGATACGGTGATCTCCTCGCCCGAGGGGCGGGGCGTCGTGGCTGCGGCGACAGGCGCGAATGCCGCGCCGTGGTTGGCGACGGCGGGGTCGGGGGACGTGTTGGCCGGGCTGATCACCGGCCTTCTGGCGCGTGGCTTCGCGCCACTGGATGCGGCGTCGCAGGCGGCCTGGTTGCATGCCGAATCCGCGCGCTGCTTCGGTCCGGGTCTGATCGCCGAGGACCTGCCCGAGACCCTGCCGCAGGTGCTGCGCGCCATTGCGGGGCAGGGCGCGCATTTTCCCCCTCGCATCCCCCCAGAGCCTTTGCTATGAGCGCGATGTGAGATGCGGGTGTGGCGAAATTGGCAGACGCACCAGATTTAGGTTCTGGCGCCGCAAGGCGTGGGGGTTCAAGTCCCTCCACCCGCACCACGAAAACCCATGAGCGACACCACCTGACAACCCGCGCCCCGCGCGGGTTTTGTGCGTTTTGCGCATGCGGTTTGACGGTTGTCCGATAAGCTGATTTCCGCCGGTCCGGACTTATCCCATCACAATATTTTGCCTTTTGTCTCAATACGATGACTGTTAGGTCAGCCGCTCTTATCGAGTGGAGAATAAACAATGAAATTGGCATCTTTCGCGATCATCGCAGGTCTGGCCGCTACTGCTGCAAACGCTGGTGGCTATGCAGCCCCCGTCGTCGAAGCCCCGGTGACCCCGATCGTCGAAGCGCCGGTTGAAGCCTCGGCTGACTGGACCGGCTTCTACGCCGGTGTGCAGTACGGCAAAGGCAATGGCGAATTCAGCTATGCTGGTGAGTCGGCCGACGAAGACATGGACGGCTACGGCGTGCACGCCGGCTACATGCGCGACTTCGGTCAGTTCGTCCTGGGCGGCGAGCTTGACTACAACCGCATCAGCCTCGACGAATCCGACGAGGACGGCGACCTGTACCGTCTACGCGGCCGCGCTGGCTACGACCTGGGCAAGTTCCTGCCCTACGCCACCCTGGGTGTTGCCCAACTGGAGCTTGGCGATCTGTCGGAAACCGGCATGACCTACGGCATCGGCGCCGACTACATGATCAACGACAAATTCACCGTTGGCGCGGAATACACCCGCAACGACTTCAAAGACGTTGACGGCGTTGACAACGCGGATCTGGACACCGACCTGTTCCAAGTTCGCGCGTCGTACCGCTTCTGATAGAACCTCAAGGTTCTGTCGAAAACGCCCCCCTTGTGGGGGCGTTTTTTTATGCGTGACGCAATTGCCGCAGGGCGTCAGGCAACGAAAAAGGCCGCCCCCGAAGGGACGGCCTTAATTTCCGGCTGATCGCTGGGATCAGAGCGTGTCCAGAGCCTCGATGGCTTTTTCCAGCTCTTCCTTGGTGACCGATTTGTCGGCAACCTTGGCGCCTTCGACGATGTGGTCGACGACCTTGTCTTCGAAGATCGGGGCGCGCAGCTGTTGCTGGGCTTGCGGGTTCTGCTGGATGAACTCGAAGAACGCACGCTCTTGGCCCGGATACTGACGGGCCTGACGCAGGACGGCCTGGGTCATTTCCTGGTCGGAGACGGTGATCTCGGCTTTCTGGCCGATTTCAGCCAGCAGCAGGCCCAGACGGACGCGGCGCTCGGCAAGCGACTTGTGCTCTTCGGTCGGCTCGATCTCGCCATGGTTATGGCCGTGATCTTCCGGGTTTTCCTCGTGCCACAGCTGGTGGGCGATCTGGGCAGCCTCGGCTTCGACCAGCGATTCCGGCAGGTCGAACTTGACCAGGCCGTCCAGCTTGTCCAGCAGGGCGCGCTTCAGGATCTGGCGCGAAGCACCTTTGAACTCGGCCTCCAGACGCTCACGGATCTGGGTCTTCAGGGCTTCCAGATCGTCGGCGCCGAATTTCTTGGCCAGCTCGTCGTCCAGCTCGGCCGGTTTCGGAGCCTTCACCGCCTTGACGGTGGTTTCAAAGATCGCGTCTTTGCCCTTCAGGGTCGGGTGGCCGTAATCCTCGGGGAATTTCACCTCGACCTTGACTTCTTCACCGGCTTTGGCGCCGACCAGTTGGTCTTCGAAGCCGGGGATGAAGCTGCCCGAGCCCAGGACCAGCGGGTAGTCCTCGGCGGTGCCGCCTTCGAAGGCTTCGCCATCGACCATGCCTTTGAAGTCGATCACAAGCTGATCGCCGTCTTTGGCTTTGGTGCCTTTCTTGCGGTCCTCGAAGGACTGCGCGTTCTTGGCGAGGTTTTCCAGCGCCTCGGTCACTTGCTCGTCGCTGGCCGCAACGACCAGGCGCTCAAGCTCGACGCCCGAGAGGTCGGCTTCCGGGATGGCGGGCAGGGCTTCGTACGAGACGGTGACGACGACATCGTCGCCTTCTTTCCAGGTCTCGCCGTTGACCATTTCGACCTTCGGCTGCAGGGCCGGACGGTCGCCCGAGGTTTCCAGATGGCCGCGCAGCGCCGCGTCGATGGCTTCCTGCATGGCGTCGCCCAGGATGCGTTGGCCGAATTGCTTCTTCAGCATCGCCATCGGGACTTTGCCTTTGCGGAAGCCCTTGATCTCGACTTCGGGCTGGGCCTCTTTCAGCTTCGCTTCAACCTGCGCAGCCAGATCGGCCGCCGGCAGGGTGAATTCGTAGCCGCGCTTCAGCCCTTCGTTCTGGGTTTCCTTGACCTGCATTTGCGTTCCTTCATCCAACCTGAATGCGGGAAGGGATATGCCCCTTGCGGCACGCAGGCCCATGCCTCGCGCCCCCCGCCGTGTTTCAGCGCGCTAGGTATGGGATTTTGCCGCCCATAGCAAGAAGCAAGGCGGTCGCAGACCCCTTCGCACCCCGATTTGACCGGTCGATTTCAGCGTTCTGCACGTGCTGGCAAAGGGCAGGGCGCGTGCCCATAGCGGGGGCGGGATTTGGCGCGTCAAAAAATCGGGGGCGGCGCGTTTTTTCCGCTTGCGCCCATTTCGTGCCCCCCCTATACGACGCCCCACGGAACGGCGGCGACGCCTTCCAGACCTCACGGTGGGGCCATAGCTCAGTTGGTAGAGCGCTTGAATGGCATTCAAGAGGTCAGGGGTTCGACTCCCCTTGGCTCCACCAAAAAATCCTTCAGATAATACAGACAGATACGCGCATTAGCGCGCATTTGGCATGTCCGCGTTCCGGTTGCGTCAGGGGCTGCGGGCTGTCTTGGCATGTCCGGAAAAGAAATATGACGGGACGACAAGAATGCGGATTTTTCCGCTTGCGCCCGTCGGTCCCTCCCCATATAGACGCCCCACGGAACGGCGGCGACGCCTTCCAGACCTCCGGTGGGGCCATAGCTCAGTTGGTAGAGCGCTTGAATGGCATTCAAGAGGTCAGGGGTTCGACTCCCCTTGGCTCCACCAAATTCATCTCGACATTGATATGAACCGACCCTGACGGGTCCCGCGTCTACAGCCTGTGCATGCGTGGATCGTGATCGGCGGGCCCGGCATATTCGTCATCCTGCGGGTCCTCGCCCGTATCCGGGTCGCGAGGAGCGGCGTGGAAGGGGCGTTTGGCGGCCTGCGGATCAGCGGGCGCGCGGCGATCGATGATGTCGCGCACCAGATCTGCCGCTTCACCGAATTCCTTCACAATGGCACTGGTCTGCGCCGCGACCCCGCGAAAGCCGGTGACGGCCGAGGTGACCGTGCGCATCACGTTGTCGACGCTGTTGGTCAGCGTGGCGGTGTTCGATTCGATCTCTTCCATCAGGCTGCGGCGCTGAGGGCGCGGGCCAAGCGGCTCGGGCTCACGCGGGCTTTCCGGTGGGGTGGACAGATGCATGCGCGGCTGCGGAGCGTCTTCGGGGCGGTAGGGTTCGCGGCGCGGGTGGTTGCGCCCGGATGTGCCCAGAAGATGCCGCGCGGCGATCACGGTTCCAGCAGTCAATGCGGCAGCGGCAAGGCCGGTCCCGCCCCAGACAATCCATTTCGCCAGCGGCGAAGGACGAGGGTAGGCCCGCCGTCCATCGGGCGACACATCCCCATGCGGCGGGATCGGGCGATAATCGGCGCGGTCCTCATGCGGGCGGTGGCCTTCGGGCACGGGGCGCGGCCCGAAACGGGTCTGACTGGTCACGTCGGCCTCAGTTTGGGACCGGTCCAGGTCGTCGCGGTGCTCGTCGAAGGGCGGCTGATGGCTCATCGGTCTGATCCTCTGCGAAGCTCGCTTTCGGGATCTCAACCCCCAAGCAGGGGGAATGTTCCGCCGTGCCCGCGGCGGGGCAAGCATGAAAAAACGCGCCGGGTTGCGGCGCGTTCTTCGATTTTTTATCGGAAAAGCAGCGATTAGTTCGCGGCTTCGTCGTCGTCGCGACCGGCCGAGCCGATTTCGTCGAACAGTTCCGCGATCTCGAAATCGGCGGCGGCGTCTTCTTCCGCGGCCAGTTCCTGGATCGATTTGCCCGAGGCTTGCAGCTGCGCTTCTTCGGTCGAGCGGGCGACGTTCAGAACGATCGTCGCATCGACTTCCGGGTGCAGGTGGACGCGAACGTCGTGCAGGCCCAGATCCTTGATCGGCGCGGTCAGGACAACCTGACGACGGTCGACCGCGAACCCTTCGGCAGCAGCGGCTTCAGCGGCGTCACGCGGGGTGACCGAACCGTAAAGCGCACCGGCGTCCGAGGCCGAGCGGATGATGATGAAGGTCTGGCCGTCGAGTTTCTCGGCGACTTTCTGGGCTTCCGCACGGGTCTCGTCGTTGCGGACGGCCAGGTCGGCCTTCTGAGCTTCGAACGCCTTGACGTTGGCGTCCGAGGCGCGCAGCGCCTTGCCTTGCGGCAGCAGGAAGTTGCGTGCAAAGCCGTCTTTGACTTTGACGACTTCGCCCATCTGGCCCAGTTTGGCCACACGTTCCAGCAGGATGACTTGCATGTTCGTCTCTCCTTACTTCACGGCGTAGGGCAGCAGGGCGAGGAAGCGGGCGCGCTTGATAGCACGGGCCAGCTCACGCTGCTTCTTGGCCGAGACGGCGGTGATGCGCGACGGAACGATCTTGCCACGCTCCGAAACGTAACGCTGCAGCAGGCGCGTGTCTTTGTAGTCGATCGCAGGAGCGTTGTCGCCCGAGAACGGGCAAACCTTGCGGCGGCGGAAGAAGGGTTTGTTAGCCATTGTTCTGGTTCCTGTCCCTTAGTTCCGGTCGTCGCGGTCGCGACGCTCGCGGCGTTCGCCACGATCACCACGGTCGCCGCCACGATCACCACGATCACCGCGGTCGCCACGATCACCACGCTCGCGCTCGTCGCGCTTCTGCATCTGGACCGAGGGGCCTTCCTTGTGCTCGTCCACGCGGACGGTCAGCACGCGCATGACATCGTCATGCAGGCGGGCAAGGCGCTCCATTTCCTGCACGGCGGCCGAGGGCGCGTCCGAACGCAGGAAGGCGTAGTGGCCTTTGCGGTTCTTGTTGATCTTGTAGGCGAGAGTGCGGACACCCCAGTATTCGTTTTCAACGACCTTACCACCGTTATCGGCGAGAACGGTCGAGAAGTGTTCGATCAGCCCTTCGGCCTGCGTATTCGACAGGTCTTGGCGGGCGATCAGCACATGCTCGTAAAGTGGCATGACTGCAACCTTTATGTCAGGCGCACTTCAACGGCGGGTAACACCTTCTGCGCCCGCCACGAGAGGCTGCGCCGGTTTCGCATTTGCAGAAGGATGGGGCCTTATATCGGTGAAACCGCCAGATGCAAGCGCAAACCGTGTAAATCCCGGCAAAATCGCCATAGCGGCGACACAGTTTCAACGCGGTGGGGAAACACTTTTTTGTCAGAAAATGTCATGGAAACCTTTGTTGTTATTGTCGCATTTCCTGATCACAACAGCAATCACGACCATTTCCATCAGGAGACCCGCATGAAATCCCTTTTCGCCCCGATCGCAGTTCTTGGCCTTCTTGGTGCAACCGCAGCCTATGCCGAGCCGGTCGCCTATGATTTCGACCCCTCACACAGCCAGGTCGTGTTCGAATACGGCCATATGGGCTTTTCGAACAGCACCGGCATCATCAACGGCGTGACCGGCAAGCTGATGCTGGACGCTGAAAACCCGGCCAATTCCTCGGTCGAGGCCACGATCCCGCTGGCGGGTCTCAAGACCGTTTCGCCCGAACTGGACAAGCACCTGTTCGGCGCCGATTTCTTCAACGCCGATCAGGGCGCGGCTGTCGCCACCTTCAAATCGACCAAGGTCGAACTGGATGGCGAGAAAGAGGCGAAAGTCACCGGGGATTTCACCCTGAACGGCGTGACCAAGCCCGTCACCCTTGAAGTCGAACTGAACCAGGTCGCCGCGCACCCGATGTCGGGCAAGGAAGTCGCGGGCTTTGACGGTGAAACCACCATCAAGCGTTCGGAATTCAATCTGGGCAAATTCGCCCCGGCCGTCGAGGACGAGGTCGAGATCTCGATCACCATCGAAGCCGTCAAGGCCGAGTAAACCTTGCGGATAGCGATGTAAAAAGGGCCCGTTCGGACCCTTTTTCCTTGCGCGACCATCGCGGTGTTGCCGGGTTCGATCAGTCCAGCTTGCCGTTCTTGTCCAGATCCGACGCCGCGAAATCGGCCTTGGACGCGGCTGCGAATTCGGACTTGCTGAGGCTGCCATTCTTGTTGGCATCGACCGCCTGGAATTGCTCGGCCGAGATGGTGCTGCCAACCTCGGCCTGCGACAGGGCACCATTCTTGTCGACGTCCAGCGTCGTGTAGACCTTGTCCGCGAAGGCGGCGAACTCGGTCGCGTCCACGGCCTTGTCCCCGTTGGTGTCCATGGCGGCAAGATGCTCGGCCGTGGCCTGGGCGAAGGCCGGGGCGCTGGCTAGCAGGAAGATCGCGACGGCAGAAAATGTTCTGTTCATGGTTTTCCTCCTTAGCCGCAAGAATAGCGCTGGCCGGCATAGCCGCCCGCCACCGAACCCGCCGCAATGGCAATGTCCCGCCCGGTCCCGCCGCCGATCAGGCTGCCTGCCGCGCCGCCAAGTAGCGCGCCGGTAAAGCTGCCGGTGATACAGGCGACCTCGTGCTGCTGTGCTGGCGTCTGGTTGGCGCAGGCACTCGCAGCAAGTACCAATGCGCCAAGAATAAGGGGTGTCTTCACGATCATGCTCCTGTGCTGTTCCAATCGGGTAGGTTCTGCAGTCAGTTGCTTGTGGGTGTGACGGGACGATCCGTGCTGCGATCTTGGCAAGCAGGCGTCGGCCCGTAACCCTCTGTTGTCGTAAGGTCAGGTGTAGTCCTGCGCCGCGCTTCTGCCAATCTCCGATTTTCGGGGCAGGAGGTGCCCCTGGGCAAGCGTCCTTCGACCCGATCGGTCTTGCGGCAGCGCTGCGCAGGGGCTAATCCCTGCGGCATGCTGCCCCAGGACAGACTTTCCCAGATCGTTCAGCGTTTCGAGTTTCTCGAGGCGCTGCTGAATGCCGGACCCGCTGCCGAGGATATCGCGCGGATCAGCCGCGAATATGCGGATCTGAAGCCGGTGGTCACCCAGATTGCCGAATGGCGCGCCGCCGATGACGGCATCCGCGAGGCGCAGGCCATGCTGGCCGATCCCGAGATGCGCGAACTGGCCGAGGACGAACTGTCCCGCCTGCGCGCCGCGATGCCCGAACTGGAGCATCAGCTGCGCATCGCGCTGCTGCCCAAGGATGCGGCCGATGCCCGTCCGGCCATCCTTGAGATCCGCCCCGGCACCGGCGGGGACGAGGCCGCGCTGTTCGCGGGCGACCTGCTCAACATGTATCGCCGTTTCGCGGAATCGCGGGGCTGGAACTTCCAGCTTCTGGAACTGTCGGAATCCGAACTGGGCGGCGTGCGCGAGGCCATGGCCCGGATCGAGGGCGAGGGCGTTTTTGCCCGGCTGAAATACGAATCCGGCGTCCACCGCGTCCAGCGCGTGCCCGAAACCGAATCCGGCGGGCGCATCCATACCAGCGCCGCCACCGTCGCCGTGCTGCCCGAGGCTGAAGATGTCGATATCGACATCCCCGCCAGCGACATCCGCATCGACACGATGCGCGCCAGCGGGGCAGGCGGCCAGCACGTGAACACCACTGACTCGGCGGTTCGGATCACCCACCTGCCGACCGGGATCATCGTCACCAGCTCGGAAAAATCCCAGCACCAGAACCGCGCCAATGCGATGGCGGTGCTGCGGGCGCGGCTTTATGACATGGAACGCATGCGCGCCGATGCCGAACGCGCCGCCGACCGCAAGTCCCAGGTCGGATCGGGCGATCGCTCCGAACGCATCCGCACCTATAACTTCCCGCAGGGCCGGATGACCGACCACCGCATCGGGCTGACGCTTTATGCGCTGGACCGGATCATGGGCGGCGACCTGACCGAGATCACCGATGCCCTGATCGCCCATGATCAGGCGGCGCGGCTGGCCGCCGAAGTCGCATGACCCAAACCGGACGCGAGATCGTAACCGCAGCCGAGATCCGGTTGCGTGACGCGGGTATCGACAATGCGGCCGGCGATGCGCAGATCCTGTTTCTGTACGCACTTGGCCGCGTGCTGGACCGCACGATTCCCCGTCACACGCTGCGCGATCATCTGACCGCTTTGGTGCCCGAAGGCCTGCCTGCGACCTATGAGACCATGATCGCTGCCCGCGCCGCGCGCCAGCCGGTCAGCCAGATCATGGGACGGCGGGCCTTCTGGAAACATGATTTCCGGGTGACCTCCGACACGCTGGACCCGCGCCCTGAAACCGAGCTGCTGGTCGAGCTGGCCCTGTCGCAACCCTTCGACTCGGTGCTGGACCTTGGCACGGGGACGGGGGCGATCCTGATCTCGCTGCTGGCGGACCGTCCGCAGGCGCGTGGCATGGGCGTCGATCTGTCGCCCGCTGCCCTTGATGTGGCACGGGGCAATGCCCAGATGATCGGCGTACAGGCAGAATTCGCCGTCTCGAACTGGTTTGACGCCGTGACCGGGACGTTTGATCTGATCGTCTCGAACCCACCTTATATTGCACTGGACGAAATGCCCGGTCTGTCCCCCGAGGTTCGCGATTGGGAACCCCGGATGGCCCTGACCGATGAGGGCGACGGGCTGGCCGCCTATCGCGCGCTTTGTGCAGGGGCACCCGGCCATCTGGCTGCGATGGGGCGTCTGATGGTCGAAATCGGACCAAGCCAGGGACAGGCCGTATCGGCGCTGATGCGCGATGCAGGTCTGGTCGGTGTGACGGTTCGGCAGGACCTGGATGGCCGTGATCGCGTCGTCTTTGGTCATAAAGCCGGGCAGCACGGCATCTAAATGCCGAAAAGCCGCGGAACGGCGAAATTTATGCTTGTCAGCAACGTTGCGGGATGTTTAGTGGCAGATGTGACGGGGGCGTAGCGCCCACGCACGGGTCAGTAACTCAGCCTCAAACTGGTAACGCAGGAACAGGGCCTCGGGCCGCACCTGAACTGGCACCCGCTGCAAGAGTTGACCCCAATCTGACCCCAACCTGAGCCGGCCCTTGCCGGACCATGAATTGACAACAAGCTGATGAGATCATCCAAATCCCGTTCGCGTAACAAGTCGAACCGCCAGCGCACGACGCTGGGGAATATCGTCAACCGCGTTTTCGATTCCTCGGGTCCCGAGGGCAAAGTGCGTGGTACGCCGCAACAAATCATCGAGAAATATCTGACGCTTGCCCGCGATGCCCAGCTGTCGAACGACCGCGTGGCCGAGCAGAGCTTCCTTCAGCATGCCGAACATTACACCCGCATGCTGGGTGAGGCGCAGCGCGAGCAGGCAGAACGCCAGCAGCATCAGAACGGCGCGTCGCGCGACGACGACCGCGATGAGGCCGTGCAGGGCGACAACGGCAACGCGAATAACGGCAATGGCCACCAGAACGGCCAGAACCAGCGCGCCGAGCGTAATGACGAGCGTCGCGAAGACCGCCGCGACAACCGCAATGACGACCGCCGCGACGAATCCCGCAACGAAAATCGTTCTGAAAATCGTTCTGAAAATCGCCGCGACAACCGCCGCGATGATCGCCGGGACGAGCGTCGCGAAGATCGTCGTGATGATCGCCGCGAGGATCGCACCACCTCTGAGCGTCCGCAGCCGCCTGCCGAGGAAGCCGGTCTTCCGCCGGTGATTTCGGCCGAGGAGCAGGGCGGTCCGGTCGAGACGCCGGAAACCGCACAGACCCAGCCCGCGGCAGTTGCTCCGGTCGAACCTGCTGCTCCGGTTGCAGTCGCGCCCGCCGCTACTGAGGCTGCTGCCGAGCCTGTCGTCGCCGAGGAAGCGCCCGCCGCACCGCGTCGTCGTACCCGTAGCACGCTCGGAACGACAACCAGCGCGACGGCTGGCACGACGACTGCTGCTGCACCGCGCACGCGCCGTAAACCCGCCGCTGCGGCTAACGCAGATGCGGCCGAGGCTCCGGCGACTCCGGCCACCGAAAAGGCTTCGGGCGAATAAGCCCGAAGCGAAAGCTTAGCGTGGCGCGGCGGCCAGACCCCGCGCCAGCGCGCAGAATTGCTCCAGACCGATTTCCTCGGCCCGCGATGTCGGCGCAATCCCCGCCTCAAGCAGCAGATCCTCGATCGCCGGATGCAGTCCCTTCAGGGACGCGCGCAGCATCTTGCGGCGTTGGTTGAAGCCTGCCGCAACGACCCGGCTGAGCACCGCCGGATCGGCGGGATAGCGGGGTTCGGGCAGAGCGGTCAGATGGACCACAGCCGAGTGAATCTTGGGCGCGGGAACAAAGGCTTCCGGCGGCAGCGTCATCACGATCTTGGCGTCCGAGCGCCATTGCGCCAGCACCGCCAAGCGCCCATAGGCCTTTCCGCCGGGCTTCGCCACGATGCGTTCGGCGACTTCCTTCTGGAACATCAGCGTCAGCGATTGCCAGAAGGGCGGCCACTGGGCAGGCGTCAGCCAGCGGATCAGCAGTTCCGTGCCCACATTATAAGGCAAGTTCGCGACAATGCGGATCGGCGGCGTCAGATGCGCCAGCGGGTCGATCTCCAGCGCGTCGCCGTTGATCACGTGCAGACGGCCCGGATAGGCCTCGGAAATCTCGGCCAAAGCGGGCAGGGCGCGGGCGTCTTTTTCGATCGCCAGCACATGGCGTGCGCCTTCGGCCAGCAGACCGCGGGTCAGCCCGCCGGGGCCGGGGCCGACCTCGATCACGTCGCAGCCGGTCAGATCGCCCGCCGCCCGCGCGATCTTGGCGGTCAGGTTCAGGTCCAGCAGGAAGTTCTGGCCAAGCTGTTTCTTGGCCTGCAGGTCGTGCCGCGCGATCACTTCGCGCAGCGGGGGCAATCCGTCGATCGCGCTCATCTTTTCTCCGCCATGTCATGGGCCATGCGCAAGGCGGCAATCACGCTGGCCGCATCGGCCAACCCCTTGCCGGCAATGTCAAAAGCCGTTCCGTGATCGGGAGAGGTGCGCACGAAGGGCAAGCCCAGCGTGACATTCACCCCGCCCGAAAAATCCAAAGTCTTGATCGGGATCAACGCCTGATCGTGATAGGCGCAGATCGCCGCGTCGTAGCGCGCACGCGCTGGCGCATGGAACATCGTGTCGGCGGGCAGCGGCCCGGCCAGATCGAAACCCTCGGCCCGAAGCCGCGCGAGCAAGGGCGCGATCCAATCGGTTTCCTCATGCCCCATCACGCCATTTTCGCCCGCATGCGGGTTCAGCCCGGCTATTGCCAGCCGAGGCGCGGCAATCCCGAAGTCGCGACGCATCGCGGCGTCGGTAATGCGGATCGCTTGCGTCAGCACCTCGGGCGTCAATGCCCGCGGCACTTCGCTCAGGGCGATATGGATGGTGGCGGGCACCACCCGGCAGGGTGGCGAAACCGTGGTCGAAGCCAGCATCATCACGACCGGGACATCGCCCGCCAGATGCGCCAGATATTCGGTATGTCCCGGAAAGGCGAAGCCCGCGCCGGTCTTCAGGGCTTCCTTGTTGATCGGCAGGGTGCAGATGCCGCCCGCCTGACCTGACATGGCCAACCCGACGGCACGGGCGATGACTTCGATCACGCCTGCCGCATTGGCCGGATCGGGGCGACCCGGAACGGCGGGTGCGGGAAAATCATGCCGCAGCACCGGCAAGACACCGGGCGGGACCGTTTCATCGGGGGACTGGACCTCAATCCATTCAGTGCCCGCAGGCAGATGACGCGGATCGCCCATGAAGACAAAAGGCACGCCCGCAGCCAGCGCCTTGGGCGCAAGCTCGGGACCGACGCCTGCAGGTTCGCCACAGGTCAGGATGATGGGGCGATGCACGCTCATGTTCTTTCTTGTCCAAATAACTCCGGCTTATGCCGGAGTCTGCGCAGGTCTCAGGGCCGGCGGATGATCGCGTTCGCGCGCAGCTCGGCCAGGTAGTTATCCGCCGCGGCCGCGATCTTGCGGTTGAAGATCTGGTCGCGGATATCGTCACGCACCGGCAGCGCATTGGCGGGACGGGCCGGATCGTCGGGGCTGGTCGCCACCGGGGCCTCGGGCGCATTCGCCAGCAGCGCCGGGCTGCGTTTGCACAGCATCAGCAGATCGACGGTGCCGCCATAGTTGACCACTGCGGTTTCATTGTCGTCCAGCGTCGCCAGACGAATCGCCTCGCCTTGCGGGATCTGGCCCTGCGACAGGGTCTGGCGTGTCACCTGCTCGGCGGGAACCTGTCCGGTCGCGGCTTCAAGCTCGTCGCAGGTCCGGGCGCGGGCGGCGAAGTTTGCGGCCTCCTGCGCCGTGGCAAGACGCACCCGGATGTAATCCAGCACCTGTTCGGTCGCACCGGGACGCTGCGTGCCGCGCGTCTCGCGCAGGAAGAACAGGACAACCGCACCTTCGACCTGCAGCGGTTGGCTGACCGTGCCCGCCTGCATCTGCAGCAGGATTGGCCGCAGCGAGGGCGGCAGGTTCGCCAAGGGCGTCATCGGCAGCCGTCCGCCCTGCTGGGCCGAGGGCGTCGCCGAATATTGCCGCGCGAATGCGGCAAAATCGGCCTCGGAACTGGTCTGGCTGACGATACGCTCGGCCAGTGCCATCGCCTTGCCTTCCTCGCCCGGAGGCGCGGGAATGATCAGCTCGGACAAGGAAACATGCGTGATTTCGGGCGTTTCGATGATGTTTTTCATCGCCTGCTCGACCTCGGCATCGCTGACGGTCACCTGACCGACCATGCGTGCGCGGACGAATTCGCGCCACAAAAGGCCCGAGACGACGAAATCCTCGAAGGTCTGGCGATCAACGCCGCTCTGGCCCAGCAGCTGGACGAACTGGTCCACGCCCATGCCGCCCCGGCTGGCGAATTCCTCAAGGCCCGCGGTGATCTGTTCGTCCGTCGCGGCGATACCGGCCTGCTTGGCGGCAAAGCTGCGCAGCCGGTCGTCGATCAGCGCCTTTTCCACCGAGGCGCGGTCGTTGTTCGGCGCGCGCAGAATCTGCATGAAGCGGGCGCGTTGTTCGATCTCGTAGCCGGTGACCGCCGAGTCGTTCACATAGACGACGGGTTGGAACAGGCCGGACTGGGCTTGTGCCTGATGCGTGAAGGGTCCGGGCACGGTTCCCGTTCCCGCCAGAATTGCGGCCAGTGCCGCCCCCAGAAGAATTCGACGCATCAGTTCCCTCGTCGCATGGTTTTGCCGGACCTTATCGCAGGCAGGCGCGGCGCGCCACCGTTCCCGGACCAGACGACTGCTTGCCGAAGCCGCCCAGGCGGATGCCAAGATCAAAGCTGGTATCCTCGTTCAGCGTGTCCGAGTCGCTGAAGCGCCGTTCGACCGACATTTCGACGGTGACGCATTCGTTGCGATATTCCAGCCCCAACTGGGTCTTTTGCGCGCGGTCGGCGCTGAAATCGTAGCGGGTCTCGGCACTGGCCCACCAGCCGTCGCGGACCTGCCATCCGGCGATCGCGGTCAGTTCCGAGACATCCTCGAAACGATCCTCGCTGGGGTCGGCGTCCATCCACAGATACCCGGCCGAGATCTGCAGCCCCGGCCTGAGCCAACCCAGACGGGTTTCGTTCCGGCTTAACGAAAAACTGTCGTCAAACAGCGCCCGGTTCACCAATGCCAGCCCGTTCGTCCCCGAATAGTTCGCCGAAAGCAGCCAGTCCGAGGCCTTGCCGCCCAAGGGGCCGCTGTCGTTGAAGGCAGGGTCGGGATGGCTGCGCAGCACGCGGCCCGCGGTCAGGCCGATCTGCCATCCCTCGGGATCGATCCGTGTCCAGCTGACGCCCAAGTTGGCCCGCAACCCGGATTCGGTCGCGTCCCAGCCGGGGAAGCGGTCCAGCGAATACAGGTTGCCCTCATCGAATTCGATCAGGGTGCTGTCCTCGTTCGGGACCTTGTCTTCTTCTTCGCGGTCGGGGGACCAGACCAGTTGCGCCACCGGCTCGATGATCTGGGTCACGCCATCGGCATGGCGGGCAAAGGGCCAGCGCAATTCGGCGGCCAGCGTCGGATCGGCGCGGACGACCCAATCGTCGTAATTGCTGTCCTGCTTGATATGATAGAGGTCGGCGTTCAGCTGGCCCTGAACCTCGCCGACCATGCCATAGGGCAGGACTTCGGTGCGCAGCCAGCCCATGCCGACCGATCCGCGCGCCATGTCGCGGCCGATGACATCCTCGTTCGAGGAGCGGCGATGGGCATGGGTCGACCATTCCAGATTGGCGATGCCGCCGATGTAATTCGGCTGCCAGCGCCGCTGCCACAGTGCATCCGCGACCAGTGAGGGCGTGGTGTCGTCGGGTTCGTCGTCGCGCAGGGATTCGTAGTTGCCGATCCGCGCCGTCATCATCCGGTCGCGCCTGACCCGGTCCAGCGTCACGCCGCTCCACAAGCGGTCGGCATCGGTGATGTCGTAATCCAGCAGATAGGCGCGGTCCTTGGCCATCTGGACCTGCAGCCCCAGCATGTAGCCGCGCGGCAGTTCAAAGCGCGCCGCGCCGAACAGGTAGCCACGCGTCTCGCCCGGCTCGATATCGTCGCGGCTGATCGCGCCGTTCCACTCCATCTCGCCATTCGAGAAGGCCTGACGGTAGCGCAGTTCCAGCGTCGAGGTGCGGCTGGCGGCCAAGTAGGGCGTCAGCGTCACGTCGGCATGATCGCCCAGCGTGATGAAATAGGGCAGCTTGAAGCCGACCCCCAAAGCCGAGGTGGTACGGAATTGCGGGCGCAGGAAGCCGGTCATCCGCTCGACCGTGGGGTCCGGTGCGGTCAGCGACGGGAAGCTGGCGACCGGAACGCCAAAGGCGCGGAATTGCGGCTGGTCGAAATGCAGCTGCCGGGTCTGGGCGTCATGGGTGATGCGCCGAGCACGGACCTCCCATAGCGGAATCGGGTCCTCGGCGCAGATCTGGCAGCTTGAGGCCACCACATTGTCGAGAACGGTGATGCGGCCGTTCTGCTCGCGGCGCATCTCGCGCGCGGCCATCTGCATTTCCCGCGCCAGCACCAGCCGCGCGCCGCGCAGGATGCCATCCTGCAGGTTGGCATCAAGCTGGGCCGATTGCGCGATGACGATGGTCTCGTCCTGGGTGCCGCGCAGGCCGGGCTTGGTCACGTGGATCGGCCCTTCGATCACCGCGCCGCCGGTCTTGCCGTCATAGATCACGCGTGAGGCGATCAGTCTTGTGCCCTGATGCCAGACCACCACCCCGCCCGAGGCGGTCAGCCGGTCCTGCGCATCCAGCGTCACGGAATCAGCAAGAACGGTGGCCGGGCTGTTATCGGCAGCCGCCCCCGGCGCATTGGAAATATGGACCGAGGCCGGGCGCGAGGCAGATGTCGGCCGGTGCGGCGCCTCGGTCCCGTCGGCAAGGCGCTGGTTGTCGTCGGGCGTTTCGGTCGGGGCCAGCGCAGGCCCCACATTCCGATTGGACAGGAAACCATCGTCCTGTTCATAGATCGGCAGGGTCTGGCCGTCGGTCATCAGGGTCTGCGCGCCCGCAGCGGCGGGAACCAGCCCAGCACAGGCGGCCAGCAACCATGCGGGGGCGGTTTTGCGCCCGATTTTTCTGGCGTTCTTGGCGCGCCATTTCCTATGCATCAACCATCCTCCAGCCGCAAAAGCGCCCCAAGGGCGAAAAGCAGCGCAACGATCGGCGGCGTCCATCCGGCCAATACCGGGGGAATGTCACCGTTTTCACCCAGAACTTGCGCCAAATTGCGCAAGAAGAACAGTCCGATGCCGCAGCCGAAGGCCCCCAGCACCAACATTCCCATCTTGCGCCCGCGCATGTGGCGCATGGTGAAGGCGGCGGCAATCGCGACCATGGCGGCCATCAGCAGCGGGCGTGCCAGTTCCATCTGGAACCAGACCTTGTGCCGTTGGGCCGAAAAGCCGGCGCGCTCAAGCCCGCGGATGAATTGCGGCAGTTTCCAGACCGGGATCGCCTCTGGACGGCCGAAACTGTCGCGGATGCGGGCGGCGGTCAGGTCGGTGGGCAGTTCCATGCGCGGATAGGTCCGGGCGGTGGCCTCGGGGTTCGGGTCGGTCAGCGGCCATTCCTTGACCTCGGAAAGCTGCCACGCGCCTTGGGTCAGACGGGCCTCGGCGGCGTCGATACGGCGGGTCGGGCCGGCATCCGGCGCAAAGACCATGAAGGTCGCGTCGTAAAGCGTGGTCGCGTCGGGGCTGGCGCGGGTGGCGCGGATGACGACCTGCCCCATGGTCTCGGTCCCGTCGGCATCGCGGCTGCGCAGCGCCTGACGCAGCCAGACGCCGCTTTCGCCAAGGCTGACGGTCTGGCCACCATCGCTGCGCAGTCGCGTCACCGCGTCGTCGTAATGCTTGGTGGTGGCCGCGACCATCGGGTTCAGGATGGCGACGCACAGGATGCCCGCCAGCGCCGCCGCGACGGCAGGCGCGGCAAGGATGCGCAGCCCTGATCGCCCCGAGGCGCGGATCGCCACCAGCTCCGAGCTGCGCGACATGTTCAAAAACATCGCGATCCCGGCCAGCACCGTCACCAGCGGCAGGATCGAATAGAAACTGGCGGTGATGTTCAGCGCCGAAAGCCGTGCCGCGCCTGCCAGCCCGATATTCTCGCCCGAGAAGCGACGGATCTGCTCGACGATGTCGATCAGGAACAGGATGGCGGCAAAGATCGCGGCGATCATCAGCAGGGTGCGCAGAAAGCGCCGCGCGACATAGGCGGACAGGATCATGCCGCGTCCTCCGTGGGGGCGGATCGCCGTTTCGGCCCGCGTGGACGTGCGGCCAGCCACAGCACGCCGATGCAGATCAGCCCGCCCACCAGCGGCGGGAAATACATCAGCGGCCAGCGCGAGGCATTCTGCGCAACTTGATTTTCGGCGGCCGTGCCCAGAAACTGCACGACGATCAGCGCGACCACCGCCCAGATCACCTGCCGCCAGACGCCGAAGCGGCTGAAGCCGCCCAGAAGCAGCATGGCAAAGCCCAGCATGGCTGCAACCGGGGCCTGAAAGGGCTTGGCCAGCCGCTCATGCGCCTCGGCCAGCGCCTGATCCCGGCTGTTGCCGGTCGCCGACAGCAGCGCCGCATCGGGATTAAGCAGCCGGGCCGTGGAATAGGCGCGCAGGTCGCGGTTGCGCTGACCTTCCGCCCCCGCCAGCGAGCCGATGTCATAAGCCAGCTCATCGAAGCGGGTGACGGACAATTGCTGGCGGCCATTCGTCAGGCGCAGGTTCTGGGCCATGCCACGCATCAGAACCAGCCTTGGTCCGTTCGCGGTCTTGACCACCAGCGCCTCGGTCGCGGTGTAGGTCGCCTTATTGGTCGGATCGCGCGCATCCTCAAGGAAGAAGTCCTCAAGCCGCCCGTCAGGGGCAATGTCGCGAATATACAGGGTGACGCCCTTGACCGGATACTGGAACGATCCGGCGCGCAGGAATTCGGCGGTGACGTTCTGGGCGATCTCGGCCTGACGGTCGGCCATCCGCCCGCGCGCCAAGGGCACGATGGAATGGACCAGCAGCGCCACCATCAGCGCCACCAGCACGCCAAAGACCAGCACCGGTCGCGCCAATCGCCAGGGCGACATGCCCGCCGCCTGCATCGCCACCAGCTCGGATTCCGAGGCCAGCCGATTCGTGCCATAGGCCGAGGCGGCAAAGGCCGCGATCGGCAGCACCACCGAAATCACCAGGGGCAGGGTCAGCGCGGTGAACTCCAGCACCACCAGCGCCGTCTGTCCGTCCGAGATCAGCTGCTCGAACAGGGAAACGGCCCGGTTGATCCAGTAGACGGATACCAGAACCAGCGCGAAAAACCCAAACAGGGTCAGAAGCTGCGACAGGATGTAGCGGTCGATCCGGGGCATGGGGTCTTTCGCGGAGGGGGCATTGCAGTTTGCTTAGCCTCTGAGCAGGATTTGCGAAAGACCCGGCTCTGGTCAACTGCCTGTCGGGTGACTAGTTTCCGCTCACACGCATCAATTCAAGGAGCTGATTGATGGCAACCCCGGTCGAAATTTCCTTCACCGCAACCGACGGCGCCGGACTTGCCGCGCGCAAGGGACGGATCGCGATCCTCGTGTCGTCGGCCGGGCGGGTCCCCGCGGGTCTGCCGCGCGCAGCGCGCGAGGCGGTGAACCGGGCGCTGGCCTCGGACGCATGGAAAGCGGTGAAGCCGGGCAAGGCGCTGGATCTGGCCTTTCCTGCCGGGCTTCAGGCCGATGCGCTGCAACTGGTGTCGCTGCCGCGTCCGACCGATGTGACCACCGCCCGCAAGGCCGGGGCGTCGATTGGTGCCGGTCTGGGCAAGTCCGAGGCGCTGGTGCTGGCGGGCGATCACCCGATGGCCGCCGAGGTCGCGCTGGGACTGGCGCTGCGGGCCTATGACTTCTCGGCCTACAAGACCAAGAAATCCGATGGCGATGAGGCCGAAGCCGATGCCGATGCCCCGCGTGGCCGGGTCACCTTCATGCACAGGGACCCCGAGGCGCTGGCCCGCAAGGCCGCCGATGGCGCCGCGCTGGCCGAGGGCGTGTTCTTCACCCGCGATCTGGTCAACGAACCCGCCAACGTCCTGACCACCAGCGATTTCGCCGACCGCCTGCTGGCCATGCAGGAGCTGGGCCTTGAGGTCGAGGTGCTGGACGAGGACGAACTGGCCAAGCTGGGCATGCGTGCGCTGCTGGGCGTGGGCCAAGGCTCGGAAAGCCCGTCCAAGGTCGTCGTCATGCGCTGGAACGGCGGTGGGGACGAAGCTCCGCTGGCACTGGTCGGCAAGGGCGTGGTCTTTGACACCGGCGGCATCTCGATCAAGCCCGCAGCTGGCATGGAAGAAATGACCATGGACATGGGCGGCGCGGGCGTCGTCGCGGGCGTCATGCGCACCTTGGCGCTGCGCCGGGCCAAGGCCAATGTCGTGGGTCTGGTCGGGCTGGTCGAAAACATGCCCGACGGCAAGGCCCAGCGACCGGGCGATATCGTGAAGTCGATGAAGGGCGACACGATCGAGGTCATCAACACCGATGCCGAAGGTCGCCTCGTGTTGGCCGACGTGCTGTGGTACACGCAGCAGCGCTTCAACCCCAGCGCCATCGTCGATCTGGCGACCCTGACCGGGGCGGTCATCATCGCGCTGGGCCATGAAAACGCCGGCGTCTTTGCCAATGACGACAAGTTCGCCGATCAGCTTCTGGCCGCCGCCAAGGCCGAGGGCGAGGGTGCGTGGCGCCTGCCGATCTCGTCCGCTTATGACGAGCTGATCAACTCGCGTCTGGCCGACATCAAGAACACCGGCGGCCGGCCTGCGGGTTCGATCACCGCGGCGCAGTTCCTGCATCGCTTCATCGGCAAGGACGTGCCGTGGATCCATCTGGACATCGCGGGCGTGGCGCTGCCGCCGGGCGCGACGGCGCTGGCACCGAAAGGCGCAACCGGCTGGGGCGTGATGACGCTGAACCGGTTGGTCCGCGACCGTTTCGAGACCAAAGCCTGATGGGCTCGGCCCTGTTCTATCACCTGACCCGCTCGGCCCCCGGTCAGCTTTTGCCCATGCTTCTGGGCAAAAGCCTGCAGGCGGGCTGGCGGGTCGAGCTGCGGGGCAGGGACCGTGCGCGGCAGGTCGCGCTTGACGAAAACCTTTGGCTGGCCGAGGGCTTCCTGCCCCATGGGCTGGCCGGAGGCCCGCACGACGACCGCCAGCCGGTGCTGCTGACGGTCGAGGGGCAGGCGGCACCCAATGCCGCCCGCTGCGTGATCGCACTGGACGGGGCCGAGGTTCCCGCCTTCGAATGCGCCGGGTTGGACCGCGTCTGCATCATTTTTGACGGCAACGATCCCGAGGCGCTGGACCGCGCCCGCGCGCAATGGCGCGACCTGAAGGCGGGAGGGGTCGAGGCCGAATACTGGTCCGAGGCGGATGGTCGCTGGGAACGCAAGCAATAGGCGCTAGCGTTCAAGGATCAGCAGGTTCCCCTCGATGCTGACGCGGGCGAAGCGCGACAGGTAGGACATGCCCATCAGCGACATGTCCAGATCGGATTTCAGGACCAGCGCGGGCACCTTGCTGTCGTGGATGTCACCGACGCTGACGCTGTCGAGCATCACTGTCGCCGTCTGGACATTGCCATTGGCGGTTCGCGCGGCACCGATATAGGCCAGCGCCTCGGGATCGATCCCGGCCTTGCGTGCATCGGTCTGTCCCAGCGCGATGGTGGTCGCGCCGGTGTCGATGACAAAGCGGATCGGCGCGCCGTTGACATCGACCGTCAGATGGAAATGCCCGTCATCGCCCAGCGGAACCTCGATCCGGTCGCCGTCAAGGATGCGCGCTTGGGGCGAGACGGTCTGGCGGATCTCTCCCCACAGGCCGGCAATGGCGATCACGCCCAGAAAGATCATCCCCCATGCGGCGGCAAGGCGCAGGGTGCGGCCGGGCTGAGCACGCAATTCGACCAGCAAAAAGCCTCCGATCGCGACCAGCAACAGAACCAGATAGGTCAGGCGGCCCAGATCTTCTGCCATGCTACACGAGTCCCGATCCTTTCAGCCCATCGATCACAAATTGGATCGAGAGCGCGGCAAGAAGCATCCCGAACAGCCGCGTGACCACCATGGTCCCGGTCCTGCCCAGCAAATGGGCAATCGGCCCGGCCAGAGCGAACATCACCGCGACCAGTGCAAGGACAACCAGCATGACGACGTGAATCATCAGCGTATGCGCGGGGGTTGGATCCTGATTGACCAGCAGAATCATCGTCGCCAAAGCGCCGGGCCCGGCCAGTAGCGGCATGGCCAGCGGAAAGACCGACGGATCGTCATGGTCGTCGCGCTCGGGCTCGTCCTTGGTCTGGCCTTCGCGGCGCTGGGTCCGGCGCTCGAACAGCATGTCGAGCGCGGTCAGGAAAAGCAGCATGCCGCCGGCGATACGGAAGGCTGGAAGCGAGATGCCGATGCCGTTCAGGATAGCCTCTCCGGCCAGGCCGAACAACGTCATCAGGGCGCCCGCGATGATCACGGCGCGCCAACCGATCCGACGGCGCCGCTGCGTGCTCATGCCATTGGTCAAGACGATGAACAGCGGCGCCAGACCCACAGGGTCGATGACGACGAACAGGGTAACGAAAGCGCTGATGATCTGGGTGCTATCCATGTCTTGCCTCAGTATGTCGCGGATCGTGGCGACTGGGAAGGCAGTCGCGAATGGCGGCCGGGATCACGCGTTTGGGGGTTTCCCGATGGCCACGCGCACCCTATATCGAATGCAGTCTATGCTATGCACGGCCTGATGGGTCGTGCCACGGAGGTAAACACATGCACGCACCTTCCCCCATGGCGCTTTTGCTGATCGCGATCGTCGTTCTGGTCCTTTTCGGACGCGGCAAGGTCTCGTCCCTGATGGGCGAGGTCGGCAAGGGAATCACCGCCTTCAAGAAGGGCGTCAAAGACGGCGCAGAAGAAGACAAGGCCGAAGCGAAAGAGCTTGAGCTGAACTCGACCGACGACATCGTCAAGGCCCGTGCCGAGCTGGCCGCCGAACGCGCCAAGCTGGACGCCGAGCGCGCCCGCATGACCGCTGATGCGGGTCTGCGCGACGTGACGCCCGCCGATCAGAACAAACTCTGACCGGCTGAACTGAACCGCCATGCTGGATATCGGCTGGAGCGAGCTTCTGCTGATCGGTGTTGTTGCGCTGATCGTCATTGGCCCCGAGGATCTTCCCAAGCTGTTCCACACGCTGGGACGGCTGACGGCGCGCGCGCGCGGCATGGCGCGCGAATTCACCAGTGCCATGGAGGATGCGGCGAAATCCTCGGGTCTGGATGAGGCCGGCAAGGCGCTGAGGGATGTGAACTCGCTGACCTCCAAGAAATCGCTGGGGCTGGACGCGCTTGAGCGTGCCACCGAGCGTTTCGAGAAATGGGACCCGCTGAACCCCCGCGACGAAGCCGCCAAGACCGGGCCAGTGCCCGATCCTGCGGCCCCGGCCGCGCCTCAGGCCTTCCCCGAAGGCTCGCGCTTTGCCGCGCCTGCTCCTGCGCCCACACCTGCTGCTGATGCGCCGCTGCCGCCCGCGCCGGGCGTCGAGGCCCCGCATCCGGTCGCGGATGATGCGGGAAGCGACACGGCAGGGGGCAAGCGGCGGCTGCACGCGGTGCGACGCTCGGACCAATAGACAGACAGGAAAGGCTGCCGCGTGGCGACTAAATCTGCCAAGTCGGAAGATATCGACGATTCCTCCGCCCCCTTGATCGAGCATCTGGCCGAGCTGCGCACCCGGCTGATCTGGTCGGTTCTGGCCTTCGTCGTGGCCATGGTCCTGTGCTATTTCGTCTGGAACCCGATCTTCGATTTCCTGACCCAGCCGATCTGCCATGCGCTGGAAAAGCGCGGCCAGACCTGCGGCCTGATCCTGCTGAAGCTGCAGGAAGGCTTCTTTGTCGCCATGCGCATCGCGTTTTTCGGCGGCTTCGTTCTGGCATTCCCGGTGGTTGGCTATCAGCTTTGGCGCTTTGTCGCGCCGGGGCTTTACCGCAGCGAAAAGAACGCGCTGCTGCCGTTTCTTCTGGCGTCGCCCATCATGTTCCTGATCGGCGCGGCCTTCGCCTATTACGTCATCCTGCCTTGGGCCTTCGACTTCTTCCTGGGCTTCCAGCAGGGACCGCTGGCGTTGCCTGATGATCCAACGGGGACGGCGGCAACGGCAACGACGGCGGCGCAACCTTGGGCCGGGGTCGTCTTCCAGGGCTCGGTCGAGGAATATCTGCGCCTGACCACGAAGTTCATTCTGGCCTTCGGTCTGTCCTTCCAGCTGCCGGTCGCGCTGACCCTGATGGGCAAGGCCGGGCTGGTTTCCTCCGAGGGGTTGGCCAGCGTACGCCGCTATGCCGTCATCGTCATTCTGGTGCTGGCCGCGATGATCACACCGCCTGATGTCATCAGTCAGGTGGTGCTGTTCAGTGTGATCTATGGCCTCTACGAGATCTCGATCTATCTCGTGCGCCGCATCGAGAAGAAGCGCGATCTGGACGAGCAGGAAGCCGATGTCGAGTAATCTTCTGGTCCGCATCGCCGAGGCGCTGGAGCGCATGGCCCCCCCGCCTGCGCCCGAGCCCAGCTTTTCGGAGGCCAGCGCCTATGTCTGGCATACCGATCCCGACCGGCTTGAGCCGGTGGCCGAGGTCAGCCGCGTCGATCTGGTCCAGCTGATCGGCATCGACCGTTCCCGCGATACGCTGCTGGCCAATACCATGCAGTTTGCGCAGGGACATGCGGCGAATAACGCGCTGCTCTGGGGCTCGCGCGGGATGGGGAAATCCTCGCTGGTCAAGGCCGTCCATGCCGAGGTCCGGCGTCAGGGCCTGCCGCTGGTACTGGTCGAGATCGCGCGTGAGGATCTGGGCTCGGTCGGGCGGCTTCTGGCTATTCTGGGCAAGGCCGCGGACCGGCGCTTCGTGCTGTTCTCGGACGACCTGTCCTTCAGCCATGATGACACGCAGTACAAGTCGCTAAAGGCGGTTCTGGATGGCGGCATCGCGGGCCGGCCCGCGAACGTGATCCTTTACGCCACCTCGAATCGTCGTCACCTGATGCCGCGTGACATGATCGACAACGAACGCTCGACCGCGATCCATCCCGGCGAGGCGGTCGAGGAGAAGGTCTCGCTCTCGGATCGTTTCGGGCTGTGGCTGGGCTTCCACCCATGCTCGCAGGACGAGTATTTGGCGATGGTCCGGGGCTATTGCGACGCTTACGGCGTCATCATCAGCGATGAAGACCTGCGGGCCGAGGCGATCGAGTGGCAGGCGACGCGCGGTTCGCGCTCGGGGCGAGTGGCTTGGCAGTTTTTCACCGACCTGGCTGGTCGCCAAGGGATTGCGGTTTGAATTAGGCCGCAATTTCAGGTTGTTAGTTAATTCATGGCAAAAAAACAGGCAAACTCCGCTAAATCTTTAATCTAACATAGCTAAAAGTCGTGCCTTGTCATCGAGAGGCTTTCGCAAAACGCGTTCTGAGGCTATGGTGTCAGAAGGCGGACCCGATCGGGGTCGTCTGGAAATCTCGACCGGGTGAGAGTACTGCCAATCTCACCCGGTCTAGCCATACAAATAAAACAACAACATCGTTACGCGGCTGACTATGAGATTGCCCGTAATGCCGCTATCCCGATAGCTGGCTTTTTGGTGAGGTTTTCGTGTAATTTTCACATGGAAACCGGTATCTTCCGCTCATCCGGGGCGTGTATATTTCCCCAAGTCAGCCAACCATCCCATCCGAGGTGCCGAACGTGGCCGGACCACGCAAGGAAGAAAATGTGTCGGGGGCGGATGCCCCTGCGAAGGACAAAATGGACAAGGCTGCCGAGCGTCTTGCAAGGCGAGAGGCAAACCAGGCCGAGCGCGAGGCGCGACGCGCGGCGAATCAGGCCGAACGCGCCGCGCGCAAATCCGGGCGTGGAGTTGAGGCAGATGGGGCGATAGCAGCGGTCGTGGCGAAGCCCTCGCGCGCCTTTAACATCCTGATCATTGCACAGGCCGGTCGGTTGGAACGCGAGGCAGTGCTGTTCGCGGCCAGCCTGCGGCGGAACGCGCCTGACTGGCAGGGGCGGCTCATTGTGGCCGAGCCGCTGGAGGCCGAGGCGTGGGAAGGGGTCGAGACGCAGATCTCGGATGCTGCCCGAACCTTGCTTGGCGCATACGGGGCCGAGATCCGGCCCTTCACCGCCCGCCATTTCGGCAAGGACTACCCCTACGGCAACAAGATCGAGGCGCTGGCAGTCCTGCCGGAATCCGAACCGTTCATCTTTTTCGACAGCGATACACTGGTGACTGGTCCGCTGGATCGGTTGCCCATCGACTTTGCCCGCCCCTCGGCGTCGATGCGGCGGACCGGGACATGGCCCGCGCCGCCGCTTTACGGTCCGGGATACGGCGATATCTGGCGGTCGCTTTATGACCGCTTTGGGCTGGACTTCGCCAGCTCGCTTGACCGTTCGCAGCCGGTCGAGCATTGGGAGCGCTACCTCTATTTCAACGCGGGTTGGTTCTTTGGTGCCGATCCCAAGGAATTCGGTCGGCGCTTCCTGACATACGCGCTGGAGGTGAATGCCGATCCGGGGGACGAGCTGGCCTGCCAAAGCCTTGATCCATGGCTGGATCAGGTCGTCTTGCCGCTGGTGGTCCACGGGCTTGGCGGTGGACGGCCCGCTGCCGATCTGTCCGGTCTTGATGGCGATGTGACCTGCCATTACCGCAACCTTTCGCTTCTTTACGCGCGCGAATCCGATGCCGCGATGACGCTGGCCGAGGAATTGATCCAAAGCCCGAGGCTGGCAGACCTGTTTGCCGAGGATGAGGAGGTCAGCCGTCTTGTCGCAAGGAACGAAGGGCGGCAGGTGATCCGCCCGATGTTCGCGGACGAATGGAAGATCTCGGAACAGGCGATCCGTCATCGGCTGAAACGAGAGGGGCTGTGGTTCCGTTGACCCCGGAAAAATGAAAAGCCCCGGCGCAGCACGCCGGGGCTTTCTTGTTCATGAAAACGCTGGATCAGCTCAGGGCCGAGTCGCAGCGCTCGCAGGTGCCGGCATGATCATGCGTGCCGACATCGGGCAGGATCTTCCAGCAGCGCTCGCATTTCTCGCCCTCGGCCGCTTCGAAGACCACGCCGACGCCCGCGACATCGGGCAGGCGGAAGGCCTCGTTCGGAGCTGGGTCAGCAGTCAGGCTCAGGTCCGAGGTGATGCAGATATCGGCGAAATCGACCGATTTCAGCGCCTTCAGCACTTCGGCATCCTCGATATGGACGACCGGAGCAGCCTCAAGGCTGGCGCCGATCACCTTGTCGGTGCGCTTGATTTCCAGCGCGGCGGTGACGGCGCGACGGGTGCGGCGGATCGCCTCCCATTTGCGGGCCAGCGGTTCGTTCAGCCAGTCGGCGGGCGTCACGGGGAAGTCGTGCAGATGGACCGAGTCGTCATCCGAGGGATTACGGCTCAGCCAGACATCTTCCATGGTGAAGGGCAGGATCGGCGCAAGCCAGGTCACCAGACGCTGGAACAGGATATCCAGCACCGTGCGGGCCGAGCGGCGGCGCAGGCTGTCCGTCGCGTCGCAGTAAAGCGCGTCCTTGCGGATGTCGAAATAGAAGCTCGACAGGTCCACGGTCGCGAACTGGAACACGGTCTGGAAGACGCCTTGGAAGTCATAGGCGTCGTAACCCTTGCGCAGCTGGTGGTCGATCTGCGCCAGACGGTGCAGCACCCACTGTTCCAGTTCGGGCATGTCCTTGACCTCGACACGCTCGGCGGCGTCGAAGCCGTCAAGGTTGCCAAGGACGAAGCGCAGCGTATTGCGCAGGCGGCGATAGCTGTCGGCGGTGCCCTTCAGGATTTCCTTACCGATGCGCAGGTCGGTGGTGTAGTCGGACTGCGCCACCCAAAGACGCAGGATATCCGCGCCATATTCCTTGATGATATCGGCAGGTGCGACGGTATTCCCCAGCGACTTGGACATTTTCATGCCCTTTTCGTCCAGCGTGAAGCCGTGGGTCAGCACGCCCTTGTAAGGCGCGCGGCCCTTGGTCGCGCAGGCTTGCAGCAGCGAGGAATGGAACCAGCCGCGATGCTGGTCGGTGCCTTCCAGATACAGGTCCGCGATGCCGTCGGGCGAGCCGTCAGCCCGGTCGCGGATCACGAAAGCATGGGTCGAGCCGGAATCAAACCAGACATCCAGCACATCCATGACTTGATCATAGGCCTCGGGATCAGCCACGCCGTCCAGCATCTTCGCCTTGAAATCGGCGTGATACCAGACATCTGCGCCGTCTTTCTCGAAAGCTTCGATGATGCGGTCATTGACGCGCTGATCGCGTAGCAGGAAGTCGGCATCGTCCGGGCGCGCGCCTTTCTTGACGAAGCAGCTCAGCGGCACGCCCCAAGCGCGTTGACGCGACAGCACCCAGTCGGGGCGGTTCTCGATCATCGAGAACAGGCGGTTGCGTCCGGTCTGCGGCGTCCATTTCACCAGCCGGTCGATCGAGGCCAGAGCCCGCGCGCGGATCGTGTCGCCATATTCGCCCATGCCATCGGTCAGCGCCTTGTCGATCGAGGCGAACCATTGCGGGGTGTTGCGATAGATCAGCGGCGCTTTCGAGCGCCAGCTATGCGGGTAGCTGTGCTTGACCTTGCCCTTGGCCAGCAGCGCGCCCGAATAGGCGAGTTGCTTGATGACGCTGACATTGGCCGGGCCTTCCGCGCCTTCCGGCGTCAGGATGGCCTGACCACCAAACAGCGGCAGATCGGCGCGGTAGCTGCCATCGGGTTCGACGTTATAGGTCATCGGCAGGCCGAATTTCAGGCCAAGCTGATAGTCGTCGTCGCCGTGGCTGGGGGCGGTATGGACAAAGCCCGTGCCCGCATCCTCGGTGACATGGTCGCCCGGCAGCAGAGGAACGTCGTAATCCCATTCGGCGGCACCGTTCTCGACGCCGCGGAACGGGTGCGCCAGCAGCACGCCTTCCATCTCGGCGGCGGTGACGTCGCGCAGACGGGTGAAGCCCTCGACCTTGGCGGATTTCATCACGCCCTCGGCCAGCGCATCGGCCAGAACCAGCTTCTCGCCGGTCTTGGCGGTGGCGTTCTCCGGCACAGCGCCGACCTCGTATAGGCCATAGGCGATGGTCGGATTATAGGCGACGGCGCGGTTCTGCGGGATGGTCCAAGGGGTCGTGGTCCAGATCACCACCGAGGCCCCGTCCAGCGCGCCTTGCGCCGCAAACCGCACCCAGATCGTGTGGCTGGTATGGTCGTGATATTCGACCTCGGCTTCGGCCAAGGCGGTTTTCTCGACCGGCGACCACATCACGGGCTTGGAGCCCTGATACAGCGCGCCGTTCATCAGAAGCTTCATGAACTCGGCCGCGATCACGGCTTCGGCGTGGTAGTTCATCGTCAGGTAGGGGTCTTCCCACTTGCCGATGATGCCAAGGCGCTTGAATTCCTCGCGCTGGGTTTCCACCCAGCCTTCGGCGAATTTGCGGCATTCCTGACGGAACTCGACGACATCGACGTCGTCCTTGTTCTTTTGCTGCAGGCGGTACTGTTCCTCGATCTTCCATTCGATCGGCAGGCCGTGGCAGTCCCAGCCCGGCACATAGCGGGCGTCGCGGCCCATCATCTGCTGGCTGCGGGTGATGAAGTCTTTCAGCACTTTGTTCAGCGCGTGGCCGATATGCAGATGGCCGTTCGCATAAGGAGGGCCGTCATGCAGGATGAAGGGCGCGCGACCCTTCTTGGTGCGCAGGCGGTCATAAATGCCCATGCGCTCCCAGCGGTCCAGCCATTCCGGCTCGCGCTGGGGCAGGCCCGCACGCATGGGGAAGTCGGTCTGGGGCAGGAAGACGGTGTCGCGATAGTCGGGCGCGGTCGAGGTCGTTTCGCTCATCTGGCGGGGATCCTTCGGGTGGAGGGCAGGCGTAGATAACCCGACGGCGAGGAACCCCTACGCCGCCGGGCGGATAATTCGAAAGATCCGGCCCATGCTGAACATGCGCCGGGTTATAGGAAACGGGTGCGGCCCCTGCAAGCGCGACGAACCGGCCACTTGCACCCCGCGCGCGCCCGGCCCATATCCCGGCAATGATCCCAGCGCGCTTTCCCGTCTCTGCCGAAGATATCGACCGCGTCGTCGCGGTGTTCTACGCAGCCATCCGCCGGCACGAGGTGCTTGGCCCGGTCTTTGCCGCCCATGTCGCCGACTGGCCCACGCATGAGGCCAAGATTGCCGCCTTCTGGCGCAATGCCATCCTGTATGAGCGCAGCTATGACGGCAGCCCGATGCAGGCGCATATGCGCGCCGGCAATGTCGAGCCGCCGCATTTCGCCGACTGGCTGATGCTGTTTGACGAGACCCTGCGCCGGACCCTGCCCGCAGACGTTGCAGCGGCTTGGTCCGATCTGGCCCATCGCATCGGTGCCGGTCTGCGCATGGGGGTCGAGAATATGCGCCCTGCGCCGGGCGGGCGTCCTCCGATCTTGCGTTGAACCCGCGCAAGGCGTAAACAAAACGGGAACAAACCCGGAGGCTGCCATGCAGATCGACTATCTGGAATTCAGTTCCCCCGACATCGCCGCCACCAAGGATTTCTTCAGCCGCGCCTTTGGCTGGAGCTTCAACGATTACGGTCCTGAATATCAGGAACTGGCGGATGCCGGTGTCTCGGGCGGGATCGCGGCTGCACCGCTGGCCCCGCCGCTGGTCATCCTGAAGGCCGAGGATCTTGAGGCCGCATTGGCGCAGGTCAGCTCAGCCGGGGCGGAAATCACCAAGCCAATCTTCAGCTTTCCCGGCGGGCGGCGTTTTCAGTTCCGCGAACCCGGCGGGACCGAGATGGCGGTCTGGTCGGAAGCCTAGCCCTTGTTCCTGGGCGGGCGGGGGCGATAGGTGGGCAGGTTCCAGCCCAGCAGCATGCTGCCTGCCCGCAGCGCGAAAACCGTGACGCCGCAGGCGATCAGCGCCCATACTCCGGGGCAGCCGATGCCGATCAGCACGACGGCGACGACCGCGCCGCCGAATGTCGCGGTGACGTAAAGCTCGCCCTGTTTCAGGATCAGTGGCAATTCATTGGCGACGGTATCGCGAGCCATGCCGCCGAAAGTGCCCGTGATGATCCCCATGGCAACCGTGACGATCGGTCCTGCTCCGGCCCCGATCGCGACATCGACCCCGGCGGGGACCGCTACGGCCAGTGCCAGCGCGTCCAGCCACAGGATAAGGCTGTAGCGGCTTTCGAACAGATGCGCGGTGAAAAACACCAGCACCGCGGCCAGCGAGGTCAGCACCAGCAATCCCGGCCGCCCGACCCAAAAGACCGGGTCCTGACCCAGCAGCAGGTCGCGCAGCGTGCCGCCGCCGATGCCGGTCAGCGTCGCGAAGAAGATGAAACCGACCAGATCAAGCTGCGCGCGGCTGGCGACCAGCGCTCCGGTCAGGGCAAAGACCAGCACGCTGGCGTAATCAAGGAAAGGAACGGCGTCCTCGGGACTCACCCGGCGGCCTTTGCGGGCTTGTAGGGGGCCATTCCGGCGCGGGCCAATTCATCGGCGCGCTCATTTTCAGGATGGCCGGCATGGCCCTTGATCCATTCCCAGCGCACCTGATGGCGGGCCTGAGCCGCGTCCAGACGCTGCCACAGCTCGACATTCTTGACCGGCTTGCGGTCGGCGGTGCGCCAGCCATTGCGCTTCCAGCCGTGAATCCACTGGGTCACGCCGTTTTTCACATAGGCGCTGTCGGTGGTGATGGTGATCTCGCTGGGGCGGGTCAGCACCTCCAGCGCGGAAATCGCCGCCATCAACTCCATGCGGTTATTGGTGGTGTCGCCCTCGCCGCCGGACAGTTCGCGTTCCTTCAGGATCGCGTCCCCGTCCATGGCGCGCATCAGCACGCCCCAGCCGCCGGGGCCGGGATTGCCGCTACATGCCCCGTCGGTCCAGGCGAAAAGCGCGTTCATGCGTCCAGCGCCTTGTAGCCGGGCAGGGCGGCGATGCGGTCAAGCCAAGCGTTGATCGCCGGGAAGCGCGACATGTCGAAGCCGCCACGCGTCCCCGCCGTGCAGGTATAGCCGTAAAGGCAGATATCCGCGACCGATGCCTTGTCCCCGACCAGCCAGTCCTGTGCGGCCAGACGATCCTCCATGACCTGCAGCAGCGCATGGCCGCGATCCAACAGCTCGGCCAGACGTTCGGGCGTGGCCAGATGGCGGCGCTGGGGATAGTAGAGCAGCGCGGCGCGGACCGCGACGACGCCCTCATGCTGGTTCTGTTCCCAAAACATCCAGCTGAGCATCTCGGCGCGGGTGAAGGGATCGGCGGGGACGAAATCCGTGCCTTCGCCCAGCCAGTTCAGGATCGCATTCGATTCCGGCAGCAGGCGGCCATCGTCCAGTTCCAGCACCGGGGCCTTGCCAAAGGGCAGGCGGCCCTCGGCCTTGGCCGTGTCCAGCGCGGTGGTCTCATATTCGACGTCAAAGGTCGGGCAGTCCCGGCCCAAAAGCGACAGAAGCAGCCGCACCTTGTAGCTGTTTCCCGAAGAAGGCATTGAATAAAGACGCATTTTTCGATCCGACTACTGAAATCACCAAACCCCTGCGGGTCATATGGCGGGCACTATAGGCGGGAAGTCCGGGGGCGGCCAGTGCAAGCGGGATGCAACCGACCGCCCTGCAATCTCAGGAGGGCTTGTTCAGATAGGGGATGGCCCCGGCAATGTCGGTATCGTCGATCAGGCGGAAATGGCTGACCGAGCCATCCTGCCGCGCCTTGCCAAAAGGCAGGTATTCGGGGTCGCTGGTAAAGGCCAGCGCATCCTCGCGGGATGGAAACTGGATCAGCGCGATCAGGGTCTCATCGGTGGCCTCGCCTTCCAGCGTCTCGATATTGCCGCTGCGCGACAGGTAGCGGCCGTTATGGCGCGCCGCGATGTCATGGACCCGCGCGGCGTAATCGGGAATCCAGGCATCGTCGGTGACTTTCACTTCGGCGATCAGAAAGACGGTCATTCTGGGGTCTCCTCCCTCGAGCCTCTGCCGTGGCCAGCCCGGCCCCGGTCAGCGCCGCCAGCATAAGCGGCGGAATCTGAAACGGGCAATCGGACAATGCGCCGAAGATTCAGGCGATGTCCGGTTTCGTCAGATAAGGGATCGCCCCCGCAATGTCGGTATCGTCGATCAGGCGGTAATGGCAGATCGAGCCCCTGCGCCTCGCCTCGCCATAGGGGACGTATTCCGGGTCACTCATCAGGGCCAGCACGTCATCGCGTGAGGGGAATTCCAGCAGCGCGATCCCGGTCACGTCGCGCGGTTCGCCTTCGAGCGTCTCGATATTGGTGCTGCGCGACAGGTAGCGGCCGTTATGGCGCGCGGCGATCTCATGGACACGCACGACATAGTCGGGCAGCCATGCCTCGTCAGTCACCTTCAGTTCTGCGATCAGATAGACGGTCATGTCGGATCACTCCACCCAAGGGGCTGCGACCCGCTTGGCCGCAGCCGACGCGGTCAGAATAGCAGAACGCAGCCAAGGCGTCCTATCTGACCGATGGGGCAGCGTGCCGAGGCTTACGCCTCGCGTAATACGCGGGGAACCTTGAACTCGACGTTTTCGCGGGCCGTCTCGACCAGTTCCACCGTCACCTCGTAGCGGTCGCGGAAGGCGTCGACGACCTCATCGACCAGAACCTCGGGGGCGCTGGCACCTGCGGTGACGCCGACGGCACGCGCGCCTTCGATGGCCCGCCAGTCGATCTGGTCGGCGCGCATGACAAGCTGGGAATAGGCGCAGCCTGCCGCGGAACCCACCTCAACCAGACGGCGCGAGTTAGAACTGTTGGGCGCGCCGATCACGAACAGCGCATCGATCCGCCCCGCAATCGCCTTGACCGAGGCCTGGCGGTTGGTGGTGGCGTAGCAGATGTCTTCCTTGGCCGGACCGACAATGGCCGGGAAGCGGGTATTCAGGGCCACGACGATGGCGGCGGTGTCATCGACCGACAGCGTGGTTTGGGTGATGAAGGCCAGACGCGCCGGATCGCGGGGCGTGATGCCTGCAACATCCTCAACCGTCTCGACCAGCAAAACCTCGCCCTCGGGCAATTGGCCCATGGTGCCCAGCACCTCGGGGTGACCGGCATGGCCGATCATCACCATCTGCAGACCAGCGGCATGGTGGCGTTCGGCCTCGACATGGACCTTGCTGACAAGGGGGCAGGTCGCGTCGACATAGACCATCTCGCGGCGCTTAGCCTCGGCCGGGACGGCTTTGGGGACGCCGTGGGCGGAAAAGATCACCGGACGGTCCGTCGGGCACTCGTCCAGTTCCTCGACAAAGACCGCGCCCTTGTCGCGCAGGCTGTCCACGACGAACTTGTTATGCACGATCTCGTGGCGGACATAGACGGGGGCGCCCCATTTCTGCAGCGCCATCTCGACGATCTTGATCGCGCGGTCCACGCCCGCGCAGAAACCGCGCGGGGCGGCAAGGTACAGGGTCAAAGGCGGTTTCTTGTCCATGCTCATCACCTAGCCATCCGTCCCGCGCGCCGCAAGATCAGGCGCCGTCGAAGGCGGTCAGGGCGTGGACTTCGTGACCCAGATCCTCAAGCAGCTTGCGCCCGCCCAGTTCCGGCAGGTCGATGACAAAGGCACAGCCGATCACCTCGGCCCCAAGGCGCTCGCAAAGCGAGATCCCCGCCGCGGCCGTGCCGCCCGTGGCCAGCAGGTCGTCGACGATCAGCACCCGGTCGCCGGGCTTCAGCGCGTCGTCGTGGATTTCTACCACTGCCTCGCCATATTCCAGCGCATAGGCCTGGCTGAGCACCGCGCCGGGCAGCTTGCCCTTTTTGCGGATCGGCACGAAGCCCACCGACAGCTGATGCGCCACCGCGCCGCCAAGGATGAAGCCACGCGCCTCAAGCCCCACGACCTTGTTGATCGGCTCGCCCGCATAGGGTGCCAGCAGCTGGTCCACGGCCATGCGGAAACCGCGCGCATCGGCGAAAAGCGTGGTCACGTCGCGAAAGATGATGCCTTCCTTGGGGAAGTCCACGATCGTGCGGATATAGTCGCGGACCTCGCGGGTGTCTCGGCTGCGCTTGGCCGGTTTTTCCATCAGGGGCGCTCCATTTCGAAAGTTTCAGTCGTGGCCGTATAATCCTTGTAGCCAAGCCGGGACAACCAGCCGTGGCGACGCAGGTCGAAGCGGCCATTCACGATGCAGTCCTCGCGCATGTGGATGCCGGTGACGACGCCCAGCACCATGACATTGGCCTCGCCGGCAAGGCGGATGATCCGGGTCATGCGGCATTCAAGCGAGGCGGCGGCGCGCAGGACGCGCGGGCAGTCGATGGTCTCGCATTCGGCGGCCTCGATCCCGGCGGTCTCGAACTCGTTGGCTCCGGCGGGCAGCGCGGCCGAGCTGGCATTGACCTGATCGCGCATCGCGCCATCGGCGATGTTGACGCAAAACACCCGTGTCTCGGCGATCTGGGCCACGCTGTCCTTGGTGCCCGGACGGTCGGGCTTCTGCGAGGTCGAAGCGAACATCACCTGCGGCGGCGTATAGGCCGTCAGGTTGAAGAAGGAATAGGGGGCCAGATTGTCGCCCAGATGGCCGCGGGTCGAGACCCAGCCGATCGGCCGGGGGGCCACGATGGCATTCAGCGGGTTATGGGGCAGGCCATGGCCAGCCTCGGGTCGATAGAACATCGTGCAGCCTCGCATCCGGGGGTGTCGGGTGTCGCGCTTACGTCACGCGACTATGGGAACGCTGTGCCTGCCCGGCAGTTTCCCGTCAAGCATGACCCCAACGGCACGGGTCCTGCCGCGCGCCGGGCAACTTTTTGCGCGCTGCCGGACTTGGGATGTTTTCGCGCGCGCGCATGCATGTTAGGGGGCCGCGAAACACCGCCCCCAACACGCATGCGCGCGCAGTGAATCGGGAGACTCAATGTACGAACTCTGCCCCGAAACTCCCAATGACACGCCCGAAGTCGAGGCGCTGATGGACCTGTGCTTTGCACCGGGCCGGACCGCCCTGTCCTCGTATCGGCTGCGAGACGGCGTGCCCCCGGTCGAGGCGCTGTGCCTTGTCCTGCGGGACGGGTCGGGGGTGCTGCTGGGGGCGATCCGCTACTGGCCGGTGCGGGTGGGGGACAAGCCCGCGCTGCTGCTGGGGCCGGTCTCGGTTCACCCGACCACGCAGGGCGAGGGTCTGGGCGGGCTGTTGATGCGCGAAAGCCTTGGTCGGGCGCGCGAACTGGGTTGGGCGCGGGTGATGCTGGTCGGCGATCTGCCCTATTACCGCCGCTTTGGCTTTTCCAAGCTGGAACGCGTCGAGATGCCGCCCCCCACCAACCCCGACCGGGTGCTGGGACTGGATCTGGTCGATGGCGCATGGCTGGGGGTCGAAGGCCATGTCAGCCGTGAAACCGGCGGCGATGTCGCGGCCGGTCTGGCCGAGATCCGCCGCGATCCCCCCGAAAGCCAGACCTGCGTTGAGATGGACGGCTCTGCCAAGCGCTGAAATCCGCCGGGATGCCGCAGGTCGATGAAACTGAACCAATCGGTTCCTATATGTTTCATCATGGCCCGCCGATTGCGGGCGAACAGGAAAGGCCAAGTGTCCTCAGGATGACCGATCATTCCCCAGTCCCGACCCGTCAGGCGGTGCTGCCGCCGATTACCGATCCGACCGTCCACGCCGAGATCGACCGGCTGGCGCGGCGCTACCTGAATGCAGGCGGCATCGGCATGGAGCTGCTCAGCGCCATCGGCGGCAAGGCCGAAGGGCTGATCGACCGCCTGCCCAAGCCCGTCCGCTCGCGGATGGACCGGCTGACCTATGCCGCGCTGAACCGCGCCTTTGACGCGGCCTCGCGGTCGCGCGGCGTGTTGACCGAGCGTGGCGATTGGTTCAACCGGATGCTGTCGACCACATCCGGCGCGGTCGGCGGTCTGGCCGGTGTCGCCGGGGCGACGCTGGAATTGCCGGTGACGGTGACGCTGCTGCTGCGTGCGATCATGGATATCGCGGCTGAACATGGCTTTGATCCCGACAGCGACATTGCCCGGCGCGAGGCGTTGCAGGTCTTTGCCGCGGCGGGGCCGCTGGCGGCGGATGATGCCGCCGATCTGGGCCTGCTCACTGCCCGCATGACCATTACCGGCCAGACGGTACAGACGCTGATCGCACGGGTTGCGCCAAAGCTGTCGACCTCGCTCGCGCAGAAATTCGCGGCGCAGGCTGTGCCGGTACTGGGCGCGGTGGCGGGGGCGGCAATCAACTATAGCTTCACCCGCTACTATCAGGAAATCGCGCGGGTGAATTTCGGGCTGCTGCGCATCTCGCAGGAAACCGGACTGCCGCGCGAATCCGTGGTCGAGGCGCTGCTTCTGCGCATGGAGCAGATCCGCCCCGGCTCGACCCGCAAGCAGCTGCGCCGGGCCGAGGCCTAGTCCTCGGTCTCGGCTTCCAGTTGCAAGGCGACTGGCCCAGTGTCCAGATGGTCAATACCCAGTGGCGCGCTGGGCCGGGCAAGGCGTGACCGTACGATCCAATGCAGCCGTTCCTGCGCGCGGGTGATCGCCACATAGGTCAGCCGCTTCCACAAAGGCACGCCCGCCTCGGTTCGGCCCGACCATGCGGCGGCGGAAATATCCGGGGCAAAGACCTGCACATCCGGCCATTGCGACCCCTGCGCCTTGTGGATGGTCACCGCAGCGCCATGCAGAAATGTTGCCCCCATGCGCGCGGCAAAGGGGATGAAGGGTTCCTCGACATCGGGGATCTCGATCTTGACGATCGAGGCGGCCGACAGGCGCGGGTCCTCGGCTCCCACAACATGCAGGCGCGAGAAGCCCGGTTTGCGACCCGGTCCCAGATAGATGACCTGCGCCCCCTTGATCAGCCCGCGCGCCTCAAGGTCGATGCGCTTCTTGCGATGCTTCAGGGGCAGTTCCAGCCCGTCGCAGATCAGCGGCTCACCGGGCAGCAACGCATCACCCGGCGCGCCATAGGCCGAACGAAAGGCCTGGATCAGCTTGACGCGGGTGATGTTGCGCCAGACCAGAACCGGGCTAAGCGCCATCAGGTCGCTTTCGACCCGTTCGGCCCAGATCACGCGGTCGTCGCGGCGGGCGGCGTCCTGCACCAAACGTTCGAAGGTCGGGAAGTCGACATCGGGATCGGCCAGCGCATGGGCCAGATCAAGGATCGGGCTGTCGTCGGTCTGGCGATGGATGCGCGACAGTTCCAACCGCTGGGATTTCGCCAGCTTGTCAAAGACCATTTCGCCTGACTGTCCGACGGGTGCCAGCTGGGCCGGATCGCCGAACAGGACAAGGATTGGAAAGATCTCGCGCAGGTCCTCGAACTGGCGCTCATCCAGCATCGAGGCCTCGTCGATCAGCCCGATATCCAGCCCGTCCTCGCGCCGCTTCCAGCCCTGAATGAAATCCGAGCCGCGCAGCCCGGCGGCAGCCAGCGCTCCGGGGATCGAGGCGTGCTGCTGGTAAAAGGCATGGGCGCGGTCCAGCGCGGCATCGGTCAGCCCCTCGATCACGCCCTCGACCTGCGGACGCTCACCCACGCCGGTCAGCCAGTCGGCAATGCGTTCGTAATCCGGGTCGTAGACCGGGGTGTAAAGGATGCGGTGGATGGTCGTTGCGGGCACGCCGCGCATGCGCAGCACGAACGCGGCCTTGTTGGTCGGCGCCAAAATCGCGACGGTGCGCCGTTCCTTGCGCTTGCGGCCTTCGTAATCGCCCGAGACGATATCGACCCCGGCTGCCTTCAGCGCCTTGGTCAGTTCCGCCAGCAGCAGGGTCTTGCCTGACCCGGCCTTGCCGATCACCGCCATGACGCGCCCCTTGCCGGGCGTGGCGGGGACGACCTCCTCGGAAACCAGATCGACGCCCGATTCCTCAAGCATCGCGGCCAGCGTGTCCCAGGCTTCGGCCTGATCGTGGGAAAGGGTGGGCAGGGTCATGCGACCTTGTATCCGCTCGTGTCCAGAGCCGAAAGTCCGTTTCCCGTGCCGGCGTTGCGATATGGGTATTTGGGAAACGGTGAATGGCGGGCCGCGACGCCTGAATTTCACCGTTTCTTAAATACCCCTGCGGCGGTTCAATCCGCGGCAGACTTGCCGATCAGGCGCGGTCATCCTTGGGCGAGTTCATCACGACATGGGTGGTGATTGTCGATATCTGCGGAAAGGCCCCCAGCACTTCGGTGTGGAAGCGGCGATAGGCTTCAAGGTCGCGGACCTCGACCCGCAGCAGGTATTCCACCGATCCGGTGATGTTGTGGCATTCGCGGACCTGCCACGAGGCCAGACAGGCACGCTCGAACGCCTGCTGGGCCTCATTCGAATGGCGCGACAGGCCCACCGTGACATAGGCGGTGAAGCCCGCCTCTCGGGCCGAGGGGTGAATGACCGCGCGGTAGCCGGTGATCGCACCGCGGCGCTCCAGTTCCTGAACCCGGCGCAGGCAGGCCGATGGGGACAGGCCGATTTCGGCGGCGAGCTGCTGATTCGGGATGCGTCCATTGCGGGAAAGGATCTGCAATATCCGTGCGGATATCGCATCGGTGTCGGTATCTGGTTGCATCATATGATTGCTCTGGAAAATCTCTGATCAAAAATTGCAGGCGATTTGTAATAGAATTGCATCTCAACCCAAGAGATCCATCCCATGTCCCAACACGTCCTTCTTGCCCTTGTCGCCTTTGCCTTCGTGACCTCGGTCACGCCGGGGCCGAACAACCTAATGCTGATGGCCTCGGGGGCGAATTTCGGCTTGCGCCGGACGCTGCCGCATATGCTGGGGGTGGCGCTGGGATTCGGGGCGATGGTGGCTCTCCTCGGGCTGGGGATTGCGCAGATCATCACCGCCAACCCGGCCATCGCGCAAGTGATGAAGTGGGTTAGCCTTACCTATGTGTTATGGCTGGCATGGAAGATCGCGGGATCGGCTGCGCCGCAATCCGATTCCGCTGCAAGCACCGCCCGGCCGATGAGCTTTCTGGCGGCCTGCGCCTTTCAATGGGTCAATCCCAAGGCGTGGATGATGGCGCTGGGGGCGCTCTCGGCCTATTCGGCCGGGGCGGGCGGAGAGTTCGCCGTGGCGCTGGTCTTTACGCTGGTCAACCTGCCGTCGGTCGCGATCTGGGCGGCAATGGGGCAGGGGTTGCGCGGCGTCCTGCAAGATCCGCGGCGGCTGCGGTTGTTCAACTGGGCAATGGCCGGGCTGCTGATCCTGTCGGTCCTGCCGGTGATCACCGGGCACTGACCGCGATCAAACCAGCCACGCCCGCCACGACCATGGCCATGCCAACCAGTTGGCGTGGCCTCGTGCCCTCGCGCAGGATGCGACCGGATACCAGTTGCGCCATCAGAACCTCAACCAAGGCCAAGGTTCGCACATTGGCCGCAGCCGTCAGCGCAAAGCCCAGAAACCAGAACAGTGAGGCGAAAGCGCCCAGAAATCCTGCGCGCAGCGAATCCCGCCAGTTGCGGGCAATGCCGGTCAGAGCGCGGCGATCCGCTGCCCCCAGCCAGATCAGCATGATCAGGCTTTGCAGCGACAGGCTGATCAGCAGCACGGTGGCGGCGCGGGTGGCCTGATCCCCGTTCGGCAAGGCAAGGATTCCGCCCCGGAACCCGATCGCCGACAGACCGAACAGCACGCCTGCACCGATGCCGAGAGTGACCGCGCGCCATCCGCCGCCGCGCCAGTCGGTGCCCGAGATCAGCATGACCCCAAGGGTTGCGGTTCCAATCGCGGCCAGCCGCGCCGGGCCCAGCGGCTCGGACAGGATCAGTGCGCCGATCAGCGCCAGCGTCACCGGCTCGGTCTTCAGCAGCGCGGTGGTGACGCCAAAGCCGCGGGTCTTCATCGTCAGCAGCATCAGCGCCGTCGCCGCGATCTGGGCGGTGCTGCCCAGCACCACCCAGCCCAGCACCGTCAGGTCGGGCAGGGGGATCGGCTTCCACAGCGACCACAGCGCCAGAAAGGCCGCCGCGAAGGGCAGGCCAAAGATGAAGCGCACCGCCGTTGCGCCCATCGTGCCGACTTGGGCGGTCAGCCCGCGCTGGGCGGCATTGCGTGCCGTCTGCGCCGCCGAGGCGATCAGCGTGGCCGCAATCCAAAGCATATCAGCCCCGGACCGCTTCCAGCATGCGGTGGACGTTGTCCGGGTCGGCATCGGGGGTGATGCCATGGCCAAGATTGAAGATATGCGGCCCGTTCGAGAAGGCCTGCACGATGCGCCGGGTCTCGGTCGCCAGCGCCTCGCCGCCCGTGACAAGATGCCGCGGATCCAGATTGCCCTGCACGCAGCCGTCCGTCTGAACCTCGGCTGCTGCCCAATCCGCGCTGACGGAATTGTCCAGCGCCACGCAATCGGCCCCGACCGCGCGGGCGAAACCGGCATAGCGGGGGCCAGCCTCGCGCGGGAAGGCGATGATCGGGGTATGGGGGTGCTTGGCCTTCAGCGCGGCGATGATGCGGCGGGCGGGTTCCAGCGCGAAATCGTCGAAATCCTGTCCCTTGAGCGATCCGGCCCAGCTGTCGAACAGCTTGACGACCTCGGCCCCGGCCTCGATCTGGGCCGAGAGGTAGGCGATGGTCGCCTCGGTCACGCGGTCGATCAGGGCCGAGAAGGCGGCGCGGTCCGCAGCCTTGAAGGCATGGGCCGGGCCTTGGTCGGGTGTGCCGCGACCGGCGATCATGTATGTCGCGACCGTCCAAGGAGCGCCCGCAAAGCCGATCAGCGTGGTTTCGCGCGGCAATTCGCGGGCAAGGATGCGGACGGTTTCATAGATCGGGGAAAGCGTCTCGTGGATCGCGTCCACGGGCTTCAGTGCGGCGACTTGATCGGCGTGGGTGATGGTGGACAGGCGCGGCCCTTCGCCGGTCGCGAACCACAGGTCCAGCCCCAGCGCCTGCGGGATCAGCAGGATGTCGGCAAACAGGATCGCCGCGTCGAAACCGTAGCGGCGGATCGGCTGCAGCGTCACTTCGGCGGCCAGATCCGGGTTGTAGCACAGCGACAGGAAGTCACCCGCCTGCGCGCGGGTGGCGCGGTATTCGGGCAGGTAGCGCCCAGCCTGGCGCATCATCCACACCGGAGGGGTAGGCAGGCGTTCGCCCGCAAGGGCGCGCAGGATGGTTTTCTGGGTCATGTTCACCTCGCTCGGGCCTTCATGGCGTGCGTGTCCCCGTTGTCAAGGGCGCGGGCGGGCGCTAAGCCCTTGTGCATGACCCAGATGCCCGACCCCCGGACCCCTTTACGCATCGGCACGCGCGGCTCGGCGCTGGCCTTGGCACAGGCGCATGAAACCCGCGACCGGCTGATGGCGGCGCATGACCTGCCGCTGGATGCATTCGAAATCGTGGTGATCAAGACCACCGGCGACCGCGTGCTGGACCGCCCGCTGAAAGAGATCGGCGGCAAGGGCCTGTTCACGCGCGAGATCGAGGACGCCCTGACCGCGGGCGAAATCGACATCGCCGTGCATTCGATGAAGGATATGCCGACGGTTCAGCCCGATGGCCTGCTGATCGATTGCTACCTGCCGCGCGAGGATGTGCGCGACGCCTTTGTGTCGCGGGATTTTGCCAGCATCGCCGACCTGCCGCAGGGTGCGGTGGTGGGGTCATCCAGCCTGCGCCGTCGGGCGCAATTGGCGGCGCGACGGCCCGACCTGCAACTGGTCGAGTTTCGAGGAAACGTTCAGACACGTCTGAAAAAGCTTGAAGATGGCGTTGCTGTTGCGACCTTTCTTGCCATGGCGGGTCTGGCACGGCTGGGCATGACCCATGTCGCACGCGGCGCGGTTGAGCCTGACGACATGCTGCCCGCCGTGGCACAGGGCTGCATCGGTGTCGAACGTCGCGCCTTGGACGATCGTGCGGCCGCGCTGCTGGCCGCGATCAACCACGCCCCTTCGGCCCTGCGGGTCGAGGCCGAGCGCGCCTTCCTGCGCCGCCTCGACGGCTCGTGCCAGACCCCCATTGCCGGGCTGGCCGAACTGTTCGAGGGTGGGCTGCGCCTGCGCGGAGAGATCCTGCGCCCCGATGGGGGCGAGGTCATTGCCGCCGAGCGCTTCGGTAATCCCGCCGACGGTCCCGCCATGGGCGAGGATCTGGCCAGTGAATTGCTGTCCCGCGCGCCTTCGGACTTTTTCGACTGGAAGCCTGCGTAATCAGCCGGGGGCCAGCCGGTTCACGCATTCCACGGCCCAGCCGCCCGGATGGCGGATGAGGATCGTCAGCGATAGCGGCGCCACCGAGAATGACAGCGCGCTCGGGCCAACCGCCATCGCCAGCGCCGCGCGCACCGTGCCGGCATGGGCGATGATGGCGACGGTTCCGCGCGCCGCGTTCAGAACCGGCTGCACCCGCGCGGCCATGTCCAGAAAACTTTCGCCCTGATCGGGCCGATGGGCGGCCAGCGCCTCTGGTGACAGCTCGCCCAGATCGGGCGCTCCGTCCCGCTCCCACTTGCCGAAATCCTGCTCCCACAGCGCGGGGATGAGTTGCGGCCCGAACCCCATCGCGTCGCAGGTCTGGCGGCAGCGCAGGGCGGGGCTGGACCAGACCTGCTCCGCCTGCAACTGCCCGCGCAACCAGTCCAGCGCCGCCCGGTCCGAGCAATCCGCCGCCACATCCCGCCGTCCCGCCAGCCCCGGTTGGGCCAATGGGGCATGTCGGGCGATCAGCAGGCGGGCGGTCTGGCTCATCTGCATGAGATCGCGCGGCGGCCAGCACAAGTCAACGGCGGGCTTGCCCGACTCAGGGGGCGCGGCGCAGCATCCAGATGCCTTGACGGGGGCGGGCGGGGCCCTCATAAACAGATTAAATGAACACTTGTTCAATAAATGGGAGGGTTGGCGGTTGTTCACTTCGGGGATGGAGTTCGATCTGGGCGAGGACGTGAATGCGCTGCGCGAGATGGTACATCGCTGGGCGCAGGAGCGGCTGAAACCCATTGCCGCCGAGGTTGACCGCCAGAACGCCTTTCCCAACGATCTATGGTCGGAAATGGGCGAGCTGGGCCTGCTGGGCATCACCGTCCCCGAGGAATGGGGTGGGGCGGGCATGGGTTATCTGGCCCATGTCGTCGCGACCGAGGAAATCGCCCGCGCCAGCGCCAGCATCAGCCTGTCCTATGGCGCGCATTCGAATCTGTGCGTGAACCAGATCAAGCTGAACGGCACCGATGAGCAGCGCGCGAAATACCTGCCCGGCCTGTGCAGCGGCAAGACGGTCGGCGCGCTGGCCATGTCCGAGGAAGGCGCGGGCAGCGATGTCGTCTCGATGAAGCTGCGGGCGGAAAAGCGCAATGACCGCTACGTGCTGAACGGCAACAAATACTGGATCACCAACGCGCCCGACGCCGATACGCTGGTCGTCTATGCCAAGACCGACCCGGATGCGGGCAGCAAGGGCATCACCGCATTCATCGTGGAACGTGGCATGGCGGGTTTCTCGACCAGCCCGCATTTCGACAAGCTGGGCATGCGCGGCTCGAATACCGGTGAGTTGATCTTTGAAAACTGCGAAGTGCCGTTCGAAAACGTGCTGGGCGGCGAGGGGCGCGGCGTGCGCGTGCTGATGTCGGGGCTGGATTACGAACGGCTGGTGCTGTCGGGCATCGGGACCGGCATCATGGCCGCCTGCCTGGACGAGGTGATCCCCTATGTCCGCGACCGCAAGCAATTCGGCCAGCCGATCGGATCGTTCCAGCTGATGCAGGGCAAGATCGCCGACATGTATGTCGCGCTGAACACCGCACGGGCCTATGTCTATGAGGTCGCGCGTGCCTGCGATGCGGGCCGCGTCACCCGTCAGGATGCGGCGGGCGCGGTGCTTTACGCCAGCGAGCAGGCCATGGTGCAGGCCCATCAGGCGGTGCAGGCACTGGGCGGCGCGGGCTTCCTGAACGACAGCACCGTCAGCCGCCTGTTCCGCGACGCCAAGCTGATGGAGATCGGCGCCGGCACATCCGAAATCCGCCGCATGCTGATCGGCCGCCAACTGATGGATCTGGCATGAGGGTGCATTTCGCCTTGGTTCTGGCCCTGCTGCCCGTGTCGGCATGGGCGCAGGACGCGCAGGTCGACAAATCCGTGATCGCGGCCTGTTTCGACAAGGCCCCGCCCGGCGCGGTCGATCCCGACTGCATCGGCATGGCCGCCGGGATCTGCGAGGCTAAGGTGGGCTCGACCACCGTCGGTATCAGCAGTTGCGCCATGGCCGAGGCCGCGGAATGGGACACGATCCTGAACCGCGAATATAAGGCGACCCGCGACCAGTTCGCCAAGATTCCCGGCATCGGCGATCAGTTGCAGGCCGCGCAGCGGGGCTGGATCGCGCTGCGCGATGCCGATTGCCAGATCGCCTATGACCGTTTTGAGGGCGGCAGCATGCGCAGCATCGCCTCGGCCAATTGCCGGATGCAGCATACGGCGCACCGTGCCCTTGAACTCAGGAACATGCGGGAACCATGAAGCTTTCATCCAATGCCCTGCCGTCCTCGGATACGTTCCGCGCCAATCGCGAGGCGCATCTGACCGCGCTGTCCACCATCCGCGAGGCCGCGCTGAGTGCGGCGGCGGGGGGCGGTGCCAAGGCGCTGGAACGCCATGTCAGCCGGGGCAAGATGCCGCCGCGCGAAAGGGTGGCGAACCTGCTGGACCCCGGCTCTGCCTTTCTGGAAATCGGCGCAACGGCGGCCCATGGCATGTATGATGACGCGGCCCCCTGTGCCGGGGTGATCGCAGGCATTGGCCGGGTTCATGGTCAGGACGTGATGGTTGTCGCCAATGACGCGACGGTCAAGGGTGGCACCTATTACCCGATGACGGTGAAGAAACACCTGCGCGCGCAAGAGATCGCGCAGGAATGCCATCTGCCCTGCGTCTATCTGGTCGATAGCGGCGGCGCGAACCTGCCCAATCAGGACGAGGTTTTTCCCGACCGCGACCATTTCGGGCGCATCTTCTATAATCAGGCGCAGATGTCGGCCATGGGCATCCCGCAGATTGCGGTGGTCATGGGGTCCTGCACGGCGGGCGGGGCCTATGTCCCGGCCATGTCCGACGTGACCATCATCGTCAAGAATCAGGGCACGATCTTTCTGGCAGGCCCGCCTTTGGTCCGCGCCGCCACCGGCGAGGTGGTCAGCGCCGAGGATCTGGGCGGCGGCGATGTGCATACGCGCCTGTCAGGCGTGGCCGATTATCTGGCCGAGGACGATGCCCATGCCCTTGCCATCGCCCGCCGCGCCATCGGCAACCTGAACCACACCCGGCCGCAAACGGTGCAATGGCAATCACCCGAGGCCCCCGCCTATGACCCGGACGACATCCTCGGCGTGGTCCCCGCCGATCTGCGCACCCCCTATGACATCCGCGAGGTGATCGCCCGCGTCGTCGACGGCTCGCGTTTTGACGAATTCAAGGCCCGCTTCGGCGAGACCTTGGTCACGGGCTTTGCCCATCTCGAAGGCTGCCCCATCGGCATCGTCGCCAATAACGGCGTGATCTTTTCCGAAGCGGCGCAGAAGGGCGCACATTTCATCGAGCTTTGCTCGATGCGGAACATCCCGCTGGTCTTTCTGCAAAACGTCACCGGCTTCATGGTCGGGCGCAAATACGAAAACGAAGGCATTGCGCGCCACGGTGCCAAGATGGTGACGGCGGTGGCGACGACCAATGTGCCGAAAATCACCATGCTGGTGGGCGGCAGCTTCGGCGCGGGGAATTACGGCATGTCGGGCCGCGCCTATTCGCCGCGCTTCCTGTGGACATGGCCGAATTCCCGCATCTCGGTCATGGGGGGCGAACAGGCGGCAGGGGTGCTGGCCACCGTCCGCCGCGACGGTATTGAACGTGCGGGTGGCACATGGTCCCCCGAGGACGAAGCCGAGTTCAAGCGCCCCACCATCGAGATGTTCGAGCGCCAAAGCCACCCGCTTTACGCCTCGGCCCGGCTCTGGGACGACGGGGTGATCGACCCACGCAAGACCCGCGATGTGCTGTCCTTGTCGCTGCGCACCAGCCTGAACGCCCCGATCCAGCCGACCCGCTTCGGCATTTTCAGGATGTGACGGATGACACAGGTCAGCTTTAAATTCGGCGACTCGCGTGAGCTGTGCGACCAGCTTCTGGCGCTGGTCCGCTCTGGTGCCAAGACCGCCACCTGCGGCGCCTTGCGCGATTTCGACGATGCCGAGCCCGTACCGCAGGTGGGCCGTCGCGACGTGGCGCTGGACTGGGACGGCAACCCGGCCCTGATCATCGAAACCACCGAGGTCACGCTCCGCCGCTTCTGCGATGTCCCCGAGGATTTCGCCCTGGCCGAGGGCGAAGGCGATTTCGACTATTGGCGTCAGGCCCACATCGCCTATTTCAGCCGCAATGGCGGTTATGACCCGGATATGGTGCTGGTCTGCGAGCGTTTCCGGCTGGTCGAGGTGCTGGCATGACCGCCCAGCCCCTGATCCGTGTCTGGCAGGGCGACATCACCACGCTTGGGGTCGATGCCATCGTCAATGCCGCGAACCGGACTCTGCTGGGTGGTGGCGGCGTCGATGGCGCAATCCACCGCGCCGCCGGTCCCGGCCTTCTGGAGGAATGCCGTAAACTCGGCGGTTGCCCGACAGGGCAGGCCCGGATCACCGGCGGCTACAATCTGCCTGCCCGCCATGTCATCCATACCGTCGGCCCGGTCTGGCAGGGCGGCAATGCGTCCGAGGATGACCTTCTCGCCTCGGCCTACCGTTCCAGTCTGGCTATCGCCCATCAGCACGGGCTGATCACCATTGCCTTTCCGGCGATCTCGACCGGGATCTACGGCTTCCCGCCGGACCGCGCCGCCAGCATCGCCGTTCAGACCATCCGCAGCCATGGCGCTGGCCTGACCGTCACGCTGGTCGCCTTCGACGCGCAGACGGCCAGTGTCCTGTCCGGAGCGCTCGGATGATTTCTTCGTTTCAGAAATACCCCACGGGGGTCCGGGGGTGTGAAACCCCCGGCTCGGGGCCCAGCAACCGGGATGCCGCATGTTCCAGAAAATCCTGATCGCCAATCGCGGCGAGATCGCCTGCCGCGTCATCGACACCGCCCGCAGGCTGGGGGTGCGCACCGTCGCGGTCTATTCCGATGCCGACCGTGGCAGCCGCCATGTCGCGCTGGCCGATGAGGCCGTCCATATCGGAGGCCCCGCGCCCCGTGACAGTTACCTGCGCGGCGACGCGATCATCCGCGCGGCGCTTGATACCGGCGTGCAGGCGATCCATCCGGGCTACGGTTTTCTGAGCGAGAATCCGGATTTCGTCGATGCCGTCACCGCAGCGGGCCTGATCTTCATCGGCCCCTCGGCGCAAGCGATCCGCCAGATGGGCCTCAAGGACGCCGCCAAGGTGCTGATGCAGCAGGCGGGCGTCCCCGTCGTTCCGGGCTGTCACGGCGCCAATCAGGACCCGGATCACCTCGCCTATCAGGCGGATCAAATCGGCTACCCGGTGCTGATCAAGGCCGTCGCGGGCGGTGGTGGCAAGGGCATGCGGCTGGTGGAAGACCCCGCCGATTTCGCCACCGCTCTGCAATCCGCGCAGGGCGAAGCCGCCACCGCCTTCGGTAACCCCTCGGTCCTGATCGAGAAATACATACAGCAGCCCCGCCATATCGAGGTGCAGGTCTTTGGCGACGGCCGACGCGCGGTCCACCTCTTCGAACGCGACTGCTCGCTGCAACGCCGCCACCAGAAGGTGATCGAGGAAGCCCCGGCCCCCGGCATGACCGATGACATGCGCGCCACCATGGGTGCCGCGGCGGTCCGTGCCGCCGAGGCGATAAATTACGCGGGCGCAGGCACCATCGAATTCATCGTCGATGGCCGCGACGGCCTTCGCCCCGACGGTTTCTGGTTCATGGAGATGAACACCCGCCTTCAGGTCGAACATCCGGTGACCGAACTGATCACCGGCGTGGATCTGGTCGAATGGCAGCTGCGCGTGGCCTCGGGTGAACCGCTGCCCGCATCGCAGGCGCAACTCTCGATCAAGGGCCATGCCTTCGAGGCGCGGCTTTACGCCGAGGATGTGCCGGCAGGCTTCCTGCCGGCGACGGGTACGCTGGCACATCTGCATTTCCCCGCTCAGGCCCGCATCGAGTCTGGCGTCCGCCCCGGCGACCAGATCAGCCCGTGGTATGACCCGATGATCGCCAAGGTCGTTACGCATGGTGCCACCCGCGCCATCGCCCTGCGCGCATTGGAGGCGGCGCTTTGCGACACCGAGGTTGCGGGCTCGGTCACCAATCTGGACTTCCTGATCGCGCTGACCCGGCACGAGGGCTTTGGCAAGGGCGAGGTGGATACCGGCCTGATCGCCCGCGACCTGACCGCGCTGGTCAAGGCCGCCGAGCCGGATCCGGGGACGCGGGCGCTTGCGGTGCTTGGTCTTGCCGGGCTGGATGATCCGATGATCCGGGGCGGGATCACCCTGTGGCAACCCCTGCGCCGCACCATCGCATGGGATGGGGGAGAGGCGGTGCTGGAGGTTCTTGGTCCCGGCGCAGCCCGCGTCACGCTGGACGGCACAACGCATGAGATCGGATATGAGGGCGGACGCTGGTGGGTGGATGGCCGGCCTCGACGGGCGCGGATCGTGTCCCATGCGGCGGGAACCAGCGTCTTTGGCGGGCGCTCGCTGACGCTGACCCCGCTGGATCCACTGGCGCGCGGCGGGGCCGAGACCGGAGGAGGGCTGACGCTCTCGCCCATGCCGGGGCTGGTCAAGGCGGTGTTCGTGACCGCCGGACAGCAGGTCGCGGCGGGTGATCGACTGGCGATCCTCGAGGCAATGAAGATGGAACACAGCCTGACAGCCGGGCGCGACGGCCATGTGGCCGAGGTGCTGGTGCAGGCGGGCGATCAGGTCGAGGCAGGTGCCCCGCTGGTCCGACTGGAGGAAGAAAGTGACTGACCTGACCCTGTGGCATGTGCCGCTGTCACGCTCGATGCGGGCGCTGTGGCTGCTGCATGAGATCGGCTGCGATTTCCGGGTAGAGGCGCTGGATTTCTTCGACGGCTCGATGCGCCAGCCGCCCTATGCCGGAATCCACCCGGTCGGGCGGGTCCCGGCGCTACAGGATGGCCCCGTCACGCTGCACGAATCCGGCGCGATCACTGAATGGTTGTGCGAGACCCGCGCGCCGCATCTTGCCCGCGCGCCGGGTGCGTCGGACCGCGCCGCATGGCTGGACTGGCTGCATTTCGGGGAAACTCTGGGTCAGCATCTGGCGAACCTGACCCAGCATCACATCATGCTGCGCGAAGACTGGCAGCGCTCGCCCACGGTGATGAAGCTGGAGGCCGCGCGGCTGTCCCGCGCTTTGGGGCTGGTCGAAGCCGTGCTTGAGGATCGCGACTGGCTGCTGGGGGAGTTCTCGGGTGTCGATTGCCAGATCGGCTATTCGGTTTGGCTTGCCGCCCGTTTCGTGCGCTTCAGCGCACGCCCGGCACTTGCCGCCTATGCCGCTCGCTGCGCTGCACGGCCAGCTTTTCAGGCGGCATTGCCGGCGCCCGGAACGCCCCTGATCTATACCCGAGAATTCTACGAGATTCCCGATGCAACGCGCTGAAATTTTTGAGATGGGCCCGCGCGACGGGCTGCAGAACGAAAGACGCCTGATCCCGGCGGCGAACAAAATCGCGCTGGTCGACCTGCTGTCCCGCGCAGGCTTTCGCCGGATCGAGGTGACCAGCTTCGTTTCTCCGAAATGGGTCCCGCAGATGGGTGACGCGGCTGAGGTCATGGCGGGGATCACCCGTGCCCCCGGCGTCAGCTATGCAGTGCTGACCCCGAACATGAAGGGCTATGAGGGCGCGCGTGCTGCGCGTGCGGATGAGGTCGCGATCTTTGCCTCGGCCTCGGAAGGGTTCAGCAAAGCCAACCTGAATGCGACCATCGCTGAAAGTCTGGAGCGCTTCGCCCCGGTGGCACAGGCGGCACTGGCCGATGGCATTTCGGTCCGGGGCTATGTCAGCGTGGTGACGGATTGTCCCTATGATGGGCCGACGCCGCCCGGCAATGTCGCCCGCGTCGCGGCGGCCTTGCGCGACATGGGCTGCTACGAGATCAGCCTTGGCGACACGATCGGGCAGGGTCGTCCGGAAACCATCGACGCCATGCTGTCGGCGGTGCTGGATGAGTTGCCCGCCGAAAAGCTGGCGGGGCATTACCACGACACGGCGGGCCGGGCGCTGCAGAATATTGACGCAAGCCTTGCGCGCGGGTTGCGGGTCTTTGACGCCGCCGTCGGCGGGCTTGGAGGCTGTCCCTATGCGCCGGGTGCCAAGGGCAATGTCGCGACCGAAGCCGTGGCCGCGCATCTGGCGGCGCTGGGCTATGACACCGGACTGGACATGGCCGTGATCGAACAGGCTGCGGATATGGCCCGCGCCCTGCGAGGAGGGGAATGATGGAAACAATCCGCATCGACACCGACGCGCGCGGTGTGGCGACGCTGTGGCTGGCACGGCCTGACAAGCACAATGCCCTGTCGGCGCAGATGATCCGCGAATTGACCGAAGCCGCGCAGATCCTTGGCACCGATCCCGCCGTGCGCGTGGTGGTGCTGGCGGCCGAGGGTAAGACCTTCTGCGCGGGCGGCGATCTGGGCTGGATGCAGGACCAGATGGCTGCGGATTCGGACACGCGCCGTTCAGGGGCGCGGGAACTTGCGATGATGCTGAACGCGCTGAACACCTTGCCCAAGCCCCTGATCGGGCGGGTCCAAGGCAATGCCTTTGGCGGGGGCGTCGGCATGATCTCGGTCTGCGATGTGGCCTTGGCGGTCCCGCAGGCCCGCTTTGCCCTGACCGAGACGCGGCTGGGTCTGATCCCCGCGACCATCGGCCCCTATGTGCTGGCGCGTCTGGGTGAGGGCAAGGCGCGGCGCGTTTTCATGTCGGGCCGCACCTTTGACGCCGAAGAGGCGACGCGGCTGGACCTGATCGCCAAGGTCGTCGCGCTTGATGCGCTGGACGGGGCGGTTGAGGCCGAAATCGCCCCCTACCTGTCCTGCGCGCCCGGCGCGGTGGCGGCGGCGAAACGCCTTGCGCGCAGCCTTGGTCCGCGTATCGACGCGGATGTGATCGACAGCACCATCGATGCGCTGGTTGCTGTCTGGGAGGGGGACGAGGCGCAGCAAGGCATCAACGCCTTCTTTGCTAAGACAAAACCGGCATGGCAAAGCTAGCCATGCGCTAGGCGCAAGGCTGGCCTGTCCGGGGGCGCACTGACAGGGAAAGGGGCGATCTGTTATCGCAAACCTACCCCTCCCCTCAAAGTCCCGGAATGTGACGCCATGCCGCCCCAGCCGCACCTGAAACTTGCCATCCTTGCTCTTGGGCTGGGATCCTTCGCCATTGGCACCTCGGAATTCGCTGCAATGGGGCTTTTGCCTTGGTATGCCAGCGATCTGGGCATTACCGAGCCGCAGGCGGGCCATGTCATCAGTGCCTATGCGCTGGGCGTGGTCGTCGGCGCGCCGATCACCTCGATCCTGGGGGCCAGGCTGCCGCGCCGGCGCTATCTGGCGGGGCTGATCGCGGTTTACGGCGTGATGAACCTGCTGGCAGCGGTGCTGCCGGGCTATGGCACGCTGGTCTTCACGCGCTTTCTGGCCGGTCTGCCGCATGGCGGCTATCTGGGCGTCGCCATGCTGTTTGCCGCCGATGCCCTGCCGCGCGAGCAGCGGGCCAAGGGCGTGACACAGGTGCTGCTGGGCCTGACCATCGCCAATATCGCCGGGGTTCCGCTGGCAGGGGTGCTGGGGCAGGGCTTGGGCTGGCGCTGGGGCTTTGCGCTGCCGGGCGTTCTGGCGCTGATCGCAGGCTGGCTGATCCTGCGCCTGGCGCCGCGCGTCGGTGCACCGGCCAAGGCCAATCCGCTGGGCGAATTGAAAGCGCTGAAGAACCCCGCCGTGATCCTGACCCTGCTGGTCGGCGCGGTCGGTTGTGGCGGCGTCTTTGCAGTCTATTCCTTCCTTTCGGCGGCGATGCTGGCGACGACCAATCCGCCGTCATGGGCGGTCGCGGCGCTGCTTTCGGCCTTTGGCGTCGGCATGACGATCGGCAGCATCGGCGCGGCAAGGCTGACAATCCGGCTGGGCGAGTTCCGCGCGGCCTTTGTCCTGATGGTCTTCATGGCGCTGACGCAGGGTATCGCCTCGTTGGCGGTGGGGAACTGGGTGCTGATGATCGCATCGTCCTTCATCATCGGGGTCGGGGCCTCGATGGCGGTGCCGTTGCAGACCCGCCTGATGGAGGTCGCCGGAGAGGCGCAATCCATGGCCGCCGCAATGAACCATGCCGCCTTCAACGCCGCGAATGCACTGGGTCCGTGGCTGGCGGGCATGGCGCTGGCCGCAGGCTGGGGCTGGCGTTCCTCGGGGTTGGTCGGCGTCGGACTGTCGCTGGCGGGTCTGGTGGTTCTTGCAATCGCCTGGTGGCAGGCGCGGGCCTCAGGGCAGCCGCTCGAGGATTACCCGGCGCGAGCCTGAGGCGAATTCCCGCCGGATCGAGATGGCCAGCACCGCCATCGTGGCGATGAACAGCCAGAGCGGTCCGGCGAGCCATCCCAAGGCGCCCAACGAGAAGTAGACGCAGCGCAGCCCGGAATTGAAGCTTTTGGCGGCGGTGATATTGATCTCGGCCGCTTGCAGGGCGCGGGGCAGCGCATGGGGGTCGTCCGGTTTGTTCGGGACGGCGGCCATCATGATCGCGCAATAGCCGAACAGCCGATGCGACCAGATGAAGCGCAGCAGGGCATTGGCGACGAAAAACAGCGCCACGACGATCTTGATTTCCCATTTCAGCGCCGGGACATGCTCCATGTCGAATTGCCGCGCGACGCCGGCCAGTTGTTCGGTATTGCCGATCAGCGCCAGCCCGCCGCCAATGCCGATCAGGCAGGCCGAGGCGAAAAACGCCGTTCCCTCGCGCAGCGAGGCAAGAATATTGCCGTCAAAGATCCGCGGTTCGCGCGTCACGAATTGCCGCATCCATTCGCGGCGGTATTCCTTCATCAGCACGGAAACCGACGGGTAGTGCTTGGGCGGGTGCTCGGTGAACCAGCCGACCGCGTACCAGGTGACGAAAAGCCATGCCACCGCGGCCAGATCGGCTGCGGTAAAGGGACCAGAGATCAGGGCGCTGCTGCTTTCCATGTCGCCAGACTAGCCGCGCCGTTCGGCGGTTGCCAGAGCATTGCCGCAGGTCTATCCAGTCAATGTTACCATTGCGTTGGAGGAGGCAAATGGCGGCAATCCTGAACAGGAACAGGGCGCGCATCTGATGCAGATGCCCCAGCCCGATCCGCGCGTCATTGCACGCCGCGAGGCCATCGCCGCGCGGCTGCGTCAGGTCGTGCCCGGCGCGGTCATCGACGACCCGGCCGAGACGCGCGCCTATGAATGCGATGCGCTGTCGGCCTATCGCTGCCCGCCTTTGGCGGTGGTGCTGCCCGCCACGACCGAGGAAGTCGCCGCCGTCCTGCGCATCTGCCATGACATGGGCGTGCCGGTCGTGCCGCGCGGTGCGGGGACCAGCTTGGCGGGTGGCTCGATGCCGACGGCAGATGCCGTGGTCGTCGGGTTGTCGCGCATGAGCGCGGTGCTGGAGACCAGCCTTGAGGACCGTTTCATCCGCGTGCAGGCCGGGCGGACGAACCTGTCGGTGTCGGGTGCAGTGGACGCTTCGGGCTTCTTTTACGCGCCCGATCCCTCTAGCCAGTTGGCCTGCGCCATCGGCGGCAATATCGGGATGAATTCCGGCGGGGCGCATTGCCTGAAATACGGCGTCACCACCAACAATCTACTGGGCGTGACCGTGGTCCTGATGGATGGCTCCGTCATCGAGTTGGGCGGCCCGATGGGTGAGGCACCGGGCTTGGATCTGCTGGGCGTCGTCTGCGGGTCCGAGGGCCAGCTTGGCATCGTGACCGAGGCGACGTTGCGCATCCTGCCCAAACCCGCAGGCGCGCGTCCCGTGCTGGTCGCCTTTGACGCCTCGGAAACCGCCGGGGCCTGCGTCGCTGCCATTATCCGCGCTGGCGTGTTGCCCGTCGCCATCGAATTCATGGACCGCCCCTGCATCCGCGCCACCGAGGAATTCGCCCATGCCGGCTACCCCGATTGCGAGGCCCTGCTGATCATCGAGGTCGAGGGCACGCCCCCCGAGATCGACGAACAGCTGCGCCTGATCGGGGATATTGCGGCGCGCTTTTCCCCGATCGAGTTCCGCGAAAGCAAATCCGAGGACGAATCCCGCCGCATCTGGCTGGGCCGGAAATCGGCCTTTGGCGCGATGGGGCAGATCAACGACTACATGTGTCTGGATGGGACCATTCCCGTCAGCGCGCTGCCCGAGGTTCTGGCCGGAATCGCGCGTCTGTCGGCGAAATTCGGGCTGGACGTGGCCAATGTCTTCCATGCGGGCGACGGCAACATGCATCCGCTGATCCTGTACAATGCCAACCAGCCCGGCGATCTGGAACGCTGCGAGGCGCTGGGGGCCGAGATCCTGAAGCTGTGCGTTCAGGTCGGCGGCTGCCTGACTGGCGAACATGGCGTCGGCGTTGAGAAGCGCGAGCTGATGACGACCCAGTTCACCGATATCGACCTTGAGGCGCAGATGCGGGTCAAGGATGTCTTCGACCCGCATTGGCTGCTGAATGCGGCCAAGGTCTTTCCGCTGGCCGTGTCGGCCCCCCGTCGCGAGGGCATCCGCAATGCGGCCTGAAACCGAGGACGATCTGTCCCAACTGATCCGTTCTGCCAGCGCGCCCCTGTCGCCGATCGGCGGCGGGACGCGGCTCAATCCCGGCGAAGGGCAGGGCGAGCGGCTGAATGTCTCGGGCCTGCGCGGGGTGGTGCTTTATGAGCCCGCCGCGCTGACGCTGGTGGTGCGGGCCGGCACGCCCTTGGCCGAGGTGCAGGCAGCGCTGGCTGCCGAGGGCCAGATGCTGGCCTTTGAACCCGATGCCCGTCCCCGCTCGACCATCGGGGGCGTGGTCGCGGCCAATGCCTCGGGTCCGCGCCGGGTGCAGGCGGGGGCCTGCCGCGACGCGCTGCTGGGCGTGCGCTATGTCAACGGGCAGGGCGAGATCGTCAAGAATGGCGGGCGGGTGATGAAGAACGTCACCGGCTACGATCTGGTCAAGCTGATGGCCGGATCGCGGGGGCGTCTGGGCGTGCTGACCGAGGTGGCCCTGAAAACCGCGCCAATCCCGCCTTGCGTGGCCACTTTGGCCCTGCCGGGCTTGGATGCGGCGGGGTCGGTCGCCGCGCTGACCACCGCGCTGACCGGGCCCTACGATGTCTCGGGCGCGGCATGGTTGCCGGGGCAGGGTGCGCTGATCCGTATCGAGGGGCTGGAAGGCTCGGTTGCCATCCGTCGTCGCGCCTTGACTGAAAAACTGGCGGGTTTTGGCGAAGTGGCCGAGGGCGATGGCGCAAGCTGGTCCCGCATGGTTCCCACCGCGCCAGAAGGCGATCTATGGCGCATCATCTGCCGCCCGTCCGAGGCGCCCGCGCTGTTGACGACCCTGCCACAACCCTTGGCGGTCGACTGGGGTGGCAGCCTGATCTGGGTGGCCCTGCCTGCGGGTGAGGTGCCCGCGTTGCCGAAATGGTCGGGCCATGCGACCCGCGTCAGCGGGGCCGCGGCCCTGACCCTGCCTTTGCCCGACCCGGTGGTCGCGCGCCTCAATGCCAGCCTGAGCGAGCGGTTTGACCCTCGCCGGATTTTTGCCAGCTAGGGTTCCATGCAGACGAATTTCACCGAAGAGCAGCTGAAAGACCCGCTGGTCGCGCGCTCGAACAAGATCCTGCGTGCCTGCGTCCATTGCGGTTTCTGCACGGCGACCTGTCCCACTTACCAAGTGCTGGGGGACGAACTCGACAGCCCGAGGGGCCGCATCTACCTGATCAAGGACATGCTGGAAAACGGCCGCGACGCGGATGAAAAAACCGTCAAGCATCTGGATCGTTGCCTCAGCTGCCTTAGCTGCATGACCACCTGCCCCTCGGGCGTGGATTACATGCATCTGATCGATCATGCCCGTATCCATGTCGAAAAGACCTATCGCCGCCCGTGGCGGGATCGCGCCCTGCGCTGGATGCTGGCCAAGGTGCTGCCCTATCAGGGGCGCTTCCGGCTGGCGCTGCTGGGCGCCAAGATCGCGCGGCCATTCGCCGGGCTGATGCCTGATCCGCGCCTGCGGGCGATGCTGGCGATGGCGCCGAAACAGATCCCGCCGGTCAGCCGCAACGATCAGGGGCAGGTCTTCGCGCCCATTGGCACGAGGCGGGCGCGGGTGGCCCTGATGCCCGGCTGTGCGCAAAGGGCGCTGAACACCGATATCAACGACGCGACCATCCGTTTGCTGCGCCGCGCGGGCTGCGAGGTGGTGATCCCCGAGGCCTTCGGCTGCTGCGGCGCGCTGACCCATCACATGGGCCGCGAAGAGGACGCGCTGCATTCCGCCCGCGCCACCATTCGTGGTTTTCTGGCGGCGGGCGAACTGGACGCGATCATCATCAACACCTCGGGTTGCGGCACCACGGTCAAGGATTACGGCAAGATCTTCGCAGGCGATCCGATGCAGCCCGAGGCCGAGCGTGTGGCGCGGCTGGCGCGTGACGTGACCGAGTTTCTGGACGCGCATGGTCTGCCCGAAGGCAAGACCGATGCGCTGCGCGTCGCCTATCACTCGGCCTGTTCGCTGCAGCATGGCCAACAGATCAAGACCACGCCCAAGACGCTGCTGACAAAGGCAGGTTTCAACGTGGTTGAGCCGGAAAACCCGCATCTGTGCTGCGGATCGGCAGGGACCTACAACCTGCTGCAGCCGGAACTGTCGGGGGAACTCAAGCGCCGCAAGGTCGCAACGCTTGAGGCGACCTCGCCGCAGGTGATCGCGGCCGGCAATATCGGCTGCATGATGCAGATCGGATCGGGCACCGGCGTGCCGGTCGTCCATACGGTCGAGTTGCTGGATTGGGCCACGGGCGGACCAAAGCCCCGCGCCTTGGCCGAGGCTTGAAACGGGGCCCGCGCATTCCTAGCTAAGTCTTGTCGGAGGGCCCAAGGGCGCCGACGGACCTGCCCGCCCGCATAGGGGGGCAAGCCTTTGTATCGCTTGAAGAAGGATGCGAAAATGCGCAACTTTGATCTGACCCCGCTTTATCGTGCCTCGGTCGGTTTTGACCGCATGGCTGACGTCATGGACCGTGCCCTGTCGGCCGATATCGCGAGCTATCCCCCCTATAATATCGAGAAGACCGGCGAGAATGCCTATCGCATCTCGATTGCCGTTGCAGGCTTTGGTGCCGATGATCTGAATGTCGAGGTCAAGGACGGTGCGGTGATCGTCTCGGGCCGGAAATCCGCCGAGGACGAAGGCCGGACCTTCCTGCATCGTGGCATCGCGACCCGCGCCTTTGAGCGCCGCTTCACCTTGGCCGATCATGTCCGCGTCGATGGCGCGAGCCATGAGGACGGGATGCTGAACATCGACCTGATCCGCGAGATCCCCGAAGCGCTGAAACCGCGCCGGATCGAGATCGCGAAGACGCTGAAGGCGGTCGAGAAGCTGAATTCCTGATCGGGGATTAGCGGCGGGGGCATTGCCCCCGTTCGGCTTTGGAAAAGGTCCCCCGGACTTTTTCCGGCCAAGCCTCACCCTCTAGGATATTTGTGGAACGGTGAAATCAAGGCGTTGCATCCCGGATGCAGCGCCTTTTGTCGTTTCAGAATTTGCGGCGGGCGCGCAGGGCGGCGGTGATGGTGCCGTCGTCGAGATAGTCGAGTTCGCCCCCGATCGGGACGCCTTGGGCAAGGCCGGTGATGGTGACACCGGTCACGGCCAGGCTGTCGGCGATGTAATGCGCGGTGGTCTGGCCCTCGACCGTGGCCGAGAGGGCGAGGATGACTTCGGAAACATGTTCGTCCGCGATGCGGGCGATAAGTTGCGGGATGCGCAGATCGTCCGGACCTATTTCGTCCAGCGCTGACAGGCTGCCGCCCAGCACATGGTAGCGGCCCTTGAAGGCGCGGCCACGTTCCAAGGCCCATAGATCCGCGACCTCGGTCACCACGCAGATCTCACCGGTGGCGCGGGCGGGATCGGTGCAGATCGGGCAGAGGTCGGATTGGGTGATATTGCCGCAAGCCACGCATTCGCGGGCGCTTTCGGCGACATTGGCCATGAGGCTGGCCAACTGCGCCATCTGGCCCGCGCGCTTGCGGATCAGGTGCAGGACGACGCGGCGCGCCGAGCGGGGGCCAAGCCCCGGCAGACGCGCCATCGTCGTGATCAGCGTCTCGATGTCGTCGCCGGGGCCAGTGGCCATGTCAGAAGGGCATCTTCATGTCGGCGGGAAGGCCCAGTTCACGGGTCAGGCGGGCCATTTCCTCGGCTGCCTTGTCGGTGGCGCGGCGCTGCGCGTCCTTGATCGCGGCAAGGATCAGGTCCTCGACCACTTCCTTGTCTTCCGAACGGAAGATCGACGGATCGATGTCGAGACCGGTCAGCTCGCCCTTGGCGGTGGCCGTGGCCTTGACCAGACCGCCGCCAGCCTCGCCGGTGACGGTCAGGCGGGTCAGCCCGTCCTGCATCTCGGTCATCTTGGTCTGCATCTGCTGCGCGGCTTCCATCATCTTTGACAGATCGCCCATATCGCCCAGGCCTTTGAACATGTCTTATTCCTCGTCCTCGAAAGGGTCCCATTCCTCGACCTCGGCCACCGGGCCTTCGGTCAGGTCATGGGGGGATTTATCCTCGCCAGCGGGGTTTTCAACCGGGGGCGGGGTGGGAACCGGTCGGATCGCGGTGATTTTTGCAGTCGGAAAGGCCGCGAAGATCGCTTGCACGGTCGGGTTTTCCATGGCGCGGAGGCGGGCCGCGGCCTCGCGGGCGGCGCGCTGTTCGCTGATCGTGGGCTGGCCACCATCCGACACCACCGTCACCGCCCAGCGTTGCCCGCCGGTCCAGCCGCGCAGACGCTCGGCCAGACGCTGGGGGAAGTCGCGCGGGGCAGTGTCGGTCGGCTGGAATTCGATCCGGCCGGGCGAGTAGCGGACAAGGCGCAGGTGATCCTCGACATCCAGCAGCAGCTTCATGTCGCGCATCCGGCGGATCAGCTCGATCACGGATTCGAAGTCCGGGAAGGCCGCCAGTGCATCGGGCGAAACCGCAATGGCCAGCGCGCCGCCATCGGGGCGGGTGGTGATGGGCGCGCGGGGGGCCGCCATGCGCGGCGCATCGGAGGGGCGCTGCGCGGGGGCCGAGGGCGCGCGGCTGAATTCGCCCGCTGCGGCCGAGGCTTGAACCTTGCGGATCAGCGCCTCGGGGTCGGGCAGATCGGCGACATGGGTCAGGCGGATGATCGCCATTTCGGCGGCCATCATCGCGTTCGGGGCTTGTCCCACCTCTTCCAGCGCTTTCAGCAGCATCTGCCACAGGCGGGTCAGGGCGCGCATCGGGATGCGGGTGGCGATGTCCTGACCGCGGGCGCGCTCATCGGGGCCGATGGTCGGGTCGTCGATCGCCTCGGGTGTGATTTTGACGATCGAGATCCAATGCGTGATCTCGGCCAGATCGCGCAGCACCGCCATCGGGTCGGCCCCGTCGGCATATTGCGCTTGCAACTCAGCCAGAGCCTCGGCGGCGGCACCGCGCAGGATCATGTCGAAGAGGTCAAGCACACGACCACGGTCGGCCAGACCCAGCATGGCGCGGACCTGCGGGGCGGTGGTTTCGCCCGCGCCATGGCTGATCGCCTGATCCAGAAGACTGGTGGCGTCGCGCGCCGACCCTTCCGCCGCGCGGGTGATCAGCGCCAGCGCGTCATCGGTTATTTCGGCACTTTCCGCCGAGGCGATGCGGCGCAGCAGCGCGATCATCACCTCGGGCTCGATCCGGCGCAGGTCGAAGCGCTGGCAGCGCGACAGAACCGTGACCGGAACCTTGCGGATTTCCGTGGTGGCGAAGATGAATTTCACATGCGGCGGCGGTTCCTCCAGCGTCTTCAAGAGCGCGTTGAAGGCGCTGGACGACAGCATGTGGACTTCGTCGATGATGTAGATCTTGTAGCGGGCCGAGGCCGCCCGGTAATGCACGCTTTCGATGATCTCGCGGATGTCGTTGACCCCGGTGCGGGATGCCGCGTCCATTTCAAGCACGTCGACATGGCGTCCCTCAGAGATCGCCACGCAATGTTCGCAGGTGCCGCAAGGCTCGGTCGTGGGGCCGCCATTGCCATCGGGGCCGGTACAGTTCAGGCCCTTGGCGATGATCCGGGCGGTCGTGGTTTTCCCGGTGCCGCGAATGCCGGTCATGATGAAGGCCTGCGCGATGCGCGAGGCCTCAAAGGCGTTCCTGAGCGTCCGCACCATCGCGTCCTGCCCCACGAGGTCGGCGAAGGTTTCGGGGCGGTATTTCCGCGCCAGAACTTGATAGGTCTTTTCGCTTTCGCTCATGGTCCGCCTTTTCTCTTCCGCGATACATTAGACGCGGGTCGACAGGGCGGCAACCTTTGCGCGGGGTCAGGGATGGGTATTTGGCAAACGGAGAATTGACCGGGTGCCTGTATCGCAGCGGCGCAAAGGGCGGCATGATCAGGGCATGAAGCGTCGTTCCCTGATCCTTGCCGCCTCCGCCCTGCTGGCCGCGCCGCGTCTGGCGCGGGCGACGGCTGCCGGGCTGTTGCAGGACGCCGGGACCATGCAGCCGCTGCGCGCCATCGCCATCTGGCGCGATGGCGAGGAGGTCGCGGCGCAGGGTTATCGCGGCTATGGGCCAGACCAGCCCACCAATATCAAGTCGGCTTCGAAATCGGTGATCTCGGCATTGGCGGGGGTCGCGATTGCGAGGGGTGTTTTTTCCGGTCCGGACCAGCGGGTGGATGAGGTTCTGGCGCGCGATTTGCCGTCAGAGCCTGATCCGCGGATGGCGTCGCTGACGTTGGGCCATCTGCTGTCGATGCAGGCGGGATTGCAGCGCCAGTCGGGTCCGAATTACGGGCGCTGGGTCAGCAGCCCGAACTGGGTACGTGCGGCGCTTTCCGCCCCGTTTGAGGCCGCGCCGGGCGGAAGGATGCAATATTCCACCGCATCGAGCCATCTGGTCTCGGCCATGCTGACCAGGGCCGGGGGCAAGTCCACCTTGGCGCTGGCGCGGGACTGGCTGAAGATTCCCGGCTTTGCCATTGCGGCATGGGAGCGTGATCCGCAGGGGATCTATCTGGGCGGCAACCAGATGGCGATGTCGACGCGCAGCCTGATGGCCTTTGGCGCGGCCTATGCGCAGGGCGGGCAGGGGGTGATCCCGGGGACCTGGATCGAGGCAAGCTGGCAGCCGCGCACGCGATCAATCTTCAGCGGCGAGCAATACGGCTATGGCTGGTTCATCAGCCGGATCGGCGGACGCGAGGTGCGCTATGGCTGGGGCTATGGCGGGCAGATGATCTATGTCTTTCCGGGGGCCGTGCCGGTGGCGATCGCCATGACCTCGGACCCGGACCAGCCTTCGGCGCGCACGGGCTACCGGACGGAATTGCATGCGCTGGCAGGCGATCTGGTGCAAAGCCTGTGAGCGGGCGTTGACCCGGGCTGCGGCGCAGCATATCTGCGCCTCATGGCACGCGCACCCCTTTTGCAACTCACCGATATTTCGCTGACCTTCGGCGGCAATCCCGTCTTTGACGGTCTGAACATGACCGTCCAGCAGGGCGACCGGCTGGCGCTGGTTGGCCGCAACGGCTCGGGCAAGTCCACGCTGATGAAGGTCATGGCCGGTCTGGTCGAGCCAGATAGCGGTCAGGTCGTCACGCCCGCCGGCGTCAAGGTCGGCTATATGGAGCAGGACCCCGACCTGTCTGGTTATGCGACCTTGGGCGATTTTGCCCGCGCGGGCCTGCATGACGGCGAGGATTACCGCGTCGAAATGGCAGCCGAGGGGCTGAAATTCGATCCCGACCGTGCCGTAACCACCGCCTCGGGCGGTGAGCGGCGCCGTGCGGCGCTGGCCCGGCTGCTGGCCGAAGCGCCGGAACTGATGTTGCTGGACGAGCCGACCAACCATCTGGACATCGAAGCCATCGGCTGGCTGGAAGAGCAGCTTTCCACGACCAAGGCCGGCTTCGTCCTGATCAGCCACGACCGCGCCTTCCTGCGCGCGCTGACCCGCGCGACGCTGTGGATCGACCGCAGCGAGGTCCGCCGTCAGGAACGTGGCTTCGAGCATTTCGAGGATTGGCGCGAGACCGTCTGGGCCGCCGAGGACGACGCCCGCCACAAGCTGGACCGCAAGATCAAGGCCGAGGCCCGCTGGGCCGTCGAAGGCATCAGCGCCCGTCGCAAGCGCAACCAAGGCCGCGTCCGCGCGCTGGCGGCGCTGCGCGACGAACGCGCCGGCCAGATCCGCCGTCAGGGCACCGCCTTGATGGAACTGGAATCCGGCCAGCAATCGGGCAAGCGCGTGATCGACGCCAAGGGCATTTCCAAGGCCTTCGGTGATCGCACCATCCTGAAGCCTTTCGACCTGCGCGTGCTGCGCGGCGACCGCGTGGCCTTTGTCGGTCCGAATGGCGCGGGCAAGACCACGCTGATCAAGATGCTGACCGGCGAGCTCGCCCCGGATGAGGGTGAGATCAAGCTGGGCACCAATCTGGATATCGCCATCTTTGATCAGGCCCGCAGCGCCATTGATGAGACGGTCAGCCTGTGGGATGCGCTGACCGGAGACCCCGAGATGCGGGTTTCGGGACGCGCGGATCAGGTCATGGTGCGCGGCAATCCCAAGCATGTCGTGGCCTATCTGAAGGACTTCCTGTTCGACGAGGCGCAGGCTCGCGCGCCAGTGGGCAGCCTCTCGGGTGGCGAAAAGGCGCGGCTGCTGCTGGCGCGGATCATGGCGCGGCCCTCGAACCTGCTGGTGCTGGACGAACCGACCAACGATCTGGACGTGGAAACGCTGGACCTGCTGCAGGATATCCTTGGCGAATATGACGGCACCGTGCTGCTGGTCAGCCACGATCGTGATTTCATCGATCGCGTGGCCACCACCACCGTCGCGATGGAGGGTGACGGCCGCGCCGTGATCTATCCGGGCGGTTGGTCGGATTACCGCGCGCAACGCCCCGAGGACAGCCCCGCATCCGAGGTGACGAAAACGGTCGCGGCTGCTCCGGCGAAAGCCGATACCAAGCCGCAAGTCTCGAAATCTGGCCTGAGCTTCACCGAGAAGAAGCGGCTGGAATCGCTGCCCGGCGTCATGGAGCGGCTGGAGGCCGAGATCGGCAAACTGAACGAATTCCTGGCCCAGCCCGACCTGTTCTCGACCGCGCCGGCAAAGTTCGCCAAGGCAAGCGAAGGTCTGGCCGAACGGCAGGCAGCGTTGGCTGCGGCCGAGGAAGAATGGCTGGAATTGGCCGAAAAGGACGCGGTCTAAGGCGACTTAGATTGCGTATCCGGTCGGGGATATCTTTGGCCAAGGGGACAGATGGTGACCGTCGGCCGTGCGGTAATGCCCCTTCAGGAACCGGAGGTCGCTTTTCCAGTCTTCGATCGCGACGCGGTAGCGGACCGCGTCGTGCCTGATAAAACAATCGCGATTGAGGCGATGACATTGGCCACATTCAGGATGCGCTTGATCTTCAGCGGTTCGCCGTAATCATCGCCGAAGGTCTTCCTGTCGAGTTCGACGCCTGAAAGCTGCGTGCGCTTGAAGGAAATTGATAACGTCCTCAGCCCGTTCCAGTGAGTGGCGAAACTCGCGATTGCATCGCAAGGCATCGCGGGCTGCCTTCAGTTATGCCCTCGTGGGGAATTATTCCTAGGTCGCGAAAATCGAACGCTGAACCGAAGCCCACCGGGGCTGAGCTAGATCCTGTCCCGCGAACAGGGGGCAAGTCGCTTTCCGTCAAAATGGCTAACGCGCCCTCGAAAAATGGGCGGGTTGAAACCCTGTCCGCCGGCCCTGACCGGAAACGACCTGCCCAAAAAGTGCAGCCCGGGAAAAGCCGGGATCGGGTTAACATCATCCTTGTTTGATTGAGGTGATGGCATGAAATCCGCTCAATCTCTCGGGGCTGCGCAGGCGGCGCGGCTGATCTCTCTGCCCGAGAAAATCTCTGCGCCCAATCCCCTGAAGGAGGCGCTGCTGGAGCCGATCCGAGAGCGCAACGCCTTTCTGGACTATATCTTCTATGATCTGGGAACCCTGCATCGCGATGAGGTCGCGCAACTGGCACCAGGCTATGCGCGGGAGGGAGCGATCCTGCTGGTCCAGCCCTCCGGACGGGGCGGGCTGAGGCTTTGGCAGGATTTCGATGCGTTTCAGGCCGAGGCGCATCGCGGCATGGCCGATTGCATCGCGGTGGCGGGTGTCGGCTCGTCGGCCTTGGGCACGGCGGCTTTCGCGCGCAATGTCGCGGATGCGATTGACGGGCCGGTGCTGGGCGTCGTTTCTGGCTATGGGCTGGCGGACCTGTTTTCCGAGTCCTTGGGCGGGTTCTTCTGGTTCGGCTGGGTCAACGCGGTCCGCCACGCCTTTGAGCCGCTGGATGCTGCGACGCGGATGATGCCGTCCTCGCTTGAGGTGCCGAATGGGCAGATCAGCATGGCGATCCGGCGCAGCCTGGATGTCAAGACGCTGCTGTCGCTGCTGGGGATGATCGACGTCTCGCTTCTGGTCGGCCATTCCAAGGGCAATCTGGTGATTTCCGAGGCCTTGTTCGCGCTGCTCCAGCATGATCCGGCTCGGGCCGGAGCATTGGCCCAAAACGGGCGGATCGTGACGTTCAGCGCCAAGATCGCCATGCCCAAGCCATGGACGCAGGTCGTCGACGTGATGGGCGAACTTGACGGCTTCGGGCTGATGAACTCGCGCCCGATGATCGGAACGGACCGGCGGGTGAAAAGCGCCTGGCATCACACGAATACCGAGCTGCTGTTCCACCTGCCGGTCACGCAGGTCTTGCGAGGACTGCTGTGATCAGCTTGCCTTGGTCGCGCCCTTGACCACGTTCAGCTCGCGCCCGAAACGCGAAACCAGTTCCCAGCGCACGCGGTCGCGCTGACCGGTCTGGACCCAGGGCCAGCAGGTGAAGGTATAGGTATCGCCGGTCATCGCGCTAAGCGTCAGGGTCGGTGCGGGATCGTCCAGAACGTCGGGATGATCGTCCATGACCTGACGCAGCAACGTCTCGGATTCCTCAAGGCTGTGCTTCGAGGCATCGACCTCGACTTCCAGCGACAGGCGGCGGGTATCGGCCCCGGTCGAGTTGACGATCACGTCTTCCCAGATCTTGTTGTTAGGCACGATGACCTTGCGGTTCTCGGCGGTGCTGAGATGGGTCGAGAACAACGAGACCTTCTCGACCTCGCCCGAGACTCCGGCTGCCTCGATCTCGTCTCCGGCATCGAAGGGGCGCAGGAACAGGATCAGCAGACCGCTGGCGAAATTGCTGATCGTGTCCTGCAACGCAAAGGCCAGAATGAAACCGGCGGCACCCAGACCGGCCAGGATCGGCGTCATGTTGGTCCCGATCCAGGACAGCCCGATCAGGAAGCCGACCAACCCGCCCAGACGCGCGATCCACAGGCGCAGGAAGTGGCGCATCAACTTCGAGGTGAAGCGGGTCCGTTTCAGCGCCATGTTCACGATCAGGCTGATCAGCCACCCCCCCGCGACGCCAATCACGGTCCATAGCAGCAGCGTACCCAGACGACGGGCCAGCCGCTGGCCGCCATCCTCGGCATTGGCCCAGACTTTCAGCGTCAGCAGCGCCGAGCGCAGGTTGGTCGTGTCGACCTGAACGCCGCCGACCTCTTTGACATAGGTGCGGTAATCGGCGGTATCCTCGGGCGCGCCGCCCTTGTTTTCATAGGCGTCCATGACCTCGCGGAAACGGTCCGAGATCGCGGTGCGCGTCTCGCGCAGCTTGCCGACCTTTTCAGCCATGGCCTCCTGTTCAGGGGTCAGGACAGGCTTGGCTCCTTCCTCGGGCTTGGGCTTGTCGGCGTTCGCCTTTTCGATCTCGGCGTTCAGGTTGAAGGATTCCAGCTCGGCCGCGGAAAGGTCGGCCACCGCACCTTGCAGCAACTTCAGCCAGCCCGACATCTCGGTCTTGAGCTCGGTCTTGGTCAGCGGCTGCATGAGGAAGCCCAGCTCATCTGACGAGACCATCGGATTGCCGGTCGTCACCGGGTCGGGCTTGGGATCGGATGCCGCCAGCAGTTCCTTGACCGCCGTTTTCACATCCTCTTGTGACACCTTGGGAGGTTCGCCCCCACCGCCCGGACTAAGCACCTGCGCGCTGGCCGGGCTGAGTTGGATAAGCGCCATGAACAGCGCGAGGAAGATCACGCTGACGGCAGCCCGGATGGGGTGCGGGGTGGCGGATTTCCGGGATAAGGCAGGGGTGATGGCGGCAGTGGGCATTGGCAGATGCACAGCTTTTCTCCTTGCGGCGATCGCTTGGTGTCGGCGCGGCAGGCTATCACAGGGCAGGCGATGTGGGCAGGGCGATATGTGCGTTATGTCGTCGCGGGGTGTCGACGGGCACAAAACAGGAAAGCGCACCCGCTGGATGCGCCTTTTCCCGTCAGCTTTCGGAAGTCTTGGCTCCGGCGGTAGGGATCGAACCTACGACCAATTGATTAACAGTCAACTGCTCTACCGCTGAGCTACGCCGGAACAAGTGCCAATCGAATGGCTGCGGTTTGTGTTGGCTCCGGCGGTAGGGATCGAACCTACGACCAATTGATTAACAGTCAACTGCTCTACCGCTGAGCTACGCCGGAACACGAGGGGGTGTATAGCGGCGGTGTTCGGGGTCGTCCAGTGCTTCGGTGAAATTTTTTAATGATTTTTTAGAGGTCTGAGAAGAAAGGGTTTTTACCGGTTCAGATGGAAACGCGCGTCATGGGTCAGCGCGTTTTCGGGGCGAAGCTGGCCTTCCTCGGTCAGGGCGATCAAATGGGCCAGCACATTGCGGGTCGCGGCGGGCTGCAGGGCGGGGGGAATGTCATAGATCCGCGCGGCAAGCTCGGCGGCATTTGCCGGACCGTCGGCCAGAGCCTGCAGGATCTGCCGGGTGCGCAGCTGGCGATGGGCCAGCAGTTCGGCAATCCGGGCAGCGGGATTGTCGATCGGATCGCCATGCGCGGGACGCAGCCGGGCGGCACCTGCCGCATCCAGCCGGGCCAGCGCGCGGTAATATTCAGCCAGATCGCCATCAGGCGGCGAAATCAGGGTCGAGGACCAGCCCATCACCACATCCCCGCAAAAGATCTCGTCCTGCCACTGAAAGCTGAGATGCCCGGCGAAATGGCCGGGCGTATGCAGCGCGGTCAGCGACCATTCCGGGGTCTCGAGCCGTTCACCGTCGCCCAGCAGGATGTCGGGGGTGAAATCGCGGTCGATCCCTTCGCCCCCGGCCAGCGCGCCGTCCTGCGCCAGTCGCTGCATGATCTGGGACCGTCCGGCCTCGGCAGGGCCAAAGCCAAAAATCGGCGCGCCCGTCGCCTGTGCCAGCGCATGCGCGCCTTGGGAATGGTCCAGATGGGCATGGGTGACAAGGATATGGGTGATCCGTCCGCCCGCTGCCGCCGCAAGGATCGCCGCGCGATGGGCGGGCAGGTCGGGGCCGGGGTCGATGACCGCGATCTGGTCGCGCCCCAGCAGGAAACTGTTCGTGCCCGGCCCGGTCAGGGGCGAGGGGTTGGCGGCAGTGATGGTCTGCAGGGCTTTCGGAGCGTGGGTCATGGCGATAGCCTAGACGCAGTTCAGGCAGTTGCGAAAGGCCCTGCGGGGATCAGGCGGAATGGATTTTGAATGGCTCAAGCGGATCATGCCGCGCGGACTCTATGGCCGGGCGGCGCTGATCCTGTTCCTGCCGGTGGTGGTCGTGACCATCGTGGTGACGGTCATGTTCCTGCAGCGCCATTTCGAGGACGTGACACGGCAGATGACCGTCAGCATGACCCGCGAGATATCCCTGGTCGCCACCCGCATCGATGAGGCCGAGGATGCAAAGGCCGCCCGCATCAGCGCGCTGCGCGAGGCCGGGCCCTTGGGGTTGCGGCTGATCCTGCCCGCGACCGAGCCTGCACGCGACTGGCGCGAATATTACGATCTGTCGGGACGCGTGGTGATCGAGGAACTGCATTCCCGCGTGCCGCAGGTTCAGGGGGTGGACCTGAGCAATCACCGCGAGGTCGCGGTGACGCTGGATAGCCGTTTCGGGCAGTATCAGCTGATCTTTCCGCGGGTGCGGGTCAGCGCCTCGAACCCGCATCAGCTGCTGGTGCTGATGATCGGGACCTCGCTGCTGATGACGGCGATCGCGACGATCTTTCTGCGCAACCAGTTGCGGCCGATCAAGCGGCTGGCACGCGCCGCCGAGGAATATGGCAAGGGCCGGATCATCCCCTATCGGCCCGGCGGCGCCAATGAGATCCGCAGCGCCGGCACCGCCTTTCTGGAAATGCGCGGCCGGATCGAGCGCCAGAACGAACAGCGCAAGCAGATGCTGTCCGGTGTCAGCCATGACCTGCGCACGCCGTTGACCCGGCTGCGGCTGGGCCTGTCGATGCTGTCCTCGGATCTGCCGCCGGACCCCGAGGATATCGAGGCGCTGGAAAGCGATGTCGCGGCCATGGGCACGATGGTCGACGCCTTTCTGGAATATGCCCGTGATGAGGCGCAGGACGCGCCCCCTGCCGCCGAACCGGCGCTGGAATTCGTGCGCGGCATTGTCGCCGATGCCCGGCGCGGAGGGCAGGCGGTCGAACTGGGCGAGATGCAGGGCGAACCCGAGGACCGCGCCATCTTTCGCCGCGACAGCCTGCGCCGCGCGGTCGAGAACCTGATCGGCAATGCCGTGCGCTATGGCGAGCGCGCCGAGGTCGAGGCCGCATTGGGGCCGGGCTGGTTCCGCATCTCGGTCGAGGATGACGGGCCGGGCATTCCCGCCGATCGCCGGGACGAGGCGCTGAAGCCCTTCACCCGGCTGGTTCCCGCGCGCAACCAGAACCGGGGCGAGGGGGTGGGTCTGGGCCTGACCATCGCCGCCGACATCGCGCGCGCCCATGGCGGGCAATTGCGGCTGGTCGATGGCAAGCATCTGGGCGGCTTGCGGGCCGAGATCGTCATTCCGCGCTGAGCCGCCACAGTTGCCGTGGAACGCGTCTGGGGGTAAGGCTGTCGCAACTTGAAAAAAGAAGGACTTCAGGATGCGGGCATTCGTTTTTCCCGGCCAGGGCGCTCAGGTCATCGGCATGGGCCGCGAGTTGGCCGAAGCCTATCCGGCCGCGCAGGATGTCTTTGCCGAGGTCAATGAGGCGCTTGGCGAGAAGCTCTCGGACCTGATCTGGAACGGCGATATCGAGACACTGACCCTGACCCAGAACGCGCAACCGGCGCTGATGGCGACCTCGATCGCTGCGTTCCGGGCGCTGGAGGCCGAGGGCTTTGGCATCAAGGATGCCGATTTCGTCGCCGGGCATTCCTTGGGTGAATATTCCGCACTTTGCGCCAGCGGCGCGATCAGCCTTGCCGATACCGCGCGGCTGCTGCGCCTGCGCGGTCAGGCCATGCAAGAGGCCGTTCCGGTCGGGCAGGGCGCGATGGCTGCGATCCTTGGGCTGGATTTTGCCGCCGTCGATCAACTGGCCCGCGACGCCGCCGAGGGCGAGGTCTGTCAGGCTGCGAATGACAACGATCCGGCGCAGGTGGTGATCTCGGGTCACAAGGCGGCGGTCGAGCGGGCCGCGGCTTTGGCCAAGGAGCGTGGCGCGAAACGCGCGCTGATGCTGCCGGTCTCGGCCCCGTTCCATTCGGCGCTGATGCAGCCCGCAGCGGCAGTCATGGCCGAGGCACTGGCCGCGGTCGAGATCGCGGCCCCTGCGGTTCCGCTGGTTGCCAATGTGCGCGCAAGCGCGGTGACCGACCCCGGCGAGATCCGTCGCCTGCTGGTCGAGCAGGTCACCGGATCGGTGCGCTGGCGTGAATCGGTCGAGTATCTGGCCGGGGCGGGTGTCACCGAGTTCTGGGAAATCGGCGCGGGCAAGGCCCTGTCGGGCATGATCAAGCGCATTTCCAAGGAAGCCGTGACGAAGAATGTCGGTGCACCTGCGGATATCGCGGCGCTGAAGGCTTGAGGGCGGCGCCGGGGGCTCTGCCCCCGGACCCCCGGGATATTTGGACAAGAAAGAAAACGAGGTCGGGATGTTTGATCTGACGGGAAAGAACGCGCTGGTGACCGGCGCATCCGGCGGAATCGGCGGCGCGGTGGCCGAGGCGTTGCATGCGGCCGGTGCGACCGTTGCGCTGTCGGGCACGCGTGAGGCCCCCTTGCGCGAACTGGCCGAAAAGCTGGGCAGCCGCGCCCATGTCGTTACCGCCAATCTGGGTGATGCGGCCGCGGTCGAGGCCCTGCCGAAGTCCGCAGCCGCGGCGATGGGCAGCGTCGACATCCTGGTGAACAATGCCGGGATCACCCGCGACAACCTGTTCATGCGCATGTCGGACGAAGAGTGGTCGCAGGTTCTGGAGGTCAACCTGACCTCAAGCTTCCGCCTGTGCCGCGGCGTATTGCGCGGCATGATGAAGGCGCGTTGGGGCCGGATCGTGAACATCACCTCGGTCGTCGGCGCGACGGGCAATCCGGGGCAGGGCAACTACGCTGCCGCCAAGGCCGGTCTGGTCGGCATGTCGAAAAGCCTGGCCTCGGAAGTCGCCTCGCGCGGGATCACGGTCAATTGTGTGGCTCCGGGTTTCATCGAAACCGCGATGACCGACAAGCTGAACGACGAGCAGAAGGGCCGCATTCTGGGCCAGATTCCTGCCGGTCGCATGGGCAATGCTCAGGAAATCGCCGCGGCGGTCCTTTATCTGGCCAGTGCCGAGGCGGGATATGTCACCGGGGCCACGCTGCATGTTAACGGTGGTATGGCGATGCTGTGATCTGTGGTTTATGCGGTTGCAAGATCACGAACCCGTGCTATATCCCGCGTTCAAGGCTACAGGGCTCCGCGCCTTGGGCTCTCGTCAGCGCGAGCTGTCACATCTTGGGCGGATGCCCGCGAAAATGAGGAAGAGACATGAGCGATATTGCTGATCGCGTGAAGAAAATTGTCGTCGAGCATCTGGGCGTTGACGAGGACAAGGTGACCGAGAGCGCCTCCTTCATCGACGATCTGGGCGCCGATTCTCTGGACACGGTCGAGCTGGTCATGGCGTTCGAGGAAGAATTCGGGATCGAGATTCCGGACGACGCCGCCGAAACCATCCAGACCTTCGGCGACGCGGTCAAATTCATTCAGGGCGCGGTCTGATAGACCCCCATCCTGAACGGAACGGGCGGTGCTTTCCCAGCGGAAAGCGCCGCCTTTTTCGTTTCGGCGGCGGCGCTTGCGCCGGAACCATGGGCATGGTGGAGTGGTTGCTTGGATGAAACCGAGTGAGGAGAGCCCGATGCCCGTCAATCTTCAGGGACTGACCGACAATGCCCGCAAGACCGCGATCGCCGAGCTGAACGCACGGCTGGCCGATGCGGTCGCGCTGTCCGCGGCGATCAAGCAGGCGCATTGGAACGTCAAGGGCCGCAATTTCATCGCCGTGCATGAGCTGTTCGACCAGACCTTCAGCAATCTGCAAGTCCATGTTGATGAGATGGCCGAGCGCGTCCAGATGCTGGACGGCGTCGCCATCGGCACGGTCGAGAAGGTGGCGAAAGCCAGCACCCTCAAGGAATATCCGACCGACCTGACCAAGGCCGAGGATCACATCAAGGCGATCTGCGAAAGGCTGCGGGATTACGGCGCCAAGGTTCGCACGGCGATCGACACGACCGGGGATGCGGGCGATGCCAATACCGCCGATCTGTTCACGGCGGCGTCGCGGACGGCGGACAAGGATCTGTGGTTCCTTGAAAGCCATCTGGAATAATCGGTAGCGCGAATGAAAAAACCGGGGCCGCAGCCCCGGTTTTCTTTTGTCAAAAGCCTTACTTCGGCATCGGGGCGGTGATGCCCTCGACATAGAAGTTCAGGCCGGACAGTTCCTCATCCGTGGCGGTCGCGCCATCGGCCAGCCAGTCGCTGCCGTCCTGCTTTTTCAGCGGGCCGGTGAAGGGGTGGTATTCGCCCGAGGCGATCTTGGCCTTGAGCGCTTCGGCCTCGGCCTTGACCTCGGCGGGGACGGCCTCGGTGATCTCACCGATCACGACTTCGCCGTCACCGATGCCAGCCCAGGTGGCTTCGGATTTCCAGGTTCCGTCAAGTGCCTGACCGACGCGCTTGATGTAATAGGGCGCCCAGTTGTCGACGATGGACGAGATGCGCGGCTTCGGCGCGAAGCTGGCCATGTCGGAGGCCTGACCGAAGCCGAGGACGCCTGCCTCTTGTGCTTTGGCCAGCGGCGCGGTCGAGTCGGTGTGCTGCATGAACACGTCGACGCCTTCGGCGATCAGGGCGGCGGCGGCATCGGCCTCTTTGGCGGGGTCGAACCAGCTATAGACCCAGACCACCTTCATCTCGACATTCGGGTTCACCTTGCGGGCGTGGATGAAGGCCGAGTTGATGCCCTGGATGACCTCGGGGATCGGGAACGAGCCGATATAGCCGATCTTGTTCGACTTGGTCATGCGGCCCGCAATGGTGCCGATGACGGCGCGGCCTTCGTAGAAACGGGCGTCATAGGTCGCAAGGTTGTCCGAGCGCTTGTAGCCGGTGGCATGCTCGAACTTGATGTCGGGGAATTTCTTGGCGACGTTGACGGTCGCGTCCATGAAGCCGAAGCTGGTCGCGAAGATCATCTTGTTGCCCGCCAGCGCCAGCTGGGTCAGGGCACGCTCTGCGTCGGCACCTTCCGGCACGGATTCGATGAAGGTGGTCTCGACCTTGTCGCCATATTCCTTCTCGACCGCCTGACGGGCCAGATCGTGCTGGAAGGTCCAGCCGCCATCGCCGACCGGGCCGACATAGATGAAGCCGATCTTCAGCTTTTCACCTTGGGCAAGGGCGGGCAGGCTGGATGCTGCAACCAGCGCCGCGGCGCTGCCAAGTAGGGTTCTGCGATTGATCACTGTCACTCTCCTGTCAGGGTTTGGCTGCTTAGCGCAGCGCGTGGAAGGGTTGCCCGAGCGAGCCGGGGGTGGACCCGGCGCCGGAGCGTCCGAATTTCTGCCGCGCCGAGATCGCGACCAGCACGATAATCGTCGCCAGATAGGGGGCCATCGACAAAAGCTGTACCGGCACGGCGACGCCTGCCGCTTGAAGGCGCAGCTGCAGGACGGTCACGCCGCCAAACAGCCATGCGCCTGCCAGCACGCCCCAGGGATTCCACTGCGCAAAGACGACGATGGCCAGCGCGATCCAGCCCGCGCCTGCGGTCATGCCCTCGGTCCATTGCAGCACGGTGGCGATGGAAATATAGGCCCCGCCCAGGCCCGCCATCGCGCCGCCAAAGGCGATTGCCGCGATGCGGACCTTGCGGACCGGGTAGCCCAGACCATGCGCGGCGTCGTGGTTTTCACCAACCGCGCGCAGGATCAGCCCGGCCCGGCTGCGCATCAGGAACCACCAGACAGCGGGGACCGCCAGCAGGCCCAGCCAGATCATCAGGTTCAGGCCGAAGGGTCCGGCCATCATCGAGGGCGCTTTCACGCCTTCGAAGGGCTTGCCGAACATCGCGGTCAGGCCCAGCCCGAACAGCGTCAACGCAAGGCCGGTGGCGACCTGATTGGACAGCAGGAACTGGGTCAGAGCCGCAAAGATCATCGACAGCGCGGCCCCGGCAATCGCTGCGGCGACAAAGCCCAAGGCGGGGCTGCCGGTGGCATGGGCGCTTGCAAAACCCGCCAGCGCGCCGCCGATCATCATCCCCTCGACGCCAAGGTTCAGGACGCCCGCGCGTTCCACCACCAACTCGCCAAGTGCGGCGAACAGGATCGGGGTGGCGGCGCCCAGCAGCAGGACGAAAACGGCAATCGGGTCGATCATCAGGCGCGCCTCCGGATGCGGTAGCGGGTCAGGATGTCGAAACCCAGCAGGAAGAACAGGAGCATCCCCTGAAAGACCTGCACCGTGGATGCGGGCAGGTTCAGCATCATTTGCGCGAGTTCCCCGCCGATATAGGTCAGCGCCATCAGCAGGCCCGCAAGCAGGATGCCCAAGGGGTGCAGCCGGCCAAGGAAGGCCACGATGATCGCGGTGAAGCCGTAGCCCGAGCCGAAGCTTTCGGTGATCTGGCCTGCTGGTCCCGCGACCTCGAACAGACCCGCCAGCCCCGCCAGCGCGCCGGACAGGCCAAGACACAAGGCCACCAGACGCTCGGGCCGGACACCGGCGAAGCGGGCGGCGCGGGGGGCCGCGCCTGCGGTGCGGATGCGGAAGCCAAGGATATGGCGCGACATCACGAACCACGTCACCACCAGCGCGACCAGCGCCGCGATTCCGCCCCAATGCAGACCGGTATTCGCGATCAGTTCCGGGTTCGAGGCGGCGGGATATTGTTGCAGGTTGCGCGAACCGGGGAAGTTGAAGCCCTCGGGGTTCTTCATCGGGCCAAAGGCCATCCATGCGGCGATCTTTTGAGCTACATAGACCAGCATCAGCGACACAAGGATCTCGGAGGCACCGAACCAATTCCGTAGCAGCGCCGGGATCATGCCCCATGCCCAGCCGCCGACCGCACCGGCGACGATCATCGCCGGGAAGATCCAGAAGGCCTCATGCGGATAGGCGGCCAGCGCCACGGCGGCACCGCAGATCGCGCCGATGATATATTGCCCCTCGGCCCCGATGTTCCAGATGCCTGCCCGGAAACCCAAGGCCAACCCCGAGGCGATCAGGATCAGCGGCCCGGCCTTGACCAGAAGCTGCGGGCGCGAATAGCCCGATGCGGGGCCGAATAGCGGGTCCCAGAAGATCGTGCGGATCGAGGCTACCGGATCGAATCCCAGCGCCGCGAACAGCAGCCCGCCGGTGATCATCGTGGCAATGACGGCCATGACGGGCGTCGCGACCTGCCAAAGCAGGGGGGCGCTGGCGCGCGGCTCAAGCCGGAACATGACCGACCTCCATTCCATGTGCGCCACCCAGCATCAGGCCGATCTCGTCGATGGTCAGGCCCTCGGTGGGGCGGGGCGGCGATAGTCTTCCTTCGTTCAGGGCGCAGAAGCGGTCGGACAGCTCCAGCAACTCATCCAGATCCTGGCTGATGACGATGACGCCTGCGCCCTTGGCGGCCAGATCCAGCAGCGCCTGACGGATCGCAGCGGCGGCCCCGGCATCGACGCCCCATGTCGGCTGGTTCACGACCAGAACCTTGGGCCCGCCCAGCACCTCGCGCCCGATGACGAATTTCTGCAGGTTGCCGCCGGACAGCGCGCCAGCAGCGGTGCCGGGGCCGGGGGTGCGCACGTCAAAGGCCTTGATGATGCTTTCGGCAAAGGCGCGGGCGGCATTGTGGTCGATCAAGCCGCGCTTGACGATGTCCTGCCGACCGCCTGCGGTCAGCAGGGTGTTCTCGGTCAGGCTGAATTGCGGCACGGCGGCATGGCCCAGCCGGTCCTCGGGCGCGGAAAGCAGCCCTGCGGCGCGGCGCGGATCGGGGCCAAGCGCCGACAGGTCAGCGCTGGAAAGGGTGACGGTGCCATGGGGCGTGGTGATCTCTCCCGAGAGCGCGGCCAGCAATTCGTCCTGACCGTTCCCGGCGACACCGCCGATGCCCAGAATTTCACCAGTGCGCAGGGTCAGCGAGATGTTCTTCAGCGTCACACCCTCGGTCGCGGCAGGGGTGGACAGCGCTTTGACATCCAGCACGACGTCGCCGGGCTTGCGGCCCGAACGGTCGACCAGCTTCATCTCGGCCCCGACCATCATCGCCGCCAACTCGCGGGCGGAATGGGCGCGCGGATCGACCGTGCCCACGACCTTGCCGTGGCGCAGGATGGTGGCGCGGTCGCAATGCGTGCGGATTTCCTCAAGCTTGTGGCTGATATACAGGATCGCGGTGCCTGCGGCGGCCAGTTGGCGCAGGGTGGCGAACAGGATCTCGGCCTCTTGCGGGGTCAGAACGCTGGTCGGTTCATCCATGATCAGCAGGCGCGGGTTTTGCAGCAGGCAGCGCAGGATCTCGACCCGCTGACGCTCACCGGCGGACAGGCTGGCGATGCGGCGGGCAGGGTTCAGCGGCAGGCCATAGGCCTGCGACAGTTCCGCGATGCGGCGCGACAGTTCCGCGCGGGGCGGCGGGTTTTCCATGCCAAGGGCGATGTTTTCAGCAACCGTCAGCGCATCGAACAGCGAAAAATGCTGGAACACCATTGCCACGCCTGACGCCCGCGCCGCCCGCGGATCGGCGGGGGCGTGGGGGGTGCCCGAGAGCTGCATATGACCTTCGTCGGGTCGGACAAGCCCGTAGATCATCTTGACGAGGGTGGATTTTCCCGCGCCATTCTCACCCAGCAGCGCGTGGATTTCGCCCGCTCCGACCGAGAAGCTGATATCGTCATTGGCGCGCACGCCGGGATAGGTCTTGCCCAGGCCCTCGGCCCGGAAAACATCACTCACTGTTGCGCGCCTCTCTGCCCCTTTTGTAGTCACCTTTAGCGGTTTTCCGCCGGGGAGCAATTGCACAGTTGGACAGGTAGGGCCTAGATTGCGGGCATGCCGGAAATTTCACCCCGATTCATCCACCTGCGCACGCATTCCGAACATTCGCTTCTGGAAGGAGCCGTGCCGGTCAAGAAGTTAGCCGATCTTGCGGCCCAAAACGGCATGCCCGCCGTTGCCCTGACGGATTCCAACGCCCTGTTCGCGGCGCTGGAATTTTCGGTCAAGGCGCAGGACGCGGGCGTCCAGCCGATCGTCGGCTGTCAGGTGACCCTGTCTGCCGAAGTGACCGCGCCCATCGTGCTGCTGGCCCAGAACGAGGCCGGCTGGCTGAACCTGATGGAGCTGTCCTCGTGCCTTTACCTGCGCAGTGACGGCTCGCTGCCGCATGTGACGCTGGATGAGCTTGAGGCGCGGGCCGAGGGGCTGATCTGCCTGACCGGCGGTGCGCTTGGTCCGCTTGGGCAACTGGTCGGGCAGGGGCGTCTGCCTGATGCGCGGGCGCTGCTGGAGCGGCTTTCCGTCGCCTTTCCGACGCGGCTTTACGTGGAATTGCAGCGCCACAAGGATGGCGGCGGCACGCCGGTGGCCGAGGAAGTGGCATCCGAGGGCGGCATGATCGATCTGGCCTATGCGCTGGACCTGCCGCTGGTCGCCACGAATGACGTCTATTTCCCCAAGCCCGATCTTTACGACGCGCATGACGCGCTGATCTGCATTTCCGAACGCGCCTATGTCGACCAGACCGCGCCGCGTCGTCGCCTGACCCCGGATCATTACTTCAAGACCCCGGCCGAGATGGTGACCCTGTTCGCCGATCTGCCCGAGGCGGTCGAGAACACGGTCGAGATCGCCAAGCGCTGCGCCTTTGCCGTCAAGAAGCACAAGCCGATCCTGCCGCGCTTTGCCGAGGATGAAATCGAGGAATTGCGCCGTCAGGCCTGGGACGGTCTGCGCGACCGCCTTGCGATCATTCCCCATGCCGTGCCGCTGGCCGAATACGAAGACCGTCTACGGTTCGAACTGGGCATCATTGAGCAGATGGGCTTTCCCGGCTATTTCCTGATCGTTGCCGATTTCATCAAATGGGCCAAGGATCACGGTATCCCGGTCGGGCCGGGCCGGGGCTCGGGTGCGGGTTCGTTGGTCGCTTATGCGCTGACCATCACCGACCTTGATCCGCTGCGCTACAGTCTGCTGTTCGAACGCTTCCTGAACCCGGAACGGGTTTCGATGCCGGACTTCGACATCGACTTCTGCATGGACCGCCGCGAAGAGGTGATCCGCTACGTGCAGGAGAAATATGGCCGCGACAAGGTTGGCCAGATCATCACCTTTGGCGCGCTGCTGTCCAAGGCGGCGGTGCGCGATGTGGGAAGGGTGCTGCAGCTACCCTTCGGTCAGGTCGATCGCCTGTCCAAGATGATCCCGGTCGAGGGGGTGAAGCCCGTCAGCGTCACCAAGGCGCTGGCCGATGAGCCGCGCCTGCGCGAAGCCGCCAAGGAAGAGGTCGTTGGCCGCCTGCTGGATTACGCGGCAAAGCTGGAAGGGCTGCTGCGCAACGCCTCGACCCACGCCGCGGGTGTGGTGATCGGGGACCGGCCCTTGGACAAGCTGGTGCCGCTTTACCGCGACCCGGCCTCGGACATGCCCGCCACCCAGTTCAACATGAAATGGGTCGAGGCGGCGGGCCTCGTGAAGTTCGACTTCCTTGGCCTGAAGACCCTGACCGTCATTCAGAACGCCGTCGACCTGATCAACGGGGGCGGGCGGCCCCTGCATGTCGCCGCCGACGGACGCCAGCTTTACCTGCCCGCCGACGGTGCGGAAAACCAGATCAACGCCATCCCGCTGGACGACAAGCCCAGCTATGACCTGTTCGCCAGCGCCCGCACTGTGGCGGTGTTCCAGGTTGAAAGCTCGGGGATGATGGATGCGCTGCGGCGCATGAAGCCCACCTGCATCGAGGATATCGTGGCACTGGTGGCGCTGTACCGCCCCGGCCCGATGGAGAACATCCCGACCTATTGCGAGGTCAAGAACGGCCTGCGCCCGCTGGAATCGCTGCATCCGACAATCGACCCGATCCTGGCCGAGACGCAGGGCATCATCGTCTATCAGGAACAGGTGATGCAGATCGCGCAGGTCATGGCGGGCTACTCGCTTGGCGGCGCCGACCTGCTGCGCCGTGCCATGGGCAAGAAGATCGCCGAGGAGATGGCCAAGGAGCGCCCGAAATTCGTCGAGGGCTGCAAGGAACAGGGCATCGACGGCAAGAAGGCGGGCGAGGTCTTTGACCTGCTTGAGAAATTCGCGAATTACGGCTTCAACAAGTCGCACGCCGCCGCCTATGCCGTGGTCAGCTACCAGACCGCATGGCTGAAGGCCAACCACCCGGTCGAATTCATGGCCGCGGTGATGAACTGCGATATCCACCTGACCGACAAGCTGGCCGTCTACAAGCGCGAGGCCGACCGCATGGGGATCGAGACGGTCCCACCCTGCGTCAACCGCTCGGACGCGACTTTTACCGTCAAAGATGGCCGGATCGTCTATGCGCTGGGCGCGCTGAAAGGCGTCGGCGTCGAGGCGATGCGAATGATCGTCGAGGCACGTGGCGACAGACCTTTCCGCGATCTGCATGACTTTGCCCGCCGCGTCGACATGCGCCGTGTCGGCAAGCGCCCGCTGGAAATGCTGGCTCGCGCCGGAGCCTTCGATCTTATCGAGGAAAGCCGCTCCAAGGTTCTGAAATCGCTGGATGGATTGGTTGCGTGGTCGCAGGCCGTGCAAGAGGCTGCGGCCTCGAGCCAGTCCTCGCTGTTCGGCGGGGGCGAGGATCTGCCGCCGCCGCGCCCGGTCGTGGCACCGATCTGGATGCCCGCCGAAAAGCTGGGCGAGGAACATGCCGCCGTCGGCTTCTACCTGTCCGGCCACCCGTTGGACGACTACCTGCCCGCGCTGCGCCGCAAGAACGTGCAGACGCTGGCCGAGGTGACGGCTGCCGCTGCCGATGGTGCGCTGGTCGCGCAACTGGCGGGCACGGTCGCCTTCCGACAGGAAAAGAAATCCGCCCGCGGGACTCGCTTCGCCTTTGTCGGCCTGTCCGACCCGACCGGGCTTTACGAGGTCACGGTGTTTTCGGATACGCTGGACGCGCACAGGCAGCATCTGGAGCCGGGCGAAAACGTTGTGCTGCAGGTACAGGTCGAACCCTCGGGCGATCAGGTCAAGCTGCTTGCCCGCAGTGTCGTGCCGCTGGATCAGGCGGTGGCCGATGCCGGCGCGAACCGTCTGGCGATCGAGATATCCGGCATCGACGCCGTCCCCGGCATCGCCGAGGCGCTGGCCCGCATCCAGTCCGAGGTCAGTGCCCCCGCCCGCGCTCGCGGCCCGATCACCCTGCGCCTGAAGGACGGCGAGGATCTGGTCGACATCGAAATCACCGAGGACGCCCCCTTGACCACCCCCGCCCGTCAGGCCCTGCGGGTCATTCCGGGCGTGCTGGAGGTGCTGGAGGAGTAGGGGGTGTCCCTACTTGCGTTCATTTGAATGGAAGTGGGAGCGTCGCAAGAGCAAGCGTTTCATGCTCGCAGATCGGCGTGACCTGCGAGCGATATTCAATTGCGCATCCGTCAGATTGCCCGTGGCCGCTCATTTCAAAGACGCTCGGTGGGATTTCCCACCCTTACAAATCGCTGCTCGATCACCTTTTTGCCCCACTGATCACCGGGATGTTCCTCTGCGAGGACAAAGCCGAATGACTCGTAAAGATGCCGCGCGGCCCCGAGGCCGCTGAACGTCCATAGATGAGTTTCGGCGAAGCCATTCTCGTCGACAAAGGCAAGGGCGTCAGACAGCAATTTGCGCCCGCATCCTCCACCTTGGATGCTGCCGTCGACGATGAACCAGCGAAGATGGGCAATGCCATTCCCCAGATCCTCGCCATCGATCGCGACGGAACCGCAGATCTGGCCGTTGCGCTGCGCCGTCCAGATTGCGTTGCGGGGGTTGTCCAACCGATTGCTGAACTCGGCCAAGCCACCCGCCACGACGGCCTCGAAGCGTTGTCCAAAGTCCCATGCCTTTGCATAGTACAAAGCGTGCATTTGGGTGATGCGGGCAATCAGTCCAGCCTGATATCCCCTCACGATATCAATACGAAGATCGACCTCCTGACCGGATGAGGCATTGCTCAGCGCGCGGCTATAAAGGCGCAAGCCGGTCAACACGGCATCCTCCTGCTTGGGGTCCAGTCGCGCCAGCGCGGAGGCAACCTGTGCTTCCGCAAATTGGTGTATCGCCGAGACCTGCGTCTTGCCCGTCGGGGTCAATGACAGGATCTTGACGCGACCATCATCCTCGCCTGCGCTTTCATGAACATCTCCGGCTTCAATCAGCTTTCTCAGCATTCGGCTGACGCTGGATTTCTCAAGATGCAGACGCAGGCCCAGATCTCGGGCGGTGACATTTCCCTGCTCGATCTCGATCAAGGCATGAACAGCCGATGGCGAAAGATCCGTTCCCGCAAACTCCCCGCCCATGAAGCCCCATTCGCGGGCGATGGTACGAGAAACCGCCCTGATTTCGCTGATTGTGGATTCACTCACCATATCGCGCCCATTTGGTTGTTCAATGCAACATTTATGGTTGTGTAACGCAACGATATGGATGGGGTCAATCCATGGTGATGCGGCGATACCTATTCCTTGGGCGTTCACCTGCGGTCGGTGCACAGCAAAAAGCCCCGCACGATGGCGGGGCTTTTCCTTAAGGTCGGAACGCTTAGTTGCGCTCTTTGTCGACCATCTTGCCTTTCGAGATCCACGGCATCATGCCGCGCAGCTTGGCGCCGACTTTTTCGATCTCGTGTTCGTCGTTGATGCGGCGGGTCGCCTTGAAGAAGGGCTGGCCGACGGCGTTTTCCTGCATGAAGTCGCGCACGAACTTGCCGGTCTGGATGTCGGTCAGCACGGCTTTCATGCGGGCCTTGGTTTCTTCATAGGGCAGGATGCGCGGGCCCGAGACATACTCGCCGTACTCGGCGGTGTTCGAGATCGAGTAGTTCATGTTGGCGATGCCGCCTTCGTAGATCAGGTCCACGATCAGCTTCACTTCGTGCAGGCACTCGAAATAGGCCATTTCCGGCTCGTAGCCAGCTTCGACCAGGGTTTCGAAGCCCATGCGGATCAGTTCGACCAGACCGCCGCACAGAACGGCTTGCTCGCCGAACAGGTCGGTTTCGCATTCCTGACGGAAGTTGGTCTCGATGATGCCCGAGCGGCCGCCACCGATGGCCGAGCAATAGGACAGAGCGATGTCCTGCGCTTTGCCGGTCGCGTCATGATGAACCGCGAACAGGCAGGGGACGCCGCCGCCTTTGGTGTATTCGCCGCGCACGGTGTGGCCGGGGCCCTTGGGTGCCATCATGATGATGTCGACGCCGGGTTTCGGCTCGATCAGGCCGAAATGGATGTTCAGGCCGTGGGCGAAAGCAATCGCCGCGCCTTCACGGATATTGTCATGGACGTATTTCTTGTAGGTTTCAGCCTGCAGCTCGTCGGGCATGGTGAACATGATCAGGTCGGCCCAAGCGGCGGCTTCGGCGATGCCCATGACCTTCAGGCCTTCGGCTTCGGCTTTCTTGGCCGAGGGCGAGCCTTCGCGCAGGGCGACGACGACGTTCTTGGCGCCGGAATCGCGCAGGTTCAGCGCATGGGCGTGACCTTGCGAGCCGTAGCCCAGCATGGCGATCTTCTTGTCTTTGATCAGGTTCACATCGCAGTCGCGATCATAGTAAACGCGCATCAGCGTCTCTCCTCATATCCGATGCAGGAGTTTTAGCATTCTGGCATGAGGAGTTCAGTGCATTCTTCGCGGAATCTCTGGAAAATTTCAAATGATCATGCCAATAAATTCGCAAAGGTAAAAAAATCATGCCCGACGCGACAGACCGACGCATACTTCGCCAGCTTCTGGCCGATCCCGCAATGCCCAATGCCGAACTGGCCGAACGCGCCGGAGTGACGACGGCCAGCCTGTGGCGCAGGTTGGAACGCCTGCGCGAAACCGGCGTCATCCGGGCCGTGGAAACCCGCATCGACTGGCGCAAGCTGGGCTATGAGGTGCAGGTCAGCCTGCGCTTTACGCTGGACAAGACCGAGCCGCGCGCCTTCGACAAGTTCCTTGCCGCCGCGCGCAAAGTCCCCGAGGTCACCGAAATCCAGTCCTTCCTTGGCTCGGTCGATTTCCGGCTGTCGGTGATCGCGCGCGACATGGCGCATTGGCAGCAGGTCTACCGCGAAAGCATCCTGACCCTGCCGCATGTCTCGGACAGCGACGCCCTGATGCTGGTTTCCACGATCAAGGACGTGCAGGAGTTGCCGCTATGACCCCCGACGCGACCGATCTGGCGATCCTGCGGCTGCTGGCCGAGGACGCAACCCGCAGCGCGGCCGAGGTCGGGCGGGCGTTGGGAATGACCCAGCCCGCGACATGGCGGCGGATCAAGCGGCTGACCGATGAGGGCGTGATCGCCGGGCGGCGGGTGGTGATCGATCAGGCAGCGCTGGGATTCGGCGTCACGGTTTTCCTTGGTATCCGGTTGGCCGCCAAGGGTCGCGTGGGCCTTGAGGATTTCGAGCGCGCGGTGACCGCCATCCCCGAAGTCCAGACCGTCCAGCACGTGCTGGGCCAGTTCGATTACCGGCTGCGCATCCATGCCCGCGACATCGCCGATTTCGAACGCATCCTGCGGCGGCGGATCATGACCCTGCCGGGGGTCGGGCAGGTCGAGGCGAACGTGCTTCTGTCCGAGGAACGCCGCCCCGGTCCCCTGTAAACGGAAAAGGCCGCCCCGAAAGGGACGGCCTTCGCTGTCTTGCGACGAGCGGATGATTACATCATGCCGCCCATGCCGCCCATGTCGGGCATGCCGCCGCCGGCCGCTTTGGGCTCGGGCTTTTCGGCGATCATGGCTTCGGTGGTGATCAG
>NZ_WMIG01000039.1 GCF_009711205.1 Paracoccus litorisediminis | reverse complement strand
CAGAAAAGAGACCATCCAGAACCGCCGCTTGAACCATCAGCGTCAGGCGGCATAATCTCAAACCGGTGCGCCAGGACCCTCTCGTCCAAAATCAGGCCGCCTGTTCCAAATCATTCGACGACGGACAAGTCGTTCCTCCCAATCGGCCACCGCCCGCGCGAAAGCCGGGTCCATTTCGGCCCGGCGGGCTAGTGCTGCCAGTTCAACACCCGGCAACACGCCCAGAGCAAACTCGGCGGCCAGAAAGTCATCGCCCCCGTCATCAGAACGGTCGGGTTCCATCGCGCTCATCGCTCCAGACACTCCTTGAGGCGCATCAGACTGCGCCGCAGCCAGGTGCGCATTGTATTCAAGGGCACGTCATGGCGGGTCGCCAGATCGGCATAGCTGTCACCCTCCAGATAGGCGGCACGCACCGCGCTGGCCTTTTCGGGGTCCAACTCCGACATGCAGCCGTTGAGCAGCCGCATTTCACCTGCGGCCACGGCCATTGCCTCGGGACCTGCGGCCGGATCGCGCATCGCCAGTGCTGCCTCATCGATGCCGCCCGCGGTCTCGCGCCTGGCGCGCAGAAGGTCGATCGCGTGATGGCGCGCGATGGCGATCAGCCAGGTCATTGGGCTTTGTCCGGTCACGGCAAACCTGTCGGCTTTCAACCAGACCTTGATGAACACCTCTTGGACGGCCTCCTCGGCCTCGGGCCTGTTTCTCAAGATACGCAGGCAGGTGCCGAAGAGTTTCCCCGAGGTAGCGGCATAAAGACGGTCGAACGCCGCCCGGTCCCGCAGCGAAACCCGAAGGATCAAGCCAGTGACCTCTTCTCGCGCATTGTCGGGCGGCATACCCCCTCCAGAGTGTTCTCCTCCAGAACATGCACTCAGCTCTGGCATATCACAAGAGAAGGCACCCTCCGAACATTGGCCTTTAGCCCGTGTCGGCCTTCCCCTTCATCTGGCGCGGTTCAAGAAAGTCAGGAAATCGCGACCGTTGTTGAGCTTCGGAATATCCCAACCGAGTTGGAGCGCTGAAATCTCCTTCCCGGTGGCATCAGAACCAGTCGGACATTACTGCGGGCACGTTTGCATCGTACCCAAGATTGTCAGACCAGACCAAGTGCTCCACCGCTGAGAAGCACGACAGTCACACCGGCTGCAATCTCGAGTGTGGCTCCGATGACATGCGGGATTCTGGATTCAGCAAAGACTGACAATACGCCGCCGCGCAGGAAGCGTCCCATGAATGCAACAAGCAGGGTAAGGCTGGCCGTGCCCGACGCCATGGCAAAAGCACCGGCAATCCCGGCCTCAAGGATGCCCATTTTCCAGGTCAGTACCAAAAGCAGGATTGCACCGCTGCATGGACGTATGGCGATTGCCAAAATGACCGACGCGAGCTCTCGCGCACTGGATGCGGCGGCAATCACCTGCGGCGAGGGAGCGTGAGCATGGCCGCAACTCTCGCAATGCCCATGAACATTGTCTTGATAGTGATGATGCGCGGATCCATCCCCGGTCACGACAGGACGCACGAGGGGCGCTCTTGATGCAATAAGCCCTGCGCTTCGCGATGCTCCACGCAGTATCAGCCACAGCCCGATCAGCATGATCGAAAACAGGCTGAGTTGCGTAAATGTTGTCTCGGCCAATGTGGTCAGCTGCTCTCGAGACAGCGAGAAGAGGCCGATGCCCGCCAAGACGACGATGGCTGTGACAGCTTGCCCCAACGAAGCCGCGATCGTCGCAAATGCCAGCCGGCCCACGCCCACGATCCGTGAGGAACTATAGGCCCCGACCAGAAATTTGCCGTGACCGGGGCCGACAGCATGAAAGAACCCGTAAGCCAGACATAGGCCCAGGAACTTGGCCCAGGCACCAGTATTGCCGTCTTCAGCGCCTGCAAACCGCGGGCAAGGCCGTTCTGGGCCTCGCGCTGCATCGTCATTGACCAACCCAGGATCTGCGCATGATGCTGCCATGTCAGTACCAGCGACAGCGCCGAGAGCAACCCCAAGGCCAGAATCAGCGCGCGCCGCATGCTATCTCGAAGCCTTCGGAGAAGGTGATGCCCACATCGGGCATATTCATAACGGAAATGGAATCGGACTGCATTTCGAGGTCCTGAAGCGCGTCCAATAGCTCCTTCTGCCCACTGATATCAGGCGGGCGGCGCGTCACTTTGCAGTCATTTCTACCCTCGACCCACGGGCCGCGGGGGTTTGCATAAGCAATGAAATATTCCGGGTCATAGATCCGCAGCAAAAGCGGATCGGCAGTGGTCACGGCTATCGGGTGCTCCAAGGGTCGGATATGTGAGGTCACGATCTTCCCACTGGCGTAACGCGCCTCATGGGACTTTGGCGGGCCCAGCCGCACCGGATTTCCATCTTGCTTTGCGACGATATGACCAGGGAACCCGGCCTCCCAATCAACGTCATGACCGGCAAAAGCCTGCAGGCGCGCAGGTTCGGGCGTACCATTACCGTCGGTATCAAATTGGGCGTCCTCGATCATCATCAGGCTGAAGAATTCGTCATAGGTCCAGGAAACCCGTACCGCTTCCAGCTTGCCCGACTCGCCAAAGATCAGCGCCGCATCGGCGTCGATGAAGACGTGCGGATGCGCTCCGACCGAGCCCATACAAGCCAGAGAGGTTGCAAGCAGTGTGGCCAATCCCACCATGCAATTCCGTATCCGGACAATCGGCAGAGGTCGCGGGCGCGGCTCGCGCGGAGGTAATCGGAGTTTGCTCACTCGCAGGCTGGACCGGTCCCCACGGGGGCTCTCGTGACAATGATGCATGTCCCCATTCCGATAATCCGTCCGAACGATGGCGCGGGATTTGTCTGCCGTCGTCATGGGGTCAATTTACAAATCGGTGAGGAGGGCGAATAGGAGGCCGCGAGAGCACCACCTACTGGGCAATGATTGCCACCCCTATGTCGTGGTCGCTCGCCTGCCCACATAGGGTGGTCCAATTCCAATCTGAGTGCATGACGGGTCTTGGTGCTACAGCCGGGCGTAGCCAGCGCTACAGAAACGAATGGCAAAGCCGGCACTGCGTGACCTCTGGGGCAGAGGTGGAGGTGACTATGGTGAGCTCAAATCCGACATTGGCCATCAGGGGGCTCTAGCGGCGGCATCAGCGCAGCAGCGGCAAACGACCGCAAATCCGGTCCACCGTCTTGCGCGTCCCGGCCAGCATGATGGCCTGCGGCGCATGACCCGCCAGCGGTGCGGCCGAAATGCGGGCGGTATAATCGGCATAGTCCCGCGCTTCGAAAGCAGCGTGCATATAGGCCAGTCGCAGCGGCAGGCCTGCGGCAGCGTCGAACAGTGCTGGCAAATCGGCGGTAGGTGCGCCGAGAATCGGCAGCGCAACTGTAGTTATCCCTGCCAGCGCAATGCCGTCCTGCGTGGGCGTGTCCGCCCCCACCAGATCGGGACGCAACTGTCCAAGGCTCATGCCCAGAACGGCTGCGAAGTTGGCTTTGAGGCCAATGGGCAAGTTTTCGGCGACGATAATAACAGGTTTCAATGACATGGTTCGGTCCTTTTGCAACAGGCTTTGCCATGTAGGTTGCCTGTTGGTCTTGGACGAAGTTGACCTCAGTGTCGGATCAGCGCGCCGGGTGTTACGCCGAGATGGCGGCGGAACTGCCGGATCAGATGTGCCTGATCGCAAAAGCCTGCAGTAATGGCGGCCTCGACGGCAGGTGTGCCATCAAGCAGCAGTCGGCGAGCGTGGTTCACGCGAGCGCGAAGCACATGGCCATGCGGGGTCAGCCCGGTGGCGCGGACCGTGCTGCGGATCAGATAAGAGCGATTTAACCCGACCCCGGCCGCCAGGTCTGTCAGGGTCGGGATTTCGCCCGTCGCCACTCCGGCGTCGATGCGGTCCAGCAGCGCACGGATGGCGGCGGGTTCCTGACCTGGTCGGCGCAACTCGGCGCGCCCGTAATGGGTGAAAGCCTGCGCCAACACATCGTGCACGGCCTCCTCGGTCACCAGCCTCTGGTCAGTCGTCTGCGCAACGTTAAGGCAACTGGCCAGCCGGGAAAGTGCCTGCGTCAGCTTGCGTCCACGATCTCGGGGGGCAATTTCAGCAAAACCGCGCAAGTCGCGCAGGCCCAGCACTTCTCGCACCGCTACCTCAGAGACATAAAGCATGTTGTAGCGTACTCGACCCGCTGCAGCGTGCCCGGTATGCGCCTCCTCGGGGTTCATCAGAGAAAGCGAACCGGTGGGAAGCACCATGCTTTCTCCTCGACAGAGATAGCCACCGGCACCTTGGACAATCGCGCCGACGGCGAAACCTTCGTGCGCGTGGCGGGCGAAGGTCTGATTGCTCAAAGCAGCTTCGAACAGCTCAATGCCATGGTGCCAGCCCAAATGATGATAGCGGTTGCGTAGCATTGCTGGGATATACCGCCAGTTCGCCCGATCGGTGAAGGGCAACAACTAAGAAAAGTGACGGCTTCGTCGCGTAGACCTCTTTTGGGCACGTATCGGTCTGGCTGCTCGATCTGCACGGCCCGCCCGGCGCGGAACAGGATTCATCCTCGGCAGCGTTATGGGATGATCATGCGCGGATCGGATGTGCCAACAGAGTTATGTCGATCTCGAGGAGCGCATCCCGACCCGGCACCCCCTACGTAAAATACGTGCCGTCGTGACCGACGCCCGTTCGATGCCGAGTTCGACGGCCGATACGCCGCCGAGAACCGCCCCTAGATCGCGCCCGTGCGGCTGATCCGGCCGAGTTGCAATTCCTCTGCTCGATCCGATCCAAGCGGCAAATGAGAATCAGATTCATTCCGTTCGATCATCGTTCTTGCACACGGAAGAAGCCCTCCCCCCTTCAACAGGCGCGATTGCGTCACTTGTTTGCGTCTCGCCAAGCAGTTAACACGCTCAGGTCGGTTTCCGAGAGGAATTGAAAGGGAATCCGTCGGAGCAGTACTTGCCCCGAACCGGAACTGCCCCCGCAACTGTAGGCGGTGAGCAGGATGCGATGACGCCACTGTGGCCTTCGGGCCATGGGAAGGCCGCATCCCGCGATGACCCGCCAGTCAGGAGACCTGCCGACAAATGAAACCCATTCGATCCGGGCGGGGTGTCCGGGGAGGTGCCTGATGTCCCAAGCCTGCCGATCCGTCGGGCTCCTTATCTATCGCTGCGTTCCTTCATGGGATGCGGCTGCGTCATGGCCATTTCCCAAGCCCTCCGCTCGCATCCTGACCGGAGCCTCGAGATGTTCATGAAAACCGCCCTGACCGGCCTTGTGCTGGCTGGAGCCAGCGTTCTGCCCGCCAGCGCCGAGACCGCATGGCCGCTGAAGTTGTCGAATTGTGGCGTCGACCTGTCCTTTGACAAGGCCCCGGAAAGTGTCGTGACCGTAGGTCAGGCCACGACCGAGATCCTCTATTCGCTGGGTCTGGCCGACAAGGTCCCGGCGACCTCGGTCTGGTTCACCGAGGTCCTGCCGCAGTTCAAGAATGCCAATGCCAGCATCGAGCGCCTGGCCGACAATGACCCCAGCTTCGAAAGCATCCTCGCCAAACGCCCGGGCCTCGTGACCGTGCAATATGAATGGCATGTCGGCCCGCAGGGCGTTGTCGCCACGCGCGAACAATTTTCGGACCTGAGCATCCCGACCTATGTCCTGCCCTCGGACTGCATCGGCAAGGACAACAGCAAGGGCTCGGACGGAACGCGCATCGGCATGTATGCAATGGACAGCATCTATCAGGGCATCTCGGAACTGGGCCGGATCTTCGATGTTGCAGACAGGGGTGAGGCGCTGGTCGCCGATCTGAAAACGCGCGAGGCTGCCGCCATCGAAAAAGCCGAGGGGCTCGACCTGAAGGATGCCTCGGCGGTGTTCTGGTTCTCTTCGGCGGAAATGGACATTGACCCCTATGTCGCCGGTCGCAAAGGTCCGCCCGGTTACATGATGCAGGCCTTGGGTCTGAAGAACATCGTCGAAAGCGACGAGGAATGGCCCGTCGTCAGCTGGGAAAGCATTGCCCGCGCCAATCCGTCGATCATCGTCCTGGCCCGGATGGAGCGGCGTCGCTTCGAAGCCGATGATTACGAGAAGAAGATTGCCTTCCTTAAATCCGATCCGGTGACCAGCCAGATGGACGCGGTGAAGAATGACCACATCATCATGCTGGACGCACATGCGATGGACCCCTCGATCCGCAATATCGACGCGCTTGAGACTTTGGCTGAGGCGCTGCCGAAACTCAGCCCGAAATGACCGAAGCGGTCATCATCGGCGCTGTCGCCTGGCACTCAAGGCTCATCGTGCGCCTTGCGCTGGGTCTGGTGGTGCTGGCCCTTGCGGTGCTGGCCGGGGTGATCCTGGGCGAGACGCCGCTGCCGGTCTCGCAGGTCGGAGACGTTCTGGCGCACAAGCTCTGGGGCGCGGCATCGACGGTCGATCCGATCGATGCCGGGATCATCTGGAACTATCGCCTGCCACGCACTTTGGTCGCAGCGGCCTGCGGTGCGGGACTCGCGCTGTCGGGGTTAGTGCTGCAGACACTGGTCCGGAACGCTTTGGCCGATCCTTATCTGCTGGGCGTTTCGGCCGGGGCTTCGACTGGGGCGGTCGCGGTCACGATCATGGGGATCGGCGCAGGGGCCATCGGCATCTCGGCAGGCGCATTCGCCGGAGCGGCGCTGGCCTTCGGCATCGTCGCGGCACTCGCGCGCGCGGCGGGCGGAGGGTCTGGTCAGCTTGTTCTTGCCGGGATCGCGGGATCGCAGCTTTTCAACGCATTGACCAGCTTTTTCATCGCCAAATCCGCCAATGCGGAACAGGCCCGCGGGATCATGTTCTGGCTGCTCGGAAACCTGTCCGGCGTGCGCTGGCCGGATGTCGGACTTGCACTTCCCGTCGCGGTCGTGGGGTTGTTGGCCTGCGTCATCCATATCCGCGCGCTTGATGCGTTCAGCTTCGGCGCAAGTGCCGCGGCCTCGCTGGGCATTGCGGTGCGCCGGGTGATGGTCATGCTACTGGGCGCAGTGACGTTGATGACGGCGGTGATGGTCAGCCTTGTCGGAGCTGTCGGCTTTATCGGGTTGGTCGTGCCGCATGCCATGCGTTTCCTCGTCGGTGCGCGGCATGGCGCGTTGGTTCCGGCCTCGGCACTTGCGGGTGCGGTCTTCATGATCGCGGCAGACGTGGTCTCGCGCGTGTTGATCCCCGGTCAGGTCGTGCCGATCGGCGTCGTCACCGCGTTGGTCGGCGCACCCGCCTTCGCGCTGATCCTGATCCGGAACCGGAACCGCGCATGAGGATTACCGCGACCAAACTGGTTCTACAGGCGCAGGGTCGCACGATTATCGACGGCGTCGATCTCGATATCGCGCCGGGTGAGACCTTCGGCCTGATCGGGCCGAATGGCTCGGGCAAATCGACGCTGCTACGGCTTCTTGCCGGGCTTGAGCGTCGCGCCGGGGGTGAAGTCAGCCTGGACGGCCACAACTTGCGCCGCATACCTCGCCGCGAGATCGCCCGCCGTCTCGCCATGGTTGAGCAGCAGGCCGAAACCACCGATTGCCTAAGCGCCCGTCAGGTCGTCGAGCTTGGCCGCACACCATGGCTTTCGGCTTTGGTCCCATGGGGCGCGAAGGACACCGCCATTGTCGATGAAGCACTGTATGCCGTCGGCATGAAAGGCATGAGTTCACGCCCGTGGTCCACGCTATCGGGAGGTGAGAGGCAACGGCTTCAGATCGCCCGCGCGTTGGCTCAACGGCCACGCGTCCTGCTGCTGGATGAGCCGACCAACCATCTGGACATCCATCACCAGCTTGCTCTGCTGCGGCTGGTCGAGGAACTGCCGTTGACTGTGGTGATCGCGCTGCATGACCTCAATCAGGCGATGGGCTGCGACCGGCTGGGCGTCATGTCGCAGGGCCGTATGGTCGCCTGTGGCAAACCGGCCGAGATCCTGACGCCGGACCTACTGCGCGCGATCTTCCGCGTGGGCGCCACCCTCCTGACCGATCCGCAGGACAATACAAAGGTCCTGCGTTTCCACGATATCGAGAACTCCCGATGAAATCCCTGCTTTTGCCTTTGATGCTGCTCCCCACCCCAGCTTTGGTCGAGGTCTGTGAGGTCCAGATGCTGAACCGCAGAGCGAATGGCCCGATGGTCTATAAGCCAGCCTATCTGAACATAGCCCCCGGCGACACGGTGCGTTTCCTGCCGACCCAGCCCGGCCATAATGCTGCAGCAATCGAGGGCGTGATCCCCGAGGGGACCGCGCCTTTCAAGTCGAAGATCAACGCGCGTTTCGAGGTGACCCTAACGGAAATCGGCGCTTATGGCATCAAATGCTCGCCGTATTACGCGATGGGCATGGTCATGCTGATCGAGGTCGGCGAGAAGGCCGATGTGTCCCTGCCCGAGGTCTTGCCCAAGCGGGCCACCGAGCGTTTCGAGCAGATACTTACCGGGCGCGACCAGCCGAAAGAATGATCAACGTCGGCCCCTCTGGCGCGATCCGGCTGGGACGAAGCCCCGGTGCTGGGTGCGCTGTTCCTTGGCATCCTTGCCACCACCGCATTTACCGAACCGGTCGCCCACAAGGGGTTGATCCTGTCCGAGGCCCATATCCGGGCGATGCCGCCACAAGCTCCGGTCGCAGGTGGTTATCTGACCATCCGAAATGATGGGCCCGAGGCGGATCGCCTGATCGCCGCGCGCTCGTCACAGGCGGGTGAAGTGCAGATCCACGAGATGACCATGAACGGCGACGTGATGAAGATGCACGAACTGCCGGACGGCTTACCGATTCCAGTAGGCGCGCCGGTCGACCTTAAACCCGGCGGCTATCACCGGATGTTCATGCATGTCACCGCGCCCTTCGCCGAGGGCCAAATAATCGAGGCCTCTCAGGTGTTCGAAAAAGCGGGCGAAGTCGCGCTGCCTTTCGAAGTCCGTGCCATGCGTCCGGCCCCAACTTCTGGTCAGGGGCACGACACAGGGCATTCGGGCTGCTGATGGCCTGCTTCAGCCATGATCAGCCTGCCATTGGCAGGCCTTGCACATAAGCGAAGGACAGATGTCTCATCTCCACCATTTCCGCTCGCCCGGCCATGGGCCTGAGCAATCTCTACAGGGCGGTCTGGCGCTGACATTTCTATGCCGGCTGCTGGTCCTGCCTGTCATGATCACCCTTTCGATCACCGGCGCGATGTATCCCTTTCGCGACGAGATCGACAATTGGTATCATTCCGACCTGAAGCGCGTTGCCGGCGCCGACCGCGCTGGTCGCCTCGGCGCTGGACGCGATGCCGGGTACGGCGGTGAAATATACCGATCCCACCGATGTCGGGGCATCGACCGAGATTACTGTCAGCACCGATCACGGCAGGATGGCGGTCTATGTGAACCCTATAATGGCCTTGTTCTGGGCGCGATGCCGGACCGGTCCACGCTGATGTGGACGGTGCGCACCCTTCACAGCCGCAAGTACTTCGGGACATGTGCCCGCTATATCATCGAGATTGCGGCGGGCTGGTCGATCCTGCTTGTCGGCACCGGTGTCTATCTGTAGTGGCCGCGTGGACAAAAGGGGGGCGTTCTGTCGGTTCGCGGCAAGCCACAGCGCCGCGTATTCTGGCGTGAACTGCATGCGGTGACGGGGCTTTGGGTCAGCTTTTTCATTGTCTTCCTGGCGCTCACCGGCATGCCCCGGTCGGGCGTCTGGGGGGCCAAGGTCAATGAATGGGCCAATAGCAGCCGGCTATCCGGACGGGATGAGGGTGCACGTGCCCATGTCGGGACAGTAGCTGGACGCGGTCGCCAAGACCGCCTGGTCGTTGAAGCAGGCGCGGATTCCGGAAGGCACCGTTAGCGGGATGCTGATCACCCTGGATGACGCGGTTACCGAGTTCGACCGACAGGGTCTGCATCGCGGCTATGCCGTCAGCCTGCCGTAAAAACCTGAGGGTGTGTTCACTGGCTCGGTGTATCCTGACGATCTGAGCGAGCAGCGTGTCGTGCCTCTGGATCAGTATAACGGCCAGTCTCTGCTGGATATGAGCTATGCCGATTACGGCCCGCTGGGAAATGGCTGGAATAGGGTATCAACACCCATATGGGTCAGACCTTCGGTGTGCTGAACCAGATCATCCTGCTGGCGGCCTGCACGGCGATCGTGGCTCTGGCCGTATCCGCTGCCATGATGTGGTGGAAGCGGCGCCCCACGGGGTCATTGGGGGTACCACCCCTACCTCAGGACCGGCGCGTGTGTTGCGGGCTTATTGCCATTCTGGCCGTCGGCGGCATGATCTTCCCATTGGTCGGGGCCTCACTTCTGTTCATGCTGGTGCTGGACATGGCCTTTATCCGGCTGCGCAGCGGTGACAGCGCGGCAAGTGTCTGAAGATCGCTCGGACCTCGGCGCGCTCTGCTCGCCGAGGTGTGCTCAACCCTGCCCAAGACAGCATGAGTGCCCGACGAGCAATCCTCCGCCAACAGGGCATGCTTGAATAGTCGACTTGGCGTTCACCTCTCCCCCAGGGCCTACTGGCTGACAGCTCATCGCTCGATAGAGGGAAAATTTCCTATTCTGGTGACCGGGCATAGAACCGGGCAACCTAATTGTTCGATTGTCGATCATCGATCATTGACACCATATGGCGTTTCGATGACGCATGCGGCCACGGATTCCTTCCCTTGAGAGCCTGTCGAGAACGTGCCGATGTCCGACCTTGTCAATGACCCTGACCGTCTGATCGAACACCTGATCCGCGATGTTGAGCCCCGGCTGATCGAGATCCGCCGCGACCTCCACGCCCATCCCGAGGTTGGATTTGACACGGTGCGGACTGCGGGAATCGTCGCAGTCGAGTTGACCTCGCTTGGCCTGACGCCGCAGACCGGCATCGGGCGCACCGGTGTGGTGGCGGAAATCAATGGCGGGAGGCCTGGCCCCTGCCTCATCCTGCGCGCAGATATGGATGCCCTACCCATCCATGAGGAAACCGGCCTGCCCTATGCCTCGACCATTCCGGGAAGGATGCACGCCTGCGGGCACGATCTGCACACATCGGCACTGTTGGGCGCGGCCAAGGCACTGGTCAGGATCGCGCCGCAACTGGCAGGCTCGGTCCGGCTGATCTTCCAGCCCGCAGAGGAGACGCAGGAAAGCGGAGCCGCCGCCATGGTCGCCGATGGTGCCGCAGATGGTGTCGATCTGGCTATCGCCTTTCATAACCGTCCCGAACATCCTGCTGGGACGGTGTCGCTGAACCGCGGGGCCAGCACGGCTTCTAGCGACGAATTCCGCGTCGTGATTCACGGCAAGTCGGGCCATGCCGCCCGCCCTCATGCCGCCATCGACCCGATTGTAGCCGCGGCCCATATCATAACCCAATTGCAGACCGTGATATCGCGCGAGATGGACCCTGCCCTTTCCGCAGTGCTGACCGTGGGTCATATCGCAGGCGGTGCGACCCAGAACATCATTCCTGATAGCTGTATGTTCGAGGGCACGGTGCGCTGTCGCTCGCCCCGGTCGCGCGATCTGGCCGAGGCATCGTTCCGCCGGATCTGCACAGGTGCGGCCCTGTCGCTGAACGTCCGGGCCGAGGTCGAATATGTACGCGGCGCGCCGCCCCTGATGAATGACGACGCGATGATCGACCGCACCGCTGCCGTGCTGGCGCTGCAATTCGGTGCGCCGGTGATCGTCGAGGCGGGCAGCAGCTTCGGGGCTGAGGATTTCTCGTATTTCTCGGAACGCATTCCCTCGGTGCAGATCTTCATCGGTTCCGGCCAGCCGGGCCGCGATGACCGCGTACACAATTCTGACTACCAGCCCGATGAGGCCTGCATCGCCCAAAGCGCCATCGCGCTGACGCGGATGGCCGTCGAATTCCTGTCTTGACCCATCTTCCGCGAGGAACTCATGAACATCACCCGCAGCACCTTTCTGCGCGCAGGTCTTGCCGCCGCCGCCACCCTTGCCACCGGGGCACCCCTGCTGGCGCAGGGCAAGAAACTGGTCTTTGCCACCGAAGGCGCTTTCCCGCCCTTCAACATGACCAAGCCCGACGGCACACTTTACGGCTTCGAGATGGACATGCTGGCGGAAATCGCCAAGCGCGCCGGTTTCGAATACGAGCTGATCGCGCAGGCTTGGGACGGGATGATTCAGGGATTGATCGACGGCAAATACGATGCGGTCATCGACTCGGTAACCATCACCGCAAAGCGGCTGGAGGTGGTCGATTTCTCGTTGCCCTATACCACCGGCGGCTCGACCTTTGCGGTGATGAAGGAAAGCGGGATCGCCCTGCCCGGCACCGGCACGTCGATCAATCTGGATGATGCGGCCGCAACCGACGCCGCTATTGCCCAGATCGCGGCAGTGCTGGAGGGAAAGACCGTGGGCGTTCATGTCTCGACCATCCAGGCCGATTTCCTAGACAAATACCTGGCGCCGCGCGGGATCACCATCCGCACCTATCCCAACGGCCCCGATGTCTATCAGGACCTGTCGAACGGGCGCTTGGATGCGGCCATGGCATCGGCCACCAATATCGCAGCCTTCCTCGAAAAGAACGCCGAAACCGCCACGGCCACCGGCCCGGCCTTCTCGGGCGGAGTGATGGGCAAGGGCGCGGCCATCGTTGTGCAGAAAGGCAAGGGCGAGTTGGCCGACAAGTTGAGCGCGGCGCTTCAATCCATGTCGGATGATGGCACGCTTGCGGCATTGTCGAACCAGTGGTTCGGCATCAACGTCACGCCCAAGCTGTAAGAATGGGCGATATCGGGCTTCTGGGCTTCGGCCCCGACGGCTGGGGCCTCGTCCTGTTCAGGGCGGGGCTCATGACGCTTGCCGTTTCGGTCGCGGCCTTCCTGTGCGGGCTGGTGCTGGGCACCCTGGTGGCTTGGGCCCGGGTCGGCGGCAATCGCGTTATGCGCGCATTGGCCGAGGCCTATACGGTCGTGCTGCGCGGCGTGCCCGATATCCTGGTGATCTACCTGTTCTATTTCGGCGGGCGTCAGGTGGTGGCGGCCATCGGCACCGCTTTGGGGTTTGCCGGCCCCTTCGACATTTCGGGTTTCGTTGCCGGAATGCTGGCAATTGGCCTGATCTCTGGTGCCAGTCAGTCCGAGGTGCTGCGCGGTGCCTATCAGGCCGTGCCGCGTGGTACCATCGAGGCGGGCCGCGTCGTAGGCATGGGCCGGTTCACGCTGTTCCGCCGGGTGATCGCGCCGCAGGCGATGGTGACCGCCCTGCCCGCAATGGGCAACCAATGGCAATCGGTGATCAAGGAATCCGCGCTGGTTTCGGTCACCGGGCTGGTCGAGACAATGCGTCAGGTTTCGGTCGCCGCAGGCACCACGCAGGAACATTTCCTATTCTATGCTGCGGGGGCAGTGATCTATCTGATCATCACCACGCTTTCCGATCAGGTCTTCCGGCTGGCCGAGCGGCGCAGCCTGCGCGGCCATCAGGGCGCGGGGTACTAGGCCATGGACCTGACTTTCATCTCGGGCATGTTCCAGAAGATACTGACCGGATTGCCGCTGACCCTGAACCTGTGGCTGCTGTCGCTGGCTGGCGGGGCATGCCTTGCGCTGACGCTGAACCTGATGCGGCAGAACCGCATCGGCAATGCCATCGCGGCGACATACGTCTTTGTCTTTCGCGGCACGCCGCTGTTGATCCAGATCTTCATGATCTATTACGGATTGGCCGGCTTCGGTTTCATCCGTCAAAGCTTCCTGTGGCCCTTTCTGCGCGACCCCTATTGGTGCGGCTTGCTGGCACTGATCCTGAACGATGCCGCCTACAGCTCGGAGATCCTGCGCGGCGGTCTGCGCGCCGTGCCGAAAGGCGCGGTCGAGGCCGGGCGCGTGTCCGGCATGGGGCGAGCGACCATTCTGCGCCGGATCACCCTGCCAATCGCGACCCGCCAGGCCTTGCCCGCCTATTCCAACGAGGTGATCTCGATGCTGAAAGCGACGGCGCTTGTCTCGACCATCACGTTGATGGACATGACCGGCATCGCCCGCGCGGCGATCTCGGAAACCTGGCGCGCGGTGGAAATCCTGCTTTGCGCCGCTGTGATCTATCTGGTCATTTCGATGTTGGTCACCCGGGCCAGCGCCTGGCTGGAACAGCGGCTCTCGCCATGGCAATTCGGAAGGACGACCCCGTGATCACAGCCTCCATTGGCCCCGCCCTGTCCCTGTCGGGACTGCGCAAGAGCTTTGGCCATAACGAAGTGCTACGCGGCATCGATCTTTCCGCCCGCGACGGCGATGTCATTTCGATGATCGGCGCTTCAGGGTCTGGCAAGAGCACGCTCTTGCGCTGCATCCCGATGCTGGAAATCCCCGATGCCGGCACCATCGCCGTGGGTGAGGACAGCCTGTCACCGAAAGGTGGTCGTCTGACCCGGACCGAGGATGCGATTGCGCGACGGATGCGCGGACATTTGGGCTTCGTCTTCCAGAACTTCAATCTGTGGCCGCATCGCACCGTCCTGGAAAACGTCATTGAGGCCCCACTTTTCGTGCAGGGCCGGTCGCGGGCAGAAGCCGTGGACGAGGCGCTGGCGCTGCTGGAAAAGGTCGGCCTTGCGGAAAAGCGCGACGCATGGCCCGCGCATCTTTCGGGCGGCCAGCAGCAACGCGTCGCCATCGCCCGGGCGCTGGCGCAACACCCGCGCGCGATCCTTTTCGATGAACCGACCTCGGCCCTTGACCCGGAACTGGTGGGCGAGGTGCTGAAGGTGATCCGCCGTCTGGCCGAGGAAGGGCGCACGATGCTGATTGTCACCCATGAGATGGGTTTCGCGCGCGAGGTTTCCTCACGGGTCGTCTTCCTGCATCAGGGGCGCATCGAAGAGGACGGCACCCCCGCCGAGGTCTTCGGTGCCCCGAAGTCGGAAAGGGCGCGTGCCTTCCTGGCCAGCCATTTCGACCGCAACCGATAAGGAACCGGATGATGCGTCAGCCGATCGAGAGAAAAAGCCTGCAGGATCAGGCCACTGACTGGCTGCGCGAGGCCATCATCCGGGGGGATCTCGCGCCGGGCTCGACGCTGACCGAATTGGCGCTGACCCAGCAGATCGGCACGGGCCGCGGCACCGTCCGCTCTGCGCTATTCGCGCTGGAGGCGCAAGAGCTTGTCACCCGCACGCCCTACTCCAATTGGCGCGTCGCGGTTCTTGACGCACGGGCGATCTGGGAGATCTACAGCCTGCGTTCCGCCTATGAGGGTCTTGCCGCGCGCATTCTGGCCGAGCGGCGCGAGGATCTGGGGACCGATCTGATCGCCAAGGCATTCACTGAACTGGACGCGGCCAATGGCGCGGGCACGGATGCGCGGGTTGCGGCAGATCTGGGCTTTCACGCCAGTTTCGTCGCCCAGACCGGGCATCAGCACCTGATCCGCCGCCACGGGCTTCTGGCCGACAAGATGGAATGGCTTTACCGCTGGTCGGAAAGCCACTGGCCCTGCCGCAACCCGCTGGTCGACGAACACCGACCGTTGTTTGACGCACTGATGCAGGGCAGTCCCGACCGGGCCGAACAGGCGGTTCGCGACCATATTGACTATTCGATCACACAAGATATCGCGGGCTTCAACAGCCTAGCGGCGGGAAAGGCCACATGACCAAGATCACCATCCTTGACGGCGGCATGGGCCGCGAGCTGGAGCGGAGCGGAGCGCCCTTCCGGCAGCCGGAATGGTCCGCCCTTGCGCTGATCGAGGCCCCCGAGACGGTTGCCCGCGTGCATGAGGGTTACATCCGTGCCGGAGCGCAGGTGATCACCACGAATTCCTATGCGCTGGTGCCCTTTCATATCGGCGAGGAACGCTTCCGCAGCGACGGCCTCCGGCTGGCCGATCTGGCAGGCAGGATGGCGCGGCAGGCGGCGGATGCAGCGCCCGGCGTCAGGGTCGCGGGATCGCTGCCGCCGGTTTTCGGATCGTATCAGCCGGACCTGTTCCGCGCCGATGTCGCGCAGGACTACCTGTCCGTGCTGGTCGGCGGTCTTGCGCCGCATGTCGACCTGTGGCTGGCCGAAACGCAAAGCAGCCTCGAGGAAGCCAGCGCTGCTGCCGCTGCCGCAAAGCCCACGGGCAAGCCGCTTTGGCTGTCCTTCACCCTGCGCGATGATGTCGAGCCCGAGGACATGCCGCACCCGCAACTGCGCTCCGGCCAATCGGTCGCTGATGCGGCAAGGCTGGCGCTGGCTCTGGGTGCCGAGGCGATGCTCTTCAACTGCTCGCGTCCCGAGGTGATGGGGGTGGCACTGGCCGCTGCCCATGAAGCAGCCCTCGGTCTACCGCTGGGTGTCTATGCCAATGCCTTCGACGATTCCCAAGACGATGATGGCGCCGCGAATGAAACCGTTTCGACGATCCGGGCCGATCTGGATCCGCCGCATTACTGTGGCTGGGCCAGGCATTGGGCCGACAAGGGGGCCACCATCATCGGCGGCTGCTGCGGCATCGGAACCGAACATATCCACCACCTTGCCACGTATCTGGATCAGTCGGACAACACCTGATCAGGTTCGATAGAAAATGCCCTTCCGTCTCCGTCTCCGGCGCTGCCGTGAGGCGGAGGATGCCATTCCCTGCGAGGTGTCGCGCGGATCATCCCAACGGTACCCAATGGCGTGTTGGTGCGGCGAAAGGGCGTGCTATCGACAAAGTCGTTAGACCATAGGTGATTGGGTACTCTGGCCGAAGGTGAGGGCCCCCACAATTAGCCATGGCTGGCCTTTCTTGGGTTTCTTACGGGCAGCCTTCAGCCTTCGCATCGCCAGATCGGTTCGACATTTTTCACGCTCACGGCCTAACCGGCTCTCCGAAGCAGCGCGGTGATACGCAGATAGCTGATGGATGTTGTTGCAGTAGTCAGGCAGTGGCCGGACGTGACCCTTTCCCGCACGGATTCGGGCCACGCGCTCGATCTCGGCGGTGCCGAGCGCGTGGAAACAGTTCCTGAGTGCAACGCGGATCTGAATTCAGCTGTTTGGCGGTCCGGGTCACGTGATGCGATGCGTTCACCGAACGCCTTGAGACACCTCATCCAATCGCCGGGAAAACGGTGCCCCGGACTGTTTTCCGGCCCGGCTCATACCTCGATCCGGCTTCGTACGTGAAATCCGGACCAGCGTTTCCGAGCGGCTCGTCGCAGGCGTTGTGTAACTTTGAGTATCTCGTTGCGGGCTTTGGCGGCGGGGAAATCCTCCCGCCATCGTCGCCCGTTCTTTCGGATTGGTATGACCGCCGTGCCGCCGCGCTCGAGGATCGCGCTATGACATCGCCTTGTGTCAAAGGAGTCATCGCCTGTTACGCTGCCGATCTGCTCACCGGGCGGGATCTGGTCAAGTAGGCGAGGCAGAACGGGGCTGTCGCCCGTCTCGCTCGAGGTAAACTCCACTGCACGGATGTCGCCGGTGACCGTATCCATCGCCAGATGAACCTTGCGAGAATGGCGTCGGCGCTGTGTGCCATGCTCGCGCGCAAGCCATTTCCCATCACAGAGAAACTTGATCCCGGTGCTGTCCACCAGCAGGTTCAGCGGGTCTGGCACACGGAGGTTCGATATCTGCACCGTGATCCATTTCTGCCGGCGGCTCAGGGTTGAGAAGTCGGGCACGGGCCAATCGAGTCCAGCCAGCGACAGAATGCTCGCCACCATCCCAGTTGTTTGCCGAAGCGGAAGCCCGAGCAGGACCTGCATCATCAGGCATGTGTGGATACCCCCGCTTGCACAAGTGATTTGTTGATCGGTCTGGGCAGGTGACCGGCTGCGAACATGTGTAAGGCCTGATTGTGCGGCGCTTACGCCGCTGGCCGGTTCTCTGATTGCGGCATTGTCAATCGGGAAAGCGGGCCGTCCGTCTAGGGTCATGGTTCTCTCCGAGGTCACGGGGGTTGTGCCTCATCATGGTTTCCGGTGCTGGCCGTCTTCAATGTATGGATC
>NZ_WMIG01000038.1 GCF_009711205.1 Paracoccus litorisediminis | reverse complement strand
AGGTCGCCTGACCCCAACCCAGCAGCGCCGAGACCATCTGGCCGGTGGCGTTCATGTCATTGTCGATCGCCTGCTTGCCGGCGATGACCAGATCCGCGCCTTCGGCCTTGGCGACCTCGACCGCGATCTCGTCGAACGGGTTCATCGACATTTTGACGTTGGCCAGATCGACACCCGAACCGTCGGCCTTCACACGGGCCTTCACGTTGTAGTCGATCACGCGTTTGACTGGCACGAGAATTTTCATTGTTGATGCCCCTTATCTGGTGGGTACCGGCGTGTTGGCCGAATAATCATAAAAGCCGCGGCCGGTCTTGCGACCCAGCCACCCGGCCTCGACATATTTCACGAGCAGCGGGCACGGGCGGTATTTCGTGTCGCCTAGCCCGTCATGCAGCACATTCATGATGGCAAGACAGGTATCCAGACCAATGAAATCGGCCAGTTCCAGCGGGCCCATCGGGTGATTTGCGCCGAGCTTCAGCGACTGGTCGATGGCACGGACAGAGCCCACGCCCTCGTAAAGCGTGTAGACCGCCTCATTGATCATCGGCATCAGCACGCGATTGACGATGAAGGCCGGGAAATCTTCGGAACTTGCCGCGGTCTTGCCAAGCCGTTCCACGACCCCGACAAGCGTGTTGTAGGTCGTCTCATTGGTCGCAATGCCCCGGATCAACTCGACAAGCTGCATGACCGGGACCGGGTTCATGAAATGGAAACCCATGAAGCGCTCGGGCCGGTCGGTGCTGTTGGCCAATCGCGTAATCGACAGCGACGAGGTGTTGGAGGTCAGAATGGTGTCCGGCCTCAGATGCGGCAGAAGTTCGGCGAAAATGGCCCGCTTGACCGCTTCGCGCTCGGTGGCCGCCTCAATTACCAGATCCGAATTGCCAAGCTCGGTCACATTAAGCGTTGTACCGACCCGCCTCATCGCTGCGGCGCGCTCGGCGGAGGTAAGCTTGGCCCGGTCGACCTGGCGTCCGAGGTTGCGGTCGGTCTGGGCCACTGCCTCGCACAGCGCGTCATGCGACACATCGGTCAGCAGGACGTCATAGCCGGCGCAAGCAAAGACCTGGGCAATGCCCCGCCCCATCTGACCGGCACCGACAATGCCTACGCGTTGGATCGGTTGCATGGCGCGCCCTCCGTAAAGCTCCAGTACCCCTCACCAAGCACAGGCGCCGCGCGCGAGGTATTCAGACGGCTGCGGGACAGATTAATTGGCGTTCGCAGACCCGCGATGCCCTCGGGAGCGATCCGAAGGCCCCGCGCTTCAATCTGCGGATCGGCGAAACCTTCGGCCAGATCATTCACCGGCCCGGCGGGAACGCCTGCTTGCTCCAGCAGCGCGATCAAGTCCTGTCGCGTCCTCAGCGACGTGGCCTCCGACAGCAAGGGCACAAGCACAGCGCGATGCGCGACACGCTCCGGGTTGGTCGCATAATCCGGCTTCTGCGCAAGATGGTCCAGCTCAAGGGCCCTGCAGAGGGCCGCGAACTGGCGGTCATTGCCGCAGGCGATGATCGCGTGGCCATCCGAGGTCGGGAACAGCTGATAGGGCACGATATTGGGATGGGCATTGCCCAAGCGCTGCGGCACCTGCCCGCCCAGCAGATAATTCGTCGCCTGATTGGCCATCACCGCCATGCCGCAATCAAACAGCGACAGGTCCAGATGTTGCCCCAGCCCCGAGCGGGCGCGCTCGGCCAGAGCGGCCTGCACGGCAATGACGCCGTAAAGCCCGGTGAAGATGTCGATCCAGGCCACGCCGACCTTTTGTGGCTCACCCTGCGGATCGCCGGTCAGGTCCATGATCCCGCACATGCCCTGGATCAGGAAATCATATCCGGGCTGCGCCGCACGCGGACCGTCCTGCCCGAAGCCGGTGACCGAGGCATAGACCAGCCGTGGGTTGTCGACGGCCAGAGTTTCGTAATCCAGCCCGAAGCGGGCAAGACCGTCCAGCTTGAAATTCTCGACCAGCACATCGGCATCGGCGATCAGCGCCTTCAGCCGCGCCAGATCCGCCGGATCGTTGAAGTCGCAGGTGACCGAGGTCTTGCCGCGATTGGCGGCATGGAAATAGGCCGCGACCCGTTCCGTGGTGCCGTCCGCACGCGGTCGGTCGATGAAGGGCGGGCCCCAGCGGCGGGTGTCATCGCCCTCGGGGGCCTCGATCTTGATGACCTCGGCACCCAGATCGGCCAAGGTCTGACCGATCCAGGGGCCGGCCAGAATGCGGGCCAACTCGACGACCTTCAGCCCTTTCAGCGGCGCCTCGGCCATCAGTAGAACGCCTGCAATCCGGTTTGTGCCCGGCCTAGGATCAGCGCATGCACGTCATGCGTCCCCTCATAGGTATTCACCGTCTCAAGGTTCTGGGCGTGACGCATGACGTGATATTCGATCTGGATGCCATTGCCGCCATGCATGTCGCGGGCCTGCCGCGCGATCTCCAGCGCCTTGCCGCAATTGTTGCGCTTGACGATCGAGATCATCTCGGGCGCGAACTTGCCCTCGTCGAACAACCGCCCGACGCGCAGGCTGGCCTGCAGCCCCAGGGTGATCTCGGTCTGCATATCGGCCAGCTTCTTCTGGAACAGCTGGGTCGCCGCCAGCGGGCGGTTGAACTGATGGCGGTCCAGACCGTATTGGCGGGCGCGGAACCAGCAATCCTCGGCAGCGCCCATCGCGCCCCAACTGATGCCGTAGCGGGCGCGGTTGAGGCAGCCGAAGGGGCCGCCCATGCCTTCGATGCCGGGCAGCAGCGCCTCTTCGCCGACTTCAACATCCTGCAGAACGATTTCCCCGGTGATCGAGGCGCGCAAGCTGAGCTTGCCCTCGATCTTGGGCGCGGACAGGCCTTTCATGCCTTTTTCAAGGACAAAGCCGCGCACCTTGCCGCCATGGGCCTCGGATTTGGCCCAGACCACGAAGACATCGGCAATCGGCGCGTTCGAGATCCAGGTCTTGGCCCCGTTCAGCACATAGCCGCCGTCGGTCTTGCGGGCGACGGTCTTCATCCCCGCCGGGTCGGAACCCGCGTCAGGTTCGGTCAGGCCGAAGCAGCCGATATACCCACCGGTGGCGAGTTTAGGCAGGTATTTGCGCTTCTGCGCTTCGCTGCCATAGGCCTCGATCGGGAACATCACCAGCGAGCTTTGCACCGAGGCCATCGAGCGATAGCCGCTGTCGATGCGCTCGATTTCCCGCGCCACCAGACCGTAGGCGACATAGGAGGCCCCGACCCCGCCATATTCCTCATCGACGGTGACGCCCAGCAGGCCGACGGCGCCCATCTCGCGGAAAATCTCGGGGTCGGTATGCTCGTGCAGATAGGCATCCTTGACCCGCGGCATCAGCTTTTCGGCGGCAAAGGCGGCGGCGCTGTCGCGGATCATCCGCTCTTCCTCGGTCAACTGATCGTCCAGAAGAAACGGATCCGACCACGAAAACGCGGTGCCTTTGTGGGATTTTGTCGACATATCCGACCCTTTCGCCAAGTTGAGGACCGCATCTGCGGCAGTTGTTCATGTATTAGATCGTTGCTGAACAGGCTAAAAACGGATAATCCTCATAAGTTCATGCATAAAGTGAATGAACTATGCGGCATCGACGTTTCCTGCCCAATCTCAGCCTGCTGCTGGCCTTCGACGCGGTGATGCGCGAAGGCTCGGTGACCCGTGCGGCCGCAGATATCGGGCTGACCCAAAGCACGATCAGCCGGCTGATCCAGAACCTTGAGGAGCAGTTGAGCCTGCCGCTGTTCATCCGGCACCGCAAGCGGCTGGTGCCCACCGAGGCCGCGCACCGCTACTACCGCGACATCTCGGCCGCGCTGGACCTGATCCAGCGATCAAGCATGTCGCTGATCGCCAATCCCGAAGGCGGCACGCTGGATCTGGCGGTCCTGCCCACCTTCGGCACCCGCTGGCTGGCCCCGCGCCTGCCGCAATTCCTGTCCGCGCATCCGGGCGTATCGATCAACCTGACAACGAAGTTCAGCCGTTTCAGCTTCGATGCGGAACCGTTCGACGCGGTGATCTACTACGGACAGGACGACTGGCCCGACGCCGCCCATCTGAAACTTTTCGACGAGAGGCTGACCGCCTGCGCCTCGGCCAGCTTTCTGGCGCAGACCCCGGTGAGTACCCCTGCGGATCTGGGCGGGATGGTGCTGTTGCTGCTGCCGACGCGGCCCGACGCCTGGGCGGCATGGTTTCGCGGACAGGGGGTATCGGTCCCTCCGCAGGTCAACGGCATGATGATCGATCAGTTCTCGATGATGATTCAGGCCGCGATTTCGGGCATGGGTATCGCCTTGCTGCCGGATTATCTGGCCCGCGTCGAGATCGCCGAAGGCCGGTTATGTCCGGTGCTGACCCCGGCTGTGCCCGGCAACGGTGCCTATTGGCTGGCCTGGCCCCTGCGAAAGAAGGAACTCAAGCCGCTTCAAGCCTTCAGGAACTGGCTGTCGACAACCCAAGCCTGACGGCAGTGCGGCAATGATCGGATAGTGGTGTTCCGTCGACGAAGATAGCAGAAAAATTATCAGTAACTCACAAGATATCCCTGACAAACTGCCGTTATAGCGGAGTAACTCCTATTTATAATCGAATTTATTTGACTATATAACCTTCCAAGCCTATCCATCAGACAGGTTTGCGCACGCCGTCAGCGCGTCAGCTCAGGCCCGACAATGCGCAGGAGGCACCAAGCATCATGAAACCGGTCTATGGCATCGTCTCGGATGATTTCACCGGCGGCCTTCTGGTTGCCAGCTACTTCGAACAAGCCGGGCTGGAATGCCCGGTCTATTTCGACCCGATCACCGCCGTGGCCGAGCCACCCGCTGCCCCGATCGCCGTCATTGCCGGGCGGATGCGGCTGGCACCGGTGGCCGAGGCCCGCAGCGAACTGACGGCAGCGCTGGACGCGCTGGATGCATTGGGCTGCGACTGCGTGGCCTACAAGGCCTGCGCGACCTTCGATTCCACGCCCGAGGGCAATATCGGACCTGCCGCCGAGATGCTGTCCGCGCGTTACGACCAGAAGCCGCTTCTGATCAGCGCGGGCTTTCCCGAATTCGGCACCACGGTCTTTCAGGGACATATGTTCGTGCGGGACACGCCAGTGAATGAATCGCACAAACGCTTTGACCCGGTAACGCCGATGCCCGACCCCAATCTGGCGCGGTTCCTGTCGCTGCAAACGGAAACTCCGGTCGGCCTGATCCCACATGACGTGCTGATCAAAGGACCCGCCGCCGCGCAGCTGGCGCTGACTGACCGCCTCGCGGCGGGGTTCCGGCATGTCCTTCTGGATACCGCCGATAAAGGCGATATCGACACATCGACCACGCTTGTCCAGCAAAGCCGCGCCTTTGTGGCCAGCGATCCGCTGGTCGTTTCCCATGGGCTGGCGCGTTGTGCCGCGTTGACGGGAACCGCGCCCCCTACGTGCCACGCCGAAGGGCCGCTGGCGGTTCTGGTCGGCAGCGTCGGCCCGGTGGCGGAGGCCCAGCTTGCCGCCTTTGCCGCCCAGCATCCGGTCCACCACATCGACCTGCTTGACCCAGACAGCACTGCGGCACAGATCGACGCCGCGCTTACCTTTGCCGCCCTGCATCTGGGTACGCGCCCCTTTGCCATCACCACACAGACCGATGCCGATGGCGTGGCTGCGGCTCAGGCGCAGCTGGGCCGGATCGGCGCGGCGCGCAAGGCCGAGCATATGCTGGCCGAAATCGCCCGCCGCCTGCATGCCGCAGGGGCGCGGCGTTTCATCGTGGTCGGCGGAGAGACCTCGGGCGCGGTGGTCGGCGCGCTTGGGATCACGCGGATGCGGTCAATGCCGCGCGGCCCGCTGGGCGGCGGTTTCTGTGTCGCCGAAGGTCCGGACCCGGTGTCCTTCTTCCTCAAATCCGGCAAGCTGGGCGTCACCGATGTGCTGGTGCGCGCCATAGATGCCATGCGCAACTGAGCTTGCTCAACCCTTCCGATCCGGGACACGACAACATGACGACGGAATACGAATACCGGCAGGCGCTTGTGCATTACAGCCGCGAATGCATCGCGCGGGGCCTGTCCAATGCCACCGCCGGGAATATCTCGGTGCGGTTCGGGGCGGGAATGCTGATCACGCCATCGGGCATCGACCCGAACGCGATGCAGCCCGAACAGATCGCCGAAGTAACTTTGGACGGCGGCTTTCATGGCGGCTGGAAACCCTCGTCGGAATGGGCGCTGCATGCGGCGCTGTATCGCGCCCGCCCCGAGGCGATGGCCGTTCTGCATGCCCATCCGACCCATTGCGTCGCGGTTTCTACACTGCGCGAGCCGATCCCGCCCTTTCATTACATGGTCGCCGGTTTCGGCGGCAATGAGGTGCCTTGCGCCCCCTATGCCCTGTTTGGATCGCAGGAACTGGCCGATGTAACGGCAGCGACCATGGGCATCACGTACAGCGCCTGTCTGATGGCCAATCACGGCATGATCGCGCTTGGCCCCGATCTTGGGACGGTCTTTGCCCGCACCGACAAACTGGAGACGCTGGCCCGGCAATACCAGCTGGCGCGCTCCATGGGCCAGCCAGTGCTGCTGACGGCCGAGGAAATGGCCGAGGTGCGCGCCGCATACAAATCCTATGGCTACGGCAAGCCTACGACAGTGAACGGCGAATAGAGAAACGGGGGCCGACAAGCCCCCGCCCTATGATCCGAAAAAAGGCACCGGCCGCAAGGCGACCGGTGCCTTTTCGGTCAATCCACGGTGATGTCGGACAGCACCAGATTGCAGCAGGCGCTGTAACGCAGGCCGGAAATCCCCTTGCGTGCGACAAAGACCGCATCCGGGCTGACAATCGGCAGGATAATGTTTTCTGCGGCCATGATTGACGCCAGTTCGCTGTAATACTTCGCGCTTTCCTCACCCTCGCTGGCCAGCGCCTTGGCCAGCAGTTCGGGGGTCTGCGGATTGGCCAGGGTCGGGTCGTTGGCACCACCGGCGCGCTTGTACCAGACGGTGCCGTCCATCATGCCGAAATACTGCACGTATTGCGCCGAGCCGTAATAGTCGGGCGCAAAGAACACCGCCGTCAGCGGGATGCCATCGCCATTGATCCGCTCGCGCCAGACCGAGAATTCGACCGGTTGCAGGTTCAGCTGAACATTGATCGCAGCCAGATCCTGCTGAACCTTCTGCATCATCAGCGAGTAATCGACGCCATATTGGTTCACGTTCGGATAGACCGCATCCAGCGTGAAGCCATCGGCGGCACCCGCCTCGGCCATCAAGGCCTTGGCACCTTCCAGATCGAAAGCCGTGGGCTCGACCTGACCCGATCCGGGGAAGCCATTGGGCAAGGGCGAGCCGAGCCGCTTGCCCTGCCCTTCCAGCGTGAAGTCGATCAGCGTATCGTAATCGACGGCCTTGGCGATCGCCGCGCGGATCTTGGCGTCCAGCGAATGCGGTAGGTTCTTGGCACCGGGGCTGAGCACCAGATAGACCATGTTGAACGACGGCACGGTCGAAACGGTGATCTCGGGATTGGTGATGCTGCCCGCCGTCGTCGGATCGACGTTCATGGCGATGTCGCCATTGCCGCTTTCCAGAAGCTGGGACTGGGCGACGGCATCCTTGGTCTGGCGGAAGACGAACTCGCCAACGGCAGGCTTGTCGCCCCAGTAATTGTCGTTGCGCTTCAGCCGCAGCTCATTGTTGGGGCTGTAGGCTGACAGCACATAGGGACCGGCACCGGCGGAATTCGCCAGCAGCCATTCCTCGGCGGTGTCGGTCGAGGCCGCGTCGGCATTGGCGTTGCCGCCATGCTGGGCCACCAGATCGGAATCGAGGATCCCGGCATAGGGCGCGGACAGCGATCCGACGAAATCGGAATTCGGCTTGTCCAGCTTGACGACCACGGTAGCCGCATCGGGGGCCTCGACGCTGATGACGCCGTCCATGATATAGGAGAAGCCGCCCTTGATATTCTTCAGGCGCTCAAGGCTCCATTTCACGTCCTTGGCCTCGACCGGGCTGCCATCGGCGAAACGCGCGGCGGGGTTCAGCTTGAAGGTGACCTCGGTATGGTCGGCGCTGATCGTCCAATCGGTGGCCAGCATCGGTACCAGCGAGGTATTGTCCGCGCCGATATCGACCAGCCGATCATAGGTGGCGCTTAGATAGATCTGGCAGGTGTCGCAGAAGGCGCGCGCCGGATCGAGCGAGTTCAGATCCATGTCGCGGGCGACGATCAGCGAGGGTGCCTGATCCTGTGCAAACGCGGGGGCGCCGCTCCATGCTGCCAGCGTGGTCGCGGTGGCCAAAGCGGCGATCATGGCCATGGGGCGCCGATGTGGCCCTCGCATTTCCGAACGTCTTGTCATGCTATTTCTCCCAGTCGGTTATGTTATCTTTCTGGTCGTCTTCACCCGACCCGCTGGTGGGGATCAGGATGAAAGTCTTGCCGCGGCACCGTCGGGTTCCGGTCCGGGGTGGTGGCAGGCGACCTGATGACCCTGTGCTTGTTCGGTCAGCAGCGGCACCACCTCGGCGCATCTCGAGGTCGCGCGCCAGCAGCGTGTGCGGAAACGGCAGCCGCTGGGCGGCTTCATCGGGCTTGGCGTCTCGCCCTTCAACGGCAGTCGGCGGCGGGCGCGTTCGGCGCGCGGATCCGGTAGCGGGATGGCCGAAAGCAGCGCCTGCGTATAGGGATGCTGGGGTCGGGAATACAGGTCGTCGACTGTGCCGATTTCCACGATCCCGCCCAGATACATCACCCCGACCCGATCCGAGATGTGGCGCACCACCGCCAGATCATGGGCGATGAACAGATAGGCCAAGCCCAACCGGTCCTGCAGCGATTGCAGCAGGTTCAGCACGCTGGCCTGAACCGAGACATCCAGCGCCGAAACCGGCTCGTCCAGCACGATGACCTTGGGTTCCAGTGCAAGGGCGCGGGCGATGCCGACCCGCTGGCGTTGCCCGCCCGACAGCTGGTGCGGATAGCGTTCGCCCATTTCCTGCGGCAACTGCACCAGATCCAGCAATTCATCCACCCGCGCTTCGGTCGCGCGCCGGTCCAGATGGCCAAGGCGCAGCGTCTCCTTCAAAATCCGGCGCACCTTCATGCGCGGATGCAGCGAAGCCAGCGGATCCTGAAACACGATCTGCAATTCCTTGCGCATCTCGCGCAGCTCGGCGGGGCCAGAGCCGGTGATCTCGCGCCCGGCCAAGGCCACCCGGCCCGAGGTCGGCTTCAGAAGCTGCATGATGCAGCGCCCAAGCGTCGATTTCCCGCAGCCGGATTCCCCGACCAGACCCAGCGTTTCCCCCGAAGCGATATCAAAGGATACGCCGGTCACTGCGCGCACATGCGCGGTGGGCTGGCCCAGAACAAGGGATTTCCCGACCGGAAAATCCTTCACAAGGTCCCGGACTTCCAGGACGGGGACGGATTGCTGCATCTGGCTCATGGTGTCATCCCGGACAGGCGGTCGGAAACGTAGCAGGCGCTTTCAAGCTGACCTGCGCGAAGAAGTGGCGGTTCCGCCGTGGCACAAACCGCCTCGGCATGGCTGCAACGGGGTCGGAACGCACAGCCCGCCGGGCGATTGATCAGCGAGGGCGGCGTGCCGGCGATCCCGACCAATGCCTCGCGTGCGCCATCAAGTTTGGGCAGGGCGGCCAGCAAACCGCGCGTATAGGGGTGGCGAGAGGCGTAGAACACGTCATCCACCTGACCCCGCTCGATGACCCGGCCCGAATACATGACCATCACCCGGTCAGCGATTCCGGCCACAACGCCCAGATCATGGGTGATCATGATCATTCCGATGTTCAGTTCTTCGCGCAGCCGCTGCAGCAGTTCCAGAATCTGCGCCTGCACCGTCACATCCAGCGCGGTCGTGGGTTCGTCCGCGATCAGCAGTTGCGGCCGGTTCGAGATTGCCATGGCAATCATCGCCCGCTGCCGCATCCCGCCCGAGAACTCATGCGGATACTGATGCACGCGGCGGCCCGGCTCAGGGATGGCGACTTCGGCCAGCAGCTCTACGGCCCGCGTCCAGGCCGCTTTGCCGGACAGGTTGCGGTCATGCAGTTGAAGCGCCTCGACGATCTGCGCTCCAATGGTCAGCACCGGATTGAAGGCGGTCAGGGGGTCCTGAAAGATCATGCCGATCCGGCCGCCGCGGATGTGGCTGAGTTCCCGCGGCGACAGCGACAACAGATCGACGCCATCGAAGCGGGCGATTCCGCTGACCCGCGCCGCAGCCGGAAGCAAACGCAGCAGCGCCATCATCGAAATGCTCTTGCCCGAGCCGGATTCGCCGACCAGACCGACGACCTCTCCTCGTCCGACGGTCAGATCGACGCCGCGGATGGCCGTCGCGTAGCCGCCGGGGACACGAAAATCGACGCGAAGGTCGCGAACTTCGAGAAGGGGTTCCTTGCTTTGTTCCATCATGGTCATCCCCTCACTGCGATTTCGGGTCGAAATAGTCGCGCAGGCCGTCGCCAAGGAAGCTGAAGCCCAGCACCAGCGTCAGGATCGCCATGCCCGGCCCGAAGGCGATCCACCAGGAATAGAAGCGGCTGGCCCCATCATAGATCATCGAGCCCCATTCCGGCGTCGGTGGAGTGGCCCCCAGCCCCACGAAGCTGAGCGAGGCGGCAAGCAGAACGACCTGACCGAAATCCATCGTCGCGTTGATCAGGATCGGAGCCCAGCACAGCGGCAGGATATGGATGCCAAGGATGCGGATATGGCCTGCACCACCGGCGATGGCCGCCTCGACATGCTCGCGCTCCTTCACCTCCAGCACCTGTGCCCGCATCAGCCGGGCATAGATCGGCCACCAGACGATGATCATGGCAATGGCGGCGTTGACGATGCCCGGTCCAAGCGTCGCGGTGATCGTCATGGCCAGCAGGATCGGTGGAAAGGCCACGGTGATATCGACCAGCCGCATGATCGCCGCATCGACCTTGCCGCCGACATAGCCGGCGATGGCGCCGAGCGCCGCGCCGATCACGACGCCTGCCAGCACCACGATGGTGGCGATCGGCATGGAATAGATCGCGCCATGCAAGGTCCGCGACAGCACGTCCCGTCCCAGCGCATCCGTGCCCAGCCAGTGATCCGCACTTGGCGGCTGCAACCGGCGGCCCGCCAGCGCCAGCGGATCATGCAGAGGCCAGAACTGCACTGTCAGCGCCGTGACCAGCCAGAATAGCACGATCGCCCCGCCGAACAGCACCGAAGGCGGCAATCCGGCCAGCAGGGACAGAACCCTGCGGATGACCCCCGGCTTGGTCCGCCCGTCCTTGCGGGCCTCGATGGTTACCGTGTTCATTGCAGTTTGACCTTCGGATTGACGAGACCGTAGGCGATGTCGGTCGCGAGATTGGCAAGAAGAAAGGCCAGAGATCCAAGCAGGGTCACGCCGATGATGGCCGGATAATCCAGAGCCCGCGCCGCACTGACCGCGTAGGACCCGATGCCCGGCCACGAGAACACCGCCTCGGTCAACACGGCACCGGTGATCAGATAGGCAAAGGCAAAGCCGATGATGGTCAGGGTCGGGATCAGCGCATTGCGCAGCGCGTGATGAATCATGACCCGCCCCTCCAGCGCGCCCTTGGCGCGGGCGGTGCGAATGTAGTCCTGACCCAGCACCTCAAGTAGGCTCGACCGCACCAGCCGGGTGATGACGCCCACCACCGACCAACCCAGCACGATCGCCGGCAACATCAGGCGATGCAGGCTTTCCAGAAACACCGGAATATTGCCGGTCAGCAGGGAATCGAGCGTGTAGAGTCCGGTAATCGGCGGCGGCGGCGGAGTATGGGCGCTCAGCCGCCCCGGTCCAGGGAACCAGCCGAGCTGCACGGTCAGCAGGTAAAGCAGGATCAGACCCGACCAGAAGACCGGCAGGGACGATCCCAGCAACGCGAAGATCCGGCTGAAATGGTCGATGGGTCCGTTCTGATACCGCGCCGACAACACGCCAAGGCCGACGCCGACAACCGTGGCGAAGGTCATCGCGGCCAGCACCAGCTCAAAGGTCGCGGGCAGGCGTTCGGCAAGGTCGGCGCTGACCGGGCGACGAGTGGTGAAGGACGTTCCCAGATCGCCCCGCGCCAGATTGGAGACGTAGATGACGTAGCGCTCGGCCAGAGTCTTATCGAGGCCCCAACGTTCCTTCGCCGCAGCCACGATCTCGGGATTGTTCATCTGCCTTTCGGGCACCACTGCCGAAAGCGGATCGCCCCGTGTGGTCTGCGACAGGAAGAAGGCCACCGTCGCCACGCCCAGAAGCAGCAACGGAACGGCGATCAACCTGCGAAAGATATAGCGCAACATCCGCCTCTCCTTTCTGCTTGGGCCGTCACGACGGAACGGCCAACTCGTTTCATGCGGCCGATTTTGCCATGCGCGCAATCCGGGTCAGGATCGCCGCATTATCCTGCGCGGGCAGCTTGCCACCGACCGCCTTCAGCGCGGCGAAGGCCCGGTCGGTTGCGGTCAGCGACACTTCCAGATCCGCTTCGGTCATGGCCGAGCAGAAGAACATGTTGTGCCAGGGATGCAGGTAGAGCCCGCCCTCCAGCGCCTCGCGCACCCAGTGGAAACCACGACGAAGATCGGCATCGTCCTCGAACAGGATCTGCGTCATCTGCGCGGGACCGGTCTGCATCACGCCGAAACCATAGGTCGCAGCCTGCACCGCGACACCCGCACGGAAGCGCAGCGCCATGTCCGTGAGACGCTCAAGGTAATCCGTTTCGCGCACTTGACGCAGGGTCTCGACCGCGGCCGCCATCGGCACGGCCGAGAACCAGAACGAACCGGTGGCATAGATGCTGCCCGCCGCGATCCGCGCCTTTTCCGCGCCGAGCAGCGCCGAAATCGGATAGCCGTTGCCCAGGACCTTGCCCCAGCAGGACAGATCGGGGCGCACCCCCAGCAATGACCATGTGCAATCGCGCGACAGCCGGAAACCGGCCCGAACCTCATCCACCACCAGCAGTGCATCCAGTTCGTCACAGACGCGCCGCACGCCTTGCGCGTATTCAAGGCTGGGTTCGGTCTGGTTAGCAAAGGCCTCATGCCGGAAGGGTGTGGCAAAGATGCCGGCGATGTCGCCCTCATGCCCGCGGATCGCATCGGCCAGACTGTTCAGGTCGTTATAGTCGAAATAAATGACATGAGCGCGATCCTCGGCCACGATCCCGGCCAAGCCGGGCGTGTTCCAGGGGGCCGCGCCGTGATAGGCACCGCGCGCCAGCAGGATCTTGCGCCGACCGCGATAGGCCCGCGCTGTGACCATCGCCATCGACGTCGCGTCAGTGCCGTTCTTGCAGAACATCGCCCAATCGGCGTGATCTATCATAGCCACAAAATCTTCGGCCAGCTTTACCATGATCTCGGACGGACCAGTCGAGGTGTCGCCAAGCGCGCGTTGCCGTTCAGCTGCCCATTCGACGCCCGCATTCCCGTAGCCGAGCAAATTCGGCCCATAGGCACACATCAGGTCGACAAATTTGTTGCCATCCGCATCCCAGATGCTGGCCCCGTCGGCGCGCGAGAAGAATTGCGGGAACCCTGCAGGCAGAGACGCCACAGATTCATGGCCATACATGCCGTTGGGGATCACCAAACGGGCCCGCTCGACCAGTTCCCTTTGCCGAAAATCTTTCATGCTTGTCTCCACGAGCAACCAGCTTCCCGCCTGATACATGGCAGTTATGCATTGCATCATAGTCGTTGATTATTCGGCTATCAACTAATTTTAAGGGGCTTATATGCAAAACTAGGCTTAGTTAGTCAAATTTCTTCCATTATTCTTTGTGCTGCAATTTCAATAGGACGAGACATCAGAAAACCCCGTCGCAGAAGCGACAGGGTGCACGGTGTCACGTGTGACCGTTCACGCGTGATCTATGAAGACAGGGGGGGGGGTGACCTGTTCGAACCGATTCGGGTTAAGGCAAGCGGGGCGCCAGGAATTCCGGCAGATAGGACCGCAGGTAAAGGATGGTGGCCCGCGTCGCCTCCTTCAGGAAATACGGGGTGATTTCCTTGGTCTCGCTATAGGAGACGGCCCAGATCCCATCGGCCAGGCCGATAGCAATCGCCAGATGCCGCTCCAAGTTCTCGACATGCTCAGTGTGAAAGTACTGGCCAATGAATTCGGCCCGCCCGCGCGCCAGCCGCGCGTTGCTGTACATGTCGAGATTGCGGACATCCATGCTCATCCCGGCGCCCATGAACAGGCGCAGGGCAGCGGGATGTGCGTTAAGATAGTGCGCACCGTTTCGCTGCTTGATCTCGATCAACTCCTGCCAGCTGGCAGGACGATGTGGCAGCGGCTGTTCGGCCAGTTCGTGCAGCGCCTGATGAAAGCGCTGCGCCAAGGCAAAATAAGCCGAGTCGCGATTCGGGAAGAAGTGATAGAGGGACGAGATCGGAACACCCGCCCGCTCGGCAACCAGCGCCAGCGAGATATCCTCGACCGTTGGATCCTCAAGCAGCGCCTCTACAGTATCCAGAAGCAGGTCGAAACGCTTGAGCCCCTGCTTGCGCTGCGGCTTACGATGCGTCAGAGCGCTGTCGGGTGCTAGCTGGGTCACATTTCACTCTCGGTCAGATGTCTTTGGGCATTCGAGGATAGCCGATGCACTAACCATCGTCGACTTTATACAATAAGACGGCTTCCTTGCACTACAACCAGAGGTATTAACTCCTCCCGCAGAGGGGACCGACGATCCGTGATCCAGCATCGGTCATGGTCGAACGCGGCCATGCCCTGCCGTGACCGGACGATCTGGACCTCGCGCTAATAGCCGCGTGTTCGCGTTTGAAGCCATAGAATGCACCGGTAGATACGTCGCGAGAGAACTGGGCCCTGTTGCTGGCCAGCGCGGCTCGTAAAACCGATAAACATCACAAGCGCCTAGCCATCAGAATTGCTTTTGGTTTTCAGCGTCAAGGCCCAGATCGTAAGATCCGGACAGTCGGTTACGCCCATGTATTGACCATGACCTTCCACGCACCACAGCGCTGTGCGAATTATCTGCCATCTGCAAGAGCTTCAACTCAGCATCGATCAGACGTCAGTGGGATTTGCCATGTGGAGCACTCCCCTGACGTGGTAGGCGTGCCCAGCAGGCCCCCATGATCGTCGCCCTATCATCCGGACAGGATCCGGATGATAGATTGCGATGCGGTATTTGACTGCGCTCTCGCTGGCTGCGGTGCTTGCGATCCTCGTACCCGCCTTGGCACGAGCGCAGATGACGCTCGGAGGTTCGTGGTCCGGCGATTACAGCTGTTCGGGCACATCCGGTGGTCTGCTGACGATCGATCTGACGGATCAGGCCAATGGGATGGTCGAAGGCACACTGGTCTTTGACGTTGAGGACCACTCGGGAAGCTATCGGGTTGCGGGGCGGCCGTTGCCCGAAGGCAGCTTCACTCTCGTCCCGCGCGAATGGATGGAGCGTCCCGTGCGCTTCACGGCATTGGGCACCGAGGGTCGGTTGCATCCGAATGGCCGGATGATCGAGGGCAAGCTCACCCCCTGGGCGAGGATTACATCCGCACCGCCCGCGCCAAGGGCCTGTTGGAACGCAAGGTCGTGCTGCGCCACGGCATGCCCTCGACCCCGATGACGCTGGTGACGCAGCTTGGTACGGATATCGGGCTGATGCTGGGCGGCGTCATCGTGATCGAGCAGGTTTACGGGCTGCAGGGCGTCGGCTCGCTGGCGGTGCAGACGGTGGGCAATCAGGACCGCCCGACCATCATCTGCATGGTGCTGCTGGGCGGCCTGTTCATCGCGCTGTGCAATATCATCGTGGACCTTCTCTATGCGGCACTTGATCCGCGTTTGCGCTGAAATCGGGTGACCGGAGAAGACGGCCGACGGAGACTGCTTGGCGACGGTGCCTCTCGGCGATATCCAAGCGATGATGACGACCATTCCGGTCTCGACCGTCCGGATCATCACGCGGGCCATGCATGCCGCCTGCCGGCAACCGCCACATCAGTTCCTTGCCGGGCGGTATTCCTGTCGCTGGGCCGAGCGCAGGCGTCGTGGCACTGCTGCTGCGGCGATCAGATCGACCACCAGCAATGCCTCGCCCCTTGCGCCGGCCATAGCCAGGGCCTCACCATCGGGTCCGGCAATGACCGAGAGTCCGCCGAATGTGACATCCCCCTCAGGTCCGACCAAATTGGCATAGGCCACCACCGCGTCATTCTCATGGGCACGCGCAGGCACCAACCGTCGCTGAACATGTTCGAATCCGACCGGATTTGCGGTCGGGACAAGGATCAGGTCCGCTCCGGCCTGAGCCAGCGCCGCCGAATGACCGGGGAACTCGATATCATAGCAAACCAGCATCGCCGCCTGCCTGCCTTCAAGCGCAAAGACCGGGCAGAGGTCATCACCACGGGCGAAGCTGGCTTGCTCCATAGCGCCGTAAAGCTGGATCTTGCGGTAATGACCAAGGACTGCGCCATCTGGACCGATGGTGGTGGCGGCGTTGTAGACGGCATCGCCATCGCGCTCGGCCCAACCAAGACAGACGCCGCAGCCCGTCCTCGCCGCGATGTCGCGCAGGCGGGTGATCCATGCGCCATCCAGCGGCTGGGCCAGTTCGGCATGCAGATCTGGCCGGTTGTAGCCCGGCAGGAATAACTCGGGCACCAGCAGTAGTTTTGCCCCCGCAGCAGCCGCTGCCTGCAACTGCGTATAAAGTGCCGACAATCCGTCCTCGATCCGTCCATTCGTCGGGGGCGACTGCCAGAGTGCCAACTTCACTTTAAACTCCGTCAAAAGCATTATCAGTTGCAGAATTGCGCCATTTCTCGCCCCTTAGGAAGCCTCTCCGATCATGAGCAACCAGAAGCCCGTCACTGCCTTCGGACCCGACTTTCCCTTTGCCTATGACGATTGGCTGGCCCATCCCGCAGGGCTGGGCAGTATCCCCGCCGACCGGCATGGGCAGGCGGTTGCCGTGATCGGTGCCGGGGCCGCCGGCATCATCGCTGGTCATGAGCTGATGAAGCTGGGACTGAAGCCCGAGATCTACGAATCCGGCAAGTTCGGTGGCAGGTTGCGCTCGGAACCCTTCGAGGGCACCGAGGATGTCATCGCCGAGCTGGGCGGAATGCGCTTCCCAGTCTCATCACGGGCCTTCTATCATTACGTCGAGGCGCTGAAGCTGGAAAGCCGCCCGTTCCCGAACCCGCTGACCCCGGCGGCAGGCTCGACCGTGATCGATCTGGAGGGCGAGACGCATTTTGCCCGCACGCTGGACGATCTGCCGCAGCTTTACCATGAAGTCGCCGCCGCCTATCGCGCCGCGCTCGAAGAACACGCCGATTTCACAGCCTTGACCGACGCCGTGCGCAATCGTGATGTCGTCCGCCTGAAGGCAATCTGGGATCCGATGGTCGCAAAATGGGACGAACGGACCTTCTATGATTTTGTCGTCTCTTCGCAAGCCTTCCAGAATCTTAGTTTCCGGCACCGCGAGGTTTTCGGTCAGGTCGGTTTCGGTACTGGTGGCTGGGACAGCGATTTTCCCAATTCCATGCTGGAGATCCTGCGCGTCAACCTGCTGGAGCTGGATGATCATCAACGTTTCATTGTCGGAGGGGTGGAGAACGTGCTGCACTGCCTGTGGCGCCAGCCCGCAATCTGCGCTCATTGGCCCGAAGGCACCACGCTGGCCGCGCTGAACGGAGGGGCAACCTTGGGCCGGGCGGTCAAGATCAGCCGCAATGACACAGGCGGGTTGACGGTGACCGATCTTTGGGGCGTTTCGCGTGATTATGCCGCGGTGCTGGTCACCTGCCAAAGCCATCTTCTGACCACCTCGGTCGCGGTGGATGAAGCCTTGTTCGACCAAAAGCTTTGGATGGCACTGGACCGCACCCGCTACATGCAGGCCGCGAAGACCTTTGTCATGGTGGATCGCCCGTTCTGGAACGACATCGACCCGGCCACCGGGCGGCCGTTGCTGTCGATGACGCTGACCGATCGGAACACCCGCGGCACCTATTTCTTCGATAACGGGCCGGACAAGCCCGGGGTGATCTGCCTGTCTTACAGCTGGATGACCGACGCGCTGAAGGTGCTGCCCTATGGCCCGGAAAAACGCGTGGAGCTGGCGCTGGCGGCGCTGGAACGGATCTATCCGGATGTCGACATCCGCAGCCATATCCGCGGTAATCCGATCTGCGTCAGCTGGGAGGCGGACGAGAATTTCCTTGGCGCCTTCAAAGGGGCACTGCCCGGCCATTACCGCTACAACCATCGCATGTATGGCCATTTCATGCAGGGCGAGATGCCGATGGAACAGCGCGGCATCTTCCTTGCAGGTGACGGTATCAGCTGGACCCCGGCATGGGTCGAAGGTTCCGTGCAGACGGCGCTGAATGCCGTGTGGGGGATCATGACCCATCTCGGAGGGAAATGCGCAGCAGAAAACCTCGGGCCGGGCGACCTCTGGCCGACGGTCGGGCCGGTGGCCCTGCCTGACTAAGCCGCTTGCGGTACCCGGGAACCGGTCACAAACGATCCAGTTCGCAGAGAGCAGAGCAATTCTGAAGCGGAACCCATCCTATGCCCGCCCCGGGGCTGGCTGAGCGATGCCCACTTGGTCCAGCACATCCTGGAGTGAACCCCTCGGGCTGGACCACGGGTGCCGGAAAATTGATACGCTGAACGGGCCTTGATCGGAGAAGGCTCATGACATCACGAGGACCCTATCGTCGGCATTCGACCCCGTTCAAGCTGCAACTCTGCCAGGACATCCGTGCCGGGGTGATCGGCCGTCGGGATGCGCAGCGCACGCACCAGATCTCCGCCAACCTCATCCAATTGTGGCTGACGCAGTTTGATCGGGGTGAGTTGAACGATGAGGAGGCCGAGGCCAGCGTTCTCGCCGAGTATGA
>NZ_WMIG01000037.1 GCF_009711205.1 Paracoccus litorisediminis | reverse complement strand
CGGGTGCATCTTTTGGGTCGTGGGGTTCATGATCTTCTGCTCTTCGTTTTCGAGGCACAGGGCCGCAGGCAAGCCGGATCCGTACGCAGAAACTGCGGCTTTGCTCTTGAATCCATGGGAGAAGCAGGCGATTATGCCAATGTTCAAGTATTGGCGATGCAGGGGGTCTAGACCTGCGTTACCTGACAAATCCCCTCGTGCGGTCCCCGCGCGGGGGTTTTTATTTTTTCACGTTGATTTGGCGTTTTTCGATCAGTAGCGAATCCATTCCTCCGAAAAATTGCCCTGATGGTCGCGCCAGCGCAGCAGCAAGCCGCGCCAGAGCCGGACCGAGCCGAGCTCGACCAGAACAGCATTCCTGGGCATCCCGCTGGCCGAAAACACCCAGTCCGGGGCCTCCCGCATCCGGGTCTGGACCCAGGTGAAGGCGCCGCTTCCGTCATAACGGCCCAGGCGCGAGCGATCGCTGACTTCGGTGGTCCCGTCATGCCGGCGCTGACCATAAATGATGTGATAAATCTCGATGCCGTCACGCACCGCCACCACTTCCGGCGGCAGGATCTGTGGTCCGGATCCGGATGGACCGGAGAAAGGGCTTCCCATCGGGCAGCGCCAGAGTTGCAAAGGCGGCTCGATCGGCCAAGGCGTCACCCGACGGATCATCTCAGCCTTGGCCGCCATGCATTCGCTGGAAGCCGGAAAGCCCCCGGCGAGGCAAAGCAGGATGGCGCAGTCGATGGGATAGGCTTTGGCGGGGACAGTGCTCAGCGCAATTGCCGCCAGAGCCGCCGCAAGAGCCGTTGCGCGATGCGATATCAGTCTCTGTTGGGCAGGGTTCGACATATTTGCAATCCATGACTGACTTGCAAATATGTACAAAGCTACTTGAGCGAGATCAACCCAAGGTCAGATCAACTGCCGCGACAGTCGGCAGATCAGCCCGTGGATCGAAGGCCATACCGACCGGAAGTTCGAGAACGGAGAGCTCGCCGGTATTCCAGGAATAGAGCCAGACCTGACCATCCGAGCCGGCAAGTCCCTGGACCGGCTGGGCAATACGTCGCTGGTCGAGGTTTTTGGTGGCCATGGTGTAGGTCCCTTTCTTGCTGTCTAGGGACTTTTTGCCCCTGGCTGCCCGAAAAGAAAGCCCCAACCGTCATACTGGCGAATTGGGCTGGCTAATCAGCCAGATCAGGTCCTCTTCAACAGGGCGCAGCACGGCGACGGCACATTGCGGCAACCGAACTTCAGCTGGGCACTGAACAGCCGCCGCTTCACGGCAGAGACTATGATCCCATGGCCTCCCCGGTGAGTTCACGCGCTAGAACACTGACTGAGAGCAGCCCCAGATTGCGCAGAGCAAAAACCCATCGCGGCGTCCGCGTCCTCTATCTCGATAGGGGGCATGGATAGGATCATCATTCCAAAACGGGGGCAGGCCAGACAGCATTCTGTCCTCCCGCCCTCGCATCCTGCCGGAAATTCAGGCAGCGTGGATCTGCCCGACAGGGCAGGGAATTATTAAATTATCCACAGATCCACCCACAGAAAATGTGGATTCTTTAGGCTGCTATGCCCGATGATCCCGTCAGCTTTTGCGCTCATGGCCGGCGTTGCCCCCGCGAAATCAGCTAGATCAGATCCTCCTCGACGGCGCGCACCACGGTGGCGGTGACATTGCGGCAACCGAGCTTCTTTTGCGCACTGGACAGCCGCAGCTTCAGGGCGGAGACGCTGATCCCCAATGCATCACCCGCCTCCGCATGGGTGTGGCCGACGCGCATCTGGCGGAGCGCCTCAATCTCCTTGCCTGTCAACTCGACGGAGTTCTGGGAATAAAGATGGGCGAGGAGATTGAGCTTGCCGGCAAGGAGGTTCATCTCGGAATCGCTATATTCGCGATCCGGGCGGGCGGCCGACAGGCAGGAGCGACGCCGCCATCTTCGTCACAAAGGAGGCACCGTAACGCAGCCCGTATTTGCGGGCTTCCTCGAGAACACCGAACTCGTCTGGGATGGATATCTCCGACCACCTGGCGGCGTTCTCCTTGGCCTGCCCGACGATCCAGAGCCCGACCGGGTCATGACTGATGAAGATGTCCTGTTCCCAGCGCGTGACCCAGGCTTCGGGGAATCGGTTGATGGTGACATGCGGTTTGCCAAGCTTGAAGCCGAGACCGAGGAAAAACCCAGAAGGGGCAAGCGCTTCGAGCTCATGGAGCTGCTGATCATGGTCGGGAAGGACGGTTTCTAGCACGCGGGTGGCCTCGCTGTTCTTGTTCTTGTGCCGGCAAGTTATAGCCAATCAGCCTGTCTAAAAAGACAGGTAGGTGGCCTCTTGCGCGGGATCGGCTATGTTCTGCCGAAAGACGAATCTGAGCAGGAGACTTCATGAAGATGCGCAGCCCCACGGCCGCTCTGAGCGAAAACCCCCTTCGGGCCTCCGCCAAACTCGATGCCGGAATGGTGCAGATGCTGTCGATGATGGTCGATCATGCAGAACAACCGGTGACGCTCGAGCTGCGTGATTTCGGGATTTGGGCGGTCACTGAGGAAGGCGTCCGCATGTTCATCGGCTCCATGGAAAAACGCCCGGCGGAACGCGACACGCCTCGCGCCTCCTGAGAAAAGCCGCAGGACCAGAATCGCCGCCGGCATAGGGTGCAGCAGGACTTCGCAAGGAAGTCATAAATTTATCCCCGCAAACAGGCCAAGGCCGAAGCTTGCTTCGGCCTTGGAAGACATCTGCCCAGCGTTTAAACAAGCTCTCAGAGAAATGCTCGGCGCGTGTTAAATTTGCATGTTGACCGAGGTTTGCAAATTTGACACGCTGGCATTCGTAAGGTGCCGCGTGGCCATGCTATGGAGACGCGGGCCGTGATTGATCTGAGAAAAGAGCCCCCGAATGTGGTCACGGTCGACGGACTCAAACGGCTTCTGGAAGACGGTTGGCTACTCTGCATCTATTGCCATGAGGTGCCGGAGCTGCGCGGCCCGCATTACCATGGCATCTGGTATGTTTTGGCGATCGAGCCGAAAGAGCGATCGCGTTGGGCAGCCCTCATTACCCAGCGCACGCGGCGGACACGCCAAGCCTCCGCATCAGGATCTGCCCCCCAGGCCGATCTGGTTTTCCGGGAAATCCGCACCCTCAGTACGGTGTTCACCATGTGCAAGGAGCTGGGCTACACCATCCCGGCCGCGCCCATGGTGGCAGGACAGGCCGTCATTATCGACAGCAAAGCCGAGTAAACCCACCGTCGTCCTTTTTGCCCTACTGCCATTGGCGCTGTTGGGTGGCGCCCCGCCCGTTCAGGCCGATGTGATCCGCTTTGGTCGAACGGCATTGGTGACAGAGACCGGCACCGCGCCTTCAGTATTGCGCTATGACGCGGCGGGAAAGCGCCTCCTGCCCGCGCCGGCCAGGCGTGCCGATCCATTCTCCGAGACGGAGGACGAGGTGGTCCGCGCGGCCTTAAACACCGACGCAACATCGGCCCCTTCACGAACATCCTCGACACGCATGCCCGGGATCGATCAGGTGGCCGCGCGCTACCAGCATCACCCTGCCCTGCGCGCCGCCGATCTGTCGCCACAGGAATGGCAGGCGCTGTTTCGTGCCATGATCTGGCAGGAATCCCGTTTCAACCCGAAGGCACGCAGTCCCAAAGGCGCGCTTGGCCTCACCCAGCTGATGCCGGGCACCGCCGTCATGCTGGGGGTCGATGCCTCAGATCCGATGCAAAATCTCGATGGCGGTGCCCGCTATCTGCTCGCGCAACTGCAGGCATTTCGCAGCCCGATGCTGGCCCTGGCCGCCTATAATGCCGGACCAAAGGCCGTGCAAAAATACGGTGGCGTGCCGCCCTACGCTGAGACCCGAGACTATGTGATCCGGGTGCTTTCCGAACATCACCGACTCCTGCTCACGACCCAGTAGAAGGATCCATCCCATGCTCCCCACCCCTGCTCTCCGGCAACTTCGCCGGGCGATCCCGCTTGTCCTGTCGTTGCCGCTGGCAGGTCTTGCCTCTGCTGCATTCGCCCAGGCCAATCAGGGCATCGATTTCACCAAGGCCAATACGCTGGGCAATAATTGGACGACCTGGATCATGGGCAATCCGGTGGTCTGGTTCTTCTCCACCGCCTTTGTCATCGTCGGCATCATGGCGGCGCTCAATCGCGCGCCCTGGGCCTGGCTGCTCTACATCATCATCGGCGCCATCATTGCCATGCCGGCCTCGACGCTGGTCAGCAATCTCAACAGTTTCCTCTGAGCCATGGAACGCACCCCGGTCATTCTCGGGCTGACGCGTCAGGCGAAGCTCTGGGGTCTGCCGATGCCCTATATGCTGGCGGTGGCCGGGATCACCGTGCTGCCCTTCATGTGGACATCCCAGCACCCATTCCTGTCGCTCAGTTTCCTCGCCCTCGGGCCGGTCTGGTACGGGCTCGCCCGCATTGCCAGTGCCGCCAATCCCAATGGCGCCCAGGTGCTGCGGGTCATCCTGCAAAAGACCCCGCCGACCCTGAACCGCACCCGGAGAAAGGGCCGACGCTATGTCTAGGACAAGGCACAATCGAGCGGGTTCCAGAGCGCAGGCCCTGCTGCCGCGTGATCCGGGCTTCTTCACCCACCTGCCCTATCTCATCGAGTTGGATGACGAGATTGTCAGGACCCGACAGAACGGGCTGATGATCTCGCTCGAGATTGCCGGCCTCGACGGCATGACCGCCGCACCGCATGATATTCATGAATTGCGCCGTGCCCTGGCCGCGATGATCGACGGGCTCGACGAGCGTTTCAGCTTCTATATCCATCGCCTGCACCGCCAGTCCGTTCTCGGGCTCACCCCCATTCCTGGCGAGGGTTTCGCCGGTGATCTCGACCGCGCCTGGCGCAACCATCTCGAGGCGCAGGATCTCCATGATTTCGTGGTGGTGCTGACGGTGGTTTCGTCGCTGCCCGCGCCATTGCGCATCCCACTTTTCGGCAAGGCGGCAGCAAAGCTTCTGGAAGCGGATACCGACGCCCGCCAGCATGATCTGCGCGAGCTGGTCGAGGTGCTGGAAAACGGCTTGCCCCATGTCATCACTCGCCGCCTCAAGATCAGCGATGGCAGCCTGATCGGTTTTTACACCGCGATCAGCACCGGGCTTCTCGCCCCGGCCTGGCGCGGCGAGATGAGCCTGATTGCCGAGGATGCCGTAGCTTCGAGCGCCACCTTCTATCGTGACGAGATCATCTTCGACGAAGGTATTGGCGGGCCGCGCCACGCGGCAATGCTGGCGGTGAAGCGCTATAGCCAGGAAACCTGGCCGGGCATACTCGATGCGCTCGATTCCCCCCTCGATACGGTGATCTGCCACAGCTTTACCCCGATTGCTGCGGAAAAGATCGCCGGACGGGTGCGTCTGCGCGTCGAGCAAATGCGGGCCGCCGATGATCTCGCCACCACCATCCAGCAGCAGCTGATCGAGACCGCTGATGAGGTCGAAAGCGGCGGCAAGAGCGTCGGCCTGCATCAGCTGACCATTACCGTCTTCGCCGATAGCCGAGAGGCGCTCGACCACCGCATCTCGAAGATCAAGGGCATGGCCGAACGCGTCCGGGTGAAACTCACCCGCTGCACCCATAGTCTCGAGGCCAGCTTCTTTGCCAGCCATCCCGGCAATATGGATTACCAATGCTGGGGCATGACGGTCGCAACCACGACCTTCGCCGATATGGCCTCGCTGCATATGAGCGATGCCGGCAGTCCGGCCGAGGCTTTGCACTGGCGCACGCCGATCACCGTGTTTCAAAGCGTGTCCGGCGCGCCGCATCGCTTCAGCTTCCAGGGACCGGGGCGGCCGGAAGCCGAGCCGCCCTTGGGCCACACGCTGGTGCTCGGACCATCAGATTCCGGCAAGACCACCACGGTCGCCTTTCTTGCCGCCCAGGCCCTGCGGGTGCGGCCCCGGATCATCATTTTCGACAAGGATGAGGGACTGAAAAGTCTGGTGGCGGCTTTGGGCGGAGCCTATGCCCGGATCCGCGCCGGACAGCCCACTGGACTCAATCCGCTGCTGACCGAGACCGGCTCCCGCGGCGAGGCCTGGTTGATGGATTGGCTTTCGGCATTGATCGAGCGCCGCGGGACACTCTCGCCGATCCAATCAGCAGCACTCAAATCAGCTATACGCCGGATCGCCGCGGCACCCGAAGCACTGCGCAGCTTCCAACATTTCGAGAGCCTGGTCGGCGATGTCCAGGACGGGCGCGAGCTTGCCATGCGGGTCGCGGAATGGGGGCCCGAGGGGCGTTATAATTGGGTGTTCGGGGCAACGGATCAGCCGGTCGTCGATTTCCGGCGCAGCAATGTCGTCGGCCTCGACATGACCGAGATCCTCGAACACGCGAGCGAGCGCACGGCGATCCTGAGCTATATCTTCCGCCGGCTGGAGCTGATGTTCGAAGACCGGGTGCCGACGCTCCTGATCATCGATGAGGCCCATGCCGCGCTTGATGATGCCTTCTTCGCCGCGCGCATGCCGAAATGGGCGGTCACCATGCGCAAGCTCGCGGTGACCATGGTGCTGATGACGCAATTCCCGAGCCAGATCGAGGCCAGCAGGGCCAAGACCATTCTCGAGGGCCTGCCGCATCGGCTGATCTTCCCGAATGGCCAGGCCACCCCCAGCCAATATGACGGGCTCAACCTGACGGAAAACCAGCTCGGCTTTGTTCTCGAAGGCCAATATGGGCCACGACGCGCCCTGTGGAATGGCCCGACCGGCTCCACACTCCTCGATGTCGATCTTTCGCCCCTGGGCCCGCTTCTGACCGCCTTGAGCGGCGGCAAATCGGCCATGCGCGCCTTTGGCGAGGGTTTTGAGACCCGCCCGTTTTTCTGGAGGATGGATCATGCTTAGAGGCTTTCTGCTTGGATCATTGCTGCTTGGCCTTGCCGGCTGCGCCACTGAGGCACCAATCCGCAAGACCAATTGCTGGCCCGGCATGACGCTCCTCGAACACGCTGCTGGCGATTGCGAGTTCCGCGATGTGCCGGAGGTTTAGATCCATGGCAGTCGCGCTTTCCCTCACCGCCCTGCCCCTTGGCGCTGGCCCGGGCGCCCATGCTGCCGGTGTGCCCGCGGTGGATCTCAAGCAGATCGCCGGATGGTTGTTACAGAAACAGCAGGATCTGGCGCAGCGCGCCGCCGAGACCCAGGAAAACTCCCGCCGCGCGGCGCTTCTGAACGAGCAGGATGCCCAGCTCGCCGCGCTGGATCAGACCCTGCGTCTTCTGACCGGCACCAGCGCCTTCATCCCATATCTCGAAGACGGGAGTGAGCCGGGCGGCACCCCCTTCGCCGCCGATGCGGTCTATGCCGTGGAGGATGACAATCCCTACGCCGAGCGGCTCTTTGGCGATGCGCCGGCCACCATCGAGGGTATGATTGCCGAGACGGCAATGCGGTATAGCAACCATCCGGCTCTGGCCAAGGCCGGGATCAATGCGGTGGAGTTCCGCTGCTGGTTTCAAGGGTTGGTGAAGCAGGAATCGAATTTCAGCATCGGCGCGAAAAGCCCAAAAGCCGCCTTCGGCCTGACCCAGATCATTCCGGGCACCGCGCAGGGCCTCGGTATCTATCCGGCCTATTACGATGATCCGCGCCTGCAGCTCGATGGCGGCGCCCGTTATCTGTTGCAGCAATTGAGCAAGTTCGGCTCGATGGAGCTGGCGCTGGCCGCCTATAATGCCGGGCCCGGCGCGGTACAGAAGTACAATGGCATTCCGCCTTATGCCGAGACGCAAAACTACGTCCGCCGCATCCGGGCGCATTACCAACTCTATGCCGGACGGATCAGCGGCGCCGATGATCTCGCCACCCTCGATCCCAAGGACATGGTCATCGCCGAGAGCTCGAATATCGCCGATGCCGGATTGCATTACGCCAGCCGTTCGATGACCGGCATGCAGGCCGCGGCAACCCGGCTCCAGGCGATCACCGCCCGCATCGGGGCGACCGCCTCGGTCAAGGAGGCGATGGACCTCAATACCTATGCCCGGGCCGAAGTCACCCGCATGGCCGCGATCCTGACCCGGCTGCAGGCAACCCAGCGCAAGGTGGAGGCGGCGCGCCATGCCCTGCTTTTGCAGGCCTATGCCGAGGACGAGACCTATCTGCAAGTGAGGTTGGCGCCATGAGCTTTGGCAAGGCAATGCACCGCATTCTGGCCGCCTCCCTGCTGACCTTGCTGCCGGTCGCGATCACCGCCCAGGGCGTGCCGACGATCGATGTCACCAGCATTGTCCGGCTCCAGGAGATGATCTCCGAGGCAAAACTGCAGCTGAAGGAACAGGTGGCGCAGAATGTAAAGCTCGACGCCCAGACCCTGAAACTGATCGAACAGATTCAGCTCCTGCACAGCCAGATCGCGGCGCTGAAGGATGGTCTTTCTCTGGCCGAGCTCGGCTTTGACAAGGAGAGCTTCCTCAAGGAGATCATGCCCGGCTTCAGCGATCTGACCGCCTCGCTCGATGCCGCGAAATCCGGCAATTGGTCCTCTGTGCTCTCCGAGGGCAGCACGCTGGGCGGCGGCACGGTGTCCTCCCATGTCGACAAGGCATTCGCCTCGGCTGGCGTTGAACGCGCGAGGGTCGATCAGCTCGCCGAGAGCGAGGATGCGCCAGCCGCGCGGATCGGAACTGCGGCCAATGTGAATGCCTTCCTGTCGGTAGCGGCGGAATCCTCGTCGCAAGGCGCCCGCGACAGCCTGACCCGCATCGATGGTTTGGTTGGCAAGATCGAGGACACGGAAAACCTCAAACAGGCCATCGATCTCAATACCCGCGTCACCGCTGAACTGGGCATCGCGCTCGCCAATGTCTGGGCCATGCAGGCGGTCCAGACCGTGGGCATGGGCGAGGCCGGAATCATCGATGCCGCCACCGCCGCCGATGAAGAAAAATACCTGAGCATCAAACTGGAGAACTGAGCATGCGCCGTCCCATCATGATCGGAGGCGCTGCCCTCGCTTTGACCCTGACGGCCGTCATCGCCTTTCCCGCCTGGCGGGCAACGGGCGAGGCTTCGGCGCCGAGCAGCGAGACGCCCACAGAAAACCCCTTCGCCGTGCTGGATCGCGTGGCGGATGAGCCGACGCCGGAACGCGAGCTGAATGACCAGGCCGAGGGACTTGAGCAGGATTTTCTTCGCCTCTCACGGCAATCAGAGGCTTTGGATGTGCAAAACGCACTGACCGAGAACGTGCCATATAGCAGCTGCGAGCGGGTCCCCGATGTAACATCGGAGGCTTTCACCGGGCCGTCATTCGACGCCTATGCGCGAAGGATGATATACTCCTATGCGCAAATGCGCCGGGTTCTGGCAACGCGTGATTGCACCTGCGCTGGCAAGGTTGCGCCTTTCTCGGATGTCGCGCAGATCGAAAGCCAGGTGGCGGCCCGCGACGGTATTGCATGGAACCGTCGCGTGGTGGGCCGTGAATATATCACCCGTGCCAGAGGTCTGCGCGATCAAGTCGAGGCGATGTGCGGCGGTAAGTTCTGATGGGCACTGTCACGGATATTCTCGCAACCTTGGATGCCAGTGTGCATTCCACCGGCGAGCGCTTTTTTGAAAGCACCGCAGCCGCGGTCGGCCCGCTCTGGACCGTGCTCGTCACCCTGCTTCTGCTACTTATCGGCATGAACATGGCGCTCGGCATTTACCGGATGAGTGCGCGGGATTCCGTGCAAATCGCGACCCGAATCCTGCTCGTCTATATGTTCGCCTTTTCTTGGGCGAACTTCGGCAGCTTCTATGACGCGCTGACCTCGGCCAGCGGCAACCTGGCTCTTGGTTTCTTCAGCATTGCCGATGCTACTGGCGACATTAACGCCGCGATGGACGGATTTGCCAGTGACATGGGGGACTCGGCTGATGGGGTGATGAAGAGCATGGGCTCGATCACCCGTGGTGTCTTGGGTGCGCTATTCTTCCTCATCCTTGCTGTGCTGATGGCGGTCTATGTGCTGGTTGTCGGTTTTGCCAAGATCATGATCGCCTTCCTGCTCGGCGTGGCACCGCTGGCGATGATCTTCACCATCTTCAATCGCACCAAGCCGCTGTTCGAGGCCTGGCTCTCCTCCTTCGTTTCCTACCTGATGTATCCGATCGCGGCCTCGGCGGTGATATCCGCCGTAGTTGCCATGGCGGAGACTCAGTTTCGTGAGCAAGCGGATGTCCAAAACCTCGGTAGCATCCTTGGCTTCATGGTCGTGGTTTTTGTCGGGATCTTCGCCCTGATGAAAATCCCGGAAGCCGCCAATCACATTACCGGCCAGATGAACCTCGCTTCCATTGCCCCCGAAGCCATGCGCCTCGCCGGGTCCTCGCTGCAGCGACCAAGTCAGGTCGGGGCCAATGCCATGGGCGCCCATGGACTCGCCCATCCCAAGCAATATCTCGCCGGGCTGTCCGGCCTGCCCTCGGGCACTTCTGATGGCAAATCCACTCCGCATCAGCGCTCGGCCCGCGAGGCCGGCATGGCGCTGCGCCAGAAACTCGCGGCTCTCGACCTCATGCGCCGAAACTAGACGCGCCAGGTCCAGCCCCCCATCATCTCGGGAGAGATCCATGACAGACGCCTTGTCTGAAGAGAGAAAGCTGCTCGCCAGACAGCTCCTGATCGAGCCGACTCGCCGGGAAAAGCTGGCCTGGCTCGTGGCGGTTGGCGGCATGGCTTGCGGCATGCTTGGCCTTGCGACCACGCTGGCCCTGCTGCCGCTCAAACAGACCCAAGCCTATCTCACCATTGTCGATCGCGACACCGGCATCGCCAGTCGCGCCGTCGAAGTCGAACGCGCAACGATGGAACATGCCGATGCGGTCACGCAAAGCCTGCTCTACGGCTATGTGCTCGACCGCGAGACCTACGATCCAAATGACAACGAGGCCCGGATGTTGCGCACCTGGCGGCAATCGACCGGCGAGGCGCAGACCTCATTGCAGACCCTCTGGGACGGCAAAAACCCGAATTACCCGCCCACGCTTTATGGCGAGGCCGGACGGGTAAAGCTCGAAGTCCTTTCGATCAACCAGGTCAATGACAGCACGGCCCAGGTGCGTTTCGTGAAAACCCTGTCCCGACCGAACCAACCCGAGCGGCTGGGGAATTTCACCGCCACGGTCAGCTACCGTTTCCAGCCGACGCAGGAAAGTGCGCTCGAACTGGTCTGGCAGAACCCGTTCGGCTTCGTCGTCACCGGCTATCGCGTCAGCTCGGATTCTCTGGAGGCCCAGAAGGATGAATAGGTTTTTCCACAGCGCGGCGGCCCTGGTGTTTCTGACCGCCCTGCCCCTCACCGCTACGGCGGAAGTGCGACCGAAAGCCGGATCGCGCGATGCCCGGGTGACCTATGCCAGTTTCGTCGAGGGACAGGTCTATCATGTCTCGACCCGGATCCGGAACATCACCCTGATCGAGCTCGGCCAGGGCGAGGAGATCCGTTCGGTCGCAGCCGGTGATCTCGAGAGCTTCCAGATCGACAAGCTCGAGGGTGCCAATGTTTTCACCATCAAACCGGTGATCGAGGGGGCCTCGACCAATGTCACCGTCGAGACCAATCGCCGGTTTTATTTCCTGCAGGTCTCGGAAAGCCGGGCGGTGCCGAACTGGTCGGTGAAGTTCAATTCCCCCGGTGAAAGCCGCAACAGCCGCTCCACCCCAAACGTGCGTCCGCTGCCGACCGCACCACCGAAGAAAATGCGCTACGCAGTCTCGCAGGGCAGCTCGGGCGCGGATTTTGCCCCCATCGGGGTCTCGGACGATGGCCAGAAGACCTATTTCCAGATTCCGCCTGGTGCGCCGATGCCGTCGCTGTTTCGCGTTGACGGCAAGGGTCGCGAATATTCCGTCAACAGCAACACCAAGGGCGAGATCATCACCGCCTCGGCGCGCTCGGAGCGCTGGGTGCTGCGCTATGGCGACGACCATATCTGCGTCACCGGCCGGGAGGAGTGAGCCATGGCCGAGGAACAGGATGACAAGGTCGCGGCCCGACTGGCCCGGCTGAAAGCTCCGCCCCGAACAACACGCAATCTCCGGCCCTATTTGGGTCCAGCAGTAACGCTCGTCATCGGCACGGCCATAGGCGCTTGGGCAATGATGCCGCGCACTGAGAACAAGGCAGAAGTTGAGAGCCTGCCCACCTCCAGCGTCACCGAATTCCAGCAGGATCCCGGCCTCGCGGGCTTCACAGTGACGAGGTCGCAGCCCGAGGTTTTGCGACCCTCTGCCGAGAAGACTGCACCCGCACCGGCCGTGGCACCGGATCCGGCGCTCGAAGAATTGCGCGCGCGTCTCGCCGGTCTCGAGCTCGAAAACAAGGCGGCGGTAGAGCATCTTCAGGCCGAGTTGGAGGTTGAGAAAGCCAAGGCTGCCGAGCAGGAGCAGGCGCTCAGCGCGGCGGAAGCAGAACGCCGCCGGCTTGAGGAAGAATTGCTGAATGCCGCGCAACTGGGTCTGCCCGATCAGGCCGCCGCCGAAGCCGAAGCGCAGCGCCTTGCCGATCTCGAACGCCGCCGTCAGGAGGCCGCCGAGCAGCGTCAACGCCAGATCAATTCGCCGATGGTCGCCTTCCGCGCCGGCGGCAACGCAGCGGCACATGGCCAGGGTTCCGCCACCGGCATGGAGCCAGGAAGCGTTGGATCGACCAATGCCGGAGAGCCCGACTTCCTGCGCGCGGGGGCCGCACGTGCCGAGGTGACCAAGGCCGAGCACATTGCCCATCCCGGCCATACCATCGTCCAGGGCACGATGATCGAGGCGACGCTCGAGACCTCGGTGGAGACCAGCCTGCCCGGCAATGTCGTGGCCAATGTCAGCCAGGATGTGTGGTCGATGGATATGAGCCAGGTGCTGATTCCGCGCGGCGCCAAGCTCTATGGCCGCTATTCCAGCGAGATCACCCAAGGCCAGCGCCGGGTGATGATCGCCTGGGACCGCCTGATCCGCGCCGATGGCCTGACCGTCCGGCTGGAAGGCTATGGCAGCAATCGGGTCGGCCGTTCCGGCCTCAGCGGCAAGGTCAGAAACCATACAATCAGCCGCTTTGGCGCCGCCGCCATGGTCTCGGTGATCGGGGCGCTGCCCGGCATTCTTGAGGCCGCCGCCAGCGACGGCGATGATCGGGATGACGATTCCGCCCTTACGGAGCTCTATTCCGGCATCGGCCAAGGAGCCTCCACTGCGGTCAGCGGTGTGATGGCCGGTTATCTGAGCCGCCCGCCGACCATCACCCTCGATCAGGGTCAAGTGGTGATCGTGCGGGTGAACACCGATCTGGAGCTCTTCTGATGGCGGCTGGTTTTCTCGAACATTATCTGCAACCGCTCGCGCCGCTGATCGAGGATCCAGAGGCCATCGAGCTCTCGATCAATGCCGATGGTCGGGTCTGGATCGAGCGCAGCGGTAGCGCCCATATGGCAGAGGTCGTGGATCTGACCCTGGCCCCCGCTGCGGTCAGTGACCTCGCCTGCCAAATCGCCAATGAGGTGCGCCAGCCGCTGACCGAACAATTGCCGATGGTCTCGGCCACCGTCCGGTTTCGCGGCGTCACCTTGCGCGCCCAGGCTGTGCTGCCACCGGCATCGGCCCATGGCGCGGTGTTGGCCTTGCGCCTGTTCCGATCCCGCGGCCCGCGTGACGAGCCGAAGCGATTTACTTTCCTGCGGCCCCCGGAAACCTCATCCGAGGCCGCCAGGCGGGAGAAGATCCGATCCATTCGCGCGCTGATCCAAGCTGACGGGGATCCCGATGCCTTTCTGCGGGCAGCCGTCTCGGAGAAACTCAACATCCTAGTCTCCGGTGGCACCTCAACCGGCAAGACCGAACTTGCCCGTCGCTTGCAATGGATGATCCCGCCGGAAGAGCGTCTGGTCTTGATCGAAGACGCGCCGGAACTGATGCCGGGGCAGCCCAATCATGTCAGCCTGGTCGCCAGCCGCGATGACGCCTCGTCGCGCTCGCCCGAAAAGCTCTTGCAGGCGACGCTGCGCCTGCGCCCCGACCGGATCATCCTCGGCGAATTGCGCGGGCGCGAAGCCGTCACCTATCTCGGCGCGATCAATTCTGGCCATGGCGGTTCCTTCACCACGCTCCATGCCGAAACCGCCCGCAAGGCCTTTGACAAACTGGCGCTTCTCGTCCTGGAAACGGGTACCCGTCTGAGTTTTACCGAGGTGCTGCGCTATCTCTCCGGCTCGATCGATCTGGTGATCCAGGCCGGCCGTATCGGCCACAACCGCGGCATTCTGGAACTGTGGTTTCCGGGGCTCGATGACGATCACCGAGATGACGCATGACCAGCTGGGAATTCGCCGCCGATCATCCCGAACTTTCCGAGCCCGAGGCCGAGCGCCTGATCCGCGCCCATGGCCATGATCCGGAAGAGGTCCGCCAGGATCTCGCTGAGAAATTCACCGTGACCGCTGAGCTCTTCGCCTGGCTTGGCTATTGAGCGCCGGGCGGCCGTTTTTGCAACGGTCGCCTTCGCTTCACATTCACCGCATCCCCGCCTGAGGTGGAATAACATGACGCAGACCCGGCCAAACCTCTTGCAGCGACTTCGCGACTATCTGGCACCGGCGGCCAGCGAGCCTCTCCGGGCAGAAATCATCGCGCGTGCTGCCGAAGCAGCTGAGACCCGCCGTATGCTGGATAACGTCGCCGGGTCGATGCCGGCGATCATGATGCCAGGTCACCAGAGGGACGACGAGGCTTTACCTGCCGCCCGTTCGACAACTAGCGACATGCAGGGCCAGCTTTCCGATCCGTCTCGCCTGCATCTGCCCGGTGAGCGACCAAGCCTTGCGGCCGAGAGATTGATGCAGGCAGATGGGCCGCGCTCGCCGGTTGCGCCGGAAAAGCTCGCCGTCGAGATTCTCGAGAAACGAATGGCGCGGGCCGATTGGCATTACGCCTATGCCGATGATCCTGACACTCGCAGTTCGGGGCGCACCGAGATCGCTGCCCTGACCCGCGATGCCGGGCGGCTGGCCGCAGCGTCAGACGAGGCCGCCGCTCAGGTCTCGGAGATCTGGGACAGGATGATCCCACAGGACTATCGCATGACATTCGAAGGCTATGTCGGGCTGCGGCACCAGCCACCTGATCAGGCTGACCTCCACCGGGAGGAGCGAGACAAGCCCGGGGATCGCGAGAGATGAGCGTAGCACGATTGCTGATCATTCTACCGGTGGCTGCTGGTCTCGGTTTGATCCTCGGATTGATGGCTGGCGGGGTCTGGGTGCAATTGCAAAGCGGGGGCAATGCGCTGAATGGTGATATGTTTACCCTCATCCGGCAGTTTCCAGGTTGGCCGGAGATGTGGAAGGAGCCCTGGGCCTCGGGCTATCGCCTCGGTCTGATCGGCGCGGCATTGCTCACAGGTTTTGCGCTGATCATGTCATTTGGCCAAAAACTCACCGAATATGGCCAGGCGCATTTCCAGAGCAAGGCCGAGATCCGTCGCAATGGCCTCCTGCAGCCCGTTGGCCGCGGCCTGGTCTTCGGCAAACTCGGCAAACCGAAGACCAGCAAGGCGCTGATCGCGGCGGATTACGACAAATTCCCGCATTGCCTCGTCGTCGCCCCGACCCGGGCCGGCAAGGGTGTCGGCTATGCCATCCCGAACCTGCTGCTGTTTCCCGGCTCGATGGTGGTGCTCGACGTCAAGGGCGAGCTTTTTGAAGCGACCTCGCGCCATCGCCAGGCCCAGGGCGATGCGATCTTCTATTTCTCGCCCTTCGATTTTGATCATCCCTCGCATCGCTATAACCCGCTCGAGCGCGTCGCCCGCATCCGCCATGCCGATGAATGCTATACCGAGCTTGCCAAGATCGCGGATTACTTCCTCACCGTCTCGGACAAGGGCAGCGCCGGCGATTTTCTGACCGAGGGCCGCGATCTCTTCATTGCAGCAGGCCTCCTAGCCATCGAACGCGGTCGCCCGACCATCGGCGAGATCAGCCGCATTCTCTTCGGTCAGGGGGCCACTTCGAGCGCCTATGCCGCCCATGCCGAGGAGGTGAAACATGTCTCCGCCGCCCAGACCTTCCGCAAATTCGCCGGCTATTCCGACCGCACGCTCAGCTCGCATGCCTCGGTGCTGAGTGGGGCCGGGCTGTCGCTGTGGAACAACCCCGCCGTCGACCGCGCCACCAGCGGCAATGACTTTTCCTTCGCCGATCTGCGTCGCTTGCCGATGGCGGTCTATCTGGTGGTCAATGCCGATGCCATCAAGACATTGGCCCCACTGATCCGGCTGTTCTTCGGCGAGCTCATCGCCACGCTTCGCGCCAGCATGCCCGATCCGGTCCAGGAACCCTGGCCGGTGAAAATCATGCTCGATGAATTCGACCAGCTTGGGCCGATGCCGATTATTGTCCAATCCCTGAAACAGCTGGCCGGCCATGGCGGACGGGTCTCGATCATTACCCAATCGATCCCCGGTCTGGAATCGACGCCCTATTCCGAGAATGAACGCCTGGGCATCGAATCCGCGGCCGGCATCAAGCTCTATCTCGCCCCGAACGAGAAGAAGACCGCCGAAGAGGTCTCAGACGGTCTCGGCAAGACCACCAAGCTCGCAATCAGCGATAGTCTCTCACGCGATGGCTCGGGTTTGCTGCGCCGCTCGATTTCGCGGCGCAACGAAGAACGGCCATTGATGACCCCGGATGAGCTGAAAAAGCTCGATCGCGACAAGGTTATCCTGATCCCCGAGCGTCAGCATCCGATCATCGCCGAGCGCATCGTCTATTATGAAGATCCCTATTTTAAGGGGTTGATGGCGGCGCAGAAGGGATCCCTGCCCTATCCCTCGCGCGACGGCGAAGGCCTGCGGCGTTTGCGCGAAACCGTCGAGGACCTGACGCGGCGCATCGAGGGCCGTGGGCCGCTCACCTATCCGAGCGTCGAATCTGTTGGGGGCACAGCAGCGAGGCCGGATGGCGCGGCGGCGGCAACCGCCGTCCCACAAGCCCCAGCACCTGAACCAGGCGAAGTCGCAACGGCCCAAACCGTCCTGCAGGAGTTCCGTGAGGAGCACCCCACATTGGGTGCCGAGGAGATGCTGCGGGCGTTGAGGCCGCAGGAAGCTCGCGCCCTCGCGATCATGCAGGGGATCGAGGAAAAGCTGCTGCGGAAGATCGGCGGCTGATCCGGCGATGCGACGCATCCCCGAATTTTCATGGGAGGTGATCGCGCCGCTTGAGCCCATCGCGGCTGCATTCCGCTTTTGGCGCAATCCGGGGCGCGACCAATGTTCACACCCTGTCAAGACAATGCTGCCGCCATATTAGCGAAAGATTGGTCACGCATGGTATTACTTCGGCGCGCCTTATTCGCTGCGCACGTTTCTGCCCTTGTCGGGACGCCGAAATACTGGCGACGCGAGGGCGGGCAGGAACCCGCCCCGACGACTATACGGCAACTTCCCGTCAGATGAGCGCCAGATTGACGGCGCTATCCTTGCCGTTCCGGCCGCGTTCAACTTCAAAGGAGACTTTCTGCCCATCGGGCAGGCTACGAATACCGGCGCGCTCAACCGCAGAGATATGAACAAAGACGTCCGGGCCTCCCGCGTCGGATTGAATGAATCCGTACCCTTTGTCGTTATTGAACCACTTTACAACGCCCGTAGCCATGTTCGTATCCTGCTATTTTCGATAACACTGCCATTTCGTTCGCACAAAACAATCAGTGCGACAAACGGCTTTTCAACCTGATCGCCTCTGCGACGCCGCCCCCTGCGAGTGCTGTGGCGCGGTGGCAACGCCCGATGGTCGACTTGCTACTATAGACGGAGCGGACTGCACTGAGCCGGGGCGTCGGGCTGCACCAAAAAAATCTGCGGTTGCATTGGCCGCACCAGATACGACCTGACCGAAAGGCCATGACGTATCTCGCCGGGACGAGTGTTAAGGGAAAGGCAGAATTAATTGAGACTATCATGAAACACCTGACCCTTGCCGTCGTCCTCATCGCCTCGACCGTCACTGTGGCCGAGGCCCGGAATCCCACTCGCTGCTCCGACTACAGTACTTGGGAAGAAGCCCAAGCGGCGCTCAAACGCGGCGAATACTGGCTCGACCGCGACAACGACGGCATCGCTTGCGAATCTCTGCGCCACTGACGCGTTTCCCCGTTGCTGACCGCGATTGCCGTTAATGCTTCCGCGCCTGCGCGGTTGGACGAAGCCTTCTACATAAATCAATGTGGCACTTTGATCGCAGACATCCTGACGGGATCGCGAATGAGCGGAAATATTTACCGCGCCAGCGAAGGCTCGCGTCGAGTAACCTGCTGTCCATGAACTCAGTCCTGCCTAATGCACTCCTGGGTTTGATTGGGATCTACCTGCAACGCCCTACGTCCATCCGGCCCATTGCGGTCATCGGGTGCGCCCCCTGGTGCCGTACGCAGCTTCACCGAAACGGTCATTCATACAACAAGCAGTGTCCTGCCCCGTAAGACTGACCCGCCCAGCCGACCAGCGGGCGAAAATCCATTGCCTAGGTTACAGCTTGCGGGAAACGAAAAGGGTATCAAGGGGGCGTAGGCCTGTTTTCGGGAATGGAATGACTGCCTCCCGCGCCCGCGGAGCGATGTTGCATTCCGCGATCCTGAGACCCGGCTCGCCTAGCGGAAAGACGTGCCTATTGAACGCAAATCGGAGAAAGCTGGACGTCCGTTTCAAGATGGATTGCGCTGCGCCAGAGCGGGGTCTTGAAGACGTGGCAGACCCGGCTCCCGAGATCGCCTTCGCGTATCTCGCTGATCAGCCCCGCCCATGCGAGCGGTCTCAGGACACATGACGAAAACGCGCCCATCTCTCGCCAGCCTGCAGTGTGCCAGTCATGGGCCTCGCCATAGAAGGTTTCGAACAGCGCGGCTTCGGTCGTGCCGTGGTCCGCTTCCATGTTGATCACGTTCATCCAGATATCCCAGGTGCCGACAGGACGGTCGTCGAAGCGTGCGTAGGACGCGTGATCGATTTGCAGCACGAAGTATGGGATCAAGTCGGCAAACAGGCGGCCCGGGCTATCTACCAGCTCGGCCCCACGCTTGGTCATCCGAAACTCACCCTTGTAGTGACGCCCCAGCCGCAGCGAAATCAGGAGAAAATGCAGGAGCTCGAGCGGAGGAAACTCATATTCGTTGATGACCTTCTGGTGCCGGAACATCTCCTCGGCGGACTTCCCGGGCCAATCGAAATGCTCGACGGCCCAATGGACGAAGACGCGCTTGAAAGCCATGGTCTTGGTCAGGCCGATTGAGCCATGCTCTCGCGCGAACTGAAGTGTCAGGAGCGCGCCTCGCAGAAGCGGCGAATGCCAGAGGTCAGGATGGTCATCGGCGAGCGTGCGAAATTCGATCATGGCTGCATGCTGCCACAGAGCACTGAGCGAGACCATCCGTTCCGCGAGAAGGGAACAATCGCGACGGACACAAGATCCTGTCAGGCGTATCGCGCTGGATAGGTGCTCGGTCATTGACCCGGCCAGCGGCACGCGGCAGGTCCGGTTGGAGGAATGGGGAACGACATGAATCGATCTGAAGACATCCGCGCCAAGCTGGAGAAACGCGAACAGCTCTTTGCACGCGGAACTGGTGGCGTACTTCGAAAATACGGTCCATCATCAGATCGCTGACGCCCTGAGGTCCGACGGCGACGATGAGAGCATTTAGACGGGGCTGATCGGCGAATAGCCCCTCTTAGGCGGTAGTGCCACACTGCCGGTATAAAGCCGTCGTAGGCAATGCAGGGCATAATCGTTTCCCGGCCCAAAGCAGCCAGTTGGTACGTTACCGCCGCCGTGTCGCCTCTCCAGGTCAGTCACTCGGACCTACCGCAACGATCTGCAGAGCAGAGGCTGCCGGTGCAGGAGGAATGGGCCGTTTGCGAACGCTACAGCCCTCATTGCAAAAAGGCCGCCCCGAGGGGGCGGCCTTCGCTGTCTTGCGACGAGCGGATGATTACATCATGCCGCCCATGCCGCCCATGTCGGGCATGCCGCCGCCGGCCGCTTTGGGCTCGGGCTTTTCGGCGATCATGGCTTCGGTGGTGATCAG
>NZ_WMIG01000036.1 GCF_009711205.1 Paracoccus litorisediminis | reverse complement strand
ACCGTAAGGCGGGTGCGCCCGGGGTCGGGCCACAACCCCCTCAGGGGATCGGGGTTCCATGGTGCCGAATCTTCGCGAGGCCGGAACAAACCCTTCGTTCAGCGGTTTTCAGCGGGGCTTTACGGCTCATGTTCAGCTGTGAGGAGGTTGCGACCATGACCGGAAACCTTCGAATTCCTGCAATCCGCACAGATGGGCTGCAATTGGAGGAACACCGCGACTTTCAGGAACGCTACTGGCGTGTCCAGCGTCTGGCGTGGCTTGGCTATGGCCTCGCTATGACCTTTGCGCTTCTTGGACTGACTGGCAGCGGCGGTGCTTTACATATGCAGGAGATCCGCTTTCCCGGGGCCGTGGCCGAAATACCCCGTGTCGCGCGCTGGGAGGCATGGGACGAGATCCGGATGACATTCACCGGCCCGGGGGACGAACACAGGCTTCGCATCGGAACCGATTTTTTCGACCTCTTCGAGATCGGCCGCATTCAGCCGGACCCTGTGGAAAGCAGCCTCGGCTCCCACTCGCATGTGATGAGCTTTACCGCAGAAGGGACGACCCCGCATGAAGTCCGTATCTCGACCCGACCGATGCATTTCGGCTGGACGCGCTTCGAGCTTGGCCTTGATGGTGAAAATCGAAGCGTCCGCATCCTTGTTCTACCATAGGTGAGAAATGGATTCCGTCGTCAGGGGCGTCACCATCTATGCGATCCTGCTGCTCATCACGCGGCTTTCGGGACGCCGGACGCTTGCCCAGTCCACACCCTTCGATTTCGTTCTGCTGCTGATCATCGCCGAGACCACTCAGCAGGCTTTGCTGGGCGACGATTTTTCGCTGATCAATGCGCTGATCCTGATCCTCACCCTATTCTCGGTCGATATCCTGCTGTCTTACGTCAAGCGTAACTCGCGCCGGGTGGCGCTCTGGCTCGACGGGGCGCCAACCGTATTGATCAGCGGCGGCAATATCGACGAACGCGCTATGCGTCGGGCCAGAATCGGCATCGGCGACGTGTTGGAGGCGGCGCGTCAGCAGCAGGGTCTGAAGCGCCTCGATGACATCGAGGCCGCAGTGCTGGAGATCAGCGGCGGCATCAGCATTATCCCCAAGCGCGGGGATTAAGGTTGGAACAATGCGGCGGCGGATGGGTTCATCCCCTATACACCAAAGCTCACCACCGGTCGTGAACCTTGGCTTTCAGGGGGTGGGCCTCGCCATGAGGTCACGCGCATGAAGGACTATCCCAAACCACCCTTTCCCGAACAAAGCCAGAAGCTTCCCGGCAGCTTCAAGAAGATGAGGCCGCGCCCGGATCATGGCGAGACCTCTTGGCGCGGCGCGGGTCGGCTTGACGGTATGGTCGCGCTGATCACCGGTGGCGACAGCGGCATCGGGCGCGCCGTCGCCATTGCCTATGCCCGCGAAGGCGCGGATTTGGCCATCGCCTATCTGAACGAAACCGATGACGCCAAAGACACGGCGCAGATCGTCCAAGAGGCCGGACGTGACTGTCTGCTGCTACCCGGCGATCTGGGCGATCCGGCACATTGCCGCGATCTCGTGGCCCGGACGGTAGAGCAGTTTGGCCGCATCGATATTCTCGTGAACAATGCCGCCCATCAGATGAAATTCGACGAGATTAGCGAGATTTCCGACGAGGAATGGCGGAGTACCTTTGCTGTCAATATCGATGCGATGTTCCATCTGGCAAAGGCCGCCATTCCGCATATGGCCCCCGGCGCCTCAATCATCAACACCGCCTCGATCAATGCCGACAAGCCGAACCCGACACTTCTGGCCTATGCCACGACCAAGGGGGCGATCCAGAACTTCACCGCAGGACTGGCACAAATGTTGGCCAAGAAGGGAATTCGGGTGAATGCCGTCGCCCCCGGCCCGGTGTGGACGCCTCTGATTCCGGCAAGCTTTCCACCCGAGGAGGTAGCGAAGTTTGGTGAGAACTATCCAATGAAGCGCCCGGCCCAACCGGTCGAACTGGCATCGAGCTATGTGATGCTGGCCGAGCCGATGTCCAGCTTTGTCTCGGGCGCGACGATTGCCGTGACCGGCGGCATGCCGATGATCTGAGAAAGGATTTCCTGATGCCACACCCGCTTCTGCGCCTCGGCCTCGGCATTGCCGCAGGCTTCCTGTTGAAATCCGCTTTGGACGCACGGCGCGACCGATCCGCGCCGCGTCTGGAAAGCATCCGCGATGCCGGACCCAAGGCAATGGCCGCGCCGCCCCGCAATTGGGACGTTGTGGACGAACAGGCCGATCAATCATTTCCCGCTAGCGATCCCCCGGGCAATTACTGAGACATGACGGCGGTGCTGGTCTACGTTTCCGACAGTGAGCCCGGCATCACGCGGCGCAAGGCGGGTAAGGGCTTCAGCTATCGCGGCCCCTCGGGCGAGGCCTTGAGCCGCGACGAGCTTGCCCGGATCAGGGCGCTGGCTGTCCCTCCGGCCTATCGGGACGTCTGGATATGCCCGCGTCACGATGGCCATCTGCAGGCGACGGGCCGTGACGACCGGGGGCGCAAGCAATATCGCTACCACCCGCAATGGCAGGCGACACGGTCAGGGACAAAATATGCCCAGCTTGTCGCCTTTGGCTCTGCATTGCCGGGTTTGCGCATACGGATGCGCCGTGACCTGCAAGGCGATGCGGGTGATCGGGACTTTAGCCTTGCGGCGCTGGTCCTGCTACTGGATCGCACCTGCCTGCGCATCGGCAACCCCGCCTACGCCGCGACAAACCGCAGCTTCGGGGCCTCGACCCTGCTCACTCGCCATCTGAGCCTTAACGCCGACGGTCTTATCCAACTGAAGTTCCGCGCAAAAGGCGGCAAACTTTGCCACCATGTCCTGCGTGACAAGCGCCTCAATCGCATCCTTCAGCAGATCGGCGATCTGCCGGGGCGCAAACTCTTCACCTATCTGGACGCGGCGGGAGAGGTCCACAGCCTGTCCTCGCAGGATGTCAATGCCTACCTCTGCGAGCTTGCAGGCGCGGGTATGACTGCAAAGACCTTTCGGACTTGGGGCGGCACGTTGGCAGCATTTGAATTGGCGACAAGTCTTGCGGCGGACGCCCGGCTGAGCGTTCGGATGATGGCCGAGGCCGCCGCCGAGCGGCTCTTCAACACACCGGCCATCTGCCGCACCTCATATATCCATCCCGCCGTAATGGATCTGGCACAGCTTCCCGGCTTGGAACGGGCCGCGTTGCTCTCGGCCTTGCCCCGCCCGGAAATCCCGGAGTTGCGCGCGTCCGAGCGGGGTCTGCTGGGGTTTCTTGGCGCGGCTTCGCCCGTTCAGGCGTGACGCGCCCAATCAGCAATCTTCAAGTTCCAGCCGATCTGACGCGAACGATCGGTCCGGAGATAGGCCCAGTTCAAAAGTGCTGCGGGCAAGCCCAAACCCAGACCCAAGGCCCCACCCAGATAAAAGTCTCGGATGACACAAACCCTATGGCCAGCAAAGCAATCACCACGGCTCCGGCAAGGCAGGCGACCCAAAGATGGTTTAGCACCAAACGGACATAGGGAATGATCATCTTCCTTCCTGATGCTCCCCTGCGCAAAGAAACGCCCCGCAAGGTCACGTCCGTCAAGCTGGTGTAAATTCCCTGATAGCCTGAGGGCATGATTCAGGCGGCTTTTGTGGTTATGCTGAGAATGGGGTCGATTTCCTCCGTGTCGATCTGGGCGAAGGCCTCGACCATCATGTAGCGGCTCGAAGTCTGCCATTCGTCGTTGGTTTCGAACAGCACGGCACCGATCAGGCGCATGATGGATGCCTCGTTGGGGAAGATCCCGACGACATCGGCGCGCCGCTTCACCTCCTTGTTCAGGCGTTCGATGGGGTTCGTGGAGTGCAGCTTGGTGCGGTGCTGTCGCGGGAGTTCGCGCCGGTCCGCGAAGCGGCAAACCGTCCGGGGGACGGTTTGAGGCAAGAACGGGCGGAGCCCATATAGGCCAGCACGTCATGCTCGCTGGCGTCCATGAGATCAGCCAGCTTCGGCCAACGCGGGCGCAGCTGTTCGGACACCTTGCGCCAGGTTTCGCCCGCATGGGCGCGGTCGGGCTGGTCGAAGGCCTGCCGGATCGCGGCGGCAACGACGGTGTGCTGGCCGCGCGAGACATGCGCGAGGGCGTTCCTGATCCAGTGAACGCGGCACCGCTGCCATGTGGCCTCGAACACGCGGGCGATGGCTGCCTTGAGGCCGGTATGGGCATCACTGATCACCAGCCTGACCCCGCCAAGGCCTCGGGCACGCAATGAGCGCAAGAACTCAGTCCAGAACGTCTCGGCTTCGGATGGGCCGATCGCCAGGCCAATGATTTCGCGGCGGCCTTCGGTGTTCGCGGCCACGGCGATTATCGCCGCGACGGGCACGATCCGGCCACCCTGGCGCACCTTGAGGTAGGTGGCGTCCAGCCAGACATAGGGCCATTCGCCGGTCAATGGGCGGTTCAAAAACTCGCCGACGCGCTCGTCTATGTCCTTGCACAGCTTCGAGACGGTGCTCTTCGAGATGCCGCTCAGCCCCATCGCCTGCACCAGTTCGTCGACGCGACGGGTGGAGACGCCGCCGATCCATGCCTCCTGTATGACGGCGACCAAGGCCTGCTCCGATGTCTTGCGGGCCTCAAGGAAGCCCGGAAAGTAACTGCCCTGCCGCAACTTTGGCACCCGCAGGTTCAGCGTGCCCAAACGGGTATCGAGAGCGCGCTCTCGATACCCGTTGCGCCAGGTCGTGCGTTCGCCGCTGCGCTCATGGCGGCCAGCGCCGATGATGCCGTCCACATCGGTCTCCATGATCAGTTGCAGCACCGCTTCGGCAATGCCGCGCAGGAAGTCACCCTGATCGTGCTTGGCCAGAAGCTCGGACAGGTCCATGTTCGTCTTGGTCATCGGGGTCTCCGTAAGGTCCGTGGTTGAAGTCGCCAAACTCCACCTCGAACATACACCTCGATGGCCACCTGGGATCACACCGCCGATGGCGACGAAATTACACCAGCTCCTCGGACGCTAACCCCCGCAATCGCGCATGTTCTAGTCTGTGCTGATCGCGAAAGCGTGTGCAGTCCATCGCGAACATTGCCGCAGGCAGCGAGTTGAACACCCACAAGGCATGTGCACCGCGCCCGTTCGCGGCGCGAGCAGCGCGACCTCCAAGAGGTCGCGACAGAGAGGAGAATACTATGAAAGGCATCGTTGCCTGGCTGCTCGGCGTCCCCGTTATCGTCATCATTCTGCTTTATCTGACCGGGGTCTTCTGAGGATTGATCATCCGGTCGGTCGGCAATCGATCGAAGGAAACGCGCCGCCCGTAACCATCCCGCCGCGATCATCGCCATTGTTTTGGCCCTGACAGTCGCGGGATTGGCATTGCTGTGGTGGATTGCGGCCGATTCGGTCGCGCAAAACGACATCAACCGTATCGGCTCGCCGGAGGCCCCCGAGGGGAGAGCATTACCTGCTCCCGCAATCCACTACTCCCGCTCGGCACGCCAGCAGCCGGTAGCCCACCTGCCAACTGGGCCTATAGATGCGGCGGAGGATGACGCGGATCGGGGATGGCAGGCGGTGCCCCTTTTACCTCGTCATCAACGCGCTTGATCCGACCGTAAGTATGGATGAGACGACCCCAAAAGGTATCGAGCCGTCGCCCGATCCGATCTCCACGCACGAGCCGGACATTGCCCTGCAGTCGCTTCAGTTCCAATTGACGCGAATGGTACTCGGCCAATCCCGGTCGATGCGCGACGCTGATCAGCGCGGCATCGGGCAGTTCCTTGATCAGCGCCCTCATCACCCGCGTCTGACTGTCATCATCCAAGGCCGAGGTCGCCTCGTCCATAACCACCAGATCGGGCCGTTCGATCAGGACCCGGGCAAAAGCGATGCGCTGCCGTTCGCCGCCCGACAGGACGTGGCTCCATCGGTCTTCGTCATCCAGACGCGGCACGAACCCGGCCATCCCGACGCGCTCCAGCACCCGTGCGGCCTCGGCATCACTCAGGGTTTCGGGGGCATGGGGATAGCTGAGACATGCGCGCATGCTGCCCAGCGGTAGATAGGGCGTCTGCGGCAGGAACATTGTCCGCCATGCGCCGGGCAGGACGATCTCGCCGCTGCCCCAAGGCCATAGGCCCGCAATCGCCCGGACCAGCGTGCTTTTTCCGCTGCCGGATTCGCCGCCGACCAACACGCGCTCGCCGCGCGCGATCACCCCATCAGCCTCGTCGATCACGACTATCCCATTGTCACGGCGCACGATCAACGCGTTCAGGCGCAATTCCTCGCCCTCGTCCTGCCGCAGTCGGATCAGCGAGCCGTCGGCGCCATGGATAGCCCGCTCGTGCTCGTCCATGCCGCCGATTAGGACAGACAGCCGGTTCGCCGCGGCCCTCCATCCGGCCAGCACGATGAAATTGTCCATCACCCAACTGAAAGCCAGTTGCACCTGCACGAAAGCCGCCGAGACCTGCATCAACTCGCCTAGGCTCATGCCCCCCTGCATGTATTTTGGCGCGCCAATCAGCAGCGCGATCACCGGTAACATGACGGCGCTCATGTTGGTCAGGATGGTGATGCGTCCGTGATTGGCGCCGACGGCCCAGATGGCAGCGGCGACGCGGTCGAGGGAGTGCTTGAGGCGGCGCTTTTCCTCATCCTCGCCCTGGATCAGGGCGATCGATTCTGCGCTTTCCCGGACGCGGGTCAATTCAAAGCGTAGATCGGCCTCGGCGGCGTTATGGGTTTCGACGGCGGCGATCAGGGGGCGACCAATGAGCCATGTCAGACCGGTCATAACCAGAGCGTAAAGGATCGCCGCAAGGACAAAACCATAGGGGACGATGATCGTCCCTGCGGCAGAGGGAAACTGGACCTCACGCCCGACCAGCGCCAATACGCCGATGAAGGTCATCGTCGCCAGGACCGCATTGAAAAGCCCGACCGACAGGTCGACAACCGGGGTCAGCGCCTGTTTCAGGTCATCCGACAGGCGCGCCTCGGGGACATTCACTCCGGTCGAGGAAACCTCGAGCTTGTAATAGGTGCGGTCGCCCAGCCAGCGGTCGATCAGACTAGCCGTCAGCCAGCGCCGCCATTCGGCTTGAAGCCCCATGCGCAACCGGACAAGGCAGAAATTGATCAGCGCACTGAGCACAAGCAGAAGAAGAAAGATCATGACCATCCGCGGAATCGCTTCGATGGCGCGATTTTCCAGCGTATCGAAGAAGCCCTTGCTCCAGCGATTGATCGAAAACAAGATGCCGACATTTGCGATGACGACAACGACGACGCCGCAGGTCAGCATCCATGCGATCCTGCGCGCCGGGCCGGTCCAGAACGGCAAGGCGATTTCGCGAAAGCCGGGGCCCGAAACCGCCTCAAACGGCTCGGACTGCGGATCTGTTGGCATGTCGCGCTGCGGGTCGGTCATGGTTAGACGGTGTTTGCAATATGCCGTTCCGGGTCGCCCGGCAGCATGAAAAGAAGCCGGGCAGCGATCAGGTTCAACGCCGTGCGGCGTGATTTGCTCCAGCCGACGGCAAGAAAGCCGAACTTCCGGGAAAGGCCGTCGGCGCCGAGGCGAATGCGAGGGCATGACGGACATCGGATATTGCCCCGCACCCGTGCCGGAATGTCTTCACCTGCCCCAGACCCGAACGGATGGCGCAGGACCACAGGCGCAAAGCCGGGTGGCCGAACAACCGCGTCACTCAGCTTGGTTTATTGCGCTTAGCCGTAGCGCGCAGCGCAGGCCTCGGGGCCTTGCGTCGAAAGCGCCTTGAGGCGTTGTTGTAATGCGTCGCGTTTGCGCATCTCGGCGGCGGGGTCGATCGCCACGCGCTTGCGGACGACATCGGTCCCGCCATAGCAGGTGCCATATCCCACGCCTCCCCAGCCCCAGCCGTCGTAACCTCCGCCATATCCGCCCGCACAGAAGCTGAAATCCCCTCCGTCCCTGATCTCGTTCTCCCAGGCATAGCCCCGGGAAATATTCGCCTGCACCTCGGCCAAGAGACGTGAAACCTGACGGTATTCCGATGATACGCGCGCCTCGCACCTTTCTTCCGGCGCGCCGCAGGACGTAAGGCCGATTAGCGCAAAATATCCTAGAGCTGCGGTCGCGCGGTTCATTGGTATATGTCCGAAATGGGGGGGCAACTTATTTCTTCACACGTAACGCTTGAGTGGCTGCTGGGGTCCCGGCATGTGGCGAAAGTGCTGACGTCAAATTTCGCGGTAATCGTCCCGGCCCGGTTGAGGGAAAAGAAACGGCGCCGCGTGAAGCAGATGAAAGCGCGGGTCGAACAGCCGTACGGCCCGCATCTACCATCATGATGAATCAGCTACGAATTTTGGCAGCGCCATTAACTGCTCACGCGTCTTCGGCAAATTCGTTGTCCTTGCGATAGGCAATCAGTTCCTCGACCGGAATGGCGACGCGGTGTTCACCCATTCCCAAGAAACCACCGACATCGATCACGGCCTGCGTAATCGCGCCCCGATCAGCGGTCATTGCATCGGCGGATTGCGCCGGAGGCGTCGCCGCTTCGGTCCGTGACGCGCTGGTCGCATCATGGCCGACATTGCCGATCTTGTCGCCTTCGATCTTGGCCGCGCCGCTCGCGGCGGGATCGGTCGACGCGACGCCATCAGGCGCGGTCATCGGAGGCGGCGTCGTGGCGTCAGAGGCCGGGTTGGCGGTGATGGCCGAAGGTGTCGCGTCCGTGCCTGCGACGCTGGTGCTCGCATTGGCAAAGACGAGGACATGAACCTCGCCAATTCTTTCGCCGGTCGCGTCATAGACCGTCACGCCGTCAAGATTTTCGGCGCTGAAGACGACCTTCTCGGCGATATAGCCTTCCGGCACGGTGATCGTGGGTGGCATTGCCGTAGTGGTTGTAGCCACTGGTTGCACCGCTTGTGGCGTCGTCACTGTCTGGGCCGCCACGGCACCAGCCGTCAGCGCCAGCATGAGTATGCCTGTCGGGAATAGCTTTATCATCCTCTCCTCCTTACGCAGGAAAGCGTGGATAATGCGAACTTGCAAATGCAGAAGTTGTTCCTGAAATATCCCGGCAAGCAGCCCGGCGCTTGATCGGCGCGGGCAGGATTGCGCGACAAACTGCCGGTTCGCGAAGGTCTTGGTAATCTGGTGCTGAAATCATCCAGCGATTAAAGTGCTGGGTCCAAGGCCTCGCGCAACATCCGCCGGGCGCGGTTTACCCGGCTTTTGATCGTGCCGATATCGCAGTCAAGTATGCGTGCCGCATCCAGATAGCTCTCGCCAAAGGCGCCGACAAGGATGATTGCGTCACGATAATGGCCCGGCATGTGACGCAGGGTGCGATGCAATTCCATTGCCTGAATGTGCCATTCTTGCGATGCCTCGACCCGGGCTTGCGTCGAGACACAATCCGCGCCGCCTGTATGCTCGCGCGCCGCCTTGCGGCATTTGGTCAGAAAGCGGTTCCGCATGATAGTGAAGAGCCATGCCCGCAGATTCGTTCCGGGGCAGAATGAATCCGCATACTCAATTGCCCGCAACAGGGTTTCTTGAACCAGATCCTCTGCTTCGGGAGTGGATTTGCACAGAACGCGCGAATAGGCCCGAAGCGCGGGGATTTGTTCAACGACGTCATTCATGGAATCGCCTCCCGTATTCACTCTCTGAGAAAAATGTTTGGGAGGGGGCGCTGGTTCCGGCGGAACTCGGGCGATAGGCCCGGCCGGAAAACTGTCAGCGCCGTGCGTCGGCGAGCGCCCGCGACAGACGCTCTGCCAATTCCATCAGCCGCGGCGACAATGGCTCTTTGCGCGTCTGTTCGAGCAATTCGGACAATGCCTTGTCCAATTCCGGCTCGAGGCGCGGCGTGTCATCCTTCCCGGCCATTCGCAATCCCACCATCTCGCCTTCCATATTCCGCATCAACCTGAAAACATCGTCAGATGTGCCCGAAATACCGTTTGCCGGTCATCACAATGACGACAAGCCTAGCAATGGCATGGTGAATTTTCAATGTTGGCAAACGAGAACAGCTTATTCCAGCCATTCGGCCACAAGTTCTAGGACGGCGCGAAAGATGCGCCTGCCCTGTTCGTTCCGCACCACCACCGAAACCGCATGGCGATCGCCATCTGGCAGGACATCGCGCGCAAGTGGCGGCAGCACGGCGATCGCGAGATGTCGCGCAGCGGCACGATCCGGCAGGGCTTGCCCAAGCTCATCTGACGTGAACCGTAAGCCGTCATCGATATCGAAAAAATAGCGCGGCATGGAGCCCTCAGTGTTCGGGCGGCAGGTGAAGATAATCGGGATCGAATTCCGAGAACTCCATCAGTTGCGCGATATCGGGAATAGTGATCTGGCGGTCCCGCAACTCGATGAGCCCATCCTGACGCAGCGCGGTTATGACGCGCTGCACATGGACGACAGTAATGCCCAGCGTATCGGCCAGCTGCTCCTGCGTCAGGCCCAACGAAAACGCTTCAGGCCATCCGACCGCAGCAAAGCGCAGATACAATTCGCAGAGCAAATGTGCCATCTGCCGGTCCGAGCGGCGCTGACCCATGTTGACCAGCCATTCGCGCAAGATCGCCTCATCGACCAGCGAAGACCACCACATGCCCCGAGCGATACGGGGATACTCCTGCAACAGATCTTCGACTTCGGGACGAGAGATATGCGCGACACGACAGGGCGTCAGAGTGCCGATGCTGTGATCCATGCGGCCAAGGATAGCGATATGCATGTCGCAGAAATCACCCGGGATCAGAAGGTCCATAATGGAGCGGCGTCCATCGGGGAGGATCTTGTAGCGGCAGGCGATCCCGTCAAGGATCGCATGGACGAATTCCGGATCATCACCTTGACTGATAATATCGGTCCGTGCGGGCATGGCCCTCCAGTTCCGGACAAGCTCATCAAGACGTGCCTCGTCGCTCTCGCGCAGCACGGCACCGTTGTTGAGCTTTCGGGCGACAAAATTGCGCATGAAATATCTGCCGTCATTGCTTTTACCGCGTTGTCGATCGAACATAGTCAGACCACCTCGCGTTCCGTCGCGGATCTCATCTTCCCAGCATCTTCCGCAACATCACGCGGGCCGCATCCCGACGGCTTTCAAGCAACCGTCGGTCAAGGTTCAGGACACGCATCGCATCATGTGGCGAAAGACGTAGGACATCCAACAGGACCAGCGCCCGACGCTGCGGCAAGGGCAATGCCCTGATGCCGGCGACCAATGCGTCATGACCATGTCGCGCAGCTGGCTCGAACGCGACTATTTTAGGAGCCTGCAAGCTTGGGTCTGAACACATCAGCGCCAGCATGCGAACTGCAACGTCGATGACCATACCCTGTTCGGCCAGCTGGATCGCTTCTTTTAGCGCACGTTCCAACAACGCGGCGGCGCTCTCATCATCTACGCAGATCAGGCGCGCAAATGTCCGCACCTTGCCAAGGTCATCCTGTAGCTTTGCACCCCCTTGGTCCAAGATCCTGCTCCATGTCGGTCCAGAAGCAAGGATCACCCATCCGCCACATGCAGGGGCCAACATTTGTTGTGACGCCATTCGGTTTGTCCCAGATGACCGCGGGACCTGTAGAAATGTCGGATCTTACGAGGCACCCTTCTTCAAAATGGAGCAGAGAAAGCGTGTTTTGGCATGAAAGAGGAGCGCCGAGAAATCCAGCGCAAGCTTCGCATTCTGCAACACGCGGCGGAAAGCGGGGAACGTTCAGAAAACCGGCCGCTATTTTGGAATCGGCCGCGCTAGTTTCTATCGATGGCAGGCGGCTTGCCGAAAACTGGGTGACGAAGGCTTGATCAACCGAAAGCCGATCCCGAAGAAGCCGGCCAACAGGACTGCACCAGAAATCGAGGAGAAGGTCTTGCACCTACGCCGAAGCTACCATTTGGGGCCGGTGAGGATCGTCTGGTATCTCGATCGCTACCAGATCCAAGTCGATGTGAAGTTCCTGACCTTCATCGCTAAAAAAAGAAAGAAAATCAGGCGTTTTCAATATACCGCGATTGATGATGCGACACGCATCAGGGCGTTGAAGATCTATGCGCGGCATACCCAGGCCAACGCCATCGACTTCATCAACCATGTCATCGACAAGTTTCCCTTCCGGATCCGCAAGGTGCGGACCGATAACGGGCACGAGTTCCAAGCAAAATTCCATTGGCATGTCGAGGACAAGGGCATCCGCCATGCCTACATGAAACCAGCGTCACCCCAGCTGAACGGAATTGTCGAGCGATCACATCGCTCCGATCAGGAAGAATTCTACCAACCTCACCTACAAGGACGACGTGGATCTCGAAGCCAAGTTGGGCGAGTGGGAGCGTTTCTATAACCTCGCCAGACCTCACGGGGCTTTCAACGGCAAAACGCCTTATGAGGCGCTCAAAGAGCGGCTATCATAAGCGGGCGGGTGTCTCGCAGCCTTCATTGCATCACAGACAGGCCGTGCTGTTGTAGACCTTATGCCGTCATGCAGGAATAGGCCGGGGCCGGGCGTTCGCATGCCGGCCCCTCGTTGACCCATCCACTTGGGTTGCGAGATCAGCCGCCGCTGCTTTCCGAGTCGGTACCACCCCCGCTTTCGGAACCGCCGTCAGAATCCGAATTGCCGCCCGCATCATCGCTGCCGGCGTCACTGCCCGCCCCGACATCGGAGCCGGTATCGCCGGTTCCGGCACCCTCGGTCCCATCATTTTTAGCCGCATCATCGGATTTAGCCGCATCATCGGAACCGCTATCTGCCGCATCATCGGCAGCTTCGTCAGTAGCGCCGTCGGTGCCAGCTACACCAGCTCGAGTAGCCGAACGAGGAGAGGGAGTTGCATCGCCCGAATTATCCGGCGACTGCTCCTCCTCGCTCAGGACGCGTTCACCATTCACCTTGATCAGGCGGCCCTCGACGAGGTTATAGACAAGATTGACATCGTCATTGCCGCGCGTCCCGGTGATCGTCATCAACGAACCTTCCCGCAGGATATGGATGTTCTCGAACCCCTGCGCGACCAATGTGCTGGCGATGTTTTCATTATTCATGGTCTGGTTGAAGGCCGGGTATTCGGAAACGACCTGGGCCGCGACAGGCGAAGGTCCTTTAGATTCCGTGGCTGCCTCGGGGACCACGACGGTTTGACCGCCGCCGGTCACAATTTCGGAGCTTGTCTGCGCCAGTGCATAGCTACCCAAGCCTGCCGTCAGCACCACCGCGCTCAGCATTCCTTTCACAAACATGTCGCCCCTCCATTGGCTTTGCTGCCGCTCAACGCAGCGCCTAGCGCACGGGTTCTAGGCGGTCACGGGATCGTCAAGCAGCAGGTCAGCCAACGGCGCGGCGGTCCACGACAATTCCCGTCGGGATACTACAAAGCTGCGCGGGGCCTGAATATGGGTGGGTCTGCGGCCGAGGCTACATATCAGCCCGAGGCCGGTGAGTGAGAGCGTCCCACCGTTGTTGATAGACACTGCCCGGAGGGCTTCGGTCAAATCGACAGTGTCTCTCGGCGTCACGGCGAAGGCGCCAGTTGTCGGGGCGTCCCTGATGCTATGGGTGAAGGCGTAGTAGACATGCTGATCTCCAGACGAACAAAAACTCGCGCGAGAACGGGATGAGCGGGAACATTCGGATCGGATCCCGGTTACCCGATCCCTCGCGTCGCCATGGGGCATAAGTTCCGTCAACCCCAAGCGGCAACACGCCTCTTCCGGTAAGGGGGCGTGCGTGAGCGGGGGGGTGTGCTTAGCCGGTCCACCCGGCTCTGTTGCGCAAATCAGGTAACGGTCGAGTTCCCCCTTTCCCCGGACGGGCTCATCCCTGAGTCTGGGTGACGGGTATACCGAGTGCTGTGAAGCCGTTGAGCACGGCGACACGGACCTGAAGTTCGGCCACCTGGCGATCGGGGTCTCTCGCCATGAGGCGTTGTCCCAGAAGCTTCATGCAATGCATCTTGGTTTCGGCGCGACTTCGGCGGTGATAGCCGCTCCATTTTTGCCAGAGCGTCCGGCCAAGGTATTTCGACGCCTGGATCGCTTCGTTGCGCGCGACTGCGCCAACCGAGGTCGGCTTCCAGGGCTTGGCGTTCCTGCGGGGCGGAATGATGGCCGCAGCACCCCGGTCCGCGATGGCATCGTGGCATTTCCGGGTGTCATAGGCACCGTCGGCGGTGACGCTGCCAATCTCCTGATCGGGTGGGATCTGGTCGAGCAGTCCGGGCAGCATCGGGGCATCGCCGATATCGCTGCTGGTGAACTCGACCGCCCAGATTTCCAGGGTTTCCTCGTCGATACCAAGGTGCACCTTGCGCCAGATGCGACGTTTTCGGCCACCATGCTTGCGGGCGTGCCATTCGCCTTCGCCCTCCACCTTGATGCCCGTGCTGTCGATCAGCAGGTGTAGTGGACCTAGTGAGCCGCGGTAGGGGATGCTCACGTCAAGGACCTTCTGCCGACGGGAAAGGGTGCTGAAATCCGGCACCGACCAATCCAACCCGATCAGATCCAGAAGGCTTTCAATAAAGCCCGTGGTTTGGCGCAGGGCCATCCCGAACAGCACCTTCATCGACAGACAGATCTGGATCGCGGCATCACTATAGGTAGGTTGACGACCACGCTTTCCGGTTGGCTTGGCCTCCCAGATCATCTCGGGGTCAAACCAGATGGTCAGGGAACCGCGTTGCTTCAACGACTTGTTGTAGGCCGGCCAGTTCCTGGTCTTGTAGATCGGCGATGTAGGTCTGCTCATCCAGCCTGACTAACACGCTGGATTCACCGTATGAATCCCCACAGCATTTGCGCAACAAAGCCGGTCCACCCCCCGAGATAAACCGCGTGATGGCGAGGGCCAGACGGCCTATGTCGTCAAAATGGGCGCTACTTCTTTATTCTTCTGAACGATAACCGCTCGCTAGACGATAGGTCCGGTCAGCATGATGCAATCACCCCGTGCATGCCTCATATCGAGTTCATCCGCTCGGTATTCTCGGGTGGTGTCATGGAGGACCCTTTCATGGGTACCGACCGAGAAGACCCGAAACCGCTCACCCCTCCCCCGCAGCAAGAGTTCCCCGATCCCCTTCCCGAACGGGAACGCCTTCAGGGCGAGCCCGCTGATCTGGAAGATGAACGCGAAGCTGCGCCCGAGACAAAGATCGTCGCAGGCCACTACAAAACCAATCGTCCGTGGTAGTCGGATTCAATTTCCGGAAGTCAGGCGCCATGCGATGGGGTGCCCTCTTACGTCACCAAATGCCTTGATTGTTTCCGGATCGCAGGGCGGCGAGTCTAGCTCGCCGCTTTCGCACGTGCGCAACCACCTTGGAGTGCCATTCATGAGCAAGGCCGCAGTTCTCACAGATGCGCTGACCGGCGTAACCGCGTTTTATCACAGCCCACCCTGGCATCTCGAAGAGATCAGAAAACACACGATCTGCACGATTGTCACGCTATCAAACGAAGACGGAACCCGCCGATTCATCCCTATCAGATCCGAAACCCAAAGTGTTCATAACTGCTTCGCTGATTGGTGATGCCAAGGGCACGTGTCGACCTGTGATCTCGCAAAGATAAGCCCGCCCGATCGGGGGTCAAACGCCGAACTAGGTCAGCAATCGCGACAGTTAATTGACTGATCAGTCAACTTCCGCTCACGAGCAAAAAGTAGGATAAAGGGGTGGGGTCCTGCCGAGCACAGGATCCACGATTGTTGATTTCCACCCAGAACTGACCCGGGTTTTCCATCGAGAATTGGCTCTGTCTCCCTTTTGCTGATGGTTATGCTGATGATGCTCCGAGCAGGCGCGCTTGAAGCAGATCGAGTTTCGCGCGCCCATACATCTGCCGCTTGATGAGTTTAAGGCGCGTGATCTGTCCTTCAGTCTGCCCATTCGACCATGGTGAGGTGATCGCGTTCCGGACCGCAACCAAGTCCCTCGCGACACCATTGGCGAACGAGCTGATCAGGCTACCCTGCGCCCGCTCTATCCAAGTGTCGAGCTGTGCCGCCGATTTCGAACGGATCATGGCTTGGAAGTCACCGATCGCTTTGCGCGCAACGACCAGCTCGGGGACGGTCTCCTCGATCACGGCCACCAGTATCGCTTCGGACTTGGCCAGTTCCTGCCGCGCCGAGGTCATCAGACGTGCAAGAACCCGCGCCGATGGCGTGCGTGCAAGCCCGGTTTGATTGGCTTTTTCGGCAAGACGCCTGCGTTGAGCCCAGTGAGAAACGACACCGCTTTGTCCAGAAAAGCCCTCCGCGCGCATCTCACGCCAGAGCGCCAGAGCGTTTCGGGCACCGCTGTCCCATCGTTCGTTCAACCACGGCAGCCAGCTGTCCAGAGAGCTTGGCCTGGTGCGGAACACGTCGAGGCGCTGCCCGCGCAAGACATCCCGGACCAGTTTTCGACTATGGCCCGTCTGCCGAACAATCTGCCGGATGAAAACCCCGTCCTTTGACAGTTGCAGGATCGCCTTGTTGGTTTCCTGCCGACGCAGATAGCCTTCATATTGCAGCTTCTCGGCAGAGGTCAGAAGCTTCGGATCGACGACTTTTCCCGCGACCGCCTGCCGGATCTGCCGCATCGATCTGTTGACGGCGTCCAGAAAGGCCCGGCTCGCATTTTCCATCAGATGCCAGCGATCAGCCACCTGCTCGGCATCCGGGAGTGCCTTCGCGATCGCCTCGCCATAGCCGCCGCCCCGATCGCGGGAGATGACCGAGATCGACGGGTGTCTGGCGAGCCAGGCCCGCGAGGTCTCCAAAGCTCTGTCCGGCAGCAAGGCGACAGGCTGCCGGCGCTCAAGATCGCAAACGATCGTCCCGTAGGTCTGTCCTCGTCGGAAAGCAAAATCATCAATGCCGACAACATGGAGCGCATCGCTGCGCTCAACGGCCCGCCGGCGGACCACCCGCAACAGGGTATCCTTGCTCACCGGCATCATCAGTCGTTCAGCGAAGGCGGCTCCTGGCCTGCCGCCGAGCGCCAACCCCAGATGGTGGACAAGTGTTTCAAGCCGCTGGGTCCGTCGAGCATAGCGAGCGAGACTTCCGCCATCGAACCTCTCGCAAAAGATACGTCGCCCGCAACCCCGGACATCGCACCAAAACCGGCGCGCCAAGATCATGAGACGAACGCGGCGGCCGCCAAGGGGCAGGTCAGATGGGCGGCGATGATATCGACTTTGAACCCGGTCACTTGGTTGGCCGCAATCAGGACAGCAGCCCGTAACACATCGTGAATGCAGAAGAATCTCGACCGCATTTTCCTGGCTCTGAACGGAGGCGACTGCAAAACCTTCCGGTGCGAGGCTCGCACGCTGAAATCGACCCGGCACGGCGCATCCCCCCAATCAGACGGAGAGAGCTTACCCTCAACAACAGCAAAAGTGATTCAGAGCCAGTTCTGGGTGGAAATCAACACCCATGCGGCACTGGCCCGGTTCGGTTTCCGTGCGGAGGATGCCTTGCGTTGCGCGGGCGAATTGAGCGGGGGCGAGCGTCTGCGCGCTGGTCTGGCCTGTGCCCTCGGAGCCTCTCCGCCGCCGATGCTGCTGATCCTGGACGAGCCGACCAATCACCTCGATCTAGACAGCATCGCGGCATTGGAGGCCGCGCTGGCGGGTTATGACGGTGCGGTTGTGGTTATCAGCCACGACGCAGCATTCCTTGGATCGCTCGCACCGGACAGAACGATTCATCTTGGGAAATGACCACTTTGTCCGCATCATGATATGTTTTCTTTCCTGAAGGTGTCGCGACGAGGCGAGGGATCACGCGGCCGCGTCGATGTCGCGCATGCCTTCGGTGCAGGTTTCACGCTGCATGCTGGCCTTTGCGGGAAGCCTGGCATCCGCCCATGCCACCCGCGCAGAGTGCATGGCTGCTCTGCCGGGATCACGGCTACTTCCCATATGAAGCCCGGCCTATATCCACCTTATCCGCAACATGCCCGATGGATGGGCAAGATGAAAAAGGTGCCGAGATGTCTGCTGTCGAAATGAGCCATAGCCGTGCTGCCGGTGGTTTGGGTCTCGTCTTTGCCCGCGTGACCGCGATGGTTTCCGCTTGGAACGACGCCCGCATCACCCGCCGCGAATTGAGCCAGCTGACGGATCGCGAGTTGAGCGATCTCGGCCTGACCCGTGGCGATATCAAGCGTGTTGCCCGCAGCGTCTGAAGCAATTCTGATCGATGAACAGACCCCGCGGCGATGCCTCGGGGTTTTTTCATACGCGGGCGACAGAAATCCGAAACGCGATGCTTTTCATCTACGGTTCGCTCTGTCGCATGGAGGGTGCTGCAGGACCCGAAGCCTGCCTTCCCGCGAAATGTGCCGAAACCGGTTTTCAGAAACCTATTCCGATACCTACACGACCTTGCCCCATGCCGCCATAAACCCCGAACCATCCGCTGGAGGTATAGGGATTCGAGATATCTTCTCCGGCCTTGGCCTTCTTCTCGAGGATAAAGCGGATACGTTCACGGCGGTCGCGCCAGGTTGGCTCAGCTTCGATCTGGGCGATGTCCATGCGACTGAAGACCTGCGGGTTAAGACCCATAATCGCGGCCTCTTGGATATGGCCGGGGGTCAACGGTTTGCTATCCGCTAATGCCGTTCCCACCGCAGCAGAGAACACCAACACGACGAGAGAAAGCTTCCTAAACATCCGACGCCTCCGCATCTGATATGGGCTGCCATCGATGTGGTCCCTTTGGGGGTTCGATAAAAGCGCCGCTCACCAAGATGAGATCACAAAATGCGACGATGCGAACCCCGGCAGTCATGTATCAGAACCGAAAAAAGGCCTGACACGTGACCGCATCGGTCCTCCGAAAAGCGCGCCAATGCAAACCATGACCTCCGGCGGGCATTCACCCGAAAATCACTTTATGGCCGGTTCGTCCGCACCGCTGCCGTCCCATTGGGATTCTGCCGCACATTGGCTGAACGGCCGTTAATGGGAGTGTGGAGAAGAGGCGAAAGCGGGGATCGAGCGGCTACTATGGGCGAGATGACGGCCGTCGTTTCGGCCGCACGGTTAGACCACGGCGCGACGGTAAAGATGCCATGTCGCGTGACCTAGTATAGGCAGCACGACGATCAGCCCCACGAAGAGCGGTATCATCCCCAGAACTAGCGACATGGTGACAATCAACCCCCAAAGCGCCGTCGTCCCAGGATTGCGGCGCGCGACGGCGAGCGAGGTGATCAGCGCCACTGGCACGCCCACAGGGCGGTCGATCAGCATCGGGAATGACACCAGGCTCACGCAGAGCACGATGGCGGCGAACAGAAAGCCTGTACCGCAGCCGATCACGATCATCATCCAGCCGGCGCTGGTGGTGAAGGTTGCGCGCAGAAAAGCCAGAAGGCTGTCATAGGGCTCGGGTCCGAGGGTGGCGGCCCAGATCCCGTGGGCGGCGAAAAGCCAGAGCGCGAAAATCACCGCAAGAAGGCAGCCCAGCGACAGCACCGGGCCGAGCACCCGGCCCGTCAGCGTGGCCAGCGCGGCGGTCCAACTGGCATCCTCGCCCTGCTCGCGCCGCCGGCTCATCTCATAAAGACCAATCGCCGCGACCGGCCCCACCAGCGGAAAACCCGCCGCCAGCGGAAAGAGCAGATGTACCTGCCCCGAATGTAGCGCCCAGGCGGCAAGGACGAAGCCGATCACCGGATAGAGCGCCACCGCGGTGATGACGTCGGTGCGTAGCGCTGCGAACTCCTCGACGCCCTTACGGAGCGCCGCCCTGATATCGCCGAGGCCAATCTCGTTGACCTCGGGCAGGGTCATGTCGTGGCTGCCGACCCCGTCCACCGCCGCCCCGGCGCTGCGGCCGATATCGGCCAGCCTTTGCGCGCTCCAGCTCAGCGGATTTCCAATCGTCTTCCCGTGCATGGCTGCGTCCTCCCTTCCTGGAGGGCCCCGTATCGGGCGAGGCGTCAGCCGGAGACTCCGGCGCCGCCCGCGAAACTGCGGGGCCGAACCGTCATCCGGCGATAGTTTAGCAGAGGCAGAGTTGGGTTGCACTCTCGGAAGAGAGCGGCAGTTGGGTCCGAACCCTCCCTATCTGGGTGGCTAGACGCACGCCTCAGGCGATTTCACTCGTTCTCTGGCTGAAATATCTCTTCGATCGAAAGCGCGAAGATACGCGCGATGCGGAATGCAAGTGGAAGGCTGGGGTCGTAGCGCCCCCGTTCGAGGGCGTTCACTGTCTGTCGCGAGACTTTCAGAAAGGCCGCTAGGTCCGCTTGTGACCATCCTTTTTGCTGGCGAAGCTCCTGAACTCGGTTGTTCACTTGAAGCGATACCGCGCGATCATCACTCCGATGAACCAGAGCGAGCCCATTAGACCCCAGACTGAGAACATCGAGATTTTCGGGAAACCTACGCCTTCGAGAAAGCCGTAACTGAAGGTAATCAAGGCCGTGCCGGCAAAAGCCATGGCGAGTGCCTCGAACTGAAGCTTGCGGTGCATCTCGTCCAAGTGCCGAATGCTGCGGACAACCACCCCGCATATGAACGCGGCCGGTAGCATCGGGCTAAGCGCAATTAGGGCACGGGCCAATTGGGTGCCGGTGTCATCAGCGAGGAGGTGTTGAGAAACAACCAGCGTTGCGCCGTAGGCACCCAATCCAGCCAAGAAAAGCAAAAGTCCACGCATCATCACTCCCGACCATGTCAAGTATGCTTTACTTTTCCATGATGAGGGTGCGGATTGTCAAGTATGCTTTACATTTAATCATTCGTCCCATTTGCCCCAGCTTCGCTGCCAGTTCATCAAGTATTTCGCTTCGCGCTGTCTGAGCGACGGCTTCGGCGAAAGCCGCGGTGCTGCAAGTCTGGTGCTCCAGCGTCCGCAATGGGCCGGCAGCTACGGCCGCCATTTCCTGTCCCACAGCATGTTGGGCGGGAGCTCTTCGCCGC
>NZ_WMIG01000035.1 GCF_009711205.1 Paracoccus litorisediminis | reverse complement strand
CACCGATGGCCTCCCGGTCATCGCACCCTTCGCAAGCTCCGGTTGCGTTGACAGCTGGAGTCGCATCTGGCAGCAAAGGGCTATGGCAGGAAATGCACAATGTGTACAAAGCGCGCGCCTTGCCGGATCGGAGAGGGCGGTGGCGACCACCACGGACGGTGCGGATCTGAAGCGAGAGGCAGCCCCGGCGCGCCCGGGGCGGGCGGATCTCGGCAAGCGCGAGCGCGCCAAGACCCAACGCATCCGGGAATCCGGGGCGACCACCACTTCCGGGAAGGCGGTGACGGTGCGGCTCTCGCCGGAAGAACTCGAGGCGCTCGCCCGGCTGCAGGAGCGGATGGGGGCGGGATCGCGTTCGGATGCCTTGCGCTCGGTCCTGCGCGCCAGTGTCGGGCTGCTGGAGTTCCCGCCCGAGCAGGCGGCGAAGCTCGGCGAGATCAAATCCGAGCTGCACAAGATCGGCGTCAATGTGAACCAGATCGCCTTGGCCGCCAATCGCGGGCGCGTCGATCTCGCCCGGGCCGAATGGCAGGTGCTGAACGAGTTGCGCCTCACGCTGCCCAAACTCCGGACCTGGCTCAATGCCGTGGTCGAGGAACAGCGCCGCCGCGGCGTGCGGCTTTTCCGGAATTATTCGGAGCGCGATCATGGCTAGCGCGACGGATCCGATCCTCGAGGAGTTGCGCCTGCGTTATCTGCGCGGCGGCAGCGGATCCGCGCGCCAGCGTTTCACCACTCGCGCCAATAATCTCTGGCGTCTGGCCCAGGGTTCGAATGCCGCGGTGCTGAAGAAGATCCATCATGGCGGCACCCATAGCCGCAAGCAGCTCGGCAATCAGTTCGACTATCTCTTCTCCAAGGCCAGTGCGATCTTCGGCAATATGGTCGAGCATGATCCGGAGCGCCGCACCTTGAGCCGCGAGGAGCGCAAGACCATTGCCGGGGATTGGGAAGATGCCTGGACGGGTGATCCGAAGAATGGCCATACCACGCATCTGCTTTTGTCCTTTCCGGCCGATGTCGCACCGCATCGTGCGCTGCAGGTCGCCGAGATCTGGGCGGCGGAAATGTTCCAAAGCGGCATGCATGTCGCGGATGAATGGGCCTATATCGCGGCTTTGCATACCGACCGCAGCCATCCCCATGTCCATATCGTCATCAACAATCGCGGGCTGGAGCACGACAGCTGGTTCTACATGGCCAAGGGCCATGCCTTTGACGTGCTCACGATGAAGGAGCGCATGGTCGAGATCGCGGCGGAGCAGGGGCTCTACCTCGACAGCGCCTCGCGCATCGAGCGCGGCAAGCTCACCTATGGCCCGTCGCGGGTCGAGCTCGAGCGGGCTTTGCGCGAGGGCCGCGAGGTCCGGGAAGTGCCGCTGCAAGGGCCAGCCGTGCGCGATGCTTTGGCGCAGATCCGCGAGAATGTCGCCACCTTGCAGCTCTTTTCCTCGATGGCGCGGCAGAGCCGCGAGGCGGAATTGGCGGCGCGGATCGAGGCTGTCGCGCAGCGCCTCGCGCGCGGCGGGATCATTCAATCGACGGAGGAGTTCATGCAGGCACAGGACGTTCAGACCCGCGGCGATCTCGGCCGCTATTACGATGCCTGGCTCGACCGGGTCGAGACCGGCATTCGGCAATTGCCGCAGAGCGAACAAGGCGAGATGCGGCGGGAATTCTATGCGGCGGCGTCCGATGTCGCCCGAGAATTGGGTGATGACCGTGGCGCCGCACTGATGCAGCGCCCGGCGCGCGAGGCCCTGCATCGCAGCCAGATTGATGACAGCGCGATCACCCGCGATGGCACCACGCGCGAGATCGGCCATGACGGCATCGTCGAGATCCGCGACCGGATTTCCGCGGCGGCGAAATCCAGCGGCTTGGATCCGGCCACGGTCCAGAACCGCATGGGTCAGGGCGCGGCCAATGCCTGGCAGGAGCGCGATTGGACGCGGCAAGATATTCAGGCGGTGGCGGAGAGCCGGGGCCTCAATCTCGCCGACGATAGGGATCGGGGCGAGGCCGCAGGCTTGGTCGAAAGCTTCTATGCCAAGGCCGCCGAACTGCTGGATCGCAGCTTCGAGCCGCGCCGCGAGCATGATCGCCTGTTACGCACTCTGCAGACCATGGCGCAGACGGTGAAGCAGGACGGGCAGGTCGCCTTCCAGAGTGATGATCATGCTGGACGCTTCGCCAAGGATCTGCACCAGCGCTATGGCGACGAGCTGATGGCGCGGCTGGCCAAGGGCGACGATCGTGCTTTGGCGCTCGATATTCCGGATCCTGCGCAAAGACGCGACATCGCGCGTGCCATCACCGCCGCCGCCGAGCAGCATGAGAGCATGGGCATGAGCCTGAAACAGGTTCAGGAGGCCCAGGCGCGGCTGCAGGATCTGAACGCGGATGAGGGCAGGCGCGAGGCTCACCGCTCGCAAGCACCTGACCGTGAGCATCGCGACCGCGAGCGTTAGGGTCACGGACAAAGGAGGGCAGGGCTGTGGAGATCGACGAGGAGAAGATCGACGATTGTGCACTCGCTTTGCTTTTCCTCACCATGGATCGCGACCAACGGGCCTGGAAGAGTTTCGACTGGGCAGTGCTGCAGCGTCTGCACGACAAGGGCTATATCGGCGATCCGGTTAATAAGGCGAAATCCGTCTGGTTGACCGAGGAAGGGGCCGCGCGATCCCGGGCGCTGTTCGAGGCCTGTTTCTCAAAGCCATCAGGCAAGGATAGCGTATGATCACGCTGAGGATTTATCCGGATGGTGCGGTCTTTGATCATGGGGGCGTCGGAATTGGACAGCTTGCTCATCTCCCGACGGGTCGGGCCTCTTGGCTTCGCGATCTGGCCTTGGGAAGCAAGATGGTTGTGAGATCGGCGCTTCTGCCTCGGATTTTCGCAGACAAGCTGGATCCTTCTGGGCAGATATGCGGCAAGACCAGAAAAGCGCGCGTTGAGGTCGGCCTTGGGCAAGGCTTTGCGTCACAGGACCGCATTGCTGTGGCAAGGTGAAACCTTCGCAAGGCGTGTCCGTGCCTCGATTTTCCTGTACGACCAATTTGTGACCTGACCTTCTCCGAGTTTTTTCCGCAGGAGTCGTCATGCGTTTCTCGGGAATTTTTGCCGCAAGCCTGCTTTGTGCCACCGCCCCTGGCATGGCGACCTATGCCCAAGACCTGCTCACCGCCTTGAAGCTTGCCCCCCAAGTCACGGGCTCCGGCCTCTCCTCGGGTGCCTTCATGACCGTGCAGCTGCAGACCGCCTTTTCCGCCAAAATTTCCGGCGTGGGCGTGATCGCGGGTGGGCCCTTTTATTGCGCGGGTGGCTATTCCAAGTTCCTGTTTGGCGATCCCATTGACCTTCGCACAGCGCAGGCGGTCGCCTATTGCCTGAACCCGACCGAGGCTCTGCCTTATGTGCCGCTTTGGTCTTTCACCACGGCTTCAATTGAAAGCCGGATCATGGCGCGGATCCGCATCCTCGAGAGCCGGGGCAGCATCGATCCCTCGTCCAATATCATCGACGACCGGATCTACATGTTTCTCGGCACCGAAGATCCCATCGTGCGGACCGAAACCATGGGCATGCTGCGCAATATCTACGAGGAAATCGGCGTGCCCGATAGCCAGATCGAATTTGATCAGGATGTGCCTGCCGGCCATTCCTTTGTGACGGATCTGGGCGACGTGCCCTGCGCGGAAACCGAGCCGGACTATCTGAACCTCTGCGACGCGGATGGGCAGCCGGGCGGTCCGGCAATTGATCAGGCGCAGCAAATCTTTGGCCATCTCTACGAGGATCTCAGGGACGAGGTCGAGCCCGTTGCCGCGAACCTCATGACCTTCGACCAGAGCGCCTATTCCAAGGGCGCGATGGGCATGGATCCCAAGGCCTACGTCTATATCCCCACCGCTTGCAAAAATCAGACGACAGAGTGTCGCTTGCATATCGCGCTGCATGGCTGCTCCCAAGGCCGCTCATGGGAGCTTTCGGACGGCACGCTGATGGGCGAGCGCTACGCCACCCTGACCGGCTATAATGGTTGGGCCGAAGCCAACAATCTCGTGGTGCTCTACCCGCAGGCGATAGCGGTCCCGGCGCCCGCCTTTCTCCCGACGCGTAACAACCCAAAAGGTTGCTGGGATTGGTGGGGCTATGGCGGCGAGGACTACCTGAGCAAGAAGGCACCGCAAATGGCCGCCATTGCCCGCATGGCTGCTGCGCTCGGCTCGCCTCTGGAGTGATGGGTCAGCATTTCCGAACTTGCTGCGACGTAAAATGCAACCAGCCGCCCGGCAGTCTGAGGCGCTCGGCACCTCGCACAATCAGAACCGCGGCATGCCCCTGACTGATCCCGAGTTGTTCGCCGATCTCGGCGGTTGAAAGGCCGGATTGCCACAGTTCCCAAGCGAGTTCCCATCGTTTGAGGGGTCTTGCTTCGATCATTTGAGGTCCTCCCGTGTGCCGCCCGAATTTGCAGATTGGGAGGCTGATTGTCGTTGACGTATGTCAATATTTTGCAACGAAATTGCGACGACATGGGCGAAGGAAACGGGCATCGCGGAACGCGCTCGGCCCATCATGGCTGGTGGGTACAAGATTCACGACCGGGCACCGCTCCGTGAGGGTCGGCGAAGCCCACTGACGGTCAGCAAGTTTCTACCTGAGAAGTGCTGGCGGGCATTTCTCCCTCAAGCATCGGCATACCTGCCATTCGCTGCGGGTGCATGGTGAGCGATGCGTTCTCGAGCTCCCACGTCGCAGAGGTGGGCGGTTTGCTGACCGCCGCAGTGCGGCACGGCAGCTGCAGCATGTTTGATCAAGCGGTCATTCAGGCGATGCGCAGCGTGGAGCGGTGTCCTGCTACAGAGATCGGGCGGTTTGCTGACGTTGCGCTTGCAGCATTGCAGACGCAGTAAAAAATTGCGAAGCAGTCGTCCACCGCGCCCACGCAGCAGCTTGGTAGGCATAGCAACTTGTCGTATTGAGGCAAACAAATTTCAGTATCGAATTTTGTAACCGAGTGCGGGACTGCTCGTGTTAAACAGCTGCGCAAATTGCTGCTATACCGTTGCAGTCATTTGCTAAATACAACCAGTCCGACAGAATTGACGAATTGCGCAACGACCTGACCCGAACCCCATGTGAAACCCCATGACCAGCAACCAAAACATGGAATTTTTCCGCGCCCGACAGGCGGACATCGTCATCGCTCCGGTGTTCGGGAAATCCGAAGTGACGATGGCCCGCCTGTCCTGCCCGAATGCCGGGCACGGGGTCATAGACCCACCCCTTCACGAAGATGCCTTCTTCCTTGCCTTCAACCTACGCGACTACGAGGGCGACCTTTGGGTTGACGGCAGGAAGGTCGACAGCAGCGTTTCAAGGCGCGGGAATTTCACCATCTACGATTATCGCAGGACGTGGCTTGCGGACATGAAGTCGTCCTTCGACGGTCTGGGCTTCCATATTCCACGCGCAGCGCTGATCGCCTTCGAGGAGGACCTCGGTGGGCGTCGCATCGACACTCTGGACGCGGCGCCGGGGCAGGATATTCAGGATGATGTCGTGAGGCATCTGATAGGCGCCTGTCTTCCCTCGCTTGCCAATCCCGCCAGCGCCAGCCGTCTGTTTCAGGATCACATCGCAGCAGTCCTGACCTTCCATCTGTGCACCACCTATGGAAACCGGCACATACCTGGCCCGGTTCGCGGCGGTCTTGCGCCATGGCAGAAGAAACGGGCGATCGAACTGCTGGAAGCGGAGCTGGCGGCCGACGTCCCGCTGTCGACCGTCGCGGCGGCCTGTGGTTTGTCGCAAAGCCATTTCACCCGCGCCTTCAAGCAATCGTTCGGGCATCCGCCCTACAGGTGGGTGATCCTGAAAAGGGTCGAGAAGGCCAAGGAGCTGTTGCGCACGACCGAGCTTTCGATCGCCGAAGTCGCGTTCCTGTGCGGTTTCTGCGATCAGGCGCACCTGACCCGCGTGTTCGGCGCAAGGATGAACACCACCCCCGGCCAATGGCGGCGCGCGTCGCGCTGACGGCCCGTCGCGGTTTCAACGTCGGGGTCGCTTTGTCCAAAATCCGAGCCTTGGAGACAAGATCGCGCATTTGCTTGGTCCTATAGTCTGCGGCGTAGGTCGAAGCCTCGGCCACCGCCGCACCGCTCGTCGAGGTAGATGGCCGGTCATGGCTTAAATTTTGGATTTCCTTGGGATCGCAAAAGCAGGAATGAACAAGAATTTCTCCTCACCTGTCGCTAGCGTCGGGCGCGTGACGCGTGTACCGGTCGGGTTGTCCGCCTGCCTCGTGCCGCAAAGGCCTGAATCGCTGGCCTCACCAGAAACGGATGACTGCCGGAGGAGCCTTGGACGTATCTGCATCGAAACCGGGCTGCGTGGGTTCGTACTTTGGCCTGCCCCTCGCACCCTGCATGTCAAGCGTTCCCGTTGGATCCGCCACCTGCACGGCGACCCGGATCAACAGGTCGCTTCGTGAAGGCGAGACCGCCAACGTGACGCTGCCGCCTCGGGACGCCTATTTCCTCATGATCTATCTGGAAAATGGCCTTCACGCCGATATCGATGCGAATGGCGGCTCCACCGAGCCAAGGCATTACGGCGTCGGCGCGGTCTGTCTGGTGGATCTTCGCGCGGGCGTGGCGATCAGGCTTCACTGTTCGCTGCATTCGCTTGCCGTGGTCATCCCGAAAGCCCTGCTCTCCGAGGTCGAGGCGATCCGTTCCGCAGGAGCGGGCCGCCTGTCTGTTCCGCCGCGACTTGTCTGTCGCCGGGGCGAAGCAGATCCGGTGATCGCAAGCATTGCCAGCGTTCTTCTGTCGCTTTTCGAACGGGCCGATACGTCATCGACGACGATGTTCCGCCACCTTGCCACGGCGATCTGCGCACATCTTCTGCACAATTTCAGCGCACCGCCGGACACCGCGTCAAAGGGCGCCGATGCCGGGACCAGTTTGTCGAGGCTCGACGACGATGACCGCTTAACAAGCGACCATGGCTGATATTATCCCCCTTCAGTTGGGCATGATGACGGCCAGCCGACATTCCCGCGACGACGGGCTTCCATCGCACGAGGAAACCTGGGGCGACGAAGAGGCATTTCAGGTCCAGACGCAATTGCGCGACCTGCACAGCCACAAGCTTTGGTGCAACAGCCACCTTGTCTTCGACGGCGGCCAGTCCGCCCGCACGCTGACCATCAACGACCTGCGACCCAGTTGGAGGGGATGCTACCTGTCCTCTTTCGACCGGATTTCGTTCCACATTCCGTTCCCATGCCTTCAGGGCTTTGCAAGACAGGTGGGGCGGCCGGAATTCAACGGCCTGCAATGCTCTGGCGCTGTGCAGGACGAAACCCTGAACGGGCTGGCGCAGGCCCTGTTGCCCGCTTTGGCGAACCCGCAGCAGGCAAGCCGGCTTTTTCTGGAACAGATCGGATTGGCCATCCTTGCGCATCTGACGCAGGCCTATGGCGGATTGTGCTTTTCCACCGGCCGAAAGGGTACTCTTGCATCGTGGCAGGAGGCGAGGGCGACGGAGTTTCTGGCCTCACATGTAGTGGGCGATTTCTCGCTGGACGTGCTTGCGGAAACCTGTGCGCTTTCAAGAAGCTATTTCAGCAAGGCATTCAAGCAAAGCTTCGGCAAGTCCCCCTATCGCTGGCTGCTGGAATACCGGGTCGCGCGGGCCAAGGACATGCTGCGTTCGGATCTGCCGATCTCGCAGGTTGCGCTGGATTGTGGCTTTGCCGATCAAAGCCACCTGACCCGGGTCTTTTCGATGATCCAGGGCGAAACGCCCGGCCAATGGCGCCGCGCGCTTCGCAGCCCGGTCGCGCATGGGTCATGCCAGGACGGCCTTGCGCCACTGGCCCGGTGACGCGCCGACGGCGGATGCAAAGACGCGCGAGAAGTGGCTTTGATCGGCAAAGCCACAATCAAGGGCGATCTCGCCAAGCGGCCGGTTGGTCGTGCGCAGCAGATGCTGCGCCTTGTCGATCCTTCGCCCCAGCAACCACTGGTAGGGCGGCATCCCGGTCGAAAGCTTGAAGGCGCGAGAGAAATAGGACGGCGACAGCCCGCAGGCCTGCGCGATATCGGCAACCTGAAGATCGCCGTCCAGCCTCGCCTCGATCAACTCGGTCGCGCGCCGCAGCTGCCACGGGGACAGGCCACCCGAATGCACCGCGCGGGGCTGGCTTCTTTCGCCATAGGTCACGGCCAGATGCGTGCAAAGCGCAAGCCCGAGATGATCCAGGAACAGGCGACTGGCCTGACCCGGCACGGCGAATGAAGGAAGCAGCGCGCCGACCAGCCCGCGAACGGTCTGATCGTCCACATCCCCGCCCGGCCGGATGTTCAGCGTGTCGATGCGCCTTGTGCCCAGATCTTCCTCCAGCGTCGTCCACGCCGCCCGCGGAATGTAGAAGTTCACGCAGTCGAAGGCCGACTTCATGTTGGCCTGCCACGAGCGGTTGTAGTCGTAGAAGGTGAAGTTGCCGGCATGGAAGGCCGGGGCGCTGACATTCCTGCCGTCCACCCACAGATCGCCATGATAGTCCTGCAGCTGATAGGACATCATGAAGGCATCTTCCGGCGCGTGCTGGTCGACGAAGCCGTGGTTCGGCGTGTCCCGCGAAAGCCGGGTGACGGTTACCGCGCTCTTGTCCAGAACGGATGCCCGGACCGTCTGAGCGTCCGTGACCCGCAGGTATTCCATCCGCTCGTTGCTCACCCCAGACCGTCTTGCCATTGCCGTCTTCTCTACCTTGTTCCCCTGCATTCCCGGCCGGGGTGGTTTTGGATCGTATTATCCAAAATCAGAGACTTGGCGACAAGATATGGCGCGCCAGTCGTCCTAAGGTCCGCCGCGTGAAACGACAGCGCAGACCAAGGCAACGCCAATGAACGACCAAAACCCAACCCGCCGAAGCGTCCTGCTTTCCGGGGCGGCCCTGCTGGCCGCGACGGCGCTTCCGCCCGCGGCATTCGCCACGTCGCATCCAACCCCACAGCAAGGAGACATGACCATGAATTTCGTGACCACTTCGGACGGCGTCGACATCTTTTACAAGGACTGGGGTCCGCGCGACGCGCAGCCGATCATGTTCCATCACGGCTGGCCGCTGTCCTCGGACGACTGGGACGCGCAGATGCTGTTCTTTGTCGCCAACGGCTTTCGGGTGATCGCCCATGACCGGCGCGGCCACGGGCGTTCGGCGCAGGTCTCGGACGGACATGACATGGACCATTACGCCGCCGACGCCTTCGCGGTCGCCGAGGTGCTGGATCTGAAGAACGCGGTCCACATCGGCCATTCGACCGGCGGCGGCGAAGTCGCCCGCTATGTGGCCAGACACGGCCAGCCCGCGGGCCGCGTCGCCAAGGCCATTCTGGTCGCCGCCGTGCCGCCCTTGATGCTGAAGACTGACGCGAACCCCGAAGGCCTGCCGATGGAGGTCTTTGACGGCTTCCGCAGCGCCCTGGCCGCGAACCGCGCACAGTTCTTCCGCGACGTGCCCGCCGGCCCGTTCTACGGCTTCAACCGCGAGGGCGCGACGGTGCATGAGGGCGTCATCCAGAACTGGTGGCGTCAGGGGATGATGGGCGGCGCCAAGGCGCATTACGACGGGGTCAAGGCCTTTTCCGAGACCGACCAGACCGAGGATCTGCGCGCGATCACCATCCCGACCCTGATCCTGCATGGCGAGGACGACCAGATCGTTCCGATCCATGACGCGGCCCACAAGGCGATCAAGCTGCTGCCGAACGGCAGCCTGAAGACTTATCCCGGCCTGTCGCACGGGATGCTGACGGTGAATGCCGAAACACTCAACGCCGACATGCTGGCCTTCATCCGGGGCTGATCCCCCGGACGCCGCGCGGTTGGCTGGCGATTATTGCAGAAATCGGAACAGTAATGTGCTGATTGTTGCCATTCTCGTCAGCCATTCCGCGTGGCATCGTCATTTCGAACCCAATCAAACCCAGAACCAAGGAGCGGACAGATGAACAGCAAACTGGAACTGCTGACCCCAACGAACAGCCAGCTTATCCTGATCGACCACCAGCCGCAGATGGCTTTCGGCGTGCAGTCGATCGACCGGCAGGTGCTGAAGAACAACACCGTCGCATTGGCGAAATCGGCGAAGATCTTCGGCATTCCGACCACGATCACCACGGTCGAGACCGAAAGCTTCTCGGGTCATACCTATCCCGACCTGCTTGACGTGTTTCCCGATGCCCCGTTGCTTGAGCGGACCTCTATGAACTCATGGGACGACCGCAAGGTGCGCGACGCTCTGGCCGCGAACGGGCGCAAGAAGATCGTCGTGTCCGGCCTGTGGACCGAGGTCTGCAACCTGTCCTTCGCGCTGTCGGCGCTGGCGGACACGGATTACGAAATCTACATGGTCTCCGACGCCTCGGGCGGCACCAGCAAGGAAGCCCATGACATGGCGATGATGCGCATGGTGCAGGTCGGCGTGATCCCGGTGACCTGGCAGCAGGTGCTGCTGGAATGGCAGCGAGACTGGGCCCGCCGCGATACCTATGACGCGGTGATGGACGTGGTGCGCGAGCATTCCGGCGCCTACGGCATGGGCGTCGATTACGCCTATACAATGGTTCACAAGGCCGCCGCGCGCGGCAGTCATACCGGCCAGACGCTGGCCCCGGTCAAGGCCTGAAGGAAACGGCGCCGCGTCTTCGGACGCGGCCTAACCGCCCTGGGGGAGTCCCATGAAGCTATATCTTGTCTCGCTTGGCTGCGGCCTTCTGGTCGGCCTGATCTACAGCCTGCTGCATGTCCGTTCGCCTGCGCCGCCGGTCGTTGCGCTGGTCGGACTTCTGGGCATCCTGATCGGCGAACAGGCGGTGCCCGTCTGGCACTGGTTGACCGCCGACCGTTCCGCCGAACACAGTCTGAACCATGTGTTTGGCGAACTGCCAAGCGCCCATCAGCAAAGGAAGTCCTGATGCAGCCCGACCTGATCCTGCGCAACGCGCGCATCACCACGCTGGACCGTGCCGCCCCACAGGCGCAGGCCGTGGCGATCGCGGATGGCGTCTTTGTCGCGGCGGGGCGCGACGCCGACATCCTGGCCTTGGCCGGACAGGGCACGCGGATCATCGACATGGGCGGGCGCCCGGTCCTGCCGGGGCTGATCGACAATCACACCCATGTCGTGCGGGGCGGGCTGAACTACAACCTTGAGCTTCGCTGGGACGGCGTCCGCAGTCTGTCGGACGCGATGTCGATGCTGAGACGGCAGGTCCAGATCACGCCGCCGCCGCAATGGGTGCGCGTCGTCGGCGGCTTCACCGACCAGCAGTTCGACGAAAAACGCCTGCCGACTCTGGACGAGATCAATGCCGTCGCCCCCGACACGCCGGTCTTCATCCTGCACCTTTACGACCGTGCCCTGCTGAACGCCGCCGCCTTGCGCGCCGTGGGCTATGACCGCGACACGCCGAATCCGCCGGGTGGAGAGATCCAGCGCGACGCGCGCGGCAATCCGACCGGCCTGCTGCTGGCCAAGCCCAATGCGGCCATCCTTTACGCGACGCTGGCGCGCGGGCCGAAGCTGCCCTTCGATTACCAGCTGAACTCGACCCGCCATTTCATGCGGGAACTGAACCGTCTTGGCGTCACCGGCGTGATCGATGCGGGCGGGGGAATGCAGAACTATCCCGAAGATTACGAGATTATCCAGAAGCTGGCCGATGACCAGCAGCTGACCGTCCGACTGGCCTATAATCTCTTCACCCAGAAGCCCAAGGAGGAGAAGGCGGACTTCCTGAAATGGACCCGGTCGGTGACCTACCGGCAGGGCGACGACTATTTCCGCCACAACGGCGCCGGCGAGATGCTGGTCTTTTCGGCCGCCGATTTCGAGGATTTCCGCGAACCGCGCCCGGACCTGTCGCCCGGCATGGAGGACGAGCTTGAGGATGTCGTGCGCATTCTGGCCGAGAACCGCTGGCCATGGCGGATGCACGCGACCTATGACGAGACGATCAGCCGCGCGCTCGACGTGTTCGAAAAGGTGAACCGTGACATTCCGCTGGACGGGATCAACTGGTTCTTCGACCATGCCGAGACGATTTCGGAGCGCTCGCTGGACCGCGTCGCGGCCTTGGGCGGCGGGGTCGCGGTGCAGCACCGTATGGCCTATCAGGGCGAATATTTCGTCGAGCGCTACGGTGCGCGCGCGGCCGAGGCGACGCCACCCGTCGCGCGGATGCTGGAAAAGGGGGTGCGGACCTCGGCCGGGACCGATGCGACGCGGGTCGCGTCCTACAATCCCTGGGTGGGCCTGTCCTGGCTGATCAGCGGCAGGACAGTGGGCGGATTGCGCATCACGCCCGAACGCAACCGGCTGGACCGCGACACCGCGCTGCGGATGTGGACGGAAAAGGTCGCATGGTTATCGAACGACGAGGGTCGCCGGGGGCGGATTGCTCCGGGCTATCTGGCCGACCTGATCGTGCCGGACCGCGATTTCTTCTCCTGCCCCGAAGACGCCATTCCCGACATCACCAGCGACCTGACCATGGTTGGCGGAAAGGTGGTCTATGCCAAGGGCGACTTCGCCAGTCACGACGCGCCGATCCCGCCCGCGATGCCCGACTGGTCGCCGGTGCGCAATTTTGGCGGCTACGCGGCCTGGGGCGTGCAGGATCAGGCGGTCGCACAGACTGCCACCATCCGTTGCGGCTGCGCCTCGGCCTGCAGCGTCCACGGACACGACCATGCCGGCGCCTGGGGTGCAAGCCTGCCTGTCTCGGACCTGAAGGGGTTCTGGGGCGCGTTGGGATGCGCCTGCTGGGCGGTATGAGGATGACGATGACCCGATACAACCCAAGGAGGGTCGAACCATGACCGCCACCCCCCAAATCACCGCCCCGCCCGCGACCGGAGGCGCGTGGAGCCCCTTCCGGCAAAGCGCCTTTACAGTGCTATGGTTGTCCACGGTGGTGTCCAACATCGGGACATGGATGAACGACGTGGGCGCCGGGTGGCTTATGACCAGCCTTGCGCCGTCGCCGCAGATCGTCGCGATGGTTCAGGCGGCGACCACGCTGCCGGTCTTCCTGTTCGCGATCATCGCGGGCGCCGTGGCCGACATCGTCGACCGCCGCAAGCTGCTGCTGGTCGTGAACGTCGCGCTGGCGATCGTGGCCTTCGTGGTGGCCGCAGTCGTGCAGGCCGGGGCGATGACGCCCGTGCTTTTGCTGATCTTCACCTTTCTTCTGGGCAGCGGCGCGGCCTTCATCGCGCCCGCCTGGCAGGCGATCGTGCCAAAGCTGGTTCCGCGGCAGGACCTGACGGCGGCTGTCGCGCTGAACTCGATGGGCATCAACATCAGCCGGGCTATCGGACCGGCGGTGGCCGGGATGCTGATCGCGGCCTTTGGCCTTGTCTGGCCGTTCGCGCTGAATGCGGTCTCGACCCTGATCGTCATCGCCGCGCTGATCTGGTGGAAGCCGCAGGCCGAACCCGCCCGCAAGCTGCCGGCCGAGCATGTGGTGGGCGCGATGATTGCGGGCGTCCGCTATGCGGTCTTCACCCGCCCGTTGCGGCTGGTTCTTGTGCGCGCGGCGGGGTTCTTTCTTTTCGCCAGCGCATTCTGGGCGATGCTGCCGCTGGTGGCGCGCGACGTTCTGGGCGGGGGTGCAGGGCTTTACGGGGCGTTGCTTGCCTCGGTCGGGATCGGCGCGGTCGGTGGCGCACTGGTCCTGCCGGGGCTTCGCACAAGGCTTGGCCCCGACCGGACGGTGATGCTGGGCACGGCGGGCACCGCGATCGTACTCGCCGTGCTGGCGCTGGTGCCGGGGCAGGCGCCTGCGCTGCTGGCCGGGCTTATTGCCGGGGCTTCGTGGATCGCGGTGCTTTCCAGCCTGAACGTCGCCGCGCAATCGGCCCTGCCCGACTGGGTCCGGGCGCGGGGACTGGCGATCTATCTGACAGTGTTTTCGGGCGCGATGTCGCTGGGCAGCCTTGGCTGGGGCACCATCGCCACGCAGACTTCGGTCCCGGTGGCTTTGCTGGTCGCAGCCACGGGCATTCTTGTCGCCGTGCCGCTGACGCTTTGGGCGCGGCTGGGCGGGTCCGCCCAGGATCACAGCCCGGCGCATCACTGGCCGGAACCCGAAGCCGCGCCAGAAGATCAGCCGGCCACCATCTGGATCACCTACGATGTCCCGGCCGAACATTACGCGGCCTTCATCGCGCTGATGCAGGACCAGCGCCGCAGCCGCCGCGCGCATGGCGCCTATGGCTGGGTGCTGCGGCAGGACGCGGCACGCCCGACCCGGCTGATCGAAAGCTGGCACGAGGCATCCTGGCTTGCGCATCTTCGCCACCACGACCGGGTCACCCATTCGGAAAAGGCGCTGCAGGACCGCATCCGTGCCCTGCTGAATAACGTCCCCGAAATCCATCACACCACCGCCCCAAGGAAGGTCTGAGCCATGAGCTGGAATCCTACCCAGACCCCCGATTGCCCGCTTGACCGTCTGGACAGCTTTGAGACGCTGATCATTCCCCGCGCCCGCGACCTGGGCGGGTTCGAGGTGCGCCGCGCGCTGCCCGCGCCGAAGCGCCAGATGGTCGGCCCCTTCATCTTCTTCGACCAGATGGGCCCGGCCGAGTTCCTGACCGGCGGCGGCATCGATGTGCGCCCGCATCCCCATATCGGGCTTGCCACCGTCACCTATCTTTACAAGGGCGAGTTCCACCACCGTGACAGCACCGGGGCCGACCAGATGGTCTATCCCGGCGAGGTAAACTGGATGATCGCGGGCAACGGCGTCACCCATTCCGAACGTACCTCCGAGGAGATGCGCACAAGACCCGGCTCGCTCTTTGGCATCCAGACATGGGTGGCCTTGCCCGAACATGCCGAGGACAGCGACGCCAGCTTTGAACACCACGGGCGCGAGGCGTTGCCCTTTATCGACGAAGGCGGCAAGCAAGTGCGCGTCATCCTTGGATCGGCCTATGGCGCGACGGCCCCAGTCAAGACCTTCACCGAGACCTTCTATGCCGATGCCGTATTGGCGGCGGGCGCCAAGCTGCCGCTGCCGGACAATCACGAGGATCGTGGTGTCTATGTCTCCAAAGGCTCGGTGATCGTGGCGGGGGACGAGTTCGAAGCGGGCCGGATGATGGTCTTTCGCCCCGGCGACCGCATCAGCCTGACGTCGGGGGATCGGGGTGCAAGGCTGATGGTCCTGGGCGGAGAGACGCTGAACGGGCCGCGCTATATTTCGTGGAATTTCGTGGCCTCCTCGCAAGAGCGGATCGATGCCGCGAAGGAAGCCTGGCGACAGGGCGACTGGGCGCATGGCCGCTTCCAGCTTCCGCCCGGCGATGATGCCGAGTTCATTCCGCTTCCCTGACCGGGAGCCGGGTGTCACATCCCCCCGGGATGCCTTAGCGCCGCTCATCCGGGCAGATAATGATGTCAAAGCAATGCCGCGGCGCGGCGGCGTCGAAATACCAGTCCTCGGCCCGGTGCCATTGCCGATCCCAATCGCCGGGCGGGCCTTCGCGGGCAAGCAGCTGACGCATCCGCAGCGCGTCGGAACCTCGACCAGCACGGTCAGGTCCAGAAGATCGCGATGCTCGGGGCGAGCGCTGTAGACTCCTTCCAGAAGGATCACGGGCCGCGCCTGAACGATTCGCTGCGAATGGCGACGAGAGCCGTCGAGCGCATCGTTGCGGCTCGGACCATCAGTCCGCCGGGCACTCTACCAGCTTCGAACTGACCGGCAGCGATGTTCGCACCACTGTCGCAGCGTCGGGGTCTGGACCAAGACTAAAACACTTGCATGCGGCAAGGTCGCTCGGAGCCCATCGCTGCCGTTCTCTTGGGGCTGCGATCAGCCGAAATCGAGGGACTCGAAAGCCCCAAAGCGGTCATTCGCGCATATTCTACGAGAGGCGGGCGAAGCGGTCGTAGTGGTGGCCCTGCCGTCACTCGATAACCGCGAAGTCGCCCGGCTTCCAACTGCCATCGAAGGCAGGAGGCTCGGGGCCGTAGATGCGGAAATAGACGAACCATCCCTTGCCCGGAAGGGTGCGGATCCAGCGATCCTGCTGGCCTTTTGGTGCCTCTGGCCCGAAGAGAAGATCGACATGGTCCCCGCTCAGGTCCGTCAGTTCGAAGAGCGAACGCAACGCGGCCTTCGCCTGCTCGGTCTGGATCTGGCTGCGTGTCTCGGCATCATAGACCGTCACCGACCAGAAGAGCCGGTTCGGCACCGGCAGCGGAACCCGCAGCCGGTAGGTCTTGCCGCCGTCAAGATACTCTCCCGCCTCGTCGCGCAGGCCCAGCCAGTAGAGCGAACCGGTCGCGGGGTCGCGGCGGAACATCGCGGGCGAAGTTGCGATCGCCTGATAGAACCATTTCTCTGACGCGTAGCTGTCGCGGTAGTCAGGGGTGTCGAACGAGCCGTTCTCGAAACGCAGCGCCGCCCATTGCCACTGGCGGTCCGGCCAGACCAGCCGGTCGGGTCGGCGATCGGCCAGCGACTCGACCCGCATCTGTGCCGAGCCCATTTTCGCCGCCTCAACCAGGATCCGGGAGATGCGCTCATCCGGCGCGAACGGCATTCCATTGACGATACCCAGCGCAGCGAGGTCGCCGAAGAAGGCGCGCGAGTCCTCAAGCGCGGGCTCGCTCGTCACCACCTCGTGGAGCACTTTCCAATATTCCAGATCGCGTTCGAAGCTGGTCGGGGTCTGGTCCTGCGCCATTGGCGTCATGTCGATCCAGCGCGGCTCTACCCAGTCCGGCGATGGGTTGAGCGGGCGCACCTTGATGGTCTCCAGCCGTGCAATCGCGCCGGCGACGTCCCCGGCTTCCGGTAGGGCTCGCATCCCGGCCATCACAAGGTAGGAGGTCGCGCGGGCGACATGGTATCCCTCCGGAATGTCGCCGCTGTAACCCGGCGGCAGCAACAGGTGCTTGCCGCCCTTGCCGGCATCGGGTCCGGGCAGTCCCATGTCCATGATCCAGCGCTGATGGATGTCGAGCCCGGCACCCAAGAGCGGACCCGGCGGGATCTCGATGACCAGCGGCCCGGCCTTCAGATCCAGCAGCATGCCACCATAGGGCGTGTCGGAGTTCAGGGTGAAGCCGACATGCCGCGGTTGGGTGTCCATATAGCCGAAGACCTTGTTCGGCTCGACGCCCAGCCGCATCATTTCCCTGAAGATCGCGGCACTCGATACGGTCGGGTAAAAGAACCGATAGGCCCGCACCGCGCGGTTGAGGTCGGCCTCGTCGAAGACCTTCTGCGCCATCTCAGGCGTCGGATAGCCGCCGTTGAACCGATAGTCCTGCGCGACCGAAGGTCCGCAGCCCGCCATGACCGCAATCGCCCAGACCGCAATCAGACCACATCTCACTCGCATGGTGTTTCTTTCCTCGTGTTGGCAGACTCAGGGGTCCGACGATGGTGGGCGCGGTCTGGCCGCGCCCTTTCTGTCACCGCAGGTCGACCTTGACCTGCTCGATGGCGCCAGTGAAGGCAAAGGGCGGCGTGTAGGTGAAATCGACAGCGGAGCCCACGTCTTCGCCCACGTCGAACCCTTCACCGAGCGAGATCTGGATCGGGATCGTCTTCGGCAGCTCGCCCTTGGCCACCTCGCTGCCGTTTACCTTCAGCGTCACCGTCGCGGGCTTGCCGAACTCGCCCGCCGCGCCGTGATAGGCGAAATCGACTTGCAGTTCGGCCTTGCCGGCCGACAGCGGATCGGGAGCGGTGATGGTGTGACGCTCAAGCGCGAGATAGTTGTAGACAAAGGTCGGTCGGCTATCGCGCAGGTAAAGCCCGTAGCCACCGACCAGGCCGCCATGCGTCGCTATCATGCCGTGCGCCCCGCTTTCGGGCACGTCGATATCGGCTGTCAGCGTCCAGGACCGGTTCAGAATGCGAGGTGCCGCGTCATTCGGCAGCGCCACCTGACCGGGGTAGTAGGTGAACGAGGTCGCGTCGCCCGCAAGGCTCGGGCGCCCCATTTCCTCCGAGTTCAGCCGCTCAACCGCGCGCCAGTCCAGCGGCAGCACGTTATGCCGCGCCGCCTCGGCCCACCACAGGTCCTGCATCTGACGCAGCTTTTCCGGATTTTCCGCGGCCAGATCGTGGGCCTGGGTAAAGTCCTCGTCGATGTTGTAAAGCTCCCATTCCTGCTTGTCGACGTCGTAGCCGGTATGGATCGGATTCCACGGAGCGAAGGCCATGGCCGAGGCCATCCAGCCGTCCTCGTAGATGCCCCTTGCGCCCGCCATCTCGAAATACTGCACCTTGTGCCGTCCCTCGGCGCCGGCATCGTCAAGGACATGCGCGAAGCTAATGCCCTCGATCGGCTTCTGGGGCACGCCGTTCAGCTCGGCCGGCGGGGTGATGCCAATCAGGTCGTAAAGCGTGGGCACGATGTCGATCGTGTGCAGAAATTGCGACCTGACCCCGCCACCTTCGGTGATCCGCGCAGGCCAGGAAACAATCATTGGGTTGCGCGTGCCGCCGAAATGGCTCGCCACCTGCTTCGTCCACTGGAACGGCGTGTTCATCGCATGAGCCCAAGCAGATGGGAAATGATTATAGTGCTTCGGCCCGCCCAGCTCGTCGATGACCTTCAGGTTTTCCTGCCAGCTTTCGGGGAAGCCGTTGAAGAACAGGTTTTCGTTCACCGAACCTTCAATACCGCCCTCGGCGCTCGACCCGTTGTCGCCGGCGATGTAGATGAAGATGGTGTTCTCGGCACCCGGCAGCGCCTTGACCGCCTCGACCACGCGGCCCATCTCGTGATCGACGTTGGCGCCGTAGCCCGCAAAGATCTCCATCATCCGGGCGTAAAGCCGCTTCTGGTCGGCGTTCAGCGTATCCCAGGCGGGCAGACCGTCCGAGCGTGCGGTCAGCTCCGCCTCAGCTGGGATCACGCCCAGTTCCTTCTGCCGTGCGAAGGCCTGTTCGCGGTAGGCGTCCCAACCGGCATCGAACTTGCCCCTGTAGGGTTCGATCCATTGCTCGGGCACCTGATGCGGCGAATGCGTGGCGCCGGGCGCGACATAAAGAAAGAAAGGCCGATCGGGAGCGATGGTCTTGACCTTGCGCACCCAGTCGACCGCATGATCGGCAAGATCGGTGGTCAGATAGTAGTCCGGATCATCAGATGTCGGCACCAGGTTCCGGTTCTCGTAAAGGATCGGGTTGAAATGGTTCATGTCCCCGGCGTTGAAGCCGTAAAAATAGTCGAAACCGAGGCCGTTGGCCCATCGGTCAAAGGGACCGGCCGCGCTTGCTTCCCAGGTGGGAGTGTTGTGGTTCTTGCCGATCCAAGCGGTCATGTAGCCGTTCTGGCGCAGCACCTCGGCGACCGTCCCGGCATTGCGCGGCAGAATTGCGGTATAGCCTTCATATCCTGTCGCTGTCTCGGCAATGACGCCCGCGGCAACCGAATGATGATTGCGCCCGGTCATCAGCGCGGCGCGCGTAGGCGAGCATAGCGCAGTGGTGTGAAAGCGAGTAAAGCGCAGCCCCTCCGCCGCGAGTGCGTCCATGGTGGGCGAGGCGATGCCGCCGCCGAAGGTCGCAAACTGTCCGTAGCCTGCGTCGTCCAGCAGGATCAACACCACGTTCGGCGCCCCCTGCGGCGCCTGCACCGGCTGCGGGAATTGCGGCGGGTCGGAATCGAGGATCGTGCGCCCGACCGTGCCGGAGAATTGGAAATCGGACCGCGGCAGAACGCTCGGCGTTCCGGTCGAGGCAGACTGGGCGAGGACCGACCCGGTAAATGCGAACGTCAGTGCGACAGTAGCGAGACCAGCGCTCGCGACTGAACCGGTCACACCGCGCATCAGGTTTATGGCCGGGATCATCGCTTTCAACATGGATCGCCTCCTCAAGCTGTTCAGATGAGATCGAAAAAACTCAGGTCAGGTGATAATCTGCAGGTATCGAAATGGGGTCGTCGCGCGTCGGGCTTCGCTGTTCTTGGTGCAGTCGAAGTCTCGCGTAGCTTGGTAGTGCCGGTCGCAACATCCTTGCCGTAAGTCAGGCAAGATTGGTCTCGCTTGCCGCAACCTTCCGCTTCAGCGAGGATTCGGGCAAGGACCAAGTCGCGGCTTGGGCCAGTCGACGCTGGCCTCCGCAACTTCAGAACTTCCCGGCGATCGTCAGGAAGACCGCGTCACCCTTCATGCGGTTATCCACATCGATCTCGTGCGCCCATTTGAAGGTCAGGTCGATCTCGTTGCCGTTCGCCAGCTTGCTCTTGTAGGTCAGCAGGGGGCCGATGGCGATGGAACTGCCGCGGAAGCCATCATGGTTATCAGCGAAACCGCCATCATCGTCATCATCCTCGATCTGGTAAAGGAAACCTGCCAGTCCCCCGACGGCCAGTTGCTCATTGACGCCTTTCGTCATCGATAGATCCAGATGGGCCACGGCACCGCTGTAGTAATCGGTGTCAGGGTTCCTCGTGTTGATATCGACGCCGAACTTGGCGGAAAGGTCCAGGCCCTGTTCCGGTATCAGGCGGGTCACGCCGATTGCCGGGGTGAAGGTCCAGTAGTTCAGGCCGATGAAGGCAATGTCGCCGCTCTCCCATTCACCGGTCGGAGCGGTGACGGTCAGAGAGGACGAGAAGAACATGTTCATGGCGTCGTTGTGCCAGCCAAGCGCGACCGGGGCAAAGGCGATATCCCCCAGGCCCGCCACGTCCTGATCTGTGTCGATCGGACCGAGCTCCGCCGTGGCGCCGGTCCAGCCGAACGGCAGCGCGAACTGAAAGGAATAGGTCCAGTTTCCGGGGAGGTTTTGTTCAGGAACGTAGACTCCGGCCAACGCGGTGACCCACATGTCGGCCTCAAGTCCGATGGCGATCCGTCCCTCGCCGAAGGGGACGGTGTCGCCCGCCTCGCCGTGGTAATAGGCATTCTGGATCCCCCAGTAGAAGCCTGGTGCGGGCGGCACAACCCCGGCCCCAGGGCCTGCGAAGATGCCAGGGATATAACGGCCTGCCACCGCTTCGGTCGCCTGCGCCTGTGGCGCCGCCGAGGTCAAGAGCGCGGCTGTGACTCCGATCGACAGAAGCGAGGAGCGTGCTTCCGCACTGCGGACCGTCCGCCCTCCAATGCTGAGATTTTCTAACGTGTCATGCATTGACAACTGCCTCCAATGCGAGACCGAAAAGCGTCGACATCAGCGCCGTAGCCCGGTGCACGCAACCAAGCTATCGCAAGCGCCGCGGTGAGTCTTTTGTCACTTCCACAATTGAACGAGCATGTTGCAAAATGGTATTGACGAAATCGATTAGCCCGTTGCCGGATGACTTGACTACACCGGCACGAGCGTCCGCTTTGCCCGATCGCTGCCGCTGAAGAAACAGCTGCAAGGTGATTACAGTATCTCCGCGAGTGTCGGCAATGTCCGCATCGCTGCCGTCCCATCAAAGATTTCGCTGCGCGGTGTCTGATTGGCGGCATCGGTGACCGCCGCCGCGCAGCATAGCTCGAGGTCGACTGACCGCAAAGGGCCTGCCTGGAACGGATGGCTCTCTCTGCCAACGACAGCCCCAGCGGGCAAGACGTCGCATCTTGCAAATCCGATGCCCCATTCTCTGTTCAACGCTGAGAATCGCCAGACCGCGCATAGCATCAGTACCTGTGCCGCTGCCCCAAAAATAGGACGGTGTGTTCCTCCTGCGCCTTGTCATCACTTCTCGGCGGGTGTTCCCGGCTGATGGGTTTGCTGGCCTGAAGCACATCCAACATTTCGGGAAAGCCATGCGCAACATCCGGCATCCCCGCAATTTCATAGGCATTCTGTCCCAGCCCTGCATAATGGACGATCGTACCGCCATGCCGGGTCAAGCGCGCGGCAAAGAAAGCGCAAGAAATTAAGCACTCGTCGCCAAGCTCCCGCGGTTCAACCCGTCTCGCACGTCGTTGGACCATGTCCATCAAACGGAGTGTCAGGCGGTCTGGCATGATGGGGTGATCGATGTAATGCGCCAGCGTCGATGCCAGATAAAATTCAAGCTCCACGGAAAGAGCGACCTGGCTTTCGCACATTCCCTTGATCACCAGATCACGGGCAGCGGCGAGATATGTGTTCGTCATGCAACCCTCGGCATCACCCAGAACGAACTCTTCCCATGGTGAAAGCTTGGCCCGACCGCCGCAGTGGTCAAGCTTGTCCTTTCGACGAGCATCCTGAAATCACGGGTTATTGCGCGGAAGCCTCAAGATTCTGGCACTCGGATATCCTGAGTGACAAAAATCCCTTCGACACCCCTTGAAACCGCCCAGGAGCGTAGTACGTCATCTGTCGCGTGATGCCGCTAGGGTTACGCGCGGCCCTTCCGTTGACGCGTGGGGCCCTACAAACTGTTTGTCCAATTGAGGGAAAACAAACATGGCTTTCAAACCGCTGCATGACCGCGTTCTGGTCCGTCGCGTCCAGTCGGACGAGAAAACCAAGGGCGGCCTGATCATCCCCGATAGCGCCAAAGAAAAACCCGCTGAAGGCGAATCGTCTCGGTCGGCGAAGGCGCGCGCAAAGATTCGGGCGAACTGATCGCACCCGCAGTTGCCGCCGGTGATCGCGTCCTGTTCGGCAAATGGTCGGGCACCGAGGTCACGATCGACGGCGAAGAGCTGCTGATCATGAAGGAAAGCGACATCTTGGGCGTCATCGAGAGCCCCGTCGCAGCAGAAAAGGCCGCCTGAAGGCCACTTCCCACGATCAAGCTGAAGACCAAGGAGTAACTCGAATGGCTGCGAAAGAAGTCAAGTTCAACAGCGACGCCCGCGACCGCATGCTGAAAGGCGTGAACATCCTCGCGGATGCCGTCAAAGTGACCCTCGGCCCGAAAGGCCGTAACGTCGTGATCGACAAG
>NZ_WMIG01000034.1 GCF_009711205.1 Paracoccus litorisediminis | reverse complement strand
AGAAAAGAGACCATCCAGAACCGCCGCTTGAACCATCAGCGTCAGGCGGCATAATCTCAAACCGGTGCGCCAGGACCCTCTCGTCCAAAATCAGGCCGCCTGTTCCAAATCATTCGACGACGGACAGGCAAGGCGGGCATAGCTCTGGCGCAGCTCGATCCCGGCCTCATTCGCCAGGCCCACCAGCAGCGCCCGGGCGCGCTCGTAAAGCTTGGCGTCCGTCGGATGGGCGATGTTCTTTTCCATGACCGTCGTGTCCACCGCCACGCGTTTCAGGCTCTTGTCGCTGATCGTGCCTGACGCCCGGCCCGCCTCGATGGTCTTGGTCAGAAGCCATTCCACTCCCTCTTCGCCGATCCGCTTGCGCCAGCGGGTCAGCGAGGACGGGTTGATCGGCGGACAATGCTGAAAGAACGTCTCGCCGGTGAAATGTTGGTAGTAAGGGTTCTCCACCCAGCGGGCGACGACCGCCTCGTCCGAGAGCTTGAAGGCATGCTGGAGATACATCAGCCCCGCGACCAGGCGTGGCGAGGTCGCGGGCCGACCCTGATGCGACGGAAAGAAACTCGCCCATTCCCGTTCGAAGAAATCCCAGTCAATCAGTGCCGCGAGCTTCACCAGTTCATGGCGGGCATCGATCATATCGATCAGCCGCGGGCGGAGCAGGTCATCTTGTTCGGGGGCGCGGGAATGGGGCTTCATCGGCGACCGAAAATTGCAAGGTTTCTCGTCAAAGCATACGAAACCCTGCAATTCAAAGCGAATGAATCGGAAGGTTGATCACACGAAATCAATGCGTTGAGAGTTGTTCAGGCCGGACGACCCAAACGCCTTCACCCCCACATGTCGCGCATTCGGGAACGGATATCGACCCGGCCCGGGGCAGGGGCTGCGGCCTTCGCGCCGGTCGATGGCGCCCAACGGCTGGCGTCGAAATGCTGCAGCATGTAGGTGGTGATGAAACGCGTTCGGGCGGCGAAGAGATGACGGTCGCCGCGTTTATGCTGCTGGGTGACGTAGAAGCGCAAGGGCACGCCCAAGGTCAGCTGATCCTTTGCCCTGTGGGCTCACGGCGAAGCGCAAACTTCTATTTTCCATTCTATTTCAATCTGTTTCTTATAGCTAGAAGGTTGCTCTCGAAGACCTCAGCTGTTGTTCGGTAGCCAAGGCATTTGCGGGGCGTTGAATTGAGGCTCTGGCAAATCGACCTCAATGATCGATTTGTCAGGGCCGCCGGTTCGGTCGAGCGGGGCAGGTGTTTGCGGAGCCTTCGGTTAGTATTCTCGACCGTTCCTTTCTGCCACGGCGCTTGCGGGTCGCAGAACCAGCTTGCGGCTCCGATCCCATCCTGCAGACGTCGCCAGGCGGAAAACTCGGTGCAACGGTCAAAGGTAATCGATTGGCGTGCCTCGGCGGGCAGGGGAGCCAGACCCGCGATCAGGGATTTCATGATCTGCTCGGAATGGCGGTCTTCGTTACGCATGACGACCGTGTAACGAAGACCCCTTCGACCAGCGAGGTCACATTCACCTTGCCGCTTTCCTTGCGGAACATCATCAAGTCACATTCCCAATGGCCGAATTCCTGTCGCGCGGAAACCGTCGCGGGCCTGTGGGAAAGGCTCTGGCTATCCTGGATGTGGCTGCGCTGATAGCGACGATAACTGCGGGGCCTACGACGCCTGCGATGCTCAGGCAAATGACGGTAGAACGCTTCCTCAAGGCCGGCCTTGGAATAGGCGAAGCTATAGATCGTTTCATGGCTGACACGGATCTCGTGGCCTTCAAGCCGCATGCGTCCCGCGATCTGCTCAGGCGACCAGCCAGACTTGAGTGCGTCTTCAACCGCAGCCTTCAAATCAGGATGGATGACGAGTTTTCGGTGCACCGCACGACGGTGCTCGTACATGGTCTGCGCATTCACAGCAAAGTAGCCGCTATACTGCGGAAGTTCGCTATCCAAGAACGTATTTCGCTTCAGTTCCCGGTAGATCGTGGAGGGTGCTCGGGCCAGTCGCTCAGCAATCTCCGGAACGGGCATCTTGGCTTCCCGCCATTTGGCAATGTTACGACGTTCTTCCAAACTCAAATGCGGATAGTGGCGGGGCATTCATCAACCTCAGTGCAAACGACTGTATTCATACAGAATTTGCACTTCGTTTGTGAATCCACCCCCAGGTCATGGCAACAAGCATAATCCGATTTATGTTATTTGAGGGCCGTAATCCCAGACCAGCCGACGGTTCTGCGAGACAAGCACGCCGACATCGTCGAGGAGCGAGCGCAGCAGTTTAGCGGATTCAAACCAGATACCTGTTGCCAGACCTTTCACGGGTACGGTGCATGAATTGGCGCGACAATTGGCCTCAGTTGTCTAAAAAACTATGTAAAAATAATAACGTGAGATTTGTTGCTGGATCTCTTGTTGTGCTTCAGGAGCGCTGCAGGTAGCTTTCGCCTCGTTTTGCACGTTCCATACGGCATATCTGACCGGCCCCCAATGGGTCTGTCCGCCGGACCCGGACGCCGATTACGGCATCGGTCCGCCCCCTGCGAAAGCCTCGCGGGAATCCGCTCCGGAATCCTGACGCCATTTGCCCGGATCTCACCGGCTCGGCACCGCTTTTCGCGTCCCTTCCATTGCAACTGATCCCATCAACTACATGAGGTCCTGCTCGGACAGACATATGAGTTACATTCCAGCACCTTTTACCGATATCGATATCAACACCCATGACCGAGGCTTCTACGAGGGCTATTCCCTGCCGGTGACGTTGGCGTCCAAGATCGTCGTCGCACTGTTGACGGCATGGGCGCTGCTTTGGCCGATCAGCGCGGAGTCCATCCTTTCGCTGGTCAATACCGAAGTCTTGGACATCTTTAACCTCTTCTACGTCCTCGCGGTCGGCCTTTTCGCGTGGTTTCTGCTCATCGTGGCTGCGGTGCCTTCGTCGGGCCGCCGCAAACTCGGGAAACCGGACGAAAAGCCCGAATTTTCCACCTTCTCTTGGTTCGCGATGATGTTCGGCGCAGGACTTGGCGTCGGCCTGATGGTTTATGCGACGGCGGAGCCTCTGGGGCTTTGGGCCAGTAACCCCGAGATTATCCGTGGGAATGCAGAGCCCAATACGGCGGGTGCACTGCAATCAGCCTTCCGCTACACCTTCCTGCATTATGGCCTGCATGCTTGGGGGATCTATGTCGTAACCGGGCTTTGCCTTGCCTATTATGCCTATACCCGTGACATGCCGCTGACCATCCGCAGTGCCCTGACGCCCATTCTGGGCCGCCACGTGAATGGCCCTATCGGCCATGCTTTGGATGTGCTGGGGGTGGTCGCGACCATTCTTGGCGTCGCGGTAACGATTGGCTTTGGCGTCAGTCAGTTGGTCGAAGGAGTCTATTCGGTCACGGGCATGGATTGGCTGCTGCAGCCGGGACTAGATGGCGGCGCACCAACCCCGTCCTCAGTTGGGCTGATCGTGGCGCTCGTGCTGGTGATGGTTCTCTCCATCCTTTCGGCGGTGTCGGGGGTTGGTCGCGGGGTGAAATATCTTTCGAACCTGAACTTGATCCTCTCCTGCGTCTTGCTTCTGGTCTTCGTGATTTTCGGGTCGTTCATGTTTGCCGCATCCGAATATGGCAGCGCTCTGCTCGATTATCTCCGACATTTCCCGGCTTTGTCTTTCGAGGCATGGTCGACCGATACCGAACTAGGGGCATGGCAAGCCGGGTGGACCACCTTCTACTGGGCTTGGTGGATTGCCTTTTCGCCCTTCGTTGGGCTGTTCCTTGCGCGCATCTCGCGCGGGCGCACCGTCCGCGAGTTTGTTCTTGGTGCAGCGGTTCTGCCTTCGCTGGTCTGCTTTGCCTGGATGACCATTCTGGGGGGAACATCGATCGATCTTGAGATTTCCGGGATTGCGCAGGGCACGATCATCGAGGCCTCGCAAACCAACAAGCTTTTTGCCACGTTGCAATACATGGTCGGCGACCAGCTTTATGCGGCGATTGCGGTCATGTGTGTGATCCTGGTTCTGACCTTTTTGGTCACCTCGGCCGATTCCGGGCTTTTGGTCATCAATACGATCATGGCCGGGGGGGAAGAAGAGACCAGCAGCCTACATCGCGTCCTGTGGGGTGTTCTGCTGACATTGGTCATTGCCGCGCTGATCCTGGCTGGTGGCGGCGGCCTGGTTGTACTTCAGAACGCCATGATCATTGGCGCGTTGCCCTTTGCCTTCGTCATGGTCGGGATGTGCGCCTCATTGGCCAAGGCGCTTTATCGCGACCACCAACGTGACCGGCTGCAGCACGATGAACAGTTAGCTGCTTGAGCCACTGATTGTCCTAAAAGGTTTCAAAGTCCCGATGCAATTCGGGACTTTGTCATAACCAAAACAGTAGCCTTCGCGACGCGGCTGCCCAGAGTCCCCGAGCAGCAAATTTTGCCGTGTGATTTTAGCCGCCATCCAGCGGGTTTCGCCTGCACGCCGCCTAACGTCGACATGGGCGGGAACCGCCTTTCGGCCGCGCAGCACTGCATCCGCAGCAATCTGAGATAGCAGCCGTTCGTGCGTGTCGCAGCGAAAGTTGGACCGGTACAGCCCTATCGGGCGTTAGCTGCCGGCTGCGGTGCGGCAATGCATCGGCAGAAATTTCACGAGAATGGTCATTCATGCAGACGGCCGCGTTTGTCCCGCCGGATATTTCTGAACGAGGACACAGGGGCTCGTCGCTGCAAGGCGACCTAGCCTTGGAAAGGCAACTCGCGGAGCCTCGACCGGTGCCCGTAGCCCATGCGAGGAGCGCGGACGTCTTTCGTTTGGTAGCAATGAACGCAGTCACCGCTCTGGGGTCGGGGTCAAGGCAGCTTGATCTCTGTGGACGGCAGAGATGAAAGCGCACGTTTCCGACCCGTAATCATCGCGCGGACAAGGTTCTCGCGGTGGCGCAAGCTTTCCACCACGACGCCACAAAGATGCCCGGCCAACAGGACAAGGATCAGGATCGCGAGGCATTCATGGATCTCCTCCATCGCGGTCGAGCCCCAGAAGCGATCCGTGGTCTGCAGCCAGCCGGTCAGGGCCGTGGCCGAGATTGTCGCGATCAGGGCGATGATCATCCAGCCCCCTGCCGGGTTATGGCCCAGATAGCGTCGCTCGCGCCCCCGGGCCAAATCGTGCAGATGGGCCAGAACGGCGCTCGGCCCGCGCAGGAAATCGCTGAAGCGCGCATGTTTCGGACCGACAAAGCCCCAGGCCACGCGCGCGACGAGCAGGGCCGCGATGACATAGCCCGCGCTCTCATGCAGGGATTTCGGCCCATCGTCCCCGGTCAGCCAGGCCAGCCCGATAAGGCTGGCCAGCGACCAGTGGAAGACGCGCACGAACGGGTCCCAGACCCGGGTTTCGCCGTCCTCCCCCCGGTCAGTCATCGGAACCCTTCTCCTCGAAGGTGGCGGGGTCGAAGAAGATCTCGACCTTCTTGCCGTTCTCGTCCTTGCCATAGACCTCGTAGCAGCCGTCTTCTTCCTTGACGTTCGAGATGGTCCAGCCCTTGGCGCCCAGTTCGGCCTTGAGTTCCTCGACCGGGCGCCATTTCGCCTTGTCCACGTTGCAGCGTTCCTCGGCCAGCGCCGGCAGGGCGATCAGGCAGCCGATGGTCAGGATCAGGATCTTCCGCATGATGATTTTCCTTGGATCATGGTTGCAGTGCGGCGGTGATGACAGGCCAAGCTTGCGCGCCGCTTACAAGCCTGACCCCTGCGCCGGAAAGATCAGCGCAGGACGTAATCCACGGTCGAGCCGTCATCCGCGGCAAAGCGGACATGGACAAGCTGGCCCTTGCCGCTGAACCACAACTCGCGGTTCATCCCGCCCGAGATCGCGTAATGGGTCGCGCTGACCTTGCCATGGCCGGTCGCGATGCTGTCGCTGCCCAGATTGCGCACCGAGACGCTGTCCGCGCTGGAATCGATCGTGTTCAGCACCTTGTGCTGCTTGACGATCTCGGCGTTCCACAGGCTTGCCGGGATCAGCGGGCTCGGGCCGACATGAATGTCATGCGGCTTGCCGTTGTCATTGGTCTTGGAACTCAGGGCCTGCAGCTTGCCCCCGCTCCAGCTTTCGGTGCTGGTCTGCTCGAAGCGATAGGCCGAGACGCCGATGACCGGGACCTTGACGGCGATATCGGTCCTGACATTGACCGTCACCCCATCGCCCTTGGGGCTGAATCTCAGGCTGTAATCGCCGATATCCTTGCCCTTGCGGATGACATCGAAGGTCAGGTGGCCGGAATCCGGTATGCTGCCCATCGGTGCCGAGATAGCTGCGCTGGCCAGAAGCAGGCCCGTCAGGGTGGCGGAGATGCCAAGTCGGTTTTTCATCTGATCCTCCTTTGGGTCAAATCGAGCCCATGCCGATGAAAAGGTTGCGATCCGCGTCCGCGATGGCGCGGCGGCCATGCATGACGCGGGTATTGTCGAGGACCGCGATATCGCCGTCCTGCCAGTTGATCTCATGCGTGACGGTCTCGGCGAGGGCGCGCATGTCCTCGATCTCGTCCGCCGTGACCTCGCTGCCATCCGCCAGCCGGTAGCGCGGCGGCTGGTAATTATGCGAGGGGCCCAGCACCGCATTGGCAAAGCCCAAGCCGCCGCTGAAGGCCGAGGGCCGGACCGGATCGACGCTCAGGCGATAGGTCAGCGAGCCGTCCTCGTGCAAATCGAAGCCCTGTCCCGGCACGGCCTGCTGGAATTGCAGGACATGCTCCATCGTCACGTCCTCGGGGCGCGAGATGGCGGGATGCTCATTGGCAAGGTAGCGCTTCCACAGCAATTCGGGCAGTACGCGCTCCACCGTCATCCTCTGCGACCAGCGCGCCTTCTGGGCGGAGTCGAAACTGTCCCAGATCCGCACGCCGTCGCAGATCGTGGTCTGCGAGCCCTCGAAGGCCGCGCGTTCAGCGAAAAAGGTCACGATATCGGGGCAGCGCGGGGTATTGCCGTTCTCGATATGCAAGCCGATCGGGCCCAGCCCGGCATCGACCATCTGCGTACGGTCGCTGGAATGGCTGCGGGCCGGGTCGAAGGTCACGCGGGAGCAAAGCGTACTGACAAGGCCCGCAAACTGCCCCATGTCGGGCTGAAAGCCGCGCAGCAGGGTCCAGCCGTCGCGGGTCAGATCGGCGCGGATGGCGGCCAGAAGCGTGGGATCGTCCAAGCCCGCGGTGAAGTCGGTTTGGCGAAGGATATTGTATTTCATGCTTTCTCTCCGGTCTCGGCATGTCGGGCGGCGGCGATGACGGCGGGATCCTTCGCCATGCGGGCCAGCGCCCGGTCGATCAGTTGCGGGCGCAGGCGTTGCAGGGCGACGAAGAAACGCTCGCGGCTTTTGGGGAATTGCTCGCGCTTGCGCGCCGTGATGGCGCGCCAGGCGTGGCACGCGACCGTCTCGGGATCGTCCAGAGCCATAGCCATCGGCCCGATCAGGGAACGGAAACTTTCGGTCGCCGCCGTCCGGGTCGCGCGGGGGGCGATATAGGTGACGCTGATGCCGCGCGGGGCAAGCTCGCGCCGCAGCGCCTCGGAAAAGCCGCGCAGGGCGAATTTGCTGGCGGAATAAAGCGCAAAATAGGGAAAGCCGATATCGCCAAAGACCGAGCCGATATTCACCACCTGTCCATGCTGGCGTTCCAGCGCGGGCAGCAGGTCGCGGGTCAGCACCACTGGCGCGGCGATATTCGTCGCGACCAGTTCGGCAAGGTCCTGATCCTTCAACCCGTCGATCCTGCCCGAGGCCAGCCTGCCCGCATTGTTGATCAGGATGTCTAAGCCCTCATCCGCCGCTGCGGCGCGGATCACCTCGCGGCCGTCAGGGGTGGTGACATCGGCGAGAACGATCCGGGCCTTGCCCGCCAGCCCGGCAGCGGTGTTGCGCAAATTCGCCTCGCGCCGCCCGACAAGGATCAACCGATGCCCGAGCCGGTCGGCCTCAAGCGCGAGCGCCCGCCCGATCCCAGATCCCGCACCGGTGATCAGCACAATCTTCCCGCTCATGCGAGCCTCCTTTCGTTCTGGCTTTCCCGCAGCGAGATCCACTCGGCCTCGCGCGCATCGGCCATGTCACGCGCGACGGCGCGGTTCATCTGCCCCGAGGGCCGGATCAGCCCCGGAGCGCGGGAATCGGCGATCAGCACATGTTCGGGCCGGGCATAGAAGGGCAGCGCGGAAAGCCGCTCGACCAAGGCCTGCATGTCGGGCGCAGAGGTCGGGGCTAACACCAGCACCAGCCGGTCGCCCGCGACCTGAACCAGCGCGGCGAAGGGCACAAAGGGATCGGCCAAAGCCGCAGCCTCGACCCATTCCGGGGCTATATTGCGGCCTGATTGCCGTAGGATCATCGCGTCGCGACGGCCCAGGACCTGCAGCGCGCCATTCTCGAACCGGCCCAGATCGCCGGTTCGCCATTCGCCCTGCACCGCCGCGCCATGCAGATAGAACTGCATCACCGTCGGCCCCGAGACGACGATCTCGCCCGCGTCGATGCGGACAGAGACGCCTTTGATCACCTGCATTACCGCCGCCTGGGCTGGGGTCAGGGCCACGACCGAGCAGGCCTCGGATAGGCCATAGCCCTCGGCGGCAGGCAGGCCCAGCTGCCGCGCCTGATCCAGTAGCGCAGGCGAGGTCGGCGCGCCGCCCACGGCGACATAGCGCAGGCGCGCCGGGGCCTTGGCCCGGCCCTGCCGCAGGGCCGCGACCCAAAGCGCCAATTGGCGCGGGGAAAGAACCGTGATTGTCGGGCAGAATTCCTCGGCTGCGCGGGCAAGGCCCTCGCCGTCGCCGGTCAGAAGCGCGGCAAGCCCCTCGGGGCAGATCAGCGTCTCGGCCCCGGCGAGGATGGGCAGGAAGATGCCGCAGATCTGTTCCAGCAATTGTGCCTGCGGCAGCACCGACAGGTAGCGATCCCCGACACCCGGCCGCAAAGCCGCAGCCAGCCCCGTGATCGAGGCGTCCAGTTGCCGGTCCCCCAGCACCACCCCTTTCGGCTGGCCCGTCGTCCCCGAGGTATAGATCACCCGATCCGCGCCCCCGGCATAATCAAGCGGCAGGGGCTTTGCCGCGGCATCGGGCAGGCGGTCCAGCAATTCGGCCCCGGCGTCGCGCAGCAGATGCTGCACCTGCGCGGGCGAGAAGAAGGACGGCACCGGCACCACCCGGCACCCCGCCAGCACCGCCGCCAGATCGGCGATGACATAGTCGATGCCCGAAAGCCCGAGGCCCAGAACGGCGGGACGCAGGCTGGCGGCGCGGGCGCCGACCTCGCGCGCCAATTCCGCCCAGGTGATGCTGCGATCTGGCTCGCGGAAGGCAATGTCCTTGGGCCGTTCCGCCGCATACCGCGCCAATACATAAAAGATCTGTTTCATTTCAGATGCATCCTTGTTGTCATCGCGGCACGCTGCGGAACGAAGCGAAGCGCATGTTCGTCGGAAAGAGCGCAGACCCAGGGCGTGCTGTCGTAATAGCTGCCCCAGTTCGCGGCACCGGTCAGACGCTCGGGTCGGGCCGGGGCAAGGGCGATCAGCGGCACGCCGACGCGTTCCAGAAGCCGCCTCAACGGGGTCGTCGCGGTGAAGATGCCCCAGCTTTTTCCGCGCCGGCGGCCTTCTTCGGTGATGGCGTCGATCAGCGGCAGAGTCGCGCGTGGCTGCGGGCAGGCCAACGAGACGACCTCGATGATCTCGCGGTCAAAAATCCGCTGCCCGCTTGTCTGCGACAGCAGATCCTCGACCGGGCGGTCCAGATAGGCCTGCGAGAAGAAGCCCTGCCCGGCATCGCGGATGCCCGCAGCACCCGCCAGCCCGCCCAAGCCCGAGCGGGCCGCGACCAACTCGATCCCCGCAAGCGAAAGCCGGGCTGCATAGATCGCCTTGAAATGGCTTTCGATCAGGGCGGCGGCGTCCTGCCAAGCAGGATCGCGCCAGTTAAGAAAGTCAATTCTCATGCCGCCCATTCCCAGAACGGGGGGCGCACCGTCACACTGCCCATTACTCACCTACAGTTCTTCTGAGCCCAGCAGATGGCCGGCTAATCTTGCGCCTTCCTTACGGCGCAGGCCCCCGGTCTTCACGAAAGCGCGACGGGGGCCGCGAAATCGGTGGTCAATTTGGCCCCCACTCAGCATAGGATGCCGCAATGACGCGGGTGATGAGGACGCAATGAGGGTTCTTCTGGTCGAGGACACGCCTGATCTTGCAGATGGGGTCAGCCGATATCTGGGGGCCTCGGGCCATGCCGTCGATGTCGCGCCCAGCCTTGCCGATGCCAAGGCGGCGCTGGATGTCGCTGCCTATGACGTGATGCTGCTTGACCTTGGGCTGCCCGACGGCTCGGGCCTGACCTTGCTGCGCGCCTTGCGCGCGCGGGGCGAGCGCCTGCCGGTCGTGATCGCCACCGCCCGCGACCAGGTCAGCGACCGGATCGACGGGCTGGATGCGGGGGCCGACGATTATGTCGTGAAACCCTTTGATCTGGGCGAGGTAGAGGCCCGGCTGCGCGCCCATGTCCGCCGCGCTGGGGGTGATCCCTCGGGTCAGATCACGCTGGGCGAATTCCGCGTCGACCGCGCGGGTGCAAGGCTGTTTCGCGGCACGGACGAGGTGCGCCTGACCTCGCGCGAATGGGCAGTGCTGGACACGCTGGTTTCGGCGCGGGGCCGCGTGATGTCGCGCAAGGCGCTGGAGGAACGGCTCTATTCCTTTGGCGACGAGATCGAGGGTAATGCCGTCGAGGTCTATGTGTCGCGTCTGCGTAGCAAGCTGGGCGCGGATCTGATCGAGACCCGGCGCGGGATGGGCTATCTGGTGAAATGAACCGGGACTGGTCGCTGCGCAGCCGCCTGACGCACCGCCTTGTCCTTGGCGTCAGTCTGGGCTGGCTGACCGGGCTTTTCATCGCGATCTTCGTCATCGCCCATGAGATGACCGAGCTTCTGGACGATTCCCTGAAAGCCTCGGCGCATGTCGCCTCGGCGGCCTTCGCCTCGGGCCAAGGGACCGAGCGGCTTGATCTGGACCCCGATTATGCCATCCGCATCCTGCGAAACGGGGCCGAGACCACCCCCGCCCCCTGGCCCGAACAGCAGGCCGACGGCACGCATCAACTGCCCGGCTGGCGCATCTATCGCCTGAGCCGGGATCAGGGCGCGCTGGTGGTCGAGGTCGGCCAAAGCGATGAATGGCGCCGGGACGAGCTTCTGGAAAGCGTCGAGGCGCTGCTGGTCCTGATGCTGCCGGTCCTGCTGGTCGTGCTGCTGACCGTGCGGCGCGCCATTGCCGCGGCCCTGGGTCCGGCGCTGCGCTTTGCCGCGGTGCTGAAGGACCGGCCCGCCACGGATCTGTCGCCCTTTGCCGATGCCGACCTGCCGCGGGAACTGCAGCCCATCCCCGTCGCGCTGAACGGCTATTTGCAGCGCATCCACAACCATATAGAATCCGAACGCCAATTCGCCACCAATGCCGCTCATGAATTGCGCACGCCTCTGGCCAGCGCCTCGGCGCAGGCGCAGCTGATCGCGGCGGGCCGGGGCGATGCGGGCGCGGCCCGCGCCATGACCGCCGCGCTGGACCGTCTGGCCCGGATCATCGAGCGTCTGCTGCAACTTTCGCGCGCCGAGGCCGGCATAGACGGCCATGCCCGCTGCGATCTGGTGCGGATCATCCGCATCGTCATCGCCGCTGAGGATCGAACAGCGATCCTGTTCGACGATGGCGATATCGAGCGGGCGATGATCGCCGTCCATCCCGATGCGGTGGCGCTGCTGCTGGGCAATGCGCTGCGCAACGCGGTTGAACACGGGACCGGAAGCGTGACCCTGACCCTGCGCCCCGGCCCCATCCTGCAGATCCGCAACCCGGTCGCGCCTGGGGCCGCCTACCGGCACGAGACCTTTGCGAAATCGGCGGGCTCGACCGGGGCCGGGCTGGGCCTGACGATCATGCGCAGGATGGCCGAGCGCAACGGGCTGGGCTTCGACACCCGCATCGACGGGCAGATCGCAACGCTGACGCTGGATTTCTCTGCGCGCGCGGTGGCGCAGGCGGACTGATCCGGCTCGACGCGCCGGGTTTCTTGGGGAAGGATCGCGAGATGCGTCCCGGCAAGGGGGTGGGCCCGTGCAACTGACCAGAACCGAAGGTCTGAAAACCCTGCTTCTGGGCATGTCCCTGACCGGATTGTGCCTTGGGATGGCCCTGCATGTGGCAGGCCAGCCGCAAGCTACCGGGACCGTCTGGGCGCTGGCGGTCTTGCCGGTCATTGCCACGCTGCTCGTCGAGATCCTGCGCAGCCTTGCCCAAGGCGAATTCGGGCTGGACATCGTCGCGGCACTCTCGATGTCGGCGGCGTTGATTTTTGGCGAGAATCTGGCCGCGGCGGTGGTCGCGGTGATGTATTCGGGCGGCAGTTTTCTGGAAAGCTTTGCCGAGGGCCGCGCCCGGCGCGAGATGCGCGACCTGCTGTCGCGCGTGCCACGCATGGCGGCGCGCTACTGCAATGGCGGGCTTGAGGATGTGCCTCTGGATCGCATTACCCACGGCGACCGGCTGCTGATCCGGCAGGGCGATGTCGTACCGGTCGATGGGCGGATCACCTCGGCCAGCGCCTATCTGGACAATTCTGCCCTGACCGGCGAGCCTTTGCCGATCCGGCTGCCACAAGGGGCCGAGGCGATGAGCGGTGCGACCAATGCCGGCGAGGCCTTCGACCTTGAGGCCACAAATGACGCCGGAAGCAGCACCTATGCCGGGATCGTGCGGCTGGTCGAGGCGGCGCAGCGCTCCAAAGCGCCAATGTCGCGGCTGGCCGACCGCTGGTCTCTGGGTTTTCTGGCGGTCACGCTGGCCATCGCCCTTGCCGCATGGGGGCTGAGCGGCGATCCGATCCGCGCGGTGGCCGTTCTGGTCGTGGCGACGCCCTGTCCGCTGATCCTTGCCGTGCCGGTCGCGCTGGTCGCGGGCCTGTCGCGGGCTGCGCATTTCGGGGTGCTGGTCAAGGGCGCGGGCCCGCTTGAGGCCATGGCCCGCATCCGCACGCTGATCCTCGACAAGACCGGGACGCTGACGGATGGGCGGCCGCAGATCGTCGGCATCGAAAGCCGCGAGGGTCTGGACAAGGACGAAATCCTGCGCCTTGCCGCCTCGCTCGATCAGGCCTCGAAACATCCGGTGGCGCAGGCCGTCGTCGCGGCGGCCAAGGCGCGGGGCCTTGCGTTGGTGCTGCCCCACGACGTGGCCGAGCGCCCGGGCGAAGGCGTGACCGGCATGATCGACGGTCGGCGCATCGCGGTCGGCGGCAGCGCGTTCGTTGCCGATTTGGCTGAGGCAGACGGGCTGCAAAGCCAGTGCGGGCAGGTCGTCGTCGCCCTCGCCATCGATGGCCGCCTGGCCGGACAAATCATCATGGCCGATGCGCTGCGCGAGGGGGCGGACGAGATGCTGGCCGCCCTGCGCGCGCAAGGCATCCTGCGCATCCTGCTTGCGACCGGAGACCGCGCCGATGTGGCGCAGCGCGTGACCCAAGGGCTTGGCCTTGACGCGGTTCATGCCGATCTGTCCCCCGGCGAAAAGGTCCGCCTTGTGATCGGCGAACATGCCTCGGCCCCGGTGATGATGGTGGGCGACGGGGTGAATGACGCCCCGGCGCTGGCCGCCGCCGATGTCGGCGTGGCGATGGGCGCGCGCGGGGCCGCGGCTTCGGCAGAGGCCGCTGACGTGGTGCTGCTGGTCGACCGTCTGGACCGCATCGCGCCGGGGATCGAGATCGCGCGGCGGGCGAAAGCCATTGCGCTGCAAAGCGTCATCGCGGGAATCGGCCTGTCGGTTCTGGGGATGCTTGCGGCGGGTTTCGGTTACCTCACACCGGTGCAGGGGGCCTTGCTGCAAGAGGTGATCGATGTCGCGGTAATCCTGAACGCGCTGCGCGCCTTGCGGATCGTGCCGCAGACCCCGCGCGCGACGGCTACTAGGGAACCAGCACCGCCGCCCCTTGAAAACGTCCATGGCGCAGATCTTCCAGCGTCGCATTCGCGCGGCGCAGCGGATAGGTCGTGACTCGCCCCTGATCCCGATCCGGGGGGCAAGCGACGGGAACTCTACCGCGTCCGCACGGGTCAGGTTGGCGACCGAGACCACCTGCCGTTCATGCCACAGAATGTCATAAGGAAAGGCAGGAATATCTCTCATATAGATGCCGCCGCAGACGACGCCCCCGCCCTTGCGCAAGGCCCGCAGCGCCGCCGGGACCAACGCGCCCACCGGGGCGAAGATGATTGCAGCATCCAGTTGCGCGGGCGGAAGCTGATCCGAGCCGCCAGCACATGCCGCGCCCCGTTGCAGCGGACAAGGATCTGATCCTCTGCCGGATGGGGAAGCACGTGCGTATGCCAGACCAACGGCTGGCCGATCTGCTGCTGGACCATGGCGCCCATCCTCCTGGGCGACACATTTGGCTTGGGTGGTGGGGCTGGCATATCCGCACGCACATCTGCTGCCCGCACAGGATGACATCCGGGTTTTGAGGCCAAAACCCGGCTTAAGCAAATTGCGATGGACAGCCGCAGGGACCTGCCCGATCCTGAGGTGCAAGCGGGCACGCGCAGCGAAGGGACGTCATGCGCATTTCGTTTCACGGCGCGGCGGGCGGGGTCACCGGTTCTTGCCATCTGGTCGAGGCCAATGGCCAGACGATCCTGATCGATTGCGGCCTGTTCCAGGGCGGCGGCGAATTGCCCGAGGATAACAGCCAAGCCTTTGGCTTCGATCCCTATTCCGTCAACTTTCTGCTACTGACCCATGCCCATCTGGACCATTGCGGGCGCATTCCCCTGCTGGTGAAGCGCGGCTTTTCGGGCGAGATCATCGCGACCCCCGCCACCTGCGACCTGACCCGGCTGGTCCTGATGGATGCCGCCCGCCTGCACGAGGAAGACGCACGCCGCCGCACCCGCCACGGGCTGCGCAGCGAGCCGCTTTACGACAGCATGGACGCTCTCGACGCGATCGACCGCTTCGGCCGCAAGGCGAAATACCGCATCCCGATCGACTTGGGCCATGGAATCCGGGCGACCTACTTCGAGGCCGGGCATATTCTTGGCTCGGCCAGCATCCTGCTGGAGGTCCGCGAGCATGGGCAGCGCCGCCACATCCTGTTCTCGGGCGATATCGGCCCAGCCACGCGGCCCCTGCTGAGCGAGGCCGCGCCGCCAAACGACGCCGATATCGTGGTGATGGAATCGACCTATGGCGATCGCGACCATCGCGCGCTTTCGGCCACGCTTGACGAGTTCTACGGCGCGATCAACCTCGCGGATGAGCGCGGCGGTAATGTGGTTATCCCGACCTTTGCCCTTGAGCGGGCGCAGGAATTGCTGTTCTACCTGCGCGAAGGCATGCAGGCTGATCGGATCAGGCCCTCATGGCAGGTGTTTCTGGATTCGCCCATGGCGATCTCGGCGACACGGATCTATCGCCGCCATCCGACCCTGCTCAAGCCCGCCATCGCCGAGATGCTGCGCAGCGGCGACGACCCGTTCCGCCTGCCCGGACTTCATTTTACCCAGGATGCCGCGGATAGCGCGGCGCTAAACCACATCCATTCGGGTGCGATGCTGATCGCGGGCTCAGGGATGTGTACGGGGGGCCGCGTCCGCCACCACCTGCGCCACAATCTGGGACAGGCGGATGGCAGTGTGATCTTTGTCGGTTTCGCCGCCGAGGGGACCCTGGCGCGGATCATCATCGACGGCGCCACATCGGTGAAGCTCATGGGCGACGAGGTCCCGGTCCGCGCCCAGATCCATACCATCAACGGCTTCTCGGCCCATGCCGGACAAAGCGACCTGCTGGGCTGGCACGCCCGCACCGGCGCGCCCGAGGCCACCTTCCTTGTCCACGGCGAAGAACCCGCAAGACAGGCACTGGCGGTGGCGCTGACCGGCCGGGTCGAACTTCCCCGGATGCATCAGAGTTTCGATATCTGAACAGTCCCTATTCCGAAACCTTCTTCACGAATTGGGATTTGAGGCCCATCTGGCCAATCCCGGGGATCTTGCAATCAATGTCGTGATCGCCGTCGACCAGACGGATGCCGCGAACCTTGGTGCCGACCTTGACCACCAGGGACGAAGCCTTGACCTTCAGATCCTTGATCACGGTCACGGTATCGCCGTCCTTCAGGACATGGCCGACGCTGTCGCGGATCTCGGCAGAATGCTCGATCGCCTCGCCCGGCTGCCATTCATGGCCGCATTCGGGACAGATCAGCAGCGTGGGGCTGTATCTTGGCGCGGACTACACCTTTGCTGGGCATGTCGAGGCGATCGCCGATATCGCCGGCAATCTCAGCGGCGCATTGTCCGCGGGGGCGGTGACGCTAGGGTTCGTCCTTGTGCTGCGCAGCGCATCGCCGGCGACGGACGGCCACCAGTAGCGGCCTGCCTCGTCATTCGTCCCCGCAATAGGCATGGTAAAGCGCGGCCATCAGCTTCTCCAGACGGGGATCTTCGATCCGGTAATATACCGTCTGCGCCTCACGCCGGGTGGCCACCATCTCCGCATCGCGCATCCGGGCCAGATGCTGGCTCAGCGCCGATTGGCTTAGACCCACGCGGTCCTGCAATGCGCCCACCGACATCTCACCCTTGGCAAGCTCGCACAGGATCAGCAGCCGCTTGGCATTGGCGAGCATGGACAGACGCTCGGCGACATATTCGGCCCGCCCCTCCAATGCCGCGACGGGCATGTCCGAAATTTTCTCCATTACATTAGCCTTGACTGATTTAGTGGTGTCTAATATATATCCCATCGACCTGACAAAAGCAAGTCATCGCCCAATTCACAGGAGTTTCGGCATGGGTCCAATCGTTGCGACTGATTTCACGCCATGGGTTTCGCTGGCAGGCGGTGCGTTGATCGGACTCAGCGCCGTCATGGTGATGGGGCTTTTCGGCAAAATCGTGGGCATCGCCGGGATCACCAATGGCGTCCTTGGTGCTGTGGTTCCGATGGGGGGAGCGCCGCGCGACCGCAACTGGCGGCTGGCCTTCATCCTTGGCCTGATCGCAGCGCCCCTGCTTTACCGGCTGCTTGGCGGCACGGTCGTTCAGACGGTTTCGGGCAATCTGCCCGGCATGGCGCTGGCTGGGCTTTTGGTTGGGATTGGCACCGGTCTGGGGTCTGGCTGCACTTCGGGCCATGGCGTCTGCGGTCTGGCCCGGCTGTCTCCGCGCTCGCTGGCGGCGGTGCTGACCTTCATGGCGGCAGGCTTCCTGACCGTCTTTCTCATCCGCCATGTTCTGGGAGGGATCTGATGCGCATTCTTCTTGGTTTGCTAAGCGGGTTGATCTTTGGCTTGGGGCTGATCATCTCGGGCATGGCCAATCCCGCCAAAGTGCTGAATTTTCTTGACCTTGCAGGGCATTGGGACCCGAGCCTCGGCTTTGTCATGGGCGGCGCGGTGGTCGTCACCTATCTTGGTTATCGCCTGGCCTGGCGGCAAGGCGCGCCGGTCCTGGCGTCGGGTTTCGACATCCCGACCAGCAGCCGGATCGATCGCCCGCTGATTCTGGGTGCGGCGCTGTTCGGTCTGGGCTGGGGCATCGGCGGCTTCTGCCCCGGCCCGGCCTGGACGGCGCTGCCCCTGCTTTCCCCCGGAATCCTGACCTTCCTTCCGATGATGCTGCTGGGCCTGTGGCTGGGCGCGCGGGGCCGGAACATGCCTCTTCTGACCTCGAAAGGAGGCCTTAAATGAGCAAGCTGAAACAGAGGATCGTGCGCCATTCCCCCTCGCGAGGGGTCGGCAGCCCCGATGTCTGGGGCATCTATGAACCCGATACCGGCTCGATCCAATATATCTGCGCCGATCCTGAAACGAAGCAGGCGGCCCTGATCGACGTGGTCTGGAATTTCGATCCGAAGAACTACCGCTTCTCGACCGGAAGCATGGATCAGGTGCTGGATATCGTGCGCGAGAACGGGCTTCGCGTGGCATGGGTGCTGGACACCCATCCCCATGCCGATCACGTTATGGCCTCGGCCCATCTGAAGGACCGCACCGGCGCCCCGAATGCGATCGGCGCGAAAGTGCCCGAGATCGCGGGCATCTGGGGCAAGATCTACAACCTGCCCGATGTCTTCGATCCGGCGACGGATTTTGACCTTCTTTTCGCCGAGGGCGAGACCTTCCGGATCGGCAATCTCGAGGCCCGTGTCATTCTGTCGCCGGGCCATACGCTGGGGTCGATCACCTATCTCTGCGGCGATGCGGCCTTTGTGCATGATACGCTGATGCAGCCCGATGTCGGCACCTCGCGCTCGGATTTTCCCGGCGGCAGCACGGCGGAGTTGTGGGATTCAATCCAGGCGATCCTGGCTCTGCCCGGCGAGACTCGGCTTTTTGTCGGCCATGATTATGGCACGAGCGTCCGCGATGAGCCGCAATGGGAGGCCACGGTCGCGCAGCATCTCGCCGAGAATGCCCATGTCAAGGCCGGCACCTGCCGCGAGGACTGGATCAAGCGGCGCCAGGACCGCGATGCGACCCTGGCTTTGCCCGACCGCATTCTGGCGGCGCTGCAGATCAACCTGCGCGGCGGACGACTGCCAAAAGCTGAAAGCGACGGCCAGCGCTATCTGAAACTGCCGGTCAACCGCTTCTGACCGGTTGCGGAAGAATTCCCTGCGCCGTGCGGCGCAAGGCGGGCAAAAGCTGCCCCCTGAACCTCGAAACGCCATATTTCCGGGCGGGGCGACCCGCCGAAAGGCTGACCGATGCTGACGCGCTACCTTCCCGTTTTCGATTGGGCCCGCCGCTATGATCGCGCCACGCTGACCAGCGACCTCTTGGCCGCGGCGATTGTCACGATCATGCTGATCCCACAGTCTTTGGCCTATGCGATGCTGGCCGGGCTGCCACCGGTCGTGGGTCTTTACGCCTCGATCCTCCCCCTGATCGCCTATGCGATCTTCGGGACCAGCCGCACCCTGGCTGTCGGCCCGGTCGCCGTCATCTCGCTTCTGACCGCCACGGCGGCCGGGGCGGTCGCGCTACCCGGCAGCCCCGAATATCTTGCCGCCACCGTTACGCTGGCGCTGCTCTCGGGGTTGATCCTGGTGGCGATGGGGATCTTCCGCCTTGGTTTCGTGGCCAATCTGCTCTCGCATCCGGTGATCTCGGGTTTCATCACGGCCTCAGGTCTGCTGATCGCGACGGGTCAATTGGGACATATTCTCGGGGTCAAGGCCAAGGGCGATACCATGGTCGAGCAGACGGTCTCGCTGCTTCGTGCTTTGCCCGAGGCGAACCTGCCGACGCTGGCAATCGGCGCATCGGCGACCGCGTTCCTGTTCTGGGCGCGCAAAGGGCTGAGGCCCGCTTTGGTCCGACTGGGCCTTGCGCCCGGCCTTGCCGCTTTGCTCGCCCGCACGGGCCCGGTGATCGCGGTGACCCTCTCGACTCTCGCGGTTCGGATGTTCGATTTGACATTAGCAGGTGTGCGCGTCGTCGGCGAAGTGCCGCAGGGCCTGCCGCCGATCGGCCTGCCGCCGACGCATCTGGGCAGCTGGGCGACACTCGCCCCGGCCGCCTTCCTGATCGCGCTGATCGGTTTCGTCGAATCCATGTCGGTCGCGCAGACTCTGGCCGCCAAGCGCCGCCAGTCGATCCGCCCCGATCAAGAGCTGATCGGCCTTGGCGCGGCGAATCTTTTCGCGGCCTTCTCGGGCGGCTTCCCGGTCACCGGCGGCTTTGCCCGCTCGGTGGTGAATTTCGATGCCGGAGCCGAGACGCCTGCCGCGGGGGCCTTTGCCGCTGCGGGCATCGCGCTGGCCTCGCTGTTCCTGACGCCGCTTTTGCATTTCCTGCCGATTGCGGTCCTGGCCGCGACGATCATCGTGGCGGTGCTCAGCCTGATCGATCTGGACGCTATCCGTCGCATCTGGAAGTTCTCGCGCTTCGATTTCGCGGCGCTTGCCGGAACCATCCTGGTCACGCTGGGCTGGGGTGTCGAAACCGGGATCATCACCGGGGTGGCGCTTTCGGTCATGCTGCATCTGTGGCAAAGCTCACGCCCCCATATCGCAGAGATCGGCCAGATTCCCGGCACCGAGCATTTCCGCAATGTCCTGCGCCATGACGTGGTCTGCGCCCCCGAAATCCTCAGCCTGCGCATCGACGAAAGCCTGTTCTTCGGAAATGCCCGCGCCATCGAGGGCGTGGTGCAAAGCGCCGTCGCAGAGCGTCTTGAGGTTCGTCATGTCGTCCTGAACTGCGCCGCGGTGAACGGGATCGACGGCAGCGCCTTGGAAAGTCTCGAGCTGATAATGCACCGGCTTGCTGATGCCGGGATCGCGCTGCACCTGTCCGAGATCAAGGGCCCGGTCATGGAGCGCCTTGCCCGCAGCGATTTCCTGACCCATCTCAGCGGCAGGGTCTTCCTGTCGCATCACGAGGCATTGGCAGAGCTCTCTCCCGAGACGACGCTTGCCTGCGACACCGCCATACACCGGCCCATCGACGCCGCTCGGGTTTTTCCCGCAAAACCCCGCCGCCCGGCCTGAGAAATTGTAACGCGCGACCACTTTGGGCGACACTGCGGCGTGCATCATGAGCGACGGGCAGGTCCGGGCCGATCGCGAGCAGTTTCGCCTTGGTGCACAATTGAAGGTAGAACTCGCTGCGGTAATGAATGACCGGAAAGTCCGCATCGCGGCGATCTCATCGAGGATTTCGCTGCGCGGTGTATGAGCGGCGGCTTCGGCGCATGCTGCGAAGCGGCAGGACTGGTGTTCGACCGGCCGATATGGGCCGGGCCTGACCTATCCTCGGGGCAGGCCGCCAGACGCAGCCAAATCTGCTGATTTTCGCACCGCAGCATGTTGCTCGGAGCCCTTCAGCGACATTCAGACAAACGGCAGCATAGCCCGAGTTTCGCAGGTGCAGCGGAAGGCACGGCCCATAGCCGCCGTTCGACCTATCGGCGCTGCTACGTTGCAGCTTCCTCGAAGCAGCCAGTCGATCCAGGTTGCAGAAAAGCAATGAACAGCTTTGACAATGGATCAATGAATGCGCAGGTTCAAAGTCGACGAGGCTTTTATTCTGTGCCTTTCTGCCGCCGTGCCTCTATGTGGCTTGTGAACCGCGCCGGGTTTGCCGGAGGCTGAGTTTCGTTAGTTACGCGGCCATATCTTCAGTTTCCAGCGCTGTATAGAAGTTGGCCTCTGCTTCGGCGGGTGGGATATTCCCGATGGGTTCGAGCAGACGGCGGTTGTTGAACCAATCCACCCATTCCAGCGTGGCGTATTCCACGGTCTCGAAGCTGCGCCACGGGCCGCGTCGGTGGATGACCTCAGCCTTGAACAGGCCGTTGATCGTCTCTGCCAGGGCATTGTCGTAGCTGTCCCCGACGCTGCCCACCGAGGGTTCGATGCCAGCCTCGGCGAGACGTTCGCTGTAGCGGATGGACAGATACTGGCTGCCGCGGTCGCTATGATGGACCAGCCCGATTCCCTTGGCCGGTCGACGATCATGGACGGCCTGCTCCAGGGCATCGAGGACGAATCCCGCGTGTGCAGAGGTGCTGACGCGCCAGCCGACGATCTTTCTGGCAAAGGCGTCGATAACGAATGCGACATAGACGAACCCCTTCCAGGTGGCGACATAGGTGAAATCGCTGACCCAGAGCATGTTCGGCGCGGGCACCCGGAACTGGCGATTCACCTTGTCCAGCGGGCAAGCGGCTTTCTTGTCGGGGATCGTCGTTCGGTGCGGCTTGCCGCGTATGATGCCTTGAATACCCATGTCCTTCATCAACCTCGCGACCGTGCAGCGGGCCACGTCGAAACCCTCGCGACCAAGTTGGTGCCAGACTTTACGCACTCCATAGACCCGCCAGTTCTCCTCGAACACGCGACGGATCTCGGGTCTCAAAGCCTCGTCACGGCGGGCCCGATCAGACTGCCGCGCCGGGTCGGCCCGCTTCGCCAGATGATTATAATAGGTGGAGGGGGCAATCGGCAGCACGCTGCAGATCGGCTCGACCCCATGCGCACCGCGATGCATGTCGATGAACGACACCATCACTTCGACCGGCGGTCGAGCTCCGCCATCGCAAAATAAGCGCTGGCCTTGCGAAGGATATCATTGGCCTGGCGGAGTTCCCGGTTCTCGCGTTCCAGCGCCTTCATCCTGTCCGCTAGCTCGCTCGGGATGCCTGCCCGCTTGCCACTCTCGACCTCGGCCTTCTTGGCCCAGTCATGCAACGTGTTCGGGGAACAACCGATCTTCGCGGCGATCGACACTACGGCCTGCCAGCGCGAGCCATGCTGGCCCTCATTGTCCAGCACCAACCGCACAGCACGTTCACGCACTTCGGGGGAAAACTTGTTCGTCGTCTTGCTCATGATGCTCCATCCTACTCAGGAGTTGGAGCCTCCGGCAAACCCGGCGCGGTTCATTGTGCGTTCTCTTTGTTCACGAGGTATTCTCTGGATTTGCATAGTTCCCCTTGCGCCTTCGTCGGCTTCGATTCTGCTTGGACTGACAATCCTCGTGCGCCAGGTGCCGTCTGTGCGCTCGTAACGCGAGCAGATGGACCGCCTGCATTTCATGCGCCACAACTCGCAACCTTCGCGCATGCGCTCGCATTCATCCGCGCAATCCAGAAGACGTCTAGGCTAACTCTTATTGCTCTCGATCAACCCACCATCGTCACGAACACGGAAAGTCTCAGGCCCGTGGAGCGCGTTGCTGCTTCACTTGTCAGTTGGCTAGGTGGTGGCGTGCAGCCGTCGAATCGAGGTCGGATGGGCATGTTCTGCGACGCCGCGCCGATCTGGTCGTTCTTGAATTCACTGGGCGCGATTGAGGATCCGGAAGCCGCACGTATCGCGTCCGACGGCCTCTATCTCATGGAAGTCTTTCCCGCCATTTCCATGCCGTCATTGTCAGCCGAGTTCTTTGGCCGTCTTGCCGCTCCCCGTTATAATCCAGCCAGGCGAAAGACGTTCAAAGCCTCGGACTGGACTAAGGTTACGATAGCTCTCGCTGAGAAATTTGCAGAATTTAAGTTTCCGGAGCCCGCACAGTGGCTGCGAATGACGACGCATTTGCCTCGGGTTTCTAAAGCCGATCAAGATTGTCTCGATGCGATGGTTTGCCTTTGGATTGCTCTCCATTGGCGTCTGAAAGATCGTAGAGAATCTCTTGTGATTGGTGGCAAGGACACTGGCTATATGGTGCTGCCCGCTATTGAGGGTGCGCGGCTCCGCTTGACGGCAGCGGCCAAACGCGCTGTGTCCGGCGTCAGGGCCTATGGGACAGATTTGGTTGATTGATGACGGGAGGGTTTCTGGCACATCGTAGCTTTCAAGGAGCGAAGATGAGCAAGAAACCCGTTGATCAGAAAGTCGCCGCCGATCGC
>NZ_WMIG01000033.1 GCF_009711205.1 Paracoccus litorisediminis | reverse complement strand
AAGCCGCCCAAGGGCGGCTTTCTGCATTCCAGCCCTCCAAAACCCCAATGCTGGACAGAAAACCCCACACAAATTACCAATCCTGAACCCAAAAGCCCGGAAACAACCAGGCACACCGCCAGAAAATGACGCTTGGTCGGAGTTCGACAGAACCCTGCTAAAGGCGTTAGAGATTTCAGCCCAGACTTGTAGATGATGAGAGCAAATCGACATCAAGAGCGTTTGATTTGGGCTCAATCGGCATCGAAAACTTCCTCGAACCGTTCAGCGTGAGAGCCTAGACTGCCTAACGGGTTGCATCGAAGCCAAGTTTGCTCTTCCCTTGAAGCATCAGACTGCAGCCCTTCGAGAGACGAATGGTAATCGTTCCAACACCGGATAGCGACGCGCTGCGACGGATGGCTCTGACCGCCGACCATGTCGCCCTGACGCTGCGCGACGAGCCCGATCTTGGGCCCGAGCCGGGTTGGACGCCGCTGGGTGATGACGGGATCGACGAACTGGCGCGGCACTATCACACCGATCTGGGCGAGGCACCGCTTTGGGTCTTTGCCTATGGCTCGCTGATCTGGAAGCCGGATTTCGACGCGGTCGAGCATGTGCGGGCCAGTGCCTATGGCTGGCACCGTTCCTTTTGTCTCAAGATGCATCGCTGGCGCGGCTCGCCGCAGCAGCTAGGGCTGATGATGGCGCTGGAGCGGGGCGGGCGCTGCGATGGGGTCATCTATCGCGTGCGCGAGGGGGATCGGCTGGCCCAGATCCGCCGCATGATCGTACGCGAGATCCGCTTTCGCGAGAATATTGGCATGGTGCGCTGGATTCCGGTGCACACGCCTAAGGGTCGGATGCGGGCGCTGGTCTTTTGGGCGGGTCCGACGGGTCCGCGCATCCTCAGCAAGCTGCCGTTGGAACAGGTCGCCCATGTGCTGGCGCGGGCCTGCGGACCGGTGGGCTCTTGTGCGGAATATTTGTTCAACACCGTCCTGCACCTGCAGGAATTCGGCATCCATGACCGCAACCTTTGGCGGCTGCAGGAGCTGGTGGCACGCGAGATCGAAGATATTCACGGCCCCTGCCAGGACAAGGCTGCCGAATGATAAAGGCCGCCGGGGATACCGGCGGCCCTTTCGTCAGTCCAGAGGTTTCAGCCGGGCCTCGATCTGTTCGCGGCGACCTTCAAGGAAGGGCGGCAGCGACAGGGATTCGCCCAAAGTCTCCAGCGGCTCGTCGACGGCGAAGCCCGGATCATCCGAGGCCAGCTCGAACAGGTTGCCGCCGGGCTCGCGGAAATAGAGCGAGCGGAAATAGTAGCGCTCGACTTCGCCGGAACTCGGGATGCGCAGTTCGTTCAGGCGCTGCGCCCAGTCATGGATCGCGGGCTGGTTCGGCACGCGGAACGCGACGTGGTGGACACCGCCCGCGCCTTGACGCGCCACCGGCAGATCCGGCTGGACCGCGACATGCAGTTCCGCCGAGGGACCGCCCGCGCCCATTTCATAGACATGGACGCTGCCCTGTCCGTCGGGGCTGGCATATTCGCGGGTCTTGCGCATGTTCAGCACATGGGTCAGCACGATTTCGGTCGGCGCCAGATCGGGAACCGAGATGGTGATCGGACCAAGCCCGTTGATCTGATGCTGCGCCGGGACCGGGCTTTTAGCCCATGCGTTGGCGGTGATGCCGGCGACATCCTCGGTCAGGCGAAAGCGCTGGCCTTCGGGGTCGTCAAAATCAAGGCTGGCGCGGCCGTCGAGTTCGGTGATCTGGCCTGCGCTCAAGCCGCGATCCTTCAGCCGCGCGGCCCAGAAATCGAAGCTGTCCTTGCCGATACGCAACCCGGTACGGCTGATCGAATGGGTGCCGCGACGTTCGGGCGCTGCCGGCCAGTCAAAGAAGGTCAGGTCGCTGCCGGGACTGGCCAGCCCGTCGGCATAGAACAGGTGATAGGCGCTGGTGTCGTCCTGGTTGACGGTTTTCTTGACCAGCCGCAGACCCAACGCATCGGTGTAGAACTGCTTGTTCTCGCGGGCCTTGGCGGTGATCGCCGTCAGGTGGTGAATTCCGGTGAGCTCCATGACGGGCCTCCTTTCGTTGGGTTGAATATCGGCGGGTCCAGTCGTTTCCGCCACTGATGCAGTTGCGAACCTCGTGTTCGCTACAGCCGAACAGCTTGGGCTAGGCGGGGAAGCATCGCTCGCCTATCTTGTGGCGCATGCGCTATGATCTGAACGACCTTGAGACCTTCCTGACCGTGCTTGAACTGGGCACGGTGACCGCCGCGGCAGCGCGGCTGAACCTGTCGAAATCCGTGGTCAGCAAACGCATCACCGATCTCGAGGCGACCTTGGGCGCGGCACTGTTTCGCCGCAATGCGGGCCGGATCACGCCGACCGAGGCGGCGTTGCGACTGGCCGAACGGCTACGCCCGGCGCTGAACGAACTGGTTGCCGCCGCCGAAAGCACGGCATGGGACATGGACGGGGTCGCGCCCTTGCGCGGCAGCCTGTCGATCTCGGCCCCGATGAGCTTCGGGATCATGCATCTGGGACCGATCATCGCCGGGTTTGCGGTGCAGAACCCGGATCTGGCGATCAATGTCAGCTATGACGACCGCAGCCGCGATCTGGCGCGCGAGGGCTTCGACATAGGCATCCGCATCGGCAAGTCCCGTGACAATGCGTTGATGCAGCGCAAGCTGTGCGAGGATGACAGCATCGCCTGCGCCAGCCCCGCCTATCTGGATCGGCATGGCCGACCTGAAAACCTGACCGATCTGCGCGACCATCAGGTGATCGGCTACAGCCATATCCCGAACAGTCAGCTGTGGCAGTTCCAGGACCGCGACCGCTATGTCTCGCCTTTGGTTGAGGGGCGGTTATCCCTGAACAATGGCGAGGCGATCCGCGACATGGCCATTGCCGGTCTGGGTCTGGCGATGCTGCCGGGCTTTATCGTCGCCGCCGCGCTGGCCGATGGGCGGCTGGAACGCTTCCTTGCCGCGCATCCGACCAAGGCCCTGCCCATCGTGGCCGTCTGGCCGCCCGTCAATCCGATGCCCGCGAAGCTTCGCCGCTTCATCGACCATGTTGCGGCCGAACTTCGCGATCCGCCGTGGCGCAGAGCCGCCCTAGAAAGGACAACATGAAGAAGATCGGTTTTCTTTCCTTCGGTCATTGGACGCCGGATTCCGGCTCGCAGACCCAAAGCGCGCAAGACGTGCTGCTGCAATCCATCGATCTTGCCGTCGCCGCCGAGGAACTGGGCGTGGACGGTGCCTATTTCCGCGTGCATCACTTTGCCCGCCAGCTTGGCTCGCCTTTCCCGCTGCTGGCTGCGGTGGGGGCGCGCACCAAGTCGATCGAGATCGGCACCGCCGTCATCGACATGCGCTATGAAAACCCGCTTTACATGGCCGAGGATGCGGGCGCTGCCGACCTGATTTCTCAGGGGCGGTTGCAACTGGGGATCAGCCGGGGCTCTCCCGAGCAGGTGATCGATGGCTGGCGGCATTTCGGCTATGCCCCCGCTGAGGGTGAGACCGACGCCGATATGGCCCGTCGCCATGCCGAGGTGTTTTTGAACGTCATTCAGGGACATGGCTTCGCCAAGCCCAATCCGCGCCCGATGTTCCCCAATCCGCCCGGTCTGCTGCGGCTTGAACCGCATTCGCCGGGTCTGCGCGACCGGATCTGGTGGGGCGCGGCCTCGAATGCGACGGCGAAATGGGCGGCGACTTTGGGGATGAACCTGCAAAGCTCGACGCTCAAGGACGATGAAAACGGCAAGCCCTTCCATGTCCAGCAGGCCGAACAGATCCGCCTGTATCGCGAGACTTGGGCCGAGATCGGGCATGAGCGCGCGCCGCGCGTCTCGGTCAGCCGCTCGATCTTTCCGCTGCTCGACGACCGTGATCGGATGTATTTCGGGCGCGGCGGCAAGGAGGCAGACCAAATCGGCTTCATCGACCAGACCCGTTCGATCTTTGGCCGGGGCTATGCCGCCGAGCCGGATCAGCTGATCAAGGAGCTCAGCGCCGACGAAGGCATTGCCGAGGCGGATACCCTGCTGCTGACCATCCCGAACCAGCTGGGCGTTGATTACAACGTCCATGTGCTGGAGGGCATCCTGAAGCATGTCGCCCCGGCGCTTGGCTGGCGCTAGGTCGCGCGGCTGATCTCAATCAGCCAGGCATTGGTGACCGGCCCCGGCGGCAACGCTGCCTCGGGGCCGTCGCAATAAAGCACATCCAAAGGACCAAGCGCGTGAACCTGCCCGGCAAGGGACAGGGTCAGGGGGGCAGTGGCTAGGATCAGCCGCAGGTCACAAGGCCCGGCATCGCGCGCCAGCCGATGCGAATACTGCCCGCGCCGGGTCATCACGTTCAGGTCGGTGATCGGACCCTGAACCAGACGCGCCGCTGTCGGCGCATCGGCCGGAAATGCCAGCGGGTCGTAGTCGCGCGTCAGCCGCTGCGGGCCGCGTCCCGCGACATGCAACTCGATGCCCTCGCCGCTCAGCACCGCCAGCGTTCGGTCGATCCCCGGAAAGATCGAAAACTCACCATCCTCGGTCACGCCGGCCATGCTGACGCGCCATTGGAAATCGTCCAGGCCCGCAGCCTCGGGGAAAACCGCGATCTCGACCGTCTCACCACGGCCATTCTTCCACGGCATGCGGCGGTGGTCGGATGCGCGCAAAACGCGGATGCTCATGTCAGTCCCCCTTCGGGCTGCGCCCAGCGATAGCCGATGCCGGGTTCGGTCAGGATCAGCGTCGGGCGCGCCGGGTCCAGTTCCAGCTTTTGCCGCAATTGCCCGATGAACACCCGCAGATAGGGCACGTCATCGACATGCGCGGGCCCCCAGACCTGCTGCAACAGCTTGCGATGCGTCATCACCCGCCCCGCATTCGAGGCGAGCGCCGCCAGCAGGTCGAACTCCTTGGGCGTCAGCTTTAGCAGGTCGCTGCCTCGGCTGACCTGATGCGCGTCCAGGTCGATGGTCAGCCCGTCCTGCCGGATCACATCCACCCGCGCGGCCCGACGCGGACGCAGGCTGACGCGCAGCCGGGCCAGCAATTCACCGATGCCAAAGGGCTTGGCCACGAAGTCATCCGCGCCCAGATCCAGCGCCATGATCTTTTCCATTTCCTGATCATGGGCCGACAGCACGATGACCGGCAGATCCGAGCGCAGGCGCAACCGCTCGATCACCTCCTTGCCGTTCATGTCCGGCAGGCCAAGATCAAGGATCATCAGGTCAGGTTCCTGCGCGGTGATGCTGGCCAGCGCCTCATGGCCATTGGCGGCCAACAGCGTGTCATAGCCCGCCGCGTTCAGGGCATGGCCAAGAAAACGCTGGATCTGGGGCTCGTCATCGACGATCAGGATGCGCTGCCTTGCGCTCATGCGCCGTGATCCTCGGGGACCGGCAGGCGGATCTCGATCACGGTGCCGCCCTGCGGGTTGCGGTGGGCGGCGATGGTCCCGCCCAGCGAGCGGGCGATCCCCTTGCTGATCGGCAGACCCAGGCCAGATCCCTGCGGCGCACGCGTCATGCTGTCCGAGGACAGCCATTCCGTGATCGGCTGCGGCAACCCGCGCCCGCGATCCTCGACCGACAGGACCAGCGTCCGGTCATCCAGCGCGCCAGTCACCCGGATCACGCCGGGGGCGTATTTCACCGCATTCTCGATCAGGTTGAAGACGGCCTGTTCCAGCAGCCCGGCTTCGGCCCGGATCATCGGCAGCGTCGGCATCACGATCTCGATCCGGGCATTGGGCCAAGCCCGCCGTGCCCGGTTGACCGAGGCCAGCGCCGCATCACCCGCATCGACCCAAGCCAGATGCACTTCCATTCCCGATTGCAGACGGGTCAGCTGCAGCAGCTTTTCGACATAGCGGCCCAGTCGCCCGGTTTCTTCCTCGATCGCGGCCAGCAGATCGTCCTGCGCCGCCGGGGCCAGCGTGTCGCCCAATTCCCGCAGGGTGGTCACCGACCCCAGAATTGTTGCTAAGGGCGTGCGCAGGTCATGCGACAGCGAGGCCAGCAGCGCCGCCCGCATCTGTTCGCTGGTGGCGCGGCGGCGTTCGTTTTCGGCGGCCTCGCTTAGCGACAGACGCTGCATTGCCTGCCCGGATTGTTGCAGGACAACGTCAATCGCCTGTTCGCGCCAGCCGTGATCGCGCCGGTCGGGCGAGATGCGGGCATGACCCAGAACCGGGGTTGCGCTTTTCCCGCCATCGCCGGACAGCGGGTAAAAGGTCAGGCGCGAGCCGTTCCAGCCATGGGCCGCTGCAAATTCCGGTCGTCCCCGCCGCCATGCGACATCGGCGGCCTCAAGTTCGCTGGCATCGGGCAAATAGCCCTCGGGTTCCGATGCCAACATGCGTAACTGCCCGTCGACCGGGCCAAGCGCCAGCGCCGGACCTTGCGCCAGTGCGTTCAGGTGGCGCACCGCGACCTTGGCGATCTCGGATTGGGACGACACATGGGTCAGGTCACTCGATACCTGCGAAACCACTTCCAGTGCCCGCGCGCGCCCCTCGGCGGCATCGACCTGCTCTCGCAGCCGCCCCGAGATCAGCCCGGTGATCCCGGCGGCCAGCAGGAACACCACCAGCTTGATGATGTCCTGCGGCTCTCCGATATGCAGCGAGAAATGCGGCTCGACATAAAGGAAGTTGAAACCCGCCAGCGCACCGAAGGCGCTGGCGATCCCGACCCAGAAGCCGAAGCCTGCCGCACTGACCAGAACCCCCATCATAAACAACAGGATGGCGACCGATTCCGGCAGGACATGGCGGGCCGAGCCGACCACGGTTCCTATCGCGATCAGGATGAGCGCCGCCCCGATGAACCCACCCAAAGTGGGTGCGGTCATCCAGCGGCGATTGTCATTCAGGCGTGGGGTTTCAACAGGTTCCATGATCCGGTTGTGGCGATACGGGCTGCATCTTGTCCACAGTCTTTATGAATTCCTTATCCGATGGGCGCAAATCCCAATCGAACCTTTATGCTGCCCTGCGGCATTGTGGCGGGTCTGCGGAGAATCGCTCCGCGATCAGGAATAACTAAATGGCCAGTTTGGACACTCACTTTTCCGATACCGAGCCCAAGCGCGCGGGGCTGATGTCGCTCTCGCTCGCGGCGATCGGCGTCGTCTATGGCGATATCGGAACCTCCCCCCTTTACGCCTTCCGCGAGGCCATGCTGGCCGCAGGTGCCAGCCATGGCGGTGTCCAGCGCGAGGACGTGCTGGGCGTCCTGTCGCTGATCGTCTGGGCGCTGGTTCTGGTGGTGACGCTGAAATATGTCATCATCCTTCTGCATGCCGATAACGAAGGCGAGGGCGGGACCCTGTCGCTGCTGGCACTGGCGCAGCGCGCCATGGGCAAGCCCAACCGCGCGATCCTGACGCTGGGCCTGATCGGCGCGGCGCTGTTTTATGGCGATGCCGCCATCACCCCGGCGATTTCGGTCCTGTCGGCCATCGAGGGGTTGAAGCTGGTGACGCATGGGGTCGATCCCTTTATCGAGCCCATCGCCATTGTCATCATCATCGGCCTGTTTCTGGTTCAGAACCGCGGGACCGAGGCCGTGGCCCGCTTCTTTGGTCCGATCACGCTGGTCTGGTTTTTGGTGATGGCGGCGGGCGGCGTCCACTGGATGCTGCAGGCGCCCGAGGTTCTGGCCTCATTGAACCCGATCCATGCCTTCCGCTTTGTCGTGGATAACGGCAAGCTGGGCCTGATCGTGCTGGGTGCAGTCTTTCTGGCGGTGACCGGGGCCGAGGCGCTGTATGCCGATATGGGCCATTTCGGCCGCAAGCCGATCCAGCTGGCATGGCTGTTCGTGGCCTTCCCGGCGTTGCTGTTGACCTATTTCGGTCAGGGCGCGCTGGTTCTGTCGAACCCCGCCGCCATGGCGAACCCCTTCTATCTGCTGTTCCCCAACTGGGCGCTGCTGCCCGTCGTGATCCTCGCCACCATGGCGACGATCATTGCCAGTCAGGCGGTGATCACCGGGGCCTTCTCGCTGACCCAGCAGGCGGTGCAACTGCGCATGCTGCCGCGGATGAAGATCCGCCACACCTCGGACGAACATCAGGGCCAGATCTATCTGCCTGCGGTGAACCGCTGGCTGATGTTCGGCGTGCTGACACTGGTGGTGGTGTTCGGTTCGTCCTCCAGCCTGGCCTCGGCCTATGGGATCAGCGTCACCGGCACGATGGTGGTGACTGCGACGCTGGCGATGATTGTCGCCCACAAGCACTGGAAACTGCCGCTGTGGCTGTCGGTGGCGATGATGCTGCCGCTGCTGCTGCTGGACGTGGTCTTCCTGGGCGCCAACCTGATGAAGGTCGCCGAGGGTGGCTATGTCCCCTTGGGCATCGCCGCGATCATGCTGATCATCATGGCCAGCTGGATCCGGGGCAGCTCCATCGTGCAGATCAAGGACCGCGAGGCCGAACTGCCGCTGGACGTGCTGCTGGGCCAGATCGAGAAATCGGAATCCATCGCCACGGTATCCGGCACGGCGGTATTCCTGACCTCGACCCCCGACCTTGCGCCGGCGGCCCTGCTGCACAGCCTCAAGCACTTCAAGGCGCTGCATGAACAGAACGTCATCCTGACCATCACCACCCATGACGTGCCGCGCATGCCCTCGTCTGAACGGGTCCAGATCGACGAAATCAACGGTCGCTTCCGCCGGATCGAGCTGCGCTACGGTTATGCCGAGGAACCCGACGTGCCGCGCGCGCTTCTGCAATGCCGCCGTCAGGGCTGGAAATTCGACATCATGGCGACCTCGTTCATCCTGTCGCGGCGGCGGATCAGGCTGTCGACGCGCAGCCGCGTCCCGTCATGGCAGGGGCGGCTGTTCATCACGCTGGCACGCAATGCTGCCGGGGCCTCGGATTACTTCCGCATCCCGGCCGGACGTGTGGTCGAAATCGGAACGCAGATGAACATCTAGCGCCCGAACAGGCGGGCGACGATCGGAGCCAGCACGATCACCAGCACGATGCGCAGCAGGTGGTGGCTGACGACATAGGCCAGATCGGCGCCCGCGATGATGGCGATGACGATCATCTCGGCCTGACCGCCGGGCAGGAAGGCAAGGAACGCATCCAGCCCCGGCGCCAGACCCAGCGTCACGATGATCTCGATGAAGCCAAGGCTGATCACCGCCAAAATCAGCGAATAGACCAGCCCTGCCGTCACATGCAGCCGCAACTCGCGCAGGGTGATCCCGGCATATTTCGATCCGACCGCGATGCCGATGAAAAACTGCGCCAGCTGGATCATCTCGGCTGGTGGGCGATGCTGGATCAGCCCGGCCAGCGACAGCGCCGCGGTCAGGATCATCGGCCCTAGGATCGAGGCGCCGAACAGGTTCACACGCTCGGCCAGCTTCCAGCCCAGATAGCCGCAGGCGATCATCAGCCCCAGCTCATGCGGGGCAACGCTGCTCATCGGTGCGCCGGGGGGCTGGGCCAGATCCACCTGCCAGAACATGGTCATCAGCAACGGCGCGACGGTGACGATGACCAGCACCCGCGTCGCATGGATCAGCGACAGCGCGCGAATATCGCCGCCTGCTTCCTCGCCAAAGACCAGCATGTCCTGCAGCCCGCCAGGCATCGCACCATACCATGCCGTGGCGTGGTCAAAGCCAAAGACGCGCCGTAGCAGCGGGTACCCGATCAGCGCAATCGCCCCTATGAACACCGGCACAAAGATCAGCGACGCCGCGATATCGGGCAGGCTGGACAGCACCTGCGGCGTGATTGAGGCTCCGACCGCGACCCCAAGGATGGTGCGCATCAACTGACCCAGCCAGCCCGCATCGGCCATCGGCATCCCGGCCAGCGCCGCGATCAGGCAGGCCAGCATGGGCCCCAGCAGCATGGGAAGCGGCAGGTGCAGGAACAGGAACAGCGCGCCGCCAGCTGCGGCAATCGCAATGGTCAAAAGACGGCGCCGGGAAAGGGATTCGCGAATTTGTAATGTCGACATGGGCGTTTTCTGTCGCGACACCCCGGTGATGTCAAACCCGCCCGTGCCGGTCTTCTTTCTTGCGGAAATATCCCGCAGGGGGAGGCCATCGGGAACCGATGGACGGGGGACGCGAAGTCCCCCTAGCCCGACGCGGCCAGACGCGCGCAGCCCTGCGCAATCCGCCGCACGCCTTCGTCAATGAGGCCAGCCTGAATCGAGGAATAGGCCAGCCGGTAATGCCCCCTGCCTGCCTCGCTTTCCAGAAAGAACGCCCGCCCCGGCTCGATCAGCACGCCATCGGCCTTGAGGGCACGGGCAAGGATGTCGCTGTCGATGCCGGGTGGCGTCCTCAGCCAGAAGCTCGATCCACCTGCGCCCCCCGGCTGGCCCGCGTCCAGCCCGTGTCGCGCCAAGGCTTCGGCGGTGATCCGGCGACGCTCGGCAAAGCTGTCGCGCATCCGTTTCACCTGCCGGTCGTAATGACCCAGCGACAGGAAATAGGCCATGGTCCGCTGCACATGGCCGGGCGGATGGCGCAGCATCATCCCGCGCAATGCCCGAGCCTCGGCGATGAAGGCGGGGTCGGCCACGATGTAACCCAGCCGCAGCCCCGGAAAGACCGATTTCGAGAACGACCCGATATGGATGACCGCACCACTGCGATCCATCGCCTTCAGCGCCGGAGAGGACGCGCCGGAAAACGGGATCTCAAACTCGTAATCATCCTCGACCACAACGAAGCCGCGCTGATCGGCCAGCCGCAGCAGCGCCTCGCGTCGCGCGCGCGGCATGGTGCGATTGGTCGGACATTGGTGGCTGGGCGAGGTGAAGACCACCGACACCCCGTCGGGAATGCGGTCGGGCGGCAGGCCATCGTTGTCGACTTGAACAGGGCGCACGTCGCTGTCCAGCGTGCGCAGGATCTCGTGCAGGCCGGGATAGCCGGGTTCCTCGATGGCGCAGGCCGCACCTCGATCCAGCAGGATGGCGCAGATCATCCACAGCGCGTTCTGCGCACCAAGGGTCAGCAGGATCTGGTCCGGATGGGCCAGAATTCCGCGGCGAGGCAGCAGGTGACGGATGATGAAATCGACCAGCTCGGGATCGTCGCCGTCATATTGATCGTCCGACAGCGCCCCCAGATCGCGCCGCCCCAGTGCCCGCACCGCGCAATCGCGCCAGGCCGCATGGTCGATCAGCCGGTCGTCGGTTTGGCCGTAGAGAAAGGGATAGGGGTAGCGTCGCCAATCGGTTGGCCGATCCTTGCGTTTGGCGGCAAGGTTGCGCCCGTCCAGATGTGCCGACCAGTCGAAACGGGTGGCACCCGGCTCATGCGGCGGCTCGGGGCGCAGTTCCTCGACCCGGTCCGAGACGAAATAGCCCGAGCGCCCCTGCGCCGTCAGATAATCCGTCGCTACGAGGTCCAGATAGGCTTGTGTGACGGTGATCCGCCCGACGCCCAGATGCGCGGCCAAGGCGCGGCTTGAGGGCATCCTCTCGCCCGGCCGCAAGCGCCCCTCATGCACGGCACGAACGATTTGCCGCCGCAGTTGCAACTGCAGCGGCTGGGCCGAGGCACGGTCGATCAGGAAGGTCTCGGGCGGTATCTGCATGGCGGCCAGAAGCATTTCGGGCCGCCATCCTGCCTTATCCGAAGACGCGTGTCAGCGCCCCGTCGATGGCATTCGTCAGCGTGTCGATGTCATCGGCGGTCGAGATCAGCGCCGGCGACAGGCACAGCGTGTTGTTGAAGCCGGGGATCGAGCGGTTGGTCGCCCCGATGATCACACCCTGCGCCAGACAGTCGGCAACGACGGCCTGCACCTTCTTCTCATCCGCGGGCTCCTTGGTCGCGCGATCGGCAACCAGTTCCGCGCCGCAGAACAGGCCCTTGCCGCGCACGTCGCCGATGACCTTGTGCTTCTCGGCCAGCGCATTCAGGTTGGCCAGCGTGCGTTCACCCATCGCGGTGGTGTTCGCCAGCAGGCCCTCATCCTCGATGATGCGCATGTTTTCCAGCGCTGCCGCCGGACCCGAGGTGCAGCCGCCAAAGGTCGAGATGTCGCGGAAGAAGCTCATCCCGTCCTCGGGCGCGTCCTTGAACATGTCGAAGACGCGCTCGGTGGTGACGGTGCAGGAAATCGCCGCATAGCCCGAGGCGACGCCCTTGGCCATGGTCACGAAATCCGGCTCGATGCCGTAATGCTGATAGCCGAACCAGGTGCCGGTGCGGCCGACGCCGCAGACGACTTCGTCGATATGCAGCAGGATGTCGTATTTGCGGCAGATTTCCTGGACGCGTTGCCAGTAGCCGACCGGGGGCGTGATGACGCCGCCACCTGCGGTCACCGGTTCCAGAACGATGGCGCCGATGGTGTCGGGACCTTCGCGCAGGATGACTTCCTCGATCGCATCGGCGGCGCGCTCACCGTAGTTTTCGACGTCCCATTGCTTGCGGTACTCAAGGCAGTGCGGCACGCGGATGAAGCCTTCGGGGAAGGGGCCATAGGCCGTTGCGCGCTGGTCCTGACCCGAGGTTGCCAGAGTGGCGATCGTGGTGCCGTGATAGTCGCGGTCGCGATACAGGATCTTCCATTTCTTGCCGCCGTAATGACGCGCCGAGATCTGGCGCACCATCTTGTAGACCTTCTCGTTCGCTTCCGAGCCCGAGTTGGAATAATAGACCCGGCTCATGCCCGGCATCTTGGTGATCAGCTTTTCAGCAAAAAGCGCGCCCGGCACGGTCCCGGCGGCGCCCGCGTAATAGTTCAGCTTGATCAGCTGGTCGCGCACGGCATTGGCGATGCTTTCGCGGCCATAGCCGACGTTGACGGTCCAGACCCCGCCCGAGACGCCGTCCAGGAACTCGCGTCCCGTGGCATCCCACAGCCGCATTCCCTTGCCTTCGACGAAGACGCGCGGATCGATGGTTTCGTATTGCTTGTGCTGGCTCAGATGGTGCCAGACATGGGCCTTGTCCGCTGCGATGACCGGGCTGAGGTCGTTCATTTTTTGCCTCTGTCGAAAGGGAGGGGAGGAATCTTGACCTGCCGAGACTACGCGGGCAAAGCGGGTCGCCATAGATCCAGTTTGGTCCCGTATGCAGAGCCAGATTTTGCGGGGTTTTGCCAGAAAGCGAAACGCGACCAAGTGCCGCCGTCGCCTCACTTGTTGCGGGACTCATGAATATAAAGGCGCGCGCAATTCATCAGCCCAACGCGGCGCAACTCGCGATAACTGCGTCGATACGCGCTTGCTGCTGAGCAATCAGAAGAAGGTGGCGGAGAAGAAGTGACTCGGGACGATGCTGATTATCAATAAAATAACGCAAAACCAATGTGTTGCAAGGAGTGAAATTGATGTTTCGTGCCCCGTTGTGCGATTTTGTGTAACCTTCCGGTCGGGGCTGGTGTAAGCTATTGTCGTGATGAGGAAATGGGTGGCGAGCGTTGACTGAAACTGGCCGAAGCCCATCAAACAGCAATAACAACAGCAACTATAACCCTGTTTTTTGAAGTCGCTTTCGTTGACCCACCCCCGCCCTTTGGGACCCCTATTCGTTTTCGGACGGGGGCTATCCAAACCTAGTTCAGCGGGATTTCTTGCTTCCGAGACTCTCACCTCACCTGCCAGTAGGTCCTGCCCTTGAGGCACTGCCGAATTTAGGCCCTTTATGGTGACAATGGAGTGGGTTTGGGCTTTTGGTAGCCCATCGCTCCGCACCTCTTAAACCCTATTGGCAGGAGCAACGGAAATGACCGCAATCGTCGGCTATGCCCGCACGAGTACTTTGGAGCAGGTGGCAGGCTATGAAGCCCAACTGAGGGAGTTGACCCAGGCAGGATGCACCAAGCTCTTCCAGGAGCAGGTGAGTTCGGTGGGCAAACGTCAACAGCTTGAGGCCTGCTTGGACTATCTCAGAAGGCGACACGCTGATCGTCACCAAGCTTGACCGTTTAGCGCGCAACGTCGGCCACCTGGGGCAGATCGTAGCCAAGCTCAAGGAGAAGGGCGTTAGGCTCCGCATCTTGGATCTTGGCCTGGATACCAGCACCCCGACGGGAGAACTGATCCTGAACATGCTGGGGGCTGTGGCTCAATTTGAACGGCAGATGATGTTGGAACGACAACGGGAAGGCATCGCCAAGGCCAAGTCGGATGGCAAGTATAAGGGCAGAGCGCCAACGGCCATGAGACAGGCTCAGAAAGTCAAGGAACTGGCCGCTGAGGACCTTCGCCGCTCTGAGATAGCCCAGCACCTAGGGCTGTCGGAAAGGTCGGTCTACAGGGCTCTCAGGGGCTGATAGACGACACCCCTTTCATAAGACATTTCGGGGCGCTAGTTTCGGGTGGATCTTTGGTCCTCCCAAGTAGCGCCCTGATTCAACACCGATAAAACTTACCATGTTTGATTCCCACCTGACCGCCTAAGCTGCCAAACATCACCTGGATGCGGCTCGGATGGCAACCTTGCAGCATGTGGCGATCAGCGAAGAGGCCGCTGCTCTGCGAGGCGCATTGCTGCCGGAACTCAGAGAGGCCAGGGGACGGCCTGATGGGGCAAGAAGCCGCAAGCCCCAGGCCAAGGAACTCATGGCCCAGGAGCAGACCCTAGACGCCATCCTGGCCGATCTGATCATGGCCTTCGCCAATACCGAGGCGTTGGGCTATTGCTACCGCAGTTCCAACCGGGAGGCTTTCACGGCAGGGCAAACCAAGGCCACCTCTCGGATCTATGATTGGCAGCTGAAGGCGATGGTTGATCTGGGCCTCGCAGACATCCGGAAAGGTCGGGCTTGGATCGAAGCATGGGATGATGGTGTTGTCGCGTTGAATCCCAAGGCCAGCAGGATCAGAGCGACGCCAAGACTCCTAGAGCTTGCTCTGAGTCATGGGATTACTGCTCAGAATATTTACAGCCACTACGCCAAAGATCGGGGTGAATTGGCTTCTCCGGTCGTGCTGAAGCCGGAGAAGCAATCCGGAGCGAAGGCGAAGCCGCTTCCTCTGCCCAAGAGCAATAGGGTTAGCGAACTCGTTGATGAGGTGGAACGGATCAACGCCATCTATGCGCGCCACACCTTCAGCGGCATTCCGTTCCCTGAGGTCCGCAGGATCTTCAACCTAGCAGACACTAAGACCTTCAACTTCAATAAAGGAGGTCGGCTTCATGGCGATTTCCAAAGCGTCAAGCGAGAGGAACGCAAGCAGATCCTGATAGATGGCCTTCCTGTCGTTGAGTTGGACATCAAGGCATCCCAACTGACCATCCTTCACCACATCACGGACACAAGATTGCCGGAAGGGGATTTGTATCAGGTGGAGGGGTTGCCCCGCCCAGTGGTCAAAGCCGCGGTGACAGCAATGATCGGACAGGGAAAGACGGAGCTTGTAAGGTGTCCCAAGGCGGCTAGGGAAAGCCTGATCTCTGAGTTGGGCCTTGGGGGCCTCCAGAACGCAATCATCAGCAAACGATACCCCATCAAAACCATTGCCAAACAGATCGCCGACAAGCTTCCCGCTCTGAGGCGATTGGTCCCTGGGGCCTTGGACTGGGCAGATCTCCAATTCACCGAAAGCCAGGTCCTGATCCAAGCCATCCTCACCCTCGGAGAGCGCCACAACATACCAACTCTGCCCTTGCACGATGGCATTGTGATCGCTGCAAAGGATATGGAAGTTGATCTTATCTGTTTGGCAGAGGCCTTTGTCCAGGTAGTGGGAGGCCCAGCCATCATCGAAACCAAGTAACCTACACTCTCAACAGGGAACCTTTGGTTATACCCTCTTGGATTATGGTGGTGATGGGGGTGGGACCATAAGTACACCTAGGGATAGGCTAGGTTACTCTCTGAGCATAACCATGAACGCTAATGTCATGGCGGAGTGTTGATCGCTGTCTTGGATCAATCCAAAAGAACGGAAGTTGGGACGGCATCGATGGACAAGCTTGGGAATCGGAGTGACGGCAATGTGGACGAAGCTGCCTTTTGCGCGTGCAGCACACCTTTTTAAGACGTCTCGGCAGAGCGAGTGCCCGTCCGGCGGAAAGCCGTCTGAAGGCGGTGCGGCGTGGCAGCCGCAGCGAAATTGAGAAAGCAGACACTCATGCGCAGCGCAGCGTTCACTCCGCCCCGCGGCCGGCGACGGGCGGAAGACCAGCCCAAATTTCTGTCCTCATCCCTAGGGGTCAACTCCGCGTGGAAATCAACAAACCATTGGACATACAGCAAGAAGTGGCGCAAAAAGAATGTTTGAACAAATCATGAGAAATCTCGCCTGATCAGGCAGAGACGAACTGGGCTGAAATAATGGGAACTAGTAAAGAGGCCTTCCGGTTCGTCGACCTTTTCGCTGGGCTGGGTGGCTTCCACGTCGCCCTCGATGAGTTGGACGGGCGTGGTGTGTTCGCTGCAGAGAGGGAGCCCAAACTGAAGGCCCTCTATAAGGTCAACTTCGGTATCGACGCTTGGGGTGACCTTAATGAGTTGAGCGGCGACGAAATCATAGCCCTCAACGTGCCCGATCACCACGTCCTTACCGCGGGTTTCCCGTGCCAACCGTTCTCTAAAGCAGGAGACCAACTGGGCTTTGAGGACACAGATCAGGGCAATCTCTTCTTCAAGGTGCACGACGTTTTGCGCGTCAAGCGGCCACAACACTTCATCTTGGAGAATGTGCCCAATATCCTCAAGCACGACGGCGGCCGCACCAGGATCACGATCATTCGCTTGTTGGAGGAGCTTGGCTACTCCGTCAAAGTAGAGCACTTCTCGCCCCACGATTTCGGCATTCCACAGGTGCGAGACCGCGCCTACTTCGTTGGATCTCTCCAGGGTCTCGATCATTTTGAGTGGCCAGCGAAGCATAAAGATCCAACCGAAATCCAATGGGTACTGCGCCACGAAGGGCAGTCCACACGCGCGATCCCGGAGCAGACGCTGCGAGCCATTGACATGTGGGGCGACTTCCTGCGCCGCTCGCCGGCTTCGCTGAAGCTGCCTTCCTTCCCGATCTGGGCGATGGAATTTGGGGCAACCTATCCCTACCTGGACGAGACTCCAGCAGGGGTTTGGGTTCGCAGACCTGTGCGGGGTCTTCGCCGGATGGGTTTCAAGGGCAGCTTCGGCCAGTCCCTCGACTGCTCGTTCGACGAACAACTTACGAGGATACCTAGCCACGCTAACCGCCTTGGCGACTTGAATTTCCCACAGTGGAAGCGGACTTTTATCAGGCAAAACCGCGAGTTCTACCAAGCCAACCGTCACTGGATCGATCCTTGGATCGCAAGATGGAGCCCACAAAGCTTCCCATCTAGCTTCCAGAAGATGGAGTGGAACGCGCAAGGTGAGGACCGTGACATCGACAACTTCGTGCTACAGGTGCGTGCGTCAGGACTGCGGGTCAAGCGTCCCACTACCTCCCCAAGTCTCATCGCCTTCACGCAGACCCAAGTGCCCATTCTCGGTGCTAATTTGGCCGGCGAACGTCGTTACATGACACCAGCCGAGTGCGCTGAACTTCAGTGCCTTGGAGGTATACAGTTACCCGCGTCCGACATCGACGCGTATAAAGCCTTGGGGAACGCAGTGAACGCTCGCGTAGTCAAAGCAATCGCCGAACGGTTGTTGCACGGGCTCATCCGGCCCACCTCTGACCTTGAACCGTTGAGAGTTACTGGATGACTGATCACATCGAACACGAAGACGACTTCGACGAGGAAGACCCGCGGGTCCTGTTGCTGGAGAGCATCGCCGACGGGTTGGCAAATCTCTCCGAGGCTTCCGACACGCCCAACGGCGTTCCCCCAGTATCGTCAATGTTCAGCAGCGGTGACGTCGACTTCGCCTCCGACTCATGGATGAACAAACTGGCTGAAATTCAAGGCTGGCTGAGCTTCAGCGAGGACCTCCCGCTCACGGGCGGTGAACCATTCCTTCAGGCACTCATCGCTGAACTCAAGCTTGAACCCACCGACCTCCTTCCTCCCGGAGACACCTACCCGCCGCTGAGCCTTCGCACGCTAGAGCGTCTACAAGAGCGCGTCGAGGCAGCCGTCCGGCTCCAGAGAAATTTTCTTGAAGAACTTGAGACCAAGGGCACCAGCCGTGCAACGGCCACCCATTCGTGGGCTGACGCTTGGGCAGAATCCGACGCGAGTGAGGAGGCGGTGAGTCCGGAGCCGGTCACGGCAAGGGCCGACGTATGGCCGATATACCAACTCACAAATAAGGTGCCCAACCTAACGCCGTCCTATCAGCGAGGTGATGTATGGGCCAACGGCGACCGACAGTCCCTGATGGAGTCCATTCTCCGTGGCGTCCCTTTGCCCTCCATAATTCTGCTGCGAACCGGACCTACCACACCGTATGAGGTCGTCGACGGCAAGCAGAGACTCACGACCATCCTCCGATTTGTGGGAAAGCACCCCGTCGCTACGCAGAAGGTTGCGGAGGTCACCGCTCGGCACAGAGATAAAAAGTTCAACGATCAAGGGCGTCTCGATGATCACGGTGGCAAGAATTTAACGGATCTGTTCCACCACGATTACCCGGCCTTCCGCCGTGCGTGGAAAGCGCTGGAAGGTTACGCACTCAATGCCACACATGAGAACGAATACTACTTCCCATTTAAGCTGCGCACGACCGGAGAAGGCGGGCTGGTTGGCTCCTACCTAGAGCCTCTCCGCGGGAAGTACTACACGCAGATTAAGGACCTGGTGATCAAGGTCGCTGCTGAGGAAGTCACCATCAAGGGGTTGTTCGAGGAAGTCGTAGAGTACCGCATTCCCGTCATCGAATACACTAAGGCCAGTCAAGCCCAGATCCATGAGGTCTTTCGCCTCTACAACAAGCAGGGCGTACACCTCAATGCTGAAGAGATCCGTAACGCGGTTTACCACGAGGTCGAACTTACCCGCGCGACTCTTGCCGCCGCCGGCGACGCCGACCCGAACACTGATGTCGCCAAAATCGCCGAATCGTTGGCCGGCATCCCCAATCTTGACCGCCTCAGTGAGGCGCTGAAAAGCTACGGTTTTGGCGACACGCGCTACAAGCGCACTAAAGTTCTAGCTTGGGTCATCTCAGTCCTGGTGCATGATACCGCTGGGAAGGACTTGGCATCGACTAGCCGTAACATCGACCAGTTGCTGATCGCGATTCAGAAGAACAGATCGCACCGGCTGGCCAATTCATCGACGTTGAACAAACTGTTCTCGCTGCTGCTACAAGCTGTCGAACTCCATTCATCGCACGATGAGTTGTGGTCCGATCAATTCAAAGATGGCGGCAAGGGTGCAAAGTGGCAGGAACTCCAACTCGTAGGTTCCCTCGTGGGCATTGCCATGGCCTTAGCGACCTCGTCAAACGACATCGAGGACCGCATCGAGGCTAATGGTGATGCTATCCGAACCGCGAGCGAGGAATCTGCGGACTGGGTACGCCCCGAAAAGACGCAAACCAAAACCCAGTGGGCCTACATCGCTAGGATCAGCAAAAGTCTCCTCGAACTATTGGGCATCGACCCTGATCAAGCGGCTGAGGCAGTACGTCTGCAGTTCGGGACCTCTGGGTACGCATCGTTGCAGCGGATGCTCATCGAACCGAAGAGTTGAGAGCGGTGCCGAGACATTCCCCACTCGTCGAGCACGTCTACTTCAATCCACCCGCTCCCCAGGAGGCGGACTCGTGGTGGGCTAGGTACAAGACTCAGCTCGCCGGCTTGACCGACACAGCGCGTGCCTCAGTTGAGGCAGACTCCCGCTATATTCTCCAGCGCGGAATCTTGGCAGCCGACACCGCAAAACCCGAAGAGTGGCCATCCCGCCGATCACGCACGGGACTCGTCATGGGCTCGGTCCAGTCTGGCAAGACCGCTTCTATGCTGGGTGTCTCAGCCTTGGCCATCGATAACGGCCTCGACATCATTGTCGTACTCGCCGGGACCCGTCTCTCCTTGTGGCGCCAGACCTATGAGAGGCTGGTGCAGCAGTTGGACTCGGGCGAGGAGAACGCACAGAAGATTAAGCGCCGCCTGCTGTGTCCTGCGCCTGGCATCGCTCTGTCAGAACAGACCTACCCACTGGCAACCACCTACCGCTTGCCGCCGGCACAGGTTCGACAACGACTGAGGGAACGCAGGCCTCTAATTATCGTGGCGATGAAGCAGACTGACCATCTGCATGCCTTGGCAGCAAGCCTCCGCGACAACGTTTTTGACGCAGTTGAGGAGCTTGATCGCACCGTCCACATGCTCGTGCTTGACGATGAGGCCGATGATGGCTCTATTCTCGATGCCATCGTTGAGTCCTCGCAGGACCCCATTTACGGCAGACTGAAGCAGATCCCGCGTGCGATCGCCAACCTCTGGGATCCTCCCCAGGGTTCGCCTAACAATCTGTTCTCGACCTACATCGCCTACACGGCGACACCCCAGGCCAACCTCCTTCAGGAGGATCACAACCCCTTGGCGCCACGAGACTTCCTGCTCTCTCTTCGCACGCCACTCGACGTCGGCCATCCAGTAGATACAACCGACCCTGGCAATCTCAATGCCCCTCGCTCATCGACCTACCCCGAGGCGGCTGGGATCCGTTCTTACTACACCGGCGGTGAGGTATTCTACCGCCGCGCGGACGCAGCAAAACTGTGCGTGCCCACCACCAACTCCGTGCAGCAAGACCTCGCCGACGCCGTCCGAGCTTTCTTGGTGGCGGGCGCCATCCGCCTACACCGGTCTGGCAGGCTCGGCCCAGCGTCCGCACTCGCAAAGCAGTTCGACACCAAGGAAGAAGCCCTTGCCAACGCGGCTTCGCCGCACTCGATGCTATATCACCCTTCTGCGGCAATCCAGCACCACTTCCGGGGTGCTGAGGACCTCCTGATCTGGGCGGGAATTCGGGATCGAGCGACGGCGCGAGATATGCTCGATGCGGGAGATGCCAGGTTTCCCCACGCCTTGGTGGATCAACTGCTTGCGGACCCCGCCCCATGGGTGCAATGGCTCGGAAAGTATCGCGCCTCCGCCAGAGTAATCGAGGAGGAGTTCGACGTCCTGCCACCGGCGAGTTTCCCGGACTGGCAGACCGTCGAAAACCTACTAATTCGGGAGGTGATCCCTGGAACTAGGATCGCCGTGGTCAACAGCGACCCTAACGCTGACGATCGCCCTGCCTACGCACCGAGCCACGATGCAGACACCGGTAAATGGAGAGCAGCCCGCGACCTCTGCACGATCTTCGTTTCAGGGAATGTCATGGCCCGGGGACTGACGCTGGAAGGGATGACCACGGCATTGTTTCAGCGTTCATCGACCAACCCGCTGGCCGACACCCAGATGCAGATGCAGCGCTGGTTCGGCTACCGCGGGTCATATATTGAGTTGTGCCGCGTCTTCGCCTCCAGCGACCAACTCTCGCTCTTCCGTGCTTATCACGATGTCGACGAAGCGGTTCGAACTTCCATCACCGAGCGCATGATGCGCGACGCCCCTAAACCGACCGTCTTGCAGGGTTTTAATTTCGAAGCTACCGGCAAGATCGCAGGCGTGGGCAACCTACCACTATCACCAGGGGCACGCCCCTTCGTTACAGTCATCAATGACAGCTGGCAGGCGGATCCCAATGCAGACATCGTGGCTAGACTCTTCATTCGGCCATCCAGCGACCTCACTGTCGCCAGTGTGCTGCGGGGCCGGATCCTAAATGTTCCACTCGAACTAACCGAGGCCGCCGAACTCTTGGGTAGCCTCACTTTCCCAGGTTACCGACCCGGGTGCGAGGGGTTTCACGCGGACTTCTGGAGCGGTATCGAAGCCCGGGCAAACGCAGTTGCCCCACTGGCGGATTCACCTTTCTATCGCCCGCCGGTGAGGCATGGTGAGGGAGACCAGCCGAGGCGAGCCTGTCCCTATGCCATCGCCGCCTACCTTCGACTTTGGTCGGCCTGCCTCACTCGGTCGATCACGGGCCTATTTGTCACCGGCCAGCCCGGCGATCTATGGTCCTACGCCGACCTCAGGCGCAAGAACGCTGAGCGACCACGGTTCTGGATCGGCATTCGTTACGGAGATGGTGCCCTCGTATCCAAAGGTCCGCTGGCACTGCTCCCATTTAACATACGCGCCACCACAAAGAGGGTGGCGGGAGGCGAACTCAAGACCACTTGGGGTGCGAGTGACCCCAACGCCGGACCGAGCCAGTATCGCGGCGACGTCTACTTCGACTACTACCACCGTTACGCTGACGTGCCGTCGAGCAACAACACGGGGTGGCGACCCAGCGGCTCCGACGGTCAAATCCTCTTCTACGTCAATCAACATTCGGACGACGAGCACCCCACGGTCGCAGTTGGAGTCTGTCTCCCCGCGGGAGGTCCGGAGCAGTTTTCAGCCACCCGTGCTGGGGCGACGATCGTTAAGAAGGAACTCCCATGACCAGCTACGAAGCAGTTCTAAACCAGATCAACTTCGTTCCAGCGGGCACAATTGGAGATGACCGAGCTATTACTTGGTTGACTGATGCGAAGGTGGTCGGGATCGCTCGGAATAGTCGCGGTCACTTGGAACTGTTCCTTGCAGGTGACGAGTTAAGGCCCCGGACAGGCGCAGTGAAGACTGCGATGCGCTACCACTCCTGGCACCGTGACACCCTGCCTCCGCTGAACGCAAATCGCATTTGCTTGCCCGCGCTAGGGCATTTCGACCAGGTCGGTGCATTTATTGCCGCTGAATTGCTGCGCGAGAAGGCTGATGCTAATTTGGAGCGCGCCTTTGCCGTCACCGAGCCGCTGATCGAACTCGCCATTAAGCGCATGGAGATCTCCGAGAACGCGATCCTCGGGCTCGTTGGGGAACTGCTCCTACTCGATGCTCTCTGCCGCCGCGCGTCCGATCCCCAGGTCGGACCAATCGTTCAGGCTTGGGATGGTTGGCGCCGCTCGGCAAGGGACTTCACATGGGAAGGCACGGGCGTAGAGATAAAAACCACTACTCGCACCACCTCAAGTCACGCCATCCATGGCGTCCACCAAATCGAGCCTGCCCCTGCCAGTGATGACGCCACAGGGGAAGCGCGCCTGCTCCTCGTAAGCATCGGTCTGTGCCAAGCAGACCTCAATGCGCCTGCTTTGTCGATCCCTTCCTTGGTAGAGAGCATTCTTGAGCGACTCAACGCCACCGGGGCTAGCGGCTTGGTCGACGAGTTCCTCACGCGCGTGTCTGTGTACGGCACGGAGTCGGGCATCGGATACGAGCATGCCACGATGGTCAACGAGGCACCGTTCGCGACTACATTTAGCGTGACCTTCGTCCGTGGGTACGACATGACGGACCCGGCCGTCGAGGTCCTTCGGCGCGATGACGTCATCACCCATCAGCATGTGGAGGCCCAGTCGGTCACCTTCCGCGTGGAACTTCCCGCGACGATCAGCTTGGACAACCCCATCGTAGGTGCCCGACGCGTTGCGGAGGCGATCCTGAGCCTGCAAAGTTAGGGACTGTTAATTTCTGCGCGAAACTGACCCCGGGGGATCGCTGAATAACTTGAGCAAGCCAGCGATGCGGTGCCCTAGAAAGGCAGCAACGTCCCGCATCGCTACCATCTTGGCCTGGTCTTTGCCGTGGCGCCTATCCGTCTTATCTTTGGTTGCGCTGCATCTGCCGTCAAGAAATTGCTAGCAACTGTATCTGTCAGGTTGGATGGGCCGCCCATTTCTGACGGCTTTTGCACAACGCATTCGCGATGGTGACCAGCTTTCTGGCGACGGCGGTGATGATGACCTTGTGCGGTTTCCCCGCCTTGCGAAGGCGATCTGCGAAGGATCTCAGGCTGGGGTTGTGATGTGCCGCAACCAAGGCCGCCTGGAACATCACATGCCGGAGGGCACGGCGACCACCGGCGATCGCCCTTTTCCTGCGAAGGGTCCCGCTGTCATGCGCGACCGGGGCCAACCTGGTGAGTGCGGCCGCTTCTTCACCTGTGATGGTGCCGATCTCGGGCATTTCGGCGGTCAGCATTGTGCTGGCAACCGGGCCGATCCCCGGGATAGAACGAAGGACGGTGGCCATCTCCGACAGGTGATCATCCCTCGGGGCGGTTCAATGGTCTTGTTCGCACTGGCCTGTTCGTCGATGCGCTTGATCTGCCGGTCCCGTTGTTAAGATGGCGAGCGTATAGCTGCGTCGACACTCGAGCGACAGCTTCCGGGATTGCTGCCTTGCAGCATTCCTGGGGACCGACCGGCGGCTATGGGCCGGAGTGTTCCACTGCACCTGCAAAGCTCGGGCCATGCCGCCGCCTGTTCGAACGTCGCTGACGGGCTCAACGGTCCCCGGAAGCCGCAATGACAATCCTGCCTAGGTGCTGCTGAAGCACCTCTAAGCTGTGTCCCTTGCCATATCCATCCCCAACGCTCTGCCTAGCCCAGCCGCCAATCGCATCAGCCACGTCAATGGGGGCTCCTGTATCTCTCAGGCGGTCCCTGACGGCATGACGGAAGCTGTGCAAGGTCTGGCCCTCGCCGACTAACCCCTGCTCCTTGAGCCACTTGTTGAGAGCCGCTGAGGCAGATGCTGCGTTGACTGGGTCGGATGGTCGTTTCGGAGCGAAGACCGGAAACAGCAAATCTCCGTCAGTGCTGATGGCTTGTTGAGCCGCCCATAGGGCCTCACCGACAAGGGGAACCTTTCGGGTTGATGCAATGGTCTTCAGCCGTCTGCCCTCATGGGCTTTGATGATGATGTGTGGGACGGGGGCATCCAACATGACATCGCATTTGCGAAGCCCAATCACCTCAGCAAGCCGTGCTCCGCTGTCCGAGAGCATCGCAATCGCCCAACGTCTCTGGTCATTCACCTCGCGGCATTTGGCTTGGATCGCGATGAGTTCGCTGCTGCTGAACGATTCGCGAGGCTTTCTTTGTCCCTCATCCTTGTTGGGGATGACGACGCCCAGGAAGGGGTTGGTGATAGGTAGCTCAAGCTCTCGAATAGCAGTGGTGATGACGGGGCTGATCTGTTTCAGATAGCGTTCTACCGTGGCGGGGCCATTGCCATTGAGTCCCTTGCCCTGGCTGATCACCTTCTTAACGAATTGGTTGGCGTGCTCTCGCCTCAACTGATCAAGCGGGATGTCCCCAGTGATTCCCATGAGGATGCCCCAGGCGCGCTCGTACTGCTGGATCTGCTTGGGTTCCTTTGAGAGCTTGCCGAGTTCGATATGCTTATCCCTGGCATCGCTGAGGGTCCGAGGAACCTTTCCTGACATCAGAATGTCGAGGGTCAGCTTGTCCTGTGGCCTGGGCTCAGGGCGTTCTTCAAACTGATCATAGCGCCCCATTATCTCGTCAATGAACTCAGTGACCGGCGGAAGGTCGCCGTGAAGCGTGCCATCGCCGGGGCTTAGCCCAGCAGCTTCTAGCTGGGCCAAGGAGACCTTGGGGCTCGCATTGCCCTCCCTGTAGGCCTTCCAGGTCGCATCCAGCCTCAGTGTGTGGCTATTGGCTCTTTTGCTGGCTTCTGTCTTGTCGGTGGTTTTCAGCGAGAAGAAGAGTTGGGTCTGCTTCTTTCGCGACACCGGATCTCGGTGAAGATCCTGGCAATCATCAGGAATGCGGCGACGGTAGTACCACGTATTTGCTTTGAGCTGGATGTGCCGACACATGACACAGATAGACCCGGTTTGGAAAAGGAGTTGCACGTGTGTGTAACCTCATGTGTAACCTGAGGTAACTCCACTGTGCTTCTATCTATCTGATATTTATTGATAAATCAGAGGATAGTGGCGGAGACGAAGGGATTCGAACCCTCGAGACCCTTTCGGGCCTGCACCCTTAGCAGGGGTGTGCCTTCGACCACTCGGCCACGTCTCCGCCGCCCCGTATATGGACCCTGCGAAAGGGAGACAAGGGATTTTTATTCAGCCAGGCCCGCCTGACAGGAATGCATAGGTTTTAGTGCTCCGATGTGGCCGGAGTTCGGCATCTCATATGCGTATCGCTTGGCCGCGGCGTGCAAATGACGCTGCATTTCAAGGCATCTCTTCGTGAGCACGAACGCCGGATAGCGACGAACCCCGCGCGGGATGGGGCGTCGGAAGGATCCGCGCGGGGGTATCCGTGCATAGCTCGCCACGTTGTTTGTTGCGTGACGCTTCTAGGCCCGTCACCTTGGATCACATCGAAAGGTTGCGGCGATGCTGCCCAAACGGTGTTCATGAGTGCAGTCGATCTGGTTTGATCCATTCCTCGACACGGCTACCCTCATCTCACGCACGGGACGGGCGATTGCAGTGGTCGACAGTAGAGCGAAACCTGCCGGTGTCTGGTGGCTGGGTGAGGAATGGGGCCGCGTGGCGTTGTATTCGGCGACACGGGTGGCGATCAGGTCGCGGGCATTGACGAGGTTGCGCAACAGGGTCTTGTTGAGAAATTCGTTCAGCCTTCTACCGTCGAAGCTCTCGACGAAGCTATTCTGCTTCGACTTACCCGGCGCAATGTAATGCAATTCGATGTTGTGCTCGGCGCAGCGCTTCGGGATCGGTTCCAGGCTTGAAGCCGATGGGCAGATTCCGCAGATCGACGTGATCGGAGAGGGGGGCTGCATTCTGCGCTTGCGGCATTTGCTGAAAATGCACGCCATCCTCGGGTCAGGTTGCTGCAACCTATGCCCTATGGGGCCGAATTCCTGACGCTGCTGCGGGACTATCACGCGATGATTGTAGCAACGACGGGCGACGAACAGTCGCGCGTCATTTATGATGCCAATTCCCGGGCGGTTCCAGTCATCGCAACCGATACCCCGGGCAACCGCGATGTCGTGTTTCGGGGCCAGGCCGGTTGTCTGCTGAACGGGAGTACAGCCCAAATCTGGCTGAAACCCTGGCTGGGATGGCAGGCTCTGCGAACCGGCTAGGGGGCTTCGCGGGACTGGACCATGCGCGGGGCTATGCGCATGAGATGATGTCCCGGGGCTGCGCACGGGCCCTGCATGCGCTTTTTTCCGAAACGACCGCGGCCCGACCCGATGCCTCCTGTTCGTGATGGACGCGGGTTTTTTGTCGGTCTAGGGTTGTCATCAAAATCCGGACTGCGGGCTGTTCGCGTTCGGGATAACAGGCAGAGACAGGCGTGCAGTCACAGCGAAGCGAGGCGACCG
>NZ_WMIG01000032.1 GCF_009711205.1 Paracoccus litorisediminis | reverse complement strand
TGACGCAGGAAAACCACACAAAGTCATCATCACCGCCGTCGCCAGAAAGCTGGTCACCATTGCGAATGCGTTGTGCAAAAGCCGGCAGAAATGGACGATCCCTGGGACCTGACAGATACAGTTGCTAGCCGTTGTCGCGCAGGATCTCGCCCGCAAGATAGAGCGAGCCGCAGATCAGGATGCGTGCGCCCGGTTCCTCAAGTGCGATGCGGCGGACGGCGTCCAGCGTGTCGGGTGCGGTCGTGGCGACCATACCGGCATGGATCGCAGCCTGCTCGGTGGCCTCGGCGGGCAGGGTGGCCTCGGCTCCGGGGATCGGGACGGCGATCAGGCTGCGCACATGAGGCGCAAGCGGGCGCATGTAGCCGACCACATCCTTGGTGTTCAGCATGCCGCAGACCAGATGGGTCGGGCGCGGCGGCATGGCGGCAAGGGTCGCGGCGACGGCCTCGCCCCCGGCGGGGTTGTGCCCACCATCCAGCCACAATTCGCAATCGCCCGCCGCCTCGACCAAGGGGCCGCGGGTCAGGCGCTGCATCCGGGCGGGCCATTCGGCGCGGGTGACGGCGGCGGTGGCCTCGGCTTCGCCAAAGCCCAGCTCGCGAAGCGCCGCGATGGCGGTGCCCGCATTCACGATCTGATGCGGGCCGGGCAGGTTCGGCAGGGGCAGGTCCATCAGACCGTTCTGGTCGAAATAGACCAATCGCCCATGTTCGGAATAGCTGTCCCAATCCTGCCGCGCGATGCGCAGGGGGGCCGACAGCGCCGCGGCACGGGCCTCGATGACCTCGCGACCCTCGGGGGCCTGCGGAGCGACGATGCAGGGCACATTGCGCTTGATGATACCGGCTTTTTCGCCCGCGATCTGGGGCAGGGTGTCGCCCAGAAATTGCGTGTGATCGATGCTGACCGGGGTGATGATGGTCAGGCGCGGATCGTCGATGACATTCGTCGCGTCCAGCCGCCCGCCAAGGCCGACCTCCAGCAAGGTGAAATCGGCCGGGACGCGCGAAAAGGCCAGAAAGGCCGCTGCCGTGGTGATCTCAAAGAAGGTGATCGGCTGGCCGCCATTGGCGACCTCGCATTCCTCAAGCGTCGCGGCCAGATCGGTTTCGCTGATCAGCTCGCCCGCCAGACGGATGCGTTCGTGGAAATGCGCCAGATGCGGCGAGGTATAGGCATGGACGCGCTTGCCCGCGGCCTCAAGCCCGGCGCGGATCATCGCCTGCGTCGAGCCTTTGCCGTTGGTGCCGGCGACATGGATGACGGGCGGGATGCGGCGTTCGGGATTCCCCAGCGCCGCAAGGATGCGCTCCATCCGGTCCAGAGACAGGTCGATGACCTTGGGATGCAGCTGCATCAGCCGCGCAAGAATGGCGTCGGATGTGGTCATCGCGCGGCCCCGCTCAGGCGGGTTTCGCGGCAGGTTCCGGGGCAGCCGCGGGCGCGTGTTCGGCCGCGGGCTGTGCGATGCTGCCCGGCGCGGGCAGGTCGGCTGCGATCGGCGCGGGCTGGCGCATGACCATGCGCAGGATCGAGATCAGCTCCTCGCGCATCTTCTTGCGATGGGTCACGCGGTCCAGCATGCCGTGATCCAGCAGGTATTCGGCGCGCTGGAAGCCCTCGGGCAGTTTTTCACGGATGGTCTGTTCGATCACGCGGGGACCGGCAAAGCAGATCAGGGCGTTCGGCTCGGCGATCTGGATGTCGCCCAGCATGGCGTAGCTGGCGGTCACGCCGCCAGTCGTCGGATGGGTCAGGACGACGATATAGGGAAGCTTTGCTTCCTTCAGCATCTGCACCGCGACGGTGGTGCGCGGCATCTGCATCAGCGACAGGATGCCTTCCTGCATGCGTGCGCCACCGGCTGCGGAAAACAGCACCAGCGGGCGCTTCAGCTTCACCGCGCGCTCGGCGGCGGCGATGATGGCGTTGCCGACATACATGCCCATCGAGCCGGCCATGAAGGAAAAGTCCTGCGCCGCCAGAACGACGGGGGTGCGGCCCATCTCGCCCTCGGCGACCAGCATGGCTTCTTTCTCGCCAGTGGATTTCTGCGAGGCCTTCATCCGGTCGGGATATTTTTTCTGGTCGCGGAACTGCAGCGGGTCGGCGATCGGCTCGGGGACCTTGACCTCGTTGAAGACGCCACCGTCGAACAGCGCGGCAAATCGGTCGCGCGGGGTGATCGCAAGGTGGTGGTCACAATGGGTGCAGACATTCAGATTGTCTGCAAGTTCCCGGTGGAACAGCATGTTTCCGCATTCCGGGCATTTGGTCCACAGGTTCTCGGGCACTTCGCGGCGCGAGAACAGCGAATTGATGCGCGGACGCACATAGTTGGTGATCCAGTTCATCCGAGAAGGCCCCTTGCGCTGTCTTCAGCCGTCCACTTAGGCAAACGGCAGCGGAATTGCAATTCCGCGCTGGCCGGGCTTTGATGTCAGGCATGTGGACCCAGATGTTTGTGTTCATTCACTATGCAATCGCGCTGGCGGTATCCGTCCGCGTGCTTCTGCGTCCGCGGCTGGAACCCACGGTCCGCCTGTCATGGATATTGGTGATCGAGCTGGTGCCGCTGATCGGCATCATTGCCTATGTGCTTTTCGGAGAGATTCGTACCCGCGGCGCCGAGGTCGAGCATATGGCCAATGTCCGCTCTCGGCTGTCGGGCCTGTGGCGGCCCAGCCCCGAACTGGTGCGCAACCCGCCCGATTTCGCCGCCCCCCTGATCGCCGCGAATCGGGCGACCACGGGGTTCGGTGCGGTCGCGGGCAACCGCGCGAGCCTGCTCTCTGAGGAAGACAGCGCCATCGACGATCTGGTGGCGGCCATCGACAGCGCGCAGGATCATGTCCATCTGCTGTTCTATATCTGGCTGGATGACGTGTCCGGTCGCGCCGTCGCACAAGCCGCCATCCGCGCCGCTCAAAGGGGCGTCACGGTGCGCGCGGTCATCGACGCCTTCGGTTCGCGTGCGTTCAGCTATTCCGAGAGCTGGCGCGAGCTGCGTGAGGCGGGCGCGGAATGCGTCGAGGCTCTGCCGCTTGGCCTGCCGATCATCGGCGGTCTGTTCCGGCGCATGGACCTGCGCAATCACCGCAAGATCGTGGTGATCGACCATGTGCTGGGCTTTACCGGCAGCCGGAACTGCGCCGACAAGGCATTTGCGGTAAAGCCGCGCTATGCCCCCTGGGTCGATGTCTTGCTGCGAATCGAAGGGCCGGTGGTTCGCCAGATGCAGGCGGTCTTTCTGCAGGACTGGATGAGCTATGCGCGAGAGGATCTGGGCGACATGCTGCAGACCGTGCCCTCGGTGCTGCCGCAGGGCGACATCGCGCAGGTCGTGGCGACCGGGCCGGATGACCGGCAGGGGACGCTTTCGGATTGCATGGCGACCATGTTCCATGCCGCGCGTGAAAAGCTGGTGATCACCACGCCCTATTACGTGCCCGATAGTTCACTGGACACCGCGATCCGCACGGCGGCGCGGCGCGGCGTCGATGTGACGATGATCCTGCCCGCGCGCAATGACTCGCTGGTGGTGCAGGCAACGTCCGAGGGGTTCTACTATGGTCTCGTCTCGGCTGGGGTTAAGCTGATGCTGTTCCAGGACGGGCTGCTTCACGCCAAGATCATTACCGCCGACGGGCGCATGTCCATGCTGGGCAGCGCCAATATGGACCGCCGCAGCTTCGAGTTGAACTACGAGATGAACATGCTGTTCGTTGGCGAGGACCTGACCGCCGAGTTGGACGCCCGTCAGGAATCCTATATCGCGCGGTCCGAATCGATCACCATTGGCGAGATCCGGGCCTGGTCCCTGTGGCGGCGGCTGCGCAACAACCTGCTGGCGCTGGCGGCGCCGATCCTGTGAGGGGGCGATCATGACGACATTGGCCGAAGGCACCATTATCGACGGCGCGCCCGCATTGGCCGCGTCCGAACTGGCGGTAAGGCTGGCGGAACTGCCTGACTGGAGCCTGACCGAAGGTGGCAAGGCGATCCGGCGCGAATGGCGGTTCAAGAATTTCCGGCAGGCCGCTGCTCTGGCCAATCTGGCCGCGTGGCAGGCCGAGGCCGCAAACCACCATCCCGACATCGCCTTTGGCTGGGGACAGGCCACGGTCACGTTCACCACCCATTCCGCCGGGGGCGTGACCATGAACGATCTGATCATGGCGGCCCGTCTGGACCGGGCGGCGGGTTGACTGCCGAGATCACGGGCTGTTGCGGTCGGATCGCCCGCATCCGGCAAAATGCCGCGTTGTTTGGCGGTCGGGGGCCCTTGCCGGGTCGGGCTGGCTGTGCCTTAAGATCGCTTAGCGCATAAGCCTCGGCGGCCGTCACGTTGCCGTGGCAGACAAGTTCTTGTTTGGATCAATGAATGATGAGGGCGTCGAATGGCGGTGAGACCGGGCAGGTGGCTTGACCGGAAATCCCGTGAGCGCGCGATGCGCCAATGGGCCGAGATGGCGGAAAGCGTCGAATTCATGGCGCATGGCCGTATCCGCGGACTGGCGGATGAGGCCCACGCCCTGCGCGCCAGCCTGAACCGTTTCCTGATGCGGGGCGACCGCAAGGCCTCGATTTCGCGCGTGGCGCTGGATGCGTTGGATCTGCCCGGCGGGACGGATTGGCGCTGGCGTCCGGGCTTCATGGCCGGCCACATCACGCCGCGCGGGGTTGCAGTCCCCGAGCCGGGCACACGGCTGGGGGATCGGGCGGCGGTCTGGCACGATTGCAACGAACGCGCCATGATCCTTGAGCAGGTGCAGAACCCCCGCGCGACCGATCTGTCGCCCTTTGGCATGCGGCTTGAGGTCTTTGGCTTCACCGGCAGCTTCCTGTCGATCTCGATCGACCTGCCGACCGAGGCGCTGGAGGGGCTGACCCGCAACCATATCCTGCGGCTGGAAACGACGCTGGTGCTGGAGCGTCCGCTGAACGTCTATGCCCGCCTGAACATCGGCCACGGCCCGAATACCGACGAGGTGCTGCAGCATCTGCACGGGCTGGAGGCCGGGTTGCAAAGCCAGCGGGTGATCGAGTTCGATCTGGCCTATACCGAGATGAACGAGAAGCGGCTTGAGAAGATCTGGCTGGACCTGATCTTTGAATCTCCCGGCATGAGCGCGGTCGAAATCCGCGAGTTGTTCCTGTCCCGCCATTTGCGGGCCGATTTCTGACGAGGCCAAGTTGGACAGATTTGAATCTCTGGGACTGAAAAGCGGCATCTGGCAGGGCATCCTGCGCCGCGACACCGCACCCGTCCGGCTGGTGCTGGTGCATCTGGGCGAACGCGTCGGCGAGGCCCGCGTGACGACCGGCGACGAAGAGGGCAGCTGGCGCATCGCCGCCGCCATTCCGTCGCAAAAACTGTCGGACGGCGTGCAAAGCTTCATTCTGATGGAGGATGAGGGCAAGGAAGGCGAGGCCCTGCAGCCCGGCGCCTTCCATCTGGCCTCGCTCAACATCGTTGCCGGGCGGCAACTGGATCACGACCTGCGCGCCGAAATCGTCCTGCTGCGCAGCGAACTTGATCTGGTCAAGCGCGAGCTGCGCCGCATCGCGCTGGGGAATTAAGGCCGCGCCCAGTAGCTGTAGGCGCCGATCTCGACAAAGCCCAGCCGGTCATATAGCGTCCGCGCGCCGGTATTGCCGCGACTGACGGCAAGGCCCATTCGCGCGGCCCCATTGGCGCTGGCCCAATCTGCCGCGGCGCGGATCAGGTGGCTTGCCAGCCCGCGACGCCGGAACTGCGGCGCGACCTCGACCGCATGGACCATCGCGACATTGCCCGCGATTGCGACGAAACCCGCCCCCGCCGCGCGGTCGTCGATCCGCCCCAGAATCGACGTATGGGGACCGTTCACACGTTCCATCACCGCCTGCCGTTCGGCCGAGATGTTCCCGGCCGCCCACAGGTCGCGCTGCATCGCAATCGGTGGCCAGATGGCAAAGGCGGTCATTGGCGGCAGCTCATGCGTCAGCGCGGCGCAGTCGATGGCCATGACGGCGGTCGGGGTTTCCTGCCGGTAGCCGCGGGCCAGCAGCGCCTCGCGCAGTGTCACATCGCTGTCGGGCATCCGAAACATCGGCCGCTGGTCCCAGTCGTGATGGACGGCCTCGGCGGCGTCCAGATCATCGGGGTTCCAGTCCGGGCGCAGGGCGATGGTCGAACTGACCCGCCCGCCCGCGCCAAGGCCGCGTCCGGTCCTGAATGCACCGCTGTCCCGATATTCCGCCGCTGGCCATGTCACCTCAAAGGCATGGGCGGCGGCGGTATCGGGGGTCACAGGTCCAGCCTTTGCTTCAGCGCGGCCATCGCCTCGGCGACGCGCGTGGAATCAAGGCCGCGGATCACCAGATTGGTGCCCCAGCCCGACGGGTCCTGAAACGGGTAGGAGCCCAGCGACAGATCCGCGAATTCCTCGGCCACGGCCTTCAACCCCTCGGCCACGTCGCTTTCGCCACGCCGCACAAGGATGGTGTCCGACTGGACCGGCGATCCGCCCGGCAGTTGTGGGACCAGCCAAGCGACCATGCCGCGGAACACCTCGGGGACACCGGCCATGACATGGGTATTGCCGATCGAGAATCCCGGCGCGCCGGAAACCGCATTGTCGATCAGCTGGGCCCCGACGGGAATACGGGCCATGCGCAGGCGATTCTCGGTCAGCTCGGTTCCCATCCGGTCGCAGCGCGCCTGCAGGATGGCGCGGGCCTCGGGGTGGATTTCGACCGTGGTGCCATGCGCCTCGGCCACGGCATCGGCAGTGATGTCGTCATGCGTCGGCCCGATCCCGCCCGAGGTGAACAGCAGGTCATAGGCCCCGCCAAGGCTCTTGTCGAAAGCGCGGATCGCGGCGACGATCTGGGCATTGTCGTCGGCCACGACGCGGATTTCGCGCAGGTCGAAGCCGGTCGCGGACAACACCCCGGCCAGATGATGGGCATTGCCTTCGCGTGTGCGGCCGGAAAGGATCTCGTCCCCGATGACAAGGATGGCGGCGGTAGGATTGTCGGAATGCATGGGACGCTCCTCGGGCGTTCATTTTCTCGCAACAATCTATAGGTCCGCGCGCGGGACTGGAACAAGTGGCCCTGCGGGACTATCTGTGGGGCAACCATGCATGAGGAAAAGATGAACGACGCACGCCAGACCCGCGAGGGTATCCGTATCCATGAGCCTCAGGAGTTCGAGGGCATGCACGCGGCCGGGCGGCTCGCGGCGCAGATCCTTGACGAGGTCGGGCCGCTGGTCCAGCCCGGTGCGACCACCGGCGCGCTGGATGATTTCATCCGCAACCGTGTCGAGGAATTGGGCGCGGTCAGCGCGACCATCGGCTATCGCGGCTATCAACATGCCAGCTGCATCAGCGTGAACCATGTCGTCTGCCACGGTATTCCGGGCGAGAAGCTGCTGACCGAAGGCGACATCCTGAACATCGACGTGACCGTGATCGTCGACGGCTGGTATGGCGACAGCTCGCGCATGTATGTCGCGGGCAGGCCCAGTGTTAAGGCCAAGCGCCTGATTCAGGTGACCCATGACAGCCTGATGAAGGGGATCGAGGCCGTGCGCCCCGGCGCCACCTTCGGCGATATCGGATACGCGATCCAAGCCTATGTCGAAAGCCAGCGCATGTCGGTGGTGCGCGACTTCTGTGGCCACGGTCTGGGCCGGGTCTTCCACGCGCCGCCGAACGTCCTGCATTTCGGTCGTCCCGGCAAAGGTCCGGTTCTGGAGGAGGGCATGTTCTTCACCATCGAACCGATGGTCAATCTGGGCCGCCCGGAAACCAAGGTTCTTGCCGATGACTGGACGGCGGTCACCCGCGACAAGTCGCTCTCGGCCCAGTTCGAACATTCGATCGGCGTGACCGCCGATGGGTGCGAGATATTCACCCTTTCGCCCGCCGGTCTGTTCTACCCCGATTACAATTAAGGTCGCGGCTGACGAGATCTTTGCTGAAAGACCCAATGCGGGCGTGCCGAGTGGCGCGCCCGTTTCCGTTTCAGGGTTTGCGGATGGTGTCGCCGGTGCGGAAGGTCGGGGCCAGCGCCACGATACCGTTTTCGGGTGCGGCTTCCTTGCCTGCGACGATGCGCGCGGCGCGCCGCCCGATCTCGACCCGGCGGGCATCGGTGGTGGTCAGGCGCATGGGCAAGCCGTCCAGCAGCTCCACCGCGTTGAAGCCCGCAAGCCCCAGTTGGCCCGGAACATCGTAGCCCTTTTCAAGGCACCACAGCAGCCCGCCCGCACCGATCATGTCATTCGAGAAATACAGGAAATCCAGATCGGGCTCGCGGGTCAGGATGCGCTCGGTCAGTTCGCGCCCCTTTTGCAGCGACGACCCGCCCTGATAATATTCCCTCGCGGCCAGCAGGACGCCGGACTGGCCCAGACGTTCCTCGAACCCGGCCAGACGTTTGCGGGCGCGATGGTCCTCGGGCATGTGGGTGCCGATGAAGCCGATGCGGCGATAGCCGGACTTCAGGATCTCCTCGGCCATTTCGGCTCCGGCCCGCCGATGCGAGATGCCGACAGCAGTGTCGATTGGATCGCCGTCGATATCCATGATCTCGACCACCGGCAGCCCGGCATTGTCCAGCATGGCGCGCGCGGCGGCGCTGTGTTCAAGCCCGGCCAGGATCACCCCCGAGGGCCGCCATGACAGCATGTCATACAGGACCGCATCCTCACGCGAGGGGCTGTAATTCGTGACCCCCACCACCGGTTGCAGCCCGGTATCGTCCAACTCGGCCGAAATCCCGCCCAGCACGTCGGGGAAAACCATGTTCGACAGCGACGGGATGACGACTGCGACAAGGTTCACCCGCTGACTGGCCAACCCGCCCGCGATCTTGTTGGGAACATAGCCCAGCGTGCGCGCCGCGGTCAGAACCTTCTCGCGCGTCGAGGCCGACACGTCCCCGCGGTTGCGCAGGACGCGGCTGACGGTCATCTCGGAGACGCCCGAGGCTTCCGACACATCACGCAAGGTCAGGGGACGGCGGGGTTTTTTCATATTATGACTTTTCCGGCACGCAATCCTGTTACCGTTATCGCGTCTGGCCCTTCGCGGCAAGCTTGCCAATCCCGCTGGATGCGGGCAAAAGAACCTCCGGCGGCCCCGTGGCTCAACTGGATAGAGCAGCCCCCTCCTAAGGGGCAGGTTACAGGTTCAAGTCCTGTCGGGGTCACCAGCCCTTTTCCGCCCCTGCCAAAACCGATCCCCACCCTGCTTTGCAGTGATCTCTTATTCGGAATCGTGGCGTTTCGGCACGCGATGGAATGGTGCAGATCGTTAAGCTTTGTTAATCGTTTATTACAACCCAAAGTGGTTTTACAAAATCATTTACATCTAATTGGAGAGATGGCACGCTCAGGCAAAACCAACCGGGGGCGGGCATGGAAGTTCAATGCTTTGAGGCAGTTACGTCGCAGGTCAAGTTGGTCGTCTGGGATCTGGACGAGACTCTTTGGGGGGAACCCTGTCGGAGGAGGGCGTCCGCGTGATCGACGCGCATCTGGACATGGTGCGGGTTTTGGTGGGGCGCGGGATCATGTGCTCGATCTGCTCCAAGAACGATTTCGCGCAGGCGCAGGCGAAGCTTGAGGAACTTGGGATCTGGGACCTGTTCGTCTTTCCGCATATCGCATGGTCGCCCAAGGGGCAGGCCATCGCCCAGATGATCGAAGAAATGGGCCTGCGTGCAGAAAACGTCCTGTTTCTTGACGACAACCACCTGAACCTTGAGGAAGCGGCGTTCTTTTGCCCCGGTATCATGACGATTGACGCCTCGAAAGGGGGGCTGCCGGGCCTGCTGGATCTGCCGCAACTCAAGGGCAAGGATGACCGCGATCACAGCCGCCTGACCCAGTACAAAGTGATGGAGCAGAAAAAGGACGAGCGCGAGAATTCCGGTCTGAGCAATGTCGAATTCCTGCGTCAGTCCCAGATCCGCATCCGCATCGTCACCGACGTCGAAAACCATATGGACCGGGTGCTGGAGCTTCTGAACCGCACCAATCAGCTGAACTTCACCAAGATCCGGGCCAATACGCCAGAGGAGCGCGTCGCGCTGGACGAATTGCTGGCGGTTTCGGGGATGCATGCGGGGCTGGTGCAGGTGCAGGACCGCTACGGCGATTACGGCACGGTCGGCTTCTTCTGCGTAAGGACGAAATATTCGGGCACGGCGGTGCATCACTTTGCCTTCTCGTGCCGGACGCTGAACATGGGGGTTGAACAGTGGGTCTGGAATTATCTGGGCCGCCCCGAATTCAAGGTCGTGGGACCGGTCGCCAGCAGTCTTGAGCAGCCTGATAAGATCGACTGGATCACCGAGGTCAGCGATTTCGGCGCCTCGACCAACCCGCTGGATGATCGGCGTCTTTGCCTGATCGGCGGCTGCGACTTGCTGCAGGTCTCGTTCTATTGCGGCACGAACCGGGACGAATTCGTCAACAAGCAGGACGATCAGGGCATGCTGGTCCGTTATGACGATGTCGGCTTCATCCTGAACCCGCGGCAGCCCCAGCTGAAGCATTCGATGCCCCTGAACAAGCTGGTCGGGCAAAGCCTTGAGGATATGCTGGCGCTGGACCGCTCGATCCGGGCGTCGGACCTGATCCTGCTGTCGCTGTATTTCTCGGTCCCGAGCGATCTGTTCTTTACCTATGGCGGTTCGGAATGGGGCGGGGAATTCTGGGCCACCATCCCGCCGCGACGGTTCAACAAGCTGATGAAGCTGCCCGAACTGGCCAAGCGCTTCTCAAAGGAAATGTATCACCGCCGTCTGACGCTTGAGGAACGGCTTGAACTGACCCGGCGCAGCCTTGAGCGGGTCGACAGCCTGCGTGCGCCGCAAGCGCCGCTGTTCCTGCTGTCTGCGGTCACCCAACACGGAGAGCAGGCGCTTCGCACCTATGAGATCCGCGAAAGCTACAATGCGATGTGCCGGAACTTCTGCCGAAGCACCTCGAATGCGCATTTCATTGATATTGACCAGTTGCTTGCGCCAGAGGATTTCGTCGACAGCGACCATTATACCCGCACGGGCTACTTCAAGATCGCCGAGTTCGTGAACAGCTATGCGCGGCCCATCGTCGATGCGTCGGCGCTGGTGAACGTCGAGGGCAGTGACCGAGAGGCGGCCTAGGGCGGTGCCTGTCGAACAGAACGTCCCGCGCGTCCTGTTCGACGGGCAGCATCTGCAGCTTTTGCATGTCGCGCGTGGCGGATCGCTGCGCTTGCTCACTTTCGACATCATGCATGCACGGGCGAATGGCCGGAATGCCTTTGCCAAGTCGCTGTGCGAGCGGCTGGGATACGACCTGCTGGCCATCGTGCCGAAACATCCTTGCTGGTATCCGGCGGCAGATATGCAACGGATTGTTCCGATCTGCCTTGCGCTTGGTGGGCCGCTGACTGTCGCCTATGGGGCTTCGATGGGCGGATATGGCGCGCTGCGCTGGGGCAGGGCATTGGGGGCTGACCATGCTCTGGTCTGTAGTCCGCAGGACAGCATCGATCCGACGGTGACCGGCGCGCATGATCAGCGCTATGCCCGGCATTTTCGCGCCGACCTGCACCGGGGGATGGAGGTTGACGCCGAGAACCTGCCGGCAAACAGCATTGTCTTGCACGATCCGCATTTCCGGCAGGACCGGTTTCATGCCGATAGGCTGAAAGCGGCAGGGGCCAAGCTGCTGGCCTTGCCGCATATGGGACATCGCACGGTTGAAACTGTCGCGGGCAGTGCGCATGCGGAGCGCGTGTTTCAGGATCTGCTGGCCGGTGATTTATCGTCCTTGCGCCGTCGCCTGCTGGCGCGGCGCAAGGAAAACCAAAGCTATCGCCTGCATTTGGCCAGCCACGCGATCCAGCGTGGCCGCCATGCGACGGCCGAGCGTGTGGTCTCGACCGTGACTGACCCGTGGAGCTATCATCGGCTGATGGCGCGGCTGGCCGCTGCGCGTCAGGATGCGGCGACCGAGGCGCTGCATTACCAGCAAGCGCTGGCGGCGAAGCCGGGCTGCAAGCTGACCCGGCTTCGATTGGAACGGCTGGGGCAGGATGTGACCCTGTCCTTTGCCAAGGTCATTCAGGCGTAAAGACATCCCCAAGAAGGCTGCCCCGGAACCCTGGCAAAGCCCGCCATAGCCTTTGTCCCGATACGAAGCGGCTCTCGCGGCTTTCGCTGGCAAACAGCGTGGTGCGATGTGCCGACATCGTATAGCCCGCTGCATCGGTCAACGCGTAACAGTCTTGCACCTGATGGGCAAAGCGCAGCCAGCGGGCGGCCCCGTCGTGCAAACGAAGGGTAACGCTGTTCCCGGCAAGATCGGGGACGGCTTCAATGATGCCGCCATCTGCCTCGAAGCCGTAATTCGCGCAGGTCGCTGCGCCGCCGAAAGCATCGTAGAGCCCGCTGCGGTTGACCAACATCTCGCCCGGACGCAGTGCGAAGCTGACCGTGACCAGATCGCCCTGTTTTGCCACCCCATAGGTGATGTTCCACGGCCGGCCCGCTTCAACCTCACTGATCGCCCAGTTGCAGGTTTCGCCGACCAGAACCTTGGTCGAGCCGTCGATATGGGCGTTCTGGTCGTTGATCGGATAGATCCGTTGCCAGGTGGCGATGATGCCCTGTTGCGCCAAGGTCAGACGATACTGCACTCCGGGTATGGCATAGACATCGCCATTCGTGTCCACATCCGCCCCGTTGATCACCGTGACCAGCTTGGGCGCGGTCCCGAACAGCGCGCGGGCCTGCGCCAGCGTCGCCTCATGCGCGATCAGGAAATCCGCTTCATATTGGCTGCCCGGCTGGTCCTTGGCCGATGAGCCCTGAAACAGCAGGACATAGGGACACGAGATACCGATCCCGAAACCGTCTGCCAGCCGCTTGGCCTCGCGCATCCAGTAAAGCTGGTTGCGGCCGACAGGGCTGGCATCGTCGGGACGCCATTCGTTGATGTAGCGCCCGCCGTAGCCGTGATCGGCGATCACCGCGCCCTTGGCTGGGGCCAGTTGGTCCCGCCAGCCGACGGCCCGGCAATATTGCAGCGTGAATGCCGGAGAAACCCGCCCCAGTCCTTCAGCGGTGGCAAATCCAGTCGCGGCACGGCTTTGGTCGATTGCGGCCATGCCTGTACCCGACCAGCCCGCCCCCGAGGGGCCGACGATGCGCCCGGCCTGATCGCGCATGCCGAACAGGTAATGCACCTGTCCCGGTGTCGCGCCATCCAGCACGGCGGCAAGCGGATCTTCCGAGGACCGGTTTTCGGACTGGCCATAGACCGGAAGAATTTCCAGCGAGGTGACGGAGGGTCTGGGGGCCGTCACACCCCCCGCCGAAAATCCGCGATGACCTCCTGCATGGTGACGGGCCAGCTGCCGCCCTCGGCTCGGCCGACGATGGCCAGCCGATGCAGCGTGCCGTTCAGGTATCGCCCGGAAATGAAGCGTGTGGGCGTGGGATCGGCCAGCCCGGTATGCGCCGCCGTGACGACCGCACCCGACAGGTCATGTCCCGACAGCACGTCCAGCACGTCGTCCAGCTGTCCGCCGATGATCAGCCGCGTGCCATAAGGCACCGTGCCCAGTGACAGCGCGCCCAGCCCCGAGACCGGACCCACCGCCTGCAGGGTGCCCGCATTGTTTCGCAGCTTGATCGTGGTCCCGGTCCCGTCCAGCAACTGTGTCGCGGCAGTGCCGTAGCTGGTGATCGTGACATCGACTACCGCGAAGATCCCGTCGGTGGTCGGCAGGCCCGAGACGGTCTGGCTTTGCAGATAGTAACCACCCGCGAAAACAAAACCCGCCTCGGTGCGCTGGATCGCGGTGCCGCTGCCGGTCTTGCTGAAGACCAGATGGCTTTGCCCTGCGGCGCTGATCGAGGTTACATCCTGCGCCGTCCCCGCATAGGTCGAAGCCGCGTTCAGGTAGGCCAGCGTCACCGTCGGATAGTCGATCGTGGGAATGATCACCGGCGCGGCCACCACCAGCGAGGCCGACTGGGCGCGCACCGTCCCTTGGCTGTTGGTCCACTCGACCGACAGGACGTATTCGCCCGGCTCGGCCAGTTCCATCGTCATCATCCCGGCGTCCAGCTGGGATTTGATCGACACGCCATTCAGTGTGAAATCCCATGCGGCGACGGGCGTGGGCACGCCTTCGGCCTGCCCCAAATTCAGGGTGATGCTGTCGCCCAGCCCCGCTGTCGCAGGCAGGATGCCGGGCTGCTCAAGGATCGACGGCAAGGTCAGCGTTTCGGCAGCAACAAGGGTGTCGCCCAAAGCGTTCAGGACAGCGACCTTGGTCCCGCGGAAATGGACCTCGGATAGTCCAGAGAGCAGGGCGGGATGGACCTCTCCGATTATTTCAACGGGCATGCGCGGACCTCCAATGGGCATCAACCGGGATGCCGCATTATCTGTGCGAGGCGACCGTGTTGCTGGTCAGGGCGATGCAACGTCCGTCAGTTGCCCCGCATCGGACCCGGCTTCCGCCTGTCCCTGCCGCCACAGGTCGGGCGTCATGCCTTCGGATTCGCGAAACACCCGGATGAGGTGCGAGGCATCGCAAAAGCCGGTTTCCTCGGCGATCCGCGTCACCGTTCTGTCGGTGCGGGCCAGCAGCATCCGCGCCTGCGCCAGCCTGATGCGGACCGAGGCATCGGCGGGCGGAATCCCCAGATCCGAGCTGAAATGCCGCTCCAGCTTGCGCCGGCCCACGCCCAGATCGCGGGCGATGCGGGCCACCGATAGCGGCGCATGCAGGTTCTGCTGCATGGCCAGCAGCGCGCGGCGCACCAGCGGATCGCGCGGGCTTAGCTCCAGCGGCAGGCCGGGTTGCGGGCGGTCGCCCTGCATCGGCTCATCGATCATCAGGATAGACAGGCTTTTTCGTGCAGCCGCGCGTCCCAGATGGCGGTCCACCAGAAACGCCGCCAGATGCGCCGCGCTGACTCCGCCCGAACAACTAAGCCGGTCGCGGTCCACGACGAATATCTGATCCGAGATCGGTCGCATCCGTTCGAATTCCGAGAGGAAATCCTGATGGTGGAACCAACTGACGCAGCAACGATAGCCGTCCATCAGCCCTAGCCGGGCAAGGGCAAAGACCCCGGTGCAAAGCCCGCCCAGACCAACCCGCTGGGCGGCGGCTTTTTGCAGGAACGCGCCTTCCTCGGACGACAGCCCCGGCCCGCCATCGATCAGCCCCCCGACCGCCACGATATAGTCGAAGCGCGAGGGGTCGCCCAAGCGCTCTTCGGGTTCGATCCTGACCCCGCAGGACGATTGCACCGGGGCCATGTCGGCGGAAAGGACGCTCCATCGGCAGCGGATCGGGCGAGAGCCGTCGCCGTCATCGGCGGCCAGCCGCAGCACGTCCACGAATGTCGCAAAGGCGGACAGCGTGAAGCGCGGCGCAAGGATGAAGCCGATCGTCAGCCTTGGCGCAGGGGCGGTCGCACGGGGGTCGGCGGGATGGGTCATGTGTCGCGAATCAACCATCGTTCATGTCGCCATGATGCCATCACCCGTGCCGTGGTCCAGCATTCAGTTTGCGGCAGGGGGAACGTTGCCGATGACGACCTGCTCACCTGCGCTGGCCTCATCCTCATCTTCGTCCGCCAGCGCGGGGGGACTTTCCCCGGCAAGGAAGTTGCCGAACTTCTCAAGCCCCGGAATATGGTCTGCCAGCACCCGCATGACGACCAGCAGCGGCACCGCGACGATCATGCCGAGAACCGACCAGAGCCACGCCCACAGCGCCACCGTCAGGAACACGACCACCGTATTCAACTGCAGCTTGCGCGAAACGAAATAGGGGGTAATCAGCTGCCCCTCGATCGCGGTCAGGGTCAGATAGGACAGCCCCACCATCAGCGGCGTGAACAGATCGTCAAAGACGAACAGCCCGACCAACGCCGCGCCGATAATGCCAAAGACGGCACCTAGGTAGGGGATGAAGTTCAGCAGAAAGCCCACCACACCGAACAGCACGGGCGACGGCATCCCCCATGCCCACATGGTGATGCCGATGGCGACGCCAAGGCAGGCATTGATCAGCGTGATCGCCCCCAGATAAGCGCCCAGCCGATCCTCGATTTCCCGAAGCGCCAGATAGGCGGCGCGCTTGTCGCGCATGCGGTCGAAGCTTTGCACGATCTTGAGGTAAAGCAGGTCCCCCGATGAGATCATGAAGAACAGCAGGAACAAGGTGAAGATGATCTGGCCCAGAACAGCCGGGCCAAGGTTCACCACGCTACCCAAGGTCGATGATGCCGGGTGCTGGTTCACCTCGACCTGAATATGCTGGTCGGGGGGCTGCGGCGTTCCGGGGGCGGGAACGCTGGTGACCGTGCCGGTGACCATGCCCGTCACGCCCGGCTCGGGCATGGGGGTCGGCGCGCCGGGGATGGTCTGTCCTTCCTCGGGCTTGGGTTCGGCCCCTCCGGTGATTTCGTCGATCTTGCGGGCGGCGCGCTCGATCCCCGCGAAGTTGCTGCGGATCTCGGTGAAACGCTGTTCCAGTCGTGCCCCGATCTGGGGGGCGTTGTCGATCAGCCGACTGACCGGGCCCGAAACGATCAGTCCGATCCCCGCGATGGCGATGATCAACCCCAATGAGACGATGGTGGCGGTGATGCCCGCGCCGACGCCCCAGCGCTCCATCGCCCGGCGAAAGGGCACGAAGACAAAGAACAGCAGGAAGGCCAGCGTGGCGGGCATCAGGAAGTCACGAGCCTGCGCCACGAACCAGAACAGCAGGATGACGAAAATACCGATGACGGCCCAGTTCGCGACCTTGCGGCCTTCCGATCGGGGCAGGCTCGGGAACATGTGGGTCAGCTGGTCGGGAGGCGTCACGTTGGAATTCCCCGGCGCATGGATGCAGGGGGAAACGCGAACCCCGCGGGCAGGTTCCTGTCCGCGGGGTCATTGTTGTTCAAGATTTGAGCAGCGCGCTTACAGCGGGTGGTCGCCGGTCGCGTCGATGACGCGGGTGGGCAGGCCCAGATCGCCCAGCAGCTCAAGGAAAGGACGGGCCGGCAGGTCCTCGACGTTCACCATCTTTTTCGCGTCCCAGGTGCCGCGCGCGACCAGAATGGCTGCGGCGACGGGGGGGACGCCAGCGGTGTAGCTGATGCCCTGGCTGCCAACCTCGTTGAAGGCTTCCTTGTGGTCGGCGACGTTGTAGATGAAGACCTCGCCCGGCTTGCCGTCCTGCGTGCCCTTGACCAGATCGCCGATGCAGGTCTTGCCCTCATAGTTCGGGGCAAGGCTGGCCGGGTCGGGCAGCACGGCCTTGACCAGTTTCAGCGGCACGACTTCCAGACCCTCGGCGGTCTTGACCGGCTGTTCAGACAGCAGGCCAAGGTTCTGAAGGACCGTGAAGACATTGATGTAATGCGCACCAAAGCCCATCCAGAAGCGGACATCGGCTTCCTTGTAGCGGGCGGACAGGCTGTGAACCTCGTCATGACCCGAGAGATAGGCGGTCTGCTTGCCGACGACGGGCAGGTCCCATTCGCGGCCGACCTCGAACATCTTGTTCTCGGTCCATTCGCCCTTTTGCCACGCATAGACCGTGCCAGTGAATTCGCGGAAGTTGATCTCGGGGTCGAAATTGGTGGCGAACCAGCGGCCGTGGCTACCGGCATTGATATCGACGATGTCGATGGACTCGATCTTGTCGAAATACTCGTCCTCGGCCAGACGCGCATAGGCGTTGACGACGCCCGGATCAAAGCCCGCGCCAAGAATGGCGGTGACACCGGCAGCCTCGCAGGCCTCGCGGCGCTTCCATTCGTAGTTGCCGTACCACGGCGGGGTCTCGCAGACCTTCTTGGGGTCTTCGTGGATCGCGGTGTCGATATAGGCCGCGCCGGTCTCGATGCAGCCCTGCAGCACGGTCATGTTCACGAAGGCCGAGCCCACATTGATCACGATGCTGGCGTCGATCTTGCGAATCAGTTCGGCCACGGCATTGCTGTCCATGGCGTCCAGCGAATGGGTGGTGAATTCGACCGAATGGCCTTTCTCACGAATGCTCTCGATGATCGTGTCGGCCTTGGACACCGTTCGGCTGGCGATATGCAGCGTTCCGAATTCCTGGGCGTTTTGCGCGATCTTGTGCGCGACCACCTGGGCGACGCCGCCGGCGCCGATAATGAGCACGTTTCTTGCCAATTCAGTCTCCTTCAGAGGGGCAGGAAAAGGGGGGAGGACCTCGCTTTCGCCTGAGCTTCCGGCTCAGGACAGGCTGGATTTGTAATCGTCGTAAGAGAACCGGCGAACTTCGCGGATCGTTCCGTCCTCATCGCGGATCGCGATCGAGGGCATGCCGACGCCATTGAACCAGTTCTTCTTGACCATGGTGTAACCGGCGGCATCCGCGATGCTGATCTGGTCGCCGATCTGCAGCGGAGCCGGGAAGCGGCCCTCGCCGAAGATGTCGCCGGCCAGACAGGTCTTGCCCGCGATCTGATAGGCGTGGTTGCCGTCCTGCGGCAGCTTGGCGGTTTCGCGATAGATCAGCAGGTCCAGCATATGGGCCTCGATCGAGCTGTCGACGATGGCCACGTCCTTGCCATTATGGATCACGTCAAGGACCGAGACCTCAAGCGAGCTGGACTTGGTGATGCTGGCTTCGCCCGGCTCAAGGAACAGTTGGACGCCGAATTTCTGCTGGAAGGCCTTCAGCCGTGCGGCAAGGCGGTCCAGCGGATAGCCGTCACCGGTGAAATGGATGCCACCGCCCAGCGAAACCCAGTCGAGCTTTTCCAGGAAGCCGCCGAATTCGGCCTCGATGCGGGAAAGTTGCGCGTCGAACAGGTCAAAGTCGCCGTTTTCGCAATTGTAATGGATCATCACGCCGGAAATCCGGTCCAGCGCGGATTCCAGCCGCGGCAGGTCCCATTCGCCAAGGCGCGAGAAGGGACGCGCCGGGTCGGCCAGATCGAAGCCGCTGGTCGAGAAGCGCGGGTTCAGGCGCAGGCCCATGGTGATGCCGCGCTCGGCGGCCTTGGCCCCGAAACGGTCCAGCTGGCCAAGGCTGTTGAAGATGATCTTGTGGGAATAACCCAAGGCCTCGTCGATCTCGTGATCGGCCCAGCCGACGGAATAGGCGTGGGTTTCCTTGCCGAATTCCTCATGGCCCAGACGCAGTTCGAACAGCGACGACGAGGTGGTGCCGTCCATGAACGGGCGCATGAAGTCGAACGCCGACCATGTGGCGAAGCATTTCAGCGCCAGCAGGCATTTCGCGCCCGAATGCTCACGCAGATACTGGATGCGCTCCATGTTGACCCGCAGCTTCGCAAGGTCGATCAGGTAATAGGGCGTCTGCAGTTCGGACATGGCGCGTATCCCCTCGTGGCGAAGCCGGGTCGAATGAAGTGGCTCATTTAGGGCCACTTGCGTCGTTTCGCAAGGAATGGTGACTTGCCCATGACGTGGGGGCGGTCCAGCCGCCCCGCAGGCGATTATTCGTCGACGATCGACAGGATCTTGGGCAGGGCCGGGCAGGGCAGAAGCTGATTGCGTGCCACATCCGCCAGTGTGTGGTTGTGCAGGAAAACATAGACATGCGCCGACAGGCTTTCCCAAAGCCGGTTCGACAGCGTCTGTGCCCGCGATCCCGAAATGCCGCCCGAGGCCCCCGCGCCGACATGCATGGCGCTGACGGTCTCGTCCACGGCCTCAAGGATGTCGGCGACGCGGATCGTCTCGGGCGTTTTTGCCAGCCGGTAGCCGCCGCCGGGACCACGCACGGATTCGACTAGCCCCGCCCGGCGCAGCCGCACGAACAGCTGTTCGAGATAGGGTAACGAGATGTCCTGACGCTTCGAGATCTCGGCCAGCGAGGTCAGATCATCGCCCTTGGCGATGGCCAGGTCGGTCAAGGCGACCATGGCGTAGCGGCCTTTGGTGGACAGTTTCATCGTGGTCTCCCTCTGCCATCGCATTGACGCAACGCGGGCTTCAGGCTAATCCGCCTGCGCCGTCTTTGATTGCGTCTTGCCTATGTCTGGTGCGCTTCCCAGATTGACCATCTAGAGCCGCGCCGTCACAGGGTCAAGAAACCCGAGTTTCAAAGGAAGCCCATGCCCGAACTGATTTTCCCCGGTCCCGAAGGTCGTCTTGAGGGGCGCTATCACGCGCAACCGATCCCCGACGCCCCGATCGCCATCATCCTGCACCCGCATCCGCAATATGGCGGCACGATGAACAACCGGGTCGTCTACAACCTGCACTACGCGTTCCACCGCATGGGCTTCACCGTCATGCGGTTCAATTTCCGTGGCGTCGGCCGCAGCCAAGGCGAATTCGACCAGGGCATCGGCGAGCTGTCGGACGCGGCCGCGGCGCTGGATTACCTGCAGGCGATGAACCCGAACAGCAAGCATTGCTGGGTCGCGGGCTTCAGCTTTGGCGCGTGGATCGGCATGCAACTGCTGATGCGTCGCCCCGAGATCACCGGCTTCATCTCGGTCGCGCCGCCGGCGAACATGTATGACTTCAGCTTCCTCGCGCCGTGCCCTTCCTCGGGGCTGATCATTAACGGTTCGGCCGACCGCGTGGCTCCGCCCAAGGACACCAACACGCTGGTGAGCAAACTGCGCGAGCAGAAGGGCATCACCGTCACCCATGAGGAAATCGAAGGCGCGGACCACTTCTTCCGCGACGATGAGGTCCACATGAAGCCGATGATCGACAAGGTGCAGGGCTATGTCCGTCGCCGCCTGACGGAAAACACCCGCTGAACCCATCGCCCCGGCCCATCGCCGGGGCGTTCTTCTTTGCGGCTGGCCATGGTCCGCGCATGGCGCTAGGACCGGGGCGAAACGAAAAGGAGCCGCGCATGAGCGATCTGACCGCCCGTTTCAATTTCCTGAACGAAGCCGACCGGCTGAAATCCGTTGAGCGCGCCAATGTGCTGATGGACCTGTCCCGCGCCGAGAACAGCGCCGAACACAGCTGGCATGTCGCGCTTTTCGCCATGGCCTTTGGTGCCAGCGATCGCGCCATCGCGATGATCCTGCTGCACGATCTGGTCGAGGTCGATTGCGGCGACCACCCGATCCACCTTGCCCATGACATCGCCGCCGTCGAGGCCGCCGAACTGGCCGCTGCACAAAGGTTGTTCGGCATCCTGCCCGATGGCGCGGATCTGCTGGCGCTGTGGCAGGAATTCGAGGCCGCCGACACCCCTGACGCGCGTTTCGCCAAGCGCATGGATCACATTCAGCCGTTGTTTCAGGTGCTGCACGCGCCCGAGCCCCTGGCCGATCACCTTGCCATCGTCGCCGACAACATGACGACCGGTCGCGCCGCCCGGATGTGGCAGGAATGGCCCGAAGCGATGCAGGCCGCGCAGGCCATCCGCGAGGGCCGCCCGGTCGAAGGCGATCTGTCCGGCCAACTGGCCTTTCTGGCGGAAGCCGACCGATTGAAATCCGTCTATCGCGCCAGCACGCTTTGCGACGCCTCGCGCCGCGAAAACAGCGCCGAACACAGCTGGCATCTGGCGCTTTACGCGCTGGTCATGGCGGGCCATGCGGGTGAGGGCGTCGATATCGGTCGGGTCATCCGCATGCTGATCCTGCATGATCTGGTCGAGATCGATACCGGCGACGTACCGATCCATGCCCAGAACGGAGCGGCCCATCACGGCGCGGCGCAAATGGCGGCTGAGGATGCGGCGGCCGACCGCATTTTCGACCTGCTGCCGCCCGCGCAGGGGGCCGAGTTCCGCGCCCTCTGGACCGAGTTCGAGGCGAATGAGACCCCGGATGCGGTCTTTGCCAAGTCGCTCGATCGGGCCCAGCCGGTGATGCAGAACATCGCCTCGGGCGGGGGAAGCTGGGTCGAATATAACGTGACCTATGAACAGCTGGTGGAGCGGGTCGGTCTGCGCATCGAACGCGGTGCGCCGAGCCTGTGGCATTGGCTGAACGAAAGCTCGCGGGTCTATTTCGCGGGATGATCGCGGCTCGGTATGCAATCGCATACCAGCCTTTTCTTCGCCCGCTTTAGCCGCTATAGGGCGGGCAGCCGAATCCTAACCAAAGGGACCACCTATGTCGAAGATCAAGGTAGCGAACCCCGTCGTTGAACTCGACGGCGACGAGATGACCCGGATCATCTGGGATTTCATCAAGCAGAAGCTGATCCTGCCCTATCTGGACGTCGACCTGAAATATTACGATCTGGGCATCGAGGAGCGTGACCGCACCGAAGACCAGATCACCATCGATGCCGCCAATGCGATCAAGCAATATGGCGTCGGCGTGAAATGCGCGACCATCACCCCGGACGAGCAGCGTGTCGAGGAATTCGGCCTGAAGAAGATGTGGAAGTCGCCCAACGGCACCATCCGCAACATTCTGGGCGGCGTGATCTTCCGCGAGCCGATCATCTGCAAGAACGTGCCGCGTCTGGTTCCGCATTGGACCAAGCCGGTCATCGTCGGCCGCCACGCCTTCGGCGACCAGTACAAGGCCACCGATTTCCGTTTCCCCGGCAAGGGCAAGCTGACGATCAAGTTCGTCGGCGAAGACGGCGAGACCATCGAGCACGAGGTCTTCCAGGCGCCGTCCTCGGGCGTGGCCATGGCGATGTACAACCTCGACGAGTCGATCATCGACTTCGCCCGCGCCTCCATGAACTACGGCCTGCTGCGCGGCTTCCCGGTCTACCTGTCGACCAAGAACACCATCCTGAAAGCCTATGACGGCCGCTTCAAGGACCTGTTCCAGAAGGTCTATGAGGAAGAGTTCGAGGACAAGTTCAAGAAGGCCGGTATTCACTACGAACACCGCCTGATCGACGACATGGTGGCCTCGAACCTGAAATGGTCGGGCGGCTATGTCTGGGCCTGCAAGAACTACGACGGCGACGTGCAGTCGGACACCGTTGCGCAGGGCTTCGGCTCGCTGGGGCTGATGACCTCGGTGCTGATGACCCCCGATGGGCAAACCGTCGAGGCCGAGGCCGCGCATGGCACCGTGACGCGCCACTACCGCGAACACCAGAAGGGCAACCAGACCTCGACCAACTCGATCGCGTCGATCTTTGCCTGGACCGGTGGTCTGAAGCACCGCGCGAAACTCGACAGCAACGAAGCGCTGATGAACTTCGCCCAGACGCTGGAAAAGGTCACCGTGCAGGCGGTCGAAGATGGCCACATGACCAAGGACCTGGCGCTGCTGGTCGGGCCGGACCAGAAATGGCTGACCACCATGGGCTATCTGGAAAAGGTCGACGAATACCTGAACAAGGCGCTGGCTGGCTGAGCTGCCACGCTGGATTGACGAAGGGCCGGGGGTATTCCCCGGCCCTTTTCATATGCTCATCTGGCAGGCGTATCGCGTGTCGCGGCCTTGCTGTCGGGTATTTGTAAAACGGTGAATTTCCCGGGCCGCGCGCCTTGGAATGCGCGTTGCGACTTAACAGTCCGGCCAGAATGGAGTAAGGGGCGCGCAGGTCAAACCCGGAGTGCCCGCCATGAAAGCTGCCGTCATCACCTTCCCTGGTTCGAATTGCGACCGCGATCTTGCCGTTGCCCTGACGCAGGCGGGGGCCGAGGTGACGCGGGTCTGGCACAAGGATGTGGCGCTGCCCACGGGGACCGATCTGGTCGCGGTGCCGGGCGGTTTCTCCTTTGGTGACTATCTGCGCTGTGGCGCGATTGCGGCGCATTCGCCGATTGCCAATGCCATCCGCGAGCATGGTGCCAAGGGCGGCTATGTGCTGGGGATCTGCAATGGTTTCCAGATCCTGACCGAACTGGGCCTGCTGCCGGGCGCGCTGATGCGCAATGCCGGGCTGACCTTCCTGTGCCGTGAGGTCGAGTTGAAGGTTGCAACCGCTGCAAGCCCCTTCACCGCCGGTTATGCCAAGGGTGACAGCATCCGCGTTCCGGTCGCCCATCACGATGGCAACTATCAGATCGACGCCGAAGGACTGGCCGCGCTGAAGGACCAGGACCGCATCGCCTTTACCTATGCGCCGGGAATCAACGGCTCGGTTGAGGACATTGCCGGGGTGCTGTCCGAGAACCGTCGCGTGCTGGGCATGATGCCCCACCCCGAGCGTGCCGCCGAATCGGTTCACGGCGGAACCGATGGCGCAAGGGTTTTTGCATCCCTTGTGCAAGAGCTTGCCACCGTCTGACTTGAGTGCGTGACATTCGCGCACTAGATTGGCTTGTTCCCTGAGGGACAGGCCAGAGGCGCATGCAGGAAGACGATCTCAGTACCGCAATGACGGAAAGCAGCCGGGCAGCAATGACCAGCCGCTGGGGGCTGCGTGCCGTGATCGCTGCGCTGCTGGTGCTTGCCGTCGGCACGATCTGGTTCACCAACAGCTGGCTATCGGCCCGGTTTTCCGAAAACACCCGCGTGCGGACCGAGTTGCGATCCGCCTTGTATACCGGGAACCTGCTGTCGGAACTGCAGCGGACATCGGTCGTGCCGCAGTTGCTGGCGCGTGATCCGGCGTTGATTTCGGCCCTGACGGGGAATGATTTCTCGGGGACGTCGGCGCGGCTGATTTCCGCGCAGAAGGAAATCGGCGCGGCCTCGATCCGGTTGCTGGATGCCTCGGGGCGGACGGTGGGTTCGACCGACCGCAACCTGATCGGCACGAATTACGTGCAGGAACCCTTCTATGTCGAGGCGCTGCGGTCGAAGGACACGGTGTTCACCGTCGCGCCCTCGCCGCAGGGTGTCTATGAATTTGCCTATTCGCGGGCGGTGGTGGCCGACGGGCGGACGCTGGGCGTCGTCGTGGTCGGTGCCGATCTGACGCGGCTGGTGCGGTCATGGGCGGGGATTTCCGATGCCATCGCCGTCACCGACAGTTCGGGCCAGATCATCCTGTCGACCGAGCCGCGCTGGCGTGGGCTGACCTTGCCCGAGGCGCTGGCTGTGCGATCCGCCCCTTCGGCGATTGCACGGGCGTTTCAGGTGACGGCGGATTGGACCTCGGCCCCCGTTGACGCCTATGTGCAGGGCAAGGCGGTGATGCAGGCCGAGACCCGCATCCCCTTCCGCGGCTGGAAGATGATCGCCTTTACCACTTACGATTCCGTGCGTGAGCGGGTGAATGCTGTTCTGGCCATGGTCATCATGGGCTTTGCGATCCTGCTGGCGGCGGTGTTCTACCTGCTGTCGCGACGCGCGCGGGTGGAATCGGCAGCCTATATGCGCGAATCAGCCGATCTGCGGGCGCTGAACCTGCGCCTGACCCGCGAGATCGCCGAACGCGAGCGCGTCCAGCGCGAGTTGCGCGTGGCCGAGCAGACCGTGCAGCAATCCTCGAAGCTGGCCGCTCTGGGCGAGATGTCGGCAGGCGTCAGCCATGAGTTGAACCAGCCCCTTGCCGCGATGAAGACCTATCTGGCCGGGGCACGCCTGCTGCTGCAGCGTGGCCGCGGCGAGGAAGCGCTGTCCAGCTTCCAGCGCATCGACGATCTGGTCGAGCGCATGGGGGCGATCACGCGGCAGCTGAAATCCTATGCCCGCAAGGGCGGCGAGGCCTTTGAGCCCGTCGATCTGCGCGCCGCATTGTCCAGTGCGCTGGTGATGATGGAGCCGCAACTGCGCAACCGCACGATCAAGTTGCAGCGCAGCATTCCACGCTATCCGGTGATGGTTTACTGCGACCGCATCCGGCTGGAACAGGTCATCATCAACCTGCTGAGGAACGCCATCGACGCGATCAAGGCCGTGCGCGACCCCGCGATCGAGATCACGGTCAGCTCGGGCTCTCACGCATTCTTGTCCATCCGCGACAACGGTCCGGGCGTTTCCGATCTGGAAAAACTCTTCGAACCCTTCTTTACCACCAAGAAACCCGGAGAGGGGACCGGCCTGGGGCTGGCCATCTCGTCCGGGATCGCAGCTGATTTCGGCGGCCGCCTGACCGCGCATAATGCCGCGGACGAGGGTGGGCGAGGCGCCGTGTTCGAACTTGAACTGCCGCTTCACGATCCGGCCCGCAGGGTCGGAACGCAGCAGGCGGCAGAATGACGATGGAAAGGTGATGCGCCAATGAGCCGCACGATGAAGATTGCCGTGGTTGATGACGAACCGGATATGCGCGAGTCGATCCGGCAATGGCTGGCGCTTTCCGGCTTTGATACCGAGACCTTCGCCAGCGCCGATGATGCGCTGAAGGTCATCTCGGCGGATTGGCCGGGGGTGATCATCTCGGATATCCGCATGCCGGGGATGGACGGGATGGCGTTCCTGAAGCGGCTGATGGGGATCGATTCGGGCCTGCCGGTCATCATGATCACCGGTCATGGCGATGTGCCGATGGCGGTCGAGGCCATGCGGATCGGCGCGATGGACTTCATGGAGAAACCCTTCAACCCGGAACGCCTGACCGAACTGGTCAAGCGCGCGGGGCAGGCACGCCGCATGACGCTGGATAACCGCGCGCTCCGCCGCGACCTGTCCGAGGGCCAGCAGGTCATGTCCAAGCTGATCGGGGCCAGCCCGGTCATGGACCGTCTGCGCGAGGATATTCTTGATCTGGGGCAGGCCGATGGCCATGTGCTGATCGACGGCGAGACCGGGACCGGCAAGACCTTGGTCGCCCACGCCCTGCATGCCGTGGGGCCACGTGCCTCCAAGAAGTTCGTGCCGATCTCATGCGCCGCTTACAACGACGAAGTGCTGGCCGGGAAGCTGTTCGGCCCGGTCGAAAACGGTCTGCCCGCCGTCGAGGAGGCCCGTGGCGGGACGCTGTGCCTTGAGGATATCGAGGCGCTGTCCGATCCGCTGCAAGCCCGCCTGCTGGCGTTCATCGCCGAGCAGGGCGCACCTGCGGAAACCCGGATCATCGCGATTTCCAATGCCCGTGGCGAAGGCCGCAAGGCCGAGGATTCGCTGCGTCCCGACCTGTTCTATCGCCTGACCGCGCTCAAGATCACCCTGCCGCCACTGCGCTCGCGCGGCGAGGACATCCTGTCGCTGTTCACCCGGATGACCGAGCAGTTTAGCGAAGAATATGGCTGCGAGCCGCCGCAGGTCACCGCGCAGGAAGCTGCGCAACTGCTGCAGGCGCCCTGGCCGGGCAATGTGCGCCAGTTGATCAACGTCGCCGAACGCGCCGTGCTGCAGAACCGCCGCGGTTCGGGCTCGATCGCGTCGCTGCTGATGGCCGATGGTGAGGACAATCAGGAAGCCACCACGACCGAGGGCAAGCCGCTGAAGGAATATGTCGAAAGCTTCGAGAAGATGCTGATCGACAATACCATGCGCCGCCATAAGGGCAGCATCGCCGCCGTCATGGACGAACTGTGCCTGCCGCGTCGGACCCTGAACGAGAAGATGGCGAAATACGGCCTTAGCCGCGGGGACTACCTTTAAGACAGCGGACGGCCCCGCGCCTTTGTGCGGGGCCCTGCCGAGCGGGGGCGGGAATGGCCGCCCCGACGAGATGTTTTGAAAAACCCATTGTAACGGCGCGGCCTTCCCCGTTATCTTGCCCACAAGGGGCGGTCTTCCGCAATTTTAGGTTGCTTGCCCCCACCAGTTTCGCAGCGCGTCTGCCAGCCGCGACACCCGAAAAGTGCCGGCTCTGCCACGCGCGGAAAAATCGAGCCCATGCCCCGACGGGGCCTCTGGGCATCCGTGATCGCCGCCCGGACCGCTTGCATGTGGATCGGGCCAAGAAAGGTAAACAGACGCGATGGGTCGCGCTGAGCAGCTTGATCGACAACGGCGTAAGGGGTTTGCCCCTGACGCCGCGATTGCTGCTGTCTGCGCGGGGCATCGTGTCCTCTCATTGAACGGCCATCAGCCTGTGCCCCCTTTGCGCGCGGGCCTGCGGCCGTCCGAAAGTCGGAAACATGTCAAAGAAAATGCTGATCGACGCCACGCATGCCGAGGAGACTCGGGTTGTCGTGGTGGATGGAACCAAGGTCGAGGAGTTTGACTTCGAGACCGTCAACAAGCGGCAGCTTGCTGGCAATATCTACCTGGCCAAGGTAACGCGGGTCGAGCCCTCGCTGCAGGCCGCCTTTGTGGATTACGGCGGCAACCGCCACGGCTTCCTCGCCTTTGCCGAGATCCACCCGGACTATTACCAGATCCCCGCCGCCGACCGTAAGGCGCTGCTGGAGGAAGAACGTCAGGCCGCCGCCGCCGAAAGCGAAGAGGCCGACAAGCCCCGTCGTGGCTCGTCCTCGCGTCGCCGCAAATCCTCGAAGCCGGCTTCGGCCGATGCGGGGGACGTGGTCGTCTCGGAAGACATCGCCGGAATGGCCGTTGTCGATCCCTCCGAGGGCGATGAGGATGCATCCGGCCCGATCCTGACCACCGAGACGGCGCAATCCGCCCCGGTCGCCGAGGATGACAGCGCTGATGAAGCGCATGAGGAAGACGGCATCGAGTCGGTCGCCGAAGAGGACGTGACCGAGGAAATCCGCGCGCCCAAGCGTCCGCGTGCCCGCCGCTACAAGATTCAGGAAGTGATCAAGGTCCGGCAGATCATGCTGGTCCAGGTCGTCAAGGAGGAGCGTGGCAACAAGGGCGCGGCCCTGACCACCTACCTGTCGCTGGCCGGTCGCTACTGCGTGCTGATGCCCAACACCGCCCGCGGTGGCGGCATCTCGCGCAAGATCACCAACGCGGCCGACCGCAAGAAGCTGAAGGAAATCGCGGCGGATCTGGAGGTGCCGGAAGGCGCCGGCCTGATCATCCGCACCGCCGGCAGCCAGCGCACCCGGACCGAGATCCACCGCGACTACGAATATCTGATGCGGCTTTGGGAACAGATCCGCGAGCTGACCTTCAAATCGATTGCGCCCGCGCCGGTCTATGAGGAAGGCGACCTGATCAAGCGCACGATCCGCGACATCTACAGCAAGGAAATCGAGGAAGTTCTGGTCGAGGGCGAGCGCGGCTACCGCACCGCCAAGGACTTCATGAAGATGATCATGCCCTCGCATGGCAAGAACGTGAAGCATTACACCGATCAGATGCCGCTTTTCGCGCGCTTTCAGGTGGAAAGCTATCTTGGCGGTATGTTCAACCCGGTCGTTCAATTGCGCTCGGGCGGCTATATCGTCATCGGCGTGACCGAGGCGCTGGTCGCCATCGACGTGAACTCGGGCCGGGCCACCAAGGAAGGCTCGATCGAGGACACTGCGGTCAAGACCAACCTTGAGGCGGCCGAGGAAATTGCCCGCCAACTGCGCCTGCGCGACCTTGCCGGTCTGATCGTGATCGACTTCATCGACATGGAAGAGCGCAAGAACAACGCTGCCGTCGAGAAGCGCTTCAAGGATAAGCTGAAGACCGACCGCGCCCGCATTCAGGTCGGCCGCATCTCGGGCTTTGGCCTGATGGAGATGTCGCGTCAGCGTCTGCGTCCGGGCATGCTTGAATCGACCACGCAGCCCTGCGCCCATTGCCACGGCACCGGCCTGATCCGCTCGGATGACAGCCTTGCGCTGACCATCCTGCGCGCGATCGAGGAAGAGGGCACCCGCAAGCGTTCGCGCGAAGTGCTGGTCAAGGCCCCGGTCGCCGTCGCCAACTTCCTGATGAACGCCAAGCGCGAGCATATCGCCGGGATCGAGGCGCGTTACGGCATGTCCGTCCGCGTCGAGGCCGATCCCTCGCTGATCTCGCCCGATTACGCGATCGAGAAGTTCAAGACCGCCACGCGCAATGTCCCCGAGGTCGTGAGCCCGGTGGTCTCGGTCGATGCCAGCCTGATGGCGCAGATCGACGACGAGGATCTGGTCGAGGACGAAGTCGAGGACGAAGAAGAGGACCGCGCCGAAGAAGTGCAGACTGAGGCGCCGCGCGCCGAGACTGCCGAGCAGGGCGAGGGTTCGGGCAAGTCGCGCCGTCGTCGCCGTCGCCGTCGCCGCAATGGCAAGAACGGCGATGACGCCGCCCATGCCGAAGCTGCGGATGCCGATGATGCCGAAGATGATGGCGCTGACGAGGCCGGTGCCGAGGACGAGGCGGCTGAAGACGTCGCGGTGAACGAGGCTGTGGAAGTGGCCGAGGTTGCTCCGGTGGCCGAGGAAGGCAAGAAGCCGCGCCGCCGCAGCTCGCGCCGCCGTGGCGAGGATCGGGCCGAAGCCGCTCCGGCGGAAGCGGTTGTCGAACTGGCGGTTGCCGAGACGGTCGAGGTTGTCGCCGTGATCGAAGACGCTCCGGTGGAGACCATCACGACCGAGCCCGCAGTCGTCGAGACGCCTGCACCCCAGGTCGAGACTGTCACGGAAGAACCCGTCGTCGAAACGGCTGTCGAGGCTCCGGCGGTGATCGAAACCCCGATCCCGGTTCCGGCCCCGCAGCCCGAACCGGCCATGACCGCCGAGGACGACGCGCCGCGTCCGAAACGTCGCGGTTGGTGGTCAATCGGCTGAACCCACGGCCACATGACGCAAGTTTGAGAGGCGCGGGACTTTCCCGCGCCTTTCCATTCGCGCAATCTGCGCAGCATGTTGGGAATCGAACTTGCTGATGCCGCCTTCCTGCCTGCCGCGATGGTCGCGTTGCTGGCGGGTATCCTGTCCTTTCTGTCGCCTTGTGTGCTGCCGATCGTCCCGCCCTATCTGGCCTATATGACCGGTGTCGGCGTTGGCGGTCTGAAATCGGGCGAACGCAGCGCGATCCTGCCCGCGATCTTCTTTGTCATGGGCCTGTCCACGGTATTCCTGCTGATGGGACTGGCGGCCTCGGCTTTTGGCCGGATGTTCCTGCAATGGCAGGACTGGCTGGCGCGTGGGGCAGGGGTGACGGTCATCATCCTTGGCCTGCATTTCCTGCATGTGATCCGTATCCCGATCCTCGATACCGAGGCGCGGCTGGAAACCGGAGATCGCGGTGGCAGCACCTTTGGCGCCTATATCCTCGGCCTTGCCTTTGCCTTTGGCTGGACGCCCTGCATCGGGCCGCAGCTGGGAATGATTCTCTCGCTGGCCGCGACCGGGGGCGAAGCGGGCAGAGGGGCCTCGCTTCTGGCGATCTATGCGCTGGGGCTGGGGATTCCCTTCCTGCTGTCGGCCATCTTCATCAACCGCGCCATGGGGCTGATGAATCGGATCAAGCCGCATCTGAAGGTGATAGAGCGCATCATGGGCCTGTTGCTGGTGGTTGTGGGTGTGGCGCTGGTGACCGGTGCCTTCCCTGCCTTTGCCTATTGGTTGCTGGAAACCTTCCCCTTCCTGGCTTTGCTGGGCTAGCGTCGCCACCAATCAGAGGGGGTGGCATGCAGCTGGCGATGAACGCAGAAGAATTGAACGTGTTTCTGGACCGGGTCTTTCCGCAGGTGGCGGGGCAGATCCGGGTCGAGAGCGTGGATAAGGACATGCTGCTGTCGCGGCTGATCGTCGGTGACGCGCATCTGCGCCCCGGTGGCACGATCAGCGGGCCGGCGATGTTCGCGCTGGCCGATGCCTCGATCTATCTGGCGATCCTGTCCCGTATTGGCGAGGTGGCGCTGGCCGTGACTACGAATGCCTCGATCGACTTCATGCGCAAGCCCGCAGCCGGGCGCGATTTGCTGGCCGAATGCCGTATCCTGAAGCTGGGCCGGGTGCTGGCCGTCGCGGATGCGATGATCCGTTCCGAAGGGGACGATGCCATCGTGGCGCGTTGCTCGATGACCTATTCGATTCCGCCAAAAAGCCTGTAAAAGCGGGTGCTGCGTAGAGGTAAATAGATACCTATTTCGTAAACATATGATAATGCTTGCTTAATTCACGGTCAGCGCACTTGATTCAAAGCGCGCGATGGACGATACAGCGCCAATCTCGAATTACACCCCAAAAGGGACGACCGATGAAAACCTATACCGCGAAACCGGCGGAGATCGAGAAGAAGTGGATCCTGATCGACGCCGAGGGCGTTGTTCTGGGCCGTCTTGCCACGATCGTTGCCATGCGCCTGCGTGGCAAGCACAAGCCGACCTTCACTCCGCACATGGACATGGGCGACAACGTCATCATCATCAACGCCGACAAGGTGCAGATGACCGGCGACAAGCGCGATGCCAAGAAATACTACTGGCACACGGGCCATCCGGGCGGCATCAAGCACCGCACCGCGCGCCAAATCCTGGAAGGCGCTCACCCCGAGCGCGTCGTGACCAAAGCTGTTGAGCGCATGATCTCGCGCAACAAGCTGGGCAAGCAGCAGATGACCAATCTGCGCGTCTATGCTGGCGCCGAGCACCCGCACGAAGCTCAGCAGCCCGAAGTTCTGGACGTCAAGTCCATGAACGCCAAGAATACCCGGAGCGCATGATCATGGCTGAAGACATCAAAACCCTGGACGATCTGAAATCGGTCGCCACCGTGGCGGTTGCCGAAGCCCCCGTCCGTGAAGCTCAGCGCGATGCGCTGGGTCGTGCCTATGCCACCGGCAAGCGTAAAGACGCTGTCGCTCGCGTCTGGGTGAAACCGGGTTCGGGTAAAGTCGTCGTCAACGGCAAGGACATTGCGGTCTACTTCGCCCGTCCGGTGCTGCAGATGATCCTGCGCCAGCCCTTCGAGGTTGCCGGTGTTGACGGTCAGTACGACGTTTACGCCACCGTCGCTGGCGGCGGTCTTTCGGGTCAAGCCGGTGCGGTCAAGCACGGCATCTCGAAAGCTCTGCAGCTGCACGAGCCGTCGCTGCGCGCCGCTCTGAAAGCCGCTGGCTTCCTGACCCGCGACTCGCGTGTCGTCGAGCGTAAGAAATACGGCAAGGCAAAAGCCCGTCGTTCGTTCCAGTTCTCGAAGCGCTGATCCGGCACTTCTTGGAGCTCGGGAAACGCGGTCCTTTTGGGCCGCGTTTTTCATTTCGCGATCGGGTTTGGTCGCGAATCTGGGCGGATATGGCTTTGTGGGCTGCCTCCCGCAGCGGCATCCGGGATTTGGGATGCCCAATCCGATGACATAAAAATGACGAAAGATCATCAGCTTGGGAATTTTCTTTGGGTGACCTGCATTTTTCTGCTTGCAAGCCCCGAACGCAGCGCCTAAATACGCCTTCACCGAGCCGGCAGGGTGCTGGAGCGGTTCGGACGGATGGCCTTGATGGTTGTTTGTCTGGTAAAATCGGGAAGTTTGATGGCTTGTGCGGCGCCTGATGAGAAGATGGCGCGGT
>NZ_WMIG01000031.1 GCF_009711205.1 Paracoccus litorisediminis | reverse complement strand
AGCCCGCCACACTTCTTCTTCCAGGCGAAATAGGTCGACTGGCCGATCCCGGCCTTCCGACAAATCTCGGCAACAGATGTGCCTTCCTCGCCCTGCTTCAGAATGAACGCCTTCTGCGCTTCCGTGAGCTTCGATGCCTTCATCGTTTTCAGTTCCTGTCCCAGCCGGGGAAGGTTAGCCGAAAACTCTAGCTTCAAACGGTCCAGTTTCGAGGGGGCAGAGCAAAGCCCTATCGCCGCACATTCCGATACTTGCGCGGCTTCCCCTACACCCCATGTTCCTCGCAGATCATCGCGGCGGCCTTTTCGGCGATCATGACCACAGGAGAGGCGGTATTACCCGAGACAATCCTCGGCATGATCGAAGCGTCGACGATCCGCAGACCCTCAAGGCCGTTAAACCGCAGGCGGGGATCGACCACGGCATCCGCGTCAACGCCCATCCGGCAGGTTCCGACGGGGTGAAAGATTGTCGTCGCGATATTACCGATCTCGTGCAACAGCGCCGCGTCATCCTGAACGGCCGGACCGGGAAGGACCTCCTTGGGGTGGTGATACGACAGCGCTCCAGCCGCCATGATCTGCCGCGCTTGCCTGACCGAGGATAGCGCGACCCGCTTGTCTCGCTCGGTAGAGAGATAATTTGGACGGATCGCGGGTGGGGCAGACGTTTGCCTGCTGCGGATATGGGAACTGCCCAGGCTTTCAGGGCGCAGATTGCACACCGAAACGGTGATCGCCGGGTAGGGATGCAGCGGGTCGCCCAGCCGATCAGTCGACAAGGGCTGGACGTGATATTCCAAGTCCGGAAACTCCAGCGAGGGGTCTGATTTGGTGAACATCCCGAACTGGCTGGGTGCCATCGACATCGGCCCGGAACGCGACAGCAGATATTGCAACCCGATCCGGGCCTTGCCGACCAGACTGTTCGCCAGCGTGTTCAGCGTCCGCGCATTCTGCACGCGATACACCGTGCGGATTTGCAAATGATCCTGCAGGTTTGCTCCGACCGCGGGTCGAGCGACATGTACCGGAATGCCCAGAGGTCCCAAAATCTCCGGGTCTCCAATTCCGGACAGTTCGAGCAGCTTGGGCGAATTGATCGCCCCTGCGGCGAGGATGACCTCGCGCCGCGCACGGACGTGATACCTCTGCCCGCCCCGTCGGAAATTCAGGCCGACGGCACGCATGCCTTCAAGGATCAGGGTCTCAACCTCGGCCTCTTTCAGAAGTCGCAGGTTCGGACGCCGCAGCGCCGGACGCAGAAAGCCGCGCGCGGCACTCCAGCGCACCCCACGCTGCTGATTGACTTCGAAAAACCCCGACCCTTCGTTGTTGCCATCGTTGAAATCGGCGCGCGGGTGGATGCCGAATTCCCGCGCGCCGCATTGGACCGCCCTGAGGATGTCCCATTTCAGGCGTTGCTGCGCGACTTTCCATTCGCCGCCCGCGCCATGCATGTCGCTGTGACCGGCGTGATGGTCCTCGGATCGGCGGAACCAAGGCAGCACGTCCTCCCAACCCCAGCCCGTATTGCCAAGTTGCCGCCAGTGATCGTAATCGGCCGATTGGCCGCGCATGTAGATCATCCCGTTGATCGAACTGCAGCCCCCCAGCACCTTGCCACGGGGGTAAGTCAGGCTGCGACCGTTCAACCCCGGCTCGGCCTCGGTCTTCATCATCCAGTCGGTGCGCGGATTGCCAATGCAGTAAAGATAGCCGACGGGAATGCGCACCCATGGATAGGCATCGGATTTCCCGGCCTCAAGCAGCAGCACGCGGGTCGCAGGATTACGGGTCAGGCGGTTGGCGAGCACGCAGCCCGCCGTCCCTGCCCCGACAATGACGAAATCATATTCGCCGTCCAGAACCGTGATTTCGGTCATCTCTTGGCCTCGACGATCACGCGCCTGACCAGAAGCCGCGCATGCGGGCGGTCAGGTCAAGATAGCGGCGGTAACGCTTGTCGTAATGCGCGACCATTTCCGGATCAGGCGTATAGCGCGCGGCGGCCGAGGTCATGGCGGTGGCACCAGCCTCATAATCAGCAAACAGGCCGACGCCAACGCCTGCGCCAATGGCCGCGCCAAGTGCGCCGGTCTCGCGCGCGGTGGCGACGGTCACGGGCAGGTTCAATCCATCCGCGAACATCTGCGGCCAGACCGGGCTGCGCGATCCGCCTCCGGCCAGGGTCGCTTCGGCCAGTGCAAGGCCCGCGCCTTGCAGAACGCCGATATGACGGCGATGTTCGAACATCACACCTTCGAACAGGGCGCGCAGCAGATGCGCCTCTCGATGCCAGCCAGCGATGCCGTAGAAGCCCGCGCGGAACTCGGCCCCCTGCCCCGAACCGTAAAGGAAGGGATGATAGAACGGGTCATCATCCGCCGGGGCCAGCTTGGCGATCAGCGAGTTGCAATATCCGAAGGGATCGTCGTGATGCCCGCCGCGCTCAAGAAATTCGCGGACATACCATTCCAGATTGGCCGCCGAGGTCGCGCTGGATTCGATGTTCACGAACCGCCCCGGCCCAAAGCCTGCCACCATGAACACATCGGGATTGATCGCCGGTTCCTGCGAAAAGACCTGATTGATCCCCCAGCTGCCCGCGATGATCGACGCAGATCCCGCCCGAACCGACCCGGCCCCCAATGCCGAGGAGACCACGTCGAAATATCCGCCGATGACCGGTGTCCCCTGTGCAAGGCCCGTTTCCGCAGCCGCTTTCGCGCTGACCCGACCCGCGATATCGCTTGGCGCAACCAAACGGGGCAGTATCGAGATCGCGTCCTCCAACCCGTAAAGCGCCATCAGCTGATCGTCATAGCGGCATTCCGGCATCCGCAGGAAACCCGCCCCCGACATGTCCGAGATGTCGCCGGTGCGTTCGCCCGTCAGGCGGAAGTTGATGAAATCCTTGCTCATCAGGACAGTCGCCGCGCGGGCGTAGATCTGGGGCCGGTGCCGCTTGACCCAAGCAAGCAGCGTCGGTGTTTGCGCAGGCCAAGGCTTTTGCAGCGAGATCGCATGCAGCGCGTCACCCTGCCCCGCCAGTTCGGCCGCCAGATCTGCCGCTCGTGTGTCCAGTGACTGCACCCCCAGAAGCGCATCGCCGGCAGCATCGATCAGATACAGCCCGTTGCCATGCCCGGCGCAGCCGATGGCGGCGATCTGATCAGCTGCGATGCCCGATTGCTCAAGGCATTCGCGGATCACCCTGCGGGCGTTCGACCACAGCTCATCCAGATCGCGCTCGACATAACCGGGGGCCGGGCGCGAGGACTGACCGTCCATCGCGCTCATGGCGATCTGCTTGCCTGTCAGGTCGAAAAGCACGGCCTTGATGACGGTGTTCCCGGCATCCAGACCCAGAAGGTAACGTGCCACATCACTCATTTCGGTAAATGTCCCATGCTTCTTCGCCACTGACGCCTTGATGGATGATTGCCATCAAGGCGGCCACGATCGCTTTTGGATTGTCGTGTTGATAGATGTTTCGGCCGTAAACCAGCCCATGCGCGCCCTGCCGCATCAGCCGCGCGGACTTGTCCATAACCGCGCGCAGATCCTCTTTGCCGCCGCCGCGCACCAATACGGGAACGCGGGCGGTTTCAACGACGCGGTGGAAGTCCTCGGGATTGTCGGTCGGATCGGCCTTGATGATATCGGCCCCCATTTCCGAGGCCAGCCGCACCAGTGTCACGATCTTTTCGGCATCGCCATCGACCTGATAGCCGCCCCTTACGTCATTGGGCAGCATCACCAGCGGCTCGATCATCAACGGCATGCCGTAGCAATGACAGGCGGCGCGCACGCGGCTGATGTTCTCGACGCATTGACGGAACAGTTCGGGCTCATCCGGCAGCATAAACAGGTTGACGACAACACAAGCCGCGTCCATTTCCAGCGCGCCGATGATCGGCTCATCGACGTTTTGCAGCATCGACCACATCACCCGGTGGCGTTGCGCGTTGTAGGGATTGCCCATGTCGATGCGCATGACCAAGGCGGGCTTGTCCTTTTCGGGACGCGATTGCAGCAGATCGGACTGGCCATAGGCCATCTGGATTGCATCGGGTCTGGCCCGGATCAGCGCATCGACCACGCCGGGCATGTTTTCCAGACCCAGCAGGAAGCCGGGCTCATTGCAGACGCCGTGGTCCAATGCGACATCAAGACATCGGCCATTGGTGAACATCCGGTTCATGCGGGCCTTGGGGCTGAGACGCATGGTGTCAGGTTCCTTTCAACTCGTTCGGTAAGGGTTGCGTGCGACACGCCGTGAAAGCATGCCAGTTCATCGATCAGGGCGGCGATTTCGGCCCGTCGGCGGGTGGGGTCCCAGCCTTTTGCCTCGGCCAGAATGTCAGCGGCGCTCTGGATCATTCTGGCGTCCAGCACGCCGGTGATCGCCAGATCGCTGCGCCGCAAAATAAGGTCTGAAAGATGCTCAAGCCGTTCCTGCCTTGCCAGCCAAAGCACCTCGGCGCGGCTCAACGGACAGTTCGGGGACAGCGCGGTTTCATCAGGCGAATAGGCCAGCAGGTCGCGCGCTCTGGTGCCGTAGATGGTCGCAAGGCGCTTGGCGCGGGCGGCGGAAATGCTGAACTCGGCTCGCAAGGACCGCTCAAGCTGGGCCACCCCCGGATGGTCACGCCCCCCACCGATCGCCAGCCTGCGGGTCGTCTGCTGCCTTGGCAGGTTCAGCTCGGCCAGAACCTCATCCGCGACCTGCTCGGCAAAGGCCCTGAATGTCGTCCATTTGCCCCCCACCATGCAGATCTGCGGCACGCTGCCGTCGATACGGCGGGTGAAATGCCCACGCGAGATGCGCCCGGTAAAGTCATGGTCGCTGGCGGGCAGCGGGCGAATACCCGAATAGCTGAAGACAATCTGCCCCGGATCAAGCGCAATTCCCGGAAAGACCAGCCGCAGCGAGTCCAGAATGTAGTCAGCCTCGGCCTCGTCGCATCGGGTGCGACCGGGGCGCTCTACCCGGATATCGGTCGATCCTGCCAGCACCCGACCCAGATAGGGAAAGGTGATGCAGACGCGACCATCCGCGTTTTCGAAATAGATCATGTGACCGTTCAGCGCTTTCAGCAGGGCCGGATTGTCGATAATCAGATGCGAGCCCTTGGTCCCTGAAACCAGTCGCGTTCCGGCTTGCCCGCCCAGTTCGGCAGTGGTCTTGTCCAGCCAAGCCCCCGTCGCATTGACAATAAGGCCTGCGGTAATCGCCAGCGTGTCACCGCCTTCCAGATCCGTCAGGATGAAGCCTGTCCCTGAAGGGGCGATACTGGCGTAGTTCAGCGCCACCGAATTTGGCGCAGCCGCTGCGATATCAAGGATCAACTCCACCCCAAGCCGTTCGGGATGAGAGATCCAGCCATCGTGATATGTTGCAGACCAGCGCGCGTCCGGCGTCAATGCGGGCCAAAGACGGCGCGTCTCGGCGGCGGAATGGATGCGATGCTTGGGCAGCAGCCTGTTCCGATAGGAGATCAGGTCGTAAAGCATCAGCCCGACCCGGATCGGAAACATCCCACGGGGTTGCGGCTTGCCCTTGGCACCAAGGATGCCGGAAATGGCATTCGAAATGCCGCTGAAGCGCGAGGCCACGGGCACGGTCGTCGGCAAGGGATGCACCAGATGGGGCGCATTGCGAAGCAGATTGTCCCGCTCGGCCAGGGATTCCCGGACCAACCCGACCTCGCCATTTTCCAGATAGCGCAGGCCCCCATGGATCATGCGCGAGGGTGCTGCCGAACATCCCGAGCAGAAATCCTGCCGCTCGATCAGCAAGACGCGCAGACCCTGCAAGGCCAACTCACGGAACACGCCGATTCCGTTGATGCCGCCGCCGACGACCAGCACATCGAAATGGCTGTCGCGGCGCAGGCTTTCGATCTCATCGGCTCGGGTTTTGGACATGGCTCTTCCGTTCGCCGGAAAGACCACCGGCGGTTCTGAAACTGGTCGTGTGTGGGTGGATCAGGCGTCGAGGTCAGTCAGGTGGCGTCTTGCCGCGTCTGACACGGATTGCAGATCCGTGGCGGACAGTCGCAGGCGCCCAGCACCAGCGTTTTCCCGCGCCTGTTCGGGATTGCGCGCCCCGCATAGCGCAAAGGTGATGCCCGGCTGCTGTATCGTCCAGGCGATCACGATCTGGGCCAGCGTGGCGGAATGCGCGTGGGCAATCGGCCCGATCTCCTCCATCAGCGCCGCCACCTTGCGACGGTTGGCCTGCGAAAAGCGCGGGTTTTCCCTGCGCAGGTCGTCCCCCGAGAACACCCGGTCCGGCCCGATCCGCCCCCCCAGCAGACCAAGCGCCAGCGAGGAGTAGCTTAGAACCGACACGCCGTTCTGCATGCACAGCGGCAAGTACTGCTCTTCGATGTCGCGCTTGATCATCGAATACTCTTCCTGAACGGCGTCCAGTTGTCCGGCGGCCAGATAGGCGGTCACATCCGCGGCGGTACAGTTGCTGGCCCCGATCGAGCGGATCTTGCCCGCCTGTTTCAGCTCTTGCAGCGCGGCCATGGTTTCCTCGACCGGCGTGGTCGGGTCCTGCCAATGGGTGATGTAATGGTCGATATAATCGGTCCTCAGACGGCGCAGGCTTTGCTCGACCTCGTGCTGGATCGACGCGCGGCCAAGATAGCGATGCACCGGCTGGCCAGCGTAGTCGAAGAAGTGGTTTCCCTGCTGCACATGCCAGACCAGACCGCATTTCGTCGCCAACACGACCTTATCTCGACGGCCCTGTATGGCCTCTCCGACGATTTCTTCGGCCAGACCCTGACCATAGGCGGGGGCGGTGTCGATCAGACTGACGCCTTCGTCGACCGAGGCCTGTATCGCCGCGATGGATGCCGCGCGGTCGGTCCCGCCCCACATCCAGCCACCAATGGCCCAAGTGCCCAGCCCGATGGCCGAGGCGGTGATTTCCGATCGTCCGATCTTGCGGTTCAGCATGTCATGCGACATGACGCTCTCCTTCCAGTTTTGTCACCAGCGCCTCGACCGTTCGTTCGTCGGTGACCAGAGTGTTCAGAAATCCGCCTCTTAGGACGGCACGGATCGGATCGACTTTCTGGGCGCCACAGGCCACGCCGATCACCTGCCGGCAGGATGCGAGTTCTGACGGATGCACGGCGACCAGACGCGAGTTCAGCGCATAATCCGCGACCCGTCCGTTCTGTCCGATGAGATAGGCCATGAACTCTGCGCCCACGCCCAGATTGACCAGCAGGGTGCCGTCTGCCTCACTTAGCGGCGCAAGATCGTAATAACTTGAACCACGCGGCGCGATCGAGCCGATCCCGGTGAGCACCACATTGGCCCGACGGGCAAGTTCAAAGACCTCGCGCACCGGATGCATGGCGCATAGCATCTCGCGTTGTTCGCGGTTTTCGGCCAGAAGCGGCGCGTGGACCAGCATCGCCCGCCCGCCCAGCCGTTCGGCCATGCGCGACACCAGATGATTGACGTCGGTATAATACTTGCCCTGCACGCCTCCGGTCAGCGGCACGACCGTCACGTCCAGGGGGCGTTCGGGCGACAGTTTCTCGACCACGGCCGAAACCGCCTTGCCGCCGGTTATCGCCACGACATCCCCGTCGCGCAGCGTTTCCAGCAACAGATCCGCCGCTGCCCCGCCGACCTGCCCAAGCTGCGTGTCGGATTTTTCGGATAGCGTCGGCGTGACAACGGCAGAACGCAGCTGGCTTGCAGCAACCAGCCGCTTTTCCCATTCGGTCAACCGCTGCCACGGGCTGGTGATCTCAATCTGGACCATGCCCAGCTTGCGGCCCTGCGCAATCAGGCGGTTCACCTTTGACGTTGACAGGTTCAGCCGTTCCGAAATCTCGGACTGCTTCACGCCCTCGATGAAATGCATCACCAGCACCGTCTGAATCTGCCGCGCAAGCTGATAGTCCAGCAACATATCGGCCATGGCGTCACCCCCTGCCCCGTTTCTTGTTCAGGTAGTGATCGACCGTCACGGCAGTCAGCAGGATCGAGCCGCGAATGATGTCCTGCCAGTAGACCGACACGTCCAGCAGCGCGAGCGAGCTTGAAACCACCGAAAGCAGTATCGTGCCAAGGATCGCGCCAAGGATTGTGCCCGATCCACCCTTGAGGCTGGCCCCGCCAATCACGGCGGCGGCGATCACGTTCAACTCCATCCCCATGCCGAATGTCGGCTGGGCCGAGCCGAAGCGCGCCATGTAGATCACTCCGGCCACACCGCTCAGCGTCGCGCAAAGCGTCGTGGTCAGAAAGATCACCTTCTTCGTCCGGATCCCGGAATAGGCCGCGGCCTTTTCATTCGAGCCGGTATAGAACACCCGCCGAAAAGCGGTCGAGCGGCGCAGAAGGAAATCAAAGATCACCACCACGACCACGAAGATCAGGATCACCACCGGGATCGGTCCGATTGAGCCCTGCCCGATGAACTTGAAGCTGTCGGGCAGCGTGTAAAGCCCGATGGGCCGCCCGCCCGTCCCCAGCAGGCACAAGCCCCGCGCGATCACCATCACTGCCAGTGAGACGATGAAATGATGCAACCCGACCTTGGTGACAAAGACGCCCATGATCGCGCCGATCCCCGTGCAGGCCGCAATCGCGATGCCCGAGGCCAGCCAGGGGTTCACCCCAGCCAGGAACAATAACCCCGCGATCACCATCGCCAGCGCGGTGACCGAGCCCACCGAAAGGTCGATCCCCCCTGAAATGAGCAGGATGGTCATGCCGACGACCACGATCCCCTCGACGGCAAAGGCCATGACCATGGCCCGTATGTTCACCCATGTCAGAAAGTAGGGTGAAGCAAAGGACATCGCGATGATCAGAACCAGAATGATGGCGATCAATCCGGTTTCGCGCATCCTGAGCAACCTGCCCAACCCCCCGCTGCGGGGACTGCCGGTGGCTGCCACATTCATCGAGCTTTCCATGTCGCGCGCTCCCTCAGGCCACCTGGCCGCGCGGCAGGGCGGCTGATGCAAGTTGCATGATGTTTTCCTCGGTCATCTCGGGACCTTCGACCTCGCCGGAAATCCGGCCTTCGCAGACCACGATCACCCGGTCGCACAGGCCGATCAGTTCGGGCATCTCGGATGAGATGACGACGATCCCGGTGCCCTTTCCGGCCAGATCGCGCAGGATACGGTGAATTTCGGCTTTGGCACCGACATCGACACCTCGGGTCGGCTCGTCCAGAAAGATCACCTTCGGCCCGACCGCCAGCATCTTGGCAATGGCCACCTTTTGCTGGTTGCCGCCCGAAAGCGACGCAACCGGATCGGAAAGGCACCCATATTTCAGGTTGAGCTTGCGACCGAGTGCCTCGGCCTGCGCCCGCTCATCCGCGTCCGAGATAATTCCCGCGGCATTCGCTACGCGGTCAATATCCAGCGCCGAGACATTCGCGGCGATCGCCATGTCCAGGAACACCCCGTCGCCCTTGCGATCCTCGGACAGGTAAACCAGCCCCGCGCGAATGCTGTCGCTGTAGTCGCGCAGCGCAAGCGGATGGCCGTTCAGCGACACCTCACCTTCAACGGCACCTTCCAGCCTGCAGATACCGCGCACGATTTCGCTGCGCCCTGCACCGATCAGCCCGCCAATGCCCAGAATCTCGCCCTTGCGCAGCCGGAACGAGACATCGTGGAAGCGGCGTCGGTCGGTCAGGTTGCGGACCTCCAGCACGGTATCGCGACCAATGCTGCCGGGGGATGCCTTCGGTGGATAAAGGTCGTCGATTACCCGCCCGACCATCGCCTTCACCACATCGTCGGGTGTGATTTCGGGGATGTTCATCGTCGTGATGTATTGCCCATCCCGAAACACGGTCACGCGATCGCAGTTGTCGAAAATTTCGGCCATCCGGTGCGAGATATAGATGATCGCGATCCCCCGATCCGCCAGACGCCTCATGATGCGAAACAGCGCCTCGGCCTCGCGCTGGCTTAAAGCCGCGGTGGGCTCGTCAAGGATCAGCACCTTGCAATCAAGCGTCAGGGCCTTGGCGATTTCAACCAGTTGCTGTTCCGCGATCGGCAGGTCACCCGCCAGCCGCCGCGGGTCGATCGCGCAAATCTGCGACAGGATTTCGGCGGCCCGACGCTCAAGCGCCCGGTAATCCATCAACGGCGAGCGGCTGATATTCGTCGCTGCCATGAAGATGTTTTCCGCCACCGACACGTCGGGGCAAAGGGCGATTTCCTGATGAACGAAACCGATCCCCAGCGCCTGCGCCGCTGTGGGCGATGCAATGCGAACAGGGCGACCCTGCCACAGGATCTCACCACCGGTCGGTTGCAGGATGCCGTCGATGATATTCATCAGGGTCGATTTCCCGGCCCCGTTCTCGCCGGCCAGGGCGTGGATCTCGCCCGGCAACAGGCGGAAATCGACACCGCGCAGTGCATGGATCGAGCCAAAGCTCTTGGTCACGCCTCTGACTTCAAGGATGGGTTGCTGTGTCATCGTCCTGATGGCTCAAATTTTCGGAGGAAATGGCCGCCCGGTGGTGGGACGGGCGGCAAAGGGGCTGCATCCGATGTCAGCCGGGATCGCGCCCTTGCATATAGGCGTTCAGGTCGAAGCTGTCGGCATTGGCCTTGGTGATGACGGCAAAACCATTGTCGATGAAGGGGATCTGCATCGGATTGTAGCCCGAAACCTTGTAGTCGTTGAACGGGTCGAAACCGTCAGCATGCGCCGCCAGGAATACGGCCATGAAGCCCATATAGCCCTGTATCCCCTGGTTGGGATTCAGCGCCATGTGGATGTTGCCCGCCTTGATCTGCTCAAGCGTGGCTGGCGTAATGTCCGCATGCATCACCAGAACATCGGCCTTCGCCTCGAGGATCGCGGTGACCGCGCCTTCGGCAGAACCGGCCTCGGGGATCCAGATCGCGGCAAGCTTCGGATTTGCCTGCAGGATTGCCGCGGTCGCGCGATATGCAGCAGTCGAATCCTGATTGGTCGCCTGCCTGCCGACCAGTTTCATCTTCGGGTAATGCTGCTCCATGTATTGGATCAGCGCGGTGACCCGCAGGTCATGGTTTGACTGACCGGGGTTCTCCAGCACTGCATATTCGGCGCTGTCTCCGACCTGTTTGACGATTTCTTCGGCAGCGAACTTGGCCTCGGCCAGATTGTCCGAGGTGACATAGGCCGTTCGTTTCGACAGCGGACTGTCGGCGGCGAAGGTCACGACGTCAATGCCGCTGTCGATGGCCCGGTTGATCGGCTCGATGAAAGGATCGGACTGCATCGGGTGCAGCAGGACCCCCGCCGGTTGCTTCACCAGATCCTGATCGAAGGATGCGATCTGCTTGGTAATGTCATAGTCCGGCGTGCCCGAGAACACCGTCTCGCAGCCGAATGCCGCAGCGGCCTGCTTGAAGCCCTGATAGACCGGGACCCAGTAGGGATGTCCCGACACCATGACGTTCATCACATAGGTTTCGCCGGGGGCGCAGCGCAGCGTATCCTCGGCCCGCGCCGCGGTCCCGAGCATCAGGCAAGCCGCTACCGAGGCGGTGGCAAGGCGCCCCGCCCAAATCGTGCTTTTCATATGATCCTCCCTATCTGCGGTATGGCCGCAGCCCTATAAGGTCAGCCTCCCCGCCAACCCGTGAAATTAATCGCGCGACATGAGACATGTTGCGTAGGCCCAGAAATAGAAAGCACCGCAACGAGTCGTCAAACACGAATGAGAAAAATTTGATATCGTGGGATTAATTTCAGTTTGGATAAATGGATGCGGTTTTGGCGGCCATGAGGCCCTGTTCTGGGGGTGAAGGTTTCTACTGCCGGCGAGCGTACCAAAGTATGGCTTTTCTGGGTCTGCAGGCCCAGCAGCTGTTGGATCAGATTGAGCGTGAATATGTCGGGCTTTGGGCGCGAATTTTTGGGTACATTTCCGGAAGGAAAGGCGTGCCCTGATACCGAAAAAGCGTTTCACGGACACGCAGATCCCGTTTGTGCTGGGGCAGACTGAGCCTGGTACCGGCGTCGGCAATATCTGCCCCAGTCAAGCATCAAGCGATTGATCCGATGGATCAATCTTAGCGCGGACGGACGTGGCAGAGGTGTCCGAGAGTTGGTTCGAGAGACATTGGCGAAGGGATGTGCTGCGAAGAACACCAAAGCCCGTCCATCGCCTCGAGGTCGTCCGTCACTTCCACTAGGTCTTCACGCTGTCGGAACATCGTGCGTACCGTGCCATGGGCTTTGAGCGGGCTTCCATCGAGACTAGCCCAGGCGCGACCAGGACGCTGAACTGCGGATTCGGCTCACGGATTCGGTAGATAGCCAAGTCCGCCAAGGCTATGCCTGCAACTCTCTTGGCCCGCAAAACCGAGCGATAACACCTACATCTTGCGTCGGGGAGAACTGTCCTCCGGACTGTTTTATGACCCGTACTCACATTCAAAGGTCGAGTCAGGCAGGCACGCGTTAACGCCTCATGGTTTTTGTCGATAGCCGACGCACGCCAGCGGATCAACGAATGGAGGACCTAATACAACCGCATCCGGCCGAGCTCGGAATTCGGAAACTTGACGCCGAACGCCTTACGGCCCAACTAAAATCAACCCGAAAGGTCGCATGATGTCCGGACCGAAAACGGGGTGAGGTCGCACGTATCATGCACTAAAACGGAAACAGAACCACCTTACCGGGGCAGATCAACGCCGATGCTTGGCATGGGGTTGGATGTTTTGTCTTGGACGACACGCATCGCGAAATTTTGTTCTCGGGGTAGGGCTCATCATTCTTGGGCTGACGACTGTCAGCGCGAAAGATGCCATCTCAGGCTGGAGCAACCTTGTCCCAACACCGCAATTGATCGTTCGGGAAAGCCAGCTTTGACAAACTTCTTATGACCGGAAATCGCTAACTCGCCGATCTTGGCCTGCACCGTTACGCTATACGCCCCATCGCCCGAGACAGCTGCACCTGACGATCGGTCAGGCCTTCTTCTTGTGATGCGGCTCTTCGGGCAACAGGCCCTCGGTTCCAGAGCGCCAATAGGCCACCACGCTGTGCCGCTCGCGCGGCAGGTTCCAGACGGAGCGAACGTGCCTGCGGATGTCCTTGAACGCGCCGAATTCCGCCGCGGCCCAAAGATAGAGGTCTTCCGAAGGCTCGCGCGCCTTTACTGCGTCGGCCAGCAGGCTTGTCGTGCCGGGGGTTGCCCCATTCCGGTGCAGCCAGATCACCGGCCAACCGAGGTCCATTTCATCCTGAGGCCCGTCGACCTCGACCAGCACTTCGCAATCCGCCCCTTCGGGCAGAGCCTCGCAGGTGCGGGCGATGGCAGGCAGGGCAGTCTCGTCGCCGAGCAGCAGCAGGCGCCCGGTCGCCGGTGGTATCTGCCCGCTCGGCCCCAGCATCCCGGCCACATCGCCGGGCTGGCAAAGGGTCGACCAATTCGCGGCCGAGGGCGCATCGCAGGCATGCAGCACAAAATCAATCTCGATCTCGCCAGCCGCCAGATCGACGCTGCGCAGCGTGTAAATCCGCGCCATCAGCGCATCCTCGCCCTGCGGCCAGGCCATGCCGCCACTGGCCGTCATCCAGGGCCAGACCGGCGCGCGCCCCTTTGGCGGCAGCAGCAGGCGGACATGCAGTTCCGTATGCTGCAGCGTCTCCAGATCCGGCACCGCAAAGCGCACCCGCTGCATCGACCGGGTCAATTGCTTCGACCAGACCACGGTGATCTGCCGGAAGAAGGGTGGCACCTTCGTGTCGGTTTCGTCGCCCGCCCAAGTGAACTCGAGTTCCTCGTCCAGATATTCCCGGATGTGGTCGACAAAGATCAGCTTCAGGTAGCTGAGGCCGATCGTATCCACCCCCTCGGCCAGAACCGACAGGTGATCGCCCTCGGTCGTCACGAAAAAGCGCCCCGCCGGGATGATCATGCTCCACGGACCGGTTTCGCTCTCGACGGTGATGAATTCGGGATGATCCTGCTGGAAGCGGTGCATCGCCTCGATGGCTTCGGGATGAGAGAGCCGGGTGATGGCCTGAAGCATGGCGATTGTCCTTGGCAGAGATAGGCAGGGTCGCACCGCTCCTAACGCAAGCGCGTGGCTGAGGCTAGAGGTTGAGAGTTTTTATTAGGAAAGGGCACGTCACAGCAGGTGACCATCCGAAAATGGAGCCTTTTGTTGAATAGGCGCATTATAACTGCGACAAAATGCGTCGGGACACTGGCAGGTTAGACCTATTCCGCAGCGAGCCGTTCAATGGGAAGCAGTAGATGAAGCAACGCGTCGATCTGACGAGCGGACCGATCTATCCAGCCCTTCTATTGTTTGCCCTGCCGACTTTGGGTTCGTCGGTGCTGCAATCGGCCAATGGATCGATCGATGCCATCTGGGTGGGTCATCTACTGGGTGAAAACGCCCTTGCCGCAACCACGAACGGCAATCTGGTGATGTTTCTGCTGACGGCCTTTGTCTTTGGTTTCGGCATGGCGTCCACAATTCTGATCGGTCAGGCGGTCGGTCGGCGCGATCTGCACGGGGCCAAAGAGGTCGTCGGCACGGCAATCGGCACCTTTGCGCCTTTGGCCGTGGTGATCGCGGTCATCGGCTGGTTTCTTGCCCCACATTTGCTGGCGGTTCTGGGAACCGGGCCTGAAATCACACCCTTGGCGCGGGCCTTCCTGCGGGTCACGTTCCTTGCCATGCCCGCGATCCTCATGCAGACCATGCTGATGATGGCCCTGCGAGGGGCGGGTGATGCCCTGACGCCATTAATCTTCATGGCGGTCGCGGTGGTTCTTGATGTCGTGCTCAATCCCCTGTTCATCCTCGGGACGGGGCCATTCCCCGCGATGGGCATTGGCGGATCGGCCTTTGCGATGGCGGTCGCCAACTATGCCAGCCTGATCGCAATGCTTTGCTATATCTACCTGCGCAAGCATCCGTTGCGGTTGATGGGAGAGGACCTCAGATTGCTGCGCCCTGCGCCGCATATCCTCAGCCTGATGCTCAGCAAGGGGCTGCCTATCGGCTTGCAGATGGTCGTGGTTTCAAGCGCCATGCTGACGATGATGACGCTGGTGAACCGCGAGGGTGTCGATACCACGGCGGCGTTTGGGGCAACCCAGCAGCTATGGACCTATGTGCAAATGCCCGCCATGGCGCTTGGCGCGGCGGTCAGCGCCATGGCGGCGCAGAATATCGGCGCCGGGCGGTGGGAGCGGGTTTCGCGGATCACCCGGGCCGGGATCGTGCTGAATTTTCTGCTGACCGGCGGGCTGGTGGCAGCCCTGATGCTGGCCGATCATTATGCGCTGATCCTGTTTCTTGGCTCGGAGAGCCCTGCCATCGAGATCGGACAACATATCGCCCGGCTTGCCAGTTGGGGCTTTGTCGCCTTTGGGATTACCATGGTGCTGTTTGGCACGGTGCGCGCGAACGGTCAGGTGATCTGGCCGCTGATCATCCTTGCCATATCGCTTTATCCGGTGCGGCTGGGCGTCGCTGTGGGGCTGCGCGATCTTCTTGGCGTGGACGCGCTTTGGCTGAGTTTCCCGGTGGCAATGGTTGCGACCATGCTGATGTCCGGCGCTCTTTACCTGCACGGAGGATGGCGGCGCACCAACGATCTGGCGCAGCTTGAGGAAGCGGATGCGGCCGAGGTCGCGCCCCAGCTTTCGGTCACGACCGAGGCAGGACCACCCACCAGCCCGCGCAACCCGTCATTGCCGCCAGCGCGCGAAGCGAGAGCAGGTGAATAAATCCGCCACCCTGGGAACACGGCCGTCCGTGCGAGGTGACAGCGGATCGGTGTCACCAGTTACTACTGTTCCTTGAGTGCGGCATGGATCGCTGAGGCGGCTTCGTGCAGTTTGCTCACTTCGTCATTGGGCTGACTGTTGGTCTGGACCGTCACCAGAACATTGTCAGCCTTGAACCAGACGTAAAGCGTCCGGTAGCCCAGCGTCGTCCCCTGATAGAACCAGCCCTGCCCCTCCGGAAGCAGCCCCTGCACGAGTCCAAGCGCAAAGCCCTGCGGGTCTTCCGGGCTGATATCCGAAATCGGTTCGCCCGTCTTGGTCGACACCATCTGCAGCCACTCGGCTTGCTGTTTCGGCGGTACCACGCGCCCCTCGAAGACGGCGCGCATCCAGCGCGATACGTCCCGCGCATTGGACACCGCTCCACCTGCCGCCTGCATCCAAGACGTACTGTCCTCGCGGATATCGCGCCCGATAAGCGGTTGATTCCAGGACTGCTTGCAATCGGGTGGCTGGTACTCTGCGCAGGCGGTGTTTTCGAAATACCCATGCGCCAGCCGCCCGACAACCTCCGGAGGATAGGTCCCCGAACTGTAAAAGGTCGAATGCAGACCGTGCGCCTTGATGATCAGTTCCTGCACGAGATCGGGATAAGGCGTGCCTGTCGCCTTGGCCGCGATCATCCCCGCAAGAATGTAGTTGGTGTTCGAGTAGTGATAACCGGTCGTGACCGGCAAATCGTCTGTCCCGGTCGGATAGGCCACCTGCACCAGTTCTTCGGCGGTCAGGTTACGCTTCGGCTCCTCGACCCATGCGCGCGCGATGAACTCGGTCTCGGAATAGTTCGGGATGCCGCTGGTCATGTTCAGAAGGCGACGGATGTTCACGTCGCCCCAGGTCGGGTACTGAGGCAGCCATTTGGCGATGGTGTCATCAAGCGATAACAGCCCCTGTGCCTCAAGCTTGAGGATTATCGCGGCAGCAAAGGACTTGGACGTGCTGCCCATGCCAAACAGCGTGTCCTGGTCGACAGGCGGGTCATCGGACGCGCGGCCGGTGGTGCCGGCAAATGCCTCGATCGCCGGACCCGCAGGCCCGAGACTGACATAGGCGGCAATCCCGGTGACGCCTTCCACCTCGGTCCGTTGCTGCAGCCAGGTTTCGATAGCTGTCTGAACACGCGCGGCCTGCGCTGTCGGCTCTTGTCCAAGGGCCGGAGCGCTCAAGGCTATTGCGGTAAGGGCGACAAGAACAGCTCGGTACATGGCAGCCTCATGGGTTGAGGCAGGGTACCGTTTGCCGGCGCAGTTGGGAAGGACTCGGATGTTTGGAGCCTTTTGCGGACGTTCACAACGGTCCCGCCATTACAGCAAAACGCTGCACGGTGTCGCGCGACCGGGGCGCCTATAATGGTTTGAACTTCGCGCAGGACAGCGTCCCGTGGGGTTCGGTCTGTCTGCCGATCCGGAGAGCGGCAGCAGCAGCGAGAAGAAAGGATTGTCACCGGCCCGCTAGCATCGCTGCGATCCGGTCAAATCCGCGCGCCCTTGCGTGATCGATTGCGGTCCTGCCGTCGAAATCGCGAATGCTCGGATCGGCACCGGCGGCAAGCAGGGACCGGATGATGCGCTCCGCGGTCGGGCCACCATCGGTCAGGATCACGGCCTCCAGCAATGCCGTCCAGCCCAGATTGTTGACGTGATCGACATCGACCCCTGCGGCAATCAGCATGTCGACGGCCTCGGGGTGGCCTTTCTCGGCCGCGGGGATTAGCGCCGTGCCTCCGAAGCGGTTGGTGCTGTGCAGGTCGGCGCCGTTGGCAAGGATCAGGCGCAGGATTTCGACCCGGCCATGTGCCCCTGCAACCAGGTAGGGGCTGTCCTGGATAGCGTCCTTGGCGTTCACGTCGGCACCGGCAGCGATCAGTCGGCGCGCGGCAGCGAGGTCATCGCGCCACACGGCCACCAGAAGCGGGGTCTGGCCCTTTGCATTCCGCTGATCCACCTGATTTCCGGCCTGAATTGCCCGGTCAAGTGCCACGATATCGCCGCGCTCGACCGCGGAGAGGACGCCAGCCTCTGCACCATTGATGCTCATCATCAACACTCCTGCCAGTATCGCGAACCGCATCGCACCCTCCGCCGGTTGCGCCCGTGCGCGGAACGCACGGGCAAAGTGGTTACTTCAGCCGGTCAGCCAGCTTTTCCAATGCGCGCAGCGCACAGGTTTCGTCAAGGTTGCCACCAGGTGCGCCGCCGACACCGATCGCCCCGACGGTTGCATCACCGGCTTTCACCGGAACCCCACCGGCAAGAACAAGGAAGCCGGGAATGTCGACCAGACCCGCCGCGCCCGGGTTTTCCTGTACGGTCTTTGCCATGCCGCTGGTCGGGTTGCGCGATGAAGCCGAGGTGTAGGCCTTTGCCATCGCGGCGTTGGCGGTATGGGCGCCGGCACCTTCGGCGCGCACCAGCGCCAGCAGGATCCCCGAGCGATCCGTGACTGCTGCCGCGACATTGTAGCCGTCAGCTGCGCAGGCCGCCACGGTTTCCTCGGCCAGATCAACGGCAAGTTGTGTGCCAAGGCTGGGCAGCGCGACCGTGTCTTGTGCCACGACAGGCGCGGCAACAAGGGCGAGCGCCACGGCAAGGGCGTAGGATTGCATCGGTAACTCCTGAGCTTGAACGGTTGGTCAGGCCGTAGATACCGGCGTCGGACGCATCCGAGAATTCGCAGGACAACGGAAGGATATCGGTAGTCCTACCGATATGCGCCCAACCAAAGCCGGGTCTGTTCGGCAACGGACGGCGTGCCAAGCTTGGTGGCGATGCTGGCGCGATGGCTGTCGACCGTGCGCAATGAGATGTCGAGCACCGCTGCGATCTGCTTGCTGCCAAGTCCCTTTGCCACGTATCCCAGCACCTCGGCCTCACGGGCCGTCAGTTGGGACAGAAGCGCGCCGGTTTCGACCTGTGCATGCAACTCGGTCAGTTGCGCTTCGCAGGTCGCGATGGCCTCCATCAACACATATTCGTCGACTGGTTTCGTCAGAAAGTCGGTCACCCCGGCACGAAAGGCGCGCCGGCAGGCCTCAACATCGCCATGCCCGGTGATCATGATCGCGGGCCATGAAATCCCCTTCGCGGCCAGTTGCGCCATCAGTTGCAGCCCGCTGGTCATCGGCATCCGAAGATCGAGGATCAGGATACCCGGACGAGATGCGTCCAGATGCGCCATGAGATGTGCAGCATCGGGAAATGTCCTGACCTCCTTGCCATAGGTGGACAGAAGCAGAACCAGCGCCTCACGCACGGCGGCGTCATCATCGACAAGATAGATCATCGCAAACCTTCACAGGGCAAGCGAATGGTGAAAACCGCGCCACCCGCATTCCCGGCCTCAAGACTGCCGTCCATCTTCTCGATCAGCCTTGCGCATAGCGGAAGGCCCAGCCCCATGCCATTGCGCTTGGTGGTGAAGAACGGCTCGAAAACACGTGGCAGCACGTCGGACGAAATGCCGGGGCCGTTGTCGGCCACCGTGATGATTGCGCGATGATCGTCACAAATCGCACGGATGGAAATGCGTGGACTGGATCGCCCCGTCAGGGCATCCGCCGCATTCAGCAGGATGTTGTGGATCACCTGCTGAAAGGCAATGACATCAATCCGCACCGCGCATTCCCCGGCGATGTCTTCTGAGACTTCGATTCCGCGGCGCGCGAGATCCGCTTCGGCCAGACGCAGCGCATCGGAAAGCGCCCTGTCGAGTGGCACGGGCTCAAGGCGCGGTGTTTCTCCCGCGATATAGGCCCGCATCCGATCCAGAATGTCACCGGCACGCCGGGCCTCGCGCACATTGGCATCAAGGGCGCGTTCGAGGATGTCCGGGCGCTTAATCGTGAGCGCGCGTCGCGCCGCCTGGCTTTGAGTAAGCAGGGCAGCCACGGGTTGTGCCAGCTCATGCGCAATACCCGAAGCCATCTCGCCAAGCGCGTTGACCCTGCCCGCATGGGCGAGCCGGGCCTCCTGTTCGAACAGTGTCGCGCGCAACTCCTCCCTTCGCCGTGCCTGAACAGAGCGGACGAAGACGAGGCCAAGCCAGGTCGCGATGCCCAGCAGCAACAGGACAGGCAGGATCACGCGCGCCGGCAGCAGCTCGGCCACGCTAAACCCCCGCGCGACCTCGATCCGCATCGGCTGGCTCGGGCTTGTTACCGCAGTGGAGCGTGTCGCGGTCACCAGCGCGGGGCCGTTGGCCGGCTGCTCGATCAGCAACGCGTCCGCCAGCCACAGACGGTAGGAATAGCCGGTCGGAAATGTGTCATCCGCCACCAACCCATCTGCGTCGATGTCCATGCGGATCATGACCCCCGGCGCGACCAGCTTATAGATCGCATAGCGCGCCCCGGCCGGATCGCTGCGGAATGCGGTGCTGCCCGGCGTTTCCAGCACCGGCAGTTCGTCCGAAGGATCGAATGCTGGGCCGGGCGTTTGGCCATATTGATAGGTGACGGGTTGCTTTCCATCGCCCCGGATCGTCGTGATACCGATGATGCGCGGGTAGAAGGCGGTTACCGCGGTGGCCAGCCCCTGCACGCTTTCGGACGGGTCGGCGGGCTCCATACGCACCACAGCTGCAAGCGCGGTAAGATGCGCATCATGTTGGGCAAGCTTTTCGGCCAGACGCGTCTCTGCCTGCGATTCCAGACGCGTCAACTCGGTGCTCCCGCGCCGATACTCGACCGTCGCGACAAGAGCCGCCGCCACCAACGCCGCGGTCAACCAGAACCCGCCAGCAAGAACCGGACCATAGGTACGCGTCATGAATAATCCGTGGCATCAGCTTTGGGGCGGGGAACGCCACCCGTTCAGGAATTGCACATAACGGCTCGCCGAATGCAACGGCGCCCGCCATCGTGCTTCTGTAGCGAAGCAGCCATCGAACACGACATGGCTCCTTCGCTGATCATTGCCGCGACGGGTTCCAGCCGACAACCGCAGGTTCAACCAGGATGGAACGGAAAGATCACCGGCACCAGTCCGACCGCGACGACCAGAACGATGGCGACCAGCGGCAGGCCGATCCGCGTGAAATCCCAGAACCTGTAGCCGCCCGGCCCCATGACCAAGGTGTTGACTGGTGACGACACCGGCGTCAGGAACGCGGCCGATGCCGCCAGCGCCACCGTCATGGCGAAGGGATAGGGCGACGCCCCCATGTCGGTCGCCAGCGTCAACGCGACAGGCCCCATCAGCACCGCCGTCGCCGTATTCGAGATGAACAGGCCCAGAACAACCGTGGTCACAAAGATAACCGCCAGCGCGATGCGAAGGTTGGCATCACCGATCGTCCCCCGCAGCGCCTCGGCCGCAAGCTCGACACCGCCGGTCTTCTCCAACGCCAGTGAAAAGGGCAGCATGCCGACGATCAATACCAGGCTTTGCCAGTGGATCGATCGATAGGCCGAAGGCATATCGACACAGCCGAACAGCCCCATCAGCAGACAGCCGATCAGCGCCGCCAGCACATTCGGGACAACCCCGGTGATCATCATCACCACGACCAGCGTAAGGACCGCGAGGGCGGGAATGGTGCGGAACGGTGCCTTCAGCACCTCGTCCATCTCGCCCGGCAGCGCGAGCACGACCAGATCGTGGCTGTGCCGAGACTGACGGATACGGTCCCACGGCCCGACCGTCAGCAGCACATCGCCGCCGCGCAGCACCGTCTGCGCATCCACATCGCCGACCGGCAGGTTGTCACGGCGCAGGCCGACGATGGCAAGGCCATGAACCGACCGGAACCGCGACTTCGCGATGCTGCTGCCGACAAGCGGCGAGCCGGGTGGCACGATCATCTCGGCCATGCCGATCTCCTGCGCCTGATCGGTGAAATAGGCCCCCGAGATCGGCAAGCGCCGCAGGCCGTGCTGGCGGCAGAACTCCTCAATATCCATGGCCTTGCCGAAGACATCGAGGAACAGCACGTCATCGGCCTGCAACAGGGTATCGGCCTTGGGCAGGATCAGCCTGCGGCCAAAGGGGGTCGACCGCTCGATGCCGAGGATGTTGATGCCCGCCGCGCCCCGCAGATCAAGCTGGTCGAGCCGTTTGCCAACAAGCGTCGACTGCGCCCCAAGGCACAACCTGAACTCCCGCTTCGCCAGACCATATTTGTCGATCCAGTCGGCAAGCCTTGGTCCCCGGTTCGCCGCAGCCGGACCTTTGTCAGCCAGCCAGCGCCGGGCAAACAGCATGTAGCCGATGCCCAGCAGCAGGATCGGCAAGCCGAAGGGCGTGAAGTCGAAGAAACCAAAGCCCTGATAGCCCTCGCGCCGCAGCAAGCTATCGAGCACGAGGTTTGGTGCCGTGGCGACCAGCGTCATCATCCCGCTGATCAGCGCCGCCGCGCTCAGCGGCATCATCAGCCGCCCCGGCGCGGCGCCGATATTCGCCGTGATGCGCAGAACAATGGGGATGAAAATCGCCACCACCCCGGTAGAACTCATGAATGCGCCCATCCCGGCGACCGCAGCCATCAGCAGCACGATCAGCCGCGTGTCCGACGCGCCGGAATGGCGTACGAGAAGGTCGCCAGTGCGTTGCGCGACGCCGCTGCGCACCAGCGCCTCGCCCAACACGAACAGCGCCGCGATCAGGATGATATTGGGATCGCTGAAACCGGCCAGCGCATCTTCAACGCTGATAATCCCGGTCAGCGGCAGCGCCACCAGCGTCAGGATCGCAACCACGTCCATCCGGGGACGATTGGCCGCGAACATTGCTATCGCCGCAGCCAGCAGCGCCAGTACGATTGCCAGATCCGTCGTCATTATCTTGTTTCCCGAACACGTGGCATTGCCGTCTGCCTTGCCGCGTTACGTGATGGCAATCCGCTGCTACACGATGAGGCTAGTCCTGATTTCGGCAAAGAGACCGCCCGGCGTCAAGCCACTCGTCTGCAAAGAGCCGGAGACTGCACCTTTGAGAGTGTGTGGGAACCCCTAGGGCGAACCGGGCGCGCGCTGTTGTTCAGGCACCGTTGTCGATCATTGCTGGCGCAGCAATGGAGGCCTTCTTGGGCGTAAGTCGTCGTGGAGGGCGTTAAGCGAATGGTGCGAGGTCGAGGCTCGGCCTTAGGCACGGAAAGCTCATTCTGTTCACGACGATGTCTTCTGCTCCACAGGACTATAGCTCCGGATGCCAGCCACGTTGACTGTCCTAAGCAAGCTATCGGGTCATAACGTAGTCCGCGAGGACGTCCGAAAGATATGGGTCTATGATTAGCCCCGATTTTTAGACGCTCTTCTTGTCTTACCGTCTGCCGCCGTTCGAATTCGGCGAGCGACGCACCCCGTTTGTCGCATACGTGCGATTAAGGTTGTAGAACAGGTGGCCCGGGATTTTCGGCCAGTTTGCCGCTTCGCTCAGCTCTGGCATGGGTTTCATGTCAGGCGGCGTCTTTCAGGTGCTGTTTGGGGATATCCCGGGCCCAGTAGGCGTCAGTAACACATACGATGAATGCGGGCGTTTTTCATTGCGATAGCTGATTTACGCGCCCATCTTCCTGAAACCGCCTGCTCAGCGGGGCCTGGACGGAAAACTGTCCCCGTTGCTCAGCCACCAACGTCGTCGCCATTGTCCACGAACCAATGGCGAAAATTGCTTACCCTCTCTTAGGATATCATGCTCCTCGACGACACGCGCCAGTCGTGCTTCAGCAGCCGGATCTCGCATTCTCCTCGGTGTCGCCTGACGCCGCTTTCGCGAGCTTGCGCTTCCAGGCACAGAGTGAGTGCTGCTCACCCCGAGCCGGGCCGATACCTCCTTGACCGGACGCTGATCTGCGCCGCCGCGGTCCGCTTGAAATTGCCGGTGAAATTGCCTGTGCCACCATGGTCTTTTTGCCTAAAATTTAGAGAAGAAAGCGTCCACGAAATACCGGGCTATTCAAAGGTCGGTTTCTCGTGGATCTCGCGCATGAGCGGAATATCCACATCTCTGGCACCAGATCTGTGGCACGGATGCGCGTCCTATACAGTTGGGATTCATTCCTGCTCCGGCGGAAACACCCATTCGATCGCTGGCTCGAAAGCCGCACGATGCTGAAGGCAAGTGATAGGCAGGGGTCCTGGCATTCAGATGAGCACCAGACCCGCTTCTGACCAGCCCCTATCCCGAACTTCCGAGTGCGGTCTTTCATTTGTAGTATAGCCACCACTTAACGACACCAATACAATAGCTTGGAGGCCATAAGAGGCCAAACAACCAACATCGAAAGCTCTGAAAAGCCCGTCCCTTTAAGGAAGCCATATCCAAATTTAGTCATGTCGTTGCCGCAAAGAGAGTGCGAGATTCGTCAGTCCCAACTGGCGTCAATCGGGGCGCGGATTCGACAGATCACGCCCGTCGGCTGATAGTCTAGCTCGACCTCGCCGTTCAGTTCGGCAGCCAGAACATCCTTGATCAGCATCGATCCAAAGCCAGTGCCGGTCGGTTGGTTGACAGCAGGCCCACCCGTTTCTTGCCAGATGAGTTGGAAATCCGCCCTGTTCGGACAATAGGTCCAGTCGATCGAAATGCTGCCCGTCGGCACGGACAGCGCGCCGTATTTCGCCGCATTGGTCGCCAGTTCGTGCAAGGCCATCGACAAGGTGACCACCGCGCGCGGTGGCAGATGCAGATCGGGACCGTCGATGTTAAAGCGCTCGTTCCCGAATGCGGAAACAACCCCGTTCACGACCGAGGTCAATGTCGCGCCCTCCCAGCTTTGCATGGTCAGCAGGTCATGGGCCCGGGCCAAGGCGCGCAAACGATCCGAAAATCCCCTGAACCTCTCGGGCTCAGCCGAACCGAAGCTTTGGCTCGCGATGGCCTGCACGGTCGCGAGGACGTTCTTGACGCGGTGCTTGAGTTCACCCATCAGAACCCGCTGCAGCCGCTCGGCCTTTTTCCGACCGCCAATGTCGCGCGCAATCTTCGATGCCCCGACGATCCGGCCATTCCGGTCATGGATTGCCGACACGGACAGCGACACGTCGATCAATGTGCCGTTCTTGTGCAGACGCTGGGTCTCATGCGTGTCAATCCGGATCCCGTTCATGATTTGCGCCATGATCAGGTTTTCCTCTTCCGGACGATCCGGCGGCACAAGCAGGGTCACCGGCCGACCCATTACTTCATGCTCGGCATAGCCGTAAAGCGCCTCGGCACCCCGGTTCCAGGCGGTGATCCTTTGATCCAGATCCATCCCCAAAATCGCATCGGTCGAGGATGAGACGATCGCAGACAGGCGCCGTTCTGCATTCAGGGCAGCGACACGCTCGGTGGTCTCGGCGACGATGCACAGGACGGCGTGGATCTGGCCGTTTTCGTCCTGGATCGGCGAATAGGAAATATCGAAATAAACTGTCTCGACATAGCCGTGCCGGTTGATCTGGAACGGTCGATCCTGCGCCGAGACGGTCCTTCCAGACGTTCTCACCTGCTTCAGCAACGGTTCCAGATCCGACCACAGCTCGGTCCAATGCTCGCGCGCGGGGCGACCCAGCGCGGTCGGGTGCTTGTTGCCGATGGTCGGGGCATAGGCATCGTTGTAAAGCGCGACGTAATCCTCGCCGGCAAAGATGACGATCTGGGCATGCGCCGGTAACGCAAGATCAACGGCCGCCCTCAGGCAGGCAGGCCATTCGTGCATCGGTCCCAGCGCACAGCTTGGCCAATCGAGAGCCGCAATCAACCGCGCCATCTCGCTCGGGTTCAGATCCAGTGCTGCAGCCATACGCATCCTCCCGCTCACTTTAGCGAGAGCATACAACGCATTTTAACGCAAAATCAGAAGATTATTCGGATCGATTTGGCCACGTCATGATCGACGCTCAGGTCGCGGGTCGGGACCGGCTGGAACCTCTGCTTTTGCGCCACGTTGACTCACGCCCCTACCAAACGAGCCCTACATGGCACCGCGTCCATTCTGGAAAGGCTATCTGAAGCTGTCGCTGGTCACCTGCCCGGTCGCGATGATGCCTGCCACGAGCGAGGCCGATAAGCTGCGCTTCCACACCCTGAACGCGCAGACCGGAAACCGCGTCATCAGCCGCTATGTCGATGCCGTCAGCGGCAAGCCGGTTCGCGACAAGGACGAGGCCAAAGGCTATGCACGGGGCGAGGACGATTATGTGCTGCTTGAAGATGACGAGTTGGACAGCATCGCGCTGGACAGCGCCCGCACGATCGACATCGACATGTTCGTGCCCGCGGGCAGCATCGGTTGGATCTGGTATGACAAGCCGCATTACCTGATCCCCGACGACCGGATCGGGGCCGAGGCCTTCTCGGTCATCCGCGAGGCCATGGCGAAATCGGATATGGTCGGGATATCGCGGCTGGTGCTCTATCGGCGCGAACGCGCGGTGTTGCTGGTGCCGCGCGGGAAGGGAATCGTCTTGTGGACCCTGCGCTATGGCGATGAGGTCCGCCCCGAGGGCGATTATTTCGGCGGCCTGGACACGGCTGACGGCGATCCGGCGGCACTGAGGCTGGTGACGCGGCTGATCAAGGATCGGACCCGACCCTGGTCGCCCGAAATGGCCCACGACCCGGTTCAGGACCGGCTTCTGGACATCATCGCGGCCAAGAAAAAGGGCCGAAGCAAGCCCAAGACGACAAAGGCCCCAGCCGAGAAGCCCGGCAATGTCGTCAACATCATGGACGCCTTGAAGAAAAGTCTGGCGGCAGAGACGCGCGGCAAGAAATCCTGATTACCGCTTTGACACCCTCAACGGCACAGCCGCAGCCCTGAAACCATCCCATGGGTCCGGGCCAAGCGCGGCCAGCCGGGTTGGCAGCGTTTTCACGGTGAAATGGTCTGGGCCGATCTTGGGACCGAGTTCTTCCCACGCGACCGGCGTCGATACGGCAGCACCGGGCCGGGCGCGGGTGGAATAGGCCGCAACCGCCGTCGCGCCGCGCTGGTTGCGCAGATAGTCGATCAGGATGCGGCCCTTGCGCTTGGCCTTGGCAATGGTCGAGACATAGCGGTCGGGCGTATCGCGCGCCATCGCGTCGGCCATGGCCTTGGTGAAGGCCTTGACCTCAGGCCAGGTCGCATGGGGTTTCAGGGGTGCCACGACATGCAACCCCTTGCCGCCCGAGGTCTTGACGAAGGCTGTCAGTCCCGCATCGGTCAGCCGCTGGCGGACCTCGCGCGCGGCATCGATAATCTGGTCCCAACCGACACCTTCGCCGGGGTCCAGATCCATGGTGATCATGTCGGGCCGCTCCCAGTCCTGCAGGCTCGCGCCCCATGGATGAATTTCCAGTGCGGCAGACTGGACCAGCGCCATAAGCCCGTCCAGATCGTGGATGCTCAGCAGCGGGTCCTTGGGGTCCTTGGGATCGCTGACCATCACGATCCGGGGATTGATGCCTTTCCACGCGTGTTTCTGAAAGAATTTCGGGCCGGTGATCCCTTCCGGGCAGCGCAAAAGCGCCAGCGGGCGGTCGATCACGAAGGGGGCGATATGCCGCCAGACCGCGGCATAATAGTCCGCCAGCATTTCCTTGGTCACACCTTCCTCGGGCCAATACAGGCGGTCGGGATGCGTCAAGGTCACTTTCCTCTTGGTGGGTATGGGCTTTGCCGGGGCCGCAACCTCACGGGTGATTTCGGCTGCGGGCTTGTCCTCGCGCAAGCCCCGGAACGCGGCATGTCGCAGATGTCCGTCGGCGGTCCATGCACGGAACTCGACCTCGGCCACCAGTTCCGGGCGGACGAACCGGACGTTGGCGGCCTGCTGCGCGGTCAGGCGGTCGGCAAAGGGGCTGTCGGGCATCTGCATCCCCTCCAGCCGCGCGAAAAGATCCGTAGCCACGCGATTGCTGAACCCCGTCCCGACCCGCCCCACATGGTGCAGCCCGCCCGCGTCATGGACACCCAGCACCAGTGAGCCGATCGCCCCCGGCGTCGCAGCTGATGGAGTGAATCCGCCAATCACGAATTCCTGCCGCGCCGAGCATTTCGACTTGATCCAGCCCTTGTCGCGCCCCGAGCGATAGGGTCCGTCGCGCAGCTTGGACAGGATGCCCTCAAGTCCGATCCGGCAGGCATGGCGCAGCACCATCGCGCCGCTTTCGTCGAAATGGCTGCTGTAGCGCAAAGGTTCGGGGGCTTCGGTCAGGATCTGCTCCAGCAGCGCCTTGCGTTCAACCAGAGCCAGATGACGCAGGTCGAACCCGTCCAGATGCATCAGGTCAAAGACGTAGAAGCGGAACCGGTCCGCGCGGCCCTCGGCAAGATCCGCCTGCAAGGCCGAGAAATCCGAGGCGCCAGCATCGGTTTCCACGACCAACTCGCCGTCAAGGATCGCTTCTTGCAGGGGCAAGGCCTGCAAGGCATCGGCGATGCGCTTGCCGAATTTCGCCGTCCAGTCGAGTCCGCTGCGGGTCAGCAGCCGGACCTGTCCATTGTCGATCCGCGCCTGCAGCCGATAGCCGTCAAACTTGATTTCATGCAGCCAGCGCCCGCCGGTAGGGGCGGAACTGGCCAGCATGGCCAGCATGGGCGCGATGAAGTCGGGAAGCGGCGCTTTCTTTGCCCCCTTCAGCCCACTCGGGTCCAAGGCTGCGGGATCGGTTTCCTCGGGTTTGGGGATCGCAGGCTTGCGCCGGGACTTCGTCGGGGCCGCTTGGCTCGCGACCTCGGGAATGTCGCGCCCGGATTTTACCGAAAGCGGCTGCTCGGTCAGAATATCAGGCGCGCTCTTGGGCCGGGCGAATGCATCATCGGCCTTGATCAGCAGCCAGTTTTCACGCTTGTCGCGAGGTTTTTCCTGCATCCGCACCAGATGCCAGCGCCCGTGAAGCTTGTCCCCCTCCAGTTCGAATTCCAGATGGCCTTTGGCGTAACCCTTGGCCGCATCGCCGATGGGGGACCATCGTCCGCGATCCCAGATGATGACGGTGCCACCACCATAATCGCCCTTGGGGATGGTCCCCTCGAAATCGCCGTAGTCCAGCGGGTGATCCTCGACATGGACAGCCAGCCGCTTTTCCCCGGCGACGAGGCTGGGACCGCGGGTCACCGCCCAGCTTTTCAGAACACCGTCCATTTCCAGCCGCAGGTCGTAATGCAGCCGGGTCGCAGCGTGCTTCTGAATGACGAAGCTGTTGCCGCGCTTGCGGCTGCGACGGCCCCGCGGCTCGGGCGTGGTCTTGAAATCCCGCATCTGCCGATAGGCTTGCAGTGGCATGATCTAGCCCGATTTCCGACGCGTAGGGGTCTTCCTGGCCGGCAGTTTCGCGCTTTCGCGCAAGGCAGCCAGCAGGTCGACGACCTTCCCCGGCCGTGCCTTGGGTGCAGCGGCAATCTTGCGACCATCCAGCTTGGCCTTGACCAGTTCGGCAAGGGCGTTTTCATAGCGGTCATCGAAGCCAGAGATATCGAATTTGCCCGTCTTTGTCTTGATGATGTGCTGAGCCAGATCCAGCATCTCGCCTTCGATCTTATGCTCGGGGATATTCTTGAACGCCTCTTCGGCCGAGCGCACCTCATAGTCGAAATTCAGCGTGGTCGCGATCATCCCCGGCCCATGGGCGCGGATCAGAATATTCCGCATCCGCCGGAACAGCACGGTCTGCGCGATCGCAGCCACATTTTGCTGCTTCAACCCCTCGCGGATCAAAGAGAAGGCGTCGGCAGCCAAGCTTTCGGCCGGTGTCAGGTAATAGGGTTTGTCGAAATAGATCTCGTCAATCCCATCGCAGGCGATGAAAGCCGAGACGTTCAGCACCTTGTCACTGTCAGGAATTGCAGCGGCGATTTCCTCGGGTTCAAGCATGACATGCTCGCCACCGTTGATTTCATAGCCTTTGACCTGATTGTCCCTGTCCACAGGCTTGCCGGTATCGCTGTCGACGAACTCGCGTCGCACGCGATGCCCCGTCGCCCGGTTGATCGTGTGAAAGGCAATCCGCTCCGAGATCGAGGCAGCCGTGTAAAGCGCGACGGCGCAGGTCACCTCGGCGACCTTCAGCGTGCCTTTCCAGTTTGCTCTGGGTGCCACCTGCACCTCCTGCGCGCCATACCGCAAGACAACGCGACGACGATGCAAGACGGTTCCGTCACATTCGTTTCGGAAACATGCCGCAGCAATTACGGCTTGATGCAGCCCAGTTCGGGCTGATCGGGCGAAGGAAAGACTTCGAAAGATCAAATTACTGTCTGGGGAACGGCTTTCCCTGATAACGGAACGCTAGGCTTAACTCTATCACCGACGCCAAGGAATGCCCGCTTCGGCTCTTCATGTCCGACCGGACCGGTTAGCAACAACACCGCGTCTTCGCTGAGCGGGCTGCCGAAGGCGGACTCTGGGTCCTATGCAGACTGGTTGCGGGAGCGGCCGGATCAAGATCTTGCTCGGTCGCTTGAAGGATCGGTGAAGGATCGCCACCGCTACGACCGATGCCCAATCGTTTGCATGTCCGCCATCGCTCTCTCTGCCACCATCATGTTCTGGCTCTGAAACTCATTGAGATACGGTAACGGGTGCAGCGTCGCGCGCCACCGTTACCGCTTGCCGGACATTCACGTTGAGACAGCCTTCCCATACCGCACTCGGATGGAGGATTATGGGATGCGACGGTTCGTCGGAATGGACGTATTGCTGGCGAAGACCGCGGTCTGTGTGCTCAGCGAAAATGGAAGGCCCATCAGGGAAGCCGAGGTTGCCAGCCGGCCGGAGCCGCTGGTCGCTTTTCCGCGCGCTCTTGAGGGCGACCATCGTTGCTATCGGGCTCGATTCTGGCCCTCTGTCGCAATGGTCGCATCGCGAAAGAACGACTTTTGGCTTCGAAGCCGTGCTGATGGAGACGCGTCAGATGAAAGGGATCTTGAAGGCTATACCCATCAAAACCGATCTGCGCGATGCTGAGTGCCCGCAAGGTCATCCAGCAGAACATGACCGCGCTAGAAATGCCGCTGCGGGGACTGTTGCGGAACTTCGGTCTCAAGGTCAGTACGATCTCGCGCGGCAAGTTTGAGCATCGCATTCGCGAACTTACTGATGGAAACGCCATGTTGCAGGTCGCGACGGTGCCAATGCTGCGAGCAAAGTCGTTCCAGCGCCAAGAACTCGCGGGGCGGGAACGGCTGGTTCGGCAGATGGCTCACATGGATCCGATCTGTCTGCGCCTGAAGGCCATACCCGGAATCGGGGCAGTCGTTGCGCCAACCTACCGATCGGCGACGGGTAACCCTGCCCGCTTCACGTCTTCCAAGGCTGTCAGACCGTGGATCGGCCTTACATCATCGCGAAGCCAATCGGGAGAGCGTGATGTCTCTGGCGAGTTAACGAAGGCCGGTGACGTGAACCTGCGAAGAGCCCTGACCGCGACAGCGATGCTGAACCGAGCGCGTTCGAGTTGACTGAGTCAGCAGGGTGCGATCGGACGATAACTGGAAACGCTCGGAACTCATTCCGTGGGATCGATCGTATTGCGTGAAAATCCTTGACCGAGCCAAACTCGGCACCGAAGCATGGAGCCTAACGACTAGAACGAAAGTCGACGCGCTAAGGCCGCGCACAAAACGTGGCGGGGATCACCGGTGCCGGCCTTCCCCCTGAGGTTTCGCGGCTTGTTCGGGACCAGTTCAGGATACGAACTCCGGCCCATCGACTTCGAATTCGATGGCGACGCCGAAGCCGGCTTCGGAATCAATCGAGATACGATCAGACCGCATTTCGAAAGGGATATGCTCGGCCTGCAAGCACTCGGCAAGGCCGCCAAGTTCGGGCACGCCGACGCTGAACGACGTGAGGCCTCGTGGCCCTGCGCATGTCACGCGATCCAACCGACCGCCGTTGAGAAGTGGGAAGCAGCGCCCGCCGTTCAGCGGCTCTGCGCCGGTAAACGAAGACAGGAAGTCGGTATGCGACCCGGTCTCGCCCTCGTTCAGCGTGACCGAACGGACATTCGACGCCCCGTTGGCATGGATCTGGAATGATGGGTTCCAGAAGGCCTCGGGGTAATGCTGCTGGCAGGTAAAGAAGGACACCTCGGGCAGGTCCGGAGCCATGGAGAATGCCAGCGTAAAGGCGACACGGGCTTCGCTGCCATCCGGCCTGCGGCCCTTGCGCTCAAAGAAGAAGGGCTCATAGTCGCCAATTCTCGCGCGCGCGAAATGCGCCGCATCGGCCTCGGCATCCGCACTGTCGAGGACGAACATCGCCAGCCCCTGTCTATTTTCCAGGTAATCCCGGACGAAGGCGCCAAAGCTGAAATGCCGGTTCGCGTGTGGCGGGATCAGGGCTCGATCCTCGCCCACGGTAATCAATTCGAGGAATGATGAACGAAACTGGACGATCCTGTTCTCGGTCCCCCAAGGATGACGGTTACGCGCGCCCACCTGAAAGCCCAGCCTTTCATAGAATGCACCTGCCGCATCAAGATCCTGAACGGCAAGGACGAGGTGATCGATCCGGCGCTTCGAAATGGTCATCTTCTGTGCTTCCATGAATTCCGGGACAAAATGCAAATCACCAGTCCGACTGGCAAGCTCCTATCCCAAGGCGGAGGAGAGGCGAAGGCGGCCGCGTTATCCCTTCAGGATCAGCGCCGCTCCGCTGACGATTGAAAAGATCAGAACCGCCATACGCAGCGCCGGTCCATTGATGCGTGAATGGGTATGCCGCGACAATAAGCTGCCAATCAGCACCGCCGGCATCAAGGACAGCGCGGCCATCAGCTGGGTCTGTCCGACCTTGCCTGCGACGATCAACACGGCAAGGGATATCAGTTCTCCGACCAGAAAACAGGTTGCCACAGTCGACCGCAGGACCGGTCCGGGCGCGTGTTGATAAAGCAAAGCCAGCGGGGGGCCGCCGATCCCGGTTGCGGTTTCGGTGACGCCCGTGAACAGGCCGACGCCCAGTGATGCTGTGGGTCTTGGGGCGAAGGGGGGTGACAGTAACGCCACGCCCGCAGCAAGAATGGTGAGCAGCCCTACCGCGATTTCAAGCTGACGCACCGAAAGCGCGATCAACACCGCCATGCCAAGAAACGTGCCGAAGAACCTGCCAAAGGTGATCCAGCCGGCACCACGGAGGTCGATGGAGGCCCGTTCGCGCCAGGCGACAAGGAAGTTCAGCGGCAGCATCAGGATCAGCAATGTGACCGGCAGATAGCTGGCGTCGAAGAAGCCGAAAATCGGGGCCATGATCAGCGCGAAACCAATACCGACTGCGCCCTGAACAAAGGCTGATCCACCTGCCAGAAGCGACAGGGCTAGAAAATTGCTGATGGTCACGAGGCCCTCACTGCGATCACGCTATCGGCGGTGGGATGGATGCGATGAATCGGCGCGGCAGCGATGGCGGGGCCGGCAAGTTCGCGGATTTCGCCCAGCAAGGCGCGGGCATCCCAACCGACAGGCCAGCCCCGAACCATGCGCAACCGGCCGTTGGTAAAGACGGCGTCGATCTGGTCGCGATTGCCGTAGCGCACCAGCTCCCAGCACAGATCGTGCGAAGGGGTGAATTTGGGCCGATCCAGATCGACAAGAAGAAAATCCGCCGCCAGACCCTCGGCAATGCGGCCGGTCACTGCGGTCAGCCCGCTGGCATCTGCGGCCATGCGCGTCGCCGCGTCCAGCCACAGCCATCCTCCTCCGCAGGAACTGTCGCCAGAGGCCAGACCGTAGTTGCTGCGCTGAAGGGTCTCAGCCGCATCCATCAGCCGGAAGCCATCGGCGCGTGTGCCATCGGTACCCAGACCAAAACGAATACCAAGCGCCTGCATCTGCAAGGCGGGTGCGACCGCATTGCCCTTCCAAACCGAAGCAATCGGGTTATAGGCCACGGCGGTTCCCGTATCGCGCAGCAGGTTCAGCTCGGACGGCGTGACAAGCGTAGAATGTGCGATCAATGTCTGTGGTCCAAGGGCGCCGATACGGGCCAGATGTTCCAACGGACGGCAGCCATTGGCAATCAGCGAGCGCTCGACCGCGACCAGATGCTCATTGACATGGGTCTGAAAGGTGACGTCCGCTGCGGCAGCCATGGCCGAGATGTCGCGAAGCATCCCGTCGCTGGCAACCTCGGGGATCGAAACAGCCAGTGACGCGCGGATCAGTGGATCCCCCTGATAGGCGGCCAGATGAGCCTCGGCGAGGCGCAGGATCTCGGCCCGCTCAGGGACGACGACGGCTCCGCCCAGATCATTGCAGATCTGGGCCACCACTAGCCAAAGCCCTGTCTCGCGCGCGGCCAGAACAAGCTGGTCGATATGGCCAGCTGATCGCGTGCCTGCATCGACAGCGGTGGTAAATCCGCCGCGCAGCCATTCCAGCGCCGCCAACTTGGACGAGAGATAGACCATACGCTCATTCAGGCTGCTTTCGAGCGGAACCCAGATGCGGCGAAATATCTCGGAGGGTTCGCCAAACACCAGCGACTTGCCCAGCGACTGGGTCAGATGCGTGTGCGTGTCGATGAAGCCCGGCATCATCAGGTGTTCGGGCAACGCCACCACCGGAAAATCGGGATGGCGGGCGCGTAGCGCCGCTGCCGCGCCGATCTCGGCAAAGCGACCGCCGCGCAGCAGCACCGCCATGCCGGACCGTGGGCCGTCATCCAGCAACAGACGCCCCGGGGCAACGATAAGGTTTTCGGTTTGCGCAAAACTCTGGCGCAGATCGCTCATCAGGCGTGTTCCTTGAAATTGACCGCGCTTGGCGCGCTGAACTGAAAGACCGCATTGACCAGGGCTGCCGTGATCGTGCCCATGGCCAAGCCATTGCCCAGGATCATCTGCGACCATTGCGGAAACTGGCTGTAGATGCCGGGCACCAGGATCGGCATCAGACCCATCGCAAGACCCGAGGCCAGAGTGAACATCGCGCCATGTTCACGCAGATCGACACGGCTGAGGACATGGATGCCGATGACCCCGATGATCGAAAAGACGATAACGGCGGTGCCTCCGACGACCGGACCGGGCAGGACGCTCGCCAGCCGGGACACCGGGGCGATCAGCGCAATGATGACCAGAATGATGCCAGCCATCGCGGTGACATAGCGCGACCTGACGCCGGTGGCGCGAACGATGCCTACATTCTCGCCCGAGGTGATGATCAGCGACGTGCCGAACAGGCCGCCAACGATCGACATAAGCGCATCGCCGCGAATGGTGCTTGGCACAATCGGATGGACATCGCCCTTTCGCTCGACGATCTCGGCCGTGGCAATGGTTTGGCCAGTCGCCTCGGCCATCGAAATGATCGAGAAGATGATCAGTGGCAGCGATGCGATGATATCGAATTTCGGCATCCCGAAGGGAAACAGCTGCGGCACGGCGATCAGCGGCCCCTGCATGACGCCGGAAAGGTCGAACCTGCCAAGCGCAGCCGCCAACAAGGTGCCCGCGACCAGTTCCAGCATGACCGAAATGCGCTGCATCGTACCCGTGAACACGCGCGAAAAGATCACCGTCAGCGCAATGGTCGCCAGCGCCAGTCCGATGTTCACCGGGTCGGCGAAATTCTCGCTGCCCGGCTTGCCGGTGATGGTCCCGCCGTAAATCTTAACCAGGTTCACCGCGACCAGCAGCAGCATGGTTCCGACCACGATTGGCGGAAAGAACCGCAGCAAGCGCCGGAAGACGGGCAACGCGATGAAATAAAACATCCCGGTCAGCAGCACCGCACCGACAGCGGTCTGCACATCGGTCTGGCTGGCGATGGCCAAAAATATCGCGATCGGAGCCCCGCCCGGCACCATGATGAAGGGCAATCTTGCACCAAGGCCCGCAGGCCCTTTAGCGGCCGTCGTCACGTAGACCCGGAAACGCGCAAGACCATCCATGCTCTGGCCGAGCAGATCGGTTATCATCCCAGCAGTACGGCGCGGGCGCTGCGCAGCGGCAGAACCGGAACGATTGCGCTGGCCTCTTCGATGCCCTTCGAGGTCGCCGCAGGCCCGTCCCGGCTGGGTTTCCTGATGGAGATTGCCGCCTCTGCGGCCATGTCGGCCTTGACGCGCGACCTTGCGCTCTGCCTGATCCCACCGCATCCCTCGGCGCAAAGCTATGGCACGGCGGATTTCGACGGGGTGATCCTGATCGAGCCGATGCGCGACGACCCACTCGTCGCTCATTTCGAGCAGCGCAAGACGCCCATCGTCTCTATTGGCTCGGTTCCGGGACGCCCAGACATCCCGGCGGTCGATCTACAATCCTTCGATACCGCCACGCTCCTCTTGACCCATCTGGCACAGACCGGCTGCCGTCAGATTGCTGCGTTGGTCGGCGCATCCTCCCGAACCAGCCAGATCGAAAGCGTCTTGGCCTACGACGCCTTCGTTACTAACCATGGTGGTGCCGTCACCCTGCTCCGTCTCGACGAGGCACAGGGTGAAGACATCGCCTATCACGAGACATTGCGCCTGCTTCGGGACAACCGTGACATTGACGGTATCTTTGCGGCAATCGACGCGTTCGCCACCGGTGCCGTCCGGGCGGCGCTCGCAGAGGATGCGATCCATCTGCTGCTGGATCGCATCGAAGGCAAGAGCCGCGTTGTTCACGCGCAATTGCCAGACCTGATTATTCGACAGTCATCGGTGGCGGTAGCGTAGTTTCGCGCATAGACCAGACTTCGATACAGTTACGCGTGTCTGCGGAGCGTGCTCTGCCCCCTCGAAACTGGACCGTTTGAAGCTAGAGTTTTCGGCTAACCTTCCCCGGCTGGGACAGGAACTGAAAACGATGAAGGCATCGAAGTTCACGGAAGCGCAGAAGGCGTTCATTCT
>NZ_WMIG01000030.1 GCF_009711205.1 Paracoccus litorisediminis | reverse complement strand
ACCGTAAGGCGGGTGCGCCCGGGGTCGGGCCACAACCCCCTCAGGGGATCGGGGTTCCATGGTGCCGAATCTTCGCGAGGCCGGAACAAACCCTTCGTTCAGCGGTTTTCAGCGGGGCTTTACGGCTGATTTTCCGCTGTGATGAGGTTGCTAACATCACCGAAAACCTTCAGATTCCTGCAATCGCGAATGGGCTGCAATTTGAGGAACACCGCGATTTTTAGGGACGTTATTGGCGTGCCTAGAGTCTGGCTTGGCTATGGCCTTGCCCTTTGCGCTTCTTGGACTGACTGGCAGCGGCAGCGCTAAATATGCAGGAGATGCGCTTTCCCGGGACCGCGGCCGAAATACCCCGTATCGCGCGCTGGGAGGAATGGGACGAGACCCGGATCACATTCGGCAAGGGGAGAAACACAGGCTTCGCAATTGACCGCATTCAGCCGGACCCCGAGGAAAGCAGCCTAGGCTACCCGACGCATGTGATGAGATTTACTGTACAAGCCGCGACCCCGAGCAAGGTCCGCATCTCGACCCGACCGATGCATTTCGGCTGGACGAGTGCCTTGATGGCGAAAATGGAAGCGTTCGCATCCTAGTTCTACCATAGGCGAGAAATGGATTCCGTCGTCAGGGGCGTCGCCATTCATACGATACTACTGATCATCACGCTGCTTTCGGGACGCTGAACGCTTGCCCAAGCCGAGACCCGGTGACCAGCATCAAACCCGACCATATCTCGCGCGCGCCTCTGTGAAGGAGACCAGTTTACCCTCGATTTCATCCCACAGATGCAGCCGCGCGGTCGTCAAGCTTTCTCCGATGGTCAGGCGTTGCGCCTCTGCCAGTTCTCGGTGATCCCTGAGCACTTCGGGCAGCCGGTAGAACGGGATCCGGGAATACAGGTGATGCACATGGTGGATGCCGATATTTCCGGAAAGCCAGCGCAACGGCTGCGGCAGGACATAATGTGAACTGCCTTCCAGCGCCGCGTGATGGAGCTGCCAGTTTTCGCCCCGCGACCAATGGGTCTCTTCGAACTGGTGCTGGACATAGAACAGCCACACGCCGATCGTCGCTGCAACGATCGAGGTGGGCAGGAAGACCAGCAGCACCGGCATCAGCCCGCCGAACCAGGCGATCAGCGCAAGCGCAATCCCGATCATCGCATTGGTGCCCATAGCCGAGGCCCAGTAGCGCCAGCCGGATTTCATCAGCCCGATCGGCAGCCGGTTCTGAAGGATGAACAGATAGCTTGGTCCCAGCACGAACAGGACCAGCGGATGGCGATAAAGCCGGTACATAAAGCGACCGAAGATCGAGCGTGCCCGGTACTCATTGATCGTCAGCGTCAGCACATCGCCGATCCCCCGCTGATCGAGGTCGCCATGATGCGCGTGATGGATGGAATGCGTCCGCTTCCAGACAGCATAGGGCGTCAGTGTCAGAACCCCGAGGCTGCGACCGATCCAGTCCTGCGCGGTTCTGTTGGCAAGAAACGAGCCATGTCCGCAATCATGCTGGATGATAAAAATCCTGACGAGGAATGTCCCGTTGAACAGCGCCACGGCAAGTGCCAGCCAAGCGTTCACTGACAGCAAAAGCCATGCCAGCGTCCAGAGCGCGAAAAACGGCACCAGCGTTACTGCCAGCTCAAATAGGCTGCGCGCCGTCGTCGGTTCGCGATACCGCGCCAGAACGCTGAGCCAGGCGCGCGCGTTGCGGGAGGGCGCCGAATCGGGCTGGCCGGTCTGATCTGTCATCTGTGCCTGTTCATCCTCTTCCGACAAAATGCCAGAGAGTTCCGCAACCTCGGCAAAAGCCATTGAGGCAGCGGTTTGTTCAGGCCCCTTGCGGTTAGCTTGCAGAAGTGGGGTTTTCAACCACGAATGCGTTGTCACGCGCTCATGCCGACGAACAGATTGACGCGGCGGCAGTGTTCGCGGCTTAACTCAGCAGAAATTCCGGCATGATCAAAGGTGAGCAGTTCTGCCTACACCATGATCAAGACATTGAGGGTATGCTGCGCCGACGCGGAATTGCAGTTCCGGAGGTTTCTCTTGAGGAGTCTGGGTGGCGGCAATAGATCGTCGTTGATCGAGCGGCCTGCGTGATCGACAAGGGCCGCCGACACGGGCGGGCCATAGTTGCGAACCTTTGCGGGTACTTATACCTCGCGCAGCAAATGCCTGTTTCTTCGAAATGGTCGAGCCATGGCCGTGTTGCGCCGCGTTCCGAAACATCCGCTCATATCGCGTGCAGCGAGGCCAGCGTCTCGAATTTGGTAAGGGCGTGATGACAGCAAGCCGTGGGGCAGCATCATTGATGCGACCGGCAAGGCAAATCACCCGCCAGACTGTCGATCGTCCTGCCGGGCTATGAATGCCGCCGGCCCTTGCTCGGACCAAGGGCGTTGTTCAGAGATGGGCGGACTGGAGTACGCGCAGGCCTTGCATGGCGAAGTGAGTGCCGAAAACAAGTAGGAGGACGGAATATCCGCCCTCCTCGTCAATGTTCATCCTCCAAATCGGGAAAGGCCTCTGCCTTGCCCGTGGACGTCAGGCCAGGTCGGCCGTCCGGAAACCAGCGGACTGTGCCGCGTTTTCAAAGGCCTTCCGAGCGACCTGCACCGGCAGCATGCATTCCATGGCGCTTTCGACCGCCGCGAGAGCGCGCTGGCGGGCATCATCTACAACCGGCCAGCGCTTCCGCAGCCAGTATTTCGCCTGTTCGATGGTCGAGATCTTCTGTGTGTCACCGCTCTCAGTGACGACGAGTGTCAGGGGTTTGCCCCAGCTTATTTCTATCATGGATAGGAAATGGTGACCAAAGCCCTCGAACACAAGGGCGCGATGATCACGATCCGTTCCAACCTGGTTCAGGCGGCACGGAGGGAACCGGGGCCAGGCTTCCACTCGGGGAGGATCGAGTGGATAAGAACGGAAGGGTCGCCGGATCATGCAATAGTTCGGCTATGACTACACCTGTAGCCATGAAACAGATCACCACCACCAAAGAAGCCCTGAAAGCCTTTACGCGGATACCGACCCGGCATCGCAAACGAACAACGTGAAAGCACTGAAAGGCCGCGAGGGCATCCGGCTTCGGGTTGGTGACTGGCACGTCGATCTGGCGTCCGAGTGCAAGCGCGTGAAATGAGAAGCGCCCGCGAGGCGTTTTCTCCGGGCGCGATAAGTCATTCGAAACTTAGCAAGGGCAGCGTTATGCATTTATCGGACTTCTGTCCGCCCGCCGGATCAGATCATTGCGAAGCTCAGGTATACCGCCGTTGATGTTGCGCGCGCTGTAATCTGCAACATCGTATGCTTTGCCGTCCGCACCATAGAGGGTAATCGATCCGTCCGCCGCTACATCCATGATCTTGCCCAACGTGCCGTGGCTAATGCTGAAACCCGTGAACGCGAACTCATAGGCCGGTTTGGTCACGCTGGCTGAAACGAAGCTGAACAGATTGGCCAACGAGGCGGCGTTTCTCTCCATGTATAGCATATCACCCACAATGGCACTTGTGCCGTGGGCATCTGCAGCCTCCATCGCATCCCAACTGCCAAATAGCCTACCACCTCGTGTAATGCCGTAGAGTTGGCCCGAAGCGTCTAGCATGGTGTCGCTATTCGCTTCTATTTCGAGCTTTGCGTTAACTACCCTGTTTATCGTTTCAAAAAGCGCTTTCCCGAAGTGATACGCATAAGCCATGGCATCCGACCGCGCCGGGAAATTCGCATCACGCTGCGGCGCGGTCATACCCATCGCCGCTTCGTATGCGGGCACGAAGCTTCCCTCGAACTCCAGCCAAGTATCGCTCCGTTGTTGAAAATGGACCTTGCCGCCCATGGTCTGAACAATTTCAGCATCGAATAGACCAACCTCGCCTGATAGAAGCTCGCTCATGGCCTCGGATCTCCTGTCGCCCAACGCCAGAATCATTCTGAACTCAGGATCGTCGAGTTCATCATAGGTGTCAGATGACTGCTTCTGCAGCGTGGTTATTGCGGAAACCCCCTCCACGGCAGTCAGACCCGCCACGTTCGAAGTCACTTGCGAGGTCAGGCTGCCAGACGTGGGTCCGTCGTTCCTCAATAACGCAAGCGCAATAACAGTGGACGAGATATGCATTGCAGCACCAAATGAGTTATGATTAAATTATAAGTTATTACGATAATCCGATCGTATCTCCAAATATATTTTACGTATAATTCTCGGAAACTCGATCGGCCGGAATGTTATTGTTGATAATTGCACTGAAATATCCAGAAGAACGGCTAGACTTTTTTTAATTGTAATTTCAATGAAAGGACTGGCCTGGGCCGATAAGATAAATATTAACGGAACCCGAAGGGCGCATCGCAGCGGGAGCCAGAAGTTAGCTCTTTGCTCGAATACGCCTACCTGCGCGGGGACATACAGGAGCGACATAGAGCCATGATGCCGGTTGGTCGGACTTCCCACTAGACAATTCGGACCCTACTTTGATCGATCTTGGCTTCTCTAACGTGCTGAGCGAGGATCGCCCTGCGGCTCTCGTCGTTGATGCGGGGCTTGGGGCTTCCATCAGTGCGGCGAAAGCAGCTTTCGCGATCTCGGCATTGCGCATGCCTCAGCGATCTTGATCCGGTGCCCAGCCTTCCAGCCCGTCCATAGGGCCGAAGAAGGGCCGCGCCACCGTGCCGATAAACCACACCGCACGAGCCGCTCTGTTGCAGGTGAAAGAAGTGGCGCTGTCGCCTTTTACTACCGAACGCACCGGGCGACGGATGGAGAGCATCAGCACGGGATTCAATGCTGCTGTGACGCGGGCCGGAATAGCACGCGGCACGATCTGCGCCGCGCTGCCGGGCGGTTCATGGTCGAAGCCGCGATGCCGATTGAGGGAAACCCAGTTCCTCGGGCATACGAACCCGAACATTACGTGCTCTGTCTATGCTCAATTCAGCCCCTCGTACCTGCGTGGCGCAGCAGGTTCGCTTGAGTTCAGTGGACTGCGTTTGGTTCATCGAACCAAAAAGACAAGACCAAAATACAGGCTAATCGATTGACTTATTTGGCGGACCCGGGAGGGCTCGAACCCCCAACCTTGGACTTAGAAGGTCCCTGCTCTATCCAGTTGAGCTACGGGTCCGCATCGGGCGCTTTCATCGCAAAGCTTCGCGCCCTTTTCAACCGCTCAATCTGCTTTTGTCAGATCCAGCGTCATGAAGACACTGTAGGGATCAAGGCGGTAATCCGCAAAGGGGCCACATTCGACGAAACCAGCGCGCTCATACAGCTTGCGGGCGGGCAGGAACATCTCCTGCGTGCCGGTCTCAAGGCTGAGGCGCGCGTAGCCGCGGGCTTGGGCGCTGTCGATCATGCGATCGACCAGCAGACGGGCCAGACCGCGGCCGCGCTCCTCGGTCAATACGTGCATCGACTTGACCTCGCCATGGCCGTCCTTGATGCGCTTGATCGCACCCATGCCGACGGGGCGACCACCATCGCGCAGCACGAAGAAATCGATATCCGGATGCACAAGAGTCTCGCGCGGCATCATGTGGATCGATTCAGGCGGCGTATCGGCATGCATGTCCTGCGTGTGACGTTGGAACAGCAGTTCCAGATCCTCGGTCAACGGGCTTTCCAGCGCCAGAATCAGCTCATCCTGCATGGTCATCGCAATTCCCCAGTCTTTACGCCGCAGCCATAGCAGAGGCAAAATCGCGACTAAAGCCCAATTGCCGTATGGCACGGCCATGGTGCAGAAAAATAAGGATAACTGCCGCGATAGCCGCCCCGATGCCCGAAGAATATCCCCGCCGCTTGTGCCGGGATGGAAAAGCGGTCCGCCCTGCGGATGGCAGCGGGAAATCCTTCGCCACAGCCCGGCGCATCAGGCAGAACCTGAACTTGCCGGTTCAGCAACGCGGCGATACCTCTGGCCGGAACGCGGAGATGTGCATGTCGATCACCATCGAGAACATGACCAAAAGCTTTGGCAGCACCGCGGTGTTGCGCGGGATCGATCTGACCGTCGAAAGCGGTGAGCTGGTGGCGTTGCTGGGGCCGTCAGGCTCGGGCAAGACGACGTTGCTGAAGATCGTCGCCGGGCTGGAATGGCCGAATTCCGGTGGGTTGAACGTGAACGGTCAGGACTGGCTGGGTCTGGCTGCACAAGATCGCCGCATCGGCTTTGTCTTTCAGCATTACGCGCTGTTCCCGCATATGACGGTGCGCGACAACATTGCCTTCGGCCTGACCGTGCGCCCCCGCGCCGAGCGTCCCGGCAAGTCGGTCATCGCCGCCAAGGTCGAGGAACTGCTGCATTTCCTGCAGATCGCGCATCTGGGCGACCGCTATCCGGCGCAGCTTTCGGGCGGGCAACGACAGCGGGTCGCGCTTGGCCGGGCGCTGGCGATCCAACCCACGGTGCTGCTGTTGGATGAACCCTTCGGCGCGCTGGATGCCGCCGTCCGCCGTGACCTTCGCGCCTGGCTGCGCCGTGTGCATGAGGAAACCGGCTCGACCACGATCTTTGTCACCCACGATCAGGAAGAAGCCTTTGAACTGGCCGACCGCGTCGTCGTCATGGGCGAGGGCCGGATCGAGCAGATCGGCAATGCCGACCAGATCCACGACCACCCCGCCAGTCCCTTTGTCGCCCGCTTCATGGGCGCGACGATCGAGCTGCCGGTGGTGCTCAGCGCAGGCCGCGCCGAAGCGCCGGGCCTTGATGCCGGGCGCCTGCCCCGCCGCGCCTTGCCCGACGGTCCGGCGACGCTGTTCCTGCGCCCCGCCGACATTACCCCCGTGGCCGATCCTTCCGGCCGCTGGCAGGTCAGCCGCTGCACCAGCAATGGCGCGATCCTGCGGCTGGAGCTGACGGACGGCGCGCAGACCATCCCCGTCGACCTGCCCCGCCGCGCCCTCGAGGCGAAGGGGCTTGAGCGTGGCGCGCGGGTCATCCTGCGTCCCGAGACTGCCGCCATTTTTCCCGGCCCGCGCCCCAGTCAGGCCGCGTCCGCCGCCACCGAATTGCCCCGCAAGGAGAAAGCCCAATGATGACTTCGAAATTGCGCCTTGCCGCGCTGGCCTTGCTGCTGGGTTCGACCCCGGCACTGGCTCAGGACAAGATCCTGAACGTCAGCTATGACGTCGCCCGTGAATTGTTCGAGGCGTTGAACCCGGAATTCCAGGCCTATTGGAAAGCCAAGTCCGGTAAGGACGTGACCATCGACCAAAGCCATGGCGGCTCGTCGAAGCAGGCGCGCGCGATCCTTGAAGGGCTTCCGGCCGATGTCGTGACCTTCAATCAGGAAACCGACGTGGACGTTCTGGCCAAGAACGGTCTGGTCGCGGAAAACTGGCGCGAAGCCCTGCCGAACGGTGCCTCGCCCTATTACTCGCTACCGGCTTTCCTTGTCCGCAAGGGCAACCCCAAGGGCATCAAGGACTGGTCGGATCTGGCGCGCGATGACGTGCAGTCGATCCTGCCCAACCCCAAGACCAGCGGCAACGGGCGCTACACCTATCTGGCAGCCTATGCCTATGCGCTGCAGCAGAATGACGGCGATCAGGCCAAGGCGCAGGAATTCGTCGCCAAGATCTTTGCCAATGTCCCGGTCTTTGACACTGGCGGGCGCGCCGCGACCCAGACCTTCGCCGAGCGCAACATGGGCGACGTGCTGATCACCTTCGAGGCCGAGACGCAGGGCATCGCCAAGCAATATGCCGATCAGGGCTTTGAATCCGTGACCCCCGCGACCAGCCTTTTCGCCGCCTTCCCGGTCGCCGTCGTGACCGAGAATGCCGAAAAGAACGGCTCGCTTGAGGTTTCGACCGAATACCTGAAATGGCTCTACACGCCCGAGGCGCAGGACACCCTGGCCGAGAACCACTACCGCACGACCGACAAGGATGTGGCCGCGAAACACGCCGCCGAATTCCCCGAGGTCAAGCTGCTGACCGTTGAGGACGTCTTTGGTGGCTGGGACAAAATCCAGTCCGAGCATCTGGCCGATGGCGGCATCCTCGACAAGGTCTTCGTCAACAAATGACGGCAACGGCCATCAAGCCGAAACGCGTTTTGCCGGGGTTCTCATTGAGCCTCGGCACGACGCTGCTTTACGTGGCGCTGGTCATCCTGATCCCGGTCATTGCGTTGATCCTGAAGGGAGCGCAGATCGGGCCGGCGCAGTTCTGGGCCATCGTCACCTCGCCCCGGACGCTGTCGGCGCTGCGGGTGACGGTGACGGCGGCGGCCATCGCCACCGTCTTCAACGCCTTTTACGGGCTGCTGATGGCATGGGTGCTGACGCGCTACGATTTCCCTGGCAAGCGTATCCTTGACGCGCTGATGGACGTGCCTTTTGCACTGCCGACAGCGGTGGCAGGAATTTCGCTGACCGCGCTTTATTCCGCGAATGGCTGGTTTGGTGCGCCCTTGGCGAGTGCGGGTATTCAGCTGGTCTATACGCTGGCTGGCGTCACCATTGCGATGGCCTTCACCTCGATCCCATTCGTGGTGCGTGCGATCCAGCCGGTTCTTGAAGACCTTGATCCGGCGCTGGAACAGGCGGCGATGACGCTGGGGGCAAGCCCTTGGCAGATTTTTCGCCGCGTTGTCCTGCCCGCAATCTTTCCTGCATGGCTGGCCGGATCGACGGTGGCCTTTGCCCGGTCCTTGGGTGAATTCGGCGCAGTCGTCTTCATCGCCGGCAACCTGCCCTTCAAGACCGAGATTGCAGCCCTTCTGGCCTATATCCGGCTTGAGGAATACGATTATCAGGGCGCTGCCGCCATCGCGCTGGTCCTGCTGGCCTTTGCGCTGGTGTTGCTGATCCTGTCGAACTGGCTGCAATTCCGCGCCGCCCGCCATCTGGAGTCCAAGGGATGAGCGCGACCGATCTGACCCATGCTCCGGGCCAAAGCCGAAGCGTGCCGCGCCTGCTGATCGCGCTGGCATTTGTGCTGACGGCGATATTCGTCGTGGCGCCCTTGGCCTTCATCTTCTGGCGCGCGCTGGCCGAGGGTTGGGGCGCTTACGTCGCGAATATCACCGACCCAATGACACTGCATGCGATCTTGCTGACCAGCTTGGTCGCGGTGATCGTCGTGCCGGTCAACATCGCTTTCGGCATCGCCGCCGCATGGGCCATCGCCCGCTTCCGCTTTCCGGGCCGCAAACTGCTGATGACCATGATCGAGATCCCCTTCTCGATCTCGCCCATCATCGCGGGGATCTGCTACCTGCTTCTTTACGGTCGCCAAGGGCTGCTGGGACCGTTTCTGGCCCAGCACGACCTGAAGGTCATGTTCGCGTTGCCCGGCATCGTCCTTGTAACCATGTTCGTCACCGCCCCCTTTGTCGCGCGCGAGGTGCTGCCCTTGATGCAGGCGCAAGGGTCCGAGCAGGAAGAGGCCGCCGTGACCTTGGGTGCCAAAGGCTGGCAGGTGTTTTCGCGGGTAACTTTGCCCAATATCCGCTGGGCGCTGCTTTACGGCGCGGTGCTGGCGACGGCACGCGCGGTGGGCGAATTCGGCGGGGTCTCGGTGGTGTCAGGCTCAATCCGCGGGCAGACCAACACCCTGCCCTTGCAGATTGAATTGATGTTCAACGACCTGAATACCACGGGGGCATTCGCCGCCGCCTCGACGCTTACGGTGATCGCGCTGGTGGTTCTGGTGGTCAAGGCGGCGCTGGAAAGCCGCAGGTGATCGGCCGGAACCCGCGGGAATGTCAGTGGACTTGAACCCCTTCCCCGCCTAGGCTGACGGACATGGACACCATTCTGAAGGACAGGCCACAGGACTGCCCCGAACTGCCAAAGCCACGCAGCTTCTGGCAGCGCATCGCTGATCGCCTTGCCGCGATCGTCGGATCAAGCCGCGCGGCGACCCCGCCGGAAAAATCCGTGGCTTTCACCATCGCCGTAATCGCGCTTGGCGCGAAGCTGGCCAAGGCCGATGGCGCTGTCGCCCGGTCCGAGGTCGCGGCATTCCGCCGGGTCTTCATCATCCCCCGCGCCGAGGAGAAAAACGCAGCCCGCGTCTTTGACCTTGCCCGCCAGGATGTTGCCGGTTTCGACGCCTGGGCGGGTCGCATCGCCGCGATGTTTCCGCCGGGCGATCCGGTCCTGTCCGACGTGATCGAGGGGCTGTTCATCATCGCGGTTGCCGATGGCGACCTGCATGAGGCCGAGATCATCTTCATCGATGAGGTCGGGCGCATCTTTGGCCTCAGCCCGGCGCAGGTCGCGACGATCCGCGCCCGCCATGACCGTAGCAACGGTTGCCCGCCTTGCGACGTGCTGGGAATTCCGCCCGACACGCCCCTGCCCGAGGCGCGCAAGCGCTGGCGCGATCTGGTGTTTGAATCCCATCCCGACCGCGCCATTGCCCGTGGCCTGCCCCCGGAAGCGATCCGGCTGGCCGAGGCCCGCACCCGTGCCCTGAACGAGGCATGGGAGGCATTCCGCAACATGCACCAGCTTCGCCCGATCTAGACCAGCCGCGACCTGGGGCCGCACCGGGGAACCCTGACCGGGCGGCCGCAGTTTCCTGATCACCCGATCTAGGAGACTGCGATGCAAAGGCTCGCCGCAATCATTCTTGCTTCCGCGATGGTGACCGGACCGGCAATGGCCCAGACACCGTTTGAGCCACCGCCCGCCGATCAGGAACAGCCTGGCGATCTGGAAAGCGATATCGAGCACGGCCTTCAGGGCTTCATGGAAAAGCTGCTGAAGGATGTGCAGCCGCATCTGGACCAGCTTGGCCGCGACCTGAACGACACGGTGAACAGCTTTGCTCCGGTTTTGGATGAGCTGAAGGGAATGATGGACGATGTCGGCAATTACCAGACGCCCGAGCGGCTGGAAAACGGCGACATCCTGATCCGCCGCCGTGCCGATGCGCCGCCTCCGCCGCCGATCGGGAATACCCTGCGCGATTTCCTGGCCCCGAACCAGCAGCCTCCGGCCGACAGCTTACCACCCGCCCCCGAGGCCGCACCCTCGCCGGATCAGCCCGAACCCTTGCCCGATCCAGACGCCACCAACGAAATCGAGCTTTAGGCCCCGAAGCTTTCGACCCAATCGATCAGACGCGGCAGGCTGTGACTTTGCAGGTCGTAGCCGTCCACGATGGTCTGTCGGGCGGCAGCGCGCAGCCGTGCATCCTCGGGGTCGCCCGCGAGGGCGCGGATCAGCGCCTGTTCCAGCGCGCCTTGGTCAAAGAACGGCACCAGCCGCCCATTCTCTCCGTCGCGGATCAGTTCGCGCACCGGCTCGGTATCCGAGGCGACGATATGGCAGCCCGCCGCCATCGCCTCGGTCAGCGACCAGCTGAGGACGAAAGGATAGGTCAGGTAGCAATGCACCCGTGCAATCTGCAGCAGTGACAGATATTGCGGATAAGGCACGCGACCCAGAAAGTGGATGCGGCTCAGGTCCAGTTGGCCGTCAAGCTCGGCCAGCAGTTTCGCCTTCCAGCTTTCGGCATCGCGCGGCACCGTGCCGTAGCTGGCACCATCGCCACCGATCAGGACCACCTGCGCATTGGGACGGGCACGCATCACCTCGGGCAAGGCGCGCATGAAGCGGTGAAAACCGCGATAGGGTTCCAGCGAGCGCGAGACATAGCTCAGCACCTCATCCTGCGCCGTCAGCACCCGCCCGTCGGGCAGTTCCAACCGCGCATTGGGGTCGGGCCGCACCTTGCCGGTGTCGATGCCGTCATGGATCACGGTCAGCTTCTGGCGCAGTTCGGGCGGAAAGGAATCCGCCTGATAGCGGGTCGGCGCGATCCCGGCATCGGCCTGAACCAGTCCCTGGATCAGATGCGCCGAGCGCGCCAGCGTGGTCACGCGGCTTTCGTCGCTGTCGGGGGTCACTTCGGGGTCGAAGCCGACATCATGGCCGCGGGTGCGATACAGAAGTTCGGCATAGACCAGCAGCTTGGCCTCGGGCCAGATTTCGCGCAGAAACAGCGTCTCGCCCCAGCCGCTGTGACCAAAGATCAGGTCGGGCGTATAGCCATGCCGGTCCCGCAGCGCCCGGCAACCGCGCGCCGCCAGCCAGCCGCGCTCGGCATAACCGGCATAGGTCCGGGCCAGACCGCGCACCGGGTTCTCCTCGGGTGGGGATTTATAGCGCACCGTGCGGATCGGGGAAGGACGCTGGTTGCCCTCATCGGTCAGCGCCATCACCTCATGTCCGCGCGCAGCCAGAGCTGGGGCCAGATGCAGGAACTGGCCCGGAAAGTTCTGGTGGACGAACAGGATCCGCATCAGGCCTTGCTCAGGAAAGCCGCCTTGATCAGGCGCTGGGTATAGTCGCTTTGCGGGGCGGCAAAGACCTGCTCGGTACTGCCCTGTTCCACCACCTCGCCCGCGCGCATGACCATGATCTGATGCGACATGGCGCGGACCACGCGCAGATCGTGGCTGATGAACAGGAAGGCCAACCCGTGCTTGCGCTGCAACCGGCGCAGCAATTCGACGATCTGCACCTGCACCGTCATGTCCAGCGCGCTTGTCGGCTCGTCCAGCACGACCAGTTTCGGCTTCAGGATCATGGCGCGGGCGATCGCGATGCGCTGACGCTGGCCGCCACTGAACTCATGCGGGTAGCGGTGCATCGAGGCGGGGTCCAGACCGACCTCGCGCATGATCTCATCGACCATCTCACGACGGTTGCGGCCGGGTTCGACGCCGTGGACGCCAAGCCCTTCCGAGATGATCTGTTCGACCGTCATACGCGGCGAAAGGCTGCCGAACGGGTCTTGGAACACGATCTGCATGTCCCGCCGCAGGCCGCGCAGCTCGCGCCCCGAGAGTTTCGCGATATCTCGACCCATATACAGGATCGGCCCTTCGCTTTCGATCAGACGCATGATCGCCAGCGCCAGCGTGGTCTTGCCACTGCCAGATTCGCCGACGATGCCCAAAGTCTCGCCCGAGCGGACGGACAGCGTCGCGCCATTGACAGCTTTCACATGGCCGACGGTGCGGCGCAGAAAACCGCGCTTGATCGGGAACCAGATGCGCAGGTCGCGGGTCGCGATCATCTCGGTCGCATCGGATGGGATTGGATCCGCAAGACCTTTGGGTTCTGCGGCCAAGAGCATCCGGGTATATTCGTGCTGCGGATCGGCAAAGATCTGTTCAGCCGGGCCTTGCTCGACGATCTCGCCGCCTTTCATCACGCAGACCCGGTCGGCGATGCGCCGTACAAGGCCAAGGTCATGGCTGATGAACAGCATCGACAGGCCCTCGGCGGCTTTCAGTTCCGCCAGAAGCTCCATGATTTGGGCCTGAATGGTCACGTCCAAGGCCGTCGTCGGCTCGTCCGCGATCAGCAATTCGGGGCCGTTCGCCAGCGCCATCGCGATCATCACCCGCTGGCGCTGCCCGCCGGACAATTGGTGCGGGTAATCGGCCAGCCGTGTTTCAGGGTCGCGGATGCCGACGCGGTTCAAAAGCTCGATGATCCGTGCCCGTACCGCATCGCCATGCAGGTCCTGATGCAAGGTCAGGCTTTCGCCAAGCTGCCGTTCCAGCGTGTGCAGCGGGTTCAGCGAGGTCATCGGCTCTTGGAAGATGAAGCTGATATCGTTGCCGCGCACCCGGCGCAGATCGGCCTCGGACGCGCCGACCAGCTCGCGCCCCTCGTAGCGAACGGAACCGGCAAGCTGCGCGGAATCGCCCAGCAGACCCACGGTAGACAAGGCCGTGACCGATTTCCCCGATCCGGATTCGCCGACCAGCGCGACCGTCTCACCCTTGCCGACGGTGAAACTGACGCCCTTGACTGCGGGCACGATCTGCCCGTCCTGCCGAAACCCGATCCGCAGGTCTGAGACTTCAAGAACCGGCGTCATCGGAAGGTCTTTCTTGGGTCGAACGCGTCACGGATGCCCTCGAAGATGAAGACCAGAAGCGACAGCATGATGGCGAATGCGAAAAAGGCGGTGAAGCCCAGCCACGGCGCCTGCAGGTTCTGCTTGGCCTGCAAGGCCAGTTCCCCCAGCGAGGGGGCAGATGTGGGCAGCCCGTAGCCCAGATAATCCAGCGCCGCCAAGGACGAGATCGTACCGGTGACGACAAAGGGCAGCATGGTCAGCGTCGCCACCATCGCGTTGGGCAGGATATGGCGGAACATGATCTTGCGGTCACTGACGCCCAAAGCGCGGGCCGCGCGGACATATTCGAAGTTCCGCGCCCGTAGGAATTCAGCCCGGACCACCCCGACCAGCGCGGGCCAACCGAACAGGATCGAGACGAAGACCAGCAGCCAGAAGCTGCGCCCAAGGATCGCAAACAGGATGATAATCACGTAAAGAGAAGGAGTTGAACCCCATATCTCAAGCATTCGCTGGAACACCAGATCGGTGCGCCCGCCGAAATAGCCCTGCACGGCACCGGCCGAAATCCCGATGACCGAACTGACCACGGTGACGATCAGCGTGAACAGGATCGACAGCCGAAAGCCATAGATCACCCGCGCCAGCACATCGCGCGAGGTGTCGTCCGTGCCCAGCAGATGCGTGCCGTCCGGCGCACTGGGGGCAGTGCCGACATTGTTGATGGTGCGGTAGTGGAAGGGGATCGGCGGCCAGATCATCCAGCCCTTCTCGATGGCCTCGCCCGCGACCATGCCGGTCTCGCGCGCTTCCTTTTCCACTGCCTCGGGGTCGTCCCAGCATTCCTCGCGACCGCCGGTGCGGATCAGGCACTGCACGCCGGGATCAGTATAGATCGCCTCGGTCCCGAAATCGCCGCCAAAGGTGGTCTCGGGGTAGAAGCGATAGACCGGGAAGTAATAGCTGCCCTTGAAGTTGACGACGATCGGCCGGTCATTCGCGATGAGTTCGGCAAAAAGCGAGGCCACGAACAGTACGGTGAACACCACCAGCGACCAGAAGGCGCGCTTGTTGCGGCGGAAGTTCCGCAAGCGGCGGCGGTTGAGTTCGGTCATCGCCATCAGCCGGCCCTCCGCTCAAAATCAATGCGGGGATCGACAAAGACGTACATCAGGTCCGACAGGATCCCGACCAACAGCCCCAGCAGGCCAAAGACGTAAAGCGTGCCGAAGATCACCGGATAGTCGCGCTGCACGGCGGCCTCGAAGCCCAGACGCCCCAGCCCGTCCAGCGAGAAGATCGTCTCGATCAGGATGCTCGAGCCGAAGAACACGCCCAGGAACATCGCCGGGAAGCCCGCGATCACGATCAGCATCGCGTTGCGGAAGACATGGCCGTAAAGCACGCGGCCCTCGGTCAGGCCCTTGGCGCGGGCGGTCATCACATATTGCTTGTTGATCTCGTCAAGGAAGCTGTTCTTGGTCAACAGGGTCAGCGTGGCAAAGCTGGAAATCGTCGTGGCGATCACCGGCAGGGTGATGTGCCACAGGTAGTCCTTGGCCTTGCCGAACAGGCTCAGTTCCGAAAAATTGTCGCTGGTCAAACCCCTTAGCGGGAATATCTGCCAATAGCTGCCACCCGCGAACACCACCATCAGCAGCACCGCGAACAGGAAGGCCGGGATGGCATAGCCGATGATGATGGCACCAGAGGTCCAGGTGTCAAAGGGCGTGCCGTTCTTGACCGCCTTGCGGATGCCCAGCGGGATCGAGATGCAATAGGCGATCAGTGTCGACCACAAACCCAGCGTGATCGAAACCGGCATCTTTTCCAGCACCAGATCGATCACCGAAATCGAGCGGAAGAAGCTGACCCCGAAATCGAAGCGCAGGTAATTGCCCAGCATGATCATGAAGCGCTGTGCCGCGCCGATCTTTTCCTTGCTGCAATCGGGCGATTTCAGGTCAGGCTCGCCCTGATGGGCCGGGGTGCAGACGATCTTGGCAAAGCCCATCTGCACTTCAAGCTGGTCCAGAAGCTCGGGCGGAATGCCGCGAGCGCCCGCATATTCATTGGTCTGCGCCTGCTGGGTGTCACCCCCCGCGCCCGCGATATTGCGAAACGCGTCGCCCTCGCCCTGAACGCGGGCGATGACCTGCTCGATCGGGCCACCGGGGACGAATTGCGTCAGCGTGAAGTTGACCAGCATGATGCCGATCAGTGTTGGTATGATCAGCAGCAACCGCCGCAGAATATAGGCTGCCATCCTGCCCCGTCTTCTTTTCCAGCCTGATTTTCAGGCTCAGCGCAGTGCGCCGGATTGTTTCAGCTTTTCAGCCTTATCCGCGTCATACCACCAGAAATCAAGTTCACCCAGCGCATAGGCGGGCATGTTCTGGGGATGGCCGAAAATGTCGTAATAGGCCAGCGTATAGGTTGCCTTGTACCATTGCGGCACCCAGAAGCGCAGCGCCCGAAGCGAGCGGTCCAGCGCATGGATGGTGGTGTCCATCTCTTCCTGCGTGGTGGCCTCGATGCCCTTCTTGATCAGCGCGTCGATGGCTGGGTTGGCCAGCCCCATCGGGTTGAACACGTCACTGGTGTTTTCCGAACCAAAGACCTGCTCGGTCCCGCCGCTGATATAGAAGCTTTGGCCAAGGCTGTCGGTCACCATGTCGAAATCATGGCTGCGGGTGCGGTTCGTCATCTCGGCATCGTCGACGCGGGCATTGACGGCATCAATGCCAAGCGCGCGCAGGTTCTGGACGAAGGGGTTGATGATGCGGTCGAAGCTTTGGTTATCGTTCAGGATTTCCAGCTTCAGGATCTCATTTTTCGAGTTGCGGCGCAGCCCGTCCGCACCGACCTTCCAGCCTGCATCGTCCAGCAGTTTCGATGCCTTGCGCAGATTGCCCCGATCCAGCTGGATCTTGCCCGAGACCGGCTGCATCACCGCGTCATCGGTCAGCACGCTGGGCGGCAGGTCCTTGGCCAAGGGCTGAAGCAGCGCCAGTTCAGCCTCGGAGGGCTTGCCGGTCGCGGCAAGATCGCTGTTGTCCCAGAAGGAGTTGACCCGCGTGTTCAGCCCATAGAACAACGTCTCGTTCGACCATTCGAAGTTGAAGACCAACCCGATGGCCTCACGCACGCGGACGTCCTGAAACTTGGGACGGCGCAGGTTGAATACCCATGCCTGTCCGGTGGCGATGTCGCCGCGCGGCAGGACCTCTTGCTTGACCGTGCCGTTTTTCAGCGCCGGGAAATCATAGCGCGTCGCCCAGTGGATCGACGACACCTCGTTGCGGAAGGTATAGACGCCCGCCTTGAACGCCTCAAAGGCGCTGTCGTAATCGCCGAAATATTCCAGCCGGATCTTGTCGAAATTGTGCCGCCCGACATTGATCGGCAGATCCTTGCCCCAATAATCCGGGTTGCGCTTCACCGTCATCGAACGGCCCATTTCGGCCGAATCAAAGACATAGGGGCCCGAGCCCAGATAGGGCTTGTCGGTGGATTGTTCGATGTCGCGCTTGTTCTTGAGGAAATCCTCACGCGAGAAGACGATCTGGCTGCCGACCTGCTGGATCACGTCGCGGCGTGGATAGCCCTGCTGGAAGATGAACTTGATCGTCTGCGGGTCGATCACCTCGGCCTTGGCGACCATCTTGGCAATGCCGGTGCGATAAGACGACAGCCCCTTGTCGCGCAACAGTTCGAACGAGAACAGCACGTCATGCGCGGTCAGTGGCGTCCCGTCCGAGAACTTCGCATCGGGGCGCAGATGGAAGATCACCCAGTCGCGGCTTTCGGGATATTCGATGGTCTCGCAGATCAGACAATAGGACGAGCCGCGCTCATCCAGCGCGTCCTCCATCAGCCGTTCCAGCATGATGACCGACAACGATCCTGCTCGGCCGCGATGGGTAAAGGGGTTGTAGCTGTCAAAGCCCCCCATCGCCCATTCCGAAATTTCGCCGCCCTTAGGCGCGTCCGGGTTCACATAGCGCAGATGCTTGTAATCCTCGGGCAGTTCGGGTGCGCCAAAGGTCGAAATCCCGTGCGAGGTAATGGTCTTCGCCTGCGCAGGCTGGGCTGCGGCTGCGGCTGCGGCTGCGGGCGTTGGCGATGGCTGCTGTTCCTGCGCCAGGGCGAAGCCGGGAACCAGCGCCAGAAGCGCAACCATCGGGGCATGTCGCAGCATGTGCATCGTCATCGGGAATTGGTGATCCTTTGGGCTAGTCTGCTCCGGCCGGGGCCGGCTTGCCCGACAGGCTATCAGCCGAACCCGTCCGTTCAACAAGCAAATGCGTGATGCATGGGGCAATTTCCGGTGAATGCAAAAAGGGCGCCCAAATCGGACGCCCTGTCAGCCAAGCCTGATAGCGGCTTATTGCAGGCCTTGCAGATAGGCGATCAAGTTGGCGCGATCCTCGACCTTGGGCAGTCCGGCGAAGGCCATTTTGGTGCCTTTGACGATGGATTTCGGGCTGGTCAGGAATTCCTGCAGCGCCTCGGGGGTCCAGTCGCCGCCATGCGCCTTCATCCCGTCCGAGTAACCGAAACCGCCGATGCTGGCGACCGGGCGGCCGACAACGCCGTTCAGATGCGGGCCAGTGCCGTCCGAGCCGTCGATTTTGTGGCAAGCCTTGCATTTGCCAAAGACCTTCTCACCCGCAGCGGCATCAGCCGAGGCCATGACAGTGGCGAAATCCGGGCCAGCATCCTTGGCCTCACCCTCGGCGCCGCCTTCGGCAGCTTCGACCGGGATGGTATAGGCCTGGGCATGTTCCTCGCCCTCGGCACCGTGACCCGCAGGGCCGACATGGAAGATGCCCGACGCTGCCCATTGCATCAGCAGAAGGAACAGAAGCGCACCGATTAAAGCTCCGGCTGCCTTGGTGACGGTCATGGTGTCGAACATATCTGCGGATCCCTGTTGCGGTCTTTCCGTGGAAACAGGGGTATCTAGGCGCTTTTGTTCTGTCCGATCAAGGTATAGTTGTGCCCTCGCATGGAACAGGCCGTCAGGTGTGCACTGCCCGCCACGGCCCGGATTTGAGGCATCTACATGACCAAGAACGTGATCGCATTCCAGGGTGAACCCGGCGCCTACAGCCATCAGGCCTGCCGATTTTATCGGCCGCAGATGGAGGCCCTGCCCTGCCGCACGTTCGAAGACACCATCGAAGCCGTCCGTCAGGGCCGTGCGGAACTGGCCATGCTGCCGGTCGAGAACTCGACCTATGGCCGGGTTGCCGACATCCATCACCTGCTGCCCGAAAGCGGGCTGCACATCATCGACGAGGGATTCGTGCGCGTCCGCATCGCGCTGCTGGGCACGCCCGGCGCGCGGATCGAGGACATTTCCGAGGCCATGAGCCATCCGGTTCTGCTGGGCCAGTGCCGTGGATTCCTGCGCCAGCATGACATCCGCAGCATCGTTGGCGCGGATACTGCCGGTTCGGCACTGGAAGTCGCGCGTCGCGGGCAGAAATCGCTGGCCGCGCTGGCTGCGCCGCTGGCGGGCGACATCTACGGGCTGGACGTGCTGGCTGAGGGCATCGAAGACCGCCAGAACAACACGACCCGCTTCCTGATCATGTCGCGAGAGCCCGATTACTCGCGCCGCACCAATGCTCTGGGCGGGGAAACCATGATGACGACATTCGTCTTCCGCGTCCGCAACATCCCGGCGGCGCTTTACAAGGCGATGGGCGGCTTTGCCACCAATGGCGTCAACATGACCAAGCTGGAAAGCTACATGGTCGACGGCATCTTTACCGCGACGCAGTTTTACGCGGATATCGAGGGTCATCCCGAGGACCCGGCCGTCGCACGCGCGCTGGAGGAGTTGCGCTACTTCACCTCCAGTATGGAGATTCTGGGCGTCTATCCCGCCGATCCGCTGCGTGCCGAGCAGCAGGCCTTGACGGCCTGAACCCGACCCCGTGACCGGTCAGCTCAGTTGGCCGGTCGCCGCGCGTCCGACGAAATCGCCGATCCGTTGCGCAAACTTGCGGTCGATCTGGGCGCGGCTCAGCTTGGCCGTTTGCAACAGCAGGCGCGCTTTCATCCCGCGCGGGCGGACGTCGGCCTCAAAGATCAGCCGCGATTTGGTGGGCGTCAGCGCCACCACCGTCATCACGACGCCTAGCTCGAACATATCGGATTTCCCGGCCAGTTCGATCCGTTCGGGCGGAGTAATCGATTGCACCGCCAAATCCACATCGCGCTGCTTGCCGCGCCAGTCGAAGCCGATGGTCCACGCATTCGTCCCATTCGTGCCGGTGCGCCGGACCATCGCTCCCTTGCGCAGCAAAAGCCGCTCAATTTTCGGAAAATCGCTGACCGCCGCGAAAAGTTCGTCGGCGGAAATGTCAGTGTCTTCGCGGGTCGAAAATTTCATCTTGCACCAAGTCGGAATTGAGAACGCCTTTTGTTAAACGCAATGCCTTGGCCCAATGCAAGGCTACCGGGCGCGTCCGGGCAAGAATCGGCAAATAACAACCCAAAGCTGTATCGACCGCCTAAAAGCGCATCTCAGCGACAGATGGGCGCGCAATTTCGTGCCAGACCGCAGCAATCTTGGCCTGCGTTGACAGATCAGGAACATGCGCCTTGACCGGGATGGATTTATTGCCCGGCAGCCACATCTTTAGTTGTTCAGAAGCACTTGCATCCCGCGCGCCATCCGCCTATCTAGGCGGCGAGAGGTTGGCGCGGGCGAGCGCCTCGCCAACCCGGTCAGGTCCGGAAGGAAGCAGCCGTAACGAGCCCCGCTTGGGTCGTTGTCCAGCCTCTCACCCAGATTTTCGCCATGCCCCTTTTGCGGCATCGGCGCGCCTGACCCAAGCCAGCCCGGCCCCAGCCAGAACGAGCGCATCCCATGCCCGACACGCCGCAGATCCTTTGCCTCGGCGCGATGCTTTGGGACGTGATCGGGCATAGTCCCGTCAGCCTGCGACCGGGCGATGATGTCGCAGGCCGCATCCACCAACGTCCCGGCGGTGTGGCGCTGAACGTCGCCGTGGCCCTGGCCCGCAACGGCCTGCATCCCGCGATTCTGTCGGCGGTCGGCCGTGACGCCCCCGGCGAGGCGCTGATCGCCGAGACCGAGCGACTGGGCGTCGCGACCGATTGGCTGTGGCGCGACGGTCCCCTTCCCACCGATCTGTATATGGCGGTCGAGACCCCCGACGGCCTGTTTGCCGCCATCGCCGATGCGCACGGGCTTGAGGCCGCCGGCACCGATATTCTGGCCGCGATGCAGGACGGACGCCTTGGCAGCGATGACGCGCCTTGGCAGGGCACGCTGGTCATTGACGGCAACCTGACGAGGCAGACGCTGGCGATGATCGCCGCCTCGCCCTTCCTTGCCCGCGCCAGCCTGCGCATCGTCCCGGCCAGCCCGGACAAGGCGACGCGTTTGACCCCGCTGCTGGATCATCCCAACGCCATTTTCCACATCAACCGAGCCGAGGCCGAGGCCATCGCCGGGCAGCAATACAATTGCGCTGCATCCGCGGCCGAGGCGATCGTCGCCATCGGTGCGGCGCGCGTCATCGTGACCGACGGCCCCCGGCTTGCGGCCGACGCCGCCCAGAGGCTTAGCACCATCACCCATGAACCGCCGCCCGTCACGGCACGGCATGTCACCGGCGCGGGGGATGCGTTCCTTGCTGCCCATCTGGCCGCGGAACTTGCGGGGCTGCCACGGGCGGACGCGCTGGAACGCGCCATCCTTGCGGCTTCGGCCCATATCACCGCGCATCCCGTCACAGGAAAGGATCACGCATGAAGGATCTTCTGGTCTTCGCCCCCGAAGTCGCCAATGCACTGGCCACTGGCGCGCCCGTCGTCGCGCTGGAATCGACGATCATCACCCACGGCATGCCTTATCCGCAAAACCTTGAGGTCGCGCGGAAAGTCGAAACCACCGTGCGCGAGGCAGGGGCGGTTCCCGCCACCATCGCCATCATCGCAGGCAAGATCCATATCGGGCTGGATGACGAAACGCTGGAATCCCTTGCGGCGACGCCGGGGTCCGAGGTGATGAAGCTGTCGCGCGCCGATCTGGCGGCCTGCCTTGCGCTTGGCCGGACAGGAGCCACCACGGTTGCGGCAACGATGATCTGCGCCGAACTGGCGGGCATCCATGTCTTTGCCACCGGCGGCATCGGAGGCGTGCATCGCGGGGCCGAACTCAGCTTCGACGTTTCCGCCGATCTGCACGAACTGGCACGCACCCCGGTCACCGTGGTTGCTGCCGGCGCCAAGGCGATTCTTGACCTGCCCAAGACGCTGGAAGTTCTGGAAACGCTGGGCGTTCCGGTTATTGCCGTCGGTCAGGACCAGCTTCCGGCCTTCTGGTCGCGGGAATCGGGCCTTGCCGCGCCCTTGCGCATGGACGATCCGGCCCAGATTGCAGCCTCGGCCCGAATGCGCGCGGCGCTGGGACTGGATGGCGGCCAACTGGTCGTGAACCCGATCCCCGAAACCGACGAAATCCCACGCTCCGTGATGATTCCGGTGGTCGAACAGGCGCTGGCCGAGGCCGCCGAACAGGGCATTGCCGCGAAATCGGTGACGCCCTTCCTGCTGCAGCGGATTTTCGAGCTGACGGACGGCCGCTCGCTCGACGCCAATATCGCGCTGGTGCTGAACAATGCGCGCCTTGCGGCGCGCATCGCCACTGCGATGGCCTAAGCGAACAGCGCGGGCAGGTTCACCGAATCGCGCTGCCCAAGGTTCTGCCCGTGATACTGCAGGAAGCGTTCGGCCGCCGCGCGGCCCGCTTCCCGCAGTTCCGCGACCATGCCGGGCTTGGGCACGACCTTGGTCGTCGCGCTCAGTGAACCCATCATGAAATCGTCCATGACCATGTGGATCAGCACGTTCTTCATCGGGCGACCGGTCAGCCGGTCCTCGTCATGCAGGCGCTTGACGAAGTTGATCGCCCGCAATTCGCGCAGCAACGAGGCGTTGAAGCTGATCTCATTGATCCGGTCCTGAATCTCCATCGGGCTATGTGGGACCATGTCGCGCAGCATCGGGTTGATCGTCACGATCACCACATCGCGCGGCAGATCCGGCGCGAATAGCGGGAACAGCGCCGGATTGCCCGAAAATCCCCCGTCCCAATAGGCCTCGCGCCGCCCGGTTGCCGGATCGGGAATTTCCACGGCGCGAAACAGCGTCGGCAGGCAGGCCGAGGCAAGAATCGCGTCAACCGTCACCTCGGCCCCGCCAAAGACCCGGATACGTCCCGTCCGCACATTCGTCGCGCTGACGAACAGGCGCGGCCCCCGGCCTCGGGTCAGGTCGGGATGCGGCATCTCGCGCAGAATCGCGGCCAGAGGATTGCTGTAGAACGGCCCGCAATCATAGGGGCTGAAGATGCGGGTGAACCCCTCCAACCAGGCAAAGGGCGAGATCATCTCGGTCAGACGCTGTAGCGCACGGGGCACCGGAAACAGCGAATGCATCCAGCGCACGACGCGATTGTCGCTGACCTGCGCGATCTGCGACCAGATATAGTCCAGATTCTCGCGCGCCGCGTCGCGCCCGATCTTGCCCGGGCCACAGGCCAATCCTGCCGCCAGCGCAGCCCCGTTCAGTGCCCCGGCCGAGGTGCCGCTGATCCCGGCAATCTCGATCCGCTCCTCCTGCAGCAGCCGCTCGATCACACCCCAGGCAAAGGCGCCATGTGCGCCGCCACCCTGAAGGGCCAGGTTGATGCGTTTGGGCTCCATGCAAACCTCATGCCTTATGCAGGTGCAGCATACATTGCCGCAACGCAGCATCAAAGCCTTGCCTGACCGCGCTCGCACAAGGATGATGTGCGCGTGATAGGAGAGACAGATGCCCGAACTGACCGCGATGATCGGCTTTTCCGCCTTGGCACTTGGCATGGTGCTGACGCCGGGGCCGAACATGATCTACCTGATCTCGCGCACGCTATGCCAAGGCAGCCGTGCCGGGCTGGTGTCACTGGGCGGCGTCGCGCTGGGTTTTGTCGTCTACATGCTCTGTGCAGTGCTGGGGATCACCGCGATCGTCATGGCAGTGCCCTATGCTTATGACGCGCTCAGAATCGCGGGCGCGATCTATCTGGGCTGGCTCGCATGGCAGGCATTGCGCCCGAATGGCCGCAATGTGTTCCAGTTCCGCGAACTGCCGCCTGACAGCCCGCGCAGGCTGTTCGTGATGGGCTTCCTGACCAATCTGCTGAACCCAAAGGCAGCGGTGCTTTACCTGTCGCTGCTGCCGCAATTCATCAACCCGGCGCAGGGCCCTGTGCTGACGCAGGCACTGACCTTGGGAACAACCCAGATCGCGATCAGCCTGACGGTGAATGCGCTGATCATCCTCAGTGCGGGCCGCGCGGCCCGCTTCCTCGGCGATCACCCGGGCTGGAGCATGGTCCAGCGTCGGCTGATGGGCACGGTACTGGCGGGCCTTGCCCTGCACATGCTGCGCGAAACCCGAAGGTAACGCGCAACAAAGCGGCTTCTTCGTTTCTTAAATACCCATGCTTGGCGCGCCACGGGCGCCAAGGTTTCAGTCTTCGGCGTTTGCTTCGGCTCGCGACTTGCCGGCAACGTCCAGCGCCAGCGTCGCCGCCATGAAGGCGTCCAGATCGCCATCCAGCACGCCTTGCGTATCCGAAGTCTCGTGCGAGGTACGCAGGTCCTTCACCATCTGGTAGGGATGCAGGACGTAGGAACGGATCTGGTTGCCCCAGCCGGCATCGCCCTTGGCGGCATGCTGGGCGTTGATCTCGGCGTTACGCTTGTCCAGTTCCATCTGGTACAGGCGCGCCTTCAGCGCGGCCATGGCGTTGGCCCGGTTCTGGTGCTGCGACTTCTCGGATGAGGTCACCACGATATTTGTCGGCAAGTGGGTGATCCGCACGGCCGAGTCGGTGGTGTTGACGTGCTGTCCGCCCGCACCCGAGGACCGATAGGTATCGATGCGGATTTCGTTGTCCGGGATGACGATCTCGATATTGTCGTCAACCACCGGATAGACCCAGATCGAGCTGAAGGACGTGTGCCGCCGCGCCGCCGAATCGTAGGGCGAGATTCGCACCAGCCGGTGCACGCCCGATTCCGACTTCAGCCAGCCATAGGCATTGGGGCCAGTAATCTTGTAGGCGGCGGAACGGATGCCCGCTTCCTCGCCGGGCGTCTCGGACAGCAACTCGACCGTATAGCCCTTTTTCTCGGCCCAGCGGACATACATGCGCGCCAGCATGCTGGCCCAGTCGGCGCTTTCCGTGCCGCCCGCGCCTGCGTTGATCTCAAGGAAGGTGTCGTTGCCGTCGGCCTCGCCATTCAGCAGCGCTTCCAGTTCTTTCTGCGCGGCCAGTTCGGCCAGGGCTTTCAGCCCGGTTTCGGCGTCGGTGACGATCTCGGTGTCGCCTTCGGCCTCGCCCAGTTCGATCAGCTCGATATTGTCGGTCAGCTCGGTCTCGATGCGGCGATAGGTCTCGACCGCGTCGGACAGCTTCTGGCGGTCGCGCATCAGTTTTTGCGCACGGGCCGGGTCCGACCAGATGTCGCCCGCCTCGATCATGGCGTTCAACTCTTCAAGCCGATGCGGAGCGGTTTCCCAGTCCAGGCGCTGGCCGAGCAGTTTCAGCGATTTGCGGATCGCTTCGATGGTGGCTTGGGTCTCGGCGCGCATGGGCACTCTCTTTCGGGTCTCGAAGGGTCGGATCGGGCAAGACAGATAACGCGAGGGCGGGCCACTCGCAAGCGCCCGCCCCCGCAAAACCTGTCGTCAATATAGGCCGCCCGAGGACAAGGTGCCAAAATCGGCCTTCTTGGGAATGACCTTCTTCTTGCCGGTCGAGGTGGTGACCGCCTTGCCCTGATCGCGCGACTTGCTGTCGTGGTATAGCGGCAGGGTATTGGGATCGACGCGTTCGAAGCCGCCATCGACAATGGCCGCGCCAAGACCGCTGATGTCCTGACCGTCGCGGAAATATTCCGCAATCACATTGTCGCCCTTGGCATCGGGGCCAAGGATCGCGCCCGAGAAGCGGTCGATGTTCACGAAATGCCCACCCGGCGGCACGCGGAACTCGGTCCCGCCATACTCCTTGATGACTTCCTTCATGAACTCGTTGAACACCGGCACGCACAACGTGCCGCCATAGGCGCTGTCGCCCATCGAACGCGGCTGGTCATAGCCCAGATAGCAGCCCGCCACGATGTTCGAGGTGAAACCGATGAACCAGACATCCTTGGCGTCGTTGGTGGTCCCGGTCTTGCCGGCGACCGGAACCGGCAGCGCCACGCCACGGCCCGAGCCGCGCTTGACCACGCCTTCCATCATCGAGGTCAGCTGATAGGCGGTGATCGCGTCCATCACCCGCTCGCGGTTGGTCGCGATCGCGGGCGCGGCACCTGCGGGCAGGTTCGGCTGGGCGCAGGTCAGGCATTCGCGCTGATCGTGACGATAGATGGTGCGGCCGCGACGGTCCTGCACCCGGTCAACCAGCGTCGGTTCCACCCGCTCGCCGCCATTGGCGAACATCGCATAGGCCGCGACCATCTTGAACAGCGTCGTTTCCTGCGCGCCAAGACTGTTGGCAAGGAATGGCGACAACCGGTCATAAACACCGAATTTTTCGGCATATTTGGCGACCGTGTTCATGCCGATATCCTGCGCGATCCGGATCGTCATCAGGTTTCGCGATTGCTCGATGCCGGTCCGCATCGGCGTCGGGCCGTAAAAGCGCCCGGTCGAGTTCTTGGGCGTCCACAGCCCTTCGGGCGTATTCACCGTGATCGGTTCGTCGACGATGATCGTCGCCGGGGTAAAGCCGCTGTCCAGCGCCGCCGCATAGACAAAGGGCTTGAAGCTGGAGCCGGGCTGGCGCTGCGCCTGCGTCGCGCGGTTGAAGACCGAGCTTTGATACGAGAACCCGCCCTGCATCGCCATGACGCGGCCGTTGTTCACGTTCATCGCCATGAAACCGCCTTCGATCTCGGGGATCTGGCGCAGGGTCCAGCGGATGAAGTCCCCGCTATTGTCATCGACCATGCGCCTGACCAGCACCACGTCGCCCACGTCCAGCAGGTCCGAGGCGACCTTGGCCTTGGCTCCAAGACGACCGTTCGCCTGACGCTTGCGCGCCCATTGCACGTCCTTGGCGGGAATGGTGGCGGTGCCCTCCTCGCCCTCGATGCCGATTTCGGCGTCGCTTTGGCCCAGAGACAGGACGACGGCGGGATACCAGTCCTCGATGTCGCGGGGTACTTTCGCGGCCTCCAGCGCCTCGCGCCAGCTCTCCTCGGAACCCAGTTGCTCGGCCGGGATGGTGACGCGGGTGCCGCGCCAGACGCCACGGCCGCGATCGAAACGCTCCAACGCGCGTTGCAGCGCACGGGCGGCGATCTTTTGCAGGTCCGGCTCAATGGTGGCGCGGATGGCAAGGCCACCGCCAAAGAACTCATCCTGACCGAATTCGCGCGACAATTGCCGGCGGATCTCGTCGGTGAAATAGCCGCGCGGTGGCAATTGCTTCTGGAACGAGGGGTAATCGCCGTTCTGCACCGATTTCAGCGGCAGCGCGGATTCCGATTTATAGGTCGCTTCGTCGATATAGCCGTTCTGCCACATCTCGCGCAGGACATAGTCGCGCCGCTCGGTCACGCGTTCCTTGGCACGGACCGGGTGGTAGCGGCCCGGAGCCTGCGGCATCGAGGCAAGGGTCGCAGCCTCACTTGGGGTCAGGTGGGCCAGCGACTTGTTGAAATAGGTCTGGGCGGCAGCGGCGACACCGAAGCTGTTCTGCCCAAGGAAGATCTCGTTCAGATACAGCTCAAGGATCTGGTCCTTGGACAGGGTCTGCTCAAGCCGGGTGGCAAGGATCAATTCCTTGATCTTGCGCTCGATGCTGCGGTCGGAACTCAGCAGGAAGTTTTTCATCACCTGCTGGGTGATGGTCGACGCACCGCGCACACTGCCACCGCGCGACTTCACCGCCTGCACCATCGCCCCGGCCATGCCGCGCGGGTCGAAGCCGTGATGGTGGTAGAAGTTCTTGTCCTCGGCGCTGATGAAGGCCTGCTTCACCAGATCGGGAATTTCGTCGATCGGAACGAAAATCCGGCGCTCCTCGGCGAATTCGTCGATCAGCATGCCTTCGCTGGAATAGACCCGGCTGATGGTCTTGGGCGAGTACTGCGCCAGCTGCTCATGGCTGGGCAGATCGCGCGAATACATCCACAGCACCCCGCCAATGGTCAGTGCGAGGAACAGAACCCCGGTCACGATCCACGCGAAGATCGCACCGAAAAACGAGAGAACGAAGCGGATCAACGGGAATATGCCTCTGGGGAGTTTCTTGTCATCTTAATCTCGGGGGGCGGCCGCGTCAAAGCAACACGGCCATTACTGTCGCGAAAGGCTCGTGCGGACGGCCTCGTCCTTGGCCCATTCGCCAATAGCCGAGGCGATGGACTGCGCGGTATGGCGTCGCCATTCGGGGTCGAAAAGGTTCGCCCGGTCATTCTCATCGGTCAAAAAACCCAATTCGATCAAGACCGAAGGGATATCCGGCGACTTCAGGACCGAGAAGGCCGCGCCCTTGACCGGGTGGCGGTGCATGGTCACCCCCGAGCGGTTCAGGGCCGACACCAGAAATCTTGCGAAAGCCTCGGATCGGGGCTGAGTTTCCTGCCGGGCAAGGTCCATAAGGGCATCCGCGACCGAGTCATCCGTCCCGGTCAGGTCCAACCCGGCCACAAGATCCGAGCGGTCGTGGTGCAGCGCCAGCTGCCGCGCGGCACGGTCATCCGAATCCTGATCCCAGAAATAGATCGACAGGCCCGCCGCAGCGCCCGCAGGCAGGGCATCGGCATGCAGCGAGATCAGCAGGTCGGCCTGCCCCCCGCGCGCCACGGTCATGCGCTGTTCAAGCGGCACAAAACTGTCGTCCTGACGGGTCGGGATCACCTCATAGCCCGCGCGCGTCAGCACTTCGGACAGTTCGCGGGCAAAGCCCAGCATCACCGCCGCCTCGCGGATGACACCAACCTCGGCCCCCGGATCATGGCCGCCATGGCCGGGATCAATGGCGATGCGCAGGGGCTGGTCGGTAGCCCGGGCGGTCCGCCCCGACGCCACCCGCGCCGGCGTGGGCAGATCGCGCAGCGCCGACATGGCATTGCCGCGCGGCTTGAATGCCGCCTGCTCGACCGGGGTGATGCGCAAGGTCAGGTCCGCACCCCCGGCCCCGTCCTGTCGCAAGGACTGGATCGCGGTCGCAAGCGCATAAGGCCCGGAAAGCTCCATCACCAGCCGCGACCAACCGGGGCGAAAACGACCCCAGCGCAGGCCCGGAACCAGATCATGCCCGGCAAGGGCAGCGGGTTCGGTCGAGGAGAAATCGATCTCGCGGAAATCGACGATCAGCCGGGGCGGCGCGTCAAGAAAATAGACCCGGTAAGGCACCGGATGGCTGATCGCCAGCCGCAACTCCAGCGGCCGCGGCTTGCCACGATCCTTGCCCTCGGCAATCAGCGACGAGCGGTCAGGATCGATCCGCGCCAGCGCAGATTGCTCTTGCCCCCAAAGCGGAAGCGCCAGACAGATCAGCAGGATGGCGGCCAGCCATCTCATCTTGCCGCCATGAAGACCGCAAGGCGGTCCAGCCCCTCGGCGATGTCGGCGCTGGATCCGGCATAGCTGAAACGCAGGGTCTGCGCGCCGCGACGGGGGTCGAAGTCCAGCCCCGGCGTCACCGCTACCCCAGCGCGCTCAAGAATCTCGGCAGCAAAGGCAAGGCTGTCATCGGTCAGGTCGGACACGTCCGCATAGATGTAGAAAGCGCCCTCGGGCGGTGCGATCCGCGCAAACCCGATCTGCGGCAGGCGTTCAAGCATCAAACGGCGATTTTCTGCGTAGACAGCAAGGTTTGCATCGGCTTCCTCGACGCAATCGAGGGCGGCCAACGCAGCGAACTGGCTGGCATGAGGCGGGCAGATGAACATGTTTTGCGCCAGCCGCTCAACCGTCCGGATATGGCCTTCGGGAACCACCATCCAGCCGACGCGCCAGCCGGTCATGCTGAAATATTTCGAGAAGCTGTTGATGACAAAGACATCATCCGTGACCTCAAGTGCGGAATGGAAGCCCGCGCCGTAATCCAGCCCGTGATAGATCTCATCCGAGATCACCGCCATGCCAAGCTCAGTTGCGCGCCCGGTCAGCGCAGCCAGTTCGTCCTTGCGCAGCACCGTCCCCGAAGGATTGCCCGGCGAGGCAAGGATCAATCCCTGCGCGTCCGTGGGCAGATCCTGCGGGCGCGGCTGGTAGCGGTCCTCGATCCGGGTCTGGATGCCGACCGGCTCCAGCGACATGGCGCGCAGGATCTGACGATAGCTGGGATAGCCGGGCTCGCCCAAGACAACACGGTCACCGGCATCGAAAAGCGCCGAAAAGGCAAGGATAAAGGCCCCGCTGGAGCCGGGCGTCACCACGATCCGCGCCGGATCAAGGTCGAGCCCATACCAGCGACGGTAAAGCCCCGCGATCCCCTTGCGCAACTCAGGCAGGCCAAGCGCGACGGTATAGCCCAACGGCTGGTCAAGCGCCGCCGCCAGCGCCTTGCGTGCACCCAAAGGGGCCGGAGTTGAGGGTTGGCCCACCTCCATATGGATGATGTGGCGGCCCGCAGCCTCGGCTCGGCGCGCAGCTTCCATCACATCCATGACGATAAAGGGATCGACCTGCCCCCGGCGCGAATTTCTCATGACGGCCTCGATGTTTTGGGCGGTATCACAACTTGGACGGGCGCGGTCAAGCGCAAGCGGTCAAGCCCGCGTGAAAGCCGGGTGGCTGTGGCGCATGGGTCCTTGCGCCCCTTGCCGCTTGAGGCCAAGCTGCGTGCCGAAATGAAAGGACACCGGATGAAAGCCATTCTGACCGCGGCGGCGCTGGCCGCAACTGCCCTGCCCGCCCTCGCCTTTGACCCGGCCAGCATGAACGAAGCCGAAAAAGCCGCTTTTGGCGAGGCGGTGCGCGATTACCTGATGGCGAACCCGAATGTCCTGGTCGAGGCGATCAACGTCCTTGAAGAACGTCGCGTCGCGGATGAGGCCAAGAACGATCAACTGCTGGTCGAAAACAACAAGGCCGCGATCTTTGAGGACGGGTATAGCTGGATTGGCGGCAATCCCGAGGGCGACATCACGCTGGTCGAGTTCATCGATTATCGCTGCGGCGTCTGTAAGAAGGTCCATCCCGAGTTGGAGAAGCTGATCGCGGCCGATGGCAATATCCGCTGGATCCTGAAGGAATTCCCGATCCTGACGCAGGAAAGCGACCTTGCCGCGCGCTTCGCGGTCGCCGTCCAGCAAGAGGCCGGCGCCGAGCCCTACAAAAAGGCGCATGACACGCTGATGGAAATGCGCGGTCCGGTCAATCTGGAGAGCCTGGGCAAGCTGGCCGACGATCTGGGCGTGGACCGAACCGCCGTCCTGAACCGGATGAACACCGAAGAAGTGTCGGCCGTGCTGCGCTCGAACCATCAATTGGCCGAACAGATGCGGATCATGGGCACGCCGACCTTCATCATCGAAGGCGAGATGCTGCGTGGCGTCCCGGCCGATGGGCTGGAGGGCGCCATCGCCCGTGCCCGCGCCGAAAAGTCGTAAGGCTGACGCCAGACAGGAAACAGCCGCGCCTGTGACGGGCGCGGCTGGGGTATTTGAGAAACGGTGAAACCGCAGTCACGCGTTACTCTGCGGCTTGGGCGTTTTCCGCAGCGTCGATTTCAGAGGCGCGTTTTTCCACCAGCTCGACGATGTGGTTGACCATCTGGTCATTCGTCATCTTGTGGGCCTGCTTGCCAGCCAGATAGACCATGCCAGCCCCGGCCCCGCCGCCGGTGAAGCCGATATCGGTCATCAGCGCCTCGCCCGGACCGTTCACCACACAGCCGATGATCGAGAGGCTCATGGGCGTCTTGATATGTTCCAGGCGTTTTTCCAGGGTCTCGACGGTCTTGATCACGTCAAAGCCCTGCCGGGCGCAGCTGGGGCAAGAGATGATCTGCACGCCGCGGGTGCGAAGGCCCAGAGATTTCAGGATCTCGAACCCGACTTTGACCTCTTCGACCGGATCGGCGGACAGGCTGACGCGGATCGTGTCGCCGATGCCCGACCACAGCAGGTTGCCAAGGCCGACGGCCGATTTGACCGTGCCGCCGACAAAGCCGCCCGCCTCAGTGATGCCAAGGTGGATCGGGGCATCAGTGGCATCCGCAAGCTGCTGGTAGGCCGCGGCGGCAAGGAAGACGTCCGAGGCCTTCACGCTGATCTTGAATTCGTGGAAGTCGTTGTCCTGCAGGATCTTGATATGGTCGAGGCCGGATTCCACCATCGCGTCCGGGCAAGGCTCGCCATACTTCTCAAGCAGATGCTTTTCGAGGCTACCGGCGTTCACGCCGATGCGGATCGAGCAGCCATGGTCGCGGGCAGCCTTGATCACCTCGCGCACGCGCGCCGCATCGCCGATATTGCCGGGATTGATGCGCAGGCAGGCGGCGCCAGCCTCGGCTGCTTCGATGGCGCGCTTGTAGTGGAAATGGATGTCGGCGACGATCGGGACCGGGCTTTCGCGGCAAATTTCGCGCAGAGCTTGGGTCGATGCCTGATCGGGGGTCGAGACGCGCACGATGTCAGCCCCGGCTTCAGCCGAGCGGATGATCTGGTCCAGCGTCGCGCGCACGTCGCTGGTATCGGTATTCGTCATCGTCTGGACGCTGATCGGAGCATCGCCTCCGACCGGAACGCGGCCCACCATGATCTGGCGGGACTTGCGCCGGTCGATATTGCGCCAGGGACGGATCGGATTGAGCGACATGGCGGGAGCCTTCTGCAGCGCGGAAATCGGGTTGCGTCAGACATAGGACGATGCGCGCCGGTGGACAACCCGGCGCGTCGGTTTTGCAAGCCTGTCGGCCCTGTGGTTTACTCCTGAACCCCGGTTGCAGGCGCGACGGGCGCGGCCGAGGCCACAGCGATCATCGAGGCCAGTTCGGGATCCTTGGTCGGGTCGGCAACCGCATATTTCGCGGTCAGCGCCTCGGGGGAAAGTTCGACATTCTTGACGATCTTGGGACCGGGCGCTGCGGGGCCATAGGTCTGGCCATTCACCGCGAAATAGACCGCGCCGGAATTCCCGGTGCGCAAGATCGGCGGTGCTTCCAGTTTCGGCAGCGAGAAGCGCTCCCCCGCATCCATGGTCTTTTCCAGAAGCACGGTGCCATCAGCCGAGGTCACGCGCACCCAAGCCGGACGCGCAGCAAGCAATTCGACTGTCGGAACGTCAGGAGCCACGGTGCGAACGGCGGCCATTGCTGCGGGCATTTCGGGGCCGTACGGCAGCTCAATACCGGGTTGCGGCGCGGTTTCGGCAGCGGCAACGCGGGTTTCGGGCTGCATCGCCGGGGATTTCAGCCCCGGATCAATGGCCGAGATCGGCCCGTCGCGGGCGATCAGGACCGGAACCTCAAGCGCCTGCGGACGGTAGGTGCGGTCGATCCCTTCGGGCCGGGGCAGGTTTACCTGCGCCGAGTCGACGGTTTCGGGTTCGGCGGCATCCTGAACCGGATCAAGCGTCGCGATCACGCCCGGCGATTGCTCGCCCGGGGTCAGGTTGACCTTTTGCACTTCCTGCAGGACCGACCAGCCGCCATAGCCCAGCCCACAGGCCAGCAGCGCCATGACCAGAACCGAACCAATCGCGCGCGGTTCGATCGACGACCACATGCTTTCGGGCTTGGGCAGGAAAATCGGATGCGGATTGGCCAGCGCCTCGGCCGGGTCCGAGGGGCGGCGCTGGGGCTTGGGCCCCGAAGCGGCGGCGGCCATGCCATGCGTCGGCTTGAAGCCGGATTCCTGACAGAAGCGGCGGAAGGTCCAATCCGCGTCCATACCCAGATAGCGCGCATAAGAACGCACATAGCCGGCAATGAAGCTGGGCGTATCAAAGGCCGAGATGTCGCAATTCTCAATCGCGGCAACGTAGGACGCACGGATGCGCAACTCGCGCTGAACATCCAGAAGCGACTTGCCCAACGTGGCGCGTTCGCCCCGCATCAGGTCGCCAAGTCGCACCTCGATCCCGTCAGTGCCCGGCGGAACATCCGCCTGTTCATCATGCTGCATTGGGGAACCCCCCCTCAGCCCGATCATTCCGCCTGCCCCATTATTATATGTGAACTACCGTTCCGAATCGGAAGGTTGCCACAGCTTCATTAATGCAAGGTTATCACGGGCGCGAGAGGTTATCACCCCCTTACAACCCTCAGGCGACGTTGGACGAACGGTTCAACTTACATTGCGACCAGAGTGCATCCATCGCCCGCACCAGCGCGTCAATTTCGCCCGTCGTATGCACAGGCGAGGGCGTGAAACGCAGGCGCTCGGTCCCGCGGGGCACGGTGGGGAAGTTGATAGGCTGCACATAGATGCCGAAATCGGCCAGCAGCATGTCGGACAGCGCCTTGCAGTGAACCGGATGGCCGACATGGACGGGCACGATATGACTGCCGTGATCCATGATCGGCATGCCAAGGCCGCGCAGGCGCATTTTCAGGATGCGAGCATACAGTTGCTGCTTGTCGCGCAGCTCCTGCCCTTCGGCGGTCTTGAGCAGCGCGATCGAGGCCGCAGCCCCGGCCGCTACGGCCGGCGGCAGCGAGGTGGTGAAGATAAAGCCCGGCGCATAGGAGCGGATCGCGTCAACCATCTTGGCCGAGGCCGCGATATAGCCACCAAAGACGCCAAAGGCCTTGCCCAGCGTGCCGTTGAACATGTCGATACGATGAGCCAGACCGTCACGCTCGGCCACGCCGCCACCGCGGGGGCCATACATGCCGACGGCATGGACCTCATCCAGATAGGTCAGCGCGTTGAATTCGTCGGCCAGATCGCAGATCGCCTCGATCGGGCCGAAGTCGCCATCCATCGAGTAGATCGATTCAAAGGCGATCAGCTTGGGCGCGTCAGGATCGTCCGCTGCCAGCAACTCGCGCAGATGGGCCACGTCATTGTGGCGGAAGATGCGCTTAGCGCCATCGAAACGCTTGATGCCCTCGATCATCGAGGCATGGTTCAGCGCGTCGGAATAGATGATCAGGCCGGGGAACAGCTTGCGCAGCGTCGACAGCGTCGCATCATTGGCGATGTAGGCGCTGGAGAAGACCAGAGCGGCTTCCTTGCCATGCAGGTCGGCAAGCTCTGCCTCAAGCTTCTTGTGATAGACCGTGGTGCCGGAAATGTTGCGCGTGCCGCCCGAACCTGCGCCGGTGGCGTCCAGCGCCTCATGCATGGCGGACAGGACGACAGGGTGCTGACCCATGCCCAGATAGTCATTGCCGCACCAAACGGTAATTTCGCTTTGCGAGCCGTCAGGACGGGTCCAGATCGCACGGGGGAACGCGCCGTTGCGACGCTCGATATCGATGAAAGTCCGGTACCGTCCTTCTTCATGCAGCTTGTCGATTGCCTGATCGAGGGCGGCCGAATAGTCCATCGTGGTCCCTTGCCTTGCTTGAACTTGCTCGCTTGGGGGATCATGCATGATCCCGCGGGTGATAACTTGATACGTGTCAAGTTACAGGAAATATAGGGCCAAAATGTCGCATTACGACAATCGGACCAGTGATTTCCGCTGAGAAAATCAATCAAGAAAGGCGCATCATGCAGGACAACGCAAAAATCGAAGAAGTACTTTCAACGCTGGACAAGGGGCTGCCGCAGGCTCTGGACCGGCTGATGGAGTTCCTGCGCATTCCCTCGATCTCGACCGATCCGGCGCATAAGGGCGATGTGCGGCGGGCAGCGGAATGGCTGTGCGCCGAGCTGACCTCGCTGGGCTTCGACGCCTCGGTTCGCGACACGCCCGGCCACCCGATGGTGGTGGCGCATTCGCCCAAAGGCGACCGCCGCGCCCTGCTTTTCTACGGCCATTACGATGTCCAGCCGGTCGATCCGCTGACCCTGTGGGACCGTCCGCCCTTTGAGCCCGAGATCCAGGACACGCCCGCTGGCAAGGTGATCCGGGCGCGTGGCGCCGCCGATGACAAGGGGCAGCTGATGACCTTTGTCGAGGCCTTCCGCGCGTGGAAGGAAGTGCATGGCAGCCTGCCCACCGATCTGGTCCTGCTGTTCGAGGGAGAGGAGGAATCCGGCTCGCCCAGCCTGCGTCCCTTCCTGCGCGAAAATGCCGCAGAGCTGCGGGCCGGAATCGCCATGATCTGCGATACCAGCATGTATGCCGATGGCCGCCCCGCCATCACCACCCAACTGCGCGGCCTTTATGGTGAAGAAATCACCGTCCGCGCCGCCGACCGCGACTTGCATTCCGGCAGCTTCGGCGGTCTGGCCGCCAATCCGATTCAGATCCTCGTCAACGCCCTGTCCACGGTGAAGGATAGCAATGGCCGCATCACCCTGCCCGGCTTCTATGACGGAGTCGAAGAGCTTTCGAACGAGTTACGCTCGGATTGGGAGGACCTGGGCTTTGACCCGACCGAGTTCCTGTCGCGCGTCGGCCTGAAGCACCCGATTGGCGAACAAGGCCGCACCGGGCTGGAAATGGTCTGGAACCAGCCCACCTTCGAGATCAACGGCATCACCGGCGGCTATACCGGCGAAGGCTTCAAGACTGTCCTGCCCGCCGAGGCCAGCGCCAAGGTCAGCTTCCGCCTGACCGGAGCGCAAGACCCCGAAGCCATCCGCGAGACATTCCGCGCCCATATCCGCGCCGCGCTGCCAGCGGACTGCACGGTCGAATTCCACGGCCACGGTGCCAGCCCCGCCAGCCGCATGGATATTTCGGACCCGGCTTTCGCCGCCGCCAAATCTGCCCTGTCCGATGAGTGGAACCGCGAAGCGGCCTTTATCGGTGCAGGTGGGTCAATCCCGATCGCGGGCGATTTCAAAGAGTTGCTGGGCATGGATTCCATGCTGATCGGCTTTGGCCGCGATGACGACCGCATTCACTCGCCGAACGAGAAATACGATCTGACCAGCGTTGCCAAAGGGGCGCGTAGCTGGGCACGCATTCTTGCAGCCCTGAACTGAGCACCGACCAGAAGGACGCGTCGCCACAGACGCGTCCTTTTTAATTGAATCAATCAGATACACATCACACCTGACAACACCGCTTATTTTTCCCGCAGGATGCCGCAGGGGCAGCAATTTCGGGGAACCTATCGGAACTGCGGATTTTTCCTTGCGCAAATTGGACAATTTGCAACCCTGTCCCTTCCACCACTCAGACAGGGAATCACCGTGATGAAATACGGATTCTTGGCGATCGGCCTGATCTCGATTTCGGCCTGCTCGAATGACCCCACCAATTACGAGACCGATCAGGTAAGCCTGACCACCCCGCAGGGCGAAGTCACCTGCCAGCTTTACCGTCGCGACATGGTCCTGTGGGACCGCGCCGTGACCCGGCCCGCAGGCATGACGGATGAGGCTGCCAATCAGGCCTGCCGCAATGAGGGAACCCGCGAAAGGAACGCTGGCGGAACGGCAACCAGCGGCCCCACCACCGCGACCCAGACTGAAGCCGAAACCGCCGTCGAGGATGGCGCCCAGCCCCCGATCTGAGCGGCACGAACGCAGGAGGGCCGGTTGGTCGCGTGGCATTCGGGCGTCACATCGGCCATGCCCTGCCCGTCCTGCCGGGCGCAAACCTTGCACCCACCGCCAATCTGTTCAAGAAACCCGTGGGCAGTCAGGCAGGGAATGGGCAAGTCATGAAGTATCTCAAGCGCGTCGGGATCGACGGATACATGATCTTGCTGTTGCTGATGGTGCTTGTCGGGATCGCCCTGCCCGCCCGAGGGCTTGCTGCCGACATCCTTGGCCAGCTGACCTTCTGGGCGGTGTCGCTGCTGTTCTTCCTTTACGGGGCCAAGCTGGATCCTCGCGCAGTCCGCGCCGGGCTGCTGAACATCCGTCTGCAGACGCTGACCTTCCTTGCGACCTACGCGCTTTTCCCGATCCTGGGCGTGGCGCTGGCCTGGGCCTTTGGCTCGGCCCTGGGGCCGGAACTGACGCTGGGCCTGCTGTTTCTGGCGGTGCTGCCCTCGACGGTGCAGTCCTCGATCGCCTTCACCTCGATCGCTGGGGGCAATATCCCCGCCGCAATCTGCGCGGCCTCGCTGTCAAACATCATTGGCGTGGTGCTGACACCCTTTCTGGTCGCGAAACTCCTGCACATGGACGGAGGCGGAGTCAGCCTGGGTGCCATCCAGAAGATCGGCGTGCAGATCCTGCTGCCTTTCGTCGTCGGACAGCTTCTGCGCCCGCTGATCGGAGGCTTCGTCGCCCGCCACCGTCTGCTGACGATGATCGTCGACCGAGGCTCGATCCTGCTGATCGTCTATTCCGCCTTCAGCGCCGGAACGCGGGCCGGGCTATGGACCACGATCCCGGCCAGCGCCATGGTCGTCAGCCTGCTGGTCGTGCTGCTGTTCATGGCGCTGGCAATGGGGGTGATGACGGCGGCAGGCCGCGCCTTCCGCCTGCCCGACCCGGATCAATCGGTGCTGTTCTTCTGCGGCTCGACAAAAAGCCTTGCCAGCGGCCTGCCCATCGCCTCGGCGATCTTCCCTGCGGCCACAGTCGGCGCGACCGTGCTGCCGGTGATGATGTATCACATGATTCAACTGCTGATCTGTTCGTTCCTCGCCCAGAAAAAGGCCCGCCAGAACGCACTTTCCACCGCCGCAACCCATCGGAGCGAGCCCCGCTAAGGCCCGGAGGCCAGTAATTGCTGGCCCTGACGCGCGTGTTTGATTCCGCTGTCAGAAACGGCATTTGATGTCGTTTTCTGTCTTGCAACTCCGCAGGCGCTTCTCTAGATACCCGCTCACAGAGTTGGGGCGTGGCCAAGTGGTAAGGCAACGGTTTTTGGTACCGTGTACCGTAGGTTCGAATCCTACCGCCCCAGCCAACTCAGCATAACCAGTTGATCCGTTGACGCTTCGCGGTTTTGAGCCAGAAGTGGCAGGCGATGTCCTCCATGACTGTCCATCGTCTCATGACGCCCCAACCGTGAAGGGGCGAGCCTATGGGCATCGTCAACTTCGTCTTCCGCCGCGGCGTGATCTACACCTGGCGGCGCCGGATCCCGGTGCGGATCCAATGCGACGCGGTTCACCTTCAGGTCAGTCTGGGCACATCATGCCCATCGA
>NZ_WMIG01000003.1 GCF_009711205.1 Paracoccus litorisediminis | reverse complement strand
ATCATCGCCATTTGTCACCGGCTCAATGCCACGCCTTGGCTATCGCACCCCCGCCGAAGTCTTCCGAGAAAAACTGATGTCCGAAATCGACCCCCTGCCCTAACCTCATGAACGTCAGGGTCGCGGCTCAGCCTGAAACCACAACCAGCTCACGCCCGTCCATGGTCGTGATCAGCGTGGTCCTTGCCAGTTTCTGGCATTGGCGCGGGTCGGTGCCGTTGATGCGCTTCAGCAGCAGTTCCGCCAGCGCCTGACCCGTCGCCCGATGCGAGAAATGCGAGGCGTGGACCTTGGTCGCGACATAGCGGTCGATCCGCGTCCCCGAGCGCAGGGCAAAACCGATGCCGCGCACCTCGTCACCGATGCGGTCGCGCACACCCGCCCGTGCACCCAGAAACGTCAACTCGTTCGAACAGACGAAACCGTCCACCCCCCGCTCCAGCAACGGCGGCGCTGCCGCCCGCGCCACGTCGGCGGCAAGGCGGGAATGGTGGCGCAGGACCGGGTCGGGTTCGATCCCGTGTTCGCGCAGCGCGCGTTCATAGCCGCGCACGCGCTGGCGCACGAAAGTATAGCGGGTGTCGCCGTCGATCATGGCGATACGGCGGCAGCCATCACGCAGCAGCGCATCGGTGCTTTGCCAGGCGGCGAATTCGTTATCGACATCGAACCAGGCATGTTCCGAAAACAGCTCGGTCCGGCCAAAGGTGACAAAGGGGAAATCGGCCTCAAGCAGGTAGCGCACGCGGGCGTCCTGCAACTCGATCAGGTCAAAGATCACGCCGTCGGCAAGACGGCCGCGCACGACCTCGTGGATGCGGCCCAGACTGTCATGGGTCGCGGGCACGGCGCGCACGGCGTAATCGGTCCCGGCCAGCCCCTTGTGAAGGCCGTTCAGCAAACCGACCGTGCCGGAATCGCCGATTTCTTCCTCATCGGCGAAATCCAGAAGTGCCATGGCGATCAGGGTCTTGCCGGTGCGCAGCTTGGCCCCTTCCAGATTGCGGACATAGCCCAGACGCTCGGCGGTTTCGCGCACTTTCTGGACCATGTCCGGGCCGATCTTGTGGCCGTCCTTCAACGCGCGCGCGACCGTGGTGACCGACACGCCAAGCTCACCCGCGATGGTCTTGAGCGTGACGGGTGGGGTGTTCGGGGGGCGCTCCATCATGGACCTTTCAAAGCCCTCGCCTCGGGCGGCAGGACCGGCAGCCGCGCCCGCCTGAGGCGCAGCGCCTGCAAGGTCCGAGGCTGTCCGGGAAGCAGGGTGATGCAATTGTCGGACCATATCGTATCGCCGCCCAGATCCCATGTCACCCAAAGCGCCGGACGGTCGCTTGTCAGTGTCACCGTAGGGACACCCTCGGGCGACATGCCGGGCGTGGCAGAGATGACCGGCGAACCAAGGTCATATTCCTTGGGCCGCAGTGGCAGGTATTCGTTTTGACCCTGATGCGCGCCGCTGTCGTCCTGCCAGTCGAAATGCAGAAAGGCATCGGCGGCGACGCCCGGCAGCCGCGCGATTTCGACGGCGCGGTCCGGCGGACAGGTGACGCGCCATTCGCCCAAGGCCTGCCCCGCACCCGCGAAACGCACCGCTTGCAGCGCAACCGTCAGCGCGACCGGCGCGGGCGTGTCATTGACCGCCGTAAGCACGATTTCCCCGGTCGCCGGATCGGGGCGGGCCGCCACCATCACCGGGGCATAGAAGCGCCGCGCCATGTAATGCATCGCCTTCCAGCCGCCGCCATATTCAAGGCTGGACCAGCTGGCCACCGGCCAGGTGTCGTTCAACTGCCAATACAGCGTGCCCATGCAGCGCGGCTTTGACAGCCGCCAGCTTTCGATCGCGGTTTTCATCGCCAAGCCCTGCGAGATCTGGCTGAGCCAGACCAGATCCTCGAACCGGTCGGGAAAGGGGAAATAGCGGACCAGCGTCTCGACGATGCGGCTGTTGCCGCCGGGATTGCGCTGATGCACCTCCATCACGCGCGAGGACAGGTTGCGGTCGGCCGCATCGGTAAAGCTGGCAATCACCCGCGCCGAGGGGAAGGACTGGAAGCCGAATTCAGAACAGAAACGCGGCTGGACGCTGCGGTAATGTTCGAAATCCTTGGCCGAGTGCCAGACATCCCAGAAATGCATGTCGCCGCTGGTATCGTCATGCCAGCCATCGCTGAAATTCAGCGGCCCGACTGACGGAGAACTGGGCCACCACGGCACATCGGGGCATTCTGTCGCGACGACCTCCTCCAGCGCGTGGTTCAGCCGGTCGTAAAGCGCAAGGTAGCGGTCGCGGTCCTTGCGGCTTTCGGGAAACCAGCCGATCGCGCCGACCAGTTCATTGTCGCCGCACCACAGCGCCATGCAGGGATGCGCGGACAGGCGGCGAACCTGCTGGCGAGCCTCAAGCCGGACCAGATCGAGCCATTCGCGGTCCTGCGCCGGATAAAGGTTGCAGGCGAACATGAAATCCTGCCAGACCAGCAGCCCGCGTTCGGAACACATCTGATAGAAGAAATCCGGCTCATAGCAGCCACCGCCCCAGACCCGGATCATGTTCATATTGGCCAGAGCGGCGCTGTCCAGCAGGTCGGCGACCGCTTGCGGCGTGGCGCGGGCAGGCAGCGCATCGGCGGGAATCCAGTTCGCGCCGCGCATGAAGATCTGACGCCCGTTGACGCGAAAGGCGAAGCGGTGGCCGATATCATCGGCGTCCGTCAGCAATTCGATCTGGCGCAAGCCGATGCGCAGGCTGCGGGTCTGGTCGCCGATGCGCAGGTCAAGGTCATACATGTCCTGCGCGCCATGCCCGGCAGGCCACCACAGGCGCGGATCGTCGATCTCGACCGCGATGCGGCTGCGGTTCGGTCCCGGCCAAAGCTGAAGGCGTTCGGTGCTGACCTTGCCGTCGATGCGCAGCACGGCATCGGTGACGATGGGCGTGAAAACCTCGGTCAGCAGGTCCAGTTCCAGCCGCACCTTGCCGCCCTGATGGATCTGGCGCAGAGCCACATCATCCAGCCGCAGGGCGGCGCTGCGCCGCAGACGGATACCGCCATGCACGCCGATCGGACTAAGCGCGATGTTCCAGTCCCAGCCCGCATCGCATTGCGGCTTTCGCAGGAAATTGTAATGCGGCAGGCGGTTGTTCCAATGGATATGCGGCACCGGGAACGGTGCGCTCGCGGCCTTGTCCCGCGCGACGGCCGAGTTCGACAGGAAGCGGATCGACAGCTGGTTCGTGCCCCGCACCAGCGCGTCGGTCACGTCGAAATCATGGCGCAGGAAACGGCTGGCCGGGCGGCCGATCTCGATGCCGTTCAGGGTCACGACGGCATGGCAGTCGACCCCTTCCAGCGTCAGCGTCTGCCGCCCCTCGGCCCCGTCAAAGGCAAAGCTGCGCTCGGCCAGCCATTCGCTGTCATGCACCCAGTCAAGGCTGGTTTCCCGGTCGCGCCAATAGGGATCGGCGATGACGCCATGCGCCAGCAGCACGGAATGGATGTCCCCCGGAAAATCCATCGGCAGGGATTCCGCCCCGCCGATCCGGGTCAGGTTCCAGCCGCGATCCAGGGACCGCTCGGCCGGGTTGCGTTCCTGCTGCATGTCCATCAGATGCGCTCCGGGTTTTGGTGTATCGTTACACCATGCAATTCAGGCTTACCGCGCCATTCTTGCCTTGGTCAACGATAAATACAGTTCAGTCAGCAATGTTGCCCGATTGGCGGCCTGAAAAAACTTCTTGGAGGGAGGGGCCGCATGGGATTAACGTTAAACCTGCAACTGATTCTACCAAGAACGGTTTCAGGGGGAGGAAACATGACAAAACGGCTTTTGCTTGGGGCGACGGCGGCGATTTGCTTCGCGGGGGGCGCCTATGCGACGGAAATCGAGGTCACCCATTGGTGGACCTCGGGCGGTGAGGCGGCTGCTGTCGCCGAATTCGCCAAGGCCTTTGACGCCACCGGCAACAAATGGGTGGACGGCGCGATCGCGGGTTCGGGGGGAACCGCCCGCCCGGTCATGATCAGCCGGATCACCGGCGGCGACCCGATGGGCGCCACCCAGTTCAACCACGGCCAACAGGCACAGGAACTGGTCGAGGCCGGGTTGATGCGTTCGCTGGAAGACGTGGCCAAGGCCGATGGCTGGCGCGACATCGTGCATCCCGCCTCGATCCTGAAAAGCTGCGAGATCGACGGCCAGATCTATTGCGTTCCGGTCAACATCCACTCGCAATTGTGGCTGTGGCTGTCGAATGCCGCCTATGAAAAGGCCGGAGTGCCGGTGCCCAAGGACTGGAACGAATTCGTCGCCGCAGCGCCCAAGCTGCGCGAGGCGGGCATCCAGCCGCTGGTGATCGGTCAGCAGCCGTGGCAGGCCTCGCTGGTGCTGCAGAACGTGATCGCGGCCATTGCCGGACCCGAGGTTTACGGCAAGGTGTTCAACGAGAAGAACATCGAGGCCGTCGCCAGCCCGGAAATGGAAAAGGCCTTTGCCGCGCTGGAAACCGCGCGCGAACTGGCCACCGGGTCGAACGTGCAGGAATGGAACCAGGCGACCACCATGGTCATCAACGGCACCGCCGGGGGTCAGATCATGGGCGACTGGGCGCAGGGCGAATTCGCCATCGCCGATAAGGTCGCGGGCAAGGATTACACCTGCCTGCCCGGTCTGGGTCTGGCCGAGATCGTCTCGACCGGCGGCGACGCCTTCTACTTCCCCAAGGTCGACGATCCCGCCATCACCAAGGCGCAAGAGGATCTGGCCCGCGTCATGATCTCGCCCGAGGCGCAGGTGGCCTTCAACCTCAAGAAAGGCTCGATGCCGGTGCGCGGCGATGTCGATCTGGCGACGGCCAATGACTGCATGCGCAAGGGTCTGGACATCCTTGCCAAGGGCACGGTCATCCAGGGTCTGGATCAGGCGCTGTCGGCGGATGCCGGCACCCAGCTGGCCGATATGATGGTCCAGTATTTCAACCAGCCCGACATGTCGATCGACGACGTGAAAAAGGGTCTGGTCGACATCCTGCAATTCGACAGCTGACGCCGTCCGGGGCAGAGGCGCGCAAGCCCCCTGCCCCATCCCTGCCCTGCCAAACGGGAACCCATCATGGCCAAGACCAGCGCCTCCGGACGCCCGTCCCGGTTGTTCCGGAACCTCAACGCCAAGATCGCCGCCATTCCGATGATCCTGACCGCCTGCGTGGTCTTTGTCGGCTTCTCGGCCTGGACGATCCTGCATTCCTTCACCAAGTCGCGCCTGCTGCCGAAACTGGATTTCGTCGGAACCGCGCAATACGAACGCCTGTGGGCCAGCGACAAGTGGCTGATCTCCATCCAGAATCTGGTGCTGTTCGGCATCTGCATGCTGGTGTTTTCATTCGTGATCGGCTTCCTGCTGGCCTGCCTGCTGGACCAGAAGATCCGCTTCGAGGGGATGTTCCGCACCATCCTGCTTTACCCGTTCGCGCTGAGCTTCGTCGTGACCGGGGTGATCTGGCAATGGATCCTCAACCCCGATTTCGGCGTCCAGTCGATCATTCGCGGCATGGGCTGGGAAAGCTTCACCTTTGACCCGCTGAACAATGGCCGCATCGTGATGTTCGGCGTGGTGATCGCGGCGCTGTGGCAGGGCACCGGCTTTGTCATGGTCCTGCTGCTGGCGGGATTGCGCGGCATCGACGACGAGATCTGGAAGGCCAGCCGCGTCGACGGCATCCCGGCATGGAAGACCTATCTGCTGGTCATCGTGCCAATGCTGCGCCCGGTCTTTGTCACCACCTTGGTCATCGTCACCGCGGGCATCGTCAAGGTCTATGACCTTGTCGTCGCGCAGACCGGCGGGGGGCCCGGCATCTCGTCCGAGGTTCCGGCGAAATATGTCTATGACCAGATGTTCCTGAACCAGAACCTCGGGCAGGGCTTCGCCGCCTCGACCATGATGCTGCTGACAGTCGCCATCATCATCATCCCCTGGGCCTATCTTGAATTCGGAGGGCGGAAACGTGGCTGACTTCGCAATGGAAGCACGCGGGCCACGGCCGCGCAGCCGGATATCCCCGCGCAGCATCATGATCTATGGCACGCTGGTGCTGGTCGCGATCTATTACCTGATCCCGCTTTATGTGATGGTCGTGACCTCGCTGAAGGGCCTGCCCGAGATCCGTCTGGGCAACATCTTTTCCCCGCCGGTCGAGGCCACCTTTGAGCCATGGGTCAAGGCGTGGTCGCAGGCCTGTACCGGGCTGAACTGCGACGGCTTGCAGCGGGGTTTCTGGAACTCGGTCCGGATCACCGTACCTTCGGTCATCATCTCGATCCTGATCGCCTCGATCAACGGCTATGCGCTGGCGAACTGGCGCTTCAAGGGGGCCGAGGCGTTCTTTGCCGTGCTGATGATCGGGGCCTTCATTCCCTATCAGGTGATGATCTATCCGATGGTCATCCTGCTGCGCGAACTGGGCATCTATGGCGGGCTGACCGGGCTGGTGCTGGTCCATACCGTCTTCGGCATGCCGATCCTGACGCTGCTGTTTCGCAACTACTTCTCGACCCTGCCCGAGGAATTGTTCAAGGCCGCCCGCGTCGATGGCACCGGCTTCTGGGGCATCTATTTCCGGATCATGCTGCCCTCGTCGCTGCCGATCATCGTCGTCGCGGTGATCCTGCAAGTCACGGGAATCTGGAACGACTTCCTGTTCGGCGTCGTCTTCACCCGACCCGAATATTACCCGATGACCGTGCAGCTGAACAATATCGTCAACACCACGACCGGGGTGCGCGAATACAACGTCAACATGGCCGCGACGATCCTGACCGGCCTTGTTCCGCTTCTCATCTATTTCGTCTCGGGCCGCCTATTCGTGCGCGGCATCGCGGCGGGCGCTGTCAAAGGATAGGCCATGATGCATCAATCCGTCTCAGTCACCGACAGCTCACTGTCCATCCGGGGGCTGCAACTGTCCTTCGGCGCGGTGCAGGTGCTGCATGACGTCAGCATGGAGATCGGCCGCGGCGAGTTCATCGTCCTGCTGGGCGGCTCGGGGTCGGGGAAATCCACGATCCTGAACTGCATCGCGGGGCTGCTGGATGTCTCGGATGGGCAGATCTTCATCAACGGGCGCAATGTCACCTGGGAAGAGCCCAAGGATCGCGGCATCGGCATGGTCTTCCAGTCCTATGCGCTTTACCCGCAGATGACGGTGCGCGGCAATCTGGCCTTCGGGCTGAAGAACGCCAAGCTGCCCAAGGATGAGATCGCCCGCCGCATCGACCGCGCCGCCCGCATCCTGCAGATTGAGGATTATCTGGATCGCAAGCCCGGCGCGCTGTCGGGCGGCCAGCGCCAACGGGTCGCCATCGGTCGGGCCTTGGTGCGCGACGTGGACCTGTTCCTGTTCGACGAACCGCTGTCGAATCTGGACGCAAAGCTGCGCGCCGAATTGCGGGTGGAAATCAAGCGCCTGCATGAAAAGCTGGGCAATACCATGGTCTATGTCACCCATGACCAGATTGAGGCGATGACGCTGGCCTCGCGCATCGCGCTGCTGCGTCACGGCGTCATCCAGCAATTCGACACGCCCGATGAAATCTATCGCCGCCCGGTGAACCTGTATGTGGCGGGCTTCATCGGCAGCCCTTCGATGAACTTCCTGAAAGGCCGGATCGAGGGCGAGGATTTTGTCTTCAACAGCCACCGCATCCCGCTGGCGGGCTATGACGGCCGTCCCCGCGACGGCGAGGCCATCCTTGGCGTCCGCCCCGAACATACCGGCTTTCGCACCGGCACGGACGGGGTCACCGCCAAGGTCGAGCTGCAGGAGCATATGGGCGCGGAAAGCGTCATCCACCTGTCGCTTGACGGCCAGCGCTTTGCCCTGCGCACCCCCGACGACACCCACATCCCCGAAGGCACGACCCTGTCCCTGACCTTCGACATTTCCCGCGCGTCGCTTTTCGACCCGCAATCCGAACTTCGGCTTTGAACCCCAAGGATCACCCAATGCCTGTTCTGTCCTATCAGCTATACTCATCGCGGAATTTCTCGGGTCTGGAACAGACCTGCGACATGCTTGCCCGTGCAGGCTATGAGGCGGTCGAGCCCTACGGCGCGCTGCTGGCCCAGCCCGACACTCTGGCCCGCGCGGTCGAGGAAAACGACCTGCGCGTCCCCAGCGCCCATGTCAATCTGGCCGAGCTTGAGGCCGATCCCGACCGCTTCATCGCCTTGGCCGCGCGTCTGGGCATCCGCACCTATTACGCGCCCTATGTCATGCCCGACCAGCGCCCCACCGATGGCGCGGGTTGGCGCGAATTCGGCGCGCGTCTGGACCGCGCCGGTGCGCCCCTGCGTGAGGCGGGCTTGGGCTTTGGCTGGCACAACCATGATTTCGAATTCGTCCCCACCGCCGATGGCGTCGTCCCGATGGAGGCGATACTGCAAGGCGGCCCCGATCTGGAATGGGAGGCGGATATTGCCTGGATCATCCGCGGTGGCGCCGATCCCTATGACTGGATCGCCCGCCATGCCGACCGCATCACCGCCGCCCATGTCAAGGACATCGCCCCCGCCGGTGAAAAGACCGATGAGGATGGCTGGGCCGATCCCGGAACCGGCGTGCTGGACTGGCCCGCGCTTTACGCGGCGCTTGGCCGGACAAAGGCGGGGATTCTGGTCATGGAGCATGACAATCCCTCGGATGACGCCCGTTTCGCCCGCGCCGGAGTGGCGCTGAATGCCGGGTTGGAGGCCTGACATGACTGACCTGAATATCGGCATCATCGGGGCCGGAAACATCTCGAAGACCTATTTCGAAATGTCGCCCCTGTTCGACGGCATCAAGGTCGTGGCCGTGGCCGACCTGAACGCGGAAGCAGCCGCCCGCGCCGCCGAAACCTATGGCGTCCGCGCCCTGACCACTGATGCGCTGCTGGCCGATCCGCAGGTTGACCTGATCGTCAACCTGACCATCCCGGCGGCGCATTTCGAAGTCGCCCGCGCCGCACTTCTGGCCGGAAAGCATGTCTATTCCGAAAAGCCCTTCGTGCTGTCGGTCGAGCAGGGCCGCGAATTGCAGGCGATTGCCTCGGAAAAGGGGCTGCGCGTCGGCTCGGCCCCCGACACCTTCCTTGGCGGCGCGCATCAGCAAGCCCGCGCCTTGCTGGATGCCGGTGAAATCGGCCCGGTCCACAGCGCCACCGCCCATGTGATGTCGGCGGGGATGGAGCATTGGCACCCGAACCCCGATTTCTTCTTCCTGCCCGGCGGCGGCCCCATCCTTGATCTTGGCCCCTATTACATCGCAGCCTTCGTCAACCTGCTGGGCCCGGTCGCCCGCGTCACCGCCCTGACCGGCATGGCCAGCGCGGAACGGGTGATCCGCTCGGAGCCCCGCGCGGGCGAACGCATCCCGGTCAAGACGCCGACGACCATCCATGCGCTGCTGCAATTCGCATCCGGCGCGATGGTGACCTTGGGCGCGTCTTGGGATGTCCACGGCCACCGCCACGGCAATATGGAGGTCTACGGTGCCGAGGGCAGCATGATCCTGCCCGATCCGAACTTCTTTGGCGGCCCGGTCGAAGTCTCGCATCGCGGCGAGGCCTTGGCTCCGGTCACGACGTGGGACCATCCCTTTGCCGTGCCGAATGAGACGGCCAATGGTGTCGCCCGCGCCAATTACCGCGCCGCAGGTCTGGCCGACATGGCCCGCGCCATCCGCGAGGGCGGCGATTTCCGCTGCGACCAATCCCGCGCGCTGCATGTGATCGAGGTGATGACATCCATCCTGCAGGCGGGCGAGACCGGCGAATGGATCACCCTGACCACCACCTGCACCCGCCCCGAGGCGCTGGGTCCCGATGCCGCGCAAGCCCTGCTGCGCGCCGAGGAAGCCGCCCCCGCCGCACGCACGGCTTAAGGCAAGGCGACGGCCGGGGACCTTCCCGGCCGTCGCGCCATATTTCAGATCCTGCCGCTGGTCAGCCGATAGCGAGAGCCGGGATGCAGCGCATAGACCACGGTGACGACATCGTCCCCGTGCCATGTCCGGCGCTTGAGCCGCAGGCAGGGCTCGTTTTCGGGGATGTCCAAACGCTGGCATTCGGTGGCATTGGGCAGCACCGCCTCGACCTCGACATCCGAGCGGGTGATCGCGACGCAGCGCGTCAGATAGGCATTCGCCGTCTGCTGGGTGAAATCCTGATCCAGATAGTCCGGCACCAGCGCCGGATTGACATAGCGGTTCTCGATCTGGATCGGCGCGCCGTCTTCCTTATGCACCATGATCGAATGGAACAGCCGCGCGCCCGACGGCAGACCGAATTCCTCTTGCAGGACCGCATTGGCACGGCAGGGCTCAAGCAATTCTATCCTGACCGTATGGGCGTGATCGCGCTCACGGATCTCATCGGCGATATTGCGGACCTCCAGCAGGGTCGAACTGGGCTTGGGACGCGCCACGAATGAGCCGACGCCGTGGACGCGGATGATCTTGCCCTCGGTCGCAAGCTCGCGCAGGGCGCGGTTGGCGGTCATCCGACTGACGCCGAATTGGGCAACGATCTCGTTTTCGGAGGGAATCCGCGCATTGGGCTTCAGCGCGCCGCTGCGGATCTTGTCGTGGAAATAGTCCTTCACCGCCTCATATAGCGGCACGCCCTTGGTCGAATGATAAAGAAACAAGCTGTCTGCTATCATTTTGGTCACGCATGCTCTCCGGCAGTCGATTGGCCGCTGACATGGCCCCGGCCCAAACTGTGCCACTGTGACGAGACTGTTGCCACATGAAAGTTTATGGTTCCATATACAAGTATAGACAGGACGGCACCAACAGAACCGGCTGAGTCGGCAGGGGTGCGGTTCCGGTGAATGACAAGCAACCGGGAGATCGCTTCATGAAAACGAACACACTTGCCACGATGGTATTTACCGGCTGTCTGGCTGGCCTGCCGATGGCCGCACAGGCGTCATATTGCGGCGACGGCAACACCCTGACCTTTGCCGGGATCGGCTGGGAAAGCGGCGATTTCATCACCAAGGTGATGGAGACGATCTTTGCCAAAGGCTACGACTGCAAGACCGACACCATCACCGGCAACTCGATCACGCTGGAAAACGCGGTCGCGACCAATGACGTCCAGATCTTTGCCGAGGAATGGATCGGCCGCAGCGACATCTGGAACAAGGCCGAATCCGAGGGCAAGGTTCAGGCCATCGGCGACACTTTCGCCGGCGCCAGCGAAGGCTGGTTCGTGCCGACCTATGTCGTCAAGGGCGACGAGGCGCGTGGGATCAAGCCGGTCGCCCCGGACCTGAAATCGGTCGATCAGCTCAAGGACCCCGCGATCGTCAGCCTGTTCTCGGACCCCGAGGAGCCTTCGAAGGGGCGTTTCCTGAACTGCCCTTCGGGGTGGACCTGCGAGGGGGTATCGACCGCCAAGCTTGAGGGTTACGGCCTAGGCGACAGCTATACCAACTTCCGCCCCGGCACCGGGACCGCGCTGGATGCGGCGATTTCCTCGGCCTACAAGCAGGGCCAGCCGATCCTGTTCTATTACTGGTCGCCCACCGCGATCATGGGCAAATACGCCCTGACCCAGCTGGAGGAACCGGCCTATTCGGACGCCTGCTGGGCCAACCTGACCGATCCCGCCGCCAAGCATGAGGCCGCCTGCGCCTTCCCCTCGGTCAAGGTGGCCTACGGCGTGAACAGCGAATTTGCCAAGGCCGCCCCCGAGATCATCGAGGTGCTGGCCAAGGCGACCTTCCCGCTGGATCAGGTCAACGCCAGCCTTGCCTATATGGTCGACAACGAGGTCGACGCGGCCAAGGCGGCCGAGGTCTTTCTGAAGGAAAAGGCCGACATCTGGGGCGCGTGGGTCAGCCCCGAGGCCAAGGACAAGATCAGCGCCAGCCTGAACTGACAAAAGCCACCGTCTGGGCGGCCTGTCATCAGGCGGGCCGTCCGCAACAGTCTTTTCATCGAGGTCGGTCCCTTGTTCCCTGAATCGCTCAACTTCTCGATCCGAAAGCCGATCAACCATTTCGTCGACATGCTGGTCACGAACTATGGCAGCACCTTTCGGGCGATTTCGGACGCCATCCTGCAGGTTCTGCTGCTGATCGAGGGCGTGCTGCGCGGGACGCCCTGGTGGGTCGTCATCATCGCCTTCATGGTGCTGGCATGGCTGGGCACGCGCCGCGTCGTCCTGACCATCGGCGTCGGCATCATGCTGCTGGTCGTGGGCATGCTGGGCCTGTGGGACCAGACCATGCAGACGCTGGCGCTGATGACCATGGCCACGCTGATTTCAGTGGTCATCGGCATCCCTCTGGGCATCCTTGCCGCCAAGTTCCGTTCGGTGCAGCGGATCATCCTGCCGGTTCTGGACGTGATGCAGACCATGCCCAGCTTTGTCTATCTGATCCCGGCGCTGATGCTGTTCGGGCTGGGCAAGGTTCCGGCGGTGCTGGCCACGATCATCTATGCCGTGCCGCCGCTGATCCGCCTGACCGATCTGGGCATCCGCCAAGTCGACCATGAGGTCGTCGAGGCCTCGACCGCCTTTGGCGGCAGCCCGATGCGCATCCTGTTCGGGACCGAACTGCCCCTAGCCATGCCGACCATCATGGCGGGCCTGAACCAGACGATCATGATGGCGCTGTCGATGGTTGTCGTCGCCTCGATGATCGGGGCGCGGGGTCTGGGCGAAACCGTCCTGAACGGCATCCAGACGCTGGATGTGGGCAAGGGGCTGGAAGCAGGTATCGGCATCGTCATCCTTGCGATCGTGCTGGATCGCATCACGCAGGGCTTCGGCAAGCCCCGGAGGTTCAAATGAGCATGTCTGGCATCCAAATTCGCGGCGTCTCCAAGATCTTTGGCGCAGGCGCGGACAAGGCGATCGCGCTGGTCGAACAGGGGCTGAGCAAGGCCGAGATCCTTGAAAAGACCGGCTGCGGCGTGGGTCTGCGCAACATCACGCTGGACATCCCGGCGGGCGAGATCTTTGTCATCATGGGCCTGTCGGGGTCGGGGAAATCGACGCTGGTGCGCCATCTCAACCGGCTGATCGAACCCAGCGCCGGCGAGATCTTCTTTGACAACACCAACGTCCTGACCTTGGGCCGAAAAGAGCTGCGCGCCTTTCGCACCAACCGCATCAGCATGGTGTTCCAAAGCTTCGCGCTGGCCCCGCACAAGACGGTCCTGCAAAACGTCATCTACGGCCAGATCTCGCGCGGGACGGCCCGCAAGCAGGCCGAGGCGATCGGCATGGAATGGATCGCCAAGGTCGGGCTGTCGGGCTATGAACATCGCTATCCCGACCAGCTTTCGGGGGGCATGAAGCAGCGCGTCGGACTGGCGCGGGCGCTGGCCGCCGATACCGACGTGATCCTGATGGACGAGGCCTTCAGCGCGCTGGACCCGCTGATCCGCTCGGACATGCAGGACCAGCTTCTGCAATTGCAGCGCGATCTGGCCAAGACCATCGTCTTCATCACCCATGATCTGGACGAGGCGCTGCGCATCGGCTCGCGCATTGCGATCCTGAAGGATGGCGAGCTGGTGCAGGTCGGCACGCCCAATGACATCCTGGCCAATCCGGCAAACGACTATGTCGCGCGTTTCGTTCAGGGCAGGACCGCCGTCCATGCGTGATCCGGTTCGTCTTGACCAGCCGCTGACCGCCGCCCAGATCGCCGCCGTGGCCCATGGCGCGACCCTGTCTCTGTCCGATGCGGCGCAGGGCCGGATCGCCGCCGCGCGTGGCATCGTCGATGCGCTGATCGACCGGGGCATTCGCGGCTATGGCATCAATACCGGCGTGGGTGCCCTGTGCGATGTGCTGATCGACCGCCCCGAGCAGGCGCAACTGTCGCGCAATATCCTGTTCAGCCATGCCTGTGGTGTCGGCGCGCCCCTGTCCGCGACCGAGGCCCGCGCCGTCATGGCCGCGCAGGTGAACCTGTTCGCGTTGGGATATTCCGGCATCCGGCCAGTCGTGGTCGATCACCTTGTCGCGCTGCTGAATGCGGGTGTGGTACCGCTGATCCCGGCGCGCGGCTCGGTCGGCTATCTGACCTATGGCGCGCAGATCGGCCTGTTGCTGATCGGAGAGGGCATGGCGCTCTGCGACGGCAAGACGATGTCCGCACGCGACGCGCTGGCCCGTGCCGGGCTGCAGCCCCTGACGCTGGCAGCGAAAGAGGGGCTGTCGCTGGTCAATGGCACGCCCTGCTCGACGGGGCTCGCCTGTCTGGCGCTGGACCGGCTGGCCTCGCTTTGCGACTGGGCGGATGCCAGTGCCGCCATGACCTATTCGGTCCTTGGCCAGCAGGCCGCGCCCTTTGACGACACCGCCATGCATCTGCGGCAAGCCCCGGAAATGTGGCAGGTCGCAGGCAATATGCGCGATGCGCTTGGCAATCATCGCCCCGCGATCCTGCCCGACCGAACCCAGGACCCGATGAGCCTGCGCGCCGTCCCCCATGTCCATGGCGCGGTGCGCGCGGCGATGCGGCAGGCGGCCGAGATCATCACCCGCGAATTGCACAGCGCCAGCGACAATCCCACCGTCGGCGGCACGCCGGACGCGCCCAAGGTCTATTCGACCGCCCATGCCATGGGCAATTCTCTGGCTATCGCACTGGACCAGATGGCCATTGCCGCGGCGCAACTGGGCATGATCTCGGAGCGGCGCACCGACCGGCTGGTGAACCCGCTGGTCAGCGGCCTGCCCGCGTTTCTGGCGCGCGACAGCGGGCTGCAATCGGGCATGATGATCGCGCAATACACCGCCGCGGGGCTTGTTGCCGAAAACCGCAGGCTGGCCGCGCCCGCCAGCCTTGACGGCGGCATCACCTCGGCCCTGCAAGAGGACATCCTGCCCCATCCCACCTCGGCCGCCGAAAAGCTGCACCGGCTGCTGGACAATCTGGAGCTGCTGTTCGCGATCGAGCTGATCTGCGCGGCGCAGGCGATCGACCTGACCACCGGAGCGCCCGCCAGCCCGGCAATCGCGCGGACCTATCGCCATGTCCGCCGGATTGCCCCGGTCTATGCCGATGACCGCCCGCTGAACACGCTGATTCAGGCGGTGGCGGAAATGCTGCGCCAACCGGCGCTGCAGCCCGAGCCGGTTCCGGCGTAACCCTGCCGCGCCCTTGTGAAAGGTGCGAAGGTAAAGAACATGGCAAGGCGCGGGTCTCTCCGCGCCTTCCAGATGCAGGTGACCGAACATGCCGCTGACCCTTCCGCCGCTGAACTCGCTCAGGGCATTCGAGGCCGCCGCCCGCACCGGCAGCTTCACTGCGGCGGCCGAGGAAATCGGCGTCTCGGCTGCCGCGATCAGCCAGCATGTCAAGAAGCTGGAAGACTATCTGGGCAAGACGGTGTTCACCCGCCAGAACAACCGCGTCACCCTGACCGATGCCGGGCATTCCTTCTTTGAAAGCGCGGCCTCGGGGCTGCAGATCATTTCGGACACGACCGAGGAGCATCTGCTGAAGCGGTCACGGGCGCGACTGGTGATCAGCGCGATCGAATCCGTGACCGAAAAATGGCTGACCCGCAGGATCGCGGAATATTGCCATGCCCATCCCGATTTCCGCTTCGACCTGCGGGTCGAACCCGATCCGGTCGACTTTGCCCGCCATAACATCGACCTGCGGCTGGCCTATGACGGCACGCATTACCCGGAACTTGAGCTGGTGAACCTGCCGCAGGACGTGCTGGTCCCGGTCTGCAGCCCCGATTATCTGGCGCGCCATCCCGAAATCGGAACCCATGGCATGGCCGCCGTTCCGGATGCGGACCTGCTGCATACCAGCTGGGGGCCCAGCTTTGGAACCCAGCCAAGCTGGCAAAAATGGCATTCGCACGCAAACCTGCCTCAACCCGTCCTGACCAAAGGTTTTCTTGTGCACAGCTCGGCGGTTCTGCTTGACCTTGCGCGCGAAGGGCTGGGCGTCGCACTGGGTCAGCGCCTGATGATTCATGACGATGTCGAGGCCGGAAGACTGGTCCGCATATCCGACCTGACCATTCCGCTGGGCCGGTCCTATTGTCTGGCCTATCCCCGTGTAAAACAGCAAAAAAGACATCTTCTGCCGCTGATCGAATGGCTGCGCGGACGCGCGGTCAGCTAGGCTTGGGACACCCTGCGCAACCTTGGCCAAGCACGCGGGAAAGGCGCGGTGCACGGCCGTGAACCTGCACCCCACGCATTAAGTTTTTCTAGGTCAGGCCAATATTTTGCCGCGTTGCCGGAAGGACCCCCACTGCGCTTATCTGAGGTCAGCCAAAGTGGAGACCGATGATGCACCACCTTCTTGACCTCGACACCTATCCCTTGGACAAACCGGACACCGCCGCCTATGCGGCTCTGGTCGCGCGCTGCAAGGCCCGCCTTGCTGCCGACGGCATGTTCGATCTGCCCGGCTTCCTGCGCCCCAAGGCGACGGTCGACGCCGCAACCGCAGCCGCTCCGGCGATGGCCAGCGAAAGCCACCGCCATGCGCGATCGCATAACGTCTATTTCCGCGACAGCGTCGATGGGCTTTCCGACGACGATCCGGTCCTGAGCAAGGTCGAGACCGTCAACCACACGCTTTGCGCCGACCAGATCGCAGGCAACCCGGTGCTGGACCTTTACGACTGGGCGCCCTTCGCCGCGTTTCTGGCCGCCACCATGGGCAAGGACGCGCTGTATTGCATGCAGGACCCGATGGCCCGCGTGAACATTCAGGCCAGCCGCGACGGCGAGGCGCTGAACTGGCATTTCGACCGTTCCGAATTCACCACCACCATCCTGCTGCAAGCCTCGGAAACCGGCGGTGAGCTGGAATACCGCAAGGATCTGCGCAGCGCCGACAATCCGAACTACGCGGGCGTTGCGGCAGTGCTGCGCGGCGAAGACCCCGAGGTGCGCAAGATCAAGCTGGTCCCCGGCGCGCTGAACGTGTTTCGCGGCGTGGACACGCTGCACCGCGTCTCGCAGGTCAAAGGCCCGACCGAGCGCATGGTTGCGATTTTCTCCTTCTTCGACCGCCCCGGCGTCAATATGACCGCGAAGGAGCAGATCGGCTTTTACGGCCGCAGCGTCGCCGCATGACCTTGCAGCCCGCGCCGCATGAACCTGTCGGCGGCCCGCCGATCCAGCCCGCCGTTCATCGGCGGGCCAGCGGTGCCTGCGCCACCTGCACGAACCTGTCCTGCCAGCGCATGATCCAGATGACCCGCGATGCAACGCGGGCGGATGCTGGCGACAGGAACTGGAAACAAGATCCATAACAGGGAGCTAAAGACATGACCAATGACAAGCTGACGTTGACCGCCGCAATGGCGACGCTTGGTCTGCTGCTGGGCGCGCCAGCACAGGCCTCGGACATCGCATGGTGCAAGGATGGCAAGACCATCACCTTTGCCGGGGTCGACTGGGAAAGCGGCGCATTCATCAAGGATGTCGTCTCGCGCATTCTGGCCGATGGCTATGACTGCAAGACCGATTCCATCCCCGGAAACACGATCACGCTGGAAATGGCGACCGCGAATGGCGAGGTCCAGATCTTTGCCGAAGACTGGATCGGCCGCAGCGAGGTTCTGGCCAAGGCCATGGAAGCGGGCAAGACCATTCCCGTCGGCCATCCCTTTACCGGCGCGGGCGAAGGCTGGTTCATTCCTGCCTATCTGGTGAAAGGCGACGCGGCGCGCGGGATCGCGCCCTTGGCCCCGAACCTGAAATCCGTCGCCCAACTGGCCGATCCCGAGATCGTCAAGCTGTTCGCGGACCCCGAGGAACCCAGCAAGGGCCGCTTCCTGAACTGCCCGTCGGGCTGGACCTGCGAGGGCGTCAGCACCGCCAAGCTTGAGGCTTACAAGCTGGACGCCAGCTATGTGAACTTCCGCCCCGGCACCGGGACCGCGCTGGACGCCGAGATCACGTCAAAGATCATGCAGGGCCAGCCGATCCTGTTCTATTACTGGTCGCCCACCGCCGTCATGGGCAAGTTCGATGTGGTCCAGCTGGAGGAACCCGCCTTCAATCAGGACTGCTGGAGCCAGCTGACCCAAGAGGACGGCAAACGCGACGCCGGCTGCGCCTTTCCCCCGGTCGAGGTCATCTATGCCTTCAACAAGGACTTCCACGCTGCCGCACCCGAAGTGGTCGATATTCTTGCCAAGGCCGAATTCCCTCTGGATATGATCAACGCCAGCGTGGCGCAGATGGCCGAAAACAAGCAGGATTCCAGCGAGGTCGCCGAGGAATTCCTGAAGAAACATCCCGAAATCTGGGGCAAATGGGTCTCGGCCGAGGCGGCGGACAAGATCAAGGCCAGCGTCAACTAAGCGGCCCCGGCGGGAAGATCAGCGAAAGCGCCGCTCACGGCGGCATTTCCCGTCGGCTGCCTGTTGCATTGCCCGACCTTGGGGGCGGGCATTGCGACAGGGTTTGCATTGCATTTCTGCGACCGAATACATGGACTTGCCGACGGCCCGTCCGGCGATTACCAATCCATGTCCCTTCGCGTCGCCCTACCTTTGTGGCTTGGGTGCCGAAGCATCATCGCGCTGGACCGCATCCGCGCCCTGCGGGGCATTCGCACATGAGGGCCGAACATGACCGACCGCAAGATCCGCTGGGGCGTGCTTTCCACCGCCAATATCGGCCTGACCAAGGTGATCCCCGCGATCATGAAATCGCCCCATTCGCAGGTCGTGGCCATTGCCTCGCGCAGTGTGGCCAATGCCCGCGCCGCCGCCGACCGGCTGGGGATCGAACGCGCCTATGGCTCGTATGAGGAACTGCTGGCAGACCCGGAAGTGGACGCGATCTACAACCCGCTGCCCAATCACCTGCACGTGCCCATGACCTTGGCGGCGAATGCCGCGGGCAAGCATGTCCTGTGCGAAAAGCCCATCGCCATCACCGCGGATGAGGCCATCCAATTGCGCGGCGCGCGTCAGGACCGCCTGATCCTTGAGGCCTTCATGGTCCGCTTCCATCGCCAATGGCAGCGCGCCCTGGAAATCGTCGCTTCCGGAGAGTTGGGAGAGGTGCGCGTCGTCCGCGCGCTGTTCACCTATTTCAACGACGACCCGGCCAATGTCCGCAATCAGGCCGGGATCGGCGGCGGCGGCATTCTGGATATCGGCTGCTACCCGGTCACCGCCGGGCGCTATTTCTTTGGTGCCGAGCCGCAGCGGGTGGTGTCACTGGTCGAGCGCGACCAGACCTTCGGCACCGACCGTCTGGCCAGCGTCATTGCCGATTTCGGGGCGGGGCGGCAGCTGGTCTTTACGGTCTCCACCCAGCTTGTCCCCGGCCAGTCGCTGGAGATCGTGGGCACCAAGGGCCGGGTCGAGATCGTGATCCCCTTCAACGCGCCCGCAAACGCCCCGACCGCCATCCTGATCGACAAGGGCGAAAGCTTCGACGGCGCGCTGGCCCGGCGCGAGATCCTGCCGCGCTCGGACCAGTATACCGACATGGCCGAAGCCTTTGCGCTGGCCGCGCTGGGTCAGGGCGGGCTGCCTTGGGGTGTCGAGGATGCGATCCGCTCGATGCGGGTGCTGGATGCGATCACGGAAAGTGAGCGCAGCGGCGGCTGGGTCAAAGTCGCGGACTAGGCCCGGCAGCCTTGCGGGGGCGCGCAGCCCCCGCCGCGCTAAAGGTCGAAATCATCCCGCGTCACCGTGACCAGCCCGGCAAGCTCGATCTGGAAATCGGCGCGGCCGTCATGGTCGGTATCGCCATAGATGATGGTCCGGTCATTCGCCGACGCGGCCATATCGAACTGGCGATAGACCACCGAGGCCCGGCTGTCCGAGAAATTCCCGCTGCCCCCCCAGACGAACGCCTGATCCCCCGCCCGGCTCGGGTCGGTGTCGATGCCGGACAGGTCGATCCGGTCCTGACCATGGGTGAAATCAAGGATAATGTCGCGCCGCCCCGCCCCTGACAGCGGGTTCAGTGTGCTGTTGCTGATATAGCCGGAATAGCCCGAGGCCGAATCCCGCAGGGCAAAGACGAAGGTATCCGCCCCGGCCCCACCGCGCAGCAGATCGACACCCGCCCCGCCGATCAGCGTGTCCTGACCCGCACCGCCCGACAGGGTGTCATTGCCGCCGAGACCGGACAGGATGTCGGCCACCGAGGTCCCGATCAGGTGGTCACGTCCGGGCGTGCCGATAAGGTCCTCGACGACATCGCTCAGGTTGATCCGCAGGTTTTCGCTATCCTCGGCCCCGCTGCCGATGGTCGGATCGTCAAGCCGCAGGGTCACGTCCAGCGTCGGGTTGGACTCAAAGTCCAGAACCGCCCCGGCCCTAAGCCAGACCGCGCCCGACCTGATCTCGAACAGACCCGCATCCGCCCCGGTCAGCGTCAGGTGGTTCGTCCCGCCATCAATGTCCGAGATCGTCAGGTTCGCCACCCGGATCGCCGTCGTGGTCGGCGCATTCTCGGCCAATGTCGAAACCAGCGGCGTTACCGCAAGGCTGGGCGCATCATTCACCGGGGTCACGCCCAGGTTGAAGGTGCGGGCCGTCGGGGCTGAGCCGTCCTCATTCCCATCCTCGACCAGCACCCGGAATTGGGCCGCGCTAGTCTCGGACCCGTTATGGGTGAAGCTGACCCGGCCCGCCGTGATATCGGCGGCGGTAAAGCTGCTGGCCACCGCGCCACCCACGCGCAGAACGCCATTGCTTTCCCCCGAAACGCGGAACACCACGCTCGATGCGCTATCATCGGGATCGCTGAAGCCGATATCCGCGCCGGTCAGGACATAGTGCCCGCCTTCGGCCATGGTGGCCCGCAGGTCCCCGGTCAGCACCGGCGCGTCGTTCACCGGCGTTACCGCAAGGGTGAAGATCTGCTGGGTCGGGGCTGATCCGTCCTCATTGCCATCCTCGACCAACACCCGGAACGAGACCGCGCCGGTCTCGGACCCGTTATGGGTGAAGCTGACCCGGCCCGCCGTGATATCGGCGGCGGTAAAGCTGCTGGCCACCGCGCCACCCACGCGCAGCACGCCATTGCTTTCCCCCGAGACCCGGAACACCACGCCCGATGCGCTATCATCGGGATCGCTGAAGCCGATATCCGCGCCGGTCAGGACATAGCGCCCGCCCTCGGCCACGGTGGCACGCAGATCGCCGGTCAGCACCGGCGCGTCGTTCACTGGCGTCACGTTGATCGTCAGGCTGTTCGGTGTCTGGTCCATATCGGTGCCACCGATCTGCGTCCCACCATCGTCGCGCACCTGAAAGGTAAAGGACGCATAGCCGTTGCCGTCGCCATTCGCGGCGGGATGATAGACGAGCCCCCCCGACGCGATGTCGCTGGCAGAAACCATCTGCCCCGCACTCACCGCGACGCCATTCAGCAGCAGTTGCCCGGTAGCGGGCACGGTCGAGATCCTGACCGCGGACAGGTTGTGACCTTCGCTATCCGAGAAACCGAAATCGGCCGCGCCAATGGTGCGGCTGCCATCCTCGATCACGGTGATCGTCCGATCGGTGCCCGAGGGGGCGACGTTCGGCAGCTCATTGGTGATGATCAGCGCGGTCGCGGCACCCGCGCCAGTCGAGATCCTTCCCTCGCCGCTGGTGCCTGTCAGGGTCAGGGTGACGGTTTCGTCATTCTCGATCCGGGTGTCCGGCGAAATCGGAATGCGGATGACGACCGTGGCCTCACCGGCGGCAAAGCTGGCAGTCAGGCTGCCGGGGGCAGTGTAATCCGAACCCGCAGTCGCGGTGCCGCCCAAGGCGAAACTCACCACCTCGGATTCGGATGTGGCGGTGCGGGTGATGGTGAAGACCAGTTCACCCCCCGCGCCACCAGCCTGTTCCTCAAGGTCCGAGGTCGCGCCGACGGAATAGGTCGCCATGGTGTTGATCAGGACGTGCGAGCTGTTCGAATTTAGATTCGCGGTCGCGATGTCCAGGTCGCCGTCCTCGTCGAAATCCCCCAGCGATACTCCGGTGGGCGAGGTGCCGACGGCAATGGTCGATCCGGTCTCCAGGGCAAAGTTGCCCGCGCCATCGTTGAACAGGACGTTTATAAAGCTGGAGCCGGCATCCGTCACCACCATGTCCAGATCGCCGTCGCCATCCAGATCGCCAAGCGCGGCGTCATAGGAATTGTTTACCGACCCGGCGATGGTGAGATCCGTGCTGAACTGACCTGTGCCGTCATTTCTGAGCACCGAAACCATCACTGTGCCATATTGCCCGACGATCAGGTCAATATCGCCGTCGCCGTCGATATCGCCCGATGTGATCGCGTTCGAGAGTGTGCTCGTGCCGACTGGGACAGGGGCATCGAAGCTTGCGTCGCCATGACCGAAAAGGATCACCACGTTGCGCGCACTCTGGTCGGTTACTGCCAGATCCATATGGCCATCGCCGTTGAAATCGGCGATCGTCGTCTCGACAGGCCGGTCCGGACCGTCCGAGATATCCCCGCCTGCAGCTGGGCTAAAGGTGCCATCCCCATTCCCCAGCATCACCGACAGGCTGCCGCCATAAAAGTTGGCCGAGACGAAATCCAGATCTCCGTCCTCGTCCAGATCCGCAAGACCAAGCCCGCGCGGCTCGCTGCCCACCCCGACACGGCTGGTGGTGAAGGTTCCGTCGCCTGAGTTCAGGCCAACGGTGACGCCGTCATTGCTTCCATTTGTGGTCAGGAAGTCGATATCCCCGTCCCCGTCCAGATCCCCGGTCACGATCCTGTAGCTTACCGGTGTCGGCACCAACGGAGCAGGGGTCATGCTGCCGTCCCCGCTGCCCAGCCAGACGTTCACACCGCTGAAACCGGCCGTCAGCACATCCAGATGGCCGTCGCCATCCACATCGGCAATCGCGACACCCATTGGATTACCCGCCGTCGCCAGCACCAGGCCTTGTTTGAAAATGCTCATCGGATGTCCTCGGTTCGAATGGGGGTGTGGCCGGTCAGGGGAATGTCATGCGGCTGACAGCGGATCTCGCGACAGATCTCGTCATTGCGGAAGCCGACCGCCTCGGCAGCGCGGGTCCGGGGCAAGACGGCGACGTCGTAAAGCTCGGTGATGGTATGGGTGAAGCGCAGCCAATGTTCCGCCGCGCCGGTGCGCAGGTTGACGATCAGCAGACCGCAGCGTGGCACCGTGGATTTCCCGGCCAGCATCTGGTCCAGTGCCAGCCCAGAAAAGCTGCCTCCGTAGCGCGGCAGGGACAGGCCGATCACCGCGTATTGGCCGACAAAGGACAGCCCGCGCGCAAATCCCGGACAGAAGCACAGCGGCGTGAATGTCCCGTCCTTGGGATCGACATGGCCGAATTCGCCGCTGCCCGAATTCAGAAGCCAAAGCTGGCCGTCATGCAGCCGCGGCGAATGCGGCATCGATAGCCCCGAGGCGGCGATCTCTCCGCTGGCGACGTCGATCAGCACCCCGCCCGATTGGCGCTGATCGCGCCAGCCGTCCGTCATGTCCGCGCGCCCTGCCGCCGTGACCCAGGCCGGACGCGTGCCCTCCATCGCCAGGCCGTTCAGATGGCAGCGATCCTCGGCGACCAGCGCGCTGATGAAACGCGGCATCCACAGCGGGCGAAAGCTGTGGGTGTCGCTGAACGTCGCAAGGCAGTTGCACAGCGTATTGACGAAAATCGGGCGCGGGGCGCCATCGACTTCGCCCATGGCGATGTCATGGCAGTCGATCGCGCCGGTCACCCGCCCCTCGGCCGGGACGAATTTTCGATCTGCCCCGGATGGAGTGACCTCACCTTCGGCCAGCGCATTCTGGAACCGCCACAGCATAAAGGCGCTGCTGGTCCACAGCGTCTGCCCGTCGGTCCACAGGCCCTGACAATTCTCGATCAGCCGTTCATGTGCGCGAATGCCACCATCGGGCTTGCGTCCGACAAAGAACAACCGCCCGGCCTGATAGGTGGTCAGCGCCAGCGCCGCCCGATGCGCGTCCAGCCAATCGGCAAAGCCCGCGGAAAAGGTGATCAGCGGGCCTTGCCGATCACCGGTATTGCTGTCGGCCAATGCCGCGCTGCTGTCGGACATGAATGTCAGAACCGCCAGTTCAGGCCGATGCGCAGCATGTCGACGGTGACGTCATGTTCAAAGCGCGGGAATGCCCCGGCGGGGTCGCGCGCCTCTCCGGTCGCGGTCAGGGTGCCGAAATCGTAATGCAGCAGGCTGGCATCCAGCGTGCGGTTTTCGGCCACGCGCCATTCGACGCCCGCGCCGATCACCCAGCCCGACTTGCCGCCCCCACCCGAGACCTGCATCAACGCCGGACCCCCGTGGTCGCGCGCCGAGACATCAATATCGCCGCGCGTGACGCCGCCGGTCAGGTAGTAAAACCGATCCTGCTGCGCGTAGCCCGCCCGAAACCGCAGGCTGGCAGCCGAGTTCACCTCAAACGCCGCGACAGTGTCGTGCCCTGCCCCGCCAAAAGCGGCGCTGCCCCCGGTATTCAGCGCGGCAATGTCCAGAACGCCACCGATGACCAAGGCCCCTTCGCCCATCGGCACGACCTGCCGGTCACAGCCCAGCGACATCCCGACCGAAGCATCGGTACCATCCGCCGTTACGCTTTCCCCAACCCCGTTCCACGCCGCAGCCCCGGCATAGGGACCCTCGTCATAGAGCATATCCGTCACCGTGGACTTGGCCCGCGCCGCGCCCAGATTGACCCCGGCATGACAGCCTGACCAGTCATCGGCACTCGCGGATAAGCTGCATCCCAGAAATGCAAGGGCCGCGAATGCGGCGCCGGAAAAGTTGCGCAAAACTAGCCTCAATCAAAAGAATCTATCCGTGAGCGAGGCGAAAGATACGACAAGTCAAGCATAATGAAAGAAAAATCCGCTTCGATGTCACGAAACGGATTGGCTGTGGCAAAAGCGGGACGAGACGCCGAATATAACGCGTAGCTCCCGCTATGGTTGAATTAGTCTCCGCAGGATGGACGCTGGCAAGGGGATCACCCCTCGCCAGATCGCGACTAATGCGAAATCATCCACGGCCGTTTCGCCGGGAAGCTTTTTGAGCCGTCGGGCCGGTGCAGCGTGCCGGTGGGCTTCTTCTTGGCCGCGCCCGAACAGCAGGAACAGCCCGCCCCGTGCGAGCGGCGGGGGCTGTCGGCGCTGCGCTCATTCGTAACATGCGCATGGCGGCGTCCGGCATCCATATTGGCCAGCAGCGGTGCGCTGAGCATGGCGCGGCGGGCAGGCGCGCTGCACCACGGGCAGGAATGCGGCTTCTCAAAATCGGCCATTGCGGCATGGGCCTGAAACGACCCGCAATCGCTGCAGATATAGTCATAGGTGGGCATATCCAGCCTCCAACGGTGGTGGGGCCGGGGGCGTCCCCCGGCCATCTGGCTTACAGATCGGGGGCCAGCGGAATATCGACCGAGCCGTCCAGCATCTTGACCGGTCCGTTCACATTCGGCTTCAGATCGAAATCGAAGATGTCGGTCGGCAGCCACAGCGTCGCGCAGGCATTGGGCACGTCGACCACGCCCGAGATATGCCCCTGCACCGGCGCCGTCCCCAGGATCGCGTAGCCCTGCGCCCCGGAATAGCCGAATTTCTTCAGATATTCGATCGCGTTAAGGCAAGCCTGACGATAGGCGATCTGCACGTCCAGATAATGCTGCTTGCCTCCCTCATCGACGGAAATCCCCTCGAAGATCAGGTAGTCGTCATATTTCGGAACAATGGGCGAGGGTTTGAAGATCGGGTTCTTGATGGCGTATTTCTGCATGCCGTCCTTGATCAGGCTGACCTTCAGATGCAGCCAGCCGGCCATCTCGATCGCGCCGCAGAAGGTGATCTCGCCATCGCCCTGGCTGAAATGCAGGTCGCCCATCGAAAGCCCCGCGCCGGGGACATAGACCGGGAAATAGATGGTCGAGCCCCGCGACAGGTCCTTGATGTCGCAATTCCCGCCATGTTCGCGCGGGGGAACGGTGCGCGCGCCCTCGGCGGCGGCTTTTTCGCGGGCCTCGCCCTTCATCGCGCCCATATGGGCGGCCTTGGTGGTGGGCAGGTTCGCCAGCCCCGGCACACGGGTCGGATCGGTGTCGAACAGGTCCTTTTCGCGCGAGTTCCACATGTCCAGCATCTTGCGGTCGGGCAGGCAGCCGATCAGGCCGGGATGGATCAGACCGGCATATTTCACGCCCGGCACATGGCGCGACTTGGTGAACATGCCGTGGAAATCCCAGATCGACTTCTGCGCCTCGGGGAAATGCTCGGTCAGGAAACCGCCGCCATTCTGCTTGGAGAAGAAGCCGTTGAAGCCCCATTGCATCTCTTCCTTGGCGCCGATGTCGAGGATCTCGACCACCAGCAGGTCGCCCGGCTCGGCACCCTTGATGCCGATGGGACCGGACAGGTAATGGACCTGCTCCAGTTCCACATCGCGCACGTCGGATGCGTCGTCGTTGTTCTTGATCTGGCCGCCGGTCCAGTCATAGCACTCGATCTTGAACTCATCGCCGGGTTCGACCCAGACGGCGATCGGGATGTCGGGATGCCAGCGGTTGTGGATTTTCTCGTTCGTCAGCGGGCTTTCCGAAAGGTCCACGGAAATCAGGGTATCGGCCAATTCAAATCTCCTCTTGGCTGTCAGACTGAAAGGAAGCGGGCGATGCGGGCCTCGTCGATGCCATCGCGGGGCGCGTCATGGACGATCTCGCCGTTCTCGATGACCATCACGCGGTCGGCGACATCCAGGGCAAAGCTCAGCACCTGTTCGGACACGATGATGGTCAGGCCCCGCTCATCGCGGATGCGGCGCAGGGTGCGGGCCATTTCGCGGATGATCGAGGGCTGGATGCCCTCGGTCGGCTCATCCAGCAGCAGGGCCTTGGGCTTCGACGCCAAGGCCCGTGCGATTGCCAATTGCTGCTGCTGCCCGCCGGACAGGTTGCCGCCACGGCGGTTCTTCATCTCAAGCAGCACCGGGAACAGCTCATAGATGTCGGGCGGGACGGATTTTTCGCCCGTGACGGTCAGGCCGGTTTCGACGTTTTCCTGCACCGTCATCGCGGAAAAGATCATCCGCCCCTGCGGCACATAGGCGATGCCCGAGGCGACGCGCTCATGCGGCTTCAACGCCGTGACATCCTTGTCATCCACGCGGACGCTGCCCGCCCTGGTGGGCACGATGCCCATCAGGGTCTTCATCAGCGTGGTCTTGCCCATGCCGTTGCGGCCCATGATGGCGACGATCTGGCCCTTGGGAATCTGCATGGACATGCCATGCAGGATCTCGCTTTCGCCGTAAGCCGAACGGAGTTCCGCAATATCAAGCATTCATGCCCCCTTAATGGCCCAGATAGACTTCGATGACCTTGGGATCGGCCTGGACATGGGCCATCGAGCCCTCGGCCAGCAGCTTGCCCTGATGCAGCACGGTGACGCGGGTCGCGATGTCCTCGACGAATTTCATGTCGTGTTCGATCACGATGACCGAGCGGTCGGCGATGATCCGGTTCAGCAACTCGGCCGTCTTGACCCGTTCCGCCACCGACATGCCGGCGACGGGTTCGTCCAGCATCAGCAGTTCCGGGTCCTGAATCAGCAGCATCCCGATTTCCAGCCACTGCTTCTGGCCGTGGCTCAGATAGGCGGCCTTTTCCTGCAAGTGGTCTTTCAGGAAGATGGTCTCGGCGATTTCGTTGATGCGGTCGCGCACCGCCTGATCGCGGCGGAAGGCCAGCGCGCCAAAGACCGAATAGCCGCGCGGATACGAGATTTCCAAATTCTCGAACACGGTCAGGTCTTCATAGACCGAAGGGTTCTGGAACTTGCGCCCGACCCCGGCATGGACGATCTGGTCCTCGCGCATTTTCAGCAGCTCGTGACCCTTGAACCGGACCGAGCCGCCGGTGGCGCGGGTGCGCCCGCAGATCAGGTCCAGCACCGTGGTCTTGCCCGCGCCATTCGGGCCGATGATCACCCGGCATTCGTTGGGTTCGACATACAGGTTCAGGCCGTTCACCGCCTTGAACCCGTCGAAGGATACGGTCAGGTCCTCGACCGTCAGGATGAAACTGTCCTTGGTTTCCGTCATGTCCGGCCTCATTCAGCGGGTTGCGGGGCAGAGGTGCGGGGTTTCAGCCGCCCGAACAGTGGCTCGACATGGCTCTTCCACAGCCCGGCCAACCCGTCGGGAAAGACCAGCACCACGGCGATGAACAGCGCGCCCATGCCGAATTGCCAAAGCTCGGGGAAGCCTTCGGAAAAGGTGGTCTTGGCCCAGTTGACCAGCAGCGTGCCCCAGACCGCGCCAAGGATCGAATTGCGCCCGCCGACCGCACAAAAGATCACCATCTCGATCGAGGGGACGATGCCGACGAAGCTGGGCGACATGAAGCCCACCTGCAGCGTGAACATCGCCCCGCCAATGGCCGCGAAAGCCGCGCCAAGGCAGAAGACGAAGATCTTGAACGAGGCGACATCGTAGCCCGAAAAGCGCACCCGATCCTCGCGGTCGCGCATGGCGATCAGGATGCGGCCCAGCTTGGACCGGCGGACGAATTGTGCCAGCGCGAGGCAGGCGAAAAGCAGCGCGCCGTTAAAGAAGTACAGCGCGGTCTTGGCCTCATCCGTGCGGATGTCCCAGCCCTTGAGCGTGCGCAGGTCGGTGATGCCGTTGACGCCGCCGGTATAACCCTGCTGGCCGATGATCAGGATGGTCAGGATCGCCGCGATGGCCTGGGTGATGATCGAGAAATAGACCCCGCCCACCCGGCGCCGGAACATCGCCGTGCCGATGATGAAGGCAAAGATCACCGGCACCGCCACCACCGCGAAGATGGTGAAGCCCAGCGAATGGAAGGGCTGCCACCAGCCGGGCAGCGCGGTGATCTGGTTCCAGTCCATGAAATCCGGGATGCCGGGGGTGGACTGGATCGCGGTGGCCTCGGGGGTGGATGCCTCCAGCTTCAGGAACATGGCCAGTGCATAGCCGCCAAGGCCAAAGAACACCCCCTGCCCCAGGCTCAGGATGCCGCCCGCGCCCCAGCACAGCACAAGGCCGACCGCGACAAAGGCATAGGTCAGGTATTTGCCGAACAGGTTCAGCCGGAACGGGTCCAGCGCCAAGGGCAGCAGGACAAAGATCACAAGCGCCAGCGCGGCCGCGCCCAGCATCTCGGTCCGGTTCAGGAAGCCGGTCTCGCGGCCGGGTGCCATTGCAGGAAAATCACTCATGGCTGGCCTTTCATTTGCGCAGTTTCAGGGCGAACAGGCCTTGCGGCCGGACCATCAGGATGCCGACCACGCCCAGCAGGGTCAGGACCTTGGCCATCGAGCCGGACAGGAAGAATTCAAGGAAGCTTTGCGCCTGGCTGATCGAGAAGGCCGAGGCGATGGTGCCGATCAGGCTGCCCGCGCCGCCAAAGACGACGACAAGGAACGTGTCCACGATGTAAAGCTGCCCCGAGGTCGGCCCGGTCGAGCCGATCATGGTGAATGCCGCCCCGGCGACACCCGCGACCCCGCAGCCGATGCCGAAAGTCAGCCGGTCGGTGCGTCCGGTATTGATGCCCACCGCATCCGCCATCACCCGGTTCGCGACCACGGCGCGCACCTGCAGCCCCCAGCGCGACCGGAACATCAGCAGATAGATCGCCAACGAAATCCCCATGGCCAGCGCCATGACGAACAGCCCGTTGATCGGGACCTCGATCATGTCGGTCAAAGGCAGCGAGCCCATCATCCATTGCGGGATGGTGACGCCGACCTCGCGCGCGCCGAAAACGCTGCGGAAAATCTGTTGCAGGATCAGGGACAGGCCCCATGTCGCCAGCAGCGTGTCCAGCGGGCGCTTGTAAAGCCTGCGGATCAGCGCCCATTCGACCAACATCCCCAGCGCGCCGGCGACGACAAAGGCCAGCGCCATGGCGACGAAGAAATAGATGCCGAACAGGGACGGCAGGTAGGTCTCGAACAGGCGCGAGACCAGATAGGTCACATAGGCGCCCAGGATCATGAATTCGCCATGCGCCATGTTGATGACGCCCATCTGGCCAAAGATGATCGCCAGCCCCAGCGCCATCAGCACGAAAACCGAGAATAGGATAAGACCGGCAAAGCCCTGCATGGCAAAGATCGACAGGAGCTCGCCCCAGCTGTAATCGGCGAACATCGGATACCTCCGGGCGGATTGCGGGAAAGAGGTCGCCGGACCGATACGGCCCGGCGCAGTCTGCCGCGCGGCTCGCGCCCGCGCGGCCGGGATGCCCTTACTGGTAGCCCTCGGGGAAGGGGTTCGGCTCGACCAGGTCGGCGGTCTCGAAGACAACCTTGTATTGCCCGTCCGGCTGGGCATGGCCCACCCGCGTCTTGGACCACAGGTGGTGGTTCTCATGGACCTTGACGTAACCCTCGGGGGCGGTCGCCAGCTCGATGCCGGGGCTTGCGGCCTTGATCTTGTCGATGTCGAAGCTGCCGGCCTTTTCCACGGCGGCCTTCCACAGCCACGGGCCCAGATAGGCGGCCTGCGTCACGTCGCCGATGACCATGTCCTGCCCGTACATGTCCTTGAAGGATTTGACGAAATCGAGGTTGTTCGGATTGTCCAGCGACTGGAAATACTTCATGCAGGCATAGGCGCCGTCGATGTTTTCGCCGCCAATGCCGCGGATCTCGTCCTCGGTCACCGAAATGGTCAGCAGCAGCGGCTTTTCCTTGGTCATGTCGATGCCCGCGGCTTTCAGCTGCTTGTAGAAGGCCACGTTCGAGCCGCCGACGACGATGGCATAGATCACGTCGGGCTTCTTGAGCTTGATCTTGTTGATGACCGAGTTGAACGTCGTGTGGCCCAGCGGGTAATATTCCTCGCCGACCACTTCCAGCCCCAGCTTCTCGATATGCTTGCGGGCGATCTTGTTCGAGGTGCGCGGCCAGATGTAATCCGAGCCCAGCAGGTAGAAGGTCTTGGCCCCCTTGTTCTGCGTCACCCAGTCGATCCCCGAGATGATCTGCTGGGTGGCTTCCTGCCCGGTATAAATGACGTTCGGCGACTGCTCGAGACCCTCATAGAAGGTCGGGTAATACAGCATCCCGTTATACTGCTCAAAGACCGGCAGCACCGCCTTGCGGCTGGCCGAGGTCCAGCAGCCCATGACCGAGGCGACCTTGTCGTCGACCAGCAGCTTGCGGGCCTTTTCGGCGAAGGTCGGCCAGTCGGATGCGCCATCCTCCTGCACGAACTTGATCTGGCGGCCCAGCACGCCGCCCATCTTGTTGATCTGGTCGATCGCCAGCTTTTCCGCCTGAACCGAGCCGGTTTCCGAAATCGCCATGGTGCCGGTCACCGAATGCAGGATGCCGACGGTGACATCGGTATCGGTCACGGCCAGCCCGGTCGTATTGACGGCGGCGGTCGGGAAGTCCTGCGCCTTCAGCCCCTTGGGCAGGAACAGCGATGCCGAAAGCGCCGCCGATGCGGCCAGAAAGGCGCGGCGCGACGGCGCGCCAAGCGGGGATTGAGGGGACTTCTTGGTCATGAAGGGCTCCTGTCTGGGGGCGAGGGCTAGGGCGTGGTGTTCGCCGTCTGCGCCAAGACTGGGGCCGAATGCTGCAGTGCAACATACGTCATCTGACGTATTCAGTTGCGCATTTTTCCCCCTAAGCTAGGCACAGGACAGAATTGCCGCACCGCGGAATAACCGTGGGCGGCGCAGGTCGGCAAAGTCCGGCTGGACAGGGAAGACAGAATGATCACGGCCTTTCAGGCGACGCGCGAGCGACGGCTTTACAGCCGTTGGGTCGCGAATGAGACCATCGAGGATTTCGCGCTGCGCTTCACCGCGCGCCGCGCCCGGCGCTGGACGGCGGGGCGCGTCGCCAATGCGGCGCTGGGGTCGATCTCGTTTCTGGCGCTGGAGGCGATCGGGGCGGCGATCACGCTGAACTGGGGCTTTGACATCGCGCTGATGGCGATCCTGTGGGGCGGGCTGATCCTGTTCGTCACCGGCCTGCCGATTTCCTATTACGCCGCGCGCTACGGGGTCGATATCGACCTGCTGACGCGGGGGGCGGGGTTTGGCTATTTCGGCTCGACCATTACCTCGCTGATCTATGCCAGCTTCACATTCATCTTCTTCGCGCTTGAGGCCGCGATCCTTGGCATGGCGCTGAACCTGCTGTTCGGGATACCGCTGTCGATCGGTTACCTGATCGCGGCGGTGGCGGTGATTCCGCTGGTGGTGAACGGGTTTTCCAAGATCTCGGCCTTTCAGGCGCTGACCCAGCCTTTGTGGATCGCGCTGCATGTGCTGCCCTTTCTGCTGCTGGCCTTTGCCGGTTACGACCTGTCGGGCTGGACCACCTATGAGGGCCGGGCGCTGGCCAATGTGACCGGGCCGCAGGTGACGCCGCTGATGGCGTTCGGCGCGGCCTCGGGCGTGGTGCTGGCGCTGATCGCCCAGATCGGCGAGCAGGTCGATTACCTGCGCTTCCTGCCCGAGCCAAAGACCGCACGCGAGCGTCGCCGCTGGTGGATCGCGCTCGTCGCGGCGGGGCCGGGCTGGGTGGTGCTGGGCACGATCAAGATGCTGGCCGGGTCATGGCTGGTGACGCTGGCACAGCGCGAGGGGCTGGATTTCAGCCATGCCATCGACCCGACGGCGCTGTATCACAACGCCTATTCACAGGTGATCCCATGGCCGGGGCTGGCGCTGCTGCTGACCGGAGTTTTCGTGATCCTGTCGCAGCTGAAAATCAACGTGACCAATGCCTATGCCGGTTCGATCGCATGGTCGAATTTCTTTTCCCGCATCACCCATGCCCATCCGGGCCGGGTGGTCTGGCTGTTCTTCAACGTGGCCATCGCGCTGCTGCTAATGGAGTTGGGGGTCTTTGCCGCGCTTGAAGCCACGCTGTCGGTCTATGCCCATGTCGCGCTGGCATGGATCGGGGCGCTGTTTGCCGACCTGACCATCAACAAGCCGCTGGGCCTGTCGCCCAAGGGGGTCGAGTTCCGCCGCGCCCATCTTTACGACATCAACCCGGTGGGCTTGGGCGCGGTGGCGGGTGGCACGTTGGCGGCGCTGCTGGCCCATGCCGGGGTGTTCGGGGCGACCACGGGGGCGCTGTCGCCTTTTGTGGCGCTGCTGGGGGCGATCCTGATCGCGCCGCTGATCGCATGGGCAACCGGGGGGCGCTATTACCTTGCCCGTCCCGCCCCGGACATGCCGCAGGGGCTGATTTCGTGCTGCCTGTGCGACTATCGCTTCGACCGCGAGGACATGACCGACTGCCCCTTTTATGCCGCGCCGATCTGTTCGCTGTGCTGTTCGCTCAATGCCAGCTGCAACGATATCTGCAAGCCGCATGCCAAGCTGGGCCAGATGACCCGCAGGCGGGCGCAGGCGATCCTGCCCGAGCGGGTGGACATGATCCTGCGCGGCCGCCTGACGCAATTTCTGGCCGGGACCAGCATCGTGACCGGCGGCGTCGCGGCGCTGCTATGGATGATCCGCAGCACCGCCAATGAGCCCCGGCTGGACCCGCTGCTGGCGGTGATCCTTGCCTCGACCATGGTGGCATCCGGCATGGCGGTCTGGCTGTTCCTGCTGACCCGCGAAGCCCGTCTGGCCGCCCAACGCGACACCGAACGCCAGACCGAACGCCTGCTGCGCGAAATCCGCGCCCATGAACGCACCGACCGCGCCCTGCAAGAAGCCAAGGAAAAGGCCGAGGCCGCGAACCTTGCCAAATCCCGCTACATGGCCGGGATCAGCCACGAATTGCGCACGCCGCTGAACGCGATCTACGGCTATGCGCAATTGCTGGATGCCGACCCCGCCATCCCGACCGGCCGGCGCGAGGCCGTGCGCGCCATCCGCCGCTCCAGCGAACATCTGGCCGGCTTGATCGAGGGGCTGCTGGATATTTCCAAGATCGAGGCCGGGCGGCTGGAACTGAACCGCAGCCCGGTGCAGCTGCCCGATCTGCTGCGCCAGATCACCGACATCTTTCAGGAAACGGCGCGCGAAAAGCGGCTGGAATTCGTCATCGAACGGATGACCGCCCTGCCCGACTGGGTGGTGGTCGATGAAAAGCGCCTGCGCCAGATCGTCATCAACCTGCTGGCCAACGCCTTTCGCTATACCGATCATGGCCGCGTCACCCTGCGCATCGGCTGGCGCAATCAGGTGGCGACGATCGAGGTCGAGGATACCGGCATCGGCATCGCGCCCGCGGATATGGGTCGGATCTGGAAACCCTTCGAGCGCGGCACGAACATGTCCCGCCACGGCTCGGGGCTGGGCCTGACCATCACCAAGCTGCTGGTCGATATCCTTGGTGGCGAGGTCTCGGTCAGCAGCAGCCCCGGCAAGGGCAGCCTGTTCCGGCTCAAGATGTATCTGGCCCAGACCCGCGACGTGCCCGCCCTGCCCGTCCCGGCCCATGCCGCCGTGCTCGAGCCCTATGACGGGCGGCTGCGGCTGCTGATGATCGTCGATGACGATCCGACCCATCTGGCGTTGATGGAAAGCTACCTGCACCCGCAGGGCTTCAACACCGTCCTTGTCGGCACCGCCGAGGCCGCGATGCAGGCGCTGGAGGACGTGACCCCCGACCTGTTCCTGATCGATGTGGACATGCCGGGGATGAATGGCTGGGAATTCCTGCAATGGCTGCGCGGCAATGGCCATGCCGCAAGCCCGGTGGTGGTCCTGTCCGGCCACGCGCGCGAGGCCGAATCCGGCGCGCCCGAAATCCCGCTGCATGACGCCTTCATCGCCAAGCCCTGCATCCTAGACGACCTGCGCGCCCGTATCGACGGGTTGCTCAAGATCGAGCGGCGTCCCGTCGGCGCGCGTCCGGTGGCCGAGGAACCCGCAGCGCCCATCTCGGCCCGCCAGATCGGGATGCTGCGCGAACTGGCCGAGCTTGGCCGCATCCGCGACCTGCGCGACCGCATCGCCAGCCTGCCCCTGCCCCCTGCCCTGTCGCAGCGTCTTGGCGACGCGCTGATGGAAGTTGATTTCGAAAGGATCGTCGATGTCCTTGACGACTATGCCCGCACGGCCCCGCACCATGCCGATTGACGAAGAAAACCGCAGCATCGCGCTGGTCGTCGATGACGACCCGGCCTCGTTGATGATGGTGGCCGAGGCGGTCGAGCAGGCCGGGATCACCGCCATGGCCGCCCGCGATGGCGAGGCCGCCTTGCGGCTGGCCGGGAGGGTCGTCCCCGATGTCGTGCTGCTGGATGCGGTGATGCCGGGGATGGACGGGTTCCAGACCTGCCGGATGCTGAAGGCGCATCCTCTGGCGCAGGCGGCACCGGTGATCTTCATGACCGGGCTGGGCGCGCCGGAACATATCCTTGAAGGGCTGCGCGCGGGCGGGGTCGATTACGTCACCAAGCCCCTGAACCTTGATGAGCTGATCGCCCGGCTCAGCGTGCATCTGCTGAATGCGCAGAAGCTGGCCAGCGCGCGCCATGCGCTGGATGCCAATGGCCGCGCGGTCGCGGCCTTTACCCAGACGGGCGGGCTGGCATGGGCCACACCGCGCGGGCATCGGCTGATCGAAAATGCCCCTCCCGGCTGGATCGATCCGGCGCAGGCTGCTGCCTCGGGTGAGCTGCTGGCCTGGCTGGCGCAGCTGCGGCGGGTGCCGCTGTCGCAGGCGCAAAAGCTGATCTCGGCCCGGCTGGAGCTGACCTATATCGGTCAGGGCGCGGGGCGCGACCTGCTGATCGCGCTGCATGACCGCAGCGACACCCCGCGCGAGGCGCTGCTTTCGGGCCGCTTCGGCCTGACCGACCGCGAGGCCGAGGTGCTGTTCTGGCTAAGCCAAGGCAAAAGCAACACCGATATCGGCAGCATCCTTGGCCTGAGCGGGCGCACCGTCAGCAAGCATCTGGAACAGGTGTTCGAAAAGATGGGCGTCGACAACCGCACCTCGGCGGCGGTGCTGGCGGACCGGGCGATCAGCGGGGCCTGACCGGATCAGAAGCTGCCGACGAATGTGCCCAGCACGATCACCGCCACCAGCGCCAGCAGCGCGCCGACAATCGCCACCATGGCGATGTTGAAATAGCCCGCGCGCGGGGTTACGCCGCAGACCGACAGCAGCGTGACCACCGCACCGCTATGGGGCAGGCTGTCCAGCGTGCCCGCGCTCATGACCGCGACGCGGTGCAGAAGCTGCGGGTCGATGCCGGTTTCCTGCGCCAGTTGCAGATAGGTCTCGCCAAGCGCATCCAGCGCGATGGTCAACCCGCCCGAGGCCGAACCGGTCAGCGCCGCAAGGATATTGGTCGCCACCGCCAATGACACCAGCGGCCCGCCCTCGATCGACAGGACCCATTCGCGGACCAGCGCAAAGGCCGGAAGCGCTGCGACCACCGCGCCGAAACCCACAAGGCTCGCCACCGCAAAAATCGGCAGGACCGAGGCATTGGCGCCCGCATCCAGCGTCGCGCGCAGGCGCGGCAGGCGGCGGTAGTTCAGCCCGATCGCCACGACGATTGCCGCCGTCAGCGCCACCGCCACCGACCAGACGCCGCTGACCGCGCCAAAGCTGGTCTCGCCCCAGATCGGCTGGGCCAGCCATGACAGGTCCAGCGCCGGCAACACCAGAAGCGACATGGTCAGGTTCACCGCGATCACCACCAGCAGCGGCAGGGCCGCAACCAGCCCCGAGGGCAGATCGGGGCTTTGATGCCCGCGCGTGGCCTCGGCCGGGTCGAATTCGCGCGCCGTCACCGCCCTTTCGCGCAAGACGGCCTGATCGATTTCGGGGGCGCGGATCTCGGTGAAGCCTTCGCCTTGGGCGCGGGCGCGCGCCTCGGCGCGGCGTAGCCACCACATGCCGAATCCCAGCATGATCGCCGACGCGATCAGCCCCAGCCCCGGCGCGGCAAAGGTGGTCGTGCCGAAAAACGGCATCGGGATGGCGTTCTGGATCGCGGGCGTGCCGGGCATCGCCATCATCGTGAAGGTAAAGGTGCCAAGCGCGATGGCAGGCGGCATCAGGCGACGCGGGATGTCGGCGCGGCGAAACAGCGCCTCGGCCATGGGCGCAAGGACGAACAGCGCCACGAACAGGCTGACGCCGCCATAGGTCAGCGCCGCACCCGCCAGCACCACCGCAAGGATGGCACGCTGCGCCCCCAGCCGCCGCGTCAGCTCATCGGCAATCGCCCGGACCGAGCCGCTATCCTCCATCACCTTGCCAAAGACCGCACCCAGCAGGAACAGCGGAAAGAACTGGCCGACGAAATCCGCCGCCGCCGGCATGAAGGTCTGGGTCCAATGCGCCAGCATCGGTTGCCCTGACAGCGCCGCCGCGATCAGCGCGGCGATCGGGGCCAGCAGCAGCACGCTCCATCCGCGATAGGCCAGCGCGATCAGCACCCCCAGCGCCAGCAGAATTCCGATCAGCCCCATGGTCCCACCTTTCCACACCCCCGCCCCAGCCTGCACCGTAAGCCCCGCAGCAGGCGAGTCCCGCGCCACGGCAGGCCCAGCGAAACCGGGGCGGGACGCAGCATGGCTGAACAATCGGGCATTTTGGTGACGGTTCCAGACAATCCGCGAATGCGCCTTTGCAGCGATTTCTTGTGCGAATGTGATGGGCATGAGAGGATTTAACCAGAACTGGCGGAGGGCGAATGCATGAGGCGGACGTTTCTGGGGTTGCGGGTGATGATGCTGGCCTTGTTGCCAGTATCGGCCATGGCGCAGGCCACTCCTGCCGTCATCGTCGCCCCCGCCGAGATGACCGAAGTGCGCCAGAATGCCAGCTTTGCCGGTCGGGTCGAGGCCACGCAAAAGATCGACGTGCGCGCCCGCGTCTCGGGGTTTCTTGAGGAAGTCGCCTTCAAGGAAGGCACGCGGGTCGAGGCGGGCAGCCTGCTTTACCGCATTCAGGACGACGATTACCGCGCCGCCATGACCGAGATCGAGGGCCAGATCGCCGCCGCCGATGCGCAGCGCACCCTTGCCGCGCTGGAGCGCGACCGCAAGGCAGAGCTGGTCAGGCGCAAGGCCGTCGCCCAAAATGAACTGGACATCGCACAGGCCCAACTAGGTCAGGCCGAGGGTGAGCTGCAACGCCTGCGCGGCTCGCTGGAACGCCAGAAGCTGCAATTGTCCTATACCCAGATCACCGCGCCCTTTCACGGCATTACCGGGCTGACCACCGTGGATGTCGGCGCGCTGGTCGGGCCCGATAGCGGGGCGCTGACCACCCTGACCCTGCTGGACCCGATCGAGGTCACCTTTCCGGTCGCCACCTCGCTGGTCCTGACCTATCAGGAGCGGATCGCGCGGGGCGAGGTCAGCAAGGAGGCCGTGGCGCTTCTGACGCTGGCCAATGGCGCCGAATATCCGATCGCCGGCGATGTGGACTATATCAGCGCCAATGTCGCGCAGGGCACCGATACCGTGCTGGTGCGGGCCAGGTTCGACAATCCCGACGGCACGCTTCTGGACGGGGCGCTGGTCAGGGTCATGCTTGAACAGCGCAAGGGCGAACAGGCGCTGACCATCCCGCAACAGGCGGTGCAGCGCGATCAGGAAGGCTCGTTCGTGCTGCTGGTCAATGCCGAATCCAAGGTCGAGCGCCGCCTGATCAAGACCGGCAGCACGCATCTGGGCCGGATCGTCGTGACCGACGGGCTGGTGGCCGGCGACCGGGTCATCACCGAGGGCATCAACAAGGTGCGTCCCGGCATTGCCGTGGACGCGGCAACCGCACCCGCGGCGGGCTGATCAGCATGATCTCAGAGGTTTTCATCGACCGCCCGCGTCTGGCCGCCGTCATCTCGATCGTGATGACGCTGGCCGGGCTGATCGCGCTGACCGCGCTGCCCATCGCGCAATATCCCGATATCGTGCCGCCGCAGGTCACGGTCTCGGCCAATTATCCCGGTGCGGGGGCCGATGTCGTAGAAACGACCGTCGCCCAGCCGATCGAATCCCGCGTCATCGGCGTCGATGACATGCTGTACATGAAATCGACCAGCGGCGCGGACGGGTCCTACAAGCTGACCGTCAGCTTTGCCGTCGGCACCGATCCCGACATTGCCACCGTCAACGTGCAGAACCGGGTGGCGCTGGCCACGCCGGGCTTGCCGGCCGAAGTCAGCGCCACCGGCGTCAGCGTCAAGAAGCAATCCTCGGCGATGCTGCAGACCATCTCGATCAGCTCGGACGATCCGGCGCATGACGCGCTGTTCTTGTCGAACTATGCCACCATCAACGTGCTGGATACGCTGAAACGCGTGCCGGGCGTGGGGGACGCGGCGCTGTTCGGGGCGCTGGATTATTCGATGCGGGTCGTGCTGGACGTGGACCGGATGACCAGTCTTGAGATCACGCCGGGCGATATCGTCGCGGCACTCAAGGCGCAGAACGTGCAGGCGGCCATCGGCCGGATCGGCGCGCAGCCGATGACCGACGATCCGCAGTTCCAGCTGAACCTTGTCACGCAGGGGCGGCTGACCGATCCGGCGGAATTCGGCAATGTCGTGCTGCGGGCCAATCCCGACGGCTCGTTCCTGCGCATCCGCGACGTGGCCCAGGTCGATCTGGGCGCCAAGATTTCCGACACCCATGCGCGCTACAATGGCCGCCCGACCGCGATGATCGGCATCTACCAATTGCCGGGCGGCAATGCCCTTGCCGCGGGCGCAGGGATTGAGGCAGCGATGCAGCGCCTGTCGGCGAATTTCCCGCAGGGCATGCGCTATGACATCGTCTATGACACCACCGCCTTCGTGAAGGCCTCGATATCCGAGGTCGAACACACGCTGATCGAGGCCTTTATTCTGGTGATCATCGTCGTGTTCCTGTTCCTTGGCAGCGTGCGGGCGACGCTGATCCCGCTGATTGCCGTGCCGGTCGCGCTGATCGGCACCTTCGCGGTCATGCTGGCCTTTGGCTTTTCGCTGAACACCGTGTCGCTGCTGGCGCTGGTGCTGGCCATCGGCATCGTGGTCGACGACGCCATTGTCGTGGTCGAGAATGTCGAGCGCGTGATGGAGGAAAACCCCGGCCTGTCCGCCGCCGAGGCCGCCCGCGAAGCCATGGGCGAGATCACCGGCGCCATCGTCGCGATCACGTTGGTGCTGCTGTCGGTCTTTGTGCCGGTGGCTTTCATTCCCGGCCTTTCGGGGCAACTGTTCCAGCAATTCGCGGTGGCGGTGTCCGTCTCGATGGTGATTTCCGCGATCAACGCGCTGACGCTCAGCCCGGCCTTGTGCGGCATCCTGCTGAAGCCGCATCACGGGCCGAAACGCGGGCCGCTGGGCTGGATTTCGCGCCGGATCGACAATGCGCGGGACGGCTATGTGCGCGGCGCGGGCTTCATCGCGCGGCGGGTGGTGCTGGGGCTGGTGCTGCTGGGCTTGGGCGTGGCCGCGGTGCTTGGCCTGTTCCGCATGGTTCCTTCCGGCTTCCTGCCCTCCGAGGATCAGGGCGCCTTCTTTGTCGAGGTCCGCCTGCCCGAAGGCTCATCCGTCAACCGCACCGATGTCGCCATGCGCGAGGTCGAGACCATGCTGTCCGGGATCGAGGGCGTCAGCGGCGTGATGTCGGTGACCGGCTACAGCTTCCTTGACGGGCTGGCGAAATCCAGCAGCGGCTTTGCCATCGTCGCGATGAAGCCCTTTGAGGAACGCGCCGATCCGAAAAGCAGCGTCTTTGCCGCGATTACCACCGCCATGCAGAAGGGCGCGACGATCCGGTCGGCGCAGGTCTTTGCCTTCAACCTGCCGCCGATCATCGGTCTGGGCACGGGATCGGGCTTTGAATACCAGCTACTAGATCTTGAGGGGCGCGCGCCTGCCGATCTGTCGGCGGTGGCGGGCGGGCTGATGGTCGCGGCCAGTCAGGACCCTCGGCTGGGCCCGACCTTCACCACCTTCTCGTCGGGTTCGCCGCAGCTTTATCTGGAACTGGACCGCGAAAGGTTGCAGACGCTGGGCGTTTCGGTCAGCGACCTGTTCACCACGCTGCAGGGCACACTGGGCCAGATCTATGTCAACGACTTCAACCTGTATGGCCGGACCTGGCAGGTGAACGTGCAGGCGCGCGAAAGCGACCGCGCCAGCGTCGACAATATCAACGCGCTTTATGTCCGCAGCAATACCGGGCAGATGGTCCCGGTCAGCGCCGTCGCCCATGCCGAATATACGGTCGGCCCGCAATCCATCGTGCGCTACAACAACTACCGCTCGGCCACGCTGAACGGCTCGCCCGCGCCGGGCGTGGCCTCGGGGACGGCGCTGCAGGCGATGGAGGAGATCAGCGCCAAGGCCCTGCCCCTCGGCTACAGCTATGAATGGACCGGAACCGCGCTGCAGGAAAAAGAGGCTGCGGGTCAGACCTCGACCATCCTCGCGCTGGCGCTGCTGTTTGCCTATCTGTTCCTTGTCGCGCTTTACGAAAGCTGGACGATCCCGGTCCCGGTGCTGCTGTCCGTGGTGGTCGGGGTGGCGGGGGCGCTGGCGGCGCTGAAGCTGGCGGGGCTGGATTTCGGCATCTATGCGCAGATCGGGTTGATCGTGCTGATCGCGCTGGCCGCCAAGAACGCCATCCTGATCGTGGAATTCGCCAAGGCCCGTCGCGAGGCCGGGATGGAAATCCACGACGCCGCCATGGCCGGTGCCCGCGACCGTTTCCGCGCGATCCTGATGACCAGCTTTGCGTTCGTCGCGGGGCTCATTCCGTTGGTCACCGCGACGGGTGCCGCCATGCTCAGCCGCCGCGCCGTCGGCACCGGGGTCGCAGGCGGCATGCTGGCCGCGGCCCTGATCGGTATTTTCCTGATCCCGGCGCTTTACGTGACGTTTCAGGGGCTGCGGGAATGGGTCAAAGGCAAGACCGCCGGGAAGTGATCGTGGTCACCGCTGGCCGGTGATCACGCCACATCCTTACCCCGGACAGACCGCGCCGGTATCGATCCAAGCGCGAGTCAGCGCGCCGAACAGTTCCTGACTGCCGGGGGCGGGGGTGCGGCCTTCGCCGGGGTCCCAGCCCCAGCCGACCAGACCGTCATGGGCGTTGTGTTCGAACAGGTCTTCCAGCGACTTGCCGCCATTTCGTTCGGGGTCCTTGATCTGGGCGCAGATCTCGGCCAGCCCGACCCCGGCCCAGCCCATGCTGACGGGGGCCAGCATCCAAGGCTCATGCCCCGGAATGCTGCCATGCCCGGTCAGGCGGATGTTCTTGTCGCCGTGGCAGGTGTTGCACGTCATCCCGGCCGCGCCAAAATCGGCATCACCCCGCACCACCGGCGGACTGTGGGGATGCATGTCGTCGCCCTGCGTCGGGCCGCCCTTGACAGGGTGGCAGTTCAGGCAGCGCGGATGGGTCAGGACCTTGCCCATTTCCTCAAACAGCGCGACCGAACGCTGGCTTTGATCGCTGACCCCGGCAAAGGCGTCGGGACCGGACAGCCCGTCCTGCGCGACGGCGGGCATGGCGACAAGGGCGAGGACCGCCGCGAACGGCGCCCTCATGATGTTGCCCCGCCAAAGGGAAGCACATTCTGCGCGCGCCCGGTCAGAGCGCGCCAGGCATTGGCCATGGCCGGGCCAAGGGGCGGGACGCCCGGCTCTCCGATCCCGGTCGGGTCGGCCTCGCTGGCGATGATCGCGACCTCGACCGCTGGCATTTCCGAAATGCGCAGCATCGGGTAGTCGTGGAAATTCGACTGCTCGACCTCTCCGCCCGGTGCCAGCGAGATGTGGTTGTGCAGCGCGGTGCCAAGGGCATAGCCGATGCCGCCCTCGATCTGGGCGCGGATGACATTGGGGTTCACGGCAATCCCGCAATCGACCGCGCACCAGACCTTGGTGACGCGGGGGACGCCGCCCATGTCCTGCACCTCGGCCACCTGCGCGACATAGGTGCCGAAGCTTTTCGTATAGGCGACGCCATAGCCCTTGCCGTCGCGGGTCCGACCCGTCCAGCCCGAGATTTCGGCCACCTTTTCGATGACGCCGCGTTCGCGGGTGGCCTCGGGCGGCAGCAGTTCCAGCCGACCCGCGACCGGGTCCTTGCCGGCGGCCTCAAGCACCTGATCCAGAAATGTCTCGACCGCATAGGCCGTATGGGTATGCCCGACAGAACGCCACCACAGCACCGAGACCGGGCTTTCCATCCGCGCCCAGCCGATGCGTTTTGCCCCCAGAATATAGGGCAGCCCGGTCGAGCCCTCGAACGAGGTGCTGTCCGGCCCGCCCTGCAACATCGGCTCCATCGGCGTGCCCATCATGATCGACTGGTTCGCGACGATGTTTTCCCAGGCGATGATCTTGCCCGCATCGTCCAGCCCGGCGCGGAAACGGTGGACGGTCAGCGGGCGGTAATAGCCGCCGCGAATGTCATCCTCGCGCGTCCAGAGCAGCTTGAAGGTGCCGTCGGCACCCGCCGCCTTGGCGACCGCAGCCGCCTCGGCCGCCAGATGGGCCGAGCCCTGCGCCCGCCGCCCAAAGGAACCGCCCGCCAACAGCACGTTGATCTGCACATCCTCGACCGGAACGCCAAGGGTGGCGGCAACGGTCGGGCGGTCAAAGGCCGGGAACTGGCAGCCATACCATAGCTCGGCCTTGCCGCCCTTGACCTCGATCACCGCATCCAGCGGCTCCATCGGGGCATGGGCCAGATAGGGAAAGTGGTATTCGGCCTCAAGGGTCTTGGCCGCCCCGGTAAAGGCAGCAAGATCGCCCTGTTCCTCGACCGTGGTGCCGCCCGCCTGAGCCGCCTTGGTGAAGGCTTCGAACAGCTCGGCCGAGCCGCGAGTCTCGGCCTTGGATTCGTCCCAGTTGACCTGCAGCGCATCGCGGCCCTTCAGCGCCGCATAGGTATTCGTGGCATAGACCGCGACGCCCGAGGGGATCTGGCGCACCATCTGCACGCCCTTGACCGCCAGCGCGTCCTTGTCGTCAAAGCTGGCCACGGTCGCGCCGAATTTCGGCGGATGGGCGACGACGACGGTCAGCATGCCGTCGCGATAGACGTCCAGCGCGAATTGCGCGCTGCCATCGGTCTTGGCCTTGGTGTCCAGCTTGGGTCGGTCCTTGCCGATCAGCACGAAATCCGCAGGTGCCTTGACCGGAGGGTCCTCGGGCACGGGCTGACTGGCCGCCGCCGCCGACAGCGCGCCAAAGCCCGATGTCTTGCCGCTGCCGGGATGCGCGACCACCCCGGCCTTGACGGTGATTTCAGCCGCAGGCACGCCCCATTCCTGCGCCGCCGCCGCGACCAGCATGGCGCGGGCCGCAGCACCGGCCTTGCGCATCTGCATGAAGCTGTTGGCGATGGCGGTCGAGCCGCCGGTGCCCTGCGCGCCAAAGGCCAGATTGGCATAAAGCTTGTCATCGGCGGGCGCACCCTCGGCCCGCATCTGCGCCCAATCGGCGTCCAACTCCTCGGCGACCAGCGTGGCAAGGCCGGTATAGGGCCCCTGCCCCATCTCCAGATGCTTGCTCATCACCGTGACCAGATCGTCGGTGCCGATGCGGATGAAGGCATTGGGCGCAAACGGCCCCGCCACTGTCACCTGCGCCCTGCCCCGCCCGATCGGCAGGGTCAGCGCCAGCATCAGCCCCGCGCCCCCGGCCAGAAGTCCCCTGCGTGTGGTCTCAAAGCCCATGGCTCAGCCCTCCAGCACTTTGGCGGCGTCATGGATCGCCTGCCGGATGCGGATATAGGTCGCGCAGCGGCAGACATTCCCGGCCATGGCATTGTCGATATCTTCGTCCGATGGCGCCGAGACCGCCTGCAGAAGCGCCACTGCCGACATGATCTGCCCCGACTGGCACCAGCCGCATTGCGGCACGTCGATGGCGGTCCATGCGGCGCGAACGGCCTCGGTCTCGGGGCCCTCCATGCCTTCGATGGTGGTAACCTCGCGCCCCTCGACCATCGAGATCGGGGTGACGCAGGCGCGGCGCGGCATGCCGTCCAGCATCACCGTACAGGCCCCGCATTGCGCGATGCCGCAGCCGAACTTGGTACCGGTCAGATGAAGTTCATCCCGAAGCACCCACAGCAGCGGGGTGTCCGGGTCTATGTCGAGATCATGGTCCCGACCATTCACGCGGAAACTGGTCATGCCTGGCCTCATACGCTGGGCGACTTAGCGATGATGCCCCTGTGAACGGTCAGGTCAAGGATTATTCGCGCGGGAACTCAGGCGCCTGGAACCGCCGACATCCCGGCAAGGGCGATGGCCTTGCGGTCAAAGGTCAGGATACGTTCGCAGCCCGCATCATGCGCCGCCAGCGCGATCATCTGATCGGAAAAACCCGCGCCGCCCTTGCGATAACGCTCGGCCGCCAGACCGACGCGGTCGGGGCTTTCCACCACGATCTCGCGGCTGGACAGCAGCCCGTCGATAGCCTCGGCGATGTCATGGCGCGGCAGGTCATAGGCGCGTTCCAGCACCCAGACCAGTTCAACCATGACCTCACGCGACAGGTATCCCGGCGCGTCCGGCTTCAGCCCGGCAAAGACCGCCGTCGCCAGCGCCGATTGCCGGGGATCGTCCTGCGTCAGGTAGCGGACAAGGACATTCGTATCGAGGCCGATCATTCCCCCGCCGCACCTGCGGCACCTTCCCGCGCCGCACCTGCGGCAATGGCGGCGTCGATATCGTCAAGGCTGCGGATGCGCTGGCCTTCGCGCCGCAGCAGGCCCGCCAGATCGGCAACCGGCCGCGTCCGCATCAGCCGCACCTGCCCGTCATCCAGAATCACATAGCGCAGCCGGTCGCCCGGTCCCAGATCCAGCGCCTGCCGGACCGCCTTGGGCAAGGTGGTCTGACCCTTGATGGTGATGGTCGATTCCGACATGGTGGCAATCCGTTCCTGTATTTCGCCTTACAATTTAGGCTTTTTCCTTACCTGCGACAAGGCCACCCGCCCGTGTGGATCAGCTACCTGCCGCAATATGCTGGCGGCCCTTGGAAAATTGCTTGCCAGAATCGAAGTTTCCGCGCATTCATTTACGCAAGAAACAGAATAAGACGGCCAAAAGCGTAACAAGCAATTCTCTCGAGCAGTGAGAATGGCCGGAATCTGAGGGCAGGCACAGTGAATATCATGCGGCCAGGCACGCGAATCGACAAGCTTGTGGGTGGTCATGCGGCCGCCCTTTCCGAGCGTTTGCAGACTCATCGGGAACAATTGTTCCCGCCAGACGCGAAACGCGAGCTGCGCAAGTTCACCTCGGGTGAGGTGGCGGACCTGCTGGGCGTCAAGGACGCCTATCTGCGCAAGCTGGATCTGGACGGCAAGGGTCCCTCGCCGGAAACCCGCGCCGGCGGGCGGCGCTATTACAGCCCCGCCGACATCCTCGCATTGCGCGAAATGCTGGAAAAAGGCGCGAAAACGCCGGGAACCTACCTGCCGGGACGGCGGCCGGGCGATCATTTGCAGGTGATCACCGTCATCAACTTCAAGGGCGGCTCGGGCAAGACCACCACCGCCGCGCATCTGGCGCAGAAGCTGGCGCTGGACGGCTATCGGGTGCTGGGGATCGACCTTGACCCGCAGGCCAGTTTTTCGGCGCTGCATGGGGTGCAGCCGGAATTCGACCTGCCCGATGGCGGCACCATCTATGACACGATCCGCTATGACGACCCGCTGCCGCTGCGCGACGTCATCCAGAAGACCTATTTCACCAATCTGGACCTGATTCCGGGCAATCTGGACCTGATGGAGTTCGAACACGCAACACCGATGGCGTTGCGCGAACGGCAGGGTAGCTTTTTCTTTACCAGGATTGGCGACGCTTTGGCCGAGGTCGAGGACGATTACGACATCGTCGTCATCGACTGCCCTCCTCAGCTTGGCTTCCTGACCATGTCCGCCTTGTCCGCCGCGACCGCGATCCTTGTGACCGTGCATCCGCAGATGCTGGACGTGATGTCCATGTGCCAGTTCCTGCTGATGACCTCGAACCTGCTGGGCGTCGTGGCCGAGGCCGGGGGCAGCATGGATTACGACTGGATGCGCTATGTCATCACCCGCTACGAGCCGGGCGACGGGCCGCAGAACCAGATGGTCAGCTTCATGCGCTCGATGTTCGGGGAACATGTGCTGAACCATCCGGTGCTGAAATCGACCGCGATTTCCGATGCCGGCATCACCAAGCAGACCCTTTACGAGGTCGAGCGCACCCAATTCACCCGCGCCACCTATGAGCGCGCAATGGAAAGCCTGAACGCCGTCAATGGCGAGATCGAGGGCCTGATCCAGGCGGCCTGGGGCCGCGGCAAGGGGATGTGATGGCGCGCAAGGATCTGTTGAAAGAACTGATGAGCGGCCCGTCCGTGCAGGACGACCAGCGCAGCGTGCCGCGTTCGGATCGCGGTGCGATTGGCGCAGTTTCCAAATCGATCAATGAGTTGCGCAGCCGCGCCATTATCGAAGTTGCGCCGGAACTGATCGACCATGCCGGGATCGCCGACCGTCTGGATGACGACCCGGCCGGAATCGCCGCGCTGAAGGAATCGATCCGCGAATATGGTCAGCAGGTTCCGGTCCTGCTGCGCCATTCCCCCAATCACGAGGGGCGCTACGACATCGTCTTTGGCCGCCGCCGGGTTCTGGCGCTGAGCGCGCTGCAGATGCCGGTCCGCGCCATGGTGCGCACCCTGAACGACCGCGAACTGGTCGTCGCGCAGGGTCAGGAAAACACCGCCCGCAAGGACCTGAGTTTCATCGAAAAGGCGAATTTCGCCGCGCAGATGGTCAAGGCGGGCTTTGAGCGCAAGATCATCGGCGACGCGCTGTCGATCGACAAGACGGTGATCTCGCGCATGCTCAGCGTCACCGATGCCGTCCCCGAGCGGCTGATTCAGGCCATTGGGGCCGCGCCGTCCGCCGGACGCGACCGCTGGCTGAACCTTGCCCAGAAAAGCAAGGAACGCCCACTGGCGGCACTGGTTGCGGCTGCAGTTGGACCGGATTCCGACAGCCGCTTTGCCGCCGTTCTGGCCTCGCTTTCGACGCCGCGGGGCAAATCGACCCCGCAACTTCTGCGCAGCGCGACCGGTATTGCGTTGGGGCAGGCAAAATCAAGTAAAAACAAAGCTGTGATCGAACTGACCGGCGAAGGCAGTGCCTTTGGCGAATGGCTGATCCAGAATCTTGCAGACCTTCACCGTGACTGGCTGACTGGACAAGCCGGCACCAAGGAGAATTGAGCAGCAACCAACAAGGAGGCACGACCCGGCATAAGAAAAGCCCCCCAGGACTGGACATCCCGAAGGGCCGTTTTCTCGATCTAAGCACTCGTAGATAACGGCAAAAGTTGACAGCTGTCAACTGGCGTCTGATCCGACGGACGGCAAACTGTTGCCCCGTGACAATCAAATGAGGCATATTTCCACGACGCCTTTCGGGCGGCGGCTGTTGACGGCTGGGCATCTGTTGCATCAGAGCCTGTCCGAGGCCCCTGCCCCGGTCCCGCATGTCGACAAATGGGCGGTTTTGCGCGATCTGGCCGAGGCCCGCGCCGATTTCGGCCTGTCCGACCGCGATGTTGCGGTGTTATCTGCACTGGCCAGCTTTCATCAGGGCAAAATCCTTGAGGATGGGCCGGGGCTGATCGTCTTCCCCTCAAACCAGACCTTGTCGGCCCGACTGCATGGCATGCCCGAAAGCACGCTGCGTCGCCATCTGGCGGCTCTGGTCAAGGCCGGGGTGATCCTGCGCCATGACAGCCCGAACGGCAAACGCTATGCGCTGCAAGGCGGTCAGGCCTTTGGCTTCGATCTGCGTCCCTTGCTGATCCGCGCCGAACAGATTGCCACTGCCGCTCAGACCAACCGCGACGCATCGCGCCGCTTGCGCGAATTGCGTCAGATCGTCGTCCTGCACCTGCGGGATGCGTCCAAGATGCTGCTTTGGGCCGTGGACAATGCCCTGCCCCGCGTAACGGACCTCGGAGCCGCCTTGGCTACCCTGCAGCGCCATCTGCGGCGCAAGTTGGGTCTGGAGCAGCTTGAGGAAATGCGCCGCGAAACCCGTCGGATCATCGACGATCTAAGCACTGCCCTGCCCCGCGAAACAACGAATCCAAGCGGCAATGACAGCCAAAATGAGCGGCACATACAGGATTCAGACTCATCTAAAAAAGAATCTGAATCTGCTCAGAACAGCGAAAGAACCCATGCGCTGCCGCTGGAACTGGTGCTGAAGGCGGCACCTGAAATCGCGAACTACACACCATCCCCCATTCGCGACTGGCGCGATTTACGACGGGTCGCGGGCTTTGTGCGTCCGATGCTTGGCATCCAACCCGACGTCTGGACCGAATCCCATCGCAAAATGGGTGAGGACAGCGCGGCCATCGCCTTGGCCTGCATGCTGGAACGCGCGTCCGTTATCCGCAATCCTGGCGCCTATCTGCGATCCTTGTCCAAGCGGGCCGAGTCGGGCGGGTTCTCGGCCTCGGCAATGGTGATGGCATTGCTGCGGGAACCAAGGGCCGCGTGATCGTTGACAGCTGTCAACTCGGATTATCCGCTGGCACAGGCATACAAATGCAGTCAAAACCAAGACATATCCTGCACGGCATTCAAAAGGACGCTTTGTGACACTGCGTTTCATTCATTCATCGGACCTGCATCTGGGCAAGTCCTTCGGCGCCTATCCCGAGGCGATCCGGAACCGACTGCGCGAGGCCCGGCATGGCAGCATTGCCCGGCTGGCACAGGCCGCAAGGCAAGGCGGCGCGACCACGGTGCTGCTGGCCGGTGACACTTTCGATGCCGAGACCCCTGCCCCCGACACGCTGCGCCACGCGCTTCGCGCCATGGCCGCCGAACATGACATCACCTGGCACATGCTGCCGGGCAATCATGACAGCCTTGCCGCCTCGGAACTGTGGCGGCGGATCGCGGCGGATGGCCCGGCCAATCTGCGCGCCGTCACCACGCCCGAGCCCATCGAATTTCTGCCCGGTGCCATGCTGCTGCCCGCGCCCTGCACCCAGCGCCGTCCCGGCCGTGACCTGACCGAGGCCATGGATGCGCCGACCCCTGCGGGCATGCGGCGGATCGGGCTGGGCCACGGTGCCGTCACCGATTTCTCGGCCGAGGAAGGCACGGCGGGCATCATCCCCCCGGATCGAGCGGCGATTTCGGGGCTGGACTATCTGGCGCTTGGCGACTGGCATGGGCGGCTGCAGGTCGGCCCCGCGACATGGTATTCGGGCGCGCCCGAGGCCGACGGCTTCAAGCATGCGATGACCGCCGGGGCGCTTTTGGTGTCACCGGGCGCTGCGGTGCAGGTGGTCGAGACCGGGCAATTCATCTGGCAGACGCTCGCGCTGGACGTGCTGCCCGGCGATGATCCGGTGCAGCAGCTGTCGCAGGCCCTGCCCGATCCGACGCTTCGCCGCGACCGGCTGTTGCGACTGGTGGCAACCGGTCGCCTGCCCTTGCAGCAGCGCGCCGCGCTGGATGCCCATGCGGCGCTGATCGGGCCGGATTTCGGCTGGTTCGATCATGACCTGCATGGCCTTGCCACCGAAACCCGGCCCGACGATCTGGACCTGATCGACCGCGCCGGAGCCTTGCGACAGGCCGCCGAGGCGCTGCTTTCTGAGGCTGGCGATGACAGCCGCACCTCGGCCGAGCGTGAAATTTCATCCGCCGCATTGGCACGGCTTTACGCCTTTGCGCAGGAGAACGGCAAATGAAGATCCGCGCCATTGAGCTGACCAACATTCGCCGTTTCGCTGGCCGCAGCGCCCGGATCGAAGGAATCGGCGACGGCATCACCGTGCTGTCCGAGCCGAATGAATTCGGCAAATCGACCTTCTTCGACGCGCTGCATGCATTGTTCTTTGAACGCCACCGCGGTACGCGCCAGACCGTCAAGGCGCTGCAACCCCATGCCGGTGGCGCGCCGGAAGCCGCGATCGAGATCGACCTGCCGCAGGGCAGCTACCGCATCGAAAAGCGCTGGCTGTCTCGTCCGACCGCGCGGGTGCTGGACGGCAATGGCCGGATTGTCGCGCAGGATGACGAGGCTGAGGCTTGGATCGACCGGCTGCTCGGCGACGGACTGGCCGGTCCCTCGGGGCTGCTCTGGGTGCGGCAAGGGCTGCTTGGTCTCGAACCCGAAGGCACCAATGCCAACGACAAGAATGAGCGCGAGCGGGGCTTGGGGGCGCGGCGCGATCTGCTGTCCTCGGTCGCTGGCGAGATCGAGTTGATGACCGGCGGCAGGCGGCTGGATGCAGTTCTGGCCCGCGTGGCCGAGGAGCTGGGCCGGCTGGCCACGACGACGCTGAAGCCCAAGGCCGGTGCGGAATGGGCGCGTGCCGTCGATGAGGCCGCCACGTTGCGCGATCAGGAAGCCGATCTGGCCGGCAAGGCCGCGGGCCTGTCGGGCGATCTGGCGCGTCGGACCGAGGTGCTGCGGCAGCTGAAACAACTGGACGATCCCGAGACCGAGCGGCTTCGCAATGACGCCTTGACCCAGGCGCGCGAGGCACAGCGCGCCGCCTTGGCACATGCCGAGAAGCTGGCCGAGGCCCGGCAGAAACTGCGGCTGGCCGAGCTGACGGTTCAGGCCACGCAGACCGGGATCGGTCAGTTGGAGCAGCTTTCGGACCGGTTGGGCCGGGCCGAGGCAGAGCTGTCGCAGGCCCGCGACAGGCTGGCGAAGGCTGAAACCGGGGCCGAGGAAGCTGCGGCTGCGGACCGTCTTGCGGCCGATGCCTTGGGCGCGGCCTCGGGGCAGGCCCAGGCGATCCGCGCGCGGCTCGATGCCGCGCAGCGGGCGCTGCTTGGCCGTGCCGCACGCGAACGGGCGACGCAGCTGCGCAAGACGCTGGAACGGGCCGAGGAACTGCAGCGCAAGCGGGATCAGGACCGGGCGCAGCGCGAGTTGACAGCTGTCAACTCGGCCAGCGTTACGCGGGCGGAATCCGCGCGAGAGACCCGCGACCGCATCGCCGCGCAGCTTGAGGCGCAGTCGGTCAGCGTCGCCATTCGCTATGACGGCGCGCTGCGGATCAGCGCCGATGGCGAGGATATTCCCGAAGGCAGCCTGCGTTTGTCATCGGCGCGCAGCTTCCTTTTGCCGGGGATCGGGACGATGCGGGTCGATCCGGGGGCGGGTGCCGCCGAAGGTCTGGCCGAAGCCCTCACGCGGGCCAATGCCGAACTGACCGCGCGGCTGGCCGAATGCGGGGCTGCGACCGTGGCCGAAGCCCGGCAACGGCTGGCGGAAACCCAGCGGCTGGATCAGGCGATGCAGGCCAGCGCCGCGCTGCTGGCCGAGCTGGCGCCGCAGGGCCTTGATACGCTGCGGCAGGAACTGGCGCGGGCCGAGGCCGGGGCAGGGCGCGCCGAGGAACCGGTCGAAGACCCGGCTGGACTGGAGGCTGCCTTGGCTGCGGCATTGGCCGCCGAGGCCGAGGCGCGCGCGCAGTCTGGCGCGGTCCATGCCCGTGCGGTGACGGCGAGCGAGGGCAGGGCGGTCGCCCGCTCGACTGCTCAGGTCGCGCAGGCAGCAGCCGAGGCGGCGCGGATCGACGCGGGCGATCTGGGGCAGCTGGCCAGGCGCCTGCATGGGTTGCGCGCCGATCTGGTCTTGCAGACCGGGCTGCAAACCGAGGCGGTCGCGCTGTGTCAGACGCTTGAGGCCGCCGCGCCGGATCTGGAAACGGTTCAGGCCCGGCTGGCGCGTGCGGAATCCGTCGTGACGCAGGCCCAGCAAGGCCGCGAAAGGCTGCGCGGCGAATATGCGACGCTGAACGGCTCGATCGGGGCGTTGGCCGAGCAGGGGATCGAGGAGCGGCTGGACGAGGTGCGCGGCAAGCTGACCGCAGCCGAGGCCCGCGCGGCGCGCTACGCGGCCGAGGTGCAGGCCCTTTCCCGTCTGCGCAGTGCGCTGGAAGATGCCCGCCGCAAGGCCCGCGACGCCTATTTCGCGCCGGTCTTGCGGGAACTGGAACCGCTGCTCTCGGTGCTGCATCCGGGCGCTGCCATGCAGATCGACGACCAAAGCCTGCTGCCGGTGGCGCTGACCCGCAACGGTCAGCAGGAGTCGCTGGATATCCTGTCGGGCGGGACGCGCGAACAGATCGCCATCCTGACCCGTCTGGCCTTTGCCCGGCTTTATGCCCATGCCGGGCAGTCGGTTCCGGTGATCCTTGACGATGCGCTGGTCCATAGCGACGACGACCGGATCGAGGCGATGTTCACCGCCTTGCACCGGGTCGCCAAGGATCAGCAGATCATCGTCCTGACCTGTCGGCAGCGCGCCTTTGCCGCGCTTGGTGGCACGCGGGCGACGGCGGTGATCAGCGCTATCTGAAAAACGCGGGGTCGGGCGTCAGTGTCCGGCCCCGTCGATCCGTTCGCGGCTTTCACCGTCGAAAATCACCGCGCGACTGATATCCATAGTGATCCGCAAATTCTCATTTAGTTGCGGATCAGATGTGGCGGGAAGGCGCGCACTCAGATGTGCCGATCCCAGTCTTAGCCAGACGAAAACATCCGAGCCGGTCGGTTCCACGATTTCGACGGGCAGGTCAAGGGCCTCAACTCCATTGCCCTCGGCCGAGATGTTCTCAGACCGGATGCCAAAGACGATCCGACGCCCGACGCGCAGCGCAAAGGGCAGGGGCAGCAGGCGATCCGGGGCGGCATCGGGGGCCATGTGGCGGCCATCGCCCGCGACCTGACCCGGCAGCATGTTCATCGCGGGAGAGCCCATGAAGTCGGCTACAAACATATTGGCGGGGCGGTTGTAAATCTCGGCGGGCGTGCCCGATTGCTGGATCACCCCGTCCTTCATCACCACGATTTGCGTCGCCAGCGTCATCGCCTCGATCTGGTCATGGGTGACATAGATGATGGTGGCGCCGGTCTGCTGATGCAGGCGCTTGATCTCGGCCCGGACCTCGACCCGCAGTTTCGCGTCAAGGTTCGACAGCGGCTCATCGAACAGGAACAGGCGGGGCTTGCGGACCAGGGCGCGGGCCATTGCGACGCGCTGACGCTGGCCGCCCGAAAGCTGGCCGGGGCGGCGGTCCAGCAGGTGTTCGATCTGCAGGGTCTTGCCGACGGCGCGGATTTCATCCTCGCGCTGCGCCTTGGGCGTGCCGGACATCTCCAGCGGAAAACCGATATTCTGGGCGACGGTCATGTTGGGGTAAAGCGCGTAGGATTGGAACACCATGGCGATGTCGCGCTTGGACGGGTGCAGGGCCAGCACGCTTTGCCCGTCGATGCGGATGTCGCCCGCGGTCGGCGGTTGCAACCCGGCGATGGCGTTGAGCAGCGTGGACTTGCCGCAGCCCGAGGGGCCGACAAGGACCAGAAAGCCGCCCTTCTCCAGCGCGACATCGATCCCTTTCAGGATGTGGTTGCCGCCGATGCTGCGTTCCAGCCGATCGATTTCGATGAATGCCATGACTATCCCTTGACTGCGCCCGCCATCAGCCCGCGCATGAAATAGCGCCCGGCCAGGACATAGACGATCAGCGTGGGCAGGGCCGCGATCACCGCCGCCGCCATGTCCACATTGTATTCCTTGACCCCGGTCGAGGATGACACGAGGTTGTTCAACGCCACCGTCATCGGCGCGCTTTCCCCGGCGGCGAAGCTGACGCCGAACAGGAAGTCGTTCCAGATATTGGTGAACTGGTAGATGACGCAGACCACGATGATCGGCGCGGATGAGGGCAGCAGGATGCGCCGGAAGATGGTGAAGAAGCCCGCCCCGTCCATCTGCGCGGAATGGATCAGCTCGGTCGGGAAGGCCTCATAGTAGTTGCGAAAGAACAGCGTGGTGAAGCCAAGGCCATAGACGACATGGACCAGCACCAGCCCCGTTATGCTGTTGGACAGGCCCAGCGTGCCCAGCACCCGCGCCATCGGGATCAGCACCGACTGGAAGGGGATGAAGCAGGCAAACAGCATCAGCCCGAAGACGATCTTGTGGCCGCGGAACCGCCATTTGGTCAGCACGTAACCGTTCAGCGCCCCGAGCATGGTCGAGATCAGAACCGCCGGGACCACCATGCGCAGCGAGTTCCAGAAATAGCCCTTGATCCCCTCACAGGTGACGCCGATGCAGGCGCTGCCCCATGCCTTGAGCCAAGGCTCAATGGTGGGATCGCGGGGCAGGGCAAGGATGTCGCCGCCCCGGATCTCATCCAGCGACTTGAAGGATGTGGCCAGCATGACGAATAGCGGCGTCAGGTAGACGGCGGCAAAGATCAGCAGCAAGCCATAGATCACCACCCGGTTCAGCCAGCCCGGACCTGCGGCGGTGGCGATCGCCGCCTCATTCCTGCTCATCGCCGATCCTCGCGCAGTTCCGAATACAGATAGGGGACCATGATCGCGGCAATGCCCATCAGCATGATCATCGCCGAGGCCGAGCCCACCGCCATCTGGCTGCGGGTGAAGGTATAGGAATACATGAAGGTCGAGGGCAGCTCGGTCGCGTTGCCGGGGCCGCCTCCGGTCAGGGCGATGACAAGGTCGTAGGACTTGATCGCCATATGGGCCAACACGATCACCGCCGAGAGAAACGCGGGCCGCAGCAGCGGAATGACGATGCGGCGATAGATGGTAAAGGTGGATGCCCCGTCCACGGTCGCGGCCTTCAGCATCTCATTGTCGATACCGCGCAAGCCCGCCAGAAACATCGCCATGACAAAGCCCGATGCCTGCCAGATCCCGGCAATGGCGACGGTATAGATCGCCATGTCGGGCCGGACCAGCCAGTCAAAGGTGAAGCTTTCAAAGCCCCAGCCGCGCACCGTGTTCTGGATACCCATGCCGGGGTTCAGGAACCATTTCCCCGCCGTCCCCGTCACCACGAAGGACAGCGCCATCGGATACAGATAGATCGGCCGCAGCGCGCCTTCGATGCGGATGCGCTGGTCCAGCAGGATCGCCAGCATCAGCCCCAGCGCGATGCAGATGCTGATGTAAAGCGAACCAAAGATCGCCAGATTCTTCAGCGCCATATACCAGCTGGGCTGCGCGAACAGGCGTTCATAGGCATCGAAGCCCGCCCATTTATAGACCGGCAGGATGCGCGACTTGGACATGGACAGCACCGCCGTCCAGACGATGAAGCCATAGACAAAGACCAGCACCAGCGCGAAGGACGGCGCCAGCACCAGTTTCGGCAGCCAGTCCTGCAGGCCGCGCTTGAGCCCGGGGGCGGGGTGGGACATCGGTTTGCTTTCAAGGGAAAGGGCAGGCCCGCGCGGGGCCTGCCGCTGGACCTTACTTCGCCGCGGCGACGGCCTCGGGCAGGCGCTTGAGCGCCTCATCCGTGGTGATCTGGCCGTTCAGATGCTGGGTCACCACGTCAAAGATCGCCTCCTTGACCGCGCCGGGCTGACCGTGGCCATGGGCGAGCGATCCGGCCAAAGTGCCGCCCGCTGCGGCCTCGGCCAGATCCTTCATGCCCTTCTTGCCGCAATCGTCGAAGGCGGTGTCGGGCACATCGGTGCGCGCCGGGACCGAGCCCTTGACGGTGTTGAAGGCGACCTGGAAGGCCGGGTCCTCAACCGCTGAGGCCATCTTCAGCTGGGCGCTGCGCTTTTCGTCATCGCCCAGATCGAACATCACGAACTGGTCCGAGTTGAACAGCACATTGCCCTGCGTTCCGGGGAAGCGGATGCAGACGAAATCGGTGCCGGGCACCTGCTTGGCGCGCAGGAATTCACCCTTGGCCCAGTCGCCCATCTGCTGGGCGCCGGCCTTGCCCTCGATCACCATGGCCGAGGACAGGTTCCAGTCCCGCCCCGAGAAGCTGTCGTCGAAATAGGTCCGCAGCTTGGTCATGTCGTCAAAGACCTTGCGCATGGTGTCGCCGCCAAGCGCCGCCGGGTCGGATTCGATCACCGCCTTCTTGTAGAAATCCATGCCGCCTTCCGACAGCACCACGGATTCCCACATCGTGCCGTCCTGCCAGGGCTGGCCGCCATGGGCCAAGGGGGTGATGCCCTGCGCCTTGAAATTGTCGAGCAGCGCGAACAGCTCGGTCATGTTTTCCGGGGCCTTGCCGCCCGCCTTGTCCAGCGCGGCCTTGTTGATCCACAGCCAGTTGGTCGAATGGACGTTGACCGGGGCGGCGATCCAATGGCCGTCGAATTTCGAGAAGTCCTGCAGCGCCGCCGGGACCACCTTGTCCCAGCCCTGTTCCGCCGCCAGATCGTCCAGATTGCCAAGGACGCCCATCTCGGCCCAGTCCTTGATGTCAAAGCCCAGCATCTGCACGGCGGTCGGCGGATCGCCCGCGGTGACGCGCGCCCGCAGCGCGGTCATCGCCTGCACGCCGGACCCACCGGCGACCGGCATGTCCTTCCAGGCCACGCCCTTCTTGGCCAGATCGTCTTTCAGCACCCCCAGCGCCGCAGCCTCGCCGCCCGAGGTCCACCAATGCAGGACCTCGACGCTTTCTTCGGCACGGGCCGCGCCAAAGGCCATGATGGAAATGGCCGTTCCGGCCAGCAGGATTCTTCGCATTTATCCCTCCCAAAGCCGGCTCCCTTCCGGCAGATCATTTATAACGTTTCAAACAAGCGACCTGTCAACGGTGATGATGGGCGCCAGATTGCCGATTTACCTGCAGAAATGTGCAGGACGGGTGTTTTCTAAACGCCTGCGTGTATTTAAATCGTTTTCAGGGACGCGAATCACGGCGAGCCAAGGGGGGAAGATGACCAGACCGACATTGCGCACCATCGCGGCGCAGGCGGAACTGGCCGTGGCCACCGTGTCGCGGGCCTTGGCGGATGATCCGCAGATCGCGCCGGACACTCGCGCGCGGGTCCGGCAGATCGCGGCGCAGCTGGGCTATTCGCCCGACCGCGCGGCGCAGCGCCTGCGGACCGGGCGCACCAATGTCGTGGCCTTCCTGCTGAACCCGCATGAGGAGATTCTGGGCTACGGCCAGTCGATGATCCGTGGCCTGACCGAGGCCTTGCGCGGCACGCAATATCATCTGGTGGTCATGCCGGTCTTTGCCGACCGCCCGGTGATCGAGCCGGTCGAGAATATCCTGCGCAACCGGCTGGCCGACGGGATCATCTTCTCGCGCACCACGCCCGACGATCTGCGGGTGCGGTTGCTGATGGAGCATGGCTTTCCCTTTGTCTGCCATGGCCGGACCGAGCTGGCGACACCGCACCCTTACGTCGATTACGACAATTTCGGCTTCGCCTATGCCGCCGCGGCCCGGCTGATCGCGCGGGGCGCGCGCCGCCCCTGCCTGATCCCCGCGCCCGAGGGCATGACATTCGCCCAGCATCTGCGCATGGGCTTTCTGCGTGCCTGCGGCGAGGCCGGGATTCAGGGCGAGATCCTGTCGGGCGTCACGCTGGACGCCACCCCGGACGCGATCCGGTCCCGCGTCACCGACCTGATTGCCGAAGACAGGCTGCCCGACGGCTTTGTCTGTCCCGGTGAAATCAGCGCCATGGCGGTCCATGCCGCCTGCAGCGATGCCGGGCGGCAGACGCGCATCGTGATGAAGCACACCTCGGGCATGGCCGGGATCATCCGCCCGCATTTCGACAGCATCTTCGAGGATCTGGCCGAGGCGGGCGAGGCGATGGGCCGCAACCTGCTGCGCGCCATCGCCGGCGATCCGCCCACGGCGTTGCAGGTCCTGCAACCCGCCCCGCCCATCGCCGCAAGCCCCAACACCGGAACGGAGACCCCCGCATGACCCTGCCGAATGACGCGATCCCCGCTGACGCCCCATGGTGGGGGACCGACGCCCATCGCCGCTTCCTGCTGACCGATGCGGCGCGGCAGTTCGAGTTCTTTGGCCGGTCGCTGGACCCCTCGGGCGGTTTTCACGCGCAGGATTACGCCGGACGCCCGATCCCCGACGCGCCGCGCGAATTGCATGCGACGACGCGCATGGTCCATTCCTTTGCCCTTGGTCACCTGATGGGGGTGAAGGGCGCCGATGACATGGTCGATCACGGCATGAAGGCGATCTGGAACCTGCATCGCGACCCGGATCACGGCGGCTACCTGTGGTCCTTCGCGCCGGGCGGCGGGGTCGCCGATGGGACGAAGTTGGCTTACGGCCATGCCTTCGTGCTGCTGGCCGTCGCCAGCGCCAAACAGGCGGGCCATCCCGATGCCGACCGCCTGCTGGCCGATATCCGCGAGGTGATCGAGGCCCGCTTCTGGGACCATGCCCGTGGCCGCATGTCCGAGGAATATGCCCGCGACTGGCAGCAGATTTCCACCTATCGCGGCATGAACGCCAACATGCACATGTCCGAGGCGCTGCTGGCCGCCTATGAGGCCACCGGCGAGGATGTCTTCCTGCACCGCGCCTTGGGCATCTTCGATTTCTTCATCGGTCAGGTCGGCGCAGCGCATGGCTGGCGTCTGCCCGAGCATTACACCGAGGATTGGCAGATCGACGCGGGCTATGAGGGCAACCCGATGTTCCGGCCCAAGGGCACGACGCCGGGCCATTCCTTTGAGCTAGCGCGGCTGCTGTTGCAGGCATGGGATCTGGGTGGACGCCTGGACACGAAGCTGCCGGAATGGGCCGGGCAGCTTTACAGCCGCGCTTTGGCCGATGGTTGGGACAAGGCGCGCGGCGGCATCATCTATACCGTCGATCTGGCGGGCCAGCCTTTGCGCACCAACCGCTACTGGTGGCCGGTGACCGAGGCGATCGGCGCCGGGGCGGCGCTGCTGAAGGCCGGGGGTAATGCCGCGCGCGAACAGGAATACCGCAGGTTCTGGCAGGACGGATCGCGGCTGTTCATCGACCATGTGAAGGGCGGCTGGTTCCCCGAGATCGACGACCAGAACCGCCCCGACGCCCTGCAATTCGCCGGAAAACCCGACATTTATCACGCCATTCAGGCCGATCTGCTGCCACTGCTGCCGGGCCTGTCGCATGCCGCACGCGAAATGCCGCTGCTGAAGAGCTGACCCGATTCCCGCGGCCGGGCAGGGGGGAATTCTTCTCTTGGCTGCGGGGCGGAAAGCGGCTTCATTCGCTTTCCGCGCGAAAATCGACCGGTGCCGTTCATTGCCAGAAAAGACGATCAAGCCTATCGTCTTTACAGCAATGAACGGAGCCGCAGATGACCTATCGCCTGAGCCTACTGGACAAATCGCCCATCGCGCCGGGATCGACCGGGGCCGAGGCGCTTCACCTGACGCTGGATTATGCGCGGCTGGCCGACCGGCTGGGCTATCACCGTTTCTGGCTGGCCGAACACCACGCGCTTCCCAGCCTTGCCAGCGCCGCACCGGAAATCCTGATCGCCCAGATCGCGGCGCTGACCCGGCGCATCCGCGTCGGCAGCGGTGGCGTGCTGCTGCAGCATTACAGCGCCTTCAAGGTGGCGGAACTGTTCTCGGTTCTGGCGGCGCTTGCGCCGGGGCGGATCGATCTGGGCATCGGCAAGTCTCCGGGCGGGCTGCCCTTGGCGACGCGCGCCCTGCAACGGGAACTGAACCCCGACAGCGCCCGCCAGCTTGACCGCAAGCTGTCGGAACTGGCCGAATGGCTGGCGGGCGGGCGCGACGATGTGGTGATCCAGCCCCGGCCCGCCATTGCACCCGAAGCCTTTTTGCTGGGCGGCAGCCCGGCCAGCGCCGAACGCGCCGCGAAGCTGGGCTGGAACTTCGTCCATGCCGGGCATCAGGACGGCGACCGCGGCAATACGCTGGAAACGCTGGCGCGCTTCGAATCCATCGCCGGTTTCCGCCCGGCCATCGCCGTGCAGGCCTTTGCCGCGCCCAGCCGGGCCGAGGCCGAGGACCGCGTGGCGGGTCTGAAAGTCGTGCGGCTGCATCTGCCCGACGGCCATGCGGTGAACCTCGGCTCCGAGGAAGCGGCGCTGGACTATGCCCGCCAATATGGCGCGACCGAATGGGGGATCGAGGAAAAGCAGCCCACCGTGATCGCCGGAACCGCCGAGGACGTGCTGTCCCAGTTGCAGGCTCTGCATCTGGATCTGGGCGTCGGCGAATTCATCATCGACCAGCCCGTGGCCGAGCGCGACGCGCGCCTGCGCTCGATTGAGCTGATTGCCCAACATGCGGCGCGTGCCGCGGCTTGACGAAAGGAACCTGACATGACCGGCAAACCGATCTCTTTTGGCCTGATGCTGCATGGTGCGGGCGGGCATATGAATTCATGGAAACACCCGTCCGGCCCGGCGGATGCCAGCGTCAACGCGGATTTCTATATCCGCCAGACGCAAAAGGCCGAGGCCGCGGGCATCGCCTTTGTCTTTGTGGCCGACGGGCTTTACATCAACGAAAAGTCGATCCCGCATTTCCTGAACCGGTTCGAGCCGCTGACCATCCTGTCGGCGCTGGCCGTGGCCACCGACCGGATCGGGCTGGCGGGGACGATCTCGACCTCGTATTCCGACCCCTATACCACGGCGCGGCAACTGGCCTCGCTGGACCTGATCTCGGGCGGGCGGGCCGGGTGGAACGTGGTGACGACGCCCTTGGAGGGCAGCGGGCTGAACTATTCCCGCGCCCATCCCGACCACGCCCTGCGCTATGAGATTGCCGATGAATACCTGTCGGTGACGCAAGGCCTGTGGGACAGCTGGGACGAGGACGCGGTGATCCGCGACCGCGAGACCGGGCGTTTCTTTGATCCCGACGGGTTGCACACGCTGAACCACAAGGGCCGCTTCTTCAACGTGGCCGGGCCGCTGAATGCGCCGCGTTCCAAGCAGGGGCAGCCGGTGATCTTTCAGGCGGGGTCATCCGATGCCGGGATCGCGCTGGCCGGGAAATATGCCGATGCGGTCTTTACACATTCGCCCTCGCTTGAGGAAACCCGCGCCTTTACCACCCGCGTCAAGGATGCCGCCGTGGCGCATGGCCGGTCGCGCGACGATGTGAAGATCTATCCCGGCATTTCCCCCATCGTCGGCGACACCCGCGAGGAGGCCGAGGAGAAATACCACATCATCCAGAACCTGCTGTCGATCGAAGACGCGCTGGCCTATCTGGGCCGCTTCTTCGACCACCACGATTTCAGCCAGTATGATCTGGACGCGCCCTTCCCGGATCTGGGCGATATTGGCCGCAACAGCTTCCGCTCGACCACCGACCGGATCAAGGCCGATGCCCGCGACCACGGGCTGACCCTGCGCGAAGTGGCCTTGGCCGCCGCGACCCCGCGCCCGAATTTCCTGGGCACCGGGGCCGAGGTCGCCGAGGAGATCATCCGCTGGATCGACGCCGGTGCCAGCGACGGTTTCATCCTTGGCTTCTCGATCTCGGCCGAGGGCCTGGACGATTTCACCCGCCTTGTGATCCCCGAACTGGTGGCGCGCGGTCGCTATGACACCGTGCTGCACGGCGAAACCCTGCGCGACAATCTGGGCCTGCCCCGCAAGGCCAGCCGCTATGCGCAGGTTCCCCCGCCGCGACGCGCCAGCATCGCCTGAAGGAGAAAGACCATGACCATTGCCGCCAAGGTGACGGCTCCGCTGGGGGCCGAAGGACCCCGCACGCCCGCATGGATCGCGGGAAGGATCGAGGATTTCGTGGCCCTGCGCCATGAATTCCACGCCGCCCCGGAACTGGCCTTTCACGAGGTCCAGACCAGCGCCCGCATTGCCGAACTGCTGACCCGCTGGGGCTATCAGGTGCGGCGGCTGGCCCGGACCGGCATCGTCGCCACGCTGGAAAACGGCGATGGCCCGGCCCTTGCCATTCGCGCCGACATCGACGCGCTGCCGATTACCGAGACGACCGGCCTGCCCTTTGCCAGCACCAATGCGGGCGTGATGCATGCCTGCGGCCATGATGGGCATATGGCGATCCTGCTGGCTGCCGCGCATCACCTGTCGCTGACCCGGCGCTTTCGCGGCACGCTGCGGCTGATCTTTCAGCCCGCCGAGGAAATCGGCGCGGGGGCCAAGGCACTGATCGAGGCCGGGTTGTTCCGCGACCAGCCGGTTGACGCGATCTTTGGCCTGCATAACTGGCCGGGGGTGGCGGCGGGCCATTTCGGCTTTGTCGAAGGCCCGGCCATGGCCGCCGTCGACAAGGTCGAGGCCGTGATCCGTGGTCGTGGTGGTCATGGGGCGGAACCGCATCTGGCCATCGACCCGGTCGTTGCCGCCGCCCATGCGGTGACCGCGCTGCAAACCGTGGTCGCGCGCAATACCGACCCGCGCGAGACGGCGGTGGTCACGGTTGCCTCGATCCATGGAGGTGCTGCCTCGAACGTGATCCCGGATCGGGTGGAACTGGCGCTGACCCTGCGCAGCTTCTCGGATGCCGTCCGCGACCGGCTGCGCGACCGCGTGCCCGCGATCATCGACGGCGTCAGCGCGAGCCTTGGGGCGGCGGCGGATGTGGTCCTGACCCCCGGCTTTCCCAGCGTCGTGAACAGCGTCGAGGAAACCCGCCTGATCCGCCGCGTCGCGGTCGAGCGTTTCGGCGCGGCGGCGGTGCTGGAGGGTTTCGCCCCGCGCACCGCGTCCGAGGACTTTGCCTTTTACCTGCACCACCGCCCCGGCAGCTTTGTCTTTGTCGGCAATGGCGATGGCCCGGCCCTGCACAGCCCCGAATACCGCTTCAACGACGACATTATCGGCCCCGCAGCCGCCCTTTGGGTCGCGCTCGCCGAACGCTTTCTGACAGGAGGAGCAGATGCGTGACATCATCATCCATTCCAACCCCAACGACCCGCAGGCCCGGCCGCTGGTCGAGGATCTGATCCGCGAATATGACCGCCGCTACGGCACCCTGTTCAGCGCCGGCGGCGCGCGGGAGGAACTTTACCGCTACCCGCCCGAGGCATTCGCCCCCCCGCATGGCGCCTTCATGCTGCTTTTGCGCGACGAAAAGACCATCGGCGGCGGCGCCTTCATGCGCTACGACGAGGATACCGCCGAACTCAAGCGCATCTGGACCCATAAGGATGAGCGCCGTCAGGGACTGGCCCGGCGCGTGGTCAATGCGCTGGAATATCGCGCGGTGGAACTGGGCTATACCCGGCTTTACCTGACCACCGGGTTCCGCCAGCCCGAGGCGCAGCGGCTGTATCTGGGTCTTGGCTATCGTCCGCTATTCGATCCCGACCTGCCGCCCGAGCTTTACGGCACCTTGCCCTTTGAAAAGCATATCGGCGCGCTGGCCGGTCGGCAGGGCACCACGCCCTTGCGCCAACCTGCGGCCTCGGCCGAGGAAGCCATCGCTGCCGTCGCCGCCCGCAAGGCGGCCCCCCATCCGGGAGGACCCACCCCATGAGCGTCATCGATATCGACGGCGGGCCGCGTTTGCCGCGCGCCTCGGCGGCCGAGCTCTCGGATTTGCGGGTGATCCCGGTCCGTCACCGCGCCCGCACATTGGCCACGATCGCGGCCAGCATCATCCTGTTGCTGATCCTGCAATCGGTCCTTGGCAATCCGCGCTGGGGCTGGGGCGTCTTTGCCGAATGGTTCCTGTCCGAACCGGTTCTGGTCGGGCTGGGCCGCACCCTGCTGCTGACCGCGGTTGGCGCGGTCCTGGGTTTCGCGCTGGGGACGTTGCTGGCGCTTGCGCGGGTGTCCAGCGCGCCGCTGATGGTGGCGCTGTCCTGGGGCTTCATCTGGCTGTTCCGCTCGATCCCGCTGATCGTGCTGCTGCTGATCCTGAACAACCTTGGCTATCTGTATCAGACGGTGTCGCTGGGCGTGCCCTTTACCGACATCACCTTCGCCAGCTGGTCGACGACGCAACTGATGACGCCGTTTCTGGCCGCCGTTCTGGGGCTGACCCTGAACCTTGGCGCCTTCTCGGCCGAGGTGATCCGTGGCGGCATCCTGTCCGTCGATCAGGGCCAGCACGAGGCCGCGGCCGCCCTTGGCCTGCCGCGTGGGCATCAGGCGCGCCGGATCGTTCTGCCGCAGGCGATGCGCGCCATCGTGCCGACCGCCTTCAATGAAATCATCGGCTTGGCCAAGGGCACGTCGATGGTCTATGTGCTGGCGCTGCCGGAGCTGTTCTATACCGTGCAGATCATCTATCGCCGCAACCTCGAGGTCATTCCGCTGCTGATGGTGGCGACGGTCTGGTACCTGATCATCCTGTCGGTGCTGTCGGTGATCCAGTATCACATCGAACGCCACTATGCCCGTGGTGCGGTGCGGACCCTGCCGCCCAATGCCTTCCGGGTGTTCTTTGCCCGCCTTGGTCTGGTGCCCTTGACCCCGCCGACACGCGCGTTGGAAATCGCGCCACTGCCGCCGACATGGCGTCCGGCCACCGCGATCCCGCAGCAGGCGCTGGCCGCGCTGCCGAAAGGGGCCGAGGTCGAAATCCACGGCGTGTCGAAAAGCTTTGGCGATCTGAAGGTGCTGGACGATATCGCCCTGACCTTTCCGGCGGGCAGCGTCACCGCGATCATCGGGCCGTCGGGCTCGGGCAAATCGACGCTGCTGCGCACCATCAACCATCTGGAGCGCGTGGACCGTGGCCTGATCGCCGTCGATGGAGAGCTGATCGGCTACCGCCGCGACGGCGACGCCCTGCACGAACTGCGCGAAAAGGACATTCTGGCCCGGCGCACCGAAATCGGCATGGTGTTCCAGAACTTCAACCTGTTCCCGCATCTGACCGTGCTGGAAAACATCACCGAGGCCCCGGTCACCGTGCGCGGCCTGAGCCGACCCGAGGCCGAGGCGCAGGCCCGTGAATTGCTGGCCCGCGTGGGGCTTGAGGATAAGGCCGACGCCTATCCGCGCCAGCTTTCCGGCGGCCAGCAGCAGCGCGTGGCCATTGCCCGGACGCTGGCCCTGCGGCCCAAGGTCCTGCTGTTCGACGAACCGACCAGCGCCCTTGATCCGGAATTGGTGGGCGAGGTGCTGGACGTGATCAAGGAGCTGGCGCGTTCCGGCATCACGCTGGTCATCGTCACCCATGAGATCGGCTTTGCCCGCGAAGTCGCCGACAGCATCGTCTTCATGGAGCAGGGCCGCGTGATTGAGGCCGGCGCGCCGGACCAGATCCTGACCCGCCCGAAACATCCCCGGACCGCGGCTTTCCTGGCCAAGGTTCTGTAAGCCCCCAACCCTTCAACCGAAATCTCGACCTGCCCGGACCGATCCGGGCAGCCGGACCCCTCACACCCCGAAAGGATCAAGACCATGACCACCAATCCGACCCGCCGCTGGCTTCTGGCCGCCGCCGCTGCCCTGACCCTGTCCGGCCCGGCGCTGGCCGCCGAACAGATCCGCGTGGACCTTAGCCCCGAGCAGCCCGAGCGCGTCCGCGCCGACAAGGTGCAGGCCGCCATCGACCTGCTGCCCAAGGATTACAAATTCGTCAATCCGGGCAAGCTGACCGTGGCCTCGGTCCCCGGCAACCTGCCGTTCGCGGTCTATGCCAGCGACACCAAGACCCCGATCGGCAGCGAACCCGACGTGGCGCAGCTGGTTGCCGACAGCCTTGGGCTGGAGCTGGAGCTGATCCCGATCGCCTGGGCCGACTGGCCGCTGGGCGTGACCTCGGGCAAGTTCGACGCGGCGATCCACAACATCACCGTGACCGAGGAGCGCAAGGAAAAGTTCGACTTCTCGACCTATCGCAACGACCTGCTGGGCTTCTATGTGCCCCATGACAGCAAGATCACCGCGATCACCAAGCGGCAGGACGTGGCCGGGCTGCATGGCTCGGTGTCCTCGGGGACCAATCAGGAAGAAATCCTGCTGCGCTGGATCGAGGAGAACAAGGCCGAGGGTCTGGCCGATACCGAACTGAGCTATTTCGACGATCCGGTCCTGCAGGATCTGGCGCTGGAATCGGGGCGGATCGAATTCTATCTGGGGCCGAACGCGACCTCGGGCTTCAAGGCGGCCAAGGACGGCAAGATCAAGAATGTCGGCACGCTGTCGGGCGGTTTCCCTGATACCGCCGAAATCGCCGTGGCGACGCGCAAGGATGCAGGCCTTGCCCCCGCCATTACCGCCGCGCTGAACGCCCAGATCCAGAACGGCAATTATGGCAAGTCGCTGGGCCGCTGGGGTCTGGACGCGGAATCGCTGTCGGAATCGCGCACCAACCCGCCGGGACTGGCCAAGAAGTGACCCATGCGCCCCCGTCCATCGCGGGCGGGGGCTATTCCCAGAAAGGCCCGATGACATGACCACCCTTTCGCGCATTGCCGCCCCGATCCTGCTGGCGCTGAGTATTCCCGCTTATGCCGCCGATCTGCCCTTTGACCTGACGCCGGAACAGGCGGCGCGGCAGCATACCGTCCTGAACCCCAAGGCCGTGGCCGCGATCCCCAAGGATTTCGCCTTTGCCGAGCCGGGCGTGCTGACCATCGCCACCAATCCCGGTGGGCCGCCGCTGTCGACCTATGCCACCGATACCGAAACCATCGTCGGGGCCGATCCCGATATCGCCTCGCTTCTGGCCGAAAGCCTTGGGCTGCAACTGAAGCTGGTCCCGACCGCATGGGCGGATTGGCCGCTGGCGCTGCAATCGGGCAAGGTCGATGCGGTGATTTCCAATGTCGGCGTGACCGAGGAACGCAAGCTGAAATACGATTTCTCGACCTATCGGCAGGGCCTGCACGGCTTTTTCGTGGCCAAAGACAGCAAGGTCGACACGATCACCCAGCCCAAGGACATTGCCGGGCTGACCATCATCGTCGGCATCGGCACCAATCAGGAACGCATCCTGAACGAATGGGGCCGCCTGAACGTTCAGGCCGGTTTGCCGGAAAGCACGCTGGTCTATTACGACGATGAGGCGACCAAGCTGCTGGCTTTGCGCGCCGGCCGCGCCGATGTGATCGTCCAGCCGAACGCGCAGTTGGTGTTCATCGCGGCGCGGGATGGCGACATCCGGCAGGCGGGGACGCTGAGCGCGGGTTGGCCCGACCGCTCCGACGTGGCGGTGACCACGCGCAAGGATTCCGGTCTGGCGCAGGCGCTGACCGAGGCGATCAACGGGCTGGTCGCGGATGGCAGCTATGGCCGCACCCTGACGCGCTGGCATGTCGCCGAAGAAGCGCTGGAGACCTCGCAGGTCAACCCGCCGGGGCTGCCACAATATTGAATGGCCCGCGAGGATTTCGCCGCACGGGCCAGAACTGGGGGCAGGAACGGGCAGGGCGGTCATCGCCCTGCCCATCCGTTCAGAAGCGCACCCGCAGATCGGCGGTCAGCGACTGGTCGCTGGCCCCGTCCCCGAACTGGCCCGCATAACCGACCGAGACGCGGGCGTCATCGGTCAGCGCCATGTCCAGCGCCCCGCGCAGGATCGCCGCATCCTTGGCAATCGGCGCACCTGCTACGTCAAAGGCCTCGCCTCCGCCGAAGGCCACCGCCGCCATCGGGTCGATATCGCCAAAGGCATGCTGCCAGCCCAGTTCGCCGCGCAGAATGCTGCCCGGTTTCACCGCGCGTTCAGCCCGCAGGCCCAAGGTGGTGAAGGTGGTGTTCATGTCCAGCCCGTCGCTATGCAGCGCGGCGTCGCCGCCCTTCTCGGTGAAGCTGTCCGAATTCAGGCTGACATGCTCAAACGCGGCGAAGGGGGTGAATTGCCCCTGCGAGGTCTGCATCTGCCAATTGGCCTCGCCGAACAGGCGCGTGGTCTGCGCGTCGTAATCGGCGGTCAGCGTCTCGGTCCGGTCGGCCCATGTCGCGCGGCGCTGGGTTTCCAGCTTGTTCAGCGTATGGCTGGCCCCGAAGCGCAGCCCCAGCGCGCCCTGACGGGTGCCGCCATAGACGCCAAGGTGATAGCTGTCGATCTCGGCCCGCGCATGCTGATCGTCCAGCGACACCGAGCCGCTGCCGAACCCGGCAAAGAAGCCGCCGCGCCAGCCGTTTTCGGCCTCGGCATCATAGCCGACCAGCGTGCCGCCGCTCGAACGCGACCGGTCCGAGACCTCGCCACCATCGGTTTCGGCCCAGTTGCCATAGGCCTGCCACCAGATCTGCCCCGCGCCCATCTGGGCGGCATGGGTCGCGGCGGCCTGCTGATCGCCGGTCGCCTCACCGATGCGGTCGCGAACCGCGCTGTCGATATTCGCGGCCATTTCGGTCATCGCACCGGCGACCGAGGCGTGGATCTCGCCCGAAAGCTGGTCGAAGGATTCGCCCGCCGTCCGCGCATCCGAAAAGACCAGCGCGTCAAAGACCTCATGCCCCGCGCCAAGCGCCTCGATGGCGTCGGCGGTGGCGCGACCGTTGCGGCTTGTCGCGGCCTGCCGGAAGGCGGTGTCATTGCGGTCAAACCGCAGTGTCACGTCATGGGCGCCATAGGTCAGGCTGGTATCGAGGAAGGCCGAATCCACGTCGGAACTGGCGAATGCCCCGCTGATCCCGCCCGCCGCCGTCAGGATGCGGTAATCGGTCGCGATGGCGTAATCACCGTCCGAGGCCAGCGCGAAAACGCCGCCATTCAGGCTGGCCGTGCCGGTGACATCGACGCGGTCGCTGTTGCCCGCAGCATCAGCCTCGACCTGATAGATCGCGCCTTCCGCAAGCGTCAGGTCGCCATCGACACTCAAGGTGCCGATGCTGTTGCCCGGTGCCAGCGTGCCGCCCGAGGCCACGGTCAGATCGCCCGTCTGGCCCGTGCCGCCGATGCGCGCGCCGTCCTGCACCGTGGTCGCGCTGGTCACGCTGCCCGAAACATTCAGCGTCCCGCCCGCCACATGGGTCGCGCCGGAATAGCTGTTGTCGCCCGACAGTTCCAAGGTGCCATTGCCGCGCAGGGTCAGCCCGCCGCTGCCGGTGATGTCATTGCTCCATTCGTCCGAGGCCGAAAAGCCGCCATCCATCCGGGTCAGCGTCACGTCCACGTCCTGATCGAACGCGCCGAAACCCCCGGCGGCGGTGTACAGGTCCAGCCGCGCCCAGCCCGAGCCGTCATCCAGAACATGGCCCGATTGCAGCTCGGTCGAGGCCAGAACCTCGCGCAGCTGGGCGGTGGTCATATAGGGGAAGCGGCTGGCGATCAGCACCTCGGCCCCTTCGGGCACGACCGCGGCCAAGGTGGTGTCGCCGACCGTGTCCATGCCGTAGGTCAGCCGATACTGATAGGCCGCGTCATTGGCATCGCTGTCGCTGAAGCGGTCTGTCTCACTTTCCGCGATGCAGGTGGCGATGGAGGCGCCGCATTCCTGTTCCAGCATCGTGCGCAGATCGTCGCGGGCCGTCGCCCACAGCGTCTGGAAATCATCCGCGGTGGTCATCGGCTGGCCGAACAGGCTGGTGGTGGCAAGCCCGGTATAATCGGGGTTGTTGTTCAACATCTGCGCCAGCGTATAGGTCGACTGGATGCGCGCGCCGATCACGTCCAGAGGGTAATGCACGCCCAGCACCACCCGGCTGTTGCCATATTCCGAGCCGCGCGCCATCAGTTGCTGATAGCGTTCGGGCAGCATGGTCGCCAGCAGCAGCGTGGAGGAAAAGCCAAAGGCGCTGTGGCCGCTGGGGAATGCCGGGCTGGTGCTGATCGTCGACCAGGCAGCCGACGCCGCGTCGGTCTGGTTGCCGAAATAATCCTGCCCGGCAAAGTTCTGCATCTGGTCGGGCGCGACCTGCACCGGGCGCGAATTGCCCGAAGCATTCGCATGGGCCGGATCGGGCTGATAGGCCAGATCATAGATGCTGTATTGCCCGCCCGAGGGCAGGGCGATCCCGCTGACCGGATGGCCATGCGCCGCGCCACGGGCGTAGAAATCCTTGGACACGTCGGCGGCCGCCATCGACAGCCCGGTCGCCTGCGACATCATCGACTGGAAGGCGGGCGAAAACGTGGTCGAGCGGTAATCGGGCGACAGCGTATTCGTCGCCTCGAAGGCCGTCTTCAGCTTCGATCCCAGCGCATCCGTCACCAGCATGCCGTTCTGGGTCGAGCCGATCAGTGCCGCAATGGTGTTGTCATAAAGCGCCTGCGCGCGCTCGGCCCCGGTGGCGTTGTTGTTGGTGGCGATGGCGGTGGCAAGGTTCTGGGCCAGCACCTGCCGCCCTTCGGGCGTGTTCATCAGCAGGCTGAAATCCTGCAAAAGATTGGTCGCGCCGATTTCGGTGACGTTCTGCGCCTGCGAACCGGCAGCGGTAAACAAGGCGCAGACCGCAACGGTCACGCCCAGCAAAGTCTTAAGTTTCAATGATTTTCCCCAAGTCTCAAACTATGACTGGGGCAGCTACGTCACGGATGTAACGGGTCTGTGATGGTTTGTGAAATCTTGCGTGACAGAGATGTGGCGGCGCCCCTGCGGACGCCGCCGACGTAGCGTCACTCGGTCGAGCGGATGGTGTCGACCATGGTCTTTGCCTCGGGTGTCGTCACGTATTTCGCATAGACCGGCTCCATCGCGGCGATGAAGGGGGTCTTGTCGATGCCGCGGATGATCTCGGACCCGGCCTTTTCGACGGCCTGTTCGGATTCCGCGATCTTCTTGGCCCACAGGTCACGCATCACGCCGACGGATTCCTTGCCCGCCGTCTTCAGCAGGGCCTGATCCTCGGGGGCCAGCTTTTCCCATGTCACCTTCGAGATCGCCAGCACTTCCGGCATGATCAGGTGTTCGTCCAGCGTGTAGTATTTCGCCACCTCGAAATGGCCCGAGGTGTCGTAGCTGGCCGGGTTGTTTTCCGCCCCGTCGATGACGCCGGTCTGGATGGCGGAATAGACCTCGCCGTAAGGCATCGGCGTCGCATTCGCGCCAAAGGCGGCCATCATGTCGACAAAGACATCCGACTGCATGACGCGGAACTTCATCCCCTTCAGGTCGTCGATCGACTTGATCGGCTTCTGCCCGTTGTAGAAGCTGCGCGCGCCGCCGTCGTAATAGCCAAGCACGATCAGGTCATGCTGGGCGAACCCTTCGGCGATCTGCTCACCAACCGCGCCGTCCATCACCTTGTACATGTGCTGGGGCGAACGGAAGATATAGGGCAGCGAAACGATCTGCGTTTCCGGCACAAGGTTGTTGAACGGGCCGAAGGACGCACGCACCATGTCGATGACGCCGAACTGGGTCTGTTCAATGGTGTCCTTTTCCTCGCCCAGCACGGATGCCGGGAACACTTCCAGGCAGATGCGGCCCTGACTGCGTTCCTTGACCTGATCGCCCATCCAGCGCACGGCCTCGACCGTCGGATAACCGGCGGGGTGGGTGTCAGCCGAGCGCAGGTTGATTTCGCAATCGGCAGCGACGGCGGCCCCCGCCCCCGCAGCCAGTATCGTGCCGCCGATCAGCAGCATTCTTGCAAGTCCCATTTAATTCCTCCCAGATTATTATGGACTTATCTCCCACGGGAAATATTGCCCTATTCTGATGAGTTTCCAAATATATTTTAGTATAAGGCTTTACAGATCACCGGTTTTTCAGGCCCGGATGCTGCGCGACAGCAGCGCCACGGGCAGCATACCGATCAGCACGATCAGCAGGGCCGCGATGGAGGCGTCCTCATAGGTGCCGCGCGCGGCCTCGCCATACAGATGCGTGGCCAGCGTTTCGACATTCAGCGGGCGCAGCAGCAGGGTCGCGGGCAGTTCCTTGACGCAATCGACAAAGATCAGCAGCCCCGCCGCCGCCATCGAGGCGCGCGACAGCGGCACATGGATATTGCGAAACACCCCCGAGGGGTTCTGGCCCATGCTGCGCGCGGCATGGTCAAGGCTGATCGGGATGCGGGTCATCCCGGCCTCGATCCCGCCGCTGGCGATGGCAAGGAAGCGCGCGACATAGGCATGGATCAGCGCCGCGCCCGAGCCCAGCAGGATCAGTTGCGGGGTGCTGTCCATGAACCAGCCAAGGACGCCGCTGATCTGGCGGTCGGCAAAGGTGATGACCGGCAGCAGCCCGATGGCAAGGATCGTGCCCGGCACCGCATAGCCCAGCGTCGATACCCGCGCCGCCCCGCGGGTCAGCGCGTTCGGATGCAGTCGGGGTGCGGCGCTGATGATCAGGCCCAGCCCCACGGCGACCAGCGTGGCGGTCAGCGCCAGCGCGGCGGTCTGCCCGGCCTCGACCCAGATCCGCGACGGGATGCCGGAAAAGGCCACGCGCCGCCACGCCTGCCGGACCAGATAGGCGGCGGGGGCGGCAAAGCCGATCAGCACCGGCAGGGCGCAGAACAGCGTCGCGCCCCATGCCGCAGCCCCGCGCAGCCGCACCCGCGACAGCGGCAGCAACCGGCGTGAACTGCCCGCATAAAGCTGCCCGCGCCGGGCCCGACGCTCGATCATGACCAGCGCCACGACGATCGCCAGCATGACCAGCGCGATCTGCGCCGCTCCGGGCAGGTCGGTGCGGTTGATCCATGTCGAATAGACGGAAACGGTCAGCGTGCGCACGCCCAGAAACTCGGCCGCGCCGATGTCGTTCAGCGTCTCCATCAGCGCTAGGGCCATGCCGACGGCGATGGCCGGGCGGGCCAGTGGCAGGACGATGCGCCAGAACACCCGCACCGGCCCCGCACCCAAGGTGCGCGAGGCCTCCAGCAGGTTCGCGGCCTGCGTGGCAAACAGCGCGCGCACCGGCAGGTAGACATAGGGGTAAAGCACAAAGCCCAGCAGCAGGATGCAGCCCGCCATCGACCGGATGTCGGGCAGGCGGAAATCGCGCGGGCTGGCATAGCCCAGCATCTCGCGGATCAGGGATTGCACCGGGCCGACCGGGTGCAGGATGTCCAGATAGGCATAGGCAATGATATAGGTCGGCACCGCCAGGGGCAGCAGCAAGGCCCAGCCCAGCAGGCGGCGGCCCGGAAAGTCGAAGCCCGCAATCAGCCATGCCGTCACCGTGCCGATGACGGCGACGATGCTGCCCACCCCGGCCAGCAGGATCGCGGTCTGCATCAGGGCATTGGCCAGCACATTGCGGATCAGATGCGGCCACAGCCCGATGCTGCCCTGCAGGGCAAATCCGACCAGCACGGCGACCGGCAGAAGAACAAGGGCCGCGATCAGGATGGCGGCGATCTGCCATCCCGTGCCGGTTTTCAGGAACATGGGTGTCTCCTCAGGGTCGCGCCCCCGCGACGGGTCGGGGGGGCGCGATATATCGGTCTTGCGACGGATCAGTTGTCGAAGCCGACGGCTTCCGCCAATTCGCTGGCGGCCTTGCGTTCGCGCGCAATGGCGGTCAGGTCGGTGGCGTCTACCTTGAGTTCACCGAATTCGCCGACCAGCGGGCTGACCGGGATGCCGGGCTTCACCGGATATTCGAAATTGGCCTCGGCATAGATCTTTTGCGCCTCATCCGAGACGAGGAACTCCAGCAGCTTGACCGCCTGATCCTTGTTTGGGGCGTTCTTGGCCACTGCCGCGCCCGAGACGTTCACCTGCGTGCCGCCATCGGCAAAGGTCGGCAGGACCAGCTTGATCGCCTTGGCCCATTCTTCCTGCTCGGGGCCGCCAGCGCCGCTGCGCATCAGCCCGACGTAATAGGTGTTGGCGATGCCGATATCGCAGATGCCGCCCATGATGTCGCGGGCCACGTCGCGGTCGCCGCCACCGGCCTTGCGGGCGAGGTTGCCCTTGACGCCTTCCAGCCACGCCTTGGTGTCATCGGCGCCGTGATGGGTGATATAGGCCGCGGTCAGCGCGACGTTATAGGGGTGCTGGCCGGAACGGATGCAGACCTTGCCCTTCCATTCGGGCTTGGCCAGATCCTCATAGGTGAAGCTGGACAGGTCCAGATCCTTGGCCGCGTAAAGCGCACGGGCGCGCAGCGACAGGGCGAACCAGTTGCCGTCCTTGTCGCGCAGGTTTTCCGGGATCGCGGCCTTCAGCGCCTCGGAATCGACCGGCTGGGTCAGGCCGCGATCGACCAGATCGACCAGATTGCCGATATCCACGGTCATCAGCACATCGGCGGGGGATGCCGCGCCCTCTTGTTCCACACGCTCGGGCAGGCCGTCTTTCAGGAAGATCGTGTTGACCTTGATGCCGGTATCCTTGGTGAAGGTTTCCAGCAACGGCTCGACCAGCTTGGGTTCGCGCGTCGTGTAAAGGTTCAGCTCTTCGGCGCCGGCGGCCCCGGCGGCTGCCTGCGCAAGAAATGCCGCACCCAGCAGTCCCAGAAGTCTCGTCTGCATTCCACGTCCTCCGTTTTTGACTAATACGCTTCTATTATCCCAAGAGAATAAGTAAAGATTACTTAATGGTCCAAGCCAGATGCCAGGACGAGGGAAGAACCGCGTGGAACATACCGATTTTCTGGGCGAGAGGCCGGTCGGGCGTCATGTGCGCGGCCAGCCCATGCTGGAGATCAACGCGGTCGAACGCCGCTTTGCCGGATCGTCGGGTGTGCAGGGTGTCTCGCTGACCGTCTGGCCGGGCGAGGTCACATGTTTGTTAGGTCCATCCGGCTGCGGCAAGTCCACGACGCTGCGGATGATTGCCGGGATCGAGCGGGTGGATGCGGGCCAGATCAGCATTGCCGGACAGGTGGTTGCCGATGCCCGCACGGATGTTCCGCCGGAAAAGCGGCCCGTGGGCATGGTGTTTCAGGATCTGGCGCTGTTTCCGCATATGACCATCGCGCAGAATGTCGGCTTTGGCCTGCCGCGCAGCGGGCGCGGCGCGGCGCAGATCGGGCATCTGCTGGAACGTGTGGGCCTGCCCGGACATGCCGACAAATACCCCCATCAGCTTTCGGGCGGTGAACAGCAGCGCATCGCGTTGATCCGTGCGCTGGCGACGCAGCCCCGCGTCATGCTGCTGGATGAACCCTTCTCCAGCCTCGACCAGCGCCTGCGGGTCGAGATGCGCGAACTGGCGCTGGACCTGCTGCGCGAGGCCGGGGCGGCGGTGGTGCTGGTCACCCATGACCCCGATGAGGCGATGATGATGGCCGACCGCATCGCCATCATGCGCGAGGGCCGCATCCTGCAGGAAGGCGCGCCGCTGGACCTGTATCACCGCCCGGTCGATCTGGCGGTGGCCGGGTTCCTGTCAGAACTGAACGTGTTTTCCGGCCGGGTTCTGCAAGGCCATGTCGGCACGCCGATCGGTGACCTGCCGGTGCCCGGCGTGGTCGAGGGCACGCGCGTCCATGCCGCATTCCGCCCCGAACATCTGGCGGCGCGACGCGGCACCCGGTCCTCGGGTCAGGCGCATGTGCTGCGCGTGCTGAACCTTGGCCGCGAAAACGTCATCGAACTGAAGCTGCCCGGCCATGCCTCCTATCTGCGCTGCAGCGCGCCGGGGCATTCCGACCTGATGCCCGGCGAGCATGTCGAAATCGGCTTCGACCCCGACAAGGCACTGATCTTTCCGCATTAATCCCCGATGCCCAGCCGCCCGGCCATCCGCACCAGATCGGCCAGCGTCCGCGCCTCCATCTTTTTCATGGCCGAGGCGCGGTAAAGCTTCACCGTGATCTCGCTCAGGCCCAGCCGATGCGCGGCCTGCTTGTTCAGCAGGCCCGCGGTGACCAGTTCCATCACCTGCCGCTCACGTTCGGACAGGGCGTCGAAGCGGGCGGTCAGGGCGGTGTGTTCGGCTGCGGCCTCGCGGCGCAGGCGGTCGCGGGCGATGGCGGCGCTGACCGCGTCCAGCAGGTCCTGATCGCGAAAGGGCTTGGTCAGGAAATCAACCGCGCCGGCCTTCATCGCGCGCACCGACATCGGCACATCGGCATGGCCGGTCATCACGATCACCGGCAGGCCGATCCCCAGCCGTTCCAGCCGGGTCTGGAAATCCAGCCCGCTTTCGCCGCGCAGCCGCACATCCAGCAGCAGGCAGGAGGCGACCTGCGGCAGGCTGGCCGCCAGAAACGCATCCGGGCCGGGATAGCTGTGGCAGGCCAGCCCGACCGAGCGCAGAAGCGAGTCGATCCCGGCGCAAAGCTGGGCGTCATCGTCGATGACATGGACTGCCGAAAGCTGCTGTGACATCCGTTCCCCGTCGGCTTCCGGGGTCAGACGATAAGGGCAACGGCCGATAAAGTCACATCAATTTCGGCCCGCACCCCCGACGGCGCGGCGCAGGCAGCGCAGCAAGTCGCGGTCGTCAAAGGGTTTGCTCAGGAAACAGACAGCCCCCGCCGCCAGCGCCTGATCGCGCAGGCTGGTTTCGGGATAGGCGGTCATCACCAGCACCGGCAGGGCGGGGTGTTCGGCGCGCAGCCGGAATTGCAGGTCCAGCCCGCTCAGGCCCGGCAGCTGGATGTCGGTCAGCAGGCATTGCGGCAGGCCGATGCGCAGGCTGTCCAGAAAGGTCTCGGCGCTGTCGAACAGGGCGACGCGGAAATCTTGCGCGCGCAGCAGGCTGGACAGGCCACGCCGGATCGCATCGTCGTCATCGACGATGGCTATATGCGGACCTTGGTCCATCTGCCCCACTTTGCCCCTTTCCAATCGGCCCCGGACAGTCGCCAAGGCCGCGGCCGCCCGCTTCCCCAAGCTTGCGACCGGCCGTTGCGGGCAATCATGTGCCAAGGGCCTGATTCCAAAACTGTTGTCGAATGGCGCGGCAGGCAATTATACTTAGGTTCAGCCGCGAAATTTCCGTCCCTTGGCGGTGCATGGGGGCCAGTCGATGCGTCAGGTTTTCACCCTCTGGCCGACGGGCGACCATGCCGCGCCCCGGCGCAATCTTGCCCCCGATGGCATGCCGGGCTGGGCCGGGCAAAAGGGACCGGCGGCGCAGGCCGCGCGCTGGACCGGGCAGGACTGGCTGTTTCTGGGGGTGGCGTCGCTGCCGGTGCTGGCCTTGGGGCTGCTGGTCGCGGACGGGCTGCATCTGACCATCGCCACCAGCCTGATCTGCGCCCTTGCCATCGGGCTGGCCGCCCTTGCCATTGCCACGCATCGCCGCCGCATCGCCGCGTTGCAACAGGCGCTGGAAGACAGCCGGCGCTGGAACGACACGCTGTTTCAGCGCAGCGGCATTTCCCTTTGGCGCGAGGACTGGTCGCATGCCCGCGACGCGGTGCTGGAGCTGCTGGGGCAGGGGGTGCGCGACATGCAGTCCCATTTCGCCGCCCATCCCGACCAGCTGCGCGCGATCCGGCGCGGGGTCATCATCAAGGACGTGAACGATTTCGCGGTGCTGCGCGCGGGCGCGGACAGCAAGGAACAGCTTCTGGGCTCGCTGGACAATCTGCTGCCCGATACCGACCAGACCTTTGTGCAATGGCTGGTGGCCTTCGCCAATGGCGACAGCTTCTATCGCTCGGAAACCCATATCACCATGCCCGACGGGCAAGAGGTCGACACGCTGTTCACTGCGGGCCTGCCCGGAAACCACCGGGAATTCGAGGATATTCTGGTCAGCGATCTGGACATCACTGCCTATAAGACGACGCAGGCGCTGCTGGCGCAGGCCGAACAGGATCTGGCCCGTGCCATGCGGGTCAGCACCATGGGCGCGCTGACCGCCTCGATCGCGCATGAGGTGAATTCCCCCCTTGCCGCGATCATGTCCAGCGCCGAGGCAGCCCTTCGCTGGCTGGGCCGCGACACGCCCGACCTGCCGGAAGCGCGTGAGGCCATCGGCAATGTCGTCGCCGCCGCCAGCCGCGCGCGGGTGGTGGTCGAGCAGACCCGCGCTTTCCTCAGCAATGCCTCGCAAAAGGCCGCGCCGCAGGACATGGCGGAAATCGCGCGGGATTCGGTGACGCTGATCGAACGCGAATTGCGCGCGCATGGCGTCTCGACCCATATCGACGCGCCCGAGGGGCTGGCTCCGGTCATGGCCGACCGGGTGAATATCCAGCAGGTGATGGTCAATCTGATGATGAACGCCGCGCAGGCGATGGAGGACGCGCCCGGCCAGCGCGACCTGACCATTGCCCTGCGCCCGGTGCCGGGCGGCATCGGGGTCGCGATCCGCGACAAGGGACCCGGCATCGCGCCCGAGCGGTTGCAGACGATATTCCAGCCCTTCTATTCCACGCGTGAGGGCGGGATGGGCATGGGTCTGGCCATCTGCAAAAGCTGCATCGAGGCGCATGGCGGGCGCATCTGGGCCGAAACCGCGCCGGGCGGGGGCGCGGTCTTTCACTTCGAACTGCCGCTGGCGGGGTAGGGGTCAGGCGACCCTTGCGCCCTTGGGCTGACGGGCGGGGCGGGCATTGGCCGTGGCCCAGTCCAGCGCCGCATCCGCGACCTTTTCCCAGCCCTCATCCATGCAGGTCCAGTGCGAGCGGCCGGGAAAGATCCGCAGATCGGTGCGGGATGGCGCGGCGCTTTGCTTGCGATAGATGGCCTCGGTCATCTTGGCGTCCGCAATCAGGTCCAGTTCGCCGCCGATCATCAGCAGGGGCGCGCGGGCGGGATTGTCCCAGCGGATCTTCATCGGGTTGACCACGCCGTTCCAATAGACCCGGCCCGGCGTTGGCACGATGTAGCGGTCGTAAAGCGCATCGACCTGATCGCGGGGCGCGGTCTGGGCAAAGCGGTTGGCAAAGAAGCCGCGCGACATCACCTTGGCCTTGCGCCAGCTGAACGGGTCGATGAACACCGGCAAAGCCGAGCGGATGGCCTGCGGATAAAGCGGCACGCCCGGCGTCGGCGCCGGGTCGATGGACACGCCTGCGACGCCAAGCCCGCGATCCAGCAGGTGCTGGACGATGACGCCGCCCAGCGAATGGCCGATCAGGATCGGCTCCTCTGCCAGAGCCGCGATCTTGGCGGCATAGGAATCGACGATCTGGCGCTGGCTCAGACTGGCCAGTTCGGCCTTGGGCTGCGCGCGCAGTTCCGCGGGCGGGCGGTCGTCATAGGGCCAGTCCGGGGCGATGACGGTAAAGCCCGCCGCCTGATAGCGGGCCTTGAAATGCTCCCAGCTTAGCGAGTTCAGCCAGGCGCCGTGGATCAGCATGATGGTGTTGGACATGGGGTCTCCTTAGCGCTTGGCGCGGTTCTTCACGAAACTGGCGATCAGGTCGGCGGCCATGTCGGGAACCTCGTGCTGGGGGCCATGACCCATCTGCGGCAGGACCAGCAGATGCAGGCTTTTCCAGACCCGGTTCAGCCGGAACCAGTTCGGCGCGGGAAAGACGATTTCATGGTCGCCGGTGATGACAAGGATCGGGATGCCGCAGGTGGCCAGAAAATCCGCGTAACCGGCCGTGTCGGCAAAGATGTCCTGCCCGGCGCGGTCCTGCAGCAAGGCCAGATAGGTCTCGGGCGGGATCGGCGGGCTGCGGTCGGATGAACGCGCGTTGATCCGGTCATGGGACAGCGCCGCCGCCGCGCGGCTGGCGGCGGATTCGGGTTCAAAGAACAGGATGGTCTCATCGGCCAGATCGTTGATCGGCTTCAGCGCGGTCTGCAGGAAGATCGGTTCCGACGGAGGGTCCAGCGGGCCGGGGGGGCAGGTGCCGATCAGCACCAGATGCGTCACCCGGTCGGGCACCTGCACCGTCACCACCTGCGCGGCCAGTCCGCCCAGCGACCAGCCGCCAATGACGAATTCCGCAATCCCCAGCGCATCGGCAAGGTCGATGGCATCCGCCGCCAGCCTTTCGGGTCGATAGCTGGCGCTGCCGGTCGACTGGCCTAGGCCCGAATAGTCAAAGGTGATGACCCGAAAGTTTTGCGCCAGCGCGTCAAGAAAGGCCGGGTCCCAACTGTCGAGGATGCCACGAAAGCGCACGCACAGGATCAGAGGCGGGCCCGAGCCGATCTCGCGGTAGGCCAGGGTGCGGCCCTTGGCCTCGATGAAGCGGGTGGGCGTGGTGGCGGCAGAGTCAGGGGCGGTGGGCGCGTTCATGGCATCCTCCTGTCGCGGGACAGGGGCAGGATGGACCGAAGCGCGGGCGCGGAAAATTGTCGGATCGGCTGGAGCGACTAAACCAAGGGATAGCCGGGGCGTCGCAGTCGCGCGCCCCGGCCACGGGGATCAGCGGGCGCGCTCACTGGCTTTCCATTCCTCCCAGCCGGGCTCACCGGCCATGAAGGCTTCGATCTGGGCGCGGTTGGCTTCCAGTTTCGGGTCGTGCTTCAGGTAGTGCCGCGTCTCGCGCGCGATCAGGCCGGACAGGATCAGCAGACCGATCAGGTTCGGAATAGCCATCAACCCGTTCATCACGTCCGAGAAGTTCCAGACCACGCCCAGTTGCATCGTGCAGCCGAAATAGACCACCAGCGAGAACAGCACGCGGAAGGGCATGACGGCGCGGTGGCCCAGCAGGCGCTCGACGTTGCGCTCGCCGTAATAGGCCCAGCCAAGGATGGTCGAATAGGCGAACATCACCAGACCGATGGTCACGATCCAATGGCCCCAATGGCCCGGCAGCCCGTGGCTGAAGGCCTGACCGGTCATGATCGAGGCCGAGATCTGCTGGCCCGTCGCATCGACCTCTTTCCAGACGCCGGTGGTGATGATGACCAGACCGGTGCAGGACACCACGATGATCGTGTCGATAAAGGTCTGGGTCATCGACACCAGCCCCTGGCGCACCGGATGGGTGGTCTGGGCCGAAGCCGCCGCGATGGCCGCCGAACCCATGCCGGATTCATTGGAAAAGATGCCGCGCGCCACGCCGTAGCGCACCGCGATCATGATGGTCGAGCCAAGAAAGCCGCCCACTGCCGAGGTGCCGGTAAAGGCCTGGGCAAAGATCTGGGCAAAGGCTGCCGGGACGGCGGTGATGTTCACCAGCAGGATGTAAAGCGCCCCCAGAACGTAGAACACGATCATCACCGGCACGAGGCCCGCCGTCACCTTGCCGATCGACTTGATGCCGCCGACCAGCACGACCAGCGTCAGCGCCGCCAGCACCGCGCCGGTGATCCAATGCGGGATCGCGAAGCTGCTTTGCAGGTTCGAGGCGATCGAATTGCCCTGCGTCATGTTGCCGATGCCGAAGCAGGCACAGACCGCGAAAACCGCAAAGGACAGGGCCAGCACCTTGCCGAAGATGCCGGGAATGCCGCGCTCAAGGTAATATTGCGGGCCGCCGTTCTTTTCGCCGACCTCGTCGGTGGTGCGGAAGCGCACGGCCAGAAACGCCTCGGAATATTTCGAGGCCATGCCAAGGATCGCGGTCACCCACATCCAGAACAGCGCGCCAGGGCCGCCGACGCCGATGGCGGTGGCGACGCCGACGATATTGCCGGTGCCGACGGTCGCGGCCATCGCGGTGGTCAGCGCCTGAAACTGCGAGATGTCGCCCTCGGCATCGTCATCCTTGCGCTTGAGCAGGCCAAGGCGCAAAGCCGCCCCCAGTTGCAGCAGCTGGATGCCGCCCAGCCGCAGGGTCAGGTAAAGTCCGGTCCCCAGCAGCAGCGGGATCAGCAGATACGGGCCCCAGACAATGCCGCCGATCTGACCCAGAATATTTTCCAGATTATCCAGATTCATCAATGGTTCTTCCCTTCCGCCAATTCTGGCGTGTGCAGAGCCGCCGCAGGTCGATAATGTCAAGGCATGACGACCGCGAATTCGCCCTCTGCTTCGGATATGACCGACCGCGCCAGCATGGCGCGGCATCAGGACTTGCCGGGGATCGAGACGCTGTCGGCCCGCTACCTGCGGCAGAATTTCCGGCCCCATGCGCATGATGAATACATCCTTGGCGTGATCGATGCCGGGACCCATGCCGTCTGGTGCCGCGGCGAGATGCATCTTGCCCCAGCCGGCACCGTGGTCACCATGCGGCCCGGCGACATCCATCACGGCGGCGCGGCGGATGATCGGGGCTGGCACCAGCGCATGGTGTACCTCTCCGAGCCTGCGCTGGCGGAACTGCTCGCGGATGTGGCGGGTGGGTCGGGCCCTGCGGTGCTGGATTTCGCGGCGGCCTTCCATGCCCGGCCAAGTCTTGCACGACAGCTGTCGGCGCTGCACCGGGTGCTGCATGGCGGCGAGGCACTGGCCCGCGATCAGGCGCTGGACGCGCTGCTGCGCGCGGTGCTGGCGCAGCTGGCCCCGGCGGCATTGCCCGCGCGGCGGCCCGGTCCCAGCGGGCGGATTGCGGATGCGGTCGAATATCTGGCCGCCCATGCCGAGGATAACGTGCCGCTGGCGCGTCTGGCGGAAATCGCGGGCCTGCGCCGCCGCCAGACGATCGAGGCGTTTCGCCGTCAGACCGGGTTGCCGCCCCACGCCTGGCAGATCCAGCAGCGCATCGCGCGGGCAAGGCGGTTGCTGGCGCAGGGCATGCCCCCGGCCGAGGTCGCAGCCGCCACCGGCTTTGCCGATCAAAGCCACCTGACCCGGCATTTCCGCGCCATACTTGGGGTGACGCCCGGTGTTTACGCCCGCGGCTGAGGGACCGCGCTTTTGTTCTATCCCGGCCGCGCCGGCCCATGCGATCCCGGCCCTGCGACTGACAGGGGAATGACGGCAATGACGGCGACGGATATTGGGGCGGGCACGCGGCGCGAGGCCTTGGGGGCGGAATTGGCGGTGCTGGGTGTGGCGCTGGTCTGGGGGGCCAGCTACCCGGTCGCCAAGGGCGCGCTGGCCCATGCGCCAGTGATCACGCTGATCTTTCTGCGGTTTCTGGCGACGGCGCTGGTCATGGCGGGCGTGGCATGGCGCGATCTGGCGGCGGCGCCGCGGCGCGACCGGCTGGCCGGGGCTGCGACCGGGCTGGTGCTGTTCGGGATATTTCTGGCCGAGACATGGGGCATCGCGCTGGGGTCGGCCTCGAACGCGGCACTGATCATCTCGCTTTGCACGGTGATGGTGCCGTTTCTGGATTTCGGGCAGCAAAGGCGGCTGCCGCCTGCGGGCGTCATCCTTGGCGCGGGCATCGCGGTCGCGGGGGTGGGCGTGCTGGCCGGGGGCGCGGGCGCGCTGGGGCCGGGCGATCTGCTGGTGTTGGTCGCGGCGGGGCTGCGCGCAGTGATGGTGGTGGCGACGCGGCGGGTCATTGCCGGAACGGTGCTGAGTTCGGCGGCGCTGACCGCGCTGCAGGCGGGCGCGGTGACGCTGGCGTCGGGCATGGTGCTGCTGGCGGGTGGGGCCGGACTGGGCATCAGCGGCGGGACCGGTTTCTGGGCGGCGCTGGGTTTTCTGGTGCTGTTCTGCACACTGGGGGCATTCTATGTGCAGAACGCCGCGCTGCGCCGCGCCAGCCCGACCCGCGTCGCGCTGCTGCTGGGGACCGAGCCGATCTTTGGCTTTGCGCTGGCCGCCTTGTTGCTGGCCGAGCCGGTCACGGCGCTGCGTCTTGGCGGGGCGGCGCTGATCGTCGGCGGCACGTTTCTGGGTCTGCTGGCCGAGCGGGGGAAGTGACCCCCCGCCCGCCCTTGACGGTTCAGCCCAGCTGGGCCGAGGCCGGGCCGAAATATTCGTAATGAATCCGGTCATCGGGGACGTTGGCGGCGCGCAACCCGCGGATCATCGCCTCCATGAAGCCGGTCGGGCCGCAGATGAAGTAATCGGCAATGCGCGGATCGCTGACGCTGGCCAGCCAGTCCGGGTTGACCCGCCCGGCGCGGGCATTCCCGGTCAGCGCCGCATCGGGCGTTTCATAAAAGACATGGCTTTCATGGGCCAGTTCCTGATGACGTTCACGCATGGCGTGGTGGCGGGCGTCGCGGGTGGCATGGACATAGACCATCCGCAGATCGCCGCCGCCATGGCTTTCCAGCATCGAGATCATCGGCGTCAGGCCGACACCGCCGGACAGCAGCACGACCTCTCGCTTGCCGGTCGGATCAAGGAAGAACTCGCCCGCTGGTGCCGAGACATCGAATTCCGCGCCGATATCGACCCCGTCATGCAGCCAGTTCGAGATCCGCCCGCCCGGCTCGCGCTTGACGGTGATGCGGTAATCCCGCCCGTTCGGGGCCGAGGAAATCGAGTAGTTGCGGCGGAATTCATCGGTGCCTTCGGGCTGGAAACGAAAGCTCAGATACTGGCCGGGGCGATGGGTGGCGACCGGGCCGCCATCGACCGGCTGCAACCGGAACGAGGTGATCTCGGGCGTTTCCACGGTTTTCGCGGCCACCTTGAAGCGCCGCCAGCCGCGCCAGCCGCCTTGCGCGGCCTCGGATGCGGAATAGATCTGTTCCTCGCGCCCGATCAACACATCGGCCAAAAACCAATAGGCCTCGCCCCAGGCGGCAAGGATATCGGGGGTGGCGGCATCGCCCAGCACCTCGGACACGGCACCCAGCAGCGCGGTTGCGACATGCGGGTAATGCTCGGGCAGGATCTGCAGGCCGACATGTTTCTGCGCGATGCGCTCGATCGCGGCGCCCAGCACGGCCGGGTTGCGGATATGGGTGGCATAGGCGACCAGCGCGCCCGCCAGCGCCTTGTGCTGGGGCGAGTTGCCCTGCTGGTGGGACATGTTGAACAGCGCCCGGATTTCGGGATCGGCCAGCAGGCGGCGATACATGGCCGGCACGATCTGGTCGACATGCGCCGCGACGACGGGGGCGGTGGCCTCGATCAGCTTCAGGGTATCTTCGGAAAGGGCTTTCGGCATGACGTCCTCCTGACGTTCGGCAGTAGCTTGGGCAGGAATTTAATGCATTCGAGAAAAGATTCCATTAAAAGGTATCTTATTGGGCTGCGACATTCTGTCCCGCGGCCCCGAGGGCATGAAGATGAGGCTGAACGACAGCACCGACATCGCGTTGCGGATCATGATATTTGCGGCGACCTGCAACCGGCTGTTCACGATTGACGAGATCGTCGCCGTCTACCGCCTGCCGCGCAGCACGGTGATGAAGGTGGTGAATGCACTGACGCGGGGTCAGTTCCTGACCGCGCAGCGTGGACGCTCGGGCGGGCTCAGGCTGTCGCGCGAGGCAGGCCAGATCAGCGTCGGCGCGGTGGTCCGCCATCTGGAGGGGGATTTCGGGCTGGTCGAATGCATGCGCACCGGCAACCAATGCGTCATCACCGGCAGTTGCCGCCTGATCGCGCCGCTTCAGCAGGCGTTGGAGGGGTTTTTGGCCGCCTTGGGGTCCTGCACCATCGCCGATATCGCCCTGACGCCCGCCGATTTCCCGCAGGTTGCGCATCGCTAGGCCTGCGTCACGGCCAGCAGCGTATCGGTCAGCAGGATCAATTCGGCCTCCGACACCGGCAGCTTGTTGTCGTCCCGCAGGCGGAAGGGCTGGGGCACGCGGTCCAGCCCGACAGAGCGCCTTAGCGCGTCGATCACCGCCGCTTCGCCGGGGTTGAACTGCACCGACAGTCCGTCGATTTTGCCCGGCCGGTCCGGCAGCACCAGCCCCGGCCCGTCGATGACCAAGACCGGGCCGTGCTGCCCCCGCGCGGGGGGACGTGCGGCAAAGCCCGCCGCCGCCCGGCAAAAGCGCAGGATCAGCGCGGAGTCGTCGATGCGCGAGAAGCTGGCGCGGCCCGCGATGTCCAGCGCGATGGCGGTGAAATCGGCCCGCGCGTCCTCGTGCCACGTCCCCACTGACAGCCCGCAGGCCGCGCCGCGTGCCGCCAGTGCCGGTTCCACCACGATGGCACCGCCGCGCGCGATCCGGTGCAGTTCCGGCAGCGCCGAGGTCAGGCTGGGGGCCATGACGGCGGGTTGTTCCGGGTCGCCCGGAAACAGCAGCCATGCTGTGGTCGGCGGCTGGCCCATCGGGCCGATGGCGGCAAGGAATCGCGTCATCCCCGCACCCCCGAGGCGCGGTCGAACATGTCGAACAGCCGCAGGATTTCCCGCCGCAGCCCGGTGGTGTCGCGAAACTCCATCTGCAGCACGGCGTGATAGACCAGTTCGACCGTGCGCAGCATCTCGGCCTGCGCGCGCCGTCCGCGGTCGGTATTGGTGTTCAGCGCGCTGGGATTGTCGCTGTCAAAGGCGGCCTCGGCCCGGCGCTGATCCGCCGCGGCCCCGACCGGTGAAAACGGCGCGACGCCGCCGCCGACATGGCGGCGATTGTCGCCCTTGCCGATTTCGGGATCGACCTTTTCGGTGCCGAACAGCGTCCCCTGCACCGGCCCCGCGCCGGGCTGGCCAAAGATCGTCCCGGTCGGCGCGCCCCCGCCCATCGCCTGCAGCGCCAGCACCGAGGTCGCGGCCGAGCTTTGCGATTGCAGCACCTCGCGCCCGAACATCAGCGCGATCAGCCGCATGATCGTGGGCGAGCCCTGCCCGGTGCGCAAAGCCTGCTGGATGGCTTGCGTGACGGCGGGGCCCTGCAACCCTTCGGCGGCCAGTTGCGCGGTGATCTCGGGGTAGGAGCCCAGTCCGGGGATCTTCAGGTTGCGCTGCACGGCGGGCGAGGCGGCGGGGCCAAAGCCCTGCTGGGCCGGAACCGTGGTGCCGCCGACCTGCAGGGGCACGCCGCCGCCCGCACGTTCGGGATTTTCAGCGGTGCGGGGGATGGCGCTGGCGGGGCGGTTCTGCAGGTTCGCGCCCAGCTGGGTCGGATCGTCGCCGGGCTGCACATCCAGCGCGCCACGCCGGGCGGCGGGACGGGCAGCATTGCGCGCCTCGGCCCGGCGGAAGCGGTCGCGGCCAATGTCATGGACCATGCGGTAGACGCCCTCGGGATTGTCGCGCAGTACTTGGCGCACGGTCACGTCGTCGCTGTTTCCGGCGACCACGCGGGTATCCTCAAGCGCCAGCTTGCGCAGCCGGTAGCGCAGCCGCCACAACCCCAGCTGCGCCCGCAGCCGCAGACGCGAGACGCCGCGCCCCAGCAGGCTGTCGACGCTGGGGCCGATATTGCGCACGGCCTCGTCCCGGCGTTCGCGGCGGCGGCGGGCCTCGTCCTCTTCGCGGCGGCGGCGGCGTTCGGCCTCGGTCTGGCGGTTGCGGCGGGGGTCCTGACCACGCTCGCGGTCGCGCTGGCGGCGGTCCCCCTCGCGGCGGTCGCGGTCGGCGCGGTCACGGGCGCTGCGCCGGGCATGGGCGTCGCCGCCGCGGTCGTCGCCATCGTCGCGCCACCGCTTGCGGTCGCGTCCACCCCTTTCGCTGCGGCTGCGGCGGCGCTGCATGAACTGGCGGAAACGCTGCTGAAGACGCGCGATGATGCGCTGGAAGGGCCGCAGGATCGCGCCCAACACCCGCTTGATCAGCGCATCGACCCCAAGGAAGGTTAGGACCATATCCACCGCCGCGACGATGCCATGGGCCAAGGCCCGCGCGAAAGCCACCGCGCCATTGCCGCGCGCCGCCACCTGCATGACGAATTCCAGAAACGCCCCGGCGGCGGAAAACAGCGACTGCACCAGCCCCCATGCCGCGCGGATCGCGTCGATCACCGCCATGATCGCGCCCGCGCCGGGGATCAGCTTCAGCGCCAGTTGCGTCGCCAGCCATGTCATCGCGGCAATGCCGATGGCGGGCAGCATGGCGGGCAGGTTTTCGGTCAGCAGGCCGATCAGGCTGGTGGCCAGCACGGCCATCATTTCCAGCCAGTTCGGCGGCAAGTTCATCATCAGTTGCAGGCCGGGAACCTTGTTGAAGAACCATTGCTTGAAGGCCTCCTGCAACTGGTCCCACAGGTTGTTCCTGACCCCCTCGCGCGCCTGACTGCCCGCCGCGCCAAGGAAGGTGCCGACCCCCATCCGCGTCACCCGCGCCAGCAGCGCCATGAACTGCCCCAGCAATTGCGCGAGGGCCTTGATCGCGGCGGCGATGCGGTCGACCAGACCGGCATTCTCGGCCTGAATCTCGGCCAGTTTCGCGTCCATTTCACGAATGGCACGCTCGCGCTCGCGGTCCAGCGCGGCAAGGGCGGAACGGCGGGTGGATTCGATCCGGGCCTCCATCGTGCCGAATTGCTGGCGGGCGCGGGTCAGGGCGGCCTGCGCTTCCGTGTCCAGCTGGCCCTTGTTGCTTTCGACCAGCTGGTCGATGGCGGTCCGCGCCTCGGCCAAGGTCGTCTTACAGCCATCGATGGTGGTCTGGATGCTGTCCTTGATCTGGGACAGCATCGCGTCGATATCGGCGATATAGGCCTGCCGGTTGCGCTCATAAAGCGCCTTGACCTCGGGCAGGCTGTTGATCGACAGCAGCCAGTCGCGCCCGCGCCGATAAAGGCCCCGCGCGCCCCGGTAACGGCGGCTTTTGAAGGCGGAAAGCTCGGCCCGGACATTGGTCGCGAAGGCCTCGACCCGCGCGCCCTGCTTTTCGCGGAACGCCTGCACGGCGTCGCTTTCCAGCGAGGCCAGCTTTTCGTTCACCGCGCCCTCGGCGGTGGAATAAAGCGCGTTGATCTGTTCGGCCAGCGTCAGGCTGCCGGTTTCCTCGGTGCCGCGGGTGGCCTGCTGTTCGGCGCTGACGGCCTCTTGCCCGGCATGGCGGCCGCCCTGCATGGCCTCACCGGATTGGGCATCGCTGGCGGCCAGTTCGGCGGTAGCGGTGCCGGTGGCGGCGGACTCAGTCGCGCGGGCATCGGATGCGGCGCCGTCGACGTTTTCGTTCAGCTTGGTCTTGTCGGTCCCGATCTCGCGCAGCGGGCCTTCGTCGGCGCGGGCCAGCGTCGCGTCATCCACGTCATGTTCGGCCAAGGCGGTATCGGCCGAGTCCTTGAATTCGCTGGCATCCAGCGATTCCTCGGGGACCGGCGCAGGGCTGGCGGCGGCCAGATCGGGGGCGGCGCTGGCGGGGGCGGGGATCGGGTCGGGCTGCGGCATGGCAGCGGGCGGGGCCGCGCCCGGCGGCGGGTTACGCACCGCGGCCATCGCCGTCTGCACCGGGGTGGCCTGTCCCGCGGCCTCAGAGGCGACAGATTGCGCCAGACCGTCGCGGGTCGCGGCACCTGCGGGGCCGGAAAAATCGTCCAGTTCCTCGATGGTGGTGGGGGCGACGCCGTTCAGCGCGGCCTTGGCATTCTGCCCGGCGGTGGCGGTGTCGGGGCTGGCCACGGGGGCTTCGGCCAAGGTTCCCGCCTGCTGGCGCTGGCCGTCGGCATCGGCGGCGGTGGGGGCGGGTTCGGCGGCGGCGCGGGCGGCCCCGATCCGGGTGCCTGCGCCCTCATTGGTTTCCAGGGCATGGGCGCGATGGGTCAGGCGCTCGCGGGCCTCATCGGCGGCGGCCTCGCCCCGGTCGCCCAGATTCTGGCCAAAGCGCTTGGTGCCCCCACCCCCACCCCCGCCGCCAATCCGGGCGGGGGCGGCGGCCTCCTCGGAGGCAGCGCCCTTGGCCTTGTCCTCGCGTTCGCCCTTGCGCTTCTTGTCCTTTTTCTTGCCGCCTTGCGCGGCCTCGGGTTCGGCGGCTGCTCCGGCAGGGGCCCCGGCAATGCCGACCGAGGGCGCGGCGGCGGCCTCGGCGGGGTTTTCGCCGCGCGCGGTCTGGGCGTCGTCGGGGGCCTTGGCGGTGGGGGCCGGATCGCCGGGCCGGGTCGTTCCCTTGGCCAGCCCGGTGATCGCACCCCCCGCCGCCGAGACCTGCGCCGTCATCATCGGCGTCAGCACCGGACCTGCGCCGGGGGCCACCGCGCCGGGTCGTGCCGGGGCCAGTGACGCGGCGGGCGACAAGGACAGCGCCCCCATCCCCGCCATGGCCCGGCGCATGATCCGCCCGCGCAGCGATTGGCCGACCGCGCCGACCTGCGCCCGCCCGCCCGCCATCACCGTTGCCGCGGCGCTGTCGGCGGCGGTCTCGGCGGCGTCGCCGGGGGTCGAGACCAAGGATTTCGCCTGCACCGCGCCGCCCCCGCCCGAACGGCGCTGTTGCAGGACATGGGCCAGCTCATGCGCGATCAGCCCCTGACCCGCCTGCGATCCGGGCCGGTAGCGTCCCGGCGCAAAGGCGATGTCGGGGCCGGTGGCAAAGGCCTCGGCGCGCAACTGCCCGGTGGCCTGCGCGGCGGCGGCCCCGGTATGGACGCGCACATCGGCGAATGAGGTGCCAAAGCCCGATTCCATCCGGCTGCGCAGATCGGCGGGCAAAGGCGAGCCGCCCGACAGACCGCCGCGCAATCCGGTCAGTCCGGGCGAGGCCGTGGAAACGGGCGCGGGCGCAGGCGTGGGTGCGGCGCTATGCGGACCGGATTGGGTGCTGGAAACGGGGCCTTGCGCCGTCTTCATCCCGCCCCCCTTCGACCCGATACGCCGAAATAGAGACAGGATCGGGCTTGTGACCGATCCTGTCCCAGGGACTTGAACCCAACGGCGAACAGCCGACCAATGATCGTTGTCGATGCGTCTGCGGTTGCCCGGTTTCGCATCGCCTTCAGCCTATCATTTCCGGGGCGCGGGACCAAAGCCTTTCTCCGTCACGGCAGGATTGCGGGTTCGCTGGACTGGCCCATGCCGGAATAGGCATTGGCGTCAAACCGGCGCATGAACACATCGGGGCGGCCCCATAGCGGCTCGGTCCGGCCAAGCGGGTGCCAGCGGATGCCGACCGCGACCCCGTGGCTGAAATTGCCGCGGGTTTCGACCATCGGCCCATACCAGCCCCACAGGCGGATGCCCTCGCTATCCAGACCTATCGGCGGCTCGCCATCCGAGCGGGCGACATAGAAGGGATCGACCACCCGGTTGCCGATGACCCGCAGCCCCAGCGCATGGCCGATGCGGATGCCGCCGCGCTGGCGCGCCTGCCAAGGCAGCCGCAGCGAGATGCGGTTTTCGCTGACCTCGACGCTTTCGAAGAACAGGAAATTGCTTCGGTCGCTGCCATTGCCCGAAGCAGCGACCCGCACCCCTTGGGCAAAGCCGGATACACGGTTGCCGGTGATCCGCGCACTTTGGCCGGGCGTCGCCAGCAGTTCCGCGATGGGCTGGTTGCGCGGCTCGGCGCGTTTCGGGCCACGGCTGGCGGCGACGACAATGCCCGCGCTGCCATGGATGGTCTGGTTGCTGGCGGTCAGACCGCTGCGCACGGTGTTGAAATTGCCCAGCAGATCGGCCGGGATCTGCGCGCCGCCGCCCAGTCCGAACAGCGTCAGCACCAGCCGCTGCCGGAAGCCTTGCAGGAAGTCATCCATGGATTCGGGCGGCTCGGAACTGCCGCCCGGCGGCTGGTTCAACTCGCTGATATGTTCCCACAGATGCGCGTCCAGCGTGACATGCGTGCCGAATGACAGCGTGTCGCGGCCCCACATCGCGTTGCTCAGCGCAATGCCGTGCCGCGCCATGGTGAAGCCCGGCAGGGCGATGTCCAAGGACGGCCCGCCGACGAAATCAAAGCCGCCATCGTCGTCATAGAAATGCAGCCGGTCCATCATTACCGCCCCCGCCGCCTGCAGGACCGGCCCGCCCGCCTGCAGTGCGGCGGGGAAGTTCAGCGCCTCGGGGCGGATGAGGATGTCATTATCCGCGATCTCGGCATGGCCGGGATCGCTGGCGGTGACGCCGGTGTCATGCATCCCCAGCGAGAGCGTGCAGCGCCGCATGGCAAAGCCCCGCGTCGGTCGCGCCGTCCCGGAAACCTGACGCACGGCCGAGGCCCCGGCAGGCACCGGACCGGCGGCGGTGATGCGGATCTGGTCCATCCGCACCTCGCCGCAATCGACGAAATCGACGACCGCGCCGGGGCCGGTCCCCTGTGCCGCCAGCGCGAAATCGCGCAGATCGACCGAGGCGCAGCGCTCAAACCGGATCAGTCGGCGCAGGTTGCCGGTCAGCACCGTCCCCGGCCCGATGCCGCCGACGATCAGGTCGCCTTTGTCGGCAACCACGATGGTCTCGGTCAGGGTGCGGGTCCCGGCGTTCAGGCAGATCCGGGCGGACCCCCCCGCCGGGATGGTGTCGATCACCGCCTGAACCGGCGCGCCAAGCGGCACCGCGATTTCGCCGCAGCCGTCGGACAGGCGCAGGAACAGCTCATCCAGCGCCTCTTGCACGGTATCGGCGTCAGAGCCGACGCGGTCGCCGTCATAACCGGTGAAATCGGCCTCTTGCTGGCACAGCTTGCGCGAGCGGGTGTCCAGCCATGCAAGCAGGATCAGCGGCGTATTGGCCGCACCACGTTCCAGCAAAGCCAGCGGCGCGAACTGGCGTTCGGGGCCGTGGGCGGTGGTGACGGCGGGGCCATTGGCCTGCGGGGCCAGCACGCGGGCCTCGGCCTGCCACCAGTCGCCCGGCTCGAACGCGCCGGTGACATCGGCGATCAGGCCCGATTCCAGCGTCAGGCTGGCCGCGCCGGTACCGGGCCGTTCCAGCAGCCCCGACCATTGCCGCAGCTTCAGCCCCAGCGTGCCGAAAGGCGCAGGGTCGAAGGGTGACACCGGCAATTCGGTCGCTGGGTCCAGCAGCTGGAATTCGCGCTGTGAACCGGCGACGATTTCCCCGCCCTCCAGCCGGAACAGCCGCCCCTGCGCACGCAGCGGGCGGTGCAGACCGGCGGCGTCAAGGCTGGCCGGGGTCGCATCGCCGCGTTCCACTGCCTCGGAGGTCAGCTCGACCAGATCGCCCGCGCGCAGCGGATCCGAGGCGGCGACCCGCACATGCGTCACCATCGCGCCGGGCGGCTGGTCGGGCATCAGCGTGCAGGGCCACAGCCCCGCCGCATTGTCGCGCGACCATTTGAACCGGGTCATCGCGGCCGAGGCCTCATGCACCTGCAGCCGATACAGGCGGTTTTCCGTGCCGCTATAGCCGCCGGGCACCGGCAGGTCGCAAGGATCCGCCGCATCCGCCCCGGCGCTGGTCCCGAAGGTCACCCGCCCCGAGGGCTGGACCTGCCGCGCAAACGCGCCCGCCACCGCCGCGTCGGTCAACCCGCTGACGGTCGCCAGCTTGACCTGCGCCAGCAGGGCGCTGCGGCTGGTGGTCTCGCGTCCCGGTCCCAGCGCCTGTTCACGCAGGCCGGGGTCCTCGATGGCGGTGACGACGCGCTCGGACAGTTCCAGATAGGCAACCAGCCGTGCGCCCACCGCGCCCCCCGATGCCGCCAGCATCGCCGCCCCCGCCGGGCCGGACAGATCGGGCCATGCCGCGTCTGTGGCGGGCGCGATCAGGCCGCCGATCTGGTATTCGCCCGCACACCAGTTCAGCACGGCGGGGCCAGTCACCGGGGCGGCGGTCTCGATCAGGGCCAGCGCATAGGGCTGCGGGCCGGGCAGCAGGGTCACGGTCGCGCCGTTCAGGGTGACCGGATAGGGCGCGAAATTGCCGCCTCCGGGCAGGGCGATGACCGTGCCGCCGACCGTGGCGCTGACCGGCTGATCGGCGCGCAGCCAGACCCGGCAGGCGGTCGCCGCGGTCAGAGGCGCGCGCAGGGTCACCGCGACGCTGCCGCCGCCGCCATTGATCCGCAGGCCGGGAAAGCGGTCCAGATACTTGCGCGAGAAATCCCGCACCGCTGTCGCAGGCGCGGTGGGGGTAAAGGGCTGGCCCAGCTCGGGGTCGAAAATCGCCAGCATCCGCCCCGGCGTGACCAGAAAGCCCAGATCGGTCGAGCCCGCCGCGCAGGCCAGATGGGTGATGCCCTGCCGGTCGATGCGGTCGCCCAGATCCATCAGCGCATTGAGGTCGCTGTCCAGAAGCGCCGCACCCTGCCGCGCCAGCACGCGGCGATAGCTGCGGCCCCGCTTGGCATCGGGCCGGTGCCCGCGCGAGAAATCCCCTTCCATGGCGCTTCTCCTTTTCCTTCTTCTGTCCCAGTTGTGCAGCGGTCAGGGCCGCGTCACGATTCCCGCTCGAAGGCCCGCGGGCGTATGTTCGGCCAGCCGCCGGGCCAGCCCGGATTGCAATTCGCCCAAGGTCGCGGCGTTGAAGGCCCCGATCTCTCCGCCGTCCGAGGCCCCGTGCAGCACCCGAGCATCGCCGCCCGCATCCAGCCGCAGAAAGGCCGGATCGCGGCGGTCGCGGGACTCAAACGGGGCGCGGATCGGACGGCCCGTCGGTTCGGCGTCCAGAACCCGGTGGCGGCGCGGGGTCAGGCTGCCGGGCGCGATCAGGCAGTAGCGCAGGCAGCCGCGGAACCTTTCATGCGCCAGCACCGTGCCGGTGACGATCGTGTCCGACAGTTCGACCTCGCGCGCTTCCAGCCGCCCGGCGATGGTGACGCGGCTGGTCTCGGTGCGGATCAGGGCGGCGTCCAGCGCGTGCGAGGTGTCATTTCCGGCCGACAGGATGCTGTCTTCGATCAGCAATTCGCCGGGATCGTCGATGCGCAGCGGCCCCAGCAGGCAGCGGCGCAGGGTCATGCGCTCGGCACCGGCGGCTTCCAGCAGCTGCGCGCGCAGGGTGATGCCGATGCGCAGGACGGTCAGGAAATCCATCTCGACCTGCTGGGCGGGGGGCAGGTCCAGCGTGACCTCGGCCAGACCCTCGCGGGTCAGGGCCAGCCCCGCCAGCCGCAGCCGCGCATAGCCCGCTGCCCCCGGCGTGCTGGAGGCGATCTGGATCACCGGGCAGACCAAGGGTGCGGCGCGGATTTCCAGCCGCGCGGGGCCCGCGGGCCAGTCCAGCGCCTCGGCCCCGTAAAAGCCGCAATCGCGGATCTCGATGATCTCGTCCTCCAGCCCCGAGGCCCCGGCCGCCTGCAGCGCCGCGTGAAGGGATCGGTGCAGCGGCAGGTCCAGCAGGTCGGGCGTGGCGTCGGGGCCCAGATGCCCCATGTTCGACACCAGCCGCGTCGGCGGCAGCGGCAGGCCCAGATGGCGGCGATGGTCAAGCGGCAGCGCGCCAAGGGGCATGGTCGCGCCCATCTGCATGTCCACGCTGACCGGGCCGGGGGGCGGCACGCCCATGCCGGGGGGATGGGGCACGACCTGATCGCCCCCATTCAGCGCGAACAGGCCAAAGCGCGGGTCGATGTCCAGCCGCGCGGGCCGGGTCGGCTCCAGTTTGTCCACGGCGGTTTCATTCTGCCACGGACAAAGCCGCCGCCAGCCCGCCTGCCGCCGCCGCAGCGGTCGCGGGTCCAGCAGGGGGGCGGCATTGCCCAAGCCCCGCCGCATCAGCCGCGTCGTCCCGGCCAGCCAGGTCGAGCCATCCGCCCCCAGCTGCACCGCCACGCTGTGCCGCGTCAGGGGGGCCGGTCCGCGCGGCCAGAAGCCGCTGCCATCGGGCGCGGCCTCAAGTGTCTGCGAGGCGGCAAGCTCGGGCAGGTGGACCAGCACGGCGCTGCCGTCATGGGCGGTAAAGGCCAGCTCGCCCGGCACCATGATCGCGCCGGGAACCGAGGATTCAAACCGCAGCGTCAGCGCCAGATCCGACGGCCCCGATGCCGCCAGCCGCGCCAGCCCCGCCAGATGCGCGGCAAGGCCCGCTGCGGCAATCGGTGCGCCGTCCGCCCCCACCGCCTGCCATTGCGCCGTTCGCGGGTCCGGCCCGTTCCAGCGCAGCCGCAGCATCGGCGAGAAACGGCGCTGGCCCGCGAAATATCCCAGCGCCAGCACCAGCGCATTGCGCACGCCCGCGCCGATCAGCCCGGCGGAATTGGCGCGCAGCACCTCGGCCCCGTGCAGCAAGGCGGGGGCCGCGCCGGGGGCGACAAGCGAGGGCGCAAAGGGCGGGCGCTCGGCGGTTTCCGCCGTCTCGGGCCAGACCGGGCCGACCGGGGCCGAGACCAGCGCCCGCGCGGGCAGATCGCCGCCCTCAAGCGCCAGCAGTTCATGCAGGCTGCCATCGGCGCCGATCCAGAAATATACGTCCCCGGTCACCCGCCGTTCTGGGATGCGCAGATACAGCGCGCCGCGGGCATAGCCCGATTGCGCCAGCTCGGCAGCGGTGGCGGCGCGCCGGGCAATGGCGGCAGAGCCCGCCACACTGATGACGGTTTCGCCCACCATCCGGCTGGATGCCGCGCCCGTGGGCGACAGGCGCAGCAGCATGACATGGCTTGATGCCACATTCCCCGCGCCGGGCAGTGCCGCGCCTGCCCCGGCCGGGCCAATGCCCAACCCGCCCCGATCCACCGCCTGCGCCAGATCGGGCAGCGCGCCTGCCAGCGGGGCCGAAACCAGCATCACCGCGACCTCGCCCGAATAGCGCGCGGTATCGGCGGCAATCAGCGTCACCTCGGCCGGAGAGCGGCCAAGGGCGTTGTCAGCGGGGATGCGGCGGGCATTGCGCAGGATCGGCGCGTCGGGGGGCGAGGCCGCCGCCGGAACCCCGGTCAGGCGGATGCTGAAGCGCCCCTCGCGCCCGAACCAGTCGCCGGGGCTTTCGGCAAACAGCCCGTCCGGCACGCGGTCGGTGCCGGGGCGGTCGTCAAAGCCGGTGGCCCGCACCCGCAGCGCCCGCCACGCATCATCCGCGTCAAAGGCAAAGCGGCGGTCGCCCGCGCCGGGCGGCAATTCATGGCAGGCGGCGCGGGTCAGCGGGTAAAGCCGGGTCGGAAAGGCCCAATGCACCAGATGCAGCGGATGGACATGGCCGCTATCCGGGCCGATGGGCCGCGGATCGATCAGCCGCATCAGGTTCGACAGCGGCCCCTGCGCCCGTTCCGCGACCGAGGCCGGACGCAGACCGGCGATGATCCGTTTGGTGCGGATCAGGTTCAGATCCTGCACCAGCATCACCGATTTCCAGCCCTCGGCCAGCGCCACCTGCCGGTCCAGCAGCACGCGGCCCATTTCCTCCAGCATGGCGGGCGTGCCCTTGCGCCTGCGCCAGCCCATCGCGGCGGCAAGGTCGCGGCGGTTGGCCTCGGGGTCGCGAAAGGCGGGGTCAAGGCCGATGGCGGCGGCAAGGCCGGGCAGCATCGCCTCTCCGGCGGTTTCGACGAAGAAATCGGCGTAAAGCTCCTCGATGGATTGCTGGATCGCGGCCAAGGGTGCGGCCAGCGCCTCGACCATGGCGCGCAGCTCCTGCGCCTCGGGCGGGACCGAGGCGGCGGCGGTCCGGTCGCGGCGCTTGTGAAATTCCGGGATCAGCGCGTAAAGCAGCCCGGCCATGCGGTCCAGATGATCGCGGTCATAGGGATAGGTCATGGCGCACCCCCAAGTGCCGCGCGGTCCAGCCCGCCGGGGTCCAGCATCTGGATCTCCAGCGCGGCGGGCAGCAGGCGCAGCCATTGCCGGGTCGAGGCATGGATCATGTCGACCCGCTGCGGCGCGCTGCTGGGGTCGCCCGCCAGCCGGTATCGCGTGGCCATGGCCGCCGCGATGCCGGGGCGCGACAGCAACAGCGCATAGACCCCCGACAGCGATTGCGGCGCGGATAGTTCCCGCCCGGCGAATGTGAACAGCCCCGCCGCGCCCAGCAGGGCTTCCTCGGCGCTGCGGCGGGCGGCCTCGGACAGCCATGCCGGGTCGCGTTCGATGCGCAGCGCCAGCGTGATGTCGACGGGCTGGGGGGCAACCACCTGCAAGGGCAGGCTGCTGTCGCGGCGCGCGTCCATGAACCCCATGAACCCGGCCAGATCGGCGGGGCCGTTGCCTTCGGCATCGGCGGCGACCAGCTCGATCCCGGTGCCGTCGCGCCAGCGGGCCTGCGCGCGGGTGATGCCGGGATAAAGCAGCGCCAGATCGGCGTGATCCTCGACCGAGACGGCGCGGTCAAAGACCCGCACCGGCCGCACCGCCTGCCGGGCAATGTCGGTGGCCCCGGCGGGGTCGGTTCCGCCAAGGATCGGCAGCGGGTTCGTCACTGCCTCGATCAGCGGCGAGGATTTGCGGATGCGACTGAGCCGCCCCTTGCCGGCGTTGCCCAAGCCCCCCAGACCCTGCCGATAGCTGGCGGTCAGGTTGCGCCGCCCCGAGGGTGGGATCGCGCCGCGCCCCTCGCCGCCGAAACGGATGGTGACATGGCCATCGGCATCGGTCTGGGTGACATAGATGCGGGCATCCGCGCCCTGTCCGTGGAAATCCTGCACCCCCTGCCATGCGACGCCATCGACGCGCACATCCAGCGCGATCTGCGCCCCCTCGGCCCCGGCCAGCCGGGTGACGGGGGCGTTCTTCAGCGCAAAGGACTGATGCGGCGTCACCCCGTCGGAACTGCCAAGGATCTCGGTCTTGGTCTCGCCGTCGCTGACGCGAGTGACATTGCCAAGGATCTCGACATCGCCAAGCGCCCAGCCCGAGGGGAAGCCGCCCGCGACCTCAAGCCTGACCTGCCACGGCGCCACGGCGCTGGTCGGCGCCTTCAGCGCGGCAAGGGTGGCGGCGCGGGCCTCACCCGTGGAAATGCGGCGCAGGATCGCGGGCCGCCCCGGCCGCATCGCGGACAGATCGGCGGCGATGGTCATGTCGGGTTGCAGCGGGCCCGGATTCGGCACGGTCGGGAATAGCTCCAGCGCCTCGGTCCAGCCGGACAGGATCTGCGCGTCCAGCGGGAATGTCGTCCATGTCCGCGCCGACGCGGCCAAGGGGATGGTGTTCAGCGCAAGCGTGCTGACCCGCGCCGACAGCCGGGTTTCCGTCACCACGCGGATCGCGGTGACGCTGACCACGCCCGCCGTATTGGTCGAGACCTGCGGCTGTTCGGTCACCTCGCCGCGCACGAAGCTGACCACGGTTTCACCACTCATTTCGACCCAATAGGGCGTGGCGGCTGCGGGGCCGATCACGGCGACATAGGCGCCATTGGGCAGGGGGGGAATGGCGTCGTCCAACATCAAACCCGCGCCGGGGCTGGCCGGGCTTTCATAGCCATAGGTGCGGGTGCCCACCGTCGCCGTCGTTGCGGGGGCGGCATAACTTGCGGGATTGGCAAGCGAGCTGGCGGGCCACAGGGCGGCGGCGTTCCAGCCAAACAGCCGTGAGGTCTTTTTGGGCCGCACATGCAGGCGGTAGCCGGCATCCCAATCCTGCTGCGTTCCCGTCCGGTTGAAGAAATCGCCCCCCAGCCATGTCAGCCCGATCATCGGCGCGGGGGCATCCGTCATCGGATCGGTGACGCGAAACAGGCCCGCGCGGTTCATGTTCACCAGCAGCACCACCTCGTCCCGGGCCAGCCCGTGGCGCTTCTTCAGCGGCAATTGCAGATAGCCGCGATCGGTTCGCACCGGATTGACCAGCGCCGCATCGGCGGGGCGCATGGCGTTCCATGCGGCGTCGATGCGGGTGTCCTCGATGGTCTCGATCACCCGCGCCTTTTCTTCGCCCAAGGCCGAGGTCATCAGCGCGAAACCGGCAGGCAGGCTGCCCGACAGGCCCGGCTTGACGGTGAATGCCGCAAGGCCCACCGCCGCCACCCCCGGATCGGGGGCATAGGCCAGCTTTCTTGCGTGGCGGGTCAGATGCTCGGCCAGACGCGCGGTGCCGGGGCTGGCCTCACGCGCGTAAAGGCTTTGATGTTCGCCCAGGATATGGGCCAGCAGGGCGGGCAGCTCGATCAGGGTGCGGGCAAGGCCGCGGCCCTTGGCGGGGATCTCGATCCCATGGGCATCGCGGGCGACACTTTCGGCCAGCGCGACCAAGGCGGTGAAATCCGGGCCGAAGTAATGTTCGGGATCGCGGGGCGAGGGGACGGGGCGATGGATCGGCGGGCGTGACATGGGATCACCCTGCGGTTTCGGGGGCGGGACCGGCGATGACGAAGCCCTCGCCGGTCGGAATGGTGTCGGTGCCCAGCACGGCTATGGACAGGCGGCCGGTTTCGGGGCGGGCCTCATCGCCAAGGAACTGCGCGATCTCGGTCGGGCCAAGGGCGATGACCGGGGCGACATCGGGCGCACCGGCGCGGCCCAGCGGGCGAAAGATCTCGGCCTTGACCGCGCCGACCTGCGGCAGCCGCGCGACATGGGCCAGCAGTTCCGACAGGCGGATCGGGTCGCCAAAGCCCCGGCGCGACGGGTGAAAGAAGCCGGGCCGAACGGCCGAACCCGGCGCCAGCGCCTCGCGCACCGCGCGGCGGATCAGGGCCGCGCCCGCCTGACCATGCGGGCAGATCAGCAGGCGGATATCCAGCGCGACGTAATCGGGCTGGCCCAGCACATGTTCGCGCCCGGCCATGCGCAGCCGGTCCAGCCGGGCATGAACAGCGGCCGAGGTGGCGCCGTCCAGCGCCTCGCCCTGATCCGGGGCGCATAGCACCAGCACCGTGTTGAAGATGCCCCCCAGCGCGGTCGCGGCGGCGCGGGCGACGCCTGGCACATCCTCGGCGGCGCGGGCGTAATCGCTGGCGGTGACGCAGCGGGCGCGGTCGGGATGGCGGATCGATTCCGGGATCAGGGCGCGCGCCACCTCCAGCGGCACGCGGCCCCGCCCGCCGGTCGCGGGCAGGAGGTTGGTCGCGGCCAAGGGGGCCAGCGTCGCGAAATCATCCGCCGCACCCGCATCATCGGATACGGGCGGGCGCAGCCCGGTCAGGGCAAAGGCCCCCAGATTTCCGGCCTCGGGTTCGCCCTGCCGCCAGTCCAGACGGATGCGGCGGTCGGCGGGCTGCACCCCCAGCGCCACCCCATCCGAGCCGGGCGGCAAAGGCAAAGCATGGCCACGCGTGCCGTCCCCGAACATCAGCCAGACCGAGCCGTCCTCTTCGGTTTCGACCGCGAAATGCCGGTCAAAGCCCGCGGAGTTCATCAGCGAGGGCTGGGCCTGCCAGATGTCGGGGCCGACCGTCAGCCGGACCGAGGGCTGGCCTGCGTCGCACAGCACCTGCGGTCGCGGCGTGCGCAGAGCGCGGATCATCACCGTCCCGGTCAGCGGGTCGGTGGCAGTGACCAGATCGGCGCGCCCGGTGCCAAAGCCCAGATCCGCGCCTTCGGCATTCGAGGCGCTGATCGGTTCGCCATGCAGCGCCTCGACCAGATTGGCGGTCAGGATCATCGGCGCGCCCGCGGGATCGGACCACGGGCGGAAGGGCAGGGCCAGCGGCGGGTCCAGCCGCAGCTCGGTCACCTCGCGCGGGGCGCTATGGGCGGGGTCAGCGGGACTGGCCGCCCAGCCGGGCAGCAGGATTTCCGCCAGATCGGTGATGCGGGCGACATGGGCGGCGCGACCCTGCGTCAGGGCGATATGCTGGCCGGGCAGCAGGTTCGCGCCCCAGCCCCACAGCAGGATGCGCGCCGTGCCCGCAGGCAGGACGGCATCGGGCGCGCCCGGCCATGCCGCCAGCGCCAGTTGCCCGCGATCCGTGTCCCGCGCCAGCCCCGGATTCCACGCCGCATCCAGCAGCGCCGGTTCGGCGCTGACAAAGGTGGCGGTGATCCGGCCCATGGCTTCCTCGCGGACGAAACGGGTGCCGGCGGGCAGATACCCGGCGCGGCCCGCAGGCAGATCGACGGCGACCACGGCGCGGGCGCTGTCGCCCTCGTCCAGCGCCAGCCCCAAGGCGCGGGCATGGCGACTGATCGAGACCCGTTCCCGCGCGGTGTCGATAAAGGCTTCCTGCATCACCCGGTCCTGATGCAGCGACAGGAATTCCCCGGCATAGGCCAGCAGTTCCGACAGCATCACCTCGGTCGAGGCCGGGTTGGCCGCCGCCCAGTTCGGGTCCGAGGCCAGCGCCCAATCCTGCATCACCTTCAGAAAGCCCGCGTAATCCTTGGTCGCAAGGTCGATGGCGGGCTGCGGCCCCGGCGGGGGCCGCGGTGGGTCGGGTTCGTGACAATCGCCCGCCGGGCAGGCGATGAAGAAATCGAAATCCGAGCGGGCAAAGAACGGGTTCAGCGGATCGTTGCCCCCCGACAGCAGCCGCACCTGCATCGCGCCGCGCGGGCCAAGGGCGGCAAAGCGCACCGCAATCAGCCCGTCCCCGTTCGAGACCGGCAGCGCCTCGGCCGGATAGGGGCTGCCATCCGGGGCAAAGACCGCCAGATCCGCCGCCGTCAGCCCCGATGCCGCCTTGGCCAGCGTCACCAGCAGTTCCACGGCATAGCCAGCGGGGGCGGGGTCGGCAAAGCCAAGCGCGGTAATGCCCTGCCAGCCGGGGGTGATCTCGGCCTCGGACCATTCCAGACCATAGGCGCCGGGTTCGGTCATAGCACCACCTCAAGCCGTTCGGGAGCGCGGTCGCGTTTCAGGGCATAGTCGATGGTGACAAGGATGCTGCCCTGATCCTCGCCCTCGGATACGGTCAGGTCCTCCAGCAGCACCTCGTCGCCAAAGACCGCCTCAAGGCTTTCGCGGATGCGGTATTCGATGGCCGACAGCGCCAAAGGCGAGATGTTCTGGAACACCTGCGCATCCAGCCCGGCGCCAAAGCGGGGGCGCATGACCCGTTCCGCCGGGCGGGTGAACAAGACCGCCATGATCCGGTCGCGGACATGGGTGCGGAAATCGCCGGTCTCGGAGATGCCCTCGCGCCGCAGGCCGGTGCCGGCGCGAACCAGCGGCGGGCCAAGGGAAAAGGGATCGGCGATGAAGCGCGGCGACATGTTCTGTCCCTTCAGGTCACAGGTGCGGGCGGCATGGGCGGCGGGAATGTAACGATGGCGGACAGCGCCTGCAATTGCAGGGCCTGCGCGATCAGGTCGGCACGGGTCGATTGCGGCGATTGCAGGTCCGACAGCGCCGCCGTGATCGCCGCCCCTGCAGCGGCGGTGGCGGCGGGGGGCGCGGCGACGCCGGGACCAAAGGATTGGCCTGCGACATAGGCCATGAAGGACAGCGCGATCCCCTGACCCATCGCCGCCGCCGCCCCCGATTGCAGCACCGGGGTCAGCTGCGACTGCAACTGGCCCTTGCGGGCGGCTGCGGTGGCGCAGGGAATGCCCGCCGCCATCGCCTGCCCGAACCAATCCGCAATCGCCCCGCCAAGCGCGCGGGCCGAGGCCTGCGCGTCATCGGCAAACGGCCCGTCCTGATCACGCGGCAGCCAGTCGGCCTGCAGCGACTGCGACAAAAGCGCGGGGATCAGCGGCATGGGAACCCTCATTTCGTCTTGGACACTTGGCTGAGATGGCTGGAGGTCATTGGCTGCGCAGGCGGGCCGGATGGCCCGACCCCGGTCGGATGGGTGTGGCTGTTGAACATCTGCATGAAGCTGTTGCCCAGGATCAGTGCCTCGGAGCCGCCATCGCCCAGGGTGATCTTGTCGGCCTTCAGCGTGATCTCTCCCTGACCCGAGATGCGGATTTCCGCGCCCGAGGCCTCGGCGATGACGATCAGCCCGCCATCATCATCAAGGCTGACGACATGGCCGGATTTGGTGCGCAGGATATACAGGCCGGGCTTGGCCGGGCCATCCGGGCCTTCGGGGGTCTCGGCCCCGGTTTCCGTGCCCAGATCGTCCTGACCGCCGCTGCTTTCGGGTGCGCCCCAGAAGGTGCCGGTCCAGATCGGGCGCATCGGATCGCCCGCCTCGAATTCGATCCAGACGGTGTCGCCGACCTCGGGCAGGGCATAGAAGCCACGGTTCTTGCCGCCGCCCCAAGGCAGGCAGGGCAAGGCCCAACCGGCCTCCTGATCCATCCCGAACACCTCGGGGACGCGGGCGCGCAACCGGCCGATGGATTTCGGATCGTCGCGATTGGTGACGATGCCCGCATATTTGCCCCAGAATGTCGCACGCCCCGCCTCTCCGATCAGATCGGACAGCGCGCGCAGGATCTCGGGCGACAGCCCGCGGCCCGGATTGATGGGGTTCGAGGGGCCGCTCATGCCGGGCTACTCATGTTGGCGGCTCCTCTTCTGCGGATTGGCCGAATTCCTCGGCCCCGCGCCGTCCCAGCGCGTTCGAGACGGCGGTGAAGCGTTGCAGCAGGTTCCCGTCGGCCAGTTCGGTCTGGACCTCGCGCACGTAATGGCTGCCGCCCAGCCGGTCGCCGACGCCCTTGATCAGCACGCAGCGATGCGCGCGCAGCAGCCCGCGATAGCGCGCCGGGTCCAACTGGCCGCGCGCCTCGACGCTGAGGTGATCGGCCTGCCCGCGCCCGCGCGCATGCGCCGTCAGCGCGGCGTCGCGGGGCAGCCCCCCGCGCAGGAAGCGCACCGATCCGGTGGCCCCGGCCCGCGCCAAGCCCTGCGCCGCATCCCCCGCCAGCAAAGCTTCGCCCAGCAATTCATCCTCGGCCTCGCCCAAGGCATGGACCAGACGCTTGGCAGGGCCGTCGATGGCATGGGCCAGCCGCTTTTCGGGGCGGTCCAGCGCGATGGAAAAGTCGATCCAGTCCAGATTGGCATTCTCGCGCAGGATGGTCAGGTCGGGCTGCGGCGGTTCATCAAAGCGGCGGGGGTGGAAATGGCAGATGGGATCGCCGCTTTGCGGGTCGGGTTCGAAATAGGTGACAAAGCCGTTGCGGCCCGCCAGATGGCGCAGGAAGGACCAGTCATCGGCGCGCTGGATCAGCAGCATGTCATCGGCGGCCAGTTTCGCATCGGTGTCCTGCGCATCCAGTTGCAACCCGTAGCGCCCAAGGATTTCCGAGGCCGCGTCGCTGTCGCCCGCATCGGGGTAGCTGGCGACGCGCTCCTCGGCGGCCAGCAGCATGGCGGCGTCGCTGGCCAGCACCTCCAGCCATGAATTCGCCTCGGGTTCCTCGAAATGCGGGCGCAGATGCGACAGATGCCCGGTGAACATCGCCTGATCCGAGCCGCCGGGTGCTGCCAGCACCAGCCGGATTTCCGCCCCCGGCTCGAACGGGCCGGCATCGAGCAGGTCATAGGTCCCGTCCGCGCCCTGCCGCAGGCCAAGACGCAACGCAAGGCGGGCGGGCGCGTCATCGGCCTCGGTCAGATCAAAGCCGGTGATGCGGCCCATCAGCGCCGCATTCAGCCGGTTGCCGTCGATCTGGATGGAAAAGCGCGGTGTGGCCATGGCTATTTGTCCGGCGGGATGGCGATGGCCATGCCCGGCACCACCGCGTCGAACGGGTCAAGGGCGGCTGCTGCATCGGCGATGCGCCACAGTTTCAGCGGGTCGCGGTAATAGCGAGCGGCCAGCGTATCCAGCCGGTCGATATCGGTCGCGGTGGCGGCAAAGACGGCGGCGCGGGCCGGGCGCGGCATCGGCGCGATCAGTTCCACCAGCGATCCGTCGGCGCGCTGCCATGGCACGCGGGGGGCGGTGGCGTATCGGCTTTTTCGGTCCACGGCCATGCGGTTGCCCTTTCTATTGCGGCAGGTTGATCGAAGTGCCCTGATCGGCGGTCGTATCCAGATACAGCCGCGCCATCTTGCGGCGGTTCGCGCCGGTGAAACCCAGCGAGGATTTCACCCTTGCATTGTCGCGGGCCTCGGCATCGCCCAGCACTTCCAGCCCGACCTCGACCTCGGCGCGGACCGGGTAGAGCATGCCGTTGAAGAAGGTTTCCGCGATCGACATGCCGGTGATCTTGACCGGAACGACGCGGCGTTCGCCCCAGATGAACAGGACGATCGGGCGGCGGCCACGGGCGCGGACGGGTTCGCTGCCGTCCGAGGGGGCCTCGGATTCGGATTCGATGGGGTAAAGCAACTCCTCCAGCGCCGAGATTTCCGGCAGCACCCCGAATTCGACCGGCAGGGATGATTTGGCCTCCTCCCTCTCGGCCAGATCGAAGCGCAACAGCACGCTGAAGCTTTCCTTCAATGTCCCCGATGAGGCATCCGCCCCCTGCTCGCCGCTGCCTGACTGGGCGGCTCCGCCGCTGGCGGCGGCCCCGCCGGTTTCCGACTTGGCCTGTTCCAGTTGCAATTGCCGGGTCAGGCTTTCGGGGTTGAAGCGGAAGGGGATGAAGCCCGACATGACGGCGCTGTCATCGGGATTGTAGACGGCGAAGGCGCCGCGGGTGAAGTTGATGGCGTCGGTCATCTTGCATCCTCCCATGCGGCGCGGATCGCGGATTCCAGACGGCGGGCCAGTTCGGTTTCGGCACCGGGGGCCAGCAGCGTGCGGATTTCGCCGAGGTCCAGCCGCATGCTGTCCAGTTGCGCCGGGCCGCTGCCGGGACGGGCGGCAAGCTGCCGCGCCACCTGCGCGAAAGCGGCCTCGATCACGGCGCGCAGGCGGGTGGCGTCGCGGGGGCTGGCGCCCTCAACGGTCAGGGTGGCGATGTCGATGGACACATCCGGGGTCATGGCGCGGGCTCCAGCCAATGGGCCAGCGGGCCCAGATCCTCGGCCCCGCGCGGCAGGCCGGATTTTTCCAGCTCGCGCAGGATGGCGCGGGCCAGATGGCGATGGCCCAGCCGTGCGCCCTCGGCAGCGGCCAGATGGGTGGCGGCGACGGCGGCATTGCGGATATTGCCACCGGCAAAGCGGAACCGCTCGGCCAGCATGGAGATGTCCAGATCGGGTTCACGCCAGTCGGGAAGGGGCAGATTGCGACGCCACAGGGCCTCGCGCTCGGCCTGCTGGGGCATCGGGAAATCGACGATGAACTGCATGCGCCGGGTAAAGGCCGGGTCCAGATTGGCGCGCAGGTTGGTGGCCAGAACGGTGATGCCGTTAAAGGTTTCCAGCCTTTGCAGTAGGAAGCCGACCTCGATATTGGCATAGCGGTCATGGGCATCCTTGACCTCGGAGCGCTTGCCAAAGACCGCGTCGGCCTCATCGAAGAACAGGATGCCATGGCCCGCCTCGGCATCGTCGAAGATGCGCGACAGGTTCTTTTCCGTCTCTCCGATATATTTGGACACCACCTGCGACAGATCGATCCGGTACAGGTTCAAGCCCAGCTCATTGGCCAGACAGCGCGCGGCAAAGGTCTTGCCGCCGCCGGGTGGGCCGGAAAACAGCAAGGCCAGCCCCTGCGCCTCGCCCGCGTCGCGGGGCAGGCCCATCGTGGTCCAGACGCGGTTCTGGCTGCGCCGCCACGCGATGGCGTCGCGCAGCTGGCCCATCGGTTCAGGCCCCGCGACCAGATCGGTCAGCGTGACACGGGTGTGCAGCGTGGTGACGAAAGGCCCCATACGCCGCGCGCCCGCCGCGCAGATGGCGGCGGCAAAGCGGTCAGGGGCGGCGTCGGACAGGGTGTCCAGCATCTCGGCCTCATGCCGGGTGGCGATCAGTTCCGACAGGGTCAGCTGGAAACGCGGCGCAAGCGTGGCCGCAGTGGCGGGGTCGATGCCCGCGGCCTGCCATGCGGCAAGGTTTTCGGCAGGGGTAAAGGGGCGGGCATCCACGGCCCGCAGCGGTCCCGCATCGAAACGGTCGGGGGCCAGCAGCACCAGATCCCCGCCCGAGACGGTGGGCAACCGAGGGGCCGCATCCAGCGCGAACAGATCGACGACCAACGGGGCGGCGCCGGGTTCGGGCAGGGGGATGTCCTCGCCGGGGCGCAACTCGATCAGCTCATGGCCTTTGGCGGGGGTCAGGGCGGCCAGATCGCAGGCCAGTTGCCGGGCCATCCGGCGCGAGGCGCTGCGCAGCCACAGCACGCCGTCGCTGGCAAGGATGCGGGCCCCGGCGCGGGCCTCACGCGCAAGGATCGGGGCATGGGTCGCGATGACAAAGCGCCCGCGTGGCGGCGGGGCATGGCGAAAGGCGCGTGCACGGCCAAGCGCCGACAGCCGCAGCCCCCATTGCGCGGCGGGCAGGGTCGCGCCGGGCGGCGCGGCCAGTTCCAGCGCGCCCCCCTCCTCGGCGGCGGCCAGCACCGCCGCCAGCGCCGCGTCATAATCCAGCCCCAGACCGGCCACCGCGATCCGGGCAAAAGTCGCGGGTGTCGGCAGATGCAGCGCGGGGTTGTCGGCAAGGATCGAAAACGCCGCCGCAGCATCGGGGTAGCGCTCAGATGCCAGCGCCGCGGCCTCGGCCCATGCGGCGGGCGACAGCGGCATCTGCGCGGCTTGAGCGGCCAAGTCCTGCCAATCCGCGCGCCGGTTCGACCAGCCGTCGCGGCTGTCGGGCAAGGCATCCTCACGCGAATCCTGCAGATGATGTCGGACTGCCAGCAGTGCCGCCTGATGCATCCAGTCGGCGGCGGGGGCGGCGGCGGGGCCGGGGCAAAGGGCGCGGGCCTCGGTCATGGCGCGACCTCAAGCAGCACCGCCGGAGTGAAGCGGTTCTGACTGATCCGCAGCGCGACTAGATGCGGGATCGCGCGCAGGCCCGCCGCGTCCAGCAGCGCCCGTGCCAGCGTGACCTGCCCTGCGGTGGCGGTGGTGGGGGCCAAGTCGATCACCTCAAGCGGAGAGCGGATGCCCCGCGCGGGCCACAGGAACACCCGCTGCGTCGCCGCCAAACCCGCGCCGGTCAGGACCAGATCCGCGCCGGTGGCCAGCGGGTCCGTGGGCGCGTCCAGCGCCGCCAGCCCGGCGGTGATGCTGACCGGATGCGGATCCGAGGCCCCATCCGGCCCGATCAGCGCCACATCGACGGCCCCGGTCGCCCCGGCGGCGGGATAGGTCGCAAAGATCCGCCCCAGACTGTCGGGCCGCGCGATCTGGCCCGGTCCGGGGGCATCGGCAAAGACCAGCACCTCGGCCCCGATGCGCAGCGCGGTAGCACTCGCTGCCTGCGCGCTGTCAAGACGCAGCCGTCGTCCCGCCCCCAGCGGCGCGGGGTGCAGCGCGGTGATCGCGGGGCGGGCAAGGGGCGCAGGCCCGGCCAGCCGGACGCCGCCCGGCGCGACCAGATCGGGCGGGGGCAAGGGCGCGTGCAGGCGTTCCAGCTGCACCGGGCCCAGCTCGACCAAGGCCCAAGGGCGGTGGCGCATCTGGAGGGGGGTAAAGATCTTCTCCATCAGGTCGGCGGCGACGGGGACCAGCGTCACGCTCATCCGGCCCGAGCCGGGGACCGGGTCGATATTCGGCGCGGCGGGGATCGGCAGGGCGATGTCGGGGGCGGTCTCGATCACCTGCAGGGCCTGACCCAGCCGGTTGATCGCCTGCACCGGTTCGCCCGCCGGGGAATTGCCATAGGCGGTGACCACGAAATAGGCCGAGAGCGACAGCGGCGGTGCCCGGCGCTGGCCATCCTCGGCCAGATACCACGGGTCGTTGCGATGGGTGGGCTGGGGCGTCACCCACAACAGGGAAATGCGGATCGCCTCGCCCTGCGTCGCGGGGTTCTCGATCGGCGGGGCGGCGGTGATATCGGCCAAGGCAGGGGCAATCCGGGCCCGCAGATGGGCGGCCAGCGCGCGGCCCGCGTCGTGCAGGTTGGTAAAGCGCGCCATCGCCTAGCCTCCGTCCGGGCGAGGGATGGAATGGGTGCGGGGTCCGCGCCGCATCACCGGGCCAAGCCGCGAGGGCGCTGTCTGCGCACCCGGTTGGCTGGGTTCAGGCCGGGTGACGATGGTCAGCGCGCCGATGCTGACCCGCAGCCGGGGCTGGGCGGGGGGCGGCTGCGCAGGCAGCGCCGGGCCGGGCGCGGGGGCGGGACGCAGCATGGGCGGCGCGGGGGGAACGGGCGGCGCAGCGGGGCGCAGGGCCGGGGGTGCGGGTGGCTCAACAGGGGTCGCGCGCGCCTGAGGCTGCGAAGGCGGCGGCGCGGGCACTGCGGGTTCGTGCTTGGTCCGGGCTTGCGGCGGGGGTGGTTGGGGTTCCGGCGCCTGCAGCCCCAGCCGCGCGGCGGTGGCCTGAAGCCGGGCGGGATCGTCGGGCAGGCCGAATGCGGGCCGGGGCCGGGTGGCGGTGGGTGCAGCCGGCGGCGCTGGCGGTTTGGGGTCGGCGGGCGGCTTGGGCGCGACAGAGGCCTTGGCGGTCACGGGCGGCAGCGCGACAGTCTGCGGCGCGATGGGCGGCGCGGCTTCGACCGGAGCGGGGGCCACGGGCGGGGCCTTGGGTCGGGCGGGCGGGGTGCTGTCGACCGATGGCGGGGGCGTCGGCCTTGGGTCCGGGGCAAGGCGGCGAGAGGTCTCGCGGCGCTGCGGCGGCCTTGGCACTGGCTTTTCGACCGGCGGCGGCTGGTAGTCGGGCTCGGGCGGGGGTGGCGGCGCAGGACGCGGCGGCGCGGGGGCGCGTTTCGGGGCCGGATCGGGCGCGGGCCGTGGCGCGCTGTCAGGGGCGGCGCTTGGGGTGGTTTCGGACGGCGGCGCGCTTTCGACCGGATCTGCGGCAGCCCCGGCGGCGGTCACGGCGGCGACAGGTGCGGCGCTGGCCGGGCGCAGGCCGATCGGCGCGGCAGGTGCTGGCCCCAGCAGGGCCGAAAGACGCGGTCCCAGCATCACATGCCTCCGATGCCGGGCCAGCCGGTCGCCACATCGCCCAGCGTGCGGCTGGCCATGATCCGGCGCAGGTAGTCCTGACGGCGGGCCAGTGGCAGGGACAGGATCTCGGCCTGCGACCAATGATAGGTGAGGGCGATCAGATGCACCTCGTCCAGCAGGCGCGCGGCGCGGGATTGCAGCTCGGCGTCCAGATAGGTCGCGACATCCAAGGGCAGCACCAGCGCCGCGCCGCAGGCGGTGCAGGTGCTGGCAATCTCCAGACCCAGCCCCGAGGCCGCGCTTTCCAGCGCCGCCACCACCCTGCCGCGGTCGGGCCGCGCCAGCCGCTGGGCGGCGGCATCGGGCGTCAGGCCCATTGCAGCGGCCAGAAGCGCGGTCAGGGCGGCCTCGCCCGTCAGCCCGCGCGCCTCATGCGCCAGCAGGTCGCCAAGGGTCAGGGACAGGGCGCGGCCATCCAGCACGGGCGGATCACCGGGCGCGCGCGGCAGATCGGCGGCCGGAAAGATCAGCGCATTGCCGGTGCCGCAGGCCTCGCAACGGGCCTCGGCGTCGATGCGCGGGCCGATCAGCGCGGCGCGCAGATCCAGTAGCAGCGCCTCCCATGCCGCAAGGTCCAGCGCCGCCAGATCCGGCGGCCCATGGTCCAGATCCGCCGCCAGCCGGGCCAGCCGCCCATGCGGACCCATCCCCGGCGCGGGGGCGTGAAAGGCGATCTCGTCCTGTCCGCAAAGGCTGCGCATGGCAGGGCCCCGCGCCCTAGCTTTCGGCCGGCTCGACGACGGATTCGTCCAGCGCGAAGGTCTCGTATTCGACTTTCAGCGTCTGGATCGCCACGGCATTGGCATTGGCGTCCAATTCCGGCAGGGCCTGAAACTCGCTGGCCCAGGCGCGGATCAGGTTGAAGGCCATGACCGGGGTGCCCTGCATGTTCAGCACCTCGACCCGGACCGATTTGCGGTAGTTCAGCAGGCTGTTGGCGGCCTCGCCCTGCGGGTTGTTGACCTGATTGGCCCATTCAAGGAACTGGCGGTCATGCGTCAGACCGGCCTCGAAGGTGACCGGCTCGAACTTGGTGCGGCCGGGCATCTTGCGCACGATCCCGGCATCGGCGGCGGCGCGCCATTCGATGGCTTCGGTCGCCTTCTTGACCGCCGACATCTTGGAGAGTGCCGCGACGATGCGCCCGTCCCAACTGACCCGGAAGCGGAAGTTCTTGTAGGGGTCGATGCGATGCGCGTTGACGTTGAAGGTCGGCATGCTTGCCTCCTATCGGCGGGTGATCTGGCTGAGGGTGACGATGACGAATTCCGCCGGGCGCAGGGGCGCAAAGCCCACCTGCACGTTCACGACCCCCGCCGCCTGATCGTCGGGCGTGGTGGTGTCGGCGTCGCATTTGACGAAATAGGCCTCGCGCGAGGTTTCGCCGGCAAAGGCGCCGTTGCGGAACTGCGCCTCCATGAAGGCCCCGATCGAGGCCCGCAGCGCCGCCCACAGCCTTTCGTCATTGCCCTCGAACACGGCCCATTGGATGCCGTTGAAGATCGACTTGCGCAAGAACATCGCGGTGCGGCGCACGTTGATGTAGCGCCATTCGGTCGATGGCCGCCCGGTGCGCCCGCCCCAGACCACGCGGCCCGCGCCCGGCACGGTGCGCAGCGCGTTCAGCCCATGCGGGTTCATCCGGTCCTGATCGCGGTCCAGCACCTGAATATCCAGCCCCACGGTCCCGGAAATGGCGGCCTCGATCCCGGCCGCGACCTTCCAGACCCCGCGCCGCCCGTCGGTGCGCCCGTAAAGCCCGGCGACATGGCCCGCCGAGGGGATGGCGCGGACCGGGTTGCGGCCCAGTCCCGCCGGGTCGGGCACCACGATGCGCGGCCAGTAAAGCGCCCGGAAATCCGAGCCGGTGATGCCGTTCCTTGCGTGATCGACCGCCGTGCCGACCGGGTCGGCGCTGGCATTCGAGCGTGGCGCGTCGGCGACAAGGAACAGATCGCGCTGGGGCCGGGCCTCGACATAGGTCAAGACCGCGTTGACCAGCCCGTTATATTCGGCGTCGGATGCCGCGTTCAGCAACCCGTCCGAGGCGCAGACGATCAGCGCCGCATCGTCGATTCCGTCCAGACGCGACAGCGCGGCGGGGTAATTGGCGGCACCGAATGCGGCATTGCCGCCGGTCGCGCCCGCCAGTTCCACCCCCGGCGTGGTGCCGGTGGTCAGGCCCAGATTGCGCGGGCGGAAGGCCAGCGGCGGATCGACATTGCCCCAGGCCAGATAGGCCGAGCGGGCAATCTGGTCGATCAGGTATTTCTCATCGGCGGGGTCGGGGGACAGGCCCTCGAAACGCTCGACCTCGGTGAAGTTCGTCTCGCCCACGGGGCGGTAATAGACGGTCAGGTTGAAGCGCGCCGGGTCGCCATCGGTGCTGTCGGTCAGCGCCGCGCGCAAGCCATTGCCCCAGATCCCCGGCCCGCGCGCCCGCAGGGACGAGCCCCCTGCCGCGCCTGCGGGCGGCAGCAAGGTGCCGGCGGGACCGGCGGCGATATTGGTCGGGCGGATCGCGGGTCCGGCCCAGCGGATGTCCGGGTCCGCCGCCAGCCGGGTCAGGACGTTGTTGGCATCCCCGGCCACCGTGGTCAGGTTGGTGAAGGTCGGATTGGCGGCGCGGTCGGCAAAGGTCGCGCCATTGTCGGTGGAAACGCGCACCGTCAGGTTGAAATGCTGCGGATCGGCATCGGTCGCATTGGCGATGATGATGCGGATCTGTTCATTGGCGGCGGGCGCGCGGGCCTGCACGATCCGCGCCCTTGCCCCCCCGGCGGCGGTCAGGTTGATCGCGCGTTCGGCGTCCAGCGCCAGCTGCGCCACGGTCGCGGCGGCATTGCCCACTCCGGGCACCAGCCGCAGCACATAGGCGCGCGGGCCGCCGTTTTCGAAGAATCCCCGCACCGCATAGGGCATGAACAGCCGCGCCGTCCCGTTTGCGCCGTCATTGCGGAAATAGCCGCCGAAGATGCGCTGGAACTGGATCTCGGACGAGATCGCGGTGGGCGTCGCCGGGCCACGCTCGGTTTCGCCGACAAAGATCGTGACGGCGGTGGGCACGGCCTCGATGGCACGCGATCCGCCGGGGGCCTCGCGGACATAGACGCCCGGAGTCAGGGGGGTGGTCATGATCCATGATCCTTGCTGCTGTCGGCAACGGATCGCGGGGGACAGAAGCCGGGGCCGAGGCCGAATGCCCCGTCCCGCCCGCGCTGGCTGCGACGATGTAAGAACTTGGGTGGTCCGGCCTTCCGGTCCGGCCGCGTGGCCGGGGCAGACATGCATGGCCTGGGGGCCAAAGCGGCCCTTGCGGCAGGAAAGTCCTAGAAGCGACGGGCAAAGACGCCCGCCATGACCCGGATCGGGCGGGGCCGATAAGGGCCGGGCGCGATGGGCGGAAATGTGGATCGTCCTGATACGCAATCAGGATATGACATCCGGGATTTGAGTCAACCCTGCGGTGTCATGGCCCCACCCCGCGCATCGTTTCCAGCAAGGTTTTCAGCGGCTGGGCCAGCGGTGCATTCGCCCGCAAGGTGGCATGGGCCAGCCGCATGGCCCCCAGCAGGTCGCGCCGGGCGACGGGATCAAGCCCCGCGACCTGCGCCGGGCCGGGCAGCAGGGCGGGATCGGCCTCGGACAGGGCGCGGATCAGCGGCCATAGCGGATGCGATGCTGCGGCCATGGCCTGACGCATGGCGGCCTCGGACAGTTCGGCATTGGGCGCTCGGGCCAGCAGCAGGCGGCCCAGCAGGGCGCGCAGCCGCAACTGGTCCAGCGCCGCATCGTCGCGCCCAGCGTCCTGCGCGATGGCCTGATCCAGCACCATTAGCATCGCCTCCAGCGCCTTTCTGCGTTCGGGCGCGGCGGTGGCAAGGCTGGCCTGCCGCTGATGCAGGTCGGCAAGCAGGATCAGGCGGCGCAGGCTGGCCCCGCTGCTGCGGTTGAGCGCCTCAAGCACGGCGATGGCCGGACCCAGATCGGGACCGTCCTCGCCCAGCCGCAAGGGCAGCCACAGCGATTCCTGCAAGGCGCTGACCGGCATCGAGGGGGTCTCGGCCGTGGCGGCCTGACGATAGCTGTCGATGGCAAGGTCCAGACGCCCGCTGGCGGCATAGGCATCGCCAAGCGCGCTGATCAGGTCCGAGCGGCCCTGCCAGCCATATTCGCGGATCCGGGCGGCGATATCGTCCACCCGGTCCAGCATCGGCGTGCTGCGGGCGGTTTCGGCTTGCAACAGCGCCAAGGCCTCATTGGCCGAGGCCGGGTCGGGCTTGCGCTTGTCGGGGTCGCGGCGGTCGTCGGTCAGGGTGAAGCCGGGATGGCCGTAGCATTGATAGGCCCCCCAGGTATTGTCGCGGCCACCGGCATCGATGCTGGACTGGAAGGTGGCCTGCCGCGCGTCCTTCAGCGCCGCGCCCAGATCCGCCCCCGCGCCGATCAGGCTGTAGAAGGTCGCGGCAAAGCGCAGGGCGGCGCTGTCATCGACCTGCCAGCCGCAGGCGATGACCGCCGGGCAGCCACGCTCGATCAGCCCCACCGCAAGGCTGGACGCAAAGCCGGGCCGGTCGCGGCTGAGCGCGGCCGAGATCTGGTCGGCCTCCGATATTGCGCCCAGATGGCAGCAGTTGAGAAAGAACAGGTCGGGCGGCTCGGGCAGTTGTGCCAGCAGCGGGGCCTCCAGCACGTCCAGCGGCGGCGCGCCCAGCACGATGCCGGTCATCGGCGGCTCATCGGTCCGGGGCTGCCAATCGACGACGCCGTGCCCGGCGACATGGATCACGCTCCAGCTGCGCGAGAACAGCGCCGCGACCACGTCTTGCGGCTGGGCGGCCTCGCCGATCAGGCGCTGGACGGTATAGCCATTGGCCTCCAGCTGCGAGGCGACGGTCTCGGCCTCGCGCCGCGCACCGGGCAGCATGGGCAGCGGGCTGCCGCCGCCGCGCGGATCGCCGATGACCAGCGCGCGGCGCTGGCCATGCCGGCGCGGCGGCGCGGGGCGACCCATCTGCGAGACCAGCTGCCGCAGCACCCCGTAACGGACCGAGGGCGGGCGCAGCAGCCCCGATACCAGCCCGTCCTCGTCCGCGCGGCGGTCGTCCAGCATCTCCCATGGGATGGCGGCGCTTTGGCGGTCCAGCACCAGCCGCAGGTTGCGATCCTCAAGGCTGTGCTGTTTCAGCCGCGCCGGCCACAGCAGTTCGAACAGGGTGCGCCCCGCCGACATGCCGCTGGCGTCGCCGCTGCCCGGCTGGCTGGGGATCTGGGCGGCGAAATGGCGCACCAGACGGCGGTTGGTGGCGACGGTCTCGGCCTCGACGCGGGCGCGGCCATCGACCAGCAGGTAATGCAGCGGCCCAATGGCCGAGGGCGGCGCGCCGGGCTGGCCGGACGGGTCGGGGGCGGTGATGGTGATTTCCATCCAGCTGTCGGGATTGGCCTCGGGGCCGGTGCGGCGATAGCGGCCCTCGCGTTCCTCAAGCCGCCCGGCCAACTGGAAGGTGCCCTGCATGCGGTCGACCCGGTTCCGGACGGCGTGCCATGCGGTGACGGCGACCTGCTCGACCGCCTCGATGACCTCGACCTCGCGCAGTTGCAGGCTGGGGTCCAGCAGCCGGTTGGCCTGTTCGACCGCGTTGAGCAGCGCCCAGACGCTGTCCGCGACCGAGACGACGCCGTTGCCGCTGCCCACCAGCACCGCCGAGACCCCCAACGGCGCGGCCAGCGCGGTCTGGCTGGGCGTGTCGGGCGGGGTCGCGTCCGGGGACTCAAGGCGGGCGGCTTCCTCGCGGCGGCGGCGGTCGTCCACGGCATCGGCATAGGCCAGAAGCCCGTTGCGGATGGTGCTGGTCAGCCCGCCGGTGGTCAGCCCCGAGGCGACGCCCAGACCGACGACGATCCCGCCGGTAAAGGCCCCGACCACATCCGCCCCCGCCACCGGCCCGCCCGGCATGAAGCGCAGATGCACGTCATTGTTGCCGATCAGGCCGGGATGCAGACCCAGCCGGTTGCGCCGGGTCAGGCGTTCGTTCAGCCGCCCGTCCAGCGTCCTTTCGGCGCCGTTGATGCCGTCGCCCAGCGTATGCCCGACAAGGATCGGGTGGCGGGCATGGCGCAGGTCGCCATGGACCATGCGCACGACCACGGCGCTGGGGCGGTCTTCCTCGATGGCGGCAGGGGGGCGGCCGCCCATGACCATGGCCAGCAGCTCCGGGGGCGAGGGGATCATCGCCAGCGTCTCGGGGGCGGTGGCCTTGCGCGTGGGGGCGGCGGCATCGGTCGGCTCTCCCGCCGCATCGCGGGTCGCGGGCTGGCGGGCCAGCCGGTCGGTCCGCCCCTCCAGCAGCAATTCGGCGATGGCGGGGTGCAGGCGGCGGTCCTTGGGCAGATCGCCATGCGCGGCAGGGGCGAACCAGACCGGGACATCGGTGGGGATACCGGTGCTGTAAAGTACCGTGCCATCGCCGCGCGGCGTGCTGGTCATGCGCAGGTCCGGCCCGTCCGGCCTTTGTCCCGCCGCGAAAAGCTGGTCGCAGGTCGATCCCATCCCGGCCAGATACAGGCAACGCCCGGCGGGCAGCCCGGCCCGGTCGGCCATCAGCCGCCAGAACTCGCGCGCCTGCGTCAGCGCCGCCGAATCCAGCGGCTGATCCCCGGCCAGCGCCGCCCATTCCGAGGGCTCCAGCAGGTTCGGCGGCAGCAACTGCACCGCGCCCGGCCAGGCCCGCAGGATGGCGGCGATCTGGGACCGGTCTTGCGACAGGCTCAGCGCGGCCAGCGCCCGGACGGTGGTGCCATGCCCCAGCAGCGCCAGCGCCATCGCCAGTGATCCGCCATTCGGCGTCCCCAGCATCAGGAACCTTGAGCCGGGCCGGGCAAGGAAACCCTGCATCAGGCGCGCATTGGTCAGCGCCACGCGCGCCAGCAACCCGCCCATGGAATGGCCGACGATATGGATCGGGCGGCTTTCATCCTCGGCCAGCCGGTCCAGCAGCAGGCGTGCGACCGCGGCCCCAGTGGTCTGGATCGGCAGCCGCCAGTCATAGGCCAGCGTCAGGGTCTGGTGCGTCGTGCCCAGATAGTCGCGCAGGCCCCCGTAATAGGTCTCAATCACGCCATAGGGGCGGATGGGCTTGCCCATCGCCAGCTCACCGATGCCGCCGGTGCAGATGCCCAGCGGATTGCACCAGATCAGGCGGTCCTGCGTGCCCAGATGACTGCCGGAAATGCCGGGCAGGATCACCGCCAGCGGCGCGCCGCGCCCGCGCTGGACGGCGGGACCGGGCATGGCGACGACGCCGTCATTGGCGGTCTCACCGGCGGGCTGGGCCGCCCGAGAGCGCTGGATCACCGGTTCCTCGGCGCTGCGCAGACGCAGTTCCGGGCTTTGCCATTGCCCGGCGCTGGCCGGATCGCGCAGCCCCGCCAGCAGCCGCCCCGCCGTCAGGCCATTGGTGAAATAGCGGAAATGACTGACATTCTGGCCCCGGTCCATGACCAGCGCCGCGCCGCGCGTCATCGCAGGATCGTTGACGCCGCCGGTCATCGAACCGGTATTGACCACCAGATCGTGGTCGCTGCCGAAAAACGCATCCGCGAACCAGATCCCCAGCCGCTGCGCCACGCCCGAGGGCTCGATATCGCCCGCGATCACCACCAGCCCGTCGCTGGCGCGCAGCTTGCGCGGGCGGTTCAGCACCGACAGCAGCGGCGAATATTCGGGTGCCATCGCGGCGATACCCGGCAGCGCCTCGGGGTTGTCGCGATTGGCCGAGGCCGCCAGCGCCAGCCGGTGCAGCCCGTCGACCAGGTCGCGGGCCTCGTCGCCCGCTGCCACCGCCCCGAAGCGGGCGGCGTTGAACAGCAGGTTCAGCCAGCGGTCCAGCCGCCCCCCGGCAAGGCTGGTGCCGCGCGCCGGGCAGGCCACCCTGACAAAGCGGGCGATCGACAGATCCTTCTGGGCCAGCGCTTGGCCGAGCGCCTCGATCCGGGGCTGATCGGCGGGGGCAAAGATCGCCAGATCGTCGCGGTCAAGGACCGAGCCGCCCTGCCGCTCGGCCAGTTGCGACAGCGCGATCAGTTCCCCGACAAGGCCGCCGCGGCTGTGGCTGACCAGATGCAGCTGCGCCCGCTCGGGCAGCAGGTCCAGCAGGTCCTGCGCGTTCTGCACCGGGTCCAGCGACAGGGTGCGATGTTCATAGGCGATGATCCGGCCGGGATACATCGCGTGAAGCTGGGCCCATATCTCGGGGCGGTCCTGCATCAGCCGCCCGAATGAGCGCTGGGTCGTCGATGCCGTGCCATGCAGGAACAGCAGCCACGGACGCCCGGCGGTGATTTCCTGCAAGGTGATCGGGGTCAGCGCGCCATCCATGCCCCAGCGGCGCAGGCCCATCCTTGCCTCGGGGCCCTCGAAGTCGCGCGCGACGGCCTTGAGGTCGCCATCGACCTTCAGCACCGACAGGCGCTTCAGCGGCCAGTCCAGCAGACCCCGCGCCGGGCCGTCGCCATCGGCTGATGCGGGCAGGACCAGACCGCGCAGATACAGGCTGTCCTCGGCCCCGGCGACGCCGCGCTCCATCGCGCCGCTGGGGCCAAGCTGTTCGGCCAGCTCATCCTCGCGCAGCCAAAGAAGCGCGCCGTCGGCGGTCTCGATTTCCAGCAGCTCGCCGGGGGCAAGGTCAAGCCCGACCGGCCCGGTTCCCGCCCGTGCCGTGGTCAGCCCGACGCTGTCGCGAACCGTGACCCCGGCCACCGCCGCCGAGTCCGAGCCGCCGGGCGGCAGCTTTTCCCCCTGCACCGTGATCTTCATTGCCGCGCCCCCGCCGGGGACTTACCGGCCCGATTGGGTTGCGGATATTGCTTCGGGTTTGTCTGCAGGCGAGGGCGGGCGTGGTCCAAGGTTTTCCTCATTTTCCACCGCGTTCAGCAGGAACAGATAGGCCAGCGCCGGGGACATCTTGTGGCCGCCGAAGCTGGCCTGAAACCGGCTCATCATCTCGACCCGATGCGAGAAGATCTCATAGATCCGGCGCTGGACGAACTGGATCAGTTCGGCATCGCTCATCGAGATCGGAAAGGCATAGGGTTCGTAGGACAGGTATTCCGAGCCCTGCGGCCGCTCGATGTTGCAGGGGCCATTGGCGCGGGTCCAGACCGCCAGCTTGCCAAGGATCAGCTCTCGGTCGCCCATATAGATGCGGCGATGGCCGGGCGGCGCGGTGCAGAACCATTCGACCAGATCGTCATGCGATTGCTGCGGGCAGAAATGGTAGTCCAGCCAAGGCCGGTCCTCGACCGGGAGATTGCTTTGCTGGGGCAGTTTCCCCGCGCAGAACGGGTCTTCGAGAATGTTCAGAACCGCTTTGCAATCGTCGGTCGGGTTGTTTTCATCGCAGGTCAGGGCAGGCAATGCGGGGGCGGGCGGGGCAGGCTGCTTGGCGACGATGATATCCATCAGCTTCTGGGTCTCGGGGAAAAGCCGGGTGATCCCGCTTTCCCCGACGATCTGGTTCAGCCTGTCCGCGGCCTCCTTGAGATCGACGAGGCTTTGCTTGATCGCGGTCGGTTTCTCCTCGGCGGCGGACAGGATGAATTGCGGTTCCGTGTTCCGTCGTCGGATCAGATGGTTCGTGACGGCGGCGCTCCACAGCATGCGGCAGCGCTGGTAAAGCGCCTTGCGTTCGGATGGCAGCAGCGCCTTGAAATAGTCGATTTCGCAGGCCTTGCGGGCAATGTCGCGGGCGGTGCTGTTGCCGATATAGCCGATCTCGGTATGCAGGTTGTTGCCGGTCCGCTCCAGAAACGACACGCCCGAGGCAAATACCACCGGCGAAAAGATACTGGGCAGCGCCCGTTCCAGATCCGAAAAACGCATCGTCACCGCATCGCACAGCATGTCCAGACTGGTCGGGCTTGACGGGCTGCTGCCCTTGCGCAGCAGCCGGAAACGGTTGTCGGCGGTGATCGGCACTGGGACGATTTCGTAATTGGCATCTCCGGCAAAGATGTCGAAGCACATATCGGCCAGATAGCCTTTATAGGAGCGCGCCTGCTTGTTCTCGGCACCATAGACGGCCGAGGAAAACGGCGGGGTGTCGGCGCGGAATCCGACATAGACCATGCGTTTCTGGGATGGGGCGGGCTGGGATACCATCTGCGCGCCTGCCGGGCTGGGCAGCAGCAACAGCAGCAGCAGGATTGCGCTGGCCGCAGTCTGCGGTTGGGCCCAGCGGGGCTTGGCCATGCGCGTGCGTTCGGGCAACTCGCCCAGCACCCCTGCGGCCAGAAAGGCCAGCACGGCCAGCACGACATGGCCGACCAGATCGAAGCGCCGCGCACAATCCAGCGAGGAAATCACCACCAGCCCGGGGCAGTCGCGCGCCAGCGACGCGTTCCAGTAGTTCAGGTGCTGGATCGACAGAAACGCCACGCCAAGGGCGCAAAGCACGCCGTACCACATCCGCGTCGCCGGGCTTTTGCGCAGGTCCGCCGACATGATCGAGACCGGGATCAGCACCAGCAGGATGATCGCCTGCGTCGGGTAATAGATCACGAAGGGCGCGACATTCCCGACATAGAGGTTGAAGAAATAGGCGGCATTGGGCGCGACAAAGAAGGCCCGCAGCGCCGCCACCCCCAGCAGCGCTAGAATCGAGACCGTCACCCCAAGGCACAGGCAGCCGAAGATCTGCATCGCATAGCCCGAGCGGCGCTGCGTCTTGGTGGCCTTGGCCCAGTCGCCATTGTCCCACAGATATTGGCGCAGCGAAAAGGCCGCCAGCAGCGGCAGCCATGTCAGCGCGGCGATGCGCAGCGTCTCCACTAGCGCGGTGACGAAAACGCCGTAGATGTTCGAGGTCTCGATGAACTGGCCGATCGGTTCCTGCAGCCCGCGCCACGCCGCCGCCGCATAGATCAGGAACACCGCGATCAGGGCAAGGAACATCCCGGCCTCGGGTCCGGTCCCGGCGGTATCGGGCCGCTCGGTCAGGGCCAGAAGCTGGTTCAGCGCCGGTTCGATCCGCTCGGGCTGGGCGGGGGTGGCGGGACTGCGCGGATCGGGGCGGGTGGCCACGGCCTCGGTCGGGATGTCCAGATCGCGTTCCAGAAAGATCGCGAGGATGCCGACCAGATCAAAGCGCAGCGCCTCGGCCTTGCGGATGGTTTCGCCCAGATATTCGCCGAAGCGGGCCTTGCGCGCGATCGAGCCGGCATCGCCGCCCTCTTGCGGGGTTTCAAGCATGCGCTTGTGGATGTCGTCCATAAGCGCGACGGCGTCATCGACATAGTTCCGCTCTTGCTGGCGGACCGATTGCGAGACCTCGTGCCCCGGCCAACTGCCGCGCGCGGCCTTGGCCCAATAGACCAGCAATTCCAGCTGGGCCAGCAGCGACACGGCCTCGTCCTGGCGGGACCGGCGCTGGGTGCCGCTTTCGGTGGCCCAGGCGTGATTGGCGACGGTCTCGGTCCAGCGGTCGCGATAGATCGCAAGCTTCTGCGCCAGCGGGCCGGGATCGGGCTGATCGGGAAGGCAGGCCCGGTCCAGCGTCACGATCAGGTTGCGCATGGTCTGCTCCAGCCGCACCGGAATGCCCACGGCGCGATAGGCGCGGTTGCGCAGCCAGCCTTCGGTGATCTTGATCGGTGGCAGCATCTCGGCCAGCCCGGCAAAGGCGAATGCCAGCATCAATGGCCATTGCATGCTGTCGAATTGCAGCTTGTTCAGATCGACCTGAATGCCGACCACCGGCACCATCTGGCTGGATTGCAGGATCAGTCGCCCGAAAAAGGTGAAGGACACGTAAAGCAGCAGGATCGCACCGGCATAGATGAAATAGGCCCGGATCAACGCGCCGCTTCCGCCCATGTCGCTGGGGCTGAGTTCGCTAAGCGCGCGCGACACCGATTTCACGTCCGACTGGACGGAAAATCGTTTCCACGCGAAGAACGCGATGAAAATGCAGCCGAATGCGAATGTATATAGAAATCCCGGGGCAAATCTTATGCCCATCATCGGAACCTGGACCAGTTCCTCGGCGCGAAGCTGATTATAGGTCCAGAGCGATAAAGGAACACCCGCAGGCCATGGGTCCTCCATGAAACCTCCGATACTCGTCAATCATGCCTCCGGGCCCGACCTTGGGGATCAGGCCCGGCTGCCATCAGCAGCGTTGAAGATTAGGGTCGCAGGGTCCGGCTTCGGCCGGGATCGTGGCTGCCCCTGCGGAAAGAAAGATGGTCAGGCAAAGTACAAGGATTCTCATTTCGAGCCTCCGTATCTGTCTGAATAATCTAGCATGAACCGGAGACGCTGTTAATCCATAAGGCGAGTCGCGGGCGCTGCGTTCACTCAATCGCATATGTGGTGTTTCTTGCGAATTGTCCCGCCAGATTTGGTAAATTGGTTTCGATTTGAAAATAGGACGTCAGCAGGCATATTCATCCAAGCCTCTGAATATGACGAAATTCATGGCGATAAATCGGCGCGTTCCATTCTGCCCAGAATAACACCAGATCGCGCCTGTCCTTTTGGTGAAGAATTCACAAGTGCTGCGGTTCCGTTTGTCGGAATTGGCGCATTGGTGTAAGTTCCGCATATGGTTATCCAAGGCGGTGGCGCGAATTATGCCGCCGCATCGTGCCTGTCGCGTCCTTCCCACGGTGCTGTCATGCAACTTGATCGCGCATCCCGAATTTCGCGGGTCGATCTGAAGACTCGGCTTTATCGGGAATGCGAAGCGATGACCGCCAGCCTTGCCTCGCGCGGGTTGGCGCTGAACGACGATCTGTCCGGACGCATCGCGCTGCTGGATACGGCCGGAGGCATCGAGGACATCCGCCTGACCGAGATCCTGCGCCTGCACGCCGCCTTGGCCCAGGCCGTCAGCCCCGCTTTGCCCGAGACGCTGGAACTGCTGCTATGGGAGGCGGGACGCCAGACCAGCTACCTGACCCATGGCGGCACGCGCCTGCCGAACATGCTGGGTCTTAGCCATTGGGTCGCGCCGGTCGGTGCGGTCCGCAAGGTGATCTGGATGGCGCTGTTTTTCTTTTGCGTCTTCTTTGCGGTGATCATCTTTTCCGGGCTGACCATGCAGCAGGTCGCTGGGGGCTTGCCCGCCTTCAACAATGTAGCGTCAGTTGCAAACGCTGTCGCGCCGGTCGCCCCCGAGGATCGCGGGACCATCGCGGCGCTGCTGGCGCTGTTCGCCTCGCTGGCCGGAATAGGGGCGTGTTTCTATGTCCTGTTCGATGCGCATGGCTACATCGCCAAGGGCAGCTACGATCCGCGGCTGGGGCAGAATTACGGCATCCGCATCGGGCTGGGACTGATGGCGGGCATCCTGCTGTCGCAGGTGCTGCCTGCCAAGGATGGCGGCGAATGGACGGCGATCGGGCGGCCGGTTCTGGCCGTGGTCGGCGGCTTCAGCGGTCAGCTGGTCTATAACGTGCTGTCGAAACTGGTGACGGCGCTGGAAAGCATCTTTGAGGAGGACCGCAATCAGGCCATCGCCCGCGCCGCCAAGGAGGCCGAAGAGGCCGCCGCCGCCCGCCTGAACCGTCTGGCCGAGGAGCGCTCTGCCGATCAGGTGGCGCTGCTGGCACAGTTGCGCGACGCAAGCAGCCCGGAAGCACGCGAGGTCGTGCTGACCTCATTGACGGCGCGGATGGCGGGGCTGCCCGCGCCTGCGATGCCCGTGCCTGCCAGCGGCGCGCAGATCGAGGGCGCGCAGGACGCGATCGCCACGCTGCGGGCGCGGGCCGATTTCCTTGCCCGGATCGTCGATCTGCTGCCCGAAAGCGATCAGCCGGGGCTGCGGGCCGAGCTGGGGCGGATCTCGGACGGGCTGGGGCGGCTGGACGGGCTGACGCAGGACGGCGATTTCGTGGCCGAGGCGCTGCGGCTGGCGGCCAGCTCGGGGGTGGGCGGGCCGTTGCGGGCGGCGCTGACGAAAAGCCTTGGCCGTCTGGCCGGGCCGCTTTCGGGTCTGGGCGTGACCCCCGCCGGACTGGCCGGAGCGATTGTCGTCATTGCCACGCAAGAGGCCGCCGACGCCTATCGCCGCTGGAAGATCCGCGTGCTGGGGGCCGATTACGCGCCCGAATTGATGGCGGTCGACCCGATCGATGCCGGGGCCGTGCTGCAGGTGATGAACGGACTGGGCGACGATGCGCGGCAGGCCCTGGGCATCGATGCCGGGGATATGGGGCTGCTCAATGAATTCGGCCGCGCCGCGCTGGATCTGGAGGCGGACGAGGTCCTCAGCCGCTATGGCGCGGAATTCTCGGGCGAAGCGCAGGTCTATCTGGAGGCGGTGGCGCGGCTGCGTGACGGGCTGGCAGCGGTGCGGATGGCGGCGCTTGGCGCGCAGGTCGCCGAGGAAACCCCGCCCGAGGCGCTGCGCGACACCGGCAGGCCCGACGGCCAGTCGCTGCTGGCGCTGTTCGACCGGCTGGTGGCCCAGATCGAGCCCCGCGCCGAGATCGAGCGCATCCTGCTGCTGGCCTCGGCCACCCGCGATGCCTCGCCCGAGATCCGGCAATTGTTCGATCAGGCCTTGGCCCGCGCCAGCGCCCCGGCGCCCGGCCCGACGGGATAGGAGAGAGGGGTATGCGTGGTCATCCGTTGATTTCCTTGTTGCTGGCGGGCCTTCTGGGCTGCGCCCCGGTGGCGCAGATCGCCGATCCGGGCGTGGCCGAGCTGTCTGAATTGCAGACCCTTGCGGCGGCGGGGGACCGACAGGCCATCGCCGATCACACGCCCACCTGCCGGATCGCCCAGCCGGGCTGCCCGCAGGTCCATGAGATGACCGCCGATGCCTGTCTGGCCCTTGCCCAGCAGGCGATGGCCGCGCGCCAGACCGCCGAGGCCGCGCGCCGCGCCGCCTGCGCCGAAAGCCGCTACCGCGACCTGAGCGGCGCGTCGGTGCAGTTGCGCGGCCTTGAGGCGCTGCGTTTGCAGCGGGAAACCGCCCGCAGTCCCGAGGCGGCAGGATTCAACCGGCAGCTTCAGGCCCGCGCGGGCGCGGTATCTGACCCGGCGGCGGGCTATTACTGGGCCAGCGCGGTGGATTGGCGGCGGCAATTCGGCAGCGACAAGCCGTCCTGCGCCGAACTGGTCGAGGCGCAATCGCGCGCCAATGCTGCGGCCACTGCCGCCAGCGCCCCCGCCGACCAGCGCGGCGCGGCGCGCAGCCTTGCGGCGCGGCTGGCCGCCCCGGCACAGGGATGCAGCCGATGAACGCGCCCTCGGTCCTTGGGTTCTTCGGCCTGCCGATGCGGCGCGGGGCCGATGTGACGCGGGTGCAGGCGGCGCTGGCCGCCCTTAACCTGCTGCCGCGCGAAGGCGTGGACGGGCTGTTCGGGCCGCAGACGGCGCGGGCGGTCAAGGCGTTCCAGATCCGGGCCAGGCTGAACCCCACCGGCACGGTGGATGCGGTGACCCTGACGCGGCTGCAACAGGGCGCGGTGACCCCGGCCCCCGTTCAGGGTGGCGCGGCACCGGTTTCCGGGCCGCCGCTGTCCGGTCCCGCCAACCCCGCCGATCTGCCCGATGCGCGGGCGCAAAGGGTGGTGATGCATTGGACGGCGGGCGGGGCAAGGGCCTCGGCGCTGGACCGCCAGCATTATCACTTCATGGTCGAACAGGACGGCACGGTGGTGCGCGGGCGCTTCAGCATCGCGGATAACGACAATACCTCGGACGGACGCTATGCCGCCCATACCCGCGGCTTCAACACCGGCTCGGTCGGGGTGGCGCTGTGCGGCATGGCCAATGCGCGCGAGCGGCCGTTCTTTCCCGGCTCCAGCCCGATCACCCGCGAACAGGTGCAGGTCTTGGCGCGGCTGGTTGCGCAGATCTGCCGCCGCTACGGCATCCCCGTCACCCGCCAGACCGTGCTGGCCCATGGCGAGGTCGAGCGCTTCTGCAACCGCCCGCAGGCCGGAAAATGGGACCCGCTGGTGCTGCCCTGGGACCGCTCGCTTGGCACCCTGGCGGTGGGGGATTCCCTGCGCCAGATGGTCGGCGAGGCCCTGCGCCCGACCCAGCCCACAGCCCCGCCGGCGGCGCTGCCCGACCCGGAAATCCAGCCCTTCCCGCTGACCGTGCTGGGGCAGGTGATCCCCGGCGGCGGCTTCTCCAGCAATGGCGAGGACTGGGCCCCGGTCCAGCCGCTGATCGCCACGCTGGGCTGGGGCCGGACCGACACCGCCCCCGGTCGCGACATCGAATTGCTGGTCGATGGGCGCGAGATCGCGGTCCCGCTGCGCCCCGACGATCCCAATATCGTGCTGGATCTGAGCGAGTTGGCCGAGGCGCTGGATCTGGTGCTGGCCGTCGATCCGGGCGACGGTCGCCGGATCGAGCGTCCCTCGGTCAGCGTCGCCGGTTTCCGCCCGGTGGTGGTGCGGCGCGGCGACGGGGCCATCGCCATTGCCCGGCGCGAACTGGGCGATCCCTCGCGCTGGACGGAACTGCGCCTGCCCGACGGGACCGCGCTGGACCAGCTTCGCGCCGCCGCCCTGCGCGTGGGCGAGGTGCTGCTGGCCCCCGATGGCCCGCCCGAGCCCAGCGATGACGACCTGCCCGAACGCATCGCGCAGGCGGTCGCGCCCCATGTCGATGCCGGGCTGGCCCCCGAGGCCGCCCGTGCCGTGCCGCTGATCGTGCGGGCGCTGTTCGAACATGGCATCCGCGATCCGGCCCAGATCGCCTATGTCCTTGCCACCGCCCAGCACGAGACCAATCTGGGCCGCTCGATGATCGAGAAATGGGGCCCTTCCGCCCAGCAGTTGAAATATGAACGGATGAGCCTCAACCTGCGTCCCGGCGACGGCAAGCGCTATCTGGGGCGCGGCTATGTCCAGCTGACCGGGCGGCTGAACTACCGCAGCTTTGGCGGCCAGCTGCGGCTGCCGCTTGAGGACGATCCCGATCTGGCCGCCCATCCCGAACATGCCGCCCGTATCCTTGTTCTTGGCATGGCCAAGGTCGGCTTTCGCGGGGCGAACCGGGTCTTGGGCAAATATGCGGGCTCGGGCGGCTATGACTTCTACCGCGCCCGCTCGATCATCAATGCGGATCGCGACCTGTTCTCGAACCGCTACGGCACCACGATCGGAGAGGGCATCGCCCGGCGCGCGGTCCGTTTCCACAATGCGATCAAGCCGCTGTTCGACACGGTCTAGGCCGGTCCGAGGTCACGGATTTGTGCGCCCGCGATCCCGCCCTTCTGCGGCATAATCGGGGCGATCCGTCGGGTGTCACCCGCGTCGACCTGTCTCCGGGCTATAGCGTGCGGGCGGCGACGACCCGGCGGAAAACAGGGAGAAGCCGAGATGATCCCAGCCACCTATGCCCGCCGCTCGTTTCTGGTCGCGGCCTCGGTCGCGGGGCTTGCGATGACGCAGGCCCCGCTGGGGCTGCTGGTTCCGGCGCGCGCGAATGGATTTGCGCCGACCCGGACGATGCGCGGCGGCAGCAACAATTACCGGCCCAATGCGCCTTTGGTCAGCGCCCTTGGATCGGGTTTCATCGTGTCGGGCATGGTTCGGCAGGCGGGCAACGGCGCACCGCTCAAGGGCGTGCGCATCCAGATCTGGGCCGCAACCACATTGGGAGGCGAGCGCGAGCCGCGCAACCACGGCAGCGTGCTGACCGCCGCCGATGGCAGCTTCCGCCTTGAGATGGAACAGATCGTGCCGAATTTCGGCCAGCCCCATGCCCATCTGGCCTATGATGATGGCCGCTTCCAGACGGTGTTTCTGCGCCCGGTTCTGGGCAGCCCCAAGGACCGCTCGGTGCAGACCGAATTCGTCCTCGCGCCGGCCTGACGCCGACGGATGCGGCGGAACCCGCGCCTTGCCGCGATCTGCGCATGGGGCGCGGTGCTGCTGGCGCTTGGGCTGCCGGTCGCCTTGGCCGCGACCAGCCCTTGGCTGTCCTATCGCAATCCCGCCTATGTCATCGCCAGCTTCGCAGGCATCGGCGCGCTGGCGCTGATGCTGCTGCAACCCTTGCTGGCGGCGGGCTATCTGCCGGGGCCGGGTCTGGCGCGGGCGCGGTGCTGGCATCGCTGGTTGGGTGCCGGGATCGTTCTGGGCACGGCGTTGCATGTGGGCGGGCTGTTCCTGACCAGCCCGGATGACACGCTGGATGCGCTGCTGCTGGTCGCGCCGACGCCGTTTTCGGTCTATGGCGTGACGGCGATGTGGGCGATCCTTGCCACCGGGCTGCTGGTGCTTCTGCGCCGCCGTCTGGGGCTGACCCTGCCGGTCTGGCGCATGGCCCATAACGCGCTGGCGCTGGTCGCGGTGCTGGCCACCATCATCCATGCCCTGCAGATCGAAGGCACGATGGAGCCGCTGTCGAAATGGGCGCTGTGCGTGGGCGTGCTGGCCGCCAGCCTGTTCACGCTGTTCGACCTGCGCCTGCGGCGTCCGCTGCTGCGCTGGCGGGGGCGTCAGCCGAACCCATAGCCCGTCAGAACCTGTTCCAGCCGCGCCCTTGTCCGGGTGTCGCGCAGCGGAAAGGCGGCAAAGAACAGGCCTGCGCTGGCATCGGGGCGAATGGCGCGGGTGTGGCGCAGCCAGTGCAGCGCGCGTTCTTCTCGGCCAGCCAGATGATTGGCCGAGACCGCCACCATGCCGATCAGGAAATGCGCATGCGGCGAGGATGCCGCCCGGTCGGCCCAGTCGGCGGCCTGATCGTAAGCCCCCTGCTGGATCAGCGACAGTGCCCGCGTCCCGTACATGCCGTAAAGCAGCGGGTCCAGCGGGCTAAGCCGCAGCGCCTGTTCGACCTCGTCGCTGGCGGCCTGCGTCTGGGTCATCAGGACCGAAGTCAGCGCCCGCGAATAATAGCCCTGCGCGTAATTCGGGTTCAACTCGGTCGCGCGTTCCAGCCAGCCCGAGGCGCTGTCCATCTCATCCGTCAGCCAGAATGATCGGCCCAGCGTGAAGGCCGCAAACGGGTCCATCGGGTCCAGATCAAAGCTGGTCTCGGCCTGTGCCCGCGCCCGCGCGCAGGCAGCGTCGCGGTCGGGACCGTAGCGCAGAAAGGCCTCCTGAAAGCTGGTGAAGGACAGGCCGGCATGGGCGCGGGCGAAACTGGGGTCCAGCCGGACGGCCTCGGCGAAATGACCGGCGGCGCGCTGGTTGCCCTCGGCGGAAAAGCGAAACATCTGGCGCAGGCCCAGATGGTAGTTTTCCCAAGCATCCAGACGCTCGATATCCTTGCCCTCGGCCAGCTTGGCCTCGTGCAGGGGCACATGCAGTTCCAGCGCCGAGGCGACGGCCATGACGATCGCGTATTGCAGCCCGGCCAGTTCGTCCAAGGGCCGCGCCAGCCGCTCGGTCCATAGCAGCCGGGCCGTCGCTGCCTCGACCAGCTCGACCGAGACGGCCAGCAAGCGGCCCTCGACCGCCAGCGTCCCGGTCAGGATATAGCGCACGGCCAGGATTTCCCCGATGCGCTTCAGATCCTGCCCCGCCCCCGCGAAACGAAAGGAGGACCCGCGCGCGATGACCGTCATCCAGCGCATCAGCGACAGGGCGCGCAGCACCTCATGGGCCAGCGCCTCGGCCAGCAGCGCCTGACCGGGGGGCAGGGCGATGGGGCGAAAGGGCAGCACCGCCAATGATGGCCGCCCGCGCGGCGGTATCTGCACCGGCTCGGGCGTGCCGTCCATGGCCTGCGTGACCGGCGGCAGCAGGCGGAAACCCCGGCCATGAACGGTGGAAATGATGCGCTGGCTGTCGCCGTCATCGCCGATGGCGGCGCGGGCGGCGCGGATGCGGCTGGCGATGCTGGCGTCGGACACCACGCGGCCCTGCCAGACCGCCTCGATCAGTTCATCCTTGCTGACCAGCCGTCCCGCCGCCCGCATCAGCGCGCAAAGGACCAGAAACACCTGTGGTTCAAGCGCAACCGGTTGCCCGCCTCGCAGCAGCTCGAAGCGCTGATCGTCCAGACGAAGATCGCCGCAGCACCAGATCATGCGCAAATCTAACCGAAATCCACGCCCTCTGCATGATTTCTTCATGAGGGGATCAAGCGCGAGGGGCGGAATCATGCGATGGTGTGGGCGGGGCGCGAACACTCCCCGACTTCGTTGAAAAGAGGCATCGCAATGCAAACGATACGGACGACCAACGGACGCGGCCGCATCTTCGGCAGCATCCTCGACACCGTGGGCGATACCCCGGTGATCCGGGTCAACAACCTTGCGCCCGATGGCGTCGAGGTCTTCGTCAAGGCCGAGTTCTTCAACCCGGCCGCCTCGGTCAAGGACCGGCTGGCGCTGAACATCATCGAGGCCGCCGAACGCTCCGGTGCCCTGACCCCCGGTCAGACCGTGGTCGAGGCGACCAGCGGCAATACCGGGATCGGTCTGGCCATGGTCTGCGCACAGAAGGGCTATCCGCTGGTGGTGACCATGGCCGACAGCTTTTCGGTCGAACGGCGGCGTCTGATGCGGATGCTGGGGGCCAAGGTGGTGCTGACACCGCGCACCCAGAAGGGCACCGGCATGTACATGAAGGCGGTCGAGCTGGCCGAAAAGCACGGCTGGTTTCTGGCCCGGCAATTCGAGACCCCGGCCAATGCCGATATCCACGAAAGCACCACCGCGCGTGAAATCATCGGCGATTTCGCCGGGCGCCGTCTGGATTTCGTGGTCACCGGTTACGGCACCGGCGGCACCGTCACCGGCCTGTCGCGCGTGCTGCGCCGCGAGCGCCCGGAAACCAAGATCATCCTGACCGAACCGGCCAATGCCGCGCTGGTCAGCAGTGGCGTCGCGCAGGAACGCGGACCGGATGGCGGCCCCGCCGTCAGCCACCCGGCGTTCGAGCCGCATCCGATTCAGGGCTGGACCCCGGATTTCATTCCGCTGGTCCTGCAAGAGGCCCTGGACCACGGCGGCTATGACGACCTGATCCCGGTTCCCGGTCCCGAGGGCGTGGCTTGGGCGAAAAAACTGGCCGCGCGTGAAGGGATCCTGACCGGCATCTCGGGCGGGGCGACATTCGCCGTGGCGATGCGGCTGGCCGAGAAGGCCGCGCCGGGCACCGCGATCCTGGCCATGCTGCCCGACACGGGCGAACGCTACCTGTCGACGCCGCTGTTCCAGGACATCCCCGAGGACATGGACGAAGAAGAAACGGCCCTGTCCATGTCCACCCCCGGCTTCCGGATGAGCTGACGGGGGCATGCCATGTGTGAGGATTTCGAAACGCTCGATCCGGGCGACTGGGGGGAATACGGCCGGGTGATGCATCAGGCGGTCGATCGCGCCATTGCGGCGACCGCCGGGCTGCGCGACCGTCCCGTCTGGCGACCGATGACCGATCAGGTGCGGGCGCGCTTGCGCCAGCCCCTGCCGCAAGGCCCGACGCCCTTGGCGCAGGTGGTCGATGAGACATGGGAAACCGTTCTGGCCTATCCCATGGGCAATACCCATCCGCGGTTCTGGATGTGGTACATGGGGGCCTCGGACATGACCGGGGCGCTGGCGGATTTTCTGGCTGCGGTCGATGGCTCGAATCTGGGCGGGGGCAATCATGCCGCCGTGCTGGTCGAGCGGCAGGTGATCGACTGGCTGAAGCAGGTGATGGGATTTCCCGAAACCGCCAGCGGGACGCTGACCAGCGGCGGCTCGGTCGCGAACCTGATTGGCCTTGCGGTGGCGCGCAACCATCTGGCGGGCGCGGATATCCGGCAGGACGGCGTGGCGGCGCTGCCGCAGCCCTTGCGGATCTATGCCTCGGATCAGGTGCATGGCTGCCACCAGAAGGCGGTCGAGCTGCTGGGTCTGGGCAATAATGCCCTGCGCCGCATCCCCAGCGGCGAGGATTGCCGGATCGACCTTGCCGCGCTGCGTCGCGCCATTGCCGAGGATCGCGCGGCGGGGTTCCGGCCGATCTGCGTGATCGGCAATGCCGGCACGGTCAATACCGGCGCCGTCGACGATCTGGCAACGCTGGCCGCGATCTGCCGTGATGAGAGGCTGTGGTTCCATGTCGATGGCTGCATCGGTGCGCTGACCCGGCTGTCGCCCCGCCATGCCGGGCTGCTGGAGGGCATCGAGCGCGCCGACAGCGTGGCGCTGGACCCGCATAAAAGCCTGCACGCGCCCTTCGATGTCGGCTGCGTGCTGGTCCGCGACGAAAGCCTGCATCTGTCCAGTTTTGCGCTGCATGCCGATTATCTGGACCCGATGGAGCGCGGCATCGCCGCCGGGGGCTGGCTGTTCGATTACGGCCTGCAGACCTCGCGCGGGTTCCGGGCGCTGAAGGTGTGGATGATGCTGAAGGAACATGGCGCGGAGCGCTTTGGCCGGATCATCGGTCGCAATATCGCGCAGGCGCAGCGGATGGCGGCAAGGATCGACGCCGAGCCTCGGCTGACCCGGCTGGCCCCGGTGACGCTGGACATCGTCTGCTTCCGCTACGATCCCGGCGACATGGACGCGGATGCGCTGGTGGCGCTGAATACCGAGATCATGATGCGCCTGCAGGAGGACGGCATCGCCGCCTTCTCGGATACGGTGGTGCATGGCGAACACGGGCTGCGCGCGGCGATCTGCAATCACCGCACCACCGATACCGACCTGTCGGATGCGGTGCGGGCGCTGGTTGCGACCGGCGACCGGCTGGTGGGGCTGCGCGAGGTGCAGGCCGCAGGCTGACCGCCACCATATCAGTTCGACGACGCCCGCAGCCACGGGCGTCGTCGTCATGTCTTAGAAGCTGTTGCGCTCATGATAGGTGCGCAGGAAGGACTGGATGCGCGGATCGTCGGGCTGGTGCAGGATACGCGAGGGGGTGTCGCAGCCGACCAGCTCGCCCTTTTCCATGAAGGCCACCTGATCGGCGACATGGGCGGCAAAGCCCATTTCATGGGTCACGACGACCATGGTCATGCCTTCGCTGGCCAAGGTCTTCATCACGTTCAGCACTTCGCCGACCAGTTCGGGGTCAAGCGCCGAGGTCGGCTCATCGAACAGCATCAGCCGCGGTTCCATGGCGATGGCGCGGGCAATGGCCACGCGCTGCTGCTGGCCGCCCGACAGGCGCGAGGGGTGGTTCTGCATCTTGTCCGCCAAACCCACCTTGGTCAGGGCGGCGCTCGCGCGCTCTTGTGCCTCGGCCTTTGGCAGACCGCGGACGCGGATCAGCCCTTCGGCCACGTTTTCCAGCGCAGTCATATGCGGCCACAGGTTGAACTGCTGGAACACCATGCCGATGGAACGGCGCATCTCGCGCAGCTTGCGGCCCGACATCTTCTTGCCGGGCGCGTCATAGCCGATCAGCTGGCCGTCGATGCGGACCTCGCCTGAATCGTATTCCTCAAGGAAGTTGACGCAGCGCAGTAGCGTCGACTTGCCCGAGCCGGAGGGCCCGATCAGGCAGGTGACCTTGCCCGGCAGGATGTTCAGGTCCACGTCCTTCAGCGCGTGAAAGGGGCCGTAGAACTTGTTGACCTTGCGGATCTCGACGGAGGAAGCCTGCATCGTCAGGTCCTTTCGATCAGGTGTTTCGTGATGCGCGTCTCAAGCCGGCGGCCAACGCGCGAGATGGTTTCGACCAGAACCCAGAAGAACAGTGCCAGCACGAGGTTCGCTTCCAGATAGCGGAAGGTTTCCGTGGACATGCGGTTCACCTGATACATCAGTTCCGGCACGGTGATGATCGACAGGATCACCGTTTCCTTGGTCAGGATGATCGAGAAGTTGATCAGCGCGGGCAAAGCCGAGACAAGGCCAAGCGGCAGCAGGATGCGGCGCACGATGGTCATTTCGGTCATGCCGATGGCGCGGGCGGCCTCGATCTGGCCATGCGGCACGGCGCGGAAGCCGGAACGGAAGATTTCCGCGAAATAGGGGCTGCCATAGATGGTCAGGCCCAGCAGGCCCGCAGGCAGTGCGTCCAGCCGCAGCCCGATCAGCGGGCCGCCATAGTAAAGGACGAAAAGCTGCACCAGAAACGGCGTGCCACGGATGATCTCGATATAGGCCTGAACGATCCAGCGCACCGGGCGCGGGGCGTAGCGCTGGATCAGCGCGATGACCAGTCCCAGCGCCATGCCAAGGACCGTCCCCAGTGCCCAGCACAGGATGGTATTGGCAAAGCCCTTGAGCAGGGCGGGGCCGTATTGCTGAAAGATGCTGAAATCCATCACACGGCCGTCCTGTGTTCAAGGTAGCGTCCCAGCACCGCAAGGCACAGGTTGATCGCCAGATAGATGCAGGCGGCGGCGATATAGACTTCCAGCGGGCGGAAGGTGGTCGCGGCCTGTGCCTGACTGGCGCGGGTGATCTCAAGGATGCCGACGACCGAGACCAGCGAGCTGGCCTTTACCAGCAGGATCAGTTCGTTGATCAGCGCGGGCAGGGACATGGTCACCGCCTGCGGCAGGATCACGCGGGTCCAGATGTCGCGCGGGCCCATGCCGATGGCGGTGGCGGCCTCGGACTGGCCTTTCGGCAGGGCGGCGATGGCACCGCGCCAGATTTCCGAAATATAGGCGCTGGCGCAGATGCCCACGGTCACCACAGCGGCGACAAACGCCGGAACGTCGATCCCGATCACGGGCAGGGTGTAGTAGAATACCAGCAGCTGCACCAGCAGCGGCACGCCACGCAGGAAGCTGACCCAGACGGCGGCGAAGCGGCGCAGGGCAATATAGGGCGACAGGCGCGCAGCGCAGATCAGCGCGCCGATCACCAGCCCCAGACCAATGCCCAGAAAGGATATCAGCAGCGTGTAGCGCGCCGCCCAGATCAGCGGCCCGAAGCTTTCGAGGAAGACGGGGAGGGAAAACATGCGGGTCTCGTCTTGGCCGAAAAAAAAGGCGGGGATTGCATATCCCCGCCTATGAAGAAAGGCTTATTTCGCAGGCACTTCGCGCGGCAGCTCGGTATAGGTGCCCAGCCATTTTTCCTGGATCGCCTTGACGCGGCCATCGTCGGTCATCTTCAGCAGGGCGTCGTTGATCGCCTTGGCAAAGGGCTCGCTGTCGGCATCCTTGCGCAGGACCCAGGCGAAATACTTGGCCTCGCCGAATTTCGCGGGTTCGAACAGGGCAAAGGTCTCGGGGCGGTTCTTGACCAGATAGGTCAGGTTCGGCAGCGAACCGGCGACGGCGTCCAGACGACCGGCGGCCAGATCGGCATAGGCCTCGTCGGTGGTGCCGTATTCCTTGATGGTCACGCCGCCAAGGCTGGCGCCATAGGCTTCAAGCTGCTTGAACTGCGCGGTGCCTTGCTGGACGCCGACGGTCTTGCCCTTGATGTCCTCGGGCTTTTTCAGGTCGCTGGACGCAGATTTGACCAGCGCGACGGTGGCATCGGCGATCGGCAGGGTGAAGGTGTAACGCTCCAGCCGTTCCGGGGTGATGGTCACCGGAGCGATGACGATGTCGAATTTCTTGACCTCAAGGCCCGGCAGTTCGGCGGTCCAGGGAATGTCCTGATACAGCGGCTCGACGCCGATTTCCTTCGACACTTCGTCGAACAGGTCCTTGGTCAGCCCCTCATAGGTGCCGTTGGTCAGCATGTCGAAGGGAGCATAGTGCATGTCGGTCGCGGTGACGATCTTGCCCGCGGCCTTGACATCGGCCAGCTGGTCGGCCGAGGCGGCCGTGCCCGCGCCAAGCGCGATCAGGCTGACAAATGCGGCCTTCAGGCTCATGTGGAAACTCATGTCTTTCTCCTAGTTGGACAGGTGACGGGGCGACGTCGTTTCGTTGCGTCGTCGCCCCCTTGAATCAGAGAATGCCCGGCAAGTTCAACCCATGCTCTTTGGCGCATTCGATGGCAATGTCATAGCCTGCATCCGCATGACGCATCACGCCGGTTGCTGGGTCATTCCACAGCACGCGCGCGATGCGGCGGTCGGCATCCTCGCTGCCGTCGCAGCAGATGACCATGCCCGAATGCTGCGAAAAGCCCATGCCGACGCCGCCGCCGTGATGCAGCGACACCCAGGTCGCGCCGGATGCGGTGTTCAGCAGCGCGTTCAGCAGCGGCCAGTCGGACACGGCATCCGAGCCGTCCTGCATCGCCTCGGTTTCCCGGTTGGGCGAAGCGACCGAACCAGAGTCCAGATGGTCGCGGCCAATGACGATCGGGGCCTTCAGCTCGCCATTGCGAACCATTTCGTTGAAGGCAAGGCCCAGCTTGTGGCGAATGCCAAGCCCGACCCAGCAGATCCGCGCGGGCAGACCCTGGAACGCGATGCGTTCCTGCGCCATGTCCAGCCAATTATGCAGATGCGCGTCATCGACCAGTTCCTTGACCTTGGCGTCGGTCTTGCGGATGTCCTCGGGGTCGCCCGAAAGCGCCGCCCAGCGGAAGGGACCGATGCCGCGGCAGAACAGCGGGCGGATATAGGCGGGGACAAAACCCGGGAAGGCAAAGGCGCGGGTGAAGCCCTCTTCCAGCGCCATCTGGCGGATGTTGTTGCCGTAATCGACGGTCGGGATCCCGGCATCGGCAAAGGCCACCATGGCCTCGACCTGCACGCGCATCGAGGCACGAGCGGCTTTTTCGACCGCTTTCGGGTCGGATTCCTGTTTCGCGCGCCATTCGGCGACGGTCCAGCCGATCGGCAGGTAGCCATGCACCGGGTCATGGGCGCTGGTCTGGTCGGTGACCAGATCGGGGCGGACGCCGCGCTTGACCAGTTCCGGGAAGACATCGGCGGCGTTGCCGATCAGCGCCACGGATTTCGCCTCTCCGGCCTTGGTCCAGCGGTCGATCATCGCCAGAGCTTCGTCCAGATCGTGGGTCTTTTCATCGACATAACGGGTGCGCAGACGGAAATCGGCGCGGGTCTCGTCGCATTCGACGGCCAGACAGCAGGCCCCGGCCATCACGGCGGCCAGCGGCTGCGCGCCGCCCATGCCGCCAAGACCACCGGTCAGCACCCATTTGCCCTTCAGGTCGCCGCCGTAATGCTGGCGACCGGCCTCGACAAAGGTTTCATAAGTGCCCTGAACGATGCCCTGCGTGCCGATATAGATCCACGAACCGGCGGTCATCTGGCCGTACATGGCCAGTCCGCGCTTGTCCAGTTCGTTGAAATGGTCCCAGTTCGCCCAATGCGGCACCAGGTTCGAGTTGGCGATCAGCACGCGCGGCGCGTCCTTGTGGGTCTTGAAGACGCCGACCGGCTTGCCGGATTGCACCAGCAGGGTCTCGTCCTCTTCCAGAGCGCGCAGGCTATCGACGATCAGGTCGAAATCCTTCCAGGTCCGGGCGGCGCGGCCGATGCCGCCATAGACGACCAGCTCATGCGGGTTCTCGGCCACGTCGGGATGCAGGTTGTTCATCAGCATCCGCAAGGGGGCCTCGGTCAGCCAGCTTTTCGCGGTGATCTCGGTTCCGGTGGCGGGATAGACGTCGCGGGTATTGTGACGGGGGTTGTCCATCTGGGTCATGCCTTCAGTTCGGCGGCAAGCGCCGCGAGTTGGTGCAGGATATGGGAAAGGGTCACGCGCAGGCCGGCGGCCTTGGCGTCGTCATAGGCAAAGGGTGGGGTTTCCGTGGCCAGATGGGTGGATTGCGCCAGCTCCATCTGGATCGCATGGACGCCGGTGCCCGGCTGGCCGTAATGCCGGGTGGTCCAGCCGCCCTTGAAGCGGCCGTTCAGCACATGGGTCTGGCCGGTGGCGGCGCAGATGTCGAACACGGCCTTTTCGATGCGCGGGGCGCAAGCAGCACCGCTATTCGTGCCGATGTTGAAGTCGGGAAGCGTGCCTTCGAACAGGAAGGGGATGTGGCTGCGGATCGAGTGGCAATCATACAGGATCGCCACGCCATGCTTGGCCCGGACCCGCTGAATTTCCGCCGCCAAGGCCGCGTGATAGGGCGCGTGGAAGCGGACCTTGCGGTCGGCGATATCCTCGGCCGTGGGCTCAGAGATCCAGATCGGCTCGCCGTCGAAATCGGTGACGGGAACAAGGCCGGTGGTGTTCTGGCCGGGATACAGGCTTGCATCATCCGCGCCGCGATTGGCGTCGATGACATAGCGGTGGAAGGTTGCCCGCACCGTGGTCGCGCCGGGCAGCAGCCCATCGTAAAGCCGTTCGATATGCCAGTCGGTATCGGCCAGAACCTGCCCGCGCGGGTTCAGTTGCGCGCGGATTTCCTCGGGCAGCCAAGTCCCGGTATGGGGCAGGCCAAGGATGACCGGGCTGTCGCCTTGGGTGACTTCGACCGGGGTCACGCCGTCACCTCGGCCAGCAGTTCGGGGGCGACGGCTGCGACCAGCGCGCCTTCGCGGACCAGACGCGCGGCTTCAGTCAGATCGGGGGCCATGTAACGGTCCTGATCCAGCGCCGGAACCGTCGCGCGCAGGGTGGCGATCACCGATTGCAGCGGGGCCGAGGTGGTCAGCGGCGCGCGGAATTCGACGCCAGCGGCAGCGCACATCGCCTCGATCCCGATGATATGGGCCAGGTTCGCGTTCATCCGCTTCAGGCGACGCGCACCATGGGCGGCCATGGACACGTGGTCCTCTTGGTTGGCGCTGGTCGGCGTCGAGTCGGTCGAGCAGGGATTGGCCAGATGCTTGTTCTCGCTCATCAGCGCGGCGCTGGTGACTTCGGCGATCATCAGGCCCGAATTCAGACCCGGATCGGGGGTCAGGAAGGGGGGCAGGTCATGGGACAGGGCCGGGTCCACCATCAGCGCGATGCGGCGCTGGGAAATCGCCCCGATTTCCGCGATCGCCAGCGCGATCTGGTCGGCGGCAAAGGCCACGGGTTCGGCGTGGAAGTTCCCGCCCGAGACGATCAGGTCCTGACTGGTCAGCACCAGCGGGTTGTCGGTCGCGGCATTGGATTCGATTTCCAGCGTGCGGGCGGCCTGCCACAGCAGGTCGATGCAGGCCCCGGTCACCTGCGGCTGGCAGCGGATGCAATAGGGGTCCTGCACGCGGGTATCGCCGACCCGGTGGCTTTCGCGGATTTCGCTGCCATCCATCAGGCCCCGGATGGCGCGGGCGGCAAGGATCTGGCCGCGATGGCCGCGCAAAGTGTGGATTTCCTCAAGGAAGGGCGCGGTCGAGCCCATGATCGCATCGGTCGACAGCGACGAGGTGACCAGCGCCGCGCGGGCGCTTGCGAATGCGTCGAACAGCCCGGCCAGCGCAAAGGCGGTCGAGGCCTGCGTGCCGTTGATCAGCGCCAGACCCTCTTTGGCGGCCAGCACGACCGGGGCAAGCCCTGCTGCAGCCAGCGCCTCGGCGGATGCCATCTCGCGGCCCTTATGGGTCGCGCGGCCCTCGCCCAGCATGGTCGCGGCCATATGCGCCAGCGGCGCCAGATCGCCGGAAGCGCCGACCGAGCCCTGCGACGGGATCACCGGCAGCACGCCTTGGGCCAGCATGTTTTCGATCAGCGCGATGACCTCGGGGCGGACGCCCGAAGCGCCGCGACCCAGCGACAGCAGCTTCAGCACCATGATCAGGCGGGTGGTTTCCGGCTCGACCGGCTCACCCACGCCGCAGCAATGCGACAGGATCAGGTTGCGTTGCAGGGTGGCGGTATCCTCGGAGCGGATCTTGATCGAGGCCAGTTTGCCGAAACCGGTGTTCACGCCGTAAACCGGCACGTCGCCATTGGCCGCCGCTTGGATACGGGCCGCAGAGGCCGCGATGCCGGGGCGGGCGCTGTCGGCCAGCCGCACGGCCAGCCCCTTGCGCCAGACGGATTCCAGCTGGGCCAGAGTGGTTTCACCGGGGGTAAGGATCAGTTCAGACAAATTCGCCTCCGACAATGCGGGCATGAAGGGGATTGAAGCCGATGCGATAGGTCAGCTCGGCGGGATGGGTGATGTCCCAGATGGCCAGATCGGCGCGCATTCCGGGGGAAAGCTGGCCGCGATCACGCAGGCCAAGGGCGGTGGCCGCATGGCGGGTGACGCCGGTCAGGCATTCCACCGGCGTCATGCGAAACAGCGTCGCGCCCATGTTCATCGTCAGCAGGATCGAGGTCAGCGGCGAGGTGCCGGGGTTGCAATCGGTCGCCAGCGCAATCGGCACGCCCGCGTCGCGCAGGGCTTGAAGCGGCGGGTATTTCGTCTCGCGCAGGGTATAGAACGCGCCGGGCAGCAGCACCGCGACGGTGCCGGATGCGGCCATGGCGTCGATGCCGTCCTGACCCAGCCATTCGAGGTGATCGGCGGAAAGCGCGCCGTGCTGCGCGGCCATTTCGGCACCGTGAAGGTCCGAGAGCTGTTCGGCATGCAGCTTGACCGGCAGGCCAAGCTGGGCGGCGGCGTCAAAGATCGCGGCCATTTCCTCGCGGGAAAAGGCGATGCCCTCGCAGAAGCCGTCGACCGCGTCGATCAGCCCTTCGGCATGGCCTTGCTGCATTCCGGCGATGACCACGTCGCGGATATAACCCGCGCGGTCGTCCTTGTATTCGGGGGGCAGGGCATGGGCCGCCAGCCATGTGGTGCGCACGGTGACGGCGCGGACTTCGGCAATGCGACGCGCGACGCGCAGCATTTTCAGTTCATCCTGAACTGTCAGGCCATAGCCCGACTTGATTTCCAGCGTGGTCACGCCCTCGGCCAGCAGCGCATCGACGCGGGGCAGGGATTGGGCCAGCAGGGCTTCTTCATCCGCCTCGCGGGTATTGCGGACGCTGGAGAGGATGCCGCCACCGGCGCGGGCGATTTCCTCATAGCCGGCGCCTTCCAGCCGCATCTCGAATTCGCGGGCACGGTCGCCGCCAAAGACGACATGGGTATGGCAGTCGATCAGCCCCGGCGTGACCAGCCGCCCACCCAGATCATGGCGCGGCAAATCGGCATATTCGCCGGGCAGCGCGGTCTCAGGTCCGACCCAGACGATTCGGTCGCCATCCAGCACCATCGCGCCCTGCTGGATCAGGTCGTAACCACCTGATTCAGCCGACATTCCGGCGAAATTCCCCTGCATCAGAAGCAGCATCCCGACGCTCCGTCATTGATTTCTTCTTCGTTCTATGTCTAAACTTAATCAGCATCTATGTCTAAACTTATTTTGACGTGAAAAGGGGCAAGCGGATGGTTCGGATCTGGGCAGAGCGGGCCTTGTTGCCCGAAGGTTGGGCGGAAAACGTATCGGTGACGGTCGAGGATGGCCGCATCACCGCGGTCACCGCCGGGTCTGCACCCGAGGGGCATCGCGTCGGGCTGCTGCTGCCCGCAATGGCGAACCTGCACAGCCACGCCTTTCAGCGCGCGATGGCCGGTCTGAGCGAGGCCAGGGGCCCCGAGCCGCGCGACACTTTCTGGACATGGCGCCAGATCATGTACCGCTTTCTGGAGCATCTGACCCCGGATGATGTCGAACCCATCGCCGCGCTGGTCCAGATGGAGATGCTGGAGGCGGGCTATGCCACCAATGTCGAATTCCATTACCTGCATCACGGCGTCGGCGGCGGGCATTACGACAATATCGCGGAAATGGCGGCGCGGATTGCGGCGGCGGCCAGCCGGACGGGCATCGGCCTGACCCTGCTGCCGGTGCATTACCAGTTCGGCGGCACCGACCGCCGCGCGCTGATCCCCGGTCAGGACCGTTTCGGCACCACCCCCGAGGAATTCCAGCGCCTGCTGGAAGGGGCCGAGGGTACGCTGGCACATCTGGACGGCGATAGCGGCATCGGCATCGCCCCTCATTCGCTGCGCGCCGTGTCGCCCGAAGCATTGCAGATGTGCGTGGCACTGCGCCCGGATCGCCCGCTGCATATGCATCTGGCCGAGCAGATCCCGGAAATCCACGAGATCAGCGCCGCCTATGGCCGCCGCCCGGTCGAATGGGTTCTGGACAATTTCGCCCCCGATCGCCGCTGGACGCTGATCCACCTGACCCACATGACCGAGGACGAGACCCGCCGCCTTGCTGCCAGTGGCGCGGTCGCGGGTCTGTGCCCGATCACCGAATCCTCGCTGGGGGATGGCATCTTCAACGGCACGATCTGGGCCGAGGCCGGCGGGCGGCTGGGCTTTGGCTCGGACAGCAATATCCGCATCTCGCTGGTCGAAGAGTTGCGCACGCTGGAATACAGCCAGCGCCTGCGCGACCGGGGCCGGGCGATTCTGGCGCAGCCGGGGCGTTCGACCGGGCGGGTCATCTATGAAGCCGGTCTGGACGGCGGCGCGACGGCGGCGGGCCGCGAGACCGGGGCGATTGCGCAAGGGCTGTGGGCGGATCTGGTCGCCATCGACACGGACAATCCGGTCATGGCCGGGCGCAAGGACGACCAGTTGCTGGACAGCCTGATCTTTGCCGGGCATGACGGGCTGGTCCGCGATGTCTGGTCGGCGGGACGCCATGTCGTGCAATCGGGCCGCCATCTGGACCGCGACCGCATCATGGCCGAGTATCTGGCGACCATCGCCCGCGTTCAGGATCGCATGTGACCGACCGACCCGCCACCAACCCTTCCAAGGCCCATGCCATCGTGACCGAGGTGCGCCGCCGCATTGTCGAGCGCGAATGGCGGCAGGGCGACCGCATCCCCGATGAGGTCGAACTGGCCGTCGAATTCGGCGTCGCCCGCGCCACGGTGAACAAGGCCCTGCAATTGCTGGCCGAAGAGGGGCTGCTGGACCGCAAGCGTCGGGCGGGAACTCATGTCACCGTGAACCCCGCCCGCAAGGCCACGCTGACCATCCCGATCGTGCGCGAGCAGATCGAGGGTGCGGGCATGGCCTATAGCCACCGCATCATCGCCCAAAAGCACGGCCCCGCGCCCGCCGACATTGCCTCGCGCATGGCCGAGGCCGAGGGCACGATGATGATCCATCTGCGCACCGTCCATTACGGCGATGACAAGCCGTTTCAGGTCGAGGACCGCTGGATCAATCCCAAGGCCGCCCCGGGGGCCGAGCATGTCGACTTCCAGCGCATCAACCCCAACGAATGGCTGGTGCGGAATTTCCCCTGGCTGCGCGGCGACATCGCCTTTTCCGCCGAGAATGCCGATGCCCGCGACGCGCGCCTGCTGGAAACCCGGCAGGGCACGGCGCTGCTGATCCTGCAGCGGACGACATGGAACGATCAGGGCGCGATCACCTCGGTCCGGCTGGCCTTTCATCCGGGCTATTCGATGGTGGCTTCGCCATGAGGGCGGTCGCGTGATCTATCTGCTGCGGCACGGAGAGACCGAGTTCAACCGCGAGGGCCGCTATCAGGGCGCCGCGGATTCGCCCCTGACCGAGCGTGGGCAGGGCCAGTCCCTGACCTGCGGGCGCATCCTTCAGCGGCATCTGGACGGGCGGCTGCCGCCGCTCTGGTGCAGCCCGCAGCCGCGCGCGCAGGTGACGGCAGGTTTGGTCGCGCGCGCCCTGCCGCCCTTGGACCTGCGCCTTGATCCGCGTCTGCGCGAGATTTCCATGGGGGTCTGGGACGGGCTGACCCGGGCCGAGATCGAATCCGGCTGGCCCGGCACCCGCAAGGCCCATCCACCCCGGCAATGGATGTTCCACGCCCCCGGCGGTGAGCGGCTGGAACAGGTGTTGGACCGTTTGCGCGCGCTGCTGGCCGATGCCGCCAGCCTGCCGGATGTGATCTTTGTCGGGCATGGCGTCACCGGTCGGCTGCTGCGCGGGTTGCACCGAAACCTGCCCTTGCCCGAGGCCCTGCTGCTGGATGCGGCGCAGAATGCGGTCTTTGCCCTTGGCCCGGATGGGTCCGAGACGCGGCTGGACTGACCCCTACCAGCTTTTCCATTCCAGCAGGAATTCCGCGCCCGGCCCGGCGGCCAGTTCCTGCGCTTTGGCCTGCACCTCGGCCAAGGGCGTGCCGCGCGGCACCGATCCGCCCAGCAATCCGATATCCAGCACATTGACCGGGCCGCGTCTGGCAGCAAGGGTGAAGGGCAGGGGGCCGGTCTGCCACCATGCCGGGGTGCCGGGCAGGCGGGCGGCGAATTCCGGCAGCACCTGCAGCAACCACAGAATCGCCGGGTGCTGCGGCGGCGTGGCGATCGTCCCATTGGCCAGCAGCATTCCCGCGCCGCCGACCAGTCGCGGCCCGGCCTCGGGGATCGCCGAAAGGCCATAGGGTGGCAGGATGTCCTCGGGCGACAGTTCGGGGCGAATCGGGTACCAGTCGCAATCCAGATAAAGCCCGCCCCAATGCGCCAGCACGTGATAGCGCGCCACGTCGACCGCGCCGGGCAGATCGCCCGCCGCCCGCATCGCCAGATACAGGGGGTCGCTGGTGACGCCCAGCCGGGCCAGATCGGTTTCCTGCCACAGCCGGTAATCCCAGCCATGCCGCAGGGCCCAGGCCCGCCAGATCCCGCAATTCGGCGGCACCGGGCCGCCCACCCACAGCTGATGCACCATGCGCGTGACCGGCTGCCCGGCGGCGCGGGCATGGGCGGCGCGGGTGGCGGGATCGGCGGGGAACAGGTCGGCCAGCAGATCTTGTGGCGGGACGGCGGTGGCGCGCAGTCCGGTCATCTGAACCGGATCGCCCGCCAGTTTCGCCAGCCGCAGCCGGGCCGAATGCAGCTTGCGCGGCAGGCCCAGTTGGGTCGGCTGACCCAGCAATCCGACCTGCGGATCGGCGGCGATCCGGTCCAGCGCCGCCCATGCCTGTTTCAATCGGGCCTGATCCATCCCGCCCGCGCGTGCCAGCGCCAGCGCCGCGTCGATTTCCGCGATCAGCCTGTCTTTTGCCGACATCATGCCCTCCGCTTTCGGCAATTTGTGGCCGTATCCGTTACGATCGTTCAAGATAATTCACGCAAGACGGTGATTCCATGCTTTTGTCCTAGCGGACGGATGCGCAAACGCGGCAGGCGCCGCCAGTCAGGAGAAAGGCTTGCAAGACCGGCTGACGGCGACGCGGGACCTGTTGCGGGTCGAGGGGTTGCGGGTCTCATTCCCGCTGCTGGGGGGTGACCTGACGGCAGTGGACGGGGCCAGCCTGCGCGTGCTGCCGGGCCGGATCACGGCGCTGGTCGGCGAAAGCGGGTCAGGCAAAAGCATCACCGGCCAGACCATCATGGGGTTGCAGCCCAGTCAGGCGCGGGTCTCGGGCCGGATCTGGTTCAATCCCGGCGAGGGTGAGGCCGGCGGCCCGCCCTTGGACCTGCTGACCTTGCCGCGAGACGGGCGGCAGATCCGGGCGATACGCGGCGACCGCATCGGGATGATCTTTCAGGAACCGATGACCAGCTTCTCGGCGCTGCACACCATCGGCAACCAATTGTCCGAGGCCCTGCGCCTGCACCGCCCCCTGACCAAGCGCGAGGCCCGCGAGCGCTGCGAAGCGATGCTGGCCCGCGTCGGTTTCGGCCATCCCGGCCGGGTCTTCGACATGTATCCGTTCGAGCTGTCGGGCGGCATGCGCCAGCGCGCGATGATCGCCATGGCGGCGATCTGCGGCCCGGACCTGCTGATCGCGGACGAGCCGACGACGGCGCTGGACGTGACCATTCAGGCGCAGATCCTTGGGCTGATCCGCGATCTGCAGCAGGAACTGGGGATGGCGGTGCTGCTGATCACCCATGATCTGGGCGTGGTCGCCAATCTGGCCGATGAGGTGGTGGTGATGCATCGCGGTCAGGTGATGGAGGCGGGCGACACCGCCACGATCTTTCACAACCCGCAGCACCTGTATCTGCGCGGGCTGATGCAGGCGGTGCCGGTGCTGGGCCATGCCGGCCGCGCCCGGCTGCGCCCCTTGCGCGAAATCCCGCCCGACGGCATTCGCGAACTGGCACGGCTGGGCCGCCCCGAGGGGCGACACGAACCAAGCCTGCGCCCGCTGGTATCCCTGCGCGAGGTCAGCAAGGCGTTTTTACCGCGCCATCAGTCATGGTCGCTGATCTCCTCGAATGCGCAGCCGGTGACGGCGGTGGACCGGGTCAGTCTGGACATCATGCGCGGCGAATGTCTGGGGCTGGTCGGCGAAAGCGGCTCGGGCAAGACCACGATCGGCAAGCTGCTGGTCCGCGCCATGACCCCGGATGCGGGCACGATCATCTTTGACGACGGCACCGAGGTCATCGACATCGCCGAGGCGCAAGGCCCGGCGCTGGATGATCTGCGCTCAAGGGTGCAGATGATCTTTCAGGACCCGGTTTCCTCGCTGTCGCCGCGGATGACGGTCGGAAGCATCCTGTCCGAACCGTTGGAGATTCACCGTCGCGGCACGCCCGAGGAACGCCGCCGGCTGGTCACGGCGCTGCTGTCGGCAATCGGGCTGGGGCAGGGGGCGGCGGCGCGCTTTCCGCACAGCTTTTCCGGCGGGCAGCGGCAACGGATCGGCATTGCGCGGGCCTTGGCGCTGACCCCGGAATTCATCATCTGCGATGAGGTGGTCTCGGCGCTGGATGTCTCGGTTCAGGCGCAGATTCTGAACCTGCTCAAGGATTTGCAGCGTGAACTGCACCTGACCTATCTGTTCATCTCGCATGATCTGGGGGTGGTGAATTACATGGCCGACCGGATCGCGGTGATGTGGCGCGGGCGTCTGGTGGAAATCGGCCCCCGCGATCTGGTGATGGAGGCACCGGTCCATCCCTATACCCGCGCGCTTCTGGCCGCGATCCCGGTTCCCGATCCCGCCCGCCCGCTGGACCCGCGCGCCCGCATCCCCACCGCGCGGGCCGAGGCCGAATGGCCCGCCGTCTTCCGCGAGGTGCCGGGCCAGCCAGCGCGCATGGTCGATCTGGGGGCCGGGCACCGGGTGCGCATGCAGGAACTGGCCCATCCCGAACAGATGTTCCAGCAAAGGGCCAGCGGATGAGCAGGACGCCCTTGACCCGTCGGGATACGCTGGCGCTGCTGGGCGCGGGGTTCATCGCGGCCCCGCATGCTGCCCGCGCGCTGACCATTCCCACCTATATCGGCCCCACCTATCTGGAACCCCGCGAATTGGCCGGTGAGCTGCCCGCCGTGGCCGAGCGCCTGCCGCTGGAGCCGCGCGTCATGGACCTGCCCGCGCTTGGCCGCAATGCCGGGCGACACGGCGGCACCATCCGCATGCTGATCGGCGGCCAGCGCGACATCCGCTACATGCCGATCAACGGCTATTCGCGGCTGGTGGGCTTTGACCTTGGGCTGAACCTTGTCGCCGACATCCTGAAGTCATGGGAGGTGCAGGAGGGGCGGATATTCACCCTGCGGCTGCGGCGCGGGCATCGCTGGTCGGACGGCCATCCCTTCACCGCCGAGGATTTCCGCTACTGCTGGCAGGACGTGACGCTGCGCGACGATCTGGGCGGCATGCCGCCCGAGATGCAGCTGGACGGGCAGGGCCCCGAATTCGAGATGCTGGACGAGCTGACCCTGCGCTACAGCTGGCACGCGCCCTTGCCGGATTTCCTGCCGGGGCTGGCCGCGCCCTCGCCTTTGCGCATCTTCATGCCCGCGCATTACATGAAGGGCTTTCACGCCGACTATACGCCCGCCGACACGCTGGCCCGGCTGGTGGTCGAACAGCGCGTCGACGACTGGCAGGGCCTGCACCAGAAAATGAGCCGCGTGACCCGGCCGGAAAATCCCGACCTGCCGACGCTGGAGCCGTGGCGGCCGCGCACTCTGCCTCCGGCGCAGCAATTCGTCTTTGAGCGCAACGCATTCTTTCACCGCGTCGATCAGGACGGGCTGCAACTGCCCTATATCGACCGGGTGGTGATGAATGTCTCCAGCTACGACCTGATCCCGGCCAAGGTGGCGACCGGCGAAAGCGATCTGCAACCGGCGGGGGTCGAGTTTTCCGATTACACGCTGGTCAAAGAGGCCGAGCATCGCTTTCCGATCCGGGTGCATCTGTGGACGCGGACCCAAGGCGCGCGCGTGGCGCTGTATCCGAACCTGACCTGCGCCGATCCGGTCTGGCGGGCGCTTTACCGCGATGTGCGGGTGCGCCGCGCGCTGTCTCTGGCCATCGACCGAACCGAGATCAACAAGGCGCTGTTCTTTGGCCTTGCCCGCGAAAGCGCGAATACGATCATGCCCGAAAGCGTGCTGTTCCGGCAGGAATATGCCCGCGCATGGACGCAGTTCGATCCCGAACAGGCCAATGCGCTGCTGGATCAGGCGGGCCTGTCCGCGCCGCGCCGCGACGGCTTCCGCCGTTTGCCCGACGGTCAGGTCGCGGGCATCCTTGCCGAGACGGCGGGCGAAAGCACGGTGGAAACCGACGTGCTGGAACTGGTGGCCGATCACTTCCGCCGCGTCGGTATCGCGCTGTGGGTGCGGGTGTCGCAGCGCGACCTGTTCCGCAGCCGGACCATGGCCGGGCTGACCAGCATGGCGGTCTGGATGGGTCTGGACAATGCCGTGCCCACCCCCGAGATGCCGCCCTATGAACTGGCCCCCACCAATGAGGACCAGTATCATTGGTCGCAATGGGGGGTGTATTACGCCTCGAAGGGCAAGCAGGGCAAAGCGCCCGAACTGCCCGAGGCGCGCGAATTGGTCGATCTGGTCGGCCGCTGGCGGCTCAGCCAAAGCCATGACGAAAAGCTGTCGATCTGGCACCGGATGCTGGCGATCCATGCCGATCAGGTCTTTACCATCGGCACGGTCAATGGCGCGAAACAGCCGGTCGTCCGCGCCGCCAAGTTGCAGAACCTGCCGGAAACCGGGCTGATCGGCTATCAGCCGACCTCGGTTCTGGGCATCTACATGCCCGACACCTTCTGGCTGGATGAGGGCTAGGGCATGCTGCGTTACCTGTTCCGCCGCCTGCTGATCATGATCCCGACGCTGTTCGTGATCTCGGTGCTGGTCTTCGCCATCATCGAATTGCCGCCGGGGGATTACTTCGAAAGCTACGTCCAGGAACTGAAGATGCTGGGCGAGCCGACCGATCTGCAGGAAATCGAGGCGCTGAAGGCGCGCTACCATTTCGACGCGCCCGCGCCGGTGCGCTACTGGCACTGGGTCACCGGCATGCTGCATGGCGATTTCGGCTACAGCTTCGAATACCGCATGCCCGTCAATGAGGTGGTGGGCGACCGGCTGTGGCTGACCGTGGTGCTAAGCGTCGTGACCATCGCATTCACCTGGCTTCTGGCTTTTCCGATCGGGCTGTATTCGGCCACGCATCAATACAGCTGGGGCGATTACGGGCTGACGCTGCTGGGGCTGATGGGCATTGCCGTGCCGCATTTCATGCTGGCGATCATCCTGATGTATTTCGCCAATATCTGGTTCGGGGTCTCGATCGGCCATATCATGGATCTGGAATATCTGGACCAGCCGATGAGCTGGGCCAAGTTCCATTCGGTCCTCAGCCATATCTGGATACCGGTGCTGATCATCGGCACCGCGGGCACGGCGGGCATGGCGCGGCGGCTGCGCGCCAACCTGCTGGACGAGCTGGGCAAGCAATATGTCACCACCGCCCGCGCCAAGGGCCTGTCGCCCGCCCGCGTGGTGCTGAAATATCCGCTGCGGGTGGCGCTGAACTTCTTTGTCGCCGATATCGGCTCGATCCTGCCCGCGATCATTTCGGGGGCCGAGGTCACGGCGATCATCCTGTCCTTGGAAACCACCGGCCCGATGCTGATCCGCGCGCTGCAAAGTCAGGACATGTATCTGGCCGGATCGTTCCTGATGTTCCTTGCGGCGCTGACGGTGGTGGGGGTGCTGGTGTCAGACGTGGCGCTGAGCCTGCTTGACCCGCGCATCCGCCTGACGGGGAGGCGGGGATGAGCGAGCCGAACCCCCTGCCGCCGCCCGGCGCCGCCCTGCCGCATTACGTGTCGGATGCGCCGTTCGACCCGTCGCGGGAACCGGCTGGCCCGGCCTTCGGGCTGGGCAATGCCAGCCAGCTGCGGCTGATCTGGATCAAGTTCCGCCGTCACCGGGTGGCGCTGATCTCGGGGATCTTCCTGCTGCTGATGTATGGATCGCTGCTGATCACCGAGTTTCTGGCCCCCTACCGGCTGGACACCCGCAATCTGGATTTCATCCACGCGCCGCCGCAGCGGGTGCATCTGTTCCATGACGGGCAGTTCATCGGCCCCTTCGTCTATGGCCAGACCATGCGGCTGGACATGGCCGAGCTGCGCCGGGTCTATACCGACGACCCGACCGATCCGCAGAAACTGCGCTTCTTCTGTCGTGGCGAGCCCTATCTGTTCTGGAAGCTGATCCCTGCCGACCGGCATCTGGTCTGCCCGGCCGAAGGCGGACGCTTCAACCTGCTGGGCACCGACCGGCTGGGGCGGGACGTGTTCTCGCGCATTCTGCACGGGGCGCGGATCTCATTGACCATCGGGCTGCTGGGCACGCTGGTCAGCTTCACGCTGGGCATCGTCATCGGCGGCATTGCCGGTTATCGCGGTGGCTGGTTCGACCACGGGATGCAGCGCATGGTCGAGGTGATCCAGTCGATCCCCTCGATCCCGCTATGGATGACGCTGGCCGCGATCATCCCCCTTAGCTGGAGCCCGCTTCTGGTCTATCTGGGCATCACCCTGATCTTGGGCATGCTGGACTGGACCGGGCAGGCCCGCGCCGTGCGATCCAAGCTTTTCGCGTTGCGCGAAGAGGACTATGTTCTGGCTGCGGAACTCATGGGTGCGCGCAGCCCTCGAATCATCTCGCGTCACCTGATCCCCGGTGTCATGTCGCATCTGATCGCCAGTGCCAGCCTGTCTGTCCCCGGCATGATCCTGGGCGAAACCGCGCTGACCTTCCTTGGCCTTGGCCTGCGCCCCCCGGTCACCAGCTGGGGCATCCTTCTGACCGAGGCGCGCGGCATCAATATCGTCGCGCTGTATCCGTGGCTGCTATGGCCGATGGTGCCGGTGGTGCTGGTGATCCTTGCGTTCAACTTTCTTGGAGACGGGCTGCGCGACGCGGCCGACCCCTATAGATGACCGATCAAGATTTGCCAAAAGGATCGTCCATGACCCCCAGACTGGAAGACGCGCGGATCCTGATGTACAGCCACGACACGTTCGGGCTGGGCCATCTGCGCCGCTGCCGCGAGATCGCGCATGCGCTGGTCGCGGCCTATCGCGGGCTGTCAGTGATGATCATTTCCGGCACCACCATCGCCGGGGCCTTCGATTACCGGGTCCGCGTCGATTTCGTGAAAATCCCCAGCGTGATCAAGCTGCGCAACGGCGAATACCAGTCGATGGCACAGCACACCTCGCTTGAGGACACGCTGGAAATGCGCCGCGCCATCATCCGCCAGACCGCGCAAAGCTTTCACCCCGACATCTTCATCACCGACAAGGAACCGATGGGCCTGCATGGCGAGATCGAGGAAACGCTGGCCTTCCTGAAATCGCAGGGCACGCATCTGGTCCTTGGCCTGCGCGACGTGATGGACGCGCCGGAATTGCTGGGCCCGGAATGGGCGCGCAAGGACGTGCTGCGCAAGATCGAGACCTATTACGACCGCATCTGGGTCTATGGCCCCGAGGGGTTCCACGACCCTCTGGCCGGGCTGATCGTCCCCGAGGCCGTCACCGCGCGCGTGCGCTATACCGGCTTTCTGCGTCGCGCGATCCCCAAGATGGGTACGCCCGCGCATCGTCCTGCGGATGGCTACCTGCTGGTCACGACCGGGGGTGGCGGCGACGGGGCCGACCTGTTCCGCGCGGTCTTTGCCGCGCATCGCCACGATCCCGGCATCGGGCGGACGCTGGCCGTGCTGGGCCCCTATCTGCCCGCCCGCGAACGCGCCGAGCTGCTGGCCGAGGCCGAGACCCTGCCCAATGTCGAGACGATCGAATTCGACAACCGGCTTGAGGAGCTGGTCGCCGGGGCCTCGGGCGTGGTCGGTATGGGCGGCTATAATACCTTCTGCGAGATCCTCAGCTTTGACCGCCCGGCGCTGATCGTGCCGCGCACCCAGCCCCGGCTGGAACAGGCAATCCGGGCCGAGCGCGCCGCCGAACTGGGTCTGGTGCGGATGATGCCCGCCGAGGACACTGTCGATCCCGCCGCCTTTGCCGCGGCGCTGCGGGCGCTGCCCGATGCGCCCCGCCCGTCCAAGTCGCGGGCGGCGGCCAAGGCCGGGTTCATGGCGCTGGACGGTCAGGCCCAGATCGCCCGCGATGTCGGTGAATGGCTGATGGCACCGCGCCAGCCCGCCTTGCGCGCGGTGCAATCCTGAGCGTCGCACAAGATCCCCTGCTGGTCGTGGTCGTCAAAGGCTATCCGCGCCTGTCCGAGACCTTCATCGCCCAGGAATTGCTGGGGCTGGAACGCGCCGGGCTGCGGCTGCGGATCGTGTCCCTGCGCCATCCGACCGACACAAGCCGCCATCCCGTCCATGACGAGATCCGCGCCAAGGTCAGCTACCTGCCCGAATACCTGTATCAGGAACCGATGCGGGTGCTGCGCGGGCTGGGTGCCTGCCTGCCCCGGCGCGGCTTCTGGCGGGCCGGAGGCTTGTTCCTGCGCGATCTGCTGCGCGATCCGACCCCGAACCGGGTCCGCCGTTTCGGGCAGGCGTTGGTCATGGCCGCGGAAATGCCGCAAGGGCCGGTCTGGCTGCACGCGCATTTCGCCCATACCCCGGCCTCGGTCACGCGCTACGGCGCGGCGATCCTCGGGCAAAGCTTTACCGTCTCGGCCCATGCCAAGGACATCTGGACCTCGCCCGATTGGGAACTGGCCGAGAAGATGCGCGATGCCGACTGGACCGTCACCTGCACCGCGACCGGGCGCGATCATCTGGCGGGGCTTGCGCCCGGCGCAGCGGTGCATCTGTCCTATCACGGCTTGGACCACGCGCGCTTTCCCACCCCTGACCTGATGCGTCCGCCCCGCGATGGCAGAAGCCCCGACGATCCGGTGCGTCTGCTGACCATCGGTCGCGCTGTCCCGAAAAAGGGCTTCGGCGTGTTGCTGGACGCGCTGGCCTTGCTGCCGAAAAACCTGAACTGGCACCTGACCCATGTCGGCGGCGGTGGGGAATTGCCGCGTCTGCGGGCGCAGGCGGCGCGGCTGGACATTGCCGCGCGCATCGACTGGCGCGGCGCGCTGGACCAGCGGCAGGTGCTGGACGCCTATCGCCGGGCCGACCTGTTCGTGCTGGCCAGCCGCATCACCCCCGATGGCGACCGCGACGGGTTGCCCAACGTCATTGTCGAGGCCGCCAGCCAGCGCCTTTGTTGCATCGCGACCACGCTTTCGGGCATTCCCGAATTCCTGCGCGAGGGCCAGACCGGTCTGCTGGTCCCCCCCGACGACCCGCAGGCGCTGGCCGTGGCGCTGCAGCGTGCCATCACCGATCCCGCTCTGCGCGACCGTCTGGGCGAAGGCGCGATGCGGCTGGCGCGCGAGGAATTCGACTTTGCCGCCAGCATTTCGGACCTGACGCGACTGTTCCGCCAAAGCTGGAGGGACCAGCCATGACCGCGCCGCGCATCCTGTTCTATGTCCAGCATTTGCTGGGGATCGGCCATCTGGCCCGCGCCAGCCGCATCGCGCAGGCGCTGATCGCGCGGGGGGCAAGGGTGACGCTGGTGACGGGCGGTCTGCCGGTGACGGGTTTCCCGCCGCCCGGGCTGGACCATATCGCGCTGCCCGCGCTGCAAACCGCGGGCGAGGGCTTCTCGGGCCTTGCCGATGCCCATGGCGACCCCGCGACGCCGGAACTTCTGGACCGCCGCCGCGACTTGCTGCTGGCCACCCTGCACCGCGCCGCCCCCGATATCGTCATCACCGAGGCCTTTCCCTTCGGCCGCCGGCAGATGCGTTTCGAATTGCTGCCGCTGCTTGAGGCCATCGCGGTAATGCGGCCCAAACCGATCCTGTGCTGCTCGCTGCGCGACATCCTGCAGGAAAAGACCAAGCCCGGCCGCGATGCCGAAACCGTGGATCTGGTGCTGGCCCATTACGACCGCGTGCTGGTCCATGGCGATCCGGCCTTTGCGCGGCTGGGCGATACCTTTCCGCTGGCCGACCGGATTGCGGATCGGGTGGTCCATACCGGACTGGTCGCGCCACCTGCTCCCCGCCCCGCCGCGCAGGGCTTCGACGTGGTGCTGTCGGCGGGCGGCGGCGCGGTGGGCGAGGGGCTGGCCACTGCCGCGCTTGCCGCCGCGGCGGAACTGCCGGACCTGCGCCTTTGCCTGATCACCGGACCGAACCTGCCCGCGGGGCCGCGGCAGGCCCTTGCGGCGGGGCTCAATGCCCTGCCGCAAGGGCGGCTTCTGGTCGAAACCTTCCGCCCGGATTTCGCGGCGCTGCTGGCGGCGTCGCGGCTGTCGGTGTCGCAGGCGGGCTATAACACCGTCTGCGACGTGCTGCAGGCCGGTTGCCGCGCCATCCTGATCCCCTTCGCCACCGGGGGCGAGACCGAACAGACCACCCGCGCCACCCGCCTTGCCGCCAAGGGCTGGGCCGATATTCTGCCGGAATCCGCGCTGGACGGTCCGTCACTGGCCGCCGCGATCAGGCAGGCGCTGGCCGCGCCTGTGCCAAGTCGTCAGGGGCTTGACCTTGACGGGGCGGGGCGGACTGCCGACATCCTGTATCATCTGGCCGATCACCGCCTGACGGAAGTGAGCTGACCGCCGATGGAACCAAACATCTTCAGATATATCTGGATGCATACACGGCGCGAGCAGATCTTCATCGTGCTCGTCATCGCGGTTTCGATGATCCCGTTCTACATGGCCTTCGATCTGCCCAAGCAGATCGTGAACCGCCCCATCCAGGGGCAGGGCTTCACCAATCCCGGCGACACCCAGCCCTTCATGCAGATCGGCTTCGACCTGCCCTATTTCGGCCATGTCACCCTGACCGAAGGCATCCAGCTTGAACGGCTGCAACTGCTGCTGGCGCTCAGCCTGACCTTTCTGGCGCTGGTCATCGTCAACGGGCTGTTCAAGTTCTACATCAACGTCCAGAAAGGCCGCCTTGGCGAACGCCTGCTGCGCCGCACCCGCTATGAGCTGGTCGACCGCGTGCTGCGCTTTCCGCCCCAGCGCTTCCGGCAGGCCAAGTCGGGCGAGATCGCCAGTCTGGTCAAGGACGAAATCGAGCCCTTGGGCGGTTTCGCCGCCGATGCCTTTACCCAGCCCGCGCTGCTGGGCGGGCAGGCGCTGACGGCGATGTTCTTCATCTTCATGCAGCATTTCTGGCTGGGTATGGTCGCGGCAGCCATGGCGGCGGTGCAGGTCGCGATCATCCCGCGCATGCGGCGACGGCTGATCGTGCTGGGCCGCCAGCGCCAGATCACCGCCCGCGAACTGGCCGGCCGCGTGGCCGAGATCGTCGATGGCATCCAGACCATCCACAGCAATGACACGACAAACTGGGAAAGGGCCGATATCGTCGCCCGTCTGGGTCGGATCTTTCGCATCCGCTACGACATCTACCAGTGGAAATTCCTGGTGAAGTTCCTCAACAACTTCATCGCGCAGATGACGCCCTTTCTGTTCTATTCCATCGGCGGATACCTGACGATCAAGGGCACGCTGGACGTGGGCCAGCTGATTGCCGTGATCAACGCCTACAAGGAATTGCCGGGACCGCTGAAAGAGCTGATCGACTGGGATCTGGCGCGGCAGGACATGCAGGTGAAATACGAACAGGTCATCGAGCAATTCGAGGCCGAAGGGCTGCTTGATCCCGCCCGCCACGATCTTGATGCCGAGGTCCCGCCCGACGTGCTGGGCCCGCTGGCGCTGCATCGCCTGTCCCTGCGCAATGATCTGGGCACGCCGCTGCTTGAGGATGTCTCGCTTGAGGTGGCCCCCGGCGAGACGCTGGCGGTGATCGGCGATGCCTCGGGCGGGGCGCCGCTGGTCGGGGATGTGCTGGCCGGGGTGATGCCGCCTTCGATGGGGCGGGTGACGCTGGGCGGGCGCGATCTGGCGCAGCTGCCGGAACGGGTCACCGGCCGCGCCATCGGCTATGCCGGTCCGGCGATCCATCTGCTGGGCGGGACGGTTCTGGAAAACGTGACCTATGCCCTGCGCCGCCGCCCCGGCGACCCGCCCGAGGATGAGCCGCCCGAGCTGCGCGCCGACCGGGAATGGCGCTGGCACGAGGCCCGTCTGGCCGGTAATCCGCTGCTGGACAAGGATACCGACTGGATCGATTACAACGCCATCCAGCCCGGCCGCGAGGATGGCGACCTGCTGGGCGCGATCCATGAGGTCCTTGAGGTGGTGGGCCTGTCCAGCGATGTCATCAGCTTTGCCGTCCATGCGCCGGTCAATTCGACTCTGGTGCCGCAGATCGAACAGCCGGTGCTTGAAATGCGCCGCAAGCTGCGCGAAAGGCTGGCCGCGCAGAACCTGACCGGGGCAATTCTGCCCTTTGATCCCGACGGCTACAATGCCGAGGCAACGATTTCGGAAAACCTGCTTTTCGGCATTCCGACCGACCGCGATGCCTCGATCAACGCCATCGTCACCCATCCGTTCTTCCGCGATGTGCTGATGGAGTTGGGCCTTGCGCATCGGCTGTTCGATCTGGGCTGGCGTTTCGCGCGGGTGACGCTGGACCTGTTCGGCGGGCTGGCCGACAATCCCGACCTGCTGCAATGGCTGACCTACATGACCCCCGAGGAAATGCCCGAATTCGAGCATATCCTGACCCATTACCAGCCCGGCGGCATCGGCAAGGCGACGCTGGAGCAGCGCATCCGGCTGATCCGGCTGGCCATGTTCTATATCGAGCCGAAATACCGTTTCAGCCTGCTGGACGATGACCTGCGCGCGCTGCTGGTCAAGGGTCGCAAGGTGCTGGCCGAGCGCATGCCCGAGGATCTGCGCGACCACCTGCAACCCTATGATCCCGACGCCTATATGCAGCGCGCCTCGATCCTGCAGAACGTGCTGTTTGGCAAGATCAACCGCCGCGTCGGTCGGGCCGAGGACCGGATCATCGACACCGTGCGCGGCGTGCTGCGCGAGACGATGAAGGGCAACCGTGCCTTCAGCGACGACGTGCTGTCGCTGGGGCTGGGTTATGACGTGGGCGCGGGCGGGCGCAGGTTAAGCCTGCTGCAGCGTCAAAGGCTGGCACTGGCCCGGACATTGCTGCGCCGGTCCGATTTCTATGTCTTCAACGAACCTCTGGGCGGGATCGATCCGGCGTTTCAGGAACGCATCATCGGCAACATTCTGGGCTTTCTGGCGGCCCAGCCGCAGCCCGCCGGGGTGGTCTGGGTGCTTGCAAATCCGGCCTTCGCCCACCATTTCAGTAAGACGGCAGAGTTCGCGAAAGGGCGTCTTGTGCAACAGGTCGTCACCGAACTTAAAGCCGGAGAATGAGCCCCGTTGCCGGAATGGTACGAACGGTGCAATATCGAAGGGCATCCACGTTGAATGAGGCCATGATGCTGCTCGAGGATGAAGTCGCCCTGTTGCGGAAGCTTCCGCTGTTCGCCGGTGTCGATCCATGCCGGTTGAAAGTGCTGTGCTTTGCCTCGTCGCGCGAAAGCTTCGAGCCGGGTGAGGTGCTGTTCCACCAAAGCGAGCCCAGCTCGGGCGCCTATGTCATCCTGTCGGGCAAGGTCGATGTCCATGAACTGTCCGACGACAGCCATGAAATCCGCACCGGCTCCGAGGAAGGCGTGGCGATTGTCGGCCAGTCCTCGATGCTGAACGACCTGCCGCGCCGGGCCACGGTGACGGCGCTGACGCCCGTTGAGGTGCTGTGCATTAACAGCAGCTGTTTCATGCAGCTGATGACCTCGTGCCGCAAAAGCAGCGAAGGCGTCATCCGTTCGCTGGGGGCGCAGCTGGCCGACAGCAAGCCGCATCCCAGCACCAGCTAAGGCTTTTCCATCAGATCCGCGACGCTGCGCCATTGGCCGCCATTCTGCGCGGCCAGCGCGATGACGTCCTGCAGAAAATCCCAGATCGCCGCGTCATGGACCAGATGATGCGTAAGCAGCCCGACATGAGCGCGCCCCGATCCGGCCAGTTGGGCCAGATCACGCCATAGCGCATCAGGATCGCGCAGGCTGCGTCCGCCATGCCAATCGATCACATCAAGCTGGGTGTTGACGATGGCCAGCCCCGGCACCGGTGTTTCGGGGCCAAAGGTCGACAGTGCCGCAAATCCGTCCCGCGCCAGATGCGGCAGCAGATCGGGGGCGATCCGGTTCCATGGCGGCACCAGCAGCGGCAGAGCGCGCGGGCCGTGCAAATCCTGCAGCAAGGCCAGCCCGTCGCGCAACTGGTCGCGCATCTGCGGCAAGGGGCGGTGGGCGGCAAGCTCCTGACTTTTTGCGCCGGGGGCTGCGTGGTTCTGATGCGACCAGCCATGCACGGCGACCCGGACATGCGGCTGATCGTCCAGACGCGCGGCCAGCGCCCTGCCGGTTCGCGGCCCGTCCCATGGCGCGGGAATGACCGCCAAAGTCAGGTCCGCGCCCGCTTCTGCGGTCATCTGCAACAGCCGGTCCAGCGGTTCCGAGGGCTGCACCGCATCGTCATCGCGCCACCACAGCGCCAGCGGTTGCCCCTGATCCGCCCGCAGCGCCAAGGCCTGCGCGGCCATGGTTCTTGCCTTGCTCATGCCTGCCTCATCGCGCGGTCCAATATCGCCGCCGCCCCGTCCAACCCATGCCGCGCCAGCACCCGCGCCCGCGCCGCCTGTCCCAACCGCTGCCGCAGCGCCGGATCGGCCAGCAACCGCGCGACATGCGCGGCCAGTGCCGCCGTGTCGCCCTCGGGGGCGAGCAGCCCGGTTTCGCCATCCGTCATCACCTCGGGGACGCCCGCCGTGGCCCATGCCACCACCGGCAGGCCCGCCGCCCCGGCCTCAAGATAGGTCATCCCGTAAGCCTCGCCGCAGCCGGGCCACAGGTAAAGGCACCCTTGGGCCAGATGCGCCGCGACCTCGGTGGGCGAAAGCTGGCCCAGCCAGTCAACGCGGCCTGCCGGGAACAGCGACCTGACCTGATCACGCAGCGGACCGTCACCGGCGATCGCCAGCCGCCAGTCCAGATGCTCCAGCCGCGCCAGCGTCGCGGCAAGGGCGCGGTAGCTGTCCATCTTGTCGCCGGACCGCATCATCGCGACGGTGACGATCCGGTTGCCATTCAACGCCGCGGCAGGGGGCAGGGCGTCAAGGTCCAGAAACGGCGGCAGCGCCGTCACCCGCGCCTTGGGCAGCCATGTCAGCAAGCCCTGCTGGTCGCGCCGGGTCATGGCGAAATTCTGCGCAGCCCCCGCCACCGCATCGGCCACCGCCGCCTGCGTCATCGCCCAGATGCCGACATTGCGGCGCGAGGACAACGAGGCCTCGGCGCTGAACCACGGCAGGGCAAAGCGGCGGGCCAGTTCGGGGCCGATCAGGTCGGGGGATTTGCAATAGGGGTGGTAGCAGAACCACAGGTCCGGCGCGCCCTGAACCTGCCAAAGCGTCGCGATCCGGTCGCGTTCGGCTGTCGCCTCGGCCATCATCCCGGACAGCGCCGCGCCGTCGCCGGGATCGGGCAGATAGGCGCGCAGTTTTGACGCGACCTGCACCTGATGCCCGGCCCGCGTCAGCGCCGCGATCAGCAGCCGCGCCACCTGCCGGTCGCCCGACGGGGTCGGATGATCGGGCGGTTTCAGCGGTGCGTAAAAGGCTACTCTCAATTGATCAGGCCGCACAACCCGGCATCCAGAGCGTCCTCGCAATCGGGGGCGCGGCGGAAATTGTCGTAATACAGCGTCCATTCCCCGTCGCCCGCATCGCGGTAGGGGCCGAATTTGAAATACTGGTTCGCGCCCAGCCCGGTATCGTCATGGCCAATGCGGCCTTCGACCTTGGCGACCCGCGCCCCATCCGCGACCAGATACATCAGCCCGTCGCCATCCGGGCCGGGGCGGGTGTAAAAGGCGTAATCGTGCCATTCTGCCTCGGCCCCCGGCAGGATGCCCGGCCCGCTGACCCGCAGCTGATCGGTGCAATGGTCGAATTCCGACGTGACCTCGGGCGTCCAGTTCGCATCGCGCGCAATCAGCATCCGCATCTGCCGGGTTTCGGGCCGCAGCCAGACCGGGGTCCAGCCTTCGGGGCACAGCCCGTTTTCGGGGCGGGGGGCATCGTCGGGCGGGGCGACGAAATTCGTCTCGGCGGTGGCGAAATTCACGCCAGAACGCATGCGCAGGGCAAGGAAGGGGCTGAAATCGCCGACCGCATCGGGGCCGATCTCTCGTTTCCACTGCGCCATGACATAGCGGTGGTCGTCATCGGGCACCGGCTTGGCGAAGCGCAGCGAGAACGCATACCAGACGCCCCGGTCATAGGGTACGCGCAGGGCGGTGCGTTCCCAGATCTCGGCCCTTTCGCTGCAACCCTCGGCATCCGGGGCGCAAAGCGGCTTGACCGAAAGCTCCAGCGCGCCCTGTCCGCTGCGGGTGATGCGGGACTGAAAGCGGACGCTGCCGGCGGATTGTTCGAAATTCTCGCGGTAATACAGCCCGCCTTCGGGGGCGAAATCCGTGCCCTCGAAGCCGTCCTCCAGCACCGCGCTGTCGGCCAGCAGCGTGGCGGGGGTCAAAAGCAGGGCCAGGGTCAGGCACAGGCAGGATGGTCGCATCGGTCCTCGCTGGGCTTTGCGCAGAACCCGCTTGGTTCCGCTTGATTTGACGTGGGAAATTGCAGCGCATGCTTGACAGTATCGGGGCAATTCTCAACCGTCTGGCAAATCAGTCAAGGATCTTGCCATGTCCGATGTAATTGCCGCCGACCTGATGACCCGGATCACCGCAAAACAGGCGAAAGCGGGCGTCATCGGGCTGGGCTATGTCGGGTTACCCCTGGCGATGACGCTGGTCGCGGGCGGCTACCCGGTGCTGGGCTTCGACATCGACCCGCCCAAGATTCAGGCGCTCCATCGCGGCGATAGCTATATCGAGGCGGTGACGCCCGACACCCTCTCGGCAGCCCTGGAGGCCCAGAAGTTCGAGGCAACCTGCGACCTGACCCGCCTGTCGGAATGCGACGTGATCGCGATCTGCGTGCCGACGCCGCTGACCGCGCATCGCGAACCCGACCTGCGCTTTGTCGAGGCGACCACCCGCGACATTGCCCGCAGCCTGCGCCCCGGCCAGCTGATCGTGCTGGAATCGACGACATGGCCGGGCACCACCGACACCGTGCTGCGCCCGATCCTTGAGGAATCGGGGCTGAAATCGGGGCGGGACTTCTTTCTTGGCTTCTCGCCCGAGCGCGAGGACCCTGGCAACCGTGCCTATGCCACCGCCGCCATCCCCAAGGTGGTGTCGGGCGACGGGGCGGCTGCGCAGGCGCTGGTCGCGGCCTTTTACGCGCCTGCGGTGGCGCGGGTCGTTCCGGTCTCGACCAATGCCACCGCCGAGGCGGTGAAGATCACTGAAAACATCTTTCGCGCCGTCAACATCGCCTTGGTCAATGAATTGAAGGTGGTCTATGACGCGATGGGCATCGACATCTGGGAGGTGATCGAGGCGGCCAAGACCAAGCCCTTCGGCTACATGCCCTTCTATCCGGGGCCGGGTCTGGGCGGGCATTGCATCCCGATCGACCCGTTTTACCTGACATGGAAATCCCGCGAATACGAATTGCCGACCCGCTTCATCGAGCTGGCGGGCGAAATCAACGCCGCCATGCCGCGCCATGTGGTCGGCCGTCTGGCCGAGGCGCTGGATCGGCAATTGGGCAAGGCTTTAAGCCGCTCGCGCGTGTTGATCCTTGGCATGGCCTATAAGAAGAACGTGCCGGACCTGCGCGAAAGCCCCTCGCTGAAGCTGATGGAGCTGCTGGAAGAACGCGGGGCGAAGGTGATCTATCACGACCCGCATATCCCTGAGATTCCGGCGACGCGCGAATACGGGGCCTTCAAGGGCCGTGCATCCGCGCCGCTGACGGCGGAGCTGCTGGCGGGGGTCGATGTGGTGCTGATCGCCACCGACCATGACGGGGTGGATTACCCGCTGGTCGCGGGGGCGGCGCTGGTCGTCGATACCCGCAATGTCATGGCGCGGGCGGGCTTCAGCGGGGCGCATATCGTCAAGGCGTGACCTCGGCCCAAGACCCGGCCAAGGCCAGCGCCTGCGCCACGCCCGCCGACAGGTGGTGGCGCAGCAAAGCCACGGCGGCATCGGCGTCACGCGCAATCGCCGCATCCTTCAGCGCCTGATGTTCCGGGCGCGAGGCGGCGGGGCGAAAGGCCAAAGCCACCATCTGATAGCGCAGATACTTGTCGAAAACCTCGGCATGGGTCTGCATCATCACCGCCGAGCCGCAGGCCGAGATCAACGCCTGATGAAAGCGCCAGTCGGCCAGCCGCCATTCGGCGATCTGGTCGGTCACGCCGTCCTCCAGTTGCTCCTCATGCGCATCCAGACGGTGATGGGCGGCGATGACCGCGACCTCCCAATCCAGCGTGCCATTGGCGAATGACAGGCGCAGGGCGGCTTCCTCGATCAACAGGCGCAGGTCGGCGATCTCGCGCAGGCCGTCGGGGGACACCGGGGCGACCTGAAAGCCGCGCTGCCCCTCGGCCAGAACGAAGCCGTCGGCGGCCAGCCGCGACAGCGCCTCGCGCAGCGTGCTGGCCCCGGCGGGGTAGTCCAGCTTCATCTGATCCAGACGCAGGCGCTGGCCGGGGCGCAACCGGCCCATGATGATGTCCTGCCGCAGCCGCTGATAGATGCCTGCCCCGACGGTCTGCGGGCCGACGGTCTGGGGTCCGGTCATGGTCATGGCGCCTCGGCTGTGGGGATCAGGCCATGCGCGACGGTATAGTCGATGCAGGCCCCGATATGGCGGCGCAGGATGCTGCGCGCGGTTTCGGTGTCGCGGGTCAGCGCGGCTTCGCGCAGGGCGTCATGTTCGCGGGTCGCCCCCTCGCCCCGGAACATCACCAGCAGCACCTGATAACGCTGGAAGCGGTCGAAGATGCGCTGATGCACCGCCAGAAGCTCGGCAGAGCCGCAGGCCGCGATCAGCGCCAGATGGAATTCGCGGTCATAGCGTTTCCATGTCGCGGTGATGCTGCGATCGCCCGCCAGCATCCGCGCCTCCATCCGGGCCAGCTTGTGATGGGCGGCGACGACGCCCGCCTCCCATTCCAGATCGCCGGCGGCGAAGGACGGGCCGATGGCGTGGCATTCCAGCAGGGCGCGCATGTCCGAGATCTCGCGCAGGTCGCTGACCGAGATCGGCGCGACCTCAAAGCCCTTCTGCGCCTCGAACAGGATCAGCCCCTCGGCGACCAGACGGCCCAGCACCTCGCGCAGGGTGGTGACGCTGACGGCATAATCGTCGCGCAGCCGTTCCAGCCGCAGCTTCTGCCCCGGCGGCAGCCTGCCAAAGATGATGTCGTCGCGCAGCCGCTGATGGGTCGCATCGCCCGGCGAGCCGGTGATTTGCATCGCCGCATCCATTCTGGTCCTCCCTTGCCACCATTTCAGCGCAGGAGATGACGAAGCGCAAGATCCCCGAAACAAGCCACATCATATTAGAAAACAAATTTCATCATATGATCGGTGAATTCTTTGTTGATCGGTGAAAGCTCCGATGCCATGCTGCCCTTGCGGCGGCGCGAAGGGGAGGTTGCGCCGCTGCCCACAGGGAGGGAAAACATGACCAACACATTGACGCGGCGCGGTTTCGCCGTTCTGGGCGCCGCCACGCTGGCCGCGCCCATGCTGGCCCGGATGGCCCATGCGCAAGACCCGGTGAAGCTGCGCTTCTCTGCCGTCTTTTCTGAGCAGGACATCCGCGCCCAGATGATGAAGAAATTCGTCGAGGGCATCGGGCCGGGCTTTGCCTATGAAGGCTTCTACGGCGGCACGCTGTTCAAGCAGGGGACCGAACTGGTCGCCTTGCAGCGCGGCAACCTTGAGCTGTCCAACATCGCGCCGCAGGACGTGTCCAATCAGGTTCCGGCCTGGTCGGCACTGACCTCGGGCTATCTGTTCCGCGATTCCGCGCATCTGACCAAGTTCTTTGCGTCCGATGTCGGGGCCGAGATGAAGAAGCTGGCCGAAGACCAGCTGGGCATCAAGATCCTTGGCCCGACCTTCTATGGCACGCGTCAGGTCGGCCTGAACAACGACAAGAAAATCACCACCCCCGCCGACATGGCCGGGATCAAGCTGCGCATGCCGGGCGGCGAGGCGTGGCAGTTCCTGGGTCAGGCGCTTGGCGCGAACCCGACGCCGATGGCCTATGCCGAGGTCTATACCGGGCTTCAGACCGGCGCGATCGACGGTCAGGACAACCCGCTTCCGAACGTCGAGAACATGAAGTTCTTCGAGGTGATGAAGCAGATCGTGATGACCTCGCATCTGGTCGCCTTTGACCTGCTGACCCTGTCCGGCAAGGTCTGGGAGGGGCTGTCGGACGAACAGAAGGCCACCGTCCAGAAAGCCGCCGACGAGGCTATCGCGTTTTCCACCGCCGAACATGTCAAGCGCGAGGAAGAGCTGGCCAAATCCTTCGCCGAGCGCGGCTTGCAGGTCTACAAGCCCGATGTCGAGGCCTTCCGCGCCCATGTCCAGAAAGCCTATCTGGAATCGACGCTGGCCAAGGACTGGCCCGAGGGTCTTGTGGACCGCATCTCGGCGCTTTGATTTCGACAAGGCCCGCGCCTGACCGCGCGGGCCGCTTTTCCCAAAGGTGATCCATGGCCCTTGCAAGGCTTTATGGCTGGCTGTCCCGCCGGGCCGAAAACGTGCTGGTCGCGATGCTGGCCGCGATGTTTCTGGTCTTTCTGCTGCAGATCGTGTCGCGCTACCTGCTGAACTGGCCCATCGGCTGGACGCATGAGGTCAGCGTCATGCTGTGGATCTGGCTGGTGCTGTTCGGCGCCGCCTTCGTCATCAGCGATGATGAGGAGATGCGGTTCGACCTGTTCTATCGCGGCGTCAGTGAGCGCACGCGGCGGGGCATGGTGGTGGCATCGTCCATCGCCACCGTCATCGCCTTTGCCGTCGCCTTGCCCGCGACATGGGATTACGTGACCTTCATGAAGGTCGAGAAATCCGCCTATCTGCGCATCCGGTTCGACTGGCTCTATTCGATCTATGTGATTTTCGCCGTGGCCATGATCCTGCGCCATATCTGGATCGGCTTCCGCGCCATCTATGGCCCCGGACCCGAGACCCCCGATCCCCTGAAACCGAGTTCCGGCCTATGAACCTGACCAGTCCCTTTTCGATCACCATCTTCGCCATCACCGCCTTGGCGCTGCTGGGCCTGCCCATCGGTCTGGCGATGATGGTCGGCTCGGTCGGCTATCTGTTCATGACCGGCATGGACATGGGCACGGTGGCCGAGCAATTCCTGAACGGGATGTATTCGAATTACATCATACTTGCCGTGCCGCTGTTCATCTTTGCCGCCGAGATCATGAACTCGGGGTCCATGACCGAACGGCTGCTGCGCTTTTGCAATGTGCTGGTCGGGCATTTCCGGGGTGGGCTGGCGCAGATCAACGTCGTGCAAAGCCTGATCTTTGCCGGCATGTCCGGTTCCGCCGTGGCCGATGCCGCGGGCTCGGGCCGGATGATGCAGAACATGATGACGCGGGAAAACCGCTACACCCCGTCTTATGCCGCCGCGCTAACGGCGGTGACCGCGGTGATCGGGCCGATCCTGCCGCCCTCGATCCCGATGGTGGTCTATGCCTTGGTCTCTGATGCATCCATCGGCTACCTGTTCTTGGCGGGTGTGGTTCCGGGCCTGCTGATGACCGCGATGCAGATGGTGCAGGTCTATATCGACGCGCGGCGCAACAATTTCCCGGTCGAGGAACGCGTGCCGCTGCGCGAGGTGCCGCGCATCACCATGTCGGCCTTTCCGACGCTGCTGATGCCGGTGATCCTGCTGGGCTGCATCTATAGCGGGATCACCACGCCGACCGAGGCCGCCGCGCTGGCCGCCGCCTATGCGGTGTTGGTATCGACCGTCGTCTATCGCAGCCTCAGCTGGCGCGAGGGCTATGCCGCGCTGCGCCTGTCGGCCAAGACCTCGGCCTCGATCGGGATGATGATCGGCGGTGCCATGGTCTTCAACTATGTCGTCACCATCGAGAACATCCCCGAGACCCTGCGCCAGATCATGACCGGATGGGAGCTGACCCCGATCCAGTTCCTGATCCTGGTGAACGTGATCCTGCTGCTGCTGGGCTGCGTGCTGGAAGGGACGGCGATCCTGCTGATCATCATCCCGGTCTTTATCCCGACGGCGCAGGCGCTGGGGATCGATCTGGTGCATTTCGGGGTGGTGGTCGTCGTCAACATCATGCTGGGGCTGGTAACGCCGCCTTACGGGCTGCTGCTGTTCATCGTCACCAATATATCGGGCTCGCCGATGCGGCTGATCATCCGCGACTGCCTGCCCTTCCTTGGCTGGATGGTGCTGTGCCTTGGGCTGATCACCTTTTTCCCCAGCCTGACCCTGTGGCTGCCGCGCCTTGCCGGGTATGGCGGCTGAACCCCGAGAACGCGACATGAGCATTCATATCCTGAACGGCCCGAACCTGAACCGTCTGGGCAAGCGCGAGCCCGAGATCTACGGCCACACCACCCTGGCCGAGGTCGAGGCTTGGTCGCGCGCCGCTGCCGGCGACATTCAGGTGGTCTTTCGCCAGACCAATGCCGAACACCAGCTGATCGACTGGGTCCATGAGGCCATCGATAGCGGGGCGCGCGGCATCATCATCAACCCGGCGGGGCTGACCTTTACCTCGGTCCCGGTGATGGACGCGCTGAAGATGTTCCCCGGCCCGGTAATCGAACTGCATATCTCGAACATCCACCGGCGCGAGGCGATCTATCACAAGTCGCTGATGTCGGGCGTGGTCACGGCGGTCATTGCGGGTCTGGGCCCGCGTGGCTATCCGACCGCCGTGCGTTCCATGTCCGAGATGCTGTCCGATCAGGCGATCGGGTAGCCGTTGTCCTGCAGGAACCGCCAGATCGCGCGGTTCAGTTCGGACAGGTCGTCCAGATCCTGATCCAGCCGGGCCATTTCCTCGGCGGTCAGGGGCTGGCGCTGGCCCATGCGGATACGGTCGCGCCGGTCGGCGATCCGCATCAGGATGGTGGCGATCGAGCCGTCATCCTGAAACGACCACAGGCTGTGATTGTAGCGGTTGCGCACCGCCGACAGCCGGCCGAACCGCGCCATCAGGTCCAGAAGCTCGTGCCGCTCATGGCCTGATGACAGCCGCAGCTTGGCCAGCCTTTCGACCAGCTCGATCCGGGCGCGGGTCGAACTGAGCGACAGGAACACCACCACCGCCGCATCCTTGGCCATGCCCGAAAGCCCGGCGATCAGATGGACCAGCAGGCTTTCGGTATTGCTCCAGGCATAGTTCAGCCGCCCGACCCGCAGCAGGATCGCGTCCAGCCCGGCCTCTCCGACCGGGATCGGGCCGGGGATGTCGTCGGTTTCGGGCAAGGGTGTGGTCACGGATGCATCTCTCGATAGCGCATCGCGGCCTCGGTCCGGTTGCGCGCGCCCAGCCGGAGGCTGCCATTATGCAGATGCAGTTTGACCGTGTGGATCGACAGGCCCAGGTTTTCGGCGATGCGCTTGTTGGAATGGCCATCGGCGACCTGTTGCAGCACATCCAGCTGCCTTTGCGTCAACCCCGAGATGCCCGCAGGTTCGGCCCGATCCTCGGTCGGGCGGGCGGCGATGACTTCGGGACAGACATAGCTGCCGCCATGGACGATCAGCTTGACGATGGACAGCCACACATCCAGCCGCACGTTCAGCGGGAATATGCTGGCCGAGCGCTGCCGCAGCGCCGGGTCGGCATGGCAGGCCAATGCGAATTCCATCGTGCTATAGGCGATGCCCAGCTTCAGGCCGGGCAGATCCAGCACCCAGTCGCGTTCGGCATCGGTCAGGCCGCGCATCAATGGCTCATCCAGCAGCAGGACTTCCGGCGCTGCGCCGGTGCTGCTTACGAAACGTTGAAACTCGGGAAACGTGGTCAGGGCCGCCGAGGTGATTCCACCCAGTTCCTGAATCGTGGTGGTGATGAGGCAGCCCGAAAAATTGCAGTGATTACCGACAAAAACCATCTCGACCGCAGGAGGAGGAACCTCAAGGGCGAGTGCCGGCGATTCGTTACGATAGGGAATCATCATCGCGCTCCGTTCTGGTCGCTTGTGCGGCGCTATCCCTGCCGAGGTCGTGTCAAGGATTTTGCTGCGTCGCAGAAGATGATAGCGGGTTTCGGCCCTAGAAATGTAGCATAACTAGGCAGGCTCGCCAAAGGCTTGGACAGAATCTAGACCGAAAAGACAGTAGCCGTTCCATACATCCCTATAGCCGCAGGATTTATAGCCGAAAATATTAAGCCTTCCGCATGGGATAGGGTGGCCCATCGGGCGAATGGCTATAGCCACCGGGCGCGGATATGGCCCATCGGGCAGGGCCGGGCCTAGCCCCTTCGAGCGGCTATGAAGCAACCGTGCGACCGGCGTATTTTCGCTGATGTTGGCACGGGCATCGTTACCGTGACCGCATCGGAAGTCGCTCGAGGTGGAGGGGCGGCGACTTGTAACCTCAGCAAAACGCGGACGGTCGCGCCGTCAGACGGTGAGCAAGGGCTCAGCGGTCGGACTCGGTTTGCTGTCACTTCACCACCAACCCGGACGGGATGACGTGTCTGCGAATGCATCGACCGTACCCGCCCACCCGTAGGGAGTGAGCACGATGGCTGACAGCCGTAGTACGAACCTGTTCGCCTGGCCCTTCGACAGTCAAAGTCAGGATCAGGACCAAGGGCAGGGTCAAGGGCAAGGTCAGGGACAAGGCCAGGGTCAAGGCCAGGGCCAGGGCCAGCTGAACCTGCAAGGGCAGGGTCAGGGCCAGGGACAAGGTCAGGGACAAGGCCAGGAACAGTCCCAAAGCAATGAAAACACCAATGGGAACGAGAACTCGAACAGCAACGAGAGCAACTCGGAATCCCATAACGGCGCAGGCAACCTTGCGCTGAACGGGGCAGGCAACCTTGCCCTGAACGGCGCCGCGAATGGCGCGCATAACAGCGCGGAAAACGGCGCAACGAACGGGGCCGATAATTCGGCCAGCAACGAATCCTCGAACGACGCCGCCAATTCAGCGGCGAACGCGGCCAGCAACAGCGCTTCGAACAGCAATTCGTCCAGCAACAGCGCGACGAACGAAGCCAACAACTACACCGATGTCGAAACCAATGTGACGACCACGGTGGACGTGTCGCTGGATCTGGATGGCTGGGCACCTTCGGACAATGACTTTGTCGATATCGACAATGCCTATGGCACGATGGGCGATGTGCTGGTCAACCGCGACGGCGAGGTGAATGTCGGCACGCATGACGTGCGGCTTGACAACATCACCATCGGCGACGGTGTCGGCACCGTCAACAATCAGGTCGGCGAGATCAATGACGAAGACAGCCTGACCGACCCGGACGTGACCAACAATTCCGAGTTCAACCAGAATGGCAACGCCAATGGCGGCGACGCGGATTCGGGCGACGGCATTGATGCCGGCGGCACCGGCGGCGACGGCGGCCATGTGCTCGCGGTCGGCGGCGAAGGCTATGCCGATGCGGCGGGTGGTGGCTCGACGTCCTATGGCGGCTCGGCCACAGGCGCTGCGGGCGGAGGTGCTGCTGCACTTGGCGGTATCGGCGTCGGCGGTTCGGCCCTTGGCGTGGGCATTGGTGCCGGTCAGGGCGGTGATGCCTCGGGCGGCGATTCCGCAGCGCTTGGCGTCGGACTTGGCGCGGGTCAAAGCGGCGATGCAAACGGCGGCGACAGCGCAGCCGGTGCGGGTGCGCTGGGTCTGGGCGCAGGTGTTGGCGGTGCTGGTGCTGCCGGTGGCAGCAGCGGTGATACCGGCGATGCAGGCGACGGCGGCGATAGCGGCGATACCGGCGACGGTGGCGACACCGGCGAAGGTGGCTATGGCGGTGACGGCGGCGAAGGCGGCTATGGCGGCGAAGGCGGCTATGGCGGCGACGGCGGCGACACCGGCAGCGCAGGCGACGGTGGCGACACCGGCGACGGCGGCAGTTCGGCAGCCCTTGGCGGCATTGGCGTCGGCATCGGCGCGCTGCTTGGCCTAGGGGTCGGCGCGGCCTCGGGTGGAACCAGCGGCGACGCTGGCGACTCGGGCGATGCCGGTGACGGCGGCGACAGCGGCGACGGCGGTGCTGGTGGCGCAGGCGGCTATGGCGGCGAAGGTGGCTATGGCGGCGAAGGCGGCTATGGCGGCAATAGCGGCGCAGGCGGCGACAGCGGCAATAGCGGCGCTGGCGGCGCAGGCGGAGCCAGCGGCGAAAGCGGCAATGGCGGTGCGGGCGGCGACGGCGGCGATGGCTATGGCCTTGGCGCGGCGCTGGCAGCAGCGGCAAGCGCTGGCGGCGATGCGACGTCCGGCGATGCGGCTGGTCTTGGCCTTGGTGCAGCCCACTCGACGGGTGGTGCTGGTGGCGACGCAGGTGGCTATGGCGCCGGGTTCGGTGGCGCGGCAGCCGGCGACGGCACGGGTGGCGCAGCCGGCGCCCTGGGTGGCGACGGCGGTTGGGCCGCAGCTGCCGGTGGCTGGTCGCGTGGCGGTGACGGTGCCAATGCCGATAGTGGCAATGGTGGCGACATCAGCGACATCGCGACCGGCAATGGCGGTTCGGCCAATGCGGGCACCTGGGGTTCGGGCAACGGTGATGACGGCTATGTCACCGGGACCTCGACCGCCTCGGCAGATGGCGTTCTGGACACGACGGCGTTCAACCAAAGCATCGTCATGGGTGCCAATATCCTTGGCAACTCGGTCGACATGACTGTCGTCGGTGGCGATCTGAACTCCAGCGTGGTCGGCGACGACGCCTGAGCGGCCAAGATCTGAAACAATATCCTGCGCGAAGCCCCTTCGCGCAGGACGCATGTAGCGAGAGCCCGTTCGGACCGACCGCCGAGGGACTCGTCTGGGAAGGATCACGACATGCTATTGATACATGCGGCGGACGAAGCAATCTGGCATTTCATCGGCATTTTTCACATCACCGACGAAATCGTAAGGCTGAGGATCAATTACGAAGCGTTGGACCCGAACCGGCCCGACTTCGATCCCGGCCATATCATCCCCAAGGATCTGGCAACGGTCTATCCCTTCGAGATCCCGGATTTCGTGCCCGGCCTGGACTATACCCCGCCGGTTCCGACGCTTGAGGGGCTGACCCCGGAAGCGGCCTATCTGTTCGTGGATGTGGCGCGCGATCCGATCCCCTTCAGCCTGCCGTCACTGCCCTTCAGCGACAGCTATACCCCGACGGTCTGGAACGGCCCGACCTTCCAGACGCCTGTCGAGCCGCCTGATCCGCCCCCGCCCCCCAGGCCCGAGCCGCCCGAGCCGCCGACCCACGAATGGGAGCTGCCGGTCCCGGATTCCGTGGCGCTGTACAATTTCCAGCAATCGGTCCTTTACGACGGCGATCTGGTGCTGCGGGGCGACATTCCCTTTGGCGTGGATGGCGCGAATGCGCCCTTGCAGGTGCTTTACGATCAGGCGGGGCAGCTGGGCGTGTCGCTGCCGCTGGAATTGCCCTCGCAAGATGACGCCTTTCTGGCGATGGCGCAGCTGTTTCGCGACGCCGAGGCCCCGGACGACCTGCCCGAAGGCGCAGTAAGCTGGACCCGGCTGGGTCAGGATGTGCTGGGCAAGTATCAGGACGGTCTGGCCGTCGACGAACGCCCCGATCTGGACGCGCTGCTGCCTGCCTATTCGCAGGAACGGCAGGACGAGGACTGGCGCGAGAATACCACCCAGCATGAGGTCGTCGTTGGCCATAACATGCTGGTCAATGAGGCGAATATCACCTCGGCCTGGATCGCTGCCCCGGTGCTGACGGCGGCGCAGGGGGTCTACAGCTATACGATCATCAGCCAGGTCAATGTCTGGAGCGATCTTGACCGCATCCTGTCGCCCGATGGCGCGCTGAATGTGGACCAGACCCCGACCAATGCGCTTAACTTTGCCTCATACAGCCTGACCGCCAATCCGGCTGCGCATGCGGGCGGCGACGGCGATGCGCCGCAATTTTGGCTGACCGCGACGCTTGAAGGCAGTCTGGTCAGCGTCAACTGGATCGACCAGTACAATTTCATCAGCGATGACGACATCACCTCGTTCACGCTGCATGGCGATCAGACCCTGCTGCTGATCGGGGATAATGGCGCGGTGAACCATGTCTCGCTGGCCGAGCTGGGCTCGCAATTCGACCTGATCATCATCGACGGCTACATCCTGAACCTGAACGCCATCCTGCAGACCAATGTGATGCTGGACAATGACAGCATCAGCATGGGTGCGGGCGGTGGCAGGATCAGTTCCGGCGACAACCTGCTGGTCAATGACGCGACCATCAACCAGATCGGCCGCGAGAATTTCGCCGGATCGAACGATGCCTATGACGCGATGATGCGTCTGGCGGCGGACGGGCGGGTGATATTGCCGGCCTCGATCCTGAACGATCCGGCCTTCGAGGGGCTGGATGTGCTGCGCGTGCTGCATATCAAGGGCGATCTGGTTTCGGTCAACATGATCCGCCAGACCAATGTGCTGGGCGATGCCGACCAGATCGAGACCTATCTGTCGGATGCGCAGCTTGGCGGCGATGTCCGCGTGGTCACCGGATCGAACACCTTGGTCAACACGGCGCAGATCACCGAATTCGGCGTCGATGCGACGATCCATTCCGGAGGAGGCTATTACTCTGACGCCCTGCTGCATCAGGCCGAGCTGGTCACTGACCGGCCGCTCCAGATGGGTGACGGGCCCGCGCCATTGGCCAGCGAGGCGGTGCTGTTTCTGGCCGATGGCATGCTGACTCAGGATGATGGCGACCGCGATGTCGGTCCGCTGCATCATGACGGGGCCGTTCCGGCCGATATCATGGAAACCGTGCTGGCATGACACAAGACAGAACGCAGGGACCCTTCGGGCGCAATGCCCAGACAGGGCAGGGACAGCGACAGGACACCGCCCAAAACATGGGGCATGGCTTGGGGCCGGATTGGCAGCAGCAGACGCCGCGCCCGCCCAGCAGCGCGCCCTTGGGCAAGGGGCCGATCATCGACCAGCAGGCCGGGCGGCTGCCCGATCTGCCCGCCGGTCCGGGCGGCAAGTCTGCCGGATTTCACAAGCGGGTGGCCGAGCCCGACATCTCGCATGCGTTGCAGGCCAGCCTGCGCCAGATCTGGGCCAATATCCTTGGCGTGCTGCTGTTCAGCGGCGTCACCAATGTTCTGGTTCTGGCGATCCCGATCTATCTGTTCCAGATCTCGGACCGGGTGCTGACCAGCCGCTCGATCGACACGCTGATCATGCTGACGGTGCTGATCATCGGCGCGGTGCTGCTGCAGGTGATCTTTGACGGCATCCGGCGCGGCATGCTGCTGCGCAGTTCGGTCGATCTGTCGGCCCGGCTGGGGGCACCGATCCTGTCGGCTGCGGCGCGGGCGTCGCTGCAAAGCAATGGGCAGGAATACCAGACGCTGGGCGATCTGCAGACTTTGCGCAATTTCCTTGTCTCGGGGACGCTCTTGTCGATGCTGGACCTGCCCTTCACGCCGGTCTTCATCCTTGCGATCTTTCTGGTGCATCCGCAGCTGGGCTTCATCGTGCTGGCGACGGCGATCCTGCTGCTGGTGATCGCGCTGATCAACCAGCGCTTCACCGCCAAACCCTTTGCCGAGGCGAACCGTCATCTTAGCCGCGCCAACCTGCATCTGGATTCCATGGCGCGCAATTCGCAGATCATCAATGCCCTGGCGATGATCCCCGAGGCGGTGACGATCTGGGGCCGGGACGCCGCGGGCTCGATGGCGGCACAGGTCAAGGCGCAGGACCGCAACATCTTTTTCGCCGGGCTGTCGCGCGGGGTGCGGCTGCTGACGCAGGTGGGGCTGCTGGGCTGGGGCGCGAACCTGACGCTGCACGGACAACTGACCGGCGGCATGGTCATCGCCGCCTCGATCATCGCGGGCCGGGCGCTGGCCCCGATCGAAGGTGCGATCGAGGGCTGGAACAGCGTCTCGCTGTCGCGCTCGGCCTATTCGCGCATCCAGAACCTGCTGAAATCCTCGCCCTTGAACCAGCAAAGGCTGCAACTGCCCCGCCCCGAGGGGCGGCTGGATGTCGAGCGGCTGCTTTACGTGCCGATCGGGACCAAGCGGGTGGTGCTGAATTCGGTCACCTTCTCGTTGCAGCCGGGGATCTCGCTGGCGATTGTCGGCAAGTCCAGCGCGGGCAAGACCACCTTGGGCAAGATGCTGGTCGGCTCGATCCTGCCCACCTCGGGCAGCGTGCGGCTGGACCTGATGGACCTGCGCAACTGGGATCAGCGGCAATTGGGCCAGTCCATCGGCTATCTGCCGCAGGACGTGCAGCTGTTCCCCGGCACGATCAAGGCCAATATCGCGCGCATGCGCTTTGATGCCACCGATGAGGACATCTATCAGGCGGCAGTGCTGGCCGATGTCCATGACATGATCGCCAAGCTGCCCGAAGGCTATGAGACAATGGTGGCCGCCGATGGCTCGCCGTTGTCGGGCGGGCAGAAGCAGCGGATCGGGCTGGCGCGGGCGTTCTTTGGCAATCCCCGGCTGGTGGTGCTGGATGAGCCGAACTCGAACCTTGATACGGCGGGCGACCGGGCGCTGTCGCGGGCAATGGCGCTGGCCAAGCGCGACCGGATCACCATGATCGTCATCACCCAGAAACAGGCGGTGCTGCGCGACGTCGACAATATCATGCTGCTGGCCGACGGGCAGATCGCCATGTTCGGCGCGCGCGACCAGATGCTGGAAAAACTGGCCCGGCAGCGGCAATCCGAGGACGTGCTGCCCAATGCCGCACGCCCGGCCCCGCCCGCGCCCCCCGCGCCCCCCGCACCCGGCCCAACCGGAGCCAAGCCATGATGCTGCATACCGACAACCAGATCTATGCGCAGGTGCCGCGCTCGGTCCGCTGGCACCTGACGGTCGGGCTGGTGCTGCTGGTGCTGGCCTTTGGCGGCTTCGGCACATGGGCGTTGCGTGCGCCGCTGGCTGCGGCGGTGATGTCGCCCGGCACTTTCGTCGCCACCGGCAAGAACAAGATCGTCCAGCACCTTGAAGGCGGCATCATCCATGAAATCCTTGTGGGCGAGGGCGACAGCGTCACCGAAGGTCAGGTGCTGCTGCGGCTGGACGGCACCGCCGCGCAGGCCAACCAGCGCGAGCTGGAGCTGCGCCGCGCCCGGCTTGAGGCCATTGGCGCCCGGCTGCGCGCCGAATATGACCATACCGAGCAGCCGGCCTTTGCCGACTGGCTGGTGCAGCGCAGCGAGGACCCCAGCTTTGCCGCGATCATGAGCGAACAGATGGGGGCGTTCCGGGCCGCCCGCGCCAAGCTGGACGGCGAAATCGGGCTGCTGGAAAGCAATATCGCTGCCGGTCGTTCGCGTATCGAAGGCTTTCAGCAGGAATTGGAGGCGGTGCGCATTCAGGCCGAGTTGCTGCGCGAGGATCACGCCACGCGCGAACACCTGTTCAAGCGCGGTCTGGTGCGGCGCAGCGACGTGAACACGCTGGCCCGCGCCATTGCCGATGCCGATGGCCAGATCGGCCGCCTGCTATCCGAGATCGCCGAGACCGAGGAAGCCATCCGCAAGGCCGAACGCGAAATCGCCCAGACCCGCAACCAGCACATGCAGACCGCGATGGATGAAAGCCAGTCGATCGAGGCCGATCTGGACAGCGTGCGCGAACAGTCGATGAAGGCGCAGGACATTCTGGAACGGGCGGAAATCCTGTCTCCGGTCTCGGGCACCATCGTCCGGCTGTATTATCACACCCCCGGCGGGGTGATCGAGGCGGGCAAACCGATCCTTGAAATCCTGCCGCTGGATGCGCCGCTGGTGATCGAATCCCAGATCTCGCGCGGGGATATCGACGATGTCGAGGTGGGCCAGCCTGCGGCGGTGCGGCTGACCGCGCTGAATCAGCGCACGACGCCGGTGCTGCAGGGCACGCTGGTCTATGTCTCGGCCGATGCGCTGGCGACGGAAACCGATGGCGTCCGGCATGAGATCTATCTGGCGCGCGTATCGCTGCCGATGAGCGAGTTGCAGCGGGTTCCGGGCTTTCACCCCACCCCCGGCATGCCCGCCGAGGTGATGATCGAAACCTCTGCCCGCACCTTCTTTGAATATCTGGTCAAACCCATCGAGGACAGCCTGTCCCGCGCCTTCCGCGAGAACTAGACGTTCAGGAAGCGCGTCTTCACATCGGGCGTGGCGATCAGCTCCGGCGTGGTCCCGGTCCAGACGACGCGGCCCTTTTCGATGACGACATGGCGGTCGGCCAGACGGGTCAGGGCCTCGATATTCTTGTCGATGACAAGGATGGCCTCGCCCCGGTCCTTGAGATGGCGCAGGCAGGACCAGATTTCCTCGCGGATCAGCGGGGCCAGCCCCTCGGTCGCCTCATCCAGCACCAGCAGCGCCGGGTTGGTCATCAGCGCGCGGCCAATGGCCAGCATCTGCTGTTCGCCGCCCGAAAGCTGGTCGCCCATGTTCCGCCTGCGCTCATGCAGGCGCGGGAAAAGGGCATAGACCTGCGGCAGGCTCCATTTGGCGCGCGGCCCGCCACGGGCGGTGGCGATCAGGTTTTCCTCGACCGTCAGGGGGGCAAAGACCTGCCGCCCCTCGGGGACCAGCCCCAGCCCGGCGCGGGCGACCAGATGCGGCGCGGCCCCGGTCAGGTCGCGCCCGTCGATGCTGACCCGACCGGCGCGCGGGCGCAGCAGGCCAAAGACCGAACGCACCGTCGTCGTCTTGCCCATGCCGTTGCGGCCCAGAAGCGTCACCACCTCGCCGCGCGCGACATGCAGGTCGATCCCGAACAGCACCCGGCTGTCCCCGTATGAGGCCATCAGCCCTTCGACCTGCAGCATCAGCCCTCCTCCTCGCCCAGATAGGCGGCGCGGACCGCGGCGTCGGCGCGCATTTCCGCGGGCGTGCCGCTGGCGATGATCCGGCCATAGACCAGCACCGACACCCGGTCGGCCAGCCGGAACACCGCGTCCATGTCATGTTCGATCAGCATCATCGTCACCCGGCTGCGCAGCCGGGCAAACAGCGCGATCAGCAGCGTCGCTTCCTCATGCCCGGTCCCGGCAAGGGGTTCGTCCAGCAGCAGCAGCCGGGGCCGGGTCGCCAGCGCCACCGCCAGTTCCAGCTGCCGTTTCTCGCCATGGCTCAGCGATCCGGCCAGTTGCGTGGCGCGGCTGTTCAGCCCGACATCGCGCAAGGCGTCCATCGCCTGATCGTTCAGGGCGCGTTCCGACGCGGCGGCGCGAAAGAAGCGGAAGGACGACCCCTCGCGCGCCTGCACCGCGATGGCCACGTTTTCCAGCGCGGTGAAGCCCGGCAGCAGCGTCGTCAGCTGAAACGACCGCGCCAGCCCCATCCGCACCCGCGCCGCCATCGGCAGGCGGGTGATGTCCTGACCCATGTAATGGACATGCCCGGAATCGGGCCGCAACTGCCCTGAAAGCTGGGCGATCAGCGTGGTCTTGCCCGCGCCATTGGGGCCGATGATGGCGTGGATTTCGCCCGGATGCACGTCCAGCGACACGTCGTCGGTGACCTTCAGCGCGGCGTAGGATTTCGACAGGTTCCGGACCTGCAGCAGCGGCGCGCTCATGCGGGCGCGCCTTTCAGCCGTCGGATCAGCCCGGCAATCCCGCCCGGTGCGGCCAAGGCGACCAGCACAAGGATCAGGCCAAAGCCCAGCCGCCAATGCTCGGAATATTTCGCGAGGCCCTCCTCCAGCGCGACGGTGGCCAGTGCCCCGGCGATGGCCCCGGTCAGGCTGCCGATACCGCCCAAGACCAGCATCACGATCAGCTCACCCGAGCGGTGCCAGCTCATGTAGGACGGTGAGACATAGGCGCTTTGATTGGCCAGCATCACCCCCGCCACCGCGCAAAGACAGCCCGAGATGACATAGGCGGTCAGCTGATAGGGAAAGGGGCGAAAGCCCACCGCCTGCATGCGCAGCGCGCTTTCCCGCGTGCCGCTGAGCACCCGCCCGAAACGCGACAGCGTCAGCCGGTACAGCCCGGCAAAGATCAGCACCAGCAGCCCCAGCGTGGCATAGAACAGCCCCGGTTCCGACCGCAGCCAATCCTGCCCCAGCACGGTGGAGCGCGCCGCCAGCGCGGTGCCGTCATCGCCCCCCAGCGCCGAGAAGGAGACGAAAAAGAAATAGGCCATCTGCCCGAAAGCCAGCGTGATCATGATGAAATAGACGCCCCGCGTCCGCAGCGAAATCGCCCCGGTGACCAGTGCGAAGATCCCGGCTGCTCCGATAGCCGCCAGCAGATGCAGCGTCAAATCGGTGACGCCCGCCCGCGACAGCACCGCCACGGCATAGGCCCCGATCCCCAGATAGGCGGCATGGCCAAAGGACACCATCGCGCCATAGCCAAGGATCAGGTCCAGCGACAGGGCGGCGATGGCAAAGACCACCATCCGCGTCGCAATGACGATCAGAAAGGGCTGGCCGATCCAATGGGCCAGCGGCGGGACCAGCGCCAGCAGGGCAAAGATCGCCAGTGCGGCCCTTAGGCGGGGGGGCATGGCGGTCATCGCGCCACGCTCCGCCCGAACAGGCCCGAGGGTCGCCAGAACAGCACCGCCGCCATCAGGATATAGACCAGCATCGGCGCGATGGTGCGCCCGGCCTGCGCGGCGGCGGCGGGCTCCATCAGCGATTTCAGCAGGATCGGCCCGAACATCCGCCCCATCGTGTCGACAATACCGACCAGCAGCGCGGCAAGGAACGCGCCCTTCACCGATCCGACGCCGCCGATGACGATGACGACAAAGGTCAGGATCAGGATGGAATCCCCCATGCCCGGATCGACCGACAGGATCGGCGAGACGATCGCCCCGGCAAACCCGGCCAGCATCGCGCCAGCGGCAAAGACCAGCATGAACAGCCGGTTGATATCCACCCCCAGCGCCGAGACCATCGCCCGGTTCGCCGCGCCCGCGCGCAGAAGCATGCCCACCCGCGTCCGCGCGATCACGAACCACAGCGCCAGCGCGACGCCCAACCCCGCGCCGATCACCGCGATGCGATAGACCGGGTAGCGCATCAGCCCGGCCAGCGGGATCGAGCCCGCCAGTGCCTCGGGCATGGCGACGGAAAGCGGTGCCGCGCCCCACAGGATCTTGACCAGTTCCGACAGCACCAGCACCAGCCCGAATGTCGCCAGCACCTGATCCAGGTGGGAACGGTCGTAAAGCCTGCGAAACACCAGCAGCTCCAGCACCAGCCCCACCGCCAGCGTCACCGGCAGGACCAGCGCCAGCGACAGCCAGAAATTGCCTGTCGCCGCCGACAGCGCCGCCATGACATAGCCGCCGATCATGTACAGCACGCCATGCGCAAGGTTGATGAAGTCCATGATGCCGAAAACCAGCGTCAGCCCGGCCGCCACCAGAAACAGCAGGATGCCGAACTGGGCGCCGTTGAGCAGTTGCAGCAGGAATAGGTTGAACATCTTGTCTTTCCGTCGAACGGAACGCCCCTTTTGACGGATCAAAAGGGGCGTCGTGCCGTGTCAGCCCGTCAGGGCCTTACTTCATCGGGCATTCGCCGACATAGCTGTCGGCGGCGGCGGTAAAGACCTTTTCGACGACCGAGGTGCGATAGGTCCCGTCCTCGGCCTTGATCGCCTTGGTCAGGTAGAAATCCTGCACCGGGAAGTTGTTGGTCGAGAATTTGAAGCTGCCGCGCAGGCTTTGGAAATCGGCCTGTTTCAGGGCGGCGCGCAGGGCCTCGCGGTCCTCGGTCCCGGCCTTTTTCACGGCGCTGTCGATCAGCATCAGGGCGTCATAGCCGCCGACCGCGTAAAGCGAGGGCACGCGGCCATAAGCCCCTTGGAAGGCGGCGACAAATTCGGCATTGCCGGGCGTCTGCAGGTCCGGCGCCCAGTTCGATCCGGTCAGCATCCCCACCGCCGCATCCTGTTCGGCGGGCAAGGTGGTCTCATCCACCGTGAATGCCGACATCAACGGGATCGAGCCCAGGCCCGCCTGGCTCCATTGCTTGACCAGGTTCACGCCCATACCGCCCGGCATGAAGGCATAGACGGCGGCGGGTTGGCTGGCCGCGATCTGCGCCAGCTCGGCCGAGAAATCCAGCTGCCCCAGCGGCACGAACAGTTCACCCGCGACCTCGCCCTTGAAGACGGATTTGAAGCCGTTCAGGCTGTCCTTGCCCGCCTGATAGTTCGGGGCCAGCAGATAGGCATTGGCCACGCCCTGACGGTTCATGTGCTCGGCCAAGGTGCGCGGCATCTGGTCGTTCTGGTAGGACACGACAAAGATGTCGGGGTTGCAGTCCTTGCCCGCGAAATTCGACGGCCCGGCATTGGGCGACACAAGGATCGCACCGCCCGAGGTCACCGGTCCGGCAATGGCGTTCATGATGTTGGAAAAGATCGGGCCGATGACGAAATCGGCACCCTGCGCCTCGACCAGATCGCGGGCCTTCTGGGCGGCGATGTCGGGCTTGCCCTCATCGTCGACGACGATCAGCTCGACCTCGCGGCCGCCGACCTTGTCGCCCAGCGTCTTTTCGGCCAGCAGCACGCCGTCGCGGGCATGTTCGCCCAGAACGGCGGGCGGGCCGGACAGGGTCAGCAGGACGCCGATCTTCAGCGGCTCCTGAGCCTGCGCCGCAAGCGGCAGCATCGACATGATCAAGGCGGTGGAAAGGGCAAGGCGCCGCATGGTCGGAAGTCTCCTGCTGGGAATGTTCTTGGCGTGATTCATTGCGCATCATTTCTGATGGCAAGCGCCGTCCCTGCAAGGGAAAAAGGCGTGCTAATCCGCTGCTTGCATCCCGTGCTCATGCCGGAAGCGGTCCAGATCGCCCTGATCCAGCGCCATGTGATCGCCGGTCGCCCGCATATGGTCGCCCAGCAGCGCCAGCAGGGCTGCGGCCCGCGCGGGCTGGGTTGCGATCAGGTTGTGTTCCTCTTGCGGGTCGCGGGCAAGGTCGTAAAGCTCAAAGAACCGCTCATCCTTGAAGCTGTCGACGATCAGCTTGTCGGTCCCCCGGATCACCGCGCGCGAGGCATTCCCCAGCGCGCCATTGCCGTCATATTGCACAAAGACCGGGCGCGGCGGCGTATCATGCAGCAAGGACAGGCCGGGCAGGCCAGCGGGCGGGGACAGGTTCAGCACCTCGCATAGCGTCGGCAGCACATCGATATGGCCGACAAGGCGCGGATCGATGCCTTGACCGCCGCCCTTGGGCAGCTTCAGCACGACGGGGGTGCGGATCGCTTCCTCATACATGCACATCTTCTGGAACAAGCGGTGCGAGCCCAGCATCTCGCCATGGTCGCTGGTCAGCAGGATCGCGGTATCGTCATAGATGCCCTGCGCCTTCAGCCGCGCGACGATCTGGCCCACGCAATGATCCAGCAGCCGGACCAGCCCGGCATAGACGCGCCAGACCTCGCGCCAGTCGTCGCGGCTGTAGCGGGTGCCGATGATGCCGGTCATGTTGTAAAGCTGCAGCGGGCTTTGGCCGGGGCTCCAGCGCCCGACATTGCGCGGCATCTGGATGTCGCGGACCATGGAATACCACGGCTCGGGGATGTGAAAGGGCGGATGCGGGGCCAGAAACATCGCGCTGAGAAAGAGCGGCTTTGCGCGGTCGCGCCCGTCGATCGCCGACAGCGCGCCGTTCAGGATATGGCCGTCAAAGAAGCTGTCGAAGCCCGGCTGATAACAGCCCGTCGCCGGGGTCGAGCCGCTGCCCAGCCATGTCCGCCGTCCGCCGACCTGTTCGGGCAGATCGGCGCGGAAATCCGGCCCGCCCGGCGGGGCATGGCCGCGCGCGGCAAGGGCGGGGGCATAGGTGTCCTCAAGCGTCTGCCAGTGGATGCCGCCCCCGCGCCGTTCCAGCGGCGGGTCATAGCACAGATGCTGCTTGCCCACGTGGTGGCCGTCCCAGCGCCCGGCCAGCAGGCCGTAAAGGTTCGGCGTGCCCTCGGCAACCATGCCATGGGCGGCGTCCTCGGGGACCCATGGGTTGATCAGGCAGCCGGTCTGGTTCGGATAGCGCCCGGTAAAGAACGCCCCGCGCGACGGCACGCATAGCGGCGAGGCGCAATAGGCATTGGGAAAGACCGTGCTTTCCCCGGCCAGTTCGGCGATATGGGGGGTATGTTCCGGCCCGATCAGGTCATGGCGCAACTGGTCGGCCATGATGACGACCAGATGCGGCGCACTCATTGTGCGCGACCCGATCTAAGGCCGGGATTGCCGCGCGGCGGGGCGACGGTCGCGCGCTCGATCAGTTCGACCCCCATGTTCATGCGGATGGCGCTGCGGCCGGGATTGGTGATCCGGCCCAGCAGCAGGCTTGCGCCGCTGCGGCCCAGTTCGGCGCGCTCGATCCGCATGGTGGTCAAGGGCGGGCGGCTGTTCCCGGCCAGCGCCACATCGTCCAGCCCGATCACCGAGAAATCGTCGGGAACGGCAAAGCCCAGCGATTGCAGCCCCTGCATCAGCCCGAAGGCCACCATGTCGGAACTGCAAAAGAACGCGGTCACGCCCTCAAGGCGGCCCTGCTGATGCGCGGCGATGATGGCGTTGCGGGTCTGGGTCTCGGCAAAGCCCATCTGGCCCAGATCCAGCACATGCCGGTCGGGATCGAAACCCAAGCCGGCCTCGGTCAGGGCCACGCGGAAGCCGTCCAGACGCCGGCGCATGGTCAGGCGGTGGGGCAGGGTGACATGCATGATCTGGCGATGTCCTGCCGCCAGCAGGCGCTGGGTCGCCAGCCACCCCGCCGACCAGTTGTCCGGCAGCACGCTGTCGATCCGCATCGAGCGGTCCATGCCGTTGATCAGCACCGCCGGAGTTTCAGCCGCCGCGATCCGGTCGATCAGAACGGCATCGTCCAGACCGATGGCGATGATCGCGCCGCTGGCCGGATCGGCAAGGATGCTTTCGATTTCCGCCTGGCCGCCCTCGGTGATGGGCGCGACCAGACGGACCTCGACCGACAGGCCGCTTGCGGCGCATTCCTCAAGCACGCCCTTGACGATGTCCTCATAGAACAGCGAATCCGAGTAATAGGCGGCGGGCATGATAATGGTCGCGGCCCCCACGCCCGCGCGCTGGATGGCGCGGGCCGAGCGGCCCTGATAGCCCAGCTGATCCGCCGCCGCCAAAACGCGCTGGCGGTTTTCCTCGCTGACGCCGCCGCGATTGTTGAGCACCTTCGAGGCGGCGGCGACCGAGACGCCAGCAGCATCGGCAATGTCGCGCAAAGTGGCGGGTGGGGTGTCGGACATGAGGTTCCTCGGCATTTTCAGATTGGACTGTTACCCTGTGGGGGCGTGGCCTCACCAGAAGAATTGCGTGTGACCCAACGAACGCATCAGGGCCTCCATGAAGTAATAATCGCCGTAGGGCAGCATGTTGTCGGCAAAACCCGACGCGACATGCGCCGCGCCATGCGCCAGCATCCCCAGCGCCTGCGGGTCATTCGTCAGGTCGCAGGTGTCCAGCAGCCCGCCCAGCAGCCGGTCGCCGAAATCGCGCCAGCGCCCGGCCTCAAGCGGCATTTGCTGGGCGATCATGTAGACCCCCGCCGCCATCACCGCACCGGCCGAGCTGTCGCGATGCACCGCATTGCCGGGGGCGGCATAATCCCATGCCGGGACGGTATCGTCGCCCATCAGTGCCTCGGCCCGCGCCGCCAGCCGACGGGCGGCGTCCAGATAGGCGCGGTTGCCCGTCGCCAGCGCACTTTGCGCATAGCCGTGGATCAGCCAGGCCTGCCCGCGCGACCAGCACGAGGCGTCGTCATAGCCCTGATGGGTCTCGCCACGCAGGGGGGCGCCGGTCACCGGATCGAACAGGAAGGTGTGAAAGCTGGTATCATCCGCGCGGACCAGATGCGCCAGCGCGGTTTCGGCATGGCCATCGGCGGCATGGCGGAAATCGGCGCGCCCGGTTTCGCCATGCGCCCAATACAGCAGCGCAAGGTTTTGCAGCGTGTCGGCGATGATGCGCCCGGCGGCATGATGCGGATCGACCCGGCCATGCGGTGCGACCGCGTTCCATGCCTGAATATAGCGGCCCTCGGGGCGATAGCGGTCCAACAGCAGCCGCGCGGCCTCCAGCGCCATGCCGCGCGATTCGCGGTCGCCGGTCATCAGCCAGTCGGCCACGCAGCCCAGCGAGAACTGGAAACCCAGATCGTGATCCTGCGCCTGCCGATGCGCCAGAATCGCACGAAACACCGGCCGCCGCGCCCGCGCCGCGTTCAGGAACATTGGGTCCCCCGTCAATTGCAGCGCCAGCCACAGCTGCCCGGCCTGAAAGCTGACCACCCAGTCAAAGGGCGCGCAATAGGTCCAGTGATTCGAGGCCGTCCCGATCTTGGGATTGCGCAGCCCGATCACCGGCATCGTCTGGCGCAGCTTGTCCACGCAGCGCTCGATCGCCTGCTGATGACGCTGGGCATGGCGGGTCACAAAGGCCGGTTCGGCGGCGGCGAAGTAGCTGTTGGCCTCGATATTCATGGGCATCCTCCTGGTTGCCCTAAGTTTTCGTGTATTTCGCAATTTTCGTCAAGCACGAAACATTTCAGTTGACGGTGAAATTTCGATTTGTCATTTTGACGTCATCAAGAGTTGCGCCGGAGCAAGGCGTAAAGAGGAGGTTTCGCATGTCCGTCACTGACGATATGCCCTTTCGCGTGCCGATCTGGTCACGCCTGCGCCGCCAGATTGCCGGTTACGGGTTCCTGTCCCCCTGGCTGATCGGTTTCTTTGTGTTGACGCTGGGTCCGGCGATGTCGTCGCTGTACCTGTCCTTCACCGATTATTCGCTGATGTCGCAGCCCCATTGGGTTGGCAGCGCGAACTACGCCCAGATCGCCAGCGACGATCCGCGCTTTCGGGCCGCGATGAATGTCACATTCACCTATGTGCTGCTGTCGGTGCCGCTGAAGCTGGTCTTTGCACTGGCGGTTGCGGTCCTGCTGAACAAGGGGATGCGCGGGCTGAACTGGTTCCGGGCGATCTTCTATCTGCCGTCGCTGATCGGCGGCTCGGTGGCGATCGCGGTGCTGTGGCGGCAGGTCTTTGCCAGCGACGGCATGATCAATCAGGTGCTGATGACGCTGTTCGGTTACGAAGGCCCCAGCTGGATCGCCAATCCCTCGACCGCGATCTATACGCTGGTGGCGCTGGCCGTGTGGCAGTTCGGGTCGTCCATGATCATCTTTCTGGCCGGTCTGCGCCAGATCCCGCAAGACATGTACGAAGCCGCCAGCATCGACGGGGCCAGCCGCACCCGGCAGTTTTTCAAGATCACCCTGCCGCTGCTGACCCCGGTGATCTTCTTCAACGCCGTCATCCTGACCATCGACGCGTTCAAGGCCTTTACCCCGGCCTTTGTCATCAGCGACGGCTCGGGCGGGCCGATCGACTCGACGCTGTTCTACACGCTGTACCTGTACCAGGAGGCATTCACCAACTTCCGCTTCGGCTATGCCTCGGCGCTGGCCTGGGTGCTGGTGGCGATCATCGCGGGCTTTACCGCCCTGTCCTTCCTCTCGGCCAAATACTGGGTGCATTACGATGACTGAGACCGCAATCGCCCCGCCGCTGACCAAGGAGGCAACCATGCCGCAGGGACTGAAGCGCGCATTTGCCTATGCCGCCCTTGCAGCCATCAGCTTCGTGATGCTTTACCCGCTGCTGTGGATGGTCTCGAGTTCGTTCAAGCCGGAAAACGAGATCTTCTCGACCACCTCGCTGATCCCGGAAAACTTCACCACGGACGCCTATGCACGCGGGTGGAACGGGCTCAGCGTCAGCTTTGGCTGGATGTTCCTGAATTCCGCCGTGGTCTCGGTGCTGGCGGTGGCGGGCAACCTGATCTCATGCTCGATGGCGGCCTATGCCTTTACCCGGTTGCAGTTCAAGGGCCGCAAGTTCTGGTTCGCGCTGATGCTGGGCACGATGATGCTGCCCCAGCATGCGGTGCTGATCCCGCAATACCTGATGTTCCTGAACTTTGGCTGGGTGAACACCATCCTGCCGCTGGTCGTGCCGAAATTCCTGGCCATCGACGCCTTCTTCATCTTCCTGATGATCCAGTTCTTCCGCGGCATCCCGCGCGAGCTGGACGAGGCCGCGCTGATGGACGGGGCCGGTCCGCTGCGGATCTTCCTCAAGGTGATCCTGCCGCTTTCGACCCCGGTTCTGGCCACGGCGGCGGTGTTTTCCTTCATCTGGACATGGGACGATTTCTTCGCCCCGCTGATCTATCTGAACGACATCGAGAAATACACCGCCCAGCTGGGCCTGCGCACCTTTGTCGACGCCACCGCCCAATCCGACTGGGGCGCGCTGTTGGCGATGTCCACCCTGACCGTCCTGCCGATCTTTGTCCTGTTCGTGATGTTCCAGCGCCTGCTGATCGAGGGCGTCGCGACCACCGGAATGAAACGCTGATTGCCCGCCATCAAGAAAAGCGAGCCCGACATGACCTCTCTGACCCTTCAAGACATCAAGAAAAGCTACGGCAATATCGACATCATCCAGGGCGTCGATCTGAAGATCGAACCCGGCGAGCTGGTGGTCTTTGTCGGCCCCTCGGGCTGCGGGAAATCCACGCTGCTGCGCATGATCGCCGGGCTGGAGCCGATCTCAAGCGGTGAGCTGCGCATCGGTGGCCAGCGCATGAACGAACGCTCGGCTTCGGAACGCGGCATTGCCATGGTGTTCCAGTCCTATGCGCTTTATCCGCATATGACCGTCTACAAGAACATGTCCTTCGGGCTGGAAACCGCCCGGATGCCGCGTGCGGAAATCGACAGCCGCGTCCGCAAGGCCGCCGAGATCCTGCAGATCACCCAGCTTCTGGACCGCAAGCCCAAGCAATTGTCGGGCGGCCAGCGCCAGCGCGTCGCCATTGGCCGCGCCATCGTCCGCGAGCCTTCGGTGTTTCTGTTCGATGAGCCGCTGTCGAACCTTGATGCGGAACTGCGCGTGCAGACCCGCGTCGAGATCGCCAAGCTGCATGCCGATATCGGCGCGACCATGATCTATGTGACCCATGATCAGGTCGAGGCGATGACGCTGGCCGACCGCATCGTCGTCCTGCGCGGTGGCCGGATCGAGCAGGCGGGCACCCCGCTGGAGATCTACAACGCCCCCGCCAACCGCTTCGTCGCGGGCTTCATCGGCTCACCCAAGATGAACTTCCTTGAGGCGCGGGTGCTGTCCTCGGGCGGTGATCTGGCGCTGGATCTTGCCGGAACGTCGGTGGCTCTGGCGGGATATGGCGGCAGGGGGCTTGAGGCGACGGCCTCGCTGGGCGTGCGCCCCGAACATCTGCGGGTTGGCTCGGATCAGGGCGCGGACCTTGGCGCGATGACCGTGACCCATGTCGAACAACTGGGTGGCCAGACCATCGTTTACGGCCGCCTGTCCGACGGGCAGCAGATCGTGGCGACGCTGGACGGCCAGCAATCGGTCCAAGCCGGTCAGGAACTGCCGCTGCGGGTCGATCTGGCGCGCTGCCATGTCTTTGACGCCGATGGCCGACGCGTGGCGGCACGCGCCGCCTGACCGGCCACAAGTTGGGGAGGAGGAATAACATGCTCAAACGCAGAGATTTCATCCGGGGCGGTCTGGCCCTTGGTGCCGCCGCCTCACTATGCGGTCCGGCATCGGCGGCCACGACGGACATGCGGCTGTTCTGGTTCGGCTCGCCCGCGCGGGCGGAACGCACGCTGGCCGTGGCCCGCCTGTTCGAGGCCGCAAATCCCGGCGTCAAGATTCTGGGCGAGGTCGGCGGCAATGACTACTGGTCCAAGCTGACGACGATGCTGGCGGGCGGCAATGCCCCCGACATCTTTCAGCTGGTCCCCAGCCGCTATGCCGATTACGCGGGCCGGGGCGCGATGCTGCCCTTGGACGACTATATCGGTCCGGTGATCCGCACCGACCGGATGATGCCCGAGGTGATGAGGCTGGGGCAGGTCAGGGGCGTGACCTATGGCGTGCCGCTGTCGATCAACGCCTTTGCGCTGCTTTACGACACGGTGGCTTTCCAGCAGACCGGACTGACCCCGCCGGGTCGCGACACGACATGGGACGATTTCGCCCGGCTTTGCATCGAGATGAGCAAGGCGATCGACAAGAAGGGCGTCTGGGCCATCGGCAATGCCGCCCGCTACAGTTACGCGCTGGAAGCGTTTCTGGTGCAGCGCGGCAAGCGGCTTTACCGCGAGGACGGCCAGATCGGTTTCGATGTCACTGACGCCACCGACTGGTACGGATATTGGGACAGCCTTGCCCGGAACGGCGGCTGCGTCTCGGCCGAGGTGCAGGCGCTGGACAAGATCCAGATCGATTCCAACCCGATGAGCACCGGCCATGCGGTGATGGCGATTGCCTTTTCCAACATGCTGGTGGGCTATCAAGCCCTGCAGAAAAACCCGGTCGGGCTGACCGTGCTGCCGGTGGCCCAGAAGGGCGGCCCCTCGGGGCTGTTCTACAAGGCGGGTCAGCAATTCGGCGTCGCCAAGACTGCGAAAAACCCCAAGCTTGCGGCCCAGTTTCTGGACTTCTTCCTTAACGACATTGCGGCGGGCAAGGCGCTGGGGCTGGAGCGCGGCATGCCGATCAACCTTGATGTCCGCGCCGCCGTCGCGGGCACCCTGAACGAGGTCGAGAAGCGATCCTTCGACTATATCCAGTCGATTGCCGACATCTCGGGCGACTATCCGCCGCAAGTGCCGGTCGGCGCCGGCGAGCTGGAGGAACGGGTCTATCGCGCCATCGCCGACAAGCTGGCCTTCGGCCAGATCACCCCTGCCGAGGCCGGGCAGACGCTGGTGGCTCAGGCCAATCAAATCCTGCAAAGCTAGGCCGCAGCCCGGCCCATGCGACGAACCATTGCCCCGGCCCGGATGCGGTCGGGGAACAACCCCTCACGTTTCAAGATCGGACATGACATGATCAACAGACGCGCATTCCTGAACAGTGGCCTTGCCTGTGCGCTGGCCGCGACCACCATGCCCTTGCTGGGCCGCGCCGCGCGGGCCTCGGGATCGGACATGCGGCTGTTCTGGTTCGGCTCTCCGGGTCGGGCGGAACGCACGCTGGCCGTGGCCAAGCTGTTCGAGGCCGCCAATCCCGGCACCACCGTTCTGGGCGAGGTCGGCGGCAATGACTACTGGTCCAAGCTGACCACCATGCTGGCGGGCGGCAATGCGCCCGACATCTTCCAGCTGGAGCCGGGGCGTTTTGCCGATTACGCGGGCCGGGGCGCGATGCTGCCGCTGGACGATTATCTGGGCAAAACCATCCGCACCGACCGCCTGCTGCCCGGCGCGCTGGAACTGGGCACGGTCAAGGGCAAGGTGGCGGGGATGCCGCTGTCGAACAACGCCTTCGCGCTGCTTTACGACACCGTCGCCTTCCAGCAGGCCGGGCTGACCCCGCCGGGCCGCGACACCACATGGGACGATTTCGCCCGGCTCTGCACCGACATGACCAAGGCCATCGGCAAGAAGGGCGTCTGGGCCGTCGGCAATGCCGCCCGCTATTCCTATGCGTTCGAGGCCTTCCTGCTGCAGCGGGGCAAGAAACTGTATCGTGAGGACGGCCAGATCGGCTTCGATGCCAAGGACGCGACCGACTGGTATGGCTATTGGGAAAGCCTGGCCAAGAAGGGCGGCTGCGTTCCTGCCGATGTGCAGGCGCAGGACAAGATCCAGATCGATTCCAACCCGATGAGCCGCGGGAATGCGGTCATGGCCATCGCGTTTTCCAACATGCTGGTCGGCTATCAGGCGCTGCAAAAGAACCCGGTCGGCATCACCACGCTGCCGGTTGCGGAAAAGGGCGGGGCCTCGGGGCTGTTCTATCGCGCCGGGCTGCATTTCGGCATTGCCAAGAATAGCCCCGATCCCGAGCGTGCGGCGCGTTTCCTTGATTTCTTCGTCAACGATCTGGCGGCGGGGCAGATCCTTGGGGTTGAGCGTGGCGTCCCGATCAATCTGGACGTGCGCGCCGCCATCGCGCCCGCGCTGGATGAGACCCAGAAGCGCTCCTTCGATTATGTCGAGGGAATTGCGGATGTCGTCGGTCCCTTCCCGGCGCAGGTCCCGGTCGGCGCCTCGGAACTCGAGGACCGCGTCTATCGCACCGTGGCCGACCGGATGGCCTTTGGTCAGATCACCCCCACTGAAGCTGGCGAGGAACTGGTCTCGCAGGCCAATGCCATCCTCAAGGGCTAAGATGGCGCTGTATCTGGGCATAGATGGTGGCGGGACAGGGTGCCGCGCCGCCATCGCCGACAGGGCGGGCCGAATTCTGGCCCGCGCCGAAGCCGGCCCCGCGAATATCGCCAGCGACCCCAAAGGCGCCCGCGACACCATCATCGGCATCGTGCAGGGCCTGCTGGCCGGGCTGGGCGCAACCGAGGCCGCGGCGGTCGGGCTGGGTCTGGCCGGGGCCAATGCCGCGGGCGCGGATCTGGCGCTGCAGGGTGCCCTGCCAGCCCGGCACGTGCGGATCGAAACCGACGCCCTGACCGCGACCTTGGGGGCCTTGGGCGACCGCGACGGGATCGCGGCGGTGATCGGCACCGGCGCGGTCTTTGGCCGCCAGCAGGCCGGGCGGTTTTGCCAGATCGGCGGGCACGGGCTGGTCTTGGGCGATTGCGCCTCGGGGGCGTGGCTGGGCCGCAGGGCGCTGACGCAGGCGGTCCGGGCGGATGACGGGCTGGTCCCGATGACGCCATGGCTGCGCGACCTGCTGGCGCGCTTTGGCGGCGCGGCGGGGATCATCGGCTTTGCCTATGCCGCCAGCCCTGCCGATTTCGCTCGCCTTGCCCCCGAGGTCATCGCCGCCGCCGATCCCGACATCATGGCCGAGGCCGAGGCCGAGATCATGACCGCCATCGCCACGCTTCAGGCGGGCGCGGCCCTGCCCGTGACCTTCATCGGGGGCTTGGGCGAGATTTATCACAATCGCCTTTCGGGGCGGCTGAACACGGCCCGGCCCATCGGCTCGGCGCTGGATGGCGCGCTGCGGCTGGCCATCTCAACTGATCGCGACGCGGGACCTGTCCGCGCATAAAGGAGAACCCCTTGCAGCCCACCCATATGGCCCGCGAAATCGCGGAGCTGCCCGACATCGCACGCGCATTCATCCGCCAGTCCCGCGACCCGATCCGCGACGCCGCCACCGCCCTGCGGCTGACCGAACCCGCGCTGCTGGTCACCGTGGCACGCGGCTCATCCGATCACGCGGCGAGTTTCCTGAAATATCTGGTCGAATTACAGCTGGGCATTCCGGTGGCCTCGGTCGGGCCGTCGATCGCCTCGATCTATGCGCGCCAGCTGCGACTGCACAGCGCGGCCTGCATCGGGATTTCGCAATCCGGGCAAAGCCCCGACATTCTGGCGATGATCCGCAGCGCGGCGGCGGGCGGGGCAAGAACGCTGGCCTTTACCAATGACATCGCCAGTCCCTTGGCCGGGGCGGTCGATCATGTCATCCCGCTGGCCGCCGGGCCGGAACGCTCGGTCGCGGCGACCAAGACCTTTGTCGCCTCGCTGCTGGCGGCCTTGTGGCTGGTGGCGGAATGGCGGCCCGATCCGGCACTGCAGGCGGCGCTGACGGACCTGCCCGAGGCGCTGGCGCAGGCCGCCCGGCTGGACTGGCAGGTGATCGAGGACCGACTGACTGACGCGCAATCGCTGTTCGTTCTGGGTCGGGGTGCGGCCTCTGCCATCGCCGCCGAGGCCGCGCTGAAGGGCAAGGAAACCTGCCGCCTGCATGCCGAGGCCTATTCCGCGGCCGAGGTCCTGCACGGTCCTTCGGCCATTGCCCGCGACCGCTTTCCGGTGCTGGTCTTTGCGGTCGATGACGAATCCCTGCCGCAACTACGCGCCACGACGGAACGTCTGGCCGGGCAGGGGGCGGATGTCTTTGTCACCGGGATCGCGGTTCCCGGCGCGACGACCCTGCCGGTGGTCCCCGACCTGCATCCGCTGGTCGCGCCGCTGGTGCATCTGGCCATCTGGTACGCCACGGTCGAGCGCCTGTCGCGGCAGCGCGGGCTGAACCCAGACCAGCCCGCCTTTCTGCAGAAAGTGACCCAGACAGTATGAGCATGACCCTGACCGGGGCCTCGGTTTTCGATGGCGAGGCCCTGCATGACGGCGCATCGGTGGTGGTCGCGCATGGCCGCATCACCGCGATCCTGCCCGCGGGGCGGGGACCGGTTGGCCAGCCCGTCGCATTGCCCGGCGGCATTCTTGCGCCGGGGCTGCTGGATCTGCAGGTCAATGGCGGCGGCGGGCGGCAGGTCGGTGCCAGCACCACCGCCGCCGATCTGGCCGCGATCTGCGACAGCCATGCCCGGCTGGGCGCGACCGGCATCCTGCCGACGCTGATCACCGACACGCCTGAAACCACCGCCCGCGTCATCGCCGCCGGGATCAAATGCGCATGGGCGGGTGTGCCGGGCTTTCTGGGCCTGCATCTGGAAGGTCCGCATCTGGACCCCCGGCGCAAGGGCGCGCATGACCCCGGCCTGATCCGGCCGATGCTTGAGCCCGACCTGCAGGCGCTGCTGGCCGCCCGCGCGCAACTGCCCGCGCTGATGGTGACGCTGGCCCCGGCGGCAGTGACTCCGGGCCAGATCCGGCGGCTGGTCGCGGGCGGCGTGACCGTCAGCCTTGGCCATGCCGATTGCTCTCTGTCCGAGGCCCGCGCCGCCATGGCCGAGGGCGCGCGCTCGGCCACGCATCTGTTCAACGCCATGTCACCCCTTGGTCACCGAGAACCGGGGCTGGTCGGCGCGGTTCTGGACAGCGATCTGGCCGCGGGGCTGATCGCGGATGGCGAACATGTCGCGCCCGAAATCGTGCGGATGGCGCTGCGCTTGCGGCCACGGGGGCTGTATCTGGTTTCCGACTGCATGGCCTTTGCCGGGTCCGAGCTGCCGGGCATGCGCCTTGGCGGGCGGCTGATCCGGCGCAGTGCCGGGAGGCTGACCTTGGGCGATGGCACGCTGGCCGGGGCCGATCTGACCCTGCCGCAGGCCTTGGCCAATCTGCGGAAATGGGGCGTGGATGCGCTTCAGGCGCTGCGCATGGCGACCGCGACCCCCGCCGATCTGATCGGTTCCGCGGCTGGTCGCCTGCGCGTCGGCGCGACCGCCGATCTGGTGCATCTGGGCCATGACCTGCAGCTGCAACAGGTCTGGCGGGGCGGGCAGCCGCTGCTGCGCCAGATCCATGCCGACCAACCCCGCCAAATCAGGAGAATGCCGTGAATCTGGAAATCAGGATCGTCAGCGCCGAGGGCATGACGCGTGCCCGCCAATCTGGCCAAACCGAGGCCGTGCTGGTCCATGACCTGACCTATGCCCCCGGCGACATGATCGAGATCGCCTGCGACGGCGCGGGCTTTGATGCCGTCCTTCAACTGGATGCGGCGATTGCTCCGGCGCTGGTCCATGCGGGCGGGCCGATCTATCGCTTTGCCATCCCCTTCGACAGCGCCCGCGTGGCCTATCCGGCGCAGGCCTTTGCCGGGCCGCTGCATCGCATCTCGATCCGGCCCGCCTTGCCGTCCGAGGCGCATATCCGGCGCAATCTGGCGCTGAACCCGGCGGATTCGGCGCTGAATGACGCCTTTTTCCCTCATGCCTTTGCCAATGTGGAAACACGGAATGAGGCGGGTTTTGCCGCCCGCAATGCCATCGACGGCGAGATTGCCAATCACGATCACGGCTTCTGGCCCTATACCAGCTGGGGCATCAACCGCGACCCGCATGCCTCGCTGACCTTGGATTTCGGGCGGGCGGTGTGGCTGGACGAAATCGCGCTGCGGCTGCGCGCGGATTTTCCCCATGACAGCTGGTGGGAACGGGCGACCATCGTGTTCTCGGACGGGCCCGAGGCCCGGATCACGCTGCATAAGACCGGTCAGCGGCAGGCCTTCGCGATTCCGCCGCGACAGGTGACATGGCTGCGGCTGGAACAGCTGACCCGCGCCGACGATCCGTCGCCTTTCCCGGCCCTGACCCAGATCGAGGCATGGGGCTGGCCGGTGACCGCATCAGGTCAGCGCAGATCCTCAAGCGCGGCGATGAAATTGGAAAACAGCTCACCCTGCGAGCCGATCCTCAGCTTGGCATAGATATTGCGCTTGTGAATGCGGACCGTGCCGGGGGAAATCCCCAGGGCGCGGCCCGTCGCCTCGGCTGAATGGCCCTTGAGCGTGTATTCGACCACCTCGGTTTCGCGCGGGGTCAGCAGGTTGCGCCCGACATTGCGAAAGGCCGCGTCGATGCGCCCGGCCAGCGCGCCCTGCGCCGCCTGGGGCTGGTCGGCGAAGCGCGGGCGCAGGTCGGGCCAGTTCTTGCGCGCCGATGCGGCGACAAAGGGCAGGACGGCGGCCAGTTCGCGGAACTCGCGTGCCGAAAAGGCGCGGCTGGCGCGCATGGCCGAAATCACCGCATGCACGCCTTGCCCCATGTCCAGCATGAAGCCTATTTCCTCGGCAAGCTCGGTCTGGACATAGTAGTTGCGGAAATATTCGGCCTGATAGAAGCGGTCGGGGGCCAGTTCCCGCAGCCGCACCAGTTTGGCCTGACCGGGGCCGGGCGGGTGCAGATAGAACGGGTCCAGAAGGTAAGGCCCGGCCTGATAATCCTCGACCATGACCTGCCGTTTCCACGCCGGAAATTCGTCATGCAGCGCGATCGGGCGGCGGTCCTGATAATAGGCAAAGGTGACGCTATGCTCGAACGGCGCGACGCAGCGCAGGGCCGCGACCAGCGCTGCCGCAAAATCGGGCGTGCCCAGCGTTTCGACCACATGCGCGCTTGCCTCGATCCAGTTCATTCGTCACCTTTCGAGTGGGGACAGCGGCACTATGCCTTTTGTGGTATATACAGCATCTGCAAGTTTTCTTACGAATTTCTCAAATCAAGGGATAGCCCGCGTCAAGGACTATCGTCAGGGAAAGACGTAAGCATGGCATATGCGGAGGGCGGCGAGACCATCGCCGAATTCGTCGACACGACCAAGCGCTTCGGCAAGGTGCTGGCCGCGGATCGGCTGAACCTGAAGATCGGCAAGGGCGAATTTCTGTCCTTCCTTGGCCCCTCGGGCTGCGGCAAGACCACGGCTTTGCGGATGCTGGCGGGCTTTGAGCCGCCGACCGAGGGCCGCATCCTGATCGACGGGCAGGATATCGGCGCGGAACCCGCGCATCGCCGCCCGGTCAATATGGTCTTTCAGCATTACGCGCTGTTCCCGCATATGACGGTGGCCGAAAACGTCGGCTACGGGCTGCGCCAGCGCCGCCCCAAGCTGGCCAAGGATGACATCGCCGCCCGCGTCGCCCGCGCGCTGGACACGGTGCGTCTGGGCGATTTCGGCCCGCGTCGCATCTGGGAAATGTCGGGTGGCCAGCAGCAGCGCGTTGCCTTGGCCCGCGCCATCGTCAATGAGCCGAAGATCCTGCTGCTGGACGAACCGATGGCGGCGCTGGACGCGAAACTGCGCGGCCAGATGCAGATGGAACTGCTGTCCTTGCAAAGGAAGCTTGGCATCACCTTCATCCTTGTGACCCATGACCAGCAGGAAGCGCTGTCGATGTCTGACCGCATCTGCATCATGGGCAAGGGGCGGATCAGCCAGATCGGCACCCCGCGCGAGCTTTATGACCGCCCCGCCAACCGCTATGTCGCGGATTTCGTCGGGCGCGCGAACATCCTGCCCGGCACCGTCATCCGCAATATCGGGGAACATGCGCTGGTGCGGCTGGCCTCGAACCACGATGTCGTGGTCGAGGCCCCGCGCCCGGTCAGCCCCGGTGATAAGGTCGACATCGCCATCCGCCCCGAGGCCCTGCGCCTTGGCACTGCTGCGGAACCGGGCCTGCCCGACATCACCGCCACGGTCGCGCATATGACCTTCCTTGGCGAACATGTGGAATACCTGCTGCGCCATCCCGACTTGGGAGAATTGCAGGTCATGGTCCCGAGACAGGCCGAAAGAGCCTTGCCGGGCGTGGATGTGGGCACCCAGCTTCACGTCCTTTGGGATCAGGGCAATGGCCTGATCCTTGGTCAAGACTGACATCTCCAACAAGGGAAGCGACAGATGCAGGACGATAACGCACCGATCTCGCGTCGGAAATTCGCAGAAGAACTGGAACGCTACCGCAAGGGCTCGGTCTCGCGCCGGCACTTCCTTGGGGTGACGGGTCTGGGAACGGCCATGGCGGTGATGGCGGGTGCCATGCCGATGCTGCGCCCGCGCGGCGCCCATGCCGCTGACTTGGGCGACCGCGCCGTGCTGGCGACATGGCCGAACTATCACGACGTGGAAAACTTCGCGATCTTCCAGAAGGAAACCGGGGTCGCGACGCAGGTCAACGTCTTTGGCTCGAACGAGGAAATGCTGGCGAAATTGCAGGCAGGCGGCTCGGGTTGGGATGTGTTCGTGCCGACGAACTACACCATCACCACCTATGTCGATGCCGACCTGATCGAGCCGCTGGACCTGTCCAAGCTGCCCAATTACGACGCGGCGGCCTTTGATGCGCGCTTTGCCGATGCGGGCACGGTCAATGGCAAGCTTTATGCCGTGCCCAAGAACTGGGGCACCACCGGGATGGCTTGGGACAGCACCAAGGCCAAGGCCCCCTTCACCAGCTGGAAGGAGTTCTTCGACCTGACCATGACCGATTTCTCGGGTCGGACCATGGTGCATGACTACCAGCTGACCACCATCGGCAATGCTTTGAAATATTACGGTTATTCCTTCAACTCGGTCGACCCGAAGGAACTGGCCGATGCCGAAAAGCTGTTGTTGCAGGTCAAGCCGCATCTGTTCGCGATCAGCTCGGATTACCAGCCGTCGATGCGCAATGGCGATGCGTGGATGACCATGTGCTGGACCGGCGAGGGCAAGCAGATGAACCGCGACATCCCGGAAATCCACTTCGCCCTTGGCAAAGAGGGCGGCGAGATCTGGTCGGATTACTACGCCATCCCGAAAAACGCCCCGCATCGCGAGGCGGCCTATGCGCTGATCAACTTCCTGATCGACCCGCAGGTGAACGCCCGCGAGGCGACCGCGCATGGCTTCCCGGTGGCCGACAGCCGCGTCAACGCGCTGCTGCCCAAGGAAGTGCTGGCCGACCCGATCCTGTATCCGGCCGCCGATCTGCTGAACGTGCAGGAATTCGGCGCGGCCGCGACCCTGACCGACCCGAACCGCGCCGAGCTGATGGCGCGCTTCAAATCGGCCTGAGGAGGGGATGACCATGACCAAGGCCCGCGCCCGCTGGCTGCTTCTTGGACCTGCGGGCCTGTGGTATGCGGCGCTGCTGGTGCTGCCGCTGGCCGTGGTGCTGGTCTATTCCCTTGGCGAAAGGGCGCCGGCGGGCGGATATGCCCCGGCGTTGACCCTGGCCCAATATGCCAATCTGGGAAGCCGCTGGACGGCTTTTCAGAACACGCTGGTCCTGGCGCCCGTGGGCACGCTGGCGGCGCTGCTGATCGCCTATCCGTTGGCCTATTTTCTGGCGGTGAAATCCAATCCGCGCTGGCGGACGGCGCTGCTGGTGCTGGTCATCGTGCCCTTCTGGACCTCGATCCTGATCCGCAGCTATGCGTGGATCTTCCTGCTGGGCGGGCGCGGTATCCCGGCGCTGCTGGCCGATCTGGGCTTGGGCGATATCCGCCTGATCAACACGCCCTTCGCGGTGCTGGTGGGCATCGTTTATGGCTACCTGCCGCTGATGGTCTTTCCTATCTATGTCAGCCTTGAGCGGCTGGACAAGCGCCTGCTGGAAGCGTCATCCGACCTTGGCGCGCCGCCTTGGCGCAGCTTTCTGCAGGTGACGCTGCCGCTGTCGCTGCCGGGCGTCGCCACGGGGTCGATGTTGGTCTTTATCCTGCTGATGGGGGAATACCTGATCCCGCAGATGCTGGGCGGTGGCAAGGTCTTCTTCGTCGGCAATGCGCTGGTCGACCTGTTCCTGCAATCGCGGAACTGGGCCTTTGGCTCGGCCATGGCGGTGACGCTGGTCGCGGTCATGCTGGTCACGGTGACGCTTTACATGCGCTTCCTCAGCCGGATCGGTGCGGCGCGCGACGATGTCGGCCTGATGTGAGACAGCCATGAGAATTTACGCCCTTGCCGTCTATGTCTTCCTGTACCTGCCCATCGGCATCATCGCGCTGTTCAGCTTTTCCGCCGGACGCTCGGCCAGCCAGATGCAGGGGTTTTCCACGCAATGGTATGCGAAGGCGCTGTCGAACCCCTTCGTGATCGACGCGCTGAAGACCTCGGCCACGGTGGCGCTGATCTCGGCCATTCTGGCATCGGTCTTTGGCACGATGGCCGCGCTGGCCCTGTCGGGAATGAAGGGGCGGGTCCGCGTCCTGTTCGACGCGCTGATCTATATCGCGGTGATGATCCCCGGCATCGTCATCGGCATCGCCACGCTGATCGCGCTGGTCACCGTATTCGACGCGGTAAACCCGTGGCTGGAGGCCGCGACCGGCTGGCGGCTGTCGATGGGCCATGGCAGCCTGATCGCGGCGCATGTGCTGTTCACCATGTCGCTGGTGATCATCATCGTGCGCGCCCGGATCGAGGGCATGGACCGCGCGCTGATCGAGGCCTCAAGCGATCTGGGGGCAGGGCCGCTGGCCACCTTCTGGCAGGTGACGCTGCCGATGCTGGCCCCGGCGATCATGGCCGGGTTCCTGCTGAGTTTCACCTTCAGCTTTGACGATTTCATCATCGCCTTCTTTGTCGCGGGGTCCGAGACCACGCTGCCCATCTACATCTTTTCGTCGATCCGGCGGGGGGTGACGCCTGAAATCAACGCCATCGGTACGATGGTGATGGGGGCATCGCTCATGCTGCTGGTCATCGCGCAACTGACGCTCCGGCGAGGCAAAGCCCCCGGTCACTAGGAGAATACCATGACAGCTTGTCTTGAGGGGCGGATCGCCCTTGTCACGGGCGCAGGCTCGGGGATCGGACGCGCCGGTGCGCTGGCCATGGCGGCCGAGGGGGCGACGGTCATCGTCACCGACCTGCGTGCCGATCTGGCCAAGGCCACCGCCGCCGCCATCACCGACGCGGGTGGTCAGGCCGAGGGGCTGGCATTGGACGCCCGCGATGATGCCGCCATTGCCGCGCTGGTGGCGGGGGTGCTGGCGCGGCACGGGCGCATCGACGTCCTGCATTCCCATGCCGGCATCCAGATCGCCGGGCGGCTTGAGGATATCACGCCCGAGCAGATGGACCTGTCATGGCAATTGAACGTGCGGGCGCATTTCGTGCTGGCGCGCGAGGTGGTCGGGCCGATGCGGGCGCAGGGTGGCGGCTCGGTCATCATCACGGCCTCGAATTCGGGCTGTCAGTATGATCGCGGGATGATTTCCTATGCCACGACGAAACATGCGGCGGTGGCGATGGTGCGGCAGATGGCGGCGGATTACGCCCGCGACAGGATCCGCTTCAACGCGCTTTGCCCCGGCTTCGTCGACACCCCCTTCAATGCGGGCTTCGAGAACCAGATGGGCGGGCGCAGCGCGCTGGAATCCTATGTCGCCGACACCATCCCGATGGGCCGCTGGGCCAGCCCCGAGGAAATCGCCGATGGCATCGTCTATCTGGCCTCGGACCGGTCCAGCTTTGTCACCGGGCTGGCGCTGGTGATCGACGGGGGCGAGATCCTTTAGCCCTCGCGGAAGGCACCATAGGCCGCCAGCGCGCGGGCACGCCCGGCCTCTAGCCCGCCGCTTTCGCGCCAGTCGGGCGGCAGGTTCCAGCGGGGCGGCGTGGCCCGCAGATAGGCCTGCGCGCCGTCGCCCTTCAGCCAATGCTGGCGATAGGTCCCCTGCGGGTCATATTGAGCGGCCTGCTTTTCGGGGTTGAAGATGCGAAAGAACGGCGCGGCATCCGGCCCGCAGCCCGCCACCCATTGCCAGTTCATCGCATTCGAGGCCGGGTCCCAATCGGTCAGGCAATCCTCGAAATGCGCCAGCCCCAGCCGCCAGTCCGTCAGCAGGTGCTTGGTCAGGTAGCTGGCCACGACCATGCGGACGCGGTTATGCATGCGCCCGGTCACCCACATCTCTCGCAGGCCGGCATCGACTAGCGCCATCCCGGTTTCCGCCCTTTGCCAGCGGGTCAGGTCCGGTCCCGCGCCGCGCCACGGAAAGCCGTCCCATTCCGGCCGCCATGCGCGTTCGGCCATCTGCGGAAAGGCGATCAGCAGATGCCATGCGAATTCGCGCCAGATCAGCTCGGACAGGAATTTCGCGATTCCGCCCGCGTCGCCCCGCAGCCGGTCCGAGGCCATGGCCCAGACGGTGCGCGGGCTGATCTCGCCAAGCGCCAGATGCTCGGACAGGCCCGAGCAGGCGTCCAGATCGGGCCGGTCGCGCTGCGTGGCATAATCGGCGGCGTGGTCAAGGAAATCCTCCAGCCGGGCCAGCGCCGCCGCTTCGCCCGCGGGCAGGGCATGTTCCGCCAGCACCGCCGCACCCCGCGCCATATCGGGGGCCAGTTCCAGCCGATCAAGCGGGATGGCGGGCATGTCCCGCACGCTGATCCGCGCGCCTACCGCCGCCACAGGCAGGTCCGGTCCCAAGGCGCGCAGCGCGCGGGCAAAGGGGGTGTAGACGCGATAGGCCCCACCCGCGCCGGTGCGAACCCTGGCAGGATGGGCCAGCAGGTGCCCCGGATGCAGCACCAGCGTCGCGCCCAAAGGTTTCAGCGCCGCGCGCACCCGGTCCTGCACCCGCCGCATCTGCGGGGCGGGCCAGTCGGATTGATGGACCTCGACCGCGCCGGTCTGGCGGATCAGCTCGGGCAGGACGCGGTCGGCCTCGCCCTCGAGCAGGGTCAGGCCATGCCCGCTGCGGCGGCGCAGCTCGGCGTCAAAGGCGATCAGCGCCTGTTGCAGGCGCCAGCGGCTGGTCGCGCCCTGCGCCCGCGTCTGCCCGTCAAGGACAAAGACCGGCAGCAGCGGCCCCTGCCGCAGCGCTGCCAGCATCGCGGGATTGTCCTGAAAGCGGAAATCGCGGCTGAGCCACAGGATGCCGGGCCCTCCCTTTGGTTGCCCTGAAACCGTCATCTGGGTTCCCCCTGTCGCCGCCTGACCGTGCTACGTCCCTTGCCGCATCGCCCCCACCCAAGGCAACCGCCTGCCGCGAAGTGGCGCAGCAGTCCGTGATTCTGGCGCAACGGTCCAAGACGGATGCCCGGACAGGGCCAAGACTGCTTGCCAAGGCATCGTCCCACCCCCAGACAAAGAGCATCCATGACCAAGCACGACCGAGAGGGCCAATCCGCCATGAGCCGCAGAACCTTCCTGAACACCACCGGAGGCCTTGCCGCCGCCTCGCTGATCGGCCTGCGTGCGGGCAAGGTGCTGGCCGGGGCACAGGCCAGCGATCCGATGGCGCTGGGGGTGGTCGATCTGGTCAAGGCGATCCGGGGCAAGGAAGTTTCCTGCCGCGAGGTGATGCAGGCCTGTCTTGACCGCATCGATGCCGAAAACCCGACCTATAATGCCATCGTTTCGCGTCAGGACCCGGAAAAGCTGCTGGAACAGGCCGACCGTGCCGATGCCGCGATTGCCGCCGGGCAGGCGACGGGCGCGCTGCATGGCATTCCGCAGGCCCCCAAGGACCTGACCGCCGTGGCCGGGATCGCCACCACGCAGGGCTCGCCGATCTTCAAGGATTTCGTGCCCAAATCCGACAGCATCATGGCCGAGCGCATGCGCCGCGAAGGCGCGATCTTTGTCGGTCGCAGCAATACGCCGGAATTCGGGCTGGGCTCGCACAGCTACAACACCGTCTTCGGCACGACGCGCAACGCATGGGACCCGGCGCTGTCGGCGGGCGGCTCCAGCGGCGGGGCGGCGGTAGCGCTGGCCCGGCACATGCTGCCGGTGGCCGATGGCAGCGACATGATGGGATCGCTGCGCAACCCTGCGGGCTGGAACAATGTCGTGGGCTTCCGGCCGACACAGGGGCTGGTGCCCTATGGCCCGGCGGCCGAGGTCTTTGTCCAGCAGCTGGGCATCGAGGGGCCGATGGGCCGCACCGTCGCCGATACGGCCTGGCTGCTCTCGGTGCAGGCGGGCCATGACCCGCGCGCGCCGCTGTCGCGCGAGGTGGACCCGCTGCAGTTCCGCCAAGACCTGTCGCGCGATTTCAAGGGCGCGCGGATCGGCTATCTGGGCGATCTGAACGGCTACCTGCCGACCGAGCCGGGGGTCATGGACCTGTGCGCCAGCGCGCTTGGCCATTTCACGGATCTGGGCTGTCACGTCGAAGAGGCCCGGCTGGACTTTGACATGGATGTCGCCTGGCAGACCTGGCTGACGCTGCGCGGCTTTTCCATCGCCGGGGTCGCGGGCAAGCTATATCAGGACGACAAGACCCGCGCTCTGCTGAAACCCGAGGCCGTGTGGGAGATCGAGAATGGCCTGAAGCTGTCCGGGGCGCAGGTCTTTGCCGCCAGCGCCAACCGCTCGGCGCTGTATCAGGCGATGCTGGCGCTGTTTGCGCGCTACGACGTGCTGATCCTGCCGACGGCGCAGATCTTCCCCTTCGACGCCGAACAGCCCTGGCCCAAAGAGATCGCCGGCCGCCAGATGGATACCTATCACCGCTGGATGGAGGTCGTCATTCCGGCCACGCTGGCCGGCCTGCCGGTCGCCGCGGTCCCGGCAGGCTTCGGCCCCAAAGGCGCCAGCCAGCCGATGGGCCTGCAGATCATCGGCCCCGCCCGCGCCGACCTGCAGGTGCTGCAACTGGCCCATGCCTATGAAAAGGCCTCCGGATTCCCGCAGCATAGTCCGCTGCAAGCCTGACGGCGTGGCCGTTCAGGACCTGCCGAAGTGAAGCATCGTCGCATCGCCAAAGGTTCGCCCCTTCGCGATGCGACAATGCCCGTTCAATGGGAGCGGCGGGCCACTGCTGTCGGGCGGCTTCCTTCTGATGAAGCCCAACCCGCGCTGTCGCCGCGCAACCTCGATAAGCCCTTGGTCGTATTGGGCGAGATCAGCCGTCGGATCATTCTTGTTCGCGACCCTCTGCAGAGGCTCCTTTCGGCCTACAGCAATCGTGTCGTCCATCACCACGAGCGTTCCCCGGGAAAGGCGCAAAAGCAGCTGACCGAGCATGACCTTGCCCCGACTCCGAGCCTGCAGGAGTTCATCGCCAAGCTGCCGCAATACGCCCGCGCGGTCGAGACGATCAATCATCACCCGCGTCCTCTCGTCGACTACGCGGGTGGGGCGCAGGATATTATTCCCGCATCTACAGGATGCTCGCGATCGGCGATATGGTCAGCGATATCTCGGCAGTCGTTGGACGACTGTTGACGTTGGCGCGCCTGCAGACCGGTGGCCCCAAGATCGGTATCGATGCATTGGGCAGTCAGGACATCAACACGCTTCTGGACTTCGATGCCGAGGACTATCGCGTCTTTGGGGGTTATTTCTCAGTGCCGGGGCGTCAAGCTGTCAGCGCCTGAATGACAGCGTCAGGCTGGATCACAGACTAACCGTGACGACGAATGTCGCACCTTCCTATGCTCGGTCGAGACGCCATGGAAGTATCCTCCACCCGTCTATCCAAGCGTTTTGGCCCCCTACAACGGCAGGCCCGCATCGGGCTTGGGCTGGTCCATGACGATCTGGCTTTGCACCCGCGCCACGGCGGGATGCGGCAGCAGGCGGTGGTGGATCAGCCGGTTCAATGCGGGCAGGTCGGCGCACCAGACGCGCAGCAGGTAATCGGCCTCTCCGGTCAGGGTCCAGCAGCTGACCACCTCGGGCAGGGTGGCGACCAGCCGCGCGAAACCCAGCGCATTGTCGGCATTATGCGCCGCCATCTGCACCTGCACAAACGCCTGCACCGTCAGCCCCAGCTTGCCCGCATCCAGCCGCGCCGAATAACCCAGAATGACCCCCTCGGCCTCCAGTCGGGCACGCCGCCTTGCGGCTTGCGAGGGCGACAGGTTCAGCACCTCGGCCAGTTCCTGCGCGGTGATATCGGCCCGGCGCTGGACCGCGGCCAGCAGGCGGGAATCGGTCGGATCGATCATGCGTGAAATCCGCGTCAGATGTGCTTGATGCGTCATCCTGACGCATAGAAGCCCCCAAATGAACCGAATTTTGCGCGCTTTGCGCCCGGACGCGGTGCGATCATCGTCATACAGGCCGTTGACGGAGGATCACATGGGCCCCTTTCCACATGACGCCCCGCGCGCCACGATTTCCGAACGCAATCCCGCCGGAACCGACGGGTTCGAGTTCGTCGAATTTGCCCATCCTGAACCCGAGGAGCTGCGCGCGCTGTTCGCCCGGATGGGTTATGTCCTGACTGCCCGCCACAAATCCAAAGCGATCGAATTGTGGCAGCAGGGCGACATCACCTATGTGCTGAACGACGAACCCGGCAGCCATGCCCGCGATTTCGTCGATCAGCACGGCCCCTGCGCCCCCTCGATGGCGTGGCGCGTGGCGGATGCCCGCCATGCCTTTGACCATGCGGTCCTGAATGGCGCCGAGGCCTATGATGGTCCCGGCAAAACCTTGGATTGGCCGGCGATTGTCGGCATCGGCGGCTCGCTGATCTATTTCACCGACCGATACGGCGGGGACGCCAATCCCTATGCCGACGCGTTCGACTTCATCGCCCCGCCCAAGCCCGCGGGGGTCGGTTTCCACTATCTCGACCACCTGACCCATAACGTCCACAAGGGCAATATGGACAAGTGGTTCAACTTCTACGGCAAGCTTTTCGGTTTTCGCCAGATCCGCTTCTTTGACATCGAGGGCAAATTCACCGGGCTTTTCAGCCGTGCCCTGACCAGCCCCTGCGGCCGCATCCGCATCCCGATCAACGAGGATCGCGGCGAGACCGGCCAGATCGTCGAATACCTGAAGCGCTACAAGGGCGAGGGCATCCAGCATATCGCCGTCGGCACCGATGACATCTATACCGCGACCGATGCCATCGCTGCGCGCGGGCTTAAATTCATGCCCAAGCCCCCGCTGGCCTATTACGAGCAATCTCGAAACCGGGTGAAGGATCACGCGGAACCCGTTGATCGTATGTCGGAACACGGCATCCTGATCGACGGCGAAGGCGTGGTCGATGGCGGCGAGACGCGCATCCTGCTGCAAATCTTCTCAAAAACCGTGATCGGCCCGATCTTCTTTGAATTCATCCAGCGCAAGGGCGATGACGGCTTCGGAGAGGGCAATTTCCGCGCCCTGTTCGAAAGCATCGAGCAGGACCAGATTGAACGTGGCGTTCTCAAGGCGTCATAGGCTTGAATCCGACAAAGGGGCTAAAACTTCGCCGTTGGAATGGCTAGTTCGGGGATCAATGATGCCGGGCCTGACCGCCCGGCATCCTGCATCGCCGCCAAGGCACCCAGACTGCAAAGGAAGCCCATGTCCGCCTATTTCATCATCAGCTACGACATCGTCGATTTCGATATGTTCCAGAACTACCCCCCGCGCGTCTGGGACCTGTTGCAGGAACATGGCGGCGAGCTTCTGGTCTCGGACACCGAGGCGCTGCAGATCGAGGGTGAGCGCAATATGATGCATGCCATCATCCGCTTCCCGTCGCAGGAACAGGCACTGGCGTGCTTCAACAGCGATGCCTATCAGAACGAGATCAAGCAGTTCCGCCACGGCTCGACGACCAATAGCCAGGTCGTGCTGGCCCGCGGCTTCGATCCGCTGACGGACTGAATTTGCCGCGACCCGACCCGCCAGCTAGGGCCGGGCGTAGGGATCGCGCCGGGCAGGAAGCAGCCTGCCGCTGCATTCGCCGAAACCGATCAGATAACCATCGCCCTGCGCCGCGCCGCGCAGGGTGACGCAATCGCCATCCTCCAGAAAACACCGGGTGCCGCCCTTGATCGCCAAGGGATCACGCCCGCCCCAGCTCAGCTCCAGCAGGCTGCCACGGCTGTCACGCAGGGGGCCGGAAATCGTGCCCGAGCCTAGCAGGTCGCCGCTATTCATCGGGCAGCCGGAACTGGCGTGATGCGCCAGTTGCTGGGCGGCGGAATAGTAAAGCTGGGCCGCGTTGGTGCGGCAGATCACCGTCTCGGGCCCGGCTTCCGGGGTCAGCGCGACCTCCAGCGCGATGTCGTATTTCATCGGTCCCGGCTCGGCCAGATAGGGCAGCAGCGGCTGGTCCGGCGGCGGTCCCGGCACCCGGAACGGCTGCAGCGCCGCGCGCGTCACGATCCACGGGCTGATCGTCGTCGCCGTCGCCTTGGCCTGAAACGGCCCCAAAGGCTGGTATTCCCAGGCCTGAATATCCCGCGCCGACCAATCGTTCAGCAGCACATAGCCAAAGATCATCGCATCCGCCTCGGCCACGGTCACCGGCCTGTCAGAGGGCGTGCCGACCACCGCCGCCAACTCCAGCTCGAAATCAAAACGCGCCGAGGGGGCAAAGCGTGGCGCATCCTCGCCCGCAGGCTTCACCTGCCCCCAAGGCCGGCGCACCTCCTCGCCGGAAACCACGACCGAGGACGCCCGCCCGTTATAGCCGATCGGCATATGCAGCCAGTTCGGCGGCAGGGCATGCTCGGCCCCGCGAAACATGGTCCCGACATTCTGCGCGTGATGCCGACCCGCATAGAAATCGGTGTATTCCGCGACGCGGAAGGGCAGATGCAGCCGCGCACCCGCCTGTGGCACCAGATGCGGCGCGATCATGGGCTGCTCAACCGCGCCCTCGACCAGCAAATCCAGCAGCCGCGCCCGCAATCCCGCCCAAACATCCGGTCCCGCCGCCATGACCGCATTCCAGCTTGGCGCGTCGAACAACGGCCCCGTCAACCCCAGCAGCCCCTCAACCGCCGCCATATCAAGGATCATGTCCCCGATCGCCACCCCGCAGCGCGGCGCGACCTCGCCCACCGAAAACACCCCGCAAGGCAGGTTGTTCAGGGGAAAGGGGCAGCCCGGCGCATTCGCCGAACGCAGCCACGACCTGATCAGGACCATCCTTGCCTCATTCTCCGTTTTGAAAATACCCCGCGGGGGTCCGGGGGCGCGAAGCCCCCGGCGGCATCACTTCACTCCGGGCGTGCCGTCGAATTTCTTCTCAAGGCTGGCCCAGCAATCGATGTAATCCTCCTGCAGATGCCCGGCCTGCGCCGCGAACGGGGTCAGATGCTGCGGGAAGCGGGTCTCGAACATGAAGGACATGGTCTCGTCCAGCTTCTCGGGCTTCAACTCCACCGCCGAGGCCCGCTCGAACGCATTGCGGTCCGGGCCATGCGGCAGCATGCAGTTATGCAGGCTCATGCCGCCGGGGGCAAAACCCTTGGGCTTGGCGTCATAGGTTCCATAGATATTGCCCATCAGCTCGGACATGACGTTCTTGTGGTACCAAGGCGGGCGGAAGGTGTTCTCGGCCACCAGCCAGCGTTCGCGAAACAGCACGAAATCGATATTCGCCGTGCCCTCGACGCCGGAGGGCGCAGTCAGCACGGTAAAGATCGACGGGTCGGGATGGTCGAACAGCACCGCGCCGACCGGGCAATAGGTGCGCAGATCGTATTTCACCGGCGCGTAATTGCCGTGCCAGGCCACCACGTCCAGCGGCGAATGCCCGATCTCGGTGCGGTGGAACTGGCCGCACCATTTGACGGTAACGGTCGAGGGCACCTCGCGGTCCTCAAAGGCCGCCACCGGCACCTTGAAATCGCGCCGGTTCGCCATGCAATTCGCCCCGATCGGGCCGCGCCCCGGAAGCGCGAATTTCTGGCCGTAATTCTCGCAGACGAAACCGCGCGCCGGGCCCTCCAGCACCTCGACGCGGTAGACCAGCCCGCGCGGGATCAGGGCGATTTCATGCGGTTCAAGGTCGATGACGCCCAGTTCGGTGCAAAAGCGCAGGCGGCCTTCCTGCGGCACGATCAGCAATTCGCCGTCGGCGGAGTAGAAATATTCGTCCCGCATCGAGCGGGTGACCAGATAGATATGGCTGGCCATGCCGGTCTGGATGTTCACATCACCCGCCGTGGTCATGGTCCGCATGCCGCTGATCCAGTCGAGGGCCTCATCCGGCACCGCGACCGGGTCCCAGCGATACTGTCCAAGGCTGACGATCTCCGGGTCGATGCAGGGCGCGGATTTCCAATAGGGCATCTCGATGCGCTGGAAGCGGTGGGTATGACGGACGCTGGGACGGATGCGATAGCACCATGTCCGTTCGTTCTGATGGCCGGGCGCGGTAAAGGCGGTGCCCGACAATTGTTCGCCATACAGCCCGTAATTGCAGCGCTGGGGCGAGTTCATCCCTTGTGGCAACGCGCCCGGCAGGGCCTCGGATTCAAAGTCATTGCCGAAGCCGGGCATGTAGCCCGCATGCGGCCCGTCAAGCGAGGGCGCGCGGATCAGGCCTTGCGGTAGCTCGATTTGGGTCATCGGGAACTCCTCCGATTCCGATATCTCCATGATTGTTGCATTTGCAACGAAGTCAAGATTGAATGGCTGCGACGATCCGACGGGTGGCCGATGACCGCGTTCCAGCTTGACGAATTCCTGCCCTATCGGCTGGCGGTCGCTGCCGCGCGGGTCAGCCGGGCCTTTGAGCGGCGCTACCGGGCCGAGGCCGGGATCTCGGTCCCGGAATGGCGGGTGCTGGCGCATCTGTCGCAGCAGGACGAGGTATCCGTGCGCGAGATCGAGGCCCGCGCCGATATGGAGAAATCCAAGGTCAGCCGCGCCGCCGCCCGGTTGGAAAGCCAAGGGTTGATCCGCAAGCAGGTCAATCCCGGCGACCGGCGGCTGGTCATGTTGTCGCTGACGCCCGAGGGCCGCGCGGTAATGGCGCGGCTGGCGCCCTTGGCGCAAGCCTTTCAATCCGAGTTGCAGGCCCTGCTGGGGGCGGACCTGCAACCGTTCGAAGCCGGGCTTGCGGTGATCGCGCGAGCCAAGCTTTAAGCCGGAGCGTCGATGGGCCAGCTTTCCAGCGCGGCGACAAAGGCGGTCAGCCAGCCATTGGTCTGGTGGCCGTCCAGCACCCGGTGGTCGATGGTCAAAGTCACATAGGCCATGGGGCGGATCTGGATGGTGTCGATGCCGCCGACCTCGCGCACGACGACGCGCTTTTCCAGCTTGCCCACGCCAAGGATCGCCGATTGCGGCTGGTTGATGATCACCGGTGCCGCCAGAAGCGAGCCGGAGACTCCGTGGTTCGAGATGGTGAACGTGCCGCCGCGCATGTCCTGAGGTGTGATCTGGCCCGCGCGCGCGCGGGTGGTCAGGTCCTGCAAGCGCGTGGCGACGCCGCGCAGCGACAGGTCCTGCACGCCGCGGATGACGGGGACGACCAGCCCCTTGTCGCCAAGCGCGGTGCCGATGCCGATATTGATGTCGGAAAAGACCTCCAGCCGGTCCTCGTGCCAGCGGCTGTTGACCTGCGGCACCGCCTGCATCGCGCGGGCTGCCGCCATGACCAGATAGGCGGTGTAGGACAAAGCGATACCCTCGGCTTTGAGGTCGGGATTGTGGCGGGCGCGATGGGCGGCAATGGCGCTGAAATCGGCCTCGAACACGGCGGTGACCTGTGGGGCCTCTTGCACGGATTTCAGCATGTTGCGGGCGATAGCCAGACGCATCGGGTCATGCGGAATGGATCTGCCTGTGATGCCTGAGGCGGCTTTCGGTTTGTCGGCCCATGCGGCGATGGCGCGGTCGACATCGGCGCGGGTCAGTCGCCCGTCGCGACCGGTGCCACGGATGCTGGCGGGATCAAGGCCGCTTTCGGCCAGCGCCTTGCGCACGGCCGGGGAATGCCAATCCGACATGTCCCGCGGCTGAGGTTGCGGCGGGGACGGGGGCGCCGCGCCCAGCGGGGCATCGAGCCCCGCCGGCGCGGTGGCGACCGGCTCGACCCGTCCGAGCACCATGCCCGGCCGCGCCTGCCCGCCGGGCTGCACCAGAATCTCGACCAGCCGCCCGGCAATCGGCGAGGGCACCTCGACCGAGACCTTGTCGGTTTCAAGTTCGACCAGCGGATCGTTCAACGCGATCACGTCACCCACCGCGCATAGCCAGCTTGAGACCACGGCCTCGGTCCCTTCCTGTTCCAGCGGCACCAGAATATCGGTCATCTCAGAACCCCAGCAGATCGGTCAGGCGCGCGCGGATCGCCGCGACCGAGGGCACGGCGTGGTCCAGCAGCACCGGATTATGCGGGCTGGGAATGTCGGGCATGGTCAGCCGCTCGACCGGGGCATCCAGCGCGGTGAAGGCGTCCTTGGCGACGACAGCGGCGATTTCGGCCCCGAAGCCGGCGGTCTGCAGGTCCTCATGCACGATCAGGCAGCGATGAGTGCGGTTGACCGAAGCCAGCACCGTCTCGCAGTCCCAAGGCATCAGCGTGCGCAGGTCGATCACATCGACCGACAGGCCTGCCGCCGCCGCCTCGCAGCGCTCGACCATGCCGCCCCAGGTGACGATGGTGGCGTCCGTGCCCTTGGCCACCAACCGGGCCTTGCCGAAGGGCAGGGCAAAATCGTCGCCGGGCCATGGCCTGCGCGCCCAAGCATGGTCCAGCATCGCGCGGTGTTCCAGAAAGATCACCGGGTCATTGCCGCGAAGCGCCGTGCGCAGCAGGCCCACGGCATCCTCGGCATTCGAGGGCTGCGCGACCATCCAGCCGGGGCTGTGGAGGAAGGCGACCTCATTGGTCTGGCTGTGCCACGGATCGCCGCATTTGAAGAAGCCCACCGGCATCCGCACCACCATCGGCGCGGCAAAGCGGTTGTTCGTCCGCCAGCGCATCGAGCCGCAATCGTTCAACTGTTCGGTCGCGGGCTCGGCATATTTGCGGAACTGGATTTCCGGGACCGGCAGCAGCCCGGCCAGCGCCATGCCGGTGGCGCGGCCGATGATGCCTTCCTCGGAGAGTGAGGTGTCAAAGACCCGGTCGGGCCCGTATTTTTCCTGCAGGCCCAGAGTAACGGCATGGACGCCGCCCTTCGCGCCGATATCCTCGCCAAAGATCGCCATGCGCGGGTTCAGGGACAGTTCCTGATCCAGCACACGGCGGATCGCGGTGACCATGTTGATGCGCTGACCCTCGGGGGCGGGGCGGTCGGTCACTTCCGCAGTCGGCCTGTCCCGGAGGCCACCGACCTGCTGCATCTCGTCCTCGAAGAAGACATGGCGCATCACGGCGTCCGGATCGGGAAGCGGACGGGTCTCGGCGGCGGTCAACGCGGCCTCGGCGCGGGTTTGGGCGGCGCTGATTTCGGCCTGCCAGTCCCCCTCGCTGATCCGGGCGGGGACCAGATAGGATTTCAGCTTGGCCCAAGGGTCGCGCGACCATTCCGCCTGCACCTGATCGGGGGTCTTGTAGGTCTGGGTGTCCTGAAAGCTGTGCCCTTGCAGGCGCGGCACGGTCAGGCGCAGCAGCACCGGGGCGCGGGCGTGGCGGACATGGGCCACGGCGTCCTCGATCAGGGCGGCGGCCTCGGCGGGTTCGGTGCCGTCGCCCGCGATGATCCGCAGGCCCTGCCACGCGGCCAGATTGGCGGCGATATTGCCGCCCGGCGTCTGGAAGGTGGAGGGGACCGAGATGCCAAAGCCGTTATCCTCAATATAGAACAGCATCGGCAGCTTCTGCGTCGTGGCCACGGTCAGCGCCGACCAGAAGCCGTTCGAAGCAACCGAGGCATCGCCCCCCAGCACCACCGCGACCGAGCGGGCGTGTTCGTCGGACCCCAGCACGCGGGCGTGGTAATCCAGCCCCTGCGCCCAGCCCGCCGTCGGGGTATATTGCGCGCCGACGCCGCCGCTCATCGGCAGGGCGACCGTGCCGCCGGGATTGGGATGGTTGAAGACGACGCCAATGTCGCGCCCGTCCGAATAGCCGCCCGCGCGGCCCATTGCCGATCCCAGCGCGTCCTCGGGGTCGACCCCCAGCGCCAGCAGCAGGGGACGGGAGCGGTAATAGCCGCAGACCGCGTCATGCGGCCCGTCCAGTTGCAGCCCCAGCAGGATCTGCGCCATGTCATGGCCACGGGCCGAGAACTGATACAGCACCTTTTTTTCCGGGACCAGCCGGGTCTCCTCCATCTCGTCCAGCGCGCGGCTCAGCGCCATGTGACGCAGGACGCGGGTCCAGTCCACGCTGGGCGAAGGCGCGTGGCGCAAGGCGGTGACGGTGGCGCGTGACGGCATGAATTCCTCCCATTTCTGGAATGGATTCTGACCCTTTTTCGGCGAATTTTTCTTTCAATCGTGTCGGGATTTGCGCGTATTGTGAAACATACGTTTCACATATCCAGACACGGCGAATAAAATGACCCAGATCGATTCCATCGACCGCAAGATCATCGCGGAATTGCAGCAGGATGGCGGGCTGTCCAGTCAGGAACTGGCCGATCGGGTCGGATCATCCGCCGCATCCTGCTGGCGCAGGGTCAAGGCGCTGGAGCAGGCGGGCATCCTGAAACAGACGGTGCGGCTGGTCGATCCGGCGCGCTTGGGCCGGGGTCTGGACGTGTTCTGCCAGATCCGGCTGAAGTCGCAAAGCCGCACCCAGCGCGCGGCGTTCGAGGCCTTTATCGAGGCGCAGGAAAACGTGGTCGAATGCTATTCGATCAGCGGCGACTGGGATTATCTGCTGCATGTCGTGGCCGAGGACGTGGCCGATTACGAACGCGTGCTGATGCATGGCATCCTTGACCATGAGGTCATCGCCAGCTCGTCCTCGATCTTTGTGCTGCGGCGGGTGAAGCACCAGACCGCGATTCCGGTTTAGGCGCGGCGGCAGGACCGCCGCGCCAAAGGGTCAATGCGCGATCATCACGTGGCGGACGACCGAGTAATCCTCCAGCGCATAGACCGACATGTCCTTGCCATAACCGGAATGCTTCATCCCGCCATGCGGCATTTCATTGGTCAGCATGAAATGCGTGTTCACCCAAGTGCAGCCGTATTGCAGGCGTGACGACAGATCGAGGCCCTTACCCACATCCCGCGTCCAGACCGACGACGCCAGCCCGTAATTGGAATCATTGGCCCATTTCACCGCCGTCTCGACCTCATCGAAGCGGGTGACGGAAACGACCGGGCCAAAAACTTCGCGCTGGACGATCTCGTCCTTCTGCTGGGCACCGGCGATGACGGTGGGCTTGTAGAAGAAGCCGGGGCCGTCATGGATCTCGCCGCCGGTGGTGACCTCGATATGGTTCGATTCCCGCGCGCGGCTGACAAAGCTGGCGACGCGGTCGCGCTGGCGGGGGGAAATCAGCGGCCCCATCTCATTCAGGCTGTCATCGGTATTGGCAAAGCCGATCGAGGACACGGCATCGGTCAGATCGGCGACGAACCGGTCATAGATCGCGCTATGGGCATAGATCCGGCAGGCGGCGGTGCAATCCTGACCGGCATTGTAATAGCCGAAGGCGCGCAGGCCCGAGACCACGGCTGACAGATCGGCATCGTCCAGCACGATGACCGGGGCCTTGCCGCCCAGTTCCAGATGGGTGCGCTTGATGGTCTTGGTCGCGGCCTCCATGATCTTGCGCCCCGTCGCGATGTCGCCGGTGATCGAGATCATGGCGATGGCGGGATGGTCGATCAGCGCCGCACCCACGGTGTCGCCACGGCCAAGGATGATGTTGACGACGCCCTCGGGCAGCACCTCGGCAAAGATCTCGGCCATTTTCAGGGCGGTCAGCGGGGTCTGCTCGGACGGCTTGAAGACGACCGTGTTGCCCGCCGCAATCGCAGGCGCGATCTTCCATGCCATCATCATCAGCGGATAGTTCCACGGCGCGATAGAGGCCACGACCCCCACCGGATCGCGGCGGATCATCGAGGTATGGCCGGGCAGATATTCCCCCGCGACCGGCCCCGACATATTGCGTACCGCCCCGGCAAAGAAGCGGTAGCAGTCAATGATCGCGGGCAATTCGTCATTCAGCGCCAAATGGCCGGGCTTGCCGCAGTTCAGCGCCTCAAGCGAGGCAAACTCGGCGGCCTTGGCCTCGATCCGGTCGGCGATCTTCAGCAGATAGCCCGAGCGCTGCGCCGGCGTGGTGCGCGACCAAGTCGTGAAAGCCTTGCTGGCAGCGGCGACGGCGGATTCGACTTGCGCAATCGAGGCCTCGGGCAGGGTCAGGATCACCTCGCCGGTGCGGGGGTTCAGGACCTGTTCCTCGGTTTCCGTGCCCGCAACCAGCGAGCCTCCGATCAGCATCTGGGTTTGCATGTTCTTCTCCCTGAATTTCTTTATTTCTCGGCGCCTTCGGTGTGCTCGCCTTCCTTGGTCAGCCAATAGGCCGCAAGGATCGGGAACACCGTGACCAGCACGACAAGCATGGCGACGACATTGGTGACGGGGCGTTGGCGCGGGCGGATCAACTCCTCCAGCATCCAGATCGGCAGGGTGGACTGGTTCCCCGCGGTAAAGGTGGTGACGATGACCTCATCGAAGGACAGCGCAAAGGCCAGCATTCCGCCCGCAAGCAGCGCGGTCCCGATATTCGGCAGGATCACCAGCCGGAAGGTCTGCAACCCATCCGCGCCCAGATCCATCGCCGCCTCGATCAGCGCGCCCGAGGTGCGGCGGAACCGCGCGACCGCGTTGTTATAGACGACGACGATGCAGAAGGTCGCGTGACCCAAGACGATGGTCCAGGTGCTGAAGGGAATATCCAGCAGCGAGAAGGCCGAGCGCAACGAGATCCCGGTGATGATCCCCGGCAAAGCGATGGGCAAAATGACCAGCAGCGAGATCGTCTCGCGGCCAAAGAAGCGGGTGCGGGCCACTGCCGCCGCCGTCATCGTGCCCAAGACCAGCGCAATCGCGGTCGAGATCGCGGCGACCCGCAGCGACAGGAACAGCGCCTCCCAGACATCCGCGCGGCCCATGGTGACGCCGAACCATTTAAGCGTCAGGCCCGGCGGCGGCCATTGGAAGCTTTTCTCCTCAGTCGTGAAGGCATAGACGAAGATCAGCGCAATCGGGGCCAGCAGGAAGACCAGCCCACCGATGGCGGCGATCTTCAGGGGCAAGGGTGTGCGGGTATCAGAGTGCATCGAATGCCCCCATTTTGCGTGCGCCCCACAGATAGACGCCCATGATGACGATGGGGACGACGGTAAAGGCCGCGGCCAGCGGGATATTTCCGGCGGTGCCCTGCTGGACATAGACCGCTTGGCCAATGAACAGCCGACCCGAGCCGATGATCTGCGGGATGATGTAATCGCCCAAGGTCAGCGCGAAGGTAAAGATCGAGCCCGCGACGATCCCCGGCAGCGCCAAGGGGAACAGCACCATGCGGAAGCTTTGCCCCGGCGTCGCGCCCAGATCGGATGCGGCCTCCATCATCGCGCCCGGCACGCGTTCCAGTGCGGCTTGGACCGGGATGATCATATAGGGCAGCCAGATATAGATGAAGACGATGAAGGTCCCCAGATAGCTGACCGACAGCGAGTTGCCGCCCACCACCGGCAGGGCCAGAAGCCCGTCAAGCAGCCACATCAGATGCAGCTTTTCAAAGATCCAGGTCAGGATGCCTTCCTTGGCCAACACCAGTTTCCAGGCATAGACCTTGACCAGATAGCTGGACCAAAGGGGCAGCATGATCCCGATATAGAACAGCGCCTTCCATTTCCCCTTGGCGTAACGCGCCGCGTAATAGGCGATGGGAAAGGCAATCGCGGCCGAGGCCAGCGTCACCGCCGCCGCCATGACCACGGTGCGCAGGATGATGTCGAAATTCGCCGGACGCAGCAGCTCGGCATAGGTCGACAGGGTGAATTCGTGCTTCACCACGCCCGAGAATTCGTCGATGGAAAAGAAGCTTTGCATCAGCAGCGCGATCAGCGAGCCGATATAGACGATGCCCAGCCACAGCACGATCGGCAGCACCAGCAGGAAGGTGAACATCGCCGGGTGGCGCATCATCCAGTCCAAAAGGCGTGGCGCAAGCCCTCCGCGTGCGGGAAGGATGGCCCCGGCGCTCATGCGCCATTCCCCATCACATGCACGCGGGCACGGTCCCATCCGACGCGAACCTTGTCGCCCGGCTGCGGCAGGGTCTCGGTCGCGGGGATCAGCGCGGTCAGGCTTTGATTGCCCAGCTTCAGGCCCAGCTTGATCACCCGGCCATGGAAAGCGCGCGAGGTGACCACTGCCTCATGGCCCAGCGGGTCCAGACGGATATCCTCGGGGCGCAGGCTGGCCCAGCGATCATGCGGACCCGCGCCGACGAAATCGGCGGGAACCACGTTCGAGGAGCCGACGAAATCCGCGACAAAGCGGCTGTTCGGGCGGCGATAGATGTCCTCGGCGGTGCCGACCTGCTGCATCTTGCCATTGGCAAAGACGGCAACGCGGTCGGCCATGGACAGGGCCTCATCCTGATCATGGGTGACGAAGACGAAGGTCAGGCCAAGCGCGCGCTGAAGGCTGCGCAGTTCTTCCTGCATCTGCTCGCGCAGCTTCAGGTCCAGCGCGCCAAGCGGTTCGTCCAGCAGCAGGACCTTGGGCTTGTTGACCAGCGCCCGGGCCAAGGCCACGCGCTGACGCTGGCCGCCCGACAACTCGCCAGCGCGGCGGTCGCCGAACCCGGCCAGTTCCACCATGGCCAAGGCGTCCTCGGCGGCCTTGTGGCGTTCGGGTTTTCCCGCGCCCTTGACCCGCAGACCGAAGGCCACGTTGTCGCGCACATTCATATGCGGAAACAGCGCGTAGCTTTGGAAAACGGTGTTCACGTTGCGGCGATAGGGCGGCACGCCCGCAGCCTGTTCGCCGTAAATCTTGATGTCGCCCGCCGTCGGTTGCTCGAACCCGGCGATCAGCCGCAGGCAGGTGGTTTTGCCCGAGCCGGACGGCCCCAGCATGGCGAAGAACTCGCCGTCGCGGATGTCCAGATCGACGCCATCCACGGCGCGGACCGATCCGAAATAGCGCGACACGCCGCGAAAACTCACAGCTTCTGTCATACTCGTATTCCTGAAGAAGGGGGTCCGGGCACGCGTGGCCCGGACCGGATGGTATCAGCTGCCCATGACGGCAATGTAGTCAGACACCCAGCGATGATAGGGCACGCAGCCACCGGCCTCGCATTTCGAGGTAGGGGTGCGCCAGAACCAGATCTTGTCGAAGTCTTCGTAACCGTTGGTCTTGCAGCCCTCGGCGGTCTGCTGGCCACGGCCATCGGTGCAGGCGGCCGGAACCGAAGGCACTGCGCCGAACCACACGGACAGGTCCGATTGCAGGTTCGAGGCCAGCGAATGTTCCATCCACAGATAGGCGCAGGTGGCGTGCTTGGATTCGGTATGCAGCATCAGCGTATCGGCCCAGCCGGTCGCGCCTTCCTCGGGGATGGTGCTGGCGACGGGGGCCTTGTCGGCAGCCAGCAGGTTCACCTGGAACGGCCAGGTGCTGGATGCCACGACGCCTTCGTTCTTGAAGTCGTCGATCTGGACCATGGCGTCATGCCAATAGCGCGAGGTCAACTGGCGCTGACCCTTCAGCAGCTCCAGCGCTGCCGCATATTGGTCCTCGTTCAGCTCATAGGGGTTGGTAATGCCCAGTTCCGGCTTGTGCTTCATCAGGAACAGCGCCGCGTCGGCAATGTAGATCGGGCCGTCATAGGCCTGAACGCGGCCCTTGTTCGACTTGCCATCGGGCAGGGTCTGTTCGTGGAAGACCACGTCCCAGCTTTTCGGCGCTTCCTTGAAGATGGTGGTGTTGTACATCAGCACGTTCGGGCCCCACATGAAGGGCGTGCCGTAATGCGTGCCGTCGACCGTGTGCCAAGGCGCGTCCTTCAGGCGGTCATCGACGGTTTTCCAGCTGGGGATCAGGTCGGTATTGATCGGCTGGACCTTCTCGCCCGCGATCAGCCGCAGCGAGGCATCGCCCGAGGCCGTGACCAGATCGAAGCCGCCCTGGTTCATCAGCGAGACCATTTCGTCCGAGGTGCCCGCCGTCTTGACCTCGACCTTGCAGCCGGTTTTTTCCTCGAACTTGGTGACCCAGTCAAAGGCCTTGTCGGTCTCGCCGCGCTCAATATAGCCCGGCCAAGCGACGATCGACAGCGCGCCTTCCGGCTCACCCAGCTTGGTCAGCATCTCGGCCGAGACCGGCAATGCGCCAGCAGCAACCAGCGCCAGACCCGAGGCCAGCGCGTTCAGCAGCTTGTTCATGTTGTTTTCCCTGTTGATCCGAGACCTTTGGGGCCCCTTGCGGGAAAGCATGTGCGCACAAGTGCGTTTTCGCAAATTCAATTGTCAGAAGGGCGCTATCGGAAAAACCGATAGCTAGCTTCTAGCGCCGGAAACGCTGGGATTGGGCGGTACGAATGAACTCGCGCACCGCCGGCGAAAGCGGTGCGCCCTTGCGCCAGACCACGCCCACCTGCACCACCGGCAGCGCGCCGGACACATCGCGCGAGACGATCGGATCGCCCTCCAGCGACCAGCGGCGATAGATCAGCGCGGGCAGCAGCGCGATCCCCGCGCCGGTCGCCACCAGTGAGCGCACCGCCTCGACCGACCGGGTGCGAAAGGCGATGCGCGGCCTTGCCCCGAATGCGTCCAGCAGGCGCCGGGTCGGCTGTTCGGTTTCGTCCAGCCGCAGCATGATCATCGGTTCCTGCGCCAGATCCTCGATCGAGACCGAGGGCTGGGACGCCAGCGGATGCCCGTTCGGCAGCCATAGCTGATAGGGCGAGACCTCAAGGATCTCGGCCTGCAAGGCCAGCCGGTCGCGCAGGTTAGACGTGACCATGACCGCCGCGTCCAGTTCGCCCCCGATCAGCAGGTGTTCCAGATATTCGCCCGAATCCTCCAGCGCCGCGACCTCGACGCCCGGATTGGCGCGCCGGAACCGCGCCAGCACGTCCGAGATGACATAGCCCGCCACCAGCGAGGTCACGCCGATATTCAGCTTGCCCGACAGCTGCTTGGCCTCGGCCACCATCGCTTGCCGCGCATCCGAGACCGAGGCGAGGATGGTCTGGGCATGGCGCAGGAACTGATGGCCACGGGGCGTGATGTCCAGGCCGCGCGGGTGACGTTCGAAAAGTTGCACGCCCAGATCGGCTTCAAGATCACGGATGGCTTCGGTCACGGCGGATTGCGAAATCGCCAAGGCCTGCGCCGCCCCGGAAACCGACGCGCTTTCGGCGGCGGCCAGAAAATAGCGCAACTGCCTGATGGTAAAGGCCATTGCCGCCCCTTTCGCGATGTGGTCCCCGCCATGAAGCAGCCCGACCCCAGCGGGTCAAGCCCCGCGCCACCCGCCGCGACCCGGACAGGGCCGCAGCGGTGCTTATTCGACCGTCTCGATGGCGATCTGTGTCGCCCCGTACCAATCGGCCACCGCGCGGATTTGGGCATCGGTCAGCTCGGCCGCGACCGGGGCCATGATCTCGCTGGGACGAGAGCCGCTGCGAAAGGCCTTGAGCTGGGTGTCGATATAGATGTTGTTCTCACCGGCAAGGTTCGGGGCCTCGTCGATCAGCCTGATGCCATCCGCGCCGTGGCAGGTCACGCATTGCTCGGGCGCGCCCGTCGGATCGGCGGTCATGGTGACGGTGATCCGATGGCCCGCATACCATGCGGCCAGATCCGCGATCTGCTGGTCGTTCAGGTTGCGGGTGACAATGGTCATCATCTCGTTCACCCGCCTGCCATCGCGAAAGGCGGTCAGCTGCGCGCGGATATAGGTCTCGGATTCGCCGCCGATATTCGGGGCGACCGGCATCTGGGACTTGCCGTCCAGCCCGTGGCAGGTCCGGCATTGCCCGGCCAGCTTGCGCCCGTCAGCCCGGTTGCCCACCGGATCGGCCAGCGCGCCCCCGGCAAGCAGCAGCCCGCCGAGAGCCAGGGAAAGCATCCCCCTCATTTTTTCGCGGCGATCCGCCAGATTGCCCCGGCGAAATCGTCCGAAACCAGCATCGAGCCATCGGGCAGGAAGGCGATGTCCATCGGCCTGCCGCGATATTCGCCGGTTTCCTCGTCCAGCCAGCCCTCGGCAAAGACCTCGGGCGTGCCGGCCTTGCCCTCGGCATCGACGGGGGTGAACATCACCCTTGCGCCGACCGGCTTGGTGCGGTTCCACGACCCGTGCTGGGCCGAGAAGATGCCGCCGTGGTATTTTTGTGGGAAGGATTTGCCGACATAGAAGCGCATGCCCAGATCGGCGGCATGGGCCTGCATTTCCACGGCGGGGGCGGTGAATTCGACACCTTCGGGACGCGGCACGTCCTTGTATTCGGGGATCTCGACCGCGCCATTCACCCAGGGAAAGCCGAAATGCTGGCCGGGCTTGGTCTGGCGGTTCAACTCTCCGGGCGGGATGTCGTCGCCCATGCCGTCGACCTGATTGTCGGTAAACCACAGCTCGCCATTGGCCGGGTTGAAGTCATGCCCGACCGAGTTGCGGATGCCGCGGGTAAAGACCTCGCGCCCGGTGCCGTCCTTGTTCATGCGGATGATGCCGCCGATGCCGGTTTCGTCATACATCTGATGCTTGTCGACCGGCTGGATGTTATGCGGCTGCCCCAATGAGATATACAGCTTGCCTTCCGGCCCGACCCGGCAGACGCGGGCGGTGTGGTTGAAGCTTTCCTCCTCGGCCGGGATCAGCTTGCCCTTGTCCACCACGACGCCGACAGCGGGGTCCGGCCCCTCAAAGAAGAACTCGGCCGCCGGGAAGGTCAGGACGCGGTTGCGCTCGGCGATGAACAGGAAGCCGTCGGGCGAAAAGCAGGGACCGTTCGGCAGGTCGAAGGTGACCGAGGGGGCAAAATCCTTGACCTCATCGGCGATGCGGTTGCGGTCGCGATCGACCACAGACCAGACCTTGTCCTTGCGCGTGCCGACAAAGGTCACCGTGCCCTGCGGCGCCACCGCCATCGAGCGCGCATCGGGCACGACGGCGTAAAGGCTGGCCTCGAACCCGTCGGGCACCTTGATGAACGGCACGATGTCCTTCAGTGCCGTCGCGCGGTCATCGTCCTGCGGCACGGTGGTAAAGGTCGCATCCGTGCGCTTCATGCTGGTCAGCTTGTCCATGTTGTCCTGCGCGGCCAGCGGCCCGGACAGAAGCGTGCCAAGGCAAAGCCCGGCAAGAAGTCCCTTGCGAGTCATGATCCCCCCTCCTGAAGCGTTTCCGCGCGGGCTCCTCTCCCGGTGGAAACCAACGGAAGGGTGCGGGAGAGATCACGATTTTGTCAACGCGGATGAACTGCGACTTATGGTTTAGGCGTCAGCCCGCCATACGCGCGTCGTGATGGCGGGCCAGATGCGCCCGGTCGTCCAGCGTCGAAAGGACGATGGCGACCAGCATGCCGATCACCACGCCCGCCAGCGTGTCCAGCACCCGTTCCGACGCCATCGCCGCGCCCGAGGCCTGCGGCATCGCCAGATAGCTCATCAGCAGGGCCATCGGCGTCACAAGGATCTGTCCCAGCCCGTAATTCGTGCCGATGATCAGCTCGGTGGTGATTTGCAGCATGGCCAGCACCACGATCAGCACCCAGAACGAAGGGTCAGCCTGCAGGATCAGCCAGACCAGCAGCGCCCCGGCAACCGTTCCCGCCATCCGCTGCAGGGCGCGGGACATGCTGACATGCAAGAACGGGCCCTGAATGACCACGATCGCCCCCATCGCCGCCCAGGCCGGATGCGCCGCGCCCGCCATGTCGCTGGCAAATGCCGCGATCCCCGCGCCAAGCACCACCCGTGCCGAGGCCGTCAGCCGATGTCCCAGCGGGCGGACCGGTTCGACCGGCAAGGGCCGGTCGGGCCCGGCGGCATGGCGCAGCACCTCGGTCAGGGTGCAGACCGCCCAGGCGAGGACCGCGACCAGACCGGTCGCCGCGACCCGGCCGAATATCTCGGGCAGGGTGACCGGATGCCCCATCGCGGCCCCGGCGGCAAAGACAAAGATCAGCACCCCCGGCGGTCCCAGTCGCCATGTCGTCGTGGCAAAGAACAGCACCCCGCTGGCCAGCGCCAGCAAGGTCAATTGACCATTGGCCGAAAGGCCCAGCCAGACCGCCAGCGACATGGACAGCACCGCCAGAACCTGCAGCGCACCGCTTTGCAGCAGCACCCGGGCGCGCTGCCCCTCGGGCGCGAAGCGGCCAAACAGGGCGACCAGCGCGCCAAGTGCGGCAAAGCCGGTCAGCCCGTGCCATGGCGACAGATGCACCAGCGGCAGGGCAATCGCCAGCGTCAGCGCCGCCTGAGACCCGGCCAGCGCCGCATTGCGCAAAGACGGCTGCCGCGCCAGCGTCAGACTGTCGCGCAGATGCAGGGGCCGCAGCAGATGGCGGGTGGCGGCACGGCGGGACAGGGTCTGGGTCATCGCTTGCCCTCGGTCGGGGAAACCATCCGGGCCTCGATCCGGTCGAAATGGCCCAGCATCGCGGCAATGTCGGTATCGGCCAGATCGGCCAGCAATTCGTCCTCGGCGCGGCCAAGCTCGCGGCGGATCTCGGTGACGCGGGCCTCACCGGCGGGGGTCAGGTGGATCAGCTTGGCGCGGCCATCGCTGGCGTCGGGGCGACGTTCGACCAGACCTTCGCGGCACAGGAAATCCAGCACCCGCACAAGGCTGGAGCCGTCGACGCCCACCAGCGCCGCCAGTTCCTTTTGCGAGATGCCGCCGCCGGTTTCCCGCAGATGGACCAGCGGCACCCAGCTGGCGTCAGACAGGCCAGCCGCGGCCAGCCGCAGGTCGATGGCACGCCGCCAGCGCCGGGCCAGAAGCGAAAAACGAATGCCGAAGCGCGAACGAGCCGAGGGGGAATCCTGTGTCATCCCGCCAATATGGCGACTTTAAATTGATTTGCAATTCAAATTATATTTTGTCGTCTTTTCAGTGAAATTACAGATCCTTCATCAGCCGCAATGCATCATAGATCGCCGCATGAGTATTGCGCGCCGAGACCGCATCGCCAATGCGGAACAGCTGGAAGCGGCCCTGCGGATTGGCGGCAAGCCCTTGCGCCTGACCCGCCACCAGCGCCTCGTAATCGACTTCACCCAAGTTCCGGGACAGGGGCTTCAGATCGAAATACAGCTCGTCCAGCGGCCGGGTGCCGTGGTTGATCACGACCTGATCGACCAGCCTTTCGCGGGTCACCGGGCCGTAATCGCTGCTCAGCGTGGCAAGGATGCGGTTGGCTTCGCGTGCCAACCCGACCAGCCGCCACGTCACGGTAAAGGTGGTGTCGCGGCCCTGCATCGCGCGCATATAGGGCACCAGATTCATCGCCATCACCTCGGGGGCGAAGCTGCGGTCGGGAGTGACGATTTCCACCCGCGCCCCGCTGGCCGAGATCAGGTCGGCGGCCATCAGCCCGGCATGATCGCCCGCATCGTCAAAGACCAGCACCTCGCGCCCCGGCTTCACATCACCCGACAGGATATCCCATGCCGAGCAGGCCAGATCATTGCCCTGCGCCAGCACCTCGGTATGGGGCAGGCCGCCGGTGGCGATGACCACGATATCGGGATCGCTTTCCAGAACCGTGTCGGTCTCGGCATAGGTGTTGAACCGGAATCCGACACCCGCTTTGATGCATTGATCATAGCGCCAGCGGATGATCGAGATCATCTCGCGCCGTCTTTCATCCTGCGCGGTCAGGCGGATCTGGCCGCCGGGCTCGGACGCGGCCTCGAACACCGTCACCTGATGGCCGCGGGCGGCTGCCACGCGGGCGGCCTCAAGCCCGCCCGGTCCGGCACCGACCACCGTCACGCGGCGCGGGGAGGGCGCGGGGGCCACGACATGTGGCATCGTCAGTTCGCGGCCCGTGGCGGGGTTGTGCAGGCACAAGGCCATGCCGCCCTGATAGATACGGTCGAGGCAGTAATTCGCGCCGACGCAGGGGCGGATGTCGTCCTCATGCCCCTCGACCAGCTTGCGGACCAGATGCGGGTCGGCCATATGGGCGCGGGTCATGCCGACCATGTCCAGCCGCCCGCTGGCGATGGCGTGGCGGGCGGTGGCAAGATCGGGGATCTTGGCGGCGTGAAAGGTCGGCATCCCGGTCGCGGCGCGGATCTCTCCGGCGAAATCCAGATGCGGGGCGTTGCGCATGCCCTGAATCGGGATCAGGTCGGTCAGGCCGGCATCGGTGTCGATATGGCCGCGCACCACGTTCAGGAAATCGACCAGCCCGCTGTCGCGCAGCTTGCGGCTGACCTCCAGCCCCTCGGCCTTGCCCATGCCGCCGGGCAGATCCTGATCGCCGGTATAGCGCAGGCCCACGATGAAATCCGGCCCGCAGCGGTCGCGGATGGACCCCAGCACCTGCATCGCAAAGCGCAGCCGATTGTCCAGCGATCCGCCATAGGGTGCCTCCAGATCATTGGTCAGCGGCGACCAGAATTGTTCCAGCAGGTGGCCGTAAGCCTCAAGCTCGATCCCGTCGACGCCGGCGGCCTTCATCCGCTCGGCGGCATCGGTGAAATCGCTGATGACGCGGGCGATGTCCCAATCCTCGATGCGTTTGGGAAAGGCGCGATGCGCGGCCTCGCGTTCGTGGCTGGGGGCAAGGACGGGCAGCCAGTCGCCGGTATCCCAGCGGGTGCGCCGCCCCAGATGGGTCAGCTGGATCATCACCGCCGCGCCATGGTCGTGGCATTCGTCGACCAGCTGCCGCATCCAGCCGACGACCTCATCCTTCCAGACAAGGATGTTGTTGAAGGCGGGCGGGCTGTCGCGCGCCACGCTGGCCGAGCCCGCCGTCATGGTCATCGCCACGCCCGCCCGCGCCCGTTCGACGTGATAGGCGCGGTAGCGTTCCTTGGGCATCCCGTCCTCGGCATAGGCGGGTTCGTGGGATGTGATCATGATGCGGTTGCGCAGCGTCAGATGACGAAGCTGAAACGGCTGCAGAAGCGGGTCGCGGGACATGTCGGCCTCCGGTTGCTGAAGGCAGGATTCCAAAACTGTTCATATGTGTCAAGTTTTCGTTCATGACTGAACATTTTCTTGCCCAAGCACGCGGGCGGCCCTAGTCTGGATGCATGGATAGCGTTCAGGAACAGGATGCAGGCTGGCGCGGCTCGCCCGATTTGTGGCTGGGTGCGGCCTATGACGCGCTGATCGAAAACGGCGTCGATGCGGTCAAGATCCAGCCCCTGGCGGCGCGGCTGAGGCTGTCGCGGACCTCGTTCTACTGGTTTTTCAAGGATCGGGCGGCGCTCCTGGACGCCTTGGCCGGGTTGTGGGCGGAACGCACCACCGCGCCGCTGGTCGCCGCCAGCCATGCCTTTGCCGCGACCGAGACCGAGGCGATGCTGAACCTGATCGGCTGTTTCCTGAGCGAGCGTTTCGACGCAAGGCTGGAATTCGCCGCGCGCAGCTGGGCGCTAAGCGATGGGGCGATGATGGTCCGGTTGCAGGAAGCCGATGCCGCGCGGCTATCCGCGATCGAATCCCTGCTGATGCGCTGGGGCCATGACCCGAAGGACGCCGATGTCCGGGCGCGGACGGTCTATCTGGTGCAGATCGGCTATATCTCGATGCAGACGCGCGAAAGCCTGACCACGCGGCTTGAACGCATTCCGCATTACGTCGAAATCTATACCGGACGCCGCCCCGATGCGGCGGAACTGGCGCGGTTCCGGGCGGGACTGGAGGAGGCCTCATGACCATCGGCATCATTGGCGGCACCGGCTGGATCGGCGCGGCACTGGGGCGGGCGCTGCTGGCGACCGAAACGGTCGAGGCGCAGGATCTGGTGATCCTGAACCGCTCCGGCCCGCGCGAGGATTATTTCGGCCATAAGGTCCAATGGGCGCGCGATTGCCGCGATCTGGTCGAGCGCTCCGAGGTCGTCGTGCTGTCGGTGCGCCCGCAGGACTGGCCGGGCTTGGATTTCGCGGGGCAGGGGCGGCTGGTGCTGTCGGTGATGGCGGGGGTGCCGATCGCGGCCATCGGGCCGCGCACCGTCCGCGCCATCCCCAATGCCGCGGCCGAGATCGGGGCGTCCTATTCGCCTTGGGTGGCGGGGCCGGACGTGACCCGGCAGGACCGGGCGCGGATCGCCGCGATTCTGTCGGCCATCGGGCGCGAGGAAGAACTGACCGAGGAATCGCAACTGGACCTGATGACCGCCGTGCCCGGTGCCGGTCCGGCCTATCCGGCGCTGATGGCGGTGGCGATCATGCGCTATCTGACCGATCAGGGGCTGCCCCGCTCGGTCGCCGAACACGCCGCCGAGGCCGTCATCTGCGACGCCGCGCGCCTGCTGTCGGGCCGCATGGCCGAGGCCGAGGCCATGGTGCAAAGCTATGTCGATTACGCCGGGACCACCGCCGCTGGCCTGCTTGAGGCGCAGCGGCTGGGCTTTGACACCGCGCTTCAGGAAGGTTTCGCCGCGGCTACCCGCAAGGCGGCCAGCTTGGCCGGCTGAACCGCCCTATTCCTCAAGGAAGACGCGGGTCCGGGTGCGGGTCAGATGCTCGGCCATCGCGGCCCGCGCGGCTTCCGCATCGCGGGCACGGATTGCCTCGACAATGGCAGCATGTTCCTGACTGACCAATGCGATGCGGCCGGGGCTGAGCCTGCCTGACAAGCTGCGGGCAAATTCGATGCTTTTGACGAATTGCGGCCCGGCCGAGGCCAAAGCCGCAAGCAGGAAGGCGTTATGCGCTGCCTCGGCAATTGCCAGATGCAGCAGGCGGTCTTCCTCGATCCCATGCGCACCGGCGGCAAGGGCCACGTCCACGGCGCGATGCGCGGCCTCGATCCGGGCCAGCTGTTCGGGCGTGTGGCGGGTCGCCGCAAAACCCGCGACCTCGCATTCGATGACCTGCCGGAATTCGAACAGCCGCTGCATCGTGGCGATGCTGCCGATATCGGGATAATCCAGCACGCCCGCATTGGGCTTGCGCAGCACCATGCTGCCCTGACCCTGACGCGAGGTGACGATGCCGTCGATCTTCAGCCGCGACAGGGCCTCGCGCACGACGGTCCGGGATACCGAATACATCTGGCAGAACTGCGCCTCGGTCGGCAGACGGCTGCCTTCGGGTAGGGGTTTGTTCAGGATCAGGTGCAGGATCTCGTCATAGATCTGGTCGGCCAGCGTGGCCGCGCCTGCGCCGCGCGCGCTTTCGTCCGGGATGGTCCTGTCGTCCCTCAATCTGCTTTCCACTTGTATTTCCTTGCGTCGCGACGGGTGCGACGCCTCCTCCGCGGCGAAAGATAGTCCGTCGCGCGCCCCATGTGTAGGGGCGCGCCTTGTGCGGGGCAGGGTCTGTGGCAAGGGGGCTGCGGCAGGGATCGCGGGCGGCGTCTCGCCAACTTGTATTATTTGTATTGTCAAACCGGCGGTGAATCGCATAGTTGTATGACATGTAACTGCATGGCGACCTGAAAATCCAACCGGTTCAACGGCTTGCGACGGGACGAATCCCCGCGCCCTGATCCAGCGGATAATGCGCGACCCGCGCCGCTCAGGTCGTCTGGAACTGATACAGGCTCGGGAGGAACAGCCTTTGGATATGTCCACACATCTGGGCTCTGCTGCGGCAGAGGCCCGGCGCACCAATGCCCGCTGGGGCATTCTTGCGATGCTCTTCATCGCGACCACGATCAACTATGCCGACCGCGCGACCATGTCGATGGCGGGCAAGGACATGAGCGCGGCCCTTGGCCTGTCCTCGGTCCAGATGGGCTACATCATGTCGGCCTTTGCCTGGTCCTATGTGCTGGCGCAGTTGCCGATGGGCACGATGCTGGACAAGCACGGCTCGCGCAAAGTCTATTTCTGGGGTCTGCTGCTGTGGTCGGTCTTCACCATGGCGCAAGGCCTGGTCGGCTTCCTGACCGGTGGCGCCGCTGTCGCGCTGCTGTTCGGCCTGCGTCTGGCGGTGGGTGCCGCTGAAGCGCCCTGCTTCCCCGGCAATGCCCGGCTGACCTCGGCCTGGTTCCCGAAACAGGAACGCGGGTTTGCCTCGGCGATCTTCAACTCGTCGCAATATTTCGCCACTGCCGCATTCGCGCCGCTGATGGGCTTCATCGTCCACACCTTCGGCTGGGAGGCAGTGTTCTACATCATCGGCGCGCTTGGCGTCGTGCTGGCTGCGGTCTGGGGCAAGTTCATCTTCCCGCCGCGCCTGCATCCGGGCGTCAATCAGGCCGAGCTGGACTATATCCGTGAGGGCGGCGCGCTGGTCGATCTGGACTATGCCGCATCCGAGGCGAAGCCCAAGACCGTCGACACGATGAAATGCATCAAGGAACTGCTGGCCAGCCGCATGCTGCTGGGCGTCTATATGTTCCAGTTCTGCATCAACATCCTGACCTATTTCTTCCTGACCTGGTTCCCGATCTATCTGGTCAAGGAACGCGGCATGTCGATCCTGAAGGCGGGCTTTGTCGCCTCGCTGCCGGCGCTGTGCGGCTTTGCCGGTGCGCTGCTGGGCGGCTGGCTGTCGGACCAGATGCTGAAACGCGGCTATTCGCTGACCGTCGCCCGCAAGACGCCGATCGTGATCGGCATGTTCCTGGCGATGTCGATGCTGGCCTGCGAATATGTCGACTCGAACGCGCTGGTCATCTTCTTCATGTCGCTGGCCTTCTTCGGCAAGGGCGTGGGCTCGCTGGGCTGGGCGATCGTGTCGGATACCTCGCCCAAGGAAGCCGGCGGCATCTCGGGCAGCCTGTTCAACACCTTCGGCAACTCGGCCGGCATCGTGACGCCGATCGTCATCGGCTATCTGGTGCAGGCCAGCGGCGGGTCGTTCAACAGCGCGCTGGTCTTTGTCGGTCTTAGCGCCGCAGTCGCCCTGTTCATGATGCTGGTCTTTGTCGGTCGTATCGAGCGGGTCGAGCTGAAGAAATCGCTGGTCGCGCAAAACGCGTGATGACAGTCTTGGCGGCGGCCCTCGGGTTGCCGCCATTTACGTGACATTCCTGCGCCGGTTCCGGCGCAACCCGAGGAGCCCGAGATGAACCAGCAGGTAGCCATGGAAGCCCCCCGTTCGATCCGTTTGAACCCCAGCGACAACGTGGCCATCGTCGTCAATTCCGGCGGCCTGCCCGCCGGGACGCAGATGGGTGACATCACCCTGATCGATCACGTCCCGCAGGCCCATAAGGTCACGCTGGCCGATATCCCCGAAGGCGGCGCGATCACCCGCTATGGCGAGGTCATCGGCTATGCGATCAAGGCCCTGCCGCGCGGGTCCTGGGTCAACGAATTGCTGCTGGAACTGCCCACGCCGCCGGAACTGGCAAGCCTGCCGCTGGCGACCAAGGTTCCCGCCGATCTGCCTGCGCTGGAAGGCTATACCTTCGAGGGCTACCGCAATGCCGACGGAACCGTGGGCACGCGCAACGTGCTGGGCATCTCGACCTCGGTGCATTGCGTGGCGGGCGTGGTCGATCACGCCGTCCGCATCATCAAGGAACGCCTGCTGCCGAAATACCCCAATGTCGATGACGTGGTCGGCCTGAACCACCTTTACGGCTGCGGCGTGGCGATCAACGCCCCCGAGGCCGTGGTCCCGATCCGCACCTTGCAGAACCTGGCCCGGAACCCGAATTTCGGCGGCGAGATTCTGGTCGTCGGCCTTGGCTGCGAGAAGCTGCGCCCCGAGACCCTGATGCCCGAACTGCCCTCGGACCTTGCCATGCGCAATGTCCTTAGCCTGCAGGACGAAGGCTTCACCGGCTTTCAGGCGATGATCGACGGCATTCTGGCCATGGCCGAGGAACGGCTGGAGCAGTTGAACCGCCGCACCCGCGAAACCGTCCCGGCATCCGAATTGGTGGTTGGCCTGCAATGCGGCGGCTCGGACGCGTTTTCGGGCGTGACCGCGAACCCGGCGCTTGGCTATGCCGCCGACCTGATCGTGCGGGCAGGCGGCACGGTGATGTTCTCGGAAGTGACCGAGGTGCGCGATGCGGTGCATCTGCTGACGCCCCGCTGCGCCGATGAGGAAACCGGCCGCGCCATGCTGCGCGAGATGAAATGGTATGACGATTATCTGGCGCAGGGTCGCACCGACCGCAGCGCCAACCCCTCGCCCGGCAACAAGAAGGGCGGACTGTCGAACATCGTCGAGAAAGCTCTTGGTTCGATTGCGAAATCTGGCAGCAGCAAGATCTCTCAGGTGCTGGCGCCGGGTGAGCGGGTGACGAAAAAGGGCCTGATCTTTGCAGCGACGCCTGCCTCGGATTTCGTCTGCGGCACGCAGCAGCTGGCCTCGGGCATGACGCTTCAGGTCTTCACTACCGGTCGTGGCACGCCCTACGGTCTGGCCGCCGCGCCGGTCATCAAGGTCGCGACCCGCACCGATCTGGCGAAACGCTGGCACGACCTGATGGATTTCGACGCCGGCCCCGTCGCCACCGGCGAGGCCACCATCGAGGAAGTCGGCCAGCAACTGTTCGAGCTGATCCTTGACGTGGCCAGCGGTCGCAAGAAGCCGTGGTCGGATGTTTGGGGCATCCATAACGCGCTGGCGGTCTTCAACCCCGCCCCGGTGACCTGATCCGGGAAACCCGGCAAAAATCACCCCGTTCTGCAGGTGCAGGGCGGGGTTTTTCTATTGGACGGGTGTATTCGTCGGCAGAAGCCCAATCTTTCCGTCATCCATCACGCATGCCGGACTAGCGAATTCTGCCCAAACATTGCTCATGAGTGGCGTAGCAAAGTAGCGGCAGTCGGCACACCTCGATGCCGTTCCCTCGCCAATCAGAACGTGGGATCGCCCACGAGATTGCTACAAGAATAGGAATCGACGACCCCGTGGTAATCGCGGGCGGACACGTCGTTCGCGTTCATCTGGATATTCCCGCCTGCGGTCAGGTCGAGAGTGCCGTAACCGCCCTGACGGATCGGGGACTCGGCCAGACGCGGATCAAAGACGCCATTCTACCCGAGGTGCTTTGCAGACGCAGCGCCCCGCCGATGCGCCATTGATCGTCGGGCAGGTGACAATGATCGCGATCTTCAGCAGGTGCTCGGGCAGGAAGGTATTATAGCGGCTGCCCGCCGCGCCATCGATGGACGAGGCCGTGGCCCAGATCGCCAAGGAGGAGATCCCCATTCCCAGCATCACCGCTCAAACCGCCTGACCATGATCTCAGGCCATCCCAAAAATGACACCACGCGGAAGGACATGACCAGCGAGGGCTGTTAGCCCTTGGCGACGCGTCAATCTTGGCCGTTTGCAATGGCAGTGAAGCGTTGCGGGTATCTACCGACGATCTGCGATCAAAGCCTGCAGCGCTGCGGTATTCCCCAATTGGTCACCAGTTGGGTATGATCAGTTCTGGCCACGGAATGCTTGAAGATCCGGTCAGCCTTTCCTGCCCAAACAGCAGTAAAGACGCCGCCGAGCTTCACTTTATGGCCGACAGCAGCCGCCTCGCCTGCCTTACATCCTGAGTTTTCGTGCCTTGGGTCATGCGCCTGAGACTCTCGGAGAGTCTGTCTCGCGCCAAGGTCTGATACCCGCTATGCAGGTCCAGTTCGGCCAGGTTTGTTGCAATGCGAAGCTCCCAGGCCATGGCGCCCTGACTACGGGCTGTCTCAAACGCGAATTCCAACTGCGCGCGTGCGCCCTCGGCATCACCGCCGGAAAGAAGCTGCATCGCTGCGATACGCTGCAATTCGGCGGTGCTCCAATGGGGATGGTGCCGTTTTTCCTCTCCGTCCATCTGCGTGATCCATGCCATGGGAAGGCCCGGCAGGATCGTAGCAAGGATATGGCGGTGCAGCCCGTCCAATTCGTCCGCGTAAGCAATGATGGCATCGTCGGGCGCCGCCACTCCGTGCTTGAGGCGGTGGACCGCGCTTTGATAGGTTCGACCCCAGCGCCCCCAATAGCTGTAATCGTTCTCGGCCGAGATCTTCATCAGCAGGGCGGAAAGCGACTCGGCCTGCTCGATGTCCCCGACCCAGAAAGTCAGCGGAATGATCATCATTCCCAGGCCATAAGCCAGCCCAAGCAGATCGCCCGACAACCCGACCGTCACCGCCTCATGTGCCAAGTCCAACGCGGCATCGGCCTGACCGGTCAGCCATAGCAGGTTCGACATGTTCGCCCGCGACGTCACGCCCTGCTTGTACATCAGGTCCAGTTGGACATGGGCCGTCATCTGCGCATTCGATCGCAACGCCGCCCGTCCATGACGCGCGGCATCGACAAGATTCCCGTCCCGCCACATGCTGAGCGCGACGATGCGATGTGCCATCGCGATCTGCGCCGTATCGCCCGAGGCCTCCGCGACCTGCTGGAATTCGCGGGCATAGATCAGGGCATCGCCATATCTGGCTTGGGTCAGGCGGGTCCCAAACATCGCCCAGAGACAGTCAAGATGGCAGCTTCGGTTTTCCGTCCGATGTGCCACATCAATGGCCTTGATCAGCATCGGCTGAACCTTTGGCGACAGGCCCAGTGAATTGTACCAGGCCTTGTGCAGGCTGGGCGCAAGCCAGACCAGATCGGTTTCGTCAAGATCGGGATGGTTCGAGAAAATGTCGATCGCCCGTTCGATGACCAGAGCGTAGTCCTTGAGCATCGAAAGCCGCAGCCACATCGGGCCACTCTCGACGATCAGTTGCACCGCTAGCCGTGCATCTCCGCCCTCGCGCAACCCCCAGGCGATGGCCGCGCGGATATCGGCCGCGATCCGGCGCAATTCGGCATTGTGGTCGCCTCTGCCCTCTGCATTGGTGCCGCCGATCCGGATGGCCTGCGCCAGTTCGGTGACCAGATGTGCGGCGTGGCGGTGCTGGATTTCGGGCGCATCCGCTCTGTCCGCCAGCCGCGAGGCGCAAAAGGCGCGCGTCGTCTCCAGCAGGCGGTAGCGCACCGATTGGCCCGAGCGGCTGACGATCACGAAGGATTTCGTGACCAGCGAGGCGACCAGACGCAGAAGGCTCTCGAATTCACTTTTTGAAACCTGCCCGGCGGCCTCCAGTTGAAATTCGCCCTGAAAGACGCTGAGCATCACCAGCAGGTTCCGCTCATCCTCGGATAGCAGGTTAAAACTCCATTCGAGCGTTGCTGCCAGCGTGCGATGACGCGGCAATGCCGTGCGCTTGCCGCCGTCAAGAAGGCTGATCTGCCCCTCAAGCGCATGGGCAAGGGCCTCGACGCCGATCGCCTCGATCCGACCGGCAGCCAGTTCGATGGCAAGTGGAATGCCGTCAAGGCGACGCGCAATCTGGACCAGCGCGGGCACATCCTGATCCGAGAAAGAAACGCTTTGCGCGGCCATCGCCCGTTCGACCAGCAGTTCAATACCGGGATAGTTGAGCGCCTCGACAAGCGACGGGGGCATGGTGCCTTCGGGGGGTAGCTCAAGTCCGCCAAGACGCAGGACGGCCTCGCCATCGATCAGAAACGGCTCGCGGCTCGTGACCAGAATGCGCAGGTCCGGCGCTTGCAGCAACAGGCGTCCGGCAAGCGCAGCAGTCACGTCCAGCACATGTTCGCAATTGTCGAGGACCAGCAGGGTCGGGGTCGCCCTGACCGCCGCAAGGATAAGCTGTTCAGGCGCGTTATGCGGATCGCCCGTCCCACCAAACGTCGCGGCGATGGCTGCCGGCACGAGATCAGCGGAAGCGAGCGGCGCCAGATCTACAAAGCAGATCCGAAATTGATCGTCATCGGCAAGGCACCAGCACAGTTCGACAGCAAGGCGGGTCTTGCCGATCCCACCCGGTCCCACAATGCTCAGGCAACGATGCCGCTGCAGGCGGTCAAGGGCAATGGCAACATCCTCACCCCGGCCTATCATCGAGGACAGGGGCGAGATCAGGCCCATTGCGTTCAAGCCAGCCCCAAGCTGATTTTCAGGGTTGGGGACTGGCGGACAGGTCAGCGCATATCCCCGACCGGGAGTGTTCGAGATATGGGACGGCCCCGACGACCCGGCGTCGAGCAACCGCCTGAGCGCCGACATCTGCACGCGCAAGTTCGCTTCATCGACATGAATTCCGGGCCAGGCCGAGGAAATCAGCTCGGCATAGCCGATCGTCTCTCCTGGGTTCTGCGCGAGCGTCCGCAGGAGCATCCTGGCCCTGCTGCCAATCCTGACCGGGCTGTCTTGCCGCAACAGGACGCCCGAGCCGGGAAGGAAACGATATTCTCCGAAGCGGACCTCATATCCCGTTCCGGAGGACTGAAACGCGCCTTCCACCACTCACCTCATTACCGAAATCAGGGATCGATGGTGGAATGCTAATGGCCATGCGCAGCGCTGTCGCCCTTCCGAAGTACGATATTGCGTGGAATCGCCTGCTGCCCTATTTTATTCGCCCCTCTTGATCGCCAATGCGCGGAATGGCGTGGCTATTACAAATCGTCCACTGCAACGACCGCAGCCTCTTGCCGGCGATAACCTCACGCAGGGGAGGATGGCGTTTGATAGGCTTGAATTTTGCTGAATTTCGGGCCTTTAAGGGCGTTTCCTAGACTTATCACCCGAGATGCTGCTGCCCAATGCCACTCCTGAGGAGCGGGCCGAATCCGGCAGCATTTGAGGGCGGTGCATTCGGAGCGTGCAAGAAAATGTCCCGCTGATCCGCGCGGGAGTCCTGATCGACAACCGTGCGGGGCTGGAATTTCCAGCCCCGCATCAGGCGGCTGGCCGACAACCTCAAGATGGCCGGGATCGAGCCGGTTCATCTCACCAAGCCCATCCTTACCCAGGCCTTTGCCCTACAAGTCGGGCGAGACCTTGGGTGATTGTTGTAAGCGGGGCTACCCGATTACCCATGACGATGTCGGCCGCATGTCTTTGGTCCAAGCGCGAAGCCGGAAAATCTGCCGGTCGAGGATCGGCGGTTCTTGTTGAGTGATGATCTCGGCTTTGGCATCAAGCGGGCGCTGGCAAACCGGCGAAAACTGCTCGGCCGCGCGCCCTGAGAGCATCTGGAACCGCGTAGCGATCACCAAGGCCATCCGCGACGGCAGCTATCGCCTTGTCCCGGCATGTCCCTGCTTTGCAATTTTTTGCGACGATTTACTCGTCAGTTCGCCCCTTACTGCCCAGCATGACCAAGCCGCATCCCACCGCCCTACAGCCCCGAGGTGCCCATGACCCGCAATCCACCGATTTTCCCCGACGCCACGCGGCGTGGTATCCTGATCGCAGGTGGCGCGGCGCTGACCGCAACTATGCTGCCACCCTTTCCGGCCCTCGCCGATGCCACCACCAAACAGGGAGATTTCATCATGTCCTATGTCACGACCTCCGACGGCACCGAAATCTTCTACAAGGACTGGGGCCCGCGAGAGGCTCAGGCGATCGTCTTTCATCACGGTTGGCCGCTGTCGTCGGATGACTGGGACAGCCAGATGATGTTCTTTCTGGACAAGGGGTTCCGGGTCATCGCTCATGACCGGCGGGGACATGGCCGCTCGACCCAGACCTTTACTGGCAATGAGATGGACACCTATGCCGCCGATGTCGCGGCGCTGACCGACCAGCTTGACCTGAAGGGTGCAATCCATGTCGGCCACTCGACCGGTGGCGGCGAGGTTGCGCGCTATGTCGCAAGGGCAAAGCCGGGCCGGGTCGCAAAGGCCGTGCTGATCGGCGCGGTCCCCCCGCTCATGGTCAAGACCGAGGCCAATCCCGGCGGCCTGCCCATCGAGGTATTCGACGGCTTTCGCGCGGCCTTCCTTGCCAATCGGGCGCAATTCTTCAAGGACGTGCCCTCGGGGCCGTTCTATGGCTACAACCGCCCCGGCGCGACGCCCAGTCAGGGCGTGATCGAGAACTGGTGGCGGCAAGGCATGATGGGCGGGGCCAAGGCGCATTACGACTGCATCAAGGCCTTTTCCGAAACCGACTTCACCGAGGACCTGAAGGCGATCAGCGTCCCCGTCCTTGTGATGCATGGCGATGACGATCAGATCGTGCCCTATGCGGACTCGGCCCCGCTTTCCGCGAAGCTGCTGAAAAACGGGGTGCTCAAGACCTATCCCGGTTTCGATCACGGCATGTGCACGACGCATCCCGACGTGATCAATGCCGACCTGCTTGCCTTCTTCCAAAGCTGATCAACCCATCCCGAATGCGAGGTGCGCGTCATGCCCAAAGCCCTGATCGTCATAGACATCCAGAATGACTATTTCCCCGATGGCGACTGGCCGCTGGTCGGGGTCGAAGAGGCTGCCGCGAATACCGCGCGCCTGATCGCCGCGGCGCGGTCAGCGGGTGATCTGGTCGTGCATATCCGCCACGAATTCGAAAGCGCCGCCGCCCCCTTCTTTCGTCCCGGCAGCAAGGGGGCCGCAATCCACGCGTCCGTCGCACCGATTGAGGGCGAGCATGTCGTGCTGAAACACCAGATCAATTCCTATCTGGGCACGGATCTGAAGTCCCATCTTGACGGGAACGGCATCTCGGAAGTGGTGATCTGCGGCAATATGAGCCATATGTGCGTCGATGCGGCGACGCGCGCCTCGGCCGATTTCGGCTATGCTGTGGTGCTGGTCCATGACGCCTGCGCCTCTCGCGATCTGGAATTCAACGGCACCCGCGTCCCGGCGGCGATGGCCCATGCCGCCTTCATGTCGGCGCTGTCATTCGCCTATGCCAAGGCCCTTTCGACCGATGAATATCTGGGCCAAGCCGCCAAGGCCGCCTGATCCGGCCTATCCGAAGGTTTGGCCCCGCCACACGGTCGTAGAATTTCCCTTGGCAATGCGCGGGACCAGACTTTCCCGAAATTTCGCCGTACAGGACTGCCGCAGATGTCCCAACCCACATCCTATGATCCGGGCCGAACGGCGCTGCTGTTCGTCGATCCTTACAACGATTTTCTGGCCGAGGGCGGTAAGCTATGGCCCCTGGTAAAACAGGTCGCGACCGGTCTGGGTCTGCACGATAACCTGCGCAAGGTTCTTGCAGCGGCGCGGGCAGCCGACCTGCATGTCTTCATCGTCCCGCATCACCAATGGGAAAAGGGCGATTTCGAGACCTGGGATCATCCGACGCCCTATCAGCTGGGGGCCGCGCATCATCAGGTCTTTGCCAAGGGCAGTTGGGGCGCGGAATGGTTTCCCGATTTCGCACCCCGGGCGGGAGAGATCGTCGTCAAGGAACATTGGGGGGCCAGCGGATTTGCCAATACCGATCTGGATCTGCTGCTGAAACAGCGCAAGGTCACGCATGTCGTCCTGATCGGGCTGATCGCCAATACCTGCATCGAAGCCACCGGGCGCTTCGCCTCCGAGCTTGGCTATCACGTGACGCTGATCCGCGATGCGACCGCCGCCGCCAGCCCCGAGGCGCTGCACAATGCGCATGATGTGAACGGCCCGACCTATGCGCATGCGATCCTGACCAGTCACGAATTCATCGCGGCGCTCGACAGCGTCTGAACCTCGACCCAGAAAAGGGCGGATGACATGAGCGACAAGCCCCTGACCCATGCCAATGGCGCACCGGTGGCCGATAACCTGAACATCCAGACTGCTGGCCGTCGCGGTCCCGCGCTGTTGCAAGATATCTGGCTGATCGAGAAACTGGCCCATTTCGACCGCGAGGTGATCCCCGAGCGCCGCATGCATGCCAAGGGTTCGGGCGCATATGGAACCTTTACCGTGACCAGCGACATCACCCGCCATTCCAGCGCGGCGCTGTTTTCGCAGATCGGAAAACAGACGCCGGTCTTCGCGCGCTTCTCGACCGTCGCGGGGGAACGCGGCGCAGCGGATGCCGAGCGCGACATTCGCGGATTCGCGGTGAAATTCTATACCGAACAGGGCAATTGGGATCTTGTCGGGAACAATACGCCGGTCTTTTTCTTTCGCGATCCCTTGCGCTTTCCCGACCTGAACCACGCGGTCAAGCGCGATCCCCGGACCGGGATGCGCAACGCCCATAGCAATTGGGACTTCTGGACGCTGCTGCCCGAGGCCCTGCATCAGGTGACCATCGTGATGAGCGATCGCGGCATCCCGCGTTCCTATCGTCATATGCACGGTTTCGGCAGCCACACCTTCAGCCTGATCAATGCCGCGAATGAACGGGTCTGGACGAAATTCCACTGGCGCTGCGGGCAGGGCATCGAAAATCTTCGCGATGACGAGGCCGCAGCCCTGATCGGCGAAGACCGCGAAAGCCATCAGCGCGACCTGTATACCGCCATCGAAAGTGGCGATTTCCCGTATTGGACCCTTTGCGTGCAGATCATGACCGAGGCACAGGCGCGCAGCCATGGCCACGATCCCTTCGATCTGACCAAGGTCTGGTCGAAGCGTGACTACCCGCTGATCGAGGTCGGGGTCATGGAGTTGAACCGCAACCCCGAAAATGTCTTTGCCGAGGTCGAACAGGCCGCCTTCAGCCCGGCCAATGTCGTGCCCGGCATCGGCTTTTCGCCCGACCGGATGCTGCAGGCGCGGCTTTTCTCATATGGCGATGCGCAGCGCTATCGGCTGGGCGTCAATCACATGAACATCCCGGTCAACGCACCGCGCTGTCCGGTCCATGCCTATCATCGCGACGGACAGATGCGGGTTGATGGCAATGCGGGATCGACCATTGCCTATTGGCCGAACTCGGTCGATGAATGGGCCAGTCAGGGACAGGCGGACCCAGCGCTGCCGCTGGAAGGTGCGGTGGATCATTACGACCACAGATTGGCTGACGACCATTTCGAGCAGCCCGGCGCGTTGTTCCGTCTGATGACGCTGGACGAGCGCCAGCGCCTGTTCCAGAACACCGCCCGCGCCATGGCCGGAGTGGGCATTGAGGTCAGGCAACGCCATGTCGCGAATTGCGCGCGGGCCGATCCGGCCTATGCCGCAGGCGTCACCGCAGCACTGTCCTTAGATCCCGTGGCCGATGACGCCGCGCGGGACCGGCTGGCGTCAGTCGGTCCGTGAGCCGGGGCCAGATCGCATGCGCCCCAGTCTTGCCCGAGCAGCGCAGGCAAAGCCAAGCTTTGGCCCCGAAGCCTGGCAGCAGGTCTCGACGATTCGTCATGAGGGGATATCCTATGGGATCAGGTCGGTCTCGGCATGGACCTTTCTCAGTGCCAAGGTGGTCGAGGCCTCGTGCCTGCGCCCCTCGGTCAATTCCGATGAGGCGGATTGTTCGCGGCTGATCGTCATGCTGTCGCAACCGGATGCGCGCGTGATGATCGGCCCGCATGGCCGCCGCAGGCCCGTCCCGACGCATGATACGCCGCATCAGATGACCGTGGCCGCGCCCGGTGCGCGGCAATGGGGATTTTTCGATCACCCCTCGGGGCCGCTGCGCTGGCTGGTCCTGCAATTCGACGTCGCCAATCTGGGCCGTCAGCTTGGCGAAGGCTATGAGCCTTCGGATTTCCGCCCCCGCTACATGTTCCATGATCCGGCGCTTCTGCACATCGCCCGTCAATATGAGGCGGCTTGCGAAGGTGGCAAACAGCCCGAGACCCTGCGGGACGACATGCTGGCGCTGGCCCTGCTGCAAAACCTGGCCCGGATCGAGCGCCCGCATGAGGATCGCCCGCGCGGGCTGTCACCCGCCGAGCGGCGGCTGATCATCGAATACATGCGCGCCCGCCTGACCGAGAACATCCGGTTGAGCGAGCTGTGCAATCTGGTCCAGCTTTCGCCCTTTCATTTCTGCCGCGCCTTCAAGGTCTCGCTGGGGGTATCGCCCCATATCTGGCAGATCCGCGAAAGGGTGCGCGTGGCGCAGGTGCTGTTGCAGGAACGGGAATCGACCCTAGCCGATGTCGCGCTGGCGGTCGGTTTCTACGATCAGGCGCATTTCACCAGATACTTCCGCAATATCGTCGGTCTGCCTCCGGGCAGGTGGCTAAGGGCGCGCCGCGTCTGATCCGACGCAGCAATCGCTTACAATACGCCCCCACCGGCAAAAGCTAGGCTTTGGATGAACTGCCTGTCCCAATCCCCCGCCGATCGGAGGAAAGATATGAATATCCAGCAGATTTCCGCAACGACCTCGCCCACCGATTATCTGACGGTCAATGGCCGGACGCTCGCTTATCGCGCGATGGGCAAGGGGCGGCCGATCATTCTATGCCACCGTTTTCGTGGGGTGATGGACCTCTGGGACCCGGCCTTTCTGGAGGCCTTGGTTGGGCAAGGCTTTCAGGTCATCGTCTTTGACTATTCCGGGCTGGGGCTTTCGGACGGAACCCCGACCTATAACCCGATCGAGATGGCCGCCGATCCCCGCGACCTGATTGCGGGGCTGGGTCTGCGCGATGTCGTCCTGGGCGGCTGGTCCCTGGGCGGCATGGCCGCGCAGGCCGCGCTGACCCTTTATCCCGACCGGATCAGCCATCTTGCGCTGATTGGCACCACGCCGCCGGGCGATCTGGTAAAACTGGCCGAGCAGCTTTTCTATGACCTCGCTGGCAAGGACAGCTATTCGATCGAGGATATCACCGCGCTGTTCTTTGAGCCGAAATCCGAGAAAAGCCGCGCGGCTGCGGTGCGGTCTCAGGCGCGGATCGAGGCCCGAATTGAGGATCTGTCGCCCCCGGTTCCGGTCGAATTCGCACGTCCCTTGCTTGCGCATGGTCCGAAAAGCCCGGCATTTCCCGCCGAGCCGGTCCTGCAAATGCTGAAATCGACGCGGGTCCCGATCCTGCATATCGGCGGCGATCACGACATCATCTTCCCGGTCGAGAACTGGTACGCGCTGAACGAGGTCCTGCCGAGCGTCACCTTGGTCACCTTCCCTCAGGCCGGGCACGGGCCGCAGCACCAGCATCCGCAGCTTACGGCGGATATCATTGCCAGTTTCGTGCGTAACCAGTGACCCATACGGAGAAAGCCCGATGACCCGCATCCATCTTTGCGCCTCGCTTGCGCTGCTTGCCTCGGTCGGGCAGGTCCATGCCCATTCCGTGAAATCCGAGCCGACCGAGGCCGTGCAGGCCGCCTTCGACATCATCGAGACCAAGATTTCGATGAAGGACGAGACGGCGATTTTCTCGACCCGCGTCCGGGGCGAGGCCGGAGCGCAAAAACCAGCCGCAACCGGCAAGTTCGAGGGCTCGGATGTCTACGCCTATGTGTGGCCGACCTCGCTCGACAGCGCCGAGATCGGGTTCGAGGCCAAGCAGGGCATCGTCGCGCTGGCCGTGACCTTTCACCCCGATTTCGACGATGCGGCGAATGGCGGCGTCAATCGCGACATCTGGCATCCGCATTGGGTCGTTTTGGCCGAGGACAAGGCCTGCGGCGGCGGGCTGAAGGTCATCGACATCCCCGAAGGCGCCAAGCCGAAGCTGCCCGCGACATGGCCGGGCGTGCCGCTGCTGATCGACAGCCCCGAATACCCGACGACCTTCAAGGGCGACGCGGTGGATGTCGAAATCCCCCTGCAACTGATCGGCGGGATTGCCGGGGCCTCATATGATGGGGTCACGGCGGGGTTGAAGGTGAATGGCAACCTGCACGCGCCCCTGCTTTGCGTCAGCAATGTCTTCAAGGTGGCCTCGGGCAATCTGAGCCTGCCGGGCAAGGTGGCGCCCTTGGACTGACCATTTCCAGATGAAAGGACCGCAGATGAGCCGGATCAGTCTGATCGACCCGTCCAGTGCGATGGGTATCACCGCCGAACAACTCACCCGGATCAGCGGAGCCTTTGGCATGGTCCCAGACATGTTCAAGGTGGCCGCCAATTCCCCAGCCGCGCCGAGCAGCATTTTGGGTCATTTGCTGCGCTTGGTTCTGAAGGTGGGTGAGCAGATCGCCGACCGCAACAATTACACCTACTGCCTTGCCACGCATAAGGGCGTCGGCCGCAAGGCCGGTTTCAGCAGTATCGAGATAGTCGAGGCGCAAGCGGGTCGCTCGACCGACCCACGTATCGCCGCCCCGGATGTCGATGCCCTGCGGGTTGCGGGATTGGGCGATGAGGAAGTGGTCGAGATCATCACCCATGTCGCCCTTAACCTCTTCATCGATTACCTCAATGTCGCGCAGGACGTGCCGGTCGATTTTCCCGGCGTGAAACTGACACGCGCGGCATGAGGGAAAGGGCGCGGATCGCCGTCCTCCCCACCGCCCCCGCGATCCGCGCCCAACTGTCAGGCAAGGTCAGCCATGCCTCGCAACCGAAAGACCTTCTCAAGGGCCGAGGCGCGACCTTGACTGTCGCACGGCCAAGATGTCGCCCTGATCCGCATCGAGGACACAGGTCCCGGCATTCCAGCCGCATTATTGCCCAAGGTCTGCGAGCCTTTCGTGCGCGGCGAGGACAGCTGCTCGACCGAGAGTGGGCCTGTCCATCGCCCGGGATGTCTTCCGTGACCATGGCGGCACGATGGTCTTCGCGTCGAGATCCGCCTGCTGCGGCGCGGAACCATGCCGACACGATCTGCCATTCTCAGGCTCCCACAGCCTAGAACCCAGAGCAGGCCAGAGCCGTGAGTTAGACATGACCGAGATAAGAACATCGCTATTCGATACGCTCGAAGTCTATGGCCGCGCGACACGGTTAATGCACAGGTGCATCGCTGGCTCGGCAATTTCTCGGGATGGGCTGCGGTTGATCTTTGGCCGCCAGCCGTTTCTATCGCCCTTGCTGGCATCGCATCAGCCTGTCGGAACCCTCTTTTGGGTGCTGATCGTACTGCGGGTGATCTGGGCGCTGGCCAACCGACGCAATCGACCGAGCCATCGAGGTGGGTTGCTGGGCAAGGCGGCAGCCGTAGGCCATGGCATGCTGTATCTGGTTAAACTGCTGGTGCCGGTTATCGCCTTGATGCGGGCCAATGGGTTTTGCACCTTTCGGCTTCGATATCTTTCCCGCCCGCCCGATATCGGATGGCTGGTCGAACTTGGTGGTCGTTACATGGCGATTGCTATGGGTGCCCGGCGTGCTGATTGTCGTTATGGTGGGCTTCCACGAGGCGATGTCGCGCGATGGTACGCTGGTGCGCATGACCCGAACAAAGGCCCCTCGCATCGGCAACTGAAGACACCACCATCCATTCGCGCGGGGCTGTTCACTTTCCTCGGCCCTCGGGGCGGTGTTGTGAAAAAATTCGCCAGTTGCACCTGCACAGCTTGTCGTCATTCGGCTTCGCGGAAATGCGACCGACGCCCAAAGCGGGATGACGGCGACGCAGCCGCTGTGTGCGGTGAACTGGAAAAGCCGCCGTCCGCACGGCGTCGGGTCACCAGACGCGACTTAAGGGCGGTTCAGCGCCAGACGCCGTCTTCTCCTGCATTGCGCGGGGTTCTCGACGCCATCGTCCGCGCGGTCGTTGGCCAGATGTGTTAACCTGCGGGCATTGATCGGCGCATCAGCGCGACTCGGCACGACAATTCGCACTTTGCATATGCAGAGAGGGCAGAATGAAGTCGATCCATCCGCATCTGTTTCTGGTTGCGACATTCCTGAATCTGGCGGCGATCAAGACGGCTGCACTGCTTCTGCCTGATCGCTTCTATTTCACCTTCTCGTCATTCCTGTTCGATGAGCGCTCGGTGCTCAGGCTGCAGTCGCTCGTGATCAAGTTTGCGCTGCCCTTTGTGGTGGCCTTTGCGCTCGCCGCGTTGATCTATCAGGCGCGGATCGCCCAGACTGCATTACGGGGGTCCGCGGCGATGCTCGACCGGCTGGTCGATGAGCAGTTGGACCTGACCCTGACATATGCGGCCTTTCTCTCGGCGCTGCTGATGGCCTGGCCCTATATCCTGATGTGGGACCTGCTGATCGACCCGGCTTTAGCCCCGCAGCGACTTCTGTTTCTCATCGCCTATTTTATCTATTTCGCGGGCTATGCGCTATTCGCGCGGGCGGGCGCGGAGGCGGCCGAAGCCGTCATGACGCGTTCGGCAGAATGGCCGCCTTTGACCTTGGCAACCGTCGCCGATCACCCGCTGATGCGCCCGATCCTCAGCTCGATCGGTGCGGCGTTCACCGCCGGAGTGGCCGCGTTTCTCATCTCGGGGTCGAAGTGAGGCGGGCGCTCTGGCGTCTGTTCGCGCCGGTGGTGATTGCGCTGGCGCTTGCCATAGCGCTTGCGCCGTTTCTGTATCTTGGCGCTTCGGACGCCGATGAGGTTGCAAAGGGCATGACGCTGTCTCCGGCCGAACGCCTTGCGGTCGTTTCGATGCATCGTGTCGGGTTGGTCCGGTTGATGGAGCCGGAGGAAGGAGGGCCGGACGACCCTTGGTCCTTCGTCGATACCGGTGCGGTTGCCCGTTGTGGACGCACGCCGCTGGCGATCGGCATCGCCACCGCCGAGGGCTACGCGCGTCCGGCGTGGCGGCGTGACCTTGAACTGTCTATCGCCCGATTGTGGCGCGACATTTCGGGAAACTGGCCAGACTGGTCCTATGGGATCGGTCAGATCCGTCTTTCGACGGCGAGGGTCGCGGTTACCGCTGCCGCCATGCGCTACATGGGACCGAACGGTCCGCTTCTGCCCGCGATGCCCGACGACGACGCATTGATGGCGATGCTTGCCGATCCCTGTGACAACCTGTTCCTTGCACGGCTTGTTCTTGATCTGGAGGTCGCGCCGGGCAAGTCCGACAAAGAGGCGGCGCGGCTTTATCGCGGCGGTGACGAGCCGGCCGGACTTCTGGCCGGAGTGGGCTACAAGGATCTGGTCGCCCGTGTTGCTGCCGCGATACGGGTCCTTGGCGACGGCGGCATCCCGGTCCAGGTGGCCCTGAAAGGGGGGTATTCCGAGGAAACCGAAATCCCGTCGCTGCATCTGGTCGAACGCTTTGCCGATGGGGACGGGCCGGTTCCGATCGTCTGCTTCAGACGGGCCAAGCTTGATGCGGGGGGACCGGCAGTGCCCTACGCGGTCTTTCCTGTGCCCGATCCGTCGCTGGGTGACAGTCCCGAGCGGCAGTTCGACGTGGACCCCATGACGCGACCGGCTGGTGGTAGTTTTGCGGGGGTGATCCCGGAAGGGGCCACTCTTGCCGTCACGCTTGTCGAGGACGAACCAGGTGACCTTGCGCTGCTGGCGGCTGCCGCCGACGCCGCCCGCGGCCTTGCGGCCAGTGGTCTTGACGTAACGGGGCCGTGGCAGCGGGTGACCTTCGCGGCGGCCTCAGACGCGCCCCCCTATGACGGCTGCGAGGTCGTCGTCTCGGTCATGCCACCACCGGAGGCTTTCTTCGCCGCCTGGGGGCCGGTGCTTGAAGCCGCGATCAATGCATCGCGTGAAGGCCAAGAAAACAGCGAAGGAGGTTTTGCGCCCAGCGATGAACCTTCGACTCAGGAGCCGTGAATTCGGCTTAGCGAGAGGCGAGCGCTTCGATCTCGATCAGAAATTCGGGGCGGGTGAAGCCGGAAACGATCAGCAGGGTCGAGGCAGGCTTTACCGGCAGCCCAGCCAGCACGCGGTCGCGGACCGCCATATAGGGCGCCATGTCCTCGCGGCGAGTGACATAGGTGGAAAAGCGCAGCACATGGCTGAAATCCAGACCCGCTTCGGCCAGAATGGCGGCGATATTGGTAAAGCACAGTTCGGCCTGCGCCTCGATCCCGGCGGGCACCGAGCCATCCGCGGCAAGCGCCAGCTGGCCTGATGTGACCACCAGCGTCTCTGTTCCGATCCCGTGGGAATAGTTTCCAAACGGCGGGGCGATCGAGGCGGGCAGAAGCGGGGTCAGGGTCATTGCGGTCCTTGGCTTGCGGAGATGGGGATCAGAGCAGGGTTTTCAGATCGAAACCGGGGTCGCGCAATTGATCGGGCAGGGGTGAGCGATCTGCTTCGATCAAGCGCTTGCCGATCATGTAGGCGCGGGGGTCGTTCATCGCGTCTACGGCGATCAGCCTGTCGCTTGCGAAATACCAATGCGATTGCCCTGTCGCCCCCGGTCGGGTGATCACGCTGTCATGGCCGTCACTTAGCCCGGCAATCTGCAGCTTGATGTCATGCTGATCCGACCAGAACCAAGGCTTGGGATGGTAATCCTGCTCGGCCCCCAGAATGTTGGCAGCGACGGTCTCGGCCTGATCAATGGCGTTCTGGACGCATTCCAGCCTGATCATCCTGCCATGGCAGGGCAGGCGGGTGCAGTCGCCTGCAGCCCATATCCGCGGGTCCGAGGTCCGACCCTGCGCGTCGACGACAATGCCGCCATCACAAGCCAGCCCGGCATCCGACGCCAATTCGTCATTGGCCAGAACCCCGATACCCAAAATCACGAAGTCGATCTCACGGTGGCTGCCATCGGAGAGTTCCGCGCGAACGGGCGCACCGGGATGCAGCGCGGTCAGGCCGGTCCCCTCCAATATCTCGACGCCATGGCCGCGATGCAGGTCGCGGAAAAAAGCTGCGGTTTCTTCGCCCGCGACGCGTTGCAGAATGCGCGGCGCAGCCTCGATCAGGATGACATCCAGACCCTGCCGACGACAGACAGCCGCAGCCTCAAGCCCTATATACCCGCCGCCCACGATCAGCACACGCCGTCCGGGGCGCAGTTCGGGTGCCAGACGGTCGATATCGGCAAGCCCGCGCAGCGCATGGACCTGTGCCAGATCTCCGCCCGCTGCGGCAGGCAGAAGTCGCGGGCGCGTGCCGGTAGTCAGGACAAGATGGTCGTAAATCAGCCATTCCCCGTCCAGATCGACACGATGCCGATCACGGTCTATGGCGACGGCGCGGCGACCGCGCCGCAAGGTGATGCCCTGTTCGGTGTAAAAGCGCTCGGGGCGCAGGAACAGGTTCTCGCGCGTCATTTCACCCAGCAGGTATTTCTTCGACAGCGGCGGGCGCTGATAGGGGGGCGCGTCCTCGTCCCCGACCAGCGTAATGGGCCCGTCATGGCCCAGATTGCGCAAGCGCGCGGCCAGTGCGGCGCCGGCCTGACCGGCACCAAGGATCAGGACATGGGTCAAGGCGTCCTCCGTCTTGCGGGGTGAGGAACTGGTTCAGTCCAGAAGACCGCAGCGGCCCAGAAACAGCGCGGTTGCCTCTTCGACGATGCGGGTTTCGTCCAGAAGCGTCGGCGCGGGCCTGTCCATCAACATGCGGACCTGGGTTTCGTATTCGGCGTAATGCTGGGTCACCGCCCAAAGGTTCATCTGAAACAGCAGGGGATCGAGCGGACGGATACGTCCGGTATCGATCCAACCCTGAATGATGGCCGTGGCCTCATCCACGGATTGTCGCAACGGACCCCAATGCCGCGCCATTTCAGGAGCGCCGCGAGCGATCTCGCGCGCGAAGAAGCGCGCGACTTCGGGGTGATGCAATGCATGGCGTATCTTGCGCCGGACATAGTCGGCGATGACGATGCGGGGGTCGTCCGGCGCCGAGGTGGACAGAAAGAAGATCTCTTTCCAGCGGGTCACGATGTCACCCAGAACCTGCTGATAAAGATCCTCTTTCGAGGTGATGTAATAATGCAGTTGCGCCTTGGTGATACCGGCGGCCTGAGCAATGGCCTGGGTCGACGTCCCCGAAAGGCCATTGCGTGCGAATTCGACCACAGCCGCATCGCGGATGCTGTCGTGGATCGCTTCCCGCCTTTGTTTCGCGCTGGACATGGCTCTCCTGCTGTCTGACCTGCGGGACGCGGGGGAGCGTCCCGACAGATGGTGTTCATGGTCTGGGCGGCAGCGATTGTCGCTGCCCGCGGGCAATCAATGACCGGCCAGCGTCTTGCGGATGTCCAGACCGGTCCCCTTGTTGACGAAGCGCAGGTCGGCGACCTTGGCAAGGTCAACCGCGCCCTCGTCGATCAATCCGGCCGAGACGGCAAGCTTCTGGAAGGCGGCAAGGCGGTCCTCACTCATCGCGCCGATACCTTTTTCCAGCGTATCGCCACTGTCAACGATGCCCAGATCGATCATCTGTTGCACCTCGGCATCCAGCTTGGCCTTGGTCATCTCCGGGTTGGCGGCCATGATCGCGTCATAGGCCTTGCTGCGGTCGCCATAGAGGAAGTTGTACCAGCCCTCGATCGAGGCATTGACGAAGCGCTCCACCAGCTCGGGGTTTTCCTCGATCAGCTGCTGGCGGGTCTCGATGGTGCTGGCATAGGTCGACCAACCCTGATCGGCCAGCAGGAACACATCGACCGGCGCGCCTTGCTCGGCGGCGTAAAGCGGCTCGGCTGTGGCATAGGATTGCTGGACCATCTGCTTGTCCTGCAGGAACTGCGCAAGGTTGTAGTTATAGGGGCGGACCTGCTCGTCACGGAAACCATGGGCGTCGACCATCCATTTCCAGTACGAAAACTGCCCGTCCTTGGCCAGCAGCACGCTGGGCGCCTTGGCGAGATCGGCAAAGCTTGCATAGCTGCCCTTATGCGCCATCAGCGCCTGCGGGTCCTTCTGATAGATTGCCGCGACCACCGTTGTCGGAATGCCGTTGCGCACGTTGTCAAAGGACAGAAGCAGGTTGCCGCCCATCAGGAAGTCCAGCCTTCCCGCCGGAAGCATGGGCCGGTTGTTGACCTGCGGACCGCCGGGAACGATTTCGACCTCAAGGCCATATTTCTCATAAGTGCCATCGGCGACGGCCTGATAATAGCCGCCATGGCCGCCTTGGGCCAACCAGTTGGTGCCGAACTTCACCTTGTCCAGGGCAAATGCGGTGGTCGAGATGACCGAGGCTGCCAGCGCCAGCATCAGGGTCTTGCCGTTGATCATGGGACTCTCCTGTCGGTATTCTTGGTTATTGGTTCATTCGGCCAGCGCCATTTCAGGCGTCCAGCCGCGGGTTTTGCCGGGGTTCATCAGGCCGTAAGGATCGGCCTGCTTCTTGAAGGCGATCTGGGTGTCGTCGATGGTTTTCATGCCGCCATCCTCGATCGTGTAGACATGCGGATCGAAGATGGTGCAGCCATCCGCCTCAAGCTCGCGGATCAGCGCGTACATCTCGTCCTTGCCGCGATAGCGCACCAGCGGCAGGGCAAAGATCTGCACGCGGCCCTGTTCGCGGGCCATCTCGTGATGCCAGAACAGTTCGTCGCCATGTCGCTGCATCTGGCGCAGGACCAGCGCGGGGTCGAAGGGGTGGGGATAGGCGACCTGCAGATAGGTCCAGCCCTTGTCGATCTTCAGCGCTTGCAGCGTGGTGTGGTTCCAGCCCAGCTCATAGGCCGGTTGCAGGCCCTGCTGGTGGATTTCCTCCTTGGTCAGGGCAAATGTCACCGTGCCGCCGCCGTTCTCGACCTCGGCGCGGAAGCGCGAGAGATCGGCGGGCGCGACCATGGCGAAGACCGCGTCGCGATCCGCCGGGAAATGATCCTTGAGCTTGCGGTAATAGGCCGAGAAACGGCGCTCGACACAGGTCAGCAGGTAAAGGTCCAGACCCTGATCCTGCACCCCGGTCGCAAAATCCAAGGCGGCGTCATAGCCGTCGAACAAGGCCGCGACATGCACCCACTCGGTCGCGGGCGTCAGGCCAAGGCCGACCTCGACCAGGATGCCGTTCGTGCCATAGGCGTGCTGGATCTTGTTGATCGCCTCGCCATGCAGTTCGATGATCTGCGGCTCGGGTTCGACGGTGACGATCCGGGCATAGGTCACGTTGTCATTGTCGCGCAGCATGCCGTTGCGAAACGATCCGATGCCGCCCGAGCCGCCCGCAATGAAGCCACCGATGGTCGCCAGCGTCCGGGTCGAGGGATACATCAGAAGTTCCTGCCCGGTCTCATGCACGGCGTCGTCAAGCCGCGAGATCCTTGCCCCGGCTTCAACCCGGACATGGCCCGGCGTGATCTCGATCACCTTGTCGAGCCGCGTCATGTCCAGGATCACGCCGCCATCCAGCGGCACGCATTGGCCGTAATTGCCGGTGCCGCCACCGCGAATGGTCACGGGCAGACGGTGGCGGGCAGCAGCAGATGCCACGCGGAACACTTCCTCCTGCGAGGTCGGGATCACGACAAGCTCGCCCCGGCAATCCTCAAGCTGCTCGTTCAGGATCGGGCTGTACCAGAAATAATCGCGCGAGCGCAGTTCGAGGGTCTTTTCATCGTCATGGACGCGGATTCCGTCCATTTCGGCCTTGAACGCGGCAAGGGCGGCGGCGCGCGGCGGGCGTGCTTCGGTCAGCATGGGATGGCTCCGTTCAGGGGGGCAATGGGATTGCCGTCGCGCCAGACCGTGCGGCCTGCTGTCGGACGGCTGGCCAGTTCATCGGCGTTGTTGACGGCGAAATGGATGAAATCTGCGGCTGCGCCCTCAGTGAGGGGCGCGGCACCACCGGACCAGCCAGCGGGCAGCGTCGTCACGGCGTCCAGCCAGTCCTCGGGCTCAAGATGGCCCAGCAGCACGGCCAGTCGCCACGCATCGGCGGGGTCGTAATCGCCATGCGGGAAAAAGCCATCGCAGACATTGTCCGAGCCGAACATGACCTGCATGCCCGCCGCACGGGCCTCGCGGATCGGGGCGATGCCGCGCAGGCGCGGGGTACGCTCGCCCGTTGCGTCCTGCAACCATGCATTGCAGGCAGGCAGGGCGACCAGCCCCAGACCAGCCGCCGCCGCACGGTCAAGCAGCTGCCCGACCTCGTCCGCCGGGCGCACCGACAATGCGCAGGCATGACCGCAAAGCACCCGACCTGCAAGGCCGCGACGCTCGGTTTCGGTCAGGATGGCGTCGAAGCCCTGCGCCAAGGGATCGGTGCCCTCGTCGACGTGGAAATCAAGGGGCAGATCGAAACGCTCGGCCAGATCGAAGACCCGCGCCACGCCCTCGGCCAAATTGTCATTGCGATAGACAAAGGCGCCCAGCACGCCGCCCGAGGTCGCAATCCGGCGGGCAATCGCCTCTCCATGCGTGGCGAATGCGTCAAGCGGTGTCAACGAGGCCAGTTCCAGCTTGATCCGCCCCTGCCATTCCTGCGCCAGATCGCCCAGCACCTGCCATGCGGCGGGGGGGCGGTCGTCATGCCAGTCGATATGGCTGCGCATGCGCCCGGTGCCATGGGCAAAGGCACGGGACAGGGCCAGTTGGGCGCGCTGCCGGATGTCCTCGGGCGTCCAGTTCGGCACATCCTGGGCCATCATCTCGATCGCGTCATGCAACGATCCGGCGCGGCGCGGCATCCGCTGCAGCGTGTAGGTCTTATCCAGATGCACATGCGGATCGGCGAAAAGCGGGGTGATCAGCCCACCCCCGTTCCGCCCCGAGGGGCGTAGCCCCGCGATCCGGCCATCCGCGACACTCAGGTCCCAGTGCCCCGCGCGACCGGCCAGCCGGACGCCCTGCAGATCGGTGACGATACGTTGCAGCATGCTGGTCATCGCGTCCGCTTGATCTCGCTCTCATGCCAGTGACCCAGCACGGCGGTCGACAACCAGGACGTGACCAGAAAAATCACGATCCCCAGTGCCGAGACCAGAAATAGCGCGGCAAACATCAGCGGGATTTCGTTGCGGAAGCTGGATTCCAGAATGCGCGAGGCAAGACCGGTATTCTGGCCTGCGGTGCCCGCGACAAACTCCGCCACCACCGCGCCAATCAGCGCAAGCCCGCCCGCGATCTTCAACGCGGCCATGAAATAGGGCAGGGCAGAGGGGATCAGCAGGTAGCGCAGGCGCTGCAACGGCGTCGCACGGTAAAGCGTGAACAGATCGCGCAGGTTGTGATCCGCGCTGCGCAGGCCGATGGCGGTGTTCGACAGGATCGGAAAGAACGCAACGATCCATGCGCAGATCAACAATGCCCAGAACGTATCTGGCACATAGATCAGGATCAGGGGCGCGATGGCCACGATCGGCGTCACCTGCAGGATCACGGCAAAGGGGAACAGGCTCATCTCGATCGGGCGGGAAAGGGCAAAGATCATGCCCAATGCCACCCCGCCCGAGATGGCCAGCGCCAAGGACATCAGCGTCAGCTTGACCGTGAACCAGGCGCTGCCCATCAGCGAGCCGAAGTTTTCGACCAGGGTCCGGGCGATCAGGCTGGGGGCCGGGATCAGATAATGCGGGACCTCGTTATACCAGACCAGAAACTCCCACATCAGCAGCGCAAACGAGATGGCACAGACCGGCAGCAGCAGTCGCAAACGGCGTTCCTGCCGCGCGCGGCGCAATGCGGGGTCGGCGGACGGGGCCGTGGGCGTGATCGCGACGGGCATGCTTTCAGTGGTTGATGTCGACATGGTCCATGGTCCCTTCCAGTGCCTCGGTGACGATGCGGCAGGTCTCGGCATAGCGGGCAGTCGTTCGGTAATGCTCATCCCGCGGCCCCTCGGGCATCGGCAAGTCATGGACGACCCGGCCCGGACGCGAGCCCATGACGACGACCCGGCTGGACAGGTAGACGCTTTCGAATACCGAATGGGTGACAAAGACCACCGTCAGACCCTGCTTGCGCCATAGCTCCAGCACATCGTTGTTCAGCTTGAAGCGGGTCATTTCGTCCAGCGCGGCGAATGGCTCGTCCATCAGCAGCAGTCGGGGCTTTGTCACCATCGCCCGCGCGATCGAGACGCGCATTTTCATGCCCCCCGACAATTCGCGCGGATAGGAGCTGGCAAATTTTGTCAGCCCGACCATTCCAAGCGCCTCTTCGACCTGCGCGCGCGCCTCGGCCCGGCCCAGGCCCCGCAGCTTGAGAGGCAGCATCACATTGTCGAAGACCGTGGCCCAGGGCATCAACGTCGCGTCCTGAAAGACGAAGCTGACATCGCCGCCATCGCCTGCCTCGCGGCCATTCACGGTGATCGTCCCGCCGCTTGGTTCAAGCAGTCCCGCAATCATCCGCAAAGCGGTGGATTTCCCGCAGCCCGAGGGGCCAAGAAAGCTGACGAATTCGCCTTCGCGGATGCTCAGGTTCATGTCGCGCAGGGCCAGCGTTCCATTGCCGAAACGCTTTTCGACATGGGACAGGGTGATCTGGGCTGGCTGTGTCATTGGCTCACCATTCGGGGGTAGCATCGAGCCATGACAGCGGCGTCCGGTCGATGTCGTGGAAAATGTCGATCAGCCGACCTGTGGCGTGGTCCAGCGTGGCATGGCCCTTGTCGGCGTTGGCAAGATGCGCCTCGCCGCAGGCACCGGCCGGATTCAGGTCGTGAATCATCCAACCCGGCCGCGCCGGCCCGGAAAGCGCGATCGAGGGATGGGTCTCGCGCAGGTCCTGCAGTCGCGACCGGAAATTCCGGGCCCGGTCCATGCGGACATTGTCGGGGTCCAAGGCCAGCATGACCGAGGTTTCCATATCGCCCGCATGGATGCCGTGACCCAGTTCGACGGGCGAATAGAGACCCTCGGGCATACCCGCTGCGTACCAGTTGAGCGAGAACACCATCATCTGCTGCGACACACGCAATTCGCGCGCGACGATGTCCATTGCCGGGACATTGCCGCCATGCCCGTTCAGCAGCACCAGTTTGCGCACGCCCGCACGGGCCACGCAGGTGCCGATTTCGGACCAGACCCGGATCAGCGTTTCAGGCGACAGCGTCAAAGTGCCGGGAAAGGCCAGATGTTCGTTGCTTTTGGTGACAGCCTGGGTCGGCAGGAAGACCACCGGGCTTTCCTCTGGCAGATCTCGGGCCAGCCGGGTGCAGATGCCATCCACCGAACAGGTATCGACCGACATCGGCAGATGCGGTCCGTGCTGCTCGATTGCGCCCAAAGGCAGCACGGCGATCAGCCTGGACCGATCAAGCTGCGAAAACTCAAGGCTCGAATGGTCCGCCCAGTAACGTTTCATCTGTCCCCCATGCTGCGCCGCGAAAGACAGGCTTCGTGGCGTCCTGCCAATTTTCATACCATTTGATCATACCAATTGGTATGAAAATTGCGAGCAGACCATCAGGATTTTTCCGAAGCTTGTTTTCGATGCAGATCTGTCCGGAAAATGCCCTGTTCTGGCGTAAGCCAAGGCAAGCGCCTGATGCCGGAAAACCGAAACCCCGCACCGATGGGCGCGGGGCTGGCAGGGTCGGAAAATTCGATGCCTTCAGGCCGAACGGGCGCTGATCCATGCCCCCGGCGTCAGACCTGCGACCCGGTCCACGATGCTTTGCGCATCAATCCCGAAATGGCGATAAAGATCGCCGATGGTCCCGGTCTGGCCGAAATGCTCGACCCCAAGCGAGATCGTCCGATGCCCATGGACCGAGCCCAGCCAAGACAGCGTCGCGGGATGACCGTCGATCACCGTGACAAGGCTGCAATCCCGCGACAGCGGCCGCAACAGGCGCTCGACATGGCTGATGGCGCGTGGATTGCCACGGGCGCGGACGCGCTGCGCCGCATTCCAGCCCGCATTCAGCCGATCCGCCGAGGTGACGGCCAGCACGCCCACATCGCGGCGCGCCTCGGCAATCATGCCGGCGGCGGCGATGGCCTCGGGGGCGACGACGCCCTGATATGCAATGACCACCTCGCAGTTGGGTCCGGGCGGGCGCAACCAATAGGCGCCGTCGATCGCACCCTGAACAAAGGCGTCATCATGGCGGCGACCCGGCTGTTCAATCGGGTTGGTCGAAAGGCGCAGATAGACCGCTCCGCCGGTTTCGTCGCGCAGCCAGGTCCGCTCGCACAGGTCCGGCTTGCCCTCGCGCTGCATGTAGTCGAAGGCCCAGCGGGTGATCACTGCCAACTCATCGGCAAAGGCCGGCTCAAAGGCCGCAAGCCCGTCCTGCGCCATGCCGATCAGCGGCGTCGCAATGGACTGATGCGCGCCGCCCTCGGGGGCAAGCGTGATGCCCGAAGGCGTCCCCACGATCATGAAGCGGGCATCCTGATAGCAGGCGTAGTTCATCGCATCGAGACCGCGGCAGACGAAGGGGTCATAGACCGTGCCCACCGGCAGAAGCCGTTTGCCAAACAGCGAATGCGACAGACCTGCCGCCGCCAGCAGCAGGAACAGGTTCATCTCGGCAATGCCCAGCTCGACATGCTGGCCCTGCGGGGCGAAATCCCATTTTGCGGTCGAGGCAATGTTTCGTGCCCGAAACATGTCGTTGCGCGCATCCCTTGCGAACAGCTTGCGGCGGTTGACCCAGGGCCCAAGCCCGGTCGTGCCGGTCACGTCGGGTGACGTGGTCATGATCCGCTCGGCCAGGTCGCTGTCGCCACGGGCCAGATCGTCAAGGATCTTGGCGAATGCCTGCTGGGTCGAGATCTTGCGCTCGGCAGGTGGTTCGATCGCAGGAACGGAAATGCGTGCGTCGGCAAAGCGGCGATTACCGGCGGCAAAGAAAGGCACCTTGTCCAGAAAGGCGCGCAGCGTGGTGGGGTCCGCGACACCTGCCATCGGCTCCCACTCCTGACCCACCGGAACGCGCATTCGGCTTTGCCAGTCGGTCATCTGGGCCTTGGTCATCAGGCCGCCGTGATTGTCCTTGTGACCGGCAATCGGCGTGCCCCAGCCCTTGATCGTATAAGCAAGAAAGCAGGTGGGGCGGTCGTGGTCGATCGCGGCAAAGGTTTCGGCCATGGTATCGACGCAATTGCCGCCAAGATTCTCCATCAGGGCCGCAAGCTCATCATCATCGCGCCGCTTGATCAGCGCGCTGACCGGCCCCTGATCGCCAAGGTCGTTCATCAACTGCTCGCGCCAGACTGCGCCACCCTGAAAGGTCAGTGCCGAATAAAGGTCGTTCGGGCAATCGTCGATCCATCGCCGCAACTGCTCGCCGCCGGGCTCGGCAAAGGCCGCGCGCTGAAGCCGCCCGTATTTGACCCGAACCACATCCCAGCCAAAGGCCGAAAAGACGCCCTCGATCCGCTCCCAAAGCCCCTCATGCACCACCCCGTCCAGCGACTGGCGGTTGTAGTCCACGATCCACCAAGTGTTGCGCAGGCCGTGCTTCCAGCCTTCTTGCAGGCATTCGTGGATATTGCCCTCGTCCAGCTCCGCATCGCCCATCAGCGCGATCATCCGGCCCATCGGCCGATCCTGACCCCATGACTTCGCCGCAATGTAATCCTGCACCATTGACGCGAAAGAGGTGATCGCCACCCCCAAGCCCACCGAGCCGGTCGAGAAATCCACGTCATCCACGTCCTTGGTCCGGCTGGGATAGCTTTGCACCCCGCCATAACCGCGGAAATCCTGCATCTTCTCGCGCGAGATATTGCCCATCAGGTAATGCATCGCGTGAAAGACCGGCCCGGCATGGGGTTTCACGGCCACGCGGTCCTCGGGCCGCAGTGCCGAGAAGTAAAGCGCTGTCATGATCGACACCATCGAGGCCGACGAAGCCTGATGGCCGCCGATCTTGATGCCGTCCTGCTTGGGCCGGATGTGGTTGGCCTGATGGATCATCCAATGCGATAGCCAAAGCAGGCGCTGCTCGATGGTCTTCAGATGTGATTGTGCCATGGCGTTCCTTTCGCGGATGCCTTCGACTTTAACACCCGGCCCACGCATTTTTTCGCTGTTTCCGGCCAATGCCGCGCCTATTCTTGGCGGAAAGCTGTGCAAATATGGAAATGACTTATGACAAACGTCCAGATCGACGGGATTGATGCAAGAATCCTGCGGCATTTGCATAAAAGCGGGCGTGCCTCCGTGCAGGAGATCAGCGATCAGGTGGGCCTAAGCCCTTCGCCAGTCGCGCGCCGCATCCGCGCGCTGGAAGAAAGCGGCGTCATCACCGGTTACGCCGCGCTGCTGGATGAGACCGCCCTTGGCTATGGGGTATCGGTCTTTGTCTCGGTCCAGCTTGATCGGCAGGTTGATGAGGCGCTGGCCAAGTTCGAAACCGCCGTGCGCGCCTTTCCCGAAGTTGTGGATTGCTGGCTGATGACCGGCAGCCGCGATTATCTGCTGCGCGTGGTCACCGCCAGTCTGGCTGACTTCGAGAGCTTTCTGACGGGACGGCTGACGCGGGTTCCCGGTGTTTCGACGATCGAGAGTTCGATCCCATTGCGTCGCGTGAAAGGCGGCATATCAAGGATGCCGTAAATTATTATTTTATGTGAAATACTTACACGCGGCAGCACGTCATCCCTTGGAAGCTTGGCGGCAATGTTGCGATGCCCCTGAGGGCATTTCGCTGGCCGAACCGGCCGTCAACGCCATTGCGCTGTCCTTTGGCGTTGAAGGCGACCGGTGGTTTCCGGCGAACCCTGCGGGTGTAAACTCCAGCTGACCGCAGGTTGTGGTGTCGCGCCCAGCCTCCTGCACCACCGCCTTGGCCGGAAGCATTCGCGACATTCGCTTTCCATGCCCCGTGATCATCGGCGGCTGAGAATTACCCCGGCCAGGATCAGCGCAACGCCCGCGAGTTGCATCCACAGGATGGCGTCCGCCCCCCGGACAAGGTCAAGCACCACCCCCGAAAGCATCTGCCCAGCCACCAGCAGCCCACCCGTCATGGCCGCCCCCAGGCGCGGGACCAGCCAACTGCCGCTGGCCACAAAGGCGACGCCAAGGGCACCGCCGATCCAGGCCAGCCAAGGCGCCGTGGCCGCTCCCTCGGGCCAGAAGCTGCCTGCAAGAACTGTCACCGCCGCCAGTGCAGCGAAGCCAACAAAGTGGTTCCAGAACGAGGATTGCAGTGCCGATGTCTCGACCGCCAGCCGCCCGTTGATCTGGCGCGACAATGTCACCAGCGCCCCACCCAGAAAGGCCAGCAGGATCATCACGCTCATGCCCCCAATCCCCGCGCAAGGATGATGAGCAGCGCGCCCGCGATGATGGCCAGCAACGCGATGAGGTCCTGCTTTCGCGGTCGCCGCCTTTCCAGCCCCATCGCCCCGAACAGGTCGAAAACCAGCGCCAGAACGACCTGCCCGGCAAGGCCTATGGCCAGCGTTCCGGTCAATGCCAGCGCCGAGTTCGCACTGGTCGAGGTCAGCATCACAGTCAGCGCTCCTGAGAGGCCGCCAAGATAGGCCCATAACGGCGCACGGTTTTGGCGGGGCAGGGCACGCGCTGTCCCCCGCAAAAGCCAGACTGCGCAAAGGGCCAGCGCGGCGATGATGCTTCCGACCGCATGCGCCGTAAGCGACGAAAACAGCGGCGTGGTATGCGCCGCCATGGTGCTGTTCGACAGCAGCATCAGCGTCAGCAATCCACCCGTGCCAAGGGCGGCCACGATCTCAAGCGGCCGAGCCGGGGCTGGGACATCCTCAACGGGCGAGGGCGGGCGCTCGTGTGACACATCCATCTCCTCGCTGTTGAGCGGGCTTGAGGTTGGCCAATTCCGCCGCAAAGGCAACCCCTTGCAGAAGTGGCGCAACACGACGTCACGGGCGGCATGCCACGGCAAAGATGGAGCACTGATACCCTGCAGCGGCCTTCGCCGGCACGTCAGCCGTTCCAAAGCTGCCGGTCAGGTCCGTACGATGTTGAACATGAGTGACAGCGACACGAACAGCAACCATGCAGACGCGACCCGTTGCAGTATCGCCAGTCTTTTGGTTCCGGCGGCGGATAGCTGCGTCACCACGCCAAGGCCGCCCCATATCATCGCAACACCAATCACCATCGCCCCAAACAGCGCAAATCGAGGTACGAACTCTGCGCTTTGCGGGGAAGGCAGCAGGACAAGTCCAAAGATAAGCGCCTTGGGATTCAAGCACGTTGTGATGTAGACGCGCGTGGCACTGATTTCCCTCTCACCCTTGCCAAGTGATAACGAAGTCCAAAGCCTGATCGCGAGCAGCGCGATCCAGATCGCTGCAATAATCTTGAGGGCTACGCCGAAGCCCGGAAAGCTTTGGAAAAGCTGGGCACTAAGAAATGACAGCGGCAGTATAGTTGTAACATATCCCGCGAGTTCCGCAGGGAGCAGGCGAACAACACGGGAGAGGCCTCCCTGGGCACCGGCAAGCCCCATGAGGGTGTTGGTCGGACCAGGCGCAAGCAGTAAGGCCAGTACACCGAAAACGAATGCCGTTATTGCCATAAAAGCCCTTATTGGTCCTGCCCCGTTCACCAGAGTTCGGGTGGACGTCGTTGTAATCCTCGATCCATCCCCTGAGCAACCCGAGGACCACGCCGGCGTCCTGCAATGCGTGATCTGAATGTAGTCATATTTCAGGGTTGGGAAGGCCTTGGCACCGTTCCACCCGATGATCTCGCATCCATCCAAGCACCAGCGCGGGTTGGATCGCATGGTGATCAGCTTGCCGTCGAAACATGCTTGGAGCATGAGCCGCCGCCAACGATGCAGCGGACCCGGTGCCCCGCCCCAGCGACGCACAACCACCGAGTTTCTGACCCCGTGGTCCGCAGCTTCTCGGGGGCGCTCGAACGGCGGCTACCCTAGGTAAAGGTCTCTCTCAGACTTAAGCACGTCCATAGGCCTGAGCCTTCGTGGCTATGCTCAAGGGTTCAGATGAAGCCCGGCCAGTTATGGCCGTCTGGGCCAGTCGGAGGTCGCGCGGAACAGGGCGACCCATAGTTTCCGGTCGGGGAGGTATCAGGCCGCAGCACCGCAGCTTGCTAGGTCCAGTATGTTCGCTATGCCCGTCGCGGGTGAAGGGCATACAGTATCTCAGAGTGGCTGCTGTTACTGGGGGTCGCTCGAAACTCCGTTCGGACCACAGATCTCGACCAGCAGTCTGTGAAGTTCCGCGATCAGCACGACCCGCGAAGCGCTGCGGCGCTCGACCAGACCGATCTGCCGGAACATTTGCGGATCGCCAAAGGGGGTCCGAACAAGTTCCGCGGCGGTGTCGTCGATGGCAACTTGCGGCACGACAGAGACGCCCAGGCCATTGGCGACACAAGACGTGATGGCGGCGATCGTGTCGATTTCGGCCACCTCGTTCAATGTCAGGTTGAGGCGGGCAAGTTCCAGGTCGACAATATGCGCGAGCGGCACATTGGCGCGAAAGCGGATGAACGGATAGGTCGTCAAGAACGTCTTGGCGGACAAGGGTGGCGATCCCGGGGGCGCGATGACCCAAAGCGGCTCTCGCATGAAGGGGCGCCAGCGCAGAGCAGACGGAAAATTTCCGTGCTCGGCGATCATGGCCGCGTCGATACGACCGGCAAGGACATCCTGCAACAGCGTCTCTGATGAGGCGACCCGCAGCTTGATGTGCAGGTCGGGATGTGTGGCATTCATCTTGACCATGGCGCGGGGCAGCAGCGACAGGGCGCTGGTGCGCACCGAACCGATCGACAGCGTCCCGATCAGCTTGCGACCCGAGATCGCGTCGATGGCGTTTTCAGCCGCTCGGACCAGTTGATCGGCCAGTTCCGCCATCTGCTGCCCGGCCGCCGTCAAACCTGCGGGCCGCGATGTCCGGTCGAACAAGGACGCCCCGACTTCCTGCTCGAGGGCCTGGATTTGCTGGCTCACGGCAGAAACCGTCAGGTGAACGGCATCCGCTGCACGCGAAAAGCTGCCGAACTCCACGACGGCCAACAGTGTCTTAAGCTGACGCGTGTCCACTATTCCAGATTTCCTTAAGATCATATCCAGAATTAAGCGCTTTTTTTCAGAAAATCTACTGGTATTCACTCTGATCTATCGGCGCGGCCATGCCTGCGCTGACCAAGGGGGAGAAATGACCGACAAAGTTCTGATAACCGGCCCGAGCCTTGCGCCGACCGCGGTCACGTTGCTTGAGGCAGCAGGTCTCGAACCTGTCTATGTGCCTGCCTACAGTCAGGGCGATGGGTTGATCGACGCCGTCCGTGGCGCGCGTCCCGTGGGGATCATCTCACGTATGGGCCGCATCGATGCCCCTGTCTTCGAGGCCGCGCCGGATCTGCGCGTCATTTCCAAGCACGGCGTCGGCGTGGACAATATCAATATCGCGCTGGCCAGCAGCTATGGCGTGCCGGTGCTGGTCGCGACGGGCGCCAATGCCGTGTCGGTCGCGGAACATGCGATGGCGCTGCTTTTCGCGGTGGCCAAGAAGCTGGTGCCTTTGGATGCGGGACTGCGCGCTGGCCGTTGGGAAAAGCCGGGCTTCAAGGGGCGCGAACTGGCGGGGTCCAGCATCGGGCTGGTCGCCTTTGGTGCTATCGCGCGGCAGACGGCGGTCTTTGCCAAGGCCTTCGGGATGGAGGTCTATGCCTATGACCCCTTCGCGTCCGATGCGGCGTTCATGGAAACCGGCGTCACCCGGATCGAGAGCCTGGACGATCTGGTGTCGCGCTGCGACGTCATCAGCCTGCACGCGCCCCTGACGCCCGAGACGCGGGCCATGATCAATGCTGAACGGCTGACCCTGATGAAGCCCGGCGCGATCATCATCAATACCGCCCGCGGCGCATTGATCGATGAGGCTGCCTTGTCCGCCGCGCTGGCCGAGGGGCGCATCGCCGGGGCGGGTCTCGACAGCTTTGCTCAGGAACCGCCCGCTGCCGACCATCCATTCTGGTCCGAACCGCGTCTGGTCCTGACCCCGCATATCGGCGGCGTGACCGAGGCCGCCAATACCCGCGTCGGCGTCGAGGCCGCCCAAGGCATCATCGACATTCTGGCGGGTCGCCCGGTGCCGCCCGCCCGCATCATCAACGGCCCGGCGCTGGCGCACGGCAAATCAGACGCCTGACATCTGGGAGGGAAAATCATGTCCACGGGATTTCGCATCCTCAACCGCGAACACAGCGTATCAAGCGATCTGGTCGCCAAGTTCGCCAGACTGCCCGTCGCCAATGTCAGCGACAGCATGCATCGCATGACTGCCGGCGGGCCTCGGCTGATCAAGATGCACCGCGAGGGCGTGTTGGCGGGTCCGGCACTGACCGTCAAGGCGCGGCCGGGTGACAACCTGATGCTGCACAAGGCCATCGACATGGCGCAGCCGGGCGACGTGATCGTGGTCGATGCCGGCGGCGATCTGACCAACTCGCTGATGGGCGAATTGATGCTGGCCTATGCGATCCGGCGCGGCGTGGCGGGCTTTGTGCTGAACGGTGCGATCCGCGATGCGGACCAGTTCATCGCGATGAACCTGCCGGTTTTTGCCGTGGGCATCACGCATCGCGGCCCCTACAAGGACGGCCCCGGAGAGATCAACGTACCCATTGCCTTGGATGGCATGGTGATCCATCCGGGCGATCTGATGCTGGGTGACAGCGACGGTGTTCTTGCCGTGCCCATTGACGCGGCCGAAGAGGTCTATGCAAAGACCGCCGCAAAGCAGGATGCCGAGGCCAGACAGATGGCCGCTATCGAGGCCGGGACCAACGACCGGTCATGGGTGGATGCCGCGTTGAAACGACTGGGTTGCGCCATGCCCGAGGGCAACTGAGCGCAGGCGAGATTTCTGGGAGGAGATAATCATGACGATCACGAAGACTGCGGTCCTGACCGCGACCCTTTTGGCGGCCGGGACAGGCGCCGCCTTGGCCGATTGGCCGACAGACCGCCCGATCGAGCTGATCGTGGCCTTTGCACCCGGCGGCGGCACGGACATCATGCTGCGCACTCTGGCGCCGTTCCTTGAGACCGAGCTGGATGCGCAGTTCCCGGTGCTGAATCGTCCCGGCGCCTCGGGCGAGATCGCCTATACCGCGCTGTCGCAGGCCCGCCCCGACGGCTACACGGTGTCGTCGCTGAATACGCCGGGCTTCCTGACCATGCAGATCGGGCGCAAGCTGCGCTATGATCCCGCCGATATCTGCCCGATCGCCCGCATTGTCGAAGACCCCGGCACGTTCATCGTCCAGGCGGGTTCTGAGTATAAGTCGCTGACCGATCTGGTGGCCTTTGCCAAGGCGAACCCCGGCGCCGTCTCGGTCGGCACCACGGGTGTGGGCACCGACGAACATCTGGCGATGCTGCAACTGGAGCAGGCTGCCGGGATCGACCTGACCGCGGTGCCCTTTGGCGGCGCGAACGAGGCCAAGACCGCGCTGCTGGGCGGCCATGTCGCGATGATCGGCCTGAATGTCGGCGAATACACCACCAGCGATCGGTCGTCCTTCCGCGCCTTGGCACAATTCGCCGAGCAGCGCTCGACCTTGGCCCCCGACCTGCCGACCGCCAAGGAACAAGGCTTCGACGTGCTGATGTCGTCCGAACGTGGCCTTGCCGCGCGCTGTGACGTGCCTGAGGATATCCGCGCAAAGCTGGCTACCGCCGTCGATACCGCGCTGGCCAACCCCGAGTTTCAGGAAAAAGCCAAGCAACAGGCGCTGCCCCTGTCCTTCAAGTCCGGCAAGGACTGGCAGGCCGACATGCCTGCACGGCTGGAGCGCTTTACCGAAATCTTCAAGATGATCGAGGGCGGCCAGTAATGGCCCGCCTTCAGGACACCGCAAAAGGCGACGGGCCCGACCTGCTGTCAGCGGGCCTGTTCATCGGCTTTGGCGCGCTTGGCCTGTGGATGAGCCGGGGCCTCGACTTCGGCACGCTTGCGCAGATGGGGCCGGGCTTTCTGCCGCGCGTGGTCTGCCTGCTGCTGATCGCCGTCGGTCTGGCCGTCGGCCTGCCTGCCCTGAAACGGCCCGCGCAGGCGATCGAGGCGATCCGGCTGCGGCCACTTCTGGTGATTACCATCGCCGTTGTCGGCTTTGCCTTTGCGGCCACACATGCGGGCTTCGTACTGGCCTCGCTGTGGCTGGTCATCGCCGGCTCGCTTGCCGATCCGGGTGGCAAATGGCGCCATGTGCTGTCCTTGGCAGCCGGGCTGACGCTGTTCGGAGCCCTGGTCTTTGTCTACGGGTTGGGCGTGCAAGTCCCCCTGTGGCCCTTCTGACAACCGTCATCGCCTGGGGAGGATCGAATGACATTCGTTGACCTGCTTTTTCTCGGCTTCAGCGAGGCGATCACGCCCGCGAACCTGGCCTTCTGCCTGTTGGGCGCACTGCTTGGCACGCTGATCGGCGTCCTGCCCGGCATCGGCCCGACCGCGACCATCGCCGTTCTGCTGCCGATCACGTTCTTCCTGCCACCGCTGGCGGGGATCATCATGCTGTCGGGCATCTATTACGGCGCGCAATACGGGGGATCGACCACGGCCGTGCTGGTCAACCTGCCGGGCGAGGCTTCGGCGGTCGTGACGACACTCGACGGCTATCAGATGGCGCGACAGGGCCGGGCCGGGGCGGCGCTTGCCGTAGCGGCGCTCGGCTCGTTCTTTGCGGGCACCGTCGCGACATTTGCCATCGCCGTGGCCGGGCCGACGCTGTCCAGCTTTGCGCTGTCCTTCGGCCCTGCCGAATATGTCTCGCTGATGGTCTTCGGCCTTCTGGCCGCGACGATCCTGGCCAGCGGGCCGGTTCTGAAGGCCATTGGCATGATCCTGATCGGGCTTCTTCTGGGCATGGTCGGCACGGATCAGGCGACCGGGGCCGAGCGGCTGACCTTTGGGGCGATCGAACTGTTCGACGGCATCGACTTCATCGTCATCGCCATCGGCATCTTTGGCTTTTCCGAGATCATCGCCAATCTGGAACGCACCGGCTCCGAAGGCGTAAAACTGGCGCCCCTGTCACGCCTGTGGCCCACGCGTGAGGATTTCCACAATTCCTGGGCGGCGGTCCTTCGCGGCACGGGGATCGGCACGCTTCTGGGTCTGCTTCCCGGCGGCGGCGCGACGCTGGCCTCGTTCAGCGCCTATTCGCTGGAAAAGAGGGTCTCAAAACACCCCGAGAAATTCGGCACCGGCGTGGTCGAGGGCGTGGCCGCCCCCGAAGCCGCCAACAATGCCGCCGCGCAATCATCCTTCATCCCGCTGCTGACGCTGGGAATTCCGTCGAACAACATGATGGCGATGATGCTGTCGGCCTTCATGATCCACGGCATCACCCCCGGCCCGACCGTGCTGACCAACCAGCCCGAGATCTTCTGGGGCCTCGTCGCCAGCATGTGGATCGGCAACCTGCTGCTGGTCGTCATCAACCTGCCGATGATCGGGCTGTGGGTGAAGCTGCTGACGGTGCCCTACCGGCTGCTCTATCCGGCGATCCTGCTGTTTTGCTGCATCGGCGTCTATTCGATGAACAACCGCATCTTCGACGTGATCCTGGCTGCTGGCTTTGGACTGCTGGGCTATGCCTTCCGCAAAGCAAAATGCGAGCCGGGGCCGCTGCTTCTGGGCTTTGTTCTGGGGCCGTTGCTGGAATCGAACCTGCGCCGGACGTTGCTAATCACCCAGGGCGACCCCAGTATTTTCGTCGAGCGCCCGATCAGCCTGGTGATGCTGATCGCCACGGTGATCCTGCTGGCCCTGATGATCCTTCCCTCCTTCCGCCGCACCCGAGAAGAAGCCTTTCAGGAAGAAGAGGCTTAATAGGCGAAACGAGTTACAAGGTTAAGTATGAGGGGGCGGACCGTGTCTGCCCCCTCTCCATTATCAGAACCGGTCCGATGGCCACTCAATCGAGTTGAGGCGGAACTTTGCACTTCGCTCGTCACGCCGATACTAAACCGTCATGGTTCCACGGCAGTTCGGACCGGGGGTGTTTGCTTGATTTCATGTGGGCTATTGAGGCGGGGCGGACTGACGTGCAATTTCCGCCGATCTTGCGTCATGAGGCAGTGCTTGCCTTAGTGCGAATACGCGTTCAGGGGCGGGGTAGGAGCCTGCAAGCGAAGATGATTTCAGGATCGTCACCGATCTCGTTCATGATCTCATTGTGGCGCTCGGAGCACTCGAAATCGACATTAGTTCCGATGTCGGGATAGCTGCGAGCAGAGCTCTTGCGCGGTATGGGAAGGTGGTTGGACATCCTGCGCAAATCAATAGGGCGACGCTTTCTCCAATGCCTGTGCCAAGGTGCTCGACGTTCCACAGTTGCATGAGGGTGACGATTTTTCGCAGACCGATCTTGCATGAGTTGCCGACATCAAAGAAGCAACCGAAAGTTGGTGTGTGGCCATTTCCCAGGGCAGGGGCCTCAACAATACTTACCGGTTTCCACGCGCTGAATCATACTTAATGATAAGCGAGACATAACCCCGTAAGCCCCCGACGGGTGCCGGGTGGGTGGCGTTCATTTCAATGAATTATGGTCGACCTTACCAACCAGGGCGAGCCTGATGCTGCCCGGAAGGCCTTTGCCAAGGTTCTGTCTTCTGGTGAGTTCGGCGCTGGTGGCTGCGGCCAAGGTCTAGGCCGGTAGGTCTGGCGCGGCTAGCCCATGAAGGTAGCCGACGGGCTCGGTCGTGGTAGTAGGGTAGGGGAGCGAGGCTGCTGCTGCCGACGAGGTCTCGGCCGAGTTTTGAATCCTATATAGACTCAAAGTTGGGTGCCGCCAGCCTCTCGGGCACACCAGAGGCCATTGCTATTATTAAAGAAATCACGGCCCAATATTTTGGTGATGAGAATGCAATTTCTCATCAAGGATACGAAAAATATTATCCCAAAGGTAGATACCTCCTTGCTCAGGCAATTCGCGAGGGGGCGATCAGGTCGATGTCGCGATCTCGAAAAGACACTTATCCAGAACTACCTCACGCAGAATGCCGACCTGATCAAAAGCCGAAAGTGACCACAGCATCTACTGGACATCATGTTCACGGACATTCCTGACGGTGCATGAGATTAATCTGAAAATAGCTATGCGATATTATACGGATACATATCCCCTTAGATTGCATCACGAAGGAGATACGTTTGACGCCGGTTTAAATCACTGTGGCGCAACATAATCAGACACGTTCGGGTCACCCTATAATCTATATCGGGTCGACTAAAAGTTCTCTCAACTGGAGCCGATCCGAGTATTGGTCATAGTTCTGTGAACTTATAGGCGATGACTGTCATATCGTTTATAAATGTCGCTCACCATACAACGCTATGTTATCTGCATATACCAAGCTTTTATCGGATTATGTGTGAATAACCGCATGCTCTGACGATCCCATGACATGTCTTGCCGGAGAGGGATGTCTGATCCGCAACCCGTCCGACCTCGCGGGGACGACATGTTCACGGCTGCAATCGCGGGATCGCGTCCAGCAGCATCCGGGTATAGGGCTGCTTTGGGGTGTGGAATATCTGGGTCGCCGTGCCCGCCTCGATGATCTCGCCATGCCGCATCACCACCACGCGGTCGCACAGGTGATGCACCACCGACAAGTCGTGGCTGATGAACAGCAGCGTCAGGTTCAGGTGACGGCGCAGCTCCATCAGCAGGTTGATGACCTGCGCCTGAATCGAGACATCCAGCGAGGCAACGGGCTCATCGCAGATCAGAACCTCGGGCTGCATCGCCAGCGCGCGGGCAATCGCGATACGTTGCCGCTGCCCGCCGGAAAACTGATGCGGATAGCGGTTCGCCAGCGCTGGATCGAAGGCGACGGCGCGCAGCCAGCGATCGACATAGGCGCGCGCCCCAGCTCGGGTGCAAAGACCATGCGCGACCGGCCCCTCGGCCACGGTCTGAAAGATGCTGCGCCGGGGATCGAGCGAGGCGAAGGGGTCTTGAAAGATCATCTGGACCTTGGTGCTGCGTTTGCGCAGGCCGTCCATCACCTGCTCGCCGCCGATCGTCACCGTGCCCGCAGTTGGCGGAATGATCCCGCACAGAATGCGCCCCAGCGTCGATTTCCCCGAACCGGATTCGCCGACCAGACCCAGAATTTCGCCGCGCGCGATGGTCAGCGCGGCCTGCTTGACCGCATGGACTTGCGCGGGTTCAGACGCCAGCCCCAGCCGGACCCCCAGCTGCCGCAGGCTGCCGGCGCGGCGCGCGAATGTCTTGTCGATGCCCTGCGCGGTCACGAAGCCCGAATCGGCAGGCGCCCCCACGGCGGATCCGCCAAGCGTCGAGGGGTCCAGCTTACCCGCCGCCTCGGTCGCGCCCGAGGCCAGCAATTCGCCCGGTTGCGAACGCGAGGGCAGGGCGTCCAGCAGCGCCTGCGTATAGGGATGCTGCGGCCTGTCCAACACCGCGCGCACGGGCCCCGCCTCGACGATCTGGCCGCGCCGCATCACCGTGATCTTGTCGGCAATCGAGGACACGGTGGCCAGATCATGGCTGATCCAGATCAGCGAGGTGCCCATCTCGGACACCAGCGCCTTGACCACCTTCAGGATTTCCGCCTGCACCGAGACATCCAGCGCCGTCGTCGGCTCATCCGCGATCACCAGACGCGGGCGGTGCAAAAGCGCGATGGCGATAGCGACGCGCTGACGCATGCCGCCGGAAAACTCATGCGGATATTGATCGACCTTGCGTTCGGGATCGGTGATGCGCACGCGCGCCAGCGCCTCGACGGCGCGGCGGCGGATCTGGGCGTCGGAGGCCTGTTCATGCGCGCGGATCGCCATGCCGATCTGGTCGATGATCCTGACCACCGGGTTCAGCGTCATCATCGGGTCCTGAAACACCATCGAGATGTCCTTGCCCCGGATGCCGCGCAAGTCGCGGTCAGGCAGGCCGACCAGCTCGCGACCCTCAAGGCGGATGGAACTGCCATCCTCGATCCGGCCCGGCCTGTCGATCAGCCCGATCAGGGAAAATCCGGTGATCGACTTGCCCGAGCCGGATTCGCCGACAAGGCCCATGATCTCGCCGCGTTTCAGCGAGAATGAGATGCCGTCGACCGATTTTACGATGCCGCGGTCGGTGTGGAACCATGTGCGCAGGTCGCGCACCTCAAGCAGGTCGGTCATTTGCGCAGCCTCGGGTTCAGCTGGTCACGGATCTGGTCGCCGACAAGGTTGATCGCCATGATCAGGATGATCAGCGCCACCCCGGGATAGATCGCGATCCAGTAGCGGCCCGACATCAGGTATTGAAAGCCGTTCGCGATCAGCATGCCCAGCGATGGCTCGGTCGCGGGCAGTCCGACGCCAAGGAAGGACAGAGTGGCCTCAAGCGAGATGGCCGAGGCCACTTGCACGGTCGCCACGACGATCAGCGGCGGCAGGGCATTGGGCAGGATATGGCGGGTGATGACGAACCAGCCGCCCATCGGCACGGAAAGCGCGGCCTGAACGTAGTCCTTCTGCCGCTCGGCGGCGGCAGCACCATGGGCGGTGCGCACGAAATAGGCGTATTGGGCAAAAACCAGCGCAAGGATCAGCTGCTGTTTCCCCTGCCCCAGGATCGCCGCCACCACGAAGGCCAGCAGGATCGCGGGGAAGGACAGTTGCAGATCGACGATGCGCATGATCAGCGCCTCAAGCCGGCCACCGATATAGGCGGCCGAGCAGCCGACCACGGCTCCGATGGCAAAGGCGATGGCACCCGCCATCAGGCCCATTTGCAGGGAAATTCGCAGCCCATAGACGATGGCTGAAAGCAGATCGCGGCCCTGACTGTCGGTGCCCAGCAGATGCAGCATCCCGTCGCGCCCGACATAACCCGGCGGCCTGCGGGCATCGCGCAGCACCAGCGACTTCAGGTCATAAGGGTCCTGCGGCACGATCAGCGCCGCGAAAATCGCAACGAAGACGATCAGCGCCACGACACCCAGCGCCACCACCGCGACCTTGTTGCGGCGGAAGTCGTGCCAGAACTGGGCGAAGGGGGAAACGGCCCCGGTGGATATTGCTGTCGCCATCTTACTGCCCCCCGTGGCGCAGTCGGGGATCAAGCGCCGCATAGGCCAGATCCACGCACAGGTTGATGACCACGAACAGCGCCGAGACCAGCATCAGGTAGGCGACCATTACCGGCCGGTCGAGCGAGGTGATGGAATCCACGATCAGCTTGCCCAGTCCCGGCCAGCTGAAGATCGTCTCGGTCACCAGCGCGAAGGCCAGCGTCGAGCCAAGCTCGAGTCCAAAGACCGTGACCAGCGGGATCGAGATCAGCTTCAGCACATGCCGCCGCAGGATCGTGCGCTCGGCAATACCGGCGGCGCGGGCGAATTTGATCGTGTCGGTCAGCATCACCTCGCGCGTGCCCGAGGCGGCCAGCCGGCACATCATCGACATCTTGAACAGCGACAGGTTCAGCGCGGGCAGGATCAGATGCGACCAGCCGTCAAGCGTCAGAAATGAAAAGGGCACCCCGAACAGCGCCCGCGTCTCGCCGCGGCCACCGGCAGGCAGGATGCCGAATTGCACCGCGAAGACCATGATCAGCATCAGCCCGATCCAGAAGGTCGGCACCGAAAATCCAAGGATCGAGGCCGCCATGATCACGCGCGCCGCAATGTTGTCGGGCCGGTAACCGGCATAGATACCCAGCGGGATCCCGACCGCGGAAGCGAACAGCACCGCGATCAGCGTCAGTTCCAGCGTCGCGGGCAGCTTCTGGGCGATCAGCGTGGCGACCGGCATGTTGAAGACGAAGGAACTGCCCAGATCGCCGGTCAGCAGCCGTTGCAGGAAATGCAGATATTGCTGCCAGATCGGCAGGTCGAACCCGTATTGTTCGATCACCTGCTGCCGGATCGCCTGTGTCGCGTCGGGTGAGATCAGCACGTCGATCGGATTGCCGATCACATAGACGCCAGCAAAGACCAGCAGCGACATGACCAGCAGGACGACCATCGCCTGCGCGAACCGGCGGATGATGAAGGATGCCATAGCGCGCTCCGGGCCGTCAGTGCCAGCCGTGTTCGATTTCGTGACGGGTCTCGGCAACGCCGACCTGCCAGATGGCCAGCATCTCGGCATCCGGGCGCTGGAAGACGCCGTGGTAATTGCCCTCGGCAATGCGGGTGCGCTTGCGCCCGGCATCGACGCGGCTGACGGCGGAAAAATCGATGCGCTCCTTGCTGAAGTCCGGGACCGGAGCGCCCTCCAGCCGGGTCCAGGGGAAGTTCTCCATCCAGCTTGCATGCGAGGCCGCGGGGTCGATTTCCAGCACCTTGGCCATGGTATTCGGCGCGCGCCACCAGTCATGCAGTTTGACCGAGGCATCGCGGTGATCGTTCAGCCATTCGCCGATCAGCGGATTGACCGGCGCATTGCCGCCATGGCCGTTGACGATCAGGATGCGGCGGAAGCCCGCGCGATGGACGCTGTCCAGCATATCCTCGATCACCGCCAGATAGGTCCGTAGCTTCAGCGAGATCGTGCCCGGATAGGCGGTGAAACCGGCGGCCATGCCAAAGGGCAGGCACGGAAAGACCGGCACGCCCAGCGGCTCGGCCGCCTCGACCGAGACGCGTTCGGCCAGAATCATGTCGGTGGCAAGGCTGAGATAGGCGTGCTGTTCGACCGAGCCGATCGGCAGCACGCAGCGGTCGTCCTGCGCCACCCTCGCCTCGACCTGAGCCCAGTTCATGTCCTGAATCCGCATTCGTTCCGTCCATCCCCGCGCGGATTGCCGCCTTCTTGGCAGTTCCGCTGAATCATCCCAATTTGGTTCCATCAGGAACAAATATTATGATTGACGCAAGATAATTCCTCACAATAACGTCTCAAATGGAACTTGTGACAAAAACTTAGGCGCGTTCATGGATGACGTCATTCGTCAGTCGCTTTATGAGGGAAGGGCGGGTCGCGAGATGCCCCTGACAGTCGAAGGCATTGCCGAGGACAGCCCGCTGCGGACCCGCCTGTGGGAGAATCCCTGCTGGTTCTCGTATCGGCTGAACTACCTGGCCCTGTCCTTCAACAATCCGGTCTATGGCTTCATTCAGGGCAAGCTGGGACTGCTCAGGCCGGATTTCGTGGTGCTGTGGTCGCTCTACGTGGCTGGCCCCTCGACCCTGACGGATCTTGTCCGCGCATCGGGTTTCCCCAAGAACACGCTCAGTCGCGCCGCCAACAAGGTCTTCGGCCTTGGCATGATCGACCGCGAGGGCGATGCCATGGATCAGCGACGCGTCACCCTGCATCTGACCGACCGGGGCAGGGCAGGGGTCGAGGCGGTCAAGGCCGAGATGCTGGGGCATGAGCGGCTGATGCTGGACTGCCTCAGCCCCGCTGAAAGACTGAACCTCTCCGAGATTTTGACGAAGCTTGTCGCGGCTTCGGGGACATGGCCCCAATCGCTTGGCGGCGAGGCGGCCGGAGACGACACCTGACCGCGCAATCCCATAACAGACCGGCGCGAAACCGGCAGACCCACCTTAGCCCAAGAGGGACCGCATGAAACTGAAGCCAATGCTTCGCACCGCGCTGCTGATGAGCGCGCTTGCCACGCCGTTCCCGGTGTTGGCCGCCGATCTGGTGATCGCGACCAAGTCCGGCCCGGCCTCGATGGACCCGCATTTCACCGCGACCTCGGCCAATGCCGAGGCGACCAAGCAGGTCTTCGACACGCTGCTGAAATCGGGCAACGACCTGCAGATCGAGCCCTCGCTGGCGACCGAGTGGAAACTGGTCGATGACACGACCTGGGAATTCAAGCTGCGCGAGGGCGTGAAATTCCACGACGGTTCGGACTTCACCGCCGAGGACGTCAAGTTCTCGATCGAGCGGATTCCGAACGTGACCGGGCCGAACCCGACAACGATCTATGTCCGCCGCGTGGCGGGGGTCGAGATCGTCGATCCCCACACCATCCGCATCAAGACCAAGGGCCCGGCCCCGACGCTGCCCAACGACTTGATCCGCCTGTTCATCGTCTCGCATACGGCGGCGGCGGATTTTTCGACCAAGGAGACCGCGACCGAGGGCTTCAACTCGGGCAAGGCCACCATCGGCACCGGCCCCTACAAATTCGTCAGCTGGGCCCCGACGCAGGACCTGGTGCTTGAGAAATTCGATGGCTACTGGGGCGGCGCACAGCCCTGGGACCACGTCATCCGCAAGGAAATCCCGAATGACGCCGCGCGTGTCGCGCAGCTGAAGGCGGGGCAGGTCGATCTGATCTCGAAGATCCCGGCGACCGATCTGGCCAGCGTCGAGCAGGACGAGGCGCTGAAGGTGGTGAATTCGCCCTCGGTCTTCATTCCCTATCTGGAGTTCGACTTCCGCGAAAATACGCCCCAAGTCTGGGACAATGCCGGCAACAAGGTCGAAAAGAACCCCTTCGCCGATCCCCGCGTCCGCGAGGCCTTCGATCTGGCGCTGGACCGCGAGACCATCATCGAGTTCGCGCTGGAGGGCATGGGCAAGGTCTCGACCCAGATGGTGACGCCGAACATCTTCGGCTATAATGCAAACATCCCCGCGCCGGTCTTCGATGTCGACAAGGCGCGCCAGCTGATGGCCGATGCCGGCTATCCGGAAGGCTTCAAGGTCGCGCTGGCCTATGCGAGCGACCGCATGCCGACCGAGCTTGGACCGACCATCGCCCAGCTTCTGGCCGCGATCGACGTGACGGTCGACGTGCAGGGCGTGCCCGCGACGGTGTTCAACCCGGCAAAGACGCGCGGCGAGTATTCGCTGTACATGGCGTCCTGGGCGACGCTGACGGGGGAATCGAACTACACGCTGTCGTCGCTGATGCACAGCAACGACGCGGATAAGGGCTTGGGTGCCTTCAACGTGCGCGGCTATGCCAATCCCAAGATGGACCAGCTGATCGAAGCCGCGGCCGCCGAGATGGACGAGGCCAAGCGCAAGGCCTTGCTAGAGGAAGCCAACCTGCTGGTTTCGACCGACCGGCCCGACCTGCCGCTGGTGATCAACGTCTCGGCATGGGGCATGAAGGCCGACAAGGTGACCTACGATCCGCGCGCCGACGAAGATACCGTCGCCATGGACGTTCACCCCGCGAAGTAAACCATCCCGTCCGCGCATGGCCCCGCATATCTGGGCCATGCGCGGACTTCCCCCCCCTTTCCCTTGGAGACTGCCATGAGCCTTGCGCCCGACACCCCGCCCCATAGTTGGGACGAGCCGACCTGGCGTGGTCTGGTGGATTTCGTGCGCGCCGGGCGCTCGCTCAAGCCGAAAAGCTGGCCCGGTGGCGCGCGCTGCGCCGTCGCCCTCAGCTTTGATAGCGACCACGAGACGAATGAGCTGCGCGATGGCGGCAACTCGATTGGCCGCTTGTCATGGGGTCAGTACGGCAACCGCCGGGGCGTTCCCCGCATCCGCGAGGTGCTGGACCGCTTCGGCGCCAAGGCCAGCTTCTTCGTGCCCGGCGTCGCCGCCGAACTTTACCCGGATGAGCAGAAATCACTTGTCGAGGACGGTCATGAGGTCGCCCTGCACGGCTGGATCCACGAGGTGAACACTCAGGTTCCGCCGGCGCAGGAGCGCGAGTTGATGCTGCGCGCCGCTGATACGCTGGAACGCGTCACCGGCATTCGTCCCGTCGGCATGCGCACGCCGTCATGGGATTACAGCCCCGCCACCCTCGCCATCGCCGAGGAGTTGGGCCTTGTCTATGACAGCTCGCTTTTCGCCGATGACGACCCCTACGAGATCCTCAGCAATGGTCGCCCGACCGGCATTGTCGAACTGCCGGTCGAGTGGATCCGCGACGACGCGCCCTATTTCATGATGAACCGTTTTGGCGGACAGCGGCCCTATACCCCGCCGACCGCCGTTCTGGACATCTTCCTGCGCGAGTTTGAGGGGGCCTATGCCGAAGGTGGGCTGTTTCTGCTGACCATGCATCCGCATGTCACCGGCTATCGCTCGCGCATCTTCATTCTCGAAGAATTGCTGCGCCGGATCACTGAAAAGGGCGATTGCTGGGTGGCAACACATGCCGACATCGCCCGCCATTGCGCGAAGGACCATGGAATGGAGCGGCGCGGATGACGACACCGGGCTGGGCATTGGCCATTCATGGCGGCGCGGGCACCATCCTGCGCGACACGATGACACCTGAAAAGGAAGCGGCATATCATGCCGCCCTGCGCCGGGTGCTGGAGGCGGGTCAGTCTGTCCTGCGCGACGGTGGTCTGGCCATCGACGCGGTGACCGAGGCCGTGGTGGTGCTTGAGGATGAGCCCCTGTTCAATGCTGGCCGGGGCGCGGTCTTTACCTCGGCCGGTGAGCAGGAAATGGACGCCGCCGTGATGGATGGCCGCGACCGGCAGGCCGGCGCGGTGGCTGGAATCTTTGGCCCGCGCAATCCCATCCGGGTCGCGCGGCTGGTCATGGACAGCCCGCAGGTGATGATGATCGGTCCCCCAGCGCTTGCTTTGGCGCGCGCAGCCGGGCTGCCCTTCGAGGATCGCGACTATTTCTTCACCAAGGCCCGCTGGACCGCCTTGCAAGAGACGCTGGCCCTGCGCGCCACCGGCGCGGTCGAGACCGATCCCGCCCGCCGCCACGGTACGGTCGGTGCGGTGGCGCTGGACCTTGCAGGCAACCTCGCCGCCGCGACCTCGACCGGCGGTATGACGGCCAAGCTTCCGGGCCGGGTCGGCGATACGCCTGTCATCGGTGCGGGAACCTTCGCGGACAATGCCACCTGCGCCGTCTCGGCCACGGGCCATGGCGAGATCTTCATCCGCTGGACCGCCGGCGCCGAGATCGCGGCCCGCCTGCGCCATGCCGGGCAGAGCCTGGATCAAGCGGCGACGGCAGTGGTGATGGAGGACCTGATGCCAAACGGTGGGTCGGGCGGGGTCATCGCGGTGGACCGGCAGGGCAATATCGCGATGCCCTTCAATTGCGAAGGCATGTATCGCGGCGCGGTCCGTCGGGGCGAAGCGCCGCAAACCTTTGTCTATCGCTGAAACCCGAGTTTCGGTACTTCGCCGCGCAGGGTGAGCTGCTTCCCATCCTTGGCCAGTTTCCGGGGTGATTTCAGCTACTGCCTGCATCTACCGGTCGGTTTCGATGCTGTTCCAATAACCCACGGCGGGCGGCTGCCGTGGGCGGCGTGGGGCCGCTGGTGAGGCCGCGAAGGCCATCGGTCCGAGAGAGTGGCCGAAAAATCCAGCCGCTGATGGCGTACTTGGCCTGAGATCCGGTCTGCCAGGCGTGCAGGTCGACGCGTTCATATTTCAGGGGCCGCCACAGGTGCTCGATGCAGATGTTGTCGATCCAACGCCGCTTGCCACCCCTCAATATCCGGATGCCGATCCGCTTCAGCCGATCAGTCCAGACAAAAGATGTGAACTGCGAACCTCATGATCTCGGGCGCGCCATAGCGGTGGATGGACTCGTTCAGCGACTCAACGCGAGACACTCGGCCTCCAGCGTGTTCGATTTGCGCCAGACCAGCACCTTGCGGGTGAAGGACCACCGGATACAGAAATAAGCCATCGCGGCGCCATCGGTTCGATCCCGGCGCATGCGCCGCATCGGCAGAGAGGTGATGTCGGCGCACCAGATCTGGCATGAGCCGCATCCGCCGGATGCGCTTCTGGTTCACGCCACGCCCGTCTGCAGGCTGACCCCCCAGACTTCTGCAGATGGTCATCTTCCGGACGCCGGTGAAGGGTGTGTCCAGGAATTGCCGATCGATCAGCCGCATCAACCCGAGGTTCTGCTCCGTCTCGCCCGCCGGCTCGTGGGCGAACGACGAGCGCGAGATCGACGAGCCGGGCGAAAGCATAACGCCTTGCATCTCGGGCCGTAAGTCACGCGGGTCGCCCACCAAAACGGCAAACGCCGAAACAGGATCGAAATCGTGTTCGGCTGGCTCAAGGATTGGCGTCGGGTCGCAACACGCTATGACAGATGCCGGAAAGTCTTCCTTTCCGCCGTCGCCTTGGCTGCAACTATCATGTTCTGGCTATGAGCCGACAACGAGTCCCGACGCGGGCAAAGCGGAAAATTGGTCGAAAATCCCGGATCCCCTCTCGGACGTTTGCCGCCGACGTTACTTGCCACAGAAACCCTCAGGTGGACCGTTCACAAATATTGGAGCGCACACTCTGCTCGAAGCTTTTTGCGATCCCCGAACCGATGGGATCGAGGACGAACATGAAGACGACGGGAATGTCGGTGATGAACTCTCCGGCATCGCCGATCAGCCCGATGGCTGGTGCCGTAGGTCGAGACCAGATCGTCCTGCATGTCCCGGGCCTGTCGCCTCGCAGCCTTCATACCAGATGTCATAGATCCTGAGCGGCGGCGCAGACAGCGGGGCGCCGGCGGCGAAGGCGGTACATGCCAAAACTGGACCGACAAGCTTCATTTCCCTGCTCCTGATGGCGGCAGCCGGATCATCCGGGCAGGCGCATGGCTTTTTTCGCCTTCAGAACGGCATTGGCGGTTTCCGCAAGCAGCGCCCGCAGGGTGCCGGTCAGCATCGTGGGCCTCAGGCTGGCGATGGCCACAGGATAGCCATAGGACTTGTCCAGCGCCGCCCCCAAAATGGCAGATACACGCTCGATCAGGCACAGGGCCGAGAACCTGGCGTCGAGCGTCGGCGGGTCTGCGTCCGACCCGATGATATGCAGGGCGAGGCTGTGTTGCGCGACCTCGCACAGGGCGCCGCCAAAGCCGAGAGCCGCCACCGCGGCCACCATAGGCCAGAAGCCGGGAAAGACGGTCAATCCCAAGACGGCCAGCCCCGGACATTCCCATCCCGAAGGTCAGCAGCGCCACGCAACCCAGACGCCCGTCGGTCAGCCCCGCCGCCATTGGACAGATCAGCAGCGGGATCAGGAAAGCATGATAACCCGCCCGATATCCGCCGACCGGGCGCCGCCTTCCTCAAGCACGACGGGCACGAGATACCAGATGAAGACCGACATGCCGAGGTTCATCGGCACCGCGATCCCGATGACAAGGGCGAGCCGAAAAAGACCTTGGCGCGGGGTTTGGGGGCAGGGTCCTCGATTTCGGCGCAAGTTCTGGCATGGTCGCGCCGATGATCGTGTTTACCCCCAGCACTGCGGCCAGAATGGCAACGAAGGCGCCAAAGAAGAAGGTCCGGCCCGCCCCGATCCGGTCGGCCAGAACCCCGCCAAGCACCGATCCGCAGAATGCGCTGGAGATGATCACGAAAAGATATGAGCTCATCGCGTTGGCGTCCTGGCCTGCTGGCGTGGTGCGCAGGACATAGTTGCGACAGGCCACGGTGGCGAGGGCTTCGAAAATGGCCATTCCGCCGACCCAGGCAGCATTCGACAGGGCGGAATGCCCCAGCCCGACTCCGACTGATGCCAGCGCGGTCAGAGGCACGACCGACAGGAAGATGCGCCGGGGGCCGCATCTATGGATGATCCGGGCGCTAATCGGCCCATCCCCGACAAGGCAGCCGTAAGCGCGGCAAGGCTGGCTGGCGACAGGGTCAAAAAAACCGGCCTATGACCAAGGCGAGCGGACCGCGCTCGCGCACCAGTTGGTGCGCGCGACGGAAGGCATGTTGTCCAGAGACTGCCAGCGCTCGCCCAACCAGCGCCCCGTATGCCAGCTGGCCTCACCGCCAAGAATGGCCCCGGCGGGCTGCGGGCGGCGCGGCGCGCCCGCAGCGTCAAGTTTATCGGGTCGGCCGGTCCATCTGTCGCGCCGTGTCGCGGCCCATGACGGTCATGGCGGTGACGGTGATCACGATGACCGCAAGGAAGGTCAGGCTGGTCGACACAGTGCCAAGCCCCATTCCGCCATAGTCTGCCGGTTGGGAGAGAAGGTCGCCAAAGCTCGCGCCCAGCGGACGGGTCAGGATATAGACCAGCCAGAACGCCAGTACGCTGTCGAGGCCAAGGAAGAAATACCCCAGGGACAGGCTCAGGATCACCGCACCGAACAGGATGCCCGTCGCCGCGTAGCCCAGGCCATAATGCTCGGCGACCAGATCTCCGGCGGCGGTCCCCAAGGCGAAGGTGAACAGGATCGCCAGCCAGTAGAAACCCTCGCGGCGTGGGGTATCCACGGCATGGATCGAAAGCGTGCCCTCGCTGCGGTACCAGACAAGGAAGGTAAGACCCAGCAGCAGGCTGAATCCCGCGGTGCAGGTCACAAGGCTGACGCCCAGATTGTCGACGAGGTTGTCGGTCAGCAGCGTGCCCACCACCGAGATCAGGACCACGTTCAGCCAATAGGCCCAGGGAACATAGCGATCGGTCGCGAATTGCAGCGCCAGCGTACCCAGCAGGATCACCGTCATGATCATCGAGGTCGCGGTCAGGCCGAAGCCGAGATTGACGGCCAGATAATCCGCTGCAGTCTCGCCCATCGTCACCGCCATCAGCTTGATGAGCCAGAAACCGGCCGTGACTTCGGGAACCTTGTTTCGGGCAGAGGTTTGGGTTCGGGTCATTTCGATGATCTCCTGCGGGATGGGGCTCATGGCGTCACCAGCGCAAGGGCCTGCGCAGTGAAGCTGTCGGCACGGCGGTCGTCATCGGCATTGCAGCGTTCGGTGGCACGCTCGCGCAGTTCTTTGATCCTGTCGGTCGAGTCCGGTGCTGCATGCCCGGCTTGCAGCGTGTCACGCAGGTCGTTCAGCATCATCTCGCAGGGCAGCGGGTGACCTGTAGCATCGGTCACGACGATGCCCGCGACGGACTCGGTCATGCCGCCCTCGGTTTTTGCCGGGTCGGCCAGCGTCGCCTGCAACCCAGCCAGTACGGTGCTGACCTGCCCGGCATCCGGGTTGGGTGCCCGCAGGGCAGCGAAGGCCGCGTCGGCCGCGGCATCGACATTGCCCCATGCGACCGGGGCCTGTGGTTGCAGTTTGGACTCGGCATCGTCCCAAAGGTTTTCCAAATCCGTGATGCGGCGTTCAGCGGCGGTCAGATCCCCGCGCGCCGCAATGGCCTGCGTGTCCGAGACAATCGACGCGAATTGCGAGACGTCGCCAAGCGGTGCGGTCACCGCGAGGCCGGGATCCGGCCCGACAAGGTAATGGTTGACCCCCGAAAATACCGCGATGGGGAGAAGGATCAGCGCCGAGGCAAGAAGGACCTGTTTCATGGATATGGCCTCATCAGGTTTTGATGTGCCCTTTTTGGAAAGCACAGCCTGCGCCCGCCTGACGGCAAGATTGATTATCCGTAATGTCTGCCGACAACCTGATTACGAATAATCAATCTTGCCGTCACGAGATGGTCGGACGAGGCCGCCAGATCAGGGGTCATGAGGGCCACGGTACAGTGCCGGGCCCGCAGACCGAAAGGAACAGCCATGAAACATCTGGCCACCGGTGCGGCGCTCGCCGCCGCGATTGCATCCAGTCTGGCCATCGCCGCCCATGCCGGCCCCGAGATGAGCGATGCCGAAGAGGTGCAGGCCGTGCAGCAAAGCGGCATGACGCTGAACCAAGCCATCGACAAAGCCGTGGCGCAGACGGGCGGCACCGCGATCTCGGCGGGCTGGGAGGATAACGAAGCCGGCGTCTGGGGCTACGAAGTCGAGATCGCCGATGCCTCGAAGGCGGTGCAGAACTGGTTCGTCAACCCCAAGGATGGCAGCATCACCCAGCTTGCCGAAGAGAATGACGACCATCACGAAAAGGGCGCGGCGGACAAAGACTGACAGGCCCGCCTCGCGGCGCTATCACGGAACCGGTCGGCGGCACGATCCGCCGACCGTCAGCACAGGACGGGACAAACATGCATATCCTCGTTATCGAGGACGATCAGACCACCGGGGATTACGTGGCCACGGGCCTGCGCGCCGAGGGGCATGTGGTCGATCTTGTGGCCGACGGGCGTGAAGGCCTCGTGCAGGCCATGTCGGGCAGCTATGACGTGATGGTGTTGGACCGCATGGTGCCGGGCGTCGATGGCATGTCGATCCTGCGCACGCTGCGTGCCTCGCGGAAACCGGTGCCGGTGCTGCTCCTGACCTCGCTCGACGGGGTCGAGGACCGGATTGGCGGGCTCAATGCCGGTGCCGACGACTATCTGGTGAAACCCTTTGCCTTCGGAGAGCTTTCGGCCCGGCTGAACGCACTGAGCCGCCGTCCGCCCCCGTCAGACGAGCCGACGATTTTGCGCGCGCGTGACCTTGAGATGAACCTGCTGTCCCGACGCGTCACTCGTGCCGGGCAGGAAATTGATCTGCAACCGCGCGAATTCGCCCTGCTCGAACATCTTCTGCGGCGCAAGGGCCGGGTGCAGACCCGTACGATGCTGCTGGAATCGGTCTGGGACATCCATTTCGATCCGCAGACCAACGTGGTGGAAAGTCACATGAGCCGGTTGCGCGGCAAGGTCGACAAGCCTTTCGAAACCGCCCTGATCGAAACTCTGCGCGGTTCTGGCTACCGGATCGTCGAATGATCGCCTTGCGCTCGACGCCGCTGCGATTGGCGGTTGCGCTGATCCTGGTCTTTACCGGCTTTCTTGCCGCCGGACTGGGCACAGCCTATGCGCTGATGCATGAGACCCTGACAGACGATATCGAGGCACGCGCCGAACAGGTGATCGACGAATTGCGCGCCATCCCCGAGCCGGAAGAACGTGCCGAACGCGCCGCGGAATTCGCCGCTTCGATGGATCCCGAGGAGATGGTGATCGCTGCCCGCATCAACGGCAGGAGCATCGGCCATCAATCGGCGCTGACCCTTGATGAGGGCGTGGTCAAGGGCACCGCAACCGGGCTCAAGGATGAGCGGGCGGACAGCTATCTTGTCCGCACCGCTGAAATTGGCGCCGACCGGATCACCGTGCTTGTCGGACGAGACAGCCTTGCCGAGCTGAACGAGACCTTTGTGGCCATCCTTGGTTTCAGTGTCCTGCCGGCGCTACTGTTGACCAGCGCGATCGGGATGGTCGCCGTGCGACGGACCAGCGCGCGGGTCGAAGCGATCCGCAGCACCCTGCATGCGCTAACCGAAGGAACGCTTTCAGCCCGCGTGAGCGCGCCGCATCCTGACACGGATCTGGGTGACATCTCGCGCGATCTCAACCGGATGGCGGCTGCGCAAGAGGCCGCGACCGATGCGTTGCGGCAAATAGGCTCGGACATCGCGCATGACCTCAAGACCCCAATCCAGCGGGTCGCCCTGCGGCTGGAGCGGCTGGCCGAAACCGATCTGCCCCAGACGACACGGGACGAGGTCGAGGCGGTGCAGACCGAGACCGCGCAGATCATCGGCACGTTCCAGTCCCTTCTGCAGATCGCGCAACTTGAAGGCGGGCAGGGCCGCGAGAATTTCGCCCCTGTCGATTTGGCCGGATTGCTGCGCGACATGTCGGAAATCTACGAGCCAGCGGTCGAGGAAAGCGGGGCCACGCTTGACTGCCGGATCGAGGACCCGCCGATTGTCATCGGCGACCGGCACTTGCTGTCGCGCCTGATCGCGAACCTTGTCGAGAACGCGCTGCGTCATGCGCCGGGCGGGCCGATCCATCTGGCGTTGCGTGGAGCCGTGCTGTCGGTGTCGGATAGCGGACCGGGAATCGTGACCGAGCGGCGAGAGGATGTCTTGCGCCGCCTCGTCCGGCTTGAGGCAAGCCGCAGCACGCCGGGTTCCGGCCTTGGCCTTGCGATGGTGAAGGCTATCGCAGATCTGCACGGGGCGCGTCTGGTCCTTGGCGATGCACAGCCGGGACTGATCGTGACGGTGACTTTCCCGACAGGTGGGGTCGAATTGCCCATGGCATGACCCGCCGCATACCGCCCCCATTGAGCAGCAGTGAGCCGACCAATTTGGCGCTCACGAGCAGATGTTCAGGCTTTCCTGAAAGGTCGGGCACTGGAGAAGGCTTCAGTGGTGCGGCGGTCCCGAACTCGGCGACCTGCCGATCACGCTGATTTCCTATTCGTCGACGAACTTCTTCAGAGCCGGACCGCACCTATTCATGGGGTGCTGCCGCACATCAATTCAACGGGGATAGGCAAGTTGTTTGAGCATGATTGAGCCGGGTGCTTTGTCAGGCATTCATTTCGGCCGCATAGCCGCTCCAGAGATCGAAAGCATCGGCTCTGGCATGACGGTCCGAGACAGCGGAAATTTGATAGCGGCGCTGGCGAAAGAAGGTGTTGATCTGGTCGTGGGCTGTCAGAAACCTTTGGGCCTGCCTGAGTGACTTGAACCGCCCCAATCCCTCGATCCGGTTGTTCATGTCCTTGTGCGCGCGATGCTCCGTGCCTGGCACGATGTCACGGATCGGTTTGAATGATCCGTCATGATGACACGTGGCTCGCCGAACCGGTCGATCAGCCTTGTCAGAAAGCGCCTTGCGGGTTTGGCATTGCGCTGTCCGATCTTCGCATTCAGCTTTCGATCCCCTTCTCGGAGATCTGCGGCACGGTGGACGAGGGACCGCCGAATGCTGCGGCCATGTTCTCGATTGCGGTGCGTTTCCAGCCGCCGATCATCGTCGGATGGATATAATGATATTTCTTGGCCAGTTCAGCCGTCGCGAGTTCTTCGCGGATGGCCTTCAGGGCCACCTTCGCTTTGAACTCTGCAGAATAGCGCTTGCGTTTGGTCATTTTGAGGTCGGTTCTTCCTCAGGCGCTAAAGCTTAGCGACTGGTCTGAAATCCCGCGACTACCTCTGGCACCGCACTGCCTAGCAGAGTCGTGGCCGGAAAATGGAGCCGCCAGCCCTTCAGCTGTGACGAGGTGATGCCAAGCTCCTGCGCGACGAGGGCCTGCGTGGCACCAGGAGACAAGAGGCGTGCAACCACCTGCACCTTGAACTCCGCCGTCAAGCGGCAACGTGGTCCCTTGCTCATCAAGGATCCTCTGCCCTGATACTAAGCTAACTCCCAATCCGGGATCACCGGGCATGGTCAATATCAATAGGGCGGATACCCAAAGCGAGGTCTTTGACAAGAGCGGCGAAAATTTGGCCTGAAGCTATGTCGGGCGTTAAGGCGCGTCGTTCATCCCTGCGCTATCAAGCAATTCAACCAGCTGGGCACCGGGTCCAATGGCTTAAGTTTTGCTGCGTCTTGGGTCGATGGGCTCGCAGCACCATTTTTGCAGCTGCCATTTATGATGTTCCGCTTGCCAACGCGCCAGTTCGGGGTGGGCGGCAATCATACAGGTGAGCAATGAGACCCCGCGGGCATCGTAGAGATGTGGAAAATCCCGGCAGGTGGTTCCATCCACGAGACATGCAACGATGATAAGCTGGATGAACAAGGCATCCTCCAATCAGGACCGGTACCAGTCTCTATCCGAGCCGGGTGCCAAGTCCTGAAACCGGGACGAAATTCGACGATTCGTAGCCGAAATGCGCTATCCTGACAGCCTTCGGCTCGGTCGTGGCGCAATGTCCGGACAGGGCGAGAGGGCGTTTCGGATCGGAGAGGTCACGGTCGATCTCGAAGCCGGGTTGATCTTGGACACGGCAGGACGACCGGTCACCCTGCGCCGACAATCCTTCGAGGTATTGCGTCACCTTATCGCGGCGAATGGTCGGGTGGTCGGCAAGGAAAAGCTGATCTCGACCGTCTGGCCGGGAATAGCGGTCACGGATGACAGTTTGGTGCAATGCATCCATGACATCCGGCGGGCGCTGGGGCCAGCGGGGCAAGTCATGTTGCGCACCATTCCACGGCGGGGTTCTCGGGTTGATCCGGGTACCGAAGGAATAATCGCATCCAAACCCGTCAGAGCCGTTTCGTAACGTGGTGCGCTTGCGATGGCGGGAATTGCAAGCATCGGGGTGGTCGCCGCTTCACTGGTGCAATGGAGACCGGAGGCAACGCCGAGCCTTGCAACTGCGCTGCCCGTCATAGCCGTCATGCCCTTTGAAACACGAGGCGCGATCGAGCCGGATCATCTTGGGGCAAGCTTGGCCGAGACCATCATCACGATGCTAAGCCGTGCCCCACAGATCATGACCATCGTCCGCTGATCCTCATTTTTCCCTGCGAGACAACGAAGGCGATGTCCGCACGCTTGGCCAGACATTGCAGGCGTGGTACCTGCTGGAAGGCAGCGTACAGCGCGATGGAGATGAATTGCATGTCTCGACCCGACTGGATGACACGCAAAGCGGACGACAGGTCTGGGCCGCGCGTTTCGATGAGCGGGGCAACGATCCCGAAGCCCTTGCTGATGCCGTAGCAGGTCGGATCATCAGCGCTCTTGCCGTAACCAAGGGCGAGCTCACGCGCGCCGAATATGCCCGGGTCTGCGGTAAGGACAGTGCCAGCCTTGGGGAGTATGACTATGCCATGCAGGCTCATGATCGGATGTTTGGCGATAATTCTGCACAAGGTAATGCGGCAGCCACTGCCATCTTGAAGGAGGGATTGGCCAGATATACGGGTTCCGCCCATCTCAAGCTCAAGCTTGCCTGGAACGACTGGCGCCGCGCCTATAACTTCTGGAGCGACGACATGGCGCCGGATTTTTCCTCGATAGCCCGGCTTGCACGTGAGCTCGAGGCAACGCCCAACCTGACGCCTTGCATCGCGACCGGGCTGCATGGCTTGCTAAGCAACATTGCCATGCGCGAGGGCGATTGGGGACGCGTTTTGCGCGAGGCGGAATTGACGGCGAGCCTCGCGCCTTATGATGCCTTCCAGATCACCGACCTCGCCGAGACCCTTGCCCCTGCGGGAGCGTATGATCAGGCGCTTGCAAATATCGATTTCGGCGCGGCCCGTAACCCGGCGGATGCCGATTATCAGCATGCGCTGCGGGCATGGGCGCTGCGCATGCAGGGACGATTGAAGGAGTCTGCGCGGGAAAGTCAGGCCGCGCGCATGCTTTTGCCCTATCAGCGCCTGCAATATGCCATCACCTTGGTACGGCTGGGCCAGATCGACCAGACTCGGGCCGAAGTCAGGGCCGCACCTGCCGAGGATTCCGGCATTGATCTTGGAGCTTGGCGAGGCGCGACTGTTTACGCCGACCCTGCCATCCTGCCGGGCGGGCTTGCCGGTCTCGCCACGGCAGGATTGCCGGAATGAACAACGCCAAATCAGCCCTTCAGACCGCTTGCGGTGCGATCCTTATGGCCCCGCAATGCCCAGTTGTCCTTTGCTAGCCAATCTGCCCCTTGCGTCGCGCAAGCGCCTTGTCGGCCAGCGCCTGCGACGCGTTCACGTGCAGCGGCAGGCGGGCCGCGTCCTCGACCTCTGCCCGCGTCACCCCGATATCCTCCAAGATCTCGTCGTCCAGCCGCAGCAAATTCAGGAACGCATATCGCCTGATCTTGTTGCGGCGATGCTCCTCAAACACGCCCCGCAACCGTGACGTCAACGGTCGGAACGCTACCCTTATCGACTGGCCCGGTGCGGACGGGTTCATGATGCTGGTTGCCTTGGTCATCGCTACCTCCATTGCTGGCACCAAGGTCGCATGTCGAAAATCGTCAATACAGCGCATAGATTTCATGGTATCGTTCAGAGAAATTGAACGCTATGGCGCCATGCAACCACAACAGCACACTCTTCTGGAAACCGATCTGCTGAAGACCTTTGTCACCATTTCGGAGACCGGGAATTTCACCGTTGCGGCCAAACGCGTGTTCAGGACGCCCTCGGCGGTCAGCATGCAGATCAAGCGCCTTGAGGAACTGCTAGGGCGGGCCTTGTTCGTCAGGCATCCTCGGCATGTGGCGCTGACCGCAGACGGCGAGGCATTCCTTGTGCATGCCAAGGACATTCTGCGCATCAATGACGAAGCATTGTCCCGTTTCCGGGTGCCCCAGCTTGAGGGACGGATCCGGTTCGGCGCGCCGGACGATTTCGGGGTGCGTTACCTGCCGGCAATCCTGTCCCGCTTTGCCTCTACCCATCCTCTTGTCGAGGTCGAGGTTTTTCTGTCAACGAGCGTAAACCTGTCCCGGAAATTCGAGGCAGGCGAGATCGACATGATCCTTACCGTTTCGGCCCAATCCAACCCGGCGACGGACCAACTGATCCATTCAGAACCACTCGTCTGGGTCGGTGCCCGTGACGGCATCGCCTTCTCCAGAACACCGGTCCCACTTGCCATGTCCACTCATGGTTGCCCTTGGCGGGCTGCGGCGCTTGCCGCGCTTGACAGAAGCGGGCATGCCTATCGGATCGCTTACACGTCCGAGACCGGTGCGGGCCAACTGGCAGCCGTCATGGCGGATCTGGCAATCGCCCCTCTGCCCGTCAGCCTGGTGAACGAACAGCATCGTAAACTGACAGAGAAGGATGGCTTTGGCGAGATCGGCTCGTATCAGCTGAGGCTTCAGAGGAGCCCCGATATCGGCTCGGCAGGGCTGGCATTTTCGGAACATGTTCACGAGAGCTTTGCCAGGCAATCCGAACGGGGACCCCGATAACGACAACATGCCGCCCATGGATGACGACACCAAAAAGGGCCTGCTCACTGATGTCGCGATCAAGCGCAAGATTCGTAACTATGTCGAGATGACGCGAGAGAACGAGATGCCTAGCCGTATCTATATGCGAGAGAAGGCCGTCCTCAACCGCGCCCACGCTGAGGCTTATGCCAGCAAGGGGGTCAAGCACGTACCGGAAAAACCGGCGCCGGAAAAAGATGCCCCGTCGATCACAAGCTGGATGTGCCAGCAGTTCTACGATATCCGGGCCTTCGGTGCGGTCATCAACACCGAGGTCCATGCCGGGCAGGTGCGCGGCCCCGTGCAGTTCAATTTCTCGGAATCGGTAGAACCCATCCAGCCCGACGAGATCGCTATCACTAGATATTCCGTCACCAACGAGAAGGATGCCGTGAAGGAGCACACGATGGCGCGCAAGCATGTCGTGCCCTATGGGCTTTACCGCTGCCATGGCTACGTCTCGGCAAATCTCTCGGGACGGACCGGATTCTCCCAGATCGATCTCGACCTGCTTCCCGAGGCACTTCCCAATATGTTGGAGCATGATCGCACGGCGGCTCGGGCGGAAATGAACGCTCAGAAGCTCATTGTATTCAAACATGGCAGCAAGTTCGGCAATGCCCCGGCCCAGAAGCTTCTGCGGCTGATCGAGATCGGCCGCAGGATCGACGGGGATTTCGCCTCCCTGAAGGGGCGCCCGGACAGCAGCCTTCCGCCCGCCCGGAGCTTCGACGATTATGAGATCCGTATCGACGTGCCGGGATCCCCGCCGGTGTCGAGTTGATCGAGATCCTCTGAGCCAACTGTGGGCTGCGAACCCGGAGCGTGTCGAAAGGAGGCGGGAGGTTCGCCCCCTTTACTCATGAAAGGTCCGGCATTTCCCCTTCGGATCCAGAAAAGGCAGGATACCGCCGCAAGGTTCGCATTTTGGGAGGAGTTTCGCGTTTTTCAACAGTGTCGTGTTACAAGGCGGTCGCCCCCTTCACGGGGATGTGGATTGAAACTCATGTTGATGCAAAACCACATCGTTGATCATACCCAAGTCGCCGCTCTGCGAGAACTTGGATTGAAAAAACGCTGCTGATCCGCGCGGCTGATCAGCAGAACGGCACGTTCAAAGGCATCATCGCAAGCCGGCGAGCGGGAAATTTGGTCGACCATGCTGCCTGCAGAGTGGCTTGTCGCGCCAAGATCGCCCCCTGCGTGTACTTGGTCCGTTAAGGGGTGTTATGTGGAGCCGCGCACGGCCAGCCGGACCAGATCTTCAAATCTCCCGCCTGCCACGACCCGAAAAATGGCCCGAAGTCTGCTTGAGCTTTGTTTGCCCTAGTGGTGAAGCAAGCCGAGTAACCGTTCGCTCATGCCGTGGTCCTGCACGTAGCATACCGGCCTGAGAATGTCATCGAGTCCAAGCACGTCAGCGACCGGACGCCTTACCTACGCTATAATCGGTCGCTCTGGCCGGCCAGGTGTCAGAGAGGCACTTGGGCCGACAGCCATCTTGTTTCTGCAAATTGCGAGCGCTTGCGCAAAGGCAGCTTCCGGATCCCAACAGCCATTCATTTGCCAAGCCCGACAAACCCGGCATTCGGGAACCCCGGAAATGCGCGTGCAGCTGACGCTGGAGCACACCCAGCCCGTCGTCGAGCATGAGCACTTGGAAGCAACCGCGCGGGACCGAATGTGCGGCAATAGCTCTCGAAGCGCGCCCGGAGGTTGACGGCTTATCGATATTTCGAATTGACCCTGATGCTCTCTCGCGGCGCTTCGGATCATTATCATTGACCGAGATAAGTTCGTCACCGCGCAGGCGAACGAAGTAGAGACCTGATTTTTCTGGATTTCAGAGCTTCAGCACGCCACGACCTGACACGCAAGAACCTCCCCGCGCCGATCAAATTTGCACGCGATACCTACGTCAACGCGCTTCAGGCGATCAAATCGGATCACCTTCCCGAAACCGTTCTACGGGCTGCTGTCGCGCCCTTTCCATGAACAGCGTCTCGTGGTCGCCGTATCGACCCATGATATCATTTGAATATCCCACCTTTCTGGCAACATTGAGAGAGGCCGCATTGGCGGGGTCGATGATGGTCGAGGTGAGGGGAAACTCGATATGCGCGTCTGCCCAATGCAACATCGCCGTTACCGCCTCCGTTGCGTAGCCCTTGCCGTGGGAACTGGCCGTGAACGCCCATCCGGCTTCGGGCTTACCCTTCAGGCTCGGCTGGGTGTCGCGGTGATAATCTGCAAGGCCGACCTCTCCCAGATAGGAGGCATCGGATTTGGCGGTGACGGCCCAATATCCGAATCCCAGATGATGCCAATGCCCGGCATATCGTAGCAACCGGGACCAAGACTGCTCCTCGGTCGAAGGTACGCCGGATATATGCGCGACCACCACTGGATCAGCCCACATCGTCGCGCAGTCGCGAAAATCGTCAAGACGATGCCCACGCAGGATCAGGCGATCGGTTTCCAGAACAGGAACCAATGGGTTTTCAAACATCGATCGAAGACCTCTCGTTTAGACCGGCGTCCACTACATCTCGGTTGGCCGGTTGAACGGAACTGGCTCATCCCACTACGGCTGGAGCGAAGCCCTGCACGAACATGACCTAGCCATTCGTCGGAAAATAGAAAAGACCATACCGGGGCCCGAGCAGGACTTGCATGAGCGCAGCGCCGGGACCACGGGCATGCGCCTAAACCAGCAACTCAAGGCGGCCCATTGCCGCCGGTCGGACACTACTGGTGCCGCACTGCCGCATGCGTCGAAGCGGTCGCTCAGACACCGCGCTGCAAATCCTCGATTAGATGGCAACGATGCGGACGAAGCCGCCATTCGCCACTGCGGTAGAAAGGTCTGCATATAAACATTCAGACCGTACAGGGGTCAGCGGCTGCTCCAACTGCCCAGGTGTAACTCTTCCAGCCCTGCCTCCCACGATATGACCGGCGCGTAGCCAAGTTCACGCTGCGCTCTGGTAGTGTTCAGCGAGATTTCCAAAGCGCTCGTGGCATATTCTTGGAAGCTTAGCGGTCCATGCAGGCGCCCCCCGCTGAACCTGTGAAGGGCGTCACCGAACCTTGCGATCAGGCGCAAGACCCCCCGAGGGACGGACTTCTCGGGCACGCTCAGATCTTGGGTTGCCATAAGGCCGGTAACGACATCACGGAACGGTCGGGCCGGCCCGTCCGTGATATGATAAATCCTGCCAGCTTGGCCTCTTTCCAGCGCCAGATCGACCGCATGGCAGAGATTGGCGATATGCGTCGTCGAAGATAAATAATTGCCGTTCGAAATCCAAGCAAAGCGCCCATTTCGCACCATCGTCGCAAGCGTTGGCAGCGCGGTGCCGTCATCGCGCCCCCAGACCATACGCGGGCGCAGGATCATCACCCGCATCGTTTGGGCGGCCTGTAATGCGATGCGCTCGGCCTCGGCCTTGCCGGCCGAATAGGCCCCTGCCGGACGGGCCGGATACGGCGCCGTTTCATCGACGTCCCGAAGCGGCATGCCAGCCTGAAGCACGGAATCCGTGCTGATATGGACGACTGCGCCGATCCCGGCTTGCTGGGCCGACGCCATGACGCGGGCCGTGCCGTCACGGTTCGCAGCAAGCGCAGCCCGACCCGCACCGTGGTCAAGATTTGCGGCCGCATGGATCAGGTTACCTGCGCCTTGCATCAAAGGCGTGAGGTCGCTGGTCAACATGTCGCCGATCACAGGTCTTGCACCAAGGGCGGCGACACGTTCCGCTGCTGTTTGGCTGCGGACCATGCCAATGACGGGTCGGCCAGCGCCGATGAAATGACGGATCAGGTTGCGTCCGACATAGCCGTTGGCGCCGGTTATGAAGATCGTGCGATCAGTCATTTTGGCCGCCCTGTTTCACAATGCCGGTCAGGGCAAGGGCTTCGATGTCTTGCAGGATTTCGATGCGCTCGGCCTCTGTCCAATCATGCAGTTCCATATGCTCCTGAAATTTCAGCCCCTCCAATGCAAGCCACGCAATACGGGCGGCACGCGGTGCGCTGGCGGTCGCCAGAAGCTCTTGCCCGAGACTGTTTTGATTGTCGCGGAAGGTTTGGCGCATGGCGCTGTCCTGCATGAGTGCCGCGACAAGGCTCAGCACCGCGGAGTTTCCGCCTTGAACCGGAGGGCTACGGCGCGCCGCCTCGATACGTCCGCGCAGTGGGGCATCGGGTTCAGCCGCAAAGTATTCGGCACATTGCTGGTTGAAGGCATTGTCCGCCTTGATCGTGCGCAAGACCAACGCCGCAATCAGATCGCGCTTACTGGGGTGTTCATAAAGCACGGTGGCCTTGGATACGCCTGCCTCTTTTGCGACAGCCTCGACATTCAGGATGCCGTCGCGGGCCACCACGCGCTCCACGGCATCAAGGATTTCGTTCTGATCATGTTTGCGGGGTCTTGGCATGGGTGCACCAGTTTATTTCCGACCGGTTGGAAATAAACTGGTGCTTATGTGCCGTCAAGCAAATCCAGCAGTCGTTCAGACCCGTGCACCCTGCACAAAACCAGCCAAGGGTTCTAGCGCTGCCCGTTCCGCCGTCGTGAGCACGACCGCCGTCGCCTCAAGATTTTCGCGTAGACGCGCCGGTTTGCGGGTGCCGGGTATCGGAATGACGCTGACGTCACAGATCCGCGCGCGATCATACAGCCATGCCAGTGCGATCTGTGCAGGCGTTACACCCCGCGCCCTTGCCAGCCCGATGACAGTTTCGACAGCGCGCATGTTGGCAGAGAGATTTGCCTCGGCAAAGCGGGGGAAATTGCGCCGCGCATCATCATCCGCCAATGCCAGTTGCCCCGTTAGAAGGCCCCGACCCAAAGGCGCGAAGGGCACGATCGCAATCCCAAGTTCGGCCGCCTTTCCTGAGACTTCTGCCTCGATATCGCGCGAGAAAACCGACCACTCTGATTGCAGGGCAGCGATAGGATGGATGGCATGTGCCTCGGCCAGTTCTGCGGCACTGACCTCACACAGACCAAGGGCGCGTACTTTGCCCTCGGTCACAAGATCGGCCATTGTGCCGATAGACTCGGCCAGAGGCACCGATGGATCGCGTCGATGCATATAGTAGAGGTCGATCACTTCGACCCCCAGCCGCTTCAACGAGGCTTCTGCTGCGCGCCGAATATGGCCGGGGTCGTTCGTCACACTCCAGTCATCGGGTGTAGCCGCGCTGCGTCGATATCCGTATTTCGTCGCGATATGGACCGTATCGCGGTTTGCACGCAGAAAGGGTGCAAGAAATTCCTCATTCGCGCCAATACCATACATGTCCGCGGTGTCGAAATGCGACACGCCGAGTTCCAGCGCCAGTTCCAGCGTGGCACGTGCCTGCACCTGGTCGGATCTACCGTAAAACTCGCTGATCCCCATGCAGCCCAGGCCCTGAATGCCCACCAGCGGGCCATTTCGACCTAGTGCAACCTGTGGGATTTTCGATGGGGTGTTCGTCATGCTTCATCTCCTGATTGGGACGAACAGGGTCTATAACTGCGTAGCGTACTCCACAGTCAACAGGGAAAACTGCATGCTGATTGCTGAATTCGCCCGCGTAACGGGCCTGCCCCGCGAGACGGTCCGCTATTATGTCCGCCGCGGTCTTTTGCGCCCCGAACAGGGCCGCAAGGGGGGCTCACGCCCCTATCAGATCTTTAGCGAGAAGGATGTGGAGTTGGTACGCATCATCCGCGTGCATCAGGCGCTCGGTAGTTCACTGGCAGAAATTGCCGAGATGATAACCGGATACGCCGCCGGAGAGGGAAACCCTGAACAGACCGACGCATTGCTGAGGGATCATATCGTCCGCCTGGAACAGCAGCGCCGCGAAATCGACGGGATGCTGGCCTTTCTAAAGGGCAAGCTCGACTGGTTGGAAAAGCCAAATGGCCCTCCGCCCCGGTTCTTGGATTATATCTGAGGGGAACTTCAGTGCGGTGTCGCAAGATCACTGAAAGCGTTGGAAAATGAACCATCCGCGATGTCTGCCGTCGCGTTTTCTCAATTATTGACGCTAGCTCGCGGCGGCTCGGTTGATTGCAAAGCTTCGAATAGTGCCGCAGAGCAGCGTCTCTCAGCCGCGAATGCAAAGGGCTCCCGAGCGATAGGCGGCGTCGCGGGGCCCTCTGGTCGCGCTATGCGGACAGTCCCGCATTGGTCGAACTTGTGCCCTCCTCTCTGGACAGGTCGGAAACGTAAGCAACGGGAGACGCCGTTATGGAGATCTGCATAGCCGCAGCCGCAATTCTTCAGGAAGATCGGGCAACCCTGCTTGTCCGGAAACACGGAACCTCTGCCTTCATGCAGCCGGGTGGGAAGATCGACGGCGACGAGACCCCTGTGGCCACCCTTCGTCGCGCTGATCGAAAGCACGATGCACGGCCAGTTCCGCAATGGGGCATGACATGGGTGTTTCGCGCAGAGCCTCTCACCTGACATCTGCTTATCTGGAACCCGGGGCGTACCTTCTCGGAGGCCTGCGGAACCTCAGTGCCGGGTGATACCGGTCAGCTTGTCGGGGTTTCGGGTGATATAGATCGCGGTGATCCGGCCTTCGCTGATCTCCAATGCCGTGGTCTGCAGCACACCACCGACACGGCTCACGTAACCCGGAAGCCCGTCGATGATCGTCGCCTCCAGAAACTCCATGCCGTCGCCGAATTTGCGCGCGAGGCTTGTGAATAGGCGAAGCAGATTGTCCGCTCCGGTGATGACATTGGGATAGGAATGGATCTTGCCGCCGCCATCGGCATGAAGGCTCGCCCCCTCGGCCAGCATCGCGCCAAGCACGGCAGGATCGCCAGAACGGCAGGCCTCGAAAAAGGCGCGGGCAAGTTCCTCGCCCTTGTCGCGCGGGACGTCGTAACGGGGTCGATCAATCTGCACATGGGCGCGGGCGCGGCTGGCCAATTGGCGCGTGGCGCTGGGGCTGCGCTCGATCGTGGTTGCAACCTCGTCGAGGGGCTGGCCAAAAACGTCGTGCAAAAGGAATGCGGCCCGTTCCAGCGGTGACAGGCGTTCCAGCGCCATCATCAGGGACAGGGTCAGGTTGTCGGGGCGAAGCGTGTCGTCCTCGGGCTCGATCAACGGCTCGGGCAGCCAGGTGCCGGGATAGGTTTCGCGGCGCATCCGGGCGGATTTCATCTGGTCAAGACAAAGCCTTGAGACGGTCCGGGTCAGCCATGCCGGCGGGTTTTCGACACCCGCCGCGCCATGCCAGCGCAGGAAGGCATCCTGCACGACATCCTCGGCCTCGGCATGGCTGCCCAGCATCCGATAGGCGAGGCGCAGCAGGCGGGGTCGCTGCGCCTCAAAGAATGCAACCGGATCAGGCGGCATCGGCCTTGGCCTCGGGCAGGCTGGTCGCATGCGGCGCGCGGAAGCCCGCCTGAACGCGGTTCCACAGGTTGATCGCCCCGATCGCCAGCGACAGCCATGCCCGCTCATCGGGGTTGAAGTTCGCCTCGACCAATTGCCAATCCTGATCCGGCGCGCCGGTTTCGGAAAGCCGGGTCAGGGATTCTGTCCATGCCAGGGCAGCACGCTCGCGCTCGGAATAGAGGCTGCTTTCGCGCCATGCGGTCAGCATATGCAGGCGCAGCTGCGTCTCGCCGTCCCGCAGGGCCTCGGCGACATGCATCTGGATGCAAAAGGCACAGCCATTGATCTGCGAGGCGCGCAGCTTCACCAGATGCAGCAGGCCCGGTTCAAGAGGGCCGGTCTTGAGCGTATTTTCAAGAGCGAACAGCGTCTTGAACCCGGCTTCGGCGCGTTTCATGTGGTCGGTCATGCGGGGTGTCATGGTGATCTCCTGTTTCATCTGACACAGGCTTGACGAGACAGCGCAGGCCAATGTGACACGGCCTGCAGAATTTTTTCGCAGCCTAGCCGACTTCTTGCCGTCGGCGATCAAAATCGAGTGGGCCACGGCGTCCAACGTGCACCAATTGCGCGATGTACATTGGATGCGATGTATCCACCGGCGATTGAGGAAACTCTGATTTCGATCCTAGCGGCTGTCTTAACGGGCGTGGCCGCGCAGTCTGACCTTTGGCTTGACCGACCGTGTCGAAGAAACGACCATTTGTCGCAACCGCATGCGCTGCGCGGTATGACCGGCTTTCAAGCCGCACTGCGCCACTGGCGCCCGGTCACGGCACTGTGACACCGGCCTGTCCATCGCGCTTGACGGGTCCGGGCGATTTATTTACGAACGGTCGTACTGAAATAATGGAACCGACATGGGACGCAAGCGCACGATCGACCGGGATGAGCTGATGAAGGCTGTCGAAGCCGTCGCGCGTCGCGATGGAATCGGCGGGCTCAGCATCGATGCCGTGGCCAAGGAGGCCGGGGTCAGCAAGTCCAGCGTCGTCTATGATTGCGAAAGCAAGGCCGGGCTGATGGCGGCATTCACCCGCTACCAGCTGGCCCATCACCGCGCCAAATACGACGAGGCCCATGCCCGTTTCGAAGGCCAGCCCAATGCCTGCCTGCGCACCCTGATCGAGACCTTCCGCACCGCGCCGACCGATGAAGACATCGCCATGGCCTTGATGCTCAGCGTCGGCATGGGCGCCAGCACCGAATGCCGCGACATCATGCGCGACGAGATGCGCCGCGATGCCGAACAGATCCGCGCCGAGGCCGCCGAGCCGCACAAGATGCTGCGCACGCTGCTGACGCTGCATGGCATGGCATTCCTTGAATTCTACGACCTGCACCGTTTTGACGAAACCACCCGCAATGAGCTGCTGGATGAGCTGATGGCCATCGCGGAAAGCGATAAGGGCGCATCTCCTCTCCAAGACTGACAGTTATTTTACCTCCTCCCCTCCCCCCCCTCCTGATCTGAAGGTCAGACACATGCTTTTCGACAAAATGCCGGGCAGGTTCTCCTGCCTGATGGCTGCGCTTTGCCTGATGGCGGGCCCGGCCTCCGCCCAGCAATTGCCGCCTGCCATCGTCAGCGTGCAGGTCCTGAAACCCGAACCCATGCCGATCGTGAACGAGCTGCCGGGCCGCGTCGCCGCGACCCGCACCGCCGAGGTGCGCCCGCGCGTCGGCGGCATCGTCGTCAGCCGGGTCTTTGAACAGGGCAGCCAGATCAAGGAAGGCGAGGTCCTGTTCAAGATCGACCCCGCCCCCTATGCCGTCCGCGTCGCCAGCGCCGAGGCCACGCTGGCACGGGCGGAGGCGACCCGCCAGAACGCCAAGGACCAGCTGAAACGCGCCGAGGCGCTGCGCGAACGGAAAGTCACCGCCGGGGTCGACCTGGAAAACGCCACCACCACCATGGCGCAGGCCGATGCCGATGTGGCGATTGCCCGCGCCGCCTTGCAGGAAGCGCAGCTGAATCTGGGCTATACCGACGTGACCGCGCCGATTTCGGGCGTGGTCGGGCGGGCGCTGGTCACCGAAGGCGCGCTGGTCAATGCCCAGAACGACATCATGGCGACGATCCAGCAGCTGGACCCGGTCTATGTCGACGTGACGCAATCCTCCTCGGACCTGTTTGCGCTGCGGCGCGCACGGGATGCGGGCGAATTGCTGATGGCGACCTCGGACGAGGCCCGCGTGCAGCTGATCTTTGACGATGGCAGCACCTATGCCCATTCGGGCAAGCTGCTGTTCTCGGAAGCCAGCGTCGACAGCACCACCGGCCAGATCACGCTGCGGGCGGAATTCCCGAACCCCGATGGCGATCTGCTGCCCGGCCTGTATGTCCGCGCCCGGATCGAACAGGCGGTCCGCGAAAACGCCCTGACCATCCCGCAGATGGCGGTGCAGCGCGACCAGTCGGGGCAGGCCTATGTCTATGTGATGAAGGATGCCGACACGGTCGAGCGCCGCAATGTCCGGCTGGGCCAGACCACCGACAGCCATTGGCTGGTCGAGGACGGGCTGAAGGCCGGGGACCGCGTCGTCGTCGCAGGCGCACAGAAGCTTTACCCCGACGCCAAGGTCGTTCCCGAAACGGTCGAGCCCAAGGAAAAGGCCGCGCAGGCCGACACCCCCGCCAATGCCACGGCCGAGGCTGCTGCCAAGAGCGGGCAACAGGGATAATCCATCATGGCACAGTTCTTTATCACCCGGCCGGTGCTGGCCTGGGTGCTGTCGATCTTTATCGTGATCGCGGGGATGATCTCCTTGCCCTCGATCCCGATCGCGCAATATCCGCAGGTGGCATGGCCGCAGATCACGGTTTCCACCGCCTATACCGGGGCGTCCCCCGGCGAGATCAACCAGTCCGTCGCCCAGCCCATCGAGGATGAGCTGAACGGCGTCGAGGGTCTGGCCTATTACGAATCCGTCTCGGACAGTTCTGGGGCCATGTCGATCACCGCGACCTTCGAGCCGGGGACCGACATTGCCCGCGCGCAGGTGGACGTGCAGAACGCCGTCGCCCGCGTGGAACCCCTGCTGCCGCAAAGCGTGGTCGATCAGGGCGTGCTGGTCGAAGAGGCCGGTTCCGGCTTCCTGATGATGGTCGCGCTGACATCCGAGGATGGCAGCTTCGACGACATCGCGCTTGGCGATTACATCAACCGCAACGTCGCCGGGGAATTGCGCCGGATCGAGGGCGTGGGCCGGGCGCAGGTCTTTGCCCCGGAACGCGCGCTGCGGATCTGGATCGACCCCGACAAGATGACTGGCCTGAACCTGTCCTCAAGCGAGGTCGTCGCCGCCATCCGCGCCCAGAACGCGCAGGTCGCGGCGGGCAAGGTCGGCGCGGACCCGAACCCGATCGGCCAGCAGCTGACCGCGACCGTGCTGATGAAGGGCCAGCTGGACGACCCCGAGGAATTCGGCAAGATCGTGCTGCGCGCCAATCCCGACGGTTCCACCGTGCTGCTGCGCGACGTGGCCCGGATCGAGATCGGCTCGGAATCCTACAGCTTCAGTTCCCGCATCAACGGCAAGCCCGCCGCCGCCATCGGCATCCAGTTGTCGACCACCGGCAACGCGCTGAACACCTCGGAAGCGGTGCATCAGAAGATGGAAGAGCTGTCGCGCTTCTTCCCGCAGGGCATCAGCCATTCGATCCCCTATGACACCACCCCCTTCGTCGAGGCTTCGATCGAAAAGGTGCTGCATACGCTGGTCGAGGCGATGGTTCTGGTCTTTGTCGTGATGTTCCTGTTCCTGCAGAACTTCCGCTACACCATCATCCCGACCATCGTGGTGCCGATCGCGCTGATGGGGACGATTGCGGTCATGCTGGTCGCGGGGTTCTCGATCAACGTGCTGACCATGTTCGCGATGGTGCTGGCCATCGGCATCCTTGTCGATGACGCCATCGTGGTGATCGAGAACGTCGAAAGGATCATGGCGACCGAGGGCCTGCCGCCCAAGGAAGCCACGCAAAAGGCCATGGGCCAGATTTCCGGGGCCATCGTCGGCATCACGCTGGTGCTGGCGGCGGTGTTCATCCCGATGGCCTTCTTCCCCGGCTCATCCGGGATCATCTATCGCCAGTTCGCGCTGACCATGGTGACGGCGATCCTGTTCTCGGCCTTCCTTGCGCTGACGCTGACGCCTGCGCTTTGCGCGACCTTCCTGAAGCCGATCAACGGCCATCACGAGAAGAAGGGCTTCTTCGGCTGGTTCAACCGCAACTTTGACCGCCTGACCGACCGCTATGCCGCCAGCGTCACGCTGGTCACGCGGCGGCGGCTGGTGATGATGGCCTTTTATCTGGTGCTGGTGGCGCTGACCGGTCTGGGCTTTGTCCGCCTGCCGACCAGCTTCCTGCCGAACGAGGATCAGGGCTTCATCATCACCGACGTCCAGACCCCGCCGACCGCCAGTTCCAACCGCACCGACGAGGTGCTGGCCTCGGCGACCGAGATGTATCTGAAAAAGGATGCCGTCGAGAACGTCGTCGCCATCCGTGGCTTCAGCTTCTCGGGGCAGGGGCCGAATGCGGGCCTGATCTTTGTCACCTTCAAGGACTGGGCCGATCGCGCCGATTCCGCGCAAGACATCGCGGGCGGCGCCAATATGGAGCTGTTCACCTACAAGGACGCGCAGGCCTTCGCCCTGTCGCCGCCGCCTATCCCGGGCTTCGGCACCACCGGGGGCTTCAGCTTCCGGCTGCAGGATCGTGGCGGGCAGGGGCAGGCGGCGCTGAAGGCCGCAGCCCAGCAGATCATCACCGAGGCGCAAAAGGGCGGCATCGCCACCGGGTTGCGCATCGAGGGTCTGCCGGATGCGGCGCAGGTCTTTGTCACCATCGACCGCGAAAAGGCCAATGCCTTTGGCGTGACCTTTGCCGACATCTCGGGGACGATCTCGCAATATCTGGGTTCGGCCTATGTCAACGACTTCCCGAATTCGGGCAAGATGCAGCGCGTCATGCTGCAGGCCGAGGAAGGCTCGCGCATGCAGGCCGAGGACATCCTGAAGCTGACCGTGCGCAATTCGGCCGGTGGCATGGTGCCCTTCTCCAGTTTTGCCAGCGTGACCTGGGAACAGGGCGCGTCGCAGGTGGTGGGCTATAACGGCTATCCCTCGATCCGCATCGCGGGTGCGGCCGCACCGGGTCAAAGTTCCGGCGCCGCCATGGCCGAGATGCAGCGTCTGGCCGAGGGCCTGCCGCAGGGCTTCGGCTATGAATGGACCGGGCAATCTCTTGAGGAAATCCAGTCCGGTTCGCAATCGACGCTGCTGTTCGGGATGAGCATCCTGTTCGTCTTCCTGCTGCTGTCGGGCCTGTATGAAAGCTGGTCGATCCCGCTTTCGGTGATGCTGGTCGTGCCCTTGGGGGTCTTGGGTTGCGTTGTCGCGGTGATGCTGCGCGGCATGCCCAATGACATCTACTTCAAGGTGGGCCTGATCGCGATCATCGGGCTATCAGCCAAGAACGCCATCCTGATCGTCGAATTCGCCAAGGAATTGCGCGAAGAGGGCAAGACCCTGATCGAAGCGGCGGTCGAGGCCGCGCGCCTGCGCTTCCGCCCGATCCTGATGACCTCGATGGCCTTCACGCTGGGCGTGGTGCCGCTGGCGATTGCCACCGGTCCTTCGGCGGCCAGCCAGAACGCCATCGGCACCGGCGTCATCGGCGGCATGATCGCGGCCACCGTGCTGGCGGTGTTCTTTGTCCCGGTCTTCTTCGTCTTCGTGCTGAACCTGTTCAGCAAGATGTCGCGGCGGGGGGCGAAAACCCAGACCACTTCGGCAGGCTAAGGCAAGCCCTGTCGACGCGCGGGCGGGGTGGCTCCCCTCGCCCGCGCTCCTTTTCCTTGCACCCGAGTGATCCTGATGACCGAATACCCGAATGTCTCCCGCCGCATGATGCTGGGCGGGCTGGCCTCGACCCTGGCGCTGGCGGCCTGTTCACCCGGCGCCTATACCGCCCCCAAGGCCGAGCTTTCCACGCGCTTCGCATCGGATTCCCCGGCGCGTCGGGCGGGGGCGAATGCCTGGTGGGCCGCCTTCCGCGACAAGAACATGGACACGCTGGTTGCCGCCGGACTGGCGCGGAACCTGGACGTGCAAACCGCCGTCGCCGTCATCCGCGAGGCCGAGGCCAATGCCCGGCTGGTCGGCGCCAATGATCTGCCGCAGATCAATGTCACCGGCTCGGCCAATCGCGGCATCAGCGAAAGCGCCGTGCAGATTTCGGAAAACAGCTCGGCCACGCTGGGGATTTCCTGGCTGATCGACATTTTCGGCGCGAACCGCGCGGCGCGGCGCGGGGCCTCGGCCCAAGTCGATGCCGCCTATCTGTCGGCCGAGGTCGCCCGCCTGACCGTCGCTAGTGCCGTCGCCTCGGCCTATGTCGACCTGCGCTATTACCAGACGGCGCTGACGCTGACCAAGCAAAGCCTCGACAGCCGCAAGCGCACCTTGGCCCTGACCCGAGAGCAGGATTTCCTGGGCTCGGTCAGCCGGGTCGAGGTTCTGCAGGCCGAACAATTGGTTACCCAGGCCGAGGCCGATTTGCCCGCGCTGGAGGTTGGTTTTGACCAGTCGGTGAACCGGCTGGCGACACTGACCGCCGGGCGCAGCGCCGATCTGGCGGCGCGCCTGCGCAAAGGCAGCGGCCAGCCCCGCGCCGCCTATCGTGCCAGCGTCGGCGTGCCCGCCGATGTCGTCCGCGTCCGTCCCGATGTCGGCGTGGCCGAGCGCAATCTTGCCGCCGCCGTGGCCTCGGTGGGCGAGGCCGAGGCGGCCTTCTATCCCAAGCTGACCCTGACCGGTTCGGTTACCCCGATCGACCTGTCGGGCGGCGGCAGCGTCAAGACCTGGGGTTTCGGTCCGCAGATCTCGGTGCCCTTGTTCACCGGCGGCGCGAACCGCGCGCAGCTTTCGGCGGCACAGGCGCGCGCCGAACAGGCGCGTCTGGCCTGGCACGCCTCGGTCCTGAAAGCCGTCGAAGAGGTCGAAAACGCGCTGGCCGGCTATAACCGCGATGGCCGTTCGGTCGCAGCGCAGGAACGTCTGGTCGCCAATGCCAGCGAATCCGTATCGCTGGCCCGCACGTCGTATGAACTGGGCGAGGCAGGCTTCTTCCCGGTTCTCGACGCCGAGCGCACGCTTCTCTCGGCGCGTCAGGAACTGGCCAACGCGGTGCGCCAACAGGCCCTGAACTTCGTCGCGCTAAGCGCCGCTTCCGCTGGCGGCGTCGGGTTGCCCGCGAAGTAACTGCAACCAATGCCCATCCCGTCGACGGGATCTTCGGGATGGGTCACATAATTCTGCTTATTTCGGTTTTACCCTCAGACCGGTGGATTCAAGTTGGAACTGCGACTTTGATGTAAAATCAGTGCATTGCATCAAGGAGTATTCTCCATGTCCAAACCTTACCTGCATCTCGACCTCGAAGAACGGCGCAAAATCGCGCGCTGGCGCG
>NZ_WMIG01000029.1 GCF_009711205.1 Paracoccus litorisediminis | reverse complement strand
GCGGAGATCTGGTGCGTGCGCTGCGCATCCCGGCGGCCGATCACCCCGGCACGGATGTCCTGGCAGAGTTGCAGCTTGAACGGGGTCGAATGCCGACGATAGGGTCCTCGTGATGTCATGAGCCTTCCCCGATCAAGGCCCGTTCAGCGTATCAGTTCTTCAGGGTCCCGGGGTCCAGCCCGAGGGGTTCACTCCAGGGTTCACTCCATATTTGACCTCTATATTGAGACGCTGAAGCGGCTTGCCCCCGACGCGCAGTGGTGTGCGGCGGGGATCGGCCCCGCGCAACTGTCCATCAACGAATGGTCAATCCGCAAAGGGGGGGCACACTCGTATAGGGCTTGAAGGCAATGTCCGCCTTGATCGCGAACGCCTCGCGCCGTCGAATGTGGCACTCGTGCGCCGTGCGGTTGGTCCTTGCGAAAAATATGAGCGTTCCGTCGCCAGTTGGCAGCAGGCCCGTGCCATTCTGGGTCTACCGATGCGAGGGGGCTGAGACGCTCCCTCGATCTGTTCTGAAATATTCTTGGAAGCCCGGTGGCGAAGTCCCGAACGGTAGTCATTCCGTTTAACGGGCTGCTGTCGCGCCCGATGATGTTGTCATTACCCCGGCTGCCGTCCGGGGTAATGACAATGCGATTGTGCCTGCCGGGGCGTTTCGTGACGCTTGAGCCGCAGGATTTCGGCCTGTCATGGGTCATACTGCCTGCCTGGCTCGGGCCATCAGCCTGCTTGGGCTAGATGGCGGGCTGATCGCGCCCCCCGGCCTCAGACAGGTTCCGCCATGGCTTTGACCGCCGCGCGCAGGTCGAAGCCGTGGGCTTCCAGCATCTCGAATGACGCGCCGATCAGACGTCGGCCCGCCATGTGAAGGGCGGGGGCGGATAGGGTTTCGACGGCGATCAGTCGGCCCGCCCGGAAAGCCAGTACCAAGAGCTCGGCCTGCGGCTGGGGCAGGGACATCACCCTGTCGGCCCCGGTCGAAAGCCCAGCGATTTGCAGCTTGAACTTGCCCTGATCGGACCAGAACCACGGCAGCGCGGCATAGTCTGCTGCGGAGCCATGCACCAGACGCCGGGCGATATGGCGGGCGTGATCGACCGCCGCCTGGACGGATTCCAGACGGATATGCACGCCATCCGGATCGGGGAAGGACGCGACATCCCCCAGCGCCGAGATGGCCGGGTCCGAGGTCAGCAATTGCCCGTCCACGCGGATGCCATTGTCGCAGACAAGCCCTGCATCCGCCGCCAGTTCGACGTTCGGACGCACCCCGGTTGCGACCAGCACCAGATCCCCTGCAATCTGGCGACCATCGCGCAAGGCGACACCGGCGGCGGCCCCGTGCGGGTCGTGCAGTATCGCATCGGCCAGCGCGTCAAAGATGATCGTGCAGCCCATCTCGCGGTGCAACTCAAGGAATCGCGCCGACATCCCGGGGGAAACCGCGCGGGCCATCAGGCGGGGGGAGGCCTCAATCACGGTGACGGCGACGCCTGCCGCGCGGGCCATGGCGGCGAACTCCAGACCGATGAAACCGCCGCCGATCACCACCGCATGACCTGTCGCGGCCAGACTGTCGCGGATATGGGCTGCGTCCGACAGGGTGCGCAACTCGACCACGCCCGGTGCGTCCAACCCCGCGATCGGCGGGCGAAAGTTCCGCGCGCCGGTGGCGAGGATCAGGTGATCATAGGCGTGGCGCGCGCCTGCTTCCGTCACGACCTCGCGGGTGACGCGCTCAATGCGGCTGACGCGGGTGCGGTCCTGCAAGCTGATGGCAGCGCGGTCGTAGAAGCTGGCGGGTTTCAGGGTCAGCGCGCCTGCATCGCCATTGGCCATATAGGCCTTGGACAGCGGTGGGCGCTGATAGGGCAGGCCGGGTTCCTCGCCCAATAGCAGGATCTGGCCCTGATAACCTTCTTGCCGCAGGCTTGAGGCAGCCTGTTGGCCGCCCTGACCGCTGCCGATGATGACGATGCGTTCCATCCCGCCCCCGTTACAGCTGCGATTCCGGCAGGTGGATCACCACCCCGTCCAGTTCCGGGCGCATCTTGATCTGGCAAGACAGCCGACTTGACGCCCGCACCTCGGAGGCGGCGCAATCCAGCAGGTCGCTTTCGCCATCCTCTTGCGGACCGACGGCGTCAGTCCATGCGTCGTCGACGTAGCAATGGCAGGTCGCGCACATCATCGAGCCGCCGCATTCGCCGATGACGCCATCGACATCGTTCTGGACGGCGGCGCGCATGATGCTTTCGCCCGCGGTGACCTCGACAGGGGTGACGGTACCATCGGCGGCGATGAAGGTGATTTTCATGGTCATTCTCCTTGCGGGAAGCTGGGGTCAGCCCAGTTTGACGGGCAGGTTGATTGGGCCGCGAAAACCAAAGCCGCGCCACAGCACGGTTTCGGGTTCGGGCAGGGTCATGTCGGGGAAGCGCTCGGACAGGGCTTCCAGCATGATCGCGCCGACGGTGCGCCGCGCGATATGGGCACCGCCGCAATGATGCGGCCCCGAGCCAAAGGACTGGTGCAGGTTTTTCGCGCGGAACGCGTCGAAGCGCTCGGGGTGGTCGAACAGGTCCTCGTCATGATTGGCCGAGGCCTGAATCGTCATCACCGTATCGCCCTTGGGGATGTAAAAGCCGCCGATCTCGACATCCTCGGTCACCAGCCGGGACGAGGCCTGAATGGGTGCGACCCAGCGGATGCCTTCCTCGAAGGCTTGCCCCCATTTGCCCGCGCGCCGGACCTCGGCCAGTTGCTCGGGCTCGGTCAGGAAGCCATAGACGATGGTCGAGAGCGCATCGCGCGGCTCGTTGATGCCCCCGCCGATGGCGATCTTGATATTGGCGATGATCTGGCTGGTCGGGATCGGGTTTTCGGCATTCACCATCACCGACAAAGCCGAGCGATCGGGTGCCACACGCACCCGCGCGATGGCCTTTTCCAGCAACGCGTCCATTTCGGCATTGGCCCGGTCCGAGATCTCGAAGGGCTCGGGTCGCCAGCCGAAATTCCCCGCGCCGTCGATCAACGCCTGTGACCAGAAGATCATCTGCTGGTCGCTCGCCTCGGGGATGCCAAGGATATGGGCAAGGATGCGGGCGGCAATCGGGCCAGAGAGATCGCGATGCAGGTCCACGATCTGCCCTTTCGGCAGGCGGTCCAGATATTCATCCGCAAGCTGGCGATATAGCGGGGCCCAGACTTCCTGAATGGTCTTGGGCATCAGGGCAGGGGCCATGGCCATGCGCTCGGCCAGATGCTCCTTGCCGTCCTTGCGCATCAAGGTATGGGCCAGAAAGGCGCGCTTCATCGGCGTGTTCGGATCGTCCGAGGAAAAAATCTCGGGCGTGTCCTTGACGAATTTGCAATCGGCGGCCTTGGTCAGAAAGGTCCGGCCGACCGATTTCACGCGCAGAACCGGGGTTTCCGCCCGCAGTCGCTTGTAGATCGGATAGGGCGCGACGGTCAGCTGGTCGATGGTGATCGTGTCGTCCAGCGGTGCAAGAAGATGATCCAGCATGGCAAGCCCTTAGCGGATATGCAGCGGTAGGGCTTTCAGCCCGCGCAGCGTGTTGTTGTAGGACCGGACGGGCATCCCCGCGATTTCGATGCCGGTCGCGTGGCGGGCCAAGGCCTCCAGCACGACCTCGCCCTCCAGCCGGGCGACAAGCTGCCCCACGCACATATGGACACCCGAACCGAAGCCGACATGACCGCTGGTCTTGCGGGTGATGTCATAGGCGTCCGCACGGTCCCAGCGGCGCGGGTCACGATTGGCCGAGGCCAGAAACATCAGCACCTTGGTCCCTTCGGGAAGCGGCACACCCGACAGTTCGGTCTCGCGGGTGGTGGTTCGGAAAAAGGTCTGGACCGGGCTTTCAAAGCGCACGGCCTCTTCAAAGGCATTGCGGGCCAGTTTCGGATCGGCGCGCAGCGCCGCGAATTGATCCGGAAAGCGTGCAAGACAGTAAAGCGCCGCGCCGATGCCGTTCACCGTGGTGTCGATGCCCGCCGTCAGCAGCGAGCGGACCAGCAGCGTCGCCTCATCTGCCGTGACCTCGCCGCTGTCGGCGGCGGCATGGATGCGTGCGCCGATACTGTCCGGGGACAAATTCTCGCGCCGGCATTGCTCGGTCACCCAGGCGATATGGGGGGCGGCACGCGCCATCGCCTCGCGGCGCAGGGCATTGTCCGGGCCAAAGGCGTTGAAGGCCAGACCCGCATAGGGCAGCAAGTGTTCGCGCCCGTCTTGCGTCAGCCCGATGCGGTCTGGAAAGACCGAAAGCGGAAAGGCTTCGGCCAGATCCGCGATGCCGTCGAGCTTGCGCCCGATCAGCCCTGCGACCATCGCATCGGCGGCAGCGGCAAAGCCGTCGCGCAACTCGCGCATGGTGACGGGCGACAGCACGCGGGCCAGGACCTTGCGGGCGCGATCATGTTCGGGCGGATCGGTTTCCAGCACCAGACTGGGCTGGCGCCACGGCTTTTCGCGGCTGAAATCCTGCAAGCCCACCCCGCGCGAGGAACAGAAGGTGCCCCAGTCGTTCAGGACCTGATGCACCTCGGCATGGCGCGCGACGGCATAGATGCCATAGCGTTCCAGCCAGACCACCGGCCCGGCCTCGCGCAGCCTTTCATGATCGGGAAAGGGGTTGTCGAAAAAATCGATGCTGAACGGGTCCAGATCCGAGCTTGGCAGGGATGCGATGTCGAGGCTCATGCGGCGGCTCCTTTGGCGATGACGCCCAGATGCTGTTCAAGTGGGCTTGGATCGGCCAGCAGCGCATCGCTGCGGGCCTGATGGACGATCTCGCCCCGGTCGAGGATCACGGCCCGGTCGGTGACCTTCAGGATCTTGCGGGCATGCTGTTCGACGATGATCGTGGCCAGCCCCTCGTCCCGGATGATTTGCCGGATCGAGGCCAGCAACTGCTCGACGATGATCGGGGCCAGCCCCTCGGTTGGCTCGTCCAGCAGTAACAGCCGTGGATTCAGCATCAGGGCGCGGCCCACCGCCAGCATCTGCTGCTCGCCGCCAGATAGCTGGTTGCCCATATTGGCGCGGCGTTCCTGCAGGCGCGGGAACATCGCATATATGCGGGGCAGGTCCCATTTGCCGGGGCGGGCGGTAGCGGTCAGGTTTTCCTCGACCGTGAGCGAGGGGAAGATGTTTCGTTCCTGCGGGACCCAGCCGATACCGGCATGGGCGCGGGCCTCGGGTGTCAGCCGGGTGATGTCGCGCCCGGCCAGCGACAGGTTGCCGCCAAAGCGCCGGGTGACGCCGATGATGCTGTCCAGAAGCGTGGTCTTGCCCACGCCATTGCGGCCCAGCACGGCCAGTGCCTCGCCCTGATCCAGACGCAGGGACAGGTTGGGGATCACGACGGCATCGCCATGGCCGACGCGCAGGTTCTGGATCGTCAGTAGTTCAGGCATGGGCATCGCTCCCCAGATAAACGGCCTGGACGCGCGGATCGGACATGATCTCGGACACGGTCCCGTCGGCAAAAAGTGCGCCGTTGACCAGAACGGTGATGCGCTCGGCGAACGCAAAGACCAGATCCATGTCGTGCTCGATCAGCAGGATCGACACGTCACGCGGCAATTGGGCGAGGGTTTCCAGCAGCTCGCCACGCTCGGCCTCGGGGACACCGGCGGCGGGTTCGTCCAGCAGCAGGACGCGTGGATTCGAGGCCAAGGCCAGCGCGATTTCCAGCAGGCGCTGCTTGCCATAGGGAAGCAGCCGCGTCGGGTGGTCCATGACCTCGGTCAGGCGGAAGCGCTCGATCAGGCCGGTGATCTCGTCAAGGATATCGGTGCGCGTCCCGACCCTGCGCCAGAAGTCGCGCCCGCCGCCCATGCGTTCGGACACCGCCAGCCCGATGGATTCGACCGGGGTCATCGCGCCGAACAGCTGGTTGATCTGGAAGGTCCGGCCCAGACCCAGCCGGGCGCGCTGGATCTGGCTTTTGCGGGTGATGTCATTGCCATCCAGCAGGATCTGTCCGCCATTGGCTGGCAACACCCCGGTCAGCAGGTTGACGAAGGTGGTCTTGCCCGCGCCATTCGGCCCGATCAGCGCATGGCGCGCGCCATGTTCCAATGTCAGCGACACCTTGTCGGTGGCAATGAGCCCGCCGAAGCGCTTCTCCAGCGCGATGGTCTGCAATGCGGCGCTCATGCCCGGTCCTCCCGGCGCAAGCGGCGCATCAGCGTGCGGGGCAGGGCGTTCAGGTTATCGCGCCCGATCAGCACGATGACCATCAGCACGAGGCCCATCCAGAACATCCAGTATTGCGGAGTAATGGCCGAGAACCAGTCCTGCAGCAGCTTGAAGGCAATCGCCCCGATCAGCCCGCCATACAGATAGCCGACACCCCCCAGCACCAGCACCAACAACACATCGGCCGAGCGGTGAAAGGCCAGCACGTCCAGCGACACGAACATCGTGGTCTGGGTCAACAATGCCCCTGCGACCCCGGCAATCAGCGCCGAAAAGGCGTAGATGCCAAGGATGCGCGGTCCCACCGGAATGCCCATGCTGCGGGCGCGCAGCGCATTGTCCCGGATCGCCAGCAGCGACAGACCGTAAGGCGAGGTCACGACCCGGCGCGCCAGCAGGAACAGCGCGAAGGTCACGATCAGGCAATAGGCATAGGCGGTGGTGCCGAACAGGTCGAACTCGAACCGGCCCAGCAGTGGGTTGATCGTCACCCCCTGCAAGCCGTCCGCGCCGCCGGTCAGCCATGCCGCGCGGTTCGCTGCCTCAAGCAGCAGCATGGCCACGCCCAGCGTCACCATCAGCCGCGTCAGGTCCGAGGCGCGCAGCAACAGCAGCGGCCCCGTCGCCAGCCCCAAAATCCCGGCGGCCAGCGCCGCAAGGATCAGACCGGTCAGCGGCTCTCCGGTCAGGTGGACCGAGACCAGCCCCGCGACATAGGCGCCAAGCCCGAAAAACGCGCCATGGCCCAATGAGACCACGCCCGCATAGCCGATGATCAGGTCCAGAGAGAGCGCGAAAAGCCCAAGGATCACGATCTCGGACAGCAGCAGATGTCGGTCGGGCAGCAGAAAGAAACTGGCCGCCGTCGCCAGCCAAAAGACGATCTCGGCCGGTTTCAGTCGGCCCCGGCGCAGCAGGTCGCGGCTGGCGCGCTGGCCTGCATCGGGACGCGCCGCGGTTGCCGGGTGGGAAAGGGTGGTGTCACTCATCAGGGTCATCCTTCAGCGGGCGCGGGCAATCAGGCCCTGCGGGCGCAGGATCAGCAGCAGGATCATCACGAGATAGATCAGGAAGGCGCCAAGCTCGGGCAGGTAGTATTTCCCGGCGACATCAGCCGTGCCGATCAGCAGCGCCGCGATGAAGGGGCCGGTCAGGCTGGCCGTGCCGCCGATGGTGACGACGATCAGCACATAGACCATGATCTTCAGCGGAAAGGTCGGGTCGAGGCCCATCATCTCGATCCCCAACGCGCCACCCAGACCGGCAAGGCCCGAGCCTACAGCGAAGGTCGCGGCAAAGATCCCGCCGACATTGATGCCAAGACCGCGCGCCGCGCGCTGGTCATCGACCGCCGCGCGCAGCCGCGCCCCGAACCGGGTGCGGCCAAGGATCAGTTGCAGCCCGACGACCAATGCCGCGCAGATGACGATCAGGAAGGCCCGGTAGCGGCCGATGCCGACGCCGAAGACCTCGAACCGGCCCTGCAACCAGCCGGGCAGGGTGATCAGCTGCTGACCGGAGCCCAGAAGCCAATCCGTCCCGGCCATGGCCATGAAGACCAGCGCGATCGAGAACAGCACCTGATCCAGATGGCTGCGGCGGTAAAGCCGGGCGTAAAGCAACCGCTCGGCGACCACGCCCACCAGCGCCGGGACCAGAAAGGCAAAGGGCAGCGTCAGCAGGAACGGCATGCCCAGACGGTTCATCGCCAAGGCGGTGACATAGCCCCCGATCATGGCGAATGCGCCATGTGCAAGGTTCACGAAATTCATCAGCCCCAGTGTCACGGCCAGCCCGGCAGCCATGACAAAGAGCAGCATTCCATAGGCGATCCCGTCAATCAGGATGGTCAGCATGGGCGCGTTTCCCTGGCATGCGGGTAGCGGCCCTGCGCCGATCGCCCGGCGCAGGTGAGGCTCCCGCAGGGTTGGATGGGTTCAGGAGCCGGTCTTGCCGGGGTCCTTGACCGCCTCGAAGGTTTCGAACTCGATATTCCAGAGCTGGTCGCCCTGGCGTTCGACGCGGCGCAGATAGACGTTCTGCACGATGTCGCGCGTCTCGGGGTCGATGCTGATCGGGCCGCGCGGGCTTTCCCAGGCCAGACCCTTCATCGCGGCGATCAGGGCATCGCCAGAACTGTCGCCGCCGGTTTTTTCCAGCGCGGCATAGATCGCATGCATCCCGTCATAGCCGCCGACCGCCATGAAATTCGGCCGCATCCCGTCATTGGCGCTTGCGAAATCAGCGACAAATTTCTTGTTCAGCTCACTGTCATGGGCCGCCGAGTAGTGAAAGCCGGTGATCGCGGCCAAGGCGGGGTCGCCCATGCCGTTCAGGATGTCGTCATCGGTGATGCCGCCATCGGCCAGCAGCTTGACGCCGGTCTTGTCGAGGCCGCGCTCGACGAATTGCTTCATGAACTGCGCGCCGACCCCCGAGGGCACGAAGGCAAAGATCGCGTCAGGCTTTGCATCCGCGACCTTCTGCAGGAAGGGCGAGAAGTCGGGGTTCTGCAGCGGCACGCGCAGGGTTTCTGTCACCTCGCCGCCCGCCGCGCCAAAGACCGCGACAAAGGTCTTTTCGGCGTCCAGCCCCGGACCGTAATCCGACACCACCGTCACGACCTTCTTCATGCCCTGGCCCGCGGCCCATTCCGCGATCTTGGAGGTCACTTGCGGCGTCGTGTAGCTGGTGCGCACGACATAGGGCGACTGTTCGGTGATCGACGACGTGGCGGCGGCCATGACCACGGCGGGAACCTTGGCGCGGGTCGCCAGCGGCGCGGTGGCCATGGCCAGCGGCGTCAGGCCAAAGCCCGCGATGACGCCGACCTTGTCGCGTACGATCAGCTCCTGCGCCAGCCGCTTGGTGGTATCCGCGACCGAGGCGTCGTCCTTGACGATCAGCTCGACTTTGCGGCCCGCGACCTCGTCGCCATTCTGCGCCATGTAAAGCCGCGCCGCCGCCTCAATCTGGCGCCCGGTCGAGGCGAAAGGCCCGGTCATCGGCAGGATCAGCCCGATCTTGAACGGATCGCCCGCGGCCAAGGCTGGCATTCCGGCAAGCGCTGTCGAGGCCACCAGGATCGCTCCCAGCAGCAGGTTTCGTCTTTGCATCTGATACTCCTCCCTTTTCTGGCTTGCGGCAGCCCCCTCTGCTGCCGTTGACTGGTTTCAGCCGGTTTCCTCATCCGGCTGACGGATCAGAGACGCGCCGCGAAGCAGTTCCAACGAACGGCTGGATTCGACGGCGCGCATCAGGTTTCTTTGCGACAGGCGGGCATGTTCGCGCATGATCGCTTCGGCCCGCGCGCCCTGACGGCTGCGGATGGCCTCGATCACGGTGCGGTGGTGATCCTGCCCGATCAGCAAATGCTGGCGCGCGGCGCGGTCGTTCTCATACATGCCAACCAGCGAGCTTGCCGAGGCGAAGGGCCGATTGTTGGCCCGCGCCAGTTCCTGGATCAGCAGCGTGCTTTCGGTCGCCGCGACCAGCTTCTGGTGAAAACGGCCATTCAGCCGCTCATAGGTCGGAAGATCCGCGCGAGAGAAGCCGTCATCGGCCAGCAGCGCTTCGATCTGGGCGGACAGTGCGACAAGTTCGTCCAAAGCCGCGCCCGGACAGCCGCGCTCGGCCAAAAGCCGCGCGCAAAGCCCCTCAAGAACGCCGCGCAGCTCGATGGTTTCGGAAATTTCGCTGGGCAGAAGCAGGCGGATGACATAGCCGCCCGCCGGCATCGCGGTCAGCAGCCCTTCGTCGGTCAGGCGCTGAAGAGCGGCCCGGATCGGCGTGCGAGACATCGACAGCAATTCGGCCAGCTGCGTTTCGGTATAGCGCATCTCGGGCTCAAGACGGCCATCGATGATCATGTCGCGCAGGGTCATTGCCGCGCGAACGGTCTGGCTTTGGCCGATTCTTGCACTGTCCTCGGAAACCATCAAAACTCTCCTCCTGCAGCAAATGTATACAAAGAATTTTCGATACGAAAAGAATTGATCATTATTCTACACCATAAGTCGTAATTTGATGATAAATACGCCTGTATGTGTATACAGATATAACTCGGATCCGCAGGGCCGACCGTTCCGCGAATGGCCCGGCGAGGCCAAAAGCGTGTCCGCCGCCCGTTGCAGATGCCGCGCTACGACCGCGCTGGTACGATCCGCATGCCGCGTGATCGTCGCATCGGCCAAGGCGCGATGTTCGTTATCCGCGCCGCACCCGAGGAGCGGGAAATGGCATCGGATGAGGGCGATAGCGTTCGGCCTATTTGGACAATTGATTGTGGCGGCGCGACCATCAGATGCTGCCGAAGTCCGCGACCAAAATGTCGTGGAAGGCCCGACCGTGCCTTTCTGCCAGGGCGATTGCCGTTCACAAAACCAAGTCGCAACGTCAGTTAGGGCCATGCCAAGAACTCGAGTCCTCGGTCAAAGCTCATCGAGCGGCGGGCATGGGCCAGCAGGGGAGCTAGGCTGGTGATCAGGCCGTCCATGATCGGGCGAGATCGGCGACAGGCATTTTCTAGTTGCACTGTGAGGCGGCTGACCCGCTCGACCAGTGAGGTCAGGTTGGTGATGCCGAATTTCTTGCGGAACGGATGATAGGCAATCGAGGCGTTTTGGCTCACCGAATGTTGGGGCAGAATACCGGCCGTCTTATGCCCCTTGGGTAGAAGCGTGACGACTTCGCGCAGCGTGCGGTTCGGGTTGCTGGGCGCAAGAATCTTGGCGAACAGGCGCATCTGGCCCGCAGCGGGGCCTCTCTCGCCGCTGATCGTCTCAAACAGTTCGGTAGCAGGCCAAAGATCTCGCCGCGCCTGACCTCAAAATTGATGTTGGACAGAAGCTGACCGTCAGCCACGTCCAGCAGGGGCAATGCCGGCGCGGTGTCATCACGCTTGCGCAAATGTTACCGGGACGGGCTTTACTTCCCGATGTTGCGTCGATGGGATTAATCCGCAGCGGTGTGATGAGAAGGCCGTTGATGGCGTCCGTGTCTGCTCCCGCGCACTCCCCCTTCATCAGCGCCAGTGCGTCCGATCCGATCGCATGCATTACCATGGCCGAGCAGACTGCCGACAATCCGCTAACAGGACCGAGCGAAAGATCGATCCCGCGCGATGATGACGAGTGCTTGACCCAGCGCCAGAATGGCCACGACCGTGGTTTGCCGCTCGGCATTCATAACAGTGCGCTGGGGCAGGAAATATTCGCTGGAGAAACTCGGCTAGACCGCAGCCAGAAGTAACATCGCAAGTGCTGAAAACTTGCGATGTCGCAGGATTGCCCGCAGCTCCAGTGTCATGTCAGCGCCTCCGGAACAGCGGCTGGCGCTTGGCGGCAAAGGCCGCGCGACCCTCGTTTGCGTCTTCGGTCGCAAAGCAGATGGTCTGCAGGTCGCGCTCATAGGCGATGGCTTGTTCCAGCGGCATGTTGAAGGCGGCGGCAAGGTTGTCCTTGGCGGTCTCGGCGGCGATGGGAGCGCGTGCGGCAATGGTTGCGGCGATCTCGACCGCGCGGGCACGCAGGGCGTCGGTCGGATGAGTTTCGCTGACCAGCCCCCATGACAAGGCCTTTTGCGCGTCGATCGGCTCGCCGGTCATCACCATCATCGCGGCGTTCGAGGGGCCGATGGAATGGGCAAGCAGCGCCGTCATGCCGCCGCCGCCGATCCAGCCCAGCTTGATCTCGGGGGCGGCCATGCGGGCGGTCTCGGCGGCGATGCGGATGTCGCAGGACAGTGCCATTTCAAGGCCGCCGCCGAAAGCATAGCCGTTGATCGCCGCAATCGACGGCTTACGCAAGGCGCGGAGGGCATCGCAATATTCGGTGCGATTGCGGAAATCCCAAGGCGTGGCATAGCTATCGAGCAGCGAAATGTCCGAGCCTGCGCAGAAAGCCTGGCCCGTTCCTGTCAGGACAACGGCGCGAATGGCGTCGTCGCCGTTGCAACGGTTGACGGCATCGACCATCAGCTCGGCCATTTCCGGGGTCATGGCGTTCAGCTTTTCCGGGCGGTTGTAGGTGATGATACCGACCTGCCCCTCGATTTCGAATATCAGCGGCGCGGTCATGCAGGCATCTCCGTTTTGTGCGAGGCGTGGAACAGGTCGGCGATTTGTGCGGCAAGGGTTTCGGGGGCGGCGTCTGCCGCGAACCCTTCGCGCAATGTGGCCGAAGCTGCGGCCTGGAATGCGATGAAACCGTCATGGCGCGGTCGGATCGAGGCAGCCTCGAGCGTCGCCGCGGTTGCCGCGAAGAAATTGCCCGTCTGGCTGTTCACCCGCGGATCAAGCCAAGCCTCTCGGGTGCCGGGCTGGCCATCGTGGTCGGGGATGAAACCGCGCTGGACCTCGGGGCTCATCAGCCACAGCAGGTGCTGCCGCAGGGGTTCGTTGACCGTGCAACGGGTCGAGATCGCGATGCCGGTGCCCCCAAGGATCGACCCGGGGCTTCCATCCGCTGAGATCCGCGGTGCGTCGGAAAAGGCCAGCGGAACGGCACGCGAGGGTGCGGCATAGTTCACATATCCATAGATCAGCGGGCACAGTGCCACATCGTCGTTCCCGCCCGACATATGCTCAAGAATGCCGATGGGGTTCAACGCAGCGACTGCGGCAGGGCTGTGCGCGGCCAGATCGGCGAGCAGCGCGATGGCGCGGATAGCGGTTGTGTTGGCCATCCAGCGGTCGCCGTTGCGCAAGTTCAGGCCCGGTTCAATGGCCTGCACGACCGAAAGGAAGGACAGGAAGGCATGCGGCCCGGCCAGCGACAGCGCGACCTTGCCGGTCTGGCGCGACAGTTCCGCAACCTCGTCCCAAGTGCGGGGCGGGGTCTCGACCAGATCGGGGCGGCGGGCCATGACCTGCGTGGCCGCATCCAGCGGCAGCGCCCAAGGCCGCCCCTGCATCACATAGCTTGCCATGCTGGGGCCGATGGCGCGATTGGAGATTGCGTCCAGTTCCTCGGGTGAGAACACCTCGTCCAAGGGGCGCAGGCAACCAAGCGACAAGGCTTCGCCCAGATGCGGGTGGTCGAGGACGACCAGATCATAGCGCGCGCAAAGCTCGCCGATCGGGGCGCTTTCGAAGCCTTCCAGCGGTTGCGCGTCCCAGCTGATCGGCCCGCCTTGGGCCTGCGCGGCTTCCAGCGCGTGGCGACCGCGCGGGTGGTCCCATGTCAATCCGCGAAACATCAGACCTCTCCCCGACCGACGGCACCCTGGGCGACGAGCGCTGCGATCTCAGCCGCATCATAGCCTGCGGCGGACAGCACCTCGTCGGTGTGCTGGCCGGTCAGCGGTGCGCCGTAGCGCAGTTCGGACGGGGATTTCGAGAAACGGATCGGGAAGCCGGGCGTTTTGACCCGTCCTTCGGTCGGGTGGTCGTATTCGATGAAGGTGCCATTATGCGCGATCTGCGGATCTGCCAGCAGGTCCGAATAGCCATAGACCGGACCGACCCAGATGCCCTCGGCCTCCAGCCGGGCCAATGCGTCGGACTGGGAGAACCTGGCAATCGCGGCGCGGACCAGAGCAAAGGTCTCGTCGCGTTGCTCCCATCCGGCGCTCGTCTCGTCGAGTTCCGCAAGGTGCGGGGCGTCCAATGCACGGGCAAGACCAGCGAAGTTCGGCATGGCGAGCGCGATGAACTTGCCGTCATTCGTCCCGAATATGCCGTATGGTGAACGGATATAGACATGGGCATGGGGCTCAGCCGAACGGGTCTGCGGCTTTTGGCCGATCGTATAGACCGAGAGTTCCTGCATCTGGATGGTGGTGATGGCGTCGAGCATATTGACCTCGACCTTCTGGCCCTCGCCAGTCCGTTCACGATGGTAAAGTGCCGCCAATGCGCCCTCAAAGGCGGTATAGGCGGTGATGGCATCGACCAGATATTGCCCGGCAGGGGTCGGGGCCTCGCCCTCGCGCCCGGCGGAAAGCATGGCACCGGACATGGCCTGCAGCAGCAGATCCTGACCGGGGCGCTTGGCGCTGGGGCCATCCTCGCCATAGCCAGACATCGAGACATAGATCAGGCGCGGATTGACTGCGGCAAGGCTGTCGTAATCGACCCCCAGCCTGGCCGCCACGCCGGGCCGGTAGTTCTGGATGAAGACATCCGCCGTCTCGACCAGCTTTTGCAGGACCTGCTTGCCGCCTTCGGATTTGAGGTCCACCGCCAACGAGCGCTTGTTGCGGTTCAACGACAGGAACGAGACATTGATCTTGTTGCCGGTGATACCGCCCGCCGGGGCGTGGCGCTGCCATTCTCCGGTCAGCGGTTCGATCTTGATGACATTAGCTCCCAGATCGCCCAACCGCTGCGCCGCAAAGGGGCCAGCCATGGCGATCGAGCAGTCGAGGACGGTAATTCCGTCGAGAATGCCCATGATATGCTCCTTAATGCATGGTCCAGCCGCCATCGACGGCGAGGGACTGTCCTGTGATGAACCCGGCCTCATCGGACAGGAAAAAACGAATACTGGCGGCGATATCGCCGGGATGGCCGCGGCGTTTGATCGCCTGCGAATCCATGATCCGGGCGGCATAGCCTACGGGGTCGGGATGGATCTTCTCGGCATCGGTCGGGAAAGCGCCGGGGGCGATGGCATTGACCGTGATGCCCCATTTGCCGAATTCCCGCGCCCATGCCCGGGTCAGGCCCAGCAAAGCACCCTTGGACTGGACATAGGGCACGAGGTTCTCCCACCCGCCGGTCAGAGTGATCGAGGTAATGTTGATGATCCGGCCCCAGCCCTGCGCGCGCATTCCCGGCAGGGCGGCGCGGGTGCAGATCAGCGCGGCTTCCACATTGACGGCATGGACCAACGCCTGTTCCTCAAGGCTGTATTCCTCAAACGGTTTCGACGGATAGATTGCGGCGTTGTTAATCACTGCATCCAGCGCGCGCGTGGTGGTCAGTTGGTCCAGCAGGGATTGCAGCGCGGGCTTATCGGTCAGGTCGCATTCGATCAGATGCAGCCGCGCCTTGAGATCGGCTGGCGTATCCGCGATCAGGCTTTCATTCTTGCGCGCATCGCGGTCCAGAACGATCACTTCGGCCCCCGCAGCCAGAAGTTGCAGGGTCGTCTCATGGCCCAGTCCACCCGAGGCCCCGGTGTAAAGAATGCGGCGTCCGGTCAGGTTGCTCATCAGCGGCCCTCGATCTTGCGGAAGTTTCCGGTCGGTTGCGGATAGTCAGTGTCGGGCTGGGAATGGATGCCGCGAATGCGGGCCTCGGCTGCGGTGACGGCCTCGGCATCGGGCAGGATGACGAAGCGGCTGTCATAGGCGCGTTCCTCGCCATGGTTCAGCCAAATCATTTCACCCCGCTCGCGTGCGGCAAGATTGCCCAGAACATGGTTGGTCGAGGGCTCGATCCCCAACGCATATTGGCCCGATTGCAGATTCTGCCATTCATACTGGCAGGGGAACTGGTCCTTGCGGGTCACGACCATGAAGCCAAGGCCAAGCCGGTCATTGACCAATGCCACGGGAACCTCTCCGGCGGTATCGGCCAGCAATTCATGCTGCCAGACCTGCTCGTGGAAATTCATCTGCGGCGCGGGTAGGCTGCGATAGCCCACGCCTTGCGCCTGATAGCTGCCCTCATGCGCGGCCCAGACGGTTTCGGCGACGGGGGCGAGGTAGCGCGCGCCTTCCTCCAGCACGGGATGGCCGACATTGATGTGATAGCAATACATATGCGGCGTGCGGTAGAAGCCGCGGTTCACGACCCGGTCGGACAGGCGGATTTCATCCGTGCCGACTTCGATCTCGATGCGGCGATGTAGTTCCAGATGCTCACCGAAAACGGCGGATTGGGTGATAGTGCCCTCGGCCCATAGGAAGCAGCGGTCGCCTTCCCACCGCTCACCGTAGCCGGTCAGATGCGCGGGGATCGTCCCGGCGCGGCCGTGCAGCGAATGCGAGGCGGTCTTGCGCGGGCCATAAACATAGCTGTCAGTCGGGACCTCGTTCATGAACAGGATATGGTCCAGCCCGCAGGTCACTATCAGCCCCGAAAAACTGCGCATCCAGCCAAGGCCGCCTTCGCCCTCGTATTCCGCCAGCGAGGGGTGGCGGAAGCCCGAGGGCGAATGCCAGCCGATGGCACGACCGTTATGCTCGCAATCCGCGATGTCCATGCAGCGATCAATGAGGACGGTGAAGCGCAGGCCCGATCCGCTGCGGAATTCCAGCATCCGGTTGCCCCGCTCCAGCCCGTTGGACAGCTTCATCAGCCGGACGCCTGCGGCATGGGACAGGCCACCGCTGGCGGCCTCGATGTCGCGCCGGGTAAAGGTTTTGCCGTAAAGTTCTACCATTATTCCTTGTCCTGCATGATGCGAGGTCCGTTGGCAGGACGGGAAATCGTCCGCCCTGCCAGAGACTGCCGGGAAGGGTCAGCAGCCGTTTGCGCGCAGCTTGCCGTCAAGGAATGCCTTGGCGCGGGCCACGTCGGATTCGTCCAGATGCTCGATGATCATCGGGATGTTGGGGTGTTTCTGTGCCAGCCGCTGCAGGTACAGGTCATAGTTCAGCTCACCCAGACCGGGGGCTGGCAGCTCGATCTCGCCGACGCCGCGGAAGGTGTGGCTTTCCGCCGCCGAGGCATCACCGATATCCGAGTGCTTTTCCGATTTGTCGTCGCCCGAGCGCTTCACGTCCTTGGCATGCGCGATCTTGATCTTGTCCGAAAGCGCGTCGAAGACGTAGTTCAGCGTCTTGTCCATCTGGCCGATGTTATGGGCCTCGAAATAGTTGGTCGGGTCCATCAGCAGGCCAAGGCCGGGATGATCGACCTCGGCGAACATGCGCAGGGTTTCCTCGACCGAACCGACGACGTTGTTCACATAGGTTTCCAGCAGGAAGACCGCGCCGTGATCCCATGCGAATTTCGCCAGATCGGTGATGACTGCGCGGCAGTCGTCCCAACCTTCCTCGGTCTTGTTCTTGGGGTGGTGGACCCAATCGCTGCTGGTGTCGAAGGTCCCGGTCTCCGAGATCACATAGGGCGAGCCGAGATATTGCGCATGGGCCAGGATCTCTTTCAGGCGGTCCAGACGGACCTTGCGCGTGGCCGGATCGGGATGGACGATATTGGTATAGGCCGAGGTGCAGCAGATCGGCAGGTGGTGGTCGCGGAACGTGTCGCGGATGGTGCGGCATTTTTCGGGCGTCACTTGACCGTCCGAGACGTCGATATCGCTGAAATGCAGGTCTAGCTGGACCGTATTGAAATTATGGGCACGGATCTTTTGCGCCGTGGTTTTCAGATCATAGGGGAAATACCCTGTGAAAATCCCTGCTTGCATCATGACTGGTTTCCTCCCGTTTCAGTCCTGAGAAATATCGTGGGCGACGGTCCGGGCCTCGTCGATCGAGCGATAGGCCGCCTCGACCAGCGCCATGGTCCGAACATTGTCGGCGACCGAAAGGGCAGGGGCCTCGCCGCTGTGGATCGCCCATTGCAGCTGTTCCATCACGCCGATGAAGGCATGGGGAAACCACATCGTGTCCCATTCCGGGCTGACCCATGCGCCGCCGGTTTCCTTGCGCGAGGCATAGGTCAGCGTTGAAGGTGCGCCGGTCGGCCAGCCGATCGTGCCCTTGGCGACGCCCTCGGTCCCTTCGACGCGCCAGTTGATGTGCTGGTCGTCGGCATAGCCCTCGGCGCGCGGGCCGGACCAGACATCCTCAAGCGACAGCGCCAGCAGCCCCGAAGGAAAGCGCAGCATGGTCGAGACGATGCCGTCCTGATGCGCGAATTCGGTGCGGGGATCGGTGCGGGTGACGGTCGTGACCTCGCTGGGGTCGCCGAACAGGAACCGCAGCACGTCGAGATGATGAACGCTCATATTCGACAGCGTCAGCCGGTCGTAACCTTGCAGGAAGCCCTGCCAATGCGGGATGGCGTGCATGTCGATCTGGGCAAAGACCGGCTCTCCCAATGCGCCGTGATCCAGAAGCTGTTTCAGCACCCGCATCGATTGATCGTAGCGCATGTTCTGGTTGACCGAGAGGATCTTGCCCGCGGCCTTGGCCTCATCGCGCAAGGCCCGCGCTTCCTCCAGCGACAAAGCCAGCGGCTTTTGCGCAAGGATGCCCTTGATATGCGGCTGCCTCAGGGCGTGGCGGATCAGCGCGGGCTGCAGATGCGGCGGATAGGCGATGTCGATGATGTCGAGCGAGGCATCCGCGATCAGCGCCTCGGGCGTGTCGTGCACGGAGGCGATACCGTAGCGCGTGGCAATTTCTTCGGCCTTTTTCCGGGTCCGCGAGGCGATGGCCCCCACGGTAAAGCCACCAAGGCGATAGGCTTCCAGATGGCACTCGGCCATGATCATGCCCGCGCCAATGGCACCGATACGATAGTCACGGCAGCGGATCACCGGGTCCGCGGTCAGATTTAGGGCTGTCATGTTCCTCCTCCGACGGGCCTCCTCCTGCCCGCAGCATGCCGAAAGATGGCACGCAAAAAACGTCACCAGCAATCATCTATTCCCGTCATTTGCCATCATTTTACGTCATTCTTGAGGTTAATCGGCAGATTCTGTCTTGCGTGATGATGGAAATGAGGTTTTTGCTGGTGTGCATCACCGCCCTTTCAGGACCGAAATGCGCACCACCATCATTGAAATTGCCGAAAGGGCCGGGGTTTCCCCTGCCACCGTGGACCGTGTGCTGAACGGGCGCAGCGGCGTGCGGGAGCGCACGCGCGAAATCGTCCAGACAGTGGCGCGCGAACTGGGCTATTTCGGACCTGCTGAGGCACCGCAGTCGAGGCGCGTGCGGCTGGATTTCGTGCTTCCCGCGGGCAACAACAGCTTCATGCGCAACCTGCGCAGCCAGTTGATAGACGAGGCCGCGCGGCACGCGGATGTCCAGTTGCGTATCCATGATGTCGAGGACTGGGGCGGTGGCCGCATCGGTCGCCGTCTTGCCGAGCTACGCGGCCAGACCGATGCCATCGGCGTCGTCGCCCCCGACCGTCCCGAGATCCGCGAAGAACTAAATGCCCTAGCCCGCGAAGGTGTCCGCATCGCGACGCTGGTTTCCGATGTGCCGGCCATCGACAAGGTCGGCTATATCGGGGTCGATAACCGCGCTGCGGGACGTTTGGCGGGGCTGCTGCTGGGGCGCTTCCTTGGTCCGGCAATGAACCGCAATATTGCGCTGTTCGTGGGTTCGCGCGCCTATCGCGGCCATGAGGAACGCGAAATGGGATTCCGCTCGATATTGGCCGACGAGTTTCCCGACCTGCGCATCACCGGCTATGCCGAGGTGGGCGATGACCGCGAGCATGCCTATGACGAAATGCGTCGCATTCTGAGCACGGGTCAGGTCGACGGAATCTATAACATCGGATCTGGAAATCAGGGTATCGCCCGCGCGCTGCGCGAGGCCCAGTTGAGCCAGCGCACCGTTTTCATCGGGCATGACCTGACTGATGCAACCCGGCTCCTCCTGCTTGACCGGACGATGGATGCGGTGATCGACCAGAACCATCGTGTTCAGGCGCGGGAGGTTGTCAGGCTGCTGGTTTCAGCGGTCCGCGGCACGTCCGAGCAAGAATACCCACCGCGACTTCAGGTCGTGTTTCGAGAGAATATCCCTTTGAGTTAAGGGCGCTTGGGGCGTCGTTGAGAGGACATCGAGTCTGGGTCCATTGATTTGATGCGCTGGCATAGTTCGGATTGTCGTGGGGAGGCCTGACTAATGATCAACCCGCTCTGACGGTCTATGCTAAAGCGACCTCGCGCGCTTCTCTGCTGACAGACACAGCCGTCCGCGTGTCGCGTCTTGCTCAACATAGTTTCACCAACCGCAACGGGTGACCCTAAGCGTTAACTGGCAGTTTTGTTTCTGCCCTCTATCTGGGGGCGATCCACATGCCTTTTGCCCCAGAGCATGGTCTGCCGGGAGCCGCTCACTCCTCGATCTCGGTGATCCCGGTCCAGACTCTCGTGTGAATGAGGACATGAGGTCTTTGCGCGACCACAGGATCGAAATGAGCCCTAGCTGGTAACATTTACTGATCAAAGGCCGGGCCTCTTCGGATGAGCTTGGGAGCGTCGAGGCCGAGATCGCCTATGGGGAATTGATGAGAGCGGCGAGAGTTTCAACCAGTCCGATGTTTGCGCTTAATGGTGCCAAGGTGCGGTTCCTGGGGACGGACCGTTTCGATTGACTGGATGGATCTCGCCTGCATGTAGCGACAGTGGCCGCTCTGATCGACAGCGGATTGCGGCACCGGATCATCGACTGTATCGACTTGATGCGGATGGTGAAGGCAATTTGTCGAAGACCGGCCGCAGTCGAAGAGATGTTCCGGCGTATGGTCTTCAGTGTTCGCGCCCCGAATCGCGACGATCATGTGAGAAACCACGCCTTTATCATGGATGCCCGAGGATCCTGGTCCTTGGCACCCGCCTATGACGTTTCTTTCTCTGAAGGGCCGGGTGGTGAACATTCTTAGTTGTGGCCGGGGAAGGGCGGAAGCTTGGTTTGGGGGCATTTCCGGAAGTGGCGCGCATTGCCGGGATCCGGCCAGAAAGGCGAGATGACATCATAGCCAAGGTGGATGGCGCAATTAGCTCAATGGCTTGAGACTGGAAGGGATTTGGATGTACCCGAGCGCTTGCTGACGCAGATTCGAGAGAAATGGCGAATGCAAGACGCTGGAAATGAACCAGATCATGAAAGGACCCGGCCGGTTTGAGCCGGTCCTTGGAGACTAAATCACTGCGTGGTCGCGTGCGGCGCGTTGCATTTTCCTCCCAGCGATCAGGCGTCGCAGCGCTTCGCCGCTGCTCGACTCCACTCGCATGCCGACGGTGGCGGTCCATGCGTCACCAATTAAAGTGCGGAAACCGACATCGCAAAAGAACGGTACCTACCGCCCCGCGATCAGAGTACGAGCTGATCCCTTATCGGCGGGCAGGTGAAAAGGACATGCGGTCTTACAGTTGAGAAGAATCCCAGAGCGGTGCAACAATGAGTATCGCAACTTAAAGTCCGAGCAAACGACAGGACTCCGGCCCCATTGCCGCCGATCAGTGCGACAAATATTGCACGGCGGCAATCGGCGGCCAGTCAGACGCGCCGCAGCGAAACGCTTTCAGCCAGCTTACGGTGCGGACGGTCTTTGCCCCCGAAGAGGTACTCGCCGCGCGTCTTCAGGCCAATATTCCAGGGTCGTGGATGATGCGGCCACCGCAGATCGTCAGGATTACGCCCAGATCGGGGATCTTGCTTGCGTCCGTAGCTTCGCCGTCCCCGCCCAGCATCACGAGGTCGGCGGCGAGTCCGGGGCGCAGGGTCCCCGTCACCTGGTCGCGATGGGCCGCCCAGGCGCCGCCCGCCGTGTAGGCGTGCAGCGTCTCTAGCAGCGACAGCCGCTCATCGCGGGCACTGTCATAGGGCTCTCGCGTCAATGCCGCAGCGATCCCACGCAGCACCGAGACATCTGCCACCGGCCAGTCACTGGAGAAGGCGACTGCGGCGCCTGCCTTAGCCAGGCTGCGCCATTGGTAGGCATCCGCCCAACGCGCTGCGCCGATCCGCGAAAGCGTCGGCTGCAGCGGGAAATCCATCGCCCCCGGCGCGTGGGGCGGTTGCAGGCTGGCGGTGATGCCAAGTGACGCCAGCCGGGGAATGTCGGCGGGGTCGATCAGCTCGATATGTTCGATGCGGTGGCGACTGTCGCGGGGACCGTTGGCGGCGCGGGCCGCCTGATAGCCATCGATCACCACCCGCACCGCGCCGTCGCCAATGGCATGGACTGCGATCTGCAAGCCGCGCCGGTCGATCTCGGTGGCGATCTCGTCGAAGCGCTCCGGCGGAAACAACGGCTCGGACCGGTGGCCGGGCTGGTCGGGGTAGTCTTGCAGCATGAAGGCGGTTCTGCTGTCGATCACGCCGTCCATGAACATCTTGACGAAGCCGGAACTGATCCAGTCATCGTCGAACTCCGCCGTCATGGCCGAGGCGCGGTCGAGCGCGTCCAGCCCCATATGCGGCTTGAAATGGAACGGAACCTTCACCCGAAGAGGCAGCATGCCCTCGGCCCGCATCTCGGACAGCAGTTCCAGCGTGTAGCGATTGCCGTCCATATTGACGAGGCTGGTCACGCCATGCGCGGCGCAATGCATCATCCCCTTGAGTAGCAGCGCCTTGTCTGCGGCGCGCTCGGCCTGCGTGGGCCATGGATCGGGCTCCTCGCCGGTGGCAATGCCAAGGTTGATGCGCCCCTCGCCCGCATAGGCGATCAACGGGCCAAAGGCCTCGAACTCGCGTAGCTCGCCGGTGGCAAGGCCGTCTTCCCCCATGACGACCTCGTGGCCATGCGGCATCTCGGCACCGTGGAGCAGCTCTGCGGCCTTCAGCGCGGCGGTGTTGGCCCAGACCGTGTGCAGGTCGGGTGACATCATCGCGATGGGGCGGTCGGCGATCATCGCGTCCAGATCGTGGCGCGTGGCGGGCATGTCGAGGATGGTGTAATGCGCCTCTTGCGCCATGAGCAGCGGCATATCGGGGTTCGCGGTGGCAAAGGTTCGGAAGGCGGCACCCACCGCCTCGGCCCCGTGCAGATGACCGATATGCAGATGCGTCAGGTCTGCACCGCCAAGACCCACATGGACATGCCCTTCGAAGAAGCCGGGCAGCACCGTCCGCCCGCCTGCGTCGATGATCCTTGTCCCCGGCTCGGCCAGCGCAGCCACCTCTGCTGCGCTGCCCACCGCGAGGATGCGTTCACCGGCAATGGCCACGGCCTCGGCGCGGGGGTGGTCCGGGTCCATGGTCAGGACGCGGGCATTGGTCAGGATCAGGTCGGCGGTGGTCATGAGGTGGTTCCCGAGAGGGGCAATCGCAGCAATGCGGCTTACTTCAGCTTGATGGCGAAGTGTTTGCGCACCGGTTCTTCGATGGTCCAGGTGCCCTTGAAGGTCGGCTCGACCACGAAGGCGTCGCCAGGTGTCAGCGTGACCGGCGCACCGCCGTCGGGGGTGATGGTGATGCGGCCCCCGATCAGGTGAACGAATTCATAGAACTGGTAGCTCGCGTGCCAGGTGCCGGTCGTCGCCTCCCAGGTGCCCGAGATCATGCTACCATCGAGCGAGGCGTGCTGCACCCAGTAGCGCATGGTCGGGTTGCCCTCGACCTTCGTCCATCCCTCCAGATCGGTCGTGATGGGCTCTGGGCCCGGTTCGGGGAAGCGGAAAACCGTGTCGTTCATATCTGTCCTCGTGAGGCGCTTATGGGATCGCATCACTTGGTAGGCGGCGCCCGCGCGTCGCGCAAGCCAGACCATCGGAGCAGGCACGCGATCCCCAAAGGGGCTGGCGAGGGGGCGCTAAATCGTCAAAGACTAAAGCGCGCGAAGAAAGCAGGCAGGGATACGAAACGAATGGACATTCGCAAGGCCAGGGCATCGGATGCCGCGCATCTGGCGCGCTTCATCAACATGGCGGCGGATGACCTGCCGCTGCATTTCTGGCGCAAGACGGTCGGCCCGGATGGCGACTCCTGGGCGCTTGGGCAAGAGCGCGCGGCGCGCGAGACGGGCAACTTCTCCTACCACAACGCTTGGCTGGCCGAGGTCGACGGTGCGGTGGCCGCCTGCCTGCTTGGCTATGCCGCCGAGGACCAGCCCGGCCCGATCGACCCGGACACACCGCCGATCTTCGTGCCGCTGCTGGAGTTGGAAGCGCTGGTGCCGGGATCATGGTACCTGAACGTTCTGGCCACCTACGAGGCCTTTCGCGGTAAGGGATTGGGCAGCGCGTTGCTGGCATATGCCGAGGTGATCGCAGCCGCCGCCGGTCACGACACTATCAGTCTGATCGCCGAGGACACGCATCAGGACGCTCTCCGCCTCTATACGGCGAAGGGCTACCGGCAGGTCGCCCGCCGTCCGGTCGTCAAAGACGACTGGGATGTCGATGCAAGCGAATGGATATTATTCACGAAGCCCGTCGGTATCACCTGATCTGGCTACGCAAGGCCGCATCCGGAAGAGCCGGGTCAGTTCTGCGCCACTCCTTCCGCTTGCTACGCTAGGGCGGGCGTCAGGCAAGGCAGGTCGTCGTCCCGCAACTGCATAGCATGAACTGCGGGACCGGTGCTGATGAGGGGGTGGCAATGTTGCCGTGTCCACGCACACAAAGTGCTGCATCGGGCCAAAGCAGACAGACCTCGCTTTCCGCGTCGTCGCGGTCGTCGCAAACGGTAAAAACGAAATCCATTCGTGGCGCTTCGGGACGTGTGAACGCGTCCCAGCTTTTCGAACGGAGGCCGTCGGCTTCATGTTCGAGCCGTTCGAGCCGCTTCAGGGTAAAAGGATGCATCTTGGCTTTCGGCATCGAACCAGCCGTGAAGCGTTGAAGCGGCCCTTGCCTTCGGTTTTCAAAAATGGCCTCGGCCATGATGGAGCGGGCTGAGTTTCCGTGGCAGAGAAACAGGACGTTGTAAGCTTGGTCGGACATGGCATCCGCAGCAGATGCGGGTGACCTGGTCCAGATCGCGCAGTCAGGCGCGGCCTGACGTCGCGGTAATCTGGCATGAAAAGCCGGGCGGACCTTGTGACCTCGTCCCGAAATTCTGGACTTCATCCTTGTTAACCATTCGGCCATTGCTCTGTCAAAGGAGGTGGGCCGACATTCTGCGCGCAGGAAAGTGGGTCGAAGGCGCCTGACCTTTAGACAGCTTTCCAGAAACCCAAAATACGTGTGAGCTCTGCCCACGAGACCTCACTTGCGGTCGTAGAAGACCGATGACATCATGACGTCAAATAGTGCTCGTGGTGGGATATGCCGAAAGCCAAGAAAGCCAGTACTTCTGAGCCAAAGGAGGATAAGATCAACACCTCCCTTCGCCTCGATCGTAAAACCCTGAAGGCGCTGAAGGTCCGCGCCATTGATAACGACACCAGCGTCCAAAAAATCATCGAAAAGCTGATCACAGCCTATCTCAAGAAGACGGCAGAACGGTAACCGTGACCAAAGTGGCAAGTGGCATCATCATTCTCGACGGGTTCCCGAACATAGAGGAACGCATCGGGAAACTGACAGCACGGGTGAGCGAGTCAAAGGACGACATACCCTTTGTGCTGCTTGACTGTCATGACGAGTCGATCCGAAAAATCGACCGGGCTCTGATGGAAACCGGCGAGACGCTGACTTTGCTCAGCAACAGTGAGGTCCTGACCCAGCCAGGCAAAGGCTCGGGGCGGTTTGTTGCGGATCTGGCCGACGGTCCGACGAAACGCGCGCTGAAGGGAACCTCGCCGCTAAGAAGCCTGCTGGTCGTCGGCTCGGGCATGCTCAACCATGCACAGCTTGCGCTGGTGGATGACGAGGGCAAGACCCATGCGCGGGCCGATCTCACTGTGCTGACACCGGACGGTGCTGGCCGCACGGTGAGGCTGGTCTCGTTGCAGGGGCTCCGGGGCTATGACAAGGCGCTCGCGGCGTTGTCGGCATATCTGCGCGGCCCCGCCCCGGAAAAGGACCATGGCATCGCGGACCTGGTGGACATGCTCTTTCCCGAGCACGAGTCCTATGATCCGAAGCCCGAGACCGTGATCGCACCGGACGAGATCGCCTATGATGCCGCCAATGACATCATACGGACCCATCTTGCCGTGGCGCGCCGGAACGAGGCCGGGATCATCGCCGACCATGACAGCGAATTCCTGCATGACTACCGTGTCGCCTTGCGCAAGATCCGCTCGGTCATCAGCCTGTTCCGTGGCAGCTATGGAGAGGCGCAGACTGCGGACCTGAAGCGGCGGTTTTCTGATCTCATGACCCCGACCGGCCGGTTGCGCGATCTGGATGTCTATTTGCTAGGGCGCGATGCCTTTTACGACTTGCTGCCCGAGTCCCTGCATGACGGGCTGCGACTGATGTTCGACATCTTCATCCGCGAGCGTCGGCGCGAACATCGCAAGTTCGTCAAGCTTCTGGAAAGCCCGCAATATCGGATCGCGCTGACCGAACTGGAGGTCCTCTTCGCGCAAGGCTCCCGCCCGGAACCGGGTCCGGAGGCCGCGCATCCGGCGCAGGACTATGCCTGTGGGCTGATTTGGCATCGCTATCGAAAGGTCTGCAAGATCGCGGCCAGGATCACCGAGGAAACGCCGGACGAAGAGGTGCATGAGCTGCGGATCAACTGCAAGAAGCTGCGCTATCTGATCGAGCTTTTCGCGCCGCTTTTCCCGCGTGGACGACTCAAGGCGCTTCTGTTACCGCTCAGGGAACTTCAGGAAAACCTTGGTCTTTTTAACGACTATTCAGTCCAGCAGGCTGCACTGCAGGACTTCCTTGCGCATCACCCGCTCAAGGCACAGCAGGATGAACGCGCCATGGCCACCAGTATCGGCGCGCTGATCGCGATCCTGCATCAACGCCAGGCACAGGAACGGGCGCGTGTTGTCAAAAGTTTCGAAGCTTTCGACAGCCCGGCCACCCGGCGCGAATTCGCCAGCCTGTTTCGTAGGAAAGGAGCGTGATGTGAAGATTATTGCCTGTTACAGCAACAAGGGCGGCGTGGGCAAAACGGCGACAGCGGTGAACCTTGCCCATGCCTTTGCCCAGTCTGGCGCGCGGGTGCTTCTGTGCGACCTGGACCCGCAGGGGGCGTCGGGCTTTTATTTCCGCGTCAAACCCTCGAAGAAGCTGCTGGATGAGGCCTTCTTCAAGGATACCGAACGCTTTGCCAAGGCGATCCGCGGCAGCGATTTCGACAATCTCGACATCCTGCCCGCCAACATGAGCTTCCGTGATTTCGACGTCTTTCTGTCCCGCATGAAGCACAACCGCGAACGGCTCGGCCGATCACTGAAATCCGTGGCGGGGGATTACGACATCGTCCTGCTGGACTGCCCACCGAACATCTCGATGCTGGCAGAGAACGTGTTCGAGGCCGCCGATCACATCGTCGTCCCGGTCATCCCGACGACACTGTCCGAGCGGACCTTCGAGCAGCTTCTCGATTTCCTCGATGACCATGCACAGGCCGACAAGCAGAAGGTCGTGGCCTTCTTCTCGATGGTGCAGAAGCAAAAGACATTACATGCCGAGACCATGGCCCGGATGCGTGAGACCTATCCCGATCGGTTTCTCGCGGTCGAAGTCCCGTTCTCAACCGATATCGAGCGGATGGGCACACATCGCGCGCCTGTCGCGACCTTCGCCCAGACGCGCCCGGCAGCAAAAGCCTATGATGAGCTACAGCGCGAATTGCGCGCGCGCATGGAAGGGACGACGGATGACTGACCGACCGCTGGAAATCGAACGCAAATTCCTGCTACGCATCCTGCCCGACCTCGACGGCGTCCCGTCGGCCGAGATCCGGCAGGGCTATGTCACCTCCTCCGAGGATTCGATCGAGTTGCGGCTGCGCCAGTCCGACAAAAACCATTTCCTTTCGATCAAGGGCGGTGAGGGCCTTGTCCGTTCCGAGCGCGAGGTGGCGATCACCGCCGCGCAATTCGAGGCGCTTTGGCCGGAAACCGAGGGTCGGCGGGTGGAAAAGACCCGCTTCAAGGGCGGGCTTCCTGGTGGTCAGACCTATGACCTCGACATCTATGCCGGAACATTGAAGTCGCTGATGACCGTCGAGGTGGAGTTTCCTTCGGAGGCGGCTGCGGAGGCTTTCGTGCCGCCGGACTGGTTCGGCATGGATGTGACGCTGGACAAGCGCTATCGCAACAAGGCGCTTGCAGTAGTGGATTCCGAAATGCTTGCGAAGCTTACGGGCTGATGAAGAAGCGTTATGGGGGCGATTTTCCGTGCCCCCCGTTGAAGCGTGACGACGTGATCGTGGTTGCAAGCGGGATCGTGCCAGATTGCCAGCATGTCCGGCGCGCATTCGGCCAAGCGTATGGCCTATGAGGTGGCACACCAGCGTCGTGACACCGAAAAACGCTACCTCATGATTGGAACTGGTGCGCTGATCAGGCACCATGCCTGTTTACGCCTGCATGGCGTCAGGTCACGTTTGGCACGACATTGCGAAACAGGATATCCTTGGCGAAGCCTTTCGGCCGCTCCTGTCGCTTTCCGAATTCGGGCTTCTTGAACTTGACCCTCTCATAGGGGATGGACGCCAGCAGATGTGTGATCGCATTGATCCTTGCGCGTTTCTTGTCGTTTGAGTCGATGACCCACCACGGTGCCTGCTCGGTGTCGGTCATGCGGATCATCTCGGAATAGGCCGCAGTATAATCCCACCAGCGACGGTAGGATTCGACGTCCATCGGGCTGAGTTTCCATTGCCGCACGGGGTCCTCGACGCGCTGGCGGAAGCGTCGCTCCTGCTCTTCCTCCGAGACATCAAGGAAGTATTTCAACAGGATCACCCCTGACCCGACCAACCAGGCTTCCAGCTGAGGCAGACCTTTCAGAAAGTTTTTGACCTTGGCTTCCGGGGTAAAGCCCATCACACGCTCGACGCCAGGGCGATTGTACCAGCTTCGGTCGAAGATCACGATTTCTCCGGCGGCCGGAAGCTGACTGATATAGCGCTGCATGAATATCTGCGACTTCTCGCGATCGCTCGGCGCCGGCAGGGCCACGACGCGGAACACCCGCGGACTGACCCTTTCCGTGATGCGCTTGATCAAGCCACCTTTGCCTGCCGCGTCACGACCTTCGAAGATCACCACGATGCGCGCCCCGCTGTGTTTGACCCAAGCCTGCAGATGGGCAAGTTCGACCTGAAGGCGGGCGATCTCTTTCTCGTAGGTCTTGCGATCTAGCTTGGCCCCCTGATCCGCTTGTACTGTGTCGACCGGGATGTCCTTCTTCTTGCCCATGACCTTCTCCTGTTCGTCGATTACGCGGGCGCTGGTTCATTCCTTGCGTCCGCCGCTTCAGGTGCCGCGGCCCTGAAGGCGCGCAGCGCGTCATCCAAATCGTCAAAGATCATCGCCGGACCAAGCCGGGAGCTGAAGCGGCAGCGCTCAAGCAGCGTCCAAACGCTTGATTGCACCTCGCTTAGGCCCATCCGGATACCAAGTCCCTCAAGATCGCGCTGCAGGTCCTCAAGCATGGCAATAGCGGTGCTGTCGATCTGCGTTATCGCCGAGGCGTCAATGATCAGCCAGCGTGTGTCGGGGGCGTGTTCGGCAATGATCTCGCGAAGCTGGCCATCGACGTGATCTGTATTGAAAAACAACAGATTGCCCTGAATAAAACAAATCAGAAGCCCGGGAACAGGCTGCACATCGGCTGAGCGATGTAGCTTGTAGAACCCCAACCGTCCGGGGATCTGCCCCAGCAATGCCACCCTTGGCTGGATCTCCTTGAGGATGACATAGACGAAGGTTGCGATGATCGCCACGACGACCCCTTGCAACACGCCGAAACTGATCGCGCCGGCCATGGCGATCAAGGCAAAGCCGAATTCGACCCGGCTGATGCGCCATATCTGCCGCAATCCGTCGAGGTCGATCACGCTCAGCGCCGCGGCAATCAGGATTGCCCCCAGCGCCGGGATCGGCAGGATCCGCAGATAGCTGGCAAAGAAGGCGACAGCGATGGCCAGCACAATCGCCGCCGCCAGCCCGGCAAGCTGGGTCTTTCCACCGACCGATAGGTTCACTGCCGTTCGGGAATCCGATGACGTGACCGCAAATCCACCCAGAAGGCCGGACACGATGTTTGCCGCGCCAAAACCACGCAGTTCGGCATTGGGGTCCACGTCCTCGCCGGTTCGGGCGGCAAAGCTGCGCGCCGTTATGATGCCGGCGCCGAAGCTGACGACAAAAATCGCCGCCGCGCCCAGCATCAGATCATCAAAGGGTAGCCCGGAATGAACCGGGAAACCGATAGATGGCAGTCCGGTCGGCAGGTTTCCGACGATCCTGATCCCCTTGGCCTCGAAATTGAAGATCGCGGATAGCAGCCCGGACAGGGCGACGACGATCACCGGACCGGGTATGCCCACCGGTCGCATCCTGACAAATTGCAGGATCGCGAACATGATGAGGGCAAGCAGAAGCGAAGGCCAGTGGATGCTGTGCGCCTTCTGTATCAACTCGGTCAATGGCCCGACCAGCCCGTCGGATTCGATCTTGAGCCCGGTCACGCGGCCGATCTGGCCGATGATGATCGAGATAGCCACGCCGATGAAAAAACCGGCGAGGATGGGCCGTGAAAGCAAGCTCGCGATATTGCCCAGCTTCAATGCGCTGGCCGCAAAGCAGATAAGACCGACGCCAATCGACAGAAGCGATGCTGCGCCGACAAGATCGGCCTGCGGCAATCCCGGCATTTGCTGCAGGACTGTCGCCAGGACCGCCGCCATGACGGCCATGGTCGCGGCATCCGGCCCAACAATCAGCCGACGTGAGGGACCAACCAGCGCATAGCCGATCACCGACCCGATACTGGCATAAATCCCGGTTTCAGGGGGCAACCCGGCAATTGCCGGATAGGCGATGGCGCTGGGAATGCCCACAGCGGCAATGGCCAGCCCGGCTGAAACGTCAGAGGTCAGCCATCCCGGTCGATAGCCTTGCAAGCTTGGCAAAACGCGCAGCCAAGCAGAGGGTTCGACTTTCTTCCGCTCTTCTGGCGATAGTTTCGGTGGGATGCCTACCATTCACTGAGACCTCGTCACTCAATCCTGCTCAGGCAATGAGAGGCAGGCGATTGTCCTGCCCGTCTGGCCGGATGTTCTGGCAGACACTCTGGCGTCCGATACCTCGCTTGCATGCAAGTAATCCCAGGCCGCAATCACACCGCCTTCGGCGCCCAATCCAGGTAGAAGCCGACGTCTCCGGGCATGCCATCGGGAAAGTTGATGATCATCGCTTTCAGCTTGTAGCCCTTGGGCTGCAGATTTGCCTTGAACCGGTCGTAGAAATCCCGCGCCTTGCCTTGCAGCGTCTCGGGCCAGTCGCGTTCGGCATTGTTGATGGCCCGGCCGTTATCGGTGCAGAGCTTCGAGGGGAAACTGTAAACCATCACCTCGAACTGGCCCTTCTCGACCGCATTCATGACAAGACGGCGGATCAATTCGCGTTCACGGTCAGTGACCTCGCCCTTGAGGAATTCCTCGGCGGCACGGGCGCGCTCCTGACGCTCGGTGTCAAGAAGCTTGGCGCGGCGCTCCATTTCCTCCAGCTCTTTTTGCAGATGAAGCAGGCGCAGCTCATCGGCGGTCGGGACGGCAGCTTTGGGGTCGGATTGGGTCATGGCCCTGTTTCTCCTTGCGCTGGATTTGTCAGGAAATGCTGCTAGCCTCCGGACAACCGGCTCCTCGGAAGATGCCACATTTGGCAGTAGTCCGGCTCGTATCGGCAGGTAATTTACAGTAATTAACGCCGCCGGTTTGGGGCAGATTGCCGCATCGCGGCTAAATTTCCGGGAGGCCGCGCTTTCAGAACTGTTGGCCGCACGGGCCGCCTTTGACCCAGCCTCAGTCATAAGAGCGACATGACGCAAGGCACCAACCCAAAGCGTCCCCGATAGCCCGATCACGTTGCCATGGGCGCTGCCCTTGGCAGCGGACTCCATCGTCGTCAGAGCGCCCGTCCGAGGTATTATGATGCCCCCAAGGCCTCGTTACGCGCCACGGCACCGGCGGCCTACCAGCTGCGCATTTTTGCGGGGGGAAATGACATCATGAGCTCGGCGATCGGCACCATCGGCGGTAAAGCTACCAATCACCTCACCCGTCGGGATCTCGCAAAGCAGATCGGGCAAAGAGGAGGGTCAGAAAACAGTCCGGCGGACTGTTCTCCCGCCGAATAGGCCGTCATCGAAATGGATCCGGGTGATCTCAACAGCCAAGACCTTCAATATTTGCTCATCCATCGCGAGGTGGATCTTACGTCAGACCCGCCACTTGGCGATGCCATGCTTGCGGGCGTGCCGCTCGCCCTCCACTTCAGTAACGGGGCTGTCGATCAGCAGTGCAACTGCCCTCTGGAGCCGCGATACAGGATGGTCACCGCAAGCGTCTTCTGGCGACGTGAGAGTGCTGAACAGAGGAGGACAAGCGAGTCTTTCCGTGGAAGGATCGCCCGACGAAGGGCACCTTCCAGTTCAAGCCGATCAGACGCAGGAATCCTTCCTCAAAGCCGGTCGTTTCCCGCAAGGCCATGCCAAACAGCACCTTCATCGTCAGGCACGCCGTCCGAGACCAACGGAAAGTTTGATGACAACACATCGTGCTAGTGCAGCGAATGGCGGTTTTCCGCACGGCTGCCAGCTTATTGGGGATTTCGTTGTTCACAGATCAACTCCCTCTGACAAGGTGAGTGCGTCATCAAGATCGGCGCCACCTTCGTTCGGCGCATCGAATGGGTGCCATAGGCACTGGGTTCCAGGCCTATCGAATTCACCCATTCCCGCAGGATCCGCGCGTACTGTCGTGTCGACAGATGCGGGCTGTGGTGCAGACGACTGGCCCATAAATACTTAAGGGTAACTGCAGAATGACAGTGAATATGAGGTGGCATACCGCTAAGCCACCCTGCTGATTGGACGCGGCACAGCAGCAATGACCAGTGCCGAGGTTAATGCGAGGAGCGCGGCTCCGAATAAGATCGGCGCCAAGGGGCCACCCAGATCAAGCGCGTATCCGCCCAGGCCAGCTCCAGTGGTATTGGCCAACTGGATCACCGCGACCTGCAAGCCTCCTGCGCTTTCAGCGTCATCACCCAACTCGCGCGTCACCCATGTAGACCATGCGACCGGGACGAAGCCAAAACCAAAGCCGTAGATCGCGATTAGTGCGACAACTGCGAAGGGAATGGTGCCGAACGTGGCTAACCCGATCGCACATCCGGCCAGAACCAAGGGTGCAAAAGCCAAAGTAATGCGAAGACTGTGGCGCAGAGCAATGGAAGACAGCGACGTTCCGACGAAGTTCGCTACGCCGAAGATTAGCAGCACGAAAGAGACACCCTCGACGCCGAAGCCAGAGACACGCTCGAAGTACGGCCGCAGATAGGTCAAAACGGAAAACTGTCCGGCAAAGACGGCAAAGATCGCGAGCATTGGCAAGCATACACCAGTCCGACCGAGAAGCGCGACGACTGCCGCGAAGTTACCACTCCCACGGGGAGGCATCTTGGGAAGGGTGATCGCCTGCCAAATCAGGCAGATGACTCCGAATGCCGCCGCCACGATGAACACGCCACGCCAGCCGATCAGGCCGCCGAGAAAGCTACCGAGCGGGGCCGAGGCAACCATCGCAACAGACACCCCGCCAAACACGATCGACAATGCTTTGGGCACGTCCGATGCGGGAACCAGTCGCATGGCGAGAGACACCGCCATCGCCCAGAAGCCGCCCAGTGCCAGGCCGAGCAACACACGTCCGACCAGCATCCATGCATAGTTCGGTGCAACAGCAACAATCAGACTGGATGCGATCAGAAGCACCGAAAATCCCATGACGACGAAGCGTCGATCAATGCCTCTGGTCGCGGTGGTGACGAACAGGCTGGCGAAGATGGCGACGAAGGCCGTGACCGAGACCGACTGACCGGCCATGCCCTCACTAATCGAGAGACCTTGCGCCATAGGGGTGAGCAAGCTTACCGGCAGCAATTCGGCGGTAATGAGCGCGGCCACGCCAACGGCAATGGCAAAAATTGCGGGCCAAGCAGCGGTTTTGGGTGGGCTATTGTTTGGCATTCTACGGTCCTTGCCTTCGGGCCTCCCAACCCGGTGTTACGTTGAGAGCGAGATGTAGGGCTGGACCGTCTGTTGCACTACGTGTTATTAATTTGATGTAGTGTGAAACAGAGTTTCATAATGACACGGCCGAACCTGAACGATCTGAGCACTTTTGTTGCGGTCGCCGATGCGGCTAGCTTCACAGGCGCGGCAGCGAAACTGGGCCTGTCGACGTCGGCGGTTAGCCACACCGTCAGAAAGCTGGAAGCGGAGCTTGGTGTCCGGCTTCTCAACCGGACCACTCGAAGCGTCACCCTGACAGCGGCGGGGGAGCGGCTGATGTCGGGCTTCGCCCCTATGCTCAACCAGCTTGACGAACATTTGGCAGCGCTGGCGGATCTGAGGGAGAAACCCGCCGGCAACCTCCGGATCACCAGCGATGAGTATGCCGTCGAGACAGTTCTGATGCCCGCGCTTGCAGAGGTGGCCCGTGACTACCCTGATATCCACGTTGAGATCGTTGTCGACTACGGCCTCATCGATATCGTAGCCGAGCGTTTCGATGCAGGAATTCGCCTTGGCGGCATTATTGCCAAAGACATGATCGCCATGCCGATCAGTCCTGAGATGCAATCCATAGTAGTCGCGGCCCCCAGCTACATGGCAGGTCGACCCGTTCCTTCCGTTCCAGCGGATCTGATGCAGCACCGTTGCATCAATTTGCGCCTACCGACGCACGGTAATATTTATGCTTGGGAGTTCGAGCGAAACGGCCGTGCCATGGAGGTCAATGTCAATGGCCCGCTGGTTTTCAACAGCCTGACTCCAATCTACTCGGCAGCCCTGCGCGGCCTTGGTTACGCATACATGCCTGCACTTCTTGTCAGCGCAGATCTTGCCGCCGGTCGACTTATCAGGGTTCTCGAAGAGTGGACGCCGCCCTATGAAGGATATCACATTTACTATCCCAGCCGCCGCCAGATGATGCCCGCGTTCCGTGTGCTGCTGGATACACTACGACGAAACCGGATTGCTCACTGTTAGGTTCGTCGAGTGCGCCGCAGGTTGTATAAGAAATTTTTTTAATACAAATCAATGATTTGACATGGACTTGAAGCTAGAAGTCATTCCGTGCGTCTGATAGACTTACTTGGTCAAGCGTCGTTGCAGCAGGCTGATCCGGGTCGGGCTACCCCTTTCCCACGAGGGTTCAGGCCAGAGGTCTATAAGAGCAATGCAGATTTCGGCGGTCTGGCGGTCTGGCGGTCGGAATCTCGGGAGGAGATCCGCTTCCACAGGATTTGAGGCACCGCATCCAATCGCCGGGAAAACAGTCCCGCGGACTGTTTTCTGGCCGTATATGTCCGGCGTGCCCGCACTGACGGTGAAAGTCCGCGGTTGATAATGTTTATGATCCAAAATGGACATCGGCGGGCATGAGGGGCCAGCGGCGGCGGCTCTGATCTCATGAGGAGTAGCGCTCGATCTGCATGCAGACACGTGCTGGACCTGTACCGGTTTCGTGCCTGTCAGGTGCTCATGTTATGCAGACCTTCTGCTCGAAGGTCGCTGGATCACACCACCGGCAGCGTGAGGGCAACGACGTGGAACAGCTTCCTGCCGATGTCGATGCCGAAAGCGGCCGTCTCAGGAATTGATCTGGTTCGCATCCTTTCTTTCCATTTGATGGGGCTTCCCTGACGCCAGGGTAGAGTGCAGGGCGGATTATCCTAATTGATGCCGCAGCCAGCTCAACACCGCGAGCGGGCCGAGAAAGCCGTGGCGACAAGAAGGGTGAGCATTGCGCTCGACCATTGTTCGCGGACCAATGGCGGACATGATCTCGCCCTGTCGGGCGTTCGACGTCAACGAAACTTGCTTCATCACAATGCGCGACATCGCTCACGGCATGCAGGATACGCCCATGGGCGCTTCCTTCACTCTTCGCCGCGCCGGCGCAGCCAGCTGCGATAGCCACGATTGCGCCGCCGGGTGCGCAACAGATCGCTCAGCAGGATGCCCGGCGCCCAGGCCGCAGCATTCGGAACCTTGCCCTGGCCCATCCGCCGCAACTGCAGCTTGGTCATCGCCATCGTCGCAAGGCCCGCCAGCGCACGCCGCCTCCAATGCACTGCGGGAACTGTCACTGCCATTTCGGCAGTAAGCCAGCGTTTCGGCAAGTCGGGCGCATAGGCCAATGCCTGGGCGATGCCGACCATCGCCACGCCAGCCCGCCCATCCTCGGGCGAAAGGGCGTCCTCGGCGGTGCCGCGGCGGCGGATACCGCCGGTGACCATGACAGGCATCTTGGCCACCGCCACAATATCGCGCGCGAAATCGAGGAAATAGGCCTCTCGCGCGCGGGTGCTGGCGCGCTTCGTCTCCTCTTGTGGGCGCCCGTGCATGGCCGGGCTTTCATAGCTGCCACCGGAAACCTCAACCAGATCGACGGCTTCGGCATTCAACATCTGGACCACGGACATCGCATCCGCCGGCTCGAACCCGCCCTTCTGGAAATCGGCGGAGTTGAGTTTGACGCCGACGCCGAAACCGGGGCTGACGCGCACTCGGACGGCGCGGACGATTTCGATCAAGAGGCGTGCGCGGTTTTCGAGGCTACCGCCCCAAGGGTCATCGCGCCGGTTGGTCAGAGGCGACAGGAACTGGCTTAGCAGGTAGCCATGCGCGGCATGGATCTCGACGCCGTCGAACCCCGCTTGTTCTGCCAGTGAGGCGGTCTCGGTAAACTGACCTATGACGCGGGCAATATCCGTCTCGGTCATGGCGCGAGGTTGCGCGAAAAGTTGCGAATATCCCTCGATCTCGACCTGCACGGCCGAGGGGGCGATCGCTTGCGGATTGGTGGCGACATAGACCTGACGACCGGGATGGTTGATCTGCATCCACATCCGCGCGCCCTGCGCCTTGCCTGCCACCGCCCATTCCCGGAACGGCTGCAGCGATTGGTGTCGATCCAGAACCACCCCGCCCGGTCCGGTGACCGCATCTGCCGCCACCATCACGTTTCCGGTAATCAGCATCCCGGCCCCGCCTGCGCCCCAATGCCGGTAAAGCCCCCGCAGCGCTGCACCCGGCAGATGCTGGCGATCCGCCATGTTTTCCTCCATCGCGGCCTTGGCGATGCGGTTCGGGACGATCTGTCCGTTGGGCAGCAGGAGTGGCTGGAAAAGGGTCGATTCGAGTTGTTTGTCGAACATGTCTGCGATCCTTGCTATCGGTTCGCAGCCTATATAAGGTTTGAACCTATGTTTAAGGTCAAGGGTCCTTCGCATGAAAATAGGAGACATCGCGAAAGCTGCCGACGTGACCACCTCGCGCATCCGGTTTTACGAGCGAAAGGGGATCATTCCGCCCGCGGATCGCGGCAAGAACGGCTATCGTGACTATCCCGAGGATCTGGTCGCCCTATTGCGCTTCATCGAACAGGCGCAAGGCCTTGGCTTCACCCTGCGCGAGATCGCCGATGTGGAAATCGGCACCGGGGAACACATCGTGTCCTGCACCGACGCCTTGGCATTGCTGGCAAAGAAGCACGCGGCCGTCGTCAGCATGATCGCCGAAGCCAACGACAGGAAGCATCGAATTGAGTCGCTGATGGCCGAACTTGAGGCGAGCAGGCGAAAAGCTAAAGTTGTGGCGACCGACTAAGTCGGAACGCCTCCGGGCGGCTAGTTCCAAAGCAGTCTTTCGTTCTCTTTGCAGCGAGTGGCAACATCCGTCCTCCGGGGCTTGGTCCCGTGAACTCGAGATTAGATTTCCTGCGCTGGCGAAGGGTAGAAATGTCCGCATCGCGTGGCGGCAACCGGCAGTTCGAATGCCGACTTGTCCCAGAAGTTCGTCGGGCGCTGCCCCGGCGGCCTTAACGACGAGCGGCAGCTTCGTCCCACATCTACAGGCGAAGCCGTGTGCTCTTGGTTGCGCTTTCCGATGGCAGGGCAGCCAGAATGATGGTCGTGTATAGTCGCCACCAGCAATCAAAGGAGCAAGTAAGCAGCATGACGCAGACATCTGGCACGCTTCGACTGGTGGTGCCGCAATGGCAGGGCGGCGAAAACCACGCCTATCCGCTCGGGGCGCGGTTGCTTGCATGGCTTGCGCCGCAGAACGGGGACAGGACAGTCGAGATCGCTGTGCCCGACCCCTCTGCCATGCCACTGCCACTAGAGGGCGGGATTGCCGGACGCGCTGCTCTGATGGAGCAGATGAAACAGATCCGCAGCGTTCTTGAAGATCATGCGCCGGAGCGGGTCGTTATCTTTGGCGGCGATTGCCTCGTGAACCAAGCGCCCTTTGCTTGGTTGAACGAACGTCACAACGGGAAGTTGGGAGTCCTCTGGCTCGACGCGCATCCCGACGTAGCGTCCCCCCGCGACCGCTCGCGCGCGCATACCATGGTGCTGGGCAACCTGCTGGGGCGCGGTGATTCCGAAATGGCGAGCGAAGTCGCGATGCCGCTCGACCGTGAGCGGGTGATGATGGTTGGCCTGTCGCGGCTTTTGCCCTACGAAGCCGAGGAGATCGAGGCTTTGGGACTGCTGGCGCTCGGCACGGATCAAGTTGCGTCATCTTCCGATCAGATCCTGGACTGGATCCGGACTGAAAGCATCGCTCATCTTGCAGTCCATCTGGATCTCGACGTGCTGGATCCGCAGGTCTTCCGGTCACACGGCTTTGCGGTGCCGGGGCAAGTGCTGGAGGGCGTGATGGCGGAGCGCGTTGGGTCGATGACATTCGAGCAGGTCCTGCGTATCATCCGCGACGTCTCTGCGGCTTGCGACGTCGTGGGGCTCGGCATTACCGAACATATGCCGTGGGACGCAATCAACCTGCGCAACACATTAGCTGGCATACCGATCCTCTCTGGACCGTGAAGGAAATCGGGCGGTGCAGGACAGACTTCACGGACGACCGGTTAGCCGGCGCGAGGTTTCACTCGCGCAGTATATACGTCTGCTGGCTCCCGATCCCGTCAGGTTGTTTGCTATCAAAGGCCCGCAACGAAGGGCAGCTTAGTCGACGATTTCCTCGCCGCAAGGCGATCGTCCTGACGGTCATAGGTCAATGGCCTCGGAGATAGACAGCGCATCATCCACGTCAACACCGAGATAGCGGACCGTGCTGTCCATTTTCTAGGGACCGAGCAACAACTGCGCAGTCCGAAGGTTAGGGCACCTTAGGCAGACTCGCGTCGGCGCGAAATGCTGCGCCGTATGCCTAATGCCCGCTTTCGGGAAGGCCGCCGCGCAGCATCAACGGCGCTCGACCGGAGACCGCGCAAATCGTCCTTATGTGATAGAGCATCCCAACTCGACGGCCGCTCGATATTGGTCCCGGCGGCTCGAAAGATTGTTCGGGGGCGTTCCTGTCGTTTGCTCGGACGTGGAGCTGCGACACTCAGTGTTGCGTCGTTCTAAGATTCCCCCCAACCTACACTTGGCGTAATTACTGAGGTCCGGTTGGTGGCGATGAAGAAAAGAGACCTCAGAAACTCCAGCCGTGGTGCCATCGCGGCGGGCGCGGCAGCGGCGGGGGTCGTGTCTTTCGGCACGATTTTGCTTGGCGCGGCCGCGCTTGGTGCCGTCGCCGTGGGAGCGCTCGCGGTCGGGCGGCTCTCTGTGCGCCACACAAAGCTGCGACGGGTCGAAATTGATAATCTTACTGTCGGTCGCCTCAATATCGGCGGTGACAGGCGAAGTGTCAGCGTCCGGGTGCGGGCGCAGCCGGGCAAGGGCGAAGCGCTGCAACGCTTGATCGCTGGGGAGGTCGGTGCAATCGCGTCGAACGCTACCCTTCTGGCGCATCGCTCCGAGGTAGACCCCGAGCTTTTTATGCTCCAGGCCTCGTGGTCCGTCGCAGACCGCGACACTCCCTACGAGCGCCCGTTAGTTCTCGATGCGTTAATTCGCGAAGCCGCTGCGAACGGGCTCATCGCCACGTCGTCTGCGGAACCGGTCGCCCTCGAAGTCTTTCGGTCGATCTGACCTGGCCCGGTTGGCGCTTGATCGACCCCCTGCTTGACGACGCCAATGGTCCACTCATCGCTGCGTTTTACTCCTTGTAGCATGAGCGAGCTTCCACTCAGTCAGTACAGGAAAGTGGCGCAGAGCGACGTTGTTTTTGAGCCCATAGCGGCCATTCCGCAGCGGGCGATATCGCTGCAGTGCAGCATTTCCGAAGCAGACCTTCAAGCCTTGGGCTTCGGGGCGAAGAGGTCGTCAAACCAAGTATGGCTCCAGTCGCAGCTTGGCTAGCGCGTTGGCATGTTGATATCCGACGAATGGTACTTAAGCGCGAACCAGCATTGTTGTTCCGTCAAGGTTTGCTCAGTGCCCTATTGTTGGACATCAGGGCGGAGGTTTTGCGTGCATACGTTCCTCAATACGCAGGCAAGGGATGGTGTCGCGCCGGCATCGGGCACGGAGAGTTGAAGCGCGTAGCGTATCCCCAACTTAGCCAACTCGTTCGAGAATTGTGGGATGATGCTGCCCTGCCTACCAATTTTGGACCATCTAAAGCCGGAGTTTCCAGCCTTGGCCATGGCGGCGGGCTGGTGACGCCGCCGGGAAAGTGCAGCGCGCTCGGGACGTTGTATCCGATGGCGCTGTGGGGTCGGTCGTCATTGTAGTGTCTGCGCCAATCCTCCAGCTTTTTCGGCCGCGTCCGCAAGGCTCATGAACCAGTGTGCGTTCAGGCATTCTGACCTGAGCTTGCTGTTGAAGGCCTCGATGAAGCCGTTGTCCGTGGGCTTTCCTGGCCGCGAGAAGTCGAGCGTGACGTGCTTGGAATAGGCCCACAGATCGAGGTCGCGCGAGATGAATTCGCTGCCATTGTCGACCCTGATCGTCTTCGGATAGCCGATCTTTCGGCAGATCCGTTCCAACGTCCTAACGACGTCCTCACCGCGATACTGGAAGCGCACATCCGTCGCGGGGCAATAGCGGGAATGCGTATCGACAATAGTCAGGATCCGCAGCTTCTTGCCCAGAGCCAACTGGTCATGGACAAAATCCATTGCCCAGACATCGTTCGGCCCAACGGCATCAGCGCGA
>NZ_WMIG01000028.1 GCF_009711205.1 Paracoccus litorisediminis | reverse complement strand
GGATCGGTGAATTCCATCGGCGGATAGGCCAGGCTGGTCACCACCTTGAGCACGCCGGCCGAGGCAATGTCCTGCGGCAGCAGCGCGGCGGCCTTGGGGTCGGTCTCGGCCAGGGCCGGCGCGGCCAGCGCCAGGGTCAGGGCCAGGGCCGGCATGGCCCGGCCAATCGCCGTCTTCGAAAGCATCATGGGATCACTCGCTGTTGGAGGTTGTTATCGTTGGGGTCTCTGTCAGGAACCTGGACAGGAAGGCGCGCACGCGCGGGTCCGTAGGGTCGGACAGCACGGATTGGGCCGGGCCGCATTCGCGGACCTCGCCATCGATCATCACCACGACGCGGTCGGCGACCTCGCGGGCAAAGCCGATCTCATGGGTGACAACGATCATCGTCGTCCCGGCAGATGCAAGGCGGATGCGGCGGCCTCCTCGGTCGAGGATCTGCGCGCCACGCCCATCCCCTTGCCGAATGGTGGCTGGGTGCGGCTGGAAGAGTTGGGTTCTGTCACCGACACCCATGCCGACCGCACATCGCTGGCCTGTCTGAACAGTAAGCCGGTGATCGCCATGAAGGCCAAGCGCTCGAAGGGCTATTCCGACGTGACCGTGACCGAGAATGTCTGCGCCGCCCTGACGGCATTCAGCGCGCCCATCCCGAGGTCAACCTATCCGAGGCCTATAACACCATCACCACGACCGAGGAAAATAGCGACTGGCGCGCGACATTTGTTGCCGCCGTGGCCCTGCCCTTGTCGATGATCCCGACCTTTCCGGTCATGGACATGGTCGGCTAAACGCTGAACACCGTGACGCTGCTGGCGCTGTCTCTGGTGGTCGGCATCCTTGTCGATGACGCCATTGTCGAGGTCAAGAATATCGAGCGCCACCTGCGCATGGGCAAGACCGCTATGAGGCCGCGGACGAAAGCCAGACCCGCGTGACCATCACCGCCGAGCCGGCACCACCACCAAGCGGACCGATGCCTCGGCCATGGCCGCCGCCGCCGCGATCAAGGGCGTCGAGCATGTCACCAGCACCTTTGTCGCGACCGGCACGGCCTCGACCGGGGGGATGGGCGGCACCAGCGAGGCGGTGAATACCGCGACGCTGGTGGTGAACCTGACGCCGATTGACGACCGCAACGTCAAGCAATCCGAAATCGAGGCCGATCTACGCCGCGCCCTTGCCGCCATTCCCGGCGTCCGGGGCGAGATCGGCAGCGGCGGCAATGGCACGCAATTGCAGGTAGCCTTGGCCGGGGACGATTCCGCCGTGCTGGAGGACGCCGCCGCGCGGCTCGAAACCCAGATGCGCCGCAGCCTGACCGGGGTTGGCAACATCACCTCATCCGCCACCATGCAAAGCCCCGAGATCGTGATCACGCCCGATCTGGCCCGCGCGGCCTCACCGGGGGTGACCGCGCGCGCGATTTCGGACGCGATCCGTATTGCAACGGCGGGGGCCTATGACACGGCCCTGTCGAAACTGAACCTGCCGCAGCGGCAGGTGGCGATACGCGTCATGCTGGACGAAAGGAACCGCGAGATGCTGGACCAGATCGCGCTGATCCCGGGCGCGGGCGCGAATGGCAAGGTCGCCCTTGACGCATGGGCTCGGCCCCGACTGAGCTCAACCGGCTGGACTCCAAGCGCAACGTGACCATCACCGTCGAACTGAACGGGCGCAACCTGTCGGATGTCATGTCCGAGGTGAAGCAGCTTGACGCCAATCGCAACCTGCCCGCCGGGGTCAGTGGCGTCGAACAGGGCGATATCGAGCGCCAATCCGAGCTTTTCACCTCATTCGCGACGGGCATGGTGATCGGGATTTTCTGCATCTATGCGGTGCTGGTGCTGCTGTTCCACGATTTCCTGCAACCGGTACCGATCCTGATGGCGCTGCCTTTGGCGCTGGGGGGTGCGCTGCTGCCATTGGTGCTGTCGGGCACGAGCTTCTCGATGCCTGCGGTGATCCGCTTGCTCTTGCTGATGGGGATCGTGTCTAAGAACTCGATCCTGCTGGTGGAATACGCGATCACCGCCCGGCGCGCGAGCATGAGCCGTTTCGACGCGCTGGTCGATGCCTGCCACAAGCGCACCCGCCCGATCATCATGACCACGGTCGCCATGGCGGCCGGCAGGTTGCCCTCGGCGCTAAGCCTTGTCTCGGGCGATCCAAGCTTTCGCCAGCCGATGGGTGGTGGTGATCGGCGGGCTGATCACCTCGACCTTCCTGAGCCTTGTCGTGATCCCGGTGGTTTTCACCTTCATCGACGATTTTGAGCATTTCGCCGTCAGACTGCTGACACGCGGGCGCAAAGCCTAAGCGCCCGCCCACACCCCTCGTTTCAAACCTGCATCTACCCCGCACCGCCGGGCCTGTCTGGTGCAATCCGAAGGATATTTCGTGAAGTATTTCAGATCATTGAAGCTGCTTGCAACTCTGGCCGCCTGCACGTCCGAAGCCGATCAGCCCACGCAGCATATCTACCGCTATCCCGAGGGCACACCCGCGGCCAAGGTCTATCAGCCGGGAGGGCATATTCAGGGCAGCGGGCTGGTGGTAGACTATCGCAACCACGCCCTGTCCGAGCCGAAGGAGACTCAGCGCTGGCTACTGGAACCCGACGCCTTCCTGCTGTCGCCGCGGATGGCACCATCGTATCCGTGGTCCCGGCACGTTACGCGGGCATGGCAGACAGGTAAGCCGCTGCACCGTATGTCCGTACAGATGTGATCGGGTCCGCCCCCGCGGACCCGATCAGGAGCCAGCGATAGGCGTTCGAGCCCTTCAGACTGACCAGCGACTCTGCCGTTGCAAGACGCTGCCGCCACTCGACTGCGCGCGTCATCGGCGACGGTCCTGTCGACCAGAACGGCAAGGCCTTGATCCTTAGGATCAAGGCGCGACGGCCCATTCGCGTCCCTGAACAGCAGATCACCGCTGCGGATGCTGACCGGCCCGAGCATTTCGGCGTCCAGCACGTTCACCACACGCGTGGTGACGACATTCAGCCAACGGGCATAGACTGGCAGACCGATCTCGATCCCATCAACGACAATGCCCGCCGCACCAGCGGCAAGGCTGTGGGGGTGATCATCTTACCCAAGCAAGCAACATGGTCGTTCCCCGCCTCTAGCCTTCCGGCGTCACGGTCAGGGTCACGCGGTCGCCGGCGAACCAGGTATGGCCGTATTCGACCGGGGCACCCTGCGGGTCGATGTTGATGCCGACGGCGCGCAGGATCGGGTCGCCCTCGCGCAGGCGCAGATGCAACGCGACCACGGTATCGGCGCGTTCGGCGGTCAGGCGGGTCTCGGCGCGGGTATAGTCGGTGATGCCATGCTCGGCCAAGGCGCGGGTGATCGACATTTCACGGCGCAGGGTCTCGGGCAGGCCGGGAAAGCGTGACGCCGGAAAGATCGACCGAAAGAAGGCCACGGCCAGCCCGTCCGCCGTGCTGATGCCGTCAAGCACATGCACGCGGGCTTCGGGGTCAAGCTGCAACGCCGCGGCCTCGGGGGCGCTGGCATGGCGGGTCTCGATGTTCAGCAGCGTCCGCCCCGCAGCCCGCCCCATTGCCGCCAGATTGGTCGAGAACCGCGTCCGGAGGCCCAGCGGATAATCGACCGCCAGCCCCTGCACGAACACCCCCGCCCCGCGCCGCGAATGGACCATGCCGCGATCAGCCATATCGGCCAAGGCCCGGCGCACGGTATGGCGATTGACCCCGAAACGCGCGGACAACTCGGCCTCGGTCGGCAGCTTGTCGCCGGGCCGGCGCTGACCCGAGGCAATCTCGGTCGAAAGCTGCTGGGCGATTTCGGCCCAGATGGCGGTCCGGCTCATGAAGGCTCCGTCATGAAAAATTCACCATCCTCGGGCTTGTCCGACTCGGAGCGTCAGGTTAGTAATTTATCTAGTTGTATAGATATATAGACAACTTGGCAAGGTGTCCAATGACGATGAGTGAACGCCGCGACTGGATGGGGGTGCTGGCACGCAGCCAGCCGCAACGGCTGGCGGACCTGCTTGGCCCCCTTCCCGCGCATGAAATGCTACGCAATCCTGAAATCGGTGCCGTGATGGTGCGGGGCCGCGCGGGCGCCGCTGGCGCGCCCTTCAACCTTGGGGAAATGACGGTAACGCGCTGCAGCCTGCAATTGCAGGGCGGGCTGGTCGGCCATGCCTATGTGCAGGGCCGCGACAAGAGCCATGCCATTCGTGCCGCGATTGTCGACGCGCTGATGCAAGGCCCGCAATCCGCAACGACCCGCGAGGCGATCCTTGCCCCGCTGCAACAGGACCAGAGCGCGCACCGTGCCGCCACCCGCGCCAAGGCGGCGGCCACCAAGGTCGAATTCTTCACCATGGTCAGGGGAGAGGACTGATGGACATGCAACCGATCTCGGGCGGGTTTGCCGACGCGCCGCGCCAATCGGCGCTGGCCTTTCGCGCCATCATCGACGTGATGTCGCGGCCCGGCAAACTGGCCACGCTGCAGGGCGCGACCCCGCCCGCGTCGCTGTCGGTCGCGGCAGGGACGGTGATCCTGACGCTGGCCGATGCCAATACCGGCATCTATCTGGCGGGCGATCTGGACAGCCCGGCGCTGCGCCAATGGATCGCCTTTCACACCGGCGCACCGATCACCACGGCAGATTGCGCCGATCTGGCCATCGGCACATGGGCCGACCTGCATCCGCTGGACCGCTACCGCACCGGCACGGTGGAATATCCCGACCGCGCGGCAACACTGATCGTCGAGCTGGGCGAAACGCCCGCGCCCAATGCCAGCCTGACCGGCCCCGGCATCAAGGACAGGATCGCGGCCTTTGTGCCCGGCGCGCGTCCGACCAGCTTTCCGTTGGGCCTTGATCTGATCCTGACCGCAGGGGCGCAGGTCTCGGCCCTTCCCCGCAGCACGCAAGTGGAGTTTGCCTGATGTATGTCGCCGTCAAAGGGGGCGAACGCGCGATCGAGAACGCCCATGCCTGGCTGGCCGAGGAGCGTCGCGGCGATCCTGCGGTCCCCGAATTGTCCACCGCCCAGATCCGCGAACAGATGACACTGGCCGTCAATCGCGTGATGGCCGAGGGCTCGCTTTACGACCCCGATCTGGCCGCGCTGGCGATCAAGCAGGCGCGCGGCGACCTGATCGAGGCGATCTTCCTGATCCGCGCCTATCGCACCACATTGCCGCGCCTGATGGCCTCGACGCCCGTCGATACGGCGGCAATGGCAGTCACCCGCCGGATTTCGGCGACCTTCAAGGACGCGCCGGGCGGACAGATTCTGGGGCCGACCTTCGACTATACCCACCGCCTGCTGGATTTCGCGCTGCTGGCCGAGGGCGAGGTCCCGCCCGCCCCAACCGCGCTGACCGGACCGGCGCAGGATATGCCGCATATCCTGAGCTTTCTGGACCGCGACGGGCTGATCGAAGAGGCCACCCCCTCGGATGAACCCCCGCCCGACCTGACCCGCGCGCCGCTGGAGCTGCCCGCCGACCGCGCCTTGCGCCTGCAGGCCCTGACGCGGGGGGATGAAGGCTTTGTCCTTGGCCTCGCCTATTCGACGCAGCGCGGCTATGGGCGCAATCATGCCTTTGTCGGCGAATTGCGCATCGGCACCTGCCCGGTCGAGGTCGATATCCCGGAACTGGGCTTCTCGGTCGAAATCGGTGACATCGAGCTGACCGAATGCGAGACGGTGAACCAATTCACCGGGTCGAAAACCCAGCCCCCGCAATTCACCCGCGGCTATGGCCTGACCTTTGGCCAGACCGAGCGCAAGGCGATAAGCATGGCGCTGGTCGACCGCGCCCTGCGCTGGCGCGAACTGGGCGAGGATTTCACCGGCGCCCCGGCGCAGGACGAGGAATTCGTGCTGTCCCATTGCGACAACATTCAGGCCACGGGTTTCCTCGAACATATCAAACTGCCGCATTACGTCGATTTCCAGGCCGAGCTGGAGCTGATCCGCAGCGTCCGCGCCGCCGCATTCGCCAGCAGGGAGGCCGCGGAATGACCGCGATGGATGCCTATAACTTCGCCTATCTGGACGAGGACACCAAACGCATGATCCGCCGTGCGCTGCTGAAGGCGGTGGCGATCCCCGGCTATCAGGTGCCCTTCGCCAGCCGCGAAATGCCGATGCCTTACGGCTGGGGCACCGGCGGCGTGCAGGTGACCGCGGCCTGCCTGACGCCTGACGATCGGCTGAAGGTCATCGATCAGGGCGCGGACGACACCACCAATGCCGTGTCGATCCGGCGCTTCTTCCAGCGCACGGCGGGGGTCGAGGTGACCGAGGAAACCGAGGATGCGACCATCATCCAGACCCGCCACCGCGTCCCCGAGGCCCCGTTGCAGGAAGGTCAGATCATGGTCTTTCAGGTGCCGATCCCGGAACCCCTGCGCTTCCTTGAACCGCGCGAGACCGAGACGCGGCGCATGCATGCCCTGGCCGATTACGGGCTGATGCAAGTCAAGCTGTATGAGGATATCGCCCGCCACGGCCGGATCGCCACCGCCTATGCCTATCCGGTCAAGGTCGAGGGGCGCTATGTCATGGATCCCTCGCCCATCCCGAAATTCGACAACCCGAAACTGGATGACAGCCCGGCGCTGATGCTGTTCGGGGCCGGGCGCGAGCAGCGCATCTATGCCCTGCCGCCATATACCCGCGTCGAAAGCCTTGATTTCGACGACCATCCCTTTGTCGCCAGCAAGGCCGACCACGCCTGCGACATCTGCGGCGCGACCGAAAGCTATCTGGACGAGGTGATCACCGACGATCAGGGCGGGCGGATCTTTGTCTGCTCGGACACTGCATTCTGCCGCTCGCGTCAGGAGGACCGCCAATGAACCCGCTGTTTTCCGTCCGTGGGCTGGAAAAGCGCTATGGCGCGCGCATCGGCTGCACCGGCATCGGTTTCGATCTGTGGCCGGGCGAGGTCATGGGCATTGTCGGTGAAAGCGGCTCGGGGAAATCGACGCTGCTGTCCTGCCTTGCCGGTCATCTGCCCCCCGACCGGGGCGAGGTGATCTATGACGGCCGCGACGTGCTGGCCATGTCCGAACCCGAGCGCCGGATGCTGGCGCGCACCGACTGGGCCTTTGTCCACCAGAACCCCCGCGACGGGCTGCGCATGGCGGTCAGCGCCGGCGGCAATGTCGGCGAACGCCTGATGGCGGTCGGCGCGCGCCATTACGGCGACATCCGCGACACCGCGACCGACTGGCTGGGCCGCGTGGAGATCGCCTCTGATCGCATCGACGACCGCCCCTCGGCCTTTTCCGGCGGGATGCAGCAGCGTCTGCAGATCGCGCGCAATCTGGTCACCGGGCCAAGGCTGGTCTTCATGGACGAGCCGACCGGCGGTCTTGATGTCAGCGTGCAGGCGCGTCTGCTGGACCTGCTGCGCGGGTTGGTGCGGCGCATGGGGCTGTCGGCGATCATCGTCACCCACGATCTGGCCGTGGTCCGGCTGCTGGCCGACCGGCTGATGGTGATGAAGGGCGGCGAATGCGTCGAGACCGGCCTGACCGATCAGGTTCTGGATGATCCCCAGCACGCCTATACCCAGCTTCTTGTGTCCTCGGTCCTGCAGGTGTGACGATGAATGTGATCGAACTGTCGAACGTGTCCAAGACCTTCACCCTGCACAATCAGGGCGCGGCGGTCATTCCGGTCATGTCGGATGTCACCCTGTCGGTGGTGCCCGGCGAATGCGTGGGCCTGCTTGGGGCCTCGGGCGCGGGGAAATCGACTCTGATGCGGATGATCTGGGGCAATTACCTTGCCGCATCGGGCCGCATCACCGTGGCGGGCACCGATGTCGCCCGTGCCGAACCACGCGAGATCCTGGCCCTGCGGCGCGAACGGATGGCCTATGTCAGCCAGTTCCTGCGCGTCGTCCCCCGCGTCCCCACCATCGAGGTCGTGGCCGAGCCGATACTGCTGACCGGCACGCCCGAGGATCAGGCCCGCGACCGCGCCGCCGCCCTGCTGGCCCGGCTGCGCATCCCCGAACGGCTGTGGCAGCTGTCGCCCACCACCTTCTCGGGCGGGGAACAGCAGCGGGTGAACATCGCCCGTGGCTTCATCCGGCAGGTGCCGGTGATGCTTCTGGACGAACCCACCGCCAGCCTTGACGCGGCCAACCGCGAAACCGTGCTGTCGCTGATCGAGGAAGCCAAGGCGCGCGGCACCGCCATCGTCGGCATCTTTCACGACGAGGCCGCCCGCGACCGGGTCTGCGACCGCATGATCGACATGGCGAGGTTCGCGGCATGAGCGTCTTTGCCATTGTCGGCCCGTCTGGCGCGGGCAAGGACACGCTGATCGCGGCGGCCTTGGCCGCGCGTCCCGACATCATTGCCCTGCGCCGCTGCATCACCCGCCCGGAAGCGGCGGGGGGCGAGCCCTTCGAGGGCATCACTGAGGTCGAGTTCCTGCGCCGCGAGGCTGCCGGGGACTTCGCCCTGTCATGGCGCGCGCATGGTCTGTCCTATGGCGTCCCCCCGGCACCAACCGGGGGGATCACGCTGTTCAATTGCTCGCGCCGGATGCTGGAACAGGCAGCATTGGCCTTCCCCGGCCTGCGGGTGATCGAGGTCACCGCCTCGGCCCCGGTGCTGGCGCAGCGGCTGGCCAGCCGCGGGCGCGAGACTGCCGAGGACATCGCCGCAAGGCTGGCCCGCCGCGCGCCCCTGCCCGCGGGCCTGCCCGTCACCACCATCATCAATGACGGCACCATTGCGCAGGGTGTCGCGGCCTTTCTGGCCGCGCTCGACGATGCGCCAAATCCCAGACCCAGACCCAGACCCTCAGGTAGGACCATGACGGAAACTGTCTTCACCAACGCCACCCTTGTCCTGCCCGATGAAGTCCGCCACGGCGCCATCGTGATCCGCGATGGCATGATCGCCGAGATCGGCGCGGCCAGCGCCACCGGCAGCGATTGCGCCGGCGACCTGATCGCGCCGGGCCTGATCGAATTGCATACCGACAATCTGGAACGCCACATCCAGCCGCGCCCCGGCGTGAACTGGCCGCATGGGGCGGCGATCATTGCCCATGACGCCGAACTGGCCGGATGTGGGATCACCACCGTCTTTGACGCGCTGCGCGTGGGTTCGATCAACCGCGACAATTCCTATGCCAAATACGCGCGCGGTCTGGCGGACGAAATCCTTGCCGCCCGCCCGAATCTGCGCATCAGCCACCGCATCCACCTGCGGGCCGAGGTCTGCTCGGAAACGCTGATCGAGGAACTGGCCGAATTCGGGCAGGCGGATCGCATCGGCATCGTCAGCCTGATGGACCACACCCCCGGCCAGCGCCAGTTCCGCGACCTGTCCAAGCTGGCCCAATACGTCAAGGGCAAGCAGGGCATGTCGGATCTGGAATTCGAGGCCCATGTCGCCGGTCTGGCCGAATTGCGCGCCCGCTTTGGCGAGGCGCATGAGGCCGCGACCGTGCAGGCGGCGCGGGACTGGGGCGCGGTGCTGGCCAGCCATGACGACACCACGGCGGATCATGTCGCGACCTCGGCCGCATATGGCATCAAGCTTGCCGAATTTCCGACCACGGTCGAAGCGGCGCAGGCCTGCCGCAAGCATGGCATCGCCACGATCATGGGCGCACCGAACCTGATCCGGGGTGGCTCGCATTCCGGCAATGTCTCGGCGGGGGAACTGGCGCAGGCCGGGCTGCTGGACATCGTGTCCTCGGACTACGTTCCCGCGGCGCTGCTGAGTTCGGCGGTGCTGCTGGGCGATCTGTGGGACGATCTGGCGCGCGGCTTTGCCACGGTCACCGCCGCGCCCGCCCGCTCGGCCGGGCTAAGCGATCGCGGGCGGCTGGGCCTTGGCCTGCGCGCCGACCTGATCCGCGTGGCCCGCATCCAGGGCATGCCGGTCATCCGCGAAACATGGGTCGCAGGCCGCCGCGTCGCCTGAGGCGCGCGCCCCGCAACCCCCGAATAACATTGGTCAAAACAGGTCTCCGGCGCTGCCAGCGCCGGGGGCCAAAACATGTTTCCAGGAACCAAAATATTGAAAACAAATAATTTTCCGGTTTCACATAAGTTTCAGGAAGACCGGGGATAACTGTCACACTCGGCCTCTATCACGCCCCCAGACAACGTAACCGAGGGCGATCATGCTGGAAGTTCGGAATGTGACGCGCGTCTTCGGCAGCCGTGCCGCCGTCGACAATATCAGCTTTGCGATCGACCGCCCCGCCTTTGTCGGGATCATCGGCAGGTCGGGGGCGGGGAAATCGACCTTTCTGCGGATGCTGAACCGGCTGACCGATGCATCCGCCGGGCAGATGCTGGTCGACGGGCGCGACGTGCTGGCACTGCGCGGGGCTGACCGGCGGGCATGGCAAAGCCAATGCGCGATGATTTTTCAGCAGTTCAACCTTGTGCCGCGCATGGACGTGGCCTCGAACGTGCTGCACGGGCTGCTGAACCGGCGCTCAACCCTGGCCACGATGTTCAACCTGTGGCCGCGCACCGATATCGAACGGGCGCTGCGGATCCTTGACCGGCTGGGCATTGCCGAACAGGCCCCCAAGCGCGCCGAGGCACTGTCGGGCGGCCAGCAGCAGCGCGTCGCCATCGCCCGCGCGCTGATGCAGGACCCGCGCATTATTCTGGCGGACGAGCCCATCGCCAGCCTCGACCCGATGAATGCGCAGATCGTCATGGACACGCTGAAACGCATCAATGTCGAGGATGGCCGCATGGTCATCGCCAACCTGCACACGCTGGATACGGCGCGGCGCTATTGCGACCGGGTGATCGGAATGCGCGACGGGCGCATCGTCTTTGACGGCACGCCCGAGCAGCTTTCGACCGGCGTCGCCCGCGACATCTACGGCGCGGATGCTGGCTTCAACGAGGCCGCGACCTCGACCGCCATCCCGACCGATCACGAACCCGACCGCAGCTATGCGGACCGGATGCTTGCCTGACCAGACCCCACCGGCCCGGACGATCATGCCGATCGGGGCCAAATCCACGGAGTGACCATGAAGACCCTTGCCTTCGCACTTGCCGCCACCACCGCCTTCGCGCCGCTCGCTCAGGCCGACGAGATCAAGCAATTCAACATCGGCATCATGGGCGGCGAAAACGCCCAGGACCGCATGACCTCGAACGAATGCTACCGCGCCGCCATCGAGGCCGAGCTGGGCGTTCCGGTCAAGATCTTCACCCCCGCCGACTATGACGGCGTGATCCAGGGCCTGCTGGGCGGCACGCTGGACATGGCGTGGCTGGGGGCCTCGGGCTATGCCAAGATCTACCTGACCGATCCGAATGCGGTGGTTCCGGTCCTGACCAAGCAGAACATGGACGGCTCGACCGGCTACTACGCCTTTGGCTTTGCCCGCAAGGACAGCGGCATCACCTCGGTCGAGCAGGCCAAGGGCAAGAGCTTTGCCTTTGCCGATCCGAACTCGACCTCGGGCTATCTGGTCCCCGGCGCCGAGCTGACCGAGAAATTCGGCAAGCTTGAGGATTTCTTCTCGGAGGTGCGCTTCTCGGGCGGGCATGAGCAGTCGATCGTCGCCGTCGCCAATGGCGATGTCGCCGCTGGCGTCACCTGGGCCGACGGTCTGGGGGAATGGGAAGACGGCTACAATTCCGGCGCCTTCCGCAAGGCCGCCGATGCCGGCCTGATCGACATGAACGATCTGGTCCAGATCTGGCAATCGAAGCTGATCCCGGAAGGCCCGATGGTCGTCCGCAATGTCCTGCCGCAGGACGTCAAGGACAAGATCACCAAGCTGACCGCCGACCTGCATGAAACCGACAAGGCCTGCGCTTACGGCGTCGCCCATGGCGAGGCCAAGGATTTCGTGCCGGTGACCCATGCGGAATACGAAGGCGTCGTCGCCGCGCGCAAGCTGCAGGAATCGAACAGCTGATCGCCTGATCTGAACCGCGCCGCGCCTGACCGGGGCGCGGCGCACCCCTTGCAGGAACCCGACATGCCCGACAGCGCCATCCCCGCCACCCCGCGTCCCGACATGGCCGCGACCAGCCACGCCTATTTTGAGCTGCTGCGCCGACGCAGGCTTTATGGCGGCATCCTGCTGATCCTGTTCGTGGCACTGATGGTCTCGGGCTTCCGCTTGGCTGAAAGCCGCAATGCGGGCGGTTTCATCGACGGGCTACCGATGCTGCTGGCCTTCCCCGCCGAGGTGGTGGCCGAGGCATGGGAAAAACGCGCCGCCCTGCCCGGAATTTTCATCGAGCACTTTCCTTCATTGATTGAGACCTTGAACATCGCCGCGGTCTCGACCCTGCTGGGCGGGATCGCGGCGATGATTTTGGCGCTGCTTTCGACCCGAGGGCTGGCGCGCTGGCCCCGGCTGACCGGGTTGTTCCGGCGGCTGATGGACATGTTCCGCGCCATCCCCGAAATCGTCATCGCACTTTTGCTGATCTACATCCTTGGCGGCGGGCCGGTTCCGGCGGTCATCGCCATTTCGCTGCATACGGCGGGCGCACTTGGCAAGCTCTTCTCGGAAGCTGCCGAGAATGCCGACCGCAAGCCGGTCGAGGGGCTGTCCTCGGTGGGCGCGACATGGTCGCAGCAGATGTGGCTGGGCGTCATCCCGCAGGTCGCGCCGAACTGGCTGTCCTATGCCCTGCTGCGCTTCGAGATCAACGTCCGCGCCAGCGCCATCCTTGGCTTCGTCGGAGAAGGCGGCATCGGCTATGACCTCAAGATCGCGATGCAATGGGGCATGGGTCGCTATGATCAGGTCGTCGGGATCTTCCTGCTGCTGTTCATGGCCATCGTCCTGATTGACCGCCTGTCGGACCATCTGCGCAACCGCCTGGTGAAAGGCTGATCCCATGAGTGCCGTCGACCTTTCCCCCACGCTGAGCCACGCCGTCGCCACCCGCTTTGCCCGCCGCCGCCTGTTGTCGCTGGGCATTCCGGCGCTGGTGCTGGCCTATCTGGTCTATGCCGCGATCTCCTTCGATCTGGCCGGGCTGGCGGGTCGGGCGCGGATGGACAATGCCTCGGTGCTGCTGTCGGATTTCTGGCTGCACAAGACCCATGTCACCCGCCAGAACCGCACAGGCGCGCTAAGCGTCGCCATCGATGGCGAGGCCAAGGGCACCTATCCCGCCGACCGCCTGCCCGACTGGATCGCCCATGACGATCAGGTCACGACCATCGATCTGGGCGACGGGCATCAGGTCACCTATCTGCCCGGCGGGGCGCGCTATGACGTGCCGGGCTATGGGGTGATCGACATTCGCGAGAGTGCTGATGGGTTGCAACTGACCGCGCCGCAGCCCTTGCCCGACTGGATCAACGCCTCGGACACGCGGGTCAGCGTGACCACCGATGCCGGGCGCTTCGCCTATACCCGCGCCAAGGCCGAGACCTTCAAATACCAGCCGGGCTGGGCGATGTTCTTCTTTGCGCTGGACAGCCCGTTTCACTACATGAGCTGGCCGCAGATCGCCGCCTCGGCGCTGTGGGGCGACAGGGTCGATCCGTCGATGCCCAATATCGCCGCGATGGCGCGGGATTTCTGGAATAACCCGATGTGGCGGCATGGCGATGTGATCTGGGCCATGTTCGAAACCGTACTGATGGCCTTTCTGGGCACCTTCGGGGCAGCGCTGATCGCTTTGCCGCTGGGCTTCATGGCGGCGCGGAACATGATGCCCTTTGGCCCGCTGCGCTTTGCCCTGCGCCGCGTCTTCGACTTCATTCGCGGCGTCGACGGGCTGATCTGGACCATCGTTCTGGCCCGCGCCTTCGGTCCCGGCCCCATGACCGGATCGCTGGCGATCATGCTGACCGATACCGGCAGCTTCGGAAAGATGTTCTCGGAAGCCTTCGAGAATATCGACGAGAAGCAGGTCGAGGGCATCCGCTCGACCGGGGCCAATGGCTTGCAGCGCGCACGCTTCGGGGTGCTGCCGCAGGTCATGCCGGTGCTGCTCAGCCAGGTGCTGTACTTCCTGGAATCGAACACCCGCGGCGCCACCGTCATCGGCGCCATTGTCGGCGGCGGTATCGGCCTGCTGCTGACGCAGGCGATCCAGACCCAGAAGGACTGGGAGGACGTTGCCTATTACATGGTCCTGATCGTGCTGACCGTGATGGCGATGGACAGCCTGTCCGGGTGGCTGCGCAGCAAGCTGATCAGGGGCGAATAGGTCGCCAGGATCGGAGTGGCTGACAATGGGGCAATGCGCGGGATCGCTCGCGCCCCTCCACCCCCTCACCAAGTTATACGCAGCATCCCCCGCTACCAGGCTCCATGATGCGATCCCTGCGAGCTAATTGAGGTTGCTGTCAGTGCGACCCGGCCGCTCAACGTAGTTTGCCTGCAAAGGTAGTCCAAACCTTTAGCCAATGGTTCACGCACCATTCCAAGGGCCAATCACGTTCAGGATTCCCGACGGTAGTTTTTACTCCAGACAACCCCGACTGTCTGGCTGGGTGAACGCATTTTCGGTTGCTTCCCCGGGCGAGCAGCGCCGAGCGTGACGTCGTCCGCGTATTGGCAAACCCACTTCGGCGGCGACAAAACGCAAGACCTGCGGGTCTGACGAAAACTGACCCTTCTGCGGTTAGGTCGGCGTTCAACGTCGCCGAAGTCGTGTGTGACCGGAGATGTCGGGCGCACGGGACCGCGTCATTGCAGGAAGCTTCCACACAATGGCACCATCCGCTAGCCGCAAAGCTGCTCAAGATTTGGGCGAGAATGCGAATAGGCAGATCTTCGCGTGAGAAAATTAAATTTCTCTTGAGGAAATCAATTTTCCTCATAATGATCATCTTCAAGCCCGAAACAGATGGAGATGACGATGTGCGGCATAGTAGGCCTCTTTCTGAAAAAGGAAGAGCTGCGTCCTAAACTGGGTGAGCTGCTGACGGACATGCTGATCACCATGACGGATCGCGGACCGGATAGCGCGGGAATCGCGATCTATGGCGATGACGGTTTGCTCAAGATCACGGTTCAGTCCGACACCCCCGATACGACCTTCGCGGGTCTGGACACTGCTTTGACGGCGGCGCTTGAGGGGCCGGTGACGATGCGGGTGACCGATACCCATGCCGTCCTGACCCTGCCCGAAGGGACCGAGACACTGGCCCGCGCCTTCATGGCCGAAAAGGGCATCCGTGTCATGGGTGCCGGTCATTCCATGGAAATCTTCAAGGAGGTCGGTCTGCCGCGTGATGTGGCAGCGCGCTTCAATCTGCGGGCAATGTCGGGCAGCCATGGCATCGGCCATACCCGGATGGCGACGGAAAGCGCGGTGACGACGTTGGGCGCACATCCCTTCTCGACCGGGGCGGATCAGTGCCTTGTCCATAATGGTTCGCTTTCCAACCACAACCAGATGCGCCGCGTGCTGGCCGAAAAGGGTTTTGCGCCGCAGACCCAGAACGATACCGAGGTTGCCGCCTGCTATATCTCGTCGCGGCTGGCCGAAGGGGCCCATCTGGGTGAGGCGCTGGAGGGCACGCTGAGGGATCTGGACGGCTTCTTCACCTTCGTCGTCGGAACCAAGAACGGCTTTGGAGTGGTGCGCGACCCGATCGCCTGCAAACCCGCCGTCATGGCCGAAACCGAGGATTACGTCGCCTTCGGTTCCGAATACCGCGCGCTTGCCAATCTTCCGGGCATCGAAACCGCCCGCGTCTGGGAACCCGAACCCGCCACCGTCTATTTCTGGGAACGCTGAGATGCAGACCGTCGACCTTGCCAACACCCCCCTGCGCGAGCTGAACACCGCCTTACAGGCTCAGGCCGTCACCACCAATCAGACCCAATGGGAGGTGCTCAATCCCAAGGGTGCCCATGCCATCGCAGTGGGGCTGGATGCCCCGATCGAAGTCACCGTGAACGGCTCGACCGGTTATTACTGCGCCGGAATGAACAAGCAGGCGACGATCAACGTGACCGGCTCGGCTGGGCCGGGCGTGGCCGAGAACATGATGTCGGGAACGGTCGTGATCGAGGGCGATGCCAGCCAATATGCCGGCGCGACCGGGCATGGCGGGCTGCTGGTCATCAAGGGCAATGCAAGCTCGCGCTGCGGGATTTCGATGAAGGGCATCGACATCGTCGTCTTTGGCAATATCGGCCACATGTCGGCCTTCATGGCGCAATCGGGCAATCTGGTCGTGCTGGGCGATGCGGGCGACGCGCTTGGCGACTCGCTTTATGAGGCGCGGTTGTTCGTGCGCGGCTCGGTCAAGTCGCTGGGCTCGGACTGCATCGAGAAAGAGATGCGCCCCGAGCATCTGGAGATCCTGCGCGACCTGCTGGAACGTTCGGGGGCGGATGCGCGACCCGAGGAATTCAAGCGCTACGGCTCGGCCCGCAAGCTTTACAACTTCCACGTCGATCACGCCGGAGCCTACTGATGAGAGACATCATGGACACCAACCCGCAGACGCTTCCGCGGGATAGCTCGACCTTCAGCCCCGAGATCAACGCCGAAATCCGCCGCGCCGCCGATACCGGCATTTATGACATCCGTGGCGGCGGCGCCAAGCGCAAGGTGCCGCATTTCGACGACCTGCTGTTTCTGGGTGCCTCGATCAGTCGCTACCCGTTGGAAGGCTATCGCGAAAAGTGCGATACCTCGGTCGTATTGGGCACGCGCTTTGCCAAGAAACCGATCGAACTGAAAATCCCCGTCACCATCGCGGGCATGAGCTTTGGCGCGCTGTCCGGTCCCGCGAAAGAGGCACTGGGACGCGGTGCGACCATGGCGGGCACCTCGACCACCACCGGTGATGGCGGCATGACCGATGAGGAACGCGGCCATTCCGAAAAGCTGGTCTATCAATATCTGCCCTCGCGCTATGGCATGAATCCCGACGATCTGCGCCGCGCCGATGCGATCGAAATCGTCGTGGGTCAGGGCGCGAAACCCGGCGGTGGCGGCATGCTTCTGGGTCAGAAAATCACGCAGCGCGTCGCCAACATGCGCAACCTGCCAGTCGGCATCGACCAACGCTCGGCATGCCGCCATCCGGACTGGACCGGGCCGGACGATCTGGAGATCAAGATCCTCGAACTGCGCGAGATCACCAACTGGGAAAAGCCGATCTATATCAAGATCGGCGGCGCGCGGCCCTACTACGATACGGCTCTGGCGGTGAAGGCCGGTGCGGATGTGGTCGTTCTGGATGGCATGCAGGGCGGCACCGCCGCGACGCAGGACGTGTTCATCGAGAATGTCGGCCAACCGACGCTGGCCTGTATCCGCCCCGCCGTGAAGGCCCTGCAGGATCTGGGGATGCATCGCAAGGTGCAGCTGGTGGTCTCGGGCGGGATTCGTACCGGGGCTGATGTGGCCAAGGCACTGGCGCTTGGCGCCGATGCCGTGGCCATCGGCACCGCAGCCCTGATCGCCATCGGCGAGAACGACCCGAAATGGGCGGCAGAATATTCCAAGCTTGGCACCACGGCCGATGCCTATGACGACTGGCATGAGGGCAAGGACCCCGCAGGGATCACCACCCAGGACCCCGAGTTGATGAAGCGGCTGGACCCGGTCGAGGCGGCGCGTCGGCTGCGCAACTATCTGGCCGTCATGACGCTGGAATGCCAGACCATCGCCCGCGCCTGCGGCAAGAGCCATGTCCATAACCTCGAACCCGAGGACCTTTGCGCCCTGACCATCGAAGCGGCCGCGATGGCGGGCGTGCCGCTGGCGGGCACCAGCTGGATCCCCGGCCAGACCGGCTTCTAAACGCCCGGAACGAGGGCGGGACAATGCATCCCGCCCCGGCCTGACATAGTCATTCAACAGGAAAATCTCGTCATGAACGATCTCGCCGCATTCGCCTGTGACACGGGCACCAAGAGCGATCTCGCCGCATTCGCGCGGGCCAAGGGGATCAAGTACTTCATGGTCTCGTATACGGATCTGTTCGGCGGCCAGCGCGCCAAGCTGGTCCCTGCCGAGGCGATCTCGGACATGGAAAAGGACGGTGCCGGTTTCGCGGGCTTTGCAACATGGCTCGACCTGACCCCGGCCCATCCCGACATGCTGGCGGTTCCCGATCCCGCATCGGCCATCCAGCTGCCATGGAAGCGGGATGTCGCCTGGGTTGCCTCGAATTGCGTGATGTCGGGCAGTGGACCGCTGGATCAGGCCCCGCGCAATGTCCTGACCCGGCTGATCGGTGAAGCCGCCGCGATGGGGCTTGAGATCAAGACCGGGGTCGAGCCCGAATTTTTCCTGCTGACCCCCGAGGGCACCGAAATCTCGGACCCGGCCGATACGGCGGTGAAGCCCTGCTACGATCAGCAGGCGGTGATGCGCCGCTATGACGTCATCACCGAGATCTGTGACTACATGCTGGAACTGGGCTGGGAGCCCTACCAGAACGACCATGAGGATGCGAACGGCCAGTTCGAGATGAACTGGAAATATGACGGCGCGCTGGCCACCGCCGACAAGCACAGCTTCTTCAAGTTCATGACCCGCTCGATTGCGGAAAAGCATGGGCTGCGTGCCACCTTCATGCCCAAGCCGATCATGGGCCTGACGGGGAACGGCTGCCATGCGCATATCTCGGTCTGGACCAAAGATGGTCGCAATGCCTTTGCCGATGACAGCAAGGAACTCAGCCTGTCGGATGAGGGCCGCTATTTCCTGGGCGGCATCATGACCCATGCCTCGGCGCTGGCGGCGATCACCAACCCGACGGTGAACAGCTACAAGCGGATCAACGCGCCGCGCACGATTTCGGGCGCGACCTGGGCCCCGAATACCGTGACCTGGACCGGCAACAACCGCACCCACATGGTCCGCGTCCCCGGTCCCGGCCGCTTTGAGCTGCGCCTGCCCGATGGTGCAGTGAACCCCTATCTGCTGCAGGCGGTCATCATCGCCGCCGGTCTACGCGGGCTGCGCAGCAAGGCCGATCCCGGCAAGCGCTGGGATATCGACATGTATGCCGAGGGCCATACCGTCACCGGGGCGCCCAAGCTGCCGCTGAACCTGCTGGACGCAATCCGCGCCTATGATGCGGATGAAGGATTGAAATCAGCGATGGGCGAGGCGTTTTCAGCCGCCTATATCAAGCTCAAGACGCAAGAGTGGAACGCCTATTCCGCCCATCTCTCGCAATGGGAACGGGACAACACGTTGGATATCTGATCCATCGGCGGGAAACTGGTTCAACTGGTTCTTCGTTTTGGTTCACCGCCCTTGCAAGCCGCGCCCGGCTGGGTCAGGATTAACCTGTACCGCAGTCAGGATGGCGACGTGACCTCTTTGCAGACCCAGCCCGGCGGCGCGCTTGCCCAGACCCCGGAGACCGAATCCCCCACGGCCGGACCGACCGTGCAGATGGTCGCCGAGGCCCTTGCAGCGCGTATCGCTGCCGGGGATTATCCGCAGGGCAGCCGCCTACCCTCGGAACGCCAATTGGCAAGCAGCCTGCGCGTCGCCCGCAACACCCTGCGCGAGGCGCTGGACATCCTGATCCGCAAGGGACTCATCATCCGCAGGGCCGGCGCCGGGTCCTTTGTCTGCGAGCCGGGCGACTGGGACGAAACCGCGCCGGTCATCGCGGCCACTGGCCCTCTGCATCTGCAGGTGGTTCGCGGCATCCTTGAACCCGAAATGATCCGGCTGGCCATCATCAACATGCCACCGCTTGGGATCGATCGGCTGACCGCGATCCTTGCCCGAATGCAGACTGTGGCGGAACCCGCCCGCTTTGCGCGGCTTGAGGATGAATTCCGTCTGGCGCTGGCCGAGGGCACCGGCAATCCGCTGCTGCTGGCCTGCTGCAATCTGGTGGTCAAAGCCGGGCGACAACGCCATCGCGACGGGTTGCAACGCCGCCGCCTGACCCCCGAGAACATCTTTCGCCTGCGGACGGATTACGCCGCGCTGACCGAAGCCGTGAGTGAACGCGACATCCCCCGCGCCCTGGAACTGGTTCAGCAATCCCTGCTGGAGGAACAAGGTCTGCTCATGCAGGATGAGTGATCATCCGCTGTGTCCACAGCAGGCCCAGCCCGGCCATCTCGCGCAGCAGCAGATCTTCGTGTCGGGACAACCAGTCCAGCACCGAACGAAAGGCCTGTATCCGCGCCTTGCCCGCAACCACACGCACCACCGGCCAGCGCCCGATCAAGGCCTGATCGATGCCGAACAGCGCCTCACCATACCAGCGTGCTGGACCAAATGCCTGCATCATCTGCCCGCCCCGCTTCATTGCGGCCAGCACCGACATGGAATCGGTGCGGCCGCAAATTTCCACCGCTGCCTGCCATAGATCCAGCGCCGAAGCATATTCCCAGCTGACTGCCGACCAATGTCCCGGAAACCGATCAGCATAGGCCGCATGAAAGGCCGAGGGGCGGCGAAAGAAGAATGTCGTCCCCTCCAGCGCCGGATCGTCGAAATCCGGGAACTGAAAGATGAAATTCTCCATGAAATCGGGCGTGGTTCGGGCGACCAGCCGTTGGTAATGATCGCCCGTGCAGGACAGGATCGGACCGCAGAAGCCCGCATCATGGGCAGCCTCGGTCAAGGCATGGACCATATGCGGCTCGGATGAGCACCAGCACAGGATTTCCGGATCGTCCTGCAGCATGGCTCGCACCATGCCAACGGCATCGCGCTCACCGGGATCATAGCGCAGCTCGCGCACGATCTGCATGCCTTCGGCGGCAAATGCCGCGCGATAGGTGGCCAGCGAAGGACGGCCCATCAGATCGTCCTGACTGCACAGGGCGACCCGGCGCAGATCGGGTCGCCGCTCTGCCAACCACTCGACCCCGGTGACGACGAATAGCGGATGCACCTCGGCCGGGGCAATCAGGCTGGGGGTTTGCGGCGAAAGATCAAAGGGCAGCAGCGTCGTGGTCAGCACCCGCCGCGCCATCAGCCACGGCAAGGCTGGCGCGAGACTGTCCCCACCCAGCCCAAGCAGCAGGCAGACGTGATGATCCTCGACCAGTTCGCGGGCCGCAGCGCGGGTCTCGCTGGGTGAGATGGCCGCGTCGCGGGCGATGATGGCGACCGGCCTCCGCACCCCACTGACCGGCAGGCCGCCCTGCCCGTTCACCCAGTCGGTCCAGATCTGGCATCCCTCCAGCCCCGGCCTTCCCCAGGGTGCCGACGGTCCCGTCAGCGGCGCAAGGAATCCGATTCGGACGGCGTCCTGGCCGCGCATCAACCGTCGCGGCATGCTTCCGGTCACCGCCAGGCGCTGTGCAAGAGATGTGCTCATATTCCAAGCCTAACGCGCAGCATCCCGCCTGTCGAAGAAAGATGGATCCGAATCCATCATTCATCAGAAGAAATTTTCTTGACTGATAAGGAATGTCGGCTCTCAATTGGTTCATGCCAAATGGATCGAAATTGAAATGCGGTCCAAACCATAAGAACAGGGAATCCAGATGACTCAGCGTGTCGCCGTGATTGGCGCCGGGCCTTCCGGCCTTGCCCAGCTTCGAGCCTTTCAATCCGCTGCGCGAAAGGGCGCTTCGATCCCCGAGGTGGTCTGCTTCGAAAAACAGGCCAATTGGGGCGGCCTTTGGAATTACACCTGGCGCACCGGCACCGACGAGCATGGCGAACCGGTGCATGGCTCGATGTATCGTTACCTGTGGACCAATGGCCCCAAGGAGGGACTGGAATTCGCCGACTATTCCTTTGAGGAGCATTTCGGGCGCCAGATCGCGTCCTATCCGCCGCGCGCCGTGATGTTCGACTATATCGAGGGCCGGGTGAAAAAGGCCGGGGTGCGCGACTGGATCCGCTTCAGCACCACGGTGCGTTGGGTCGAGTTCAACGAAGAAAGCGACGATTTCACCGTCACCGTGCATGATCTGGAAGCTGATCACGTCTACAAAGAGCGCTTCGACCACGTCATCATCGCCTCGGGGCATTTCTCCAGCCCGAATGTGCCGGAATATCCCGGCTTCAGCCAATTCTACGGCCGCATCGTCCATGCCCATGATTTCCGCGACGCGCGCGAATTCGAGGGGCAGGACGTGCTGGTCGTCGGCTCATCCTATTCGGCCGAGGATGTCGGCTCGCAATGCTGGAAGTACGGCGCCAAGTCGGTGACCTCTTGTTACCGCTCGGCGCCGATGGGTTTCAACTGGCCCGACAATTGGGAAGAAAAGCCCGCATTGGTCAGGGTCGATGGCAAAACCGCCTACTTCCGCGACGGAACCTCGAAGCATGTCGATTCCATCATCCTGTGCACGGGCTACCGCCACCATTTCCCCTTCCTGCCTGACGATCTGCGGCTAAGGACAGCCAACCGGCTGGCGACTGCGGACCTGTATAAAGGCGTGGCCTATGTCCATAATCCGCAGTTGTTCTATCTGGGCATGCAGGACCAGTGGTTCACCTTCAACATGTTCGATGCCCAGGCCTGGTATGTCCGCGATGTCATTCTGGGCCGGATTACCATGCCCTCCGACAAGCAGGCCCTGATGGCCGACGTGGCCGAGCGCGAGGCCCGGGAAGAGGCCGAGGACGGGACCAAATACGCGATCCTCTATCAGGGCGACTACGTCAAGGAACTGATCGCCGAGACCGATTACCCCAGCTTTGACGTCGATGGTGCCTGCGAGGCCTTCTTTGAATGGAAGCATCACAAGGCCGAGGACATCATGGCCTTCCGCAACCATTCCTACCGCTCGGTGATGACCGGAACCATCGCCCCACCGCATCACACGCCATGGAAGGATGCGCTGGACGATTCCATGGAAGCCTATCTGCGCAACTAAGCCCCGGTGCGGCGGTGTCGCCGCGCCTTTTCCCCCAAAGCGACGGATGCCATGAACCGCGTCATTTACCCGCAATTGCTGCGTCCGGGTCCGCCACGGCCAAGCGGTCAGCGACTGGCCGCCCGGCACGGCCCGACTGAGGAGAGGCATACCGTCCCCGGCGGCGGTGCGCTGATGCTGGCGCTGGCTGCCGGAGATCGCGTGACGGTCATCAATGACGAGGGTGGCCAGCCGGTCGAACTGATCACGACAGGCATGGATGGTCGCGGTGCACCTTTGGGTTCCAACCCAAGGGAACCACATGCGCTGCAAATGGCGCTGGCTCAGGACGATCCCGGCCTTGCCCGACTTGCGCGCGGGATCAAAGCGCGCGGCATCGACCTGTCCTCCCGCTGCGCCATCGCTGTCTTTGGTCCCGACAGTCCGGCAGGTGAACGCGCCGAATTCCCAATCGCGCAAACAGGGTGGCTGATCGTCGTGGCGCCGTCCCAGCCGATGGACCCGGAAACGGACCGAACTGCGTCCCCGCTTACCCTGCTCATCAATCGGGCCACGCCGGGCGTCAGGCTGGCCCATGACCTGCCCGACCCGCTTGCCGACCCGATCCTTGATATCCGCGTGAAATCCGCCACGGCCGAGGCCTATCTGGTCCGCGCCGGGGAATATATCCAGGTTCTGGACGTGGACGGGCGGCAATGCACCGACTTTCAGTGTTTTGACGCCCGCAAGCTTGATCGCGGCATCCAGAACCCTCTGGACGTGACCACGACCCGGACGATTCTGGGCCACAGCTACGCCCATCCCGGCCTGCATTCGAAATACTTCGATCAGGACATGACCCCGTTGATCGAGGTCGTGCAGGACACGTGCGGACGGCACGATGCCTTCGCCATGGCGTGCTCGGCCAAGTATTACGACGATATCGGCTATCCCGGTCATGCCAATTGCTCGGACAATTTCAACGCGGCGCTGGCGGGTTTCGGGGTCGATCCCCGCAAGGGCTGGATGGCCGCGAATTTCTTCTTCAACACCTGGATCGACGCGCAGGGCGTGCTGATGATGGACGAGCCCTGGTCGCGGCCGGGGGATTACGTCCTGCTGCGTGCGATGACCGATATCGTCTGCGTCTCGTCGGCCTGTCCCGATGACACTACCGCCGCGAATGGCTGGCACCTCTCGGACATTCATGTCCGCAGCTATGCCGCCACCGAGCGTTTCCAGCGCGCCTCTGCATGGCGCCCCATGCCGGATTCCCAGCCCATCATGACCAGACAGTCGGCCTTTCACGACCAGTTCGCCGCCCTGACGCGGGATTTCATTGATTACAAAGGGTTCTGGCTGCCAAGCACCTTCCCGAATTCCTCGCCCGAGGAAGAATATCGCGCCTGCCGCGAGGGCGTGGCGATGATGGACCTCTCGGCGCTGCGCAAGTTCGAGGTCACCGGCCCCGACAGCGAGGCCCTGATGCAATGGGTACTGACCCGCGACATCAAGAAACTGGGCATGGGGCAGGTCGTCTATTCCGCGATGTGCTACCCGCATGGCGGCATGATCGACGACGGAACCCTGTTCCGCATGGGTCCCGATCGTTTCCGCTGGATCGGCGGCAGCGATTACGGCGGCGAATGGATGCGCGAACAGGCCCGCGCGCTGGGGCTGAATGTGATGATCCGCTCCTCGACGGACCAGCTGCACAATCTGGCGGTGCAGGGCCCCCATAGCCGCGAGGTGATGGACCGCGCGATCTGGACCGCTCCGCATCAGACCGCCATCACCGAATTGGGCTGGTTCCGCTGGACGCCGGGCCGCATCGGCGGTCCCGAAGGTGCGCCGGTCGTCGTCTCGCGCACCGGCTATACCGGCGAGTTGGGCTATGAGATTTTCTGTCATCCCAAGGACGGACCCACAGTCTTTGATGCGATCACCGAGGCGGGATCATCCCGGGGCATCCGCCCCATGGGCTTGGCCGCGCTGGATCTTTTGCGGATCGAAGCGGGTCTGATCTTTGCGGATTACGAATTCTCCGACCAGACCGATCCCTTCGAGGCCGGGATCGGCTTCACCGTGCCGTTGAAATCCAAACCCGACGATTTCGTCGGCCGCGAGGCGCTGCTGCGCCGCAAGGAGCATCCCCGCTGGAAGCTGGTCGGGCTGGAAATCGACAGCCGGGTGCCAGCCCATCACGGCGACTGCCTGCATGTGGGCCGCGCGCAAGTGGGAGAGATCACCTCGGCCATGTGGTCGCCGATGCTGGGCAAGCAGATCGCGCTGGCACGAGTGGACGTGACCCATGCCGAGCCGGGGTCACAGATTGAAGTGGGCAAACTGGACGGGCAGCAAAAGCGTCTGCCCGCCCGCATCACTGCCTTTCCGCATTACGACCCCGGAAAGGAAAGACCGCGGTCATGAACCGCATCTCCGACCGTGCTGGCCGGGACGCGGCATGATCGCCGCCCCTGACCGTGCTCGGTGCTGCCTTGGACCCGAACGCGGATCGGGGCGGGCAACGCGTGGCTGATTGACGATCACCGGGACGTGGACGGCGACCCGGCGCCGCAATGCACCGACCTCAACCTGAACCAGCCGCGACAAGGCTGGGGGTGGGCCGGGCCAACAGGGTAATGGACAGATGGTGGATCAGACGACCTCTGGCGCGATCGCCGGAACAATTGAGGGGGCCGGGGCACCTGCCCCCGGCGGTGTCCTGCATCGCGCCCTCGACTGGCGCGGAGCCTTTTGGGTGGCGGCAGGCGTGCCGCCGCTGGTGCTGTTTTCGATCGGGGGCATCGCGGGCGTGGCGGGCAAGGCCGCCTTTGCCGTCTGGATGGTCTCGATGGTGATGGGCTTTCTGCAAAGCTTCACCTATGCCGAAATGGCCGGGATGTTCGGCACCAAATCGGGCGGCGCCTCGGTCTATGGCGCAACGGCATGGCTGCGTTATTCCAAGCTGATCGCGCCGCTTTCGGTCTGGTGCAACTGGTTTGCATGGTCGCCGGTCCTGTCGCTGGGCTGCGCCATTGCCGCCGGTTACATCCTGAACGCCCTGTTCCCGATCCCGCTTGAAACCAGCCCCCAAGTCGTCGACTGGGTGGCTGCCCATATCGCTGGCTATACCGCACAGACCCAATCGGTCCTCGACCATATCGCCGCCAATCCCGGCACCGCACCCGAGACCGCGATCCAGGCCGTGGCCCAGGCCGATGCGGTTGCCGCGCTGACCCCGGCACTGCGCCACTGGGAGGCTTTTGCCCTGCCGATCCCCGGCCTTGGCACGCTGCATTTCAATTCGACCTTCGCGACCGGCGTGGTGCTGATGCTGATCATCTTTGCGATCCAGCACCGGGGTATCGCCTCGACCGCGAAATCGCAGAAGCTGATGGCGCTGGTGGTGCTGGTGCCGCTGTTCCTGATCGGGCTGGTGCCGATCCTGAACGGCTCGATCAACAGCGCCAACGTCACCGGGATCGTGCCGCCCTCGGCCGCCTATTCCGGCACCGACGGGGCATGGGACATCGGTGGCTGGACCCTGATCCTTGGCGCCATGTATATCGCCGCCTGGTCCACCTATGGGTTCGAGACCGCCGTCTGCTACACGGCTGAGTTCCGCAATCCGGCGACCGACACCTTCAAGGCGATCTTCTATTCCGGCCTGCTGTGCATGGTCTTCTTTTTCCTGATCCCCTTTACCTTCCAAGGGGTGCTGGGTCAGGAAGGCATGCTGTCGGCGGGCGTCGTCGATGGCACCGGGGTCGGTGCGGCTTTGGCCGGGCTGGTCAATGGCGGGCCGATCATCACCCAGATTCTGGTCATCCTGATGATCATGGCGCTGTTTCTGGCGATCATGACCGCGATGGCCGGATCATCGCGGACGCTTTACCAAGGCTCGCGCGATGGCTGGCTGCCGCGCTATCTGAGCCATGTGAACGAACATGGCGCCCCGACCCGCGCGATGTGGACGGATCTTGCCTTCAACCTGTTCCTGCTGGCGCTGGCGTCAGATGTGACGGGCTACTTCTATGTCCTCGCGATCTCGAATGTCGGCTATATCATCTTCAACTTCCTGAACCTGAATGCCGGCTGGATCCATCGCATCGACAGCCCGCATCTGCCGCGGCCATGGAGGGCGCCCACCCTGCTGCTGGCGGTGAATACCGGGCTGGCCTTTGTCAACGCGCTGTTCCTGGGCGCCGGGGCCAAGGTCTGGGGCTATTCCGGGGCGCTGTGGTCGGGGCTGATCTTTGCCAGCCTCATCCTGCCGGTGTTCTGGTACCGCCATTACGTTCAGGACAAGGGCCATTTCCCCCGCGAGGCGATGGAGGATCTGGGTCTTTCCGATCACACCGATCTGGGACCGCGCCGCGCGGGCCGGTTGCCCTATCTGGCGCTGCTGGCCGGAGCCGCAGTCGTGCTGTTTGCCAACTGGTTCTTCCAGTTGCCGGGCTGAAGCCGAAAACCACCGGGCCGCTGGCGGCCCGGATGACCATCAATGACACACTGGGAGTATTGAGCGATGACGAATTCTTGGCGCTTCTCGACGCTGGCCGACCGCCACCGGGCCCTTGGCTCTGACCTTGAGGATTGGAGCGGCATGGGCACGGCATGGTCCTATGCCAGCAGCAATCCCGATGATGAATACATGGCGATCCGCACCAAGGCGGGGTTGATGGATGTTTCGGGCCTCAAGAAGGTGCATCTAAGCGGCCCTGCTGCCAGCCACGTGATCGAGCGCGCCACCACCCGCAATATCGAAAAGCTGATGCCGGGCCGTTCGGTCTATGCCGCAATGCTCAATGACAGTGGCAAACTTATCGACGATTGCGTGATCTACCGCACGGGTCCCAATGCCTTTCTGGTGGTCCATGGATCGGGTCAGGGCCATGAGCAGTTAAGCATGGCGGCTTCGGGGCGCGATGTCTCGTTGCGCTTTGACGACAACCTGCATGACCTGTCGCTGCAGGGGCCGCTGGCGGTGGACTTTCTGCAAAAGCATGTCCCCGGCATTCGCGACCTGCCCTATTTCGCGCATTTGCAAACCTCGATCTTTGGCAAACCCGCGATGATCTCGCGGACCGGTTATACGGGGGAACGTGGCTACGAACTATTCGTGCGCGGTCAGGACGCGCCGATGATCTGGGACCGCATTCTTGCGGAAGGTGCGGATATGGGCATCATCCCCTGCCGCTTCACCACGCTGGACCTGCTGCGGACCGAAAGCTACCTGCTGTTCTTCCCCTATGACAATTCCGAAATGTACCCGTTCGAACACGATCCCTGCGGGGACACGCTGTGGGAGCTGGGTCTCGATTTCACCGTCTCGCCCGGCAAGAAGGGCTTCCGCGGCGCGGATGAGCATTATCGGCTGAAAGGCAAGGAACGCTTCAAGATCTGGGGGCTGAAACTTGAGGGCGACAAGGTGCCGGGGAATGGTGCCCCTGTCTATCGCGATGGCAAAAAAGTGGGCGTCGTGACTCAGGCGATGCATTCGCCCCTGAACAATTGGACGGTGGCCATCGCCCGCCTGCCGGTCGATTGCGCCAATGACGGGACGCGGCTTAGCGTGAATTGCGAAACCCATGGCGAGATTGCGGCCACCACCTCGGCCATGCCCTTCTTTGACCCCGAGAAGAAGCGCCGCACCGTCAAGGGCTGAACCCGCCCCAAGGCCGGGGAATGCGCCGCCCCGGCCACGAACGATCATCAGCCCGAGAAGCCAGAATGACGATTGCTCCTTCCGCCTCCCTCTTTGCCAGCCGACCGCGACACGCGCCGCTTCAGGCGCGGCCCTGTACAAGCGCACTCATGATCGCGGACGAACCCGGCATTGCGGCGCTGCTGTCGCTGGCCGCAGTTGTGCCGGATCTGATGCCGCGATCGACCATGCTCATCTGTGCTGCCGATGCCGACGCGATCCGGGCTCTGCGACCCGCCCGTCTGGTCGAGATCGGCAGCCCCGCCGAGTTGCCCGCTGCCCTGACCGCCCTGTTTGCCGATGCGCGCATGGGGCTTCAGGTTCACATCGCCGGGGGCGAGGCGCTGATCAATCAGGCACTTGCTCTGGTTCAGGCGGCGGGCCTGCCTGCGGGCGCGATCCAGACCGAGCATCGCGGCAGTCCCGCCCGACGCATGCAATGCGTCCATTGCAAGACCATCGCCGAGGGTATCACGACCGACCCTTACGACTGTCCCGGCTGCGGGCGTTCGCTTTTCGTGCGCGACCATTTCTCGCGGCGGCTGGGTGCCTATCAGGGTGTCTGCGTCGATGCGGAAACCCCCGGCATCCTGCCCGAAGTCCAGGAGATCCAGGCGTGACACAAATCCTGAAACTGACCGAGAAACAGCCGCTTTCGCCCCGGATCACCCGCTTCCGCTTCGAGCACCCCAAGGGCCTGCCTCTGCCGGTCTTTTCCGGCGGCGCGCATGTCATGGTCACCATGCAAGATGGCGAGGTGCTGCGCCGTAACGCCTATTCGCTGATTTCGGACCCGCAGGACGGCTCGGGCTATGAAATCGCCGTCCAGCGCGAGGATCAGGGTCGGGGCGGATCGGCCTATCTGCACCAGAAGGCCCAGCCCGGCATGCTGATCGAAATCGGCGCGCCAGTGAACCTGTTCGGGTTGAACCAGACCGCGCGCAAGCACCTGATGATCGCGGGCGGTGTGGGCATCACCCCGTTTCTGGCGCAGCTTCATGAACTGGCCCGCTTCGACACGCCTTTCGAACTGCATGTATCCGTGCGCAACCGCGCGGATCTGCCCGAGGTTGCCCTGCCCGATGACGCGCAGATCCATGTCAGCGACGAAGATTCCCGCATTGACCTGAACGCGATCCTCTCGACGCAGCCATTGGGCACGCATCTTTACGTCTGCGGCTCGGCACGGATGATCGAAAGCGTGCTAGCTCAGGCCAGCGCCCTTGGCTGGCCCAGGGACGCGCTTCACAGCGAGGAGTTTCTGGCCCCGTCACCGGGCGAGCCCTTCAAGGTGCATTGCGCCCGCAGCGCCATGTCCCTGACCGTCGGCGCGCAGCAAAGCCTGCTCGAAGCGCTGGAACTGGCCGGGATCGACGCGCCATGGCTCTGCCGTGGCGGCGCCTGCGGACAATGCGAGACCGAGGTTCTGGCCTGCGACGGCCAGATCGAACACCACGATCACTGGCTCGATCCAACCGAGCACGGTGCCAAGATCATGCCCTGCGTCTCGCGTTTTCGCGGCACGCTTTTGACCATCGACCGATAGGAAGGGCCACGATGACCGTCCGCTTCAACAAGGAAACTTTCCGCGGCGACTACAGTTTCCGCAACTCGCCCGCTGCGATCCGCCGCTTTCCGTTTCCCTTCGATCGCGACGAATACATGTATTCAGTCAACATGGAGCCGCATCGCGCCGCCGGACCCGATGACAGCGTCTTTCAGCGCCGCTTCGACGTGGACGAACATTACCTGTCCGAGATGGAGGACCGCGCCATCACGCTGGCCGGCGATCCCGGTCGCTGCCAGTCCCTGCCCCATATGCGGCTGGCGGGCTGGGATCTGCTGGAGCTGATCATGACCAGCAAGGCCGAGGATTATCCCGACCTGTTCCAGCTGACCCGCGACCGCGACCGCTGGCGCTGGGTGAACCGGCCCATGGGGATCGACGACAGCTTTACCTTTCTTGACGACACCACCCTACCCTTCGGCCCGATGGAATACATCACCCGCCAGACGCAGGGCGATTTCGCCGTGCTGGACCATCGCGAGGGCAATCTGTGGATGGATGCCGGCATGGTCACCAGTCAGGCCGACTGGAGCCTGGATTTCGACATCGGAATGAATTTCTTTGAATGGCACGCTCCGGTCCCCCGCGCCGCCGAGATGGGCATTTTTCAGCGCGCCTTGAAATTCCTGCTGAATGTCCGGCAGGACAGCCCGGCGCGTCGACTGAACTGGACGATGACCGTCAATCCGCGACTGGATACCTCGCCCGAAACCTATCCGGAATGGGGTCCGGAAAAGCGCAGCCTGACCGTCAAGAATGTCGGTGCAAAGCAGTTCCTGCGGGTAGAGTTGCAAAGTTTCTGGCGGCTGCCACGCTCGAACGCGCTGGCTTTCCCGATCCGCTGCTACCTTTGCGCGCTGGAGGATATCGCGACCGTGCCGAAATGGGGTCGCCGCCTGCATCGGGTGCTGCGCGACCTGCCCGAGGATCTGGCCACCTACAAGGGCTTCGCCGTCAACCGCCCGCTGATCGTCGAATATCTGTCGCAATGCGACGACGGGAAACCCACCTCTCCCGGCATTTATCCTGACTGACGACGCAGGGTCTGCCGCTGACGCATCGGCGGCAGGCCGAACCGCTGGGAATATAGCCGCGAGAAATGTGCCGCGCTGGTGAAGCCCGTCACCAGCGCAATATCCAGCATTGACAGGCTGGTCTGACTGACCAGCTCATGGGCTTTCTTCAACCGCATCTCGCGATAGAAATCCATCATCGGAACGCCCAGCTCGGCATTGAAAAGGCGTTGCAACTGCCGGGCACTGCAGCCTACCTGCCCCGCAATCTGATCTGGCGTGAGCGGCTCGGCCAGATGGCCGAACATCAGTTCGACCCCGCGGACAAGCAACGGATTGCGCAGTTCCAGCCGCTCGGCCGTTGGCGAAAGCTGCGGCTCATCCGCCATGCGCGGCCTGGTATGGATAAACCACTCGGCGACCTCTCGCGCGAAATCCGCACCGTGATCACGGGCGATCAGGGCGCACATCATGTCCAGCGCCGCGATACCACCAGCACAGGTCAGCCGGTCGCGATCGACCACGTAAAGCGCGCGCTCTATCAGCAGGTCCGGCATCATTTCAGCCAGGGCCTCGACATGGGCCCAATGCAGCGTGAAGCGCCGTCCCTCCATCATGCCCAGCCGCGCCAGAACCGCCGCCCCACCCGAGATCCCACCCAGCGGGATCTTGCGCTGCGCAAGAATCCGCAGGCCGCGCGTCACGGCCGGATCGCGGTAAAGCAGCGGATTGCCACCGGCGACCACCAGCGCCAGATCCAGTGGCTCGGCGTCATGCAGGGCCGTTGTCTGGAAGCCACCGCCCGAGGTCGAGGCCGCAAATCCACCCGCGACCGAGTAGTAGCTGGGTCGGTAAAGTTCGCGCCCCGCCAGATGATTGGCCGCCCGCAGCGGCTCTACCGCCGCAGTCAGCGACATCAGCGAATATTCCGGCGTCAGGATGAAACCGATGCGGAACGGCGTCGAAGGTGAATCCATTTTGCAACTTATTTTACTGTCAGGAAACAATTTTGACGAATTGTCTGCAACAGTCAATATCCTGTCCGTATTCGACAAATACCTGCCAAAACACATCGCTAGTCTGACCATCAGAACAGGAATCAGGGACGGACGATCCGTGCGATATTCAGGCTTGAGGGTGATCAAGGAGGCGCTGACCGGCCACAAGGGCTGGCAACCGATCTGGCGCAACCCCGATCCGCAACCCGCCTATGACTATGTGATTGTCGGCGGTGGCGGGCATGGGCTGGCGACGGCCTATTACCTTGCCAAGACCTTCAAGCAATCTCGCATTGCCGTGCTTGAGAAAAGCTGGCTTGGATCGGGCAATATCGGGCGGAACACGACGATCATCCGCTCGAACTACCTGCTGCCCGGCAATGAGCCTTTCTACGAATTCTCGATGAAGCTGTGGGAAGGGCTGGAACAGGAATTCAACTTCAACGCGATGGTCAGCCAGCGCGGCATCCTGAACCTGATCCACAGCGATGGACAGCGCGACGCCTATCGCCGGCGCGGCAATGCGATGCTGCTGGCCGGTGCCGATGCAGAACTGCTGGACCAAGGCGACGTTCGGGCAATGTATCCCTGGCTGAACTTCGACAATGCACGCTTCCCCATCAAGGGTGGGCTGCTGCAGCGCCGCGCCGGAACCGCACGCCATGACGGCGTCGCATGGGGCTATGCGCGCGGGGCCGATCTGGCCGGAGTGGACCTGATCCAGAACTGCGAGGTCACCGGTTTTCGCATCGAGGACGGTCGGGTCCGCGGGGTGGAAACCTCGCGCGGCTATATCGCGGCCGGCAAGGTCGGCGTCGCCGTTGCGGGTTCATCCGGGCGCGTCATGGCCATGGCGGGGATGCGCCTGCCAATCGAAAGCCATGTGCTGCAGGCCTTTGTTACCGAAGGGCTGAAGCCGGTGATTGACGGCGTCATCACCTTTGGCGCGGGGCATTTTTATGTCAGCCAGTCCGACAAGGGTGGTCTGGTCTTTGGCGGCGATATCGACGGCTACAATTCCTACGCGCAACGCGGCAATCTGGGCGTGATCGAGGACGTGGCCCAAGGCGGCATGGCCCTGATGCCGATGATCGGACGCGCACGTCTGCTGCGGATCTGGGGCGGCATCATGGACATGTCGATGGACGGCACGCCGATCATCGACCGGACCCCGATCGAGGGGCTCTATCTGAATGCGGGCTGGTGCTATGGCGGCTTCAAGGCGACGCCCGCATCGGGCTATGCGTTCGCTCATCTGCTGACCACCGGCACCCCGCACGAGACCGCGCGTTTCATGCGCTTTGACCGCTTCGAACGCGGCTATCCCATCGACGAAAAAGGCATGGGCGCGACGCCCAATCTGCATTGAGGCCAATATGCTGATCCCCCACCCCCTTCTTGGCCTTCGCGATTCCTCGGAATTCACCTATCTGGGCGATGCGGCGCTGCTGGACCGCCCCGACGGCATGGCCCCGGACGCAGCGACGCGCTTCCACGACTATGTCCACCTGCGCGACAACCCCGCCGGCATTCACCGCGAGTTGTGGTTCCACGAACAGGGCGACCGCTCATGGCTGATCGTCACCCGCAACACCATCACGCATGAGGTCCTGAGCGCGGAACTGTCCCGCGACGCGATGAAGGGGGGCGCCGCATGACCCGTCTTTCCGGGGGCCTGATCGATCGCACGCAAAGCCTGCGCTTCACCTTTGATGGCAAGACCTATAGCGGCCATGCAGGCGACACGCTGGCCTCGGCCCTATTGGCCAATGATGTGCGGCTGATGGCCCGCAGCTTCAAGTATCACCGCCCGCGCGGCGTGCTGTCGGCTGGCTCGGAGGAGCCGAACGCGCTTGTCACCCTGCATGCCGGTGCCCGACAAGAGCCGAACAGCCGCGCCACGGTGGTCGAGCTGTTCGATGGGCTTGAGAGTTTCAGCCAGAACCGCGTCGGATCGCTTGGCTTCGATCTGATGGCGGTCAATGACCTGATGTCGCCCTTCTTCGCGGCAGGTTTCTACTACAAGACCTTCATGTGGCCGCGCGCCTTCTGGGAAAAGCTTTATGAGCCCGCCATCCGTCGCGCCGCAGGCTTGGGCAAATTGTCGATGCAGCCCGACCCCGATCATTACGACGCCGGTTTCCTGCATTGCGATCTGCTGGTGATCGGCGGCGGCGCTGCCGGTCTTGCCGCCGCGCTGACCGCGGCGCGTGCGGGGGTGCAAGTCATCCTTGCCGATGAGGATTTTCGTCTGGGTGGGCGGCTTCTGGCCGAAAGCGCGCCCTTGGACCGACCTGCGACCGAATGGATCGCCGGGCTTGAGGCAGAATTCGCCAGCCTTCCCAACCTGCGCGTCATGCGCCGCACCACCGTCTGGGGGGCCTTCGACCATGGCGTCTATGGCGCGGTCGAGCGTGTCTCGGACCATCTTGCCGATCCCGGACGGCGCGTCCGCCAGACGCTGTGGCGGATCACGGCCAAGCGCACAATCCTCGCATCAGGCGCGACCGAACGGCATATCCCCTTCGCCAATAACGACCGACCCGGCGTGATGCTGTCGGGGGCGATGCGGGCCTATGCCAATCGCTGGGCGGTCAGCCCCGCAAAACGCATCGCAATCTTCACCAACAACGATGATGGCCATCGCACCGCCCGCGACCTGATGGCCAAGGGCGTCGAGATCGCGGCGGTGATCGACACTCGGCCCGCCACAACCGCAACCGATTACCGGGTCATTGCCGCGGGTCAGGTGACAAACAGCAAGGGCCGCCTTGGCCTGTCCCGGATCGAGGTCAATGCCAATGGACGCAGCGAGTGGCTGGATTGCGGCGCGCTTGGCATCGCGGGCGGCTGGAACCCCAATATCCAGATCGCCTCGCATCATCGCGGGCGACCGGTCTGGGACGAAGCATTGCAGGCCTTTGTCGCGGGGCCCGGTGGCCCGGCCGGGCTGATCTGCGCCGGTGCCGCGGCAGGCCGGGGAAGCAGCGCGCAGGCTCTCACCTCAGGGGCCGAGGCGGCGATCGCGGCGCTGGCTGACCTTGGGATTGCGGCATATCTGCCCGAACTTCCCCAAGCCGAGGACGCGGCCCAGAACCTGCAGCCCTTCTGGCATGTGCCGGGAAAGACCCGCGCCTGGGTCGATTTCCAGAACGATGTCACCGTCAAGGACATCGCGCTGGCCCATCAGGAAAACATGCGCCCGGTCGAGCATCTGAAGCGCTGGACCACGCTGGGCATGGCGACCGATCAGGGCAAGACCTCGAACGTGACCGCGCTGGCCGTCATGTCGGAGCTGACCGGCCAGCCGATTCAGGCCACCGGCACGACGATCTTTCGCCCGCCCTATACGCCCGTCTCGCTGTCGGTTCTGGGTGGCGGCGACACGGGCGCGCACTTTCGTCCGCGCCGCCTGACACCGACGCATGAGTGGGCCAAGGCGCAGGGCGCGGCCTTTGTCGAGGTCGGGCAATGGATGCGGGCGCAATATTTCCCGCGCGCCGGTGAGACCCATTGGCGGCAGACCGTTGACCGCGAGGTTCTGGCTACCCGCAAGGGCGTCGGGATCTGCGATGTCACCACTTTGGGCAAGATCGACGTGCAGGGCGCGGATGCGGGTGCGTTTCTTGACCGCGTCTATGCCAATGCCATGGCCAGCTTGAAACCCGGCATGGTCCGCTATGGCCTGATGCTGCGCGAGGACGGCTTTGCCTGGGATGACGGCACTTGCGCGCGGTTGGATGACACGCATTACGTCGTCACCACCACCACCGCCAATGCCGGGACGATCTATCGCCACATGGAATTCTGCCGCCAATGCCTGTGGCCGGAACTGGATGTGCAACTGATCTCGACCACCGATGCCTGGGCGCAGCTTTCCGTCGCCGGCCCGAACGCGCGGACCTTGCTACAGCGCGTGGTGGACGGGTTCGACCTGTCCAATGCGGCCTTCCCCTTCATGGCCTGCGCCAGCCTGACGATCTGCGGCGGTTTGCGGGCCCGGCTGTTTCGCATCAGCTTCTCGGGCGAGCTTGCCTATGAGATCGCCGTCCCCGCACGCTACGGCAATGCCCTGATGGAACGGCTGGTCACGATTGGCGCGGATCTGGGCGCCACCCCCTATGGCACCGAGGCGCTTGGCGTCTTGCGCATCGAAAAGGGCCACGCCGCGGGCAATGAGCTGAACGGCCAGACCAGCGCGCAGATGCTGGGCATGGGCCGGATGGTCTCGGCCAAAAAGGATGCGATCGGCACGGTCATGTCGCGTCGCGAGGGGCTGCTGGCCGAGCGCCGCGTTCTGGTCGGCCTGCAACCGGTCGATCCGGGGGATGCCGTCGTCGCGGGCTCGCATCTGTTCACGGAAGGTGCGGAGCAGAATACCTGGACCGATCAAGGCTGGATCACCTCGGCCTGTTTCTCGCCCCATGTCGGATCGGGAATCGGGTTGGGCTATCTGGAGAACGGCGCGGATCGCATGGACGAAATCATCGTCGCCGCCAACCCGCTGCAAGGGCAAAGCACGCGACTGCGCGTCGTCTCGCCCCATTTCATCGACCCCGAGGGAGGGCGTCTTCGTGACTGACCTGCAACCGATTTGCGCGCTCGGGCAGAGTGCGCCGCAGGCCCGCCGCATCGGCGCGCTGCTGCTGTCGCAAAATACCGCTCTGGGACTTGCCTCGCTGGCCATGCGACGCCGGGCCGAGCCGCCGCAGATCGGCTTGCCCCTTCCCGGGCCGGGGGGCTGGGTCGAGGGGGCGGATTGCGCAGCCTTCTGGACTGGGCCGGATCAATGGATGGTCGAATTCCCCGGACGCGCCGCCGAGGATGTCGCGTCGGCATTGACTGCCCGCGCGCCCGGCTGCTCGGTCAGCGAGCAGACCGACGGCTTCGTCGCCTTCGAGATCGAGGGCGATACGCCCCCCCTGCTGGCGCTGATCTCAAGGCTAGTCAATATCGATCTGGGGCGCTTCCCCCCCGGCTCGGCCACGCGCACCGGGTTTCACCATATGAGCGTCTTTGTCATCCGCCGCGCCGAAGATCGCATGGCGATCCTGGGCATGCGTTCGGCAGCCGCCTCGATCTGGCACGGGCTGACCGAGGCGGCCGAGCGACTGGAGGCCCTGACATGACAGCGGAACTGATTGACGGCAAGGCGTTTTCTGTTCGGGTTCGGGGTCTGGTTGGGGCGCATGTGACGCGGCTGGCGGCGCAGGGCATCGTTCCGGGTCTGGCAGTGGTGCTGGTGGGCGAGGATCCGGCCTCGGAGGTCTATGTCCGCAACAAGGGCATCCAGACCCGCGAGGCGGGGATGAACTCGTGGGAATACAAGCTGCCCGCCGACACCTCGCAAGAGGCGCTGATGGCGCAGGTCGCCGCGCTGAATGCCGATCCGGCGGTGCATGGCATCCTGGTGCAGCTGCCGCTGCCGAAGCATCTGGATTCTGAGGCGGTGATCAATGCCATCGATCCGTCGAAGGACGTGGACGGGTTCCATATCCTCAATGTCGGTCTGCTGGGCACCGGGCAGAAGGCGATGGTGCCCTGCACGCCGCTGGGTTGCCTGATGATGCTGCGCGACCGGCTGGGCGATCTCTCGGGGCTGAACGCGGTGGTGGTCGGGCGCAGCAATATCGTCGGCAAGCCGATGGCGCAGCTGCTGCTGGGCGAAAGCTGCACGGTGACCGTGGCGCATAGCCGGACCAGGGATCTGGCCGAGGTTTGCCGCCGCGCCGATATCCTGGTCGCGGCGGTGGGGCGTCCGCGGATGATCCCCGGCGACTGGATCAAGCCCGGCGCGACCGTGATCGATGTCGGCATCAACCGCATCAGCGAAGACGGCCGGACCCGGCTGGTCGGCGACGTGGATTTCGACAGCGCCGTGCAGGTCGCCAGCGCCATCACCCCGGTGCCGGGCGGGGTCGGGCCGATGACCATCGCCTGCCTTCTGGCCAATACGCTGACCGCCTGCTGCCGCGCCCATGGCCTGCCCGAGCCCGAGGGGCTGACGGTCTGAAGCGGCCCCAATCTTTCCGGGCGCAGTGCCGCCCGGAAGGCCAATGCAAGAAAGAACAAGCGGCTGCGGCCCAATGACAGTGGAGACCCCGATGACGAAATACTGCCTGACCGTCACCTGTCCCTCGACCCGGGGGATCGTGGCCGCGATCTCGGCCTATCTGGCTGGCAAGGGCTGCAACATCACCGACTCGAGCCAGTTCGACGATGCCGAGACCGGGCGGTTCTTCATGCGGGTCAGCTTCGTGTCGGAAGAGGGCGTGGGGCATCAGGAGCTGAACGAAGACTTCGTTCAGGCGGGCAAGGCCTTCAACATGACCTATGCCTTCCATGACGAGGCCGAGAAGATGAAGGTCGTCATCATGGTCAGCCGCTTTGGCCATTGCCTGAACGACCTGCTGTATCGCTGGCGGATCGGGGCGCTGCCCATCGACATCGTGGCGGTGATCTCGAACCACATGGATTACCAGAAGGTGGTGGTGAACCATGACATTCCCTTCCACTGCATCAAGGTCACGCGCGAGAACAAGCCGCAGGCCGAGGCCCAGCTGCTGCAGGTGGTCGAGGATACCGGGGCCGACCTGATCGTGCTGGCGCGCTACATGCAGGTGCTGTCGGATGAGCTGTGCCGCAGGATGTCGGGGCGGATCATCAACATCCACCACTCCTTCCTGCCCAGCTTCAAGGGCGCGAACCCCTACAAGCAGGCGTATGAGCGCGGCGTGAAGCTGATCGGAGCGACCTCGCATTACGTCACCGCCGATCTGGATGAAGGCCCGATCATCGAGCAGGACATCATCCGCGTCACCCATGCCCAGTCGCCGGACGATTACGTCAGCCTGGGCCGCGATGTCGAAAGCCAGGTTCTGGCCCGCGCCATCCACGCCCATATCCATCGCCGTTCCTTCCTCAACGGCAACAAGACCGTCATCTTCCCCGCATCACCCGGAAGCTATGCCAGCGAAAGAATGGGGTAAGCCCCGCGAAACGCCCGCGGGCCAGTCGGCAATTGTCCGCCATTCAGATAAATTGTAAGTTTCCTGGCAGGAAATACAGGAACGCAGAATGGCAAAGAATGTCGAGAAATTGACCCAGAATCCGCATGCTTTGCGCGACACCCCCGAACGCAATCTGGAGGTTGCGATCGGTCGCGTCGTGCGCGATTTGCGCAAGCGCCAGCGGATGACCGTCGCGGATCTCTCGGTGCAGACGGGGATTTCGACCGGCATGCTGTCGAAGATCGAAAACGGGGTGATCTCTCCCTCGCTGACCACCCTGCAATCCTTGGCGAACGCGTTGCGCGTCCCGCTGATGCAGCTGTTTTCGGGCTATGCCGAGCCCCGTGGCGCCATGCATGTGAAGGCCGATCAGGGGGTCGAGATCGAGCGGGCCGGAACCCGCGCCGGTCATCAATACCATCTGCTTGGTCATATCGGCTCAAACAACTCCGGCGTCGTGGTTGAGCCCTACATGATCACCCTGACCACCGAGAGTGACCGTTTCCCCATGTTCCAGCATGAGGGGATCGAGTTGCTCTATATGCTCGAAGGCGTGGTCGGCTATCGCCATGGCGAGCAGGTCTACCAACTCGAGCCCGGTGACACGCTGCTTTTCGACGCCGATGCACCGCATGGACCGGTGGATCTGATCGCGCTTCCGGCGCGCTATCTGTCGATCATCACCTATCCGCAAAGCAAATGAAAACTCCGGGCGCGGTGACGCCCGGAGCAAAATCCTGTGGCCTGTATCAATGCTGCTTGCTGACCGACATGGCGGGTTGCAGCACCGGCTGCGCCTCGTGCAGCGGCACCGGTGCGCCGCCATAGACGCCATCGCCCAGACGGTATCCGACCTCGCCATGCTCGCCGGTATCGAGACCTTCGAACTCGGTTTCCTGATCGACGCGCAAGCCGACCAGTACATCCGCCGCCTTCAGCGCAATGAAGGTCGTGACTGCCGAAACCAGAATACTGAAGCCCATGATCGCAACCTGCGGCACCATCTGCGACAGCATGCTGCGCCCTTCGGCATAGCCAAGACCGCCCAGACCGGGTGACGCGAAGATCACCGTCAGGATGCCGCCGACAAAGGCCGCGACGCCATGCACGCCAAAGACATCGAAGGAATCGTCGTAGCCAAAGCGCCGCTTCACGGATTCAACAAAGAGAACGCAGAAGGGCGTCACCAGGAAGCCGATGGCAATGGCACCGCCCGGTCCGACGAAACCACAGGCCGGGGTAATCGCGACCAGACCAGCGATCGTGCCCGAGAGCAGGCCAAAGGTGCTGGGGCGCTTGCGATGAAACCATTCGACGGCCATCCAGCCAAGCGCACCGCCTGCGCCGCCCAGCATGGTGTTCAGCATGACGAGCGTGGCAAATCCGCTCGCCGCCAGCGCACAACCACCGCAGAAGGCCAGCCAGCCGACCCACAGCATCGCACCCCCGGTATAGGTCATGGTCAGGTTGTGGGGGGCCATCATCTGTGTGCCGTAACCCTTGCGCGGTCCCAGAACCAGCGCGCAGACCAGCGCCGCGATGCCTGCGTTCAGGTGGACGACATTGCCACCCGCGAAATCCTGCACGCCGACATTGAAGACCCAACCGCCACCCCAGGCCATATGGGCCATCGGGATATAGTTGATGGTCAGCCAGATCCCCATGAAGATCAGTACCGCCGCGAACTTCATCCGCTCGGCAAAGGCGCCCACGATGATCGGGGGCGTGATGGCCGCAAACATCATCATGAACAGCATGTAGAGGTATTCAGGGATCGTCCCGACCAGACTGTCAGGGGTGATACCAGCAAGGAACAGCTTCGAAGTGCCTCCGATCACGGCATTCGGCGAACTCTCTCCGTCGAAAGTCAGCGAGTAACCATAGGCCGTCCACAACACGCAGATCAGCGCGATCGAGGCCAATATCTGGGTCAGCACCGACAGCACGTTCTTGCTGCGCGCCATGCCCGCATAGAACAGGCCCAGCCCCGGCAGCATCATCAGCATGACGATCAGCGCGCATGTCGCGACAAAAGCGGTATCCCCGGCGCTAGGCTCAGGACTCGTTCTTGCTCATAGCCAGAACATCACCGTTGCGGCGAGAGCGATGGCTGAGAAGAAGGTCTCTGGTCGTCGGTCGTATCGTGTGGCGACCCGTCGCCAGTCTTT
>NZ_WMIG01000027.1 GCF_009711205.1 Paracoccus litorisediminis | reverse complement strand
GACCGCCTGCGCGAAGCGGCGGAAGACCTTGCCGACCTGCAGGCCTATGACCGCGCCAAGGCGGCACTGGATGCGGGCGAAGAAAGCTACCCCGCTGATGTGGTCAACCGCATCGTGGAAGGCGAGAACCCGATCAAGGTGCTGCGCGAGTTTCGCGGCCTGACCCAGATGGCTCTGGCCGAAGCATCTGGCGTCAACCGGGTGCAGCTGGTGACCATCGAGCAAGGCAAACGCACCGGCTCGATTGCGACCCTGAAACGGATTGCCGAAGCCCTGTCCGTCGATCTCGACATGATCGCCTGATAAAGAAAACCCCGCGCCGATTGCTCGGGCGGGGCCGTCTCGAGAGATCATGACGAAAAACCAATACGCCCGGACAGGCTGCCTGCCGTCCGGGCGCAATTATGGTGACGGCAAGATGTCAACAAGGGCAGGGGCGGTCAATTACTTTATGCACCTACCCGCTTCGATCCGCAGCAGAGCGCCCAAATTCGGCTTACCTGGACGCCTCGACGCCGGGCCATTACTCCCGATAAGTCCCGCTTATCGGTAGCCATTAATTATGAAGCGATCAGCACTTCGGGTTCCGGCTAGGCCTGACCGGGCGGCGATGAAGGCGAGTTTCGCGCTCATGGTTTCGCCGCCCATTGACCTCTTCCTTCAGGCGACGGTTCTCGCGACGCAACTCGGCCAGTTCTGCGGGCTCAGCTTTCTGGCGCCGCACGGCTTCGGCGGAACCCGCGGCCTCAAGCTCGAGCCGCCAGCCCTTGAGTTGCGACGAGGTGATGCCAAGCTCCTGCGCGACGCTGGCCTGCGTGGCTCGCCGCATGATCACCTCCGACGACGTCCTGGCGGAGATGAATCGTGTTCTGCAATCTACGTCGAGGGCGGGCTAATCCAGCGGGCTGATAGGGCCACACCGGATGAGATTAATCAGCCATAAGCCAGATCGTCTGTTAACCTTTTGCTAATTTTGTGTCCCACTGCCTCCCGGCCGCAGGTCTTTATTTTCATCATATTGGTCTTAAAGAGGATTTGTTCCTATGACGCTGCCCCAGATTATTGGATTTGGCGCTCACAAAGCCGGAACGACTTGGCTTCACGACAATCTAATCGACAATCCCAGCATCTGGCCTTCGCCTATTAAGGAGATGCAATACTTCAACCACCGCATGACCGGGCAGAAATGGATGATCCCCGGGATGAAGAGACAAATTAGGCGTCTCCACAATAAGTTCGAGGCCGCGGGTATGCACGAGATTGCAGCCCAATACGCCCAACTGCTCGGCATAGAAATCCTCACCGAGGAGTGGTATCGCGCCGCTTACGCGCGATGCCCCGACGACAAGCAGAGTCTCGACATCACGCCGGCCTATGCCCTGCTCGATGCCGATAACCTGCGCTATATGCACGAGCTCCTTGGCCCCAACTTCAAGGCCATCTACTTGATCCGAGATCCTGCTGACCGCATCATCTCTGCAGCCCGCAAGCACATGTGTGAAAGTGGGGATAAGCAATTCGTTGTAGAGCATTGGCTCAGACAGATCACCGAGGAGCCGCACCGCAAGCGCAGCGATTATGAGGCCACAATCCAGCTCCTTGATGACACCCTCGGAGACCGCGTGCTCTACTTGCCCTTCAAGCAGATCAAGACGGAACCAATGGCGTTGCTACGGAGCGTGGAAAAGCACTCAGGCTTGACGGAGGGGGGCTACCCCCGCGCTTCGCGCGTCAGTCACATGTCCCCTCGAGTCCATGTCCCGGACGGTGTTCAAGAGGCCGCCTGCATCCTCCTGCGGCGCCAATATGACTGGCTGGAAAGACGCTTCACTAAGGACTTCCTGAGCAAAATCTGATTTGAAAAACCCGACCGCCATGCAGTCGGGTTTTTTGCTTCCAGTTGGCACTCGCCGGGGTAGCTGTTACAGCATCCGACCACGATGTAATAACCCGCCCCTTAACAACACGAAAAGACAGTTAATCGATATCTCACTCCGCCTCATAGCTAGCCAGTTAAACCAATACTACTATGCGCCCTGCGGTCGATACTCTCCACCTAACCTATCGACGTGATCGGTCAGCAAACTAGCTACATTCTCCGCAATGTTCTTTTCAAACTCCTTACCTTCCTCGGTTCTATTCGACACGTGCCAAACATACTTCGGGAACGGATAGGCCTTCTCTATGAAGTAAACACCTTTTCGCTCAAATCCAAGGCGCGCTGCACAGTCAATATTGGCTCCAAACTTAAAAGTGGAAATGCAGAATATGACAGGGTCAACAGACGCGCTTCTCTCCAAAATTGTATCAATGAGCCTCATCGCATCACCCCATTTTTTATCACTGGGACCTTCGAGGTGTAAAACAAAACACGTTCTGGCAGTGTCTAAAAGATCGCCTTGAAAAATAGCCACGCGCCGAGCATAGACCTCCTTCAGTTTCTTAAAGTCGTCTTCTGCATATTCAACTCCAGTCTCATGATTGAACCCAACACCATACTTCCTGTTGAAGCAATGATTCGCGCGCTCACTGAACTGCAAATATTCTGAGTCAAGATAGCCGGCAAAGTCTTCATCAATCAGGGCCTTAAGAGAGCCTGGTGGATGAACAGCAAGGTCAAATGGTCGTGACTTCTCCCCCAACCCTGATGATTTTTTGAAACCCCATCTAGTAGTTAGGGACCTACTGAAACAGTCCTCTCCCAATGAAACGAACTTCCACGAAGAAAAGAGAGAAAAATTACTGCGTCGAACCTCTGCTTCTTCCAACAGTCGAGAAAACAACTGGTCCAGCAAGGATCGCGATCTATCACGCGCTGAAACTATCTCATACAAATCGCCACGAGATATAGCCAATCCTGCGTGTGAATTATTGTACCACCACTGATGAAGGATCTTCTTTAGCTGAACCTCGGCTTCCGCCGCACTGAACTTCCCATTGAATACTTCGTCAATCTTCATATCAATCCGCGCACCATAGTTGAATATTAATCAGGATCCGATTACGAATCACTTAAGTTTGGCATTAGGTAATTACTAATCCTTTCGTTGAACAGCTCTTTGTTAACTTTGCCGTTCGTCGATCGCACCAGATGAATTAGTATATTATCGGCAGAAACTTTCGCATAGGTAATCGCGTCTCGAAGGTCGGACACCAAATCTGGCGTAGTAAAAGAATTTTTACCATGCTTCCGATATTCAAGATTAATTTTTGAGTCAATGTAGCGATCTGCCGGAAAAACGGAATGCCATACGCCAGAAGAGTACTCAGTACTGATCTTGTCATGAAGCATATATTTTGAAGCGCCATAGGTGCGTAGTGGCGTTACCGAGCCCAGCTCTCTATTGGCCCAACCTTGCCGAAGTGACTCGCTTCCGACGTAGGTTTCACAGAATGGTATCTCATACTCTTGGTTGCGCTCCTTTCTTTCCGCTTGCCGCAGTCTTTCAGAGAAAAGAGACACAAGTGCAGAACGTCTTAAACCAACCACCGGGAAGAAGCACTTGCGCCATACATCGTAGTTCGAGCACCCAGCGTGAAATGCTTGACCAGGTTTGGTGTCTTTGACATTTAGGAAATGCGCACCCAAAATATCCACACCCTGATCGAGGCACCCCGCAACAATTCTGTCAATATCTATGCCCTGTAGATAAACATCGTTCTCGATCATTAGATAAAAGTCATAATTTGGATTTCGTAGATAGAAATCATAGAACGGATAGTCGCCGCAATACCATAGCGCTTTCTCCTCAGGCAAATACAATCCTAATGCACGAAGGGAAGCAAGAGAGTGTGAGGCCGCCTCCGGGATATCGGGGGCTTTGCCATTTGTTGCGTCATAAGCCACATAAACATCGGCCCCAGGCGCCATCGATTTAAGTTCGGAAAAACGAACGGCCAGATAATCTGTCCAGTAATGTGTTCTAAATAGAATAGCGTACTTCATCGCACATACTCCCTTTTAACCTTTAAAATCTAGATTGGATTTACACTAAAAATCGGAAGCTCTCCGCCGCACTCATCGGCCAGAAGCCATTCTCTGGCGCAGTCTAGTGCTTCCCTAATAGTGACATCCATGTCTAGATATCGGTATGTTCCCAGTCGTCCCACAAACGTTATACCTCGCTCACCTTTTGCTATCTTTACATACTGCAATAATAGCTCACGTTCCGCCTGCTGTCTGATAGGATAATAAGGAATATCGTCCGGCTGGCATTCGCGTGACTTTTCATTATACAATACAGAAGCTTCATGCTCCTCCCAAGGTGCAAAGTGCTTGTGCTCGGAAGTTCTAGTATATGGATAATCAGCGTCGCCATAATTCATTACGGCACATCCTTGATAATCACCATCAAAGTAGAATTTTTCAAAATCCAATGTTCTATACGCCAACCTCCCGATGGAATAATCGAACCAACCATCTAATGGACCGCTATAGAAGGTGTGATCGAATTGAGTAGCTAGCGCACGGTCACCGCGAACGCCAAGCTTGATGGAAATATTTGGGTGATTAAGGATGCCTTCGATCATTTCGGTGTATCCATTTGATGGCATTCCTTGAAATTTATGGAAGAAATAGTTATCATCATAATTAAATCTAACTGGCAGGCGCTTGAGAATGGATGCAGGCAGATCCTTTGGATCCCTTCCCCATTGCTTAAGAGTGTATCCCTTCAAGAACGCTTCATATAGCTCAGGGCCGACAAATCGGAGCGCTTGCTCTTCAAAAGACTGAGGATCAACAATAGATTTGTCCGATTTATTGGAAATGAATTCAATGGCTTCCTGAGGGCGCATTGAGGACTTAAATAGTTGATTAATGGTATGCAAATTGATGGGAAGAGAGTAAACCTCGCCACCGGAGGTCGTTTTCACTTGATTTTTATAAGGCCTAAATTCAGCAAATTTATTAACATAGTCCCATACCTCTTTATCATCTGTATGGAAAATATGGGGGCCATATACGTGAAGCATTACACCCGTACGTTCATCACGCTCAGTGAAACAGTTTCCACCCACATGCTCGCGTGAATCAATTACCGTCACGCTGTGACCACTTTCTGCAAGCGTGCGGCCGATAACGGCACATGAGAGTCCAGCTCCCATCATGAGAATATTTTTCTGCATTTTTCTTACTTTCAGTCCTGCTTTCGTATCGGAGTGATTACTGATCTATTCAATTCATGAGAATTTCGGTTGCCAACGCTCTTTTACTCATCATGAGGCTACACTCATCCATCTCCGGAGCAGATTGACTTAGAATAGATTCCGGAACGAAACTTTCATCCATCAAATCAATCCAATTTGACCCAAGATCTACAACAGACCTATGTTTTATATCATAGTAGCCAGGACGACCGGAAACATATGCACCTTTAGCGCCCAAACGTGACGCTAGCATATGCAGGTGAAAGCGTGATGAAACGCAGATATCACCTTGTTGAAACGGAAGTCCGCCAGCATATAGCTGATCCTTGCTGTAAACAGCGCTTATATCGACCACGTTTTTCAAGGCAGATAGAAATCTAGCATCAGATCTTTGAAAGAAGTGGATGTAGTTTACAGTGTGTGTATCTTTCAACTGGCCTGCCAGATTCTGCACCCTGTTCAATATCTCACTTTGCAAATGCGCGTTCGAATCTGATTGTATGTTTATGAAGAGAGTGGGTTTTCTCGTAGGCTGCTGTGCGTACCGTACTGGCGTTAGAAAAGTATCATCACATCCGAAGGAAGAAGCTATCTTACCCCCAGTTTCATTAAGGGCATTGAGGCTCTCCCTGTCGCGACACTCAATTCTCTCGAATCCCTCGAATACTGAAGTTATCGCAGAATCTGTGGTGTCCATTGGGCAAAGCCCTAATCCGGTTCCGTAAAGTGGAACAGCGAGTCGCTCTCCTAAGCGCTTCATCATGCTTACTACAGAATAGACTTGGGGAAATATCTGGTTGACGTATCCGCCGCCACACGCCTGAAGAGACACGATATTTCGTATCAGGCCGCGCCATTGATCACTTTCGATTAGAAAGTCAGCGGCAGCGTTTCCACATTCGATATATTGCGCAACACTTAACCGCTCCACCCCTAAATTTTCCCGCATTTCTTTTGCGTGTTGATGTATAATGGCAGGCAGAACGTTATTGAATATTGCTCCATCTTGCATGTGATAGCTTTGCAACCACGTCGAGTCAGACGAGAAGAGTATCTGCTTTCCGTATCCGGACTTTTTATTAAAACGAATCCACTCGCTAGCGATATAGTCATCGCCAAAATTTTTGTTTCCGGCGAACGAATACATTACATGTATATTCTTTGTCACAACCCTGACTCCGAGAATTTCAAAGCACACTTAGCCACTTCAGGTGAGATATTACACGATAGCGAAGGAGACTTTATACTTCGATTTCCTCCACCTCTCCTTTACTCAACTCCTTCCATTCATCCGGGAACCCTACCTCCAAATACTTTTTCCACTCCCCCTTCACTTTATTCAATCTAGCACTAACGTGATTATAAATTTCTAAATCAAGATTATTTGTTGATTTTATTTTAGAAATTATCTCTTCAGTAATATCAACTTTGGTGTCTGCGATGTCCGGCGTTTTCCTTGAGTGGATGATCGGAAACTGCCCTCCTTGCCCAAACAAATTGAATATCACATTGTATGACAGTGGATACATCTCCAATAAACCAACGAAAGAGAACTTCTCGTCAATTCTTTCTATTAGATCAATATTGCGTAGATCGACACCTCTGCCGCCAATAAATCTTGCTATTTTGTTTTGCGATTCTGTGGATTCGATATAACTCTCGATAGTTGGGAATCGCCTCTTAAAGTCTTCGTATGGGGGGTGTTGAGGAGTCCGTTGATATCTGTAATCAGATACAACCCGTGACACCGGGTTACGGAGAAATGTTACGGTTTTTGCACCTGGTATAACATTCGTTATTTTTTCAATAAGATCATATGGCATATGCCCGGATGCGGAACGGTAAGCGCTCCTTGAGTGAGCCTCAATAAAATTGTCGGCAGCTAGATTAATCTTTTCATTGTGCGTAAGAGCGGCGTCCGCATAATCAACTTGAACATTTTTATACGGAGGCAGCAAACGTTGCATTGACTCGGAAAATGATGATCCTGCGGTTTTTGGTATATGCATAAACAACCAGAACGGGACATTTTTCCGCTCAGAGATTACATATTCACATAGATCAACTTTATCTAGATCCCTGAATGGCATTTATATTCCTTTCTATTTTCTTGGGGTTTTATCGGAGGGTGCATTTTTCGATATTTTCTAGTTTTCGTTGGGAGCTTATTGGGAGGCAGGTCTTTACTGCTATGCCCCAACCCTGCAAGATCCTTGGGCGCGCTGATGGCTACTTGTCGCTAACTCCTTCACATTGCATTCAACATCGGATCGCACTAGCTAGACTGTTTGGCCCCACCGCCGTTGGGTGCCTATCGCGCGGACCGGAGGGTTGGAGATGGGCGCATTTCCTACCGAACTGAGGGAATGATGTTTCACGCGAAGCTGAACTTGTGGAGTGCTTAGATTCCCGTTTTCTGGCGTCAATCTTGGCAATCGCGAATCAATTGAACTACGGCAACAAGGTTTTCGACGTCATCGGGATTGATATCCACATCGCCTTCGGCGGTATGGGCTGTGACCACGACGAACCGCAGACTACTGCCCTTGTCTAGAATATACTCTGCTGCGGTCGTGAGTGACGACACCCTCTTGATCGGTGCAACTATGGCCGCCCGCCAGTCAGCATCGTCTGTGATTGCGACAGACACCGGACAACCATCAAATTTCTTAATTAGGTGGTGATAATAGCTCATTCTCCGGCCCCTACTCGCCTTGTGCTCACGCCTCTATGCCCGAGGCTAGCAGATGTAGTCCAGCCGCCATCACCCGCATGAGAGGATGTCATCCTACTAATGTGCCATTTGCACGTGTGCGGGCATCTTTCGCCGTCCCTACAGCAACCGGAAGGCGCAAAAAAATGTCAGTTAGGATGTATGCGCATCCTGGCCCCCACCTTCCACTTGATCGCCAGATCTGCGACCTCGCGCCTGAGGCAGATCGGGCTGGAGTTTCGCGATGGCGACTACGGTGGAGTTTCTCCGGGACTACGGGGTGGATATGCGGGCCAACGGGCAGCGCCGTTGGCCGGATGACATCAAGGCACGGATCGTGGCCGAGAGCTTGAAGCCGGGTGCGACGGTGAATGCGGTTGCGGCACGGTATGGTCTTCGGGCGAACCATCTGTCGGAATGCTCACCCATATCGCCGATCACAAGATCAACCGCATCGACGAACTCCTGCCTTGGGGTTGGCAGCAGGCCTAACTGTCAATGGCAGTCAAGCCGGACGGATACATCCTCACCGCTCCCAGCCCTCATCATGCCCGCGGCACATCCGGTGTCCGACCAATCGCCGAATCTCATGCTCAGTTCGAGCTATCTCCCCATAATTCCTTCCCAGCACTGCGATGCCCCACACCACTCGCCTCCTTTGGCCAGCGTCCGGGAAGTCCACGGTCAGCGCCCGATCATCTCCTGCCGCAGCTTGGGCGAGGATGCTGACACCATAGGACTGTTTCAAATCCCGGAAGAATGCATGTGCTTCTTCCTCGCGACCGAATCCGATCCGTTCACTACGCGCTACACCGTCGGAGATATGCACCAGCGCGTGCACTAGGTGCGGATTTTGCGGTCGCGCAGACTTCTGCGCCGGAGGCAACCGCTCCTCCTCGACCGCCTCTGATCCCCGTATGCCGTCCAGCTTTCCGGCAAGCCGCGCCCGTAGTTCACCTGGCGTGGAGCCGCCTTGCCTATTCTCCTGCGCGCGACCCTTGGCTGCCGCGGCCCTGAGCGCGGCGAGCCCGGCGGCGACCCGGCTTTGGCCGCTGTCGCGGGCCTGGTCATAGGCGTCCCGGACCTGTTCGACCCGTTCCCGCATCTGCTGCCATGCCGCGCGCGCCTGACGGGCGACATGTACCGCCCGGCCGCGTTCGGTGACCGGCTGGTAAATCACCCCGTCCCGCTCTGCCTCGCGCTGCGCCCGCCGCTCCATCGCATTGACCGCCGGCCCGAGCTTCACCTCCGGCGCCCGGTCGAGTTCCTCGGCCGTCCGCGTATCGCCCCGCGCCTCGGCGACCTGCCGCTGGACATCCAGCGAGCGGTGATCGACGCGCGCGGCCTCTCCGGCCCGTTCCAGCGCCCGGTTCTGCAGCCCGGCCCAGAGCTCGCGCATGACCTCGATCTCGGGGCCGCCGGTCTTCGCCGCATCGAGCACCCGGGTCTTGTCGCCAAAGCCGTCTGCGCCGATCGCCCTTGTGGTGGTCAGAACATGGGCATGGTGATTGCGCTGATCGCCCTCGCGATGCGGCGCATGCAGCGCCACGTCGACGGCGATGCCGTAGCGCGCCACCAGCGCCGCCCCAAACTCGCGCACCAGCGCCGCGCGCTCTCCGGCGCCGAGCTCGGCCGGCAGCGCCAGCTCCCATTCCCGGGCGGTGACCGAGTTCTTACGGGTCTCGCGGGCCTCAGCGGCGTTCCACAAGGCAGCACGGTCCTGCACCCAGTCCGGCGCATCCTCCGGTGCCAGGATGAAGCAGGCCTCGATGCCGGCCTTGCGGCTGTAGTCATGCACCCGGCCCTCGCGGTCGCAGGCAATCACCGATCCGCTGCGATAGGCCGCAGCGGCGGTCGCCGAACGTCCGGCGCTGCGTTTGATGGTCTTTACCGAGAGGTGGTAGCTGGCCATGCCCCCTCCATCGGCAAAGACCGCCGGCCCGGCCACCTTGCGCGCCCGGCCGGCATACCCTCCAGGTCCGCAGACCAGCAGGGAACCTGAACCTGGCCTGGAGGGCATCCGGCGAGAGCATGTACCGCCAGGAGCACGGGGGTTGTGAGAACCGAGAGAGCTGGGATGCCCCACCGCGCCAAAGGCGAGGTTAGGCGGCAGCGGTGTCGCGCGCAAGTTGCATGCGCCGCGAAAGCCACGCCACACATCTCCGCTGCCAGGGCCAGCTTCCCGTCCACTCGGGAGGTTTCCCTGCCAGATCGCCTCCCAGGAGGACAGCCGACGCGTTCAGCGCGCGCCGGACGCGGTCTGCCGGCGGGATCAGCCGCGACAGGCCGCGATGCCGGAAAGGCTGGCAGCACGGGCCGCAGGAAGCAAGCCCGGGATCTGCGCGGCGCAGGCGACGGGAGGGTAGCAGCCGGTCTGCCCTGCCCTCTCCGCAGGACAGACCGATACCGGAGACCGGCATGACCCCGGACATCTCCCGCAGAGGGATGGGGGCCGGCCGGGGCAGCTGCCATCCGTGTCGCCATGCTGGCAGCCGGCCGGGTTCCGCACAAGCGGCAACCCCAAGCCGTTGCCGCTGCAGGCGACAGAACGGCGCGGCGCGATGCTGTCAGCCAGATGCCGCACCCATGCCGCAGCGCCGGGCCCAGCAAGCCCCGGGCGTCCTGCCGCAACCGTTCCGCCCCGATGCCAGGCAGTCTGCTCCAGCGCCAGCGAAGAGCAACGTCCCTGGCACCGGGCCGCGGAACGGCGGGCGATCCAACCGCCAAGGTTGGCTTGAGATGGTCTGGAAGAGGCGGCGCGCTCTTCCGGTTCGCTGCCGCGGGCAGCGATGGGGTTCGCCATCGGCCGGGGCTCTGCCCCGGGGAGATCGCACGCAAACTGCAGCCGAACCGCAGGTGAGCGGAAGTTTGCATAAGTGCGCCCTTGTCCTTTACAGGCCCACGGGTACGCGCTAGCGGTTGCGTCTTCAAGATCATTTTCAATCCAAGGTGTTTCTGACCCGGAAGGAGATTTCATGGCTGAGACCGAGCTCGAACGTGCCGAGAAGCGCTATGCTCAGGCCCGGGCGCGATTGCAGGCGCTGAAGAACCGTGAAGCGGCAAAGGAAAGAAAGCTCGATACAAGGCGCAAGGTCATCCTCGGCGCGGCACTGATCGACCTCGCCACCCGCGATAGTCATGCCTCCGCTATGCTCGACCGGCTGATCCGCAACCTGCCCCGCGACCAGGACCGCAAGACCTTCGACGGCTGGGATGTGAAGGTCGCCGCCGTGGCACCTGTGACTGAAGCTGGATCTGCCCGGGCGGGCAGTGCCGATGCCGGGGAGCGTGCGTTCCCCGAGGCGGTCGATATCGACAGGACCTCCCCGGAAACGATGGCAGCGCTTTCGCCTTCTGATGTCGGGGCGGTGAGCGACGACGACCGCAGGTTGCGGGAAGAACTTCGCAGGCAGGCGGAAGAGACCAACAGCCGGCGAGGTCCGGGAGTCCGCTTGTGATCGGCCGGCTGTTCCGACTGCTGGTCACTGCCGGGGCACTCGCCATCGCCCTGCCGATCTGGATCCTGCTGCTGCTCGTCGCGCTGGGGGCCGGCGGTGGTGTCGGGCTTTTCGTCTTTGCCATGCTGCGCGGTCTGATCGAGGGCGGCAGCGAGATGCGCGGCGAATGGCCGGTGACCGTGTTGGGCTGGATCGGCCTCGCGTCGGTGCTGTTGCCGGTCTGGGCGCTGGCGGTGACGTTCTGGGCGCAATATTGCGGCCTGAGTCCTCTCTTCATCCGGCTGGGCCGCGCCAGCCATGGTTCCGCCCGTTTCAGTTCGAAGGCCGAACGCGCCGCGCTGGCGCGCGGCGACGGGCTGCTGATCGGCCGCGATGCCGATACCGGCCGGCTCTTGCGCTATGACGGGCCCGCGCATCTGATCACCCTTGCCCCGACCCGTGCCGGCAAGGGTGTCGGAACCATCATCCCGAACCTGCTGACCGCCAACCGCTCCATGCTGGTCATTGACCCCAAGGGCGAGAATGCCCGCATCACCGCCAGGGCGCGCCAAAAATTCGGCAGCGTCCATGTCCTCGATCCCTTCGGCGTCACCGGCCTGCCGGCAGCCGCCTATAATCCGCTCGACCGGCTGACCCCCGACAGCCCCGATCTCGGCGAGGATGCCGCGGCGCTGGCCGAAGCACTGGTCATGGATCCGCCGGGTCAGGTCTCCGAGGCGCATTGGAACGAGGAAGCCAAGGCCTTGCTGTCCGGGCTGATCATGTTCGTGGCCTGCCACGAGACCCCGGAGCGCCGCAGCCTCGCTGCGCTGCGGGAGTATCTCACCCTGCCCCCGGAACGCTTCCGCGAGCTGCTCGAGCTGATGCAGCAGAGCGACGCTGCCTACGGGCTGATCGCCCGCGCCGCCAACCGTTTCCTTGGCAAGGCCGATCGCGAGGCCGCCTCGGTGCTGTCCAATGCGCAGCGCCATACCCATTTCCTCGACAGCCCGCGGATCACCGCGGCGATGGGCCACTCGGACCTGCGCTTTGCCGGACTTCGTCACGAGGTCACCACCATCTTCCTGGTGCTGCCGCCGAACCGGCTCGATGCCTATAGCCGCTGGCTGCGCCTGCTGGTCTCCGAGGCGCTGCAGGACATTGCCCGCGATGCCGAGACCCTGACCAATGCACAGAGCGCCTCAGAGCCGCGCAGAGAGGCCGCTCCAGCCTCCGCGCCGCTTGCCAGCCACAATCCGGAGACAGCCGTTCAGCGACCCACTCAGCGGCTCTGTGCTCCACTCCCAACCCCGACCCTGTTCCTGCTCGATGAGTTCGCGGCCTTGGGACGGCTGGAGGCGGTGGAGCGGGCCATGGGGCTGATGGCCGGCTATGGCATCCAGCTCTGGCCGATCCTGCAGGACATGAGCCAGCTCAAGGACCTCTACGGCACCCGGGCCAGCACCTTCATTGCCAATGCCGGGGTGCAGCAGGTCTTCGGGGTCAATGATCTCGAGACCGCCAGATGGCTGAGCCAGAGCATCGGCCAGGAAACCACCGCCTATCGCAGCGTCAGTCAGAAGCCGGGTGAGCTCGACAGCCTGACCACCAGCGTCACTGGCCGCGACCTGCTGACCCCGGACGAGATCATGCAGCTGCCGCCCGAAGCCCAGCTGCTGCGCATCCAGAGCCAGCCCATCACCGCCGCCCGCAAGCTGCGCTACTACGCCGATCCCGAGTTCAGCGGCCTGTTCGAGCCGCAGCCGTGATCCAAGCACCGACAGGAGAAGCCGATATGGCCCCGATGCCCCCTGCCCTGCAGCGTGATCCGGAATTGCGCGAGATGGTCGCTTTGCTCGGCGAAGTCGTCGCCGGCATGTCCGGCCGCCTCGATCATCAGGGTGAAAGGATTGATGCCCTGCTGGCGCTCGTGGCGGAAACCCGCGATGCCGCAGTCTCGGTCAAGGCTCAGAACGACCCGCAGCGCTCTGGGCAATTGATCGGCGATGAAGTTGCCCAGATCCTCGATCCAGTGCTCACCCACTTTGCCGACAGCGCGGTGCTTCTGCGCAAGAGCCTCGCTGACACCAAGACCCGGTTGCAGGAACTGGAAGCCGCCGAACACCAGGTTCTGGAGTATCTGCGTAATGAGCTGGTCGCCTCAAAGAGATGGCGACTTCAGCGGCGCTGGGTCTGGATCGGAGCCATGGGGGCAGGGATCGGAATGGCCGCGGTCACCGCCATGATGATCGGGAGTTGAGGACTTATCCACAGGTTCAGGGTGTTATATAGGTGTTAGAATCTGTGTTACGGTCTTCGCGACAGCTATTTTACCAAATTATAACAATCACTTGCTGTCATGATCTGTGTGTAAAGTGACGTTTCGGCGTGGGCAAAGTGGTGATTCTGCGTGTGTGAAGTGACGTTTTTCTTGCTTGCGTGTGTGAAGTGACGTTGTATGCTTGCGTGTGTGTGAAGTGACGTAGGCGAGAATGGCTGAGTATCCCCTACTGCCCGACCGACACCCGCAAGGGGATTTCTTCGTGTGCGACATCCTCGACGCCGCGCCGAAGGGTGATATCGGCTCGATGGAGCATCCAATCTTCTCGCTCTCGACCAAGCCGGACACCCGCCCGCGGGTCTATGAGCACAACGGAATCAAGGTCGAGGTCAAGCCATCGGTGGATGGGCTTGCGACGGTCCATGACCGCGATGTTCTGATCTTCTGTATCAGCCAGATCATTAGGGGCATGAACGAGGGTCGAGAGCCACAGCAGATCGTCAAATTTCAGGCCTCTGACCTGTTGAGGGCCACCAACCGAATGATTTCAGGGCGCGGCTATGACCTTCTCAAGGCGGCTATGGAGCGCCTGGCTGGCACGAGGATTTCAACGAACATTGCGACCGGCGGCGAGGAAGTGTTTGAAACCTTTGGCCTGATCGAGCGGGCGCGTATCGTGCGCGAGACGCGCGAGGGCCGCATGCAGGAAGTCGAAATCAAGTTGTCGGATTGGGTTTTCAACGCCATCAAGGCACAGGAAGTTCTGACCCTCAGCCGCGATTACTTCCGTCTGCGCAAGCCGCTTGAACGGCGAATTTATGAACTGGCGCGGAAGCACTGCGGAAGGCAGCGCGAATGGCGGATAAGCCTTGAGACACTGCAGAAGAAATGCGGGTCAGGATCTTCGCAGCGTGAGTTTCGACGCCTCGTCTCTGCAATTGCCGAAGAAGATGTGAAGCATAGCCATATGCCGGACTACGAAATCAGGTTTGATACGGAGACAGACATTCTTCAGGTGCGAAGCCGCGGCACAATTGCACCCGAAACGATTGATGTAGCAGCGGCCATCCCTACCCTAGACCCCGAGGTCTATGACATGGCCCGTGAGGCTGCGCCTGGCTGGGATGTGCGCTACATCGAAAGTGAATGGAGGGCTTGGGCGACCGAGACCCCACGCAACCCGGAAATGGCCTTTCTGGGCTTCTGCCGGAAGTGGTTTGAGAAGCGTGGTCGGCCGTGAGAAACGATTAATACCTAACAGCTACCAGTTAGGTATCAGTTATCCATCAGATAGCCTCTTCTGCAGCAGCTCGACGGCCATCTCGAACGCCTCCCCTACCCCGCAGCCCATTGCATCGACTGCGGTATAGAATGCCTCAAGCGTCTCTGGCGTGGCCTTGATGTTGATCTGGGCATTGCGGCCCGTCCTGCGCCGCCGTTGCTGCTTCTGCGGCGCAGGTATCGGTACAGGCTCCCGGCGCATAAACCCGGCCTGTGCGGCTGCCTCTGGCGCTGGCACAGACTTTGCCGGGCTGGATGGCATGAAGTTGCCCAGATCCCCGAGAGCATCACCGAAGCCGATCTTGGCGCGCGTGCCGGTCATGCGGACACCTCGCGGATCTTCGCGACCAGCTCGCCCGCAAAATCGCGCGCATTGTCGATGGCCTTCTGAATGTTGCTGGTCTGCGCGCCATCGAGGCCAGATAGCGTGCCGCCGAAGTCGAACAGGTCGCGATAGGCTGCGCGCTCGACGATAGCCGTCTCGAAAACCGGGATGCCCGCTTCCTCAAGCTCGCTGGTGACGTTCTTCAGACTGCGCGACCGAACGGCGGCGCTGGTCCTGGTCAGCACGACAGCGTGGGGGATCGTGCGACGTGCCAGCTTTGCCTGCGAGGCGATCAGCTTCAGCACCTTAGCCCCACCCTTCGCGTCCATGCTCGACCCCTGCAGCGGGATCGTCACGAAATCCGACATGCCAATAGCGTTTGCCACCATCAATGATGCTGTGCCCTCAAGGTCCACGATGACGAATTGCGCCTGGGCGGCTTCGCGCTCGATGACATCAACAATGGTGTCTTCGGTGACGTCGCTGATGATGCGCACCGCGTCCGGTTTGCCCGGCAGCGCGCCCCATTGCGAAATCCAGCGCTCCGGGTCGGCATCGATGATGGCGACGGAAGCGCCTGCCTCGGCAAGCTGTGTCGCCGCCAAGAGGGCGGTTGTGGTCTTCCCGGCCCCGCCCTTGGGGTTCGCAAAGCTGATTACTGGCATGTCCTGTCCCTGCTCTTTTTCTACAGGAAGCCTAAAAGCACTGATTCTGACAAGACGCTATCCGATAGCTACTAGTTAACTCTTCGCTATCTGGTAGCTATCAGATCTCGATAATGAGAAAGATTCAGCTATTGCTGGCCTCTCTGAACGCTATCAGAAAGCTATCTAGTAACGATAAGCTATCCGCTAGCTAACTGGTATCTTTGTCGCCCTCCACATCCGCGATTAGCCTCACGGGCCCGACTGACATGGGGAATTAACCCATAACACAGCTTTAGGATGTGATGAAAATCCGCTATACACCTGCGTATTCGTTAAATGTTTATCAAAGTGTGCGGGTGCGAGATATGAAGTGGCTCATCATCATCAATTTGAGCGCATCCATATTCCTCATCCTCCAAACGATCCCGCCGTCGATCAAATATGAAATCTCTGTTAAGCCAATGGAATTTTTATATTATCTGGGGAATTTTGACGCGGACGAGCCTTGGGGTGCATTGGCAGCGGACGAGGATAAAGATTGCTAGGGTAGGGGACAGGTAAGCCCCGACTGGTCTTGCCCCCGTTTCGCCGGACACTCAGGCGGTTGCGGTTTCAGCTGCGATGAACTCGCGGGGCGAGCGCATCTTCAGCCCTGAGTGCGGGTGGTTGTCGTTGTAATCCTCGATCCATGAGCCGATTGCTAAGCGTCTCCTGCGGTGGTCCATGAGATGCCCATCCCACGCCATAGCTGGTAGGCTGGTCACCCATAATTTATCACTCCGCAAAGAGCATTCGGAAAGCAATGGCAAGCAAGTGACTGTGTGGGGGCATCATTCTCCCGTTTCTTGTCAGGCTATCGCTGATCAATTCCGAGCCCGGCCTCGCGGTCTACTTGATGCCCTACTTGGCGAGGATCGCCCCGAGATATCCTGCCCGGCGCGCGGCAGCGGCAGCGTTCAAGTCCTTCAGTATTCCTGAACGAACAACTGTTGTTTGGGGGTTAGGTCGCGCTGCTTTGCCATGCCCGGCCTCGAAGTTTAGATGCGTCGCGATGCTGTATTGCTTTGGGAACCCGAGCGGCGGCAAGCTGGTCGTTCAGCACGAGGAGGAGCAAATGCTGAAGTTCGAACAGATCCGTGACCTGAACGACATTCCACCCGACATGACCTGTCTTGAGGTGTTTTCGAACGGCACCATCACCGTCCGTTATAATTGGGCGGCCCACGGAGGAACGAAGCCCGCAGCGGATCGCGAGCAGGGGTTTACCAGCCCCCTTCGATGGCTTCATTGCCGGCGCGGGGCCTACCTTCACCAAGGGGCCAAGTGGAACCCTCGCTGGGGCGTGCTCATCCCACCGGCGTCATGAATTTCGCGCGGATATGCGCCGGCAACCTTTTTGAGGCACACTCGGCTCATCCAGATGGAAAGGTGAGTAGAATGAGCGTCCCTGAAAACCTTCTGAGGCGGCAGCTGCCCAAACCCGCATATCGCGAACGTGCGGGCGAGCATATCTCCTATCACAGCGTCCTGCAAAAGCAGAACGAACAACTACAACAGCAGGTCAATGATCTAACCGAGGCGGTAAACTGGCTCTTGAACGAAGCCAGAAAGCGAGATGTCACCCAAGCTCGGTGGATTCGCTGAAGCTGGCTGATCTGCGCCCCTGATTTTCGGAAGCCCGAACCATGCGTTGTGAAAGCGGCCAGTGTTCCCCGCTCGGGAAGCGGTCGAGCGGATGGGAAGGGAAATGTAAGCGGATCAGGCAATAGTCAGGTTGTGTAACTCTTGACTACATGTGTAGCTATGAGCTACACATAGCTCATGAAGCAGATCACCTACACCAAAGCAGCCCTGAAAGCCCTGATCCGGATGCCGCGCAATATGGCTGTCCGCGTCCGTGAGAAGATCGCCGAATACGCTGCCGACCCTGCTTCGCAGGCGAATAACGTGAAGGCGCTGAAAGGACGCGAGGGCATCAGGCTGCGGGTGGGTGACTGGCGTGTCATCATGGACGACCAGGGCAACGTCCTGGCCGTTCTGGAAATTGGCCCGCGTGGCGGGATTTACGACTGATAGGAGGCGAACATGAACGAGATGATCACGATCACCCGCGAAGAATATGACCGCCTGCGCGAAGCGGCGGAAGACCTTGCCGACCTGCAGGCCTATGACCGCGCCAAGGCGGCACTGGATGCGGGCGAAGAAAGCTACCCCGCTGATGTGGTCAACCGCATCGTGGAAGGCGAGAACCCGATCAAGGTGCTGCGCGAGTTTCGCGGCCTGACCCAGATGGCTCTGGCCGAAGCATCTGGCGTCAACCGGGTGCAGCTGGTGACCATCGAGCAAGGCAAACGCACCGGCTCGATTGCGACCCTGAAACGGATTGCCGAAGCCCTGTCCGTCGATCTCGACATGATCGCCTGATAAAGAAAACCCCGCGCCGATTGCTCGGGCGGGGCCGTCAGGAGAGATCACGACGAAAAACCAATACGCCCGGACAGGCTGCCTGCCGTCCGGGTACAATCGTGGTGACGGCAAGATGTCAACAAAGGCGGGGGGCAGTCAAGGACTTTATGCACTCTCGGCAGGTGAACCGTACTGAAGCAGGTTTTGTCGACATCGCGCCGCATGCGATGCTGATACCATTCTTGAGGGGTGAGCCACGACGAAGTTTGTGCGGTGCAACACTGAGAATATCGACGAGTACAGCACCGTTCTGGGGTGTGGTCTGAACCCGATGGCGCGATTGCGGCAAGGCGGCATCATAGAGGATCCACAACATCTCCGCGATTACCTAGCCCAGCTTACCCATCCCCGCGCTGCACCGCCGGCAGGCGAAAATGTAATCGGCATTTATGAATGTGATGGCTTTAGGGGAAACCCTGAGTTGGACAAGCTGATAGACGGCTGAATTTCAGAAGACGGCCTGCGCGACACAGAGCGGTCGTGGCCGCCGTCCCGTTCGGGGAGGATCAAGCGAATCGGAATGGATTTGTTTAACCTTTCTGCCCTTTTAGGCAGGGATACGGCTGCGGGGGAGTCATGCTAGGGGTGATGTGTTTCACTGCAGACACAACCGGAGTGATAAATGCCCCAATTCCTTGCGTCCTATGACCTAACCAATACGTTCCCCAGCCCGTATGCTCCATTCATCGAGCAGACCATACCTCGGGGCTGGTCGCCTTGGATTCCAGTCCAGAATGGTCAGGCCTACCGCCTGCCCAATACAACCGTGCAGGGTGATTTTCCGACCTTGGAAGCTGCGGTGGCGGAGTTGGAGGCCGCTCGCGCCGCAACAGCACGCGCTATTGGCAAGATTGTCGAAATGCCCAAATGGATTGTGACAGAGGCCTCCAACGCTATCGTCGCGTCGGATGAGCAACGATAGCGCTGTCGCCCGAGGCGCGACCTCCTGAGAAACGCAAAACGCCGGACAGGCCGTCTGCGGTCCGGGCGCTATTACGGTAAGTGAGGGCGTCAACCGTAACAGGGGAAAAGACAGGAGATTGTTTATTTTATCCGTAAGTTGTGGATCAGATGCGGTTCACCTGAACAGTCGTGGTTAGGGCCGTGTTCACCGATAAGGTCCACTTATCGGGACTAGCCAAAATCGAGACATCAAGGGTTGTTGGCTCGCCGCAAGGCCCTCAGAAAGCGGTGCTCATCGCGGGACTAACAATCCCTCCGAGCCCCCTGCCCTTCTCGAATCGATGCAATGCCACATTTACGGCGATGCATGCTGTCCCAACATCTGTTAGGGTCTGACTTGATAATTCAACGGACATGAATCATGCAGACCAAGTCTTCATCTCTGGCCCAACCATCTACTTCTCCTCGGGCTTTGACCGGCGAACTTATTGCGAGCGCCATCGCCAGCCAGAAGATCGAGGGACTGGAACTCGATGCACAGGCGCGTGCTGACTTCGCCGCGTTCGAAACCGGGCAAGTCAGCCTGTCGGATCTTCGAACCCGTCTCGTGACGAGATACAGCAAAGCCGTCAGCACTCTCTGAGGCATGTCCAAATACGAAGGCGACGATCGGCACCTTTATCCGGGTAGCGAGGTGCTGATCAACAAGCTCAACCTCCATAGCCAAGCCAAACTTGATGAGGCTGAGGCGGCTATCGTCCTCCTAGCAACCATTGAGATCGGTCTGAATCCCATCCCCGAGCCTGCAGATGGTCCAGGTTTTTCCTACTTGCTGAGCATCCATAACGCCCTGTTTCGAGACATCTATTCTTGGGCTGGCACAATTCGCGATGTCGATATCTCAAAGGGAGGAAGCCGCTTCGCCAATTGCCGATTCATCGAACAGGAGGGCATTAGGCTGGGGCGCGAGCTTGCAGCTGAAAACTGGCTGGCAGGCCGCAATGCAGAGCAATGGGCCGAACGCATGGCGTTCTACATGGGAGAGTTCAACGTCCTGCATCCCTTTCGCGAGGGCAATGGTCGGGCTTTGCGGGAGTACGTGCGCTATCTTGCTGCGCGTGCCGGCCACTCACTCACATGGGAGGGCGTCACCACAGATGAAATGATCAATGCCGCGATCGCCTCGTTTCAGGGGCGCACGTCCGAGCTTAAGGGAATACTCATACAGCAAATGAAGTCAGTTACCGAGCCTGAGGGCTAAATTCACCATATGCCAACCACCTGCCGCCCACTTTCCTTTGGTCTCGCAGAAAAGCTCCGTATGGTCGCGTAAGGCCGAAGCATGAGCTTCGGACGTGTGCCGGCGCAATGAGTCGTGAGTTGGCCTCGATTCGAGTTAGACGAGTCAGCAAGGCTCGTGAGCCGGACACCCGTCGACATCCACAAAGGCAAGGGGACCATCGTCGAAGGTCTCAGGAGGCAATTTTAATTTACTTATTTTCAATATCTTAGTTCGACGGCACACGGCGGTCATCTCTTGCGCTCCCAAAAGTTGAGGATCCGCCGTCGAATTTTCTTGCAGGACCAATGAACTTGAAGCATTTCTTGCTGTAGCGCAAAATTACGAGAATTGCGGTTTTTTGCGCTACAGAACAATAATGCTCGAAAGCGAGCGGCTGGGCGACCCGGCGTGGGACTGTGAGGGCGGTATGTCAGAAGAGCGTGTGTTCGCCGAGCTTCAAAGCAACGCATCGACGCTGCACGAGTCTATCCGCTTGCATCTAGAGCGCAATTTTGCGCCTGATGCGCGAAAATACCTCAGGACATTCTCCTCTGCCGAAGCCGCAGATTTTCTCGGACTTACCCCTGGCCACCTTAGGAAGTTGCACGCTGAGGAAAAGATCCCCGACGTGTCAATGGACCAACGTGGACGAAGGACTTATTCGGCCGAAGATCTGGGACAGATTAGGCTCGCTCTGGCACGGGCGACTCGTGACCCCTCCCTCTATTTACGAGGCCGCATCGGCGGCGAACCCCTCCAAATCCTTTCTTGTGTTTCGTTCAAAGGCGGATCCGCAAAAACCACAACCACGGCCTATCTTAGCCAGTGGTACGCGTTGCACGGATATCGTGTTCTCGTGATCGACATGGACCCCCAAGCGTCTCTGTCATCCATGACCGGCCTGCGGCCGGAGATCGACTTTGCGCACAAGGGTACAATTTACGACGCCATCCGATACGATGATCCCCTTCCAATGAGCGAGGTCATCAGATCGACCTATTTTCATGGACTAGACATAGCCGCAGGCGGCTTGATCCTGTCAGAATACGAAACCGAAACCCCGTTTGCGCTTCGCCGGGGCGTCGAGCCTCCCTTCTATCTACGTCTTCGGGAAGCAATTCTCTCCGTCGAGGCTAGTTATGATCTGGTCTTTATCGACTGCCCGCCACAGCTTGGGTTCCTGACGCTTTCGTCGCTGGTTGCCGCCTCCTCAATCATCGTTCCGGTGGTACCTAACTTCATCGATGTCGCGTCATTGGCGCAGTTCTTGACCATGACATCGTCGCTCTTAGACACAATCCGCGAGTCAGGGATGTCGCTCGAATACGACTTCCTTCGCTATCTCGTTTCGCGTTTCGAGCCATCAGACGGCCCACAAGCTCAGGTCGCAGGTCTGCTGCGTGCAAACTTCGGAAATCGCGTTATGACCGAAACCTTCCTGAAATCTACGGCCATTGCAGACGCTGGCCTTACGCATCAGACCCTTTTCGAGGTTGGCCGCGGCAGCATGAACCGCAACACCTTTGATCGCGCTATGGAATCGGTGAATGCTGTCGCCCGTGAACTGGAGCAAGAGATCCACAAGGCTTGGGGGAGACTCTGATATGGCCCGAAAAAACATGTTCGAGGGGATTGCTCCGTCGAAAGTGCGTAGTGATGACGCCAACACAAACACATCTCGCTCTGGGTCCAACATGCCTGAGGTTTTTCAGCATGCTGGCCCTATTGCAGCAATCCGAAACGACCTGCGAAGCGTCGGTAGCCGCTCAGTCCAAGAAATCGATCCCAACCTAATTGAAAACACTGGTCTCAAAGACCGGTTGGGCAACATCGATGATGACGTTGCAGACCTGCGGGAGAGCATTTCAAAGCACGGACAGCAGGTTCCCATCCTGCTCCGTCCCCACCCAACCCTAAGTGGGCGATATCAGGTCGTTTATGGCCGCAGGCGGCTTGCAGCTATCAAAACGCTTGGCACGCCAATCAAGGCCTTGATTAAAACCCTCTCGGATGAAGAGGCAGTTCTGGCTCAGGGCCAGGAAAACAATCTCCGTAAGGACCCGTCATTCATCGAGAAGGCGCTCTTTGCCGGTGATCTGGAAGATGCCGGGTATCAGGCGCATGTCGTGCAGGACGCTCTCAACGTCAATCGAAGCCACACCTCTCACATGCGCAAGGTCCGAGAGGCGTTTCCACGCGAAGTCATTGAGAGGATTGGTGCCGCACCTTCTGTCGGGTGGAAGCGCTGGTACGAGCTCGCGTCCCGCATCATCGAGACCAAGATAGACGCGGTATCGGTCCACCCTGCCCCGTTTCAAGCTGATCTCACCTCGGACCAGCGGTTTGATGCTTGGGAAAAATCCCTCCTCGGCAGCAAAGCTCCGAGCGTTGGACGCCCGACGGCTAAGGCACGAAAATTGGCAATCACGGCACAGGACGGGAGTGAACTTGGCTCGCTTTCGCTTCAGAAAGGCAAACTGATCTTCCAATCATCCGCGACCGAAAACCAGTTTGCCACCTGGCTGCTCGAGAACGCGGAAACACTTTTCCCGCGGCTTCATTCCGAGTTCCTCGCGCGATCAAGCGACGCAGAGTGAAATGAGAAACCAACAACAACAAAGGAGCAGTGTCGGAAAAAGATAGGCCTCCCGAATGGAACCCACCCGGAAGGCCCGCGCAAAACACAGGGCGCCAACCCTGAGAATGCTCATCTTCTAGCTCGAGCAATTTAGCGCAGGCCCGAATCGCACGCAACATCGCAGGTCGGTGATCCGATTGCTTTTGTCTGCTCTTACAGAGAAAAGTCGCAGAATAGTCGCGAATTCTGGCCGTGAACGGTCCCTTTGAGAGTGCCTGAACGTTCCGCTTGAACGAATCATGCAACAATCCGTGACATCGCCCATCCCTATGCATGCCGGGCGCCAGGCCTTGGCGTCGCGCAAACATCACTCCGCCACAGTTGGCGACGCGCCGAAAGACGCACGCTGGTCCCTACTTGATCTCGCAAGGACTTGTAGGCGTCACCTGAATCTGCGTGACCGGGATATCATGGTTCTCCGCGGGCTTCTGTCGCTTCTTCGGCCAGATCCAAATCATGATCAGATGATGGTCTATGCATCCAACCGAGTGCTCATCGAACGCTGTGACGGCATCGACGAACGAACCTTACGGCGGCGTCTGGTACATCTACAATCATGCGGGCTCCTAATGCGGCGCTCCAGCCCCAACGGAAAGCGATATCAGGTAAAAGATCATGATGCGCAAAGCGTTCTCGCGTACGGGATCGACCTCTCGCCGATCTTTCATATCCGATCGCATTTGGAAGCTCTGGCAGAGGAATGCCGCCGCGAGGATGCGCTCATAAGAGTACTACGCTCCCAAATTCGGGATATCCTTTTTCGGAACCCGACCACAGGCTCGGAGCACCTCCGCGAAACCGCACGCCTCTCACTCCGACGCTCGATCGATAGCACCGAACTTCGCGAAATTTTCGCTCAGCTCGAAACGGCTGCAATTGAGCACCTAGCGAATTCCAACTCGTCCCTGCCCTCAAATACGAACGAAATGTCCGGCAGCGACAGTCAAACTGACCGACATATTCAGAGTCAGATAAAAGAAAACTATGAATCTGTTAGCCAAGACAACAGGCAGCAAAGCCAGCCAACCACTTTGGTTGAAAAATCAGCTTATGACGACGACATCACCGTTCGTGAATGCATTACTCTCGCCCGTACCGCCACAGAGCTATGCGGCTTTCACCCTGAAAGCTGGGATGAACTGGCAGCTGTAGCCGCGCAACTCGCTCCATCCGTAGGAATTGAGCCCAGAGTACTTCAGTACAGCCAAATGCAACTTGGTAGATATGGATTTACTCTTGCAATCCTTGGGATCATCGAGGCGATTGGCCATATCAGAAATCCATCTGGATACCTGAACAGCCTCGCGCAGAGGTTTCAACGAAACGATCTTAATCTCATCACGATGTTCCGCTCGCTCGCTGGTCGCGTTACCGGTCCACAGCATCATTATGGTACCACGAGATGTATACCTCGGTAAACAATCTGGAGAGAGCAGATGTTTTCTTGATCATGTTTACCGGGGTAAACATTTGAGCCGCAATCCCGCCAACAGGAGATCCAGGGGTACAGCCCGGTAAATCGCTGACGTGAAAACCTGGCTGGCCAGCGCTATCCTGCTCCTACAACATGTCTCTCGATACATCCTATACATGCTGAGACATATTTCCTTCGTTTCCTGGTGATGCAGCCATGTAGGCCCGCTCTCTAACTTAAAGGGCCAACGCTGTACTACCTCTACTCTTAACCAAGTTGATTGAACCGGAGGAGATTGAGCGCAGGCAGTGGGCCGCCAGTGAACTGAGCCAGCAGGCCGCCCATAGAGATCCGACCCAGATCATAACCGGCAAAACCAAGGCGTTCGATCAATGCGCCAATCGCAGACTTGGATCGCGCGTCGTCGCCGGAATAAAACAGAACGCGCCGACCGCCCTCTGACCGGGGATCACTTGAGAGCAGTTCCGGCGGCAGATGATTGAATGCCTTGACCACCTTTGCACCGGGCACGAGATCCGCAAAGACCTCAGTCGACAGTCGGCCTCCCAGTTCCGCTGGCTTGAAAAGCGGTGCTTCGATCGGGTTGTTCGCGTCGATCACGATGCGCCCGCCAAAATCCGGCAGGCCCTTCAGCGAAGCAGGAAGCTTCGACCAGTTCACTGCGCCGAAGACGATATTCTTCGAGGCAGCTTTCTGGCGGGTGCCTGCCTCGATGCTGGGGCCAAGACTGGCGACCACATCGCGCAGGCTTTCGGGGCCGCGACTGTTCGACAGGGTCGCACGAATATCGTTGCGGGCGAGGGCGGTGGCGAAGGCGCAGCCGATATTGCCTGCGCCGATAATGCCGATGCTGTTCATGGTTTCACTCCTGTTGCGGTTCATGCGGTCAGCCCGCCATCGGCGACGATTTCGGCACCGGTGACGAAGGCCGCCTCGGGGCTGGCAAGGAAGGCGACGACATTGGCAATCTCGGATGGTTGGCCGTAGCGGCCGATCGCAATGCCGGGACCTACGATCTTGGCGACAGGACCATCGGCCGGGTTCATGTCGGTATCGGTGGGCCCGGGATGCACAGTGTTGACAGTAATTCCCTTCGGTCCCAGATCCCGGACAAGGCTGCGGTTGAAGCCGGTGATCGCGCCCTTGGTCAGGGTGTAAAGCGAGGCGGTCGGAAAGGCCGCGTAGCGGGTCATTGACGAGCCGATCCGGATAATCCGCCCGCCGGGTTTCATGTGCCGCGCGGCCTCTTGGGTCGCGACGAAGATTCCAGTGACATTGACTGCGATCATGCGCTGATCGGTCTCGAAAGGGAGTTCCTCGATCGGACCGCCAAGGCCGAGACCAGCGTTGTTCACGAGAATGTCGATGCTGCCGAAGGTCTCAATCGTCCGGGTCACGGCAGCGCGGACGGCCTCGGGATCGCCCGCATCCGCAGCGATGGCCAGCGCTCTGCCGCCCTCGGCTTCGATCTCGGCGACGACCTCCGCGGCGCGCTCGGGCGAGGCGCTATAGGTCAGGGCGACCGCCGCGCCGTCGGCAGTCAGTCTTTTCGCAATCGCCGCGCCAATCGAGCGCGAGCTGCCGGTGACGAGGGCAGTCTTTCCAGCAAGGGTGAGGGTCATGGTCTTCACTCCATCGGGTTTCGATGCGGTGAAGATGCGCCTGTTGCTTATCTCAAATTAGCCGGTAATGATTTGTCTCGGCTTCAAGTGATCGTTGAAGGTATGATGGAAACCCTCGCCAATCTGGAAAGCTTCGTCAAAAGCGCTGAATCCGCGAGTTTCTCGGAAGCGGCGCGACGCTTGTCTCTAACCCCGGCCGCCGTCAGCCGCAATGTCGCGATGCTGGAGCGCAATCTGGGTGTGCGACTGTTCCAGCGCTCTACCCGCAAACTGGTTCTGACCGAGGCGGGGGAAAGGTTCTTGCAATCGATCGGCGGCAATCTCGACGCATTGCAGACGGCGATTGCCGATGTCTCCTCCGGGGCCTCCGAGCCGGCAGGGGTGCTGAAGGTCAGCCTGAGCCCGACATTTGGTGCAGAATTCATTCTGCCGCTGCTGCCAGAACTGAAGCGCCGCCACCCGCTGATCCGGCCGGAATGGCATTTCGAGAACCGTCATGTCGATCTCGCTGCCGAAGGCTATGACGTGGCCATCGGCGCGGGGTTTGATCTAACGCCCGGGATCGTTGCCCGCACTCTTGCGCCCGCGCATATTATCGCGGTTGCCGCGCCGGGATACATGGCCGGTCGCACCCCTCCAAGTGACCCCGAGGATCTGTCGCGAATGGAGGGGATAGCGATGCGCTCGCTGCGGACGGGTAGGGTGCGGCAATGGGTGATGCGGAATGTGGCTGGGACAGAGAAGGCGGCACCACTTCCCGACACCATCATCGTCAATGATCCCGCCGCCATGCGCGAGGCGGCAAAGCTGGGCCTTGGCGTGGCGCTGCTGGCTGTGTCCGATGTGCTGCGTGAGTTGGAGAACGGCAGCCTGATCCGGTTGCTGCCGCACTGGTATGCCGATGCCGGGGCGATCTCGCTGTACTACGCCTCACGGACCTTGCTGCCGGCAAAGACCCGCGTCTTTGTCGATCTCGTCGCCGAGACGTTTAGCCGTGAGCAACTGGCCGAGCGCTTCGCCGGCAGTCTCGCTTCAGTAGGGTAGGGCAGGGGGGATGACGGCCTATGCCTATATTCTCGGTTGCCAAGCCAGCGACGGTTGTCGGACTTATGTGGGTTGGACTCTGGACCTGAATCGACGGCTGGCGGAGCACAATTCCGGCACAGCGCTCGGAGCCTAATCAACGCGAGGGCGAAGATGGATCCTGATCTACGCCGAGCGCTTGCCAACGCGGAACGAGGCGATGAGCCGGGAATGGCACCTGAAGCGAGACCGGCGACTGCGCCGGGAGTTGGCCCGATGGGCTCACGGCTTCAGCTGAAAAGGGCAGGGGCCATCACCCCCACATATCCCGCATACTGGCACGGATATCGACGCGGCCGGGGGCAGGGGCAGCGGCCTCGGTCGCGTGTGGCGGGGCCCATCGCGTGACGACGAAATGCTCCAGCATGTCGCTGGTGATAAAACGGGTGCGGGCGGCGAAGAGATGCCGGACGCCGCGTTTGGCCTGTGCGTGACATAGAAGCGTAACGGCACGCCCAAGGTCAGTTGGTCTTTAGCCCGAGTCATGGCGACATAGAGAAGACGCCGCTCTTCTTCGAGATCGGCGGTCTGCCCAGTCCCGAGATCCGAGGGGATGCAGCCGTCGACCACGTTCAGCACGAAGACCGCCTTCCATTCCTGCCCCTTGGCAGAATGGATGGTTGAGTGGATCAGATAATTTTCGTCTTTCAGTGGCACGCCGGCCTCAGCGCCGGTCGAAGGCGGCATAATCTCCGGATGAACTAACACCCACCCAAACGGCGGCTGCAACCGCCAATGAGATCATGCCATGAACGAGATTAACGACTACTTGCGCTCTGCGCCATTGCTTGAGACGACAGATTATGATCCGATCGAGGACCGACTGCGGGCGAATGTCCGAGCCACCATCGAAGCCAAGTTCGATGAGGAGCTTGCCGAATTTCTTGGCCGGCTTCGCTACGGCCGCGGCGAGGAGAAGGCCAAGGGATACCTCGATCGGCAGCTGACCGGCACATTCGGCACCGAGACCGTTCGCGTGCCACGCGCCCGGATCGCGGACGAGGCGGGCCAAGTCACCGAATGGTGCTCGAAGGCGCTGCCGCGCTACCAGCGGCTGACCAGGAAGGCCGAGATCCTGATTGCGGCGGTCTACCTGGCGGGGACCAATTATACGTCGAGTCTAGCGCGCTCTTCGGCCTTTTTGAAGGTGCCGTAAGCAAGGATGTGGTGTGCCGAGTCTGGCGTAAGGTGAAGGTCGATTGGAACGCCTGGTCCACTCGTGATCTGGCCGCGATCGGCATTCGCCGCGACGGGCAGTAGGTGCTGATCTCGATTAAAAACATGGGCGGCGAAAGCACGGCTGCCTGGGGTCAGTTCCTGACCGATCTGGATGCCCGGGGTCTGCGGCATCCCGAATTCGTGATCGTCGATGGCGCTCCGGGCCTTGAATCCGCCCTCGTTGCGCTCTGGGGCGAGGATCTAGCCATCCAGCGCTGCACGGTTCACAAGCATCGAAACTGCTCGGCCATGCGCCCAAGCGCCTGCATTACGAGCTGAGCGAAGACTATCGTGACATGATCTACGCCGATACCGCCGCCGAGATCGAGAAGCGACGCAAGGCCTTACTGCGCAAATGCAAGCTGAAGTACCGCCCCGTTGCCGACAGCCTCGAGGAAGCGGGCGACCGGCTTTTCAGCTTCACCCGCCTCGATCCCTCACAATGGAAGTCCGCGGACCACAGATGCCATCGAGCGTCTGAACGAAGAATTCCGGCGCCGGATCAAGACCCAGATCGTCCTGCCCTGCACAGAAACCGTGCCGATGCTGCTCTGGGCGCTCCTCGCCTCAGGCCAGATCCAAATGCGGAAGGCCTATAGCTGGGAAACCCTCTCTCAGCCTCTCGAGCCGATGCTCACGCGCGACACACCCGAAATAGGAATCCCCATCATGGGCGAGGAGTTGAGAGACTAGGGGTAAAACCCGCCTTGCACTTCGCCCATAATCGCAAGACGCGTTCAGGCCGCCGACAGCGAAAGGCGCGATTTCAGCGCGTCGCCAAGTGCCACCATCTGCTGCATCGTCGCAGAATAATGCCCCGCGTAATAGGATCCGACCGGGCGTGTGCGGCTCTTGTCGCTCGTGAAATTGCCGATAGAGCGTTGAAAGTCCTTGGCGCAAACCGGGTAGTCCAGCGACTCAATAAGCGCCGCAGTAGACAGGTATTGTTGCAGTACCTCTGCCTTTTCCGGCTCTGCCTGCCAGTTTTCAGTCAACCAAACATAAAGCGCGGGGTGAAAATTCGCCATCACGCCGGAATAGCCGTGGCAGCCGGCTTTGAGGCTTGGCAGCAGGGTCTGGGCGTTCGCATTTGCGATATGCATCCGCGTGCCTTTTACGATCTCCGCGCGGCGTCGAAGCGTGTCGAGGTTGCAGCAGGTGTCCTTGAGAAACGTGTAGCGACCCGACTGCGCTGACCAGCGCACGACCCCGTCAGTAAGCAGGCGCTTGTAGGGATAGGGGCACTCGTAGATACCGATGCCAACCGATTCCGGTATCCGCTCGGTCAACGTGGCCAGACGTTCCAACAACACCACCTCGGGCTCATCCGCGCTGGCAAGCCGGTTCGAGATCAGGATGACGCTGTCGACGCCGGTTTCCGCCGTGGCCTGAAGCTGCTCGACCTGATGGTTAGGGGATGAGGCCGTGTGACCCGAGGCCACGACCGGTACGCGGCCATCCACATGATCCATCACGAAGCGGGTGAGCTTCAGCGACTCGATATCACTGAGAAAAAACATCTCGCTCGACTGGCAGTTGGCGAAGAGGCCGTGGACGCCCGCCGAGATATACCAGTCGATCAGATTTTCGAGCGAGGACCAGTCGATCTCGAGGTCCTCGGTAAAGGGGGTGAGCATGACGGGCCAGACGCCCGTGTGACGATCCGCCGTATCCTTGTCAGTCACTGGCATTTCCTATCTCATCCTGATTGGTGCCGCGGGCACTTGCCCGATCTGTCTGTCATTCATGTCGCGCCGGGATCAGGCCGTGCCCAGTTCCCGGAAGTTGACGGTAAGGACTTGGCCACCCAGTTCGATCGTGACGGCACCGGGCCTGGGCAGTGTCACGATGCCGCAAAGCGAGCCGGTGGTCAGAACTTGCCCCGCGGAAAGGATCGCCCGCGCATCGGGGAGCGTGGCGCGTGCGGCGGCATCGACCAGCACCTTCAGCGGATCGGTATCGGCATGGCGTGCCGGGCCTTCGGCCAGCGTCACCCCTGCGGCGGTCAGGCGCAGTGGGGTTACGGCGTTCGGCTCGAGCACGCTTTTGGAAAGCGTCGGGCCGAGAACATAGCCAACATTGGCAAAGAAATCCGCAAGCGCCATGCCAAGGACGCGGCTGCTGCCGGTCTTATAGCGGCTGCGGATCAGTTCCACTCCCAGCGAGACGCTGCCGATCGCATCGAGGATATCGGCGCGGGTCACCCTGGCTCCAAGGGGCAGATCGCGTTCGAGTTGCAACGCGAATTCCACCTCTATCGCAAGGCCCGGAAGATAGGCCTGTTCCGTGCCGCGGTTGGTCCACAGCAGCGGGGCGGCGACCGCCTCGGTCTTCAGCGCTAACTTGGAACCGGCGCGCGGTTGGCCCAGTGCCGCAAAGGAAAGCGCCTGCGCCTCATATCCCTGCAGGTCGGTGATCTCGGGCAGCGATGGTTCATCAATGCGGTCGGAATCATTGATCGCCCGCGTGATCGCAGTTGCAAGAAGTTGATATGGCGTTGGATTTCCGAGATCCACCTGTTTTCTCCGGTGTGAACTAGCGCAAGCATGCCCAATATCGGATCGCTTGTAAATAAGTCACTTGACTGGTTATTCGACAACTGATTGTATCAGTTAAAAGGGAGGCACTGCACATCCCTGCGCCGTCCACGGATGGCCGGGCGGGCGCATATTTGACCTTCAGGTTCATGTTGACGGGCGGCCATGTGGCCCCGATGGCGGCGGTGCGGGAATGAGTAGTGGAATCCAGACGGCCATTCGGACCGAGCCTCGCTCGGTCAAGGAGGTTGCGTACGAGATGTTCCGCGAGGCGCTCTTTGATGGCAGGCTGCGGCCGGGTCAGTTCGTTTCGCAGCGCGAGTTGGTCGATCTGCTGGGGCTTTCCATTGGTGCTCTACGCGAATTGCTGCCCCGCCTGCAGGCCGAGCATCTGTTGATCGTGATGCCGCAACGGGGCATCCAGATTACTCAGATCGACCTTCAGATGGTCCGCGATGCCTTTCAGTTGCGTATGGCGCTTGAGCGTGAGGCGGTTTTGACCGCCGTTCGCCGGATGCCTGACGCAGTGCTGCTGGAACAGCGCGCCCTTCACCAATCAATTCTGGACGAGGTTGTGAACCAGCCTTCGCCCGACATGTTCGAGCGCGGGCAGAGGGTCGATGACGGGTTTCATCGCCTGTTGGTCGAGGCGACGCAGAACGACCTTATAATTCAGATCTATGCGGCAAATGCGGTGCGGATGCGGCTGATCAAGCTGGACCGCGTGACTTTGTCGCAGCATGTGCTGCCATTCGCCTTTGCCGATCATTTCGCAATCATTGACGCAGTCATTGCACGCGATCCGCAAAAGGCGGTCGAGGCGATGGAACAGCACATCGTCAACGCGCGCGAACGCGCGATCGAATTCTGAGGCGCGCGGCTGAGGGGGCTGCGCGCGGATCAAGGAGAATTTGCGCGATCCGGACAGGACCGGGTCGCGCCCGAATGAGGGAGGAGAGAATTTGGCCCGCCTTGAGCTTGCCAACGTGTCCAAGAGCTACGGCGCGTTCGACGCGATCCAGAACGTCTCGCTGGCGATCGAGGATGGCGAGTTCGCCGTTTTCGTCGGCCCGTCGGGTTGCGGCAAATCCACGCTATTGCGGTTGATCGCGGGGCTTGATCCCATCAGCGACGGCGCCATCCGCATCGGGGCGGATGATGTCACCCGCCGCCCGGCTGGCACCCGTAGCGTGGCGATGGTCTTTCAGTCCTATGCGCTTTATCCGCACATGACGGTTTTCGACAATATCGCCTTTCCCCTGCAGATGGAAAAGCGCGCCAAGGCCGATATCCGTCAGCAGGTCGAACGGGCCGCCAATACCGTTCAGTTGACCACGCGGCTAAAGGATCGCCCCGCGAAACTGTCCGGCGGTCAGCGTCAGCGTGTGGCCATCGCCCGCGCCATCGTACGCAAGCCCGACATCTTCCTCATGGACGAGCCGCTGTCGAACCTTGACGCCGCGCTCAGGATCGAGATGCGCTCCGAACTTACCCAACTTCACAAGACCCTGGGCGCGACAATGGTCTATGTCACCCATGACCAGCTCGAAGCCATGACCATGGCCGACCGGATCGTGGTGCTGAACGGCGGCAAGGTCGAACAGGTCGGCACACCGATGGATCTTTACCACTATCCGGCCAACCGCTTTGTCGGAGGCTTTATCGGCAGCCCGCCCATGAACATGCTGGCAGCGCGGGTGCTGGGCAATGGTGCCTTCGACGTGGCGGGGGTGGGGCAGGTGGTCATGCCGCGGCTCGGGCGCAAGCTGGCCGAGGGGGTGGCGGTGACGCTGGGCATCAGGCCGGAACATCTCGGCTCGGACGTGGCCGAGGGCGGGTTCACCGCCCGGATCATGCCCCACAACGTCGAGCGTCTGGGCGCGCAGACCATGGTTCATGCCCGGATCGACGACCAGAACTTTACCTGCGTGCTGTCGGGCGACCGCCCCTTGACGCAGGGCGAGGCGATCACCGTCGGATGCAAGGCCGACCGCATCCATGTCTTTGACGAAAGCGGCCTAACAGTCGCGAAAGCCTGACACCGTCATCCAAGGGGGAGGATACGATGACCAAACACACCACACGCCGCAAGTTTCTGTCCGGCACTGTCGCGGGTCTTGCCGCGATGCCGATCCTGATGTCCGCCTCGGGGCGGGCGCTGGCCGCCGATCAGCAACTGATCTTCTGGTCCCAGCTTGCTGGGTCCAAGAAGACTGCGGGCGAAGAACTAGAAAAAGCCTTCACCGCCGCTCATCCCGAGATCACGCTGTCGTCCAGCCTCTATGCCGAACCGTCGCAGCTGAACGAAAAGATGCTAACCGCGATCAACGGCAATACCGGGCCAGACCTGATCGTGCAGCACTGGGACTACAACCTAATCTATGCGAGCGGTGGCAAGCTGGCCGATCTGGGCAAGGGGCTGTCGGGTGTCGACGTCGCGGCCTATGATCCTTCGCTTTTGGCCTATGGCCGCCAGGGCGATACGCTTTTCTCGATGCCGCTCTATGGCACGTCGCGTGGGCTTGGCCTGAACCGCAAGCTGCTCTCCGAGGCGGGGCTGAACCCGGATATCGGCCCGAAGAACTGGGCGGAGCTACGCCAATGGGCTAAGGCCGCGACCAAGCGCAATGGCCCGATGCTGCAGGCCGCAGGGTTCCAGCTTTTCCAGAACGACCTTGAGGCGTTCGAGCTTTTCACCCTGCTTCTGCAGGGCGCGGGCGGCTCGCTCCTGTCTGCGGATCTCACCTCGGCCAGTTTTGCTGGACCTGAGGGGGTCAAGGCGCTCACCTTCATCCAGCAGCTAGTGTATGAAGACAAGGCGACCGATCCGGGCTTTGCTTTCGGGCCGGGCGGGATGTCCAACCCCTTCAACCAAGGCCGCTCGGCCCTGACGATTGCGGGGAACTATTCCACCAACAACGCGCTGAAGGGTGGCATCGACTTTGACGTGCTGCCGATTCCGAAGGAAAACGGCGGCTTCACGTCGCTGGTCGATCCCTTCTGCTTTGGCGTGCGCGCAGGGGCCGAGAATGAGGCCGCGGCGATGAAATTCATCGAATTCGCAATCTCGCCCGAAAATCAAGTGGCCTTTGCGCTTGCATCGAAAAACGTGCCGGCTCTGAAAGCCGCGCAGCAGGATGCAGCCGTGCAGGCAGATAAATATTTGGCGAAATTTGTGGAAACCGCCAGCTATGCGCCGCCGACCGCGCCGGCGACGCCGGTCTTCTCGCGGATGATGACACTCGTCGCGCGTGGTGTCCAAGAGGTGGTCTATGGCAAGAGCACGCCGGAAACCGCGCTGAAAGCCGCCTCGGACGAGGTTGCGTCGCTGCTGTTGAAGCGAAGCTGAGGGCAAGGGCATGGCGTTCGAGCAAAAGCCAAAGGAAGTCAGCTTCCAGCAGAACTGGAGCGCCTATGCCTTTCTGGCCCCGGCGTTGGTCATCCTGTTCATGTCGCTGCTGCTGCCCGCAGCGGCGACACTGGTGATGAGCTTCACCGATGTCTCTTTCCTGCACCCGACGAATTGGGTGGGGTTCGACAATTACATCAAACTTCTGGCCGATGAAAAGTTTGGTCAGGCAGTGGCGAACACGATCCATTACACGCTCGGCGTCACCTTCCCGACGATGGCGCTAGGGATGCTGGCGGCGGTCGCGCTGAACCGCAAGGTGCCGGGACGGATCGCGTTCCGCACCATCTTTTACCTACCGGTGCTGACCTCGCTCATCGCCGCCGCCGTGGTCTGGGCCTATCTTTATGAGCCGTATGCCGGGCCGCTGAACAACGCTCTGGCAGGGCTGGGGCTAACGCCGCGCCCGTGGTTGCAAGACCCCTCGCTGGCGCTCAACTCGCTGATCGTCATGGCGATCTGGCGGGATTTTGGCACGGCGATGATCATCTATCTGGCCGGTCTGCAGGACATCCCCAACGATGTCTATGAGGCGGCGCGTCTGGATGGCGCGCCCCCGCACAAGATTTTCTTCCGCATCACCGTGCCAATGCTGTCCTCGGTCACCTTCTATCTGCTGATCATCCTGATCGTGCAGACCTTTCAGGTCTTCGGAGCGATTTATGTGATGACGCAGGGTGGCCCGCTGGGATCGACCGAGACCGTCGTCTACCAGATGTATCAGACCGCCTTCGCCCATACCGAATTCGGCTATGGCGCGGCGATGTCCACGGTGCTGTTCCTGACCATCCTTGCCTTTTCCCTGATCGGGACGCGCATCATGAAGAGGAAGGACGGATGACCGCTCTTGCCCAACACGTCGCCATCGAACGCCGGGCCGCCGCCCGCGCCCGGTCCTTTCGCAGCTACAGTCCAGCGAAGATCGTGGGCTATGCGCTGCTCGTCTTTGCCGCCATCATGACGATGATGCCGTTCCTTTGGATGGTTTCCACCTCGTTCAAGACCGATCAGGAGATCTTCCGCTTTCCCCTGAGCTTTGTACCCGACGGCTTTGAATGGCAGAATTACCGGGATGCATTGAACGCGCCGGATGCGGGGCGGCAACTGATCAACAGCCTGATCTATGCGGGGGGCTCGACGATCTCGAACCTCGTCTTCTGTTCGATGGCGGGCTATGCGCTGGCGCGAATGCAATTCGCCGGCCGCAATATCGTCTTTGCGCTGGTCGTTGGCCTGCTGATGGTTCCGGCGCAAAGCCAGATCGTACCAGTCTACCTGATCGTGCAGAAAATCCCGTTCGCGGGCGGCAATGACTGGTTGGGTTCCGGGGGAACGGGGCTGCTCAACACCTATTGGGGCATGATCCTGCCCACGGCCGCCACCCCCTTTGGCATCTTTATGATGCGCCAGTTCTTTACCCGCATTCCGATGGAATATGAGGAATCCGCCCGTCTGGACGGTGCCTCGTCATTCACCATCTTCCGCCGGGTGCTGCTGCCACTGGCGAAACCGTCGCTGGCCGTGCTGGGTGTCCTGAGCTTTCAGAGCGCATGGAACGAATTCGTCTGGCCGCTGATCCTGACTTCGCAGCGGGACATGGCCACGTTGCAGCTTGGGTTGCAGCTTTTGCAAAGCGGCCCGGATGCGCGCTGGAACGTCGTCATGGCCATGGCCACGTTGATCACCACGCCCGTCATTCTCGCCTATCTCTTCGCTCAGCGGCACGTCGTGGATGGCGCGGTGTCGAGCGGCGTCAAGGGCTGAGCCTACCCTCCCACAGAAGAAACCTGCGCCGTCCCCGCGCGCGGAAGGAGTTCCCATGATCGAGAATTTCGAAGTCTATCGCCAGCAGGACCATTTCGCTGCTTGGCCTGCCAACTACGGTTTGTGGATCTGGGGCAAAGAGGCAGTCTGCGTCTTTACCTATGGTTATCGCGGCACGTCCGAAGATCTACATGCCCGCGACAAAACCCGCCCCTTTATCCCCGTTCAGGCCCGCAGCCTTGACGGCGGCCGGACATGGGCACTGGAGCGGTTCAACGGCTTCGTCCCTGGCAGCCAGACGCTGTCGGGCGATGAGCATGTGATCCCCGCGCTTGAGGCACAGCCCGGCATCGACGCGGATCGCGACCTGCGCCCGCTGGACCATCCGGTGGATTTCACCGACCCTGAAACGTTGGTCATGTGTGCCCGTACCGGGCTTTTCGGCGATGCGCTAAGCTGGTTCTATGTCAGTCAGGATCGTGGACGGACATGGCGCGGTCCATGGCGAATGGGCAATCTGGGCCAGCCGGGAATTTCTGCACGCACGGATATCGTGCCATTGGGGCCGCAGGACGCGCTTTTCCTGCTGACCGCGACGAAATCCAACGGGCGCGAGGGGCGCGTCTTTTGCGCCCGCACCCGCGATGGCGGACAGAGCTTCACCTTTGAGGGTTATATTGGCGACGAACCCGACGGTTTCTGCATCATGCCCGCCTCGATCCGGCGAACGGATGGCTCGGTGCTGACACTGGTGCGCTGCTCGACGCCAGGCAAGGGGCCGGACCGCAAGGCATGGATCGACGCCTATCTGTCCAGTGACCAAGGCAAGAGCTGGGACTATATCGGCCGTCCGGTGCCGAATACTGGCTATGCTGGCAACCCGCCCACGCTGAACCGTCTGCCTGACGGGCGGTTGGTGGTCGTCTTTGGCTATCGCGACGCACCCTTTGGCTTGCGCGCCCGCACCAGCAGCGACGAGGGCGCGACCTGGAGCGATGACATCATTCTGCGTCAGGATGGCGGCATGTCGGACCTTGGCTATCCCCGCAGCGTGGTGACGGATGAGGGCAAACTGCTCTCGGTCTACTACTACAATTACGGTGGTGATCAGGAACGCTTCATCGCCGCGTCCCTGACCTCCATCTGAAAGGTTGGAGTATCACGCCAATCCGGAAGCTTTCGGCAATCTAAAGCTCCCGCGCAGACATGACGCAGGGGCCTAATGCGAGGTTCAGTCGCGGCTTGTTCAGGCGTTGTACGTAACTATCAACGCCTGAAGAATGCTGCAGGCAGGGAGGTCAGCCGGAGAAGATATCTCGCATCAGTTTACCTCAAGCAGATGGTCCGGGGTTTATGGCGGCACTGCACAAGGTCGCGTGAGTATCGGAATAGGCTTCTGAAATCCGGGTTTGGCACCTTACTCCGGCAAACTATGCGCCAAAACACCTAACGCCCACGAAGTGGGCGAGGCTAAAAGGCTACCTTTGGGATTTCTTGCCATGGAAAGGCATGCCTCGGACCATGCGGCATCCTCAAGGCGACCGAGCGGAGCGTTGATGGCAAGCATCGCGCTTCGGATTTACATCGCCCGCGTATGAAAAACCCCCGAGGCATCGCCGCGGGGTCTGTTCATCGATCTGAATTGCTTCAGACGCTGCGAGCAACACGCTCGATATCGCTGCGGGTCAGGCCGATATCGCTCAACTCGCGATCCGTCAGCTGGCTCAATTCGCGGCGGGTGATGCGGGCGTCGTTCCAAGCGGAAACCATCGTGGTCACGCGGAAAAAGGCAAGACCCAAGCCACCGGCAGCACGGCTATGGCTCATTTCGACAGCAGACATCTTAGCACCTTTTTCATCTTGCCCATCCATCGGGCATGTTGCGACAAGAGGGAGATAGGTCGGGCATCTCACGGAAAGTAGTCGTTCAATCGGCAAAGCAGCCATGCATTCTGCGCGGGTAGCAAGAGCGGGTGACAGGCTTCCCGCACAGGCCAGCATGCTGCGTGAACCCTGCACCGAAGCCGCACGACATCGACTACGGCCGCGTGATCCATCGCCTCGTCGCGACACCTTCAGGAAAGAATACATATCATGATGCGGACAAAGCGGTCATTTCCCAAGATGAATCGTTCTGTCTGGTGCGAGCGATCCAAGGAATGCTGCGTCGGGGCTGATAGCCAGAACCGCACCGTCATAACCCGCCAGCGCGGCCTCCAACGCCGCGATGCTGTCCAGATCTAGGTGATTGGTCGGCTCGTCCAGCATCAGAAGCATCGGCGGCGGGGTGGCTCCGAGGGCACAGGCTAGACCAGCGCGCAAACGCTCGCCCCCGCTCAATTCGCACGCGTCACGCAAGGCATCCGCCGCACGGAATCCGAAGCGGGCCAGTGCCGCATGGGCCATATGTGTATCCGCCACGGGGTTAAGGCGCCGGAAATTGTCGCGCAGGGTGAGGGCCGAATCGAGCAGCCGCGCATGCTGATCCAGCAGCGCGAAAGGCAGGTTGAGGTGTTTTGAACTTCTATGTTTCCGTTTCAAGCCTAGCCCGTGCGATGTAGGGCAAAGATCTCGGCAAGAGCTTCCGGGCTTTCCGGCAGAAAGGCCGCGCATATTTCCGGGGCGAACTCACGCGCTTCTCGCCGCGCAGTATCAGCGTGGCGAGAAAAAGGTGGCCGCGCTGATCGTGCAGGAGACCTAGCCCCGGTCCCGCGAGATCTGGACGCCCAATGCCGTGAGTTTCTTCTCGCGGGTTTCGGGGTCCTATCTGTCGCAGATCTGGCGCGAGCTCTTGGATATTGCGGCAGATGCGCCGAGCACCTTGGCTTTCGACAGGCTCAAGAAATCCGAAAAGGCGGCGCAATTGGAGAGTCTCGTCTCTGAGCCCGCCACCCGCGAGGCGCTTGGCGTCACCGAGGAACAGGCCAGCCGTATCGCCAATTGACTGCCCGAAGGCAGGGTCCTGAAACGCGGCGGGGCCAATGGCCCGGCCATTCCCTTTATCGGTCGGCGGCGCAAACGCGCCGCCGTGACCATGATCACGAAACTAGAACCTGGCTTCGTGGTGACGCGCGCCTTGGCCCCGTAAATGGCGAGGCCATTCTATGTCGCCACAGGAAGACGCTTACATCGCACCCAAAATGTAAGAGAGGCCCAAAGTTCAGCATCTTGGCGAGGGATGCCTGCTGCTGCTATTCTGGCCCGGCTTGGAGGTCAGGCTGTCGATGCGCGATCTTGAAGATCAGATCGATGTGTTTCCGCGCGAGATGGTGCTGCGGCGGATCGATCCCGAGCGCAATATGTGGCGCTTCTATCGCCTCGCGGTCGAGCCCGATCTCTTCGGCGGCGCCAGTCTGGTGCGGCAATGGGGGCGGATCGGCAGGCCAGGGCAGCAATGGAGCGAAGCGCATGCCGATGAGGGGCTGGCGATCAATGCGCTGCTGCGGCTTGCCGCCGCCAAGCGCAGGCGCGGCTATCGGAGCTGAGCAGCGGAGCAATCAGGTTTCAGCGCAGCGCAGCGCAAACACGTCGCGGGTTGCGCTTGTCGGCAGCAGTGGTCGCTGCATCAAGCTTGTTCAGGGATGCGGGCCAGCGCCTCGCTGATCTGGATCAGGTCATGCGGCAACTCGACCCCGAATAGCTGTGCGGTGACCTGTCGCAACAGGATGATCTCACCGGCCATCATCGCCGCCACCTTTCCCTGCAGGTTGGCAAGGTCGGCGGAATGCAATGCGGTGTTGAGTTCGTTCAATGATTGCGCAGCACCGGAGATGGAGGCGAGCAATCTGGCGCGAGCCTGACTGTCGAGTTGCATCCCTTGGCTTCCTTTCCATGATTCTGAAGGCACGCAATAGTTGTATGAGCGCAACGAGACCACCGCTCTATGGTTCCTCGGCGGATTCTCGCGGCAGTTCGCCGTCGTCAGCGGCGGAGAATAGCTCCCGCGCGTCGTCTTCGCTGCTGTCACGCAGGGCGTAAGCCCTGAGTGGCGGGTTTGTCATCCGCCTCCCGTTGGGTGCCTGCCATATTGGCGGCGGAAGGGAACGATGATCCTTTCATGATCCAATGAGGTCCGCGCCTGCGGCACGGCCCGAGCCGGGAAATTGTCGGGGCGGAGGATCGACCGGGCCAGGGCCCGGCTCACCGCCGCACCGCGGTCTTTTCCAATCCAGAACTTTCCGCCTGGCATCCCCGGCGCGGTCGGATCAATGGGCCAGCGCCGCGCCGACGCGCGTCGTCGCGTGCTCGGGCCGTGTCCTCGCGCTCCTGCGCTGCGGGCCGCACCACCCCGGTCCCGCGCCCCATGACCGCCCGTGCCGGGGCCACGGGCCGGGCTTTGCCCTTCCCGCTCTGCCCTCCGGAAAACACGGAGGTTTTCCAGAGAACAGACGGAAAGGCTCCGCCCAAAGCGGACGAAGGGGCGAGAGGCCCAACGCCGCGACAGCATTGGAGGGCCGAACATGGCATACGATCTTTATCAGCAGGTGACCGACAGCATCATTGCCAGTCTTGAGGCGGGCAGCCCGGCATGGCGCAAGCCCTGGACCGGCGAAGGCAAGGCGGCACAGATGCCCTTGCGCGGCAATGGCGAGGCCTATCGCGGCATCAATGTGCTGATGCTCTGGCTTGCCGCATCGGCGCAAGGCTATGGTAGCGCTTATTGGTTCACCTATAGGCAGGCCGAGGCCGCAGGCGGTCAGGTCCGCAAGGGCGAGAAAAGCGCCACCGTGGTCAAATATGGCACGCTCGCGCGTGAGGACGAGGACAGCGGGACCGAGAAGCGCATCCCCTATTTGAAGAGCTATCGCGTCTTCAATGCCGATCAGATCGATGGTTTGCCCGAGGAGTTTTATGCCGCGGCTGCTGAACCGGCCCGCGATCTCGGTACTGAGCCCGACCCGCGCCTTGAGGCTTTTTTCGCCGCGACCGGGGCCGATATCCGTATCACCCCAGTGCCGCAGGCCTATTACGATCCGCAGGCGGATTTTATCCATATGCCGCCGATCTCGAGCTTCTATGACGCGGCTGGATTTTACGGGACGCTGGCGCATGAGGCCTGCCATTGGTCTGGCCATGGCACCCGCCTTGACCGGCTCGGTCGTTTTGCCGCGCGCAAGGCGTATGCCTTCGAGGAGTTGATTGCCGAGATTGGCAATTGCATGCTCTGCGCCCAGCTTGGCCTGACCCCGGACTTTGGCCAATCGGCGGCCTATGTCGAAAGCTGGCTGCGCGCGCTGCAAGATGACAAGCGGCTGATCTTCAAGGCCGCGACCGAGGCGCAGAAAGCGGCAGATTTCCTGTTGGGTTGCGCCGGAGAGGCCAAGCCGTTCGAACAAGGCGAGGCCGCATAGCGCCCCGCGATCTCCCCGCCAAGTTTCGGCCTGTCGCGTCCAGCGGCGGGCCCCAGCAGGGAAGCAGAAAATCCGGGCGAGCCGGATTTGCGTTTATGAGACTCGCGCCGGTCGCGAAGCGCGCCGGTCGCGGTCAGTAGCCCGCGCGGGCGAGCCAGATCTCGAGATGCGCGATCACCTTGGCCCGGACCCAGCGCGACAGCGCCGGGGTCAAACCGGCCAGACCCTCGGGATCAATCTCGGCGCAAAGCCGGGCATGGGCGGCGCGGGAGAGGGTGATGGAGCTGTCGAACCGATGCGCTGATTGCCGGGCCCGCTCGGCCGGGATCTCACGATAATCGATCGCGGCCTCGAGTTCCGCGACGAGCTCGGGGCGCAGGTCCGCCATCGCGCGGCGGAGCACGGTTCCGGTCGGGCAGCGCGCCTTCTCGGCCCATATCGCGGCGCGGGCGACCAAGTCGTCGGGCAGGCGATAGAGTACCCGGATCGTTACCATCTCCTCGCCTGCACGCTGCAACCCGCGTGGCGGGGCAGGGATGGCACCGGGGCGCGAAACGGCACCGCGCTTTTGCCTGGGCGCAGCTTTCGCCATGACCGCTGCCACGGTCGCATGCCGGTCTTGGGCAGCTTCGCCTGTCGTCGCGGTCTCGATCTCGGGCGGGCACCCCGTCTCAGGCACCGGGGGCAAGGGTACTGGGTCTTCCTCCGGCCCGGTCGCTGTCTCGAATTCCAGCCGCCGGCTGAAACCGGGATCGGGGGCCGAGATCCGGCCCGGTAATTTGAGCTTGGCCATTACGCCTCCTCCCGGATGGTGCGGTCGAGCTCGGCCAGGACTTCGTCCATTTCCTGCAGCGCCGTTCCGAGGTGGCTGGCGACGCCGGGGTTCCTGGTACTCCTGCGGATCTCGCCCAGTAGGCCCTGGCCGTCGAGCCTTGTATACATCGCCCGGTTCATCACCACCTCACCCAGGACCGGCATATTGCGGATCACCTTCTCATAGATTTCCTGCTCGGCTGCTGAGCGGGAAAGCGG
>NZ_WMIG01000026.1 GCF_009711205.1 Paracoccus litorisediminis | reverse complement strand
ACGACCAGCACGACCAGCACGACCAGCACGACCAGCACGACCAGCACGACCAGCACGACCAGCGAATAACGCCCCACACAAGCCCGCGTCCCGCAAGCCCACACACACCCAGCCGGATAGCGCCAAGCCCAGCCAGCGCCCCGCACAAGAGCCGTGTGAGGCGACAGCCAGGCGAACGCAAAAACCGCGACCGCGACGCCACGCAAGACGTTGATTTTAATAGAGAAACCGAAAGAAAACAGTAGGCGCGGGCGCAATTTTGCGCCAGAGTAGGGACACAGGCAGGGAAAACCAGCCAAGCCCGAATCGCCCGACAGGACGAACGGAAAACCCCGGTGATGCGCCAAGCGCCCCCAGCCGGGCAGGCGCAAGAGAGCGCGAGACGGGCAGGCACGACGACAACCCCAGCCTTTGCTTTTTGACATCGCGAGAAACCGGCCCAGCGACCCGCAAGGGAAGCGATGACGACCAGACCAGACGAACGGACCACGCGCGGCAAAGCCGCCGGTCCAGCCCCGCCGGGAACGCCCGGCGGGCTTGCGGTCGTAGGGACAGGCACAACGCCACCCCGGTCAGCCAAGACAGGAAACAGCATGGAATTTTTTGCCACCGCAAACGGCTTGATGGTTCTTCTTTGCGCCGCCGCCGCCGCCGGGCTGCTGATCGCCGCCGGAATCGAGGCTTGGGCGAAAAGCGCAACCGCGCGCCAACGCAACCGCCGCCGCCGCGACGACCGCCGCCGCCACAAAGCCCGCATGGAAAGCCGCCGCCGGGTCTACCAAGACAGCCGACGCCGCCGCGCCTGACAGACAGGACGCGCAGCCGACCACCAGCCCGCCGGAAACGCCCGGCGGGCTTGAGCCAGTAGAGGCAGACCGAACCGCGCGCCAAGCGCAGGCTTCCCGGTCAGCCACCCATCCCGGTCAGCCAAGGAGCCAAGACCATGAACGCCACGACCATTCTGCCGACCCGCAACCCGGAGTGGGGGTTTTGGGGAACGACCGAACGCGCAGGATACCGCACCGACCGAGGCTGGGACGTAGCCAGCGAGACAATCCGCCAGACGACCGGCTGCAACCCCGAGGGAGTCCGCGACTTCCTAGACAGCAGGCTCGGGCGTCACTTCGCCGACGAGGTCAACAGCCTCATGGCAACCCGCAAGCTGCCGGTCGAGGTAGCCACCACCGAAACCGCAAACAGGTGGCAGGGTTGGAAAATCGACCGCAAGACAAGCCGGGACCACGGAATCCCCGCAGGGATGCCCTACCTGACCGGCTGGGTAACCCACTACGAAATCGCCGACGACAGCGCCGCCTGACAGACCGGCCCCGCCGCCGACCCCCAGCCCGCCGGAAACGCCCGGCGGGCTTGCGGCAGTAGAGCCAGACCGAAGCCCGCGCCAAGCGCAGCCTTCCCGGTCAGCCCACCATCCCGGTCAGCCAAGAGGAACCGACCATGAATCTGACAGGAACGACGATCCAAGACCCCACCAACATGATGGACAAGGGAGAATTTCTGCACTTCCACACTTGGCGCGACCACACCGGAGCCGCCATCGAATACTGGCGCGGGACGCAAAGAAACGGAGCCTGCGTCCGCACACTGAACGCCGCCGGAGAAATGACGACGATCACCCACTACGCCGACCCCGGAGCCGCACTGCAGGCAATCCGCCCCAAGGTCGACAAGATCCCCGGAATTCCACACTGACAGACCGGCCCCGCCGCCGACCCCCAGCCCGCCGGAAACACCCGGCGGGCTTCAGGCAGTAGAGGCAGACCGAACCCCGCGCCAAGCGCAGCCTTCCCGGTCAGCCCACCATCCCGGTCAGCCAAGAGGAACCGACCATGACCCGCCCAACCTTCGACACCCGAGACTACGAGCGCAGCTGGGGAAGGACGCCCAGAGGCAGAGGAAGCTGGGCCTTCGCCACCGAAACTGACGATTGGATACTCAGCCCGAGCCTGACCTACACCGAAGCCAAGAGATGGGCGCGCGAGCAGCGCCCCGAGGCCGACCACTTCACGGTCGGGTCGTGAACTACACCCAGCCCGCCGGAAACGCCCGGCGGGCTTGAGCCAGTAGAGCCAGACCGAAACCCGCGCCAAGCGCAGGCTTCCCGGTCAGCCCACCATCCCGGTCAGCCAAGAGGAAACGACCATGACCCTACAGCAGATCATCCTGACCAAAACCCACGACGACGAAGTCTACGAACTCTACATGCAGGTCGGGCAGACCCGGATCTGGATGGACACCTATGAGGGAGAACACGACGACGCCGAACTCGAGGCCAAAAGCCTCGCCAACCACCACGGCTGCGACTGGATCGAGGAACCCGAACTCGAGACGATCCCCGCCCCCCGCACCGTTACCATCACCGGACCCTGCGCCGGGCGCGGGAAATACAAAGTGAAGCTGACCCATTGCGACGCAAACGCGGAACACTACCGCGCCGAATACGACCCGAGCGAAGCATGGGCAGGCAGCGTCGAAACCATCCACCGCGACCGGATCATCGCCGAGAACAAGCCAGAGCCGACGCCAGAGCCGACGCCCACCGAGGACGCGCCCAGCAACGACATCATCGAATGGGACGCCACACTGACGAACAAGCAGCGCGCCAGACTCGCGGCCCAACTGATGATGAGCCTAGTAGGCTGCGAACCGGGCGACCAACCCGACCCGGAAACGGGCCGGATTTTTGCAGACCACATGGGCGCGGATTACACGCAGAACCTGATCCGCCACGCCTTCTGGATACACGACAACGCCTGACAGACTGGCCCCCGATTTTTGACCGACCCCGCCGGGAACGCCCGGCGGGCTTGAGCCAGTAGAGCCAGACCGAACCAGCGCCCGCGCGCAGGCTTCCCGGTCAGCCAGCCATCCCGGTCAACCAAGGAAGGAACGACCATGACCCTCGAAGAATTCCGCACCAGCCTCCGCGCCATGACCCCGGCAGAATACACCGATGCCTACGGGCACAGCGAAGTAGCAGACTCCTGCGAACCGGGCGACACCCTCGCGGTTTACCACGGCGGGACTTGGATCATCCGCCGCCCAGACGGAAGCCACTACCTGATGCTGGAAGCGAGCGAATACGACACCCGCGACGGAAAGACCCTCGGCGACCTCGAGCGGATACTTTGGGAATGGCAGCGCGCAGACAACGACGACGAGCGTGAGCAGCGCCAAGAGCGCCTCGACACCCTCGCCCGCGCCATGATGGCGACCCGACCCGACCTGCAGGAGATGAGCCTCGACGAATGGCTGCACCAGCACCACGACAAACTGAGCGACAACGAAAAGCGCGCAGCGACTTGGATCATCGAACTCCACAGCGAGCGATACGACGCCGACTGAGGGATCGGACCCGCGAACCAGACCAGCCCGCCGGAAACGCCCGGCGGGCTTGCGGCAGTAGGGCAGGACCATCCCGGTCAGCCCAGCAACCCCATCCCGGTCAGCCAAACAGGAGCGCGAACATGGGAACCCGAGCCGCACTTTTCATCCCGGTCGAGAACAACCACTACGCCCGGATTTACTGCCACCTCGACGGCTACCCCAGCAACATGCTGCCCGCCCTCGCCGAACACGACGCCCGCGACATCCTCGCGGCAGGCGACCTTCGCGCCATCACGGTCGAGGACGGCCCCGAGAGGCTGGACAACCCAAGACAGCCCGACATCGTCACGACCACGGAACTGCCCAGCTGGGCCGACCACGGATACATCCTGACCCCGGCTGGCTGGGAACACCGCGCCAACCGCCACCAAAGCCACTTCGCCTGAACCCCAGCCCGCCGGAACAACCGGCGGGCTTCAGGCAGTAGAGGCAGGCCATCCCGGTCAGCCAAGGAGACAAATCATGCAGGCCCGCTTCATTTTTTCCCCAAGCGACGACCCCGAGAACACCGACGACGAATACAAACTGGTCGAGGACGAGAGTGTCTCCATCCAAGTCTGCGCCTACGGCGGCAAGACCACCTACGCGGTCAACGAAACCGGATACGACCAGCCCGGCAACGACGACAGCCTCTGGGTGAAGGATCACGGACACTTCACATCACTGAAGGCCGCGCAGACCCACGCGATCGAGGTGGCACAGAAACGCCGGATGGAAGGGCACAACCAATGAACTGGATGGACGAATACGAGGCCGAACTTGCGGGCCAAGCCCGCGCCGCAATCGCCGCCGAGGACGCCGCATGGAACGCCCTCTCCCCAGCGGAAAAGGAAGCCGCACTCGCCGCCGACCGCGCCAAGCGCGAGGCCGAGGACGCCCGCCAAGAACGCATCCGGCAGCACCACCTCGAACGCTTCGGCCCGGACGACGAGGCCGAGGCCAGCACAGACGGGAAAGCCTTCATCGCCGCAGGCTTCACCCTTCACCACACCGGAGGCGGCTGCATGGCTTGGCGGAAAATCATCGGCACGGTCGACGTGCTGGTGACCAACGATGACGGGACCAGCCACATCCCAGACGAGGACGGATACCAAGCGGGCATTTATGACAACGACACCTGCGAGGAAATCAGCAGCCAGAGCAACATCCCGACCGCGCAGGAGGCGATCCTCATCGCAGACGAGATGCAGGCCGAGCATTTCAAAAACAAGGGCGACGCCTAACGGATCGGACCCGCGAACCAGACCCAGCCCGCCGGAAGCAACCGGCGGGCGTCCGGGCCGTAGGAGCGAGCAAAACGTTCGTCTCCGCAGACCGGAGAAACCTGATGATCAGAAAACAAAACAAGCGCGCAAGGAAGGCCGAGGCACTCGCCAGCAAGGCACAAACAGCCAGCAAAGCGAAGCGGCGAAAGGAAGCCGCCCGCCACGCCAAGGAAGCAGCCCGGACAGCACAAGCGGCGATCACCGAAGCAGCTGATCACAGCGAACACGCGTGGCGAACAAGCGACCCCGACACCCTCAACAAAGCCGCCGAACTTTGGCGCGCAGCCGCAACCGCCGCCATGTCAGCGGAAAAAGCAGCCCAAGCGGCAGCAAACGCCTGACAACGCCAGCCCGCCGGAAACCCCGGCGGGCTTGCGGCAGTAGGATCAGGAACAGGCTGCTGCCCCGGCGCACCCCTTCCCGGTCACCACCCCATCCCGGTCAGGAGCCGCCACATGGAACAGAACACGCGCACCGCCAGCCTCGCCCTGCTGATCACCACCGCAATCCAGCGTCTCAGCCGCCGGAAAACCGCACCGATCACAGAGGCGCAGCCGCAGCAGCCCGACACCCCCGAGGCCGAAACGAAAAGCGAATTCTCCTACCTCTACGAACCCGGCGGGAAATATTACTGATCGCGGCGCAAATCTGCGCCATGATCCTCGCCAGCTGGACCACCGCCACGCCGCCAACCACCCCGCCGAAAAGGAAGCACACCGTGACAGCCACAGAATTTGCGGCATGGCCAGATGCGATGGGAATGACCCGCCGCCAGCTTTGCGAACGGATAGGCATCGCCCGCAGGACCGCAGATGCCTACGCACTCGGTCGCAGCCCGGTACCACTCACGGTCGCCCTCGCCATCGCCGCCCTGAACGCCGGATTGCCACCCGCGACCCACCCCGCCTAACACGCCCGCCGGAAACCCCGGCGGGCTTGCCCTCGTAGAAGGCGACCCATCCGGGTCAGCCATCCCGGTCAGCCAAGGAGCCTCGACCATGACCAACACCGACAGCATGACCGCGACGGACGCGGGCAAGCACATCCTCGACCTGAAGAAACGCTACGCCTCCAACGATGTCGACATCACCGACCTGATCCTCGAGAAATTCAACTGCCGGATAGCCGCGATCAATGACGAAGGCGCGGTCTGGATCGAAGATCCGCAAACCGGGCACTGGCTCGATGCCGACCGGACAGCCGAGCTGATCGCCTTCCTCGAGCGCACCTGACGCCAGCCCAGCCAAGCCCGCCGGAAACCCCGGCGGGCTTTTTTCGTCTCAGCCCTTCCCGGTCAGCCTTCCCGGTCAGTTTTCCGCCCAGCGCCGCGGCGAGTCTTAGCCGCGAGACTCCGCTCGATCGTCAGGACCGCAGCGATCGCGCGCCGATGCGCGGTCTGCCGCACCAGCCCGACACGATGGCAGACTGCCCGCCAACGATGGCCCTCCGCGCGCATCCACACAATGCGCCGGTCGAGCGGGTCCGAGATGAGCGACAGCCAGCCCAGCGCCTCGTCCATGTTCTGGATATCGGTGGGCGACGGGACCACCCGCAGCCGGGTCGCGTGATAGCCGTAAGCGTCCTTCGCTTCCCGCACCACTGTCGGCCAGGACGAACCATAGCCACGGGCGCCGGAGCCGGAAGGATTTGGCAACCGTCGCAGCGTGAGCGCCGCAGCCTCCATCCGTTCCCAAATAAGAGCCGAGGTAAGCGTCATGCGGTCCCTTTCCCCGGCAGCGCGAGCCGGATGCGATGCACCGGGATATCCGGCCCCGAAATGATACGTGTCGGGATGCCATGATGGCGCAACGCCGCCAGAAGGTCATCCAACGTGCGGATCAGCACATACGGCCAGCCCATTGCCTCGACGCGGCGCTGGAACTTCACCTGCTTCTCGGATTGCCGCCCGTCTTTCGACTTGAGCTCCACGAACAGGACCATCCGCTTCCCGGCGAGGATGCAGATATCGGCCCAGCCTGCGAACACCCCCATGCCGACATTGATCGCCGCCTGCTTGGCCGAGCGCTCCTCGTTGGGCGAGGCATGCACCACGGCATCCGGCCAGAGGACCATATGCAGGAACTTGACCACCTCCCGCTGGAAGTCTGCCTCGGGATGGGCGCGCTTGCGCTTCACAGGTGGCTTCATGCTCTTCTCACTCCCGACCCCATGCCATCGACCAGACGCCCGACATTGCGCGCCAGGGCGGTGAACTCGACCAGCAGCACATCCGGGTCAGCCCACGCGGCTCCGAACCCCGCCTCCGTCCACGCATGCCCGAGAGCCTCGCCCGGAGTCGGGAACGGCTTGAACAGATCGATCTCCGCAATGGGCGAGACGAAAGCGCCCTCCTCCCCCGAGACACCGCATGCCCATGCCTCGTCGGCGCTGATCTGCAGCAGCCTGCGCCTTTGGACCGTGGCAACCCGCAAGGTGTAGCGGGAACACTCGACCGGCATTGCATCAGCTGGGTGATGGCCCGCCTTGGGACGCGGCAAACCCCGTGGCCACGCGACCGCATGCCAGTAACGATCGCCGCCAAACCGCAAGCGCAACAGCCCCCCGTCGCGCGGCTGATCCTTCTCGACAAATATCGGCTCCCGGACCCAGAGCAGGTCGTCTAGGAACAGCCGAGTATAGGGCGCGACGGCCGGCGCGATCACAGATCGGACACGGGACGAGCCGAGGCCCGCGACCATGCGCGGATGCATCGACAGGGGAACTGGAGGCCGCGACCCGCTCATTCGGCCGCCACCAGCGGATGCTGCGCGAAGATCTCTCGGTTGCGGAGATCCCGCGCCCGAGCTCGAGCCTCGCGAGCGAAGGCCAGCGCCCAGCCGAAGGTGACGCAGATCCGCGAGAGCGGCCAATCCTCCGCACCCTTGGCCCGCAGGCGCAGCGCGCAGCACTCGACCTCATCGACCCGCTGCGCCACCCGCTCCTCGAGGACAGAAACACCCGAGATCCGCAGATGCCACGTAACCGTGTCTTTGCTCATGCCGAGGCGCGTCGCGATGGCCCCGATGCTTTCCCCGGCCCGATAGAGCGCGACGACCCATTCCCGTTTGCGATGGTCGTGCGGTTTGGCCGAGACGCTCCGCGCCACCGACAAGATCCCGCCGCCGCACTCACCCGTGACCCTGCAGCGCATATCCGAGGCGACGATCGCCTCCATTTCCGGCCCGAAATGCGACGGCAACGCCCGGAAGGGCAAACGCAAGGCCGCGCGAGCCTGAATCTCACCTGCAGCTGCATCGAGCGCCGCGACCAGCCGCGCCTCGCTCGCCCGGCAGCGACTAAAATCAGCGCGCGCTGGCATGCCCCCTCCCCGACTTGGACTGTTCGGAACCCAGAAGCTCGCGGCGCACCCGCTCCAACTCTGACCAGGTTTCCTCGTAATGGTCGGCATAAGCCCCGCTCTTGCGCTCCATCAGGCCGCGATAGAACCGGATCAGATCCGCGAGCGACGACACGCAATGCACCTGATGCGCATGCCGGCCGATCAATTCGAAATTCGCCCGGTCGGGCAACAGCCGCGCCTTCAATGCAACTTCCTCCGACGCTTCACCGCCGCCGTTTCCATCTCCAGCAGCCATGCCCGCACCGCGCTCCGCGAGTAGTAAACCCGAGGCCCGACGCGCACATAGACCGGCCCAAGCTGCAGGCTTCCCCACTTCTGCAGCGTGTTCACCGCCACCCCAATCTCACCGGAAAGCTCGGCCCGCGTGAGCCAGCCCTCCATGACCGGCTCGCCGGTCGATCCGCCCGAAACATCCCCGTCCATGTCCCGCGCCCCCCATCACTGCAGACGAACCGTCACGCCGACCCGGCGCAATTCAGCTTCGGTGACCAATCCGCGATCCAGCATGTAATGCGCCACATCAGGCCGGATACCTCCTGCCGCATAGCTGCGTCCGGCCTTCACCACCGGAACCCACTGCACCGCCAGCGCAGCGTAATCGACACCCGCCTTCAGCTGCTCATCAGCCTTGGCCTTGCGCCCGACCTCCCATTCCTCGCGCCATGCGCCAGAGGACAACCAGTTTGCAGGCTTCTTGCCGTAGCCCTTCTCAACATGGCGGGACTTGGCATAGGAGCGCGCTGCCTCGAGCAACCCCTCCGGCGTGATCTCCCCAGCCTCAAGGACCAGCTGATACTCGCGCCAGGCCGCATCCCTCTCGACCGGATCGGGATATGCCCCCCAGAATTCAAGGAATGAATCCCACCACACCACACCCCCGTCGCCCGCTTTAGCGGGGGTAAGGGGGTTCTTAAGATTGGTTTTCTTAAGACTTGGTTTTCTTATAGCGCCGGATTCTCCGACAGTCGGGTTTTCAGGCGGTCGGTTTTTCAGGCCCTCGGTAGCACCGATGCCCTGATTATCCGGCGGTCGGTCAGAACCCGTGTTTTTCGGGCTTTCCGAGCCGCCATCCCCATCCGGCCCGTCACCGATATCCTGATCGGGCGACCCATCGCCCGAGGCGCGCGATCCCGGCTCGAACGGATCGTCCACGATGTCCCAGCGCGAGCCGCCCAGATACCCGCTCTCATCCGCGACGGTCACCCGGACCAGATAGCCCGCCTCCGAGAGCTCGCGCGTCATCTTGCGCATTTTGTCCCGACCGACCCCGCAGAGATCCCGCAGGTGAGTGACCGAGAACACCCACTCATCCGAATAGGTCATCATCAGCGCGAGCAGCCCCCGCGCCTCAATCGAGATCCCGACATCGCGGAGCATGCCATTTGGGATCGCCGCATAGCGCCGACCCTCCCGCCTTGCCTGTATCCTCACCACCCACTCTCCCCGAATGAAAAAAGCCGGGGCGTAAATTTCCCCGACCTGGCGCAGTCACCCCGCGCGATTATTTTTGTCGTTGGATGCAGCCGGGCGACCGTCATCTCTCGCCCTCTGCCGCTTGCTTCTCGAGTGCGCGCTGCTCGCGCATGTAGGTTCGCACTCGCGCCACAGTTTCCCATTGCAACCGAGCCTTGCCTGAGCGCCAGCGCGCCCATGCCAGACCAGAAGCATTGACAGCAGCCTGAATTACGCTTGAGGGTTTAATACCGCGAGCGGATGCAAACATTTCGACTTCATGCAGGAACTCATCCATGAGGGAAGTCGATTAGGTCCACGCTCCTACGGAGTCAAGCAACAAAGCGCTGCCATCCGACGCAAAACCAGATAGCGGACGAACCCATGAGCAATAACAGAATCACTGAAACCGACATCGAGATAAACCGAGAGTTTGCGAAAAAGCTCGAGGAACATCTCGCCGCCAACCCCGAACTGACGCCCGCTTCCCTTGCGGTTAAAGCCGGGCTCGACAACTCTGCCATCCGAGGAATTATCGCGGGCCGGAGCAAGGTGCCCAAGCTCTCCACGATGGTCAAAATCTCCCAGGCCCTCGGTCTGACACTGGAGGAATTCATGGCCGGGCCGCGGACCCCAGAAGAGCTTTATATTGTTCGCCTAGTAGCTCGCCTACCCGTTCGCGAACGACTTCAGCTTCTGGGCTATGCACAAGCTCTTGACGCCTACACGGGTCGGTCTCCGCTAGAAGATCCCGCAGAAAACCAACAATCGCCCCATCGTCCATGAAGAACTTCCCCCAAGAAGTGTTTGTCTCAATGCGGTCCAGCCAATCAGCCCCAAAAACGGCTGCAAGCCCCTCCCGCCATAGATTCGACCGATTTCCGAAATTTCTTTCTGACGCGGCGTCAACAACCAGACAGGGTGTCATTCACAGCGTCGTCAACCAGATTTTTAGGAGTGCAGCCCGAAGGTCTATCATACGATTCTGCCTACGAATCGCACAAACACCAAAAAAAATCACGCACGACCCATCTTGATTTAGGTTTGCGCTCCTACTAACCCTCTTGGAAAAGCAGGAGGGAAGCGATGCGTCTGAACGAAAACACCCACCGAATCGATGCACCGCGACCGAATCACCTCGAAAAAATCGAACAGGCTCTCGCTGTTCCGGCCCTGCTCGCGCTCGCCGCCATAGCAATCTGGGCCACGCACGCGATTTTGACGACGATCGCGAGCGTCTGACATGCCCCAGCCCGATTTCCGGATCGAACGCCGGGTTTGCATCACAGCTGCCGTCACCCTGATGATCTGGTGCGGCGCATCCATCGGGCTCGGCTTCCTCGAACTTGCCGGAGCCGCAGCATGTCGGTGAAGGCCAGAAACCAGAGCGACGCCGAGCGCGCCCGAGTCCGTGCCGCCAAGCGCAAGATCCTCGAGGCAGGTCAAGCAGCCGGATTGACCCTTCGCCAGATCGCCATCGCCAACACTCTCGACCTCGGCCAGCTATCCTCGTTCGCCAAGCGGGAAGGCTTCAACATCCCGACCGACCGCGTGACGCGAGGCAGCACGCCCAGCGCCGACGCGCAGGTGGTGACGTGTCAGTCATGGGGCGAAACCCGAGAGCATCGCGTGAAGATGCCCCGGATGGCTTGGATCGATGCCGACGAACTGATGCTCGCGCCCCGCCCAGATACCGCGCCGCGCATGCCGACGATCCGTCAGCCGATGGCCGAGGACGGCCCAGCGCCTGACCAGATCGAAATGACGATCGCCACCATCCGCGCCATGCGTGACGAGATGCGGGCGAGCGCCGATTGACATGGGCGTATCTCCCCCCAGGCATGGAATGTCCCTCTGCGCAGGCGCTGGCGGTCTCGACATGGGCCTCCAGCTGGCAGAGCCGGGATTTCACACCCGATGCTGGGTCGAATGGGACGATTACCCCCGAGAGGCCATTCTCGCCGCCCAGCGCGCCGGATATTTTGCCCCCGCCCCCATCTGGACGGACCTCTGCACTTTTGATGCGCGACCGTGGGCGGGACGGATCGACACCCTCCTCGCCGGATACCCCTGCCAGCCCTTCAGCGCCGCAGGACAGCGAAAGGGCGCCGATGATGAGCGCCACCTCTGGCCCGAGGTTGCCCGCGTCGCGCGTGAGCTCGGCCCGGCGCTCCGCTGGATCTTCCTCGAGAATGTCGCGGGTCACGTCAGCCTCGGCCTCGAGGCCGTGCTGCGAGAGCTACGATCAATGGGCTTCACGCCTGCGGCTGGCCTATTCTCGGCGAGTGAAGTCGGTGCGACGCATGAGCGCCAACGCATCTTCATCGTGGCCCACCGCGACCAGCGTGATGACGAACGGCGCGGGATCGAGCGGCCGGAATGGCGGGATGAACCTTCAGACGGCAGCGGACAGCTGGCCGACGCCGACACCCCCGACCGGCGGCAAGACGCTTCCCCCGGATGCGACGCCGACCGGGACGCTGCCGGATGGCACGAAGCGCACCGTGGGCCTCGATCAGATGGCGCGGCAATGGCCGACAGCGACGGGCAAGGATGCGGATGGGAGCCGGAGCTATGCCGAGGACGGGACGCCGATCCGCTCTCACCCGGGCCCGACCCTGACCGACGCGGCCCAGCTGCTCTGGAAAACCCCGAGCGCGCAGGAGCCGGGCGTGGAACACCGGACCCTGATCAACAAGGACGGGTCGATCTGGACAGGGGGCGAGCGAGCCTACGACGCGGAGACTGGACGGTTAGTCCAGACGGGTCTGCCACAAATGGTGAAAGCGTGGGGAACGCCTCGGGCATCGGACGCCGAGAAGGGCGGGCCGAACCAAAAATTCGGGGCGGGCGGCATGCCGCTCCCGGCGCAGGCGGCGCAATGGCCGACGCCGGCCGCCCGCGACCACAAGGGCGAGAACGGGACGGATCACCTGACGAATGGGACCGGCAGGCTGCACATGGACCAGCTGCCGAACGCGGTCGCCCACGGCTTCACCCGCCCGGACCTGCCGACATGGACGGATGGCGCGACACCCTCACCCTCGCGCCGTGGCTCGCGCCTGCTGTTGCGCTCCGCGACCTCGTCCATCTCGCCCGCCAAGGTCAGATCATGGTCGAAAGCGGCCAGATGGCGGAAGCGGCGATTGTCGCCCGCCTTCGTGGAATGGCTGATGGGCTGGCCAACCGGACACGCGCTCTGCGCCTGCTTGGGAATGGGGTTCACCCACTGGCAGCAGGAAATGCGTGGCGCACTCTCGCAGCTGCCCACGGACTCGGGCCCGTGGATCTGGGAGCCACCGCCGGAGACGGCTGAAGCCGAGCAGCTGGCCCTGTTTTGAGAAGCCGCGCCCGGCGGTTCCGGGCTGAGACGAACGGGAGAAAACGATGTTCGGACGACTGAAAGAACGCCTGACCGGCGGCGCGAAGCGCCTGAGCGGCCGCACCGATCTGCTGGAAGGCATCGCCGCCGCCAGCGTTCTGGGCGGCGCGGCCGATGGTGACCTGAGCGACGACGAAGCGATGGTGGCCCTCGATCGGCTGAAGGCGCATGAGGCCCTGAGCGCGGCATTCACCGCCACCCAGATCGAGCAAGCCTTTGACAAGCAGGCAGCGCGCGCAAAGCAGGGTCTGGCTGGTCGCATCGGCCTGCGCCGCGAGATCGAGCAGGTCGGTAGCAGCGCGAGCGAGGAAGATCGCGAGATGCTGCTGGTGATCGCGATCGATGTGGTCTGCGCCGATGGCGATATCAGCGAGGCCGAGCGCAAGGCGCTGAACACCATCGGTCAGGCCGTGAACCTCCCGGTCGCCCGGTATCTCGAATGACCAGAACCCAGAAGGTTCTGCTCGGCTGCGCCCTCGGCGCAGCCCTCCTCCTGATCGTGGCCAGCGCGATCCGGCCCCTCGCCCTCATCACCCTCGTGTTGGTGGGCATCGGTGGGATCGCCTGCGCCGTCAGCAACTATCGCGCCCGGAAGGACAAGCGATGATCGATGATGAATCGAAGCCCCTCAAAGAACCGAAGCCAGCCTTTGAACTGAGCTCAGGCGAACTGCGTCAGATCATTGAGGTGCGCGAGCAGCTGGAGGCTGAAAAGAGCCAGGTCGTTGACCAGATCAAGGCTCACATGGCCGAGGCGAAAGCCCGCGGCTATGACCTCAAGGCGCTGAACCAAGTCCTCGCTCGGCGAAAACGCCATCAGGACGATATCAACGAAGAACAAGCCGTCCTCGACACCTACCTCGCCGCGATGGGGATGGAATGAGCGACGCCCCCACCCCCAAGCAGATCCCGACGCTGGGAGGCGTGATGGGCGAACTGCTGGAGACAGCCAAGCGCCTCGCCACCGAACACGGCATTACCAGCTGCTGCGAAGCCCATGCCGGAGCCAAGCTGTTGGCCGTGACCTACCTCAACACCTGCAGGAGTCTGGGCGAAAGCCCGGCTCAGGCCATGCAGGCGCTGCCGATCTTGGCCCACAGCCTGAGCCGCGCCCCGGAGGGCGAAACCATCCACTAAACCCAGCAGAGGAAGGCCCGAGATGACCGGATGCATCGTCCAAGTGTGGTTTGAACCCGAAACTGAAACGCCGGGCAGGCGCGCGCCCTTCAGCATGATCGAAACCGAAATGCCCGACTTCGCCACCTTCTGCGAGATGGTCGATGCAAACCGCTTTATCGGGGGCGCGATCCTCTGGACCCGCAAGGGTGAGGAATACAACGAGATGATCGTCACCAGGCGTCAGCCGGTCGCCTTCAGGGGCGAAGCCGTGCTGCGCTGCCAAGCGCCGCTCTGGCGCTTTGTCGAGCAGGAATAACTTTCCCAACGCCGCGCTCCGCATCTCTTCGCTACGCACCGCACCGCACCGCACCGCTCTGCACCGCAACGCAACGACCACCCAGAGAACCAGATGACCCAGAAATCCCAACTAACCGAGAAGATCTGCACAGCCCTGCGCGGCTGCAATGGCGAGATCAGCTGGGGCGCGATCGAGATCGCCGCCGGCCGACCACTGGCCGAGATCCGCGCCGCCATCCGCACCGCCCGGACCTGCCTCGAGCGCGACGAAGGAATCGTCTTCACCACCGTGATGAAGATCGGCCTGCGCCGACTGAGCGACAGCGAGAAGATCGCCTCGACCGCCGAGCATAGCCGCAAGATCCACCGCACCGCAGGTGCGGGCATCGCCCGCCTCGCCGCCGTCAGCGACATGGCCCGGCTCTCGAATGCCGACCAGATGACCGCGACCCTGCGGCAAACCGTGTTCACCGCCGTCCGACGCGAGACGTCGAACGACAAGCAGGCCGAAGCCTGAAGCTTTCCCCGCGCAACGCTTCGCAACGCATCGCATCGCAACGCAGCGCAACGCAACGCAACGATCAGAAGAACCCCATGCCCGAACCCACCCCACCCTGAAGATTTCCCACCGCGATGCCCCGCCTCGCATCGCGACGCCGCGCGTCGCACCGCCTCGCGTCGCAACGCAACGCAACGATCAGACCACCCAGCACCCAGAGGACCACCCAGAATGCGCCAAGTCTCCGTCACCCTGCGCGGCATCTCGCCCTACTCCCAGAGCCGGATGCACGACACCCCGAAGCTCGATAAGGAGCGCCCCGACGATTACGAGATCAGGACATGGCGGGAGAAGCACACCTATCACCCGAAAACCGGCGAGGTGCATATCCCGGCGATGGCGCTGAAGCAGGCGCTGCCGGCCGCCGCCAAGCGCCTCGGCATGCAGATCCCAGGACGCGGGAAAAGCACCTATACCAAGTATTTTGAAGGCGACGTGCTGTGCAATGCCGACATCCCACTCGGCATCGGAAAAGACGAGACGGACCCGATCACCATCAATGCCAACAGCGATGGCGTCCGAGGCTCCGGCAAGCGCGTCAAGCGGACCTTCCCCATGATTTACGATTGGGAGGCGACCGCCGAATTCACCATCTTTGACGACACCATCACGATCCCCGTGTTCGAGGAAGTGATGCGCGCCGCTGGCCAGAGTGTCGGGATCGGACGTTTCCGCCCCGAGAATGGCGGCATCAATGGCCGCTTCGTGCCGGTCAGCTTCAGCTGGCACTGATTAGAATTCTCAACACTCCGCAACGCCCCGCTCCGCTCCGCCTCGCGACGCTTCGCCGCTCCACGCTACGCATCGCAACGCAACGCAACGCAACGTTTCATGAAGGCCACCATGTCACCCCATGAAGAACGAATGATCACCGAGGAAAAGGAACTGGCCGAGCGGGTCGCGAAGCTGGGACCGTTCCTCGATAGCGGGATCTATGACGACCTGCCGCAGCAGGATCGAATTCTGCTGGCCAACCAGTACTCCTGCATGACGGGATACCTCGGCATTTTGCGCCAGCGCATCGCCAGGATCTCGCCACCGCCCAAGCCGCAGACCGAAGCCTTGACGGAAAAGGCCCTCACCATCGAAGGGTCAATCAAGATCCCGCCGATAGAGGATACACATGCAGATATTCGCCGCGGCGCGCGGAGGACGGATCACCGCTTCAGCCTAACCCCAGCCCCGTCTGACGAAACGCCGCTTGATCGGGTCCGATCAGCGCCTGACGCCAACCCGCAGTATTTCGCCGCAGTAGGGCTGATCGTCCTGAGCGGTCGCGGGTCAACGTCCCACGTCCAGCGGACACTCGGCATCGGATACAATGCTGCAGCCCGCCTCATTGAAAGAGCAGAGAGCGACGGCATCCTCGCGCCACCCAATGAGGTGGGCAAGCGTGAGGTGCTAGTCGGGGTCGGTGCGCTCGCCCCCCCGCTGCAGACGCCCGCCTGCCCCCCATCGGCGACAGGACCGGACAGGAGCCATGCGGGGAATGCCACCTGCGGCCCGGCGAAACCTGTGACATCTGCAACGCCACCGCGGAGGCCCCGAAATGAACTCACTTCCCCCGCTTCCCGTCCTCATTCTTGTTCCTACGGGCATCGCCATCCTGATCCTGCTGTTTGGCTGGCTGGATCGCCGCCATGCCCGCAAGGCTTGGCGCGAGGCAGGGCTGCAGGCGCACATGAGCATCTATGGCCGCCGCGCGCCGAATTACCCCGCAATGGTTGCCGATCGCCGCGCGGACGACACGCAGCCGGCCGAGGTCCACATCATCATCCATCAAGCGTGGCCGTCTCACGAAGATATGCCGTCCCTCTACGGATATGCGCCCTCGCACACGACAGACAGCGCATCATCCACCAGCGCGGGCGCCGGAGAATGAACCATACCTTTATCGGTTTTGCCGACCCTCCATCCTTTCCCGTGACGTGCCCGACGACCGACGATCGCATTAAATGGATCACCTTGATCGGGCAGGCGACCAACGTCCCGGATCTGTGGGAGGCCCAGATACCCGGAGTCAAAAACGCCGCCTTTGTCATGAAAGGCAGCGGAGCGATCATTCATGACGCGTTCGACACCCAGTCGCTGATCATTCCCCGAGCTCTGCATTGGGACGCTTTGGATTACCTCTGCCGCATGCACGTCGAGGGAGTGTGGGTATGATCTGGGGCTGGAAGAACGGCAACTATTATGGACGCGCCCGTGACTGATCGTTGCCATTGGTATCGCGACGGCGCTGGCAAGGTGCTGATCCCAATGTGCATGGGTGCTGCGGTCTATGGGCCTGAACATTGCACATGCGACGTGCCCGAAAGCCGCATTGAGGCGGCAGAGCGCGGGCGGGCAGAGGCAGAGCGGCAGGTGCTGCGGCTACGCGAGGCCCGCGACAGGCGGCTTGATGAGCAGCGAGCGCAATGGCGGCAGAGCAAACGGCTATGGGCGCGAATCCGCGAATTAGAGCAACGCCGATAAGCGGAACTTATCATGATGGATCGGCCCCGCCGGCCGACCCCGAGGCAGACCGCAAAACCCATCCAGCACGCGGAGCCCTCCCATTCCCCACCGCCCAGACTTAGCCGCAAAGGAGCAAGACATGAGCCGACCCAAGAACCCAATCATGCGGTTCTTCGCATATGAGCATCTGCCGCCAAAGCTGCAGGTGATCAGCGCCCCCTTCGGCGAACTGGCTGACGCGCTGAACGACGCCCTGCCCGACAGCGCCGAGAAAAGCGCCGGGCTGAGGAAGCTGCTCGAGGCCAAGGACTGCATGATCCGCGCCAGCCTCGACTCTTGATTTTTCACTGCATCCGCGCATAGTGCGGGCCGTGCGCTTCCTCGTTCTTGGCTGACCGGGGGCACAAGGCTGGACCCTCGGGTCCAGCCCCTACGCACGTCCCTAAATGAAAAGCCTATAGCGCGGGTTTCGACCCGCGTCTTTTTCCTTCCCCAGCAGGGAACGGTCGCTGCTTGTGCTTGGTCGACCGAAGCGATCGCAAGGTCTTCTTATTAGGATATATGGATACCTTGGTGCTTTTGGCCCGATCTCCCCAGCAAACGCAGGCGGAAACGAATCTCGACAGTTGTCCCACAGACAACTATAGTTGTCCCACAGACAACTATCAGCCGGAATAGGTGACAGGGATGGGCAGGATCACCGACGCGGAGCTCCGCAAGCGTGGAGTCAGCGACGAGGACATCGAGACAGCTAGGATCGTCCAGCAGGCCCAGCGACGAAGCGGCGCGAAGGTGCAGCAGCGCGCGGTCATCGTCGGAGCGATCCAAGAGCGTCACAGCAGCCCGCCGGTTGATCTGACCGAGCGGCAGATGCACAAGCGCGGGTCATACGATCAGGCCGCCCTTTTGCTCGACCAGCAGGCGATGCAAGAATCCAGCCCGGAACGAGCCGAGCGGGCGCGGGAGGCCTCTCGCGCCGCCAAGGAACTCTCGTCGTCCCAACAGATCGAATTTGACTTCTTCGGAGGTGGTAACGTGTCAATCGCATTTCAGTATCAGAGCACCATCCGCCAGAGACTGGTCAACTCAGGCGTCAGCCGCGCGCAGCAACATCTGGCAGCGTCCGTCTTGTGGGAAATCTGCTGCCATCTCAGCTGGCAGAGCTACGAATGCAGCAAGACCGCAGGCGAACTCTGCCAGATCGCAGATGTGGAAACTGCCGCAATGGCCCGCACCCTTGCCCTGCTCGAACAGGTGGGGGCGATCGTGCGCGTGAAGAAGGGACGCGGCAAGGTCATCACCGTGACGCCCGAGGGTGCTTATCGCGGCAACATCCACAATCACGGAAAGGCCGTCGAGCGTTACCGGCTCGATGTGATCGACGGCGGCAAGACCGACTGACTGCATGCAGTCAGTCGAACTCTTACACGCCACCCGATAAGTAAGATCAACGGTTTCTCTGGACTGGCGCGCGCGCCCCGGTATCGTCCGGGGCGCATCACTCAGCCAGGAACCACCATGCGCCGCACCGCCCCCTTTGCCCTGATCCTCGCCCTTTCCGCCTGCGCGGCAGAGCCGATCGTCGTGGAAAACTCCGGCAGCATTGTCGAACTGGCCGGTGGCCCAGCCTCACTGCACCGCACGGCCGAGGCCGTCGCCTTCCATCAGCCCACCGCCGACCGACTCTGCCGTGAGCGCGGCTATGGCAGCGCGCAATTTGCGAGCGAGAAAGAGGACATGTTTGTGATGAGCTACCTCTTCAATTGCATCCGGTGACCGTCACGGCATCTGCGGCGACGGCAACGGGTCTGATCCGACCCAAGGGGCAATGGTCGTAACGCCACCGAGGCCCGCGCAGGCGTAAGCATCGCAGACGTCATAGGCGATGCTCAGAAACTGCGTGAGCTCCACCCCTGCCCCGCCCGGCGTGAACCGGACGCCGGTCATCATGTAGCGCATGGCATAGCTCACAGCCAAAGCTGCGGAGTTGCCCGGCCCCGCGTTATTGGTCTGCTTCAGGTGCAGACCATCGGAATAGACAGAGCCGCCCCCCATGTAGGTCTGCCAATTTCGCACGATGGGCAGGCACGGCAGCATGTAGACCGGGACCGTGATCTCGGGACGAGCCGTGAGCCAATCGACCGTATACTGGCAAACCCCCAGATTGCTGGCATCCGTGCTGCCGGGCAGCGCCTCGACCGGATGCGGACCCATGAAGAATATCGCGCGAGCGCCCCGCGCCTGCATGGTGACCGCATAGCTGAACGCCGCCTGCAGGCCCGCGATGCCCTCCGAGGAATTCGGCGCGAACATCATGCCGGTGCCGATATCCCCAAACTCGGTGAACCAGAAGGCAAATGCTGCTTGGCTGGTGTCGGTGCGATCAATGCCGTTGCGCGCCCACAGCTGCGCGAGCCGACCATAACCCAAGAAACTAAGCCAGACGTCGCCGGTCCAGCCGTTCCGCGCCTCAAGATCATAGATCGCACCCGAGCCGTTATCGGCGGTCCCCTCCAGAGCCGCGACCTGCGGAAAGCTGAGAAAACTATGCCCGACCGAGACGACATCGTCGGACAGCGCGAAGAACGGCCGCGTCGGAGCGCCGCCACCGCCCCCGGAGCCGGGACCATGCATGGCCAGCCCGCCAAAACTCAGATCCAACCTCATAGCGCAGGAACCACCCGCAGCAGCGCGGTCGCGTTCTGAGCGCGGGCGAAGAACGTGCGATCGCCACTCGCCCGGATCACGTCAAAATCCTCGGCCAGAATAAGCGCGTCCGCGTCATTCGCAGGCATCGAGGCTGCGACGACGATCTCGATGGGGGAGCCGCCGCCATGCTGCAGCAGGCCATTCGCGACGACCGAATACGGCCCCGTGAACGCAGTCGTGAGAGAGTGTTTCGCCATTATCGACCTCCAGTCGGAATTTTGACTGCATGCATGCATACACTTACGCACTTACGCACTTAGGCAGTCGTATTGACTTCATTAGGAAGCGGCGCATCCTAGAGGGCACACAGACCCCGGAGACAGCCAAGATGAAAACCATATGCGTGACCGCCCAAAAGGGCGGCGCAGGAAAGACCACGCTCGCGCGCAACCTCGCGGTCGCCGCCAGCCAGGATGGCCAGCGCGCCGTGCTGATCGACCTAGATCCACAGCAGAGCCTGCGCGGCTGGTGGGACAGCCGAGAGGCCGATGAACCAGCGATGCTCGCGACCGATCCGGCTCCACACCAGCTGGCCCATGCCCTGATCCGTCTGGCCGAAGATTTCGACCTCTGCGTGATCGACACGCCGCCGGCCGCCCCAGACTGGCTGGCCGAGGCCATCACGCTTGCGGATCTCGCACTGGTCCCGGTGCGACCGAGCGCCGATGATCTGCGCGCCGTGGGCGCGACCATCGCCGCGCTAGAGCGGGCAGGGACACCCTTCGCCTTCGTCCTGAGCCAAGCGCCGCGCGCCAAGCTGACGGATCAGACCGTCCGGGCGCTGGCCCGACATGGCCGGATCGCTCCCGAGAATATCGCGCAGCGCGTGGCCTATGCGGAGACGGCCGGGAGCGGGCAGGGGGTCTGCGAGACAAACGACAGCAAGGCCCGCGCCGAAATGGCGGGCATCTGGTCCTATGTCCGCGAACTGACCGAGGCGCGCGCATGAGCAAGAAACCCATCGAGATGGACCTCGGCAGCTTCATCGACACCGCCCGGGCACCAATCCCGACCGGCATCCCGCAGCGCGGAGCAGAGCCACATGAGAGACTGGTCCCGCGCCCGAAGCCCGAGCGCCGCATGGATCAGGTGAGCGTCCGCTGCAAGCCCAGCATCCGGGCTGCGTTCGAGGCCGAATCGCGCCGCCTCGACATCCCGCAGGCCGAACTGTTCGAGATCATCATCCGCGAACGATTCGGCCTGATTGACTGAATCAACCTGCCTGACTGCATGCAGTCAGGCAGTTATTCACTTCACCAAGGATTTGCGCAGGAGCGTCGGCAGATCGGCCCCCAGCGCCGCCGGGTCTGCCTTTTGCGCGGCCTGCGCCAAAGCGATGCTCGCCATCTGCCGCAGGTGCGCACGCTCATCACCCCCGAGAGCCATCCCGAACCGCGCAAGGGCGCCGGGATTACCCCGATCAACATAGGACAGCACCACATCGAGCGCGGTATCCACCCGCCGTCCGAGCGCCGTGCTACCCGCCTGATCGATCAGCCAGCCAAGCGCCACCGTCGCGCCGCGCTCCAGCGCCAGCTTCAGCGCCTCGCGCGCCTTGGCATCGAGATACGCGCCGGTGACCTTGGCGACCACCGCCGACCCGGCCGAGGCCAGAGAGGTGGCGATCGCGGCCGCGAGCCAAGCCACCGCCTGATCCGCGAACGCTTGCCCGGCAGCAAAGGCCGCGAGCGGCGCAGTCGCCAGAGCCACGACGACGCCCAGCGCCGCCGGAGAAAAACGCTTCATGTCAAACCTCCTTGAGAAGCAGATCCCAGCCAGCGGGATCGATGATGCCGTGGGCCTCTCGGCCCAGCGATTTCTGCCAAGCGCAGACCGCAGTATGGGTCATGGGACCGAAGCGCCCGTCGATGTCGCCCAGCGCGAAGCCCAGCGCCGTCAGACGCTGCTGCGCCAGGCGCACCGCATCGCCGCGCGAGCCGAGGCCGAGGCGCGGGCGTTCCGGGTCGAGGACCAGATCAGGGATGCGCTGCCAGCGCGCGAAAGCCGCCGCCAGCTTCTTGTGGTAGCCGTGCTGGGCATAGCCCGGCCCGTTATAGCCGCGAGCGAAGCCCGACCAGTCACAGCGCTGCAGGTCATCCGCCAGCCCTTCGGCGGCGATGAAGGACACCATCCCCTCCAGCTGCGCGGTTTCGCTCTCGCAGAAGGCAGCGACCATCTCCCCGGCAGAGGCATAGCCTGCAGCGCGATGGTTGCGGCCGAGGATCTGGCCCAACCCCCATGAGGCCGAGCGCAGCGCTGCGTTCACGTCGACCTTCAGCGCGCGCGCCAGACGCGGATAGCTGTCGGCGGGGTAGGGCAGCTCCCCCCATTTCCGATAGGCCAGCCCCTGCGCTTCAGCCGCCACCCGCTTCTGTCCCGGCCCAAGCTCGGACCACAGTCGATGGGGCTCAAACAACATGGACGGTCGACCGAGCCGGTCATAGCCGCCCCCACGTGTCTCGACCTCGAGGACAGCGCGCAGCGCATCCTCGGAGCAGTCGATACGGCGCGCGAGCAGAGGGACATCGAGCGCCTCCAGCCGCCGGGCGCGGCCGATGAAACCGGATGGATACATCTCACCTCCTAAAAAAAAGGCCCCGCGTAAGCGAGGCCGGGGTCACAGGACGGATCGGAGGGTTACTCGACCAAGTCAGGCCAGAGATCCTCGATCCCGTAGGGCATCTGGAAGGCGCGCTGCAGATAGCGCTGCAGGTTGAAGCGCTGGCCACCCGTGGGAACGACGCGGGACGCGATCAGGTTGTGAACCGTCACCGCGGCATGCGGCACGACAAGACGGTTCACGGTCGGGTTGGGCGTGACCGAGGCTTGGTTTTGCCCCGCCACCTGCTTTCCCTCGGTCGCGCCGACTTGGTTCAACTCGAAGCGGTTGATGTAGATCTCCGCGTTTCGCCCGCTGAGCCCCACATGACCGGGATAAGGATGGAAACCCTCATACAGATATCGGCGCACCCCGCTGGAGGTGCCCATCCCCGAAGGCTGGACTGCGCCCTCACCCAGCAGGGATGCGATATAGGACCGCAGATGCAATGCATCAAATTCGGAGTTGTAGGTGCCGGATAGCGCCACCTTGTCCGAACCGGAGCCGAGCAGGTGGAACAGATCAGCAAATCCGCTGGCCGCAGCATCCACATCGATATCAAACACCGCCGTCACATAGCGGGCAGGCCCCGATGGGAAGGAGTAGCTCGCCCCGGTCACGGTCGGCGTCGCACGATGGAACAGCAGATCGGACCCCAGAATCTGAGCCGGGGTCGAATTGCGGATGCGGGGCATCCGATAGGTGAGCTCCTGCGGCGTTCCCTGCACCCGGCCGGCGCGAGGATAGGTGGAGCCGATCTCATAGGCGATGTTCTGGAAGTAGGTCGCCAGAGCAGGCTCGAGCGTATAGACCCCATCGGTCGCGGGCTTGCCCCTCGGGTCGATGCCAAAGACCAGATAGCTGACCAAGCAGTTGATCAGGTAGTCGCCGCGGTAGTTGAGCATGTACCAATGCTTCGGCACGGTGATCGACGTGACCGGGACGCCGGTGTTGGTGTTGTCGCCGTTGGCATGGACCTGCCGGTAGTCGGTCAGGATCGGCGCGATGCCGTCCCGGATATCCTCATAGAGCCGCTTGAAAAGCAGGTGGAACGGGATCATCGAGACGATGAAGGGCGAGCCCTCCTGTTCGACCTGATAATTCAGGCGGTCCTGCTGCCACTCCATCGACTCGCCCAGCGAGTCGAACTTCTCCTGAAACCAGTTTTCCATCTGCTCCGGCGTCAGGACGACCGACAGCGAGTCGAGACGCGGCCAAGGCGCTGCCAGCCATACCTGACGGATACCCGAGACAGCCGCCTCCCGCATAAGCTCCATGCGGCCCCGGAGCTCGGCATTGTGCCAGTCCTGCTGGAAGGGCGAGAAGCTCCATGCATAGGGCGCGGGCATGTTCGTGTAGGAGTATTTATGCTCGGCCCCCGGATAAGCCGCCCGGCTGTCGATCTGCAAATCCGAGGTGTCCAAGATCAGGACATCATGGTCAGCCATATGGGTGAAGGGGTTTGCAGAGCCATACTGCCCGCCGTGGGCGTTGGTGATGACCTGATCCAGCGTCACCCGGCCCAAGGTCGCCGCCATCTGAATGCCCGGCGTGGCATAGCCTGCGACCGTGGTCGCGAGCGGCCCGTCATAGTTATCGCGGAACACGGTCGGCCAAGTATGGTTCAGACCCGGTGACCAGGTGTTGCCGGTCAGGCAGGCCATATCCGAGGAACCGACGCAGAGGACCACATCCGAGGTGCGGGCGATCTTCGCGGGCAGGGTGCTGGCATAAGGCTTTGACCAGACCATCTCGCCATCGCGGAAGATCTTCTCGGGGGCGATATCACCCCGATCCCCACCCCGGAAGATCTTCGTGGCGCGGTTGACGCGCAGGACGCCCCCCATCAGGCCGCCCCTTGCGTCGAGATGACCAGCGCCAACGGATGCGCCGTCGAATAAGCGATCGCCGCAGAGTCGGTCGCGAATTCCACAATCTCAGCCGATTCACCGAACGGCACTGCCAAGACCAGATCCCAGCCTGCGTTCGCGGCCGGCGAGGCCGGGAAGTTGGCCGCACTGGTGGTCTGCACCGCCAGAGAGCGGAACACGCAGGCCAAGCGCTGGGTCGGGAATTGCCGCCAGACGATCGAGCCGACGACGCAAGCCAGATCCTCGGCATAAGCGCGGGGCGCACCGACACCCCAGGACGGACCCTGCGGCCCCGCCGGAATCGCCTCGATCAGCTGGAATAGCGCAGCCATCCCCAGATTGATCGATTCGGTCGCCTGACCGACGGCAATGCGCCGACCGCTCGAGGTGGTAACGACCTCGAAATCAACAGTAGGTGCGGGCATTATAAGACCTCCTTCAGGTTACATCGCCCAGACGATGGTGTCGGAAATGGCATCACTCCAATCGATCAGGCCGAGCGCGTCGCGCCAGTTGATCCGCATGGACGGGCCGCGCAGGTTGGCAACGATGGCCGACCCGCCCGGCTCATTCGCCTCGAAAAGAGCGATCGACTGGCCGGTCGAAAGCGCGATGTCATGGGTTGCGATCGAACCCGACCCGAGAACGAACAGCTTCATCGAAATCCTCCTTACAGCACGATGAGCGGGATATCGGCGAGCTCGGGCAGCGCGGCATTAATCCCGCTGCCGATCAGACGGATATCAAGGCTACCCTTGCCGACCGGCCACTCTTCAGTTTCCGCCCGCACATACAGGCACTGCGCGACCGGCTCGAGATCCGCCTCGAGGCTGAAGCCGCGACCATTGCGCGCCTTGAATGTGGCCGTCGCATAGTCGAGCGGTTCCAGATCGGCCCATTCCTCGGGCGTGAACTTAAGAGCCAGTCGGAGCGACACGCCCCGCTTCAAAGAAATCATGGCTCGCGCCTCCTAACCCGCGCTCGATGGCGCATGAATACATGCATGCAGTCAGGCAGTCACTGACCCGATCAACCGATCCAGAACAGGACGACGATGCACAGCGAGGCGACGGCCCAGGTCTTGGCCTCCTCGCGCAGCCAAGCCCGGAACCAATCAGCCATTCCCGCCCCCCTTGCCCGCCCGCGTCTCAAGCCAGACCAGCACCAGACGCGCGCCAGACATGCCCAAAACCCCGACCGCGAAGCTTGCCGAACCATCGACATCGCCGCTCATCGGGCCGACCCATTGCGCCATCAGCGCCAGCATGATGGGCGTGGCATAATGCGCCAGCAGCGCCCCGGCGATTATCGACACCGCGAGATCGCGGATGCGCCGCCGCTCCGACATGAGCCAGCGCACCAGCCCGCCGGCCGCCCCGGCAAGCGCGGCGCGTCCCGCCTCACTACCAAACCACGCCGAGACGAGAGCCAGCGCGATCACCCACTGATCGAACCAGCTACCGCCGGAAGGATTCTCCTGCATCGCGCCACCTCTCTGGCCATGCCACCAAACAAAAGCCCCGCGCGAAGCGGGGCAGGAACTCATGGATGCAGCTGACCTTCAGGCCATGCCGCGAGCGGCACAGGCCAGACGATCAGGAAAAGCAGATCCCGCTGCCAATCGCTCATCCCGGTCACAGCCGCCAAGCTGGAGATGAGCTCGTTGCCCCAATAAATCTCGGTCGCCGCCGACCAGCGTATCTCGGCCTCGAACTGCTCTGCAGGCGGCATCAGCGCGATGAGGTCCATGATCCCCGCCGGAACCTCGCCCCGCGCGACCTGAAGCGCCTCGGCCTCGGTCAGCAGGGAAAACTCACGGCAACGGATCGCGAAATCGCTCCGGGTCATAAAGGTGGCGGCACGGATCACCGCGAGCTCCGCGAGCCAATCCGCTTCGCTGCGCGGGTCCACCCATGCCCCCGCCGACACGTCATAGATCAGATGGGCTGCCGGTTTCGGCGGCAGATCCATGACCTCGCCCGCCACGACATACTGCGCGCCGGCCGTCACATTCTGCGCCGGTTCAAGCGGATGCACCCAGCCAAAGCCGGAGCAGGACGCCTGCGCATCATCAAGCGTGGGGAACTCCCCGTCACCGATGATCAGCCCGTCGAAATCGCAGATCGCATATCTCATTTCATGGTCCCCATGACGATCAGGGTCCGCTGGTTGATCCTGATGTTGCTGTTAGAACCGAACCAGTCGACACGGATGGTGTGACTGCCGGCCGACAGCGCCCGCGCCCAGCCCATCGATAGCCAGTCGATCATGAGCCCGGCCGAGCCGTCGCCAGAGGTTAGCCGGTCCCAGACGGTCGTGCCGTCCACGACCAGCCGGATACCGACACCCTGATCCTGCAGCGCGGTATAAGCCTGCGAGGCAAACCAGGTGATCGCCGCTTGCCCGGCCTGCGGCATGGTAAAGGTGACGGTATTCGCCACCCGCCAGGCATTGTTGCCGACGAGATCGCTACTCAGCGCCTGACTGACCGGAATGGTCACGGCATTGTCGGCGATCTTCAGGGTATCGACCGCCAGATTCTTGATGTGGCCGCGCTCAACGACCAGATCGTCAATCTGCGCCGACTTCGTGATGATCCCGGTCGGCGCCATCAGCCCGCCGGTCAGCGTCTCGAACTCGAGATGCGTCCCCTTCAGCGTTCCCTCAATGGTCAGCTCGCCGCCATTCTTGCGCCGCACGATCGGTGTCCCGACCTGCCAGTTGCCGTCCGCATTCGCCGCGAGTGTCAGCAGGACGCGCGCCGCCACCGCGCCAGCCGGAGCGACGATGCCGGCCGACTGCGTGGCCGCGCCGGTATGCGCTCCGCCCGAATAACTGCGGTCAAAGAACGCCGTCCCGCCGCCGATATAGGCCCCATCTCCATCCTTGAACTGCAGGCGCGCGACGAACTGACCGACTGTCCCGGTCGTGCGAAATCCCCGCAGCTGGCAATGAAACTCTGAATCGGCCTCGACCGGGAAATCCAGACTGGCGGCGCGGGCAATATTGGACCCGGCATCCGCTCCCCGGAAGCGCAGGTATCCAAGGCTGCTGAAGCCATCAGCAGCCGTGGTGGTCCGAAAATCAATCGCAGCACCCTGCGCAAACGTCCACGACGCCCGATCGATCAGCTGGTTATCCGGGATCAGATTGGTGTAATCGGCGATCACCATGTGCCGCGCCGCGACGGACAACGCCGCCAATTGATCCGTCCCGATGGCCCCGGCCGCGATCTGACCCGCGATCAGCTGGCCCACGATCTGCGTGGCCGCGACCTCTGCGGTCCAGGCGCTGCCGTCCCAGCGATAGATCAGCTTATCATTGGTCCGGTAGACCGTATCCCCCAGCAGATTGCCGGTGATCGGCAGCGTCCCAGACATGACCTTCGGGACGCGGAGCCCGACCGCAAACGCGGTCTGGTCGAGGATGCCCTGCACCGATTCCTGAATGAAATGCACCCAGGTCGAACCGTTCCAACGATAGAGGCGGCTGTCGGCCCGCGACCACGCCAACTCCCCGACGAAATCGCCCGGCACGGCCCGGCTGGTAATGTCACGCGTGGCCTTGATCCCGGCATCGGCGAACAGGCTGGTCACACCATCGACAAAATCCGGCAGGCTGATACCGACCGCAGGCGTGGCCACCGAGATCCAGCTGGTCCAGACCGTCGCCCGGCGCATGGTGAGCCGCGCCCGCACCTGATAGCCGGTCGAGGGCAGGATACCATCAGAGACGATCTTCTGCCCGGCCTCGAGCGAAGCGATCGCCCCGGACGCGGCAATCTCGGTCTGTCCGGTCACCCGGATCTCGTAGCGGATCGCCCGCGCATCGTTCTGGCCCGGATTCCATGTCATGCGGATAGCCGAGCGCCGCGGTCGACCCGCGCTGTCACTCAGCGTGATCCCCTCCGCGTCGAAATCCAGCACCGCCCGCGGCGCAGGCACGACCGTGGTCGGTGACACGATATTGGTCGGCAACTCGAAATCCGGCGACCAGTCATAGTCGCTGGGATCGGTCTCGCGCAGGACCATCTGCTGCAGCAGCGTGGTCGGATTATCCCCCCGCGCCGTGACCTCAAAGACCTTCGATACATAGCCGTTCAAATCCGAGGACCAGCTGATCGCGTCGAGAGGCTCGACCACCCCGAAATCGGGCGGCAGCACAAGCTCATGCACCCGCGAGCGCCGGTCGTCTTGGTGATAGGCCCGCATCACCCGCTGCACTTGCTTGCGGTATGGCGTGGCAGGCAGCTGCAGCGAGGCAACGAGCCGCCGCCCCTGATCCTGCGTCTCCCAGGTCGCGTTATAGCGCGGAGGCGCTTCCTTGTTCGCCCAGCGTTCCGCAGGCTCGGGATACTGCGCCTGCACCGCGTTATGGCACTCCTGCAGCCCCGGAAATGGCGAGAGCGACTGCTGCTCGGTCACGATGATATCGTCATCGGTGAATGCCGCGACCGGCAGGCCGACACCGCCCAGACGGATCTTATAGACCCCACCGAACTCGGTGATCCTCCCCGAGCAACCGCGCAGGATTTCCTCGATCACTGCGGCAGGCTCATCGCCGCCCATCGCCTCCGGCCCGCAAAGCACCTCATAGCTCGAGCGCCAGCGCGCCTCGCCATCGACCAGCTGATCCGCCGTGTTCATTGCGGCAAACCAGTTGGCGAGCGGCAGATCCTCGGCGTCGCATTCCCCGCCCCAGGTCTCACCGCCGGGCAGATCGATGCCGCGCAGGATGTTATAGACCTGCACGGCCGGGTTTTCCGAAGGCTGGTAGGTGGCGGTATTGCCCCAGCGATGCGAGCCCGAGCCGCCGACAGTCGTATCCTTGCGCGGATCGTAAAGCCCGATGCCGGTGACCTCGAACAGACAGCTGGGCAGGCCGGAATAGAGCTCGGGCTCGAACTTGAACCGCATCACGACATAGGGCGTCCCGCGCCCGATCATGTCCGACGACCAAGGCCGCGACTCGTCGGGCGTCTGGATCAGACCGGCATAGGCCGTGGTTTGCGTCCCATCAAAGAACTTGAACCACAACTCGCCGGTGAAGCGCCCGCCGCCGCGCTGATGATCGGGAAAGACCGACCCCGCATCCGGCGCGAGGAACGGGATCTTCTCATCGCCGACCCAGATCCCGTCGAGACTGGAGATCGGCGCGTCGCCCAGATCGATGACATAGGTGAGATAGGCGTTCGGGGTATCGCCTGACGAACCCGAAGTCATCGGCGGGCAAATCATGCAACCCGCCGTCGCATATTTGCCCAGCACGAAAGAGCCGGGCGTGCCCTCCCCCGCCATCGTGCTCTCGGTGCGGATGCCGCCCTGCTTGGGCTTGTCCATCTTCGCCCGCATCAGCGCCGAGATAGCCATCATCGCCGCGGTGCGCAGCAGGAACGAACCGATAGCGAATCCGGCGATCTTCCAAGCCGAAACCGCCTTGAATACCGCCACCACCGCGCCAATGACCGGACCAGCGGAGGCCGGGTCCGCGAAGGCGAACCCGAAGAAAAGCGCGAGAACGAAGATCATACCCGGAACGCCCTTTGCGCCGCGAGCAGCGAGACAAGGCCGAGCCCCTCGCGCTGCAGGATGTAGATGGACTCGCCCTGCACGATGCCGAGCGCAGGCCCATCCTCGCCCTCGACCACCGCCACATCGCCGGGCGCCGCCAGCGCCGGATGGATCTCCTCGAGATGTGAGGCGACCAGCGCGATGTGGTCCTCGAACCCGGCCTCGCGCAGCTTGCGCAGACCTGCAGCGCGGGATCGGTAGCCGCGCCAGCCGCGCGCGTGATCCGTGCCGGTCATCGCCGCCACGGCCCCAGCCGCGAACAGCGCGCAATCATGCCGCCCATAGGCAAAGGACGTGCGCATCTGGCTCACGACGAAGGCCGTGAGGCGCGTTTGCCAATCGATCAGTCTCAAAGCGAGTTATCCGTGTGTCGCGGGGGGGTGGGAACGTAGCGCGAGGTGGTGGTGGAATCGCGCGCCCGATGCCGATCCTGCCCCCAATAGATGTCGGCGCTCTGCGTGAGCGTGGAGTAGCGCCGGAAACGATCCCCCGAGCGCAAACGCTGGAACTGGTCGGATTTGGTGAGCGCCCCGTAGCGCGTGAGCGCCCGCGCATTGGAGACGACCTCCAGCGATGCCCGCGACGCCCCATCGATGGGGGGCGTGACGATGGGCGCGCTATTCGCCCAGCCCTTGAAGATGCGCTCAGGCTCGGCCAGCAGGTTGCCGTTATCGTCATACTCGGCCCGATGGATCTGGACCGGCGCGAAGCGGCACTCATAGCCGCGCAACGCGATCTCCACCTCGGGCGAGATCGCCGAGAGGCCAAGCGTGATGTTGCGCACCTCCAAACCGATCGATGCCTCGATAGTCGGGATCTCGAGAAGGCTGCCCGCGCCGTAATAGGTGCGCGACTGACCGCCGATGCTGAACACCCGATGATCAGCCCCGGTCCAGAAGCCAATGCTCTCGACCGCGCCCGTGGTCCGGTTCTTCGCCGAGATCCAGACCAGCGACTCGGCATGCGTGGCCACCCGTGCCGCGCGACGCGACACGACTGCTGCAGCAAGGGATCGCATGGGTTACCTCAAGCTCTGGAGGAAGTTGAACGAGATGCCCGAATGCATGATCCGGGCACTCGACCCCGGCTCGCGCTCCAGCATGATGGCGCGCAAGAAAGGCGTCTTCAGTTGAACCGCCGCGCCCGCCGCCCATCCCGGTCGCACCCGTGGCCAGACCTCGACCGTGGCCACCCCGCTCCCGTTGGCCGTGGCCCCGACCACCAGCCGGTGCAGCGCCGGAATCCCCCCGCTATGGGTGAAGGACAGCAAATCATCGGGCGACAGGACATAGCCCGAGGGAAGCCCCGCCAGGGTGAGATCGCGGTTATTGGACGCGACCGCCGAGAGCGTGACCGAGGCCGAACCGAGGGCGACACCTCCCAGATCGGCAGCGGGACCATAGTAATCGACAGGCGAGAAATTGAAGGTCTGACCCGGATCAAGCAGCAGATCGATCAGCGCCCGGATGCCTGCAGTTTTCACCTGCGGCGAGAAGGACAGCTGACATTCGCCCTGCCAGAGCGACGGGCCGAGCCGCGCCTGCAGCACCTCGCCGCCGCCGGTGCGGGATATCGCCTTCGGCGTGGGGCAATGCAGGGTGAAGCCAGTCACCCGCAGCTTGTTGGAGAACTGCGAGAGGTTCAGGTTTGCAGGAAGTGCCATCAGCCAACCGCCCTTGGATCACGCATGTGTCGCTTGACCGAGCGCGGCAGCACCTGCTGGTCATAAGCCTCAAGACCAGACTGCGTGACCGAAGCCGCGCGCTCGTCCACGAAGGCGGTGATATTGCCGTTTTTCGGATCGATGCCGACCGTGACATGGACGCGCCCGCCGCCCGCGCCGCTGCCCTTGGTCTCGTCAAAGATCCGCTCACGCGGATGGACCAGCGCCATAAAGCCGCCCTTGCCATCCAGACCACCCGAGCGCGGCCCATAGCCGGTATGGCCACCACCATCGAAAGACCGAACAGGAGCGCCGGCCGCTCCCAGCGCATCATTCAACGGATCGCCTGAACCAACCCCGGCCAGCCAGGACCCGACCATCCCGGCGAGCGGGCCGGTGATGAATTCCTGCGCGGTGAGCCGGGCGAAATCCGCGATCATCGAATTGATCAGATCCGTGAAGTCCAGCTTTCCGGTCTTCACGAACTCGGCGAAGGCATCCTCGGCCGAGCCAAAGGCATCGACAAAGGCGTCGCCCATATCATCGCCAACCCGCTTGCTCTCCTCGGCATATTCGGCGAGCGATCGACCGACCGCCTCCCAGCCATTCTTCGCGCCGTCGAGCGTCTCGATCAGCGATTGAATCTGCGCGCGCTCGGCCGCCGTCGCGCCCTCCATCTGCTTGGAGTATTCCAGCATCTTCTTCTTGATCGGGTCGGTCTCGCGCAGCACCGCGAGCTCGCGCTGCAGCTGCTCGATCAGATCCGCGACCTCGTCCTTCTCGGCCTTTCGGCTTCCGCCTTTGCGACCGCCCTTCTTCTTGTCCTTGTCGCGATCGAGCGCATTCTGCTGCGCCCGCGCCGAGACATCACCGAAGAAATCGCCCATCGGGTCGCGGTTCATGATTTCGCTGATTTGGGCATCAGTCTCGGCGCGACGGGTCTCGATTTCCCGCATCGCATCCAGCGCCGCCAACTCATTGTTCGTGCCATCATGGATCAGAGTCGTAGAGGTTCCCAAAAGCCCCTGCGGAGCCTTTAGACTCGTCCCCAGCACCGAATTGAACCCATTCGCGATGCCCTGCAGCATGTCATGGACAACCGAGAGTATGCCTGCGAGCGCGTGCTGCACATGCGCCTTGGCATTGAGAAAGGCCGATTTGAAATAGAGCGGGATCGCAGCGACCGCATTGCCGATCCCCACGACCGCCGCCGTAACACCATTGATGAGGAAGTTGCCTACCCACTTGACGCCATCGACAACCAGATCCCAAGCGGCAGAGAACCAGGGGGCGATGGCATCAATCGCGGGCTTCAGGATGTTGTGAATCCGGTCACCCAGAACCTGAAACACCGCCTTTGTCACATCCCCGAAGGACACGACGACAGATGACGTCTTGTTGATCTCATGCTGCATGCCGACCACGGCGCCAGCCCCGAGCGCAAGCGCGATCCCCGCCGCCTTGGCCGGGCCGGGAAGAGCCATCAGCATGGACCCAATGTCCTTGAAGATCTGCCCGACCCCGCCATTGCCGAAGCCATAGATCTGCGCGATCTGCGTCCCCTGCTGCATCAGCACCATGCCGGGATGCATGCCGCCCGCGAGCGACACCGCGATGTCGTTGCCCTGAAACGCCAGCTGCTGCATGCGCAGCGCGCCGCCGCGCGAGGACCGCGATAGCTGCTCGAACACCTCGACCTCGCCGCGCATCACCGCCCGACGATGCTCGAAGGACTCGCGCATCTTCTCGCCCGCCGCCGTGAACTCGGCCGACGAAATGGCGCCGCTCTTATGGGCGTCGCGCAATTCGGTGAGCTCGCGCCGGTAGTCCCGGATCAGACCGAAGGCCGGGTTATACTTGGCCCGCAGGTTCGATTGCGCCTCAGCCGCGCGCGCCGCCGCCGCCGCCGCGTCCCGCTCGGCCCGCGCCAGCTCCTCGGCCGCGCGCGCCGCCTCCTTCTGCGACGCCGTAAGGCCCTTGATCTTGTCGATGGCGGCATTCGTCTCCGACCGGACCTTGCCGATCGCCGCCGCCATTTCATCAGCCGAGATCGCCCCCTCGACATGCGCGGCCCGGATCTCCGACACCGCCTGCCGATAATCGCGGATGGCCGCATAGAGCGGGTTGAACTTGGCCCGCAGGTCATCGAGCATCTGACCCTGCTGCAGCATCTCCGCCGAGGACAGGCCGGAAGGCGAGGACACGCCGGCCGCCGCGTTCACCCGGTTCTGCATGGCGGTCGTGGCCTGCGAGGTGGTGCGCAGAGCAGCAGCCGCGGCGCGCGATTTCGCCTCGATCGCCTCCAGCTGGGCGCGGGCATGCGCCGCAGCCAGACCGAACTGCTCGAGCGAATCCGAGCCCGCGCCGGAGCCGGAGACGACCGAGGCCATCGCCGACTTCCCCGCCGCGCCGATATCGCGCATCTCGGCCTTCAGCTTCTCGCCGCCGACCGCCGCGAAACGGACAGATATGCTCTTCTCGCGCGCCATCACGGCTCCTGATTTGCGACCTGATCATTCAGCTGGCGCATGGCCACCTGCTCGATTTCCGGCAGGAACAGAGCGACGGCCATCCGATCGACGCCCAGCGCATCGGCCAGCGCGAACGCCGCCGACATGTCCCAACCGAGGCAGCGCACGGTCATACCCGACGCCACCCTGATCTGGCCCCCAAGCCGCAAGGCGAGGGACCAGACCTCCTGTGCTTCAATGGATTTGGGCCGGTTCAGCCTGCGGGGGCAGGCTTCGCACGGCGACGGGCAGCCTTGGCAGTAGTCTGCGCCCCCGCCGAAATGCCATTCAGCGAGAGCGATGAGTCGTTTTTTTCGGCCTGCACGATCAGCCAACGGCCCAGATAGTGCAGCGTGAACGCCTCGTAGACCGGCTGCAGGTCCAGCAGCGCATCAATCCGATCCGGGGTAACCGGCGCGGGCGAGCCGTCCGGGTCTTCAACCCCCTCCCAGGATTCGATGACCAGCCGCGCCACCGCCTTTGCAAACAGCACCCCGGAACGACCACGCGAGCGCAGAAGCTCGGGCGTGATCGCCACCGCCTCGGCATCCGCGTCGACAAGCCCCTTCGCGGCCTCTGCATGGGCGAGCAGCGCCGGATCGGCTTTTGCCTCCTCGATCACCTCGACCAGCGCAGGCCGCGCATGGATCACCAAGCCCATCCCATCAAACAGCCGGTAAGGCGTAACCCCCGGATTCAGCACCAAGCGCATTCTATCCCTCCTTCAAAGGTTCCCGTTTACGGGTTCTGGAAATTAGGCATGTCGTTGACCAGCACGACCGTGGCCATGCGCGCGGGCGAAGCCGCCTGCGCTGCCTGCCAGTTGAAGGTCGCCTGAATGCCGCCCGGCCCGTCCAGCTGGATGCGCGGGCGCGGCAGATAGACCGCATGCGCGGTCAACGTGAGCGAGCGCGTCCCATCCGTGTAGCTGAAGGCCATGACCACGGGCGCACCCGACAGCGCCTGCGTGAGCAGGGTGGTATCGGCAAAGCGCACCGTTACCTCGCCGGTGAGCGTCGCCTGCCCCGGATCGCAGCCCTCGATCAGGCCATCAGCGCGGATGGTCTCGACGCGCTCGAGGTTGTTCGAGTAATTCACCGAACCCGACACCACGTTCGCCAGCTGCGAGCCGCCCATCGAGATCCCGCCGTGGAACGCGCCGAAGCGGTTCAGCGCCCGCGTCCCGAGGACACCCGCCGCCGAAGCCGCCGCCGGAGTCTCGCCCTGCGCCATGCAGTTAACCGTGGCCGTGACCAGACCCGAGCGCGCCATCTGCCAGTTTATCGAATTGGCGACGACGCCCTTCAGCATCCGATAGGACGGAACCTCCGGGTTGCCGACCTCAATCGACATCGACGGCAGCGACCAGCCACCCGACTGGTAGGTGTGGGTATAAGCCCCGGTCGAGCCGGTCGAGGTCGGGGAGCCGAACAGCGCCTTCAGCCAGATGCCGATAAAGCGCTGATCAATGGGCACGACCACATCGCCATCCGCCGTGACCGCATCAAGGACCGGCGCAAGCGGGTCGCGGCCATAGCCCAGAAGCTCCGAGGACAGGAGCGGCTGCTCTGCCCCGAGGCCGCTGGACGCGAAAGGCATCTGCCAGAAGTTACCGGCGACCGGGGGCGTCCCGTAAACCGTCTCGAAACCCAGCGCCAGCTGGGCGCGGGCACCTTGTGCGCGAGCCATGAATTACTCCTTTGTGGGTTAGGATCAGGCGAGCGGGTCGCTCGTGGCGTAATGCACCGTGACCGTGACGGTCGCGGCCTTAAGAGAATTTCCGCCCTCGATCGGGATATCGACGGGTTGCGGAGCCGAGGCCTCGAGCCAATCGCACAGCCCGCCCAGCGTCCGGTCGTCGGCCAGCGCCAGGCCGAGCGCCTGCTTCAGCGCATCAAAGGCCGCATCGCGCTGGTCTTCCGGCAGATCCACCACCAGGTCGAACTCGACATCATGCTCGTAGAAGTAGACCAAGGGCGACAGCGTCACCTCCGGCGGGCCGGGATCGCCATCGCGCAGGCAGACCCAACCGACCTCCGGGACGCGCTGGGGCAAGGTGGCATTGCGCTCGAACTTCACCCCGAAAGGCAGGACCGGCTCAACCTGCGCAAACAGCGCCAGCATGATCTGCTCGGAAACCGATTCAACCATGCCCCACATCCCTCCAATGCTTGAGGATCGCGCCCGGCAGACGCGCCTCCCAAGCCTCCGTGGCGCGATCGAGCTCCATTTTCTTGCGAAGCTTGGCCTGCGGGACGAGCAGAAAGATCGGCTTCCATGCCCGCACCCGAGACTTTCCCCGGTCGCGATGCCAGTCGGTGGGCGTCCCATAATCACGGGTCAGCTTGGTGCCGTCATCGATGAGAAGCGACGGCTTGCCCTTGCGATAGACGAAGCGCAGCCGCCGGCCGGTCCTGCGCTCCCAGCCTGCAGGCGTGATCCGCTGACCGGGGCGATTGTCGAGCCCCTTGAACCCGCGCATGCGGCCTACCTCGGAGATCGGAATGGCGAGCCAGAGGCCGCGATCCGAGCGGATCAGCGCGCCGCGATCGTGGGCATCCACCACGACCGGCGCGCGGGAAAAGACCAGCGAGGCCGCGCCGATGGATTGGCCCCGCGACGGGAAGCCCCGAGCCCGCACCGTGTTTGCGAGCCGCTTACCCAGACCCGCGCCGATCACCTGCCCGCGCCAATCGGTCTTCAGGCCCTCGCCCGCCTCCCGAATGCCGCGCGTGATCCCGCGCTCGGCCGCGTCGATCTGCGACTCCATATAAGCGACCGGGTCGCCCTTGACGGTAAAGTTAAAGCGCACGGGCCTCGCCCTTCCACACCAGCCGCTCGGCATCCCGGCGCGGTTCGCCCAAGATCTCGTAAGCGACATCCCCGATCACGATGCGATCACCGCGCGCGAGCGCCGCGACCTCTGACACCCGCACGTCAAGCAGGACACTATCCGCGACAATGCGAGCGCCATTGAATTCCGCCAGCTGGTCCGGCGCGCGCCGGACCACCCGAACAGGAACGCCGTCGCCCGCGCCGCCCGCAAACCAGCGGGCATCAAGCGCGACATTGCGATCCGCAAAGATCGCATTGATGGCGACGGCGAAGGCACTCATGCGAAATGGCCGTTCAGGCGCACCTTGCCGAGCAGATCACCCGCGCCGCCCGCGACAGCGCCGATGGCGACACCGATCAGCGTGTTGGTGCTGACCACGGTCGTGCAGACCTTGGCCGCGTTGTCCCAATAGACCAACGCGCCCACGGTCCATGCCTGCGACGCGGCCTTGGGCAGCTCGTAAACGCCCTCGAGGTTGATCACGCCCTCGGCCCCGGCAGCGATCGGCCCGGCAGCGATGCCAAACATCTTACCCAGCAGAACGCCCGCGCCCGAGGCGACAGCCGCGCCGGTGGAGTTGGTGACGGTCAGCGCATTCCCATGCGCGAGGAAGTTTTTCATGGTTCAGCCCTTTCGGCGAATGAGGGAAAAAGCCCCGCGCGACGGGAGGAAGGAGGGAGAAACGCATCGCGCGGGGCAGCTGGGTCTGAGGATCAGACGCCAGCGTTCTTGTAGAGGCCGCGGTGGTCGATGGCCGAGGCGGCGAAATCGAGCCGCGCCTTGACCTCGACCCCATCGACCTCAAAGCCGTTGCGGGTCTCGGTGAACACGCCCTCGTTACCGTCGAGATAGGCATACTCGACCGTGTCCAGCATCGAGTTGGACGCGGCGAGGAACCACGGCGCAGCGCCGGTCGGTGGCAGCAGGCGGCGCTCCTCGACCACCGACAGCCGACCAGCATAGGTGTTCACCTGGCTGGTGGTGCTGGGCGTGGTCGCGGTCAGCAGCTTGCGGGCCTCGAGCGCGCGCTGGCCCGGCGGGACCAGGATGAACTCGGGCGAGACATCAATGGCGGTGCCGTCGATGTCGGTCTGCTTGGCATAGGCGGTATAGGCCGCGGTCAGAGAACCCTCATCGATGGCCGCCGCCGTCCCGAGGTTGCCGTGGTTGGCGTGGAACAGCGCCGTGCCATCCGACATCACCCCGTTATTCAGCAGGATGGCATAGACCAGATCCGCCTCCAGCTGCGAGGCACGGGCGCCGAACGAGGCCGCGACGCGGGTAAACGCGCCGAGATCGTCGTTGATCAGCATCTGACGGCTGAAGGAAATGACCTTGCCATAGGTGGCCAGCGCATATTGCGTGCTGGCCTCGCCGAAGGTGCCGTACTGGAACTCGGCCCCTTCAAGCACCTTCTCCAGCTTCGGTGCATTGCTGATCTGGACACGGGTCGTCGGACGGAAATCCGACAGCGAGGCGCGACGCGCCCAGGCGATGAAGGTGCGCGGCGTCGCGTCATAGGCATCGCGCAGGGTGCGGTTGCCCAGATTCGCCAGCACGGTCGGGAAATCGCCCGAGGTGTGATAGCCCACGGATCGCTGACCGAGCGCTGCTGCGGCAACTTCCATCTTCGACATGCCACGGGTCGAGACGCCCGAACGCTCGAGAGCCTGACGGGCAATCTCCATCAGCGTCATGCCGCGGAAATCGCGGCCAGCATCGGTCAGCGCGACGCCCGGCTGGGCGCGATGCTGCAGCGCATTCTCGACGGCGGCGCGATAGCCAGCCGAGGCCGAGCCGTCATCACGCGGACGGGCAGGCTCATGGGCGCGGCCCTGCAGGGGATCGCGCTCGGCGATGTGGTCGAGGATCTGCTCGCGAGCAGCAGCGACCGAGACACCGCGCGCAATCAGCCCGCTCATGAACTCGCCCTCAAGGCCGTGGCGACGGCAGAGATCGCCAATGGTCGAGACACGCTCGCGCTCGACCGCGACGGCGCGCTGCGCGATGGCTTCGGCCTCCTGACCGGCGGCCGGCGGGGTGGCTTCGGGGGCGCCGGGCGCTTGCCCGCCCGGAGCGGCGCGCTCCTGCAGCTGCTCGGCATTGTTGCGGGCCGCATTCTGATCGTCCGCAGCAGGGTTGGGATTGGGCATCAAAGCCTCCTTTGCAGCCGCAGGCGCGGCGATTTCAGCGACGCGGCGAATGACCGCGCAGGGGAAAAGGGGTTCTGGGGTTGCGCCGGCCGCGCGCGTCTGCGCGCCCGGATCGGCAGGAATGGCGACAGCCGAGATCTCCATCGGCTCCCAATCCACGGCCCGCCAATGCTCGCGCTCGCCTTGCTTGCGCGTGATCTCGTAGCTGTGGACGAGGTAGCCGACCGAGACGTTCCGCACGGTCCCGTCGAGGATGCGCGCCACCCGATCCGCCGCATCGGCAGCGCCGGTCAGCTGGATGGTGGCATAACCCTTGCCATCCGCGACCCGGACGGAACCGGGCACGACCGCGCCCAGCACCGACTCCAGCCCCCAGCTGCGATGGCTGTCGAGGAACGGCCCGCCCGCATTCAGGCGTTCAAGCCGCATGGCCTCGGGCGTGACCAGAAGCTCCTCGTCATATTCGATCCGGTCGTCCCAGCCCTCCCAGCGGGCGCGCTGGACGACAGCCCCGGTGGTCCAGACCACCTCGACCGTGCGCGCCTCCAGATTGACCGTCTCAGGACGAACGGAAGCAGCCCGCCCGATCACGGGCAGGTTCATCATGTCCTTGGGCATGTGCCTCAGTCCTTCTTGGGTTTTGGTGGGGGCGAACCGCCCGCATCCTCATCGTCGGCAGGAGGCTCCTGCCCCGCCTTCGCCTTCGCCGCATGACGCGGGTCGCTCTCAAAGATCAGACCCAGCCGGTCGGCCTCGGCATTGTCCTGCGCGATCTCTTCCTCGATCATCCGCGCATCCCAGCCGCGACGCGCCACCATCGCCGAGCGCGAGGCAAAGCCCGCCTTGACCTCGAGCAGATCCGTCTCCGCATCCTGCTTGGGGTTGACGCTCTCGACCTTCGGGCAGGCCCACTCGACCGGCACATCGGATGTGTCGATCAGGCCCGCGGTGAACGCGGCCTCGCAGAACCAGCGCCAGATCGGCTCGCAGATCATCGGAATGATCACGTGCCACTGCACCAGGTCGACCATGCGCCGGAACTCATTGAGCCCGGCCCGGTTGCTGCTGAAATTGGCCTGAGACAGATCCCCGGTCATCAGCGCGTAAGGGACACGGTAGCCCGCCGCGATCTGATACATCTGCACCCGCGACCACTCCTCGACCCCGCCCGCGCCGGTCGGCTGGTTGAACTTGATTTCTTTGCCGCCCCGCGTGTAGGCGATCATCCCCGGCCGGAACTGCTCGATGGCATTGCCCTCGGCATCCTCGACCACAGGCGCGACCCCGGCTTCGCCACCATCGTCGCCGATCACGATGCCGACCAGACAAGCCTCGGTTTTCTTGCGGACCATTTCCGCCAGATGCCAATCGCCATAATCGCGCAGCGCGACCATCGCAGGCGCACCCCACGGCACACCGCGCGACTGCACCCGCTGCCGCTCGAACAGATGCGCCACGTGATCAGCGGGCATCCGCACTGAATCCTGCAGGCCGCGCCAGCCGGGCTGCGTGTCGCCGGGATGGATGGGATGCAGCCAATAGGCCGCGCGACGGCCCGACTTGTCATACTCGATGCCCTGCCGCACCGATCGACCATCGCCGAGTGCCTGCGTGTCGCGGGACTCGTCCAGATGGTCGGCCTCGAACAATTCAATCTGCAGAGGCACGATTCCGGCCCGGCGCTGATCGGACCCGAGCGGGCGCCGGATGGCGAACACCTCGCCACCCTCGATCATTTCCCGCACGGCCAGAGCCATCAGCCCATAGACATCCGTGTGGCCGTGGATATCGGCCCGCTTCGACCAGACATCGAACAGCGCATCGGCCTTCTTGTTGCGCGCCTTGCTGGTGGATTTGGCCCGAGGCCGGATGCCCGCGCCGACAAGGTTATTGACCAGCACCTGCACCGCCTGCGCGGCAAGCGGGTTATTCCGCACCAGATCCCGCGACCGCGCCCGCAGCGCCGAACCGGCCAGCGCGATCTCCGAATCCGCCGCCGTGCGACCGGCCGACCAGCCCGCCGTGAGCCGACCGCCCTGCGCGCCATCGTAAAGCCGCCGCTTGAGCTCCAGCGCGATCCGGCTGTCATAGCGCCGCCGCGCCGCATCCGGCGCGAACACCGAGAGCGCCCGTTCGATCAGACCGAAACGGACGACAGGCATGCCCCGATCCGACATCACGACCGCCCGAAGCTGGCAAAGCCTGCGGAGGGACGCTTACGCCCCCCGCCGCCGGCCGCGATTTCGGCCTCGATCACCCGGATGCGCTCCAAGAGCGCCGCGCCGCTGTCATATTCGACCGTGCGCCCCTCATAGGAGACGCGGGTCGTCCCGGTGGCATAAGCGCTTTTCAGCGCGTCCAATTCGGCCTGCGTCCACGCCATTAAAACCAGCTTCCCTTAGATTTCCCAAACCAGTCGCCGCCCCCCTGACCGGAGGATGGCGCGCGCCGCCGCTGCGGCATGCGCGGCTGACCGGCCGGCGCGGCAGTCTCCGCATCCGCCACGACCAACTGCGCCTCGAGATCCACCCATCGCGCCTCGTCCCAGCGATCGACGCCCATGAGCCAGGCGACCGCGCGGGCATAGACCCGGCAGTCGAGCGCCTCGTTTCGGTCTCGGGTTTTCACCCACTCGCTCGCCGAAAAGCCGGTGCGCTTGTTCTTGCGCGCGACCAGCTGCTCGGCGGTCAGCTGCTTGACCCATTCCGCCGTGCAGCCCTGCCCGAGATGGACAAAGCCCGCCGGATAGCCGCCGCCCCCGGCCCGCTCCTCATCGGTGGGCGAGGCCAGCCGCAACCCGCGGTAGGTCTCCAGCTTGAAGGTCGAGACGGCGACGTTCCACAGCGCCACCCCGCGCGAGATCTTCTTCCCGCCCTCGGTGACATCGACGTAGGACGGGCCATCGACCGGCGCGACCCGATCGAAGCCACCCCGGCCCTTCAGCGCGATCACCTGACCGCGCCCCATCTTGCGCACCCACGCATAGACCTGATCGACGGTCATCCCGTCGCCGGTATCGATGCCGACCCGCGCCAGCTTCATGGGCATGCCGTTTTCATGCGGCCAGGTCTGGTCGCAAAGCAGCGACAGCGAGGCCCAGACATCGTCCTTGGTCACATCGCCATCGAGCGTGAAATGCTCGACCAGCCATGACTCGCCATTGCGACCCCAAGCCCAGACATCCGCCTCGAGCCGACCGAGCCCGCCCGACCCGCGCTGGACGTCGACACCCATCGTGAGCATCAGCCCCCCGGCCGGGACCGTCCCCATGAGCCACGGCTCGCGCCGCTCATAGAGCCGCTCCCAATCAGGAGCCTCGCCGCGCTCCTCCCAGGTCTCGCCCAGCACCGTGTTCTTGAACGCCTTCATCTGGGCGTCCTTGCCCTTCGCGGCCTCGAACTTGGCCGCGATCTCCGACCAGCCGAGCCAGCCGATGGGCGAATAGAGGCCCGAGATGTGGAAGCCGATCAGACCGGCATCCCGCGCCGCCTGAACCTGCTCAGGATCGGCAGTCGCCTGCCAGCAAGCCCCGTTTTCCGTGGCCAGCATCCACGACTTGTGCCGCTCCTCGATAGGAGCCTCACAATGCTCGCAGACATAGCGCACCGAGCGCGGGTCGCCCCGATCCCAGCGCAGCCGCTCAAACTTCAGCCATTGCAGGCCGAGGCAATGCGGGCACGGAACGAAATACCGGTTCTGGTCCGTCAATTCCCATTCCGTCTCGATCCGGGACGCGCCTTTGACCGTGGGCGTCGAGGAAATGAAGATCTTCTTGCGCCGACCGAAGGTCTGCGTCCGCGCTTCAGCCAGGGCGACGGGATCGCCCTCATCGTCCAGATCGTCCTTGTAGGCATCCACCTCATCGAGATGGATGAACCGCATCGGCATCGAGCGCAGGCCCGCGGCCGAGTTGCCGCCGGTGATGATCAGGTGACCGCCACGAAACGACTTCTCAAGCTGGGTATTCCCAGCGTCCCGGCTCTTCGCCGGAGCGATGATCGCCCGGATCGTGGGCGATGCCTCGATCATCGGCTCGATCCGCTGCCGGGCGAACCGTTTGGCCGTGATCTCGTTGGCCTGCACCGCCAGAAACGGCCCCGGCGCGACCTCGATGCAATGCCCGATCCAGTTGATCCCGCACTCGGTCGCCCCCACCTGCGCCGATTTGGCGAAGATGATCTTCTGCGCCGGATGGCTCGGCGAAAGCGCATCCATGATGGCCCGCAGGTAAGGCGTCCGAGCCGAGCTATACTTGCCCGGCTCGGCCGCCCCCTTGGAGCTCAGATAGCGCTTCGCATCCGACCACTCGGTGACCGTAAGGTCCGGTTCAGGCGCGAGCCCCGCGCGCCAAGCCGCGAGGATATCGGCGGAACCCTCATAATCCTCCGGCAGAGAGATCAACGACTACCCCAGCCATCTGCGCGAGATGCGCCCGCATCACCCGCATCAGCGCCCGCTCAAGCGCATGGGCATCACAGCCCAGATCCGCCGCCAATTGAGCCGCGACCCGTGCGGGCAGCTGCAGCCAGGAATCCCGCTCGCTCTGCGCCAGCGCATAGACCTGACGCTCGGCCTTCTGCTTATCGACCAGCAGATTACGGTCCTGCTGCAGCTTCAGCTTATTGCGCTGCACCTGCACGACCGTAAGAGCGGCCTTCGCCTTCTGCAGCGTGACCGGCCCACCCGGATCGATCCCAGCATCCTCACGGATCGGAGGCGCAGCCGGAGCAGGCTGATCCGACACGCCGCGCTGCTGCGACGGGTCCGTCATTTCGGCCCATTCCCGATCCGCCCGCGCCGGGTCGATGGTGCCATCGGGCAGGATCGAAATCCGGCCCGTATCGATGGCTTTTCGCACCGCGTTATCGCTGCCGCCCGGCAAACCGCGCTCCTTGCGCGATGCCGCATAGGCCCGCCGGGACAGCCCCATGATCAGCCCCCGAGCAGGATGCGCCCGTGGCGCAATTCATCGCGGCGCGCGGCCGGCACACCGCCGTCGAACAGATCGCGAGCTTGGCTCGCGGTCAGAAGCGATCCCGTTACGCCGAGCTCCTGCGGATCGCGCCCCAGCGCCCACTGCCACTCAAGGACCAGCGCGAGACGATCGATCACCCCGACCTCGATCCGCGTGGCCGGAGTCGGGAAGGCGATGCCCATCGCCCCGCAGATCGCCGCATCCCAAGCCCGCTGCACCGAATGCAGCGATTTTGCATCGATCCCGCGCTGCAGGGGCGTAGCCAGATCGCCGGTCGCATATTCATGCGCGTCATGCAGCCCGGCCCATTCGATCACTGCCTCGGAATAGCACAGCCGCTTCGCGAGATGGCGGCAGAGCCGCTGGTGTTCCTCGACGGTCAGCGCCGCCGGATGCCCCGAAAAGCGCACGATCGTCCCGAGCCGGTAGGCCATGAATTGCAGATCCACATCCTCGGGGCGCGGATTGGCAATATCCTCGACCATGATCGAGCCGAGCAGCATGGTCCGCGAGGTCATGTCCATTGCGCAATCTCATCCATCGTGATGGTGGTTTCGTCATCCCGCGACCGCCGCGCCTGCGACGGACGCGCATCCTCCTCGTCCGGGTCGTCGAGGAAGCGGTCATAGACCGCCTGCATGATGGCCACGTTCGAGTGAGAGCGCCCGGACTCGGTCCAGAGCGCATCGAACCAGCCGAGATAGAAATCCGCGACGGCCTGATCGACATCGATATCGAACTGCTCGGTGCGCAGGTTCTTGTTCAGGTTCATCGACCCGCGCATCACCGCCGCGCCGCGCTCGCCATGCACGATCACGACCTTGGCGTGGACCGCCGCGCAGCGGAACGCCTCGACGCCCAGCAGATCGATCATCGGACCCGCGAACTTCGGCGACTTCTCGAAATTGGCCCGATCGAGCAGGAAGCGAATATCGTTGATCCGCCCCGCAACCTTGATGTCCCGCGTCCGCTGCACATCGTAGATGCCAGAGGTCCAGGTCGAGACGGCAACCGAGGCCGGGCCCAGCTGCTCGACCATATGCTCCATGATGTCGATGGCCGAGAATTGCCCCGCCGTCAGGCCGGTCACCCGGATGCCGGGCGCGAGCGGCCCGATGACACGCGCGGCATTGCCGGTGCGATGCACGACCCGCCGCGTTCCATGCTCGGACTCGAAGCGCAGCGCCCGAGGACGCCCGCCCTGCAGAACACCCTTCTGCTTCACGCGGCCGCCCCCCGTTCCTTCAGGACACGGATGGTGTCGAAGCTCTGGCCCGTGGCCTCGAGCGTCGCCGCCTTGCCGGTGAAATCCTGCCAGCGCCGCACGATCACATCCGCGAATTTCGGGTCGAGCTCGACCAGCCGCGCGCGGCGACCGAGGGTCTCGCAAGCAATGAGCGTCGATCCCGAACCGCCGAACAGATCCAGCACCAGGTCGCCAGCCTTGGACGAATTCTCGAGCATATCCGCGACCAGACCGACCGGCTTCATCGTCGGATGCTCGGCATTCCGCGCAGGCTTCGCATAGCGGATTACCGACTGGTCGACCGCCCGCATGGTGAGGTTCTGACCCTCGATCACCACCTCCTGAGCGCCGACCCGGACATGTACCGAGCCGTCCGACTGGACGCGGATCAATTCGTTCTCATGCTCGATGACCGTGGTGTTTGCCCGGCCCCCGAACCACTGATGCGCCGCACCGCGCTTCCAGCCGTAAAGGATCGGCTCATGCCGCCACTGGTAATCCGACCGCCCGAGGACGAGCGACGGCTTCACCCAGACCAGACAGCCCGACAGCTTGAACCCGGCATCGGCGAACGCCCTGCGAAAATTCAGCCCCTCGGTGTCGGCATGCGCCACATAGATGGGGGCGCCGGGCTTCATCACCGCCGCCGCGACCGAGAAGGCCGAGGCGAGGAAGCGCCGGAACTCGGACGCCTCCATATTGTCGTTTGCGATTTTCCCGGCCGAGCCCTCGTAATTCACGTTATAGGGCGGGTCGGTCCAGCAGGCGTCGATCTCCTCGCCAGGACAAAGAGCCTGCACCGCCTCGAGCGAGGTGCTATCGCCGCAGATCAGCCGATGCGGCCCCAGCTGCCAGATATCGCCCAGCCCCGAAACATGGATGAGCGGCGCATCCGGCACATGATCGGGATCTCCGACGCCGGGCGCCGGGCTGTCGTCATCGGGCAGGTAGTCGAGCAGCTTGCCCAACTCCTCATCCGAGAAACCCAGCACGTCCAGATCGAACCCATCATCCTCGAGCAGCCGCAACTCGGCACTCAGCAGATCCTCGTCCCAGCCCGCACTTTCCGCGATCCGGTTATCGGCGATCACCAGCGCCCGACGCTGGGCATCCGAAAGATGCTTCAGCCGGATGCAGGGAACGCGATCGAGGCCGAGGCGCAGCGCGCCCGCCAGCCGACCGTGACCCGCGATGATGGTCTGGTCCGCGCCGATCAGGATGGGGTTGGTAAACCCGAACTCTTGGATCGAGGCCGCAATCTGGGCGATCTGCCACTCGGGATGCGTCCGGGCATTGCGCGCATAAGGCACAAGAGCCGCAGGCGAGATCATCTCGATTTTCAACAGGTCGCTCCAGAGCAAAAGGGTGGTCGGCGCGCGGGAACGGGGACCGCGCGCCTGCTCTGGAGGCGTCCGCACCTCGGGGAAGGGAAATGGAAAAGGCCGGAGCGATTAAGCCCCGGCCTCCCCCAGCATCCACAGACGACTCCAGAATATCTGCATAATGCGGCCCAAAACCGGGATGTGTCGCGCCATAAAGAAGCCATCCCGATACTGCCAACGGGGGCCCGGATACTGCTCGACGCGGCTGCGAGTAAGCGCGCGCCGCAGCGTTCCGAGCGCCCTGCCCGGAGATGCGAAAAACAGCCTTAAATCGCTGGAAATCGACTCAGGTTCTGGCCGAGGTGCGCACCCGGAAAGAACTCCGACCTATTCTTTACCCATGACACAGGTGCGGATTTGTGCCGGGTGCGCACCTGCAGGCGAGTCGCCGAGCGGAGCGAGGCTGCGAACCTGCAGGTGCGAGCCCGGTGCAAATCCGCGCCGGCCGGTTTCGCCAGCGTGGGCACGAAAAAACGCCCCTGCACCCCCCTGCGAGCCCGGACCCCTGCGAGCCCGGAAAAATCGACCCCCAACTAGAAATCACACGCGCCTCTGCCCCCCGCATACGCGACCGGCCGGGAAGGACCCGTGACGCATCGGAGGCGGCGCGCACCCCGCGCCATGACGCATCGGACCCCGCGCGCACCCGGCGCGGGTCCAACACAACCATGCCGGGTTACACGCGGCACGGGTCCAGCACGACCAGCACGACCAGCACGACCAGAACGACCAGCACGACCAGCACGACCAGCACGACCAGCACGACCAGCACGACCAGCACGACCAGC
>NZ_WMIG01000025.1 GCF_009711205.1 Paracoccus litorisediminis | reverse complement strand
TTGGGAAAGAAAGGCTTAAGACGCTCCATCTGTGCGTCAGACAGCCAGAAAAGATTGCTCATCGATCAGGTCTCCTCGCGGAGCCTGAATCACGTCATCACAGTAAAATCAATGGGTCCTGACCCTAAGCGTGGGGGCAACCTCCTGCGCATTGCCGATCACGGGAAATGCGGCCACAAGCAAGGCCGGAGAGGCTGTCTTCAGGTTCATGGCTTACCCTCATTGTGAGCATCACAGAAACGATGAGGGACAGGTTCCCATCCTCTGGGCAGTTTCCCTTGGGTGAATTGTTTTCTTTATGAAGAAAAATTTTGCCGTGCCGAATTCGACATCAGAATGATGACTTACCGCCCCAGATCGCAGACAAATGCGCAGAAACTGCGCAGTTTCAGCAGCGATTTGTTACGAGTCGGAAGCCTCTTCCCCGTGATCCAAGTCAACTGCATTCCGAGCCCGATGGGGCCCCGCCGCGTCATTGATCCGAAAGGTCGCACGAGCCGGACATGCCGGCCACGCTTGTCAGGAGCCGCGTCCGACCACCCTCAAGAAGCAATCGCGATCGGTAAAGCGCCGCATCAAGTTCAGGAGCACAACTTCGCAGCCGAAAATCTACAAGATGCCCATCCTGAACGCTGCGCTTTCCAGATGACTTTCTGGCACGCACGGCGTTCTGAACCGATCAAGCACTCGCGAGGTCGGATCGATAAGCGAGAAATGCCCACTCAATAATCATATTTTTTGGCAACGCAAAAATACTGTTAATCTTTTCAATTTACCAATTATCAACCAAAATAAGTGTCGCTAGGTCAAAAAAAAACGTGCGTCACGAAATCGATTAATAAGGACAATCGCTCCCACAACCTGATGGAGATGGACGTGATTGAACCAATATGGTTATAGGTCAACCGCATAAACGGACAACCAAGGTCACTTACAATTAATGCCTGTGTACGCAGCCAAAAATGGGGCTGAGACTATAAAGACAGCGCTTGTTCATTTCAATCATTCCTCGAATAACGACCTACCCGGATATACGGACGCCGAAGTGGAAGCCGAACGATGGCGACATGCTGGTATATGCGGCAGTTTTGCGTGCGGTCACCTTCGGCGACACCGTTCGCGTCGGTTTCGGCGGCTCCTTATCGCAGCTGGTTGATCGCGTGTTGATCCGCGGTTCGACCTATCTGCACCACAACATTGATTACGAAGCGGCCAACAAGACCCTCTTTCTGCCCCGGCCACGCCCAGCCCCGCGCCGAGCAGAAAGAAGCCATCGCGCTGCGTTCGGGCCACTTCTGCAGGAAGTCAGCCTTGTCGTGTCGCCCCCACCAAATACGATAAATGCACGTCACGAAACATGGCCGGAAAATGGCTTGGGTCCAGCCACAAGGCGAAGACACCGCGCTATGGTCAGTACGCACCCGCCTGCCCGACAGATCGCCGCAGCAGATAGGTGTCCATGATCCAGCCATGACGCTCACGCGCCTCGGCGCGGCGTGCGATGATGCGAGGGCCTGCCTCGTGCAGCGCGCCAGCCTCAAGGATCTGATCGGACATGCAAAGGAAAGCGCCCCACCAGATGGTCAGCCCCTCGGGATCAAGCATTTGGAAACTGCATTCGCCGTCCAGCATGACAACGATGGTCTCGGCCCCCTTGGGCCAGCCGTGATCGCGCAATTGGCGGCCCGTCGTCACCGTCACCGCACCATTGACAGTATTGAAGGGAATGGCATGCGCCGCCGTCAGCGCCTGAAGGGCGGTAATGCCCGGAACGACCCGCAGCCGCGGTTTTGGGTCCAGGCGTCCGGCAATCCGCAGCGTGCTGTCATATAGCCCCGGATCGCCCCAGACCAGCAGCGCGACCGGCCCGCTGCGCCCTGCATCCTTGACCGTTTGCGCCCAGATCGTCGCAATCTGGTCATGCCACCGCTCAACCCGCTGACCATAGGGCAGTGCCGCATCCCGCTGCGGCATGTCGAATTCGACGACCTTGCCCGCCGCGCCGCAGTCCCGCAGGATCTGGTGGCGCAGATGCGCCAGATCCTCCTTGCCCGTGCCTTTGCGGGGGATCAGGATCAGATCGGCCTCGCGCAGGGCCTGAACCCCCTCCAGCGTCACGTGGCTGGGATTGCCCGTGCCAATGCCGACAAGCCACAGTTCCTGCATCCGTCACTCCTTGGGAATGGGGCGGACCCGACACGGCCCGCCCTCTGGTTGAAGCCGCGTTCAGGCCGCGTAAAGCCTGCGCGTCACCAGCGCCGTCTGGCCCGACGGACGCAGCGCCTTGGCGAGCGCCAGCGCGGCAAGATCGGCGACGGGTTCAATCAGTACCACCAGCATGTAGGCTGCACCGAAACTGACGATCGAGGCCATGTTCTCGGCCCCGAACCCGTGGCCGTAGATCGCCCAGAAGGCCACCCAAGCCACCACGCCGCCCTGATAGGCCAGCGACAGCTTGAGCACATCGGTATATTTCAGATCGACATAGGCGGTGTCGGCGGGAATGACCCGACGCGCCAGAGTATCGATCACGAAAAGCGGCATCAGCAGCGTCGTCACGTTCACGAAATACATCGGCAGATCGGTCGGGGCAAAGAACATCCCCTGCACCAGCAGGCCCAAGGCCAGACCCAGTGCCGCAGGCGCCGCTCCAAGGATCAGGAACAGCGTCGTGCCAAGGATAAAGTGCACCTCAGAGATGCCAACGGGGAAATGCGGCAGGATCTCGAAAAAGACAAAGGTGGTGGCGGCCCCGATCACGCTGCGCAGCGCGAAGGAGCCGGCGTGGTGATGCTTCAGATCATCCAGCGCCAGTTTGACGGTATAGGCGGCGGCAGCGGCGGCCGTGCCATAGGCCAGGACCATTTTGGCCCCGTCCACGATTCCGGGTTCGATATGCATGTCAGTCATCCTGTATCTGTGCCGCCCCTCCGGCGGCGATTGCGCCGCATCGCGCGGCAAGGATTTTTCATCTGCGGCAGGTCTCCTGACTTGCGGGTCAAGGCGGGGGTCGGTCCTTCCCGGCGTTGGGGCCAGTGGTTGTTCCGCTCCGCTCTCCGCTTACAGTTGCGGGGGCAGTCCGGGTCTTGCACCCGGTTCCCTTTTCAGCCGCCCGAGGGCAGCACCGAAGATGATCGGTGGTCATGTGTTGCCGGTCAGCCTCCTTCCGTTGCGATAAGATGAAAGAATGTGCCGGTGACGTTGCCGCGTCGCGATCCGGTCTCGGCCACGGGCGATCCGTCGGCATCAAAGACCGCCGCAAGGGCGCTGTCCGGCTGTTCAAGGATGGTCGAGTAATGGAATTCGTGCCCGCGCAGGACCGCGCCCACCGGATGGCCGGGCATGCCCGAGGACAGGACCGCCCGGCGATAGCCCAGATGCAACCTGCGCTGTTGATACGAGGTGACCAGACCCAGCAGGCCCGCCATGGGATGCGCCACCCCTTGGCTGTCCACCAAGGTCTGTCCCAGCACCATGTAGCCGCCGCATTCGCCATGCACCGGCCTTGTCACGGCATGTTGCCGCAGCCCGGCATGGAAGCGTGAGGCCGCAGCCAACCGCCCGGCATGCAGTTCCGGATAGCCGCCCGGAAGCCAGACCAGATCGGCCCCGGCATCCGGGGCCTCATCCGCCAAGGGTGAAAAGGGCAGGATCTCGGCCCCGGCCTCATGCCAGCCTTCCAGCAAATGCGGATAGGTGAAGGAAAAGGCCGCATCACGGGCAAGGGCGATGCGCTGCGCCGGGGGGCGTGGTCCCCGGCCAGCTTGCGGCGGTTGGCTGCCCCGCGCGGCGGCAATGATCGCGCTTAGGTCGACATGCTGGCGCAGAAAGGCCGCATATTTGGCGATGGCGGTTTCCAGATCGGGATGCTCGACCGCTTGGATCAGGCCCAGATGACGCTCGGGCAGGGTCAGGTCGCCGCGCCGGGGCAGCGCGCCAAGGACCGGCAGGCCCGCCTGCTCCATTCCCAGCCGGACCAGCCGCTCATGCCGGGGGCTGGCCACCCGGTTCAGGATTACCCCGGCAATGGTCAGGTCGGCGGCATAACGGGCAAAACCCAATGCCGTCGCCGCCGCCGATTGTGCCTGCCCGCTCACGTCAATCACCAGCACCACCGGCCAGCCCATCGCCCGCGCCGTCTCCGCGCTGGAGCCGAAACCGCCAAGCCCTCGGCTGGCCACGCCGTCGAACAGCCCCATCGAGCCTTCGGCCACGCAGATATCGGCCCCTGCCGCCCGCGCGGCAATTGCACCGAACAACCCTTCACCCATCGCCCAATTATCCAGATTGAACGAGGCCCGGCCACTGGCGGCGCGGTGAAAGGCCGGGTCGATGTAATCCGGCCCCGACTTGAACGGCTGCACCGTCAGACGATCATCAGTCAGCGCCCGCAGCAGCCCCAGCATCACCGTCGTCTTGCCCGTCCCCGAGGCCGGGGCCGAGATCATCAGCCCCGGAGGCCAGCCGCGATCAGTCATCGCCTTCGCTCCAACCGGCCCAAGGGCTGGCAACGGATTGCGGGCGATAGCGGCGGTCGTAATCCGGCGCATAAAGGCGGCTTTCCTGAAAATCGCCCGACCCCAGCGCGTGGCCCACAAGGATCAACGCGGTTCGCTCGATCCCCTGACCGATCTCGACCTCGATCGTCGCCAGTGTCGCACGGACAATGCGCTCATCGGGCCAGCTTGCGCGCCAGACCACGGCGACCGGGCAATCCGCGCCGTAATGCGGGATCAACTCGGCTGTCACCCGCGACAGGTTCTGGATCGACAGATGCAGCGCCAGCGTCGCCCCGGTCGCGCCGAAGGCGGCCAGCGTCTCGGAAGGCGGCATCGACGAGGCCCGCCCCGAGGTCCGCGTCAACACCACCGATTGCGCCACGCCCGGCAGGGTCAGCTCCGCACCAAGCGCCGCTGCCGCCGCCGCAAATGACGGCACGCCCGGCGTCACCGTATAGGGGATGCACAGCGCGTTCAGGCGACGGATCTGTTCGCCCATCGCCGACCAGACCGACAGATCGCCAGAATGCAGCCGCGCCACATCCTGCCCCTTGTCATGGGCGGCGCTGATCTCGGCCATGATCGCATCCAGATCCAGTGGTGCAGTGTTTACGATCCGCGCGCCGGGCGGGCAATGGGACAGCACCGCCTCGGGGACCAGCGATCCGGCATAAAGGCAGACCGGCGAGGCCGCGATGATATCGCGCCCGCGCAGCGTCAGCAGGTCGGGAGAGCCGGGACCGGCTCCGATGAAATGCACGGTCATGGGCCTTCTCCTATGGCTATGGCGCAGGTGGCGAGGCGGTCGCCCGAAATGACGCGCGGCGTGATCAGCCGCGCGTTTCGACCGGCAGCGGCCAATGCCGCCGCCTCGGCCATGCTGCCCGTCCCCCGCGCCTGCAGTGAGGCGGGCGAGCGGGTCGGCGTAAGTTGCACGGCGATTGGGTCGGGTGTTACCCCGATTGCCGGAATGCCTGATGCGGTGGCGAAATCCTGAAAACTCCGGGCTGTCGATTTGTCGTCGGCGGTGGCCAGCAGATCGACCGCACTTCCACCCGAGGCGCGCGCCAAGGCATCCGACAGGCTGCCGACCGAGGCCGAGGCGCGAAATCCAAATCCCGCGACGATCACAGGGTGACACTCCACTGAACGACCGGATAGGCCGCGTCCCATGCCCGCTTGCTGCCAAGCGGCACGGCCCTTGCCAGTGCGATCTTCATCAGATCACCGCCCAACCGGGCCTGCCATTCGGCCAGCAGCGCCTCGGATTCCAAGGTCACTGCATGGGCAACCAACCGCGTGCCACGGGGCAGATGCGCGAGATGTTCCAGAAGTGCAGCGGACAGACCGCCGCCGACAAAGACCGCCTGCGGCAGGGGCAGCGCCTGCAAAGCCTCGGGGGCGGCGGCATGGATGACCCTAAGCCGGTCGACCCCCAGCCGATCCGCGTTGACCCGGATACGCGCGGCGCGATCGGCGCGCGGCTCGATGCTGATCGCCGAGGTCGTGGGATCGGCCAGCAGCCATTCGATTCCGATCGACCCCGACCCGCCGCCGATATCCCACAGCAATTCGCCCGGCTTCGGGGCCAGCGCCGACAGCGCCAGCGCCCGGATCGGGCGCTTGGTGATCTGGCCGTCGCTTTCGAAGAACTCATCCGCGATCCCCGAGCATCTGGGCAGAGCCTGCCCCGTCCCCGCGCATTCCAGCGCCACCGCCACGGGATGCTGGAAATCCTGCGTGTCGACCTGATGCGCGACAAGCCGGGTGCCCCTTTCCCGAGGCCCGCCAAGCGCCTCCAGCACCGCCAGCTGACTGTCCCCGAAACCCAGATCCGCCAGATAGTGACCCAGCTCCCGGACCGCCGCGCCGTCGCGCAGCAGCACGATGGCCTTGGTCCCCGGTGCCAGATGCGGGCGCAGCCGGGTCAGTGGGGCCGCGTGCAGGCCAAGGCAAACCACCTGTTCAAGCGGCCAACCCAGCCGCGACGCGGCCAGCGAAAAGGTCGAGGGACCGGGGATCGCCTGCCATTCGTCGCGGTCCAGTTCGCGTGCAATCACGCTGCCTGCCCCGAACCAGAACGGATCGCCCGAGGCCAGAACCACCACCCGACATCCCCGGAACCGCATCAGCACCGGCAAGCCGTCCGCGAAAGGCACCGGCCAGACGATACTTTCGGCCACCAGATCGGGAAGCAGGCTCAGATGCCGGGACGGGCCCATGACGATCTCGGCCGATGCCAGCGCCGCATGGCTTGCCGGGGACAGCCCTTCCGGTCCATTTTCGCCGACGCCAAGAATGGTCAGCCACGGAGTTCTAGCCATGCGTTTCAATGTCCTGATCCTGGGCGGGACGACCGAGGCGCGCGAACTGGCGCGCCGCATGGCCGATGCGGGCATGATCGGCACCATCTCGCTGGCCGGACGGGTCGAAAACCCCCGTCCCCAACCCCTGCCGCATCGCGTGGGCGGCTTTGGCGGAGCCGAGGGGCTGGCCCGCCACATCGCCGACGGTGGTTACAGCCATGTCGTCGACGCCACCCATCCCTTTGCGGCGCGGATCAGCGCCAATGCGGTCGCGGCATGCGCCGAAACCGGTGTGCCGCTGATCCGGCTGACCCGTCCGCCATGGCAACCGGTTGATGGTGATCGCTGGACCCACGTTCCCGACATTTCGGCGGCCTCTGCCGCGCTGGAGGGACCGGCAAGGCGGGTGATGCTGGCGGTGGGGCGGCAACACCTGTCGGATTTCGCCGGAAATCCCCAGCATTTCTATCTGCTGCGACTGGTAGATCCTCCCGTGGACCCTTTGCCGCTGCCCAATGCGCAAGTCATCGTCGATCGCGGACCGTACCGGGCCGAGGGTGACCGCGCCCTGATGCAGACGCATGGAATCGACATGGTCGCATCCAAGAATTCCGGCGGCGGCGGAGCCTATGCCAAGATCGAGGCCGCGCGGTCGCTGAACTTGCCGGTGCTGATGATCGAGCGTCCGACGCTGCCCCCGGTGACGGAAGTGCATGAGGTCGACGCGGTGCTGCGCTGGTATCATGCCAGCACCGAACGCGGCGTATAGACGATGGGCGCACCGCCACGCCGGATCACCCGCGTGGCGGAAGACCCGACCAGAACCACGGTGCGCATGTCGGCCATCTCGGGCCGCGCGTCAGACAGGCTGACCACCGTCAGTTCCTCATCCGGCGTCGAGACTGCGCGGGCGAAGACCAACACCCGCCCCGGTTCGCAGCATTCGCGCAGGATGTCCAATGTGCGGGCAAAGCCCTCGGGGCGGGCTTTTGAGCGGGGGTTGTAAAGCGCGATGGCGAAATCCGCCTCGACCGCCAGCCGCAATCGGCGCGCGATCAGATCCCAAGGCTTCAGGTTGTCGCTCAGGTTGATCACGCAGAAATCATGGCCAAGGGGGGCGCCAGCCCGTGCCGCCGCCGCCAGCATTGCAGTCACACCGGGCAGGACGCGGATATCCAGATCGCGCCATGCCTGCGGCCCGGTCTCCAGCGCCTCGAACACGGCCGAGGCCATGGCGAAAACGCCCGGATCGCCCGAACTGACGACGGTGACGCGACGGCCAGCGGCCGCCATGGCCAGCGCATGCCGGGCGCGGTCAAGTTCGACCCGGTTGTCGCTTTCGTGCAGCACCAGCCCGGCGCGCGGGGCAATGCGTCGCACATAAGGGATGTAGCCGACGATATCGGTGGCCTCATTCAGTGCCGCCGTGACTTCCGGCGTGATCATGCGCGGATCGCCCGGCCCCAGACCGGCGATGACCAGCCAACCGCTCATGGCCGCCGCCCCTGTCCATGGACAATCACGATCGAGAAATAGGGCACGGTTCGTTCACCCGCCTCGGCCAGGGGGATGGCGCGCTCGGCCTCCATGCTGGCGCATTCGACCAGCCACGCGCGGTCAAGCTTGCCTGCCAGTTCAAGCGCGCGGCGCACCTTGGGCAGGTTGCGGCCGACCTTCATCACCACGATGGCATCGGCGTCGGACATGCGCCGGGCCAGATCCAATTCAGACATGGTGCCCAGAAGGACGGTCAGCACATCATCGCCCCATGTCACCGGAATGCCGGTGACGGTCCATGCCGCCGACATGCCGGTGATCGCGGGCACGACATGAACCGGAACCCGGCCTTGCAACCGGGCGTGCAAATGCATGAACGAGCCGTAGAAGAAGGGATCGCCTTCGCACAGCACGACCACATCCTCACCCGTCTGGGCCAAGGCGACCAGATGCGTGGTGACCTCGGCATAGAAGCCCGACAGGGCCTGGTTATAGGCGGGGTCGTCCAGCGCAAACTCGGTCGTGACCGGGTATTCCATCGCGAATTCGATAGCATCGGGGCGCAGCATGCCGTCGACGATGCCGCGCGCGCGCCCCGGTCGCCCGGCCTTGCGGAAATAGGCGACGTGGCGAGCGCCGCGCAGCAGCCTGTCGGCGCGCACGCTCATCAACTCGGGGTCGCCGGGGCCAAGGCCGACGCCGTGGATGGTGCCGCAGGTCATTCCGCGCGGCTCGCAATGGCGTTGATGGCGGCGACGGTGATGGCGCTGCCGCCCAAGCGGCCCTTGACGATGACGCAGGGCGCGGGCTGCGCGTCCCACAACGCCTGTTTGGATTCCGCGGCACCAACAAAGCCGACCGGGCAGCCGATGATCGCCGCGGGGCGCGGGCAGGAAGGGTCCTCGAGCATTTCCAGCAGGTGGAACAGCGCGGTCGGCGCATTACCGATGGCGACCAGCGCGCCGCCCAGATGCGGCCGCCACAGTTCCAGCGCGGCGGCGGAACGCGTCGTGCCCAGTTGCGCGGCCAGACCGGCAACCTCGGGGGCGTGCAAGGTGCAGATCACCTCGTTCCCAGCGGGCAGACGCGGGCGGGTCACGCCTTCGCTGACCATGCGCGCATCGCAAAGGATCGGCGCGCCGCCCTGCAAGGCCTGCCGCGCGCGGGCCACCATGCCGGGGGAAAAGCGGATCTGCTCCTCCAGCCCGACCAACCCGGCGGCGTGGATCATGCGGACCGCCACCGTTTCCTCATCGGCATCGAAGCGGTCAAGGCGGGCCTCGGCCCGGATCGTCGCGAAGCTTTCGGCATAGATCGCCGCGCCGTCGGTTTCATAACTATATGGCATGTTTCATCCGCCCAGAATTTCGTGGATTTGCGCCAGAGACAGCGCACGATGTGCGGGTGGGTCCCAAGCCGTACCGTTCCTGATCAGGTCAAACCCGCCCGATCCGCCCAGCAGCGTGAAATCGGCGGGCCCCGGCTGGGCACAACCCTTGGCGCAGCCCGAGACATGCAGCCGCGCCCAAGGCGGCAGCGATGCGGCAAGCTCTCGCGCCAGATCACGCGTCGCGATATTGGCCTGCGGGCAACCCGGCGATCCCGTGCAGGCCTGAACCCGCAGGATCGGATCGGCGGGATATTGGATCATGCCTTCGGGGACGCTGGTGGCCGTCACCCCCGGCAGAAAGATCATCCGCCACGGGGTCATGCGCAGAACCGGGGCTCCGCTTGCCGCAAGCTGACGCAGGGCTGGGGCCGGAAGCAGTCCGAAGGCCGCCCCAAGGCATAGCCCACCCGCCTGCACACCCGGAACGGGCGCTGCTGCCGCTGCATGGGGCGAATGCGTGCCGTCCAGATCCGTAGGCAGGATTGCGCCCAGCCCCAGATGGCGGGCCATCCGCCCCCTGCCATCCGAACCCACGCCACCCGAGGCGGTGAACCACCGCGCCAGATCCAGCGCCAGCCGCACCGCCGTTTCCGCATCGGGCACAAGTCGACCCGTGGGGCAGCCATCGGCACGCAGGATCAGCCCGGCAGGCCCGGCTTCAATGCGGATATCACCGCTGATTTCAGCCAGCTGACGCTGCGGGCCAGTATCCACAACAAAGCCGAATTTCGACGGAAGCGCCGCAAACTCGGGCAAGGCCAGACCCTGCATCAGCCCCGCCGCGATACGATTCTGCACATCCGGCCCGACAGGCCGAAACGGGTCGAGCACGATATTGCGCCGCGCCTCGACCTCGGCATCGGCATCCAGCAGGTCCAACTCGGCCAGCGCCTCGATCAGCGGGGCATGGGAGTCATCGGACAACCCGCGCAATTGCAGGTTCGCGCGGCTGGTCAGCTCGATCAGGCCATTGCCATGCAATTGCGCCAGATCGGCCAAACCCGTCGCCTGAGCCGGGGTCAGTTCGCCCAGCGGCGGCCGGACCCGCAGCACCAGCCCGTCGCCCGCCATCATCGGTCGTCGCGCGCCGGGGCACCAGCCGCGAATGACGGGCGCGGTCATGGCTGATCCTCCATCGTGGCAAGGATCGAATTGCGGCGGGTCTGCCACAGGCCTGCCGCGTGCAGTGCGGCGAAGCGTTGCTGCATGGCGTCGAAGGCCTGCGGGTTCGCGTCCCGCAGAAAACCCGCGACCGCGCCATCCCCCAGCGTCGCGTCCCAATACAGGTCGAACAGCGCCGAGGGGACCACGCCCGCCAGATGCGCAAAGGCTGCCATGTTTTCCAAGGTCGCCGCGATTTCGGCCGCGCCGCGAAAACCGTGCCGCCGCATGCCCGCGATCCAGCCCGGATGCGCGGCGCGGGCATGGGTGACGCGGGCGATTTCCTCGGGCAGGCTGCGGGCGCGGGGGCGCGTCGGATCGGTCGCGTCCAGATGCAGCAGCGCCGCCTTGCCCCCGGTGACCGACATCGCTGCGGCGAAGCCCGCCTCATGCGCGGCATAATCCTCGGCCAGCAGCAGGTCGGTTTCCGGCAGGTCCTGCACATGGACAAAGGCATCCGCGCTGCGGACACGCTGTGCGATGCCCCTCGGGTCATGCGTAACCCGGTCGCCATCCACTGCCCAGGTTGAGGCGGCAAGCCATGCCTCGCCGGCCTTGCGGCGACCGGTTTCAGAGTAATCGCCCAGAAAATCACCCATCCCCAGACCGAAACTGCCCGGCTCTGGGCCAAAGACGCGGGCCAAGTCTTGACCGCTATAGGGGTTCCAGTCCGGGCTTTCGTCGCGTGCGGCCAGCGCCCGCACCGCCTGCTGGAACAGCGCGGTCAGCGTCGGGAACAGATCGCGGAACAGGCCCGAGATGCGCAGGGTCACGTCAAGCCGGGGCCGGTCGAGTTCCGCGATCGGCAGGATCTCGATGCCCGAGACCCGCTCGCTGCCCGCGTCCCAGATCGGGCGGACGCCCAGCAGGACCAGCGCCATGGCAAATTCCTCGCCCGCCGTGCGCATCGTGGCCGAGCCCCACAGGTCAAGGATGATGCCGCGCGGCCAGTCGCCATGATCCTGCAGATGCCGCCGCACCAGCTCATCGGCCAGCAGCCTGCCTTGCGCATAGGCCGCACGGCTGGGCAGGCTGCGCGGATCGGTCGTGTACAGATTGCGCCCGGTCGGCAACACGTCCCGGCGTCCGCGCCAGGGGGAACCGGCTGGCCCCGGCTCGATCCGACGCCCGGCCAGCGCGTCAAGCAGGGATTGGCGCTCGGCCTTGGCGCAGGTGCGGGCAAGTTCGTCGGACAGGTCGGGCGCGCGCCCCCAGACATGCAACCCGTCGCCGAACTGGCTGTCCTTCACATCGCAAACAAAGCGGTCGATGTCGGGGATCGCACTGGCGTCGCCCGCGATATCAAGTCCCGCGCGTGCCGCCTCATCAAGGATATCCCCGGTCAGACGATCGCGGCGTTTCGGATCAAGCCCGTCGGCATTCGAAAACTCGTCAAGCAGCGTCTCCAGCCGCGCCAACCGATGCGGCGTGCCCGAAACCTGCTGCGGCGGCGGGACATGACCCAGCGTGACCGCACCGATGCGCCGCTTGGCCTGTGCCGCCTCTCCAGGGTCGTTGACGATAAAGGGATAGATCACCGGCAGATCGCGGATCAGCGCCTCGGGCCAACAATCCGGCCCCAAGGCAACGGATTTGCCCGGCAGCCATTCCAGCGTGCCATGCGCGCCGACATGAACCAGCGCATCGGCCTGCTGCCGCAGCCAAAGGTAAAAGGCGACATAGGCATGGCGCGGGACGCGGGACAGGTCGTGGTATTCGGCGGCACGTTGGCCGGGCTGTCCCCGCTCGGGCTGAAGGGCGACGATGGCCTTGCCGCGCCGGACCGCCGCAAAGGCAAAGCCTGCGGGCGTGGCATCCGGGTCGTCCTTGGGGTCGCCCCAACTGGCGGCAAGCGCGTCGCGCAGCGACTGGGGCAGGCGTGACAGGGCAGCAAGGTAATCCGCCATCGGCCAGTGAATGCGCGCCTTGGCCAGCGAGGTCAGCTCGCCGCCGGGCGCGATGTCATGACCCGCCTGCGCAAGGTCCTGCAAGATCGCCTCGGCCGAAGCCAAGGCGTCCAGCCCCACAGCATGGGCCATGTTCCATTCCCGTCCCGGATAGCTGGACAGAACGACGGCCACCCGACGCTGCGGGGCGCTGGTCGCAGCCAGACGATGCCAGCCCACCACCCGGTCAGCGATGGCCGCGATCCGCTCGGGATCGGACAGATGCATCACCCGCGCAAACTCCAGATCGGCATCGGGGGCCGCCGCCGATTTGAAGGAGGCGACACCGGCAAAAATGCGCCCGTCCACCTCGGGCATGACCACATGCATGGCCAGATCGGCGGGGGACAGCCCCCGATCCGAGGCGCGCCATGTCTGCCGGTCCGAGGTCGCAAGCGCCACCTGAAACACCGGCACCCCGGCGGCATCCAGCGGCGAGGCCCCCATCTCGCCCCGCGCGGAAAAGGCTGTCGCGTTGACGATTGCAGCGGGGCGCAGATGCGCCACCTGCCCCGCCACCCATGCCGCCGCCGCATGTTTCAGCGACGGCACGAACATCGCCACGGCGCGAAACCCGCGCGTATGAAAGCTGCGGATCAGGGCCGCGATCGGGTCCAGATCGCCTGCCAGCAGATAGGAGCGGTAGAACAGGATCAGGATCAACGGCTGGCTGTCGTCCGGCTGGGCGTCAGACATGACACCCGCGTCCTGCGTCCAGAAGCCATGCTCCGGTAGCGGAGGGGCGGCATCGATGTCTGCGGCAGGCAGTCCGGCTGCCTTGGCCAGAATGCCCAAAGCGGTCAGCGCCGCGTCAGCGCCGCCGGAATCGCAAAGCGCAGCCAGCCGGGCCAGCACCGGGGCCGGAAGGGTGGATGCCGCATCCAGCCGCGGATCGGGGCGACCATCGGCGGGCAGGACCGCCAGCGCGATGCCATTGCGGCGGGCCAGCGCCCCGATCTGCTGCAAGCCATAGGGCCAATAGGCCGTGCCGCCGATCAGCCGGATCAGGATCGCCCGTGCCCCGGAAAGCGTCGTCTCGACATAGGTATCGACCGAAACCGGATGGGTCAGCGCCGCGATATTCGCCAAACGCAGCCCCGGCAGCTGCCCCGATGCGCCATGCCATGCCGCCGCGAAAGCGCCAAGGTCGCTGTCCGAGAAGGACAGCACGACCATATCCGCAGGGCTTTGACCAAGGTCACGGGGGACCTCGGTTTCCTCAAGCCCGTGGCTTTCGCGGAAGACGACATGCATGCGGGTCGGTCCCTGTCACGCGTCCAGCGGTTGCGGCAGCAGCAGGGCGCGGATCGCCTGCGCATCGATGTCGTGATGTTCCCCGATGACGACCAACCGGCCTTGGCGCGCCTCATCCGGCCGCCATGCCCGGTCGAACTGATGGCGCACCCGTGCCCCCACCGCCTGAACCAGCAGCCGCATCGGCTTGCCGGTGACGGCGACATGACCCTTGACACGCAGGATGTTTTGCTCGCGCGCCAGCCCCTCGATCCGTTCGACCAGCGGCGCGGGGTCGTGGATTTCGGGGATATCGATGACCACGCTGGCAAAGTCGTCATGTTCGTGATCATCGGCCCCGTCGTGATGCGAGGGGCGCGCGGCCAGATCATCCTCGGCCGCAGCACCAAGGCCAAGGATCACGCGCGGATCGACCGCGCCTTCGGCGACCTCAATGATCGGCAGGGCGCGCGGTGCCTCGGCAAGGATCACTTCACGCGCGCGGGCCACGCCATTGGGGCCGGCAAGGTCGGGCTTGGTCAGCAGCACGATATCCGCGCAGGACACCTGATCGCCGAACACCTCGGACAGCGGGGTTTCATGGTCGATGCTGTCATCGGCCAGACGCTGGCGGTCCACCGCCGCGACATCGGGCGCGAAACGGCCCGCCGCGACCGCCTCGGCATCGGCCAGCGCGATCACGCCATCCACGGTAATGCGCGAGCGGATGGCGGGCCAGTCAAAGGCACGCAGCAGGGGCTTGGGCAAGGCCAGCCCCGAGGTCTCGATCAGGATGTGATCGGGGCGGGGATCAAGCGCCATCAGCGTCTCGATGGTCGGGATGAAATCGTCGGCCACGGTGCAGCAGATGCAGCCATTGGCCAGCTCCACGATGTTTTCCGCCGGGCATTCCGGGATGGCGCAGCCTTTCAGGATGTCGCCATCGACACCGAATTCGCCGAATTCGTTGACCACCACGGCCAGCCGTTTGCCGCCGGGATTGCGCATCAGATGCGAGATCAGCGTGGTCTTGCCCGATCCCAGAAAGCCGGTGATGACGGTGACGGGAAGTTTTTCAAGATTGGCCATTCATTCGGTCTCCATGGGGGGAATGCGGGCGATGCAGTTCTTGCGGAAATGCAGGGGGCGGTCGCGCCATGGCACCAGCCCGTCGGGGGCCTGCACATATCTGGCCGCGCCGTCGCGGATCGCCTCCAGATGGGCCGAGGCGTCGATATTGCCGTAGACATAGGTCCAGCGCCCCGCGCCGCGCAGCGCGATGGTGCAACCACGCGAGCAGTTGGACAGGCATTGCACGCCGGTGACGGTGATCGTCCCGGCAAGCGCGTCGGACAGGCTGGACAGCACGGCCTCGCCGGTTACCGCCGGGTCAGCCGCGTTCTTGCAGCAGGTGCAGACCAGCAACTCGGCTGGTTTTGGTCGTATCGTCATCATCCTCACCCACCGAAGGACGGACGAGGGGAAAATGGTGACGAAACGGCCCGGAAAGGCTGCCTATCTCCATACCAGAACACCCCCGTCCGGTTACATGCATCATGGCTGGCAGGTCTCCCGGCTTGCGGATTTCGGAGGGTAGCTCCGGCGGTTGCCCTGCCTTCCCGGATGCATGCATCCAGTGGCCTTGGGTTCCCTTTCCACTCACGGTCGCGGGGGCGGCTGCGCTCTGGGCCTGACGGCCTTGCGCATTCCCTTTTCACCTGTTTGCACAGGCACCAGCGGGACTGATATGGTCCAGCCCGCCAAGGACTGTCAAGCGCAAGGAACCCGACATGGACGACACCGCCACGCGCCACACCGAAAAGATGAAGCGCATCAAGGCCGCGCGCGACAAGATGATGGCGTCCAAGACCGGGGAAAAGGGCCTGATCATGGTCCATACCGGGCCGGGCAAGGGCAAGTCGTCATCGGGCTTTGGCATGGTCCTGCGCTGCATCGCCCATGGCATGCCCTGCGCCGTAGTCCAGTTCATCAAGGGCGGTCGCGATACCGGCGAACGCGAATTGCTGCGGACACGCTTTGCGCAGGAATGCCGGTTCTTTGTCTCGGGCGAGGGGTTCACCTGGGAAACCCAGGACCGCGAACGCGACATTGCCGCCGCCCAAAACGGCTGGCGCATCGCGCGCGAGCAGATCCTTGACCCTCAGATCCGCTTTGTCCTGCTGGACGAGATCAACATCGCCCTGCGCTATGACTATCTGGACGTGGCCGAGGTGGTGGATTTCCTGCTGAACGAAAAGCCGCCGATGACCCATGTCTGCCTGACCGGGCGCAATGCCAAGCCGGAACTGGTCGAGGCCGCCGATCTGGTGACCGAGATGTCGCTGATCAAGCATCCGTTCCGCGCGGGCATCAAGGCACAGCCGGGGGTCGAGTTTTGATGCAAGCCAACCCGATCGGGCGGCGCTGACCCATGGGCCGCGCATTGATGATCCAGGGCACCGGCAGCAATGTCGGCAAGTCCCTGCTTGTGGCCGGGTTGTGCCGGGCGGCACGGCTGCGTGGTCTGTCCGTCGCGCCGTTCAAGCCGCAGAACATGTCGAACAACGCCGCCGTGACCCGCGACGGCGGCGAGATTGGCCGGGCGCAGGCCGTGCAGGCGCTGGCCTGCGGCCTGCCCCCGCATTCAGACATGAACCCCATCCTGCTCAAGCCCGAGTCTGAAACCGGGGCGCAGGTCGTGGTTCATGGCCAGCGTCTGACCTCGGTCCGGGCGCGGGATTATGCGACGGTGAAACCCCGGCTGCTGGGCTATGTAATGGAAAGCTATCAGCGCCTGCGCGCCGCCCATGATCTGGTGCTGGTCGAGGGCGCGGGCAGCCCGGCCGAGGTCAACCTGCGCCGCAATGACATCGCCAATATGGGCTTCGCGCGGGCGGCGGATGTGCCGGTTGTGCTGGCGGGCGACATCGACCGCGGCGGCGTCATCGCGCAGATCGTCGGCACACAGGCGGTGATCGACCCCGCCGATGCGGCGCAGATCGCTGGCTTTCTGATCAACCGCTTTCGCGGCGACCCGCGGCTTTTCGACGACGGCTACCGCCTGATCGAGGCGGCGACCGGCTGGCGTGGTTTCGGCGTCTGCCCGTGGTTCCCGGATGCGTGGAAACTGCCTGCCGAGGATGCGCTGGACATTCGCAGCCCCGCGGCGAAAACCGGGGCCGGTCTGCATGTCGTCTGCCTGCGCCTGTCGCGCATCGCGAATTTCGACGATCTCGACCCGCTGTCGCAGGAACCCGGAGTGCGCCTGACCATGCTGGAGCCCGGTCAGGCGATTCCGGGGGATGCGGGACTGGTCATCATTCCCGGCACGAAATCGACGCGTGGTGATCTGGCCTTCTTGCGGGCGCAAGGCTGGGATATCGACATCCTTGCCCATCACCGGCGCGGCGGCCGGGTGCTGGGAATTTGCGGCGGCTATCAGATGCTGGGGCGCTTCGTCGCCGATCCTGACGGGATCGAGGGGGCTGCGGGGACCGATCCGGGGCTGGGCCTGCTGGACGTGACCACCGTCATGACCCCCGACAAGCGCCTGACCGAGGTTGAGGCCACTCATCTGGCCACCGGACAGACCTGCAGGGGCTATGAAATCCATCTCGGGCGCAGCGATGGCCCCGATTGCGCCCGGCCCTTCGCCATGATCGGGGACAAGCCCGAAGGGGCCGTCAGCGCGGATGGGCGGGTTGCGGGCAGCTATCTGCACGGCTTGTTCCGCGACGATGGTTTCCGCGCCGCCTATCTGCAGGGCTTCGGCGTGTCGTCCGGGTTGGGCTATGATGCGACGGTCGAGGCCACGCTGGACGCGCTGGCCAACCATCTTGAACAACATCTGGATGTCGAAGGGCTATTCGCCCTTGCCCGCTAGCGCCGTTTCCAGACGCTGCCACCCGGCCTCATTCCCCGGCAGGCCCAGCCGGAGCCAGCCCGGCGCATAGGGAAAGATCCGCGTCCAGATCCGGCTGCGGGCCAGCCGCTTCTGGGCGGCCCGCGCATCGCCGACCTCATAGGTGCGAAACAGCGGCGTGCCACCCACAAGCTGCCAGCCGGCGCTGGCCGCCGCCCGATCAAGACGCAGGGCGTCAAGGTCCAGCCGCTGCCTTGTGCGCGCCTGCCAGTCGTGATCGCCAAGCGCCGCTTGCCCGATGGCGATGGCGGGACCGCTGACCGCCCAAGGACCGGCCAACGCCGCTATTTTTGCGGCCAGCCGGGCCTCGGCCAGCGCAAAGCCGAGCCGCAGACCGGCAAGGCCGTAAAACTTGCCAAATGAGCGCAGCACCAGCAGGTTCGGTGTCCCCTCTCCCAACAGCGGGGCCAACGAAAGCTGCGGCTCGGGATCGGCGAAGCTTTCGTCGACGACCAGCAGCCCGACGCGCCCAGCCAGTCGCAGCAATTGCGCCGGATCGTGGCGCTGCCCGTCGGGATTGTTCGGGTTGACCAGCACAGCCAGATCGGCCCCGGCCAGTTCCTGAAGCGTGGCGACCTCGGTCACATCCCAGCCCTGCGCATGAAGCGCCGCGCCATGTTCGTTATAGGTGGGTGCCAAAACGCGGGCTTTGCCCGGCGCACGCAACCGCGGCACGATCTGGATCGCCGCCTGCGCCCCGGCCAGCGCCACCACCGAAGCGTTGGTGGCATAAGCCGCACGGGCTGCGGCCAGCAGTGCGGCCATGTCCTCGGCCACCGGCAGGGCGGTCCAGGCCGAGGCGGGGAGGGCCGGAACCGGATAGGGAACCGGATTGATGCCGGTCGACAGATCCAGCCAGTCGCCCGCGCCGTAAATCCGCTTGGCCCGGTCAAGATCGCCGCCATGATCGCGCTTAGCCAAGGTCACAGACATGCCAGAAGCCCCAGAAATCCGGCGCCAAGAAATAGCGCGCGGCGGTAAAGTGCAAGCCCTCGGGTCAGGTCCGCCGGTCCCGGATCGGGCGCGTCTGCGTTCAGCCAAGGCTCATCCGCGACGTGATCACCGTAGCTGCGTGGACCCGACAGGCGGATGCCAAGCGCCCCCGCCATCGCCGCCTCGGGCCAGCCAGCATTGGGTGATCGATGGTGGCGGGCATCGCGCCGCATCACCTGCAGCGCCGCCTTAGGCCTTGCCGATGCCAGCGCGAACAGCAGCCCCGTCAGGCGCGCCGGGATCAGGTTCACCAGATCGTCCAGACGCGCCGCCACCTTGCCGAAGTTTTCATGCCGTGCCGTGCGGTGCCCGATCATGGAATCCATGGTGTTCACCGCCTTATAGGCGGCGATCCCCGGCAGTCCCGCGACCATGCCCCAGAACAGGGGCGCGATCACCCCGTCGGAACTGTTCTCGGCCAGACTTTCAAGCGCTGCGCGCGAGACGCCCGCAGCGTCCAGCCGTGCCGGATCGCGCCCGACGATCATCGCGACGGCCCGGCGCGCGCCTGACAGATCGCCCTGCCCCAGCGGCTGGGCCACCAACGCGACATGGCTGTGCAGAGAGCGCGCAGCAATCAAAGGCCATGCCAGCACGCCGCCGATCAGCACGCCCAGCCAGCCCTGCGGCAGGATGAATTGCAGCATCAGCGCCGGTAAGATTGCCGCCCCGATCACCAGCACAACCGTGACCGCGCCCATCGCAATATCTGCGACCGCCGGGCCCTGACGGTTCAGCCGGTGGTCGCAAATGCCGATCAGGCGACCCAGCCACGTGACCGGATGCCCGATCCGGCGGTAAAGCCAGTCGGGCCAGCCAAGGCACGCATCGATTGCCAGCGCCACCAGCATCATCGCGGCAAAACTCATGCCCGCCCTCCGCTGCGAAAACTCAATATCTGCTGAAATCCTGCGGCCCGCAGTGCAGCCGCCGCCCGTGACGGCACCTCGCCCGGCGGAAAGATCAGCCCGCGGGCCGAGCCGGTATGCGCCCGGACATGGCCCAAGGCACCGAGTTCGCGGGCCAGATCGGGGGTCGGATCACCCTCGGGGCCGCGCAGGGCACTGCATCGCATGGCCGATTGCGAGGCGAGAGCCGCCGCTTGCGCAAGATCCGGCTGCCCGCGCCATTCGGCAACAAGGTCGGAAATATCGGGAAAATTCAGGTCCAACGGGTCCGTGCGCTGCGCGGCACCCCAGAAACCGCCCAGAATCTCGGCCTCGGGGGGCGGTGGCAGATCCTCGACCACGACCCCGTGGCGCGAGGCCCACAGCACCGCATCCGGCCTTGGCAGCATCAGCGGATCACAGGCCCCCTCGATCCCGTGACACATGCGGGCCAGCGCCTTGGGATCAGGAGGGGCATCTCCTCTTGCGACACAGGCCAGTGCCAGCAGCGCCGCAGTCGAGGCCCCCGCGCCCCCGCCCGGCGGCATCCCCGCAATAAGACGATAGGCGCCCTCATCACATCCCAGCCAGTCGAAGACCTGCGCGGCATGGCTTTCAGGGATGATCTGCGGCTGCTGTTCGACCAGACGTTCCCCCGACCCCAACCGTTCAGCCACAACCGCCAGTGCCGGACAGGCCATGGTCACCAGCACGACCGGCCCTTGCGGGCCAAGCCGTCCCTGAAGCCATTCGCCGAAATGGCCTTCGACCCGGATCATGGCCTGCCCATGGTCGTGGGGAAAACGGCTGCGATCCGGTGGTCGGCAAGGGCGGGGAAGCGGTGGATCAGCACCAACTCGTCTGGTCCGGAAGGCATCGTGGGGCTCGTTTCACTTGATCGCGGCCTGACTTGCATATCGACCGGACAAAGTCGATGCACTTGCCCGCGTTACCCTGACTGACCGAGGCATTCGAGATGTCATCGGCATCCGCGTCCAGAAGTAGCGCCACGACCTTGCCGTCCAGCACGACCTGCACGTGGTCACCGTCCTGCACCAAGGTCAACTCACACTCGCCCTCGCAACCCGAGGACAGCACGATGCTGACCTGATCATCGCTGTCATAGGTGATCCGGGTCACGCCCGTGGGCAGCGCTGCTCAGGGTGACGTCATCCTCATCGTCACCGCCATCGAAGGTGTCGGTGCCTTCGTCCGGACCCGTATTTTCGGCACCGTAAAGGTCATCGCCATAGCCTAGGTAGATTTCGTCATCGCCGGCATCTGCGGCCACGGTATCATCGTCGTCAGAGCCTCCGGTCAGGTCGCGGCCGCCGTAAGGGTCGTCATAGCCTGCCTCAGCGGAGTCATCGTCACTCTCGAGGATAAGCGCGTGGCGGAATCCATGTCTTTCCTCGGGTTCAGTTTCGGGAGGCGGCACGTAGGGCCGCGACCGTTCGCAGAGGGATGGGTCTAGAGCCCGTAGACCAGCGACACACCCAGCATGTTGTCGGTGCGGATGGCGCGGTCGGACACATATTCGGTGAGATAGGAAATCCGGGACGACAGCGCACCGGTCATGCGGAAGTTCAGGCCACGCTCATTGCTGGCCGCGCCATTCGCATCCGAGGTCGGGTAATCGGTGCCGCTGTGACAAAGGCGTTGTCACTACGCGATGAAAGAAGCGCGAGGACAGGATGTAGCCCGCTTCGGCATTCGACTCGAACCCAGCGGTTCCGGTCGTATCCACCTGAACGACTTGGTGTGGCGCAGCCCAAGGCCCGCCTGCAGACGCCACGTGGTCTGGTCGCTGGCCAGAACCCGGAAGCTAGGCTCGCAGCCCAGAAAGGCGTCGCGCTTCAGCCGCCCGTCCTGATCGGCAACGTCATCCCCGGCCAGCCCGTCCACGGTCAGGCGACCAAGCGCAAAGTCGTCGAAGTAATATTGCCCATCATGGATGGCATAGACATCCTTGGTGTCGGGGCCGCCGGTCGCATCTTCGCCATATTCCATCACCCACCCAGACCAGCAGCTTGCGGCACCGGCTGGCGCCGAACGCGGGCATGAGCAGCTTTACCTCGCAAAAGACCTGCATCCTGAAATACCATGGATGCAACTCTCGGCCGGGCTGTACGATGTCTGGGACGCGAGGATCGCCGAGTCACCAGCGGAACTACTCCACTTCAAATACCATGCCGGCTTCCACAAGAAGGTCATGGACGAAATCGGTCGCAACCAGCATTTCGACGATTCCGCCGAATGCCGCGCCTATGCCGAAGCGCTGGAGGGCGGGTTCAACTGCTTCTACAGCAAGGAAGGCTCGGTCCGCTGGGATCGGGCCGAGATCATCAAGTGCACCCTGTCGGGCGATTTTGCCCTGCATTCGTCCTGATGCACCCACCGACCCCTGCCGCAGATGCGGCGGGGGTCATCGCCCGGCACCGCGATACCGTTCCCGAACCGCCGCCAGTCCCCCCAAGGCATAGGCATGCAATTGCCCGATCAGATCCTCTGTCGCGGCGTGATGGATGCGTTCGCCCAGCTCCGTTCCGCTGCGGCCCAGCAGGGCGATCATTGCGCAGGGCGCGGCGATGCAGGGCAGGCAGCGCAACAGCACCGGGTCATCGACGGGGATCAGGGTAATCTCGCTAAGCATCGGCAGGATCGCCTGCAGTTTGGGCAGGATCTCTTGCTGTTGCAGCACCTGCAAATGGCTTGAGGGCGACAGGATCTCGCGCCCCAGCACGATCACCGGCCATGACACCTGCCCGCCAACGCCGCCCAGCAGGAACCGGATCAATTCACACAGCTTCTCCGGCGCGGGCAACGCGCTGGCCATCAGGCGCTCGATGTCATGCAGATCGGCGATGCGGCGATGCGCTTCGGCCAGCACCGCTTGATACAGCCCGGCACGGTCCCCGAAATGGTAGTTGATCGAGGCCAGATCGACCTCGGCCAGCGCCGCAATTTCCTTGCTGGCGGTCTGGGCAAATCCGGCATCGGCAAAGCGCTGCCCGGCAATCTCAAGGATGCGGGCGCGGGTCGCCACGCCATCGATGCGCTTTCTTGCGGTTCTGGCCTTGCTCATTCCGATGCGTCCTTTTCGAAGTGGCTCGACTTTAAAACCGATTTAGATTAAATTCAATTTAGTTTAAGCTCCGCTCATAGGGCTGACCATGAAACGCATCCTGCCAATCCTGCTGATTGCCGCGCTGGCCTTGGGCGGCTGGTTCTGGTGGCAGCAACGCGATGCGACCAGCTCGGGCGACATCACCCTTTACGGCAATGTCGACATCCGGCAGGTCGCGCTGGCCTTTGACGGCAGCGGCAGGATCGCGGAATTGCGCGTGCAGGAGGGCGATCGGGTCAAGGCGGGCGCGGTTATCGCGCGGCTCGATACCCACACGCTGGAATTGCAGGCCAAGGCGCAGGAAGCCGTGGTCGAGGCCGAACGGCAGACCCTGCTGGAACTTCGCGCAGGTGCGCGCCCCGAGGAAATCGCCCAGGCCCAGGCCCGTGTCGCTTCGGCCAAGGCTTCGGCCGAGCTTGCCAACCTGCAACGCGACCGCGCTGCGCGGCTGCTGACCTCGCGCGCGGTCAGCCAGCAGGATCTGGACCGCGCCTCGACCGAGGCGAAGGCCGCGAATGCCGCGGTCGATCAGGATATTGCGGCGCTGGACCTGCTGCTGGCCGGCGCCCGCCCCGAGGAAATCGCCGCCGCCGCCGCGCGGTTGCAGGCGGCCGAAGCCCAGCTGGAACTGCTGCGCTATCAGGTGACCTTGGGCGAATTGCGTGCCCCTGCCGATGCCGTCATCCGCTCGCGCCTGCGCGAACCCGGCGACATGGCCACGCCGCAATCGCCGGTCTATGCGCTGGCCCTGACCGATCCGAAATGGGTCCGCGTCTATGTCCGCGAAGCCGATCTGGGCCGGATCAAGCCGGGCATGGCGGCGCAGGTGCTGACCGACAGCCATCCCGAACCGGTCGCGGGTCAGGTCGGCTATATCTCCTCGGTGGCCGAGTTCACCCCGAAATCCGTCCAGACCGAGGAATTGCGCACCAGCCTCGTCTATGAGGTCCATGTCACCGTCGACGACCCGACCGACAGCCTGCGCCTTGGTCAGCCGGTCACTGTCAAGCTGACCGACGGGCACGCGCCATGACCGCGCTGACGGTCAGCGCCGAGGGGCTGTCCAAGTCCTTTGCCGGTCTTGCCGCCATCGACAATCTGACGCTCACCGTCCGACAAGGGGAACTGACCGCGCTGGTCGGTCCGGATGGCGCGGGCAAGACCACGTTGATGCGCCTGTTCGCCGGGCTGTTGCGGCCCGATGCCGGGTCGCTGCATGTGCTGGGCGTCGATGTCGCGCGCGATCCCCAGCAGGTGCAGGACCGCATCAGCTACATGCCGCAGCGCTTTGGCCTGTACGAGGACCTCAGCGTGCAGGAAAACCTTGATCTTTACGCGGATCTGCATGGCGTGCCGATGGCGCAGCGCCGGGACCGCTTCGCCCGCATGCTGGCGATGACCGATCTGGCGCGCTTCACCGACCGGCCAGCGGGCAAGCTGTCGGGCGGTATGAAGCAGAAGCTGGGACTGGCCTGCACGCTGGTCCGCTCGCCCGATCTGCTGCTGCTGGACGAACCCAGCGTCGGCGTCGACCCGCTGTCGCGCCGCGACCTGTGGCAGATCGTGCTGCAACTGGTCAAGGATGACGGGCTTAGCGTCATCGTCAGCACCGCCTATATGGACGAGGCCGAGCGCTGCGCGCAGGTCCATGTCCTGCATCGCGGCCGTATTCTGGCCTCGGGCCCGCCCGATACCCTGCGCGATCGGGCGGGCGGCCTGACCTTTGTGGCCACGCCGCTGCCGCCCATGCCCGCCCGCGCCTTGCAGGCAAGGCTGATCGACGCGCCCGATTGCATCATCGACGCGGTGCCGCAGGGCGGCAATGTCCGCTTCATCCGCAGGCCGGATGCCGATGCGGCGCGGCTGGCGGATCTTATCGCATCGGCCACCCCCCGCCCGGCCGAGCTGGAAGACACCTTCATGATGCTCCTGCGTCTGCAGGACGACACGCCCCCCACAACCATCGCGATGCAGACGACAGCGATGGCCAGCGATGGCCAGCCGGTCATCGTGGTCCGCGATCTGGTCCGCCGCTTCGGGGATTTCACCGCCGTCGCCAGCACCTCGTTTCAGGTGGCGCGGGGCGAGATCTTTGGCCTGCTCGGCCCCAATGGCGCGGGCAAGACCACCACGTTCCGCATGCTTTGCGGGCTGCTGCCCGCGACCAGCGGGCATCTTGAAGTCGCAGGCCGCAACCTGCGGACCGCACGGGCGCAGGCCCGCCAACGCATCGGCTATGTCGCGCAGAAATTCGCGCTCTATGGCAATCTGACGGTGCGCGAGAATCTGGCATTCTTTGGTGGGGCCTATGGGCTGTCGGGCAAGCTGCTGCGGACGCGGATCACTGATGCCATTTCCGAGTTTGACCTTGATCCCACAGCAGTCAGCGGGCTGCTGCCCGCGGGTTACAAGCAGCGACTGGCCATGGCCGTTGGGCTGCTGCACCACCCCGAGATCCTGTTTCTGGACGAACCGACCAGCGGCATCGACCCGCTGGCGCGCCGCGCCTTCTGGCGCCGGATCACCGCATTGGCACAGGGCGGCACCACCATCATCGTCACCACCCATTTCATGGAAGAGGCCGAATATTGCGACCGCATCGCCATTCAGGATGCGGGCCGGATGCTGGCCATCGGCACGCCCCGCGAGGTGCGCGACCTGTCGGGCGCGGATGACATGAACAGCGCTTTCATCGCCATTGTCGAGACGGCCCGCGCGGGCCGCAACGCGGCATGAACGCCCGCGCCCGCCTGATCGCCCTGACCCGCAAGGAAACGCGGCAGATGCTGCGCGACCGCAGCAACCTGATCGTCGGGCTGGTCCTGCCGGTGGTGCTGATCCTGCTGTTCGGATTTGGCCTGTCCTTCGACGTCACCGACGTCCGCATCGCCGTGGTGATCGAGGACAGCTCTGCCGCCACCATGACGGCCGTCGCGGGTATCGCCGGGTCCGATTACTTCAGCCCGATCTGGACCCATTCGATGCCCGAGGCCGAGGCCCTGATCCGCGCCGGTCGCGCCGATGCCATCCTGCGCGTGCCCGCCGAATTCACCCGCGATCTGCTGCAGGGCGAAGGACAGCTGCAACTGATCCTGAACGGCGTCGATTCAAACACCGCTCAGGCCATCGAAACCTATGCCAGCGGCGCGATCTCGACCGCGCTTCAGCATATCTCCGACCGGCAGGGCGATCCCGCCGCGACCTCGGCCAGCGTCACGCTGGTCAGCCGCATCTGGTTCAATGAGGCCAATGACAGCACTTGGTTTCTGGTGCCGGGCCTGATCGTGCTGGTGATGACGCTGATCGGGGCTTTCCTGACCTCGCTCCTGATCGCGCGGGAATGGGAACGCGGCACGCTGGAATCGCTGTTCGTCACCCCGGCCCGCCCGATCGAGATGGTGCTGTCCAAGCTGGCCCCCTATCTGGTGATCGGAGCCATCGACCTTGTCTTCTGCCTGCTGGCGGCGAGATTCGTCTTTGACGTGCCGATCCGGGGCTCGCTCTGGATCATCATCCTGTCCTCGCTGCTTTACCTGCTGGTGTCGCTGGCGCTGGGGCTGGTGATCTCGGGGGTGACGCGCAACCAGTTCGCGGCCAGCCAGATGGCGCTGCTGACCAGCTTCATGCCGGCCCTGATGCTGTCGGGCTTTGTCTTTGACCTGCGCAATGTACCGGTGGTGGTGCAGGTGATCAGCAACCTGCTGCCCGCCACGCATTTCATGGGTCTGATCAAGACCCTGTTCATGGCCGGAGACGACTGGCCGCAGATCCTGCGCGCCAATGCGACGCTGGCCGCCTATGCGCTGGTGCTGATCGCCATCGCCCGGCGCACGCTGACCAAGACGCTGGACTAGACCATGCAGGGCTTGCTGCTTTACCTGACCCAGACGCTCGCCCTGATCCGCAAGGAAATGCTGGCGCTTCTGAAAGACCCGTCCAGCCGTGCGCTGCTGTTTGCACCCGCGCTGATGCAGTCGCTGCTGTTCGGCTATGGCGCGACCTATGACCTGACCCATGCCCCCTATGCGGTTCTGGACCAAAGCCGGGGCGCGGCCTCGACCCAGATCCTCGCGCGGCTGGACGGGACCGGGGTTTTCCAGCGCATTGCCACGCTGGACAGCCCCGCCCGCATCGCCGCCCAAATCAACAGCGGCAAGGCGCTGCTGGTCGTGATTTTCCCGCCCGATTTCGAATCCCGGCTTGCCGCCGGGACCACGGCCCCGATGCAGGTGATCCTTGACGGGCGCAATTCCGCCACGGCGGGCGCGGCGGCGGCACAGGTCGCGGCCATCGTCGCGGATTTCAACCGGACGCTGGGGGCAGCGCCGCCAGTGACCATCATCCGACGGGCGTGGTTCAACCCGAATTTCGAATCCCGCTGGAACCTGATGCCCGCGATGATCGCCTCGCTCAGCATGCTGCAAACCCTGATGCTGGCGGCGCTGTCGGTGGCGCGCGAACGCGAACAGGGCACTTTCGACCAGCTTCTGGTGACGCCGCTGACCCCCACGCAAATCCTGATCGGCAAGGCCCTGCCCGCGATCTTCGTGGGGCTGGTGCAATCGACGATCATCTTGCTGATCATCCTGTTCTGGTTCCAGATCCCGATGGCCGGATCGCTGTGGCTGCTTTACGGCGGGCTGCTGGCCTTTACCACGGCATCGGTGGGCATCGGCCTGTCGATCTCGGCGGTGTCGCTGACCATGCAGCAGGCGATGCTTTACACCTTCATGCTGGTGATGCCGCTGATGCTGCTGTCGGGGCTGCTGACCCCGGTCCGAAACATGCCGCAGGCGCTGCAGATCCTGACCTATGCCAATCCGCTGCGTTTCGGCATCGACACCGTGCGCCGCGTCTATCTTGAGGGCGCGACTTTCCCCGATATCGCCGCGAATTTCCTGCCGCTTCTGGTGCTTGCCGGGATCACCCTGCCCTTGGCGGCATGGCTGTTCCGCCACCGGTTGGGCTGAGTTGCGCACAAGCGATATCCGGCCATTTGGCAGGGTCGCGGCGGATTGATCCCATCAGGTCTTGACGCGCCCCCCAACTAGCGAAAGAAACCGGCCACAGATCCCAAAACCGCGACAGTGCAGAACAGGAGGACGCGCCATGACATGCTGTGTCTTTCTGGACGGCTGCTCATCCGTCAGGAGAGCTTCATGAAGTTCCGCTTCCCCATCGTCATCATCGACGAAGACTTCCGTTCCGAGAACTCGTCGGGGCTTGGCATCCGCGCCATGGCCGAAGCCATCGAGAAAGAGGGCTTCGAAGTGCTGGGCGTGACCAGCTATGGCGACCTGTCGCAATTTGCCCAGCAGCAGTCGCGCGCCAGCGCCTTCGTCCTGTCCATCGACGACGAGGAATTCAGCGCCGGTCCCGATGACGATCCGGTCATCGTGAACCTGCGCACCTTCATCGAGGAAGTCCGCTGGAAAAACCCGGACGTGCCGATCTATGTCTATGGCGAGACCAAGACCAGCCGCCACCTGCCCAACGACATCCTGCGCGAGCTGCACGGCTTCATCCACATGTTCGAGGATACGCCGGAATTCGTCGCCCGCCACATCATCCGCGAGGCCAAGACCTACCTTGAGGGCATCCAGCCGCCCTTCTTCAAGGCGCTTCTGGATTACGCCGAGGACGGGTCCTATTCTTGGCATTGCCCCGGCCATTCCGGCGGCGTGGCCTTCCTGAAAAGCCCGATCGGCCAGATGTATCACCAGTTCTACGGTGAAAACATGCTGCGCGCCGATGTCTGCAACGCAGTCGAGGAACTGGGCCAGCTTCTGGACCATAACGGCGCCATCGGCGCATCCGAACGCAATGCGGCGCGGATCTTCAATGCCGATCACTGCTTCTTCGTCACCAACGGCACCTCGACCAGCAACAAGATGGTCTGGCACCATACCGTCGCGCCGGGCGATGTGGTCGTGGTGGACCGCAACTGCCACAAGTCGATCCTGCATTCGATCATCATGACCGGCGCGATCCCGGTCTTCCTGCGCCCGACCCGCAACCATTTCGGCATCATCGGCCCGATCCCGCATAGCGAATTCGAGATCGAGACCATTCAGGCCAAGATCCGCGCCAACCCGCTGCTGGACGGCGTCGATGCCGATGCGGTCAAGCCGCGCATCATGACCCTGACCCAGTCGACCTATGACGGCGTTCTCTACAATACCGAGACGATCAAGAGCATGCTCGACGGCTATGTCGAGAACCTGCATTTCGACGAAGCATGGCTGCCCCACGCCGCCTTCCACCCCTTCTATGGCCATTTCCACGCCATGGGCCGCAAGCGCCCGCGCACGCAGCACTCGGTGACCTATGCCACCCAGTCGATTCACAAACTGCTGGCCGGGATCAGTCAGGCCAGCCATGTGCTGGTGCAGGATTCGCAGGACACCAAGCTGGACCGGCACCTGTTCAACGAAGCCTATCTGATGCACACCTCGACCAGCCCGCAATATTCGATCATCGCCAGCTGCGATGTCGCGGCGGCGATGATGGAGCCTCCGGGCGGCACCGCTCTGGTCGAGGAAAGCATCGCCGAGGCGATGGATTTCCGCCGTGCCATGAGCAAGGTCGATGCCGAATTCGGCGATGATGACTGGTGGTTCCAGGTCTGGGGCCCGGACGCGCCCGAAGGCGAGGGCATCGGCCGCGCCAAGGACTGGATCCTGCGCCGCACCGATGCCGAGGGCGTCCAGCGCGACGGCGAGGATTCGTGGCACGGCTTTGGCGACATGGCGCCGGGCTTCAACATGCTCGACCCGATCAAGACGACGATCATCACCCCCGGCCTGAATATCGACGGCCGCTTCGAGGAAACCGGCATCCCGGCCTCGATCGTCACGAAATATCTGGCCGAACATGGCATCGTGGTCGAAAAGACCGGGCTTTACAGCTTCTTCATCCTGTTCACCATCGGCATCACCAAGGGTCGCTGGAACACGCTGCTGGCCGCGCTCCAGCAGTTCAAGGACGATTACGACCGCAACCAGCCGATGTGGCGCACCATGCCGGAATTCTGCGCCAAGTTCCCGCGCTACGAAAAGATGGGCCTGCGCGACCTGTGCCAGCACGTCCATACGCTTTACGCCAAATACGACGTGGCGGTGCTGTCGACGGAAATGTATCTGAGCGAGCTGACCCCGGCGATGAAGCCCAGCGACGCATTCGCTCATATCGCGCATCGCACCACCCAGCGCGTCCCGATCGACGACCTGGAAGGCCGCGTCACCACCAGCCTGGTCACCCCCTATCCGCCGGGCATCCCCCTGTTGATCCCCGGCGAGGTCTTCAACCGCAAGATCGTCGAATACCTGAAGTTCAACCGCGAGTTCGCCCGCAAATGCCCGGGCTTCGAAACCGACATCCACGGCCTTGTGCAAGAGCAGGACGAGGACGGCCAGACCCATTACTTCGCCGATTGCGTGGCTAACTGACGCAATCCGCCAAGACATCGCCCCCGGCCCTCACAGGTCCGGGGGCTTCTCTTTCAGGGCTCGTTCAGGCAGGCCCTCACCGACTATTTGGCCTCTCCGTTTGAGAGGCCATTTTGGTTTGTCACTGTTGATGGTTTTGAGCCTATCAAAGACATTCACCCACATCGCAGTGAGCGTCCGCGCCAAGTTCAGGGCAATTCCGCACGACGCTACCAGCGCTTGGATGGCCAAAGAGGCTAATCGAGTCTGCTGATCCGAATAGCTCCGAGTTTCTTTGTCGCGGCTTCGGTAGGGTCTGCACCTGATCCGCTCGCGCTTGCGCAGGTTGAAGAAACTCGGCGACCGTGTTCTGCTCCGCTGGCGCAGACCGGCTGAATTCGTGGCAACTCCCTCGACGGCTCATCGAACCCTCAAGATTATAGGGCGTAGGAAGACGGCCCAGTCTATGCCGGTGAACTGGCTGCCAAATCCAGATGAGCCAACACGGTGCCCTTCGGCTTGCGGCACCAGACTGCCATGAGCAAGCCTGCAGGAAGACGCCTGCCGTTTGCCCGCCTTGCAAGGACCACCCGATCACGCGCCAGGGAAAAAGACCGATGACCACTGCGAGACAGGCGAACCCCTCCTGCGTTCGGATAAAGGTGATGCCACTCGACCAATGTCCTCGGACCAAAGGCGGACATGGTTCCGTCCCACACGTTTACCAACGAAGACGTGGATTTAGCTGCAGGCGGTTTGAGGGAGCGCCGCCGTGCTGCATAGGTCAGCATTGGTCGACCTTACGACAGCCACGCTCGTCATGTGCTGCTCGACCGACCGCAATGGGTCTTACAACTGCTCGTCAATCAGTATCGGCACATTCCGCGATCAGCCATTTGATGAAGATCTTGGTCGCGGGATGCTGCACCTGATCGCCTCGCGCAATCAGCCAATGTGAAGCCTGATCGGTAGTTACGCCCCGCTCGAAGCAGGGCTGAATGCGACCCGAGGCGATCTGGCCGCTGACCAATCGTTTGCGCGCCATGCCTATGCCCAGACCCGACGCAATGGCCTCAAGTACCACATTGTAATCCCTGAGTTGCATGAACTGGCCCTTGGACGGGTCCAGACCGTTGGCTTCTAGCCAGATGCGCCAGTCATGGCTGCCCTGGCTGTCGAGAAGGGGATAGGCCAGCACATCGCTCGGAGCGCGAATGGACATCCGTGCTGGATAGTCTGCCGACACGGCTGGACAAAGCTCCTCGGCGAAAAGCTTGCGACAATGCGGGACCAAAGGGCGGGACCCGTAGCGGATCGCAAGGTCCGCTTCGCCATTGGCAAGGTCGGCCAAGGCAAGTGTGGGATCAAGCTGGACCTCGATGTCGCTGTGCCTTGTGCGGAACCCGTCGATGCGGGGCAGCAGCCAGTTCGTCGCAAAAGATGGCAGCAGGCTGATCCGCAATGGCGCCGTTTCGTCACTCTGGCGAAGCCGGGCTGCGGCCTCGGCGATCAGATCGAAGCCTGCCTGGGTTGCCTCAAGCATCTCTTGTCCTGCATCGGTCAGCGAGATGGACTTGGAGTGACGCCGAAACAGCGGCCGGCCAAGCATGTCTTCGAGCTTGCGGATATGATGGCTGACAGCGCTTTGCGAGATCAGCAATGCGTCACCGGCCTTTCGGAACCCAGACTGACGCGCCACTTCGTGAAAGACGCGCAGGGATTCGAGAGGAGGCAAGGTCTTGGACCGGCGCATGCTGGATCACTTTGGACAGGTTCGGTGGATAATGCCATTAGCCAGATAGATTGCAAGCGCCGCAGTTTGAATTGGAACCATCCGAAGCGACTCGCCTATGCCTGTTCCCGACATGAAAGGATTGCGCAGATGTCGATTACTGCAAAGCTCAAGGAACTGGGGCATGACCTGCCGGCGGCCCCTACCCCGGCGGCGAATTATGTGCCGTGGACACGGGCGGGAAACCTGCTGACGATCTCGGGTCAGGTCAGCCGAACGCCGCAGGGCGAAATGCTGGGCGGGACCGTCGGCGGAGCCGTCAGCCCCGAGGACGGCAAAAAGGCCGCCGAAGTCGCGGCCTTGAACCTTATCGCCCAGATCGCCGCGGCGACCGAAGGCGAAATCGGTGGAATCAGCCGCATCCTGCGGCTTGGCGTCTTCGTGGCCTCCACGCCTGAATTTACCGGACAATCGCAGGTGGCCAATGGCGCCTCGGACCTCATAGCGGCGGTTTTCGGAGAGGCCGGGCGCCATGCACGCAGCGCCGTGGGCGTCGCTGCCCTGCCCGGCGGCGCAAGCGTGGAGGTCGAGGCGACGGTTGAACTGGTATTGCCATGAGCGCGCAATTGGATGTCGCACAGCTTCGGGCGGGCACACCGGGCTGCAACCATGTGATCCATTTCAATCAGGCTGGCGCGGGCCTTCCGCCCGCCGAAGTCGCAGATGCCATGCGCTCCCGGATCGAGTTGGAGGCCCGGCATGGCCCGATGGAGACCGCGTCTTCGGGCGAAGAAATCAAGGCGCAGGCCCGCGAACTGGCCGCCGGGTTGATCGGCTGCAAGCCAGCCGAGCTTGCCTTCATGTCGAGCACGGGAACGGCTTGGGGAATGCCGGTCGCAAGCCTGCCCGAGTTTCGTGCAGCGGATCGGATTTTGGTGTCGCAGCAGGAATGGGGCGGCAACCTTGCAACGCTGCGATACAAGGCGGCGCGCGCGGGCGCTACTGTAGAGCCGATGCCGACAAGGCAAGACGGCGTCACCGATCTGGACGCGCTACGGACGATGATCGACAAGCATGTCCGGCTGATCTGCCTGACTTGGCTGCCCTGCAATGGCGGGTTGATCGATGACGCCGAAGGCATCGGCCGGATCGCACAACAGCATGACATTCCCTATATCGTGGACGCGGCACAGGCCGTCGGGCAGATCCCCGTCGATGTGCGGCAGATCGGCTGCGATGTGCTGGTTTCCACGGCGCGCAAACATCTGAGGGGGCCCAGAGGAACAGCGCTTCTGTACGTCCGCGAAGCTTTCCTCGACCGGCTTTCACCGCCATGGGGCGATCACGTCTCGATGCCCTATCTGGACGAGATGCCCCAACCGCGGACTGACGCGCGGCGCTTTGAAAGCAGCGAAATGTCGGCGGTTCTGATGGCGGGACTGCAAGCCGCCCTGACATTGGCGACACGGATTGGCATCGATGAGATCCAAGCCCGTGTATCCAATATGTCAGCGTTTCTGCGACAACGCCTGGAGGAGATACCCGGCGTGACGGTCCTGGACCGTGGGACTCGTCTGTCCGGCCTTGTGGCGTTCAATCTCGACAACATGGTGGCGGGGGCGGTGCAATCGCGGCTGAGGGAAAGAGGGATCGCGATCGGGTCCAATGGGATGGCCTATACACCGCTGGACATGAACCTGCGCGGACTGGATCAGGTGGCGCGGGCGACCGTATCGTACCTGACCACAGAGGCCGAGATCGACGCACTCTGCGCCGCGGTTCGGGACTGCGCCATCTCGTAATACCAAGCGTGCCATTAACCAATCACAGCGAGTTACCATACTGCGAAACGAAATGCGGAGAGTTGCGAGGGCCCAAGCAATAAACTTGGCGGTAAAGCTTGCGACCTTCGATGAGAAATGGTGCCCACCCACGTCGCACCATGCAACTATCATGACAAATGGGGGGGAGGTGGAAGGGGTTGGCGCTCTCATGCCGCCACAGATGACTTCTTCCTTGCTCCTTCGGGTGAAGTCGAAATTCTGCTCAGGAATGGCGCAGTGACTTGAAAAGCTAGAAATATTTTCCATAAGGTATTGCCCATTTGCCCGGAGGACGCAGACTTTTGCTCATTGAGCTGACCGGCGCTCCCGACACCGCGAGTGCAGAGACCGCCGCAGAGCGTAGCTCCATCTGGGCTATGCAAATAAAACTGGGGCAAACGACGGCTCTTTTTCGACGGAATTTGCCCCAGCCGCATTCTCTGCGAGTTGTCTGACCGTCCGCGAAGGTTTGAAACGATTGCACTCAACCCGCTCGGTGATTGGTCACCGAGCGGGCGAGTCATTTTATCTGAGACGGCACATACCACCAGTCGATGAGGTCAGATGCGACGAGGTGACATCCCCGAATTGGTCGTTTGATGCAGTGCGAAGTATATCGCCCTGCGAGTGTCTGGGGCGTGCCCTGACTGAACCTCGCCGCCATTCAACCGCTTGTTCAATAGCGTCATGAGGTCTCTCTTGCGCGAAATGGACAGTCCCTGATTTTCAACTTCGCGGGCCTTGCTGAACGAAAGCGGACCGCCAACGCATGCTTGGCAGCTACTCTAACGAACATGCCGCCCGACATTGGCGAGTGCCAATTCTGGGTCACCGGCCCGCCTGATCAAGGATCTTCGTGATCAGTGTCAGGGTCGCGGCCGCGCGCACCGGATTAGGATAGTTGCGGTTCGCAAGCACCACCACGCCAATCTTTTCCGATGGAACCAAGGCAACATAAGAACCGAAGCCGTTCGTCGCGCCGGTCTTGTTCAGGAAGACGGCCCCCTCAAGAGCCCTCTCCTCATGATGGGTCATGGGCTGCGGCTTCATCGCCATATCGGCAGAGTTGCCCGCCTCAAGCTGCGCGGCTTCCACCGGCCAGGGGTACCCCTCCCAAATCATGGCCTGGGCGAAAGGGGCAGTGTCGAATTCCGACACCCGTGTTCTGGCAAGGGCCGCTGTCATATCCTCGTTCAAGGGAATATTCCCCAAATGAGCATCAAGCAGACGCGTCATGTCGGTGACGCTGGACTTTATGCCATAGGCTTCGCTGTCGAGCATGCCGGGATTGACGCGGATCGGGCGGTTGTCGGTGCGCGAGTAACCGAAAGCGTAATGCCCCATCTCTGCAACCGGGACGGTCACATAGGTGTTCGTCAGCCCCAGACAGGGCAGAAGCTCGCCCTGGAGGGCTTCCTCATAGGAGCCGCCGAACTTGTCGCCGACGATGAGCCCGAGCAGACCGATGCTGACATTCGAATATGAGCGCAGGGATTTCGTATCGCCCTCTGGCCGCCACTTCGCCAGATAGGCCATCAGCGACTGATTGTCGGTGATATCGTCCGGAACCTGCAGCGGCAGCCCCCCGGTTGCGTGTGCCGCAAGATCATAAAGCGTGATCTGGTCGAAAGCGCTGTCCGAAAGTTCCGGCAGTTGCTTTGATACCGGGTCGCGCAGCGACAGGAGGCCCTTCTGTTCTGCCAGCGCGGCAAGGGTGACATTGAACAGCTTGCTGTTCGAGCCCAGCTCGAAAATCGTTTCTTTGTCGACCGGTACAGCGGCGTCGCGATCGGCCATCCCATCTGTGAAGTAATACTGTTGGCCGTTCAGCGTGACGCCAATGGCAATGCCTGGAATGTCGAACTCTTCGATGACCGGGCGGAAGACCTCTTCGCTGATTGCTTGGAATTGCTGGTCGCTGAGCGATCCCGCATATGCCGGGGTTGCAAGAACGGCGGTCGCAAATCCAAGAAGACGGAAGCTGATCATGAGGTTCCTTGCCTGTTAGTGGCCCGGCGAGTTCTTTGCCATTCTTCCGAGCCATGTGGGAATATTCTGGAAAAGTGATCTAGAGCGGCGGAACAGGGTTATCAAAACACCAATTCTTGACGGGTCGTTTGGCAAAAATAATAAGTAAGGCATGGATCGCCCCAGTATCCCGCTCAATGCCCTCCGTGCCTTCGAAGCGGCAGGGCAGCCCGTCACCTTACTTTGTGAAAGGTGGCGTCAAAGCCGCGCGACGCAGGATCTGCAGACTGTAATGCGCCGCCATATCGACGCCTTCAGCATCATGGACGGGCGCCGCAGGAACTACTCTACGATCGGATGAAGGCCGCGGTGATCAACGAAGACGCCTAGGGCGTGATTATCCCCTGCTCGAAACTGAATTGCGCGTCTGGATAAAGGAAAACCGCACCAGGATCAAAAAGACCAAGCACATCATCGACTGCGGCGGCGACAGTACTCAGCTGGCCGAGAGTCGGCACCCGACACTGGCAGACTGGATGAGAGCGACGGAATGTCCGATCCTACCAATCTATCGATCATGACAGCATGAAGGCCATCGCCCGCATCGGAACCAGGATATGGGCGAGATATGGCTACACCACCGCACAGGAAGTGCAATCCATGCCGAACCGGGCGGATATTCTTGCAGAAATCGGCAAAGAGGGCAGCGTCAAGATTGACGTCATGCCTCATACCGATGTGATGACCGTAAAGGACTATGTCGCGGCGCATGTCTCGCAAGAACCGCTTCCGTGTGGCAGGCGCAAAGCGTTATTGATCGCTCACCGCAGGGCTGCACCGCGTTGCGCGACCGTCCCTATTACGATCCGCTCGGGATTACCCGGCAGGCTACAAGGTTACTCCGCCGTGTCGCAGGAGGAAGTCGATGGTGCCGTTAACTGGTCATTCGTGAATGACATCCAGCTTATTGTGCATGCCAATGGCGAAGGCGCGTCGGACGGGCTGATCGCAGTCGTCGATGCAGCGACCAAGAGTACGCCCCTGATCCCTGTCGACGCCGCGCGGCGCACCGTTGTGACCGCGTATACGCGATACCTGCACGGCGCCATAACCGCCCTTGTAACCGCGCGCGCAGTTCCTCGAATATGCGGATCAGTTTTAGCCGCTTTCGCGCTGGTTTGGCGAGGTTCGAGGGCAGAAATCGCTCGAGTTGGCCTTGCTAAGGGACAACCAGCGGCAAGGGTTGGCAGGTGCGCTTGTAGCTGAGCGCCATCTCATCAGAGCGAAGGATATTCCGCACGGTGTTCCGTGAGACATACAGCTTTCGCGCGATATACTTGATCGACCACCGCTGGACATAGAAGGCCCGCTGGACGTGCGCGATCGTAACCTCCCCTTTCATTCCCTTCTCCGTCTGCTGATCCGAAGCAGACGGAGAAGGGGACAAAACAAAACACCTGGGGATCAAAATTCCACGCCTAACCACAATGGACCGCAACACGCCCTAGGTGACAGCAGGGCCTTTTCGACCGAGCGACAGGTCCAGACCTGCGCAGTTAGAGGGGCCCGCAACGCTACTCCTTCTGGAACGTCAGAACTTTTCTCCAATCGGGAAAAACACCCTGCCAACAGCTCGCCGCCACGGGCTTCGCATATTGCGCGCGAACAGGATCGGATCGCGATCGAATTTTTTCTGCATTTCGGGCCGACCCGTAACGCCGATCAGACCTCGCGCGACCGGAACCGCCAGACGGAAGATCCCGAACGGACCCATCGAATTGCCACCGGGATAGACAAGACGGGCGACGAGAGGCCGCCGGCGCGCCCAATGCCTGCGCGAGAACTCGAATGGCTCTGACTTGAACTCATCAAGCCGCTCTGGCGTCGCAAAGCGCGCATAGACTGCCCCGAGGATCGGCGTCAGCAACCATAGCCGCCAGCCCAGAACCCCATAATTGACGATCCTCGGCGCCGGACGCTCAATCGCGGCGGGAACCTCCTTGGGCGGTGGTGCCACGGGTTCGACGATTACCTTGGGTTTCCTGCGATAGCGCCGATAGATTTTCCTGACCAGATCTTCCTCTTCCTCAAAGATCGGAACGGCTTCCGGAATCGCGGCGCGCGGACCGAACAGGTCGCGATCACGGCCCAGATACTCCTTGGCGATGGCGGCGTTCGCCAATTCGACGTGCTGCATCAGCGCATCAGCCTGCTGTTCGGTCAGGACCCATGGCTTGGGCAGCGGGAGCCCGCGTTCCTTACGCCATTCGGTAAGACGTGAGCCGGCTTCCTCGATGAAATTGAAATAGGAGTCACGGCTTTGGAATCGACGTCCGTTGAACCGGCGCAACAGTTCGACATGGCCGGCAGACAGACGGGCGTCGTTCTGCTGAAGCTCGACCGGACGCGGCATGTCCAGCAACTGGGGCAAGCCGGTCGCTTGGGCAAAGTCGGCCAGCAGATCTCCGTCGACGAATTCGCCACGATCATAGACCCGGACATGGACGTTCTCTTGGCCGATCTTTTCACTCCAGGCGGTCAGAGGCACGCGGTAGTCCAGCCATTGCTCGGTCTTTGGCAGGGTCAGCCATTCATCGATCGGTACCTTGACCCGTCCGACGGCGCCGCCAGCGACGAATTCGCAGTACTGAGAGTTCGCCCATTCATCCTGACGGCGCAGATAGACCACCATCTCGACGGGATGTCCGGCAAAATAATCCGCCAGAAGCGGCGAGTTTTCATTCAGGAAGAACGCCTCACTGGACAGCACGATCGTATGGATGCGCCCATCCATCAACTCCAGCCCGCGCCGGATGTGATCGCGCAGCTTGGGATCGTCCTTGAGCGCGGCGCGGTTGAACTGGGAATGTCCGGCCTGCTTGTGCGGCCGACTGGGCTGCCAGAACAATCCCACTTCCGGGAACCAGATCCCCTGTCGCAGCAATTCCGGGCGGTTCTTCTCGAGGAAGTGCTGCAGAAAGGTGCTGCCGGTCTTGGTCGAACCGATATGGATGACGACACGGGGCTTGGGATGGTCGGAATCCGGCTGCGGCTCGGTTACAGGCTGGGCCCGGTGGTTTCGGGCATAGATCGACAGCGATGTCTGCAGCCCCCTTGTCGCCACATCGGTCGGCTCGGCCAGCAGGATCTGGTAAAGCTTATCCTGAGGAATGGGTGCCAGATCGACGGAAAGACGCAGAATATCCCAGCGCCCGGTGACGACGGCCGCCACCATCAGCGGATAGGCCGAGGCAGCCAGACGCATGGCGCTCAGCTTGTGCATGTCCGTCACGAAATCGTCGGGCTGGAAATCGAAGCGCAGGAACTGTTCGCGCAGCCGACTCAGAAAAGCCAGTTCGGCTTCCTCACCCTGCTCACGATAATAGCTGTAGGGTCCGGCCACCAGCATATGCTGGAGAAATTGCGACAGCTGGAAATTCAGATGATGCCGCAGCGGATTGCCACGTTCCGCCGCACCCTCCTCGGCGAGGCTGCCGAAGGTGCTGTCGAAATTCTTCAGCATCATTTCGAAATCGGTCGAGTCGCGTTCACGACGCGCCGTTGAATCCGTGCGGATCCGGTAGGCTGGCCCGTTCATCGCGGACAGGCCGATTGCCTTTGCCTTGACCAGTGCCCGCAGCAGGAAGGCGCGCTCCTCCCATTGCGGGGTGATGAAGCGGATGTCGTTCTGGGTCAGAAAATCTCGGCGATAAAGCCAGGTCCAGCAATGGCGATTGTGCAGCAGATGTGGAGCTTCAGCGAAGCTGGTCTTGCGGACGGCTTCGGTAAAGTATTTCTCGCTGCCGTCCTGCCGTTCCTGCAGCAGCACATCATTCTCGTCGAACACCGCCTCAAAGGCCTTGCGGGCCCGCACCATGTCCAGCCCGTCGGCTTCGGCAAGCTCAAAGAGTTCGCGCAGCATGTCGGTATTCGACAGCCAGTCATCGCCGTCCAGCAGCCAAACATACTTCCCGCGTGCGGCCTCGAACCCCTTGTTCCGGGCCATGCCCTGCTTGACGTTTTGCTCCAGAACGATCGGGCGGATGCGCGGGTCTTCGGCCGCCAGCCGATCGATCACGGCCTGCGCGTTGTCAGGGCTGACATCGTTGACGGGGATGATCTCGACTTCCTTCAAAGTCTGGATCTGGATCGAGTTGATGCATTCCTCGATGTATTTCTCGACGCCATGCACGGGAATGATCACCGAGACTTTTGGCGGTGCCGCGATCTCTGCCGCGGTCGGCGGGCGCTGATAGGGTCGCTTGGTCTCGATATAGGACAAGACGTCCTCGATCTCGGCCACGCCTTTTTTGCCCGGCAGATGATAGATCGTGTACCAGATGTAGAAATAGTGAAAGATCTCGGCCAGGCTGCGGCTGCGATGCCGATGCGGGATTTTCTGGCGGTCGTCGGTCAGGCCCCATCCCGCATAGAACGGCGCGCCAAAGGTCACCACCTTCTTGCCCGCGAACAACGCCTCCAGCCCCATCTGGCTGGTGCCAACATAGACGGTGTCGACCAGATCGAACAGGACATAGGGGTTGATCGGATCGCGCAGCATCCGAACCCGGCCGGTCGACTGAAGATGGGTGTAATAGCCGGTGCGCTTGTCCTTTTCCCAAACCGTATCCGGATGCGTCTTGACCAGAATTTCGGCGTCGGGGTTTTCGGCGATTGCCGCCAGCAACATCTTTTCGAACTCGGCGTCGCCCACCTTGCCGTAGACGGTGGAGGCATCTGCATAGGCCTGATCGCAGACCAGCACCCGGCGCGTGTAGCCCTCGGTCATGGCGGGGGCCTGCATCGGCTGGGCGTTATACTTGCTGACCCGCTGCATGACGATACGCTGCAGCAGCGTTTCCGCCCGGTTCAACTCTTCGGGCGAGGGGTCGGCGTGGCTGTTCAGCTTTCTGACCAGCCGGTTCGGGTAATCCGCCATGAAGTAGTGGGCAAGGTCATCATAGACATAGCCCAGACAGGCATAGGCGGGGTTATGTTCCTTGAAGCTGTGGGACCAGCTATGGGTGGTGGCAAGAAAACCGGCTTCTCCGAACAGAACCTCAGCCGTGGGCGAGGCCGCGTTGAACAGCTTCACCCCGCCTTTGTGCGAGTGATCCGGCTGCTGGAAAATCGTCCCGAAGGCGACGTAAAAATCGGCGGAATCGATCCCTGCCTCGTCGACGGCAATGGCATTGGGGAACAGGTTGGGCAGGTTCGCACCGAAACTGGTCTTCAGGCCATGCGACGCATAGCCAAACCCAGCTTTCTGGTTTTTCAGCGACAGGACATGCTCCCGGATATCCAGATCGGGATCATGCGACAATTGCCGCGTTTCCAGAAGTTCCCTGAACCGAAGGAAAGCCTGTTGATTGCTCATCGTTCGTCCTTTTCCGCGCTTTCAGATCGCGTTGTTCTTGGTAATCGGGCCCCAGACCTGCTCCCACAGCCGAACAGCCATGAGCGTGGCATGGTCTGGCGCCTTGCGGACATGCCGCATGTGCCGTGCCTCGTCGAAAAGCTCTTCCCAGGCACTGTGGATGACGTCATTGCTGAACCGGTCCAGGAAGGTCTGGCGCGCGGCCAACCCCATGCGCGCGCGCGCGTCCTGATCCGACATCAGCTGACGCAAAGCGGCTTCCAGCGTCGCAACGTCGTCATTTTCGCAAAGAATGCCGCTTTCCCCGTCCCTGATCTGCTCACGGACACCGCTGCAAAGCGCGAGTCCCACGGATGGCAGCCCATGCGCCATGGCTTCGCAAAGTGTCAGCGGAAAGCCTTCGAACAATGACGGGATGACGAACAGGTCTGCCGCGGCATAGAACGGGTAGACATCGTCATGCTCACCCGCAAACTGGACCTGATCCTGGATTTCGAGGGTTGTCACCAAGGTCTCAAGCCGCGATCTCAACTGACCGTCGCCGACGATCTGCAACTGCCAGTCAGGAAAATCCTTGGCCAACCGCGCAAAGGCTTCGACGGTGACCGCCTGGTTCTTGCGCGGCACCAGACGAGAGACAGCCAGCAATGTCCGCCGCTCCTTGACGGCGCCGTGATCCGCAAGCGTCGCGGGTTCGGGAACGGTGTTCTGGATGACGCGGGCCTTGCCGCGTATCGACGGGTCCAGCGTGTCGACGAAGTCATCCAGCAGAAGATGGATCAGCGTCGCACCGGCCATCGCGACCTCACGCTCATCCGGCGAAAAGGTGCCCATCCAACTGGGGAAACGCGGGTCGATATGCTCGGACAGGATCAGCGGCAGACCCACTTTATGCGCACAGCGCACATAACGCAGCATGGTGCGGTTCATGTGCAGCCCGACCAATAGGTCCAGATTGCGGCTGGCGACCTCGATCGCCATGCGCTGATCGGCCGGAACATCGGTCGCTTCTGGCAGATGAACCAGCGCGATCCTGTCATCCAACGGCCAGCGCGACGGCGCGCTTTTGTCGTCAAAGGTGAATATCGTCACCTCATGGCCACGGGCGACCATGGCATTTGCCATCATCTGACCGACATTTTCGGTGCCGCCCTTGCCCATGGTGATCCAGGGCACAAAAAAACCTATCTTCATCGGTGCGATCTCTGGTGGATGGGCCAGTTCCTTGCGGGGCGCGGGAACCTGTTGCGGCGCGCGATTCCAACGCCAGTTGACCGCGTGCTTGCGCCCCCAAAAGCCCTGACCGGGGTTGAAGCCCTTGGGGAAACGCCCCGCCTCGGCAAGCGCTTCGATATCGCCATTCGCCCGGCGCAATGCGCCATCGGGCAGCTTTCCGGGACCACGCTGGGCCATACCAAAGATGTTATAGCCGTAATGGATGAAGCGCCCTTCAGCCAATGCGAACCCGGCATCGGCCAGAACATAGATCAGCGACCCCAGATTCCAGCCGCTGTTCACGTGACCGCCGACAACCTGTTCCTTATAGGGTGGCACCGCAACGAACAGCCAACCGTTGGGCTTGAGCAACCGCCGCAATTCCTCCAGTGCCAGTCCCGTATTCGATACATGTTCCAGCACATGGGCGCACCAGATCGCGTCGAACTCGCCATCCTCGAATTGATGGGCGTCGCAGACATCGACATCCGGAATGACGCGCATGCCCTCGGGCAGCGAGGAATGATCCAGATAGGCCTCCATGTTGAAGCCCGTGGCCGTCACTTCCCAACCCGCTTCATGGAACCGTCGCGCAGCCTCGCCCGAACCCGTGCCGATATCAAGGATGCGACCCTTCTGCGGAAAAGAGGCAATGACCTCTTCGATCAGATCGATCTGTCCGGATATCATGGTGGTGACGGGTGGTGATTGCGTCATTGGGATATGCTCTGCTATGTCCTGCCGCCGCCCGGCAAAGCCAATAAAGTCCGGCGGGTAGCTGTCACTTTCCTACCGAGGGCAAGGCGAAATGGCCAGAGTCCGTGATCGCGTTTTGTACCATCCGGAACCACGAGCCTGCCCACATTATTAGCTGATGGTGCAGGACATCGCCACCTGTCTGCAACCTGAAATGACAAAGGCCGGCGGCCGAACCTCGCGGCGGCCAGACGCATGGGCGGGCGGGATGATCGAGCCTATGCCGATATCCGGCCCGCTGGCGCTTCGCCGCCTAAGGAGCTGCGCCAAGACCAGCAAACCGGTACGTTTCGAGAATACCGAAACGACCCGCCAATCGCTCGAACGCTGGATTTCCAACCCGGAGATGCTGGGTCTGAAATTCTCATAGCCAAGTCGCGTTTACCATGGCGAGCACTTGTCGACACGACAGTATGCCCGGATCCTGCGTGAATGGGTGATGTCGATTGGTTTAAAGCCAAACGCCTATGGCACGCATCGGATACGTCGGACGAAGGCCCGCACCTGCCCATAGAGAAACACCCGGATAGGTCGAGGCGATCAGCTTGAGCTGCAGCAGATCGGTTGAACTCTGCATCCTCGGATGCGGTCGAGATGCGGCTTATACTAGGCGTGGCAACCCTACGAGCCCCGGATTTTCGTGGCAACGCAGCAGCCGAGCAGGCGCTTCAAATCAGCCTCCCATCTTGCGCATTGGGGGAAGTGGGCGACCAGCACGTCACCCTGCGGTGCGCCGACATTCCACCGGGTGAAGATTGGTCGCAGGGCGGATGCCTTTGGCCGGAAACCGGCTCTGTGTCATTGAAAATCCCAGTTCGTGACGGCAGAGGTTCATCAGATCGGGGAACTGTCGTGGCAGGCCCCCGGCTACCTCTTGCTTACCTGCTTCGGACCTGTCTGGTAACTTCCGACGCCTTGCGTCAGGATAATTCCGCGCGCCGTCTCCCCACACGGTTCGGGGTGCGAGGACAATCCGACTTCCGGCACAGGGAAGTTGCCCTAATTCAATCTGGCAGGGAACGGACATGAAACCGACGATGATGAAACACGCTTTTCTGACTGCATTTGCCTTGGCGGCCTCGACCGCGACCGGGCATGCGGACGATGCCGCCTGCAAGTCGCTTCGGCTTTCCGATCCCAGCTGGACGGATATCAACGCGACCAATGGCGCAGCCAGCGTCGTGCTGGAGGCTCTGGGCTATGCTCCCGATGTCAAGTTGCTGTCGGTGCCGATCGGCTATCAGTCGATGAAGAGTGGCGAGATCGACGTCTTTCTGGGCAATTGGATGCCCGCGCAGACCGCCTTCATAGACGACCTGAACGCCGCGAATGCCATCGAGGTGCTGAACAAGAACCTGACCGGTGCCAAATTCACCCTGGCCGTGCCCAAGGCTGTCGCCGAAAAGGGCATCAAGGATTTCGCAGACCTCGCCAGCCATGCCGATGAGTTCGGCAAGAAGATCTACGGGATCGAGCCGGGCGCGCCCGCCAATGCCAATATCCAGAAGATGATTGAGGCCAATGATTTTGGCCTTGGCGAATGGGAACTGGTCGAATCCGGCGAACAGGCCATGCTGGCGCAGGTCGCGCGAAACGAAGGTGCGGGCAAGGGCATCGTCTTTCTGGCTTGGGCACCGCATCCGATGAACGAGCAGTTCGACATCGCCTATCTCTCGGGCGGGGATGCCTATTTCGGGCCGGATTTCGGCGGGGCCGAGGTCTTTACGCTGGCGCGCAAGGGCTGGTCTGAAACCTGCCCGAACGCCGCCAAGCTGTTTTCGCAGATGACCTTCAACATCGAGATGGAAAATCAGCTGATGGGCAAGATCCTTGACGGGGCCGACCCCAAGGATGCGGCGACCGAATGGTTCAAGGCCAATCCCGCCGCGCTGACCCCGTGGCTTGCGGGCGTGACCACGCTGGACGGACAGCCGGGCGAGCCCGCAGTCAAGGCGGCGCTGGGACTTTAAGACCACGATGAACAAGATGACACGTCCGAATATCCTGATCCTGATGGTGGACCAGCTGAACGGGACATTCTTCCCCGACGGCCCGGCGGATTTCCTGCATGCCCCCAACCTCAAGGCATTGGCCGCGCGCTCGGTGCGCTTTGCCAATGCCTATACTGCCAGCCCGCTTTGCGCGCCGGCGCGGGCCAGCTTCATGTCGGGGCAATTGCCCCGACGCACCCGCGTCTATGACAATGCGGCCGAGTTTGCCTCGGACATTCCGACCTATGCCCACCACCTGCGCCGCGCCGGCTACCGCACGGCGCTGTCGGGCAAGATGCATTTCGTCGGACCCGATCAGATGCATGGCTTCGAGGAAAGGCTGACCACCGACATCTATCCCGCCGATTTCGGCTGGACGCCCGATTACACCAAGCCGGGTGAGCGGATCGACTGGTGGTATCACAATCTCGGCTCGGTCACCGGCGCGGGCGTGGCCGAGATCACCAATCAGATGGAATATGACGACGAGGTCGCCTTTCACGCGACGCAGAAGCTTTACGACCTGTCGCGCCGTCAGGACGATCGGCCGTGGTGCCTGACCGTCAGCTTTACCCATCCCCATGATCCCTATGTCGCGCGCCGCCGTTTCTGGGACCTGTATGAGGATTGCCCGGCACTGGACCCCGAGGTTCCTGCGCTCCCCTTCGAGCAACAGGACAGCCATTCGCAGCGGTTGCTGGAGGCCTGCGACCACAGGAATTTCCCGATCACCGATGAGGACACAAGACGCGCCCGGCAGGGCTACTTCGCCAATATCAGCTATGTCGATGAAAAGATCGGCGAGATTCTGGATGTGCTGCAGCGTGGCCGCATGGACGATAATACCATCATCCTGTTCGTCTCGGATCATGGCGACATGCTGGGCGAGCGCGGGTTGTGGTTCAAGATGAACTTCTTTGAGGGGTCGGCCCGGGTGCCGCTGATGATTGCCGCCCCCGGCTGGGTACCCGCGCAGGTCCAGGTGCCGGTCTCGACGCTGGATGTGACGCCGACATTGGCCGCACTGGCTGGTCTGGACATCAGTGCGCTGGCACGCTGGACCGATGGCGAGGACCTGACCCCGCTGGCCCAAGGTCAAGGCGGGCGCGGGCCAGTGCCGATGGAATATGCGGCCGAAGGCTCGGTCGCGCCGATGGTCGGTCTGCGTGACGGAAACCACAAGCTGACACTGTGCCAAGCAGACGCACCCATGCTGTTCGATCTGGCCGCCGACCCGCATGAGCTGACGAACCTGGCACAGATCCCCGAACATGCCGCGACCCTCGCGCAGCTGACCGCTCAGGCTCAGGCGCGCTGGAACCTTGATGCCTATGACGCCGAGGTCCGCGAAAGCCAGGCTCGCCGTTGGGTCGTCTATGAAGCCCTGCGCAACGGCGCTTATTTCCCGTGGGACTATCAGCCGTTGCAACGCGCTTCGGAACGCTACATGCGCAATCACATGGACCTGAACGTGCTGGAGGAGAGCAAGCGCTATCCGCGCGGTGAGTAGCGGGCCGGATGCCTCTGTCCCTCGGTCATCGGGCGGAATGGCAACGCCCTCGGCTCAGCTCAGGGCGTTGTGTTCCGAACGAGCACTGGGTTCAGAACACAACGCCGACCAGAAAACCCATTCCGACGGTCGCGATCCACCTGCCATGCCCCCGCGGCAGCGGCGCTGGGATCACCTGCGAGCCATGTCGCAACTGATCGTCCGCGCACATCGGCCAGCTTCCTCTTTGCGGTATTGCAAAGAGGAAGCTGCTTGAATGCTGGTCGCCTCACGCCTATCGACCGCTTGTGTTCACCATGAGCGACAATTTCCCAGTTGCCCGGCCTCGCTTTCACTGGCGGGTAGCGGAGAGCCGGCAATAGTAAATCTAAAGCCAGCTTGATGAACATTCTCCTTTGCGGCGAATGGCAGGGCTGAACTACCTCAGATCCTCAGGCGAAATATTGAGCTACCCCTTCCGATCCTTGGACAGTTTCCGGGGGTGATTGAAGCTGCTGCCTGCGCCTGTTCCAATAGCCCCGGCCGGCGGCTGCCCGCCATGGGCGGCGTGGGGCCGCTGGTGATTCTAGAGTGAGGCTGCGAACGCTATCAGTTCGAGCCCGGCGCATGCGCCGTATCGGCAGAGAGGTGAAGTCCGCGCACCAGACTTGACCGGGGCGATCCACCCGCAGCCCGCCCAAGCCGGAGGGACATGTCTTGCGCCTTTCTTGGCTTGCTGGGTGTTGGGCTTGTGGTAGATCGGTAGTGAGAAGGTTCAGAAAACAGTCCGGTTGTTTTCCCGACGAATGCACATGAGCCGCATCAGCCGCCGGATGCACTTCTGGTTCACGCCATGCCTGCAGACGGTCATTTGCCGGACCCCGGGGGCGTCTCCAGGATTTACCGATCGATCAGCCGCATCAGCCCGAGGTTCTGCTCCGTCTCGCCCGCCGGGGGTGGTCGAACCACGAGCGCGAAATCGACGAGCCGGGCGACACTGCGCCCCGAGAGACAGCGCCTGATGGTCCCGCTCAATCATCCCGTTCGGCATTGTCTCTCGGACCAATGGCGGACTATGGCTCGCTCCACCGGTGGATCATCGCCGGATGCACGCCGTATTCGGCCGCCAGCTCCGACACCGTACGCCTTCACAGCTTCCAGCGCCACGCACCGTGAAACCCGCGTCATGGTTCCGGGGTTTACACATTCCTGATCTCCTCGTCCTTGGAGACCAGAAAACGTCAGATCGTAGCTTCCGTTACCGTCCGGACTCCGGGGAGCTGCCCGGATTCTATCGAGCTGGCCCAAGTTGCGCGTGAGATCGGTGCCGATGCGATTATTCTGGGCACACTGCCCTACTCTGTCCCGACCGAGCGCGAAAATGCGTTGAACGCGCTGGCCATCGACCGCACCGCCGACTTGCCGATCATCCTTTCCAATTATCCGGGCCGCAGGTCAGTCGAAATGGGCCGCGCGTTCCTTGACCGCGTTGGTCGTTCCAAGAACGCCATCGCCACAAGGAAAGCTCGGGTGATATCAACGGCGTCCAGCTGCTGGCACGCGGTTACCCGCATATCCAACTGTCCTGCGGCATGGGCGATCAGGCGCTGAAATTCATTTGCCTGGGGGGTGCGCAGCTGGATCTTCGCGGGCTCAAATTTCCTGACGGAGGAACATGTTTACTGGAGTTACCCCCTCGGGCTGGACCACGGGACTTCATCGAACTAAGCCGCCTTCTGGGCGATTAGCGTTTCGAATTCCTCGGGCGGAGGGTAGCTGAGGGCTGAATGCAGTCTTCGGGTATTGTAGACCTGCTCGATGAACACCGGCAATCGGCCGGCGACATCGGCGAAGGTTTCGTATCCGGCGAGATAGAC
>NZ_WMIG01000024.1 GCF_009711205.1 Paracoccus litorisediminis | reverse complement strand
TAATTTCTTGCGCTTTCTTTGCCGCGCGCTTGACCCGGCATGGCGGTACGATCGTCCATTATGCAGGGCTGGGACAGAATGCCTATGAAATTGCGGGGATGCCGGATGTTGCGCATGGCTTTCCCGACATGCTGGATGTGCTGCAGGCCAGTAGTCCGATCAACAGGGAGCACCCGCTGAGGGCTGATGACGACCCGCAGGCGGAACGTGCGGTCCTACTCTTGGGGCGGGGGCTCAGTTACTGACGCTTTGCGCGATCCGGCGATTCACAGCGTTGAGCAGAGAATGGGGCATCGGATTTGCAAGATGCGACGTCTTGCCCGCCGGGGCTGTCGTTGGCAGAGAGAGCCATCCGTTCCAGGCCGGCCCATAACGGCCGGTCGACAGCCGCTAGCTTCTTCCAAACCGGACGTTGAGGCGGGGTTCAGCGAGATCGCTTAATCTTAAACCCCAGTGCGGACGAAGCAGTCAATGACGGCTCTATTCGCCAATAGGGCCGGGAGGTGCGAGGAGCCTGTGCCAAGCATCCCTGAATTGTGCCTGGTCGTAGGCCTTCGGTTGTAGCCAATATGACTGAACACCGTCGCGGCTCTTTGCAGGATCGCTGTGGAAACAAAGATCAACAACCTCCTGCCGCCTCAAGATGAAACAGATCGGGTTGTCCGATTTCGCGTTGATGGTAATAATCCACCAATCCGATCGAAGATTGCCAAGGTTCGACCCCAGCCCAACCGGACCTCTCTTTGACAATCCCTTGCTCTGCACCCCAAAGATGACGGTCTCTGCATCGTTCGCGCAATACAGCTCGCTTCCATTCGCGTTCCGCGTGGTTGGCATCACGTTCCAGCCCCTCTTTGAAGGCTGCCATGCGACATAGTGCATGGCAGCATTTCCGGTCGCTTGCGATGATTTCACATCCACGTCGGTGCCCCCAGTTTCTATCCGACGGCAATCTAGTCTTACCCTTTCCGATCCGACAAGTCCGACACGGCGCGCGCCACATCGTGCACGAACGCCTCTGATGGGCTCATCACGACGATCTGCTGCACAATGCGACGAGACGGGTTTAGCTCAGCCTCAGTCACGCGCATCTCGGCCCTTTGCGGCCGCTCAGTCCCGCCGGTATGCTGCGGTGCAGTATCCCCAAAGCAGCCATTGGTGATTATCGCAGCGATCGGGGCGAAAAAATAGCGGTGCCACGGAAAGCCGGTGCAAAGTCGAACGAATACCAACGCGGTTTGCTGTTTGCTCTGCAATAGTCCAAATTTTGTCCTGCAAGCGCCAACCGCAAAGTTGCAGTGTCCTCGCAACTGCGATCACAGTTACACTCCACGGATTCGTGTGTTAAGAGACTGCAGGAAAGATCGGGGAGGGAAGATGGAGTGCTGCGTTCAGAGCGACCGTGAGGCTGAGGCGCCGTTGCGCATGATGGTCTATCGCACCTTGCGCCATCGGTTGGTCACCGGGACGATTACTCCGGACCAGGTTCTTTCCTCACGCGGAATCGCGCGCGAACTTGGCGTCAGCCCGATGCCGGTGCGTGATGCGATTGCCCGGCTGGCGGCCGAAGGCGCGCTGGAGATCCGGTCGAAAAGCAGTGTTGTCGTCCCCGAAATGACGCAGATCCGGTTCGAAGACCTGCTGTTCTGCCGCCTGCGTCTGGAGCCGGCCGCTGCGTCCCGCTCACTGCCGGTGATCTCGGATGATCTGATCGAGGAAATGCACGAGATCGACCGCCGGATGAAGCTGTGCCTCTCCTCTGGCGAGGTCGAAACTTACATGAGCAGCAATTACGAGTTCCATTTCAAACTCTACAGTGCGCAGCCAGCGCCGACGACCATGCAGATGATCGAGACATTATGGCTGCAATTCGGCCCGCTGATGCGCGTGGTATTCGAGCGTACCGCCGGAAGGCACCCCGATGAGGACAGACATCCCGCAATCCTCCGCGCCCTGCACCTGCGCGATGCGGACGCGATGTGTCTTGCGCTGCGGGCCGAGATTCATGACGGCATGAATCTTCTGCCGTTCAAACACAATATCAGCCCCCTCATCTGAGATCGCAGATTTTTATTTACAGACTGAGATCGCAGTTATAGGCTTCTTTCAAGCCAAACCGCTACTCGCTTCAGTGCAGATCCTGCAATGCCGTCGCCGGGCGAAGACAGCAGAGTCATGCGCAAGCGCCAGATGACGGCGATGGCACGACATACAGTCTTTACGGGAGATGATGATGGACGCGCTTTACTTTTATGATGTGAAGCAACTGGGCACGCCAGAACCGGGTGCCCCCTTGCCCGACCGCGTAACCGAGGGCGCGCCGACCAACAAGACCTGGGAGATTGAGGTGACGCCCGATGGCTCGGTCAGCACCGGCATTTGGGAAGTCCGCGACGGTTCTTGGCGTGTGGTCAAGGAAACCTGGGAATTCTGCACGATCATCGAGGGCGAATCCGAGCTGATCGAGGACGGCAAGCCGCCACGCCGCATCACCGTGGGCGACAGCTTCATCATGCGCCCCGGGCACAGCTATATCTGGAGGGTCATCACCCCCACTAAGAAGATCTATGTGATCCGCGAAAACACCTGATCCCTGGGGATCACCCTTTCCATTATTCGGCCTGTTTCGGTCGAACGCCGCTGAAGAGCGGTCGCGCATCCTCGCGACCGAATGATGACCTGTGTCCGGGCATAATCCGGACCACCAAGGATTGATGCGACCATGTCCGACACCGAACAGGCGATGTTGATCATTGCGACCGGCGAGAACCCAGAGGATTGGCGCAGCGCGTTGCGTGCTGCAGCCCCCGATCTGCCAATCTATGTATTGGGCGAAAACTTTGACCCCGCTACGATCCGATGGGCGCTGGTCTGGAAGCCGCCCCATGGCTATCTGGCCAAGTTGCCGAACCTTAATGCGATCTTCTCTATGGCAGCGGGAGTGGATCACATCTTCGCCGACCCGGACCTGCCGCTCGGGATCCCGGTCGTGAAGCTCGTGCATGAGGTAACCCGCCAGCAGCACCGCGATTATGTGCTGCATGCAGTGATCCATCACCACCGCGACATGATGCTGTTCGATATCCGCCAAAAGGAACGCCGCTGGGCATTCGTTCGCCCTGCGATGAACTTTCAACGCAGTGTCGGGCTGATGGGTGCGGGCCCGTTGGGGCTTTTCGTTGCCGAGGCGCTGGTCGGGCTCGGTTTCCCTGTCAGGGTCTGGAGCCGTTCTCCCAAAGAAATAGCCGGAGCTGAGAGCTTTCACGGCGCGGAGCAACTGTCTGAATTTGCGGCGGGCAGCGACATTCTGGTGGCAATGCTGCCGCGCACCCCGGCCACCACCGGCATGCTGAATGCCGATCTCTTTGCCACACTGCCGCAGGGCGCTGCGGTGGTGAACATCGGTCGAGGCGACCACATGGATGAGGATGCCTTGCTGGCAGCGCTGAACAGAGGACATCTTTCAGGTGCCACACTGGATGTGATGCGGCAGGAGCCGCCACCCGCCGACCATCCGTTCTGGGCGCATCCGAATATTCGCCTGACACCGCACATCGCGAGCGAGCCTAACCCGTGGGCGACTGCTCAATCCGTTCTGAGCAATATCTCTCGTATGCGAAGTGGGCTCGCTCCGGAGCCGCTTGGAAATCGTTCGGCGGGGTATTGAGCGATGGAAGCTTTTGAAAGAACTGGGCCTGTGAAAGTGGTCGTCGTCGAACCGGGCTATGCCAGCTATGCCGCGGAAAGCGAGGTTCTGACCCCGCTCGGCGTGCAGATCACGGCTTTGGATTGGCAGGGTGACCGGCAGACGCTGCTGCGGGGTGTGGCCGATGCCGATCTGATCATGCTACGCGACACAGCTGTGGATGCTGCGCTGTTCGATGCTGCGCCGCGCCTGCGAGGGTTGGTGCGCTATGGAGTCGGGTTGGACAAAATTGATCTGGACGCGGCGCGCGAACGCCGCATCAAGGTCGCCAATGTGCCCGATTATGGCGCGGACATCGAGGTGGCAGATCACACGCTGGCGCTGTTCCTGGCTGTTCGCCGCCGGATCGTCACTCGTGACTCCGCTGTCCGCAAAGGGGCATGGGAAGTCGGCCAGACCGAGCCGTTGCAACGGATCGCCGGCGCAACACTGGGCCTTGTTGGCTACGGCCGCATTGCCCGGGCTGTCCACAAGCGCTTTGCCGCGTTCGGTGTTGATCGAGTTCTGGTCCATGACCCTTTCCTTGACGAGCAGGGCGCCGCAGCCGCCGGGGTGATACGCGTCACGCTGGAGGATCTGGTCGAGGCGGTGGAGATCTTGTCTTTTCACGCCCCTGGCCGCTCCGATCTGCGACCGACGCTGACCGCCGAACTGATTGCAAGACTGCGGCCCGGCGTCGTGATCTTGAACACCGCAAGGGGTAGCCACATCGACGAGGCGGCACTGAGTTCAGCCATTCTTTCGGGGCGTGTCGCCGGGGCAGGGCTGGATGTTTTCCAGCGCGAACCGCCGGATCGCGACAACCCTCTTTTCGATCTGCCGCATCTGGTCGTTAGTGATCACACCGCTTGGTATTCTGAACAGTCAGTTCAGCAAATTCAGCAGCTTGCAGCTGCCGAAGCCTATCGCATTCTGACCGGAAGAATACCGCTGAACTGGGTTAACCCATGGTAGGGGCATATTTCAGTTTACTTACTGAGATCTCAGATCTAACGTCAGAATCTATAACTGAGATCTCAGTTATCCAAAGCACTCTCCGACTGGCAGTTGCCACTGAAGAACTGCGAATCTTTGGCCGCAGGAAGGCTTTTCCTTCGATTTCGTCCTCAATGAGATCTGCCGAGAACAGGTAGGCTCTTCCCAACAGGAGTAGAGAGAAATGAAAGACATCGAGTTCCATCGTAGCCCTGGCGGCCTAATTATGTCGCGCAGGACGCTACTTGGCACGGCCATGGCCGCAGCGGCGTTGCCGCTATTTGCCGGCCAGAGCATGGCCCAAGATGCGCCGAAAAAGGGCGGGGTGCTACGCGTTGCCATGGGGCAGGCGAATACCGCCGAGGGGCTGGACCCCGGCACCTATGCAACCTCGCTTTCGATCGCCTTCGCCTTCTGCCGGGGCAATGGCCTGACCGAATACGGCGCGCAGGACGAGATCGTCCCCGAGCTGGCCGAAAGCTGGGAGGCCAGTCCGGATGCCCGGATATGGACGTTTAAACTGCGCAGCGGCGTGACCTTCCACAACGGCAAGGCGCTGACCAGCGAGGACGTTGTTGCCACCTATAACTACCATCGGGGCGAGGCCTCGACCTCAGGCGCCAAGGCTCTGCTTTCGGATCTGAAGGATGTGCGTGCCGACGGCGACAGCACCGTCATTTTCGAACTGGCCAATGGCAATGCCGACTTCCCGGCACTGACCGCAGGGTTCGCCCTAATCATCCTGCCTTCGGACGGCAAGGGCGGTGTCGATATCGCGTCGGGAGCGGGCACCGGTGGCTACCGCATCCAGTCCTTCGAGCCGGGCGTGCGGATCGAACTGGTGCGCAATCCCGATTATTGGAAGCCGGATGCGGCCTATTTCGATGAAATCCATCTGATCGCGGTGCTGGATCCGGCAGCGCGCAACAACGCCGTCATCTCGGGTCAAGTCGATATCAGCGAACGCAACGACACCTCGACCCTTGCCCTTCTTGCACAAGATGAGCGGGTAATCGTCGACGAAACACCCAGTGCCGCGCATAACAATTTTGCCATGGCCTGCACGATGGCGCCTTTCACCGATGCCAATATTCGTCTCGCCATGAAATACGGCGTCGACCGAGAGGACGTGCTCCGTAAAACCCAGTTCGGTCATGGCTACGTCGGCAATGACCATCCGATTGCTCGCTCGAACAAGTTTTTCAACACCGAGCTGGAGCAGACCGCCTATGATCCGGAAAAGGCACGCTATTATCTGAAGCAGGCTGGGCTGGACTCTCTGGATGTGGAATTGATTACCTCGGAAGGAGCCGGATCGGGAGCAGTGCCTGCTGCAGAGCTGTTTAGTGCCAGCGCAGCTGCAGGCGGTATCAATATTACGGTTAAGCGCGTGCCGGGCGACGGATACTTCTCGGATATTTGGCTGAAAAGTCCCTTCGCGGCATCGGACTGGGGCGGACGGCCCACGGCGGATCTCGCATTTACCGTGGCCTATGCCAAGGACGCCCCCTGGAACGAGACACACTGGCAGAATGCGCGGTTCAACGAATTGCTGGTCGCCGCCCGCACCGAGCTGGATGAGCCGAAGCGCAAGGCTATGTATTGGGAAATGCAGGAAATCTGCAACCGCGACGGCGGGGCAATCGTGCTGAACTTCGCCAACTGGATCGTGGTCCGCGCCAAGAAAGTGGCCCATGCTGAGGCTATTAGTGCGCAGTGGCCGTTGGACGGCTACAAAGCATTTGAGCGCTGGTGGTTTGCCTGATCTGCCGCAGGGTAGTCGACGGCTATCCTGCGGATGCGTGACGCAGTCTCCGGCCCCGCGCCGGGAACTGCCCCACCCTTTGCCCACCTATCAGAGACAGGCCATGCATCCGCTCATCCGAACCATTTTGCAACGTCTTGCTCTGGGTGGCATCGCACTTTTCGCCGTATCGGTGGTGGTGTTTTCGGCGCTGGAGTTCCTGCCCGGGGATTTCGCCACCTCGGTCCTTGGTCGCAATGCGACGCCAGAAACCGTCGAAGCCTTTCGTGACGAACTGGGCCTGAACCTGCCTCCGGCAGAACGCTATCTCGGTTGGATCGGTGGGGTGCTGCGAGGCGATCTGGGCCATTCTTTCGCGGGTCGAGCTTTCACACCGCGCGCAGTCAGCGACATCGTGCTGCCCCGCCTGGCGAATACCCTGTTTCTGGCCGCGATCACCGCCGCCATTGCTGTGCCCGTCGCGCTCCTCTTGGGGTTGATGGCAGCGCTCTACCGCAACACCCGCTTTGACCGCATCGTGAATGCTGCCACCCTGTCCACCGTCGCGATGCCGGAGTTCTTGGTCGCCTATCTTGTGATCCTTGTGCTGGCGGTCAAGTTACCTGCCTTCTACGCCATGTCGACCTTGTCGCCGGGAATGGACCTGACTGAGAAGCTGCAGGCGGTGGCCCTGCCGGTGCTGACCCTGTCGCTGGTGATCATCGCACATATGATGCGCATGACGCGCGCGGCGATCATCGGTGTGCTGGCCAGCCCCTATATTGAGATGGCACGGCTGAAAGGTGTGCGGCCGTGGCGCGTGATCCTGCGCCATGCCCTGCCGAATGCCCTGGCACCCATCGTCAATGTCATTGCGTTCAGCCTCGCCTATCTCGTGGTGGGCGTCGTGGTCACAGAGGTGGTCTTTGTCTATCCGGGAATTGGACAAACCATGGTTGACGCCGTGCGCAACCGTGACATCCCCGTCGTGCAGGCCTGCACCCTGATCTTTGCCGCAACATACATCCTGTTGAATCTGTTGGCCGATATCATCTCCATCGCAACCAGCCCGAGGTTGCTTCATGCAAAATAATTCGCAAGGCGCACCTGCAGTCTCCCGGCGGCGCAGGTCTCTGTCCATCGCCAGCGCATCGCTCGCGGCACGGATCGGCATGATTGTGGTGCTGATCTATTTGCTGGTGGCGCTGTTCGCGCCCTTCCTCGCGCCGTTCGGCGAGGCTCAGGTGGCCTCGTCCATCCCCTATGCGCCGCCGGATGGCACCTTTCTATTGGGCACGGATCAACTGGGCCGCGATCAGTTCAGCCGCCTCATCTATGGTGCGCGCAATTCTATGGGCATAGCGCTGGCAACAACTCTCATCTCGTTCACGGTCGGCGGCCTCGTCGGTGTCATCTCGGCCGTGCTGGGTGGATGGGTAGATCAGCTGATCTCGCGCCTTGTCGACGTGATCATGGCGATCCCGCAGCTTATCTTTGCGTTGATCCTGCTATCGATTGCCGGGTCGTCGATCCCGAACCTGATCCTGATCATCGCACTGCTGGACAGCACGCGGGTGTTCCGGGTCTCGCGCTCGGTAGCGATGAATGTGGCGGCGATGGAGTTCATCGAGGCTGCCCATCTGCGTGGCGAACGGCTGCCCTGGATTATCCGGCGCGAGGTTCTGCCGAACATCATGCCCACGCTGGTTGCAGAATTCGGGCTGCGCTTCTGCTTTGCTTTTCTGACGATCTCGGCCCTGTCCTTCCTGGGTCTGGGGATCCAGCCGCCCACGGCCGACTGGGGGTCAATGGTGCGCGAAGCCTCGGCGCTGATCGCCTATGGCAATCTGACGTTGTTCATCCCCGCCGGCGCAATTGCTGTGCTGACGATCTCGGTCAATCTGATCGTGGACTGGTTCCTCGACAAGGCAAGCGGGTTGCGAAATGGCCAGTGACACAGGACACCTGCTTGAGATCCGTGGCCTGCGGATTGAAGGCGAAAGCGATGGCCAATGGTCCACGCTGCTGCATGGCGTTGATCTGACCTTGCGGCGCGGCGAGGTGCTGGGGCTGGTCGGAGAATCCGGCGCCGGGAAATCCACACTCGGGCTGGCGGCACTTGGCCACATCCGGCCTGGATGCCGCATTACGGGCGGCAGCGTGCGCTTTGACGGCATCGACCTGCTGGCTCTACCGGAAAGCGATCGGCTCAAACTTCGCGGGAGCCGTATCTCGTATGTGGCGCAAAGTGCTGCCGCCTCGTTCAATCCAGCTCATGCATTGTTGCCACAGACCGTTGAAACCGCCGTGCAGCATCGCCTCATGCCGCTGCAGACGGCCCGTCAAGTGGCGGTGGCGCAGTATCGCCGATTGCAGTTGCCCAAGCCCGACACAATCGGCACGCGCTATCCGCATCAGGTATCTGGCGGACAATTGCAGCGGGTCATGACTGCGATGGCCATGCATTGTGGGCCAGATTTGATTGTGTTCGACGAGCCGACCACTGCACTAGATGTGACCACCCAGGTCGAGGTTCTGGCCGCGATCCGCGAGGCGGTCGAGGCCCGTGGCACCGCCGCGATCTACATCACGCATGATCTGGCGGTGGTGGCCCAGATGGCCCATCGCATCATGGTCATGCGACATGGCAGTCTCGTTGAGGAAGCCCCGACCAGCGCGATTCTTGCGGCACCGCAAGAGGAATATACACGCTCGCTTTGGGCGGTGCGCGAACTCGTCAAGCCCGACCAGCCAAGCGCCGCCGCGCCGCTGATGACCATCGAGGGACTGGATTTCAGTTACGGCCGTAATGGTGCCAAGGCGCTTGAGGGCATCACGCTGACCATCCCGCGCGGGCGTACCCTGGCCGTGGTGGGTGAATCTGGTTCTGGCAAATCTACGCTAGGTCGGGTGATCGCCGGACTGAACGTGCCCACAGCCGGGCGCATCACGCTGGACGGCCAGTCGTTGCCGCCTGCTCTGCGCCTGCGCAGCCGTGATCTGCGGCGGCGTATTCAGTTGGTCCATCAATCCGCCGATACCGCGCTGAACCCGCGGCAGACCGTCGCCGAACTGATCGCCCGACCGCTGGAACTGTTTCACAGACTCCGAGGACGGGCGACGGCCGCCCGGGTAAACGAGTTGTTGGACATGATTGAGCTTGGCCCGCGCTATGCCGACCGGCTGCCATCCGAACTGTCGGGCGGTCAGAAACAGCGCGTCAATATCGCGCGCGGCCTTGCCGCAGGCCCCGAGCTGATGATCTGCGACGAGGTCACCTCAGCACTGGACCAGTTGGTGCAGGAAGGAATTCTCCGGATGTTGCTGGATCTGCAGGCGCAACTGGGGATCAGCTATTTCTTCATCACCCATGACATCTCAACAGTGCGGGCCATCGCCGACGAAGTCGTGGTTATGAACCGTGGTCGGATCGTCGAATCCGGCCCTAGGGCCGAAGTGCTGTCACCCCCGCACCATCCCTACACCGAGCTTTTGCTCGGCTCGACCCCCGAAATGCGCCCGGACTGGCTGACCGATGTGCTGGCGGCGCGCAAGGCCGGGCAACAGGCTGAATCATGACATTGCAAGGAACAAACATGTTCGATTTCACCAATCGACTGGTGCTGATCACCGGCGGCAGCAGCGGCATCGGCGCCGCCGTTGCAAAGACATTTTCTGAGGCGGGCGCCAATGTTGCCGTCCACTACAATTCCGGCAAGGCTGCGGCAGAGGCGCTGGTCGCCGAAATCACCGCTGCGGGCGGGTCGGCACTGGCAGTGCAGGGAGATCTGTCTCAAAAGGGCGCCGCCCGGCAGGTCGTCGATACCGCCGCCGCCGGGCTTGGCGGTCTGGACGTTTTGTTCAACAACGCTGGTGCCATGATCCGGCGTGAGGCATTTGCCAATCTCGACCTTGACCTTTACCAGCAGGCCATGGACCTGAACGTGCGCTCGGTGATCGAAGCCTCACAGGCCGCCATTCCGCATATGGAGCGGCGCGGCGGCGGCGCGATCATCAATGTGGGTTCAGTCGCGGGCAATGATGGCGGCGGCAGCGGCTCGGGCCATTATGCCAGCGCCAAGGCCTATATTCACAATCTGACGCGGCATATGGGCCGCGACTTGGCGGGGCGCGGCATCCGGGTGAATGCGATCTCGCCCGGGGCCATCGCCACGCCCTTCCATTCCGCGACGCCGCCGGAACGCATGGCGGCCATGGAAAAAACTATCCCGATGGGTCGTCTTGGCCGACCTGAGGATCTGGTCGGGCCAACGCTGTTCCTGGCTTCACCCGCCTCGGCGTATGTTACGGGCCAGATCCTGCATGTGAACGGCGGCATGTTCTCGCCCTGAGCGGCACCCCGACTGCCCTCGCCTGCGTCCCTCTCCCGGCCTGAGCCTCGCGGCGCAGGCCGTTGCGGGGCTATTCCCGAACCTTTCCAGGACATTGCGACATGACATTGCGCACGACTCTGACCGCCCCGCGATCGGCCGGGTTACACACCGGTGATCCGGCGGCTTTCTACGCTGCGATCTTCGACATGAACGGCATCCTGCGCGGCAAACGCCTGCCGCTTTCGCACCTCAGCAAGGTTCTGTCAGCTGGCACGCGGATGCCGCTGTCCTCAATCGGGGTCGACATTTGGGGCACTGATGTCGCCGGAACCCGCCTTACGCTGGAGCGGGGTGATCTGGACGGATGCTGCCTGCCCACCGGGCGTGGCCTGCTGGATCTGGGCTGGCCGGGCAACCCCTTTCCATTACTGCCTTTGTGGATGACCTGCGAGGATGGCAGCCCTTACCTGGGCGATGCGCGTCATCTGTTGGCCGCGGTGTTGGCCCGCTATGCCGCGCTTGAGTTGACACCCGTGGTCGCCACAGAGGTCGAATTCTATCTGACGGATCCGGCCGCGGCGACATCAGGCAGTGACAGCATCTATGCCATCTCTGAACTTGCAGGGATGAGTGCGTTTCTGGACGATGTCTATGCTGTGGCTGCCGCCTGCGGGATCAGCGTTGAGGCGGCGACCGCCGAAGGTGCGCCCGGCCAGTTTGAATTCAATCTGGTGCATCAACCCGATGCGATGAAGGCGGCCGAGGACACCCTGTTCTTCCGCCAGATCATCCGCAACGCCGCGCGTCGCCATGGCCATGAGGCCAGCTTCATGGCCAAACCGTTCGGGGATCATGCCGGCAGCGGGCTGCATGTGCATTTCTCGGTTCTGGATGCCAAGGGGCAGAATATCTTCAGCAACGGCACGCCCGAAGGCTCGGCGATGCTGCGCCATGCGGTGGCCGGGCAACTGGCCACGCTTGCCGATCTAAGCCTGGCCTTCGCGCCGCATCTGAACTCATATCGCCGCCTGGCCCCCGGCGGGCTGGCCCCGACCCGGATTGGCTGGGGCTATGAGAACCGCACCAGCGCATTGCGTATCCCCGCAGGGCCTGATGTCGCGCGACGCATCGAACATCGGGTCTCTGGTGCGGATGCCAATCCTTTCGTGGTGCTGGCCGCCATCCTTGGCGGTGCGTTGCATGGCATCACGCAGCAGCTGAGCCCGCCGCCGCCGATCAGCACAAACGCGCATGTCGAGGACCAGCCCCGGATCGCGAAGGACTGGCCCGATGCGCTTGAACGCTTCCGACGCGTAGACCTTGTGGGCCAGATCCTGCATCCCGACTTCGTGGCAGCCTTCGCAGCCTGCAAGCAGCAGGAGCAAGAGGTCTTTGCCGCCCATGTCAGCGATTTTGAAATGAAGACCTATCGGCTGGCCCTATGATGCCACCGATCCAACTAGATCAGGGCCTGAAATGACCTCTTTGACCCTTCCTCATACCGGCTCCTACTATGCTGCCACCGCCAACCCCGTTCCCCTTTGGCCCGCGCTCGCTGAGAATCTGACAGTAGATGTGGCCATCATCGGCGGTGGTTTCACCGGCGTGGCCGCAGCGGTCGAACTGGCCGAGCGTGGTCGTTCTGTCGCTTTGGTAGAGGCCAACCGGATCGGATGGGGCGCCAGCGGTCGGAATGGTGGGCAGATCACAGGCTCGCTTTCCGGGGATACCGCAATGGAGCGCCAGTTCACCCGAATTCTGGGGGATGGGGCAAAGGACTTCGTATGGGCTCTGCGCTGGCGCGGGCATGACATCATCCGAAACCGTGTGGGGAAATACGGCATCGCCTGTGATCTGAAACATGGCCAGGTCGAGGCCGCCTGGCAGGAATCGCATGTCGCGGGGCTGGAGGCGACCCATGCCCGGGCTGTGGCCCACGGCATGGGCGACGAGGTGGAACTGGTTCGCGGTGCCGCGTTGCGCGAATATGTCGGGACCGACATCTACCCCGCCGGGCTGGTCAACCGCCGTAACATGCACGTTCATTCGCTGAACCTCTGCCAAGGAGAGGCGATGGCGGCGGAAAGCCTGGGCGCGCGGATCTTCACCGGTACCAAGGTCGACCGGATCACCTATGGCCCGCGCCCCGTGCTACAATGCGCCGGGGGACGGATCACGGCCGACAAGGTGCTGATCGCCGGGAATTTCCTGCATGATTTCGGGCGGTCACGGCTGGCCGGGCGGCTTTTCCCGGCATCGCTCGGGATCGTGGCGACCGAACCCTTGTCCGAGGCGGTGGCTCAGCAGATCCTGCCCCGGGACTATGCGCTTTACGATACCCGCTTCGTGCTGGACTACTATCGTCTGACCGCCGATCACAGGCTGATCTTCGGTAGCGGCACCAACTATTCCGGCCGTGACAGCCAAGATCTGGACGAGCGGATGCGCCCGGCGATCGAGCGCACCTTCCCGCAACTGAGAGGCGTGAGTATCGACTATGCCTGGTCGGGCCAGGACGGCATTTCCATCAATCGCATTCCACAATTGGGCAGCCTCGATTCCAATGTGTTCTATGCTCAGGGATATTCAGGCCATGGCATTGCCACGTCACATATCATGGCCGAGATCATCGCAGGTGCGCTTTGTGGGGAGAACCGGGATTTCGATGCTTTTTCAAAGGTGAGACACTGGCGCTTCCCTGTGGGCAGAGCGTTGGGCGGGTTAGGCATTTCTCTGGGCATGGCCTTGTTCAAGTTACGCGACTCGAAGCTATCCGGAGCCAAATGATCCGCAGATAGAAAACACACGGCGCGCTCCGCAGCCATCGACTTCGCCGGCCCTATGCAGTCGGTCGAGCCTTGCCGATGTCGCGCGACGGCATTCCTCGCAGCAGCCATTCGAGACGGGCGCAGCATGTCGAACCGATGATCGTCTGCGCAGCGAACAAACCTGCCGCCTGCAAGGACGCCGGGTTGAGATCCGTCTCTGCATTGCCTATCTTATCCATCGGGTGACGGCGGGGTTCGTCGCCCGGACAACGGAGACTGGATGTCAGAGCTTGTGTGATAAGGCTTTCTGAATTTCAGAGAGCCGCGTGAAACCGAAGCCGCCGAGCGCATTTGCGCTAGGGCGTTTTTTCACGTCTATCACAGACTTCCATGAATATCTCAAGAAATGAACAACTTGCGCTGCACGTTCTGGCTCTTGGTGGCCGTATCCTGCACGAGCGCGAGGATGGTCCCAAGATTACCGCTGTCACCTGTGTCACGCGCGAAGGGATGATCCTTTCCGATTTCGATATGACCATATTCAACAAGTTGCGGCGCAAGCGGCTGATCGAATCCCGGTCCGGCGGGCCCTACCACCTATGGAAACGCGGACGCCTTTCCGTTCGCGCGCAACTCGACAATCAGGGAGCATAATATGCTGATCCGAAATGAAACCGGCAGCGACCGCCCTGCGATCAGCGAGGTCGTGACCGAGGCCATGAAGCTGCTGCCGCAAGCCACCGGGACCGAGGCCGCCATTATTGACAGGCTAAGGACAGACAATGCTCTTAGCCTGTCGCTGGTGGCCGAGGACGGGGGCGAGTTGATCGGCTATCTGGCCCCGTCGAATGCCCGGATCGGGGCCGTGTCCGGCTGGGGCCTGATCGGTCCTCTTGCCGTTCACCCTTCGCGCCACGGTCAGGGGATCGGCAGCGCCCTCATGGCCGAGGCACTTCTTCGGTTGTGGGCAATCTGCAAAGGGGCGGCATTGGTCGGTGATCCAGGATATTACGCCCGGTTTGGGTTCAGGGCCTTTCCCCAATTGCGGGTGGGTGACTGCCCGCCCCAATTCGTTCAGGCCCTTCCGTTCGATGCAAGCGAGCCTGAAGGAGAGTTGATCCATCCGGGCCGCACAACCGACAGTGCGGCCCGGTCAATCCCGCTGGCCGGCAACCGTCCGCATGGGACTCAACGTGATATTTCCGCCCATCTCGTCGCACGCGTCGGCTATCGGCGTGCGGCGGCTGGAAGGTCGGAAGAATAACCCTGTCGCCCCTGGCCGCACGGGTGGGCGTATTCGCTCGTCTTCAGTTCCGCTACCGAACGCGCTGCGTTGGAGCCCTAGACCGGTTTCCAGGTCTCGCCGTCTTCGTCGCGCATGTCGTTATGCATGGTTGTGGCCGCAATAGCTGCCTGCCCCATGGCAACGCTGATCTGATCGAGCGACGACAGAATGTCGCCAGCCGCATAAAGCCCCTTTATTCCAAGACGCTGGTGGCTGTCCGCAACCAGGCACCTGTCTCCGGAAACGACGAGACCAAGCGACAAGGCAAGATCGTTATTCGGGTCCGTCCCGAGGGCAGGGTAGAGCGTATCGAACCGAAGCGTTTTGCCATTCATCAGGGTGACCGCGGCGCCAGATGAAAAATCGAACGCGGCAACCGGCGACGTTACGACCTCAATTCCGGCTTTTGCCAGCGCATCCTGATGGACAGGCTGCAACTCGCTTTCCTTGAGGGTAAGCAAGGTCACACAGTCCGAATACCGCCGGAGGAACAAGGCCTCGGCAAGCCCGGCTCCCTCCGCGCCAAGCAGCGCGATCTTCTGGGTCTTAACCTCATAGGCATCGCAGACCGGGCAATAGCGCAGAAAACCCGCATCCATCGCGGACTGATGAACCGCGTCATTGATCGGCGGCCTGCGATTGATGACACCGGTCGCCATCAACACCGTTCTGAACTTCCTCTCTCCCCTTTCGGAGGTGAGCAGGAAATCATCGCGCTTCCGCGCGATCGAAGTGATACGCTGTTCGATGACCTTCGCACCGAATTGCTCAGCCTGCTGCCGCATTCGCGCAAGAAGCTCCTGTCCTGCGATTCCATCCGGATAGCCTGCGTGATTGTGCGATCTCGGGATCCAGGACGCCCGGCTTTTCCCACCATCGAAGATCGAAACGCTTCTCAGAAACCGAGCAAGATAGATGGCCGCCATCAATCCTGCCGGCCCGCACCCGATAATCGCGCAATCCTCAACATCGCCGGACTTTCCATCGGTCTGCCGAGACAATTCTACCGCTCCCTGCCGTTGCGCACACGCCAATAGGATCGAACATCCACGCGCTGCATTACAAAACGCGGTGGCTTTGGCCTCGGTTTCACCAAGGAGCTGCCGGGGTTTGTACCCTCTCCCGCGCGCCGCATCTTGAGACGGCATGTGAGCAAGATTGCCCTGCAGCGTCACGTCAAGAGCGCGAAGAGTCTGTATCGCAGAGTTTAGATCACCTGGAAGCTTAACCTGATCAGGCCTGCCGAGGCTCCGAAGGGCACTGATCACCGAGCATTCAGAACCGAGTGAAGACCCGAATATGGGACGAAGCGGCCCAAACCTGCCGGTCGAGATCGGGTATCGCCGCTTCGCTGCGTTCCCATTAGCCGCCGCTCAGGCACCGCGCAGCGAAATCCTGAGTACAGTGTCTGCGATGCGGCCCAGAACTGACGCTCGGCCATGACAAATGGCGCAGCGCCGCATGCGTCGAAGTGGACGCTCAACCGTAGCACAGCGAAATCTTCGACGAGGTCGCAGCGAAGCGGACATTGCTGCCATAGCGCGTGAGGTGCGGGTCATTGCTTTGAAGATAGCAGACTGGTGCCTGACAATCCAAATAGTGCGGCAAGCGCACCCTCGATCCCTCGAGACGGCCGGAACGCTATAAGGTATTGATCCCGAATGGCTATCGTGATTCTACGCCCTTGTAAGACCAGTAGCTGGCAGCTCGGCAAGCGAGCAAAAGACATGCTTGCTTCGATATGCGGGACGTGCAACTTTGCTAGCAAATTTTAGGGCAATTGGCTAAAAGTGATGACGTCCACAAGATGATATTTAGTCCGAGCGAAGTTGAGAGTTTTTATGACTTATCCAGCCAACCCTCGATAGCTTCCGGAAATATTCGGGGCCCGATTAGGAGCTGGATTATAAAAGGTAAGGTGCGATGCGGCAAATATACCAGCATCAATGGTGTATTCAATGCGCGCGGAGATGTCCGAATCGGTAGCTATTGTGCGTTCGGTCAGTATGTTTCTCTTATTTCGGGCAATCATCGGACGGATATGCCGAATCAGCAAATTTGGCTTAATCAACGTTTCGGTTTCAAGGTGCCGGCCGAAAGCAAGGGTCCCGTCGAAATTGGACACAATGTCTGGATTGGCGATAAGGTGAATGTGGTGTCCGGGGTCAGCGTTGGCCACGGCGCGGTTATTGCAGCAGGCGCTACAGTCACACGCGATTTACCTCCCTTTGCGATAGCGGCAGGCTGCCCGGCACGAGTAATTCGGCTCCGCTTTGCTTCAGATGTAATCGAGCAAATGTTGGCTGTAAAATGGTGGGATTGGGACGATGAGCGTATCTCCCGCAACCAGGCCTTTTTTGAATTGGAGATACCACCGGAGCAGTCTGTCGACCTCACGTCCATCGTCGTGCCGTGATTGAGATGCGCTAAGGCCTTCTATCTGAAACGTAGTTTTGAAAAGTCGGAATGACCCATTTCCGTATCTAGGGTCAGGACCCATCTCGTGTAGAATTGTAGGATCTTACGAGACACACTTCTTGAAAATGGCAAACAGAAAGGGTGTTTGGCATGAAAGAGGATCGCCGAGAGGTTCAGCTTAAGCTTCACAAATGCACCACGCGGCGGAAATCGGGAACATCCAGAAAACCTGGCGCTATTTTGGGATCGGCCGCGCTAGTTTCCGTCGATGGCAGGCGGCTTATCGAAAACTGGGTGACCAAGGCTTAATCAACCGAAAGCCCATCCCAAAGAAGCCGGCCAACAGGACTGCAGCAGAAATCTAGGAGAGGGTCTTGCACCTCCGCCGAAACTACCATTTGGAGCCGAGGAGGATCGTCTGGTATTTCGATCGCTATCACGACATTCGTATGTCGGATGCCAGTGTCTATCGCATTCAGCGCCGCAATGGGATGAACCCGTGTGGCCGGTCAGGCATGCCATCCCGCACTTTTCTCACGCTCAGTGGAAGCGATCATCGTTTCGTATGGATGTAATCAATTAGTTAGTGGAGAATTGCGTCGATATGGGTTGGGTAGGGCTACGAATCTGATGGAAAAACTGCTCAGAACCGGCGAGAGACAGGTCGGTGTCACTAGGGACAACATACGTGACGATCATCTGGCTCGATACGAATGGGCGGCAACTTTTGTTAGCCCAGAAATGCGCGTAATGGATGCGGGCTGCGGGATAGGCTACGGCGCGGTTCTTCTGGCTGATGCTGGTGCTTCGGTTCTAGCGGTGGACAGGGATGCCGAGGCGATTAGCTTGGCGCGCGCAAATTGGCCGCATGATTCCGTGTCCTATCAGGTCGGCAATTTAAACTTTGTTCATAACCCCGGTGAGGACAGATTCGATTTGATCGTCGCCTTTGAGGTCGTTGAACATCTGGTATCACCGGAACTTTTCCTACGCCAGATCCAGACCCTGGCAAAGCCCAATGCGACTGTTCTTTTGTCTGTTCCAAACGAGTCCTGTATTGCTCACAGCATTGAGTTGAACCCCTTTCATATCCGCCATTTCGTCAAGTCCGAGCTTGAAGATCTGGCTCTTGGCTGCGGATTGCTTGTCGAGCGCGTTTATCATCAGGACAATAAGGAAATACGCGAGGATAGTGATGGCCGGACGCTGGTTGCGGTTTGTCGGATTAAACCATCCTACAGGCCAGGCTGCAGAGATTCCTCCGACCTGGAGAGAGCATACGAGAAGGCCGAACAAGAATTACACAAGAGATCAGAAGCCATTCGGCAATTACAGGCACTGTCCGCTCCACCCGGCGCCAACTCAACGCCTAGAAACCTTGGAATCTGGCAGTTTGCCGTCAGGGAACGCGCCGCACAAATCACCGCGGAGCAGAATAGGCAGACGCTCAACAAGATCAGCCACCAGTTGCAAACCAGCGAGCATGAATTGCTGAAACTGCAAAAATCTCACAGAGAAACCCTTTCGTCCTTTAATCGCGCAAATGTCACCCTTCAAGCCTATGGCGATATTCTTCGGGAAAAAGACAACCAGATCGGTTTGCTTGAAAATGCACAGCGGACCGCGGTTGCGGAACAAAAAGTCAAATCTGAGCAATTGAAGCAACTTCGCACCGCCCGAGCTCGTGAATCTGAGCAATTGAAGCAGCTTCGCTCCGCCCGAGCTCGTGAAACTGAACAATTGAAGCAGCTTCGCACCGCCCAAGCTCGCCAGAAGAAATTTTTTGATCCTGCGCGACCAACTCTTGCTGGACTCTTCCGGTTGATGAAACGGCATCGTTTGTTTGTTGGTATCATTCTGCAGGCACCGCTGAATACCGCCAAAAACCTGATCAGTGTAAGCAGGCGTAAGAGAGCAAATCGTTCTGGAATGCTGTCAAAATGAATTTTTTACTTCTGGATGTTTCCAGCTTGCAACCCAGGGCGAATGATTTTGCCGAAACACTCGTTTCTGATTTGAATCGGTGTGGGCATCGAGGTCTGAGTATTCGTGGTGAACTCCGAAATGGACAGGTATTTCCCATTTTTGGTTCTGATGATCTGGTAGTGGTAGAAAACCCTTCAGCGAATGCGCGGAACGAACGACTATTACGGGATATTGGAGTCGATATCCTGGTTGTGCTGACGGATGATGGGCACTTGCCAACCGATATTGTCGGGCTGGGCGTGCCGGAATGGCTTCTGCTTGCATCAATTATGGTGCGCAAGATGCCTAATGGGAATGTTGAGATTAGGCGATTTGGAGCGCGAACGGCGAGATCAATGCCGGTAGCGGCAATGCCCGAAAAGTTAATTGAATTCGGAATTGAACTCGCTGAGCAACAAATGGCACTGCAGGTGCCTCTTAATGATTTAACAACTTCGACTATTGATACCCTCGCCGAAGGGACTAAGCAGCTGCGCCGTTATCAATATTTGGTGGCGGATCGAGATTTAACGCTGTGGCCCGTACCAAGCGTCATGATTGGCGGAGCACTAGAATCTATTCAAGATGGGGAGGTGCTTTTTGGAGTGGATCTGTGGGTTAAAGGCTGGATCGATTGGAATCCGAAGAAATTTCATAGACTCGAACTAAGAATAGGAAACCGAGACCTTCCACTAACTATTCTTGACCTTCGTCCTGACGTGCTAAGCAAGCGAGACGCGCAGAACCCGGTCGGGTTTGAAGGTCGGATCGATATTGGTGGCTTACCGACTGAGCTTCTGTTGGAAATATGGATTGTCGACTCTCAGAGTATCGCCCGGCGGTGGCGATCTCTGACATTGTGGCGAAATGAGGAACTGTCGGGCCAGACCCGCACGCCATTGGTGACCGGGTGGGTAAAGCTGGACGGAGACAAGCTGATCTGTCTGCCGCGCTGCGCGGACCGGCGGGTGAAGGCAATCGCCGTCTATCAAGGTGGCATTTGCATCGGGGCGATGACAGGGTTGGAAGGTCGCAATCCTACCGCCCCGATTACGATCTGGTTTGCGACAGTCGACCGCACGGCCGCGCTGCTTCATGTTCATGTTTTTCTGGAGGATGGCACGGGCTGCGCATGGTTGTGTCTTGACGGCAAGACCAACGATCTGTGGCAACCAAGACATGATGACCCAACACAGGGACATGTTATTACGAGCGATACCGTCGATCCGTGGGAGCTGGAAGCACCGGCCGCGCATGAGGCTAATTGGACAGTTAACGGGATACCTGCTGAATTTATCGGCACGCATCCAGTTATTGATATCTCGCATCAACCGGGTCGTCTTGTGATCGAGGCGGATATACCGGGTCAACGTAAAATGGTCTGGGATTTGTGGCGCCATTGCCGCGATGCGCTAAACTGTCAAAGACTTCCGATTTTCACCGTCCCTCCCGCCACGAAGGGACCAACCCGGCGCCGCATCGCGCGACCTCGTGTCGTTTTGTTGCGGCCATTTGCGGCGCCGACTGATGAGCTTTATATCTTGGCGCCGCTGCGCAGACTGGCCGAGACCGGGCAGATTGATCTGCGGCTCGTCAACACACGAGATGAACAGCTTACGCCGGCGAAAAGGCTTTCCCTGCTGAGCAGCGGTTGCAGCGTAATCGTATCGCGCTACCTGCCTGACGAATGGATCGCCAGCCTGTCGCAGCGCAGGCGTCACCTTGCTGATGTCTTCTATGTGATGGACGATATCGTCACGCTGGCCGAGGACGATCCGGGGATGATCCCCGCAAGCTATCGCCAACGTATGGTTGGAGTCGCACATGGCGAATTTCAGACCCTGCTTCATCTGTGCTCCCGACTGATCGTCACTTCGGAGCGACTTGCGCAGGTGTATGCCAGCGACAAAACAGACCTACTGACACCGCCCTATCTTTCGCCCTGCGGGGATCTCGATCATCTTGAGGATTTTTCGGAAATTCGAATTGAGTATCATGGGACACAGGTGCACCGGGATGATTTGGCTTTCATCTCGCCTGCCTTGGTTGCTCTTTGCAATCGGTATCATCATGTGCGGGTCGGCGTATGGATGGGCCGCTCCGCACCGGAGGCGCTGCGCGGACACGCTAGGATTGAGATCAAGAAGGACGTCCCATGGGAGGATTACAAAACCGCAGTTGGTGAGACCCGTGCGCATATCGCCTTGGCCCCTCTGCTGGGCAAACCTTATAATCAGGGCAAGTCCTTCGTAAAAATTCTGGACAATGCAAGGATTGGTGCAGTTGGACTATACAGCCTGCGCGCGCCCTACATGGATGTGATTACCCATGGCGAGAACGGCTTTCTTCTTGAGAACGATCCGCGGTTGTGGGAGCGGACGCTGCGTTGGTTGATAGAGCATCCAGAAGATATCACCCGCACCGCGAAGGCCGCGCAGGATCTGGCCGTAACTCTCGGAGACGTCACCAAGTTGGAACGCTATTGGTCGCGACACCTTTTGGATAAGGCACCAGGAAATGAGGTGGCGGATGAATAGACCGCTCTCCAACGGAGACCAGAGCTTTGTGTTCGCCAGCTCCATGTCCAGTGCTTCCCATGCGGGGCCGCTACGGTTTCTCATTCATCTCGAAGTAGCAAACCAGCATCGCCTGTCACGTGCGGCGGCCATTGCCCGGACTCTGATGAAGGGCGGTCATGAGGCTGCTATATCCTATGAACCGCGCATCAGCTTTCGCCTGGCGCCTACTGACACCGAAACCATCTTTCTGGATGACGATCTCATTATTCAAAATTGGATCAGACGCATCCCTGATGTTCAATTCTTCTGCTTGGACACCTATTGCGAGAACAGCTTGGAGGGCATCCATGCTGCCCAAAATCTACGGGCTTCTAAGCTGGCCGCGCTAATCGGAGATTTTGCTCCGTCGTGGATCATGTTGTGGGGCGGCGAATTTGAGTACCAACAAGGTAGCCTCGCCGCGATCGAAACGACCGGAATGCAAGATCGGACACTTTACTTTGAGGTAGCATGGTTGCCTCAGCAGGAGCACATGTACTTCGACATTGCAGGCACGAACAGCCGCAGCTCTCTGGTCGAATACAGCTATCCGGGTCTGTCGCGGACGCAGATGGACCTCTTGCACGATGCCAAGCGGAGGTTTCGACATTTGCGCGGGGGGGTAACCGGTCCCATAAGAAACACAAATGAGATATTTGTGCCACTGCAGATTGAAACCGATACCAGTTTTCGTATCGGCGCACCCTTTAAGACCAATTCCGAATTTATTCGCTTTTTGGAAGGCTGGTTGCCGCCGAACCACACTGCGACACTGAAATTACATCCCAAGGAACGTATACGCGGATATCCGCCAGTACCCGTTAGGCGGAACTTTCGTCTGATCACCTCCGGATCTCTGGATCGGATGATCCTGGCGGCCGACCATGTACTGGGGGTCAACAGCACAGTACTGTTAGAGGCGGCGATGCTCGGCAAGCATACAGTGGCGCTTGGTCGCGGTCTTTTCACCGGCAGCGGAGCAGTCATCGAGGCCCGCATCACAGATGATGCTGCAAAAATCCTGTCCCGCCCGATAGACAACGAGGCACAGGATAGATTTCTTTATGAACTGCTGTTTAGAAGACAAGTATCTCTGTCGGCTCTCGAATGTCAGGACTATGCCCATCTTGCAACTCGCGAACCTTTTGCGACCATTCTGAGAACGTCGCATCAACCGTCCAAGAATGCCCGCTTTGTAGAAAAATTGTCTAAAGGAGAATCGATGATTACCGTTGGCAGAAGCCGTATTGCGAAGACCGCGGTTCTCGATGTCGAGCAGGGCGGTGAGATTGTAATCGCCAACGACAGCGATATTCGTAACAATGCTGTGCTAGAGGTGTCGGGCCGCTATAATGGGTCGATCCGCATCGGCAACAATTCGGTCATCGGCATTGGCAGTTGGCTGCAAGGCTCTGGAAAAATAGAGATTGGCGACGACGTAATCATCGGCCCATATGCCGCAATCGTCTCCACCAATCATCAGTATGAGGATGTCTCGGTTCCGATTGCAAAGCAGCCGCTTACAACAGGGGCGATTACGATCGAGAATGATGTCTGGATCGGCGCACATGTGACGGTTGCTATGAATGTCCGGATTGGAGCGCATTCAATTATCGGAGCAAATTCCTTCGTAAATTCTGATATTCCACCCTATTCCGTTGCCGTCGGCAGTCCGGCGCGCGTCATCAGAAGCCGAAAGCCATAATGTCATGCGATTGCTTTTTGTAAGCGGGGCGGGCATCCTGCCCGAACAACGGGTCGCACGATGGCAAATGGTGTCGCAACTTTATGCCAGTCTTGGTCGGGCCATGCAGGCGCTCGGACATCAAGTCTATTTCTACGTCCATCCCGAAGCTATGCATGAGGATCTCCCAAAAGCGGCGACATGGTGTCAGCCTGACCATGGGCACTTTGGCTATGTCCTCGAAAGCTTTGCGCCGGACTTCGTATTCTGCTGGAACGGGTGGTCACCGGGTGATCGAATTACAACTGCCATGGCGGCTTCAGCCAATGCAAAGATGATATTTTCTGAGCAGGGCTGGTTTCCACAGAAGTCTAAGTTGTATTTCGACATGACAGGCACGAATGCTCGGTGCGGCACACGGTTCTCTCAGTTTTCCAAACTCGACACAGCAGCAAGAGAAAAATTCTTGATTGCAAGAGCGGGTTATATTCAGGAATCCCAAATCGGACATTTGTTTGATGATGCCACTTTTCGTATCCAGCCGCCAGATATGTCTCTACCGGTCTTCGTGCCTCTGCAGGACGAGCGCGACTTGAATATTGTCCAAGATTCACCTTTCCGCACAATGGATGAATTCGTCGGATATCTGGCGCAAAAATTACCCGGTATGACGTTGCGGGTTAGACCGCACCCTAAGTACCCTGATCCAAAGTTGACGCCTCGTCCGGGCGTGGTTGTTGATAATCCCCAGAAGCCGATGTTTCAGAGTCTATCGGAATGCGGTCTTGTAATGGGCATAAACTCTACGACGCTATTGGAAAGTGCACTTTTGGGGAAGACCGTTATCTCTTTTGGAGAAAGCCTTGCTACCGGGACTGGTCTACTGTGCGATCTTCGGCCCGGAGAGGACATAAATCTTTCATCACTGGCTATCGATATACAAACAGCCGAGGCAGTTTTGGCAGTCCTTCTGGAAAAGCAGATGCCACGGACGGATCTGTCGAATCCCGTAAAGGTTATGCAATCTGCGCTTTTTCGAGATATGCGGCGATTTGTCAGGAAACCCTCGCTACATGGCTGGATGTAGCAACTTGTGCTACCTCGCAAACCGACGTCATATCGCCCGCTGGATCGAAAGCCCGTCTTTGGGGAAAACATGCACCGGAATCCATTCTGATCCGCTGCGAGAAGAACGTTCGTGCTCTCAGTCACAGGGAAAGCGTCCGGTTAGGTTGTGCTAGTCTCTGAGGTCGCTATGCCGCTTCGCGGCTGACGGTTTTCCGCCCTGTCTTGACTTATCACCCGGCTCGTGGCGCTGTCCTGAGCGACTGCTTGTAATTTTCGCTGCAGCGCGATCTGGGATGTGAGGCCCCGTGTCCCGCTGCACGCCGTCTGAGCGGCCGCTTTCGCAATCATGCTGCGTATGCGTTGCCGCAGTGCAGTGGGCAGCTCACCGCCCTGTTTGGCTATCCTGCGAGAGTTTTCGGCGTGGCTGCCACGGCGCTGGGAACCAGACGCAGATGCTGGCTTCGAGAGACGCGTCGCTCGCGCGTCGCGTCTTTTTGCGTTTCCGCGCGAACTCAGGCGTTCACCTTGTCCTTGATCGTTTTGGCAAAGGTCATTTTCACCGCACGGTCAGCTTCCTTCTCAATTGCCGCACCGGTCGAAGGATTGCGTACAGTACGTGCTGCGCGCTCGCGGCAATAGATCTTGCCTACTTCCGGGATGGTGACCGCACCGCCCGCAACCACCTGGTCATGGATCAATCCGCTGAGCGCCTCGATGATCGCGGTAGCCGCCTTCTTGTCCGTACCTGCGCGACTGGCAAGCTCTGTGATCAGTTCAGCCTTGGTCAGGGATTTGGACATGTGTAAGTTTCCTTCTGCTTTCCGTACATCCCCTTATCCCAATCGAATGCCCAGCTTCTGGCAAGATGAAAGCCACCACTTTCATCGCGGCGAAATGATGGCATGTGTGCAACGGGATCGCCCCGTAGCGCGAGAAGAGCAAGGTGAGCGCGCAATCGTCGATCTTTCCCTGATCGATCTCCATCGACTGCCCTTCCCTGCTGTAATCCTACCGTTCGCGATCACGATCCTCGCGCGGGATGGACGGAGGTCTCTCCACCTCGAGCCTGCCCTCACCCGCTCCCAGATCCTACAGCCGCGCCTTGGCCTCCGGGACCTGTTTCAGGCTCATGCCCATGCTCTCATGCTGCTCGGCGGCGGCGGTGCTGGCCCGCGCGATGTCGCGCATTTGCGCAGGATCCGGAATATGGGTGGCCAAGGCGCGGTCGTCGCCCTTGGCAGCCGTGACACCAGGTCATTGCCATAGCGCGTGCTCAGATCTCTGGCGAAGCGTCCGGCCTGTTCGTCACTTTGGAAGGCCAGCTGACCATCCAGTTGCAGCGCCTACGACATGGCCTGCAGGGGCCGTGACAGGCGATCATTGTCGCGGCGCCGCTCGAAGCAGCGCCTCCTGCGCCGGGCGCTGCATCAACGCGGCGCCACGGGCATCCCCCAGCTCGCGGGCGACATCGGCGGCGGCGGTGTGGAAGTCGCGCCGCATGTCGCCGTGCTCGCCTGGCGGCAATTGCGCCTAATCCTTTCACGTTTGAGCTGGTTCGAAGCAGAGCGCAAGCCAAGTACCCGTCTGACACCAAAGTTTTCCGGTAGGTCAGACATGCAGAGATACACTTGGACGCATCGCGTCGTACCATCCAGTGTCGACCCCGCAATTGCTCGAAAAAGACGATTTGCTGCATTCGACTTGCGCCAGCCAAGTGCTAAAGGGCGCAGGCGATCGTCGAACACTCGGGGAGGAGTGAACCATGTCAAACTATTCGGCACGACGCCGACGTTTTCTTATTTCGGCGGTAGCCACGGGGGGGGCCTTGCTGGCTGCGCCGGGCCTTCTGCGCGCTCAATCCTATGCGACAAGGCCCGTCACCATCGTGGTGCCGAATGCTGCCGGGGGCGGAAACGACCTCTTCGCCCGGCTGATTCAGCCCGTGCTGCAACAGGAACTGGGCCAGCCGATCCTTGTCGAAAACCGTGCGGGGGCTGCCGGGAATATCGGGCTTGCCTATGCCCGCGACGCCGATCCCGACGGGCATGTGCTGTTCTGCTCAAGCTCGGGAATGATGGCCACGGCCCATACCCACCAGAATGTGCCGGGCAATCCGGTCGACATTCTTGAGCATATCACCATGTTGGTGATCGGGAACTTCACCTTTACGATTCCCGCGACGCTGGGCCCGAAGAACTGGCAGGAATTCAGCGCTTTGGCAAAGTCCAAACCCGGTGAATTCCGACATGGCACTCCCGGCGCGGGTGCCAATATCCATCTGTCAGCGGAACTGCTGAAGCTGCGCGAAGGGCTGGACATGCAGGCGATCCACTACAAGGGTTCGCCCGACATCATGACCGACCTACTGAGCAACCAGATCCAGATGGCGAACAACGCCATTTCGACCACCGCCTCGCATATCCGCGCGGGCTCGCTTGTGCCGCTGTTCACCGCGTCGCAAGAGCGCGAGACCGAGATCGACGGCATTCCGACTTCGGCCGAATTGGGTATTGCCGATGTCGACCGGATCAACAACTGGTATGCGCTGCACGCCCCCAAGGGCACGCCCGAAGAGATCCTGACGCAGGTCCATGCCGCGACGATCAAGGCGCTGCAACGCCCCGAGGCGGTCGAGAAGGCAACCGCGGCAGGGATGAAGATCGTGGGCGACAGCCGCGAAAGCTTCATTGCACGGATGCAGGCGGATGACGCGATCTTCGCCTCGGTCGCACAGGCGACAGGCATCCGCGTTGGCTGACGCAATCAACGCGATTGCCACGCGATTGGGTCAGCTTCCCGTCGCCCTGCTCAGCGACACGCTGGAGGCGGCGGGCCTGCCTGATCAGGTCCTGTCGCCAGCCCTGCGCCCGCTGACAATGGCGCGGCGCTTTGCCGGCCCGGCAGCCTGCCTGTCGGGGCGGGCGGGACCGGGTCCGGGCCTTGCCATCGACGCGGTGGACACGGCAGTGACGCCGGGCAGCATCGTGGTGATCGGCCCCGCCAATGGTTGCGATATGGCGCTGGCAGGGGGCAACATGATCAGCGCATGGCGCAGGCGCGGCGCGGCGGCCGTAATCACCGATGGACGCCTGCGCGATGCTGCCGATTATCCGGAACTTCCGGCCCTGGCGCGGGGCCACTCGCCCCGCAACTGTCGCGGCGCATGGCATTTCATCGCGACCGACCGGCCAATCCCGCTGGCCGGGGCCGGACCGGCGGGTCGGGTAACCATCCATCCCGGCGACTGGCTGGTCGGGGACGAGGATGGAGTGATCGTGCTGCCGCGCGCCCAGCTGAGCGCCCTGATCGAGGATGCCGGGCTTGTGGCCGAAATCGAGGAACAGATGCGGGCGCAGATCTTTGCAGGTGCCGCGCGCGGCGCGGTCTATGCCGGGCATGACCGCTTCGGCCATGTCCGCCGCGCCTGAGAGATGAAGGGCACCGCTGTCGCGGTGCCTTTATCATTCGCGAAAACGCGCGGCGTCGGGCCGGGGAAATTCGTTCAGGGGGCGGTCGCTGGCCAGAAACTCAAGGCTTTCCCGGTCCGTTTCCAGCCGGCGGCGCACCAGCGTCACCACCTGACCCAGCAGGGCGAGGGGGATGACGCAGACCCCGCTGTCATCGGCGCAGATGATGTCGCCGGGATCGACGCGAACCCCTGCCACGGTGACCGGGCCGTTGATCTCGACGGTTTCCTGCCGCCAGCGTCCGGTGCGCGAGGTGGTTTCGCGGCACCAGACCGGATAGCCGATCCCACGGGAATGCCGGACGTCGCGAATCCCACCGTCGATGACCGCGCCAAGCCCCCCTTGACGCTTGCCCATCGTGGCCGAGATCCCGCCAAGGCTGGACATGCCCGGACATCCTTCGATCACCAGCACGTCGCCCGGCCGGGTCAGGGCATGGGCCTCGAAATCGGTCTGCCGGTTGGCGTGGCCCTCCCGCGCTGCGATGAAGGGATCGACCGCTAGCGCGCGGTTCCGAAGGGTGATGGCGGGTCCGACCATCGTTGCGCCGATGATCGTCGGCCGCAGCTCGCTTGACGCGATGACGCTGTCAAAGCCCAGATCGTCCAGCGCATCCGACACCAGCTCGCAGGGGCCGTCTATGGCCCGCAAGACGGCGAGCAACGCGTCGGGCGCGGGTGGCAGTTCCATCATGCACACCCGCTGAGGGTCGATGCGCCCCAGAAGGCGTCCCGCGCTCATGCTGTCGCCCCATGATGCTGCCGCTCCAGAAACGCCGATGTCGCGCGCCAGACACGCGCCGCCCTCGCGGCGGGCAAAAGATGCGCGTGCCTGTCATCGGGAACCTCCGCCTCGATCTCGGCATCCGCGGGCATGGCGCGCAGCAATGCGGCCAGATCGAATTCCCCCTCGCCCGGCAAAAGCCGTCCGGCCCGCATTTCATGGTAAAGCGCCTCGCCCTCGGGACGGGCCAGCGGACCGTCGCAAAGCTGAACCACATACAGCTTCTCCGGCGGCACCCCGGCCAGATCCTCGGGTCGCCCGCCCGAGCGCCACAGGTGAAGGGCGTCGATCGCCAGCCCGACATTGCTGCGGTCGGTCATCTCGATCAGGCGCAGCGCCGCGCCCAGCGAGGGCACGGTGCTGACCGGGATGAACTCGAAGGCGATGCGAATGCCATGATCCGCCGCCATGTCGGCAACCGCCGCCAGATTGCGGGCGGCAAGCGCCTGATCCTCACAGGCGGCATTTGCGATCATCGTCGCCGTGCCGAGGGTCTCGCAGGCGCGCAGGACCGCAAGATAGTCACTCGGATCGGTATCCGGAGTGAAGCGATAGGTGCAGGCATTGGCGATCAGGATGCCCGCCGCCCTTGCCCGGTCGCGCAGCCTCAAGACCTGATCGGCATCGCTCGGGTCGAGGGGCCAGGGATCGCCCGGACGATGCCCGGTCAGCCGAAGGCCGGTCGCGCCAAAGCCGCCCTCGGCGGCAGCCACGACCATGTCCATCGGATCAAGATCGCCCAGCGTCAGATAGGCCATGCCAAGGGGGTGACTCATGCCGGGGCTCCTTCGTCCTGTGGGCGGGGCGCGGGCACGCCGCCGAACAGCCCCCACGCCTGGCTGATCGTGGTCCCGGTATCGACCAGCAGGTTCGCCCCGGTAATCCCCGAGGCGCGGTCCGACATCAGGAAGGCCACGGCCTCGGCCACCTCCTCGGAGGTCACAAGCCGGCCAAGCGCCGTCATCTCGATCGGGTTCATGGTATAGCGCGTGCCGGTGCGGATGCGCTCGGCCACGCGCTCGGTCATCACCACGCCGGGCGAGACGGCGTTGAAGCGCAGCCCGCTGCGGCCCCATTCCATCGCCATCCCCTCCATCAGCAGGTTCACCGCGGCCTTGGAGCTGCAATAGGCATGCATCCTTGCCGATCGGACCCCGTTCCAGGACGACAACGCCACGAAGGAACCCTTGCCGCGCCGGGCCATCCGTTTGGCGAAGGCGACCGAGACGACATAGGTGCCGCGATGGACCAGCGAGGTGATGCGGTCCCAATCCGCGAGCGAGACCTCCTCGACCGGCTTCAACTCTCCGAAGGTGGCGGCGGAATGGGCGACGGCGACGACCGGGCCGATCTCCTGTTCGATCTGCTCGACGGTGGCTTCGACCGCGTCGGCATCGGTAATGTCGATCCGGCGTGCGTGCCCGCCGCATTCCGCGGCCACGGCCTGCGCCCCTTCAAGGTTGATATCGCAGACGACGACCCGCCAGCCCTCGCGCGCCAAGAGCCTGCAGATCACCTGCCCGATGCCCCCTGCCCCGCCGGTCACCACCGCGATGGGCTTGTCGTTCATGTTCATGCGTTACTCCTTTGCGCGGCCAAGGGCGAACTCGACCGGGTTCAATGCCAGATGCACGGCGTTCAAGGCGTGCAGATAACCTTCGGGACCAAAGCCCGCGATGAAGCCGGTGACGACCGGGCGCACCAGCGACAGATGGCGGTTCGCCTTGGCGGGATCGCGATGGACATTGGCGAAATGCAACTCGATCACCGGGCAGTTCAGCACCGAAAGCGCGTCGGCGATGGGCAGCGAGCTTTGGGTAAAGGCGGCCGGGTTGATGATCACGCCTGCCGCCCATTCGCGGGCGTCGTGGATCCAGTTGATGATCTCGCCCTCCAGATTGGACTGACGAAAATCCAACGCATAGCCCATGGCTTCGGCACTGGCCCGCGTCACGCGCTCGATATCGGCCAGCGTCGCGCCGCCGTAAAGTGTCGGGTTGCGCACCCCCACGAGGTTCAGGTTGCAGCCGTTCAGCACGAGGATCTTGGGTTTCATGAAAGTCCTTTCAGCATTTTCGCAGCATTTGTCGCGACCCGCTCAGTCCGACGCCACAGAGGATCGCGCCCAGCAGCGCAAAGACCGCGCCCGGTCCCAGCGCCGCCGCAGCACCACCCGAGGCCAGCGGGATCAGGAACTGTCCCGCCCGGTTCAGCGCAAGGCGCAGGCCAAGGCTGGTCGCGCGCGCACCCCTCGGCGCAAGGTCCATGGTCAGCGAGACCGAGGAGGTGATCGCGAAGCCCATGGACAGCCCCGTCAGCCCAAGCGCCGCGCCGGTCGCGACCGTGCCCAGCGGCAAGGCCAGAGCGGAGGAGGCGAGCGCCGTCGCCAGCACCGCCCCATACATCAACCGCCTCGGCCCCCACCACAGGACCACCCGACGATAGCAGGCGCGCGAGATCATCTGGCCAATGGCGAACATGGCCAGCAGAACGCCCACTTCGGTCGCAGCGATCCCACGGGCGACGCCCAGCACCGGCATGAAGACCAGAACGAGGTCATGAACCGCCACGCAAAGGCTGCCCGCGACGATCACCCACAGAAAGCCCGGCACGGCGATTATACGCCGCATCCTTGCCGCATCCATCCCGATCACGCGCGGGGGCGCCGCGTTGCGCCAGATCAGCAGCCCCAGCCCAAGGCCGAAAGCCGCCAGAGCGCTTGCAACCAGCGCGAGGCGCAGCGACAGCAGGCCAAGCGCGTCCCGGCCCAGCCCGATCGCGACCAGGCTCAGCAGCAGGGGCGCGGCGACCTGCCCCACGGCCTGCCAGAACATCAGCGATCCGACCATGCTGCTGCGCTGGCTGGGCAGGCGCAGCATGCCGATTTCGCCCTGCAGGCCCGTCAACTGGAAGGTCTGGCCAAGACCCAGCACGATCGAGACCGCGACCAGCCACAGCAGGTTGCCGCCCGGCCACACCAGCATCAGGCAGGCGCAAAGCACCAGCGCCGAACCGATGATCGCCGCATGACCATTGCCATGCAGGTCATTGTATCGCCCCATCCGCACCGCCAGAAACATCGGCAGCACCGAAAAGGCCGAGGAAAGCAGCAGGACCTGTTGCGGGCTCAGGTCCAAGTCGGTGGCGCGATAGCTGGTCGCGATACGCACCAATGGCGCGACGACCTGACCGATCAGGGCCGAGACCAGAAGCGGACGCGCCAACCGCCAGACCAAATTTCGCTGCCGCAATTCTCAGGCCACCGCGACCGAGTGCCGCCTGAACCAGTCCAGCGTGACGCGTCCCGCCGCCGCGATGCGGTCCTGCGGCGCCCAGCCTTGCTGGTCGCGATGCGGCGCCTCGAGCGAGATCGGGCAGCCCTCCGGCAGCAGCGCGAGCAGGTCAGACAGCGGCAACCCACCCTCGCCCGGATAAAGGCGGCCGGTCCGGCTTTCCTGCAACTTGTCCTCAAGCTGCGCGGGCGGAATGGCGGGCGCGTCGCAGATGTGGAAATGCCCGATGGCCGAGCGGTCCGGGATCGCCGCCATCTCGGCCAGCCCCGCGCCCGAGCGGCTGAGATGGATCGCATCGATCAGCAGCTTCGCCCGGGGGTGGTCGACGCGCCGATGCATCTTCAATGCGGCCTCCAGCGTCTTCATGCCGCGATAGGGCATGAACTCCATCGCCAGCACAAGGCCGTGGCCTGCGGCGGTTTCGGCCAGCCAGTGATAGTTCGCGGCCAGCCTGCCCGCATCGTCGTCGATCCCGGCCGAGGTGATGACCCCGGCGCCAAGCTCGGCCGCCGCCTCGACGGCGCGGGCATAGGCTGTCCGGTCAACCTCTGCACCCATCCCGAAGGATTCCGCCTCGAAGATGCGGATGCCGTGGTCGCGGGCAATGTCGCGCAGGCTGCGAATGCGCGCCCTGTCATTCCAGACCGGATATTGGTCGGGCGATTGCGCTGGCGGAAAGATCCGCAATCCGACACCGGAAAAGCCGGCGCGAGCGGCAGCGATGACCATGTCCTCGGGCGGCAGGTCCAATGCGGTGAGGTGTGAAACGCAGATCATCAGCTTCTCCTGCGGGCCGGTCTGGCCCGGTCATCCTTTTGCCTTGGCCTCGAAGACCTGACCGTAAAGCGCGTGATCAGCGCGCAGCCGCGCCTCGTAATCGGCAGGGCCGGCGGCGGCGGGGGTCAGACCCATCGCGCCAAGTTTCACCATCAGGTCGGGATTGGCCTGCGCCTTGGCGATGCCGTCCGAAAGCAGTCGCACGATTTCGTCCGGCGTCGATTTCGCGACCGAAGCCGCCATCCAGAAAGCCATCTGATCGACACCGGTCAGCCCGAACTCGGTCGAGGCCGGGACATCGGGCAATTGCGGCGCGCGCTTGGGCGCGGCGATCATCAGGGCCTTGACCTGACCCTGCCGGATATAGCCCTCGGACTGGCTGATCGAGCTGGTCATGAACTGGGCCTGATTGGCGAGCAGGTCGGTCATCGCCGGACCGCCGCCGGGGTAAATCACGTTGTTCACCTTGATCCCGGCCTGCTGGCACAGGTGATCGACGATATATTCGTTGACCGAACCCACGCCCACGCAGGCATGAACCAGCTTGCCCGGCTCGGACTGGGCCAGCGCGACGAATTCCGGCCAGTTGTTGGCCTTGAGCCCCGGCGCGCCGATCAGAACGTAATGGGACAGCACGCCCAGCGTGACGGGGCGCAGATCCTCGATCGGGTCAAAGTCCAGATCGGGCATGGTATAAGACCCCGCCGCCATCGAGGACGAGGTGTTGAACAGCAGCGTCGTCCCGTCGGGCTTGCTGTCCTTGACATAGCGCGAGGCGATGGTGCCGTTCGCGCCGGGCCGGTTTTCGACCACCACCGGCTGTCCCAACGCCTCCGAGAGAAACGGCGCAAGCAGCCGGACATAGTTGTCGGCGCCGCCCCCCGGCGCAAAGCCCAGAACAATCGTCAGGGGCTGGGACAGCCCCTCCCCTTGGCTGCGTGCAAGCGAAGGCATCGCCAGCCAGCCCAGTGCCGCACCGCTTGCCGTCAACAGGCGACGACGCGAGATTTCCCTATTCATCCTGCCATCCTCCCAGCACGGGCGCCGATCCTCCTCCCGAAAATCATCCGCCGCGACAGCCAGAAGTCCACCTGCGCCATGGAAAGACAAATACCGTTTCACTTGCCGAGGGATACCCAATCGGTTTGGGTCGGGCCCTGTCCCGCCGCGCCGCAGGTTTTGAACCGTCCGGGTCGCGACCGAATGAAAACGTCTGGCAGAAATAGGTTAACAGGATTGGACGGGCGCGCGGACTGCCCGCTATCCCGGTTGGCGGAGGCTGGACCGCATTGCGTCGTCCAGCATGAGGAGGTCCAATGTCAAATCCGCTGATCCTGTGCCTGAACGGGCCGAACCTGAACATGCTGGGCGTGCGCGAGCCCGAGCTTTACGGCCGCCAGACGCTGGCCGATGTCGAAACCGCCGTCCGCGCCAAGGCCGAGGGGCTGGGCCTCGATGTCGATTTCCGCCAGTCGAATTACGAGGGCGAGCTGGTGACCTGGATCCAGCAGGGGCATGGCTCGATCGCGGGCGTCATCATCAATCCCGGCGCATATACCCATACCTCGATCGCCATTCCCGACGCGCTGCGTATCCTGACCGTCCCGATCATCGAGCTGCATTTCAACAATTCCTATCGCTATGCCGACCGGGCCTTCCGGCAATTGTCGCATGTGCGGCCGGTCGCGACCGGCGTGATCTTCGGCTTTGGCGCGGCGGGCTATCTGAACGCGGTCGAGGCGATGAACAACATTCTGAACCCGCCCTTCCCCAAGAGCTGATCCATCCACCCTGCCTTAGATACAGTTCATGGAAACAATGATGCAGAATGTCAGGATCGCCTTCATCGGCGCTGGTATCATGGGCCGCCACCATATCGCGGTCGCCCGCCGCGTTCCCGGTATCGAGATTGTCGGGATCGCCGAACTCAATCCCCAGACCCGTGATCGCTATGCGGCCGAAGGCATTCCGACCTTCGCCGATCATCATGAGATGCTGGCCGAGGTCGCCGCCGAGGGGGCAGTGATCTCGACCCCGAACGCCTATCATGCAAGCGCCGCGATCGATTGCCTTGCGGCCGGCGTCGTGCCGCTGATCGAGAAGCCGGTCGCCGACACGGTCGCGGCAGGGCTTGGCCTGCGCGAGGCGCAACGCGCATCCGGCCTGCCCGCGCTGGTCGGCCATCATCGCCGCCACAACCCGATCATCAAGGCTGCGGTTGAGCATGTCCGCGCGGGCGGTCTGGGACAAGTTCTCGCCGTCAACGGCCTCTGGTTGCGGCGCAAACCCGACGAGTATTTTCAGGAAGCGTGGAAGACCGATCCCACCGCTGGGGGTGGCACCCTGCTGATCAACGCGATCCACGACATCGACAGCCTGCGCGCCATCTGCGGCGAGATCGTCGCCGTCTCCGCCATGACCTCGAACGCATCGCGCGGCGCGCCGGTCGAGGATACGGCCGCGATCCTGATGCGCTTTGCCTCGGGTGCGGTCGGAACCTTCCTGATCTCGGACAACGTCGTGGCGCCGTGGTGCTGGGAAATGACCTCGCAGGAAGACCCGCGCTTTGCCTGGCAGCCCGAGAACAGCTATGTCATCGCCGGCACCGAGGCGTCGCTGGCCGTGCCAACGCTTGAGACATGGTCGAACAGCCCCAATGGCGGGCGCGATGCGACCTTCATCCGGCGCAAGCTGTATCACGTCGCGGCCGAGTCGATGGAATTGCAGATGCAGCATTTCCTGCGCGTCATCCGGCGCGAGGAGGAGCCACTGGCCGATGTCGAAAGCGCGCTGGCGACACTTGCCGTGGTCGAGGCGATCAAGCTCTCAGCAGCACAAGGCCGCGAGGTCGCCATCGCGGACCTGCTGGGCTGATTGTGCAAGCGCCACATCGGGGATTGGACAAGGCCGGGGCCGTTGGCTCTGGCCTTGGCGTTTCTGCCCGCATGTCGGCCCTAGCCGGGCCCGGCTAGGGCCACTAGTTTGTCGGGGGGAGGAACCATAATGAACCTGCGTCAGCTTCGCTATTTCGTCCAGACGGTCGATGCCGGCAATATCACCCGCGCGGCCGAGCAGTTGCATGTCGCCCAGCCGGCGCTGGGGTTGCAAATCCGCCATCTGGAGGAGGAGCTTGGCATTCCGCTGCTGATCCGCCATTCGCGCGGCGTCTCGGCGACTGGTGCGGGAAACCTGCTTTATGAACGCTCGCGCGAGATCCTGCGTCTGGTCGAATCGACCCGGCGCGAGATGCTGGCCGAGACGACCTCGATGGCCGAGAGCATCACCCTTGGTCTGACGCCCGGTCTGGGGAACCTCTTCGGCGCGCATCTGATGCTGCGCGTGCGCGACGACATGGAGAACATCAATCTCAGCGTCGTCGAGGAGATGTCCTTTGTCCTCGTCGATGCGCTGGAACGCGGCGAGGTCCATCTGGCACTGGCCTATCAGGTCAATGACCGGCCCGGCATCTCACGCGAGGCGCTGTTTGACGAGGAACTGCTATTCGTCAGCGCCGACATGAGCACCAGCGAAGACATCTCGCTTGAGGAGTTGCTGGACCGGCCGCTGGTTCTTGCGGGCGAGCGCGATCATGTGCACCAGCTTGTCCATCAGGCCGCCGAGACGATCGGGCGCTTTCCGCAGGTCCAGTTCGAAGCGTCCTCGGTCGGGATCATGAAATCTCTGGTCAAGGACGGCGCGGTCTCCAGCGTGATGCCATATGGCAGCGTCATCGGCGAGCTTGCGCGCGGCGAGCTGACCGGCCGCAGGATCAAGGGTGGCAAGCTGGTGCGCACGCTCTATCTGCTGCATTCGCTGCGCCGCCCGCCGCTGATCAACGAGGCCGAACTGGCCGAGTTGATCAAGGTCCAGATCCGCAGCGGGCTGAGCCGCGTTCAGCCCATGGTCGCCCCGCGCGAGGGCCTGACCGCCGCCGATCTGGACTAGGCCAGACATTCCCCTTGGTGCTGGAATATCCCATCGCTATTGGACTGGCGGCGTAACGGCGCGCTAGCCTCGGCCTGCAAAGACAGACCTGCGGCCCCCCACCAGACCGGGACCGGCCGCCACAGGCGAGGTGGACCCCCTTCATGCGGATGGAAGTCTTGCCCGCTCGTCTTCCGGTCGAGGATGAGCAGGCAATCCTGCGGCTTTACGCATTGTATTGCCACTATTTCAACCATGGCGAGGCCCGGAAATGGGTCGAGCTTTTCGCCCCGGATGGCAGCTTCACACGGCTGAACCCAAGTGCCACAGCACCGGGCCAAATCGCCAACCCGGCGGGCAGCACCACGGGCCACGCGGCGCTGATGGAGATGGCGCTTGGCCGGCGCGAGATGTTCAGGGGCCTTGTCCGGCATCAGCAGACCGACATCGTCCTGAACCCCGGACCCGGACCGGATCGCGCCGAGGGCATTTCCTATATCCTGCTGACCGACTGGCGCGACGGGCCGGGCAAGATCCGTGCCGTGGGCGATTGCTTCGCGACATTCATCCGCGCCTCCGGTGACTGGAGGTTCCAGTCGATCGAGTTGAGCACCCTGCCGCTGGGCTGACCGCCGGGCAAGGAACCAACCGCACCGCTTGCGCCGACCAAGGCGCAGGCGTCGAAGCCGAATTTTCCAAATGGGAGGAGAACCATGAGATTTGCCGTCATCGGATCGCTGGGCTGGGCAGGCTCACGCCATGTAAAGGCGCTTCAGGAACTGGGCCATGACATCGTGGCCCTTGTCGATCCCGGCGCAGGCTGCGCGGATCAGGCAGCAACGGTCGGCGCGAAAGCAGTGGCGTCCTTCGACGCGCTCGACCTCGACAGCATCGACGCCGCCTGCCTTGCCCTGCCGCCGCATCTGCATCCCGACCTGACCCGCAGGCTGGCCAATGCGGGCAAGCATGTGCTGTGCGAAAAGCCGATGGCGCCCGATACGGCCGAGGCGCGCGAGCTGGTCGAATTCGCGGCCTCGGTCCCGGTCACGATCATGCCGGGCTATCTGCTGCGCACCAACCCCCATATCCGGGGCTTTCACGACGCGCTGCGCGGCATGGGCGAATTGCGCCGTGTCCATATCTCGACCAATGTCCGCAAGCCCTCGATGGCGGGCTGGCGGTCCGAGCCGGTGATCGGTGGCGCGCTGCTGGTCAACGCCATCCATCAGCTTGACCTTGCAAGCTGGTTCACCGGCGAGATGCTGACACCGCGCTTTGCCCAACTCGACAACGTGCATTTCGATGCCCCGACCGAGGATCTGTTCTTCACCTCGATGGTCTCGCCCTCGGGCGTGACGGCAAGCGTGCTTTCAAGCTGGTCACCCAACCCGCCGATCCTGTCCGACGGGCTGATGATCACCGATGCCGGAAAGCTGCGCATCGAGGCCGAAACGGATGGCGGTTCGATCGTGCTGACCGCGACCGGCTATCGCATCAACGGCACCGATGTCGATATTCCGGGCGTGGTGGGCGTGAACCAGTTCGCGCGCGAGATCGAGCATTTCGTCGATGTCATCGAAAACGGCACGCCGTTGCTGGTCACGGTCGAGGACAACTGGAAGGTCCAGAAGCTGATCGAGGATTGCCGCGCCGCCGCGATTGCCCCGGCCGGTCGCGTCGCCAATCGCGCGGCCTGACAGGGCAGGAGCATCAGATGATCCTGAACCCGGCGGAAATCGCCCTCGCACAACTCGGGATGACGGATGAAGGCCCGGTCGCGCTTGTTCGCGCGGCCGCGGCAGCGGGCTTTGCCGCGGTGGGCTTGCCGCTGCGCTCGGGCGCGCTGCGACCGCTTCACACCGAGATCGTCGGCAATGCGCCCCTGATCCGCGACATCCGCCATGCGCTGGCCGATACCGGCCTGCGCGTCTTTGATGTCGAGGCGCTGGTCCTTGGCCATCTGCCACCCGAGGCCGAATTGCAGGCCATGCTGGAGACAGCTTCGACGCTGGGGGCGTCGCGTGTCTCGTGCCTTGGTCATGAGCCGATCCATGGTCCCGGCACCCTGCGCCCCGGCGGAGAAGTGGAGGCGCTGGCCATGCTCTGCGAACTCGCCAGCAGCCACGGGCTTCGCATCGGAGTCGAATTCATGGCCTTCCGCGCCATCAACTCTCTGGGCAGCGCCGCGGCGCTGATCCGCGCATCCGGCGCGACGAATGCCGGGATCGTGGTCGATGCGTTGCACGCCTTTCGCACCAACGCCACGGCTGCGGAAATTGCGGCCCTGCCGCCCGGCATGGTTTCGCATCTTCAGATCTGCGACGCCCACCGCCTCGCGCCCAGCCGCGATGCGCTGGCCGAAGAGGCGCGCCGTGGCCGCCTGCTGCCGGGGAATGGCGCAATCCCGCTGCGCGCCTATATCGACGCCCTGCCCGAGGGGACGCCGCTTTCGGTAGAGCTGCCAGTCGAGGAACTGTTGTCCCTGCCGGTCGCCGAGCGTGCCCGGCGCGCAGCAGCGTCGCTTGCCACATTGCAACCGGTGAAAAGCCAATGACACATGAACAAAACCGCAGGCGCGTCGCGCTGGTGACCGGCGGCGCACGGGGCATCGGCCTTGCTTCAGGCCGGATGCTCGGGGCGACCGGGCTGGCGATCGCGCTGGCCGATATCGACGGCCCCGCCGCCGAGTCGGCGGCGACGGAACTGCGCGGTCTTGGCATCGACGCGCGGGGCTATGCGCTTGACGTCGCGGACCCGGTATCGGTCGTGGCGACCATCAGAGCGGTCGAGGGCGATCTGGGCGGGGTCGACGTGCTGGTCAATTGCGCCGGCATCCTGCCCCGGATCGAGGGGCGCAATCCCACTGTCGAGGACATGCCACTGGCGCTTTGGAACCAGACCCTCGCGGTGAATCTGACCGGGCCGATGCTGATGGCACAGGCGACAATCCCGTTGATGAAGCGGCACGGCTGGGGACGTATCGTCACGATCTCCTCCCGCGCGGCACGGACACGAACCTTTGGCAACGCGCATTACGCGGCGTCGAAATCGGGGCTGGCAGGCCTGCACCGGATCATGGCGGCCGAGGTCGCGCCCTTCGGGATCACCGTGAACAGCATCGCACCATCGCGGGTGAACACCGGCTTGAACAGCAACCTTGCCGATGGCGGCGCGACCCATCATGCAGCGATCCGCGAGACCCCGGTCGGCCGCATCGCCGAGCCCGAGGACATCGCCGCCGCCGTCGCCTATCTGGCTTCGGACGAGGCGGGCTTCGTCACCGGAGCCATCCTTGACATGACCGGCGGCTCTTTCATGCCGTAGCGATCGCACGGCAGATGCAAGGGCCCTGTCATGCGAAGGGCCCTTGCCATTCTTTGTGTATCTATTCGACGCGGATCCCTGCGGAATCCGCGATCTTGCGCGTCAGTTCCGCATCCATTCGCATCCGCGACACCAGAGCATCCGCCCCTTTCTGATCGACGGCGAAACCGGCAGCCGCGAGGCCGTCCTGCACGCGTTGCTCGGTCAGCACCGATGCCAGCGCGGTGTTCAGGGTCACGGACACTTCGGGGGAAAGCCCCTTTGGTCCGTGCAGGCCGAACCAGTTGCTGATGCCCTCGAGTCCGGTCAGCCCGTCCTCGAGACTGGTCGGAACATCGGGCATCAACTGAAGGCGACTGCCTCCTGCGACGAAAAGCGGGCGCAGCGCCCCGGCGCGGATCTGCGCCTCAAGAACCGCGGCCCCGGCAATACCAAGCTGCGTCTGGTTGGCGATCAATTCGTTCAGGCGCATCCCGGCATTGGCATATTGGATGACGACCATGCTGGTGCCGGTCTGCTGCTGGAACAGGGTGCCCGACAGATGGATGCCTCCGCCTGTGCCCGTCGCGCCATAGCGAACGCTGCCCGGACGCTCCTTCATCAGTGCGACGAACTCGGCCGTGTTCGCAGCGGGCACGTCCTTGTGCACGGCATAGATGAAGGCGCCGTCGCAGATCATCGTGACATGGTCCAGATCATCCAGCAGGCTGGGCGGCTTCTTCACGCTGGTCACATAGGTCGAGAGCGCGGCGGCACTGGACACCAGCAGCGTATGGCCGTCGGGTTCCGCCTGCGCCACCAGACCGACCGCCATGGTTGTCGCGCCGCCGGGGCGGTTCTCGACCACCACGGGCTGTCCAAGCGCGGCCTCAAGCCCCGGCGCGATCAGGCGCGCGACCAGATCATTGCTGCCGGCCGCCGCGGTGCCCACGAAAAGCCGCACCGGCTTGGTCGCATATGTCTTGGCCCTGAGCAGGCCCGGCGCGGCCAGAACGACCGGAACGGACAGACCCGCCGCGAGAAGGCTTCTTCGCGTTATCTTCGAAATCGTCATGAACTCCTCCCATCGGGACGGAGGAAGCTGCCCGCCCCGATGGGAATAATGGCGACCCGGTGGCTGTGCTGGCCAATGCCGTTTCCCTTGGCCAGACCATCACGTTTTGGCTGGATCGGACCTCGGCAAGCCCGCGAAACGGTCGGCAATCAGCCGCATCGGATGCACGGCCTTGGCCTGTGCGAAGCGCCGGGACTGGCAGCGGCAGGAGAAGCCCGTCGCCATCACGGTCGCGCCCGGTTCGATCAGCGGCGCCCATGACAGATCGAAAAGCTTCCGGCTGTTCGTCAGGTTGCGCGCCTCATGGCCATAGGCACCGGACATGCCGCAGCATCCCGTCGCCGCGATCTCGAAATTCAACCCCAGCCTTTCGCCAAGGGCCCGCCATTCCATGCTGCTCGTCTGCCCCTTCGCTCGTTCGGTGCAATGCAGAAACACCCTGTATCTCTGGCCATCGGGCGGCAGACGCGGCAAGGCATCCTCTGGCAGCGAGAGTAGGAATTCTGCCATCGAGACCACCTTCCGGCGCGGCATCATCCCGGCATGTCGGTATTCCTCGCGCAGAAGCGTGACGAATGACGGGTCGCAGGCAATGACCGGCAGGTTGCAATCCGCGAGCCGGTCCAGCTCGCCCTTCAGGATCGTTGCCATGCGCAAAAAGGCCGCGCGCGCACCCGAGGCATGGGCCGCCTTGCCCCCTGCTGGCAGTCGCAGGATCGCAGGCGCAAATCCAAGCGCGCGCAATCCGTCCACGATGTCGCAAATGGCATCGGTGTCGAACAGTTCGCTAAAGGCGTCCGGCGCGATCAGAACATTGTTCGGGGTCAGCTTGCCGCGCGACACGCGGCTGGCAACCTGCCGGGGCGTCACGACCTCGACCCCAAGATCGGCCAATCCCCGTCGCGAGACGGACGGAGCGTCATTGACACCCAAACGCACAGCGAGGCGCGACATGAGCGCAGCCACCGGACCAAAGGCCAGGAACGGACGCAGTCGCCCGATTGCGCGATGGTGGCGCTCCAGCAGGATCATCGCGCGGTCCGACAAACGCCGGGGCCGGGTTCCATGCCAGTGCTCAAGGAAATGCGACCGCATCTCGGGGATGTCGATCTGAATGGGGCAGGTGCTGGCGCAGGCCTTGCAGCCCAGGCAGGTCTCCATCGCCGCATGGACCGACGCTTCGATCAGGGGCGTCAGGCTGCCGCTGCGGCGCGCGCCATCCCACAGCTTCAGCGCCTCTGCCCTGCCCTTCGGTGAATGCAGCGCCTGACCGCTCACACGGAAGGACGGGCACATCGGCTGGCTGGCCGCATAGGAATGGCAAAGCGCATTACCGTTGCAGCCATAGGCGCGGGCAAGAACACCATCGCGGCGCATCGGACGAAACGGCGTCGACCGGACGCCCAGCAGCCCCCTTTCCAGCGTGATCAGCTTGCCGGGATTGAACCTCTCATTGGGATCGAACGCGGATTTGATCTGCCTGAACGCTGCGAAACACTCTGCCCCGACGAGTTCGGCAAGATACTGGCCCCGGACACCCTTGCCATGCTCGCCCCAGAAGATCCCGCCAAGCCGCGTCACCATGGCGAACACCTGATCCGAGATCCTGCCAAGCCGGACGCGGTCATTCAGATCGGCGATATCCAGCGCCGGCCGGACATGCAGGCAGCCCACATCGGCATGACCGTAGATGCCGTAGCGCAGCCCCTCGGCCTGCATCAGCGCGCCGAACTCGGCAACGAAGGTCGAGAGGTTTTCCGGCGGCAGGACGCAATCCTCGACGAAGGAGACGGGCACCCGACCTCTCTGAGCGTCATCCCGCCGGGCCAGCAACCCGACGCTCGCGCTGCGGATCGTCCAGAGCCGCGCAATCTCCTCTGGGTCCGAGGCGACATGCAGACCGGTAAATCCGGACAGCTTCGGCAAATCACGTGCAATTGCCGCAACCTGCGCATTCAGCGCCTCGGCATCGCCGCCCGAGCATTCGATGAAGTTGAAGACCGGCGCCTGACCATCCGCGCCCCGGACCGCGCGCGGCAGGTCAAGAAGCAGGCCTGCATCCCCGGCCAGACGCGCCACCCATTCGTCAAGGCATTCCACCGCCAGCGGCTGATGGCCGAGCAATGCCGAAACCGAATCGAGCGCCGCAGCGAAGCCGTCAAACGCTGCCACCAGCAGGCGGCGATGTGGCGGACGCGGCAAAAGCCGCAGCCGGATACGGGTCACCAGTCCCAGCGTCCCTTCGGCCCCGATGAAGAGGCGCCACCATTCGAACCCATCGGGTCCGCGCCGCGCGCGTTCCAGATCATAGCCCGAAAAGCGCCGCGACAGCGCGGGCACCCGGCTCAGCAGATGCGGCCGGCCAGAGTTGCAGGCGGCCTCGACCTCAGCCTCCAGCGCCGCTGGCAGGGACGCGGCCAGACTGTTGACGGCGCGCCCTTCGATGATGGCGCTGAGCCCGATCACATTGTCGGCGGTCTTGCCATAGCGGCGCGATCCCTTGCCCGACGCGTCGGTCGCCACCATGCCGCCGATGGTGCAGCGGCTGGAGGTCGAGGTCTCGGGCGCGAAGAACAGGCCATGCGCCGCCAGCGTATCGTTCAACAGATCCAGAACCACGCCCGGCTCGACATCCGCCCAACCTGCCTCCGGGTTGATTTCGAGGATCCGGTTCATGCGACGCCGCAGGTCGACGACGATCCCGCTATTCAGCGACTGCCCATTCGTGCCGGTCCCCCCGCCGCGCGCGGTCACCGGCCATCGTGCGAATTGCGGCCGGTTCAGGCATCGCATCATCGCCTCGCAATCGGCCTCGTCCTGGGGCGACAGGATCAGCGACGGCGCGATGCAATAGACGCTGTTGTCGGTCGAAGCAGCCGCGCAGCTTGCCGGATCATGGTCGATTCCCCCGCGAAAGCCTTCAGTCCGGAGGGCCCCCGTCAGGGCCGCTATATCCGATTGCGCCAACGCGCCCTCGGTCGCGGGCATCACCGGCGGAGTATCCTGTAGATCGCGCAAATCGCACCTCCCTTACTTGCAGGAAGGATTGCGATCAATGCCATAATTTCGTAAATACAGAAAATGCAGAATATGATTTCTGAAAAATCGAACATAGGTGTCCGGCATTTTCGGGCTTTCATCGCGATTGCCGCCGAGGGCTCCTTTCGCGCGGCTGCCGCGAAGCTGGGAATCGCGACCTCGGCCCTGACCGAAGCGGTTCAGGCGGTAGAGCAGGAAACCGGCACGCAACTGATCGACCGCAAGTCGCGCCCGGTCGAACTGACAGCCGCTGGAAAGCAGTTCCTGATCGACTGCCAGCAGATCATGTCGCTGCACCACCGCGCACTGCGCGACCTCAGTCTGGTCGGCGGGCTTGAGACCGGAGAAGTTTCGGTTGCGGCGGCACCGTCGCTGACCAAGACCCTGCTGATCCCCGCTTTGCGCATTTTCCGCATGCGCCATCCCGGCATCCGCATCTTGATCCATGACGATGTTGCCGGTCGCATCGAGAAGATGATCCTGAACAAGGAGGTCGAGTTTGCAGTCGCGGCCCGCTGGCGACCCACCACCGAACTTGAGGCAGAGCCGATAATTCATGACGATATCGGAATGGTTTGCTCGTTAGATCATAGACTTGCAAAGTGTGCAGACGTCAGTTTCGGCGAGCTGTCGGAGGAGACGGTGATTTCGCTTCTGGGCGAGACGGGAACCTCTGCCATGCTTCGCCGCTCGGTCCATTTTCCCCGCTCGCTACTCGAAGGACAATTGCAGGCCTACAGCACCGTCGCCCAGTTGATGATGATCGAGGCAAATCTGGGCATCGGATTTCTGCCACGACTGGCGATGGAGGTGATGGGGACCGGCGGCCTCGTATTCGTGCCGCTGCGCGGACTCAAGCTGCGCCGCGCCTGCTATATCCTGTCCGAACGCCGCCGCACCGCGTCGCCCGCCGCCGAGGCCCTGAAGCAGATCATCCGCCAGATCGCCAAGGGGCAGGACACGGATCCGACGCGCTGACCGGCCGCCGCGTCGAGATCGCTTCGCTCTGGCTGCCAGAAGATTAAAGTATTTTCCACTCGACGAGTGTTGGTGTCATTTTTGACACGCTGACCCGGTGTCCTGCAGGAGGAGCAGGCCCCATCCCCAGGAACAGGATTTCGCCTTGGGCACCGTTTGCAAGGACGGGGCGCGGCCCGGTGTCGTCGGCATCCAGCGAGGAGGAGTGGATGACAAGGAAGCTTTTCGAAACGACTTTGCTCGGCACCGGCGCGGCGGCGCTTATGGGGCTGCTCTGCCAACCCGCGCTTGCCGCGGAGACGGATTATCCGCAACGCCCGGTGCATCTGGTAATCGGCTTTGCGGCGGGTGGTGGCACGGATGTCTTCGTCCGGCTGCTGGCGCCCTATCTGTCCAAGGAACTGGGCCAGCCGGTCGTGGTCGAGAACCCCACCGGCGCGAACGGAAACCTCGCGACCGAGGCCGTGGCGAGTGCCACGCCCGATGGCCATACCCTGCTGATCTCGACCAATTCGGTGATGGGTTCGGGCCCCCATGTCTATCCCGACCAGCCGGTCGATCCGATCGAGGATCTGGCCCATGTCACCATGCTGGTCGAAAGCCCCTATTATGTGATCGCAAGCAAGGACTCGCACTGGTCCAGCTTCGACGATCTGGTGACGGCAGCCAAGGCGGATCCCGGCAAGCTGGTCTTCGGCTCTCAGGGGGTCGGCAGCATGGGGGATATCGTCGCCGGCGTGCTGGAACTGGAAACCGGCATCGACCTGAACATCGTCCAATATCGGGGTGGAGGCGCGGTCGCGACAGACATCCTGTCCAATCAGGCGCAGGTGACGAATTTCTCGTCGCAGATGATGGACAGCTATTATGCCAGCGGGCAGGTCGACGGGCTGCTGGTCATGTCGCCCGATCGGAACGGGGCGACCCCCGACATCCCCTCGGCCGGAGAGCTGGGCTATCAGGATCTCAGCCGCCTCTCTTATTGGACGGGTCTGCACGCGCCCAAGGACACTCCGCCCGAGGTGATCGAGAAGCTGCATCACGCAGTCGCGGATGCGCTCGCCGACCCGGATCTGGCCGCACGCATCAAGGCCACGGGGCAGACGCCAGTTGCCAGCAACCCCGACGCATTCGAGGGCCGGGTCCGTCAGGATCACCAGTTCTATGGCGATATCCTGACGCGGATCGGCTTCCAGCCCGAATGAAACAACTCACGCACAACCAAGCTGAAAGGCACAAGATGACAGCGAAGAAAGCGAAACTGGTCTTTTTCGAAAGATGGGCCGATGACGATGCGGCAACCCGCGTCCTGACCACCGCGCCCGAGATCGAGGTGACGCGCCTGCGCTACGCCGACCCGCGTGCGGTGAACGATACGGCGATGGCTGCGGCGCATGGCTATCAGATCCAGTCGCGGGTCGAGCTGGACCAGTTCTGGCTGGCCGAGGCGCCGCTGCTGGAACGCGCGCCCAACCTGCTTGCGATCAGTTCGACCGGCTCTGGCTATGACGTGATCGACGTCGAGGCCTGCACGCGCAAGGGCGTTTTGGTCGTCAATCAGGCGGGCGGCAATGCGCCCGCCGTGGCGGAACATGCGGTGGGCCTGATGCTGTCGCTGTCCAAGCGCATCTCCAGCTCGGACCGCGCGGTCCATCGCGAAGCGGATGTGGATCGCTTCATCTATACCGGCAACAATATCCAGCGCAAAACCGTGGGCATCCTCGGCCTTGGCAATATCGGCCGGCTGACCGCGAAGATCTGCCGCAACGGCTTTGACATGACCGTCCTTGCCCATGACCCCCATCTCTCGGAGGACGAGATCCGCGCCCGCGGCGCCGAACCCGTCTCCCGCGACGAACTGTTCGGCCGGTCCGATTTCATCAGCGTCCACTGCCCCCGCACGGACGAGACTTTCGGCAGCATCGGGCTGCGGGAATTCTCGATGATGAAGCCCACAGCTTTCTTCGTGAACACGGCGCGGGGCGGTATCCATGACGAGGCGCGACTGGCCGAAGCCCTGTCGCGGAACCTGATCGCGGGTGCGGGCCTTGATGTGTTCCTTGTCGAACCCCCGGCCCCGGATCATCCGCTGCTGGCCTTCGACAATGTCATCGCGAACCCGCACCTTGCCGGAATGTCAGCCGAATCCCAGACCGGCATCACCGAATACGCCGCAACGCAATGGATCGAGATCCTGAATGGTCGTCGGCCGCCACGGCTGATCAATCCCGAAGCCTGGCCGCTTTATTGCCGGCGCTTCGAGGCGATCATGGGTTATGCCCCGGAAGGCGCCGCGACCGAGCCCGCCTGACGCGCGATCCAAAACCCACCCGCCAGCCACAAGGATGCCGGAGAAATCCGGCATCCTTTTTCGTCACCGGCAGGCCGCGCGTCAGACAGTGAAAAACCCGGCCTTGTGGGGCCGGGTTTACAGGCAGAAGCGGTGACGCGCGCGATCTCAGATGATGTAGCTTTCCAGCGTCGACTGGTGGAACAGCTCGGACGGATCGACCCTGCGCGCCGAAAGGCCCTGATGGTGATGCGCCTCGGCGAAGTAATCCAGCACATGCCGGTTCGGCTGGAAGCCATAGGGCCAGAAATCCTCGCCCATCAGGCTGCGGGCTTGCCGCAACTGTTCCTCGATGAAGGGCAGGGTCACTTTGGTCGCCGAGGTCTCGGAGAGATGCTCCAGCGCAACCCGCTTGGATTCCACAAAGCCCTTGAACACCGCCATCGGCAGCCAGGGATGTGCATCGACCAGCGTGCGGCGGATGCCGATCACATGCATGATCGGAAAGATCCGGGTCTTCTGGAAGAATGCCCGCGCCTCAGCAGTCGGGTCGTCGAAAATCCAGCGCAGGCCGGGGTTGGATGGCACGAAACTGGTCGGGGCACGAGGCCCGATGAAGGCGTCGATGCGACCATCCGCCAGCATGTCGCGCAAGGTGTCCTCGGGGCCGATCTCCTCGATCCTGACGCCTTCGGGTAGGTCCAGCTTGACCTTTTCGACGCGGCCCGGTTCTTCCAGACCTCCCCTCACCCAGTAGATATCCTGCATCCGCACGCCATATTCATGCTCCAGCAGGGCGCGGATCCAGACATTGGCGGTCAATTGCCATTCCGGAATGCCGACCCGGCGGCCCTTCAGATCCTCGGGCCGTCGGATGCCGCTGTCGCTGCGCACGATGATGCCGGTATGGCGGAAGGCGCGCGACACGAAGGCCGGGATCGCGACATAGGGCGCATCGCCCCGCGACACCCGCAGCGTATGCGAGGACAGCGACAATTCGCAGATGTCGAAGGCCTCGTGGCGCATGGCGCGAAAGAACATTTCCTCGGGATTGAGGCGCATCACGACCGGCTCGACACCGTCGATCTGCACGCGGCCATCCAGCAGCGGGCGATTACGGTCATAGTCGCCACAGGCGATTGAAAGCTGCAGCATCACTTCTTCTCCCCCGCATGGCGGTTCAGCGAGGCGACCATTGCCGGGGTGTAGCCGGGCTCGACCCGGATATCGACGACGGCGACGCCACCGGCCTCGACATGGGCCAGCGCCTCGCGCAGCACCGCTTCCAGCGCATCGGCCGATTTCACCGGGCCAAGGCCAAGCGCGCCCTGCGCCCGCGCGATCCCCGCCACGTCGATCTCGGGATCGTCCATGCGCATCCCGATCCACTTGTTCTCGACCGGGCGGCCGCGCATCCTCGCCACCCGTTCCTGATGCACCTCGTCATTGAAGAAGGACTGATTGTTCCCGACCAGATACAGCAGCGGGATGCGGTAATGCACGGCGGTCCAGATCGCGGTGACGCCCATCAGGAAATCGCCATCGCCCCCGACGCAGACCGGCAGCCGCCCGGTATCCTTCAGCGCCAGCGCTGCGCCAACGGCGATGCCCGGTCCGCCGCCGATCCCGCCGCCGCCATCAGAGCCGAGGAAATCCAGCGGATGGCGGAAATGCCAGAGCGCTCCGTCCCAGCCCAGCGGCAGATGGACGAAGGACACATCATAGCCCTGCGTCGCGCGCGCCAGCGCATGGGCCAGATGCCCCATCAGGATCGGCTCCTCGCCCAGTTCGGGATAATCCGCCAGCGCCTTGGGAAGATAGGTTGCGGGCAGGCTGTCACCGATGCCCAAAGCCCCACAAAGGCCCGGTAAGGCCTGATCCGGATCGGCCGCCAGCATGATGTCGACGACAGGCAAGGCCTGATAATCCATGCTCCAGCCGCGATGCAGGTTATGGTCCAGCGAGATCTGGATCACCGTCGCCGTGACCGGCGCCCCCTGGAAGGCCGCATCCAGCATCCCGCCCAGATCGACCCAATCGAGCGATAGGATCACGTCGGCCTCGGCAACTGCGGCGCGGGCCTCGGGCACGGCATAGATGCCGGGCGCCCCGGCATGCAGCGGATGGTCGGTCGGAAAGCTCGCGCCGATCTTCAGGTCGGTCAGCACCTTCGCCCCCAGCCTCTCGGCAAGCGCGATCCGCCGGTTCCAGGCCTCCGGGTCGCGAGAGGCGCGGCCCGCCAGAATGACTGGCTTGCGGGCTTGCAGCAGCACCTCGGCGATCCGCGCCAACTCCACCGCATCCGCCCCCGAGGACACCGCCGGACGATAGCGGCCCGCGTCGATCGCGGAGGGCAACGCGGGCAGCTCGGCCTCCTGCAGCCCGGCATCGAGGTTCACATAGACCGGCCCCTTGGGCGCCATGTTCGAGATCCAGTCGGCCCGCAGGATCGATTCCCGCGCCGCCAGCGCCGAGCCGGGCTGGTCGTCCCATTTCACATAGTCCCGCACCAACGCGCCTTGGTCGCGCGCGGTATGGATCCATTCGATCCACGGGCGACGTTTCGCGGCATCCACCGGCCCGGTCGCGCCCAGCAAGATCAGCGGCATCCGGTCACACCAAGCGTTGAACACGGCCATGGTGGCATGCATCAACCCGACATTCGAATGCGCCACCGCCGCCATCGCGCGGCCCGTCACCTTGGCCCAGCCATGGGCGATCGCGACGGCATGTTCCTCATGCAGGCACAGCAGCATCTGCGGGCCTTCATTGCCAAGATAGTTCACCAGACTGTCATGCAGCCCGCGATAGCTCGCTCCGGGGTTCAGCGCGACATAGGGAATGTCCAGCGCCTTGATTGCCTCGGCCATCAAATCGCTGCCAAAGATCGCATCGAACGTTTCCTGACGCAGCGGCTGCTCGACATCGGCGGGTGCCGCGCTCACGCAGATGCTTTTTGGCGTGTCCTTCATGATATTCAGTCCCCTTTCATTGGAGGCAGTATTCCATTCGGGCCGGTCGACGGACAAAGACCGTCGATTTGGGGCTGCGGAAGCTTTTGGCTTTGGCGTGCCGGACCGGGCCGATATCCTGCGGGCAAGCCTGCCCCGGTCGCCCCCGCTGATGCGGGGACGGCGGGTGGCGGCATTGTCGGGTGGTGGTCTGTTCAGGCGCGGCCCGCAGGGCGGGCCGGCGCGGATCGGGTTCTAGCCCTCGTCGAAGACGGCGCGGTTCCGGCGGAACTTCGGCGCGGCCATGATCAGGACCATCAGCAGGATGACACCGATCATCGTCGCCGATACCGGCCGGGTGACAAAGACGGTGATGTCACCCCCGGCGATCGCCATGGCGCGGCGCAGGTTCTCCTCGGCCAGCGGCCCGAGGATGAAGCCCAGCAACAGGGGCACCGGCGGGAAGCCGAAGGCCGACAGCAGCACCCCCGCCCCGGCAAACAGCGCCATCGAGATCAGGTCGACGGAGGAGAACTCCATCGCATAGGCCCCGATGCAGCAGATTGTCAGGATGACCGGGAACAGGATTCGATAGGGCACGCGCAGCAATTGCACCCAGACGCCGATCATCGGCAGGTTGATGATCACCAGCATGACATTGCCGATCAGCATCGAGGCGATCAGACCCCAGAACAGGTCCGGTCGGGTCGTCATCACCTGCGGGCCGGGCTGGATGCCCTGCATGATCATCGCGCCAAGAAGCAGCGCGAGCGTCGGCGTGGTCGGAATGCCCAGCGTCAGCAGCGGAATGAACGAGGTCTGGGCGGCGGCATTGTTGGCGGCCTCCGGCGCGGCCAGACCCTCGACCGCGCCCTGCCCGAATTCCTGCGGGTTCTTCGAGATCTTCTTCTCGAAGATATAGGCGGCAAAGGTTGACAGTGTGACGCCACCGCCCGGCAGCAGCCCCAAAAGCGCGCCGATTGCCGTGCCGCGCACGACCGCCGGGGCCGCGCGACGGGTTTCCTCACGCGAGGGCCAGAGCCTGCCAATGGTCGCGCTCAGAACCTCGCGGCTTTCGGTGCGCGAGATGTTCATGATGATCTCGGACAAACCAAACAGCCCCATCGACAGCGCGACAATGCCGATGCCTTCGGACAGTTGCGGAACGCCGAAGGTATAGCGCGAGGCGCCGGTCTCGATATCGGTGCCAATGGTGCCCAGCAGGATGCCAAGGGCGGTCATCGCCAGCGCCTTCGACATCTTGCCATGCGAAAAGACGACTGCCGCGAACAGGCCCAGCATCATCAGCACGAAATATTCCGGCGCATTGAAGCGCAGCGCGAATTTCGACAGTGCCGGCGCGAAAAGCGCGATGATCAGTGTCGCGACGATCCCCGCGAACAGCGAGCCGAGCGCCGCGATGGCCAGTGCAGCCCCCGCCCGTCCTTTCCGCGCCATCTTGTGGCCGTCAAGCACGGTGACAACGGCCGAGGCCTCGCCCGGCAGGTTGCACAGGATGGCCGTGGTCGAGCCGCCATATTGCGCGCCGTAAAAGATCCCGGCCAGCATGACCAGCGACGACAGCGGGTCCAGATAGATCGTGATCGACAGCAGCATCGAGATCGTCGCCAGCGGCCCAACCCCCGGCAGGACACCAATCAGTGTGCCGAGCACGCAGCCGACCAGCGCAAAGCCAAGATTCTGCCAGCTTGCCGCAAGGCCGAAGCCGTTCATGAATTCATGCAGCATTTCTTCCTCCCCCCTTTTCAGCCGATCAGAAGATCGGAATGGCCACGCCGATGAACTTGATGAAGACGACGACCGCGATAATCACCAGCGTCAGCGGAACCAGCAGAAGATCCCAACCCCAGCGAAACGGCTCGGCCATGCGGGCCAGAAGCGAGGTGACGATCACCGTGGGAACCATTCCGGCCCAGCCGATCATCATCGCAAAGACGATGGGACAGGCCACGACGACGAGAAAGGGCCGCAGGCGCGGCAGGTCGGCAAGGGTCGGCTCGCCCCGCCAGCCCTCGACCGTGATGATGGTGCCCAGCAGGGCAAGGATCGCCGCCGTGCAGACCGGAACGAAGCCGGGCCCCATCTGCATCGGGCTGCCAAAGGACAGCCTCAGGCCATAGCCAAAGAAGATTGCCGCGACGCCGATGATCACCGCGCCGACCAGCACGTCCCATCGCATCGGTCTGTCCTCGAAACGCATATTCCCCCCTCCCCATCCGGTCAGACCGCGCGCGGCCCGAACTTGACATGGATGTTCTTTTCCTTGGTGAAGCTCAGCAGTTCGGCCAGGCATTCCTCGCGCCCCAGCCCCGACAGCTTGGTGCCGCCAAAGGGCGCGCCCAAAAAATGCCGGCTGACCTCGTTGACCCAGACATATCCGACATCAACGGCGGCCGCGATGCGCATGGCCGCCGCCAGATCGTTGGTCCAGATCGCGCAGGTCAGCCCGACCTCTACCGAGTTTACCTCGCGCAGCATCCGGGCCTCGTCCTGCCATTTCAAAACGGCAAGGACCGGGCCGAAGATTTCCTCGCGCGCGATGGTCATGTCCTGTGTGACATCGGCGAATACCGTGGGCTCGATGAAGAGTCCGCCCTCGGTCTCGGGGCCCTCCGGCACGACGCCGCCATGCACCAGCCTTGCGCCCTCGGCCTTGGCCGTCTCGATATAGCCAAGGATGCGCTGGTGCTGCGCGGGCGAGATGATTGCCCCCATGGTCGTCGCCCAATCATCCGGCCGACCCGGCCGGAAGGCACAGATCTTCTCGGCCAGATGGGCAAGGACGCGGTCATGGATGTCGGCATGCAGGAAGGCCCGGCTGGTCGAGCCGCAAGACTGCCCGCACCAGGCAAAGTTCATGCCCGCGACCATGGCACCCGCCACCGCCTCGGGGTCGGCATCAGGCCCGGCAATCAGGGCGTTCTTGCCACCAAGCTCAAGCAGCACCGGCTTGACCCTGTCGGCCGCGCTGCGCATCACGCCCTGCCCCGCACCGACCGAGCCGATCAGTGCGACCGAGTCTGTGCCTGGATGGCGCACCAAAGCCTCGCCCGTCGCACGCCCCGATCCGGTGACGACATTGAACACGCCGGGCGGCAGCACATCCTCCAGCAGCTCGGCAAGTCGCAATGCCGAAAGCGGCGCCTGCTCTGGCGGCTTGACGATGATCGTGTTGCCCGCCGCCAGCGGCGCCGCCGACTTTCCGGCCGCGAACATGAAGGGATGGTTGAAGGGCACGATTCGGGCGACCACGCCCAGCGGCTCGCGCACCGAAGTGTTCAGCCGGTCCGGTCCCATCGGGATCGAGGCCCCCTTCATCTCGGTCACGAGGCCAGCGAAGAAGTCGATCTGCGCGGCTGCGATCGCTGCATCCCCGACCATGGCGGCGACGGGATTACCGCAGTCCAGCGCGTCAAGCATCGCCAGTTCACGGGCATTGTCCCTCACGATCTGGGCCATGCGCCGCAGCATTCTGGCGCGTTCAAGCGGGGCAGTGTCGCGCCAATCCGGAAAGGCGGCGCGCGCGGCGGCCACTGCGCGATCCACATCGCACGGCGAGGCATCCGCCACCAGACCAAGGGATTCACCACTTCCGGGACTGGTTATCTCGAAGCTCCGCCCGGCTTCGGCTGCATGCCAGCCCCCTCCGAAATACAATCCGCGCTGTCTTGGCAGAACCATGTCACGGGACAGGAGTGGCGGTGGCGTCTGGCTTACGCTGATGTTCATCTGTTTCTCCCGGTAAGTTCAGCTGGACTAGCACGGGAGGGGGCAGAGCGTCCAAAACCGCTTTCATTGAGTAGGAAGAGCTACGTTATCTTGACGTAGTAAGAACTGGCAGCTTTCCAATCGTCCCGCAGATCGCGGAGTGCGTCCAATTGCCGCGCGTCGACATCATCAGCCCCGCCAAGATCAAACACCGTCCCGTCGGGGAAGATCGCAAGGGTGATCATCCGGTGCCCCTTTCCTCCTGCGCCTGGAGACCCGGCGGTCGCGATCCAGCGTCAGGAAGAGCGAAGCGAGAGCGCAATCGTCAATCTTGCCCTGATCGATCTCCATCACCCTGCCCTCCCTTGTCATCGACCTAACGCTCGCGGTCGCGATGCTCACGGTCAGGTGCTTGCGAGCGATCCGCCTGGCGCTTGCCCGCGCCCGTTCCCAGATCTGGCAGCCGCGCCTTGGCCTCCTGGACCTGTTTCAGGCTCATGCCCATGCTCTCATGCTGTTCGGCGGCGGCGGTGATGGCCCGGGCGATGTCACGCCTTTGCGCAGGATCGGGAATATCGATGGCCAAGGCGCGGTCGTCGCCCTTGGCCAGCCGTGACATCAGGTCATTGCCGTAGCGTTGGCTCAGATCCCTGGCGAAGCGTCCAGCCTGTTCGTCACTCTGGAAGGCCAGCTGACAATCCTGTTGCAGCGCCTGCGACATCGCCTGCAGGGTCCGTGACAGGCGATCATTGTCGCGGCGCGGCTCGAAGCCGCGATCCAGCAGTTCGGCGGCCTTGGCATAGAAACTGTCGACCAGGCTTGCGGCCTTGCCCGGATCCTTCTCGCCGGCGAGATCGAGCCGCCGGCTCTCCGCCACCGCCTGGATGTCCTGCCGCGTCCAGTCGCGCTCCTGCCAGGCATTGGCCGCGCCCTGGCTCAGGCGCTGTTGCACCTGGGCCGGATCCAGTCCGCTGGATCTCGCCGCCGCGGAAATCCGGTCGCGGATCTCGGCGATGCCGTCACGGCCGATCTCGCGGGTCACCCCATCGCGGGTGATTGCAGTCGCGCCGATCTGGCTGCGATGCAGCGCCTCCTGCGCCGGGCGCTGCATCAACGCGGCGCCACGGGCATCGCCCAGCTCGCGGGCGACATCGGCGGCGGCGGTGTAGAAGTCGCGCCGCATCTCGCCTTGTTCCGATTGCGGCAATTGCTTGATGCCACTCTCGACCCGGCTGAGCCAGGTATCGTAATAGCGGCCGAGATCGCCGCGGCTCTGAACGTCCTGAGCTTGCATGAAATCCTCCGTCGATTGAATGATCCCGCCGCGCGCGAGGCGCTGCGCGACAGCCTCGATCCGCGCCGCCAATTCCGCCTCGCGACCTTGCCGCGCCATGGAAGAGAAGATCTGCAAGGTGGCGACGTTCTCGCGGATCTGCGCCAGGGCATCACGCACCGCCTGACCCTGCAGCGGCACTTCCCGGACCTCGCGGCCCTCGCGCAAAGCCCGCTCCAGCTCGGCCCGCGATGGGCCATAGGTGAGCTTGCCACGCTCAATGCGCGAGGCACTGTCGAGATAGAGCCCCTGCTCCGCCGCGATCTCGACCATGCGCTCCTTCATCTTCAACACATCAAAGGCATGGCCCTTGGCCATGTAGAACCAGCTGTCGTTTTCCAGCCCGCGATTGTTGATGACGATATGGACATGGGGGTGGCTGCGATCGGTATGCAGCGCCGCGATATAGGCCCATTCATCCGCGACATGCCGGCCGCTTTGAAACATTTCCGCCGCCCAGATCTCGGCGACTTGCAGCGCACGCTCGGGCGCGACATCAGCCGGAAAGGACAGGAGCAGATGCGTGGTATGGCCGTTTTTCGGATCACCCGTCCAGGCATCTTCCCAATCCCCGGCAATGGTCTTGCGTTCCTCGCGGCTAAGCGTGCGCCCCTTCGGATCATGCTCGACCATATTGCCGAAGATCGCACTGGCCTTGGCGAAGAGATAGTCGAACTGATTGCCGAGCTGCTTGCGGTTATGGGTGCCGCCATGATGGATCTTCTTCAGCACTGCGGCATTCGAGCCCTGGGCCAGACGCCAGAGATTGTTGGCGCGAGTGGTGAAGCGTTGCCGCGTGGATCCCTTGCCACCGCGCAGATAGCGCAGGCGCAAGTCCTCGAGGACCCCTTCCGTCACGCTAGCCATCCGCACGCTCCGAATAATTCCGGAAGAGCCGCACGCCGCGGCGGCGCTGTTCCTCGACCACGGCATTGAGCCAGGTCCGGAGCTTTGGCAGCGCGAGGCGCAACTCGTTCAGCGCCTGCCATTCGGCCCGGGCGAGATCGACGCGCCCGCGATTGGCGGCCAGGGCGATCTGGTTCACATTGACACCGATCTTGTGCAGCTCGGATTTGATCTCACCGAGCTTCGCGGCCTGCTCGGGCGGGAATTCCAGCAATCCGACACTGGCGCGCAGGACCGAGCGCAGCGCATCCGAGCGCGACCCCGCCCCCATGCGGGTCTGCAGCCGGGCAAGTGCCTCAAGCTCTTCCTGCGAGAGCCGCACCGTCACCGCCTTCCCGGAAGTGGTGGTCGCCCCGGATTCCCGGATGCGTTGGGTCTTGGCGCGCTTGCGCTTGCCGAGATCCGCCCATCCCGGGGCCGGGGCCGCCTGTCGCTTCAGATCCGCACCGTCCGTGGTGGTCGCCACCGCCCCCTCCGATCCGGCAGGGCGCGCGCTTTGTACACATTGTGCATTTCCTGCCATAGCCCTTTGCTGCCAGATGCGACTCCAGCTGTCAACGCAACCGGAGCTTGCGAAGGGTGCGATGACCGGGAGGCCATCGGTG
>NZ_WMIG01000023.1 GCF_009711205.1 Paracoccus litorisediminis | reverse complement strand
ATCCCCGAGCTGACCGAGAAACTCTGACGCCTCCTTCCTGCGCAAATATCCCGCAGGGATCGAGGGCAGAGCCCCCGAAATGACGTTCCGAAACCGCCCGGCCTCCGGGCGGTTTTTACATTGAACGAAAGCGCGTTCTGCCCCTATCGTCTCGGCGGAGTTGAAGGGGATGGAACCATGACGATTCAATCAGTGGGCGTGATCGGCGCCGGGCAAATGGGCAATGGCATCGCCCATGTCTTTGCGCTGGCCGGCTACGACGTGGTCCTGACCGACATCTCGGCCGAGGCGCTGGACAAGGCCATGATCCTGATTGGGAAAAACCTGGACCGTCAGGTCAGCAAGGACAAAATCTCGGCCGCCGACCGCGAAGCGACGCTGGGACGCGTCCGCACGACGGTGACGCTGGCCGAACTGGGGCAATGCGATCTGGTGATCGAGGCCGCGACCGAGCGCGAATCCGTCAAGCACGCGATCTTTGCCGAGCTTCTGCCGCATCTGAAGCCCGAAACCATCCTGGCCTCGAACACCTCGTCGATCTCGATCACGCGGCTGGCCAGCCGCACCGACCGGCCCGAGCGTTTCATGGGCGTGCATTTCATGAACCCGGTCCCGGTCATGCAACTGGTCGAGCTGATCCGCGGCATCGCCACCAATGAAGAAACCTTCAGCGCGCTGATCACTGTCGTCGAAAAGATCGGCAAGACCGCGACCCGCGCCGAGGATTTCCCCGCCTTCATCGTCAACCGCATCCTGATCCCGATGATCAATGAAGCAGTCTATACGCTGTATGAGGGCGTCGGCTCGGTCAAATCCATCGACGAATCGATGAAGCTGGGCGCCAACCATCCGATGGGGCCGCTGGAGCTGGCGGATTTCATCGGGCTGGATACCTGCCTTGCCATCATGAACGTGCTGCATGACGGGCTGGCCGATACCAAGTATCGCCCCTGCCCGCTGCTGGTCAAATATGTCGAGGCCGGTTGGCTGGGCCGCAAGACCGGGCGCGGTTTCTATGATTACGCAGGCCCCGAGCCCGTGCCGACGCGCTGATTTCAACTGGGGCTGCCGGGGCGCTGCCCCGGACCCCGGGGTATTTCCGGAACGGTGAAATCAGCCCTTCTTGCCGATCCGGGGCTCGGTTCCGGCAAGGATACGGGTGATGTTGGCGTGGTGGCGGATGAAGATCAGCACCGTCATGAACGCCGTGACCGCAGCCATCAACGGCCCGTCCAGCCATAGCGCAACCAACGGCGTCAGCGCCGCTGCGACCAGCGCCGACAGCGACGAAATACGCCCGATCAAGGCAGTCAGCAGCCAGATGCCGCAGGCGATCAGGCCAAGCCGCCAATCCAGCGCGAGCAGCGTGCCGAGGAAGGTGGCGACGCCCTTGCCACCCTTGAAGCCCAGCCAGACCGGGAAAAGATGGCCAAGGAAGGCGGCGGCGCCTGCGGCCAGCGCGGCCTCGGGTCCGGCCAATGCCCGGGCCAACAGGACCGCAATCGCGCCCTTGCCGGAATCGAGCAGCAAGGTTGCCAGCGCGGCGGGTTTGTTGCCGGTGCGCAGGACATTGGTGGCACCAATATTGCCCGAGCCGATCTTGCGCAGATCGCCCAGACCCAGCGCGCGGGTAATGACGATGCCAAAGGGAATCGAGCCCAGCAGGTAGCCGATGACGGCCCAAAGGATGACGGTCATGCCGCTTCTCCGTGGACGCGCGTGCCTGCGACCCAAGTGCCCAGCACCCGGCCCTGCATCCGCGCCCCGTCAAAGGGCGTGTTCTTGGATTTCGACAGCAGCGTGAAGCGGTCCAGCACGAAGGGCGCATTCGGATCGAACAGAACCAGATCCGCGGGCGCACCGGTGCCGAGACGTCCGGCCTCCAGCCCCAGCCGTTTCGCCGGGTTCAGCGACATCGCCCGCCACAGCTGCGGCAGGCTAAGCCCGCCGGAATGGTAAAGCCGCATCGCGGCAGGCAGCAGGGTCTGCAGGCCGACGGCGCCGGGGGCCGCCTCGGCAAAGGGCAGGCGCTTCGATTCCTCGTCCTGCGGGGTGTGGAAGCTGGCGATGACATCGATCACGCCATCGGCAACCGCCTCGACCATGGCCAGCCGGTCATCCTCGGCCCGCAGGGGCGGGGTGAAGCGGAAGAATGTCCGGTAATCGCCGACGTCGAATTCGTTCAGCGTCAGGTGATGGATCGAGACCCCGGCGGTCACGTCAAGCCCCGCCTCGCGCGCGCGCTTGAGCGCCGGAAGGCTGGCCGCGACGGTGATCTGGTCGGCATGGTAGCGCGTGCCGGTCATGGCGACCAAGGCAAGGTCGCGGTCCAGACCCATCACCTCGGCCATGGGCGAGACCGAGGGCAGGCCGTAAAGCGAAGCGAATTTCCCGCTGGTCGCCGCCGCCCCCTTGGAAAGCATCGGCTCTTGCGGATGGCCCACGATCAACGCGCCAAGGCCCCGCGCATAGGTCATACAGCGCGACATCAGGCGGGTGTCGGAAACGACGCGCACGCCATCGGTAAAGGCCACCGCGCCGGCGTCCTGGAGGAAGGACATCTCGACCATCTCGCTACCTTCGCGGGCACGGGTGAGCGAGGCCATATGATGGATGTTCACCGGCGCATCCGCCGCGCGACGGGTGACGAATTCCAGCGATTCCGGCGTGTCGATCGGCGGCATCGTGTCGGGGCGCGCGATCACCGTGGTGACGCCCCCGGCGGCGGCGGCCAGCCCCGCGCTGCGGAAGCTTTCCTTGTGACGCTCACCCGGCTCGCCGATCTTGACGCCCCAATCGATCAGACCGGGGGCCAGATACTTGCCGCCGCAATCGATCACTTCGGCCCCTTCGGGGGCATCAGTGCCCACCGCATCAATACGGCCATCACGGATGGTCAGGGTCGATTCCTCGACCGCCTGCGCCTCGGGATCGATCAGGCGGGCATTCTGGAAGTGCAGGATCATGCCATCAACTCCGAGGCTTTGGCGCCACGTTCGGCACGAAGATTGCGCGCCAGCAGGTCCATCGCGGCCATGCGGACGGCCACGCCCATCTCGACCTGATCCTGAATCACGCTGCGATTGATGTCGTCGGCAATGGTGCCGTCGATCTCGACGCCGCGATTCATCGGGCCGGGATGCATGACGATCGCATCCGGCGCCGCCAAGGCCAGCTTTTCGGCATCCAGACCCCAGCGGTGGTAGTATTCCCGCTCCGAGGGGATAAAGCCGCCATCCATGCGCTCGCGCTGCAGGCGCAGCATCATGACGACATCGGCGCCCTTCAAGCCTTCGCGCATGTCCTCATAGACCTCGCAGCCCCAGTCGCGGGCCCCCGCAGGCATCAGGGTCGCGGGACCGACCAGACGCAGGCGGTTCTCCATCTTGCCCAGCAGGAACAGGTTCGAGCGCGCGACGCGGCTATGGGCGATATCGCCGCAAATCGCCACCGTCAGGCGGTGCAGCCGCCCCTTGGCGCGGCGGATGGTCAGCCCGTCCAGAAGCGCCTGCGTCGGGTGTTCATGCCGCCCGTCGCCCGCGTTCAGGACGGCGCAATTCACCTTCTGGGCCAGCAGATCGACCGCACCCGATTGCGGGTGGCGCACGACCAGCAGGTCGGGATGCATGGCGTTCAGCGTCATCGCGGTGTCGATCAGGGTCTCGCCCTTCTTCACCGAGCTGTTCTGCATCGACATGTTCATCACGTCGGCACCCAGCCGCTTGCCCGCCAGTTCGAAGCTGGACTGGGTGCGGGTCGAGTTCTCGAAGAACATGTTGATCTGGGTCATCCCGGCCAAGGCATCGGAATGCTTTACCGTGCGGCGGTTCAGATCGACATAGGTTTCGGCTAGGTCAAGAAGCGTGGTGATCTCGGCCGGGGCGAGAGGCTCGATCCCCAGAAGATGACGGGCTCGGAACATGGATGTGATCCCCAGGGTCTCGGATGCGCGCTATATGGCAAATGCAGCGCGATGCGGCAAGTCGCCTGTCCATCCACGCACCACCCCCTTGCCTTGACGGCTATTTTGCCGCATCGCGGAAACATGAGCGATCCGAACGGCATGGTCAGTTTCGTTTCCTCGGGGCCGGGCGACCCCGAGCTTTTGACGCTGCGCGCTATCCGCCGCCTGCAGGACGCGGATGTGGTGCTGTTTGACGATCTCGCCTCGGGTCCGGTGCTGGATCAGGCCGGACCGCAGGCCCTGCGCATCGCCGTCGGCAAACGCGCCGGTCGCCCCTCGGCCAAGCAAGAGCACGTGAATGCGCTGCTGGTCGAACATGCCAGCGCCGGTCGGCATGTGGTTCGGCTGAAATCCGGCGACTCAGGCGTCTTCGGGCGGCTTGAGGAAGAAATCACCGCCCTTCGCGCCGCAGGCATCCCGTTCGAGATCGTCCCCGGCGTCCCTTCGGCCATGGCGGCAGCGGCGATGGCGGGCATCCCGCTGACCCGGCGCCTGACAGCAAGGCGGCTGCAATTCATCACCGGCGCCGATGTCACCGGCGGCCTGCCGGGCGACCAGAACTGGGCCGCTTTGGCCGATCCGCATGCGACCACGGTGGTCTTCATGGGGCAGCGCACCTTCCCCGACATGGCCGCGCAACTGATTGAAAACGGCCTGCCGCCCGACACCCCCGCCCTGCTGGCCGAGGCCGTGGGCCACCCGCATCAACGGCTGCTGCGCACCACCGTCGCCGGGCTTGCGGCCCTTCTCAAGGCGGAAGGTCCCAGCACGCATCCGGCGCTGATCCTGTACGGGCCGCTGGCCGAAATGGCCTGAGGGCTTCACCGTTTCTTAAATACCCAATGTTGCGCCCGCCGCAGCCGGGGCTATTCTGGCCACCTTGAAAGGGAACGCCGATGCTTGGCTTCGTCACCATCACCGACACTGCCGGTTCGGCCGACAGGCTGCTGGCCGAAACCGCCCGCGCCCTTGCCGCGCAAGGTCTCCGGCTGGCGGGGGCGATCCAGAAGAACATCGACCGCGGCCCGGATCAGGTCTGCGACATGGAATTGCGCATCCTTGGCGATGATGGACCCGAAATCGGCATCACGCAGGATCTGGGCAACTGCTCCGAGGGTTGCCGCCTTGATACCGACGCGCTTGCCCAAGCTGTTGGCCGGGCCGAGGCAGCGCTGGCCCAAGGCGTCGATCTGGTCATCGTCAACAAGTTCGGCAAGCAGGAATCCTTCGGCGGCGGTTTTCGCGACTTTATCGCCCATGCACTGGCGCAAGACGTGCCGGTGCTGCTCTCGGTCCCGACCGAGCAACTGGACGATTTTCGCGCCTTCGCCGGCGACATGGCCGAGGAGATCGTCCCCGGCGACCTGATCCCGTGGTGCCTTGCAAGGGTGCAGTCCCCGGCATGACCCTGACCATCGACGCGCGCGGCCTGTTGTGCCCCCTGCCGGTCCTGCGCCTGCGCAAGCGGCTGGTGGCATTGCCGCCCGGGACGCGGGTTACCCTGATCGCCACCGACCGCGCCGCCGTGATCGATGTCCCGCATTTCTGCGCCGAATCCGGGCATCATCTGCTGTCCAGCACGGCGCTGCCCGACGGGGCCACCGAATATCTTGTCGAACGCGGCTCCGATGCTTGAGATCTTTCTGAAGACCCTGCCCTTTTTCCTGCTGATCGGAACCGGCTGGCTGGCGGGATGGACAAGGTTCTTTCCGCAGGAAGCAACCGGCTGGCTGACAAAATTCGTCTTTTACTTCGCGCTGTCGGCGATGCTGTTCCGCTTTGCCGCCAACGTCGATGTCCAGCGCCTGTTCGATCCCGCTTTTGTCATGGCCTATCTGGGCGGCTCGCTGGCGGTCTGGGCGCTGGCCATGACTGTCGCGCGCTGGCGTGGCCTGCGCTTGGCCGAGGCCGCGATGGAGGCCCATACCGCCATGATCGGCAATACCGGCTTTCTGGGCGTGCCGATGCTGGTGGTGCTGCTGGGCGAGGGCGCAATCGGGCCGGTGCTGATGGTGCTGACGATTGACCTTGTCGTCTTCTCGACCCTGATCACGCTGTTGGTCACCGGGGCGCGGCAGGGGCGGATCACGCTGGCGACCATCGGGCCGCTGGCGCGCGGCATTGTCGCCAATCCGATGATCGTTTCGATGGTGGCAGGGCTGCTGTGGGCGCGGCTGCACCTGCCCATGCCCGGCGCTTTGGACGAATTCCTGTCGCTTCTGGGCGCTGCGGCGACGCCCGGCGCGCTATTCGCGATCGGCGCAAGCCTTGCCGGACGCTCGGCCGAGCGGCTGGGCCCGGCGCTGTGGCTCAGTGCCGCCAAGCTGATCCTGCATCCCTTGGCCGTGGCCATCGCCGCGCTGCTGATCTTTGATGTCGAACCCTTCTCGGCAGCGGTGATGATCGCCGCCGCCAGCCTGCCGGTCGCGGGCAATGTCTATATACTGGCGCAATATTTCGGGGTGGCCGCGCATCGCGTCTCGACCGCCATCCTGATTTCCACTGCGGCCAGCATCGCCACGCTTCCCGCCGTCATTCACTGGATCACGAAAGGCTAGACCATGCTGGGCATCTCGGAATTGCGGCTTGAGAACCTGCTCTTCGACATCGACGACGAGGGCATCGCCACGCTGACCCTGAACCGCCCGGCCAAGCGCAATGCGCTGGATGCTCAGACCATCGAGGAGCTGATCGGCGTCTTCACCGCCCTGCCCTCATCCGGGGCGCGCGCCGTGGTGCTGAAGGCGGTAGGCCCGCATTTCTGCGCCGGGCTGGATCTGGTCGAACACGGGCGCGAGCAACGCAGCCCCGCCGAATTCATGCGCATCTGCCTGCGCTGGCACGAAGCCTTCAACAAGATCGAATATGCTGGCCTGCCGGTCATCGCAGCGCTGAAAGGCGCGGTCGTCGGCGGCGGGCTGGAACTGGCGTCATCCGTGCATATCCGGGTCATGGATGAGACGACCTATTTCGGCCTGCCCGAAGGCCAGCGCGGCCTGTTCACCGGCGGCGGCGCGACGATCCGCGTGCCCGCCCTGATCGGCCGCGCCCGCATGGTCGACATGATGCTGACCGGACGCCTTTACGCGGGGGATGAGGCGGTCAGCGTCGGCCTTGCGCAATACCGGGTGCCGGACAGCGAGGCCAAGGCTTATGAACTGGCGCGGCTGGCGGCGCAAAACACGCCTTTGTCGAACTTCGCGGTTTGCTCGGCCATTTCCCACATGCAGAACATGTCCGGTTTCGACGCCGCCTATGCCGAGGCGATGGTGGCGGGCATCGTGAACACGCAGGACGCGGCCAAGGGGCGGCTGGATTCATTCGCCCGCGGCACGGCGGTCAAGATCAAGCCGGAATAGCGGATCACTCGACCGGGCGGATCAGCTTCTTTTCCAGCACGCGCAGGACATTGGCCAGGTCATGCCCGCGTTTCAGAATACGCCCGTCCATGGCGATCACCGCATATTGCCCCTGCGCCGCCCGCATCTTGGGGCGCTTTTCGATGCGGTACAGCGGATGTTCGGCGGCGCGGCGAAAGACCGAAAACACCGCGACCTCCCGCAGGAAGGACATGGCATAGTCGCGCCATTCGCCCGCAGCGACCATCCGGCCATAGACGGACAGGATCATGCCAAGCTCGGCCCGGTCAAAGGCCACGCGATCTTGCGGCTGGGACATCCCAAAGGCTGCATTCATCATGACCGAATGGTGACATCGCAACCGTTGGCGATCAACGAAAAATACGTCTTCAACCCCGGGGACGGCCCGCCATGCGCTGAAGCGTGCCATCGCGCCACATGGCTTGGTGCAGGCCGACCATGACGACATGCCCCGCGATCAGCGCCAGCATCAGCCAGCCCAGCTCGCCATGCAGCGCGTCGCCGATCCCCACCATCCAGCCGATTTCGGGCTGCTGCGCAGGGAAGATCTGGAACCCAAAAGGCGCAAAGACCCGCTCCGAGCCATAGGCCCGCAGGATCGCTGCCGCAGGGACGATCAGCATCACCAGATACAGCGCCATATGCCCTGCGCGCGCCGCCAGACCCAGCAGGCCATCGCCATGCGCGGGCCGATGACGGCGATTGGCGATGGTCCAGATCACGCGCGCCAGGATCAGCACGAAAAGCACCGTCCCGACCATCTGATGCGACCCGGTAAAGAACGACACCAAGGGCGTGCGCCCCAGCGTGAGCTTCAGCCCCATGCCCAGAAACTGCCACAAAAGCAGCGCCGCCATGCTCCAATGCAGGATGCGGCTGACCAGCCCATAGCGTTGTATCGTATCGCCAAGCGGCAGCGGTTCGGATTGTTGTGTCGGCATCGGCGCTCCTGCAACTGGGGAATGCAGGCAAATTATGTGCTGGCGCCCCTGTCCGACAGGCAAGGGCGGCCGCGCTCACGTCAATTTGCGATGATATGCCCGTTCAGTTGGCACCGTGGCGCGTGCGGAAGGGCAGCGGAGCGACCGGTATCCCGTCCTCAAGCAGCTTGCGGGCATCCTCAAGCTTGGCCTCGCCATGGATCGCGCGTTCCGGGGCGGTGCCCTCATGCATGGCGCGGGCCTCGGCGGCAAAGGACATGCCGACATAGTCCGAGCTTTCCTCGACCTGGCGGCGCAGCTTGTCCAGCGCGGCCTCCTGCGGGTTGCGGGGGCTGTGCAGGTCGGATTTCACCTCGGATACCGCGATCCCCGGCGCCATCAGCGCCTTCTCGACCACAACTGAACCACAATGCGTGCAGGCGACCTGACCCGCCTTCTTCAGGGCCTCAAACCCTTCGGACGAGCGGAACCAACCATCGAATTGATGGCCTTTTTCGCAGCGCAGGTCATAGCGGATCATGGTCGGCTCCTTTCCCGACAGATATCAGGTGTGGGGCGGGGTTATGCAAGCCTGCCGCGCGCCAGATCCATGATCCGCCGCAGCAATGGCGCGGGATCACCAGCCCGCGCAAGCAATTGATCCCGCGCCAGCTTGCCCATGCGGCGCTGTGTTTCAGGATCGCGGGCAAGCCGGGTCAGCGCCTGAGCCAGATCCGGTCCGAGGGCAGCCATCGCCGCCCCCGCCGCGTCCAGATCGGCGTAATCGGCGGCATGGTTCGCGACATCGGGACCGTGCAGAATGGCGCAGCGCCATGCAGCGGGCTCCCACGGTGTATGGCCACCCCGGTCGGAATAGGAACCGCAGGTGATACAGATCCCGGCGCTTCTATACCAATCAGCCATCTCGCCCAGCGTATCGGCCAGCAGGACCGCTGCTTCGGGACCGCCGCCTTGGCTGCGCCGTACGAAATCCAGCCCGCGCTGTTTGAGGATCGCGGCCACCGCATCGCCGCGCTCGGGATGGCGTGGGGCAAGGATCAGGCGCAACGCCGGCACCGCCAGCCGCGCCGCCAGATAGGCATCGACGACCAGTTCATCCTCGCCCTCATGGGTCGAGGCCGCCAGCACCGTCAGCGCCCGCCCCGGCCCGTCCGGCCCCGGTTGAACCCGCGCCGGACCCAGCAGCTTCAGGTTCAATCGCGCGCAGACCGCCTGCGGCTGCAGGCCCAGTTGCAGCAACCGTTCTTCGCTGCCCGCATCCTGCGCCGACAGCGCCGACAGTCGCGCCAGCATCGGATGGATCAGTCCCGGCACCTTGGCCCAACGCGCCGCCGAGCGGGCCGAAATCCGCGCGCCCACCACGACCTGCGCCACGCCCCGTGCATCGGCCTGGGCCGAACGGTTGGGCCAAAGCTCATTCTCGACGGTGACCAGAACCGAGGGCTCGACCCGATGCAAAAACCGCTCCAGCACCTGCGGCACGTCAAGCGGGGCCAGCACGGCGGCATAGCCCAACTTGCGCGCCAAGGCCCGGCCGGTGCGGCTGTTGGTGGTGACGGTCAGCGGCAGTTCGCCCGCCAGCGACTCGATCAGCACCTGCGCCGAGTTCAGCTCTCCGACGCTGGCGGCATGCAGCCAGATCCCGCCCGGAACCACCTCGGGGCCGGTCAAAGCCAGACGTTCATGCAGATCCGGCCCCGAAAACGGCGCAGCAAGGCGCAGGGCGGAACCCGCAAGGGCTGTCGCGCCGCGCCAGATCAAAGCCGGTTTCCCTCGTATACAGTCAGGGCAACGTCCTCCGGTTGGAACAGGGGAATCCTAGCCCCCCGTCCCCGCAGGATCAACGCAAGGCGGCCTCGGCGGCAGCCCGGATGGCGCGGATGTTATCGCCGTAAGGGGCGCTGTTCGACACCGAGCCGCCCTTGAACACGGCGGAACCCGCGACCAGCACGTCGGCACCGGCCTCGGCCACCAGGGGTGCGGTGGTCGGATCGACGCCGCCGTCGATCTCGATATGGACGGGACGGTCGCCGATCATGGCACGCAAGGCGCGGACCTTGTCGATCTGGCTGTGGATGAATTTCTGCCCGCCAAAGCCGGGGTTCACCGTCATGATGCAGACCAGATCGACATCATCCAGCAGACCCTTGGCCGCCTCGACCGGGGTGCCGGGATTCAGCGCCAGACCGGCCTTGGCCCCGGTTGCCCGGATCGCCTGCAAAGTGCGGTGGATATGCGGCCCGGCTTCAAGATGCGCGGTGATGAAATCAGCGCCCGATTGCGCGAAAGCGTCGATATAGGCATCGACCGGCGAGATCATCAGATGGACATCCATCACGCCGCGGATATGCGGGCGGATCGCCTTGCAGGTCGCGGGACCAAAGGTGATGTTCGGCACGAAATGCCCGTCCATCACGTCGACATGGACCCAATCTGCGCCTTGATCTTCGACTGCGCGGATTTCCTGCCCGAAATTCGCGAAATCAGCCGAAAGGATCGAGGGGGCGATCTTGATGCTGCGGTCGAAGCTCATGGCAAATCCTTCCTGCGGCTGCCGTCAATGTCGAGCCCGCCGGAAAAGACGCGGCTCGCACGAATATCGGCCTCCGTTATCGTGGAAAGCGTTTTCGCGTCAACCACGCCCGCGCCGGAAAACAGTCGATTTGCCTGACGTAACCGCGCCCGGTCCAAGGCATTGCGGATGCTGCGGGCATTGGCGAAATGCGGCTGCTCACGGCGCAGGCGGACATATTCGGTCATCGCGGTCCGCCCGCCAGCATCCATGACATAGCCCTGCCCTGCCAGCATCGCGGCCGAGATCCGCTCCAGCTCCTCATCGCTGTAATCCGGGAATTCGATGTGATGGGCGATACGCGAACGGAACCCCGGATTGGCGGCAAAGAAGCGGTCCATCCGGTCGGCATAACCGGCCATGATGACCACCAGATCGTCGCGATTGTTCTCCATCACTTGCAGCAGGATCTCGATCGCCTCCTGCCCGTAATCGCGCTCATTGTCCGGTTTATACAGGTAATAGGCCTCGTCGATGAACAGGACACCGCCCATCGCCTTTTTCAGCACTTCCTTGGTCTTGGGGGCGGTATGGCCGATATATTGCCCGACCAGATCATCGCGCGTCACGCTGACCAGATGCCCCTTGCGGACATAGCCCAGGCGATGCAGCAGCCCGGCCATCTTCAGCGCAACCGTGGTCTTTCCGGTGCCCGGATTGCCAGTAAAGGACATGTGCAAGGTCGGTGTCTCATGTGCCAACCCCATCTGTCGCCGCGCCCGGTCGACCAGCAACAAAGCGGCAGTCTCGCGAATGCGCTCCTTGACCGGAGCCAGCCCGATCAGCTCGCGGTCCAGCTCATCCAAGATCTCGCGCACGCCCGAGCTTTCATACTCCGCCTTCAGATCGACCGTCACCGGCGCCGCATCGTCCATGACCCAACCCTTCTCCGTTTCGAAAATACCCTCGGGGGGTGCGGGGGGCAGACAGCCCCCCGCCCTTGACGTCATCCGACCATCTCATGCGTGTAGCGGATGCTGCGACCATCGACCTCTTGCCGCCAGCTGCGGAAGGTCGGCTCGCGGGACGGACGATTGACGATAAAGGACATCATCACCGTCTCCCAGCCACGGGTGCTGTCAAAGGCGTTGATGCGGATATAGGCGTCGCCATGCGCCTTGCGGCATTCATCCAGCTCCATCATCGCGCCCTTGGCATCTTTCAGGTCGAACATCGGATGGCCCCACATCTCCCAATAGGTGTTGCGGGGATGAGGCTCGTCGGTGAACTCGATTCCGACCGCCCATTCCCGCGACAGGATATATTCGACCTGATCGCGGATCTGCTCGTCGGTCAGATCGGGCAGGAAGGAAAAGCAGCCCTGAGTGATACGCATCTTTCTCTCCTTCTCAGCTGACGGATGCGGTCGGAACGTAATCCGAGGTGTCGGTGGGCGTGTAATTGAAGGTGATGTTGCCCCAGGTATCCAGCGCGGCCTCCAGCGGCTTGCACCATTTGGCGGCCTTGCGCAGGACTTCCGGGCCTTCGTTCTTGATGTCGACGCCTTCGTTGCGGGCCAGAACCATCGCCTCCAGCGCCACGCGGTTGGCGGTCGCGCCAGCCTGAATGCCCATCGGATGCCCGATGGTGCCACCGCCGAATTGCAAGACCACGTCATCGCCGAACAGGTCGATTAGCTGGTGCATCTGCCCGGCATGGATGCCACCCGAGGCCACCGGCAGGGTCTTTTTCAGGTTCGCCCAATCCTGCTCGAAGAAGATGCCCCTCGGCAGGTCGACCTCGTTCCGGGTCTCGCGGCAGACGTTGTAGTAACCCTGCACGGTCATCGGATCGCCTTCCAACTTGCCGACGGCGGTGCCGCAATGCAGGTGGTCGACCCCGGCCATGCGCAGCCATTTCGCGATCACGCGGAAGCTGATGCCGTGGTTCTTCTGGCGGGTGTAAGTCCCGTGGCCCGCCCGGTGCATGTGCAGGATCATGTCATTCTGCCGCGCCCAGTTCGAGATCGACTGCGTCGCCGTCCAGCCGATGATCAGGTCGACCATGATGATGACCGAGCCGAGTTCCTTGGCGAATTCCGCGCGGCGATACATCTCCTCCATCGTGCCGGCGGTGACGTTCAGGTAGTGGCCCTTGATCTCGCCGGTCTGGGCGCTGGCCTTGTTCACCGCCTCCATGCAGTAAAGGAAGCGGTCGCGCCAATGCATGAAGGGCTGCGAGTTGATGTTCTCGTCGTCCTTCATGAAGTCGAGGCCACCCTTCAGCCCCTCATAGACGACGCGGCCATAGTTCTTGCCCGACAGGCCCAGCTTCGGCTTGGTCGTGGCCCCCAGCAAGGGGCGGCCGAATTTGTCCAGACGCTCACGCTCGACCACGATGCCGGTGGGCGGACCGGCGAAGGTCTTCATATAGGCAACGGGGAAGCGCATATCCTCAAGCCGGGCGGCCTTCAGCGGCTTGAAGCTGAACACGTTCCCGATGATCGAGGCCGTCACGTTGGCGATCGAGCCTTCCTCGAACAGGATCAGGTCATAGGCGACGTAACAGAAGAACTGCCCCGGCGTGCCGGGCACCGGTTCGACCTTATAGGCCTTGGCGCGATACTGATCGCAGGCGGTCAGCCGATCGGTCCAGACCACCGTCCATGTCGCGGTCGAGCTTTCACCAGCAACGGCAGCTGCCGCCTCGATGGGGTCCACGCCCTCCTGCGGGGTGATGCGAAAAAGCGCAAGGATATCGGTCTCCTTGGGCTCGTAATCGCCATCCCAATAGCCCATTTGGGCGTATTTCAGGACGCCCGCCGCATAGCGTTTCTTGGCGTCGGTGATCTCGGTCTTGGACATCTCGTTCATCGCAACTCCTCCCTGTTTCAAGCGGCTTTGGAACCGGTGATGGCCGGGTCCAACGCCCCCGACGCGTAGCGTTTGGCCATCTCGTCCATCGCGATGACCTTGATCTTGTGGGCCATGCCCGCAGTCCCGAAGCGCTCGAACCGGTCGCGGCACAAAGCGGTCAGTTCGTTCATCGCCGGGATCATGAATTTGCGGGGGTCGAACTCATCGGGGCGGTCGCGGGCGACCTTGCGGAAATGCCCGGTCATCGCCATCCGGCAATCGGTGTCGATATTGACCTTGCGGACGCCGTGGCGGATGCCGCGCTCGATCTCTTCGACGGGGACGCCGTAGGTCTGCGGCATCACCCCGCCGGATTGGTTGATCAGATCCTGCAGATATTGCGGGACGCTGCTTGATCCATGCATGACCAGATGCGTGCCGGGCAGGCGCTGATGGATCGCCTCGATCACATGCATCGCCAGAATGTCGCCATCGGGCTTGCGGGTGAATTTATAGGCGCCATGGCTGGTGCCACAGGCGATGGCCAAGGCATCGCAGCCGGTCCGCAGCACGAAATCCACCGCCTGATCGGGGTCGGTCAGAAGCTGGCTGTGATCGAGCTTGCCTTCCGCGCCCGAGCCATCCTCGGCAGCGGCCTCACCGGTTTCCAGGCTGCCCAGCACGCCCAACTCGCCCTCGACGCTGGCCCCGACGGCATGGGCAGCTTCCGCGACCTTGGCCGTCACCGCGACGTTGTAGTCGTAATCGGCGGGGGTCTTCATGTCCTCCAGCAGCGAGCCGTCCATCATGACGCTGGTAAACCCATGCCGGATCGCGGACATGCAGGTGGCAAGGTTGTTGCCGTGATCCTGATGCAGGCAGATCGGGATCGCGGGGTTCATCTCGGCCAAGGCCTCGACCATGCGACGCAGCATGATGTCACCGGCATAGGACCGCGCGCCGCGGCTGGCCTGCAGGATGACCGGAGCATCGGTTTCCGCCGCCGCCTTCACGATGGCAAGGCCTTGCTCCATATTGTTGATGTTGAAGGCGGGCACGCCGTAGCCATGCTCGGCGGCGTGGTCCAGAAGTTGCCTAAGGGTGATAAGGGCCATCACTTTCCTCCCCGGATCAGTTGATTGGCAAGTTCAGCGGTCGCCTCAGCGGTGATGCCGAAATGGCGGTAAAGATCGGGGGCCGGGGCGGATGCGCCAAAGCCGGTCATGCCGATGAAGCCGTCGCCGGGGCGCAGGAACAGCCCGTCCCAGCCCTGCCGGATCAGCGCCTCGATGCCGATGCGGGGGGCTTGGCCCAGAACTGCCTCGCGTTCGGGCGCGGGACGGGCGACGAAGAGTTCAAAGCTGGGGGCCGAGACGACGGCCGCCCGGACACCCTGCGCGGCCAGCAGATCGGCGGCGGCAAGGGCGATCTCGACCTCGGAGCCCGTCGCGATCAGGGTCACGTCGCGCGGGCCGTCAGTCTCTCGCAGGGTGTAGGCCCCTTGCCGGGTCAGGTTTTCCCCGGCATCGGCGCGCAGAGTCGGCAGGTTCTGCCGCGACAGGCACAGGACCGAGGGGGTGTGGGGCGCGGTCAGGGCGATCTCCCATGCCTCGGCGGTCTCGATCGCATCGGCAGGACGGAAGACCAGCAGGTTCGGAATGGCACGCAGCGCCGCGACCTGCTCGACCGGCTGGTGGGTCGGGCCATCCTCGCCCAGACCGATGCTGTCATGGGTCATCACATGGACGACCGGCACCCCCATCAGTGCCCCCAGCCGGATCGCGGGCCGGGAATAGTCGCTGAAAGCCAGAAACGTCCCGCCATAGGGGATCAGCCCGCCATGCAGCGCGATGCCGTTCATCGCGGCCGCCATGCCATGCTCGCGGATGCCGTAATGGATGTAGCGGCCTGAACGGTCGACGTCGGTCACCGCTGTCATCCCCTTGGTCCGGGTGTTGTTCGAGCCGGTCAGGTCAGCCGAGCCGCCGACCGTATTCGGCAGGGTCGCGTTCACCACCTCCAGCGCCATTTCGCTGGACTTGCGGGTGGCAACCTTGGGCCGGTCAGCAGCCAACGCAGCGACATGCGTGGCAATCGCCTCGCGCAACCGCGCGGCATCGGGCGCGGCCAGCATGGCGGAAAACTCGGCTGTCAGGGGGGAGTTGGTCAGCCGTTCCTGCCATGCCGCCCGCGCCGCCGCCCCTCGCGCCGCGACATTGCGCCAGGAGCCAAGGATGTCATCGGGAAGCACGAAGGGCTCATGGGACCAGCCCAGATGTTCACGCGCGGCGGCGATCTCGGCTGCACCCAAGGGCGCGCCATGCACGTCATGGCTGCCCTGCTTGTTCGGCGCGCCAAAGCCGATCACCGTGCGGCAGGCAATCATCGAGGGGCGCTCGTCCTCGCGCGCGGCCTGAATGGCGCGGGCGACAGAATCGCGGTCATGGCCGTCCACCGCCTGCACATGCCAGCCCGAGGCCGCAAACCGCGCCTGCTGGTCGGTCGAAGTGGAAAGCTCAGTCCCGCCGTCGATGGTGATGCGGTTGTCGTCCCACAGCACGATCAAGCGGCCAAGGCGCTGATGACCCGCAAAGTCGATGGCCTCGTGACTGATCCCTTCCATCAGGCAGCCATCGCCGCAGATGACATAGGTCCAGTGATCGACCAGATCGTCGCCAAAGCGCGCATTCATCATCCGCTCGGCCAGGGCCATGCCGACGGCGGTGCTTATGCCCTGGCCAAGGGGACCGGTGGTGGTTTCGATCCCCTTGGCATGGCCATATTCCGGATGCCCTGCCGTGCGCGAGCCAAGCTGGCGAAAGGCGCGCAGTTGATCCATCGGCATGTCGTCGTAACCTAGCATGTGATGGATCGCGTAGACCAGCATCGAGCCATGCCCCGCCGACATCACGAAACGGTCGCGGTCGGGCCATTTATCATCCGCCGGGTCAATGCGGATGAAGCGGTTGAACAGCACCGCCGCCACATCCGCCATGCCCATCGGCGCGCCGGGATGGCCGGATTTCGCGGCCTCGACCGCATCCATCGCCAGCACGCGGATGGCGGTGGCCATCTGGGCCTCAAGATCGGGGTGAACGCTTGCCATCTGGTTCATCGCTTCGCTCCTTTCAGGCGCGTTTGGATTCGCTGATCATCCGCAGGATCATCGGCGTCAGGATCAGCTGCATGGCGAGGTCGAGCTTCGGCCCCGGAATGACGATGGAATTCGCACGGCTCATCCATGACCCCTGCATCATCGAGGTCAGGTAGGGGAAATCGATCCCGCGCGGATTTCGGAAGCGGATGACGACAAGGCTTTCGTCATGCGTCGGTATCCAACGCGCGATGAACGGGTTCGAGGTATCGACCACCGGCACGCGCTGGAAATTGATGTCGGTATGGGTGAACTGCGGACAGATGACATGCACATAGGCGTGCATCCGGCGCAGGATCACATCGGTGACGGCTTCCGTCGAATAGCCCCGGCTCGCCTTGTCGCGGTGGATCTTCTGGATCCATTCCAGATTGATGACCGGAACGACCCCGATCTTGAGATCGGCAAGCCCGGCGATGTCGATGCCGTCGGATTTCACCGCGCCATGCAATCCTTCGTAGAACAGCAGGTCCGAATCCGGCGCGAATTCCGCCCATTCAGTGAAAGTGCCGGGCGGCGTGCCGCGGACCGCGGCCTCGCGGTCGTCATGGATGTAATGACGGGTGCGGCCGGTGCCGGTCTCAGCATAGCTGCGAAAGACCCCTTCCAGCGTCGCCAGCTCATTCGCGTCGATGCTGAAATGACTGAAGGTGTGGTCGCCACCTGCGGTCCGCCTCGTCAGTTCCGCCTTCATCGCGGCGCGGTCGAAGCGGTGGAAGGCGTCGCCCTCGATTGACACCGCCTTGATGCCCTCGCGACGAAAGATCTGGTCGAAGGTGTTCTTGATCGTGGTCGTCCCCGCGCCGGACGAGCCGGTGACCGAGATGATCGGGTGTTTCTTGCTCATTCTTGTCCCCCCTCAGGCACGGAAAAGGCCGCGATGACCGAACAGGGCCGAGACCTCGGATTCGGGCAGGTCGTGATAGGCGGCGATGCGGGCAACCTTGTCGGTCGAGCCAAAGACGAAGGGCGTGCGCTGGTGCAGCGTTTCGACCCGTTGATCCAAGATTGGCTCGCAGCCGTCGGTGGCCTTGCCGCCCGCTTGTTCGACAAGGAAGGCGATGGGCCCGCATTCATACAGCATCCGCAGACGCCCGCGCTCATAACCCTTGCGGGCGTCGGACGGGTACAGGAACACGCCGCCGCGGATCAGGATGCGATGCGCCTCGGCCACCAGCGAGGCGATCCAGCGCATGTTGAAATTCGTCTCGCAGGGGCCGTCGGTCCCGGCCAGACAGTCGTCGATATAGGCCCGGATCGGCCGTGCCCAATGCCGGTAGTTCGAGGCGTTGATGGCGAATTCCGACGCAGCCTCGGGGATCTCCATCCGTGCCGCGACCGGGCGGAACTGGCCCGAGCGGGGGTCCAGCGCGTAATGCTGCAACCCGTCGCCAAAGCTGACCATCATCGCGCAGCGCGGACCATAGATGATGTAGCCTGCCGCGATCTGTTCGCGCATCGGGCGCAGGAAGCTGGCCTCGGCCGTGGCTTCGGCCGGATAGACCGAAAAGATCGTCCCGATCGAGACATTGGTGTCGATGTTCGACGATCCGTCCAACGGATCGATGGCGATGGCCATCCGACCCGAGGGGTTCATCTCGATGGAGCTGTCCTGTTCCTCGGATGCGAACCAGCGCAGACCGGCCCGGCCCAGCGTGGTGCGGAACAGATCGTCCGCCATCACGTCCAGTGCCTTCTGGCCATCGCCGTCCGAATTCGTGCCGACCGGGCGGGCCAGATCGCCGCCCTGCCGGATCAGTTCGGAAAGCTTGACCGCAGCTTCCGAAATGGCCTGCATCAGCGGACGGAATTCGCCCGGAATCAGCGCGGTGTCGATGCTGGTGGCGGTCATCGGCCCCTCCCGTGGCTGGTTCCCACCTCTTTGTTGACACGGGCTGACATTCAGGAACATTTAATAAACTGAAACCATCTTTCAGGAATTCCGAATGTCGCGCATCGATGCCGTCACCCTGCGCCAGCTGCGCGCCCTGCGCGCGGTCATCGACAGCGGTTCGCTGACCGGGGCGGCAACCGACCTTGGTCTGAGCCCGCCCGCGATTCATGGCCAGTTGCGCGCGCTGGAGGACCTGATGTCCGCCCCCCTTGTCATCCGGGCGGAACATGGTGCCTTCCGACCAACGGAGGAGGGTCGCGCCATGCTGGAGGCCGAGGCCCAGATCGCCGTCGCGCTGGAAACCTGCGCGCGCCGGGTCGCCGCCCTGCAAAGCGGCCATACCGGGGCAGTGTCGCTGGGGGTGGTCTCGACCGGGAAATACTTCGCGCCGCATCTGGTGGCCGTGCTGCGCCGCGCCCTGCCCGATGTCGAGGTGACCCTGCGCATCGGCAACCGCGAGGCGGTGATCCAATGGCTGGGCGCAAGGGCCGTCGATCTGGCGATCATGGGGCGTCCGCCGCGCAGCCCCGCCGTCGTGGCAGAACCCGTCGGCCCCCATCCCCATGTCATCGTCGCCGCCCCCGACCATCCGCTGGCCGATGCCGATCCCGCCTTGCCGCAGGACCTGCTGGGGGAAACCTTTCTGGCGCGGGAACGCGGTTCGGGGACGCGCATCCTGATGACGCGGTTTCTGGACCGGATCGGCGACGGGACGCCCTGGCGCATGGTCGAGATGGGCACCAACGAAACCATCAAGCAGGCGGTGATCGCGGGGCTTGGGATCGCGCTGATCAGCCTGCATACGGTGACCGAGGAATTGCGTTCGGGGCGGCTGGTTTCCGTCCGGGCGATCGGGCTGCCGATCCAGCGCAGCTGGTTCCTGCTCAAGCGCGAGGACACCCAGCTTTCGCCCGCCGGGATGCGGGTGCATGACCATATCCGCGACATGAAGGGCTCATTCCTGCCGCAGGTCTAAGCGCCCCCCTTGGGCTTTTCGGTCCAAGCTCTATATTGGGGGCAACGCGCGCCGCCAGAAGGCCGGGTCGCGCCCCTCATTCCGAAGGACATATCATGGCTCAAACGAAGGATCTTTCCTGGGACGACAGCGTGTTGCCCTTTCAGCTTGAACTCTCGGGCGTGCGTGGACGCGTCACTCGGGTCGGTCCGCTGCTTGAGCATATCCTGTCGCGTCACGACTACCCGCTGGCCGTCAGCGCCATGGTCGCGGAACTGGTCACGCTGACCGCGCTGATCGGCCCGACCATCAAGCTGCGCTGGAAGCTGTCGCTGCAGGTGCGCGGCAATGGCGCGATCCGTACCATCGCCACCGATTACTACGCCCCCGAGACCGAGGGCGGCCCCGCCCGCATCCGCGCCTGGGCCAGCTTTGACGCGGCGCGCCTCAGCAACGACCGTCCCGCCTTCGAGCAGATTGGCGAGGGCTATTTCGCCGTGCTGATCGATCAGGGCGAGGGGAACACCCCCTATCAGGGCCTGACGCCGCTGGCCGGTGGCTCGCTGTCGCATTGCGCGCAGGCCTATTTCGAGCAGTCCGAGCAGCTGCCGACCAAGTTCGAGGTGACCGTGGGTCGCTCGCGTCTGGCCGGTCAGGCCGAGGATCACTGGCGCGCGGGTGGCATCATGCTGCAGACCCTGCCCGCCCAGCCCCGCGCCATCGCCGAGAATGGCGAGGAACTGGAATCGGCCGACATCCTGCAAGGCGCGCAATCCGAGGACTGGAACCGCGCCAACATACTGCTGGCCACGGTCGAGGCGATGGAACTGGTCGATCCCGGCCTGCCGCTGCCCAACCTGCTGTTCCGCCTGTTCCACGAGGAACAGCCGACCGCGTTCGAGCGTCAGGGCCTGCATTTCGGCTGCTCGTGCAACCCGGACCGGGTGCGCGGCACGCTGTCGATCTATTCGGCCAAGGATATCGGCCACATGACGACCGAAGACGGCATCGTCACCGCCGATTGCCAGTTCTGCGGCGCGCATTACGAGTTCGACCCGCGCAGCCTTGGCTTTGAGGCGACGCTGGACGAGCATGGCAAGCCGCTGCCCCGCGCCGATCAAGCGGCGCAATGACATGCTGACCGCGCCGCAATCCCTGCTGCGCGAAAGGCTGATCAAGGCCCTGTCGGTTCCGGCGGGGCCTTCCTCGGATCATGATCTGGACAGCCTGCCCCTGGCCGCGACCGAGCCGCGACCGGCCGGCGTTCTTGCCGCATTCGACCGGCAGGGGCGTCTGGTCCTGACCAAGCGGGCCAGCGGGCTGCGCCACCATCCCGGCCAGATCGCCCTGCCCGGCGGCAAGGTCGAGCCGGGCGATGACGGCCCGGTCGGAGCGGCGCTGCGCGAGGCGCATGAGGAAATCGGCCTGCCACCCTCGCAGGTGGAAGTCCTTGGCGTGCTGCCCGCCCATCGCACCGTCACCAATTTTGCCATGACCCCGGTCATCGGCCTGATCCGTGGCGATTTCACCCCAATCCCCGAGTCCGGCGAGGTCGATGAGGTCTTTGCCGTCCCCTTCGCCCATATCGCGGACCCGGCCAGCTACCGCATCGAGCGTCGCCGCTGGCTGGGCGGCTGGCGTTCCTATTACGTGGCGCCCTGGGGTCCCTATTACATCTGGGGGGCGACGGCGCGGGTGCTGCATGCGCTGGCACTGCGGCTGGCGCAATGACCCGGATTTCCGCACCTTTCCTTGACGATTCCGGGCTGCATCGCGTGCTGACCGCGCTGACCGGTGCGGGTCATCAGGCGCTGATCGTCGGCGGCGCGGTCAGGAACGCCCTGCTGGGCCAGCCTGTTTCCGATATCGATATCGCCACCTCGTCCCTGCCCGAACAGACCGTCACCCTGACCGAAGCAGCAGGTCTGCGCGCCGTGCCGACCGGGATCGAGCATGGCACCATCACCGTGGTCGCCGATGGTCATGGCTATGAGGTCACCACCTTCCGCCGCGATGTGGAAACCGATGGCCGCCGCGCTGTGGTGGCCTTCTCGGACCGGATCGAGGAAGACGCGCATCGCCGCGATTTCACCATGAACGCGCTTTACGCCGATGCCTCGGGCGAGGTGATTGATCCGGTCGGCGGGCTGGACGATCTGGCGGCGCGACGCCTGCGCTTTGTCGGCGAACCCCGCGCCCGCATCACCGAGGATTACCTGCGCATCCTGCGCTTTTTCCGCTTCCACGCATGGTATGGCGCCAAGGGCGCCGCCGATCCGGAGGCGCTTGCCGCCTGCGCCGAACTGGCCGCAGGGCTTGACGGGATCTCGCATGAGCGGATCGGGGCCGAGACGCGCAAGCTGCTGGCCGCCCCCGACCCGACCGAAGCCGTCGCACTGATGGCCCGGGCCGGTGTTCTTGGCCATATCCTGCCCGGTGCCGACACCCACGACCTGCCCGCGCTGATCGCGGCCGAAGCCACGTTGGGACTGCCCGCGGAATGGCCGGTCCGGCTGGCGCTTCTGGGTGCCGATAACGCCGCACAGGCCCTGCGCCTGTCACGCGACGAGACCCGCCTGCAGGACCAGATCGCCACCGCCCTGACCCTGCCGCTGCCTGCCGCCGCCTATCGCTTCGGCCCCCATATCGCGCGCAGTGCCGCGCTGATCGCCACCGCGCGCGGCACGCCACCCGCGCCGGACTGGCAGCAACAGATTGCCCATGCCGCCGATGCGCAGCTGCCCATCGCGGCCCGCCACCTGATGCCCGAACTGTCCGGTCCCGCCATCGGCGCGGCATTGCGGCAGGCCGAGACTGCCTTTATCGACAGCGGCTTCTCGCTTTCGAAACAAGAACTGCTTGCCTTGGCCCTTGGCCAGGACCGGCAGCGCAAGAGTGACTGAATGATGCATGACCGCTTCGCCCGCATGATCGACGCCTTCCGCCCGGCGGACGGGCCACCGCCGCGCACCCTGTTGGCCTTTTTCCGCTGGTGTCTGGCCGGGGCGTGGACGGGGCTGACCATTGCGGGCATCGCCTCGGCACTGGGGGGCGTAGCCGATGTGATGACGGCGGTGCTGCTGGGCTGGGTCATCGACGCGGTGGTCGCGACCTCGCCCGAGCAGTTCCTGTCCCAGCATGGCAGACTGCTGGCCGGGTTCGTGCTGTTCTTTCTGGTGGTCCGTCCGGCCATTGGCTGGCTGTCGACCGCCAGTTCCAGCGTGATCATCAACCCCAATATCATGCCCTTGGTGTTGTCGCGGCTGCATCGCTGGACCATGGGCCATTCGGTCACCTTCTTTGACAATGATTTCGCCGGGCGCATCGCGCAAAAGCAGATGCAGACCGCGCGGGCAGTGACCGAGGTCGCCTCGGAGATGGTCAACGTGGTGGCCTTTGCGCTGGCCTCGGTGCTGGGCTCGGCGGCGTTTCTGGTCTCGGTCGATGGCTGGGGGGCGCTGGCCTTGCTGGTCTGGCTGGGCTCATACTTCGCGCTGATCCGCTACTTCCTGCCCCGCATCCGGCAAAGCTCGGCCGGGCGGGCCTCGGCCAGAGCGCTGGTTACCGGTCAGGTCGTCGACACGATCACCAATATCAAGACCGTCAAGCTGTTCGCCCATGCCGAGCATGAGGACCGCGCCGCCCTTGGTGCGATGGCCGGGTTCCGCGAAAGGGCGCTGGATTTCGGCCGGGTCTCGACATGGTTCCGCCTGTCGCTGATCACCGTCGCGGGCGCGCTGCCGGTCATTCTGGTGGGCGGCACGATGATGCTGTGGCGCAACGGCATGGCCACGCCCGGCGATATCGCCACATCGGGCGCAATCGCCATGCGGCTGGCGCAGATGACCGGTTGGGTCAGCATGGCGCTGATGGGCGTCTGGGGCTCGATCGGCGAGGTTGAGGACGGGATGAAGACCCTGTCCCCGCCGCATGCCCTGACCGATGCGCCGGATGCGATCGAACTGGGTCGCGTCGCGGGGCGCATCGAATTCGACCATGTCGATTTCGCCTATGGCCGCCCCGAGGGCGGCATCCATGACCTGAACCTGCAGATCGCACCGGGTGAAAAGCTGGGCATCGTCGGCGCCTCAGGAGCCGGGAAGTCCACGATGGTGTCGCTGCTGCTGCGGCTTTACGACGTGGAAAAGGGCGCGGTTCGGATCGACGGACATGACCTGCGCGCGGTCACGCAGGAAAGCCTGCGCCGCAATATCGCGATGGTCACGCAGGAAACTGCGATGTTCAACCGCTCGGCCTATGACAACATTCTGTATGGCCGCCCCGATGCGACCAAGGAGCAGATCATCGCCGCCGCCCGCGCCGCCGAGGCGCATGACTTCATCCTGAACCTGCGCGATCATGCCGGACGCGTCGGCTATGACGCCCATCTGGGCGAGCGGGGCGTGAAACTGTCGGGCGGGCAGCGCCAGCGCATCGCCTTGGCACGTGCCCTGCTGAAGGATTCCCCGATCCTCGTGCTGGACGAGGCCACCAGCGCGTTGGACAGCGAGGTCGAGGCACAGGTTCAGGACGCGCTGCACCGCGCCATGCAGGGCAAGACCGTGCTGGCCATCGCACACCGCCTGTCAACCATCGCCGAGCTGGACCGCATCGTCGTGCTGGAGGACGGGCAGATCGTGGAACAGGGCACGCATGCGCAATTGCTGGCGCAAGACGGAACCTATGCCCGCTACTGGAACCGCCAATCGGGCGGGTTCCTTGGAACTGACGAAGACGAGACGACCGAGGCTGCCGAGTGACGATCTGGACTGTTGAGCGGCTGGGCCGCAAGGGCGATGGCGTGGCCATCACCGATGGTGCGCGCGCCTTGGCCGCGCTGACCCTGCCCGGCGAAGTGATCGAGGGCGAGGCCGAGGCCGGCCGCATCGCCGCGCCGCGCATCGTGACGCCTTCGGCTGACCGCGTTCGCCCTGCCTGCCCGCATTACCGCGCCTGCGGCGGCTGTTCGCTGATGCATGGCTCCGAGGAATTCGTGCGGGGCTGGAAAGTCGGCGTCGTGACCGAAGCCCTGCGCGCGCAGGGACTGGCCGCGCCAATCGCCGGTGTGCATGTGTCGCCGCCGCGCTCGCGTCGGCGGGCGGTGCTGTCGGGGCGGCGCACGAAAAAAGGGGCGCTTCTGGGCTTTCACGCCCGCGCCTCGGAGGTCATCGTCGACATTGCGGATTGCCATGTGCTGCGCCCGGCGATTCATGCGGCGCTGCCGCTGCTGCGCCGCATCGTCATCGCGGGCGGATCGCGCGCGGGTGAGTTGTCCTTGACCGTCAGTGAAAGCCTGACCGGGCTGGATGTCGCGGTGACCGGCGGCAAGCCGATGGAGCCGGAACTGTTCCAGACCCTTGCCGCACTGGCCGATGAAGGCGATCTGGCCCGCCTGACCTGGGACGACCAGTCGATCACCCGTCGCCCGCCGCTGATCCCCTTTGGCCGGGCGCAGGTCACCCCGCCTCCGGGCAGTTTCTTGCAGGCCACAGCCGAAGGCGAGGCCGCGCTTCTGGCCGCTGTCCGCGACATCACACGGGGGGCCGCGCGCGTTCTGGACCTGTTTGCGGGCTGCGGCACCTTCTCGTTGCCCTTGGCCGAAACCGCCGATGTCCATGCCGTCGAGGGGCTGTCCGCGCCGCTTCAGGCGCTGGACGCGGCCGCTCGACGCGTTGCCGGATTGCATCGAATCACCCATGAGATCCGCGACCTTGCCCGCCGCCCACTGCTGCCCGACGAACTGCGTTTTGACGCGATCGTGATCGATCCGCCCCGCGCCGGAGCCGAGGCGCAGGCCCGCGAAATCGCGAAATCCGGCGTCGAAAGAGCAGCTTGGGTCAGTTGCGACCCGGTGACTTTTGCCCGTGATGCGCGGATTCTCGCCGAGTCCGGGCTGGTGATTTCCCGTCTTTTCGTGATCGATCAGTTCCGCTGGTCACCCCATGTCGAAACGGTGGCGGAAATTCGCCGAAGCTAGCGAATTATTTACCCCCATGCTATCCAATGCCCAACGAGACCGTGCACAGGCACGCAGAGGGCAGTGAATGATACGGGCAATTCGCGCATTGATCGCGGTGGTTGCGGTTTCGCTTTTGGCGAACTGCGGGGGCGACAGCGTCCAGCCACCCAGCAGCAAGTTCAAGACCTACCATGGTCCGCCGGTCACGCAGGTCGTGGTGAAAAAGGGCGAACGTCAGATGTATCTGATCAGCGGTCGCACCGTGCTGAAAAGCTACGCCATCAATCTTGGCGGCCAGCCCATCGGCCCCAAGATGTTCGAAGGTGACAGCCGCACCCCCGAGGGCGCGTATTTCATCGACCGCATGAACCCGCGCAGCCGCTATCACCTGTCGGTCGGGATCTCCTATCCCTCGACCGAGGATGTGGCGCGGGCCGCGATGATGGGCCTGCGTCCGGGCGGCGACATCATGATCCACGGGCTTGGCCCCGAAGGGCGTGCGCTGAACCGCCCCGACTGGACCGCCGGTTGCATCGCCGTCACCGATCAGGAGATCGAAGAGATATTCGCCATGGTTCGGCCGGGCACGCCGATCTTTCTTTACCCCTGACGACTCTGCCCGCCGGGCATGAAAAAAGGCCCCGAAACCTCGGGGCCTTTCGCATTTCAGGACCGGATCAGAGGCCCGGAGCTTGCGCCAGCGTCATGCCGCCCGCAGCGACAGGTGCCGCCATCGAGTTCGAGCCGGTCAGCAGCACCCACCAGATCTTGCCCGACGGTTCCTGATACCAACCGATGCCGAAATCGGTCGCGCGCGGGTCCATGGTGACGTCGCGGGTGTCGCGGTTCTGCATCCATGCGTTCAGCGTGGTGATCTCGTTCTCGTAGGTTTCCGAGATGTTCTCGCCGATCAGGTGGCCCGTGTAGCCCTGACGCCGGATGCGGTCGAGCGGCGACGAGCCGTCCGAGCCGAAATGCCAGGCGCGGTTCTGGGCAGCCATGTCGCGGGCATGGGCTTTCGCGGCCATGTCCAGCATCGGGTTCTGCATCACGGCGGGCGCACCGATATTGGCGCGCAGCTGGTTGATCTGACCGGCGACGCGGCCGGGGATCTGGGCCTCTTCGCGCGGGGTGATCTTATAGGCCACGGGAATCGGCTGACCGTCGGGACCAAGCTGGGGTTGCTGCTGCGACTGGCAGGCCGCCAGTGCCAGCACCGAGACCAGCGCGAGGGTAGAAAGTTTCAGCATGTTGTTTCTGTCCGCAAGAAATTTTGCCGCCAGCCTTACAAAAGCCACCGCCCGGCTTCAAACCCAAGATTGCGTGAGCGCAACATACTGCGGCAAGGAAGCGACAATGACGCGAGTTTGAATTGCAAGCGCCCCCGCCTGCGCGTAATTCCCCCTCGGAACACCTCAAACAAAAAACGGGCAGTGTCGGCCGCCAATCGCGGTCCACGACTTATTCAGGAGCGATACATGATCACCCCGAAAAATCCGGTCTCGCGCCGGAAGTTTCTGTCCACCTCGGTGGCGCTTGGGGCGGCCGGGCTTGCTGCACCGGCCATTGCCCAGTCGATCGATCCCTATACCGGCCAGCCCCTGCAGGGCACCGGCGGCGGCGCCACCCCGGATGCGGGCATGGTGCAATATGACAGCAACCAGGATTCGCGCCGCAACATCTCCAGCTTCCGCATGCAGGACTGGCAGCCCTATTTCAGCGACCTGAAGAACGGCGCGATTCTGGTCGACCTGACCTCGCGCGCGCTGCATTTCTGGTCCGAGGATCAGACGGTCTACAAACTGTTCCCGACTTCGGTTCCGGTCAGCTCGGACCTGACCCGCACCGGCCGCACCGAGATCATCAAGAAGGTCAAGGGCCCGACCTGGTCCCCCACCCCCGAGATGAAGAAGCGCAACCCGGAATGGCCCGATTTCGTGCCGGCCGGTCCGGACAACCCGCTGGGCACCCATGCGCTGTGGCTGAGCTGGCAGTATTACCGCATCCACGGCACGCATGACACGCGCAAGATCGGCCGCAAGTCGTCGAACGGCTGCATCGGCCTGTATAACGAACACATCCAGCAGATGTATGACCTGACCAAGATCGGGACGCAGGTGCTGCTGATCTGACGCGGATCACCTTAGAATGCGAAAGGCCCCCGAGGGGGCCTTTTTCATGTCCAGCCGCCCAGATTCTCGGCGATGATGGTGGTCAGCACGTCCAGATGCGAAGGCTCGGCGTTCAGGCAGGGGATATAGGTGAACTCCTTGCCCCCGGCATGGATGAAGGCCTCGCGGATCTCGCCCTGAATTTCCTCCAGCGTCTCGATGCAGTCCGCCGAAAAGGCGGGCGAGATCACGGCGATCTCGGTGATGCCCTGTTTCGCCAGCTCCGCGACATGCTGGACGGTATAGGGTCTCAGCCATTCTTCCTTGCCAAAGACCGACTGGAAGGTGGTGTCGATCACTTCCGGTGCCCAGCCCAGACGTTCGCGCAGCAGGCGCGAGGTCTTCTGGCACTGGCAATGATAGGGATCGCCCTGCATCAGGTAGCGTTTCGGCATGCCGTGATAGCTGGCGACCAGCTTGCGCGGCGTGGCCCCGTTCAGCGCCTTCTCGACCGATCCGGCCAGCGCCTCGATATAGTCGGGACGGTCGAAATAGGCAGAGACGGTCCGGGCGGCGGGCTGCCATTTCTGCGCCATCAGCGCGCGGAAGAACTGGTCATTCGCCGTGGCCGAGGTCGCCCCCGCATATTGCGGATAAAGCGGAAAGAACAGGATGCGGTCGCAGCCTGCCTTGACCATGCGCTCCACCACCGACTCGGTCGAGGGATTGCCGTAGCGCATGCAGAAATCGACCAACACCCGGTCGCCCCAGATCTCCTGCACCCGCTCGCGCAGGCCCGCGACCTGAGCCTTGGTGATGGTCATCAAGGGGCTTTCATCGGCCTCATTGTTCCAGACCGTCTTGTAGTTCGCCCCCGAGGTGAAGGGTCGCTTGGTCAGCACGATGCCTTGCAGGATCGGCTGCCATTTCCAGCTTGGCAGGTCGATCACCCGCTTGTCCGAGAGGAACTCGTTCAGATAGCGCCGCATCGACCAGTAATCCGTGCCGTCCGGCGTGCCCAGATTGGCGACCAGCACGCCGATGCGGCGGGGGGCGGCCTTGGGGTGATCGGCGGGAACGGTCGCGGACAGGCTCATTCGTCGGTCTTCCTCAACTGGGCTAGCGCTTCGGCAAGCGGCATCTTTGCAGAACCCGGACGCAGCGGCTGTTGCTGACTGGCATCGGGCGCCCAACCGGTCAGAAAGACCAGATCGAAGGTGGCACGGATGCGTTCGGGATCCACCGGATCGGGATGGGATTCGGCATACAGCGTGGCTGCCCGCAACAGGACATCTCGTCGCGTCGGACGGCGCAGGCGGGCATTCAGGGCATTGCCCTCGCCCATGGCGCGCAGGTCATGCGCCAGATGGATCAGCCCGCGATAGCTGACATTCTGGCTGATCTGGTCCGCGACCGGCAGGGACAGCCCCGCCCGGCCCAGAAGCGCACCCAGATCGCGGATCTCGCCCATGGGCAGGATGCGCGGTGACAGACCGCCTGCGACCTCGGCCTCGGCGCGGGTCAGGGCATCGCGCAGCTCGAACAGGCTGCGACCGCCGGGACAGGCGGCGATGAACAGGCCATCGGGGCGCAGGGCACGGGCGCATTGCACGATCTGGCCGACCGGATCTTCGGACCAATGCAGCGCCATGGCATGGATCACCAGATCATGTGCGCCGGATTCCAGCGCCAGATCGGGACTGTCCGCGACGATCTTCGCCTGAGGAAAGACGCCTTGCCAGAATTCCGGCATGCCGGTCACGACGGCAATATCGGTAAACTGCCTGTTAACCTCGGCCAGTCTATCCTCGATTTCGTCAGCGATAAGGCGATGCAGGAAATCGACACTACCCATGCGCTCTGCACGGGCCCGATTGCGCATAAGCGCGGCTCGGTCAATCAATTGGGGGACGGGTTTTTGATGGGCATTCATCATGGTGGCGCACAATAATGGGCTTCGTGGCATGATGAAAGGCGGTTTGCGGCTGATCTTTCCGCCGCAATGCCTGTGCTGCGGCGAAGCGGTTGCCGAGGATGGCGCGCTATGCGCCACCTGCTGGTCGGACACGAGCTTCATCACCGGCTGCGCCTGTTCGCGCTGCGGTGCCCCCCTGCCCGGAGAGCTTCTGGGCGATGAGGACGATGAGGGCGGCTTTCTGATCTGCGACGAATGCCTGCACATGGTCCGGCCTTGGCTGCGCGCGCGGGCGGCGATGGTCTATGACGGGGCCGGGCGCAAGCTGGCGATGATGCTCAAGCATAATGACCGGCCCGACCTGTCCCCGATTCTTGGCGACTGGGTGGCGCGCGCCGCAGCCTCGCTGATCCGCCCCGAGATGCTGGTCATTCCGATCCCGGTCCATATCCGGCGGCTGATCGGTCGGAAATACAATCAGGCCGAGCTGCTGGCCGACCGGGTCGCCCATGTCTATGACCTGATTCACCTGCCGCACGGGTTGCGGCGGCTGCGCCATTCGCCGATGCAGGATCATGGCAGCGTCGACGACCGCTTCGCCAATGTCGAGGATGCCTTTGGCATCACCCGCCGCCATGCCAGCGACATCCGGGGCCGTTCCATCCTGCTGGTCGATGACGTGATGGCCTCGGGGGCGACGCTGGCTGCGGCGGCCGAGACGCTGCGCGCCGCGGGATCAGGGCCGATCTCGGTCGTGGTTCTGGCACGCGCGGTCAAGGATACCTAGATAAGGCGGGACGGAAACACACTGAGAGTCGTGATGATGGCCAAGGTCGAAATCTATACCACCCCCACCTGCCCCTATTGCGTCGCAGCCAAGGCGCTGCTGAACCGCAAGGGCGTGCCCTTTGAGGAAACCGATGTCGCGCGCGATCCCGACCTGCGCGTCGCGATGACCCAGCGCGCCGGTGGCCGCCGGACCGTGCCGCAGATCTTCATCGACGGTCAGCATGTCGGCGGCTGCGATGACATCCACGCGCTGGAGCGCGACGGCAAGCTGGACCGGCTGCTCGGACAGGCCGCATGACGCTGGCTGCGGTCACGGCCGGGCTGGTGCAGCTTTGCGTGTCGGACGATCCGGCGCGGAACCTGATCACCACTCGCGCCCTGATCCGCGAGGCCGCCGGGCGCGGCGCGGAATTTGTGCTGACGCCCGAGGCCACGAATATCCTGAACGCCGACCGCAAGACGCAGGATCGCGTGCTATGCACCGAGGACAGCGACCCCACGCTGGCCGCCCTGCGCGCAGAAGCGCGCGAACTGGGCATCTGGTTGCTGATCGGGTCGCTGTCGCTGAAGACCGGCGACCCCGAGGACAGCCGCTTTGCCAATCGCAGCTTCCTGATTGCGCCGGATGGCGGGATCGTCGCGCGCTACGACAAGCTGCATATGTTCGACGTGCAGGTTTCGCCGACCGAGACCTATCGCGAATCCGCCTCGTTCCGGCCCGGCGCGACGGCGATGGTGGCCGAAGGTTCGTGGCCGATCGGGATGACGGTCTGTTACGACCTGCGCTTCCCGCATCTTTACCGCGATCTGGCCAAGGCTGGCGCGCAGGTGCTGACCGTGCCCGCCGCCTTCAACGTCACCACCGGTGCCGCCCATTGGGAGGTGCTGCTGCGCGCCCGCGCCATCGAGACCGGCTGCTACGTGCTGGCCCCGGCGCAGGCGGGTTTGCACGAAAACGTGTTGTCGTCGGGTCGCCCGCACCGGCGCAGCTATGGGCATACGATGGCTGTCGATCCCTGGGGAAAGGTGTTGGCGGATGCAGGAACCGAACCCGGCGTCACGCTTGTGACCCTTGACCCGGCGGCGGTAGTCGGGGCACGTTCCCGCATCCCATCCCTGACCCACGACCGAGTTTACTCGGGACCATGAGAGAGCAATGCCAGGCAAGCCCGTTGAACATCAACCCTCCGGTACCGAGGGTTCCGCCGATGCATTGGCGGCGAGCCTGTTTTCCGAGGTCTTCATCGCAGATCAACTGGCGCGCGATCTGATCGGGAAATCGCTGCCCAAGGGCATGCAGATCTCGCATTTCTCGGTCCTGAACCTGCTGGCACATCTGGGGGTCGAGCGCAGCCCGGCGGAACTGGCCGAGGCGTTTCACGTGACGCGGGGGGCGATGACCAACACCCTGTCACGGCTGGAATGGGCAGGACATATCCATATCCGGCCCGACTGGGATGATGCACGGCGGAAATTCGTGGCCATCAGCCCGGCGGGACGCGCGGCGCGCGATGCGGCTTTGGCGGCCTTCATGCCGCGGATCGGCGATGTCGTGCGCGAGATCGGGGCCGAGCGCGTGCGCGCCGCCCTGCCGGTGCTGCGCCTGCTGCGCCGCCAGCTTGAGGAAGCCTTGCGCCCGGAAGAGCGCTGACCGCGACAGTGGCGCGGTCAGCATTGGGTATTTAGGAAACGAAGAAACTCAGGCGTCGCGAAGCGCGGTGAGCGCGTAGTTCACCGACAGGTCGCGATGCGAGAGTGACCAGCTGAAGCCCAGCGGGTTGAAGACCATGCCGCAGCGATCGACCACTTGCATGCCGGTAGCCTCGGTCATGGCTGACAGTTCATCCGGGGTGATGAAGCGATTCCAGTCATGCGTGCCCTTGGGCAGCCAGCGCATCACCCATTCCGCGCCGATGATCGCTGCGCCGAAGCTGCGCATGGTCCGGTTCAGCGTCGACTGGATCAGCATGCCGCCCGGTTTCACCAGATCACGGCAGGTGGCGATGAATTCCGCCGGGTCGGCGACATGCTCGACGATTTCCAGCGCCATGACGATGTCATAGCTGTGCCCCTCGGCAGCCAGTGCCTCGGAGGTGGTGGCGCGGTAGTCGATGTCGAGACCCTGCTTCTTGGCGTGCAGCGCCGCGATGGCGGTGTTTTCCGACGCGGCGTCGGCACCGGTGACGGTTGCTCCCAGACGGGCCAGCGGTTCGGACATCAGGCCGCCGCCGCAGCCGATATCCAGCACGGTCAGCCCTTCGAAGGGCAGCGCCGCGTCGCGGTCACGGCCGAACTGCGCCGCGATCTGGGTGGTGACATAGTCCAGCCGGGTCGGATTGAGCATGTGCAACGGCTTGAACTTGCCCTGCGGGTCCCACCATTCCTGCGACATCGCCTGGAACTTGGCCACCTCGGCGGGGTCGATGCTGCTGGTCTGCGGTCTTTCGTTCATCTGGCCGTCCTTCGTATGGCGGGCGCCTGCGGGCCGTTATATAGTCGGGGCATGGACAGATTGGCAGGGCAAATCGGAGGCAATCCGTCGCAGGGCAAGCTGCACCCGATGGTCGAACCCTTCGACCAGCGGCAGATCGACGTTGGCGATGGCCACATCCTTCACGTGGAACAAAGCGGCAATCCCGAAGGCGTCCCCGTTATCGTCCTGCATGGCGGTCCGGGCGGCGGTTGCAGCCCCTTCATGCGGCGTTTCTTTGATCCGAAGCATTATCGGGCGGTGCTGTTCGACCAGCGCGGCTGCGGGCGTTCGCGCCCCCATGCCGAGGTCGCGGCCAATACCACGCAGCATCTGGTCGCCGATATCGAGCTGATCCGCCAACGGCTGGGGCTGGGTCGGGTGATCCTGTTCGGCGGCAGCTGGGGCGCGACCTTGGCGCTGGCCCATGCGCAGGCCCATCCAGATGCAGTACTGGCGCTGGTGCTGCGCGGGGTGTTCCTTGGGCGGCGGGCCGAGCTGGACTGGTTCTATGGCGGTGGCGTTGCGCGGTTCTTCCCGGATCGCTGGGCCGAATTCCAGCGACCCATTCCCGAATCCGAACGCGACGACATGATCATGGCCTATCACCGCCGCCTGTTCGGTGGCGATCGCGGGCAAGAGATTCGCTACTCGTTGCCGTGGATCATGTGGGAAAACGCGCTGGCGGGGCTGGAGATTTCCAGCTCGGGCCATGCGCCGCCGGATTACGCCCGCGCCTTTGCCCGGCTGGAGAACCATTACTTCGCCCATGGCTGCTTTCTGGACGAGGGCCAGTTGCTGCGCGACCGTCACCGCATCGAGCATATCCCCGCCGTCATCGTGCAGGGCCGCTACGACATGGTCTGCCCGCCGCAGACCGCCTGGGAACTGGCGCAGGGCTGGGACCGGGCCGAACTGCGGATGGTCCCGGCCTCGGGTCATGCGCTGAGCGAGCCGCGAATCGCTACGGAACTTGTGCGGGTGATGGATGGTTTGCGTGATGCGGCGCAACGGGGCGGCCGCGTCGCCTGACGGTGCAGCATGCTTTTCCTGACCTTCCTGATTGCCTGCGGGGCTGCGGCCGCGACCGGGCTGATTTTCAAACCCGACAGCTGGTATGACGAACTGGTCAAGCCGCCCTTCACCCCGCCGCGTTGGGTGTTTCCGGTGGCATGGAGCCTGCTTTACATCCTGATCGCCTGGGCCGCCGCACGGCTGGCGGTACTGCCGGGAACGGGTTTCGTTCTGGCGCTGTGGTCGGCACAGATTGCGCTTAACACGCTGTGGACCCCGGTGTTTTTCGGAGCGCGCAAGCCGGACTGGGCCCTGGGGGTCATTGCGGCGCTGTGGGTCGTGGTGGCGGTGATGGCGATTGCGGCCTTTTGGCATGACCTGTTGGCCGGCATGGTGTTTCTGGCCTATCTGGGCTGGCTGTCCTTTGCCACCGTCCTGAACCTGCATATCTGGCAGGAGAACCGCGACAGCGAGGCGGCCTGAGCCCGCTTCGCTTTTCCTTGCAATTCGCCGTTGATGTGCGTATATGACGCTCAACAGCGGCGCAGGTGTCCACAGCCTGCCCACCGATAAGACGTGCGGGCCGCTTTGGCCCGCTTTTTGTTTTTGGGATAGCGATATGACTGACCTTATCGCCAAGACCGCCATCGACCGGCGTCTGGCCGAGCTGCTTACCCCGGTCATCGAGGATCTGGGTTTCGAACTGGTGCGCATCCGCCTGCAGGGCGGAAAGACCGCAACCTTGCAGATCATGGCCGACCGGCCCGAGGGCGGCATCAATGTCGATGACTGCGCCGATATCTCGACCGCCGTCAGCGCCTTCCTTGATGTCGAGGATCCGCTGGAGGATGCCTATCATCTGGAAGTCAGCAGCCCCGGCATCGACCGGCCGCTGACCCGGATGAAGGATTTCGAGACCTTCGAAGGTTACGAAGTGCGGTTGGAAACCAACCAAGCAATCGATGGCCGCAAGCGCTTCAAGGGCATGCTGGCCGGCATCGAGGGCGAAGAAGTCCTGTTGAATATCGAGGAAGCCGGCGAAACCCACACGATTGGGCTGAATTTCGACTGGCTTTCGGATGCCAAGCTTGTGCTGACTGACGAGTTGATCGCCGAAATGCTTCGGCAAAAGAAGGAAGCGGGCGTGCAGATCGAAAATCTGGACGAGACCGCCTTTGACGAGATCGAAACAGAATCCGGCGAAAGCAACGCCGACGCGAAGGAGTGAGGAATGGCCATTACCTCTGCCAACCAGCTTGAGCTTCTGCAGACCGCCGAGGCGGTCGCGCGCGAGAAGATGATCGACCCGGATCTGGTGATCCAGGCGATGGAGGACAGCCTCGCCCGCGCTGCGAAGTCGCGCTATGGCTCGGAAATGGACATTCGCGTCCATATCGACCGCAAGACCGGCAACGCCACCTTCACCCGCGTCCGGACCGTCGTCGAGGATGAAGAGGTCGAGAACTATCAGGCTCAGGTGACGGTTGCTCAGGCCCGCCCCTATCTGGACAATCCCAAGGTCGGCGACGAGATCATCGACCAGGTTCCGCCGGTCGAACTGGGCCGCATCGCCGCGCAATCGGCCAAGCAGGTCATCCTGCAGAAGGTCCGCGAAGCCGAGCGTGACCGCCAGTACGAAGAATTCAAGGACCGCGCCGGCACCATCATCAACGGCGTCGTCAAGCGCGAGGAATACGGCAACATCATCGTCGATGTGGGCCGTGGCGAAGCCATCCTGCGCCGCAACGAAAAGATCGGCCGCGAGAGCTACCGCCCGAACGACCGCATCCGCGCCTATGTCAAGGACGTGCGCCGCGAGAGCCGTGGTCCGCAGATCTTCCTGTCGCGCACCGATCCGCAGTTCATGGCCGAACTGTTCAAGATGGAAGTGCCGGAGATCTATGATGGCGTGATCGAGATCAAGGCCGTGGCCCGTGATCCGGGTTCGCGCGCAAAGATCGCGGTCATCAGCTATGACAACTCGATCGACCCGGTCGGCGCCTGCGTCGGTATGCGCGGTTCGCGCGTTCAGGCCGTCGTCGGAGAGCTTCAGGGCGAAAAGATCGACATCATTCCGTGGTCGGAAGATCAGGCGACTTTCCTGGTGAACGCGCTGCAGCCGGCCGAAGTTGCAAAAGTTGTGTTCGATGAGGATGCTTCGCGTATTGAAGTTGTCGTCCCCGATGAACAACTAAGCCTTGCGATCGGCCGTCGCGGTCAGAACGTGCGTCTGGCCTCGCAGCTGACCGGTCTGGATATCGACATCCTGACCGAAGAAGAAGAATCGAAGCGTCGTCAGGCCGAGTTCAACGCCCGCACCAAGCTGTTCATGGATGCGCTGGATCTGGACGAGTTCTTTGCCCAGCTTCTGGTCGCCGAGGGCTTCACCAACCTCGAAGAGGTGGCCTATATCGAACTGGACGAGCTGACCTCGATCGACGGTGTCGACGAAGGCACGGCCGCAGAACTGCAGACCCGTGCTCGCGAGCATCTGGAAGCGGCGAACCGCGCCGCGCTGGAAAATGCCCGTGCGCTTGGGGCCGAGGACAGCCTGATCGAATTCGAGGGCCTGACGCCCCAGATGGTCGAGGCTCTGGCCAAGGACGACGTGAAGACGCTGGAAGACTTCGCGACCTGCGCCGACTGGGAACTGGCCGGTGGCTGGACCACCGCGAACGGCCAGCGCGTCAAGGACGAGGGCATTCTTGAGCCCTTCGACGTGTCGCTGGAAGAAGCGCAGACCATGGTGATGACCGCCCGCGTGATGCTGGGCTGGGTCGATCCGACCGAAATGGAATCGGCTGACGAAGCCGAGACCAAAGAAACCGACGAAAAGGAGGCCGGGGTGTAACGCCCCGGGAGGCTAATGACACGCGGGGGCCAGACAAAGGACCGCGAGACACCGGAACGTCGCTGTATCGTGACGGGTGAAACCCAGCCCAAGGCTGGGTTGATCCGCTTTGTCGCGGGCCCTGATGCAGTTGTCGTGCCGGATCTGGCCGAGAAGCTGCCGGGACGCGGCTTCTGGGTCGTCTCGGATCGCCAGGCCTTGGACAAGGCCGCATCTAAAGGCTTGTTTTCGCGGGGGGCAAAGGCGCAAGTCTCGGTCCCTCCGGAACTGCTGGAGATGCTTGAAAAGGGGCTTGCGAAGCGCGTGACCGACACGCTTTCGCTGGCTCGGAAAGCCGGCAAAGCGGTGGCCGGCTTCGAGAAGGTCAAGGACTGGCTGGCGGGTGGCAGGGCAAAGGTCCTGCTGCAGGCCAGCGACGGATCGGACCGCGGCAAGGGCAAGCTCTGGACACCGCCCGGCGGGCGCTGGTTCGGCTGCCTCACCGCATCAGAATTGGGTTTGTCCTTTGGGCGCGATCATGTCATACACAGCGCGCTTGCGCCGGGGCGCCTGACCGACATGTTGATCAGGGACGCGAGCAGACTGACGGGTCTGCGAGGGCATGACGGCGGTGTTTCCGCCGGGAAGGATTAAAGATCGGAATGAGCGATACTGACGGAAAGAAACCCCTGGGTCTTGGTGGCGGCTCTGGCCGTTCGGGCCAGGTGAAGCAGAGCTTCAGCCACGGTCGGACCCATAATGTCGCGGTCGAGGTCAAACGCAAGCGCGTCGTCGTGCCGGGCAAACCCGGTGCGGCAGCGGGCGGTTCGCGCTCGGGTTCTGGCTCCGCCATCGGCGGCGATCCTTCCAAGCGTCCCGCCGGGATCTCGGATGCCGAGATGGAGCGCCGCCTTGCCGCGCTGCGTGCCGCCAAGGCCCGCGAGGTCGAGGAAGCCGCACAGCGCGAGGCCGAGGAAAAGGCCCGCGAGGAAGAGCGCGAGCGTCGCCGCCTTGAGATGGAAGCCAAGGAGCGCGAGGATCGCGAACGCGAGGAAGCCCTCCGCCTGAAGGCCGAAGAGGACGAGCGCCGTGCCCGCGAGGCCGAGCTGCGCGCCCAGAAAAAGGCCGAAGTGTCGAAGCCGAAGGCCCCCGAGGCCCGTCCGGCCTCGCCGGCTGATCGTGCCGCCGCAGAAGCCGCCGCGTCGCGCGCCGAGACCAAGGGCGTCAGCGCCCCGGCTCCGCGCAAGACCGACCGCGAGCGCAGCACCGATGACCGCGACAGCCGCAACAAGGCCCGCGACGACAGCCGCCGCACCGGCAAGCTGTCGGTGACGCAGGCTCTGGACGGCGAAGGCGGACGTCAGCGTTCGCTGGCCGCGATGAAGCGCAAGCAGGAAAAAGCCCGGCAGAAAGCCATGGGCGGCCACCAGCGCGCCGAAAAGCAGTTCCGCGAAGTGCAGCTGCCGGAAACCATTCTGGTGTCCGAGCTGGCGAACCGGATGGCCGAGCGTACGCCCGATGTCATCAAATCGCTGATGCGCATGGGCATGATGGTCACCGCCAACCAGGCGGTTGATGCTGATACCGCAGAACTGGTGATCGACGAATTCGGCCACCGCGCCGTCCGCGTCTCGGACGCCGATGTCGAACAGGTCATCGATCAGGTCGAGGACAAGTCCGAGGATCTGCAGTCGCGCCCGCCGGTCATCACGATCATGGGTCACGTCGACCACGGCAAGACCTCTCTTCTGGACGCGATCCGCAAGGCGAACGTCGTTTCGGGCGAGGCCGGGGGCATCACGCAGCATATCGGCGCCTATCAGGTGAAAACCGAATCCGGCGCGCTGCTGACCTTCCTCGACACGCCCGGCCACGCCGCCTTCACCTCGATGCGTGCCCGTGGCGCGCAGGTGACGGATATTGTCGTGCTGGTCGTCGCTGCCGATGACGCGGTCATGCCGCAGACCATCGAGGCGATCAACCACGCCAAGGCCGCCAAAGTGCCGATGATCGTGGCGATCAACAAGGTCGACAAGCACGGTGCCGATCCGCAGAAAGTCCGCACCGACCTGCTGCAGCACGAAGTCGTCGTCGAGGCGATGTCGGGCGAAGTGCAGGATGTCGAAGTTTCCGCCAAGACCGGCAAGGGCATGGACAACCTGCTGGAAGCCATCGCGCTGCAGGCCGAGCTTCTTGAGCTGAAAGCCAACCCCGAACGCGCCGCCTCGGGTGCCGTGATCGAGGCCAAGCTGGATGTGGGTCGTGGCCCGGTCGCGACGGTTCTGGTGCAGAACGGCACGCTGAAGCGCGGCGACATCTTTGTCGTCGGTCAGCAATGGGGCAAGGTCCGTGCGCTGATCAACGATCAGGGCGAGCGCGTCGACGAAGCCGGTCCGTCGGTTCCGGTTGAGGTGCTGGGTCTGGACGGGACGCCGGAAGCCGGTGACGTGCTGAACGTCGTTTCGACCGAAGCGCAGGCCCGTGAGATTGCGGATTACCGTATCTCGGCTGCCAAGGACAAACGTGCTGCAGCAGGTGCCGCGATCACGCTGGACCAGATGCTGGCCAAGGCCAAGGCCGACAAGAACGTCGCCGAGCTGCCGGTCGTCATCAAGGCCGATGTGCAGGGTTCTGCCGAAGCCATCGTCCAGGCGCTGGAAAAAGTCGGCAACGACGAGGTTCGTGTTCGCGTCCTGCATTACGGCGTCGGTGCCATCACCGAGTCGGATGTGGGCCTGGCCGAAGCCAGCCGCGCTCCGGTTATCGGCTTCAACGTCCGGGCGAACGCTCCGGCGCGGAATGCCGCGAACCAGAAGGGTGTCGAGATCCGCTACTACTCGATCATCTATGACCTCATGGATGACATCAAAGCGGCGGCCTCGGGTCTGCTTTCGGCCGAAGTGCGCGAGCATTTCATCGGCTATGCCGAGATCCGCGAAACCTTCCGCGTCACGGGCGTCGGCAATGTCGCCGGCTGCCTTGTCACCGAGGGTGTGGCCCGTCGTTCGGCTGGCGTCCGCCTGCTGCGCGACAACGTCGTGGTCCACGAGGGCACGCTGAAGACGCTCAAGCGCTTCAAGGACGAGGTCAAGGAAGTCCAGTCCGGTCAGGAATGCGGCATGGCCTTCGAGAATTACGACGATATCCGCAAGGGCGATATCATCGAGATCTTCGAGCGCGAGGAAGTGCAGCGTAAGCTGTGATCCCTGCGGAAAACTGATCGAAAAGGGCGGGCGCTTCGGCACCCGCCCTTTTTCATTTCCAGCCCGGCAGGACGGGCGCCGTCCGGTGCAGGTAAATGGACAAAAAAGAACGGGGCAGCCCTTCTGGGCAGCCCCGTTATCTTCTTATGAGCACTGCTGTTCTTAAGCGTGTTTCACGCCATGACCACCGGCTTGCCTTCGAAAGTCTTGGTGCCGACGCGTACAATGATGTTTCCGTTCGACACTTGACGTTCAAAGACGCCTTGGACCGAAATGCAGCTACCGATCGTAATCGTGCGAATCATGTCCAGTCTCCTCCCTCGCAGGATTTCATTTGTGCCACAAATTCGTTAAGAGTTAACTAATTTTGTGTAACAGAGCGGCAGAATGTAAATTTTGCGCGACTCCGTTACCGGGCAGCCTCATATCCAATCCCTGAGGATCGGAATCAAGGGGACATCCGCGGGTGGCATAGGGTAATTGGACAATTCCGTTGCGTTAACCCAAGCCAGATTCTGGCCTTCGCATGGAACCGGAATGCCATCCCACTTGCGACATGCGTAAAGCGGCATCAGCAAATGGAAGGATTCGTAGCGGTGACTGGCGAATGTCAGCGGCGCAAGGCATGAGCTCCAGGTCTCGATTCCCAGTTCCTCGTGCAATTCGCGGATCAACGCATCCTCGGGGCTTTCCCCCGGCTCGACCTTGCCGCCGGGGAATTCCCACAGGCCCGCGAGGGATTTCCCCTCGGGGCGCTGCGCCAGAAGGACGCGGCCGTCCCTGTCGATCAGGGCGACGGCCGCGACAAGCACGATCTTCATGAGCGGTAATCGGCGTTGATGTCGATGTAGCCGTGGGTCAGATCGCAGGTCCAGACCGTGCGCTTGGCCCGTCCCAGCCCCAGATCGACGCCGATGACCAGATTGTCGCGCTTCATATAGGCGCTGGCCTTGGCCTCGTCATAGGAGGGCGCGCGCCAGCCGTTCTCGGCCAGCACCATGTCGCCGAAGCGGATGGTCAACTTGTCGCGATCCGCCTGTGCGCCGGACTTGCCGACGGCCATGACGACCCGGCCCCAGTTCGCGTCCTCGCCGGCGATGGCGGTCTTGACCAGCGGCGAGTTGGCGATGGCCATGGCCACGCGATGCGCGTCGGCGGCAGTGGCCGCGCCCGTCACCTTGACCTCGACGAATTTCGTCGCGCCCTCGCCGTCCTTGACCACCTGATGCGCCAGATCCAGCATCACCTGCCCCAGCGCCTTGACGAAGGCCTTGGCTGCGGCCGAGCGCATGTCGGTGATCGGAGCGGCCGCGGACTTGCCCGTAGCAGCCAGGATCAGCGCGTCCGAGGTCGAGGTATCGCTGTCCACCGTGATCGCGTTGAAGCTGCCATCCAACTGCTTGGACAGCATCTTTTGCAGCAGATCCGGCGCGATCTTGGCGTCGGTGAAGACATAGACCAGCATCGTCGCCATATCCGGCGCGATCATCCCCGAACCCTTGGCGATGCCGACGATGTTGATCTTGCCGCCCTCCGCCTCGAAGCTGGCGGTGGCACCCTTCGGGAAGGTGTCGGTGGTCATGATGGCGCGTGCGGCATCGGCAGCACCGCCCTCGGACAGGTTGCCCGTGAGTTCACCGATGACAGCGGTGATACGCTCCGCCGGAAGCGGCTCGCCGATCACGCCGGTCGAGGACGAGAACACCCGTTCGCGCGGGATGGACAGGGCCTGCGCGACCCCGCCCGTGACCTTGTCCACCGCCTCTTGGCCGTTCTTGCCGGTAAAGGCATTGGCATTGCCCGAGTTCACGATGATCGCAGCACCTGACAGCACGTCCTGCTTCAGCGCCAGTTTGGCCTGACAGTCCAGCACGCTGGCCGCGCGGGTCGAGGACTTGGTGAAAGCCCCGGCGATCGCGGTTCCCGGTGCCAGACGCACCAGCGTGACGTCGGTGCGGCCGCGATACTTGACCCCGGCAGCCCCGGCGCCGAATTCGACGCCCGCGATGACCGGCAGTTCGGCGAAGGCCGCCGGTGCCAAAGGCGACACCAGCTTGTCCTTTTTCGTGACGGCGGCGACGCCCGCCTCAACCTTGCCTTCGGCACCCTGCACGACCGCCTTGAGCTTTTTGAGCTTTTTCTTGAGCTTCTTGACCTTGTCGGAGTCGTCGATCTTGGCCTTCTTTTCGGCTTTCGCCATGGCTCACTCTCCCAGAAGCTCGGTCTTTTTCAGCAGTTCGGGGCTGAGGCCTTCGGTCTTTTCGACCTTGGATTCGGCCACGCGCTTCTCGATCTCGGCCTGAACCTTGTCGCGGCGGATCTGGATGACCAGCTGGTCCTTGACCTCGTCCAGCTTCGGCGGAGTCACTTCGCGTTGGTCGATCAGCTTGATGACATGCCAGCCGAACTGGGTCTCGACCGGGGCCGAGATTTCATCCTTCTTCAGCGTCTTCACGACATCGGCAAAGGGCTGGACCATCTGCTCGGGCTGGAACCAGCCCAGATCGCCCTTGTTCGGCCCCGAACCCGGATCCGTCGACTTCTCGGCGGCAATGGCGCCGAAATCGCCGCCCTCTTTCAGCTGCTTTTCGATCGCCTCGGCTTCTTCCTTGGTTTTCACAAGGATATGGGCTGCATTGTATTCGATCTTGGGCTCGGTCTCGCCGCCGAAGATCTGGTCATAAGCGGCTTTCAGTTCAGCTTCGGTCGGCTCGGCGGCGGCGACCTTTTCCAGTGCCGATCCAGCCAGATAGGCGCGGCGCTCGATCTCGAGGCCGATCGCATCGCGCTTGCTCAGATCCTTCGAGGCGACCTGTGCCACGGCGGTCTGGCGGATCATCTGGTCAAGCATCAGATCCCACAGGGCCGCATCGGGCAGACCCTGGGTCTGCTCGGCATCCAGTCCCTGCCGCATGGCGATCAGCTGACCCAGCGTGATCGTCTCGCCATTGACAGTCGCGACCACCGTATCCGCATCCTGCGCGAGCGCGGGCAGCGCGCCAAGCGAGACAGCGGTGAGGGCAGTAGCGGCAAGAAGCGTTTTCAGCATCGTTTCCCCTTTCCGGGACTGGTTCATTTCGGGCACGTCCACGCAGGGGTGAACCGGCGTGAGCGTTGACAGTAAGGCATCTGACGCATACATCCGGCCCAACCGAAAATGCGCGCCCGTCGCCGTTTTTCCGGCCCATGTGATAGGGCATGGCGAACGGTGGCGGCAAGTGGGCGGAACGTCCCGCGCTTCCACAGATACGCGATTTTGAAGGCTCACATGCTCGGCATCGGAAACTTGGCGAAACTGGTCTTTGGAACTCCCAACGACCGCAAGGTAAAATCTGTGCGTCCGCTGGTCGCGCAGGTCAATGCGCTGGAAGACAAATTCCGCGCCATGTCGGACGCGGACCTGATCGCCAAGACGCGCGAGCTGCAGGGCCGTGCGCAGGGCGGCGAGGATCTGGACAAGCTTCTGCCCGAAGCCTTCGCCAACTGCCGCGAAGGGGCGCGCCGCGCGCTTGGCCTGCGCGCCTTCGACACGCAGCTGATGGGCGGGATCTTCCTGCATCAGGGCAATATCGCGGAAATGAAGACCGGTGAGGGCAAGACCCTGGTCGCGACCTTCCCCGCCTACCTGAACGCGCTGGCGGGCAAGGGCGTCCATGTCGTCACGGTCAACGACTATCTGGCCAAGCGCGACGCCGAATGGATGAGCAAGGTCTTTGCCCAGCTGGGTATGACCACGGGCGTCGTCTATCCGTTCCAGCCCGATGAGGAAAAGCGGCAGGCCTATCAGGCCGACGTGACCTATGCGACGAACAATGAGCTGGGCTTCGACTACCTGCGCGACAACATGAAGGGCTCGATTGACCAGATGGTCCAGCGCGGCCATTTCTACGCCATCGTCGACGAGGTCGATTCGATCCTGATCGACGAGGCGCGCACGCCGCTGATCATCTCGGGTCCCTCGCAGGACCGCAGCGAGCTGTACCGCACGCTGGACGCCTTCATGCCCGAACTGACGCCCGAGCATTACAAGCTGGACGAAAAGACCCGCAACGCCACCTTCACCGAGGAAGGCAACGAGTATCTGGAAAAACGCCTGCAGGCCGCAGGCGTCCTGCCGCAGGACCAGACGCTTTACGACCCGGAATCGACCACCATCGTCCACCACGCCAACCAGGCGATGCGCGCGCATAAGCTGTTCATGCGCGACCAGCATTACATCGTCCGCGACGATGAGATCGTGCTGATCGACGAATTCACCGGCCGGATGATGAAGGGCCGCCGCCTGTCCGACGGTCTGCATCAGGCCATCGAGGCCAAGGAAAACGTCCAGATCCAGCCGGAAAACGTGACGCTGGCCTCGGTCACCTTCCAGAACTACTTCCGCCTTTATGCGAAGCTGGGCGGCATGACCGGTACCGCCGCGACTGAAGCCGAGGAATTCGCCGAGATCTACAAGCTGGGCGTGGTCGAGGTTCCGACCAACCGTCCGATCCAGCGGATCGACGAGCATGATCGCGTCTACCGCACCGCCGCGGAAAAATACGCCGCCGTGCTGGAAGCGATCAAGGAAGCCCATGCCAAGGGCCAGCCGATGCTGGTCGGCACGACCTCGATCGAGAAGTCCGAAATGCTCTCGCAGATGCTGGATCAGGCCGGCATCCCGCACAACGTCCTGAACGCACGCCAGCACGAGCTGGAAGCCCAGATCGTTGCCGATGCCGGCAAGCTGGGTGCGGTGACCATCGCCACCAACATGGCCGGTCGCGGCACCGACATCCAGCTGGGCGGCAATGTCGAGATGAAGGTGATGGAGGCGCTGGCCGCCGATCCCGAAGCCCATCCCGATGAACTGCGCGCCCGCATCGAGGCAGAGCACGCCACCGCCAAGCAGGAAGTGCTGGACGCCGGCGGGCTCTTCGTTCTGGCCACCGAGCGCCACGAATCGCGCCGTATCGACAACCAGCTGCGCGGCCGCTCGGGCCGTCAAGGCGACCCCGGCCGCTCGCTGTTCTTCCTGTCGCTGGAAGACGACCTGATGCGTATCTTCGGCTCCGAGCGTCTGGACAAGGTCCTGTCGACGCTGGGCATGAAGGATGGCGAGGCGATCGTTCATCCTTGGGTCAACAAGTCGCTGGAACGCGCCCAGGCCAAGGTTGAAGGCCGCAACTTCGACATCCGCAAGCAGCTGCTGAAATTCGACGATGTGATGAACGACCAGCGCAAGGCGATCTTCAGCCAGCGTCTGGAAATCATGCATACCGACGAGGTTGGCGAGGTCGCGGCAGACATGCGCAACCAAGTCGTGGATGATCTGGTCGACGAATTCATGCCGCCGCGCTCCTATGCCGAGCAGTGGAACACCGAGGGCCTCAAAGAGGCCATCATCGACCGCCTGAACATGGACCTTCCGGTCAAGGAATGGGCGGCCGAGGACGGGGTGGACCACGACACGATGCGCGAGCGCATCCAGCAATCCGTCGATGCCTACATGTCGCAAAAGGCCGAGCAGTTCGGCCCGGAAAACATGCGCCAGATCGAGAAGCAGGTCCTGCTGCAGCAGATCGACGCCAAATGGCGCGAGCATCTGGTGACGCTTGAGCATCTGCGCTCGGTCGTGGGCTTCCGCAGCTATGCGCAGCGCGACCCGCTGTCGGAATACAAGACCGAAGGCTTCCAGCTGTTCGATTCGATGCTGGACGGGCTGCGCTATGACGTGACCCAGCAGCTTGCCCGCATCCGTCCGCTGACCGATGCCGAACGCGAAGAGATGATGCGCGACTATCAGCAGCAGCTGGCAGCCTCGCAGGCGCAGATGCATCCCGAGCATGAAGAGGCCGAGGGTGGTGAGGTCTCGGGCCGCGTCGCTGGCTTCGACGAAACCGACCCCACCACCTGGGGCAACCCCTCGCGCAATGATCCCTGCCCCTGCGGCTCGGGGAACAAGTTCAAGCACTGCCACGGCGCGCTGGCATGAGTTGGGGGCCTTCGGGCCCCTTTTTCATGCGCATCGACCGCGGCACGCTTGGCATGGGTATTTAGGAAACGGTGAAAGACCGGGCGCCGCGCTCAGCCCTTCACCGTTTCACAATAATGACGCCTCTACCATCGCAAGGCTGATCAGTCAGGAACCAGCATGTAACCGGTCCCACGTACCGTCTGCAGGTAGCGCGGCTCTTTCGGGTCGGGCTCGATCTTGCGGCGCAGGCGGGTGATCTGGACATCGATGGCGCGTTCCGAGTTCTCGCCGCTGTCCTCGCCGGGGCTGCGGCCCAGATCCTCGATCAGCTCGGCCCGGCTGACAGGCTGCCGCGGCGTGTCCGCCAAGCGCCTGAGCAGCGCGTGCTCCGTGCCGGTCAGGCGCAGCGGCAATTCGCCCTGCCACAACTCTCCCTTGTCGGCGTCATAGCGCAACTGCCCGATCGACAGGAATTTCGGTCCCTTCGACTCAGAGGCAGGAATGCGGCGCAGAATGGCGGCGATGCGCAGCAGCAGTTCGCGCGGCTCGAACGGTTTCGCCAGATAGTCATCTGCCCCGCTTTCGAGGCCAGAGATCCGATCCTCGGTTTCACTTTTCGCGGTCAGAAGCAGGATCGGAACAGTGCGGCTTTGGCGCAGATGGCGGGTCAGCGACACGCCGTCCTCACCCGGCATCATCACGTCCAGCACGATCAGATCGAAATCCAGCCCGGCCAGCAGCCGCCGGGCATGGGCCGCATCCCGTGCGGTCGTGACCAGAAAACCGCTGCGCATGAGAAAGCGACGGAGCAGGCTGCGGATGCGCTCATCGTCATCGACGACAAGGATATGGGCCAAGGGCTGGTCCGTTTGGGTCATGACGGGTCGGGTAGATCTTTCAGGGCTTTGAACTGCCGCAGCGTATCACGGTCCATCATCGCCTCAAGCACCTGTCTGAAACCCGCGACCGCCTGTGGTCCGGCAGCACGATAGGCGCTGCGCATGCGTGCGCGCTGGGTTTCGGACAGGCGCCGCTCAAGGGCCGCGCCCTTTTCGGTCAGGAACAGCTGCCTTTCGCGGCGGTCGCGATGACCGACGCGGCTTTCGACCAGACCGTCCTCGATCAGGGTGCGCAGCACGCGGTTCAGCGATTGCTTGGTCACGCCCAGCACGTCAAGAAGCGCCGTGACCGTCAGCCCCGGATCGCGATGGATGAAGTGCAGCGCCCGGTGATGGGCACGACCGTAATCCATGTCGGCAAGGATCAGGTCCGGATCGGCCGTGAAGGCGCGATAGGCAAAGAACATTGCCTCAATCCCGCGACGCAGCTGATCGTCGGTCAGGAACAGCAGATTTTCACCCGAAACGGGCGCGATGCCGACTTTGTTCTGCATGGTTCCCCCGTATTGCATGGCTCTTATTACGTCAGACTTGTTGACTTTCCAATCACCAATGGATAGCTGAAGCCCTGTGTTGCGCAACTTTATATGCGGAAACTGATTAGCTGACGCAACAATCCGAAAAAACTGACCGGCCGGAGGACAAAATGGCAGGCGCTTACGACGATCGTGACGGCAAAATCTGGATGGATGGCAAGCTTGTGGATTGGCGCGACGCCAATGTCCACATCCTGACCCATGGCCTGCATTACGCAAGCTCGGTATTCGAGGGCGAGCGCTGCTATAGCGGCAAGATTTTCAAAGGGCACGAACATTCGCTCCGGCTGATCGAGTCGGCCCGTCTTCTGGACATGACCTCGCCCTACACCGCCGAGGAAATCGACGCGGCCAAGGAAGCGGTCCTGAAGGCCAATGGCTTTACCGATGCCTATGTGCGCGCGGTGATGTGGCGCGGTTCGGGCGAGGATATGGGCGTCTCGGCTGCACGCAATCCGGTGCGCATGGCCGTCGCCGCCTGGGAATGGGGCAACTATTACGGCGACGCGAAATGGCAGGGCGCAAAGCTCGACATCGCGAAATGGAAACGTCCCAGCCCCGAAACCATTCCGACCGCCGCCAAGGCTGCCGGTCTTTACATGATCTGCACCATGTCCAAGCACGCCGCTGAGGCCAAAGGCTGCTCGGACGCGCTGTTCATGGATTGGGAGGGCTATGTCGCCGAGGCGACCGGCGCGAACGTGTTCTTCGTCAAGGATGGTGAGGTTCACACCCCGCTGGCCGACCGTTTCCTGAACGGCATCACCCGCCAGACCATCGTGCAGATGCTCAAGGACAAGGGCGTCGTGGTGCATGAGCGCCGCATCAAGCCCGAGGAACTGGACGGCTTCCAGGAATGCTTCCTGACCGGCACCGCCGCCGAGGTCACCCCGGTTGGCCAGATCGGCGACTGGCATTTCCAGGTCGGCCAGACCACCCGCGATATCGCCGCGGATTACGAAAAGCTGGTCCGCGCGTAAGCCGACCTTCAGACAAAAAGAACCGGCCGCAGCGATATGCTGCGGCCGGTTTCATTTCAGGCGATGCCTCAGACGCGGTGGCCGCGATCGATCCGCGTGAATTCCGCCAGACGGCGACCCTTGGCCTCGGCAGCGTTTCTTGGCCGCTCATGCAGGATGGCGATCGACGGGTGCAGCCCGGCTTCGCGTTCCTGTCGGGTGAAGTTGCGCAGGCGGCCGGGGCCTGATTCCTGCAACTTGTCGGCAATATGCTTGGTCATGGCCAAACTCCCCCATTTGGTGGCGAGAGCCTAGCATGGATCGGCGGGGATTTCACCCCTCAGGCGGCTTTGATCCCCGGAGCGGCGGAAAGGATCGCATGCAGCGCCACCGCATCGTCATTGGCGCGCAATTTGGCGCGCAGGTCCTGGTCACGCAGCGTGCGCGACACCAGCGCCAGAGCCTTGAGGTGATCGACGCCCGAATTCTTGGGTGCCAGCAGCGCAAAGATCAGATCCACCGGCTGGCGGTCCACCGCGTCAAAATCGAGCGGCTTCTCCAGCCGCAGGAACAGACCGACCACACGGTCCAACCCATGCAGACGGGCATGGGGCAGTGCCACGCCATGACCGACGCCGGTCGGCCCCAGCGATTCCCGTTCCTGAAGCGCGTCGAGGGTCTGGGTCGCGTCGACGCCATAGACGCTGCGCGCCTGCTCGGCGATTTCCTGGAACAACCGCTTCTTGCTGGTGCTCTGGGTCATCGTCCGCACGGCGGAGGGTGATAGAATATCGCTGATTTGCATGGTGCCCGAAATTGTCCAAGCCCCGGCCACGGATTGCGTGACCGGGACAATTCATTCAACCAGACTGCTTTGTCGGTCAGTCTAGCGCAAGTTGCGAGGGTCGATCCAGCCCACGTTGCCGTCGTCACGACGGTGGACCACGTTCACGCCCCCATGTTTCTCATTACGGAACACCAGTAGTGGTGAGCCGGCCAGTTCCATCTGCATCACCGCCTCACCGACGGACAGCGTAGGAACACGCGTTTCCATCTCGGCGATGATGACGGGTTGCAGGCCATCTTCCTGCGTTTCCCATTCATCCTCATCGGCGGCCAGCACATACATGCCCGCCTGTTCGAAGGCAACCGGCTCGACCCGGTCCTTGTGGTGGTCTTTCAGCCGGCGCTTGTAGCGGCGCAGCTGCTTGTCCATGCGCTCCTTGCACTGGTCGAATGCGGCGTAGATCTCGGTCGAGGCACCCTTGGCCTGAACGGTCAGGCCGGTCGACAGATGCACCACGGCATCGCTGATGAATTCATGCGCGTTACGGGAAAAGATGACGGTCGCGTCGGTGGGACGCTGGGAATATTTCTCCATGACCCCGCCCAGTTCGGTCTTCACATGAGTCGTGAGTGCATCCCCGACATCAATCTGTTTTCCGCTGATCTGATAGCGCATGGTGGTCCGTCCTTTCGGTTGCCCGGCCGTTTCCGCACGACGCCCTCGCGGTCATGCCGCCCGGGTATGCAGAAGAGGTTCCTCTGCCTCTCCTGATATCCATTTGGTGACAGCCCTGCCCTTCTGTCAACGGGCGCGAATTGCCGCAGGCCCCGAACGGCCGATCAGTTCATGCGGAAGCTCTCGCCCAGATAGACGCGGCGAACCTGCGGATCGTCGACAATCTCGGCGGTTGTGCCGGATTTCAGGACATGGCCATCGTGCAGGATATAGGCGCGATCCACGATCTCGAGCGTCTCGCGGACATTGTGATCGGTGATCAGCACGCCGATGCCGCGGCTTTTCAGGTCATGGACCAAGCCGCGAATCTCGCCCACGGCAATCGGATCGACGCCCGCGAAGGGTTCGTCCAGCAGCAGGTATGAGGGATTCGCCGCCAGACAGCGGGCAATCTCGACCCGACGACGCTCACCCCCCGACAGCGCCATGGCCGAGGCGTTGCGCAGGTGTTCGATCGAGAATTCGCCCAGCAACGTCTCTAGCCGGTCGCGGCGGTGATGCGCATCACGGCAGACCAACTCCAGCACGGCGGTGATGTTTTGTTCAACCGTCAGCCCGCGAAAGATCGACATTTCCTGCGGCAGATAGCCGATGCCCATCTGGGCGCGGCGATACATCGGCAGCTGTGTCGCATCCTCTCCGTCGATCAGCACCTGACCGGCATCGGGCGAAACCAGCCCCGCGACGCAATAGAAACAGGTCGTCTTGCCCGAGCCGTTCGGCCCCAGCAGCGCCACGACCTCGCCGCGGTTCAGCGTCAACCCGACCTCGCGGATGACGGGCCGGTTGCGATAGGATTTGCGCAAGCCGCGAACGCGCAGGCCCTGAGAGGCGGTGTCGCTCATCAGTTGCTCCCCGGTTGCAGCACACTGCGCACCCGGCCCGAGGCGCTGGCCTGTCCGGTGCCAAGGTTCACCGTCACCGTCTCGCCCGCCAGCACATTCGCGCCCTGGGTCAGCAGCACATTGCCCTTCAGCACGACATTGCCGGATTCGACATCGTAATCGGCGGTCTTTGCCTCGGCGGCATCGGTGCCGCTGGCCAGCGTCACATTGCCTTCGGCCCTGAGCGTCTTGATCCGCTGCTGATCACCATCGGCATAGGTCACGCTGACGCGGTCGGCCGACAGCCGCATCGCACCCTGCCCGATCAGCACCTTGCCGGTGAACACCGCCTCGCCGGTCTTCTGGTCGACCTGCAGATTGTCGGCGGTCACCTCGACCGGGGCTTTCACGTCCTGCGGATTGCCAAAGCCGGTGGTCTGCGCGGCGGCCACCCCAGCAAAGGCGAGGGTCAGGACAAGGGGCAGCAGGCCAAGCCGGTTCATCAGGATTCCTTTCTGTCGCCGGCGCGCGCGGCATGGCCGGGCGGCAGCTGCATAAGCCATGCGGTTCATCGGGGTCACGGTCGATATATCAACCGGACTCCGCCCTTCAAATCAAGAATATGATCGGGCTGGTCAGGGGCCACCGGGCGCAGTTCCATCTGGCCCGCGGTAAGATCGCCAAAAGGCGCACGAACATTGACCTCGCGGTCGGCGGCCAAGGTCCCGGCACTGGTCGAGGCGTGGAACTCGGGCGCGGTGACGATCCAGCCATCGGCAGTGGTCATGCGCACGCCGTCCTGCAGCGCGATCTGATCGCCCTCGACCTTGCCGGTGCCGGCGCTGATCTCGGCGGCGCGGCCGTCCTTGGCGCGCAGCGTCATGCGGATCGTCTGGACGGTCCCCTCATCCTGCGAGCCGCCCGGAACCGCCTCGGTCCCGGTGATCGTCAGTTGCGAACCGTTGGTGGTCACCCCGGTATAGGTCGGATTGGTGATCGCCTGCCGCTCGGCCAGATCCTGCGGGTCGACATCGGCATAGGGAATCGTCGCATTCGGCTCGGGGTGCCGTCCCAGCAGGAACAGCACCGAAAGCAGCGCCAGCGCGGTCAGCGGCAGCAGCACCCGCAACCAGGCGACGATCCGCGACCGCAGCATGGCTCAGACCATCCCGGTGCGCAGGAAGTCGTGGATATGCAGCAAGCCAACCGGGGCGTCGTCCTTGACGACGAACAGGCTGGTGATCTTGCGGGCCTGCATCTGGGCCAAAGCCTCTTCGGCAAGGCTTTCGGTCGAGATGCTGCGCGGATTGCGGGTCATCACTTCGCTGGCCTTGTGGCCCAGCAGCCCATCCATGTGGCGGCGAAGGTCACCATCGGTGATGATCCCGGCCAGATGGCCCTGCGCGTCGGTCACGCCGGTCACGCCAAAACCCTTCTGGCTGATGACCAGCAGCGCCTCGGACATGGGCGCATCCTCGGGAACCAGCGGAATGTCCAGATGCATCATGTCGCCGACCCGCGACAGCTTCGCGCCCAGCTTGCCGCCGGGGTGGAAGGTGCGGAAATGCTCGGGGGTGAACTTGCGATGCTCCATCAGCGCGATGCCGATCGCATCGCCCAAAGCCAGCGTCATCGTGGTCGAGGTCGTCGGCACGATCCCCGAGCCACAGGCCTCGGGCACGCTGGGCAGCACCAGCGCCACGTCGGACTGGCGCAGCAGCGTCGAGTCGGCCCGGCTGGCCACGCCGATCAGCGGGATGTTGAAGCGCCGGGTATGGGCGATCAGGTCCGACAGTTCCGGCGTTTCGCCGCTGTTGGACAGGACCAGCGCCACGTCGCTTTCGGTGACCATGCCCAGATCGCCATGGCTCGCCTCGCCCGGATGGACGAATTGGGCGGGCGTCCCGGTCGAGGCCAGCGTCGCCGCAATCTTGCGACCGACGTGACCGGATTTCCCCATCCCCGAGACGATCACCCGGCCCTTGGCAGCAAGGATCAGACCGATCGCGCGGTCGAAGCTGTCGCCAAGGCTGTCGGCCAAGGCGAGAAGACCGTCGGCCTCGGTGCGGACCACCCGGCGGGCAGTATCAAGATATGCGTTCATGGTCCTCACCTAGTGATGGAAGATGTCATTTTCATCCCCCCAGCCCATCAGATCCAGATGGGCGCGGGCGGGAAGGAAGTCGAAGCAGGCCTGCGCCAGACCCATGCGGCCTTCGCGCTCAAGCCGCTTTTCCAGTTCGGCCTTCAGTCGGTGCAGATGCAGCACGTCCGAGGCGGCATATTCCAGCTGCGCATCGCTCAGCGTCTCGGCCCCCCAGTCGCTGGTCTGCTGCTGCTTCGAGATGTCGACACCGACCATTTCGCTCAGCAGGTATTTCAGCCCATGCCGGTCGGTAAAGGTGCGGATCATCCTCGAAGCGATCTTGGTGCACCAGACCGGCGCGGTGACGACACCAAAGGCAGCCTCCAGCGCGGCAATGTCGAAGCGACCGAAATGAAACAGCTTGAGCACCTTGGGATCGGCCAGCATGCGCGTCAGGTTCGGTGCCTTGCGCTGACCGCGCGCGATCTGCACCAGATGCGCCGAGCCGTCGCCCGAGGACAGCTGCACCAGACACAGACGGTCGCGTCGCATGTCCAGCCCCATCGTCTCGGTGTCGATGGCGACGAGCGGCCCAAGGTCCAGACCGTCGGGCAGGTCATTCTGATAAAGATGGATGCTCATGGCGCTGTCCGGCTGTGCGTGATTGGGTCCGCCGAGGCTTAACCCCATTTTCCCCTCTCATGCCAGCCCCTTGCAGGTTGATAGGCGGCTCATGGACAGGTCACAACCTGCGGCAGATTTATCACAATTCCGACTATTTCAGTTAACAATTTCCCATAATTCTTGAGTGAAACACTTGTGAATCACCGCGCGCCCTCCCTATGGTCCGCGCAGTTTTGAACCGATTACAGGGTAAGTATATGAAAATCCGCAGCATTTTCTTGCTGGCGGGCGTGTCTTCGCTCGCACTCGCGACAGGTCTGTCGGCGCAGGATCTGGCGACAACGCCTGAGACAGGCGGCATCCAGCTGGCCCCGATTACCCTCGTAGCGAATGGGCAGGAACAGGTCGAGGCCACCGGCGGTGTCACCGTGACACCCGAGGACATCGAGGCGATGCAACCTGCGGACGTTTCCGAACTGTTCGCCCGTGACTCGGCCATCACCGTTTCGGGCGGCGCCGGTCCTTCGAAGCGGATCCATGTCTTTGGCATGGAACAGTCGAACCTTGCCGTCAGCGTCGACGGCGTGCCGCAGGGCGTCACCAGCTGGCACCATACCGGCTCGAACGTGATCGACCCTGCCTTCCTGAAATCGGTCGAAGTCGAGGTTGGCGCTGCCGCCGCCGATTCCGGCTTTGGCGCGGCTGCCGGTGCGGTGCGCTATGAAACCGTCGGTGCAAAGGACATGCTGGCCGAAGGCCAGACCATGGGCGGCCGCGTCGGCTTGTCCTATGGCACCAACGGTCGCGGCGCGTCGGGTTCGCTGGCAGGTTTCGGCCTTTATGAGGGCTTTGACTGGTTCGTCATGCTGCACGCCGCCAATGGCGACAATTATGAAAACGGAGACGGCAAGGAAATGCCGGGCACCGAGCCCGCCACTCAGGGCGCGCTGACCAAGCTGGGCTATGAATTCGAAGGCCACCGCGTCGAACTGGCCTATGAATACAGCAAGGACGATGCCGACCGCGTCATCAAGATGAACATGGATCTTGACCACACGGACGAGGTCTTCCCGCTGAAAGTCTCGCGTAATACGCTGAGCCTTAAATACAGCTCGACCGCGCCGACCGACGCCTGGGACCCCGAGGCGATGGTCTATATCAGCCGCAACGAATACTGGCGGCCGAACTACGCGACCGACCCGCTGCGTCCGATCAACGGCGACATGGATCTGGAATCGACCACCATCGGCGGCGTGTTGAAAAACACCTACTCGATGGAGCAAGGCAAGATCACGGCCGGTGTCGACTGGGCCTATGACGATTACCGCATCGACAATTACGGCGACCGTGCTCCGGGCGTGCATACGCTTGAGACGATGCAGATCGGCGCCTTCGTGCAGGGCCGGTTCGAATTCGACAATGGCATCGACGTATCGACCGGCATGCGTCTGGACCACCAGCGCTTCACCGACTGGAACGGCGAACAGCGCTCGGATACCGGCGCCAGCGTGAACGCCACCACGTCCTACGAGTTTGCCGAAGGCTATGAAATCTTTGCCGGCGCGTCGCAGACCTGGCTGGGCTATGACATCGGCGAATACGGTCTGCTGCATGCCCGTGACGAGGCCTTTTCCACCGCCGCCGACTATGAGCCCGCCGAGGCCACCAACGTCAAGCTGGGTCTGAACGCCAACCAGGGCAACTGGACCGGCAACCTGACCTTCTTCGACACGCGCCTGAAGGGGCTGGCCTCATACGATGCCGAAGTGACCAACCAACTGGTCAATGCCGATGACTACCGCAGCAAGGGCTTCACCCTGCAAGGGAACTACAGCTGGGGTACGGGCCGCGTCGGTGCGAGCCTGACCAAGGCTGACGTGACCCAGAACGGCGAAGATGTCCTGCCCAATGGCGGCACTGTCGTCCCGGTCGGCACTCTGGCCGCGCTTTATGTCGATCAGGAACTGGCGCAGTATAACCTGAAATTCGGCGGCACGCTGGAATGGGCTGGCGATCTGTCGGGCGATTACCTGACCGAGGCCGGCTTCGAGGATCACTCCTCCTACACCGTGGTCAACCTTTATGGTGAATGGCGTCCCGAGAACTACCAGAACGTCGCCCTGCACCTGAACGTGGATAACCTGTTCGACGAAACCTACTACGAGCGTTCGAGCTACGTTCAGTATTCGCCGCGCAACGTCTTTCCGCTGTACGCGCCGGGCCGCACCGTCACGCTGGGCGTGAAGATGGACTTCTGAGGAAGCCCAACCAGAACGACAAAGAAAGGGCCCCTTTGAGGGCCCTTTTTTAACCATTTGACGATTAGCTGTGGACCGGGCCAGCCGTCGAGATAGCTTGGCATCAGTTGAGTTGTTAGTTTCGGTACCGGTCATGCACTTGCAGAATCCCAAAACCCGGCGTGGCCAATGCCGAATGAAATCGCCCCGCCTGCTTGCCAGTTGCATGGGTGTCTTGCTGGTTTTGCCCCAGCACGCTTGGTCAGAATCCCTCCGCCCGATTCGGCTGTCCTGCGAAACGCAGGGTCCTGCCGCGATACGCCTGTGCGACGCCGTGCGCGACGAACTCGCTCGCCGCGGCTTCTCTGATCAGCCCGATGCTGAATTCCAGCTGATCCTGAAGGCCAGTGACTCTGATCAGCACGGCCTGCGTGCCCGGATTGGAGTCGTGGATGGCGGCCCTATGCGGGAAGGTCAGGAAGCAGAGCTTTCCATAATGGACCACGCCTCGATTCCCGAAAGCGCGCTGCGATCATTCGCGGCCAGCTTGCTCGACCATACCCCTCTTTGAGCAACATCATTTCATTGACAGAAGGAATTTGAGATGCCCCATTCCGACCGCATTCAGGGCGCGCTGGACGAACCGCCATCCTCAACGTCACGGATCAACAGGACCGAGGTCGGCGACGCCGCCGGGAATCACAACACCACCTACACGATGAATGTCGGCGATACGTTCAGCGGAAATCTGGGCCACGCAGGCGATACGGACTGGGTACGCGTCAACCTGCAGGCCGGCACCTACACCATCAAACTGGAGGGAACAGGCAGCTTTCCGCTGTCCGACCCATATCTGCGCCTGCTCGATTCGGCCGGGAACGAGGTCGCCTCGAACGATGACTTTAATGGGCTGAATTCCCGTGTGACCATCGCGATTCCCGAGGGCGGAACTTATTACATCGAGGCAGATTCGTTCAATTCGCGCTATACGGGTCGTTACACGATGGAGTTGGCAGAGGTGCCGCCGCCTCCGGTTTTCACCACTGCGCAGATCGCCGATCAATTGACGGACGGGTATTGGGAAAGCAGCGGGCGCAGCCGGCGCGCCTTTGACGTCGATCCAGGACAGGCATTGAATGTCGACGTGTCAGGATTGGACGCGGCCGGACGCCGTCTGGCAGTCGCCGCGTTGCAGGCTTGGACCGATGTCAGTGGTATCCGCTTCAATGTCGTGAATCCCGACAGCGGCAGGCGCGTTCATATTACCTTCGACGACAATGAAGCCGGTGCCTGGTCGTCCTCAACTGTCTTCGGCAATGTGATTTCGTCGTCGATCGTCAATGTCGAGACGGGATGGCTTGATGCCGCCGGCACCGGATTCAACACCTATTCCTTCCAGACCTATATTCACGAAATCGGCCATGCACTTGGCCTTGGTCATGCCGGAAATTATAATGGATCGGCGACTTACGGGGTCGATAGTCATTATGCCAATGACAGTTGGCAGGCGACGGTCATGTCGTACTTCAGCCAGGACGACAATACCGCGATCGACGCAAGTCGAGCCTTTGTCGCCTCGGCGATGATCGCTGATATCGCTGCGATCCGGGAGCTGTACGGGCCAGCCACGCTGCGGGAAGGCAACACGGTCTATGGCGAGGACAGCAATGCGGGGGGGAACTATGCCCGCATCTCGAACATGCTGGCCACCAATGCGCGCGACGACATCACCTTCACCATCGTCGACAGCGGCGGCAACGACATACTGAACCTGTCCAGAGATACCAACAACCAGCGTATCAATCTGGCCGCTTCTGGTATCTCCGATGCCTATGGGCTGACCGGAAACATCGTCATTGCCGAAAACACGGTGATCGAGAACCTGCGCGCAGGGTCAGGGAATGACCTCCTGCGTGGCAACGCGTCGAACAATATCATCGGTGGCAATCACGGCAATGACCGGATTGTGGGTCTGGACGGCAACGATTCGATCTTTGGCGGCAGCGGCCGCGACACAATGATTGGAGGCAACGGCAACGATACCTATCACGCCGACGACCATGACGTGTTGATCGAGGCCGTGAATTCTGGTGTCGACACGATCTACTCCGACACCAGCCGGACCTTGGCCGCGAACTTCGAGAATCTCGTCCTGCTCGACGATGCCCGGAACGGGACCGGAAACGAATTGGCCAACCGGCTCGTCGGGACTTGGGGCGACAACAGGCTTGACGGGTTGCGCGGCAATGACACCCTTCAGGGTTTTGGCGGTCGAGACACGCTGAGCGGCGGCGGCGGCAACGATACCTACCTGACCGACGGTCTGGATCAGTTGATCGAGGGGCTGAATGGCGGCACGGATACCGTGACCTCCAGCGCGAGTTTCACCCTTGCCTCGAATTTCGAGAATTTGCGGCTGGCAGGTGCAGCATTGAACGGCACGGGTAATGCCGGGGCCAACCAGATGACCGGCAACGCGCTGAACAATACCTTGCGCGGGATGGCGGGGAATGACCTTCTGGATGGGGGGGCTGGCAATGACCGGCTGTTCGGCAATGGCGGCGCCGATACCTTCGTCTTTGCCTCGGGGCGGGACACGGTCATGGACTTCCAGAACAATATCGACACGCTTCGCATCGACGACGCCCTGTGGGGCGGCGGGGCGCGCAGCGTGGCGCAGGTGCTGAACATGGCCATCCATGTCAGCGGCGACATCGTTTTCCGTTTCGCCAATGGCCAGACGCTGACAATCGACGATTACGCCAGCATCGCCAGCCTGCAGGATGACCTGATCATCGTCTGACACGAAAAGGCCCTCCCCCAATCGGGGAGGGCCCGGTTCTTCAGGCCAGCCAATCCTTGCTGGCCTGAAGGTCGTCCGCCGCAAGCTCATGACCGACCGGCAGGGTCTGGCTGTCCACCTCGGCACCCAGACGGCTCAACTGCTGCTCCAGCGCCGGGGCCATCCGGGCAAAGGGATCGCGCGCGCCGTTCAGCATCAGCACCTTGGCACCCTGCAGCGCCTCGGCAGTGCTGGCGGGCGGTGCTTCCAGAACCTGAATGCCACGCAGCAGGATCGCCTTGCGCACCGCATCGGGATGCAGTTGCAGGATCGCGCCCAGCAGGTTCGCGCCGTTCGAATAGCCAAGGAAGCCGATCCGGTCCGGATCAAGCCCATAGGCGCGGGTGGCATCCTCGACAAAGGCGGTAAAGGCCTCGGCCTCGGACCGAATGTCGGCCTGATCGTAGGTCACGGCATCATAGCGACGGAACCAGCGATTGATCCCCTCCTCGGTCGAGCGGCCGCGCACACCCAACAGCGTCGCATTGGGTGCGATGCGATGGGCCAGCGGCATCAGGTCGGTTTCATTGCCGCCGGTCCCATGCAGCAGGATGATCGTGCTGCCATCCGGGTTTTCGGGCCGATGGAAGCGGTGGGTGAAATGCAAGTCGCGCATCGGCATCCTTTCCTCGCCCGGCAGGGCGAATTGCGGCAGCATCACGCGCAGATCCTCGGCGCGGGCCGCATCATGGGGTGGGACGAACAACGTCCGGCCCAGTTCCTCAGAGGTTTCGTCCAGCGTGAAGCCGGGCGCGTCGGTGGCATATTCCAGCAATATCCCGGCGGGATCGCGGACATAGAGCGACAGGAAGTATTTCCGGTCATGGACGCTGGTGACATCGGTATCCTTCAGCGCCAACCGCCGTGCACGCACCTCATCGACCGATGCCGCCCGGAAGGCCACGTGATCCAGCGTACCGGTACCGGGAATGCCGGGGAAATAGCCGCTGGCATCGCGGATATCGACGGCATCCCGGTCCGAAACCATGCGTTGCACGGCACCGGAAGCCGCCTCAGCCCGGTAGCCGAACTGGCCAAGGAAATCCCGCGTGCCCGCCGCATCTTCGGTGAACAGCGTGACCCCGCGCAAGCGGGTCGGCGCAATCGGATCGGGCAACGGCGCAGTGGCCGGAGCATCGACGCCGACCAGCTTGACGATCACCCCGTCCGGGTCCTTCAGCCGCAGCACGGTTTCGCCGAACTCGCGGCTGGGGCCCTCGACCGGGATGCGCGCGGTCATGGCGCGGGTCAGCCAGTCACCGATGCTGTCCGGGGGAACGGACAGCGCGATTTCCGCGACCTGACCATGGCCGACCCGGCCCGGCGCACCGTCCTCCCAGACAAGGAAGGTGATCAGCGAGCCGGGCGAGCCAAGCTTATCGCCATAGAACAGGTGCAACTGCTCGGCATCCTCGAAGCCGCCGGTGCGCTTGACCAGCCGCAGGCCCAGAAAGCCCGCGTAGAAGTCGACATTCGCCTGAACGCGACGGGTGATGCCGGTGACGTGATGGATGCCGGTGGTCATGAGACTTCTCCTTATGCGGCCTCCTGAAGGGCCAGGACTTTCTGAACCGCCGGATCGGCGGCGATACGGTCATGCAAAGCCAAGACATTCGCCCAGCCCGAGATGCCCTCGGGCAGAAGCTTCGCCGCCCAACGGATCATCGGAAAGGCATAGGCGTCGATCACCGAGCGCTTGCCCAGCATCCAGTCGCGGCCCTGCAAATGGTCGTCGAGCAGCGTCAGCTTGCGGCGGACCAGCTTGCGGCCAGCTTCCTGCACGGAATTGCGGTCGTCCTCGTCGCGGCTGGTCGTATAGCGCTGCGGCAGGAACAGCGGGAAAAAGGCAGGATGCAGGTCGCCGGTCAGGAAGCTGGCCCAGCGGTCCATTTCCGCCTGCGCCCGAGGGCCCGCGCCACCGTCCAGACCTGCCTCGGGATGCTTGAGTGCAAGATAGCGCAGGATCGCGCCACATTGGGTCAGCATCCAGCCGTCATCCTCGCGCAGCGCCGGAACCGCCCCGGCGGGGTTTACCGCCAGCAGCTCGGATGAGCCGAATTCGACCGGCACCGCCTGATAGGGCGCGCCGATCCATTCCAGCACGATATGGGGTGCAAGCGAGCAGGCACCGGCATGGTAGAACAGGGTGGGCATGGCATTCTCCGTTTCTTGTGCTGGAAACTTAGCACGAAGACGGCGCTTGCCCATGGTCAGGGCGCGCAACCCCGTGTTCTGAAAACACGAACGGTTGCGCGAACCCTGTTCTTAGCTGCCGGAATGTGCCCCGGCAGCCAGCTTGGCGACAAAGTCCAGCACCTCGGGGACCGGGCGCCCCTCGCCGATCAGCTTGACGATGGCCGAACCGACGACGCAGCCATCGGCGACGCCCGCGACGGCCGATGCCGCTTCGGGCGTCGAGATGCCAAAGCCCACGACGACCGGCAGGCCGGCAGAGGCACGAATGCGCGCAACCTCGGGGGCGACTTCGGCAGCATTGGCGGCCGGGCCGCCGGTGATCCCTGTGACCGAGACGTAATAGACAAAGCCCGAGGTATTCTGCACGACCGCAGGCAGGCGACGATCATCGGTGGTCGGTGTCGCCAACCGGATGAAGTTCAGGCCCGCAGCTTTCGCAGGCAGGCACAGTTCGGCATCCTCTTCGGGGGGCAGGTCGACCACGATCAGCCCGTCAACGCCCGCTGCGACGGCTTCGGCGATGAAGCGATCAACACCCCCGTCCCGTGCATAGATCGGGTTGTAATAGCCCATCAGCACGATCGGGGTGGTGCTGTTCCCCTCGCGGAAGGCACGCACCATGTCCAACACGCGGGTGACGCTGCCGCCCGCTTCCAGCGCGCGCTGTCCCGCCGCCTGAATGGTCGGGCCGTCCGCCATCGGATCGGTGAAGGGCATGCCCAGCTCGATGATGTCGACGCCCGCTTCCGGCAGGCCCTTCATGATCTGCAGCGAGGTGTCGAAATCGGGATCGCAACCCATCATATAGGCGACGAAGGCCTTGCCATTCGTCTCGGCAAGCCGTGCGAAAGTGTCGTCGATTCTGCTCATGCGCCCGGTTCCCTGTCCGCCGTTTCCAATCCGCCGCCAAGGGTTATCCCCTTGCACGGGGAAAGATCAACGCCCCGCACTGGACTTGAGCCGCGCCCGCCCATAAAAGACGGCAGTTTTCCGGGAAAAGGGGTGAATCATGGGCTTTCGTATGGGGATCGTCGGGCTGCCGAACGTGGGCAAGTCGACGCTGTTCAACGCGCTGACCAAAACCGCCGCCGCACAGGCCGCGAACTTCCCCTTCTGCACGATCGAGCCGAATGTCGGCGAGGTCGCGGTTCCCGATACGCGTCTGGACAAACTGGCCGAGATCGCGGGCTCCAAGCAGATCATTCCGACCCGTATCACCTTTGTGGATATCGCTGGTCTGGTGAAGGGCGCCTCCAAGGGCGAGGGTCTGGGCAACCAGTTCCTGGCCAACATCCGCGAAGTCGATGCCATCGCCCATGTGCTGCGCTGTTTTGAGGACGGTGACGTGACCCATGTCGAGGGCCGCGTCGATCCGATCGAGGACGCCGAGACCATCGAGACCGAGTTGATGATCGCCGATCTGGAATCGGTCGAGCGTCGTCTGGCCAATATCGCCCGCAAGCTGAAGGGTGGGGACAAGGAAGCAGTGGCTCAGGAAAAACTGCTGAAAGCCGCGCAAGCCGCGCTGGAAGCCGGGAAACCTGCCCGCACCATCAAGGTCGATGACGAAGACCGCAAGGCATGGGACATGCTGCAACTGCTGACCGCGAAACCGGTTCTGTTCGTCTGCAACGTCGAAGAGGACAAGGCGGCGGAAGGTAACAGCAAGTCCGATCGCGTGGCGAAAATGGCCGCCGAACAGGGCGCGGGCCATGTCGTCATCTCGGCCAAGATCGAAGAGGAAATCAGCCAGCTTCCCGCCGAGGAAGCCACGATGTTCCTTGAGGAAATGGGCCTGCACGAGGCCGGTCTAGATCGCCTGATCCGCGCTGGCTACTCGCTGCTGGGGCTGGACACCTATTTCACCGTCGGCCCGAAAGAGGCCCGCGCCTGGACCATTCACAAGGGCACGCTGGCCCCGCAGGCGGCTGGCGTCATCCACGGCGATTTCGAACGCGGCTTCATCCGTGCGGAAACCGTCGCGTATGACGACTACGTCACCTACAAGGGCGAGGCCGGCGCACGCGAGGCGGGCAAGTTCCGCGTCGAGGGCAAGTCCTATGAGGTCAAGGACGGCGACGTCCTGCATTTCCTCTTCAACGCCTGACCAGACCAACAGGCTCGGGAACCTGCTTTTGCCGGGTTCCCGGCAAGGCTGGATCGTCCCGCGCCCGCAGCAAGGACGATCCGGATGACCCTGCCCGCAATCGGCGAACGCCTCGAATTCCCCCTTCCCGCCGATGCGCAGGGACGGGTTCACAAGATCACCGCCTTTCGCTATGGCCGCCCCGGTTCGGGGGCCAAGGCCTATCTGCAGGCCGGACTGCATGCCGACGAATTTCCCGGCATGTTCGCGCTGCATCTGCTGCGCCCCATGCTGGAACTTGCCGCGCGCGAGGACCGTATTGTGGGCGAAATCCTGATCCTGCCGCAGGCCAATCCGCTGGGCCTGACCCAGCGTCCCGACGGCTTCCTTTACGGCCGCAAGGAAACCGCCTCGGGCGAGAATTTCAACCGCAACTATCCCGATCTGGCCGCGCTTCTGCCACCGCTACAGCTTAGCCCGGATGCTGCCCAGAACGTCGCCTCCTGCCGCGCAGCCATGTGCGGCGTGCTTGACGACATGCAGCCCACGACCGCGCTGGAGGCCATGCGCCACCGGCTGATGCTGTTGGCCCATGATGCCGATCTGGTGCTTGACCTGCATGCCGACAATCAGGCCTTGCCGCATATCTACACCGGCACGCCGCTATGGCCGGATGCGCTGGACATCGCTGCCGAGATCGGCGCGCGCGCCGTCCTGTTGGCCGAAATCTCGGGCGGGAATCCCTTTGATGAGGCGCTGAGCGGCCCGTGGTGGGAACTGGCCCGCCTCTATCCGGATCATCCCATTCCGAATGCCTGCCTGGCCGCGACGCTGGAAATGGGCAGCAATGACGATGTCGATGAAGGTCTGGCCCGCGATCAGGCGCAGGCGCTGTTCCGCATCCTCGCCCGCCGCGGCTACATCACCGGCGAGACCCTGCCCGACCTGCCGTCCTTGGCCTGCGAGGCCACCGGACTGACCGCCATGGCCCAGATCAAGTCCCCGTCCGAAGGGCTGATCGTCTATCATACCGAATTGGGAGACGAGGTGGCCGAGGGGCAGCTGATCGCCACGCTGCTCGACCCGCTGGGCGATGAGATTCCGGTTCACGCGGAAACTGCGGGCTGCCTGTTTGCCCGCCACAGCCAGCCCTATGGCTGGCCGGGCAAGTTCATGGGCAAGATCGCCGGACGCGACGATATCGCCAGCCGCAAGGGACTGCTGCTGACCGATTGACGGTCAGGCGCGCTTTTCGATCTCTACCAGATCGCGTTGGTTTTTCAGATGCCGCGCGATCATCTGCGCCACGCGCCGCGGCTCGGCAATCCGCCGGGCCGGAGGCGCGACATAGCTGGGCGAGGCCAGCTCCGGGAACAGCAACGAGATTTCCCGCACCGCCTCGGGGCCAAGCGCTTTCAGCGCCATCGGGCCGGTCAACAGGGTTTCCGTCCAGGCGCCATTGGCGCGCACCACCTCGTGGCGGTCCAGCAGGATGTGGAAATACTCGACGCTCGATACATTTTCCTGCGTGACCCCCGGCAGGCCCAGCAGTTTCTTGGCCGCGACCAGAACCTCATCGGTCCCGAACATGGCCTGCACGATGCGCGAGGACAGCAGCACCCGGTGCTGCGGCGAAACCACCAGATCCCGCGCAGGTACCGAAGGACCAAAGGCCCCGGCGGCAATGCGGATGGGCTGGAAGTTCGGATGGCGATCCAGGGCATGCCCCCCGACCAGACGCGAGGCGATCCACCGGATCGGCTGCGGACCATGATCCTTGGTCATGACCAGATCACCAAGCGCCAGTTCCTCGACCAGACGCGGCCCGTCAGGCGTGTCGATCAGCGAACCACGGGTGAAGCAGGGCAGGACATCGACATCGTCCATATTCAGGTTGTCGCCCGGCTCGATCAGCAAACCATCGTCGGTGAAGCCGCCGGGTTCGGTAGTAAGGAAGAAACGACCCGATCCCGAACTGAGCGGCACATCGCTGCCCGGCGCATAAATTCCGAAATCGCCGTCGAAGAAACCAGCATTGCCGCTGATCTGGTTGTCCAGGCGAAGCTCGCTCTGGTTTTGGCCGGCAGGTCTGATTTCATAATCGCCGACCCCGTCACCATCCACGTCGATCTCCAAGGTGATCAGCGTGCCGGGGGGAATGCCGTCCGCATAATCCTCGGCCGAGCCCTCGACACTGACGATGATTTGCGCATTGGCAGGATCGCCACCCATTGCCTCAACGAAATCAGTGACCGGATACCCCTCGGGATCGATCGTCCCGGCCGATCCCCCGATACCAGGGATGAATTCGCCGGTCGCAATCGCATTAGGGTCCAAGACATAACTGACCATTGTGCTTCCCTTCGCATGGCATCGTTGACGGGCACGAGTATTGCTAGCTTGCAAATTGAGCATATGCGCCAGCAGTGACTGCGCAATACGCTAATTGGCATTTATATGAACCGTGCGGTTCTGATGACCTGCCGGTAATTTGCCGTTTATCTTTGAATTTTAAAAATTAATTCATCGAATTTGACTAATTCGACAACACCCGCATGGGACGACCTGACGCATGCGAATGCAGCGTGGTGGGGTATTCATATAAGATTGATCAACAAGCCCGAACGAATCGATCTTGCCCAAACCCCCGGTTTTCCGGACGTCTGACAGAGCGCTATCCGGCGGCTTTTTCCAGCTCGGCTCGCCCTAGCCTGCTTTTTTCTTCAGCTTAGTTGCGCCGGGGAGTTCGATGTTGATTTCGAGGCTGGAGAGTTCCGCGCCGCGTTCGAGTTTGACCTCGACCTGCTCGCCGTCGATCTCCATGTGACGGCGGACGACCTCGAGGATGTCGCGCTGCAGCAGCGGCAGGAAATCCGGGCTGGTGCCGCCGGCGCGTTCATGAGCCAGCAGGATCTGCAGCCGCTCCTTGGCGGTCTGGGCGGGGTTCGGCTTGC
>NZ_WMIG01000022.1 GCF_009711205.1 Paracoccus litorisediminis | reverse complement strand
GGCTGGTCATGGCGGCTGTCCGTCATGCGTATATAGCGCCGCCGCGGTTTGACCCCCAATCCAGCCAACCGCATGATCCGCGCCACTTTCTTGTGGTTCACGATGAGCCCCCGGCGGCGCAACTCATGCGTCACCCGCCGATAGCCGTAGCGTGGGAACTCGTCCTGGATGTCTTCGATCAAGGCGATGATTTCCGCGTCCGTCGGCCCGTTCTCAGCGGACATCGCCCGATAGTAGAAGGTGCTGCGCGGCAGGTTCATGGCTTGGCACCCCCGCCTGACGGAGCAATCTCGGGGCCGCAGATCACGAAGGATCTCTCGCTGCCGTTCGCGGTCGGCATCCGCGGTGTTTTTTTGGCAAGATCCAACTCCATCGTCAGTTGACCCACCTTCCGCCCGAGCGCGGCGATGCGGGTTTCATACTCGGCGAGAACGCTGGCCTCGGCCTCCTCATCGTTCAACTCACCCCGATCAAACTGCGTCAGCCACAATTGGATGAGGTTGGCGGAGATCTGGTGCGTGCGCTGCGCATCCCGGCGGCCGATCACCCCGGCACGGATGTCCTGGCAGAGTTGCAGCTTGAACGGGGTCGAATGCCGACGATAGGGTCCTCGTGATGTCATGAGCCTTCTCCGATCAAGGCCCGTTCAGCGTATCAATTTTCCGGCACCCGTGGTCCAGCCCGAGGGGTTCACTCCGTTACCTGTATCAGACCTGCGCGGTAAAAGGTGATTTCGCCAAGGGTCGACGTATCGTGCCGACAATGAAGCCGGTGATGCGCGGGCTCGAAACGAGCGGAAAGGTCATCCAATGCGGCAAGCATGGCGTCGAGGTCGCGGGCCTTTCCGCCGGGCCGATGCGCCCTCCGCTAAACGGCTGAACAAACGATGCGGTTTTTTACCGCGACAAGGCCATCGACCGCTCACCCGGCGGCACCGGCACCTCGGCGCGGATCGCGCATCACTTTGGCAAGAGATCGGACAGACCTGCCGCAATGAAAGCCTGATCGGCACGGTCTTTGAGGGCATCCGCGAAGAAGAGGTGATGGTCGGTCCTTATCGGGGCATTCACCCCAGCATCGCCGGCTAGGCACGGATCACCGGACACAACACCATTCTGGTCGATGATGACGATCCGCTGCGCCATGGCTTCATGATCATCTGGAGAACTGCATGTGAAGCTCACCCATAGATTGAATTATCCCGTTGTAATTGAGAAAGATTGCCGCAATCTGATTGGCCGGTAGGAAGGGCTCACGTCCTCCGATCCCTCCGGCGCATCAGGATTCGTTACAGCCCGCGTCCCACCCGTTGCAGGTCACGGGTCCCCGCTGCCGTGGATGAGCGGCCGCTAATCCAAAGTTTTTGCGACGGCCATGCCGCACCACAACCGTCCGCCTCGCCCCTTCATGGACTATCCGACTGTCTGGCTCTCGGCATCGGGTTTCAACGTCCACAGGTGTGATTTTGCGGCAATTGCGATGCTGCGTTGCAGTCTCTGCTTCGGTGTCGGTTAACTCTTTGCGAATGCTTGGTAACGACCCATTGCGCAAATGCTTCTCTCCGAAATCGGCATCACGCCGCTTCATTATCGGGTCGGATGGTGGAGCATCTCAATCTTCTTTGCGAGCGACCGGTCGGAACATCGCCCCCCGGTCTCCAACGCCCCACGAGATTACCCGCCCACCGTCCCTGCACGGATCGCTATCCTCGCCCTGCGGCGCTGACCTCTGATGCGGACGTCTGGCGGTTACATGATCTTCCCAGCGATGTTGCGTTCCATTCACTCAGATACGGTGCAAGATGATCGCTGCCCATCAAGCGACAGCCACCGCAGCTTTTGCATGGCGCGCGCCGCCGTGCGGCCGCCTCGATGAGGGTTCATCGAGCGCCAGGATCACTACATTTGGAAATGCCGCGCGCCCGGTCGAGTTGTCCGAGTTAGTGGCGCGCGGGTGTCATGACAAAATGCGCCGGGACTGTAAGCGATTGCTGAGACCTCGCCGGTTCATCGATGCCTGCACGAAAGCTCGCCGCTACCGCCGGCCCGACGCCCAACCCAACGCGCAGATAATGTCCGGTCAGATTTCCGAGGATCTGTGCGATCATCCTAGGATCGCTCTCGACCTTTCCATCCTTCAGAACCTATCCGCCAGCGTCCATCGCGCAGACGCTGGCCATACCAACCGACACGTCAAGACCACACGCAAGTCTCCAAGATCAGGTGACGTTCGGAAGTTTGCACCAATCACCCGACCCGCGCCTTCCGCAGCAGCAACCGGCCCTCCTAATATCCGATCCTTTTCATGCCCGCCTCAGCCACGCCCGCGATAGGGCGGCACGCCCTGATCGGGGATCCATACCCCTTCGGGCAGCGGGCCGGTCTGCCAGAACACGTCGATCGGAATGCCGCCGCGCGGATACCAGTAGCCGCCGATGCGCAGCCAGCGCGGAGCCAGAAACCCGGCCAGCCGCCGGGCGATGGAAATCGTGCAATCCTCGTGGAAGGCCCCGTGATTGCGGAACGCGCCTAGGAACAGCTTCAGCGACTTCGATTCCACCAGCCACTCGCCCGGCACATAGTCGATGACCAGATGCGCGAAATCCGGCTGGCCGGTCATCGGGCAAAGCGAGGTGAACTCTGGCGCGGTGAAGCGCACATTGTAATCGACATCGGCCTGCGGATTGCGCACCCGCTCCAGCACGGCCTCATCGGGGTTTTGCGGCAGAACGGTCGCGCCGCCCAGTTGCTTGAGATTGCTGTAGATCGTCTCGGTCATGTCAGTTCCTTTCATACGCCGCGGCGGTTGCCCCAGATCAGCACATGCAGCTGCGGCAGGATGCGCGGCACCAGCCAGCCCCGGCCCACGGTGGCCTCGACCAGCCACAACATGCGGTCGGCCAGCGCCTGCGGATCGACCGGCTTTTCGGGATCGGTTTCGGGATTTCCGGGCTGCAGATACAGCGGCAGATCGGGATAGCGCACCGAGGTCGCCCGCGCCCAGTCCAGATCGTTCTGGTCGAACACCACGATCTTCATGATGCGTTCGGCCTTGCCCGCTGCGGCAAGGCAGGCGTCGAAGACCGCCCAGTCCGTCTCCTGTCCGCTGGAAGGGGGCTTTGGCGACAGCACCAGCAGCGCCAGATCCGCGAACCAGTCGCGCGCGACCGAGCCCTGCGTCTCGCAGGCAAAGCGATAGCCCTGCCCCCGCCCCAGCGCGATCACCGGCCCGAAATCCTGAATCGCCGGATTCCCGCCCGAGATCGACACCACCAGCGGCTGCCCGCCCGACAGACGCGCGACCTCGGCCATGATCCCTGCGGCATCCATCACCGCCCAATCCTGCCGATAGCGGCTGTCGACCGCATGCATGCTGTCGCACCAGCTGCAGCGATAATCGCAGCCGCCCGCGCGGACAAACACCGTCGGCTGCCCGATCAACGCGCCCTCGCCCTGGATCGTCGGGCCAAAGATTTCCGCGATGCGCAGGCTCATGGCCGGTACTCGGCCCAGGTCTTCGGGGTCTCGGACACCCTGACCGCCGCCACTTCCGGCCAGCGCGCCTGCGCCCAGTCATGGAAATGCCGCGCCATGTTTTCAGCGGTGGACGGCCCCTCCAGCACATCGTTCAGATGGCGGTGGTCGAATTCCTCGTCGATATAGGCCTTCAGCTCGGCCAGCTCGTGATAGTCGCGCACGAACCCGTCCTCGTTCAGGCGCGCCGAGGCCAGTTCGACCACCACCACGTAATTATGCCCGTGCAGCCGCGCGCATTGATGCCCCTGCGGCAGATGCGCCAGTTGATGCGAGGCCGAGAAATGGAATTCCTTGCTGATGCGATACATCACGCCACCCCTCGCCCGGCCACCGCCGCACGCCAGAAATCCGCATCCTCATAGACCGTAGGGTCGTCCACCCCGGCCAGATCGAATGCCTCGCGCCGCTCGACGCAGGTGCCGCAGCGCCCGCAATGGATCTCGCCACCCTTGTAGCAGGACCATGTCTGCGCGAATGGTGTGCCGACCCGCGCGCCCTCGGCCACGATATCGGCCTTGCTGCGATGGACGAATGGCACCAGCAGCGCCACATCGGCATAGCCGTCCAGCGCCGTCCGCTGCATCGCGGCAAAGGCCTCGGTAAAGGCCGGGCGGCAATCGGGATAGATGAAGTGATCGCCGCCATGCACCGCGGTCGCCACCGCCGCATCACCCTGCGCCGCAGCCAGCCCAAAGGCCACGGTCAGCATGATCGCATTGCGGTTCGGCACCACGGTGATCCGCATGGTCTCTTCGGCATAATGGCCGTCGGGCACGTCGATATCATCGGTCAGGGCCGAGCCGCTCAGCGCCGCCCCTACCCCGCTCAGGTCGATCAGGTGAAACGGCACGCCCAGCCTGTCGGCGGCGGCGCGGGCGAAATCCAGCTCTTTGCGGTGCCGCTGGCCATAGTCGAATGAGATGATCCGGCGCAGCTTTCCCGCATCGGCAAGGACATGGGCAAGCGAAACGGAATCGAGTCCGCCTGAGCAGACAACAGCAGTATTCATAATGAGACCCTTGTTTTGATGACCGGGTAGGCTGCGACCGGTAGCGCGCCTCATATGCCGCGTTGGCGGCGGGCGCAACTGTTCTTGCAATGAAGGGGGGTGGCGATCGGGAATCTGCCCCGCATCAGCGGGGCCATTCGCGGATCACTCGACGGTGGCATCCTCCAGCCCGGCCAGCAGGCCGGGGGACATTTCCTCCCAGAACAGCGCGATGCGGGTGCTGTTCAAGGGCGACATCCAGCCATGCTTCTCGAAATCCTCGCGCAGCCGGCTGTCGAACAGCTGCCCTGCGAACAGCCGCTTGTCGGCGTCGCGCTGGGTCGGCGTGCGCGCCTTGACCGCATCCAGAATCCGCCGCAGCCGCTCGGCCCGCCCGGATGGTGCCGGGACCTCGGGTTCGGGCATGACGGTAAAGTTCCCTTCCAGCGCCGCGGTCAGATAGCCGACCATGCTTTTGACGTTCTTGCGGCTCTCGACGTAATCCAGCTTTTCCTGCACCTGCTCTTCGCCGTGGCTGGCCAGCCATTGCCGCGCCAGCCGGTCGCTGACCCCCATCTCGCGCAGGCGGGCATAGACCGCGCCATGACGCACGCCCTCGCCATCATCCATGTCGAGGATCGCCAGTTGCGGGTTTTCCTTGATGCGGAAGCGGATCTCGGTGACCACCCTGCCCTGCTTGCGGGTCTCGGGCGTGACCAGAATATTGCTGGTCTTGTTCACCTCGGCCACGGCGGGCTTGATGATCTTGGCGTTCAGATGCTTGAAGGTCTCGTAATAGGTCGAGCCCTCGACCCCCATCAGCCGCCGGAACAGGTCCAGCGGCCACCAGCCGGTCGACCCCGTCCTGACGAAGCGGTAGCAATTCTCATACAGCGCAAGCGCGTGACCCGAGGTGAAGCGCCGCTGGATGTTGAGGTTGATCAGCGCAAAGACCTTGGGGTCATGCAGCTTTTCCGCCAGGGCCGGGGAATAGGCATATTCGCAGATCCCGCCCTTCAGCTTGGCATAGCTGAGCAGGCTCGACACGCCCCATTCCTGCTGGCCCTTTTCATCCAGCATGTCCCATTCCGCGACCGTCTCGGCCAGCCCGCGCAGGGATTGCTTCAGCGTGTCCATGTCATTGCTGTTATAGCCGATCATCAGGCACAAGGTGCGCGCGTCGATCTGATGGCGCGACCGGCTGATCAGCGTGTCATAGGCATTCAGCAGCAGCACGTTCGACAGCTTGCGCTGCAACAGCGTCAGCTTGCCCGAGACATGGATTGCCGCCACATGTTTCTTGACCTCGCCCCGACGCAGCGCGCCAGAAAGCTGGTCTCGCGGAATCTCGTCCATCGCCCTGCCCCACCTTCTTTTTTTTCTGATTATGACGGAATGGGTACCTTCCGGCAACCGCTCTCCGGGTTCCCCAGCGCAAGTTTTCCGCCTCCCGTAAACGGGTTCCTTTGGCTTTTCCGGTGCAGCGAAGGTATCCATTTCCGGGATCGCAGATTCGGTTTTGGTGCCGATATTGGACAAATCCGGCACTTCCGGGGCCTATCCCGGCCATGGGAACCCCTCTTCCCGAGAATCGGCACCCTGTCTCCCGTATCCGGGCCCCTGTCATCCCGTGTCCGGGTCCCCCCCGTCCCGTATCCGGGTCCCCAAGACCGTCTAAACCCATGACGATGCTGAATATTCGCACCCCTAAAGATTCTAAACAGTTCTAAAGAACTACAAACTATCCGTCGCTGTTTTTTCCTGAAATTCAGGGGTTTTCGCTGCGAAACCTCCAAGACGCTTTCGCCACGGGCGGATGATGTGCAATAGTTTCTGCAAAACAATCAACGAAGCAGCACATCGCAAAGGCAGTGACATGTCCGCAGGCAAGGACCCCATACCCCCCTATTTCAACATCGACCCGGCCAAATCCGCCCAGCGTCTGGCCGAACCGATCGACACCTCCCGATTCGCCAAGGCCGCCGCCTTCGCCGCACGCGGGCGTCAGGATCTGGCCGAACGCGGCTATGCCCCGGACGGGCGCAAGCGGCTGCGACGCTTCTCGACATGGGAGGTCTGCCGCTATCTGATCCCGGTCGCCCCCGCCCATTTCCGTCGGGTACTGCTACGCAATCCCGATCTGCCGCAGGGCACTGGCGAGGGCAATTCCAAGTGGTTCACCCTGGACGAAGTCCTGCGCCTGCGCGACCACTTTGCGACCGAGGGTGCGGCGGGCCGTGAATACCGCCCTTGGCGCCCTGAAGGTCTGCCCGCCAAGACCATCGCCGTGGCCAATTTCAAGGGCGGCGTTGGCAAGACCTCGACCGCCGCGCATCTGGCCATGTCGGCGGCGCTGGACGGCTATAAGGTGCTGGTCATCGATCTCGACAGTCAGGGCAGCATGACCTCGATCATGGGCGGCATCGTCGCCGACGAATGGTCGACCGCCTTCCCCCTGCTCGCCAAGGATTACGCCTTGGCCCTGCAAGAGGAGAACCGCGTCCGCGAGGCCGCCGGTCACGCCCCCCTGCCCTTCGACGAGACCCTGACCGAGGCGCTGAAGCTGACGGCGCAGGATCTGATCCAGGCCACCCATTGGCCGAATATCGACCTGCTGGGCGCGCAGCTGAACCTTTACTGGGCCGAGTTTCAGGTCCCGGTCTGGCGGATGGGCCTGCGTGGCTGGCCGCTTTGGGACGCGCTCAGCAATGCGCTGAACAATGACGGGCTGGTCGACAAATACGATCTGATCATCCTCGATACGCCTCCTGCACTTGGGTACCTGACGATCAATGCGCTGGCCGCGGCCGACATCCTGCTGGTGCCGCTGGGGGCGTCGTTCCTGGAATTCGACTCGACAGGTCGCTTCTTCGACATGCTCTACTCGACCTTCGCCAGCATCGAGGAAGGTGAAAACACCGCCCGCCGCCGCGACGGCCTGCCCGAGATGCGCTTCGAATGGGACGCGGTCCGCGCCATCGTCACCCGCTTCGACGCCGCCCAGCAGACCGATCTGGCCAATGTCATCCAGGCCTATTTCGGCGACTTCATGACCACCTATCGGCAGGAGCTGACCGCCATGGTCGGGCAGGCCGGCGAACAGGTGAACGGCATCTATGAGGCCGATTACCGCGAGTTCAACCGCGAGACCTATGTCCGGGGCCGCGAGACCTTTGACCGTACCTGGGCCGAGGTGAAGGAACTGGTTCTGGGCAGCTGGTGGCGCGATCTGCAGGTCGAGGAAGCCGAAAACAACGTCGCGAAAGGGGTGAAGTCCAATGGCTAAGCGCAGAAGACTAGAGACCCCAAGTACCGCCGATCTGGACCGGATCGAACAGCAGTTTCGCAGCGAAACCGGTGACCGCCCGGTGATCGGACGCGGCATCGCCCCGATCTCGCAGGTGGCGGCGGAAAGTGCCGCCATGGTCCCGGTCGAAAGCACCGAGGTCCGCGCCGCCCGTGCCCGGTCCGAGGCCGACGCCTCGCGGCTGGCCGATGCCGAGGCGCGCGGCCTGCTGATCGTCGAGCTGCCGCTGGAACAGGTCGATGAGACCGCGATGATCCGCGACCGCATGGTCATGAACGAAGACGAGCTGATGGAGCTGCGGCTGTCCATCGCCGCCAACGGCCAGCGGCTGCCGATCGAAGTCTTCGAGATGGAGCAGGCCGACGGGCAGGGGCCGCGCTACGGCCTGCTGTCGGGCTATCGTCGTCTGCATGCGGTTCGGGCGCTGCATGAGCTGACCCAGTCCGAGAAGCACGGTCGCATCCGCGCCCTGGTCCGTCCCCGGACCGAGGCCGACGAGGCCTTTGTCGCCATGGTCGAAGAGAATGAGGTCCGCGAGGAGCTGAGCCATTTCGAGCGTGGCCGCATCGCAGTGATCGCCGCCAATCAGGGTGCCTTCGCCAATACCGAGGATGCGGTGAACAAGCTGTTCGCCACTGGGTCCAAGGCGAAGCGGTCCAAGGTGCGGTCCTTTGCGCTGATCTTTGAAGAGTTGGGGGACATGCTGCATTTCCCCGAGGCGCTGACCGAGCGGCGCGGCTTGCGGCTGTCGGCGGCGCTGCGCGGAGGGGCGGAATCGCGGCTGCGGCAGGCCCTGTCCAGCCATCATCCGGCGGACGCCGAAGCCGAATGGGCGCTGGTCGAACCGGTGCTGGAAGCCAGCGAGCTGACGCCTCGGCCATCGCCGCGCGGGGGGCGGCCTCGGACGGCTCCGGTGCGGCAGGGTTGGATTGACGACCTGACCATCCGAACCTCAAGCGGGATCGTCATTCGGCGAGGCCGGGACGAAAAGGGCCACACGCTGCGCCTTGAGGGCAGGGCGCTGGATGACGACCTGATGGACAGCCTTATGGCCGAAATCCGCTCTCTACTGGAGCGCTAGGTTTCGCCGCGAAACCGTCCCGGCCAAAGGGTCGGGGCGGGCGGCCTCGCTGATATTGAGCACGCTGGTCGTGTGGCTGGGCGTTGTTGCGTGACCGGCCACGCAGCGGGCGTTGCGTCGATTGCTTGGAAAGATGTGACGTTTGACGGGCCGAGCGGGTCTTTCGCTTTTCCACGTCCGCTGGTAAGGGGCGGGCGAAAGAAGTGCCCTGCTGAAGGGGCGGCTTTAGTTATCCGCAAATTGGCATATTTATGCGGATATAAATTTAACTCGAGCCATGTTGGTAGGGGGCGTGCCGCCCTGAACGACACGAGCTGCCGGCTGATCCTGAGTAGTGGGGTTTGTGTGCCCTGGTTAGGTGTCGGGTTGAGGTTGGGTCTGGCGTGGGTGCGGGATTGGATAGGTTCGGCGGCCACGGGTGAACAGGGTGGCGCTCTACGGCTGCCCGAAAGGGGTTTGACGAGCACCCGAGCGGGACAGATGGATCTGCGCAACACGTATAACCGCCATCCAGCCTCTGTAGTGGTCATTGCCATGCTGCGGGCCCGGATGGTGTTCGTAGGTCGGGTTCAGATCAAAGCCACGCGCTCGACGGCACTCTGTTGCACACTGATTGCCCGATCCCGTCTTACGACCGTTGCGCCAAACGTCTCCTTGCGCTCATTCGTAGTGACGTCCTCGCGATCGCCGGTGATTTGAGCCGCTACGACCGGAGCTTTTAAATCGCCGCCGCGCGCGACCAGAGCCCAGACGATCCACGCCATTGGCGGTGGACTCGGACCCGTGGCGCTGCGCGTCAGCATGGCACCCAACGATGCCCGGTCGGGCGCTGGCATGGACTTGTCGTGTGATGATGACGCTGTTGGTCCCGATGAGCAGCAAGCCGGATCGGGAAACTATCCGGGGGACTGTTTTCCCGGCGAACAAGTCCCGAGCCTTTCTAGGCGTCTCGGGAAGGGGAGCAAGGCGGCCAATGCGGTGGCGATCAGGGGGTCGATCGCGAGCACGGTCATCAGGTGCCGGGCAACATCGCTCTCTTTCGCCCGGTGGGCGTTCCCCGCATTGATATGGGTAAGTGTCGCGACCAGATCCTTGATAGTTCCGGTCACATTGGGGGGCGGGCTGCTGTGGCGATCGCAACCAGCCGTGGGGTGTCGGCGGCACCTTGGGGAACGATCTGCCCAAACGCGATCAGCTGGCCGTGCAGGGCGTTCATCGCTGGCGTCCTCTGCCGGACGAGACCTTCCCGGATGCGGAAAACCGTCGCTGCGCCTTGTGTCATCTCGATACTCACGGGAACGAAGCGCATCGTTTGGGGCGCGCCACCTCGCAGATCGCCGCTGCGTTGGCAGCATCAGCTTTTTGAAGAATGACAAAGGGCTTTACAGAGGCGGGTGGGATGAGCCGCAGTTCGTGTGCCAAATTGCCGATCTCGCGACCCCAGAAATGTGCGCCGCCGCAGGCCACCATCGCCACAACACAAGGCCGCGGTTGGCAGAAGAAGGGCAGAACCTAGCCGGGCCTCAGTTTCTTGCGCCTGGTACGCACTCTTCGCCAGATCGAGCCCGACCGTGAATCTCTGACATGACCGCCTCGCAAAGTGCGATTGTTGCGATCTTACCCGGGCACACCAATGCCATAGGGGCGGCTATAGCATTCTGCGCGGGCAGAGAGGGCAGCAGCTATACGGGAACATGCCCCCGTATCCCGGCCATGAGAATGTCATGCACATAGGTGCAAACATTCATTCGACTGTCACAGCACCCGGTTAGCCAAGCGGCAATGAAAACTGGGGTGGGTTATGACATCGCCGCGCAGGCCGGGCCGGGCATTTGCTTTGCCTTATCGGGCAAGATACAGATTTATCGTTTATTCTCAGGACGCAAGCACCGTCCTGTCGCTGCTGCTTCTGGCGCTGTTTCTGGGGCTGATCGTGGCGCCTCTGGCCTCGATTTTGGGCGATATGATCACGGTCCAGATCGGGGATGAGGCCCGCACCCAGTTGCAGTCCGATGCGCTGACCGGGCATTATCTGGAGCGGGTCTTTGCCTCGCGCGTGTCGCATATCCTGTTCTGGCGGCCGCTGGGCAATACGCTGCTGATCTCGGTCGCGGCGACGGTGATTGCGATCACGCTGGGGACGGCCCTGGGCTGGCTGGTGGCGCGCAGCGATCTGCCGGGGCGGCGCTGGTTCGCCACGGCGCTGATCGTGCCCTATATGCTGCCGGCCTCGACCTATGCGCTGGCGTGGATGACACTGTTTAAGAACCGGACCGTCGGCGGCCAGCCCGGTTGGGTCGAGGCGATGGGCCTGACGCCGCCCGACTGGCTGGCTTACGGCGGGCTGCCGACGCTGGTGATCCTGTCGCTGCATTACACCCCCTTTGCCATCCTGCTGGTCGGCAATGCCCTGCGCCGGATCGACTCGCAGATGGAGGAGGCGGCGCGGATGCTGGGTGCCTCGCGCATGCGGATCATGCGTCAGATCGTGCTGCCCCTGTCGCGACCGGCGCTGTTCTCGGCCTGTCTGCTGATCTTTGCCGATGGGGTGGGGGAGTTCTCGGTCCCCTATATCCTTGGCCTGCCGGTGCAGTTCGAGACGCTGTCCACCTCGCTTTACCGGGCGATCGGGACGCAGCAGGACGGGGTGGCGGCGGTGGTCGCGGGCGTGATCATGCTGATCGGGGTGGTGACGCTGGGCCTTGATGCCTGGATGATGCGCGAGACGCGGCGCTTTGCCACCATCGGCGGCAAGGGCATGACCGAGCGCAGCCATCCGCTGGGACGCTGGAAATGGCCGGCCTTTGCGCTGGCGGGGCTGACATTCCTGCTGGGCGTGGTGCTGCCTTTGGGGGCGCTGGCGCTGTCGACGGTGATGAAGCTGCCGGGGCGGTTCACGCCCGAGAATTTCACCTTCGATTACTGGATCGGGACCGGGCTGCATACGGTGGCGCTGCGGTCGGGCATCCTGCTGTCGCCGGAATTCTGGAACGCGCTTGGCAATTCGGTGCGGATCGTGGGGGCGGCCTCGCTGGTGGCCGGTCTGCTGGGGATGCTGGTCGGCTACGCGGTGGTGCGCAGCCCGCTGCCGCTGCTGGGTGCGGCTTTGCGCCAGATCACCTTTCTGCCCTATCTGGTGCCCGGCATCGCCTTTGCCGCCGCCTTCATGGCGCTGTTCGCGGTGCCGCGCGGGCCGCTGCCTGCGCTATACGGCACGCCGATGATCCTGTTTCTGGCGCTGATCGCGGATCAGATGCCCTTCGCCTCGCGCACGGGGATTGCGGCGATGACCCAGCTGGGCCGCGAGGCCGAGGAGGCCGGGCGCATGTCCGGGGCAGGGTGGTTCCAGCGCATGCGCCATATCGTGCTGCCGATCCAACGCGGGCCGATGATCGCGGCGGTGCTGATGCCCTTCATATCCGGGATCAAGAACGTGTCGCTGTTCGTGATCCTTGCGGTGCCCGCGACCGACGTGCTGACGACATGGGCGCTGCGGCTGGTCGATTACAATTACCAGCAGGCCGCCAATGCCGTCGTCCTGATGATCGCGCTGCTGTCATGGGCGGGCACCTCGCTGATCAACCGCATCACCAAGACGGGCATTGCCCAGGGGCTGGAGAGCTGACCATGCCGGGGATTCACCTGAGCCAATTGACCAAGCGCTATGCCCGGGGCGAGGCCGTCGTGCGCGGCGTCAGCCTGACCGTCGAGGATGGCGATTTCATGTGCCTGCTGGGCCCCTCGGGCTGCGGCAAGACCACCATCCTGCGGATGATCGCCGGGCTGGAGCAGGTCTCGGGCGGCGAGATCGCGATTGGCGGGCGCTATGTCGACAGCGCCGCGCGGGGGCTGTTCGTCCCGGCCGAGAAGCGCGGGCTGGGGCTGGTGTTCCAGTCCTACGCGCTGTGGCCGCATATGACGGTGGCGCGCAACATCGACTTCGGGTTGCGGCTGGCCAAGCTGCCCACGGCCGAACGCGAGGCGCGGCTGGTCCGTGTCATGGAGCGGCTGCGCATTGCCGGGCTGGCCGAGCGCTATCCCGGCCAGCTTTCGGGCGGGCAGCAGCAGCGCGTGGCCTTGGCGCGGGCGCTGGCGGTCAATCCGGGCGTGCTGCTGCTGGATGAGCCGCTGTCCAATCTGGACGCCACCCTGCGACTGCAGATGCGCGAGGAACTGAGCCGCCTGCATCGCGAATTCGGCACCACCATCGTCTTTGTCACCCATGACCAGTGGGAGGCGATGACCTTGGCCACCCGCATCGCGGTGATGAATGGCGGCGAGGTCCAGCAGGTGGGCAGCCCCGATCAGATCTATGGCCAGCCCGCCAACCGCTTTGTCGCGGGCTTCATCGGCAGCCCGCCGATCAACATGATCGCGACCGGCACGGCTCTGGCCGATGCGCTGGCGGGCTTGCTGGGGACGGCGCTGCCGCGTGCCGCGGCGATCGGCCTGCGTCCCGAAGGGATCATGCCCATGGCCGAGCCGGGACCGGGTCGCATCGCGCTGGATCTGCGCGCGGTGCTGCCGACGGGTGGCGGCTGGATCATGGAGCTGCTGCATGCCTCGGTCGAAGGCCCGACGCTGCTGCATGCGATGACGCATCAGCCGCCGCCCTGGCGGGCCGGGCAGCGCCTGCATGCCGAGCTGCGCCCCGAGGCGCTGCATCTGTTCGACGCCACCGGCCAGCGCATCCCGGCCGATGGGCAAACCCCGCGCGCCGACAGGCCGCTGGCCTTCACCTCGCTCTTTCGCAACTGACAGGATCACGCGATGAAAACTGTTTCCGTCATGGCCGCGCTGCTTTTCGGCACCGCGCTGCCCCTTGCTGCCGAGGACTTCAACGAGGCCGCGCTGCTGGCCGCCGCGAAATCCGAACCGCCGCTGGTGATCTATGATTCCACCGGCAAGATCACCGAACAGGCCGATGCCTTTGCCGCGAAATACGGGCTGAAGGCCACGGGCACGAAATCCAAGGTCACCCAGACCATCAAGATCGTCACCGCCGAGCAGCAGGCCGGGAATGTGCAGGCCAGCGTGATCGCGGTCTCGGACGCGCCGGCGGCGCAGGCGCAACTGATCGCGCCGGGATTTGTCGAAAACTACCTGCCCTCGGATCTGGCAGGCAAAGTGCCTGCCGCGATGCAGGAGCCGCTGGTGATGAATGTCTCGGCCGATGTCTGGACCTACAACACCGCGCTGAACGACCGCTGCCCGATCGGCAATGTCTGGCAACTGACCCTGCCGGAATGGAAGGGCCGCGTCGCCATGCAGGATCCGATGGGCAAGCCCAGCTATACCGACTGGTTCAACCAGCTTGAAGAACATCACGACGCGGCGATGGCCGCCGCCTATCAGGCGCAGTTCGGCAAGCCGTTGGACCCCGCGCGCGGCACGGCGACGGCGCAATGGGTGGCGGCGCTGGCGCTGAACCAGCCGCTGCTGACCGACAGCGACAGCGATGCCGCGCAGGCGGTGGGCGCGCCGGACATGCAGGACAATTTCGTCGGGTTGGTTTCCACCGGGAAATATCGCGACAACGACAACGGCATGAAGCTGGGCCTTTGCGCGGACGTGCAGCCGTTTTCCGGCTTCATGGGGGCAAAGACCGTGTTCATCACCCGCAATGCGCCCAGCCCGAACGCGGCCAAGCTGTTCATCCATTACGTGATGACCGAGGAAGGCGCCGCCCCCCAGACCATCGACGGCAAGCAATCTGGCAATATGTCGATCCCGATGCCCGCCGATGAGCCCTCGGGCGTCGCGGCCCATTTCGACCAGATGACCCCCTATGACGCGGGCACGGCGGAAAGCGATTGGAACCGGCGGCAGGATTGGCAGGATGTCTGGGCGATCAACCGCGCCAGCTAAGCCACAGGACAGATGATGGAAATGAATTTGACGGATGGAAGCCTGCCCCGGATGCCGACGGGGCAGGAGATCGCGCAGCGCTTCGACGGGCTGGCCCTGATCGCGCGGCGCGCGGGCGACGCGGCCCGCGCGGCATTCGAAAGCCGCCCCAAGGGGCAGTTCACCCTGAAGGGACCGCAGGATTATCTGACCGAGTCCGATGCCGCGGTCGAGGCGTTGATCCGCGCCGAGATCGCAGCGCGTTGGCCCGAGGATGCGATCCTTGGCGAGGAAGGCGGCGGCACGCCCGGCCCGCTGACATGGGTTATCGACCCGATCGACGGCACCGCGAATTTCGCACGTGGGGTGGGGCATTTCTGCGTCTCGATCGCCTTTGCCATCGACGGCCGGGCCGAACTGGGCGCGATCGTGCAGCCCTTGACCGGCGAGGTCTGGCTGGCCCGGCGCGGGCATGGCGCGACGCTGAACGGCGCGCCCTTGGCCGTCCGCGTCGAGGCCCGTCCCGATCAGGCCATCATCGAGATGGGCTGGTCGCGGCGGCTGCCGATCCCCGGCTATCTGGCGGCCCTGAACCATGCGCTGGGGCAGGGGGCCAGCGTGCGCCGGGTGGGCTCGGGCGCGCTGTCGCTGGCCCATGTCGCCGATGGCCGCTCGGACGGCTATCTTGAGCCATTGATGCATTGCTGGGACTGTCTGGCCGGGCTGCTGCTGGTCGAGGAGGCGGGCGGACTGGTCGGGGACTGGCCGGGACATCTGGCCGATCTGGCCGCGCCCGGCCCGGTTCTGGCCGCCGCCAATCCCGACATTTTCCAGATGCTGAGCGCGGCCCGTGCCGCCGGACAGGATGCAAGCCATGAGCGATGACATTGCCCTTGCCGGGATCGAGGACAAATCCCTGCGCGAGCCGATCACCCTGATCGAGCGCAACCTGATCGGCACCGGGGTCGATCTGTATATCGGCGACAAGCGCGCGGCATCGGATCCCGCGATGCTGGCCCGGCACAATATCCAGATGGTGCTGAATTGCGCGGTCAATCTGGACATCAACTGCGTGACCGAGGTGAGCCCGGACAGTGCCGCGCTTGGCTGGGGCACGGGTTTCGTGCGCTATTACAAGCTGGGCATTGTCGATGGGCCGGGCAATCCGGTGCCGATGATGCTGGCGGGCTATTACCAGATGTGCGGGCTGCTGGCGCAAAAGATGCCCGACAAGCCCTCTTATCCCCGGCGGGCGCATGGCAATCTGCTGGTGAATTGCCGGGCGGGGCGGTCACGCTCGGTCACCTTGGCGGCGCTGTTCCTGCATCTGCAGATGCCGCAGCGCTTTCCGGCGCTGGAGGATGCGATCGGTCATATCTGCCGTTTGCGCGGCATTCCCGATGCGCTGCGTTTCAAGACGCCGAAACCGGTGCTGATCGAGGCGGCGGAATGGGCGGCAAGCATGGCGCGGATGATCCAGCCGCATCTGCCCGAGGCCCCCGCCGCATGAGCGGCACCCGCCTGCAAAGCCACCCGGCCTCGGCCGCCGAGGTGGCGCGTCTGGCCGGGGTGTCGCGCTCGGCCGTGTCGCGGACCTTTATCGAAGGGGCCAGCGTCTCGGCCGAGACGCGGGCGCGGGTGCTGGCCGCGGCCGAGGCGCTGAACTACCATGTCAACCATCTGGCACGGGGGATTTCCAAGCAGGACAGCCGCCCGGTCTGCCTGATCGGGGCGACGCTGGATGCGCCGTTTCATGCCCGGATGCTGGACCGGCTGACCCAGGCGCTGCAGCGCGCCAGGCGGATGGTGATGGTGATCAATACCGGCGGCGCGGACGGGCCGGGGGCGGGGGTGCATCAGGCGCTGGAACATGCGCTGAGCTACCGGGCAGTGGCGACGGTGGTGCTGTCGGGCACGCCCCCCGCCGATCTGGTCGCGGCCTGCGTCGCGGCGGGGCAAAGGATGATCCTGCTGAACCGCGCCGATCCGCTGCCGGGCATCTGCCATATCCGGGTCGACGATGCCCCGGCCATGCGCGATGCGGTCTCGATGCTGCTGCGGGCGGGGGTGCGGCGCTGCGCGCTGGTGACCTCGGCCAGCGGCACGCCGGCCTTGGCGCAGCGCGCGGCGCATTTCCGGCGCGAGGCCGAGGCGGCGGGCCTGTCGCTGCGGGTCTGGCAGGGCGGGCCGACCGCTTACGCGACCGGGCAGCGGGCGGCGCGCGAATTGCTGGCCGGCGCGGACCGGCCCGAAGGCATCTTCTGCGTGACCGACCTGCTGGCCTTTGGCGTCATCGACGCCGCCCGACACGAGTTCCGCATGGAGATCCCGCGCGATCTGAGCGTGATCGGCTTTGACGATGTGGCGCAGGCGTCATGGGGGGCCTATGACCTGACCACCTTTGCCCATCCCTTCGACGCCATCGCCGAAGAAATCCTTCTGCGTATAGGCTCTACGGAATTGCCCGAGGCCCCGATCCTGCTGCCGCCGACCCTGTGCTGGCGCGGGACGGTGCGGCCCGAAGGGTGATCCCCGGACCGCCGTGATCAGGTCGGGTTCCTTGCGGCCCGTTAGAATTGCAAAGCCAGATCGTCATCCTGCGTGGCAAAAAGTGACGTGCTGATCAGGATGATGGCTATCGCTATGCGATTTGCATGGCGTGTCCCAGCGGGTCAGCCTGTCCGCATATGCGGCGGCGGCGGCATTTATCTCATCGGGTGTCAGCTTGTCGGCGCGATAAAGGACGAAGGGCTCGGCCCAGGGCAGGGCGCAGCGATGCGCTGTGGCGCGCAGCGGGGCCAGCAGATCGGTCATGGCAAACAGGTTGCGCCCATCGGGGCGATAGGCCTCGGGCGTGTTTCCGGCGGTGGCGGCGATCATCAGCGGCGTGCCCTCAAGCCGCCGACCCTCGGTTTCGTAGTTCAGGTAGAACATCCGGGTCAGCACGGCATCCTGCCACGCCTTCAGCAAAGGCGGGGTGGAATACCATTGCACCGGGAATTGCAGCACCAGCCGGTCGGCGCCCAGCAGCCGCGCCGTCTCTGGTCCGCCCTCTCGGGCAAGGTCGAGCCCATCCGGGCAGGCGGCGGCCATATCGACCACCGTGGTGTCGGGCAGGGATGCTGCGGCTTCGGCCATGGCGGCATTGGCCTTGGACCGGCGCAGGTCGGGGTGAAACAGCAGGACAAGGGTTCGGGGCATCATCTTCTCCATCAGCTTGGGATGGGGGGAAGGATGCGAGGGGACAGAAAATTACTCCAATCGATTAACAATCTGATCTATTATCCATCATATGAATTTGCGTGGCCTTGACCTGAACCTGCTGGTGATCCTCGACGCGCTGCTGGACGAGGCCCATGTCAGCCGTGGCGCCGACCGGCTGGGCCTGTCGCAGCCTGCGGCGTCGGCTGCCCTGCAACGCTGCCGCCAGCTGTTCCGCGATCCGCTGCTGGAGCGCGGGCGCGGCACGATGCGGCTGACGGCCAAGGCCGAGACGCTGCGCGGGCCGCTGAAATCGCTGCTGGCGGGGGTCACCGATCTGGTCGACCCGCCCGATCTGCCGCTGGCCCAGATCCGCCAGACCCTGCGCATCGCCATGGCCGATTATCCGGCGCTGTTCGTGGCCGCACCGCTGGTGGCGGGTTTGCGCGACAGCGCGCCGGGCATCGATCTGGTGATCCAGCCCTGGCACGGGGCCGAGGCCGCGCGGGCCGCGCTGATCGACGGCGGCAGCGATCTCGCCATCTCGGTCTTTCCGGAAGAGGGCGACGACATCCGGCGCGAGGAACTGCTGGTCGAGGAGTACCGCATCGCGCTGCGCCCCGATCATCCGGCGACCGTGGGCTTCGATCTGGACCGCTGGTTGGCCTATCCGCATGTGCTTGTCTCGGGCCGGGGCGAGACGCGCAGCCCGCTGGACGGTGAGCTGGCGCGGCTGGGTCGCAGCCGTCGCGTCGGACTGGTGCTGCCCAGCTTCGGGATGGTGGCCGATGTGCTGCGGGGGTCCGACATGATCGCGATGCTGCCGTCGCGGGTCATACGGGCTGTCGGCGATCTGGTCGAGTTGCCGCCACCGATCCCGGTCGCCGGTTTCCCATTGCATCTGGCATGGCATCGGCGGCGCGACAAGGATGCCGGCTTGCAGCATGTGGCCGGGCTGCTGGCCGGGTTGCTGCGTTAAGGCAGGCCCGGCCCCGGTGAGGGGGCCGGGCGGTGGCAATCAGAATTTGTAGCCGATGTTCACGTTCAGCCCCAGCGCCGTGTTGCCGTCGAAATTGGCGTAGACGCCGCCCTCGCGGGCATCGGCATCATGCAGCCAGAACTGCGCGGCAGCACCGGTCACGGAAACGCCGTTCTCGAAAGTATAGGTCGCCCCCAGCGCCAGCGAGGTCGAGCCGTCGAAGGGCGTCAGTGAGCCTTTGGGCGTATGTTCGGCGGGGACATGGCTAAGTTCGGCGGCGACGGCCAGCTGCTTGCTCAGCTTGTGGCCAAGCCCGACCTTGAAGCGCCAGGTGTCGGAATCGTCGTTGACCAGCGCCCCCCCGCCGGTGATCTCCTCCAGCATCGGAGGCGCGACCCGCCAGCTTTTCCAGTCGCCCCAGCGAATGCCGCCAAACAGCAGCGTCGTCGGGCTGAGACCCATCTGCATGTCCAGATTGACCGTCCGCGGCATGGTGATGTCGGTCGTCGTGGCGCGTGAGCCCATGCCCGGCGCGGATTCGCGGCCCTCAAGACTGTAATCCAGTTTGGAACTGTAGGTCAGCGCGACGCGGATCGCCTTTTCGGGGATCTCATAAGCGCCGCCCAGGACATAGCCGATGCCCCAGTCGTCCTCGGCCGTCCAATGATAGCCCATATTGCCGAAGGCCCGACCGTCCAGCGTGATATCCACGTCGAAGCGGCTGAGCCGGATGCCGCCATGCACGCTCCAGTTCTTGTCGATCTTGTAGCGCAGCAGGCCGGTCACCTCGGAAGTGTCGACATTTGCTCTGGTTCCGGCAAAGGCAAAGGCACCGTCGGGATAGAAGGTATCGGCGCCCCAGGGCTGGTCAAAGATCACCGCCGCCGACCACTGATCGTCGAGGTCGATCTTGAACCCGGCATTGGCAAAGCCGAGGTTGTTCATCGCCTTGCCGGTGCGGTTGCCGAACTGGTCCTTGCCTGCGATTGACGGGCCCCAGTTGGTATAGCCCAGCTCAACGTAGTTGCCGTCGCGAAACAGCAGGGTGACGGGCTGGCCGGCCAGGTCGATGCCATCGGCCAAGGCAGGGCCGGCCCCGATCAGGCAGGCGGCGCCAATAAGGAAATGCTTCATGTGGTCTTTCACGCGATGAGGGCAGGCGGGCAGGCATCAGGGCCCGGCAGGGCTGTGCCGGGGCGGATGCAGGGCGGTTCCGTGCCGATGGTTCAGGGGGTCTTGCGCTGGGGGCCCGGTGTCAGCGGGTGGCGGCGCAGGCGCACTGGGCTTAGGCACGGAAGGGCGGGGCGTTCCGCGTCTTGCCGGGCCGTGGATGGTTCAGTGCGGACAGGTGGTCCTGCCCATTGATGGCGGCCTTGAACGGCATGGTATCCTCCCTTGTTTTTCCTTGATGCCCGCCTCCCCGCGGACAGTTCATCATCCGGGGGATGAGGCCTGCGCGTTTTGCTTTGACCGACTGGAATTTGACTTGGGACGACAGCGATATGCGGATGGGCCCAGTGGCGTCAGGCCTGTGACGTCAAGTTACTTTGCGGTCAAAAGGCTGTTTCTGAACCCCAAACCCAAATATCTGATTCCGGGCGTCAGTTCTTTGGGAGGAGAGATGGGCCGCTATTTCATTCGGGCAAGCAGCCTGATCGGGCTGCGTGAGCTGGCCGAACGGCAGGGCGCGGATCTGGCCGCAGCTATGCAGTCGGTGGGGCTGCGGATGGACCTGTTGCGCAAGCCTGACGAACGCATTTCCTTTGAAACCGTCTGCGCGCTGTTCGAGCATTGCGCTCAGGTCTGGAACCTGCCGGATTTCGGGCTGCGGCTGGCCAACTATCATCACCTGAACATTCTGGGGGTCGTTGGCCTTGCCACCAAGATGGAGGGAACGCTGCGCGGTGCGGTCAACACGATCATCGCCAATCTGGTGATCCACAGCGACGCGAAGATCGCAGCCTTGGACGAAAGGGACGGTGTCGCCACCGTCACGCTGGAGACCCATCCGACTACCGCCTATACCCGGCAATACATGCTGGCGTCTCTGGGCACGGCGCGCAGCGTGATCGAGCAGGCCGGGAATGCCGGTCTGAAGCTGATCGAGGTCAGCCTTCGGCACGAGGCGGGCGGGGTGCAGGCCGCGGCAGAGGCCTTTTTCGGTTGCCCGGTGCGTTTCAATGCTGAGCGCAATGCGTTGTATTTCGATGCGGCGGTTCTGGATCGGCCAACCCAGCGCAGCGATACCGCGTACCACGCCATTATAGACCGCTACCTGACCACGCTTCATCACGAACTGGGAGGCGGCGTTGCCGAGACCGTGCGAAAGGAAATTGCCCGGCAGATGGAGTTCGGCAGATGCACGCTGGAGAGCGTGGCGCAGCGGCTGCGGATCGAGCCGCGCAGCCTGCAGCGGCAGTTGAAGCAGGACGGCAGCGGGTTTCGCGACCTGATGGACGACTGGCGGCGCGAACGCGCGCTGTCGCTGGTCACCCGGACGCGGCTGCCGTTGATGGAGGTGACGCTTGCGCTGGGTTATTCGGACCAAAGCATCTTCAGTCGGGCGTTTCAGCGCTGGTATGGCCAATCGCCCTTGGCCTATCGGCTGAAGGACGCGGCGATGGTGGCTGCGCTGCGTCATGGCAGGGCGCGGCCGGAAATGGCGCACGGTCTGCGCTGAGGCAGGCGGCGGTTTCGCTGGGAAAGGCGTGCCGGGCGGGCGCCATCGAGGCGCCGCCCGGCAGACGCGGGTGCCCCCGCGTCGGGGCAGCTTAGGCGCGGTCGCGCAATTCGCGGCGCAGGATCTTGCCGACGTTCGATTTGGGCAGCGCGTCGAGGAAGACGATCTGGCGCGGGACCTTGTAGCTGGTCATCTCCTTGCGGCAATGCGCGATCACCTGCTCCTCGGTCAGTTCCGCGCCAGCCAGCTTCACCGCGTAGATGCGCAGGGCCTCGCCGGTTTTCGGGTCGGGGACGCCGATGCAGGCGCATTCGGCGATGCCCGGACAGGCGGTCACCACGGCCTCGATTTCATTCGGGTAGACGTTGAAGCCCGAGACCAGCACCATGTCCTTCTTGCGGTCGATGATCTTGAGGAACCCGGCCTCGGTGAAATAGCCGATATCGCCGGTGCGGAAGAAGCCGTCGGGCGTGAACGAGGCGGCGCTGTCGGCATCGCGGTTCCAGTAGCCCTTGGTCACTTGCGGGCCGCGGCAGCAGATCTCTCCGGCGGAACCGGGGGCGGCGGGTTGACCGGCATCGTCCAGCAGCATCACCTCGCTTGAGGGCACGGGCAGGCCGCAGCTGCCGGTGAAATCGGTGACGCTCATCGGGTTGATGCAGAGCAGCGGCGAGGTTTCCGAGAGGCCATAGGCCTCTTTGATGTGATGGCCGGTCAGCGCCTTCCATTGCTCGGAGGTTGCCGGGATCACCGCCGCGCCGCCGCCGATCGCCACCTTGTAGCCCGAAAGGTCGATCTCATTGAAGCGGGGATGGGCCATCAGCGCCTGAAACAGCGTGTTGACCCCCGGAATGACCGAGAATTTCGCATGCCGGATCGCGTCGATGAAGCGGTCGCCGTCGCGGGGATTGGGGATCAGCACCGCCTTGGCCCCGATGGCCGTAAAGGTCAAAAGCTGCATCAGCCCGAAGATGTGGTAAAGCGGCAGCGCCAGCACCAGCACCTCGCGGCCCGGATCGCAGGCTTCGGGCAGGATCGCGCGGAACTGCCGGGTATTGGCGACAAGGTTGCCATGGGTCAGGATCGCGCCCTTGGACAGGCCGGTCGTGCCGCCAGTATATTGCAGGAACAGGTTGTCGCCCGAGGCGAGCGCCACCGGATCAAGGCGCAGCGCTGCGCCTTGGGCCAGCGCATCGGCAAAGCGGATGGCGGTGATGCGCGGATCGATGGGCGGCGAGGGCAGGTCCAGCCCGGCCCCGTCGCCCGGATTGACGGTGACGATGTTGCGGATCTGGGTCTGGTCGAGGATCTCGGCCAAAGTCGGGGTCGCGCCGCCATAGATGACGATGGTCTGGACCCCGGCATCGTTCAGCTGATGCAGCAATTCGCGCGGGGTATATAGCGGGTTGACGTTCACCTGCACCGCACCGGCGCGGATGATCCCGTACATGGCGATCGGGAAGGCAAAGATATTGGGGCACATCAGCGCGATACGCTCGCCCGGCTGGACGCCCAGCTTGTGCTGCAGCCATGCGGCAAAGGCGCGGCCCTGACCGTCGACTTCCGCATAGGTCATGGTCTGGCCGAAACATTCCAGCGCGGGCAGGTCGCCATAGGTCTGTGCGGCCTGATCAAGCAGCGCCACGACCGAAGCCTGGCTGTCGGTCACGATCTCATGCGGGATGGCGTCGCCATAGGCCCGGATCCAAGGTTTGCTCAATATATCCTCCCCATCCCTGTACGGGACATTCCTGATCAGGGCGGATGCCATCGGGCGGCCTGTCCGTTGTCGCGCGGATGTCCCGTGCGGCCTGCCTCCTGCTTGCCGGGACTGGCCCGCTGCCCGTTTGGCGCCCTGAACACATATGCATGGCACAAATCCCGAAGCACAAATGACATATTGCGATGAATTTTTGACTTTTCGCGACAGTTGTGGTGCGGGGGCCGGGACAGCGCGAAGGCGCGTCCTGCCATGACCTATGCGCAAGGCCGCCATGCCGAAACCGTGCAGCTGCGAGGGCGCAACGCCTTGCCTTTGCAGAAAATTACGTGCTTTCCCCGAAAAATCAATCCTCTCGCGCCGGGGGCCTAAAACACGCGCTTTTGGGGGCGAAAATCGCCGGTTCCTAACTGTTTTACATCCCCCGCCCGCGCCACTAACCCTGCGGCCATCACCAAAAGAGGCAAAGCAGATGGCGCTTATCAACACCAAGATCCGTCCCTTCAAGGCGCAGGCCTTCAAGCAGGGCAAGTTCATCGAAGTCACCGAAGCCGACGTGCTGGGCAAATGGGCGGTGTTCTTCTTCTACCCCGCCGATTTCACCTTCGTCTGCCCGACCGAACTGGGCGATGTGGCCGACAATTACGCCGAGCTGCAGCGCCTTGGCGTCGAGGTCTATTCGGTCTCGACCGACACGCATTTCACCCACAAGGCGTGGCATGACAGCTCGGACACGATCGGCAAGATCGAATACACCATGATCGGCGACCCGGTCGGCTTCGTCACCCGCAATTTCGACGTGATGCGCGAAGAAGAGGGTCTGGCTGACCGCGCCACCTTCATCGTCGACCCCGATGGCATCATTCAGGCCATGGAGATCACCGCCGAGGGCATCGGCCGTGACGCCACCGACCTGCTGCGCAAGATCAAGGCCGCGCAATATGTCCGCAGCCATCCGGGCGAGGTCTGCCCCGCCAAGTGGCAAGAGGGCGAAGAAACGCTGGCCCCGTCGCTGGATCTGGTCGGCAAGATCTGATGCCCCTCGGGCCGGGGAAACCCGGCCCGACACCTCTATCGGAAAGGATGTCCCATGCTTGACGCCAATATGAAAACCCAGCTCAAGGCCTATCTGGAACGGCTGGTTCGCCCGGTCCAGATCACGGCCTTTGCCGATGACAGCGCGAAATCGCGCGAGATGCTGGCGCTGCTGGACGACATCCGCAGCCTTTCCGACAAGATCAGCGTGACCCGCGGCGAGGGCGACGCGCGCAAGCCGTCCTTCATGCTGACCTCGCCCGGTCACGACATCCGGCTGGGCTTTGCCGGGTTGCCGATGGGGCATGAGTTCACCTCGCTGGTGCTGGCGCTGCTGCAGGTGGGGGGCCATCCGCCCAAGGCCGAACAGGCGCTGCTGGACCAGATCAAGGCGCTGCCGGGCAGCTTCCGGTTCGAGACCTATTATTCGCTGTCCTGCCAGAACTGCCCCGACGTGGTGCAGGCGCTGAACCTGATGGCGGTGCTGAATCCCGGCATCGAGCATGTCGCCATCGACGGCGCGCTGTTCCAGTCCGAGGTCGAGGCGCGGCAGATCATGTCGGTTCCGACGATTTTCCTGAACGGCCAGCCCTTTGGCGCGGGCCGCATGGGGCCCGAGGAAATCCTTGCCAAGATCGACACCGGTGCCGCCACCCGCGCCGCCGAAGCGATCAGCGCGCAGGCGCCCTTTGACGTTCTGGTGGTCGGCGGCGGCCCGGCCGGTGCGGCGGCGGCGGTCTATTCGGCGCGCAAGGGCATCCGCACCGGGGTCGTCGCGGAACGCTTTGGCGGGCAGGTGCTGGACACCATGACCATCGAGAACCTGATCTCGGTTCCCCATACCGAAGGTCCGAAGCTGGCGACCGCGCTGGAAACCCATGTCCGCGAATATGCGGTCGAGATCATGAACGCCCAGACCGCGACCAAGCTGGAAGAGGTCGCGGGCGGGTTCCGGGTGACGCTGGCCTCGGGGGCGGCGCTGACGGCGGCCTCGGTGATCCTGTCGACGGGCGCGCGCTGGCGGCGGATGGGCGTGCCGGGCGAGGAGCAATACCTGAACAAGGGTGTGGCCTTCTGCCCGCATTGCGACGGGCCGCTGTTCAAGGGCAAGCGCATCGCGGTGATCGGCGGCGGCAATTCCGGGGTCGAGGCGGCGATCGATCTGGCCGGGCTGGTCGCCCATGTCACGCTGATCGAATTCGACAAGCATCTGCGCGCCGATGAGGTGCTGCAACGCAAGCTGCGCAGCCTGCCCAATGTCAGCATCCTGACCCAGGCCCGCACCACCGAGGTCAAGGGCGACGGCAGCCGCGTCACCGGCCTGGCCTATGAAAACCGCGCCAACGGAGAGCTGGTCGAGCTGCCGCTGGAGGGGATCTTTGTTCAGATCGGGCTGGTTCCGAATACCGAATGGCTGAAAGGCACGCTGACCCTGTCGCCGCGCGGCGAGATCGTCACCGATGCGCATGGCGCGACATCCTTGCCGGGCGTGTTCGCGGCGGGCGATTGCACCACCGTGCCCTACAAGCAGATCGTCATCGCCATGGGCGAGGGGGCCAAGGCCTCGCTTGCGGCCTTTGACCACCTGATCCGGCTGCCGGTCGAAAAGGCGGCCTGAACGGGACGGGCCGTCGCCGGATAGCGGCGGCCCGCAGCCCTTAGCCCAGATTGATCCAGACGGATTTGGTCTGGGTATATTGGGTCAGCGCCTCAAGACATTTGTCGCGGCCATTGCCGGTCTGCTTGTAACCGCCCCAGATCGAGGTCATGTCGCCGTGGTCGAAGCAATTGACCCAGCAGACCCCGGCCTCCATGTCCTGCGCGAAGCGGTGGGCCTTGTTCAGGTCGCGGGTCCAGACCGAGGCCGCCAGCCCATAGATCGAGTCATTTGCCAGTGCCAAGGCATCATCCAGCCCGTCCACCGGCAGGATGGTCGCGACCGGGCCAAAGATTTCCTCGCGCGCGATGGTCATGCCGCCATTGACGCCGGTGAACAGCGTCGGTTCGACAAAGGCACCGGCTGACAGATGATCCGGGCGACCGCCGCCAAAGGCCAGTTGCGCGCCCTCGCTCCGGCCCTCGGTGATATAGGACATGACGCGGTCGCGATGCTCGGCGGTGACCAGCGGACCCATGGTCGTGGCCGGGTCCAAGGGGTCGCCCAGCACGAAGTTCTTGCGGGTGATCTCGGTGAATTTCTCGACGAAGGCGTCATGCAGGTTGCGCTGGACCAGAATGCGGGAACCGGCGTTGCAGACCTCGCCTTGGTTGCCATAGATGCCGTTGACCGCATAGGTGGCGACGGTATCCAGATCGTCCCAATCGCCCAGCACGATCTGCGGGGTCTTGCCGCCGCATTCGGTGGTGACGCGCTTCATGTTCGACTGCCCGGCATAGATCATCAGAAGCTTGCCGACCTCGGTCGAGCCGGTGAAGGCGATCTTGTCGACATCCATGTGCAGGGCCAGCGCCTTGCCCGCCTCCTCGCCCAGACCGTGGACGACGTTCAGCACGCCCGAGGGGCCGCCGGCCTCGATGAACAACTCGGCCAGCAGACCGGCGGACAGCGGCGATTGCTCGGCCGGTTTCAGCACGACCGAGTTGCCGGTGACCAGTGCCGGGCCCAGCTTCCAAGCTGCCATCATCAGCGGATAGTTCCAGGGCGTGATGATGCCGACGACGCCCAAGGGTTGGCGCAGGATGTAATGCAGGGCGCTCGGGTCGGTGGCGGTCACCGTGCCTTCGATCTTGTCGGCGGTTTCGGCAAAATATTTCAGCGACATGACGGAGCCGGGCACGTCGATATTCAGCATGTCCGACACGGGCTTGCCCATGTCGAGACTGTCGAGCAGGGCGAATTCCTCGGCATTCGCGGCGATCAGGGCCGAGAATTTTTCCAGCACCCCCAGACGGTCGCGCGGGGCCATGCGCGACCAGACGCCGGAACGGAAGGTCTTGCGGGCGACGGCGACGGCGCGGTCGATCTCGGCCTGACCGCCACGGGCGACATCGGCTAAGGGCTGGCCATTGGCCGGATTGATGGTCTGGAACGTGCGGCCATCGGCCGAGGCCACATAGGCCCCGTCGATGAAATGGCGGGTGCGCAGTTGCAGGCGGCTGGCGCGGTCGTGCCAGAAATCGCGGCTGTATTCGGTCATGGTCTCTTCTCCCTATTGTCCCCGGTCGCGCAGCAGTCGAACCGAAAGAATGATGATCAGGATCGATGCCGCGACGATCATGGTGCCGATGGCGTTGATCTCGGGGGTGATGCCCCGGCGCAGCGTCGAATAGATATAGATGGGCAGGGTCACGTCGCGACCGGTCAGGAAATAGGTGACCGGGATCTCATCGAAGGACAGCGTGAAGCACAGCAGCGCCGAGCCGATCACCGCGCTGCGGATGGATGGCAGCGTCACGTGCCAGAACGTCGCGAAGGGCCTGACGCCCAAGTCTGCCGAGGCTTCCAACAGCCGCGGGTTCAGCCGCGACAGCCGCGCCAGAACTTGGCTGACGACGATGCCCATCAGCGCCGTGGCGTGGCCGATGATGACCGCGCCAAGGCTTTGGGGAATGCCGATCTGCTTGTAGAAATTCAGCATGGCGATGCCCGTGACGATGCCGGGCAGGCTAAGCGGCAGGATCAGCACATTCTGAAACAGCCGCTTGCCGGGAAAGTCATAGCGGTGCAGCGCCAAGGCCGCCAGCACCCCCACCACGACTGAGATCAGCGTGGCGAAGACCGCGACGTAAAGGCTGTTTCCCAGCGCCGTCAGCATCTGCGAATTGGCCAGCACTTGGCTGTACCAATGCAGGGTAAAGCCGGACAGCGGAAAGGACGTAACCTTGCTGTCGTTGAAGGAAAAGATCACCAGCACGACGATCGGCAGGTACAGGAACGCAAGCACCGCGACGGCGAAACCGACCAGCCCTTTTTGCCACCAAAGCAGCCTGTTCATGCGTGCGCCCCCCTCACAATGCCACCCGCGCATTGCGGTCGAGTTTCGAGGACAGCCACAGCACCGCCATCACCATCAGCAGGACCAGCGTCGCCAAGGCGGAACCCAGCGGCCAGTTCAGCGCCGCGCCGAACTGGTTTTGCAGCACATTGGCGATCATCGTGCCGTCCGGGCCTCCGACCAGAACCGGGGCGACGAAATCGCCGAAGGTCAGGCAGAAGGTCACCGTCGCGCCTGCCAGCACGCCGCCCAGCGACAAGGGCAGCACGACTTTCAGGAAGGTGCCGAAGGGGCCGATGCCCAGATCCTCGGAGGCTTCGATCAGGTTCTTGGGGATATTCTCCAGCGCCGAAAAGATCGGCATGACCATGAAGGGGATGAAGATATAGGTCAGAGTAATGACCATAGATCCCTGATTATACAGGAAGATATCCAGAGGCGCGTCGATGACCCCCAGAGATTGCAGCAGTGAGTTCAGCGCGCCATTGGTGCCAAGGATCGTCTTCCACGTATAGGCGCGCAGCAGATAGGACACCCAAAGCGGCACGATCACCAGCAGATACAGCAGGTTGCGCAACCCCGGCGAGCGAATGGTGAAGGCCAGCAGATAGGCCAGCGGATAGCCCAGCAGCGTTGCCGTGATGGTGACCAGCGCTGCGATCTTGGCGGTGCGCAGGATGACGTTGAAATATTGCGGATCGCTGAAGATCTGGACGTAATTCGCGAATTGGAAATCGGGCACGAAGGTCGGGTATTTCCGCAGCCAGAACCCGACCGAGATCATGATCAGATAGGGCAGGATCAGCAGGATCAGGCTCCATGCCAAGGGCAGTGAGAACAGGCCCAGAAAACCCGCGGCATTGCGGCGGTCCAACTTCATGATGCCTCCGCCGGGAATAGCATCACGTCCTTGGCGGCGATGGACAGGGTGATGGCCGCGCCATGGGTCAGGTTTTCGGCCCCGGTCAGCCCGGCGCGCTGGACCTGCACGACCAAGGGCGTGGCGCATCCGTCGGGCATGGCCTCCAGCCGGATGCGGTCGCCTTGAAAGTTCACCTCAAGGATACGGGCGGGGATCGGGTTTTCAGTGCCGCCAAGGCGCAGGGTTTCGGGACGCAGTGCCGCGACCAACGGGGCGTCTGGCAGGAAACCGCGCCCATCGCGTGCCATGCCACGCAGGCGCAATCCGCCCGCGCATTCGACCAGTTGCGCATCGCCCTCGCGCCCGACATGACGGGCCGGGACCAGATTGCTGCCGCCAATGAAATCCGCGACATAGGGGCTGGCGGGGGCATCATACAGGTCCTGCGGCGCGCCGATCTGGCGGATGCGGCCCGATTGCATGACGACGATGCGGTCGGACATGCTCATCGCTTCGTTCTGGTCATGGGTGACCATCAGGAAGGTGATGCCCAGCTCGCGATGGATGCGCTTCAACTCGATCTGCATGCCCTCGCGCAGCTTCACATCCAGCGCGGACAGGGGCTCGTCCAGCAGCAGCACACGCGGGCGGCGCACGATGGCGCGGGCCATGGCGACGCGCTGCTTCTGACCGCCGGAAAGCTGATGCGGGCTGCGGTCGCGCAGCGTGCCAAGGCCGACCAGCTCCAGCGCATCGCCGACCTGCCGCGCGACATCAGCGCCCTTCAGGCCATAGCCGATATTCTGGGCGACCGTCATATGCGGGAACAGCGCGTAGTCCTGAAAGACCGTATTGACCGGGCGCAGATAGGCGGGGGCATGGGTCATGTCGCGGCCATCGATGCCGATCCGGCCTTCGGAGGCATGTTCGAACCCTCCGATCAGGCGCAGGGTCGTGGTCTTACCGCAGCCGGATGGGCCAAGAAGGGTCACGAACTCGCCTTCGGCAAGGGTCAGGTCGGTGCGCTCAAGCGCGCGGAAGGTGCCATAGGATTTGGTGACACCGTCCAGCGTCACGATGGGGCGGGCAGACATGGGTCGTCCTTCGGGTCAAAGCGGGGTGGTATCCCCGGCAAGGCGCAGCCCGGCCGGGGCGGCGGGCAGGGCGCTTATGGCGCGGCCTTCACCGCGTTCCAGACCTCGATATATTTGTCGAGGCGGGCGGGCTGTTCCCACATGATCAGGCTTTTCACGAAGTCGATATTGCCGACCTGACGTTCCTTTTTCATGGCGTCGTCCATGCAGCCCCCGACCGCCGTCGGGTTGACCGGGAAATAGCCGGTCGAAGCAGCGATGGCGCATTGCCCCTCGGGCGATTGCATATAGGCCATGAACTTGTAGGCGCAGTCTTGGTTCGGGCTGTCCTTGACCAGCATCATCGAATCCATCCAGCCCTCGGATTTTTCCTTGGGCGAAAACTCGACGACCTCGAAGCCCTTCTTCAGCGCGTTCACGTCCTTGCTGGTCAGCCCGGTCCAGGTGTTCGAGGCATAGACCTCATCATTGGCCATGAGTTCGGTCAGTTCCCCGGCCGAGGTCCAGTATTTGCGGACCAGCGGTTTCTGCTCGATCAGCTTGGCCTGCACGGCGGCAAGCTGATCGTCATTCAGGTCGTAGATATTGTCATAGCCCAGATAGCGCGCCGCCCAATAGATCGCCGACTTGTCGTCCCACATCGAGATCTTGCCCGCATTGGCGGGATCGAACAGCAGCCCGATCGAATCCGGCGTGCCGCTGATCTTGTCGGGGCGATAGATCAGTGAAACCGAGCCCCAGATCAGTGGCACGGCCCAGACCGAGCCATCGGCATTCAGCGAGGCGGCCTTGGAAAATTCGGGATAGATCGCGTCGAAGCCCGTAACCTTGGCGGTATCGAGGGCCTCGACGAACCCGGCCTGTTGCAGCACCGGCACCGCGTCCAGCGAGGGGACGACAATGTCATAGACCCCGCCGCCCGCCGCCAGTTTCGGGGCGAAATCGTCATTCGAGCCGACATAGGTCGCAGTGACCTTGCAGCTGGTCGCGGCCTCGAACGGGGCGGTGATTTCGGGCGTGGCATAGCCTTCCCAGGTCAGCAGGTTCAGTTCCTGCGCCTGAAGGGCACCGGCCATGCAGGCCAGCGCGGTGCCGCCAAGCGCGAGTTGTCGCAGCGCCTTGGATTTCGTCATGGGTTCACTCCTTGTTGGGGGTTGAGTGTCGCGCCCGTCCGGTTTTCCGGATCAAGGTCGCGACATCGATGCCGAGCGCCTTGGCGGCGCTTCTTTTGCTTCGGTGCGAGGCAAGGGCGTCGGCGATCAGCCCTTCCTCAAAGGCTTGGACCTGACTGCGCAGGTCGGTCCCGGCCGGGCGCGCCATGGCTGCCGGGCGCGGCGGGGTCGTGAAATCCTCGGCCGTCGCCTGCGCCCCTGAAGTGGTCGCGGCATGGGCAAGGATGTTTTCCAGCTCGCGGATATTGCCGGGATAGTCATGGCCCAGCAGAAGCTGGGTGAAGGCCGGGGAAAGGGACAACGGCGGATGGCGGTGCAGGTTGATGCGGGCCATGATCCGCTGGGTCAGTGCCGGGATCATGTCGGGCTCATCGCGCAGGGCGGGCAGCGTGACCCGAACCGCGGCGATGCGGTGGAACAGGTCGGCCCGGAACGCGCCCTTGGCCACCAGCGCCGACAGATCAACGACGGTCGCCGTCACCAGCCGCACCGTGCCGCCATCGGCAAAGGGGCGGAAGCTGTCAGCGTCAAGCAGCGCCAGCAGGCGGGCCTGAAGGGGCAGGGTCAGGTCCTCGACATGGTCGAGACAGAGCGTGCCGCCGGACGCGGCCTCGATCAGCCCGGCGCGTCGGCCGCCGGGAGCGTGGTCCTGTCCCTGCATTTCGGCGGTGAAATTGGCCTCGGTCAGGCTGGTGCAGGCGACATGGACCAGCGGGCGGTCCGGGTCCGCGCCAGCGATGCGGCGGATGAAGGCGGTCTTGCCAGTCCCGGTCTCGCCTGTCACCAGCAGGGGAGATGCTTGCGTCAGGGCGCGGAGGGCGCGGGCCTCGGCGCTGGCATGGGCCGGGGATAGGACCGGTCCGGCATCGGGTGGGTTCTGTTCGGTCAGAAAGCGGAATGTCCCGCCCAAGGGTGCGGTCCCGCGCTCGGGCGGGGTCAGGACCAGAAGCGCGCCATAGGGCGTGCCCTCGCCCGAGCGCAGGACCTGCAGCATCGCACGAGTATTGGGCTGGCCCGCAATCGCCCCGCGGCCTTCGAAGCGCTGCAGCCGCGCCAGTGCCGTCGCCGCGCCCAGCAACAGATCCTCACCATTGCGGCCATGCCGCGTCAGGTCGGTGCCCAGAAGGCCCGCGCGTCCGGTAGCCAGCAGGCGTTCGAACGCGACGTTGACCAGTCTGATCCGCCCGTCCAGCTCCAGAAAGGCGGTGGCATCCGGCAGCCCGTTCAGAAACAGCGCGAATTCGGGACCGTCGATAAAGGCGGGGCGGGCGCGGGTGCCACCCTTGGACGCGGGATGGGGCGCATAGAATTTCATGCCTCTTCGCGCTCCTTGCGGGGGCGGGTCCGTTGCGGGCGCGCGGTCACCACCATCTGTCCGCGGATACCGTCGCTGAAGGCCACGCGCAGCAGCCAGCCCCGGCGGCTGCCCTTGGCGGCAGGCAGGTTCATCGCGATTTCGCCGGTGTCGCGCAGGACGGCGGCGGTGCGCAGGGTCTGGAAGGCGGCCTTATGCGCGGCGATCTGGTCAAAGGCGCGGCCCAGCAGGTTCCTGCCCTCGAAGGCCGCATCGGCGGCGGGATTGGCGGCCAGCACGAAGCCCTCGGCCGAGAGCAGCAGCACCGGATCGGGCAGTGCGCCAAGGATGTCGCGCATGCGGTCGGCACGGTCATTCAGGTCCTGCTCGCGGGCGCGGTTGGCGCTGATGTCGCGCACCGTGCCCCACAGCCGGACCAGCCGCCCCTCGGCAATGCGGGCGCGAAAGTCGTTCTCGACCAGAATGGCTTCGCCGCCATGGCGTTGGTCGATGGCGACGGCGCCGTCCAGCCGATAGCCGGCCCGGATCAGGTCGCGCAGCATCTCGCGGTTGACGGGGGTGTCGGGGAAATAGCGCGAGACAGGTTGATCGTTGAAATCCAGTCCCTCGGGAACGGCGTACAGTTCGGCCATGGCGCGGTTGCAGGCCCGCCAGCACGAGGCATTGCCAAAGACCTGCGCGATGATCGCGTCCTCGGGTTGGGTCACGTCGATGGGTTCGAGGAACTCGATGCACCAATAGGCCTCGCGCGCCTCGCCGATCATGCCCGAAAGGATCTCGACCCGCTCGATCATCTCATCTTGCAGCGACAGGGCTTGCGCGCCCAAGGGCAGCTTGCAGACCAGCAGGCCGGCATCGGTTCGGCACAGCGTGGCGACGACGGGATGTTCGACATCGTCACGGCCCAGCATCCACAGCGGCACCGAGGCCTGAGGCTGCACCCGCCCCTCAAGCACGTCGCGCAGGAATTCGGCCGAGTGGCTGGAATACATGGTCTTCAGCGTGGGTTTATCGCCCGCGTCCAGACCCAGAAACTCTTGCTGCGCCGGGTTGATTTCCAGCAGCGCGCCGTCGGAATGGTAGCGGTCGATCAGGACCGGCAGTTCCGAGGGTAGGATTGGGGGGCCGCCCGGCATGTGGTGAATCCCGTTGTGATGGCTGTCACTCCAAGGGACTTCCCGGATTTGCGCAAAGAGATTTGGGCCAGAAGTGGCGCGCCACGTCAGAATCGCCGCAACTTCGCATCAAATGCTGCAAATTTGCAGCAAAACGAGTCAAGTTCGCGCGGTTGTGGTTGAACGCATGATCAATTCGCAATCGAAACGGGTCCGAACCAACTGGTCCTGCCCATCGCTGTCGATCACCGTGATCAGGTGGCGGGCCGCGGCCGCGCCAATGCGGCTGGCCGGGATGCGGACGGTGGTCAGGGGCGGCTCAAGCTCGGCCGAGCCATCGAAATCGCCGATGCCGATGATCGAGATGTCGCGCGGCACCGACAGGCCTAGATGCAGCGCGGCATAGATTGCCCCCTGCGCGATGACATCGTTGCCGCAAAGCAGGGCGGTGGGACGCTCGGCCCGTGTCAGCAGTTCGATACAACTGCGCTTGGACTGGGCGATGTTGTAGGGGGTTTGCAACTGCCATTCCTCGCGCAGCGCCACGCCGGTTGCCGAAATGCTGCCCATCGCCGCAAGGCGACGGGCGCGGGCGCGGTCATTGTCGCGCGTCTCGGGGAAGATGGTGGCGATGCGGCGATGGCCCAGCATCAGCAGGTGTTCGGCTGCGCGCCGTCCGGCCTCGGCATTGTCGATGCCGATGCAGGAAATCTGTGAGTCGGGCTGGTAGTTCCAGATCGCGGCGACGGGCACCTCTTGCTCGCGCAGCACACGGTAGGTGTCGGGGCGGTGATCCAGCCCGATCATCGCCAGCGCATCGACCCGGTGTTCCAGAAGCTTGCGCACCAGCGCGTATTCCATGTCCAGATCGTAGCGATGCGAGGCCAGCAGCAGCGTAAAGCCGCTTTCGCTGACCGTGTCGTTGAAGGCCTGTACCAGCTCGGCAAAGATCGCGTCCGAGACCGAGGGCACGACCAGACCGATGGTCGCGCTGCGGCGTCCGTGAATGGTCTGGGCCGCACGATTGCGGATATAGCCCAGCTTGCGGATGGCCTGATCGACCTTTTTCCGGGTCGTGGGCTGGACCAGTTCGGGATGGTTCAGCGCGCGCGATACAGTGGCCGCGGATACCCCCGCGAGCGTAGCCACGGAAACAATATCAGGTCTATAGCTTTGTTTTTTCATAGCTAAGCGTCATCCGTGCGACAGATTTATGAAAACATTTGCAAGGCTATTTTCATGACTTATCGTCAGAATTCCACGCCGACAAGAGACTCGTCCGACCGAAGGCCAGGGGCTGCCCTTTGGACCGAAGGTCCCGAACCGCCAGGGATGGGCATGAACATTTCGGAAGACATTCTGTCAGTCGATGCCGCCATGGCCCGCGCGCGCAATGCCCAGGCCGATTACGAGGCGAATGGCAGCCAGCAACGCTATGACCGCGCGGCGCTGGCCGTCGCCTGGGCGATCATGGAGCCGGGCCGCAACCGCAGGCTGGCCGAACTGGCGGTGCGCAGCACCGGGCTGGGCAACGTCGCCGACAAGATCACCAAGAACCACCGCAAGACGCTGGGACTGATGCGCGACATTCAGGGCGCGCGGACCCATGGCGTGCTGTCGGACGATCCCGCGACCGGGATCACCGAGATTGCCCGTCCGCTTGGGGTGATCGGCGCGGTCGTGCCCTCGACCAACCCGGCGGCGACTCCTGCCAACAACATCATCAACGCGTTGAAATGCGGCAATGCCATCATCCTGTCGCCATCGCCCAAGGGGGTGCCCTGTTGTGAATTGCTGCTGCAATTCATCCATGCCGAGTTCTACAAGATCGGCGAGGACCGGCGTCTGGTCCAGATGCTGCCGCCTCCGGGCGGCAAGGCCAAGACCCAGCGTTTGCTGGAGACCGCCGATCTGGCCGTGGTCACCGGCAGTCAGGACAATGTCCGCCGCGCCTATGAAAGCGGAACCCCCGCCATTGGCGTCGGGGCAGGCAATGTCGCGGTGATCGTGGATGAAACCGCTGATCTGGCCGATGCGGCGGAAAAGATCGCCATGTCCAAGACTTTCGACAATGCGACCTCGTGTTCGTCGGAAAATGCCCTGATCGTCGTCGATCGGGTCTATGACGCCTTTCTTGCCGCGATGGCGGCCGAGGGCGGGGCGGTGATCCCGTCGGACGAGGCGGCGGGGATCGTGGCCCGGCTATGGCCCGATGGCCATCTGAACCGAGAGATCATCGCCAAGGACGCCGATATCCTGATCGACAGGCTGGGGCTGACGGGGCGCGTGCCCGCCGACACCCGCTTCATCGCGGTCGAGACGGACGGCATCGGGCCCCGTCATCCGCTGTCGGGCGAAAAGCTCAGCCGGGTCGTGGCGCTTTACCGGGCGCGCGATTTCGGCCATGCCGCCGAACTGGCCGTCCGCCTGCTGCGCCATCAGGGGGCGGGGCATTCGCTGGGCCTGCACTCGACCGATGCCGAGCGGCCGCTGCGGCTGGGCACGCATCTGCCGGTCTGCCGCGTGATCGTCAATCAGGCGCATTGCTTTGCGACCGGAGGGGCCTTCGACAATGGGCTGCCCTTCAGCCTGTCGATGGGCTGCGGCAGCTGGGGCGGCAATTCCATCGACGCCAACCTGAACTGGCAGCACTTCATGCAGCGTTGCCGCATCGTCCGCCCGATCCCCGCGCGCGAGCCGGGGCTTGAGGAGATCTTTGCCGATTACTGGGCCGAGGCCGGCGCATGATGCCGAACCCGCAGGCCCCACCTGAAGGCACCGTCCGCGACTGGCTGGACTACCGCGCCGTCAGTTGCGGCACGCGGATCAGCCATGTCTTTGCAAGCGACGGCAGCACGCTGAACTGGGCCGAGCTGCGCCAGCACGCCGCCGACATCGCGGGCCGTCTGGCCAGCCTTGGCATCCGGCGCGGGGAAAGCGTCGCCATGATGATGCCCAATGGTCGCGAGGCGCTGCTGGGCCTGTTCGGGACGCTTTACGGTGGGTTCCGGGCGACGATGATCAACCTTGTCGCCGGGGTGGATGCCATCGGCCATGCGCTGACTCACTCCGGCGCGCGGGTGGTTCTGGTCGCGACATCCCAGCACGATCTGCTGACGCGGGCGCTGCTGGGGGGCACGGCGCGCCCGGTCATCATCACGGCCGAGGAAGGCTTTGACTGGCCCGTGGGTCTGGTGCCGATCCCGCCGCATCCGCATGGGGCCAGCGATGATGCGCTGCTGATGTATACCTCGGGGACGACCGGGCGGCCCAAGGGGGTCATTCACAGCCATGCCAGCCTGCTGGCCGGTGGCTGGACGACCATGATGGCGCATGACCTGACCGACCGCGACCGCGCCATGTGCGTGCTGCCGATCTATCACATCAACGGGCTTTGCGTGACGATCATGGGGCCGCTGGTTTCGGGCGGATCGGTCATCCTGTGCGAGAAATTCTCGGCCGGTCGGTTCTGGCCGATCTGTGCGGATCAGCAGGCGACGTGGTTTTCGGTCGTGCCCACGATCATCTCGCATCTGCTGCATGGCGAGGGGACGCCCGATGAAAGCGTGCGGGGGCGGATCAGGTTCGGGCGTTCGGCCTCGGCGGCGCTGGCACCCGAGGTGCAGACCGCCTTCGAGTGGCGCTTTGGCATCCCCATCGTCGAGACCATGGGCCTGACCGAAACCGCCGCACAGATCCTGTCGAACCCGCTGCCGCCGGGGCTGCGCAAGATCGGCTCTCCGGGGGTCGCCATCGGCAATGAGGTGGCGATCATGTCGGTGGACATGCGATCCCAGCCGCCCGGCCTTGTCGGGGAAATTTGTGTCCGGGGGCCGAATGTCATGCGGCTCTATCTGGACAATCCCGAGGCGACGGCAGCGGCGCTGACCCCGGATGGTTGGCTGCGCAGCGGCGATCTGGGACGCATCGATGAGGACGGCTATGTCTTTGTCACCGGGCGTCTGAAGGAATTGATCATCAAGGGCGGCGAGAACATCGCCCCGCGCGAGATCGACGAGGCGCTTTACGCCCATCCCGACGTGATCGAGGCCGCCGCATTCGGCCGCAAATGCCCTCGCTATGGCGAGCGGGTCGAGGCGGCAGTGGTCCTGCGCGACGGATCGGACCTGACCGTCCAGACCCTTGCCCTGCTATGCGAGGCGCGGCTGGGCCGGTTCAAGTCGCCCGATGTCATTCACCTGATGGACGAGTTGCCCAAAGGCCCGTCCGGCAAGATTCAACGCCTGCGGCTGGCCGAGATGACCCAATGAAGCCGCAAGTCGTCACCCGAGAGGAGCGGGCGGCGGCACCAGAAAGCAACGGTCGTGATGGGAGGAGAATCAATGACCCGTGATGCTTCACTGAAACTCGGCGCGGCAGGGCTGGTTGCCGCAGGTCTGGCCCTTTCATCGGGAATGGCGCTGGCCGATGCCTATCCCGAACGACCCGTGGAAATGGTGGTGACCTTTGGCCCCGGTGGCGGGGCCGATGTGATGGGCCGCCAGATGGGGCGGCTGATGGAAAAGCCGCTGGGCGTGGCGATCCCGGTGTCGAATGTCGCCGGGGCGTCGGGCAATGCCGGGCTGACCCATCTGCGCACCAACCCTGCCGATGGCTATACGCTGGGCACGCTGATTTCCCTGACGGTGGCATCCTGGGCCTCGGGCCTGGGCGACAGCAAGCCCGAGGATTTCCGGGTGATCTCGGTGGTGCAGAATTCGCCCTCGTTCCTGTTCGTCTCGGCCGACAGTCCTTATCAGACCGCGCAGGATCTGTTCGATTTCGCCAAGGCCAATCCGGGGCAACTGACCGTCGCCACCTCGGGTTACGGCACGCAGGATGACGTGACGCTGAAGCTGTTGGCGGGCGGCGGCGTCAAGATGGAGAACGTGCCGTTTCAATCCCCCGGCGAACGCTATGCCTCACCCATTGGTGGCCATACGTCAGTGCTTTACGAAGAACCGGGCGATGTGGCGCAATTCCTGAAGGCAGGGCAGTTGAAGCCGCTGGTGGTCTTTTCGATGGAACGCCATCCGGCATTCCCCGATGTTCCGACCTCGGCCGAGTTGGGGCACGAAATCTCGGGGCTGGACAACTTCCGCTCTATCGCCGTGCGCGCGGATACCCCGCCCGAGATCCTGACCCGACTTGAGGCCGCGATCCTTGAGGCCACCGCCAGCGCGGATTGGCAGAAATTCTGCACGGACACCTATAGCTGCATCCAGCCGGTCACCGGCGATGCGGCGCAGAAGATGGTCACGGATTTCCTGCAACTGGTCAGCAAGCAGCTGGCAAGCTGAGGGGGGACATCATGGCCATGGTTGAAAAGGCACAGACAGACCCCTCTCCGGTCACGCTGACATCCGGGGGGCTGCCGCCGCTGCTGGCGCCGGCTCTGGCCTGCGTCCTGACTTTCGCGGCACTGATCCTGCCGACATTCATGTTTCATGGCGACCGCAGGCTGCAGGTGAACGGGCTGGGTCCGGGGGCATGGCCGGGTGCGATCCTGATGGCGCTGGCCGCGTTCTCGGCGGTCTGGCTGGTGCTTGAGATCCGGGCGCTGGTCCGGGGCAAGCCGCCGGTCGGGCTAAGCGCGCCGCGGGACGAGGATGTCTATCATTACGGCAAGGCGATCACCGGCATCGTGCTGGTGATCCTTTTTGGCTGGCTGCTGCCGATCATCGGTTTTGCCCTGGCGACGGCGTCCTTCCTGCTGGTCTGGTGCCTGTATGGCGGGCTGCGCAACCCGTGGGTGGTGACCCTTGTGCCCGTGCTGGGGACGGTGGGGCTGCTGTGGATGTTCATGGGGCTGGCGCTGATGCCGCTTAGCCGCGGGATCGGACCGTTCGATCAGTTCAGCGTCTGGCTGCTGAAGCTGATCGGCATCTACTAGGGGGGGACCGACCAACATGCAGACTCTTGATTTCCTGCTGGCCGGTTTTCAGGCGGCCTTCCAGATCGGTGCGTTTCTGACCATCGTGGTCGGGCTGCTGATCGGGGTGATCGCGGGGGCCTTGCCCGGCATTTCCTTTGTGAATGCCATGGCGATGGCCTTGCCCTTTACCTATGCGATGGATGTGACCCATGCGATGCTGTTTCTGGGTGGCATCTATGTCGGCGGGGTGTTTGGCGGCTCGATCTCGGCGATCATGATCAATGTGCCGGGCACGCCCGCATCGCTGCCCTCGACATGGGACGGCTATGCGATGACGAAAAGGGGGCAGGTCAAGCGCGCCCTGACCATCGCGGTCACCGCCTCGGCCACGGGCGGGCTGGTCAGCGCCTTGATGCTGACCTTTCTGTCCGCGCCCTTCGCCAGCTTCGCGATGAAATTCTCGCAGCCCGAGTTCTTTGCGGCCACCGTGCTGGGTCTGGTCAGCGTCATTGCGATTGCCAAGGACCGGCCGATCATCACCATGATCTCATTGCTGATCGGCGTGGCCATCGGCACGGTCGGGGTCGATCCGCTTTACGGTCAGGCGCGCTTCAGCTTTGGCGTCCCCGAGGTCGAAAGCGGCATCCGTTTTGTCGTGGTGATGATCGGGCTGTTCGCCATCGGCGAGGTGGTCGATCTGGTCTCGACCGACCGTGACCTGCGACCGAAAAAGCCGCAGGGCAAGGCCAGCGGGGCCAGTTTCCGCGACATTCTGAACCTGAAAGGTCCGATCCTGCGCGGCACCGGGATCGGGTGCATGATCGGCGTCATCCCCGGTGCAGGCGCGACGCCGGGCGCGGTCATCGCCTATGGCATCGAAAAGCAGGTAAATCCGCGCGGGGCCGAGTTCGGAACCGGGGTCGAGGCGGGTCTTGCCGCCCCCGAGGCCGCCAAGAATGCCACCACCGGCGCGGCCATGGTGCCGCTGCTGACGCTGGGCATCCCCGGCAGCGCCGCAACCGCGATCATGCTGGCGGCGATGATGCTGCAAGGGGTCAATCCCGGACCGCTGCTGTTCGTCATGGACCCGTCGATGGTCTATACGATCTTTGCCGCGATGATCATCGCCAATGTGCTGATGATCGGGGCAGGAGTAGGCGTCGCGCAGATGTTCTCGACGCTGATGCGGACGCCACCGGCAATCCTTGCGGGCTTCATCGTGGTGCTCAGCCTGATCGGGGCCTTTGGCGTCAGGAACAATATCTTCGACGTCTATGTCTGCCTTGCCTTTGGCGTGGTCGGCTGGGCGATGAAACGGGTGGGATTCCCGTCCGCGCCGCTGGTTCTGGGCGTCATCCTTGGACCGCTGGCCGAGCGCTACTTCCTGACCGCGGTGGCCAATTCGCATCAGGATTTCACTGTCTTCTTTACTCGTCCGATCAGCGCGACCATCCTGCTGCTGGCGCTTGTCTTCGTGCTCTGGTCGCTTTGGCCATCCGTCAAATCACTTGTCGGGCGGCGATCGGTTCAGGAGGCCGGGCTTGATTCCAACTAAGGCAGAAATGACCGTGACGACGACCTTTCCAGCCCGCTCGCATGCCCTTGCGAACCAGCCATCTGCCCCGGAAGGAGCCGTCCTGCCATGAACCAGCCGATCATCGATACTTCGCCCAAGGTCTCGGACGAGGTGCGCAAGACGACCTGCTACATGTGCGCCTGTCGTTGCGGGATCAACGTCCACATGAAGGACGGCAAGGTCGCCTATATCGAAGGCAACCGCGACCATCCGGTGAACAAGGGCGTGCTTTGCGCCAAGGGCTCGGCCGGGATCATGCAGGTGAACGCACCCTCACGGCTGCGCGCGCCGTTGCGCCGGGTCGGACCGCGCGGCTCGGGCCAGTTTCAGGAAATCTCATGGGCCGAGGCGCTGGACACGGCCAGCGACTGGCTGACCCGCATCCGCAAGACCGATCCCTCGAAGCTGGCCTTTTTCACCGGGCGCGACCAGTCGCAGTCTTTCACCAGCTTCTGGGCACAGGCCTTTGGCACGCCCAATTACGCGGCACATGGCGGCTTTTGTTCGGTCAACATGGCGACGGCGGGCATCTACACCATGGGCGGGGCGTTCTGGGAATTCGGCCAGCCCGATTGGGACCGGACCAAGCTGTTCGTTCTGTTCGGCGTGGCCGAGGACCATGACAGCAACCCGATCAAGATCGGCATCGGCAAGCTCAAGGCGCGGGGCGCGCGGATCGTCGGCGTGAACCCGATCCGCTCGGGCTACAATGCCGTTGCCGATGACTGGCTGGGGATCACGCCGGGCACGGACGGGTTGCTGATCCTGTCGCTGGTCCATTGCCTGATGGCGGCGGGGCGGATCGATCTGGACTATCTGGCCCGCTACACCAACGCGCCCTTGCTGATCGACGATGCGACCGGACTGATCCTGCGCGATCCTGACGACCGCCCCTTGGTCATTGACCGGGCGACCGGCGCGCTGGTGCCCTTTGACCAGATGGGCGTGCGCCCCGACCTGAACGCTCACCATCCCGGTCACCGCACCGTGTTGCAACTGATGGCGGAACGCTATCTGCAACCCGAATACGCCCCCGAGGCCGTGGCCGAGCGCTGCGGTATCCCCGCCCTCCGCATCCGGGCGCTGGCCGATGAAATCGCCCGCGTGGCCTTTGATCAGGCGATCACGCTGGACCGTCCATGGACCGACTTTCGGGGTGAAAAGCATGACCGCATGCTGGGCCGCCCGGTGGCCTTTCATGCAATGCGCGGCATCTCGGCCCATTCGAACGGGTTCCAGACCTGCCGCGCCCTGCATGTGCTGCAGATCCTGATCGGCTCGGTCGAGGTGCCGGGCGGTTTCCGCTTCAAGCCGCCCTATCCCAAACCGGTCGAGGCCCATCCCGTCCCGCATTGCAAATCCCAGCCCGATCACCCGCTGGACGGCCCGCATCTGGGCTTTGTGCGCGGTCCCGAGCATCTGGCGCTGCGCGAGGATGGCAGTCCCGCCCGCATCGACAAGGCGTTTACCTGGGAAAACCCGATGTCGGCGCATGGGCTGATGCATATGGTGATCTCGAACGCGCATGCCGGCGATCCTTACCGCATCGATACGCTGTTTCTGTATATGGCGAACATGTCGTGGAACTCGTCCATGAATACGCGCGGCGTCATCGAGATGCTGACCGATCTGGACGAGAATGGCGATTACGTCATCCCCCGGATCATCTATTCCGACGCCTATAGCTCGGAAATGGTGGCCTATGCCGACCTGATCCTGCCCGATACGACCTATCTGGAACGTCACGATTGCATCAGCCTGTTGGACCGCCCGATCTGCGAGGCGGGGGCGGCGGCCGATGCGATCCGCTGGCCGGTGATCCAGCCAGATCGCGACGTGCGCGGCTTTCAGACCGTGCTGATCGAATTGGCGAACCTGATGGAGCTGCCCGGCTTCGTGCGCAAGGATGGCAGCGCGATCTATCGCGACTATGCCGATTACATCGTCAACCACCAGCGCAAGCCCGGTATCGGCCCACTGTCGGGCTATCGCGGCAATGGCGACCAGACCGGGCGCGGTGCGCCCAATGCCGACCAACTTGACCGCTACATCCGCAATGGCGGCTTTCACGTCACCCATATCCCCGGCAATGCCGAATTCTATAAGCCTTGGAACGTCGCCTATCAGGAATGGGCCGTCGGCATGGGCTTCTATGACAAGCCGATGCCCTATCTGTTCCAGTTGTATGTCGAGCCGATGCGCAAGTTCCAGCGCGCTGCCGAAGGCCATGGCGAACGCCAACCCCCCGACCATCTGCGCGACCAGCTGCGCCGGGTCATGGAGCCGCTGCCGATCTGGTATCCGCCGTTCGAGGACGGCAATGTCGATCCCAAGGAATACCCGCTGCACGCCCTGACCCAGCGCCCGATGGCGATGTATCACAGCTGGGGCACGCAAAATGCCTGGTTGCGCCAGATCCACGGGCAAAACCCGCTTTATGTCTCGCATAAGGTCTGGCAGCAGCATGGCTTTGCCGAAGGGGACTGGGCGCGTGTCAGCTCGGTCCATGGCGCGATCACCGTGCCCGTGGCCCTGCATGGCGGGCTGAACCCCGACACGGTCTGGACATGGAACGCCATCGGCAAGCGCAAGGGGGCATGGGCCTTGTCCGAGGACGCGCCCGAAGCGACCAAGGGGTTCCTGCTCAACCACCTGATCCATGAATTGCAGCCCGCCCGTGGCGATGGCTTGCGCTGGTCAAACTCGGACCCGATCACCGGTCAGGCGGCATGGTTCGATCTGCGGGTCAAGATCGAGCGGGTCGAACCGCAGACCGAATGCGACCCGCATTTCGACGCCATCGCCTCGCCCGTTGGGCGCGGCCCCAAATACCTGATATGGAAGGTGGGGCAATGACCTGTCTGCCGCAAACCACGACGCGCAAGCTGGGACTGGTCATCGATCTGGATACCTGCGTCGGCTGCCATGCCTGCGTGATCAGCTGCAAAGGCTGGAACACCGAGAATTACGGCGCGGCCCTGTCCGATATCGACGCTTACGGTGCCCAACCTGCCGGGACATTCCTGAACCGTGTCCACAGCTATGAGGTCGAACCCGCCAACGGCTGCGCGACGCAGACCGTGCATTTCCCGAAATCCTGCCTGCATTGCGAAGACGCGCCATGCGTCACCGTTTGCCCGACCGGGGCAAGCTACAAGCGGGCCGAGGATGGCATCGTTCTGGTCAACGAGGATGCTTGCATCGGCTGTGGCCTTTGTGCGTGGGCCTGCCCCTATGGCGCGCGTGAACTGGACGCGGTGGCGGGGGTGATGAAGAAATGCACCCTTTGCGTCGACCGCATCTATAACGAGAACCTGCCCGAGGAAGACCGCGTCCCCGCCTGCGTCCGCACCTGCCCGTCAGGCGCGCGCCATTTTGGCGATCTGGGCGATCCCTCCAGCGCCGTCAGCCAATTGGTCGAAAGCCGCGGAGGCTTTGACCTGATGCCGGAGCTGGGCACCAAACCCACCAACAAATACCTGCCGCCACGGCCCAAGGACCGGTTGCAAGGAGTGGCCAGCGAACCTGCCGCCGGCCCCTCTGCGACCGGCTTTTTCGCATGGCTCGACCGCGCTCTGGAGAAGATCTGATGCATCCCGCCCCTTCGGTCATTGTGTTCACCGTCCTGTCGGGCGCGGGGTTCGGATATCTGGCGTTTCTGGGTCTGGGCCTGTCCACTGGCACCGGCGCGATCGCCTTCTGGCAATTCGCGCTTGGCTTCGGGATGGCGGTGGCGGGGCTGGTCTCCTCCACCTTCCATCTGGGCAATCCCCAGCGGGCGCTGCTGGCCTTTACCCAATGGCGGACCAGTTGGCTCAGCCGCGAGGCATGGGCCTCTTGCTCGGCGCTGCTGGTCATGGCGGGTTTCGCTGTGGCTGCGATCTTCTTCGGGCGCATCCTGAATGTCGTGGGCGTGCTGGGGGCGTCGCTGTGTCTGGCGACCGTCGTTGCGACCTCGATGATCTATGCGCAGATGGCGACGGTGCCGCGCTGGAACAGCCCGCTGACACCCGGATATTTCATCGCTTGCGCGCTGACCGCAGGCGCGATCCTGTCGGCGCAGAACCATCTGGCGGTGGTTTGCCTGATCGGTTTGGCCTTGATCCAGACGGTCTGCTGGCAACGCGGCGACCGCCGCTTCACAGAGCGCGGCCACAGCATCGCCTCGGCCACCGGGCTGGGCAGCAAGGGGCGCACGCGCCTGTTCGAGGCCCCGCATACCGGCACGAATTACCTGCTGAAGGAATTCGGCTTCCACGTCGCCCGCCGCCACGCCGCCAAGCTGCGGGTGATCGGCATGGCGCTGCTTTGCGTGCTGCCGGCGCTGATCCTGTCCAGCGCCTCGGGCGGGATGGCGGTGGCGCTGGCCTTCGTGATCCATCTGGCAGGCGCCTTCGTCTCGCGCTGGCTGTTCTTTGCCGAGGCCGAGCATGTCGTCCAGCTGTACTATGGGCACCAGCCGCAGGGGGCGACGGGCTAGGTCTTGGGGACCAGCCGCTCCATCTCGGGGGCAAGGACAAAACGCCATTTGCGCAGCGGTCCGGCCATGACGTTCAGGTAATACATGCCAAAGCCATGCGGCGCGGCGCAGGGATGGTGACCGCGCGGCACCAGCACCACGTCGCCATCGCGGACCGCCATCACCTCGTCCAGACTGCCGTCATCGGTATAGACGCGCTGGACACCCCAGCCATCGCCGGGATCAAGGCGATGATAGTAGGTCTCCTCCAGATAGGTGACGCGCGGAAAGTCGTCCTCATCATGGCGGTGGCTGGGATATGAGGACCAGTTCCCGGCCGGGGTGAACACCTCGGTCACCAACAGGCTGTCGCAGTAATCCTCCGCCTCCATGGCGATATTGTTGATCCAGCGGGTGTTGCTGCCCTCGCCGCGCTGGGTCAGGGTGATCCCATCCGGCCCGATCCGCCGCGCCTTGTGCCCGCCGGAGCCGGGGGCGCTGCATACGGCGATGATGCAGTCGGTGACCGCCCGCGCGCGCCAGCCCTCGTCATTCGGGACATAAAGGCAATGCGGCGGCGTCCGTTCAAAGACGCTCATCCGCTCGCCCAATACGCCCCAATCCTGCCCGGCGGCGTGGATTTCGGCCTTGCCCTCGACCATGACCAGCATCACCTCGCGCGTGCCGGTCGCCTCCTGAGCTTCCTCGCCTGCCCGCAGCCGGTACAATGAAAAGCCGACATAGCGCCAGCCCGCCGATTGCGGGGTGATCTCATGCACCTTGCCATGGGTGCCAAAGGGTTTGCGCAGAAGTGTGCCCATCTGGATGACCTTGTTCTTTCTTGTAGAAATATCCTCGGGGGGTGCGGGGGGCAGACAGCCCCCCGCCCTTTTCGCGATCAGGCGGGAATGCTTTGGTCCAGCCCGGCTTCCAGCGCCGCCGCCTTCAACGCCTTCAGCCCCATCGACTGGTATTCCAGCGGGTTGCGGATCAGCGGGTCCTGCTCGGCCTCGATCACCAGCCAGCCATCATAACCGGCCCCGGCCAGTATCCGCAGCAAAGGCACGAAATCGATCGCGCCTTCGGGATCGCCCGGCACGGTGAATGCCCCGGCCAGCACGCCCTGAATGAAGGACAGGTTTTCGGCCCGCACGCGCCGGGTTACGGGCAGGCGGATGTTCTTGGCGTGGAAATGCGCGACGCGGGCGACATGCCGGGCCAGCACTTCTTCGGGATTTCCGCCGCCAAAGGCGCAATGCCCCGCATCGAACAGCAGATGCGTCGCGGGTCCGGTCGCGGCCATGAAGGCGTCGATTTCCTCAGGGCTTTCGACCACCGTGCCCATATGGTGGTGATAGGCCAGCGTAATGCCCTGCGTGGCCAGATAGGCCGCGAATTCCTCGATCTTGCGGCCGAACTCGGCCATCTCGTCGGCACTCAGCCGCGGACGGTCGTTCACCGGCACATCTGCCCGCCCATGGACCGTGTTCGAGCATTCGCAGACAATGCAGACCTTGCAATCATTGGCCTTCAGTTTGGCCAGATGGGGTTGTACGGCGGCGATCTCGTCCTCGACGCTGCGGGTCAGAAGTTCCGTCGAATACCAGCCCGAGATGAACTTCAGCCCATACCGACCCAGAAGAGATTTCAGCGCCTGCGGGTCATCGGGCCAGCGATGGCCGTTCTCGATCCCGTCAAAGCCGATGACCTCGCCCGCCTCATGCAGGATCTGCTCGGTCGGGATATGCGCGCCGATCGACTGGTCGTCGTCATTGGCCCAGGCAATGGGATTGGTGCCATAGCGGATCATGTCATGCGTCCTTCAATTGACCAGCGCCTGACGGCGGGTGTTGTCGATATACTTGGAATAGGCCTCGCGCAGCTTCGCGCTGCCGCCGATCTCGGGGACGGCCACGTCCCACCAATGGCCGCCGCCAGCCTCGCCGGGGCCATGGGTCGGGTCGGTGTCGATGACGATCACCGTCGGAATATCGCGGCCGCGCGCGGCGTGGATCTGTACCTCAAGATCGGCGATGTCGGTCGCCTTGACCGCATGTGCGCCCATCGACGCGGCATGGGCGACATAGTCGATCTGCGGCTGCGCCTCGATATTGCAGTCCTTGTAGAGGTTGTTGAATTCCTCGCCGCCGCAACCCTGCTGAAGGCGGTTGATGCAGCCATAGCCGCGGTTGTCGGTCAGGATGACGGTAAAGGGCACGCGCCGCATCACCGCCGTCGCCAGTTCGGAATTGGCCATCATGTAACTGCCGTCGCCGACGAAGCACAGCACCTCGCGCTGGGGCAAGGCCAGCTTGATCCCCATCGCACCCGCGATCTCATAGCCCATGCAGGAATAGCCGTATTCCATGTGATAGCCGCCCTGCGCGGGCTGCCACAGCAGCTTCAGCGCGCCGGGCATGGTCCCGGCCGCGCACATGGCGATGCTCTCAGGGGTCGAGGCCCGCTGCACCGCCCCGATCACCTGCGCATCGGTCGGCAGGGCATTGCCATCAGCGGGTGCGGCGCAATGGGCATCGACCGCGGCCAGCCAGTCAGCGCGGGCCTGCGTGTCGAAACGCTCGATGCGATGATCGCCCAACAGTGCGGTCAGACCTTCCAGTGCCACGCGCGCATCGGCAACCAAGCTCAACGCCCCATGCTTGCTTGCGTCATAAGGCTGCACATTGATCGACACGAGTTGCCCTGAAAACAGCGTCCGGGAACCGGTGGTGAAATCCTGCAGGCGCGTGCCGATCCCGATCACCAGATCCGCCCGCGTCAGCGCGGCATTGGCCGCAGCCGAGCCGTCAACGCCCGAGGCCCCCAGATTCAGCGGATGCGCCTGCGCCAGCGCTGATTTCCCGGCCTGCGTCTCGGCCACCGGAATGCCATGATCTTCGGCGAACTGCGCCAGTGCCGCTTCCGCACCCGAATAGATGACGCCCCCGCCACAGACGATCACCGGGCGCTTGGCCTGCCGGATCAGCCCGGCCACTTCGGCCAGTTCCGCGGCATCCGGGGCAGGGCGGCGAATGCGCCAGACCTTGGGTGCAAAGAACGCCTCGGGCCAGTCATGGGCTTCGGCCTGCACATCCTGACAGAAGGCCAGACAGACCGGCCCGCAATTGGCTGGATCGGTCATCACCCGCAACGCGCGGGGCAGGGCAGTCAGCAACTGCTCGGCCCGCTGGATGCGGTCGAAATAGCGCACCACCGGGCGGAAGCAGTCATTGGCAGAAATCGTGCCGTCGTCGAAATCCTCGACCTGCTGCAAGACCGGATCGGGGCGGCGGTTGGCAAAGACATCGCCCGCGATGAACAGGACCGGCAGGCGGTTCACATGCGCCAGAGCTGCCGCCGTGACCATATTCGTCGCCCCTGGCCCGATCGAGCTGGTCACCGCCTGCGCCCGTTTGCGCGCACTCGCCTTGGCATAGGCGATGGCGGCATGAGCCATGGTCTGTTCGTTCTGGCCGCGCCATGTCGGCAGCGCCGCGCCGATCCCGTGCAGGGCCTCGCCCAGACCGGCGACATTGCCATGACCAAAGATCGCCCAGACCCCCTCGATGAAACGCTCGCCATCCTCGGTCATCTGTACCGACAGCCAGCGCACCATGGCCTGGGCCGCTGTCAGTCTGATCGTCCCGCTCATGCCTGTCCTCCGCCTGCTTCTTTCTTGCCCAAATATCCCGGGGTGAATTGGCCGCAGGCCAAGAGGGGCAGAGCCCCTTCCCCTTGATCCGACCCGCTCATGCCGCCACCTGCGCCGCAGCGCGCGCCCGGTCCCAGATGCCGCAAAGCCGGGCAAAACGCTGGGCCATCTCGGTCACGGCGGCCTCATCCGCGATCTCGCCCGCGAACCAGCGCCGCGCCACCTCGCCAAAAATCGTCCGCCCGACGGCAAAGCCCCGGACCAGATCGAAGCCCGCCGCGACCTCGAAACTGGCGGCCAGCTCGGCCTCGGGCGCATCCAGCCCCAGCACCACGATCCCGCGGGTATGGGGGTCGTTCTCCTCGATCGCGGCAATGGCATTGGCCCATCCGGCCCGCGTCCGCATCGGCTCCAGCTTCCACCAATCGGGCCAGATCCCCGCCGCATAGAACTGCCGGATCAGGGTGGCGCTGGTCATGTCATCGACCGGCCCGACCTTCGACGGAATGATTTCCAGCAGGAATTCCAGATCGTTGCGGCGCGCGGCGGTGAACAGGCGCTTGACCTCGGCCTCTTGAGCGGCGCGCGTCGGGGCATCGTCGTCAGGGTGGCAGAAGCACAGCACCTTGACCACGTTCTCGCGTGCCCATTCGCCCAAGGCCCCGCAATCCGGGCCCAGCTCCGGCTCTAGCCGCAAGGGACGCGAGCCGGGATCCTCGCAAGGCCGCCCGATCCACAACCCCGAGCCCGAGGCCCGGTGTAGTGCCCGCCGCCCGATCCGATTGTCGCACAGAATGCCATGACCGGGCTGCCCGTCCGCGACGTTCATCGCGGCTTGCAGACAAAGCTCCTTGAAGGCACCGCCCTTTTCCAGCGTATAGCCCGGCATTTGCTCAAGCTGCATTCGGTGGTCAAAGGCAAAGACCCGCATCTGCGACCAATCCCCGCCGACACGCCGATGGCGATTGGTCGACCAGTGGATCTGCTCCAGAGCCTCGTCATTTCTCAGGTCAGGCCGGATCACGCCGCGCTTCAGGAAGAACTCCAGCTCCGCCAGCGACGGATAGGCCGGGGTGCAGCCATGGCGGCTGACCGCAAAAGCCCCGCAGGCATTGGCATATTCCAAGGCCTTGGGCCAGCTTTCGCCGTCCAGCCAGCCCTTCATCAGCCCCGAAAAGAAGCCATCCCCCGCGCCCAACACGTTGAAGACCTCGATCGGGAAACCGGGGCCGCTTTCGCCCGCGTCCAGACTGTCGGGGATGTCTCCGGCAAAGGCCACCGCGCCCTTGGCGCCGCGTTTGCAGACCAGCGTCGCCGCGCTGACGGCGCGGACGGCGCGCAGGGCGGCGATGGTGTCGCTTGTGCCGCCGGCGATGTGGAATTCCTCCTCGGTGCCGACGATCAGGTCGAACAGATGCAGCGTCGATTGCAGCTTTTGCGTGACCCGCGCGCTTTCGACAAAGCGGCTTTCGCCCGCGCCATGCCCCGCCACGCCCCACAGGTTCGGGCGATAATCGATGTCCAGCGCCGTCTTCGCGCCATGCTTGCGGGCAAGGGTCAGGGCCTTCAGCACCGCAGCCTCAGTCCGCGGGTTCGACAGATGGGTGCCGGTCGCCAACACGCTGCGGGTCTGGGCGATCAGGGCTTCGTCAATGTCATCCTCGCAAAGCGCCATATCGGCGCAATTCTCGCGATAGAAGATCAGCGGAAACTGGTCCTCGTCGCGGATGCCCAGGATGACCAGCGCGGTCAGGCGCTCGGGGTCGGTGATGACGCCGCGCGTATCCACCCCCTCGCGGGCCAGCTGCTCGCGGATGAAGCGGCCCATATGCTCGTCACCGACGCGGGTGATCAGGCCCGATTTCAGCCCCAGCCGCGCGGTCCCGCAGGCGATATTCGTGGGCGAGCCGCCGATATATTTGCGAAAGCTGCCCATATCCTCCAGCCGCCCGCCGATCTGCGCGCCGTAAAGATCGACGCCCGCGCGCCCGATGGTGATCACATCAAGGGTCTTGGTCATCTTGTTCCTCACAATTGCACCGGGCGACCGTTCGAGGCCGCCATGGCATGGATGACGCGCTCGATCTGCAGCCCGGCCGCGAAATCGGGACCGCAGGGCGGCCCCCCGGCTATGGCCGAGACCAGATCGCGCGCCTCGATCACCTTCTGTTCGTTGAAGCCGAAATTATGGCCCGGCGCGGGGCAGAAGGCGGCGAAATCGGGCTGATCCGGGCCGGTAAGGTGGCGGGTGAACCCGGCCTCTCCGGTCCGGTGGACCCAAAGCTGGTTCATGTTTTCCTGATCGAAGACGATGGTCCCATCCGCGCCATGAACCTCCCATTGAAGCCGGCATTTTCGGCCGCTCGCGACGCGCGAGGTCGCAAAAGAGCCCTGCGCGCCGCTGGAAAACCGCAGCAGTGCCAGCGCAGAATCCTCATTCTCGACCGGCTTTGCCCCCTCGGGCGAGGGGCGTGTCGGGATCGAGATCTGGGTCTGCGCCGTCACCTCGGCCACTGGTCCCATCAGCGCGACCATCTGGCTGACCAGATGGCAGCCCAGATCGCCAAGTGCACCCAATCCCCCCTCGGCATGGGTCATCCGCCACGACCAAGGCAGGTCGGGGTCAGCGGAATAATCCTCGTCATAGACACCGCGAAAGGCATGGGGCTGGCCGATTGCGCCGGATTGCACCAGCCCGACCGCCGCCTGAAACGCGGGCGAGCGCAGGTAGTTATAGCCAAGGATCGTGACCTGCCCCGGATGCTCTGCAGCCAGATCGGCCATGGACTGTGCATCCGCCAGCGTCAGTGCCATCGGCTTTTCCAGCCAGACATGCTTGCCCGCCCGCAAGGCCGCCTCGGCCATGGGTCGGTGCATGCCGTTCGGCGTGGTGATCGAGACCACATCCACCTCCGGATCACTGACCGCCGCTTGCCAGTCGGCTGTCGCACGGGCAAAGCCGAATTGCGCGGCATAGGCGCTGGCGCGATCCTCGGGCATGTCGCACAGCACCTCCAGCCGGGGATGCGCGGCGCCGAAGGTGGCGGCGACCGTGCGCCATGCCATGGCGTGGCATTTGCCCATGAAGCCAGTGCCGATCAGCGCGACGCCAAGGGATTTCTGGGGCATCGCGCGGCTCATGCGGGCTGCTCCAGTTGCGCGCGGATGCCCGCCATGCTGTCAGCCAAGGCCGATTGCGGGTCGGGCAGGGCATGCACCTCGGGCGCGAAGGGCTCGAAGCTGAACGGCCCCTCATAGCCGCCTGCCAGAAGCGCGCGGATCTGTGCGACATTCTCCAGCCGGTCGGAGCCGTCGACCAGCACGCGATGCGGGTCCAGCATCTCGGCCACCGAAACCGTCGGATCGGTCACGCCCGAGATATGCACAAGGCCGGTCCGGCGCGGATAGAATTGGGTTTCCCCGGCAAGGTGGTGGTGGAAGGTGTCATGGACCAGCCGGAAGGTGCCGTCATCGCCGGTTTCCGTGATCGCGGCGATGGCCTCGGCCTTGGTCCGAAGCGAGCTGATCGGAAAGCCCAGCGGCTCGACAAGCCCGGTCAGCCCGCGCGATTTCAGGATGGGTTTCAACGCATCCAGCGCCGCGACCACCTGCGAATGAGGAACCTTGCGGCCGTCATTCAGCGGGCACATGACCAGCGCCTTGGCCCCGCAGGCGGCGGCGTAATCGGCCATGGCCAAGGCCCGGTCGGGCAGGTCGCCCGACCACAGGTTGAACGGATAAAGCGCGTTGATCGAGATGATCGTGACCCCGGCCGCATCCGCCGCCGCCTTGACCTCGGCAGGGCTTCGCGTGCCGACCACATCGGGCAGGTCGTTGCGGATCTCGACCTCGGTCGCGCCGAGCGCGCGCGCCATGGCGAAGAATTCCTCAAGGGAAAGTTTCGGCGCGGCGATATGGTTCATGGCGAAACGCATAAGCTGACCTCAGGCGTAAAGGGCGGGACGGGTGGGCAGGGTGATCGGCACGGATTGCCCCTCGACCTCTTGCGCCGCGACGCAGGCATCCGAGGTGACGGCGGCCATGTAGCCATCCCATGAGGTCGGACCGCTGGCCGTGCCTTGGGCTGCCGCCTTCAGGAAATCCTGCAACTCGACATCGTAGGAGGCGACGAAACGGTCCTTCCAGTCGGTGAGGATGTCGTTTTGCAGTTTCGCATCCAACCGCATCCGGATCGAGACCGGCTCGGGCAGTTTCGCGATCCCGTCCTCGCCCACGACCTCGCATTGGATATCGTAGCCGTAATGGCAGTTCACGAAGACCTCGGTGTTGATGACCGTGCCCTTGGCGGTGGTCAGGGTCACGATCTGCGGATCGCGCAGCTTGGCATGGGTCCGCGCGCAGGAACGCGGGAAGGTCACGCGGGCCGAGACATAGTCGTCATCCAGCAGCCAGCGGAACACGTCGATTTCATGGATCAGGGTGTCGTGGATGGCCATGGGGGTGACATAGGCTTCCGGCACGGTTGGGTTCCGATGCGCGGCATGGACCATGATCGGCGCGCCGATGCGTGTGTCCACGACCTTTTTCAGCGCGACATAGCCTTCGTCATAGCGACGCATGAAGCCGACCTGCACCAGACGTTTGCCATGCGCCACCTCGGCATCAACGATGCGTTTCGCACCATCTGCCGTGGTCGCGAGCGGTTTTTCGCAGAAGCAGGGCTTGCCGGCGGCGATGGCGGCCAGCACGTATTCCTCATGCGTAGTGCCCCAGCTGGTCACCAGAACCGCATCGACATCGGGGGCGGCGATCAGCTCTTGCCCGGTGGCGTAGACTGTGGCGTCGGGGGCGATGTCGGCGCGGACCGCCTCGGCCGAGGCGCGGTTCACGTCGCTCAGCGCGACGATCGTGCCGCCCGACAGGACATGCTGGATGCGGCGGGCGTGATCGCGGCCGATGGCTCCGGTGCCGATGACACCAATTCTGACAGTCATGTTCTGGGCCTCATTTCCAATATTGATCGATGTATTTTTGCATTTCGGCCCGCATGAAGCGGCCGGACTGGTCTGCCTTGTCTTCCCAGGCGAAGACGCAGGCGGTCATGATCCCGTCAAAGCCGATCTCGGCCAGCGTCCCGAAGAAATCATCCCAAGGCACTTCGCCCTGACCGATATTCAGATGCTGGTGAACGCGGGCCTGCGTGCCGGGCGGGTTCAGGATGTAGCGCAGGCCCGAACTGGCCTTGTGGTTGAAGGTGTCGCCGACATGGACATGGGCCAGAACGTTGGCCGCCTCGCGCAGCATGGCGCGGGTGTCGTCGCCGAAATAGAAAGTATGGGGCGCGCAATAGAGGAACTTCACCCGCGGGCTGTTCACGGTGCGGATGATGTCGAGCGCGGGTTGCAGCGTCTCGCACCAATCCTCGGGGTGCGGCTCGACATGCAGGTTGATCCCCTCGCGCTCAAGGATCGGGACCAGTTCTTCCATGCTGCGCCACCAGGCATCCTCGCAGGTCTCGATCATGCTGCCGGTATGGCAGCAGTAGCAGGAGCCCTTGTCGGGATGCGGGCCGCGGCCGAATTCGCTGTTCATGGTGTCGACGCCCAGTTCGACGGCGATTTCGATGGCGCGTTTCCAGTGCTTCACCGCCGCTTGGCGTTCGACTTCATCGTTGCTGGCCCAGCGATACATCGGAAGCAGGCTGGCAATGCCGACGCCTTCGTCCTTCAGCGCCTTTTTCAAAGACTTGATGCGGTCGGGAAAGACACGGGGGGCCTTGAACCATTCAAGGAAATCGCCGCGCGGGGAAAGCTCGATCCAGTCATAGCCCAACTCGCGGACCTTGGCCGGGATCTGCTCCAGCGGCAGATGGCGGTGCATGAAAGGGTCAATCGCGATGCGCATGAGGGGGCCTTTCAGAGAAAGAAAAAAGCGGGCGGGGTCAGCTTTCGGCAGGGAGGAGCACCCCGCCCGCAGGGGGAGGAACGACGAAGGCTAGAGAAGGTCTGGGTCAGCTGGTCTTGCGGCGCTTGCGCTGGCGGTGGACATCGGCCACCACGGCGGCGACGATAATCACGCCCTTGATCATTTCCTGATAATAGGCGTCCAGCCGCAGGAAGGTGAAACCCGAGATGATGACACCAAAGATGATCATCCCGATCGCCGTCCCAAGGACCGAGCCGCGCCCGCCATTCAGCGACACGCCGCCGATCACGGCCATGGCGATGGCGTCAAGCTCATAGGCCAAGCCCATCCCGGCCTGCGCGGTCTGACCGCGCGCCGCCACCACCATCCCGGCCAAGGCGGCCAGCATCGCGGCGATGACATAGACCTTGACCAGGTGCTGTTCGACATTGATGCCGGACACGCGGGCGGCCTGAGCATTCGCGCCGATGGCATAGGTGAACTTGCCGTAGCGGGTGTATTTCATCGCGATATGGAACACGAGGGCGACCAGGATGAAGATCACCACCGGCATCATGCCCTTGCCAAGCGCCGCGAAGCCCTCGGTCGGGAAGCTGACCGGCTGGCCCTTGGTGTACCACTTGGCAAAGCCGCGGACGGTGACCATCGTGCCCAAGGTGGCGATGAAGGGCGGGATCTTGGTATAGGCGATCAGCCAGCCGTTGATGAAGCCGACCAGCGCGCCAAAGGACAGCCCGACCAGCAGCGGCACGATCATCGGCAGATCGGTCAGCGCCGGATAGACGGCGCGGGCATAGCTGGAGACCTGCGCCACCGACATCGCGACCATTGCCACCGCGCCCACGACGGACCCCGACGACAGGTCGATCCCGCCCGAGATGATGACCTGCGTCACCCCCACTGCGATGATGCCGATGACCGAGACCTGCAGGATCATGATCTTGAGCCGGTTCAATGAGAACAGGAAGCTCTGCCCCTGAAAGATCCAGCCAAGGATTTCGAAGACCAGCGCGATGCCCACAAGGACCATCAGGATGTTGACCTCGGCTGGCAGACGTCTTTGGCCCGCGGCGCTCGCATTGGCAGGGATGGTTTGGGTATTCATCGGGTTCCCCCCTTTTTACCTGGCAGCCAGTTCCATGACCCGGACCTGATCCGCCTCGGCGCGATCAAGGAAGCCCGAGACATGGCCTTCGTGCATGACCATGATCCGGTCGGACATGCCCAGAACCTCGGGCAGTTCGGACGAGATCATCAGGACGGCGACGCCCTGTCCGGCAAGCTGCGTGATCAGGCGGTGGATTTCGGATTTCGCGCCGACATCGATGCCGCGCGTCGGCTCATCTAGGATCAGGATGCGCGGCCGGGTCAGCAGCCAGCGCGCGATCAGAAGTTTCTGTTGGTTGCCCCCGGACAGGTTCTCGACCGTCTCGTTCAGGTTCGGCGTCTTGACCCGCAGCTTGGCTGCCATATCCTCAGCCAGCTTCGTCACCGTTTTCTGGTCGATGAAGCCCGCCTTGACATGGTCGCGGGTGATCAGGGCCGACTGGATGTTTTCCAGACAGTTGAGAACCAGAAAGCAGCCGGTTTCCTTGCGATCCTCGGTCAGGAAGGCAAGGCCATGTTCCATGGCGGCCTTGGGACTGCTGATCTGGACCGCCTTGCCGTCGATCAGAATTTCGCCCGAGGCGGCGGGATGCACGCCAAAGATCGCCTCGGCCACGTTTGAGCGTTTCGAGCCGACCAGCCCGGCCAGCCCAAGGATCTCGCCCTTGCGCAATTGAAAGCTGATATCGTCGAAGACGCCGGGCAGGGTCAGGTTCCTGACCTCCAGCACGACATCACCGATGGGGCAGTCCACTTTCGGGAACATGTCGGTGATCTCGCGTCCGACCATCATGCGGATGATGTCGTCGCGGGTCACATCGCTGGCATTATGCGTGCCGACATATTTGCCATCGCGGAAAACGGTGAATTCATCCGCGATCTCGAAAAGCTCGCTCATCTTGTGGGTGATGTAGACGATGCCGACGCCCTGTTGGCGCAGGTCGCGGATGATCGCGAACAGATGCGCCACTTCGGATTCGGTGATGGCGCTGGTTGGCTCATCCATGATCAGCACGTCGGAATTGTGGCTGACCGCCTTGGCGATCTCGACCATCTGCTTTTGCGCGACGGTCAGGTCGGCGACCTGCGCCAAGGGGTTCAGCCGGATGTTCAGCCGGTCGAACAATTCCTGCGTCATCGCCGCCATCCGGGCATGGTCGATCAGGCCAAAGCGGGTCTTCGGCTCGCGCCGGATCCAGATGTTTTCGGCGACCGTCATCGGATTCATCAGCAGCAGTTCCTGATGGATCATCGAGATGCCCTGCTCCAGCGCATCCAGCGGCGATTTCAGCGTCACCGGCTGGCCGCGCAGAAGAATTTCACCGGCATCGGGCTGATAGATGCCCGCAATGATCTTCATCAACGTGGACTTGCCTGCGCCATTCTCGCCCATTAGGGCATGAACGCTGCCGGGGCGGATCTTCAGCTGCACATCATCCAGCGCCACCACGCCGGGAAATTCCTTGCGGATGCCGCGGATCGACAGCACGCCGTCCTCGGCGATGTTCTGCTTCACGCGGTCGATGGCGCGCCGGGTTGTCGCACTGATCATCCTGCATTCTCCTGTTCGCTGGGGCAGGGGGCGTGCCCCCTGCCGCCCTGCATGTCAGTTCTTTTGCTGGTACGAGGCGAGGTTCGCGGGCGTGACCAGTTCGAAGGGCACGAAGTTGCTTTTCTCGATGGCCTCGCCCTTGGCGAGCTTCAGCGCCGCGTCGACCGCGCCCTGACCCTGACCGGCCGCGTTCTGGAACACGGTCACGTCCAGATCGCCCGCCGCCATGGCCGCCAGCGCGTCCTGCGTCGCATCGACCCCGGCCACGATCACGTCCTTCATGTCGCGCCCCGAGCCTTTCAGCGCCTGAATTGCCCCGATCGCCATTTCGTCGTTGTTGGACACCACCGCGTCGAATTCGAGGCCCGCGGTGATCCAGTTGGTCATCAGGTCGGCGCCCTGGGTGCGCGACCAGTTCGCGGTTTGCTCCTCGACGATGGTCATGAAGCTGCAATCGGGCGTCGCGATGACGTCCTTGATGTCCTGCGTGCGCTGGCGGGCGGCCTGGTTCGACAGTTCGCCCATCAGGACGACGATCTTGGCCTCGGTCTTGCCGGCTTCCTTCAGCAGGCGGCAGACTTCCTGCGTTTCCAGCGTACCGGATTCGCGTTCGTCCGAGGCGACGAAGGCCTGCTTCTCGGGCAGGGCGTCCAGGTTCACCGGCTGACGGTTGACATAGACCAGCGGGATGCCCGCCGCCGCCGCCGCGTCCGACATGGCGACCGTGGCGTCGGTATCGACCGGGTTCACGATGATCGCGTCGACGCCCGAGGCCACGAAGTTCTGGATCTGGTTCAGCTGCTTGCCGACGTCGTTCTGCGCGTCCTCGATCTGCAGCGTCACACCGTCCTTGGTCTTGGCATAATCGCTCATGCCATTGCGCAAGACGGTCAGGAAGTTGTCATCGAACAGCGCCATCGACACACCGATATTTTCGGCATGGGCGACGGAACCCATCAGCGTCGATGTCAGGGCACTGGCAATCAGGATTTTCTTCATTCTCGTTCCTCCCCTCAGGGCGTCCGGCGCGCCCGTTTCGCAGGAGGGATCGGACGCCCGTGGCGCCTTGCTCCTCCCAACCGGTCAGCTATGGGGTGGCGCTCTCCTCAGCTGACCACCCGAGGCAAGTCTTCGGTCAGAGCGCGATTCCGGTCAACAGTGCTGAGAGGGGTTCCCGCATCATCCGTGATAGAAAATAATCACGAAATGATGTAAAACCATCAGATACTTTCAGGCGTCCACAGTGTCGGAACAACGAAGCGCTGGCCGGGATTTTCGGCCATGCCATTTTCGATCGTGTGGATGATGGTGGTCATCAGGTCGGCGCAAAGTTCCCGCAGCGGTGTCTGGAAAACGCCGGTGATGCGACGCTCCAGCAGGGCCTGACGGGATTCGGGCGTCATCTCATGGACAAGGCAAGAAATGCGCTCGGCGGCGTTGCCTTCGCGCAGCGCGGCTATGGCCCCCTCCATCCCGCCGCCCGCGCAATAGACCCCGACCAGATCGGGATGACGGGACATGACGCCCAACAGGGCCTCTTGTGTCAGCTGCCGGGCCTCAAGATTGACGATGGCGTCCAGCACCTCGAATTCGGGGGCATATTCGCGGATATAGGCACGGAACCCGGCCTCGCGCAGCGCATGGCCGTGATAGCGATGGCCGCCGACGAACAGCGCCATCTTGCCGGGCTGCGGCGCGATGCGCGACAATAGCCAGGCGGCGGTTCGGCCTACCTTCATGTTATTGGTGCCAAAATAGCCTTCACGCTCGCCTTGGGCGAAGTCCGACAGCAGCGAAAAGGTCGGGATGCCGCGCGCCCGCAGCGTGGATACGGCGTTGGTCACGTCGTGATGATCCAACCCGGTCGCGGCGACGGCATGGACCTTGCCTGCGGTCTGCAGCAGCAGTTGCGCGACCTCGGCAGGTTCTGAGGATTGCGCGAAACTGACCGAGACGCGCAGGCGTCGGTCATGCACCTCGGCTGCGGCCTGCGTCAGATTGGCGGCAAAGCTTTGGTAAAAGGCGTGGCGTTCCTTTTGCAGCACGATGCCCACGCGATATTCCGGCATGTCGGCCAGCAGCCGCTGCCGGATCGCGTTGGCGCCATGATAGCCGATGCGTTCGGCCGCCTCCGACACCTTGCGCGCGGTTTCGTCCCGCACGGGCAATCGGCCGTTCAGCACCCGGTCGACGGTTGCGGTGCTGACGCCGGCGGCGTGCGCGAGGTCATGGATCGTTGGTCGCTTCATGATCGATTCTGAAAAGATTGCATCCTGATGACATCATCAATGATATGAACCATCATCGCAATCACGAAGGGGCTTGTGACAAAATGGCGATGCGATCCTCACCCATGATCAAATCTACAGCACCAGAGTCACGACCTGTCGGGTTCGGGCGTTATGCTTGGTTGTCCCACGCAGCAGGTCACCGGAGCAGCCGACATGCTTGACGTCCAATCCCGAACGGCGGTGCGTCTTTTGTCGCTGGCCAGCGCCTTGCCGCCCAATATCCTGCCGCAGCCCGAGGTGATCGCGGAATCCCGTCGCCTGCTTAGCCCGCGTTTCGCGCAATTCGACCGGCTGGCCACGGCCTTTGAGAATGCCGGGATCGACAAGCGCCATTCGGTGGTGCCAATCGATTGGTTCCGCGACCAGCATGGATGGGTTGAGCGCACCCGCGCCTATGTCGAGGGGGCGACCGATCTGCATGTCGAGGTGACGGGCATGGCGCTGACTCGGGCGGGGCTGCGCGCGGATCAGGTCGATGTCATCGTCACCATTTCCTCGACCGGGGTGATGACGCCGACGCTTGAGGCGGTGGTGGCCGAACGGCTGGGCTTTCGCAACGATGTCATGCGCGTTCCGGTTTTCGGGCTGGGCTGCGCGGGCGGGGTCTCGGGCCTTGCGATTGCGCGGGATCTGGCCGCCGCACGACCGGGGGCGGCGGTGCTGCTGGTCTCGGTCGAGGCGTGTACCGTCCTTTTCCGCATGGACCGGCTGACCAAGGCCGACATCATCGCCACCGCCATTTTCGGTGACGGGGCCGCCGCCGCCATCCTTCGCGCCGGTGATGCCCGTGACGATGCCCAACCCGAAATCGGCGCCGGGCTGCAGCATATGTGGCCCGACACGCTGGACATCATGGGCTGGACGATCGAAGAAAGCGGACTCGGCGTGGTCTTTGACCGCTCGATCCCGGTCTTCGCCGAGGCCGAGCTGCGTGCCGCCTTGGACGGCTTGCTGCCGGATCGCAAGATCGACCGCTATGTCTGCCATCCGGGCGGAGCCAAAGTGATCGTGGCGCTGGAAACCGCGCTGGATCTGGATGAGGGCACATTGGACGCGGAACGCCGCGTGCTGGCACAGGCCGGCAACATGTCCTCGCCCACGGTGCTGTTCGTGCTGGAGGAGGTGCTGCGTTCCGGCCAGCGCGGCGATCTGCTGGCGTTGGCGCTTGGACCGGGCTTCACGCTGTCGGCCATTCCGATCCGGGTGGCCTGAGTGCACCCGGGCGCGCTGGCCTTCATCCTGTTCCTGATCCTGCAACGCCTGACCGAGCTGGCGATTGCGCGGCGAAATACCCGACGATTGCTGGCCCGCGGCGCGGTCGAGCATGGCGTGGGACATTACCCGCTGATTGTCCTGCTGCATGTGTGTTGGCTGCTGGCGATTGCGGTGCTGGGCCGCAACAATCCGGTGCATCTGCCGTGGCTGGCGCTGTTCGCCCTGCTGCAACTGGCCCGGATCTGGGTGCTGGTCAGCCTTGGCCCGCGCTGGACCACCCGCATCATCGTTCTGGATGCGCCGCTGGTGAAGCGCGGTCCCTATCGCCTGATCCGCCACCCGAATTACGCCGTCGTCGTGGCCGAGATCTTTGTCGCGCCGATGGTGCTGGGCCTGTGGCAGGTGGCACTGCTGTTCACCGTTCTGAACGCCGCGGTGCTGGCGATCCGCATCCGGTCCGAAAGCCGGGCACTGGGGCGCTAGGGTTCCGGTCCATTCATATTACCAGTTCATAACCCCATGCGGGATTAAGTGTCTAATCCTGCGCGTGTCAGGGTGTATGTTGGCGCCATCACGAAAGGAGGTGCCAGATGCTGGCGACCATGCTTTACGGACCGGGCGACCTGCGCTTTGAGGAAGTGCCCGAACCCCGGATCGAGAAACCGACAGATGCGATCATCCGGCTGGCGGCGTCCTGTGTCTGCGGCTCGGACCTGTGGCCGTTCCGCGGCTTGCAGGATGTGAAGGCGCCTCAGGCCATGGGCCATGAATATTGCGGCGTGGTGGTCGAGGTGGGCAGCGCCGTCACCAGCGTCCGGCCCGGTCAGTTCGTTGTCGGCTCGTTCTGCATCTCGGACAATACCTGCCCGCATTGCCGTTTCGGCTTCCAGTCCTCGTGCGAGAATATCGAGTTCATGAAGGGCGCTCAGGCCCCGCTGGCACGGGTGCCTCTGGCTGACGGGACCTTGGTCGCCACGCCGGACATCCCGTCCGAGGATCTGATCCCCGGACTTCTGGCGGCATCGGACGTGCTGGGCACGGGCTGGTATGCGGCGGATGCGGCGCAGGTGCAGCCCGGTGCGACGGTTGCCGTGGTGGGTGACGGCGCGGTCGGGCTGATGGCGGTTCTGGCCGCCCGGCAGATGGGTGCCGCCCGCATCATCGCGATGAGCCGCCACAAATCGCGGCAGGATCTGGCGCTGGAATTCGGCGCGACCGATATCGTCACCGAACGCGGCGAGGATGGCATTGCCCGGATCAAAGAGATGACCGGCAATGTCGGCGCGGATTGCGTGCTGGAATGCGTCGGAACCGAACAATCGATGCAGCAGGCGATCTATGCGGCGCGGCCCGGCGGCCATATCGGCTATGTCGGGGTGCCCCATGGCGTGACCTTTGACGGGGCGAAGCTGTTCTTTGCGCAGCGCAGCATGTTGGGAGGCCCCGCACCGGTGCGCCGCTTCCTGCCCGATCTGATCGACCTTGTCCTGTCGCGCAAGATCGATCCCGGCAAGGTCTTCGATCTTGAGCTTCCACTGTCCGATGTGGCCGAGGGCTACCGCGCCATGGATGAGCGCCGCGCCATCAAGTCCTTGCTGCGGGTCTGATATATCGAAAGGAATTGATCATGGAAATCAAGCGCAACGGCACATCGCCTTCGGTGCGTGGCCCGGCGGAATGGTTCACCGGGAATGTCCGCATCGACACGCCCTTCGCGGCGACGGCCCCGGCGCGGGCGGGCGGGGCCATCGTCACCTTTGAGCCGGGCGCGCGCACGGCATGGCACACGCATCCTTTGGGACAGATGCTGATCGTGACGGCAGGCCTTGGCCTTGCACAACGCGAGGGCGGCCCGATCGAGGAGATCCGCCCCGGCGACACCATCTGGTTCGCCCCCGGCGAAAGGCACTGGCATGGCGCGTCGCCCGATGTCGCAATGACCCATGTGGCGATTGCCGAGGCGCAGGACGGGCGCGTGGTCGATTGGCTGGAACACGTCAGCGACGCCGAATATCCCGCGAAACGGGGCTGAAAAGGATCTGAACATGGCAAGCGCAACCTTGCCCGACCCGACCGGCCTTGCCGGGGCGGGAGGGCGGTCCGATGCCGCACGCGCAGTGCTGATCGTCGTGCTGGCCAGCTATCTGATGATCCTGCTGGACACCTCGATCGTGATTACCGGCCTGCCGGATATCCGCGATGGCTTGGGCTTTTCGCCCGCGGGCCTCAGTTGGGTGCAAAACAGCTATACGCTGGCCTTTGGCGGTTTCCTGATGCTGGGGGCGCGCGCGGGCGATCTGCTGGGCCGCCGTCGGGTCTATCTGGCCGGGGTGGCGCTGTTCACGCTGGCCTCGGCGGGCGTCGGGCTGGCACCGAGCCCGTCGGCCCTGCTTGCGGCCCGCGCCGTGCAGGGCATTGGCGCGGCGATCCTTGCGCCGACGACGCTGGCGCTGCTGTCGACCCATTTCGCCGAGGGCGAGCCGCGCAACCGCGCCCTGTCGCAATACGCGGCGACGGCGGGCATCGGTGCAAGCCTTGGGCTGGTGCTGGGCGGCATCTTTGCGGGTTGGCTGTCATGGCGGGTGGGTTTTCTGATGAACGTGCCGGTGGGGGTGGCGCTGTATCTGGCCGCCGCGCGCCTGCTGGAGGAAAGCCCGGTCTCGGGCGGTCGCGTGGATATTGCCGGGGCGCTCAGCTCTACGCTGGGCATGGCGGCATTGGTCTATGGCATCGTGCGTTCCGCCGACAGCGGCTGGCGGAACGCGCTGACCCTTGCCAGCGTGGCGGTCGGCGTGGTGCTGATCGCGGGCTTCCTGATCCTTCAGGCCCGCAGTGCGCAGCCCTTGTTGCCCCTGCGGCTGCTGGCAGATCGGGGACGTGCCGGGGCTTATGCGGCGCGGGCGCTGTTTCTGGGCGCGATGGTCAGCTTCTTCTTTTTCAGCACGCAGTTGATGCAGGGCGTGCTGCATATGACGCCGGTGCAGGCCGGTTTCGGCTTTCTGCCGATGACAGTGGTGACCTTCGCGGCCTCGCTGATGCTGCCGCGCCTGTTGCGGCGTTTCGGCAGCGGTCCGGTTCTGGCGGCGGCCTTTGCCTGCGCGGCACTCGGGCTGCTCTGGCTGGCGCAGGCCGGGGCGGGGACGGGCTATGCAACCGCGGTGGCACTGCCGATGCTGCGGATCGGGCTGGGCAATGGCACGGCGCTTGCGCCGCTGACCGTGGCCGGGGTGCGAGGGGTTGCGGCGCGGGATGCGGGCGCGGCCTCGGGTCTGGTCAACGTGGCGCATCAACTGGGCGGCACGTTGGGGCTGGCGCTGATGGTCACGGTCTTTGCCTCGGCGATGCGGGGTGCGCCTGTCTCGGACGCGGCCCTGGCGCATGGCATCGGGGCCGGGCTTTACGGTGCTGCGATCTTGCAGGTGCTGGGTCTGATGGTCACGCTGGTTTTCGTGATCCCTGCCGAAAAGACAGCGATTGATTCAGCGTGATCTGGTATAAGTTGCGTTATGAACATGACGGATGGTTCATGAATGAAGCGCGATGAACTGGGCGATCTGGTCGCTTTCCTTGCCGTTTATGAGGAGCGCAGCTTTACCCGCGCGGCGGCGCGGCTGGGAACTTCGCAATCGGCGCTGAGCCATACCGTCAAGCGGCTCGAGAGCCGTCTGGCCCTGCGGCTGCTGTCCCGCACCACGCGCAATGTCGCGCCGACCGAGGCGGGCGAGAAGCTGGCCGAGGCGCTGCGCCCGGCGCTGGACGATATCGAGGCGCGGCTGGGCAGTCTGGCCGCGCTGCGCGAGCGCCCGGCGGGCAATATCCGCATCACCTCCAGCCGTGATGCCGCGCGGCAGATCCTGTTTCCGAAGGTCTGCGAGCTGATGCGGGAACATCCCGACATCAATGTCGAGATCGCCGTCGACCATCGCTTCACCGATATCGTCGCCGAACGCTTCGACGCGGGGGTGCGGCTGGGCGAAAGCGTCGAAAAGGACATGATCGCCCTGCGGATCGGCCCCGATATGCGGATGCTGGTCGTGGGCTCGCCCGCGTTTCTGGCCGCGCATGGTCGCCCCGGAACACCCGCCGACCTGACCCGGCAGAATTGCATCAACCTGCGCCTTGCCACGCTGGGCGGGCTTTACGCATGGGAACTGGGCCGCGACGACCGGGCGATGAACGTCAAGGTCGCCGGGCAGTTCACCTGCAACGACCCCGAAATGATCATCGAGGCGGCGCTGGCCGGGCTGGGCCTGTGCTGCCTGCCTGATCAGCATCTGAAACCATGGATCGACAGCGGCGAACTGGTCCCGGTGCTTGAGGACTGGTGCCCCAGCTTTCCGGGCTATCACCTGTACTACCCCTCGCGGCTGCAGGCCTCGCCCGCCTTTGCGCTGCTGCTGGCCAAGCTGCGCTGGCGGGGCTAGCGCGGTCAAGCCGATAGGCGGAACGGCCCGGATGCGCTAAGCTGCTGAAATTGGAAGGACCACGGACCGGATCGGGCCCCCGATCATCGGAAATCTGGAGGCCAGACATGCGCGACATCCCCAGCCATCGCCCCCAGCGACAGGAGCGCGTCGGATGTTTACGCTGAGTGCGTTGGAGCTGGCGCGAGTTCAGTTTGGTTTCACGGTGTCGTTTCACATTGTGTTCCCGGCGATCACGATTGGTCTGGCGAGCTATCTGGCGGTGCTTGAGGGGTTGTGGCTGTGGACGCGGGACCGGGCCTATCT
>NZ_WMIG01000021.1 GCF_009711205.1 Paracoccus litorisediminis | reverse complement strand
GAAAGGCTTAAGACGCTCCATCTGTGCGTCAGACAGCCAGAAAAGATTGCTCATCGATCAGGTCTCCTCGCGGAGCCTGAATCACGTCATCACAGTAAAATCAATGGGTCCTGACCCTAGATCGCCTTGCCCTTCTGGTCAGGCTCGGCGCGGCGCATCGCTTGGGCGCTGACCTTGGGCGTCGTCGTGGTGGTCTCGGCCAATGTCGGCGTGCTTTTTGCGATCAACCGCTGGAGCAAGAGCTTCTTCGACACGCTCGATCAGCGCTCGATCGAGGCCATCCCGCGGATGATCCTGATCTTTCTGGCGCTGCTCGTCCTGAGCGCCGTGATCAATTACGGCATGGTGCGGCTGCGCATGGGGCTGCAGGCGGAATGGCGGCGCTGGCTGACGGGGCGGCTGATAGGGCGCTGGCTGGGCGAGCGGACTTATTACAAGCTCGAAGTTGCTTCGACCGGCGTCGACGTCCCCGAGGCCCGCATGTCCGATGATTTGAAGCAGGCACTGACCCCGGTGGTGGACCTGTCGGTCGGGCTTTTCAATGCAACGCTGGCGACGATCACCTTCATTGGTGTGCTGGCTCTGGTGGGGCTCGAGGTCTCGATCCCATGGCAGGGCGGCGTGTTGACCATCCCATATGGGTTTGTTCTGGCGGCTGTATGTTATGCGCTGGTCATGTCCTGCCTGACTTGGGTGATCGGCCGCCCGCTTATCGTGGCGGTCGAGGAGCAAAATGCCGCCGAGGCCGATCTGCGCTTTGAGCTGACCCGTGTCCGCGAAAGCGCAGAATCCATCGCGCTGATCAAGGGCGAAGATGAGGAAAAGCGCCGGTTGATCGGGTCGCTGTCGCGGCTCGCGACGGCGATCTGGACCATCGGATCGAACCACGGCCGCATCACCATCCTGACCAATATGAGCGCGATCCTTTTGCCGGTGATTCCGCTGCTGATCGGCGCGCCGAAATATATTCAGGGCGGCATGTCCCTGGGCGAGTTGATGCAGGTTTCGGCGGCTTTTGTGCAGGTCCAGATGGCCTTTAACTGGGTGATGGACAATTTCATTGTGCTGGCCAGTTGGCGGGCGGCGGCGAACCGGCTTTCGGTGCTGATCGGCGGCATGGATGAGTTGGAGCGCACCATTCACGGCCCCGACGACACGCGGATCGAGCTGCGCGAAGATGACGGGCAGGAATTGCGCCTGATCAGACTGGAGGTGCGGCGCGACGATGGCATCGTGGTGATCGACGAGGCCGAAGGCGTCATCGCGCGCGGCGAACGCGTGCTGGTTGGCGGTGAATCCGGCACCGGCAAAAGCACCCTGATCCGGGCGATTGCCGGGCTTTGGCCTTGGGGCAATGGCCAGATCATCATCCCGAAAAGCTGGCACATCATGTTCCTGCCGCAGACGCCCTATCTGCCGCTAGGAACCCTGCGCGGTTGCCTGAGCTACCCGAACCCGCCCGAGACGCTTTCTGACGCCGAGGCGGCGCGCGTCCTCGACCGCGTCGGCCTGCCGCATTTCCAGCCGCGCCTTGATGACGAGGACCGCGGGAGCCATGTCCTGTCCGGTGGCGAGCGCCAGCGCATCGCCTTTGCCCGTGTGCTGCTGGAACGGCCAGATCTTGTGGTGATGGATGAGGCGACCTCGGCCTTGGATGACGATAGCCAGTCCGGCGTGATGCAGGCGCTGATCGAGGAACTGCCCGAGGCGGCGCTAATCAGCGTGGCGCATCGTCCGGGCTTAGATGCCTATCATTCCCGCAGATTAGAGCTGAAACGGTTGGATGGCGGTGTCCGGCTGATCAAGGGCGACCGCATCGGGCGACGGCTCGACACGCGCTTCGGTCGGGTGTTCAACACTTTCGGGCGCATTCTAAGGGTGGAGAAGGCGGTGAAAGGCTCTGCGCCTGTCCCGGATCTGCGCGGCAAGCTGCCGGGAACACATGACCCCTAGAAATCACTTGCCCTTGCGCTCGGCGGCGATGCTTTTCTTCAACGCGTCCATGATATTGATGACATTGCCGGGTTTTTCGGGCGGCGCGGAGGCAGGCTTGGCCTTCCTCCGGGGTTTCTTCTTCGAGGCGATCAATTCCAGCAGGTTTTCCTGCACCGGGTCCTGAACGAGGACCGGATTCCATTCGACCATGCGTTGTCCGATCAGGCCCGTCACCAGCTTCATCAGCGCCGGATCGGGCTTGGTCTTGCCGGGCTTGTCGAAATAATCCCCCTCATCCCTGACTTCGTCGCCATAGCGCAGGGTCCAAAGCACGATGCCATTGTCCTTTGGCTCAAGCATCACGGCGCGTTCGCGGCGGTAAAGGACAAGCCGTGCAATCCCGACCATCCTTGTCGCCGCCATAGCGTCGCGGATGACGGAAAACGCCTCTTCCCCGATCGCATCCGACGGGGCGAGGTAATGCGGCTTGTCGTAATAGATCCAAGCGATGGACTGGCTCGGCACGAACATCTCGATATCGATGCTGCGGGTGCTTTCCAGCGCCACGGCGTCAAGCTCGTCATCCTCGATCAGGATGTGGTCGTTCTCGGCTCGGGGATAGCCCTTGGTCTGATCCTCGTCTGACACGGGCTTTCCGCTGACCTCGTCGACGAATTGGCTCTCCACGCGATGTCCGGTCTTGGCGTTCAGCGTATGGAAGCGCAGTTTCTCGCCTTCGGTCGTGGCCGGCATCATGGTGACCGGGCAGGTCACCAGCGAGAGTTTCAAATAACCTTTCCAGAAAACGCGCGGAGCCATTGGCCTAGTTTTCCGGAGGGCTGCCCGCTGCTGGAGTGTCGGCGGGCGGAGGCTCGGTGGGTGTGGTCAGAGCACCACCTTGAGGTGCCTCGGGCGCGACAGTTCGGCTGACATCGTCCTTGGCGACCGGATCCGCCCCCATCCACCAGATCAACGCAAGCCCTGCCACAGCCAGCGCCAGAATAATGGCGATGATCGCAGCGGGATGGCGCCGGGCGGCGCGTTCGGGTTCGGTGTTATAAGACATCGGGGCGCTCCTTCTGCGTCAGAAAATCCCGGTGACGTAAAGCAGGATGATGACGACAACCGGGACGCCCAGAAACCATGCGACCATACCTTTCATTTTGCGCTCCTTTCGTCTGAGGTATCTGCTTTTTCGGGACGATGATCCGGTGAGGGTTTGGGTTTTTCTGATCCACCCGTCGGCATCCGCCGTTCACGCTCCATTCCTGACGGATAGGTCGTGCGCTCCTGAGCGGGGTGATTGGGCAGATGCTGCTCGTCGTCTTTGGGGTTTTGCATCGCTTCTCCTGTTCGCGGCGGAAGGCGTTGTCGCGGATCAACCGGCAGAAGGCGGAAATGTTCGCAAAAAATTTCGAGATCCGCATGCCGGGAACATTCTGGCGTGATGCCCGGTTTGCACCGTCCCGCAACCGGACTTGATGGAAGTCCCGACACGTCATCGACATATAAGGAGAAACAACGTGGCACGCATATTGAACAACGGCACATGGGTTTTGGTGGCCGATGGCGAAAAGGCCCTGTTTCTCGAGAATGAAGGTGACGCGGAATATCCGGTCCTCAAGGTGCGCGGTAAGGAAACCCAAGCCAATCCCCTTGACCGTGAGCAATCGACAAGCCGACCGGGTCGGCAACATCAAAGCGTAGGTTCGGCACGCTCGGCCTATGAGGAAACCGATTGGCATCAGCTGGAAAAAGAGCGTTTTGGTCGGCACCTCGCCGAATTGCTTTACGACCATGCCGAGCAGCAGAATTTTGCCCGCATTATTTTGGTTGCCGCGCCCGAAGTTCTGGCCGCAATCCGGGCGCAACTGCATCAGACGGTCACAGAGCGCGTTGTCGCAGAAATCCCCAAAACCCTTACAAACCATCCAATCCCGGAGATCGAACGGGTTCTAAAAGCCGAATTCGACCCGGTCTGATTCTGATCGGCAAAGAGGAATGGCGATAATGCATGCGACACTTTTTCTGACCGGCATCGAGCCCGTCACCGGCACGGTCGATCCCACGCCGACCGGTTATGTGTTTTCAATCGACATGGTTTTGCCCGAAGGCGAGATGCCACGAGACAATGAAGCTCGTCTGGATCTCGCCGATGGCGGGACGCAGATCGTCCATCTCGAAAACGTCAATGTCTCGCAGGTCGCAAGCGCCGGTGACGAGGAGGTCTTTCGCGGCACGATCATTCTGCGCAAGCTACATGCACCAGAGCCGTGAGGTCGGAGGGCGCGCTGGCTTTCACGTCAACGGTTCGGGGAGCCTGTCGATGAGACGGTCGGGTGTGATCGGAAAACTATAGGCGCGCACACCACAGGCATTGTAGACGGCATTGGCGATGGCACCGGCGGTGCCGCAAATCCCTAATTCCCCGACACCTTTCGCTTGCAAGGGGCTGGCGGCTGTATCGCGTTCTTCCAGCAATATCACGTCCAGATCCGGAATATCGGCATGAACGGGCAGGTGATATTGCTCGAGATCATGGTTCATCAACCGGCCATCACGCAGATCAAAGGACAATTCTTCGCTCAGGGCCGAGCCGATGCCCCAGACCATGCCGCCCAGACATTGCGAGCGTGCGGTCTTTTGGTTCAGCACACGCCCGAAGCCGAAAACACCCAGCAAGCGCCTGATGCGGGTCTCGGCGGTAAAGGCGTTCACCGCGACTTCGCAGAAAAACGCGCCATAGCTGGCTTGGGCATAGTCGATCTGGGTCTTGCCTGGTTTGATGCGGCCAATTTCCTCAAGCGCATATCCGCGCAGAAGTTCGGCCACCGGCGCGGAACGTTCTCCGCTCGATGCGATGCCATTACGCAGGTCCAGCCTATCGGAACGCGCCCCCAGGCGATGCGCCAGGCGGTCGCGGATCGCCTCGCAGGCGCGAAACACCGCCGAGCCTGTCGAACTCGCGCCGAAACTGCCCCCGGAGCCTGCCCCTGACGGCAACTCGCTATCGCCCAATTCCACCCGCACCCGCTCGATCGGCACGCCCAGCATTTCCCCAGCGATCTGGCCAAGAATGGCATAGCTTCCGGTGCCGATATCGGTTTGGTCGGATTGCACGAGAAGGCTGCCATCAGGCTCGAGCCGCACCCGCGCTGCAGCCGGCATCAGCATATTGACCCGCGCGGCCGAGGCAACGCCCAAGCCGATCCACCATTCGCCCTCTCGGGTCATGCAGGGCTTGGGTTGCCGTTCATGCCAACCAAAGGCCGCAGCACCTTGGTCCAAGGCCTCGGCCAACATGCGCGAGGAATAGGGCCGATCTTTACCGGGTTCGCTTGAGGGCAGATTACGCTTACGCAGTTCGATCGGGTCGAGACCGGCTCTTTCGGCCAACTCGTCCATCGCGGCTTCTAGGGCCTGCATGCCGACCGCCTCACCGGGCGCGCGTACCGACCCAGCGGTCAGCCGGCTGATCCGGGCAATATTGACGCAAAGCTTGCGATTTTCGCCGCCGTAAAGGAACTGCGTGGCCTGGGTCACCGGTTCGGCAAAGCTTTCTTGCGGCAGGTTCGAAACCCAGGCCTCGTGCCCCAAGCCGGTCAGGCGACCATCGCCATCGGCAGCAAGGCGCAGACGTTGCCTGGTTTCCGAGCGACGCATGATCGTGGTGAAGACCTGCTGCCGGGTCAGGACCACACGGACCGGGCGCCCGAGGGCCTTGGCCGCAAGCGCCGCCGCGACCGCGTCATGGGATATCCCCAGCTTCGAGCCGAAGCCGCCCCCGACATAGGGCGAGAGGATGCGCACGCGCTTTGGCGCGATCCGCAACGCGTCGGCGAGTTCTTTCACATTATGCGAAATCATCTGGAAACTGCCCCAAATTGTCAAATCATCGCCTTGCCAACTGGCGATCGAGGCATGGGGCTCCATGGCAGCGCTGGCATGGCCTGCGGTCTCATATGTCGCATCTACCTTATGGGCGGCATTTGCCATGGCCTCGTCGAGATCACCGAGAATGATGGGTTTTTCGGCGGGCTCCGACGGTGCGGTCTCGGGATCATAAGGCACGTCGTGATGTCGTTCATAGGTGATGCAGAGCGCCTTGGCCGCATGCATTGCCTGTTCGAATGTCTCTGCGACGACGAGGGCAAGAGGTTGCCCATGATATTCGATCTGACGCGGATCCTGGGCCGGTGCCCGACCGGCCGTGCCCTGCGCTGGTCGTCGCAACATAAGTTTGTCGGTAAAGATGCCCAAAACGCCGGGCAGTGCTTCGATCTTTTCGGACTCGATCTGCAAGATTTTGCCTTGCGCGACCGTCGCGGTGACGAGCACGCCATCGGCGCAATTCTCGGGGCGGTATTCGGCGGCATAGGTTGCGCGCCCCGTGACCTTGAGGCCCGCCTCCGGACGATCCAGCCCTTTGCCGATAATCCCCTGACCGGTCCGGTCAAGCAGGTTCCTTTGGTCGGGACTGTCAAAGGTTCCAAACATCGTCACGCCTCCGTGTTGGTTGCCTCGCTCAGCACGGCAATCAGCGCGCGGCGCAGGAGCGGTATTTTGAAAGCATTGCCACTCTGAGCCTTCGCCTTTCCGACGAGCAGATCGGCTGCCTGCGCAAACAGCTTCAAGGAGGGCTCCTGCCCGACCAGTGCCGTCTCAACCGCCGGGTCCTGCCATGGTTTATGGGCGACGCTTCCGAAGGCCAGAGCGGCATGGCGGATACGCCCGTCTGCAATCGTGATCGCGGCGGCAACCGAGACGAGGGCAAAGGCAAATGAGGAGCGGTCCCGCACCTTTCGGTAGATTTGCGCGCCGCCCATCGCGGGCGGTAAAGTGACCGACGAGATCAGTTCCCCGGGCTCCAGTAGATTATCCTTCGCGGGCTGATGCTCTGGCAGGCGGTGGAAGTCACCGATGGGCACCGAGCGCGTGCCAGTTCTTCCCAAAATCTCGACCGACGCACCCAGTGCCAAGAGCGCCACGGCCATATCACCGGGATAGGTCGCGATGCAGTTTTCCGAGGCGCCAAAGATCGCGTGGCTGCGATTGACGCCGTGCAAGGCGTCGCAGCCCGTGCCAGGATCACGTTTATTGCAGCGCGCCTCTGGCTGCATGAAATAGCTGCAACGGGTTCTTTGGCAAAGATTGCCCCCGGTCGTGGCGCGATTGCGCAATTGCGGGCTGGCTCCGGCAAGAATGGCGCGCGCAAGCAAGGGATAGTCGCGGCGAACCCGCGCATCTGCGGCGCAATCGGTATTGCGCACCATGGCACCGATGCGCAACCCGCCATCGATCTCTGAAATTTCCGTCATGCCAAGCGGGTTGATGTCGATGATCTGCGCGGGCACTTCGACTTCAAGTTTCATCAGATCGAGGATATTGGTGCCGCCCGCGATGATGCGGTCCGCGGCGCTAATATCGGAGGGCTTGGTGGCGCGACGATATTCGAATGGCCTCATGGAGTTGCCTCCGTGATCTCGCGGATCGCCGCGATGATGTTGGAATATGCGCCGCAGCGGCAAAGATTGCCGCTCATGCGCTCACGCAACTCGTCATCACTTAGTTTGATGTGTTGCAGATCCGCACTGACATGGCTTGGCCAGCCTTGCGCCAATTCCTCCAGCATCGCGGTGGCCGAACAGATCTGGCCGGGGGTGCAATAACCGCATTGAAAACCGTCATGCTTGATGAAGGCCCGTTGCAGCGCGGAGAGGTGATCCGGCTCGCCCAAGCCTTCAATCGTCGTGATCTCGGAGCCGTGTTGCATGATGGCGAGCGTGAGGCAGGAGTTGATCCGGCGACCATCGACGATCACCGTGCACGCACCGCATTGACCATGATCGCATCCCTTTTTGGTGCCGCAAAGACCGAGGTCGTCGCGCAGAAAATCGAGAAGGCTGCGTCTGGGATCGCCCGTATAGGTGCGGGCCATGCCGTTGACGGTGAATTTGGCTGGCGGGTTGCAGGACATGACATCTCCTCTGGCCGCTTGGCGGGAGTGTCGGAACCATCCAATCCAATGCTTGTTCCTGAAAACTTTGGAGCCCGCAGCCACGAGGAACAAGTTCTGCTGGATTCGGAGCAGATTGGAGAGGCGAGGCCGCCTCTCCGATGTCACAACGGCGATCAGGCCGCCGCCATGCCTTCGCGCGAGGAGAAGAAGATCGCCTGACTGAGCGCCGAGGCGACCTGCTCTTCGCTATAGGGTTTTTGCAGCAGATAGGTTGGCTCGGGGCGCTCGCCGGTCAGCAGGCGTTCCGGGAAGGCGGTGATGAAGACCACCGGAATATCGCCCAGATCATTCAGCAATTGACTCACAGCATCCAATCCCGAGGACCCATCGGCAAGTTGGATATCGGAAAGGATCACATCCGGGCGTTTGCGATGCGCCAGATCCACGGCAGCTTTGTGCGTGCGGGCAATCCCCGTCACCTCATGGCCCATGGCTTGAACGATGCTCTTGAGATCCATCGCGATGATGGATTCATCTTCGATGATCATGACATTCGAGGTCAATCGGTCAGACAACTCGCGCCGCGCGATCGCAACCAGTTCTTCGGCCTCTTGCGGGCTGATCTCCATGATGCGGGCGATCTGGTCGTAATTCATGTCCTCGATCGCGTGAAGCAACAGGGCCTCGCGCGAATTCGGCGTCAGGCGACGCAGAAATGCCTGAGCATTCATTTCGCGGGCATTCTCGGGCTGGATTTCGATCGGCTGACCTGAGCTTTGCCACAGGCCATGGAAGGTCCGGAAAAGTCCGACCCGAATATCATCGGGCTGCACAAGGCTAGGGTCGATCAAAATCGTTTCGAGGGTTGCGGCGGCATAATTGTCTCCGGCCCTTTGGCTGCCCGTCAAAGCGCGCGCGTAGCGGCGCAAATACCGGACTTCCTGACTGATCGCTTGTGCCAAATCTGCGGGTGCCATTGAGACCTCTGGTTTTTTATCTTCCCGGCCCTAACGCGCGTGAGTGGATTTTGTTTCCCCCAAGCAACAGGTCCTTGGGCCGGGGAACCGAGCCTGCGGCCTTGTTGAACTGGGCTTACCTGCGGCCCAATCGTTCCCGTCAGATCGGCTGGACGTGGAAAATCGCTGATTGGGTGCGCGCGTCCTAGATATGGCCGAGAAAGGCGAGCAGACGTCGCTCGCTTGCGCGCAGTTCGGCGATATCGGGGCATGCTATGCTTGCGAGATATGCGCTGCGCTCTGCAGGCGGCTGCGCGGCTAATTCCAGTACCGCTGAGTGGATGTAGGATTTGCGGCAGACGGTCGGGGTATTGAACAGCCTCTCGGCGGCGGCTTGGGCCAACATGCGCGGGGTAAGCCGGGCATCCGCAGCCAAACCCGCTGCAAGTTCGAAGGCCGCGAGTGTGCCACCCCATGTCCGAAAGGTCTTCGCGGTCATACCTTCTCCGACAATCTCGGCAAGATAGGCATTCACATCTTGCGAATGCAGACTGTGGGTCACGCCGTCCTCATCGAGATAGGTGAAAAGATTGCGGCCCGGCAGATCGCCGATTTCTTGCAGGATGCGGTTCAACCGTTTGTCGCGCAGCGCATGGCGACAGATCTTGCCGCCCTTGGCGCGGAATTTCAGCTGGATAATCCCTTCCGCGCTGAGGCTGAGATGGCGCGTCAGCAGGGTCGAGGCGCCAAAGCTGCGATTGGCCGCAGTATAGGCGGGATTGCCGATGCGCAGACAGGTCCGGTCGATCAGAAGCACCAAGGCGGCAAGGCTGAAGGCGCGGTCGCCGACCTCGCCTTGCAGATCGCGCCGGAGCCTGCGACGCAATGCCGGAAGGGCCTGACCGAAAGCCGCAAGCTGGTCGTATTTGTTGCGGGATTGCGCCTCGCTCCAAAGCGGGTGATAGCGATATTGCTTTCGGCCCCGCTCGTCCCGCCCGGTCGCTTGCAGATGGCCGTTGGGCAATGCGCAGATCCAAACATCGCGATAGGCCGGAGGCACGGCCAAGGCCTTGATCCGGGCGATTTCTTCGCGGCTTAGCCCCTCGCCCTGAGGTCCGCGATAGGAGAAGCCTTTGCCCGCCCGCCGCCGTGAGATGCCGGGATCGCTATCCGAAACGAAGACCAGTCTTTCCGGCATCTCTCAGTAATTTGCCGGAGGATCGCTGGCCGGGAAGGATTCGTCATTCAGTTCATCCACCATGTCCCATTCCTCTGGCGGCTCGTCCATCGCCTCGGGTCCGGCGTCGCGGATATTTTCCAGTTGCGGGACAGGTCGAGAACTCCGCGCGTCGAGTACGGATTTCAGCAGGAAGCCCGCAGCGATGCCAAGGCCAAGGCGCAAGATCTGGTTTCGCATCATCCTCTCCTTTCTCAGATCATCGGCATGCAGCCGGTGACGGCGATGGTCGCGCCCGAGACATAGCTCGACATCGGCTCAGCCAGCATCACATAGGTCGAGGCCAGTTCGACCGGCTGCGCGGGCCGTTTCAGCGGGTATTTCTCGCCGAACCTCGCGACCTCCTCGGGCGGGAAACTTGCCGGGATCAGCGGCGTCCAGACCGGACCGGGGGCGACCGCATTCACCCGGACGCCCTTTTCGGCCAGAAGCTGGGCGAGGCCGGCGGTGAAATTCTGGATCGCCCCCTTGGTCGTGGCATAGGCCAGCAGCGTCGGGTTCGGTTTGTCGGCATTGATCGAGGCGGTGTTGATGATCGCGGCTCCCGGCGCCATATGCGGGATCGCCGCCTTTGCCAGATAGAACATCGCGTCGATATTGACGGCAAAGGTGCGCCGCCATTCCTCGTCCGAGATCTCGCCGATCTCATCGAATTTCATCTGATGCGCGGCATTGTTCACGAGGATGTCGATGCGGCCATATTTCGCGACAGTTTGCGCCACGACATCGCGGCAATGGGCCGGATCGCCCAGATCTCCGGCCAGCAACAAACCAGTCGCAGCCCGCCTCTTTGACTAATCCGGCAGTGTCTTGCTCATCGTCACGCTCGTCGAGATAGGCAATGGCGAGGTCCGCCCCTTCGCGCGCATAGGCGATGGCGACGGCACGGCCAATGCCGCTATCGCCGCCCGTGATCAGCGCGATCTTGCCATCCAACCTGCCTGCGCCGCGCCAAGAGGTCTCGCCATGATCCGGGCGCGCTTGCATGACCTGAAAGCTGCCGGGAAGCTCTTGGCTTTGCTCGGGGAAGGGGGGCTTGGGGTAATCCTTCATCTCTTCGATCCTCATGGCTTCGGCATTTCGGAAGGAACCTGAGCAATGCCGCAATGTTCCCGCCTCAGCCCTTGTCCTTGGCCTTGGGGATGATGCTGATCCCGCCGCTGATCTCGAGCACGGCCGCCTCGATCTCGTCGAGGCTGCGCAGTCCCTGCTGCTGTCGCGCCGCTTCCAGAATGTCGCCGATGCCCATTCTGGCGCGGCGCATGGCATGCTCGTCGATCTTGCCGCCCGAGAGCAGCACCGTTGGCGCGCCATCGAGCCAAAGTGCGACATGGCGCGAATTGCGCTTCACATAGGAAAGCAGGATATCGACCGAGAAAAGCGTCAGGATCAGGATCAGCGCATTGACCAACGAGAAATCATCGCCCAACAACGCCTGCTGCGTCGTCTCGGCGATGATGAGCAACAGCACGAAATCGAAAGGCGTCGATTGGGCCAACGTCCTTCGCCCCGATAGCCGGGTGATCAGCAGCAGGATCGCATAGATGGTGACGCCGCGAATGACGGAATCCATGGCGCAGCTATGGCAGGACGAGGATGTTGACGCTGCGGCTTTCGCCGTCGAGGCCGAGATCAAAGCGGGCCCAGCCAAAATGCATGGGTCGGGTCGAGATCCGGATCTCATGCGGGGCAGGGCCCGCGGCGGAAAAACGCATCTCATGGGCCTGTGTCGTCAGGCGGCTCGTCTCGGGATCGGGCTGGATGCGCCCGACCTCGAACAAATTGAAAAAGCCCGTGCCGATGGTCAGGTCATGGGTGTCACGCGGCTCTAAGAAGCGGACGCGGATTTCATCCCATTCCTCCCAACGCGCCACCCGCGGCATTTGCGCCACCGCGCCGGACATGCGGATCTCTTGCAGATGGAATGCGCCGCCGCTGCCGGTCAGACCTAGCAGGGCAAGCAGCATCGCGGTGCCATAACCTAGCCACGCGACACGCTGAACGCGCCAATAGCGCTCTTGGAAGGCGCGGTGTTCCTCAAGCTGCAAACCATCGGCGCGGATGGGTGGCAGGCACAAATCCTTGCTCAAGATCGGGCCTCCTCGCGGAAAAATGCGCGGCGAAACGGGCGAGGGAAGAAACAGTGCGAGCCGTGCTTTGTTCCAGCGGCTTTGCGAGAGCGTTTTTTTCGCAACCGCTGAAACATTTTCGCCCCCTCCCGGTTCAACAGCCTTCCGGACTGTCTGCGAGAGCTATCGGTGCCGTGGCTTCGCAGCGTGAAGGCCAACCTTCGTTCGAGGAGTAGCGGAATGAGCCCCTTCATCGACCGACTGACCTATTTCCGCCACGAGCAAGAGAAATCCTCTGCGGGTCACGGCATTTACCACCGATGAAATCCGGAAATGGGAGGACGCCTACCGAAAACGCTGGGCCGCCAAGCTGGGCCGCCGGCAAGATCGTGTGCTCGACCCTGGCGTGAATTGCACCGGTTCCATAAGAAAAGGAAAAGCCCATGCCGATTGAAAAGGATCTGTTCTGGAAGCGCCTTGAGAGCATCAATGCCGGCATGCTCGGCACCCGCGCGCAGCTGAAACTGGTGCCGATGTCGCATTATGCCGATCGCGATGCGGGCGCATTATGGTTCATCACGGCGCAAGGCACGGATCTGGTGGCGGAGGTCGAAGGCGGGGCACAACCGGCGCTGCATATCGTCGGCGATGCCGCGGGCAAGCTCTGGACGCGCATGGAGGGACATCTCGAACTGTCACCCGACCGCGGCAAGCTTGATGAAATCTGGAACCGCGTCGCCGCCGCTTGGTTCGACGAAGGCAAGGACGATCCGGATCTGCGGCTTCTCAGGCTTGATCTTTCCGAGGCCGAGATCTGATCGACCAATGGGGGCTTGGGCTTTCTCATGCAGGTCGCGAAAGCCAACTTGACCGGCGCGGATCCAGATATCGGCGATCATTTCCATCTCACCTTTTGAAACCCGCTGCGGGCAAATGCTGATCGATTAAGGCCGTCGGGGAACCCTCGCGGACAGGTGGCGTTCTCTTTGGCAATTCGAGCGATCCTGAGAGAAGACAAGACATGACAGCCATGAGGATCCGGTCTGCGACGACGCAAGGCCGGATCGGATGTCAGCGAAAGACTCGGCTGGGCGAGGTTGGGCGCAATTGTGACGGTACGTCGCCCATTGCATGCAAAAATGGCAAACCCGGAGCAATTCTGTCAGCAGGTGGCCAAGATTTTGAACTGAGAAGGCCCAAGCTGCGTGAAATCCCTGCCTGAATCCCTAATCCTGACCCTGATCCTTGTCGCGACCGCCGTCGTTTTCGTTCTCGACAATATTTTTCCCCTCGGCACGGCAATCTGGCTGATCTACCTTCTGCCGCTGGCCTTGACCTATCTGTCCAGCCGCCCGTTTCTTCCGCCTGCCGTGGCCGCGGGCCTGACGGTTCTGATTGCGATCGGCTTCAAGCTTGCGGATGTCGGCGTCGATTCTGCAGTCGCACTGCCCAACCGCGTTCTTGCCGGCCTCGTCACCCTGCTTCTGGGGGGCTTGGGCCATGTCTTGATCCGCAGTCGCCTCGCGCTCAGCCGCTCTGAATGGCTGCAACGCAATGAGGTGGCAATGGGCGAGGCGTTGCAGGGTGAACAATCGGTCGAATCCTTGGGAGAGAATTCCCTCCGTACGCTTGCCAATGCCCTGGGTCCCCGCGCAGCCATCGCCTATGCCCGCGAGGGTGATGTTCTTGAACCGATTGCGGATTGGGGACTTCTGGACAGCGGGGCCTGCGACAAGATCGCGCGCGGCCAAGGCCATTTATGGCGCGCGATAGGCGAAAACCGGGTACTTTCGCTGGTCGCGGAAAGCGGGAATGCCTTGGGCTGGGGCTCGGGACTGCTGCGCGGACGCGCCGCTCATTCGGTGATCGTGCCGCTTCATGATGCCGGACAGGTCAATGGCGTGATCGAGTTGGGATTTGATGTCGCGCCCGGCAAGGCGGTCAGCGATTTGCTGGAGCGGATCGGCGAACGCGTCGGCATTGCCCTGACATCGGCGCATTACCGCGCCAATCTGCGCGAGCTTTTGGAAGAAACCCGACGGCAGGCGGAAGAGCTTCGCAGCCATACTGAAGAGCTGGCTGCCACGAACGAGGAACTCGAAGAACAGACCCGCGCGCTGCAGGACAGCGAGCGCAGGCTTTCAGCCCAGCAAGCCGAGCTTGAGCAGCAAAACGCGCAGCTCGAAAGCCAGACCCAGCAACTGGAAGAGCAGCGCGATGCCTTGGCGCGCTCGCGTCGGCAACTGGTCGGACAGGCGGAAACACTGGCCAAGGAAAGCCGCTACAAATCCGAATTCGTCGCCAATATGTCGCATGAGTTGCGCACGCCGCTCAACGCCTTGCTGATCATGGCCCGCCTGCTGGCGGATAATCGCGAACATAATCTATCCGACGAACAGGTTCGCTGGGCCGATACGATCGAGAGTTCTGGCCGGGATCTGCTGGCGTTGATCAATGACATTCTGGATCTGGCCAAGATCGAAGCTGGCAAGCTCGATATCAACGTCGAGACCTTGTCCCCGGCGGGCGTGGCCCGGGGCTTGGTACGAAAATTCGAGGATCAGGCGCGCAGCAAGGGGCTGGAACTGCGCGTCGATATCCATTCCGATCTGGCCGAGTTCCGCACCGATCCGGCGCGACTGGATCAGATCTTGCGCAATTTCCTGTCGAACGCACTCAAATTCACGGAACGCGGACACATCACCATCCGTGTGGACGAACGGGGTGGCGAGACCTGCTTCGCCGTGGAAGACAGCGGGATCGGAATCGCCGCCTCCGAACAAGAGAGCATATTCGAGGCCTTCCGTCAGGCCGATGGAACCATCTCGCGCAGATATGGCGGGACCGGATTGGGGCTCTCGATCTCGCGCGAGCTGGCCGAATTGCTGCGCGGGCGGATCACCGTGGAAAGCAGCCCCGGTCAGGGCAGCACCTTCACCCTGACCTTGCCACGCGACATCGCGCCGGTCGGAGAGGCCGCACCGCGCAGTGCCGAACCGCTGCCGGTAAAAATCGACACTCCCCCGCGGCTTCAGGCCGACGCCATCGAGCTCGAAACGGCCACGCTGGGGGATATTGTCGATGACCGCGATGCCATCGAGACGGGTGATCGGGTCATCTTGCTGGTCGAGGACGATATCGCCTTTGCGCGGCTGCTGCTTGACCTGACGCGGGAACTGGGTTTTCGGGCGGTAGTGGTCGGCACGGCGGATGATGCCGTGCGTGCCGCGCAGCGTTTCCTGCCGCAGGGCATCGTCCTCGATATGGGCCTGCCAGATCATACCGGACTGTCGGTGCTGGACCGTCTCAAGCGCGATATCGCAACCCGGCATATTCCCGTCCATGTCGTTTCGGCCAACGACTATTCGCGCGAGGCGATGTCGCAAGGCGCGATGAGCTATCTCATCAAGCCGGTCGATCGCGCCGCCTTGAGCACCGTCATCGGCAAGCTGGGCAATTCCACGCAGCAGTCCCTGCGCCGTGTCCTGATCGTCGAGGATGATCCGGCGCAGCTTGATGGCCTCAAGGCATTGTTGAGCAATGACCTCGTCGAGACCGTGGGAGCCACGACCGCAGAGGAGGCGCTGATCGCATGTTGCGAGCAAACCTTCGACTGCATCGTTTTGGACATGACCCTTCCCGACGCTTCGGGTTTCGAGTTGCTGCAGGAACTTCACCGCAATGAGGCGGCGTCTTTCCCACCGGTGATCATCTACACTGCCCGCGCGCTTAGCCAGAATGAAGAACTGCAACTTCGGCGCTATTCCAAATCGATCATCATCAAAGGGGCCAAATCTCCCGAGAGGCTGATCGACGAGGTCTCGTTATTCCTGCATCAGGTCGTCTCTGACCTGCCGCCGCGCCAGCGCGAAATGCTGACGGTCTCGCTGAGCCGGGACAATCTGCTCGAAGGTCGTCGCATTCTGGTTGTCGAGGACGATATCCGCAATGTCTACGCCCTGACAGGCATCTTCGAGCCGCATGGCGTCGAGGTGCAGATCGCCCGCAATGGCCGCGAGGCGCTCGAGCTTCTGGGACAGGTTGCGGATGGCGGTCTGCCCTCGATCGATCTCGTGCTAATGGATGTAATGATGCCGGAAATGGACGGGTTGACCGCCACGCGCGAGATACGCAAGCTTGATCGCTGGCGCTCGCTGCCGATCATCATGCTGACCGCGAAAGCCAGGGCCGATGATCAGGCGCAATGCCTCGCCGCAGGGGCCAATGACTATCTCGCCAAGCCCATCGAGGTCGGCAAGCTATTGTCACTGGCCCGGGTCTGGATGCCGCGATGAGCCCGCGCGCTGTCCGGACCAACCCGGTGGAACAGATCGAACTCGATCTGTTCCTTGAGGCCCTGCATCTGCGCTACCATTATGACTTCCGCGCGTATTCCAGGGCGTCTCTGGCCCGGCGCGCGGATTTTGTGCGCGAGCGGCTGGGCTGCAAGACCCTGTCCGATGCACAGCGTCGCTTGCTGCATGAACCCTCGGTCCTGCCCGACGTGATCGATGCCATGACGGTTCAGGTCAGCGAGTTGTTCCGCGACCCGCCTTATTACGCGGCTTTGCGCCGCGAAGTTCTGCCGCATCTTCGGACCTATTCCTCGCTCAAGGTCTGGGTTGCGGGTTGCGCGAATGGAGAGGAGCTATATTCCCTCGCGATCCTCTTCCATGAAGAGGGCCTGCTGGACCGAACGGTTTTCTATGCGACCGAGATCAACCGCCGCGCCTTGGCCAAAGCATCATCAGGGGTCTATGAGATCGGCCGTCTGGCGGGGTTCTCGCGGAATTATCAGCAAGCCGGGGGGCGCGGCTCGCTGGCCGATCATTACACCGCCGCTTATGGACGCGCGGCCTTTGACCGCAATCTGCGCAGCCGTGTCGTGTTCAGCGAGCATGATCTGGCCACCGATGAGGTGTTTTCGGAGATGCATCTGATCTCCTGCCGCAACGTCCTGATCTATTTCGACGAGACATTGCAAAACCGGGTCTTCCGCCTGTTTGCGGATTCTCTGGTACGTGGCGGCTTCCTGGGTCTGGGGGCGCATGAGACATTGCGTTTCTCGGATCAGGCAGCCTTGTTTGCCGATTTCAACGAAAAAGAGCGCATCTGGCGCCGCACCGCCTCACAGGAGTTCTCCCATGCCCGATAATCCGATCCGTTTCCTTATTGTCGACGACATCCGGGAGAACATGATCGCGCTGGAGGCGCTGTTGCGCCGTGACGGTCTGCGGGTGGATTTCGCGGGTTCTGCCGCCGAGGCGCTGGAATTGATGTTGGTGCATGATTACGCGCTGGCCTTTCTCGACGTGCAGATGCCCGAGACCGACGGTTTTGAACTGGCCGAACTGATGCGCGGCTCCGAGCGTACCCGCCAGATTCCGATCATCTTCGTGACGGCAGCGGATCGTGATGAACGCCGTCGCTTCAAGGGCTTTGAGGTCGGCGCGCTCGATTACATTTTTAAGCCAATCGATCCGGTCATATTGCAATCCAAGGCCGATGTCTTTTTCATGATAGGCCGGCAAGCGCGCGAATTGGAGCGTCAGCGCGACGAGTTGCGCGTTTTGGCCCATCACCGCGATGCCGCGATCTCACGCCTCAAGGCCCATGCCGATAATTCACCTTTGGCCCTCGTGGAATGCGACTGCCGCTTGACGATCCGAAGCTGGTCGCAGGGGGCCGAGCGGATGTTTGGTGTGGGCGCCGATCAGATGCTCGGTCGTGTGATCGGCGAACAGGGCTGGCTTGCGCCAGAGGCAACGGCGGTGTTGCGATCCTGGGTCCAAAACGGCACGAGCGAGGGGCGGCATAAAACCGAAGCCCGGGTCAGCCGACCGGATGGAGACATGATCCATTGCGAGGTTTTTGGCTCGATCCTGCGCGATCCTTCCGACGGAAATCTCTCGCTTTCGCTGCAAGTGCTCGACGTGACAGAGCGCCAACGCGCGGAAGAGATGCGCAGCCTGCTCATCGGTGAACTCAACCATCGCATCAAGAATACGCTCGCCAATGTCCAGGCCATTGCGCGGCAAACCCTACGACAGGCCAAGAGCCTCGACGGGTTTGAACAGGGATTCATCGGTCGGTTGCAGGCCTTGTCACGGGCACATTCCATCCTTTCGGACGTGACTTGGACGAGTGCCCCGCTTGATCAGCTGATCGACGAGCAGATACGCGCGGGCACGCTTGATCCATTGCGACTCACGCGTCATGGTCCCAAGGTCCAACTCTCGCCAGAAAACACCCTTCGCCTTGCCCTGAGCCTGCATGAGTTGGGCACCAATGCGGCAAAATACGGGGCGCTTTCGACCCCAAACGGCATCATTGATCTGAGCTGGCATCAAGGCGAAGCCTGCCTCGTTCTGCGATGGGAGGAGCGTGGCGGACCCGCTGTCAGCCCGCCTGAACACAAGGGCTTCGGCATGACTCTGATCCATGCCAGCGCCGGCGGCGATGACAATATGGTCAAGGCCGAATGGCATGAAAGTGGCGTCATCTGGACAATTTCCCTGCCGCTTGGCGCTGCCTCGCCCAAGCAAAGCGCCGACAATCAGGCCGCGCCGGCCCCCGATGCGGGCAAGATCGGCAGCCTCGGTCAGTGCTGCGTTCTGGTGGTCGAGGACGAGCCGCTGGTTGCGCTGGATATGAGCCATGAATTGAAGGCCGCAGGCGCATCCGTAAATATTGCCCGCAATATCGATCAGGCGCTGCAGGTCATCGGGACGCTGGAGATCGATGTGGCGATGCTGGATGGCAATCTGTCCGGCCAGCCGGTCGATGATGTTGCCTTGGCGCTGGCGCGCCACCGGATTCCGTTCTGCTTCGTTTCGGGCTATGGTCGGGAACATCTGCCACAGGGCTTCCAGCATGTGCCGGTCGTCGAAAAGCCGTTTCGCGCCGAGGCGCTGCTGCCGGTCCTGACCGAATTGATGCATGCGGCAGCTATCCGCCCAACCTCTGCGACCCCGGTTATCCGCCCATAGAATTCCGGAACCGCCCCAGAAGGCAGGCGTTTTTGCTCAGAGCCGGGCGAGCCCATGTTCGCCCCTTACCCACCACGATCGGAAGGCAAGGAAAATGGCTAAACCCTATGACCCAACGACCGGCGAAGGCGGCGAGACCCAGCAGATCGGGCGCGGCGACACGCCGAAACTGACCACCAATCACGGCGCACCGATCTCGGACAACCAGAACAGCCTGCGGGCGGGGACGCGCGGCCCGACGCTTCTGGAAGACTTCATCCTGCGCGAGAAGATCTTCCATTTCGACCATGAGCGGATCCCCGAGCGCATCGTCCACGCCCGTGGCTCGGTGGCGCATGGGTATTTCGAATGCTCCGACCCGATCCCCGAACTCAGTCGCGCCAGCCTGTTTGCGAAAAAGGGCAAGCGAACCGAGGTGATCGTGCGCTTTTCTACCGTCGCGGGCGGTGCGGGCTCGGTCGATACGCCCCGCGACGTGCGCGGCTTTGCCACCAAATTCTATACCGATGAGGGGAACTGGGACCTTGTCGGCAACAACATCCCGGTCTTTTTCATCCAGGATGCGCTCAAATTTCCGGATCTGGTCCATTCAGTGAAGATGGAGGCGGATCGCGGCTTTCCGCAGGCCGCTTCGGCGCATGACACCTTCTGGGATTTCGTTTCGCTGATGCCCGAGACGCTGCATACCGTGCTTTGGGCGATGTCCGACCGTGGCATCCCGCGCAGCTACCGGATGATGGAGGGTTTTGGCATCCATACCTTCAAGCTGGTCAATGCCGAGGGGGTGGAAAGCTTCGTCAAGTTCCATTGGCGGCCCCGTCTGGGCACGCAATCCCTGGTCTGGGACGAAAGCGCAAAGCTGCAAGGGGCGGATAACGACTATCACCGCCGCGATCTTTGGGAGGCGATTGCCGCAGGCGACTATCCCGAATATGACCTCGCGATTCAAAGCTTCGATGCCGCGCTGGCCGACAGCCTGCCCTATGACGTGCTCGACGCGACCAAGATTATCCCTGAGAAGGACGTGCCCCTGCGCGTGATCGGCCGCATGGTTCTGGACCGCAATCCCGACAACCATTTCGCCGAGAATGAGCAATTGGCGTTTCTGCCCTCGAATGTGGTGCCGGGAATCGATTTCTCGGATGATCCGCTCTTGCAGGGGCGGCTCTTTTCCTATCTCGACACGCAGAAATCTCGGCTGGGCACGACGAATTTCCACCAGATCCCGGTGAATGCGCCGAAATGCCCTTATGCAAACATGATGCGCGACGGGATGATGCAGACGCAGATCCCCAAGGGTCGCGCCAATTACGAGCCGAACAGTCTGGACGAGGCGGGCGAAGACCCTGGCCCGCGCCCCAGCGCCGATGGGTTCCGCTCGGCCCCGCAGCCGGTCGAGGGCGAAAAGCTGCGCATCCGCTCGGAAACCTTTGCCGACCATTACAGCCAGCCGCGCATGTTCTGGAAATCGCAGACCGAGAATGAGCAGGCCCATATCGCCTCTGCCATCACCTTCGAACTGTCCAAGGTGGCCCTTGATCACATCCGCCTGCGGGTCCTGTCGCAGCTGCGCAATGTCGATGAGGCTCTGGCCGAGCGCGTGGCCAAAGGGTTGGCGCTGGATCTGCCGAAAGCCGCGCCACCCGCGAAAGAGCCCATCGACCTTGAGCCAAGCGCTGCCTTGTCGATCCAGAAGCGGTGGAACGCCACGCTGCAGGGGCGCAAGGTCGGGATCCTTTTCGATGAGGGGTCCCACAAATCGGCGCTGGAGACTTTGATCAAATCCGTCAAAGACGCCGGAGGCACCCCCTTCACCATCGCTCCGAAAGTCGGTGGGTTGACGCTGCAGGGTGGCGAGATGAAGGCCGACGGACAGCTTGCCGGCTCGCCATCGTGGCTTTTCGATGGGGTCGCGCTGGTGTTGGCGGAAGATGCCGCCCGGCGTTTGGCGCAGGACAGCGCTGCGGTGGGGTTCGTCGCGGATGCCTATGCCCATCTCAAGGCGATCGGCCATGACGAGGGTGCGATGGCGCTGCTGGATCGGGCTGGGGTCAAGCCGGACGCGGGCGTCGTCGACCTTGCAAAACTGCCCAAGGCCGCGACCCTGCGCTATTGGGACCGCGAGGCTTCGCTCAGGGATCTTGCCTGATCGTGGCCCCGCGAGAGGCCCGGACAAAGCAGCGCCGCCTGCATCTGGACAAGCCCTTCTGGGCGGCGACAAGGGCGATCAGCGCGCCCGCGATCACAACGCCATCCTCGAAGATTTGGGATGTGATCATCGTCGGGACCGGGATCAGCGGCGCGCTGATGGCCGAAGCTCTGTCCCGGCAAAAGCGCCGCATCCTGATCCTTGACCGCCGCCCTCCGGTGCGGGGATCGAGCCTTGCCTCCACCGCGATGATCCAGCACGAAATCGACGTGCCACTGCACAAGCTGACTGAACGGATCGGGCGCGACAAGGCAGAGCGGGCGTGGCGGCGCTCGGTCCGGGCGGTGCGGGATCAGCAGGATCTGGTGGGGCAAACCGGGATCGCTTGCGACATGCAGCCGAAATCCGCGCTATACCTGACCGGCGAAGAGATAGGCCATCGCGACATGCGCAGCGAGCTCAAAGCGCGGCAAGCGGCTGATATCGCCTGCGAGTATCTGGATCACACGGCACTGGGGAGGCGCTTCGGCATCGACCGGACGGCAGCGATCCTGTCACAGGCCTCGGCTTCGCCCAGTCCGGCGCAATTGACGGCCGGGCTGCTGCGGCTGGCCGTTCATCGCGGGGCCGAGATCGTCTCGCCCCGCGAGATCACCGATCTCGCCGAGACCGGCGACAGCGTGGCGCTGGCGACCTCGGACGGATCGCTCCTGACGGCGGGGCAGGGGGTGTTCTGCACCGGCTATGAATTCCTGCCGATGATGGAAAGCAGGTCGCATCGCATCACCTCGACTTGGGCATTGGCGAGCCATCCCCGCATCCCGCGCCCTGCTTGGCTGGACCAGATGCTGGTCTGGGAGGCTGCCGATCCCTATCTTTACTTCCGTTCTGCGCGGGACGGTCGCATCATCGCGGGCGGCGAAGATTCGGACGACCCCGAGGCTTACAAAGACCCTGCCCGGCTGCATTCCGCCGCCCGCCGCATCGCGGCCAAGTTGCAGGCGCTTTGCGGTATCGAAATCGGCACGCCCGCCTATCTTTGGGCCGCGCCCTTCGGCAATACCACGGACGGGCTGCCGATTATCGACCATGTCCCGGAGTTCAAACGCGCCCATGCGGTGATGGGCTTTGGCGGCAATGGCATCACATTTTCTATGATCGCGGCCCAGATCATCGCCGCGCGTCTTGCGGGCAAGCCTGACGCCGACGCGGACCTGTTCGCCTTTCGCTAGCGAGGATAGCATGAATCCGGAACCCGCCTTTTCACTTGGCATCGAGGAAGAATATCTGCTGGTCGATCCCGAGACTGGCGCGCTTGGCGATGCGCCCGAGGCATTGATGACGGCGTGCAAGGCCGAACTCGGTGATCAGGTTAGCCCCGAATTCCTGCGCTGCCAGATCGAGGTCGGCACCCCGGTCTCGGCCAACATCACCGAGGCGCGCGCGCATCTGGCGCGGCTGCGCGCAACCATCTCGCGTCAGGCGGCGGAATTCGGCCTTGCCCCGATCTCGGTCGCCTGCCACCCCTCGGCGGATTGGCGCGATCAAGACCGCACCGACAAGGACCGTTATGAGCGCCTGTCTCAGGAAATGCGCGGCATGGCGCGACGCATGCTGATCTGCGGGATGCATGTCCATGTCGGCATCGACGCGCCCGCGCTGCGCATCGATCTGACGAACCAGTTTCGCTATTTCCTGCCGCATCTTCTGGCGCTTTCTGCCTCATCGCCGTTTTGGCAGGGGGACGATACGGGCCTTGCCTCCTATCGCACGACGGTTTTTGCGGGCTATCCCCGCACCGGTCTGCCGCCGGAATTCTCGGAGTGGAGCGCCTACGAGCGGGCGACCGAAGTGCTGGTGGCACAGGGCATCATCGAAGATAACAGCGAGATCTGGTGGGACCTGCGCCCCTCGGCAAGGTTCCCGACGCTGGAGACACGGATCTGCGATGCCTGCCCAAGGCTGGCGGACACGATCACCATGGCCGCGCTGATCCAGGCAAGCCTGCGCATGCTGTGGCGGCTCTCCGAGCGCAATATGCGCTGGCGGCAATATGACAATTTCCTGATCGGCGAGAACCGCTGGCGCGCCCTGCGCCATGGGCTCGACAAAGGGCTGATCGATTTCGGCGCGGGCCGGATCAAGCCGCATGAGGAACTGGCCGAGGAATGGCTGGCGCTGATCGCCGAAGATGCCGACCGACTGGGCAGCCAGCCCAACATTGCGCGGGTCCGCGAGATCGTGGCGCAAGGCAATTCCGCCAGCCGTCAACGCGCGGTCTTTGCGGCTGCGGCCTCGGCAGGGGCCAGCCGCGATGAGGCACATCGGGCCGTCGTCCAGCGCCTGATCGAGGAATTCCGCGAGGGGCTGTGAACCGCTATTTCTTCACATGCTCGGGCTTGCCCTTGTGCTTGGTGCTGGCGAAATCCTCAAGCTGATCCTCGGACATGGACTCGTACATTTCTTTGGATGCGCCCTTGAGATCGCTTTTCTTCGTCTCGCCGCGCTTGGCTGACAGGGCGGCACCTGCAGCTTTTTGCTGGGCCTTGGATTTGGCGGGCATAGGCGGATCTCCTTGCGGAAGGGCGGCGCTGCACTTGCAGTGCCGCCACGTCCCGGTCAGTGGTGATGTTCGGGCAGCGCCTTCAGTGCCTCTTTGTTATGGTGGGTCACGCCATGCACGGTGCCACCCTCGTCGCGCATGAAATCGATCTGGGAAACTCCAAGCGCGACGGGCTTGGCACCAAGGCCAAGGAAGCCACCGACATCGACAATGGCCTGAGCCTCGGCTCCCGAGCCATGCAGATGCGAGACCGTGCCGACGGTTTCATCCCCCGGCCCGTAGATCGTCGCACCGGACAGCACGGCATCGGTCAATTCGCTGGCGTCCAGCCGCTGATGAAGTTTGTGGTCCATTTGTCGTCCTCCTGATGGTTATGTTGTTCGACTTCCCGCCCATAGCTGTTTCGCCGAAGGTGAGGTGAGGTGAGGTGAGGCGGATGGGCGGGAACGTATGGGCTCAGATCCAATAGGGCGGGCAGCCGTAATATTCGTAGGTCCGGGTTTCCCAGTCGCGGTCGCGATCCCAGCCTTCGCTGCGGGCAGGCGCGCCGGTGACCTGTTCCTCGGTCAGGTCGGTGACGAAGCCACCCAATGCGGTGTCATAGCGCAGCGCGTGCCACGGCACCGGCAGATGTTCCTCGCCAAGGCCCAGAAAGCCGCCGAAGCCCATCACCGCATAGGCGACATTGCCCGAGGGCTTGTCGATCATCAGATGGTCAATGGTGCCGATATGGCTGCCGTCGCGGCCATAGACCGCCGTGCCGTTCACATTGGCCGAGGAAACCAGCGTTCCAACCGTGTCATTCATGGCATTTTCCTTTCCGCAGCAGGCTTGCTGCCCGTTTTCGAGCGCTGGTAACCCACGACCTCACGGTTTGTTTCCGCTCCGGTTCGGAAAAGCGCGTCGGCTTATTCGTCATCCTCGGGGTGCATTGCGGGGGTGATGAGGACACGGATCAGGTACAGAACGATCATCGCCATCACCGTCGCAATCATCGCAAGCCGCAGATCGCCGGTGCCGCAGCACAGCCCGATTGCGCCGCAAAGCCACATCGAGGCACCTGTCGTCACACCTCGAACGGTCGCGCCGCTGATTACAATCGACCCTGCGGCGAGAAAGGCGACACCCGCCGTGACCGCCTCGATCAGACGCAGAGGATCGAGGCGCTGCAGATCGGCGTTTTGCGGAGACAGGTTCATCAACTCCATCGCGACCAGGGTGAAACAGGCCGCCGCAAGCGCGATCAGCATATGCGTGCGCAGACCAGCGGCGCGGGCCTTGATCTCGCGTTCCCAGCCGATCACGCCGCCAAGCAGCAGCGCCATGCTCAGGCGCAAGACCGCGACCTCGGTGGGCAGGCTCATCGGGCGGGCGAATTCAGCGGCGAGTTGCTCGAACATGGCGGGGCCCCAATCAAAGATGCTGACGGGAATTCGCGGCGACTAGGCGTCCCGCGTGGGTCGCGACAAGCGTTTCACATTGTCGCGGACACGGCGCTGATAGGGTCGCAATGCCGCCAGGGCCACCCGATCGGCGCTTTGGCCGCGGGTCGCGGCACCCCATGCGGCAAACCAGGAATGGGAGGCGGCTTCTACCTTCTCCCAGACCATCAGGCCTGTCTCAGTGGCGTCCTGTGGCAAGACGCCTGCCACTCCGGCGAGCCGCAACGCCATGACCAATTGCGCCTGCCATGCGATCTGGGCGCTGCGCTGCCAAATCAGAAGCGAATTGCGCCAAATCCTTGGATCATTGCTCTGAATTTGCGCTCCTGAATGGCTGGGGGAGGGGCTCAGGTTTTGGGCGGGATTCTTGGGTCTTCCCGGCGCAGCGCCTGCCAGATGACCAATCCGGCAAGCAAAAGGAGCGGCGACAATTTTCGCGTCTTGTCGCTGGGTGCTGCGGATAATGCGAGGCGCATATGCGCCGGTTCAGGGGATAATGCTGCCTCTGCGGGTTGTGGTGCCAAGGATGGTCCCAAAGCAGCACCCGTCTGAAGATGATCGGCGCTTCGCCCCGCCTGCCGTTCGAGTTCGGCATTCAGCTCCGCTCCGGCCAGGACCGAGAAGGCGGAAAGCCAAAGCCAGGTCAGCAGCACAATGACCCCGCCGAGTGCACCATAAGTCTCGGCATAGGAGCCGAGGCGCTGGACATAGAGCGAGAATGCCGCCGTCCCGCCGATCCAGATCAGCGTCGCCAGCGCCGCGCCCGGACTGATCCAACGCCAGCGAGGAGGTTCGCGCGAGGGGCCGAAACGGTAGATGACGGCCAGTCCCAGCATGGTGAATGTGGCGAGAATAAGCCAACTGACCCAAGGAATGACCGTCTCGGCGAGATTGCCGAAGGGGAGAAGACCAAGGATCGAAGGCAGGATCACAGCGAGGCCAAGCGTCAGCAGACATCCGAACAGGATCGCGAGGGTCAGGCCGAGAGCGGTCAGATAAAGCCGAAGAATTCCGCGTCTCTCGGTCTCGTCATAGGCGATGTTCAACCCCTCGATCAGCGTCAGTGTTCCTTTCATCGCGCCATAGATTGCGATGACCAGGCCCGAAATTGCGACCAGACCGCTGCCCGCGCCGCTGCTGCCGGTGACCGAGACGACCTGATCGCTGACGATCTCCGCCGCGCTGGGGGGAAGATACGCCACGATGCGGGTCAATTCCCCGCCCAGATCCGCAGGATCAAGGATCACCCCGGATATCCCGACCAAGGCGGCAATGGCCGGAAACAAGGCGATGAGCGCATAGAAGGCGATGCCAGCCGCCACGACCGAGACGTGATCTTCGGAAATCTCGCGCCAGAGCTGCGTGCCGACCTCTTTCCAACCACGGGCAGAGAGATCCGCGGGCGAGTCGGGCAGTTCAATATCTGTCTCGGCCCCGCGCGCCCTGATCGTCATGCGCCCTCGCGGGTCTCGAATTGCGCGCGGGGCACGATTTGGCCGCGGGCCAAAATCGTCAGATGCAGAGCCGATCTGGCATGTGCGTGTCGGGTGATCTCGAGCTGACGCAAGCGGCCGAATTCGCGTCGGAACTCCTCTGCCGCTGCGATGCGCTGAACCGTGCTGCGACTATCTTCAAGATCGCAGAACAGGATCAACTCGCCGCAATCGCTCAGCGTTTCGGCGCATCTTCGCGCCAATGCGCGCAGCTCGAAACGATTGAGACGCGCGATCATCTCCGAGATCACGATGAGATCGAACGCGCGCCGCGGCCAGTTCCGCGGCACCGAGGCGTGGCGCACCCGCGCTTGAGGACGGCAGATCAACCTTGCCCGAGCAGCCTCGACATTTCGCGGGTCGTCGTCAAGCGCGAGGAAGCGATCCGCCCGACGCGCCAGATCGGCCGCCGCGGTGACGGGCGAACAGCCAAGCTCCAGCACGCTGGAATAATGCCTGCGTGTGAGTTGGCGGGTCACGGCGCGGGCCTGCTCGACCTCGGCATCCAGAACGTTCCGGTGATTGTGGTTGACTTGTTCCGAATGTCCAAGGCGGAGTTGGAAGTTCATGACGCGCATCCTTGTTCTTGTTTTGTGTGCCAAACCCGAAGCGCCGCTTTCGGTTCCCTGCCATCACAAAAGCCTGAATCGCAGCGTGTTCCCAGGTTTGCCTGCTTGCGAACCAAGTGGCTGAAACCTCGGCCGGCGCCCGATGTTCCCGGTCGGGAAGATGAAAAAATCTATCGGGCATTTCGGGAACAAACTGGCTCCCTTGGCGATTTTCAGTCCCGCAAGTTGGATTTCAGCCCATGGAGGATGATGATGGCCACCCAACCCAAGTCTAATGCCCGCAAGAGCGCGCGCAGCGAAGGCCGCGCCAGCGCCAAGGCAAGCCCCGAGCAGCGCGGAAAGCGGGCACAGAATGTCGCCCGAAAATCCGCCTCGACCGCGGCGCAGCGCCCGAAAGCCACGCAAAAATCGCTCTCGGATCTGCTCGAGCATGGCCTCAAGGACATGTATTATGCCGAGAAGAAGATCTACCGCGCGCTGCCCAAGATGATCCGCAAGGCCGATCATCCCGAATTGAAACGGGCCCTCGAAGAGCACCGCGCCGAGACCGAGGGCCAGATCCAGAGCCTCGAGACCGTTTTCGAGCTCCTGGGCAAACGGGCCCGCGGCGAGAAATGCGAGGCGATCGACGGCATTCTGGAGGAAGGCGAGAGCCTGCTCGAGGATTTCGGTGACAGCGTAGCCTCGGACGCGGCTATCATTTTCAGCTGCCAGGCGGTCGAGCATTACGAGATCACCCGCTATGGCTCGCTGCGCGCCTTTGCCGAGGAACTGGGCCTCGAAGAGATCCGCGACCATATCGACGCGATCCTGGCGCAAGAGAAGGCGGCCGACGGCAAGCTGAACGAATTGGCCGAAGGCTCGATCAACGATGCCGCCTCGGAATATGACACCGAGGAGGAAAGCGCGCTGGCCTGAGGCTGCTGCATGAGCTTCGGGGGGCCTTCCTCCCGAAGCGCCTTTGGGAAATCGCAGAATTTTCGGAACACCGCGCCACCGCCAAGGTTGGTCCTGCCTACCCAACCTGCAAGAGGTCTTCCATGTCAGGACGTCTGATCGTCATCTCGAACCGAATTCCGATGGGAGATGCCGTCTCGGGCGGGTTGATGGTCGCTTTGCATGATGCCTTGGCTGCCTCGGGTGGCATATGGATCGGCGCGCATCCCGAAGCCGGGCAAGCGGATGACGGGCTCGAGGAAGTCAGCACCGCGCCCTATCAACGTCTCGCGTTCAGATTGAGCGAAATCGAGATGCACGACTATTATCTCGGTTACGCCAATTCCGTACTTTGGCCGCTCTTTCACCGGCGTGGCGATCTGGTCGAATTGCGCCCGGAATATGAAGCGGCTTATCGCAGAGTGAATGCAAGGCTTGCGCGGATCATTCGTCAAATCGCCGGACCCGATGATCTGATCTGGGTGCATGATTATCACTTTCTATCCTTGGCGGCAGAGCTGCGCGCGGCAGGGGTGCAAAACCGCATAGGTTTCTTTCTACATGTCCCGTTTCCGGCTCTGGGGGATTTGTCGGTTCTGACCCATCCCGAACGCTTTGCCGATGAATTGGCGCAGTTCAATCTGGTTGGCCTGCAAACCCGCAGCGATGTTGCCCGCTGCCTCGAGATGTTTCGCGCCGATCCGCGTGCCGAGTTTATGCCCGATGGCAGTGTCAAATTCGGGCATCGCATCACCTCGGTCCGTTCTTTCCCGATCGGGATCGACACCGCGGGCTTTGCGGCAGAGGCGGAAAAAGCCGGGCCAAATCCCTTTGGCGCAGAAGAGCCGGGACGCTTCATCCTCGGGGTTGACCGACTGGATTACTCGAAAGGTTTGCCCAATCGCTTCAAAGGCTTCGCCCGCTATCTGGAAACTCGAACTGATAATGCCAGAGCCTGCCTGCTGCAGATCGCGCCACCCAGTCGTGAGCAGGTTCCTGCATATCAAGAGATCACCCGCGAATTGGAGGAAATTGCCGGTCATGTGAATGGCCGCTTTGCCGAATTGGATTGGACGCCGTTGCGCTATATCCATCGCCCGATTGCCCGCGCGAAATTGGCGCGGCTCTACCGCCGCGCCAAGGCCTGTCTTGTCACCTCCTTGGCCGATGGGATGAACCTCGTCGCCAAGGAATTCGTCGCGGCTCAAAATCCGGACGATCCCGGCATTCTTATCCTGTCACGCTTCGCCGGAGCGGCCGAAGACATGACCGAAGCCCTGCTGGTCAATCCTTATGACATTGAAGACATTGCCAAGGCGATATCCTGCGCTTTGGGCATGTCGCATGACGAGCGCCGCAGGCGGCACGCCGCCTGTCTGGAGGTCGTGCAGCGGACCGATGTGGCTCAATGGTCTGCAACTTTTCTGGGGACGCTCACGACCTGTCCCTATCCCCGCGAATTTTCGGATCTGCTGCAGCGCTACGACAAATTGCAAATGCGGGACGCAAGTTGATCGCAGCGCCGCATTGAGGAGAGATCAGTGCCTAAACGGGGCAAGAAGCAAAACCCTGAAGATCCGAAGCGGCCCGCAGGATCGCTTTCACGGGATTCAGACAAGCGTAAGCGGCAAGACCGGGTCGCGCGTGAACGTGACGAGGATGACATGCCGACCAGCACGCGCCAGCCGCGTTGGAACCGGCCAACTGGCAGCGGTGCGGCCAGTGGCGACCCGACCGAATAAATACCCACCGCGCCCGGAGGCAAAGGTCACTTGCCCTCGTGGGCCGCAATGAGCTTCGCCATGATTTCCGCAATCTGATAAGGCTTTTCGACCACGGGCATAGCGCGCATATGCTCGGGCAAATTGACCCGGCTGCCATAGCCCGTAGCAAAGACAAAGGGGATGCCAAGTGCAAGCAGGCGCTCGGCAATGGGCAGCGAGCTTTCATGGTCGAGGTTCACATCCAGAACCGCGAGGTCAGGCGCGTCCTTGTCGATCAATCGCAAAGCCGCTGCGACATTTCCGGCGATGCCGCTGACCTGCATCCCATTGTCGATCAGATCCGCCTCCAGCGACATCGCGATCAGGGCCTGATCCTCGACGATCAAGACGCGCATGCCCGAAAGCGAAGCCATAGGCGCCTGCTGCGCGGCGGTGATAGTCGGACGGCTCATGTCCTCTTGTCGGTCGAGCAGCCGGATGAAGCGCGCAGGTAGGGTGAATTCGGCGGCAATGCCTTCGCTCCGAAACTCAAGCTGGCTCGTTCCGCCCAGATCGAAGGGCAGCGCGCGCCCCAAAAGCTCCGAGCCGAAACCACTACGGGTCGGCTTCACAAGGTCCGTGACGCCGGTCTCGGTCCACGCAATGCGGCAATCACCGGCGGGCGAGATGGTCCAGACGACGCGTAGATGCCCGCCATGCGCCAAGGCCCCGTATTTAGCGGCATTGGTGGCCATTTCATGCAGGACCAGCGCCATGATGGAATAGGCGCGGCTTTCCAGTTCGACGGCGGGGCCGGAGATTTCAATCTGCCCGTCCTGCGACAGATAGGGTCCCAATTCGGCCCCGATCAACTCGCCCAAACGCCCGCCGCTGCCATCGCGCACCACCTGATCATGCGCGGCCGACAGCGCCTGAATGCGCCCGTTCAGGCTGTCGATAAAGCCGGGCAGCGAGGCATCGTCACCGGGATGGCGATTGATCAGGGATTTGATCAGCGCGAGGATATTCTTCACCCGGTGATTGAGTTCCTGATTGAGCACATTCTGATGCGTGGCGGCGCGGGCGCGTTCTTCGGAAAGGATCTCGCTGTTCATCAGCATGACCTCGACCACCGAATTGCGCAAAGCCTCGGCAAAGCGCAGATCGTTCTCAGACCAAGGGGCAGATGTTCCGCGCACGGTTTCTTGCCAGATGGCGAAGCTTTTCCTTGGCGTCAGCCGGTCGCCATGCGGCCCGCTTTCATAGGTTTTGGCCGGATCGCCCGCCCATTTCAGCGTCTGCAGGGCCTCGCGGCGGAAAAAGATCAACGCGTTTTGCGAGCGCTGCGACAGCGGCACCACCAGCGTCCCGGCAAAACGCGCGGTCAGATCCTGCGCCTCGGGCAAAACGGCCATAAGGCGCGAGTTGCTGAAGACCTGCCCCCTGTCGATGTCTTCGAGATGTCGCAAAAGCGGCATCACTTCCGCAAGGTTCGGGGCGCAGCCGAGCGAGGTCCACGCGCCGTCGAAATAAAGCGCCAGCCCATCGGCCTCGATCATCTCAGAGAGATCCGGCAACCGATTGCGCAGCGCAGCCGCCACATCGGTGCCGCGGCTGGCATCAATCAGCAATTGCGCGATGGTCTGATGTGCGGCGCGTTCCAGATGCCGCGCCTGTCGTCGCGTCAGCGTATCGAGATGCATGGCGAAAAACTCGCCGATCATCTCGGCGGCGGCGCGCTCGGCCATGGACATGACCTTTGGCGTATAATGATGGCAGGCAATCAGCCCCATAGCGCGCCATTGATGATGATCGAGACCGACATCGAAGCCGCGACGCCCATATTGCGTAGATATTCGCAATGGATCGGCGAGACGCTGCGCAGATGGGCATAGGAAAGGTCAAGCGGTTGCTCGGCACCGCTTGCGATCATCGGCACCGTCCGGCAAGAGGCATCGCCGATGACCCGGATCGGATTGCGCAGATAAAGCGCGCGGGCCTGCTGCGGAATATCGGTGGCCGGGAAATATTGGCCAAGGAAGCTTTCGAGATGCTCGCGCTTGGCTTCGCTGACGACTTTGCCCGCACCGTCAGGACCAAGCTCATAGATCATCACGCGGTCATAGCCGATCTGGGCTTGCATCAGCGCGGCGGCCATCTCGATGAGTTCTTCGGGGTCCTGCAATCCGCGCAGGCGCGAGAGAATGCTGCGCGACAGGCTGAAAATCGTGCCTATCTCGGCGGCGGGCTCGAATTCGATGATGGCATTGCCGTTGAAGCGATGGGCGCTGACATCGAAATCGCGGCCATTCACCCTCATCCCGAAGATCAGGCCGGGCTGGGGGCGTGATCCAGCAATGGCCAGCGTGTTCAGGAGGCGATGGGCGCTTTCATGCCCGATGACTTCGACCAGATCCTGCCCCGACGGAGCATTCGACAGGCCGAGCATCTCTGCCGCATTGGCGGAATGCTGCAAGACTTGCCGACCCGCATTATCACAGGCCAGAAGGCAGCCATGCGGCTGGATGCTGCCCGGAATATGGATGGGTTCCCGATCACAATTGTTGAGATCGATGGGTATTCCCACCAGCGTGGCGTCGAAGGCGGGCTCGGATGTCATGGCCTATGCATCGACACGATATGCCTGCTTGGCAAGCGTGAAGATTTTCCGCGCTTCGTGGACCACGGCCTCCTGCGCGACATCTTGGGCCTCGAGCCATTCCAGAAACGCCGGCCAGCGCGCGCGATCGGCGGTCTGTTGCGCCAGATGGCGGGCTCCGAACCCGTCGTCGAGCCCGAGTTCCGCAGCCTTGCGGGAAATCAACCTTGCGCCAACTGCGGACCCTTCCGAGACATAAAGCGCCGCGACTTTTGCCTCATGCGTGTCAAGCGCCAGCGGTGGCATTTCGGGGGAGGGTGCAAGCCCCAAATCCGCAAGGTCGCGGCGAAGCTCGCCCACCAGTTCCAGCGCCGCGAAATCACCGCCTTCAAGGGCGGGCTCAAGCGCTGCGCGGAACTGGAGCGTGCCCAGCAGGTAGCGCGCATAGTCGTCGCGATCCGCGAATGCTCCAATGCTCTGGTCGAGCGCGTCATGCAGGTCGCGCGTGCCCAGATAAAGATTGCGGCGCAGGCTGTCGGGTTTCATCGACTTCCCCCATTATTACGAGCCATGCATGTCGCCAAGTGCCCGGTTCCGCAAGGGAAAAGTCGAAGGTGCGCTGGCCTGCGCGATGCGCGGGGTGTAACCCTGCCAAGGCAGGTGACGCGATGGAGGCTGAAGACATGCTGCTTGATCGTGGACTGGACCTTCCGATCATTTAGGCCCCGATGGCCGGAACCTCGACGCCTGCCTTGGCAGCGGCCGTTTCCAATGCCGGAGGGCTGGGTGCGCTTGGCATCGGTTCCAGCAGCGTCGCGCAGGCGCGGGCGATGATCGAGGAGACGCGCCGACTGACCTCGCGCCCGATCAATGTGAACGTCATTTGCCATCAGCGCGAGGAACCCGATCCCGCCCGCGATTCGGAATGGCTGGCCTTCCTTGCACTTTTTGCGGAATTCGGCATCACGCCCCCGGTGCGACTTGAGGAAATCTATAAATCTTTCGTCGATGACGAGGATGCCTTCACTTTGCTGACCGAGACCCGCCCCGAGGTCGTCAGCTTCCATTTTGGCCTGCCTGCGCCGGAAAAGATTGCCGCGCTGAGGGCGCTCGGGACCAAGACCATGGCCACCGCCACCAATCTCGTCGAGGCCCGCGCGATCAAGGAGGCCGGGGTCGATGCGATCGTGGCGCAGGGAATCGAGGCGGGCGGCCATCGCGGTATGTTCGACCCTGCCGCGCCGGATGAGCGGCTCGGTACCTCGGTCCTTGTCCGGCTGCTGGTGCAAAACCAATCGCTGCCGGTGATCGCGGCGGGCGGGATAATGGACGGACAGGGGGTGCGGGCCGCGTTGGATTTGGGGGCCGCTGCGGCGCAACTGGGCACGGCCTTCATCCTCTGCCCGGAATCCGCCGCCAATGCCGCCTATCACGAAAGCCTAAGCGGCGCGCGGGCGTTTCACACCCGCCTGACCGCCGCGCTTTCTGGGCGACCGGCGCGGGGCATGGTCAATCGCTTCATCGAATATTGCGAGGCATCAAAACAGCGCCCCGCGGGCTATCCCTATGCCTATGACGCGGCCAAGCAGTTGAGTGCCGGGGCGGTGAAGCAGGGCGAGCATGGGTTTGCCGCGCAATGGGCCGGGCAGGGCGCGCCTTTGGCGCGGGCAATGCCTGCCGCCGATCTAATGCGGTTGCTGGCGCGGGAATTGCGCGGCGACCGCGTCTAATTCAACGCGGGCCTTACCGCATCGGCGAAGCTCGCGCGGGTCTGGGGCAGGGCCGAGGGCTGCTCGCGCTGCAGATAAGCGAGCAGTTTCTCGCGGATCTCGCAGCGCAGGTCGAAGGCCTTTCCGGCATGGCGGGCGCTGGCGAGGATGCGGATCTCGACCTCGCGGTCACGGAAATCAGTGACCTGCAGGGCAAAGACCTCGCCATTCCACAGAGACGAGGCGCGGGTGATGCGCTCGGCCTCGGCGCGCAATTCTGGGATGCTGACGCCGTAATCCAGATAAATCAGCACCGTGGCGATCAGGGTGGCGTCCTTGCGCGTCCAGTTCTGGAAGGGTTGCTCCATGAAATAGTTCAGGGGCACGATCAAACGGCGCTTGTCCCAGACGCGGATGACGACATAGGTCGCGGTGATTTCCTCGACATTGCCCCATTCGCCCTCGACGATGACTGCGTCATCGATGCGGATCGGCTGGGTGACGGCAAGCTGTATGCCGGCCAACAGATTGCGCAGCACCGGCTGTAGCGCCAAACCCAGAACGATCCCCGCCGCCCCGGCCGAGGCCAGCAGACTGACGCCATATTGCCAGACCCGGTCAAAGGTCATCAGCGCCGCACTGATGCCGATGGCGATGACAAGGACGACGCTGACCCGCTGCAGGATGCGGATCTGGGTGACATGCTTGCGGGCCAGCAGGTTGTCCTCGACATCCAGTCGGAAGCGGCGCAGATGCAGGGTCATCCACACATCCAGCATGATGGTCAGCGCCCATGTCGCGCAGGCGATGAAGGCGATCAGAAGGGCATGGCGCAGGACCTGGCCCTGCAGGGCAGGCAAGGGCGCGATATTGGCGGCAAAGGACAAAGCCATGATCATCAGGCCAAGCTGAAGCGGGCCGCGTGCCCGTCCAGCCATGCGCCGCCAGAATTCGTCGCGGTTTTGCAGGGCCCTCAAGCTCAGGCGGTAGAGCAGGTAGCCCGCGCTCCACGCTGCAGCCAGCGCGATGAGGAAGACCAGCGAAGTCTGCATCCAGCTTGGCATCGGGATCCTTTCGATTGCCGCGTCAAGTCGGCCCAACCTCTCGGGCGGGTCTCGGTTCCGACGCGGCGGGCGGGTCGGCGGAACGCCGCAGGGCTGTCCACGAACGCGGCAGTCAGGTCACTTCCTCATCGGCACGGACCTCAAGGTGGCTGACCAGCGCAAAGATCGCGGTGCCGCCGACAATATTGCCCAAGGTCACCGGGATCAGGAAGGTGAACAGCGCCTCGGGAATTGTGGTCGCGTTCATGAACAGAAGATAGGCGACCTCGATGCTGCCGACGACGACATGCGGAAAATCACCGATCGCGACCAGATAGGTGGCGAGGAAGATCAGCGACAGTTTCGATGCCTCAAGCCCATGGATCGCCCAGACCATGGTCGCGATCATCCAGCCCGAGACGATGCCGCCGGTGAACATCTGCGTCGGCGTCTTCTCCATCAGGTGCTGGCTGATCTTGAGAAAGGCCTCATCGGTCTCGGGGCTGAAGAGCGGCATCCAGACGAAGACCGCCGCCGCGATCACGCCGCCGATGGTATTGCCCGCGAGCACCGCTCCCCAAAGCCGCAAGAGGCGGCGATATTTCCAAGGCTGGGGCGGCGCAGCACGGGGATGACAGGGGTCACGGTGTTTTCGGTGAAAAGCTGCTGGCCCGCCGCGATGACGAAGATGAAGCCGAAAGTGTAGCCCACGGCCTCGATCAGGAATCCCAACTCGATTTCGGGCAAGTTGGCCTGAAAGATGCCGCGCGCGACCAGCGACATGCTCATGGTGATGCCGCCTGCCAAGGCCGACCAGAACAGCGCAAAGACCTCGCGGGAAAGCTCGCGTTCACCCTCGCGGCGCAGGATCTCGTGCACGGTCGCGGCCTTCGAGGGCATGTGCTCCTCGAGTTCCTTAGTGGGAATGGCTTTGGCGGGTGCATTCGATTGGTCTTTTGCAGTTGTCATGATCCTCTCCACCGCGACCTATCGGAGAGTGACGCTTGCGGGGCACGAGGAGTTCCGGACTTCGCAACGCTCGGGAGAATGCACAACACAGTCGAATTCTCGAATGCCGAACGGCCGGAGCTCGAGTGAAGTTACTTACCAGCACACGAATTCGTCATCACATTCTGGCCGAGGGATTTTTCCTCGCTAGGTCAAAGTTTTGGCGAAGCCGGGGGCGAAGAGGCAGCCGGTCTGGATGATGCAGAGCGTAATTTTCTGGAACATCGACCGTCCAAGCTGGTTATGTCGCCGAAGGAAAAATGCAGAGGAAACAAGATCATGAACAGGTTTCTTGCCCTTTCTTTGGGTGCGTTCACGCTTGCCTCAAGCGCTGGCTTCGCCCTTGCGCAAACCACGGTCACGACGACCACTGAACCTGTCGTCGTAACCCAACAGAAGGTTGAGCCCGGTCAAGACACCACCGGGGGCGGGGCCGCGAGTGGTGCCGCAACCGGGGCCATTGCTGGCGCAGTCGTCGGTGGTCCAGTGGGGGCGGCTGTCGGTGGTGTCGTCGGCGCAGTCGCCGGGGATGTCGCCGAAGACGCGATGACCGCAGAAACCCGCACCTATGTGCTGGAAAACCGTGTTCAGTCGGTTCCAGTGCAGGGACAGGTCGTCGTCGGCACGCAATTGCCGCAAACCGTCGAGGTCCAACAGATTCCGAACTCGGACTATCGCTATGTCTACGTCAATGAGCAGCCGGTCATCGTCGATCCGACCAGCCGCAAAGTCGTGCACATCGTGCAATAGCGACAGTGCAATTTTTGTGGCGGCGAGCTTAGGCCACTGCCACTGAAATCCCGCACACATCAACAAGCCAAACTTATTTGAGGACATCCTCATGAACTGGGATATCATCGAAGGCAAATGGAACCAGGTCAAAGGTTCGGTCAAAGAGCAATGGGGTGACCTGACCGATGACGAATTGACCGAGATTGCCGGCAAGAAGGACAAGCTGGCTGGCAAGCTTCAGGAAAAATACGGTTGGACCAAGGAGGAGGCCGAGCAACGCATGGATGACTTCGTCCGCGAACGAACCTGAGCGTTTCTGCCGAGAAACGGAAGCCCCCGCATTATTGCGGGGGCTGGGTAATTTCAACGACCGATCGCATGCTCTTGGGGCTCATTCGACGGGCTGAACTCCGCGCCCTCATAGATGGACAACTCAACTTCAACATATCCTACAATGACGTCGATGCGCTACATTTTGGCTACTGCATCGCCAACCTCCCCGAAGAGATAGGGTGCCAACTTTATAAAGCGGTAACATTATACCGTTACAGGTATAATCCGATTTATGTTAATTAAGCTCACGCTTACGACTACCGCTTCATTAACAAAGTGGACCAACCAGCCGGTTGTTTGCCACACAGGAACCCAATCCTCGTGTCTGCCACCTGCACGATGCTAGGGCGGAAAGCCGTCTGTCGGCAGTGCAGCACTGCCCCACTGGCGAACTTGGGAAAGCTGACACTCCTGCGCCGCGCAGCGATCGCCCTGTCCTGCGGCCCATGACGGGCGGTGAGCCGACTTTCAGCCATGCGGCGCTGCATCCGCAGCAATATGAGATAGCAGAAGTTCGTGCGCTCCGCGGCGAAATTTGGACCGTCACAGGCCAATTGGGCGGAGAGACGTCCGCCGCGCTGCGGAACGGTAACTGCAGCATATTTGATCAAGCGGTCATTCAGGTGACGCGGCGCCCTACGACACCGAGCAGGCGTTTACTGCCTGACGGCAACGCGGCAACTCAGCTGCGGCAAAAGTGCAAGACTGGAAGTTCACTCCCAGCACTTGGACACTTTTAAATGGGAATTGTCCCGCAGTCTGACGTCGGACATTCGGGGAGTAGCGGCCTCGTTGCCTCGAGGTCGAGCGTTACGCATTCGATGACCACACGCTGTGACCGCGGAAGCGCATCTCGGTCCGGAAAATCCGAGTAACATTCCCAAAGAGTGTCAAAGATGTCACCGTCACAGTAACGAACATGGGAGAGATAAAATGCGTCTACAAACGTTTGTATTGCCTTTCTGCATCCTCCCCATGATGGCGCATGCACAAGAGGCGGACTGGTCGTATTCCGCGACTATCTATGCGTGGGTGCCCGGCCTTGATGCCACAGTCGATACCCCTCTGGGAGAGTTGAGCAGCGGGTCAGGTAGCAGCAATGTACTCGATAATCTCGACATGGCGTTCATGGGTTCGTTTGAGGCACGGCGGGATGAATGGAGCGTCCTGATCGATGGCGTCTACGCAAAGCTCTCAACCGGCAAGGAAACGCCCTTCGGGCTGGCTTATTCAGAAGGTGACATAAAAACCGAGCTTTCTGCCGTCTCGGCCTATGCACTTTATCGTAGCTATGACAGCGCGCAGCTGACGGCCGATATCGGAGTTGGGCTGCGCGCCTTCGATGTCGATCTGGATGTCGGCCTCAAGGCGGGTCGTGTGGCCAACGACCAAAATTTCGGCGGCGATAAGACTTGGGCGGTCCCTCTGGTCGCCGGCCGATTTACCGCTCCGTTTAACGAGCAGTGGTTTGCAGTCGGCTATTTCGATTATGGCCAGACCTCTGGGGACGAGACCACCTGGCAGGCTGTCGCCACAGTCGGCTACCGGATCAATGAACGTTGGGCGGTGCAAGCTGGCTATCGCCACATGGAGCTTGAACAGGAAATTGGCGGGCTCGATTCCGATATCGCGCTCAGTGGCCCGGTGATTGGGATGAATGTCCGGTTCTAACTTTCAAAGGTCGCAGTTGCCAGCCGCATAGGACCTTGTGCTGGCACATTGGGTTGCCCAGACCGGTGATGTACACTGCGCCAACGCGTCATCCCCGGCTATCCAGAGACTTGAAGTTTATCCTTTCCCGATCCCAAGTCCTCGACCCAGACGCCGCATGCTTTGCATGACCTCGAACGGCGTCAGGTTGGATTCCTCAACACGCTCCCAATTGACAAATGCGACGCTCCCCGACGTTGCAGAAGGTGCTCCGGGAATGAACAGCACTGCTTTGTCCTCGCGGCGCTCGACCAGAAAGGCGGGGCAAGAATAGTCATCAAAATGGACCATGACGACAGCGACAGCCTTGCTCGTAGCAAGATTGCGATCGCCGTCGACATAGTCTTCGATCATCTGCCTTAAGATCGTGTACGGAGGCATTCGACTGAGCAGTGCCGACTCGAGCCACTCGAATGTCCGTCGTCCTAAACCGCTTTTCGCGAAAATCCCGGCAAGGAAAGCAATTGCGATCAGCACCACCACCGAGAACACCAGCGGCCATAGGTTCGAGATCGAATTGGGAAAGACCAACTCATGCAGCTTTTGTCCGATGGGTCTCGCCGCGGCATAGAGTCTGCCGATCACAAGCAGCACGATCCCGAATGGTAGCAAAAAGACGAGGCCACCAATAATCGTCGCCCGGACAAAAATCGCCAAGGAATGTATTGCACGCCGGTTATTCTGCATGTCCAACAACGACTATCCGGATATGGTGATTGCTCTGGCCTTCCACAAACTAGCGTTTAGGCCTGCGGATCCACTCGCAGCTCAAATGAGCGTCAGCTCGACCGCGCTGTCTTTACCGTTGCGACCGGACTCAACCTCAGAGGAGACCTTTTGTCCCTCAGGAAGCCCACGCAGACCAGCACGCTCTACAGCCGAGATGTGGACAAAGACATCGGCCCCTCCTGCATCAGGCTGAATAAACCCATAGCCTTTGTCGTTGTTGAACCACTTCACTACGCCGGTCGTCATCTGTCGGATCCTGAATCTAATGGAAAAGTATACAAGACCTGTTAGCTGCCCCGCCTCTTCATGGGAACGACCATTGCAGGCGGGCCGATACGACTGATCAGCGGTTGGGCTTCTCGTTGCTACCGTGCAACATTTTCAATTATGTCGCCGCCTCTTTTCACAGCGCCCAATTGGGCCGATCTTACTGCCTCAGTCCATCGCCCGCATCCAAGCGTGGCCGAACTGGATGTAGAAGATCGTGTCCTCCGGGCCCTTGGCAATATCCAACCCGGCGTCAATGCCCATCTTGCGCGCGATGCGATAGCGAAAGCCTGCTCCCCAGGTCCAGATATCGTCCTCGGCCTGATATAGGCGAGAATCTTTGACATGGGTCTCGCCGTATCCGCCAAACACCACACCCGCCCAGCGAGGAGTGAACTGGCGTCGCAACTCGATCTCGGCCGTCAGTGCACTGTCGCCGGAATAACGACCATGTTGCACACCGCGCAACCCGACGCTGGGGGCTAAGGTAAAGGGTACGTCACCGCCTGTCGTGTCGTATTCCGCCAGCATTCCCAACGACCAAGCATCGCCGAATTCGGTGAAGCTGGCGACGGTCGCCGAGACATTGTTGAAATTCGCATCACTGCCCCACGCGCTGTCATAGCGATCGAATTTAAGCACGGCATTGATACCGTTGGTGGGCGAGACTGGGTTGTTGCGGCTGTCGTAATGCACCGACGCCCCCAACGATATATATTGCTTTGAATCAATGACATCGTTGATCAGCGCGCGCACGCGGCTGCCGATTTCGGTTTCATCCTCGCCCGCGCCTAGCGAAACCACGGAATGTCGATAAGTTAGACGCGGTCCGGCCCAAAACTGAGATTCCCCGATCTGAAAGCGTGCTGCTGCGATCCCTCCGAACACTTCATTAAAATAGTCGACAGAGCGGTCCAATCCGAAGGGAAAGATCGGGAGCGTGATATCCGCACCGCCAAAGGCAAGCTGATAGCGGGCTTTGCCTTCGCGAAACTGGCCCGTCCGCATGATGCCTCCAGCCTTGGAATCATTGCCGGTATAGGCCAGGCCGACCATGGTGCGGGCACCTTGGCCTCCGGGGCCAAGCGCACCGTTGATAAACTGACCGACAACGCCGAACCCGCCCTCGACCGCGGGTTCGGTGATGATGACCGGGATCGGAATGAAGCCACCGCGGGCAAGCAAGGCCGAGGCATCGAACATGTGATCGTCAGGATCAACAAAGATCGACCAGTCAAAGGCCTGGCTAGCCGGAGCCAGAGAAGTCACTGCGATGACCGAGATCACTCCCAAGGATGTTGACGATCGGAACCATGCGCACATCTTAAACCCTTCCCGTTGCGTCGCTGTGCTGGTTTTTGGACCTTCGGAGGGGTGCCAGTATTTCCCGAGGCCCGGGGCCTCTCAAAAGCATTCTGCAGCTTGTAGAACGTGGCTGGCCATGGTGCTGTCGACAGGAGCTATATTGTGATCAAAAGACAGGCCCACAAAGGGCCTGTCCGTATATCGAAGATCAGTTGCCACCAATTGAGGCTCTAATGGCCATTCAAGGAGTGACGATGTTGAACCAGAATTCGAACTTGTCGAGATAGGAGACAAGCTCGGTCAGCTTGGCAGGATCGCCCGTCACCTTCACCTCACCCGACGACGTCGCTTGATCCAGCGTCTCCTCACCCAGCATGATCTTGTTTATCGCGCTACGCGGCAAGGTCACGGTGGCACCGGCATCGTCGGCCTGAACGTCCTTGGTATGGTTCAGAACGCCGTTCACCAGTTCAACCAAGTATTTGCCATCACTGCCGAAGTCGAAGTTCAGCTTGATGTTCGCGTCGCCCGCCTTAGCGCTGTCGAGGCGCACACCGGCATAGTCAAAGATCATCTCTAGCGACATGGCCTCGATCGTGTCGGGGCTGGCGGTGTTCGGGGTCGGAAGCTGTGCCACGCCCTTACGCAACTCCTGCGCACCGGACAGGTAGAAGTTGCGCCACGGACCGGATTCGGCCTGATAACCCAGCTGCTCGAGCGCGTCAGCGGTCAGGTTTTTGGCCGGTTGATTTTCCGGATCGGCGAAGACCACTTTATTCATGACCTCGGCGACCCAGCGATAATTACCGGCATCGAAATCGGCCTTGGCCTTTTCCATCACGGCATCCGCGCCGCCCATGTATTCGACAAACTTCTTGGCGCCATCGACTGGGGGCAGCTCATGTAGCGTCGAAGGGTTACCGTCGAACCAGCCCAGATACAGCACATAGGTCGCCGCGACATCATGATAGATCGAGCCGTAGTAGCCGCGGCTGGCCCAGAACGTGTCGAGAGCGGGCGGCAGTTTGAAGTCTTCGGCGATCTCGCGCATGGTCATGCCCTTGTTAACCATGTTGAGCGTGGTGTCGTTGATGTAACGATAGAGGTCGCGCTGCTTTTCAAGCAGTTCCACGACATTATCATTGCCCCAGGTCGGCCAGTGGTGCTGGGCGAAAAGCACCTCGGCATCGTCGCCCCACATCACCAGCGCCTCGTTGAGGTATTTCGACCAGGGCAGCGGTTCCCGGATCTTGGCGCCACGCAGTGAATAGGTGTTGTGCAGCGTGTGCGTCGCATCCTCCGACGCTTCGATGGCCTTGTAATCCTCGACATACCACAGCATTTCCGAGGGTGCTTCCGAGCCAGGCGCCATCAGGAACTCGTAAGTCAGGCCGTCGATGGTTTCCTTCTGGCCGGTCTTGGTGATGATGTCGGTGGGCGGGATCAACGTCACGGTCCCGGCCGAGGTCGTGGTGCCAAGTCCTGCGCCGACCTGACCCTTTTCATCCGGCGGCAGCAGGTTGCCATACATGTAGCTGGCGCGGCGGCTCATCGCGGTACCCGCAAAGACGTTCTCGGCAACAGCAGCCTCAAGGAAGCCTTCCGGCGCATAGATCTTGGTCTTGCCGCTGGCCACGTCCTCATCGCTGGTGACGCCGCGGACGCCACCATAATGGTCGACATGGCTATGGGTATAGATCACGGCCTTGACCGGCTTTTCGCCACGGGTCTTGTAATAGAGGTCCAGCCCGATCTTGGCGGTCTCAGCAGAAACCAGCGGATCGACGATGGTGATGCCTTCCTTGCCTTCGATGATGGTCATGTTTGACAGGTCGAGGTTCCGGACCTGATAGATCCCGTCCTTCACCACCTCGAACAGGCCGCTGATGTTGATCAACTGGGACTGCCGCCACAGACTAGGATTGACTGAGTCCGGGGCTTCTGAGCCTTCCTTGATGAAACCATATTTGCCCGGGTCCCAGATCAGTGCACCGTCGGCGGTGTTGATCATTTCTGGCGGTAGATCAGCCAGTTTACCCCGATTGGCATCCTCGAAATCAGTCTTATCGTCGAAGGGCAAATAATCGAGGAGTTTGGCGTTCGTCTGCTTGGTCGTTTCGCTCGCATCGTTACGAGGATCGTCCTGCGCGAATGCCGGAAGTGCCAGAAATGCACAAAGAATGCCGGCGACTGAGTTAAGTAAGCGTCTGGGAATAGGCATGTTTTTCTCACCTGCTATTTTCATCGAACGCAAGTCTCAGGAGAAACATCCATGACACTGTCTTCCGCGCATGGCTGTCCACCGCCGCGACGGATCGACTATGCATCGTTCCGAATCGTGGTAGATCTACCCTAGCTGCACAATATCAGAGCAAAAAACTCAAATGATGGGTTTCAATGAATCAACGTGAGAAGCCGGTCGATGCGGTCACACTGCCAGAGGCACTAGATCTCCTCTCGAAAGAAGGGTGGTTTGCGGAGCGATCAGATGTAGTCCGCGCTGAGCTCGCCTCGATCGCGCGTCTGCGTGTGTTTGAGACCGGTGCTGCCCTATATTCGGTTGGGGACATGGCGAATGGCGTTTTCGGTCTCGTCGCAGGAGCGTTGGACATCTCTATTCCTCGCACTGATGGTAATGACTTCACCTTTCACGCTGCAGATCCCGGCTTTTGGGTGGGCGATCTGGCGCTCATGTCATCCGCCAAACGCTTGGTCTCGGTCCATGCGGCGACGAAGGTTGCAGTCATTCATTTGGGGGCAGGAGAACTGAAAGAACTTGTCGAGAGGAAACCGATGCTTCTCCACGATTTCTATGCGCTTTCCTACCAGAACTTCGCCACCACCTTCTTCCTGTTGGCCAACATCTCGATTGCCTCTTCGGAGTCTCGGGTCGCGTTGCGACTCTTAATGCATTTGGAGCACGCGCCAGATCCCGAGGGTTGGGTGTATCTGTCACAAATTAAGCTCGGCGAGCTCGTTGCACTATCGCAGCCGACATTGCAGCGGGTCATGCGCAGGCTACACGACCTCGACTGCATCGAGCCGGGTTACGGAAAAATACGTATCACTGACCGTGGCAAACTTCTCTCCATCTGTGGAGACAATGCCACTGCCCTGCGTCAACTATCCTCGAGGTCTGACTAAATTCACATTCCTTACCCGTATACCCCACGATTGCACTTGGGGGTTTCATACGGATGCGCAGACTGCGCCGCTTCCTACCGCAGCAAGATTATCATCATGGTTTTGGCAAGCTGCTCCGGCGGTAGGTAAGCTGCTGGCAACGCTCGCCATGCTAAGACGATGTAAGTTACTGGACGACTCGTGGCGACGGACTCCTTCTCAAGTTTCGGCCGTCGCCTGATGTGTGCAAAACTTGGCTTAGCTCGCGCTCACCTTATCGTAGAGGCTCTTGTGATTCTTCTCGTGCCGTCGCAGTGCCTGTCTGTTCTCGTGCCGCTTGAGTATCCGGCGAGCTGGCGTAGGCGTGAAACTCGGCATCTCGATCTCCGGAAAGATCAGCGCAAGCTCACGGCACTGGGCAGCTCCGAGCGCCTTTAGTGCCATCGGTCCTGCCAGCATGGTTTCTGTCAGTGCCCCGTTTGCCCAAACGAGTTCGTGCTGATCCAGGACGAAGTGGAAATATTCGATTTCAGGAGCTGCCTCGACGGTGATGCCAGCATATCCGATCAGGTGCTTTGCCGGTACCAACACTTCCTCCTGGCCGAACATTCGCCGAGTAATCGGTGAGGACAGCGCGATGCGGTGCTGGGGTGAGACGAGCAGATCCAGTTCCGGATGCCCCTTGCCCAAGGCTCCTGCGGGAATTTTGATTGGCCGAAGTTCAGGGCGTTGGGCGAGAGCTGCCCCTTCGATTTTGCGCGATCCGATCCATCGTATCGGCTGCGGCCCACGATCCAATGTCTCAACCAGATCACCCACCTGCAGGTCTTCGACCTTCTGCAAGCCCGTGGGAGTAGCGATCTCAAACCGATCGCCTGGCAGGTACTACCGCAGCGCAGCGAGGCTGGTGGCCAAGTGGGGGCGTACCTTTCCGCGAGCTGTACTCACTTGCACGGGCACACGGGCTCCGGCACTCTCCGGGCGACGGCGACAACCCCCCGAGGGCTATATGCGAAGAGAATATCTGGCGGTTTCAAATCGGCTACCTTTTGCACTGATGCTTGTTGCGACCTTGCTTGCGGGATGCAACCGTCCTCCGGAACTGATCGGTGTAGAAAATCCCGAGATTCCGACCGCGCATCTAGCCGAGGTTCGTCGTCACAAAGTATTCATCACCACGACACGGCAGGCCACGGAGGTCACGGGAGCCTTTTTCTCGGCGGCGCGCGCACCCGCACTTGGCCTAGCTTCGGTCGTGACGACGGTTCCGCCGAACCACAAGGTGGGCGAGGTTGAGCGGCCCCAGGAACTGCCGCCCGATCCCCGCAAGGAATTCACGATTGTCGAACCGATGGTCTATCGCAGCGACACCTCCTTCATTGCGGAGATAAATCGCGAACTGGCCCAACGCCCACCCGGACAGCGGCGGTTGTTGCTATTCGTTCACGGCTATAACAACACGGCTAGCGATGCGATCCTTCGCCTGACCCAATTCGTCGAGGACACCAACTACCAAGGCGTCCCCGTCCTGATGACCTGGGCCTCGGCGGCCAGCGCCACGCGCTATGTCTATGACATGAACAGCGCCCTCATCGCGCGCGGCAAGTTGAAGGAAATCTCAGACATCATGGTAAATACAAACGCTGAAAGCGTTGATATTTTTTCCCATTCCATGGGAACACTACTGACGATGGAGGGACTTGTCGATGCGCAGAAGGCTGGGACCCTAGGCAAGCGGCGGACCATCAACAACATCGTCTTGGCCTCTCCCGACATCGATATCGACCTTTTTCGTACTCAGATCGAACAGCTTTCGCCCCAGATCCGCGAAAAGATCTTTCTGTTAGTCTCCAAGGACGATCGTGCACTTCTGGCCTCGCGTCGGATCGCCGGTGGCGTGCCACGTGTAGGTGCGACCGATGCGGCCAAACTTGACGGACTGGGTGTGACGGTCATCGACCTGTCGCAGATCCACGATTCATCTTCGGGCAGCCATTCGAAGTTCGCCGGCTCGCCCGAGGTCGTAAAGCTGATCGGCGCGGGGATGAATCGGTCAGGCGGTTTCTCGCGTGGGCAAACGCCGGGTCTTGCCGCAATGTTGAACAATGTGCCGATCCTGATCTCCGGCGGTTAAATGAGACACAAATATTTGAGGGGATACCATGACTTCGGTTCGCGAGCGTGTTGCGGTTCCGAAGCGTGACGGGTCGCCTTCACCGTTAAAAAAGGGGCGATGGCCCTCTTTGCCCGTTCGACCAGTTCAGCCAAAGAAATGCTCTTAGTCTTGGCGAGGCTTTCCACCTTCACGCGCGTGCTGGACCGGGGTGCGGATCGAGATCTGCTCGGTACGCCGCTCGCGCGCGGTGGCGGCGCTTTGCCCACGTGATCCTTTGCAGTCCGGGCCTCGACCTCAGCGGTGATGGCGGCCGTCTCGGCTTCCTCCTTCAGCGCCGGCAGCATGGTCACGTAGGCGTGGGAGGCAGGCTGGTAAAATAGTTAATCCCGAAATGTCTCGGCCTCGGCGGATCAGGCTATGGAGACAACTCCAAAGGGTCTAGGGGGGCTACCTTGACCGTCCGCTTCGTCCGCATGATGATTGTTTTCTTTCCTGAAGGTGTCGCGACGAGGCGAGGGATCACGCGGCCGCGTCGATGTCGCGCACGCCTTCGGTGCAGGTTTCACGCTGCATGCTAGTCTGTGCGGGAAGCCTGGCAACCGCCCATGCTACCCGCGCAGAATGCATGGCTGCTCTGCCGGGATCACGGCTACTTCCCATATGAAGCCCGGCCTATATCCCTTTTGTCCGCAACATGCCCGATGGATGGGCAAGATGAAAAAGGTGCCGAGATGTCTGCTGTCGAAATGAGCCATAACCGTGCTGCCGGTGGTTTGGGTCTCGTCTTTGCCCGCGTGACCGCGATGGTTTCCGCTTGGAACGACGCCCGCATCACCCGCCGAGAATTGAGCCAGCTGACGGATCGCGAGTTGAGCGATCTCGGCCTGACCCGTGGCGATATCGAGCGTGTTGCCCGCAGCGTCTGAAGCAATTCTGATCGATGAACAGACCCCGCGGCGATGCCTCGGGGTTTTTTCATACGCGGGCGACAGAAATCCAAAACGCGATGCTTTTCATCTACGGTTCGCTCGGTCGCATGGAGGGTGTCGCAGGACCCGAACCTGCCTTCCCGCGAAATGTGCCGAAACCGGATTTCAGAAGCCTATTCCGATACCTACACGACCTTGTCCCATGCCGCCATAAACCCCGAACCATCCGCTGGAGGTATAGGGATTCGAGATATCCTCTCCGGCCTTGGCCTTCTTCTCGAGGATAAAGCGGATACGTTCACGGCGGTCGCGCCAGGTTGGCTCAGCTTCGATCTGAGCGATGTCCATGCGACTGAAGACATGCGGGTTAAGACCCATAATCGCGGCCTCTTGGATATGGCCGGGGGTCAACGGTTTGCTATCCGCTAATGCCGTTCCCACCGCAGCAGAGAACACCAAGACGACGAGAGAAAGCTTCCTAAACCTCCGACGCCTCCGCATCTGATATGGGCTGCCATTGATGTGGTCCCTTTCGGAGCTCGATAAAAGCGCCGCTCGCTAAGATAAGATCAAAAAATGTGACGATGCGAACGCCCGGTAGTCATGTATCAGAACCGAAAAAAGGCCTGACACGTGACCGCAGCGGTCCTCCGAACAGCGCGCCAATGCAAACCATGACCTCCGGCGGGCATTCGCCCGAAAATCACTTTATGGCCGGTTCGTCCGCACCGCTGCCGTCCCATTGGGATTCTGCCGCACATTGGCTGAACGGCCGTTAATGGGAGTGCGGCGAAGAGGCGAAAGCGGGGATCGAGCGTCAGCAATGGGCCGTCAGTTTCGCTGCACCTGCGAAGCATCCAGGCACGCTGCTCCTTAATCGAATGTCGCTGATGGGCTCGAATTAACCAACCGTCTGTTGTCGGTCCCTTGAAAGTCAAAGGGCACGGTCCGTAAGTTATACTGACAGGTCCGCGATGAGGACGCGGAACGACTCGATCGGTGTGTGATAACTTTAGCGGCGTCGGATCTGCCGAAGTCTGGGTGGGACAGGTGGACAGGAGGCAACACCATGTCCAACGACCTTCTTCCTGCGCTACGACCCGAACGGCCCGCCTGGAACCGGGGCCGCATCATCGGCCAGAAGCGCCCTCTGCTGCCAAAGCACGTCTAGTCAATCCGCGTCCGTCTGGAAATGGCGGGCAACAAGCGCGATCTGGCGCTGTTCAACCTGGCCATCGACAGCAAGTTGCGAGGCTGTGACCTTGTCTGTCTGAAAGTCGGCGATGTTTTCGCCGCGGGACGGGTCAAGGAGCGCGCCTCGGTCACCCAAAGCAAGACTGGCAAGCCGGTTCGCTTAGAAATCGCCGAGACGACGCGACAATCCCTTGAGCGCTGGATCGCCGACCCGGAGATGCTTGGCCTTGAGTATTTATGGCCCAGTCGCCTGCACCACAGCCCGCATCTGTCGACACGGCAGTACGCGCGGATCCTGCGTGATTGGGTGATGTCGATCGGCTTGGAACCAAGTGCCTATGGCACCCATTCGATGCGCCGAACGAAGGTGGCCCAGATTTACATGAATACGGGCAACCTACGGGCAGTGCAGCTTCTGCTGGGCCACTCCAAGATGGACAGCACCGTTCGATATCTTGGCGTTGATCTTGATAACGCGCTCACCTTGTCAGAAGGGATAGATCTGTGAGCATCACACCGGCCGACAGGAGACTTGCCGGTCGGCCCAAAGCGGACGGTCAAACAGTCAGGATTCAGCATGGCCGCATTCCCGGAAGCTGCCGTTCGACCGGCACCGCAGTAAAGTTTCGGCCGTGAAGGTAGCGATGCAGTCATGCCGGCCTTTCCCACCCGTTGATTGTGACCACCAAGTCGTGGCGCCGGAAGCGGTCTCGCACCTTCTCCACCGCCGCCAGGGCCGTGATGTCCCAAAGCTTCGCCCGGGTCAGGTCGATGGTCACCGGCCCGTCATGGTCGATCGGATCGAAGGCATCGATGAAGGCCTCGGCCGAGGCGAAGAAGATCTGGCCCTCAACGATGTAGGTGTCACCCTCTCGTCGCACCTGCTGCAGGGCTGCCACCTTGGTGGCGAAGAACACCCCACTCATCAGCACGCCGACCAGCACGCCCAGCGAGAGGTTGTGGCTGACGATCGTGACCGCCACCGTCGCCAGCATCACCAGATTGGAGAGTTTCGGTGTGCCGCGCAGCCGCCTCAGTGAACACCAATCCAGCGTGTCAACCGAGACCATGACCATGATCGCCACCAGCGCAGCCACCGGCACCTGACCGACCAGGTCGCCCGCCGCGACCATTAGCCCCAAGAGCAGACCTCCGGCAGCCAGCGTGGAAAGCCGTCCACGTCCACCGTATTTTATATTGGACACGGTCTGGCCGATCATCCCGCAGCCCGCGATGCCGCCGAAGAGGCTTGCCGCGACATTGGCCAGCCCGAGCCCCCGCGCCTCGGCATTCTTGTCCGAGGGCGTGCCGGTCTGGTCATCCACTACCCCAGCCGTCATCAGGCTTTCCAACAGACCCACTGTGGCAATGGCCAGGGCGGGGGCGAAAATAATGTTCAGAAGCTTCAGATCCAGCGGCACCTGCGGCAGGTGAAACAGCGGCAGACCGTCGGGCAGAGTGCCAAGGTCCGAAACCTTGGGCACACTTATCCCGAAGATCGAGCAGGCCAGCGTCAGCAGCACCACGCAGATCAATGGAGCCGGAACCTTCGTCGTCACGCGCGGGGCAAGGCAGATCACCGCCAGCCCCGCCGCCATCACGGCCAGGCCCGCAGCCCCGGCGTTCATAATATGCGGCAGCTGCGCCGCGAAGATCAGCGCCGCCAGCGCGTTCACGAAGCCAGTGCGGACCGAGTTCGACACATAGCGCATCAGGCTCGCCAGCCGGGCGAAGCCGAAAAGGATCTGGAACAGCCCGGCCAGCAGGCCCGCCGCAAAGAGATACTCGACCCCATGGTCGCGGACCAACGGGGCCACCACCAGCGCGACGGACCCGGCCGCGGCCGAGATCATCGCGGGCCGCCCGCCGAAGACGGCGATCACGATGCTGATGACGAAGGAGGCGTAAAGCCCGACGGCCGGGTCGATCCCGGCGGTGAAAGAGAAGGCGATGACCTCGGGGATCAGGGCGAAGGTCGCCACCGCGCCTGCAAGGATTTCGCGGACAGGGTTGTCCTGCCACTGGCGCAGATAGTGCAGTGCTTGTGTCATGATGTGGAGAACGCGGAGAATATGCGTGGTCCGGCGGATCGGCGGCCGGAATAGCCACCCGGGCTTTCACCGGGTCCAGGGGATTGCAGGCGTCATAGCCGGGCCTCATGCGGCTGCCAAGTGGCGATAGACACGGTCCGGCCCATTACGGCCGGTCGACCGTCATGAATTCTGCACCGCGGCTTTCGCCGAAGCCGCCACTCAGGCACCGCGCAGCGAAATCCTCGATGAGATGGTCGCGATGCGGACAAAGCTGCCGTTCAGATTTCTGGAGAGTTCGCGACAGATATAGGTTTTGTGGCCTGATCAATCGCGGTAGCCATTTCGTGTCAGACAGATGGCGTTGACCTACGGTCTTGCGCAAAGAGCTTCTCCACAATGGCGCAAAGGCTAAGGACACCCTTGTCGTCCAAGTGGCGTCCCATGATCTGCAGTCCGATCGGTCGGCCATCTTGGGTATAACCAATGGGCACCGAGGCGGCAGGCAACCCGGTGAAATTGGCGAGCGCGGAGAACGGAACCCATGACGACGGCGGCAGTATCTGCTCTGCAATCTTGTCAGGACCGTAGGTATCGATCGGAAAGGCGGCGCTTGCGGTTGCGGGGGTCAGCAGAAAATCGAAATCACGCATGAAGTCCGCAGTGAGATTTGCGATGCGCTTGCGTTCCATGATGGCGGCTGTGAACTGATCGCCGGTCCAGGTTCGCTCAAGGATGCTTCCGATCCAGCCATCCAACTCGATACCCTGTTCCGCAGTCATGGCTTTCAGGCCAACTCGGTCCGTCTCAAGCGCAACAAGCGTGTCGAGTAATCCTTCGGTGTTGCCAACCGCCGGGTAAGCAGCCTCGACATGGCTGATTACCGTCCTCAGACGCGCGACAGCCTGTTCAAAAACCGAGCGAACTTCCGGATCCACGATCGCAAACCCGAGGTCGCCCGTAAATGCGATCCGGATGCTTGCCATTGCATCCAAACTGCTCAGAACCCAGTCACCGCTCTCAGACGGAACAGAATGACGGTCGTAGGCTGAGGGGCCGGAAATTACCGAAAGCGCGAGTGCTGCATCGGTAGCATTTCGCGTCAAGGGGCCGATGTGCTCAAGGCTCTCCCAACCGGACTGCCCGGGGTAGCGTGGATCGCGACAGCTTGGGTATAGAGGCACTCGTCCCCACGACGGTTTCATGCCAAAGACGCCGCAAAGTGACGCTGGGATGCGTATCGAACCGCCGCCATCGCTGCCCAGGGCCAATGGAACCATGCCGGTGGAAACCGCTACCGCCGAACCGGCGCTCGACCCACCCGGCGTCAGAGCCACATTCCAGGGATTGCGGGTTGTGGGGAAAACGTGATTGTGGCCAACGCCGCCATAGCCGAATTCAGACGTGTTTGTCTTACCGATGATTGTCGCACCTGCTTTTCTCAGGCGTTCGACAACTATGTCATCTTGCTCAGGGACAAAATCCGCATAGAGGCGTGATCCAAAAGTTGTTCGCATCCCTCGGGTGCAAATCAGGTCTTTCACGGCAACCGGAACGCCAGCCAGTGGTCCCACGGGCAAACCAGCGGAAAGGCGTCGGTCGGTTTCATCCGCCTGCTCCAAGGCCGTATCGTCCAATGTGCAGAAGGCATGCAGGCCGTGGTCAAGCTCCTCGATCCGAGAAAGCGATGCTTCCGCAAGCTCGCGAGCGGTGCACTGTCGCTGTGTGATTGCGTGGGTCAACTCAAGCAGATTCAGATCTAATGGCGTGTTCTTTGACAACCGATCAAGTCCCTTGTTCTGGGGTAGTGCCCTGCGTTTTTCCATCTTCTTTCGGGCCGGTCTATGCGAGAAGTGGATGAACTGCAGCCCCGAACGTGAATGTTCGCAATGGGCTCTTCGCCGACATTCAGAAAAACGGCAGCATAGCCCTAGTTTCTCCGGCGCAACGGAAGGCGCGGGCGCAAACTGCCCACCGCGTTGCGGCATCGCAATCAGGGCATAGTTGCAGAAGCAATATGGAAATGTTCGTGGCCCCACCGGAATTGCCGGTGGCGGCGCAGCAAATGATCGCGTCGCGATAAGCGGGCTGCGCCGGACTGGCGCGTTGAATTTTTTCGCGTCGGCGCTAGGCTGATTTCAGTGCATCCTTCATGTTGGGGGGCTGGGTGTCTGATGGTCTGCCTGCTGAAGAACAGGTGCTGATCGCGTCCTTGCATCGCGCCGCGCTGGATCCTTTGGGATGGCAGGAATTCATCCTGCTGCTTGAAGGCGCTTTACCCGGCGTCGCCGCGACGCTGTTCGGGGTCGATGGCAACCGCCGCCGCGTCACCTATGTCACCACAGGCGGCGGGATCGGCCCCGAGGGTCTGCAGGCCTTTGCCGATTATTACAATACCATCAATCCGTTCACCGCCTATCTGGTGCAGGTCCGACCCGGAACGACCCGCTGCTCGGTCATGGATGTGCCCGATGACATGCTGTTGCGGACCGAATTCTATAATGACTGGATGCGGCCTCAGGACAATCTGGCGGGCGGGGTGGCACTGAAGACCCAGACGCATCAGGACCGCGCGCTGATCGTTGCGGTCAATATCCGGAGGCATTATCGCGCCACGACCGATCAGCGGACCCAGAGTTACTGGACAGGATGCAGCCGCATGTGACCCACGCCTTTCGCGTCAGCGAGACGATCGCCGAATTGCGCAGCCGCCAGATGCTGGACATCACAGGGCAGGTGCCGGACCAGCAGGGCGGGACAGTGATCTGCGACCATAATCTGCTGATCATCTGGGCCGATCACGGTGTCACCTCGATGCTGGGTGGACCGCTGCGGATCGACCGGATCGGACGGCTGGGCTTTGCCGATCCGCAGGCCCAGCTGTGGGCGGCCAACCTTGGGGCGGCGTTAGGCAATGGCCGCGCGCCCTTTGGGACCATGCACAGCCATGATCTGGGCGGCTGGACGATCCGGGCCATCAGCAGCGCCGCTCCTGCGCTGGGTTCGCCGCTGTTTCCCGGCGTTTTTCAGACAGCTGGCTGGCCCGATCGGCAGCTGGCATTCGTCATCTCGCGGCGGGATCAGATCTGTTCGGTCCAAGGCCACCTCATCCGGCGGTTTCAGCTGTCTGCGGCCGAGGCCAGCATTGCCGCGCTGATCGGTCAGGGCTGCTCGACCGCCGAGATCGCGCGGACGCGGCAGGTCAGCCTCCACACCGTCCGCAACCAGATCCGTGCCATCTTGCACAAGATGGATGCACGCGACCGGGGCGCGATCATCCGCGAAATCGCCACAGCCAAGGTGCAGCGGTCCTAACGCGCTGGCGCGATGGGAGTGAAATCCCGGAATACAGGGCGGAAAACGGTCCATATTTGCACGCGCCATCGGAGCATGTTGACAGGCTGGAAAACCAGTTTGCCGATGTTGTTCCTATTTGAAGTTGGGGAATTGATCCGTTTATGCGCCGTGGCTAGCAATGGCACAGCGAAAAGTCGGGGCCCAAACGGACGCATTTAGTCTGCATTGGGGAATGCCTTCCGGGATGATGAGTTTGCTTTCCACCATGAGCGGATAGTGAAGCTGAATGAAGGAATGCCGCTAAAGAAGTATAAGCCCGAGGAGCTCCTCACGAATCTCCGACAGGTCGACGTGAACCGCGCCGGGTTTGCCGGAGGCTGATTACGGTGAGCTGACTTTCGGCGGTGCGGCACCGCATCTGCAGCAAACAGAGTTAGCAGCTGTTCATGCGCACCGCAGCGAAATTTGGACCGTCACTGGCCCATCGGGCGGTAAGCTGTCAGCAGCCTGCGGCATTGCACCTGCAGAAGAATTACGAAAGCAGTCAATCAGGCGACGCACACCGTGGAGCGACCCCTCGCGGTCCTAACTGACCGTTCGGCCCCCTCGAATGCGGCAAGGCGGCGCTCCGCAAAGCCGATGCTCATTTGGTGGTGTCGCTGCGAAATTCCAGTCATCAAGGTTGAGAACCTGCCGCCGGTCAACATGGGTATGGCTGTCGGTTACCGATGATGCCAGACTTCTTACTGCATCCTTTGTCAGGCCCCTTATGAAGTCAGCGGACCGAACCATCTGAATGACGCCCTGCGCCTTGAGCAAGGGCAATCGCGTATCGCCACCGGCGACTGCGCAATGTTCGTCTATCCGCGAACACCCAGATCATACAGAGGCTACAAATGCAAAACCACTTCGAGAGTCCCTTTCGGGGCATAACGCTGGACAAGCAGGTCACCAATCCGAACATCGTCGTCGGGCGCTTCAGCTACTATTCGGGCTACTATCATGGCCACAGCTTCGACGACTGCGCCCGATACCTTTTGCAGGACGAAGGTGTTGATCGCCTCGTGATCGGCAGTTTCTGCTCTATCGGATCAGGGGCTGCATTTATCATGGGGGGCAATCAGGGGCATCGGAACGACTGGATCAGCACCTTTCCCTTCTACTGGATGCCAGAGGTGCCGGCGTTTGCCGGGGCCGCGAACGGCTTCCTGCCTGCCGGGGATACAGTGATCGGTAATGATGTCTGGATCGGCGCGGAAGCGATCATCATGCCGGGCGTCAGCATTGGCGATGGTGCCGTCATCGGCACCCGCGCGGTGGTGACGCGTGATGTTGCGCCTTACGCAATTTTTGCTGGAAATCCGGCCAAGATTATCCGCAGCAGGTTCGAAGACAGGATCATCGGTCTGCTCCTAGAAATGCGATGGTGGGACTGGCCCGAAGATGCGTTGGTGCGCGCTATGCCATTGCTGACAAGTGGCGACGTCGAACGCCTCTACGTTTATTGGAACGATCATATCAGCTCCACCTGAACTGCGGCACTCGTCCCCATGCGGCGAGTGCGTGCCCTTCCATTAGAGGCTCGGAACAGTGTGATGTGGTGCATAAACGGGTAGGCAACCTTCTGATCTTCCGGAGGAGAACGTGCGGTCCCAGTGCGGCCGGTCACGCACTGGCCTTGCTGCCGGGCAGCATTCCCCTTAACCGATAGTCATGCGACTTGCATGTGAGCGACCGCGATCAATAAATAGGGGGTGAGACGATCCAAATCACCTCGGCCGGATCGTCATGGGGGTTCTCCCAGCCATACGCTTCCTTATGGAACTGGAAGCTGTCCCCCGGCTCCAGCGCAAACTGCCTGGCACCAATTCTCAGGGTCAGGCGACCTAAAATCAGCACTCCGCCATCCTCTTTCTCGCGCGGTGGATTCATCCCGTCGGAGGCGGAGCGCGGCGCGAAGACCGACCGGATCATCTCGAACCCACCACCAAGACCGGGCGACAGCAATTCTTCACGCAGGCCGGTATCGGGCGATCCGATGGCGCTGCGATCCGCCGCGCGCACGATCAGGCCCTGCTCCCCGGGATTGCGCGAGGCCGAACGGAAGAAAAAGCTGATATTCAAATCGAAGAGCTGCGCGATCTGGCCAAGGTCGCGGACCGAGGGCGTGGTTACGCCGCGCTCGACCTGGCTCAGCCAGCCCACCGACCGGCCAAGCGCACCCGCGCAATCCACAATGGTCATATGCCGCGCTTTTCGCAGCGCCCTGATGTCCTGACCGATCCTGTCCATGATGCATGAACTAGGGGATTTCGGATGCCTGCGCCAGTCACTCTCGTGATGAAACTTCGCACAACATCTGCATTGATGAAATTTTATGGTTGCTTTTTCACTTTCTCATGCGATCCATGGATGGAACTGGCAAGGAGCGACTCATGCCCGACCTTCCAAACTCGGCCCGCGTCGTCATCATCGGCGGCGGTATCTCCGGCTGTTCGGTGGCCTATCACCTCGCCGAACGCGGCTGGACCGATATCCTGCTTCTGGAGCGCAAGCGGCTGACCTCGGGCACCACATGGCATGCGGCGGGGCTGGTCGGCCAGCTTCGCGCCAGCCAGAACATGACGCGCCTCGCGAAATACTCTGCCGATCTCTACCGCAGGCTCGAGGCCGAGACCGGACTTGCCACCGGCTTCAGCCAGCGCGGATCGATGACGGTCGCGCTGACCCCGGCACGACGAGAGGAGCTGCTGCGCCAGGCCTCGATGGCGCGGGCCTTCGGGGTCGAGGTGAACGAGCTTTCCTCAGGTGAGATCAAGGCGCTCTACCCCCATCTTGAGACGCGGGACGTGGTGTCGGGCGTGCATCTGCCCGGTGATGGCCAAGCAGATCCTGCCAATATCGCGCTGGCGCTGGCGAAAGGCGCGAGAATGCGAGGTGCGCAGATACAGGAGGGGGTGAAGGTAACCCGCGTCACCACCGACCGGGGACGTGTGAGCGGGGTCGACTGGCAGGATGAGACGGGCGAGACCGGCCATATCGCCGCACCCCATGTCGTCAACTGCGGTGGCATGTGGGGGCGCGATCTGGCCGCCGTCAACGGCGTCACCTTGCCGCTGCATGCCTGCGAGCATTTCTACATCGTCACCGAAGCCATTCCCGGCCTTGCGCAGCTTCCGGTGCTGCGCGTCCCCGACGAATGCGCCTATTACAAGGAGGATGCGGGAAAGATCCTGCTGGGCGCCTTTGAGCCGGTGGCGAAGCCCTGGGGCATGAATGGCATCCGCGAAGATTTCTGCTTTGACCAGCTGCCCGAGGATGTCGATCATTTCGAGCCGATCCTTGAAAAGGCCATCGTCCGGATGCCGCTTCTGGCCGAGACCGGGATCCATACCTTCTTCAATGGCCCCGAGAGCTTCACCCCGGACGACCGTTACTATCTGGGTGCCGCGCCCGAGATCTGCGGCTACTGGGTGGCGGCGGGTTACAATTCGGTTGGCATTGCGTCGTCCGGGGGGGCAGGTATGGCCTTGGCGGCGTGGATGGACCGCGGCGAGCCGCCCTTCGATCTGTGGGAGGTCGACATCCGGCGCGCCCAGCCCTTCCAACGCAACCGTCACTATCTGCGTGAGCGCGTGACCGAAACGCTGGGTCTGCTCTATGCCGACCATTACCCCTATCGCCAGATGGCGACTGCCCGCGGAGTCCGCCGCTCACCGCTGCATGAACATCTGAGGTCGCGTGGCGCGGTTTTTGGCGAAGTGGCGGGCTGGGAGCGCGCCAACTGGTTTGCAAACGAGGGTCAGGTTGCGGAATATCGCTATTCCTGGGGCCGCTCGAACTGGTTCGACAATGCCGCCGCAGAACACCACGCCCTGCGACAGGGCGTCGGCCTGCTCGACATGTCGAGCTTTGGCAAGATCCGGGTCGAGGGACGCGATGCGCTGCAATTCCTACAAGGCCTGTGCGGAAACGACCTGTCGGTTCCTGAGGGACGGATCGTCTATACCCAGATGCTGAACGCCCGCGGCGGGATCGAAAGTGATCTGACCGTGACCCGGCTGTCGGAAACGGCTTTCCTGCTTGTCGTCCCCGGTGCGACGCTGCAGCGCGACCTTTCATGGCTGCGGCGACATCTGGGTGCTTTCGTCGCAACAATCATCGACGTCTCGTCGGCCGAGGCGGTTATCCCGGTCATGGGACCGCTTTCGCGCGCGCTTCTTTCGCGCGTGGCGCCGGCCGATCTGTCGAACGAGGGACATCCCTTTGGCACGGCACGGGAAATCGAGATCGGCCTCGGTCTCGCCCGGGCGCACCGCGTGTCCTACGTGGGCGAGTTGGGATGGGAGATCTACGTCAGCAGCGAGCAGGCCGCGCATGTCTTTGAGACGCTGGTTGAGGCAGGGACCGATCTTGGGCTGAAGCTCTGCGGTCTTCATGCGATGGACAGCTGCCGGATAGAAAAGGCCTACCGCCATTTCGGCCATGACATCACCGACGAGGATCATGTGCTTGAAGCAGGTCTGGGCTTTGCAGTGAAGACCGCCAAGGGCGATTTCATCGGTCGCGAGGCTGTGCTGCGCAAGCGCGAGGAGGGCCTTAGCCGGCGACTGCTGCAATTCCGACTGGACGATCCGGCGCCGCTTTTATTCCATAACGAACCGATCCTGCGGGATGGGCGCATTGTCGGTCAGGTCACCTCGGGGGCCTATGGTCATACGCTTGGGGCCGCCATCGGTCTCGGCTATATCCCATGCCGGAGGGATGAGGGAATCGACGAGATACTGGCCTCCAGCTACGAAATCGAGGTTGCCGGTCAAAAGGTGGCCGCCACAGCAAGTTTGCAGCCGCTCTATGATCCACGCTCACAACGGCTTCACACGCCATGACCACTCCGACTGCCCCGCCACCACCGGAGGTCTCGAAAGTCTCGCCGAATTTAGTGGAGGCCGATTGTTTGGACGACCAGTGATTGCGATGGCGCATGCCAGCACGCAGCGTCCTAAGAGCGCGTTTCATAACCATTTGGTCAGGGCCCGAAAGCAGATGATGGCGCATGCCAGGTAGGTCAGCGCGAGGTGTATGTCGGCTCGTCGCTCGTATCTGACGGCGCGTCGACGGAAGCGTGCAAGCCAAGCGAACGTGCGCTCGACTACCCAGCGATGCTTCCCGAGGTGACTGCTGCTTTCGATGCCCTTGCGCGCGATCCGATTCTTGATCCGGCGCTTCATGCAGGCTCGGCGACAGCGGGCATAGTCGTAGCCCTTGTCGGCATTCAGCTTGTTGGGCCGATGACGCGGCCTGCCACGCTTTCCCTGCACGGGTGGAATGGCATCGAGCTGCGGCTCGAGCATCCGGCTGTCATGGACGTTCGCACCGCTCAGGCGCACCGTAAGGGAATACCGCGCCTATCCGTGACGATGTGACGTTTGGTCCCCGGTCGCCCGCGATCGGAGGGGTTGGGTCCGGTGACCTCGCCCCCTTTTCGCCGCGATGGACGCGCTGTCCATGCAGGCCCGGCTCCAGTCGAGATGGCCGGCGCGGTGCAAGTGGCAGAGCAAGGCCTGGTGCAGTCGTTCCCAGACCCCGGCAACCTGCCAATCCCTCAGCCGCCGCCAGCAAGTCACCCCCGAGCCACAGCCCAATTCCGCTGGCAGCATGCGCCAGGGAATGCCACTGCGAAGGACAAAAATGATCCCACCCCAGGCGGCACGATCCGATATCCGGGGGCGGCCGCTTTTCGCCCAAGGAGTCGATGCGCAGTGGGTAACGTGACAGGCCGTAGCCGGTGAATCCGTTTGGCCACAATATGCCTGTGCGCGGGTACCTTAAAATTAATGATCGTGTCCCAGGGCTTGGTGTAGGAGCGCCGACCTCCAGCGAGGTCTGAGCCAACTCAGGTGGCCACAGCGGGCAGCCTGACGTTTGGATTGTCGGTGACGCGGGCGAGGGTTTCAAGCGACATGTAGCGCCGCGCGACGGCCCATTCGTCATTGGTCTCCAGCATCAGCGCTCCGACGAGACGAATGATGGCCTCGTCATTGGGAAAGATCCCGATGACATCGGCGCGCCGCTTGATCTCCCGGTTCACCCGTCCGAGCGGGTTCGTCGACGCGATCTGGGTCCAATGTTCGCGCGGAAAGGACATGTAGGCGAGGACATCGTCGCGGCAGGTGTCCATGAAGGTGCCGAGCTTTTCAATCTTCTCGCGTAACGCGTCGGCGACGGAGTCCCACTGGGCCTCGGCATCGGCCTTGTTCTCTTGGGCGAAGATCGTCTTCAGCATCGCCGCCACCGCACAGCGCTGCTTGGTCGGGGCATGGGCAAGCGCATTCCGCATCCAGTGCACGCGGCAGCGCTGATGGCTGGCATTGAACACCCGGCGGGCGGCCGCCCGCAGGCCCTTGTGATCGTCGGCGATCACCAGCTTCACCCCGCGCAACCCCCGATCGGCCAAGGAGCGCAGGAACTCGGTCCAGAACGTCTCGGCCTCCGAGGGTCCGGTGGTCACGCCCAGAACCTCGCGCTTGCCGTCCTCGTTCACTGCCACGGCCACTATGACCGCACGGCTGATGATGCGCCCTCCCTCGCGCACCTTCAGATAGGTGGCGTCGAGCCAGAGATAGGGCCAAGCCCCCTCCAGTGGGCGGTTCAGAAAGGCGTTCACTCGTTCGTCGATCTCGGCGCAGAGACGGCTGACCTGGCTCTTCGACATGCCGCCCGCGCCCATGGCCTTGACCAGATCGTCGACCGAGCGCGTGGAAATGCCCTGCACGTAGGCCTCTTGGATCACCGCGACCAGCGCCTTCTCGGCCGTCCGGCGCGGCTCGAGAAAGCTGGGCAGATAACTGCCCTTGCGCAGCTTCGGGATCTCCAGCGCGATCCGACCGGCACGAGTGTCCCAGTCTCGCTCGCGGTATCCATTGCGCTGAACTTCCCGTAGGGGTGAACGCGAGCCCTTGGCCGCGCCGGTGCGTAGCTCGACCTCAAGTTCCATGATCCGTTCGGCGGCGAAGGCCAGCATCTCGCGCACCAGATCGCCATCAGCCTGCTTTTCAATGAGATCAAGCAGCGCCATTCTTTCATCGGTCATCGTCATCTCCGTTCAGGTTACAGGTCTCGCAACCCAAACCTACTTCGAAGATCGACGATGGCCGCCAGCGTCACGCCCGGCCGCGCGCTGCGCTACGCCGGGGCTCCGCGCGCGGCCTCCTACACCATCAACTGGGACACGGCCAAATTAATCCACCGTCCTAGCGCAAACGCGTCATGCGCCTAGGTTAGGTTACAGGCTGAAATTCCGGCAAAGAGAATCGTGCCCTCTCTGAGGAACAGCCCAAAGATGAGTGGCTAAGCTGCGACTGCCTGACTGAATTCCGGATCCCCTCAACTTTGCGCTTGGATTGGGGCGAGCACGACAGCCTGAACTCAAACTCGACCGCAGCCCAGAGCCGCATGGTTGAACGCGAACATCACGCCACCTCCTTCAAAGCCGCTTCTCCCTGCCTCATTCTCATCCGTCGACAAGGTGCGCCATGGCAAATTTTCAGTTCTCCGATTATGTCGGCCAGTCCCTGCAATTCGACCCAGCCAACGACGCGCTACTATTTTTAGATGGGATCGATGCGGCATCGATGAGGGTCAGCGCAGATGGAGGCGATGTCGTCATCTCGTTCCCAGGGCAAAGCGTGAGGCTTGTGGGTGGCGCTTACCAGTCACTGAGCGCTGCGAATTTTGTCTTCGGGAACGGCAGTGCAGCCTATTTTGGAACTGCTGCTAACAATTCCTTCACAGGGACGGCTCAAGGCGATTATGCCGACATCGCGCACGGTGGCGGCGGGGCAGATACAGTCAATGCGGGAACAGGCGATGACGTCATTTATGGGGGGAACAGTCTCACCGCAAGTGATCGCCTGGACGGCGGCGCAGGTGACGACCGGCTTATCCTTGACGGGACCTATTCCGGTATCGTCGCCTTCAATACCTATACCTTGGTTTCGGTCGAAGTCATTGAGCTGTTGGCCGGCTCATCCGCGTCGCTGCGATTGTCGAATTATGCCGTCACCACAACAACTGGCGGCCTGCTGACCATTGATGCATCCGCGCTTGCTTCATCACATGCTTTGACTCTGGATGGGACTTCTGTCGGCGGCGGCAGGCTGAGCGTCTTGGGCGGTGCTGGGAACGACGTTCTTACAGGTGGCGGACGTGCGGATAACCTCGTGGGCGGCGACGGCGCCGACATCATCAACGGCGGCGGCGGCGACGACCATATTATTGGTGGTTTGGGCGGCGACGTTCTGAGCGGCGGTGCAGGCAATGATACTTTCAGCTTCAGTCTGGCTTTTCCACTCAGCGACAGCTCACCTGCGGCTAGCAACCTCGTCGATGTGATCAACGGTTTTGAGGGCGCGGGCGTCGCAGGCGGCGATCTGATCGAGCTCCCCAGCTACTTCAACAGCCTGCCACTGGCATTTAACCCCAACCAGGGCGCCGGTATATATAGCTTTACCTTCACCGGCATCGGACTGGACGGCGTTCAGATGAACGCGGACTGGGTTGGAGACGGTTTTATCGATGTGCTTTGGCAGTACAATGCCACGGTGGGACGGGTCGAGCTTTGGGTTGACGGCAATGACGATGGTCAGTTCAGCGAAGGTGATCTGCTGATCTATCTCAACGGCATCAACACATTGTCGTTGCTTGACTTTGTCGACAACTTCCCTGCCTGGCGAGGGACACAAGGCATTGACAACCATGCTCTGAACGGACAGGCCAATATTGCATACGGCCTTGGCGGCAATGACACCTTGTCGGGTCTGGACGGGGGGGATCAGATCTATGGCGGGGCGGGCAATGACAGCCTGCTGGGCGATCTGGGCCAGGATCAGCTGGACGGCAATGCCGGTAACGACACCCTGCGCGGCGGCGACAATGAAGACAACCTTTACGGCGGCGCCGGCAATGACAGCCTTTATGGCGGCAATGATGCTGACGCGCTCTATGCCTCTTACGACGCCGTGCTGGGAGCATATGTCAGCGAGACCACGTCCCAGAACCGGCTCTTCGGCGAGGCGGGCAACGATTCTCTCTCTGGCGGCAATGGCCGCGACACCCTGTCGGGCGGTGCCGATAACGACCATCTCGACGGCGGCGATCATAATGACAGCCTCGCCGGAGACGATGGCGCAGATACCCTCTACGGCCGCGCCGGAAACGATGTGCTGAATGGCGGCACATTGGAGGATTACCTAGACGGTGGCAGCGGGAATGACACCCTGATCGGCGGACTGGGATCAGATACCCTGCTTGGCGACACCGGCGCTGATGTCTTCAGGTTCCTTTCCGCATCAGAGTCCTTCGAAACAACAGATGTCGTTACGGGCTTCGATGGGGCAGGTGCAGCCGCTGGCGATTTGATAGACCTCTCTGCATTGGATGCAGACCCGAATATCGACGGAGATCAGTCTTTCATATTTGGCTCACAAGGAGTTGGTGGCCTCTGGTTGAGCCAATCCGGGACCGACACTTTTGTCAGAATAAACCTTGATTCTGACGTTGACGCAGAAATGGAGATCCGGATTGTTGATGGCAGTACTCCGTCCACGCAATATACGGCTGCGGACTTCCTGCTTTGAAGGCTCCGTCGCAAATTTCAGCGTAGGCTGAGGACACCTCTTTGTTTGGACATACTTATCCCGCGAGCGTTGCGAAAGGCTGAAAGGCTGAAAGGCAGTCTTGCCAGTTGCCGTAACCTGGCGCTTGCGGATCGTTTGGGCCGTTTCGATGCCGGCAAGTGTGACCTGAGCAGATGCAAATGATTTGAAACCCAGCATCGGCCGGATCAGCTTTTTGATGAAGCGATGGTCCTGTTCGATGACGTTGTTGAGATATTTCACCTGCAGCACTTCGATCAACCAGTACCAACCGGCTAGGATCAGTGCGATGTTCAGGTTGTCGTGTCCGGCAATGTTCGCGCCGCTCTTATCGATGACCACCTTGTCTGGCCAACCATTATTTCTGATGGTTTGGCCGAAGGCGGCTTCGACGCATGCGACAGTGCGGCATTCGTCACCGCCGAAAGGTGGGAATGGGCCGACTTTACGCTGACCTCCGATCCGGGAAATGTGCCGCCCACTGTCGAGACTGGCTGAAGCAACTGGTGGGCCGCGCTTCAATGAGCGATAGGAAGAGCTTCCATAAATCATAATTTCGGTTATTTTGAGCTATAGAATGGAGATCTATCGCTCATGCCTTGGAACTGGACGCAGGCCGGATGGCCTCATTTTGCCTATGATGCGCCCGCAATGGAAGCTCTCGAAAGGCAGTTCCTGCTGACCTCCGGCGAGATCCTCGGCGCGGTCAAGCATGTCGGGGGTGATGACCGCAACCGGCTACGGATCGAGCTTCTGAGCGAAGAAGCGATGCGGACGAGCGCGATCGAAGGTGAGGTCTTGGATCGTTCGAGCGTTCAGTCGTCGCTACGTCGCCACTTCGGACTCGCACCCGATAATTATCAGCCAAGGCCTCGTGAGCAAGGCATCAGCGAAATGATGGTGGATGTCTATTCCGAATTTGCAGCTCCCCTTGATCACGAAACCCTCTGGCGCTGGCACGGCATGCTATTGTCGCATGATCGTGGTCTGGACGCGATCGGTGCCTATCGCTGGCACGATGAGGCGATGCAGATCGTCTCTGGCCGCGCCGAGCGCCCGATCATTCACTTCGAGGCCCCGCCTTCGCGTCAGGTGGCCAGCGAAATGGCGACCCTCATCGAATGGTTCAATCGGTCAGGCCCAGTAGGGAAGAGACCGCTGCCCGCACTGACACGCGCTGGTCTTGCGCACCTCTATTTCGAAAGCATCCATCCCTTTGAGGATGGCAATGGGCGTATTGGCCGGGCTTTGGCGGAAAAATCGCTGGCGCAAAGCATTGGCCAGCCAAGCCTGATCGCACTCGCCTATACGATAGAGCGAGATAGGAAGAACTATTACGGGCAATTGGAGACCCATCAAAAAACGCTGCAGGTCACCGACTGGCTGGTCTGGTTCGGGCAGACGGTTCTCGAGGCCCAACAGGTTACCCTCGATCGTATCGGCTTCTTTATTGCGAAGGCCCGTTTCTACGACTTGCATCGGGACCAGCTGAATGATCGCCAAACCAAGGCGGTCGAGCGCATGTTCCGCGAAGGTCCCTCCGGGTTTCAAGGGGGACTCAGCGCCGAAAAATACCTTTCGATCACCGGTACCTCTCGTGCCACCGCCACCCGCGACCTCCATGATCTGGTCGAGCACGGTGCATTGCTTCGCACCGGCGAACGTCGGCATACACGCTATTGGCTGAACCTCCCCGACATGACCAAACTGGCATAAGAGTCGGTCAGCACCCGCCCTCTTCCGAAATCACCGCATTCAAAATCTCCGCCACGATACCGAGAAAACGTTCCGGATCGTCCAGGGCATTGCTGGCCAGGAGCAGCGGCATGGCACGGACCGTAAGCACTTCGCCATTCTCGCCACGCCGAGGTGCCGCCTGAAAATACACCGCAAGTTGCGCTTTGCCAGTTTTCGTCCGATAGGCGGGCTTGACGAAGAATCCGGTTGGGTGCCGCCCGCCGCTCAAGGCTCCTCCCTCACTGCAGCCTTCCCTCTGAGTCCCAACCGATTAAGCCGGGCCAGAAACTGGCGGTGTCGTTCCGAGACCTGCTGCGCGCGCAGGAACTCGGTCTGGCGGGTGGCGTCCATGCAGGCAAAGTATTCTGAAATCGCCGCAAAATAGCGCTCGAAATCCTCCGCGATGAGAACCGCATAGCGTGCCAGCGCCGCGTCGCCCTCGGGCAGGAAGGGCTCTTCGGGCGGCAAGCAGTTGCCGGAATCATATGCCCCCTGCCCGAGTGCTGGATCTAACCAGAGCGTCAATGTCAGCGCCCAAACCAGCGTCATCATCCAGATCATGCCGAGACCCGCTTTCGCCGCAACAAACCTTTCAGGGCACCAGCGAGGTTGAACTCGCCCCGCCGATCACGCGCGGTGAAGCCTCGCAGCAGGGCACCGGGGCTGCGGGTTGGAGCACCGGGATGGGCGCGGTTAGCATCAATCAACAGCACGGAGAGAGAGGCCCGAAGCGATCCCAGTTGCTCCAGCGCCGCCTCCCAGGCCGAGTCGGTGATGCCGAGATCGCGCAGCAACATAATCGCCGCGCTGCGCAGGTCGCGCTCGCTGATCTCGCCCGTTGGGAAAAGTGCCTCGAGGCAGAAGCGGAAATCCGGCCCGGCGATTTCTCTGACCATCTCCGGGGTGAGCCAGCGCAGATCATCTCGCCCCTGACCGTTTCCATGGTCCGGGCGCGGTTTACGCGGATCCGCGGGGACCGGTCGCGACACCGTTTCTTTTGCATTGATTCTTTCAAGAATCTTTGGAGTTGTATTTGCTATTGCCGGTAGCCCGGCTTCCGCCATGCCGGAAGTATTGCGGCGACATGCAAGGCAGGCCCGCGCTTCAGCCAGCAGGATGTTGACCTCGGTGAGATGACGGGCGAGATCATCTGCGCAGCGGAAACCGGCATAGCGGCGCGGCCAGGAGGCAAAGCGGCGCAACAGATCTGGCAATGCCGGATGTTGTGCATTCTCATCCGACAACCGTTCGATGGCCCGTTTTACATCGCGTTTCGCAGCCGAGCATTCAAGTCTCAGCACTGAGAGCTGATGCATCTCCTCTTTATGCGCGGCATCCATGGCCAGAAGCCGGCCGAGGTTTTCCAGAATCGGTCGGAAATTGATCCCGAGCCGACGGCCGCCGGAAAGCTGGCGGCCGGAACGGCGGCCATTGGCAGCGGTATCGATTTGGATCAGCCCGAGTGCTTCGAGCCCTTTCTCATGCAGCCGTAATGTGCGGTCGCTGATGTCAAGCTCGCGTGCCAGGTCCTGCTGGGCTCGGAAACAAACCGGATCCCGGCCCGGATCGTGCCAATCCGCCGGGGCGGTGTGACGCATCAGGCGCAAGAGTACCGCGCGCCGGGCCGCGCCAAGGCCGAGCTGCCGCGCCAGGCGTTCGACAAGTTCAATGACATGGCTGAACGTCAGTCCGCCGGGCAAGACCGGGTGCATCTTTTGGGTCGTGGGGTTCATGATCTTCTGCTCTTCGTTTTCGAGGCACAGGGCCGCAGGCAAGCCGGATCCGTACGCAGAAACTGCGGCTTTGCTCTTGAATCCATGGGAGAAGCAG
>NZ_WMIG01000020.1 GCF_009711205.1 Paracoccus litorisediminis | reverse complement strand
CTGAACCCGCAGATCCTGCTGATGGACGAGCCGACCTCGGCCCTGGATCTCAGCCGCCAGATCGACCTGCTGGCGCTGCTGCACCGCCTGACCCGCGAGCAGGGCCTGCTGATCATCGTCGCCCTGCACGATATCGGCCACGCCCTGCACTTCTCGGACGCGGCCATGGTCATCCAGTCCGGCCAGCTCATCGCCTGCGGCCCCACCCCCGAGGTCGTCACCCCAGACCTCCTGCGCCACGTCTTCGACGTCAAAGCCCGTATCGAACCATGCTCAAAGGGAAAACCCCAACTCATCGTCGATGGAAGAGCAAGCTAGGGGGATGGTCTGTCCGGTGGAAATGCTGCATTCAGGTGAAAAATCGGGCAGAACCATGATCCACAAGACCACCCTCGCCATCGCTGCACTTTGCGCCGGATTGGCGCAACCGGTCCTTGCCGCCGACCTGATCGGGTTCTGGGACAGCCCGCAAAAAGGCGCGAACGGCTTCAACGCAACCCCGCAGGATCAGGCCTATTTCAAGGCGCTGTCCGATACCGGGGCCAGCTGGCTGCGCCTTTCCTTCAGCAAGTGGAAGGGTCAGGGGCAGGATTTCCTGATCGGGGATGCCGATGATTACGCGGGCCTTGTGCCTCAGGATCTGGCGGTCCTGCGCAAGGTTCTGGATGCCGCCGAAGCCGAGGGCGTCAAGGTGGTCGTCACCCCGCTTAGCCTGCCCGGCGCGCGCTGGACGCAGCAGAATGGCGGCAAATACGATGATCGGATCTGGTCGGACGCCCGCTATCAGGATCAGGCGGTGCAGTTCTGGAAGGATCTGGCGGGCGCGCTGAAGGATCATCCGGCGGTCGCGGGCTACAATATCCTGAACGAACCCGCGCCCGAAAAGAACGGCGGCCCGACCGAGAATGCCCCGCAGCAGGAGCTGGACACTTGGCAGGCCGCGCAGGCGGGTGGCTTGCGCGATCTGCCGGGTTTCTACAGCCGCATCATCGCCGCGATCCGCGCCGTCGATCCGGTCACCCCGATCATGGTCGATGGCGGCTGGTTCGCCAATCCGCGCTCGCTTGCGGCATGGCCTGCCGCGCTATCCGACGACCGGGTGCTATACGCATTCCACATGTACGAGCCCTATGCCGCAACCAGCGCGCCCAACATGAAGCGGGAAAAACCCCTGCGCTATCCGGGGGCGGAAACCGAATATGCGGGCGGAACGCTGGCTTGGGACCGCGACGCCGTGGCGGCCCATATCGGCGCGGCGTTCGACTGGGCCGAGGCACAGCACCTGCCGCCCGGCCGCATCGTCGCCGCCGAGTTCGGCTGCATGCGGCGCTGGCAGGATTGCGGCACCTATCTGACCGATGTGCTGAACACGGTCGAGGCGCGCGGCGGCCACTGGGCCTTCTATTCCTTCCGTGAGGATGAATGGGACGGCATGGATTATGAGCTGCCGACCGACCTGCAGCCGGGGCGGTTCTACTGGCTGACCGAACAGGGCCAGCCCGAGAAACTGCCGCGCGACGGCAAGCTGATGCAGATCCTGCGCGACAGGATGCGTTGATCGGTCCGGGCGGGGTGTCGGCGCCTCAGGCCGATGCCCTGAACCGCGGCTTGGTCAGCACAAACACATTGCCCAGCAGGACGAATGCCAGCCCCAGCCCGGCCAGCGGCGTGATCCGGTAGCCCTCATAGACGACCGAAATGCTAAGCGCGACGACCGGGAACAGCACCGTCATATAGGCCGCGCGCTCTGGCCCCAGACGATGCACCACGGTCAGATAGGTGGTAAAGGCGATCACCGAGCCGGGGATCGCCAGATAAAGCAGCGATCCGACATAAAGCGCCGATGTGTCAAAGGCAAAGGGCACGCCGCGCAGCAGGGCGAAGGCAGTCACGATCCCGGCCCCGTAAAGCATCGCCCAGGCGTTGACCGTGGCAAGCTGCAGCCCGTGACGCTGATTGCGGGCGGAAACCAGATTGCCTGCCGAAAAGAACCACGTTCCCAGCAACGCCAGAGCCAGCCCCTTGGCCGTGCCGGGGTCCAGCGCCGCCGCCGACAGCGTATCGCGAAACAGGCAAGCGATGCCCAGAACCCCCAGCCCCGCCCCAGCCAGAATGCGCCCCGAGGGACGGCGGCCATGAAACAGGAAGGCGTTGATCAGATTGAAGATCGTGGCCGCCGAGAATACCACCGAGACGACTCCGCTGGGGACATAGCCCGTCGCGATGTAGAAGCAAATGAAATTGCACGAAAACAGGCATAGCGCCTGCAGGACCACCCAAGGCTGCTGCCGCGTGGGAATGGCCCTTAGTTTGTCCATGGCCAGCAGCCCAAGGAACATGACCGCCCCGGCCAGCGCGAAACGATAGACCACCGAGGCCTCGATCGGCACGATGCCAAGCTGGTTGTGAATGGCGATCCAGGTCGTTCCCCAGATCAGCACGGTCAGGGCATAGTAAAAGGCGGTCACGATGGTCTTCTCGGTTGGGAATCGCCCGGCAGACATGCCCGAACCCAGCCGGACTGTCTTGCGCGATCTTACGTCAAATGGCGGGGGGGCGGGATTCAAGGGGTGCTGCCCGGACTGCGCCAGCGCGCGGTCAGCCCTGCTGGTTGTTGGTAAAGACCGCCAATTGCGCGGCAAAGGCGCGGGCAAAGGCGGGCCGGCCTTCGGCGCGCGCGATGTATTGCATCAGGTTCGGATATTCCTCCAGCAGGCCCGCCCCCTTCAGCCTTTGCAGCACCGAGACCATTAGCAGATCGCCCGCGTGAAAGGAGCCGTCCAGCCAATCGGCGGCACCAAGGCGCGCGGACAATTGGCCCAGCCGGATATGCAGAAGCTTGTCGATTTTGGCCAGACGCTGTTCGAACCACGGCTCGTCGCGATCAAACAACTGCGCCATGCTGCGTTCGACGATTGGCGGCTCGACGGTGTTCAGCGCGGCGAACATCCATGCGATGGCCCGCGCCCGCGCATCGGCATCGTCAGGCAACAGCCCGTCATGGCGCTCGGCGATATGCAGCACGATCGCGCCGGATTCGAACAGGGTCAGATCGCCGTCCTGATAGGTCGGGATCTGGCCGAAAGGATGCAGTGTCAGATGGGCGGGCTGCTTCATGTCGGGAAAGGACAGCAGGCGGACATCATATGGCTGCCCCACTTCCTCCAACGCCCATCGGACGCGCATGTCGCGCGCAAGCCCCCTGCCACGGTCGGGCGAGCGTTCAAAGGCGGTGATGGTAATGACCATCGGAACCTTCCCTTCTGCGTGCAATTATCGCCCGCCCCGCCCCCGCGCTCAAGGCCGGATGCCCGGCCACCGGCGGCGATCCGCGCGGCTTATCCGCAAATGCCCGGCCTTACCGGGTTTAGGCCTAGCCTTTGGGACAGTTTCGTCGCCTTTCTGCGCAAAATGTCGGCCAGCCGACACAAGTTGCGGCAGATTTGCCCTAAATACGGACATGACAGGACATGCTTCGTCCTTAGCGGTAACGAGTAGCCTTTTTGTAAATGTACCACTGAAGAGCAGGGCGGCTTGCATCGCCCTGCTCCACATTGCATTGATTGCCAAAGCGTTTCCGGAATTGCGCCGCCCTCGGGCTTGTCCAAGGCCGTTCGGACGGAAACCTGTCTCGGTTTCTGGGGACTGGCACAAGCATGGAACTGCCCGCGACCTATCGGCCCAACTTCGATTCCGACCTGCTGCAGGGTCTGTCAGAGCAGCAGAAGCTGACCTTCCTGTCCGACTGCATCACCCGCACCCATCTGCAGCCCAAGGACATTCTGCAGCAGGGTCTGGCAACCGACACCTTTTTCATCGTTGAGCAGGGCCAGGTCGAGGTCAGCTATATCGACCCGAACGGCAATTCCCTTGTCGTCTTCATCGCCGGTCCCGGCGAGGTACTGGGCGAGGTCGAGGCGCTGTCAGGCAGGCCATGCGCCGCCACATGCACGGCGCTACCCGGCTCAAGGGTCCTGTGCTGCAGCTCGGCCGTGTTGCTCAAGCATGTTCCGGCGCAGCTTTTGATCGTGAATCTGGCGGGCTTGCTGCATGATCGGCTGGTCCGGGACAATCGCCAGCGCTCGGTCGACAATTTCATGACCGCCGACCAGCGGATTGATCATTACCTGCATCAACTGACGACCGAGGCAGAGCCCAAGATCAATGTCAGCCAGGCCTATCTGGCGACTTTGGCCGGATGCACCCGCCAGACCGTCAATCTGCGGCTGAACCTGCTGCGACAGCAGGGCATTGTCGAGTTCAGCCGGGGCGAGATCCTTGTTCTGGATCGCGATGGCTTGCAGGCAAGCGGTTCTCTCGTCTGAGAAACTGATCCGACTTGGCACAGGCGGGGCAGACGCTATCCGCTATGCGATTCCTCGGACGGCATCACGGCAAATGGAATTAGCGGTAGCTGAAGGTGGCAGGCCGCAGCCCAGCCGTCACCGAATATAACTGAACAGTTTCAATATTATACGCCGAGCCGTGAGGTTTGGCGCGCTGTCCCGTGCGATTGACGCAGCAAACTTCTTGACTTCCATACCAGCAAATTCATTATGTCGACAAATTATATACAACAGGGATGCATGTCTGATGACCACCTTGCTTCGCTCCGCACGGACCCCCATGCTTGCCACGACCGCCATGCTGCTTGCGCTGGCGGTCCTGCCTGCAACGGCACAAGAGACCGGCGGCGTGCTGAAAATCCTTGGTTCGGGGGATATCGACCATTTCGACCCGGCCAGCGTCGGCGTCGTCACCTCGAACAACTTCATCCGCGCGACGCAGCGCACGCTGGTCGGCTATGACAGCTCGCTCGACCCCGCCGAAGGTGTCGCGCCGAAAGCCGACCTTGCGGTCGAACTGCCTCAGCCCGGCGATGATGGCCTTACCTATACCTTTACCCTGCGCGATGGCGCGGCATGGGACATTAAGGGCACGCCGCGCCCGATCGTCGCCGCCGATGTCGAACGCGGCATCAAGCGCATGTGCAACCCGGTGCTGGGTTCGTCCTTCCTGACCTATTTCGTGTCGCTGATCGAAGGCATGGACACGTTCTGCGACGGCTTCGCCAAGGTCGAACCGACCGCCGAGGCGATGAAGGCCTATGTCGAGGGCACGGACATCACCGGGATCGAGACCCCGGATGACAGGACCGTCACCTTCCGCCTGAAGGAAAAAGCCGGCGATTTCATCTATATGCTGTCGCTGCCCTCGGCCGCACCGGCCCCGGTCGAAATCCTTGATTTCATCCCCGACAGCCCGGATTTCCGCAAGAACTTCATGGCCTCCGGCCCCTATACCGTCGCTGATTACGTGCCGGACAGCACGCTGAAGCTGAAGCGCAACCCGGCATGGACCGCCGAAAGCGATCCGCTGCGCAAGGCCTATGTCGATGAGATCGAACTGACCTTCGGCCTGCAGCCCGACGCCGCGATCCAGCAAATTCAGGCGGGCGACGCGGATATGCTTTACGACATCCTCGTGCCGCCGGCGCTGCTGCCGATGCTGCAGGCGACCGGGGATGACAAGCTGGTCGCGATCTCGGTCGGGCGGACCAGCTTCATCTTTGTCAACACGGCGGCCGACAACAACAATGGCGCGCTGAAGGATGTGAAGGTCCGTCAGGCGCTGAATTACGCCATCGACAAGGCGGCGATCGTGCAGCAGATGGGCGGGTCTTACGTTGCCGCGCCGCAAAACGGCATCTTTGGGCCGGGCGTCGTCGGCTATCATGACTTCGATCTGTATCCCAGCGCCGACCACAAGGGCGATCCGGCAAAGGCCAAGGCCCTGCTGGTCGAAGCGGGCTTCCCCGACGGGATCAAGCTGAAGATGCCCTTCCGCAACATCAACGACGAACCAGCCATCGCCCAGACCATTCAGGCCAGCATGAAAAAGGCCGGGATCGAGCTGGAACTGATCCCCGTTTCCGCCGCGGATTACTATTCGAAATACATGACCAATCAGGAAACCACCAAGACCGGCGCATGGGACATCGCCCCGGTCAGCTGGTCGCCCGATTGGGTCGGCGGTGCCGCGCGCTCGGTCTTCCAGCCGCAATTCACCTTTGACGGTCGCCACCAGACCTACAACTACACCGACTACAACAACGACGCGGCCAATGCGAAAGCCGCCGAGGCGATCAACGCCGCCGACGCTGCTCAGGCGGGCAAACTGTGGGCCGAGGTCGATGAACTGGTCATGGGTGATGCGCCCGTCATCCCGTTCATCTCGCAAAACGTCGTCGTCTATCACAGCGATGCGGTGAAGAACTTCCTGCCCTATGCGCTTGGCGCGAACGGGGATTGGAGCAACCTCTGGCTGGAGCGCTGATCGCGGCAAGCGACCGGCCCCGACCGTCGATCACACAACTCTCGCCCGCGCAGATGTGCGGGCGATTTCCTTGGCGCAGGAACACATGAATGCCCCTTCTTGAAGCGCGAAACATCTCAATCCGCATCCCGACCGAGGATGGAATCCTTCACGCCGCGCGCAATGTCTCGTTCACGGTCGAGGCAGGCAGCCTGTTCGGCATCGCGGGCGAATCCGGCTCCGGCAAATCGGTCCTGACCCAGGCGATCATGGGCCTGCTGCCCGGCGTCGAGATCGAGGGCGAATGCCTGTTCGAGGGTCGCGACCTCTTGAAAATGACGCCCGCCGAGTTACGCGCCCTGCGCGGGGCACGGATCGGCATGGTCTTTCAAGACCCGCTGTCCAGCCTGCATCCCTATTACACCATCGGCCGCCAGATCACCGAGGTGATCCACGCCCATGAAAAGGTCAGCAATACCGAGGCCCGCGCCCGCGCCGCCGAGATGCTGGAAAAGGTCGGGATCAAAGATGCGGCGGCCCGGCTGGACGATTACCCACACCAGTTTTCCGGCGGCATGCGCCAGCGCGTGATGATCGCGATGGCGCTGGTACTGCGTCCGTCGCTGATCATCGCCGATGAACCGACCACCGCGCTGGACGTGACGGTGCAGGCCCAGATCGTCGCGCTGCTGGATGAAATGCGGCGCGAACTGGGCATCACCGTCATCATGATCACCCATGATCTGGGGCTGATGGCCTCGGTCGCGGATAAGGTGATGATCATGTATGGCGGCACGCGGCTGGAAATCGGCCCGGCCAAGGGGTTGTTTGCCGCGCCTGCCCATCCCTATACCTTTGGCCTGCTGCGCGCCTCGCCCGCGGCGGCGCGGCAAGGGACCGAGCTTTATTCGATCCCCGGACGGCCACCCAGCCTGCTGGCGCGCCCCAAAGCCTGCATCTTTGCGCCGCGCTGCGCGCAGGTCCAGCCGATCTGCCAGATTGAGGCGCCGCCCAACCGCGCCTATGCCTGCGGGACCGAAGCGCTGTGCCATTTCGAAGCCCGGATCGACCGCGCGGATACGGCCCCGGCCCAGCCCGCCCGAAAGCCGCCCACGGACCGGCTGCTGTCGGTGCAGGATGTCGCGCTGACCTATACGATGTCCTCGGGCTTTGGCGCGAAGCGTCAGCTTGATGTGCTCAAGGGCATCACGCTCGAGGTCGCGCGGGGCGAGACTTTGGGTCTGGTAGGAGAGTCCGGCTGCGGAAAATCGACGCTGGCGCGGGTGATTGCGGGGCTGGTCCCGGCCACGCGCGGCAAAGTCGATTTCGACGGCATCGATGTCGGCGCGCTGACCCCCAAGGCATGGCGCGACATGCGCCGCCGCGTGCAGCTGGTGTTTCAGGACCCGTTCGGCTCGCTCAATCCGCGTCGTCGGGTCGGCGCGATCATCGGCGAGCCCTTCCGCATCCACGGGCTGGCCAAGGGCGAGGCGCGCAAAAACGAGGTCCGCCGCCTGATGGAACTGGTCGGGCTGAACCCCGAGCATTACAACCGTTTCCCCTCGGAGTTTTCCGGCGGGCAGCGGCAGCGCATCGGGATTGCCCGCGCCTTGGCGCTGAACCCCGATCTGGTGATTTTCGATGAGCCGGTCTCGGCGCTGGATGTGTCCATACAGGCGCAAATCCTGAACCTGATGCAGGAATTGCAGCAAAAGCTGGGCCTGACCTATCTGTTCATCAGCCATGACCTCAGCGTCGTGCGCCATATGTGCGACCGCATCGCGGTGATGAATGCGGGCCGCATCATCGAGATGGACGCGACCGAGCAGATCTTCCAGCACCCGCAGCAGGATTATACCCGCACGCTGCTGGACGCCTCGCATGTGCCGCCGGTGCCCGTGCAGGCCCAGCCGCGCGAACTTCTAAGACTGGAACAGGGAGCCGCATGATGTCTGAGGCCCAACTCGACGCGCCAAAGGTCGTTCAGCGATCCTCGGCCAACCTGACGTTCCGCCGCCTGATGCGCGACCCGGCCAGCCTGCTGGCTGCGGTCTTCATCTTGGCTCTGGTCGCTTTCGCCATAGGAGCGCCTTGGTTTGCGGGCTGGACCGGTCATGACGCGATCGAGCAATATCGCGACACCGGCTTGTCACCGGTCGGATTGCCGGTCGGGCCCAACCATGAATTCCTGCTGGGCGCCGACCAGCTTGGCCGCGACGTGCTGGTCCGCATCGCTTACGGCGCGCGGATCTCGCTGGCGGTGGGGGTGGCGGCTGCGCTGGCGGCATCCTTCATCGGCGTCACCATCGGCATGACGGCGGGCTATTTCGGCGGCTGGATCGATACGGTGCTGGGACGGCTGATGGATCTGGTCATGTCGGTGCCGTTCCTGCTGTGCGCCTTGGCGCTGGTTTCGGTCTTTGGGCCGTCGCTGTGGCTGTCGATCTGCGTCATCGTGTTCTTCAGCTGGACCACCATCGGCCGGGTGATCCGGGCCGAGACGGCCTCCTTGGCGCGGCGCGACTTCGTGCAGGCCAGCCGCTCGCTGGGGGCGGGGAACCTGTCGATCATGCTGCGCGACATCCTGCCCAACCTGTCGGTGCCGATCATCATCTACACGACGATGATGATCCCGAATTCCATCGTCTTCGAGGCGACCCTGTCCTTCCTTGGCCTTGGCATTGTGCCGCCGACGCCAAGCTGGGGCGGGATGCTGGCCGAGGCCGGCGCCAATTCGATCTATCTGGTCGCATGGTGGCTGGTGCTGTTTCCGGGGCTGGCGCTGCTGGGCTCGACCTTGGCCTTCAACATTCTGGGCGATGGGTTGCGCGATGCGCTTGACCCCAAGGGCAGGCGGGTGAAGCGCCGCCGCAAGCCCGCCAAACCCGTGACGGAGGGCTGATCATGGGCAAGTTCATCGCCAAGCGGCTGGGCTTCGGGGCCTTGGTCCTGTTCGTCTTGAGCCTGTTCGTGTTCCTGCTGTTTTTTGTCGCGCCGGGCGATCCCGCGCGGATCGTCGCGGGCGACAAGGCCAGCGCCGAGCAGTTGGAACTGGTGCGCCAGAACCTTGGCCTCGACCAGCCGATGACGCAGCAATATCTGCACTTCGTCGGTCGGGCGGTTCAGGGCGATCTGGGCTTTTCCTATCGCAACCAGCAGCCGGTCAGCGAGCTGATCCTGCGCCGGATTCCGGTCACCATCTCGCTGGTCTTTGGCGCGGTGATCCTGTGGCTGGCGATCGGTATCCCGATCGGCATCATGTCGGCGCGCCATCCGGGCGGGTTCCGCGACCGGATGGGGCAGGTCTTCATCCTGCTGGGCCTCAGCTTTCCGACCTTCGTGCTGGGGATGCTGGCGCTATACACGCTGTATTTCCTGCCCAAGCAGGCGGGCTTCACCCTGTTCCCGCCCAGCGGCTACAAGCCCTTCCTGACCAATCCGCTGATCTGGGCATGGCATCTGGCGCTGCCTTGGGCCACGCTCGCGCTGGTCACGGCGGCGATCTATGCCCGTCTGACACGGGGCCAATTATTGCAGGTTCTAGGCGAGGATTACATCCGCACCGCCCGCGCCAAGGGCCTGTCGGAACGCAAGGTTGTCCTGCGCCACGGCATGCGCTCGACTCTGATGCCGCTGGTGACGCAGCTTGGCGCGGATATCGGGCTGATGCTGGGCGGCGTCATCGTGATCGAGCAGGTCTACGGGCTGCAAGGCGTCGGCTCGCTGGCGGTGCAGGCGGTGCGCAATCAGGACCGCCCGATCATCATCGGCGTGGTGCTGCTGGGGGGCCTCTTCATCGTGCTGTGCAATATCATCGTGGACCTGCTTTATGCAGCCCTTGATCCCCGGATGCGCTGAAATCGGATGACAGACATGAACGACTATAAAATTCCCGGAGCCATTATCCGCGACCACTCGGTCACGGTTCCCTTGGACTGGTCCAAGCCGGACGGTCCGACGATCAAGGTCTTTGCCCGCGAGATTGCCGCCCCCGACGGGCGCGAGCGGCCTTTGCTCGTCTATTTGCAAGGCGGGCCGGGCGGCAAGGCACCGCGCCCCGGCGGGGGTGGCCCCGGCTGGCTTTCGGTTGCGCTGAAACGTTTCCGCGTCCTCATGCTGGACCAGCGCGGCACGGGCCGCTCGACCCCGGTGCAGGGCCGCGCTTTTGCCGCGATGAGCGCCGAACAGGGCGCGCATTACCTGTCCTGCCTGCGCGCCGACAGCATCGTCCGCGATGCCGAACATCTGCGCAAAGCGCTGTTTGGCGGCCAGAAATGGTACACTCTGGGGCAAAGCTATGGTGGCTTCCTGACCCTGACCTATCTGTCGCTGGCACCGCAGGCGTTGCTGGGCTGCTATGTCACCGGCGGCATGGCGGGCATCCGCGCCAGCGCCGATGACATCTATCGCCGCACCTATCCGCGCGTGGCCGACAAGAACCGCCAGTATTTCCAGCGCTATCCGCAGGATCAGGCCGTGCTGGACCAGATCGCGGACATGCTGACGGATCAGGACATCCGCCTGCCCGATGGCGACCGGCTGAGCGTGCGGCGGCTGCAATATCTGGGCATGGATCTGGGCATGTCCGACGGGTTCGAGAGCCTGCACTGGCTGCTGGATGAGGCCATTGCCGATGACGGCCAGCTTTCGGACAGCTTCCTTGGCCGGATGCGCGATACGACATCCTTTGACCAGAACCCGCTTTTCGCTGCCATCCACGAGGCGATCTATGCCCAGCACGGCCAGCCGACCGATTGGGCGGCTGAACGGGTGCTGGCCGAATTCCCCGAATTCGATGCCGCGAACCGACCGCTGCTGTTCACTGGCGAGATGATCTATCCGTGGATGTTCGACGAAATCCGCGCCCTGCGCCCCTTTGCCCCTGCCGCACACGCGCTGGCACGGATGCCGATGGAGGACGCTTTATACGATCTGGACCGGCTGGCCGCCAATGATGTGCCGGTGACCGCCGCCGTCTATACCGACGACATGTATGTCGATCTGGACCTGTCGCTGCAAACCGCGCGCTCTTTGGGCAATGTGCGGATGTGGCTGACCAACGAATTTGAACATAACGGGCTGCGGGCATCCACGCGGGTGCTCGAGCGGCTGTTTGACATGGAGGACGGCCTTGACGGCTTTAACTGCTATTCACGCTGAACGACTGGCCATGCTGCGCGGGGAACTGGCGCGTCTGGGACTTGACGGGCTCATCCTGACCACCTCGGACGCCTTCCAGAATGAGGAAGCGCCCGACCATGACCGCGTGATCCGTTGGCTGACGGGCTTTACCGGCTCGCTTGCCCATGCGCTGGTGACACCGGACCGGGCGGTCTTTCTGGTCGATGGCCGCTATACGATTCAGGCTGCAAAGCAGGTCAATGGCAAGCTGTGGCAGCATGGGCATTTCCATGAAACGCCGCTGGCGCAATGGGTGGCCGGGCTGGGTACGGGCCTGCGCATCGGCTATGATCCGATGACCTGGACCGTCACGCAGGCTGAAACCCTGCGCGCCCGCGCCCATGGCGTCACGCTGGTCCCGGTGGCCGATCCACTGGCTGCGATCTGGCTGGACCGCCCCGCGATGCCGCAAGCGCCCATCCGCGAAATGCCGCTCTCCGAAGCCGGGCGTTCGACCAGTGACAAGCTGGAATGGCTGCGCGGTGAGCTGTCGCGTCTGGGCGTCGATACTTGGGTCGAGACGCGACCCGACAATATCGCATGGCTTTTCAACCGCCGTGGCGGCGATGTGGCGATGAACCCGCTGGCACTGTCCTTCGCCATCATCGGCAAGGACGCCGCCGAATGGTTCATCGACCCGGCCAAGCTGGTCATCCCCGCGCCCGAAGGCGTGACCCCACGCGCGTTTGAGGGATTCCTGCCCGCGCTTGCCGCGCTGTCGGGCCGCGTGGCTTATGACGCGTTCTTCACCCCCGATGCGGTCCCGGTCGCGCTGGTGCAAGGCCGCGCCGTGCCCGCGCCCACGACCGGCCTCATCACGCTGGAAAAATCGAAAAAGACCCCCGAAGAACTGGCGGGCTTTTACCGCGCGCATCTGGACGACGCCGTGGCGCTGGCCAAATTCGGGCAATGGCTGGAAGCCGAGATGCCCGTGCGCAGCGCCTCGAACCAGCCCATCGACGAATGGGAAGTCTCGCAGATATTGGCCGGTTTCCGCGCCGCCTCGCCCGGCTATCAAGAGCCGAGCTTTGCCACCATCGCGGCCTCGGGTGGCAATGCGGCTTTGTGCCATTATGCCCCCGCCACCACCGGCAGCGCCACCCTGACGCCGGATCAGATCCTGCTCTGCGATTCCGGCGGGCAATATGATTGTGGCACGACCGATGTCACGCGCACCTTCGCCTTTTCGCCGGTCGCCGACGACATTCGCCGGATCTCGACGGCGGTGCTGAAAGGCTTCATCGCGCTTTCGGTCGCGCGCTTCCCTGTGGGGACCTTTGCGCATTCGCTGGATGCGTTGGCGCGGGTGCCGCTTTGGCAGCTTGGCCTCGATTACGATCACGGGACTGGCCATGACGTGGGCCATAACCTGCTGGTCCATGAGCATCCCCACCGTCTGGCCAAGCCCGGCAATCCCGTCGGTCTGGTCGCGGGCAATATCATGACCATCGAGCCGGGTTACTATCAGGAAGGCCGCTGGGGCATCCGCATCGAAAATCAGGTCGAACTGGTCGAGGATGGTCCGGGTTTCCTGTGCTTCAAGCCGATGACGCTGGTGCCGATCGACCTGTCGCTGTTCGATCTGGCCGCGCTGACCGACGCCGAGCGCGCTTGGATCGACGCCTACCACGCCGAGGTCCGCCAGAAGGTCGCGCCGCTTCTGCAAGGCGAGGTTGTCGACTGGCTGATCCGTCACACCGCGCCCATCGCCGACGCTGCCACGCCAGACCAATAAACAACGCGCCTGCCCGTTGGTCACAGACCAGACGGGCAGGCCGTCACGACCCGAACCCGTCCACCCCCCGCGCGTAACTGCGGGTTCCGCAACGTAGCTTGCGCGAATTTCCGCCGACAGGGTTCAAATCCCGCGCCCATCCATGCCATAGCGCCACCCGTATTTGCCGTTTCTGCCCGGCTGAAATCAGCGGGCATCGGCCTTTCGCGCATTGCGGGCGAGAGCCGCGACACGCGGCCCGCGACCGGAAACCTGAAATGGCGCCCTGCGACGGGGCGGCGACAGTCATGTCGCCGGTTGCTTGGTGCATGCCGTCAAGGCGGGAACGAGTTGACGAGGTAACGATGACCAGCACTGCCATGCCGCAGCGGATCTTCCGCGATTCCCTGATCGTGGGCTTCGCCATGTTTGCGGTGTTTTTCGGCGCGGGAAACCTGATCTTTCCGCCGCAGATCGGCTATCTGGCGGGTTCTGGATGGGTGCAGGCGCTGTTCGGTCTGGCCCTGACCGGCATGCTTCTGCCGGTCGCGACCGTCTTCGTCCTTGGGCGCAACGGCGGCAGCGTCGAGCGGATGACCGCGCCGATCGCGCCGTGGTTCGGCCCGGCCCTGCTGTTCATCGCAATGGTGTTTCTGGCATGGATGATCGCGATCCCGCGCACCGCCAGCGTCGCATATGAGACCGGGATCCTGACCCTTGCCCCAGCCCTGCAAAAGGGCGCATGGCACTGGTTCTTCATCCCGCTGTTCATCGGCGTAAGCACGTGGTTCGCCCTTGACCGTTCGAACATGATCGACCGGATCGGACGCTTTCTGACACCGCTTCTGCTGGGATTGCTGGCGATCATCGTCCTTTGGTCGGTGCTGTCGCCGCTGGGAACCCCCGTCCACACCGGCGAGGCCGCGCCCTTCAGCCTGGGCCTGATCACCGGCTACCAGACGGGCGACGTGCTTGCTGGTCTGATGCTGGGCATCATCTTTGTCGAGGCCATCCGCGAGCGCGGTTACGCGGATGATGCCGGTTTCAGGTCGGTCCTGCTGGGCGCCTGCGCGGTGACCTTCCTTGGGCTGCTTTTCGTCTATGGCGGGTTGGAACATCTGGGCGCGACCGGCAGCGGCGTGCTGGGTGCCGACGTGACCCATTCGAACCTGCTGACGCGGCTGGTCGGGCAGCTTGCCGGTTCGGTCGGCGCGAATGCCTTGGCCGTGGCGGTGGTGCTGGCCTGCCTGACCACCGCGATCGGCGCGACCGCCGTGCTGGGCGAATATCTGCAGAAATGGACCGGAGACCGGATCAGCTACCGGACGGCAGTGCTGATCGTCTCGGCCACCTCGATGGCGCAGGCATTCGGCGGCGTCGATTATATCGTCAAGCTGGCCGATCCGTTCTTCCGGCTGTTCTACCCGCTGGCCATCTGCGTGGTGCTGCTGGGCCTGCTGTCGCGCTTTCTGCCGAATGACGGGGTCTGGAAGGGGGCTGCGCTGGTCGCCTTTCTGATGGGGGCCTATGATCTTGTATTGGCCTGTTCGGGCAAGCTGGGGATCACCCTGCCCGCGGCGCTGCAACACGCCTATGACGCGATCCCGCTGTCGTCGCTGGGATTTTCCTGGCTGGTGCCGTCGATTGTCGGAGGCATGATCGGCGGGCTGATCTGGCAGTTGTCGGGCAGACCCAACCTGACCGACCGCCCCACGGTCTGATACAGGCGCCCCGACCCGGAGACGCGGATTTGACTTCATGAAACGGCGATGGCCATGTTCGGTCAATGTCGTCCGCGGGGAAGCACCCAGAATGGGCGCTGGCTCAGGGGGAGGAGTGTCTGAAATGGCGTTTGACAGCAACACGGCGAATGCGCTGGCGGATCAACTGGCGCGGATGAAGGCGGCGCATGTCCGTGACGGACAGCCCGATCAGGCGACGCGCGCGCGCTGGATCGACCGCGCCGTGGCGCTGCTGGTCGAAAACCAGAACGCGCTTTACGATGCCGTCTCGGCGGATTTTGGGCATCGCTCGAAGGATCAGACGGCATTCGCCGATCTGGTGCAGTCGGTGAACGCGCTCAAGCACGCCAAGAAAAACCTGCGCAAGTGGATGAAGCCGTCGAAGCGTCCGGTCGAATTTCCGCTGGGCCTGCTGGGCGCGCGGGCGGTGCTGCATTACCAGCCCAAGGGCGTGGTCGGCATCGTCTCGCCATGGAACTTCCCGATCGGGATGATCTTCTCGCCGCTGGCGGGGATTTTCGCGGCGGGAAACCGGGCGATGGTGAAGCCCTCGGAATTCACCGCGCGGACCTCGGCGCTGGTGGCCGAGCTGGTGCCGAAATATTTCGATGCCGAGGTGCTGTCGGTCGCCACCGGCGATGCCCAGACCGGCGCAGCCTTTACCGCCCTGCCTTTCGACCACATGATCTTTACCGGCTCGACCGCTGTCGGACGCCATGTCATGCGCGCGGCGGCGGAAAACCTTGTGCCGGTCACGCTGGAGCTGGGCGGCAAGTCCCCCACCATCGTCGGGCAATCGGCCAACATGGCGAAATCGGCGCGTCGGATCATGCATGGCAAGACGCTGAATGCCGGCCAGATCTGCACCGCCCCCGATTACGCGCTGGTGCCCGAGGGCAAGACCGGCGAATTCGTCACCGCGACGCGCGCGGCCGTCGCCGAGATGTATCCGTCGGGCCTGAAGGACAATGACGATTACGGCTCGATCATCAACCAGCGCCATTACGACCGCCTGCTGGGCCTGATCGAGGATGCACGCCAGAAGGGGGCCGAGATCGTCGAGATCAATCCCAAGGGCGAAAACTTCACCCAGCAGCCGCATCACAAGATCCCGCCGCATCTGATCCTGAACGCGACCGACGACATGGCGGTGATGCAAGAGGAAATCTTTGGCCCGATCCTGCCGGTCCGCACCTATCGCAAGATCGACGATGCCATTGCCATGATCAACGACCGGCCGCGTCCGCTGGCGCTGTATTACTTTGGCGAGGCCGCCGAGGAACGCGAGCATGTGCTGAACCGCACCACCTCGGGCGGGGTGACGGTGAACGACACGCTGTTCCATGTCGCGCAAGAGGACCTGCCTTTTGGCGGCACCGGCCCGTCGGGCATGGGGAATTACCACGGCTGGGAGGGCTTCCTGACCTTCAGCCATGCCAAGGGCGTCTATCGCCAGACCGGTTCGGAAATCATCAAGATGCTGCGCCCGCCCTATGGCGCGGCGATCCGCAAGGAAATCCGGAAACGGCTGACGAAATAAGGGTTCCCACGCCGCCGCCTCATCCCATGCGGGCATGCGCGGCGCGGGATGCGGCGCGAGAACTAACGGATTCGGTTCTCGCGCCGCCATTCAGAAGGCGTCATTCCGGCCAGGCGCTGAAAGGTTCGGGTGAACACCGCCGCTTCGGAAAATGACAGGATGCCGCTGATTTCGACCAACGGCAGATCGGTTTCGGCCAGATAACGCTGCGCCGCCTCGAAGCGGACGGATTGCTGCAGGGTCTGGAAGCTGGTCCCGAAATCCTTGAGACGGCGCTGCAGGACATGGCGGCTAAGCCCCAGTGCCGCAGCGGCCTCATCCAGCCGAGGCGGGCCGTTTTCCAGCTGGTTATGGATGATGCGCCGCAGCTGACCCACCAGATCGCTGCCCAATTCGGCATTGAGACGCTCGATATGGCCGCGAAGGATGCTGAACAGCACATGATCGGCATTTTTCGGACGGGTTTGCAGCCCGCCACTGGGCAGTTCGACCGCGGTGAAGGGCTGCTCGTAATAGATCGGGCAGCGGAACAGCCGCTCGTGATATTGCGGGCTGGCGGGGCGTTTATGTTCGAAATGGACCGCCGTCGCCGTCCAGTTTTCCGCCATCACCGAGCGCAGGAATTTCAGCAGCAAGCCCATGGCCAGTTCCACGCGCTGAATTCCCGGCAGCCCCTCCGCACCCGAGAATTTCAGCCCAATCAGCGTGGTGTCGTCGCTTTGATCAACCTCCAGAAAGGTGCCGCCGTCATGCAGCCGCAGGAAACGAGACAGCTCCTCCAGCGCCACCTGCAATGTCGGGGCGTGGCGGGCCAGATATCCGACGGCGCCGACATTGTCCAAGCTTTGCCGCTGCGACAGCAGCAGGCCAAAGGCGGGTGTTCCCGTCGCCTCGGCGGCAAGGTTCAGCGCGCTGACGTAATGCGCAAGGTTGATCTGGGTCTCGGGTGCGTTCAGCGTGGCGGGGTCGATCCCGGCGCTGCGCAGGATCGGATCGGGATCGCCGCCCAGCATGAAGACATAGTCCCGGAACCCCTCAAGGGCGCCGGTGCGGATCAACCGCAATTGTTGGAATACCATTCTGCGCCTCCCCGCGCATCATGATGGATGTTGCATTACATCAATCATGACGCGCGGGAAATCAAGCCGGATCAGGTGCGGATCAATAGCCGCCGGGCTTGCGCGTCTCCTGCTGGCCAAGGCCGCCTGCCGCCGCGATGGCGCTGGCCGTCCCCTGCCGCAAAAAGCCCAGATCCGTCCCGACCGAGACGAAGTTGAAGCCGTCCTTCAACGCCTGCCCCGCCAGTTCCGGCGAATAGCCGAACAGGCCGACGGCCTTGCCGGCAGCCGCGCAGGCGGCACGGATGCGGGCGATCGCCGCGACAAAGGCGGGCGCGCCGAAATCGCCGGGGACAAGGCCCAGACCGAAGCACAGGTCCATCGGGCCGATGAAAATGGCATCGACGCCCGGCGTGGCGGCAATCGCCTCGACCTGTTCCAGCCCCTCGCTCGTTTCGATCATGACGATGCAGGCGACTTCGGCATTGGCGCTGCGCAGGTAATCCGGGCCGTCCAGCATGAAGCCGCGCAGTGGTCCACAGGACCGGGTGCCTTCCATCGGATAGCGACAGGCCGAGGCGGCGCGGCGCGCTTCCTCGGCCGAGTTCACCATGGGCACGATAATGCCATGCGCGCCGGCATCCAGCGCCCGCCCGATCTGCCCGGCATCATTGCTGACCACCCGGACGATCGGGGTCGCATCCGTCCCCGAGATCGCGGGGATCAGCGTCTGAAGCTGCGCTTCCGAGATCAGCCCGTGCTGCAGGTCGAAGCACAGCCAGTCAAAGCCCATGCGCGCCAGCATTTCGGCGGTATGGACCTCGGACAGGCAGATCCATGCGCCGGGGCTGGCCGTGCCGCTTTTCCATTTCTTCAACGAGATATTCTGCATGGTGACCCTCAGGCAAAGAAGCAGGTGACGCGGCCGATGCCGGTGAACTCGGCCTCCAGCCTGTCGCCCGGCGCGACCGGAACCATCGGTACCAGCGATCCGGGCAGAACGACATCGCCCGCCTCGATCTGGACACCAAGTGCGCCCAACCGGTTCGCCAGCCACGCCACGCTGTTCAGGGGCGAGCCCATCACCGCCTCGCCCTTGCCGGTGGATTGCACCGCGCCATTGCGCAGCAGCGTGCAGATGACGGCGTTCAGGTCCAGATCGCGCGGATCGATGCGATCCTGTCCCAGTTGGAACAGGGCGCTGCTGGCATTGTCGGCCACGGTATCGACGATTGCCAGTTTCGGCGTGTCGAAACGGGTATCGACCAGCTCAAAGCTGGCCGCGACATACTCGGTCGCCTCCAGCACCATTTCCGGGGTCATCCCTTCCAGCGGCAGCGGCGCGCGCATGACAAAGGCGATCTCGGCCTCGATCATCGGGGTGATCATCTGCTGGGCGATGGTCACGGTCGCGCCGTCAGCCACCTGCATCGCATCGGTCAGGAAACCGTAATCCGGCTCGGAAATGCCCAGCATCTGCTGCATCGCCTGCGAAGTCAGGCCGATCTTCTTGCCGATCAGCTTTTCGCCATCGGCCAGCCGGCGGTTCAGCACGCTCAGAGACACGCGGTAGGCCTCATCGACGGTCACGTCGGGGTGGCGCTTGCTGATCAGCGGGATCGTCACCCCGCTGCGCAACGCACCATACAATTCATCCGCCAGCCGGTCCGTGGTCTGTTGGTCGAACATCGCTCTGCCTCCTCGCTTTGCAGTCGTCGGGTCGCCTCCACGACCTTTCCGATCCCGAGACGATAGCGGACGACAGGTCAAGAGCTTGACCACGGACCGCGCGCCCGATGACGTTGGATCAAGCGCCCGCTGCGTCAAGACCGCAACTTCCACCCAGAGGCCGGATCAGTCCGGGTGGGAGAGAGAACATGTTCAGAAAAATGCAGGCAGGCGCCCTTACGGGTGCGCTGCTGATCTTGGGAGGCGCGGCCACGCAGGCCGGGGATGGTGCGGGCGTCACGACCGAGCGTCTGCTGAATGCCGAAAAGACGCCGCAGGAATGGCTGACCTATGGCGGCACCTATGACGAACAGCGCTATGCGCGCCTGTCGCAGATCGACAAGAAAAACGCGGACGAACTGGGCATTGCATGGACCTATGACCTTGCGACCAGCCGCGGGGTCGAGGCGACGCCGATCATCGTCGACGGGGTGATGTATCTGACCGGGGCATGGTCGATCGTCTATGCGTTGGACGCCAAGACCGGCAAGGAATTGTGGGTCTATGACCCCAAGGTCTCGGGCGAGGCGGCGGCGAAGTCCTGCTGCGATGTCATCAACCGCGGCGTCGCCGTCTATGGCGACAAGGTCTATGTCGGCGTCTTTGACGGTCGACTTGAGGCGCTGGATGCCAAAACCGGCAAGCTGGTCTGGAGCACGGTCACCGTCGATCAGTCCAAGCCCTACACGATCACCGGCGCGCCGCGCATCGTCAAGGGACGGGTGCTGATCGGAAATAGCGGTTCGGAATTCGGGGTGCGGGGCTATGTCTCGGCCTATGATGCCGAGACCGGCGCATTGGACTGGCGCTTCTTCATCACCCCCAACCCCGACAAGAAGCCCGACGGAGCGGCGTCGGACGAGGCGTTCGCCCGGCTTGGCAACGACACCTGGGGCGATGAGGGCGCGTGGAAGACCGACGGCGGCGGCGGCACCGCATGGGACAGCATCGTCTATGATCAGGTGAATGACACGGTGCTGGTCGGGACCGGCAACGCCTCGCCCTTCAACCCCAAGATCCGCGATCCCAAGGGCAATGGCGACAACCTGTTCCTGTCGTCCATTCTGGCGCTGGATGCCGATACCGGCGCCTATAAGTGGCATTTCCAGACCACGCCGCGCGACATGTGGGATTACACCGCCACGCAAAGCATCATTCTGGCCGACCTGCCCCTGGGCAAGGACGGGGCCAAGCGCCGCGTCGTCATGCAGGCACCCAAGAACGGCTTCTTCTATGTGCTGGATGCCGCCACCGGCGAGTTCATTTCCGGCGCGCCCTTTGCGCATCAGACATGGGCGACCGGGCTGGACGACAAGGGCCGCCCGATCGAGAACCCCGCCGCACGTGACTCCGAGGCCGGTTTCCTTGCCATCCCCGCCCCGTCGGGCGCGCATAACTGGCATCCGATGGCCTATAACCCCGATACCGGGCTGGTCTATCTGCCCGCACAGCAGATGGCGCAGTTCGTTCAGGACCGCCCCGTCGACCGCACCAACCCGATGCGCTGGAACCCCGGCTATGACTTTGCCGCGGGCCTGCCGCCGACCTATCCGGCCGGCACGCTTGAGGAAGTGCGCAAGAACCTGACCGGCACGTTGATGGCCTGGGACCCGGTCGTCCAGAAACCCGCCTGGGTCTATCCGCATTCCGGTCCCTTCAATGGCGGTCTCCTGACCACCGAAACCGGGCTGGTGTTCCAAGGCGACATCAAGGGCTATTTCATGGCGCTGGACGGCAGCACCGGCCAGAAGCTGTGGGGCATGAACCTGAAAAGCGGCATTCAGGCCGCGCCCTCAACCTATGAGATCGACGGCGAACAATATGTCGCCGTGGCGACCGGCTGGGGCGGATCATGGGCGCTGAACTGGGGCTTTGCCTGGGACAAGGCCGTGGCCCCCGATGTGGGTCGGGTCTTTGTCTTCAAGCTGGGTGGCAAGGGCACGGTTCCCGATCCGATGCAGGACACGGTCGAAAAGACCCCCAAGGCCGAGCCGATCAAGGATGCGGCGCTGGTCCAGAAGGGCTTCGTGCATTACGCGGAAAACTGCATGGTCTGCCACGGCCCGCTGGCGATCAGCTCGGGCGTGCTGCCGGACCTGCGCTGGTCCTATGTCTCGGCCAGCAAGGAGGGCTTCCACGATGTCGTCATCAATGGCGCATTGAGCGATAATGGCATGATTTCCTTTGCCAAGCATCTAAGCGCCGATGATGCCGAGGCAGTCCGCGCCTATGTGCTGGATCAGGCATGGCTGGCCGTCAAAAACGGAGATGCATCCGCACCGTCGAAGCCCGAGGCTCCGAAGACCAACTGAGTGGTCGGTCCCGCGGCACGCAGCTGCCGCGGGATCATTCCTTCCGATCCGCCAGCCGCCTGAGGCTGGCCCAAACAGGAATCCGCCATGCCGCTGATCGCGACCAGCCGCCCGCTGCCCTTTCCCGCGAATATCCCGTCCCGTCAGGGTGCGCTTGAGTTTCGCCATATCCCTGCCGATGCACTGGTCCCCGAAGGGACGCCAGCCTATGTTTCGACCGCCGTCGATCCGGTCACGGCCCAGATGATCGCGGCTTTTCCCGACAGCCTGCGCCTGATCGCGAATTTCGGCACCGGCACCGACAATATCGACCTGAAGGCCGCCCGCGCGCGCGGGATCACGGTGTCGAATACCCCGGTCGTGACCGAGGATACCGCCGATATGGCCTTTGCCCTGATCCTTGCCGCCTGCCGCAAGCTGGGCGAGAACGAACGCTTCCTGCGTGACGGGAGTTGGGATGCCACGCGACCGATGGCCTCGATGGGTCTGCGCGTGCATGGCCAGACCTTGGGCCTGATCGGCTTTAGTCCGATCGCGCAGGCGGTCGCCCGCCGGGCGCGGGGCTTTGACATGCAGATCCGTTATTGGAACCGCACCCGCCGTCCCGAGGCCGAGGCCGCCTTGGGGGCCGAATATGTGGCCAGCCCGGATGAGCTGGTCGCGGGTTCCGATATCGTGTCGCTGCACACCGCCTTGGTGCCGGAAACCCGCCACCTGATCGACGCGGCGCGGCTGGCGCGCTTCCGCCAAGGGGCGGTGATGGTCAACACCGCGCGCGGTCCGTTGGTCGACGAAAAGGCGCTGGCCGAGGCGCTGCGCTCTGGTCATCTGGCCGCCGCCGGGCTGGACGTGTTCGAGGCCGAACCCACCGTCGATCCCGGCCTGCTGGCCTTGCCGAATGTCGTCCTGACCCCGCATATCGGCAGCGCCACCGCTGCCTGCCGCACCGATATGGGCCGCCGGGTCATCGCCAATCTGCTGGCCTTCCTTGAGAATGGCGCAGCGCTGGACCCGGTCTAGGCGCATTCCGCCTTGACGGTTTCGACCAGTTCGCGCGCGGCGGGGCGCAGGACCTTGTTGCGCAGGGCCACGATGCACCATTCCGATCCGCCCGAAACCGGATAGGGCACTTCGACCAGCAGGCGGCCAGCCACGGCCGCCTGCGCGCTTTGCCGCGAGGTCAGCAGGATCAGATCGCTTTGGCGCACCGTGTCGATCAGCAGGGTGACATTGTCGCATTGCAGATGCAGCAGCGGGTCGATGCTGTTGCCGGGCATGAAGACCCGGCGCAGATCGTCATGCAGTTCCTGCGGAATACGGACCGAGGCGATGCCATATTCATGGATCATCGGCCCGGTCAGGGTGCCCGCAGTCAGGATCGGATGGTCGGTGCGGCAATAGCAGGCCCCGTCCTTGGGCGGCAGCCGGGTGACTTCATAACTGGAATCCGAGGGGATTTCGCGGAAGTCGCAGATGGCGACCTCGATTTCCTCGGCATCCAGCAATTGCAGCAACTGGCTGGTCTGGCCCACATCCGCCTCGAAGGTAGTTTGCGGGCTGCGCCGGGAAAACGCGGCAAAGACATTGCCACCAAAGGACGCCGAAAAGATCGGGACCATGCCGCAGCGCAGATGCCCGGCAACACCGCTGCGCAGGGCGCTGATCTGAACATCCAGATTGCGGGCCTCGAACAGCAGCCAGCGGGCGCGCTCAAGGATTTCCTCGCCCTCGGGGGTGACCTTGACCGGCCTTTCGTCGCGCAGAAACAGCTGCATTCCGATCTGCTCCTCAAGCGTGCGGATCGAATTCGACAGCGCCGGCTGGCTGATATTGGCGCGGCGGGCGGCAGCGGCGAAATTGCGTTCCTCGACCACCAGAACGAAGTGATGCAGCGGTTTGAGGTTCAGCATCCGGGGCCTTTCATCATTCACGTTCCGTATCAAAACCAATCAACAAAAAAATTGGACCGAATGAAAGGGGCTGACTAACGATTCATGCGGGAGTCGGGGAGGATGACCATGAAACTGATAGCGATGGCGCGTCTTAGCGCTTCTGTCGCCACGTTCGCCATTGCGGGTTCAGCGATGGCCAATGCGGAAACCATCTGGAAAGTCGCGACTGCCGCGCCGGAAAACTCGCCGTGGCAAATGCAGATCGACCGATTGGTGGCGGATGTCATCAAGCATAGCGACGGGCGGGTGAAGCCCGAGGTCTTCTACAGCTCGCAACTGGGCGCGGAAAACGATGTCATCGGCCAAGTGGTGCGCGGCCGCGTCGATATGGGACTGTTCACGCTGAGTGCGCTGATGCTGCAGGTGCCGGAACTGGCGGTGCTGGACATGCCGCTGTTCTTCGAGGACCGCGACCAGCGCAATTGCGTGCTGGACGATCACATGGTCGCCCCGGTCACCGCGGCCTTGGCCGACAAGGGCATGGTCTTTGGCACATGGTTCGAATCCGGCAGCGGCTACATCATGGGCCATGAGGAATTGCCGACGCCCGCCAGCCTAAAGGGGCGCAAGATCGGCATCACCATGAACGTCAAGAACGAGAAGCTGTTTTCGCAACTGGGCAGCGCGCCGATCGCCACACCGGTCCCCGAGGCGGCGTCGAACGCCTCGACCGGGCTGATCGATGCCTATGCGACGGTCTATCCCTTCTATGTCCCCAGCGGCCTGAACGAGATCCTGCCGGTGGTGACCGAGTTCCGCTATTCCGACGGGCCGGCGATCCTTGCCATCTCGCGCAAAAGCTGGGACCGGCTGAACGAGGCCGATCAAAAGGCGGTGCGCGCCGCCTTTGCCGAAGTGCCTGCCCGCCAGATCCGGGACGAGGTCGCGGCGTTCGAGGACCAGTTGCGCGAAAAGCACCTGCAGGGCGGCGGCAAGATCCGCAAGCTTGATGACGCCGAGACCGCCGCCTTCCGCGACGGCTTGCCGGGCCTGTGGGAAGATCTGGGCACCGGACAGGGTGCCGGTGCCGAACAGATGTACCGGGCAATGCTGGCGGCCAGATCCGCCTGCACCTCCTGACGCCAGCCTCCCCTGCCCAGACGGCAGGGGACATCCAGCCAATTCCGACAGAAAGCCCGGACAAGCCGCAACCCAACGACCCCGCCTTGACGGGGGTCGCCCGAATATTGTCGCGATGGCAGCGGAGCGAACGCGCCTTGGCCGTTCTGGCGCTAAGCCTGATCCTGATGCTGATCCTTGGCGATGTGCTGATGCGCGAACTGGTCGCCCCGCTGGCGGATGCCTTTGGCATTCAGGGCGTGCCTTCGGGCGTCTACGCCGCGCAGCAACGCTCGCTTTACCTGCTGGTGGTGGTCGCGTTTCTGGGCATCGGCCTGAGCGTCGCCACCGCCGGGCAGATCGTGCCGACCGTCGCATTCGGCTGGGTCCCCAAACGGTTGGAGCCGCTGATCGAGCGTCTTAGCCATCTGGTCAGCGCCGCGATCATGTTTGCCGTCTGCTGGTATGGCTGGCTGTTCGTGCGCGACTCGATGGAATATCCGACGCTGCTTTCGGGGCTGAACTGGCCCGCATGGGTGGTGCAAAGCGTGATCCCGCTGGGCTTTCTGTCCGCCGGGCTGCGCTATCTGGCCTTTGCCATCTGGCCCGCCACCGCCCCCGCCCGCCCCGAGGTTCAGGAATGAGCGCGCTGTTCCTGCTGCTGCTGGTCGTGGGTCTGCTGATCCTGCGCCAACCGCTGATCATCATCCTGATTGCGGCCATCGCCTATGTGCAGATGGTCTGGGGTGCCGGAGAGCTGGTCTATATCGTCGAGGACATGTGGGTCTCGCTGAACAAGGAGCTGATCCTTGCGGTGCCGCTGTTCCTGCTGTGCGGCGGGGTGATGACCAAGGGCTCCAGCGCAAGGCGGCTGGTGCGCATCGTGCAAAGCCTGACCCGGCAGGTGCGCGGCGGGCTGGGGGTGGCGACGATCCTTAGCTGCGGGGTGTTCTCGGCGATTTCGGGATCGTCCATCGTCACCCTGATCGCGGTCGGCAGCGTGCTTTACCCCGCGATGACGGCGGCGGGCTATTCCAAACGCTACGCGCTTGGCTCGGTCATGGCGGGGGGGACACTGGGGATCATCATCCCGCCCTCGGTGCCGCTGATCCTTTATGGGCTGGTCACGGAAACTTCGATCGTGGCGCTGTTTCTGGCGGGCATCCTGCCGGGGTTGCTGCTGATGGTGATCCTTGCCATCCACGCGTCCCTCGCCAACCGCAATGTCCCAACTGCTGGTCCGCGCGGCGCTGCCCTTTATCGGCCTGCTGCTGATCGGGCTGTTCATCATTGCGCTGGTGCCCTGGCTGTCGCTGGCCTTTGTCAAATGAAAGAAGAAGAATGCCGACGATGAACCTTGTTCCCGCGACGGTCGCCGATTACCGCCGCATCGCCGAAGCCCGCCTGCCGCGCTTCCTGTTCGATTACGCCGATGGCGGCGCCTATGACGAATACACGCTGCGCCGCAATGTCGAGGACTTCAAGCCTATCGGCATCCGCCAGCAGGTGATGCGCGATGTCTCGAATATCGCGCTGGGAACGCAACTGGCGGGCGAGGCTGCCGCCATGCCGATGGCGCTGGCCCCCATCGGCATGGGCGGCATGTTCGCCCGCCGCGCCGAGGTTCAGGCCAAGCGCGCCGCCGATGCGGCAGGCCTGCCCTTTACCTTGTCCACCATGTCGATCTGCTCGATGGAGGAGGTCGCGGCCGTCTCCGACCGCCCGTTCTGGTTCCAGCTTTACATGCTGCGCGACCGTGCCATCGTGGCCGAAATGCTGGAGCGGGCATGGGCGCTTGGCGTGCGCACATTGGTCTTTACCGTTGATCTGGCCGTCGCCGGCGAGCGCTACCGCGATGTCAGGAACGGCATCGCCGGCGGGACCAGCGCTTGGGGCAAGTTGCGGGCTGGGGCGCTGTCCTATGCCGCGCGTCCGCGCTGGGTCATGGATGTCGGCATCAAGGGCAAGCCGCATCAGTTCGGCAATATCTCAGCCTATGTTCCTTCTGCCACCAATCCGACCGAATATCGCGGCTGGATCATCAGCCAGATCGACGCCTCGGTCACGTGGAAGGACATCGAATGGCTGCGCGGGCTGTGGCAGGGCAAGCTGATCCTCAAGGGGATTCTGACGCCCGGCGATGCGCTTGAGGCCGCCCGCGTCGGCGCGGATGCCATTGTCGTGTCGAACCATGGCGGGAGGCAGCTGGACGGCGTGTCCTCGACCATCCGCATGCTGCCACGGATTGCCGATGCCTTAGCAGGTTCGGGACCTGAAATCATGCTGGATGGCGGCGTGCGCAGCGGTCTGGACGTGCTGCGCGCGGTGGCGCTTGGCGCCAGTGGCGTGATGATCGGCCGCCCTTGGGTCTATGCCGTCGCCGCGCGTGGTCAGGCGGGCGTTTCTGCATTGCTGACCCGTTTCCACAGCGAGATGCGCGTGGGCATGGCCCTTGCCGGGATCGACAATATCGCCGCCGTCGACCGCAGCATTCTGGATCTGGATGAGGTTCCGGAATTGGGCCCTCAGTCAAAAGCGCCAAGATGGGCCCATGCCCTTGATAACCTGCGCCAAGACACTTCGGTCCAAGGTGTTGCGTGAAAAAGGTTGCATTCTAATGATCGCAATCTGACCGAATGCGAATCCAGTGGACACAATTCAGAGGAGAAGTATATCGATAGTTAATCGCCAGCCTACCCGGATCCTTATCTCAGGACAGATGCCAAGATGCTAATTCGCTCGTTTGCCGCGCTGATCGCCGGTATCTGCTTTGCAACTGTCAGTGTCGCCGACACGCTGCCCTCTCCGACCGGTCAGGTGATCCTGACCGTCACCGGAAATATCGCCAACACGAATGACGGCAAGGCCGCCAAGTTCGACCGCGCGATGCTTGAGGGGCTGGGGATGACCGAAATCACCACCAGCTCGCCTTGGTATGACAAGAAGTCGACCTTCGCGGGCGTGCCCTTCAAGGTGGTCATGGACTATGTCGGCGCCGAAGGCGAAAATGTCAGCGCAGTGGCGCTGAACGACTACTCGACCAACATTCCGATGGTCGATGTGCGGGAAACCGACGTGATTCTGGCGACGAAACTGAACGGCGTCGACATGGATGTCCGTGACAAGGGGCCGATCTTCGTTATCTATCCGTATGATTCGGCTAGCAAATTGCAAACGCAGACCTATTACGCCCGCTCGGCTTGGCAGGTTACGAAACTTATCGTCGAATAGGTGGCCGTTGACCCGTCTGCTGGTCATACTCATCTGCGCCTTTGTCGCGGCGACGGCATTCATGTCGACGACCGTGTCTCAGCGGCAGCAGGTCTTGCGTCACGTCGCCCATCACAACGATGCCTGGGCGATCAGTCAGTCCGTCGCCGAATTCATGCGGCTGGAAGCCCTTCTTGCCACGCATTTTCTTCCGGATGAGGACGTCCCGCTGGATGAAGTACGGCTGCGGCTGGATATCATCGTCAGCCGCCTGAGCTCTTTCAAGGAAGGCACGCTCAAGACATTCCTCGAGGCAACTCCGACCCGCCGCGAGATCATCGGCAACGTGACCTCGGTCATTGCCGATCTTGATGCCAATCTGGAAACTCTGGACCAGACCGAAGTCGTCGCGATCCTTGATCGCATGCGTGAGCTGAACGGCCCCTTGACGCAGCTTTCCTCGCAAAGCGTCCAGCAGGGCTGGGACGATATCGAGGTCAATATCAATGCGTTGGAAGAACTGCACCTGATCTACAGCGTGGTGGTGGCCTTCCTGATTGTGGCCTGGTGCATCCTGATCCTGCTGCAGCTTCGGCAGAACCGTCTGCTGATGCAGTCGCAAAAGCAGGCTGAATTGCTGAACATCGACCTGATCGCCGCAAGCCGCGAGCTGCAGGAAACGAACGTCAGCCTGCAATATGTCGCGCATCACGATTCCCTGACCCAGCTTCCCAACCGCATCCTGTTCTGGAGCGAGTTGGAAAAGGCGCTGCAAGAGGGGGCCGGTACGGTCAATCTGCTGCTGATCGACCTGAACGACTTCAAGACCGTCAACGACACGTTGGGTCATGATTTTGGCGACATGCTGCTGAATCAGGTCAGCAAGCGCATGCATGAATTCGACACGAAGGTGCGCATCTTCTGCCGTCTGGGCGGCGATGAATTCGCCTGTCTTCTTGTCGGCGCAAGCGGTGCCGAATCCGAAGCGATTGCCCGCGAGCTTTCCGCCCGGATCGCCGATCCCTTCCTGCTGGCCAATCGCGAGATCAAGATCGGCTGCTCCATCGGCATCTGCTCGACCTCTCAGCCGCAGTCCATCGACGCACAGGCGATGTTCAAGCAGGCTGATATCGCGCTCTACCGGGCCAAGACTGCCACGACCGAGAAGATCTGCCTGTTCGAAGAGTTCATGCAGGTCGAATTCGACGACCGGAAAGCGCTGGAAAACGACCTGCGCCTTGCCGTCGAGCGCGGCGAGTTCGAGCTGCTGTATCAGGCACAGGTCGATGTGATGTCGCTGGACCTGCGCGGCCTTGAGGCGCTGGCCCGCTGGAACCACCCGACCCGCGGTCAGATTACGCCCAACATCTTCATTCCGCTGGCCGAGGAGATGGGGCTGATTACCGAACTCGGGCAGCAGATCCTGACGATTGCCTGCACCGAGGCCGCCAGCTGGAAGCGTCCGCTGAAAATCGCGGTCAACCTCTCGCCGCTGCAATTGCAGGCCCCCGATTTCGTGCAATCCGTCGTCAGCGTGCTGGATAAAACCGGTCTTCCTCCGACGCGGCTAGAGCTGGAAGTGACGGAAACCGTGCTGCTGGATGACCGCGACGGGGTGGTCGAAATCCTCAACGAATTGCGCGCCCTTGGCCTGACCATTGCTATGGACGATTTCGGCACCGGCTATTCCTCGCTGGCGATCCTGCGCGACATCCCGTTTGACACGATCAAGCTGGACAAGTCCTTCGTCCGGGACATTGCCGAAAACCCCAAGGCCGCCTCTCTGGTCAAGCTGGTCGTCGATGTCGGCACCAGCCTCAGCAAGACGGTGATCATCGAAGGGGTCGAGACCAAGGCCCAGCACGAAAGCATCCGCGCCATCGGCGGGCTTCTCAGCCAGGGCTTCCTGTTCGCGCGTCCCGTGAAGGCCGCGAAACTGAACTTCCTGCACGAGGCCGACCACCATTTTGATCTGATTGACGACTTTGCCAATTAGGTGATGCTGTCATAACCATCCATCCGATTGAACCAGGCAGCATTTCATCACGGCGGGCGAGGCCTTCATGACCACCACGGCTCAGGAACTGACCATTCACGGCATCGATCTGCCCCTTACTGCCGAGGATGTCTCGCCGGTGATCTGGCAATCCCTCATCACCGGTAGCTATGAAGCCAAGGAGGCGCGACAGGCCCGCCGCCTGCTGCGCGCGGGCGACCGCGTGCTTGAACTTGGCTCGGGCATCGGCGTCATCACCGCCGTAATGGCCAAGACCGAGGGCGTCACGATCTGGTCCTACGACGCCAATCCGCACACCGTTGCACTGGCCAGGCGCGTTGCCGCGGCCAACGGCATCAAGAACGTCACGTTCAACCACGGCCTGATGACCGCCGGGCAACCCGAGACGCATTCCTTCTATATCCGCCGGGATTTCTGGATGTCGTCGATGCTCGAAAGCCAGGGTCCTTATGAGGACGTGATCTCGCTGCCCTCCCAGAATATCGACGATTTTCTGGTGCGGAACCGCATCAATGTTCTGGTCATGGATATCGAAGGCGCCGAGCGTGAGCTGCTGGGCAGTGCCGCGTTGGACGGGGTCGAGCGTATTTTCCTGGAGCTGCACGACCATCTTTATGGTCTTGCCGGCGTCCACGACATCTTCCGCACCATGACCGAGCGTGGCTTCATCTACGACCCGCGCAACTCTTCCGGTCCCTGCGTGCTTTTCACCCGCGACGACGGCGTGGTCCGCAGCTACTGCCCCGACGACCTGTAACAGGACCGATTGGCAGGGAAACCCCGTGTCGGGTCAGGGCCTCGGGTCAAGCCCAAGATCAAGTTGCTCGGCACCAGCACCGCCCAGCTGCCAAGTCCCAAGGGGAATGTGGCGGCCCTTGCCCCGCAGGCTTTCGGTCAGGTTGAAGCTGTCGACGTGCCAGCGAATGGGCCGGGGCAGGATCAAGTCCTCGGCAAAACCCTTGCCATAGGCCAGCGTGACATGCGGCACGAGACGCCATTGCGGCCAGTGCAAATCCTGCGGCAGTGCGGAATTCAGGGCACGGACGACGGCCTCGGCACCCGCACTGCGACCCGTCGCAGTGGTCAGGACCAGCGGATTGTTGTGCCCACGGCCATGATGCCATGTGACGAGGCGGTCCAGCTCCATCTCGAAAGAGGGCTGGCGAACCGTCGCACCGGCAGCAAGAAGCAGCTCGACCATCCCCTCGGGGACTTCTGCGACATCGGTGACCGGCAGAAGCGTCATGTGCAGCTTGTCGCGGCGCAGCTTGTCGCCCGTGCCGAAAAGCTGCCAGACCTCGGCCATCTGATCCGCGACGGCATCAGGCGGTCGGGCCGCGTAAAAGAAGAAATGCGATGGCGAGGCGTTGCGGGGATAGGCCATGACCCGCCCATCATTCCCGATCCGCTGGATTCAGGCAACGGCGCGCGCAACGGAAATCTACACCCGCAGCCGCTTGAGCCGCCCTGCTTTTTCCGTGACAATACCGAACTGGCCTTATCCGGCGATGCAAGGAGAAAGCCGCATGTTGCACGCCTATGAGCTTCGGAATGACCGCTTGCAGCCCGTTGCGGCCGATGCCGCGCAAATCGTGTGGTGGGATCTGCTGAACCCAACGCGGGAGGAGGAGCTTGGCCTTGAAGCCCTTCTGGGGCTTGAGCTTCCGACCCACGAGGACATGCAGGAAATCGAGGTCTCCTCTCGGCTTTACTCCGAGGATGGCGGGCATTTCATGACCGCGCTGATCCCCTCGCATACCGATGGCGACGATGCGGTGATCGAGCCGGTGACCTTCATCCTGTGCGACCACCGGCTGGTCACCATCCGCTACACCGAACCGCGGGTCTTCAGTCTGTTTCCGCAACGCGCCGAGAAGGTGGCACTTGGCCTGACCTGTGGCGAGGCGATCATGCTGGGGCTACTTGAGGCCGTGGTCGACCGCCTTGCCGATATCCTCGAACGCGCCGGGCGCGAACTTGACGGCATCTCGCGCCGGGTGTTCGGGCAGAATGACCCCGCGCGTCAGGATGCGAATTACAAGGCGACGCTTCAGGAAATCGGGCGCAAGGGCGACCTGACCTCGAATATCCGCGACAGTCTGGTCACGCTGGAGCGGGTGCTTGGCTATCTTCGCCCGAAACTTGGCGGGACCGACAAGGCCGTGCATGAACAGGCCAAGGCCCTGGTCGCCGATATCCGTTCGCTTACCGATCACGCGGATTACATGACGCAGAAGATCACCTTCCTGCTCGACGCCACGCTGGGCCTGATCAATATCGAGCAGAACGGCATCATCAAGATTTTCTCGGTCGCGGCGGTGATCTTTCTGCCGCCGACGCTGGTTGCCTCGATGTATGGGATGAACTTCGATGTCATGCCCGAACTGCACTGGAGCTACGGCTATCCGCTGGCCATCGGGATCATGATCCTTTCCGCTGTGGTGACCTATCTGGTCTTCAAGCGGCGCGGCTGGCTGTAGCTGCCGCCCGAATCCTTGGCGCAATCGGGCTGGCGGAGTAGAATTGCCCTGTTGACGGGTTGGAGGCAGCGATGACGTCTAGCTTCAACGTCCATCAGGCAGCCGGCTATGAACAGTTGATGGGCCGCTGGAGCCGGCGGCTCGCGCCCCTGTTCATCAATTTCGCGGGCATTGAAAAAGGCGAAAAGGTGCTGGATGTCGGCTGCGGCACCGGCAGCCTGACCTTTGAACTGGCCGAACATGCCGATCTTGGCCAGATCGCGGCCATCGACTTTTCCCCGGTCTTTGTCGCCGCCGCGCAGCAGCGAAACACCTATTCCCATGTCACGATCACGCAGGCCGACGCCTGCGCCCTGCCCTTCGATGACGCGAGTTTTGACCGCGCATTGGCGCTGCTGGTCCTGCATTTCGTCCCCGAGACGGGCAAGGCCGTGGCCGAAATGCGCCGCGTCGTGCGGCCCGGAGGGGTGGTTGCCGCCACGGTTTGGGATCATCTGGGTGGTATGGCGGCGATGCGGATGGTGATCGACACCGTCGCAATGATGGGTGAAAGCGGGCGCCAGTTGCGCGGGAAATACTGCTGGCAGCCCATGATGCAGCCCGGCGAATTGGGACGTGCCTTTGCCGAGGCCGGACTTGTCGACATTCATGAAACCCAGCTGACCATTCGCATGGATTACCGGAATTTCGACGATTACTGGGCCCCGATCGCCGCTGGCGAAGGCCCTCTGGGGCAGTACATGACCGGCCTTGACCCCGCCGAGCGGGCGCGGACGGACGCCGCGGTCCGCGATGCCTATGAGGCCGGGCAAGCAGATGGGCCGCGATCCTTTGCCAGCACGGCCGTCGCATGTCGCGGCACGGTGCCCGACACGCGGAAAAACAGCGCGGGCTAGATCTGCCAGCTTTCCCGGACCCGGCTTTCGAAAAAATCCGAGAAGGTGGCGACCCGCAACGGCAGGCGCTCATAGGGCGGGTAATACAGCGTCAGCCAAAGCTCGGGCGGTTGCCAGTCGGGCAGTACGGGAACCAGCGCCCCGGCCTTTAGCGCCGCGCGCAGCATGAACTGCGGCAGCATCACGATACCCTCGCCATTGACGGCCAGTTGGGCCAGCAACTCGCCATTGTTTGACTGGAAGCGCCCCTTGGTGCGGATCTGGTGCTGTCTTTTGCCACTCGTCAGCAGCCAGTTTTCGCCCGCCGCGCTGCTGGCATAGCTTAGGCAGTCATGGGCCAACAGGTCCTCGGGCGCTTGCGGAACTCCCTGCCGCGCCAGATAGTCCGGCGCGGCGACCAGCAGGCGCGGCACAAGGCATATCTTGCGCCAGATCGTCGACTTGTCCGACGGCGCCCCCGAGATGCGGATGGCGACATCGACATCCTCGGCCACGATGTCGATCAAGCGGTCGGTCAGGCTGACCTCGACATGGGTTCGGGGATGGATCGCCGCGAATTGCGACAGCACGCTGGGCAGCACCTGCGCCCCCAGCGACAGCGGCGCGCTGATCCGCAAGAGGCCGCTGAGTTCACCCTGCCGTTCGCGCATTTCCTCGGCGGCCTCAGTCAGCCCCTCGGTCAAAGGCGACACGCGGGCCGCGTAAAGCGCCCCTGCCGCCGTCAGCGACACCGCCCGCGTCGTCCGCACCAGCAATTGCGCGCCCAACCCGTCCTCCAGCGCCGCGACCGCCCGTGTGACTGCCGCAGGAGCAATCCCCAATGTCCGCGCGGCCCCGGAAAAGCTGCGCTGTCGGGCCACTTCAAGAAAGATCCGGATCGATTCAAGTTCGCCCATTATTTCTCAATCTGAAATAAATAATGCTATTTTACGTGTATTCTCTGCAATGGCAAATGGGGCCATCTTTGCTCTCGACAAGGGCGCGGATCGACCCGCCCGAACAGGAGAGACAATCATGCTGCATCAGATCAAGGGCCTGCACCACGTCACCTCGATGGCGGCTGATGCCCAGGAAAACAACAGCTTCTTTACCGGGACGCTGGGTCTGCGCCGGGTCAAGAAGACCGTGAACTTCGACTCCCCCGACGTTTATCACCTGTATTACGGCGATGAGGTCGGCACGCCCGGCTCGGTCATGACCTATTTCCCCTTCCCGCATATCGTCCGCGGCCGCCCCGGCTCGGGTGAGGTGGGTGACACCCTGTTCACCGTGCCGAAGGACAGCCTTGGCTTCTGGAAAGCCCATCTGGCGGCACAGGGCGTAAAGGGGTTGAAGGACGAGGAACTGTTTGGCGAGAAGCGTCTGCGCTTTGCCGGTCCCGATGGCGACGGTTTCGCGCTGGTCGAAAAGGACGGCGACCCCCGCGCCGCTTTTGCCGGTAGCGTTCCCACGGATGAGGGCATTCAGGGCTTCCACGGCGTCAGCATGCGTCTGCGCGACAAGGGTGCCACGGCCGAGCTGCTGAAGTTCATGAACTATGAGCCCGTGGACCAGCAGGGCAACGTCACCCGCTTTACGGTGCGTGATGGCAATGGCGCGGATTTCGTCGATCTTGAGACCCTGCCCGATGCCGCGCAGGCCCGTCAGGGTGCTGGTTCGGTCCATCACGTGGCCTTCGCGGTCGAGAACCGCGCCGCCCAGCTTGAGGTGCGCAAGGCGCTGATGGATACCGGCTATCACGTGACGCCGGTGATCGACCGCGACTATTTCTGGGCGATCTATTTCCGCACCCCCGGCGGCGTGCTGTTCGAGATCGCGACGAATGAGCCCGGCTTCGACCGTGACGAGGACACCGCCCATCTGGGCGAGGCCCTGCGCATCCCGCATCAGCACGAACATCTGCGCGCCGAGATCGAGCGCATTCTGCCCCCGATCAATGATTGACCCCAGCAGCGGCGGCCCCGTGCCGCCGCTTGAAAGGAGGACAAGATGAGCATTCACAGCTATCACCATTTTGCCAAGGCCCCGGCCAAGGGTCAGCCGCTGATCCTGGCCTTTCACGGCACCGGCGGGGATGAACACCAGTTCCCCGGCCTGATCGCGCGGATACTGCCCGATGCGGGCATCGTTTCGCCGCGCGGAGACGTGTCGGAACATGGCGCGAACCGCTTCTTTCGTCGCACCGGCGAGGGCGTCTATGACATGGCGGACCTTGCCCAGCGGACAACGAAGATGGCGGATTTCGTCGCCGCCCATCGCGAGGCCAATCCCGGCGTGCCCATCTGGGGTCTGGGCTATTCGAACGGCGCGAATATCCTTGCCTCGGTGCTGTTCAAGCAACCCGATCTGTTTGATCGCGCCGTGCTGATGCACCCGTTGATCCCGTTCCGTCCAGACCCACAGCCGGGTCTTTCGGGTCGCCGGGTGCTGATCACAGCGGGCAGGCGCGACCCGATTTCGCCGCTGCCCCTGACCAATGCCCTTGCCGACTACCTGAAGGAGCAGGGCGCTGCGATCGATCTGCATCTGCATGATGGCGGTCATGAGATCCGCCCGGATGAACTGGAAGCCCTGCGCGGCTTCTTTGCCTGAACCAAGCCACCCGGTCGCAAGCCGGGTGGTCCTCATCGCCGTGATTTTTCCGGTCCTTACAGGCTGCACAACAGCGATCTGCCCATATCCCCAAAGCAATTTCTGACGCATATTGGCGGCATGAGCGCGGATGCCACGACACGCATAAGCTGCAAGGGTGCGACGCTGGCCACGCGCTATGCGCTGGCCAGTGGGATTGTCCTGATCCTTGCCGCGCTGCTGATCAGCAGCTTCATTACCCGCCGGATCGAGGCGAATGTCGTCAGCAATTCCGCGAACTCGACCGCCCTGTTCATGGACAGCGTGCTGTCGCCTTTGGCGCAGGATCTGGCCACGCAGGACCGGCTTGGCCCCGGTGCGCAGCAGGCGCTGGACGAAATCTTCCTGAACACGCCGCTTGCCGACCGGGTCCTGTCCTACAAGATCTGGAAGCCCGGTGGGCTGATTGCCCAGGCCTCGGATCCCGCGCTGATCGGGCGGACCTTTCCGGTGTCGGACAGCCTGACCCGCGCCCTGCACGGCGAGGTCGCGGCCGAGTTTTCTTCGCATTCAGATGAAGAGGACCGCGCCGAGCGTGCCTTTGGCGTGCCGCTTCTGGAAATCTACAGCCCGATCCGCAAGGATTATACCGGCGAGGTCATTGCCGTGGCCGAGTTCTACGAATTCCACGAACAGCTTGAGGTCGACCTTGCCGCCGCGCGGCGTGATACGCGGCTGGCCGTCGCCGGGGTGATCGCCGGGCTTGGGCTGGTGCTTTACCTGATCGTCCTGCGCGCCAGCCACATGATCCAGCGCCAGCAGGATCGTCTGTCCAAGCAATTCGCGGAGCTGCAGACGATGGCACAGCGCAACCGTCGCCTGCGCGATCAGGTGCGCGACGCGGCCGGGCGGGCGGCGGATGCCACCGAACATTCGCTGCGCCGGATCGGGGCTGATCTGCACGACGGTCCGGCCCAGCAACTGGCCTTTGCCGCGCTACATCTGGATGGGCTGCGCGAGCGTCAGGCCAGCCCCACGGATGCTGCCGAAATCGCCGCCGTCGAGCAGGCGCTTGCCGGGGCGATGACGGAAATCCGGGCGATCTCTCGCGGTTTGGCCCTGCCCGAGATTGCGGGCAAAACCCCCGCGCAGATCACCCGAATGGCGGTCGATGAACACCGCCTGCGCACCGGAAACCCGGTCCTGTTCGAGGTCGACGGCGACACTTCCCCCGACCTGCCGCCCGCGGCGGATGTCTGTCTGTACCGCTTCGTGCAGGAGGGTCTGAACAATGCCGCCCGTCATGCCGGGGCTAAGGAGCTTGCCGTGCGGTTGACCATGTCGGAACGGCGGCTTGAATTGCGGGTGATAGATGCCGGGCCGGGCATCCCCTCTGATCCCGGCGCGGCGGGGCTTGGCCTTGCCGGTCTGCGCGACCGGGTCGAAAGCCTTGGCGGCAGTTTCCGCGCCGGGCAAGCCCCCGAGGGCGGCGGGTTGCTGGAACTGGTCTTTGATTCCGGAGAGTGGAAATGACCCCGATCCGCGTGTTGATCGCCGATGACCATCCGCTGTTTCGCGAAGGTGTCGCGGGCATCCTTGACCGCCATGACGGCACCAGCGTCATCGCGCAAGCCACCAGCGGCCGCGAGGCGGTCGAGTTGGCGGCAAGCCTTGCCCCCGATCTGGTCTTGTTGGACCTGTCGATGCCCGATGGCGGGATCTGGGCGCTGGAGCAGATCAAGCAGCAGGATCAGCCGCCCGTCGTCGCCATGCTGACCGTGGCCGAGGATGACGACAGCGTCTTTCGCGCGCTGAAGGCGGGGGCGGACGGCTATATCCTGAAGGGGGTCGGCGGGCGCGATCTGGTCGCGGCAGTCGAGGATCTGGCCGCCGGGCGCAGCTACGTCTCACCGGGGTTGGCGATGAAGGTGCTGCAGGCGCTGCGCGCCGCGCCGGTCAAACCCGGCCATGGCGATCCGGTCGATGCCCTGACCGCGCGCGAGGAAGAGATCCTGCGCCTGGTCGCTCAGGGCAAAAGCAACAAGGAGGTCGGGCGCGCGCTCGACCTCCAGGAAAAGACGGTCAAGCATTACATGACCATCATCTTGCAGAAGCTACAGGTCCGGAACCGGACCGAGGCCGCGCTGATCGCGCGCGACCGCTGGTCCCAGCCCTAGCGTGCGGCGGCGAACAGCCGTGCCCGATCCGAGGGGCGTGCCGGGCGCTGGATCACCGTGCGGCCCGAAGCGTCCTTGAGCTCATAGCGGCCGGCCTCGATTTCCTCTTTCCAACCGTCGCTATAAGTGACCTCGATGTTTCTGCCATTGGTTTCCAGCTTGGCCACGGTCCCGCCGCCCCGAATGCTGCCATTCGGCCCGATCCGACCACCACCCGAGGCGGTTCCAGCCTGTTGCAGGCGGGCATAGTCGCGGCGCGTGGCGGGGCGTTCCTCGATGGTGCGGCCAGAAGCGTCCTTGCGCTCGAACCGGCCATCCTCGATCTCGATCCGGCTGCCGTCGCTTAGGGTGACTTCGATGCCGCCATCGTCGTCATCGCCACGTCCCCGCGCCTGTCCACGACCCCGGTCGTCGCCGACATCATCCCTGCCGGAATGGTCGTCGTCGCCGTCGTCATCACCGCCCCGCCCGCGATCATCATCGCCACCGCGACCGCGGCCACCGCGATCATCGCTGCCGCCGTTATCATCGTCGTCGTCATCATCCCCGCCGGAATGATCATCGTCGCGGTCGTCGTCACCGCCGCGGCCATGGTCATCGTCGCCGCCGTTATCGTCGCCACCGCCGCGATTTCCATCGCGCGCCATCGCCAACGATTTCTCAAGCGCGATCAATCCGCTGGCTGGGTCGTAGCTGAGGCCATAGGGTGCGGTCGCGAAAAGCGAAGCGGCCAGCACCAGTCGCGCAGAGGTCAAGATCAGATCCTTGGGCATCGCATGTCCTTTCGGTTCAGCGCCCGACGGGCGGGCAAATTGGGCTGAACCCAGAAGTCAACATCCTGACGCCCAATTCTTCGGACCTTGGTCCGAGGATCTGGGCGAAAAGGTCCGGTGCTGGAAAATGCCGCCTAATCAGCCTTGCCGATGAAGTCCCTGACGGCGGCGATCGTCGCGGCGGGCTGTTCCTCCATCAGCCAATGTCCGGCATCAGGGATCACCACCCCGGTCACGTCACCAGCCGCATTGCGCATCACGGCGGCCTCATTCGCGCCAAAGGACTTCTCGCCACCGATCGCCAGAACCGGCATGGTCAGCTTCGTCGCCATGGCGGCGCGATTGTCCTCGGCATCCTGCCGGATCGAGCGGAACTGCGCAAAGGCCGAACGCATCGCCCCGGGCCGGGCGTAAAGCGCGGCGTAATGCGCCCGTGTCGCCTCATCCAGCTTGGCGGGATCGGCGGCAAACTCGTTCCAGAAGCGATCCAGATAGATCCGCTCTCGCCCCGCCACCAGACGTTCGGCATCCGGTCCGCCGAAATCGAAATGCCAGAGCAGCGGATTTCGGACGATTTCGTCCCATGGCGGAATCCCCGGAACCGGGGCGTCCATGACCACCAGCTTGTCGGTGGCCTCGGGGAAGCGGGCGGCAAAGGCATAGGCGACCATGGTGCCGATGTCATGCCCGACAATGACCGCGTGATCCGTGCCCAGCGAGGTCATCACCGCGCGAATATCGCCCGCTTGCGTGCGTTTGTCGTAGCCCCCTTCGGGATGCGAGGACAGGCCCATGCCGCGCAGATCAGGCACGATCACACGGTGATCGCGGGCCAGATCCGCAGCCAATGGCTGCCACATATCCCCGGTATCGCCGAAACCGTGGATCAGCACGACGGCGGGTCCCTCTCCGCCGACCCTCAGGTGAATGGTCGCGTCATCCACCTGAACATCCTGCATCTGGAAGTCGGGCGGGAAATCATGGACCTCGGCCGAAACGGACGAGGCCAGCAGAGTCAGGGAAATCAAGCTGATGATGGGCCGGAACATGTCATTCATCTCCTGAACGGATCGGAACCAGTCGCGGCGGCGATCATGGCATGAAAGGTGGCATCTGACCGGATTTAATCGCGGTCAGCGATCGCGGCCCGCCATTTCGGGATCGCTGTGCGGAAACGGCAGGCAGAATTACAGCGCGCAATCCGATTGCCACCGTGTACAGGAAACGGCGAAAAGAGGGCGAGGGAACACTCTAATCGGGAAAGGTCTAGGATGCGCATCCTGCTGGTCGAGGATGACGAAGGGCTGGGCACGGCCGTCAGGGATCAGATCGTCGCCGACCGGCATCTGGCCGACTGGGTTCGCGATCTGGCCGATGCGCGCGCCTGCACCGAGACCACCGATTACGACCTGATCCTGCTGGACCTGATGCTGCCCGACGGGCGCGGCCTTGACTTCCTGCGCGATCTGCGCAGGCGCGGCGCCGCAACGCCGGTCATCGTGCTGACGGCGATGGACCGCATCTCGGACCGGATCGAGGGGCTGAATGCCGGGGCGGACGACTATCTGGTCAAGCCCTTCGACCTGTGGGAGCTGTCCGCCCGCATCGGGGCCGTCGCCCGCCGCTATATCGGCAACCCCAATCCGGTGATCCATCTTGGCCCGTTTCGCGTCGATCTTGCCATGCGGCGGATCACCGGACCGGACGGCCCGGTCGATCTGAGCCGACACGAATGGATCGTGTTCGAGACCCTCATGCGCAATGCCGACCGGCTGGTCTCGCGCCCCGAGATCGAAAACCGGATCTATTCCTTCGATGAAGGCGTCGAAAGCAATACGGTCGAGGTCTATGTCAGCCGGCTGCGCCGCAAGCTGGGGCGCGACCGCATCCAGAACCAGCGCGGTCTTGGTTATCGTATCCTGAAATAGCGCCGCCGCCGCGTTCAGCTTCACGTCAGGTTCGCTATCTAGCCTTGCGCCAGAAACAAGACTTCGGGGTCGCATAAGCGACGTTCGGGGCATTGCGGCATGGACAAGAGCATGACGACATCCACCTTCTGGCTGGCCATCGGCCTTCTGGGGCAAGCGCTGTTCAGCGCAAGATTTCTGGTCCAGTGGATCGTCAGCGAAAGACAGGGGCGCAGCGTCATTCCGCTGGCCTTCTGGTGGCTGAGCCTTGCAGGCGGCTGCGTGCTGCTGGCCTATGCCGTGGCACGGCGCGATCCGGTCTTCATCATCGGTCAGGCCGCCGGGCTGGTGGTCTATCTGCGCAACCTGCGCATGATCCGCGCCGAGGCCGCCGCCAAGGTCGCAGCATGACCGATCAGCTTGCCGAAAGCCGCGAGGCGGGATTGCAGCTGCCGCCCCTTCTGCTGGCCATGTGCCTGTTTGCGGCGATTTCCGTGCTGGGCGTGATCCTGCGTCCGGCCTTGCCGATCGATGAGACCCGCTACCTGACCGTCGCGTGGGAGATGCGCCTGTCCGGCGACTGGCTGGTGCCGCATCTGAACGGGCTGACCTACAGCCACAAGCCGCCCCTGCTGTTCTGGCTGATCAACCTTGTCTGGCTGGTCACCGGCCCGTCCGAGATCGCCGCCCGGCTTGTCGCTCCGGCCTTTGGGCTGGCGTCGATCTGGGCGACGGCGCGGCTGGCGCAAAGGCTGGTGCCCGCATCGCCCGATATCGGCGGGCGCACAGCGCTGGTGCTGGCGGGGTCGCTGGGGTTTTCGATCTTTGCCGGGCTGACAATGTTCGACGCGCTGCTGACGCTGGCGGCCGTCCTTGGCGTCACCGCGCTGACCAACGTGCCAACGCAGGCGCGGGCCGCATGGCTGGGCTTTGGCGCTGCGCTGGCCCTTGGGGCGCTGGCGAAAGGGCCGGTAATCTTGCTGCATCTGCTGCCGGTGGCGCTGGCCACCCCGCTTTGGGCCGGGATCGGTACGAAACAGATGATCAAGGGGCTGGCGCTTGGTCTGCTGACCGGGTTGGCCATCGTCGCACTGTGGCTGGTCCCCGCGTTGATCGCCGGTGGCCCGGAATACCGCCATGCCGTTCTTTGGACGCAAAGCGCCGGGCGCATGGTCGATTCCTTTGCCCATCAGAAACCCTTCTGGTTCTTCCTTGCTTTGGCACCGCTGCTGATCTGGCCTTGGGGCTGGTCCCCCACTGCATGGCGCGCCGTCCGGCTGCCCGGCCCGCTGCCGGTCTGGATCGGCGCGACCTTCGTGATCTTCAGCCTGATCAGCGGCAAGCAGGCGCATTACCTGCTGCCGATGCTGCCTGCGGTTGCCGTCGCCTTTGCCCCGGCACTTGCGGATGCGCGCCTGTCAATGCGGCTGGCCGCCATCCTGCCCGCGTCGCTGCTGCTGGTCTTCGGAGCGATCATGCTGGGCTTTGGGCCGCAAGAATGGCACGCCGCCGCCGAACCACTTGCCCCCATGCTTCTGGGCAGTGGCCTTGTGCTTCTGGCGCTGCTGCTTGTCTGGCGCGGCGGTCCCAACGCCGCATGCGCAAGCGCGCTGATCGCGCTGTCTTTGTCGGTCCTGTTTCTGGGCAGGATGTCCGAAATCTATGATGCCGGCCCTCTGGCCCGTCGCCTTGCCCCGCATGAGGCGGCCGGGATCGGTCTGGTCAGCCGCAGCTATGCCGGGGAATTCGGCTATGCCGGGCGTCTGCTCCAGCCGGTCCAGCTGTTCGACCGCCCGCAAGATGGGCTTGACTGGCTGGCCCGGTGCCCCGCGCGCATCCTTGCCATGCCGATTGCGAAGGCCCCGCAGGCCATGCCTCCGTCCGAGGTCATGACCTTCCGCGACCAGACCTATGGGCTGTGGCTTTCCCCCGACCCAGGCAAACAACAAGAAACCGAGGCGTGCAGATGACCCTTCGTTCCCTTTCCGTCGTCATTCCCTGCCACAACGAAGAAGGCGCAATCGCGGCGCTGATCGCCGAAACCTTCGCCGCGCTGTCCGACCTGAAGCTTCAGATCATCGTCGTCGATGACGGCTCCGAGGACAACACGGCTGCGCGGGTGAGCGAACTGATCGAAACCGAGCCTCGCCTGCGCCTGATCCGCCATGCGCTGTGCAGCGGCCAGTCGGCGGCGATCCGCAGCGGCGTGCAGGCGGCGCGCCACGACTGGGTGGCGACGCTGGACGGAGACGGGCAGAACCCGCCCGACCAGATCAGGGCCCTGATTGCCCGGTTGGCCTCGGCCTCGGCTGCGCGGGTCGGCCTGGTTCAGGGACAACGGCTGAAGCGCAAGGACGTGGCCAGTCGGCAGCTTGCCTCGCGGCTGGCGAATGCACTGCGCAATGCCGTGCTGCATGACGGCGTGACCGATTCCGGCTGCGGATTGAAGCTGTTTCGACGCGAGGCGTGGCTGGCCATGCCTTTCTTTGATCATATCCACCGCTTCACCCCCGCCCTTATCCGCCGCGAGGGTTGGGAGGTTCTGGTCTGCCCCGTGACCCACCGGGCGCGGCAAGCCGGCAGGTCGAACTATTCGAACCTGCAACGTGCCCTGGTCGGCGCAATCGACCTGCTGGGCGTCGCATGGCTGATCCGCCGCAGCGGCAAGCCCAAGGCAGCACCGATCCAGATTGAAAGCGAGGCTGCTTTTACCCTGCCCTCGGGTGCTTTGCCCGATCCAGTGTCCCACCATCAGTGACGATACCCGCGCGCGACTTCAAGCGTCGGCCTCCACTGCGGGAGCGGCGGGACAAGCGCTGTAGGTCGGCCCTTGCGCAAGAAGACGAACGGCTTGCCAAGGCCACGGCGACGCTAGCCGTGACGGTTCAGGGTACGACACCACGTGTTACCATGGCTGTCATTTTGTCGGGTGATAGCGGCTGGTGCGATCCCGCCTAGATCGTCGTGCTATATTCGGCGCGACGGATTCCCTATGGTGCTGGGAAAAGGACATGGCATCCTTGCGGCGGGCGTTTGGCACTACGTTGCACGGCTGGGTACGGGAGACATTCTTTCGTGCTCAGGAATTCACAAGCGCCCGGATTGGAAAGCAAGGAACAGAGTGATCCGACCCTCTGCTTCCACCATACCTGTCGAGAACATGACAAGGTGAGTATACATGAGCAAGATCCATATCGGCATTGGCGGCTGGACCTTTGAGCCATGGCGGGGCAGCTTCTATCCTGAGGGTCTCGCGCAGAAGCGCGAGCTGGAATATGCGTCGAGCCAGCTGACCTCGATCGAGGTGAACGGCACCTATTACGGCAGCCAAAAGCCCGAGAGCTTTCAGAAATGGCATGACGAGACGCCGAATGGTTTCGTCTTTTCCTTGAAGGCCCCACGATACGCCACCAACCGCAAGGTGTTGGCCGATGCTGGCGAAACCATCGAGCGGTTCTTCAACAGCGGCGTGATGCTGCTGGGCGACAAGCTTGGCCCGATCAATTGGCAGTTCATGGCGACCAAGAAATTCGACCCTGCGGATTTCGGAGCCTTCCTGAACCTGCTGCCCGCAACGCATGAAGGGCGCACGCTGCGCCACGCGATCGAGGTGCGGCATGACAGTTTCCGTGACCCGGAATTTCTGGACATGGCGCGCGCGCATAACGTCGCGGTGGTCATATCCGCCGATGGAGAATTCCCGCAGATCGCCGATCCCACGGCGGATTTCATCTATGCGCGGATCATGGGGACGGTTGAGGATGAGCCTTTGGGCTACAGCCCTGCGGCGCTGGACCTCTGGGCAGAACGCGCGCGCATCTGGGCCGCGGGTGGTGTGCCCGATGGGCTGGACTATATCGGCGATCCGGCACCTTCCGGCGCGCGCGACGTCTATCTGTACGTGATCAGCGGGCATAAGGTGCGCAACCCGCATGCCGCGATGGCATTGATCGAACGGCTGCGCTGATACCTCCCGCTCGGGGATATGAAACCGATCCCCTCAAGCGCCCAGATCTCATTGACCGCACAACGCGCTTGTCACAAGATCAACGGGCCCAGGGAGAGATCAAGCGATGTGCCAGGTCTTTGCGGGACAGGATCCCGGACGATACGAAACCGTGACGCGCAGGCTGCGGCTGAACGGACAGTCCACCTCGATCCGGCTTGAGCGGGCATTCTGGCGGATACTCGACGATATTGCCGCGCGGCAGGGCCTGACGACACCCGGGTTCATCTCAAAACTGCATGCCGAGGTGCTTGAACTGCATGGCGAGGCGAAAAACTTCACCTCGCTTCTGCGCTGCGCCTGCACCATCCATCTGGGCGAGGATCACCATCTGGCCGCGACCGCCGCCGAATAGGAAAAATCGCGCGTGTAGTATGCGGTTACTACCTTACACCGGAACCCCGCCACTAGCCTTGTGACAGGACCAAGTTAAAAGGCGGAAAGCATGGCAAAATACGTCCATTCGATGATCCGGGTTCTGGACGAGGCGCGCTCGGTCGACTTCTACGCGCGCTGCTTCGGACTGAAGGTTGCCGAGCGCCTGCCCTTCGACAGCTTCACGCTTGTCTATCTGTCCAATGGCGAGAGCGAGACCGAGCTGGAGCTGACCGTCAACAAGGGCCGGACCGAGCCATATGATCTGGGCGACGGCTATGGCCACGTCGCCTTTTCCGTCGAAGATCTGGACGCCGTCCATGCGCGGCTTGAGACCGAGGGCTTTGCGCCCCGCAAGCTGGTCGATTTTGCCCCCGGAGGCGAGGTCATCGCGCGGTTCTTTTTCATTGCCGATCCGGATGGGTACCAGATCGAGGTTTTGCAGCGGGGCGGCCGCTACAAGTGACCGTCGAAGGCAGCCGGAGGAGGGTTGCCCGCGACGGATAGTGAGGGAGGAGGAGAAGGATCATGTCTGAACTCAGCAAGCAGGGGCTGACCCGGCGGGCGCTGTTGTCGCGTGCCGTGGCGGCCGGGGCGCTGGCGGTTGCCGGGACGGGCTTTATCGCTGCGCCGGACGCGGCATGGGCGGTCGAGGTCACCCATGTCAGCGAACATCAGATGGCGACGCTGTTGCAGATGGCGCGCGACATCTATCCCCACGACCGGGTCGGCGACCGTTTCTATGCGATCGCGGTCAAATCCTATGACAGCGCGGAGCAAAAGGCAGCGGTGGCCGAAGGGATCGCGGCGCTGGACAAGGCCGCGAAAGATGCTGGTTTCGAGGACTATCTGTCCGCCGGATGGGAGGACGAGCGCGTCGCGATCCTGCGCAAAATCGAGGAAACCAAGTTCTTCCAGACCCTGCGCGGCGGGTTGGTGACGGGCCTTTATAACCAGAAAGAGGTCTGGCCGATCTTTGGCTATGAGGGCGAGTCCTTTTCGAAGGGCGGCTATATCGACCGTGGTTTCGACGCCATCGACTGGCTGTGAGCAGAGGGGATAAATCATGGCACAAGCAGCCAAATTCGAACTAAGCGACAGCAGCGTCACCGTCATCGTCGGCTCGGGTTCGGGCGGCGGGGTTCTGGCGAACGAGTTGGCGCAGAAGGGCGTCAAGGTCGTGGTTCTGGAAGCCGGGGGCCGCTACCTGCCCGAGGATTACGTCAATGACGAATGGGAAAGCTTTGGCCAGTTGGCTTGGACAGACCCGCGCACCACCTCGGGCGACTGGCGGGTGGCCAAGGATTTCTCGGGGCTTCCGGCATGGATTGTGAAGGCCGTGGGCGGCACGTCGATCCATTGGGCGGGGGCATCGCTGCGCTTTCAGGACCATGAGTGGAAGGCCAAGACCAATTACGGCGTGGTCGAGGGCGCAAACCTGCTGGACTGGCCGATCGACGGCGCAGAAATGCAGCCTTGGTATGACAAGGCCGAGGCAAAGCTGGGTGTGACCGGCGTGGGTGGCCGTCCGCGCCTGCCGGGCAACAGCAATTACAAGGTCTTTGAAAAGGGGGCCAAGGCGCTCGGCTACAAGGAAGTCCATACCGGCAACATGGCCATCAACAGCGTCGACTATGACGAGCGCATGTCCTGCCAGCAGACCGGCTTCTGCTTTCAGGGCTGCAAATGGGGTGCGAAATGGTCCGCCGCCTATACCGACATCCCGCGCGGCGAGGCGACCGGCAATCTGGAGGTTCGCGACCATGCCCATGCCGCGCGCATCCTGCATGACGACGCGGGCAAGGTGACCGGCGTCGAATATTTCGACAAGGACGGCAATCTGCAGATGCAGAAGGCCCGCCTTGTCTGTGTCGCGGGCAATAGTTTCGAAAGCCCGCGCTTGCTGCTGAACTCACACAGCACGATGTTCCCCGACGGGCTGGCCAATCGTTCGGGGCAGGTCGGACGCAACTATATGCGCCACACCACGGGCTCGGTTTATGGCGTCTTTGAAAAGCCGGTGCGCATGTGGCGCGGCACGACCATGGCGGGCATTATCCGCGATGAGGCGCGCCACGATCCCGCGCGCGGCTTTGTCGGCGGCTATGAGCTGGAAACGCTGAGCCTTGGCCTGCCCTTCATGGCGGCCTTTCTTGATCCCGGTGCTTGGGGGCGCGAATTCACCACCGCGCTCGACAGTTACGAAAACATGGCCGGCATGTGGATCGTGGGCGAGGACATGCCGCAGGCCGACAACCGCGTCACGCTTTCCGATACCGAAGACAGCTTCGGCCTGAAGGTGGCGAACGTGAATTTCAGCGATCATCCCAACGACATTGCCATGCGCAATCACGCCTACAAGGTCGGACAGGCGATCTATCGCGAGGTGGGCGCCACGCGCACCATGCCGACGCCGCCCTATCCCTCGACGCATAATCTGGGCACGAACCGCATGTCGGAAAAACCCGAAGACGGAGTCGTCAACAAGAACGGGCAATCCCACGATGTGGCGAACCTGTTCATCAGCGATGGCAGCCAGTTCACGACCGGCGCGGCAGAAAACCCGACCCTGACCATCGTCGCCCTTGCGATCAGGCAGGCGGATCACATCGCGCGGGAAATGGCGGCTGGGAACGTCTGACCAAGGAACTGCCGACCGCCCTGCTGCGTGGCGCGGTCGGCAGTTTTCCCTAAGGCCGGTCGCCGTCTGCAAATATCCTTGTCACCCGATTTGTCGGCTGGCAGCCATTACCGCCGCATTTCAGAGGGACGAGCGTGCATCCGCTTCCAGCAGTCATTCAGGACCATATCTCGGCCTACAAGCCGAAAGACGTTGAAGGCATGCTTGCCTGTCTTGCCGAGGAGGTGACCTTCCGCAACATTCCAGCGGGCACCGAAACAACAGCAGCCTCGAACAAGACGGTCTTCGCCGAGATGGCGGAAATCGCCGACAGCACCCGGGTGGCGACCGATCCGCCGAACGGGTCGAAAGCCGGACAAGACCTGAAGTTTTCCGGCACGCCCTTGCTCTGCGCCATGGAGGGATCGCCGACGCCTTACTGCCGGACGTAATCGATCTCACGGGCCAGCCAGCAGCCAAGGCGCAGTCCCGCGATCTTGCCTTCCCCCTCGCGAAGCACCATGACCGTCCAATTCCCCGGAGCGGGCGCATCCATCGAGCGGCGCGTGGCGATCTGCCAGACGTCCTGCCCTGCCGGTTCCATCCGCTCCATCCGGCCTACACCCAGCATGCCACTGAAACGCACATAGGCCGCACCGTCTTGGGCCGCAATTTCCAGTGACGCGCCCAACTCGGCCGAGTGATAGCTCCCAGCGATCTCGGTGGCATCGGCCGATTGGATCTCGGCAAGGGGCGTCAGCAGGGCTGTCGAGTTGTCGCCGGGGCGATGCATAGTCACGGCGTCGCCATTCCGGGTCAGCGTCACCGTCGATGCGGCAAGCGTACCTTCGGGCAAGGGCTTCACCTTCTCGGCCCCGGTCGCGTGATGCAGCACCGCCGAATGCCGGCCGGATTCGATCCGGGTCAGCAATCCGTTCGGGCCAATCCACTGCCCGTCCCAACCATCCGGAAGCAGAACCGGTGCCGGTTCCGTCTCTCCCAGCGCGGCCCGGATCAGGCTGGAGGCGGCGTCAAAGGTGCTGCCTTCGTGGTTGAAGATCACGACCACGGACAATCGGGCGTCGTGGGCATGCAGCCGTTGGGCGCGGAAGCCTCGCAGCGCACCGCCATGACCAGTCAGGGCATGACCAGCGATCGAGACATGGGCCAGCCCATATCCATAGCGCGCGGGAGTGCCATCGGCGAAATGCGGTGGAACCGAGATGCGGCGGTATGGGCTGCCCGCATCCTCGCGGGTCGCGTCGATCCAGGCCTCATAGGCCAGCATATCATTGAGCGAAGCCGAGATTCCGGCATCCCCGATCCAATGGATCGCATTCTGCGCCGGGAAAAATCCTGTTGCGTCGCTGCCCTCATAGCCGGTGACGCCATCCTCGGGACGGCTGGTATCCGAGGTCAGGACGGCGGTTTTCATTCCCGCGGGTTGCCAGATAAGGCGGCGGTAAAGATCCTCAAGCGTCTCGCCCGTGTCGCTTTCGATCAGCTCGGAAAGGATGCGGTAATTGCAGTTGCAATAGGAATATTGCGTTCCGGGCAGGAAATGCCCGGTCTTCATGCGCGCGATCAGGGGAAGCGCGTCCTCGCGCCGGAACTGCTGCTCGGCCAAGGCCCCCTGCAGCACCGTCAGCGCCCAGTAGTCGCGCAGGCCGGATTGGTTGTCGCACAGATGTTGAACGGTCGGCAGCGGGCCGGTGAAGTCGGGCAGGAACTCGGCTACACGGGCATCCAGCCGCGACGGGTCCTTCTGCGTGGCCAGCAGGACAGCGCAGGTGAACTGTTTCGAGATCGAGCAGATCGGCAGCCGCGTTTCCCGCATCATCGATTGGGCGCTGTCCAGATCGGCGTAGCCCCAGGCTCGGGCGGCCAGAACCTTGCCATCCTTGACGACGCCCGCGACGCCCCCCGGACCGGGAAAGCGTTTGGGCAAGGCGGCCAACGCGGCTTCGAGGGCGGAAAGATCGATATTGCTCATCTACGTGATCCGATGGTGGGCATGGGTTGTGAGCCTCCGCGAAAGCGACCGATCGCTACTTTGGCAGGTCCTGTCCGGTCTGGTTTGCCAGTTGGACGCTAAGTTCGGATGCCACCCACAGGATCTTGGCCGCTTCGTCGCCAACCGCGACAAGTCGATGGCCCATCGAGCTGTCGAAATAGCAGCTGTCGCCCACTTTCAGGGTCAGTGGCGCATATAGCTCGGTGAGAAGCTGCACCGAGCCGGACAGGACATAGATGAATTCCTCGCCCCGGTGGCGGATCTGGTCGGTCGCGGGGCCGGGAGGAATGGTGGCAACAATGGGAAAAAAATGCTTGCTTGAAATATCCGCTGACAGCAGCTCGTAATCGTAGCGCTCGGTCCGGACCGGGATGCCTTCGCCCGCACGGGTGACGCTGCGCCGTCCCGCACCCATTTGCGAGGCGCGCTCGTCGATCAGCGTCTCGGGCCCCATTTCCAGCCCCGCGGCCAGCCTGACGATGCTGTCATAGGTCGGCGACATGCGGTCATTCTCGATCTTCGAAATCGTCGACGAGGCCAGCCCGCAACGCGCCGCAAGGTCACGGACCGTCAGATTCCGGTCCTGCCGCAAGCTCTTGATGCGCGGACCGAAGCCTTTGATACGCTGGCGAATTTCGTCATCGGTCGGCATGGTTTGCGCCCCTTGGATGTTCATTGTCTCGGTTTGTCTGGGAACCCCGGTCACGGGGATACGGGTCCAGGAGCGACGCATCGAACCTATCACCCGCCCGGCCCGAGAGGCAATCGCGGGAATGCCGGTCAAGGGGCGCGCCCGGCCTATTTAGTCTAGACATATCAAGTTTTCGTTTGACGCGTGGCGCGATTTCTGTTCACTATAGGAAACATGATGCCTATCCGATACAAGAAATATCCGGGTAGCGCGGGCCTGATCGGCCACCGAAATTCAACCAATCTTGCCGGCAGAAAATCGGTCAAGAATGACCGGGAGAAAAGACGTGACAGGACGACATTTGTCATTCGACGACATGGTCGCAACCCTTGGCGACGTGCTGCGCGCGAATGGCTGCTCCGAGCAGGTTGCGCAGACGCTTGCCACGAACTGCGCCTCGGCGGAACGCGACGGCAGCAAAAGCCACGGGCTTTTCCGCATGGAGGGCTATGTCTCGACCCTGCGTTCGGGCTGGGTCGATGGCCGCGCGATCCCCGTTGTCGAGGATGTCGCGCCGGGTTTCGTCCGCGTCGATGCCCGGAATGGCTTCACCCTGCCCGCCCATGACGCCGCCCGCGCGCTGGTCGAGGAAAAGGCCCGCCAGAACGGCATTGCCGCCCTTGCCATCCGCAATTCGCATCATCTGGGCGCGCTGTATCTGGATGTCGAATCCTATGCCGAAAAGGGCCTGATCGCCCTTTCGGTGGTCAATTCCATGGCGGTCGTGGTTCATCCCGGATCGACCAAGCCGGTCTACGGGACCAACCCGATCGCATTCGCGACGCCCCGCGCCGAAGGCGGGCCGTTCCTGTTCGACTTTGCCACCTCGGCCATGGCGCATGGGGACGTGCAAGTCGCGGCCAAGCAGGGCCGCCAGCTTCCCCCCGGCACGGGCGTGGATGCGAATGGCGCGCCTACTCAGGACCCCAATGCGATCCTGTCCGGCGGTGCGCTGCTGCCCTTTGGCGCGCATAAGGGCACGGCCCTTGCCATGATGGTCGAGATCCTCTGCGCCGCCCTTGTCGGCGGGCAATATTCCTACGAAGTCGATTGGAGCGAACATCCGGGCGCGCATACCCCGCGCACCGGCCAGACCCTCATCGTGATCGACCCGACGGCGGGCGCCGGCAACCTTGCCCCCTTCGCACAACGCGTCGAGGCCCTGATCCAAGAGATCCGTTCCGGCGGCCCGGTCCGTCTGCCGAGCGAGGAAAGATATCCGGCGCGGGAAGCCGCTGCCCGAAACGGCATCGCGGTCGATGCGGCCCAATGGGACGCCATCCTTGCGCTGAAGGCCCCGGCCCAAACCGTCACGGCCTAAGACATTCTGATCATCGGATCAGCCTATTCACACCCATCCTCAGGAGGAGATGGCATTGACGACACATGTCCCGACCGCGGCCCATCGGCGCAAGGCGCTGATCGCCAGCCTGATCGGCAGCTCGATCGAATGGTTTGACTATTTCCTGTACGGCACCGCGGCGGCGCTGGTGTTCAACAAGCTGTATTTCGCCAGCGAAGACCCGACGATGGCCTTGCTGCTGTCCTATCTGTCCTTCTCGCTGACCTTCTTCATCCGTCCGATTGGCGGCGTGATCTTCGCCCATATCGGCGACCGCATCGGCCGCAAGAAGACGCTTGTGATCACGCTGTCGCTGATGGGCACGGCGACGGTCGGCATAGGTCTGCTACCGACCTATGACATGATCGGCATCTGGGCGCCGATCCTGCTGGTCGGTCTGCGCATCATTCAGGGTCTGGGCATCGGCGGCGAATGGGGCGGCGCGCTGCTTCTGGCCTATGAATATGCCCCGGATAACCGCAAGGGCTTCTTCGGCTCGGTTCCGCAGATGGGCGCGCCGATCGGCATGCTTCTGGCAACCCTGTCGATCACCAGCATTCTGGTGCTGCTGCCCGAGGAAAGCTTCCTGTCCTGGGGCTGGCGTCTGCCCTTCCTGCTGAGCGCGACGCTGGTCTTCCTGGGCCTGTGGATTCGTTCCGGCATCGACGAGACCCCGGAATTCCGCGAAGCCAAGGCTACCGGCAAGGTCTCGCGCATGCCGCTGACCGAGACCCTGACCACGCAATGGCGCGAGGTGCTGATCGCTGCGGGCCTGAAGGTCGTCGAGACCGCGCCCTTCTATATCTTCACCACCTTCATCGTCAGCTATGCGGTGACCAACCTTGGCTTTGCCCGCGAAAGCATCCTGACCGCGGTCATGATGGGCGCGGCAGTGTCCTCGGTGATGATCCCGATCATGGGCTTCGTCGGCGATCTGATCGGCCGCCGTCTGCTTTATGTGCTGGGAACGCTTTCGATGGGCCTGTTCGCTTTCCCCTATTTTCACATGGTCAACAGCGGCAGCACGGCCTCGCTTTCGCTTGCGACGGTCATCATCTTTGGTCTGATGTGGTCGCCGATCACCGCCGTTCTGGGCACGCTTTGCTCGGAAATATTTGCGACGAAGGTGCGCTATACCGGGATCACGCTGGGCTACCAGATCGGCGCGGCCCTTGCCGGCGGCACCGCACCCCTGATCGCGACCTGGCTAATTGGCCGCTACGACACGTGGCAGCCGGTTGCCATTTACATCATGCTCCTTGCCGTGATCTCGCTGGCCAGCGCCTTTGCCATCCGAAAACGCACCGTCCATATCGGCGGGAAGTTTGCCGAAGCGGCCGAGTAAGGCATTCAAGTCGCGAGAGGAACGGCGCCCCGAACCATCGGGGCGCCGTTTGCATTTTGACGGCCACCACGACGCAAACGCCCAGTCTGCGCACTGGGTCGCAAGAGATGCGATCACCATGTAGATGGCCACGGCGACAAGGAACGCCTACGAGGCAGTAGAAATTCAAGCCGGCCGTTAGTTGCGACTGCGCAAAGATGTTGATCGCCTAGATCGAATTCGCCAGATCCGGGATCGCCCCGACGATCACCTGCGGCGGCGGGACGCACCGTCGCCACTGCGGAACGGCATAGGCCAGAGAATAGGCGGCGTCCGCCTGTCCGGTGTCGAAGGAATTCAACGCCCCTTCCCCACTTCAGCGCAACAGCGAAACCAGAAGCGTCACCCAGTTCGGCGTGAGATCGCCATTGAAGTCAATGCAGATAAGACAGGCCATGAACTCAAGCGCTTTCGGCAATCCGAGTAGAACAGAAAGAACAACACCACCATCGGCACCCCTTGAGCGCGACCTTGCAGGCGATCACCAGGTCTCGCAGGACGGGATCTTGTTGGAATCGGAATGGGCGAACGTGCTGCCCAGAAGGCGCGAGCAAGCAAAAACCGGCACGGCCATCGCCAGCGTAATCAGGACCGCAGCGCATCCGACCAGTCGTGCTGGGCGAGCTGAGCGCGAAGGCGCCTTTGAAAGATCGGAATGGCGGCGGGCATGAACGGCGGCGCGATATTTACAGCCATTGACTAGTGAGGTGCCAAGCGCGCCTAGTTCGAGGTCGGCACGGTCCAGCCTGCCTTCGGGATACATGATCGCGTTGAGCAGGATGGTGCGCGCCAGACAGTTTTCGGGTTCAAGCGCCAGCATCAGCAGATGTTCCGACACACGTTTGGCCGAGGGCATCACCGCCAAGACCTCGTACTGCTCGGGCGTGACCGTCACCAGATCCACATGACGCGCAACGGTCGCAAGCGGTTCGGAAAGGCCCTCGGCCCCTTGAGCAAGCTGCATCACCGGATCATCGGCCTCAATGCCCAAAAGCTGGCCCGCGATGATCGAGGACAGGAACTGCGCGATATGCATATCTAACGGTAGGTCCGAGGGGGAAAATTTAGCCAGTGTCGCCGGGATCAAATCGGTCCGGATGGCCGAGTGGTTGCAATCCGCAGGATAGGCCCCTTGTCGACCGCAATCGTCTTGGCGCACGCCGCGAGTTCCGCGAAGCACGTCATAAGGCCCCGCCCTCCTCCGAAAGCTGCACCCGCCCCGAAGCAAAGGCCAGTCCGAACTCGGGATGGTCCAGATTACCGATGGCTGAGACGCCACGAAAATCTCGGCCGCCTCGGTGACGCTGCCGTCGGCCGCGACGGCAAGGAAGATCTGGAGATGTTGGGTTTCCATCGGCCTAAATGCGCAGATTTTATTATCGCGTTTTGCCGTCGTTGGCCAAGCGGCAGGCTGGCAGGCCGCGCGTACCTTGCCGTTGAGATGACCAAACCGCAACGGCGTCGCATGGCGGCGGGAGATGCGCCTAGCCGGCCGGGAATAAAAAAGGATGGCCGACAAATGCTGTCGGCCATCCCCACTTTCCCTTTGCCACTTACCAGTCGAAGTCGTCACCGTTGAGCTGGTTCAGGCGGGTGTCCTCGATGATCAGATGATCGGTACCTGACCGGATGACAACGTCGCCGCCGACCTGGCTGGCCGCACCGCGGACATCCGACCAGCTGTCGAAGCGCGCATAGGAGGACAGGTCGATCGTGTCGTCGTCGCGGTCGAAATCGGTGACGCGGTCGCGCCCGCCATTCCAGACGAACACATCCGCCCCCTCACCGCCGGTCATGGTGTCGTTCCCGGAGCCCCCGTTCAGGGTGTCATTGCCCTCATGCGCGACGATGCGGTCGGCACCCGCTTCGCCAAAGATGCGGTCGTCGCCTTCGCCGCCATAGATGACGTCGTTTCCGGCACCGGCGCGGACAGTGTCATTGCCCTCGCCTGCGCTGATCGTATCGCGGCCCGACCCGCTGATCGACAGGTCGTTGCCCGAGCCGAGGGTGATCGAATTATTTCCGCCTCCGGCGCGGACGATATCGTTGCCTTCGCCGGCATTGATCACGTCATTGCCGCCAAGGGCGTCGATCACGTCATTGCCCGAGCCGCCGTTGACGCGGTTGTGGCCCGAGCCCGCATTGATGCGGTCATTGCCTTCGCCACCATCGATGGTGTCATTGCCACCATGCCCCAGGATCGTATCGTCGCCGGACATGCCAAGGATCTTGTCGGCAAGGCTGGTGCCGTTCAGGCGGTTGTCATCGTCATTGCCACGGATATTGGCCATGGTTGCTCTCCGTCAGTCTGGAATGGACCGGCATGAAGGGCGGCACTTTGACCGCGGGTCCGCATTCGGCTGCCGGTTCGGCCGGTGCGGAATTCAGGCGCCGTCAGGCGCGGTGGCGATCTGCCAGTCGCTGACCGACCAGCAGCATCCGCATGGTGTTTTCGGCGGCATTGCGCAGCAGTTTGGCGCCCCCGCCGATGGCCTTCTGCAACGAACAGGGCCGCCGCATGATCGAGGCATAGGCACCGATCCCATGCTCATAGGTCTGGCGCGCGCCCTTGCCGATGGTTCCGGCCAGGGCGACGGTCGGGATGCCAAGCGCCGCGGCGCGACGGGCGACCTCGCAGGGGACCTTGCCGAAGGGGCTTTGTCCGTCCAGCGCGCCCTCGGCGGTGATGACCAGATCGGCCCGGCCCAGCAGGTGATCGAAATCCAGATAATCCAGCATGATCTGAAAGCGCGGATGCAAATCGGCCCCGGCAAAGGCGATCAGCCCCGCTCCCAATCCGCCCGAGGCCCCCGCGCCGGGCATCGGCCCGACATCCTTGCCGGTCGCGGCAAGGATCGCCTCGGCATAGCGGATCATGCCGCGATCAAGGCACTCGACCTGATCGGGCGTCGCGCCCTTTTGCGGGCCAAAGACACGGGCGACGCCGCGCGGGCCCAGCAGCATGTTGTGCCAGTTCACCGCCGCGTCGATCTGCACCCCCGCCAGCCGCGGGTCCAGCCCCGTCATATCGATCCGGGCCAACCGCTCCAGCGCGCCGCCACCTTCGGGCAGGTCATCGCCCTGCTCGTCCAGCAGCCGCGCACCCAACGCCCGCGCCATACCCGCGCCGCCGTCATTGATGCCGCTATCGCCGCAGCCGATCAGGATGCGTTCGGCCCCGTGATCCAGCGCTTGCAGGATCAGCTCTCCGACGCCGCGGCTGGTGGTCAGGGTCGGGTCGCGGCGGTCGCGGGGCACCAGCGACAGGCCCGCGGCGGCGGCCATCTCGATCACTGCGGTGCGGGGGCCGTCGCCGCCCATGATCCCCCAGAAGCTGGGGACTGCGTTGCCCACCGGGCCGGTGACGGTTGCCGGGACGATCCGGCCACCGGTCGCGGCGATCAGCGCCTCGGTCGTGCCCTCGCCGCCATCCACCATCGGCGCGGTCAGGATCACCGCATGGGGGGCGGCGCGGCGCACGCCACGGGCGATGGCCTCGGCCACATCCTTGACCGACAGCGATTCCTTGAAGCCCGAGGGCGCAATCAGAACGGTCAGTGACATCTCATATCCTTTCCGGTTGTCTGATGGGGTTACGCGCGGGGATGCGCCGCTATTCCCGACCCGCGCGAAAAAAGTGAAAAAAGGCGGCCGAAGCCGCCATTTCTTTTGAAAACACTAGGAAAGTTATCTGATGGTCAGGCGAATTCCGGCGGGCCTGAGCATCCGGTTCAATGGATGCAGGGCATCTGGTGAGGTACTGCGCCGAGCGGACACTGCCCGACGCATATTTTCCGAGGTGACCTCCCGTTTCGGGCGCGGGACCGGGCGCGTCGCTGCGACCAAGGGGGCTGGTGCAGGGGTTAGGACCACGGCCGAGGCCACCAGCGTCGCGGCGGGCAGCGGTCGCGGTGCATCCCCGCGCAGCCCGGCAAGCTGCGCGGGCCAGACCAGCAGCGCAAATGCGATCAGCAGCGCCGTCACCGCAGGTGCCAGCGGCAGGGCCAGCCGCATCAGGTCGCGTTGGTCGAACCCGGCCCCTTCGGCATTGCCAAAGATCGCCACCGGCTTGGCCGAGGCCATCATGCTTTGGCAAAACCCCGTGCCCATGACTGCGATCAGGATCATCAACGCCGGATCATGCCCCAACGCCGCCAGCGGCAGCGCCACGGCCGGGATCAGCACTGCCGCGCGGGCCGAGCGCGAAGTGATCGCCAGATGCGCCAGCACCGCCGTCACCGAGATCAGCACCACCACCACCGGCAAGCTGCCCGACCATGCAGGGGGCAGCACAGCCAGCGCCTGACCCGCCAGCCAGTGATCGGTGCCTGTCGCCGTCATCGCCTCGGCGATCAGCACGGTCGCGGTCATGTAAAGCAGCATCTCGGTATCGACGGCGCGAAAGATCTCTTTCGGTTTCTTGTCGGTAAAGGGCGGGGTCAGCAGGATCAGCGCGCCGATCAGCGCGACCAGCGACATGCCGATCCCGTGCAGCCCGGCGCTTAGCCACAATCCGACGATCAGGGTCAGGATCAGCCCGATCCGGGCCTGACGGCGGCGTGCCTCGGGCGACGGAGCGGACAAGTCGATACGGGGCAGCGGTCTCCACCAGTCGGCGCGCGGAACGAACAGCCACAGGATCAGCAGCGCCCCGATCAGGCTGGCCAAGGCGGAAAACGGCAGGCCCAGCATCGCCCAGTCCAGATAGCCCAGCCGGATGCCGCTTGCGCCCCGGATCGCCTGCGCCGCCAGCAGATGCGCCCCGGCACCGATCAGCGAGGCCCCCGCCGACAGCAGGATCACCGTCGGAAACAGCAGCGCCAGCGCCCGTACCAGCCTGGGATCGGGCAGCGCCCCGGCGATGGCGGCAAAGACCGGCAGCAAAAGCGCCGCCCGTCCCGAGGTCGAGGGCAGCACAAATGCCGTCGCCGCAATCGCCAGCGTCAGCGCCAGAAACAGCGGCAGCACCCGCATCCCCCGCACCAGCAGCGGCGCGACCAGACGCTGGGTCAGGCCGGCCTCCTTGGCGACGGCGGCGATGACAAAGGATGACAGCAGCAGCCAGACCAGCTCACTGCCAAGCGCGGTGAAAAGCTGGGCCTCGGTCAGCACACCGCCCAGCACCAATGCCAGCACTGCCGCCAAAGCGACCAGCGATTCCGGGATGCGCGTGCCGACCCAGCCAAGGATCGCCAGCCCCGATACGGCCAGCGCCATCTGCCCCTGCGGCGACAGATCCTGCGGCAGCGTCGACAGCAGGGCGATTCCCGCCGCCAGCGCCGCCACGATCAGATGGCGCGGGTCGGGCATCGGAAGGGCCGATAGGCTGCGAGCGGTCATGGCGTTCTCCTGTGCATGTGCGTCACAGGGTTACGCTTGGGCGTCGGCTTTATTCCCGCAGGGTGGCGGCCTCTTCCTCGGGCGTCATGGGGGCGGCGGCACCGATGGCCGCGATGGCGTCGTCGATGCTGCCCTGACCCGAGGCCGGGCGGTAATCCTGCCCCGCAGCCTCGGCCACCGCGGCATAGCGCGCGGCCCAGCCACCGGCCTCGCGGCAGGCCAGAACCACACGTTGCGCGGTTTCATATTCGCGGCAAAGCGCCCCGTCCTTGGCCCGGAACGAGGCGATCATCGCCAGTTCTCCACCATCATCCAAAGCCTGAACCTGCCCCGAGGGCAGGCTGTCCAGCGCGGCCAGTTCGGCCGGACTGAACCCTTGCGGAGCGGGCGCACCCGCCCATTCCCACCAACCCAAGCCGATCGCCACGATGGCGGCCGAGGCGGCGGCCGCCATCCAGGGCCTGCGGTTCAGGTTCGCGGATCGCTGCGGCGCACGGACGGGCGCGGCCAGCGGCGTACCGCCGGGCGGCACGACCGGACGCGGGCCCGGGGCATGGCTGGCGGTCGGGGATGGCACGACCGGGGCCGCGGTGCCGGTGGCGGATGCACGGATCATCGCGGCCAGCGGGTCTTCGCCCGGCTGATCCCGACGCAGCCCGGACAGCAGGCGCCGGGTTTCCTCGAACCGATGCAGCCGGGATTGCAGTTCCGGATCGGCGGCAATGGCGCGGCGCAATTCCTCGGCCCGGGCCGGGTCAAGCTCGCCATCGGCCAATGCCATCAGGGTTTCGTCATCGATCTGCATGGGCCCGTCCTTTCCGCCATCCATGGCCGTATACGTCCCGCCGCTCATCTTATTCCCAGTCTTTCGGAAAGCGCCAGCCGGGCGCGGGACAGCCGGCTCATCACCGTGCCGGGCGGAATGTTCAGAATGCGCGCGGTTTCGGCATAGGTCATCTCTTCGACGCAGACGAGATGCAGGATCTCGCGCTGCTCGGGCGGCAGTTCGGCCATCGCCGCCTCGACGCTGCGCAGCATCAAGCGGGCCTCCAGCGCGGGGGCGGGGTCGATGGGTAGGGCCTCGGGCATGTCATGGACATCCAGTTGCACGCCCGCGCTGCGTTGGCGCCGGGTCTGGTCGATAAACCCGTTACGCATGATGCGGAACAACCACGGCTCCAGCCGCTGGGCCGGGTCATAGCTGGCCGCATTGGCGATGGCACGCTCGGCCGTCTGCTGGACCAGATCGTCGGCCTGATCGGCGCGACGCGTCAGGGACAGCGCATAGCGCCGCAGATTGGGCAAAAGCGCAATCATCGCCTCGGCAAAAGCCGCGTCCATTCCACCTCCCTGCGTCAGAAATTGACGAAACCGGGGAATAATAGAGAGTGCAGAACGTAGAATGTCCAGAAACCCCGGCTGGAGGACATGATGCCGCGCCACCCCTTGCTGTTTTTAAGCCTTGCGCTGGCCGTGATCATGGCCGACCTGAATCCGCAACCACGGGGTTGGGGGCCTGCCGCCGCATGGGCCGATGACGATGATGACGACCGGGGGGATGACGACGATGATGACGACGACGACGCGCCCGTGCGCCGCCGTCCGGCGCCGCCGCCTGTCATCCGCGCCGCCCCCCTGCCCCAGCGCGCGCCGAACGAGGTGATCGCGCGCGGCCTGTCGCCTGCCGATCTGCAGGTCCTGCAGGATGCCGGTTTCCGCGTGTTGCGTAGGGTGACGCTTGCCGATGGTGCGCCGCTGCACCGTCTGCGCAAACCCGATCGCATGTCGATGGAGGAGGCCCGCGCCATGGTGCGAGACATGGGGTCGGCCAATGCTGCGGATTTCAACCATTTCTACCGCCCCGGCAATGCCGCCCCGGCCTGTTCCGGCGCGGATTGCCCGGCCCGCCAGATGATTGCATGGCCAGCGGATACGTCTGGCTGCGGCGGCCCGGTGCGGATCGGTATGGTCGATACCGGGCTGAATGCCGATCACGCCGTGCTGAAGGATGCCCGCATGCGCGTCCACCGCATCGATCAGGGTAAGGGGCTGGCGCGCTCGGATGCGCTGCATGGCACCGCAGTCGCAGCGCTGCTGGTCGGACGGGCGGACAGCCGTTCCCCCGGCCTTGTGCCGCAGGCCGAACTGGTCGCCGTCGATGCCTTTCACAAGCAGCGCGAGGATGAGCGCGCCGATGCCTTTGCCTTGGTCGAGGCGCTGGATTATCTGACCGCGCAGCAGGTCGACATCGTCAACCTGTCGCTGGCCGGTCCCCCGAACGAGGCCTTGCGCCGCCAGATCCAACGCATGGCCCAACAGGATATCGTGCTGGTCGCCGCAGCGGGCAATGGCGGTCCAGCGGCGAAACCGGCCTTTCCCGCTGCCTATGAGCAGGTCATCGCCGTCACCGCTGTCGACCGGCGCGAACAGGTCTATCGTCGTGCCAACCGGGGCAAGCATATCGACCTGGCCGCGCCGGGGGTGAATGTCTGGACTGCGGCCTCGATCAGCGGGGCGCGGACCAAGACCGGCACCTCATTCGCCGCGCCCTTCGTCACCGCCGCTGCGGCCCTGCTGCTGCAATCCGAACCGCAGCTGACCGCCGCGCAGGTCCGCGTGCGACTGCAACAGGGCGCGCGCGATCTGGGCAAGGCCGGGCCAGATGACGTCTTTGGTCACGGGCTGGTCCGGCCCGCCCCGGCCTGCACGGCGGCGCGCGGGCTTTAGCGGCGGCTCACAGCGCCAGTTCGGGTGAGCGGCCGCTGTCCTCAAGCTGCCAGCAGGCGTGCCATGCGCCGTTGCGGCGGTCCAGCGTCAGGTAATTCCGCTGGGCCACATAGCGCCCGGCCTGACCCGGAATCCGCTCGATCCGGATATGCTTGCCCGCAATCGGATCGTCGCCCAGCGTCGACAGCGCCCCCAGAAACCGCGCCCAGCCCTTGGGTGGCGGGCGGTGAGCAATCCCCGACGCGACCAACTGGTGCAGCACCGCACCCGCATCAAGCGGCATCACCGCGCGGGTCGCCAGATGAATCTCGCCCGAGACAGCGATGACATTCTGCCCGGCGCGGCCCATCTCGACCATCAGGCGCAGCATCCGCCGCCATTCCTCACGATGGCCGCGGCTTTGCCATTGGTCGCGCAGGTCGTCCTCATAGCGCTGCATGCGCGGGACCACGATCATCAGCGCCTCAAGCAGCGACAACCGCGGCCCCAGCAACGGCACGCTGGACATCAGGATGCAGCGTTCGTCCGGGCGCAGGGGCGGCTGGGTTTCCATAAAGGCCCAGCCACCCGGCCCCATGATCTGGCGGCGCGTGCGTTCCGAGCGCAGGTCGGGCGCGACCAGCCGGAACCCCGGTGCATGGATCGCCCAGCCCAGATGACCGCCATGCGGGTCCGCGAAACGCGCGGGCAGATCGCCATCCACCGCCGCAGCCTGAAAGATCAGATAAGCCTCGCGCGCGGCGGCAAAAATCTCTCGGCCCACAGCGGAATTCGTGGCCCGGCGCGCCAATGAGCCCCAGCCGTCGCAGATGTCGTGATCGTCCCATTGCATGACCGACGGCACCCGCGCCGCCAGCCACGCGAAATCCGGCGAGGTATAAAGCGCGGCATAGCGTTCCAGAAAACGCTCTCGCAAATGATGGTGCAGGCTGCTCAGGTCACCGGGATCGTCGGGGATGCTGGAGGGCCAGTTCTGCGTCAGCGGATGGCCATCGGTCACCTCATCGGCATAGACCTGATCGCCCCCATGCAGCAGCAACGCGAAGGGGGCGGCGCGATGCTCGGCCCGCAGCCGCGCCCACATGACGTTTCGCTCAGACCCCTCACGGTCCAGATCGCCGGTCTCCTCGCCATTGCAGGACACAAAGGCAAGTCGGGTGTCGTCCTGCAGGTTCAGGTGAAGCGGATAGGTTTCGCCATTCCAGAGATATTCCTGCGCGCCCGGCGGCAGGCTGAACCGCGCGCGATAGATCGTCGCCGCGTCATATTCCGTCAGTACCTGCTGCTGTACTTGCCCGAACGAGGTCTCCAGCGCGGGCATCTCGGCCCCTTTGGGCAGGATGAACAGCGCCGCCAGATGAAACTGCTGATCGTCGACATGATCCAGATAGAGGATCGGCCCGATGGCCTTGGTCGTCTGGGTCATGTGGTCCTTTCAAACTTCATTCGCGCCGTGCCGCTTGGGCGGCACGGTTCCTGCGGTCTTGCGTCTTCAGGAGAAAGTCACACGGGGTTCGCATGCGTCCTGAACCACGGGCAAAGCCCAACGGCTAAGGGCATGTAGTTGCGGCGATTCCGTGTCGCAACCTCGGCGTCCTATTTGACGCCTCACGATCAGGTCAGGTCGGGCGCTTGGTATGTCCGTCAAAACGACCCGGTTATGCGGGCCATCTAGCAGCATGGGTTCGGGGAATGAATCCCCCACAGATCATCCGTGCAACGATCAGAAGGGAAAGGTCGGATGCATCGACCTTTCCCACAAGGTTCCCGCAAAGCTGCGCCGCTATGTCTTATGCCAGCAGGCCCCGCGCGATGATCGTGCGCTGGATTTCGGAGCTGCCTTCGTAGATGCGAAAGATCCGCAGGTCGCGCAGGTAGCGTTCCAGCGGGAAATCGCGGCAATAGCCATAGCCGCCATGAACCTGCAGCGCACGGTCGGCGATGCGCCAAGCTGCCTCGGATGCGAAAAGTTTAGCATGCGCGCTTTCGGTGGCATAGCGGGTTCCGGTGCCGCGCAGGCGGGCAGCGGCATATCCCAGGGCGCGCGCCGCCGCGAGGTCGTTGGCGCTGTCGGCCAACATCCATTGCAGCCCCTGGAAATCGGCGATCGGATGGCCACCGACCCGACGTTCCTGCGCATAGCGGATCGAGGCGTCCAGTGCGGCGGCGGCAATGCCGGTTGCCTGCGCAGCGACCTCGATGCGTCCATTGTCCAGAACCCGCATGGCGGTGCGAAAACCAGAGCCCTCGGCGCCGATGCGGTTTTCCTCGGGGACCAGACAGTCGAAGGTCACGCCAAAGACATGGCCACCGCGCAGGCCCATCGTGCGCTCGGCCGCCGCGACCGAGACACCCGGCGTCACCCCCGGCTCGACCAGAAAGGCCGAGACACCGCGCGCCCCGGCCTCGGGGTCGGTCTTGGCAAAGACCACCATGAATTCCGCCGCGCCCGCATTCGAGATGAAGGCCTTGGAGCCACGGATGCGGTAGCCCGCACCCTCGCGCCGGGCCGTGGTCCGCATGTCGGCAGGGTTCGACCCCGCCTCGGGCTCGGTCAGGGCAAAGGCGCCAAGCGCACCCGCCGCCGCGCGCGGCAGGATGCGCGCCCGCAGTTCGGCATCCGCGCCCAGATGCAGGCTGTCGGTGGCAAGGTAATGCGCGGTCAGCATCGAGGCGGTCGAGCCGCAGGCCCCGGCGATGATCTCGACCGCGCGGTAAAGCGCGGGGCCGGACAGGCCCAGCCCGCCTTCCTCTTCGGGCAGGTTCAGCCCCATCAGTCCCAGTTCGGACATCATCGGCAGATGGCAGATAGCAAAGGTCTGGGTCTCGTCAAGCTCTGCCGCGCGGGGGGCCAGCACATCGGCTGCGAACCGTTCAATCTGATCGAGGATCGCGCTTTCGTCTTCGGTCCAATCCATGTCTCAGCTCTCCAGTTCGGCGCGGATCTGCGCGCCATGTTCATCAAGTCCGGGTGCGGGACGGCGCATCCCACGGGGCGCGCCGGCGAAATGGACCGGCTGCTCGGGCAGGTCGATGCGGCCAAGCTGCGGGTGATCCACCGCCGAGACCAGCCCGCGCGCCATCACCTGATCCGAGGTCCAGGCCTCGCGCGCGGTTGACAGCGGCGCAGCCGGGATGCCCGCCGCCGAAAGCGCCGCGACCGCGCCCTCTGCATCAAGGTCCGCCGCCCAGGTGGTGATCGCCTCGGCCAATGCGGGCTCGTTCAGGCGGCGGTCGGCATCCGTGGCAAAGCGAGGGTCGTCGATCAGCTCGGGCCGGTCGATCGCCGCCGCAAAGCGCGCGAACAACCGGTCATTCAACACCGCCACCGCGAAATGCCCCTGCCCTGCCGGATAGGTTCCGAAAGGTGCCGAGAGGGCATGACGGTTTCCGCTGCGCACCGGGTCCTGTCCGCAGACCAGCACCCGCGCCGCCGCCGTCGGCATCATCGAGGCCAGCGCGTCAAACAGCGCCACATCGATCTCCCTGCCCTGCCCGGTCCGTTCCCGCTCATACAGCGCGGTCATGATGCCCCAGGCGGCGAACAGACCGCCCGCGACATCGGCGACCGCCTCGCCCACCATCATCGGCGCGGCATCCGGGTCCCCGGTCAGCGCCATCATCCCGCTCATCGCCTGCAGGATGATGTCATAGGCCGGACGTTCGTGGTTCGGGCCGCTCTGCCCGAAGCCCGAGATCGAGGCATAGACCAGACGCGGGTTGCGGGCGCGCAACTGATCCGGGCCAAGACCCAGACGGGCCATCACGCCGGGGCGAAAGTTTTCGACAACCACATCGGCGCGGTCGGCCAGCGCCAGCGCGACATCGCGGTCGGCCGGATCCTTGAGGTCCAGCAGGATCGAGCGCTTGCCCCGGTTGGCGGTCTGGAACAGCGCGCTTTCACCATCGCGGAATGGGCCGATATGGCGGTATTCGTCGCCACCCGGCCCCTCGACCTTGATGATCTCGGCCCCCAGATCGGCCAGCAGCGCGGTGGCATAGGGCCCAGCCAGAACCCGCGTGAAGTCCAGAACCCGCAGGCCGGAAAGAGGTTGCGATGTCATGACGGCTCCTGTGGTTCGGTCTGACCTGTTCCTAGCCGTCGATTGGCGATAGTCAGAAATAATAGTTCGATATAGAATAGATGAATGAAACCTATTCCTTTTGGCTTTCGCCAGATCGACTACCTGCTTGCCGTCGCCGAGACCGGATCGACCGCAGCCGCGGCACGGCTGACCAATGTGTCACAGCCTTCGATCTCGGTCGCGATCGCGCAGTTCGAGGCGCATTTCGGCGCCCCCCTGTTCCTGCGTCTGCCGGGACAAGGCATGCAGCCGACGCCCTTCGGTCGCGATCGCATTGCCAAATTGCGTGCGCTGCGGGCCGAAGCGGGCACCCTGTTCGACTGCGAGGGCGAGACGGCACAGCAGCTACGGCTGGGCGTCTTCTCAACCTTGGGGCCGCGCTATGTACCGATGCTGATGCGCCATTTCACCAAGGCAAATCCGGGTGCAAGCATTCGGCTGGTCGAAGGGGACATCGCGGCTCTGGCACAGTCGGTGCTGGCCGGAGAGCTGGATATTGCGCTGGTCTATGATGCCGGTCTGCCAGCAGGCCTTGAGGTCTGTGAACTGGCCCAAATTCCGCCGCGTGCGGTCCTGCCGCCGGACCACCGGCTTGCGGGCCAGACGTCCATCGACCTGCGTGATCTGGCAGAGGACCCGCTGATCCTGATCGGGCTGCCGCATAGCCGCGGCTATTTCCTGTCCCTGTTCCAGATCGCTGGTGCCCGCCCGGCGATTGCATACGAGACCGCCTCGATCGAAATGCTGCGCGCGCTGGTCGCGAATGGCCACGGGGTTGGCTTGCTGGCAACCGAGCTGCCCTATGATCAGACCTATGACGGACGCCGGGTAATCGACCGCCCACTTTCCGGCACCCTACCGCCAAGCCGGGTGGTCCTGATCCGCGCCGCGCGGTTCGACTCCACCCCGGCTATGACGAGCTTCATCGCCATGGCCGAGGATTTGATCTGAGGGGGCGCCTGTTCACGATATTCTTTGTTTTGCTTCGCTTAACTTAGCCGCGTTGAGTGGGCTTTATGCGGATTGCAGGGGGCCTAGGCATTTACCTCAAATCTTCTCGCCTACAAAACCACGCAGCACGCCAAACCTGTGCCGCGCGGCCTCCAGGATCGGCAGGCGCACGGCGTCGGGAAAACCGTCTGGCAGCGCGGATTCGATCTCATCGAAGACAGCAGGGCTGAGAGCGGTCAATCGGGCAAAGGCAGCGTCGATGACCGTTTGGCCCAGACCTGCGGCTTGGGCGGTCTGGACGAAGTGGCGGGGATGGATCTGGCTCAGCCGATAGTGCCGCGACGCACCGGTCACCGCCATGGCCATCTGCATCTGCTGCTGTCGGATATGGCCCGAGGCGCGGGCGGGCTCCGCGCTGAGGATATCGTAAAGCGGCGTCATCCGGTAACCGCCCGGTCCCAGGAAAATCGAGAAATTCTTGGCGTGGCCGTCGGTCGCACCAATCATCCAGAAGAAGATCTGCGCGGCAAGGAAGGTCTCGCGGTCCTGCAGACTGTCGACTGAGCCGGCCAGCAGCCTCAGGCAGTCCACGATCCCCGGTCCGCCATCCTGTTCGTATTTCCGCGTCGAGGCCACCCCCAGCGCCTGACAAAGATCCTCCTGCGGCAGGCGCAGGCGGCGGCCCTCGGACAGGCGGCGGTCGAAACGTTCGACCACCAGCGCCTCGGTGCCGTCGAAATCCACAATCCGCGCCTCGGGCACGTCGAAACCAAAGGCGCGCGCCAGGTTCAGGCACAAAAGCTCGTTTTCCAAGCTCGTGCTCATGTCGATGCCGTTCTGTAGCTGCCCCATGCGAGTCTTGAGGATATGCGTTGTCGCCGTCATCCCCAGCGGCAGCCGCCAGCCGTTGTCCCAAAGCAGTGCGGTCTTTTCCTGCGCCCCCGCGACCGAGATGCGGAACGGCTGATCGCGCTCCAACCCCAACGGATGGCGGTCCAGATCTCGCAGCATTCGTCCGATCTGGCCTTCGTCCAGCGACAGGCTGTCATTGGGAAAGGCCGGACCGGGATCTTCGCCCTCGGGCAGGAATTGCATGGCGCCCACGCAATCGCGGCCAATCGCCGCGAGCAGCGAATGGGGATCGGCCCCCCCTGCCCCCATCCGCTCGGCCAGCGATCGGCGCAAGGCCTCGCTATCGGGCAGAAGATTGTCGAAAACCGCCAGCACTGCCGGGCCGCGCTGCCGCTCATCGGTCAGCGGCAAGGACAGCGACAGTCGGAATCGGTGCTGCCATGACAGCCAATCGGGATGATAGGCAAAGCTGGTTGCGCCATCCGCGTCGCGCGTCAGGGTGCCCACCCGGCGACCGTTGACATGGACCGCAAGCGGCACGGATTTGGCTTTGCGCCCCATCAGAAAATGTCCTCGATTGCGGCGCCACGGTCGCGCGGGACAATTTGCCAATCCAGATTCAAGGCCGCCAGCAATGCCAGAACGGTCGTCACGGTCGGATTGGTCACGCCGTTTTCGATATTCGAAATGTGATGTGCCTGCAGCCCCGCCCTGCCCGCCAGCTCGGCCTGCGTCAGTCGCTGCGCACGACGGGCTTGGCGCAGGATCTGCGCCAGATCATTGGCCGAACGGGGAGCCGTCATGATACATTATCCTGTAATTTTCAGGTTTATACACTGTGATGTATAACGGCAAAATTTACACGGAAATGCAAGAACGGCGTGCCGGATTTTGCAGGAATCCGTGACAAGTATCGGAGCCGCCGGGAAAACTCTTGCAACGATGGTAGAATCAATCAATAGTCACGAAAAAGCGCGGCTAAACGGCAAAAACCGTGAACACGCCGAAAGCGGAGCGGGCAAAATGAGCAGAGACAGCGTGCAGGACGACCTGAACAGCGTCATCCGTCAGCACTCGGAATGGCTGGCGTCGCAACTCCATGCGCAGCGCGAAAGCCTGTTTCCGCCAGACGCACAAAAGGCGATGCGCAAGTTCACCTCGGGTGAGGCGGCGGCGCTGCTGGGAATCAATGACAGCTATCTTCGCAAGCTGAACCTGGATGGCAAGGGTCCCTCGCCCGAACTGACCGCCGGGAACCGCAGACTTTATTCGGCGCAAGATATCCAGGAACTTCGCCAACTTCTTGAAAAAACAGCCAGAAAGCCGGGAGATTATCTGCCCGGACGGCGCGCGGGCGATCACCTGCAGATCATCGGCGTGATGAACTTCAAAGGGGGGTCGGGCAAGACGACCTCTTCGGCGCATCTGGCACAACGCCTGGCACTAAAGGGTTACCGGGTGTTGGCGATTGATCTGGACCCGCAGGCCTCGATGACGGCACTGCACGGGGTCCAGCCGGAATTCGACCTGCAGGATGGTGGCACGCTTTACGACGCCATCCGCTATCAGGACCCTACCCCGATCCGTCAGGTTATCCGCAAGACGTATATCCCCAATCTCGACCTGATTCCCGGCAACCTCGAGCTGATGGAATTCGAGCACGAAACCCCTCGTGCGTTGGCGCAAGGCAATGCGGGTCTGTTCTTTTTCCGTGTTCGCGAAGCCTTGGCACAGGTCGATGACGATTACGACGTGGTGGTGATCGACTGCCCGCCGCAACTGGGCTTTCTGACGATGTCGGCACTGTCAGCCGCAACTGGTGTTCTGGTCACCATCCATCCCGAAATGCTCGACGTGATGTCGATGAGCCAGTTCCTGCGCATGACTGCCGATCTGATGGACGTGATCGCGGAAAGCGGCGCCGACATGTCGCATGACTGGATGCGCTATCTGCTGACCCGATACGAGCCGACCGACGCGCCGCAAAACCGCATCGTGGCCTTTTTGCGCACCATGTATGGCGACACCGTGCTGAACGCGCCGATGCTGAAATCTACAGCGATTTCAGATGCCGGCCTGACCAAGCAGACGCTGTATGAGGTGGACCGCTCTGCCTTTACCCGCTCAACCTACGACCGCGCAATCGAAAGCCTGAATGCCGTCAATGACGAGATCGCACAACTGATTCAGAAGACCTGGGGCAGGACATGACCGACAGCAAAAGGAAGCGTATGTCGCTGCTGGACAATCTGGCACAGGCGGGCGCAGGGCCAGGTGCTGGGTCGATGATGACGACAAACAGTGCGCTGCGCTCGGCCCGCGACGCGGTCGATAGCCACCGCATCTGGGAATTGGACCCCGAGCAGATCAGCGACGACCGCACCGCAGATCGTTTGAATCCGAAGGATGTCGAGGACCTGCGCGCTTCGATCGAAGCCGTTGGGCAGACCGTGCCGATTCTGGTGCGTCGCGATCCTGCGGGCGCCGACCGTTACTTGCTGGTCTACGGCCGACGCAGACTTGAAGCCGTGCGGGCCTCAGAACGGGTCGGCAAGGTCCGCGCGATGATCGCGGCGATGGACGACAAGACCGCCTTGCGCGCGCAAGCCTCTGAAAACACAGCGCGACGCGACCTGTCCTTTCTGGAACGCGCCCTGTTTGCCCATGAATTGACCGAAAACGGCTTCGGCACTCAGGCCGAAGTGGCCGAAGTGCTGAATGTCACCAAATCCGCGATTTCAATGGCACTTTCGGTTGCCCGGGCGGTTGGCCCGGAGCTGGCGCGAGCCATTGGCCCGGCCCATGGCATCGGCCGCCCCCGCTGGGAGGCGCTGGTCAAAGACCTGCAATCAACCGATCTCAACCGAGATGAACTGGCGGCGATCGCTGGGCGCGCGCAACAGGAGGCTGAGCCTGATGTTGCCGACCCCTCGGTCGCAGCGTTCGAGGCGGTAAGCAAACGGTTACGAAAAGCTGCGACCCTGCCCGCCCCCACCATTCGCAGTGCCACGCACCCGCTGACGCTGGGCGGCAAGCCTGCGGGCAGAGTCACGCGCACCAAGGACGGCATTCGGCTGGATGTCAGGACCGACAACGATGCATTCGCGGAATGGCTGCAAGAGCAGGCTTCCGCTGCGATGGAAGAGCTTCACACCCGCTGGCAAAAGCGCGGCTGAAGAAGGCAGGAGCAACAGGCAAGGGAGGCACGAACAAGCCAAGGAAAAGGTCCCGCAAAGCATAACCTTCACGAGACCCCTTTGATCGTAGCAAATCCAAGGTAGTCCGCGACGGTGACGACTGCAAGCCCCGAAGTGATTCGGAGCCGGGTTCTTCTTTGTCTTCGTGATAAAAATCATGGGTTATGTTCCCATCACGTCGTTTAGGCGAATGATTGATGCTGTCCAATTGCAGCGGCATCAGATGCAAACGCAGCCCCTGCCCGCTCAGGCGGTTAATAAATGGGACGCTTTGCGTGAATTGGCCACCGCTCGTACGCGGTACGGTTTGACCGACCGCGACATGACCGTGCTTCAAGCACTGTTGAGCTTTTATCCCGGCAGCAATCTGGACCAACCCGAGAAGCTGGTCATCCATCCATCAAACGATTCGATCTGTGAAAGATTGAATGGCATGCCCTGTTCGACCATGCGGCGGCATCTGGGTAATCTAGTTACCGCAGGCGTCATCGGCCGACGCGACAGCCCGAATGGCAAGCGCTACGTCCGACGCTCTGCCATGGGTGCGACGGCCTACGGCTTCGACCTGTCACCGCTAATCCACCGCTTCGCGGAATTCACCACCTCGGCAGCTGCGGTTCGCTCAGCTGAACAACAAGTGCAGGAACTGCGTGAGGCCGCCAGCCTGATGCGACGCGATCTGTACGGACTGCTTGAACTTGCCCAACAGTCCATTGGAACGCTGGACCGTTTCCGAGATTTGCTTTCCCTGACTGGGCGCGCGCTGCGTCGCAAATTGACCCTGCCCGAACTTGATCAGATCAGTCGCGATCTGGAAATTGCGCTCGACCAACTGCGTAGCTCGACCTGTCCACCCTCCACTACCCCAACAGAATCCGATGAAATGAGCACCAATGCTGCCAAAACTGAGCAGCACTATCAGAGGTCAGATAAAGAATATCTTGAATCTGAAAAGAGCGTAGAAAACGTAACGGCGTCCCGAACGGAAAACGGCATCCCGTTAGGCTTGGTTCTAACCACCTGCCCTGAGATAGTCGCCTATTGTGAGCATCCCATCCTACACTGGAGCGATTTCGTAGCCCTTGCCGAGAAAGTCAGACCCATGATGGGGGTCTGTAACGCGACATGGGCCAAAGCTAAACGCCATATGGGCCGGGATACCGCAGCCGTTGTCTTGGCTGCCATGTTGCAACGGTTCACTTCCATTCGCTCGCCTGGAGCATACCTGCAAACCTTGTCGGCAAAAGCTGCGTTGGGCGCATTCTCGGCCGGGCCAATGATAAGTGCCTTAATGAATAATCCGACTTGAAGTTCACAGCTGTGAACATGGTTTCGCTGATCCGCGCGATATCGGATTTGGACTGAGTCGGGCATGCCGCTAACAATAAAATAGAAAGGGAAGGGACCGTCGCGCTAGCAAACAACGTTATCGTAGACTGTAGGCTGTGTGTTGAGGAAGTTGATGCAATCCAGAGCGGGTAACCGCAATCAGGCCTTCTATCACTCTTGATGCCGATTGAACATCGGGCTGGGTCTCTTGCATCAAGAAGCACAACAGCCACCCGATGCATCCCGATCAACCAAGCATGATGAATGTCCGGACGTCCTTCGTCCCAAACCACCCACACCAACGCTATGCAGACAATTTCCACCCCAAAACTGAAAGTGCCTACGAGAACGCCATAACCCGGTTCAATCTCGGAACCCTTCATCAAAATCCGCCGCATTCCGGTAATAGATGAGCTGCGGCGCAGGGGTCGTCAGAAACGACCAGACCTCCGAAGCATTAAGGCCGATGACGAGAACCTCGTTCGAGGTGAAATTTTCGGTGAACTCCGGTGCAAAACCCTCGAGCCAGATCATACTGCTTATACTGATCTCCTGGCTTGCAATGATACGGCACATACCGCAGCCTCCCTGATATAATGCCAATCACCCTTAGTGACATCTGACATTCCCATGGCTGATATCAAGGCTTTCGATCTGAACCTCCTGCGAACCCTTGATGCGCTGCTGGAGACCCGCTCCGTGACCCGCTCCGCAGATCGGTTGGGGGTAACCCAGCCCGCGGTCAGCGGCATGCTGGCCCGCCTGCGTGAGGCCTTAGATGATCCGCTGTTCATCCGCACCCAACGGGGCATTTTGCCAACACCGCGGGCCGAGGCTTTGGCCGGGCCTCTAAAAGCCGCGCTGGCACAGGTCGAGGCGCTGCTAGAACCCGAGGTTTTCGATCCGGCCCGAGCCGCGCTGACGTTGAGGATCGCCGCGACCGATTACGCCCAACGTGTTGTGGTCTTGCCATTTCTGGATGCCCTGCGTCGAGAAGCGCCCAGTGTTCGGCTGTCCGTGCGCCCAGTTGCCGCTGACTTTCCTCAGCAACTCGCCGAGGGTGATCTGGACCTGGCACTCGTCACGTCGGACATCTCGCCCGAGAACCTGCGCGCACGCGGACTTTTCTATGAAAACTACGTAACGATCCTGCGCGAGGGCCACCCGGCAGCATCACGGTCGCTGGATCTGGACAGCTTCTGCGCATTGGATCACGCGATCATGTCGCATGACGGAACGGAGCTTCGTGGGGCCACGGACGATGCACTTGAAAGGGTAGGGCGGAAGCGGAACGTCGTTATCAGCCTGCCAGGATTTGCGGTGCTGATCGATCTGATCCGTCGCTCGGACATGATTGCGATGATCCCGCGGCGGCTTCTAGCGGGAGAGGGGGGTATCGTCCTGTGTGAGCCGCCCGTGCCGCTGGACGGCTTTCGCAAAATTCTGGTCTGGCATGAGCGGTTGCAACATGACCCTGCGCAAGCCTGGTTGCGTCAGCGCCTCGCTGACAGTGTCATTGACTAGCTTGTGGTTCGACCTCATCCGCAAATCAGGGGATAGGCGCGGTTATACGCTGTCTTCCACCTGAAGCGGTTCGCGCCAGCCATAGCCTTGCGCCAGCGTCAGGCAGGCCTCAATCGGCTCCATCGCGCCATAGGTATCAACCGACCGCAATGAGGCCGCCGCCGAGGAATGGGCATAGGTCAGGCATTCACCAAGATCGCGCCCGCGATGCAGCCCGCAAAAAAAACCCGCCGCAAAGGCGTCGCCCGCGCCATTGGTCCCGGCGACGGCCGACTTCGGCACAAGGGCCGAGGGTTGCGATGCGACCGTACCGTCGCGCGTAACCGCGACCGCGCCTTGCGGGAAGTGAACCACGACCAGCGACATTGCACCCAATTCCAGCGCGCGCCGCGCGGCGCGCAGCACCGCCGGCACCAAGGTAGCGCCATCCGGCAAGGTCTCGATCCCGGTCAGCGCGCCGATCTCGTAGTCGTTGACCACAAGGTAATCCAGATGCCGCAGGCAAGGCAGGACCAGCGCCTGCAACGCGTCGCGCTCAATGGTCATGACCTCGAGGTTCGTGCGCAGACCGGCGTCGCGTGCCTTGCGTAACACGCTGACCCAGCCATTCGCATCGCCCCGCCAAGGCGTATCCATCAGCGCATGGGTGCCGGGTAGACCCAGATGCAGCATGAAGGCGCGCGAGTCCCGGAAATCGAAATGATCGGGGGTCAGGTGGTCGCTGGATTCGGCCTGAAACAGGTGCGTGCGGCGGCCGTTGTCCCGCGCGGTAAAGGCCATGGTGCGATGGGTCTGCACCGCAGGATCGACGTGAAACCGCGCGTCGATCCCGTGTTCCTGTGCGATGGCCCGCAGCAGCGCGCCATCGCTGTCATCCCCACACAATGCAATGGTCGAGACCGGGATCTCGGGCGCCAGCCGGCGCATGTCGACCGCAAAATTGCAGCCCGATCCACCGCCTTGTCGGCTGCCCGAGAGGATACGGGTCGCCGTCTCCTCTCGGGGCCAGTGGGGCAGGGTCATGTTGTAGTCGACACACCAGGTGCCGCCGGTGACGAACCCGTTCCGTTCCATTAATGCATTCCGTGATTGGGCCGTGATTGGGGGTCAGGCGGCAGCTTTTAGAACCGCCTCGGTGATCTGGGCATCCTCGTCCAGCGCGCGCGTGGGCGTGATGCCTTGCCGTTCGAGAGCACCGTGATATTCGCGCACAGCCTGTTCGGAATTCAGATCGCCATCCGCCACGGCCCGCATCATCCGCACAATTTCCAGCGGGTCATCAGCCAGATTGATCTTGCGCCCGAACAGCGCGACACGGGCACCGTAACGCTCGATCTGGGCGATCAGCTCAAGGCAGTCGCGCGTGGTGCCCGCGCCGCCACCAAGGATGCCGACGACGACCGAGGGGTCATAGCTGGCCAGTTCCTCCAGCGCTGCCGGGCCATTATAGGGGATCTTCAGGAATTCGGGCCGCTCACGGGTGCTCAGACCGGCCAGACAGCGGATCATCGCGTCATTGACGAAGGCCGGGATATCCTCGGGGGCAAGGCCGACCGGGGCATTGGGGTTGAAGACTTCAAGGAAGTATTTGAAATTGTTATGTAATGCATCCTCACGAAAGGCCGCGAACTCATCCAAAGCGAAGTAATCCGCGTCCAGATCATTGTTGAAGGTGATCGAATACAGGCCCAGATCCGTTCCCAACGCCTTTGCCACCGCCGGATTGGCGGTGCGGAAGGGGCGGGCCGGTTCCTTCGCATAGGTCGCACCACGGAACACCCAGCAATCGGTCGCGTCATTGGCACGGATCACCGGCTTGACCCGGCTGTTGCTGTAAACGCCGCGTTCGTTCAGCGCCTCAAGGTTCGACACCGAGGTCAGCATGATATCGACGATATCCTGTTCGACGATCTGCTGAATCTTGTCGAGGAACTCGGCACGGGTCCGATAGCGCGTCCATGTCCCGTCCTTCGCCCGGTTCGGCCCCGAGGAGTTGATCGACGGCCCCATATCGCCGTCCTTGGCATCGGCGATGATGAAATCGCCCTTGGCATATTTTCCCGCCCGGATGCGTCCGAGCTTCTCGTCCATTCTGTACATCAGGTTCTCCATTGGTCTCATTCGGTGGGAGGGGCCATCGCGCCGGTCATGATGGCGACGGCGTCGGACATGCTGATCTGGTCGGGGCGAACTTGCGCGATGCGGCGGCCCAGCCGGTGGATATGCACCCGGTCGGCGATCTCGAAGACATGCGGCATGTTGTGGCTGATCAGCACGACCGAGATGCCGCGACGGCGCACGTCCAAAATCAGGTCCAGCACCTTGCGACTTTCCTTGACCCCCAAAGCGGCGGTCGGCTCATCAAGGATGATGACGCGCGAGCCAAAGGCGCAGGCCCGTGCCACGGCCACGCCCTGCCGCTGGCCGCCGGACAGGGTCTCGACGACCTGATCGATGTTCTGGATGGTGGCAAGGCCCAGCTCGCTTAGATGCTTGCGCGCCTCGGCCCGCATCCGGGTGCGGTCCAGCGCCCGCAGCCAGCGGCCGCGAAAGCCGGGCTTGCGGTATTCGCGGCCCAGAAACAGGTTGTCTACGATGGTCAGGGCAGGGGCCATGGCAAGGGTCTGGAACACCGTCTCGATGCCCTTGGCGCGGGCCTCCATGGGGTTGGCGAAACGGACCTGTTCGCCGCCCAGCCAGATCTCGCCGCTGTCCGGCCGGACCGCACCGGCCAAGGCCGCGATCATCGAGGATTTGCCTGCGCCATTGTCGCCGATCACGCCCAGAATCTCGCCGGGATACAGGTCGAAATCGGCCCCATCCATGGCGACGACGCGACCGTAAGCCTTGCGCAGATCGCGGGCGGCAAGGATCGGCTGGCGCGTATTCGGATCGCTCAATTCGAGATCCTCCGCAGCCATTGGTCGAAACCGACGGCCATGATGATCAGGCACCCGATCGAGAACTCCTGCCACAGCACGTCAAGACCCGCCAAGGCCAGTCCGTTGCGGAAAAAGCCCACGATCAGTGCCCCGATCAGCGTGCCGATGATCGAGCCGCGCCCGCCAAACAGCGAGGTGCCGCCAATCACCACGGCGGTGATGCTGTCTAGATTGGCCGAGCCGCCGCCCAGCGGGCTGACCGCGCCGATCCGCCCGATCAGCACCCAGCCCGCCAGCCCGCAGATCACCCCGGCCAGCAGATAGACCGAGAACAGCACGCGTTGGGTGCTGATGCCGGACAGGCGCGCGGCCTCGGGGTCGTTGCCCACGGCATAGATGTGGCGACCGTATGCGGTGCGGTTCAGCATATACCATAGTAAAGCCGCCAGCCCCAGCATCAGCACTGAGCCCAGCGTCAGCCGCCATGCCCCGAATTGCAGCGCGGTCCCGGTCCATTGCAGGATCGCCGCCTCGGCCGCGATTTCCTGCTGGCGGATGGTCTGGCCACGCGACCAGAACTGCACGAAGGCGTTGAAGATGCTCCAAGTGCCCAGCGTCACGATGAAGGGTGGCAACCGCAGCCAAGTAATCAGCAGCCCGTTCAGCGCCCCGCAGGCCCCGCCAACCGCGATCCCTGCCAGCAGCGCGATTTCCGGGGGCAGGCCCAAGGTCAGCGCCATCTGGCCCATAGCGACGGAACTCAGCACCATGATCGCGCCGACGGACAGATCGATCCCCGCCGTCAGGATGATCAGCGTCTGCGCCAGTGCCAGCATGCCGATGACCGTGACCTGTTGCAGCACCAGCGACAGATTGAACGGGTGAAAGAAGCGCTTGCCGACGATCAGCGAAAAGATCGCCAGCCCGATGATCAGCACCAGAAACGGGATGATCGTCGGATTGCCGTGCAGGAAATTGATCACGCGACGGCCAAAGCCCGCATGTTCCGAGAAATGTGGCGTGTCGTCAGACGACATCCGTCACCCCCGTGCGTTCATGGATGAGAGGGGCGGCCCACCTGTCCAGCGGGCCGCGAACCGGGTTTCAGCCCCAGCAAAGCTTCAGGGCTTCGGCGCTGGTGATCGATTCCAGCCCTTCGACGGGCTTGTCGGTCACCAGCTTGACGCCGGTATTGGTAAAGGTCAGCCCCTCGGACGGGGCGGGCACGGTGCCCTTCTTGGCATGTTCGACGATCGCCTCGACGCCCAATGAGGCCATCAGCAGCGGGAATTGCATCGAGGTCGCGCCGATCACGCCGTCGGCCACGTTCTTGACCCCCGGACAGCCACCATCGACCGAGGTGACCAGAACCGAGCCATCGCCCTTGCCCGCAGCCTTCAGCGCCTCCCACGCGCCGGCGGCGGTGGGCTCGTTGATGGTATAGACCACGTTCACGTCGAAGTTCTTTTGCAGCAGGTTCTCCATGCCGCTGCGGCCGCCGACCTCAGAGCCTTCGCCCATTTCATGGCCGACGATGCGCGGGTCGTCTTCGTCGCCGCGTCGCGCCGCGTCCTTGATGTCGATGCCGAAGCCTTTCATGAAGCCCTGATCGCGGGCCACATCGACGGTCGGCTGGCTTTCATGCGCGTCGATAAAGGCGACATGGGCCTTGGCAGCGGCCTCATCGCCCATGGTGCGACGCGCCCATTCGCCGATCAGTTCGCCCGCATGGAAGTTGTCGGTGGCAAAGGTCGCCTGCGCGGCCTCCATCGGTTCCAGCGGCGTGTCCAGCGCGATGACCAGAATGCCCGCATCCTTGGCCTTCTGGATCGTCGGCACGATGGCCTTGGTGTCGGAAGCGACGATCAGGATGCCCTTGGCCCCCGCCGCGATCAGGTTTTCGACAGCTTGAACCTGCGTGTCATTGTCGCCGTCGAATTTCCCGGCAAAGGCCTGAAACTTCACCCCCAGTTCCTGCGCCTTGGCCGAGGCGCCCTCGCGCATCTTGACGAAGAAGGGGTTGGTGTCGGTCTTGGTGATCAGGCCGACAAGGATGTCGTCCTGAGCTTGGGCAGTAGAGACGCCGAGACAAAGCGCCGCCATGGCCGCGCCGCAGGCGAGCCAGCTTCTTTTGCTCATCATTTCCTCCCTTTATGCGCGCTCCTCCACGCATGGGACCAGTGAACGGGTGTGGACAGGTTCTGTCAATTAAAACATTGAAAGCCGATCTTTTGCCCAATATTATGCAGAAGCAGGATCGCAATGCCGCAATGCGGAAAGCCAAGGAAATCATGCGGAAAGACGCCGCTTCGACAATTTATCATCTTGTCCGCAGCGGGCAGGCCCAGACCCAGCGCGACATCGAACAGGAAACCGGCCTGTCGCGCGGCACCGCCACGCAAAGAATCACCGAACTTCTGGAGGCTGGCTTGCTGACCGAGGGACCCAGCCGTCCCTCGGCCGGGGGCAGGCCTGCGCGAGGTTTTGCGATAAATCCCGATTATCGCAATCTGGTCGGCGTCGATATGGGCGAAAGGCTGGGTCGGGCCTGCCTGTTCGACCTGTCGGGGCAGATCCTTGACCAATGCAGCTTCGATCTGGACCTGCGCGCCGATCCGCAGGTGACGTTGGCGCAGATTGCCGGGGCTGCCGCCGATCTGGATCGTTCCAGCGCGCGCACCGCCCCGGTCGCGGCGCTGGGACTGTCGGTGCCCGCGCCGCTGGATGTGGCGACGGGCAGGGTCGCCATGCCCTCGGTCATGTATGGCTGGGACAATCTGGATATCCGCGAGGCGCTCGGCCGGATGACCGGCCTGCCGGTCGCGGTGGACAATGACGTGAACCTGCTGTGTCTGGCCGAACATCGGCTGAACTGGCCCCAATGCCGGAACTTCGCCTTCATCAAGATCGGCACCGGTATCGGCTGCGGCATCATGGTGGGGGGGGCGCTGCTGCGCGGAGCCTCGGGGACGGCGGGCGATCTGGGCCATATCCAGCACGGGCTGCAACCCGCTCCTTTGTGCCGTTGCGGCAAGCAAGGCTGCACCGAGGCCCATGCCGCAGGCTGGGCGCTGGCCCGCGATCTGCGCGGGCAGGGGTTCGACTGTCAGGACGCCCGCGACGTGATGGAACTGTGGCTGCGCGGCGAACCCGAGGCACTTCAGGCGCTGAACCGGGGCAGCCGCGTTCTGGGCAAGGTCAGCGCCGATCTGGTCGCCATGCTCAACCCCGAGGTGCTGGTGATCGGCGGTCAACTGGCCCGTGCCGGCGAGGCGATGCTGGCCGGGGTGCGAGAGCTGATCTACCAGCGCTGCCTGCCCTTGGCCACGCAGCAGCTGACCATCGCTTTGGCCAGCAATACCGAGGATCTGGGCGTGCGCGGCGCGGCCTTCCTTGCCATGGAGCAAATCCCGATCCAGCCCGCTTGACCGATGACCGCCAAACCACAGGTGCTGCACCCATGATCCGCGACGATGCGACATTGCTGCCCCGGCTGATGGCGCTGGCGACCGAGGGTCGCAGGCTGGTGGCGATTGCCGGGCCGCCGGGCAGCGGCAAATCCACCCTGTGCGCGCGCCTTGCCCATGCTCTGAATGCCGCGCAGCCCGGCATCTGCGCCGTCGTGCCGATGGACGGGTTCCATTACGACGATGCGGTCCTGCGCGAGCGGGGCATGCTGGCCCGCAAGGGCGCGCCCCAGACCTTTGATGTGGGTGGGCTGCGCGCGCTTCTGACCCGCCTGCGCGCCAATCTTGAGGATGAGATCGCCGTTCCGGTCTTTGATCGCGATCTGGAAATCTCGCGCGCCGGAGGCAGGCTGATTGCGGCCTCAACGCCGCTGCTGCTGGTCGAAGGAAACTACCTGCTGCTGGACCAGCAGCCTTGGTCCGGGTTGCGCCCGATCTTTGACCTGACCATCCGTCTGGACGTCCCGCGCGCCGAACTGGAACGGCGCCTGCTATCCCGCTGGCTGGATCAGGGCATGACGCCCCCCGAGGCCCAGGCCAAGGCCTTTGGCAACGACCTGCCCAATGCCGATCTGGTGCTGGCGCATAGTCAGGTAGCGGATATCACCCTGACGCAGGGGTAAGCCAGGCGCCGCATGGCTCTGACCCGGTATTTGTGGATGCGGGATCTGGTACTGGCGTGGGCCGCAAGTTTGCGCCTGCCGCATCCCGGTGAGCATCGATCCCGTGAATTGACGGGATAACCGCAGGTGATTTGAGGATGATGCACGCGCTGCGGTAGGTTCTCGGCGGATTCCCCGCAACAGTCGAGAGCTCCGCCATGGCCACGATCATCATCACGGACGACAATGCGGGCAATGTCATTGTGAATGATGGTGACACCTATGTCATCGATCCATCGCTGTCCGAGGACGTGACCTTCGTAAATCCGGGCGGCGCGGACGTGAACTTCAACGTCCAGTTCGATGAAAGCAATCCCAATGGCATCAGCGTCGGCATCGGCGGTGATGCGGGCATGAATCCCAGCTTCTCGATCGGTTCCGGCGTGGATGCAGGCGGGGTGACCATCAATGCGGGCAACGCCGCATCATCGACGGTGAATGCCGGGGATGACAGTTCGCTGGGCTCCTATAACGGCTCGGCGGAGGGTCCAGACAACGTCTCGGCAGGCGACAATTTCAACACCGCGATCGACGTCAATCTTGGCGATGGTGAGAACAGCTTCACCACCGGCGACAACTTCAATGCCAATGGAAGCGATATCGACATCATCGGCGGCGACGATGGCAACACGGTTTCGCTGGGCGACAACAGCATCTTGGATGACGTCACCACAGGCGCGGGCGATGACAGCGTCGATCTGGGCAGCGGTTCCAGCTTTGGCGACATTCTGGCCGGGGACGGCGGCGATGCCGTGACGGTCGGGGACGCCGCGACCGGTGGCAATGTCGATCTGGGCGAGGGCGATGATGCGCTGAATCTGGGCGATCTTGGCTCTGGTGCGCTTGGCGATATCAGCGGCGGCGGCGGTGACGATACCCTGACCACCCAGACCGACCCGGATGATCTGGGCAATAGCGTCACCGATATCGAAAACGTCAACGTGGTCTGCTTTGCCCGCGGCACCGGTATCATGACCGAGCATGGCGAATGTCTGGTAGAGGACCTGAGCGTCGGGGATATGGTCCTGACCGCCGATGACTGGTTGTGTCCGATCCGCTGGATCGGCAGCCGCAAGTTGGACGCGGCCACCCTGCAGCAGAACCCCCGGCTTCTGCCCATCCGTATCGCGGCAGGGGCGCTGGGGAATGGTCGGCCAGAGCGCGATCTGCTCGTCTCGCCCCAGCATCGCATCCTTGCGCGTTCGCGGATCGCGCAGCGGATGTTCAGCGCGACCGAAGTGCTGGTCGCCGCCAAGCACCTGCTTGGGATGGAGGGAGTTTCTGTCGACGACACCGCGACCGAGGTCGAGTATTTCCACTTCCTTTTCGACAAGCATCAGGTCGTCTTTGCCAACGGCACCGAATCCGAAAGCCTGCATACCGGCCCACAAGCGCTGCTGAGCATGGACGAAGCCGCCCGCGATGAAATCCTCGGGCTGTTCCCCGAATTGGCCACGCCGGGCATCCGCGAAAGCGCCCGGAAAATCCCCGAATCCGGCCGCCGCGCCAGGCAACTGGTATCGCGCCACACGCAGCAACAACAGCCGCTGCTCGCGACCAGCACCCGACGGGACTGACCCTCGCACGACCTGCCAAGGCCCCTCGGATGAGGGGCCTTTTGCATGACGGTTGGGTCGTCGGGGCGCCAGACCATGTCGCGAGGATCCACGGGATCGCTGCTAGCGGACCTACGCCCAGCCGTTCTCGTCCCGATAGACCCGTGAAAATTCTTCAACAACAAGCTTGACAGGATCGGGCGTGGTTCGGCTATTAAGTTGTAGGAACAACCGTACAAGTTAACATGACCCAGACAGCAGAACAGATCACGGACGCCTCGCGCCTGCCTTCGGCAGAGGGGCTGCGCCGGCGTGCCCTCCGCCATCCCGGCCATTGGATCGGCGGCGCGGTCATCGTGGCTTTGCTGGCGCTGCTGGTGCGCTCGTTTGCCACCGGCAATATCCAGTGGGCGGTGGTGGGCGAGTTCCTGACCGCCCCGACCATCATCCGCGGTTTTGTCTGGACCTTGTTGATCACCGCAGCCGCGCTGGTGCTGGGGATCGTGCTGGGCTTTGTCTTCGGCATGATGCGGCTGTCGGCCAACCCGGTGATGCGGGGCACGGCGGCGCTATATGTCTGGATCTTTCGCGGCACGCCGGTGCTGCTGCAATTGCTGATCTGGTTCAACATCGCGCTGGTCTTTCCAACGCTGTACATTCCCGGCCTGATCGACGCCAAGATGGTGGCGGTGGTCACGCCCTTTGTCGCGGCGGTGATCGGCCTTGGCGTGAACGAGGGCAGCTACCTGACCGAGGTGGTGCGCGGCGGCATCCAGTCGGTCGATCGTGGCCAGGTCGAGGCGGCGCATACGCTGGGCATGACGCCGGTCCAGACCATGCGCCGGATCATCCTGCCGCAGACCATCCGCATGATCCTGCCGGTTCTGGGCAATTCAGCCGCCGGGATGCTGAAGTTCTCGTCGCTGGCGGCGACCATCTCGATGACCGAGATGCTGAACGCGGCGCAGCGGATCTATTTCATCAACGGGGCGGTGATCGAACTGCTGTTCGTCTGCGCCATCTGGTATCTGGCCGGCACCACGGTGCTGTCGGTGATCCAGTATTACCTTGAACGGCATTTCGGCCGCTCGACCGTCGTCGGGGCCAGACCCAGCCGCGGCCTGCGCAGCTTCTTCAAGACCAGGGAGGCGTGAATGACCACCGCTGTCCGCACCGTCGGCATCCGCAAATCCTATGGCACGCATGAGGTGCTGAAGGGCATCGACATCGATGTCGCGCATGGCGAGGTGCTGTGCATCCTTGGCCCCTCGGGCAGCGGCAAGTCGACCCTGCTGCGCTGCATCAACCATCTGGAAGTGCCCGATGGCGGCTATGCCTGGGTGGATGGCCAGATCATCGGCTATGCGCTGCGCGGCGATGTGCTGCAGGAATTGCCGGTGCATCAGCTGCGCCAGCAGCAGAGCCAGCTTGGCATGGTGTTCCAGCACTTCAACCTGTTCTCGCACAAGACCGTGCTGGAGAATGTCATCGAAGGCCCGGTCGTGGTGCGCCGCCAGTCGCGGGACACGGCCATCGCCAAGGCCCGTGCGCTTCTGGAGATGGTCGGCATGTCCGCCCGCGAACAGGCCTATCCGGCGCAGCTGTCGGGCGGGCAGAAGCAGCGGGTGGCGATCGCGCGGGCGCTGGCGATGGAGCCGCGCGTCATGCTGTTCGACGAACCGACCTCGGCGCTGGACCCCGAACTGGTGGGCGAGGTGCTGGAGGTGATGCGTCGCCTTGCATCTTCCGGGACGACGATGATCGTTGTCACCCATGAGATCGGCTTTGCCCGCGAGGTCGCCGACCGCGTCGTGGTGATGATCGATGGCGAGGTCCGCGAATGCGGCCCGGCCCAATCCGTGCTGTCCGACCCTGCGGACCCGCGCGTGCGCGCCTTCCTGTCCAGGTTCCTGACAGAGACCCCAACGATAACAACTTCCAACAGCGAGTGATCCCATGATGCTTTCGAAGACGGCGATTGGCCGGGCCATGCCGGCCCTGGCGCTGACCCTGGCGCTGGCCGCACCGGCCCTGGCCGAGACCGACCCCAAGGCCGCCGCGCTGCTGCCGCAGGACATTGCCTCGGCCGGCGTGCTCAAGGTGGTGACCAGCCTGGCCTATCCGCCGATGGAATTCACCGATCC
>NZ_WMIG01000002.1 GCF_009711205.1 Paracoccus litorisediminis | reverse complement strand
ACCGCGCCATCTTCTCATCAGGCGCCGCACAAGCCATCAAACTTCCCGATTTTACCAGACAAACAACCATCAAGGCCATCCGTCCGAACCGCTCCAGCACCCTGCCGGCTCGGTGAAGGCGTATTTACGGATCACCGCCAAAACCCGCAAGAGCAAAAACCACAAAAATATGAAATTGTTGGTAAGTTATTGAGTTTGTTATATATTCTATTCGACGCGTTGTGGTGTCACCGGTTTCGGATCGGGTCGCACGCTGCGGAAACGCGCCCCCAGACGCAAAAACCAGAAGAATCGCAGGCCGAGCAACAGCAGAATCGACGCAAGAATCAGTGCTGGCTTCCGCTCCCATAGCTTCAGAGCCCAGATCCAATGCAGCGACGCGAGAATGGCTGCGGGATAGATCAGGCGGTGAAGACGCTTCCACCCTGCCCGCATCCGGCGGATCGAAAAGCGGTTCGAGGTTACCGCCAGAGACAGCAGCATCAGAAAGGCCAGCATTCCAAAGATCAGGTAGGGCCGCTTGACCACATCCTTGAGCATTTGCGCCCAAAGCAGTGCCATGTCTAAGACGACCCATGCCGCTAGATGCAGGACGGCATAGGAAAAGCAGATCAACCCCAGGGCCTGCCGGAAACGGACAAGGTTGATCCGGGTCAGCCGCAGCAGCGGTGTGACCGACAGCGTGGCAATCAGAAAATACAGCGCGGTGCGGCCAAGCCGATGCTCGATGTCTCGAACCGGCTCGACGCCAAGATTACCCTGTAATGTGTCCCAGACCAGTAGGGCCAACGGGATAGCCGCCAAGACCCAGACTAGCCAGACCGGGACATGTCGCAACCAGCGGGTCAGGCGCTGCGCCATCAGTAGTTCTTTGCCAGGTCCATGCCGGAATACATCTGCGCGACCTGATCCCCATAGCCATTGAACATCAGCGTTTCCTGACGCCCGCCCAGCAATCCGGCCCCGATGCGCCGTTCGGTGGCTTGCGACCAACGCGGATGGTCCACCTGCGGGTTCACATTGGCATAGAAGCCATATTCATTGGCCTGAAGCATTTGCCAGGTCGTCTGCGGCTGCTTGTCGGTCAGGGTGATCCCGACAATCGACTTGATCGACTTGAAGCCGTATTTCCACGGCACGACCAGCCGGATCGGCGCGCCGTTCTGGTTCGGCAGCACCTTGCCATAGAGCCCGGTTGCCAGAATCGTCAGCGGGTTCATCGCCTCATCCAGACGCAGGCCCTCGCGATAGGGCCAGTCGATACCGCTGCTATAGGCCTGACCCGGCATCTGCTTGGGGTCTTCCAACGTCTGGAAGGCGACGTATTTCGCCCCAGCTTGCGGAGCGGCCTTTTGCAGGACCGCGGCCAGCGGCACACCCAGCCAGGGAATGACCATGGACCAAGCCTCGACGCAGCGCAGACGATAGATGCGCTCTTCCAGCGCGGAATCCGGGGCCAGATCCTCGACCGCATAATTTCCGGGGTGATCCACCAGACCGTCGATCTTGACCGACCAAGGCGCGGGTTTCAGCGTCGCCGAATAGCGCGCCGGATCGGTCTTGTCGGTACCGAATTCGTAGAAGTTATTGTAATTGGTGATCTCTTCGAAGCTGTTCGGCTTTTCATCGGTGGACAGCGCCGAGGGTTTTCCGGTCAGGCCAAAGGCCGGGGCGGCGATGCTGGCCATGCCCGCCGCGATAAGTGCCCGGCGGGTCAGATAGACCGGCTCAGGCGTGACCTCGGACCATTTGAGCTTCATCGGCAGCCTCCCTTTGACGGTGCAAGGATAGCAGCGGCGGGGTTAACCGCCGATGAACTTCTTCGTGTGTCAGGTGGTGACGTCAGGCTGCGCGCGACCGGTGAATTCGCGGATCAGGGCGATTTCCTCGGCGGCGGCAATGACAGGAGCCAGCGCCTCCTCGACCGGCAGCCCATGGCGGGCGGGATCGGCTTCGTAACGCTCCAGATAGACGCGCAGGGTCGCGCCCTCGGTGCCTGTTCCCGACAGGCGCAGCACCACGCGCGAGCCGTCGGTGAAGCCGATGCGGATGCCCTGATTGGCCGAGACCGAACCGTCGACCGGATCGTGATAGGCGAAATCATCGGCCTGTTCGACGGTCAGGCCCTGGAATTGCTGACCCGGCAGATCGGCCGAGATATCGCGCAACCGCTGGATCAGGGCATTGGCGCGCTCGGACGGCACGGCCTCATAGTCGTGGCGCGAATAATAGTTGCGACCGAACTCGGCCCAATGCGCGGACATGATCTGCTCGACCGGTTCGATACGGCGGGCAAGAATGTTCAGCCACAGAAGCACCGCCCACAGCCCGTCCTTTTCCCGCACATGATCGGAACCTGTGCCGGCACTTTCCTCGCCACAGATGGTCACCCGACCCGCATCCAACAGGTTGCCAAAGAACTTCCAGCCGGTCGGGGTCTCATGGCATTCGATGCCCAGTTTTTCGGCCACCCGGTCGGCAGCGCGGCTGGTCGGCATCGAGCGCGCGATCCCGGCAAGCCCCTTCTTGTAGGCTGGCGCCAGATGCGCGTTTGCCGCCAGAACGGCCAGACTGTCCGAGGGAGTCACATAGATCCCGCGCCCGACGATCATGTTGCGATCGCCGTCCCCGTCCGAGGCCGCGCCAAAATCGGGAGCGTCCTTGCCAAACATCGCCTGCATCAGATCGGCAGCCCAGACCGGATTCGGATCGGGATGGCCGCCGCCGAAATCGGGCGAAGGCGTGCCATTCACGACCGTCCCCTTGGGCGCGCCAAGAATACCTTCAAGGATCGCGGTCGCGTAAGGCCCGGTCACCGCATGCATCGCGTCGAAGCGCATGCGGAATCCGCCGATGAACAGGTTGCGGATCAGGTCGAAATCGAACAACTCGCCCATCAGCTGGGCATAATCGGCGACCGGGTCGACAATCTCGACCGCCATGCCGCCCATTTCGGTCTCGCCGATCACCGACAGGTCCAGATCTGCGCCTTCAAGGATGCGGTATTCGGTCAGCTCCTGCGTGCGGGTGAAAATCAGATCGGTCACGGATTCGGGCGCGGGGCCGCCATTCGCGCCGTTGAACTTCATGCCGAAGTCCTCGTCGATACCGCCCGGATTGTGGCTGGCGGACAGGATGATCCCGCCATCCGCCCCCAGCTTGCGGATCAGGTTCGAGGCCGCGGGCGTCGACAGCAAGCCGCCCTGCCCCACGATCATGCGCGCCGCGCCATTCGCTGCAGCCATGCGCAGGATCACCTGCACCGCCCGGTCGTTGAAGTAGCGCCCGTCGCCGCCAAGGATCAGGATCTTGTCCTGCACGCCACCGATCGCATCAAAGACCGACTGAGTGAAGTTTTCCAGATAATGCGGGCCCATGAAGATCTTGGTCTTCTTGCGCAGACCCGAGGTGCCGGGCTTCTGCCCGTCGATCGGCTGGGTGGGAACGGTCAGGATGCGGGTCATGTCGCGCCTTTGGTTGTACAAGCCTTTGCGGGGATCTTGCATGTTTCCTGATGGCTTACCATGCCGCGTATGACGGCGGGGTAAAGTCCCGCCGATGGAAAAAAGGGCGGCCGCATCGCGACCGCCCGTTCTTGTGGCATGACCTTAGTGCAGAGGCACACGCGGGCCGCTATCGCCCGCCTCACCCAGATGAGCGCCGGTGATGCGATTGCCGACGATCAACCCGTCCGGCCCCGCGCCGACATGGACGGTCTGACCATCCATGATCTCGCCGCCCAGGATCATTTCGGCCAGCGGGTTCTGCAGACTGCGCTGGATCACCCGCTTCAGCGGACGCGCACCAAAGACGGGATCGTAACCCTCATCCGCCAGCCATTTCATCGCGTCATCGTCCAGATCCAGATAGATGTTGCGCTGTGCAAGGCGCTGCTCCAGCTGGAACAGCTGGATCTTGACGATCCCGTCCATATTGTCCCGCGTCAGGCGGTGGAAGATGATGATCTCATCCAGACGGTTCAGGAATTCGGGGCGGAAATGCGCCCGCACCGCGTCCATGACCTGCGTCCGCGCCTGACCGCTATCGGCGCCTTCGGGCAGCGTCGACAAAGCCTGCGCCCCAAGGTTCGAGGTCAGGATGATCAGCGTCTGCTTGAAGTCCACCGTCCGGCCTTGCCCGTCGGTCAATTGACCGTCATCCAGCACCTGCAACAGCACGTTGAAGACGTCGGGGTGGGCCTTTTCGACCTCGTCGAACAGGATCACCTGATAAGGGCGGCGGCGGACGGCTTCGGTCAGTGCGCCGCCTTCGTCATAGCCGACATAGCCCGGAGGCGCGCCGATCAGGCGGGCAACCGAATGCTTCTCCATGTATTCGGACATGTCGATGCGGACCATCGCGCTGTCATCGTCGAACATGTATTCGGCGATGGCCTTGGTCAGTTCCGTCTTGCCGACGCCAGTCGGGCCAAGGAACAGGAAGCTGCCCAAGGGGCGTTTCGGGTCGTTCAGCCCGGCGCGTGCGCGACGCACGGCGCTCGAGACCGCCGTCACCGCCTCGGCCTGACCGATGACGCGCTTGCCAAGGACTTCCTCCATCTTCAGCAGCTTCTCGCGCTCACCTTCCAGCATCTTGCTGGTGGGAATGCCGGTCCAGCGTTCCACGACTTCAGCGATCTGCTCGGGGCGGACGGCCTCCTCGACCATCGGGCTGTCATCGTCGCCCTCGGCCTCGGCCAGCTTCTTTTCCAGACCGGGGATGATGCCGTAGGACAGCTCCCCGGCCTTCGCCAGATTGCCCTCGCGCTTGGCCTGATCCAGCTCGGCGCGGGCCTTGTCGAGTTGCTCTTTCAGGTTGCGCGAGCCTTCCAGACGGTCGCGTTCGGCCTGCCAGCGGGCCGTCATCGTTGCCGACTGCTCCTGCAATTCGGACAGGTTCCGTTCCAGCTTTTCCAGCCGGTCCTTGGATGCCGTGTCGTCTTCCTTCTTCAATGCCTCGGCCTCGATCTGCATCTGCAGGATCTGACGGTCCAGCGCGTCCAGCTCTTCGGGCTTGCTGTCCACTTCCATGCGCAGACGGCTTGCGGCCTCATCGACCAGGTCGATGGCCTTGTCGGGCAGGAAACGGTCGGTGATGTAGCGGTTCGACAGCGTTGCCGCAGCCACCAGCGCAGCGTCGCTGATGCGGACACCGTGATGGAGTTCATATTTCTCCTTGATGCCGCGCAGGATCGAGATCGTATCCTCGACCGTCGGCTCGGTGACCATCACCGGCTGGAAACGCCGGGCAAGAGCCGCGTCCTTCTCGATATACTTGCGATACTCGTCCAAGGTGGTCGCGCCGACGCAATGCAGCTCACCCCGCGCGAGCGCGGGCTTGATCAGGTTCGCGGCATCCATTGCGCCATCGGTCTTGCCCGCGCCGACCAGCACATGCAGCTCGTCGATGAACAGGACGATTTCACCGGCAGCGTTCTCGATTTCCTTGAGGACGGATTTCAGCCGCTCCTCGAACTCGCCGCGATATTTCGCACCCGCGATCAGCGCGCCCATGTCCAAGGCCCAAAGCTGCTTGTTGCGCAGGGATTCCGGCACGTCGCCATCGATGATGCGCAACGCGAGGCCCTCGGCGATCGCGGTCTTGCCGACGCCCGGTTCACCGATCAGCACTGGGTTGTTCTTGGTCCGGCGCGACAGCACTTGCATGGCGCGGCGGATTTCTTCGTCCCGACCGATGATCGGGTCGATCTTGCCCTCGGCCGCGGCCTCGGTGAGGTTGCGGGCATATTTCGACAGCGCTTCATAGCTGTCCTCGGCGCTGGCGGTATCGGCGGTGCGGCCCTTGCGGATGTCGTTGATCGCCGCATTCAGCGATTGTGCCGTGACCTTGCCCGCCGACAGCGCGTCGCGAGCATTGGTGTTCACCACCGCAAGCGCGGTCAGCACACGCTCGGCTGGAACAAAGCTGTCGCCAGCCTTCTTGGCCAGCTTCTCGGCCTCGTCCAGCACGCGGACCATGCTGGGATCGACATAGACCTGACCCTGCCCGCCACTGACTTTGGGTTGCTTGGCCACCGCCTGATCAACAGCCTGACGCACGGCTTGGGCATCGCCCCCGGCCCGCGAAATCAGGTTGCTGGCGAAGCCTTGGTCGTCATCCATCAGCGCCTTCAGCAGATGTTCGGGCATAACGCGCTGGTTGTCTTCGCGGATCGCGATAGTCTGGGCCGCTTGCAGGAAACCGCGCGACCGTTCCGTGAATTTTTCCATATCCATATGAAATTCCTTTCCTCAGCCCCCGCATGGGACCGCCCGCATTCGGCACGGCCCGTCGGGTCCTGCCTGTGAAATGGGCAGCCAGAAACGGGGTTTCAAGACTCGCGCATCCCCCATATAACCGCGCCGTTTGTCGCAGAGTTTGCCTGAAAATCGAGGTATGGGAATGGATGATCGTCTGATCGTGGCGCTGGACGTGCCGAATGCGCTGGCCGGGCTGGATCTGGCCGAAAAGATCGGCGACGCCGCCAGCTTCTACAAGATCGGTCTTGGCATGCTGACCGGGGGCGGTCTGGCGCTGGCCAATGAGCTGAAACAGGAACATGGCAAGCGCATCTTCCTGGACATGAAGTTCTTCGACATCGGCGCGACGGTCGAAGCTGCCGTACGCGGCATCGCGCAATATGATCTGGATTTCCTGACCGTGCATGGCGACCCCCATGTCGTGCGCGCGGCGAAACAGGGTGCGGCGGGCTCGAACCTGAAGATCCTCGCCGTCACCATCCTGACCTCGCTGGACCGCGCGGATCTGGATGCCGGGCTGATCGTTCCGGGCGACGTGACCGAGATCGTGACCACCCGCGCCGCCCGCGCCTTTGAGGCCGGTGCCGATGGTGTCATCGCATCCCCGCGTGAGGCCGCGCTGATCCGCGCCCTGCCGGAATCGGCGGGCCGCTTGATCGTGACACCGGGCGTGCGTCCGGCGGGCTCAGATGCGGGCGATCAGAAGCGGATCGAGACCCCGGCCACCGCCATCGCCAATGGTGCCGACCATATCGTCGTCGGCCGCCCGATCTGGCAGGCCGCAGACCCGCGCGCCGCGGCGCAGGCCATCGTCGCGGAACTGCCGCGCTAAAGCCCCAGCACCTGCGCGACGTGGCTGCGGAAATGCGGCACGGCGCGCGGGTGCGCCACGAATTCAGAAATCGGCATCATCCGCCATTCCTGCCCCTCATCGCCAAAGCGGATCGAGGCGATTTCATCAATCGTCAACGTCCCGACGAACAGCCATGAATCGCGCCCCGGACGGGTGACCGATGGCATGATCTGCCCCGCAAGCCGCGCGGGATCAAGGCGCAGTCCGAATTCCTCATCCAGTTCCCTCAGTGCGCATTCGATCGGCGTCTCGCCCGGCTCGGCCTGACCGCCGGGCAGGTCCCAATGGCCCGGAAAGGGAAGCCAGTCGAAATCGTCGCGCAGGCAGGTCAGCAGGTTCGCGCCCTGCGTCAGGATCAGTTTCGCGCCAACAAAGCTCATTTGTCGTCGTTGATGTCGCGGGTCCAGATCCGCACATCCCCCCTGCTCGAGCCAAAGATCCGGCGCAGACCCAGCCAGATCGCGCCGCTCAGCGCTGCCGTCACCACCAGCGCCATCGGCAAGCCCCCGGTCCAAATTCCGGCCAGTATCGCCAAGCCCATCAGGCCGGTCGCCAACGCGATGCCAAGGAAAAACCAGCCCGGCAGCACGATCTCCAGCGCGCCCAGTACCAGTGCCGCGATGATCCAGATCCAGCCGTGCATCACGCCTTGCCGCCCTTGAACAGCTTGAAGGCATCGCCCATCGCTTCGACGGCCGAGGCGGGCAGGATGATCGTCTGCTTGCCCTGCCCCTTGCCGACATCGCCCAGCACCTCGACCTGACGCATGGCGACCTGATATTGCGCGGCCTCGATCCCGCCTTCGCGGATCGCGCCAGCGATGGCGCTGGTGGCGAATGCCTCGGCCTCGGCCAGAATGCGCTTGGCCTTGGCCTGCTGCTCGGCGGCGTAAAGATCGCCATCGGCGGCCAGTTCGACGGCGCGGCGCTTGCCCTCGGCCTCGGTCACCTGTGCGCGGCGGGCGCGCTCGGCATTCAACTGCTGCAACATGGCGGCGCGGGTGGCATCGTCCAGATTCACGTCCAGAATCTCGGCCCGCGTTACCTCGATCCCCCAATCGTCAACGACATTGGCAAGGCTTTCGCGGATGCGCTCGATCAGGCGGGCGCGGTTCGACTGGACCTGATCCAGCTCCATCGTGCCGATTTCGGAACGCACGATCCCGGCCACGGTGGTGGCAATGGCCGCGTCGATGTCGCGGATCCGGTAGACGGTCTTTTCAGGCTCAATGATACGATAGAAGACCGAGCTTTCGACCTGCACCAGTACATTGTCGGCAGTGATTGCGTCCTGCCTGCTGGTTGGCAATTGCCGCTCCAGCACCGAGATCTTGTGCGCCACCCGGTCAAGGAAGGGCACGGTAAAGTTGATCCCCGGCCCCAGCACCGAGCGCAGCCGCCCGAAACGCTCGACCACGTATTTTTCCGATTGCGGCACGATGCGAACGGCCGAGGTGACCGCAAGGAAGATGACGATCGCAAGGACGATCAGGGCAATATTCTGGCCGATCAGCTCGGCGAAGTCGGTCTGCATCTTCCGGTCCCTTGTGTCAGGAGATCATTCGGCAGCAATTGCGGATTCGCTTTCATCCGGGCGCAATCCGGCCAGCTTTTCGACGATGCGGGCAAAGCGCGCGGCAAAGATGTCGAAGTCCGGGCGCGGCTCGATGCGCTTTTCATCCATGTAAAGCGAACGATCCAGCTCAAGCTGGACGACATGGACATTGCGCGTGGGCTTGCCGTAGGCCGCCGCGATATAGGCCCCCGAGAAGGGCGAATTCTTCTGCACGCGGAAACCTTCGCCCGAAACGGCCTCGACGACAGCTTTGGCGATCCGGGGCGCGGCCGAAACGCCGTTACGGTCACCAAGCACGAAATCCGGACGCGGGCGCGGCAGATGCGCGAGGGCATCGCGAGGCATGGAATGCATGTCGATCAGAATCGCCCCGCCAAAGCGGCTGATCGCCTCGTCGATCAGGGCGGAAAGGGCATGGTGATAGGGATGCCAGAGCCGGGCGATTCGCAAATCGGCCTCTTCCCTGGCAATGGGACGGTCGTGAATCACCCGCCCTTGCGAGACAACGCGCGGAATCACCCCCAGCCCGGCCATGATTCGCGGGCTCATGATCCGGGGAACCGCACCCGCGACGACCAGAGGGTCGATTTCATCCGGCCCGCGATTGAGGTCGACGACACAGCGCGGAACTCGCGCTGTCAGCACCACCGCACCGTGATCCAGCGCCGGCGCAATCAGCCGATCGACGAAAGCATCCTCGGATGAGCGCAGATTCTGTGGATCAAGGCGCGATTCGGCCAGAAACCAGTCGGGATAACAGCGCCCTGAATGCGGCGAGGCAAAGATCACGCCGCCCAGCCAGTTTTCAGGGCGCGATAGATCGAAGGTTTTGTCGTCCAGGCTCATGCACGGAAATCCTTGGGAACTCGGCTGGCTGGGCAAGATCTGCCGGGCGGAATACAGTTCCGGTTATAGCCCAAGTTCAGCTTGAGCCAAGTCCGGTTCAGAAACATTGCAAAAGGGGGTTGCAGCCCCCGACAGGCGTATATATAGAGCCGCAGACCAAGGAGAAATGGACGCGAAAGCGCACAGATCGCCGGGCAAGTGGGCGGTTAGCTCAGCGGTAGAGCACTACGTTGACATCGTAGTGGCCACTGGTTCGATCCCAGTACCGCCCACCATCTAATTCCGCGCCCCGGGCAATGACCGGGGCATTTCAATTCCATGGCGCCTTTTGCGATGCGCCGCGATAGGAGAAGACCCATGAAGGTTCGCAATTCGCTCCGCTCGCTCAAGAGCCGTCACCGCGATTGCCAAGTTGTGCGCCGTAAAGGCCGCATCTATGTCATCAACAAGACCAACCCGCGTTTCAAAGCCCGCCAAGGCTGATCCGCGACACTTGTTGCCCAGTTGAAACGCCCGCTGCGTCCCCCGCAGCGGGCGTTTTCCGTTGCCGATTCGTCGTGCCCTGCCGTGGGGGCTGACTGCCCCACACCCCCGTGGGTATTTCCGAAACGATGAACTCAGAAGCGCGACAGGACCAGCCCGCCCGCAACCATCAGCGCCGCAAGAATCCTCGGCAGCGAAATATCGCGGATCGGCAGACCGAACGCACCGCTGCGGTCGAGGAGAATCGCCGCGACGATCTGACCAAGCGCCAGCGCGCAAAGCGCGGTCAGCGCGCCCAGACGCGGCAATGACCAGACCATCGCCCAGACATAGAAGGCCCCCAGAAGCCCCCCGGCCCACATCCACAGCTCGGTCTGGGTCGCGCGCAGGAAGCCTCGGCCCTGCCCCATGAGCAGCGAAAGCGTAACAAGAATCATGAAACCCACGCCGAAGGAAATCGCCGCTGCCGCCAGCGGGCTCTGGGCCTGACGCGCCAGCGCCGCGTTGATCGGTGCCTGCACGGCGATGCAGATCCCCGCCAGCACGATCAGCGCGGCGGGCAGAAGTGAGTGGATCATTGGCGGGCTCCTTCTGTTTCCGGCTCGGCCAGAAGCGCATTTAAAGTCTGACGCGAGACATATCCCGTTACCCGCAAATTATGCACGGCCTGATAGCGGCGCAGCGCCTCGCGCGTGTCATCGGTGAAGCGGCCATCAACCTCGCCCGGTACCAGCTTGGCCCGATCCAGTCGGGTTTCGATCAGCATGCGGGTGGTGGCGTTCAGGCCAAGCGCGGCCTCTTCCTGCTGCGCGGCCCTTGTCGTCGCCAGCAGATTGTCATGACGAAGCCGCGCTTCGGCGACATGGGCGCCTTGCGGGAAACGGTCGAGATATTGCTGATAGGCCGCGGCGCTGTCCTGCCGGCGCGCCCATCTGAAGGTTGTCGAATCGCCACTGGCCCTTGGCTGCAGCAATGGATGCTGGCCGCTGGAAGCAAGTTGACGACGCGCGTCGATGGCGAAAAGCCCTTCGGGATAACGACGCAGATAGTTGCGCAGGCGTTCGATGCCACCGCGCGCGCCACTGCGTTCCCAGAAATCGCGATCCTGCTTGCCGCCGGGTTCGCCCAAGGCGGCAACCTGCCGCCGCAGTTCGGCCAGTTGCGGAACGGTCAGTTCGCCGGTTGGGTCAGCGCGGTTTCGTCTTTGCCAATCGCGAAGGGCCTCTCGGGTCTGGACGCCGATCCTTCCGTCAAGTGGACCCGGTTCGAGGCCAAGTCGGGCAAGGGCGCGCTGGATCTCCAGTTGATCGGCAGGGGCCAGTTGCAATGTCGATGCGACCTGCGGCTGTTCCTGCAGGCGCAACGCCGCGCGACGTTCGCGAGCAGCAGTGGCAAAGCTGCCCATGGGGAAGCGTTCAAGATAGGTGGACCAGGCCTTGATCGTGTCCAGCGCCGCCGCCTCGGCCCATGCGCTGCGATCGGGGGCGGATGGCTGATCCTCCTGACCTGCCGGCATGGGCCGAACCGGGACCATCTGCGGATCACCGCCCAGCAACAGCTCGACGCCCTGCCCCACCGACAGCGCACGGGCAACCGAGCGCCCCGCAGCCAGTTCCCGCAATGCCCGCGCCACCGCCTCGGGCGAGCCGGTGACAACCGAGACCCCTTCGGCATTGCTCATGGGGCCGATCCCACTGGTCAGACCCTGATCATGGGGCATGTCCTGCTGATCGGTACCCAGAAGCAGCACCGCGTCCCTGTTCGCCATCAACTGCGTGATCAGCCCCAGCGGCACGCCCTGCGCACCTGCGCCCAGCGGGCCGGACCTCTGCGCCTCGGTGCCCATGTACCATGTCTCGGACCCGTCATTCAGGAAGCGGCCACTGAGCATCACCACCCGCGCGCCGGGTTCGAGATCGTCACGCGCGAGCAGGTCCAGCACCTGCCGCAACTGCTCCGAGGGCAGATCGACACCTTCGGCAGTGACGAATCCCGCCTTGCGGATCACTGCGGCCAGGGCGGCGGTATCTGACCCGGCCAGATCGGGCGCATTCCGGTAATCCGCATTGCCGATGACCACCGCGCGATTCTCGGCCATGGCCGGAGCCGCGCCCGCAAGGGCGGCCAGCAGAAACAGGAAATACCGCATCGACGATCCTCATGGCCTTTTATTGGCGGCCGGGGTTCAGTCGTAGCTGCGCCGATCCTCGATGACCTTGCCGTCATTCGGAAGTGATCCCGGCGCAACCAGTTCGATCCGGCCACGAAGTTTCAGGGTGTCCAACACCGCTGCCTCGTATCTTGCCGCATCTTTGCTGTCGGTTTCCAGCAGCACCGTCATCACATCCATGTCTCCGGCACGATCGGCGAGCACGCGGGCGCGACTTAGCTCAGGATGGCGCGAGACCAGCGCCGCCACCTGCTCGGGACGGACAAACATGCCTTTGATCTTGGTGGTCTGGTCGGCGCGGCCCATCCAGCCCTTGATGCGCATGTTACTGCGTCCGCAGGGACTGGTTCCGGGCAGGACGGCGGACAGATCGCCCGTCGCAAAGCGGATCAGCGGATAGTCGGGGTTCAGCGTGGTCACCACAACCTCGCCCACCTCGCCATCGGGGACCGGATCGCCGGTTCCGGGGCGGACGATTTCGACGATCACGCCTTCATCGACGATCATCCCTTCAAGCGCCGGGGATTCATAGGCGATCAGCCCCAGATCGGCGGTGGCATAGCATTGCGTCGTGGCAATGCCGCGATCGGCGTAAGCCTGACGCAGGCTGGGAAACAGCGCCCCACCCGAGACCACCGCGCGGGTAAAGGCCAGCGCCTCGCCCATCTCGTCGGCCTTATCGAGGATGATCTTCAGGTAATCGGGCGTCCCGGCATAGGCGGTGGTGCCGATATCCACGGCGGCGCGGACCTGCAATTCGGTCTGGCCGGTGCCCGCAGGCAGGACGGCGGCATCGACGGCGCGGGCGGCGCTTTCGAACATCATGCCCGCCGGCGTCAGGTGATAGCCAAAGCAGTTCTGCACGATGTCACCCGGCCCGACCCCTGCGGCCGACAGGAATCGCCCCAACCGCCACCAGTCATTGCCGCGCCGTCCCGGCTCATAGATCGGACCGGGGCTTTGAAAGATGTTCTCGAACTCATGCGGATAGCGGGTGGTGAACCCCCCAAACGGTGGCGATTTCCGCTGCGCTTCCGAGAGTTCGGATTTCCGGATCACCGGCAGGGCAGCAAGCCCCGCGCGCGTGGTGACCGCAGCGGGATCGACCCCTTGCAGGATACGGGCCATGGCCGGGGCAGTCTGCGCCCGCGAAATTGCTGCGGGCAATGCATTGGCCAGCCATCTGGCGCGCTCATCGGCGCTGCGGGTCTCTAGTTCGTCATAGAATGTCATCGGGCGCCTTTCGCCGAAAATCAGGCCAGCCAGCGTTTGCGGCGGCGATAGGAGCGCACGTCGCGAAAGCTTTTCCGGCCCTGCTCGGACATGCCGAGGTAGAATTCCTTCACATCCGGGTTTTCGCGCAGCGCCTCGGCGGGGCCGTCCATCACCACTCTGCCGCTTTCAAGAATGTAGCCGTGATGGGCATAGCGCAGCGCGACATTGGTGTTCTGCTCGGCCAGAAGGAAGGTCACGCCCTCGCCCTCATTGACCGCCTTAACGATCTCGAAGATCTGCTCGACCAGTTGCGGCGCAAGGCCCATGCTGGGCTCATCCAGCAGGATGGTTTCGGGCCTCGACATCAATGCGCGCCCCATCGCGCACATCTGCTGTTCACCGCCCGAAGTATAGCCCGCCTGACTTTTGCGGCGCTCCTTCAGGCGCGGGAAATAGGAATAGACCATCTCAAGGTCGCGGGCGATCGCCGCGCGGCCATCGCTGCGGGTATAGGCGCCGGTCAGCAGGTTTTCCTCGACGGTCAGGTGTTCGAAGCAATGCCGCCCCTCCATCACCTGAATGACGCCCTGTTTCACCAGCGCAGCCGGGTCCATGCCCTGCACGGGCGCGCCGCGATAGGTGATCTGGCCCTTGGTGACCTCGCCCCGTTCGGATTGCAGCAGGTTCGAGATGGCCTTCAGCGTGGTGGTCTTGCCCGCACCATTCCCGCCCAGAAGCGCGGTGATGCCGCCCTTGGGCACGGACAGACTGACACCCTTCAGCACAAGGATGACGTGGTTGTAGATCACCTCGATATTGTTGACCTCGAGCAGCGGGTCTTGGGTGGCATCAGGCATGGTTCCCCCAGTCTGGAATGCCCCGGCGACAGGCCGCCGGGGCGCGCGGGATCAGCAGCGCGGCGTGATGTTGAATTCCTTGGCAAAGGCCTCGCTGTCGGCGGCGATCAGCGGGTTCAGAACCTCTTGGTCAGGCTCGGTAAACTCGGTGATTAGGCTCCATTTCTTGGCATTGGCGTCCCATTGCTGGATCCGGGCCATGCCGCTGCCGCCGTGGTTGTCGCAGCTCATCTTGATCTCGGGGCCGAAGTCCGGCAGGCCGATCTCGGTCAGGCGTGCAGGCGTGATGCCAAGCGCCTCGAAGCCGTCACGCAGTTGCGTGGCGTTGATCGCGGGGGTCCCAGCCAGCTCCTGCGCCTTCTTGATCGCTTCGGCGATGACCACCGCCGCATACATGCCGCGCGAATACAGCGCCGAGCCGACGAACTGCCCGCCCTGCGATGCCTTGCCCGGCTCGATGACGAATTTCTTCATGTCGGCATAGACCGGGTAATCGGTCCCGACGCCGTTGAAGGTCAGCGACTTGTAGCCATGTGCGGCGGCACCGACCGGCAGCACGTCAACCTCGGAACCCGACCACCAGACGCCGATGAAGTTCTCCATCGGGAATCGGATATTGGCGGCCTCTTGAATGGCGGTCTGGTTCATCACGCCCCAGCCCCACATCAGCACGTAATCGGGCTTGTCGCGGCGAATCTGCAGCCACTGGCTTTTTTGCTCTTGTCCCGGCGGGTCGATCGGCAGCTCGGTCAGGGTGAAGCCGTGCTTCTTGGACAGATCCTGCAGGGTGCGGATCGGCTCCTTGCCATAGGCCGAATTGTGATAGACCAGCGCGACCTTTTTGCCTTTCAGGTCGCCGCCGCTTTGGTCCAGCAAGTATTTCACCGCGACCGAAGCCCCGTCCCAATAGTTCGCGGGCGCGTTGAAGACCCATTCGAAGACGCTGCCATTCTTGGCCGAGGTCCGCCCGTAGCCCGGCGTATACAGCACGATCTTATCGGCCGAGACCTTGGGGATCAGCTGATAGGTGATGCCGGTGGACAAGGGGTTATAGACCAGCGCGCCCGAGCCCTTGGTGGCCTCGTAGCATTCGACGCCCTTTTCGGTGTTATAGGCAGTCTCGCATTCCGGGGTCTGGATCTTTTCGCCGCCGATGCCGCCGTCGCGTTCATTCAGCAGGGTGAAATAGTCGTTGAACCCGTCGGCATATTGCGTGCCGTTCGCGCCATATGGGCCGGTGCGATAGCTAAGGTTCGGCACGACCAGATCGGCCATGGCGGGGGCCGCGGCCAGAATGGCCCCCAGCGCGACGGTAGCAAGCTTCAGTTTCATCCTGGTTCTCCTCCCAAGGGTGATGAGCCGGTTATCCGGTCTTCAATGCGGGAACGGCCACAGCCGCAGCTTTTCCTTTGTCAGTCGCCACAACCGCGCGAGGCCATGCGGCTCGACGATCAGGAAGAAGATGATCAGCCCGCCAACGATCATCAGTTCGAGATGGGCCGCCAGATCGGTCGGCCATCCCAGCCGCACCACCAGCAGATTTTTCAGCAGGACCGGCAGCAGGACCAGAAAGGCCGCCCCGGCGAAGCTGCCAAAGATGCTGCCAAGGCCGCCGATGATGATCATGAACAGGACAAGGAAGCTCTTGTTGATGCCGAAGGCCTCACTGGCTTCTGCCGCGCCCAGATAAACCGAGAACAGCAGCGCCCCGGCAATGCCTACAAAGAAGCTGCTGACGGCAAATGCGGACAGTTTCGCGGTCAGCGGGTTCACCCCGATGATCTCGGCCGCGATATCCATGTCCCGGATCGCCATCCATTTGCGCCCCACCATGCCGCGCGTCAGGTTGCGCGCGATCCATGCCAGCACCACCGCAAAGACCAGACAGGTCAGGTATTTTGCCGGAGCACTCGTCGCAGGTCCGGTCACCGCCCAGCCAAAGACGGTGCGCTCAGGCGCATTGATCTGCCCCGAGGCCGAGTAATTGTAAAACCACGGCACCTTGTTGAAGAGCCAGACCAGAAAGAACTGCGCGGCCAGCGTCGCCACGGCCAGGTAAAAGCCCTTGATCCGCAGGCTGGGCAGGCCGAACAGCATCCCCACCACGGCGGTGATCGCCCCGGCCAGCAGGATATGGACAAAGATCGGCACGCCCGGAAAGGCGGTCATCAGCTTGTAGACCGAATAGGCCCCCACCGCCATGAAACCGCCGGTCCCCAGACTGACCTGCCCGGCATAGCCCGTCAGGATGTTCAGCCCGATTGCGGCGATGGCATAGATCAGGAACGGCACCAGAACGGCATTGGCCCAGTAACTGTCGATGACAAAGGGCACGACCAGAAAAGCCACTCCCAGCAACGCGTAATAGCCCCAACGGTCCAGCCGGATCGGGAAGGTCTGGCCATCGTCGCGATAGCTCGTCTTGAAGTCACCCGCCTCGCGATAGATCATCTGCCCCTCCCGGCATCAGCCTTGCAGTGGGGGCTTCGCGCCCCCACACCCCCGCGGGATATTTCCGCAAGAAAGAAGCTCGGTCGCACCGGTTTCTTTCTTGTCCAAATATCCCCGCCGGAGGCATAGAATCTTTTCACCTCAGACCCGCTCGATGATCCGCTCGCCAAACAGGCCCTGCGGTCGGAAGACGAGGAACAGCAGCGCCAGCACATAGGCGAACCAGTTCTCGGTCGCGCCGCCGACCATCGGACCGATGAAATATTCAAACAGCTTCTCGCCCATGCCGATGATCAGCCCGCCGACGATGGCACCGGGGATCGAGGTGAAGCCGCCCAGCATCAGCACCGGCAGCGCCTTTAACGCGATCAGCGACAAGCTGAACTGCACACCCGATTTCGTGCCCCACATGATGCCTGCGACCAGCGCGACAAAGCCCGCGATCGACCAGACCATGATCCAGATGAAGCGCAGGCTGATGCCCACCGACAGCGCCGCCTGATGGTCGTCGGCGACCGCGCGCATTGCCCGGCCCTGCTTGGTATATTGCGAGAAGCCGACCAGAGCTGCCACCAAGGCTGCCGCGATGACCGTCGCCCAGATGTCGAGCCGGTCGATGAAGAAGCCATAGCCCAACCAGTTGTTTGTCGCCGTCTCGATGCTGTCCGAGATGCCTTGAGGCAGGCCCACATCCAGCACCTTCACATCAGCGCCCCACATCACGTCGCCCAAGCCCTCAAGAAACCAGGCCAGACCGATGGTCGCCATGAACAGGATGATCGGCTCCTGGCCGACCAGATGTTTCAGCACCAGTTTTTCCACCGCGATGGCCAGACCGACCATGATCAGCGCGGTCAGTGCGATCCCGAAGATCGCGGGCACGGTCCAGCCGAAGCGGTCCACATGCACGCCGAACGCCGCATTGATCAGATGGGCAAAGGGCACCCGCCCTTCCATGATGCCCACCAGCGTCATGGCGGCGAACAGCGCCATCACCCCTTGGGCATAGTTGAAGACACCCGAGGCCTTGTAGATCAGCACAAAGCCAAGGGCGACCAGCGAGTACATCACCCCGGCCATCAGACCGTTGACCAGCACTTCGCTTGCGTAAAGGAATTCCATGCGATTGCCCCTTACTCGTGCGCCACGCCCAGATAGGCGCTGATGACCTCGGGATTGGCTCGAACCTCGTCGGGGGTGCCGTCGCCGATCTTGCGGCCGTAATCCATCACCACCACCCGATCCGACAGATCCATGACCACGCCCATGTCATGCTCGATCAGGACGATGGTCGTGCCGAACTCGTCGTTCACATCAAGGATGAAGCGGCACATGTCCTCTTTTTCTTCGACATTCATGCCCGCCATCGGCTCGTCCAGAAGCAGGATGCGCGGCTCGGCGGCCAAGGCACGCGCCAGTTCCACGCGCTTTTTCAGCCCGTAGGGCAGACGGCCGACCGGGGTCTTGCGGATGTTCTGGATTTCCAGAAAATCGATGATCTTTTCGACCTGCGCACGGTTTTCGACCTCTTCGCGCTCAGCGGGGCCCCACCACAGGGCTTGGCTGAACAGCGATGATTTCATCTTGTTCAACCGCCCCGTCATGATGTTGTCCAAGACCGACATGCCATCGAACAGCGCGATGTTCTGAAAGGTGCGCGCCAGCCCCAGACGCGCAACCTGATAGGGTTTCATCGGCGGGCGCTTTTGCCCCTCGAACCAGATCTCGCCCTGCTGGGGCACATAAAAGCCCGAGATCACGTTCAGCATCGAGGATTTGCCCGCGCCGTTCGGCCCGATGATGGCGCGGATCTCGCCCTCGCGGATGTCGAAGCTGATGTCCTTGATCGCCACCACCCCGCCAAAGCGGAGGGTGATGTTTTTCAGGTCCATCAGCACGGGGCGGGTCGCGCCCTTGTCGGTGCTGAATTCGGCTGCGGGCGTTGCGATCATGATGCCAGCCACACCCTTTCCAGCAGCGACAGCCCGATATTGTAGGCAATCAGCGCCGCGCCCCACAGATGCGCCTTGCCCAGGGGCAGCGCCGGCCACAGACGCGAGATCAGCAGCACGCCAAAGATCGCGCCGACGGCCCCGGCAAAGACGTGAAAGATGTTCGGTGGCAGGATCGAGGCCAGAATCCATGCCAGAACGATCCCGGCAATGCCGAAGGCGATGGCGAAGACATAGGCGGGTTTTTCGGTGCTCATGCTGCAATTCCCCTTGGTTTCACATGGAGGGCCGGGGGTGCGACCTGGGCATCCTCGATCCGCAGCGTCGCCTTGATCCTGCCCTTGCGGCCATCTTCATAGGTGACTTCGGTTTCGGTAAAGACGTTTTGCGATCCATCGTAGAGCGCGGCGATCAGGTCGGCATATTTGTCGGCAATCACGCCCCGGCGAACCTTGCGGGTGCGGGTCATTTCGCCATCGTCGGGGTCCAGTTCCTTGTGCAGCACCAGAAAGCGGCTGATCTGGCAGCCCGACAGCATCGGGTCCTCGGCGACCGAGGCATTCACCTGCGAAACATGGTCACGGATCATCGCATAGACCTGCGGATGCCCGGCCAGTTCCTGATAGCTGGCATAGGCGATGTTATTGCGCTCGGCCCAGTTTCCGACGGCGGTCAGGTCGATATTGATGAAGGCGGTGCAAAATTCCCGCCCCGCGCCGAACACCACCGCCTCAAGGATGTTGGGATAGAACTTCAGCTTGTTCTCGACATATTTGGGCGCGAACATCCGGCCATCGGCCATTTTTCCGACATCCTTCGCGCGGTCGATGATGCGCAATTGCCCGGTCTGTTCCTCGAAGAAGCCGGCATCCCCGGTTGCGACCCAGCCCTCGGGGTCCTTGGTCGAGGCGGTGCTGTCGGGATTGCCGAAATATTCGACGAACGTGCCGGGGCCGCGATAGAAGACCTCGCCGCTTTCGGCGATCTTCAGTTCCACCCCCGGCGAGGGCACGCCAACCGTATCGGGCCGAACCGCGCCGTCTGGCTGCTGGGTGATAAAGACCGAGGCCTCGGTCTGACCGTAAAGTTGCTTCAGGTTGATCCCAAGGCTGCGATAGAAGCTGAAAATCTCGGGGCCGATCGCCTCGCCTGCGGTATAGCCGACGCGGATGCGGGAATAGCCCAGCGTATTTTTCAGCGGGCCATAGATCAGCAAGTTGCCAAGGCCGTAACGCAGCCGGTCCAGCGGCCCGACCGAACGACCCTCAAGGATGGATGGGCCGACGCGGCGGGCCAGATCCATGAAATGCCGAAACAGCCCGCGCTTGATACGGCCCGCATCCTCCATCCGGATCATCACGCTGGTCAGCTGGCCTTCAAAGACCCGCGGCGGGGCAAAGAAATAGCTGGGGCCGATCTCGCGCAGGTCGGTCATCATCGTCTGCGCGCCCTCGGGGCAATTGACGGTGAAGCCCGCAGAATAGGCCTGTCCGACCGAGAAGATGAAATCGCCGACCCATGCCATCGGCAGATATGCCAGCACTTCCTCGGCTTCGGTCAGGCGGTCGAAACCGGCGCTGTTTTTCGAAGTCTCGATGATATTGCGGTTGGACAGGACGACGCCCTTGGGCTTGCCGGTCGTCCCCGAAGTATACAGCATCACGCAGGTGTCGTCATAACCCAGCCCGGCAATGCGGGCGTCCAGTTCCGCGCCCAGACGCTGCTCGGCGGCGCGGCCCTCGGTCTGGATGTCAGCCAGCGCGTTCATCCGGGAATGGTCGTATTTCCGCATGCCGCGCCGGTCGGTATAGATCAGGTGCTGAACGGCGGGGGCGCGGTCGCCGACCTCAAGCACCTTGTCGACCTGTTCCTGATCGCCGCAGACCACGAAACGCGCGCCGCAATTGCCCAGCACATAGGCCATCTCATCGGCGACAGCGTCCTGATAAAGCGGCACCGGAACCGCGCCGCACATCTGCGCCGCAACCATCGACCAGTAATGCATGGGCCGGTTGCGGCCGATGATGGCGACATGCTCTCCGGGCTTCAGGCCCAGCACCAGAAACCCCAGCGCGATGTCGCGGATCTGGCGCGAGGTCTCGGCCCAGGTCCAGCTTTGCCAGATCCCGAACTCTTTTTCCCGGTAGGCGGCCCGGTTCCCGAACTGTGCGGCGTTTCGCGCCAGCAAAGCGGGAATGGACCGCAGCCCGGCCTCGGCCGACTGCATGTTGGACATGGGTTCCTCCGCGCCGTCCGGGCTCCCCTCCCATCCGGCAAGTTCAGCTTAGCCCGGTAATCCTTGCGCGAATTTGTCCCGAATCCTACGAATTGTTACGGGGCCGGGGCCAGCCTTGCGGGGGGATATGCTGACCGAGGAAAACCATGGCGAATTGACGAGGTCCGGGCTGAACCTGATTCAGCAGGCGATCTCGATTTTTGATGCCGACCTGCGGCTGGCGGTCTGCAACCGGCCCTATCAGGCGATGTTCGCCTTGCCCGACGAACTGACCCGCCCCGGCGCGCGGTTCGAGGATACGATCCGCTACCTTGTCCTGCGCGGCGAATATGGCCCGCAGGACGATCCCGAAGCCGCAATCCACGAACGCGTGGCGCAAGCCCGCACCTTTCAGCCCCATTACATGGAGCGTCAGCGCGCCGACGGGCGATGGATCTCGGTCGAGGGGGCGCCGCTGTCACAAGGCGGCTGGGTCGCGGTCTATACCGACATCACCCCGATCAAGCAGCATCAGGAATTGCTGCGCGCCCGGTCCGAGGAGCTGTCCGAGCTGGTCCTTGACCATGCCGAGCGGCTTTCGGCGGCAAACCGGGCCTTGGCCGCCACGAATGCCGCGCTTGAGGAAGCCAAGCGCATCGTGACCGAGCAAGAGCAGCGCACAAGGCAGGTGACGGCGATGGTCCCGGCGCATATCGCGCATATGGACCGGGATTATCGCTACACCTTCTCGAACAACCAGATCTCGGCGGTGTTTCCGGGTGCCGGGGCCTCGATCCTTGGCCGCGACGGGGTCGAGGTGCTGGGCCCCGAGACCTTTGCCCGCATCCGTCCGCATATGGACCGCGCGATCGAAGGCCAGCCGCAGGTGTTCGAGATCACCCACCCGCCATCAGGTCGGCGCATCCGCATCGCGCTGACCCCGGACCAGAACGGTCGCGGGGCCTATATCCTGTCCACCGATGTCACCGCCGAGGTCCACTCGCGCGAGGCGATGGCCCATGCCGCCAAGCGCGCGGTGGCGGCGCAGGTAACATCGGGCATGGCGCATGATTTCGGCAATCTGCTGACGGTGATCCTTGGGTTGCAAGCACGCCTGTCACGGGCCGGGCTGACGCCCGAGCAGGCCGAGGATGTGCAGGCCACGCAGGCAGCCGCCCGGCGCGGGGTCACGCTGCTGGCCGGAATCGCCACCCTGACCGGACGGCGCGATCACCGCCCGCGCCCGGTCGATCTGCGCTTGCTGCTGGACGAGCTGGCGACGATGACCCGGCCCAGTCTTGGTGCAGGCATCCGTCTGGACATCGCCCCAGATCTGCCAGAAACGCAGCTGATGCTGGACCCCGGCGCGCTGCAGGACGCGTTGCTGAACCTGATCCTGAACGCCCGCGACGCGATGCAGGGTCAGGGAAACATCACCATCGCCGCCCGCCCTGCCGGGCATTGGCTGGAACTGGTCGTGACCGATTCTGGTCCCGGCTTTTCCGCCGATGCGCTGGAACGCGCGACCGAACCCTTCTTTACCACCAAGGGTGGGCAGGGCTCGGGTCTGGGCCTGTCGATGGTCTATGACCAGATCAAGCTGGCCGGTGGGACGATGCGGCTGGCCAATGCGGATGGGGCGCAGGTGACGATCCGCCTGCCTTGGCACGCGGTCAGCCCGCTGCTGATCTTGCTGGTTGAGGACGATCCCGACATCCGCGCCACCACGCGCGAAATGCTGCTGGCCCAAGGTCATGCCGTGATCGAGGCCGCCGCCCTGTCCGAGGCGCGCGCCCTGACCGACCTGCCGGGGCTGGCGCTGATCCTGTCCGATCTGCAGCTGGGCGACGGTTCGGGCGACGCGCTGGCTGATGCGGGCCTGCCCCTGATCCTGATGACCGCCCTGCCCGCCAGCGCCCCCCAACGCGAGGGCTTGCGCGTTCCGGTCTTGACCAAACCATTCGATGAGGCCGAACTGGCCATGGCCCTGATGAAGGTGACGGATGACTGACGCCCCGCTGATCGCGATCCTTGACGACGAACCCGAGATCCGCCGCCTGCTGTCCGCGGCCTTGGTCGAGGCGGGCTTTCGCACCCAATGCTTTGCCCGTGCCACCGAATTCGAGGCCGCCCTGCGTCGCATCCAGCCCGAGGCCTGCCTGATCGATCTGGGCCTGCCCGACCGCGACGGGCTGGCGCTGGTCCACCGGCTGGCCCGCGAATCCGGGGCGGCGATCATCATCATCTCGGGGCGGGCGCAGGTGCAGGACCGGGTGGCGGGGCTGGAGCTGGGGGCCGACGATTACATCATCAAGCCCTTTGAACCCGCCGAGGTCGTGGCCCGCATCCGCGCCCGGCTGCGCAAGCCCGCGCGGGATGCGGGCGCGGGTCGCCAGCTGGTCCGCTTTGCCGGATGGACCGTCGATTTCGACCGCTATGCGCTGACCTCTCCCGAGGGCGAGGAAACCCCGATCAGCCATGCCGAGGCCGAGGTGCTGCGGCTGTTCCTCGACAATCCGCGCCGGCTGATTTCGCGCGCGCAGATGCTGGAAACCTTGGGCGGATCGGCGGGCGAAAGCTTTGACCGGGCGATGGATGTGCGCATCTCGCGGCTGCGGACCAAACTGGGTGAGGACCCGAAAAGCCCGCGGCTGATCAAGACGATCTATGGCGCGGGCTATATCTTCCTGGCCGAGCCTGCCTGATCGCGCTTGCGGCAGGGCCTCATGCGACTATCCTGCCCGCCGCGAATTGCCACGAGGAAGCCATGCCCACCGTCTATGTCCTGAACGGCCCGAACCTGAACCTGCTGGGCCAGCGCCAGCCCGAAATCTATGGCAGCACCACGCTGGCCGATGTCGAGCGCGCCTGCACCGATCTGGGCCGCGAGCTGGGGCTGGAGATCCGCTTCTTCCAGTCGAACCATGAAGGGGTGATCGTCGACACGATCCACGAGGCCCGGCACGAGGCCAATGCGATCATCATCAATCCCGGCGCGCTGACCCACACCTCGGTCGCGATCCTCGACGCGCTGAACACCTTCGACGCGCCGGTGATCGAGGTGCATATCTCGAACATCCACAAGCGCGAAAGCTTCCGCCACCATTCCTATGTCAGCCTGCGGGCCGAGGGCGTGATCGCGGGCCTTGGCACCCACGGCTATCTGCTGGCACTGCGCCATCTGGCGCCGCTGGTCGGTGCTGATCAGCCCCGGCCTTAAGCGAACAGCCCGCGCGCGGCCAGCTCGGCTGCCAGCGCTTCGGCATCGGTGAAATGGATCGCGTCCATGCCGACCGCGCGGGCACCTTCGACATTCGGCAGGCTGTCGTCGATGAACAGGCAGTCCTGCGCGACCAGCCCGTTGCGGTCCAGAAGCATGCGATAAATCGCGGGCTCGGGTTTCAGCAGCGCGACCTGACCCGACACCACGATGTCGCGAAAGACCGTACCCAACCGAGGATACAGTTCAAGCGCGGCAGGCCAGGTGTCGGCAGCCCAATTGGTAATCGCATAAAGAGGCACATCCCGCGCCGCCAGATCCTCAAGAATTTCCCAAGTACCCGGCACGGTCTTGTCGATGGTGACCGGAAAGGTCGTCAGGTAGTGGGCCATATGCCGCGCCAGATCGCCATGTTCGGCCTTTGCCGCTGCCAGCCCATCGGCAAAACTGCGCCCGCCATCCTGCAACCGGTTCCAGCGCGCGAAATCGATCTGCCGCAGCCAGTCCTCGGCCGCGTCGCGGGTGGTGAAGACATCGGAAAAACCCAGCGCCGCATCCCATTCGATCAGCACCGCGCCAAGGTCAAAGATCACGTTCTTAGTCGTCGCCATGCCGGAAAACCCTCTGTCATTCTGGCCCAAACCTGAGCATCGCCGCGCCCAAGGTCAAGAAACGGAAATGCCACGGGACCATTGGCCCCGTGGCATGATGTCATCGCAATCCGAAAGGGATCAGCCGCGCAGGTCTTCCGGCAGCAGCGCTTCCGGGAAGTTCTGGTAGCTGACCGGACGCAGGAAGCGACGGATCGACAGCGTGCCGACCGAGGTCGCGCCGAAGTTGGTCGAGGCCGGGTACGGCCCGCCATGAACCATCGAATCGACCACTTCCACGCCAGTCGGGAAGCCGTTGACCAGCACACGACCCGATTTGCGCTCAAGCACCGGACGCAGTTTCTGCGCGTCGGCCAGATCGTCCGCATCCATGTGGATCGTCGTGGTCAGCTGACCTTCGAAGCCTTTTGCCAGCGTCACCATCTCGTCGACGGATTTCACGCGAACGATCAGGCCAAGCGGGCCGAAGACCTCTTCACCCAGCGCGTGGTCCTGCAGATAGGCCTCAGCGGTGGTTTCATAAAGGTTCGGGTTCGCCTGACGATCCGACGATTCCGTCGCATAGACTGGGGTCACCGAATTGCGCGATTCAAAGCGTTCCTTGCCGTCGCGATAAGCTTTCGCGATGCCGTCGGTCAGCATGGTCTGCGCGCCGACCTTTTCCAGACCGGCCTTGGCGGCGGCGGTGTAACGGTCAGCTTCCGGACCGTCGATCACGACCGAGATGCCCGGATTGGTGCAGAACTGGCCCGCGCCCATGGTCAGCGAACCGGCCCAGCCCGCGCCCAGTTCCTCGGCGCGGGCGGACATCGCCTGCGGCAGCAGGAACATCGGGTTGACCGAGCCCAGCTCACCGAAGAAAGGGATCGGCTCGGGGCGCTGTGCGCACAGGTCGAACAGCGCGCGACCGCCGCCGAGGCTGCCGGTGAAGCCCACGGCCTTGATGCGCGGATGCTGGACCAGCGCGGTGCCGACATCGCGGCGACCGCCCTGGATCAGGCTGAAGACGCCCGGGTGCAGGTTGCGTTTCGCGATGGCAGCGGCGACGGCCTCGGCCACGATCTCGCCGGTGCCGGGATGGGCCGAGTGGCCTTTGACGACGACCGGGCAGCCAGCGGCCAGCGCCGCGGCAGTGTCACCACCGGCGGTCGAGAAGGCCAACGGGAAGTTCGAGGCGCCGAAAACGGCAACCGGGCCGATGGGACGCTCGACCAGACGGATCTCGGGGCGGGCAGCCGGCTTGCGGTCGGGCAGCGCCGCGTCGAAGCGGCGGTCAAGGTACTCGCCCTTGCGGATATGGTCCGCGAACAGGCGCAGCTGGCCGGTGGTGCGGCCGCGCTCGCCCTGCAGGCGGGCTTCCGGCAGGCCGGTTTCCTGGCTGCCGATCTGGGTGATGGCATCAGCGCGGGCTTCGATTTCGTCCGCGATGGCCTCAAGGAACAGGGCACGTTCCTCGCGCGAGGAATAGCCATAGCTCCAGAAGGCGTCTTCCGCGGCTTCGCAGGCGCGGTTCACCAGATCGACGGTGCCGACGCTGAAAGGATGCGACGGGCCGGTTGCCGGTTCCGAGGGGAAGGTCTGCTCGGTCGCGACCCATTCGCCAGCGATCAGATGTTTGCCGTGAGGGGTGAAGGTCATTGGGGAGGTCCTCCGTTTGGTCGGACACTATTTGGCATCTTGGTATACCAGTCGCAAGGTAAACCGGGGAAAACTGCCTTCTTCTTCCCGTCTGCCCGATATGTTACGGCTGCATGAAACAACTTGCGGATAGCACGGATGAAGATTGCCGTAGCAGGCTTGGGTTACGTCGGCATGTCGATCGCCGTCCTTTTGGCCCAGCACAACAAGGTCGTCGCACTGGATGTGAATGCGGGTCGCGTCGCGCAGGTCAATGCCCGCCGCTCGCCCATCGAGGACGTCGAGATCAGCCAGTGGCTGGCGGAAAAGGCGCTGGACCTGACCGCCACCACCGACGCGGTTCAGGCGCTTGAGGGCGCGCATTTCGTCATCATCGCGACGCCCACGAATTACGATTCGCGCACCAACCATTTCGACACGTCCAGCGTCCAGCAGGTCATCGAACTGGCCCGGACCCATGCGCCCGAAGCCACCATCGTGGTCAAGTCCACCGTCCCCGTCGGTTTCGTGACCGAGATGCGGGCGCGGTTCGGCTATGACGGAATCATGTTCTCGCCCGAGTTCCTGCGGGAAGGCCGGGCGCTCCATGACAACCTGCATCCCTCGCGCATCGTGGTGGGCGATCACAGCCCGGAAGCGCACGAGATTGCCGAACTGCTGGTGCAGGGCGCGATCCGCAAGGACATGCCGGTCCTGTTCACCGGCGCGGTCGAGGCCGAGGCGATCAAGCTGTTCTCGAACACCTATCTTGCGCTGCGCGTCGCCTATTTCAACGAACTCGACAGCTACTCCATGTCACGCGATCTGAACACGCGCGAGATCATCGAGGGCGTCGGCCTCGATCCCCGGATCGGCGCGCATTACAACAATCCCAGCTTCGGCTATGGCGGCTATTGCCTGCCCAAGGATACCAAGCAGCTTCTGGCGAACTACGATCAGGTGCCGCAGCAGCTGATCGCGGCGGTGGTGGAATCCAACCGCACCCGCAAGGATTTCATCGCCGACCAGATCATCGCCCGGCAGCCCAAGCTGGTTGGCGTTTACCGGCTGGTGATGAAGGCAGGATCGGACAATTTCCGCGACAGCTCGATTCAGGGGATCATGAAGCGGATCAAGGCCAAGGGCATTTCCTGCATCGTCTATGAACCGGTGCTGAAAGAGGACCATTTCTTTCACAGCCCGGTCGTGCGCGATCTGGCGCAGTTCAAGCAGCAGGCCGACCTGATCATCACCAACCGGATCACGTCCGAGCTCGCCGATGTCGCGGACAAGGTCTATACGCGCGATCTGTACGGGGTCGATTGATGCGCGTTCTGATCACGGGTTCGGCCGGGTTCATCGGCTATCATCTGTCGCAATTGCTGCTGGACGAAGGCGCCGAGGTGATCGGGCTGGACGCCCATGACCCCTATTACGACCCGGCCCTGAAGGAAGCGCGCGAGGCGCAGTTGCGCGCCCGCCCCGGCTTCACCGCGATCCGCGCCCGCGTCGAGGAACCCGGCATGCTGGCCGATCTGTTCGCGACCCACCGCCCGGATATGGTGGTGCATCTGGCCGCGCAGGCGGGGGTGCGCCATTCCATCGACAATCCCCGCGCCTATCTGCAGTCGAACATCATCGGCACGTTTGAACTGCTCGAGGCTGCGCGGGCCCATCCGCCGCGACATCTGCTGCTGGCCTCGACCAGTTCGGTCTATGGCGCGAACAAGGACATGCCCTACCGCGAAACCGACAAGGTAGATGCGCAGATGTCCTTCTATGCCGCGTCCAAGAAATCGACCGAGGCGATGGCCCATAGTTACGCCCATCTGTTCGGCCTGCCGGTGACGATGTTCCGCTTCTTCACTGTCTACGGACCATGGGGACGGCCCGACATGGCGCCGTGGCTGTTCACCAACGCGATTCTGGCGGGGCAGCCGATCAAGGTCTTCAACCACGGTGACATGCGGCGGGACTTCACCCATGTCGCCGATCTGGTCCGCGCGATCCGTCTGCTGATGGATGCGGCCCCCGGCGACACACCCGTCGGCCCCGAGGACAGCCTGTCCCCGGTCGCGCCGCATCGCGTGGTCAATATCGGCAATGGCGCGCCGGTCGAGTTGATGGACTTCATCGCCGCGATCGAATCGGCCACCGGGCGGGCGGCGATCAAGGACATGCAGCCCATGCAGCCCGGCGACGTACCCGCGACCTGGGCCGATACCACCTTGCTGCGCCGCCTGACCGGCTATGCGCCGCAAACGCAGGTTACGCAGGGCGTCGCCGATTACGTCGACTGGTTCCGCAGCTATTACGGATGACCCTTGCGGGACGCAGGCTTCGGCCCTAGGTTGTCGTCATAATTTCTACACTTGGGGAGTCCCGCAACGGGGCTGAGAGGTGCCAGGCACCGACCCATCGAACCTGATCCGGGTCATGCCGGCGTAGGGAAGGGTAGAGCGCCTTGGCCGGGTCCCCCGGTTTCGTGCGCGCATATCCCCCAGACCGCATGACCCGCTGATGACGAAAGGCGGGCCATGACATATCCCATCGCCCTGACCATTGCCGGCTCTGACAGCGGTGGTGGCGCGGGCATTCAGGCGGATCTGAAAAGCTTCTCGGCTTTGGGGGTCTATGGCGCATCCGTGATCACAGCGATCACCGCGCAGAACACCCGCACCGTCGCCGCGGTCGAATCCGTCAGCCCCGGCATGGTCGCGGCCCAGATCGACGCGGTTTTCGGCGATCTGGATATCCGCGCGGTCAAGATCGGCATGGTTGGCGGCCCCGAGCGGATCGCGGCAGTCGCCGACCGGCTGAAGGTCTTTCAGGAGGCCGGCCCCTTTCCCATCGTGCTCGACCCGGTGATGGTGGCGAAATCGGGCGATGCGCTGCTGCCCGATCAGGCCGTGGCTGCGCTGCGCGACTGCCTGATTCCCCTGGCCACCGTGCTGACCCCGAACCTGCCCGAGGCAGCCCGGCTTCTGGATCTTGCCCCGGCCGACACGCCCGAGGCCATGCAGGAACAGGGTCAGGCGCTGCTGGCTCTTGGCGCAACCCATGTGCTGGTGAAGGGCGGGCATGCCTCGGGCGACATCTGCACCGACCTGCTGATCGGGCCGCAACCGCTGGCCCTGTCGGCCCCGCGCCAGAACACCCGCAACACGCATGGCACGGGATGCTCACTGTCCTCGGCCATCGCGGCGGGTCTGGCGCAGGGGATGGACGTCGCCGAAGCCGTCACCCGCGCCCATCGCTGGCTGCAAGGCGCGATTGCCGCCGCCGATGACCTGTCCGTCGGGCTGGGTCACGGCCCGGTCCATCACTTCCACGCGCTATGGGGACAGTCATGACCGAAGTCACCATCCTTGGGGCCGGGGTCATGGGCCTGTCGATCGCCACCGAACTGGCCTCACGCGGGCTGACGCCGCGCCTGATCGATCCGGCAGGCAAGCCCGGCGCGCATGCCTGCAGCTGGCGCGCGGGCGGCATGCTTGCCCCCTATTGCGAGGCCGAAAGCGCCGAGCCGGTCGTCGTCCGCCATGGCCGCAACGCTGCTGATTGGTGGCAGGCGCAGGGCGTCGAGGTCACCCATCGCGGCACGCTGGTCCTTGCCCCGTCACGCGACCGGGCGGAACTGGACCGCTTTGCCCGCATGACCGAAGCCCATTCCCCCGTCGATGCCGAGACCATCGCCACGCTGGAACCCGAGCTTGAAGGCCGCTTTGCCCGCGGCCTGTTCTTCGGCACCGAATCCCACCTGAACCCGCGTGAGGCGCTGCGCGTCCTGCGCGACCGGTTGGCGGAAAAGGGCATCGAAATTGAAACCGACGCCGCACCCACCGGCCTGACTGTCGATGCACGCGGCCTGTCCGCCCGCGACGAACTTGCCGACCTGCGCGGCGTCCGCGGTGAGATGCTGGTCCTGCGCTGCCCCGAGGTGACCCTGACCCGCACCGTCCGCCTGCTGCATCCGCGCATCCCGCTTTACATCGTCCCACGCGGCGAAGGCATCTACATGATCGGCGCGACCATGCTGGAAACCGGCGGCAAATACCGCGTCACCGCCCGGTCCGCGGTCGAGATGCTTTCCGCCGCCTATGCCCTGCATCCCGGCTTCGCCGAGGCCGAGATCCTCGAGCTTGGCTCGGACGCACGCCCCGCCTTCCCCGACAACCTGCCCCGCCTGCGCCGGCGCGGGAACACGCTTTATGCCAATGGCCTTTACCGCCACGGCTACCTTCTGGCCCCCACTGTCGCCCGCATGGCCGCCGATTACATCACCACGGGACAAAGACCGGAGTTCATGGATGAAGATCACCCTTAACGGCGAGGCCCGCGATCTGGCCGGGCCGACCGTGCAGGACGCGCTGGTCCAGATCGGGCTGGGCGGGGCCAAGGTGGCAACCGCGCTGAATGGCGGCTTCCTGCCCGCGCCGTCGCGCGCAGCGACGCAACTGAAGGATGGCGACGCGCTGGAAGTCGTGGCGCCAATGCAGGGGGGCTAGGATGCCTGTCTTTTACGGAACCGATGTCGAAAGCCCGCTGATGCTGGGCACCGCACTTTACCCCTCGCCCGCGATCATGGCCGAGGCATTCCGCGCATCCGGCGCGGGCATCGCCACCGTCAGCCTGCGCCGCGAGGGCGGTGCCGGTCAGGACTTCCACAACCTGATCAAGGGCCTGAACGTCCCGGTCCTGCCCAATACTGCCGGTTGCCATTCCGTGCGCGAGGCCGTGACCACCGCCCAGATGGCCCGCGAGTTGTTCGACACGCCATGGATCAAACTGGAAGTCATCCGCGACGATGACACCCTTTGCCCCGACGTGATCGCGCTGGTCGAAGCCGCACGCATTCTGTCCGATGACGGCTTTCAGGTCTTTCCCTATTGCACCGAGGATCTTTCGGTCTGCGGGCGTCTGCTGGATGCTGGCTGCGAAGTGCTGATGCCTTGGGGCGCGCCGATCGGTTCGGGCCGGGGGCTGAACAATCCCTACGGGTTGCGCTCGGTCCGGGCACATTTCCCCGATGTGCCGCTGGTCGTCGATGCCGGGATCGGCCTGCCCAGCCATGCCGCCCAAGCGATGGAACTGGGCTTTGACGCGGTGCTTCTGAACACCGCTGTCGCCAAGGCGGGCGATCCGGTCGCCATGGCCCGCGCGATGGCGCTGGCGATTCAGGCCGGGCAACTGGCCCATGCCGCAAACCCGATCGAGGCCCGCGACATGGCCGCTCCCTCGACCCCCGTATTCGGAATGGCAGTACTCGGATGAACTTTCCCCGTTTCTACCCGATCTTCGACAGCGCCGACTGGATCGCGCGCGCCCTGCCGCTGGGTGTGAAGCTGGTGCAGATCCGCATCAAGGATATGGACGGTGACCAACTGGTGCAGGAACTGACCCGCGCCCGCGACCTCTGCCGTGCGCATAACGCGACGCTGGTCGTGAACGACCACTGGCAAACCGCCATGGAGCTGGGTTGCGATTTCATCCATCTGGGGCAAGAGGATCTGGACGTGGCCGACATCCCGGCGATCCGTCGCGCCGGGATGCGGCTGGGTCTGTCGACCCATGACCATGCCGAGCTGGACCGCGCACTGGCGCTGGCCCCGGATTATATCGCCCTTGGCCCGGTCTGGCCCACCATCCTGAAAAAGATGAAATGGGAACAGCAGGGGCTGGAACGCGTCAGCGAATGGCGCAAGCTGGTGGGCGATACACCGCTGGTCGCCATTGGCGGCGTGACCCCGGAACGCGCGACTCTCGCCTATGCGGCGGGTGCCGACATTGCCTCGGCAGTGACCGACATCACCCTGAATCCTGATCCCGAAGCCCGCATCCGCGAATGGCTGCAGGTGGCCGCATGAGTCGCCATGCCCGCCAGATCATCCTGCCCGAGGTCGGGGCGGCGGGTCAGGCGACCATTGCCGCCGCCCATGTCCTGATCGTCGGCGCGGGCGGGCTGGGCGTCCCGGCGCTGCAATATCTGGTGGGCGCAGGCATCGGCCGGATCACCCTGATCGATCCCGATTCCGTCGAGGAATCCAACCTGCACCGCCAGCCGATCTATTCGATGGCGGATATCGACCAGCCAAAGGCACAGGCCGCAACTGGCTTCGCGGCCCGGCTGGACCCCAGCATCAGGATCAGCGCGCTGGTCGAACGCCTGACCCCCGCGAATGCTGCGGATCTGGTCGCCGCGGCGGATATCGTGCTGGACTGCGCCGACAGCTACGCGGCCAGCTATACCCTGTCGGATGCTTGCCTGGCCGCCCGGAAACCTTTGATCTCGGCCTCGGCTCTGGGACTGTCGGGCTATGTCGGCGGCTTCTGCGGCGGTGCGCCCAGCCTGCGCGCACTGTTCCCCGACCCGCCCGACAGTGGCCAGACCTGCGCCAGCGCCGGTGTGCTTGGCCCGGTCGTGGGGATGCTGGGCTGCCTTCAGGCGCAGATAGCTCTGGGCGTACTGCTGGGCCTGCAGCCCTCGCCGCTGGGCCAGTTCACCCGGCTGGAGCATGGCCGCTTCACCCAGTTCCGCTTTGACGGCGCACCCGAAAACGACGGTCCCCGCTTCATTGCGCCCGAAGACATCCGCAACGGCGATCTGGTCATCGACCTGCGCCCTGCCGATGAGGCCCCGCGCAAGGCCACGCCCGACGCCTTGCGCGATCCCGGCTACGGCCCGACCGGCCCCCTGCCCGAACCCGGCCAGCGCATCGTGCTGGCCTGCCGCTCTGGCCTGCGCTCATGGCGCGCAGCCGAAGCCCTGTCCCGCCGCTGGAACGGCGAGATCACCCTGCTTGCCCTTGGAGGAGACACATGAAGCATTTCGCCCTGACCGCCACGCTGGCCCTGCTGGCCCAACCCGCACTGGCCGCAGATAAGGTCACGCTGATGCTGGACTGGTTCGTGAACCCCGACCATGCCCCGATCATCGTCGCGCAGGAAAAGGGCTTCTTCAAAGATGAGGACCTCGAGGTCGAGATCGTGGCCCCCGCCGATCCCGCCGATCCGCCAAAGCTGGTCGCCGCAGGCAAGGCCGATCTGGCGATCAGCTACCAGCCGCAGCTGCATCTGCAGGTGCATGAGGGCCTGCCGCTGAAGCGCGTCGGCACGCTGATTGCAACGCCGCTGAACTGCCTGATGGTCAAGGCCGACGGCCCGGTCCAGAAGATCGAGGATCTGAAGGGCAAGAAGATCGGCTATTCGGTCTCGGGGGTCGAGGATGCGCTGATCGGCCAGATCCTGAAGACCGCGGGCCTGAGCATGGCCGATGTCGAGATGGTCAATGTGAACTGGTCGCTCTCGCCCGCCCTGATCGCCGGTCAGGTCGATGCCACGATCGGCGCCTATCGCAATTTCGAGCTGACCCAGATGCGTCTGGAAGGCGCCGAAGGGAAATGCTTCTTCGTCGAGGAACAAGGCGTTCCGACCTATGACGAGCTGATCTTCGTGGCCAACCCGCAGGTTCTGGACAAGGCCAAGACCCAGCGCTTCCTGCACGCGGTCGAGCGCGGCGCGCAATACATGGTCAACCACCCCGACGAGGCATGGGAGCTGTTTTCCGGTACTGCGCCCGACCTCAAGGACGAGCTGAACGCCGCCGCGTGGAAGGAAACTCTGCCCCGTTTCTCGCAAAGCCCGGCGGCGCTGGATCAGGGCCGATATGCCCGCTTCGAGACCTTCCTGCATGAGGCCGGATTGGTCGACAACGTCCTGCCGGTCTCGGAACTGGCCGTGGATCTGGGGGCGCAATGAGCTACGGTCATACCTTCGCCAACTGGCGCGATGCGGCATCCGATTGGGACGCCTATACCCGCCACCCGTTTGTTCAGGGCATGTGCGACGGCACGCTGCCACGCGTCGACTTCCTGACCTACCTGGTGCAGGATTACCTGTTCCTGATCCATTTCTCGCGCGCTTGGGCGCTGGCGGTGGTCAAGGCAGGCGATCTGGATGAAATGCGCGCCTGCTCGGCCACGGTCCATGCGCTGCTGGACCATGAGATGTCGCTGCATGTCCAGACCTGCGCGGCAGCGGGCATCGACATTGAGGCCATGACCCGCACGCCCGAGGCGATGACCAATATCGCCTATACGCGCTATGTCATGGATGCGGGTCTGTCGGGCGATTTCCTTGACCTGCTGGCGGCGCTGATGCCTTGCGTGCTGGGGTATGGCGAAATCGGCACGCGACTGGCACGCGAGGCAGCGAACGACACCCCCTATCGCGACTGGATCGAGACCTATGCCGGTCCCGAATATCAGGAGGCCTGCGCCAAGGCAGGCGCGCTTCTGGACAACGCGATCCGCAAGCGGCTGGGCGACAATCCCGAAGCCCTGCCCCGCTGGACCGCGCTGCGCGAACGCTTCGCCACGGCGACCCGGCTTGAGGTCGCCTTCTGGGATCTGGGCCGGGCATGACCATCGCGCGGGTCCGGGGACAGGCATGGGTCGGCGATACGCCTCTGTTCGCACCCGTCGATCTGACGCTGGCAGAAGGCGGCTGGACCTGCCTGCTGGGCCCCTCGGGGGTCGGCAAGTCGACGATCCTGCGCCTGATCGCCGGGCTTGAAACCGGCGCGCGTTTCGACGGCGAGGTCACCCGCAGCACCCCCGTTGCCCTGATGGCGCAGGACCCCGGCCTGATCCCTTGGCTGGATGTCACCGGCAATGTCACCATCGGTGCCCGCCTGCGCGGCGACCTTCCGGCTTCTTTCTTGCCTAAATATCCCGGGGGACGCCGCTCTGGCCCCATTAAGGGGCCGGAGCGGCGGGGGGCAGAGCCCCCTGCCGACCCCAACACCCGCGCCAAGACCCTGATCGACGCGGTCGGCCTTGGCGACCGTGCCGATCACCTGCCCGCCAACCTGTCTGGCGGACAACGCCAGCGCGTGGCTCTGGCCCGAACCCTGTTCGAGGACCGGCCATTGGTCCTGCTGGACGAACCCTTTTCGGCGCTGGATGCAAGAACGCGGGCGCAGATGCAGGACCTGTCGGCGCGGCTTCTGGCCGGACGAACCGTCCTGCTGGTCACCCACGACCCGGCCGAGGCCGCGCGCCTGAGCGACCGCATTCTGTTGCTGCGCGAAGAAGGCCTGACCGAATGGCCCGTTCCCTTGCCCCGCCCACAAGGCGCCGCCCGACCCTATGACGCACCCGAGGTGCTGACCCTGCAGACCGACCTGATGCGGGGAATGATGGCATGAGAACGGTTCTTGCCCTGATCGTCACCGTCCTTGTCCTGTGGCAGGGCGTCATCTGGCTGGCGGGCATGCCGCCGTTTCTGCTGCCCTCGCCCGGCGCGGTAGCCGAGGCACTATGGCTGAACCGCGCCGAAATCGCGCGCCATGCGGGCTTCACATTGGCCGAGGTCATGCTGGGTTTCCTGCTGGGCTCGGTCCTTGGCGCGGGACTGGCCATCGCCATGGGATTTTCGGAACGCCTTACCGGCGTACTGCGCCCGATCCTGACCTTCAGCCAGACCATCCCGGTCTTTGCGCTGGCCCCGATCCTGACGCTGTGGCTGGGCTTTGGCATGGCCCCAAAGATCGCGGTGACGGTGCTGATCGTGTTTTTCCCGGTCGCCTCGGCCTTTCTTGACGGCCTCAGCCGCACGCCGCAGGCGGCGCTGGATCTGGCACAGGTCATGGGCGCGTCGCGCGGGCGGATCATGCGCCACCTGCGTATTCCAGCGGCTCTGCCGCAACTGGCCACCGGACTGCGGCTGGCGGCGGTCTATGCGCCGATCGGCGCGGTCATCGGCGAATGGGTCGGCGGCGCGCGCGGCCTTGGCGCGCTGATGATCCATGCCAATGGCCGGATGAAGACCGATCTGGTCTTTGCCGCGCTACTGGTCCTGTCGGTGATGACGGTGATCTTTGCGCGGCTGGTCGCGATGGCGCTGGCACGGGCATGGCGGCGCTACGGGGTGTAACCCTGCCCGCTTACAGGTAGCGGGCAGCCTCGGCCAGATCCTGCGGGGTATTGAGATTCATGAACGGATCGAACGGATTGCTGTCAAAGACTGCGCGGCCCGGATTATAGGCCGCAGCGAATTGCCCGGTGCGGTGCAGGCCCGATTCCAGCGCCGCCCGCAGGTCACCCGCAATCGCCACCGGCCACAGCCCGCAGGTCGGGTGATCGCGCAGCTCTCCGGTTTCATCGGCGCTGGCCGCGACTGCCAGTCCCGAGCGACCCCGCGCCTCGCACAGGCGATGGACCAGATCCAGCGGCAGGAACGGCGTATCCACGCTGACGCTGACCACCGCATCGGCCCCCAGCGCCGCCGCCCATTCCATCCCCGCCAGAACCCCGGCCAAGGGCCCCGGAAAGCCCGCAAACCCGTCCGAGATCACTGGCACGTCGTAATCCTCGAACTGGTCGGGATCGCCATTGGCGTTGACCGCTACAGCGCTGCATTGCGGGCGCAGCCGGCCCAAGACGCGCGAGATCAGGGTTTCCCCGGCCAGCAGGCGCAGGCCCTTGTTGCCTCCGCCCATTCGGGTGGACAGCCCTCCGGCAAGGATGACGGCGGGCGGCAGGCTCATTTCAGGCCAGCCTGAATGGCACGGGCCAAGGCGAACACCCTTTGCTCAAGGATGACCGGGGTTTCGCAGACATAGGTCAGCGATTGCTGGCGGTCCTGAAAGATGCGCATGTCCCAGTCGAGTTGCTTTTCCTGCTCATCGATGGCGTCGAAATCGGGGCTTGGAGCCTTTTCCATCTCGGCCATCTTGGCGCGATGATCCTCGATCCTTTTGGCAAGGTCCACCTGCTTGTGGCCATAGCGCGCGATCCCGGAAATCAGCGCCGAACGCTGCGGCTCGATCCGGTCGAGGACGGCGACCATCAGCGCGGTCAGTTTCGCATTGTCCGCCTGCGCGGCGAATGTCCCGATCTCGGCGGTGGCCTGATCGATTGGCAGGCGGCGCTGCTCCAGCCGGTCGGCCAGATGCGCGATATCTGGCGAGCGGGCCAGTTCGCGCACGGCATCGTCAGGCTCGGGCCCGGTCCACATCTGGCCCAGCGACAGATGTGGCTGCTTGCGCTGGATGCAGGGCCAGTCGGGATCGGTGCCGGATTCGGCATGGGCGACCCCCGTGGCTGCCAAGGACATCGCGAATATCAGAAACTTCATGCTCCCCCCTTTCTGCGTGCCCACAGCCCCTTGGCCGGATCATACATGAAGACCGCCGCGCCAAAGAACAGGATCAGGCACCCCGTCACCACCAAGAAGGACAGAAGATCGAACTGTCCGTAAAGCGCAAATCGGATCAACTCCACCGCATGGGTGAAGGGATTGATGGCGCAGATTTCATGCAGCAGGGTCGAGCTTTCCCGCATCCGCCACAGCGGGTAAAGCGCGGTCGAGGCAAAGAACATCGGGAAGATGACGAAGTTCATCACGCCCGCGAAATTCTCAAGCTGCCGGATGGCCGAGGACAGGAACAGCCCCATCGCCCCCAGCATCAGCCCCGACAGGATCAGCGCCGGCAGCACGGTCAGGTATCCGATCGGCGGCGGCTCCACATCCCAGAACCATGCGATCGCAAGGAAGGTGTAAACCTGGATGATCGACACGATCACCCCCGCGACCAGCTTCGACCCCAGCAGGAACCAGCGTGGGAAGGGACTGACCAGCAGGGTGCGCATCGCCCCGGTCTCTCGGTCATAGACCATCGACAGCGAGGATTGCATGCCGTTGAACAGCTGGATCATCGCAACCAGACCGGGGGTCACATAGACCTCGTACAGCACATAGGTCTGGTAGGGCGGCGTGATCGACAGGCCCAGCACCGCACGGAACCCGGCGGCAAAGATGAACAGCCAGACCAGGGGGCGCACCAGCGCCGCAAGGAAGCGACCGCGCTGATTGACGAAGCGCAGCGTCTCGCGCCGGGCAATGCCAAGAAAGGCCGTCAGCCACATGCGCGGGGTCAGGGCGTGGCTCATGCGTCTTCCCCTGTCAGGCGCAGGAAGGTGCGGGTCAGGTCGTCGCCCTTGGTGACCTCATCTGTCCTGCCCGAGGCCAGAACCTGCCCCTTGTGCAGGATGACCAGCCCGTCCTCGGGGCGGATTTCATCCATGATATGCGTGGCCCATAGCGCCGAGACCCCCTGACGGGTCAGGTTGCGGGTCAGGGCTACCACTTCGGCGCGGGATTTCACGTCCAGACCCACGGTCGCCTCGTCCAGCAGCAGGATTTCGGGGCGGTGGATCAGGGCGCGGGCGATTTCCGCCCGGCGCTGCTGGCCGCCCGAAAGGGCCGAAACCCGGACGCCCAGCTTGTCCGAAAGACCGACCAGCGCCATCACCTCGGTCGCGCGGTCGCGGGTCTCGCGCCGGGTGATGCCATGCAGGGCGGCGTGATAGTCAAGGTTCTGCGCCACGGTCAGGTCGGCATCCAGTGATCGGGACTGGAACACCACCCCCAGCCGGGCCAAGGCCGCGCCGGGTTCGCGCCGCAGGTCATGGCCCGCGACCTCGATCCGGCCCGAGGTGTTGTCGTAAAGCCGGGTGATCAGGGAAAACAACGTCGTCTTGCCCGCGCCATTCACCCCCAGAAGGGCGGTGAAGCTGCCGCGTGGCACGGTCAGCGAGACATTCTTCAGCGCGTGGAACGCCCCGAAATTATGGCTGACATTCTGGATGGAAAGCGCGTCTTGCGGCATTTTTGGCGGGCGCGGGTCGGGCCCGCACCCCCTTTGCGGTTATTGGATGTTGAACACTGCCTGCTGGGTTTCGCCATGCGAGCCGGGAATGGACAGCGTATAGCGTCCCGGCACAATCGCAACGAAACTGAGCGAGGCGGTGCCGGCATCGTCGAATTCCAGCGAATGGACCCCCATCGGACGGATCTCGATATCGTTGATGACGATCTCATTGACCCAGACCGCGCGGAAGAAGTCGCCACCCGACAAAGCCAATTCCTGGCTGCCGTCGGCGGTGATGTCGATGCGGTAATAGCCGCCCGATTTCAGCTTATATTCCGCGCTGGCAACCGGCTTGCCCGAGGCCAGAGTCAGCGGCGCAAGCTGGGTGCGGTTGTCGCGTGCCAGCATCCCCGAGAAACCATAGTCGAATTTTGCAGCGGCCTCATGCACGCCGTCAGTGGCAGCCTCGGCTTCTTCTTCCTCTCCCTCCTCCATTTCGGCGGCCTGAGCAGCGGCATCCTCGGGCTTGGGCTTGGGGGCTTCCTGAGCATAGGCGGGGGCGGCAAGGCCGGCCATCAGCATCAGGATCGTCAGCAAACGGGTCATCTGTTCCTCCTCCGTATTTGATTTTGTCAGTTCGGCGCGACCACCACGCCCCAAGGCTGCTGCCCTACCGGGATGGATTTCACGACCTTGTTCGCCGCCACATCGATCACCGACACGTCGTTCGAATTGCCATTCGTCGTGAACAGGTATTTTTCGTCCGGGGTGAAGCCCATCTGCCAGACGCGCTGACCGACCAGCAGGTAATCCTCGACCTCATCGGTTTCACCATTGATGACGGCCACGCGGTTGGCGGGGCCAAGCGCCACGAAAACCTTCTTGCCATCCTTCGTGACGCGCACGCCGACCGGCTGGATCGCCTCGGGCAGGACGCCGGGGATATCGAAGCTGATCTTCTTTTCGATGGTCTGGGTTTCGGGATTGATCACGCTGACCGTCCCGCCGATTTCCGAACTGACGTAAAGCTTGGTCCCGGCATCGTTGTACTGGGCAAAGCGCGGGCGGCTGTCGACCAGCACGTTGGCAAAGATTTCAAACGTCTCGGAATTGATGAAATGCGCCATGTTGGTGGTTTCCGAGGTGTTGATGACCACCTTGCCATCGGGGCTGATGCCCATGCCCTCGGGTTCGACACCAACCGGAATCTCGGCCAGCATCTTGTGGGTCTTGGTATCGACCACGGTCACCAGGTTGTCGTCCTCATTGGCGATATAAAGCGGATTGCCCGAGGGGTGCAGGACGAACAGTTCGGGATCGGGACCGGATGGCAGGGTGTGGGTTTCCTCCATCGTCTCGGGGTTGAAGACCCGCACCAGATCGTCGTCCGAGGCGCAGACATACAGCTCCTTGCCGTCGGGGCTGATGGTGATGCCGCGCGGGCGCGCGCCGACCGGGTAATGGCCGATCACCTCCAGCGTCTCGCTGTCCAGAACGGTGACGTCATTGCCCTTTTCATTGCTGACAAAGACACGGTTCGCCAAAGCGGGCGTGCCCAGCCCCAGGCAAATCGCCGAGGTCAGGATGGCTGTCGAAAGATGGTTCATCTTTGGCCTCAGAATTTGCATTGGGTTTCGGGACGGTCGATGCCCAGCGTGTCCAGCGCCGAGGTCTGGTGCAGATACTGGTCCTGCGGGCTGACCGAGGCGGTCACGTCCCCGGTGGTCAGCAGGATCGGCTGGCGCAGCTGGTGGTCCCAGTCGCGCATGGTCAGCTTCTGCCCCTTGAAGCCCGCGACCTCGAAGCGGTCGGACAGCATGAAGTCCTTGAGCGTGGCAGATTCCGTGCTGTTCGTGCGCGTCGCGGCCTCGCCGATCATGCGCAGTGCCAGCCAGGTCTGGTAGTCCTCGTCCCTCATGGTGCGGGTGGCAAGCTTCTCGAACCGGTTCTGGAACTGGGTCGCGCCCCATGCCTCAAGCGAGGGGTGCCACGAATGCGGCACCAACCCGGCCGAGCCGACCACCGGCCGCGCGTCCCATGTCTGATAGGGCAGCCACAGTGCGAAGATCCCCGCCTCATCCGCCGCGACGACGACGTGATGCTCCTTGGCGCGCTGGGTAAAGACCGGCATCTGTTGCTGGACCTGCACATGGCCGCTGTCGCTGCGCCGCCCGCCGCCAGTGTCCTCATAGATGCGTTCCTCGACGATCTTGGCACCGAATTTCGTGGCGGCGCGGCGATAAGCGTCGGCCAGCGCGATGTCCTCGGGGTGGCTGCCCGAGATCAGGAACCAGTCCGACCACTTTTTCCACATCAGGAACTGCGCCAGCCCGTCCGCCATCATCGCGTGGCTGGGCGCGGTGTGGATGGTGTTGAAGCGGCAATCCGCGCCGCGCAGCCGGTCGCCCCTTGCGCGGGCGTTGAAGATCAGCGCGCGGTCCCCGGCCTGATCGGCCAGTTTCAGGGTGTTTTCCTCATCGGCAAGCGTGACGATGAAACTGATGCCCTCGGCCAGCAGCTTGTCCAGCTCTGCCACCGCAGTCTGTGGCGTCGCGGTGATCTCCAGCGCTTCGAAATCCTGCCCCATGAAGCGGCCGGTGGTGTCGTTATCGTCGATGGCCAGCCGCGCCCCGGCAAAACCCAGATCCGCGGGCGGCGTATCCAGCCGCGAGATCGGCGGCAGTTCGTTCATGTCGACGCGCAGCACCGCCGCGCGCACGGTCTGCGCAGGTTTTTGCGCAGCCTGCTGCGCCATGGCCGGGCTAGTCGCACACAACCCCGCCAAAAGTATGATGATTCTGCCTTTCATCCCCGTCCTCCCCGTCGCATCATGGCGGGCGAAAGCGCCCCCGCCAACCCGGCAAACACCCCGGGTCGACCCGGGGAAAATCACCCGATACGTTTGTCGTAGTGGACGCGCTGCAATGCGGCGGGCAAGGTCGACACAAGCCGGGCGCCGGTCCCATTCGCCGCCCGCGACTTTCGGGAGGAGACTGAAGGATGAAGCGATTTCTGGCCCTGACCCTTGGCGCGACGCTGGCGCTGGCAGGGGCGGCGCATGCGCATGGTCCGGTACGGCTGAAGCTGGAACTGGATCAAAAACTGAACGCCACGCCCGACGAAGTCTGGGCCGCCATCGGCAAGTTCGAGGATATGGGCTGGCATCCCGCCATCGCCAAGACCGAGATCACCGGCGATGGCTCGGTCGACAAACCCGAGAAGTCGACCCGCATCCTGCATCTGAAATCCGACGCTGGCGATCCGACCATCACCGAGGTCCTGTCCAAGATCCAGCCCGACAAGCGCTGCTATTCCTACCGCATCGAGGCGGTCGAGGTCTCGGTCCTGCCAGTGACGAATTACGCCTCGACCATCTGCGTCAAGGATGAGGGCGGCAAGGCCACGGTCGCATGGCGGGGCGGCTTCTATCGCGGTTTCCCCAATAACGAGCCGCCACCGGATCAGAATGATGAGGCCGCGATCGCCGCCGTCACCGGGATCTATCAGGCAGGACTGGATGCGCTGGCCGAAAGGTTCGGCAAGGCGGAATGATCCGCCCGACCGCGCTGGCGCTGGCAGCATTCTGGGCCGGATCGGGTCATGCTGCCGATCTGGCCTTTGTCACCTCGCAGAATGCCGAAAGCGTCAGCATCGTCGATCTGACAACGGGTGCGGTTGTGGCCGAAACCCCGATCCCCGGTGCGCCCGCCCCGGTCGCCTATGATCCGACACGGGGGCGGGCCTATGTCGTCTCGGCCAAGACAGGGGATCTGACCGTGCTGGATGAAAGCGGCACGATCTTGCGGCAGCTGGATCTACCCGAAGGGGCTTTCGGCATCGTCCCGGCTGCAGATGGCGGGTTGTTTCTGACCGAATGGTATCAGGGCCAATTGATCCGACTGGATGCGGCGCTGAACCCGGTCTGGGCCGTCCCGACCGGGCGCGCCCCGGCTGGGGTCGCCGTGGATGGGGAGCTGGTGGCGACGGCGGATCGGGATGACGATCAGGTCTCGATTTACGACGCCGCCACGGGCGCGTTGCAGGCACGCGTCGCCGTTGGCAAGCATCCCTATGCCGTAGCGTTTCATGGCGGACGGCTGTGGTCGGCGGATGTGCAAAGCGACACGGTCAGCGTCGTCGATCCAGTTGCGGGCAAGCTGATCGGGCAGATCCCGACCGGCAGCCATCCTTACGGCGTGACCTTTGCGGGTGAGCGGGGTTTTGTCACCGACCAATATGCCGGGACCGTCACCGTCTTTGACCCCAAGGATCTGACCGTCATCCAGACGCTGGATACCGGCGACTACCCCGAAGGCATCGCCACCCTGCCCGACGGCTCGGGCGTGGTGGTCGCACATTGGGATTCGAACACGCTGGTCTGGATCGACGCCGCCACCCTGTCCGTCACCCGAGAGATCGAGCTGCCCGACGGCCCCCGCGCCTTTGGCAACTTCACGGGGCGACAGCGGTGACCAATTCGCGTCCAGCCGCCTGCCAGCCATCGCTGCCTGCCGGGTACCAGATCACGCCGGAATAGCCCAACTGGACGGCGCGCTTGCCGGCATTCCAGCTCATCCAGCAATCGGTACGGCAGAACAGCACGACCGGCGCGGCTTTGTCGCCCTTGGTCGCGTGCTCCAACCCCTCGGCCAACCGGTTTTCCTCGACCGAGGAGATGCGGTCATAGCCGGTGTCGTAAAGCCATGTCGCACCGGGAATGGTCATATGCGGCGGAGCGTTCCAGATCGTGCCTTCTGGCAGGCCATCGGGACGCTTCTGGCGCGGCATCACGTCAAGGAAAGGCACACCCTGATCATGCAGGACCAGCGCCTGCGGCGTGTCCACCACCCGCGCGCCAGAAAGCGTCGCGGGCACCGGGGATTTATAGGGCTCACCGTGGAAGCCCTGCGGCTCAGGCACCTGCGCCTGCGCCATGGCGGCGCTCAGGATCAGCGCCAGCGCCGCCAGCCGGATCATGGCTTCAGTCCTTTGCCATAGTCATCAAGGATCGGGACACCCGCATCGCGCAGGATCGCATCGATGCCATCTTGATTGCGACGGATCAGGCTGTTCAACTCTCGTTTCCAGCTATCCTCGCCCAGCCGGACACCCATGGTGATGCGATAGAACATCTTGGGGCCAGTGGTCTCCTTGACCAGCGGCGTGAACTGCAATTCGGGATCGGCCTTGACCAGAGGTCCGGCCAGTGGCCCCCACAGCACGGCAGCCGCCAGCTCGCCGGATTTGACCTGCGCGAGCATGTCGCCCACGGGATTCTCGACCCGGCGGTCCACGAACAGGTCCCAGCCCTTCATGTTCTTGGCCAGCCCCGCCCGCGCCATGTTGGTCGCCGGAGGCGTGCCCGCGATCACGCCGATAGGCTTGTCCTTCAGCGCCGGGTCCTCAAGCAGATCCACGCTTGCCAGCGGACTGTCCTTGCGGGTCACGATCCCATAGGCCGAGGTGTAGTAGTGGTTGGTGTTCAGGACCATCTCGTCGCCCTGAGCATAGCCGATGACGATGTCGCACAGCCCCGCCCGCAGGGTCTTGCGGATAAAGCCCGAGCCCTGCGGGAACCAGGTATAGGTCACCGGCAGGTTCAGCTTTTCGCCAAGGAAGGTGGCGATCCGGTTCTCGAACCCCGAGCCGTCCTCGGAGGACATCGGCACCGCAGCCGGGTCGGCGCAGACGCGCAGCTCGGTGTGGGAACGCAGATCGGCGACCTGCGCCGATGCGGCCGAGGCCGCGACGCAGGCCGCCATGATGGTGGACAGAAGAAAGGGTTTCATCATCCTTCCATGCAGGAGTTTTCCTGCGCTGTGAAATCGTCCGACTTGGCTTCCTTCTTGGCCGGGCGGCCGCGCGGCAGATCGCCCACGCCGCGTGCCAGAAGATAGACATAGATATCGTCGATATAGCACCAGACGTTCTTGTTGGTGCCGAATGCCGGCATCACCAGGTTGGCCGACGTGTTCACGTCCTGCTTGCCCGAGGCGACGATTTCCTGAAACTTGTAATAATCCAGTGTCTGCACCGAGTTCTTCAGCGCCGGGGCGTAGGTCGAGCCTTCGCCGTCCGGGCCATGGCAGACATGGCATTCCGCCGAATAGCGCCGATAGCCCGAGAAGGTGGCATAGTCGATCGTGCCATCCTCGGCGATCTTGAAGGTCGGGATGTCCTCGGCGGTGTACCAGCGGCCGTTTTCCATATGGTCGGGCGTCATGTCCTGACCGTTCTGCAGCACCAGCTTGCCGCCGGCTGCGGCGGGGGCCGCGGGCGCTGGCTGAGCGGGCGCGGCTGCGGGCGCTTCGCCCGAAGTGGCAGCTGCCGCCCCTGCTCCGGCCTGCGCCGGAGGAGTCGTGTTGTCCTGCGCAACGGCCGTCTGGGCCATGGCGGTCGTCGCACATGCGACACAGATCGCCATCAGTCTGGCGGTCGTCCTGTTGATCATGAATATTCCTCCCTACTCCGTCCCTGAACAGGACGGGGCCGCCCCAAGGTTATCCTTGGAGCGGCCCTTTTCGAGTCACAGTTTGTTATTCGGCACCAAAGTATGAGGTCAGCCGGGCAGCTCGAACACGGTCAGCTGGCCGCCCAGTTCGGTATATTGCGACAGCGCCGCATAACCGCCCACGGCACCCAGACCTTCGTTCGGGTTGGTCAGGCCAGCGGCCAGACCGATGCCCGCCCAGCCACCGACACCGGACAGGATGGCGATGTACTGCTTGCCGCCATGCTCATAGGTCATGACGTTGCCGATGATGCCCGACGGGGTCTTGAACTTGTAAAGTTCCTTGCCCGTCTCGGCGTCCACGGCCTTCAGGTAGCCTTCCAGCGTGCCGTAGAAGACCACGTCACCCGCAGTCGCCAGCGCACCCGACCAGACCGAGAACTGTTCCGGCAGCGACCACTTGATCTCGCCCTTGGTGTTGTCCCAGGCGATAAAGTTGCCCATACCGCCATGGCTGTTCGGCGCGGGGAACATCGAGAGCGTCGCACCGACATATGGCTGACCGGCGGTGTAAGCTACGCGGAACGGCTCATAGTCCATGCAGACGTGGTTGGTCGGCACGTAGAACAGGTTGGTCTTGGGCGAGAACGCCGCCGGCTGCTGGTCCTTGGTCCCAAGCGCCGCCGGGCAGATGCCGGTCGAGTTCACGTCCTCGCCGTTCTGTTCGGTCGAATACTGCGCGACCACGGCCGGACGGCCGAAGGTTTCCGAGTTCGGGTCCATGTCGACGCCAGTGGTCCAGTTCACCGCCGGATCGTATTTCTCGGCCACCAGCAGCTCGCCGGTTTCGCGGTCCAGCGTATAGCCAAGGCCGTTCCGGTCGAAGTGGGTCAGAAGCTTGCGTTCCTTCCCGTCGCGGGTCTGGTTGGTCAGGATCATCTCGTTGATCCCGTCGAAGTCCCATTCGTCATGAGGCGTCATCTGGTAGAACCACTTGGCCACCCCGGTATCCGCGTCGCGGGCCATGATGGTCATCGACCATTTGTTGTCGCCCGGACGCTGCGCCGGGTTCCAGGTCGAGGGGTTGCCGGTGCCGTAATAGACCAGGTTCAGCTCGGGGTCATAGGAATACCAACCCCAGGTCGTGCCGCCGCCGATCTTCCACTGATCGCCTTCCCAGCTTTTCAGCGAGCTGTCGGCGCCGATCGGCTTGCCCAGAACGGTGGTTTTTTCCGGATCGACGAGCATTTCGGCATCCGGGCCGGTCGAATAGGCTTTCCAGAGTTCCTTGCCATCGGCCAGGCTATAGGCGGTCACGCGGCCACGTACGCCGTATTCACCACCCGAGACGCCGACGATGACCTTGTCCTTGACCGGCAACACGGTCGCGGTGTTGGTTTCGCCGATCGCCGGGTCGCCCGTCTTGACCGACCATTTGACCTCACCGGTCTTGCTGTCCAGCGCCACCAGCGTGGTGTCGGCCTGATGCAGCAGGATCATGCCATCCGCATAGGCAAGGCCGCGGTTCACGGTGTCGCAGCACATGACCGCGATGACGTTCGGATCCTGTTGGGGTTCATAGCGCCACAGGATCTTGCCGTTATCGTTCAGGTCCAGTGCAAAGACGTTGTTCGGGAACGGGGTGTGGACGAACATCACATCCCCGATGACCAGCGGCGAGCCTTCATGGCCACGCAGCACGCCGGTCGAGAACGTCCAGGACACCCGCAGGTCCTTGACGTTGTCCTTGTTGATCTTGTCGAGCGTCGAATAGCGGGTATTGGCATAGTCGCCGGTCTGGATCGCCCATTGCTGGGGTTTCGCGATTTCTGCCATGACGCTGTCATTGGCCAGCGCAGACGAGCCGGACAACAGCAGCGCCAACGTGGCGCCCTTCAGCAGTCTTTTCATGATTATCCCTCCGCTTGCTGGCCAGCGCGACTCCTCCTCGCGGGGTGGCCATCCGAGGGTAAGTGTTCGTGCCCGCTTGTCTTTACGTCAACGAAGCCGACAGGACCGTAACACCAAAGTCTTAGGGAAAAACGGCAAATCCAATAGGAATTCCCCCTGCATGGCGCAGGGGGAAAGCGCCCATGCGATCAGGCAAGCCTTTCGGCATGCCAGCGGATGTGATCGGCCATGAAGGTTTGCACAAAGAAGTAGCTGTGGTCATAGCCCTGCTGCATGCGGAACTCGCCGGGTTGGCGACGCTCGGCCATGGCATGGGCCAGGGATTCGGGCTTGAGCAGGTTCAGGAACTGGTCGCTGGAACCCTGATCGATCAGGATCTCGCGGGGGAAGCCGCGTTCGCGCATCAGAAGAGTCGCGTCATGGGGTGCCCACGCAGCACGGTCCTCGCCCAGATAGGCGGTGAACTGCTTGCGGCCCCAATCGGATTCGGTCGGATTGGCGATCGGCGCAAAGGCCGAGACCGACTTGTAGCGCTCGGGGAAGGTCATCGCGATGGTCAGCGCGCCATGGCCGCCCATCGAATGGCCGGTGATGCCCTGCGCATCGCGGTCCAGCGGAAAATTGGAGAAGACCAGTTCGGGCAGTTCATGGGTGATGTAGTGCCACATCTTGAAATGCGGCGCCCACGGCTTCTGCGTGGCATCGACATAGAAGCCTGCGCCCTGCCCCAGATCATAGGCCTCATCATTGGCGACTCCTTCGCCGCGCGGCGAGGTGTCGGGAAAGATCAGCGCGATACCGAATTCAGCGGCCCATTCCTGCGCCCCGGCCTTGGTCATCGCGTTTTCATGGGTGCAGGTCAGGCCCGACAGATACCACAGGACCGGGACCTTGCCGTATTCGGCCGCCGGGGGAAGATAGACCGCGAAGGTCATCTCGGTGCCGGTGGCCTCGGATTTGTGACGATAGACGCCCTGCGTGCCGCCGAAACTGCGGTTTTCAGAAACGGTGTCGAATTTCATCTGTCTATTCCCTCGGGCAGATCGAATGCTGCGGCCAATCGAAATCAAGCCGGGCTTCGGAGCAACCGTTAATCACCGGATCTGCACCAAATTGGCGGTATCCGCGCCAAGTGGCAGCAGCGCCACGCGCAACCAAGAATGGCCAAGGCCGGAAAGAAGCTTAGACGAATCGTGCTAATGTCCCGGAAGTATCGGCGATAAGGAACATTTTATGTCCGCAAGACGCAGATCTATTTCCTTTGCCCTGTTCGGCGCCGCCCTAGGCTTCGCCACTATAGCGACCGGACCGGCAAAGGGTTTCGACTTCAATATTTTCGTCGACCCCGAGGACAACTATATCGACGCCTCGGCCTTTCTGGCGCGGGGCGGCTTTATCCCAGTCCCCGTCATCATCACCGAACCTGCCGTGGATGGCGGCTTCGGGATCATCGGTCAGTTCGTCCGCACCCCCGAACATCCCGGAGACCAGCCGCCGCGCACCATGATCGGCATCGCCAAGACCGGGAACGGTTCTACCGCCGGGGGCATCCTGCGCAGCGGCAACATGCGGGATGGCAGCGTCCGCTATAAATACGGGTTCGGGGCGGCCGACATGACCATGCCGATCTTTCCCTTCGGGTTGGACCAATCGGTCGACTATCACAACAAGAACCTTGCCGGCTTCGCCAATATGCGAATGCGGCTGGGTGAATCCGATTTCTGGACCGGACCGCGGCTGATCTATCGCCAGACCGACGTGTCGCTGGGCGAGGACGCGGATCTGGGGCCCGTCGCATCGCGTGTGCGCGATCAGATCAACAACCTGTTCGATTCCAAGCAATATATCGCCCTTGGCGCGTCGCTGCATTACGACACCCGCAACAATCCGCTTTCGCCGACGGATGGCATCAATGGCGTGCTGAGGCTGGATTTCTATGACGACGCCTTTGGCAGTGATGCGGATTTCAGGGTCGGTCAGGGCGCTTTGGCCAGCTTCACGCCCTTCGGCGAGGATTGGAGTCTTGGCATCCTGTCGAAATACAAATGGACCAACGGCGACAACCCGTTCTTCACCCTGCCATCGGTCGACCTGCGCGGTGTGCAATCCGGTCGCTATTCGGGCGATGCGGCCTATAGCACCGAGGTCGAGCTGCGGCGGCAATTCACCCCGCGTTGGGCGGGCGTCGTGTTTGGCGGTTATGGCGAAAGCTTCGTGTCGCACACCAAGCTTTACGATGCCGAGGGTGACATCTGGGCCTATGGCGCGGGTGTCCGCTACAAGCTGGCCCGCAAAATCGGGCTGGATGTCGGGCTGGATCTGGCCAAGGGGCCGGAGGAATCGATCTTCTACATCCAGTTCGGCCATGCATGGGGCCGAGACATGGACTGAATGGCTTCGCGGGACGGACCCTACAGCCCGTCCCGCCAAATCTTATTTCAGCTCATCCACGGTGCGGATGATCTTGCCCAGCAGGCCGTAATCCAGCGCCTCTTGCGTGTTCAGCCAGAAGTCGCGCTGGGTGTCCTTTTCGATCCGCTCGATCGTCTGGCCGGTCGCCTCGGCAAAGATCTGGTTCAGGCGGTCGCGCATCAGGCGCACCTGCTCGGCCTGGATCATCATGTCCGTGGACGTCCCGCCGATCCCGCCCGAGGGCTGGTGGATCAGGAAGCGCGTATTGGGCAGGCAGTAGCGGTTTTCCTTCTTCGCCGCGACGAAGATCAGCGCGCCAGCCGAAGCCACCCAACCCGAGCCGATGGTGCGCACGGTCGGGCGGATGAACTTGATCACATCATGGATCATGTCGCCCGATTCCACATGCCCGCCGGGCGATGAGATCAGCATGTTGATCGGCGCGTCGCTGTCCTCGGCCAAAGCCAGAAGATGGGCGACGGTGCGCTGCGCCAACTTGTCATTGATCGGCCCGGCGACAATCACCGTACGCGATTTGAAGTACAGCTTGCCGATCTTGTCGCCCTCGGGCAGGCCCAGACCTTCGTCCTTGTCGCCTTTCTGCGGGCGATCGTCGTCGTCATCATCGTCGTCGTCGTCGTTCAGCCACTGGTGACGCATCGGCCTGCTCCTTCTGTTCCTCATGGCGACGGCGGGACCTAGCGGCCCCGCCGTCCTTTTAACTAAGCAGCCGTTTACGATCAGTAAAGGACGACCGAGCGGATCGACTCGCCCGAATGCATCAGGTCGAAGCCCTTGTTGATGTCATCCAGCGGCATGGTGTGCGTGATCATCGGGTCGATCTCGATCTTGCCGTCCATGTACCAGTCGACGATTTTCGGCACATCGGTGCGGCCGCGCGCGCCGCCAAAGGCCGTGCCCTTCCAGACTCGGCCGGTGACCAACTGGAACGGACGGGTGCTGATTTCCGCGCCCGCAGCCGCCACGCCGATGATGATCGACTGGCCCCAGCCGCGATGGGTGCATTCCAGCGCGTCGCGCATGACCTTGGTATTGCCGGTCGCGTCGAAGCTGTAATCGGCACCGCCGATCTGGTCGAACGGGGTCTTCGTCATGTTGACGATTTCCTGCACGACCGAGCCTTCGACCTCTTTCGGGTTGATGAAATGGGTCATGCCGAAATGTTCGGCCATGCCCTTTTTATCGTTGTTCAGGTCGACGCCGATGATCATGTCGGCCCCGGCCAGACGCAGGCCCTGAATGACGTTCAGCCCGATGCCGCCAAGGCCAAAGACCACGGCCTTAGCGCCGATCTCGACCTTGGCGGTGTTGATCACGGCACCGATACCGGTGGTGACGCCGCAGCCGATATAGCAGATCTTGTCGAAGGGCGCGTCCTCGCGCACCTTGGCGACCGCGATTTCCGGCAGCACGGTGTAGTTCGAGAAGGTCGAGCAACCCATGTAGTGATGGATCGGCGTGCCATCCAGCATGCTGAAACGGCTGGTCCCGTCCGGCATCAGCCCCTGGCCCTGCGTCGCACGGATCGCGGTGCAAAGGTTGGTCTTGCCCGACAGGCAGGACGCGCATTGACGGCATTCGGGGGTGTAAAGCGGAATGACGTGATCGCCGACCTTGACCGAGGTGACACCCGGTCCGACCTCGACCACGACGCCCGCGCCTTCATGACCCAGGATCGCCGGGAACAGCCCTTCCGGGTCGGCGCCCGAGCGGGTGAATTCATCGGTATGGCAGATGCCCGTCGCCTTGATCTCGACCATGACCTCGCCGGCCTTTGGGCCTTCAAGGTTCACTTCCATGACCTCCAGCGGCTTGCCAGCCTCAAGCGCTACGGCTGCACGTGTTCTCATCTTGATTCTCCTTCCGAGTCGGCCTGGTGGCCTGCTGAATGTCGGTCACCGTGCGACCCCGGCTGCTTGTGCTGCGACGGCATCGGGGGCCGGTATGACCGACCCCCTGCTTGCCTTTGAAACAGCCGTCGTCAAGCCGGGAGCGCACCAGATTTTTTGGCGATATGGGTCGCGATCGCATCCATCAGCGGCGGCGACAGCGCATCATAGGGCTCCAGCCCCAATTCCTTGAGCCGGGCGCGGATGCCGGCCATGCGGCTGGGATCGACGCCCGATTCGATGATCGAGCTAACGAAGGCCGCGAATTCCGGGGCCGACCAGCCGTCCTGATCCGAAAGCTCGGTATGGACGAAATCCAGACCATAGAACGGGTGCCCGGTATTTTCGATGCGGCCATACATGTGGACGCCACAATCCTTGCAGCGAAAGCGCTGGATCGGCGCGTCGGGGTTCACGACTTCAAGCTTCTCGGCGCCGCTGAGCACCTCGACCGAATCGCGTCCGACCACGGCGATCTGCGAGAAGACCGCGCCATCGGGCTTCCAGCATTTGGTGCAGCCACAGACGTGGTTATGGGCGGTCTGGGACTTGACCGCGACGCGCACCGGGTTGGTTGCGCATTTGCAGTGAAGTTCGCCGCCCGAAAAACCGGCTTTGGCCGGTTTGATGCCGTTATCAACGGCGGGGTGGATCTTTACCCCGGAAGTGTCGCTCATGGTCTCCCTCCCGATAGACCCTGGGCCATGACCGGCCTCAGTGAGCGCAGTTTGCGCCGCGTTCGGGCGCAAGCAAGTGGGCAAAAGGTTGTAATCCTTGGGCTAGGGTCAGGCCTCGGGACGGGTGACCAACCACAGCGCGATGGCACTGCAAACCAGCGCCTGTCCGGCGATCAGCCGCGGGTCCAGCCCCAGCCACAACGACCAGCCAACACCACAGGTCATGGCCAAAGTCGCCCAGATCTTGGCCGGACGGCCGATGACACCGCGCTTGCGCCAAGCCCGGATCTGGGGACCAAAGGTCGGATGCCGGGTGATCCGGGCGCTGAGGCGCGGCGAGGATTTGGCGAAGGACCAGACCGCGACGATCAGGAAGGGCACGGTCGGCATGACCGGCAGGATCACCCCCAACAACCCGATGGTCAGGGAAAGCCAGCCAAGGGCGAGCCACAGATAACGCATCCTATTCCGCCAGCTCCCTCAGGATTCCATTCAGGACCGGACGGCCCGCCGCTGTCGCAGCCAGCCTGTCGCCCCTTTGCTCAACCAGTCCAAGGCCGACCAGATCCGCCAGACGATCCTGCGGCAGCGTCGCGCCATGGGCAAGGTAGCGGGGGATGTCGATCCCTTCGCTGAGGCGCAGGCACATCAGCAAGTATTCCACGGCGCGGTCCGAAAGCGTCAGCAGCTCGCGGGCGCTGTCGCCATTACCGCGCTTCTCGACCGCATCCAGCCATGCGCCGGGGGCACGATGTGCCTCGGTCGCCCAGCGGCCATTCGGCAGCGTCAGGCGGCCATGTGCGCCGGGGCCGATCGCGGCCCAATCGCCCTGTCGCCAATAGACCAGATTGTGGCGGCTTTCGGCACCGGGCCGGGCGTGGTTCGAAATCTCATAGGTCGGCATCCCGGCGGCGGCGCAGATCTCTTGCGTGTCCTGATACATGTCGGCGGACAGGTCATCGTCGGGCAGGCCCTTGAGGCCACCCTTGGCGTGGCGCGCACCGAAGGCCGTGCCCGGCTCGATGGTCAGTTGGTAGGCGGACAGGTGATCGACGGCCATGGACAGGGCCTCGGTCAGCTCGCGCCGCCAATGGGCGCGGTCCTGATCCTGCCGCGCATAGATCAGATCAAAGCTGACACGCGTGAAACATTCCCGCGCAATGTCAAAGGCGGCACGCCCCTCGGCCACGCTATGCATCCGGCCCAGACGGCGCAGATCATCATCGTTCAGGGCCTGCATCCCCATTGAGACGCGGTTGACCCCGCCATCGGCATAAGCGCGGAACCGGCCCATCTCGATGCTGGTCGGGTTGGCCTCAAGGGTAATCTCGATGTCATTGGCAAAGGGCCAATGCTGACGCGCGGCCTCGATCACGCCGGCGACGGTTTCGGGTGCCATCAGGCTGGGGGTGCCACCACCAAAGAAGATGCTGTTCAGAACCCGGCCCGGAACCTCGTGTGCCAGCCTTGCCAGCTCGACCCGGTAAGCTGCCAGCCAGCGGCTTTGGTCGATCGTCGCCGAGACATGGCTGTTGAAATCGCAATAGGGGCATTTCGAGGCGCAGAACGGCCAATGGACGTAAAGCGCGAATCCCCCTGCCCGCCAGTCATCGGCAAGGGGATCGGTCTGGGCAAGGGTGGTTGTCACTGTCACTCCCGAAAGGCGGTCACTTCGATCTCGACCTTCATTTCGGGTTTGATCAGGCCCGCTACAACCATTGTCGCTGCAGGTAACGCATCCTTCATCGCCTCACCCAGCACCGGAGCGATTTCATCGACCAGCGCGGCATCGGTGATCGTGTATTGCACGCGCACAATGTCGGCGGGGGTAAACCCGGCCTGATCCAGCGTTGCAAAGATCGTGGCAAAGGCGTTGCGCGCCTGTTCAGCGGCACTGTCGGGCATGGACATCGCCGCATAATCATAGCCCGTGGTGCCCGAGACGAAGCACCATGGCCCCTTGACCACCGCCCGGCTGTAGCCAAGCGCGGTTTCAAACGGCGATCCGGTCGAGATCCTACGCAAAGGCGGCCTCAAGCTTTCTGAAGGCATCGGCGCGATGGCTGATGCTGTTCTTTTCTTCGGGCGTCATCTCGGCAAAGGTACGATCATGGCCGTCGGGGACAAAGATCGGGTCATAGCCGTGGCCTAATGCGCCACGGGGCGGCCAGACCAGATGACCGGGGGCGATGCCCTCGAAGATCTCCTCATGCCCGTCGGGCCACATCAGGATCAGCGTGGCGCGGAACTGGGCGGTACGGGGCTCGGGTGCATTGCGCGCATCCAGTTCCCGCCACGTCCGCGACATGGCCTGCATGAAGTCGCGGCCATTGGGCGTTTCCGCCCAGTCGGCGGTATAGACGCCGGGCGCGCCATCCAGACCGTCGACGGTAATGCCGCTGTCATCGGCCAGCACCGGCAGCCCGGTCGCCAGCATGGCAGCGCGGGCCTTGATCCGGGCATTGCCGATGAAGCTGTCCTCGGTCTCGGCCGGTTCGGCCAGACCCATCTCACCAGCCGAGGTGACCTCGATCCCGTGCGGGGCCATCATCGCGCGGATCTCGTCGAGCTTGCCGGAGTTATGGGTCGCGACCAGAAGCTTGCGTTCGCTCAGCTTCCTCATGCGATGGCTTCTTTCTGGGCGCGGACCAGCTCGGCGATGCCAGCCTCGGACAGGTCCAGCAGGTCGTTCATCTGCGCGCGCGAGAAGGTCGCGCCTTCGGCGGACATCTGCACCTCAATCAGACGACCTGCGCCGGTCATGATGAAGTTGCCGTCAGTGCCGGCTTCGCTGTCCTCGGCATAGTCCAGATCCAGCAGCGCCTGACCGGCATAGATCCCGCAAGAAACGGCCGCGACATGGTCCATGATCGGGTCGGTCGAGATGATCCCGGCCTTGAGCAGCTTGTTCACCGCCAGGCGCAGCGCGACCCAGCCGCCGGTAATCGAGGCGCAACGCGTACCGCCATCGGCCTGGATCACGTCGCAATCGATGACGATCTGGCGTTCCCCAAGCGCGCGGCGGTCGACACCAGCGCGCAGGGCGCGGCCGATCAGGCGCTGGATTTCCTGGGTGCGGCCCGATTGCTTGCCCGCCGCAGCCTCGCGCCGGTTGCGCGAGTTGGTGGCGCGCGGCAGCATTCCGTATTCGGCGGTGACCCAGCCTTGCCCGGAACCCTTCAGGAAGGGCGGCGCTTTTTCCTCGATCGTGGCGGAACACAGCACGCGCGTGTCGCCGCAAGAGATCAGGCAAGAGCCCTCGGCGTGACGCATGATCCCCGTTTCGATTGAAATCGGACGCATATCGCTTAAATTCCGGCCTGAGGGTCGCATCGGTCATTCCTTTCGGGGGTTTTGCTGTTCAAATACCGCTCGCCTGCCCCTGACCGCAACCCGTTACCCAACGCGATTGATCCGCCATGCCTGACCGCGCCTTGCTCTCTGACTTGAATGACCGATCCCGCGAAGTGTTTCGCCGGGTCGTCGAGACCTATCTGGCCACCGGCGAGCCCGTCGGTTCGCGCACCCTGACCCGCGACATGAGCGAAAAGGTCAGCGCCGCCACGATACGCAACGTGATGCAGGATCTGGAACATTTCGGTCTGCTGGACCATCCGCATGTCTCGGCCGGGCGGATGCCGACGCAACTGGGGCTGCGGCTGTTCGTGGACGGGCTGATGGAGATGGGGCCGGTCTCGACCACGGATCGCGAGATGATCGAGGAGACGCTGGGCAATGATCAGGGCGATACCGGCGCGATGCTGGACCGGGTCAGCATGGCGCTGTCGACCCTGACGCACGGCGCCTCGCTGGTGCTGATGCCAAAGCAGGAAGCGCCGGTCCGTCATATCGAATTCGTGAGCCTCGCCCCGGATCGCGCGCTGGTCGTGCTGGTCTTTGCAGATGGACGGGTCGAGAACCGGGTCTTTACCCCACCGCCCGGCCATACCGCCAGTTCGATGCGTGAGGCCGCGAATTTCCTGAACGCGGTGGCCGAGGGGCGCACGCTGACCGATCTGCGCAGCAGCATCTCGCATGAGATCGAGGCCAGCCGTCAGAAGCTGGACCTGATCGCCGCCGAGCTGATCGCCTCGGGATTGGCGATGTGGGATGGCGATGTGGCGGACCCGCGGCTGATCGTCCGCGGGCGCGCCAACCTGCTGGCCGATGAACTGGCCGATCTGGACCGCATCCGCACCCTGTTCGACGACCTCGAACGCAAGCGGGATATCGCCGAATTCCTTGAACTGGCAGAGCATGGCGAGGGCGTGCGCATTTTCATCGGCTCCGAGAACAAGCTTTTTTCACTTTCCGGTTCATCTCTGGTGGTTTCACCCTATATGAATGCCGACCGAAGGATTGTCGGCGCGGTCGGGGTTATTGGACCCACCAGATTGAACTATGGAAGGATCGTGCCGATTGTCGACTATACCGCCCAGCTCGTCGGCCGGATGATTGCCGGCCGGAAAGGATAAGGACATGACGAACGAGTACCCGAACGGCCTGACTGAAGGCGATGATCTTGCCAGCCCGCTGGACGAGGCGGTCGAGGACACCTCGGAGATCGAGGCGCTGATCGCCGAGCGGGATGCCCTGCAGGACAAGTTCATCCGCGCCCTCGCGGATGCCGACAATGCCCGCAAGCGCGCCGACAAGGAACGCCGCGAGGCCGAGCAATATGGCGGCACGCGCCTGGCGCGTGATCTGCTGCCAGTCTACGATGCCCTGTCCCGCGCGCTGGATTCGGTCAATGACGAGCAGCGCGGCGCGAATGGTGCGTTGATCGAAGGCGTCGAACTGACCCTGCGCGAGTTGAATAATGTCTTCTCCAAGCATGGCATTCAGGTCATCAACCCGGCAGTCGGCGAACGCTTCGACCCGCTGCAGCACGAGGCCATGTTTGAGGCCCCCGTTCCGGGAACAATCGCCGGCAATATCATTCAGGTGATGGGGCATGGCTTCATGCTGCACGACCGGCTGTTGCGCCCGGCCAAGGTTGGCGTCAGTTCAACCCCTGCCCAATAATCGCAAAAAGCCCCGGTTTCGCACCGGGGCTTTCTACATCTAGTGGCTTACATTCATAAACGTCTATATGAGCTACTGATTCCCAAGAAGCTGGCAAAGCTGATCCAACTGGTCCAGATCCTTGTAGGTAATCACCAGTTGGCCGCCATCCTGCCCGGAATGATTGATCGCTACCTTCATGCGAAGATGCGCCGACAAATCGCCCTCCAACGCACGGGTATCAGAGTCTTTTTCGGCTTTGGCGCGGGCTGGTTTCTGCTTGTTGGCCTCGGCTTGACGACGAACCAGTTCCTCGGTCTCACGCACCGATAGGTTCTTCTCGATAACCTTGCGGGCAAGATCTACGGCATTCTGTGCCGTAATCAGCGCGCGCGCGTGACCAGCCGTCAGCTTACCTTCCTTCAGCCAGTTCTGAATCTGCTCTGGAAGATTGAGCAGACGCAGCAGGTTCGCAATATGGCTGCGGCTTTTGTTCAGCGCTTCGCCAAGCTTCTCCTGCGTATGACCGAAACGGTCCATAAGTTGACGATAGGAGGCCGCCTCTTCGATCGCATTCAAGTCAGAGCGCTGGATGTTCTCGACGATCGCGACTTCAAGGACTTCAGTATCGTCCAGATCGCGGACAATGACTGGGACTTCGTGCAACTGGGCAATTTGGGCCGCCCGCCAGCGACGCTCACCCGCAACGATCTGGAACAATCCCCTATCACTGGGATGCGGTCGAACGATCAACGGCTGAAGGACGCCCTTGGCTTTCAGCGAGCTTGCGAGTTCCTGCAGCGATTCAGGCGCAAAACTACGCCGAGGCTGATCCGGGTTCGGGGTCAGTTGCTCTACCGGAAGAACCTGCCGAGGCACCGGTTTGTCTGATGGAATAAGGTCCACGTCCGCCATCAATGCCGACAATCCGCGCCCAAGCCCCCGTTTTTCCAGTCTATTATCTGACATTTAATACTCCTAGGCGGCTACGAATTGTCTGGAGAGAAATTCCTTGGCCAGCTCGCGATATGCGGCGCTGCCTTTCGAGTTCGAATCGTATTGCAACACAGGCATGGCGTACGACGGCGCTTCGGACAGGCGCACGTTGCGAGGAATGACCGTGTTGTAGACGAGACCTGACAGCGTATTCCTCGCGTCGGCCTCCACCTGCTGGGATAGATTGTTCCGATTGTCGGACATGGTCAGCAAGACGCCCTCGATCCGAAGATCCGGGTTTGCAGCCTGCCTGATCTCGCGCACAGTCATCAGCAGCTGGGACAACCCCTCCAGCGCATAAAACTCGGCCTGCAATGGAACGAGAACACTACCGGCGGCAACCATGGCGTTCAGAGTCAGGAGGCCAAGTGCGGGTGGGCAATCGATGAGCACGAAGTCATACTCGTCCACCTCCTGCAACTTCCGCCGCAACAGTTGCATGCGTCCTGGTCGGTTCGCAACCTCAAAGTCGACTGATGCGAGATCGCGATCTGACGGAATAAGGCTTAGATTGTCCACTTGGGTCGGAATCAAGGATTCCCGAAAGCTGGCATCGCCAGTAAGCAAGTCATAGGAAGTGATGGATCGTGTTTCAGGTGCGACACCAAGCCCGGTCGAAGCATTGCCTTGCGGATCTAGATCGATGATTGCGACGCGTTGACCTGTTTCACTGAGTGCCGCAGCGAGATTGATTGCCGTCGTAGTCTTTCCGACTCCACCCTTTTGGTTTGCAACGGCAATAATCCGACCCTCAGGCATGACGAAGCTCCGAAATTTCCAAGATGGCTGCCTCTGAATCCGTGACGCTTGGATGTGAAGTCACGTCAAACCTCCACGTCTCACGCGCTGCTTCGACTTCGGTCCGCCAATTTCGTCCCTTCATCAGCCAAGCCCTTCCACCAGACACCAAATGCCTGTCGACATAAGACAACAGCAATGGAAGCGGCGCAAGTGCGCGGGCGCTAATATGGTCTGCTTTCAGCGGATTGATGCTTTCAATACGCTCAGTTGAAACGTTCAAATTAGTCAACTTGAGTTCGCGACCAGCATTCCTCAAAAAGCTGCACTTCCGTCGGTCACTTTCAACGAGGTGTACCCGCATATCGGGGCGGCAGATGGCAACAACAATGCCGGGAAGACCACCTCCGCTACCTATATCCACCCAGTTACCCGACGAGGAACGCGAAACATCAACTAGCTGCAGGCAGTCATCGATATGCCGGCTTTTCACCTGTTCCAGAGTAGACGGAGCTACAAGATTTATTGCCGGATTCCATTTGCGTATCAGGGCTGCGTATTGTTCCAGAACTTCTGTTTCACGTGAAACATTCATGCTGATTTCCGCATTCCTGATTTCAGGACCGAGAGAATAAGCGTCAGTGCTGCAGGCGTCATACCCTCGATGCGGTTCGCAGCAGCCAAACTGTCAGGCCGGTGCGCGTTAAGCTTGGATTTCAACTCGTTTGAAAGACCAGAAATGGAATCGTAGTCGAAAATCGGAGGTATTTTAACACCTTCCTCTTTGCGAAGCATTTCTGCATCTTTGCTCTGTCGATCAGTATACTGGTGATACAGGGCATCAATCGCAACCTGCGTCAAAATCGGCTCTGGAGCTGCCTGGAGCGTTTCATCCAGAGAGATGACCGAATCTCGGCCAATCTCCTGCTGACCTAAAAGCGAAAATAGGCTACGGCGATGCCCGTCTTGCCGAACCTCTATTCCGACTTCTTTGAGTTTTGACGGGGTAAACCAAACCGATGACGCGTGGTCACGAAGAGCGGTGTACTGTCGCAGCTTATCATTGAAGCTGAGTTTTCGGGCCTCGCCGATACAACCAATATCAAGCCCCACCGGTGTAAGCCGCTGATCGGCATTATCGGCACGAAGTGATAGTCTGAATTCTGCGCGAGACGTAAACATACGATATGGTTCACTTACACCACGCGTCACAAGGTCGTCGATCATCACACCGATATAGCTTTCAGATCGACTGAACTCGACGGCAGGACGCTGCTGCGCACGCAAAGCAGCATTCAACCCTGCGACAAGTCCTTGCGCAGCCGCCTCTTCGTAGCCAGTCGTGCCGTTGATCTGTCCGGCCAAATGCAGCCCTGGCATGGTCTTCACCTGGAGCGTAGGCGTAAGCGCGCGGGGATCTACGTAATCATACTCTACGGCGTAGCCCGGCTGAACTATTTCTGCATTCTCCAAACCCCTGATTGAGCGAACATAATCTACCTGAACATCGACAGGAAGCGATGTGGATATTCCGTTCGGATAGACCAGATCGGATTCTAGTCCTTCGGGTTCGAGGAAAATCTGATGTGAGGATTTGTCTGCGAAGCGAACAACCTTATCTTCGATCGATGGACAGTAACGAGGGCCTACCCCATCAATTCGGCCGCCATACATAGCCGATCGTGACAGGTTGCTTCGAATTATTTCATGTGTGCGGTCGTTGGTGTGGGTAACCCCGCAACTTATCTGATCAGCTACCGGATGGGAGTTCAAATATGAGAAAAGTACCGGTTCGTCGTCACCCGGCTGAAACTCCAGAATATCCCAGTTGATGCTATCGCGAGCGATACGCGGCGGGGTTCCTGTTTTCAAACGCCCAAAGGGAAGCTTCAGCTTTCTGATAGAGTTCGCCAACCCAATGGATGCTTCATCGCCCCATCGCCCCGCACGCTTGGTTTCCTCACCAATGTGAATCAAGCCATTCAGAAAGGTCCCGGTTGTCATAACTACCTGACGTCCGAGTAGTTCAGTCGAATCAGCCAGCCTAACTCCTTCGACACCATCCGAACTCGCTACCAGCTCGCTCACTTCACCCAGAACAATGCTGAGGTTCGCCTGCCCCTCTACCATTTTCCTCGCCGCGGCACGATAAAGCGCTCTATCCGCCTGCGCACGAGGCCCTTGCACCGCCGGACCTTTACGACGATTAAGCAGACGGAACTGAATGCCGGCTGCATCCGCAATCCGTCCCATAACACCGTCAAGAGCATCGACTTCACGTACCAGGTGGCCCTTGCCCAAGCCGCCAATGGCCGGATTGCAGGACATCGTACCGATGTCATCCATGCGCATTGTCACCAATGCGGTATTTGCACCCATTCGTGCCGCGGCCATAGCGGCTTCAACACCCGCATGTCCTGCACCAACGACAATCACATCGAATTGTTTCACGTGAAACACCCTACTTCCCGATACAGAACGAGGAAAAGATCTCGTCCAGAAAATCCTCGGCACCTACCCGGCCCACCATCTCCGCAAGCGCATGTGCAGCCTGGCGAATACTCTCAGCCATCAACTCCGGGGCCATGTCTGGATCAATGTCCAAACACGTGTATGCCCTTGAAAGCGATTCTGCTTGCCTTTTGTGTCCCACCAAGCCGGAACGTGAGGCTTTCGCTTTCAGTCGATCATAGATCAAATCGAGAAGATCGGCGACCCCTGCTCCAGTTTCCGCGGATATGGCTAGTCCTTCACCGTTTACAAGATCCGCTTTCGATCGAACACGAATATCGTCTTTGTTCCAGTCTACCCCATCCCATCCATCGGCGGACAGGTGTATCCTAAGATCTGCCTCTTTGGCGCGCCCAGTTGCCCGAGAGATGCCCATTGCTTCCACTGGATCTTGACTGTCACGCAGTCCCGCTGTGTCCAAGAAAGTCACGGGAAGGCCGCGCAGATCCGTGTGCAACTCGATAATGTCTCGTGTCGTCCCCGCAATATCAGATACTAGCGCGAGTTCTCGGCGGGCAATCCTGTTGATAAGTGTCGACTTTCCTGCATTTGGCGGTCCGATGATCGCCACTTCATAACCCTGCCGAAGACGTTCGGTCGCCGGATAGCTGAAGAGCATCTTCTCGATTTCAATCCGCACGTCTCGCACTAAGTGGAATACTTCCGCTGGGACTTCCTCAGGTACTTCCTCATCCGCAAAGTCGATACTCGCTTCAATCAGCGCGCCGGCACGGATCAATTTTGTCCGTAGGACATCAGTCTGCTTGCCCAACTCACCTTCAGTTGCCCGCATCGCCAATTTGCGCTGCGCTTCCGTTTCGGCGGACAACAGATCGGCCAAGCCCTCGGCCTCGGCCAGGTCCATCATCCCGTTAAGAAACGCGCGGCGCGTGAATTCACCAGCTTCTGCACGGCGGACTCCTCGCGAAACCAGCGCGACGTTAAGTCGATTCACGATGACTGGGGCGCCGTGAACATGGACTTCCGCCACTTGCTCCCCGGTAAAGCTCTCACCCTCATCGAATCGAATAACCAACGCTCGGTCGATCAGATCGTCGCCATCACGTAAAGCGCGCAGATAAGATCTGCGCGCTTCAGGCAAGAAGCCTGCCAGTGTCTCAATGACCGCATGCGAATCAGGCCCGCTCAGGCGGATGACAGAAACACCTCCGCGACCGGGCGGGGTTGCCTCGGCAAAGATTGTGTCCAATCCGTCCTCCGGACCATCAGGCGTTCATCGATTCGAAGAACTCGCCGTTGGTTTTCGTCTGTTTCAGCTTCGAAATCAGGAACTCGATCGCATCGGTCGTTCCCATTGGGTTGAGGATACGGCGCAGCAGATAGGTCTTCTGCAGATCCTTCGAATCGACCAGGAGTTCTTCTTTCCGGGTACCGGATTTCAGAATATCCATCGCCGGGAAGACACGCTTGTCCGCAACCTTGCGATCCAGAACGATCTCGCTGTTGCCGGTGCCCTTGAACTCTTCGAAGATCACCTCGTCCATACGCGAGCCAGTGTCGATCAACGCGGTCGCGATGATGGTCAGCGATCCGCCCTCTTCGATGTTCCGCGCCGCGCCGAAGAAGCGCTTCGGCCGCTGCAATGCGTTCGCATCGACACCACCGGTCAGAACTTTACCCGAGCTCGGCACAACAGTGTTGAACGCCCTACCAAGTCTGGTGATCGAGTCGAGAAGAATCACAACATCTCGTTTATGCTCGACCAGCCGCTTCGCCTTTTCAATCACCATCTCGGACACGGCCACGTGACGGCTCGCCGGTTCATCAAAGGTCGAGGAGATCACCTCACCCTTGACCGAGCGCTGCATGTCCGTCACCTCTTCAGGACGTTCGTCGATCAGCAACACGATCAAATAGCACTCGGGGTGATTCTTTTCGATCGAATGCGCAATATTTTGCAGCAGAACGGTCTTACCCGTGCGCGGCGGTGCGACAATCAGCGATCGCTGCCCTTTTCCGATCGGGGCAACCAGATCGATGATACGAGCCGAACGATCCTTGATCGTCGGGTCCTCGATCTCCATCTTCAGCCGTTCATTGGGATAAAGCGGCGTCAGGTTGTCGAAGGCGACCTTATGGCGTGCCTTTTCGGGATCTTCGAAGTTGATCTTCTCAACTTTCGTCAGCGCGAAATAGCGTTCATTCTCGCCCGGCGCGCGAATTACGCCTTCCAGCGTATCTCCGGTGCGTAGCGAGTGCTGACGGATCATATCCGGGCTGACGTAAATATCATCGGGACCGGGCAGATAGTTCGCCCCGGTCGAGCGCAGGAAGCCGAATCCGTCCTGGACGACCTCAAGGACGCCATCGCCCCCGATTTCGAAGCCTTCTTCAGCATGCTCCTTCAGGATCGAGAACATCATCTCGCCCTTGCGCATGGTCGACGCGTTCTCGATTTCCCACTCTTCGGCCATAGCCAGCAGGTCTGCCGGGCTCTTCGCCTTGAGATCGGACAGGTTAAGACGTTCTTCGCTCATTTCGGGCCTATAGACACGCCGAAATTGAGCGCGCCGCAATGGAATCATGTGATGGAAAGAATCTACCGGACGGCAGTCCTGTCTCAGATAGGAAGAATCCCACCGCGAGTCAATTCTCAGAACTTCAGGATCACCGACAGCACGATCACGACCATCAGCAGCGTCGGCAATTCGTTCATCATTCGATAGCGACGTCCTGTCAGCCCCCTGCCCGTCAGCAGCGCGCGGCGCTGCCCGGCCAGCCACATATGAAACCAGGTCATCGCGATCACTGCACCTGCCTTGGTCCAAGGCCAAAGCATTGTCCAGTCAACGATTCCCGGCGTCAGAACCAGGATCAGACCTGCGATCCAAGTGACGATCATGGCAGGGTTCATGATCAAGCGCAGCAGTTTCTCCTCCATGATGATCAAAGAGCGTGCTGGCTCGGCATCGGTCTGCTGTCCCCGTTCAGCGTGATAGACAAACAGCCGCGGAAGATAGAACAGCCCTGCCATCCATGACAGGACGGCCATGACATGAAGCGCCTTTACCAATGGGTAAGACGAGGCGAACAGATCGAGCATGAGCATCTCCGGATTCGGTCTCTCCTTTCTTCAAATGAAAAGAAAGATAAAGGAAAGATGATGATGAAGTAGGCCCTGTGGATAACCGGAAAAGAGTGTTTCACGGAAGAAACCCCCACAAGGCGCCAATGTGGAAAAGATTAACCATCTGCGGACTGTCAACAATTAACTAAATAAATACAGTATCTTAAATAAAACCATACTGTGGATAACTTTGTGAAAAGTTTAGTTTTCCCCAGCATGTGAGTAAGTGTCGATTTTTTGTCTACATGTGGAGAAGAGTCCTCCGTTCCCGGGTCGTTCTGATGAGTCGCCCACACCCTCGAAAGACCGAGGCTGATTCCCACAGATTCGCCCTCGTGAGTCGCACCCGATTCCTCCACAGCCTTATGCAGAGAATCGATTTTCGCCTTGAAAACTGGCCCTCTGCATGGGGCTGAAAGCGCCGCAAGAGCGAAAATGGCAGGATCGCGAGCTATCCGTTTTCGCCATCGGGATGTCGCATTTGATCGGCTGTCGCAGTCACGGCCCTGCCAAATTCGACACAGGACGCCACGCCACTCAAAGCCACCGGTAACTGGTCATGCTCAACTCTTCGGAAATCCTGTCGCAGCTTGTCAGCAGGCAGAAAAATTACGCCCTGACGCGGGATCTTTATTGTGATCCCGGCGTATTTCAGGCGGATCTGGACCACGTCTGGTATCGGGAATGGCTGTTTGCCATCCCGTCCTGTGAAATCCCCAAGACCGGGAATTACGCGACGCTTCAGGTCGGTGCCTATCCGGTGATCATCTTGCGGGGCGGGGACGGTAAGATCCGGGCCTTCCACAACGTCTGTCGTCATCGCGGGCAGCGGCTGTGCTCCAAGGCAAGCGGCTCGACCACGAAACTTGTCTGCCCGTATCACCAATGGACTTACGAGCTGGACGGCAAGTTGCTTTACGCCCGCGACATGGGTGATGACTTCGACGCCTCGAAGTTCGGGTTGAAGCCGGTTCATTGCGTCGATCTGGGTGGGATGGTCTTTGTCTGCCTTGCCGCCATTCCGCCGGCGATCGCCGATCTGGCCAAGAACCTGATCCCCTATCTTGCGCCTTCGGGGCTGCTGGCCGATGCCAAGGTCGCCCATTCCTCGACCATCGTCGAAAAGGGCAACTGGAAGCTGGTGATCGAGAACAACCGCGAGTGCTATCACTGCAGCGGCTCGCATCCGTCGCTGTGCCGAAGCTATTCCGACAATCCGCTGATGACGGTGATGGAAGGGCCGAATGCTGCCTCGCCGGAAATTCTTGAGCATTGGGATCGCTGCGACAAGGCCGGGATTCCGGCCCGCTTCGTCAATCAGGCGGACATGCAATGGCGTATGGCGCGGGTGCCGCTGCTGGATCATGCCGAAAGCTTCACCATGTCGACGAAATCGGCGGTGTCGCGGTTGATGGGTAACATGCCCTGGGCCGATGCGGGCAGCCTGATGTTCTATCACTTCCCGTCCAGCTGGAACCACTACCTGGCCGATCATGCCATCGTCTTCCGCCTGCTGCCGATCAGCCCGACCGAGACCGAGGTGACGACCAAATGGCTGGTCCACAAGGATGCGGTCGAGGGCAAGGACTACGATATTGAGAAGCTGACCGAAGTCTGGATGGCCACCAACGATGAGGACCGCCGCGTGGTCGAGGAAAACCAGAACGGCATCCGCTCGCCCGCCTATGAACCCGGTCCCTATTCCCGCACGCAGGAAGAGGGCGTGATCCATTTCGTGGATTGGTATGCCGGCGTGATGAAGGGCCGTCTGTCACCCGTCCCCGCCATGGCGGCCGAGTGATGGCGGTTCTGGTCAAGGCCTTTGGTGACAGGCCGTGGCGCGACGATGAGCCTTTGGAATGCGCGATGATCGTGCCCGAGACCACGGACACCGCGACGTTCACCTTTCGCGCGCCATCCGGGGCCTTTTTCGACTACCAGCCGGGCCAGTTCGTCACGCTGGACCTGCCGGTGCCCGGCGGCAATGTGCAGCGGACATATACGATCAGCTCCAGCCCGTCGCGGCCGCTGTCGATCTCGATCACGGTCAAGGCGCAGCCCGGCAGTCAGGGCGGGCGCTGGATGATCGACCACCTGCGTCCGGGGATGCGCCTTAAGGCGTATGGCCCGGCGGGGATCTTCAGCTTCATCCGGCATGAGGCGCCGAAATATCTGTTCATCTCAGCCGGGTCCGGGGTCACGCCCTTGATGTCGATGACGACATGGGCGTGGGATTCCGGCGAAATGCCGGACATCGTCTTTGTCCATGCCGCCCGCACGCCCAGCGACATCATCTTTCGCCAGCGGCTCGAACAGATGGCCGACCGCGTGCCGGGACTGCAATTACGCTTCACGGTCGAGGAGGGCGATCCCTTCCGCAGCTGGCACGGCTATCGTGGCCGGCTGAACCAGATCATGCTGGGCCTGATGGCCCCCGACTATCTGGAGCGTGAGGTCTTCTGCTGCGGCCCCGAGCCCTTCATGCAGGCGGTGCGCGACATGCTGGTGGCGCTTGGCTACGACATGGACCGCTACCATCAGGAAAGCTTCGGCGCGCCGGTGCGCAATGAATCCGAAGCCCCGGTGCTGGATGATCTGGTCCCCGATGAGGCCAGCGAGTCCCGGATCAGCTTTGCGATTTCGGGGGTTACGGCAACCTGCACCCAGACCGATACGGTGTTGGGCGTGGCCAAGGCGAACGGACTGAACATCCCTTCGGGTTGCACCTTCGGGCTGTGCGGAACCTGCAAGATCCGCAAGACTTCGGGCGAGGTGCATATGGTCCATAATGGCGGGATCAGCGACGAGGATATCGAGGCAGGCTACATTCTGGCCTGCTGCTCGCATCCGATCGGGGCAGTCGCCGTCGAGGTCTGATCCATGCTGCCTTGCAGCATAAACCTAGGGTTTTTCTGGGGAAAACGTCGAATGCCTGCGACCTTGCGTCGCTTGACATGCCTTTGCCTGCGGAGTCATGCTGGACCTTACCTATCCAATTGACAGGCAAAAAGGAGGCACGATGAACATCGACCTCTCACGTCGCGGCTTTCTGAAGCTGGCGGGTGCGGGTGTCGCGGCAACTTCGCTCGGGGCCATGGGTTTTGGCGCGGCCGAGGCGGCGGAACAGGCGCATGTGCGTGCCTTCAAGCTGGCCTCGACCACGGAAACGCGAAACACCTGCACCTATTGCTCGGTTGCCTGCGGGATCCTGATCTATTCCAAGGGTGATGTCGCGGCGGGCGAAGAAGCCCACGTCGTCCATATCGAGGGCGATGCCGACCACCCGACGAACCGCGGTACGCTTTGCCCCAAGGGCGCAGCGCTCAAGGACACAGTCCTGTCCGCCACCCGCCTGACCCAGCCGCGCATCCGCCGTCCCGGTTCCGACACGCTGGAAGACATCAGTTGGGAAGAGGCGCTCGACAAGATCGCCCGCGCGCTCAAGGACGACCGTGACGCCAACCTGATCGAAACCAACGATGCCGGAGTTCCGGTGAACCGCTGGACCTCGACCGGGTTTCTGGCCGCTTCGGCCACCACCAATGAAACCGCATGGCTGACCTATAAAGTGGTCCGGTCCATGGGGATCGTCGGATTCGATAACCAGGCGCGCGTCTGACACGGCCCCACGGTGTCCAGTTTGGGCCCGACATTTGGCCGTGGAGCGATGACCAACTCCTGGACCGACATCAAGAATACCGACCTCGTGGTCGTCATGGGCGGCAACGCCGCTGAAGCCCATCCCTGCGGCTTCAAATGGGTGACCGAGGCCAAGGCGCATCGCGGCGCCAAGCTGATCGTGGTCGACCCGCGCTTCACGCGCACCGCATCCGTGTCCGATTACTACGCGCCGATCCGGCCGGGCTCGGACATCGCCTTCCTGATGGGCCTGATCAACTGGATGATCCTGAACGACAAGGTCCAGTGGGAATACGTCAAGAACTTCACCAACGCCGCCTTCATCGTGAAGGACGAGTTCGGTTGGAGCGACGGCCTGTTCTCGGGCTACGATCCCGAGAAGCGCGACTACGACAAATCCAGCTGGGATTACGTCATCGGCGAAGACGGCTTTGCGCAGATCGACATGACGCTGGAACACCCGCGCTGCGTCTGGAACCTGCTCAAGGAACATGTCTCGCGCTACACGCCCGAACTGGTCGAGCAGGTCTGCGGCACGCCTAAGGATAAGTTCCTGAAGGTGGCCGAGATGATCGGCGAGTGTTCGGCGGTCGATAAGACCATGACTTCGATGTACGCGCTTGGCTGGACCCAGCATTCTAAGGGTGCGCAAAACATCCGCGGCATGGCGATGCTGCAGCTGGTCCTGGGCAATATCGGCGTCCGGGGTGGTGGGATGAATGCGCTGCGCGGGCATTCGAACATTCAGGGCCTGACCGATGTCGGCCTGATGTCGAACCTGCTGCCGGGCTACATGAACATCCCGACCGAGAAGGAAAAGGACTGGACCACCTACATGTCCAGCCGTTCCTTCAAGCCGCTGAGGCCGGGTCAGACCAGCTATTGGCAGAACTATCCCAAGTTCATGGTCAGCTTCATGAAGGCTATGTGGGGCGATGCCGCGCGGGCCGACAATGACTGGGCATTCCACTACCTGCCCAAGCTGGATGTCCCGACCTATGACATCCTGCGCATGTTCGACCTGATGAACGAAGGCAAGATCACCAACTACTTCTGCCAGGGCTTCAACCCGCTGCTGTCCTTCCCCAACCGGGGCAAGGTCACCTCGGCGCTGTCCAAGCTGAAGCTTCTGGTGGTCATGGACCCGCTGGAAACCGAGACCGCCCATTTCTGGGAAAACCACGGCGAATATAATGACGTGGACACGGCCTCGATCCAGACCGAGGTGATCGAGCTGCCCACAACCAGCTTTGCCGAAGACGACGGCTCGCTGGTCAATTCGGGGCGCTGGATGCAGTGGCACTGGGCGGCGGCGACGCCCCCCGGTCAGGCCAAGCGTGATACGTGGATCATGTCGCAGATCTTCCTGCGCATGAAGAAGATGTATCAGGATGAGGGCGGGCCTTTCCCCGATCCGATCCTGAACCTGACTTGGAACTACAAGGACGAGAACGAACCCTCGGCCGAGGAACTGGCGAAGGAACTGAACGGTCGCGCGCTGGCCGATGTCTTTGATCTCAAGGACGCGACCAAGCTGCTGACCGCGCAGGGCAAGCAATTGCTGAACTTCAGCCAGCTTCGCGACGACGGTTCGACCATGTCGGCCTGCTGGATCTATAGCGGCAGCTGGAACGAGGAAGGCAACAACATGGCGCGGCGGGACAACTCCGATCCCGACGACACCGGGGCCTTCCTGAACTGGAGTTTTGCTTGGCCGCTGAACCGCCGGATTCTGTACAACCGGGCCTCGGCGGACATGCAGGGCAAGGCCTGGGACCCATCGCGCAAGCTGATCGAGTGGAATGGCGAGAAATGGGCGGGTTACGACGTGCCCGATATCGCCCCCACCGCGAAGCCCGACGAGGTCGGCCCCTTCATCATGAACCCGGAAGGCTCGTCGCGCCTGTTTAGCCGGGGCATGATGCGCGACGGGCCCTTCCCGACGCATATGGAGCCATTCGAGTCGCCGCTGGCCAACGTCTTCAACCCGGAAATGCGCGGCAACCCGGTGGCACGGGTCTTTGCCAAGGATGCGGATCAGTTCGCGACCAGCGACGAGTTCCCGTTCGTGGCGACGTCCTATCGCCTGACCGAGCATTTCCACTACTGGACCAAGCACAACCGCATCAACGCGGCCCTTCAGCCCGAATTCTTCGTCGAGATCAGCGAAGAACTCGCCGCCGAAAAGGGCATCACCAAGGGCGGCACGGTGCGGGTCTGGTCCAAACGCGGCTCGATCACGGCCAAGGCGCTGGTCAGCAAGCGGCTGCGCCCGCTGCAATGCGGCGACAAGCTGGTGCATGTCATCGGCATCCCGCTGCATTGGGGCTTCATGGGCGCGGCGCGCAAGGGCTTCGGCCCGAACAGCCTGACGCCCTTTGTCGGTGACGCGAATGTGGAAACGCCTGAATTCAAGGCGTTCCTTGTCAATATCGAGCCGGCCACAGGGGAGGTGGTATCATGACCATGGACCCGAACCTCGACAGCCCACGGACGGCGGTGTCAAACCCGCCGATCCAGCCGATGAAGGCGAACCTTGGCGTGGGCGATGTCGTCCGCGCCTCAGCAATGCCGGACCTGCCCAAGCCTGAACGTCAGCTGACCCCGGTGGCCAAGCTGATCGATGTGTCCAAATGCATCGGCTGCAAGGCCTGCCAGTCGGCCTGCGCCGAGTGGAACGACACCGTGCCCGAGATCGAGCATAATGTCGGCATGTTCGAGAACCCGCATGACCTGACCCCGGACATGTTCACGCTGATGCGCTTCAGCGAATTCGAAAACCCGGAAACCGGCAATTTCGAATGGCTGATCCGCAAGGACGGTTGCATGCATTGCGAGGATCCGGGCTGCCTGAAAGCCTGCCCGGCCCCCGGCGCGATCGTGCAATATTCGAACGGTATCGTGGATTTCATCCACGAGAACTGCATCGGTTGCGGCTATTGCATCACCGGCTGCCCGTTCAACATTCCCCGCGTCAGCAAGACCGATCATAAAAGCTATAAATGCACCCTGTGCTCGGACCGCGTTGCCGTCGGGCAGGGACCGGCCTGCGCCAAGGCCTGCCCTACGCAGGCCATCGTCTTCGGCGCCAAGGAGGACATGATCGAACACGCCAATATGCGCGTGGCCGACCTGAAATCGCGCGGCTACGAAAACGCCGGCATCTATGACCCCGAGGGCGTGGGCGGCACGCATGTCTTCTATGTGCTGCACCATGCCGACCAGCCCGAGCTTTATTCGGGTCTGCCTGCCAATCCGCAAATCTCTCCGGTGGTGCGCGGCTGGAAGGGCGTGACCAAGACCATCGGTCTGGCGATCATCGGGGCGGCGGCGGTGGGCTCGATCCTGCATGGGCTCTTCGCCCGGGCCAATCGCGTCAGCGCCGAGGAAGAGCGTGAGGCCGAGCATCTGGTCGACCGCAGCCTTCCCCCCAGGGATGAGAGGGTATGATGGAAAAGCGTCAATATTCTCAAAGCGGCGATCACATCGAAACCCGCGCCCCAGTGACCGTCAGCCGCTATCGCGGCTTCACCCGGGCCAATCACTGGATCACCGCGCTTAGCCTGATCGTGCTGCTGCTGTCCGGGCTGGCGCTGTTTCATCCCTCGCTCTACTTCCTGACCGGGCTCTTTGGCGGCGGGCAGACCACACGCTGGCTGCATCCGTTCGTCGGCATCCTGCTGTTCTTCAGCTTCCTTGTGCTGTTCCTGCAGCTGTGGCGGCTGAACCTGCCCCGTCCCGAGGATCGGACCTGGGTCAGCCATATCGGCGATGTGGTGAAGGGTCACGAGGAACGCCTGCCCGAGCTTGGCAAATACAATGCCGGGCAGAAGGGCGTGTTCTGGGCGATGTCGGTGCTGATCGTGGTGCTGATCGGCTCGGGCGTGATGATCTGGGAACAGTTTTTCCCCGATCTCGTGACCATTCCCGTGCGTCGCTGGGCGATGCTGATCCATTCGCTGGCGGCGGTGGCGATCATCCTTGTGTTCATCATGCATGTCTATGCGGCGATCTGGACGCGGGGGACGCTGCGCGCGATGACACGGGGCACGGTGACCGGCGGCTGGGCATGGCGGCATCACCGCAAATGGCTGCGTGAACTGGCTGGACGAGAAGGGCGCGGCCCGGCAGAGTAAGCCACAAAGGCGCGTCTGCCCCCAAAGGACAAGATGACTTCCGATCCCAAACCCGACCCTTCGATGATCGGCGGCGTAGCCAAGGTCCCCTTGGCGCGCCTGCCCGATCCCGAGGCGCTTTTCACCACAAGGGCCGAGCGTTTCGAGTTTCTGGCCGAATACAGCCCGAACCTTGCCCCCTATCTGCGTTTCCTGGGTGAAGTGGCGCTGGCGCAGGCCGAACTGGCCCGCGAATTGCCGCGCCCCGAGCCTTTGTCGCCCGAACGTATCGCATTGGCGCGCTCCTCGCGCATGCCGCCTCTGGATCGCAACGACATGCGCGCGGGGCTGGCGCTGATCCTGCCCAAGCTGTGCGACATGCTGGCCGATGTCGAAATGCCCGAACCGGGCCGTCTGGCGCTGCAGGCCCTGCAATCCGCCGAGCCCGAGGATCTGGACTGGGTAATGACCAATGTCCTGACCGACCAGATCCCCGAGGACAGCGTCGCCCCGCACCTGTTCGCCGCCGCCGCCCTTCAGGTCCATGCCGCGATGCTGGCTGCAGGGCTTCACGTGGAACAACTGGTCCCGATCCATGTCGGCGCCTGCCCGGCCTGCGGTGGTCGCGCCGCCGTCAGCATGGTTACCGAAAACATGGGGGCCGAGGGCGCGCGCTATTGCTCCTGCGCGACCTGCCAGACGCTGTGGAACGAGGTGCGGGTCCGCTGCACCTGCTGCGGTTCGACCAAGGGTATCACCTATCGCTCGGTCGAAACCGATGAGGCCACCGTCAAGGCCGAGATCTGTCGCGAATGCGCGCGCTGGGTGAAGATTCTTTATCAGAACAAGAACCCGACGCTGGAGCCCATCGCCGATGACGTGGCGAGCCTTGGTCTGGACCTGATGATGGGCGAAACCGAATGGAAGCGGGGCGGCTACAACCCCTTCCTCGTGGGCTATTGATGTCCGACCTGCGGTCCCTGCCCTCGGTCGACAGGTTGCTGGCCGATTGCGGCCCGCTGATCCAGACCCATGGCCGCCCGGCGGTGACGGTTGCGCTGCGTGCCGAGCTGGCGACGATCCGCGCCAACCGCCCCGATCCGCTGCCCGATGCGCGGGAAATCCTGATCCGGGTGGTCAAGTCGATGGCCTCCGAGGCACAGTCGCGGCTGCGCCCGGTCCTGAACCTGACCGGAACCGTCCTGCACACCAATCTGGGCCGCGCCCTGCTGGCCGAATCCGCCATCGAGGCCGCCGTTGCCGCGATGCGCGCCCCCGCCGCGCTGGAATTCGATCTGGATAGTGGCGGTCGCGGCGAACGTGACAGCCACCTGCGCGGGCTTCTTTGCGAATTGACCGGGGCCGAGGACGCGACCGTCGTCAACAACAATGCCTCGGCCGTGCTGATCGTCCTGAACACGCTGGCCAAGGGCCGCGAGGCCATCGTCTCGCGCGGGGAGCTGATCGAGATCGGCGGTGCCTTCCGGATGCCCGCGATCATGGAGCAGGCCGGTTGCATCCTGCGTGAGGTGGGCACCACCAACCGCACCCATGCCAAGGATTACCTTCAGGCGATCGGTCCGGACACCGGTTTGCTGATGAAGGTCCATACCTCGAACTACCGGATCGAGGGCTTCACCAAGGAAGTGTCCGCCCCCGAACTGGCTTTGATGGCACATCAGGCCGGTCTGCCCTTGGTCAACGATCTGGGTTCGGGCACATTGGTCGATCTGCGGCGCTGGGGTCTGAAACCCGAACCCACCGTGGCCGAGGCGGTGGCCGAGGGTGCCGATGTCGTGACCTTTTCCGGCGACAAGCTGCTGGGCGGCCCGCAGGCGGGGTTCATTGTCGGCAAGCGCGAGATCATAACCGCCATCAACAGGAATCCGCTGAAGCGCGCCGTCCGCATGGACAAGATCCGTATAGCTGCGACCGAGGCCACGCTGCGCCTGTATCGCGACCCTGACCGGCTGGCCGACCGCCTGCCCACGTTGCGTCTGCTTGCCCGCCCCGAGCCCGAGATCCGCGCGCAGGCCGAACGTCTGGCCCCGCGCGTCGCCGCGAAACTGGGCTGCCGGGTCCGCGTCACCGATTGCGCCAGCCAGATCGGCTCGGGCGCGCTGCCCACCGAAACCATTCCCAGCGCCGGGCTGGCACTTGGCCCCTCGCCCGAGGCCTTGGCCGAGCGCCTGCGCGGGCTTTCCACCCCGATCATCGGCCGCATCCATAATGATGAGCTGATCCTTGACCTGCGCTGCCTGCCCGACGACGCGGCGCTGCTGGCTGCCATCTCGGGATGATCGTCGGCACGGCTGGTCATATCGACCATGGCAAGACCGCGCTGGTCCGCGCCCTGACCGGCATCGATGCCGACCGTCTGGCCGAGGAAAAGGCCCGCGGCATTACCATCGATCTGGGCTTTGCCTATGCCGATCTGGGCGGCGGCGCGATCACCGGCTTTGTCGATGTGCCGGGGCATGAGAAATTCGTCCATACCATGCTGGCGGGTGCGGGCGGCATCGATCTGGCCCTGCTGGTTGTCGCCGCCGATGACGGGATCATGCCGCAAACGCGCGAGCATCTGGCGATCCTCAATCTGCTGGGCATCACCCGCGGCATCGTCGCGCTGACGAAATCCGACCTTGCCGATGCAGAGCGCATTGCCGGGCTGACTGCTGACATCGACGACATGCTAGCCGCGACCGGACTGGCGCGCGCGCCCGTGCTGCCGGTCTCATCGCTGACTGGCGCGGGGGTCGAGATCCTGCGGGTCGAGCTTGCCAAGGCCGAGGCGGCCACGACCGCCCGCGCAGCGGATGCGCGCTTTCGCATGGCCGTCGACCGCAGCTTTACCCTAGCCGGGGCGGGCACGGTGGTGACCGGGACAGTGCTGTCAGGGCGGGTTGCGGTCGGGGATCAGATCACCCTCAGCCCCTCGGGCCTGTCGGCGCGGGTGCGCGGCATCCATGCCCAGAACCGCAAGGCCGATCACGGTCTGGCGGGCCAGCGCTGCGCCCTGAACCTGTCGGGCGACCAGATCACACGCGAGGTCATCGCGCGCGGCGACATGGCCTTGGACCCGGTTCTGCACGCGCCGACCGAACGCATGGACGTGGTTCTGCACACGCTGGACTCTGAACCCAAGCCCCTGTCGACATGGTTTCCGGCCCGGCTGCATGTCGGCGCGGCCGAGCTTGGCGCGCGTATCGTCCCGCTGGAAGGCGATCTGGCCCCCGGTGCCGAGGGGTTGGCTCAGATCGTTCTGGACCGCCCGCTGGCTGCCACGGTGGGCGACCGTTTCATTCTGCGCGACGTGTCCGCCCGGCGCACCATCGGTGGTGGGCACATCGTCGATCTGCGCGCGCCCTCCCGCCGCCGCGCGCGTCCCGAGCGGATCGCGGCCCTGCGGGCCATGTCCCTGCCTGACCCTGTGGCTGCCCTGGCGGCGCTGGGGGACAGCGGTCTGGTCGATCTGGGCGGTTTCGCTCGTGACCGGGCAATGTCGCCCCAGCAGCTTGATACCGCGCTGACCGCCTCTGGCCTTGTCATCATCGCGGACACCTCGCAGGCGCTGGCACCGCAGGGGCTGGCCGCCTTGCGCCAGCAGATGCAGGATGCCTTGGCCGAGTTTCACCGCGACAACGCCGACTTGCAGGGGCTGGGGCGCGAAAGGCTGCGGTTGGTCCTGTCCCCCCGCCTGCCGAAGCCCGATTTCGGAAGCTTCATCCGTACTGAGGCTGACGCCGGTCACATCGCGCTGGACGGGGCCTTCATCCGCCTGCCCGGCCACCTGCCGCGCCTCTCGGACGCGGATGAGGACATCCTTGCCCGCATCCTGCCACATCTGACCGGCGAGGAACGCTTTCGCCCGCCCCGCGTCCGCGACTTCGCCACCGAGCTTGGCGTAGACGAGCCCGAGATACGCCGCATCCTGCGCATGGCCGCGCGGCAGGGCCGGATCGACCAGATCGCGCATGATCATTTTTTTGCCCGCGCCACCACTGTGGAAATGGTCGCCATCATCCGTGACGTGGCCGCGCAGACCACGGATGGCTGGTTCACCGCGCCCGAGTTTCGCGACCGCGTGCAGAACGGACGCAAGGTGGCAATCCAGATCCTCGACTTCTTCGACAGGCTCGGTCTAACCTTGCGGCGGGGCGATTTGCGGCGCATCAATCCGCACCGGATCGACCAGTTCACGCCGGGCGGGTCGGACGGATGAGCCATTTGGAAGAGAATCGTCCCCGGTGGGGCGGCCGGACTTCAAATCCGGTTGGGGCAGCGAGCCTGTCCCGGGTGGGTTCGACTCCCATTCTCTTCCGCCAATACTGAAAGGGTTTCGATGCAACGTGTGACGCTTGGAAACAGCGACGTCTCGGTCAGTGCCGTGTCGCTGGGGACCATGACCTTTGGCAACCAGACCGGGATGGCCGATGCACATGGCCAGATGGACATGGCGCTGGAAGCCGGCATCACCTTCCTCGACACAGCCGAAATGTATCCGGTGAACCCGGTCGAGCGTGAAACTGTCGGCCGGACCGAGGAAATCATCGGCGCGTGGCTGTCGGATCGCGGCGGGCGCGACAAGGTCGAGATCGCGACCAAGGTCGCCGGGCCCAGCGACAAGGTGCGCCTGCATGGCTATGACGGCAAGACCATCCACCAGACCATCGACGCATCGTTGAAGCGTCTGCGGACCGATTACATCGATGTCTATCAGCTGCATTGGCCGGTCCGGGGCAGCTACGCCTTCCGCCAGAACTGGCGCTATGACCCGCGCAAGCAGGATCGGCAAAAGACGCTGGATCACATGGCCGATGTGCTGGAGGCCGTCAGTGACGCCGTCCGCGAGGGCAAGATCCGCGCCTTTGGCCTGTCGAACGAATCCGCCTGGGGCACCTCGCGCTGGATCGACACGGCCGAGCGCATCGGTGCGCCGCGCGTGGTGACGGTGCAGAACGAATATTCGCTGATGTGCCGGCTTTACGATACCGACATGGCCGAGGTCGCCGTGAATGAGGACGTGACCCTGCTGGCCTATTCACCGCTGGCGGCGGGGCTGCTGACCGGCAAATACCACCTTGGAGAACCCGAAGGCAGCCGCGCCTTTGTCGACAAGGCGCATGGCGGTCCCGGCGATCTGGGCGGACGTCGCACCAAGCGCGCCCCCGATGTGGTCGCGGCCTATCATGCGCTGGCCCATGAACTGGGTTTGGACCCGATCCACATGGCGGTGGCCTTTACTCGGCAGCGTCCCTTTGCCTGCATCCCGATCATCGGTGCGACCAATCGGGACCAGCTGGAGCATCTGCTGAAGGGAATCGATCTGGTCCTGTCGGACGAGGCGCTGCGCCGCATCGACCGGCTGCATCGCGACATGCCGATGCCCTACTAGTCGCGGCAGGATACCGACGCCACGGAACCGTTGGCAGCATCGTGCGGCTTGTGCAACCTGCCGCCGATGCTGACCACCGGAGGATCCGTCATGCTGCCGCCCATTCTTGCCAATCTGCGCATTCCCGTCATGGCCTCGCCCATGTTCATCGTCTCGGGGCCGGATCTGGTCATCGCGCAATGCAAGGCGGGTATCGTCGGCAGTTTCCCGGCGTTGAACGCGCGTGAGAAAGAGGGTGAGCCGGTCCTGCTGGACGCCTGGCTGACCCGCATCACCGAGGAACTGGACCGCCACAATCAGGCCAATCCCGACCGCCCCGCTGCACCCTTTGCGGTGAACCAGATCGTGCATCGTTCCAATGCCCGGCTGGAGCGTGACATCGAGATCTGCCACCGCCACCGCGTACCGATCTGGATCACCAGCCTTGGCGCCCGCCCCGAGGTGAACGCCGCCGCCCATGATTGCGGCGGCATCGCCCTGCATGACGTGATCAACAACACCTTCGCCCGCAAGGCCATCGAAAAGGGTGCGGACGGGCTGATCGCCGTCGCTGCCGGTGCGGGCGGTCATGCGGGCAGCCAGTCGCCCTTTGCGCTGATTCAGGAAATCCGCGAATGGTTCGACGGGCCGCTGCTGCTGTCCGGCTCGATCGCCACGGGGCGTGCGGTGCTGGCGGCGCAGGTGATGGGTGCGGACCTGGCCTATATCGGCAGCCCGTTCATCGCCACGTCCGAGGCCAACGCCCAGCCAGAATACAAGCAAATGATCGTCGATAGCGGTGCCGAGGATATCGTGAACTCCAGCCTGTTCACCGGAGTCCACGGCAACTACCTTGCCCCCTCGATCCGCAATGCCGGGCTGGACCCGGCGGCGCTGGCCAGTGCTGATCCTTCCAGCATGGATTTCGGCGGCGCCAAGGCCTGGAGCAAGATCTGGGGTTCGGGTCAGGGCATCGGCGCGGTGCGCGGGATCGCGACCGCGACCGCGATGATCGACCGGCTGGCCGCGGAGTATGCGCAGGCCAAGCAGGCCGTCGCCGCCATGTAAAGAAAAGGGCCGGGATGTCACCATCCCGGCCTTGTCGTCTCAGACGGTGCTGAGCCCCTCGGTCGAGGCAAAGAACATTGCCTGACTGACCGCCGAGCGCACCTGCTCCTCGGAATAGGGTTTCGAGATCAGGAAGGCCGGTTCCGGCCGGTCGCCGGTCAGCAGCCGCTCCGGGAAGGCGGTGATGAAGATCACCGGCAGGTCGCCCAGATCGCCCAGCAGTTCGTTCACCGCCTCGACGCCGGATGAGCCATCGGCCAGCTGGATATCGGCCAGGATCAGTTCGGGGCGCTTGTCATGCGCCAGCTCGATCGCCTGCTTATGGGTGCGGGCGATACCGGTAACCTCGTGGCCCATCGCTTGCACGATGCCCTTGAGGTCCATGGCGATGATGGTTTCATCCTCGATGACCATGACCTTGCCGGTCAGCGACTGGCCCATCTCCTCCAGCGCGATCTGCACCAGCTCTTCGGCCTCTTCCTGCGAGATCTGCATGATCTGCGCGATCTGGTCGTAGCGCTGTTCCTCGATCGTGCGCAGCAGCAATGCCTCGCGCGAGTTGGGGGTCAGGCCGCGCAGATGCGTCTGGGCACGGGCTTCGTGCTGCGACTGAGGCTCGGCATGGACCGGCTGGCCCGAGCTTTGCCAGATCGCGTGGAAGGTGCGGAACAGGCACACCCGTGCCTCGGCCCCGTCCATCAGGCTGCGATCGCTGAGGATGGCTTCAAGTGTCGCTGCCGCGTAATTATCCCCGGCGGACTGGCTTCCGGTCAGCGCCCGCGCATAGCGACGCAGATAGGGCAACTCGCGGCTGATGGATTGTGCCAGGTCTGCTGCGTTCATGTCGTCCTCAAAAATGCAATATTCACAGGGAACTTGATTGGATACGTATCCGTTGCAAACTGTGCGCACAAGAATTTCGGGAATAACTTAAAAATGAAGACAAGGCGTGAGGAACGCAGAAAGGTCGCCATCGAACAGCAAATCGATGAAAACCTGAAACGCGTATATGAGCAGGACACCACCCAGAAGGTTCCCGACAGGTTTCTGGAATTGCTCGATAAATTGCGCGAGCAGGAGTAGCCCCGCATGACAAAGGACGCCAAGACGGCGCGTGCTTCGGGCCATCCTGACCCCCGAAACGAGATCGTGGATCACCTTCCCGCCCTGCGCGCTTTTGCGCTGTCGCTGACCCGAGAGGGCGCGTCTGCCGACGATCTGGTGCAGGACACAATCGTCAAGGCATGGACCCATATCGACAAGTTCCAGCCCGGAACGAACCTGCGGGCGTGGTTGTTCACCATCCTGCGCAACACCTTTTATTCCGCCCGCCGCAAGACCCGGCGCGAGGTCAGCGACAGCGACGGCATCCATGCCGCGCGTCAGGCGACCCGCCCCGAGCATGACGGGCGGCTGGCGCTGAACGATTTCCGTGTCGCCTTCCAGCAGCTTCCCGACGAACAGCGCGAGGCGCTGATTCTGGTTGGGGCCTCGGGCTTTTCCTATGAGGAGGCCGCCGGCATGACCGGGGTCGCCGTGGGCACGGTCAAGTCGCGGGCCAATCGCGGCCGCAAGCGTCTGGCAGAGCTTCTCAAGCTGGAAGCGGGCGAAGAGCTTGAGATGACGGATCGCGCGACGCTGGCCGTCATGGCGCAAAACCACCCCGTCTCACGCTAGGGGCGGCGTCTCGTGCTGCGCGGATTGCTGGATGGCTGGGAGTTCCCCAAGGGGCTGGGTTTTCGCCTTGGTGGGCTTTTGTCGCTGGCGATCCTGCCGATCGGGCTGATTTCGGTCATCCAGACCCTGCATCTGTCGCGCGAATATGAACGCTCGGCCGAGATTGCACTGCTGGGGCGGACGGCCACGGCAGCGGCGGGCGAACGCGCGCTGCTGCAGGGCGCGCTTGGCACCGCCGATGCGCTGGGTCCGGCTGTGCTCGAGACGATGGACAACCCCCGCGCCTGCGCCGACATCATGCGCAGCTTTGTCCAGCGCACGGTGAACTTTGCTTATGCGGGCTTCACCCGGCTGGACGGGACCAGCGAATGCTCCTCGGTGCCGGGGGTGCATGACATGACGCAGGACCCGGCCTTCAAGCATTTCGTCGAAAGTCCGGGCACGCTGGTCACCACCAGCATGATCGGCAGCGAAGACGGCGAATCCTCGGTCATCGTGATCCAGCCGCTGTATCGCGGGGCGGAACTGCTGGGCTACATCGGCGTCGCCATGTCGCACGACATGCTGCGCTCGACCCATGTCGCGGGTCTGGGCGGCGACAGCGTGCAGGTGCTGACCTTCAACAATCTGGGCCAGATCCTGTCCGGCGGGCAGGATGGCAAAGCCTCGCTTTCCGACCTGCTGCCGCGCGACAAGTCGCTGCCCTCGCTGCTGTCGCGCAGCGAGACTACCTTCAGCGACTATTCGGCGCAGGGCGAACGGCGGATCTTCAGCGTCGTGCCGGTGGTGCCGGGGCTGGTCTATGCGATGGGGTCATGGACGCGCTCGGAATCGGGTATTGCCGGCATCGACAAGACGCGGCGCACCGCGCTGGTCCTGCCGCTGATCCTGTGGGCGGCCTCGCTCTCGGTGGCCTATTTCGCGGTCTACCGGCTGGTGCTGCGCCATATCCGCGAGCTGCGCGGCCAGATGCGCCGCTTCGCCATCGGCGACCGCTCGGCTCCGCCGCCGATCCTCAAGGACGCGCCCACCGAAATCGGCGACATGAGCGCGACGTTCCACAACATGGCGCGCATCCTGATCCGCGACGAGGACGCGATGGAGGCCGCGGTCAACGAAAAGACCGTGCTGCTGAAAGAGGTCCATCACCGGGTCAAGAACAACCTGCAACTGATCGCCTCGATCATCAACATGCAGATCCGGGTGATCGACCATGACGATGCCAAGCGGGTGCTGCGCTCAGTGCAGGACCGGGTGGCGTCGCTGGCGACGATCTATCGCAACCTCTATCAGGCCGAGCATCTGGATTCGGTCGAGGCCGACCGGCTGCTGATGGACATCATCAACCAGATGGTGAACGCCTCGGTCGGGCCGGGGACCGGACTGCGGGTGGAAACCGATCTGCAACCCTTGGTTCTGATGCCCGATCAGGCCGTGCCGCTGTCGCTGCTGGCGACCGAGGCCTTTACCAATGCGCTGAAATATTCCGGTTCGGGCGGGGATGGGCGTCCGCCATGGGTGCGCATGACGCTGCGCAGTGAAAGCCCGACCGAGGCCGTGCTTGAGGTCGAGAATTCGACCGGCGATGCCCCGATGGCCGAAGGGACCGGGCTGGGCAGCCAGTTGATCGACGCCTTTGCCAGCCAGCTTGAGGGCCGGACCGAATTCGACCACAGCGCCGGGCGCTTCAGCATGCGGCTGCATTTCCGGGTCGAGCCCGTCCAGCGCCGCCCCGCTGCCATGGCCGATGTGGTTCTGACCTCGGCCGCGCGTCCGGGTTCGCAGCACTAGTTCTTGGGTGTGGTGTCTTCGCGGGCGGCCTTGCGCAGCTTGCGGGCGGCGGCGACGCGGCGGTGGCGGGCCAGTTCCAGATTGATGATTGCCCCCAGCATCACCGAGAAGCCGCCCAGATAGAACCACATCAGCAGCGCGATCACCGCGCCGATCGAGCCATAGATGCGGTTGTAGCTGTGAAAGCTGGCCAGATAGGCCGAGAACGCATAGGAGGCCAGCGCCCATGCCAGCGCCGCGAAAAGCGAGCCCCAGGTGAAGATCGCCGTCCGGGGCGTTTTCACGTTCGGGCCATAGCGATACATGATCCCGATCACCAGAAGCACGATGACAAAGATCGCGATCCACGGGATCGAACCCAGCATCCACGCCCGCAGCGGCACATCGGGCAGGAAGTTCAGCATCAAGGGCACGACGATGATCAGCGCCAGCCCCAGGATGACGACGCCGACAATGACCAGCGTCAGCACATAGGCCAGCAGGAATCCCATGATCGTCGAATGCGAGCGCACGCCATTGGCGGCATTCAGCCCCCGGATCAGCGCATCGACCCCCGCCCGCGCCGAGATCGTGGCGATCAGGAAGGAAATCACCGTGGTCCAGCCAAGTTGCGTGGGTCCAGCCGCGATCAGTTCGTTGATTTGGCCATAGATGATATCCGCCGCGCCCGAGGGGATGAATTCATCGGCTGTGTGCAGGATATACTGTTCAATCAGCTGCGGGTCGTACCACAGGCCCCACAGCGCGAATAACGCCGCAAGCCCCGGAAACACCGCGAACAGCGCATAGAAGGCCACACCCGCCGCGATCAGGCTCATGTGGATCTTGTCCATCCGCTCGAACAGCGCGAGGGTGAATTGCCACCAATCCTTCAGCAAGTGCCGCTTCCCTTCCCTTCGAGGGCACAGCTTGCGACAGGCGCGAAAGGTTGTGCAAGCCCGAAGGCCCGCGCTTTACGGCCCGAGGTAGCGCAGCCACACCGCCTTGTCGCCCAGCTTGGCCACGAAGGCGGCATGGGCTTCGGCCTCGGCCCCGGACAGGCGGGGGGCAAGCGGGCGCGGACGCGCGCCGCGCGGGCCGCCCTGACCGGAAACGCCGGACCCGCTCTGGGCGGCAGCAGCCGCTGTTTCCAGAACCAGCCCCGGTTGCCGCCCGCCACGCAGCGCCAGATAGACCTCGGCCAGCAATTCGCTGTCCAGAAGCGCGCCGTGCAGCGTCCGGTTCGAGTTGTCGATGCGGAACCGCCGGCACAGCGCGTCCAGCGAGTTCTGCGCGCCCGGAAATTTCTTGCGCGCCAGTTCCAGCGTGTCGACGGCGCGCGAATAAGGCATGGCGGGATGGCCCAGCCGGGTCAGCTCGAAATTCAGGAATTTCATGTCGAACTGGGCGTTGTGGATGACCAGCTTGGCGTCGTCGCCGATGAAGCTGACGAAATCCCCGGCGATTTCCGCGAATTTCGGCTTGTCGCGCAGGAAGTCGTCGCCCAACCCGTGCACCTCGAAGGCCTCATTCGGCATCGAGCGTTCGGGGTTGATGTAGACATGGAAAACCTGCCCGGTGGGCAGGTGGTTCATCAGCTCGACCGCGCCGATCTCGACGATGCGGTCGCCGGTGGTCGGGTCAAAGCCGGTGGTCTCGGTATCCAGAACGATCTCACGCATGGGGGCTTCCTGCCACGATCCGGGCGCAGATGTCCATGATCGCTGCCCGTGCAGCGTCCATCGTGTCCGAGGGGATCACCCAATCGGCAAGGCGGCGCTTTTCCGCATCCGGCACCTGCCGCGACAGGATCATCTGGAATGCCTCTTCGGTCATGCCGGGACGCGCCAGCACCCGTGCCCGCTGGATCTCGGCAGGGGCGGAAACCACCGCCACCCCGTCCATCCCGGCCTGACTGCCGTTTTCGTAAAGCAGCGGAATATCCAGCACGATGATCGGCGCACCCGCATGCCGGGCAATGAAATCTGCCCGGTCGGCGGCGACCAAAGGATGAACGATCGCCTCAAGCCGGGCGAAACCCGACGGGTCGGCGGCCAGCGCCGATTTCAGCGCCGCCCGGTCGATGCCGCCATCCTTCCACGCGCCCGGAAAGGCCGAGGCGACCTTGGCCACGGCCGCACCGCCCGGCGCATAAAGCCGGTGGACGGCAGCATCGGCATCCCAGACCGGATGGCCCAGTTCGGCGAACATCGCGGCAGCGGTGGATTTCCCCATGCCGATGCTGCCGGTCAGGCCCAGCAGATAGCTCATCCCAGAACGGCCCGGCGCAGATCGTCATCGACCTCGGGGCGGTGACCGAACCAGCGCTCAAAGCCCGGCGCGGCCTGATGCAGCAGCATGCCCAGCCCGTCCACGATCTCGCAGCCGCGGGCCTGCGCTTCCAGCAGGAAGGGCGTCATCAGCGGCGTATAGACCAGATCGGTGACAAGCGTGCCCGGCGCCAGCGCATCCAGCGGCACTCGCAGCGGCGGCTTGCCGTCCATGCCCATCGAGGTGGCGTTGACGACCGTGATCGCGCCTTCCAGCATGTTGCCGGCCTGCGCCCAGTCATAGACGACGACGCGGGCACCGAATTCGGCCCGGATCTGCTCGGCCCGGATACGGGTGCGGTTGGCGATGCGCAGTTCTGTCACGCCACTTTCCAGCAGCGAGGCGACGACGGCCCGCGCGGCCCCCCCGGCCCCGATCAGCGCCGCCGGTCCCAGATCGGGAATCCAGCCCGGCGCGTGCTGGCGGATATTGGCGATGAAACCGTAGCCATCGGTATTGTCGGCATGGATCTTGCCGTCCGAGCGGAAGATCAGCGTGTTTGCCGCCCCGATCAGCGCGGCGCGGTCGGTGACGACATCGGCCAGGGCCAGCACGCTTTCCTTATGCGGGATGGTCACGTTGGCGCCGACAAAGCCCATGCGGGGCATGGCGCGCAGCACCTCGGCCAGATGCTCGGGCATGACGGGAATCGGGATGTAATGGCCGTCGATCCCGTAGCGTTGCAGCCAATGGCCGTGCAACCGGGGCGAGCGGGAATGGGCAATGGGCCAGCCAAGAACTCCGGCAATGGGGACATGGCGGGGGGCGTGGGGCTGAGAATCCGGCATGATCGAAACAGCTACTTTCTAAACGCGGTGTCGGGGCAGCCGCCCTCGGGGCGATCCTGTCGCAAAGCAGTGCCGCCCCGATCAGCGCCGGTCAAGCGGCCCGCCGATCACAGCCGCGTCGGCATGGCAGAAAGGCAACCTTTTCGCAGGCTTGGTTACGAAACGCCGCCCATTTCCGGCAGGCCGCCCTCGGCGACCAGATCGTCCAGCGTCAGGGATTCGATCAGCAGCAGATAGGACCAGAACACCTGCCCGAACATCTTGCGCAGGCGGCAGCTGGCCTCGTCCTCGCAATCCTCGCAGCGCTGGTAGGAACGCCGCGACAGGCAGGGCAAGGGCGCGATCGGCCCATCGACCTGACGCAGCAATTCGCCGATCGAGATTTCCTTGGGCTGCTTGATCAGCACATAGCCGCCGGCCCGCCCGCGCCGCGAGCCGACATAGCCCGCATTGCGCAATTCCAGCATGATATGTTCCAGAAAACGCTTGGGCGCACCGGACCTCGTTGCGATCTCTTCGATCGTCAGAGCGCTGCCACCGGCGGCGACCTCATCGGCAAGCGCGATCAGCGCCTTGATGGCGTATTTGGTTTTCTGCGAGATCATGGAAAATCAATAATCACGACCGGGCGGGGTTGCAATCATTTCACGGATTTTCCTTTCTGAAGAAACTTCGGGAACACAGCACTGACGTCAAAGCGTTATATTTCTGACACATTGGGCGCGCATTTCTGGCCGCGCAACATGAGGGAGGTGAACATGCGCATAGCGGTTCTGGGCGGAGATGGTTTTGTCGGATGGCCCACGGCGCTGCATTTGTCGGATCTGGGACACGAGATCCATATCCTCGACAACCTGTCGCGCCGCTGGATCGATACAGAACTGGGCGTGCAATCCCTGACCCCGATGGATTCAATTCAGGAACGCTGCCGGATCTGGCACCAGTTGACCGGACGCAAGATCCATTTCCACCTGCTGAACCTTGCCACCGAATACGAACGCCTCAAGAGCTGGCTGGCCGAAACTCGGCCCCATGCGGTCATCCATTTCGCCGAACAGCGCGCCGCGCCCTATTCGATGAAGACCGACCGCCACAAGGTCTACACCGTCAACAACAACACCAACGCGACCCATAACCTGCTGGCGGCGCTGGTCGAGACCGGCATCGACGCGCATCTGGTCCATCTGGGGACGATGGGGGTCTATGGCTACTCCTCGGTAGGGGCACCCATCCCCGAGGGCTATCTGGACGTGCAGATCGATACGCCCAGCGGTCCGCGCGAACAGCAGATCCTGTATCCGACCCGGCCCGGCTCGGTCTATCACATGACCAAAAGCCTCGATCAGATCCTGTTCCAGTTCTATGCCCAGAATGACGGGCTGCGCATCACCGACCTGCATCAGGGTATCGTCTGGGGCACGCATACCGATCAGACCCGGCGGCATGAACAACTGATCAACCGTTTCGATTATGACGGCGATTACGGCACCGTGTTGAACCGCTTCCTGATTCAGGCCGCCATCGGCTATCCGCTGACCGTGCATGGCACCGGAGGCCAGACCCGCGCCTTCATCCATGTGCAGGATTCGGTGCGCTGCATCGAACTGGCGCTGAAGGATGCCCCCGCTGCAGGCGATCGGGTCCATATCTTCAACCAGATGACCGAAACCCATCGCGTTCGCGATCTGGCCGAACTGGTGGCAAAGCTGACCGGGGCCGAGGTCGCCTATCTGCCCAACCCCCGCAAGGAGGCCGAGGAAAACGACCTGATCGTCAGGAACGACCAGTTCCTGGCCTTGGGTCTGAAACCGATCACCTTGGCCGAGGGGCTGCTCTCTGAGGTGGTCGAGGTGGCGCGTAAATACGCCCATCGCATCGACCGTTCGCGTGTGCCTGCCGTCTCGGCCTGGACCAAGGATCTGGCCAAACGCGTCGAACATGATCCCGAAGGCAAAAGGCTGCGTTCCGTATCGTGACTTCCGGTATCCATCCCCAAGGCAAGGCGCGCTCAGATCGCGCCTTTGTCACACTGGCGACCAATCCCGATTACGCGACCGGTGCGGCGGCCCTGTTCCGGTCCCTGCGGCGAACGGGGACAACTGCCGATCTTGTCCTGCTTTACACCGAACTTCCCGATCAGACGGTGTCCGACCTGTCTACGCTTGGTATACGCGCGGTGCATGTGGATCTGCTGCCGACCTCGCATGAATTCAACAACTTGCATGCCCGCGCCCGGCTGCATGGCGTGGCCCCTTTTACCAAGGGCGAAAAGCCGCCCTTCCACACGCCATTGGACAATTTCGCCAAGCTGCGGCTGTGGCAGCTGGACTATGCGCGCGTGGTCTTCATCGATGCCGATGCGATCGTGTTGCAGAACATCGACAGGCTGTTCGACTATCCGGAATTTTCAGCCGCACCAAATGTTTACGAGTCTCTGGCCGATTTCCACCGCTTGAATTCCGGGGTCTTCACCGCGCGGCCCTCGCAGGCCACATATGATGCGATGCTGGCCCGTCTGGACCAGCCCGGTCAGTTCTGGAAGCGCACCGACCAGACGTTTCTGGAAGCCTATTTCCCGAACTGGCACGGCCTGCCGGTCTTTGACAACATGCTGCAATATGTCTGGTTGAATCTTCCCGATCTGTGGCGCTGGCAGGACATCCGCGTGCTGCATTATCAATATGAAAAACCTTGGGAAAATCATGCCAAGGCCGATAGTCTGCGGGTGTTGATAGACCTGTGGAAAGCCCATGCCGGTGACGGCCCCGTCCCCGATCCGCGCGACCTGCCCCTGCCCCCCGGTGCCGCATGAGGATCGTCCTGATCGGAGCGACCGGCATTGTCGGCCGCTGGCTGCACCGCGCCGCGCTGGAGGCAGGTCATCAGGTCGAACCCCTGCCCGGCTGGCGCCTTGGCCAGCCCGCAGATCTGACCGGATGCGACGCGCTGATCCACGCGGCCTTCCAGCACGTTCCGGGCAAGTATCGTGGCGGAGAGGGGGACGATCCCGATGCCTTCACGAATGCCAACCTTCAGGGATCTTTGGATATTTTCCAATCTGCCCGCGATCAGGGTGTAGACCGTGTGATCTTTCTGTCCTCGCGTGCCGTCCATGACGGCTACCCGGCGGGAAGCGAGTTGCCCGACGATCTGCCACCCGCGCCGGTCAATCTTTACGGTCAGGTCAAGGCGCAGGCGGAGACCGCCCTTGCCGCCATGGCCGCCCCGGATTTCCACGTAGCCAGCCTGCGCCCGACCGGGGTCTTCGGCCCCGGCCACCCGCAGAAATGGGCTGGACTGATCCGCGATTTCATCTCTGGAAAATCCGTGCCGCCGCGCGTCGCGACCGAGGTGCATGGTGCCGATCTGGGTCAGGCCGCCATGCTGGTCCTGAATGATCCGGCCATGTCCGGCAGCTACAATGTCAGCGACATCATCCTTGACCATCATGAGCTTCTGTCCGGCGTCGCAGTGCTGACCGGCAGCCGCTTTGCCCCGCCGATGCGTTCGGATGCAAGCCTGCTCAGTGTCCCTGTCTGTGCGCGTCTTGATGCGTTAGGATGGCGTCCCGATGGCCTTGCGCGGCTGCATGCCGACCTGCCCGCCATCCTGCAAGACCTGAAGGACATGGAATGAACGTCGATTACGCAGAACTCGCCCAGACCATTGCAAGCCTGACCCATGGCGAGACCGATGAGGTCGCGCTGATGGCGACGCTGGCCTGCGAGATCCACCATTCCGACGCCCGCTTCGACTGGACCGGCTTCTATCGCGTGACCGAGCTGGAATTGCTCAAGATCGGCCCCTATCAGGGCGGCCACGGCTGTCTGGTCATCCCCTTCTCGCGCGGGGTGTGTGGGGCTGCGGCGCGCACGCGCGCGACCCAGTTGGTGCCCGATGTCGACGCTTTCCCCGGTCACATCGCCTGCGCCAGCTCGACCCGGTCCGAATTGGTGCTGCCGGTCTTTGCCGCGAATGACCGCCTGATCGGCGTCCTTGACATCGACAGCAACCAACCCGACGCTTTCACCCAGGAAGATGCAGACCGCCTGCAGGAGATCCTGGATGCCACCTTCGGACGTCACTGAATTCACCGGCCATTGCCTGTGCGGCGCGATCCGCTTTCACGGCACCTATGACGACAATCACGGGCTGAAAGCCTGCCATTGCGGCCAGTGCCGACGCTGGTCCGGCCATGTCTGGGCGGCGATCCTGCCGAAATCCATGGTGATAGAGGGCGAGCCGAAATGGTATCGCGCCTCGGATTTCGCACGGCGCGGATTCTGCCCGACCTGCGGCTCGTCACTGTTCTGGCAACGTGACGGGTCGGATATCATCGACGTGGCGGCGGGGGCACTCGACAGCCCGACCGGGCTGCGGCTGCTGGGCCATATCTTTGTGGCCGACAAGGGCGATTACTATGACATCGCTGACGGGCTGCCGCAGGACCCGCGCGAATGAAGGCGCAAGGCCGCTGCCTGTGCGAGGCGGTGGCCTTTTCCGCCCGGTCGCGGGCCTATACGGCGCATGAATGCCATTGCACGCACTGCCGCAATTGGTCGGGCCATGTCTGGGCCTATGTCTGCGTCCGCTGGGACAAACTGACATTCACCCGTGACGACGGGCTGGTCTGGTACGCGCATACGCTAAAGGCGCGTCGGGGGTTTTGCGGGCATTGCGGATCGACGCTGTTCTGGCGGCGGAATGGCTCGGCAAAGGTTGACGTTTCCGCCGGTGCATTCGATATGCCGACTGGGCTAAGGCTGGGTGCGCCCTCTTTCCCCGAAAACCACGGCGACTATTACGGGCTCTGACCATGATCTGGGATACGATTGCCAATTTTCCGGCGCAGCAATTGCTGGCTTTCATGGCGGGTGCGCTGGTCCTGAACCTGGCCCCCGGTCAGGACGTGTTCTTTGCCAGCGCCTGCGGCATTCAGAACGGCCCGCGCGCGGGCGCGCTGGCCGGGCTCGGCGTCGGCATGGGCGTGATCTTTCATGTCGTGATGGCGACGGTTGGCCTTGGCGCGCTGGTCGCCGCCCATCCCGAGGCACTGGTAGCGATCAAGTTCGTCGGCGCGGGTTATCTGCTGTGGCTGGCCTATAAAAGCTGGACCGCGGGCGAGATCGACCCCAGCGCCCATGCGGCCAGCAGCCCCTGGAGCATCATCCGGCGCGGCGCGCTGTCGAACCTGCTGAACCCCAAGCCGGTGCTGTTCCTGCTGGCTTTCCTGCCGCAATTCACCCGTCCCGAATTCGGTCCGATCTGGCAGCAGATCCTTGGGCTGGGGCTGATGTTCATGGCTTCGGGGACGCTGGTTACCATGGGCTACGGCATTGTCGGCGGCTATGCCGGGCAGGTCATCGGCAAGCGTCTGGGCATCGTCAACCGCATCGCCGCGGTGATGTTCGCGGGGCTTGCGCTGCGGCTGGTGTCGAAATGAGCTTCGTCTACGAACCCACGACCGAGCAGCCGCAGGTGATCCATGCCGATCACGAGGTGCTGGTGGTCAGCAAACCCTCGGGGCTGCTGTCCGTGCCGGGCCGGGGCGAGGATCGCACCGACTGCCTGATCGAGCGCCTGCGCGGAGCGTTTCCGACCATCCTGCTGGTGCATCGGCTGGACATGGACACCTCGGGGGTCATGGTCTTTGGCCTGACGCCGCATGCGCAGCGCCACCTGTCCAAGCAGTTCGAGGACCGCAAGACCAAGAAGACCTATCTCGCGCGGCTCTGGGGCAGGCTGGATCCCAAGACCGGCACCGTCGATCTGCCGTTGATTGTCGACTGGCCGAACCGGCCCCGGCAAAAGGTTGATCATGAACAGGGCCGCCCCGCCCAGACCGATTGGCGGGTGATCCGCGCCAGCGATACGGAAACCCGCGTGCGCCTGTCGCCGGTGACGGGCCGCAGCCATCAGTTGCGGGTCCATATGGCGTCGCTGGGCCACCCGATCCTTGGCGATCCGCTATACGCCACAGGTCAGGCGGCCGAGTTCCCGCGCCTGATGCTTCACGCCGAGAACCTGCGCTTCAAGCATCCCGAAACCGGGGTCACGCAAAGCTATACCGCACCCGCGCCGTTCTGAGCGATCTCACGACAGTTTCAATAAGGAAATCATCCGACTTGCCGTAGCCTTGCAGGGGAATCACCCACAGGGAGCGGAAAGATGACCGGAAGTGGAATCAGCCGTCGGGGAGCGATGATGATGGGGGCGGGCCTGCCGGCACTGATCGCGCTGCCCGCCTTGGCGCAGGCCCCCGCGCCCGATGCCAAGCCTGCGGGCAAGGCGCATGCGATTCAGCTTGGCGCGTTTCAGGTGTCGACCCTGCTGGGCGGCGCCGCCATGCGCGAGAAGCCGATCGAGACCTTTGGCCTGACTGCCGACCCTGCCGAATGGGAAAAGCTCAGCGAGGCGAATTTCATCCCCGCGGACAAGTCGGGCAATTCCTTCACCATGACGCTGGTCAAGACGCCGGACGCGCTGGTCCTGATCGACACGGGCATGTTCCCCGAGGTGACGGTCTCGGCGCTGGCGGCGGCGGGCTATGCGCCCGAGGACGTGACGCATGTGCTGCTGACCCATATGCATGGGGACCATGTCAGCGCCCTGACCAAGGACGGCGCGCCGGTCTTTGCCAAGGCGCAGCTGATCGCCCCCAAGGTCGAGGCCGACCATTGGGCCGCCAACCCCGCCGAGGCCTACACCACCCATGTCGCGCCGCTGATCGGCAATGCCCGCCTGATCGCGGATGGGGATGAGGTCATGCCAGGCATCACCGCCGCAGGGGCTTACGGCCATACGCCGGGCCACACGACCTACCTGCTGGAAAGCGATGGCCAGCGCCTGCTGGTGACCGGCGACACCTTCAATCACTATGTCTATTCGGTCCAGCGCCCCGAATGGCATGTCCGCTTTGACATCGACAAGGACAAGGGGGCCGAGACCCGCAAGACGGTGCTGGCGCGTCTGGCCACCGACCGCATTCCCTTCATCGGCTATCACATGCCCTTCCCGGCGCTGGCCTATATCGCTCCCGGCGAGGCCGAGGGGACCTTCCGCTATGTTCCCGCGACTTATCAGTTCGCGGGCTGAAACCGGCCTTGCGCCAGTCCACCGTGGCTGGCGCAAGACCTGATCGCGCTGGCATCGCCTGCGGAACTTGCCGATGATGCGCCCGAGCAAACCGGAGGTCGCAATTGGCAGGAAGCGTTATCGCGGTCGCAAAGGATGGGAAGCATCGCTTCTCAAAGATCGAAGCCCCGGAAATCCGCATCCTTACCGGGCTTGGGGTCGAGGGCGACGCGCATCAGGGCGTTACCGTCAAGCACCGCTCGCGGGTTCGGGCCGATCCGACGCAGCCGAATCTGCGGCAGGTGCATCTGATCCATGCCGAGCTGTTTTCCGAACTCAAGGCGCAGGGATTCGACATCCGCCCGGCCGATCTGGGCGAAAATATCACCACCAAGGGCGTCGACCTGCTGGCGCTGCCACGCGGCGCAATCCTCAAGCTGGGCGATCAGGTGGAACTGGAGGTCACCGGCCTGCGCAATCCCTGCGCGCAGATCGAGAATTTCCGCAAAGGGCTGCTGGGCGCGGTTCTGGTCAAGGCGGCAAATGGCACGCTGATCCGCAAATCGGGGATCATGGCAGTGGTGCGGTCGGGCGGTACGGTCAAGCCGGGCGATGCCATCGCCGTCATCAATCCGCCGCTGCCCCACCTGCCGCTTGAGCGGGTCTAAGCGGCAGGTTCCGGCAGGGCTCAGCCCAGATTGAAGACGCGGCTGGGCTGGACCTCGCCGCCCATATAGCGGCCGATGCACAGGGCGCGGCCATTGCGGCTGACCCAGACGTCCTCGCCGAATTCGGCATGGCCCAGAACCTGACCGGGATTGCCGTTCAGGATGCGGGTCTCGCCGATCTCGGTGGCCTGCATCTGGGGCAGGTCGGAAAGCGCCGACTGGATCGGCAGCAGGGCCGCCTCGATCTCGGCCTGATTGGCGCGGTCGATACGGTCAAAGGCGAGGCCGTCTGCCGCCTCGAACGGACCCGACCAGATCCGGCGCAGATGGTCGACATGGCCAAGGCAGCCAAGGGTGCGTCCCAGATCGCGGGCAATGGCGCGGACATAGCCGCCCTTGCCGCAGACCATGCGCAGCTGCGCCTGATCCGCCGTCACCCCCAGCAGTTCCAGCGATTCGACCCAAAGGGGACGTGCGGCCAGCTCGACCACCTCGCCTTCGCGGGCCAGATCATAGGCGCGCGCGCCATCAACCCGGACGGCGGACACGCGCGGCGGAACCTGCATGATGTCGCCGACAAAAGCGGGCAGTGCCCCGCGGATCGCATCCTCGGTCGGGCGGGCGTCGTTGGTTTTCACCACCTCGCCCGAGGCGTCGTCCGAACTGGTTTCCGCGCCCCAGTTCACCGTGAAGTCATAGGCTTTCAGCGCATCGGTCAGGATCGGCACGGTCTTGGTGGCCTCTCCCAGCGCGATCGCCAGCACGCCCGTCGCATCGGGGTCCAGCGTCCCGGCATGGCCGGCCTTCTTAGCGTCCAGCGCCCAGCGAACCTTGCTGACCACATCGGTCGAGCCCACGCCTGCGGGCTTGTCCACGATCAGCCAACCGTGGATCTCGCGTCCCTTTTTCCGCGCCATGTCAGTTCTTTCCCGTATATCCGATGATCGGCCCCAGACGGCGGCCGAAATCCGACCGCCGCAGCTCGGGCGCATAAAGCCGCGAGATCGAGCCGTCGAAGTAAAGCGCATCGCGCGCGCCAAGGCCGTCCCTGAACAGGCGACCGAATTCGTGGAAGGTCACCGCCCGGTCCGAGATCGCGAACCACGCCGTCTGCCCGTCGGGCGACACGCCGACGCCGTTCCGGACATAGCGGCTGTCGCTGTCGATCAGGAAACGCGGATGCAGATCGCCGTCGATGACCAGCATCGGCCCCGATTGTGTCGCCAGGCGGCATTCCGGCTGTGCCTTGGCAAAGGCGCGGCTTTCCATCACGCGGTAGGGCTTGTCGCCGCCGGCGCAGAAGACGCCATTCGGCAGCATGCCGAAATTGCCGCCGCCGCCCGCCGTAACGATGTCATGCTCCTTGGTGCCCTCGCTGACATACAGCCCGACGGGGGAATAATCCTCGTGATACATGCCCGCGTTCATGGCGAAGGCCAGCACCTCGTCCGGCGCAAGGGTCTTGCGGACGCTGTAGAAGTCGCCCAGCACGCGGCCATTGGCATCGTTCAGCCACAGCTTCAGGCCCGGCTCCTGCGCGGCATTCAGGGTGCAGACGACATAGCCCTGACCGTCGAAGTCGCGCTTTTCGCAGATGCCTTCTGCCGCGGCGGGCAGGGTCATCGCGATCAGAGCGCCAAGCGCAAGGCCCAGCCGACGCTTCAGATCAATCTTCATCGGTCTCGTCGTCGTCGCTTTCGACATCGCGGCGGACGCGTTCGTCGTTCAGCAGGCGGCGGGTGTCGTCCATGCGGTCGAAGGTCTCGTCCAGAACGAAGCGCAGCTGCGGCGCGTATTTCAGCGACATCGCCTTGGCGACCAGATGGCGCAGCTCGGCCTGATTGCGGCGAAGTGCGACCAGCGCGTCCTCGGCGTCATGCCCGCCCAGAGGCAGGACATAGGCGGTCGCGACCTTGAGGTCGGGCGACGTGCGGACCTCGCCCACCGTGATCGAGTGGCGGTTCAGGTCGGGGTCATGGACGTCCGCGCGCAGCAGGACATCGGAAAGGGTGCGGCGGATCAGCTCGCCCACGCGCAGTTGGCGCTGCGTGGGGCCGGACCCTGATTGAAAGCGGTTCTGTGCCATGCCCGCAGATGTAGGGGGTCGCGGCGCGCGCCGCAACGGGATAGACCATGCCAAAACGGGGATATGGACATGGAAAAACCGGGAATCGTCATCACGGGTGTGTCGGGCCGCATGGGGCAGATGCTGGTCCGCACCGTTCTGGAATCGGATCAGGCCCGTCTGGTCGGCGCAATCGCGCGCGAAGGCAGCCCTTGGGTTGGCCGCGATCTGGGCGAGGCGATGGGCGGCGCGCCCCTTGGGATCATCGTCACCGACGATGCCGTCGAGGCGATTGCCAAGGCCCAAGCGGTGATCGATTTCACCACGCCCGACGCCACTGTGAGCTTTGCCGAACTGACCGCTCAGGCCCGCGCCGTCCATGTCATCGGCACCACCGGGTTCGAGCAGCACCATCTGGACAAGATCAAGGCCGCCGCCCGCCATGCCCCCATCGTCCGCGCCGGTAACATGAGCCTTGGCGTCAACCTGCTGGTCGGCCTGACCCGCAAGGTCGCCGCCGCCCTGGGCGAGGATTGGGATGTCGAGGTCGTCGAGGCCCACCACAATCGCAAGGTCGACGCCCCCTCGGGCACCGCCCTGATGCTGGGCGAGGCCGCCGCCGAAGGCCGTGGCCATACCCTCGACGAACTGCGCACCCCGGCCCGCGAAGGGATCACCGGCGCACGCGAAAAGGGCTCGATCGGTTTTGCGGCCATTCGCGGTGGCGATGTCGTGGGCGAGCATGACGTGATCTTCGCCGCAGCGGGAGAGCGTGTCGTGTTGCGCCATCTGGCCACCGACCGCGCGATCTTTGCCCGGGGCGCGCTGCGGGCGGCCCTGTGGGGGCAGGACAAGGGTCCGGGCGAATATGACATGGCGGATGTGCTGGGCTTGTAAGGAATTGGGGCTTTGACGCCCCGGCAGCCTGCCCCTAGTTTCGTGCCATGACCCTGATCGCCACGCTTGAACATGCCGATGCCGACCTGACCGCCTGCCTAGCGCGGGTCATGGCGGCTGTCTTGAAACCCGGCGACGTGGTCGCGCTGGAAGGCGCGGTGGGCGCGGGCAAGACCCATTTCGCCCGCGCCTTCATCCGCGCCCGTCAGGGCGATCTGGCCGAGGACGTGCCCAGCCCGACCTTTACCCTTGTCCAGACCTATGACGACCCCATGGGGACCGAGATCTGGCATGCCGACCTGTATCGCCTGACCCATCCCGATGAGCTGGCCGAGCTGGGGCTGGATGAGGCCATGCGCGAGGCCGTGGTGCTGATCGAATGGCCCGATCATGGCGGTCCCCTGCCCGACCCGCTGACCCTTGGCCTTGAGCCGATCCCCGATTTCCCCGATCTGCGCCAGATCACGCTGGCCGGGTCAGAGCCGCGCTGGGGAGGCATGGCCCGCCTGCCCGCAATCGCGCGGCTGCTGCATCGCGCCGGCTGGGGCGAGGCCAGGGTGATCCCGCTGGCGGGCGATGCCTCGGCCCGGCGCTATTTCCGGCTGGTGGATGGCGTGCGCAGCGCGGTGCTGATGGATGCCGCCCCCGGCACGACTGGCGAATATGTCGCGATGACGCAATGGCTGCGCACGCGCGACTTCCATGCGCCCGAGATTCTGGCCGCCGATCAGGTCGAGGGGCTGCTGCTGCTTGAGGATCTGGGCGACGATCTGGTGGCCCGCGTTCTGGCGGCCGAGCCGCAGCTTGCCCCCCGGATCTATGACCGCATGACCGATCTGCTGGTCGATTTGCATCGCCACGCGCCGCCCGATTTCGTGCTGCGGCTGGACGGTCCGGAACTGGCGCGTCAGGTCGGGCTGTTCGCCGAACTTTACCCCGCCGCCGCAGGTGCGCCCGGCAAGGGCCTTGATGTCGCCCGCACCATCGAGGCGCTGCATGCCGAACTGGCCGCCGATGTGACCCCCGTCCTTGGCCTGCGCGATTTCCATGCCGAGAACCTGATCTGGCGCGACGAGGCTCCCTTGGGCGTGCTGGATTTTCAGGACGCGGTTGCAGTGCATCCGGCCTATGACCTTGTCTCGGGGTTGCAGGACGCGCGCCGCGACGTGGACCCGGCGATCGAGGAAGCCCAGATTGCTCGCTATATCGCCGCGACCGGGGTCGATGCCGACCGTTTCCGCGCCGCCTATGCGCTGCTGGGCGCGCAGCGAGGTCTGCGCATCATGGGCATCTTTACCCGTTTGGCGCAGCGCGACGGCAAGCCGCGCTATCTGGCCTTCATGCCACGGGTCTGGGCCGCGATCCGCCGCGATCTGGCCCATCCGGCGCTGGCACCGCTGGCTGCTGCGCTGGACGGGATTCCCGAACCCTCCCCCGACGTGATCGAAAGGATCGCCCGCGGATGAGCCTGCCCCTGATGATCTTTGCCGCCGGCAAGGGCACGCGCATGGCGCCCCTGACCGATGTGACGCCGAAACCGCTGATCGAGGTCGGCGGCCAGACGCTGCTGGACCGCGCGCTGACCCTGGCCGAGCAGGCCGGGACCGGTCCCGTCGTCCTGAACACCCATCATCTGGGCAGCCAGATCCGGCACCATGTCAACGGACGTGCCATTGCCATCTCGGACGAGGCCGATCTGCTGCTGGAAACCGGTGGCGGGTTGCGCAAGGCGCTGCCGCTGCTGGGGACGGGCCCGGTCATCACCATGAACCCGGATGTGGTCTGGACCGGCACAAATCCGGTCCGCGCGCTGCTGGATGCATGGGACGACGGCATGGACGCGCTGCTGATGCTGGTGCCGCTGTCCCATACGCATGGGCGGCAGGGGGCCGGGGATTTCAGTCTTGATCCGGCGGGTCGCCTGATCCGACGCGGCGATCTGGTCTATGGCGGCGTGCAGATCATCCGCCCCGACCGGCTGGCCGAGATCCCCGAGGATATCTTCTCATTGAACCGGCTGTGGGATCTGCTGATCGCGGGTGGCCGGGCGCATGGTCTGATCCATGACGGCGAATGGTGCGACGTGGGCCGCCCCGACTGCATCCCGCTGGCCGAGGCCCTGCTGAATGGCTGACTGGCAGAACGGCGTCTTTGCCCTGCCTTGCGGCGCGGATTTTCCGGGGGCATTCGCCGAGGGACTGATCGCAAGGATGCGGGGTCGCCCGCCGCAGGACATGGCGCGGGTGACGGTGTTCGCGAACTCGGGCCAGTCGCTGCAAGCCTTGCGCGATGCGCTGATCTGGCGTGGCCCGATCATCCTGCCGCAATTGCGGCTGATCGCGGATATCGGAGGCGGCTCGGCCACCGCGCCGCTTGCCCGTCGCCTTGAGCTGGGCCGGTTGATCGACGCGGCCCTGCGCGCCCAGCCCGATCTGGCGCAGGGGCAATCGGTGCCCGAGCTGGCGGCCTCGCTGGCGGGGCTGATGGCCGAAATGCAGCTTGAGGGGTTGGACGCGCAGGCGCTGGACCGGATCGATGCGGGCGATCACGCCCAGCATTGGGGCCGGGCGCTGGCCTTTCTGAAGATTGCCGCAGCCTATTATCTGTCCGACCCGCCACAGGACCGCGAATCCCGCCAGCGTGTCGCCGCCGAGGAATTGGCCGCGGATTGGGTGCGGGGCGAGAACCTGCCGCAAGGCCCGGTGGTCATCGCGGGCTCGACCGGATCGCATGGCGCGACGCGGGATTTTATGCGCGCGGTCGCTCGCTTGCCGATGGGCGCGGTGGTACTGCCGGGCTTTGATCCCGACATGCCGCAGGCGGTCTGGGACGGGCTGGACGCGCGGGCCGAGGATCACCCGCAGGCTCGCTACGCGCCCTTTGTTTCCGAATTCGGCATGCCCCGCGACTGGATCACCGGTACCGCCCCCGATCCCCTGCGCAACCGCCTGATCTCGCTGGCGCTGCGCCCCGCGCCGGTGACCGACCAATGGATCGAGGAAGGTCCCCGCCTTGGCGCGCTGATCCCGGCCACGCAAAACCTGACCCTGATCGAAGCCGAGCAACCCGGACAAGAGGCCGAGGCTGTGGCGCTGGTCATTCGCGACGCGGTGGAACGCGGCCAGCCGGTGACCCTGATCGCCGCTGACCGGATGCTGACCCGCCGCGTGCAATCGGCGCTGGATCGCTGGGCGATCATCCCCGACGATTCCGCCGGTCAGCCCCTGCCGCTGACGGCGCCCGGCCTGTTCCTGCGCCATGTCGCGGACCTGTTCGGGGCCGATCTGATGATCGACGGTTTGCTGACGCTGCTGAAACACCCGGTCATGGCGACTGGCCTTGGCGGCGATTACCGGCGCGAGCATCTGCGCCATACCCGCGATCTTGAACTGGACCTGCGCAAGCATGGCCCGGCCTTCCCGGATGGCGCGGCGCTGCGCGACTGGGCTGATCGCGGCGATGAACGCAGCAAGCCCTGGGCCTTGTGGCTGGCTGGTCTGCTGGACCGGATTGTGCCCTTGGCCCTTGACCGCGGCCCGCGTCCGATGGCGCAGCGGCTGGCCGATCTGCGCCATCTGGCCGAGGATCTGGCGGCCGGTCCGAATGGCAGCGCCGATGCGTCGGAACTGTGGGCCAAGGCCTCGGGCGGGCTGGCGAAGGGCGTGCTGGACCATCTGGCCGCGCATGCGCATCTGGGCCATGCCCTGCGGCCCGGCGAATTCCGCGACCTGCTTTACGATGAATTGCAGGGGCAGGCGGTGCGACAGGACGTGGCCTCGCATCCCTTGGTCCGCTTCCGTGGCCCGCGCGAGGCCCGGACCGAGGCCGTCGGCGAAGCGGCCGGACTGGTCATCCTCGCTGGTTTGAACGAAGGCGGCTGGCCGCAGGCATTGCCGCCCGATCCGTGGCTGTCGCGCCCCATGCGATTGTCGGCCGGACTGACCCTGCCCGAGCGTCGCGTCGGATTGGCCGCGCATGACTTCCAGCAGGCGGTCGGGGCCGCGCAGGTGATCCTGACCCGCGCCCATCGCGATGCCGAGGCCGAGACCATCCCCTCGCGCTGGCTGAACCGGCTGGTGAACCTGCTGGGCGGCCTGCCCGCCCAAGATGGCCCGCAGGCGCTGCGCGAGATGCGCGAACGCGGCCAGCGCTGGCTGGATCTGGCCGGGCTTCAGGCCCAACCGCGCCACCGTCTGACGCCCGCGCGCCGCCCTTCGCCCATTCCGCCCGCGCCCGCGCTGAAGCAGATGTCGGTGACCGAGGTCCGCACCCTGATCCGCGACCCCTATGCGATCTATGCCCGCCGCGTGCTGGGTCTGCGTGCGCTGGACCCGCTGCGCCCGGAACCCGATGCCGCCGAACGCGGGAATGTGCTGCACGCGATCATGGACCGTTTTCTGGCCACCCTGCCCGATCTGCCGGAAACGCCCGCCACGATGAAGGACCGTCTGCTTGAGATCACCGACGCGGTGCTGAACGCCGAGGTGCCCTGGCCCTCGGCCCGGCTGTTCTGGCGTGCGCGCATCGCAGGCATTGCCGACCGGCTGGTCGCGGATGAGGCGCATCGCCTGACCCAGGGCAAGCCCACCGTGGTCGAAAGCTTCGCCCAGCTTTCGGTGCCGGGAACGGATTTCCGCCTGATCGCCAAGCCCGACCGGCTGGACCTGCTGAATGACGGCCGGGTGCATGTCTATGACTACAAGTCCGGCAAGCCACCGACCGATGCCCAGATCGCGCATTTCGACAAGCAGCTTCCGCTTGAGGCGGCGATGGTCGAACAGGGCGCCTTCGACCGCCTAGGCCGGGCTGATGTCGACGGCATCAGCTATATCCAGCTTGGCGGTGAGGGAAAAACCGAGACCCGCAGCTTTGGCCCCGGCTTTGCGCAGGAAACATGGGCGGGCTTCGTGGCATTGATCGGCCTTTATCTGCGCGGCGAGCGCGGCTTTACCGCGCGCCTTGCGATGGAGCGCACCGATCACGCCAGCGATTACGATCACCTGTCGCGCCATGGCGAATGGGACACGACCGAGCCCGCGCAGTCCGAAAGTTTCGACCATGACTAGGATGCAGTTCGACGAGGCCACCTTGGCGCAGGTGCGGGCGGCGGACCCGCTGCGCTCGACCTGGCTGACGGCCAATGCCGGTTCGGGCAAGACGCGGGTGCTGACCGATCGGGTGGCGCGGCTGCTTCTGGCCGGGACCGCGCCGGAAAAGATCCTGTGCCTGACCTATACCAAGGCCGCCGCGACCGAGATGCAGAACCGCCTGCTGGCGCGACTGGGCAAATGGGCGATGCTCCCCGAGGATAAGCTGCGCGAGGAACTGGCTCGGCTGGGCGAGGATCGCGCCCCGGACCTGCCTGCCGCGCGCCGCCTGTTCGCCCGCGCCATCGAAACGCCGGGCGGGCTCAAGGTCCAGACCATCCACAGCTTCTGCGGCGGCGTGCTGCGCCGCTTCCCGATCGAGGCCGGTGTGCCGCATGGCTTCACCGAACTTGACGACCGCAGCGCCGCCCTGATCCGGTCCGAGATCATTGAGGACATGGTGCGTGAGGACGCGCCCGAGCTTTCAGATCTGGTGGTGCTGCAATCTGGCGAAAACCTCGACGCTTTCCTGTCCGGTCTGCGGGGGTTCGAGGCCCCCGCAGACCGGGACCTGCTGTGGGAGGCCTGCGAACTGGACGCGGGCGAGGATCTGGCCTCGCTTCTGGCGCGCACCTTCGCGGATGGCGCGCTGGTCATTCCCGCGCTGGTCCCGCATCTGCTCAAGGGCGGTGCGAACGACCAGAAGGCCGCGGCCAAGCTGCAATCGGGCCTCTGGACCCAGCCTGGCCTTGCCGAGCTTCAGACCCTTGAATCCGTGCTGCTGACCGGCGCGGGCGCGAAGGAACCCTTCTCGCCCAAATACGACAGCTTCCCGACCAAGGCGCTGCGTCAGGGCTCCTGTGCCGAGCTGATCGACGATCTGGCCGTGCTGATGGAGCGCGTCCATGAGGCCCGTCCGCGCCGTCTGGCCCTGGCGCTGGCCGAGCGGAGCCTGTCCCTGCACCGCTTCGCCCATGCCTTTCTGACGCGCTACCGGGCGCAGAAATCGGCGCAGGGCTATCTGGATTTCGACGATCTGATCGACCGCACTGTGCGGCTGCTGTCGGAAAACAGCATGGCGCAATGGGTGCTGTTCCGGCTGGATGGCGGCATCGACCACATCCTTGTGGACGAGGCGCAGGATACTAGCCCGGCGCAATGGCAGGTGATTGAGCGACTGACCGATGAGTTCACCTCGGGTCAGGGCGCGCGCGAGGCCGGTTCACGCAGCCTGTTCGTCGTGGGCGATCCGAAACAGTCGATCTATTCCTTTCAGGGTGCCGACATCGCCGTGTTCGAGGCCCGTCGCGCGGGCTTCGCCGAGGCCTTCGCCGCCGTCGAAAATCCGATGCAGGTGCTGGAGTTGCGCCATTCCTTCCGCTCCTCGACCGCGATCCTGTCGCTGGTCGATCAGGTCTTTGCCGGCGATGCCGCAAAAGGTCTGGGCGATCCTCCGCAGCACCGCGCCTTTCGGAGCGACATGCCGGGCCGCGTCGATCTGTGGCCCGCGATCCCGAAGCCCGATAAACCCGAGCCCGGCGATTGGACCGATCCGGTCGATCGGCCCGCCGAAAACTCGGAGACCACTCAACTGGCCCGTGCCATCGCCCGTGGCATCCGCGATATTCTGGGCACGCCGATTTTCGACGCGAAAAGCGGCAAGGTGCGCCGGGTCCGCGCGGGCGATGTGCTGATCCTTGTCCAGCGCCGCTCGGACCTGTTTGCGGAAATCATCGCGGCGCTGAAATCCGCGAACCTGCCCGTCGCGGGCGCTGACCGACTGAAGCTGGCGGGTGAAATGGCCGTGCGCGATATCCGCGCCGTGCTGTCCGTCCTTGCCACGCCCGAAGACGACCTGTCGCTGGCCGCCGCCCTGCGTTCGCCTATTTTCGGGCTGAGCGAGGGCGAGCTTTACCGCCTCTCGGTCGGACGTCAGCCCAAAGAGTATCTTGTCAAGCGCTTGCGCGAGTCCCGGCATCGCAGCGCATATGACTTGCTTGACGATTTGATGGACCAGACCGGATTCATGCGCCCCTATGACTTGATCTCGCGCTTGCTGGTCCGGCATGGCGCGCGCGAACGTCTGGTGGCCCGACTTGGCCCCGAGGCCGAGGATGGCATCGACGAATTGCTGTCGCAGGCGCTCAGCTACGAATCCAGCGAAACCCCGTCGCTGACCGGTTTCCTTGTCTGGCTGACCGCCGACGATGTCGAGGTCAAACGTCAGCCCGGCTCGGCCGGCGAACATGGCGATGGGTTGATCCGGGTGATGACGGTGCATGGCTCGAAAGGCCTTGAAAGCCCCATCGTCATCATGCCTGACGCTTCCAAGCGCCGTCCCCCGCGTGAGGGGCAGGTGCTGACCCTGCCCGGTGGTCTGGCCCTGTGGCGCGGTAGGAAGGGCGAGCGGCCCGAAACCATCGAGGCACTGGCCACCGATCAGACGGAACGCCAGCTGCAGGAACGCAAACGCCTGCTTTATGTCGGCCTGACTCGCGCTGAAAGCTGGCTGATCCTTGCCGCGGCGGGCGAAACCGGCATGGCCGAGGATAGCTGGCACAGTCTGGTCGAGGCGGGCTTTGGCCGTTCGGACCTGACCGAAAGCCGCGTGCCCATGCCCGGCGGCGGAGAGATCCGGCGATTGGCCTTTGGCGAGTGGCCGACCGAGGCGCCCCAGACCGTCTATATCGAAAAACCACCCGTCGCCGCGCCGGATTGGTTGCGTGCAGCGATTCCACCCATCCCAGAAAAGCGCCGTACCGTCGCTCCTACGAAGCTTGGCGGCGCAAAGGCGATTGCGGGCACGGGAGACGGTGATAGCGCCGCATCAATCCAGTTCGGTCTATGGCTGCATCTGCTGATGGAGCATCTGCCGGGAAGCGATCCCGCACAATGGCCCGACATTGCCCGCGACGTGTTGGTGAATTCCGAGGGTGGCCTACCTGTACCCGAGATGCTGGCGGGTCTTCTGGATGAGGCTCAGGAAATCCTGACTGCACCGGCTCTGGATGAGGTGTTCAAGCTGCCCGTGGCGGCTGAGGTGTTTCATGAGCTTGAGATTTCTGCCCCTGTGCCGGAAATTGGCATGCTTTGCGGTAAGATCGACCGGCTGGTGGTCGCCGGCGACCGTATTCTGGCCGTCGATTACAAGTCGAACCGCGATGTTCCGGCGACGCCCGAAGCCACGCCCTTGGGCATCTTGCGCCAGATGGCGGCCTATCGCGCGGCCTTGCGGCAGCTGTGGCCAGATCTGCCGGTCGAGACGGCGGTGCTGTGGACCGCGACGCGCAGCCTGATGGCCCTGCCCGGCGGGTTGCTGGACGACGTGTTGGCGGGTCTTGACCCTGCCCGGTCCCATCCCTAGCTCTTGCAGGACAGCCCAGCCGGCCCGTTGCCGGCGCATCGAGGAGATTTCAATGGCCACCCAAGCCGTTTCCGACGCCGAGTTCGATACCGAAGTCCGCCAGTCCGCGACCCCGGTCGTGGTCGATTTCTGGGCCGAATGGTGTGGCCCCTGCCGCCAGATCGGCCCGGCGCTGGAAGAGCTTGCCGCCGAATATGACGGCAAGGTCAAGATCGTGAAGGTCAATGTCGACGAAAACCCGGAAAGCCCGGCCGCCCTTGGCGTGCGTGGCATCCCGGCGCTGTTCCTGTTCAAGGATGGCGAGGTCGTCTCGAACAAGATCGGCGCCGCGCCCAAGGCCGCGCTGAAGGCCTGGATCGACGACGCAATCTGAGTCGATTGATTAGCTGAAAATTCGGGGGCGGCAGGTCAGATCGGCCAGCCGCCCCTTCTCATTGCAGCAAGGATGCGCTCGCCGGCATCGGGCAGCGTCGCGTTGATCGATTTCTTCTGCAGGAACCAATAGACATACTTGTCGAAATCGGGGGCAAAGGTTTCGGCCTGCGCCAGCGCCTCGGATGCGCCCAGTTCGGCGACACTCAGCCCGATATGATGAAAGTCGATCTGCGCGAACAGCACTGCCGGCTTGCCCAGCAGCAGGCCGTCAAAGGCCACGGCACTGTTCTGGGTCGCGACAAGGCTGCAGTCGCGCAGAACCGGAGCGGTGCGCGGCGCGAATTTCAGGTTGGGGTGGTGGCGCAGCAGCGTGTGCAGCGCGTCCATGTCGCCCGGATCGTAGTGATGGCCGGGATGCAGCGTCACGATGGCGTGCCTGCCGGTTCGGGCCACGGCCTCGACCATGTCGAGCGGGCTCATGGTCTGAAAGCCGCGGCAGCGGCGGATATGGACCTGCAGCGGCACAAGGATCGGACCGTCGCGCCGTGGTGGCGGACCGGGCAGGACGCGCGCGCGCAACCGGTTGGCGAAGTCGCGGGCCTCGGTCGGGTCGATGCTGTCGGGATCATAGGCGCTGCGCGCGACCTCGAAGCGCCAGCGCTGCTGCGTCGGCTCGATCTGCCAGAACGGGTAGTGATAGGCGCGGCGAAAGGACAGTGAGCGCGCGTCGGGCGGCGCGGCCGCGTGAAACAGCGCATAACCGTCCAGATCGGCAGCGCGCAGCCGTGCATGTTCGCTGGCCTCGTGCCATTCGACGCGCCAGCCCGCGCCCTCGACGGTCGCTTTCAGCACGTTCATGAAGTTGAACGTCCCGTCCACCGCCGTTTTCAACATCGGGGCTTCCAGATAGACGCGCAGGGTGGTCGTGTTGCTCATAAGGGCAGGCTAGCGGTCAGGCTCGGGTTGCGAAAGCCCCTGACGCCTCATATCTGAGCCGCAGACCAAAGCGGAGAATACGCATGTCCGATGAGAAATTTCCCGGCTGGCACGGCACCACGATCCTTGCGGTGCGGCGCGGCGGCAAGGTCGTCGTCGCCGGGGACGGTCAGGTCAGCGTTGGCCCGACCGTGATGAAGGGCACTGCCCGCAAGGTGCGTCGCCTGACGCCCGGCGGCCATGACGTGGTGGTGGGCTTTGCCGGATCGACCGCCGATGCCTTTACCCTGCTGGAGCGGCTGGAGAAGAAGCTGGAAAGCGCACCGGGTCAGCTGGCGCGGGCCTGCGTCGATCTGGCCAAGGACTGGCGCATGGACAAGTACCTGCGCAATCTGGAAGCCATGCTGATCGTGACCGACGGCAAGGAAATATTTGTCGTGACCGGCGCGGGCGACGTGCTGGAGCCGGAACATGACGTGGCGGCAATCGGTTCAGGTGGGAATTTCGCGCTGGCTGCGGCGCGTGGCCTGATGGCCAGCGATCTGGATGCCGAGGGCGTGGCGCGGGCAGCGATGAAGATCGCCGCCGATATCTGCGTCTATACGAACGGCAACCTGACCGTCGAGATTTTGGGCTGAAGGGGGGCTCTGCCCCCGTCCTTCGGACCCCCCCGGGGTATTTCGGAAACGGTGAATTCAATCCCGTTTCCAGCATGAAGAAAGGTTCAACATGAGTGATTTGACGCCGCGCGAGATCGTGTCCGAGCTTGATCGCTTCATCATCGGCCAGAAAGAGGCCAAGCGCGCCGTCGCCGTCGCCCTGCGCAACCGCTGGCGTCGTCGCCAGCTGGGCGACGACCTGCGTGACGAGGTCTATCCGAAGAACATCCTGATGATCGGGCCGACCGGCGTCGGCAAGACTGAGATCAGCCGCCGTCTGGCCAAGCTGGCCCGCGCGCCGTTCCTGAAGGTCGAGGCGACGAAGTTCACCGAAGTGGGCTATGTCGGCCGCGATGTCGAGCAGATCATCCGCGATCTGGCCGATGCCGCGATCATCGAGACCCGTGAGCGCATGCGCGAAGAGGTCAAGGCCAAGGCGCATAAATCGGCCGAGGATCGTGTCGTCGCGGCCCTTGCGGGCGATGGCGCGCGCGAGCAGACACAGGCGATGTTCCGCGACAAGCTGAAGCGCGGTGAGCTGGACGACACGATCATCGAGCTGGAGCTGCAGGACAACTCCAATCCGCTGGGCATGATGGATGTTCCCGGCCAGCCCGGTGCCATGGGCGGGATGATGGATCTGTCGGGCCTGATGAAGGCCTTCGGCGGGCGTCGCGTGCGGCGCAAGGTCAGTGTCAAGGAAAGCTATGACCTGCTGATCGCCGAAGAGGCCGACAAGCTGCTGGATGATGAGGCCGTCAAGGCGGCGGCGCTGGAATCGGTGCAGGAAAACGGCATCGTCTTCATCGATGAGATCGACAAGGTCGCGGCGCGGACCGATGCCCGTGGCGGCGACGTTTCACGTGAAGGCGTGCAGCGCGACCTGCTGCCGCTGATCGAGGGCACGACGGTTTCGACCAAATATGGCCCGGTCAAGACCGACCATATCCTGTTCATCGCCAGCGGTGCCTTTCACATCGCCAAGCCTTCGGACCTGCTGCCAGAGCTTCAGGGCCGTCTGCCGATCCGGGTTGAGTTGCGCCCGCTGACCGAGGAGGATTTCGTTCGCATCCTGACCGAGACTGACAACGCCCTGACGCGCCAATACACCGCGCTGATGGCGACCGAAGGCGTGGTGGTCGAGTTCACCGAGACCGGCATCCGGGCGCTGGCGCGGATCGCGGCCGAGGTCAACGGCTCGGTCGAGAATATCGGTGCGCGGCGGCTTTATACCGTGATCGAGCGGGTCTTTGAGGAGCTGTCCTTCAGCGCCCCCGACCGTTCGGGCGAAAGCGTGACCGTGGACGAGGCCTTTGTCGAGAAGCACCTGGGCGACCTGTCGCGTTCGACCGATCTGTCGCGCTACGTGCTGTGATGGAACCCCCGGGGGCTGCTGTGGTTGAAGAACTGCAGCAACCCTGGGGAGCTTCATGAAGTTTATCATCGGACTGATCATCTTTGCCCTCGATGTCTGGGCGATCGCCATGATCATCAATTCCAATGCCGAGACATCGACCAAGATCCTGTGGATTGCGCTGGTCGCCTTCCTGCCGGTTCTGGGGCTGATCATCTGGTGGTTTGCGGGACCGAAGCCGAATTACAGCGCATGACAAGGCGGCCCTCGGGCCGCCTTTTCGCATTCAGCGCCGCAGGTAGACGTAATAGGCCCCTTCGCCGCCATGACGGCGATGGGCGTGCCTGACCTGCAGCACCAGCTGGTTCAGCGGCGCCATTTGCAGCCATAGTGGCACGTTATGGCGCAAAGCACCGGGGCGGACCGGCAGCGGCGCGTCCGGGCCACCCTCGCGGCCCTTGCCGGTGATGACCAGCACCAGCCTGCGCCCGTCGGCATGGGCGTTCAGGATGAAGCGCAGCAGCTGCGGCTGGGCGACGCTGAGGGTCATGCCATGCAGGTCGATCCGCACCTCGGGAACAAGCTTGCCCTGATTCATCCGGCGATGGGTCTTGTGATCCATCCGCACCGGCTGGTCGCGCAGCGCCTTGCCGGGATGGGGGGAAAGCTCGATTCGGGTCGAGGATTTCCCCAGCGGCTTTGCCCCAATGCGGAAATCGACGGGTAGCGGCTCGGGTTCGGGCGAATGTGGTTTTACCGCCGGGGCCTTGGGGGACTCCAGCGGTTCCAGCTTGGTCTTGCGGGACGGATGGATCGGGACCGTCGTCTGGGCAATGCGGGACCAGAGGGCCTGTTCGTCGGCCGTCAGGCCCCTGCGCCGCGCCATTTACGCCGTGGCGACAAGCTGCCAGTTCGGGTCGTTCGACCCCATCTGACGGGCAAAGGTCCAAGTGTCGCGCTGCTTGCGCGAGGCTTTGGGATCGCCCTCGACGACATTGCCGGCGGCATCGCGGGTGGCCACGATCATTTCGCCGACGAAGCGCACCGAAATCTCGGCCTGACCGGTTGCCGGGTTGAATTCCGCCGCGGCGAGCGCGGTTTCGCGCGTGCCAAGGAATTGCGCCTCGGTGGTCAGGCCGCGGGCCTTGCGGTCGGCGATCACGGATTCGAAGGCCTCGGCCACAGGCGGCGCGAGGAAGGCGCGGACATCACTGATATCGCCACGTTCGAAGCTCATCAGGATCATCTCATAGGCGGCTTTCGCACCGGACAGGAACGGGCCGACCTGGAAGTCGGGCTCGACCTGTTTCATCGCGGTAAGGGCGCGGGCATTGGCGCTGCCCGGCTCGGCGTGATCGTTGATATCGGTATCCGGGGTATCGGCGGTGCCGTCGATCACGTCGAAGCGGCGGGGGGCCGGACGTTCCTCGGGGACGCGGGGGGCTTCGAACCCGTCACGCGTGCCAAGAACCCCCCGAAGGCGGAGGATCAGGAAAATCGCGATCGCGGCAAGAACAAGAAGTTGCAGCATTGGGTTCGACATCAACGGTCCTTGAGGAGCTTTCGGAGCGGGCGCTTGATACCTATGTAGGATGCAGGGCGGTGCAAGTCCAGTTTGCCGCCTGTGGAAGTCAAAAGTGAAAGGTGCGCCCATGTGGCTGCTATTGCCATTCGTCATCCTGCCGATCGTCGAGATCGCGCTGTTCATTCAGGTTGGCGGTGCGATCGGTGTCCTGCCGACGATCCTTCTGGTCCTGCTGTCCGCAGTTGCGGGCGTCGCCGTCATGCGCCGTCAGGGTGCGCTGGCGATGCTGGATGTGCAACGTGCGATGCAGGAATTCCGCGACCCGTCCGCGCCGATGGCGCATGGGGCGCTGATCATGGTGGCGGGGGCACTGATGGTGATTCCGGGTCTGTTTACCAGCGCAGTGGGCGTGCTGCTGCTGATCCCGGCAGTGCGCAGCCTGGTGATGCGCTGGATGGGTCGCAAGGTCCGCGTATCCGGCGTGGGCTTTGGCTATCCGGGGCGCGAGGCCGATGTGATGGGTGATTTCCCTTCGGGTTTCGGGCGTCGCGGCAATTCCCGCGATGGGGTGATCGACGGCGAATATTCCGTGCAGGATGATCCGCCTGCCCCGGTGCGCGAAGGGCTGACCGATGATCGTCCGGCAGGCGGGCCACGGCCCGGCAGCTCGGGCTGGACCCGGCATTGAGCGTCATCCGCGAGGGTGCTAGAACCCTTCGGATGACAGGGAGACCCCAATGAGCGACGAAACCACCAACGGAGCCGCAGCGCCGGCCGGCACCCAGCCCGCCGTCCGCATGCAGATCCTGACCCAGTATATCCGTGACCTCTCGTTCGAGAATGCCGTCGCGCAGAAGGGCCTGCCCTCGGGCGAGGTCCAGCCCGAGATCAGCGTCCAGGTCAGCCTTGATGCCCGCAAGCGCACGACCGAGCACCAGTACGAGGTCATCAGCAAGTTCCGCGTCCAGTCCGTCAATGCGGCGGACAAATCGCCGATCTTCCTGTGCGAGCTGGATTACGGCGGCATCTTCCACGTCGAGGGCGTGCCCGAGGAACAACTGCACCCGTTCCTGATGATCGAATGCCCGCGCATGCTGTTCCCCTTCGTGCGCCGCATCATTTCGGACATGACCCGCGATGGCGGCTTCCCGACCTTCAATATGGACCCGGTCGATTTCGTGGCGCTGTACCGTCAGGAAATTTCGCGTCGGGTTCAGGCCGAGCGTCCGGCCGACCAGCCGCTGTCCTGATCAGCGTGACTTAGTATTTCGGCCCGCGCGTTCCCGGCAATGCGCGGGCCTTATCATATTCATCAGCAGGGGAAAGTCATGGCGAAACGCGCGCAACGCGCATGGCAGCGGATGCTTTCGGGCCGCAGGCTGGATCTGCTGGACCCGACCCCTGTCGATATCGAGATTTCGGATATTGCGCATGGTTTGGCATTCGTCGCGCGCTGGAATGGCCAGACTCGCGGCGACTGGGCCTATTCGGTGGCCGAGCATTCCCTGCTGGTCGAGGAAATCCATCGCCGCGCCCAACCCGATTGCGATCCGCGCTGGCATCTGGCGGCGCTTTTGCACGACGCCCCTGAATATGTGATCGGGGACATGATTTCCCCGGTCAAAGCCGCGCTTGGTCAGGAATATGGTGAAATGGACGCGCGGCTGACCGCCGCCATTCACCTGCGCTTCGGATTGCCCGCGCAATTGCCCAAGACCGTCAAGGCGGCGATCAAAAGCGCGGATCGGGTGTCGGCATGGCTGGAGGCCGTGCAGATCGCGGGATTTTCGCAAGCCGAGGCCGACCGGCTATTCCCGGTTCCGGCCGAGGAATTGCTGGAGGGATTGGAAATCCGGCTGCGTCCGCCGATCGAGACCCGCAATGCCTATCTGGCACAGTTCGAAATACTGATTTCGGAAATCGATCGTCGGTGAAAAATGAAAACCCCGCCGGAAGGGCGGGGTTTGGGAAATCAGATTTCCAGATCGGCCATGGATTTGCCGGCATCCAGCGCCTCGACAACCCAGCGCGGCTTGCGGCCACGACCGGTCCAGGTGGCGTCCGGATTGGCGGGGTCGGCATATTTCGCGGCAACCTTGCCACGTGCGGGTTTCACATCGGCCAGATCAGCAAAGGTGAAACCGAATTCCCGAGCGGCATTTTCCACAGCGGCCAGAGCTTCGCGCTTGCGACGGTCCTCAAAAGTCGAAATGGATTTTTCGACCTTGTTGCGCAGGTCGCGCAGCTCGCGAAGGGACATTTGGTCCAGATCAAGTTCCATTTTCATTTCCTAAGCGTATTTAAATCTTATCCACCATATAAGCAGACATGCTCAAAAGTGATATGGCTATAAGTACAGGTTGCACAATTTCGTGAAATACTACTTAGGGCTGCGCTTTGCCAATATTCGCTGCAGGGTTCTGCGGTGCATATGCAGGCGCCGCGCAGTTTCACTGACATTGCGGTCGCATTGCTCATAGACGCGCTGGATATGTTCCCAGCGCACGCGATCCGCGGACATCGGGGATTCGGGCGGCGGCGGCAACATTTCTGAATCGCTGGACAGAAGGGCGCGCGTCACCTCTTCGGCATCTGCGGGCTTCGACAGATAGTCGGTCGCACCCATTTTGACGGCGGCGACTGCCGTGGCAATGGCGCCATATCCGGTCAGCACGATAATGCGGGCATCGGCGCGTGCTTCGCGCAGGGCATCGACCACATCCAGCCCATTGCCATCCTCAAGCCGCAGATCGACCACCGCATAGGCCGGAGGCTTATCTGCGACGATTGCTTTTGCATCTGCAATAGACGAGGCGCGCGTGACGCTGAAGCCGCGCTTTTCCATGGCTCGAGCCAGGCGGTTCAGAAAGATTTCGTCGTCATCAACCAGAAGAAGGCTGGCATCGGGTCCGATATTCCGGCTTTCGGCCATGGTCAGTTACCCCTGAAAAAATACCCGGTGGCTTCTAGGCGGAAATGACCCTCGGGTCAAACCGACTCGATTTGCCGCAGTTCACACTGCATTGATTGCCCGCCCGTCCCTGCGTATCAATCGGTGATTTCCGATCAAGGAGGGAACAGGTGCTTATTGGCCTCGTTTCGCGGCGCTTCGACCTGCTGCCCGGCCAGCCCGGTCCCGAGCCGATCCGACTGAGAACACTGATCCTGCTGCGTTGGGTGGCCATCTGCGGCCAGACCGTCGCCGTGGGCGTGGCGCTGCTGATCGGCGCGCATCTGAGCCTGGGTCCGGTGATGGTGGTGCTGGGGCTAGCGATGATCCTCAACCTTGCGATGATGCTGCGGCCCGACAGGCGCATCTCGGCGCTGGAGGCCGCTTGGCAGCTGGGATTCGACCTTGCCCAGATCGCAGCGCTGCTGTCGCTGACCGGCGGGCTGTCCAATCCCTTCGCGCTGCTGTTGCTGGCCCCGGTGACGGTGGCGGCAACGGCGCTGCCCGGACGGCAACTGATGGCTCTGGGGATCGCTACCTTCATCATGGTCTCGATGACGGCGTGGTTCGCGCGGCCAATGACGTTCTCGGATAACGGGATAGCGGTGCTCAGCGATCCGCTGCTGGTGGGCAGCTGGTTTGCCATCATCATCGGCGCGCTGTTCTTTGCGCTTTATGCCCGGACCGTCACCGCCGAGATCACCGCAACTTCGGACGCGCTGTTTGCCGCGCGCATGGCGCTGGAACGCGAGCAGCGGCTGCAACATCTGGGCGGCGTCGTCGCCGCTGCCGCGCATGAGATGGGCACACCGCTGGCGACGATCAAACTGGTCAGTTCCGAGTTGGCCGATGAGATCGGCGAGGCCCTGCCCGACCGCGATGATCTGGCCGAGGATATGGAGTTGTTGCGCCAATCCGCCGACCGCTGCGGGGCGATCCTGCGCTCGATGGGCAGTGCCGGGCGCGACGATCTGCTGATCCGCAGCGCGCCCTTGCGGCAGGTTCTGGAAGAGGCCGCAGGCCCGCATCGCGACCGTGGTATCCGCATCCGCATCGAGATCACCGGCGATCACCCCAGTATCCAGCGCGATGCGGCCTTGATCCACGGCCTGCGCAACCTGATCCAGAACGCGGTCGATTTCGCCTCGGTCGAGGTGCTGATCGAGGCCAAGGCAGACCGGCGTGAAATCAGGCTGCGTATCGCCGATGACGGTCCGGGCTTTCCCTTGGCGATCCTGCCGCGTCTTGGCAGCCCTTTCCTGACCACTCGCCCCCGCTCCGAGGACGGGCGCAGCTATGAGGGCATGGGGCTGGGCCTGTTCATCGCCAAGACCCTGCTGGAGCGGTCCGGGGCGGCGGTGCGCTTTGGCAACCGCCAACGCGGCGCGCAGGTGACGGTCACCTGGCCGCGTGAAGTGATCGAGGCCAAGAATGATCGAGGGGCCTTGGGGCAGAATCCGCATATTTCCTAATAGCGTTAACTCTTCGTTTATTTTTCTCGTTATAGTTGTGAATGTTTGTAGCTATGCCGGGGCGGACCGATGCTTGCGCAATTCCTGATCGCTTTCGCGGCGGCTCTGGCCGCCGTTGTGCTGTTTCGGCTGCTTGCGGTCGGAACCAAAAGGCGGCGGCCCGAGCAGGCTCGGCTGGAACGGGATGTGGAGCCGATCGTCTTTCTGTTCCGCGATCGGGTGCTGGTCGATGCGACATCGCCCGCACGACTGCTGCTGTCGGTCATGCCGGGGGATAGCGACTGGCAACGCGTCATGGGCTGGCTTGCTTCTCGTCTGCCGCAGGAAACGGGGCTTGACCGCGAAGCCCGCCCGCCTCGGTTGGAGTTGACGGGGGATAACGGGTTTCGCCTGCTGGCCGAGGATCTCGGGTCCGGGCATTTGCGCCTGACGCTGGCCGATCCGACCGCAGCAAATGCTGGAATCGTGGTGGATTCGCTGTCCTTTGCCGCGATGGAGCATGAATTGCAGATCCTGCGCAGCACTATCGATCATTCGCCGATGCTGGCTTGGCGGCAGGATGGGCAGGGGCATGTGACATGGGCCAATTCCGCTTATCTGCAGATGGTCGAAGAGGTCTCGGACGGTGAAACCCAATGGCCGCTGCCACGGCTGATCGACCTGCCCGCCGCGACCGTACCGGCACAGGGCACGGTCCAGGTAGCGCGCCGGATGCAGGTTCGAAACGATCAACACGGACGCTGGTATGATTGTCATATCCATGACGTCGCCGATCAGACCGTCGCCATGGCCCTGCCCGCCGATGCCGCCGTCCGGGCCGAGCGCAGCCTGCGCGAATTTGTCCAGACCCTGACCAAGACCTTTGCCGATCTGCCCATCGGGCTTGCGATCTTTGACCGTGACCGGAAGCTGCAGTTATTCAACCCTGCGTTGATCGACCTGACCGGACTGGCGACGGGATTCCTGACCGCGCGACCTACCCTCTTTGCCTTTCTCGACCGTCTGCGCGAGGCGCGGATGGTTCCCGAGCCCAAGGATTATCGCAGCTGGCGTGAACAGATGAACTCGCTAGAGGCGGCGGCCTCCTCGGGGCGGCATGTCGAGACATGGTCGCTGCCCGGTGGCCAGACCTATCGCGTCACTGGCCGCCCGCATCCCGATGGCGCGATTGCCTTCCTGCTTGAAGACATCACCTCAGAGATTTCGCTGACCCGCAAGTTCCGGGCCGATCTCTCGCTGGGTGCGGATGTGCTGGATGCGCTCGACGACGCCATCGCCGTTTTTGCGGTGAACGGAGAGCTGATCCTGTCAAACCGCCGCTATACGACGATCTGGAACACGCCGCCCCGCGGCACGCTTGAGGACCAGTTCGCCCATTGGACCGCTGCCTGCGGTGACAGTCCGGGTTTGGCGGCGTTGCGGCAGGCCTTTGCGCAACCCGCCTCTGATCCGGCTCGCAACGGGGCAATTGCCGGACCGACGGGCGGGCTTCTGTCATGGAGCCTGCGGTCGCTTTCGGGCGGCCGTACCCTTTTGCGCTTTCAGGCGATGGTCGATCTGGCATCGGTCGATCATCCGGTTCGACAGCAAACAGGTCAGGGAAGCGCTGACCTGCCGGGCGATTCGCCCGAACAATCGGTCGCGCAGCAGGCTTAAGCCGCGCAGGGCTTGCCCGTCGCGATCAGCTGTAGTTCCCTGACGCCGAATGATCGACGGGACGGGAATGCAGGACTTGGGTAAATACGACCTGATCGGGGACCGGAATGTGCTGTTCGTGATGGCGGCGCAGGCTGAATACGGTCCGGAATTGCAGCAGCGGATCACGCCCCTGATGACCGGGGTCGGACCGGTCGAGGCCGGTGTCGTTCTGGCCGCGGCTCTGGCAGGGCTGAAGGCAAAGGGCGGGTTGCCGGATCTTGTCGTGTCGCTGGGCTCGGCCGGGTCGCGCCTGTTGGCGCAGGCAGAGGTCTATCAGGTCGCAGCAGTCGAATATCGCGACATGGATGCCTCGGCCCTTGGCTTTGCCAAGGGGGTGACACCGTTTCTGGACCTGCCGGCGCGGATCGAAATGCCCTGCCCCTTGCCGGGTCTGCCCTCGGCCAGCCTGGCGACTGGCGGCAGCATTGTCAGCGGTGCGGGATACGACGGCATAGCCGCCGAGATGGTCGATATGGAGACATTCGCCATTCTGCGGGCGTGTCAGCGTTTCGGCCTGCCACTGATCGGCCTGCGCGGCATTTCCGATGGTGCGGAGGAGCTTTCCCGGCTGAAGGACTGGACGCAATATCTGCATGTGATCGACGAAAAACTGGCTGATGCCGTCGATCTGCTGGCCATCGAGCTGGAAAGCGGCAGGCTGGACGATCTGATCCGCCGCGACTGATACTTCGAAACGGGTTTCGAAACGAAAAAGGGCGCCCCGACGGGCGCCCCTGAAATCGATCGAAGCAGGCCTCAGCCTTTTTTCAGGCAGCGATTGCCCAGCAGTTCGGCGATCTGAACGGCGTTCAGGGCCGCGCCCTTGCGCAGGTTGTCCGAGACGCACCACAGGTTCAGGCCGTTCTCAACCGTCACGTCCTGACGGATGCGCGACACGAAGGTGGCGAAATCGCCGACGCATTCGACCGGGGTCGAGTAGCCGCCCGGCTCGCGCTTGTCGATGACCAGCACGCCCGGTGCCTCGCGCAGGATGTCGCGGGCCTCATCCTCGTCCAGGAAGTCCTCGAACTCGATGTTCACGGATTCCGAGTGGCCGACAAAGACCGGGACGCGCACGCAGGTCGCGGTGACCTTGATCGACGGGTCCATGATCTTTTTCGTCTCGGCCGCCATCTTCCATTCTTCCTTGGTGTCGCCACTGTCCAGGAAGACGTCGATTTGCGGGATCACGTTGAAGGCGATCTGTTTCTGGAACTTCTTGGGGGCCACTTCCTGACCGGGGACATACATGCCCTTGGTCTGGTTCCACAGCTCGTCCATGCCGTCCTTGCCCGCGCCGGAAACCGACTGGTAGGTCGAGACGACGACGCGCTTGATGCGGGCGCGGTCATGCAGGGGCTTGAGTGCCACCACCATCTGCGCGGTCGAGCAGTTGGGGTTCGCGATGATCATCTTGTTGCGGTATTCCTCGACCGCATCCGGGTTCACTTCCGGCACGACCAGCGGGATCGCCGGGTCATAGCGGTAGAGGGACGAGTTATCGATGACCACGCAGCCCTGCGAGGCGGCGATCGGCGCATAGGTCTTGGTGGCTTCCGAACCGATCGCGAACAGCGCGATGTCGTAGCCAGTGAAATCGAAACCCTCGATGTCCTTGCATTTAAGTGTCTTGTCGCCAAAGCTGACCTCAGTGCCAATGCTCCGGCGCGAAGCCAGAGCAACAACCTCATCGGCAGGGAACTCGCGCTCGGCGAGAATGTTCAGCATTTCACGGCCCACGTTCCCCGTGGCGCCGGCGACAACGACCTTGTAGCCCATCTGGGGGTCTCCTCATGTAAAGACGCTGCGATATAGGTCACGCAGCGGAAAAAAGGAAGCGGTTTCCGTGGGCTAATCAGCGAATATGACGGATACGTTTGTCATTTTTTAGCAGATTTGCCACAAAATCCGCCTCTTTGACGAAATCATGTGGCACTTTGCCAGCGGTGCGATTGCCGGAAAGCGACAGCGAGGCAAAGAAATCAAAGCCATACAGGCTTAGCGAGGTCATGTCCGACCGCGCGATCAGGTCGATCATCATCGCGCCCGTGGTCGGCGGCGCACCCAGCCGGGCCTTCAGCGCCGCGAAATCGTCCAGCGGATGCAGATAGAAGCCAGGGCTGGTCGCCGTTCGCCAATCCAGCCGCTTGCGCTTGTGCGACATCCACAGGATGCGGCCCGGCGCGATGCGGGCACGGTCTGCGGTCCCTAGCCGCACCGCCAGCGCCAGCCAGTCGGTGCGCGTGCCATGGCTTGTGGGGCTTGCCATTGGCGCAAGATTGATCCGCACCACCCGGTCGGCGGCGTCGATCGCCGCGCCGTGGTGGCTTTCGGCCAGCGCGCGGGCATTGCCGATCAGGGCGACATGCTTGCCGCTCAGGTCCGCCAGCAGCGCCGGTTGGGGCACGGAAAGCGGCTGCAACGCGGCCTCGTCCCGCAGGGTCCGCGCCACCAGAAAGCCCAGCCGGTTCACGCCAGCAGCTTTCGATAAACCTCGACAATGGCGCGGGCCTCGCCCTCGATGGCGTGGTTGGCTTGCACATGGGCGCGGGCGGCCTGCCCTGCCGCCAGCCGCGCCGCGTCGTTGTCCAGCCAATGCGCCAGGGCTTCGGTCAGGGCATCGGCGTCGTCGCGGGGGACAAGGCTGCCGGTCTCGCCGTCGCGGATCAGGGTCTCGAAGGCGCCGACGCGGGCACCGACGCTGGGCACGCCGCAGGCCATGGCTTCGAGCGGGGTCAGGCCGAATCCCTCCCAGCGGGCGGGCGCGGCGAACAGGTCGATGGCCTGATAGTTCTGGACCACCTGCTCCCACGGAACCTCGCCAAGAAAGCGGATACGGTCGGACAGGCCTGCGGCCTTGATCCGGGCCAGCAGATCGTCGGTGAACTTCTGGTTATCGGCGGTGACGCGGCCGGTGAAGATCAGCTTCGCGCGCGGGCGCGACGGGAACAGGCGCAAGGCTGCCTCAACCAGCAGATCCACGCCCTTTTGCGCGCGGATGCGGCCGAAGCAGCCGATGACGATGTCACCCGGGGCGAAACCCAGCTGCGCCCGCAACGCCTCGCGGTCGGGCGAGGGGTGAAAGACGCTCAGGTCGACGCCATGCAGGATCACCGTCGCCGGGCGCTCCAGATAGCTGGCGGCCTGCGGCGAGGTCGCGATCAGCGCGTCCTGCTGGCGGATCAGCCAGCGGGTGAAGCCGGTATGGGCGCGCTGCGCTGCCGAGGTGAACAGCAGCCGATAGCGCCGCCGCAGGACGCGGCGCAGGATCAGCCCCAGCGCCATTTCCGTATTGCGGCGCGCGTGCCAGACCCGCCAGCGGTCGCGCGGCAGGGAGGCGGCGCGGGTCAGCGGGATATGCGGCAGCTCGAGCGGCAGGCCCGGCCCGGTGGTGACGATACCGATCATCCTGGACTGAACCGGGATCAGCCGGACCACGGTCGCGGTCACGCCGGACAGGCGGCGTTTCAGATTGGGGGCGACAACGTCAATATCCTGCATGGCGATCCTCGGGACTGAACAGATAGAAAACCAATCCGATCGCCAGAGGTATCAGGAAGAACAGGAAAATGTAACCGTATGCCGCTGCCGGTGGATGCGCCCCGGATGCGGCCAGATAGACCGGGCGCGACAGGAACTGCATGACCCCCACCCCCGAGATCGAGATCATGTTGAGGAAGGTGATGCCCCGCCCCACCAGATGCTGTGGGATGAAGACGCGGCCATGTGACATGATCAGCGAATATGAACTGTCCGAGATGCAGACCATGACCAGCAGCATTGCCGAAAGCGGCAGGCTTGCCCCCGGAGCCAGCGCCAGCGTCCCTAGGACCAGGCACAGCAGCAGGGTGTTGGCGATGGAGGTCCGCTTGTCCGAACCAAAGATGCGCACGATCCGGCCCACGGCCAGGTTCGCCGTGACCATGGCAAGGCCCATGCCCAGCGTCACCCAGCCGATCAGCCGGTCGCTGGCGTCAAAGACCTGCGCCAGATAGGGTCCGGCCCACAGCCCGCGGATACAGGCCGAGGCCGCATAGGTGACGCCCAGAAGCGGCAGGATCAGACGCAGCTCGCGCACCGCCAGCAGGTCGCGCAGTCGGGCGGGGGCCAGCTTGCCCTCGGGGTGGGCAGGGTTTTTCACGCAGGCAAAGACGGTCAGTGCGACGGCCAGCGTGACGACGGCCAGCGCGACCAGCGTCTCGCGCCAGCCCAGCTGGCCGACGGTCCAGACCAGCGGCGCCGCGCCCAGCATATTGCCCAGCGACCCAAGGCCCACAACGGCCCCGCCCGCCGCGCTCATCGAGGCAGGGGGAAGGGTGCGGGCAAAGATGTAGAAGCTGCCCATCATCACCGGCGCACAGCCGATCCCCAGCAGCGCCATGGCGACATGGATATGCCAGGGCGCCGTTGCCAGGGCAAAGACCAGCGCCCCACCTGCCCCGCCAAAGCCCAGCAGCGCGGCCACGGTCTCGCGCGGGCCGAAACGGTCCAGCGCCCAGCCGACCGGCAGCTGCACCGCGGCGAAGGCGATGTACCAAAGCCCCGATGACAGTGCGAGATCCTCGGGACCCGCCCCCAGCTCGGCCTGCAGCCGCGGCGCCAGCACGGCCAGAAACGCGCGGTAGAACTGGCTGAGCGTATAGCCCAGCACAAGGGACAAAAGTCCCGGCGACATGATCCAGCGCATGGCGTCAATCAGGCCGTTGCAAGCCGGGCGGGAGCCTCTCGCACGGGCAGGTGGATCAGCGCGCTGAACGCTCCGACACCGACGCCGACCCACCAGACCAGCGTGTAATCGCCATAGGCGTCATACATCCGCCCGCCCAGCCAGACCCCAAGGAATGAGCCCAGCTGGTGGCTGAGAAAGACGAAACCGTAAAGCGTTCCCATGTAGCGCAGCCCGTAGATATAGGCGACCAGCCCCGAGGTCAGCGGCACCGTCGCCAGCCACAGCGCCCCCATCACCAGCGAGAAGATGATGACGCTGGTGGGCGTGATCGGCATCAGGATAAAGGCCGCTGCCGCGATGGTGCGCAGGGTATAGATGCCCGCCAGCAGGTACTTGCGGCTGTAGCGGCTGCCCAGCCAGCCCGCAAAGATCGCGCCGCCGATATTGGCCATCCCGATCACCGAAATCGCCACCGCGCCCAGTGCCGATGTGGTGGTAATGCCAAGGCTTGCCAGCGTCCCGCCCGGCGCGATGGCGCTGCACATCTCGGTAATCATCGCCGGGAAATGCGCGGTGATGAAGGCCAGCTGATAGCCGCAGGAAAAGAACCCGGCAAAGATCATCAGATAGGACGGGTCGGTGAAGGCGCGCTTCAACACGGTTCCCATGCTTTCCTCAAGCTCATGACGCGAGGCGGGCTTGCTGTCGCCCAGCATGGGCAGAAAGAACAGGCAGGCCAGCACGGTGACGCCGAAGATCACGAAGACCGTCTGCCACGGGTAAAAGGCCAGCAGCCCCTCGGCCAAGGGCGCGCCAAAGACCTGACCAGCGGAACCTGCGGCGGTGGCGATGCCCAGCGACAGGCTGCGGTTTTCATCGCTGGATGCGCGGCCGATGACCGCAAGGATGACCCCGAATCCGGTTCCGGCAATGCCAAAGCCGACCATCACCTCAAGCATCTGCATGGTCGCCGGGTCGGTTGCCTGCGAGGATAGGATCAGCCCCGCCGAATACAGGAACGCCCCGATGATGATCGACCAGCGGTCGCCGAAACGTTCCCCCAGCGCGCCAAAAATCGGCTGGCCGATGCCCCAGGCAAGGTTCTGGATGGCGATGGCCAGACTGAACTCGGCCCGCGGCCAGCCGAATTCCTGCGCGATTGGGATCTGAAAGACGCCGAAGCTCGCGCGCAGGGCGAAGTTGATCAGCAGGATAAGCGAGCCGCCGATCAGGACCGGCGTGAACAGCGAGGCGCGGGGGGCGTTGGGCATGGCCGGCTCCTTGTATGGCAGACGCAATTCCTGCGCCCGACCGGGGGCAAGGTCAATGCCTGACGGAGCCCCCAAGCCGCGTCGCCGCTCCCTGCCCGGCCAGCCGTCCCGAGGCCAGACAGCCGGTCAGCAGATAGCCTCCGGTGGGCGCTTCCCAGTCCAGCATTTCACCCGCGGCAAAGACGCCCGGCAAAGCGCGCAATTCCAGTTCGTCGGTCAGGCTCTCGGCCATGATTCCTCCGGCCGAGGATATCGCCCGCTCCAGCCCCATTGCACCGTCATGGCGCAGCGGCAGGGTCTTGGCCAATCCGGCCAGTGCCGCGGGATCAGAAGGCAGTGGCCGCCCCCACTCCATCAGCAGCGCTGCCCGCAGCGGATCGCCAAGCACACGCCGCAGCCGGTTGCCGACCGACAGCTTCGTAGGAGCTTGGGCAAATTTTCGGGCCAGTTCCGCGACCGTCAGGTCCGGTGCCAGATCAACCTGCGCCGTCGCCCCGTCTCGGATGGCGGCGCAAACCTCATAGACGCCGCCGCCCTCGATCCCCTTGGCGGTCACCACCCATTCGCCCCGGCTGGCAAGCGCTCCGGCGGTCAGAGCGACGCCCTTGACCGCCTGCCCGAAATGCCGGTCCATTGCCGCCGACCATTTCACGTGAAACCCCATATTGGCCGGGCGGAAGGGCGCGATCTGCACACCGCGTTCGGCCAGCCACGGAATCCATGCCGCGTCAGATCCCAGCCGCGGCCAGCTTGCCCCACCCAGACCCAGCACCACCGCTTGCGGGCGCAGCAGCCTGACGCCATCGGCGGTTTCAAAGCGCCAATCCCCGCCCTCGAACCCGGTCCAACGCCAGCGGGTCCGCATCTCGACGCCCAGCCCGGCCAACCGCGCCAGCCAAGCCCGCAACAGCGGCGATCCCTTCATTCCGACCGGAAACACCCGCCCGGTCGAGCCGGTAAACAGCTCAATCCCTAACCCCCGGACCCAGCCCATGACCTCGGTCGGCCCGAATTCTTTCTTGCTTAAATATCCCGGGGTCTGGGGCAGAGCCCCAGAAAACCGCGCAGCGAAGGATTCGAGATCTTCGTCCTTGGTCAGGTTCAGCCCTGATTTCCCGGCCATCAGGAATTTCCGCGCCGGTGTGGGCATGGCCTCGGCGATGACCACCCCAATCCCCTGCCCGGCCAGCACCTCGGCGGCCATCAGGCCTGCGGGTCCGGCACCGATGATCAGCGCCTCGACCGCCTCAGGACCGCTCACCGGCTGCCCCGAGGCATCATGCACAGCCGCAGCAAGGTCCGCTCCATCACCGCCATGGCCGGCGCCTTCGAGGCTGAGCGCAGCGTCAGATCGGTGTCGATCAGTTGATGGATGGCATCCTCAAGCGCACGCATGCCCCAGTCCTGTGCCTGCCGGATCATCCGGTCGCGGCGCGGGCCAAAGACAGGGGGGCGCAGCCGCCCGATTCCCGCCGCAGGTCCGCCGGGGTCCGACGATGCCGCATGCAGCGCCCGGAAATGACGCAGGGCGGCAATGCACAGCGTCACCGGCAGAATCCCCTGCCCTTCGATCCGCCGCATCAGCGCGCCGAATTCCTTGGCGCGGCGTTCGGCCACGCAATCGATCAGGTCGTCAACCTCGGCCTCGATGGTGGCGGGGGCCAGAAGCGCGATCTCGGATGGGCTCAGCGGGCTGTCGTCACCCAGCTTGTACAGAGCGATCTTCTGCACCGTCTGGCGGAAATCGCCGGGGTCGAGCGCACGGCTGAGCGCCACCAGATCGCGCATCGCGTCGCGGGGCACGTCCGCTAGGCCGGCCTCGCGCAGCCAGCGGGTGATTTCTTCTTCTCCGGGGGGATCGTCGTAAATCGGGGCGGTTACCGCCGAAGGATGCGGCTCGAACAGCTTGCGCAGGGCCGAGCCCTTGGACAGCCCGCCCGCCGCGACCACGATCGCGGCATCGCCCGTCCTCCATTCCGCGATCGCCGCCGCAATGGCGGGCGCCGAGGCATCGGGCGCGTCATCGACCAGCACCACGCGCGGGCCGGGGAAAAAGCCCACCGCCTTGACCGCATCCAGCAATGCCGCCGGATCCTTGCGCAGATCCGCGCCGGGCAGACGCGTCAGGCGCATTTCCTCTTCTGCGTGATCGCCAACCAGCGCCTTGACCGCCTCGGCCCGTTTCAGGGCGACGCGCATCGCGTCCTGACCATAGATCAGCAGCGCCGGGCGCGTCGGATCGGGCCGCGATAGGTAGCGGGCAATCTCGGCCCCTTTCAGGATCATTCGACCGTCGCGGGATCGATGGCCAGCAGCCGCGTCACCACCTGATCGGCCAGCAACCGTGCCAGCCGCTCATGCGCGTCCTGTTCCGCCGCCATGGTGGCAATGGTCGTGCCAGTGGTCGAATACGAGGTAAAGCTGCTGACCTGCCCCCGGCTGACCGCATGGCCCGTCTGGATATTGGTCAGCAGGTATTCGGCGCTGCCGTTCAGGGCATAGCGAGTGGTAATCTCGTCGGGCGTGATCGCCTGCGGCACGACCGCGATGCGCAATTGCCACTTCAGTTCATAGGTGGCGGCGCTGTCCGGTCCCATCCGTTCGGCGATCCGACCGGCAAAGGTGAAATCGTCCGGGGTCTTCGGGTCGGCGGTGCGGACCTTGCCGAACAGCTTGCTGCCCGTACCCCCCGGCCCATAGACCGGGGAGAAGCCGCAGGCGGCAAGCGCCAGCACGCTGACAAGCAATCCGCGCCTAGACCACGACATTGACGATGCGCCCCGGCACGACGATCAGCTTTTTCGGTGCCGCGCCTTCCATGAAGCGCTGGACGGTTTCGTCGGCCAGAACGATGGCCTCGATCTGTTCCTTGGGCATGTCCTTGGGCACCTCGATTTCCGCCCGACGCTTGCCGTTGATCTGGATGGGCAGCACTACACTGTCCGAGACCAGCATCGCCGGGTCCGCCTTGGGCCAGGCGGCATCGACCACCATGCCCTGCCCGCCCGCTTTCGACCAGAGTTCTTCGGCAAGGTGCGGCACCATCGGCGCCAGCAGTTGCGCAAGGATGCGGATCGCGTCGCGGCGGCCCTCGCCCCCGGCCTTGGATTTGCCGATGGCATTGGCCAGTTCGTAAAGCTTGGCCACAGCCTTGTTGAAGGCAAAGCCTTCGATCGCCTTGGTCACGTCGGCGATGGCGCGATGGGCGGCGCGCGTCAGGTCGGCATCACCCTCACCCTCTGGGATCTCATCGGCCAGACGCCAGACGCGCGACAGGAACTTGTTCGAAGCCTCGGCCCCGGCGGCGGTCCATTCCACGTCACGTTCGGGCGGGCTGTCGGACAGCATGAACCAGCGCGCAGTATCAGCGCCGAAGCTTTCGACGATATTGACCGGGTCGACGACGTTCTTTTTGGATTTCGACATCTTGGCCGAGGGGATGATCTCGACCGCAGTCCCGTCCGCCAGCTTTCCGTCAGTGACGGATTCGGGCAGGTGATAGACCGGACGACCGCGCTCGTCGCGGGTCAGGTAGATCTCATGCGTGACCATGCCCTGCGTGAACAGCGCGTCGAAGGGCTCCTTGGCGCTTTCCGGCAGATGGCCGGTCTTGACCATCGCGCGGGCGAAGAAGCGCGAATACAGCAGGTGCAGGATCGCGTGTTCGATGCCGCCGATATACTGGTCGACATTCATCCAGTAATCCGCGTCGGCGCGGCTGGTCGGCGTTTCGGCATGCGGCGCGGTGAAGCGCGCATAATACCAGGACGAATCGACAAATGTGTCCATCGTGTCGGTTTCACGGCGCGCTGCCTTGCCGCAGACCGGGCAGGCGGTGTTGCGCCAAGTCGGGTGGCGGTCCAGCGGGTTGCCGGGCACGTCGAAGGTCACGTCCTGCGGCAGCAGCACCGGCAGGTTTTCCTTCTTCTCGGGGACGGTGCCGCAGTCATCGCAATGGACGACCGGGATCGGGCAGCCCCAATAGCGCTGCCGCGAGATACCCCAGTCGCGCAGGCGGAACTTGGTGACGCCTTCGCCATAGCCCGCAGCCTCGGCGTGCTGGATGGCGGCATCGACCGCGGCTTCGCCAGTCTGATCGGCGGCACCCGAGAAGCCACGCACATAGGTCACAGCGTCCGATTTCAGCGGCACATAGGGGGCATCGGCGATCAGCGCGTCGGCTTCCTCAAGCGTCGCGCCTTTCGGGCCGAAGGTCGCGCGGATCGGCAGACCGTATTTGGTGGCGAATTCATGGTCGCGCTCGTCATGGGCGGGCGAGCCGAAGATTGCGCCGGTGCCATAATCCATCAACACGAAATTCGCGATCCAGATAGGCAATTCCCATGCTGGATCAAGCGGATGGCGCACGGTCAGCCCGGTGTCGAAGCCCAGCTTCGGCGCGGTCTCGATGGCTTCTTCGGTGGTGCCGATGCGGCGGCATTCGGCACAGAACTCGGCGATCTCGGGGCGGGTTTCGGCCAGTGCCTTGATCAGCGGGTGATCCGGCGACAGCGCAGCAAAGCTCGCGCCCATCAGCGTATCCGGGCGGGTCGTATAGACCTCGATCGCGTCGAAACCCTGCGGCGGGTTCACGATGTCAAAGCGGAACTGCAGCCCGCGCGACTTGCCGATCCAGTTCTGCTGCATCAGCCGGACTTTTTCCGGCCAGCCGGTCAGATTGTCCAAGGCCGACAACAACTCATCGGAATAATCCGAGATGCGGAAGAACCATTGCGTCAGCTCGCGCCGCTCAACCAGCGCGCCGGAGCGCCAGCCGCGCCCGTCCTCGACCTGTTCGTTGGCCAGAACCGTCATGTCGACCGGGTCCCAGTTCACCATCGCCGATTTGCGATAGATCAGCCCGGCTTCCAGGAAGTCGAGGAACATCGACTGCTGCTGGTGGACGTAGGAATCGTCGCAGGTGGCGAATTCGCGGCTCCAGTCGATGGACAGGCCCAGCGGTTTCAGCTGCTCGCGCATGGTGGCGATATTGGCATAGGTCCAGTCGCGGGGGTGACCGCCCTGCTCCATCGCGGCGTTTTCCGCGGGCATGCCGAAGGCGTCCCAGCCCATCGGATGCAGTACGCTGAAGCCCTGCGCCCGTTTGAAGCGCGCGACCACGTCGCCCATCGTATAGTTGCGCACATGCCCCATATGGATGCGCCCCGAGGGATAGGGGAACATCTCGAGGACGTAATATTTGGGCCGCTCGTCCCGGATGGCGCGGAACGTGTCGGCCTGGTCCCACGCCTCTTGCCAGCGGGTTTCGCTGATTGCGGGATCATAGGGCATGGGAACCTCCGGGCGTCAGAATGCCCGCAGGGTATTATCCGTTGCCGCGCCGCAGGTCCAGCGGGGTCAGAGCTTGCCGTCGCGGACGCGCATCTGACGGGCGCGGGTCAGGATGGCGTCCTCGACCGCGCGAACGGTGTCGGGTGCCACGGCGCTACCGCCCGGACCCTGCAGCGAGACCTTCAATGCGCGGGCGTCCAGCGAGGGGTCGCTGACCTTGATCGTCGCGCGATAGCTGCGTCCGCCGCCGGGGGGCGTGCCATAGCCGGTGACGATCATGCCGGTGAAGGGATCGATCGACTGGATCGGCAGGAAGTTCAGCACTTCAAGGCTGGCGTTCCACAGGTAGCGGTTCACCGCCACCGTGTCATTGGCGTTGCGCCGGTTCGAGAACAGGTCCCAAAGCGTCGATTCCCGCTCGGCCGGCTGGCTTTGGGCGGTATTGCTGCCCGAGCCGGAACATGCGGCAAGCCCCGCCGTAAGAAGCAAGGCGGCGGTCAGCCGTGCGGCGCATCTGGTCATCAGTCATCCCCCGATCGTCCTGAATGCGAGCCATAGCGCAAATCCGGGGCTAGCGACAAGATAGCGCTTCCCGCGTGGCCGAGTCGCCTTTGTCAGCGATTCCTGCGGTTGAGTGATAACGGTTTCCCAATGAGCGGGGCATGACCTGAAGGACTGGGATGAAAATCTGCGGATTGTGCGTGCTGCAGGCGCGAAACACCCACGATTGCAGGGCTTGCATAGCCGGTGTGGCGCTGATGCATCACAACACTTGCTAATCAGGAAGGGCCGGTCCGAATTCGTTGCAATACTAGGATGAAAGCGCGAGACAACTGCCATACCCCAAGTTGGCAAACAGCTGGGGCACACGAGAGAGACAAGAGGGAAAACCATGAAAAAGGTTCTTTTCGCCACCACCGCGCTGGTGATGACCGCTGGTGTCGCCGCCGCTGAGGTTGCGGTCACCGGTACCGGCCGGATGGGTGTGATCTATGACGGTAACGACGCTCAGTTCTCGAGCCGTATCCGTGCCATCTTCACCATGACCGGCGAAAGCGATGCCGGCCTGTCCTTCGGCGGCTCGATCCGTGCCGACAACTCGGCCAACGGCAACCAGGGCGTTGCTGGCTCGGTCTATGTTTCGGGCACCTACGGCAAGCTCGAAATGGGCGACGTGGTCTCGGCTTCGGAAGCCGCGATCGGCGACCTGCCGGAAATCGGCTACACCCAAGGCGGCTTCGCTGGCGACCTGGAAGAGATCTCGTACCTGACCGGCGACGGTGCGAACCTGGATCAGGGCCCGAACATCCTGTACCAGTACACCATCAACAACATCTCGCTGTTTGCCTCGGCCTCGGATGGCAGCGACCGTAAGTGGTTCACCACCACCGGCGCCAACGACAACATCGAGTGCACCTACGATCCGGTTACCGGTGAGCTGGTCGACTGCGCCACTGTGTCGTCGGATGACACCGCTTGGTCGCTGGGCGCCAACTACGAAGCCGAAAACTTCACCGTTGGTCTGGGCTACGCCAAAGACGGCGACGCCAAAGAGGTCACTCTGGGCGGTAAAGCGACGTTCAACAACATCGCCGTTTCGGCCATCTACGCTGACTATAGCGATCGCGACTCGATCAGCTTCGGCGGCGACGACGCGACCGGCAACTTCGTTGACGACCTGACCCTGACCTCGGACAACTACCAGCTGAGCAAAACCTGGGGCCTGGGCCTCGAGTGGCAGCAAGACGCGATCCGCGTTGCTGGTTTCTACCGTCGTGACGAAATCCGCACCACCGACATTGGCGATGCTGCTGGCCTCGACGACCGCGACTTCGACACCTTCGGTGTTGGCGCCGACTACGACCTGGGCGGCGGCGCCACCCTGTCGGGCGGTATCGTTGACAGCGACTGGCTGAACGACACCGTCGCGGACATGGGTGTTCGCTTCAAGTTCTGATCCTTCGGGATACGGAATTAAGAAAGAGCGGGCCTTGTGCCCGCTCTTTTGTTTTGGGATTCTCCCCATATGGGACTGGAACAGATCAAAAGCCGCGTTCACGCGGCCGAAACCGCCGCCGGACGTCCGCAGGGTACGGTCCGGCTGATTGCTGTCAGCAAGGTGCAGCCCGCCGGCCGGGTTGAGGCGGTCTTGCAGGCCGGACATCGGGTCTTTGGCGAGAATTACGTGCAGGAAAGCGCCGGAAAGTGGCCGGCCTGGCGCGAGGCCTATCCGGGGGTCGAACTGCATATGATCGGCCCGCTTCAGACCAATAAGTTGAAGCTGGCACTAGAGCTTTTCGACGCGATCCACACGCTGGACCGACCTTCGCTGGCGCAGAAGCTGGCACGGCAGGTGCAGGCGCACGGGACTTGCCCGCAGCTTTTCGTACAGGTCAATACCGGTGCCGAGCCGCAAAAAGCCGGGATCCTGCCCGACGACGCGGATGAGTTCATCGCCTCGTGCCGGTCTTTGGACCTGCAGGTTGCCGGGCTGATGTGCATCCCGCCCGAGGATGAACCCTCGACCCCGCATTTCCGCCATCTGCGCGGGATCGCCGCGCGTAACGGGCTGACCGGCTTGTCGATGGGGATGAGCGCGGATTTCGAATCCGCTATCGCCGAGGGCGCGACGCATGTTCGCGTGGGCAGTGCCATTTTTGGCGCGCGCGACTACGGCTAAGGTGGACGCAGGTTAACCCAGAATCGTCAAATCCCGTGCGCGAATCCTGCCACGGGATTAACCTTTCATTCATAGTTTGACGATTTTTGTGGGTATGCAGATGTTCATCCTTGGCAGCCTTTTGGGGCTTCTGGTCATGGGGCTTGCCATTGACAGCACCGGCGCGTCGCGCGGTCCCAAGGACGATGGTGGCGAAAATCCAACCGATAGGCCTGATCCTGACGAACCCGAAGGGCTAGCGTTCGAGGGCAGTTCCGGTTCGGACTGGCTGGCCGGAGAGGATGGCGACGACCTGTTGGAAGGCGGGGCGGGGAATGACGATCTGCATGGCGGCCTGGGTGATGACACGCTGCGCGGCGGCGACGGAACCGACTGGATCTACGGCGACGGCGACTATGGCATTGGTGGAGATGACCTGCTGGATGGCGGGTCAGGGGACGATCAACTGGCCGGGCAGGGCGGCGATGACACGCTGCTGGGGCGCGGGGGCAATGACACATTGTTCGGGGGCGAGGGCGGTGACAGCCTGACCGCTGGGGCTGGGGACGATTGGCTCTCGGGCAATTCGGGCAATGACACGCTGGTTGCGGGTCGCGGGCTGGACGATCTGGATGGGGGCGACGGCAACGATCTTCTGATCGGTTCGCCTGAAGAGGACGCCGCGTGGTTGCACGGAGGTGAGGGTGATGACAGCTTGCAAGCCCATGCCGGAGATTTTGCGGAAGGTGGGGCAGGGCGCGATCTGTTTGTGCTGCAGGAACCGGGCCAGACCTCCCCGGTCATCGGGGATTACAATCCTGCCGAAGATATCATTGAACTGCGCTGGCACGGGGCCGAACAGCACGTGCCGACCGTCACGCTGGAACGGGGCGACGACGGCTCGGCCCTGATCCGCATCGATGGTCAGGCAGTGGGACGCGTGTTGAATGGCGAAGGGCTGGACCTGCGCGACATCGTGCTGACCCGCGCTCCGAATGCCTGAGGCACAAATTCCTTTTCTTTTGCAGGGATTTCGCCTATACGCCCGCATCCGGTCAGGCGAATCCTGCCGGAATTCTCCACGGGCCTGAGCTGGACGACATCCCGGCCTGTGCCATAACCCTTTGATCCGAAAAGGAGACCCCGATGTCGATCACCGTCGAGGAAAAGAACCGCGTGATGACCGAATTCGCGACCAAGAAAGGCGACACCGGTTCGCCCGAGGTTCAGGTTGCGATCCTGTCGTCGCGTATCGCGACCCTGACCGAGCACTTCAAGACCCACAAGAAAGACAACCACTCGCGTCGTGGTCTGCTGATGATGGTCGCACAGCGCCGCAAGCTGCTGGACTACCTGAAGCGCAAGGACGAAGCCCGCTACACCGACCTGATCGGCAAGCTGGGTCTGCGCCGCTGATCGTAGATCAGTCGCATTGATCGGCGCCCGTGGCGAAAGCTGCGGGCGTTTTTCTTTGCGCCGATGCTAGGTGCTAGCCCTACATGGCGCGTACTCCGGAATCCTGCCTTAAGGGTCAGGTTCCGCAGGTTGAAACCCGATATTTGGAATCGCCCATTTCTGGTAGGATCTGGGCGCGGATAGAGGGGCTGGATCCTCGTCAATGTTGATCGGCACTGCGGTTGCCGTCACGAAAGGATCACTAGATGAAATTCATGATCGTTGGGACCGCCATTCTGGCGGGTGCTGTCGCATTGCCTGTCATTGCGCAGACCAATCTGGAACTGGCGGCGAAAATCATCGGGAACGGCGTCGAGCCCGCCTCCGAGGTCCTGCCCGAATATGGCTATGACAATGTCAGGGGTCAGTATTGGTGGAACGCGGCTGAGAAAGACTGCGTCTATGCCTCGACCCCCGGCAGCGGGGCACCGCCGCTGGTCAGGGCAAGACCCACTGTCTGCGGCATGGCGATGCGGGCCATGGCGACGCCGGTCAAGGTGTGCAGGGTCGGCGCGGGCGCGGCGGCGGAAGGCTTTTGCGGCCGCTCGATGGCTGGGCGCTAAGATGCGGACCCGCGGCGTCGGTCGCGGGTTCCCAATGGCGAAGTTGCGCGGCGGCGGAACCGGAATGCGGTTGCCGGGTTAGGGCAAGATGCCCGCATCAGGCGACCGCTCTGTCCCGGTCCGGATCGGAACCTTGCGGCAGAAGCTTCTTTCACGCGTCATTTGTCTGCAGGAAAGGATTGCCAATTGCTGATCGCCCCCACCCGCCTCGCGCTTGTCCTTGTCATGTTTGCCAGCCCGGCGCTGGCGCATCCTCCGCCGGAACTGGAAGACTTTGTCGGGGCGCGTTCGGGGCAGGCTGAAGGTGGCCTGAACCAGCGCGGCTTCGCGAATGTCAAAGGCAGCTATTGGTGGAGCGCCGGCGAGGGGATCTGCGTGCATATGCCCGTCTCGCAGGGGCGCTTCAAATCCGTGGATATCGTGAAGCCGTCTGATTGCGGCATGCGGATGCGGCCCAAGACGGGTGCCGGGGCAGGCTGCCCGGTCGATGTCACCGAGGCCGACCGCTACAAGTATCCCGACTGCAACTGACTCGCCCAAAGGGTGATTCCCGAGTGCTTCCGGGCAGGTTTCCGGCCCGGAAGGCCGAAATCGGATTCGTCTAAAATCCGCGATTCTGGCTGATTTTCGGATTTTTTCGAGGGGGCTGATGGACGATCTGACCATTTGCCTGTTTTGCCCGTCCGCCCGGCCCGTTTTCGCTTTCGCGAATGCCGAAATCGTGAAAAAGGCGCGCCCTTGTTCAAAAAGGGGAAGCGCGCATGCAAATGGGAGTGTGGATCAGCCTATCGGCTTATTTCCTGCTGATGATTGCAATCGGTGTCTATGCCTGGCGCAAGTCGACATCGAATTCCGAAGAGTACATCCTGGGTGGCCGCGATCTGGGGCCGTCGGTGACGGCACTGTCGGCCGGGGCGTCCGACATGAGCGGCTGGCTGCTGCTGGGTCTGCCCGGCGCGCTGTTCGTCGCGGGTCTGTCGCAGGCTTGGATCGGCGTCGGCCTTGTGCTGGGCGCATGGGCCAACTGGCTGATCGTCGCGCCGCGTCTGCGCGAGCAGACCGAATTCTATGACAGCCTGACCATTCCGGGCTTCCTCGGCAAGCGGTTCCCCAGCACCGAGCGCCTGCTGCGCATGGTTTCGGCCATCATCATCGTGGTGTTCTTTGCGGTCTACACCGCTTCGGGCCTTGTCGGCGGCGGCAAGCTGTTCGCCAGCGCCTTTGGCGGCGATTACATGGTCGGGATCTCGCTGACGCTGGGCATCGTGCTGGTCTATACGGTGATCGGCGGCTTCCTTGCGGTCAGCCTGACCGACTTCGTGCAGGGCTGCATCATGATGCTGGCGCTGGTCATCATGCCCATCGTCATCCTGACCTCGGACGGGTCGAGCGCCTCTGAGGCGGCCGCGCGGGTGACCGCGATCGATCCCGAGTTCTTCTCTCTGTCCAAGGGTGTGACGGCGATCGGCTGGATCTCGGCCATGGCCTGGGGTCTGGGCTATTTCGGGCAGCCGCATATCATCGTGCGTTTCATGGCGATCCGCAGCGTCAAGGACGTTCCGGCTGCGCGCCGGATCGGCATGTCGTGGATGATCGTGTCGCTTGCGGGTGCGCTGGCGGTCGGCGTCTTTGGTCGCGCCTATGCGCTGCGCACCGGGCTTGAGGTGGCCGACCCCGAGACCATCTTCATCCTGCTGTCGGACCTGCTGTTCCATCCGCTGGTGACCGGGTTCCTGTATGCGGCGCTGCTGGCTGCGATCATGTCCACCGTGTCGAGCCAGCTTCTGGTCGCGTCCTCGTCGCTGACCGAGGACATCTACCACGCGCTGATGAAGCGCGACGCCTCGGAACGCGAGCTGGTCAATATCGGCCGTCTGGCCGTTCTGGCCGTAGGCGTCGTGGCGCTGATCATCGCTGCCGACCCCGAGTCAGAGGTGCTGGGTCTGGTCGCGAACGCATGGGCCGGTTTCGGCGCGGCCTTTGGTCCGCTGATCGTGCTGTCGCTGACCTGGAAACGGATGACCGGTGCCGGTGCCGTCGCGGGCCTGATCGTCGGCGCGGTGACCGTCATCGCATGGATCGCCATGGGGCTGAGCAGCACCATCTATGAGATCGTTCCGGGCTTCATCGCCTCGTTCCTTGCCATTGTCGCGGTCAGCATGGCGACCGCCGATCAGGGCGAATACCGCCATCAGAAACTGGCCTGAGCCGGTTTGACTTCGATAATAAGGCCCGCCCCCGAAACGGGGCGGGCCTTTGCGCATCCGGGTGGCCAACCCGCAAGACACTTTCCAAAACCCATGTTTTGCTGTATGCCCCGCGCATCTGTGACGTGCCGCCCATGCCTCGGGGCACATGCGAAGGATAGGGGCAGGCGGCAATGGGGCCGCCATATGACACGGGCGCGACCAGAGGGCTGGCGTCGCCCAGAGGAAATCAGATGTTTGATGAAGTGAAAAAATCGATCCAGTGGGGGCAGGAAACGCTCACCCTGGAAACGGGCAAGGTTGCCCGTCAGGCCGACGGTACGGTCATCGCCACGCTTGGCGAAACCAGCGTCATGGCCAACGTCACTTTCGCCAAAGAGCCGAAACCGGGGCAGGACTTCTTCCCGCTGACGGTCCACTACCAAGAGAAATACTATGCCGCCGGCAAAGTGCCGGGCGGTTTCTTCAAGCGTGAAGCGCGCCCGACCGAGAAAGAGACGCTGACCGCGCGTCTGATCGACCGTCCCTGCCGCCCGCTGTTCGCCGCTGGCTTCAAGAACGAAGTCCTGGTCATGTGCACCGTGCTGTCGCACGACCTGGTCAACGATCCCGACATCGTCGCGATGATCGCTGCCTCGGCCGCGCTGACCCTGTCGGGCGTTCCGTTCATGGGCCCGATCGGCGCTGCCCGCGTTGGCTTCTCGAATGGCGAATATGTGCTGAACCCCGAAGTTCAGGACATGGACCAGCTGCGCAACAACCCCGAACAGCGTCTGGACCTGGTCGTCGCCGGCACCAAAGACGCCGTGATGATGGTCGAATCGGAAGCCTATGAGCTGACCGAAGAAGAAATGCTGGGCGCCGTGAAATTCGGCCACGAGGCGATGCAGCCGGTGATCGACCTGATCATCGACCTGGCCGAAGTTGCCGCGAAAGAGCCCTTCGACTTCCAATCGCCGGACTACTCGGAACTCTATGCCCGCGTGAAATCGCTGGGCGAGACCGAGATGCGCGCCGCCTATGCGATCAAGGACAAGGCCGACCGTCAGGACGCCGTGGCTGCCGCAAAAGCGACCGTCAAGGCTGGCCTGACCGAGGAAGAACTGGCCGACGCGAACCTTGGTTCGGCGCTGAAGAAGCTGGAATCGGGCATTCTGCGCGGTGACATCATCAATGGTGGCGCCCGCATCGACGGCCGCGACACCAAGACCGTGCGCGCCATCGACAGCGAAGTCGGCATCCTGCCGCGCACCCACGGCTCGTCGCTGTTCACCCGCGGTGAAACGCAGGCGCTGGTCGTGACCACGCTGGGCACCGGCGATGACGAACAGATCATCGACGCGCTGCACGGCAACTTCCGCTCGAACTTCCTGCTGCACTATAACTTCCCGCCCTACTCGGTCGGCGAAGTGGGCCGCGTTGGTTCGCCCGGTCGTCGCGAGATCGGCCACGGCAAACTGGCATGGCGCGCGCTGCAGGCGGTTCTGCCGGCTGCGACCGACTTCCCCTACACCATCCGCGTCGTTTCCGAGATCACGGAATCGAACGGCTCGTCGTCCATGGCTTCGGTCTGCGGCGGCTCGCTGTCGATGATGGATGCGGGCGTTCCGCTGAAAGCTCCGGTTGCTGGCGTCGCGATGGGCCTGATCCTTGAGGATGACGGCAAATACGCGGTCCTGACCGACATTCTGGGCGACGAGGATCACCTCGGCGACATGGACTTCAAGGTCGCCGGTACGGAAAACGGCATCACCTCGCTGCAGATGGACATCAAGGTTGCGGGCATCACGCCGGCGATCATGGAGCAGGCTTTGGCGCAAGCCAAGGACGGCCGGATGCACATCCTGGGCGAGATGGCCCATGCCCTGACCGAAGGCCGCCGCGAATTCTCGGCTCATGCTCCGCGCATCGAGACCATGACCATCCCGACCGACAAGATCCGTGAAGTGATCGGCTCGGGCGGCAAGGTCATCCGCGAAATCGTGGAAACCTCGGGTGCCAAAGTCGACATCAACGACGACGGCGTGATCAAGATCGCTTCGGCCAATGCCGACTCGATCAAGAAAGCCTATGACATGATCTATTCGATCGTGGCCGAGCCGGAAGAAGGCAAGGTCTACATCGGCAAGGTCGTGAAACTGGTCGATTTCGGCGCCTTCGTGAACTTCTTCGGCAAGCGCGACGGTCTGGTCCACGTGTCCCAGATCGCCAACAAGCGTCTGACCCACCCCAACGAGATCCTCAAAGAGGGTCAAGAAGTGAAGGTCAAGCTGCTGGGCTTCGATGACCGCGGCAAAGTCCGTCTGGGCATGAAAATGGTCGACCAAGAGACCGGCGAGGAAATCGCCCCCGAGAAGAAAGAAGAAAACGCCGAGTAATCGGCGCGATCTGCTAAAGGAAAGGCCCCGTCAATCGACGGGGCCTTTTTGCATTTCGATCATGTCTCAGCCTTGCTTGTCGGCTGCCTCCAGCGCGCGTCTGGAGATCCGGCGCATGGTGTTGCTCATCCATGAGGCGGGCGGAATCGGCGTGCCGCCCGGCTGCCAGATACCGTAATGGCGGCGCATGTAGTCGATCGCGGCAATATCGGCCTCGACCCGGCCATGGTCCATTTCGACCAGATCATGCAGGGCATCGACGCCGCCAGCGCGCGACACGCGCATGCGGCTGACCTTGGCCAGAAGCCAGATCGGAATGCCCTGTCGTTCCAGATGGCCGGACAGCCACGGATCGTCGACGGTCCACAGCACCGGGGGAATCTCCCATGCCTCGGGGCCAAACCAGTCCGGCTTGACCATGACGCCGCCATGACCGCCCAGCACATCGACAAAGCCGCTGGAGGCATAGATCGGCGACTTGATCGTGAACAGCGACAGCACGCGCTTGATGCGATAGGACAGCGGCTTCTTGCTCCAGCGGGCTGCGCGCGGCAGCCGGTCCGCGGGTCGGGCGCTGTCGGCGATGTCGGGCAGGCTGTCGCCCGCCTCGACGATGCAGGCATCGGGATGTTCCGCACGGGCCTTTTTCAGCCGCGCATGCCAGTCGCGGTCGTAGATCTTGTCATCGTCGCAGAACAGCAGGTCGACATCCTGCCCGGCGAATTCGCGGCAGGCGGGCAGGATCTTGGTGGCGGGGCCCAGATCGGCCTCGCATCGGCTGATGGTCACTCCGGTCGGCACATCGGGCAGGCGCCCGTCCCAATCGGTAAAGCGCCGATAGCTTTTCGGGATCTGCAACAGGATCTGCTGTGCGGGCAGCTTTTGCCGCAACAGCGAATCCAGCGTCGGCCCAAGCAGGCCAAAGCGCGGCGGGATGGTCGACAGGGTGATGATGGTGGGACGGTTCACGGCATTTCCGCGCGCTGGTTCAGTTGCATTTGCTCATATCGCTTGCGGGATAAGGGCGGAAGCTGGTTTCGGGCAGGTGTGACGGGGCACGGAACGAGTTCCTTGCCTTCCGTCATCTGACAAGGCATGGCATGGACGTGCCGCGACACGCGCAGTTGGGCGGAATGAACCATGCCGGGCAAGTTTGCTCTTTCGATCGTCAGCCGGATGCCGGGCTTTCTCAGGTCGCCGGTGATCAAACTGCTGCGGCGCAGGCTGGGGCCGGAATATCAGCTGAATGCCGCGGATTTTCAGGGCCTGCGCGTGCTGATCCTGGGACCCGCGCGAACCGTGGGCGAGGATCTGGCCTGTCTCGATCCGGCACGCTTTGACGTTTTCGTTCGGTTGAACAACGGCTTGGACATGCCAATCCCGGCACTGGGGCAGGCGGCCCGGCGCTGCGACGTGCTGTTCCATTCACTGACCTCAGATACCCGCCCGGTCACAGCGGCGGCGCTGGAGGCGGCGGGGGTTCAGGTGCTCGTGCATCGCACACCGACCAAGGGGGCTTTCCTGCACACCCTGATTGCGGCGCGATGCTTTCCCCGGCAGGCCTTGCGGCATATCCCGTGGGAGCGATACCGCGATCTGCAACGAGAGCTGGGCGGCGCCAGCCCGACCTCGGGGCTGATCTGCGCGGATTTCTTCCTGCGTGCCCCGGTGCAGGAATTGGCCATCGTCGGCTTCACTTTTTTCACCACGTGCTACAACGTCGGATATGAGGCCGAGCTTGGCACCGACGATGAGGCACGGCAGCGCGTCGCCGGAATCGGGCATCACGACCCCGCGCGTGAGGCGCTTTTGCTGGCCGATCTGGTCGATGCGGCGCGAGGCAGGGGATGTCAGGTGGTGCTCGGCGAACAGGTCGAAGCCGCCATGGCGCGGCTGCGCGCCGAGGTGGACGTGGGGCGATAGTCCCGGCGCACTGCCAGCATGACCGGGAATGCCCATTACCTGCGTAAGTTGTGTCGCGAGGTGGCCGAGAACGGATATTCGGACGCGCTTTGCCGGGCATTAGGCAAAGAAAAAGGCCGCCTTGCGGCGGCCTTTGACCGGATCAGGCCGGATCCTTGGCGAAGCGCAGATAGGGCAGCTTCTTGTTCAGCGCGCCGTATTTCGCCTCGGCGGCCGCGTCGTCCAGCGCCAGCGCCACGATCACGTCCTGACCGGGAACCCAGTTCGCCGGGGTGGCCAGCGGCACGCCGTCGGTCTTGCGCACGGCGTCCAGCGCCCGCAGGATCTCGGCGAAATTGCGGCCGACCGACATCGGATAGGTCATGGTCAGGCGGACCTTCTTGTCCGGGCCGATGATGAAGACGGTGCGCACGGTCGCCGAATGCGCCGGGGTGCGGCCCTCGGTCGGCAGGTAGTAATCGGCGGGCAGCATGTCATAGGCCTTGGCCACGTTCAGCGCAGTGTCGTCGATGATAGCGAAATTAGCCGGGACGCCCGCGACCTTTTCGATATCGGCCTTCCATTTGGCATGATCTGCCGCCGAATCGACCGAGACGCCCAGAACCTTGGTGTTGCGGGATTCGAATTCGGGCACCAGTTGCGCGACGGCGCTGAACTCGGTGGTGCAAACCGGGGTGAAATCGCGCGGATGCGAGAAAAGGATGGCGTAGCTGTCGCCGATCCAGTCATGGAAGCTGATCTGCCCCTCGGTCGAGTCGGCCGCGAAATCGGGGGCGATGTCATTGATGCGCAGGGACATTTCTGATCCTTTCGGTTGGGTCGCGGCCACACGATATGCGAGGCCGAGGCGGTTGAAAACACGATTTATTTCATCGTGTTAATTTTCAGGAATCTCGTAAAGCTCCAGCGGCAGTCCATCCGGATCGGCAAAGAAGGTGAAACGGCGACCGGTGAATTCATCGGTCCTGACCGGCTCGACCTGAACCCCGTGCCGGGCCAGTCGCGCACAGGCGGCCTCCAGATCGCTGACCGTAAAGGCCAGATGGCGCAGGCCGCATGCCTCGGGTCGGCTCGGGCGCGGCGGGGGATCGGGAAAGGAAAACAGCTCGATCTGGCCGCCACCCGGAAGCGCAAGATCCAGCTTCCACGAATCCCGCGCGATCCGGTGGTTCTCGGCCACGATCCGCAACCCGAGGATTTCTGTATAGAAAGCGCGCGCGCGCGGATAGTCCGAGCAGATGATGGCCGCATGATGAATGGTGCGCAGCATGAGCCCCTCTCTCTGGCTGGTCGCCCCACCTTGCCCGCGATCCTGCGACTTGGCGAGTCCCGCAAGCTTGCGCCGCGTCGGGCACGGTGGCAGGTTACGGCCCAGAACAGAAAGGGAGTCCGCTCATGAGCGAACTGGCAGACAAGCGGAAATTCTACATCAACGGTGCATGGGTCGCCCCGAGCGTTCCCAATGACCTGGAGGTGATCGACCCCTCGACGGAAGATTCGGTCGCGGTGATCTCTCTGGGTGCGCAGGCCGATACCGATGCGGCAGTGGCGGCGGCCAAGGCTGCCTTCCCGGCATGGTCGGCCACGTCCCCGGCGGAACGGCTGGCCCATGTCGAGAAGATCCTTGAGATCTATGTGCGCCGTCAGGCCGAGATGGGTCGGGCCATCGAGGATGAAATGGGTGCCCCCCATGACATGGCGATCGAGGATCAGGCGGGCTGCGGCGTCAGCCACATCCAGACCTTCATCGACGCCTTCCGCGAATTCGAATTCATCCGCCCGCTGGGCCCGCATGCCCCGAATGCCATGGTCGCATGGGAGCCGATCGGTGTCATCGGCCTGATCACGCCGTGGAACTGGCCGATGAACCAGGTCACGCTGAAGGTGATCCCGGCGATTCTGACCGGCAATACCGTGGTGCTGAAACCCAGCGAAATAGCGCCGCTGTCCTCGATCCTGTTCGCGGAAATCGTGGATGAGGCCGGGCTGCCCGCCGGCGTCTTCAACATGGTGAACGGCGACGGTCTGGGTGTCGGCACCCAGCTTTCGACCCATCCCGATGTCGAGATGATCAGCTTCACCGGATCGACCCGCGCCGGCATCGCCATCACCAAGGCGGCTGCCGATACGGTCAAGAAAGTGGCGCTGGAACTGGGCGGCAAGGGCGCGAACCTGGTCTTTGCCGATGCCGATGAAAAGGCGGTGACGCGCGGTGTGCGGCATGTGTTCTACAACAGCGGCCAATCCTGCAACGCGCCGACCCGGATGCTGGTCGAGCGCTCGTTCTATGAGACTGCGGTCGAGCAGGCCCGCAAGGTCGCCGAGGAAACCGCGGTGGCGACCGCCCACCAGTCCGGCCGTCATATCGGCCCGGTGGTTTCCAAGCTGCAATGGGACAAGATCCAGGACCTGATTCAGGCAGGCATCGATGAGGGCGCGCGCGTCGTCGCCGGTGGTCCCGGCCTGCCCGAGGGCGTCAATCGTGGCTATTACGTCCGTCCGACGGTCTTTGCCGATGTGAATAATGACATGACCATCGCGCGTCAGGAAATCTTTGGCCCGGTGCTGGCGATCATCCCCTTCGACACCGAGGAAGAGGCCGTCGCCATCGCCAATGACACCGTCTACGGCCTGACCAACTACGTGCAGACCCAGGACGGCACCCGCCGCAACCGTCTGGCCCGCCAGCTGCGCGCGGGCATGGTCGAGATGAACGGCCAAGGCCGTGGCAAGGGCTCGGCCTTTGGCGGGGTCAAGGCCTCGGGCCGGGCGCGTGAAGGCGGCGTCTGGGGGCTGGAAGAGTTCATGGACAGCAAGCAGATCAGCGGCTGGGACGTCGACGCCTGATCGGCGCGCATAATCCGCCGCATTCCTGCCGAGAGGGGCCGCCGGATGACCGGCGGCCCTTTTCATTTCGGGCGTTCCCGCTAAGTTGCGCCTCGCAGGTGACAGGGGGATGCGATGCGGGTTGTTTCGGTAGGCGAATGCATGGTCGAATTGTCGGGCGCGGGGCAGGGGCTCTGGCGTCAGGCCTTTGCGGGCGACACCTTCAACACCGCATGGTACCTGCGCGCCCTGATGCCCGCTGACGCGCAAGTCGATTACCTGACCTGCGTCGGTCAGGACGGGATTTCCGGCAAGATGCTGGATTTCTTCGCGGGGGCCGGAATCGGCACCGATTGCATCACCCGCCATCCGACCCGTGCGCCGGGCCTGTACATGATCGACCTGAAGGATGGCGAGCGCAGCTTTACCTATTGGCGCGACAGTTCGGCGGCGCGTTGTCTGGCCGATGACATCGACCATCTGGCCCGCTGCTTTCACGGCGCGGACCTGATCTATTTCTCGGGGATCACGCTGGCGATTCTGACACCGGACCGCCGTCAGGCGCTGTTGGCGGCACTGGCGGCAGCACCGGGCCGCGTGGCCTTTGACAGCAACATGCGCCTGCGCCTGTGGCCGGGCGCCGAGGACATGCGCGACTGGATCATGAAGGGCGCGGCCGTGGCCGACATCGCCCTGCCCAGTTTCGACGAAGAGGCGCAGTATTTCGGCGACGAAAGCCCGCGCCAGACCGCCGAGCGCTATCTTGAGGCAGGTGTCACCGAGATTCTGGTCAAGAATGGCGGCGGCGACATGCTGGGTCACACCCCCGATGGCGATTGGCTGGACCTGCCCTGCGGCGAGCGTCTGCAACCTGTCGATACGACCGGTGCCGGGGACAGCTTCAATGGCGGTTATCTCTCGGCGCGACTGGCCGGAATGGACATGGCGGGCGCGGTCGCGCGCGGCCATGCGACCGCTGCCCGCGTCATCTGCCATCCCGGCGCGCTGATCCCGCACGAGGCGCTGCGCTAAACAGCGTATACATTGGGCGATGGGCTTGGCCGACTAGGCCTTTTCGCGCATCCCCAACAAAATGCTTGCTTGATGCAGGGCTTCCTGCCAGCCTTCCTCCCAATGGATACCTTTGGGAGGAGGGATCGCATGGCCTCGGTGACGATCCGGGATATCAAGAAATCCTATGGCGCGGTCGAGGTGATGCATGGCGTCTCGGTCGATATCGACGAAGGGGAGTTCGTCGTTCTGGTCGGCCCCTCGGGCTGCGGCAAGTCGACCTTGCTGCGCATGCTGGCGGGGCTGGAGCATATCACCTCGGGCGAGATCCTGATCGGCGAAAGGGTCGTGAATGACCTGCCGCCCAAGGATCGCGACATCGCCATGGTGTTCCAGAACTATGCGCTTTACCCGCATCTGACCGTGGCCGAAAACATGGGCTTCTCGCTGAAGCTCAAGGGCGCGGGCCGGGCCGAGATCGAGGAAAAGGTGAAGCCCGCCGCCCAGATCCTTGGGCTTGCGCATCTGCTGGATCGCTACCCGCGGCAATTGTCGGGCGGTCAGCGCCAACGCGTTGCCATGGGCCGGGCCATTGTTCGCGATCCGCAGGTTTTCCTGTTCGACGAGCCGCTGTCGAACCTTGATGCGAAGCTGCGCGTCTCGATGCGGACCGAGATCAAGAACCTGCATAACCGGCTGAAAACCACGACCGTCTATGTCACCCATGACCAGATCGAGGCCATGACCATGGCCGACAAGATCGTGGTCATGCATGACGGGCGGGTGGAACAGATCGGCGCACCGCTGGATCTTTATGACCGGCCCGCCAACCTGTTCGTGGCAGGCTTCATCGGCAGCCCGGCGATGAACATGATCCCCGGCCGGGCCGAGGGTGGCAGCTTTGTCGCCGGTGACGGCCAGCGCCTGCCGACCCTGCGCGCGCCCGAGGGCCGCAAGCTGATCTATGGCGTCCGCCCCGAGGCGATCACCCTTGGCGGCGACATTCCCCTGACGATCGAAGTCACCGAACCCACCGGGGCGGAAACCTATGTCGCCGGAAAGCTGGGCGGCGAGCCCGTGACCTGCGTCTTTCGCGACCGCGTGACCGCCCGTCCGGGCGAGGTGATCCATGTCACCATCGACCCTGCCGGCATCCACCTTTTCGACGCCGATAGCGGGGTGCGCCTGACGGACTGACAGGTGACGGATTGACTGGCCCCGTCCCGGATTCGGGGCGGGTATAACGGGCCGCGAAACGGCCGCATTGCACTTTGGGAGGAGTTAAGCAATGTCCATCGACCGCAGAAAGCTCTTGCAGGGCGGCGCCGCGCTGGCAGCCGGCGCCGTGTTGACCAGCCCCTTCATCCGCCCCGCCATGGCGCAAACGGGGGGCATGACCTTTACCCCCGAAGAGGGCGCCAGCCTGCGCCTGCTGCGCTGGGTGCCCTTCGTCAAGGGCGAGGAAGAGGCGTGGAACGCCAATACCGCAGCCTTCACCAAGGCCACCGGCGTCGAGGTCCGCATCGACCAGGAAAGCTGGGAAGATGTCCGCCCGAAAGCCGCCGTCGCCGCCAATGTGGGTTCCGGCCCCGACATGGTGATGAGCTGGTTCGACGACCCCTTCCAGTATCCCGACAAGCTGGTCGATGTGACCGACCTTTGCACCATGCTGGGCGAAAAGAACGGCGGCTGGTATGACGGGCTGCGCGCCTATGGCGAGCAGGATGGCAAGTTCATCTCGACCCCGCTTTGCGCCATCGGCAACGCCGTTTGCTACCGCGAAAGCCATATGAAGGCCGCCGGTTTCGACGAATTTCCCAAGGATACCGAAGGGTTCCTGGCGCTTTGCACCGCGCTCAAGGAAAAGGGTACGCCGGCAGGTTTCCCCTTTGGCAAGGCGGTGGGCGACGGCAACAATTTCGCGCATTGGCTGCTGTGGAGCCACGGCGGCCAGACCGTCAACGAGGCGGGCGAGGTCGCGATCAACAGCCCCGAAACCGCTGCGGCGATCGAGTATGCCAAGAAGCTTTACGCGGTCTTCGTGCCGGGAACGGAAAGCTGGCTTGATATCAACAACAACCGCGCTTTCCTTTCCGGTGACATCTCGCTGACGGCGAATGGCGTGTCGCTGTATTACGCGGCCCGCAAGGAAGAGGCGACCAAGGCGATTGCCGAGGATCTGCGCACCGGCAACCTGCCGATCGGCCCGGTCGGCAAGTCGGTCGAGCTGCACCAGACCTCGACCATCTCGATCTTCCAGCATTGCAAGTTCCCGAATGCTGCCAAGGCCTATCTGGAGTTCATGTATCAGCCGGAACAGATGAACGCCTGGCTGACCGGCGCCAGCGCCTATTGCTGTCAGGCACTGAAGGGGTTCGCGAATAACCCGGTCTGGACCTCGAACCCGATCCACGCGCCCTATGCAAAGGCGTCGGAATCGCTGCGTGCCAATGGCTATGCCGGGAAACTGGGTCCGGCATCGGCGGGCGTGATGGCCGATTACGTCCTTGTCGACATGTTCGCCGAGGCCGTCACCGGTCAGCGCACGACCGAGGAAGCCATCGCCAATGCCGAGCGCCGCATCGCGCGCTATTACCGCTGATCGCATCGGGGCGCCTTCGGGCGCCCCCTTCCTGACGGAAGGAGAGGAACATGCCCCCCGTGCCCGAACCGCGCGCCTCTTTCTGGCGACGCTTTGTCGAAAGCCGCAATGGCCTTGGCCTGCTGTTCATGCTGCCCGCGGCGGCGTTCCTGCTGTGCTTCCTGACCTATCCGCTGGGCCTGGGCGTCTGGCTGGGCTTTACCGACGCGCGGATCGGTCGCGCCGGGCAATGGATCGGGCTGGAAAACTACGCTTGGCTGATGGATGACCCGGTCTTCTGGCTGTCGGTTTTCAACACGCTTTTCTACACCATCGTTGCCTCGGTGCTGAAATTCGGGCTGGGCCTGTGGCTGGCGCTGCTGCTGAACCGGCACCTGCCCTGCAAGAACTTCTTCCGGGCCATCATCCTGCTGCCATGGGTGGTGCCGACAGTGCTGTCGGCGCTGGCCTTCTGGTGGATCTTCGATTCACAATTCTCGATCATCAGCTGGGTGCTGATGAAATGGGGCATCATCAGCCAGCCGATCAACTTCCTTGGCGATCCGTGGAATGCGCGGCTGTCGGTGATGGCGGCGAATGTGTGGCGCGGGATTCCCTTTGTCGCGATCTCGCTGCTGGCCGGGTTGCAGACCATTCCGCAATCCCTGAATGAGGCTGCGGCCATTGACGGCGCGACCCCGTGGCAGCGCTTTCGCCGGGTGACCCTGCCGCTGCTGACGCCGATCATTGCGGTGGTGATGACCTTCTCGGTCCTATTTACCTTCACCGATTTTCAGCTGATCTATGTGCTGACCCGCGGCGGGCCGGTGAACGCGACGCATCTGATGGCGACGCTGTCCTTCCAGCGCGCCATTCCCGGCGGCCAATTGGGCGAGGGCGCGGCCATCGCGGTCGCCATGATCCCCTTCCTGCTGGCAGCGATCCTATTCAGCTTCTTCGGCCTTCAGCGCCGCAAATGGCAGCAGGGAGCAGACTGATGGCTGACCAGACCGTGACCGACGACCACGAAGGCCTGGACCAGTTCGAAAGCCGGGGCCGCAAGATTTTTCTGGTCTGGCTGCCGTTGGCCTGCTTCATCTTCGTGCTGCTGTTCCCGTTCTACTGGATGGCGATCACGGCGGTGAAGCCGAACGCTCAGCTGACCGACTACCAGAACCACAGCCCGTTCTGGGTGGTCGGCCCGACGCTCGATCACATCAAATACCTGCTGTTCGAGACCAGCTATCCCGGCTGGCTGTGGAACACACTGATCGTGGCGGTCTGCTCGACCTTCCTGTCGTTGCTGGCCTCGGTCTTTGCCGCCTACGCCATCGAGCGGCTACGCTTTCGCGGCGCGCGCGTTACCGGGTTGCTGATCTTTCTTGCCTATCTGGTGCCGCCATCAATCCTGTTCATTCCGCTGTCGGTGATCGTCTTCCAGATCGGCATCTTCGATTCCAAGCTGGCGCTGATCCTGACCTATCCGACCTTCCTGATCCCGTTCTGCACCTGGCTGCTGATGGGCTATTTCCGCTCGATCCCCTATGAGCTTGAGGAATCGGCGCTGGTCGATGGTGCTACGCGTTGGCAGATCCTGACCAAGATCGTGCTGCCGCTGGCAGTGCCGGGGCTGATCTCGGCCGGCATCTTTGCCTTCACGCTGTCCTGGAACGAATTCATCTACGCCCTGACCTTCATCTCCAGTTCGGAAAACAAGACGATTCCGGTGGGTGTCCTGACCGAATTGGTGCGGGGTGACATCTATGAATGGGGGGCGTTGATGAGTGGGGCGCTGCTGGGTTCGCTGCCCGTGGTGATCCTCTACTCGTTCTTTGTGGATTACTACGTCAGCTCGATGACAGGCGCGGTGAAGGAGTAAGGGGGCTCTGCCCCCGTCCTTTGGACTCCCCCGGGATATTTGGACAAGAAAGAAGGCGGCCTGCTTGATAGCGGCCGCCTTTGGTCTTTCTTGCTTAAATATCCTCGGGGGTCCGGGGGCAGACAGCCCCCGGCAGCAAGATCAGTAAGTGGCGCGGCCGCCGGAAATGTCGAAGACGGCACCGGTCGAAAAGGCGCAATCCTCGGATGCCAGCCAGGCGACCAACGCGGCAGCCTCGGCGGGCTCAAGAAAGCGGTTCATCGGGATTTTCGACAGCATGTAGTCGATATGTTGTTGGGTCATCTGGTCGAAGATCGGGGTGCGGGCTGCGGCGGGGGTAATGGCGTTGACCAAAATACCGGTGCCCGCCAGTTCCTTACCCAGCGATTTCGTCAGTGCAATCAGCCCGGCTTTCGAAGCCGAGTAATGCGCAGCATTGGGATTTCCTTCTTTGGCGGCGATGGAGGCCACGTTGACGATGCGGCCATAGCCGCGCTCGATCATCCCCGGCACCAGCGCGCGGCAGGCGACATAGGGCGCGTTCAGGTTCACCTCGATCACCTGACGCCAGACTGTCGGGTCCAGTTCCCAGGTCTTGCCATTGCCGCCGGTGATGCCGGCATTGTTGATCAGGATGTCGACCGGGCCAGCCTCACGCGCCGCGGCTTCGATCTGGGCGTCCTCGCTGAGTTCGACCTGGCGGCTGGATGCGGCGTCGCCAAGATTGGCGGCGGCCTTTTCGGCGGCATCGCCATCACGGTCCCAAATGATCACCCGCGCGCCGCTGTCGATGAAGCGCTGTGCGATGGCATAGCCGATGCCCTGCGCCCCGCCGGTGATGACCGCAAGGCGGCCGTTCAGATCGATCTGGTTCATTCTTCCCTCTTTCCCTCCTCCGGAAAGCTCAGGCCAGTCCGCTGCTCCCCAATGAGCGGCTGAGAAGCTCGAGCTGCTGCTTGTCGGCCCGGTCGCGATGGGCATTGTGCCTTTCGCGGGTCAGGGCACGGTCGCCTTGTTTCAGCGCGTCCAGCACGCTGCGATGTTCGGCATTCGATTCCTCGGGCAATGGCCGCGTCGGCAGGATCATCATCCTTGCGCGGTATTGCTGGCCCCAGAAGGCGTTCAGCGCCGTCTGCAGGCGCTGGTTGCCGCAAAGAGCCACCACCTCGGAATGGAATTCGTCGTCAAGATCGGACCAGCGGGCGATGTCGCCCGAGGCGGTTGCCACCTCCATATCCTCAACCATGCGTTCCAGCAGGCGGGTCTGTTCGGGCGTCAACCCGCGCTCGGCGGTCAGTTCGAACGCCCGCACTTCAAGTGCCGAAAACACGTCGAGGATATTGGCGAAATCCTGCAGGGACAGCGCCTTGACGGTGACACCGTGGCGCGGGCGGACCTCGACCAGTCCTTCCTCTTCAAGCTTGATCACCGCCTCGCGCACTGGAGTGCGCGAGAGTGACAAAAGCCCCGCAAGTTCGGTTTCCAGAAGCGTCGTGCCGGGCGCGAGCCGCCCGGTCAGGATGCGGTAGCGCAGGTCGTGATAGGCGCGTTCGCGCGCGGCCATTTCGGTCAGCCCATGCAGGCTGGGGACGGACCTTGTGGACCGACCCTTGCCGCGTCGGGGCGATTCAGCTTGGGGCATCAGCGGTATCGCGGATATGCGCGCGGATAATCGACGGGAAATCCGGGTCGGCGGTAAAGCCTGCTGCCAGGGCGCGGTCGGGCGCGAAGTCCTGCGGCCAGCCAGCAACGATGGTCCGGATCGTTTCATTCGGGACGCGCTTGACGCGGGCCACGGCGTCGTCGCCCGCGACCTCGCGCAGCGCCTCCAGCACCTCGGCAATCGACAGGCACAGTCCCGGCATGGTCAGGCAGCGGCGCACGCCAAGCTGCGCCGTGTCCATCGTGGCCGCATGCAGCAGGAAGCCCACGGCGGCATCGGGGCTGGCGAACCAGTGGCGCACGTCATCCTCGACCGGCAATTCGGCGTCGAGCCCCGCCAGAGGCTCGCGGATGATGCCCGAGAAGAAGCCCGAGGCTGCCTTGTTCGGTTTGCCGGGGCGCACGACGATGGTGGGCAGGCGGATGCCGACGCCGTCGAAGAAACCCTTGCGGGTATAGTCGTTCAGCAGCAGCTCGCCGATCATCTTTTGCGCGCCATAGCTGGTCATCGGCGCGGTCAGGAACGTGTCGGTGATCTTTTCCTCGAAAGGCGCGCCAAAGACCGCGATGGACGAGGTATAGACCACGCGCGGGTGATAGTCGGGGCCCTGGGCGCGGATCGCCTCGAACAGGTGGCGGGTGCCGTCCATGTTGATGGCATAGCCCTTGTCGAAATCGGCCTCGGCCTCGCCCGAAACGATGGCGGCAAGGTGGAAGATCACGTCGGGACGGTCGGTAACCAGCCCGTCGACCGTTGCCTGGTCGGAAATATCGCCCGATTTCACCGTGACGGCGATGGAATCGGTCGAGGCCAGATCGGCCGGAACCACGTCGAACGCGGTCAGTGCATCCACAGGATGCGCGCCCAGCGTGCCAGTTTTCAGAATGTTTTCGGCCAGCCTGCGGCCAACCATGCCTGCAGCACCAATGATCAACAGCTTCATGTCCGACCTATCCTCCCCAGTATCGGTCGGATTATGTATACATTGCTGTCGAGGCTTGCGCCAGTGTTTCGATAGGGTCGAAATGCCCGGCCGCGTCGCCGCGACCGGGCTGTCAGCTTACTTGCCCCAGCGCAGGGCGACCGGGTCCAGCGGGCGGACCAGGTCCATCAGCATGGCGCGGGTCGCCGGGTGCAGCGCCGGGATCGGGTGGCGGCTGAATTCCGACTTGATCACGCCACCTTCGACCATCACGGCCTTGGCCGACAGGAAGCCGCATTGGCGGTTCTCGTGGTTCACTGCGGGCAGGATTCGGGCATAGGCGGCGGTGGCGGCGGCGCGGTCGCCGGCCTTCCAATGGGTCAGCACCGGCTTGATCTGGTCGGGGATCATCGCCGAGGTCATGGTGCCGGTCGCGCCTGCGTCAAGGTCGGCCAGCAAAGTGATGGCTTCTTCGCCATCGAAGGGGCCTTCGATCGCGTCACCGCCTTCGGCGATCAGCGCGCGCAGCTTGTTCGCGGCGCGGGGGCACTCGATCTTGAACAGCTTCACCATCTCGATCTCGCGGGCCATGCGCACCAGCAGCGGCACCGGCAGGTCGACGCCCGAAAGCGGTGCGTCCTGGATCATGATCGGGATGCCGACGTCACCCACGCGGGCGAACTGCTCAAACGTCTGCTCGGCGGTGCCTTTCAGCAGGGCGCCGTGATAGGGGGGCATCATCATGACCTGGGCCGCGCCAAGATCCTTAGCCAGCTGGGCACGCTCAACCACGATCGGGGTCGAGTAATGGCTGATCGTCACGATCACCGGCACGCGCCCTGCGACATGCTCCAGCGAGACTCGGGTCAGTTCCTCGCGCTCGGCATCCGAGATCAGGAACTGTTCCGAGAAGTTCGCAAGGATGCAGATCCCGTCCACGCCCTGATCGATCATGCAGTCGAGAATGCGGCGCATGCCGGCATAATCGACCGAGCCGTCATCGTTGAAAGAAACCGGCGCAACCGGCCAGATGCCCTCGTATTTAGCCATGATGGCCTCCTGAAAAATTCGGGCCGGATGGTATACCATTTTGTCGCGGGCGCAAGCGGACCCCTTTCCCCTTGGCAGATTCTGGTATACCAAGTCAGCCAAGCGATAGCCCGGAGATGAGGCAAGCCATGGGAAATACCAGAGCAAACAAGCGCTTCCGTTCGCAGGAATGGTTCGACAACCCGAACAATCCCGGCATGACCGCGCTGTATATCGAGCGCTACCTGAACCAGCAGTACACGCGCGAGGAGCTGCAATCGGCGCGCCCGATCATCGGCATTGCCCAGACCGGCAGCGATCTTGCGCCCTGCAACAAGATCCATGTCTTCCTGATGGACCGGATCAAGGCGGGCATCCGCGACGGCGGCGGCATCCCGATGGAATTCCCGGTCCATCCGATTCAGGAAACCGGCAAGCGCCCGACGGCGGCGCTGGATCGCAACCTGGCCTATCTGGGTCTGGTCGAGGTGCTGCATGGCTATCCGCTGGACGGTGTCGTGCTGACCACCGGCTGCGACAAGACCACGCCCGCCATGCTGATGGGCGCGGCGACGGTCGACATTCCGGCGATCACGCTGAATGGCGGGCCGATGCTGGATGGCTGGTGGAAGGGCAAGCGCGCCGGTTCCGGCACGGTCGTCTGGGAAAGCCGCAGGCTGCTGTCCGAGGGCAAGATCGACTATGATGAGTTCATGTCGCGCGTCTGTGCCTCGGCACCTTCGCTTGGGCATTGCAACACCATGGGCACGGCCAGCACGATGAATGCCATGGCCGAGGCGCTTGGCATGTCGCTGACCGGCTGCTCGGCCATTCCCGCGCCCTTCCGCGAGCGCATGAATATGGCCTATCAGACCGGCAAGCGCATCGTCGAAATGGTCTATGAGGACATCAAGCCCAGCGATGTCATGACCCGCGAAGCCTTTGAAAACGCGATCATCGTGAATGCGGCCATTGGCGGTTCGACCAATGCCCCGCCGCATCTGCAGGCCATCGCGCGCCATGCCGGGGTGGAACTGGACGTGACCGATTGGCAGAAGGTGGGCTTTGACGTGCCGCTGCTGGTCAATATGCAGCCCGCCGGGGAGTTCTTGGGCGAGAGCTTCTTCCATGCGGGCGGTGTTCCCGCCGTCATGGGTGAGCTGAAAAAGGCCGGTCGCCTGCATGAGCGGGCGATGACGGTGACGGGCCAGACCATGGGTCAAAACCTGATCGGCTGGGAGAGTCAGGATCAGGCGGTGATCCGCCCCTATGCCAACCCGCTGCGCGAGAACGCGGGCTTTATCGTCCTGACCGGCAACCTGTTCGATTCCGCGCTGATGAAGACCAGCGTGATCTCGAAGGATTTCCGCCAGCGCTTCCTGTCCCAACCCGGCAATGAGGGCGTCCACGAGGCCCGCGCGGTGGTATTTGAAGGCCCCGAGGATTACCACGACCGCATCAACGATCCCGCCTTGGGCATCGACGAACATTGCATCCTGTTCATCCGCAATGTCGGTTGCGTCGGCTATCCCGGCAGCGCCGAGGTGGTGAACATGCAGCCGCCGGACGCGTTGCTGAAGCAGGGCATCAACCACCTGCCGACGGTGGGTGACGGGCGGCAATCGGGCACTTCGGAAAGCCCGTCGATCCTGAACGCCAGCCCGGAATCCGTGGTTGGTGGCGGGCTGGCCTATCTGCAGACCGGTGACCCTGTGCGGCTGGACCTGAATGCGGGCCGCATGGACGCGCTGGTCGATGAGGCCGAATGGCAGGCCCGCAAGGAGGCGTGGACGCCGCCGGTGCTGGAATGCCAGACGCCTTGGGAGGAGATTTACCGCAAGGAGGTTGGCCAGTTGGCGCAGGGGGGCTGCCTTGAACTGGCCACCGCCTATCAGCGCGTGCGCCAGACCATGGCACGCGACAACCATTGACGGCACTCTAAGGGAGGAGAGAGACGTGAAGAACATCCTGATCACCGGTGGCGGCAGCGGCGTCGGCCGCGCCACCGCCCGCCGTTTCCTGATCGAGGGCTGGCAGGTCGGCCTGATCGGTCGGCGCGAGGACGCCCTGCAGGAAACTGCCGAGGACAACCCGAACGCCCTGATCCTGCCCTGCGACGTGACCGATGAGGCCGCCGTGGATGCGACCTTCGCCAAGGTGGCTTCTAGCTGGGGGCGGCTGGATATCCTGTTCAATAATGCGGGCGCGGTCCTGCCCTCGACCCTTATCGACGAGATTACGGTCGCGGATTGGCGGCGGGTGACGGATGTGAACATCACCGGCATGTTCCTGTGCGCCCGCGCAGCCTTTCGCCAGATGCGCAATCAGCAGCCGATGGGCGGGCGGATCATCAACAATGGCTCGATCTCGGCCGATGTCCCGCGTCCGGGCTCGGTCCCCTATACGGTGTCGAAACATGCGGTGACCGGGCTGACGCGGACGCTGTCTCTGGACGGGCGGCCCTTCAACATCGCTTGCGGGCAGGTCGATATCGGCAATGCCCTGACCGACATGGCGGTCGCCATGACCAAGGGCGTCCCGCAGGCCGATGGTTCGACCAAGATCGAGCCGGTCATCGACGTGAAGACCGTCGCAGATTCGGTCTGGCACATGGCCACGATGCCCGAGGGCGCGAATATCCAGTGGCTGACCGTGATGGCGACCAACATGCCCTATATCGGGCGCGGCTGAGGGATATGGGTATGAACAAGGTTCTGGCCGTGGGCCAGTATTCCGATATCGACGTGGCCGCGCTGACCGATGAATTCGGCGCGCGACCGCTGGATGACCTGTCGCAGATCGCCGACCTGTCCCCTGCCTTGCGGGCCGAGGTCACGGCCATTGCCTATAAGGGGCACCACCCGCTGAACGGCGCGGTGATGGATCTGCTGCCGGGGCTGAAGCTGATCGCGAATTTCGGCGTGGGCTATGACGCGATCAATGTCACAGACGCTTCGGCGCGCGGCATCACCGTCACCAATACGCCCAATGTGCTGAATGACGACGTGGCCGATCTGGCCGTGGCGATGCTGATCATGGAAGCGCGCAAGCTGACGGCTTCGGAAAACTGGATGCGCGACGGCAAATGGCCCGCGGGCGGTGCCTATCCGCTGGCGCGCAAGATGTCGGGTCGCAAGGTCGGCGTGCTGGGCATGGGTCGCATCGGCCGCGAGATCGCCGACCGGCTGGCCGCCTTCAAATGCGAGATCCATTACCAGTCGCGCAGCCGCAAGGACGCGCCCTCCGGTTGGACCTATCATGCCGACCCGGTGGAGCTGGCCCGCGCGGTCGATGATCTGGTCATTGCCGTCGTCGGCGGTCCCGAGACCGAGGGCTTCGTTTCGGCAGCTGTGATCGACGCGCTGGGGCCTGACGGGATCATCGTCAATATCGCCCGCGGCTCGGTCGTGGACGAGGCTGCGATGCTGGACGCCTTGGAACAGGGGCGGCTACGCGGCGCGGCGCTGGACGTGTTCCGGGCTGAACCGAATGTCGATCCGCGCTTCCTGACGCTGCCCAATGCCACGATCCTGCCGCATGTCGGTTCGGCCACCGTTGAAACCCGCGCGGCGATGGGCGATCTGCAGCGCCAGAATGTCCGTGCGCATCTGGCCGGGCAGGCGCTTGTGACGCCGGTGAACTGATGGGCAGGGCGATGACCGAGGATAGTTTGGCCGAGGCCATCGCCTATGAGCTGCGCCGCGAAATCCTGCGCGGCAACCTGCCGCCGGGCGCGACGATCAAGGAACGCGACAATGCCGAAAGGCAGGGCGTCTCGCGCACCCCCATGCGCGAGGCGATCCGCATTCTGGCGAAAGAGGGGCTGGTGCAACTGCGTCCCCTGCGCAGCCCCATCGTCGCCGATCCTTCGCTGGCCGAAATCATCGACCAGATCCGGGTGCTGCACGCGCTGGAGCTGCTGTCGGGTGAACTGGCCTGCGAAAAGGCCACCGAGGGCGAAATCTCTGCCATCGGCGCGCTGAAGGACCGGATCGAGGAAATCTATGGCGAGGCCGACACGCTGGACGTGTTCGAGCTGGACATGCAGTTCCATTCCGCAATTGTCGCTGCCTCGCATAATGCGGCGCTGGCGGAAACCCACGCCTCTTACATGGCCCGGCTGTGGCGCGCGCGCTACCTGTCGGCCCGCCGCAAACTGTCGCGGGGGCGGGTGCTGCGCCAACACAAAGCCATCCATGCCGCGCTGCATGCCCGGGACGTGGCCGCCATCAAGGCCGAGATCGGCGCCCATCTGGGCGCGATGATCGCCAATATCGAGGACCATTTCCGCGAGGAAACGGACGAGGGGCAGGATTAGGGCATGAAAAAGGGCGGCAACCTGACGGGTCTCTTGCTGATGACCGGTGCGGTGATGTTGTTCGCCGTGCAGGATACGACCGCGAAATTTCTGCTGGGTTCGGGGCTGGCGCTGATGCAGGTGGCCTTTGTCCGCTATCTGGGCCATCTGGTGATGACGCTTATTGCGGTGCTGCCGAAGCAGGGCGTCTCGACGCTGCGCTCGATCAATCCGCGGCTGCAGATCCTGCGCTCGCTGGCGCTGCTGGGCAGCACGGCCTTCAACTTTGTCGGCCTGAGCCATCTGCCGCTGACCACCGTGACCGCCGTCATGTTCGCGGGTCCGGTCCTGACCACGCTTCTGGCCGTGCCGATGCTGGGTGAGCGGGTCAGCCCGCTGCAATTCCTGGCGATCATCGTGGGCTTCATCGGCGTGCTGATCGTCGTCGCGCCGTGGCAGGCGGACTTCCATCCGGCGATCCTATTCTCGCTGACGGCCTGCATCTGCACCTCGTTCTATTTCATCTTCAGCCGAAAGCTGGCGGCGGAATCGACGGCCGTGCAGCAGGTCTGGTCCAGCGGAATCGCGGCGCTTTGCCTCGCGCCCTTCGCGATGATGCATTGGGAGCATCCGCAAAGCTGGCTGATCGTCGGGCTGATGTGCCTGATCGGCGTCGTGGGTGGCATGTCGCACAGTCTGGTCACGCTGGCACATCGCATCGCGGATGCCTCGGTTCTGGCGCCGGTGGTCTATCTGCAACTGCTTTTCGCTTCGGTCGCGGGCTATCTGGTCTTTGGACAGGTGCCGGGGGCCTCGACACTCTTGGGCGCGCTGGTCATCATCGCCGGCGGCGTGCTGCTTTGGCTGTCGGGTCGAAGAAACAGAATTGCCGCGATCCGGGCTTCCGCCATCGCGGTTTCTTCTAAACAGTCACAATCTGAGCAAGGAAAGAAGGAGGAGAGATGAAACTGCTGCGTTATGGCCCCGAGGGCCAGGAAAAGCCCGGTCTTCTGGACGCCGAGGGCCAGATCCGCGACCTGTCGGGCCATGTGGCCGACATCGCCGATGACGTGCTGACCCCCGAAGGGCTGGCGAAACTGGCGGCGATCGACGTCTCCAGCCTGCCGGTGGTCGAAGGCTCGCCCCGTCTGGGTGCCTGCGTCGGCCATGTGCGCAAGTTCATCGCCATCGGGCTGAACTATGCCGACCACGCTGCCGAAAGCGGCATGCCGGTCCCGGCCGAGCCTGTCGTCTTCAACAAATGGACCAGCTGCATCGTCGGCCCGAATGACGACGTGGTCATCCCGGAAGGTTCGAAAAAGACCGATTGGGAAGTCGAGCTGGGCATCGTCATCGGCAAGACCGCCCGCAAGGTCAGCAAGGAACAGGCGCTGGAGCATGTCGCCGGCTACTGCGTCGTCAACGACGTGTCCGAGCGCGAATGGCAGCTTGAGCGTGGCCAGACCTGGGACAAGGGCAAGGGCTTCGACACGTTCGGCCCGATCGGCCCTTACGTCGTGACCCGCGATGAGGTGCCGGATGCGGGCAACCTGTCGATGTGGCTGGAGGTCGATGGCAAGCGCTATCAGGACGGCTCGACCAAGACGATGATCTTCGACGTGGCGACTCTGGTGGCCTATTGCTCGAAGCTGATGACGCTGATGCCGGGCGACGTGATCACCACCGGCACCCCTCCGGGCGTCGGCATGGGGCAGAACCCGCAGGTCTATCTGAACGGCGGCGAAGTGATCCGTCTGGGCATCGAGGGTCTGGGCGAGCAGCGTCAAAGCGTGCGCCGCGCCTGATCCTGACGGGCGGCGGGGATTACCCCGCCGCTCTTTGTCTTTCGGGGAGGAAAGATGCAGTTTTCCGCAAATCTGGGGTTTCTGTGGTCGGATCTGGCACTGCCCGATGCGATCCGCGCCGCTGCTGCCGCCGGTTTCGATGCAGTCGAATGCCATTGGCCCTATGCCCATGCCCCCGAGGCGGTTTCTGCGGCATTAGCTGAAACAGGCCTTGCGATGCTGGGGCTGAACACCTTGCGCGGTCAGCCGGGCGAAAACGGGCTGTCCGCCATTCCGGGACGTGAGGCCGAGGCGCGGGCCGAAATCGACCGCGCCATCACCTATGCCCGCGCCATCGGCTGCGGCTCGGTCCATGTCATGGCGGGCGTGGCCGAAGGGCCGCAGGCCGAGACGGTGTTCCTTGCCAATCTGGACCATGCCTGCCGCGCCGCACCCGATCTGACCATTCTGATCGAACCGTTGAACAGCTATGACGCGCCGGGCTATTTCCTGTCGCGCTCGGATCAGGCTGTGGCGCTGATCGAGCGGCTGGGGCATCCGAACCTGAAGCTGATGTTCGACTGCTATCATCTGCAGATCATGGAGGGTGATCTGACTCGCCGCCTGACCCGGCTGCTGCCGGTGATCGGTCATGTCCAGATCGCTGCGGTTCCCGATCGCGGTACGCCCGATCATGGCGAGGTGGACTACCGCCATATCTGCGCCGTGCTGCGCGATCTTGGTTGGGATCGGCCGCTTGGGGCGGAATACAAGCCCGTTGGCGCGACCGGCGACAGTCTGGGCTGGTTGCCGGAGCTGCGCCGGATCTGAACCCGCGCCGGTCGTGGCGCGGGCAGAATGGGTATTTAGGAAACGAAGAGATTCAACCGTCTTGACCGGGCAGGCGGGTCTTGGCCTGAGTGGCGAGGATCTTGGCGATGGCGGCATCGGCCTCGCGCCCCAGTCCGGCACTTGATGCGGCGCGGTAGAGATCAAGCGAGGCCGCGGCCAGCGGCGTGGGGGTGTCCAGCGCGGCGGCGGCGTCGGTGACGATGCCCAGATCCTTGACGAAGATGTCCACCGCCGAGAACGGGGTATAGTCGCCCGAGACCACCTGTGGTGCGCGGTTCTGGAACATCCAGCTGTTGCCGGCGCATTCGGTGATGACCTCGTACACCTTGCCCAGATCAAGGCCGGACTTCGCGGCCAGCACCATCGCCTCGGCCATGGCGGCGATATGGACACCGGCAAGAAGCTGGTTCACCAGTTTCATCCGGCTGCCCGCGCCCGGCTGGTCGCCAAGGCGAAAGACACGGGCCGCGATGGCGTCAAGCGCGGGCTGGATACGGTCAAAGGCCGCGGGAGGACCCGAGGCCATGATGCTGATCGCGCCGTCGCGGGCCTTGGCCGCGCCGCCTGAAACCGGCGCGTCTATGGCCAGCATGCCCGCCTGTGCCAGATCCTCCGCAATGGCTGTGGTATCGTCGGGTTGCATGGTCGGGCAAAGAACGAAGACGGTTCCGGGCCGGGCCGCCGCGACGGCTCCGTTTTCGCCAAACAGCACGGTCCGGGTCTGGGCCGCATTCACGACATAGATGAAGACCGCGTCTGCCGCGCTCGCGGCCTCGGCGGGGGTGGTGGCGATGGTCCCTCCTGCTTCGGCCAGTTCCGCGCAGGGCGCGGGGTTAAGGTCGAGGCCGCGCACCGGCAGACCGGCACGGGCCAGCGACAGCGCCGCGCCCAGGCCCATCGAGCCAAGGCCGATAACGGCGGTGGAAAGGGTCATGTCAGCGCCTCCTTGCGGCGGATGAGGATGCGGCGGATCAGTGGCGCGCACCAGACGAGGATGGTGAAGATGCCCAAACCGGCCGCAATCGGTCGCTCAAAGAACGAAAGCAGGTTTCCGTCCGCCTTGATCATCGAGGTGATGAAATGCTGTTCCAACAGCGGACCAAGCACCAGCCCCAGAATGGCGGGGGCGATGGGGATGTCGTTTTCCTCCATCAGGAAGCCGAGCACGCCGAAAGCCAGCATCAGGATGATGCCGAAGACCGAATTGGTGATGGCGAACGCTCCGACGATGCAGAACAGCGTGATGATCGGCATCAGGATCTTTTGCGGCACCGCAAGGATCGTGGTCGAGGCGCGGATCGCCAGCCAGCCCAGCGGGATCATCAGCAGGTTCGCCAGCAGGAAGACGATGAACAGCGCGTTGATCAGCTCGGCCTGATTGATGAAGATCGTCGGGCCGGGATTCATGCCCTTGATGTACAGCACGCCGATGACGATGGCGGTGATCGAGTCGCCGGGGATGCCAAAGACCAGCGCCGGAATCCACGCCCCGCTGACGGCGGCATTGTTCGAGGCCCCGGCCTCGACCAGACCTTCGACATGTCCCTTGCCGAATTTTTCCGGCTCACGCGAGAAGCGCTTGGACATGGCATAGCTGATCCAGGCGGCGATGTCGGCGCCGGCACCGGGCAGGGCGCCAATCAGCGTACCGGTGATATTGCCACGCAGCATCTGTTTCGGGTAGCGGCGCAGGACCCCGATCTGGCTGCGCAGCATGCCCTTGGTCGAGGGGCGCAGCGGTGCGCCCAGCTTGTGCCCGTGGACGAAGTAGCGAAACACCTCGGCCAGCGCGAACAGCCCGATCATCGCCGGGATGAAGGAAATCCCGCCCAGAAGATCGAGATTGCCAAAGGTAAAGCGCGGCTCGGCGGTGGGGTTGTCCATGCCGACCGAGGCCGCGACCAGTCCGATGATCAGCGCCACCAGCCCGCGTGGGACCGAGCCGGGCGACACGAAGATCGCCGCCGACAGGCCCAGCAGCACCAGCCAGAAATACTCGAAGGACGAGAATTTCAGCGCCATTTCCGCCAATATCGGCGAGGCGACGATCAGGACGATGGTGCCGAAAATGCCGCCGATGACCGAAAACACCAGCAGCGCGCCCAATGCCTCGGGTCCGCGGCCGGCGCGGGTCATGCGGTAGGAATCCTCGACATAGGCGGCCGAGGCGGGGGTGCCCGGAATGCGCAGAAGCGCGCCGGGAATGTCGCCGGAAAAGATCGCCATGGCCGAGGCGGTCACGATCGAGGCGATGGCGGCGATCGGCTCCATGAAGAAGGTGATCGGGACCAGCAGCGCCGTGGCCATGGTCGCGGTCAGGCCGGGAATCGCGCCGACGAACAGGCCGAAGGCGCCTGACAGTAACATGACCAGCAGCACCTGCGGGTCGAAGACCATGGCGAAGGATTGGGCAAGAACGCTCATTGTCACCTCACCACGGCAAAGACAGGAATTCGCCGCGCGGCAGCGGCACCAGCAGCAGCTTGCCAAAGGCGAATTGCACCACGATCACCGTGGCCAGCGCGACCGGCAGCGCGGTCAAAAGCCGGGTTCCGGTCAGCAGCATCAGCGCCGCGACAAGGATCAGGCTTGAAATGGTGAAACCCAGCCAGTCCGAGACAAGGATGTAGCCCGCGATGACGATAATGGCTGCCATGATCTTGGCCCAGGCTGCGGGCTCGCGCGCCCAGTCGGGCGTGGTCGTCAGCGCCGCGCCGCGCTCAGTGGCAAGGCCCTGCACAAGCAGCCAGATGCCGACTGCCCCGGCCAGGATCGAGATGACCAGTGGCAGTGTCTCGGCCCCGTATTTCTGTCCCGGTATGGGCGAGAATTGCCGCGAGGCAAAGAACAGCCCGATCGCCCCCAGCAATGTCAGCGCGCCAAGCGCGCGGTCCCCCAGTCTCATGCCAGATTCCCCTTCGCTTGCAGAAAAAGGCCGCGGGATTGCGCCCCGCGGCCCGGTCGTCACTTGGCCAGACCGGCCTTTTTCATGACATCGCCAAGGCTGGCGTCATCGGCGGCGACGATCTGGGTGGCTTCCTCGGGGCCGGCCCAACGCAGGCCGAAGCCGCGTTCTTTCATGAAGTTCTGATAGGCATCGCTGTTATAGGCCTTTTCAATGGCCTCGATCAGCTTCGCGCGCGCTTCGGGCGGCATGTCCTTGGGCGCGGCGATGGCGCGCCAGACGGCCAGTTTCCAGTCCGATCCGGTCGCTTCTTTCAGCGTCGGCGTGTCGGGGAACAGCGATTGGCGTTCATCCGACATGCTGGCCAGCGCGCGGACACGCTTCGCATCAATCAGCGAGCGGCCCTCGGCAAGGGACGATGGCACCATCTGCACGCCGCCCGCGACCATGTCGGTCAGGCCCGCTGCGGCACCCTGACTGGGGACAAAGGGCACAGCCGTGACCGGGATGCCCTCCGACATCAGCCAGCCCAGCAGGTTCAGGTGCCAGATGCCGCCCTGACCGGTGCCGGATGCCTTCACCGTCCCGGCCGGGTCAGCCTTGATCGTGTCGCGCAGCGCTGCCGCGTCCTTCCACGGCGCATCCTCGGCGACCATGATGCCGCCGGGATCGGCGTTGACCAGCGCCAGAATGTCGAAATCCTTGTAGGTCAGGTCGGTCAGGCCCTGCCAATGCATCATGTCGATTTCGATGGTCATGACGCCAATGGTATAGCCGTCGGGCTTGGCCCGCGAGATGGCGCTGTGGCCGACCACGCCCGAGCCGCCGGTGCGGTTCACCACGTTCACCGGCTTGCCCAGTTCTTCCTGCAGGATTTGGGCAAAGATGCGGCCGACGGCATCGGTGCCGCCGCCTGCGCCCCAAGGCACGATCATCTCGATCGGACGTTCGGGATATTCGGCCATGGCCGGGGCAACACCAAGCCCCAGCGACAGCGCAGCCGCCATCAGCGGCAGAACAGCTCTGCGATTCATGATTTTCCTCCCTTGTGGCACGGCGTTACCGGGCCTCTCCCAAGGGAAAGATCAGTGATTCATGTATACATTGTCAACGGTGCAGTCGGCTGGCCAGCGCGCAGACTGGGATTTCAGGCATTCACTGCCGGATCGTAATGCATACGCGAGGACAGCATTTCGGCCTTGTCGAAATATTGCGGTGAAAGCTGCATGATCGCGGGCAGGTCGCCAAAGACCCGACGCAGATGCAGCCGCATCGCCTTTTCGGCACGGTCGGAATCGCCTGCGGCGATGGCATCGACGACGGCGCGGTGCTGGTCCAGCATCACGTCCTTGGGCGACACTGCCGAGACCAGATGCCGCACCCGGTCCAGATGCATCTTGAGCCCCTGCAGATGCCGCCAGACCAAGGTCTGACCGGCAATCGCGGCCAGCGAGTAATGGAATTCTTCGTCCAAGGTCACCAGCGCCTTGGCATCGCCCTGGGCAATGGCCTCTTGCCGCTCAAGGATCTCGCGAAGCGCGACGATCTGCTGGGGCTGGGCCAGCCGGGCGGCAAGGCGGACGATATCGGCCTCGACCGACTCGCGGATGAAGCGGGTGCCCATCACCCAATCCATGTCGATGCGCGAGACATAGGTCCCGCGCTGCGGACGGACCTCGATCAGGCCCTCTCCGGCAAGGCGGATGAAGGCTTCGCGCACGGGTTGGCGCGACAGGTCGTATTGGTCGGCGATCTCCTGTTCCGACAGGCGGGTGCCGGGCAGCAGGTCGGCGGCGATGATGCGCCGGCGCAGCAAACCGTACATCTGCATCGCGGCAGGCTGATCGGCTGCAATGATCGTGTCCGGGCGCGACGGCTCGGATTCAGTGGATGAAGTGGCCATGATCGTCCTCCTCGCATCCATTTCGGTTGAAGGCTACCCCTGCGTCAACTGCCTGTCACGCGGGTGAAACTGAAGCTGGTGGTCTGGCGATAGAGTTGCCCCGGCGAGAGCAGCACCGACGGGTAGCCGGGATGATGCACCGCATCCGGCCACAGCTGCGATTCCAGAGCAATTCCGGCATGTTGGCCATAAGGACGACCACCGATTCCCGTGGCACCGGGGCGCATGTGATCGGCGGCATAGACCTGAATCCCCGGCTCGGTCGAGGCGATCTGCATCCGCAGTCCCCCGGCCTCAAGCGTGGCGGCAGGTTGGGTCAACTTATGCTTGTGCTCGGACAGGCACAGGTTGTGATCGATCAGCGGCCCGTCCAACCGCTCGCCCAGACGCACGGGCGTGCGGAAGTCCAGATGCGAGCCCTGAACCGGGGCGGGATTGCCCAGCGGGATCAGCGTGTCATCCACCGGCAACCAGCTTTCCGCCGGGATGGTCAGCACGTGATCGGCGATGCTGTCGCTGCCATCGAGGTTGAAATAGCTGTGCTGAGCGAAATTGCACAAAGTGGTTTCGCTGGAGGTGGCCAGCATCTCGATCTGCAACACCGCGCCGGGCAGCAGCCGATAGCGGACATGGACCAGCATCGCGCCGGGAAAGCCCATATGCCCGTCGGGCAGGTAATCCGACAGCGCGATCGCATCTGCCGAGATCTCGCCCACCGCCCAATTGCGCGTGCCCGTCCCGTCCGAGCCGCCATGAAGCGTGGTTCGGCCCGCCTCGTTGCGGTCCAGTTCCAGTGTCAGGTCATCGATCCGGGCATGGCCCCGCGCGATGCGGTTGGCGCAACGCCCGACAATGGCCCCGACATAGCGACCCTCACCCAGATAGGGTTCCAGCGCGGGAAAGCCCAAGACCAGCGGGTGATCAACCCCCTCCAGCCGCAGGTCCTGCACCGTCGCGCCCAGCGTCAGCACCGACAGCGTCAGCCCATGCGCGCTGATGGTGATGCGCTCGACGGTCTGGCCATCGGGCAGGGTGCCGAATACCTCCCGGGTCATGCCAGCACCTGCGGTTCCGGTCGGCCCCTTGGACCGTTCGGCATCACCAGCCAACTGCGCCCGTCCTGCGCGCCGCCCAGATCGACCGCCGCGCTGGTCAGCAGGATGCGGTCCAGATGCTCACCGATGAAGGCGGGGCAGGTGGTCTGTTTCGAGGGCACCTCGACCTGATCCAGCAGCCGCCCGTCCGGCGCGTGGCAGACCAGCCGCCCGGTGCCCCAACGCGCGTTCCAGAAGTTGCCCTTGGCATCGGTGACCGCGCCATCGGGATATTCCTCGGTGCCGCGCAGATCCAGAAAGACCCGTTTGTCGCCCTTGGGCCAGCCGTCGCCATCCAGATCCTGGACCCAGACGGTCTGTTCCTCGGTATCGGCGAAATAGGCCAGCTTGCCATCCGGCGAAAAGCAGATTGCGTTGCTGATCGAGATCGGCGCGAAAAGCTTGCGCAACTCACCCTTATAGTAGCGATAGATTGCGCCCTGACCGGGGCTCGCATCCACCGCCATCGTCCCGATCCAGAAGCCGCCCTGCGGATCGGCGCGCCCGTCATTGGAACGGGTGTCCGGGCGGTCGGCCTCTAGCGGGACCAGATCCTCACGGCTGCCATTCTTGAGGTTGAAACGGAACAGAGCCGTTTCGCTGGCGATGATCAGCGTGTCATGATCGATCCAGCCTGCAGCCGAGACGCGCTCATCAAAGCGCCATTCCAGCTCGCGCCCATCCTTGCGGCTGAGCATCCGGCGACCGAGAATGTCGAACCAGAAGGCCTGCTGGCGTTCGGGATGCCAGAAAGCACCTTCGCCCAGCAGGCAGGCTCGGGGATCGAACAGGGTGTATTTCATGCCGGAAGCGCTGCGACCATCTCGCGCGCACGCTGACCGACGGACTCGGCGCTGTCGCCGGGCTTGTAAAGCGAGGTCCCGATGCCGAAACCCTGCGCACCGGCGGCGAACCAGTCGGCAAAGTTCGAGGGGCCAACGCCACCCACTGCATAGACCGGCATGTCGCGGGGCAGCACGGCGCGCAACGCCTTGAGCACGCCAATGCCGCCCTGATCTGCGGGGAACAGTTTCAGCCCGGTCGCACCGGCGTCGATCGCGGTGAAGCATTCGGTGGCGGTAAAGACGCCCGGATAGGATTCCAGCCCACGGCGGCGGCTCTCGCGGATGACCTCGGGGTTCGCATTGGGCGAGACGATCATCCGTCCGCCGGCATCCGCGACCCGGGCCACGTCCTCGACCGTCAGCACGGTGCCCGCGCCGATCGTCGCCTGACCGGCAAAGGCGGTCGCCATCAGCCGGATGCTTTCCAGCGGATCGGGCGAGTTCAGCGGGACTTCGATCCGGTCGATGCCGGCGTCGATCAGCGCCTGACCGACGGCCAGGGCGTCCGCGGGGGTCAGGCCGCGCAAGATGGCGATAATGGGCTGGGTCATGGGGTCCTCGTCAGGGCGGAAGCGGCAGCGGTCAGTCCGGCAAGGACCAATTCGCCGCCGTCCATTTGATGCGCATCGGCACCGGCCTGCGTCAAGGCCTGCGCGTAAAGCGCCGAGAGTTCCGGTGCGCCAATGATGATGACGCGACGGCCATGCCAAAGCGGATGCGCTGCCGCCAACTCGGACCCGATGAGCAGGCCCGAAAGCCGCCCCGCGCCCTGTTCCGGGGTCATCCCGTTCAACAGCGCCGCTGCGCGCAGCGGGAACAGCCCTGCCGCCGCCATGTCGGCATTGGTCGCCGCCTGCGCCGAGGCCTCAAGGAAGCCGGGCAGGTCGGGCTTGGCGTCGCCAATGGTCAGGCGCAGCACCGATTGGCGCGACAGCAGCGCATAGACCTCGCCGGTCATGAAGGTGTGGAAACCCTCGACCTGACCGTTCGAGATAATGACCCATTTGCAATGCGTACCGGGCAGGCAAAGCGTGCCCTGAAAGTCCGGGTTCTGGGCGATGAAGCCCGCGATCTGGGTTTCCTCGCCGCGCAGCACGTCGGGCGGGTCGATCTGCGACAGGCCGGGCAGGATATGCACGTCAAGGCGAGGATCGCGCACGACGGGCCGGGTGGCGCGCAGCGGGTCCAGCGGGGTGCAGGGGGTGGGGCGGTATTCCGCCTCGACCCAACCGGTGCGGGCACCGACCATGCCGCAGGCGATGACGGGGACCGGGCGGTCGCCCAGCCAGTCCTCGACCAGTTCCAGAAGCGCGGGTTCGAAGCCGTCGCGGTCAAGGCTACCCATGCCCTTGTCCGAGGAGCGGTTTTCCAGCACCTCGGAGTCGTTCATGGCCCAGACGCGCAGCCGGGTAGTGCCCCAATCGACTGCGATCCAGTTCGGGCTCACCATTCGAAGGCTTCCGTCTGAACCCGGCGGCCCAGCATCATCGCATCGGCGACATGGCGGAACGGAGCCACGTCGACGTCGCTTTCGCCCGCAGCGATGAGTTCAGCGAAGCGGGCATAGATGCGGTCATATTCGCCCGCCAGCGCGCCTTCGGCCGAAAGCACCTCGCCGTCTGCGGTGATGGTCGCGCCGCCTTGCGACAGCTCCATCACGCCGCGATCGGTCTCGATCCGCATGTCCCAGGTCTGCACGCCGGTCTCGCGGAAATCGAAGTCCAGATCGACCGGAGCGCCTTCTTCGGTCAGCATTTTCAGCTGAGCGGCGATCGGCGTGTCGCGGTTTTCCGGGAATTCCAGCGCGGCTTCGGTCGTGTAAAGACCGACCGGCAGGATATAGGTCAGGATCGAATAGGCGTTGATGCCGGGATCAAAGACGCCGGTTCCGCCGGGGGCAAAGATCCAGTCCTGACCGGGATGCCAGCGCCGCACGTCCTCGCGCCAGGTCACCGTGATTGCGGTGATCTTGCGGTCCGAAAGCCAGTCCCGCGCGCCGGGGATGCCGGGGGCGAATTGGCTGTGCCATGCGGTGAAAAGCGTCTTGCCCTGTTCCTTGGCGATGCGCTGCAGCGTCATCACCTCGGACACGGTGGTGCCCGGCGGTTTTTCCAGCAGCACGTGGCGACCGGCCAGCAGCGCTTCGCGCGCGACGGCGAAGCGGACCTGCGGCGGCGTGCAAAGCGCGACTGCGCCGACTTCCGGGCGCTCGGCCAGGAACGTCGTCACGTCCTTGTAGGCGGCGATGCCTTCGGCCGTGTTGAACGGATCGACCGTCGCCGCGAAGTTGAAGGCCGATGAGGCCTCCAACGCGGGACGGTGCTGTTCGCGGGCAATCTTGCCGAAGCCGATAATGGCCAGATCAGTGGCTGTCACGTCCCACCTCGCTTCCGCGGCAACCCTTCAGGAAGTCGAAATCGGCCCCGGTATCGGCCCCTTCGACATGGTCATGGAACATGCGGGCATAGCCCGAAACCGGCGGCTCGACCGGGTTCTTCCAATCGGCCAGACGGGCGGCGATTTCCTCGTCGCTCAGGTCCAGATGCAGGCGGCGGTTCGCCACGTCCAGCTCGATGAAGTCACCGCTGCGAACGATGGCCAGCGGGCCACCGCGCGCGGCTTCGGGCGAGGTGTGCAGGACAACCGTGCCGTAAGCCGTGCCAGACATGCGCGCATCGGAAATGCGGACCATGTCGGTGATGCCTTTTTTCAGCACCTTCGGCGGCAGGCCCATATTGCCGACCTCGGCCATGCCCGGATAGCCCTTGGGACCGCAGTTCTTCATGACCATGATGCAGGTTTCATCGATGTCCAGATCGTCATCGTTGATCCGGGCCTTGTAGTCGTCGATATCCTCGAAGACCACGGCGCGGCCACGGTGCTGCATCAGATGCGGGGACGCGGCCGAGGGCTTCAGCACCGCGCCCAGCGGCGCGAGGTTGCCCTTGAGGACCGCGATGCCGCCCTGCTGGGTCAAGGCTTTCTCGACCGGCAGGATGACATCCTCGTTCCAGTTCTTGGCGTCCTTGACCTCGTCCCAGATGCTTTCGCCCGAGACGGTCAGCGCGTCCTTGTGCAGAAGGCCGGCTTCACCCAGACGCTTCAGCACGACGGGCAGGCCGCCGGCATAGAAGAACTCTTCCATCAGGTATTTGCCCGAGGGCATCAGGTTCACGATGGTCGCGACGTCGCGGCCACAGCGGTCCCAATCGTCCAGGGTCAGCTCGACTCCGGTGCGGCCAGCCATGGCCAGCAGGTGGACCACGGCATTCGTCGAGCCGCCGATCGCGCCATTGCAGCGGATCGCGTTCTCGAAGGCTTCCTTGGTCATGATGTCGCTGGGCTTCAGGTCGTCCTTGACCATCTGCACGATGCGGCGACCGGTCATCTGCGCCATCACGCGGCGACGGCTATCGACCGCAGGGATCGCGGCATTGCCCGACAGCGCCATGCCGAGGGCTTCCGCCATCGACGCCATCGTCGACGCGGTGCCCATGGTGTTGCAGGTGCCGGACGAACGGCTCATCGCTTGTTCGGCGTCGAGGAATTCCTCTTGGGTCATCTCGCCAGCCTTCACGGCCTCCGAGAATTTCCACAGATGGGTGCCCGAGCCGATACGCTCGCCACGGAACCAGCCGTTCAGCATCGGACCGCCGGTGACCACGATCGACGGAATGTCGGTCGAGGCTGCGGCCATCAGCAGCGAAGGCGTGGTCTTGTCGCAGCCGACCATAAGGACGGCACCGTCGATCGGCTGGCCGCGCATCGCTTCCTCGACCGCCATGGCGGCGAGGTTGCGATACATCATCGCGGTCGGGCGGAAGGTGTTTTCGGAAGCCGAGAACACCGGAACCTCGACCGGGAAGCCACCGGCCTCCCAGATGCCGGCTTTCACCTTTTCGGCCAGCTCACGCAGGTGGCCGTTGCAGGGCGTCAGGTCCGACCAGGTGTTCAGGATGCCGATGACCGGCCGGCCATCGAACAGGTCATGAGGGTAGCCTTGGTTCTTCAGCCAGCCACGATGGTAAATGGTGTCGCGCGAATTGCCGCCATACCAATGTTGCGACCGCAGCTTGCGCGGCCATTCAGCGGGTTTGAAGGACATTACGATTTTCTCTTGTTCGAGACGTCAAAGATGACGGCGGCCATAAGGACCAGGCCCTTGATGACCTGCTGGTAGTCGATGCCGATGCCAAGGATCGACATGCCGTTGTTCATGACGCCCATGATGAAAGCGCCGACGATTGCGCCGATCACCGTGCCGACACCGCCCGACATGGACGCGCCGCCGATGAAGACCGCCGCGATCACGTCGAGTTCGAAGCCGACACCGGCTTTCGGCGTGGCCGAGTTCAGACGCGCCGAAACGACCAGACCGGCCAGCGCGGCCAGCATGCCCATGTTCACGAAGGTCAGGAAGGTGATGCGCTCGACATTGATGCCCGAGAGCTTCGCGGCCTTCTCGTTGCCACCGATGGCGTAGATGCGGCGGCCCAGCGTGGTGCGCTCGGAGATGAACGAATACAGCGCGACCAGAACGGCCATGACGATGAAGACGTTCGGCAGGCCGCGGAAGTTGGCCAGCGCCCAGGTCATCCAGGCCAGCGCGACAAAGATCAGGGCGTTCTTGCCGACGAAGAAGGCAAAGGGCTCATCGGCGATGCCGACGGCTTCCTGGCGCTTGCGGTTGCGGACCTGCAGCCACAGGATCACCAGCGCCGCACCCCAGCCGAGGATCAGCGACAGGGTGTTCGGCTTGTCCGGCCCGAAGACATCCGGGATGAAGCCCGAGGCGATCATCTGGAATTCCTTGGGGAAGGGGCCGATCGACTGGCCCTGCAGCGCCCACATGGTCAGACCGCGGAACACCAGCATGCCAGCCAGCGTCACGATGAAAGACGGAATCTTCCAATAGGCGATCCAGTAGCCCTGCGCCGCGCCGATCAGGGCGCCTGCAACCAGGCTGAGCACGACCACCAACGGGACCGGAAGCCCCATCTTGACGATCATGATCGCCGCCAGCGCGCCGACAAAGGCCGCGACCGAGCCGACGGACAGGTCGATGTGACCGGCCACGATGATCAGCAGCATGCCGACCGCCATGATGACGATATGGCTGTTCTGCAGGAACAGGTTCGTCAGGTTCACCGGACGGAACAGGATGCCGCCGGTCACGACCTGAAAGAAGGCCATGATGATGACAAGGGCGAACAGGATGCCATATTGGCGCATGTTCCGGCGGATGAAGCCGAACGTGTCGCTGCCGCGATCGGTTGTGGTATCAGACATGGGCGGTCTCTGCCTCGATCTCTTCGGGGGTGATGTCTTCCTCGGTCAGGTCGTGGCCTGACTTGATGATGACCGACATGATGCGTTCCTGAGTCGCCTCGGAGGTGGGCATCTCGCCCACCAGACGGCCCTCGTTCATCACGATGATGCGGTCGGTGATGCCCAGAAGCTCGGGCATTTCAGAAGAAATCACGATGATGGACTTACCCGCGGCAGCAAGGTCGCGGATGATGGTGTAGATTTCGTATTTCGCGCCCACGTCGATGCCGCGCGTGGGCTCGTCGAGGATCAGAATTTCCGGCTCAGAGAACAGCCATTTCGCCAGCACGACTTTCTGCTGGTTGCCGCCCGACAGGTTCATCGTCGCCTGATCGATGGAAGGGGCGCGGATATTGATTGCCTTGCGGTAATCCTGCGCGACCTTGCCTTCCTTGTGATGGTCGATGACGCCGTAGCGCGCGACACCGGCAAGGTTGGCCAGCGGAATGTTGCGGCGGATGCTGTCTTCCAGCACCAGGCCCAGCGATTTGCGGTCCTCGGTCACATAGGCAAGGCCAGCCTTGATCGCCTTGGACACGGTGCTCAGATCGGCATCCTTGCCATTGATCTTGACCGAGCCCTTGCGGAACACGCCGACCGAGCGGCCGAACATGCTCATCGCCAGTTCGGTGCGGCCCGCGCCCATCAGGCCGGCGATGCCCAGGACTTCGCCGCGCTTGAGGTCGAATTTGGCGTTGTCGACCAGCAGGCGGCCATCGCCACCTTCCTCGGCCACGGTCCAGTCGCGGACCTGCATGATCACCTCGCCGATCTTGGGTTCGCGCGGCGGGTAGCGGTCGTCCATCGAACGGCCGACCATGTCCTTGATGATCTGGCTTTCGGGAACCATGCCCTGATGATGCGACACGGTGGCCCCATCGCGCAAGACCGTCAGGCTGTCGCAGACCTCGGAGATCTCGTTCAGCTTGTGCGAGATCATGATCGCGGTCATGCCCTGCTCGCGGAAGCTGTCCAGCAGGCGCAGCAGCGCGGCGCTGTCATGTTCGTTCAGCGACGAGGTCGGCTCGTCCAGAATCAGCAGTTCGACCTTTTTCGACAGCGCCTTGGCGATCTCGATCAGCTGCTGCTTGCCCATGCCCAGCTCGCCGACCTTGGTCTCGGGGCTTTCGCGAAGGCCCACCTTGGCCAGAAGTTCGGCGGTGCGGCGGTTGGTTTCGTGGCGGTCGATCACGCCGTTCTTTGCGATCTCATTGCCGAGGAAGATGTTCTCGGCGATCGACATATGCGGCACCAGGGCAAGCTCCTGGTGGATGATGACGATGCCCTGCTCTTCGCTGTCGGTGATCTTGCGGAAAGCCATCGGCTTTCCCTTGTAAAGGATCTCTCCGTCATAGGAGCCGTGCGGGTAGACGCCCGACAGAACCTTCATCAGGGTGGATTTGCCTGCGCCGTTTTCACCGCAAAGCGCGCGGATTTCGCCGCGCTTGACCACCAGATTGACGTTGTCGAGGGCTTTGACCCCGGGGAATTCCTTGGTGATTCCCCGCATTTCCAGAATGGCGTCCATCGCTACCATATGCCCCTAGCTTAGGAATACGCCGCCGCAAGGGATGCATCCCCTGCGGCGGCGCGGGTTGATCAGATTACTTCAGCTGGTCTTCGGTGTAGTAGCCCGAGCCGACCAGAACTTCGTTCAGGTTGGCGGCGGTGACCGGAACCGGCTGCAGCAGGAACGAGGGGACGACCTTGACGCCGTTGTTGTAGGTCTTGGTGTCGTTGATCTGCGGCTCGCTGCCCTTGATCATCGAATCGACCATGCCGACGGTGACTTTCGCCAGCTCACGGGTGTCCTTGAAGATGGTCGAATACTGTTCGCCCGCCAGGATCGACTTCGACGATTGCAGTTCCGCGTCCTGACCCGAAACGATCGGCATCTTCAGGTCGCCCGAGCCATAGCCGACGCCTTTGAGCGAGGACAGGATACCGATCGACAGCCCGTCATAGGGCGACAGCACGCCGTTGACCTGCTTGTCGGTGTAGTTGGCCGACAGGATGTTATCCATGCGCGACTGGGCCGTTGCCGGGTCCCAACGCAGCGTGCCGACCTTGTCCATGCCCTGCTGGCCCGAGGGGATCACGATCTCGCCCGAGTCGATCATCGGCTGCAGCACCGACATCGCGCCGTCATAGAAGAAGAAGGCGTTGTTGTCGTCCGGGCTGCCGCCGAACAGTTCGACGTTCCACGGCTTCACGTCCGGGAAGCGCTCTTTCAGGCCCGCGACCAGGGTGTTGGCCTGCTCGACGCCGACCTTGAAGTTGTCGAAGGTGGCGTAATAGTCGATGTCGCCGGTGTCGCGGATCAGGCGGTCATAGGCGATGACCTTGATGTCCGCGGCCTTGGCGTTTGCCAGCGCGTTCGACAGCGTGGTGCCGTCGATGGCGGCGATGACCAGAACGTCCACACCCTTGGTGATCATGTTCTCGATCTGGTTCAGCTGGTTCGGAATGTCGTCATCTGCATATTGCAGGTCGGTCTGATAGCCGGCTTCCTGGAACTGCTTGACCATGTTGTCGCCGTCCGCGATCCAACGGGCCGAGGTCTTGGTGGGCATCGAGATGCCGACCATGCCTTCGGCCGCGGCGATGCCCGGCACGGAGAGCGCGGCAACCGAGGCGGCTGCCAGAGCGAGTTTCTTAAGGGTAAACAATTAATTTCCTCCCGTTATGGGGCACGACAGAAGAAGGCGCTTTTTCTGGCGCCCTTTATGGCAATCTTCCGGTGCATCCCCCCGACTTCGCGGGCCGTCCGGGCCCGTCCCGAGGCCGATCACCGCGGCAGCGGACTTCTGCCCCGCTTGCCTGCCCGCAAGTTATCTTTGTGCAGGGTTTGGCGTCAATTTCGGTTTCTGGAACTCGATATACCTATTATGGTATATCTTAGCGCTAACATCGAAATGGACGCGAGGGGCGACGGATGCGGACAAATCGCGATCTTGGCGACGAGCTGGTCTCTCGCGGCATAAAATTGAGGCAATTGGCGCTTTTGGTTGCCGTTCAGCGCAGTGGGCAGCTTAGTTTGGCGGCAGCCTTGATGAATATCACGCAGCCGGCGGCTTCGCGGCTGCTGGCTGACCTTGAGCGGATCGTCGGCGCGCAATTGTCGCAGCGTCATAGCCGGGGAATCACCCTGACTCCGGCAGGGGAACGGCTGGCCGAGCGGGCGCGGTCGATGCTGCGCGACCTTGATCTGGCGGGCCGCGAGGTGCGTGACATCAATCGCGGCAGCGTCGGATCGGTGCATGTGGGTTCCGTGACCGGCCCCTCATTGGATCTGGTCCTGCCGGTGGTGCGCAGCCTTGAGCGATCCGAGCCCTATCTGCGCTTCAAGATCGAGGTGACCTCCAGCGATCGGTTGGTGGCGGGGCTGCTCTCGGGCAATCTGGACCTGTATATCGGCCGTGTCCCCGAGGGGATCGAGGCCAGCCAGTTCGACACCATCCCGATCGGGGCCGAGCCGCTGTCGCTGGTGGTGCGCCGCGATCATCCGCTGGCCCGGCGCAAGGGACTGACATTAGAGGAATGTTTGCCCTTCGACTGGGTGATGCAGCCGACGGGCAGCATGCTGTGCGACACGGTCGAACGCTACCTGACCGGGCGCGGTCTGGCCCTGCCGAGCACGGTGATCTCGACCGGATCGCTGATGCTGTCCTTTGCCTTCGTCATGCGCTCACAGGCGGTGGCGGTGATGTCGAGTTCCGCCGCGCGGCTGTTCTCCGAGGCGGGCGAGGGGGGGCCGGTCACCGAACTGGATGTCGTGCCGGGCCTGAGCGTCCCGGCCTATTCCATCGTCACCCTGCGCGACCGAGAGCCGACGCCGGCAGCGCAGATCTTTCTGAAGGTGCTTGAGGAGGAATTGCGCGGGCGCGGCGCCTGATTTAGGCGATCCCGGCCCGAAGCTCGGCCCATTCCGGATGGCGATCGAATTGCGCCCGGACATAGGTGCAGCTCGGAACGATCTGCATCCCCTGCCGCCGCGCGTCGTCGATCAGCCGCTGGACCAGCGCCATGGCGACGCCGCTGCCGCGCATGGTGTCGGGGGCAAGGGTATGGTCGGCGACGATGACACCCGGTCCGCCGGAATGCCAGGTCAGCTCGGCTTCGCCATCGGCACCGGGAATCTGGGCCGCATAGCGCCCGGAAGTGCCGAAATCCTCATGCGTGATGCGAATTGCAGGTTGTGCCATGGGCTGCTCCGTCATTGCGACTCGGGACTGCAGCATAGGCGCGTTCGGCCCTGTCGGCAGAGCCATTTCGCACGCTTTGGCGCGAAATCGTGCAGTTGCGCCGGGTTTGACCCCGGCGCGACCGAATCAGGCGCGTTCCGAATACTCGAACATCTCGGTATTCACGACGATGTCCTCATCGACGCCGACGAAGGGAGGGATCATGACGCGCAGGCCATTGTCGAGGATCGCCGGTTTGAAGCTTTTCGAGGCGGTCTGGCCGTTCAGCACCGGCTCGGTCTCGACGACCTTGCAGACGACTTTCTGCGGAATGCGGACCGAAAGGGCTTCATCGCCGTAATATTCGACAGTGGCGGTCATGCCATCCTGCAGGAAGGGGCGGCGGTCGCCCAGCAGGTCGGCATCCAGCTCGATCTGCTCGAAGGTTTCATTGTCCATGAAGACCAGACGGCCGTCGGTTTCATACAGGAATTGCTGGTCCTTGTTGTCCAGGCGGACGTTTTCGACCTTGTCTTCGCTGCGGAAACGCTCGTTGAGCTTGCGCCCGTCGCGCAGGTTCTTCAGCTCGACCTGAGCGAATGCGCCGCCCTTGCCGGGCTTGACATGGTTGACCTTGACCGCGGCCCAGAGCCCGCCGTCATGTTCCAGCACGAGGCCGGGCTTGATTTCATTGCCGTTGATCTTGGGCATGCGAGGCGACCTTTTCGCGAAAATGTTGCGGCTCGCGCGTCTTGAACCGCATGTGCTGGCCCCTATATCCACGGGCACGTTCCGTCGCAACCAGATCGTCAATCCGGCGTTGTCAAGGGCTGTCGGGCGTTTTCGTTTGTCGTGAAAGCTTCAGCTGCCGCAAGCTATGATCAAGATCGGCTTGGGTTTGCGCGGGGCGCATGGCTGTCATGTGGGCTAGGGCATACCGAATCATTGGCAGGATCGGCTAAGTCGCCCCTTGCCCGCCAGTCTGGCGACTGTAGCGACCCGACATCGGTCAGGTCGGTATGATGCGGTACCGCAAGAAAAACAGGATACAGTAGATGCGCGATTTCGTGGATGGTTCGGCATTCAATTTTGAGCAAGGCCAACGTGCCCGCAAGCTTTTTGCCGCCGTTGTGCTGGCCGCACTTGATGATGCGATCGCGGATGACAAAAAATACGGCAACGGGCCTGATCAAATTGCACGTTGGGCACGGTCGCGCGATGGCCGCGAGGTTCTGTCCTGCGCTGGCATCGATCCGAACGAACGAGTCGTGAAGGGCCTGATGGAGTTCGTGGCCAAAGGCGTGCGGACCTCGGTCGCGCTGTCGCGCGAGGAAAGCGAACGCCGCCACGCCGCCGAAGAGGCAGACGCCGCCTGATCCCGGCCCCTGCTGCGCATCTGGGCCGTCCGCATGGGCGGCCTTTTTCGTTATTGGAACAGGCGCAGGACCAGCGGCGCAATGATCGCGGTCAGCACGGCGTTCAGCCCCATACCAATCCCGGCAAAGGCGCCAGCGGTCTCGTTGACCTGAAAGGCGCGGGCGGTGCCGATGCCATGCGCCGCGACCCCGACGGACAGGCCACGTGCACGCCAGTCATGGATTTTCAGCAAATTCAGCAGCGGTGTGGCGATGATCGCGCCGAAAATCCCGGTCAGCAGAACCAGGACGGCGGTGATCGTCGGTTCCCCGCCCAACCCCTCGGCAATGCCGATGGCGACGGGCGCGGTGGTCGATTTCGGCGCAAGGCTGGCCATCATCACCGGCGACAGGCCTGTCGCCTTGGCGATCACCAGGACCGATACCACGGCAGTCAGCGATCCTGCAGTCAGCGCCGCCAGCAGTGGCAGCAGCGCCTTGCGGACTCGGTGCAGGTTGTCGAATAGCGGCATTCCCAGCGCGACCGTGGCCGGGCCCAGCATGAAATGCACGAATTGCGCGCCCTCGAAATAGGTCTGGTAGCTGGTCCCGGTCAGCTCCAGCAGCACTGCCAGCAGCGCCACCGCGACCATGACCGGATTGGCCCAGCTTTGCCGCCCGGCCGCGCGAAAACAGCGATCCCCGATCCAATAGGCGAACAACGTCGCGGTCAGCCACAGCAGCGGCCCGCGCGACAGATAGGACCAGATCAGCGCCGCATCGGTCATTCGTGCCGCCCCAGCAGCCGCACGACGCCGACGAAAACCAGCGCCCCCACCGCGATGGCCAGTGCCGTCGAGACGGTCAGCGCAAGCGCGATGGCGAGGCCGTCGCTGCGGAACTCGGCCATATGGGCGACGACGCCGACGCCTGCGGGGACAAAAAACAGCGACAGGTTCGCCAGCAATCCGCGTACGACCGGGCGCAGCATCTCGGCCAGGGACGGGCGTATCAGGCAGCTTGCAACCAGCAACATCATCCCGATGACCGGCCCCGGCACGGTCAGGCCAAGACCGCGAGCGGCGATCTCTCCGATCAGCTGAAAGGACAGCAATATGGCCAGCGCGGGAATCATGGCGTCAGATTAGCGCGGCCTAGGGCAAGGTCCACCGCTCAAATATTGTGGATAACAGTGCGCGACCCTCCATATCTGGTGGCCAAGATTGACTTGAAGGCGCAAATCACCAAGAATTGCCGCATTTCACGTGAATCAAAGGCCTTGCCACATTGCGCTTCGACAGACTTCGCCTGAACGGATTCAAAAGCTTCGTGGACCCGACCGATCTGGTCATCCACGAGGGGCTGACGGGCGTGGTCGGGCCGAATGGCTGCGGCAAGTCGAACCTGCTTGAGGCCTTGCGCTGGGTCATGGGCGAAAATCGCCCCTCGGCCATGCGCGGCGACGGCATGGAGGACGTGATCTTTGCCGGAACGACGCGACGTTCCGCCCGCGCCCATGCCGAGGTGACGCTGACCCTTGATAACAAGGACCGCCTTGCCCCGGCGGGCATGAATGACAGCGACGCGCTGGACGTTACCCGTCGGATTACCCGTGATGCCGGCTCGGCCTATCGCATCAACGGCAAGGAAGTCCGTGCCCGCGACGTGCAGATGCTGTTCGCGGATGCCTCGACCGGGGCGCATTCTCCGGCGTTGGTGCGGCAGGGGCAGATTTCCGAACTGATCAACGCCAAGCCCAAGGCCCGACGCCGCATCCTTGAGGAAGCGGCCGGGATCTCGGGCCTGTATCAGCGCCGGCACGAGGCCGAGTTGAAGCTGAACGCGGCCGAGGCCAACCTGACCCGCGTTGACGACACGCTGGACCAACTGTCGTCTCAGGCCGCCTCGCTGGCGCGTCAGGCCCGCGCCGCCGCCAAGTATCGCGAAATAGGTGCCGTTCTGCGCAAGGCGGAAGGCCAGCTTCTGTATCGCCGCTGGCATGACGCCGATCAGGCCCGCACCCAAACCGCCGAGATCCTGCGCGAAGCGATCCGCGCCGCCTCTGACGCGGAAATCGCAGCGAAACGCGCCATTTCTGCCCGCGAAGAGGCCGACCGTCAGCTTCCGCCGCTGCGCGAGGAAGAACAGGTCGCCGCCGCAATTCTGTCCCGCGCCACCGTCGAACGCGAGGCTCTGGACGAGGCCGAGGCCCGCGCCGCGCAGGCGATCAAGACGCTGCTGGCCCGCATCAGCCAACTGGATCGCGACATCGAACGCGAATCTGCCCTGAATCGCGACGCGGTCGAGGTGATCGAGCGGCTGGAATGGGAACGGCGCGAGTTGGAAAAGGCCGGGCAGGGCCATGACGCCAAGCTGGAAGCCGCTGCCAGCACCGCCGAGGAAGCCGGCGAGGCGCTGCGCGAGGTCGAAGACAAGCTGGGCGAGTTGACCGACGAATCCGCCCGGCTGGCCGCGCGCTATCAATCCGCCGAACGGCTGGCCCATGACCTGCGCCAGATGCTTGACCGTGCCACGCGCGCCGCCTCCGAGGCCGAGGGCACGCTTGAGGCCGCGTCTGAAACCGGGAGCATCGCGCAATCCGCCCGCTCGACCGCCGAGGAAACCTTGGAGCAGGCCCGCGAGCGCGTCGAGGCCGCCGAGGACAGCCTGTCCGCCGCCGAGGAGGCCCGCGGCTCACTTGAGGCCGAGGAAGCCCTTGCCCGCGCCACCCGCGCCGAGGCCGAAGGTGAACTTTCCGCGCTGAATGCCGAAATGGCGGCCCTGACCCGTCTGGTTGAGCGCAATGACAAGGGCGGCGAGTCGCTTCTGGACCTGATCCGGGTGGAAAAGGGCTACGAGGCAGCCTTTGGCTCGGCATTGGGCGATGACTTGTCCTCGGGGCTGGCCAACGACGGCTCGGGCTGGCACGTGCTTCCCGGTTACGGCGCGGCCCATCCGCTGCCCGTGGGCATTGCGTCGATCGCAGCACAGGTCGAGGGGCCAGCGGCGCTGGAGCGTCGCCTGTCGCAGGTGGGGCTGGTCAAGGATGTCGCGACCGGGGCAAGGCTGCAATCCACGCTGACGCCCGGCCAGCGGCTGGTCACGCTGGAAGGCGACCTGTTCCGCTGGGACGGCATGCGCCTGCTGGCGGGCGAAACCGTATCGGCGGCGGCGCTGCATCTGCAAAAGGTCAACCAGCTGGCCGAGATCACCCGGCAGGCCGAGGCCGCGCAGGCCCATGCGACGGATGCGGTCGCCACGCATCTGGCCCTGCGCGACCGCCACATCGCTGCCAGTGAGGCCGAAAAGCGCGCTCGTGATGCTCGCCGCGAGGCTGAACGTGCGATGTCGGATGCCGCGCGCATCCTGACCAAGGCAGAATCCGAACTGTCCATGGCACAAAGCCGCGCCGAATCCGCCCGTGCCGAGTTGGACCGCCATCGCGCCGATGCTGGCGATGCTCGTACGCGCCTGTCCGATGCCGAACGCGCCATCGGTGAATTGCCGGATCGGGGCAGCATTGCCGCTGCGCTAGAACATGCCCGCACCGCGGTTGAGGCCGCGCGCATCGCCACGATGACCCGCCGTGGCCGTCTGGACGAATTGAAACGCGAGGTGCTGTCGCGCACCAAACGGCTGCAGGAAATCTCGACCGAGGAATCCGGCTGGCGGCTGCGTCTGGATCAGGCCGGATCACGCTCGGCCGAGCTGATCTCGCGCCGCGACCATGCTACCGAGGAGCTGGAGGCGGCCGAGGCCCAGCCCGAGGTTCTGGCCGAACGCCGCGAAGCACTGACAGAATCCGAAGCGCGCGCCGCCGCCCGTCTTGCCCGTGCCCGTGCCGCGCTGTCCGCCGCCGACCAAACCCTGCGCGTTGCCGCCGAGGCTGAGCGCGAGGCGGAACGCGGCGCATCCGACGCCCGTGAGACCCGCGCCGCCCGTCAGGCCCGTTCTGAGGCCGCGACCGAGGCCGAGGCCAATGCCCGCGCCCGTATCCAGGAAGACGCCGAATCCACCCCCGAGGCTTTGCTGGAGTCGCTGGGCGAATTGCAGCAAATCGCCCTTGCAGCGCTTGAGGACCAGATCCTGCGCCTGCGCCAGCAGCGGGATTCGTTGGGCGCAGTCAACCTGCGCGCCGAGGATGACAAGCAGGAGCTGGAAACCGAGCGCGACCGCCTCAGCGGCGAAAAGGAAGACCTGACCGAGGCCATCCGCAAACTGCGGCAAGGCATCGGCAGCCTGAACAGCGAAGGTCGTGAGCGTCTGCTGACCGCCTTTGACACGGTGAACCGCAATTTCACCACGCTGTTCACCCACCTGTTTGGTGGCGGCGAGGCGCGGTTGGTGCTGGTCGAATCTGACGATCCGCTGGAAGCTGGGCTGGAAATCATGTGCCAGCCTCCGGGGAAAAAGCTGTCGACCCTCAGCCTGCTGTCGGGGGGCGAGCAGACCCTGACCGCGCTGGCGCTGATCTTTGCCGTCTTCCTGGCCAATCCCGCGCCGATCTGCGTGCTGGACGAGGTCGACGCGCCGCTGGACGACGCCAACGTCACCCGCTTCTGCGATCTGATGGACGAAATGACCCGCCGGACCGAGACGCGATTCCTGGTGATTACCCACCACGCGGTGACCATGGCGCGGATGGACCGGCTGTTCGGCGTCACCATGGTCGAGCAGGGTGTCAGTCAATTGGTCAGCGTCGATCTGAAGCGCGCGGAAGCACTGGTGGCCTGAATCCGAAAACGCTAATAGGTCTGCCATTCCCCCTCGCGGAGCTTAAGACCAAGATGCGTGCGCTTTGCGCTTTCCTGACCATTGTCTGTCTGCACCCCCTGCCGCTTCTTGCCGCGCAGGTGACAGGCGATCCCGAAATGATCGGCCAGATCATGTCCGAAATGGGCCTGAAGGTCACGAAACGGCAGGACATCGAAGGCCTGCCCATGCTGGAAAGCGAGATCGACGACACGCTGTTCAACGTCTTCTTCTACGAATGCCATCCGCAATGCCGTCGGATGCAGTTCGTCACCGGCTTCCAGATGGCCGAGCCGATGACTACTGCCGATGCGAATGACTGGAACCGCGACAACCCCTTTGCCAAGCTGGTGGTGGCGGAATCGGGCAATCCCTATCTGGAAATGGATATCGGTCTTGCAGGCGACGGTCTGGGACGCGAGAATTTCGAGGACGCGCTGGAAACCTGGCGCGGTGTCCTTGGCGATTTTCGCGCCTCCATCACAGAGTAGGTAAAGACCATGAGCATCGAGACGAAACTCGCCGAACTGGGGATCACGTTGCCGGAGGCGCCCGCGCCTGCCGCGAATTACGTGCCTTACGTGATCTCGGGGAACCTGCTTTTCGTCTCGGGGCAGATCAGCACCGCCAAGGGCAAGCTGGGTGCCGATCTGGCGGTCGAGGCCGGGACCGAGGCCGCGCGGACCTGTGGCCTCGCGTTGCTGGCGCAGGCGCGCGCCGCGCTGGGGTCGCTGGACCGTGTGAAGCGCGTGGTCAAACTGGGCGGCTTCGTCAATTCGACCCCGGAATTCACCGACCAGCCCGAGGTGGTCAATGGCTGCTCGAACCTGATGGTCGAGGTTTTCGGCGACAAGGGCCGCCACGCCCGCGCCGCGGTTTCTGCGCCGGCTCTGCCGCGCGGCGTCGCGGTCGAGATCGAAGCGATCTTCGAGATCGAGTGATGGACCTGCATCCCGATTTCCTGCGCCTGCCGATCGCTCATCGGGGGTTGCATTCGCTTGGGCTGCCGGAAAACAGCATGGGCGCGTTCCGCGCGGCCATCGCCGCTGGCTACGCCATCGAATGCGACATTCAGGCGGCGGCGGATGGGACTCCGGTCGTGTTCCACGACGATGACCTGCCGCGCCTGACCGGGGCCGAGGGGCTGGTGCGCGCCCTTGGCATCGACGCGCTGTCCATGCTGCGCATCATGGGCACCGAAGAGTCGATCCCGACCTTGGCCGAATTGCTGGCCGAGGTGGCGGGCCGCGTGCCACTGCTGATCGAGATCAAGGATCAAAGCCTGCGCTCGACCGATCAGATTGGCGACCTGTCCGAACGCGTGGCCGAACTGCTGGGCGATTATGCCGGTCCGGTCGCGGTCATGTCCTTCAATCCGCATAGCATGGCGGCTTTCCATCGCGTCGCGCCGGATATCGCTGTTGGCCTGACCTCCTGCGACTACGACGCCGCGGATTGGCCGGATATCGATGCAACCACTCGCGTATCGTTGGCCGCCATTGCAGATTTCGACCGCGTCGGGGCCAGTTTCGTGTCGCATGACCGCAACGATCTGGACAATCCGGCGGTGACGGCGCTGAAGGCACGCGGCGTTCCGATCCTGACATGGACCATCCGCTCGTCCCAGCAGGAGCAGGCGGCGCGGCAGGGGGCCGACAATATCACGTTCGAAAACTATCTTCCGGGGGCAGCATGACCGATAGAAAATCCATGATCGTGACCGGGGGGTCGCGTGGCATCGGCCGGGCGGTTGCCCTTCTGGCGGCTGAACGCGGCTGGGACGTGGCAATCAGCTGGCGCGACGATTTCGCCGCCGGGCACGAGGTGCTGGAGCGCATCCGCGCCATGGGTCGCCGCGCCGTCGGCTTGCGCGCCGATGCCGCAAGCGAGGCCGACGTGGCCGCCCTGTTCGACGCGGCCGAGGGCGAGTTCGGGCGCATCGATGCCGTGATCGTCAATGCGGGCATGCTGGCCCGCGCGATGCCTTTGGCCGAAATGACGCTGGAGCGCATGCAGCGCGTCATCGACGTGAACGTGATCGGAGCGCTGCTGACCGCACGCGAAGCGGCACGGCGGATGGCGCGGCCCAAGGACCAGCCCTCGGCCTCGATCGTGCTGCTGAGTTCCGCTGCCGCGCGGCTGGGCGGTCCGGGGGAATATGTCGATTATGCCGCCAGCAAGGGGGCCATCGACAGCCTGAATATCGGGCTTGCCAAGGAGTTGGCGCCGCAGAACATCCGCGTCAATGCTGTTCGCCCCGGCCTGATCGAGACCGAGATCCACGCTTCGGGTGGCGATCCTGAGCGGGCGCAGCGCCTGTCCGTGGGTGTGCCGATGGGGCGTCCCGGCAGCGCCGAGGAAGTGGCCGAGGCAATCCTGTGGCTGGCCAGCGAACAGGCAAGCTATGTCACCGGGACAAACCTGGAAGTGACCGGCGGGCGCTGACAAGGCGAACCCGTCCGGTTAGGTTCGGCGCATGAGTGAACTCAGCGTCTCGGTCCTGTCTGCGATTTCCGGCATCGAACCCGCGCTATGGGATGGCTGCGGGGCGGGGGCCAACCCCTTCACCACGCATCGTTTCCTGTCCGCGCTGGAGGCGTCCGGTTCGGTCGGGCAGGGCACGGGCTGGCACCCGAGCCACCTGATCGCGCGGCTGGACAGTCAGGTGGCGGGCGTCGCGCCCTGCTACCTGAAGACCCACAGTCAGGGCGAGTACATCTTTGACCATGCATGGGCGCAGGCATTCGAGCGTGCGGGCGGCGACTATTACCCCAAGCTGCAATGCGCCGTCCCCTTTACGCCGGTCACCGGCCCCCGGCTGATTTCAAACCGTCCGGCGGTGCAGGGGGCGCTGCTGCAGGCGATGGCGCAGGTGGCCAAGCAATCCGGCCTGTCGGGCGTCCATGTCACTTTCTGCACCGAGGCCGAGGCCGAGTTGGGCGAGGCGGCGGGCTATCTGCCCCGCGCGAGCGAGCAGTTCCACTGGCTCAATCGCGGCTACGCATCCTATGAAGATTTCCTGTCCGAACTATCCTCGCGCAAGCGCAAGGCGATCCGCAAGGAACGCGAGCGCGCACAGGCTTTCGGCGGCACGATCAGCAGCCTGCGTGGCGACCAGATTTTGCCCCGGCATTGGGACGCGTTCTGGCACTTCTATCAGGATACCGGCAGCCGCAAATGGGGTCGGCCCTACCTGACGCGGGCGTTTTTCGACATCCTGCATGACACGATGCGCGACGATTGCCTGCTGGTTCTGGCCGAACGGGATGGCCGTCCGGTCGCGGGCGCGTTGAACATGCTGGGTACAGACACAATCTATGGCCGCTACTGGGGCTGCGTCGAGGATCACCCGCATCTGCATTTCGAACTTTGCTACCACCGGGCCATCGACTGGGCGATCGAGCACGGTCTGTCCCGTGTCGAGGCCGGGGCGCAGGGAGAACACAAGCTGGCGCGGGGCTACCTGCCGACACAGACCCATTCCCTGCACTGGCTGGCCGATCAGGGCTTCCATGATGCAGTGGCGGATTACCTGACCCGCGAGCGCATGGCGGTTGGGCAGGAAATCGAATTGCTGACCGAGATGGGCCCGTTCCGGCGCGGCGCCTAAATGACGAAACCTCTGGCTTACGTTGATAATGTTTTCGGATTCCGATTGGTCGCGTTATCGACGTTTGAGGTTGAACCGAGTAGCCGCGCGCCAGCGGCGAATGGTATTTGAAAGCAGAATACGTGGAAAGAACGGATATTCAGCGATTATCAGTGTGATCGATTCTGATCGACCGTTTGTGATAGATTTTGACAATCTTTTTACGGCTGGGTCGGATCTCAGTCGCCTCAGGTGGGCGGGTGCTTGGTGTCAAAAAAAGAATGTAAATTACGCGGCATTTCTTGAGAGTGATGGCCACAGGAAATATTTAGACCCGTCATTCTAAGATCAGATAACCTAGGTGAATTAAATTCTATTGCGCCGCAGCTTCAAGAAGCGTGTCTGCTATGGATCTTCAATGGGCGGCTACGCGGCATTGGCCTAAGCAAGTTTATGTCAGGCGGATACGGCATTGGCTACCAACCCAATATCATTAGACAATAAGGATGGAGGCGACTGGCAGACTGAAAGCTTCCTTGGTTGTCGACCAAAACGATGGTTCGCGCTTTGGAGTGAGAGTGCTTTCGCAGAGCGCAACGAAATGCGAGTTCTGGTGATGTATGATCCGTTCGAAAGATTGGACTCTCGGCATCCGGCACTCGTCCCGCGGGAAAAGCACAAAGTCCCCTTCCTTGGGTACGCCTTGGAAGGGCATGCATATTCGATCGGGATGTGGAGTGAACCCCTCGGGCTGGACCACGGGACCCTGAAGAACTGATACGCTGAACGGGCCTTGATCGGAGAAGGCTCATGACATCACGAGGTCCCCTATCGTCGGCATTCGACCCCATTCAAGCTGCAACTCTGCCAGGACATCCGTGCCGGGGTGATCGGCCGCCGGGATGCATTCATCACACGGACAGGGGCTGCCAATACGCATCCCAACTCTATCGCGAAGCTCTGGACGCTGCAGGTTTACTCGGCTCGATGAGCAGCGTCGGGAACCTCTATCACAATGCCCAATCCGAGAGTTTCATGAAGACCCTGAAGGTCGAGGAGGTCTATCTCGCCGGATACGAAACCTTCGCCGATGTAGCCGGCCGATTGCCGGTCTTCATCGAGCAGGTCTACAATACCCGAAGACTGCATTCAGCCCTCGGCTACCGTCCGCCCGAGGAATTCGAAACGCTAATCGCTCAGAAGGCGGCTTAGTTCGATGAAGTCCCGTGGTCCAGCCCGAGGGGGTAACTCCAATGGTGGCTCAAATATTTGCATTTTCTCTGTAGTCAGAGGTGATTGATGCGGATCGCAAATCGTTTCGTCTTGCGGCCTGAATTCACCGGAAGTTCGCCAGATAATATCTTTTTAGAACGCCAAATATAATCTCCATTTGACCGTGAGTCGGGCCGAGATTGTACTTGCACATGCAGAGATAAAATACTCGAGGGGATTCTTCCTGGATGGGCATCCCTGAGAAACTTCGGCGTGATGTACTTAAGGTGGTTCCTGAAGGGTATTTCCGATAGGCAATAGAAATTTTGTGCACAACCGGTTGATAGGGTGGCGTTAACGCGGATTTTCTTGATTGAAGTGTTGGCGATCCAGTTTGAGGTTTTCGTATCCGAATTTGATAACGGTTTGCGACACGCAAACTCAGCCCTAATCGCTTTGGGGTGGTCGATTTCGCTTCAGCGTTAGAAAGATAACCGCTACCTCAGGCCTGATTGCAGGCCGCGCGCTGTTGATGGGTAATCGATCCCCAACCAGGCCGGTGAAATTCAAGTTACAGCGGTCACGGCAAGATTTTTGCACATGCAGTTCTTGAGTTCGTGCCGGATACGATAGTCCCAGAGAAATTCAATGGCGCGGCGCCTAACGGCGCTGCAACTGCCGGAAGGCGGCCGAGGCGCCCCAGCCGGCGGCGACGGCGATGGCAAGCGACATGAAGCCATAGATGAAGGGCTGTTCCAGCGCGAGGCGGTAGAGCCAGCGTTCCAGCCCGACCTTGCGCACCTCGATCGGTGCGCGGAACGTGTCCATCACCTTGCCGTCGCGGACGAGAAAGATGCGGGTGCCGTAAAGCCCCTCGATCAGGTTCGCGGGCAGGCGGACATCGGCGCGAAACAGCGTCTGTTCGGCGACGGTGACCGCGCCATCATCCAGCCGGTACAGATCGTGATCCTCGCGCAGGCGGACCAGCGCCTCGGTATAGGGCACGACATCTTCGACCTCGGATGCCCCGGCAAAGGCGCGGATCGCTTGCGGGACCGAGATGCGGTAGCGGCTGTCCTCATCCGGGTTCAGGATGCGCTCCAGTGGCCGCGTCGTCGCTACGACATAGAAATTCGGGGCCGAGGCCACGCCGACCTTGCCGGTATTGACCCAGATGCCAAAGCGCCGCTCCTTGTGGCGGACGGTGACGGGTCGGGCAGGTCCCTCGACCGTGACGATCACGTCCAACGGTTCGGTGGTGGGGATCGGCGTCTCGCGCTTGATCGCGCCATAGATGATGATGTCCGAGCCGTCGAAACTGGTGGTGATGTCCACGTCGTCCCGCGACAGGTCCGCGACGATGCGCTCTGGCGGCGGCGCGGGCGGCCCGTCTTGCGCGGCCAAGGGCAGGGCGGATGCGATCAGCAGGGCGAGGGCACGCAGGATCATCCCACCACCCCCGGCGTCAGTGAATACAGGTCGTCCGGCTTCAGGAACAGGTCCAGCGCCAGCTTGCCGCAGACCGCCAGCACCAGAAGCGCCAGCAGGATGCGCAACTGCTCGGCCCGGAGTTTTGCACCCAGGGTCGTGCCGAACTGCGCACCGACCACGCCGCCCACGATCAACAAAACGGCCAGCATGACGTCGACGGTGTTGGACGATACGGCGTGCATCAGCGTGGTATAGGCCGACAGGAAGGTGATCTGGAACAGCGAGGTCCCGATCACGACCTTGGTCGGCATGCCCAGCAGGTAGATCATCGCCGGGACCATGATGAAGCCGCCGCCGACCCCCATCAGTGCGCCCAGCACACCCACCGCTGCACCAACCATCAGCACTGGAATCGCGCTGATATACAGACCCGAGGCGCGGAACTTGACCTTCAGCGGCCAGCGATGAACCCAACCATGCTGGTTGCGGCGCATCGGCTTGATCGGGCCGCTTTTCCGGGATCGATGCAGCGCGCGCAGGCTTTCCTGCAGCATCATCGCCCCGATCAGGCCCAGAAAGACCACGTAGCATAACTGCACAACCAAATCGACCTGACCCAGCCGCTGCAGCTTGTTGAACAGGATCACCCCGAAGGACGATCCGACCAGCCCGCCCGCCAGCAGCACCCAGCCCATGCGGAAATCGACGGTCTTGCGCTTCAGATGCGCCAGCACCCCGGAAAAGGACGAGGCCACGACCTGATTTGCACCGGTCGCCACCGCAATGGCCGGGGGGATGCCGATGAAAAACAGCAGGGGCGTGATCAGAAAGCCGCCGCCGACGCCGAACAGCCCCGACATCAGGCCGACGACGCCGCCAAGCCCGACAAGGGTGAAGGCGTTGACCACCACCTCAGCAATAGGAAGATATATCTGCATGTTCTGCCCGGCTTTCTGCCCGTTTTGATCCTGCCCTTGCCACGCTCCGACGTCAAACGCTGCAGTTGCATAAGCAGCGGGTTGTCGCAGATGTGTGGCGCGGATAAGCATGGTTTTGACGGGGATGTGATCGCGGACCGGGTGCCCCTTCGGGGCACGGCTCGCCCATTCCTTCGGGAACGGGTTGAGGAAGTGGGGGCGACATGCGGATCCTGATCACCAATGATGACGGCATCAACGCGCCGGGACTGGTCACATTGGCCGAAATCGCGGCCGAGATTGCCGGTCCCGAGGGCGAGGTCTGGACCGTCGCACCCGCGTTTGAGCAATCCGGTGTCGCGCATTGCATCAGCTATGTCCATCCGACCCTGATCGCGGAACTGGGTCCCCGGCGCTTTGCCGCCGAGGGCTCGCCCGCGGATTGCGTGTTGGCGGCCCTGGGCGACGTGATGCGGGACAATCCGCCCGATCTGGTGCTGTCCGGGGTCAACAGGGGCAACAATTCCGGCGAAAACGTGATGTATTCCGGCACCATAGGCGGCGCGATGGAGGCGGCACTGCAAGGCCTACCCGCGATCGCGCTGTCGCAATACATGGGCACGCGGACCTCAACCCTTGCCGATCCGTTCGAGGCCGCGCGCCAACACGGTCCACGCCTGATCCGCCAGCTTCTGGACCGCGGTGACTGGACATCGGACGCGGATTTCCGGCTGTTCTACAATATCAACTTCCCGGCCTGCGATGCGGCATCGGTCAAGGGGGTGCGGGTCGCGCCGCAAGGTCGTCGCAGTGGCGTGCGTTTCGAATCCGAGCCCTATCACGCACCGAACGGCCGCCGCTTCCTGTGGATTCTGGGTGGCTCGCAGACCTCGCCCGCCACGCCGGGGAGTGACGTGGACGCCAATATGCAGGACTATATCTCGTTGACGCCAATGCGCCCGGACCTGACCTGCCACGCCAGTCTGGCTGCCCTGCGCGTTCTGGAAGAGGGCTGATCCGCCGATGAGCGACGAACCCGAGGCCGCGGAACGAAAGATGCGTTTTCTGTTCGCCCTGCGTCAGCGCGGGGTGACCGATCCGCGCGTGCTTGAGGCGATGGAGCGCATCGATCGGGGCGAATTCGTGCGCGGCCATTTCGAGGATCGCGCCTATGAGGATACGCCCCTGCCGATTCCCTGTGGGCAGACCATCAGCCAGCCCTCGGTCGTCGGGCTGATGACGCAGGCACTGGAGGTTGGGCCGCGCGACAAGGTGCTCGAGATCGGCACGGGCTCGGGCTATCAGGCGGCGATCCTGTCGCTGCTGTGTCGCCGGGTCTATACGGTCGACCGCCATCGCCGTCTGGTGACCGAGGCCGAGGAGATCTTTCGCCATTTCGGCCTGTCCAACATCACCGCCATGGTTGCGGACGGTTCGCGCGGATTGCCCGAACAGGCACCCTTTGATCGCATCATGGTGACCGCCGCAGCCGAAGACCCGCCCGGCCCGCTCTTGGCGCAATTGAAAACCGGCGGTATCATGGTGGTACCGGTCGGTCAGTCGGATGCGGTTCAGACCCTGATCCGTGTGCGCCGGACCGAAAACGGATTTGATTACGACGAGTTGCGGCAAGTGCGCTTCGTGCCGCTGGTCGAGGGATTGGGACAGACATAATCCCCGGCCGCGCAGAGTGAGGAACGGGCAGATGGCAATCACATGGCGGCTGGCCTGCATGGTCGGCATGGTTTCAACACTGGTCGCATGCAATGCACCGGGAGGGGTGAACCTTTCGACCCTCGACCCCGATCTGCGTGGCTGGGGAGGCGGGGCCTTGGATACCGCAGGTGCTGCCGCTGCCGCGCCGCCGCGTCCGGTGCCGGACAATCGCGGCATCATCAGCTATCCCGGCTATCAGGTGGCCATCGCGCGGCAGGGTGAGACGGTAGCGACCATCGCCGCGCGGCTGGGGCTGAACGCTGGCCAGTTGGCCAGCTACAACGCCATTTCCGCCACCGCGCCGCTGAATGCCGGCGCGGTCGTGGCGCTGCCGCGCCGTGTCGCTGCCGGCGCGCCCGTGGCGGCGGCAACCCCGGTCACGTCCTCGACCGGGCAGGTCAGCGATCCCTTTGCCGGGCAGGGGATGAAGACGCCGACCGTGCCGCCGCAGGTGGGCGCGACCACTCCGACGCCGACCCAGCCCGCCGCAAGCCAGCCTCGGCAGCATGTCGTTGTTGCTGGCGAAACCGCATGGTCGGTGGCGCGGAAATACAATGTCTCAGTCAAGGATCTGGCCGAATGGAACGGCCTGTCCTCGAACCTGACGCTGCGCACCGGGCAACGCTTGCTCATTCCTGTTGCCGGGCAGCGTCCCGCAACGACTGCTGCGATCACCGCGCCGGGGGCAGGCAGTCCGACTCCGGCACCGCCCTCGGCGGCGCAGCCCCTGCCGAATGAAAAGACCCAGCCGACGAACAAGCCGGTCGACAAACCGGCCAGCCCCGACCTGGGCAAGACCCGAACCGCAGCATCGGGAAGTGGCAAGTTCCGTATGCCTGCCAATGGCGCGATCATCCGCGCCTATGAGAAGGGCAAGAATGAGGGCATCGACATTTCCGCTGCGCCGGGCAGCCCGGTAACGGCGGCGGGGTCGGGAACGGTGGCCGCGATCACCCGCGATACCGATCAGGTTCCGATCATCGTCATGCGCCACGACAACAATCTGATGACAGTCTATGCCGGTCTGGATAATGTCACCGTGACCAAGGGGCAGAAGGTCGGGGCCGGGACCACGCTGGGCAAGGCCCGCAATCAGGGCGTCGTCCATTTCGAGGTCCGTAACGGCTTCGACAGCGTCGATCCCGAGAAATACCTGAACTGACGGATCGGTGGACAGAGGCGGCCCGGTTGGTCCGCCCCTGCCTTACCCCTCGAAATAGATTTCGCGGATAAGGGATTCGACCTCAAGCCGAACCAGTTGTCGCAACTGGTGGCTGATTTGTAGACCGGTTTCCCCGGAAAGTTCTTCGCGCAGGACGGCGCGGACGGTCTCGCGCAGATCCGGTTGTGCGGACATCACATCTGCGAACAGGTTTTGCTCGGCAGGCAGGCTCAGTTCTGGCGCGAAGGCGGTCAGGGACAGTTCCTCTGGCACCTCGATCGCCGCAATCGAATCGGGGGCGATTTGCACGGGGTCAGCAGCCAGCAGGCGGGGCAGCGAGGTCATCCGGGCCAAGGCAGCCTCGGCCTCGGCGAACTCGACCTCCTCTTCGGGGGTCAGGGCGGGTTCTTCGACCAGCGGAACAGGGGCATTTGCAGCAATACGGCGCAAATCCGATTCTGCCGGAACCGGGACCAGATCCTGCCGGGCAAGGATCAGGGGCGGATTCCCAGCGCGGGAGTTCAGCGGCGCGGCGTAGGAATACGACGGCTCATCGCCCTCAACCTGATCCTGTGCAATCAGCCGCCGGATCGAGGCCAGAACATCCCCGACATTTTCAGCCTGCGCGCCGCGCCCTGCGAGGTCATGCTGCATGGTGTGCCCCCCGGCTGGGGGCAACAGCCTTAATTCTTGCCGATCGAGCGCAGCACCCGGTCGAGGCTTTCGCCCTGCCGGCTGGTGAAAGGCGCGTCCTTGACTGCTTTGTAATAGGCCGATGGGTCATAGGTCGGGATTCCCAGTTTCAGGTTTTCTACCGTCAACAAACCCATAGCCGACAAAAGTTGATAATGTGCTAATTGGAGATTAGCGACCGCGGTGATCTTGTCCGCCATCGCCTGCAGAAGGATCTGCTCGGCCTCCAGCACGTCCAGCGTGGTCCGCGCGCCCAGCGTCGCTTCCTCGCGCACGCCGTCAAAGGCCTGCCTGGCCGAAACGATCTGCTGGTCGATGGCGCTGATCTGCGCTCGCGCCACGTCGATTCCCGCCCAAGCCGTGCCGACCGCCTGATCGACCTGACGCGCAGTGTTCAGCAGCGAGGCGCGGGTGGCATCGCGGCTTGCCATCGCGCGGCGATGCGCGGCGGGCAGCCGGCCGCCCGAATAGATCGTCTGCGACATATCCAGTGAAACCGAGGCGCTGTCGGTCCGGACCGAGGTGCCCGTGTTGACCGTCTTGTTGCTTTGCGCCTGCAAGGCGGCGCCGCCGGTTAGCGACGGATTACGCTCAGCCGCAGCGGCGGCGACCTGCAATTCCGAGGCCGCGGCCTCGCGCTTGGCCTGCTGGATCAGCGGATGGGTGCGCTGCCCGATTTCGCGGGCGCTGACCAGGCTTGCCGGAAGTTTCGGCGTCGGCGGTGGTGCCGCTAGCTTGCCGGGGAATTTGCCGGTCGCCGCGCGGTAGCTTTCGCGGGCAACCTCCAGATCGCCCTGCGCCGAGGCCAGATCTGCGCGGCTGGCGGCAAGGGCGGCATCCGCCTGCGACACGTCGGTCTGCGTAATCTCGCCCACATCGAAGCGGTCGGTCGCGGCCTGCTGTTCCTCGCCCAGAACACGGACCGAGTTCTGTTGCAGCTCAACCTGTTCGGTGGCGCTGCGGACGTTCAGATAGGCCTCGATCGCACCCAGCAGCACGTCTTGTTCCACGCCTACAAGTGCGGCGCGGGTTGCCAGAACGTTTTCCTTGGCAATGTCGATGGCGATGGCGTTGCGGCCGAAATCATACAGCGTCATCGAGGCCTGCAGCCCAAGGCTGGCCGAGTTGGCGTCGAAGCCCTCGATATTCTGATAGGTATAGGACGCGAGCCATTGCACGATCGGGCGCAGCTGCGCCAGCGCGGCCGCAGCGTCTTCGTCCGCGGCGCGCAGCACGGCGCGGTTCTGCTCAAGCAGGGCCGAGTGGCGATAGGCCGCAACCATCGTATCGGCGAGCGTTTCGGCATTGGCCGGCAGGGCGGTCGCGCTGGCAAGCAGGGCGGCAGCGATCGGCCTTCTCAGACGTCTCAGCGTATTGCGGAACATGCCCTCTCCCCTGCCCCTGCCGGGGCTATTATTTTACAAGACGAAGCCGCGTTTTTCGGTAAAGCCCGGAAGCACCGGCGCGCCGGCATTGAAAGCGAAGCGCCAATTGATCCGGCCGTCAAGCTTGCGACCGAAGCGGACCACACCCAGATTGCCTTCGCGGAACAGCGCGACAATGCGGCCGCCATCGCGCAGCTGATCGGCCAGCGCTTCGGGCAGATGCTCGATCGCGCCCTCGATCAGGATGGCGTCATAGGGGGCCTGGCTGGCGCAACCCGCCTCAAGCGGGCCGGTCACGACGCCGACGTTGAACACGTCCTGCGCCGACAGGCGGGCCTGCGCCTCGGCAGCGATCTCGGCTTCGGATTCAAGGGCGACCACGGCCTCGGCGATGCGGGCCATGACGGCGGCGGTATAGCCATAGGCTGCGCCCACGTTCAGTGCCAGATCACCGGCCTGAAGGTTCAGCACCTCAAGCATCTTGCCCAGCGTGCGCGGCTCAAGCATGACGCGGCCTGCGGCAAGCTCGATATTCTGGCCGGCATAGGCCACGTCGCGGCGGGATTCCGGCACGAATTCCTCGCGCGGGACGTTGAGCATCGCCTCGATGACAGGATAGCTGGTCACGTCATTTGGGCGGACCTGGGTATCGACCATCATGGTGCGGCGCTGCGCGAAATCGGTCATAACGGGAACCTGTCTTCGTTTTGCTTTGGGTTCTATTGCCACGGAATGACGGACTGGGCAACGCCCCGAGCATTCTTTGCCGGGACGATCGGGCAATCCGGACACAATTGGCGCGCTAAGCCGGACCTGCGCTGCGGCCGTCATTCCAGTCCATGACCATCTGGGTCTGGGTGACGATGGCCGCGACCTTGCCATCGTTGCGGGTGATGGTGGTCTGCCAGATCATCGTGGTCCGACCCTTGTGCAGCGCGATGGTGCGGCCATGCACGGTATCGCCGATATGGATGGGGCGGATGAAGTTGGTCTTGCTTTCGATGGTGGTCGTGGCCTTGCCGGGCCCAAGGTTGATCGTCGCAGCCGTCCCGCCCAGATTGTCGGCGAATCCCATGATCGCGCCGCCATGCAGGACGCCGTTGCGATTGGCCAGATTGCCGGTCGCGGGCATGTCGCCGATCACTTCATCGGCATTGGCCCGCAGGATGCGAATGCCCAAAAACCGCGAGAATTCGGGCTGCTCGGCGGCGGCTTGCGCGGCTATTTCCAGATCATCCATCGCGAATCCCTTTTCCGCGCAGGCTGGATCGGCGCAGGTGCTGCGTCAAGCGGGCAGGGGCGTCATCGTCGCACCCTGTGACAGCCAGCGATGGGCAAAGCCCAGCTTGGCCCGGGTCGTTGCAGTCAGCACAAAGGGATAGACGTCAGGATTGTCGATGGCGCGGTTGATCTCGTTCACCGCCAGCGCGACCGAGGTTGCCACGGTCAGCAGATGTTCCGCATCGGTATCGGCATAAGCATCATAGCCCGGTGGCGGAATCTGCGGCCCGTTCAAGCCCGAGGCCATCAGGCTGTCGGTCATGTCGACCAGATGCAGGATATGGGCTGCGGTCTCGGCCCAGTCCTCATGCGGATGGGTGGTGGCGTAGTCGCTGATAAAGGTGTCGCCCTTGGCCAGCGGCTGGTTGTAATGATCCAGCAGTGCCGCCGCGTAATCGGCGCGTTCATCGCCGAACATGGCGCGGAACTCGGCCAGAAAACCGGGAAGCAGCGCAAGCCGTTCGAACAGGAAATGCGCGATCTCATGGCGGACATGACCGACCATCGAACGATAAAGCTCGCCCAGCTGTTGCTGGCGCAGGGCGCGCAGGGCGTCGTCGGCCTCGACCACGTTCAGGGTGATGACGCCCGCCGCATGGCCCATGGTGACCGGGACCTCATGCGGACCTGCATGTTCGGACAGCATCCGGAACTGGACGCGTGTGCCTGAATCGGCATCGGTGAACCAGTGCCAGCGCGCCAGATTGGCCAGCACCCAACGCTTGGCGGCCTCGCTTTGGGCCAGCAGATCGCGATTCCCCTCGACTGAAAGGTCCGGGATGGTGCCGGTCATCGCGCAGGATCGGCACAGCCCGCCGCTTTCTGCCGCCCAGTTGCAGCCGATCTGGTCGCGGTTCGGACAGGCGGGCGCGTCGCTGACGAAGCCTCCGGCCTCGGGCGCGAAGACTAGCGGCGTGCCGCAGGCGCAGAATGTGTTCTGAAAATAGACACGCTGTCCGCATCTGGGGCAGGTCAGGCGCTGCATGGGCAGGGACTCATTGTGTTCGGACCAGACTGCGGGAAAGATGAAAGGGGGGATTGCCTATCGGCCCCGACGGCAACAGGATTGGGGCATGATCCCTCGCACAAACCTTCCGGACGGAGAGATGGTTCCCGCGCTTGGCCAGGGAACCTGGATGATGGCCGAGCATGCTTCGCGCCGCGAGGCCGAGATCGCCGCCCTGCGCAAGGGATTGGATCTGGGCATGACGCTGATCGACACCGCCGAGATGTATGCCGAGGGCGCGGCCGAGGAACTGGTCGCCGAGGCCATATCGGGCCGTCGCGATCAGGTGTTTCTGGTGTCCAAGGCCTATCCCTGGAACGCCTCGGCGCGTGCCCTGCCACGGGCCTGCGCGGCCAGCCTGAAACGGCTGGGGACCGACCGGATCGACCTTTATTTGCTGCATTGGCGCGGCGATGTGCCCTTGGCAGAAACCGTCGCCGCGATGGAGGCCCTGCGCGATGCCGGGCATATCCGCCATTGGGGTGTCAGCAATTTCTCGGTCGCGGATATGGAGGATCTGTTTGCCGCCGGTGGCTGGCGCTGCGCCGCGAACCAGATTCTTTACAACCTGACCCGGCGCGGGCCGGAATGGGACCTGCTGCCCTGGCTGGCCGCTAAGGGGATTCCGGCGATGGCCTATAGTCCGGTCGAGCAGGGGCGGTTGGCGGGGAATGCCGACCTGCACCGGATCGGGCAGGGGCTGGGGCTGAGCGCGGCGCAACTGGCACTGGCTTGGGTTCTGAACCGAACCGGCATGATCGCCATCCCCAAGACCGGCCATGCAGCCCATGTCTCGCTGAACCTGCGCGCCGCCGAACTGGGGCTGACACCCGCCATTCTGGCCGAAGTCGAAGGCATCTTTCCCGCACCCATGACTGCACAGCCGCTTGAGACGATTTGACAGGGCATTGACGAGCGGTCTCTCAAAACGTCATTTGGCAGCATAGTCTGGAAGTAGCCGGTTCATTCCGGCCAGGAGGGGTAAGATGCTCAAGGGGATCCATTCGACGATCTCGCCCGAGTTGCTGTATGTCATGGCGCAAATGGGTCATGGCGACGAGTTGGCAATTGTTGACGTCAATTTTCCTGCCGCGAGCGTCGCCCGGCATCTGCCCTACGACAAGGTCCTGACCATTGGCCTCAGGCTTCCGCAGGCTGTGACGGTCATCACGAACCTGATGCCGCTCGACACGTTCGTGCCGGCAGCCGCGACCTCGATGCAGGTCGTGGATGATCCCGACGCGGTGCCCGAGGCGATTGCCGAAACCATCCCGATCATCGAGCGTGCCGGCTCGGCATTGCAGTCGATCGATCGTTTCGGCTTCTATGAATTCGCCCGAAACAGCTTTGCCATCCTGCAGTGCCACGACACCCGGCTTTACGCGAACATGATCCTGAAAAAGGGCGTGATCACGGCGAACCCGGCGCGGGCCTGATCGGAAACCAGCAAAAAAATCAGCAGACCGGCGCGGGCTCCGGGCGGCCCTTCAGGTCCAGCCCCCGTGCGGTCGGCGATTGCCATGTCTTGGTGTGACGTGTCGCGCCCTGCGGGTTGGTGCCGATCATCGACCCGCCTGTCCCGCCACTCCAGCCGGTTGAACCAGCGTTCGATGGCGCGGTGCCGTCGGCGGTCGCCGCGTCGGGTGTAGCGGGCTCGGCCATGGCGGCGGCGGGCGGGCAATCCCCGGGTTCGAGTGTCGCCTGCCGCTCAGCGGGGGGCGCAGGGGTCGGCGTGGTTTGGGCGAAGACGGGCAGGGCCAATGCAGCGGCAAGGCCAAGGCCGATCAGTCGGGGCAGGTAAAGGCGTCTCATGGTCTGATCCCTTCACGTGATCCGACCGAACGCCCGGACAGCGCCGGGCGTTCCCCCGAAAGGACTTCAGGCGACGGTGATGCCCGCGCTGCCTTCTTCGGCGTGACCGATGATCGCGGCCAGCGGGAAGCCTGCCGCGCGGATCATCTGCAGGACCGTTTCGGCGGTTTCGGGCGCGCAGGCGACCAGCAGCCCGCCCGAGGTCTGCGGATCGGTCAGCAACGCGCGCTGCCAGTCGGGTAGCCCTTCGGGCAGCAGCACTTCCGACCTATAAGCCGCCCAGTTCCGGGTCGAGGCACCGGTAAAGAACCCCGCCTGCGCCAGTTCGGATGCTCGCGTGAGCAACGGCAAGCTGGCCAGATCGATGCGCAGCCGCAGACCGGAGCCGCGTGCGATTTCCAACCCGTGCCCCAGAATGCCAAAGCCGGTCACGTCGGTGATGGCATGGACATCGTCGCGCTTGGCCAGATCGCTGCCGACCCGGTTCAGCGTGGTGGTGCTGGCGACCATCTCGGCCAGGCCCTCGGCATCCAGCGCACCTTTCTTGATCGCGGCAGAGTAGATGCCGACCCCCAACCCTTTGGTCAGGATCAGCGCATCGCCGGGGCGCGCATCGGCATTGCGGCGCAGTTCGGACGGATGGCACAGCCCGATCACCGCAAGGCCATAGATCGGCTCGGGCGCGTCGATGGAATGGCCGCCGGCGACCGGGATACCTGCCTCGGCGCAGATCTCGCGTCCGCCCTCAAGGATCTGGCGGATCTGTTCGGGGGGCAGCTTGTCGATGGGCATGCCAAGGATCGCCAACGCCATGATCGGTCGTCCGCCCATGGCGTAGATGTCGGAAATCGCGTTCGTCGCCGCAATGCGTCCGAAATCGCGCGGATCATCGACCATCGGCATGAAGAAATCGGTCGTGGCGATGACGCAGGTATTGTCGTCGACCTGCCAGACTGCCGCATCGTCCGAGGTCTCGGTCCCGACCAGCAGTTGTGGGAAGGCCTGCGCCACCGGCTGCCCGGCCAGCAATTCGCGCAGCACCGAGGGCGCCAGCTTGCAGCCGCAGCCGCCGCCATGCGCAAGAGAGGTCAGTCTGGGATGTTCGTTCATGTCACCTGTTCCTTCTTGCGCCGCAGGTCGGTCAGCCAGCGTACGGTAACGTAGAAGGCGGGCACCATGAAGATGCCAAGGAACGTGGCCGAGATCATCCCGCCCATCACCCCGATCCCGATCGAGTTCTGCGCCCCCGCCCCCGCGCCCTTGGCAATGGCCAAAGGCAGCACGCCAAGGATGAAGGCCAGCGAGGTCATCAGGATCGGCCGCAGGCGCTGGCGCGCGGCCTCGGTCGCCGCGTCGACGGCTGTGCGGCCCTTGTCCTGCAACTCACGCGCAAATTCGACGATCAGGATGGCGTTTTTCGCCGCAAGCCCGATGGTGGTGAGGATGCCGACCTTGAAATAGACGTCATTGGCCTGCCCCAGTGTCAGCGCGGCGATCACCGCGCCCAGCACCCCCACCGGAACCGCCAGCATGACCGAAAACGGGATCGACCAGCTTTCGTAAAGGGCGGCCAGCGACAGGAACACGACCAGCGCCGAGAGCGCGAACAGGAAGGGTGCCTGATTGCCCGCCTGACGTTCCTGATAGGACAGGTCGGTCCATGCCAGCCCGTAGCCGCCGGGCAGGGCTGCCACCAACTCCTCCATCGCGTCCATCGCTGTGCCCGAGCTGACGCCCGGCGCGGGTTGCCCCTCGATGGCGATCGCGTCGATGCCGTCGATGCGGGACAGGCGCGGCTCGACCGGTTCCCAGCGCACGGTCATGAAGGCGCTGAAGGGCACCATCTCTCCGTTCGAATTGCGGGCATACCAGCTGTTCACGTCCTCGGGCTGCATCCGGTTTTCGGCGCGGGCCTGCACGATCACCGGGCGCAGTTGCGCGCCAAGGGCGAAGTCATTCACCTCATCCCCGGCAAAGATCGTCGCCAGCATCGAGTTCACCGCCGGGACGGATACGCCAAGGCTTTCGGCCTTTTGCTGGTCGATATCGATGCGCAGCGCGGCCTCATCCTCGGCCCCGCCGCTTTCGGTGTTCTGCACCCGCGCGTCATTCTTGGCGTTCTGCTCCAGCAGGTCCGCGGCGGCGGTCAGTGCCTCGACCCCGCCTCCGGACTGGTCCATCAGGTAGAAGGTGAAGCCGGAAGAGTTGCCCAGACGCGGAATCGCTGGCGGTTGCATAAAGAAGATGCGTCCCGCCCGATGCCCCGAGAAATGCGCATTGGCCCGCTGCGCGACCTTGGCCGCAGCCAGTTGGCTGTCGCCGCGCAGGTCGAAATCGCGCAGCTTCACAAAGATCATCGCCTGGTTCTGCGCCGTGCCAGCATAGCCAAAGCCCATGGCGACAAAGACCGATTCAACCGCGTCCTTCTCCTCGGTTCGCATATAGTCCTCGATCTCTTGCACGACGGCGGCGGTCTGCTGCGCGGTCGAACCTTCGGTCAGGGTGATGCGCGATTGCAGCACGCCCTGATCCTCGGTCGGGATGAAGGTGGTGGTCATGCGGTTGAACAGATCGAACGCGCCATAGCTGATCGCGGCCAGCACCAGCAGCATCAGGAAGGGCCGCCGCAGGCTGCGCCGGACGGTGGCGGAATAGCCGCGCGTCACCCGGTCGAAGCCTGCGTTGAACCAGCGTGCGGGCGCAAAGCGCGCCTCGCCATGGCCTTGGCGCAACAGGCTGGCGCACATGGCGGGGGTCAGGATCAGCGCGACCAGCAGCGACAGCACCATGGCGGTGATGATCGTGACCGAGAATTGCCGATAGATCACACCGGTCGAACCGGCCATGAAGCCCATCGGCAGGAACACCGCCGACAGAACCAGCGCGATGCCGATCAGCGCGCCACTGATCTGGCCCATGCTCTTTTCGGTGGCCTCGACCGGGCCGAGGCCCTCCTCGGCCATGACGCGCTCGACGTTTTCGACGACGACGATGGCGTCATCGACCAGCAGGCCGATGGCCAGAACCATGGCGAACATGGTCAGTGTATTGACCGAATATCCCAAGGCCGCCAGCATCCCGAAGGTGCCCAGCAAGACCACCGGAATGGCGATGATCGGGATCAGCGTCGCACGCCAGTTCTGCAGAAACAGCAAGATCACCAGAAACACCAGAACGATGGCTTCCAGCAGGGTGTGATACACCTTCTCGATGGACAGCTCGACGAAGGGCGCGGTGTCATAGGCGATATGGACCTCGACCCCCTCGGGCAGGGCGTTCTTCAGCCCGTCAAGCGTCGCGCGCACCGCATTCGCCGTCTCGACCGCATTGGCCCCGGTCGCAAGGTTCACCGCGAAGCCCGAGGCGTTCATGCCGTTATAGCGGGAATCGCGGCCATAGCTGACCTGGCCGATCTCGATCTCGGCCACGTCGCCCAAGCGGACGGCGGCGCCATCCTCGCCGGTCTTCAGCAGGATGTTGCGGAAATCGTCGATCGAGGTCAGCTGGCTTTGCGCGGTGATGGTGGCGGTGAATTGTTGGCCCCGGACGGTCGGCTGGCTGCCCAGATCGCCCACGGACACGGTGCTGTTCTGTTCCGATACGGCGCTGGTGATGTCGGTCGGTGTCAGCTGAAACTGCGCCAGCCGCAGCGGGTCCATCCAGATCCGCATCGCATATCCCGAGCCAAAGACGTTCACGCCGCCCACGCCCTCGGTCCGCTTTACCGGGCCCTCGACCACCTGTTCCAGCAGGTTGCCCAGCTCAATCGTCGAGTGCTCACCCCTGGTCGAGACCAGCGAGCCGACCATCAGGATCGACGAGGACGACCGCGACACCGACACCCCGTCGCGCTGCACCGGCGAGGGCAGGCGGCTTTCGACCGAGCGGACCTTGGACTGCACCTCGTTCAGCGCATCGACCGGGTCGGCGCTGTCGTCAAAGGTCAGGGTGATCGCGGAACGCCCCTGCGACGAGGTCGAGACGGTGTAGATCAACCCGTCCAACCCGGTCAGCGCATCCTCGATCGGCGTGGTGACCGAATTCTGCACCGCCCGCGCGGTCGCGCCGGAATAGTTGGCGGTGATACGGATCGTCGTCGGTGCAATGTCGGGATATTGCGAGACCGGCAGCCCCAGCAGCGACCAGCCGCCGATCAGCATGGTCACGATGGCCAGAACCCATGCGAAGACCGGGCGGTGAATGAAGAAACGCGCCATCAGTTGCTGCCCGCCGGCTTGTCCTGCGCAGGAGCTTTATCCGCGGCTTTATCGGCGGCCTGATCGGGTGCCATGTCGCCATCAGCGGCGATCTCGCGCACCACGCCCTGTTCGTCGATGCGCACGGGAACGGCCTTGACCTCGGCCCCGGCGCGCAGGTTGTCCAACCCGTCCAGAACCAGGTTTTCGCCGGGACTGACGCCCTGCGTCACGATCCAGCTGTTGCGGTAGCTGCCCTGCTCGCTCAGCGTGATCTGCTGGGCCTTGCCGTCGCGCACGACATAGGCGGTCAGCGTGCCGTCCGAAGCGCGCTTGGTCGCGCGCTGCGGCACCAGCACCGCGCGGGTCGAACCCAAGGTCACCTCGACCCGCAGGAACTGGCCGGGCAGGATCATGTGGTCGGGATTGTCGAATTGCAGGCGGATCGGCACGGTCCCGGTGGTGGGCGACACCTTGATGCCGGGGCTGACGATGCGGCCCTCGCCCTGATATTCGTCGCCGGTTTCCAGCGTCAGATGCGCCTGCACCTCGCGGTTGCGGATCAGTTCCCCCGCGTCGAACTTGGCACGGTTGCGCAGGATGCTGGCGCTGGATTGCGAGACATCGACATAGATCGGGTCAAGCTGGGTGACAGTGGTCAGCGCTTCGGACTGGTTCGCGGTGACCAGATCGCCGACCGAGATCCCCGACACGTCGGCCAGCCCGTCGATGGGGCTGGTGATCCGCGTGCGGTCCAGCGACAGCTTGGCGGAATCGCGGGCGGCCTCGGCGGCCTTCAGCGCGGCCTCGGCCTGTTTCAGCGCGACCTCGGCGGCGGCGCGATCGACGGCCGAAACGCCGGACCCCTCCAGCCTGCGGTAGCGGGTGACGGTGTTCTGGGCCTCGGTCAGGCTGGCCTCGGCCCCGGCGACGCTGGCTTCGGCGGCGGCGAGTGCTGCGGCAAGGGTCTCGGGATCGATGCGGAACAGCACGTCGCCGGTCTTGACCGGGCGGCCGGGATCATAGGTGACTTCAAGGATTTCGCCGCCGACCTGCGGGCGGATCGTTGTCTGCTGATAGGCGATGGCGCGGCCGGGCAGGGTGACGGTGTAGGGGACTTCCTCTTCGGTGGTGGTCATGACGCCGACCTCGGTCGGGCCTTGCGGGCCACGGCCGCCCCGCTGCTGCGCCCATGCGGGCGTCAGCGCCAGCCCCGAAACAAGCAGCCCCGCAACAAGCTTTTGGGCCACCCATTTCGACATCCCGTCACCAAAGCTCATCTGCCGTTCCTCGCGGTTCTTTCTTGCAGACTGTCTAGTCCGCGAACCCCAATGGCAAGTAAACGACCGGCAGGCAGGCGATCACGGAATCGCCAACGCTTGTGAAGCGGCGTCAGAAGTCGACGCAGATGCCTTTCTTCTCGTAATCGCCGTAGCGCACCGGCTCGGGGCCGTCGCGGCCTCCCAGCTCGACCGGCAGGTCGACAGGCGCGGCATTGCGGCGGCGCTCCTCGGCTTCGGCGAGGGCGCGAATGGCGGCGGGCGGCAGATCCTTGCGGTCGGTCATGGCGGTTTTCCCTGCATCACGCTAGACCTGCGCAATCTAGGCAAGGGGACGCGAATGGACAAGACGCGCAAAATGGAACGCGGCGACGCCGCCCGGCAGGGCGCGCTGAAGCTGCTGGCCGCGGTCGAGGACGGCGCGACCCTGGACGAGGCTGGGGCCCTGATCGAGCGGCTGCCCCCCGCCGACCGCGCCCGCGCCCGCCGGCTGGCGCTGGAGGTCCTGCGCCGTGGTTGGCGCGCCGATGCGTTGCTCGAGCCGATGCTGGCGCGCAAGCCCCGCCCCGACATTCGCCGCATCCTGCGGCTGGCCACGGTCGAGATGCTGGCCTTGGGCGAGGCGCCGCATGGCGCGGTCAATGCCGCAGTGACGCTGTGCCGTGGGCTTAGCGGTAAGGGGCAGGCGGCAGCGGGCATGGTCAATGCCGTGCTGCGCAAGGCGGCTGCGGCTAAGGACGCATGGGCGAAACTGCCGCCGCAAAAAATGCCCGACTGGCTGCGCGCTCCGGTCGCTGCCGCATGGGGCCGCGACGTGACCCGCGCCATCGAAGCCGCGCATGAGGCGGGCGCACCCTTGGACCTGACCGCGAAAGCCGGGGATGCACCCGGCGAGGCGCTGCCGACCGGATCGTTCCGCCTGCCTTCGGGCACGCAGGTCAGCGCGCTTGAAGGTTACGACAGTGGCGACTGGTGGGTGCAGGATGCGGCCGCCGCCATGGCCGTGCGGGTCCTCGACCCGCAACCGGGCGAACGCATCGCCGATCTTTGCGCCGCTCCGGGGGGCAAGACCATGCAACTGGCCGCCGCCGGGGCCGAGGTCATCGCGCTGGACATCTCCGAATCCCGGCTGGCCCGCGTGGCCGAAAACCTGGCCCGCTGTGGCCTGTCGGCCAAGCTTGTCGCCGCCGATGCGCTGGAGTGGCGGACCGATGCGCCCTTGGACGCGGTGCTGCTGGACGCGCCCTGTTCCGCCACCGGCACGATCCGTCGCCACCCGGAACTGCCGCTGATCCGAGACGGCAGCGCAATTGCCGAACTGGCCGACCTGCAGGCGCGGCTGATCGACCATGCGTTGAGCCTGCTGAAACCCGGTGGGCGGCTGGTCTTTGCCACCTGCTCGCTGCATCCCGCCGAGGGCGAGGAGCAACTGACCGCCACCCTTGCCCGCCATCCCGACCTGACGGTCGAGCCCGCCACCGCGCCCGGGGTCGAGCCCGGCTGGCTGACCGAAAGCGGTGCCTTGCGCCTGCGGCCCGACCTGTGGCCGGAACGCGGCGGTATGGACGGATTCTTTATCGCGCGCTTGCGAAAATCCGGTGTGAAGTCCTAAGCTTGTCGGGTTCCAGCAACAGCGGCACCCATGAACGACACGCCTTCCCCAAGGGGTTTCCTGCGCCGGCCCGAGCCCAAGGCCATCGGCCATTCCGGCCGTGGTGAGCAGATCATCGAGGGCAAGCTGCATCTGGGCGGCCTGACGCTGACCGGCGAGTTTCTGGACAATGACATGCCCGCCTCGGTTGCGGCGGAATTGCACGGCTTTGGCTGGCTGGATGATCTGGCGGCGGTCGGCTCGCCGCGGGCGCGCTCGGTCGCGCAGCATCACGTGCTGCATTGGCTGAAGCGCCACCGGGTTCCACATGCCGATGCGCCGGAATGGACGCCTGCGATCGCCGGGCGGCGGGTGCTGCACTGGATCTTTCATGCCGGGATGATCCTGCCCGGCCTCGACCGCGACGGGGCCGAGCCCTATTTCCGCTCGTTGGACCAGCACCTGACCCATCTGCGTGCGACCTGGTATGACTGCACCGATGGGCTGCCCCGGCTTGAGGCATTGGCCGGCCTGGCGATCGGGGCGATGTCCTTGCGTGACCGTCAGGCCGTCGCCCGTCCTGCGCTGATCGCCTTGGCCGAGGAAGCCGATGCGATGGGCGTCGCCACTCTGTCGGAATCGCGCGCGCCGGAAACCCTGCTTGAGGCGATGGCACTGCTGGTCTGGGCGCAGGAGGTCGCGGACGAAGCCGGGCTGGAATCGCCCGCCGAGCTGCGCGCGATCATTGCCGAGATTGCCCCGATCCTGCGCAGCCTGCGCCATGCCGACGGGTCGCTGCCCAGCTTTCATGGCGGCGGGCGCGGCGCTGCCGGCCGTCTGGACCGCTGCCTGCGCGCGGCCGAGGGTGCGGCGCTGCCGGTGCATGGGCTGGCCATGGGTTTTGCCCGCATGGCGCGGGGGCGCACGACGCTGATTCTGGACGCGGCCCCTCCGCCCGGTGGACCGGCGGCGGTGCGGGCGCATGCCTCGACGCTGGCGTTTGAGCTGACCGTGGCCCGCCAGCCGCTGATCGTGAATTCAGGTCCCGGCGACGGATTCGGGTCGCTTTGGGCCAAGGCCAGCCGCGCGACGCCCTGCCATTCGGCCCTTTGCCTCGAAGGGTTGTCCTCATCCCGGCTGAACCCCAACCGGCAGGAGGGCGAGCCCGACATCCTGACCGAGCGTCCGGCGCTGGTCTGGGCGGGCGATTGCGACGCGCTGGGGAATCTTACCCCGCCCGATTGCGGCCCTGCCCATTCGACCGAACCTGCGCATCTTTTGTCCGGCCATGACGGCTGGCTGGACAGTCACGGGCTGACCCATCTGCGCGAATTGTGGCTGGCCCCCGACGGGGTGGCCCTGCAGGGCGAGGATTCGCTGGCCGCGCTGGATGCCAGCGCCCAGTCGCAACTGGACCGTGCCCGCCCGCCCGAGGGGCTGGGATTCGACATCCGTTTCCACCTGCATCCCGATATCGAGGCCCGCCAGCTGGGCCAGGTGATCGACCTGACCCTGCCCACGGGCGAGCATTGGCAGTTCAGCCATGATGGCGTCGGACAGGTCCGGCTGGAGGCCAGTTGCCTGCTGGATCGCGGCCTTGCCGAGCCTCGGCCTTCGCGCCAGATCGTGCTTACCGCGCGATTGCAGGGCCGCGCCATTCAGATCGGCTGGACCTTGGCGCGTTCCGGCGCTAGGTGACGGGGCAAATTCGCGATCCATGACGGGGCCCCACCGATGACCGACCGCATTCCGCTGAAACGCGCGCTGATTTCCGTTTCCGACAAGACTGGCCTGATCGACTTTGCCCGCGCGCTTGCGTCGCGCGGCGTCGAGCTGCTTTCCACCGGCGGCACCGCCAAGGCACTGCGCGAGGCGGGCCTGTCGGTGATCGACGTGGCGCAGGTCACCGGCTTCCCCGAGATGATGGACGGCCGCGTCAAGACGCTGCATCCGGTCGTGCATGGTGGCCTGCTGGCGCTGCGCGACAATGCCGAGCACATGGCTGCCGCCAATTCGCATGGCATCGGCATGATCGACCTGCTGGTCGTCAACCTGTATCCCTTCGAGGAAACCGTCGCCAAGGGCGCCGATTACGACGATTGCATCGAGAATATCGACATTGGTGGCCCGGCGATGATCCGTGCCGCGTCCAAGAACCACGCCTTCGTCACCGTCGTCGTCGACGTTCAGGACTATGCCGCCGTGCTGGCCGAACTCGACGCCAACGACGACACGACCAGCTACACCTTCCGTCAGCGTCAGGCCCAGATCGCCTATGCCCGCACCGCCGCCTATGACGCGGCCGTGTCTGCGTGGATGGCACAGGCCATTGGCGAGGAAACCCCGCGCCGCCGCAGCTTCTCGGGCGAACTGGCCCAAACCCTGCGCTATGGCGAGAACCCGCACCAGTTGGCGGCCTTCTACAAGGACGGCTCGGATCGTCCGGGTGTTGCTACCGCCAAGCAGTGGCAGGGCAAGGAACTGTCCTATAACAATATCAACGACACCGACGCGGCCTTCGAGCTGGTCGCGGAGTTTGACCCGGCGGGTGGACCGGCTGTTGCGATCATCAAGCACGCCAATCCCTGCGGCGTTGCCCGTGGCGCCACCGCCGTCGAGGCCTATCGCCGTGCCTATGACTGCGACCGGACCTCGGCTTTTGGCGGCATCGTCGCGCTGAACTGCACGCTGGACGCTGACACCGCCCGCGCCATCACCGAGATCTTCACCGAGGTCGTCATCGCCCCCGACGCGACCGAGGAAGCGCGCGAAATCTTTGCCGCGAAGAAAAACCTGCGCCTGCTGACCACCGGCGGCCTGCCCGATCCGACCGCCGCAGGGACCTCGTTCCGTCAGGTGGCGGGCGGCTTCCTTGTGCAAGGCCGCGACAATGGCCACGTCAAGCGCGAGGACCTGAAGGTCGTGACCAAACGCCAGCCCTCGGCCGAGGAACTCGACGACCTGCTGTTTGCATGGACCGTCGCCAAGCACGTCAAGTCGAACGCCATCGTCTATGTCAAGGATGGCGCGACTGTCGGCGTTGGTGCGGGCCAGATGAGCCGGGTCGATTCGACCCGCATCGGCAAGCGCAAATCCGAGGACATGGCCGAGGCGCTGGGTCTGGACCAGCCGCTGACCATCGGATCGGCAGTGTCGTCGGACGCGTTCTTCCCCTTCGCCGACGGGATCGAGGCTTTGGCCGCCGCTGGCGCCAAGGCGGTGATCCAGCCGGGTGGCTCGATGCGTGATGCCGAGGTGATCGAGGCCGCCGACCGTCTGGGTCTGGCCATGGTCTTCACCGGCCAGCGGCATTTCCGTCACTGATGGCGATGCAGCCCGCGACCCCCAAGCCGCGGAAGGCGCTGACGGCTCCGCGCAAGGCCGGCGCCCGGAACCGGGCGCCCAACACGCCGGTCTGGCGCCGCGTGGCGCTGGTCGCGGCGATCATCTTTGTGCTGGACCAGGCGCTGAAATACCTGGTCGTGCATCTGCTGCAGCTGGACCGCGTGCGCGAGATCGACGTGCTGCCGCCCTGGCTGAACCTGCGCATGGCCTGGAATCAGGGCATGAATTTCGGCCTGTTCTCCAGTGACGTCGACGTGATGCGCTGGGTGCTGATCGCGATTGCCGTCGCGGTCTGTGTCTGGGTCGGGGCATGGGTCTTGCGTGCCAATCCCTCGCGGTTGGCGCAGATCTCGGCCGGGTTCCTGATCGGCGGCGCGCTGGGGAACGTGATCGACCGGCTGATGTATGGCGCGGTCGCGGATTTCCTGAACATGTCGCTGCCCGGCTGGCAGAATCCCTACAGCTTCAACGTCGCCGATATCGCGATCTTTATCGGCGCGCTGGGGTTGGTTCTGCAGCCCCCCGAGGCGAAATCAAGCCCGGCGAAACGACGCGAGCCCGCGCGGTCGGGCGCCGCAAAACCGCCCGCCGCCGTCAAACCGGCAACGCGGGCCACGACCAAGCCGCCCAGCCGCGCCGCTCAGGGCGAGCTCTCGCTGGACGATCCGGCAGGGGGCGACAAGCCCCGTGACGAGGGCGGCAATTCACGCTAAGAACAGCGCCAGAAGAATGTGAGGGACGGGACATGCGGGCGATCGCGGTGACAATGACCTTGCTGGGGCTGGCCGCCTGCAGCAGTGATCCGCAGCTGATGAATACCAGCACGGGCCGTTCCAGCCCGGATGAATTCGCCATCCTTCCGACCAAGCCGTTGTCGATGCCGACGGATCTGAACGTGCTGCCCTCGCCGACGCCGGGCGGCACGAACATCACCGATCCCACCCCCGAGGCCGATGCGGTCGCGGCGCTTGGCGGTAATCCCGCAGCGCTGTCGCAGCAGGGTATCGGTGCGGCGGACGGGGCGCTGGTCAACCACGCCTCGCGCTTTGGTCGCGATCCCGCGATCCGTATCACCACCGCCAAGGAAGATTACGAATGGCGCAGCCGCAATTCGCGCCGCGCGCTGGAAATCCTTGCCCGTACCGATGTCTATTACCGCGCCTATGAGCCGATGACGCTGGACAGCTGGGCCGAGCAGGAGCGCTGGCGTCCGACCGGCGTGCTGCTGCCCGCTGCCCCCCCGATCATCGAAACCGGCGGCCTGCCGCCCGAGGCGCAGGAATCGGCGGATCGCCTGCTGCGGGACTAAGGGCGCAGTCCCGATCACGGCATGATGACGGCCTGCTGACTTGCGCGGCGGGCCCTCACAGGGCAGTTTCTGGCAGCGACCCGGAACCGGAGCCTGCCCATGACTATCCTCAAGCGCCTCTCGCCCCTTGCACTGGCGCTGTTGGCCGCGACCCCCGCGCTGGCCGAAATGCCCAAGGGAATCAGCCATTTCAAACTGGATAACGGCCTTGAGGCTGTGGTGATCGAGGATCACCGCGCCCCGGTCGTCGTGCAGATGCTGTGGTACAAGATCGGCTCGGCCGACGAACAGCCCGGCAAATCGGGCATCGCACATTACCTTGAGCACCTGATGTTCAAGGGCACGGACAAGCTGGGTCCGGGGGAATTGTCCAAGACCGTGACCGCCAATGGCGGCATGGACAATGCCTTTACCAGCTATGACTACACCGCCTATTTCCAGCGCATCGCCGCTGATCGCCTGCCGCTGGTCATGGAGATGGAATCCGACCGGATGGCCAATTTGAAGATCGGCGAGGACGACTGGAAAGCTGAACGCCAGGTGGTCCTTGAGGAACGCTCGCAGCGCACCGACAGCGATCCCGGCGCGCAATTCGGCGAGGAGCGCAGCGCCGTCCAGTTCTACAACCATCCCTATCGCCGCCCGGTCATCGGCTGGCGGCAGGAAATGGAGGGGCTGACCCGCGACGACGCCGTTGCATGGTATGACGCGCATTATGCCCCGAATGACGCGGTGCTGATCATCGCGGGCGATGTCACCGCCGAAAAGGCCAAGGAACTGGCCGAGAAATATTACGGCCCGATCGCGCCCAAGGCGGACAGCACCCGCAAGCCCCGCCCGCAGGAGCCTGAGCAGCGTGCCGACCGCCGCATGGAGCGCAGCGATCCGCGCGTGCCCCAGCCGGTGCTGATCCGCACCGTGCTTGCACCCGAACGTAATGCCAGCGATCAGAAACAGGCCGCCGCGCTAAGCGTGCTGGCCGAATTGCTGGCCGGATCGGCGCAAACCTCGGTTCTGGCGCGTGATCTGGTGTTGACCGGCAAGGCGCTTTACGTCGATGCCTCCTATGACGGGCTGACCGTGGACCCGACCACCTTTGGCATCTCGCTGGTTCCCGCGCCTGGCACCAGCAATGCCGATGCCGAGGCGGCGCTGGACGCGGCGCTGGCGAAATTCCTGCAGGACGGGCCGGATGCGGCGCAGTTGGAGCGGGTCAAGACCCAGATCCGGGCCTCGCGCATCTATGCTCAGGATTCGGCGCATGGCCGGGCCTATGATTACGGGCAGGGCCTGTCGGTCGGGCTGACGGTTGAGGATGTGAACGACTGGCCCGATGTACTGGGTGCAGTCACCGCCGAGGACATCCGCGAGGCCGCGAAGCTGGTGCTGGAAAGCCGGGGCAGTGTGACCGCGTGGCTGCTGCCCGAAGCGGCCCCCGCCAATGCCGCCCCCGGACCCGCTGCCGAGGCTGCCGCCCAACCTGTCCCGACTGATGCCGCCAATACCGAGGTCGTCCAATGATCCGCGCGCTTGCCACATTCGCCTTTGTCGCGCTGGCGGCCTTGCCCGCCCGCGCCATCGATATCCAGCAGATCACCTCTCCGGGCGGGATCAAGGCGTGGCTGGTCGAGGACCACTCGATCCCCTTCACCGCGCTTTCGCTGATGTTCAAGGGCGGGGCCAGCCTTGATGCGCCGGAAAAACGCGGCGCGATCAACCTGATGACCGCGCTGCTGGAAGAAGGCTCGGGGCAGATGGACTCGGTCCAATATGCCGAGGCGATCGAGGCCTTGGGCGCATCGAACCGCTTCGATGTCAGCGATGACGCGCTGGTCGTCAGCAGTCGCGCCCTGACCGAGAACCGCGACGAAGCCGCCGAATTGCTGCGTCAGGCGCTGGCCGAGCCGCGTTTTGACGCTGATGCGGTCGAGCGCGTTCGCGCGCAGGTGCAATCGGTGATCATGAGCGAGGCGACCGATCCGAATTCGATCGCCAGCAAGGAAATGGCCAAGCTGTCCTGGGGCGATCACCCCTATGCGACCTCGGTCAACGGCACGGCGGAATCGGTCGCAGCCCTGACCCGCGACGATTTGATCGACGCCAAGAACCGCGTTCTGGCGCGCGACCGTGTCGTCGTCGCGGCGGCAGGCGACATCAATGCCGAGGATCTGGGCAAGCTGATCGACAAGATCCTTGGCGACCTGCCTGAAACGGGCACGGCCCCGCTGCCGGAAAAGGCGCAACTGAAACTGACCGGCGGCGTCACCGTGCTCGACTGGGACAGCCCGCAGACCGTGGTCAGCTTTGCCCAGCCCGGCCTGCCGATGTCGGACCCCGATTATTTCGCGGCCTTCGTCGCCGATCACATTCTGGGCGGCGGCGGGTTCTCCTCGCGGCTGATGGATCAGATCCGAGAAAAGCGCGGGCTGACCTATGGCGTGGGCACGGGCCTCTCGAATGGCGTCTATGGCGAGACATGGGCTGGCGGCATGGCCAGCGCCAATGAAAAGGTCGCCGAGGCCGTCGGTCTGATCCGGCAGGAATGGGACCGTTTCGGTGAGACTCTGGTGACCGAGAAGGAACTGACCGACGCCAAGACCTACCTGACCGGCGAATATCCCCTGCGCTTCAACGGCAATGGCAAGATCGCGGGCATTCTGGCCGGGATGCAGTTGATCGGCCTGCCCGCCGATTACGTCAACACCCGTAACGCCCAGATCGAGAAGGTCTCCGCCGAGGATGTCCAGCGCGTCGCCAGGCGCCTGCTGGATTCCAACCAGATCCGCTTTGTTCTGGTCGGCAGGCCGCAGGGTATTCAGGCCTCGAACTGACGAATCCTTTCCCATGCAGGCAGGAAATGCTAAATCTGGGGGCATGAATTCTCATGCCCCCAACATGCGCCCCATCATCCGCCAACTGGACGAATCCGCGGCCAACCGCATCGCGGCGGGCGAGGTGGTCGAGCGTCCGGCCTCGGCAGTCAAGGAACTGGTCGAGAACGCGCTTGATGCCGGTGCGCGCCGGATCGGCATCGCCATCTCGAAGGGCGGCAAGGGGCTGATCCGGGTCAGCGACGACGGCTGCGGCATGACCGCCGAGGATCTGCCTCTGGCGCTCTCGCGCCATGCCACCAGCAAGATCGACGGCAGCGACCTGTTGGACATCCGAAGCTTCGGTTTTCGTGGCGAGGCCCTGCCCAGCCTTGGCGCTGTCGGTCGGCTGACGATTTCCAGCCGCGCGCAGGGCTTTGACGGCGCGCAGATCGGCGTGGTCGGCGGGCGTATCACCCCGGTCAAGCCCGCTGCTGGCAATCGCGGCACGGTCGTAGAACTGCGCGACCTGTTCTTTGCCACCCCGGCGCGGCTGAAATTCCTGCGCACCGATCGGGCGGAAACGCAGGCCGTGGCCGAAGTCATCCGCCGCCTTGCCATGGCCGAACCCTATGTCGGCTTCACCCTGACCGATGAGGACGAAGGCCGCACCCTGTTCCGCGCCGATGCCGAACAGGGCGAGTTGTTCGATGCGTTGCAGACCCGGCTGACCCGGATCATGGGGCGCGAGTTTATCGACAATGCCCTGCCCATCGACGCGACCCGCGACGGTATCACCCTGACCGGCTTTGCGGCGCTGCCGACCTATTCGCGCGGTGCGGCGGTGGCGCAGCATCTGTTCGTCAATGGCCGCCCGGTCCGCGACAAGCTGCTGACCGGGGCGCTGCGGGCAGGTTACATGGATGTTCTGGCCTCGGGGCGGCATCCGGCGGCGGTGCTGTTCGTGACCTGCGATCCGCATATGGTCGATGTGAACGTCCACCCGGCCAAGGCCGAGGTGCGCTTCCGCGAACCCGATATCGCGCGCGGGCTGGTGGTCAGCGCCCTGCGACACGCGCTGGCGGGGGCAGGGCATCGGTCCTCGACTACGGTGGCGACGGCGGCACTGTCGGTTGCGCGGCCCGAACCCGAAGCGGCCCCGCGCACCTATCAGGCCGATTATCGGTCCGCGCCGCGCCCCTCGGCGCAAGCCATTGCCGCCAGCCTTGCCTTTCAGGCCCCCGGTTTCGCCGAAACGCCGACGGCAAGGGTCGAGCCTGAAACCGTGGTCGAACCTGATGCGCCCTTGGGGGCAGCCCGCGCGCAATTGCATGAAAACTGGATCATCGCCCAGACCGCCGACGGCATCGTCATCGTCGATCAGCATGCCGCGCATGAGCGGCTGGTCTATGAGCGGCTGAAGGCGCAGGCCGAGGCCAAGGGCATCGCCAGCCAAGCCCTGCTGATCCCCGAAATCGTCGAGCTGTCTGACGCCGATGCCCAGCAGATCCTGTCCATCGCCGATGAGCTGGCTGCACTTGGGCTGGTGATCGAACCCTTCGGTGGCGGTGCCATTGCGGTGCGCGAGGTGCCCGCGCTGATTGCGCGCATCAATGCGCCCGCGCTGATCCGCGATATTCTGGACGATCTGGCCGAGCAGGGCGCATCAGATCGGTTGCGGTCGCGGGTCGATGCGGTGCTGTCCTCGATGGCCTGCCACGGCTCGGTCCGATCGGGGCGGCGGATGTCCGGGGATGAGATGAACGCCCTGCTGCGCGAGATGGAGCGCACCCCGAAATCGGGCCAGTGCAACCATGGCCGTCCGACATGGATCGAGCTGAAGCTGTCGGATATCGAACGGCTGTTCGGGCGCTAGTTGACCTGAACGCGCCGCGGCGCGACACTTGCGCAAAGGAGACTTCTCCATGCTCGAGATCAGCCCCGCCAAGATCGCCCATGTCATCATCCGCGCCCGCGAATATGACAGCGGGGTCAACGCTTGGGCGCATAGCGGCCAGCGGACCGGGCGGGGTACGGAAACTGAGCTGTCGGAATTCATCGCCAGCCTGAATGACGACGAAAAGGCCAGCCTGGTCGCCGTCATGTGGATCGGGCGCGACACGTTCGGTGCCGAGGATCTGGCCGAGGCGATCCACACCGCCAAGGTCGAGAACCGCTCGCCCACCGAGACTTACCTGATGGGTGAGCCGCAATTGGCCGATTATCTTGAAGCCGGGATGGAGGCGCTGGGGATTTCCCCCGAAGAGGCCGAGGATGACCTGCACCACCCGGTCTGATCAGCGCGACAGCCGGATCAGCGCCCCATCCTCGGCATCGGTCAGCACCATGATTGCGCCATCCGGGGCAATGGCCACATCGCGCACCCGTCCGATGCCTTGCGCAAGATGCTGTTCGCCGATGACATGGCCGTCCTTGATCTTCAGCCGGACCAGCGCCTTGGCCTGCAAGCCGCCGATCAGTGCGTCGCCCTGCATTTCGGGAAACATCGCGCCATCGTAAAAGGCCATGCCGCTGGGGGCGATCACCGGGTCCCAGTAATAGACCGGCTGCTCCATACCTTCTTGCTGGGTGATGCCCTTGCCAATCGCTTTGCCGCTGTAATCCTCGCCATAGGTGATGATCGGCCAGCCGTAATTGCGACCAGCCAGCGGCATGTTCAGCTCATCCCCGCCCTTGGGGCCGTGTTCTACCGTCCATAGCCGACCCTCGGCGTCCAGCGCAGCGGCCTGCAGGTTGCGATGTCCCCAGGACCAGATCTCGGGCTGGCCGCCGCCATTGGCAAAGGGATTGCCGCTGAGCCCGCGCCCGGTCATCGGGTCGATCCGCAGCACCTTGCCCAGATGGGTATTCACGTCCTGCGCCAGTTGCCGGGCCTTTGGCAGCGAACGCTCTCCCGTCGTCACGAACAGCCCGCCCTGTTGGTCGAACACCAGCCGAGAGCCGTAATGCATGGTCGATTCCCATGCCGGCTCTTGCCGGAAGATCACCTTGGCCCCTTCGATCCTAGTGCCATCGGCAGAAAGCGTCCCGGTCGCCACCGAGGTCGAGGTCTTGCCGCCCTCGCGGGTCTCGGCAAAGCTCCACCAGATGCGGCGGGTCTGGGCGAAATCCGGGGCGACGGCGACATCCAGCAGGCCGCCCTGCTTGCGGGTGTCGACCTTGGGCAGGCCGGCCAGCGGTTCCGACAGCTTGCCGTCTGCGAAAAGCCGCATCCGGCCCGGTTTTTCGGTGATCAGCCAACTGCCATCCGGCAACAGCGCCATACCCCAGGGGTTCTCCAGCCCCGAGATCACGCTTTGCTGTTTCACGTGAATTCCGTCCTGCAATTCCGGCGCGCGCGTCTGGCCCTGAAAGGCCGGGCTCTGCCCGGCGGCATTGGGTGGGGCGCTGTTCATCTGCTGGGCAAATGCGGGACCGGCCACCATGGCGGCCAGCAGGGCGATCAGGCTTCGGCGTTTCATCGTCAGGCTCCGTCGCAAGGGCTTCATGGCCAAACCCGATGCGCGGCGCGGGCGTTCCCTGACGATTCCGTCAGAGCCGGGCCAGATGGTGCTGAAACAACGCCTCGGCCCGGCCCCATGCGTCCTGATCGATGCGGTCGAGCGTCGCCAGAACCGGCAGGATCTGACCCGCGAAATCCACCGAGCTTTCCAGCGGCAGCAGCGAGGGCAGGTTGTCGATCGCCATCACGTCCAGCGGCGGATCGGCCACGCGCAGGGCCGGCTGCGCCCAGTCGGTTACCCGGTCATAGACCTTGATCGGGTTGAACTCGCTGGTCGGGTCGCAGGCGACATCGCCGATGACCGACAAAATCCGCGCCGGAGACAAGGCGTCCTGATCGATGAAGACCGGCGCGCCGGGCTGGGCAAGAATGCAGTTGATGAACAGGTCATGCATCAGGATCTGCGGATAGGGGCCGCCGCCTGCCGTCTCGGCCATGTCCCATTTCGTGACCGCGACTCCCATCCGCGTCAGCAGGTCCGAGGCTCCGCTGCCGACCCGACCGAGCGCGCCAATCACGATGGCGCGCGGACGGGGCAGGCCGGTTGCGTCGATCTCGGCCCTGATCGCGTCGCACATCACCGTTTGCGAGGCAAAGGTGCTGACCGGTCCGCAGATGCCGCCGCGCTTCTGCGCCGCCCAAGCCTTGAGCGACACTGCCGCTCCGGCAAAGCCCGCCCAATAGCCAAAGGCCGCCAGTCGACGCCCGTCGGCTCCGGTCAGGTATTCAAGATCATAAAGCAGTCCGCCGCCGGCCCGGAAACGGCGCAGCAACTCCAGTCCGGCGGGCTGCCCCTTATAGGCGTGGCCGAACATGATATGGCGATGCAGCAGGGGTGTGCCGGTTTCCGGCAGTTCCTTCAGGCCATAGATGATCGCGTCGGCGGGGGCATCCGGCCAGCTGCCCTCGGGCGCGATCTCGGCACCCGCGGCGGCATAGTCGCGGGTCGGCAGGATGCGATGTGGACTGTCCTCGACCGTGACGCGAAAGCCTTGCGCGATCAGGGTGCCGACACCCTCGGGCGTAATGCCGACTCGCCGTTCATTGGGGCGGCTTTCGGATCGAACCCATAGATGCACCATTGCCGCCCCCTTTGCTGTTTTCGCCCGGTTAGGGAAAGGTCGCCCTTGCTTCAAGCGGCGGGCGACGGGCACCGCGGAACGGCCCCTGACCTGCCGCGTCGATGCGCGCGATTGCCGATTGGATGGGCTCGATCACGACATTCATGCTGAAGGCCGTGGCATGGATCATGCGGTCGGCATCCAGCGCCAGCGCGACATGGCCGGGCCAGAACAGCAGGTCATTGCGGCGGATATCGCCCTGAACCAGCGGGAAGGCATCCTGCTGCATGTCGCTGTCGCCGGGGCAGGCAACGGCGCAAGCCGAGAGCGCAGCTTGGGCCAGACCCGAGCAATCAATCCCCGAACGGCTGTTGCCGCCCCACAGATAGGGGGTGCCGATCAGCGTTTCCGCTACCGCCGCCGGATCGCTGGCCGGGGTCTGGGTCAGATGCTGCGCCGGTACCCAGCCACCCGCGGCCAGACGGGCAAAGCCCTTGTCGATTTCGGTCACCGACAGACGCGCGCCCATGGACAGCATCCCGGTTTCGCGCAGTTTCATGTTCGCTTCCGGGTAGATATGGGTCGCGGGGGCGCTGACCCGATGCGTGATCGGATGATCCGCCGGGCCAAGCGCTTCGGCGCGCAGCCAGCCGCAATAGCCATCCGCTTGCGACTGGACAAAGGCCCAGCCTTCCTGTTCGTCCACCACCAGCAGATCGACGCCGAAATTCACCTGACGGTCGCGCGCACCGGACGGGGCGCGGCACAGATCGGCCAGCGGCACCCCCAGCCGCATCAGCCGACCCGCCACATAGGCCGGACGCTCCAGCACGCCGCGCAGACTGTCCAGCGCGACGCGATCGGTCGCCGGCGTCAGGCGGCGATCGGTGGGGCGGGTCAGGATGGCGTCGGTCATTTCAGGATCTCCGGCAGGGCGTTCAGGATGGCGCGCATGCCCTGGCCCGCGCCACCCTTGGGACGACCGGGAGCAGCGCTGGGTTGCCAGCCATAGATGTCGAAATGGATGTAATTCCCGGCTTTCTCGGTAAAGCGGCGCAGGAACAGGGCGGCGGTGATCGCCCCGGCGAAGCCGCCGCCGGGCGCATTGTCCAGATCGGCGATGCCCGGCTCGATCATCGATTCATAGGGCTCCCAGAAGGGCAGGCGCCAGACCGGATCGGCATGGTCGCGCCCTGCATCATGAACGCTTTGCGCCACGCTGTCATCGTCGCAGAAGAAGGGCGGCAGGTCCGGCCCCAGTGCCACCCGCGCCGCGCCGGTCAGCGTCGCCATCGAGATCAGCAGCGCGGGCGCTTCCTCATCGGCAAGGGCCAGCGCGTCGCCCAGAACCAAACGGCCCTCGGCATCGGTATTGTTCACCTCGACCGTCAGGCCCTTGCGGCTGGTCAGGATGTCGCCGGGGCGGAAAGCATTGCCCGCAATGGCGTTTTCGACCGCCGGGATCAGTACGCGCAGCCGCATCCCCGCAGTCAGGCCCAGACGGGCCAGTGTCTCGGACAGGCCCAGCACATTCGCCGCGCCGCCCATGTCCTTTTTCATCAGCCCCATCGACGAGGGCGGTTTGATGTCCAGCCCGCCGGTGTCAAAGCAGACCCCTTTGCCGACCAGCGTCAGCATCGGGCCTTCGCCGGGGAAGCGCAGGTCAATCAAGCGCGGCGCCTGCGCGCCCGCCCGTCCGACGGCATGGATCATCGGGAAATTCTGCGCCAGCAGATCGTCGCCGGCGATGACGGTGACCGTGGCCCCGTGACGGGCGGCCAGATCGCGGGCCGCGCGTTCCAGATCCTCCGGCCCCATATCCGAGGCGGGCGTGTTGATCAGGTCGCGTGCCAGATATTCGCCGGCAGCCAAGGCCAGCACGCGCTGCGCATCGACGCCCTCGGGGCAGACCAGCCGCGCCGCCGGGACCTCGGCCTTGCGGTAACGGGTGAAGCGGTATTGCGCGAACAGCCAGCCAAGCGCGCCGGTCGCTAGGTCCAGCCCCTCGGGCCGGTTGGCCAGATACCAGTCGCCCTTGGGCAGAGATTCGGCGGCCTTGGCCAGCAGGTAGCGGTCGCGGCCCTTTGACTGCGGGCCGATGCCGTAAAGCGCGCCAGCGATGCCGCCGTCAGGCGTGGGAAGCAGGCAAAGCTGCCCGGCCTTTCCTGCAAATCCTTGCGCCTTGGCCCATGCGGCGGCGGCGGGCGTGGTCTCGGGTGGCAGATCCGGCCCGTCGGTTCCGGGGCGGACAAGCCACAGATGCAGCGCGGCGTCAGAGGGGGCGGCGAATTCGGGAAGTTCGGGCATGTGCATGGGCCTTGGTCCTAGTCTTGCTAGGCAAGGTAACGCGCGGGAAGCGCATCGCAAGCCCGTTCGGCTATTCCGGCGCGGGCCGGTCCCAGACACAGGTCAGGGACTGGTTCCCGATCCGCATCAGCCGGGCCGAGGTTGCGACCAAAGCGGCAACGTCGCGATGCTCCGCGCAGCGTCCGACATCGATGGCCACCCCAGCCAGCGTGACCAACCCCATCTGCCAGGCCAGACGCGACAGTCGGTCGGCATCGCGCGCGACCCCGGCCAGATCCCCCTGTCCCACTGCCAGCAGCGTGCGGCTGAGGGCCAATGCCATCTGCTCCAACGCCGCGCCGATCACCTCGGACGCGGTGGTTTCGCCCAGTTCCTGGACGATTCCTTCCAGCCTGCGCCGGTCTATCGTCACGCGCTCTTCGACCGAAAGCCTTGCTATCTTTACCATCGAACCACCAGGAACAGCCTTGTCGCTGGCAGGCAAACTGTCATCAATCCATCAAGAAATGGTTGAGACGATCGGGCTAAACCTCTCGAACTTTATCGGTTCGGGCTGTATGACGTGCCAAACGGTAGAAGAGGATGTCATGAAACAGGCCCGACCGCTGCCCCATTACCTCGTCCAGCGCTATCAGGGCTGGCGCGCCACCGCATTCAATGAAAACCGCAGCTGGTATCGCCGCCTTGCCGAAGGCGGGCAGCATCCGCGCGCCATGGTCATCGCCTGCTGCGATTCGCGGGTGCATGTCACCTCGATCTTTGGCGCGGATACGGGCGAGTTCTTTATTCACCGCAATATCGCCAATCTGGTGCCGCCCTATCTGCCCGACGGCCAGCAGCACGGGACCTCGGCGGCGGTGGAATATGCGGTCAATGCGCTCAAGGTCGCGCATCTGGTGATTGTGGGGCATACCGGTTGCGGCGGTGTCGCGGGTTGCCATGCAATGTGTTCCGGTCACGCTCCCGAGCTTGAGGAAAAGACCAGCTTTGTCGGTCGCTGGATGGACATCCTGCGCCCCGGTTACCAGCGTGTCAGCGAACTGCCCGAGGCCGATCAGGTCGCCGAGCTGGAACGGCAGGCGGTGCTGATCTCGCTGGAAAACCTGATGACCTTCCCCTTCATCCGCGAGAATGTCGAGGCCGGGAACCTGTCGCTGCATGGCGTCATCCACGACATCGCCGAGGGCACGCTGCTGGAATACAGCCCGGAAACCGACAGCTTCGCTCTGGTCGGCTGAGCCGGACTTGTTGCCGGGCCGTCAAGGCTGGTATGGCAGTGCTGTACCAGCCGAAAGGACGTCCCATGACCGCGCTGCCTTCCTCCGATGACATTGCCCGCATGGACGCGGCTGACCCGCTGGCCGCATTGCGCGAACGCTTCCTGCTAACCAAGGGTGAAGTCTATCTGGATGGGAATTCGCTGGGCGCGGCCAGTATCGACGCCTTGGCGGCCTTGCAGGTTGCCGCCCGTGATGAATGGTCGCGCGACCTGATCCGCAGCTGGAACAGCGCCGGCTGGTTCGATCTGCCGGTGGAACTGGGCGACCGGATCGGTCGGCTGATCGGGGCGGCAGCGGGGCAGGTGGTGGTCACGGACACCACCTCGATCAATATCTACAAGGCGCTGCATGCGGCGATCGGGCTGCGGCCGGGTCGCGACGTGATCGTGGCCGAGGCGGGCAGCTTTCCGACCGACCTGTACATGGCCGAGGGGGTGATCTCGGCCCTGCCCGGCATGAGCCTGCGGCTGGAAGGCCGCGACGCCTCCCGGATCGAGGATCTGCTGGACGAGCGTGTCGCCGTGGTGCTGGTCAATCACGTGAATTACCGCAGCGGCGAATTGCGCGACATGGCGGCGCTGACCCGCAAGATCCACGCCTCGGGTGCGCTGGTGGTCTGGGATCTTTGCCATTCGGCGGGGGCGCTGCCGGTCGAACTGGATGCCTCGAATGCCGATTTCGCGGTCGGTTGCAGCTACAAATACCTGAATGGCGGGCCCGGCGCGCCAGCCTTCCTTTATGCCGCTAGCCGCCATCTGGGGCAGGTCGCGCAGCCGCTGAGCGGTTGGTGGGGCCATGCCCGGCCCTTTGCCTTTGAGACCGGCTATGCGGGCGATCCGGGCATTCGCCGCTTTCAATGCGGCACCCAGCCGGTCCTGTCGCTGCGGGCGCTGAAAGGCGCGCTGGACATCTGGGATCAGGTCGACATGCAGGCCCTGCGCGCGAAAAGCCTGTCGCTGACCGATCTGTTCATCGAGCTGGTCGAGGGGCAATGCGCCGGGTTGGGGCTGACCCTGCAGACCCCGCGCGAGTCCGCGCAGCGTGGCAGTCAGGTCGCCTTTGCGCATGAGAATGCCTATGCCGTCATGCAGGCGCTGATCGCGCGGGGCGTGATCGGGGATTTCCGTGCGCCCGACATCCTGCGCTTCGGCTTTGCGCCGCTTTACCTCAGCCATGCCGATGTCGCCCATGCGGCGGATGTACTGCGCGACGTGCTGCAGACCGAGGAATGGCGCGAGGCGCGCTTCGCGGTGCGCGCTGCCGTGACCTGAACGTGAAAGGGCCTGCCCGGAACCGGACAGGCCCGATGTCTTTCAGGCGTTGGCGGTCCAGCCAAGGGCCCGCGGGCGCGCCTTGGCGATGGCCGCGACCAGCATGCCGGTGATGGCGGCTTTCAGCAGGTCGCCCGGAATGAAGATCGCCATCAGCATGGTGCATTCGCTGATGCTTTTTCCCAGGCTGAGCGACATGCCGACAATGCCGAAAGCGTAAAGCACGACGACGCCACCCAGCACCGCGCCGATGAAGGCGCGCAGCCCCACATGGCGCAGGCGGGCATGTTCGACGAACCATCCGGTCACAAAGGCTGCGATGGGGAAACCCACAAGGAAGCCCGCGGTCGGTCCGGCAAAGACCGCAAGACCGCCGCGGCCTCCGGCCAGAAGCGGCAGGCCGATGGCGACCAGCAGCAGGAACAGCATCACCGACAGGAAGCCGCGCTTCGCGCCCAGCATGGCCCCGGCAAGCATGATACCCATGCCCTGCGCCGTGATCGGCACGCCAAAGGCCAGGGTTATCTTGGGGACCAGCCCAAGTGCTGCGATCAGCGCCGCGAAAAGCGCGATCTGTGCGACGTTTCTTTCCATGTCACTCCTCCGTGAGGGGATTCAGGCCGCCGCGCGCCCGCAACGCTTCGGCCAGATGATCCGCATCGTCCAGCGCCAGAAGCGCCATTGGCAGGACGATATGCCAATTCGCCCGGCGGGGCGAGCGTGCCCGCCATGCCTCCAGCAGCATCCGGCCCTTGCCGATCAGGACTGGGGTGAAGCGGATGACCAGCGGGATGGCGGATTCGATCACGCCGACCGGCAGTCCGATCCGACGCAGCGGTGCCAGCAGGCGATGCAGCAGATCGGTCATGTCGCCAAGGCTGGTGGTCATCGTCACCAGATTGGCCAGTGCCAAAGCCGCGACCATGCGCAGGGCGGTGCGGATGCCCTCGGGCCAGTTGCCGGCGAAGGCGTGCCAGACCAGCAGCAGCGCGACAAAGGGCCAGATCACCCGTATTTGCCGCAGCCCGTGGCCGAGAAAATGTCGCCCCGGCAAAGCATAAAGCACCAGCGTCAGCGCCAGCACCATTGCCTGCGCCCAAAGCGGCTGCAGCAGGAACAGCGCGGTCGTTGCGCATGCCAGCGCCAGCAGCTTGGCCCCCGCGGGCCAGCCATGCGCGCGGGTCCTAACCGGCGAGGTCAGCGAGATCATCGCCTGCCCCTTCCCGGATCATCGCGGCTTCGAACTCGGCCAGCAGGTCGGGACCGTCCTCGGCCCGGATCTGGCCCTGATCCAGCCAGCAGACATGGCCGTAGCCCGCCAGATCGCGCGGATCATGCGAGATATGCAGGATATTGGCACCGCTGCTCTCCAGATGGCGGGTCAGCTGCATCCGGGTCGGGATGTCCAGCCCGGCAAAGGGCTCATCAAGGATCAGCCAGCGCGGCTGCATTGCCGTCACCGCCATCATGCACAGCAGATGCTTCTGCCCCTGAGACAGCGCCTCGGTGGTGGCGTCGATCCAATGGGACTTGCCGAAGCGGGCCAGCGTCGCTTGTGCGGCGTCGCGCGCTTCCAGCTTGCTGCGGCCCATCTGGCGCAGGCCAAAGCAGATTTCCTCAAGCACGGTGGGAAAGATGATCTGATGCTCGGGGTTCTGGAACAGGATGCCGACGGTGGCGATGGCGGCGCGGCGGTCCTTGCAGACATCGACGCCTTCGATCAGCACGCGCCCTTCCGAAGGGGCGACCAGCCCGGCCAGCAGCCGCGCCAGCGTGCTTTTGCCGGAACCGTTGCGGCCGATGATGCCGATGCGGGGCGCGTCCAGCCGCAGCGTGATCCCCTGCAGGATCCGGCGCGGGCCGATGGCGTGGGACAGGCCCTGAATCTGGATGCCGGAACCGGCTTGCATGCATTCGCCTCACGAGACGGTTTGTCAGAATCGCGAACCCCTCTAACATCTTTGTAGCCGGTTGAAACCCGCATCACCCAAGGAGGGTCGCATGAGCTGGAATCCCGCACTCGAACCCGGATGTCCCGATCAGGTCTCGCTGGACAGCATCGAGACCCTGATCATCCCGCGCGCCCGTGACCTTGGCGCCTTCGAGGTGATGCGTGCGCTTCCCGCGCCGAAACGGCAGATGGTCGGGCCATTCATCTTCTTCGATCAGGCCGGTCCGGCTGAATTCCTGACTGGCCAGGGCGTCGATATCCGTCCGCATCCGCATATCGGGCTGGGCACGGTCACCTATCTGTATCAGGGCGATTTCCACCACCGCGACAGCATCGGCACCGATCAGGTGATCCTGCCCGGCGCGGTCAACTGGATGGTGGCGGGCAAGGGCGTCACACATTCCGAACGCACCAGCGCGCAGGGCCGCAAGGGACCGCATTCGCTGTTCGGCATCCAGACATGGATCGCCCTGCCCGAAAGCCATGAGGATATCGACCCGGTCTTTGAGCATCACGAAAAAAACCGCCTGCCCGATTTCACCGATGGCGGCATCCATGCGCGGCTGATCCTTGGCCGCGCCTATGGCGAGACTGCGCCTGCGACCATGTATTCGGACACGTTCTATCTGGATGTGGCTCTGGACCCCGGTGCGCGCTTCCCGCTGCCCGACGACCATGAGGATCGCGGCATCTATGTGACCCAGGGCTCGGTGCTGATCTCGGGGCAGGAGTTTCCGGCGGGGCGGATGATGGTGTTCCGGCCGGGGGACAAGATTACCGTCGCAGGTGGCGCGCAGGGTGCGCGCATCATGGCGCTGGGGGGCGAGACCCTGAACGGGCCCCGCTATATCTGGTGGAACTTCGTCGCCTCGTCACAGGAGCGGATCGAGCACGCCAAGCAGGAATGGGCCGCCGCGAATTGGGGGCAGGGGCTGTTCCACCTGCCACCCACCGACCATGACGAGTTCATTCCGCTGCCTTAAGGGCGCAGCAGCACCTTGCCCGCCTTGCCCGGAGCAAGCGAGGCGCGCACGGCATCCCCAATCTGGTCGAAGCTGTAGATGCCTTCGACCGGCAGCTTCACCGCGCCCTGGATCACCAGACCCATCAGTTCGGCGATCAGCCGTGCCATGCCCTCGGGGCCAAGTGCGACCGCCACCTTGGACGCCCAGTAGCCCTTGACCACTGCTTGCTTGTAGATTAGGTCGCCCGCGTCCACGATCATCGGCTCTCCGGTCATCGACCCGAATGAGACCAGCACGCTGTCATCGCCCAGCACGCTTAGCAACTCGCCGCTGGCCTTGCCGCCGATGGAATCGACACCTGCGCGGATCGAGGCACCGTCGGTCAGCGCGCGGACACGGTCCTGCCAGCCCTCGGTCGAGGCGACGACATTGGTGATGCCCAGTTCGGCCAGTTCGGCGATGGTTTCCTCGCGGCGGACAAGGCTGATGACATTGATGCCGCGCGCGGCGCCCAGCATGGACACGGCCTTGCCGACCGCACCATTGGCGGCGTTCAGGATGATCCAGTCGCCCTTTTCCAGCTTCAGGAACTCCAGCAGCGTAAGCGAGCTGAAGGGCATGGCGATGAGTTGCGCGCCCTGTTCGTCGCTGATCGCGTCGGGCAGCGGCACCACCGAATGCGCGGGAGCCACGAAATACTCGGCCCAGGTGCCGTGGACTCCGGCGACGGCAATGCGCTGGCCGATGGTCAGGCCGGTGACGCCGGGACCGACCGCGTCGACGGTGCCGACAGCCTCGGTGCCGCCGATGGCGGGCAGTTCGGGCTTGTAGCCATAGACGCCGCGCACGGTGACCAGATCGTGGTTGTGGATCGAGGACAGAATGGTGCGAATGCGGACCTGACCTTCGGCGGGTTCCGGGATCGGGCTGTCGGCGGCGGTCAGGACATCGGCGGGTTCACCGAAAGTCGAATGGATGGCACTGCGCATGGCAATCTCCTTGGATATGTTCATTCGTGGGGTCCGCAATCCAGCAGGCGCTCGGTTGCGGTAAGGGCGCGCTCAAGCGGCGCGGAGCTGCGGGTCAAACGGGAAAGCAGCGCCGCCCCCAGCCACATCTGGTAAAGCGTCTGGGCCAATGCCTTGGGCTTGGTGCCCTGCGGAAGCGAGCCGTCCTTGCGCCCGTCGCGGATCACATCGGCCAGCCGGGCGACCAGCGCCTCGGTTCCGTCGCTCAGGACGTGGCGCATGTCTTCGGACAGGTCAGAGACCTCGGCGGCCAGCTTGACGACGATGCAATCCTCGGCCCAGCCGGGCTGGCCTGCGGTGGCATCCTCGGCCAGCCAGCCCTGGAAATAGCGCATCAGACGGGCGCGACCGGTGCCTTCGGTCAGCAGCGAATCCAGCTTCTGGCCGTAATCCTCGATGTAGCGCTGCAGCAGCGCGACGCCGAAGGCCTCTTTCGAGGCGAAATAATGGTAGAAACTGCCCTTGGGCACACCCGAGGCCGCAAGGATCTCCTGCAGGCCAAGGGCGGCGAAACCCTTCCTTTGCACCAGCGCGTGGCCGGTTTTCAGGATGGTCAGACGGGTGGATTCGGTCTTGGTCGGTGCGTTCATGACCGGCATATAGGAACGAATAGACCGGTCGTCTAGTAAGAATAGACCAGTCGTCTAGAAATTTTCCAACCTCCGCCCGTCCGTGGGGTCGAAGACATGCAGATGCTGCGGATCGGGCGCGACATCGACCCGGTCACCGCGTTGCGCTTGCGTCGTGCCGGGCAGGCGCAGGGTCATGGCGGCGTCCGATCCCGCGATCACCCCATAGCCAAAGGCATCCGCGCCCAAACGCTCGACCGAGCGCAGATCGACCGGGATTGCGGGCTGCCCGGTCTCGGCCAGATTCAGATGCTCGGGACGCAGGCCCAGCCGCAGGCTGCCCGCAGGCAGGCCGGACAAGGGCAGGCGATGACCGCCGGGCAGGGTGACGCCGCCCGCCTCGGCCTCGACCGTGAAGATGTTCATCGCCGGAGAGCCGATGAAACCTGCGACGAATTCCGTGGCCGGGGTCTGATAGACCTCCAGCGGGGTCGCGATCTGTTCGGCCACGCCCTTGTTCATCACGATCAGGCGGTCGGCCAAGGTCATCGCCTCGACCTGATCATGGGTGACGTAAAGCGTGGTCTGGCCGGTGCGCAGATGCATCTCTTTGATCTGCAACCGCATCTGCACCCGCAGCTTGGCATCCAGATTGGACAGCGGCTCATCAAGCAGAAAGGCCGAAGGCTCACGCACCAAGGCCCGGCCCATGGCGACCCGCTGGCGCTGGCCGCCGGACAAGGCGCGGGGCTTGCGGTCCAGATAGGGTTCCAGTTCCAACATGCGGGCGGCTTTGGCCACCTGCGCCTCGATCTGATCCTTGGGCATTTTCGCGATCTTCAGCCCATAGGCCATGTTCTCGCGCACCGACATGTGGGGATAAAGCGCGTAATTCTGGAAGACCATGGCGATGTCGCGCTCGCGCGGTTCAAGGTCGTTGACCACCTTGCCGCCGATTTCCAGCGTCCCCGAGGTGATCGCCTCAAGCCCGGCGACCATACGCAGCAGCGTGGACTTGCCGCAGCCCGAAGGGCCGACGATCACCACGAATTCGCCATCGGGAATGTCGATGCTGATGCCATGGATGACCTGATTTCCGGAATAGCTTTTGCGGACGTCGTTCAGAAGGATGCGGGCCATTTATTTCTCCGTCTCGACCAAACCCTTGACGAACCAGCGCTGCATCAGCACGACCACAAGGATCGGCGGCAGGATGGCCAGCACGGATGTGACCATCACCAGGTTCCAGGGCGTATCGGCATCCGCAAAAGAGATCATCTTCTTCAGCGCGATGACGATGGTGTTCATTTCGTTGGAATTCGTGACCAGCAACGGCCACAGATATTGCGTCCAGCCATAGATGAACTGGATGACGAAGATCGCCGCGACATTGGTCAGCGACAGCGGCCACAAGATGTCGCGAAAGAACCGCCACGGCCCGGCACCATCCACCCGTGCGGCCTCAAGCAGCTCATCGGGAATGGTCATGAAGAACTGCCGGAACAGCAGCGTCGCCGTGGCCGAGGCGATCAGCGGCAGGATCAGGCCCGGATAGGTGTCGATTAGCCCCAGATCGACCATGACCTTGTAGGTGGGCTGGATTCGGACCTCGACCGGCAGCATCAGCGTGATGAAGATCAGCCAGAAACACACCATGCGCAGCGGAAAGCGAAAGAACACGATCGCATAGGCCGAGGCCATGCTGATCGCGATTTTCCCCAGCGCGATCCCCAGCGCGACGATGGTGGTGTTGGCCAGCAGCCGCCACAGGCTGACGCCGCCGATCCGGCTGACCCCGCCGCTGAAGGCGTCGCGGTAATTGGCGGCGGCCTCGGGGCCGGGGATCAGCGGCAGGGGCGGGCGCAGGATGGTCTGGGTCGTATGGGTCGAGGCGATGAAGACGTAATAGACCGGAAAGGCCACCACGATCACGCCCAGCACCATCCAGAAATGCGCAATCAGCCTTTCGCTTGCGCGGGCGGCGATGGGGCTGTCGGGTGCTTCAGCCATAATGCACCCTCCGTTCGATGAAGCGGAACTGGAACGCGGTCAGCGCGATCACGATCACCATCAGGATCACTGATTGCGCGGCGGATTCGCCCATGATCAGGTTCACGAAGCCGTCGTTATAGACCTTGTAGACCAGCGTTTCCGTGGCCTTGCCAGGCCCGCCTCCGGTCACGGCATGGATGATCCCGAAGGTGTCGAACAGTGCATAGACCGTGTTCACCACCAGCAGGAAGAATGTCGTAGGCGCCAGCAGCGGAAAGGTAATGGTCCAGAAGCTGTGCCGGCGGCTCGCGCCATCGATGGCGGCGGCTTCCAGCAGTGAGCGGGGGATGGCCTGCAGTCCCGCGACGAAGAACAGGAAGTTATAGCTGATCTGCTTCCATGTCGCGGCGGCGATGATCAGAATCATCGCGTGATCGGCATTCAACAGCGGATTCCAGTTGATGCCCATGACCCGCAACGGGCGGGCCAAGGTCCCGAAGCTGGGATTGAACATGAACAGCCACAGCATCCCGGCGATGGCGGGCGCAACGGCATAGGGCCAGATCATCAACGTGCGATAGAAGCCTTTGCCGCGAATGATCTTTTCCGCCTGCACCGCCAGAAACAGCGCAATCGACATCGCCAAAAACGCGACCGAGGCCGAAAAAACCGCCGTCACCTGCACCGAGTTCAGGTAATTCGGATCGCTCAGCACCTTCCGGAAATTCGCCAAGCCGACAAAGGTCGAACTTAGCCCGAAAGGGTCCTCTTTCAGCATGGATTGCCGGAACGCCTGCGCGGCGGGCCAGTAGAAAAAGATCAGCGTAATCGCAAGCTGTGGTGCCAGCAAAAGCCAGGGCAGCAGCCTGTGCGGAAAGACCGTGCGTCTCATCCGTCCCCCCTTGTCGGTGGGGCGGGCAGCCAAGGGCCGCCCGCCGGTTCCGGCTTAGCCGCCGGTGAGGTCCCTGATCGCGGCATTGCCGCGCTCGGCTGCGTTTTTCAGCGCGGTTGCGGCATCCTGCTGGCCCGCCAGCATCTTTTCGTATTCTTCGTTCTGGATGTCGCGCAGTTGCGGCAGGTTCGGCGCGCGCACGCCTTTCGAGTTCTCGGTCGGCGGCTTGCCGGACATCTGCAGGATCGGCACCTCGCGCGCCGGGTTCTTTTCATAGAATCCCGACGCCTTGGTCGCCTCATAGGCGGCCATCGTTACCGGCAGATAGCCCGACTGTTCGTGCAGGAACTGTTGCACCTCGGTCTTGGACAGATAGGCAAAGAAGGCGGCGACGCCCTTATAGACCTCATCGGATTTGCCACCCATCACCCAAAGCGAGGCTCCGCCCGGCGTGGTGTTTTGCGGCGCACCCGCAGCGGTTTCGTCATAGGGCAACTGCCCGATGCCGTAATTCATCCCCGATTTGACGATGTCGCCCAGGCCACCCGAACTTTCGGTCAGGATGCCGCATTCGCCCGAGGTGAAGTTCTGCTTGGCCTCGCTGGTGCGGCCGCCATAGACAAAGACGCCCTCTTTCGCCAGATCGGCAAGTTCGTGGAAATGCTTGACGAAAAGCGGGCCGTCGATCTTCAGCTCCGGCACTCCGGCCAGTCCGTTTTCGTTCGTGGCCCAGCTGACATTGTTCCAGGCGGCGAAGTTCTCGGTATGGATCCAGGTCAGCCAGGTCGAGGTATAGCCGCAGGTCGCAGCCCCCGATTCCTTGATCTTGCGGGCGGCGGCCCAGACCTCGGCCCAGGTCTTGGGCGGGTTGTCCACATCAAGGCCCGCCTTCGCGAAAATGTCCTTGTTGTAGTAAAGGATCGGCGAGGACGAGTTGTAGGGGAAGGACAGCATCTCGCCTTCCGGGGTGGAATAGTAACCGACGATCCCGGCCAGATACTGGCTTTTGTCGAAGGTCTGGCCGCCTTCCTTCAGGACCTCGGCCACCGGCTTGATCGCGCCCTTGGCGCCCATCATGACGCCGGTGCCCACGTCAAAGACCTGCATGATGTCGGGGGCCTGTCCGGCGCGGAAGGCGGCGATGCCCGCGTTCAGCGTTTCGGGATAGGTGCCCTTGAACACGGGTTTCAGCTCATATTCGGACTGGCTGGCATTGAAGTCGCTGGCGATCTTGGTGACGACTTCGGCATTGGCACCGGTCATCGCGTGCCACCAGGAAATCTCGGTCGCGGCATGGGCAGACAGGGGCAGGGCCGCCATCAGACCTGCGCACCAGAGTGCGGTCTTCTTCATGGATGAACCTCCGTTCCATGTGGTCCGGCAGACCGAAATCCGCCGCGCATGGGCGGGCTGGGATGGCCCGTCCACGGACCGGATCCTCCCCATCCGGCCCTGTGAGTGTAGTCCGACCAGACATGGCGCTGTCAATTCGCAATGCTTGGTGACAGCGGCATGACCATGGGGCAGGAATGTTTTTAGTGTCCGGCAGGAAACCATGCGGCCCCGGTAATCGTTGAGATGCCAGCGGACGGGACCCGTCATACAGGGGAGATTTCCGAATGAATTCGATCATTTACATTGTCGGTCTGGTGGTTGTGGTGCTGTTCATCCTATCCATGCTCGGCCTGCGGTAATGCCAGATCAGGCGCCGGTCGCGGGTCGCGGCCAGGTCGACTGGGGCGCAGTGCTGGCCGGTGCGGTCGTTGCCGCCGGTGCTGCGCTGGTACTGACCACGCTGGCGGCCGGGCTGGGATTTGGCTCGGTTTCGCTGGGGGTGGATGGCGGTATCAGTGTGATTGGCCTGATCCTGACCGGGGTCGTCTCGGCCTGCTCGATGCTGTTGCCGTACTGGCTGGGCGGCTATGTCGCTGGGCGCATGCGTCGCCCCGTTGGCGGCCGATCGGCGGATGGGCTGAATGGTCTGGTGGTCTGGGGGCTGGGATTGATCCTGACCACCATGGTCACCGGAGGCCTGATCGGCGGCACCGTCCGCGCGGTCGAAGAGGGCGTCCATGCCACCACCGAGGCCGCAGGCGATGCGATGGGCGCCGTCGTGCAAGAGGCCAAGGATATGGCGGGTCAGGTTCATCTGCCCGGTTTCGATGATCTGCTGCCTGATACCATCCCGAACAATCCGCTTGATTACATCGCGGACAGCCTGCTGCGTGCCGACGGTCCGCCGCCGCAGCTTCCACAAGGTGAAGGGATTGAGATTCGCCGCCAGATCATCGCCGTGCTGGTGCAGTTGCTGCATCGGGGCGAGATCTCGGATGAGGATGCCGGTTTCCTGCATCGCAAGGTGGCCCAGATAACCGGTCTGGCCGAGGATGCTGCCAAGGCCCGCGTCGATCAGGCCATTACCCGTGTTCAGGACATTCGCACCGAGACCCAGCAGAAGGTCGAGGCCGCGAAATCCGAAGCCGAAGCCAAGCTGACCGAGGCCAAGGCCGTTGCGGCCGGTCTCGCGGACAAGCTGCGGCTGGCGGCCATGCTAAGCGCCTTTGTCATGGCCGCATCGGCCCTGCTGGCGGCGTTGGCAGCGCGTGCCGGTGCGATCCGCGGTGGCAGGACGCGCGAGGCGACCTGATTACTCTTGCGGATGGGCGGGGCAGATCTGGATCTGCGTTCCCCATTCGGCGCAGCGCGCGGCCAGATCGCGGGGCAGCGGGCAATCGGTGAACACCGTGTCGATCTCGGACAGGCTGGCGATGCGGGCGGGGGCCGGGCGGCCCAGCTTGGAATGGTCGGTGACCAGAAAGGCCCGGCGCGCCTGACGCAGGATGGCGCGGCTGACCCGCACTTCGGCCAGATCGAAATCCAGCATGTCGCCGTCATGGTCCAGGGCCGAGGTCCCGACCACCGCGTAATCGACCTTGAACTGCTCGAAGAACTGCGTCGTCAACTCTCCGACCAGCCCGCCGTCTGACCGACGCAGCGCGCCCCCTGCCACCATGATCTCGCAGCCGGGATTGGCCAGCAGGATATTGGCCACGTTCATGTTGTTGGTGACCACGGTGATGTTCGAGTGATGGACCAAAGCCTGCGCCACCGCCTCGGTCGTGGTGCCAAGGTTCAGGATCAGGCTGCAATTGTCGGGAATGGCGGCGGCGCAGGCCGCGCCGATGGCGGATTTGGCATCCGCATTCATCCGCCGCCGCGCCTCATATCCCAGATTGACCGTGCCCGCGCGGGGAATCGCGCCGCCATGCACGCGGTCCAGCAAGCCTGCCTCGGCCAGCTCACCCAGATCGCGCCGGATGGTCTGCAGCGTCACCTCGAACCGCTGGGCCAGATCGTCGACCTGCACACGACCCTCGCTGCGCGCCAGATCAAGAATCTGGTTCTGCCGAATGCCCAGTGCCATGTCGCCTCCCTTGTCGCGCGCTTCCCGGATGAAGATGAAGCCATTCGCAAATACGCGCAAGTCTGCCATACCGCAAATATAAATGTTCGTTTTGTTGGTTTGCGCAAGGTAAACGAAAATATCTGTTGACGGATACGTGAGCGCGGGTGCAGCTTTCGCTTCAGACGGGGTTGGGAGGCTTCGGAGGGTCGGGTGTCGTCGCAAGCAGGTTTGGTCAGTGATCTTTTCATCATCGGCGGCGGCATCAATGGCTGCGGGATCGCGCGTGACGCGGTCGGGCGCGGCCTGTCCGTTACGCTGGCCGAGATGGGCGATCTGGCCCAGGCAACCTCGTCTGCCTCGACCAAGCTTTTCCATGGCGGGTTGCGTTATCTGGAATTCTTCGAATTCCGGCTGGTCCGCGAGGCGCTTGAGGAACGCGAGACGCTGCTGTCTGCCATGCCTCATATCAGCTGGCCGATGCGTTTCGTGCTGCCCTATTCCCCGGACATGCGGTTCGAATCCGACACGCCGACTTCGCGGCTGCTGGGGATGGCGATGCCGTGGATGCGGGGCCGTCGTCCGGGTTGGCTGATCCGTCTGGGATTGTTCCTTTACGATAATCTGGGCGGACGAAAAATCCTGCCGGGCACGCGCAGGCTGGACCTGTCCAGTGATCCCTTGGGCCGTCCGCTGAAGCAGGGTTTCCGGCTTGGCTGGGAATATTCCGATTGCTGGGTACAGGATGCGCGGCTTGTCGTGCTGAACGCCCGCGATGCCGAGGCGCGGGGCGCAACGATCCTGACCCGTCGCCGCGTCACCCATGCCGAGCGCGTGGACGGCTTGTGGCACATCACCACCGAAGGCGCGGATGGCCCGGCAGTCCATCAGGCCCGCGCGCTGGTCAATGCCGGGGGTCCGTGGGTCGAGGATGTCATCCGCAATGTCACCCATATTCCCACGACCGAAGGCGTCCGGCTGGTTCGTGGCAGCCATATCGTCGTGCCGAAACTCTATGATCACGACCGCTGCTATTTCTTTCAGGGGACGGATGGGCGGATCATCTTTGCCATCCCCTATGAGCAGGATTTCACCCTGATCGGCACCACCGACATGGACCACAAGGGTCCGCCCGGTGAGGCCCGCTGCACCGACGAGGAGCGCGATTACCTTTGCGCCTTTGCCAGCCGCTATTTCGCGCTGCCGGTGACGCCCGCACAGGTGGTCTGGACCTATTCCGGGGTGCGGCCGCTTTACAATGACGGTGCGAAATCGGCCACGGCGGCGACGCGGGACTATGTACTCAGCTTGCATGAGGACGGGCCGCCGCTGCTCAACGTCTTTGGCGGCAAGATCACCACCTATCGGCGGCTGGCGGAAAGTGCGCTGGCAAAGCTCGCGCCGCATTTCCCGCATTCCGGGGCGGCATGGACGGCGCGGGTGCCACTGCCGGGCGGCGATTTTCCGGTCAGCGGCGTGGCCACGCTGACCTCGCGCATCGCCGCACGCTATCCATTCCTGACGGCGCCGCAGGTCCAGCGTCTGCTGCGCACCCATGGGATCGAAGTTTTCGACGTGCTGGGCAATGCCGTCTCGCGCGCCGACCTTGGCCGGGATTTCGGTGCCGGCCTGTCCGAGGCCGAGGTGAACTGGTTCCTGACCCGCGAATATGCCCGCACAGCCGAGGACATCCTGTGGCGGCGCACCAAGCTGGGATTGAAGATGACAAGCGAACAGATCGACGCGCTGGCGGCATGGCTTGCGGGCCGCGCCGCAGACGCGGCCGAGTGAGGGAGAGGCAATGGTTCTGGAATTGCAGGCAGTGTCACGGATGGTCGAGGGGCGGGTCCATATCCACCCCACCAGCCTGACATTGCAGAATGGCACGATGAACGTGCTGCTGGGGCCGACCTTGTCGGGCAAGACCAGCCTGATGCGGCTGATGGCGGGCTTAGATGCGCCGACCACGGGCCGCATCCTGTGGCATGGCGAGGACGTGACCGGCAAGCGCGTGCAGGACCGGGGCGTCGCCATGGTCTATCAGCAATTCATCAACTATCCCGGCCTGACGGTTTACGAAAACATCGCCTCGCCCCTGCGCATCCTTGGCCGCCCCAAGGCCGAGATCGACCGCAAGGTCCGCGAAACCGCCGAGATGCTGCACCTGACGCCGATGCTGGCGCGCAAGCCCTTGGAACTGTCGGGCGGCCAGCAGCAGCGCTGCGCCTTGGCCCGCGCGCTGGTCAAGGGCGCGGGGCTGGTCTTGCTGGATGAACCCTTGGCGAACCTTGACTACAAGCTGCGCGAGGAATTGCGGGTGGAAATCCCCCGCATCTTCGAGGCCTCGGGCGCGATCTTTGTCTATGCGACCACCGAACCCGAGGAAGCGCTGCTTCTGGGCGGCAATACCGCGACCCTATGGGAGGGGCGCGTCACCCAATTCGGCCCGACGCCTCGCGTCTATCGCGAGCCGGTCGATGCGACCACGGCGCGGGTCTTCAGCGATCCGCCGATGAATTTCACCTCGGCGGTGAAGCAGGGCGCGCGGCTGAGCTTCGGTGAGGGCGTCGATGCCCCGGCCTTTGCGGTTCAGGATGGCAGCTACATGGCCGGTTTCCGTGCCAATCACCTGTCGCTGGAACGCCCCTCGGCGGCGGCGCTGGATCTGCGCTGCAAGGTGATCGTGACCGAGATCACCGGCGCGCAAAGCTTCATCCATGTCAGCCATGGCGAGGATCGCTGGATCGCGCTGGTCGAAGGGGTGCAGGTGCTGGAACCGGGGCAGGAAATCTCGCTGTGGCTGGATCCGCGCCACATCTATCTGTTCGACGGCGAGGGTCGGCTTGCCGCCCCCGCCGCCTATGCGCAAGCCGCCTGAGGGAGGGGGATCATGGCACAGATCACGCTTGAAAACCTTGCCCACAGCTACAGTGCGCATCCGAAATCGGACAGCGACTATGCGCTGAAGGAAATGACCCATGTTTGGCAGGATGGCGGCGCCTATGCGCTGCTGGGGTCCTCGGGCTGCGGCAAGACCACGCTTTTGAACATCATCTCGGGTCTGCTCAGGCCCAGTCAGGGACGCATCCTGTTCGGTGATCGCGACGTGACCGACGCGCCCACGACCGAGCGCAATATCGCGCAGGTTTTCCAGTTCCCGGTCGTCTACGACACCATGTCCGTGCGCGACAATCTGGCCTTTCCGCTGCGCAATCGCGGCATGGATGCGGCCTATATCAAGACCCGCGTCGACCAGATCGCCCGCATGATCGGGATGGAGGCGATGCTGTCCCGCAAGGCCCAAGGCCTGACGGCGGATGCGAAACAGAAGATCAGCCTTGGCCGCGGAATGGTTCGTGAGGACGTGAACGCCATCCTGTTCGACGAGCCGCTGACCGTCATCGACCCGCATATGAAATGGGAACTGCGCACCCAGCTGAAACAGCTGCACCGCCAGTTCGGCCATACGATGATTTATGTCACCCATGACCAGACCGAGGCGCTGACCTTCGCCGACAAGGTCGTGGTCATGTATGACGGCCGCGTCGTGCAGATGGGCACGCCCGAGGAGCTGTTCGAGACACCCGCGCATACATTCGTCGGCTATTTCATCGGCTCTCCGGGGATGAATTTCATCGACGCCAAGATCGACGGCCACCGCGCCATGCTGATCGGCGGCACGCAGGTGGATCTGGGCGCGCATTACGGCACACTTGCCGGGCGCACCCGCATCGGCATCCGCCCCGAACATGTCGTGCTGTCCGATCAGGGCCTGCCGGTGACCATTCGCCGGATCGAGGATGTCGGTCGTCACCGGATCCTGCGGGCCGAACTGTCCGGCACTCCCTTCAATATCGTCCTGCCCGAAGACGCGCCTCCGCCCGGCCCCTCGCCGCGCGTGGCGTTTCTGCCGGGCAAGATCGGCGTCTATGCCGATGACTGGCGGGTCGCCCCGCAAGCTGTGGAAAGGGCCGCCTGATGCAGAAAATCCAGAACAACAAGGCCTGGTTCCTGGTTCTGCCGGTGTTGGCGCTGGTCGCCTTTTCGGCGGTGATCCCGCTGATGACGGTGGTGAACTACGCTTTCAACGACACTTTCGGGAACAATGAGTTCTTCTGGGCGGGCCTCGAATGGTTCGATGAGATGATCCATTCCTCGCGCCTGCATGGGGCGCTGGGGCGGCAGATCCTGTTCTCGGCCATCGTGCTGGCGATCGAGGTGCCGCTGGGCATCTTTGTCGCGCTGAACATGCCCAAGAAGGGCTTCTGGTCCAGCCTTGTGCTGGTCGTTATGGCGCTGCCACTGCTGATCCCGTTCAACGTGGTCGGTACGATCTGGCAGATCTTTGGCCGCGTCGATATCGGCCTGCTGGGACATACGCTTGAGGCGCTGGGGCTGGATTACAACTACGTCAACGATCCGATCGACGCCTGGGCCACGGTCATCGTCATGGATGTCTGGCACTGGACCAGCCTTGTCGCGCTGCTGTGCTATGCCGGGCTGCAGTCGATCCCGCAGGCCTATTATCAGGCCGCGCGCATCGATCAGGCCAGCCGTTGGGCAGTGTTTCGCTATATCGAGCTGCCCAAGATGAAGGGCGTGCTGCTGATCGCCGTGCTGCTGCGCTTCATGGACAGCTTCATGATCTATACCGAGCCCTTCGTGCTGACCGGCGGCGGTCCGGGCAATGCCACCACCTTCCTGTCCATCGATCTGGTCAAGATGGCAGTGGGGCAGTTCGACCTTGGCCCGGCGGCGGCCTTCAGCCTGATGTATTTCCTTGTGATCCTTCTGGTCAGCTGGGTGTTCTACACCGTCATGACCAGCATGGACAAAGCGGAGGCAGCCCAATGACACCGCGTTCCGCCAAGATCGTCATGACGCTTTACCTGCTGTTCCTGATGATCCCGATCTACTGGCTTGTGAACATGAGCCTGAAGACCAATGCCGAGATCACCGGGACCTTCAGCCTGTTTCCGCAGAACCTGACCTTCCGCAACTATCAGGTGATCCTGACCGACCCCAGCTGGTACATGGGCTATGTCAACTCGATCATCTTCGTGGTGATGAACACCGTCATCTCGATCGCGGTGGCCTTGCCTGCGGCCTATGCCTTCTCGCGCTACAATTTCATCGGGGACAAGCACCTGTTCTTCTGGCTGCTGACCAACCGGATGTCACCGCCCGCGGTCTTCGCGTTGCCCTTCTTCCAGCTGTATTCGTCGATCGGGCTGTTCGACACGCATATCGCGGTGGCGCTGGCGCATTGCCTGTTCAACGTGCCGCTGGCGGTCTGGATCCTTGAGGGTTTCATGCGCGGAGTCCCCAAGGAAATCGACGAGACTGCCTATATCGACGGCTATTCCTTCCCGCGCTTCTTCGTGAAAATCTTCATGCCGCTGATCGCCAGCGGAATCGGGGTCGCCGCCTTCTTCTGCTTCATGTTCTCATGGGTCGAGCTGCTGTTGTCGCGCACCCTGACCTCGGTCAACGCCAAGCCGATCGCGGCGACCATGACCCGGACGGTTTCGGCCTCGGGGATGGATTGGGGCGTGCTGGCTGCGGCGGGCGTGCTGACCATCGTGCCCGGCGCGCTCGTGATCTGGTTTGTCCGCAACTACATCGCCAAGGGCTTTGCCCTGGGGAGGGTCTGATGATCGACGCAGCAATCCCCGCCCATCGTCGCGGCAACTGGCAGGCCGTCTACCTGACCGCCGCGACCCTCCTTGGCGCCGTCCTTGCCTTCCTGGTCTGGGCCACGCCCACCAAGGACGGCGCCAAGGACTGGACCGCGCCGATGATCCCCGGTGGCTGGATGGCCTGGAGCTTTCCGGTCGCGGCCTTCTTTTGGGTGATCGCCAGCCTGCTGGTCCTGTTCACTATTCTGGCCATCCGCTTTCCGGAAACCCCGCGCCGGGGCATCCTGCGGATCGAGACGACACGTGGCGACCGGCTATTCATCACGCTGCTGGGTTCGGCCTTCATCTGTCTGGCTTGGCTGTTCTTCTTTGGGGCTCCGGTTTGGTGGGGGCTGGCTTTGTGCCTGGCCTATGCCGCCGCGGTGTTCCGCTGGGTTTGAAATACCGGGCGGGGCTCAGGCCCCGCGCGGAAGAATGGACGTCTCATCAGGGAGGAAAACATGAGACCGACACGGACGACCACAGCGATCGCATTGGCGCTGATGGTCATGGGAGGAGCCCCGGCCTGGGCAGACATGGAGGCCGCCAAGAAATTCCTGGACGCCGAGATCGGCGATCTGTCCACGCTGCCACGCGCGGATCAGGAAAAGGAAATGCAATGGTTCATCGACGCCGCAAAACCGCTGGCGGGGATGGAGATCAAGGTCGTCTCGGAAACGATCACCACCCACGAATACGAATCCAAGGTGCTGGCTCCGGCCTTTACCGCCATCACCGGCATCAAGATCACCCATGACCTGATCGGCGAGGGTGACGTCGTCGAGAAGCTGCAGACCCAAATGCAGACCGGCGAGAATATCTATGACGGCTATGTCAACGACTCGGACCTGATCGGCACCCATTGGCGCTATCAGCAGGCCCGCGACCTGACCAAGTGGATGGCAGATGAGGGCAAGGCCTTCACCAGCCCGACGCTGGATCTGAACGATTTCATCGGGTTGAAGTTCACCACCGCGCCGGATGGCGACCTGTACCAGCTGCCCGACCAGCAATTCGCGAACCTTTACTGGTTCCGGTACGACTGGTTCAACGATCAGAAAACCAAGGACGACTTCAAGGCCAAGTATGGCTATGATCTGGGCGTCCCGGTGAACTGGTCGGCCTATGAGGACATTGCCGAATTCTTCACCGGCCGCGACATGTCCTATATCGAAGGCGGCCCGGCCAAGGCCTGGGGCAATATGGATTACGGCAAGAAGGACCCCAGCCTTGGCTGGCGTTACACCGATGCCTGGATGTCCATGGCTGGCATGGGCGACAAGGGCGAGCCGAACGGTCTTCCGGTCGATGAATGGGGCGTCCGCGTCGACGAGAACTCGCGTCCCGTCGGCTCCTGCGTGGCGCGCGGCGGTGCGACGAACGACGCGGCTGCGGTCTATGCCGTGACCAAGGCGATCGAATGGCTGCAGAAATACACGCCGCCGGAAGCGCAGGGCATGACCTTCGGCGAGGCAGGTCCGGTTCCGGCGCGGGGCGACATCGCACAGCAGATGTTCTGGTACACCGCCTTCACCGCCGACATGGTCAAGGAAGGCACTGCCGTGGTGAATGCCGACGGTACGCCGAAATGGCGCATGGCCCCCAGCCCGCATGGTGCCTATTGGTCGGAAGGGACCAAGATCGGCTATCAGGACGTGGGTTCGTGGACACTGATGAAATCGACCCCGGTGGACCGCGCGCAGGCCGCATGGCTTTACGCGCAGTTCGTTACCTCGAAGACCGTGGACGTGAAGAAATCCCATGTCGGGCTGACCTTCATCCGCGAGTCGACCATTCGCGACAAGTCCTTCACCGAACGCGCGCCCAAGCTTGGCGGTCTGGTCGAGTTCTATCGCTCGCCCGCCCGCGTGCAATGGTCGCCGACCGGCACGAACATCCCCGATTATCCGAAGCTGGCTCAACTGTGGTGGCAGAATATCGGCGATGCCATGTCGGGCGCCAAGACTCCGCAAGAGGCGCTGGATGCGCTTTGCGCAGAGCAGGAAAAGGTGCTGGAACGGCTTGAGCGCGCTGGCGTTCAGGGCGACCTCGGTCCCAAGATGAACGAGGAAAAGGACCCGCAGGAATGGCTGGACGCGCCCGGCGCGCCGGTGGGCAAGCTGGAAAACGAAAAGCCCAAGGGCGAAACCGTTTCCTATGACGAGCTGATCAAGTCCTGGCAGTAAGGGCTTACGGGGGCAGGGCCTTGCGCCTTGCCCCTTTTTCCATTTTCCGTCCCCGGTTCCAGCATGACCCATATCCTTGCCATTGATCAGGGGACGACCTCGTCCCGTGCGATCCTGTTTGACGCCTCGCTCAAGGTGATTTCCTCGGCGCAGGAAGAATTCCGCCAGCATTTCCCGGCCTCGGGCTGGGTTGAACATGACCCCGCCGATCTGTGGGCCACTGCCGCCGCGACCGCGCGTGCCGCCATTGAGCGGGCAGGCATCGGCGCGGCCAGTATCGCCGCCATCGGCATCACCAACCAGCGCGAGACGACCCTGCTTTGGGACCGCGCCACGGGCCGTGCACTGCATAATGCCATCGTCTGGCAGGACCGTCGCACCGCCGATATGTGCGAGCGGCTGAAGGCCGAGGGGCATGAGGCGATGATCTCGGCCCGGACCGGGTTGCTGCTGGACCCCTATTTCTCGGGGACGAAACTGGCGTGGCTTCTGGACAATGTCGAAGGCGCCCGGTCGCGGGCCGAGGCGGGCGAGCTGGCCTTTGGCACGGTTGACAGCTGGCTGATCTGGAACCTGACCGGGGGCAAGGTGCATGCGACCGACGCCACCAATGCTGCGCGGACGCTGCTTTATAATATCGCCGAGAACCGCTGGGACGAGGATATCTGCAAGCTGCTCGACATCCCGATGCAGCTTCTGCCCGAGGTGCGCGATTGCGCCGCCGATTACGGCATGACCCGCGCCGACCTGTTCGGGCACGAGATCCCGATCCTTGGCGTCGCCGGAGATCAGCAGGCCGCCACCGTGGGTCAGGCCTGTTTCCAGCCCGGAATGATGAAATCGACCTATGGCACCGGCTGTTTTGCGCTGCTGAACACCGGGCCGGACATGGTGCCCTCGAAGAACCGGTTGTTGACCACCATCGCCTATCGGTTGAACGGGCAGACGACCTATGCGCTGGAGGGCTCGATCTTCATTGCGGGCGCGGTGGTGCAATGGCTGCGCGACGGGCTGAAGATCATCCGCACCGCATCCGAAACCCAGCCCCTGGCGCAAAAGGCCGACCCTTTGCAGGATGTGGTGATGGTCCCGGCCTTTACCGGGCTTGGCGCGCCCTATTGGCGCCCCGATTGCCGGGGCGCGATCTTTGGCCTGACGCGCAATTCCGGCCCCGCCGAATTCGCCCGTGCGGCGCTGGAAAGCGTGGGCTACCAGACCCGCGACCTGCTGGAAGCGATGCGGGCCGATTGGGGTTCGGCGGGTGGGGCGGTGCTGCGGGTCGATGGCGGGATGGCGGCCAGCGACTGGTCGATGCAGTTCCTGTCCGACATTCTGGGCGCGCCGGTCGATCGACCCAAGGTGACGGAAACCACCGCGCAGGGGGCTGCCTATCTGGCCGGGCTGCAGGCCGGGCTGTGCCCGCCGCCCGATCAGATTTCCGGTCAATGGGCGCTGGATCGCCGCTTTGAGCCAAAGATGGATGACAGCCTGCGGCAGGCAAAGTATGCCCGCTGGAAAAAGGCCGTTGCGGCCACGATGGAGGCTGCATGAATTCCTTTGGCTTTGCCCTGCCGGGCCGCGTGATGTTCGGGCGGGGTGAGGCGCAAAAGGCTCCGGCGCTGATCCGGGCTTACGGTACGCGCGGGATCGTGGTGCATGGCGCGGATGGGACCCGGGCCGAATGGCTGGTGCAGGCTTTGCGCGCCGAGGGGGCCGAGGTCCTGACGCTTGCCTGCGGATCAGAACCGACGCTGCAGATGCTAGAGGACACGCTGGCACAAGCGAAGGGATTCCGCCCCTATTGGGTCGCGGGCTTGGGCGGAGGTGCGGCGCTTGATCTTGGCAAGGCATTGGCCGGGTTGATCCCGGCGCCGGGCGGGATCATGGACCACCTTGAGGTTGTCGGCCGCGGGTTGCCGCTGGCCGCCGCGCCCTTGCCTTATATCGCACTGCCGACCACCGCTGGTACCGGGGCCGAGGCCACCCGCAACGCGGTGATCGGCCTGCCCGAACATGGCCGCAAGGTTTCGGTCCGGGATGAGCGGATGCTGCCGCGTATCGCGATCGTCGATCCGGCGCTGACGGATCACTGCCCGCGAGCGGTGACACTGGCCTCGGGTCTGGATGCCTTGGCGCAGGTGATCGAACCTTACGTGTCCTCGAAGGCCACCCCCTTTACCGACGCGCTGGTGCGCCCGGTCATCGCGCCGGGCCTGCGCGCGCTGGTGCGGCTGATGCAGGCCGAGGATGCGGATGCGCGCGACAGGCTGGCATGGACCAGTCTTTGCGGTGGGATCGCATTGGCGAATGGCGGGCTTGGCGCGGTGCATGGACTGGCGGGCGTGATCGGTGGCGTCACCCCGGCCGCGCATGGCGCGATCTGTGGTGTGTTGCTGGGGCCGGTGCTTGAGATGAACCGCCGGCTGGTTGCCGATCCCGCGCGCATCGACGAGGTCTGCGTGATTATTGCCGATGTACTGGGCGGCGATGCGGCGGACGCGCCGCAGACCTTGGCGCAATGGGCCGCAGATTCCGGCTTGCCCGGGCTGCGCGCGCAGGGACTTGAGCCTGCGCAGCATGTCGCCGTGGCCGAGGCCTCGCTCGCCAGCTCCTCGATGAAGGGAAATCCGGTCGCGCCTGAAGTGTCCGAACTGGTCAAAATAATGGCCGCGGCCGGCTGACGGCGAGGGCGCAGGCCTGCCCGATGCGACATCGCCGCGGGATCAACGCGGCGGTGCCTGAAAGCGCCACGCCCATGTCGCAAATCGCCTCGCGTCGCCCGAATGTCTGTTCCAGAACGGTTCCCGGTTGGAGAAGCGAAAGGAAAGATGATAGGGCCTCGGCGCAAATCAGGGTCTTGATCCGGTTCATGCCTGCGCGCGGCGCTGACGCGGCGGTCGGCAGGTCCGTTGTCAGGGCCATTGGCGAAGCGAAGGAGTGCGGCGAATGACAGCGGAACTGATTGACGGCAAGGCGTTTTCTGTTCGAGTTCGGGGTCTGGTTGGGGCGCATGTGGCGCGGCTGGCGGCGCAGGGCATTGTTCCGGGGCTGGCAGTGGTGCTGGTGGGCGAGGATCCGGCCTCGGAGGTCTATGTCCGCAACAAGGGCATCCAGACCCGCGAGGCCGGGATGAACTCGTGGGAATACAAGCTGCCCGCCGACACCTCGCAAGAGGCGCTGATGGCGCAGGTCGCGGCGCTGAATGCCGATCCGGCGGTGCATGGCATCCTGGTGCAACTGCCGCTGCCGAAGCATCTGGATTCTGAGGCGGTGATCAATGCCATCGATCCGTCGAAGGACGTGGACGGGTTCCATATCCTCAATGTCGGTCTGCTGGGCACCGGGCAGAAGGCGATGGTGCCCTGCACGCCGCTGGGTTGCCTGATGATGCTGCGCGACCGGCTGGGCGATCTTTCCGGGCTGAACGCGGTGGTGGTCGGGCGCAGCAATATCGTCGGCAAGCCGATGGCGCAGCTGCTGCTGGGCGAAAGCTGCACGGTGACCGTGGCGCATAGCCGGACTAGGGATCTGGCCGAGGTTTGCCGCCGCGCCGATATCCTGGTCGCGGCGGTGGGCCGTCCGCGGATGATCCCCGGCGACTGGATCAAGCCCGGCGCGACCGTGATCGATGTCGGCATCAACCGCATCAGCGAAGACGGCCGGACCCGGCTGGTCGGCGACGTGGATTTCGACAGCGCGGTTCAGGTCGCCGGCGCCATCACCCCGGTGCCGGGCGGGGTCGGGCCGATGACCATCGCCTGCCTTCTGGCCAATACGCTGACCGCCTGCTGCCGCGCCCATGGCCTGCCCGAGCCCGAGGGGCTGACGGTCTGAAGCGGCCCCAATCTTTCCGGGCGCAGCGCCGCCCGGAAGGCCAATGCAAGAAAGAACAAGCGGCTGCGGCCCAATGACAGTGGAGACCCCGATGACGAAATACTGCCTGACCGTCACCTGTCCCTCGACCCGGGGGATCGTGGCCGCGATCTCGGCCTATCTGGCTGGCAAGGGCTGCAACATCACCGACTCGAGCCAGTTCGACGATGCCGAGACCGGGCGGTTCTTCATGCGGGTCAGCTTCGTGTCGGAAGAGGGCGTGGGACATCAGGAGTTGAACGAAGATTTTGCTCAGGCGGGCAAGGCCTTCAACATGACCTATGCCTTCCATGACGAGGCCGAGAAGATGAAGGTCGTCATCATGGTCAGCCGCTTCGGCCATTGCCTGAACGACCTGCTGTATCGCTGGCGGATCGGGGCGCTGCCCATCGACATCGTGGCGGTGATCTCGAACCACATGGATTACCAGAAGGTGGTGGTGAACCATGACATTCCCTTCCACTGCATCAAGGTCACGCGCGAGAACAAGCCGCAGGCCGAGGCCCAGCTGCTGCAGGTGGTCGAGGATACCGGGGCCGACCTGATCGTGCTGGCGCGCTACATGCAGGTGCTGTCGGATGAACTGTGCCGCAGGATGTCGGGGCGGATCATCAATATCCACCACTCCTTCCTGCCCAGCTTCAAGGGCGCGAACCCCTACAAGCAGGCATATGAGCGCGGCGTGAAGCTGATCGGAGCGACCTCGCATTACGTCACCGCCGATCTGGATGAAGGCCCGATCATCGAGCAGGACATCATCCGCGTCACCCATGCCCAGTCGCCGGACGATTACGTCAGCCTGGGCCGCGATGTCGAAAGCCAGGTCCTGGCCCGCGCCATCCACGCCCATATCCATCGCCGCTCCTTCCTCAACGGCAACAAGACCGTCATCTTCCCCGCATCACCCGGAAGCTATGCCAGCGAAAGAATGGGGTAAGTACCGCGGGCCAAGGGGCGCGCGGGACAGATCGTCCTAATTCACGATGAACTCCGCATGCAGCGCACCGGCTGCATGAATGGCCTTCAGCACGTCGATCATGTCGCGCGGCCTGATCCCCAACGCGTTCAAGCCGGCGACCACATCCGATAGCGAGGTTTCGCCCGACACTTCGGCAAAGCCGATACCGGGTTCCTGCGTGATCTCGGCCTGACTGCGGGGCAGGACCACTGTATCGCCGGGCGCAAAGGGGTTTGGCTGGGACACGATCGGTGCTTCGCGGACCCTCAGGGTCAGGTTCCCCTGCGACACGGCCACGCGATCGATGCGGACATCTTCGCCGATCACGATCGTCCCCGACTTGTGGTCGATGACAACACGGGCGGAATTTTCGGGTTCGACCGAGATATTCTCGATCCGGCCAATCAGTCGGGCAGGGTTCACCTTGCCCAGCGTCGATGAATCGATGGCGATTGTGCCCGAGTCGATCAGTTCCGCCAGACCTGATCCAAGATCGCGGTTGATCGCGGCCTCAACCCGCGCTGCCGTGGTGAAGTCGGGATTGCGCAGGGCAAGGCGAATATTGGTCATCTGCGAAAAATCAAAGGCCACCTCGCGTTCGACCCTGGCACCCGACGGTATCGTGCCTGTGGTTGGCACACCCTGGACGACCGAGGCGGCCTCGCCGCTGGCCTCAACCCCCCCGGCCAGAACGGAACCCTGTGCAACCGCGTAGATTTCGCCATCTGCCGCGTTCAGCGGTGTCATCACCAAAGTCCCACCAAGCAGGCTTTTCGCATCCCCGATAGCGGCGACATTGACACCGATCTGCGATCCTGACCGGGCGAAAGGCGGCAGCGTCGCCGTCACGATGACAGCAGCCACATTCTTGGGTCGGAATGCTTCATCCGTGACATTCACGCCCAATCGCTCAAGCAGCCCGGCCATAATTTCTTCGGTGAAGGGCGAGTTTCGCAGACTGTCACCCGATCCGTTAAGACCGACCACCAGCCCATAGCCGACAAGATCGTTGCCCCGGACACCTTCGACGTTCGCCAGATCCTTGATCCGCACCGGTGCTGCCTGCCCCATTGCCCCCCAAAACGCAGCCAGGATGACCAGAAGGGCAACGCGCATCACAGGTAATCCGTCAGGCTGAGCTTCGACAGGCGCGCGGTTACCGCATAGAGCGTCTCAAGGTTGGATTCGAGTTCGCTCATCGCGGTGGCGGCCTCATAGGGGTCTGCCGCAATGAGCGTGTTGCGCGCCAGCGCCAGCGCCGAGCCTTCGGCCTCATTGGTGGTCTGTGCCTTGGCGGCGGCCTCCTGTTGCACACCCAGAACGGTGCGCGCCGAGGTCATCTGCATCTCGCCCTCGACCATCATCCGACCCGCTTGGCGCGAGATTTCGCGGCGGGTCTCATGATCCAGCGTGTCATTCTGGGCCAGATAGGCCATCGTCGCGAGGCCTTTCAGAACGGTTCGAAGCTCGGTCGAGTTGCCGGTAATCTTGGGCTCGACATTCCGTCCCGGCGAAATGGCGATCGAAAAATTGCCTTGGTCATTGCCGGTAAAGGCCTGATCCGAAAATCCTCCGCCGCCCGCAGGCGCGTCAAAGAACGTATCTATCGCGGCAATAACTCCGCTGACCGAGGTCGCTCCACCGATCGCGGTAGTCAGATCGCTCAGCAGGTCGTCATAGCTGACCATCGCGGGCTGATCGGTGCGACTGCCCGAGAACACGAACCGGCCCCCGACAGAGGTATTGAGAGCATTCAAGGCGGTCTTCAGATCGGCCGGCGCCTTGTCCAGATACACGCCCAGCGTCGCGGGCGAGGCGACAATCGCATCTGACATGAGTACCGTCCCGGTTTCCGACACGATGCTCTGGATACTGCCCAATGCCGTCTGCATGGCCGACAGAACGCCCTGAGCCTCGCTGAGATTGTTTGAATAATCCTTGAGCGTGGTCAGCCGGTTCTCGATCTGCGAGATCCGGTTCAGGTCACCCCGCAGCGCCTGAGGAATGTCGGATTTGATGCCCGTCGTCGCCTCTTGCGAGATCGCACTCAGCCGCGACTTGATCGCCGTCTGGGACAGGCGCAACTGATAGGAACGGGCCAGATCGCTGATCGAATTGAATTGGGTCATGTCAGCCTCAGAAGTTCGTCGAGCATGTTGCTGGCGGTCTGGAGGACCTTGGCATTGGCCGAGTAGGCCCGCTCAAGCGTCAGCAGGGCCTGCATTTCGGTGTCGGTATCGACGCCCTCGGCCAAAAGTGCGGTACGAAGACCTTCTGAACGGGTCTGGTCCTGAACGCTGGCAGTGTCGCTGCGCAGGCGAAGACTGGCGGCTTGCGAGGCGATATCCGACGCGATCCCAAGCAGCGACTTGGGCGCACCGGGCAGTGCCGAGGACGCGGGACTGCGATTTTCGGACAGTGCCGTGCTCATCCGCAACAGCAGCCCGCTTTCGCCAGCATCACCGGCGTCAGTGGCGTTCCTGCCGGCCCGAATTCGCCACAACTGACCGCCTTGGGCCGGGTCCATCTCGGCGGCGATCGACAGCCGGTTGGCCAGACCGCGCTCGGTACCAGCGGTAAAGTCGGACTGCCCATCTGCGAACAGGCCGTGCTCGCCCACGGTCAGGCTGGGGTCCAGCGAGGGGTCTGCGAAGCGGTCGTAGATCTCGCGCGCGAATGCGTCGATCTGTTCCTGATAGGCCGGGGCAAGCTTGTCCCTTATTTCGAAGTTGGCCGCGAGTGAGCCGCCCGAGAAAATCTGCATTTCAGACTGGCTGAGCGCTTTGCCGTTCACCGAGACGGTGCCAAGCGCGCCATTTTCGACTGTCATGTCGGGGGTGATCGTGCCAGCCGCAGTGAATTCGATCTTTGCCGGGGTCGTCCCGTCCAGAAGCGTCCCGCCCCCTTTCGTGAAGATCGCAACGCGGCCATTTTCGCGCGTGACTTCAACGATGGGGACAATGCTGGAAATATCGTCCAGCACCGCCTGCCGCGCATCGACGAGCGAAGACGGGTCCTGTCCCTGCGCCGAGAACGACGTGATCTGCCGGTTCAGCTCGGCGACGCGCTTCAGTGCAGTGTTCAACCGTCCGACGTCATTCGCGATCGACTTGTCCGCTGCAATCCTTGCATCCGAGATGCCTTGGGCGATGCCACCGATCTTGCCTGCCAGTTCAGTGGCGGCATCCAGCACCCCTTGCAGGCGGACATCGCTGTCCGGTCGGGCGGTGGCCGAGACGATGGCAGTGTCCAGCGCCGTCAGATAAGTGACCAGTGAGGTGCTGTCATTTGCTGTGCCAAAGCTGGTTTCCATCGTGGCATGAAAGCTGGCGACGGCGGATGATCCGGCGGCATTCGCCATCGAGATCCGGCTGTCGCCAAGCAATCCCGCATTCACCATCCGACGGACGCCGTCGATTGCGACGCCGCCGCCATTGGCCGCGTAGACCCGCGATGACAGGTCAAGTTCGCGCCGCGCGTATCCGGCCACCGACTTGTTCGAGATGTTTGTCGAAACGATCTCGGTTGCGCGCGATGTCGCGGTCAGACCGGACAGCGAATTCGAGATTGCTGATGAAAGGCTCACGGGATCAGTCCTTCTTCAGGGGGGATGGCCCTTAACGCTTGAGGTTGGTGGTTTCCTGCAGCATCTCGTCGACGGTGGTGATGATCTTGGCGTTGGACGAATAGGCCCGCTGGGTCTGGATCAGGTCGGTCAACTCGGCCGCCACATCGGTGGTCGAGCTTTCGCGCGCATAGCCCGCCACCGAACCGGTCGGCCCGTCACCCGCGTTCCACAGGAAGAACGAGCCCGATTCCGGCGAGACCTGATAGGACTGGTTGTCCAGCGCGATCAGGCCGTTGGGATTGGGCACGTCGACCAGCGGGATCTGAAACAGCAGCCGGGTCATGCCGTTATCGTACGTCCCGCGCAGGTAGCCGTTCTCATCGACCTCCACCGCGGTAAGCACGCCTGCCGCGGTGCCGTTCTTGGTGATGTTGGTGGGCGAGAAATCCGAGCTGATCTGGGTCAGTCCGCTCGCGCCGCCCGGCGTGCCGATGGTGATGGTGATCGGGCCATGCGCTGCGTTGACCGTCAACTGCCCCGTCGCCGGATCATAGGCACCGCCTGACAGTGTCGTCACCGAGCCCAGCGGCCCACCGGGGGCGTCGTTGAAGTCCAGCGTATAGGAGCCGACAAGGGTCTCATCCGCCACAGTTGCCGGATCGTCAGTGACCGCCATGTCCCTGATCTCCATGGTCCAGGAGTTCGAGCGACCGCTGCCAGCCGCGCCGACGGTCGGGACAAAGCTCATGTTCAGCGACCGTGACGCGCCGAGATTATCGAAATACTCGATCGTGGTCGAAGAGGTGGTCGCAGTCGATCCGCCCACCGTTGCCTCGGCCGGCAGGTTGAAGCCGACACTGATCGCGGTGGTCGGTTCGGCATAGGTGTCATTGGCATTCAGAACGATCGGCCGCAGCGCCGAGGTCGAGTCGCGCGGCACCGAGGGAAGGGTCCCGTCGCGGTTGGCGGGCCAGCCCATCAACACAAGTCCCGAGGATGTCCGCAGCACCCCTTCGGCATCGGTCCGGAAGGCTCCGGTCCGGGTCAGGGTCAGCGGAGCATTGCCGGTGCCAAGGTTGTTCATCTCGGTCATGCTCATCACCGGCAGCATGCCCCGCCCGGTAATCGCGAGGTCCAGCGCGTTGCTGGTTCCGACCAGGCTGCCACGCTGATCGACGACACGACCGGAATGGGCCAGAACACCGCCCGCCGTGTATTGACCACCGCTGCCCGATCCGCCGATCACCACGCTTTCGAATTCCGTCGATACGCGGCGATAGCCGTAGGTGCTGGAGTTCGCGATATTGTCCGAGATACCGGCAAGCCGGGCGGAGTTCGCGGCGAGGCCGGACACACCGGCGCTGAGAGCAGAGGAAATCGACATTCGGGTGATCCTGTCTGAGTCGAATTGGCTTCAGTCTGGGGTGCCGCCGGTAAAGAATGCCCTAACGGGTGCGCTGTATTTCCGGCCTATCTAAGTAAAATCACTTCGATCCGGTTGTTCGCCGGGTCCATCGGGTTGATCGAGCGGTTGCAGCGATCGGCAAAGGCCGCGACCCGCAGAATGCGTTTTTCGTTCAGCCCCGCGCCTTCCAGCAGGTTGCGTACTGCGTGGGCGCGCGCGTCCGACAGCGCCCAGACCGGCGAATGAACCAGAAGCTCGGGATAGGTGCGGACATGACCGGTGATGGCCAACTGGTTTTTGACCCGGCCAAGCACCCCGGCCAGAATCCCGGCCAGTTCGCGTAGCTCAGGGCTGGGCTGGGCGCTGTCCTCGACGAAAAGCGGCTCATCCAGCAGGTCGGTCAGTTCGATCACCAGCCCTTCATCGGTCATGCGGGTGACGACATGTTTCAGCAGATTGACCCGCTGCATCGATTCCGCCCCGCGACCGGTCAGCGCGTCCTGCACATGTTTCACCATCGCGTCGAATTCGGCGTCGCGCGCCTGACCACCCTTCGTATCGCGCGAAGATCCCAGGCCCCTGCCGGAATTCGTATCCTCGTTCTGCAGGTCGCCGCCGAAGGGTCCATGCGCGCCGCCCTTGCTGGACTGCACGATGGTCGGGTTGAAATATTCGGCCAGACCCTGACGCTGCTTTTCGGTGGTCGCGTTCAGCAGCCACATCAGCAGAAAGAACGCCATCATTGCGGTGACGAAATCGGCATAGGCGACTTTCCATGCGCCGCCGTGGTGACCGCCACCGCTGCTTGCCTGCACCCTTTTGATGATGATCGGGCTACCGCCTGGCTTTGCACCCATGTGACACCTTTTCCCCGCGAGTCTGTCAGGGAGTAAGCCTCAGACGCTAAGATCGGGTTAATTGCGGCAATTCGCCCGAAATTCCGCGGCGTAGGAATGCCGGTTTGCCTTGATTGCGGCGGGGCAGGGCATATTCTTGGGCGATGAATGTCGAAGGCGATTACGATCTGACCACGGGTGCGGGGCTTGTCGCCTGTCCGCGCTGCGATGCGCTGCATGTCGAGCATGACCTGCAACCCGGTGAGACAGCTCGCTGCGTGCGCTGCAATGCGCTGCTGGCCAGCCCTCGGGCGGGGGCGTTCACCCGGATCATCGCCCTATCGGTCACCTCTCTGGTGCTGATGGTGGGGGCGGTGTTCTTTCCCTTCCTCGAAATCTCGCGCATGGGATTTGGCAACGAAACCTCGCTGTTCGGGGTGGCGATGGCATTTTCGCATGGCGCGCTGATGCCGCTGACCGTGGCGCTGATGGCGACGATCATCGGTCTGCCGGTGCTGCGCGCCCTGCTGCTGGTCTATACGCTGCTGCCGCTGTCGCGTGGCCGCGCGCCCTATACCCATGCCGTCGGCGCCTTCCGCCTGTCCGAGAGCCTGCGCCCCTGGTCGATGGCCGAGATATTCGTCATCGGCACCACGCTGGCGCTGGTCAAGGTCGGGGGGCTTGCCAATATCAGCCTTGGCCCGGCCTTCTGGGCGTTTTGCGGGCTGATCGTGGTCAATGCGGCCAGCAATGTCTTTACCAGCGCGACCACGATCTGGGATGCGATCGAGGATGGCGGCATGGCCACCGACGGGCGTGAACTGGCAAGGACCGTCGCGAAATGAATGAGGATCACGCCGCCCCGATCATGACGGCGCATCGCGCGGGGCTGATCGGCTGCCGCAGCTGCGGTCGCGTCTGGCCCGAGGCGGAAACCCATTGCCAGCGTTGCGGGGCCGAACTTGTCCCCCCAGACCGCCGCTCGCTCAGCGCGGTCTGGGCATGGCTGATCGCGGGGTTGATTTTCTATATCCCGGCCAATCTGTTCCCGATGCTCAAGACCTCGACCTTTGGCGGGCTGCGCGGGAACACCGAATCCACCATTCTGGGTGGCGTGGTCGAGCTGCTGCATTACGGCAACTGGTTCGTTGGCGGCGTGGTCTTTGTCGCCTCGATCGTCGTGCCGATCGGCAAGTTCATCGCGATCGCCTGGCTGGCGCGGGTTGCAGGCCGTCCGGCCACGGTCCATGACGCGCATTGGCGGCTGGGTCTTTACGAGGTGGTCGAGTTCATCGGGCGCTGGTCGATGATCGACGTCTTTGTCGTCGCGATCCTTTCGGCGCTGGTGCAACTGGGATTCGTCGCCTCGATCCATCCCGGCCCGGCGGCGGTCTGTTTCGCGCTATCTGTTGCTTTCACGATGCTTTCTGCGCAAAGCTTTGATCCAAGGTTGATCTGGCGAGGATTGCCGCTGCGAAGCCGCAAGGACTGAACTGACATATGACCGAGACTCCTTCGCCTGACGGCCAGAATGCCGCCTTGAAGCCTGCCGAACCTGTCCGCAAGACTGCCGCGCGCGCCGCAAGGGCGGGCTCGTCGCTGATCTGGCTGGTTCCGATCATCGCGCTGATCGTCACCCTGGGCGTCGGCTGGAACATGCTGGCCAGCCGGGGCACGCTGGTCACCGTGGATTTCAAGGACGCGACCGGCATCATCCCCGGCGAGACCGCGTTGAAATTCCGCGAGATTACCGTGGGCAAGGTCGAATCCGTCCGCTTCACCGAGGATCTGCAGCAGGTCCGCGTCCAGATCCGCGTCGACAAGGATCTGGCGCCGTTTATCGATCAGGACGCGCAGTTCTGGATCGTGCGACCACAGGTCTCGGCGCAGGGGATATCGCGTTTGGACACGGTGCTGACCGGGGCCTTTATCGAGGGTTACTGGGACGACAAGGCAACCGGACAACTGACCGAATTCCAGGGGCTTGAGCGGCCGCCGCTGACCAATCCCGGCGAAAGGGGCACGCTGATCGTCCTGCATGCCGACCGCTCGCGTGGGATGACCGAGGGTGCCCCGGTGCTGTTCCGCGGTATCCCGGTCGGGCAGATGCAGAACCTGCGGCTGGCCGAAGACGATGAGGGCGTCTTGGCCGATGTCTTTATCGCTGCCCCGCATGACGCGCGGCTGACCAGCAATACCGTGTTCTGGGACACGTCGGGCTTCTCGGTGTCCTTCGGGGCGCAGGGGGTGGCGCTGAACGTGAACTCGCTGGCGACGGTGCTGCAGGGCGGGGCGGAGTTCGCCACGCTGACCTCGGGTGGGCAGCCGATCAAGAACGGCCACCGCTTCGAAATGCAGGCCGATGAGGCCTCGGCGCGGGCCAATCTTTATACCGACACGTCGAATGCGTTGCGCCTGACCATGCTGGTCGACGAATCCGTCAAGGGACTCGAGACCGGGGCGAATGTCCAATATATGGGCCTGACCGTCGGTCGGGTCACCAATCTGGCCGCCAAGGTGGTTCCGGGCGAGGCCGGGGCCGAGCAGGTCGATCAGGAAGTGACACTGGCCGTCACCCCCGAACGTCTTGGCCTGAGCGGCGAAGTCACGCCGGAACGCGCACAGGAATTCATGGCCGAACAGGTCCGGCAGGGCCTGCGCGCCCGTATCACCAGCGCCGGTTTCTTTGGCACCTCGCTTGAGGTCGAACTGGTCAGCCTCCCCGAGGCCGAACCCGCCGAACTGGACCTGACCGCCCAGCCCTATCCGGTCATTCCGTCGGTGCCGGGTCAGGTTTCGGACTTCTCGCAGACCGCGCAGGGCTTCCTGTCGCGGGTGGGCCAGCTGCCGATCGAGGAGGCGCTGAAATCCGTGACCGACATGATGAATTCGGTCACCGCTCTGGTCAGCAGCGAGGATACGCGGGCCATTCCCTCGGCGCTGCGTGGCACCTTGGACGATGCCAAGGCCACCAGCGGCGAGATGCGCCAGATCGCGACCGAATTGCGTGAATCCGGTGCGGCGGGCCAGATCCGCAACATGGTGGATGAGGCCGCCGCCGCCGCCGAGGCGGTCAAGCTGGCCGCCGCCGAGGTGCCGGCCATGGTCGAGGAAATCGACAAGGCCGCAACCAAGGTCGGTGAGGTCGATTTTGCCGCCATCTCGACCGAGGCCGAGGGCATCCTGAAGGATGTCCGCGCGATGATCGGCACCGAGGATGCCGGGCAGCTGCCCAAAAACCTGTCCGATACGCTGAAGGCGGCCTCGGGGCTGCTGACCGATCTGCGCGACGGCAATGCGGCTGGCAGTCTGAACGAGGCCCTGGCCTCGGCCAAGACGGCGGCAGACAGCGTGTCTACCTCGGCGCAGCGCCTGCCGCAGCTTTCGGCGCGACTTGAAGCGCTGGCGGCACGGGCGGAAAGCGTGATCGCGGCTTATGGCGACCGCTCGGCCTTCAACAATGAATCGATCAATCTGATGCGCGAGATGCGGCGCGCGGCCAATTCCTTTGGCAGCCTTGCCCGCACCATCGAACGCAATCCGCAAGCCTTCATTCTGGGACGGTAAGATGCGCCAATACGTGATCGCCTCAATCCTGCTGGCCGTATTGGCGGGCTGTTCGAGTGGCGAAAAGACCGCCCGTTTCCTGATCGACCCGCCAACCACCGGCGAACGGCTGCCGAACCGTCTGGGCACGACCGAACTCAAGGACGTATCGCTGCCCGATTACGCCTCGGCTGGCGAGGTCAGCTGGCAAAGCGCGGATGGGGCGGTGCGCTCAAACACCAAGCAGCTTTGGGCCGACAATCCGCAGCGCGCCTTTACCCAGACACTGGCGCGGGCGATTTCGGACCTGTCCGGCGCAACCGTGATCGGAGAGCCTTGGCCCCTGGCCGAGCCGCCGCGTCGCACCCTAGAAGTGCGGGTGGAAAAGGCGCTGGCGCAATCGGACGGGACCTATCGTCTGGCGGGACGCTATTTCGTCGGCGACAGCCGCTCGGGCGGGGCCAATCAGGCGCGCAACTTCGACATCCATGTACCGATGGGTGAGGGCGGCGCGGCCAGCCCAGCCACGGTCGCGCGCGCGCAATCGCTGGCCATTGCGCAGCTGGCGCGTCAGATCGCGGTGCTGGGCGGGCCGGGCAATTCGCTGCGGACCTCGTCCGCGCCGCCGTCGAATATCGACGACATCTTCTCGCAGCCGCTGCCGCCGCTGGAAGGCAGCTGAGTCAGCTTTCCTCGGGATCGAACTGGCCGAAACGTCCGGCGGCAAAGACCAGCGGGTGATCGCCCGGCCCTGCCACGGTCACCCGCAGCACACGCCCCACCATCACCGTATGGTCGCCCGCCTCATGCGCGGCATGGGTTTGGCAGTCGAACCGCGCCGCGACGCCGGGAATCACCGGCACGCCCTGATCGTTCAACAGATGGTCCAGCCCGTCGAACTGCGCGCCGCCTCGGGTGAAGCGCAGGCAGGTGTCCAACTGCTCGGCCCCAAGGATATGCACGGCCCAATGCTGTGCCTCGACAAAGCCCTGATGCCTGGTCGAGGTCCGCGCCGGGCACCACAGCACCAGCGGCGGCTCAAGCGAGACGCTGCTGAAGCTGTTCACCGTCATTCCCATCGGTCCCCGGCTGCCTTGGGTCGTGACCACGGTGACGCCGGTGGCGAATCGTCCCAACGCCTCGCGCAGCAGGCGGGCCTCGGCATTGGCGGGGTGGAAGGTGATTTCGTCAGCGAGCCGGTCGCGGGTCGCGGGAGGAATGCGGCGCATGCGCGGGCCCTGTCATCGTGCTGTCGCTACCTTCATAGCCGCGCGGCACAGGGGCATCAAGTTCGGGCCCGCGCCCCGGGTGCGTCGCCCAAAGCTGCGATCAATTGGCCATGCAGGCGCGGCGGCGCGATCAGCAGCCCGTCCGACAGGGCGCGGGCGGTGTTGAAGCGCATCTCGCGGCCGGAAATCTCGGTGGCGATACAGCCCGCGCGTTCGGCGATCAGGCTGCCAGCGGCAATGTCCCATTCCCATGCGGCGCGGGTCGACAGCGTCGCGTTGAACTGCCCCTCAGCGACAAGGCACAGCCGCCATGCCAGCGAAGGCCGGAATTCGCGCCGGATCGGCGGCACGCGGCCTTGCCAGAAGACCGGGTCAAGGCTGGGCTTCGATGCCAGAACCGTCGCGCCCTCGATGTCATGATCTCGGGGCGTCATCGGCTGCCCGTTGAGCAAGCCGGGACCATGCACATGGGCGCTGTAGGTCATGTCGCGGGCGGGCAGGTGGACGACGGCGGCGGTCACCCGGTCGCCGGTGGCGATGGCAAGGGAATGGGAAAACCCCTCTTGCCCGGCCAAAAAGGCCCGCGTCCCGTCGATCGGGTCGATGATGAAGCAATGCTCGGCGTCCAGCCGCGAGGCATCGTCGGCCGATTCCTCGCTTAGCCAGCCGTAATGCGGGCGGGCGGTGCGCAGAAGCTGTTCAAGATGGGCGTTGACGGCCAGATCGGCCTCGCTGACCGGGCCGGCGCCTGCGTCCTTTTCCCATGACTGCGGGTCGTTGCGCCAATAGCGCAGCGCGATCTCACCGGCCTCGTGCGCGGCCTGTTCCAGCAGCGCAAGATCATTCGCCGGCAAGGGTCATCCCTTCGACCAGAAGGCTGGGCACACGCATCGCGCGCCAGTCGCGCAGGTCATTGGCGGCTGTCACATGCATCAGCATGTCACGCAGGTTGCCCGCGATGGTGCATTCGTTGACGGCATGGGTGATCTGGCCGTTTTCTACCCAGAAGCCGCTGGCCCCGCGCGAATAATCCCCGGTGGTGGAGTTGATCGAGGCCCCCAGCATCGAGGTCACGATCAGCCCGCGGCCCATGTCGCGGATCAACTCGTCGCGCGTGCTTGTGCCGGGGGTCAGCGCAAGGTTGGTCACGCCCGGAGAGGGCGGACTGCCCGCGCCGCGCATGGCGCTGGCGGTCGATTCCATCCCCAGCTTGCGCGCCGTCGCCAGATCCAGCGTCCAGCCCTGCAGCACGCCATCGCGGACCAGCGCACGGTCTGCGGTCGGCAGGCCCTCGGCGTCGAAAATGCGCGAGCCGCCCATGCGCGCCAGATGCGGCAGCTCGATCAGGTCGAAACCGGGGGGCAGCACCTGTTCGCCAAGCGCATCGCGCAGCCAGCTTGCGCCGCGCGCCACTGCCGCGCCATTCACCGCGCTGACCAGATGCCCGATCAGACCCGAGGCGACGCGTTCGTCGTAAAGGATCGGAAATGCCCCAGTCGGGGGCTTTTTAGCCCCGCGCCGTTCCACGGTGCGTTCGGCGGCCAGACGGCCGATTTCCTCGGGTTCGGGCATGTCGGACAGGTGGACGCGGGATTCCCCGGCCCAGTCGCGCTCCATCCCCGTGCCCTCACCGGTAATGGCAATGGTGGACAGCCCATGCCCGCTGCGCCCCAGCCCGGCCGAAAAGCCGTTGGTCGCGGCTATCCACATCTGCCGGCGCGAATGCGAGGCCGAGGCGGATTCGATCTTGGACACGCCGTCAACTGCCAGCGCTGCCGCTTCGGCGCGCAGGGCGGCGTCCTGCAAGGCTTCCGGGGTCGGATCGGCCCCGTGATCGTAAAGGTCCAGCCGGCTGCTGTCGGTGTCGCGGGTCAGTTGATCGGCCTCGGCCAGACCAAGATTGTCATCGACCGGGGTTTCGCGGGCCATGGCGACGGCGCGGGCGGCGATTTCCTGAATCGTGCGCGCGGAGTGATCCGAGGCCGACACACAGGCCTGACGCCCGCCCAGCAGCACGCGCAGTCCGATTTCGACCCCTTCGGCGCGTTCGGCATGTTCCAGCTTGCCCGCGCGCACATCGACCGAGACAGCCGCTGCACTGACCGCGACCGCATCGGCCTGATCGGCCCCGGCCTGTCGCGCGGCGGACAGAAGCTGTTCGGTCAGGGACTGAAGGCGGGCAAATTCGGACATGGCTGCTCCTTATATGGCAGACGGGGCCCGGAACCGGGTCCGAACCCCGTCGAATCCTGCCGGAGCATGGCGCGGGCCTGCTCCGGCGGGGTCTTACTTGATCTGTTGACCGTTGGCAAAGATCGCGCCGCCTTCCTTGAACTCAAGGTCGGTGGCCATCTTGTCGGTGCTGCCCTCCACGGGCTTGGCGAACATCGCCAGCATCATGCGCACGCCCATCATCTGGTCCTGCGGGATCAGGCCAATGCTGCCCAGCGTATCGACCAGCGTATTCACGCCCTCATATTCGGCATGGATCTGCCCGACCGGAGCCTCAAGACTGCCGCCATCGGTGGCCTTCAGTTCACCGGTGGCATTGGCCTTGGCGCCCAGCAGATCCAGCGCGAACTTGTTGATCCGCATCTCGACCGGCTCAAAGCCCGAGGGCTCGGCGGCGACCTCATCGTCCATCGCGTCGGTCTCGGCCTCGGCCTGAGCATCATCGGCGGGGGCGTCGGGGGCAACGCCCTCGGCCGTCGCGCTGTCGGTATCGTCCGCCGGGACGGTTTCATCCGCTTCGGGCATGGCGAACAGGTCGCGCGTGACCTTCATCAGCCCGCTCAGGTCCAGTTCAAGCGAGGCCGGGGTCCGCGGCAGGCTGGCCTGCGGGTCGAACATCTTCCAGATATCCTCGGCCATGGTCACGCCGGTCAAAGCATAGGCAAAGCTGAAGGGCTGCGCTTCCTCGCGCTGCGAGACCGGCAGCTTCAGGTCCATGCTGCCGCTTTCGATCGCATAGCTGACGGGGAAGGGGATCTGCGGCGAAGTCAGGCTGAAATCCATCGCCTTCGAGCCAACCCGGTAGCCCATGCCGTCCTGCGACAGCGAGAAGGCGGCGTCAAAGCCCTTGCCCTGATAGGTGCCGGTGCCGGTCGAGGGCTGGCCGTTTTCGTCCATGCCGGAATAGTCGAAGGTCGCATTGACGGCGCCCGCCTCGAACTTGCCGTCCATGGCCAGCCCGGCCTTGAGCGCGGCGTCCATTTCCTCTTCCATATTGGTGAAGTCGCCGGGGGCCGACATGCTGCCCTGGCTTTTCAACCCGTCGAGGCTGCCCGCGAACTTGACCTTGCCGTCCTGATCGTCGGTGACGTCGCCGTTGAAGGTCAGCGCCTCGGTATTCATGGCATAGTCGTATTTGTTCGGGGTGCCCGAAACGACATGGAAGGTGCCGGTGGAATTGGTCAGCGCGAAATTCATCGGCAGTGGGGTCTGCGTGCCTTCCGTGGTGATCGTGGTCGTCGTCAGGTCGATCGTCGGATAGTCGAATTCATGCGTCATGTCCTCGGGCGCGCCCGAGGTGGTGATGCGGTTGCCGGGAATGCGGACCGTCATCGGGATCGCATAGTTGCTGCCTTCGGGTTCCTCACCCTCAAGATTGACGGACAGCTCCTCGGCAAAGACGGTGCTGACCTTGCCATTGCCGTCATCGGTCAGCACGACCTGCGGCAGCTTCATGCTCATGCGCCCGGTATCGGCACCGCCGGCGATCAGCACGTCGTGCACGGTCAGGGTGCTTCCGGCCTTGTCCCGGCTGCCTTCGGCCACGGAATAGCCCACGGACTCGTAGTAATCGATCCAGGACTGCCAGACCTGCTCGGGCGTGACATCGGCGAGTGCGGGTGCGGTCATGGCCGTCAGGGCCAGAGCGGAACTCGTCAGGCGGCGGAACATCTGAAAAACCTTTCTTGGTCCGTAAGTCTGGGGCCGGATGTCGGGAAACGACAGCCCGGAGCGTGCGGTTAATGCATAAAAGAACAGCTTATGCGGATTTGCCAGTGCCCGAATGAGAAGGATAGCGCGAACTTGACCGGAATCGCAAAGCGGGCAGGGACTGGCCTGTCCCCGCCACGCCGCAAGGGCTGGATTGGCGGTTGCCCGCCCGTCGGTCAGGCGTAGGCGGATTCTTTGCCGAAATGCGTGCAAAGCAGGTAATAGACCACCGCGCGATACTTGTTGCGGTTGGCGCTGCCGTATTTGGCCACGACCGCATTGATCGCGTCCATCAGTGCCGGCCCGTCGGGCAGGCCCAGCTTCTTCATCAGGTAATTGTTCTTGATCCGCTCAAGCTCGGCGGGGTCGCTGGCCGCGACGGTTTCGGCATCGGCGCTGTAGATCGAAGGACCGCAGCCGATCACCACCTTGGTCAGCAGGTGCAGGTCAGGCGAGAGGCCCAGCTTGTCCTTCATGTCGGCGGCGTATTTCGCGATCAGGTCGTCCCGTTTGCTCATTTGTCTTCCCCCGAAAAGTGATCCTTCCGGGGGAAGCGTAGCTGGCTGCAGACAAATAGCAACCAAAACCGGGGGTTTGGCCCTTAGTAGCGGTAGTGCTCGGCCTTGAACGGGCCCTCGGGCGTGACACCGATATAGTCGGCCTGTTCCTTGGTCAGCGTGGTCAGCTTGACGCCGATCCGGTCCAGATGCAGGCGGGCGACCTGCTCATCCAGATGCTTGGGCAGGATATAGACGCCGGGCTGGTATTCGTCGCCCTTGGTCCACAGCTCGATCTGGGCCAGCACCTGATTGGTGAAGCTGGCGGACATCACGAAGGACGGGTGACCTGTGGCGTTGCCAAGGTTCAGCAGACGGCCCTGCGACAGCAGGATGATGCGATTGCCCGAGGGCATCTCGATCATGTCCACCTGGTCCTTGATATTGGTCCATTTGTGGTTTTTCAGCGCGGCGACCTGAATTTCGTTGTCGAAATGGCCGATATTGCCGACGATGGCCATGTCCTTCATCTCGCGCATATGCTCGATGCGGATGATGTCCTTGTTGCCGGTGGTAGTGACGAAGATATCCGCCGTGGCGGCGACGTCTTCCAGCAGCACCACTTCGAAACCGTCCATTGCGGCTTGCAGCGCGCAGATCGGATCGACCTCGGTGACCTTCACGCGGGCGCCCGCGCCGCGCAGCGAAGCGGCCGAGCCTTTGCCCACATCGCCATAGCCGCAGACGACGGCGACCTTGCCTGCCATCATCACGTCGGTGGCGCGGCGGATGCCGTCGACCAGCGATTCCTTGCAGCCGTATTTGTTGTCGAATTTCGACTTGGTGACGCTGTCGTTGACGTTGATCGCCGGGAAGGGCAGCTGGCCCTTTTTGTGCAGATCGTACAGACGATGGACGCCGGTGGTGGTTTCCTCGGAAACGCCCTGCAACGCGGCACGCTGCTGGGTGAACCAGCCCGGCGACTGCGCAAGACGTTTCTTGATCTGCGCGAACAGGCACTCTTCCTCTTCCGAGGTCGGGACGGCGATCAGGTCGGTTTCGCCGGCTTCGACACGCGCGCCCATCAGGACATACATGGTGGCATCGCCGCCATCGTCCAGAATCATGTTCGCGGTGCCTTCGCCGAACTGGAAGATCTGGTCGGTATAGGTCCAGTAATCGGTCAGGGTCTCGCCCTTGATGGCATAGACCGGGATGCCGGCGGCAGCGATGGCGGCGGCGGCATGGTCCTGCGTCGAATAGATGTTGCAAGACGCCCAGCGGACTTCCGCGCCAAGGGCGGTCAGCGTTTCGATCAGGACGGCGGTCTGCACGGTCATGTGCAGCGAACCGGCGATGCGTGCGCCCTTCAGCGGCTGGCTGGCACCGAACTGAGCGCGCAGCGCCATCAGGCCCGGCATTTCGGTTTCGGCGATGTCCAGTTCCTTGCGCCCGTAATCGGCCAGGCTGATGTCTCGGATGATGTAATCGGTCACGGCAATGCCTCAAGAAGGGGAAGTTGCCGCGCCCAATATCATTTACCGCGATTTCCTGCAAATCGCCCGATCAGCTGCCAAGGCCCGCCTTGGTGAAATAGGATTGCGGGCTTTGCGCATCGCTGAAGCCGATCCCCGAGGCGATGACGCAGCTGGTGGCATCCGGGCGTTCCAGCACCACAGTCCATGTCCCCATCAGATCCGAGCCCCATAGCGCGGTATCGCTGGCATTGGTCGCGATCCGGCTTTCGCCGAAATCATCGCTAAGTGTCTGTGCGATCTCGGCATCATGGCCGCACCACGGCTGGTCACCGCTGGCCTGTTCCGACAGCGGCAGGCGGCGGGCCATTTCGCGCACGGCTTGCGGTTCCATCCCGGCCACGGCCGACCAGCCGCGCGGATTGGCAAGGTTTTCCTCGCGTGAGGTGGTGGCGGCATGGGCCGACAGGCTGGTCAGCGCCAGCAGCATCGCCAGCAGCGCCGTATTCGTCTTGCGGATCGGGTTCAGCATCGTTCTTAACCTCTCGCTTGCGCGTTCGATCTGGACAAATAACAGACGAAAGCGTGGCAAAGTTCCCGCAAACCACGGAAACGGCTTCATGCGAGCGCTAGCATGACTGGCCGCAATCCCCTAAGAAGGCGGCCAAGACCTGATGCGAGAAGGGGACAGGACATGGCGATCTTGCTGGCGGATGTGGGTGGCACGAATGCCCGTCTGGCATTGGCGCGGACCGATGAGGGCATCTATACCGGCAGCATCACCCGGTTCCGTGGCGACGATCATCCCGACTTCGATGAGGTCGTGCGTCTGTTCCTTGAACGCGAGGGCAATCCCCGGATCGAGGCCGTCTGTGTCGCCGTCGCCGGTCCCGTCTCGCAGGGGCAGGCCCGCCTGACCAATCGCGACTGGAATTTCAGCGAGAAGCGCCTGATCGAGCTGACCGGCGCGGGCCGCGCCCGGCTGATCAACGACCTGACCGCGCTTGGCTATGCCACGCCCTCGCTGTCGGGGGATGCGGCGGGTTTCCTGCGCGAAGGCCCCAAGGCCGAGGCCCTGAACGGCCAACGGTTGGTGGTGAATGCCGGGACCGGCTTCAACGTCTGCGCGGTCAAGGTCATGCCCGGCGGCGCCATCGCCTGTTTCGAACATGAGGTGGGCCATACCCGCCTGCCGCTTTCAGTCTGGGCTCCGCTGGTCGAGGTGCTGGGCGATCGCGCCGCACCCTTCGATTCCGTCGAGGAACTGTTCGCGGGACGCGGGTTGGCGCGTCTGCATGCGCAAATGACCGGGACCGCGCCGGGTCGCGCCGAAACCGTGGTCGAGGCGGCGGGTGCCGGTGATGCGGCCGCTCAGGCGACATGCGATCTGTACGCGCGGCTGTTCGGCCTGATCTGCCGCGAACTGGCCCTGCAGTTCATGCCGATGGACGGGATGTTCCTGGCGGGCAGCGTCGCGCGCAGTGCGGCTCAGCGGCTGGAGATCTTTGAGGCGGCCTATCTGTCCGATCCGCTGATGGCGCAGATCCCCGCTGCGGTGCCGATCGGCATGATCCGTGACGACATGGCCGCACTTCACGGGTGTCTTTCCGCCATTGCGTGAAGATTTCCGCTCATCCGGGCCATGAAGCTGGATTTCACAGCGATTTGACTGCAAAACTCCCCAAAACGACCAAAAAAGGGCGGATGGGGATGAGACGACTTCTGAAGGCAGGCACCGCTGCCGCATTCGTGCTGTCAGCGGGGACGGATCAGGCGCTGGCCCAATCCGCAGGCTCGTCCTCTTCGTCACCGTCCTCTGCGTCGTCATCGCCATTTTCCGGGCTGTTCGGCGGTAAGAAGGGGAATGAGACCTCTCCGGTCGATATCAATATCTCGGTCGCCGGCTCGAACGAGGATCTGCCGCCAGCGATCCGCAATACCTCGTTGCTGATCTCCGCCCAGAACGAGGGGCGCGTCACCGGGCAGGACATGCTGGCCGCTGCGCGCGGCGATTATGCCCGCATCCTTGGGGTGCTCTACGATCAGGGCTATTACTCGGTCACCATCAACATCCTGCTGGACGGGGTCGAGGCCGCTACGGTAGCGCCGCTGGATGCGCCGCATATCGTGCGCAAGGTGCAGGTCACGGTCGATCCCGGCCCGCGCTTCCGCTACAGCCGCGCCGATATCGCCCCCGTCGCACCGGGAACCGAATTGCCGCCCGATTACCGCAGGGGTGAAATCGCCCGCACCGGCGACATGAAGACGGCGGCGACCTCGGCGGTTGAGGGTTGGCGCAATGTCGGCCATGCGAAAGCCGACGTGGCCCAGACCGAGATCATCGCCGATCATGACACCAACCTGATCGAAAGCGATATCCGCCTGGCGCCCGGCCCGTCGCTGACCTTTGGCGAGATGAAGATGCGCGGCTATCAGCGCATGGACCCACGCCGCTTGCGCAAGATCGCGGGTTTCCCCGAGGGCGAGCGTTTCGACCCGGAAAAGCTTGAGGATGTCAGGAAACGCCTGCGCCGCTCGGGTGTGTTTTCCGCGATCACGCTGACCGAGGCCGATTACGTCAATGCCGACAACTCGCTGGATGTCGATCTGCTGGTTACCGAACAAAAGCTGCGCCGGATCGGCGGCGGCTTTGAATATTCCAGCATCGATGGCATGCGGCTGACCGGCTACTGGATGCACCGCAACCTGATGCGCGGAGGTGAGCGGCTGCGCATCGATGCCGATATCGAGGATATCGGCTCGCAACTGACCGGGATGGATTACAAGCTGGGCGTGCGTATCGACCGCCCGGCGACATTGCATCCCGACATCACAGGCTATGTCGCCGCGCAGGTCACCAGCGAGGATGAGGAAGATTACGACCAGAAGACCGGGACCTTTGGTCTGGGCTTCACCTATATGCATGACGATGAGCTGACCGCCGATATCGCGTTGCAGTTCCGCGCCTTGCAGGTCGATGACGATTCAGGCCGCACGGATTTCCGGCTGTTCGCCCTGCCGATGTCGGTGACATGGGACCGGCGCGACGAATCCACCGATGCCAAGCGCGGCTTCTGGTTGTTCGGCTCGACCACGCCCTTCGTCGGTCTGCAGGACGAGACCGGGACCGGGGCGCAGGTCGTTGCCGAAGGTCGCGGCTATTACAGCTTTGGCGCGGATGACCGGGTGACGCTGGCGGGGCGGTCGCGGCTGGGCACGGTGCTGGGCTCCGAGCTTGAGGAAACGCCGCGCGACTACCTGTTCTTCTCGGGCGGGGGTGGCACCGTGAGGGGGCAGCCCTTTGAATCGCTGGGCGTCGAGGTGATTCCGGGCAAGGATGGCTTCGTCAAGACCGGCGGCATGAGCATCGCCGTCCTGAATGCCGAGGCCCGGGTCCGTGTCCGCGAAAAAATCGGCGTGGTGGCCTTTGTCGATGCCGGGCGCGTCTGGGAGGAAAGCGGCTTTACCGGTGGCAGCGGCTGGCATGCCGGGGCCGGGGCGGGCCTGCGCTACGACACGCCGATCGGCCCGATGCGCTTTGACATCGCCCATCCGCTGGGTGGCGGTTACAAAGACGACGATGCCGGCACTCAGCTTTACATCGGATTGGGGCAGGCCTTCTGATGAAACTGCATGATCTGATCCCCCGCCTTCTTGTCGTGATCTGGCTGGCAGCCATGACGCCGCTTGTGGCCATGGCGCAGGAGACCGGGACGACCGACGACAGCGCCGCCCAGATCTCGGAAGAGGTCGAGGATGACCGGGGCTTCATCACCCGCTTCCTTGAGGAAAAGCTGTCGGGCGCCGGGCGTCAGGTGGTGATCGAGGGGTTCCAGGGGGCGCTGTCCTCGCGCGCGACATTTACCCGGATGACCATCGCCGATGATGACGGCGTCTGGATCACGCTGGAAAATGGCGCGATGCAATGGCACCGGGCGGCATTGCTGCGGGGTCGGGTCAATATCGACGAATTGTCCGCGGATCGCGTGATCCTGCCGCGTCTGCCCGCAGGTGGCGATGACGCCGCCCCCGCCCCCGAGGCGCGGGAATTCTCGCTGCCGCAACTGCCGGTGGGCGTGCATATCGCCAAGCTCAATATCGGTCGGGTCGAACTGGGCCAGCCGATCATCGGTCAGGAAGCGGTTCTGTCGGTCTCGGGCGCGATGAACCTCGAGGGCGGCGAGGGCGACACCAACCTGACCATCAACCGCGTCGACGGTCCGCGCGGCCAATTCGGGCTGGTCACCTCGTTTTCCAACGAAACCCGCATCCTGAAGCTGGACCTGAAGCTGGACGAGGATGCGAACGGGCTGTTCACCAATATCGTGCGGATGAACGGCCGTCCCGCCGTCCGGGCCGAGATAACCGGCAACGGCCCGGTGTCGAATTTCGATGCCGATATCAAGCTGGATACCGACGGTCAGCCGCGCGTCGCGGGCAAGGTCTCGACGCGCGAAGAGGCGCGCGGCGAAGCGCCGGGCATCGCCTTTCACGCCGAGTTGACCGGCGATGTCGCGCCGCTGATCGCGCCGGGCCGGCAGGAATTCTTTGCCGGGCAATCGGTGATCCGCGCCGATGGCTGGCGCGGGCAGGATGGACGGCTGGTTGTCCCCGAGCTGAAGATCTCGACCGGGGCATTGGACCTGCAAGGCGCGGTCGAGGTGAACAGCAAGGGCGCGCCACAAAGCGCCAACCTGACGCTGTTGCTGGGCAGCGATGCCGGGGCGACGCAGCTGCCGGTGACCGTCCCCTTCGGTCAGGCGCAGACCACCGTCAGTTCGGGCAATATCCGCCTGCAATATGATGCGAAACAGGGCTCGGGCTGGAGCCTGAGCGGGCGTGTCGGCGATTTCAAGCGACCGGACCTGAGCCTGTCCGAGGTTCGGCTGGACGGGCGTGGGCGGGTGAACCTGACGCCCGAACAGTCGCTGCAAGAGGTGCGCGGCTGGGTTGCCTTTGGCGCGGATGACATCCAGCCCAGCAATCCCGGCCTTGCCGATGCGATTGGGGACACGCTGAACGGCGGTCTCAACTTTGCCTTCACCCCCGGCAATGCGATGAAGCTGTGGGGGATGAACATCAATGGCGATGAGTTCCGGCTGCAAGGCGCGCTGGACGTGTCGGGGCTGCGCACCGGGATCGCGCTTGCGGGCGACATCACCGCCCAGCATCTGAACATCACCACGCTGTCCAAGATCGCCGAGCGCGATCTGGGCGGTAAGGCCGATGTGCATCTGAAGGGGCGCTATGTCCTGCTGAGCAAGGCTTTCGATGTCGATGCCAGCATCGAGGGCAACGATATCAGCGTCGGGCAGGAGCAGGCCGACCGGATGCTGGCCGGGGCGTCGCGCATCGAACTCAGCGCCAAGCGTGACGGTTCGGGCATCCAGTTGCGTCATCTGCGCGTCAATGCCCAGAACCTGACCGCCGAGGCACAGGGCTTTATCAGCAGCTGGGCCAGTGACGTGACCGCCCATGTGGTGATGCCAGACCTGTCGGTGGCCGATCCGAAATATGCGGGCGCGCTCAGCACCGATCTGAAGCTGACCGGGGCAGCGCGGCAGCGCCTGCTGAATGTGACCGGCCAGGGGCAGGACCTGATCCTTGGCATCCCCGAGGTGGACGGGCTGTTCAAGGGCCAGACCCAGTTGAACATCGACCTGATGCAGGTAAACGGCACCTATGAGTTGCAGAAATTCGCCCTGTCGAACCCGCAGGCCACGGTCGAGGGCTCGGGCCGGTTCAGCCAGACGGCGCTGGACGGCAAGCTGAAGCTGTCGATGCCCGATCTGGCGGTGCTGGGTCGCGGCTTCTCGGGCGGGTTCACCGCCGAGGGCACGGCCTCGCAGCAAGGGGATACAAGGCGGCTGGACCTGACCGGGCAGGGCAAGGACCTGCGCTTTGGCCAGCAGGATGTGGATGGCGCGCTGACCGGTGCGACCGACCTGAAGCTGACAGTTCAGCAGCGCGGCAAGGAAATCACCGTCGAGCGTTTCGATCTGTTGAACCAGCAGATGACTGCCAAGGTGCAGGGCAGGATCGCCGAGACCGGGACCAACATGACCGGGAATGTGGACATCAAGTCTTTGGCCAGCTTCGGGCGCGGCTGGCGCGGGTCGCTGGTGGCGCAGGGCAGTTTCAAGGATGATGGCACCGGGGCGCGGCTTCTGGACGTAACCGGGACCGGGCGCAACCTGTCCTTCGGGCAGGCGCAGGTCGATGGCGCGCTGGCGGGTGAAACGCGACTTGCCGTTCGCGGCACCGAGCGCAATGGCGTCTTTGCGATTGAGACGGCGCGGGTGGAAAACCCCAGACTGAACATGGCGGCCACCGGCAAGGTGGGGGCGGGCGCGACCGATCTGCGCGCCGACCTCCGCGCCGATGATCTGCGCTTTCTGGGTCGCGGCTTCCGTGGCGCGGTGCGCATGCAGGCCACGGTGGCCGATCAGCAGGGCGGGGCGCGGGCGATCACCGCCAATGGCTCGGCGCGCGGGCTTGCCATCGGCAATCCCAAGGCCGATGCGGTTCTGGCGGGTGAGACACGCTTTGATCTGGCCGCCAACCAGCGTGCCGATGGAAGCTTCACCATCAACCGGTTGCAGGCCGATAACCCGCAACTGCGCATCACCGGCGATGGCAGCCCGACCGAGGGCGTGAACCTTGACGCAAGGCTGAGCGATCTTGGCCTGCTGGTCGCGGGTTTCCCCGGCCCGGCCGAGGTCAAGGGCCGCATCCGCAATACCGGCACCGGCTATGACGTGAACCTGAACGCCACCGCGCCGGGTGATACTACCGCCCGGATCAGCGGCACGGCGGCGGCGGATGGCTCGACCATGGATCTCCGGGTCGAGGGAACCAGCAACGCGGCGGCGGCGAACCCCTTCCTGCGCACCCGCAGCATCGAGGGACCGCTGAATTTCGATCTGCGCATGAATGGCGCGCCTTCGCTTGAGGCGCTGAGCGGGCGGGTCGGGCTGGCCAATGGCCGTCTGGCCGAGCCTCGGCTGGGGCTGGCTGTCGACAATCTGAATGCCAATGCCGATTTCAATGCGGGCCGGATCAATGTCGATATCAACGGCAATGTCGAGGCCGGAGGTTCGATCAGCGTGCGCGGTCCGATTACGCTGACCGGTGACCGCGCCATGGATCTGGACGTGCGCGTGATGGATGTCGTGCTGCGCGACCCGAACCTGTACCAGACGCAGGCCAGTGGCACGATCCATATCGGCGGCTCGCAAAGGGCGGGACCGCTGGTTCAGGGCCGCATCAACCTTGGCCATACCGAGTTCCGCATCCCCTCGACCGGGCTTGGCGGGGCAAGGGCCATTCCCATCATCATCCATCGCAGCGAGCGCCCGCCGCAGCGCCAGACCCGCGCCAAGGCCGGGCTGCTGGAATTCCCCAGCGATGCCTCGCGCCAGGTGGGAATGAGCGCGCCGCCCGCGACGCCTCCGGCGGTGCCGGCCCGCTTTGATCTGGTGTTGTCGGCGCCCGATCAGGTGTTTGTCCGCGGTCGCGGCGTCGATGCCGAACTGGGCGGCGAGATCCGCCTGACCGGCAATGCCCGCCAACCGATCCCGATCGGCTCGCTGGAGCTGATCCGGGGACGGGTCGATCTGCTGGGCAAGCGCTTCGATCTGACCGAAGGGCTGATCGAGATGCAGGGCAGCCTGATCCCGGTGATCCGGCTGGTCGCCGAGTCCGAACAGGACACCATGACCGCCCGCATCATCATCGACGGCGATCTGCGCAATCCCGACATCACATTCGAATCCTCGCCGGAAATGCCCGAGGAGGAGGTGCTGTCGCAGCTGCTGTTCGGGCGGGGTCTGGACAATATCAGCGGGCTGCAGGCGGCGCAGCTGGCCAGTGCCATCGCCACGCTGGCGGGGCAGGGGGGTGACGGCATTGTCGCGCGGCTGAGGAAGTCGACGGGTCTGGACGATCTGGACCTGACCACCGACGATCAGGGCCGGGTTTCGGTCCGGGCGGGGAAATACCTGTCCGAGAACGTCTATACCGACGTGCAGGTGGGCGACGAGGGCAAGACCAAGCTGAACCTGAACCTCGACCTGTCGAAAAGCCTGACGGCGCGGGGGTCGGTGGCCAGCGATGGTGAAAGCACCTTGGGCCTGTTCTACGACCGCGATTACTGAGCCTGAGCGCAGGCAAGAAAAAGGCCGGGCATCGAGCCCGGCCTTTTTCTTTTGTTGCCCCTTACATCGGTCGGGGATCAGACCTCGGGGACGAGGACTTCGCGCTTGCCGACATGGTTCGCGGGGGTGACGACGCCCTGTTCCTCCATTTGCTCGACCAGTCGCGCGGCCTTGTTATAGCCGATGGCAAGCTTGCGCTGGATGTAGCTGGTCGAGCATTTGCGGTCCTTGGCGACGATCGCCACGGCCAGATCGTAAAGCTCGGCATCGCCACCTTCGCCCGAGGACAGGCCCAGCACCTGATCGATGCTGTCGGCGCGTTCCTCGTCCGGGCCTTCGACGACGCCAGACATGTAGCTGGGCGGGCCGAAGGATTTCAGGTGGTTCACGACCTCTTCGACTTCCTCGTCCGAAACGAAGGGGCCGTGGACGCGGGTGATCTTGGACCCGCCCGCCATGTAGAGCATGTCGCCCTGACCCAGAAGCTGTTCGGCCCCCTGTTCGCCCAGAATGGTGCGGCTGTCGATTTTCGAGGTGACCTGGAAGCTGATCCGGGTCGGGAAGTTCGCCTTGATCGTGCCGGTGATGACATCGACGGAGGGGCGCTGTGTCGCCATGATCAGGTGGATCCCGGATGCCCGCGCCATCTGTGCCAGCCGCTGGATGCAGGCCTCGATTTCCTTGCCCGCGACCATCATCAGATCGGCCATCTCGTCGACGATGACGACGATATAGGGGAAGGTCTCTGGCTGGAATTCCTCGGTCTCGAAGATCGGCTCACCGGTATCCTCGTCGAAGCCGGTCTGGACGGTGCGCTTGAACATCTCGGACTTGTCCAGCGCCTCGCGGACGCGGCCATTATAGCCTTCGATGTTGCGCACGCCCATCTTGGACATGCGGCGGTAGCGTTCCTCCATCTCGCCGACGACCCATTTCAGCGCGACGACGGCCTTTTTCGGATCGGTAACGACGGGCGAGAGCAGATGGGGAATGCCGTCATAGACCGACAGTTCCAGCATCTTGGGGTCGATCATGATCAGCCGGCATTCTTCGGGCGTGAGCTTGTAGAGAAGCGACAGGATCATGGTGTTGATCGCGACGGATTTCCCCGAGCCGGTGGTCCCTGCGATCAGCAGGTGGGGCATCTTGGCCAGGTTGGCCACGACCGGGCCGCCGCCGATATCCTTGCCAAGCGCCAAGGGCAGCGGCTGCGTGCCATCGGCATAGGACGGGGCCGAGAGCAGCTCGCGCAGCACGACTTTCTCGCGGCGGATGTTCGGCAGTTCGATCCCGATGACCGAACGGCCCGGCACGGTCGAGACCCGCGCCGACAGCGCCGACATCGAGCGCGCGATGTCATCGGCCAGACCGATCACGCGGCTGGCCTTCAGGCCCGGTGCCGGTTCCAGTTCATACAGCGTGACGACGGGACCGGGGCGGACATCGGTGATCTGGCCCTTGACGCCGTAATCATCCAGCACCTCCTCGAGCAGGCGGGCATTCTCGGCCAGCGCCTCGGGCGGAAGCTGGTGGCGCTCGACGGTCGAGGCCGAGGCCAGCAACGACAGGGGCGGATGTTCGTAGTCATTCGCGGCGAAATCCGAGGGGCGGGATTGCGGACGCTTCTGTGGCGCGGCGGCGCGGGTGGGCGCGGGCGCGGGGATATAGGCGTCCTCGTCGTCCTCATCCTCATCGTCGGTCAGCTGCGGCTCGATACGCTCGGGCGCGGGGCGGGCCCCGGTCAGCTTGGCCGTCACCGCAGACAGGACCGAGCCCTTCTCGACCGGGTGTTCGGAGCGCTGGCGCAGCACATCGGTGATGCGGGCCGAAATCTCGTCATCCGAGGGCGGCATGTCGTCATCGGCGTAATGGGTTTCGGGCTCGATCAACTCGGGCTCGGGCGCATAATCGCCATGGACCGGCGGCGGGGCACGGCGGCGCGGCGCGGGTGCGGCGCGGGAATCGGCTGGCAGGCTGGCGGAGCTTGCCTCGGCCAGACGGGCGCGGCGGGCCTCGGAGCGGGCCTTCATCTGATGCGCGGTGCCCATGCCAAAGCGCAGGGTCCGGTCGATCGCCAACAGCAGCAGCAGCCGCGCCGTCACCAGCCCGTCGCGCAGGAATCGGGTGGTGACCGAAAGCTCGGCCCGGTTGAAGCCCAAGCCGTAAACGGTCAGCGCGATCATGCCGCCCGCGGTCAGCAGCGCAAGAATGCGGATCGAGATCGACGCCTTCAGCGGCATCATCGACAGCAAGCCGCCCATGACCGCATCGCCGGCATTGCCGCCCAGCCCGAAGGCATGCGGCCATGTGTCGGGCGGGGTCAGGGTGGCGGCATAGCTGCAGGTCAAAAGCAGCGCGGGCGCCAGATAGATCGCCCGCAGGCAGCGTTCGGCCCCGCGATGCAGCATCATGCGCAGACCCCATCCCATGACGCCGATCGCCGGCAGGATCCACGTCCAGCCCAGCAGGGTGATCAGCGCCGAGGACAGCGTGGCCCCCGGTCGGCCCAGCAGGTTCTGTGCGGGCTCATCCGTGGCGGAAAGATAGCTGGGATCGTCGGGCGAATAGCTGGCGAACATCATCACGATCACCACGCCCAGCACGACCAGAAGCGCACCCATCAATTCGTTGCCGCGGCGCTTCAGGGCCGCCTGGGTGGATTGGTCGAAGAGCGGATCGCGGTGTTTCGCCTGCCAGCTCGCCATGCGGTTAACCCCCTTGGTACAAACAGTTCTTCAGCCGGTTCAATGCAGCCTCGGTCTGGTCGGCCGGATCGACCAACGCGACCCGGATATAGTCCCGGCCCGGATTTCCCGCCGCAGTGTCGCGCGACAGATAGGCGCCGGGCAGGACCTGTATGCCTGCCTCGGACCACAGCTTCTTGGCCGCGTCCTCGCCGGTGCCGACATGTTCGGGCACCCGCAGCCACAGGAAGAATCCGCCCTGCGGCGCGGCATAGCCCGGCATATTGCCCAATACGCGGTCGGCCACGGCGAATTTCGCGTGGTAAAGTGCGCGGTTTTCTTCGACATGCGCCTCATCAGCCCAGGCGGCGGCGCTGACGCGCTGCACCGGCAGGGGCAGGGGCGCGCCGGAATAGCTGCGCAGGCGGCGCAATTGCGCGATCTGCTCGCGCCCGCCCGCCGCAAAGCCCGAGCGCAGCCCCGGCAGGTTCGACCGCTTGGACAGCGAGTTGAACATCACCACGCGGTCGGCCAGTCCCATGCGGGTCGCCACCGCCAATGCGCCGGGCGGAGGGGCGTCGCGCCAGATCTCGGAATAGCATTCATCCGAGAAGATCAGGAAATCATGGCGGTCGGCCAAGGCGATCAGCCGCTCCAGATAATCTTCTGAGGCAACGGAACCCTGCGGATTGGCGGGTGAGCACAGATAGGCAATCGCCACCCGGTCCAGTAGTTCCGGGGCCAGCTGGTCGAATTGCGGCAGGAAATCGGTTTCGGCGGTGGCCGGGACAAAGATCGGCTCGGCCCCAACGGCGGCGGCGGCCACGGCATAGACCTGATAGAAGGGATTCGGAATCAGGATCGCAGGTCGCTGACCCGCCTTGCTTTCCGGGCACAGCGCCAGCGCCGCGTTGAACAGCCCCTCGCGCGTGCCATTGACGGTGGTGATGCGGGCGGGCTCGACCTCGATCCCGTGGCGGCGACCGATCCAGCCGGAGATCGCCGAGAGCAGTTCCGGAATACCCTCATTCGAGGGGTATTTGCCGAATTCGCGAATGCTTTCCGCCATGATCCGCCCGGTGAATTCCGGAACGGCGTGGCGGGGTTCGCCGATCGTCATCACGACCGGGTCTGCGGCGGGGGCGATGCCCGCAAGCAGCGTCCGCAGGCGCGGGAACGCGTATTCCGGCAGGTTCGAGAACCGCTCGGGTAGTGCCATGACTGCCTCTCATTCGGGGTCGTGCCGCCCCGTGTCCTGAAAAGGATACCGGCAAAGCCCCATTGCGTCCAGAGTTTCGGGCCGAAGCCCCCTTGTTTCGCGGGACATTCCCGCAGTTTGCGCAGATTAGTTCAGGCTGGCCTCGGCCGAGGCCGCTGCAACCAGAAGCTGCAGGTCCTTGCCCGCATGGCCCATCATCATCAGCCCGCAGGCCGGGTGGCCGGTGGGCAGGGTGATTGCGGGCAGGCCCAGCAGGTTGCCGATCCGGGTATTGCGCAGCGCCAGCATGTTTTCGATGGCGAAATAGGCCGGTTCGTTCAACAGACGCTGGGTATCGGGCGGCAGAATCGGCGAGGTTGGCAGGATGACCGCGTCATAGCCCGCGACCAGCCGCGCCCAGTCGGCCCGCAGCCGGTCAAGCTTCTGCCAGCCCGCGACGAAATCGGCGGCGCTGACCTCGCGCCCGCCGCGGAAGCGTTCGAGGATCGGCGGATACATCAGTTCCGGCGCGTCCTCGATCTGGTCGCGCCATGTGCCATAGGCCTCGGGGGCGAAAAGCGTGGGCGAAAGCGCCATGGCATCGGTGACGCAAGGCGGCGTGGCATGGGTGATGCGCGCGCCGGCTGCGGCAAGGCGGGCCACCGCGTCCTCGAAGGCGGCGACCGGACCTTCGCGGGCGTCGTCAAAGGGCACGCCGTCCAGCACCAGAAGCCGAAGGCGGTGCGATGCGGCATCCGTCAGGTCGGGGACCGGTTGGCCGGACAGCAGGGCAAAGATTGCAGCGCAATCCTCGACCGTGCGGGCAATCGGACCGGCCACGTCGAAGCGCGAGCACAGGGGCACGACGCCCCGGCTGTCGACCACGCCATGCGTCGGCTTGAAGCCCACCAGCCCGTTCCACGCCGCAGGCAGGCGAATCGAGCCGCCGGTATCCGATCCGACCGCTGCTGCCGCCAGTCCCAGCGCCACCGAGACCGCCGCACCAGAACTGGAGCCGCCGGGCGCCAGCGCCGGGTCGATGCTGTTCGGCGGCGTGCGGGTCATCGGGTTCAGGCCAAGACCGGAAAAGGCCAGCTCGGTCATATGGGTCTTGCCCAGACAGACGAGCCCTTGCAGCGTCGCCTCGGCCAGGATGGCCGCATCGGTTTCGGGGGTGCGCCCGGCCAGCAGACGCGAGCCTGCCTCGGTCGGGGTGCCAGCGCTGTCGATATTGTCCTTCCAGCTGATCGCCACACCGTCCAGCAGGCTGCGGCGCAGCCCGGCTTTGGCGCGGTCATGGGCGGCGATGGCCTCGGCCCGCGCGCGGGCGGGCGTGGTGCGGGCATAGATGCTGCCGCCATAGGGATGGCGCGATGAGGCGTCCAGATAGGCCTCGGTCTGTTCCACGGGGCTGATCAGCCCGGCCAGAATCGCCCGGCCCTGTTCCGATGCCGATACCTTGAGCCAGTCCATTCCCGTTCCCCTTGCCGTTCAGATCCAAGGCGCACAGGCTAACCAGCCCGGCCCGGCGCTGCAATGGCGCGCAAGGGTCAGCAGCGCGCGTATCGCAATGCCGCATGGACAATACCCCGCCGGGGCGCATAGTGCGAAACCATGATTAAGGATTTCGACATCGTGATCGCGGGCGGCGGGCTGAACGGCCCGGCGCTGGCGCTGGCCTTGGCTGGCGCCGGACTGAACGTCGCCGTGGTGGACAACCGCCCCGCCGATGCCCGCGCGGGCGACACATTCGACGGTCGCGCCTATGCGCTGGCCTTGGCCTCGCAGCGGCTGCTGGCGGCGTTGGGGCTGTGGAAAGGACTGGCGGACCAGGCCCAGCCGATCCTGAAGGTCGAGGCATCGCAGGGTTTTGCCGGTGCGGGTGCCGGTCCCTTCGGCCTGCATTTCGACAGTGCCGAGATCGAGGAAGGGCGTCTGGGCTACATGCTGGAGGACCGCTTCCTGTATCGCGCGCTGCTGGCCGCGATGGAGGGGCGTGTGACGCATCTGTCCGGCGTCTCGGTCACCGGGCAGCAGCCGGGACCGACCGGCGTCACCGTGGCGTTGTCGGACGGGCGCGAAGTCTCGGCCAGTCTGCTGGTCGGCGCGGATGGCCGCAAGTCGGGCGTGGCCGAGCGCGCGGGCATCCGGCGGCTGGGCCATGATTACGGCCAGATCGCCCTGGTGGCGGCGGTGGATCACGAATTGCCCCATAATGGCACGGCGCATCAGTTCTTCATGCCGTCCGGGCCGCTGGCGATCCTGCCCTTGCCGGGCAATCGCAGTTCGATCGTCTGGTCGGAAACCGCGGATGAGGCGCGGGCGATTCTTGATCTGGACGATGCGGAATTCCTGCAGGTGCTGCGCCCGCGCTTCGGAGATTTCCTTGGCGCGATCAGTCTGGCCGGGCCGCGATTCTCGTATCCGCTGAACCTGACCTTGGCCGAGCATTACATCGCCCCGCGCATCGCGCTGATCGGTGACGCGGCGCATGGCGTCCATCCCATCGCCGGGCAGGGGCTGAACCTTGGCCTGCGCGACGTGGCGTCATTGGCCGAGGTGCTGGTCGCCGCGCGTCGCCGCGGCGAGGACATCGGGACCGAGCCGGTTCTGACCCGCTATCAGGAATGGCGCAGGCCCGACGCCACCACGCTGGCCTTGGGCATGGACGGGGTGAACGCGCTGTTTTCCAACGGTAATCCATTGCTGCGTGCCGCGCGTGAACTGGGCATGGGGCTGGTCGATGCGCTGCCACCCTTGCGGCGGGGTTTCATGCGGCAGGCGGCCGGGTTGCGGCTGGACCCGATGCCGCGCCTGCTGGCAGGGCAGAAACTGTAGCGGGAACGGTCACGCCCCCGCGAGCGTTCCTGCCCCGCACATCCAAGCGAACGTGAATGTGCAACGCATTGGAGACACGGTATCATTCCGCACATGAACATCAGATCGCTCGCCCTCGCGCCCGTCCTCGCCCTCGCCATGGCTTTTCCGGCTTTGGCGGATAAGATCCCGCTGAACGAGATCTCGAATTATCTCAATAGCCTGAAGACCGCGCAGGCCGCGTTCACGCAGGTCAATCCCGATGGCAGCATCTCGACCGGGACGGTCTATATCCACCGCCCGAACCGAGTGCGCTTCGAATACAAGGGCAGCAAGAATCTGGTGCTGGCCTCGGCCGGGCAGGTGGCGGTCTATGACGGCAAGACCCGTGGCGGGCCGCAGCAATATCCGCTGTCGAAAACCCCGCTGTCGCTGATCCTTGGTCCCAATATCAATCTGGGCAAGGCGCGCATGGTCACCGGCTATACCGAGAAGAAGAACACCACCGTGGTGACCGCGCAGGACCCGGCGCATCCCGAATACGGCAATATCCAGATGGTATTCACGGCCAACCCGACGCAATTGCGGCAATGGGTGGTCAAGGATGACGCGGGCAAGCGCACGACGGTCATCCTTGGCGACATGCGGACCGGCGTGTCGATCCCGCCGTCGAAATTCGCAATCAAGTAAGAACTGGCCCGCCGCGATCCGGCGGGCCTGAATTTACCGGCAGGCGGTCAACTGCATGCGGTAAAGTTCCGACCGCGCACCGACCTTGTTCGCCACGCTCATCAGCCACGGCTTGCTGCGATGCGAGCCATTGTTAAAGCCCGACCGTCCCTCGTGATAGGCCAGATATTGCGAGGCGGCGTCCTGCTTCGATATCCCCAGAATCCGGGTGGTGTCGTTCATGTACCAGCCCATGAAATCGGTGGCGTCGCGGATATTGTCGCGCTTGGCCCCGCGATTGCCGGTCTTGCGCCGGTAATCGTCCCAAGTGCCGTCCAGCGCCTGACTATACCCATAGGCCGAGCTTTGCCGTCCCATCGGGATGATTCCCAGCGCATAGCGATGCGGCGTCTTGGCATCGCCGATGAATTTCGATTCCTGATGGATGGTGGCCATCTGCACATAGATCGGGATGCCCCAGCGCTTTTGGGTCGATTGCATCGCCCGGTAATAGGCGGGACGCTCGGCTGCCAGCAGGCAGGCATTTTCCAGATTGCGAGGCGCCTTGTAATTTCCACCGCCCCCACAAGAGGCGACCAGCCCGACGATCGCGAGCTTCAGAAACCTGTTCATACTGCCCTCATCCACGTTTTTGTCTGCGAGCATAACGGAATTCGCCCGCCGCGTGCAATTGACAATGGCTCGATTGGTCTAGCTGGGCAGGACCGAGACCGATTTCACGATGGCAAAACAGGCGGCTCCGGGGGTCAGTCCCAGCGTCTCGACCGAGCGGGGCGTGACCTGCGCCAGCATGCGTTGGTCGCCAAGCGTCAATTGCACCAGCCCGCCGCTGACCTGCACGACCGTCGCGGGCAGGACGTTCAGCGCCGACAGTCCTTGCGGTGGGTCGCGTGACAGGATGACCTCATGCGCAAGGACGCGCAGCCGCAATTCCTGACCGGTTGCGGCCTCGACTTCCTGCAGCAGCATCGGACCGGCGGCGGTCCTGACCCGCAGCATGCCGTCGGGTTCATGGCCTTCGACGGTGGCATGGATCAGCGCACCTGCCTCGCGCGCGCCCAGTTCCGGGGCAAGCCGCGGATCGGCCAGAATCGTTTCCAGCGGGCCGGAATGGGTGACGCGGCCGCGCTGCATCAGCACCAGTGTCGTGGCAAGGCGCAGCACCTCGGGGACGGAATGGCTGACGTAAAGGATGGGCAGTCGGACCTCATCTCGCAGGCGCTCCAGCCAGGGCATGATCTCGGCCTTGCGGCTGTCGTCCAGCGCGGCAAGGGGTTCGTCCATGACCAGCAAGGCCGGATCGGACAGCAAGGCGCGACCGATCGCGGTGCGCTGCTTTTCGCCGCCCGACAGCGTGGCGGGGCGGCGCTGCAGCAGCGGCCCCAGCGCCAGCATCTCGACGATGCGGTCGAAGTCGCGGCCCGCGCCGCGCCGCCAGCGGGCGGGGTAGCGCAGGTTCCGTTCCACCGTCAGATGTGGAAACAGCCGCGCATCCTGAAAGACATAACCGATGCGGCGTTCCTGCGGCGCAAGATTGGTGCGGCCATCGAACAGCACCCGCCCATCCAGCGCGATACGCCCGGAATCAGGCCGCAGCAGCCCGGCAATCGCATTGATCGTGGTGCTTTTCCCGCAACCCGACGGTCCGAACAGCGCGGTGACGCCGACCGGGGCCTCGAAGGCCACGTCCAGATCCAGCCCCGGAAAGCCATGACGAAAGGCGACGGACAGGCTCATATCCGCTGCGCCGCCCGTCTTGCCAGCACTTCCGACAGCAACACCGCACCCATGGCGACCACGACCGAGACCAGAACCAGCCGCAGCGCCGGCCCCTCGCCGCCCGGCGTTTCAAGAAAGGCGTAGATGGCCGAGGGCAGGGTCTGGGTCTGCCCCGGAATATTCGAGACAAAGGTAATGGTTGCCCCGAATTCGCCCATCGCCTTGGCAAAACCCAAGGTCGCCCCGGCAAGGATCGCCGGCATCATCAAGGGTAGGGTGACGGTGGCAAAGATCCAGACGCGCGGTGCGCCCAAGGTCGCCGCGGCCTGTTCCAGCTTGGGATCGACCGCTTCAAATCCCAGCCGGATCGCGCGCACCATCAGCGGAAAGGCCATGATTGCTGCGGCCAGCGCAGCACCGGTCCAGCGAAAGGCGAAGACGATGCCCAAGGGCTTCAGCAGGCTGCCGACCGGCCCCTGTGTGCCAAAGGTGATCAGCAGCAGGTAGCCGGTGACCACCGGCGGCAGGATCAGCGGCAAATGAACGATGCCGCTGAGCAGCCCGTGTCCCGGAAAGCTGCGCCGCGCCAGCACCCAGGCGATGGCGGTGGCAAAAGGCAGGCTGGCCAGCGTCGCCACCAGCGAGACCCGCAGCGACAGGGCGACCGCCTGCCATTCCTGCGGGCCAAGCCAGTTCGCAAGACTCATGGCAGGACGGTAAAGCCCTGCGCCTCGAAGACCGACTTCGCGGGGTCGGCCTTGAGGCTTTGCAGGAAGGCCGCGGCTTGCGGCGTGTCGGCGTTCTTGGTCACCGCGCCGGGATAGATGATGGCGTCATGACTGTCGGCGGGGAAGGTTCCGACGACGCCCACGCCCGGCTCGGCCACGGCATCCGAGCCGTAGACGATGCCCAAGGGTGCCTCGCCGGTCGCGACCAGCATCAGGGCGGCACGGACATTGTCGGCTTGCGCGACTTGCGGTTCCACCTTGCTCCACAGCCCCAGTTTTTCCAGCGATTGCTTGCCATACTGCCCGGCAGGAACCGAGTTGACCAGCGCCATGGCCAGCTTGCCATCGGCCAGCAGCGCGGGCAGTTCAGTGACCTCGGCGCTTGCCGGTTTGCCGGTCCCGACCAGCACCAGCGTATTGCCCAAGATGTCGGTGCGGGTGGCTTCGTCTATATCGCCCGATTTCTGCACCTCATCCATCCAATCGGTCGAGGCCGAGATGAAGATGTCGGCGGGCGCACCGGCCTGAATCTGCTGGGCCAGTTTCGAGCTGCCCGCATAGGAAATCACCACCTTGTCGTCATGGGATTCCTGCCATTTCGCGGCAATCTCATCCAGCGCGGTCTTGAGGCTGGCGGCGGCGAAAATCGTGATCTCATCGGCATGGGCCGCGGGCGACAGGGCGATCAGGGCGGCGGCAATCAAGGGTAGGCGCATCGGAGCATTCCTTCCGTTATGTCCAGACTGACATAACCGTAAGCCCCGGATCGCTCAACCGTTATTTCGCGTCAGACATATCGGAAAGCGCGGCGCTCAGGCTGGCAAGCTCGGGCGCGGCGCGGACCAGTTCCTCAAGCCTGCGGTAATCGGCCAGCACCTTTCGGCCCAGTTCGGTCAGGGTGGCGCCGCCGCCTTTCGCTCCACCCCGGCTGCTGTCGACAAGCGGCGTGCGGAAATGGCTGTTCATCTCTTCGACCAGCGCCCAGGCGCGGCGATAGCTCATCTTCAGCCGTCGCCCGCCGGCCGAGATCGAGCCTTCCTCGGCGATGGCTTGCAGCAGGTCGGCCTTGCCCCGGCCAAAGGTCAGGCCTTGGTTGAAATGCAGCCTCAGGCTCAGACGGGGATCGTTTTCCATATGCGCATTCTCGGGAAGTAACGTGGCGTAGGCAAGCACCGGCGGGGGGTTCCGGCGCCCTGCGCAAGGCTTTAGCGTCACGGCAACGAAGGTTGGAGGACCATCATGTCACAGAATGAAATCGTCATCCTGTCCGGCGCACGGACGGCCATCGGCGGATTCGGCGGCAGTCTGGCCGCAATCACCCCGATCGATCTGGCAGCGACCGTCACCCGCGCCGCGATCGAGCGTGCCGGGATCGAGGCTGACCGGATCGGTACCGTTGTCTTTGGCCATGTCCTGAACACCGAGCCGCGCGACATGTACCTGTCCCGCGCCGCGATGCTGAATGCTGGCGTGCCGAACACCACGCCAGCAATGAATGTGAACCGGCTTTGCGGTTCGGGGGTGCAGGCCATCGTCTCGGCCGCGCAGGCGCTGATGCTGGGCGATGCGGATTTCGCCGTGGCCGGTGGCGCGGAATCGATGAGCCGCGCCCCTTATGCCGTCCCCGCCGCCCGCTTTGGGGCCAAGATGGGCGATGTGCAGATGCTGGACATGATGGTCGGCGCGCTGACCTGCCCGATGGGCACCGGCCATATGGGCGTGACGGCCGAGAATGTCGCGCGGGAATATGGAGTGACGCGCGAGGAGCAGGATGAATTCGCGCTGGAAAGCCAGCGTCGTGCGGCACTGGCCATCGCCGAGGGGCGTTTCAAGGACCAGATCGTTCCGGTCGAGGTCAAGACCCGCAAGGGCCTCGTGGCATTCGATACCGATGAGCACCCCAAGGAAACCAGCCTCGACAAGCTTGCCAGCCTGAGGCCCGCTTTCCAGAAGGACGGGTCGGTGACGGCCGGCAACGCCTCGGGGATCAATGACGGGGCGGGGGCGCTGGTGCTGGCGCGGGGCGATGCTGCGCGGGCTGCGGGTCTGACGCCCGCTTTCCGGGTGCTGGGCTATGCGGTCGCGGGCGTGCGTCCCGACATCATGGGCATTGGCCCGATCCCGGCGGTTCAGGAACTGCTGCGCCGCACCGGGCTGAAGGCTGCCGATTTCGACGTGATCGAATCGAACGAAGCCTTTGCCGCACAGGCGCTTGCGGTCAGCAAGACGCTGGAGCTTGATCCCGCCAAGGTGAACCCGAATGGCGGGGCCATCGCCCTGGGCCATCCGGTCGGCGCGACGGGCGCGATCATCACCATCAAGACCATGCACGAGCTGATCCGCACCGGTGGCAGCAAGGGCCTGATCACCATGTGCATCGGTGGCGGTCAGGGCATCGCGCTGGCCATCGAACGGATCTGACGCTGAGCACGGTCGGCCCTGCCCGGGCCGACCGGACGCGCCGATTGGCAGGGCGGGTTCAGGCGGCTATCGTCGGACCCGCATCGCTTGGGGCCGTCAGATGAACCACAACCCATCCGCCATGATGAATTGCTCGGTCTGCGGCAGGGAAGTCGCGCGGCAGGATCTGACCGAAGCGGCGCATGTCCGTCCCTCGATCGCCGCATTGATCCGCGAAAACACAGTGGGATGGGGCGAAGACAGTCTGATCTGCCCCGACTGCATGCAGCAATACCGCCAGCTTTACCTGACCCGCCTGCTGGCCGATGAGACGGGCGAGTTGGGCGAGCTTGAGCAACAGGTGGCCGCCGCGCTGAACCGCAACGAACTGCTGACACTGCAATACGCCCCTGACGACGTGGACGAGGACCTGAGTTTTGGCGAACGCATGGCCGACCGCGTTGCCAGTTGGGGCGGCTCATGGGCCTTCATCCTGACCTTTCTGCTGGTTCTGCTGATCTGGATGGCCGCGAATTCGCTGGTCCTGCTGATGCGGCCCTTTGACCCCTATCCCTTTATCCTGCTGAATCTGGTCCTGTCCTGCGTCGCGGCGCTGCAGGCTCCGGTCATCATGATGAGCCAGCGTCGGCAAGAGGCCAAGGACCGCCGTCGCGCCGAAAACGATTATCAGATCAACCTCAAGACCGAGCTGGAGCTGCGCCAGCTGCATGAAAAGATCGACCACCACCTGATGCATCAATGGCATCGCCTGCTGGAGATCCAGCGCATTCAGGTCGATCTGCTGCACGAAATGAAGCAGGGCTAGGCCGCGCGACTCGGGCAGCGATTGCCTGAAAAACAGGGCCTGAGATTCGGGCAAAAAAAGCGGGCCCGGAAACCGGGCCCGCACAATGGGAACGGGCCGCTTCCTTGGGAAACGACCCGCGAGATCCACGGAGATGGTCCGGTTAGGGTTGGTGCCCACCGTCCCAGTCAGGGTTTACGACCCTTGGGGCTGCCCTCAGGCCACGGCCCCCCTGACTGTCCCGACACCTCTCTCCAATATCACTCTCGACACTGGACCACCTCCTTTCAATGTGTTGCCGTATGATCTTAGCGTGCCACAGATCAGGACTCAGTCAATGCATTTGAGCGCGCTTCTGGATCAAATTTCCGACGATGATACGGAAGGGCACCAGAGCCAGGATTGCCTGCGCCATTTTGACCATCCAATCGGCAACTGCCAAAGAAACCCACAACGGTTGCGCGGGACCATGCCCAAGCAGGGGGACCAGCTCATTTGCCCAGGAAACGTCATCAGCCGGAAACAAAGGTGTGAGCGTGGCCGAAAAGGCGATGGTGAAAAAGACGGCGGTATCGAACACCGAACCGGCAATCGTCGCGGCCAGTGGCGGCAACCACCAGTTGTATTTCCGCAACGAGTTGAAGACGGAAATATCCATCAGCTGCGCGGACAGGAACGCGGCACCGGATGCGATGGCAATCCGCAGCGTCGTCTTGTCCATGCCGGCGGCGATGATCGAGCACAGCACCCCGGTCACGAAACCGGCGAAGACGACCTTGCGCGCAGCGGCCGGGCCATAAACGCGGTTCATGATGTCGGTGACGAGGAAGGCGACCGGATAGGTCAGTGCACCCCAAGTCAGCCAGCTACCCAAAAGGTGCTGGACCAGAATGTTCGAGGCCACCACGACGATGGCCATGGCGATGACGCCAGGAAGAATACGGGACATGTCGGATTCCGTTTTGACAAGGTAGCGGAGACTCGGCCCCGGCCTTCTGGGGCAGCGCCGAATACGCCCGCGTGGTTGGGCATGTCAACAGCGATGCCTATTCGGTCAGGCGGTATTCCACGATCTGGGTCTGCTGGAAGGCGTGGAAATTGTCGTCCGCGATCAGGGTCAGCCGGATCCCATTGCCATCGTCCCAGACCGACATCCCCTCAAGATTGTCATATTGCAGCGGGTACGAGGTCAGCAGCACCTGTTCCTGCGACAGCCCCTCGGCGGTCATGTCAAAGCGCCGGACGCGGCTGCGGAAACCCAGCAGCCCCATGAAATCACGCTCAAGCAGGTAAAGTCGCCCGTCGGGGCCGACATCGGCATCGACGGCAAGGAAGTCTCCGCGTCGGGGGATGCTGAAGGGCTGGTCCCATTTCCCGTCGCGAAAGCGCCAGACCGGGAAGGGGCGCTTCAAGCCGCCCGAGCGTTCCGGGATGGTCAGCAAGGTGTCATCCGCCATGATCGCCAGCGATTCCAGCGAGGAATTGCGCTGCAGCTTGCGAAACGCGTCGATGCGGGGCAGCAGATGAGCGGGGCTGTCGGGGCTGTCGTGGCCCACCACGCGGGTCAGCCCTTCATAGCTGATCCAGATGCGACCGTCGCGGCCGATGGCCAGCCCCTCGCTGTCGCCTTTCAGGCCGGGCTGCAGTTTCTGACCTTCGCTGTCCCGTAGCCGGGTGTGGCCCTGAGTGATCAGATTGGTGATGCGACCCGCATCATCCCGCTCGATCCGGCCCCAGCGCAGGGTGGCACGGTCGGAAAGCGCGATGAATCCCGCCCCGTCATCATTGATGTGAAGGCCAGAAAAGCCGCCGAAATCGACATCCGACATGCTCCAGCGATAGGTGCCGACATGCTCGACGCGGGGCAGATTGCCGGTGCCCGGGCTGACCGAGCCCGCCGTGCAGGAATGCGAAAGCAGGACCGCGAGCCCCAGAAATGCAAGTGCGAGCCCGCTGAGGGCTCGCCTTGTCCATCCCCGGTGTGTCGCGCCTTGGCTTAACGTGCGGTGGCGACGGCCTGGCATTGGCGGGGCATCTCACTTAGTCGATAGCTGCGGGGGTGGCGATAATCGGGATCGGGCGGCACGGGCTTGACCCGGCTGGGATCGATGCGGTTCTTGATCCATTCGGCGGCCTCGGCGCAGCCGTCGCCTGCGGGCGGCGCATCCTGCTGCTGGCAGGCGGAACCCGCCGGGCAGCTGAGGCGGACGTGGAAATGGTACTGGTGGCCGTTGATCGGGCGCACCTTGCGCAGCCAGCTGCGGTTGCCCTTCTCCATCTGGCACATGGCGACCTTGGCCATTGGATCGATGAAGATGCGCTCGACCCGCGGATCGCGGGCGGCGGCGCGGATGATCTGCATATGCGAGGCCGACCAGTTTCCGGACAAGGCCGTGCCCTTGCCATTCGTCACCGAGACCGAGGAAATGCCCTCGCGCTGACCGGGGGAGAGTTGCAGGCTGGGCGGCGGCATCAGCCAGATATCGGCATCCAGCCCCATCTGGTGGCTGGCATGGCCAGTGACCATCGGGCCCCCGCGAGGCTGGCTCATATCGCCGATATACAGCCCCTTCCAACCCGCCTGCCGCGCGGCCTGCGACAGGCCGATCACGAAATTCACCAGCTCGGGATGGCCCCAGTTGCGGTTGCGCGACAGGCGCATGGCCTGCCAGGTCGGGCCGGTTTCCGGCAATTGCACCGCGCCGGTGACGCAGCCCTTGGAATAGAAGCCGATGGCGGCGGGACGCCCGCCGGTCGGACCGCGGTTCGCGCCAAAGACATCCTTGGCAAGCGGATCTGCCGTAGCGGGCAGCGCAGCCGCCAGCGACAAGGCCAGCATGCTCAGGAATTTGCGGATCACTGCTCGGGTTCCCCTCTTGCTTTGACCCAGTGTAACAAAACCAGCGAAATAAGGAACATCACGATCAGCGGAGAGATGCCCAGCCGCAGGTTTCCGCTGAAATGCGTGACCAGCGCGATCAGGAAAGGTGCAAGGAAAGTCGTGGCCTTGCCAGACAGCGCGTAAAGGCCAAAGACCTCGGTCGCGCGTTCGGGGCTGGTATGCAGGACGACCAAGGTGCGCCCCGAGGCCTGCAGGACGCCGCCCGCGCCGCCGATCAGCGCTCCGCACAGGAAGAACAGCGCATCGGGCAGGCGCGAACCCTCGGGCAGGGGGAAGCCCATGATCTGGCTGCGATCCATGCCGATGACGATGGCGCAGACAAGGATCAGGGCCAGCGTGCAGATAATTGTCACCGGTTTCGGCCCCCAGCGCCGGTCGGCCCGTCCGCCCAGCCAGCAGATCACCGTGGCCGACATGGCCGCGACAATGCCGAAGATCCCCGACAGGATCACCGGCCAGCCCAGCACGGCGGCGGCGTAGATCCCGCCGAATGCATAAAGCCCGTTCAGCGCATCGCGCGAGAACATCGAGGACAGCAGGAATGCCGCCAGCGAGCGGCGCTGGCCAAGACTGAGGATCAGCCGCCACAGGTCGCGCATCGCGCCCCCGATCCGCAGCGGGCGTTTTGGTCCCGGGGTTTCGCGCACCCAAAGCGCAAAGGGGATCATGAAGACCAGAAACCAGATCGCGGTGAAGGGACCGACGGCGCGCGTGCCCTCGCGCAGCGCTGCGTCCAGCCCAAGGATCGGCGGAATGCCCAGCAGCGTCAGGCCGGTCTGCGCGTTTTCGGCCAGCAAAAGCAGCACCGCGAACAGCGACAGCACCCCGCCCAGATAGCCAAAGGCAAAGCCCGAGCCGGAGACCCGCCCGATCTCTTCCCTTGGCGCAAGGCCGGGCAGCATGGCATTGGTGAAGATCGTCGCGAACTCCATCCCGATCAGGCCAAGGCCAAAGCAGATCAGAACCGGGATCAGGTTGGGCTGATCGGGGGCAAGGAACCACAGGCCCCAAGCACCGGCGACATAAAGCGCCGAACAGGCCCAGACCCAGATCAGCCTGCGCCCGCTATTGTCGGCGACCGCGCCAAGGATCGGGGCCAGCACCGCGATGATGAAGCCCGAAATCGCCAGCCCGTAACCCCATAGCGATTGCGAGGCGGCGGCGGCGGCCTCGGGTGTCAGGCCCTGTTGGGTGTAATGCGCCCGGGCGATTTCGGCGAAATAGACCGGAAAGATGAAGGTGGTCAGCAGGGTGGAATAGGGCTGGCTGGCCCAGTCAAAGAACCACCAGCCCCAGATCTTCTTGTGCTGCATGCCGGTCGTCCCGCCCTTGTGTCTTTGTGCGGGCATATGGCCAATGGCGGCTCAGGCTGGCAAGTCGTCTTTCGGATCGCCGAATGCCAGATCCGGCAGGACCGGAGGCCAAGGCCGCTGTGCATCCGCCGCGATCCATGCCTGCACCCAGTCGGGCAGTTCCGGGCTGGTCGTGTCGCGGCCAGCCGCCTCCATCAGCCGGGCGGGCGGGACGATCCCGTCGGCCGAGGTGATCGCGCCCCGCAGCAGCATGTGGTTGCAGCATTCGCCTTTGCGCCAGATGCTCTGCTCCATATACAGGAAGCGCGCGTCCCAGCCCAAGGTGCGCGAGACCATGGTGAAGCGGTCGAAGCCCCTGACCCGGCGACGATAGCGCAGCGAGTTCCCGGCGACGGTGATGCCCCAGCCATTGTCGCGCATGGTGCCGATAATGCCGGTCCGGACCGCCATCGGCACCCGACCAAGGTCGTAAAGCGTCAGGGTGCGGCCGTTGTTCAGCTCGATCCAGGGGTCCAGGTCCCAAGGCCAGCAACGATGGGTCGAGACATGCGGGTCAAGCACGCCAATGCGCGGTGCATTGCGGTATTTCAGCATCTCGGCGGCAAAGCGCAGGATCGGATACATCGCCCCTCCTTGTATGGAACCCCGGCTATGCGCTGGATCGGCCAAGGTCAATCGGGACGCAGCGGCGCGCAGGGTTGCGCAAGGGCGGGTGCTGCCTTACCTGTCGCTGGCATGGATTTGGCGAGGAAATGATGGGCACGCTGTTCGAAGCACTGATGCTGATACTTGACGTGGTGTGGTTCGTGATGATCGCCCATATCATCATGTCCTGGCTGATCAACTTTCAGGTGCTGAACCTGCGCCAACCGCTTGTCTGGCAGATATGGAACGGTCTGAACCGGGTGCTTGAGCCGCTCTATGCCCCGGTCCGCCGCATCCTGCCCAGCACCGGATCGCTGGATCTGGCGCCGCTGGTGGTCTTCATCGTGATCATCATCGCCCAGCGTGCCCTGATCAACAACGCCGGCTGGTTCTACGGGTTCTGAGCATGTCCGCAGCCCCTCTGCTGCGGCAGGTCTTCGGCTTTGACGGCTTCCGTCCGGGTCAGGAGGAGATCGTCGATGCCGTTGCCTCGGGTCGCGACGTGCTGGCGATCATGCCGACGGGCGGGGGGAAGTCGCTGTGCTATCAGCTGCCTGCGCTGATGCGGGACGGGCTGACGGTAGTGGTTTCACCGCTGATTGCCTTGATGCGCGATCAGGTCCGCGCGCTGACCGAGGCCGGGGTCGCTGCCGCAGCCCTGACCAGCGGAAATTCCGAGGATGAGAACTCCGAGGTGCTGCGCGCACTGTCCGCCCGCGAATTGCGCCTGTTGTATATCGCACCGGAACGGCTGGCCTCGGGCGCGACCTTGCCCTTGCTGCGTCGCGCGGGCGTGCAGGCCATTGCCGTCGATGAGGCGCATTGCGTCAGCCAATGGGGCCATGACTTCCGCCCCGACTACCTGCGCGTGGGCGAGCTGCGCCGCGCGCTTTCGGTGCCGCTTGCCGCCTTCACCGCCACTGCCGATGCCGAAACCCGCGATGAGATCGTCGCCCGCCTGTTTGGCGACGCCGCGCCGCAGGTCTTCCTGCGCGGTTTCGACCGGCCGAACATCCATCTGGCTTTCCAGCCCAAGGACGGGCCGCGCCGCCAGATCCTTGATTTCGCCACGGCCCGCCGGGGCCAATCGGGCATCGTCTATTGCGGCACCCGCGCCAAGACCGAAACCCTGGCACAGGCGTTGAATGAGACCGGACTGGCCGCCGTCGCCTATCACGGCGGGATGGAGCCGGATAACCGCCGCGCCGTCGAGACCCGTTTCCAGCGCGAGGACGGGCTGATCGTCACCGCCACCGTCGCCTTTGGCATGGGCATCGACAAACCCGATATCCGCTGGGTCGCCCATGCCGACCTGCCGAAATCCATCGAGGCCTATTATCAGGAAATCGGTCGCGGCGGCCGCGATGGTGCCCCCGCCGAGACCCTGACCCTTTACGGCCCCGACGACATCCGCCTGCGTCGCAGTCAGGTCGACGAAGGCCTTGCCCCGGTCGAGCGCAAGGCCGCCGACCACACCCGGTTGAACGCGCTGTTGGGGCTGGCCGAATCCGCGACCTGTCGGCGGGTCGCGCTGTTGGGCTATTTCGGCGAAAGCGCCGAGGCTTGCGGCAATTGCGACATCTGCGATGCCCCGCCCGCGACATTCGATGGCACGCAGGCCGCGCAAAAGGTGCTCTCTGCCATTCTGCGCACCGGCGAAACCTATGGCGCGGGTCATATCATCGACCTGCTGATCGGCAACCCGACCGAGCGTATCAGCGCGCGCGGCCATGACCGGCTGCCGACTTTTGGCGTTGGCAAGGATCTGTCCCGCAGTGAGTGGCAGGCGGTGGTTCGCCAGATGCTGGGCCGCGACCTGATCCGCCCTGATCCTGAGCGACATGGCGGTCTTGCCATTACCGCGGCCGCCCATGCTGTTCTGCGCGGCGAGGAAACCGTCACCTTGCGCCGCGATCTGGTCAGCCGCGCGCGACCCGCAGTCGTCGTGCGCACGCAGGTCGACGAGGAGGACGCGCCTCTGCTTTCCGCCCTCAAGGCCCGTCGCCGCGCCTTGGCCGAGGCGGCGCGCGTGCCCGCCTATGTGATTTTTCCCGACCGCACCCTGATCGAGATGGCTCAGTCCCGTCCGATGACGCTGGACCAGATGGCGCGCGTGAATGGCGTCGGGGCCAAGAAACTGGAAAGTTACGGTGAGGCATTCCTGCGCGTCATCGCTGGCGAGGTGGCGCCCATGCATCCGGCCCGGAAAGCTTTGGCAGGTCGTCCCTCGGCAGAGCTGTTTGACCGGCTGTCCGCCGCGCAAATCCGCTTGCAACGCGGCGAGGACGGGACGGAAAAGCCGCTTTCCGTCGGAACCTCGACCCTGCGCCGGATCGCCGAGGATCGTCCCGATGATCTGTCTCGCTATCTCGACCTGGCAAGGCTTGACCGCTTCGGCGCGGCCTTCCGCACCGAGATTGACAACGACTAGGCTGCCGTATTTGCGCGCCCTGCGTCGCCGGGCGTGAATATCGCCTCTCCATATCGACAGACGACGCTCTGCGACATTGCCCCTGATCGCGACCGCTATTGGTAACTGCGCACCAGTGCCGTCGCCACCAGTTGCCATCCGTCCACGACGACAAAGAATGCCAGCTTGAACGGCAGGGCGACCACGGCTGGCGGAACCATCATCATCCCCATCGACATCAGCACCGCCGAGACGACCAGATCGATGATGAGGAAGGGCAGCGAGACCAGAAAGCCGATCTCGAAGGCACGCTGGATCTCGGTCAGCATGAAGGCCGGGACAAGGACCGACAGACGCGCAACGTCGCCTTTGGGTTCGGGCGACAGCTCGGCCAGCATTTCCAGCGTCTCGGGATCGGCGCGTGCCTCCATGAAGTTGCGGAATGGAACGATGCCGCGTTCAAAGGCCTGTTCGATGGTGATCTTGTTGTCGCGAAGCGGTGCCCCTGCAACATTCCACGCCTCGGTCAGAACCGGGCTCATGACGAACCAGGTCAGGAACATCGCAAGCGAGACGATGACCATGTTGGGCGGCGCCTGAGAAAGGCCGATTGATTGCCGCAGGACCGACAGGACGGTTGCGATGAAGGGAAAGCAGGTCACCATGATCGCAATGCCGGGCGCCAAGGAAAGGGCGGTCATCGCGGCCAGAATCGTGATCGTATGCCGACCGACCCCGTTGCCTGCTGCCTGTGCCACCTCGCCCCAAGGCGCCGTTTCCTGTGCGATTCCGACCTGAGGAAGCAGAACCGCAATCGTCAGCAGAAGCAGCCTGGTCATGACCGTTGTGCGGTCCCAAGAATACGGACGCAAAGCCGGTTGTCGCTTTCCCCGCCCGAGGTCAACTCGCCATGGGCGATCACCTTTTCGCCCACGCAGATTTCGACCCCGTCCGAGATCTCCTGATCCAGAGTCACGATATCGTCACGCGTCAGGCGTGAGAGTTCCGCGATTGTCATCCGGGTCCTGCCCAGACGGATCGTGATTTCGACCTGAATCTGGTCTGTTGCAATCATTCCGACCAAATCGTCCATGACTATTCCTCGTGTGTGAATTCCTGAATGATGGATCGGATGGATGAGATCATCCGCTTTGGCTCGATCAGCACGCGACCGCCTGCGCCCTTCAGTTCCACAGTGCTGCCGGTATCCGCGCTCTCGATGACCAAGATCGAATCACTACCGATTTGTGCGATGCAGTCGCGGACCGGAACTGCCATCTCTGACGAACAGGTGATTTTGACGGTTGTGCCGGAACTGTCTTCGGTCAGGACCCGCAGGGCCTGCGAAAGCTGTTCAATCAGTTTTTCACGACCATAACGTGGGCCAAGCTGATCGACGATCGAGATCAGGACAGGAAGCATCGCCTGCAGCGTATCCTGCCGAATTTGCGCGAATTCAGACGCCTGTTGCGCAAGTTGCTCGCTGATCCTGCCGATCTGTGCGGATAGCTGGTCGATACTGCGCGCATGGGCGTCCTGACGGCCTTGCTCAAAGCCCTCCTGCCAGGCCCGCTCCAGATCGGCCTCGGTCAGGGATCGTGGTGTCACCACCGGGCGGGCGAAGGATTCCAGCCGTAGCGCCGGGCCAATCAAATCCGATCCTCCCGCGCCTCAATCCATCCCGAAAGCAGCTTCACGCTTTCCTCTTTGCGGGATTTCATCAGCTCTTTCAGCCGCTGCACCGGATCGCCATTGCCGATCGCAGCGGGATCGAAGTCGATTTCGGGGATGGCGGCCGAAGCTGGTGGCATCTCCGGATCTGCGGTGATCTCGCGTGCGGTCAGCGCAGGAATCTCGGTCGGTCGGGACATGTCCAGCAGGGCTTCATTCTGGCGATTCCGCCGGATCGGACGCAGGACGAAGGCCACACAGGAAAGGATGAAAAGACCAGCCAAAACCAGACGCAACAGGCTGTTCAGATCAAGGCGAGAGAGCATCCCGGCCTCTGTCGCAAGCGTCCCAGCATCGGACAGCGTGGCAAAAGCCAGCGATTTAACCGTTAGCTGGTCTCCACGCCCCTCATCAAAGCCGACGGCCGAGGCGACCAGTTCGCGGATTGCATCAAGATCACCGGCTTCGCGGGGGACGAGTTGTGGGTTGCCACTCTCGTCGGGTTTGTTGATGCCGTTGACAAGGACGGCAACGGTCAGTCGGCGGATGGCACCGGGTTGACGGTTGACCTCGCGCGTCAGCTTGCTGACTTCGAAGTTGGACCTTTGCCGGGTCTCGGAGCGTGACGCACGGCTTTTGTCGCCGTCATCCTGCTGCCCTTCCGGTAGGTTCGATGCCGCGGTGACCGTTCCGGGCGCGGTATTCGAGCTTTGGTCCGCCAGCTCTTCGCTCTCTTGCGAAATCAAGGCGCGCTGCTGGGGATCGAAGCGCTGTTCGGTCAGGACCTCGGATTCGGTCACCACATCCAGGTTCAGCTCGACGACCGCGTTCCCGCTGCCGACATGGGCCTCAAGGATGCGCTCGACGTTGCGCTTCATTTCACCCGCGCGATCATCCATCGCGGCGTCATCGCCGGTCGAGATCACGCCCCGTTCACTGTCGATGACTGTGACCCGCTCTGCCGACATCCCCGGAACGCCGGAAGACACCAGAAACTTCAGCGCTTTGGCCTGCGAACGACTGATCGGAGTGCCGTCCGTGGTCAGCGTGATCGAGGAACTTGCCTGTGCCTCGCGCCGGTAGCCACGGCCATTTGGAACCGCCAGATGCACCCGCGCCGATTTTACATTGGGCAGGGCCAGAACGGTGCGGGCCAACTCGCCTTCCTTCGCGCGCCAATAGGCGGCGTCGAACATCTGCGACGTGGTGCCAAAGCCCGACATGCCGTCCAGTATCTCATACCCGGTCCCACCCGAGGCAGGCAGCCCCTGACCCGCCAGCGTCATCCGCAGCGCGTCGCGACGGCCTTCCTCGACCCAGATGGTGTCGCCGCGAACCTCGAAGCGGATGCCCGAGGCCTCGATCGAGGAAACGATGGCACCGGATTGCTCGGGCGCCAGCCCCGAAAACAGCGGAGCCAGCGTCGGGCGCGAGGCCATCCATGACACGCCGGCAATCCCCAGAAACGTGAGGACGAAGGCCAGAACCAGGGTAACCCGCTGATTCAGACTTCTTTCACGCCAGTAATCCTGCAGCTTCAGCATGCGTGTCCTTCGAATCGGCCTGTGACATGACCAGACCCTTCTGACACGGCGCGGATTAAGAATTGGTTAGCCCGCAGGTGATATCCGATTGAGGCCAAGACGGAGAATCACCATGGCTGACGCCGCCCTTTCCCCGCCCGACACCGTTCAGAAAACCGGCCGCAAGCCGTTCCTGTTCATCGCTGTTATCGCCGTGATGCTGGGTGCGGGCTTTGCCTCGAGCTTCTTTGGGATCTGGTCTCCGATGGCATTGCTGCCCGCCGGAAAGGCCCAGCATGAGGTCAAGCCGCTGCCCGCGATCGAATTCGTCTCGATGCCGCAGATCGTGGTGACGCTGGCCGGGCCACAGATGCGCACGCTGATCATGGCGGTCGAGGTCGAGACCACGCCCGAGAAACGGGCGGAAATCCAGTTGCTGCTGCCGCGGCTGAGCGATGCCTTCAACACCTTTCTGGCCGAGATCGACCCGTCTGCCTTCGAAAAGCGCGGGATTCTTGAAATCGTCCGCGACGAGTTGGCGACGCGCGCGATCTACATCCTTGGAAAGGATGCTTTCACCGACATTCTGATTACGGAGTTCCGCATTCAATGACCGTTTCCCACCTTCTTCAGGCTGGATTTCTGCTGTTTTCCGTCGGTCTGGCCTTCTTCTGCTTCCTGCTCGCGCGGCGGCTGCGCAAGCTGAATGATCTGGAAACCGGGCTTGGCGGGGCCATCGCCGTCATGACCAGTGAGATCAGCCGCCTTGAGCGATCGATTCAGGCCGCCAAGTCCGAGGCGATGGCCGCCACGCGCGGGCTGGCCGATGAGATCGAGCGCGCCAAAGAGGAACGTGCCTTCTGGGTGCTGCGAAAGAAATTCGCGGAAAACACCGCGGCAGGCTCGGGCAGGCTCAGGCGCAAACGCCGCGCTCCGGCCCGCGAGATGACCAATGCGTAGGCCACTGCTTCAGGTTTTCGGTGCAGCTATGCTGCTTGCGGCAGCGGCGCAGGCTGTGTCCCTGCTTGGGGGAACCGGGCCACTACGCGCGAATGCCGAGCCTGCGGCGCTACTGAAGGGCTGCGACGATGTCCCCGAGGCTGTGGCTCTGGCTGAAACCCTTCAGCAGCGGGGTCTGCGGATCGAGAGCTATATCAAGGACATCGACCGGCGAAAGACCGAACTGGCCGAGGCCGAGAAACAGTTGACCGAAAAGCTGGTCGAGTTGCGCAAGTTGCGTCAGCGCATCAACGACCACAACCAGCAGGTTGATCAGACCCAGAACGACGAGATCACCCGCATCATCGCCATGTACGACCAGATGAAGCCGGAACAGGCCGCGCAGGTCCTGGCCAATCTGCCGCCCGATTTCGCGGCGCAGATATTGATCCGGGTGCAGCCGGAAACCGGAGCAAGGATCATGGCCTCTGTCGAGCCGCATCAGGCCGCGGTTCTGACCTCGTTCATGGGCGTTGCTCGCGCAAATCAGAAACAGGAGTAGGCCATGTTTGGCATGATTGGGATCGTCCTGACCTTTGCGACGGTGTTTGGCGGCTACATCCTGGCAGGCGGAAAATTGGGGGTGATCCTGCATTCGCTGCCCTATGAGATGATGATGATAGGTGGCGCGGCGCTGGGGTCTTTCCTGCTGTCGAATGAGACCTCGGTGATCAAGCAGTCACTGGGCGGGATTGGTCGTTCGCTGAAAGGGCCAAAATGGCGTGAATCTGATCTGCAGGACGTTTTGTGCCTGCTGTTTCAACTGCTGCGGATCGCGCGCGCCAACCCGATCGAACTGGAAAGCCATGTCGAGGACCCAGAAAACTCACCTATCTTTCAGGCATTTCCCCGTATTCTTGCCGATGGACATGCGGTTACCCTGATCACCGACACGCTGCGCTCGGCCAGTCTGAACTACGACGACCCCTATCAGGTCGAGGAGATGCTTTCCCAGCGTATCAATCTGATGAACGAAGAAGCACTGCACGCCCCGCATGCGCTGCAGAATATGGCCGATGCGTTGCCTGCACTGGGGATCGTGGCGGCGGTGCTGGGTGTGATCAAGACGATGAGCGCGATCGACCAGCCGCCCGAGGTTCTGGGCAAGATGATCGGCGGTGCCTTGGTGGGGACGTTCCTGGGGGTGTTCCTGGCCTATGCGTTGGTCGCACCATTCGCGCAGCGCCTGCAGGCGGTAACGAAGCAGGATCAGTCCTTCTATGACGTGATCAAATCCGTGCTGGTGGCCGGTCTACATCAGCATGCGACCAACCTATGTGTCGAGGTCGGCCGTCAAACCGCGCCCGAACATGTTCGCCCCAGTTTCGGTGATGTTGAAAACGCGCTTCGAGACCTGAAGAGGGCATCATGATCGCGGCGCTGACCCTTGCCGCGATGATCGCGGCAACCGATGCGGCGGCGGGACTTTCTGTTCAGCACGATTCGGCGACGGCACTGATCGCAGACGCACGTGGCTGGCTGCTGAGCGGTGAGCCCCTGCCCAAGGACATGGCCTTGCGTCTGCAGCGGTTGGACCCGGCCGCACGGATCACGGTGCTGGTGTTCCTGCGGCGCTCCGGGCTGATGACCGGCCCCGGCTGGAGCGCTGAGCAGATTCTGTCTCCCCCTGATGTACCGGAAACTGCCGAATGAGCGATGTGCAGGCCTCGTCGACCGGGCAGGGGTCGCTGCGTCCATTGCTGATCACGGCAGGGCTGGTCATTGTCGTTCTGTCCATGGTGCTGCCCTTGCCCGCGGCGGTCCTTGATGTCGGCATCGCCTTTTCCATTGCGACAGCAACCCTGATCCTGGTGATGGCGGCGCTGGTCGAGAAGCCGACCGACTTTCAGGCCTTTCCGGTGCTGCTGCTTGTGTCCCTGCTGATCCGGCTGTCCCTGAACGTTTCATCGACCCGGTTGATCCTGACTCATGGACAGAACGGCCCCGAGGCCGCAGGCCATGTCATCAACGGCTTTGCGGAATTCGTCGCAGGTGGCTCGCTTCTGGTCGGGCTGACGGTGTTCGCGGTCATCTCGATCGTGAACTTCATGGTCATCACCAAGGGTTCGGGCCGGATGGCCGAAGTGTCGGCACGGTTCGCACTGGATTCCCTACCAGGTAAGCAACTGGCAATCGACGGCGACCTGAATTCGGGCGCGATCGATCATGAAGAGGCCAAGCGCCGTCGCATTCAGGAACAGAATGAAATCAGCTTCTTTGGCTCGCTCGACGGGGCGTCGAAATTCGTCAAGGGCGATGCGATTGCGGGGCTGCTGATTACCGTCGTCAATCTGTTCGTCGGGCTTGCGGCAGGCATCCTGGTCCATGATCTGCCTGTCTCCGAGGCCTTCTCGACCTATTCCCGGCTGACGATCGGCGATGGGCTGGTTTCGCAGATCCCGGCGCTGATTACCTCGATGGCTGCGGCGCTGCTTTTGTCGCGGGGCGGGGCGTCTGAGACGACGGCAGACCTGCTCTCGCGCCAGATGCTGTCGAACTGGCAAGTGCCTACTGTCGTGGCTGGCGGGATGCTCATCGTTGGCATGATCCCCGGCATGCCTGTCGGGGTGTTCGTGACGCTGGCCGCGGCCTGTGGGCTGGCCGGTTGGGTAATCCGCAAACGCAGCCTGAATGCCCCTGCCAATGATGCTGCGCAAGACAATCTGCCTGCTCCGCTGCCGATCCAAAACAAAATCGGCGATGTCCTGGATACCGAGGAGATCAGCGTCGAGATTGGTCCCGGCCTGATTGCAAGCGCGCTCGATCAAGGACGGGGGTTGGGTCAAAGGATTACCAATCTGCGGCTGCATATTGCCCGTGCCTTTGGGCTGATCCTGCCCGATGTCCGCATCACTGACGGGACGGATTTCGGACCGGGCGAATATGTCATCCGGCTGCAAGGTGTGGTGCGGGGGCGAGGTACGCTGCTGCCGGATCGCGTGCTGGCCTTGGGTGCCGAGGGCGTTCTTGGCCATATCCCCAGCGAGGAAATCAGAGAGCCGGTCTATGGCAGCCCCGCGAAATGGATCGATCCTGATGATCAGGATGAAGCCGCGATCGGCGGCGCAACGATCGTCACGCCCATGGAGGTGCTGTCCACCCACCTGATGGAGGTCGTGCGAACCAATCTGGCCCTGCTGATGACGATGACAACCATGCAGCGCATGATCCGCGAGCTCTGCGATGTCTCGGACACGCATCGGGCACAGGTCAACCAGCGCTTCTTCGACGGGATGGTCCCCGACAAGGTTTCGCCCGAATTGCTGCTGGCGGTGCTGCGGGCCATGCTCGAGGAAAGGCTGTCGGTGCGAAATCTCGTGCTGATCACTGACGCCGTCTATGAGGCCCGCAATGCCGCCTCGCCCGAAGCTGTCTATGAACAGGTGCGGCGCCGCATGCGCGGCCAGATCTGCGAGCAATATGCCGCCATCGACGGCCAGCTTGAGATCCTGCAGTTGCATCCGATGTGGGAGGCCGAATTGACCCGCGCCGAAAGCGAAGCAGGGCGCTTGGGCAATGCCGCCCTGCCGCAGTTGCAGCAGAAGTTGACCGAGGCACTGCGCAAACTGCTGGCGACACTGCCACCCGCGCAAGAGTTCGTCCTGACCGTGCCCGACCATCGGCGGCGCCTGATCCGAATGATTCTGGGCAGCGCCGGGATCTCGATGCCGGTCATGGGGCTTGATGAGATCGATCCGGCGATCCGCGTCCGGCTGTGCGGAACGGTCGCCTCGTGACCGAGCTGCTGCATGATCCACGCATGACGGCGATGTTCGGGGCGATGCTGCTGGTCTATTGCCGCGTGCAGGCATGCATTCTGGCGATGCCCGGGTTCTCGTTGCCCGGCCTTCCGGCCCGCATCCGCATCGCGGTGGCCATGGCGATGACGCCGCTTCTGGCCGAGGGGGTCGCGATTCCGCCGGTGTTGAATTCGATCGCATGGTTCGGGGTGGCTTGCCTTGCCGAGCTGGTGACCGGACTGGCACTGGGCATGCTGGTTCGGCTGTTTTCCGCGGCGCTGGACGTTGCGGCAGCGGCGATCGCGGCAACCGCCTCGCTTTCGCAGCTGATCGGCGCCGCGACGGAATATTCGCCCCATCCGATCGGCAATCTGCTGCATCTGGCCGGCCTTGCTGTGCTGATGGCCATGGGCTTCCCGCTGGCCGTTTGCGAGCTGCTGCGCGACAGTTTTGCCCTGCGCGCGGTGGGCGAATGGCCGCAGATCACGACTTTGCTGCCGGTGGCGATCGATATGCTTTGGCAGGGATTCTTGCTGGCGCTGATGCTGGCCGCGCCGTTCATCTTGGGTGGATACCTGTTTCAGGTGCTATCCGGCATGATCAGTAAGGTGATGCCGGCATTGCCCGTCACATTCATCGCAGCACCCGGGGCGATCCTGCTTGCGCTGGTCGCTCTGGTCTTGCTTGCGCCTGCCACGGTTTCGCTGTGGGCGCAGGCGGTGCTCTCCTCAATGCAGCAGGTGCTGGATTGAGCGGCTCTGAAGATGATGACGACAAGCAGTTCGATGCCAGCGAGCACAAGCTGCGCCGGGCACGCGAGGAAGGGGATATCCCCCGCTCGGCCGAGCTGTCATCGGCCCTGACCTATCTTGGTCTGTGGGGTGCGCTCAGCCTGGCGGTCGTCTGGCTGGTTCCCGACTGGACGGCAATGGCGGCGCGGGGACTTGGGGCCGAGCCTTGGCCGGATGGCCGCGGCAAGTCGGTCATGGATCTGGCCCGAGCTATGACCGGGCAGGCAGGGCTGGGGATCCTTGCCATCCTTGTGATCATTGCGCTGCCGGTCCTGATCGGCCTGATTGTGCAGCGCGCGATCATCGTCACCCCAAAGAAGCTGTTGCCCGATATCAACCGGGTAAATCCGCTGAAGAACGCCGGTCAGAAGTTTGGCCGCTCAGGACTGGTCGGCTTTGCGATCTCATTGGGCAAGGTGTCGCTGGTCGCTGCCGGGGGGTGGTTTCTTTATCGTTCGCTTCTGGGCTGGATCCTGTCCACGAACGCCATGGCCGAAATGCAGTGGATCTCTGGTCTTGATGACGTGACCCGCAAGGCGCTTTACCTCGCGCTCGGCATTGGCGCGCTTTTCGCCGGGATCGACGTGCTGTGGAAACGGTTCGAGTTTCTGCGCCGCCAGAGGATGTCCCGAAAGGAAATGCAGGACGAATACAAGGACAGCGAGGGCGATCCCCATTTCAAGGCTGCACGCCGTCAGAAGGGTGTCGACATCGTGATGAACGCGATGCTGGCCGATGTCGAAAAGGCCGACGTGGTCATCGTCAACCCGACCCATTACGCCGTTGCGCTGGAATGGAAACGGGGCAGCGGTCGTGCTCCGGTTTGTCTTGCCAAGGGTGTGGATGAGGTTGCACGCCGCATCCGCGAACGTGCGACCCAGCACAATGTCCCGATCTGGTCCGATCCACCATGCGCAAGGGCGCTGCACGCGACCGTGGAAATCGGACATGAAATCAGCACCGAGCAATTCGCCCCCGTCGCCGCCGCCATTCGCTTCGCCGAAGCCATGCGCCGAAAGGCACGCGGCGGCTGGACAAACCTGCCTGTCGGAGGACCACGCCCATGAGTCGTCAAACCCAAGGCCTGAACCGGCTCGAACGATTGGCCCGCCTCAAGTCGGATATCGAGATGCGGCGATTCTCGGCATTTCGGCAAACCGTCGAGGCCGCGCGCCTGCGCATCGCGGCGGTCGAGCAGGATCTGCAACGCCTCTACGATACCGAGACGGATTTCTCGGTGAGCGAAGCCAGACTGGCAAACGCCATCGCGCAAGAGCTCAGCCGGGCGCTTCTGAAAGCCGAGCGGGACCTGCAACAGATGCTTCCCGGTTTCGAGGCCGCTCGCATCCGTGCGCAACGCGAATTCGGTCGCGCAGAAGTTCTGAAGACGCTGCAGGTTCAATCTGGTTTGGAGGATCGGTTGATCGCGACGCGAAAACGTGAGCCGCAGGCTTAGTCGGCTGCTGTGCAGGCGATCCGGTTATTCGATGTTCCGGTGGCGATCGGTTCTAGAATGAATCCCCCTGCACATTAGCGAAGCTGGCATCATGGCCAGGCAAGGTCAGCCAAGCCTCCCAGATTCGGGCGTTTGGTCGTCAGTTCACCGGGCGACTTACTCACCCAGAGGTCCCTCAACTCCAACCTGCCCTTTCGCACAGAAATGCAAAGGCCCATCACGTGGCTCTTTGCAACTTCAGGTAATCGGCCTACAAATGAACCATCTGGTTCGCTCCGGTGATTTTTCTGAGTGGAAGCCCCTGATCCCAAGGGCAGATTTTAAGGAGCTCCGGTTGATGGAGAAGGGTACTTCGGTCATGAAAGGGCGCAAGTTCCTTCAGGTGCTGGAGGGTGCGCGGACGATCTTTCTGAGGGATGGTTTCGAAGGCGCAAGCGTCGATGACATCGCGCATGAGGCCGGGGTCTCCAAGGCCACGCTTTACAGCTATTTCCCCGACAAGCGGATCATGTTCACCGAGGTCTTTCGCAACGAACTGGCCCGCGACACTGCCGATGCCGGCGCGCTGCTCGAGGTGGATCTGCCGGTGCGCCAGATCCTGCCTTTCATCGTGCAACTGATCTCGGCCCATATCGTCTCGGACTTCGGGCTGGCCATGTATCGGGTCAGCGTCGCCGAGGCGGACCGCTTCCCCTCGCTCGCCCGCGAATATTACGAATCGGGCCCGGTCCAGCTGCGGCTTCAACTGGTCCGCTACCTGCGCCACCGCGCCGCGCGCGGCGAATTGGAGATCGCCGATTTCGATCTTGCCGCGGATCAGCTGATCGAACTGGCCAGCACAACCCTGCATGATCGCGCGCTGTTTGCCGGGCGCGAAGCCATCGATGCCGAGCTTTTGCGCAAAGTCTGCGACGGGGCGGTGCGCATGTTCCTGGCCTGCTATGGTACCAGCCTGTCCGAATTCAGGGGGCAGGGCGCGTAGAAAGGTCACGCCCTCGGGGGAATACGTCGCAACGGCTTCATTTTTCTGGCTCGTCTTCCTATGATGCGGCCACCAAATTTCAGCACCCTTGGATGAACTTGATGAACCGAGCCCTTCTGCTTCTTGCAGCTCTTTCTCCGCTGGCCGCTTGCGCACCTGCGCCCGCGCCTGAGCCCATCCCGCAGGTTGCGCCTGCGCCCATCGCCCCGGTTGCCGGTGTGTCGGGCCTTCAATCGCGCGAGCCCGATGCCTGTCACGCCAAGGACTATGTCTCGGCGCTTGGCCAGCCCGGCACCGTGATCCCGTCGCTGGGCATCACCCGCGAACTCCGCGTGGTAGAATATCGCGGCATCGAGCCGCAGGAATACAACCCGCTGCGCATCGTGTTCCGCCTCGATGCTTCGGGCAAGATCTACAACATCGACTGCGGCTGATCCGGCCAATGCGATTCCCGCTGCCGGCAAGGCTGGCAGCGGGTCTCAGCGACCTACCGACAGTTGTCGGTCTGGAACAGTTTACCGTCCGAGAAGAACTCCATCTTCTTGTAAGGATGCAGATAGAGGCGATATGTCGGGCCACCGTCGGTCGTCAGGCCGACTACGGCGGTTCTCTCTGCAGTTTCTTCCACAGCGAGGACGCTATATTGAGTGTCGTTAGCTGAAACCGACCGAAGGTCAGCGTCGAATTCCACCCGATATTCCCGTTTGGGGCTTTCACAGACCAGGGAGACCGGGTCGCTCAGCGATATCTGTGGGATGATGGCAGCGGTGGACAGAGCAACAGCCAGAAGTTTCACGAAATGATCTCTCCGCATGGTATCGGTGCATTGCCGATGCCGTCGCATGGGATCGCGTTGCAAGCGCAAATCAGTTGGTGAGGCTTTGGGCAGGTCGACCCACATGCTGCCATGAAACTGCAGCGACATCCTGTGCTTGATCGGGAAGTGGAGGCGGGTACCGCCCCCTTTGACGGGTAATTGCTCGTCGCAGCATGTAACATTTTCTTCGCAATACCAGCAATTTATCCCGGGCGGGTGTAACACTCCGTTGCGTCCAGTTGCATCCATCCGCTATCCTTTTTGTTGGGTAGTGCGTGGGTACGAAATGCCGAAGTTGGTTTCCGAACTGTCCCCCATCGAGGTAAAGCGGCTCTCTCATCCGGGAGGGGCACGCCCGAACGCGCTTTTCGCCGTGGGCGGCGTGACCGGCCTTCACCTGCAAATTACCCGCAACGGCGCGCGAAGCTGGATTCTGCGAGCGACGATCGGCGGCAAGCGTCGCGACTTGGGTCTAGGCGGCTATCCCGATGTGACGCTTGCCCAGGCACGAGAGAGGGCACGGGAGGCCAAGGATAAAATTTGGCGCGGCATTGACCCTGTCGAGGAGCGGAAGGCTGCCAGGGCCGCGTTGGCGGCCGCCCAGAAGCGCGGGATGACGTTCACGGATGCTTTCGAGAAGTATGCCGCAGCGAAGTTGGGTGAGCTTGGCACAGACAAGGATCGTATTCGCTGGCGGTCATCCATCGAGCGACATGTGCTTCCCCATGTCGGGGAGATGCTGGTCGCGGACTTGACCGTGCAAGACATGGTGCGGATGCTGGAGCCGATTTGGCACGAAAAGACCGACACGGCTTCTCGGGTCCGGGCCAGAGTCGAGGCAATCTTGTCCTGGGCGATCGTGGCCGGTCACAGGTCGGGCGATAATCCAGCGCGATGGCGGGGCAACCTCGATGCCCTGCTGCCGAGGCCCGGGAAGATCGCGGATACAGAGAACTGGCCGGCTGTTTCGCTCAACGCCGCGGCGCCATGGTTCGCTGCTCTGCGGAAGCGAGACGGTATCGCGGCCCGCGCTCTGGAGTTCCTGACCCTGTGCGCAAGCCGCTCTGGCGAGGTCAGGGGCGCGACTTGGGACGAGATCGACGCCAAGGCAAAGGTCTGGACGATCAGCGCCGATCGAATGAAGGCGGGGAAGGAACACCGGGTTCCTCTGACTCACGAGGCGCTGTCTATCGTCGAAGCCATGCCGAGGCACGCTGGTAGCCCCTACATCTTTACGGCACCCCGTGGCGCGCAGTTCTCAGACATGGCGATCAGCGCAGTCATGCGCCGGATGCACGCCGACGCGGTAAAGGCTGGAGAGAAGGGCTGGCTCGATGCTCGCTCTGGTCGCCCTGCGGTTCCCCACGGGCTGCGCTCGACCTTTCGTGACTGGGCTGCCGAGCGCACGGATTATCCCCGCGACATGGCCGAGATCGCCTTGGCACACACCGTCGGCTCGGCTGTCGAGCGGGCCTATCGTCGTGGCGACATGATGGAGAAGCGCCGTGCGATGATGGTCGACTGGGTGAAGTTTCTAGGAGCCGAGTAATGGATAAGCGGGTTCTAGATGCGCTCGTGGGTCTTAGGTACCGCAACTCAGATGACGCGATGCGCGAGATTGCCAAGTTGGTCCGCGAGGGTTGCACAGAGCCAATCTTTGTCCGCGTGCTGGCAGACCTCCTGGATCCCGGCGTCAAAACTACTTCCTTGGGGGCGAAATTTCGACTGGCAAGAACCACTGGGAAGAAGGCACCCCCTAAAAAGCCAAACTACGAGCTACGTATCTTCTTAGAGCGGTTTCTGGACATCTTCCCTGACGAAGAACCGGCGGAAGCCGTGAAGGCCGAGGCGGCGAGGCGGTTCAATGTGTCTAGATCCACGTGCGGAGAAGAAATCGCCACTATGCGCAAGTGGCAAGAACTACAGCCGGATGAATTCGAGTCGAGAAAAGCCGACGCCCTGCTACTACGCGAGTTAGGCGACCCGGACTATCTTCCCCTTTGGCCGGATAAGTAGTCACTTAACCGGACCCGCATTCTCGTGCATCCACGATAAATGTCGTCAGATTGAAAAGCATTCCGCAAACACGGGGTGCGAGGTGAAGCATCCCGAATCGCACGAGGATGCAGAATGTACCTGACCGACAAACAGATCGCTGATCGCTACGGAGTGACGCGCCCGACCATTTGGCGCTGGACCCGGACCGACCCGACCTTCCCGAAGCCCATTTCCCTTTCGCCCGGCTGCACCCGCTGGAAGCTCGATGAAATCGAGTCGTGGGAAGCTGCACGCCGCGCGGCCTGAGAGGATCAATATGCAGATGCAAATGGAAAGCCTCGGCAGCGCTGGCGGGCGCCCCGAGGCGGTATTCGAAGTCTTCTGGAATCGGTTCGATCATAATCTGGAACGGCAGTCCGCGGCAAGCGCGGTAATCGAGGCGGTGCTTGATTGTGATCCCGTCGATCGGGTGCTGTTCCTCGAAACGATCCTCGATCAGATCCGAGCCGGTTGGCCGAGCAGCTATAATATAGATCTAATCCAGGAAGCCTCATACTGGGCTGACATTTCGACCCGCCAGGAACGCAAAGCCTATCTCTGGGCCTGCTGGCAGCGCCTGCCGGCCGCTGATCAATCCGCGTTCCTGAGGCGCGTCCAGGGGAGGGCGGCGGCATGAGGGGCCTTCGCATCGCACTGCTCCGCCGGAAATATGGCTTTGACGCTGAACGCGCGGCTCTGCTCGCCTCGGTGATCTGGGGTGGCGATCATGAGTGACCTTCGCTCAGTCGACGAGCTGCTCTGGTCTTGGCCGACAGTATGCAAGACGGCGACCAATGAATGGGCACGAAGCTTTGCCCAGTCAATTCAGCGGAAATCCCGGCGCCCCAACTGGATGCCATCGCCCAAACAGCATCAGTTGATGAACCGCATGGTCAGCCAACTCTACCAGAATGACGGGGACGACTTTCCCTTGCTTGAGGATGACTAATCGGTGGGGAGAGATCGAAAGAACGAGCAGCAGACGGAGCATTGGACAAAGATGCTCAGGGCAACGATGGAGACTCCTGCGTGGCGGGCACTCTCTACCACTGCGCAGGCGCTTTATCCGTGGCTGAAAATGGAATGGAAGGGGCCACAGGCCAATAACAACGGCAGGATAAGTCTTCCCGTGCGTGAGGCAGCAGAGCGGCTCGGCTGCAACATGAAGACTGCCGCGCGCGCGTTCCACGACCTACAGGCCAAGGGCTTCCTTGTCCTGCGCACCCATGGACGGATGGGCGTCGAGGGCAAGGGCGCGCCTCCTGCATATGAGATAGCCGAATTGGCGATGCCCGGTGAGACCGCTGGCTGCAAGCTCTACCTGCGCTGGCAGAAGGATGGTGACTTTCCGGTTGGAGCGCATGCTCCAGTCAACCCGAGAGGGCACAACGGGTTATTGACTGGTGAGTCAAAAAACAAAATCCCGTCCCCAAAATTGGGACGTGTCGTCCCCATAAACGGGACGAAAGCATGAGCTCCAGTCCCCAAAATCGGTACGCCCAGTCCCCAAAACTGGGACGAAAAGGACCGGTTCTTGCCCATCTCCAGTCCCCAAAAACGGGACATCCTTATCTACCACTACCTAGCGCAGGCGCCCGAGGGGTGGGGGAGGGTTCGAAACCTGTTCGCTTCGGCCCGGGAACCCGCGTCCCAAGTCTCTTCACACATCCGCAATTCAAACTTTCGGAGGCATCCGATGCCTAGGCAGAAACAACCCCTCTCAAAAGCCCGTCTGACCGGCGCTGATCGGAAAGATCCGCAGCGTTACCGTGACCGCTCTGAGCCTGCTGGCGGTGGACCCGTGGGCAGCCCGCCTGCCCACCTCGATGCCGAAGCAAAATCGTTCTGGCGCATCTTCGTGAGCGAGCTTCCGTGGCTCACAAAGTCGGATCGTGCCCTGCTAGCCTCGGCATCTATACTGAGGGCACGTGTCGTGGCTTCCCCTGAGGGGATGACCTCGGCGCTCGTGCGGGAATACCGGTCTCATCTGTCATCGCTTGGTGCAACGCCGGTCGATCGGCAGCGAGTGGGATGGAACCCCGGCGATGATGAGAGCGATCCGTTCGGGTTTCTTGACAGACCGACGCAATGACGAAGATTTCCCCGAAGGAACGCCTCGTCGGTGAACTGTCAGTTATCATTGCCGCGCTAGAAAATCTAAAGCGGCGCACCAGCGGCGTTGTTCTGGCGCTGGGTGGAGACATGACCGACGACGGCGGCACAGCACTGATTGTCGCACAGTTGCGCGCCACCTGCGTTGAGCGCAATCACCCGCTCACGGGCGATGGATGGACAACCGAGCGTGCTGCAGCGGCCCTCATCGGCGTTGCTCCCTCCACCCTGCGGGGCTGGCGCGATCACGGCGATGGTGTCGCATGGCGCAAACTGCACAATGGCATGGTCCAATATTCATTGGTCAGCTTGGCCGAATATCTCGCGGATCTTCCTCAGAACACTGCTGAAACCCGCTGAATAGCGCTGAGCGTTACCGTGATCGGGGAAAGCAATTGGCTCATGATGGACGGAACATGTCTAAGGAGCCATCAGTATGGATCAGACCAACATTCGCACCATCGTCCGGAGCGTGGAGCGGGCCGCATTCGCAGCATTCAAGACCGGAGCCGATGCCAGAACTATCGGCGGCATCTATGATTCCACGCCAGTGGCGCGCCAATTGTGGCCGAACGATCCCGGCCCGCTGGCTATCCTGACCAAAGCTGCGGTGACTCCTCTCACGACTGCGGGCGTTCCCGATGCGGACCGCACGCTCAATCCGATCGGGGAATTCCTCTCGTCACTCGAGCAATCAGCCGGTGCCAAGCTGCTGCGCGCCGGGACCTTCTTCAATCTGAGCGGATATGAAACCGCCGTGATCCCCTATCTGCCAGACGATCCCACAGCGGCGCCATGGGTCGCTGAGGGCGCGCCGATCCCGGTTCGGGATTACTCATTGACCGCCGCGACGGTCGGTCCGGTGAAAAAGGCAGCACTGTTGACCGTCCATACTGCCGAGGCGGGTCGGATGCCTTCCGCTGAGATTGTCTTCACTGCCTTGCTTCGCAGAGACGCTGCCCGTGCCCTTGACGCCGCGCTGTTTAGCGATGCTGCAGCGACGGCTGATACTCCGGCAGGCCTGCTGAACGGTCTGACTCCGTTGCCCGAAATCCTGCCTGACACTGCCGAGGAATCGCTGAATGCTAACTTGGCGGCTCTGGCCGCGGCAGTAACCGAAGCTGGCGGTCAAGATGTTGTGTTCATCACGACGCCTGCGCTCGCTGCAAAGGTGTGGATTCGCAAGCCTGATCTCGCTGCGCGCGTGTGGGGTTCCCCGGCGCTGGATGCTGGAATGGTGATAGCTCTTGATCCGACCGCATTTGTTGCAGGGTTTGACCCCTACCCGGCGATCGAAGTCTCAACGTCCGCGACCTTGCACCTTGAGGACACCACCCCCGCGCAAATCGGCACCGCGGGCACCCCGAACGTTGTGGCTGCGCCGGTTCGTTCCATGTTCCAGACTGATACCGTTGGCGTTCGCATGGTCTTCGAGATGGCCTTCGCCATGGGCGCGCCGGCCATTGCCTTCATGGAAGACGTAGCATGGTGACGAAGCAAGAGGCCCGCGAGAGGGCGCAGGTTGTGCTTGCTTCGGTGGACCGGACGCTTGTCGAGCCTCGCCCCGAAAGACCGCCATCACCGGGCCAAGCCATGACGGAGTGGTGGGAGCGGAAGGAACAAGAATGGGCCAGATGGGAACGCGAGCAATTGGAGAGCAAGGAACGCGATGAGGAAGTCGGAAGGCAGGTCCGACAAGGCCGCCAGGCCGTTGGCCGGCCGGCCGGCAACATCTTTACGCGAATGAATGACAAACAGATTGTGGAGGTGTTCGGCACGCTCATTGGCGAATGCCGGGCCGATGCCCTGATCAAAGTGGAAGCGCTGGCAAAACTCTTTGCTGAGCTGGAAGCCCGCGTCGAAAAACTGGAGAAGCGCGATGAATGAAGCGAAAACCTCGTTAGCGTTCTTCTTGGAGCGCCTGCTATCCGAACTTGATGCAGCAACTGTCAAGGCGGCGGTAGATTTGTTGCCTTCCGGATGTACCCCGGAGAGTATGCGGAAAATCATGATCGCGGTCCGCGCAGAAGTCCTTCCCGCCCTCGTTGCCCGCGCGGAAATGCTGGCCGTAGAGATGGATCGCGCCGTCATATTCAACGAAGCGACGCAAGACGGTCATCAGTTGCAATGAGCAAGGGGGTGGGGCGGTTCGCAGGCAGCTACTGGCTGATTCGGGCCCCGCGCTGCCTCGGCATGGCGCGGCGCGACGTAATCGAAATTTGGGGTGAATGAATGCCGCAGGTAGGAGCGTTTTTTGCGACGGCAATACTTGGCCCAGGCGCGAGCGCCACTGCAATCGGGATTGTCGGCGGTATCGTCAACACGCTGATCGGCGCTGCGATCAACCTCGCAGTCGCCAAGGCAAATCAGCCGAAGGGGCCGCGCCCGTCCGAGATCACGACTGAGGTTCGGGGCAGCAGCTCTAAGCGCATCCGGCACTTGGGCCGCGTTCGCGCGTCCGGCACTGTAGCATTTGCTGAATGGGCGAGGGTCACAGATAGCGGAGGCTTTCAGCGCCGTTTCTACAAGCTCCTGTTGGTCGCAGACGGCGGCATGTCCAATGTGATCCAATGGTATCTGGACGGCCAGCCGGTCAGCGTGGACAGCAGCGGCTATGTGACGACCGAGCCTTGGAGCAAGGGCAACATCCGCCTGCGCTGGCGGTCGGGCATTCAGGCAAGCGGCCAATGGGACGGCGGGCAGTATGCCGACATGATTTCGGCATTCCCCGGATACTGGACGACCGACCACAAATGCCGCGGCATCGGCACGATTTGCGCCACATTCGATGCGGTCGAGGGCGAGGACATTTCCGAGGTCTATAGCGGCGGTGAGCCGGAAGTTTCAGCACTGATCGACGGGGCAGAGGCGTTGTGGGTGTCGGATGATTACGCCAACACCCGCAACCCTGCGCGCCAGCTCTATGACGTGCTGTGTAACCCGATTTATGGCGCGCTTTCGCAAGACGACATGAACGATGGCAGCTTTGGCACAGCCCGCACGAATTGCTTGGACGCCGTTCCGACAGATGGGGGCACGCGAGAGCGGTATCAGTCAGGCATTTCGTTCGCGCTGTCCGACCCGATGAAAGATACGGCGCAGAAGCTCTTGGACGCAATGGGTGGGCGGGCTTGGATCGACCTTGATGGCAGGTTGTCGGTGGAGGCCGGCGTCTGGACCGCGCCGACAGTCACGATTGAAGAACGCCACATACATGAAATGGAATACGGGGCGGGTACCGAGCGGATCAGCCGTGTCACCAACCTCATCCCGTCCTATGTCGCGCCGCAAGTCCGTTGGCAGGAAACGACCGCCGACGAGTGGGAGGACGCCGACGCAATCGCGCTGTGGGGCGAGGGTGAGCCGAAATCGCTGGATCTGCTGGCCGTCCAGCACCACGGCCAAGCGCGGCATCTGTGCAAACAGCAAATTGCCCAGATGAACCCGCGCCGGAAAATGACCCTGACACTCGGCGCTTTCGGCCTGCGGCTCTTGGGCGAACGCAGGGTGGCAATCCACATCCCGCGCATCGGCCTGAGCAACGTCCCGTTTTGGATCAATTCATGGTCCTTCGATGGGCAGAACGTCACCGTCAATGTGACCGAGGCGGACCCTTCCAGCTACAACTGGACCGCAGGAGAGGAAGGCGACCCGCCTGCCGATGCAGAGGATTACGACCGCGACAACCCGACATTCAGCACGACAATAGATAGCCTTGTCGTCGTCACTGATGACGGCCCCCCCTACATCCGCGTGGCAGGCACATACGCTGCAGAATGGGGCTATGTCGGCATGATGCAGTATCGCCGGACAGGGGCGAGTGAATGGACCGATGGCATCCGGGAAACGTCGGGAGCCAATGCATATCGGTTCAGGAGCAATCCTCTTGAGGACGGCGGAACGTATCAGGTGCGGACCTATGTCGCGCCGGGCGGGCAGACCTGGAAACAGGCCAGTACGCCAGTTGTCGTGTCAGATATCGACGTGGTGGCTAACAGCACGGCCCCAGATGCCCCAGTTGTCGTGTCGGAAAGCGGCGCGGCTGGCGGCACGCTGACGGTGACGTTTGTGCCAGATCTGGGCGTCAACTATTCCAACACCCGCCTTTATCGATCGGCGGCTGGAGGCGTTTTTGCTGACGCTGTGCAGGACGGAAATGCGAACTATGCGACCTCGTCGGACGTGACCATGACCCGCGCCATCCCCGGCGGCGGCGCGAAGTACTGGCTCCGGTCTTTCAACTCGTCCGGCGTGGCATCTGCCACGACCCTAGTCGGCAACTACCCCTAACGGCCTGAACGGCCTTCCCCTTAAATCTGTGAGGCATCATGACGTTCAGCTCGAGCGCCAATTCCGCATATCCCAACGGCGAACCGGTCGCAAAAGGCGATGTCAGGGGGCTTTGGGCTGAGGTCGACGGGATAGTGCGGTAGGCGCCCACGGGTTATGGGCTTCCCCGAGCATCTACTTGGCCGGGAGTGCCTTAGGTTGCGGCGGATCGTAAGCGTGAGGGCGGCGGGCGACGACCAAACCCGTGACGGGGTCCACAACAGTTGCACCAAGTAAGCAGCGCTCAAGGTGAACCTGCTTGATGGATGCTAGTTTTTTCCTTCCAACGAGTTGGCCGATTTCCTTGCTATGCCCAGCGTTGGGTGGCGAGATTACCTTGATTGACTTCTCTGGGAAGCTAGTCCTGACCATTCGGATTGCCGGCGTCAGATCACTGTCCCGGCTGACAATAAATGCCTCATCGAAATTGTCTTGATAGGCTTCATTCAGTAGCCACAAAGCGATGTTTACATCCGTCTCTTTTTCTTCGTGGGCTTTATACGGGCTTTTGCAAGTCCTGCAGTACATGTCTTTTTCTTTGAACCGGCCCATGATGGGAGTCACGCCAGTCACCTGTAACGCGGCGACGTATTGCTGATGGCGAGCATAAGACACTGCGCGCCAAGTTGCATAAGCAGAGAAGTAAAAGACTTCATTTAGGGTATGCGTTTTAGGGTCGGTGAATGCTGTAATCAGCTTTCGAAGATCAAACCATTTCAGGTGTGGTGCGCCAATCTTTTCCACAGCGTGGTAGAGATTAAAGCCATCCACAAAACACTGCACACGAATAGGCTTGGTCATGCCCTTCCCGATATGAGAACCCCCGAGCCGTGGCCCGGGGGAGGCGCTGTGGCCGAGGCCGCAGCGGGATTAATAAGGCTAGATAAGGCTACTGATTCGCGAATGTCAAGAGACTCTAAAGGGCTGAACGGACTCAAATCGGCTAACCTGTCAACAAGTATCTGTATTTTGTGCCTGCCGGGGTTTTTACGTCAACCTGTGGCGATCAGGATTGTTTGATCGCCATGGACCCCATCAGCCGCCGGATCATCTCCGGCCGCGTCGGCGGGGGAACGATTTTCTCGCGCTCAGCATCGAGCCACGCGAGAAGGTCAGGATGCAGGCGCACCATCACGGGCGTCCCCTGCCCAGAGGGAGCAGGGCCACGCTTCCCTTTTCTTGGTATCAAAGTTTTTTCTTGATCGCTCATAAAAACATTGATACCACAGTAAGCGGGCCAAGCAAGAGCTTCCACCTCTTACTCAGCCCTAACCGAAACCCGTTCTTTAAGGGAGAACGCGAATGGCTACTCATTGCCATAACGGACCCGGCTTGCCTGTCGCAAGCCTTCACGAAATCCACGACCACCTGACGCTGGCGCTCGATGCCAGCGAAAGCGCGCGCGGCTACAGCCAAGCGGAGCGCGAAGCCCGTACCTACGTTCGCAGCGCTCTGCGTCGCGTCGGCAAGCTGATGGAGGGGGTAGTATGAGCGCGGCTATCAAAGACGATACCGGCTTGCCCGAAGGTGTAACTGAACGCTTGGCAACCTTTGCAGAATGGACAAACACCACGCTTTTCCCTGCCGATAAGGTCGTTGTCGAATGCGACGGCGGTCACACCTTCAGCTCAGAGTTTCTGGCCTATGCGCAGGAGGTCGGCATGTCGCTCGATTGGGCCTATTCCGGTGATGCGATGGGGCTGGTGATGCGGGCGCACAATGCCGCACGGGAGGGCCGAGCATGATTACCCCCAACGACCTGGAAAGCGTGAGCTGTCAGCTTAGCAAGCTCAGCAACCTTTACGCGGCGCTGGCGCTGGCGGTGGAAAGCATCGACGATTCCGACAACCGCCAAGCCCGGGATGCCGTCATCGGTTTGACGGAAGTCATTGGCACACAGATCGAGAGGTCGCGCGGCGCTCTTGCGGCGTTGTTCCCGATCGCCCGAGATGCCGCAAAACAGGCGGAGGCAGCATGAGCCAGATCACCCCAGAAACCGAGAGCCAACTCGAAGCGGCCTATAAACAACTGGATCAAATTGAGCAGTTGATCGTGATCAGCGCGGCCCGCGATCTCGCCGCCGGTAAGATCACGTCCAAACAGTTTGCGTTGCGCGTTCAAGATCAGGCGGAGCGGCACCGCGCCGGGAAGCCTGTGTACATCAGCGAACTGGGTTTCTGACGGCCTGCGTCCGGCTTCGGTCGGGCGCTAAGTCTGATTCCGGCGCATCCTGTCGCGTCCAATCATTTTTCAGGTGATGGGTATCACGATGGGGTGCGAAACCGACCGTTCATAATGATGAGGAAAAACAATGCCTTGCGTGGATACGTGGAGGCGGGTACCGGAATCGAACCGGTCTTCACGGATTTGCAATCCGCTGCGTAACCTCTCCGCCAACCCGCCGCTGTCGTAGGATGGGACGGGGTTTAGCTGCTTCGGCGGCGGGGCGCAAGACGGCGTTTTGCTTTGCTGCGCTCAGATAGGGCGTTGGCCCTAGATGTAGTCGCGCCGGAACGGATAGGCCGCATGGGCACCGGGCGGATCGGGCGCGCGCGGGACGACCGTGCCGGATCAGCAGGATTTGGAAAAGCAAGGTCCAGCCCGATTCAAGGGCAAGTGCGCAGCCGGGCAGATACAGCCGGAAGGCACGCAGCACCTCGGCGGCGCGGACAGAGGGGGTTGGGTCTGGTGCGGCAGGGCCTCGGCCCGCTCCAAATGGGCCTCAAGCTGATCCGACCATTTCCGCGGTGCGCGATGTGGGCGCAGGTCTTCGATATCGACCATTTCCAGCCCGGTCTTCGAAAATTCGCGGATCACTGGCTCACATGCAGCAGATCGTCGCCGGAAAAAATGTAGTCCTTGATGAACTCGCCCAGCCGTCCGTCGACGGTGGCATCGTCAAAACCGGTCAGGGTGACGCCATGGTTCAGCGCTATGCCTTTGGAACGCAGCAGGTCGAGGATTCGCGCGCAATAGGTCCGCATATTGGCGCGGTCGATATGTTTTACGATGCCGACCGAGGCCAGCCTGTCGAAGGCGACGGTCGGAAATCGCGATAGTCGCATAGCCCGATCCGGACTCGGCCCTGCAACCCGTGTTTCGCGATCTGGCCTGACGCACCGACCTGATATGGGTCTACGGATGCTGCCACCGACGGCGAGGGCCGCGACCACCCGCATCAGGTCGCGCATCCCGCTCAATGCCGAGACATTGCCCGTCGACGATCTCTCCGGCCAGGGCGCGCAGATTGCCCGAAGCGAGTCGGGCAAGGGCGGCAGAGTTGTGAAAGAGGATCTCGACCGGGGCGGCGTCAGGGCCCAGTGTCCGGCCCGTTGGCAGTCGCAGCCGCAGTGGTCGGCTTGGCCGTTACAGCCAGCGTGCAATCACCTGATCCGTGGCGGTCATGTCCCAACCTCGTCAGCGGGCGCCACAGGTCAGCGGCGCTGCCATGCGAGGGGGTCAGCATACGCTTTTCCCCATGGCGCGGGTCAAGCGCCTGACCAGCCACAAATCGATGTCCGGAAAAAACAAAAGCGGCCCGAAGGCCGCTTTTTGCTTTCTTCCTTTCGGAAGATTTTTTGGAGCGGGCGATGAGATTCGAACTCACGACCCTAACCTTGGCAAGGTTATGCTCTACCCCTGAGCTACGCCCGCACTCCATTCCGTCGGTTGCTTCCGGCTTCGTCTGCCGTCATCCCCTTCGGTGAGCGGTGATTTACGGAAGGTAGCGGGGGGGCGCAAGAGCAAAAAACGAAATTCTTTAAAAAAACTTCAAGAAACTTTGTAGATCATTGTTTTTGATACGTTTTCATTTCGTTTTTGATGATGTGCCCGGATCAGGCCGGTTCGGCATGGCGGCTCAGGGCACTGATCGGGCGGTCCTGGGATTCGTCGCGCAGTGCCTCGCGCAGGAATTCCGGCAGCGAGATACGATGCTCGCGGAAATCTTTTGGCGGGGTCAGGGACGGATCGCCGTCCATGCGCAGTTCCAGCCCCTGCGCCGTGCTGTCGGCGCGGATGGTGATGTTGAATCCGTCGCCCGGTCCGTTCGACAGGACATGGCGCTGGGTCTGGCATCCGGGGAAACTGGCCTGATCGAAGGGCAGGACGTTGATCAGCGGAGAGAAGAAGAATCGCTCCTGCGTTCCCAACCCGTGATCGAAGCCGATCTGCTCGATCCGGTAGCGGCCATGGCGGCGCAGCTTGCGCAACCGCGCGGCCAGCCGGGTGAGGGTGGCGCGGACCGTCTCATCCGCCTCGACGGAAACATCGAAGGGCAGGATATTGACCACCAGCGCCGGGATCGAGATCGCGACGCTGCCCATCCGGCTCAGATAGGGCAACCAGACCGGCAGCCCGGCGCGCGTCCCGTCATCATGCCGCGCGACCGAGCCGTCCTTCAAATGCAGCGCGGCCCATGCCGCGCAAAGCGCGGTCAGCAGATCCGGCCAGCCGATGCCCAGTTCGGCGCTGCGCGCCAGCAGCGGCGCGCGCAGGTCCGAGAGCGATTCCTCATGGGACATCTCTTCGGCCGGGTAATCCTCGGAGCCCTTGGTCAGCGTCATTGGTGCTGGCGGGGCAGACAGGACCTGGCGCCAATGCGCGCCGTCGGTGTCGTGGCGCGGACTGGCGCGATAGGCATCCTCCTCGGCCAGATAGGCTGGGAAATGGCCAAAGGGCGCGCCGGCATCTGTTCCGCTGACCTCGGCCGCGTAAAGCCGGGCGCTACGCGATTCGATCAAACCCATCGCATAGCCGTCCAGCACGATGTGATGGCCGCGATTGTACCAGATCACGTGATCCGGCCCCAGATGGATCAGCCATTCCGCCGCGATGGGTTGGGTCAGCAGGTCCAGAGGTGCCTCCAGATCGGCCTGCATCATGGCCATGGCGCAGGCCCGAGGGTCGGCATCCGCCGACAGGTCGATCCGGCGCAGAACCGGGCGGCGGCCCTCGTCCAGATGCTGACGGGGCTGGTCATCGCCTGTGGCGGTGAAGCGCAGGGCCAGCACATCCGTTTCAAGGATGGTGCGGGTGATGGCGCGGGCAAGGGCCTCGATGTCCACAGCGCCGCTGAATTCGATGGCATGGGCCACGGTGGAAACCGCCTCGCCCGGATGTGCGCGGAATTCCTCCCAGAAATCCAACTGTGCGAGGGTCAGCGCGAAATCGCGTTCAATATGTTGATTGTTTTGCATGATTCTGTCCGCCCGGCGGGCGTGGCCCGGAAATGTGGCTTCGGGGTTCTGGCTGGCTGACCCGCGGCGAACCGCGGGCCAGCTTGCTTCGAGAGAGAAAGCCATATAAAAATACTCGACTATTACACCGCGTCAAGCGGGGATCGCGGCGCAGGCAGTCTTTCGCCGCTCAATGGACAGGAATTTTCGCGATGATCGAATTCACGCCCTGGCCCGACAATCTGGCCCGTCGCTATCGCGAGGCCGGTTACTGGATCGGCCAGCCCCTGACCCGCATGCTGGACCAGCAGGTCGCGACCCGCCCGGATGCGACCGCGATCGTCTGTGGGTCCCGACGGCTGAGCTATGCCGATCTGGACCGGCAGTCGCGCCATCTGGCCGGGCGCCTAGCCGTCAAGGGCTTCGGTCATGGCGATACGGCACTGGTGCAACTGCCCAATCTGGCCGAGTTCTACGTCACCTTCTTTGCCCTGCTGCGGATCGGCGTCGCGCCGGTCAATGCGCTGTTCAGCCACCGTCGGTTGGAGGTGGCGGATTATGCCCGCCAGATCGCGCCCGCCGTGGTGATCGGTGCCCGCGCGCATGAACTGTTCCGCGACGATGCCTTTGCCGATGAGCTGTGCGCGGGCGGCACCCGCCTGATCCTGCTGCTGGGCGAGGATGACCCAGCCCGCAGCCTGTCCGATTGGCTGGCCTCGGGTCCGGCTCTGCCCGAAGGCGCGGGGCCGACCCCTGCCGATCAGGTCGCCTTCTTTCAGCTTTCGGGCGGCAGCACCGGCACGCCCAAGCTGATCCCGCGCACCCATGACGATTACGATTACAGCGTCCGGGCCAGCGTCGAGATTTGCGGCGTGACCGCTGACACCCGTTTCCTGTGCGCGCTGCCGGCGGCACATAACTTCACGCTCAGCTCGCCCGGCGCGCTGGGGGTGTTCCATGCCGGGGGCACGGTGGTCATGGCAGCCAGCCCCGAGCCTCTGGCCTGTTTCGACCTGATGGCGCGTGAAGGCGTGACCATGGCCCCGCTGGTGCCCCCGGCGGTGGCGCTGTGGCTGCGCGCTGTCGAGGATGACCCGGCCCGCCGCGCCCAGCTTGCGACGCTGGATCTGATGCTGGTCGGCGGCGCAAGCTTTGCCGAGGCCACGGCCCGCCGCGTTCCCGACATCCTTGGTTGCCGGTTGCAGCAGGTCTTTGGCATGGCCGAGGGGCTGGTGAACTACACCCGGCTGGACGATCCGGCGCAGATCGTCTTTGCCACGCAGGGCCGCCCGATCAGCCCCGATGATGAAATCCGCATCCTAGATGAGGATGGCAACCCGGTTCCTGACGGCCAGCCCGGTGCATTGGCCACGCGCGGCCCCTATACGTTCCGCGGCTATTACCGCAGCCCCGATCACAACGCCCGCGCCTTCGATGCCGACGGCTTCTATCACTCGGGCGACGTCGTGGTCCGCGAAAACGGCTATCTGCGCGTCGTCGGGCGGATCAAGGACCAGATCAACCGGGGCGGGGAAAAGATCGCCGCCGAGGAGATCGAGAACCTGCTGCTGCGCCATCCCGACATCACCCATGCCGCACTGGTGGCGATCCCCGATCCGCATCTGGGCGAGAAAAGCTGCGCCTTCCTTGTCCTGCGCGATGGGGTGGAAAAGCTGTCCCCGCCCGCGCTGCGCCGGGCGCTGCTGGAACAGGGCGTGGCCGAATACAAGCTGCCCGACCGTTTCCGCATCCTTGCCCAGCTGCCGCTGACCGCAGTGGGTAAAATCGACAAGCGCCGCCTGCGCGACAGCTTGACCCCTGAGACCGCCTGAAAGGACGACCATGACCACCCTGACCGAAACCGCCGAGCTTTCCCCGGAATGGCTGGCCACCCGTGTCCTGTCCCTGATCGAGGACGAGACCGAGATCGACCCGACCGAAAATCTGGTGCTTTACGGGCTCGATTCCATCTCGGTGATGACGCTGTCCTCCGAGCTGAAGCAGCGCGGCATCGAGGCCAGCTTCGATGAGCTGGCCCGCGAGCCGACGCTGAATGCATGGTGGGCACTGATCGCGGCGCGCCGTTAAGCGCGCAGCGTCGCACCCCCATCGACATAAAGGTCGGCCATGGTGACATGGCCGGCCTGATCCGACAGCAGATACATGACCGCGCCGGCAATATCCTCGGGGGTGGCCAGCTTCTTCAGCGGGATGCCGGTGCGATAGGCGTTCAGGCTGCCCTCGATCACCGCGCGTTCGCCCGCGCCGCCATCCTCGGTCCACATGCCGGTCTGCATCGGTGTCAGGGTCGAACCCGGCGCGACGATATTGCAGCGCACGCCTGACCCCGCCAGTTCCAGCCCCAGACAGCGCACCAGCATGGTCGCCGCCGCCTTGGAGGCAGCATAGGCGCCCATGTTCTGGCGCGGGATGCCTGCCGCGTTGGAACTGACCGCAACCAGCGCGCCGCCACCGTTCCCGGCCATTGCCCGACCAAAGGTGCGGGTGACGTTGAAGGTTCCGGTCAGGTTGGTGCCGATCACCCGATCCCATTCGGTCTGGGGCAGATCGACCAGCGGCCCGATGGCCAGCACCCCCGCCGCATGGACGCCCAGCTTCAGCGGACCATGGGCAGCCTCGGCCTCGGCCACCAGTGCCTCGACCGCCGCGCCGTCGCGGACATCCAGCGCGCGCGGGATCGCGCCCTTCGGCAGCGGCGCCGCGAGCGCGGCGGCGGTATCGGTCGCCACCACCGTCGCGCCCGCGTCCAGCAGGGCGCGGGTCACGGCCAGACCGATCCCCCCCGCCGCGCCGGTGACAATGGCCAGATGCCCTTCGAATCCGCTCAGGCGCATGTCGCGACCTCGCCTGCAAACACATCCAGCGCCTGTTCGGTCAGCAACGGCACGCCGCAGGTCGCCGCGATCCAGCCCATCGCCAGATCATGCTTCTCGCGCGAGAAGTCGGCCTGTGCATCGGCTATGGCAAAGGCCTCGATATCGCGCTGGAACGCCTCGACCGCGGTGGCGAGGCAGCCGATATGGGCATAAATCCCGCAGATCATCAGTTGATCGCGCCCACGCGCCCGCATCAGCGTTTCCAGATTCGAGCGCTGGAAGGCGCTGTAGCGGTGCTTGTGCAACACGATGTCGCCCTGCTCGGGGGCAAGCTGGGGCAGGATCTCCTCATGCTCGGGGGTGGCGCTCATGCCCGGCCCCCACAGGTCGGCCTGAAGGCCGCGGTCGGGGCGGAACTGGTTGCCTTTCTGCGCGGTGTAGAACACCGGAACGCCCGCCGCGCGGGCCGCAGCGATCAGCCGGGCGATATTGGCAACCATCGGGGCCAGAGGCGCGCCCTCGGGATAGGGGCGGCAGAAATAGCGCTGCATGTCATGGACCAGCAGGGCCAGACGGTCGCGTTGCGGCTGCCACGGCCCGCGCGGCTGCGGCAGGTCGGCGGCGCGGGGCAGGGCATAGGGGGCAATGCCGGGAAGGGCCATGGTCGGGGTCTTTCGCGTTATTGGATCAGTCCGGCCAGCCCGGCATCCGCGGGCAGGCCAAGGGCGGCAAGGAAGGCGCCGAATTTCGCGCCGGTCTCATGGGCTTCGGCCAAGGGGTCCGAGCCGGGCACGATCCCGGCCCCGGCGTAAAGCCGTGCCTCGGCGCCGCAGATCTCGGCGCAGCGGATGGCGACATGCCACGCGCCGTCGCCCTGCGCATCGCACCAGCCGACCGCGCCAGCATAGAAATCGCGCGGCGCGGGTTCCAGTTCGCGGATCAGCGACTCGGCCCGGCCCATCGGCAGACCGCAGACCGCCGGGGTCGGGTGCAGCAGGGACGCGAGCACCACCGAGGGCGTATCCATGTCCCGCAGCCGCCCTTCGATCCGGGTGCCCAGATGCCACATGCTGCGTGTCGAGGTCAGGGTCGTGCCCTGCGGGATCGCCAGCTCGCGGCAAAGCGGCGACAGGCTGTCCATGATGTATTCGACCACGATGGCATGTTCGCGGTGATCCTTGTCCGACCCCATCAGCGCCTCGGCCGCCGATCGGTCAATGGCCGGATCGACCTCGCGCCGGGCCGAACCGGCCAATGGATGCGAGGCGATCTCGGCGCCGGATTTCGACAGCAGCAGTTCGGGCGTCGCGCCACACAGGACCACGGGACGGCCATCCCGCGGCGGCAGCGCCACCCGGAACGCGGTGACCGCCGGGTCCTGACCCAACCGGCGCAGCAGCGCGTCGACCGGGATGTCATGTCCGGCCCGGACCAGCAGGCTGCGGGCCAATACGATCTTGTGCAGGGCGTCGGTTTGCCCGGCTTCGTCCTGCATCAACTGCAGGGCGCGACCGACCGATTGGGAATAATCGGACGCAGGGGGCTGGGCCGCGATCTGCCAGTCCTGCAGCGGCAGGCCCCTGGTCGATACGGCTTCGGCCGCAGCGGGTTCGGCGCGGCATTGCCACAGGCAATCCTGATCGGCACGGTCAAAGGGCAGGGCCCCACCGATCAGGCTGTCCTGCGGCGCGTCGGCAAAGGCGCGGCTGATACGTTCGGCCAGATCATGGCGGGTGCCACGCGGCAGGGGCGTCGCTGCCCCCCCGCCCGAGGCATTGTCCCTGCCACGAAAGACAAAGGCCGGGGACGGGTTTCGGGTCAGTCCGGCCACATCGGAAGCATCGGTAATACGGATGTTCATGCGTGATCTCATCGAATGAAAATGCGCGCTGCCGCGGCGACAAAGGCGCACGGCAGGGGGCGGCGAATAGGTCGCAAATTGGCTGGCTCCAGCCGGGTCTGCGGGGCGGAACTCTCTCCTGCTCGTGACATTCCCGGGTGGCGGATACGCCGTTTCGCCCGTGTTTCAGGCGAATGGCGAACAGAGGGCGCATGACCCCTGCTGGCTTCCCGCGCGGAACATGTCTGAGGCGATCTGAAAGGGCAAGTAAAATCGTCAGGATTGTAAGGGGTGGCGGAACCCCGCCCATCCATCGGCGGGAACCCCCGGCGGATAGCGGTGTTGGCCCTGACATGTCCCAACGCCCGAGGTTCCGATGCCCCCATCCGACAGCGCCTTCGATCTGGCCAAGGCGCATGTCTGCGTGATCGTGAATCAGGGTTCGGGGCGCAAGGCGGGGGACAGCATCGCCGACCAGATCCGCGAGCGTTTGCAGGGTCGCGTGGCGCGGCTGGACTTTCGCCGCACCCCCAAGGGCGGCGATCTGACCGGCATCGCCCGTCACGCGATCGGTCAGGGCTTCGACCTGATCGTGGCGGCAGGCGGCGATGGCACGCAGGCTGCCATTGCCAGTGCGGTTGCGGGCAGTCCCGCCGCGATGGTGGTGATCCCCGGCGGCACCTTCAACTATTTCGCCCGTGATCTGGGCGTCGGCGAGACGGTCGAGCAGGCGCTGGCGGTCCTTGACGCCCCCCAGCTTCGCCGCATCCATGTCGGCGAGATCAACGGGCTGCTGTTTCTGAACAATGTCAGTTTCGGCGCCTATCCCGAGATCCTGAAACGGCGCGAGGACATCTACAAACGCTGGGGCCGTTCCCGCGTCGCGGCCTATTGGTCGGCGGTGGTGGCGATGTGGAACCTGCGCCACCCGATCCGGTTGGTGGTGCGCGCGAACGGAACCGAACGGCGCTTCAAGACCGCGCTCGCCTTCGTCGCCAAAAGTGCCTACCAGCTGGACAGTTTCGGTCTGGACGGGGCCGAGGACATCCGGCAGGGGCGGCTGGCACTGCTGGTGGCGCGGGCGCGCAGGCCGTGGCCGCTGATCCGCTCGGCCCTGCGGCTGGCCTTTGGCAAATCCGCCCGCTACCAGGATTTCGACCTGATCAGCGCCGAGGAATTCACGTTGGAAACCGAACCGCGCCACGAATATGTCGCCCATGATGGCGAAAAGCTGTGGATGGATTCGCCGTTTTCGGTGCGCGTCCTTCCCAATGCCTTGGCGGTCCTTGTGCCCTCGGGGTCCAACGGACGGGATGCACAATGACCCGGCTGGTGCATCTGTCAGATCTGCATTTCGGCCTTGAGCGCGCCGCCCTGATCGAACCGCTGTTGGAGCGGGTCAATGCGGCCCGCGCCGATCTGGTGGTGGTGACCGGCGATCTGACCCATCGTGGCCGCTCGGCGCAATTCGCCCATGCGGCGGCCTTTCTGCGCCGGATCGAGGCGCCGCTTTTCGCCGTGCCCGGCAACCATGACATCCCGCTTTACCGCCTCGATGACCGGGTGATGCAGCCCTATCTGCGCTATCGCCGCGACATTTCCGAGAATCTCGAACCCGTCGGCCATGTCGGGCGGCTGCGGGTGCAGGGCGTGAACAGTGTCGATCCGATGGCATGGCAGCGCGGCCAGATCACCGCCGCCCAGATGCGCCGCGTCACCGACCGGATCGAGCCTGACTGCATCAATATTGTCGCCCTCCACCACCCGCTTCAGCAGCGCCCCGAGATCGACAAGGCCCTGATGCGCGGTGCCCCCGAGGCGGTGGCCCTGTTCGAACTGAAGGGCGTCGATCTGGTGCTGAGCGGGCATCTGCATATCTGGGCAGCGGGGGCGTTTTTGCCGCCGGACGGGCGCGGGATGCTGCAGATTCAGGCCGGGACGGCGCTTTGCGCGCGCGAAACCGACCTTCAGAACGAATTCGCGGTGCTGGATTTCGACGGGTCGGATCTGCTGATCGAACGCCATGTCGCGCCGATGGACCAGCCGGGTTTCCTGTCGCCCCAGTTCCTGCGCTTTACCCGCGTCAATCGGCGCTGGCGTGCGGCCTAGGCGGAAATCCGACAGTTTCACTTTGTTTTGGCTGGACCTGATCCTGACCAGAGGCTAGCTAAGCCGCGACTCCGCGGTCACGCGGTGGCCAGAAGCATCAGAGGTCCAGACATGCGCGCCTTCGCCCTTTCGACTTTCCTTGCATTCTCTCTTGGATCCGCGGCCTTTGCTGCCGATCTGTCGGTGCCGACCGCACAGGGCGATGTGGCCCTGAAGGGCGTTCCGCAAAAAGTCGCGGTCTATGACCTGCCTTCGCTGGATACGCTGACGGCGCTTGGCGTCGATGCGGCGGGCGTGCCGGAAAAACTGTACGTCAAGCACCTGCAACCGCTGGCCGAAAAGGCCGCGCCGGTCGGCACGCTGTTTGAGCCGAACCTTGAGGCGCTGGCCGGGCTGGGTCCCGATCTGATCGTCGTCGGCGGCCGCTCTGCCGCGCAAAAGGCCGCGGTCGAGCAGGTGGCCCCGGCCATCGACATGACCATCGGCGAGGATCTGCTGAGCGACGCGAAAGCCCGCATCACCGCCTTTGGCACGCTGTTTGACCGTCAGGACAAGGCCGCCGAGCTGACCGCCAGCCTTGACGCCAAGGTCGCCGCCGCCACTGCTGCCGGCAAGGACAAGGGCAGCGCGCTGATCGTCATGACCAACGGGCCGAAACTGGCCGCCTATGGCAAGGCCTCGCGCTTTGGCTGGATCCATCAGGCGACCGGCCTGCCCGAGGCAGTCGAGACGATCAAGGACGCCAATCACGGCGACGCCATCAGCCACGAATTCATCGCTCAGGCCAATCCCGACTGGCTGATCGTCATCGACCGCGGTGCCGCCATCGGCGAAGAAGGTCAATCCGCCGAGGCCGTGCTGAAAAACCCGCTGGTCGAGGGCACCAATGCCTGGAAATCCGGCCATGTCGTCTATCTGGACGCGGCTGACGCCTATATCTCGGCCGGGGGTTATACCTCGACCATCACCCTGCTGGATGAGTTGACCGCAGCGCTGACCAAGGGATGAGGCTGCTGCCAGCCGCGATGCTGGTTCTGGCTGGCCTGAGCGTGGCCAGCCTGACCATCGGCGCCGCCAGCGTCAGCATCCTTGAAGCAACCCGGGACCCTTGGGCGGCACTGGTCCTGATGGAATCGCGCCTGCCCCGGACGCTGGCCGTGATCCTGACCGGCGCGGCGCTGGCGGTGGCGGGTGTGGTCCTGCAAGCCCTTGTCCGCAACCGTTTCGTCGGCCCCGAAACCACGGGGACCGCCGAAAGCGCGACATTGGGCCTGCTGGCCGTCACCATCCTGTTCCCGGCCTCCCCGCTATGGGTCAAGATGGTGGCGGCCAGCCTTGCCGCCATGCTGGGCACGGCGCTGTTCGTCGCCGTCATCCGCCGCCTGCCGATGCGCGAGGTGATGCTGGTGCCGATCGCGGGGCTGGTGCTGTCGGGGGTGATCGGTGCGATCGCCACCTTCATCGGCTGGCAGACCGACCTGCTGCAATATGTGAATGGCTGGCTGATGTCGGGCGAGTTCTCGGGCGTGCTGGCCGGGCGGTATGAGCTGCTGTGGGTCGCGGCCGTGGCGGCGGGTCTGGCTTGGTTCGCCGCTGACCGCTTCGCCATCCTCGGGCTTGGCGACAGCGTGGCCACGGGGCTTGGCCTGTCGCCGGGCGCGGTGATGCGGCTGGGGCTGGCGGTGGTCGCGGTAGTGACGGCCATGGTCATCACCACTGTCGGGCTGATCCCCTTTGTCGGGCTGGTCGTCCCGAATATCGTCGCCCGGATCATGGGCGACAATCTGCGCGCCTCGATCCCGGTGGTGGCGGTGTTCGGCGCGGTGCTGCTGCTGACCTGCGACCTGATCGGGCGGCTGATCCGTTTCCCCTATGAGATCCCCGTCGGCACCATCCTTGGCGTGGTCGGAGCGGTCATCTTCCTGTGGCTGCTCTACCGCAGGCCCGCGCATGGATAGGCGGCCCGCATATGAATAAAAGGCTCGTGCTTTGGGTGCTGGCCGGAGTGCTGGCACTGGCAGCGGCAATCTGGCTGCTGCAGGGCCTGCCCGATGGTCAGGCGCGGGCATTCGTGCTGAAGCTGCGGACCGAGCGGCTGGTCGGACTGCTGCTGGTCGGGATTTCGACCGGGATGGCGACGATCCTGTTCCAGACGGTCGCCGCGAACCGGGTGCTGACGCCGCAGATCATGGGCTTTGATGCGCTTTACATGCTGATGCAGACACTGCTGGTTGCAGCCTTTGGCATTGCCGGTTTCGCCGGGCTGCCCGCAGGCGTGAAATTCACCGGCGAGGTCGCGGTGATGGTGCTGCTGGCGGCGGCCCTGTTCGGCACGCTGTTGGGGCAGGGGGTGCGCGACATCCCCCGCACGATCCTGACCGGGGTGATCCTTGGCATACTTTTCCGCTCTCTCAACACCTTTGTCGGGCGGGTGCTGGACCCCAATGAATTTGCAGTGGTCCAGCAGGCCAGCTTCGCCAGCTTCAGCAAGATCGACGCGGCGCTGCTGCCTGCTGCGGGGGCGCTGACGCTGATCGGCGCGGCGGCGGCAATGCTGATGGCGTCACGGCTGGATGTGCTGGGACTGGGCCGCGATCCGGCGGTCTCGTTGGGACTTCATCATCGCCGGGTGGTGCTTGCCGCGCTGGCAATTGTCGCGTTGTTGGTTTCGGTCTCGACGGCGCTGATCGGTCCGGTCACCTTCTTTGGTCTGATCGTCGCTGGGCTAACTCATGGGTTGACCCACAGCGCGTGCCACCGGGTCCTGCTGCCCGCGTCGGCGATGATCGCCGCGATCACGCTGATCCTGGGCCAGACCGTGTTCGAGCGCGTGCTGGGTCAGGCCGCCTTCCTCTCGGTGGTGATCGAATTCGCCGGAGGCCTGTTCTTCCTGCTTCTGCTGATCAAGGGACGCATCCGATGATCCGTATCTCCGGCCTTTCGCATCGCATCGGCAAATCGGCGATCCTGCATGACATCAGCGCCGACCTGCCAAAGGGCAAGCTGACCGCGCTGATCGGCCCGAATGGCGCGGGCAAGTCGACGCTGCTGCGGCTGATCGGGCGGCTGGAACCGCTGCAATCGGGCAGCGTCACCTTGGATGGTGCGGATCTAAGCCGGACGCCCACCGATCAACTGGCGCTGAGGATGGCGGTGCTGGGCCAGCAGACGGCGATCGCCAGCCGCCTGCGCCTGCGTGAACTCGTCGGTTTCGGTCGCTGGCCCCATCACAAGGGCCGTCCGCGCCCCCGCGACCTTGAGGTTGTCAATCAGGCACTAGCGGCGTTTTCGCTGGATGATCTGGCCGACCGATTTATCGACGAGATTTCGGGCGGTCAGGCGCAGCGCGCCTATCTGGCGATGACCGTGGCGCAGGAAACCGACTGGCTGCTGCTGGATGAGCCGCTGAACAACCTCGACATGGCCCATGCGCGCTCGCTGATGGCGCGGCTGGGTGAATTGGTCAGGGTCGGCGGCAAAAGCGTCGTGACCGTCATCCACGAGGTGAACTATGCCGCCGCTTGGGCCGATCATGTCGTGGCGATGAAACAGGGCCGGATCGTGGCGCAGGGCAGCCCCTATGAGGTGCTGACCAGCGAAACGCTGTCGATGCTTTACGACACGCCGGTTGGGGTCGGCAGCCATCGGGGACGGCCGCTGGTCCTGCATCACGTCTGAATTCTTTCTTGTGAAATTATCCCGGGGGACGCCTGCCCGACCCCATTGAGGGGTCGGGCAGGCGGGGGGCAGAGCCCCCAGGCGCCCTTAGCCCTTGGCCGCGACCGTGATCCGCGTACCCCAGGGGTCGGTGAAGCTGTTCGCCCCCAGACCCGCCAGCACGCCCGGATCGGCCTCCAGCACCAGTTCCGCCAATCCGGTCGCATTCGCGCTGCGTTTCCCCGCGCCGCGGCTGTTCCAGATATTCCCCGCCAGATGGTGGTGATAGCCGCCGCTGGAGAAGAAGCTGGCCCCGAAGCGATGCGAGGTGCGGTCCAGACCAAGGCTGTTCATGTAGAAATCCTCGGCCTCGGCCACATCGCCGACTTGCAGGTGGACATGGCCAACCACCGTGCCCTTCGGCGCGGTCTGCCAGCCGTCGACACCAATGCCCAGAAGGCCGGGCACGTCCAGCGCCACCGTGTCCATCAACACCTCGTCGCCGCGCCGCGTCCAGCTGTCGCGGGGGCGGTCGACATAGACCTCGATCCCGTTGCCCTCGGGATCGTGCAGATAAACTGCTTCGCTGACCAGATGGTCCGAAGCCCCGTCCAGCTTCATCCCGCCCGCCGCGATATGGCGCAGCCAGCTTCCCAGCGCGGCGCGGTCGGGCAAAAGGAAGGCGGTGTGGAACAACCCCGCCTCATTCGGGCGATGGCGCGCGGCCTTGTCGGCGCGCAGTTCCAGCAGCGCCTGTCCATCCACGCCCAGCAGGACCTGCTCGGCATCGCCCGACAGGCGTTGCAGGCCGATCACCCGCTGATAGAAATCCCCGACCTTGCCAAGGTCGTTTACGGTCAGGGCCACCCGGCCGATCTGAAGGGGGGCATCGCTCGTCGCCATGACAGTCTCCTTTCCCAATGCTTGCAGACAATCTAACCCCCAGCATTCTTCCAGAAAATGGCGAAGGCAGGGGAATACTGTCACCCAATTGGCGACAATGACGGATCATTGCCTTTGCCGCCACCAAAGGGCATGATGCAGGCCCTTTTTTCGCAGGCGCTCACCCATGACGACCCGACCCAGATCCCCGCGCCGTCAGGCCGCGCCCCGCCCGTCCGCACAGACCCCCAAGCCATCCGCCAAGGCGAACCCCAAACCCGCCCCGGACCGGCCCGAACCTGCGCCCCTTGCCGCTGACCAGTCGCGGATGGAGATCTTTCTGGTCGCCACTCCCGGCCTTGAGGAACCCTTGGCCGCCGAGGTCAGGGAGCGCGGCTTCACCCCGGAAATCCAGCCCGGCGGCGTCACCTTCACTGGCAGCTGGCCCGAGGTCTGGCGCGCCAATCTGGAAATCCGCGGTGCCACCCGCGTCCTTGTCCGCATCGGCAGCTTCCGCGCCATGCATCCGGCGCAGCTCGACAAGCGCGCCCGCCGCTTCCCTTGGGCTGACTTCCTGCGCCCCGACATCCCCGTCCGGGTCGAGGCCTCCAGCCGCCAATCCCGCATCTATCACGCCGGGGCCATCACCCAGCGGATCGAAACCGCCCTGCGCGAAAGCCTTGGCGCGACCATCGCCGATGACGCGCCGGTCACGATCAAGGTCCGCATCGAGGATGACCTGTGCACCATCAGCCTCGACAGCTCGGGCGAGTCGCTGCACAAGCGCGGCCATAAGCAGGCCGTCGGCAAGGCCCCCATGCGCGAGACCATGGCGGCGATGTTCCTGCGCCAATGCGGCTACGACGGGCGCGAGCCGGTGCTGGACCCGATGTGCGGCTCGGGAACCTTCGTGATCGAGGCGGCCGAGATGGCGGCAAACCTGCGCCCCGGTCGGTTGCGCAGCTTCGCATTCGAACATTTCACCAGCTTCGACCCGCAGGCCTGGGAAAAGCTGCGCAGCGCCCCGGCGCGGCCCGCGCCCGATGCGCCGCGCTTTTACGGCAGCGACCGTGACCCCGGCGCCATCCGGATGAGCACCGAGAACGCCGAACGCGCCGGCGTCGCCGCACTGACCGAGTTCCGAAACCTGTCGATCGGCGATATCGAGCCGCCCGAAGGCCCGCCCGGCCTTGTCATCATCAACCCGCCCTACGGCGCGCGGATCGGCAACAAGGGCCCGCTTTTCGGCCTGCACGCCGCCATGGGCGAGGTCCTGCGCAGCCGCTTCAAGGGCTGGCGAGTCGCCATCGTCACCACCGACGCGCAACTGGCCCGCGCCACCGGCCTGCCGTTCCTTGAGCCCGGCCCTTTCGTCGCCCATGGCGGGCTGAAGATCCGGCTATGGCAGACCGGGCCGCTGTGAGGCATAGGACGGGGTCATTCCGGAAGTGGGGTGACCTCCAGCATCTTTTCTTTCCGTTCGGCTTGCGCATTCGTTTCGAAGGTTGAAGCGCCTATGATCTTGCCTTTGTGAAAGGTCGCCTCGACCGTCGCTTCATATGGACGATTTGTCGGATCGAGTGCCTTGATTGTGAAGGCGTAAACATCGCTGTCGGTCAATTTCCCGTTTTCGATGAAGGCTGTGGTGACCTTAAACAACTTGTAGTGAGCGCCCAGTATCGGCAGGTCAGACGGGAAGGTGTCATAGCGGTCCTGCAAGGTCTCCAGTTCGCCCCATGCGCGCTCGCCATGCATCTGGTATTCGCAGCCGCTGCCACGGTACCTGATCTTGAAGGTGCGCAACTGCCCTGGAACGGGTTTGGTGGTGATGACGGCATAGTCTCCGACAAGGTAAATTCGGTCGCCCGGCGTGCGCGTCAGTTGGCAATTGATGTGGATGTCAAACAGCCGACTTAGTTCAGCGGCGGAATAATCCGACGCCAAAGCCGGGCTTGAGGGCGAGTTGACCAAAAACGCCAAGGTAATGCTTGCGATATGCAGGGCGTGTCTGAACATGCGGCGCTGTGTCCCTTTGGGTTTTGGGGCGATGCCATTGATCATGAGTCAGGCCCCAATTTTGCCAATAGCGCGCTGAAAATCCACCAGTTCCTGACTGGGTTGCATTGACGAAAGGGTCAGGTTGAGCCGACGAGAGGTGCTGCCGTGCTGGACGGATTAGCCCGCTGCGTCGGTCAGCAGCGGCATCAAGATTGCCTGATCGGGGAATGCCGGGGATTGCCTTGGCGACGCAATCGGCATCTATAGCGGTCCGCGCCGGAATGCTCGAAGATCACCGAGCTTCTGAAAAGAACGAAAGAGATACCTATGCCGAAACTGCCCGCCATCCTCATCTGTGCCTTGGCGCTCACCGTCGGTGCCTGCGGGCCAAACACCGCGACACGCGCCACGACCGGCGCAGCGGCGGGGGCGTTGGTTGCAGGGCCGATCGGCGCGGTCGCCGGGGCGGCTATCGGGGGCAGTGGCGCGGTGCATATCAAGTAAGGCTTTACCTCACCGCCCGGCTCGGGTCGCGGCGGAGTGAGTAATCCGTTCCAGGTCACCGGGAACGCTACTGCCTTGTCATCAGGCCGAAGCGGATGGCCGGCTGCGGGCTTATCGTCGCTCAATCCTTGCCGAAACGTACCCCGGCCCGCCGCGTCGGCCAGCGAGGCAGGGCCGGAATGTCCAGAACCTCACCGGGTTCGATCGCTCCGGCCAGCCAGATAAGATCGCGCCGCGCCATGGCAATGCAGCCTGCAGTCGGAAATCCCGGCCTGCGCCATTGATGCAGGAAAATGGCCGAGCCGAGCCCCGCCTGCGCATGGGGCCAGTTCCAGTCGGTAATCAGCACGATGTCGTAAAGCGGATCGGCGCGGCGCATAGCCTCGTGACTGGGCGCAAAGGGCGCGCGGACGAACTGGTTATAATCGGCGTGACCCGAGGCATCGCACCACAGATCGCCCGGCAGGATCGGTTGCGCCCAACCCGCAGGCCGCGCCACCCGGTCGGGGCGGTAAAGCAACCCGACAATGCGATGTTCGCCCAAGGGCGTGGCGCCGTCGCCCTCGCGCTTGGCGTCGGTCAGGCCGCCGCGCCCGACCGAGCAGGGCAGAACCCGGCCCCGCGCCATCAGACCCATGGGCGTCAGCCGGATCACAGCAGATGCCCCGATTTTTCCGCCTTCACGTCCAGATAGCCGGTGTTGTGGCGATTGCGCGGGGTGATCAGCGGCACGCGCTCGGTCACGGCGATGCAATGGCCCTCCAGCATCGAGACCTTGCGCGGGTTGTTGGTCATCAGACGCACCTTGCTGAAACCCATGCGCCGCAGGATGCCGGCACCGATGCGGAAGTCGCGCTCGTCATCTTCAAAGCCAAGACGGTGATTGGCCTCGACCGTGTCAAAGCCCTGCGCCTGCAGGGCATAGGCCCGCATCTTGTTGGCCAACCCGATGCCGCGCCCCTCCTGGTTCAGATAGATCAGTACGCCCTCGCCCGCCTGACCCATCGCCCCCAGCGCGGCATGCAGTTGCGGACCGCAGTCGCATTTCAGGCTGCCCAGCACGTCGCCGGTGAAACACGCCGAATGCAGCCGCGCCAAAACCGGCTTGTCGCGGGACGGTGCGCCGATCTCGACCGCGTAATGCTCGGCCTCGCCATCGTCGGGTCGAAAGATATGCAGCTTCGAATTCTCGGCGGCCAGAAGCGGTAGCCGTGCCGCCGCGACCGGAGCCATGATGGATTCTCGCGCCAGTTGCTCCAGCGCGGGGCCGGGTTCCAGCCGGGTCAGCCCCTCGGGGACGCTATCCACCGGAACCATCAGCACGGCAGGCAGCAGTTCCGCCGATTTCGCCAGCGCGATGGCGGCGCGATGCGCCGCGACATCGCCGCCGCGCAGGCTGTTGAGCGGCCCCTTCATCGGTGTCATCAGATCGCCCGCCGGATCGGCCATCGATCGCAGCCAGGCCAGATCGGCATCGGGGGGCAACGCGATCCGCGCCAGATCGCCGTCATAGACCCGCGCCTTCAGCGTGCCCGCGCGCCAGCTGGTCAGCGCCAGATGCGCCGCGCCCAGTTGGCGCATCAGGGCCAGCCGATCGGGCGACAAGGTCTCGATCGCGGCGGCCAGATAGCCCCCCAGCACGACCGGCAGACCGATCCGCAGATCGGTGCGCGCGCGCGAAACGGTTTCGATCAGGGTAGGGATCAGGGACATGGCTCGGGCCGGATTGAAACAAACTGAAACATAGGGACGATTTCCGACAACTCCATGTGAGAATTGCTGCAATGCGCTGGACGCCCGCCCCCGGTCCCCTCACGTTTCCGACATAAAGCCAAAGGAGGCAAGAATGGCCGGACTGAAAAAGATCCTGTTGGTCGATGACGAAGAGGACCTGCGCGAGGCGCTGGCCGAGCAACTTGTCGCGACCGAAGATTTCGAAGTGTTCGAGGCAGGCTCGGGCCATGAGGCGGTCGAACGCACCAAGGGCGCGATCTTTGACCTCGTGGTGCTGGATGTGGGTCTGCCCGATACCGACGGGCGCGAGCTGTGCAAGCGCCTGCGCAAGCAGGGCGTGAAATGCCCGATCGTCATGCTGACCGGACATGACACCGATGCCGACACCATCCTTGGCCTTGATTCCGGCGCGAACGACTACATCACCAAGCCGTTCAAGTTCCCGGTGCTGCTGGCCCGCCTGCGGGCGCAACTGCGCACCCATGAACAGTCCGAGGACGCGATCTTCCAGCTTGGCCCCTATACGTTCAAGCCGGCGATGAAGATGCTGATCGATCAGAAGGACCGCAAGATCCGCCTGACCGAGAAGGAAACCAACATCCTGAAGTTCCTCTATCGCGCGCAGGACGGCGTGGTTGCCCGCGACGTGCTGCTGCACGAGGTCTGGGGTTACAATGCCGGCGTCACCACCCACACGCTGGAAACCCATATCTACCGACTGCGCCAGAAGATCGAGCCCGATCCCTCCAGCGCGCGCCTGCTGGTCACCGAATCCGGCGGCTATCGGTTGGTGGTCTGAGGGCAGGTTTCAGCCTAGGCGGCGGGGGCGCTTCGCCCCCCGCACCCCCCGAGGATATTTAAGCAAGAAAGAACGTCCCGACCCTCTTGGTGCCGCGCAGCTTCTTTCTTGTCCAAATATCCCGCAGGGGGTTCGGGGGACGCGAAGTCCCCCGTGGCGGAACGGTGGACAAGGGCGCTCCGCCGCCCTAGGGTCCGGCCCCGACAAAGGAGCGCGCCCATGTTCACCATCGCCACCTGGAACATCAATTCGGTCCGCCTGCGCGAGGCGCTGGTCTCGCGGCTTCTGACCGAGGAAACCCCCAACATCCTCTGCCTGCAAGAGATCAAGACCCCGATCGAGAAATTTCCGGCCGAGGCCTTTGCCGCGCTTGGCTACCGCTATCTCGTGGCGCGGGGGCAAAAGGGCTATAATGGCGTCGCCATCCTGTCGAAGCTGCCGCTGGAAGATGCGGGCGACCGTGACTATGCCAGCCTTGGCCATGCCCGCCATGTCGCGGCCACGCTGGAAAACGGCGTTACCATCCACAATTTCTATGTTCCTGCGGGCGGCGACATTCCCGACCGCGAGCAGAACGTGAAATTCGGCCAGAAGCTGGATTTCCTGACCGAGATGCGCGACGCCTTCCATGCCGACAACCCGTCGAAATCCATCATGGTGGGTGATCTGAACATCGCGCCGCGCGAAGATGACGTCTGGTCGCACAAGCAGTTGCTGAAGATCGTCAGCCACACCCCCATTGAGGTCGAGCATCTGGGCGCTGCGCAGGACGCGGGCAAATGGGTCGACATCACCCGTCAGGACATTCCCTCGGGCCTGCTTTACAGTTGGTGGAGCTATCGCGCCAAGGATTGGGACGCCGCCGACAAGGGCCGCCGTCTGGACCATATCTGGGCCACGCCCGATATCGCGAATGCCGGCCACGCCAGCCGCATCCTGCGCCCCGTGCGCGGATGGGAACAGCCCAGCGACCACGTCCCGGTTCTGGCCAGCTTCGATCTGTAATCCGGCCTTTCGCAAGACCCGATCAGGCACCATATTGCGCCTGACGCAAAACACCCGAACTTCTGGGGAAGACAATGGCCATGCTTTTTGACGGCGCCGCCCAACCCGCGCCCAAGACCGAAGACTTCATCATCGACGTGACCGAGGCCAATTTCATGGCCGAGGTGGTGGAAAAATCCATGGAGGTCCCGGTCATCGTGGACTTCTGGGCGCCGTGGTGCGGTCCCTGCAAGACGCTGGGACCCCAGATGGAGGCCGAGGTTGCCCGCCACAAGGGCCGCGTGCGCATGGCCAAGGTGAACGTGGACGAGAACCAGATGATCGCCGCGCAGATGCGCGTGCAGTCGATCCCGACCGTCTATGCCTTCTTCCAGGGCCAGCCGGTTGACGGTTTCCAGGGCGCAGTGCCGCAAAGCCAGATCAAGCAATTCGTCGACAAGCTGGCCCAGATGGGCGGCGATGATGGCGGTCTTGCCGATGCGCTGGAAGCGGCCGAGGCCATGCTGACCGAAGGCGCGAACGAGGACGCGGCCGAAACCTTTGCCGCGATCATCGGCGAGGAGCCCGAAAACGCCATCGCGTGGGGCGGGCTGATCCGCGCCCGTCTGGCCTCGGGCGATCTGGATGCGGCCGAAGCCGATCTGGCCAATGTCCCCGCCGCTGCCGCCACCGCCGCTCCGGTCGAAGCTGCACGCGCCCAGTTGCAACTGGCGCGTCAGGCCGCATCGGCCGGACCGCTTGACGATCTGCGCCACAAGGTCGAGGCCGATCCCGCCGACCAGCAGGCGCGTTTCGACTATGCTACCGCGCTTCATGCCGGGGGCGAGGTCGAAGCCGCGATCGACCAGCTTCTGGAAGGTTTCCGTCGCGACCGCGAATGGAATGACGGCGCGGCCAAGGCCCAGCTCATCACCATCTTCGATGCGCTGAAGCCCACCGATCCGATTGCCCAGAAAGGCCGCCGGCGGCTGTCGTCGCTGATCTTCCTGTAAGATGGCGCGCAGCCCGGACCTGCCACGAACGATCCCGCTGTTCCCGCTGGGGGGCGCGATCCTGCTGCCGCGCTCGCGGCTGCCCCTGCAGATCTTCGAGCCGCGCTATCTGCAGATGGTCGAGGACGTGCTGGCCACGCCCGAGCGGCTGATCGGCATGATCCAGCCCATGCAGAACGGCAAGGGGCGGCTGTCGCAGATTGGCTGCGCCGGCCGCATCGTCGCCTTTTCGGAACTGCCGGACCGGCGGATGATGATCTCGCTTCAGGCGCGCTCGCGCTTCCGGGTGCTGCATCAGGAACCCGAGGGCGAGCGCCCTTACCGGGTCGCGCTGGTCGATTGGCAGGATTTCCGGCAGGATCTGGACAGCCGCGGCGAATCTGCCCCCGGCTATGACCGCGCCACCCTGATGACGCGGTTGCGGCGCTTTGCCGATCTGCGCGGGCTGGCCTCGGATTGGAGCGCTGCCGAATCCGCCGAGGAAGAAACGCTGGTCAACATGCTGTCCATGCTGCTGCCTTTCTCGCATGAGGAAAAACAGGCGCTGCTGGAAAGCCCGACCCTTGCGGATCGTCGCGAATTGCTGGACGGGCTGCTGGAATACGCCCTGCGGGGCGGCGAAGACGAAGAGAGGATCCAATGAGCGACGCAACTGCATCCGCCCCCGAACGCGGTTTCGACCGTCATATGCTTGAGGCGCTGGTCTGCCCGGTGACCCATGCCACCCTGCGCTATGACGCCAAGGCGCAGGAACTGATCTCGGAAGCCGCCGGACTGGCGTTCCCGATCCATGACGGCATCCCGATCATGCTGATCGACGAGGCCCGGCAGATCAAGGCCGACTGAGCTTTCGGTGCTGCCCGGCATACGGGCGGTTTACGGCCTGTGTACAGATGTCACAGGCCGTTTTTTCATGTTCTCAGGCCGTTACAGGCCCGCAGCCTCATCGGCGCCCAGCATGATGTTCAGGTTCTGAACCGCCGCGCCGGACGCGCCCTTGCCAAGGTTGTCCAACACCGCCACCAGCACCGCGCAGCCGTTCTCGGCATCGCCATGCACCGACAGTTCCAGCCGGTTGGTGTCATTCAGCGCCGTCGGCACGACCCGCGCCGCAGCATCGACGACCGAGACGAAACGGCTGCCCGCGTAATGCGCCTCAAGCGCCTCGCGCAGGTTGGTCAGGTTGCGCTTGCCGTCCAGATGCAACGGGATCTGAACCGCCATGCCTTGGGCGAAATTGCCCACCGAAGGCGCAAAGACCGGGCGCGTCGAAAGCCCGACATATTTCATGATTTCAGGTAAATGCTTGTGCTTCTGTCCCAGTGCATAGACGAAGGCGGCGGGGGCCTGGCCGCGCTCGTATTCGCCGATCAGCTCTTTGCCGCCGCCGGTATAGCCCGACACCGCATTGATCGACAAAGCCTCATCCGTGCCGACCAGCCCGGCCTTGACCACCGGCGCAAGCGCCGCGATCGCCCCGGTCGAATAGCAGCCGGGATTGCTGACCAGTTTCGCGCCCGCGATTGCCTCGCGCATGCCGGGGGCCAGTTCGGCAAAGCCGAAAACCCAGGCCGGATCAACGCGATGCGCGGTCGAGGCATCGATGAAGCGCACCGGCAGGTCTGCGGCCAAAGCCACGGCTTCCTTGGCGGCCGCGTCGGGCAGGCACAGGATCGCCACATCGGCGCTGGCAAAAGCCTCGCGACGGGCATCGGCATCCTTGCGGCGGGCGGGATCGATCTGGATCAGTTCGATATCCTTGCGCCCGATCAGCCGGTCGCGGATCTGCAAGCCGGTCGTGCCGGCTTCGCCGTCGATGAAAACCTTATGCGCCATCATGGCCTCCTGTATCGCGGGGGCGTTGTAGCGCAGGGGCGGGGTTCAGGCAAACCCGGATGTCAGATCTCGCACAGGTCCGAGCGGGTCAGGAACCGCTGTTCGCGCCCGTTATCCAGACTGAACATGCCGCCCCGGCCGGGAACCGCGTCGATGGTCAGGCGGGTATGCTTCCACACCTCGTACTGGCTGGCCGAGATGTAAAAGGGCATGCCGCCGATCTCGCCCAGCTTCACGTCACGCTCGCTCAGGCGAAACTCGCCTTGCGGGTAGCACATCGGCGAGGACCCGTCGCAGCATCCCCCCGACTGATGGAACAACACCGGCCCGTGTTCTGCGACGATCTGGGCCAGCAATTGCAGCGCGGCATGGGTGGCGGTGACGCGGTCCTCCATGGTTCAGGCCTCCATGGCTCAGGCGGTCAGGTCAAGGACCATGCGGCCCTCGATCTGCCCCTTGTGCATGCGCGAGAAGATGTCGTTGATGTCTTCCAGTTTGGCGCTGTGGACGGTCGCACGAACCTTGCCCTGCGCCGCGAAATCCAGCGATTCCTGCAGATCCAGCCGCGTTCCGACGATCGAGCCGCGCACCGTGATCCCGTTCAGCACCATGCCAAAGATATCCAGCGGGAAATCCCCCGGCGGCAGGCCGTTCAGCGACACGGTGCCGCCGCGCGCGGTCATGCCGATGGCCTGCTCGAAGGCCTTGGGACTGACGGCGGTGACCAGAACGCCCTGCGCGCCGCCATCGGTCTCGCGCCGGATGGTGGCGGCGGGGTCTATATCGGTCTTGGCGTTCACGGTGATCGTTGCGCCCAGCTTGCGGGCAAAGGCCAGCTTTTCATCGTCGATATCGACGGCGGCGACGTTCAGGCCCATCGCCTTGGCATATTGCACGGCCATATGGCCCAGCCCGCCCACGCCCGAGATCACCACCCAGTCGCCGGGCTTGGTATCGGTGACCTTGAGCCCCTTGTAGACGGTGACGCCCGCGCACAGCACCGGGGCGATTTCCAGAAAATCGATACCTTTCGGCAGATGGCCCACGTAATTCGGATCGGCCACGACATATTCGGCAAAGCCGCCATTGACCGAATAGCCGGTATTCTGCTGCTCGGTGCAAAGCGTCTCCCAGCCGCCAAGGCAATGGCGGCAATGGCCGCAGGCGGTGTAAAGCCACGGCACGCCGACGCGGTCGCCTTCCTTGACATGCTTCACGCCCGCGCCCACGGCAGAGACAAAGCCCACGCCCTCATGCCCCGGAATGAAGGGTGGATTGGGCTTGACCGGCCAGTCGCCCTCGGCGGCATGCAGATCGGTATGGCAGACACCCGAGGCCTGTATGGCGACCTGAATCATGCCGGGGCCGGGTTCGGGGACCGGCACCTCGTCGATGGTCAGGGGTTTGCCGAATGCGCGGACCACCGCGGCCTTCATGGTCTTTGCCATACCGTATGCTCCTTGCGGAAAGATCGTCGGGAAGGAAAAGGGTAGGGCACCGGGGCGGATCGACCGCCCCGATGCGCTTGCCGGTTCAGAAGAAGCCGAGCTTCTTGGGAGAGTAGCTGACCAGCATGTTCTTGGTCTGCTGATAGTGATCCAGCATCATCTTGTGGGTTTCGCGACCGATGCCGGACTGCTTGTAGCCGCCAAAGGCCGCGTGGGCCGGATAGGCGTGGTAGCAGTTGGTCCAGACCCGGCCGGCCTTGATGCCGCGGCCCATGCTGTAGCAGGTATTGGCATCGCGCGACCACACGCCCGCGCCAAGGCCGTACAGCGTGTCATTGGCGATTTCCAAGGCTTCGGCCTGGGTCTTGAAGGTCGTGACCGACACCACCGGGCCAAAGATTTCTTCCTGGAAGATCCGCATCTTGTTGTGGCCGCGGAAGATCGTCGGCTCGATATAGAAGCCACTGGACAGCTCGCCGCCCAGATCGGCCGCCTTGCCGCCGATCAGGACCTCGGCACCTTCCTTCTTGCCGATGTCCAGATAGGACAGGATCTTTTCCTTCTGCTCGGAGGAGGCCTGCGCACCGATCATGGTGGCGGCGTCGCGCGGGTCGCCCTGCTTGATCGCCTGCACGCGTTTCACCGCGCGTTCCATGAACCGGTCATAGATCGATTCCTGAATCAGCACGCGCGACGGGCAGGTGCAGACCTCGCCCTGATTCAGCGCGAACATGGCAAAGCCTTCCAGCGCCTTGTCGAAGAAATCGTCATCCTCGCGGGCAACATCCTCGAAGAAGATGTTGGGAGACTTGCCCCCGAGTTCCAGCGTGACCGGGATCAGGTTTTCAGCCGCATATTGCATGATCAGGCGGCCGGTGGTGGTTTCCCCGGTGAAGGCGATCTTGGAAATCCGCGGGTTCGAGGCCAGCGGCTTGCCTGCCTCAAGCCCAAAGCCATTGACGATGTTCAAGACGCCCGGAGGCAGCAGGTCACCGATCAGGTTGGCCCAGACCATGATGCTGGCCGGGGTCTGTTCGGCGGGTTTCAGGACCACGCAGTTGCCTGCGGCCAGCGCCGGGGCCAGTTTCCAGCAGGCCATCAGCAGCGGGAAGTTCCACGGGATGATCTGGCCGACGACGCCCAGCGGCTCGTGGAAGTGATAGGCGATGGTGGTGGCGTCGATTTCCGAGATCGTGCCTTCTTGCGAACGCAGGACACCGGCGAAATAGCGGAAATGGTCGATGGCCAGCGGCACATCGGCGGCCATGGTCTCGCGGATGGGTTTGCCATTGTCCCAGGTCTCGGCGGTGGCGAGCAACTCAAGGTTCGCCTCCATCCGGTCGGCGATCTTCAGCAGCGCATTGGCCCGTTCGGCAACCGGGGTCTGGCCCCATTTGTCCTTGGCGGCATGGGCCGCGTCCAGCGCCAGTTCGATGTCATCGGCATTGGAACGCGCGATCTCGCCGATCTCGGCCCCGGTGATCGGCGTGGTGTTGGTGAAGTATTTTCCGGATTTCGGCGCGACCCAGTTGCCACCGATAAAGTTGTCGTAGCGCTTGGCGAAGGGCAGCACGTTCACGCCCTTGAAGTCATGCGTCTGGTCGTTCGGCATTGTTTCCTCCTGTCAGTCCGGCTCCTCCTGCCGGTCTGGGGAAAGCCTGTGACGGAGGCGCAGACAAATCAACGCAAGGTCACGCCGCAGCGCGGAATGTGTTTCAGGACCGAGACAGTCGGCCCGGATTTTCGGAAATCCCCAGACGGGACATGCGCCGGTACAGCGTCGCGCGTCCCACACCCAGCGCGCGTGCTGCCGCCGAGACGTTTCCTTCCGCCCGCGCAAGGGCACGAATCAGCGCGGCGCGTTCGGCCTTTTCAAAGCCGGTCGCCTCATCCTCGCGCCCGAACAGGTCCGATGCGGGGCGGGGGCGAAGCTGGCCTTCCTTTTCCAGCCCAAAGGCGCGGCGGGCGGCGCGGTTCGCGCCGATGGCCAGATCGTCCTTGTCGACGGCGATCAGCAGCATCGCCTCGTCTCCGCCGGGCGGTTGCGCGGTGATGATGCGGGCACCGGGGAACGAGGCGCGAAAGAACGCGGCCTCGATCTGGCGGGCGCTTTGCGCGACCTGCGCCGCGATCAGCCCGTTCCAGCGCTCGGTATCGGTGCGCGCCGAACTGACATCCAGCGCCGCGATCAACCGCCCGTCCGGGCCCCAGATCGGCGCATCCATGCAGGACAGGCCGGTATTGCGGGCATAAAAATGTTCGTCGCGATGGATGGTGACCTGTCGCCCCTCGATGATGCAGGTACCGATGCCGTTGGTGCCCTCGGCGGCCTCGGACCAGTCGGCACCGTTGCACAGGCCCCAGCCGCGGAAAACGCCCGCATCGGCCTCGGTCACGCGCTGCTCCAGCACGATGCCACTGGCATCGGTCAAAAGCACGCTGCACCCGGTCGGGCAGACCAGCTGGAACAGCTGGTCCAGCTGCGGGCGGGCGACGTTGATGAAGCCGTCCAGTGCCTCGCGACGCTCGGCCAGTTCGCGCGGGGTCAGCCGGCGCACGCTGGGCGCACCTGCCGGGTCCAGACCATGCTTGACCATCGAACGTCGCCAGCTTGCCGCCAGCCGCGTCACCGCGCCGGGCGATTGCGAGGCTTTCGCGACGCGATCCTCATGTCGGTGTTCGGGCAAGGCGTCCTCCCTTCCTTACTCGATCCCCGGAGTATCGACCGGCTTGTCGTATGGGGCAAGAAATCCTTTACGGCGTGACGGTGACGTGACCCCCGGCGCTCCAGGCCCGGAATTCGGGGCGATACATGTCCTCGACGCTGGCCGAGGGGTGGCGGAAGCTGCCCTGCGTCACCGCGCGGATGATATAGGCCAACCGGAAGGGCTCGGTCCCGGTCCAGCTGAGCGCGGCGGCAAAGCGGTCGGCGCGGAACTCGGTCATCTCGGCATCGGTCTGGCCGTCCAGCCAGTCCAGCGAGGATACATCGCCCGCCCGCAGCAGGTTCGGGTTGTCGATCTCCCATCCGGCGGGCAGGGGGTTGGTGACGATCAGGCGGCCACCGCCGTCGGATTCCGGGGTGACCTCCAGCCGGACGACCATGCGCGTGCCCTGCGGGACCTGCGTGGGGTCGATCGCTTCGCCTTCCATGGTGAAGTAGCTGCGCGCGATGCGGTAGCCGCGCCCACCGGCCTGCGGCGGAGTGGCGGGCTTGCCGGTGGCGGTCAGCGTTACCTCCAGCGGCTGATCGCCGGGATTGGCGATGGCTGCGGATGCATCGGGCAGGCTGGTCACGGGCTGATCCAGCGCCACGCCGTTCAGGCTGGCCTGCGGCGGGGATTGCGACAGCGCCTGCGCCGCCAGCACCGTCCAGACCGATTCCTGCGTCGAGAGGCTGCGTCCGCTATCCTGCGCATTCCCGATCTGCTCGGCCACGTCGCTGGTCAGCGCGGTCTGGTCGATCACCTGGGTCTTGGCCTCGGCGGCCAGGGCCAGCAGTGCCGTCGCATCGCGCAGGCGCGTGCCGTAATCGGCGCGGAAGACTTGCGGTTCCGGCGTGGACTGGTCCAGCGCCGCGCCCGCCTGCTGGAACATTCGGTCGGCGCGGGCCTGATCGCCATACGAGGCCAGCGCCGCCCCCAGATGCCCTGCCGCCATCGGCGTCGAGAAGGCCGCCGCTGCGGTATCGGCATAGTAGCGCAGATCGCCCACCGTCGCCGCACGTTCCCGCGCCAGCACCGCCAGCGCATAAGCCAGCGCGGCATTGTCCTCGGGCGAGGAGGCGCTGGGGTCGCTGGCGTAATTGGCGCGGTTTCTCAGATTGTCGATCGCCATGCGGAAGGCGCGGTCGGGGACCTGATGACCCGCCGTCCGTGCGCGGGACAGGAAGTCGGTGGTATAGGCCTCGAGCCACAGATCGCCCGAATCCGCCCGCCACAAGCCAAAGCCGCCATTCGGGGCCTGCCGGGTCAGGATCTGGGTGATGGCGTCCGCGACGGCCTTGTCGGTATCCGTCGCGCCGACGCCCTCGATGGCGGACAGGCGCGGCAGATACAGCAGCGGCAGCGCGCCCGAGGTCAGCTGTTCGGTGCAGCCATAGGGATAACGCTCCAGCCGGGCCAGTGCGCCCGCCACATCCAGCCTTGCATAGGGGCCGATGGCCGCGGTCAGCAGCGCGCCGGGCATCAGCCCTTCGGTCAGGTCCGGGGGCAGGGTGACGCTGCTGCCCGGCGCGACGCTCAGCCGGTCCTGCCGCTGGATGTCGGGATCGTTCAGCGCCACGGCAATGGCGATGTCTTTGGAAAGCTGGTTGCCATCGGGCGTGGTCAGGGTCAGGCGCAGGTTGGCCACGCCCTCGGCATCGCTGGCGGTGATGGGCATCTGGACCTGAGCCTCGGATTTCTCGGCCAGGGTGACTTCGGGCTGCGGCAGGCTGGCCAGAACGGGCGCGTCGCCGCCAGTTTGCTGGACCGCCAGACGTATCGCGCCCGTCGGGCCGGAGGCATGGGTCAGGCGCAGTCCGACCTGCGCGGCATCGCCTGGCGCAAGGAAGGCGGGCGCGGTCACGGTCAGCACCACCGGGTCGCGGACAAGGACCGAGGCATCGGCCTGACCGACGCCGTGATCGCTCCAGACCACGGCCATCACCCTCACCTCGCCGTTGAAATCGCCCACGGGGATTTCAACCTTCGCCGTGCCGTCCGCACCAATGGTGACGGGGCCAGAGAACCAGCTCATCAGTTTCTCGGTCGGGGGCGGGCCGTCGGCATTGGCGGACATGGCGTCGCCCCCCTCGCGCAGCGCCCCATCCGGCGCGCCCGAGGGCAGGATCAGCCGCCCATAAAGATCGCGCAGGCCCACGCCCAGCCGCCGCTGGCCGAAGTAATGGCCGGATGGGTCGGGCGGGGCGAAGCGGGTCAGGTTCAGGATGCCCTGATCGACGGCGGCAATGGTCGCCTGCACCGTCTGGCCCGCCGCGCCTTCGACCTTCAGGGTGACCGGGATCACACCGCGCGGGCGGGTTTCCTTGGGCGCCTCGATCGCGGCGGACAGCTTTCGCGGCCCCGGATCGACAGCGGCATGGGCCAGACCCAGCGCCCGCACCGGGACGCGATTGCCCGGCGCGACCTCGCCCAAGGGGCGGATGGCGCTGACGGTGACATAGACGCCGGCGCCCCAATCATCGGTCACCGGCAGGTCCACGGTATTTTCACCGGTCTTCAGCGCCACAGTCTGCATGGCGACAAGCCGGTTCGACAGGACCGAGACGATCCCCATCCCATCGGCCAAGGCCTGCACCTTGACCCGCGCGGTGTCGCCGCTGCGATAGGCGGGCTTATCCAGCAGCACCTGCAAGCGGTCCGGCGTGGGCGACCCGGCATTGGCCACCGCACCCCAGCCCGCACTGAAGGTGACCGAAGCCTGCCCGCCGCTGCCCGAGGCAGGTTCCGCGACCAGCTCATATTGGCCCCATTCCACCGGGACCGCGATTTCGGCAGGGTCCGCGCCGGGCTCGGCCACGCCTTCGGTCACGCGCGAGCGTGTCGTGATCGGCTCCCAGTTCCATTGCCCGTCCAGCGAGTACCATTGGTAATCGGTATCGATCCGGTTCAGCACCCAGCGGACCGGGGCGGTCGCGCGGGTCAGGTCGGGGGCCACCGCGACCAGCGAAAAGCGGGCCTCGACGTTTTCAGCGACGGTATCGCCCTCAAATAGCGGACGGATACCGATGATCGGCGCATCGGGCATGACGATGCGGGATTCCACCCGCTCGACCGGGCGGCCCGCGCCTTCGCGCAGATCAAGGATGACCGTCGCGTCGAAGGGACGCGGACCAAGCTGGGTCGCCGGGGGCAGGCTGGCTTGCAGGCTGTAATTCCCCTGCGCATCGGTCACGCCCGCGGGCAGGCTTTCCATGACCGGTTGGGTTTCGTCGTCAGCACGGCCGAACTGATAGCCGTCGAAACCGGCAAGGCTGCGGCTGGGGGCAAGGCGCAACTGCCCCTCGACCGGCAGGTTCGCGGCGGGCGCTCCGAACAGCCAATGCGCGCTAAGCGAGACGGCAAGTTCGCCACCTGCACGGGCGGGGCCATCGGGCAGGCGGGGGGTAAAGTCGATGCGCTCGGGCAGGAAATCCTCAACCAGCAGGCGGGCCGTGGCCAAGGCCGGGCCATCAGCCTCGGCGCGCAGTTCCAGCCGCCATGTTCCACGTGGGGCATTGCCGGGGATCTGCCAGTTCAGCGTGCTGCCGCCCGCACCGGCGGCAGTGGGCTGCAGCCGCGCCTGCTCAACCCCGTCGGGGCGCAGGACCACCGCCGTCAAAGGCAGCTTGTCCAGCGCACGGACCTGCGCGTCGCGGGCAAGGATCGTGGCGTTCACGACTTCGCCCACGCGATAGGCACCACGATCAGTCGTCAGGAAGATGTCGATGGGCGGCGCGGGGGGCTGGCCCTCGATCCCGCGATCGGACAGGTCGAATTCAGGATCGGTCAGCGACAGGAAGGCCATGTCGCGAGGCGCGCGGTCCGCGCCCTCGCCTTGCCAATCGGTCACCGTGACCAGCGCGGGTTCCGCCCCGCCGGTGCCAAGGCTCAGGCCCGGCGCGAAATGGGCGATGCCTTGGGCATCGCTCGCCACCCGCGCCAGAACCTCGTTCGAGCGGCTGACCAGCGCGACCTCGGCCCCCGGCTTGGCACCGCCGTCGCGCAGGCCCCGCACCGCGACGGTCAACCCATCCGTGCCCGAGAATGTCGAGATCCCGAAATCCGAGATCACGAACCATTGCGTCGCCAGTCCCGTGTCCTGCACATCCTGACCCGTGACATTGGCCTCAAGGATATAGATTCCCGGCTCAAGCGGCCCGGCCTCGGCGGGCACGGCAAGACTGGTGGTCAGTTCCTGATTGAGCGATTCGCGACCGACCGGACGCGCGACCTCGGCCGAGCCCTTCCAGACCTCGCGCGCCATCCGCCCCGAGAAATAATCGGTCTGCCAGCTGTCGAGGGGCGAGGCGAACATGTCCTCGGCCATGGTGCGGATCAGGTTGCGGTCGGAAATCCGCAGCAGGCGCAGATCGACGCGATCGGCATTGATCGTGACCATCGACAGGCGCTGGTCCCCCGATGCGGGCAGGACATAGGCGCGGCCCGGAAAACGCACCTCGGGCGCGCGGTCGCGGACATAGCCTTTCAGCGTCACGTCGCGCGCCAGTTTCTCGCCGTCACCCGAAGGCAGGCCCGCGCGCAGGGTCATTTCGACATCCTGCCCATGGGTCAGTCCGGCGACGCACAGCCGGTCGCCACTGGCCTCAACCGTCAGGTCACCGGCGGGCAGGCGCAGATAGGGGGCGTAATCGGCACCCTTGACCAGTTCGCGCGACATTACGGCGCAAAAGCGGGGCAGGCGGGATTCGGGCTCGACCTGCGTGTCGGTGACGCGGAAACCGTTCCGGGCCTCGGATTCGTCCAATGCGGTCGCGATTTCGGGGTCGTTCGGCGAAAGCTGGGCCGCCAGCCGCAGCGCGCTTAGCCCGTCGCGGCCACGGTCCAGCCGCTCCAGCGCCATGGCCAGCCAGGACAGCGCCCGCCCTGCCACGGCATCGGAATCGGCGCGGAGGTAGCCGTTCACTGCCATCGAGGCGATGGAGCCCGCGGCCTGCCGGTCGTTCGAATCGCTGGTGTAAAGTGTGAGCCGGGCCAGATTGGTCCAGTCCTCGGCCAGATCGTCGGTGGCGACGATCTGTGACAGGCTGCGCGCCGCCCCGGCCAGATCGCCTGCTGTTTCGGCGGCTTCGGCTTCGGCACGGGGATCGCCCGGACCCTGCGTCGGGGTCATCGCGGGCCACAGCCGCGCCTGATCCAGCGCGGCGTCCAGATCGGCAGTAGACAGAAAAGCAGCAGCCCCGGCCCGCGCGCGGGCAAGGTCGCGCTGCTCATCGGGGGTGGCGACGACGCGGGCGGAAATGGCCCCGGCGAAGGGCGCGGGTTCGCCCGCCTCGGATTTGGGGAAGCAGGACCGTGCCTTCTGGTTATAGGTCAGCGCCTGGCATTGGTCGTCACCCAGACAGGCCTGAATGCAGGCCTGCAGGGTGGTGTCGAAAATCCGTGACAGATCGCCGCCGGGCAGGTCGGCATCGGGCAGAAGCTGCAGGCGGCGGTCGGGGATCGGCGCATCCTGCGCCAATGCGGGCGCGGTCAGCGACAGGCCAAGGGCAAGGGCGGCGACAAGATGGCGGGGCGATTGCACGAGCATGGGCTTCTCCGGTCCGAATGCCCATAGTTGTGGCATCACCGGCCCATGCGGGCAATCTGCCTATTCCCATTCGATCTGGGAATAGGCAGTGGCAGCATTGCGGGCGGTGGTCGCCGCGAAATCGGCCCAGCCCTCGGACCAGGGCTTCATCATGTTGACGATGGCGGGGATCGCCTGCGACAGCGGCATGCCATTCGCGACGGCCTTGCGGGTCGTATCGCGCAGCGCCTGCAGGTATTGCTGCTGCGGGGCCACGGCTTCGTCCCAGTTTTCGGCGATGGGGCCGTGGCCCGGCACGATCAGCGCGGGTGCCGGTTCGGGCGGACCTGCCGCGATCCAGTCAAGCCAGCCCTTGAGCGACCCGTCCAGCGACGGCGTCAGCCCGCGAAACACCAGATCCCCGGTGAAAAGCGCGCCTGATTCGCTGTCCTGCACGATCAGGTCATTGTCGGTATGGCCGCTGGGCTCGGGTGTCACCGTCAGCTCGGTCGGTCCCAGCGGGATCACCATGGCTGCGGTCAGCTGCTGGTCGACCGGGGCGATCTGGGTGCCCAGAAAGGCGAGATGCCCGATCTGGTTGGGGATCGAGATCATCCAGCCATCGGCGCGGCGGGCCACTGCCTCGGGCAGGCGGCTGGATGCGACGATGCGCGCGCCGGCCTCTGCAAAGACCTCGGCCCCCAGAATATGGTCGGGATGCATATGGGTCAGGATCAGGTGGCTGATCGGCTTGTCGGTGACCTTGCGGATCGCGGCATAAAGCGCCTCGCCCTCGGCCCGGCTGCCCCCGGCGTCGATCACTGCCACGGTATCGCCGACGATGAACGAGAGATTGGCGATACGACCCTGATTCTGCCGCGAAAGCTGATCGACCGCGCCCTGGTGGAAAAACAGGTCGCCAGCGATTTCCTGCATCGCCAGCGCGGGCAGGTCCTCGGTCGGGACGCAGCGTGCCTCGCCACCCTTCAGCCGGGGGTGGCGGGCCAGCCAGTCGCGGGCGATCGGCTCGGCCCGGCGCTGGCATTCCTCGCGGTCGGCAGAGTCGGCCGCGGGCAACAGGCGCTCGGCGCAGGTGGTTGGATCATTCGCCAGACAGGCGGCCAGCATCAGATGAAACATACCCGCCCTCCATGTTTCGCGCGGCAGGGGAAGGTAGCATGGCATGGCCCGACGCGCCAACTGGAGCTTGTGGGCAGATGTCCCGGGTGAGCCGGTCGAAATGTCCTAAGACCTTTGGCTGGTTGACTGAAATCACCATCGGCATAGCATCACAGGGTCCGCAATTGCGGGCGCTATGATAGGGAGGAACTCATGGCTTGGACCAAACCCGCGCTGAAGGAAATTTCCTGCGGCATGGAAATCAACATGTACGCCCCGGCCGAAGACGAGCCGGTCCTGTTCTGAGATAATCTGACACAAGCGTAATTCCGGCCGGTTCCGCCCGCGTCGGGACCGGTCGCGCCAAAAGCCATAACCATGCGTATCGTGATTCTCGGCACCGGCGCCGGTGGAGGGCTGCCGCAGTGGAACTGTGGCTGTCCGAACTGCGAAGCCGCGCGCGCGGGGCGTATCCCCGCGATGAGCCAGAGCGGGATTGCGATTTCCGCAGACGGAATCGATTGGGCGCTGGTGAATGCCTCGCCCGATCTTCGGACCCAATTGGCCGCCAGCCCCGTGCTGCGTCCTGAAGGGCTGCGGCATTCCCCGATCCGCTCGGTTCTTGTGACCAATGGTGATATCGACCATGTCGCGGGGCTTCTGACCCTGCGCGAAGGGCAGGCCTTTGATCTGTTCGCCACGCCCGCCATTCATCGCGTGCTGGCGGACAACCCGATGCTGGCCGCCCTGAACCCCCAGCTTGTCCCCCGGCGCGAGATCGTTCTGGACCGACCTTTCACGTTGGTCCCGGGCGTCACCGCGACGCTGTTCGCCGTGCCCGGCAAGGTGCCCCTGTATCTTGAGGGCGAGGTGGTCGAGACCGGCCAGATGGGTGAGGAAACGGTCGGCGTGGAACTTAGCGCGGGCGGTCGGCGCGTCTATTACATCCCCGGCTGCGCCACCGTCCCCGAATGGCTCAAAGACCGCATCGCGGGCGCCGATGCGCTGCTGATGGATGGGACCTTATGGACCGATGATGAGATGATCCGCGCGGGTCTTGGTGCCAAGACCGGGCGGCGCATGGGGCATGTCCCGGTCTCGGGCGCGGATGGCAGCATGTCGGCCCTGAACGACGTGCCGGTCGTACGCCGGATCTATGTGCATCTGAACAATTCAAACCCGCTGGTCGATCCCGCCAGCCCCGAGCGCGCCCGCGCCGAGGCTGCTGGCTGGCAGATCGGCCATGACGGCATGGAGATCACGCCATGAAGCTTGCTGATCGCGGACCCCAATCCCGTACCGATTTCCACGAACGGCTCAAGCATATCGGGGCCGAGCGTTATCACGACCGCCACCCGTTCCATAAGCGGCTGCATGGCGGGCAATGCTCGGTCGACGAGGTGCGGGCATGGGTCATCAATCGCTGGCAGTACCAGTCCCGCATCCCGATGAAGGACGCGGCCTTCATGTCCCGGATCGAGGACCCGCAACTGCGCCGCATCTGGCGCAGTCGCATCGAGGATCACGATGGCGGCGTCACCGAGGGCGGCGGCATTCGCCGCTGGCTGGCCTTGGCTCAGGCGGTGGGGCTTGATCCCGACTATGTCGCCAGCGGGGTGGGCGTCATGCCCGCCACCCGTTTTGCCGTCGATGCCTATGTGCGCTTTGTGCGCGACATGCCGCTGCTGGATGCGGTGGCGGCTTCTCTGACCGAGATGTTCGCCCCCAAGATCCATGCCGAACGGATCGAGGGTCTGCTGGCGCATTACGACTTTGCCGATGATGCCAGTCTGGCCTATTTCAAGAAGCGTCTGGCCGAGGCGCCGAAGGATGTCGAATTCGGGCTGAACTATGTGCTGGACCATGCCGATACGCTGGAAAAGCAGGATGCGGCGGCGGCGGCCCTGACCTTCAAGACCGATGTGCTGTGGGCGCAGCTTGATGCGCTGTGGCATGGCTATGTGGAAGGGCGCATTCCCCCCGGCTCATGGCGACCCGGTGAAGGGCTGGCGCTGCGTGGCCCTGCCTTGGCCGAGGTGTCATGACCGGCCCGCGGATCAGCAATCTCTGCGTCCCCTATCTGCCGCGGGGAGTCCGGCTTTATGACGACCGCGTGCGCGGCATCCGCGTGCTGCTGGCCCCGGAACGGGCGATGCAGCTTGATCCGATTGGCGACGCGATCCTGTCGGAACTGGACGGGCAGCGCAGCATGGCCGAGGTCATCCTGACGCTGTGCGAACGCTACAATGCCCCGGTCGAGCAGATCGAGGGCGACGTGCATGAATTCATCGCCGGGCTGGTCGATCGACGCATGGTCTTTCTGGCCGCGGCTGACGAGGTGACGCCATGACCCAGCAAACCTCTCCGCATGACATCCGGGGCAATCCGGTCCGGGTCGGCTTGCCGATGGCAATGCTGGCCGAGCTGACGCATCGCTGCCCGCTGGCCTGTCCCTATTGCTCGAACCCGGTCGAGCTGGCCCGCGTCTCGACCGAGCTTACGGCGGCGGAATGGGGCGACATCTTTCGGCAGGCGGCGGATCTGGGGGTGCTGCAGGTGCATCTGTCGGGCGGCGAGCCCGCCTCGCGCCGCGACCTGACGGAAATTGCCGCCAGCGCCCGCGATGCCGGGCTGTATGTGAACCTGATCACCTCGGGGATCGGTCTGACCGAGGCGCGCCTGCGCGAGTTGGACGGGCTGGTCGATCACGTGCAGCTGTCCTTGCAGGGGATCGATGCCGAGATGGCCGATTGGATCAGCGGCTATGGCGGCAGCTTCGCGCGCAAGATGCAGGTTGCAGAATGGATCGGCCAGATCGGCTTTCCGCTGACCCTGAACGCGGTGGTGCATCGCCAGAACCTTGATCGCCTGCCCGAGATGATCGATCTGGCCGAAAGGCTGGGATGTCGCCGGATCGAGGTCGCGACCGTCCAGTTCCACGGCTGGGCCGACCTGAACCGCCGTCCGCTGATGCCAACCCGCGAACAGGCGCAGCGCGCCCGCGAGGTGGTCAATCAGGCCCGCCACCGGCTGCGCGGGCGCATGGTCGTCGATTACGTGCCTGCCGACCATCATGCGACATTCCCGAAAAGCTGCATGGGGGGCTGGGGCTCGACCGGGCTGAACATCGCGCCGGACGGCATTGTGCTGCCCTGCCATGCCGCCCAGACCATCAAGGGGCTGGAGTTCCAGAACATCCGCGATGCCAAGCTGACCGAAATCTGGCACAACGGCCCGGCCTTTAATGCCTTTCGCGGCACGGCATGGTTGCCTGAACCCTGCGCCAGTTGCGAGCGGCGCGAGATCGACCACGGCGGCTGCCGGTGTCAGGCCATGGCGATGGCCAATGATCCGATGGCAACCGATCCGGTCTGTTCGCGTTCTCCTTTCAATGCGCGGCTGCGGGCCGAGGCCGAGGCCGATGCCGCCAGTGACGATGTCGCGCTGGTCTACCGGCGCATGTCGCGGGAGAAACGGACATGAGACGCCTTGTGCTGATCGCGTTGCTTTGCCTGCCGCAACTGGGGCTGGCGGCCGAGGTCGAAAACCCGCTGGAACCCTCGCCGATCTGGGACGACCTGCGTTCCAGCATCATCGGGACCGAGGACGAACCGGCGATCGACCCCGGCGTGCTGCTGCTGGATGCGCCGAAGCGCGCCGACAACCCGGCGCTGGTGCCGGTGCATGTGGCCCAGCCGCCGGGCGCGCCCGCAATTACCGCGCTGACGCTGGTGATTGACGGCAATCCCGCCCCGGTCGCGGCCGAGTTCACCTTTGGTCCCGCCCTGATGCCGCTGGATTTCGAGGTTCGCGTCCGGGTCGACAGCTATTCCGACCTGCGCGCCATCGCCACGCTGGCGGATGGGCGCAAGGTCATGGCCGGGCGCTATGTGAAAGCCTCGGGCGGTTGCGCCGCGCCGGCCGGAAAAAGCATGGACGAGATGCGCGCCACCATGGGCGAAATGCGTTTCAAGAAGGCCGAGGAAAACGGGCGCGACATTGGCACCCTGATGATCCGGCATCCGAACTTCTCGGGGTTGCAGCGCGATCAGGTGACGCTGCTGACCATCCCCGCCGAGTTCATCCAGACGCTTGAGGTCAAGCAGGATGGGGCCGAGCTGTTCACCATGAGCGCGGGCATCTCGATTTCCGAAGACCCGGTGTTCCGCTTTGCCTATCAGCCGGGCGATGGTCCCGTTCAGGTCCATGCCGTCGACACCGAAAGCCGGGCCTGGGATCAGTCCTTCTGAAGCTCGGCCGGGTTGCCCGACAGTCGCAGGCTGCGGGCGCGCAGGGCCTCGGCCTCGGTCGCGTCATGGGTGACGATGACCAGCCCGGCCCCGGTGTGGGTCAGCAACTCCTCGGTCAGGGCCAGCATCCGCGCGCGGGTGTCCTCATCAAGCGAGGCGAAGGGCTCATCCGCCAGAAGGATGTCGGGGCCGGCGGCAAAGGCGCGGGCCAGCGCCAGCCGCCTTTGCTGGCCAAGTGACATCTGGCGCGGGAACTTGGCCTCATGCCCCGACAGGCCGACCTGTTCCATCCAGTGCCGCGCCGTGTCGACGTCGCAGCCGGTTGGGATGGTGATATTGGCGATGGCATCGCGCCAAGGCAGCAGCACCGGTTCCTGAAAGACCAACGCCAGCCGGTCGCCCCCCTCAAGCTGACCGCGGAAACGGCTGTCCAGCCCGGCAAGAATGCGCAGCAGTGTCGACTTTCCGATGCCGGACGGCCCCAGAATCGCCAGCCTTTCCCCGCGCGAGACCGTCAGCGTGATCCGGCCCAGAATCTCGCGGTGACCAAAGCTCTTGCCGTCCAGTTCAAGCCGCATCCTGCCTCCAGCGATTGGCGCGGCTTTCCCATGGGCGCAGGATGAACAGGTCGATTGCCAGCATCACCGCGACAAAGGCCAAGGCCCAGGCCAGTACCCCGGTCACGTCGAAGCTGGAAAACAGCAGGTGGATCTTGAAGCCGACGCCGTTCGAGCGGCCCAGAAATTCGACCACCAGCACGATCTTCCAAATCAGCGAGATCCCGGCCCGCGCCGAGGCCGCGATCTGCGGTGCCAGCTGGGGCAGAACGACATGGCGCAGCCGCGACGTCCGCGTCATGCGGAATGCGCGGGCCATCTCGTCCAGATCGGGGCGCAGCGCGCGCGCGCCCTCGCGGATCATCACCGCGACGACCGGGATCTTGTTCAGGGCGACGGCAAGGATGGCGGCGGTCTCATTCAGGCCGATCCAGATGTAGCACAGCACGATGACCACCAGCGCGGGCACGTTCAGCAGGATGATCAGGCCGGGATTCAGCCAGTCGTCCAGCGCCCGGCTGCGGCCCATCATCAGCCCGATGACCAGCCCGACGGCCATGGCCAGCGCGAAGCTCGCGCCCACCCGCATCAGGGTCATCCCGGCGTTGAACCACAGCTCTCCGGTCGAGGCGAGGTGACCGATCCGCGCCAGCACCTCCCATGGCGGGGGCAGGGTCTGGGGGCGGTCGGTCAGCATGGAGGCGACCACCCAGACCGCCAGCATCGCCAGAACAGACAGGACGCCCGGCAGCAGCGCCGAGCGCGGTTTTGCGGTATCCGTCAACAGGCTACTCCGGTGACCAGAACAGGCCGTCGGGCAGGGTGGTGACCCCGCCGGTCAGCTCATCCCCGCCCAGTTCGGCCATGGCGGTGAAGGCCTGCTGCGCGTCCTCGGCATTGACCGGGCCGGGCTTGGGCACGCCCGCGCGCCAGCCAGCCTTCAGCGCCTCGAATTCGGCATCGTCCTTGGCATCCATATAGCTGCGGATGTCCTGCCACGCTGCGTCGTCGGTCAGCAGCACCTGCTTGGCATCGCGCGAGGCCTTGGCCAGCCCCGCTGCCAGCGCCGGATTGGCCTTGATCCAGCTGTCGCGCAGCACATAGCCCAGCAGCGGCGTCGAAGGGTCCAGCCCCAGATCCTTGGCGGCGGTCTCGACCGAGATCACCTCGCGCATACCGCGCGCCCGCATCTTGGCCTGGAAATGCCAGAAATTGATCGCGGCATCGACCTCGCCGGTTTCGGCGGCATTCAGGATCATCGGCGGTGCGCCAAATACCTGTTCGGTGGTTTCGGCAATATCCTGTCCCAGCTTCTCACGCGACCATGCCCGCAGGATCAGCCAGCTTTTGTCGACCGGGCCACCGGCGATCCCGATCTTCTTGCCCTTGAGATCGGCCAGAGACTGCACCGGGCTGTCGCCCTTGACCATCAACCCGCCGACGGCGGTCGAATAGGGCAGGAAGGTGAAATCCGTCCCCCGCGCCCGCTGCTGCGCCACCCACAGCCAGTCCGAGACGATGGTTTCGACCTCGCCCCCCTGCATGGCGACTTGCGTGGCGGGGTTTCCGGCCAGAATCATCGGAACCAGCCGGAAGCCGTTCTCGCGGTCCAGCCCGCGCTTGATGATCGTCTGGATCTCCCAGTTGACGGTGCCGTTTTCCAGCGTGCCGATGCGGATCTGCGGCAGCGAATCCGCGGCGCAAGCAGGCAGGGCCAAGCCGCTCAGGACCGCCGCAAAGCCCAGCAGAGCCGTTCGCCTGTTGAATTGCATGATCTGTCTCCCCCCAAATCGCGCCCAAACTGGCATGTGCCGCAATCGGGACCAATCCAACCGAAGTCGTAGAAGATTTTCGACAGCCGCGCCATAAGCCTTGCGCCAAGCGCCCATCGTCCTAAGATGCTGGTTGACTGCCGCAGCGTGAAGAAGCCCGGCAACCATCTCGTTCTTTGGGAGGAGGACGGTGGACTCAGCTACCTCGAATGCGCAGGACCGCAACACGGCACGGCATCTTCCCGTCGACCGCGTGCGCGAGATCCTGATTGTCGAAGACCACCCGCTGATGTGCGATGCTCTCGCGCTGACGCTGAAGATCAGCTTTGGGCTGAAGAATGTCCGCACCGCGCGCAGCCTGTCCGCTGCGCAGGAGCAGATCCGCAATCAGGGCATGCCCGATGCGGTGATCCTTGACGTGAACCTGCCCGATGCGCGCGGCGCCGAAGGGCTGGTCATGCTGCGTCGTCAGATTCCGGATGTGCCGATCACCATGATCTCGGCCGATCTGGACAATGCGATGATCTCGGCCGCGATGGCGGCAGGGGCGCAGGGCTATGTGTCGAAGTCCCTGGCGCGAGAGGCGCTGGTCGCCAGCCTGCGCCGCATGTGGGAGGGCGAACGGGTCACCCCCGACAGCTACGTCCCCGAGGATGCGGGCGAGGAAGACGCCGCCCGTGCCGAACTGGCCCGCCGCTTTGCCAGCCTGACGCCCCAGCAGATGAAAATCCTGCGGCTGATCTGTCAGGGCAAGGCCAACAAGGAAATCAGCTACGAGCTGTCCATCGCCGAGGCCACGGTCAAGACCCACATCACCGCGATCATGTCCAAGATCAACGCCCGCCGCCGCACGCAGGCCGTGCTGCTGGCCAATAGCGTAAGGTTGTTCGAACCCGCATGAACCGCGTCCTGCCCGAGCAATGGCCGGGTGTCGCGCCTACCGACCGCCCGAAACGGACCGGGCCTGCGCCCGCCCCGCCTGTGGCCGTATCCGTGCCTTCGGATGCCCCGGATATCGTCGCGCAGGTTCTGGCCCGGCTGCAACCGGTCGATCCGGCGCTGGTCCTGCTGTTCGGGGATCCGGGGCATGGCTTGGGCGCGGTCGGTGCCCAGCTGACAAAGGCGCTGGGGCCGGGCTGCACCGTCGTCGGCTGCTCCTCGGCGGGTGAGATCGGGCCAAGCGGCTATTGCACGGATAGCGTGATTGCCTTGGGCTTTCCCGCGGACAGCTTTCGGGCCGGGGTCTGCATGTTGCGCGATCAGGCGCATGTGCCGGTCTCGGATTGGATGGCAACCCTGCGCCGCTTCCATGCCGATTTCGCGCCGCGTGCCGGACGGTCCTGCTTTGGTATCCTGCTGGCCGATGCGCAGGCCCGGCAGGAAGACGTGCTGGTCGCCACGCTGGACGCCGCGATTCCGGGGGTGCCGGTGGTTGGCGGCTCGGCGGCACGCGGGCTGAATTTCGCCCCCTCCTGCCAGATGGTCGCGGGCGAGGGGCGGACGGGGGCCGCAATCTTTCTGCTGGTCGAGACCGATTTCGCCGTGGCCGAAGTGTCCTTTGCGCATTTCCGTCCGACCGAGCATCGCGCCGTCGTCACCGCCGCCAACCCCCATGATCGCATTATCTGGGAGTTGAACGCCGAGCCCGCCGCCGAGGAATATGCCCGTCTTGCCGGGCTGCGCCCCGAGGCCCTCACCACCACCGAATTCGCCCGCCATCCCCTGTTGCAGCGCACTGGACGGCGGCACCATGTCCGCGCCATCCGGGCGGTGACCCCGGATGGCGGCCTGCAACTGCTTTCCGGGATCGAGGCGGGGAATATCCTGACCTTGGGCAATGCCGTCGACATGACCCGCGGCTTTGCCGAAGCACTGGACGCGTTGCCGCGCCCGCCGGTGATGGTGCTGGGCTTCGACTGCATCCTACGCCGCCTTGCGCTGGAGCGCGCCGGCATGGCCGAGCAGATGTCCGACCTGCTGGCCCGCTACCATGTCGCCGGCTTCAACACCTATGGTGAGCAGCATAGCGGCATGCATGTGAACCAGACCTTTGTCGGCATGGCGCTGATGCCGCCGGAAAGTTGAGCCATGTTCCTGCGCAGCGATGACAATGAGGCCCGCCGCGTCGAAAAGCTGACGCGCATCTCGGATGTGCTGGTCGAACGGATAGACCGGCTTGAGGAAAGCCGCGGCTCGGCATGGTCGATGTTTCAGGCCGCCGTTGCGCTGGAACAAGAGGTGCAGGCCCGCACCCGCGATCTGGAAAAGGCCCTGGCCGACCTGTCCGACCGCAACCGTGAACTGGCCGTCGCCCGCGCCTTTGCCGAAGAGGCCAACCGCTCCAAGACCCGTTTTCTGCGCGCGGCCAGCCATGACCTGCTGCAACCGCTATCCGCAGCCAAGCTGTTCCTGTCGGCGCTGCAGGACACCGCGCAGGACGAGTTGCAGACCGAGCTGTCGCAGCGTCTGGCCGGGGCCTTTGAATCGGTCGAGGAGCTGATGCATGCGGTGCTCGACATCTCGCGGCTGGACAGCCAGCGCATCGAGTTCCAGCGCAAACCTGTCCATCTGGGCGAGATGTTCCAGCGGCTGGCCGTCGAATACCTGCCGATGGCGCAGGCCAAGGGGCTGCGGCTGCGCTTCATTCCGACCATGGCGGTGGTGGAAAGCGACCCGACCTTCCTGCGGCGGATCGCGCAGAACCTGATCTCGAACGCGATCAAGTATACCGATCAGGGCGGCGTTCTGGTGGGCGCGCGCAAGCGTGGCGAATCGGTCTGGCTGGAGGTGTTCGACACCGGCATCGGCATTGCCGCCCATGACCGCGCCCGGATTTTCAACGAGTTCCACCGCATCAGCCGCGACGGCGGTGCGCCAGGCATGGGGCTGGGCCTGTCGATCGTACGCCGGGCCTGCGCGAAACTGGGCCATCCGATCGCCATGGACAGCGAGCCGGGGCGGGGCACGGTGTTTCGTGTCAGCCTGCCTTTGGTCACGCCCGAAAGCCGGGTCATCGTGCCCGCAGCCCTGCAATCCGGGCCCTGCCTGCGCGGGCGGGTGGCGTTGGTCGTCGAAAATGACGCGGCCATGCGGCGGGCGCTGCAATTGCTGTTGCGCGACCGGTTGGGCATGGTCGCGCGTGTGACCGGTGGCACGGCCGAGGCACTGGCCGAAATGGGCGACGACCCGCCCGATGTGGTGATCGCGGATTACAATCTGGACAATGGGGATACCGGCTTGCAGGCCATTGCCGCGCTGCGCCGGGCGGTCGGTCAACCGGTGCCCGCGATCATCATCACCGCGCGCCGCGACCCCGAGATCGGCCGCGCCGGGCTGGAGATGGGCGCGCTGGTTCTGGAAAAGCCGCTGCGCCCCGATGAACTGCAGGCGGCACTGCAGCACATGCTTGCCTAAGACCAAAGCATCAGAGCCGGATCGCCGCCCTTTCGCGATGCATGGGGCGGGGGCAGGTTCGGCCCGAGGGAAGGAACCACTGATATGAAAATATTCCGCAGTCTGGTCCTGATCGGCCTTCTGGCCGCAGGTCCCGCGCTGGCCGACAAGGCAGGCGATCTGGTTTTCACCGAACGCGGCCCCTGGCAATTGACCGATGCGCCGCTGAAATGGGCGATCAGCCAGACCGGTCCCGAGGTCGAAGGCTTCAAGCCCTTGGGGCAGGGCACGATCACCATGACGCAGATCAGCGATCCGTCCGACGGCAAGCCGGTGCTGCAACTGGCCGAGGACACCGCCCGCATCAAGCGCAAGATCGGGCCGTTTCCGGTCACCGGCGGCGACCCTTCGGTGACCTTCTTTCTGGAAACCGTGGCCCGCGACATGGCCGCGCTGACCGGGGGCAGCCCGTTCTATATCCGCAACCGGCTCAAGGACGCGCTGTTTCGGGGCGGTGAGGTGACGCAGGACGGCAACCTGACCGTCGCCAGCTTCCAGCCCTTCAAAGGCGACAAGAACAGCCAGCGCATGTATGGGTTCGAGACGCTGGTGCTGCGCTTTGCGCTGGACGATCCGAAAAAGCCGATCCGCAAGATGAGCGCGCAGACCGGTCCGCTGGCTGGCGATCGCCCCGCCTATCTCAGCGAAATGGTCCTGAAATGAGCCGGCTTGCGCATCTGGTAGCGGCCCTGGCGCTGTGGGCGGGGTCGGCCTCGGCGCAGTCGGTCAATGACTATCCGACCAATGCGCGGGCGGATTACGTCTTTGTCTGCATGGCGACCAATGGCCAGACCCGCGAGATGCTGGACAAATGCTCCTGCGCCATCGACCATATCGCGGAAATCCTGCCCTATGAGCATTACGTCCAGGCCGAGACCGTGCTGCGCATGCGTCAGGTCGCGGGCGAGCGGACGGCCATGTTCCGGCAGGGCGCGGTGGTGAATGAAATGGTCGCCGAATACCGCCGCGCGCAGGCCGAGGCCGAGATCCTCTGCTTCTGAACTGGACAAAACGCGCGCCCCGCGTTTCCTTGGCGCCAACCATCGAAAAGGGGGAAACGCATGGATCTGGGTATCAGGGGCAAGCGCGCGCTGGTCTGCGCCGCATCAAAAGGCTTGGGCCGTGGCTGCGCCGAGGCACTGGCCGAGGCCGGGGTGGATCTGGTCATCAACGCCCGCGGCGCCGAGGCGCTTGAGCAGACCGCCAAGGACATCGCCGCGAAATACGGCGTCAAGGTGACCCCGGTCGCCGCCGACATCACCACCGAGGAAGGCCGCGCCGCCGTGTTGGAGGCGCTGGGCGGTCAGGCCGACATTCTGGTGAACAATGCGGGCGGGCCGCCGCCCGGCAAATGGACCGATTGGAGCCGCGACGATTTCATCAAGGCCATCGACGCCAACATGCTGACCGCTGTGGCACTGATGCAGGCGCTGGTCCCGGGCATGATGGAGCGCGGCTGGGGCCGGGTCGTCAACATCACCTCGCAATCGGTGCGCACGCCGATCGCGATTCTGGGCCTGTCGAACACCGCTCGCGCCGGGCTGACCGGCTTTGTCGCCGGCATGTCGCGGCAGGTCGCGCCCTCGGGCGTGGTGGTGAACAACCTGCTGCCGGGTATCCATGCGACGGATCGCGCGGACAGCCTTGATGCGGGCGTAGCCAAGGCCGAGGGCATCAGCATTGATGAGGCTCGTCATCGCCGCGAGCAGACGATCCCGACCCACAGCTATGGCACGGCCGAGGATTTCGGCGCGACCTGTGCCTTCCTGTGCAGCCAGCATGCCCGATTCATCGTCGGCCAGAACATCCTGCTGGATGGCGGGGCCTCGAACATCTCGATGTAAGGCACTGGGCGGCAGGTTGGCTCTTGCCAGAATCCTGCCGCCCGGCTAGTCCGAAAGTCGGAAATCGGGAGACACTGGCGCAAGTCAGGGCCGAAGGAGCAACCGCCCCGGTAAACTCTCAGGCAAAGCGAACCGTTTTCCGAAGAAGACTCTGGAGAGTGGCGGCACATGTCGCCCGCCGAAGGGATAACGATCTCAGGCGCCCCGGACGGGGTAGGGACAGAGGGGGCATCGAAACGGACGGGATTATTCCGTCCGCAAGGTGAGGGATGCCCATGGCCGATTTACGGCGCACGAAGCTATATGACCTGCATCTCGCGCTGGGCGCGAAGATGGTTCCCTTTGCCGGCTGGGAAATGCCGGTCCAATACCCGATGGGCGTGATGGGTGAACATCTGCATACCCGCGCCAAGGCCGGGCTGTTCGATGTCAGCCATATGGGTCAGGTGATCCTGCGCGGGCCGGATGTGGCCCTGGCGCTGGAAACGCTGGTCCCCGCCGATATCGCCGGGCTGGGGCAGAGCCGTCAGCGCTATGGTGTCTTTACCAATGTCACCGGTGGCATCCTTGACGACCTGATGATTGCCAACAAGGGCGATCACCTGTTTCTGGTCGTGAACGCCGCCTGCGTCGATCAGGACATCGCCCATCTGCGCAAGCTGGAAGCCTTGGGCGTATCTGTCGAGCCGGTCGAGGGCCGCGCGCTGCTGGCGCTGCAAGGCCCCGAGGCCGAATCCGTGCTGAAGGCGCTGGTTCCCGGCGTCGAGGCGATGAAATTCATGGACGTGGCCGAGTTCGACTGGAACGGCGCGACACTGTGGGTCAGCCGCTCGGGCTATACCGGCGAGGATGGCTATGAGATCTCGATCCCCGGTGAGCGGGCCGAGGATTTCGCCCGCGCGCTTCTGGATCACGATGCGGTTTCCCCGATCGGTCTGGGCGCGCGTGACAGCCTGCGGCTGGAAGCCGGGATGCCGCTTTACGGCCATGACATGGATGCGGGCGTGACCCCGGCTGTCGCGGCGCTTGGCTGGTCGATCCCCAAGGCCCGCCGTCTGGGGGGCACGCGCGAGGGCGGCTTCCCCGGTGCGGATACGGTGCTGGCCGAGCTGGCCAGTGGCCCCGCGATGACCCGTCGTGGCTTGCGCCCCGAAGGTCGCGCCCCGATCCGCGAGGGCGTCGAAGTTTTTGACGCGGCCGAGGGTGGCCGCCGCATCGGCATAGTCTGTTCGGGTGGCTTCGGTCCCACGGTCGGCGGGCCGGTGGCCATGGCGATCCTGCCGGTGGATCTGGCCGAAGGCGCGACCGTTTACGCGGAATTGCGCGGCAAGCGACTGCCTGTCACCCTGACCGCACTCCCCTTCCACAAACCGAGCTACAAGCGCTGAGAGGCCAGGCATGCTGAAATACACCGAAGACCACGAATGGCTGAAACAGGATGGCGACGAGATCATCGTCGGCATCACCGCCCATGCCAGCGAGCAGCTGGGGGATGTCGTCTTCATCGAACTGCCGGAAGTGGGCCGCGAGGTCGAGGCGGGCGAGGAGATCGTGGTGATCGAATCCGTGAAGGCGGCCTCGGATATCGTGGCCCCGGTCGCCGGTGTCGTGACGGCGATCAACGAGGCGCTGCCCGATGCGCCCGGCGCGGTGAATGACGACCCGCTGGGGGCGTGGTTCTTCCGCATCAAGCCGACCTCGGTCGATCTGTCCGAGTTCATGGACGAGGCGGCTTATAACGAACTGATCGGCTAAGGCCGCTCTGCCGGGCCTGACGGCCCGGCGAAAACCGAGGGGGCTGTCTGCCCCCTCGGGCTCCCCCGAGGATATTTCCGCAAGAAAGATGCCGCGCCCGCGGCGTTGCGTGACCTGACTGGAAGGCGCAGATGGCCACCTGGACCCCGACCACCTATAACCCCGACGATTTTGCCAACCGCCGTCACATCGGCCCTTCTCCGGCCGAGATGGAGGCCATGCTGAAGGTCGTCGGCGCGGATACGCTGGACACCCTGATCGAGCAGACCGTGCCGGCAAACATCCGGCAGGATAAACCGCTGGACTGGCCCGCGCTTTCCGAAGCGGCGCTGCTGGGCCGCATGCGCGAAGTCGCTTCGCGTAACCGCGTGATGACCAGCCTGATCGGGCAGGGCTATTACGGCACCGTGACCCCCCCGGCAATCCAGCGCAACATTCTGGAAAACCCCGCCTGGTACACGGCCTATACGCCCTACCAGCCCGAGATCGCCCAAGGCCGTCTTGAGGCGCTGCTGAACTACCAGACCATGGTTGCCGATCTGACTGGGCTGCCGGTGGCGAACGCGTCCTTGCTGGACGAGGCGACCGCCGCCGCCGAGGCCATGGCCATGGCGCAGCGCGTGGCGAAATCGAAAGCGAAGGCATTCTTCGTCAGCGACGACCTGCATCCGCAGACGATCTCGGTCATCGAGACCCGGGCCGAGCCGCTGGGGATCGAGATCATTCGCGGGGTAGAATGCGATCCGAAGGCGGTGTTCGGCGCGATTTTCCAATATCCGGGCACTTTCGGCCATGTCCGCGATCTGACGGCGGAATGTGCGGCCTTGCATGAGGCCGGGGCCGTTGCTGTTGTCGCGACCGATCTTCTAGCGCTTTGCGTGCTGAAAGAACCGGGCGCTATGGGGGCCGATATTGCCGTGGGCTCGGCGCAGCGTTTTGGCGTGCCGATGGGCTATGGCGGGCCGCATGCCGGTTTCATGGCCTGCCGCGACGAGATGAAGCGCGCCATGCCGGGGCGTATCGTCGGCGTGTCCATCGACGCCAAGGGCAACAAGGCCTATCGCCTGTCCCTGCAAACCCGCGAGCAGCATATCCGTCGCGAGAAGGCCACGTCCAATGTCTGCACGGCGCAGGCGCTGCTGGCCGTCATGGCGAGCTTCTATGCCGTCTTCCACGGTCCGGTGGGTCTGCGCGCGATTGCGCAGCGCGTCCATCTGAACGCGGTGACTTTGGCCAATGCGCTGCGTGCCGAGGGGGCCGAGGTCGAGCCGGAAGCCTTCTTCGACACGATTACCGTGCGCGTCGGCGTGGGCCAGCAGGGCATCATGTCCGCGGCGCGTCATCGCGGCATCAACCTGCGCAAGGTTGGCCGTGATCGCGTGGGTATCTCGGTCGATGAGACCACGGATGCCAGCGTCATCGCGCGCGTGCTGGACGCGTTCGGTCTGGCTGCGCCGTCCGAGGCTGCGACCGCACCGGCGATCCCCGAGACGCTGATCCGCGAAAGCGACTATCTGACCCATCCCGTCTTCCACATGAACCGGGCCGAGTCGGAAATGATGCGCTACATGCGTCGTCTGTCGGATCGTGATCTGGCGCTGGACCGGGCAATGATCCCGCTGGGCTCCTGCACGATGAAGCTGAACGCCGCCGCCGAGATGATGCCGATCACTTGGCCCGAATTCGGCGCGCTGCATCCCTTCGCGCCGGAAGATCAGGCTGCGGGCTACCATGAGGTCTTTGCCGATCTGACCGCGAAACTGTGCGAGATCACTGGCTATGATGCGTTTTCCTTGCAGCCGAACTCGGGTGCGCAGGGGGAATATGCGGGTCTGCTGACCATTGCCGCCTATCACAAGTCGCGCGGCGAGGATCGTGACATCTGCCTGATCCCGGTTTCCGCCCATGGCACCAACCCGGCCTCGGCGCAGATGTGCGGGATGAAAGTGGTGGTGGTGAAATCCGCCCCGAACGGCGACATCGACCTTGAAGATTTTGCCGCCCACGCCGCGAAGGCGGGCGACAGGCTGGCCGCTGTGATGATCACCTATCCCTCGACCCATGGCGTCTTTGAAGACACCGTGCGCGAGGTCTGCGACATCACCCATAAGCATGGCGGGCAGGTCTATATCGACGGTGCGAACATGAACGCGCTGGTCGGTCTGGTGAAGCCCGGAGAGATCGGCGGCGATGTCAGCCACCTGAACCTGCACAAGACCTTTGCCATCCCGCATGGCGGCGGCGGCCCGGGCATGGGGCCGATCGGGGTCAAATCGCATCTGGCACCCTTCCTGCCGGCCGATCCGCGCACGGGCGATATCGGTGCGGTCTCGGCGGCGCCTTGGGGTTCGGCCTCGATCCTGCTGATCAGCTGGGCCTATTGCCTGATGATGGGTGGCGAGGGGCTGACGCAGGCGACGCGCGTGGCGATCCTGAACGCGAACTATATCGCGAGCCGTCTGGCCGGGGCCTATCCGGTGCTGTTCATGGGCAATCGCGGCCGCGTGGCGCATGAATGCATCCTCGACATGCGGCCGTTCCAGGCGCATGGCGTGACCGTCGACGACATTGCCAAGCGCCTGATCGACAACGGCTTCCACGCGCCGACCATGAGCTGGCCGGTGGCTGGCACGCTGATGGTCGAGCCGACCGAATCGGAAACCAAGGCCGAGATCGACCGTCTGATCACCGCGTTCGAGGCGATCCGGGCCGAGATCACCGAAGTGGCCGAGGGCCGCATGAGTGCCGAGGCCTCGCCCCTGCGCCATGCCCCGCACACGGTCGAGGATCTGGTCGCTGATTGGGATCGCGAATATTCGCGTGAGCAGGGTTGCTTCCCGCCGGGTGCGTTCCGGGTGGACAAGTACTGGCCTCCGGTCGGACGCGTCGACAACGCCTATGGCGATCGCAACCTTATCTGCACCTGCCCGCCGCTGGAAAGCTATGCCGAGGCGGCCGAGTAAGGCCCATTGAAATCCGGCATCGCGGGATCATCTTGGGGTGAAAGACCCGGAGACCCGCGATGCCCGCCGTGAAACTGACCTGCCTGTCCTGCGGACAGGTGAACCGCCTGCCCGAAGAGCGCCTGTCCGCCAACCCGAAATGCGGGATCTGCGGCGCGGGCCTGATCGCGGCCAAGCCCCAGCCGGTCGATTTCGCGACCCTGCAAAAGGCCGCGCGCAACGACGACATGCCGCTTCTGGTCGATTTCTGGGCACCCTGGTGCGGTCCCTGCCGCGCTATGGCCCCCGAATTCGAAAAGGCCGCACAAGCGCTGAAGGGCCGGGTGAGGCTGGTCAAAATCGACACTCAGGCCCATCCGCAGGCCAGCCAACGTTGGAACATCCGCGGTATTCCGGCCTTCATCCTGTTCCGTTCGGGGCGCGAGATTGCGCGCGAGGCCGGCGCCCGCCCCGCCGCCGATCTGATCCGTTTCGCCGAGTCTGCTGCGCGCGCGAGAACGTCTTGACATTCCCATTCGGGCGGTCCAATTAGCCCCGAAGTGGGGCCGTAGCTCAGTTGGTAGAGCGCGTCGTTCGCAATGACGAGGCCAGGGGTTCGATTCCCCTCGGCTCCACCAAATCCCAGAATTCACCGGATAATCAGCGGCTTCATCTGGCGCTGGCTTGTTGCGTTTTGGCTGGTTCCTTTACGGCCGCTGCCAAATCAGACCCCGCAGCGCTCAAGGAAGCCGTCAAGCACCGCGGCCAGCCGGTCGGCCCAAAGATCCTGCCCGGCCTCGTCCTCGATCAGGTCGTTGCAGATCTCGATCAGCACGTTGGGGCGGCCATGGGCCAGCGCATGGCGGTCGATGGAATCGCCGTCCAGATGGCCGGAATAGGGCTCGTTGTCGCCGGTGATCCAGCCCTTGTCGCGGCATTCGCGGATCAGGGCCGGGCCAAGGCGCTCATCCCGATGTGAATACAGCACACCGACCGCCCATGGCCTGCGCGATCGACCGCGCAATTGCCGGGTAAAGCTGTGGATGGCGCAGATCGCCCGAAGCGGATGGCTGGCGGCCAGATCGGCATAGGCTGCGTGATAGGGGCGATAAAGCCGCTCTAGCCGGCGCTCGCGCTCGGCCATGTCCATGCGGCGATTGGCGGGGATGACGGTGCCGTCATAGATCCGCATCAGCAGGGTCGGATCATCCTCGCCCCGGTTCGGGTCGATCACCAGACGCGAGAAGTTCGACAGGATCGCGGGCGCGTCCAGCCGTTCGGCCAGTCGTCGCGCCAGCCCCGCCGCGCCCACGTCATAGGCGATGTGGCGGGCCATGTCCGCCGGGTCGATTCCCAGGTCCCCGCCATTGATCCAGTCGGGAACACGGTTCGCCGCATGGTCGCAGGTGACAAGCCAACGCGACATGCGGTCGCGTCCGATGGTGGTGTAAGCTTCTGCCGTCATGGTTCCTTGGCCTTGCATGAGGCAAGGTTTAGTGCAAGCCCTGACCCTGGCACAGTTGCCGTGGCACGGCCAATATGGGTATACAGCGCTTGCTAGCGCAAACACCGACGGGAGAGACGGATGAGACGGCACCGCAAGGTCAAAATCGTGGCAACCCTGGGTCCATCCTCCAGCGATTTCGAGACCATCCGCAAATTGTTCGAGGCCGGTGCCGATGTGTTCCGCCTGAACATGAGCCATGGCACCCATGCCGAGCAGAAGGCGCGCTACGACATCATCCGCCGGGTCGAAACCGAATCGGGCCGCCCGATCGCGGTTCTGGCCGACCTTCAGGGGCCGAAGCTGCGCGTAGGCGCCTTTGCCGCCGGGCCGCATGATCTGGCCAATGGTCAGGCCTTCCGTTTCGATCTGGACGCCACGCCCGGCACTGCCGAGCGCGTGCAACTGCCCCATCCCGAGATCTTTGCCGCGCTTGAACCCGGTTCGGAGCTGCTGGTCAATGACGGCAAGATCCGCCTGCGCGTCGAAAAATGCGGCCCCGATTTCGCCGAATGCGTGGTCACGGCCGGTGGCGCGATCTCGAACCGCAAGGGCGTGAACGTGCCCGACGTGGTGCTGCCGCTGGCGGCGCTGTCGGACAAGGACCGCGACGATCTGGAATTCGCCTGTGAACTGGGCGTGGACTGGCTGGCCCTGTCCTTTGTCCAGCGTCCCGAAGACGTGATCGAGGCCCGCAAGCTGGCCAAGGGTCGTGCCGCGATCCTGTCGAAGATCGAGAAACCCGCGGCCGTCCGCGCATTCTCGGAAATCCTCAAGGTCTCGGACGGGATCATGGTGGCGCGGGGCGATCTGGGCGTCGAGCTGCCGGTCCATTCGGTGCCGCCGATCCAGAAGCGACTGGTTCGCCAGTGCCGCGCAGCGGCCAAGCCGGTGATTGTCGCCACCCAGATGCTGGAATCGATGATCGAAAGCCCGATGCCGACCCGCGCCGAGGTTTCGGACGTGGCCACCGCCATCTATGAAGGCGCGGACGCGATCATGCTGTCGGCGGAAAGCGCCGCCGGGGCCTATCCGGTCGAGGCGGTCCTGACCATGGACGCCGTCGCCCGCTCGGTTGAAAGCGACCCGACCTATCGCGACATCATCGAAAGCTCGCGCGTGGCCAAGCGCCAGACCGTCGCCGACGGCATCGTTGCCGCGGCGCGCGAGATTGCCGAAACCACCGACATTTCCGCGATTTGCGCCTTTACCCAATCGGGCACCACCGGCAGCCTGATCGCGCGTGAACGTCCGCGCGTCCCGATCATCGCCATGTCCTCGGAGATCCCGACGCTGCGGCGGCTGTGCCTGACCTGGGGGACGCATTGCGTACTGACCCCCTCGCTGGAGCGGTTCAAGCAGGCGGTGGTCAACGCGGCCAAGGCGGCACGCGATTTCGGCTTTGCCGATGAGACCAATCAGATCGTCGTCACCGCCGGCGTGCCCTTCAATCAGGCCGGTACCACCAACATCCTGCGCATCGCGCCTTGCGACGAGCGCTTGATCTATCGCACCGATCCGGAATAAGCCTTTGTTTCAATCGGATCTGCCAGCGCAAGGGACCGCATGATGATCGATATTCTGTTGCTTGCGGGCGTCGCCCTTTGTGCCCTGTCGGTGCTGCTGGCGATCCTGTCGCTGGCCCGCACGCAGGCCCCGCGTGGGGCGGCGATTGCACTGGTTCTGGGGCTGCTGGTCCTGCTGGGGGTCAATGTCCTTGATGACCGTCCGCTTAGCCTGAACAGCGTGGCGCAGTCGTGGTCGCGCGTGACCAGCGGCAATGTCGCGCCGCCGGCTCCGGAAGCTGCGGCGCCTGCCGCTGCCCGGGAAGCTGCGGCCCCGGTCACGGAGGCTCCGGCCCCTGCGGCGGAAACCCCGGCCAATCCTGCGGCCCCGGCTGCAACTCCTGCCCAATAGGGCTTGCCTTTTCGCTGGCGCCCCCGTATAGGGCGCGCTTCCACCCGCACGGCCGGCCAATATGGCATTGCCGAGTCGTGCGTTCACTCTGACCGCAAGGAGAGTAAAATGCCGAAGATGAAGACCAAATCGGCCGCCAAAAAGCGGTTCTCGATGACGGCCTCGGGCAAAGTGAAAGCTGGCCCGGCTGGCAAGCGCCACGGCATGATCAAGCGCTCGACGAAATTCATCCGCGATGTGACCGGGACCATGATCCTGTCCGATGCGGACGCGAAGATCGTCAAGAAATACATGCCCTACAACCGCTAAGGAGAACCGGACATGGCACGAGTCAAATCGGGTAAAGTCACCCACGCCCGCCACAAGAAGGTTCTTGACGCGGCGAAAGGCTATTACGGCAACCGTTCGCGCAACTTCCGTACCGCCACCCAGGCTGTCGACAAGGCGAACCAGTACGCCACCCGCGACCGCAAGAACCGCAAGCGCAACTTCCGCGCCCTGTGGATCCAGCGGATCAACGCAGCCGTCCGTCTGGTCGATGCGGAAATGACCTATTCGCGCTTCATCGCGGCGCTGGCCAAAGCCGGCATCGAAGTGGACCGCAAGGTTCTGGCCGACCTGGCTGTGCATGAGCCCGAGGCTTTCGCCGCGGTTGTTGCACAAGCCAAGGCTGCCGCCTGATCGTCATCGTCTGAAAAAGGCGAAACGTGATGAAACCCGCGCCCCCGGCGCGGGTTTTTCGTTGCATGCATGATCTCGCCGCACCCCACCCTCTGAGATCCCATTATCCCGCGCGCGTGGCGCTGGGTCGCAGGCCCTTGGGGATCATCGGCTCGGCGCTGACGGCGCGGCGCAATGTCCTTGAACTGATTCCCGAAATCGCAACGCGACAGCCCATGGTCTCGGGGCGGACGGGCAAGCGCTGGCACATGGTCATGGACCCCGGCGCCCTGCGCATCGTGCTGAAGGACCGGGTCGAGGATTACCCGAAATCGGTCATCACGAAATCGCTTCTGGAACCCGCCATTGGCCAGTCGCTGTTCGTGGCCGAGGGCGCGCATTGGCGCTGGCAGCGCCGCGCCGCCGCGCCCGCCTTTGCACAGCGCCATATCGAGGCCCTGACCCCGGTAATGACCGCCGCTGCCGAGGCCAGCGCCCGCCGCCTTGCCGCTGCCAGCGGTCCGGTCGACATCTTTGCCGAAACCGTGGCCGCGACCTTCGAAGTGATCTCGGACGTGACCTTCTCGGGCGATGAGGGGTTTCAGCGCGACGCGGTGCATCAGGCGATCGATAGTTATATCGCGGGCGCGGCGCGGCTCTCGATTCTGGATATCATCGGCTTGCCGGGCTGGGTGCCGCGGCCGGGACGGCTGCGGTCCGGCAATGACCTGAAGCGGATGAAGCAGGTGGCCGATGACGCGATCCGGGCGCGGGCGCGGTCCGGTCCGCGCGAGGTGCCCGATCTGCTGGACTTGCTGCGGGCGGGCGAGGACCCCGAGACGCACCGCGCCATGTCCATCCCCGAACTGCGCGACAACCTGCTGACCTTCATCGTCGCCGGGCATGAAACCACGGCCCTGACGCTGGCCTGGGCGCTGTATCTGTTGGCCTTCGATCCGCAGGTGCAGGACCGTGCGGCCATCGAGGCCCGCACGGTCCTGGGCGCACGCGCCGCCACCGCGCAGGATGTGGCGCAGCTGACCTATATCCGCCAGATCATCGACGAATCCCTGCGGATGTATCCGCCCGCCGCCTTCCTGTCGCGGACCTCGCTGATCCATGACCGCTTGGGCGGGCGCGAGGTCCATCCCGGCGAGACGATCATGCTGCCCATCTATGCGCTGCACCGCCATCACCTGCTTTGGAACGATCCCGACCGCTTCGACCCCGACCGCTTTGCGCCCGGCGTCACCCGCGACCGCTTTGCCTTTCTGCCCTTTGGCGCCGGTCCCCGCATCTGCATCGGGGCAAGCTTTGCCATTCAGGAGGCGGTGATCATCCTTGCCACCTTGCTGGCCCGCCTGCGGTTTGAACTCACCGAGCGCCAGCCAGAGCCGCGGATGATCCTGACCCTGCGACCGCAGGGTGGAGTCTGGCTGACGGTGAAATTACGCTAATTCTTGCGCGGCTTACGCGATGGGGTCACACTCGCGGGCATGTGACAGGAGCAAGCTCATGACAGCGATCATTGACTTCCTGAATACGATTTTCTGGGGATATGTTCTGATTTACGGCCTGCTGGCGGTCGGTATCTATTTCACCATCCGCCTCGGCTTCATCCAGATCCTGCATTTCGGGGAAATGTTTCGCTGCGTGCTGGGATCACGTGCGACGGACAAGGACGGGATCTCGCCCTTTCAGGCGTTGACGGTCAGTCTCGCCAGTCGCGTCGGTACCGGCAATATCGCGGGTGTGGCGGTGGCGATCACGCTGGGCGGGCCGGGGGCGATATTCTGGATGTGGATGGTCGCGCTGGTCGGCATGGCCACGGCCTATGCCGAATCCACATTGGCGCAGCTTTACAAGGAACACGGGCCGGGCGGCATGTATCGCGGTGGTCCGGCCTTTTACATCAAGAAGGGACTGGGGCAGGGGTGGCTTGCGGCGATTTTCGCGGTGACGCTCATCGTCACCTTCGGGCTGATCTTCAACGCCGTGCAATCGAACTCGATCGCCGAGGCTGCCTCGGGGGCTTTCGGCCTTAACAAGGCGGTGGTCGGCATCGCGGTCGCGGTGCTGTCGGCGCTGATCATCTTTGGCGGCATTCCGCAGATCGCACGGGTGGCCGAGTTCATGGTGCCATTCATGGCGGGGGCCTATCTGCTGGCGGCAGCATGGGTGATGATCGCCAATATCACCGAGGTTCCCGGCGTCTTTGGCCATATCATCGCCTCGGCCTTTGGCTGGCAAGAGGCGGTGGGCGGTGCCGCAGGCGGCATCGCGGCGGCCATGATGAACGGGGTCAAACGCGGCCTTTTCTCGAACGAGGCGGGCATGGGCTCGGCCCCGAACATTGCCGCGGTTGCGGTTCCTGTCCCGCACCACCCGTCAAGTCAGGGCTTCGTGCAGGCGCTTGGCGTTTTCATCGACACGCTGATGGTCTGTTCGGCCACGGCGGTGATGATCCTGCTGTCGGGTGCAGTCCCTTCGGCAGAACTGACGGGCGTGGCGCTGACTCAGGCAGCATTGACCGAGCATTTCGGCGGCTTCGGCCAGACTTTCGTGGCGGTGGCGATCTTCTTCTTCGCCTTCACCTCGATCATCGGCAACTACGCCTATGCCGAGAACGCGATGGTCTTTCTTGGCCATAACCACATGACCGGAGTCGTCGTCCTGCGCGTCGCGGTCATTGCCATGGTGATCTGGGGCGCAATCCAGAAGGTGCAGACGGTCTTTGACTTTGCCGATGCCTCGATGGGGCTGATGGCGACAATCAACCTGTTCGCCATCGTTGCGCTGTCGGGAACGATCACCTATGTCACCCGCGACTATCTGAACCAGCGCGCCGCGGGCCGCGACCCGACCTTCCGTGTCAGCGACCATCCCGAAATCGCGCCGGGCGTGAATCCCTTGATCTGGAAGTAAGACGTGATCACCATCTACCACAAGCCGAACTGCAGCACCTCGCGCAAGGTGCTGCAGATGATCCGCGATGCCGGGCATGAGCCGCGTGTCATCGACTATATCAAGCAGGGCTGGGACCGCGAGGTTTTGGCGGATCTGCTCAAGGCCGCCAGCCTGACCCCCGCGCAGGCTCTGCGCGTCAAGGGCACCGACGCCGCCGAGCGCGGGCTGGTCGGCGCGGATGATGCGACAATCCTTGACCACATGGTGCAGAACCCTGCGCTGGTTGAGCGTCCCATCGTCGCCGGACCCAGCGCCACGCGTCTTTGCCGTCCCGTTGATCTGGTCGCCCAGACCTACTGACCCCCCGCACACTTTCGCATTCCGCCCGTGCGTGATAAGGCGCGCGGGAACCGCAAGGAAAGCCGCCATGTCCGATCTGATCACCCTTCGCCAGTCCTATCTCGACCGCATCTCGACCGCCGCCGATGCCGATGCACTGGAACAGGTGCGCCTTGGCGCCCTTGGCAAGAAGGGCGAGATCAGCGGCATGATGAAGGAACTGGGGCGCATGACCCCGGAAGAGCGCCAGACCCGTGGCGCCGACCTGAACCGCCTGAAGGACGAGATCGACTCCGCGCTCCGCGCCCGCAAGCAGGGCATGGAGGACGCGGCACTGGACGCGCGCCTGAAAGAGGAATGGCTGGACGTGACCCTTCCGGGCCGTCCGCGCGGGCAGGGGACCATCCACCCGGTCAGCCAGGTCACCGAGGAAGTCACCGCGATCTTTGCCGATATGGGCTTCCGCGTCGCCGAAGGGCCGCAGATCGAATCCGACTGGTTCAACTTCGACGCGCTGAACATCCCGCCCGAGCACCCCGCCCGGCAGGAACATGACACTTTCTTCATGGCCCGCGCCGAGGATGACCCGCGTCCCCCGCATGTCCTGCGCACCCATACTTCGCCGGTGCAGATCCGCGCCATGCAGGCGACGGGCGCCCCGATCCGCGTGATCGCGCCGGGCCGCGTCTACCGGATGGACATGGACCAGACCCATTCGCCGATGTTCCATCAGGTCGAGGGTCTTGCCCTTGGCAAGGACATCTCGATGGCGAACCTGAAATGGACGCTGGAAGAGTTCTGCCGCGCCTTCTTCGAGGTCGACAATGTCGAGCTGCGCTTCCGCGCCAGCCATTTCCCCTTCACCGAACCCTCGGCCGAGGTCGATATCCGCTGCTCCTGGGAGGGCGGCAAGCTGACCATCGGGCAGGGCAATTCCTGGCTTGAGATCCTCGGTTCCGGCATGGTTCACCCCAAGGTTCTGGCCGCCGCTGGCGTCGATCCGAACGAATGGCAGGGCTTTGCCTTTGGCATGGGCATCGACCGCATCGCCATGCTGAAATACGGCATCCCCGACCTGCGGGCCTTCTTCGAATCCGATCTGCGCTGGCTGCGCCATTACGGCTTTGCTGCCGGTGATGTGCCCAGTGTGGCGGGCGGGTTGTCGCGCTAAACGCGCCAATCTCATCATCCCGCCGCGCTTTTCATGGGCGCGGCGGTCACAGGCCCAGTGGCACGCCCAGCGAATAGCGCTGACGCAGCACCTCCTGGCATCCCCGGACCATGCCAGGGATCAGGAAAATATCCACCACCCACCATATGACGACGGCGATCAGCGGGATCAGCCCGACGCCCAGCACCAGCGTGAGCCAGCCGAGGATCGACAGGATCAGGATGGTGATCGCGGTTCCGGTCTTGCCCAGATAGAAGCGATGGGCACCGAACCCGCCCAAGAAAATCAACAGCAGGTAGGCCACGACCGGCGACGGCGCCTCATTCGTGATGCGTTGCTCAATAAGCATTTGTTGCTGAACGGTCAGGCTCATGGCTCCCCCCTGAGGCTGTGAAATACTTCGCAGTCATGCCACGGCACCGTTTAATATCAGGTGAACGCCGGATCGTGATTTCTGACGCGTAGGGTGCGCTTCAGCGCACCCGTCCCGCTCAACACCCAGACATAAAAATTCTTTGTCACCCCGCCCCGATATGCCACCCTCCTCATGGGGAGGGGCTTTCCGATCGGCGAAACAGCCGCCCCGGCCATGTCTTGTAACATTCCAGTAGGTGACCGGAGTCGATTATGGCAGAATTCGTTGTTGATGCGACCGGAGCGGGCGCTTTCGGAGCCGTCGCGGGCGGCAATGGTGAGGATGACACCATCATCGTGAACATCGGCCCGGATTTTTCGGGCACAATTCAGATCAGTTCCTCGCCTTTTGACGGAGAGATCGAATCCACGACCGTCAATCTGCCCGAGGGCTGGTCGCTGCAGCTGACGGGCCAAGAGGTGATCGGTGATGTCGAAGATCCAGCCTACAAGAACTATTCCTATGTCGTCCTGAATGCCGACGGGCAGGAGGTCGGAACGCTCAGCCTGAACAGCAATGTCATCGACGGCGCGCCCTGCTTCACCCGTGGCACATTGATCCGCACCCCGCAGGGCGACGTCGCGATCGAACAACTTGCGCCCGGTGACCTCGTCCTGACCCGTGATCGTGGCGCGCAGCTGGTGCGCTGGATCGGATCGACCCGCCTCGGCGCTGCGGCGCTTGCAGCCTTGCCGCATCTGCGCCCGATCCGCATCGCAGCCGGAGCATTGGCCGAGGGCGTGCCGAACTCGGACCTGCTGGTTTCGCCCCAGCATCGCGTGCTCGTCCGCTCGCGCATCGCGCAGCGGATGTTCTGTGCGGATGAGGTGCTGGTCGCCGCTCGGCAATTGCTGGATGTGCCGGGTATCACCGTCGCGGATGACGTGCCCGAGGTCGAATATATCCATATGCTGTTCGACCAGCATGAGGTCGTGATCTCGAATGGCGCCCAGACCGAGTCGCTCTATCCCGGCGCGCAGGCGCTGAAATTCGTCGGTCGCGCCGCAGCAGAGGAAATCTTCACGCTGTTCCCTGAACTGCGCGCCGCGGACCACGCCCCGATTCCGGCCCGGACTCTGCCTGGTGGTCGGCAGAGCCGCCAATTGGCCCGACGCCATGTCCAGAATGGCCGCGGCTTGCAGTGACCGTGCCGATGTAGGGTGCGCTTCAGCGCACCCTCGCTCATCCTCCGGCGCGCAAATCTGACAGCAACTCCTCCAGTGCCTCGGGCTGCATCGCGGCGGGCGGACTATAAGGGTTGGAGAACGCAAAGATCATGTAAAGCACGATCCCAGTATAGGCGCTGAAGATCGACAGCAGCACGATGATCTGCCGCTCGGGCGGAAAAATGTAATAGCCCGCCGAGATCAGGATCATCCCCGATACAGCCGCGAACCAGAAGATCGCGAAAGTCGGCAGGGTCCAGCTGCGATCCCGCTGATCGCGGGCATCGGCAATGTCGTGGATGCGCGCCAGCATGTTGTTGTGCAGCGCCGCCTGACGCGGTGTCTGCGGGATCAGATCCAGCACCTCGCGATAGGCCGCGTCCCATGCGTTCCAGCCCTCGGGCAGCAGCTGGCCGCCGGGACCGTCCTCGTTCCATTCCTGCGTCGTCACCACGTCCAGATAGCGCAGCATCGCCGCCCTGACCGGCTCGGCGGTCGGGCTCTCATAGCGGATGGCGTCATTGTAGATATCGGCGACGGCGCTGGCCTCGGAGGACAGCACACCCTCCAGCCTCTGATAGGATTCCATTTCCTGCGCAAAGACCAAGGCCAGGATCAGCCCCTGCAACGCGCCCAGACGAACGACGATGGAGCCAGCCATCTCGCGGTGATGTGGGGCCTCGCCTGGTGCCAGCAAATGGCGGGTCAGGGCATAGGTGATCAGCGAAATCGCCACCGTGCCGCCAATGAAGGCGACACCATAGACGATGCCCTGCCACGTGACCAACATGCACCGGATGATCCGGCAGTCGGCCCGTTAACGCAAATGATATTCCGCGCCGGACGCGGCAGGTCTCAGACCCAGCCCGACCCCATGCGCCGCCGCATCTCGTCCTTGTCGGACTGGATCATGCCGGGGATCAGGAACAGGTCGATCACCGCCCACAGGCAGACCAGCCCGACCAGCGGCCAGCCGATCAGCACGGGCGTCAGCAGCCAGCCCAGCCCCCACATCGCCAGCATCACCAGCCCGCTCATCCAGCGGCCCAGATACATGCGATGCGCACCGAAGCCCCATAGCAGGATCGCCAGCAGGTAAGCCACCAGCGGCGACTTCGCGTCATTCGCGACCCTCTGTTCGATCAGCATTTCTCTTTGGGTGTCCATCGGCCTCACATCCTTGATGTTTACGCTGTTAACATAGGAAGGGGGCAGCGTAGAACAATAGGATCGCGGGCAATTTAAGGGAATCCGCGCAGCGTCTCGGGGGGCCAGGGTCCACAACCCTACCATTCCGCCGCGCCATGCGCTAAGGGACGCCAAACCCGACGGAGCCGCGCCATGAAATTCACCTTCTCCTGGCTCAAGGAGCATCTCGACACCACCGCCTCGCTTGATGAGATCACCGAGGCGCTGACCGATCTCGGCCTCGAGGTCGAAGGCGTGAGCGATCCCGCATCCAAGCTGAAGACCTTCACCCTCGCCAAGGTGATCGAGGCTGTCCAGCATCCCGATGCCGACCGCCTGCGCGTCTGCCGCGTGATGACGGATGAGGGCGAAAAGCAGATCGTCTGCGGCGCGCCCAATGCCCGTGAAGGCATTACCGTCGTTCTGGCCAAACCCGGCGATTACGTCCCCGGCATCGACGTGACCCTCAGCGTCGGCAAGATCCGTGGCATCGAATCCCACGGCATGATGGCGTCCGAGCGTGAGCTGGAGCTGTCCGAAGAGCATAACGGCATCATCGAACTGCCCTCGGGCGAGGTCGGTGACAAGTTCGTCGACTGGCTGGCCGCGAACCGCCCCGAAACGGTCGATCCGGTCATCGAGATCAAGATCACCCCGAACCGTCCCGACGCGCTTGGCGTCCATGGCGTTGCCCGCGATCTGGCGGCGCGTGGCCTTGGCACGCTGAAAGCGGTCAAGGACGTGACCGTTCCGGGCAGCTTCCCGTCGCCGATCAAGGTGGTGATCGCGCCGGAAGTCGCCGCGAAAGCGCCGTTCTTCTCGGGCCGGCTGATCCGTGGCGTGAAGAATGGCCCCTCGCCGGAATGGCTGCAGAAGCGCCTGACCGCCATCGGCCTGCGTCCGATCAACACGCTGGTCGATATCACCAACTTCTTCACCTTCGACCTGAACCGCCCGCTGCATGTCTTCGATGCGGCCAAGGTCAAGGGCGACCTGCATGTCCGCCCCTCGGTTGAGGGTGAGGAACTGCTGGCGCTGGACGGCAAGACCTATGCCTTTGCCCCCGGCACCATGATCATCGCCGACGAGAACGGCCCCGAAAGCGTCGCCGGCATCATGGGCGGCGAGCATTCCGGCTGTTCGGATGAAACTGTCGATGTCTTCCTTGAAAGCGCCTTCTGGGAGCCGATCGCGATCGCGACCGCAGGCCGCGCGCTCAAGATCAATTCGGATGCCCGCTACCGTTTCGAGCGTGGCGCTGACCCCAGCTTCACCCAGCCGGGGCTGGAACTGGCGACGCAGATGATCCTTGATCTGTGCGGCGGCGAGGCCTCGGAGGTTGTGACCGCAGGCAGCGTTCCCGACACCACTCGCAGCTATACGCTGGAGCCCGCCCGCGTCATCAGCCTTGTCGGCATGGAGATCCCCGAGGCCGAGCAGCGCGCGACGCTGACAGCCCTTGGCTTCCGTCTGGAAGGCGATCAGGCCTTTGTTCCCGGCTGGCGTCCCGACGTGCTGGGCAGCGCCGATCTGGTCGAGGAGGTTGCCCGCATTGCCTCGCTGACCAAGCTGCAAGGCCAGCCTTTGTCGCGTCCGCAGGCGGGCGTACCGCAGCCGGTGCTGACGTCGCTGCAGGTCCGCGAAAAGACGGCCCGTCGCATGGCCGCCAGCCTTGGTTACAATGAATGCGTGACCTACAGCTTCATCGACAAGGCGCAAGCCGAGCTGTTCGGCGGCGGCACCGACGCCCTGCGCATCGAGAACCCGATAAGCAGCGAGATGACGCATATGCGCCCCGACCTGCTGCCGGGTCTGCTGGCGGCAGCGGCGCGCAATCAGGCGCGTGGCTTCATGGACCTGTCGCTGTTCGAATGCGGCCCGGTCTTCTCGGGCGGTGAGCCGGGCGAGCAGGACCTGCATCTGTCGGGCATCCTTGTCGGCGCGAATGCCGCGCGCGATCCGTTTGCCTCGCGCCGTAAGGTCGACATCTTCGACGCCAAGGCCGATGCCGAAGCGATCCTGCAGACCATCGGTGCGCCTGCGAAATCGCAGATCAACCGCAAGCTGGACGGCTGGTGGCATCCGGGCCGCGCGGGCAATATCGCGCTGGGTCCGAATGCACTGGCGACCTTTGGCGAGATCCACCCCCGCGTCCTGCGCCATTTCGGCATCAAGGGCACGGTCGTCGCCTTCACCATCCGCATCGCGGCGATCCCGCTGCCCAAGGTCAAGACGCCCTCGCGCCCGGCGCTGGTCCTGTCGGACCTGCAGGCCGTCGAGCGCGACTTTGCCTTCGTCGTGGATGCGCAGGTCGAAGCGCTGACGCTGGTCAATGCCGCAGCCGGTGCCGACAAGGCGCTTATTGAGCGCGTCTCGGTCTTTGACCAGTTCACCGGGCTGGAGGGGGGCAAGAAGTCCATCGCCATCACCGCCCGCCTGCAACCGCGCGACAAGACCCTGACGGATGCGGAAATCGAATCCGTCAGCGCCAAGATCGTCGAAAAGGTGACGAAAGCCACCGGCGGCACGCTGCGCAGCTAAGCCCGCGCAAGTTCCGGATCAGGCGGCCCGCATCACGCGGGCCGCTTTCGTTTTAGAAGTGGCAGCGCGGGCAGAGAGATCGCCAGCAGCAAAAACGCCAGTGGCAGGGAAAAGAGGAAGCCAACGGCCGAATAGCCTGCCGCCCCCACGATCCCGCCCAGCAGGAAGGCCCCGATCAGGGTCAGCAGGATTTTCAGCTTTACGAGATTGGGTCGGACACCCGATGCGGGCAGCAGCAGGCGACACATTGCCCGGCCCAGTTCGATGCCGATATCGGTGATCATGCCGGTTGCATGGGTCGTGCGCACCCGTGCGTAGGAAATCTTGGTGATGGTCGCGTTCTGCATGCCCATGATGAAGCACAGGCAGGCCAGCGCGAACAGATGGCCCAATGTTCCGCGCAAGATGCCGCCAGCGGCAAAGCACAGCAGGAACAGCCCCTGAATGGCGATTGGCAGCGCATATTGCCTGCGCCCCAACCGGATGCGTGCCCAGTTGATCAGAAGGCTGCTGAAGCCCGCGCCGGTGACAAAGGCTGCAATGGCAAGCGCCGCGATCGCTGCCACCGGCAATTCCCCGGCGACCAGATGGTCGGGGATCTGGGACAGGTAACCCGTCATATGCGAGGTATACTGCCCCAGCGCAAAGAACCCTCCGGCATTTGCGGCCCCCGCGACAAAGGCAAGAAGGGTGGCCAGCACATAGTCGCTGCCGGGACTTCTGCGATGCCCGACAAGGATGCGGGCCGAGGCGATCGGATGGAAAATGCGGTTGCGACGAGCCATTTCAGCGGGCCATGCCAAGGGATGTCCACCCTGACTGTCGCGTCTGGTCCCTTCCTGCGCAAGGCGTCTTGACCAGGGGCGCGATGGCGCAGCCGCTCGATTTCGGCGGCTGCGCGCGACGGCTCAGGCCGCGCCGACGACCAGCCCGCGCTGCACGGCGGGGCGCGCCAGGAAACGTTCCAGATAGGCCTGGACATTGGCCATCTCAGCCAGACCCGTCTCGACCTCGGCATCGTAGCTGGTGCGCAAAGTCCGCACCCAAGGTGCGATGGCCATGTCGGCGATGGAATATTCGCCGGTGATCCATTCCCTGTCAGTCAGCTGGCGGTCCAGCACGCCCAGCAGCCGTCGCGCCTCGTTGTAGTAGCGGGTACGGGGACGGGGGTCTTCGATTTCCTTGCCCTTGTAGCGGTGGAAGAAACCGACCTGCCCGAACATCGGCCCGACGCCGCCCATCTGCCACATCAGCCATTGCAGGGTGTGATAGCGCGCCGCCCCTTCGCGCGGCAGGAACTTCCCGGTCTTGTCGCCCAGATAGATCAGCATGGCGCCAGTCTCGAACAGGCCGAGCGGTTGGCCATCCGGCCCGTTCGGGTCGATCATCGCCGGGATCTTGTTGTTGGGGTTCAGCGACAGGAATTCGGGCGTGTACTGATCCTCGGGGTTGCCGATGCTGATGTGATGGGCGTCATAATCCAGCCCGCACTCCTCCAGCATGACCGAGGTCTTGATGCCGTTCGGCGTATTCAGCGTGTAAAGCTGGATCACGTCGGGGCGGACAGGCGGCCAGCGACGCGTGATCGGAAAATCAGAAAGTGTAGACATTTTGGGACGATCCTGAACAATCTTCAAAGGATGGATGCGGGCCAGGACTTGGCCCCGCCAACGCAAGTGGCCTCAGGAAAGGTAAGCAGATGCTCAAGGAGTTCAAGGAATTCATCGCCCGCGGCAATGTCATCGACCTTGCCGTTGGTATCATCATCGGTGCCGCCTTCACTGCCATCGTGAACTCGCTGGTGGCCGATCTGATCAATCCGATCATCGGCCTGATGACCGGCGGGACGGATTTCAGCGGCCATTATTTCGTGCTGAAAGGCAATGTCCCCGATGGTGCCAGCCTGCAGGCGGCGCGCGATGCCGGGGCCTCGGTCTTTGCCTATGGCTCGTTCCTGTCCGCGATCATCAACTTCCTGATCATCGCCTGGGCGGTCTTCCTGCTGGTCAAGGCCGTGAACCGGGTGCAGCGCAGCGTGGTTCAGAAAAAAGCCGAGGAAGCCGCGCCGACCGGTCCCACTTCCGAGGAACTGCTGCTGCAGATTCGCGACGAACTGCGCGCGACCCGCGCCTGAGCGCAGACCCATGCCCGGCGGCGCGTCCCGACGCGCCGTTTTCTTTTGCGCGGATGGCCGATAGTCTGGTGGAAAACACGCCGGATCGACGGATAGACAGCAGGGATGACCACGATGATCGAGATCGACGCCACGGATCGCCGCATCCTTGCGGTCCTGCAGCGCAACGGGCGCATCACCAATGCCGAACTGGCGGTCGAGGTCAGCCTGTCTGCAAGCGCCTGCCACAGACGGGTTCAACGCCTTGAGGAAACCGGCCTGATCCGCGGCTATGTCGCACTACTGGATGCTCGCAAGCTGGAGCGCCCGACCACGGTCTTTGTGGAGATCACCCTGTCCGGGCAGGCGGATGAGTTGCTGGACGCCTTTGAAAAGGCGGTGCGCAAGATCCCGGATGTGCTGGAATGCCACCTGATGGCCGGATCGGCGGATTACCTGCTGAAGGTCGTGGCGCAGGATACCGACGACTTCGCCCGCATTCACCGCCAGCGTCTGGCCAAACTGCCGGGCGTGGCGCAGATGCATTCGTCATTTTCGCTGAAAACCGTGGCCTTCACCACCGCGCTGCCGGTCTGAAAAATAGGAAACCCCCGAAGCCGGGGCCACGGGGGTATCCAGAAAACAAACGTGTCGCTTGTCTTACAGTGCGCCTTCGCGTTGCGCTTTTTTGCGCGCCAGCTTACGGGCACGGCGGACGGCCTCGGCCTTTTCACGGGCCTTCTTGACCGAGGGTTTCTCGAAATGCTGCTTGAGCTTCATTTCACGGAACACCCCCTCGCGCTGAAGTTTCTTCTTCAGAGCACGAAGCGCCTGTTCGACGTTATTGTCGCGAACACTTACCTGCATGTGGTTGTCACCACCTTCCTAGGTTAAAGTTGAGCAGATTTGCAGGAAGCGGTCTCATATCAGGGCGAATCGCTTTTGTCCAGATTTTCCCCGGCCATCCGCAGGAGAGCAGAATGACCACAGAACGGGACAGGTTGATCGACGCAGCGCTGGAGCATGTCGTCTTTGACGGCATGAGCGACAAGGCCATAGCTGCGGGTGCGCGCGACATCGGCATCTCATCCAGTCTTGCGCATGTCCACCTGCCGCGCGGCGGCGTGGATCTGGCCGCGGCCTATCATCGTCGGGGCGATGCGGCCCTGCGCACATGGCTGGCCACGACGCCCTTGCAGGGTCGTTTTCGCGACCGTGTGGTCGATGCGGTGATGCAGCGGCTAAGAATGACCGATCGCGAAATGGCGCGGGCAGGGGCGGTGCTGTTCGCCCTGCCACAGAATGCCGCATTGGGTGCACGACTGGTCTGGGAGACCTCGGACGCGGTGTGGGACGGGCTGGGCGACACCTCGGAAGACGTGAACTGGTACTCCAAACGCGCGACGCTTTCCACGGTCTATGGTGCGACGGTGCTGTACTGGCTGGGCGACGAGACGCCCGAGCTGGACGAAACCCGCGCCTTCGTGGAACGCCGGATCGATGGCGTGATGCGCTTTGAGAAGGTCAAGGCCCGGTTGGCGGGCCTTCCGGGCATGGCGGCGCTGACCGGCCTTGCCACCGGTTGGATTCATCGCCCGGCAGGCGCGCGCGGTCCCGGTCACCTGCGTGACGTGACCCGTCCCGGCGGGGGCGATGCATGAATTCCAATCTGATGCAGGCGGTCGAGATCACCCGACCGGGCAGCCCCGAAGTCCTGAAACCCGCCACGCGTCCGATCCCCCTCGTGGGTCACGGCCAGATACTGATCCGCGTTGCCTGGGCGGGCGTGAACCGCCCGGACGCACTGCAACGCGCGGGGCTTTATGCGCCGCCGGCTGGGGCATCGGATCTGCCGGGCCTTGAATGCGCGGGAACGGTGGTGGGCATCGGGCCGGGGGTGTCGCGCTGGAAGGTCGGCGACCGCGTTTGCGCGCTGCTGCCCGGCGGTGGCTATGCCGAATACGCAGCCTGTCCCGCCGATCACGCCTTGCCGATCCCCGCGGGACTTGGCCTGCGCGAGGCCGCAGCTTTGCCGGAAACCGCATTCACCGTCTGGTCCAATATCGTCACGCGCGGCGGATTGCAGGCAGGGGAACGCTTCCTTGTGCATGGTGGCTCGTCCGGTATCGGGACGATGGCTATTCAGGTCGCGCGCGCCCTTGGCGCTCGGGTCTGGGCCACCGCAGGTTCGCCCGAAAAATGCGACGCCTGCACCCGCCTTGGGGCACAGGCAATCAATTACCGCGATGCCGATTTCGTCGAGATCCTGACGCAGGCCGGTGGGGCCGACCTGATCCTTGACATGGTGGGCGGGGCCTATATCGCGCGCAATCTTCGGGCGCTGGCCGATGACGGTCGGCTGGTGATGATCGCCTTTTTGGGCGGGGCCAAAGCCGACATCAACTTTGCCCAGATCATGATGCGACGGCTGACGGTCACCGGTTCGACCCTGCGCCCGCAATCCGACGCCGCCAAGGCCCGTATCGCGCATGAGTTGTGCCGTGAGCTATGGCCGTTGGTCGAGACCGGCGCGGTTCGCCCGCTGATCGACAGCACCTATCCGCTGGCCCGCGCCAGCGAAGCCCATGACCGCATGGAAGGCGGCGCGCATATCGGCAAGATCCTGTTGCAGGTCTCGGGCGAGGAATGAAGCGGCCGGACATCTGGCTGCTGCCCGGAGCCTCCGGCGGGGATATTTAAGCAAGAAAGAAACGCGCACACCCCGCCCGCCGGAGCAAAGGGTCGGGGTGTGGCTTCTCTCTTGGCGGTCATCGGCGTCCCCGCCTGTTCCGCAAGGCCAAGCTTGCGCCCGAAATTCTTGCGATTCGGTTAACCGCTTCTCCGTTTCCGAAATACCCCCGCCGGAGGCAATGCGAGGCTGCCGCTATTCCGGCGCGGGCATCAGGAAGCTGCCCTGGCAGTCCCGGCGGGCATCGGGTGCGCAACTGCGCGGTTCAAGGTCCTTGGTGACGCAGATTCGCACTTCCTGAAGCGCCTTGGCGCGGCAGGTCACCGTGATGCCGTCGCGCGTCATTCCGGGATTTGTTTCAAGAAAGGCCTCCTCGATCACCTTCGAAGGCAGGGTGACGTCGCGCGACAGGCGGTTCAGCACTTCGGGCAGGTGGACGCGGGCGGTGGCCTTGCGCACCAATGCGAAATAGTCGCGCGAGGTCAGTCCCGAGCAACGGCCGTGTTTTTTCCATTGATACCAAGCCAATCCGCCCGAACCCATGATATCGGCCATGTCGCGTGTTTCGCGGCGCGAGGGGTCGCGGGCATTGGTCCGGCAGTCTGCGGGCCAGCCTTTTTCGTATTGCGGCCAAAGCCCGTGGACGGTGAAGCCAAGCTTGCGGCCGGCGTCGCATTGGTCCGAGTTTTCGGCGCGGCCCTCAAGGTCGCACCAGCTTGGCGACCAACTGAGCGAGAGGACGTAATAGTCGAACTCTCCGGCCTTGTCGGCGGCATGCAATGGGGCGGCCATCAGGGCCAGAACGGCAAGCGTGGCGAGTGATCTCATGGTCGCAAGAGTAGCGGCAACGGTGCAACCGCGCCACGAAATTCAGGCTTTATTCCGGCTTGGCAAAGCCCTATATATCCTGTCAATCCCCCCTCCCCGAAAATGGAATGGCACCTGCCAACAGCCGTTTTCCCGGCCGAAGAAGATATTGTTAAGGAGAAGGTCATGAATAAGCCGCTGATGGCCAAGGCCACCGCCGTCTGGCTGGTCGACAACACGACTCTCAGCTTCAAACAGATCGGCGACTTCTGTGGCATGCACGAGCTTGAGGTGCAGGGCATCGCCGATGGTGACGTGGCGGTCGGCGTCAAGGGGTTCGACCCCATCGCCTCGAACCAGCTCGACCAGATCGAGATCGACAAGGGTCAGAAGGACCCCCGCTACAAGCTGCGCCTGAAGCACAACCCCGCCGCCGATGGCGAGGAGAAGCGTCGCGGTCCGCGCTACACCCCGCTGTCCAAGCGTCAGGACCGCCCGGCGGCGATCCTGTGGCTGGTCAAGTTCCACCCGGAACTGGCCGATGCGCAGATCTCGAAGCTGGTGGGCACGACCAAGCCGACCATCGCCTCGATCCGCGAACGGACGCATTGGAACATCCAGAACATCCAGCCGATCGACCCGGTCGCGCTGGGTCTGTGCCGTCAGTCCGAGCTGGATTCGGCGGTGCAGAAGGCCGCCAAGCGCAAGGCGTCGGAAGGTGGCGCGATGACCGACGATGAGCGCCGCAAGCTGCTCTCGACCGAGACCTCGCTGGCCATGTCGGATGAGCCGCGCCTGTCGGGCGGCCTTGCCGGTCTGGAGGGCTTCGGCCTGACCAAGGATGAGGACAAGCCCGCTGTCGAGGAAAACCTTGATGCGGACAGCTTCTTCAACCTGCCCGCCGCGGACGAGCACGACGAAGACGAGGATCACTGATCCCAAAAACCCCGGAGCGCCGCTCCGGGGTTTTTCATTTCCGCCCGGTCAGACCGACAGGCAGATGTATTTCATTTCCAGATAATCCTCGATGCCGTGGCGCGAGCCCTCGCGGCCAAGGCCCGATTGCTTGACCCCGCCAAAGGGCGCGACCTCGGTCGAGATGATGCCGGTATTCACGCCGACGATGCCGTATTCCAGCGCCTCTTGCACGCGGGTCACACGGCCGATGTCGCGGGCATAGAAGTAGGCGGCGAGGCCGAAGATCGTGTCATTGGCATATCGCACGGCCTCTTTCTCGGTCTCAAAGCGGAAGAGCGGCGCAAGCGGACCAAAGGTTTCCTCGGTCGCGACCTTCATCGTCTGGGTGATGCCGGTAACCACGGTCGGCTCAAAGAACAGCCCCTCGATCGGCTGGCCGCCGGTCAGGATCTGCGCGCCGCCATCCAGCGCGTCCTGAATGTGGTCCTGCACCTTTTCGACGGCCTTTTCGTTGATCAGCGGGCCGGTGGTGACGCCTTCGGTCAGGCCGTCGCCGACATTCAGTTTCTCGACCGCCGCTGCCAGCTTGTCGGCAAAGGCGTCATAGACGCCCGCCTGCACATAGATGCGGTTCGCACAGACGCAGGTCTGGCCATTGTTGCGGAATTTCGAGGCCATCGCCCCTTCGACAGCCGCATCCAGATCGGCGTCGTCAAAGACGATGAAGGGGGCATTGCCGCCCAGCTCCATCGAGCATTTCAGCACCTGATCTGCTGCCTGCCGCAAAAGGATCCGCCCGGTATTGGTCGAGCCGGTAAAGGTCAGCTTGCGGATGGCGGGGTTCTCGCAGAATTCCTTGCCGATCTCGGATGCCTTGGTCGAGGGCACGATGCTGAACAGCCCCTTTGGGATACCCGCACGTTCGGCCAGCACCGCCATGGCCAGCGCCGAAAGCGGCGTTTCCGAGGCCGGACGCCCGACAAAACCGCAGCCCGCCGCGATGGCCGGGGCGCATTTGCGGGTGATCATCGCGTTCGGAAAGTTCCACGGCGTGATCGAGGCCACGACGCCAATCGGCTGGCGGATCACCGTCAGGCGCTTGTCGGGCATATGGCCGGGGATGGTCTCGCCATAGATGCGCTTGGCCTCTTCGCCGAACCATTCGATGAAGCTGGCGCCATAGGCGATCTCGCCCTTGGCCTCGGCCAGCGGCTTGCCCATCTCGGCGGTCAGGATCTTGCCCAGATCGTCCTGATTTTCCATCATCAGGTCGAACCACTTGCGCATGACCTGCGCGCGGTCCTTGGCGGTGCGGGCGGCCCACAGCTTCATCGCGGCCTCGGCGGCGGTGATGGCGCGCTTGACCTCGGCCCGGCCGAGGTCGGTGACCTGGGCGATGACATCGCCACGGGCCGGGTTGGTCACTTCGAAGGTGGCGCCGTCATCGGCTTCGATCCATTCACCGGCGACATAGGCGCGGGTCTCAAGAAGCGAGGGGTCCTTGAGCAGCATTTTCAGGTCGGTCACATGCTTGTTCATGGCGCAACTCCTGGGCAGGGGACGCTGAAGGCTGGCGCTTTTGCCGTCGCAAGGCAAGCCTGTGGTTGAAATTCCCGCAGTTCACGAAAAAGTTTTGAACTCAAGGGGTTCCCGCGCGTTCCGGCGATAGCGTCAGGTTTTTCCCTCTTGGCGCCTCTCGACTGGGGGCGGCGGATCTCTCTCCCGTCGTCCCCTTTTTACGTCCCGCTCCAGCAGGGCTGCAGATCGCCCGGCTGCGGACGGGCCGCATGCACCCCCCGCGCAATGGCGCGCGCAAGGGCCGATGCGGCGGCATGACCCAGTTGGAACGGCGTCAGCACCGGGTCGGGCAGGGGTTTCGCACCAGTCGAGACGGCAAAGACCAGATCCCCGTCATAGGGGGTGTGGCTGGGAACGATGGCGCGGGCCATGCCGTCCTGTGCGGCGGTGGCCAGCCGGGTCAACGCCGCCTTGTCCAGGCTCGCATCGGTCGCAATGATGGCGATGGTCGTGGCCTCGCCCAGCCGTTTGGACATGGGCGGCTCATGGTGGCCGTCGAAGGGGCCGGACAGGCCAAGGCCGCCGAATTCGCCGTCGATTTCCCAGGGCGCGGCCCAGAACTGGCGCGACTGGCCCACCGTCACCGAACCCAAGGCATTGACCACCACCAGCGCGCCCACCGTGAGCCCGCAATCAAGGCGGGCCGAGGCCGAGCCAAGTCCGCCCTTCCAGCGATGCGTCATCGCGCCAGTGCCTGCGCCCTCGCTGCCCAAAGCGAAATGGGTCGCCGCGGTCCCCAAGGCGGTCCGGCCAAGCGCCGGATAGGGGTTGGCCTGCCAGTCCTTGTCGCCGCCATTCAGCAGGTCAAAGACGATCGCTCCCGGCACGATCGGAACGCGCACGGGGCCGACGGCAAAGCCGCGCCCCATCGCCCGCAACCCCTCGGACACGCCGTCGCAGGCCGCAAGGCCAAAGGCCGAGCCACCCGACAGCACCAGCGCATCGATGCCGGGCACCAGCTTGTCAGGGGCCAGCAGTTCCGTCTCGCGTGTGCCGGGGGCGCCGCCCATGACATTGACGCCGCAGGCCAGCGGTCCATCTCCCAAAAGCACCGTCACCCCCGAGCGCAGCGCGTCGTCCCGCGCATTGCCGACCCGCAGGCCGGTGACATCGGTGATCAGGTTCAGCGGGCCGGGGCGCATGGCAATCCTTCGCTTTTCGCCCGCAACCGAACCGGGGCGGGGCTTGTGACGTTGCACGAAGGTATTGTCGCGCTTAAATCCACGGCAAGTCTTTTGAAAGGATGCGCCCATGACCGCTCCCCTCCACCTTATCTACGGCCGCCCGCTGGACGCGCCGGTCCCCAAGGGTTTCGACCAGGCCATCTTCGGGATGGGCTGCTACTGGGGTGTCGAGCGCCTGTTCTGGAAACAGGACGGCATCTGGCTGACCGAGGTCGGCTTTGCCGGGGGCACCGTCCCCGATCCGACCTACAAGCAGGTCTGCAACGGCGATACCGGCCATGCCGAGGTCGTTCGGCTGATCTATGACAGCTCTCGCATCAGCTATGAGCGTCTGCTGCAGATCTTCTGGGAAAACCACAACCCGACGCAGGGCAACCGGCAGGGCAATGATGTCGGTTCGCAATACCGCTCGGTCATCATGTACTTCAACGACAGCCAGAAGGCCGCGGCGGAGCTGAGCAAGGCTGATTACGGCAACCGCCTTGCCGTCGAGGGCTTCCACGCCATCACTACCCAGATACTGCCCGCCGCGCCCTTCTATCCGGCGCATGAGGATCACCAGCAATATCTGGACCGTTACCCGGACGGCTATTGCGGTCTGCGTGGCACGGGCGTACAGGCCTGTGCCTCTCCAACTCCCGAGGAAATCTGATGCCCACCTGGACCGCGCTGACCCAGACCGCAGGACGCGAGGCCGCCGAGGCGCTTGCCGAAATGGGCGAGGATCTGACCCCGGAGCCCGTCGGCAGCGGCGTTTTCGAGATTGAGGACGGCTCTGACCGCTGGGAAGTCGGTCTGTATTTCACCGAAAGCCCGGACGAGGTGTCGCTGGCGCTGATGGCCGCGGCCTTTGGTGCCGATCCCTTCATCATCTCGGAACTGCCCGAGGTGGACTGGGTCGCCCATGTCAAACGCGAATTATCCCCGGTCGAGGCCGGGCGCTTCTTCGTTCATGGCAGCCATGATGCCGAAAAAATTCCCGAAGGTTCCGAATCGCTGCTGATCGAGGCGGCGATGGCCTTTGGCACCGGGCATCACTCGACCACCAAGGGTTGCCTGCTGGCGCTGGACCGGATGATCGAGGCGGGCGCGAACCCGCAGCGCATCGTCGATGTCGGCTGCGGCACCGCCGTTCTGGCGATGGCGGCGGCGCGGGTGTTCCCGGTGATCGTGCTGGCCGGCGACATCGACCCGGTGGCCGTGGATGTGGCCAAGGCCAATGTCATGGCCAACGGGCTGGACGGGCGTGTCGAATGCGTCGAGGCGATGGGCTTTGATCATCCGCTGATCGAGGGTGCCGCGCCCTTCGATCTGGTCTTTGCCAATATCCTGAAACAGCCGCTGATCGATCTGGTCCCGGACATGGCCAAGATGATCGCGCCGGGCGGCAAGGCGATCCTGTCGGGCATCCTGACCACGCAGGCCGACGAGGTCGTGGCCGCCTATGCCAAGGGCGGGCTAGCGCTGGATCGTCGCGACGATTACGGAGAATGGTCGACGCTGGTCGTCTCGCGCTGAACATGAAAAGGCCCGCCTGTTTGGCGGGCTTTTTTCTGCCTGAGTTTTAGGCATGAAAAAGGCCCCGCGGGTCATCCCCTGGGGCCTCATTCGCTTCGCTCTCCGCCAAGCTTAGCGGGCGCGCGAGACGCTTTCGATATCGCCACGGGTCAGGCCGATATCGTCCAGTTCGCGGTCGGTCAAACGGCTCAGTTCATTGCGCGTCACGCGCGCATCGTTCCAGGCAGCGATCGCCGCCAGAAATTTCGAGCCAATACCGAAAGAGCGCGTCCCGCCATGGACGCGGTTCGTGTCAATCGCCGACATGATGTCACCTGTGTTTGGAAGTGCCCTGAAAGTGGGCTTTCAATCTGATGACAAGCATATAGGACGGGCAAAGTTGAAATTCCACGATTGTAGGGGCATTCCACCTATGCGCCGTATGCATAAGCAGGCGTTTTCATTAAGAATTTGTGTCAACGGACCGATTTTGGGCTATTTGTGCAAGCTTAGTGCGCGCAATATGCGAATTGCGCGCAAATCTTGCTTCAATCGCGCCGCCAGTCGCCCAGTTCCGCCTGCCAAAGCGCAAGTGCCGCAACGGCAGCAGTGTCGGCACGCAGGATCCGGGGACCAAGTGATATGCGGGTGACACAATCCATTGCGGACAGTCGCGCGCGTTCCGATTCGGAGAATCCGCCCTCGGGGCCGATCAGGATGGCCCATGGCCCCTTGGTCAGCCCGGCAAGGGTTTCGGCCGGCCCGACCATCGCCTCATCGGCCCAAAGGATGCGGCGCGTGCCGTCCCAGCCGTCCAGCAACCGCGAGAGCGGGTTGAGGTCGGTGACTTCGGGGACATAGGTGCCGCCGCATTGTTCCGCCGCCTCGACCGCATGGGCCTGCAGGCGGTCCTGACGGATGCGCTCGGAATTGGTGAAGTCGGTCTGCACCGGCACGATCCGCGCGGCGCCCATCTCGGCGGCCTTTTCGACAATGAAGTCGGTCCGGGCCTTCTTGATCGGCGCGAATAGCAGCCACAGGTCCGGCGGGTCCATCTGCGGCGCGGTCTGGCGTTCGGGGACGACATCGCCATTGCGCTTGGCCAGCCGGGCAATGCGCGCCAGCCATTCGCCGTCGCGGCCGTTGAACAGCAGGATTTCATCCCCTGCCTCCTGCCGCATGACCGAGGAAAGATAATGTGCCTGATCCGAGGACAGCGCGATGCCTTGTCCCTGTGCCAGCGGGTGATCTATGAACAGCCTGATTTTCGCCATGATGGGGCGCAGGATAATGCAGACCGACCGCCAGACGCCAGAGGCCCACCGCAGTGTCGCCGATGCGCCGCCCGACAATTGGGTGGACCGCCATGCACCGCCCGCCTGGCGGCCTTGGCTGCGGCTGTCGCGCGCCGACCGCCCGATCGGGACATGGCTGCTGTTGCTGCCCTGCTGGTGGGGCGTCGGACTGGCGATGATCGCCGATGCGCCGACCTGGTTCGACCTGTGGATCGTCATCGCCTGCGCGCTGGGGGCGATCCTGATGCGCGGCGCGGGTTGCACGTGGAACGACATCACCGACCGCGACATCGACGCCAAGGTCAGCCGCACCCGCTCGCGTCCGATCCCTTCGGGGCAGGTGACGGTGCGTGGGGCGGTGCTGTGGCTGGTCGCGCAATGTCTGGCGGGCTTCGTGATCCTGCTGACGCTGGGCACGGCGGCGATCTGGCTGGGCGTGGCCTCGCTGGCGCTGGTCGCGATCTATCCATTTGCCAAGCGCTTCACCTGGTGGCCGCAGCTGTTTCTGGGGCTGGCCTTCAACTGGGGTGTGCTGCTGGCCTGGGCCGCGCATATGGGCAATATCGCCCCTGCGCCGGTGCTGGCCTATCTGGCGGGGATCGCATGGACGATTTTCTATGACACGATCTATGCCCATCAGGATGCCGAGGACGATGCGCTGATCGGGGTGAAATCCACGGCGCGCCTGTTCGGGCGTGATTCGAAACGCTGGCTTGGTCGCTTTGGCGTGGCCGCAACCGCGCTTCTGGTGCTGTCGGTGCTGGCGGCGCGTCCCGAAGGTCCGGCCTTGGTGCTGGCCCTGATGGGGATTGGCGGGTTCGCTGCGCATCTTTCGTGGCAACTCAAGCGTTTCGACATGACGGATAGCGCCGGGTGCCTGCGACTTTTCCGCGCGAACCGCGATTCCGGGCTGATCGTTGCGCTGTTTCTTGCCCTTGCGGGGCTGGTCTGATTGCAGATTCCCGCCTGCGGCAGTAAAGGCGGCAGGTCGGAAACAGCCCGAAGGTCCCCCCGATGGCCAATCCCAAGCCACGCCGCGGTTTTGCCGTGGTTACAAGTCTTGCCGCTCTGATCGCCGCTGGCGGTCTGTCCTATCTCGGCGCCGAGGCGGCGACGAATTTTCTGGAAACCCGCTCGCAGAGTGATGTGTCCGATGCGATGCGGCAGGCCGGATATGACTGGGTCAAGGTCGAGTCCGACGGACTGACCGTCCATCTGACCGGCATCGCCCCCGATGAGGTCCAGCGCTTCCGTGCCAAGACGCAGGCCGAAAACACCGTCGGCGCGACCCGCGTCGTCGATGCCATGCAGGTCAAGGCGCATGAGGAACTGGGCACGCCCGATTTCAGCATCGAGCTGCTGCGCAATGATCAGGGCATTTCGATCGTCGGGCTGGTGCCCGCGACTCTGGACCGCGCCGGGATGGTCTCGGCTTTGGAAAAGCAGGTCGGCAACGGCGAGGTCTCGGACCTGGTCGAAACCGCCGACTTCCCCCAGCCCGAGGGCTGGGACGCCGCATTTGAGTTCGGGCTTGAGGCCGCCAAGCTGGCCAAGCGGGCCAAGGTCTCGATCGTGCCGGGCAAGGTCGAGGTGCGCGCCATTACCGACAGCGCCAGCGAAAAGGCCGCGCTGGAAACCGCGCTGGAACGCGCCCGCCCCGAAGACGTCGCGCTGACCGCCGAGATCAGCGCGCCGCGCCCGGTCATCGCCCCCTTTACCCTGCGCTTCGTCAAGGATGAGAAGGGCGCGCGTTTCGACGCCTGTTCCGCCGATTCCGATGAGGCCATGAAAAGCATCATTGCGGCCGGGAACGCCGCTGGCATCCCCGGCACGCCGCAATGCCGTCTGGGTCTGGGCGCGCCCTCGACCCATTGGGCCGAAGCTGCCGTGCCCGCGATTCAGGCCGTCGCCTCGCTGGGGACGGGATCGGTCACCATCTCGGATACGCAGGTCGCGCTGTTCGCCCCGGCTTCGGTCGAACAGGCCACCTTCGATGAGGCAGCGGGACGGTTGGAATCCGCGCTGCCCGATGCCTTCAGCCTGACCAGCGAGTTGGAAAAGAAGGTCGAGACCCAGAAAGGTCCAGCCGAGTTCAGCGCCGTGCTTGACCAAAGCGGCGTCACCCTGCGCGGTCGCGTCAGCGATGAGCGGATGCGCAATGCCGTCGAAAGCCTTGCCCGCTCGCGCTTTGGCAAGGTCGACAATGCCCTGCGCGTGGACGAATCCGTGCCCTCGGGCTGGACCCTGCGCACCATCGCCGCGCTTGAGGCGCTGGCCGCGCTGAAAAGCGGCACGGTCAATGTCTCGCCCTCGCTGATCCGGCTTGAAGGGGTTTCGGGCAATCAGAGCGCCTCGGATTCGCTGGCCGCGCGCCTGTCGCAGCGGCTGGGTGCGGGCGCGCGCTATGAGTTGTCGGTGCAATACGATCGCAGGCTTGATCCGCTGGTCCATATTCCCAGCGGCGTTGAATGCGTGGACGGGCTGAACGCCGTCATGCACGAATCCGAAATCGGCTTCGAGCCGTCGAAATCGGTGATCGCGGGCGATCCCAAGCCGACGCTGGACCGTTTGGCCGAGACGATGGCCGAATGCGGCGACTACCGGATCGAGATCGGCGGCCATACCGACGCGCAAGGCTCTGAGGAGTTGAACGCCGAACTGTCGCGCAACCGCGCACAGGCTGTGCTGACGGCGATGCAGGAACATGGCATCGACGTGTCGCATATGATTGCCAAGGGTTATGGCGAAAGCCGCCCGATTTCGGAAAACGACACCGAGGAAGGCCGCGAGGCCAACCGCCGGATCGAATTCTCGTTGCTGTCCGATCAGCCGATCCTGACCGATGAGACGGTCCCGGCGGAAAACGTGAGCGGTGTGACAGACACCGCCGAGGCAACAGCGGCCCGCACCGCGCAGGCGACTGCCGAGGCCGCAACCGGCGCGCTGCCGCTGGCGCTTGGCGAGGCGGCCAAGGACGAAGCCCCGGCAGCGACCCCTGACGCAGCCCAGCCCACGGCTGAACCGGCCCCGGCCATCGATCCCGAAGCACTGGTCAAGGTGATCGAGGCGCTGACCGTGCCCGCGCTTGAAGCAGCCTTCCCGGACAATAGCGAAGGGCAGATCGGTTCCGAGGGCGAAGCGCCTGCGGATGCTACCGGCAGCGAATGACGCGGGCGGCGCGCACAGCTATAGAACTATAATACCTAAGGCCCGTAATGCTGAAAGCCGCCCATGAATCGCAATGAATTCATCATCGCCACGACTATTATCCTATTTGCCGCCTTTGTGCTGGGCTGGCTTGCCAGTTGGCTGATCCTGCGACTCAGCCGGGTCACGCCGACCCAGATGGACGAATTGGACAACATGGCGCAGAAACTGCACGACGCCGAGGCCGAACGGGCGCGGGCCATCCGGGTGCTGGAACTGCGCGAGGCCCAGTTGATCGAGGATCTGGGAAAATCCAATAATGAGGTGCAGTTGCTCAAGGGTCACCTGCGCGACAGCCAGTCCGAGATCGAGGAACTTCGCACCTATATCGACCGCCAGTTGGGCCGTCGCTGAAGGCAACCGGTCGCATCCCCGGAATAAAAAAGCGCGCGCCGATCGGCGCGCGCTTCGCGTTTCAGCGGGTCTGGATCAGACGCCGGCTTCGATGATGGCGCGGGCAAGGATCGGCACGGTCTCATCGTTCAGACCGGCGATGTTCAGACGCGAATCGCCGACCATATAGATGCCGAATTCCTGCTTCATCAGCGCCACCTGCTCGGGCGAGGCGCCCAGACGCGAGAACATGCCGCGATGCTCGGCGATGAAGCCGAAGCGGTCCGAGCCGGACAGGTCGCGCAATTCGTTGGCAAGGGTCGTGCGCAGGCGCAACATGCCACCGCGGACTTCCTCAAGCTCGGCCATCCAGTCGGCGCGCAGATCCGCGTCGTTCAGCACTGTCGCGACGATCTTGGCGCCGTGGAAGGGCGGGAAGGAGTAGGTCTGGCGGTTCAGGAAGGCCATTGCGCCCTGTGCCAGATCCTTGGTCGCCTTGTCGGTGCACAGCGCCAGCAGGCAGCCGGTACGCTCGCGGTAGATGCCGAAGTTCTTGCTGCAGGACGCCGCGATCAGCACTTCCGGAATGCGCGAGGCGATCAGGCGGGTGCCTGCCGCATCTTCTTCCAGACCGTCGCCAAAGCCCTGATAGGCCAGGTCGATCAGCGGGGTCGCGCCGGTTTTTTCCAGAATCGAGGCGACCTCGGCCCATTGCTCGATGTTCAGGTTCGCGCCGGTCGGGTTGTGGCAGCAACCATGCAGCAGCACCACGTCGCCCTTTTTCGCCGTCGAGATGTCCTCGACCATCGCCTCGAAGTTCACCGCGCGGGTGTCATTGTCGAAATAGCGATAGGTGACGACCGGCAGACCCATGAAATTCATGATCGAGATATGGTTCGGCCAGGTCGGGTCGCTGACGAACACGCGCAGGTCGGGATTGGCCATGCGGGCCAGTTCCAGCGCCTGACGGATCGCGCCGGTGCCGCCGACGGTGGCCAGCGCAGCGGTGGTCTCGGGCTTGTAGCCGTCGGCCAGGATCATCTCGCCCATGGCCTTCTGGAAGTCGGGTTCGCCCGACAGGCCAGCATAGGTCTTGGTGGTTTCGGTCGCCAGCATGCGCTTTTCGGCTTCCAGTACGGCGCGCATGATCGGGGTATGGCCGGTCGCGTCCTTGTAGACCCCTACGCCAAGGTCGATCTTGCCCTGGCGGGGATCGGCCTTGAATTCGCCCATCAGGGCCAGGATTTTATCGGGGGCCTGCGGTTTCAGATTGCCCAGCATCACGCGTCTCCGGTTGCAATTTTAAGGTCCGGGAAGCTGCCCCATTCGGCCCAGCTTCCGTCGTAAAGCGAATGATCCATATGTCCGATACGTTCAAGCGCAAGGAACAGGATCGCCGCCGTCACACCCGAGCCGCAGGTGGTGATGGCGGGTTTGGTCAGGTCGATACCCGCTGCCGTGAATTCGGCGCGAAGATCGTCCGTGGATTTCATCGTGCCGTCGGTGTTGAACAGCCGGCCAAAGGGCAGGTTCTTCGATCCGGGAATATGCCCCGAGCGCAGCCCGGCGCGCGGCTCGGCCGCCTCACCGCGAAAGCGGGGCTCGCCGCGGGCGTCGATGATCTCATGCGTGGCAAGTTTGCTGGCGGCAGCAACCTGCGTCACGTCGCGCACCAGTTCCGGGCGCAGATGCGGGGTCAGTTCGCGTGCCGTGGGGGTGGCAGGGGCGGAAGCGGTGGCGCGACCCTCGGCCAGCCACTTGCCCATGCCGCCATCCAATACGGCGACATCGGACCAACCCATCAGGCGGAAGGTCCACCAGACGCGGGCCGCGGAACGCACCGGGGAATTGTCATAGACGACGACCTGATCGCCATCGCCGATTCCCAGCGTGGCCATCCGTTCGGCAAAGGTCTCGGGCAGGGGGGCCATATGCGGCAGGCTGCTGCGGCTGTCGGTGATCCGGTCCAGATCGAAAAACTGCGCGCCGGGAATGTGGCAGGCGGCGTATTCGGCCTGCGCGTCGCGGCCCGGCTCCAGAAACCATGTCGCATCAAGGATGCGCAGCCCCGGATCGTCCAGATGCGCGGCCAGCCACGCGGTCGAGACAAGCGTCGTCGGATTGTCGGAATCGGTCGGCATGGTCCTTCCCCCGGAGCAGACGCGAAAGCGCCCATCCTGTAACCGCAGGGGCGGGGCCGTGCAATGGCTGGTGGCGCTAGCCTTGCTTCAGCAGGCGTTGTTTCTGGCGGTTCCAGTCGCGCTTGGCGTCGGTCTCGCGCTTGTCGTGGTTCTTTTTGCCTTTGGCGACGCCGATCTTCAGCTTCACCATGCCGCGGTCGTTGAAATACATGACCAGCGGAATCAGCGTCATGCCCTCACGCCCGACCGCCTGCCAGAAGCGGGCCAGTTCCTTGCGTGAGACCAGCAGCTTGCGCCGCCGCCGTTCTTCATGGCCAAAGACGCCCGCCTGCTTGTAGGCGGCGATGTAGCCGTTGATCAGCCACAGCTCGCCCTGTTCAACCGAGGCATAGCTTTCGGCAATGTTCGATTGTCCGGTGCGCAGGCTTTTCACCTCGGAACCGGTCAGGACGATGCCAACCTCAAGGTCGCTTTCGATGAAATAGTCGAAGCGCGCCCGGCGGTTCTCGGCGATGATTTTGTAATTCGGATCGGACTTGGTGGCCATGATGTCGAGATAGGGGCGGCAGGCGGCAAAGTAAAGAACGGGCTAAAGGCCCAGGCCCAGCACCAGTGCTGCCGCCAGCGCCGCGTTGACCGGCACGGTGATCAGCCATGCGCCAAGGATCGTGCGCACATGCGAGCGGCGGACCAGATGGCGACGGCGCAATTCCTCGTCCGGCATGGGCGCGCGTTTCCGGGCCTTTTGCCGGTCGCGCCATTCGCGATAGAAGCCGACGCCAAAGACGCCGCCAACCGAGACATGCGTGGTCGAGACCGGCAGCCCCGCCAGCGAGAAAGCCAGCACCGTCAGCGCCGTCGCCAGTGAAATGCACAGCGCGCGGGCCGGGTTCAGGCGGGTGATGCGGCTGCCGACCATGCTGACCAGTCGGCTGCCGAACAGCAGGATGCCGACCGCGATCCCCATGCCCGACAGCAGCAGGATCATCTGCGCATCCAGCAGCGGGCTTTGCCCGTCCGAGATGTTTTGCAGGATGATCGTCAGCGGCGCCGCGATGTTCGAGGTGTCGTTCGCGCCGTGGCCAAAGCCCATGACCAATGCGGCGGCGACCAGCGGCACGCCCAGCAGGTTCTTGAGCGCGGTTTTCTGGCCCGCATCGCGCCGGATCTGGCGACCCAGCATGACATGGGCATAGGCGGCCCCCAAGCCCGCGCCCAACAGGCCCAGAAGGGCCACGATCCGCCAGCCCAGATCCTGAAACGCCACCGCCGCCATCGCGACCAGAAGTCCCGCCGTTGCCGCGACCAGCGCCGTCAGCCAGCGGCGCCCCGAGGGGATCGGGTCGTCCTTGTCCAGAACATGGTGATGCATGCTGGACAGGATCAGTGCCGCCAGCAGCCCCGAGATGATGGGCGACACCACCCAGCCCATCGCAATGATTGCCATCGCCCCCCAGTTGACCGCGCCGAAACCGAATGTGGCGATACCCGCCCCGGCAATCGCGCCGACGACCGAGTGGGTGGTACTGACCGGGGCGTTCAGGCGGGTGGCAACGCTGATCCATGTCGCCGCGCCGACCAGCGCCGCCAGCATCATCTTGGCCGTGGGCGTGCCCTGTCCCATCGTGTCGCCCATCAGCCCCTCGGTCAGGGTCCGGGTGACCGCGCCTCCGGCCATGACGGCACCCAGCACATCCATCAGCGCGACCAGCACCAGACCCACGCCCAGACTGATCGCCCCGGAACCGACCGCCGGAGACAGTGCGTTCGACACGTCGTTCGCACCGATCGACAGGGCCAGATAGATCGCCACCGCGACCGAGGCCGCCATGATTCCCAGCGCCGGCTGACCGGCCAGTGCCGCCGCCGCAAATTCCGCCGCCGCCGCGATAAAGACCAGCGCCAGCCCCAGGCGCACCATGGGCCGGGCCGAGGCCAGCGCCGCATGCTCGGCATGGGTCACCCGTCCCAGATCTTTGTCGAGGATGCGGTATTCCCGCTCGTTCTGGGGCATGTCAGGCCTGATGACCCAGCCGCGCGGGCAAGGCCCGCAGCAGCTTTTTCAACTCGCTCTCGGTGACCAGTTCCGCAGCGCGGTCGGGGCGATACCAGCGGCGCTTGCGGTCGTCTTTTTCCGGGTAGTCATCGGCAAGCTCATCGACCTCAAGGGCAAAGACCCGGACCTCGACCGGAATGGCAAAGCCATGATCCTGCTGCTTGTCGTAATGATAGCTGCCCAGCGAGGACTGGTTGACGCGCCCGCGCACGCCCGCTTCCTCCCAGGCTTCCTGCATGGCGGCGTCGGCCAGTGTCCGGCCCGGCATCGGCCAACCCTTGGGCACGATCCAGCGACCGGTGCCACGGCTGGTCACCAGAAGGATCTTGCCCTTGCCGTCCAGACACAGCGCCGCGACCTGCATGTCCGGTGGCTTGCGGCCCAGAAGGCGGGCCAGCCTTTCGCCCAGTGTCTTGCTCACTCTCCCCCCTCATTCTCACGGACTTTGCCGCGCAGGGACTTGACCGTCCCTTTTTGTGTTTTTGCCGCCAGCCGCCGCCGCTGGCTGCCCAGTGTCGGCCGCGTCGCGATGCGCTTGCGCGGAGCGATCAGGGCCTCGCGGATCAGTTCGGCCAGCCGCTCGCGCGCCATGTCGCGGTTGCGGGCCTGACTGCGGGTTTCCTCGGCCCGGATCAGGATCGCGCCCTCTTGCGTCCAACGCCGTCCGGCCAGCCGCTTCAGGCGCGCCTTGACGGCGGGGGACAGGTGGGGGGAACGTTCGGCTTCGAACCGCAGTTCGACCGCGGTTTCGACTTTGTTGACGTTCTGGCCTCCCGGCCCCTGCGAGCGGCTGAACTGCTCGGAGAGTTCCCATTCCTGAATCGTCAGATGATCATCTATGCGCAACATGAAGGGAATATGTCGCAATCACGCGCAATGAAAAGCCTTCCAGCGCTTATCGTGGCGTGAAATCGGGCAGCTGCAGCCGAATCGTTGCGCTGGCCGAGGCCCCGGCGGCGTCAATGACGGTCAAATGGGCAAAGCCGGGACCGGGATCTGGCAGCAGGCTTTCCGGTCGATCCGACGCGACGCTGCTTGGCAAACCATTGAGAAGAAAGGTCCAGGGGCCCTTTCCGCCCCGCGCCCGCGCAAGCAGCGGTCCCGATGTTTCGATCACCGCCCCGTCTGGGGGGAAGGTCAAAGCCAGCCGGTCGGGGGCCAAAGGCCGCGCGGCCATCCGGCTGACCTCGCCCGCGGGGGCAAAGCGGCGCAGGGCCAAGGGAAGGGCGCTGTTGGGCAGGGTCAGTGTCTGCGATGGCGGCGGCGGTAGGGCGGCCGGGGGCAGGGCGTCGAACAGGTCGAACAGCACCGGCGCGGACAGATCCCCCCCAAAGGCCCCCGGTACCGCGGTGCCGTCCGGCCGTCCCAGCCAGACCGCGCCGACATGCGCCCCGTCGAAACCCACCGCCAAGGCATCGCGATGCCCATAGGAGGTGCCGGTCTTATAGGCCATGGGCCGCGCCCGCGCCCCCTGCGGCGCGGGGTTTCCGGCCAGCACATTGCCGACCTGCCATGCCGCGACCGGCCCGAACATCGCCACCGGCAGTGCCTGCGCACCGCCCGGCAACGCCGACAACCGCATCCCGCGCCCGCCTTGCGCCAGCGCGCCATAGCCCGTGGTCAGATCTTCCAGCGTCACCCCGGCCCCGCCCAGAACCAGCGCCAGTCCGGGTGTCCCGCCGGGCAGGCGCAGATCGATGCCGCCGCGCTCCAGCCCCTGCACCACGCGGTTCGGACCGATCGCCTCGGCCAGCTTGACGACGGGAATGTTCAGCGATTGCACCAACGCCTGCCGCAGGCTGACCGTGCCGCGAAACTGGCGGTCGAAATTCTGCGGCTGCCACGGGCCAAAGGCGGTGGGCCGGTCCTCGATCAGCGTTTCGGGATGCGCGAGACCCGCGTCGAAGGCCAGTCCATAGACAAAGGGCTTCAGCGTCGAGCCGGGCGAGCGCAGGGCCCGCGTCATGTCGACAAACCCCGCCGAGCCACCATCCGTCCAGTCCGCCGCCCCGACCGAGGCAAGGATTTCCCCGTTCCGATGATCCGCCAACACCATCGCCGCCGACAGCCGCCGTCCGACCCCCCGCACAGCGCGCGAGGCCAGTTCCTCGGCCCGGCGTTGCAGGCGGGGATCGATCGTGGTCTCGATCCGGCCCGCGCCCGGATGTTCGCGCCGCAGCCTTTCGGCCAGCAGCGGGGCCAGCGCCGGAAAGGCGCGGCGCTGACGCGGCACCGGCTCGGCCATGGCGGCCTGCGCATCGGCTTCGGACAGCAAGCCCGCCTGCGCCGCCCGCGCCAGAACCCGGTCCCGCGCGGATTTCGCAGCCGCCGGAAAGCGGTCCGGGCGGCGCCGCTCGGGGGATTGCGGCAGTGCCACCAGAAGCGCGGCTTCGGCGGGGGTCAGCCTGCGCGGTTCCTTTCCGAACCATTGCAGGCTGGCCGCGCGCAGCCCCTCGACATTCGCGCCGTAAGGGGCCAGCCGCAGATACAGATCCATGATCACAGGCTTCGTCAGCCGTCGCTCCAGCGCGAGCGCCAGCCGCACTTGTCGCAGCTTTCCAGCCCATTCGCCGGTCGGTCCTTCCTCGATCAGCCGCGCAACCTGCATGGTCAGGGTCGATCCACCCGAGACGACGCGGCCATGCCGCAGGGCCTGCCAGCCCGCGCGCAGCACCGCCACTGGGTCGATCCCGGAGTGATCGGCAAAGCGCCGATCCTCCCACATCACCAGCATGTCCAGAAACAGCGGATCAACCGCGCCCGGCTCCAGCCGCCAGCGCCCATCCGAGACCTGAAACGCTCGCAGCAGGCTGCCATCCCGCGCCATGACCTCGACGCCCACCGGAATATCCAGCCGCGGTAACGCGGTGGCTTGAACCCAGTCGTCGAAACGATCCCGCGCCCCGGCAAGGACTCCCATTGCCAGAACGGCGGCCATCATCATCAGGGCGAAACGGCGCGATCTCATGTAGGGTCCATAGCCCAAGCCGGGCCACGCTCAAACGCCTTGCGGCTTCATCGTTTCACAAATACCCCGCCAAGCCCTCAGTTGGACGGGGCCTTCGGATCGTCCTCCCCGAACAGCCCCTTCAGCCCACGGGCGATCAGGTTGCCGACCTTGGGCCGGGGTTGTTGGATGAAGGGCAGGGGCCGGCAGACCTCCATCGCGGCGATGCCGACGCGGGCGGTCAGCGCGCCATTCACCACGCCCTCGCCAAAACGCTTCGAGACACGCGCCAGCAGACCGCCCCCCGCAACGGTATGGATCAGGTCGTCGCCCGCCGCCACCGCGCCGGTCGCGACCAGATGGGTCATCACCGTGCGCGCCAGCCGCCAGCCGCCGACCGCACCGGCACGCCCGCCATAGATCTCGGCCATGCGCCGGATCATCCGCAGGTTCGCGGCCAATGCCGCCACCACATCGGCCAGGGCCAGCGGGATCAGTGCCGTCGCCGCCGCCACAGTGCGGGCCGCGGCCTCGATCTCGCGCCGGGCCTGCTGGTCCAGCGGTGCCAGCAATTCGGTTTCGGCCATGGCGATCAGGCTGGCCGCGTCATAGGCCTCGGCCTTGTGCTCGGCCAGCCGCTTGCGGCCCCATTCCAGTTCATCCCGGCCGCGATACAGATGCTCCAGCCGCCCGACCACGTCCTTCGCGGCCTTGACGTCGCCCGAGGCCATGGCCGCCCCGGCGGCCCGGTTGATCCCGTCAATCGCGGCGAAGCGCGCCCAGGCCCGGTATTCCCGCCACGCCATCGCCAAAGCGGCGATGCAGAACAGGACCATCAGCGCGATGCCGATCCAGCCCAGCAGCGGATAGGTATGCAGCAGGTCCGACAGGTAGCGCAAAGCCGCCACCGACAGCAGAAAGCTGAACAACGCGACGCCGGTATTGATGAAGAACCGCGTCAGCCGTGTCGGGCCACCGCCGACCAGCCGCGTCACCAATTGCATCGTGCGCGGCTGCGGCAGCACCGATCCCAGCCCGTCATCGATCATCGGCGCATCGGCGGGTGAGGGATGAGCCTCGGCCCCGCCGGAACCCGCGCGATGCGCGCGTCGCGTGCGCTGATCGCTGTCCGGCGTCTCGATGCGGGTGACGGGTTCGGGGCCGCTCGGCTGATCCGAGGGCGGGGCGGTGGTCGCGGCCTCGCCCATCTCGATCAGGACGGGACCGCGGCGTTTGGGGGGCTCGGCCATGGCGTATTCCTTAAATCTGGTCGCCGAACAGGAACTCCGCCGCCCGGTCCAACCGGATATGCGGCGGCCCGTCGCCCGGCCTGATGGTATTGGGGGCGGGGGCGAAGTCCATGATCGCGTAATCGCCGTCCAGCCAGTGCTCGCCGCCCTGACGGGCATGGGTCAGAAGCTCGGCCGGGTTCGCGGGCAGATCGCCCGGATAGAAGGCCGCCTGCCGCCCGTCCATCAGCGTGCCGCGCACGGCGGGCAGGTCCTCGCCATTCTGGCGGATGGTTTCTTCGGTCGTGGTCCGCAGCGAGGCGATGGACATGGCCTCGGTCCGCGCACCGGAAAAATCGGCGCGGTCGCGCGCCTCGCGCAGCATTGCCCCGGTAATCGCGGTCAGGCGCGGGTGCTGGATATGGTGCAGATGGTCGGCCTTGGTCGCGGCGAAAAGAATGCGCCCGACGCGATGCGTGCCCAGAAGCTGCGCCAGCCAGCCAGCGCGACCGGGACGAAAGGCGGTCAGGATGTCGGCCATGGCGCGGCGCATGTCCTCGACCGCCTGCGGCCCGGCATGGATCGCGCCCAGCACATCCATCAGCACCACCTGCCGGTCGATCCGGGCGAAATGGTCGCGGAAGAACGGTTTCACCACCCGCGATTTGTACGACCCATAGCGGCGCGAGAATTCGCGCCACAGCGGGCTGCCACGAAACTCGGGCGGCAGCGGGGTGAAGGTCAGCGCGGGAGAGCCTTCAAGCTCTCCGGGCATCAGGAAACGGCCGGGGGTGCAGTCCGACCAGCCCGCGTCGCGCGCCAGATGCAGATGGGCGGTATAGGCGGCGGCCAGCGCTTGCGCGGCGGATTCATTGAAATTGTCCCGGTCTGCGCCATTCAGCGCGGCGCGGAAGGCATCCTCGCCGGGGCGGCCCTTCATGCGGTCAAAGACCTCAGCCGACCATGTGTCGAACTCGCGATCCATCAACCGCAGGTCCAGAAGCCATTCGCCGGGATAGTCCACGATATCCAGATGCACGACCTGCTGTCCGCGCCATCCCGCGATCAGCCCGCGCGGCTGGGTGCGCAGCGACAGGCGCAGCTGGCTGACATGGCGCGTGCCCTCGGGCCAATGCGGATCCGGGCCGGTCATCGCCGCCAGATGCCGCTCATAGTCGAAACGCGGCACGGTATCGTCGGGCTGGGGCTGCAGCCAAGCCGCCTTCAGCGAGCCATCGGCCGCCGCCCGCAGCGCGCCCATGCGGCCGCGATCCAGAAGGTTTGCCACCAGCGAGGTGATAAAGACGGTCTTGCCCGCCCGCGACAGGCCCGTGACGCCCAGCCGGATCACCGGGTCGGAAATCCCGAGCCCCTGCATCAGATCGTCTGCGATTCCCATCCTGTCCCCGGTCTGGTTCTGCGCCGATCAAGATATGCAGGGTGGCGCGGCTTTTGTAGGGGTGGCGCAATGTCGCAAGAAAACCGCGGGCGTCCAAAGCCTTTCCGTCGCAGGGCGGTTTTGCCATAAGCACCCCATGATCCTGCCCATCGATGCCGCCCTTCCCGATCTTGTCGCCGCGCTGGAACAGCAGGGCCGCGCCGTGCTGATGGCGCCGCCCGGCGCGGGCAAGACGACGCGCGTGCCCTTGGCGTTGCTGCCCACGGTCAAGGGCCGCATCCTCATGCTGGAGCCCCGCCGCCTTGCCGCCCGCGCTGCTGCCGAACGCATGGCCGAAACACTGGGCGAGGCGCTTGGCCAGACCGTCGGCTACCGCATTCGGGGGGAATCTGTGCCGGGCCGCCGCATTGAGGTCGTGACCGAAGGTATCCTGACCCGGATGATCCAGTTCGATCCCGAACTGTCCGGGGTGGGCTGCGTGATCTTCGACGAATTCCACGAACGCAGCCTGAATGCCGATCTGGGTCTGGCCCTGACCTATGAGGCGCGGCAGGCTTTGCGTCCCGATCTGGCCATCGTGGTGATGTCGGCGACGCTGGATGCCGAGCCGGTCGCCGCGCTGCTGGACGATGCACCGGTGATCCGCTCGGACGGCCGCGCCTATCCGGTCGAGACGCGCTGGCTGGACCGCCCCTTGCCGGTGGGAGCGCGTCTGGTCCCCGAGGCCGCGCGGCTGATCTCTGAAGCCGAGGCGGCCACCCGCGATCTCGGTGGCACCATCCTTGCCTTTCTTCCGGGCGAGGGCGAGATCCGCCGCGTTGCTGCCGCGCTGAACCTTGATGCCGAAATCGTGCCATTGTTCGGCGCGATGGATTTCAAGGCGCAGCGTGCGGCGCTTGCCCCTGCCGGGACGCGCCGACGGATCGTGCTGGCGACCTCGATCGCCGAAACCTCGCTGACCATTCCGGGTGTCAAGGTGGTGGTCGATGCAGGCCGGGCGCGGCGGGCGCGTTTCGATCCGGGTTCGGGCATGTCGCGACTGGTGACCGAGCGCGTCAGCCGGGCCGAAGCCGAGCAGCGCCGCGGCCGTGCCGGCCGGGTTGCGCCGGGCATCTGCTACCGCATGTGGGCGCGGGCCGAGGAAGGCGCGCTGCCCGCATTTGCGCCGCCGGAAATCACCGTGGCCGATCTGGCCGGGTTGGCGCTGGAACTGGCCAATTGGGGCTCGGACGGGGCGGATCTGGCCTTTCTGACCCCGCCACCCGAAGGCGCGCTGACCGAGGCGCGGGTGTTGCTGCGCGATCTGGGTGCGCTGGATGCTGGGGGCCATATCACCCAACATGGCCGGGCTTTGGTCGCGCTGCCGCTTCATCCGCGTCTGGCGCATATGCTGGTCGTCGCGGGGCGCGATGCTGCCGATCTGGCTGCGCTGATGGGCGAGCGCGATCCCCTGACCGGCGCGCCCACCGACCTGACCCTGCGCCTGCGCGCCATCCGCGACACGCGCGACTATGAGGCCCGCCATCCGTGGCTGGTCAATGCGGGCACGCTGCACCGCATCCGCGACGAAGCCAAACGCCTGCGCCGCATGGCCCCCGAGGGGCAGGGCCTTGCGCCGGGCGCGATGGCTGCCTTGGCCTATCCCGACCGCATCGGGTTGCGGCGCAAGGGCGACCAGCCGCGCTATGTCCTGTCGGGCGGAAAGGGCGCGATCCTGCCTGAAGGGGACACGCTGGCCGCAGCGCGTTTCATCGTCGCCACTGATCTGGATGGCGACACGCGCGAGGCCCGCATCCGCATGGCCGCGCCGGTCGATGAGGGTGACATCCGCAGCCTTTTCGCCGAGCGGATCGAGATGGTCGAGGTGGTCGAATGGTCGCGGCGCGACAACCGCATCCTTGCCCGCAGACAGGAGCGGCTGGGGGCATTGGTTCTGGCCGACCGTGCGTTGGACAATCCCGATCCGCAGGCCATGGCCCGCGCCGCCATCGAAGGCTTGCGCGCCATTGGCCTGAGCTGGAGCCCCGGCGCGGCGCGGCTAAGGGCGCGGATCGCGCTGGTCCCGGAACTGGGGCCGGTCGATGACGACAGCCTGCTGGAGGACGCAGATTGGCTGCTGCCGTGGCTGGGCAAGGTGCGGACTGCCTCGGACTTGAAGGGACTTGATCTGACCGAGGCGCTGAAGGCCCGGATCGGTTGGGACGGACAGCAAAAGCTGAATCAGGCCGCCCCCGCGCATTTCGTGACGCCCTTGGGCCGCAAGGTCCCGATCGATTACGACCACGAGACCCCCTCGATCGAACTGAAGCTGCAGGAGCTGTTCGGCGTTGCCCGCCACCCGGTCGTGGGCGGGCGGGCGCTGCGGATTTCCATGCTGTCGCCGGGCGCAAAGCCCATCGCGGTCACAAGCGACTTGCCGGGCTTCTGGACCGGCAGCTATGCCGATGTGCGCAAGGACATGCGCGGCCGCTATCCACGCCACCCCTGGCCCGAAAACCCGCTGGAGGCCGACCCGACGACGCGGGCCAAGCCGCGCGGGACCTAGGCCGCGTTCGTCTTGCGCAGGTGGAAGGCCAGAACCACCAGCGACAGCCCGATCAGGATGGCGAAGGTCCCGATCAGCCATGCAAGGCTGAGCAGCCCCGCTGCCGGAAGCGTCGCCATCAGCACGCCCCAGATCACCAGCAACAGCCCGCTGAGCGCCAAGGCCCATTCGCCCTCGATCTCGTGGCGCAGGCGGATGGCGGCGACGATGCGGAAGACGCCCGCGATCACGCCCCAGATCGCCATCCAGATGATGAAGGCCAGTGCCGTCGCCCCGGTCCAGAACAGGGCCATGAGGCCGATGGCGATGGACAGTACCCCGTCCAGCGCCCATGCCCACCAGCGGTCATCCTCGGCCCGGCGCTGAAAGGCGGTGACCAGCGCCATGACCCCGTCAAAGACCGCATAGGCCCCGAACACCATCAGCAGCGCGAACAAGGTCAGGCCCGGCGAGATCAGCGTGACGATCCCGAACAGGATCGCGGCAATCCCACGCAGCAGCACCATCCACCAATTTGCAGCCATCACACGCATCATGTCGTCCATCGCAAATCCTCCTTTGCGATTTCGGTGTGGCGTGAAGATAGCATGACAAGTGCCAATCCATCGCAGCCCCCGATACGCCGTCGGTGGGCTGTGATGAAATTGCTGCAATCGCCGGGGGTTAGGCCAAGCTGTCGGGCAGGGTCAGGCCGCGCAGGATCTCGGATGCGGGCATCGGGCGCTTGCCTTCGCGCTGCGCCTCTATGACCTCGATCGCGCCGGTGCCGCAGGCGACCGAGAAGCCCGCCAGCACCTGCCCCGGACGACCCGCGCCGTCGGTCAGGCGCGAGCGCAGCAGCTTTACCCGCTCGGTCCCGATCAGGCACCACGCGCCGGGGAAAGGCGACAGGGCGCGAATCTGGCGGTCGATATCGGTGGCGGGGCGGGTCCAGTCGATGCGGGCCTCGGCCTTGTCGATCTTGGCGGCATAGGTCACGCCTTGCTCGGGCTGGGGCACGGCGGTCAGGGGCAGGCGGTCCAGCGTGTCGACGATCAGCTCTGCTCCCATCGCGGACAGGCGGTCATGCAGGTCGGCAGTGGTGTCCGAGGGGCCGATGGGGGTGCGCGTTTCGGCCAGCACCGGGCCGGTATCAAGGCCCGCCTCCATCTGCATGATGGCGACGCCGGTTTCCGCGTCGCCCGACATGATCGCGCGATGGATCGGCGCGGCCCCGCGCCAGCGCGGCAGCAACGAGGCGTGGATGTTCACGCATCCCAGACGCGGCGCATCCAGCACCACCTGCGGCAGGATCAGCCCATAGGCCACGACCACCGCGACATCGGCATTCAGCGCGGCGAATTCGGCCTGATCCTCGGGGGATTTCAGGCGTTCGGGCGTGCGGACGGTCAGGCCCAGCTCCTCGGCAGCGCGATGGACGGGCGAGGGGCGGGGCTTCTGCCCGCGACCGGCGGCCCGGGGCGGCTGGGAATAGACCGCGACGACCTCATGGCGCGCGGCGATGGCCCGCAGTGCCGGTACCGAGAAATCCGGGGTTCCCATGAAGATGACGCGCATATGCCTTGGCCCTTCCTGTTGTCGCGGCCCTCATAGCGCGGATCAGGGGCGGGATGCAAAATCCTGCAGGAAATCCGTGACCAGCGTGGTCGCCTTGGCCCGGGCTTCCGGGTTGAGCTCCAGCGACGACAGCGCGGAACGCTCGCTTTGGTCGAAGCCGTGATTGATGCCGGGCAGGGTCACCATATGCAGATCGACGCCCTTGCCGACCAGCTTGTTCGCCATGTCGCGGCAGGCCTCTGGATCGGTGATGCTGTCATTTTCGGCAAGGATCATCAGCCCTGCCGATCCGGGCGGCCAGCGCCCTTCCTCGCCGCGGCTGAGCAGCCCGCAATAGGGGTAAAGCAGCACGACCGGACCGATGCGTGCGGCCAGCTCGGCGGGCTTTTCAGGCCATTCCGTCAGGCCGGGCGGTGGGGTGGGGCTGCTCAGGCCCGCCATCAGTTCCATCGCGGTCCAGCCCCCGTGCGAGGCCCCCAGCAGCATCGTGTCCCGTGGGTCGATCCCCGGCATGTGCTGCAACGCGGTGATGGCCACGGCGACATCGCCGGCGCGCTCTGACCCCGGCAGGACCTGCCCGGCGCAGATCGCCCGCCATGCCTGCGCGCGGTCCAGTTTGCGGGGGGCGTGGCTGTCAAGGATCATCACCGTGCGGTCCTGATCCAGCAGGACCTGCGCCCAGTAATCCATGTTGTCATGCACGCCGTCGCAGCCCGACAGCAGGATCGCCGCCTTGTGCGGGCCGGGGGTCTTGGGATGCAGGATGCGCCATGACGGGGCCAGCAGCGCCTCACGCTGGGCGGGGGTATGGGTGATCGGCTGCCAGCCCGCCGCGTTGCGTGCCGTGTTCAGCCCGAGGATGGCCAGAATGATCGCGACACCCGCACCCGCACCCATCAGGATCAGCCGTTTTTGCATCCAAGCAGCCCGTCCTTGCCGCATTTCGCCTTCAGCCGCGCGGTATCCGCCGGGGTCCAACCCTCGGGCGCGGTGACGCTGACCCAGCCGTCGATATATTCCTCGGCGTCATAGGTATGGCCGAAGCCCGGCGGGGTCGAGGTCGAGACCGCCATGTCCACGGCCAGTTGCAGCTGGGTCACGATCGGGGTGAAGTTGAGGAAGGGTGAGACATCGGGCGCGGGCGGTTCATACATCCATTCCGGCGCGCGCCACAGCGAGGTGGCGTTGTAGAACACGATCGCGTCGCTGGCATGCTGCAGATACAGGATGCGCAGCCGTCCCCATGGCTTGCCCGAGCGGTCGGGCGGCGCGAACTGGCTGGCGTAGCGGATGACTTCGCCGTCATCGATTTCGGGCAGGATGAAGGGGCTGCCGGGGCGGCGGGCGTTGTTGGTCTGGCGCCATAGCTCCGACGGGAAGGGCGGGCCGACCCAAAGCGCGCCCTGAATCGGCTCATTCATCATCTGGAACGGGCTGAAGGAATACATTGAGGACCACGCCCCCAGCGAGATCCCGTGCATGTACAGCCGGGGCCGGGCATTGTCGGGCATGTGCCGCCAATGCTCATAGATCAGGCGCATGGTCGCGGTCGCCTGATCCAGCCCGGACCGGGTTTCAAAGATCAGCGCCATCGGGCTTTGCAAGTAGGAATATTGCACCGCCACCGTCGCCACATCGCCCGCATGCATGTATTCCAGCGCGTCATAGCTGGCGGGGTCCATCCAGCCAGTTCCGGTCGGACTGGCGACGATCAGCACCTTGCGCTCGAACGCGCCCAGCCGGATCATCTCGTCCAGAGCGATCTGGGCACGGACCTCGGGCGACTTGTCCTGCGCAAGGCCGACATAGATCCGCAGCGGCTCAAGCGCCGGACGCCCGACAAAGCCCGAGATCGCGGCGGCGCGAGGCCCGCTCAGGACGAAATCGCGCCCCGGCTTGCCCATCAGCCCCCAATCGACCTTGGAGGCAGGTCCGCCAGCCCGCCAGTCCTCGGTCGGGGCGGGGGTGTTCGGGTCGGTGATGTGCTGGGCTGCGGCATAGGATTGGTCGGCGATGCGGAAGGCCCAGTTGACCACGCCGTCGCGGGTGATCAGCAGCACGATCACCGCCGCCAGCAGCAATCCCAGCACATTCGCGCTGGCCGAGGGGATATAGCGCGCCAGCCGGTTGCGCAGCAGGTTGAACAGGCCCTGCATCCCCCGGCCCAGCAGATACAGGATCAGGAACACCGCTGCCGCCAGCAGGATCATCTTGGTGGTGTTCGCGGCCTCCAGCGGCGGCATTTCCATGCGCGAGCGGATGCTGTTCTGCCAGTCATCGGTCAGGGCGACGCAGCGCACCAACAGGGCCAGCACCGGGATGGCCAGCACGACATGGCAGATCGTCGCCCAGCGGCGCGGCAGCAACGGGATCTGCAGCGCTCGCCACAGGGCCAGCATAAAGACCAGCACCAGATAGCCCGCCGCCATCGAGGTCCCGGCCAGCACGCCTTGCAATATCCAGTCGCGGGGAATCAGCGAGGGGGTCAGAGAGGCGGCAGCCATCAGCAGCCCGGCCAGTAACGGAAGAATCGAAAACATAGGCCAGCGGTCCCTTTTCGATCAGGATCGGGCCCAAAAACGGACGCCCGCGGTCAGGTTAGACGCGGTTTTCGCGAAAGGAAAGCGCGGCTCAGTGTCGGTTCAGCTTGTCCGATTTCGCGACCAGCATCTTGCGGCGCAAAGGTGACAGGTGGTCGACATAGACCTTGCCGTTCAGGTGGTCGATCTGGTGCTGCACCGAGGTCGCCCACAATCCGACGAAATCGCGCTCTTCGATTTCGCCCTGATCGTTCATGAAGCGCACGGTGACGGCGCGGGGACGTTCGATCCGGGCAAAGACGCCGGGCAGGTTCGGGCTGGCCTCGTCATGGGGGCGCAGCTGCACCGAGGCGTGCAGCACTTCGGGATTGGCCATGCGCACGGCCTGACCGCGCTTGTCCGAGGCATCGACCACTGCCAAACGCTGCATGATCCCGATCTGCGGCGCAGCAAGACCGACACCCGGCATCGCGTCCATGGTGTCGATCATGTCGTCCCAGATCATCCGCACGGTCTCGGTGATCTCGGCCACGGGTTCGGCGGCGGTATGCAGGCGGCGGTCGGAATAGGGAATGAACGGGCGGACGGTCATCGGCGGCGCCTTTTTCGGAAATCGTTAACGGGGACGGATCAGGCGCGGGCGCGATCGCGCTTCAGCTTGACCATCTTGCGGGTGATCATCTGACGCTTCATCGGGCTGAGATAGTCGATGAACAGTCGGCCATCCAGATGGTCGATCTCGTGCTGGGCGCAGGTGGCCCACAGCCCGTCGAACTCGCGCTCATGGGTCTTGCCGTCCAGACCCAGCCAGCGGACGCGGACCTCGGCGGGGCGGGTCACGTCGGCATAGTGGTCCGGAATCGACAGGCAGCCTTCCTCATAGGTGTTCAGCGCCTCAGAGCCCCAGTCGATCTCGGGATTGACCATGACCAAAGGCTTCGGCTCGGCCTCGGGGTCCTTCTCGCAATCCATGACGAAAAGCCGGGACAGGACGCCGATCTGCGGCGCGGCCAGACCTACGCCCGGTGCGTCATACATGGTGGCCAGCATGTCGGCGGCCAGGGTTTCGATCTCGGGCGTGATGCGCGCGACGTAGTCGCAGGGCTTTTTCAGCCGCGGATCGGGGTGAAGGAGGATGCTGCGCAATGTCATGCCTGTGATCTAGGGCAAGCCTTGGCCTTGCGCAACAAGCCGCTATGTTTGTGCGCGGCAGAATCCAAGGGAACACCATGACGAAACCCGACTTCGACGAGCTGATCGACCGCGTAGGCACCGATTGCAACAAGTGGGATGACATGCAGGCGGCCTTCGGGGTCTCGCCCGAAGACGGCATCGCCATGTGGGTCGCGGACATGGATTTCCGTCCGCCCGCCTCGGTCCAGCGCGCCATCGAGCAGATCGCCGCGCATGGTGTTTACGGCTATCCCAGCGCGAATGACGCCTACCTGCAGGCAATCCGCTGGTGGATGGAAACGCGCCATGGCTGGCAGACCCAGCCCGAATGGGTGCTGACCGCGCATGGGCTGGTGAACGCCACCGGCATTTGCATCGATGCCCTGACCCAAGCAGGCGACGGGGTGATCCTGATGACGCCGGTCTATCACGCTTTCGCCCGCGTCACCCGTGCCGCAGGGCGTGACGTGGTCGAATTCCCGCTGAAGCTTGAGGACGGCGCCTATCGTCTGGACTGGGAAGGCTGGGCCGCCCGCATGACCGGTCGCGAGAAGATGCTGATCCTGTGTTCGCCGCACAATCCCGGCGGGCGGGTCTGGTCGGCGCAGGAGCTGCGCGAGATTGCGGCCTTCTGCGAGGCGCATGACCTGATCCTTGTCTCGGACGAGATCCATGCCGATCTGGTCATGCCAGGCGCGCCGCGCCACACCGTCACTGCCGTGGCCGCACCAGAGATCGCGTCGCGTCTGATCACGCTTACCGCAGCGACCAAGACCTTCAATATCGCGGGCGCCCATATCGGCAACATGATCGTCGCTGATGAGGCGCTGCGCGAGCAGCTGAAGCGCCGGATGATGGCGCTGGGGGTCTCGCCGGGGATGTTCGGTCCGGCGATGGTCGCCGCCGCCTATTCCCCCGAGGGCGCGGAATGGGTCGATGCGCTGGTCGAATATCTGGACGGCAACCGCCGCATCTTCGACGAAGGCGTGAACGCGATTCCCGGCCTGCGCTCGATGCCGCTTGAGGCGACCTATCTGGCATGGGTTGACTTCACCGGGACCGGCATGACGCCCGAAGAGTTCACCGCTCGCGTTCAGGGCACGGCGCGGATCGCCGCCAACCATGGGCCAAGCTTCGGTCAGGGCGGAGAGGGCCATCTGCGCTTCAATCTGGCCACGCCGCGCGCCCGTGTGGTCGAGGCTGTCGAGCGCCTGAAGCGCGCCTTTGGCGATCTGCAATGAAACGGCTGGGGGCGCTTTTCTCGGCGCTATGCGTGGTGGCGCTGGTCTGGAGCCTCTGGCTGCTCTGGGCCCCGCAACCGCGTACACCGATTGCGCCCCCGCAAACCGGCACTGGCTGGCATCTGCCGGGCCTGCCACGCTTTCAGTTGCCGAAATTCAATCTGCCTGATTTCGCACTGCCCGATCTGCATCTGCCGGACCTGCGCCCGCCTGAGCTACCCCAGACCCCCATCGCCTCGAAGGTCGAGCGTATCCTGATCGAGAAGTCTGCGCGCAAGATGACTGTCTGGCAGCGCGAGGGCGGCCCGCGCAGCTTTGACATCGCGCTGGGTTTCTCGCCCGAGGGTGACAAATCCCGGCAGGGCGACGGCCGCACGCCAGAGGGTATCTTCCGCATCGACCGGCTGAACCGGCAAAGCGCCTATCACCTGTCGCTGGGGCTGGATTATCCGCAGAAGCACCACCGAGACGCCGCGCGCAAGGGCGGCTTCGATCCCGGTGGCGACATCATGATCCACGGCCAGCCCAATCAGATCGCCGAGGGCTACAAGGTCAAGGGCGACTGGACCGCCGGTTGCATTGCCCTGACCAATCCCGAGATCGAGGAAATCTTTGCCCATGCCGCCATTGGCACCGAGGTCGAGATCCGGCCATGAAATGGGCATCTTGCCCCAAAGCTTGCCCAAGGATAAGGCAGAGTGATGACACTCGAACGGTACGCCCCGCATCTGCGCGCGACCCTCGCGCTCGGCCTTCCTCTTGTCGGTAGCCATCTGGCCCGCATGGCCATCGGCGTCGCCGATACGGTCATGGTCGGCTGGTATGGGGTCGAGGAACTGGCGGCGCTGGTCATCGCCACCTCGTTCTTTCACATCCTGTTCTTTCTGGGCATGGGTTTTGGCATCGGGGTGATGGGCGTGATCGCCGCCGCGATTGCGCGTGGCGACGAGGTTGAGGTCCGCCGTTCGGCCCGGATGGCGCTGTGGCTCTCGGTCATCCATGCGGTGCTGGTGCTGCCGGTGATGTGGCATGCGGGCCCGATCCTGCTGGCCATTGGACAAGCCCCCGTCGTGGCGGAACTGGCGCAGGACTATCTGCGCATCGCGGGCTTCGGTCTGCTGGCAGTGCTGTGCCAATTGACGCTGAACAGCTATCTGGCGGCGATGGAGCGGCCCCAGGTCGTGCTGTGGATCACGCTGGCCGGGCTGCCTTTGGTGATCTTCCTGAACTGGGTGCTGATCTTTGGCAATCTGGGCGCCCCCGAGATGGGCGTGAAGGGCGCGGCCATCGTCGCGGTGCTTGTGCAGTATCTGCAACTGGCCGCGATTGCCGCCTATGCGGCATGGCTGCCCGTCGCGCGCAAATATCATCTGTTCCGGCGTTTCTGGCGGCCGGACTGGGCGGATATGCGCAAGGTCTTTGTGCTTGGTCTGCCGATCGGCCTGACCATGGTGGCGGAAGGTGGGCTGTTCGTCGGCTCGAACGTGATGATGGGCTGGATCGGCACGCAGCAACTGGCCGCGCATGGCATCGCGCTGCAACTGGCCTCGATCACCTTCATGCTGCATCTGGGCATGTCGAATGCCGCAACCGTGCGCATCGGACAGGCCAAGGGCTGGGGCGACGGGCAATGGATGCGCGATGCCGCGGTGACGGTAACGGCGGTGTCCGCAGTGGCGGCAATGCTGGCCGTGGCGCTGTTCATCCTGTTCCCGCGCACGCTGGTCGGCTTGTATCTGGATGCGAGCCATCCCGAAACGCCGATCCTGCTCGAGATCGGTTCGCGGCTGATGTTCTATGCCGCGCTGTTCCAGCTGATGGATGCGATGCAGGTGATCGGCCTGGGGCTGCTGCGCGGTGTGCAGGATACACGTGTGCCCATGGTGATCGCCGGGATCAGCTATTGGCTGGTGGGGATTCCGGTGGCCTACGGTCTGGCCTTCGTGCTGGGCTATGGTCCGGCAGGGCTGTGGCTGGGACTGGTGGCCGGGCTGACGGTGGCCTCGATCCTGCTGATGCGGCGGTTCTGGCGGGGCCATGCGCGCGGGGACTGGACCCCGGCGCCGGCCGCGGTCTAGTTTGGCCGCGAAGAAGGCAGGAGGTTCGCCATGCGCCCGGTATTCGTCCAGTTCCGTTGCACGCCCGGCAAGACCTATGAGGTTGCCGACGCGATCTATGACCGCGAGATTGCGAGCGAGCTTTACTCGACCTCGGGCGATTTTGACCTGATCGCCAAGATCTATGTTCCCGAGGATCAGGATGTTGGCCGTTATTTGTCCGAAAACCTGTTCGACATCCCCTTCATCCAGCGCACCCTGACGACGATGACCTTCAAGGCCTTCTGAGGGCAGCAGGGGGCGCTGCCCCCGCCGCGCGTTCCGCGCGACTCCCCCGGGGTATTTCCGAAACGATGAAGTCGAGGCTTGTGGCCACTTGCATGGGGCGGGCGTTTCGGTTTCTGGTGCGGCCATGAACCGACTCCGCTTTGCCCCGATCCCCGCAGGCCTGCCGGCCACCGTTCCCTTTACCGGTCCCGAGACGCTGGAGCGTCGTCGCGGCGCGCCTTTCCGCGCCAGGCTGGGGGCGAACGAAAATGGCTTTGGACCCTCGCCCAAGGCGGTTGAGGCGATGGCGCGGGCCAGCGCCGATGTCTGGAAATACGGCGATCCCGACAGCCATGACCTGCGCGAGGCGCTGGCGGCCCATCACGTCATTTCGCCCGCAAACATCATGCTGGGCGAGGGGATCGACGGACTTCTGGGCCTGCTGGTGCGGCTGGTCATGGCCCCCGGAGAGACGGTCGTGACCTCGGAAGGGGCCTATCCGACCTTCAACTACCATGTCGCGGGTTTCGACGGGCGCCTGCACAAGGTGCCCTATCGCGACGATGCCGAGGATCTGGAGGCGCTGATCGCGGCGGGTCATGAAACCGGCGCGCGGCTGATCTATTTTGCCAATCCCGACAATCCGATGGGCAGCTGGCTGACGGGCGAACGTATCGAGGCGGCGCTGTCGCACCTGCCCGACGGCGCGTTGCTGATCCTGGACGAGGCCTATGCCGAATTCGCCCCCGAAGCCGCGATCCCCCGGATCGACCCCGAGGATGATCGGGTGATCCGCTTCCGCACCTTTTCCAAGGCCTATGGCATGGCCGGGGCGCGGATCGGCTATGCAATCGGGCCTGCTGAACTGATCGCGGGCTTTGACCGCATTCGCAACCATTTCGGCATCAACCGCACCGCCCAGATCGGGGCTCTGGCTGCGTTGCAAGATCAGGAATGGCTGGAGCGGACCCGGCTAAAAGTCGGCAAGACCCGCGACCGCATCGCCGCCATTGCCGCATCGAACGGCCTGCGTGCCCTGCCATCCGCCACCAATTTCGTCGCGGTCGATTGCGGGCAGGGCGGCGATTTCGCGCGCCGCGTTCTGGCGCAGTTGGCCGCGCAGGGTATCTTTGCCCGCATGCCCGGCGTCCCGCCGATGGATCGCTGCATCCGTATTTCCTGCGGCCCTGACCACGAACTCGATGCCTTTGCCGAGGCCCTGCCGGTCGCACTTGCCGGCGCGCGCGAGGACTGATCTCGCGCGCCAGGCTGTGATTTCACCGTTTTACAAATACCCACTGCGACGCTGCCACCTGCGCAGGTCAGTCCAGCGGTAGCGCGGTGGTGGCCTTCAACTCTTCCATCGACAGAAGCGCGGTCACGTTGTGGATCTTCACCTCCGAGATCAGCGCCTGATAGAAGCGATCATAGGCGCGGGCGTTCCGGACCCGCACCTTGAGGATGTAGTCGATATCGCCGGCCAGACGATGCGCCTCGATCACCTCGGGGCGGGCGCGGACGGCGGACAGGAAGCGGCGCGCCCAGTCTGGGTCATGCTCGCTGGTGCGGATCAGCACGAAGAAGCAGGCGTCCAGCCCAAGGGAATCGGGGTCCAGCAGCGCCACCTGCCCGCGGATGACGCCTGCCTCGCGCAGTTTGCGAATCCTGTTCCAGACCGGGGTCTTGGACGCCCCCACGCGGGCTGCGATGTCGTCCAGCGACAGAGTCGCATCCTCCTGCAAAAGGGACAGGATTTTACGATCTGTATCGTCCAGACGGGCCGGTGTTTGTCTCTCTTGGCTCATTGCGAAACTTGGTCCTGATTGCCTGCCATTTGTCTGGAACTGGTTTCTTATTTTTCCAGCCCACTCGTCAATATAGGGAAGATTTTTCTATATATGACTGACCCAATCCGAAAGGCAAAAGGCCATGTCCAAGACCTTCACCCCCTCGTTCGCAACCCCCGCCGTCATCACCGCGAATGACCTGCGCATGGGCCATTGCGTGTGGATGCGTGACGGTGGCTGGACCGCCGACCCGCGCGAGGCCCAGCTTTTCGAGGATGAGGCCATTGCCGATCTCGCCATGCTCGACGCGATCGGTCAGGCGAATCTCGTCGTCGGCCCCTATCTGGCCGAGGCCAAGCGCGGCACTGACGGCCGCCCCGAGCCGACCCATTTCCGCGAGGCCTTCCGTCGTCGCGGCCCGTCCAACTATTTCCATGGCAAGCAAGCCGAACTCGAGGCCAGCAATGTTTGACGCCCGCCCCCAGCATAACGAATACCTGCGCCATCGGGCGCAGCAGTTCCGCAGCCAGGTCGAGCGCCGGCTGGATGGCAGCCTGACCGAGGACGAGTTCCGCCCGCTGCGCCTGATGAACGGCGTTTACTTGCAGCTGCACGCCTATATGCTGCGGGTGGCCATCCCCTACGGCACGATCAGCCCCGACCAGATGCGTACGCTGGCCCTGCTGGCGAGCAAATGGGACAAGGGCTATGGCCATTGGACCACCCGGCAGAACATTCAGTACAACTGGCCGAAGCTGGTCGATATCCCGGATATGCTGGACGCGCTGGCCGATGTCGGCCTGCATGCGATCCAGACCTCGGGGAACACCATCCGCAACGTGACGACCGATGCCTTTGCCGGTGCTGCCGCCGACGAGGTCACCGATCCGCGCCCCTATGCGGAACTGTTGCGCGCCTGGTCGACCGACCATGCCGAATTCCAGTTCCTGCCGCGCAAGTTCAAGATCGCCATTTCCGGCGGCGAGAAGGACCGCGCCGTCATCGCCGCCCATGACATCGGCCTGCGCCTGCGCCGCAATGAGCAGGGTCAGCTGGGTTTCCAGGTCTGGATCGGTGGCGGTCTGGGCCGCACGCCGCTGCTGGGCAAGGTCGTCCGCGAATTCCTGCCCGAAGCCGACCTGCTGCCCTATGTCGAGGCGATCATCTCGGCCTATAACCTCGCTGGTCGCCGCGACAACAAATACAAGGCCCGGATCAAGATCACCGTGGCCGAGCGCGGCCTTGAGGTGATGCGCGACGAGATCGAGGCTGAATTCCTCAGCCGCCGCGACGTGTTCACCGGCATCGATCAGGACCTGCTGCAGGAACTGAAGGCGGTCTATGCCGCCCCGGCTTTCCGCAATCAGGAAGACGGCGACCTTGAGGCCCAACGGGCTGCCAATGTCGGCTTCCGCAGCTGGACCGACACCAACCTGTCGGCCCACAAGGCGCCGGGCTATGCCAGCGTCATGGTGACCTTCAAGGCGCCGGGACAGACGCCGGGCGATGCCTCGGCCGAGCAGATGAACCTGCTGGCCGATCTGGCCGAGCGTTATGGCCACCATGACCTGCGCATCAGCCACGACCAGAACGTCGTCCTGCCGCATGTCCACAAATCGGACCTGTTCGCGCTGTACCAGGAACTGAAGGCGGTCGGTCTGGCCACCGCCAATGCCGGTCTGATCAGCGATATCGTCGCTTGCCCCGGCATGGACTACTGCGCGCTGGCCACCGCCCGTTCGATCCCGATCGCCCAGGACATCGCCGACCACTTCCGTGCCCGCGAACTGGAAGAGGACATTGGCAAGATCGACATCCGCATCTCGGGTTGCATCAACGCCTGCGGCCATCACCATCTGGGCCATATCGGCATCCTCGGTCTGGACCGGGCCGGTGTCGAAAACTACCAGATCACGCTGGGCGGCGACGGCTATGACATCCCGGCCATCGGTCAGCGCCCCGGCGCGGGCTTCCCGGCCGAAGAGGTCGTCCCGGCCATCGACCGCATCATCGACGCCTATCTGGACCTGCGTGAATCTGCTGAGGAGCGCTTCATCGACGCCTATCGTCGCGTAGGGGCAGCTCCGTTCAAGGCGGCGCTGTATCCCGCCGATGCTTGATGGGAGCCTGGACGATCGCGCCGCGCTTCTGAATGAGCGCTACAAACATCATGCCGCGACCGAAGTGTTGCGGCGTGCCCTGAACGATCCCGATCTGGGCCGGGTGACGCTGGTGTCGTCCTTTGGTTCGGAATCGGTGGTGTTGCTGCACATGGTCTCGGTCGTTGCCCCCGGCACGCCGATCCTGTTCATCGACACGCAGATGCTGTTTCAGGAAACCCTGGATTATCAGCTTGAGGTCTCGGAAAAGCTGAAGCTGACCAATGTGCAGGTGGTGCGTGCCACCGAACGCGAGGTCGCGCTGAACGATCCCGACGGCACGCTGCATCAGTTCAGCACCGATTCCTGCTGCGACCTGCGCAAGACCATTCCGCTGGAGCGTGAACTGTCCAAGTTCGACGCCTGGATCACCGGTCGCAAGCGCTTTCAGGGCGGCGAGCGTCAGCAGCTGGAGTTCTTCGAGGCCGAGCCACCGGCCCGGCTGCGCATAAACCCGCTGGCCCACTGGCGGTCCGAGGATGTTCAGGACTATATGGCCGAGAACAATCTGCCCCGGCATCCGCTGGTCGCCAAGGGCTTTGCCTCGATCGGCTGCGCGCCCTGCACCTCGCCCATCAAGCCGGGCGAGGATCCCCGTGCCGGTCGCTGGCGGGGCAGCCAGAAGACCGAATGCGGCATCCATTTCATCGGCGGCAAGATGGTCCGCACAGGAGCGAATGCATGAGCGATTTCTTTCTGGTCCGCGATGACGGCTTCCACCCCCATGACGGGGCCGAGCCGGTCATTCTGGCCCCGGATGTTGATCCCGCGACCTTGGGTGACTATCTGGGCCATGATCTGATCGCCATCAGCTTTCCTGCCTTCAGCGACGGGCGCGGCTTCACGCTGGCCCGCCTGCTGCGCGAAAAGGGTTTCGCCGGGCGGCTGCGTGCCGTGGGCGGTCTGATCGCCGACCAATATGCGATGGCCCGCCGCGTGGGCTTCGACGAAGTGCAGATTCCAGCAGCGCTGGCCGCCCGCCAGCCGCAAGAGCAATGGCTATACCGTGCCGACTGGCAGCAATGGGATCACCGTTCGCGCCTTGCCGGATGAAACGGCCGGGGTTTTCCCCCGGTCCCACCTGAATTAGATAGACCCGGACCCTGACATGACACTGGATCTCTCCGTGGCCGAAGCCGCCGTTAAACCCGCCAAGACCCTGCCCGATGCCCAGACCGTAACCTCGGTCACGCATTGGAGCGACACGCTGTTTTCCTTCCGCGTGACGCGGCCGGCTTCCCTGCGCTTCCGCTCGGGCGAGTTCGTAATGATCGGTCTGCCGGGCGACAACGGCAAGCCGATCCTGCGCGCCTATTCCATCGCCTCGCCCAATTGGGACGACGAACTGGAATTCTACTCGATCAAGGTGCCGGATGGGCCGCTCACCTCGAAGCTGCAACTGATCGAGCCGGGTGATGAGATCATCCTGCGTCCGAAGCCCGTCGGCACGCTGGTGCTGGATGCGCTGCTGCCGGGCAAGCGCATGTGGTTCCTGGCCACCGGGACGGGGCTTGCGCCCTTTGCCTCGCTGATGCGCGACCCCGAGACCTATGAGCGCTACGAGCAGGTCATCATGATGCATACCTGCCGTACTGCCGAGGAACTGACCTATGGCCGCGAGCTGGTCGAGAACCTGAAGCACGACCCGCTTCTGGGCGAGATCTATGGCGAGGATTTCGCCAATCGCCTGCTGTATTACCCCACCACCACCCGCGAAGAGAGCCCCTTCATGGGCCGGATCACCGACAACCTGACCTCGGGTAAGGTGTTCGAAGATCTGAATCTTCCGCCCATGGATGTGGCGAATGACCGCGCCATGGTCTGCGGCAGTCTGGCCTTCAACGTCGACGTCAAGGAAGTGCTGGAAGGGTTCGGTCTGCGCGAGGGTGCAAACAGCGATCCGAAGGAATTCGTGGTCGAGAAGGCCTTTGTCGGCGACGGCGTCTGAGGTAGCTGCCGGGGGTCTCACACCCCCGGACCCCCGTGGGGTATTTTCAAAACGATGAAAGCCCGGCGTTGACACTGCGCCGGGCTATGCTCATTTTCCCCGCCCGAATCATAGCGAAGGATTATCCATGCCTGTCGTCGTCGTCGAATCTCCGGCCAAGGCCAAGACGATCAACAAGTATCTGGGCGACGACTATACGGTTCTGGCCTCGTTCGGGCATGTGCGGGACCTGCCGCCCAAGGATGGCAGCGTCGATCCCGAGGCCGATTTCGCCATGAAATGGGAAGTCGCGAGCGAGTCGAAGAAGCACGTCAAGGCGATCAAGGATGCGCTTGCCTCGGACCCGAACCTGATCCTCGCCACCGACCCCGATCGCGAGGGCGAGGCGATTTCGTGGCACTTGCTTGAGACCTTGGCACCCGCGCTGAAGAAGGGTGCGCAGGTCAGCCGTGTGACCTTCAACGCCATTACCAAGAATGCCGTGACCGAAGCGATGGCGGCCCCGCGCCAGATCGACCAGCCGCTGGTCGATGCCTATCTGGCACGGCGCGCGCTGGATTATCTGGTGGGCTTCAACCTGTCGCCGGTGCTGTGGCGCAAGCTGCCGGGCGCGAAATCCGCGGGCCGGGTGCAATCGGTCGCCCTGCGGGTCATCGTTGACCGCGAGATGGAGATCGAGGCCTTCAAGGCCCGCGAGTATTGGTCGGTTCATGCGAAACTGGCGACCCCGCGCGGCGATCAGTTCGATGCGGCGCTGACGGTTTATGGCGGCAAGAAGCTGGAGCGTTTCGACATCGCGACCGAAAAGGATGCGATGCTGGCGGTCTCGGCCATTGCGGCGCGCGATCTGAAGGTGGCAAGTGTCACCGCCAAGCCTGCGAGCCGCAACCCTTGGCCGCCCTTCATGACCTCGACCCTGCAGCAAGAGGCCAGCCGCAAGCTGGGCCTTGGCGCACGGGCCTGCATGTCGGCGGCGCAGCGGCTGTATGAGGCGGGCCACATCACCTATATGCGGACCGACGGCATCGACATGGCCCCCGAAGCGGTGATGTCCGCCCGCGACGCGATCAAGAAGCGTTTCGGCGAGGAATACCTGCCGAGCAGCCCGCGCATGTACAAGAACAAGGCCAAGAACGCGCAGGAGGCCCACGAGTGCATCCGGCCGACGGACATGTTCATGTCGCCCGACAAGCTGCCCGTGTCCGACAAGGATCAGAAGGCGCTGTATGATCTGATCTGGAAGCGCACCATTGCCTCCCAGATGGAATCGGCGCGGATGGAGCGCACGACGGTCGAGATCGCCTCGGTGGATGCGCAGGTCGGGTTGCGCGCCAATGGTCAGGTGATGCTGTTTGACGGCTTCCTGAAGGTCTATGATCAAGGCCGCGACGACGAAGAAGATGAGGATGGCCGCCGCTTGCCCGCGATCAACGAGGGCGAAAAGGCCGAGAAGCGCGGCATCACCCCCGAGCAGCATTTCACCCAAGCCCCCCCGCGCTATACCGAGGCGACCCTCGTCAAGCGCATGGAAGAGCTGGGGATCGGGCGTCCCTCGACCTATGCCAGCATCGTTACGACGATTCAGGACCGCGACTATGTCCGCAAGGAACAGAACCGCCTGATCCCCGAGGACAAGGGGCGGCTGGTCACGATCTTCTTGCTGAAATATTTCCCCCGCTATGTCAGCTATGATTTCACCTCGAGCCTTGAGGGGGAACTGGACGATATCTCCTCGGGTGAGCGCGCCTACCGCGAGGTGCTGCGCCGCTTCTGGAAGGATTTCACCGCTGCGCTGGAAGGGACCAGCGAACTGCGCATCGGCGAGGTGCTGGAAGCGATTGACGAGGCGCTGGCGCCGCATTTGTATCCGGCGCGTGCCGATGGGACCGATCCGCGCGAATGCCCGCTGTGTCACAAGGGCCGGCTGCATCTGAAGACCGCGCGTTCGGGCGGGGCCTTCATCGGCTGCACCAATTATCCCGAATGCCGCTTTACCCGTCCGATCAGCAGTCCCGAGGGCGAAGTGGTCGGCGATGCGGTGCTGGGCACTGACAATGGCGATGAGATCAGCCTGAAGAACGGCCGTTTCGGGCCTTACGTTCAGCGAGGCGAGGCGACGGCGGAAGTGCCGAAGCCGCCGCGTGCCTCGGTCCCGAAGGGTTGGGAATTGGCCTCGGTCGATCTGGAGCGCGCCTTGGCGCTGCTGGCGCTGCCGCGCGAGATCGGCGCGCATCCCGAGGATGGCGTCGCCGTCGAGGCGGGGATTGGCCGCTACGGGCCCTACGTCAAGCATGGCGCGAAATATGTGAACCTGCCCGATGTCGATGAGGTCTTTACCATCGGCATGAACCGCGCGGTCGAGGTTCTGGCCTCGAAGGTGGTGCGGGGCAGGGCGGCGGCAGCCGCGCCTTTGGTCGAGCTGGGCGAGCATCCCGAGGGTGGCCCGGTGCAGGTTCTGGCCGGGCGCTATGGGCCTTACGTCAAATGGGGCAAGGTCAACGCGACCCTGCCGCGCGATCTGGAGCCCGAGGCGGTCTCGCTGGAGCGCGCGCTGGAGCTGATCACCGAGAAGGCTGGCAAGACCAAGAAACCGGCCAAGAAGGCTGCGGCCAAAACCGCCGAGAAAAAGACGGCCGAGAAAAAGCCCGCCGCCAAGAAGCCCGCCGCCAAGAAGCCCGCCGCGAAAGCTCCGGCCAAGAAGGCCGCCGCCAAGACCAAGGAAGCCGAGTAATCCGGCAATCCCGGTATCTCCCGCCCCGAACCTGATGCGTTCGGGGCGGGATTTTTCATGCCGCAGTGCGGCGCGTTGACTTCGCATCCCATCCCCGCCACAAATTTCGGAAGCCTAGGCGGAGGGGTAGATGAAAAAGATCTATGGCAGTGCGGAAGCCGCGCTGGAGGGGGTCCTGAGGGACGGAATGCTGATCGCGGCAGGTGGCTTTGGCCTGTGCGGCATCCCGGAATTGCTGATCGACGCGATCCACAAGGCAGGGACCAAGGATCTGACCATCGCCAGCAACAATTGCGGCGTCGATGGGTTCGGTCTGGGCATCCTGCTCGACTCGCGCCAGATCAAGAAGATGATCTCGTCCTATGTCGGCGAGAATGCGGAATTCATGCGCCAATACCTGTCGGGCGAACTGGAGCTGGAGTTCAACCCGCAGGGCACTTTGGCCGAGCGCATGCGGGCCGGTGGCGCGGGTATTCCCGGCTTCTACACCAAGACCGGTGTCGGCACGGTCATCGCGGATGGCAAGGAGCACAAGGATTTCGACGGCGAGACCTATATCCTTGAACGCGGCCTTGTCGCCGATCTGGCCATCGTCAAGGGCTGGAAGGCGGACGCCTCGGGCAACGTGGTCTTTCGCAAGACGGCGCGCAACTTCAACGTTCCGGCGGCGAAATGCGGTCGCACCTGCATCGTCGAGGTCGAAGAGATCGTACCCACCGGCAGCCTTGATCCCGATAGCATCCATCTGCCGGGCATCTATGTGCACCGCCTGATCCAGGGGCAGCATGAAAAGCGCATCGAACAACGCACCACTCGCAAGAAGGAGGCCGTCTGATGCCTTGGGACCGCAATCAGATGGCCGCCCGTGCCGCGCAGGAATTGCAGGACGGGTGGTATGTGAACCTTGGCATCGGCATCCCGACGCTGGTGGCGAATTACATCCCCGAAGGTGTCGAGGTCACGCTGCAATCGGAAAACGGCATGCTGGGCATCGGGCCTTTCCCCTTTGAGGGCGAGGAGGATCCCGACTTGATCAATGCGGGCAAGCAGACCGTGACGGCGCTGCCGCAGACGGCCTTCTTTGACAGTTCCGAAAGCTTTGCGATGATCCGTGGCGGCAAGATCGCCATGGCGATCCTTGGCGCGATGGAGGTCTCGGAGACGGGCGATCTGGCGAACTGGATGATCCCCGGCAAGCTGGTCAAGGGCATGGGCGGTGCGATGGATCTGGTCGCGGGCGTCAAGCGCGTGGTCGTGGTCATGGACCACACCAACAAGGCCGGTGAATCGAAGGTGCTGAAGGCCTGCACCCTGCCACTGACTGGCAAGGCCGTAGTCAACCGCATCATCAGTAATCTGGGCGTTCTCGACGTGGTCGAGGGCGGATTGAAAATCGTCGATCTCGCCGATGGCGTGACCGAGGCGGAACTGCGCGCGGCAACCGAGGCGACGATCGTCGCTTGACGCGCGGGCTGAAACGTCCGAGGGGGCTGTCCGCCCCCTCTTGCGGCCTGCGCCGCAATTCACCCCCGAGGATATTTCCGCAAGAAAGAAGGACGGCCATGTTCGGCGCCGATGACATCGCAGCACTTTTCACCCGCGACGGCAATTATCTGTGCGCACGCTGGGGACGGCCTGTCGCGCCGGTGATCTTTGGCCTGTCGGACGAGACGCTGGCCATTTTTCGTGACGTGACGCGGGCGGCACTGGTTCATGCCGGACATCCTCAGGTCGAGACCGATCCCGAGATGGGCGCGAACCTGATGAGCTTTTTCGTGCGCGACTGGGACGAACTGGCAGAGATTCCCGATCTGGATGGGCTGACCGGGCAGCAGGACCTGCCGCAGCGATTGAAGGCGCAGACGGCGGATCAGTACCGTATCTTTCGTTTCGACAGCGACGGGGGCATTCGCGCCTGCATGACCTTCGTGAACATGGGCGGGGGCCTTGCCGACGCCCATCCCGCCGGATTGGCCGAAGTGATGGTCATGCGCGCGCTGCTGACTTTTGCACAGGATGTCACGCCCTCGCGCGAGCTGGCCGATCTGATCCGCGTTGCCTATGATCCGGTCCTGCCGGTCGTGGCGCGTGACCAAAGCCATGCCATGCGCCTTGCCGCACGGTTGCAGCGCCGCTAGTCCCCAATTCTTTCTTGGTCAAATATCCTCCGGGGGAGTCGCCGGGACGGCGACGGGGGCGGAAAGCCCCCCGCGACCGCAAAGTCAGGAGCTGATCCATGCATCTTTTCTCCGTCCGGGTTTATTACGAGGATACCGACCTTGCAGGTATCGTCTATTACGCGAATTACCTGAAGTTCATCGAGCGTGCCCGCAGCGAATGGCTGCGCGATCTGGGGATCGATCAGGCGGCGATGAAGCGCGACGGCCTGGTCTTTGTCGTGCGCCGGATCGAGGCCGATTATATTTCGCCCGCGCGTTTCGACGATGAGTTGACCGTGCAATCTAGCATCCACGAAATGGGCGCGGCGCGGATCATCATGTGTCAGAAGGTGCGGCGCGGCGATCAGCTGCTGTTTTCGGCCGTGGTCACTTTGGTCTGTATCACCGAGGCCGGACGACCGGTGCGGATGCCCAAAGATGTGACCTCACGGCTGGGCGGGCCGGAAAGCACTTGTTCCTGACGCAGAATTGACGCGGCAGGGTTTGTCTGGCCGCGTCATTGCTGCTAATCCGCAAGGCCAGAAGCCGCGAAGCAGCGGCCAAAATCACAGGCCTGATTCATGGAACAACTCGCCGGAGCCGGTCAGCCGGTCGACTTTTCTCTGATCGCGCTGTTTGCGCGCGCGTCGCTGACCGTCCAGATCGTGATGGTGATGCTGATCCTGGCCTCGTTCTGGGCCTGGGCAATCATCATCCAGAAATTCATCTCGTACAATGCCGCCAAGCGCGAGGCCGACCGCTTCGACCGCGCCTTCTGGTCGGGCCAGCCGCTGGACGACCTGTTCGACCGGGTGGGCGATCAGCCCTCGGGCGCGGCTGAGCGCATCTTCTCGGCGGGCATGACCGAATGGCGGCGCAGCCATCGTGACGATGGCGGGCTGATCGCCGGAGCGACTGCCCGCATCGACCGCGCCATGAACGTCGCCATCAACCGCGAAAATGACCGCCTGACCCGTGGGCTGCCCTTCCTTGCCACGGTCGGCTCGACCGCGCCCTTCATCGGGCTGTTCGGCACGGTCTGGGGCATCAAGACCGCGTTCGAGGAAATTGCGATTTCGCAGAACACCTCGCTGGCCGTCGTTGCCCCCGGCATTGCCGAGGCGCTGGTCGCCACCGCGCTGGGTCTGCTGGCGGCTATTCCGGCGGTGATCTTCTACAACAAGCTCAGCGCCGATTCCGACCGGATCGTCGGCGGCTATGAGGCTTTCTCGGACGAGTTTTCGACCATCCTGTCGCGCCAGCTGGAAGACGACTGATGGGGGCCGGGGTCGTCAGAAAGGATCGCCGGGGCCGGGGACGCGCCAAGTCCCAGCCCATGGCCGAAATCAACGTCACGCCCTTCGTGGACGTGATGCTGGTGCTGCTGATCATCTTCATGGTCGCAGCACCCCTGCTGACGGTGGGCGTGCCTTTGGAGCTGCCCAAGACCGCCGCGCAATCCGTCCCGGCCGAGCCCGAGGAGCCGCTGAGCGTCTCGGTCACGCCCGATGGGCCGATTCTGGTAATGACCACCGAGGTCCCCGAGGATGAGCTGATCACCCGGCTGCAGGCGGTGGCGCAGGAGCGCCAGAGCGACAAGATCTATCTGCGCGCCGACGGCTCGATCCCCTATTCCCGCATCATGGAGGTGATGGGGGCGCTGAACGCAGCGGGCTTCAACAATATCGTGCTGGTGACGGATTCGGGCGGCCCCCGGATGAACGGCCAGAATACCGAAGGCTAGGGCGATGGATCGCTCCGACCGTATCGGCTACTGGGTCTCGGGTGTCGCGCATGCCGGGTTGCTCGGCTTTGCGGTCGTGGGCGGCGCGCTGTTCCGCCCGCAGCCGCTGGAAGCCATCCGCATGGCCGAGGTCGCGACCATGTCCGAGGCCGAGTTTCAGGCTTTGGCCGCGGCTGCGGCAGGGCGGGGACCTGTGGATGAGCTGGCCGAAACCACGCCGGCACAGCCGCGTCCCCCCACGGATGAGGACGTCCTGGGTGCGCCCGAGGCGACGAGCCCACCCGTCCCGGATGCGAACTCGGCTGAGTTGACCGCACCCGCCGAGCGCCCCGAGGCGCAGCCGGACCTGTCGGATTTCCAGAACCAATCGCGTCCCGTCGCGGTCGCCACTCTGGCACCGCAGCCGAACCAGCCAGCGTCCTCGGATGATCCGGCGGAACTGCCCGCCAGTGCCTCGCGTCCCAATCCGGCGCGTGAGGCGGCGCAGCCGCAGGCTCCGGCACCGATCCCGCAGCGGTCCGAGCAGGCTCCGATCGAATCCGCGCGTCCGAACGGTCGCCCCGAGGGGTTGGCCGAAGCCGTGCAGGCCCGCCGCGAAGCCGCCGAGGCCGCGCGTCAGCGCGAGCTGACCTTGGCCCGCGAGGCCGAGGAAGCCGCCGCCGAGCAGGCTGCCGCTGCCCGCCGCGAGGAGGCCGCCGCCAAGCGTCAGGCCGAAGAGCGCGCCCGCGAGGAACGCCGCGAGACCGAGCGCAAGGAAGAGGCCGAGGCCGCGCGCGATGCCGCCGCCGCCGAGGAACGCGCGCGCCGTCAGGCCGCTGCCGAGGCTGCCGAGACCGAAGAACTCAAGGCAGCCGAAGCCGCTGCCGCCGCCGAAAAGAAGGCAGAAGCGGAAAAAGCTGCCGCCGAGAAGAAGGCTGCCGAGAAGGCCAAGGCCGAGGCTGCCGCTGCCGAGAAAGCCGCCGCCGAGAAGGCCGAGAAACGCGCCGCCGAAGCCAAGGCCAAGAAAGAGGCCGAGGAAAAGGCCGCTGCCGAGAAGGCCGCCGAGGAAAAACGCGCCGCCGAGAAGAAGGCTGCCGAAAAGGCCGAAGCCGAGGCCAAGGCCAAGGAAAAGGCTGAAGCCGAGCGCAAGGCTGCTGCCGACGCCAAGAAAAAGGCCGCCCAAGCCGAAGAGAAGAAGAAGGAAGAGGGCTCGGCCGGGGCAGGCGGGGGCGGTGCTGCCGCCAGCGGCCCGCCGCTGAGCCAGGGCGAGAAGGACGGCTTCCGCGTTGCGGTCGAGGCCTGCTGGAACCGTGGCTCGCTTTCGACCGAAGCCAGCCGGACCAAGGTTTCGGTCAGCTTCTCGATGTCGGCGGATGGCAAGCCGGAATCGGGCTCGCTGAAGATGATCGACCATAACGGCGCCTCGGAAGCTGCCGCCAAGCAGGCCTATGAGGCGGCGCGGCGGGCGATCCTGATGTGCGGCAGGAACGGCTACAAACTGCCGGCGGACAAATACAACCGCTGGAAAGATGTCATCATCGATTTCAATCCCAGTGGAAACGCGACGATCAAGTAGCGCCATGGCATACCTGACCCCGACGCCTTACCCTGCAACCAGACCTCACGAGGGCGACACATGTTGCGTAAACTTTTCCTGACCTCCGCCATGGCCCTTGCGGGTCTTGGCCTTGCCGCGCCGGCCTTCGCGCAGGACGGGCCGCTGCGGATCGAGATCACCGACGGCGTGATCGAGCCGATGCCCTTCGCCATCGCCAGCTTCCACGACGAGGGCGGCGCGGGCGAATTGCTGGCCAAGGTGCAGGGTCTGATCGCCGCCGACCTGACCGGCACCGGCCTGTTCCGCGAGATCCCGGCCTCGGCCCATATCGCGCGCCCGGAAAGCTTCGAGGCCCCGGTGGCCTATGAGGACTGGAAGGCGATCAATGCGCAGGCGCTGATCACCGGCGCGGTCCGCGTCGAGGGCGGCAAGGTCATCGTCAAGTTCCGCCTGTTCGACGTCTTTGCCGGTCAGCCGCTGGGCGACGGGATGCAGTTCGACGCCTCGACCGGGAACTGGCGCCGCGCCGCGCATAAGGCCGCCGATCAGGTCTATGCCCGCCTGACGGGCGAAGGTCCCTATTTCGACAGCCGCGTCGCCTTTGTGCAGGAAAGCGGTCCCAAGGACGCGCGCCGCAAACGCATCGGCGTGATGGATTACGATGGCGCGAATATCAAATACCTGACCGACGATTCCACGCTGGTGCTGAAGCCGCGCTTCTCGCCCGATGGCTCGCGTCTGCTTTACACCAGCTATGCCAGCGGCTTCCCACAGGCGATGATGATGGATGTGAACTCGCTGGGCGCGCGGGCGCTGGCGGGCGAACAGGGCACGATGAGCTTTGCGCCGCGCTTCTCGCCCGATGGGCGCTGGATCGTCTATTCACTGGAAAAGAACGGCAATACCGACATCTTCCAGATGGACGCGGCTTCGGGTGCGCAGCGCGCGCTGACCAATGCGCCCTCGATCGAGACCTCGCCCAGCTTCAGCCCGGATGGTCGCCAGATCGTCTTTGAAAGCGACCGCTCGGGCGTGCCGCAGCTGTACATCATGTCGGCCAGCGGCGGTGAACCGAAGCGCATCAGCTTTGGCGACGGGCGCTATGGCACCCCGGTCTGGTCGCCGCGCGGCGACATGATCGCATTCACCCGGCAGGTGGGCGGGAAATTCCACATCGGCGTCATGCGCACTGATGGCTCGGAAGAAAAAATGCTGACCGAATCGTTCCTTGACGAGGGCCCGTCTTGGGCCCCCAATGGGCGCGTCGTGATGTTTACCCGCGTGACCCCCGGTGGAAACGGCGAGCCTCGGCTTCATTCGGTGGACATCACCGGGCGGAACATGCGACCGGTCAAGTTGAATGGGGCGGCTTCGGACCCGGATTGGGGTCCTCTGCTGCCGTAACCGCGGGGACTGGACAGGATTATGAAGACTTTCGTGAAATTTGCGGCGATGGGCGCGCTGCTGACCATGGCCGCGTGTTCGCGCCCGGCCCAGCAGGGTGCCATGGTCAACGACCCCTATGCCAAGATGAATCAGGGCGTGGGCGTCGGCACGCTGCCCGGCACGCCCGAGCACTTCAAGGCGACGGCGGGCGACACCGTGCTGTTCCCGGTGGACCAGTCCACCCTGACCCCGGAAGCCCGTACCACGCTGGCCAATCAGGCCGGCTGGCTGAAGCAGAACCAGGGCTACTCGGCCCTGATCGAGGGTCATGCGGATGAGCAGGGGACGCGGGAGTACAACCTTGCCCTCGGTGCGCGTCGTGCCAGCTCGGTTCAGGAATACCTGATCTCGCAGGGGGTGACGTCGGGCCGTCTGCGCACCGTCAGCTACGGCAAGGAGCGCCCGCTGGAAGTCTGCTCGACCGAGGAATGCTACAACAAGAACCGCCGCGCGGTGACCGTGGTCAGCCCCGGAGCGGGCATGTGATGGGCGCATTCCGTAGCATCATCCTTGCCGCAGGGCTGGCGCTGACCGCGCTGCCCGCCGCGGCGCAGGACAAGCAGACGCTGGCCGATGTCCGCGCCGAGCTGTCGCAGCTGTCGGCGGACCTGCAAAGCCTGCGCGGCGAGCTGGTCGCGGCAGGTCCCGCAGGCTTTGCCGCCGCTGGCGGCGACAGCGCCATCGACCGCATGAACGCGATGGAAGCGCGGTTGCAGCAACTGACCGGCCAGACCGAGCAGTTGCAGAACCGCATCGACCGTATCGTCAAGGACGGCACCACCCGCATCGGCGACATCGAGTTCCGCCTGTGCGAGATGGAAGAAGGCTGCGATCTGGGCAGCCTGACCACGCCGACGCTGGGCGAGCAGGGCGGCTCGGCCCCGCTGCCGTCCTCGGACCAGCAGGGCGCGCTTGACGCGCCCGCCACCACCCCCCCAAACACCCTTGCGGCCGGGGCCCCCACTGCGGCGGAGCAGGCTGATTTTGACCGGGCCCGGGAGGTGCTCGGTCAAGGTGACTTTCGTCAGGCAGCCGATCTCTTCGCACACGTAGCGCAGGCCCATGCCGGGGGTCCGCTGACCGCCGAGGCGCTGTTCCTGCGCGGGGCAGCGCTGGATTCCGCAGGCGATCTGTCGGGGGCGGGGCTGGCATGGCTGGAAAGCTTTGCCGCCAATCCGAACGGCCCGCAGGCGCCGGATTCGCTTCTGGGCCTGTCGCGCGCCATGGGCGCCAAGGGCGGTGCCGAACAGGGCTGCTTCTATCTGCAGGAAATCCTTGCCCGCTTCCCCGCCGCGCCGCAGGCGGCTGAGGCTGAAAAGCGCATGACCGATGCCCAATGCGCCAGTGCATTCGAGGGCGAGCTGGCCACCGATCCCGAAATGATGGACCCCGAGGCCGCCGCGGATCTGGCCGATGGCCAGTGATCCCGGTCCGTCACGGACCGAGGACACTCCCCCGAACGATCCAGTTGCCCGATCTATCGGCCATGTGCTGACCCGTCTGGCGGGCGATATGCCGCGGCTGGGGATCGCCCTGTCTGGGGGCGGGGATTCCGTGGCGCTGATGCATCTGGTGCATGGCTGGGGGCAGGGCCGCGTGCTGATGGCCGCGACCGTCGATCACGGCCTGCGTCCCGAAGCCGCCGATGAGGCGCGTCAGGCGCATCGTGCCGCGACGGCGCTGGGAATTCCCCATGCGACGCTGCTTTGGCAGCGGGACAGCGAGGCCGGGAACCTGATGGCTGCGGCGCGTGATGCCCGGCTGCGGCTTCTGGCAGGATGGGCGCAGCGCAACAATCTGGATGCCGTGCTGCTGGGCCATACGCTGGACGATCAGGCCGAGACCCTGCTGATGCGCCTGGCGCGCGGTTCGGGCGTGGACGGGCTGGCGGGCATGGCCGAGACCCGCAGCGCCTTTGGCATGCGCTGGCTGCGCCCGATGCTGGGCCTGTCGCGGGCCGAATTGCGCGGCTGGCTGACCGGGCGCGGGGTGGGTTGGATCGACGACCCCTCGAACGAGAACGAGGATTACGACCGCGTTCGTATCCGCAAGGCCTTGGCGCTGCTGGACCTGCCCGCACGGCAATTGTCCCAGACCGGCGCGAATATGGCGATGGCGCGGGATGCGTTGCAGGATTTCGCCATACAGGTCGCCGACGGGACTGAAGCCCGGAATGCCGGGCTGAAGCTGCCCCTGACCGCGTTTCGCCGCGCCCCTTTGGAAATCCGCCGGCGACTTCTTGTCGCAGGGCTGCGATTTGTTTCGGGTGCGGATTATCCCCCCCGGCGCGAGGCGGTGCTGCATGCGCTTGGCGCTTTGGCGCGCGCGCCCCGTGTCACGCTGGACGGCGTGATTGCCGAGCCAAGGGCCGACTGGCTGCATCTGTACCGAGAGCCCGCGGCGGCGCTGCGTGCGAGCCCTGTCATGGCCGATGCGGATGGCGTGGCCTTGTGGGACGGGCGCTGGCATATCTCGGGCCTTGTGCCCGGCCAGCAGGTCCGCGCGCTGGGGCACGACCTTTTGCCAGAGCTGAACTGGCGTGCGTCCGGCCTGCTGCGCGATGAGGCTGCGGCCACTCCCGGCATCTGGCAGGGCGACGATCTGATCGCCGCACCCCTGCTGAAACCGCAGCCGGAATATGCCGTTCGGTCACTTCGTGGGCTGCCTGAATTCCGGGCTTTGCTCTATACTCATTGAACCTGACGCCGGAATCCCTATTTTCAGGCCAAAGCCTGTCTACCCTTGGAGGATCTGCCTTTGGGCAACGCGCGCAATATCGCCTTCTGGGTGGTGCTGTTCCTGATGATTTTGGCGCTGTTCAATCTGTTCAGCGATGGCTCGTCGCAAATGAACAGCCGCCAGATCAGCTATTCTGACTTTATCCAGCGGGTTGATGAAGATCAGGTCTCGGCCGTCACTATCGACGGCGAGACAATCGGCATCACCGGCAAGGACGGAAAACAGTATTCCACTGTCCGTCCGCAGGGCGAGGAAATCGCCGACCGCCTGATCGGCAAGGGCGTCGAAGTCCGTGTCGAGCGGCAGCAGCAATCCGGCTTCATGTCGCTTCTGGGCGTCTGGCTGCCCTTCCTGCTGCTGATCGGCGTCTGGATTTTCTTCATGAACCGCATGCAGGGCGGTGGCAAAGGTGGCGCGATGGGCTTCGGCAAATCGCGGGCCAAGCTGCTGACCGAAAAGCATGGCCGCGTGACGTTTGACGACGTGGCTGGCATCGACGAGGCCAAGGAAGAACTGGAAGAGATCGTCGAATTCCTGCGCAACCCGCAGAAATTCAGCCGCCTCGGTGGCAAGATCCCGAAAGGCGCGCTGCTGGTCGGCCCGCCCGGTACCGGTAAGACCCTGCTGGCCCGCGCCATTGCGGGTGAGGCGGGCGTACCCTTCTTCACCATCTCGGGTTCCGATTTCGTGGAAATGTTCGTCGGCGTCGGCGCATCCCGCGTCCGCGACATGTTCGAGCAAGCCAAGAAATCCGCCCCCTGCATCGTCTTCATCGATGAGATCGACGCCGTGGGCCGCGCCCGTGGCGTGGGCATCGGCGGCGGCAATGACGAACGCGAACAGACCCTGAACCAGCTTCTGGTCGAAATGGATGGCTTTGACGCCAATGAAGGCGTCATCATCATCGCCGCCACCAACCGCAAGGACGTGCTGGACCCGGCGCTGCTGCGCCCCGGCCGCTTCGACCGCCAGATCTATGTCCCGAACCCCGACATCAAGGGCCGCGAGAAGATTCTTGGCGTGCATTCGCGCAAGGTCCCCGTCGGCCCCGATGTCGATCTGCGCATCATTGCGCGCGGCACGCCCGGCTTCTCGGGTGCGGACCTGATGAACCTCGTGAACGAGGCTGCTTTGATGGCCGCACGTCTGGGTCGCCGTTTCGTCACGATGGAAGATTTCGAGAATGCCAAGGACAAGGTCATGCTGGGCGTCGAGCGTCGCAGCATGGTTCTGACGCCTGAGCAGAAAGAAAAGACCGCCTACCATGAGGCCGGTCACGCCATCGTCGGGCTGAGCCTGCCGAAATGCGATCCGGTCTACAAGGCGACGATCATCCCCCGTGGCGGCGCGCTTGGCATGGTGGTCTCACTTCCCGAGGTGGACCGTCTGAACTTCCACAAGGACGAGGCCAAGCAGAAGCTGGCCATGACCATGGCGGGCAAGGCGGCCGAGATCATCAAATACGGCGAAGAGGGCGTGTCGAACGGTCCTGCCGGCGATATCCAGCAGGCCAGCCAATTGGCCCGCGCGATGGTCATGCGTTGGGGCATGTCGGACAAGGTCGGCAATATCGACTATGCCGAGGCGCATGAGGGCTATTCCGGCAATACCGGCGGCTTCTCGGTCTCGGCGGCGACCAAGGAACTGATCGAGCAGGAGGTCCATGACCTGATCGAGCAGGGTTATCAGGACGCTTATCGTATCCTGTCCGAAAAGACCGAGGAATTCGAGCGTATGGCCAAGGGGCTTCTGGAATATGAGACCCTGACCGGCGAGGATATCGGTAAGATCATCCGCGGCGAAGCCTTGGGCGGCGACGACGACACGCCCGGCTCGTCCATCCCTTCTGTGACCGCGATCCCACGTGCGGGTAGCGCACCGGCAAGCGCCGAGCCGTCCCCGCAGCCGCAAGGCTAAGGCGAACTATCCCTATCTCCCCCGGTCGTCACTGGCCGGGGGATTTCATTCCGCCGCGACCGGTTACAGCCAGAGCAGCATCGCTGCCCCCAAGGCAAGACCAAGGCCGAAACCCAGATTGATGATCACACTTGCGGCCTTCATCGGTCTCTCCTTCCCGAACCGAGCGGCGCAGTTGTTGCCACCGGTCAAGGATTGACCCGGTTCCAGGGTGGGAAGTTCCGATCTCGGCAGAAAATCGCCGATGCCGTGACCGCCCGGCAACAGAAGGCCCATGAAGGAGCGGCACGACACATGCCCAGTCCCGAACCCACCCTATCGCCCCAGTCCCGGATGCACGATCTGCGTGCCCGGATCGACGCGCTGGACGCCCGCCTGATCGCGCTGCTGGCCGAACGGTCGTCGCTGATCGACGAGGCGGCCCGGATCAAATCGCAAGAAAACCTGCCCGCCAGGATCGACAGCCGGGTCGAGGAGGTTGCCGCGAATGCCCGCCGTTTTGCCATCCAGGAAGGGCTGGACCCGGATCTGGCGGAACGCCTGTGGCGGCTGATGATGGAACATTTCATCGCGCAAGAGGATCGGGTCCTGTCCGACCCCCGGCGCGATTGAGTCGTCTGCAGTAGTGGGGGCTTTGCCCCCGCGCGTGCCGCGCTCCCCCAGGATATTTGGACAAGAAAGAAGCGCGCGAAGCCGCCCCTTGTCATCTCTCTTGTCGAAATATCCCGGGGGTCCGGGGGCAGAGCCCCCGCCTTCCTTCAGACCGGGATCATGGTTCCCTGCAGCATCGCGACATGCTTGCGGATATCGCCGGTCACCGCCCAGACATCGGCGGCGACCACCAGAATACGGCGACCGGGTCGAATGACGCGGCCTTCCGCAATCAGGTGATCACCAGTGGCGGGGGTCATCAGGTTGATCTTCATCTCGACCGTCATCACCTCGGCATCTTCAGGCATCAGCGACAGCGCGGAATAGCCCGCCGCGGAATCGCCGATGCTGAAGGCCAGTCCCGCATGGCCCGCGCCATGCTGCTGGAGCGAGGTCGGCAGGATCGGGGCGGTGATGGTGACCTTGCCCGGTTCGATCGCGGCCAGTGTCGCGCCCAGCGTCTGCATCATCGTCTGGCGCGCGAAGCTGGCCCGGATGCGGGTCGCAAGCTCAGTCATCAAACAGGCTGTCCTGCAGACGTGGCGCATCAAGCCCCAGATGCCGCCAGCCCAAGCGCGCCAGCATCCGGCCCCGCGGCGTGCGGCTGACCAGACCTTGCTGCATCAGGAAGGGCTCGATCACTTCCTCGATGGCATCGCGGCTTTCGGACAGGGCCGCCGACAGCGTTTCCACGCCGACCGGGCCACCGCCGTAATGCTCGGCCATCAGGGTAAGGTAGCGGCGGTCAGCGCTGTCCAGACCGATATGATCGACGCCAAGGCGGGTCAGGGCGCTGTCCGCGATCTCGCGCGTCAGCCGGCCGTCGCCTTCGACCAGGGCAAAATCGATGACCCGTCGCAGCAGGCGACCGGCGATACGGGGGGTGCCGCGGGCGCGTTTCGCGATCTCGCGCGTGCCCGCGGGTTCTGACGGGATGCCCATCAGCCGCGCGCCGCGGGTGACGATCAGGTCCAACTCGTCGATCGTGTAGAATTGCAAACGGGTCGGGATGCCGAAGCGGTCGCGCAGGGGCGTGGTCAGCAAGCCCAGCCGGGTTGTTGCGCCCACCAGGGTGAAAGGTTGCAGCTCGATCCGGACGGTGCGGGCAGCGGGACCCTCGCCGATGACCAGATCCAGCTCGAAATCCTCCATCGCGGGATAAAGGACCTCTTCGACTGCCGGGTTCATCCGGTGGATCTCGTCGATGAACAGCACGTCGCGGTTTTCAAGGTTGGTCAGGATCGCCGCCAGATCGCCGGCGCGGGCCAGAACCGGCCCCGAGGTCATCTTGAAATTCACGCCCAGCTCGCGCGCCATGATCTGCGCCAGCGTTGTCTTGCCCAGACCGGGTGGGCCGTGGAACAGCGTGTGATCCATCGCCTTGCCACGCATCCGGGCGCTTTCGATGAAGACACGCAGATTGGCGCGCGCCTCGGCCTGACCGACGAAATCGGACAGCATCTGCGGACGCAGGGCGCGGTCCTCGCCATCGGTTTCCATCGGCTCGGGGCGCAGCATGGGATCGGGGTCGATCATTGGCTGCCCCACGGGCCGCTGTCGCGCCCGCCCGCAGAGGGGACGCGCGACGCGCTGTAACTGCCACCGGACATGGCCTGCAGTCGGGCGATGCGGTCCTCGGTCGCGGGGTGGGTGGCGAACAGGCGGTCCATGCGCAGGGCATGCAGCGGGTTGATGATGAACATGCTGGCCGAGGCCGGGTTCCTTTCCGCGGGGATGTTCACGACCTGACCCGCCGCGCGCGAGATTTTGGCCAAGGCTCCGGCCAGCGCCATCGGCTGGCCGCAGATCTCGGCGCCGATGCGGTCGGCCTCGTATTCGCGGGTGCGCGAGATTGCCATCTGCACCAGACCCGCGGCCAAGGGTGCAAAGATCATCGCCAGCAAGCCCGCAAGACCGCCGCCGCGCTGATCGTCGCGCCCACCGAACATGCTGGAGAACATCAGCATGTTGCCCAGCATGGCGATGGCCCCGGCCATGGTCGCGGTGACGGTCATGGTCAGCGTGTCGCGATGTTTGATATGCGCCAGTTCATGGGCGATTACCCCGGCCAGCTCATCGCGGTTCAAGACCCGCATGATGCCCTGCGTCACCGCCACGGCGGCGTTTTCGGGATTGCGGCCGGTGGCGAAGGCATTGGGCTGGTCGGTGGCCAGCACATAGACCTTGGGCATGGGCAGGTTCGCACGTTGTGCCAGCGCTGCCACCATGTCGACCAGTTCCGGTGCGTCCTGCCGCGTCACCAGCATTGCGCCCTGCTGGCGTAGCACGGCCTTGTCGCTGTTCCACCATGCCCAGAGGTTGCCCGCGCCCGCAAAGATCAGCGCGAAAACCGCGCCGCCCTGTCCGCCGATCACATAGCCCATGCCCATGACCAGCGCGGTCAGGGCGGCCATCAGGACGAAGGTGCGCAGGTTTCCGGTCATCGTCTTACTCCTTGGGGGCAAGCAGCCTGAGGGCCGCCCGGATCAACGCGGCGGTCGGGGCACCGGGTTCCCGGCCCTGCGCCTCGGCCACGGCCCCGGCAGCCTCGGAAGGAGCATAGCCCAGATTGGACAGTGCCGACAGCGCATCCGCCGTCGCCTGCGCGTTGCTATCGACACGCGGGGCAGGGGCGGGCTTCTTGGTGCCGCTGGATTCGATCACCTCGGCGTCCGGCATCGGCCCCAGATCGACGCTGAGGCTGCCGCCAAGCGCCATGATCGCGGGGGCCTTGTCCTTGAGTTCCATGGTGATGCGCTGCGCGAGTTTTGGGCCGACGCCCGGTGCCTTGCGCAAGGCCGACCAGTCGCCAAGCGCCAGTGCGCGCGACAGACCCTCGGCGGAGAGTGTGCCCAGAATGGCCAGCGACACCTTGGCCCCGACCCCCTGAACCGAGGTCAGCAGCCGGTGCCATTCCTTCTCCAGCAACGAAGGGAAGCCGAAAAGCTGCAGCAGATCCTCGCGCACCAGCAGTTCGGTATAAAGCGCGGTGGCCTGACCCGCCGGTGGCAGGCTGGCGGCGGTGCGTTCGCTGACATGGACGATATAGCCCACGCCGCGCACGTCGATCAGCACATGGTCCTGTGCCCGGTGCAGGATGATCCCGGCGATGCGTCCGATCATGTGCTTTCCCTCATGTCTTGATCTTGATGCGCAGGGCGCGACCCTGCAAGTGATGCGCGTGACAGATCGCGATCGCCAGAGCGTCCGCTGCGTCAGGCCCGGCCAGTTCGACCCCCGGCAGCATCAGGCGGACCATGTGCTGGATCTGCTCTTTGGCGGCATGGCCGACGCCGACCACGGATTTCTTGACCGCGTTCGGGGCGTATTCGCCAATCTCGATGCCCGCCGCCGCCGGGGCCAGCAGGGCGATGCCGCGCGCCTGTCCCAGCTTCAGCGTGCCGACCGCGTCCTTGTTGACGAAGGTCTGCTCGACCGCGGCATTGGTGGGCTGATGTTCGGCGATGACTTCGCACAACCCGCGATACAGCACCGCCAGCCTTGGCCCCAGATCGCCTGCCTCGGAATGGACGATGCCATTGGCGATGTGGCGCAGGCGCGGCCCATCGACCGAGATCACGCCCCAGCCCATGTTTCGCAGTCCCGGATCGATGCCGATAATTCTCATGCCTGTCCCGATTTTTTCCCGTTGATTAGCACGAAAGGTGAACATCGCCTAGCGTCAACTTCCCTAAACCCCGGTTCGGGTTGACATTCAGGGAATGGCTCGGGACATAGGATCGCCACTGGAAGGAGGAACCATGTCGCCCGCCTTGATTGCCGCTCTTCCCTTCATCGGCGCTTTGCTGCCGGGCCTGTTGATCCGATCCGGGCGGGATGTGGCGGCGATGGTTTGCGGAACGGCCACCTTTGTCGCGCTGCTGGGCCTGTGCCTGCATATCCCCGCGATCATGGCCGGTGAGGTCATTACCACCCGCATCGACTGGCTGCCCCAGCTGGGGCTGAACGCGAATTTCCGCATCGACGGGCTGGGGCTGCTGTTCGGCATCCTGATCCTTGGCATCGGCTTGCTGATCATCACCTATGCCCGCTTCTATCTGGCGCGGCATGAGCCGGTCGGCGTGTTCTATACCTATCTGATGCTGTTCCAGGGCGCGATGATGGGCATCGTGCTGTCCGACAACATCCTGCTTTTGCTGATCTTCTGGGAGCTGACCTCGCTGTCGTCCTTCCTGCTGATCGGCTATTGGAAGCACCTGCCCGAGGGGCGGCAGGGCGCGCGAATGGCGCTGACCGTGACCGGCATGGGCGGTCTTGCGATGATCGCGGGCATGCTGATCCTTGGCAATATCGCGGGCAGCTACGACATCAGCGACATCCTGAACGCGCGCGAGGCCATCCAAGCCAGCCCGCTTTACCTGCCCGCGCTGCTTCTGATCCTGCTGGGGGCCTTCACGAAATCGGCGCAGTTCCCGTTCCATTTCTGGCTGCCGCACGCCATGGCCGCGCCGACGCCGGTTTCGGCCTATCTGCATTCCGCGACCATGGTGAAGGCCGGGCTGTTCCTGATGGCGCGGCTGTGGCCGGTGCTGTCGGGCACGCCGGAATGGTTCTATATCGTCGCGACCACCGGGCTGGTGACCATGGTGCTGGGCGCATGGATCGGCTTTTTCCGCGACGACCTGAAATCGCTTCTGGCCTTTTCGACCGTCTCGCATCTGGGCCTGATCACGATGCTGCTGGGCTTCGGGACCGAGGCTGCGGCGGTGGCGGCGGTGTTCCACATCATCAACCACGCCACCTTCAAGGCCGCGCTGTTCATGACCGCGGGCATCATCGACCATGAGGCCGGGACGCGCTCGATCAAGCGGCTGGGGGGCCTGCGCAAGCTGATGCCCATCACCTTCCTGATCGGCACCATCGCAGCCCTGTCGATGGCGGGCGTTCCGCCGCTGAACGGCTTCATCTCGAAGGAGATGATGCTGGAGGAAACCACCCATGCCGTCTGGCGCGGCAATGCCAATCTGGTCTGGGCGATGGCGACAGTAGGGGCGATCTTCTCGGTCGGATATTCGCTGCGCTTCGTCTGGCAGGTCTTCTTTGGTCCCGAACGGGACGACTATCCCCACAAGCCGCATGATCCGGGCATCGGTCTGTGGATCGGGCCCGCGATCCTGACCGCGCTGGTGGTGCTGATCGGGCTGTTTCCGAACACATTCGCGGGCTGGCTGGTCGATGCCTCGGCGGGGGCTGTCACGGGTGGGCATCCGCACGCGCATCTGGCGCTGTGGCACGGGCTGAACATGGCGCTGAAGCTGTCGATCGTAGCGACATTGGGCGGTCTGCTGCTGCTGATCCTCAATCCGCGCATGCTGGCCATCCGCGACAGGGTCTGGCGGCCCGATGCAAAAGCCATGTTCGATGGCGTGACCCAGGCGGCGCTTTATCTGGCCTATCGGCTGACCGACCGCTTCACCAATGGGTCGATGGCGCGGGCCTTTGTCGCCTTCTCGATGACGGTGCTGCTATGCGGCCTCTGGGCCTTCTCGACCGGAGGTTATAGCGGCGCGACCCGGCCCATGCTGCCGATCCATGCGATTCCGCTGATCGGCTGGGTGCTGCTGATGATCGCCACCTGCTGCATGGTGGCCTTTCACCGCAACCGGTTGCTGGCGCTGGTGCTGGTGGGCATCATCGGGCTGATCGTCTCGGGGAGCTTTGTCTATCTGTCGGCCCCCGATCTGGCGCTGACCCAGATCTCGGTCGAGGTGGTCACGGTCATCCTGCTGCTGCTGGCGCTGAACTTCCTGCCCAAGCGCACCGTGCTGGACAGCCGCGACGGCAAGCGCGGCTTTGACGCCTTCATCGCCACGCTGACCGGGCTGGGCTTCGGCGCATTGTCCTATGTGGTGATGCGCAGCGATTTCGCGCTGCCCTCGATCTCGGGCTACATGATCGAGAACAGCCACAAGCTGGGCGGCGGCGACAATGTCGTGAACGTCATTCTGGTCGACTTCCGCGGCTATGATACTTTTGGCGAGATCACCGTGCTGGGCATTGCCGCACTGGCGATCTTTGCCCTGACCGAGACGCTGCTGCTTGGCGCAAGCGGACGTCGCTTGCGCAATTGGGTCTATGACAGCCGCCGCGCCGGGGCACGTCACCCGCTGCTGATGGTGGTCATCACCCGGCTGATCCTGCCGATTTCGCTGGTGGTCGGGGCCTATATCTTCCTGCGCGGCCACAACATGCCGGGCGGCGGCTTTGTCGCTGGGCTGATCGTGTCGATCGCGCTGGTGTCGCAATACATGGCCTCGGGCTTTGGCTGGGCGCAAAGCCGCAACCGGGTGCCCTATCATGCCATGATCGGCGCGGGCGTGCTGGCGGCGGGCGTGACCGGGATCGGGGCATGGTTCGCGGGCTATCCGTTCCTGACCTCGACCTATGGCTATGTGAAGCTGCCGGGGATCGAGAAGTTCGAACTGGCCTCGGCCATGGGCTTTGACCTTGGCGTGTTCCTGTGTGTTGTCGGCGCGGTGATGCTGGCGCTGAATTCGCTGTCACGGATCGCGCGGCAGGCCGGAGAGACGGTCAATGCCGAGCCGATGGACATCAACCCCAGTCGTATCAAGGGAGGCCGCTGATGGAGCTTCTGCTGTCCAGCGCCATTGGGATGATGACCGCGGCGGGCATCTATCTGATCCTGCGCCGCCGCAGCTTTGCGGTGGTGCTGGGCACGACCATGCTGAGCTATGCCATCAACCTGTTCCTGTTCTCGACCGGGCGGCTGGTGATCAACCAGCCCCCGATCCTGCAGGACGGGGTCACCAGCTATACCGATCCGATCCCGCAGGCGCTGGTGCTGACCGCCATCGTGATTTCCTTCGGGATGACGGCGGTGACGGTGATGATGGCGCTGGGGGCCTTCCTTGAGGGCGGCGACGACCGCGTCGACATGCCCCGCGCCGACCGAGAGCCGGGCGTCAGCCGCGGTGATGCCGGGGAAGGACGCTGATGAACCATATCCTGATCGCTCCCGTCGTTCTGCCGGCGGTCATGGGCGCGCTGATCATCCTGTGGATGCGCGCCGACCTGCTGCTGCAACGGGTGTTTTCCATCGCCGGAACCGCCGCCCTGTTGGGCGTGGCGCTGTATCTGAACTGGATGGCTTCCTCGGGCGAGGTCTATGTCTATCGCCTTGGCAATTGGGCCGCGCCCTTTGGCATCGTGCTGATGCTGGATCGGCTGGCGGCGATGATGGTGGCGCTGACCGCCGCTTTGGCGCTGGCGGTGCAGCTTTACGCCTTTGGTTCGGGATGGGACCGCAAGGGCTGGCATTTCCATGCGCTGTGGCAGTTCCAGCTGATGGGCGTCTGCGGTGCCTTCCTGACCGGCGACGCCTTCAACCTGTTCGTCTTTTTCGAGATCCTGCTGATCGCCAGCTACGGGCTGATGATCCATGGCGGCGGCCCGATGCGACTGCGCGCGGGCGTGCAATACATCGCCTATAACCTTGCGGGTTCGACCCTGTTTCTGGCGGCGCTGGGGGTGCTTTACGCCGTCACCGGCACGCTGAACATGGCCGACATGGCCGCCCGCGTCGCCGTCATGCCCGCCGAGGACACCGCGCTGCTGCGCACCGGCGCAGTGCTGCTGATGCTGGTCTTTGCGATCAAGGCCTCGCTGGTGCCGCTGCATTTCTGGCTGCCCTCGACCTATGCCAATGCGCCGGGACCGGTCGCGGCGCTGTTCGCGGTGATGACCAAGGTGGGGGTCTATGCGATCCTGCGCTTCTACACGCTGATCTTTCCGCAGGACACGGTGATCGAGGGGGTGGTGATGGACCTGCTGCTGCCCGCCGCCCTGTTCACGCTGGCGATCGGGCAGATCGGCATTCTGGGCACGCGCAATCTTGGCCGTCTGGCGGCCTTTGCAGCGATTGGCTCGGTCGGCACGCTGATGATCGCGGTGTCGCAATTCACCCCGCAGGCGACCACGGCGGCGATCTATTACATTATCCACTCGACCCTTGCCGGGGCGGCGCTGTTTCTGGTCGTCGACATGGTCGGTGCCCGACGCGGAGACCTGTGGCTGCGTCTGGACGGGGTCATGCCGGGCAATGGGCTGATCGCGGCGCTGTTCTTTGCCACCGCCATTGCCGTGGTCGGCATGCCGCCGTTTTCGGGCTTCATCGGCAAGCTGCTGGTGCTGGACGCCACCCGCGATGCGGCGGCTGCTCCGTGGATCTGGGGCACGGTGATCCTGTCCTCGCTGGTGGCGATCTATGGCATGTCGCGGGCGGGCTCGCTGGTGTTCTGGAAGTCCTACGAGCTGCAAGAGGTACCGGTGCCCGTCGCCGCGCCCGCCGCGCCGCGCCGGGGTCCGATCCCGACCAAGCTGGAACCCGATGAGCATATTCAGGATCTGGGCGACGCAGCCTCGCCCGCGCTGGCGGCCAGCGCCGTGGGTCTGTTGCTGGCGGGGATCGTGGCGTTGACCATCTTTGCCGGGCCGGTGACGCGCTTTGCCGAGGCGACGGCCGATCAGCTGTACAACCCCTCGATCTACCTGCACGCGGTGCTTGAGGGGCAGGAGGGCACGAAATGATCCGCCGCCTGCTGCCACATCCCTATCTGTCGCTGGTCCTGATTGCGGTCTGGATGCTGCTGGTGAACCGCTGGGCCGTCGGATCGCTGGTCTTTGCGGTGATCCTTGGCGTGGTGATCCCGCTGATGACGGCACCCTATTGGCCCGATACGGCCAAGCTGAAATCTCCGGGCCGGATTCCCGGCTATCTGGCGATCGTGCTGCATGACATCGTCAAGGCGAACTTCGACGTGGCCCGGATCGTGCTGTTCAAACCGCGCCGCGATCTGCAGCCCGCATGGATCGTCATTCCGCTGGAACTGACCCAGCCCGAGGCGATCACCGCCTTGGCCTCGACCATCACGCTGACGCCCGGCACGCTGACCTGCGATCTGTCCGAGGACGGGCAGGCGCTGCTGGTCCATTGCCTGCACGCGCCCGATCCCCAAGCCATCGTCGATGAGATCAAGGACCGCTACGAGGCCCGCCTGAAGGAGATCTTTGCATGATCGGTTACGCGCTGGCTTTCGCCTATGTCTGCTTTGGACTGGGGATGCTGTTCTGCCTGTATCGCGTGGTCCGCGCGCCCGGCATTGCCGACCGGGTGCTGGCGCTGGACACGATGACCATCAATGCCATCGCGCTTCTGGCGCTGTTCGGAATCGACAAGGGCACCGGCATGTATTTCGAGGCCTCGCTGCTGTTCGCGATGGTCGGCTTCATCTCGACCGTCGCTTACGGGAAATTCATCCTGCGCGGCGACATCATCGAATAAGGGGCAGCCAATGGAAATGATCGGGGAAATCGTCGTTTCGTTCCTGCTGGTAGTGGGCGGGATCTTTGGTTTTGTCGGCTCTTATGGGCTGGTGAAGCTGCCCGACCAGATGACGCGGCTGCATGCACCGACGAAGTCGGCGACGTTGGGCGTGGGCGCGGTGCTGATCGGCTCGCTGGTGTGGTTTCCGACCCAACACGGGCAGGTCACGTGGCATGAGCTGCTGATCACCCTGTTCCTGTTCCTGACCGCGCCGGTCACCGGCAATGTCATCGCCAAGGCCAACATGCATGTGAACTGGCGCGAGGAGGAAATTCCCAAGCCTTCGCCCGACACCTCATGGTCGACCTATGGCGATCCCATGCATGAGCCGCTGAACAAGGGCTGATCGTTTCACTTGCCGCCTTCAAGATTGTATTGATGTCGCGCGTCATAATCCGGCGTCGCGGTTTAAGTTTTTTGCAGGATCTTATGAAGAAGTTCGTTTCAGTTGTGGTCATTTGCCTTGTTGCAGCCTGTTCCCAGCCGGATGCGCCCAAACCGGACAATCCGATTGTCCCAAGCATGCCCAAGGGCATCGTGCGGACCGACGGGCATCGGGCGGTCAATGTCTCGGTCGCGGGTGACGCCCAATGCCGGGCCTTGTCGGCCTCGGAAACCGGGATCGCCCTTTCCCAGACCAACGCGGTGCGTGCGCAGGCCGGGCTGTCGTCCTTGCGCGGGAACGCCAAGCTGCAAAAGGCGGCGCAACAACAGGCCTGCGACATGGCCAGGCGCGGCCAGATGGATCATCGCGGGGTGGCCTCGACCGGGCCGGGGATGCGGGTCAAGCAACTGGGCTACACGCCCCGCATCACCGCTGAAAACATCGCGGCCGGGGCCAGTTCGATCTTTGACCTGAATGGCGCGCTGCGGGAATGGTCAAGCTCGGCCAAGCACCGCGAGAACATCGTGATTCCCCAGTTGCAGGACATGGGGATCGGACACGCGCTGTCCGCTGACGGGCGTTTCGCCTATTGGTCGGTGGTCTATTCCGCGCCGCGTTGAATGAAAAAGGCCGCCCTTGGGGCGGCCTTTGCGTTCCGGGGGCGGGGCCTCAGATCAGGCCCGCATGTTTGAGCGCGGCGTCGATCGCCACCTTGGTCGCGTCGGTCAGCCCGACCAGCGGCAGGCGCACACGGTCGCTGCACAGGCCCAGTTTCGACATCGCGTATTTCGCGCCGGCCACGCCCGGCTCAAGGAAGATCGCGACATGCAGCGGCATCAGCTTGTCCTGATATTCCAGCGCTTTGGCGAAATCGCCCGCCATCATCGCCTGCTGGAATTCCGAGCAGAGCCGCGGCGCGACGTTCGCCGTGACCGAGATGCAGCCGACGCCGCCATGGGCGTTGAAGCCAAGCGCGGTGTCGTCATTGCCGGACAGCTGAATGAAATCCGTGCCGCAGGTGATGCGTTGCTGGCTGACGCGCTCCAGCTTGCCGGTCGCGTCCTTGACGCCGATGATGCGCGGCAGCTTGGCCAGTTCGCCCATCGTTTCGGGGGTCATGTCGATGACCGAGCGGCCGGGGATGTTGTAGATGATGATCGGCAGATCGCTGGCGTCATGCAGCGCGGTGTAATGCGCGATCAGGCCGGGCTGGGTCGGCTTGTTGTAATAGGGGGTCACGACCAGCGCGGCATCGGCGCCCGCGGCCTGCGCGTGCTGGATCAGACCAATCCCTTCACGCGTGGAATTGGACCCGGCACCGGCGATGACCGGGATGCGACCGGCGGCAAGGCGCACGACCTCTTCGACGACGGTGCGGTGTTCGTCATGGCTCAGGGTCGGGCTTTCGCCGGTGGTGCCGACGGGGACCAGCCCATGGCTGCCCTCGGCGATATGCCACTCGACCAGCTTCTTCAGCGCAGCGAGATCCAGTTCCCCCTCGGGGGTGAATGGCGTGACCAGCGCGGGCAGAGAGCCTTTGAACATGACAGTATCCTGAGTTTGAATCTTTGATGGCCTTACATCCCGTGGCGGCGCTTGCCAAGGATGTGAGTTGCGCGACGGCAGGAAAGCCCGCAGTAATGGGGGCATGATGTATCCTTTGCGCGACAGGGTTCTGGGGCCCTTGCTGGCCCTTTCGCTGGCCTTTGGCCTGCAACCTGCGCATGCCGAGGACGCCACGGCGATTGCCAGTGCGCTGGCCGCGTCGGGCGCACGCGACTGGGCGGATGCCGAATCCTATGCTCGCAAATCCGGTCCGATGGCGCAGGCGCTGATCGAATGGCAGAAATTGCGGGCGGGGCAGGGGACTTGGCCGGAATATCTGGCCTTTGCCCGCGCCCATCGCGATTGGCCGGGGATGACGCTGCTGTATCGCCGGGGCGATGCGCTGCTGCGCCGGGATCTGCCCGCGACCGAGATCATCGACTGGTTCGGCCCGCGCCGCCCCGACACGGTGGCCGGGGCCAAGGCGCTGGTCACCGCGCTGCGCGAGACGGATGCCGCTGCGGCACAGGCGGAATTGGCGCGCTTCTGGACGACTCAGCCGCTGACCGACCCCGAATCCGACAATTTCGTCGCCATCTATGGCGCGGATCTGGTCGGATTGCACGACGCGCGCCTGTCCAGCCTGCTGGATCAGGGGGAATGGGAATCGGCCGAGATTGCCTTGCCGCTGGCGACGCCAGCCGCGCAGAATATCGGCCGGGCACGCATCGCGCTGCAATCCGGCAAGGCTGGGGTCGATGCGCTGATCCTTGTCCTGTCCGACGAACAGCGCGCCGATGCTGGGCTGGCGCTGGACCGTTTCCGCTGGCGGATGCGGGCGAAAATGCCGGATCTGGCGCGCGAGTTGATGCTGGAACGCTCGACCGATGCGCAGGCGCTGCGCGTCCCCGAGGATTGGGCCAAGGCCCGCGCCGATTTCGTGCGCGAGGCGATGCGCGCAGGCGACTGGCCGCTGGCCGAGAAGCTGGCCGCCGGGAATTTCTTGCCCGAAGGCGGCGAGCCCTTCATCGATCTGGAATGGCTGGCCGGGTTCGCTGCGCTGAAACAGGGTGCAAGCGACCGCGCGCTTGGGCATTTCACCCGGCTGCAGGCGGGCGTCAGCAGCCCGATCTCGCTGTCGCGGGCGCTTTACTGGCAGGGCCGCGCGCATGAGGCCGCTGGCGACAAGGATGCCGCGCGTGGTGCGTATCTGCATGCCGCAAGCTGGCAGACCGCCTATTACGGCCAGCTGGCCGCCGAAAAGCTGCGCCAGCCGATGCAGCCCGCTTTAGCGGTTCCGGGGCTGGCCAATGACAGCCTGCCGGAATGGCGCGACAGCGATCTGCGCTACAATCCGGTCTGGCAGGCGGGCGTCTGGCTGATGGCGGCGGGCGATACCGATCAGGCGGCGCGCTTCTTCCTGCATCTGGCCGAGACGGCTGCGCCCGAGGATATCGGTCGCATGGCCCGGATGATGCTGGAAATGCACCATCCGTGGTATGCCTTGCGTCTGGCCAAGGCGGCTGCGGCCAAGGGGGTGATCTATCCTGCCGCCTATTTCCCGCTGACCGGGCTTGAGACCAAGCCGCTGGGCCTGCCGCCGGAACTGGTCATGTCGATTGCCCGCCGGGAAAGCGAATTCAACCACACGGTCTCGTCGCATGTCGGCGCGCAGGGGCTGATGCAGGTCATGCCCGGTACCGCCAAGGAAATGGCCCGCAAGCTGGGCGAGCCTTATGATGCGCCGCGCCTGTCCAAGGACGCCGCCTATAACGCGCGATTGGGGGCGGCCTATCTGGATGGGTTGCGCGACCGCTTCGGTCCGTCGATTGCCTTGGTCAGCGCCGGCTACAATGCCGGGCCGGGGCGCTCGGCGCGCTGGATCAACGATTTCGGCGATCTGCGCCGCGCTGCCGACCCGATCGAGTGGGTCGAGATGATCCCCTTTGACGAAACCCGGAACTACGTCATGCGCGTGGCCGAGGCGCTGCCGGTCTACCGCGCGCGCATCATGGGCAAGCCCGCGCCCATCGTGCCCAGCTTTGACCTGAGCGGCGGGGGCATCATGCCGATTCCGCCGCAGCCTCCGATCCGTCTGGCCTTGTCGAAGCGTCCGCCAATGTCGGAGCGCGCGCTGATCCATTACGCGGCGGGCGGCGTGCTGGCCGAGGTGCTTGGCCCCGCCCCCGACATTCAGGAAGCCAAGGCCGCCGTCACCCCTGCCGAGCAGCCCGTTCCCGCTGGCGCGACCGCCACCAGGTGAACAGGCCCGCGCCGACGACGATCAGCCCGCCAAGGGCGACGTTGGGGGCCAGCGTCTCGCCAAAGATCAGCACGCCAAAGATGCTGACCCAGACAAGCTGGGTGTAGGAAAACGGCTGCAGCGCCGAGGCCTCGGCCATCTCATAGGCCTTGATCAGCAGCATATGCCCGGCTGCCGCCCCAAGGCAGAGCAGCAAGAGCCACGGCAGATCCCAAGCGGCAATAGGTTGCCATTCTCTCAGGCCGAAAGGCGTGATTGCGACGGCCCCCGCCACGGCAGTCCAGAAGAAGCTGACCATGGCCCCATCGTCGCGCGCGACCAGACGTGTGAGCAGCCCGTATAGCGCGAACATCACGGCTGCGAGGAAGGGCAGGGCGGCCTCGGTCGAGAACACCCCGCTGCCGGGTTTCAGCACGATCAGGATGCCGGTGAACCCCACGGCGACGGCGGCCCAGCGTCGCCAGCCCACCTTTTCGCCAAGGACTGGGCCGGACAGGGCCGAGATCAGCAGCGGATAGCAGGCAAAGATCGCATGGGTATTGATCAGGCCCAGCCGGACAAAGGCCTCGACCGTGACCACGACCTCGAAGACCAGAAGCACACCGCGAAATATCTGCACTCCCGGTCGCTTTGAACGAATTGCGCCGCGAATCCCGCCCGGCGACCGGGCACAAAGCAGCAGCACGAAGCCGACAAAGAACCAGTAGCGCAGGGTGATGACGAAAATCGGCGAATAGGCTGCGCCAAGATAGCGCGACATGCCGTCCATCATGGCAAAGACAAGCGCGGCCGCGCAGATCATCATGATGGCTTTTCCCTGCCGATCCTCGCCCGGTGAAGGCTGATAAGAGGCGGTCGGGGACTCTGGCGGGGCCAAGTGAGGCCCCGTCCGGTGTTTCTCGGTCATGGCAGGCTTTCCTCTGGTATGGAAGCCATGCGCCCGACCGGCGGAAAGGTCAACCGGGGTCAGTCCCGGCTGCGGATGATTTCCGCGAAGGGTTCGAACAGCTGAGCATTGCCCGCGATGATCGAGCCGGATTCGACCGGGTTGTCCTCGGAACGGATCGATTCGACGAAGCCGCCCGCTTCCTTGACCAGCAGGATGCCCGCAGCCACGTCCCAGGATTTGATCCCGCGTTCCCAGTAGCCGTCGAAGCGGCCCGAGGCGACATAGGCCAGATCCAGCGAGGCCGCACCCCAACGACGCACGCCAGCGGTCAGCGGCATCAGGCGGCTGAGGTCGCGGATGGTCGCGGGCAGGCCGTTCTGGCCAGCAAAGGGCACGCCGGTCGCAAAGATCGATTCGATCATGTGGCGGCGGCCCGATACGCGGATGCGGCGGTCGTTCAGGAAGGCGCCGTCGCCTTTTTCGGCGGTGTACATCTCGTCCTTGGCGGCGTCATAGACCACGGCGGCGACGATTTCGCCCTTATGCTCCAGCGCGATGCTGACCGCCCAATGCGGCAGGCCGTGCAGGAAGTTGGTGGTCCCGTCCAGCGGGTCGACGATCCAGCGGCGGGTCGGGTCCTCACCGGCGTCAGTGCCGGTTTCCTCGCCAACCCAGCCGTAGTTCGGGCGGGCGCCACGCAGTTCTTCCTTGATGATGCGCTCGGCCTCGCGGTCGGCGCGGCTGACGAAGTCGCCGGCGCCCTTGACGCTGACCTGAAGGTTTTCGACCTCGCGGAAGTCCTTGACAAGGCTGCGGCCCGCCTTGCGCGCGGCCTTGATCATGATGTTGAGATTGGCGCTGGCCATTGCATTACCTTTTTTGGGATTGGCAGCCTATTAGACAAAGTGCCGGAAAAAGTGAAGCGATAGCGGGTCATGGCCCCCATGCAGTGGCCGCGACGGAACAGATCGGTCGGATTTGGGCGTGGGGCTTGTGAATCCCCATGGCCCGACTACTTCATTTCTGCATCATCAGCAGGAGGGCCCCATGCCCCAATCCAAGCTTTTCGAGCCGATCACGATCGGTGGCTCGACCCTTGCGAACCGCATCGTCATTGCCCCCATGTGCCAGTATTCGGCCGAAGATGGCAAGATGACGGACTGGCACCTGATGCATCTGGGCATGCTGGCGCAATCGGGCGCGGGCATCCTGACCATCGAGGCGACCGCCGTCCTGCCCGAGGGCCGCATCAGCTATGCCGATGTCGGTCTGTGGGACGACGCGACCGAGGCGGCGATCGATCGCGTGCTGAAGTCCGTGCGGGCATGGTCCCACATGCCCATCGCGATCCAGCTGGCCCATGCCGGACGCAAGGCCTCGACCGCGAAGCCCTGGGATGGCGGCGGCCAGATCGCGCCCGATCACGCGAATGGCTGGCAGACCGTCTCGGCCTCGGACCTGCCCTTCGCGGCCAGCGACAACCCTCCGGTCGCGCTGGACAAGGCCGGGATGGCCAAGGTGCGCGAGGCCTTTGCCGAGGCCGCCCGTCGTTCTGTCCGGCTGGGCATCGACGCGATCCAGATCCATGCCGCGCATGGCTATCTGCTGCACCAGTTCCTGTCGCCCCTGTCGAACAAGCGTACGGATGAATATGGCGGCAGCCTTGAAAACCGCATGCGCTTCCCGCTTGAGGTCTTTGATGCGGTGAAGGCCGCCGTCCCCGAGGGCTATCCCGTGACCGTGCGCCTGTCCGGCACCGATTGGGTCGATGGCGACGACTGGCAAGAGGGTGGCTGGGACAGCGACAGCACCGTCGCGATCTCGGTCGAGCTTGAGGCACGGGGCTGTCACGCGATCCATGTGTCCAGCGGTGGGCTTGACCCGCGGCAAAAGATCCCGGTCGGGCCGAACTATCAGGTGCCGCTGGCCCGCGCGGTCAAGCAAGCCGTGGGTATTCCGGTCATTGCCGTCGGGCTGATCACCGAGGCGCATCAGGCCGAGGCCATCGTGTCCACGGGCGATGCCGATATGATCGCGGTGGCGCGCACCGTGCTTTACGACCCGCGCTGGCCCTGGCATGTCGCGGCCGAACTGGGGGCCAGCGTGACTGCCTCGCCGCAATATCTGCGCTGCCAGCCCTCGACGCTGAAAGCGCTGTTCAAGACGGCCTGACCCGTCCCGCCGGGGTGCGCAAATCGTCCCGGCATCACGGATACGTCATCGGCGGTTGTTCTTGGCGGTCATTTCGCTACAGTGGGTCCGTCCCACTTATGGAAAGCGGCCGCCGACTCTTCGATGATCGACGACATTTCCGACACGCCCGAGCCCCCGCGAAGATGCGGGCCGGGCCAAGTCGAAACCCTCGCCCCTGATCCCGGGGGTGACCCTTCGCCGGAGCCCGGCCCTAGCCGACCCGAGGCGCGCCAGAGCCTGTCTCAGCGCCTGACGACGCTTGCGCAGGACAGTCAGCGGCAGCGCATTGCCATGGGCGACCTGCTGGCCCTGATGCCGGGGCAGGCGCTGGCGGCGCTGATTCTGATCTTTGCCGTGCCGAATGTCGTCCCCGCCCCGCCGGGGCTGTCGGCGATTCTGGGTTGGCCGCTGATCTATCTGACATGGCAGCAGATGACCGGGCAAAACCCGTGGTTGCCGCCGTTCATCTCGCGGCGCTCGATGCCGCGCAATATGTTTGCAGGCGTGGTGCGGCGCGTGACGCCGCCGCTTTCCGCGCTGGAGCACCTGCTTCGCCCCCGTATCGCCCCCTTGGTCACACCCCGCAGCGAAAGGCTGATCGGTGGGCTGTGCCTTGCCTTATCCGTCGTGCTGCTGCTGCCGGTGCCCTTGGGCAACATGCTGCCCGCCTTTGCCATCAGCGTCATGATGCTGGGCCTGCTCGAACGTGACGGGCTGTGGGCGGGTCTTGGCGCGGTGCTGGGCATCGTTTCTTTCGCCATCGCGGTCGGGGTCGTCTATGCGATGATCAAGGCCGTGATTTTTCTTTTGTCGCGTGCGCTGGCCTGACCTGCAACCGCATCGTTTCCGGAACCGAGCTGTCCCATGTGGATCGAAATAACCATCGTCGTCCTTCTGACCCTGCTCAACGGCCTGCTGGCCATGTCCGAGCTGGCCATCGTCTCGTCGCGCCCGGTGCGGCTGAAGGTGCTGGCCGACAGGGGCAACCGCGGGGCCGCGACCGCGATCCGTCTGGCCGAGGAGCCGGGGCGGTTCCTGTCCTCGGTGCAGATCGGGATCACGCTGGTCGGCGTGCTGTCGGGGGCGTTTTCCGGGGCGACGCTGGGCGCGCGTCTGGCAAATGCTCTGCCCGGCTGGGGCGTGCCGCCGACGCTGGCACAGCCCCTGGGCATGGGCGGCGTGGTCGTGGCCATCACCTATCTGTCGCTGATCCTGGGTGAGCTTGTGCCCAAGCAGATCGCCCTGCGGTCGCCCGAAACCGTCGCGGTGAAGGTCGCGCCGCTGATGAAGGGCATCTCGCGCGTCGCCGCGCCGCTGGTCTGGCTGCTGGATCGCTCGGGCAGGCTGGTGCTGTCGCTGCTGCGCCAGACCGGCGATGACGACCGCGGCATCTCGGACGAGGAAATCCGTCTGGTCATCGCCGAGGCCGAAAGCGCCGGCGTCATGCACCGCGCCGAGACCGAGATGATCGCCGGCGTCATGCGCATTGCCGACCGCAGCGCGCGCGGGCTGATGACGCAGCGCCGCGACATTGCCGCCGTCGACGTGAATGACAGCTATGCGACCATCGCCCGCAAGTTCAAGGACAGCCACCGCACCCGCCTGCCGGTCAGCGACGGCAACGAAAACGAGATGATTGGCGTCGTTGCCAGTGCCGACCTGATTTCGGTGAATGGCCAGCAATTCGATCTGCGCGCGCTAATGAAGCCCGCCCCGATCATCCCCGAGACCATGGACGCCCCCGAGGTCATCGCCAAGCTGCGCGCCTCTCCGGGTCAGATGCTGCTGGTCTATGACGAATACGGCCATTTCGAGGGCGTGGTGACGCCGATGGACGTGCTTGAGGCGATCACTGGCGAGTTCGTCGGCATGGATGACGACGAACCGAAACTGGTCCAGCGCGAGGATGGCAGCCTGCTCATCGCGGGCTGGATGCCGGTCGATGAATTCGCCGACCGCTTGTCGGTGCCTCTGTCGGACGATCACGATTATTCGACCGTCGCCGGGCTGGTGCTGGATCTGGCGGGCGCAATCCCGCAGGTGGGCGATGTGGTTGAATGGGACGGCTGGCGGATCGAGGTCGTCGACCTTGACGGGCGGCGGATCGACAAGCTGCTGGTGTCGCGCCCCGCGCGCAGCGATTAATGCGCCCCGCACGCGCCGATTAAGGGGGGTTCTTGTTCCGGCGCATCGTGATAATCACCGCTTATGAATTTCACGCTGCGCCAGATCACCTATTTCCTTGCCGTCGCGCGGCTGCGCAATTTCGGACGCGCGGCCGAGGTATCCAACGTCTCGCAACCCGGCCTCTCCAGCCAGATTGCCCAGCTTGAGGCGCGTCTGGGCGGTGCGCTGTTTGAACGCGGCGCGGGCACCGGCCCGGTGCGGCTGACCGCGCTGGGGGACCGGCTGCTGCCCATCGCGCAAGAGCTGATGGATTCGGCGCAGCGCTTGCAGGCTGTGGCGCGGGCGGGACGTGGCGCGCTGACCGGCAAGCTGCGGCTGGCGCTGATCCCGACGGTGGCGCCCTATCTTATCCCGCATCTGATCTCGGCCCTGCGGCAAAGCCATCCGGCGCTGGATCTGGAACTGCATGAGGTGGTGACCGACGACCTGCTGGCCGGGATCGCCAGCCATCGCTATGATGCCGGGCTGATGGCCCTGCCGGTGATGGAAGCGGGCATCATGGCCGAGCCGGTCCTGCGCGACGGCTTTCTGGTCGCCCTGTCCGAGGATGACACCACCTTCCTGTCCGGTCCCGCCAAGCCCGAAAGCATTGCGGCGGAACGCCTGCTGCTGCTGGCCGACGGGCATTGTCTGCGCGATCAGGCGCTGGAGGTCTGCGGCATGCGCAACCCGCGCCGCAAGGTGAACCTTGAGGCGGCATCGATGGCCACGCTGATGCGGATGGTGTCAAGCGGGCTGGGGATGACGCTGATCCCGCGCATCGCCCTTGCCGATGAGAACCACGATGGCCGCTTGCGCATCGTGCCCTTTGCCGCGCCAGAACCTTCACGCGATCTGGCGGTGGTCTGGCGTAGGAATGCCGATGCCGGAACCGATGCGCGGGCGCTGGCCGAGGTGATCCGCGGCCTTGCCCCCGCGCTGGGGGTTCAGGCGCTCACTTCTTGATGGTGACTGGAAGCGTCATGGGCGTCGCCTTGCCTGACGGCGGTGGCGGCATCTTGGGCAGTCTGGCTGCCTGACGCGCCAGCGCGGCATCGGTCTTGGCATCGCCGGTCGAACTCCCCAACCTACCGCCCGAGACACTGCCATTCGCGTTGATGGTGAACAACACGGTCACATGGACCCCGCCTTTGTTCAGCCTTGCCCGCATCATGTGGCGGGCCACCGAAGATTGCACCTTGGATTGCCATGACGCCACCTGTTTGGCCGAGGGCGCGCCGCCCTGAGACGGAGCTGCCGTGCGGGTCGAAGGCTGAGCGCGGACCGTGGTCGTGGCCTTGCGGGCGGTCTGCTCTTCCTTGGCGACTTCCTTCTTCTTCTCGACCTTCTTCGGTTCCGGCTCATTCTGGACGACCTTGGGTTCCGGCTCCGGCTCCGGCTCGGGTTCGGGAGGCTCGGGGCGGGTCTTGGGCCGAACAGATTTCTGCAGCACCACCGCATCGGCGGGCGGCGGGAACAGCGTGTTCATGTCCGGCAGCGGTTCCAGCTGCGGCAGCGGTTCGTCCATGACGAAATCGGGCGCGGGTTCGGGTTCCGGCTCGGGCTCGGGTTCCGGTTCGGGTTCTGGCGTGGGTTCCGGGGCGGCCTCGGCGATTTCCGGGGCCTCTGCCTCATCCGGCGGGGCTGCGGCCTCGGGCATGGGGGCCAGTTCGACATAGATCGGGTCGGGCAGGCCGGGGGGCGCTGCCGCCTCGGCCCGGTGCATGATCCAGATCGCGCCGCCCAGATGCGCGGCCAGCACGACGACCGCTACCGAGCCCCAAAGCGCGCCATCGCGTATCGCCGCCTGCGCGCTCATGGCTGAGGGGCTCCGGCGGGGGCAGGAGCAGGAGCGGCGGCCGGGGCGGCGGCGGCAGGGACCGCGCCGGGTGCTGCGGCGGTCGATTCCAGCCCGACCAGCGCGATTTTCAGGTAGCCGGTCTCGCGCAGCGTGTTCATCACGCCCATCAGGTCGCCATAGGTCACGGCCTTGTCGGCGCGCAGGAAGATTCGCCTTTCGTGGTCATTCTCGGTGGCGGTGGCCAGCGCCGTGGCCAGACCGCCCGCCGGAATATCGTCATTGCCCAAGGCCAGCGTCAGGTCGGGCTTGACCGTGACCCAGACCGGTTGATCCGGGCGCTGCGCCGGGGTCGCATTGGAAACCGGCAGGTCCACGTTCACATCGACCGTCGCCAGCGGGGCGGCGACCATGAAGATGATCAGCAGCACCAGCATGACGTCGATGAAGGGGGTGACGTTGATCTCGTGGTTCTCGACCAGATCGTCGCCTTGCGATTCGCGGACACTGCCAGCCATGGCTCAGACCTCGCTGCGAGGGGTGGTGCCGCGGAAATCCAGATCGCGGCTGACAAGACGCTTCACCCCGGCCGAGGCATTGGCCAGACGCAGCCGGTAGCCGGTGATGGCGCGGGCAAAGACGTTGTAGATGACGACGGCGGGAATTGCCGCGACCAGACCGATGGCGGTGGCCAGCAGCGCCTCGGCGATGCCGGGAGCGACGACGGCAAGGTTGGTGGTCTGCGATTCCGAAATGCCGATGAAGCTGTTCATGATGCCCCAGACGGTCCCGAACAACCCGACGAAAGGCGCGGTCGAGCCGATGGTCGCCAGAACCCCGGTGCCACGGCCCATGCGGCGGCTGGCAACGGCCTCGATGCGGTCAAGATGGGACTCAACGCGCTCTTTCAGCCCGGAATCGCCCGCCACGTCCAGTGCCGGGGCCGAGCGGTCATATTCGGTCGCTGCTGCCTTGATCATGCGCGAGACTGGGTCCTTGCGTCGCCCGGTGGCGGAAAGGGCTGCGGGCAGGCTGGTCGCGGATTCGACGCGGCGGATGCCGGTCTGAACGCGGCGCAGCGCCCCCATCAGCTCAAGGAATTTCGCGAAAAGCACGGTCCAGGTCACGACTGAGGCGAATGCCAGCCCGATCATCACGCCCTTCACGACCCAGTCGGCGGCCCAGAACATCCCCATCGGCGACAGGTCATGGGGCAGGTTCGGATCGCGCTCCTGCGGGGAAAGCGGTTCCAGCGCGTCCTGGATCACTTCGGGCAGGATGCTGCTGGAGGCGGGTGCTGCAGGCTGCGCCTCGGGTACCGGAGCGGGGACGATCGCCGGAGTGGCAGCCACAGGCGCGGCTTCGGTAGACGCTGCCGGAGCGGTTGCCGGTGCCGGAACAGTTGCCGGTGCGGCAGGAACGGTCGCGGGCGGCGTCGACACCGCGGGCACCTCGGTCGTCGTGACCGGGGCTGCGGGTGCTGCCGGTTCAGTGGCTGCGGGTACGGTCTGCGCCGGCTCGACCGCCGGGGCCACGGCGCCATTGGCCGCCTCCTGCGCGCAAAGGGGCGAAGCCGTCGCCAGACATGCTAGAACAAGTGCGGTCCCCACGCGGGTGCGCGGCAGCGACGATTGGCTCATGGTGATCCTTCGTATCTTCGGCATTAGATCCGTCCGCACTGGCTGATGGCGCATCCTTTCCACGAAAGGAATTCCGCCCCATGGCCGCGGCTTTTGCGGAGGGTATTAATCTTCAGGGTAAAATTGTCAACTATTGGCCGGGTTTCAAGCCCCGGTATCTGGCGTCCCTGCCGTCCAATATGCCGCCAGATGGGCGTGCCGTTTGTCGTGGCCCAGCTTGTCCAGCAGCAGATGCCGCAACATGGCGATCCGGGACTTTTCTCCTGCCATCCAAAGATGTTCGGTGGATTCCGGGGGGCTTTCCTGCAGGATCGTGGCCAGAGCCTCGGCCCCGTCCGGCAGGGGGGTCACGGAAATGTTCCCGGTCTTGGGCATAGGATAGTCGGATTCCGCCCCCAGAAGCCATGTTGTCCCCATGGCATCGGGGCGCGACTCAAGGATGCGGGCGATGGCGGGCCACGCGGTCTGGTCCCCGGCCAGCAGCAAGCGCTCGGTCGTCGGAATCCCGCCGCCCGACGGCCCCATCAAGCCGACCAGATCGCCCTCGGGTCCGGCCAAAGCCCAATCCGAGATACGCCCGCCATGATGCAGGAAGATGTCGGTCTCAAGCCAGCCGGCATCGGCATCGATGGCCCGCACCGTATAGACCGGCCGATGCAGCGCCTTGGCCCCGGACGGCCATTGCACCTGCCCGTTCCCGCCCAGCCGTGGCCATTCGGGGGCCGTGTCGCCCGCCACCGGCAGGACCAGCCGGAAATGGATCGAATCCAAGGTCGCCAGCCGCCCCAGATCAGGGCCATGCAATCGCATGCGCAGAAAATCCGCCGAGAGCCGCCGGACCTTGCCCACCCGCGCCAGACTGAAATTCGCCGGCGGCTTGCCGATATCGGCCAGTGACGACCAGCGCAGGCCCTGCGCCGTTTCGGGCATGGTTTCGGCCAGATGCTCGACGATGGCTTCCTGAATGGCCGACAGCCATTCGGGCCGATGGGCACGGGCAAAGACCAGCACGTCGCCGCCGCGCTTCTTGACGCCGAATTCGCCTAGCTCGGTCTCGCACCAGGTCGAGCGGCCATGCCCGTCATGGACCTCCAGCCCATGCTCCAGCGCCTCCTGCCGCAACAGCAGGTCCAGCGGGGCGAAATCGATGCCCCGCAGCATGGCTTCGGACTGGAACTCGGGTGGCGTGGTCAGTCGCATCGCATTTCTTTCTCTGGCGCAGGGAACCCTTATGCCCGCACCCAGCCCCGGCGCATGATACCACGCGCCAAGGCCCGATTTCACCGTTTTACAAATACCCATGCGACCGCGCAGGTCGCACAGGTCAGGCCGATTGGGCGATCAGCCGTGCCGCCGCTTCGATCCCGCCCGGTCCATGGACAATGCCAAGCGCATCCATCCCGGCCTCGATCACCGCCAGGGTGCCCAGCAGCTGATGGGCGCTGACATGGCCCATATGGGCGATGCGCAGCCCGGCTTCGGGATCGGCAGCGCCAAGACCCACGCCCAGCGTCAGCCCGGCCTTTTCCTGCGTCCAGGCCCGCAGCGCAGTGGCATTCGGGATCGTCGCCGCCGTGACCGAGCGCGCGCGCCCGGCCGGGTCCGCGACCACCGTGGAAATTCCGGTCCCGCCCGCACCCCATGCCTCCAGCGCAGCCCAGGTCGCGCGGGCCAGCGCCTCGTGTCGGGCCCAGGCGACGGGCAGCGTTTCCTCGTCCAGCAGCAGGGTCAGCGCCTCGTTCATGCCATAGACATGCTGAACCGGCGGCGTGCCGCCCCAGAACTGCCACAGTTCCTGCGCTTCGGAGCGGGGCGTCCAGTCCCAGTAAGGCGTCGCCAGATCGGTACGGCCCAGCCGCTTCACCCGGTCCGAGAACCAGACCAGCGCCAGTCCCGGCGGCACCATCAGCCCCTTCTGACTGGCCGAAACCAGCAGGTCGATGCCCCACTCATCCATCAGCAGCGGCTCGCAACCCAGCGAGGCGATGGCATCGACGGCCAGCAGCGCCGGGTGATCGCCCATCGCCGCGCGGATCGCCGGAATATCGGCCCGCGCCGAACTGGCGGTATCGACCTGACAGACCAGCACGGCCTTGATCCGGCCCTCGCGGTCCTCGGCCAGACGTTCGGCCAGCCTTTGCGGATCGGGCGGGCTCAGTCCGAAATCCAGCGTCTCGACCTCGATCCCCAGACCCCGCGCGGTCTGCGCCCAACCCCGCCCGAAATGGCCCGAGGTCAGCACCAGTGCCAGCTCGCCCCGGTTGAACAGGTTCACGTTCGCAGCTTCCCAGCCGGCATGGCCATTGCCGATATAGGGCACGCAATGCGCCGACGTTCCGGCCAGACGCTTCAGCCGTGCGATCATGGCCAGGTTTTCCTGCGCCAGTTCGGGGCCGTAAATGTCGGGGGAGGGGCGGTGCATCGCGCGCAACACGCGGTCGGGAACGGGCGAGGGGCCGGGGATCGCGATGACCGGACGCCCAAGGGCAAAGCTCATGACGTGACGCCTTTTTTGCAGAACGTGCAATCGGTAGGCCCGCGCCGTTGCGGCGTCAACCGGGGGCGGCCCTTGCCCTGAGGGGCTGCGCGGCTTATCCCTTGGCGAGTTTCTTGCGGGGCATCGATGGCCGAAAAAATCCAGAAAACAGCCAATCTGTTCTCACGCATGTGGCGGGACTACCTGCATCCCTACTGGGCGCGGATCTCGCTGGCACTGTTCTTCCTGGTCCTTGAGGGCTCGACGCTGGGCCTGCTCAGCTGGATGCTGAAGCCGCTTTTCGACCGCGTCTTCGTCGGTGGCGACAGCGACGCGATCTGGTGGGTCGGCGGCGTGATCTTTGGCCTGTTCCTGCTGCGGGCCGCGACTTTCGTCATCAACCGTAGCCTGATGACCTCGGTGTCGCTGGCGGTGTCGACGACGATGCAGACCGACATGCTGCGCCATGTGATGACGCTGGACGGGGCATTCTTCCAGAAGAACCCTCCCGGCGCGATGATCGAGCGGGTGCAGGGCGATTCCATCGCGGTGCAGGGGGTCTGGTCCACCTTCATCTCGGGGATGGGGCGCGACATCGTCTCGTTGGTGTCGCTGTTCGGCGTGGCGATCGCGGTCGATCCGGAATGGACCTTGGCCGCGCTGATCGGTGCGCCGCTGCTGATCCTGCCGATGGTCATGGTCCAGCGCTACATCCGCCGCAAGATGCGCCAGAACCGCCAGAATGCCAGCCAGCGCGCCACCCGTCTGGATGAGGTCCTGCACGGTATCAACGCGGTCAAGCTGAACCGGATGGAGGATTATCAGGCCGGGCGCTTTGCCCAGATCGTCGACCGCATCCGCATCGGCCAGATCAAGATGTCGGCCATCGGCGCGACGGTTCCGGCGCTGGTCGATGTGGTGACCGGCCTTGGTTTCATGGGCGTCCTTTGGCTGGGCGGGGCCGAGGTCATGTCGGGCGAGCGTACCGTCGGCGACTTCATGTCCTTCTTTACCGCCATGGCACTGGCCTTCCAGCCGCTGCGTCGCTTGGGCACCCTTGCGGGCACTTGGCAGACCGCTGCCGCCAGCCTTGAGCGTATCTACGAAATCCTCGACATGCGGCCCACGATTACCTCGGGTCCGCGCCGCGAGGCTCCGCCGGACACCACGATCCGGCTGGAGGATGTGCATCTGTCCTATGACAACCATCCGGTGCTGAACGGCCTGACCTTCACAGCCGAGGCGGGGCAGACCACGGCGCTGGTCGGGCCGTCCGGGGCGGGCAAGTCGACGGTCTTCAACCTGCTGACCCGCATGGTCGATCCGGCCTCGGGCAGCATCACCCTGGGCGGGGTGCCGCTGGCCGAGTTCGATCTGGCGACCCTGCGCGACCAGTTTTCCACCGTCAGTCAGGACGCGGCCCTGTTCGATGAGACCCTGCGCGAGAACATCCTGCTGGGCCATGCCGAGGACGAACCCCGCCTTCGCGCCGCCATCGAGGCCGCCCATGTCGCCGATTTCGTCGATCCGCTGCCCTATGGCCTGGACACGCCCGCCGGGCCGCGCGGCTCGGCCCTGTCGGGCGGGCAGCGCCAGCGCGTGGCCATCGCGCGTGCCATTTTGCGCGATGCTCCGGTTCTGCTGCTGGACGAGGCAACCAGCGCGCTTGACGCGCAAAGTGAGCGGCTGGTCCAGCAGGCGCTGGACGGGCTGTCCGTTGGCCGCACCACTTTGGTCATCGCGCACCGCCTGTCCACCATCCGGCAGGCCGACAAGATCATCGTGCTGGAAGCCGGCAGGGTTGTCGAAGAGGGCAGCCATGACCAGTTGATGGAAAAGGGCGGCGCTTATGCGGCGCTGGTCAGATTGCAATTCGGAGAAGAATGATGCGGCGGATTCTGGCGGTCTCGGGGCCGGATCGGGTGCAGTTCCTGCAAGGGCTGGTGACGAACAAGGTCGGCGACGTGCCGGTCTGGGCGGCGCTGCTGACCCCGCAGGGCAAGTATCTGGCCGATTTCCTGATCGTGCCCATGGGCGAGCGGCTGCTGATCGATGTGGACGAACGGCTGGCCGACGACCTGATGCGCAGGCTGACCATGTACAAGCTGCGCTCGGCGGTGACGATTGAGGCGACCGATCTGACCGTTTCACGTGGCACGGGCGACATGCCCGACGCGGCCATTGCCGATCCGCGCCATCCAGCACTTGGCTGGCGGCTGTATGGCGGCACGGGCGATGACGGCAGCGATTTCGACGCGATCCGGGTCGAGCATTGCATCCCCGAGTCGTTGGTCGAGCTGATCCCGAACGACACCTTCATTCTTGAGGCCGGGTTCGAGCGTCTGCATGGCGTCGATTTCCGCAAGGGCTGCTATGTCGGGCAGGAGGTCACCGCGCGAATGAAGCACAAGACCGACTTGCGCAAAGGTCTGGTCACTGTCGGCATCGCGGGCGAGGCCCCGGTCGGGACGCCGATCCTGATGGCCGACGGGCGCGAGGCGGGCACGCTTTTTACCCAATCGGGCGGGCACGCCATCGCCTATATGCGCTTTGATCGCATGGGCGAGGGGCTGGTTGCGGGGGATGCCCGCATCCTCGCGTGAGCGAGCCGGAGCGTATCCGCCGCATCGTCCATGTCGACATGGACGCGTTTTTCGCGTCCGTCGAGCAACGCGACAATCCCGACCTGCGCGGCCAGCCGGTCGCCGTGGGTGGCATCCAGCGCGGCGTCGTCGCCGCCGCCAGCTATGAGGCGCGGCGGTTCGGCGTGCGCTCGGCCATGCCCTCGATGCGGGCAAAGCGGCTGTGCCCGGACCTGATCTTCGTCAAGCCGCGCTTCGAGGTCTATAAATCCGTCAGCCAGCAGATCCGCGCGATCTTTGCCGATTACACGCCGCTGATCGAACCCTTGTCGCTGGACGAGGCCTATCTGGACCTGACCGATTATCTTGATGGCCGCACGGCCACCCGCATCGCGCAGGAAATCCGTGCCCGTATCCGCGAGGTGACGGGGCTGACCGCCTCGGCCGGGGTCAGCTACAACAAGTTTCTGGCGAAACTGGCTTCGGATCAGCGAAAGCCCGACGGGCTGTTCGTGATCCCGCCCGAGGCCGGGGCCGAGTTCGTGCAATCCCTGCCCATCGGCCGCTTTCACGGCGTCGGCCCCGCGACCGCTGCCCGGATGGAATCGCATGGCATCCTGACCGGCGCGGATCTGGCGCGGCAAAGCCTTGAGTTCCTGACCGCGCGCTTCGGGAAATCGGGGACCTATTACTGGAATATCGCGCGGGGCATCGACACGCGAGAGGTCAAGCCCGACCGTATCCGCAAATCCATCGGGGCCGAGAACACCTTCTTCGGCGATTTGCGTGACATTAGCGCGGCGCATGCGGAACTGACGCCGCTGGCCGACAAGGTGTGGCGGCATGCGGTCGCCTCGGGCAAGGCCGGGCGCACGGTGACGCTCAAGGTGAAATATGGGGATTTCCGTCAGATCACGCGGGCGAAGTCGCTGCCGCGACCGGTGGCGGGCCGGGACGAGATGCTGGAGATCGCGCGCGAGTTGCTGGAGCCGGTCTTTGCCGATCCGCATGGGGTCAGGCTGCTGGGGATCACGCTTTCCGCGCTGGAGGCGGCGGGGGCAGAGACTGCCCCGCGCCAGCTTGGCCTGTTTGATCAGGCATAGGGTCGGTCAGGCGTAAAGATTGGTCGCGCCGACCTTTTCGTGAATGCCGTTCACCGTGGCCTTGTCCAGCCCCAGCGCGGTCGCCAGCGAATGCAGGTATTCGGCCTCATTGCGGTTGTCGAAGTCGATGGCCATCAGCGACATCGTGTAGATCTGCGGACCCAGACCCTGCGGCACCTCCTTGGCAAGGGCGGCGGCGTCGACCGGGGCGGCCATCTGCTCGCGGATGAAGGCGCGTTCCTCATCGTCAAGCTCGCCCAGTTCGGCGGTCAGGCGGGCCTGTTCGGCCTCGTCGATCTTGCCGTCGGATTTCGCGGCCTGGATCATCGCGCGCAAGATCAGCCCGGCCACCGCATTCTGTTCCGGGGTGGGGGTGATCGAGGGCTCGCCACCATTGACCAGCGCGTCGTTCAGCACCTCGCCGAAGCTGGCGTCATTCGCGGGCTGAGAGTCCTTCTGCGCCAAGCCGCCAGCGGGCGTTCCAGCCTTGGCCTGTCCGCCGCCCAGAAGCTCGCCAAGGATGCCGCCAAGGCCACCAGCCGCAGCGCCGCCCGCAAGGATCTGGCCCAGACCGCCACCGGTGCCTGCACCTGCGCTGGTCGTGCCGCCGCCGCGCCCGGCGGTCAGTTGGTCAAGGATGCCGCCAAGGCCGCCGCTGGCACGCCCCGAGGGCGAATGCGCCCCACCATAGGGCGAGCCGCCGCCTGCGCCGGGCGCGCGACCGCCCAGAATCTGGCCAAGGATGTCGCCAAGACCGCCCGCACCGGTGCCAGCCCCGGCCTGACGGCCAGCAGCACCGCCGCTTTTGCCGACGATCTCATCAAGGATGCTGCCTGAAGGCGCGTTCCGGGCCTGGGTCGAGCCACCCGCCGCTCCGCCGCCCTGGGCATTCTTCATCATCGTACCGATACCCTTCGCCAGCATGATACCGGCCGCAACGCGGGCAAGTGATTTCATTAGGCTCATGTCGTCCTCCGACGTGAAAGGGCGCCCACCGCATAACGGGGCGCCATCCCCTGCTAAAGCCTGCTGGACCGGGCTTGGTTCCAAGCCGATTTCCTGACCCTGCGTTCATCGGTTTCGTTATCACGGCGCTGCTAGGCCACCCTTGATTTTTCCGCGCCACGATTATAAGTCGCGGCGGATGTTTCACGATGGGGCTGTCGCGCGGGTGGCCCCTCCGATAGGAGGCCATGATGGCAAAGGCAAAGTTTGAACGGAATAAGCCGCACGTCAACATCGGGACCATTGGTCACGTTGACCACGGCAAGACGACTCTGACGGCTGCGATCACCAAGTATTTTGGTGAATTCAAGGCCTATGACCAGATTGACGGTGCGCCGGAAGAGCGCGCTCGTGGCATCACGATCTCGACCGCGCACGTCGAGTACGAGTCGGAAGCGCGTCACTACGCGCACGTCGACTGCCCCGGCCACGCCGACTACGTCAAGAACATGATCACCGGTGCTGCCCAGATGGACGGCGCGATCCTGGTCGTGAACGCTGCTGACGGCCCGATGCCGCAGACGCGCGAGCACATCCTGCTGGGCCGTCAGGTCGGCATCCCCTACATGGTCGTCTATCTGAACAAGGTCGACCAGGTGGATGACGAAGAGCTGCTGGAACTGGTCGAGATGGAAGTGCGCGAGCTTCTGTCCTCCTATGACTACCCCGGCGATGACATTCCGATCATCAAGGGCTCGGCTCTGGCCGCAATGGAAGGCCGCGACCAAGCCATCGGCGAGGACTCGATCCGCGCTCTGATCGCTGCTGTCGACGAATACATCCCGACGCCCGAGCGCGCCATCGACCAGCCGTTCCTGCTGCCGATCGAAGACGTGTTCTCGATCTCGGGCCGCGGCACCGTTGTCACCGGCCGTATCGAGCGTGGCGCTGTCAACGTCGGCGACGAACTGGAAATCGTGGGCATCCGCGACACCAAGAAAACCACCTGCACCGGCGTGGAAATGTTCCGCAAGCTGCTGGATCGCGGGGAGGCTGGCGACAACGTCGGCGTTCTGCTGCGCGGCATCGACCGTGACGGCGTTGAGCGTGGCCAGGTTCTGGTGAAGCCGAAATCGGTGACCCCGCACACCCAGTTCGAAGCTGAAGCCTATATCCTGACCAAGGAAGAGGGTGGCCGTCACACGCCGTTCTTCGCCAACTACCGTCCGCAGTTCTACTTCCGCACCACGGACGTCACCGGCACCGTCAAGCTGCCGGAAGGCACCGAGATGGTGATGCCGGGCGACAACCTGAAGTTCGAAGTCGAACTGATCGCCCCGATCGCGATGGAAGAGAAGCTGCGCTTCGCCATCCGTGAAGGCGGCCGCACCGTCGGCGCCGGCGTTGTGTCGAAAATCCTGAAGTAATTCGGGACCGGGCTTTGCGTGGGGTGCGCTTAAGCACACCCTACGGGGGCCGGGGTAGGGTTCGCTTCAGCGCACCTTCACCAGATATCATCGGGTGATCCCCTCGGGGATATCGCGATGAGAGGGCCGTCCCGAAAGGGACGGCCTTTTCCTTTTTCGGCACCCTGGTGAAGCCGGATGGACAGGCGCGGGCAATGCCGACATCCTTGAAGGGACAGCAAAACCGCGCCGTCATCGGAATGGCCGGTTGCATGTCCGACAGGGAGGAAGACGCATGCCACAACGTCCCGCCGTCATTCTGGTCCATGGTTTCTGGGGAGGAGCCGCGCATTGGGCCAAGGTCATCATCGAGCTGCACAGGCGCGGCCATACCGACATCCACGCCGTCGAAAACCCGCTGACCTCGCTGGCCGATGATGTCGCGCGCACGCAGAAGATGGTCCGTCAGATCGACGGCCCCGTGCTGTTGGTCGGACATTCCTATGGCGGCGCCGTGATCACCGAGGCGGGCGATCTGCCCAATGTCGCGGGGCTGGTCTATGTAGCGGCCTTCGCCCCCGATGCTGGGGAAAGCCCAGGCGGCATCAGCCAGGCCAAACCGCCTGAGGCCTTCGCGAATATCGCGCCCGACAGCGACGGCTATCTGTGGGTGAAGCCCGAGAAATACCGCGAGAGCTTCTGTCAGGACCTGTCCGAGGACGAGGCGCTGGTCATGGCCGTGACGCAAAAGGCTCCGCTGGGCAGCACCTTTGGTGACGCGATCTCGGCCCCGGCATGGAAGGTTAAGCCAAGCTGGTATCAGATCTCGACCCTCGATCGGATGATCCATCCCGAGAACCAGCAGATGATGGCGGCGCGGATGAACCCCAAAGACACGATCAGCCTTGAGGCCAGCCATGCCTCATTGGCGTCGCAGCCGGGACGCATCGCCGATCTGATCGACATGGCGGTCGAGGGCACTGCTGGCTGAACCCGCGGTTCCATCGCTCCCGGCGGGGACATGCGCCCTGCCGGGCAAACTCCGCCGAATGTGGCGGCTACGCTGAACCGCGTCGCGGTTTCAGAGTTGTTCCCGCAGTTTGGGCTACCCGCAGGAGGACGGCATGGACGGCAATGGCAGAAGGAAGGCATCCGACTTTCACCCCCGCATTCTGGAAATCTTTGACGGCTACGTGCATGGCCGCATCAGCAAGCGCGACTTCATGGCGCAGGCCGCGCAATTCGCGACCGTGGGCATGACCGCCGCAGCGATCTTCGAGGCGCTCAAGCCCGATTATGCGCTGGCACAGCAGGTGCCGCCGGACGATCCGGCCATCCGCACCGAGACCGTCAGCTATGACAGCCCCGAGGGGAACGGCAAGATATCGGGCCTGATGGCGCGCCCGGCGCCCGCGCAGGGCAAACTGCCCGCGGTGCTGGTCGTCCACGAAAATCGCGGGCTGAACCCCTATATCGAGGATGTCGTGCGTCGTCTGGGCAAGGCGGGCTATCTGGCATTCGGGCCTGACGGGCTCAGTTCCGTCGGCGGCTATCCCGGAAATGACGAAAAGGGCCGCGAGATGCAGTCCAGCCTCGATCCGGCCAAGCTGATGGAGGACTTCTTCGCCGCCTATGAATTCCTGCGCGATCACCCCGATTCGACCGGCAAGGTAGGCTGCGTCGGCTTCTGCTATGGCGGGGGCGTGTGCAATGCGCTGGCCGTGGCCTATCCCGACCTGTCGGCTTCGGTCCCCTTCTATGGCCGCCAGCCGCGGCCCGAGGAGGTCGCGCGGATCAAGGCGCCCTTGCTGATCCATTACGCCGAGAATGACGAACGGGTGAACGCGGGCTGGCCGGACTATGAGGCAGCACTGAAAGCGGGTGGCAAGGAATACCAAGCCTTCATCTATCCTGGCACCCAGCACGGTTTCCACAATGACACCACGCCCCGCTACGATGAGGCGGCGGCGAAGCAGGCCTGGGACCGGACCTTGGCCTTCTTTGCCGAAAAGCTTGCCAACTGACACGTTCTGTCAGCAGTGCCCTGCCAGACTGGACCCTGCCGAAGTTTCGGCGGGGTTTCTGCGGAGGTGAGCGATGAAGACCTATCACGGTTCCTGCTTTTGCGGCGAGGTGCGCTTCGAGGCGGATGGCGATCTGGCCGAGGGCACGATGCGGTGCAATTGCAGCTTTTGCCGCAAGATGCGCTACTGGGAAATGCGTCTGTCCGACCCTGCCGGATTTCGCGTGACGGCGGGGCAGGAGCATCTGGCCGAGACGCCGCGACGAAATGGTGACGACATCGACATGCACCACCGCTTTTGCCTGCAATGCGGCACGCGGCTGTGGACCGAAGGCAATATCGCCGATCTGGGCGGGCGTTTCGTCATGGTCTGTGTCAGCGCGCTGGACGACGCGACCGAAGCGGAACTTATCGCCGCCCCGATCTATTATGCCGATGGCGCTCATGATGCCTGGTGGGACCCCGCGCCCGAAACGCGGCATCTGTAGCCCCCTTGCAAATTCGCTCGCGGCCATGAGACTGTGCCGCCGGGCGACGAGGGCGTCCGAAAATTCCACGAGGTTTGACATGTTCAGCTGGTTCGAAAGCCGGCTCGATCCCTATCCTGCCGATCCGCCGCGTATGCCGCCCAAGGGGCTGTGGCGATTCATCCTGCATTTTTCGCGGGGGGCATGGGGCTATATGCTGGCCATGTCGGCCTGCTCGGCGCTGATCGCGGTCTTCGAGGTGATTCTGTTCGGCTATATGGGCGATCTGGTCGATCGGCTGGCCGGGACCGGGCGGGATCAATTCTGGCAGATTGAGGGCGATCGGCTGCTGGCGATGGCGGCGATTCTTGTACTGGGCATTCCGCTGCTGCAGATCGTCTTCTCGCTGCTGATGCACCAGACGCTGATGGGCAACCTGCCGCAGCGCATCCGCTGGCAGGCGCATCGCTACCTGCTGCGCCAGTCGATGAGCTATTTTCAGGACGAATTCGCCGGGCGTATCGCCACCAAGCTGATGCAGACCGCCTTGGCCGTGCGCGAAGTGGCGATGAAGTTTCTGGACGTGCTGGTCTATGTCGGCGTGTATTTCCTGGGGGCGCTGGTGCTGGCGGCCTCGACCGATGGCTGGCTGGCCGTGCCCTTTGTCATGTGGGGCGTTCTTTACGGGCTGATGCTGTGGTGGCTGGTGCCGCTGATCGGTCGCGTCAGCGAGGCGCAGGCCGATGCCCGTGCCGTCATGACCGGCCGGGTCGTCGACAGCTATACCAATATCTCGACGGTGAAGCTGTTCTCGCACAGTTCGCGCGAGGAGGCTTATGTCCGCGACAGCATGGACGGGTTCCTGCAGACGGTGCATCGCCAGATGCGGCTGGCCTCGGTGCAGAACATCCTGCTGTCCTCGCTGAATTCGGGCCTGACCTTCTCGGTCACGGCGCTGGGGATCTGGCTGTGGACCCAAGGCCGGATCGAGGTGGGCGCAGTGGCGATTGCCATCCCGCTGGCGCTGCGACTGGGCAACATGTCGCATTGGATCATGTGGGAATTCGCCGGGCTCTTCGAAAATATCGGCACGGTGCGGGACGGTATCGGCTCACTGGCGCTGCCGCGCATGGTGACGGATGCGCCCGAGGCAAAGCCATTGGTGGTGACGCGCGGCGCGGTCGAGCTCCGCGATGTCACCTTCCGCTATGGCGATGCCGACGGCGGCAAGGGCACCACGGTTCTGGATCACCTAAGCCTGAACATCGCGCCGGGCGAACGGATCGGTCTGGTCGGGCGGTCAGGCGCGGGCAAGTCGACGCTGGTGAATCTGCTGCTGCGTTTCCACGACATCAGCGCGGGCCAGATCCTGATCGACGGTCAGGATGTCAGCCGCGTGACGCAGGAATCGCTGCGCGCGGCCATCGGGGTGGTGACACAGGACACCTCGCTGCTGCACCGCTCGATCCGGGACAATATCAGCTATGGCCGCCCGGACGCGAGCGAGACCGAAATCCTGCGCGCCGCCGATCTGGCCGAGGCCAGCGATTTCGTCGGAGCCTTGGGCGATTCGCAGGGCAGGCGGGGTCTGGATGCGCATGTTGGTGAGCGGGGGGTCAAGCTCTCGGGTGGCCAGCGTCAGCGCATTGCCATTGCCCGCGTGCTGCTGAAGGACGCCCCGATCCTTGTGCTGGACGAAGCGACCAGTGCCTTGGACAGCGAGGTCGAGGCCGCGATCCAGAGCCAGCTTGAATTGCTGATGCAGGGCAAGACCGTCATCGCCATCGCGCACAGGTTGTCGACCATTGCGCGGATGGACCGGCTGGTGGTCATGGACCGCGGCCGTATCGTCGAGCAGGGCAGTCATGACGAATTGCTGGTCCGCGGCGGCATTTATGCCGGGCTATGGGCGCGGCAGTCGGGTGGTTTTCTGGAAAGCGACGACAGTGACGTATCCGAGCCTGTCCGGGCAGAAATGCGCAAGGCCTAGGGTGTAGCAGACGGCGGTGGAAATGGCGCGGATCTGGCTTCATATCGGGATGATGAAGACGGGCACCTCCGCGCTGCAGGAATGGTTCGCGACGCATAAGGAGGTGCTGCTGGCGCAGCGGCTGCTTTATGTCTGGGTCAAGCCGAAGCTTCCTGCCAGCATGGTGCCGACGACGCCATGCTGGCCGCGATCCGGGCGCGGATCGAGCAGGTCCAGCCCGAAGATGTGCTGATCTCGGCCGAATCCTTCTCGTTGCACGGCCCGCAAGTGGCGGGGCCGCTGTTCGCGGCGCTGGCCGGGCGCTGATGAAGTGGCAGGAAGCCTACCCGCAGGCCGAAATCATCCCCCGCATCTATGAAGAAGCCGCGCCAGGACATGTGCCGGACAGCATTGCGGATATGCTGGCGGTGATGGGCCGGGCAGGGCTGGTGCCACAGGGAAGCGCCGGGCATCGCCGCAATGTCTTGCCCTGCGCCGAACTGGTCACGCATTACACCGGGATTTCGCGCGACGATGCCCGCGCCCTGCGACGCGCGAACCGGAAGCTAATGAGCTTGGCGAGGCGGCAGCCGGGCGCGGAGATCTGCTGTCGCAAGCACAGTCGGACCACATCCTTGCCCGTTTCGCGCCAAGGAATGAACGGCTGCGCAGCCGCTGGTTCCCCGAGCGGGCCACATTGTTCGCCGAGGACGCGACCGCCGATACCCAAGGCGCCGACAGCGTCGAACTGCCACAACGCTTCGACCAACTTTTCCGGGGCGAGGGTGGCAAGGATTAGCCCTTCGGCCCGGCACCCGGAAAAGATTGTGGAAATCTGCTGCGATCCGCATCGGACCCCGGAAACCGCCTTGACGACCCGAAGCGCAGGCCATATTGGGTTCCTCGATCTAGGGGTTTAGCTCAGTTGGTAGAGCATCGGTCTCCAAAACCGAGGGTCGTGGGTTCGAGTCCCCCAACCCCTGCCAGGTCTTCCGATCATCGTCATGTGTCACCACCCAGCCTCCGGCTGGACCGTGCCATGCCATGATCGCTACCACATCCACCCGAGAAAACGTGAACCGCCTGACCTTGTCAGCACGGACGCGACGCGACAGAATCGTCCTGTTTGCAAGTGCAGTATTTGAACTGCCTTCGATCCCATGGGCGGAGCGGATGCGGGCATGTCGGAATATCCGTCCCGGTCATTCGCGGGACGCAGCGAAAGGACGGCCGGATTGCTGAGCCTCCATCTGGGCGCGCACAAGACCGCCTCGACCCATCTTCAACAATCTCTGCGTCAGGTCCGGGAAGAGCTGGGGCAGGGCGGGCTGTGCTATGCCGGGCCCAAGACCCTGCGCGCGATGACCCTGGCCGAGGCGCTGGAAAGGGGCGGGGCCAGTCGTCCTGCACGGGAATGCCGGCAGGCCATGTCCGAACTGGCCGCGAATCATGCGCAGTTGTTGTTGTCCGAGGAAAACATCCTGGGCGGCACCCGCCGCTACAACATGATCGCGGAGAATGGCGTGCTCTATCCCCATGCCGGTCGGCGGGTGCGGCAGGTGATCCAGATGGCCGGGCGCGGTAATGCCACGCTGTTCCTGTCTCTGCGCGATCCGGCGGCCTATAACCAGTCGGCCTTTGCGCTGCAGGTCTCACTGGGAAATGAAATCGAGCTTGATCCGTGGCTGCATGGCCGCGACCCGACAAGGGTGCGCTGGTCGGGTCTGGTGAAACGGCTGGCCGCGATCGATTCTGTCGACCGGATCGTGATCTGGCGCTATGAGGACTACCGCGAATTGCGGCCCCGCGTGCTGGAACTGATGCTGGGCGAGGAACTGGCCGCGCTGATCCCCGAATTGCCGCCATCGAATGTCAGTCTGACGCAGGCGGGCTATGACTGGTTTCGCAAGCGCGCGATGGCCGATAGCGAGGAAGATCTGCGTGTGCTGGTCCGACGGGCGCAGCGCCGCTTCAGCCGGGATGCCGGCCATGCACCGCTGCAATTGTTCGACGATGAGGTTCGCGCCCGCTCGGCGCTGATGTACGCGCGTGAGGTCTCGTTGGTGCGGGCAACCGAAAAGGTGCAGTTCCTTGATCCGTGACAGCGGCAATCGCAAAGCCCGGACCGGTTCCGGCTTGAAAATCCGCCGCGCCCGGTCTATCTGACGCGCTGCATGACCAAAGGGATCAACATGGCCAACCCCGTCCAGTTCATCAGCCAGGTGCGCGCCGAAGTCGGCAAGATCAGCTGGCCCACCCGCCGTGAGGTGGTCACCACGACGATCATGGTTCTGATCATGGCGACGCTGGCCTCGATCTTCTTTTTTCTTGTCGATCTGGCGATCAAGTCGGGTCTGGCAGGCATCCTGAGCGTCGTCGGTAGCTGAGGTCTTGCATTACAGGGCAGGGGGCGCTATGTGCTTGCGACCTGCCCGTGACGCGGCGTGCATCGATTCGGTCGTGCGCGCCGATTTCAATTTGAGCTGGTGTCGTTTGAAATGGCGTCTGGTTCTTGGGCGGAATTTGAATTGAAGGGTCTGGCGCAAGCCGGCCTGGAGTAAACAGGGGTCGATCGAGACATGGCAAAGCGTTGGTATTCGGTCAGCGTCCTGTCGAACTTTGAGAAGAAGGTCGCTGAGGCGATTCGCCAGGCTGCTGCTGAAAAGGGTCTCGAGGACGAGATCGACGAGGTTCTGGTCCCCACCGAAGAGGTGATCGAGATCCGTCGCGGCAAGAAGGTGACCTCTGAGCGCCGCTTCATGCCGGGCTATGTGCTGGTTCACATGGATCTGTCGGACCGGACCTACCACCTGGTCAACTCGATCAACCGAGTGACGGGTTTCCTTGGTGCGCATGGCAAGCCGATGCCGATGCGCGACGAAGAGGTGAACACGATTCTGCATCGCACCGGCGAGGGTGGGGTCGAGGTTGCACCGCGCAACCTGATCCGCTTCGATGTGGGCGAGAAGGTGAACGTGACCGACGGGCCCTTCGAGGGCTTCTCGGGGATGGTCGAAGAGGTGGATGAGGTCTCGAGCCGCATCAAGGTCACCGTTTCGATCTTTGGCCGGCCGACGCCGGTCGAGCTGGAATTCACGCAGGTCTCCAAGACCGCGTGATGTCATGCGGGAGGCGCAAGCCGTCGAACCGCTAAGTCTGCCCGCAAGGGCGTGATGATAAGGAGAAGGCCAGATGGCCAAGAAAGTTGTCGGCAGCCTCAAGCTGCAAATCAAGGCGGGTCAAGCCAACCCGTCCCCGCCGGTCGGCCCCGCACTGGGTCAGCGCGGCATCAACATCATGGAATTCTGCAAGGCGTTCAACGCCAAGACGCAGGAAATGGAACCCGGTTCGCCGGTTCCGGTCGTGATCACCTATTACGCCGATAAATCCTTCACCTTCGAAACGAAGACCGCTCCGGCCTCGTTCCTGCTGAAGAAAGCCGCTGGCCTGAAGCCGGTCGGCAAGCGCAACCGCGCCAAGGGTTCGGACAAACCCGGCCGCACGGTCGCAGGCACCGTGACCGCGAAACAAGTTCGCGAGATCGCCGAAGCCAAGATGAAGGACCTTTCCGCGAACGATATCGAAGCCGCGATGCAGATCATCGTTGGTTCGGCCCGTTCGATCGGTATCGAGGTGAAAGGCTAAGTCATGGCAAAAGTCTCGAAAAACAAAGCCGCCGCTCGCGCCGCTTTCGAAGGCAAATCGGCTCTTTCGGTTGAAGAAGCTGTCGCGCTGGTGAAGGCCAACGTCAAAGCGAAATTCGACGAAACCGTTGAAATCGCGCTGAACCTGGGCGTCGACCCGCGTCACGCCGACCAGATGGTTCGTGGCGTTGTCACCCTGCCGAACGGCACGGGCAAGCACGTTCGCGTCGCTGTCTTCGCTCGTGGCCCGAAAGCTGACGAAGCGAAAGCCGCTGGCGCCGAGATCGTCGGTGCAGAAGACCTGCTGGAGACCATCCAGTCGGGCAAGATCGAATTCGATCGCTGCATCGCCACCCCGGACATGATGCCGCTGGTCGGCCGTCTGGGCAAAATCCTTGGCCCGCGCAACCTGATGCCGAACCCCAAAGTCGGCACGGTGACGATGGACGTTAAATCGGCCGTCGAAGCTGCCAAGGGTGGCGAAGTCCAGTTCAAGGCTGAAAAAGCCGGTGTCGTTCACGCTGGTGTTGGTAAGGCTTCGTTCGATGCCGCCAAACTGGCCGAGAACATCCGCGCTTTCGTCGACGCCGTGAACCGTGCGAAGCCGTCGGGCGCCAAAGGCACCTACCTGAAGAAGGTCTCGATCAGCTCGACCATGGGTCCGGGCGTGTCGCTGGACCTGGCTTCGGCCGCCGCTCAGTAAGCGGCATGAGTTTCGCCGGAGCAATCCGGCGGATGGCGGGGCAGCGATGCCCCGTCCTGTCCGAGACGGAGGGTGCAGGGCGACCTGCTTAATTTCCTTCCTGAGATGGGATCAAGACCATTTTCCGAAGGTTTCTTCGGGGGATCTTGGACCGTCACGGACCGGTTCAGTCGCTGTTCGAGCGGCTGGATAGTTGAGCCGGGGGGAAACCCCCACACTTGGAGTGAAACCGTGGATAGAGCGCAAAAAGAGCAGCTGGTCGATGAACTCGGCCAAATCTTTGAAGCCTCTGGCGTCGTGGTGGTTGCCCACTACGAAGGAATGACGGTTGCCCAAATGCAGGACCTGCGCGCGCAAATGCGTGAAGCTGGCGGGTCCGTTCGCGTTGCCAAGAACAGGCTCGCCAAGATCGCCCTGGATGGAAAGCCTTGCGCAAGCATCGCCGACTATCTGACGGGTATGACCGTGCTCGCCTATTCCGAAGATCCCGTGGCTGCTGCCCGGATCGCGGATAAATACGCCAAGGCTAACGACAAGTTCGTGATCCTGGGCGGTGCGATGGGTGACACGGCCCTTGACCCGGCTGGTGTGAAAGCCGTGGCCCAGATGCCGTCGCGTGAAGAGCTTATCGCTTCGATCGTGTCCTGCATCGGTGCCCCTGCTTCGAACATCGCGGGCGCGATCGGCGCACCTGCCAGCAACATCGCGAGCATCCTCACGACTCTGGAAGAGCGTGAGGCCGCTTAAGGCAAACCCATTCCCTCGTAGGGTCGAACACCCATCGTTGGAACATTTAGTGAAAGAACGGAAAAATGGCTGATCTGAAAAAACTCGCCGAAGAAATCGTGGGCCTGACCCTGCTGCAAGCCCAGGAACTGAAAACCATCCTGAAAGACGAATACGGCATCGAGCCGGCTGCTGGTGGCGCCGTCATGGTTGCCGGTCCGGCTGCAGCTGCTGAAGCAGTTGAAGAGAAAACCGAATTCGACGTCGTCCTGGTTGACGCCGGCGCGAACAAGATCAACGTGATCAAAGAAGTTCGCGGCATCACCGGTCTGGGCCTGAAAGAAGCCAAAGACCTGGTCGAAGCCGGTGGCAAAGTCAAAGAAGGCGCTTCGAAAGCCGACGCCGAAGAAATGAAGAAAAAGCTCGAAGCGGCTGGCGCCAAGGTCGAGCTGAAGTAATTGGCCTTAACAGGCCGATTCATTTCGGATGAAATGGGCAGGGTCCGGGCTTTCCCGGTCCCTGCCGAACCTGTCTTGAAGGACGGTTTCGGAAGAAATCGCAGGAGACCTTCCTTCAGGGCATGTTCGGGGTTCGGGAGCCGCGCGGTGGGACGCGAGGCACGAATGGAACCCCGCCCCTCATTCGCCGCCTTGCGCCGGTCGGGCCCCGACGACCGCTGCAAGCGAAAGACGAAAGGTTAGACCCTCTATGGCGCAAGCTTATGTCGGCCAGAAACGCATCCGGCGTTATTATGGCAATATCCGCGAAGTCCTGGAAATGCCGAACCTCATCGAGGTTCAGAAATCCTCTTACGACCTGTTCCTGCGGTCGGGCGAGGCCGAGGGCCATCAGGACGGCGAGGGCATCAACGGTGTTTTCCAATCGGTATTCCCGATCAAGGACTTCAACGAGACCGCGACGCTCGAATTCGTGAAATACGAACTCGAACGCCCCAAATACGACGTTGACGAGTGCCAGGCCCGCGACATGACCTATGCCGCGCCGCTCAAGGTCACCCTGCGTCTGATCGTGTTCGATGTCGACGAGAACTCGGGCGCGAAGTCCGTCAAGGACATCAAGGAACAAGACGTCTACATGGGCGACATGCCCCTGATGACCCAGAACGGGACGTTCATCGTGAACGGCACCGAGCGCGTCGTCGTGTCGCAGATGCACCGCTCGCCCGGCGTGTTCTTCGACCATGACCGCGGCAAGACCCACTCCTCGGGCAAGCTGCTGTTCGCCTGCCGCATCATTCCCTATCGCGGCTCGTGGCTGGACTTCGAATTCGACGCCAAGGACCTGGTGTTCGCGCGCATCGACCGCCGCCGCAAACTGCCGGTGACGACTCTGCTCTATGCGCTTGGCATGGATCAGGAAGGTATCATGGATGCCTTCTATGACACCGTCGACTACAAGCTGCAGCGCGCTGGCAAAGGTCAGGACGCGGGCTGGGTCACCAAGTTCTTCCCCGAGCGCGTGCGCGGCACCCGTCCGACCTATGATCTGGTGAATGCCGATACCGGCGAAGTCATCACCAAGGCCGGCGAAAAGGTCACCCCGCGTCTGGTCAAGCAGCTGGCCGAGAAGGGCCCGCTCAATCTGCTGCTGCCGTTCGAAAAGATCGTCGGCCGCTTTGTCGCCAAGGATATCGTCAATGACGATACTGGCTTCATCTATGCCGAGGCCGGTGACGAGATCACCCTTGAATACGGTCGCGACGGCGAGATCTCGGGCGGTCTGCTGAAGGTCCTGATGGACAACGGCATCACCGAGATCCCGGTTCTGGACATCGACCACGTCAATGTCGGTCCCTATATCCGCAACACCATGGCGGCGGATAAGAACATGAGCCGCGATGGCGCGCTGATGGACATCTACCGCGTGATGCGTCCGGGTGAGCCGCCGACCGTCGAGGCTGCATCGACCCTGTTCGACAGCTTGTTCTTTGACAGCGAGCGCTACGACCTTTCGGCCGTGGGTCGCGTCAAGATGAACATGCGCCTTGATCTGGATGCGCCGGACACCCAGCGCACCCTGCGCAAGGACGACATCAAGGCCTGTATCCGTGGCCTGGTCGAACTGCGCGACGGCAAGGGCGAGATCGACGACATCGACCACCTCGGCAACCGCCGGGTGCGCTCGGTCGGCGAGCTGATGGAGAACCAGTACCGCATCGGTCTGCTCCGCATGGAGCGTGCCATCCGCGAACGCATGTCTGGCGTCGAGATCGACACCGTCATGCCGCAGGACCTGATCAACGCCAAACCGGCGGCTGCTGCCGTCCGCGAATTCTTCGGCTCGTCGCAGCTGTCGCAGTTCATGGACCAGACCAACCCGCTGTCGGAAGTGACGCACAAGCGTCGTCTGTCGGCGCTTGGGCCGGGCGGTCTGACGCGTGAGCGTGCAGGCTTCGAGGTTCGCGACGTTCACCCGACCCACTATGGCCGGATGTGCCCGATTGAGACGCCGGAAGGTCAGAACATCGGTCTGATCAACTCGCTGGCCACTTTCGCCCGCGTGAACAAATACGGCTTCATCGAGACCCCGTATCGCAAGGTCATCGAAGGTCACGTCACCGATGACGTGGTCTACATGTCCGCGACCGAGGAAATGCGTCACACCGTGGCTCAGGCCAACGCGACGCTGGACGAGAACGGCAAGTTCGTTGACGAGCTGATTTCGACCCGCCAAGCCGGTGACTTCATGCTGAACCCGGTCGATGCCGTCGATCTGATCGACGTGTCGCCCAAACAGCTGGTCTCGGTCGCTGCGGCGCTGATCCCGTTCCTTGAGAACGACGACGCCAACCGCGCGCTGATGGGCTCGAACATGCAACGTCAGGCGGTTCCGCTGCTGCGTGCCGAGGCGCCGTTCGTCGGCACCGGCATGGAAGCGACGGTTGCGCGCGATTCCGGGGCGGCCATCATGGCCCGTCGCGGCGGCATCATCGACCAGGTCGATGCGCAGCGTATCGTTGTGCGTGCGACCGAGGATCTGGGTGCGGGCGATGCCGGCGTCGACATCTATCGTCTGCGCAAGTTCAAGCGTTCGAACCAGTCCTCGACCATCAACCAGCGTCCCATCGTCAAGGTGGGTGACTCGGTGGTCAAGAACCAGGTCATCGCCGACGGTCCCTCGACCGATCAGGGTGAACTGGCCATCGGCCGGAACGTGGTCGTCGCGTTCATGCCGTGGAACGGCTACAACTACGAAGACTCGATCCTGATCTCGGAGCGTATCCACCGCGACGACGTGTTCACCTCGATCCATATCGACGAATACGAAGTGGCGGCCCGCGACACGAAACTGGGGCCGGAAGAGATCACCCGCGACATCCCGAACGTCGGTGAAGAAGCGCTGCGCAACCTCGACGAGGCTGGCATCGTTTACATCGGCGCCGAGGTTGGCCCGGGTGACATCCTGGTCGGCAAGATCACCCCGAAAGGTGAATCGCCGATGACGCCGGAAGAAAAGCTTCTGCGCGCCATCTTCGGTGAGAAGGCTTCGGACGTCCGCGACACCTCGCTGCGTCTGCCGCCGGGTGCTTACGGCACGATCGTCGAGGTCCGCGTCTTCAACCGTCACGGCGTCGACAAAGACGAGCGTGCGCTGCAGATCGAGCGCGAGGAAGTCGAACGTCTGGCCCGTGACCGGGACGACGAGCTGGCGATCCTTGAGCGCAACATCTATGCGCGTCTGAAAACGCTGATCATGGGCCGCGAAGTGGTCAAGGGTCCGAAGGGCATCAAGTCCGGTTCGGCCGTCAATGACGACCTGCTGGGCCAGTTGAGCCGCGGTCAGTGGTGGCAGCTTGCCGTCGCTGACGAAGAGACCGCCAAGGAAGTCGAAGCGCTGAACCAGCAATTCGACATGCTGAAGCGTGCTCTGGACAACCGCTTCGACGACAAGGTCGAGAAGGTCCGTCAGGGCGACGATCTGCCCCCGGGCGTCATGAAGATGGTCAAGGTCTTTGTCGCCGTGAAGCGCAAGCTGCAGGCGGGCGACAAGATGGCCGGTCGTCACGGCAACAAGGGTGTGGTGTCCAAGGTCGTTCCGATCGAGGACATGCCGTTCCTGGCCGATGGTACCCCGGTCGACCTGGTGCTGAACCCGCTGGGCGTGCCGTCGCGCATGAACGTCGGTCAGATCCTTGAAACCCACATGGGCTGGGCTTCGCGCGGTCTGGGCATCAAGATCGACGAGGCTCTGGAAGATTATCGCCGCAATGGCGACATGACTCCGGTCCGTGAGGCGATGAAGAACGGTTATGGCGACGAGTTGTACGCCCAGCAGTTCGAGACTCTGGACGACGAGACCCTGCGTGAGCATGCAAATGCCGTTCGCGGCGGTGTTCCGATCGCCACGCCCGTCTTCGACGGTGCAAAAGAGGCGGACGTGAACGACGCGCTGCGTCGTGCCGGTTTCGACACCTCGGGTCAGTCGGTCGTGTTCGATGGCCGCTCGGGTGAGCAATTCGCCCGTAAGGTCACCGTCGGGGCGAAATACGTCCTGAAGCTGCATCACCTTGTCGACGACAAGATGCACGCCCGTTCGACCGGTCCGTACTCGCTAGTCACGCAGCAGCCGCTGGGTGGTAAGGCGCAGTTCGGTGGTCAGCGTCTGGGTGAGATGGAGGTCTGGGCCCTTGAGGCATATGGCGCCGCCTACACCCTGCAAGAGATGCTGACGGTGAAGTCGGATGACGTGGCTGGCCGGACCAAAGTCTATGAGAGCATCGTGAAGGGCGAGGACAACTTCGAAGCCGGCGTGCCGGAATCGTTCAACGTTCTGGTCAAGGAGGTCCGGGGTCTGGGCCTCAACATGGAACTCCTGGATGCGGAGGACGAGGAGTGACGTCACCCTCGTAGGGTGCGCTTAAGCGCACCCTACGGGAGCACGTCACCCATCCCCCGCGCCCCTCATTAGGATTTGAAAATGAACCAGGAACTTGCCACCAATCCCCTGAACCCGCTGGCCCAGCCGCGGCAGTTCGACGAAATCAAGATCTCGCTGGCTTCGCCCGAGGAAATCCTTGCCTGGTCCTTCGGCGAGGTGAAGAAGCCCGAGACGATCAACTACCGTACGTTCAAGCCCGAGCGTGACGGCCTGTTCTGCGCGCGTATCTTTGGCCCGATCAAAGACTACGAATGCCTCTGCGGCAAATACAAGCGCATGAAGTATCGCGGCCTTGTCTGCGAGAAATGCGGCGTTGAAGTCACGCTGCAGAAGGTCCGCCGCGAGCGCATGGGCCATATCGAGCTGGCCGCTCCGGTCGCCCATATCTGGTTCCTCAAGTCGCTGCCCTCGCGCATCGGCCTGATGCTGGACATGACCCTGCGCGATCTTGAGCGTATCCTGTATTTCGAAAACTACGTCGTGATCGAACCCGGTCTGACGGACCTGTCCTATGGTCAACTGCTGACCGAGGAAGAGTTCCTCGACGCTCAGGACAACTTCGGTGCCGACGCCTTCACCGCCGATATCGGCGCCGAGGCGATCCGCGCGATGCTGGCCAATATCGACCTGGCCGCCACCGCCGAGCAGCTTCGCGAGGAGCTGAAAGAGGCGACCGGCGAGCTGAAGCCGAAAAAGATCATCAAGCGCCTGAAGATCGTCGAGTCCTTCCTGGAATCGGGCAACCGTCCGGAATGGATGGTCTTGACCGTGATTCCGGTCATTCCGCCGGAACTGCGTCCGCTGGTTCCGCTGGATGGCGGCCGCTTCGCGACCTCGGATCTGAACGACCTGTATCGCCGCGTCATCAACCGGAACAACCGTCTGAAGCGCCTGATCGAGCTTCGCGCGCCCGACATCATCGTCCGCAACGAAAAGCGGATGCTGCAAGAGTCAGTCGATGCTCTGTTCGACAACGGCCGCCGCGGCCGCGTCATCACCGGGAACAACAAACGCCCGCTGAAGTCGCTGTCCGACATGCTGAAGGGCAAACAGGGTCGCTTCCGTCAGAACCTTTTGGGTAAGCGCGTCGACTTCTCGGGCCGTTCGGTCATCGTGACCGGCCCGGAACTCAAGCTGCACCAGTGCGGTCTGCCGAAGAAGATGGCGCTCGAGCTGTTCAAGCCGTTCATCTATTCGCGTCTTGAGGCGAAGGGGCTTTCCTCGACCGTCAAGCAGGCGAAGAAGCTGGTCGAGAAAGAGCGTCCCGAGGTCTGGGATATCCTTGACGAGGTCATCCGCGAGCACCCGGTTCTGCTGAACCGTGCGCCGACGCTGCACCGTCTGGGCATCCAGGCGTTCGAGCCGATCCTGATCGAAGGTAAAGCGATCCAGCTGCACCCGCTGGTCTGCTCGGCCTTCAACGCCGACTTTGACGGCGACCAGATGGCCGTTCACGTTCCGCTGTCGCTGGAAGCGCAGCTGGAAGCGCGTGTCCTGATGATGTCGACGAACAACGTTCTGTCGCCCGCCAACGGCGCGCCGATCATCGTTCCGTCGCAGGACATGGTCCTTGGTCTGTACTACACGACCATGGAACGCGAAGGTATGAAGGGCGAAGGCATGGCCTTCACCAGCCTCGAAGAGGTCGAGCATGCTCTGGCCTCGGGCTCGGTGCACCTGCACGCCAAGATCAAGGCCCGCCTGCCGCAGATCGACGAGAACGGCAACGAAGTGATCATCCGCTTCGACACCACGCCGGGCCGTCTGCGTCTGGGCTCGCTGCTGCCGAAGAACGCGAAAGCGCCCTTCGAGTTGGTCAACCGTCTGCTGCGGAAGAAAGACATTCAGAACGTCATCGACACCGTCTACCGCTACTGCGGTCAGAAGGAATCGGTGATCTTCTGTGACCAGATCATGGGTCTGGGCTTCCGCGAGGCATTCCGTGCGGGCATCTCGTTCGGCAAGGACGACATGGTCATCCCGCCGGCGAAATGGGAACTGGTCGAGGAAACCCAAGACCAGGTGAAGCAGTTCGAGCAGCAATATCTGGACGGCCTGATCACCCAGGGCGAGAAGTACAACAAAGTTGTCGATGCTTGGTCGAAATGTAACGACAAAGTCACCGACGCGATGATGAAGACCATCTCGGCCACCAAAAAGGACGAGAAGGGCGCTGAGCTGGAACCGAACTCGGTCTACATGATGGCCCACTCGGGCGCTCGGGGCTCGGTCAGCCAGATGAAGCAGCTGGGCGGCATGCGCGGCCTGATGGCCAAGCCGAACGGCGAGATCATCGAGACGCCGATCATCTCGAACTTCAAGGAAGGTCTGACCGTTCTTGAATACTTCAACTCGACCCACGGCGCCCGTAAGGGTCTGTCCGATACGGCACTGAAGACCGCGAACTCGGGTTACCTGACCCGTCGTCTGGTCGATGTGGCGCAGGACTGCATCATCCGTGACCATGATTGCGGCACCGAACGTGCGATCACCGCTTCGGCGGCGGTCAATGACGGTGAAGTCGTCAGCCCGCTCAGCGAGCGTGTTCTGGGCCGTACCGCGGCCGATGACGTGCTGGTTCCGGGCGAGGATGTCGTGATCGTTCGCAAGAACGAGCTGATCGACGAGCGCAAGGCAGACGAGATCGAGCAGGCCGGTGTTCAGACCGTCCGCATCCGCTCGGCTCTGACCTGCGAGTCGGACGACGGCATCTGCGCACTTTGCTACGGTCGCGACCTTGCTCGTGGCACGCTGGTCAACATCGGCGAGGCTGTCGGCATCATCGCCGCGCAGTCGATCGGTGAACCGGGCACCCAGCTGACGATGCGGACCTTCCACATCGGCGGTATTGCGCAGGGTGGCCAGCAGTCGTTCATCGCAGCGGCGCAGGAAGGCACGATCGCCTACCAGAACGAGAACACGCTTGAGAACGCGAATGGCGAGCTGATCGTCATGAGCCGGAACATGCAGATCGAAGTCAAAAATGCGCAGGGCGAGGTTCTGGCGAACCACAAACTGTTCTACGGCTCGAAACTGTTCGTGCGCGAAGGCGATCACGTCAATCGCGGCCAGAAGATGTTCGAATGGGACCCCTATACCCTGCCGATCATCGCCGAAAAGGCCGGTCTCGCGAAATATGTCGACCTGCTGTCGGGGATCTCGGTCCGCGACGAGACCGACGATGCGACGGGCATGACGCAGAAGATCGTCACCGACTGGCGCTCGGCCCCCAAAGGCAACGAGCTGAAGCCGGAGATCATCATCGTCGATGCCGATGGCGAGCCGGTCCGCAACGAGCAGGGCAACCCGGTCACCTATCCGATGTCGGTGGACGCGGTTCTCTCGGTCGAAGAAGGCCAAGAGATCAAAGCCGGTGACGTGGTGGCGCGTATCCCGCGCGAAGGCGCCAAGACCAAGGACATCACCGGGGGTCTTCCCCGCGTGGCGGAACTGTTCGAGGCCCGTCGTCCCAAGGATCACGCGATCATCGCCGAAATCGATGGCTATGTGCGCTTTGGCAAGGACTACAAGAACAAGCGCCGCATCAGCATCGAGCCCTCTCAGGACGGTATGGACCCGGTCGAGTACATGGTGCCGAAAGGCAAGCACATCCCGGTTCACGAAGGCGACTTCGTGCAGAAGGGTGACTACATCATGGACGGCAACCCGGCACCGCATGACATCCTGCGCATCATGGGGATCGAGGCCTTGGCCGACTACCTCATCGACGAAGTGCAGGACGTCTATCGACTGCAGGGCGTGAAGATCAACGACAAGCACATCGAGGTGATCGTTCGCCAGATGCTGCAGAAGATCGAGATCCTCGACAGTGGCGATACCACGCTGCTGAAGGGCGAGCATGTCGACCGCGACGAGTTCGAGGAAGAGAATGCCAAGATCGAAGCCAAGGGTGGCCGTCCGGCCAATGGCGAGCCGGTGCTGCTGGGCATCACCAAGGCTTCGCTGCAGACCCGCAGCTTCATCTCGGCCGCTTCGTTCCAGGAAACGACCCGCGTGCTGACCGAGGCTGCCGTTCAGGGCAAGCGCGACAAACTGGTCGGGCTGAAGGAAAACGTCATCGTCGGCCGTCTGATCCCGGCCGGTACCGGTGGCGCGACCGCCCGCGTGCGCCGCATCGCGACCGATCGCGACAACGACGTGATCGAGGCTCGCCGCGCCGAGGCGGAAGCCGCTGCGGCCCTGATCGCGCCGGAAGCCGCGCCGGTCGAGGCTGCTGGCGACAACTGATCGCTGCAACATGACACAGGAAAGGCCCGGCATTGCGCCGGGCCTTTTCCATTGGGCGGTGACCGCTGCTGCAGGGGTATTTAGGAAACGGTGAAAACGCCGGGCGACGCGTCGCGGCAGAAGTTCCGGATGTATGGAAGGCCGTGCTGGCTTTTGCGAGCGGGCATGCTTAACCCTTGTCCTGGGGTTTCCGGGGACAGAATGCGCTCGCCACTCATCTCGTCATTTCGTCGGGTCGCGCCCGTGTCGCTGCATCCGCAGGGGCATTCGGACATGGCTGCCAATCTGCGCGGGACATTGTTCATGGTCCTGTGCATGGCGGCATTCACCTGCAACGATTCCCTGATGAAGACAGTGACGCGGGAGTTGCCGCTATATGAATCGGTGGCAATCCGGGGCGGGTTGGTGCTGATCTTCATGCTGTTGCTGTCCGCTTTGAAGCGCAAGCCGCTGGTGGTGACGGTGCCGCGCCATGACATCGGGCCGCTGGTGCTGCGCGGCGCGGCGGATATCATCTCGACCCTGCTTTATCTGCTGGCGCTGCGGCAGATGGCGTTGGCCGATCTGTCGGCGATCATGCAGGCGCTGCCCCTGGCGGTGACGCTGGCGGCAGCGCTGGTGTTTCGCGAACGGCTGGGCTGGCGTCGGATGGGGGCGATCGGGGTGGGCTTCGCCGGTGTGCTGGTGATCCTGCGACCCGGAAGCAGCGCGTTCGATCTGTGGTCGATTGTCGCACTGGCGGCGATGGGGCTGATCGTGGTGCGCGATATTGCGACGCGGCTGTTCTCGGTGCAGGTGGACAGTTCGACCATCGCCTTTCACGCCGCGTTGCTGGTGACGCTGTCGGGGCTGGTCATGGGGATCGGAGAGGAATGGCGCATGCCAAATGTCGGTGAGATTGGCCTGCTGGCCGGGGCGGCGACCCTGCTGACCGTGGGCTATTTCACCGCCGTCGCAGCGATGCGGGTGGGTGAGGTCTCATTCGTTGCGCCGTTCCGCTACACCTCGCTGCTATGGGCGATCGGGTTGGGGTTGGCATTCTTTGGCGAATGGCCGGATCTGTGGACCTGGGTCGGATCGGCGCTGGTCGTGGGCGCGGGACTTTATTCCATCCTGCGCGAGCGGCAGTTGCGGAAGGCAGGGTGATGCGGGTTCAGATGCTTGGCCTGTGCCGGTTTTCCTATCTGGGCGGGCGGGGTTTTCAGGTTACCCATACCAGCATCGAGGAGCGGCGTGCGTTCCTCTATGATCCCGAGCGACTGGCGCGGCGTTGGTTCTGGTTCGAGAACATCACCTTGCCCGGTCTGCTGGCCCAGACCGATCCCGATTTCACACTGGTGCTGATGACCGGGCCGGACCTGCCCGATCCCTATCTTTCGCGTCTGCGAGAATTGACCGAGATCGCGCCACAGTTCCGGCTGGCGTTGATCCCGCCTATGGAGATGCATCTGGCGGCCTGCCTTGCCGCGATCCGTCCTCATGTCGAGACGGATGCCGATGTCGTGGGCCATTTCCGTCAGGATGATGATGATGCGGTCGCCATCGACTATATCTCCCATGCGCGCGGGGATTTTGCCGCCATGCGGCCGCTATGGCAGCAAGGACGCAAGCTGTCTTGCGACTATTCGCGCGGGTTGGTGCTGAAGGCGACACAGCGCGGGATCGAGGTTCAGCAGCGGGTCATCCACAATGCCAGCGTCGGGCTGACGGCCTATTTGCCGCCTGATGCGCCGCAAACCGCCATACATTTCCCGCATTTTAAGATCGGGCTGTCGATGCCCGGCGTCACGATGTGCGATAAGGCGATGTTTGTGCGTTTTCTTAATCACGACAATGATTCCGGGGCGATTGGTGCCGGATATCCATTGCCGGATCAGGATGCTCAGTGGCATAAGGTCCTGGCTGAGCGCTTCCGCATCGACCTGACCAGCCTTGATGACGCGGCCCGTGCCTTTGGCTTGCCGGGCGCGGCGCGACCGCGCTGGGGGCAATAGGGGGCGGCTGTTGACTCACCCCGCGATTCCCCCTATACGCCGCACACCCGGCAGAATCCTGCCTGGTGCCCAGAACCTATATTTGGTCAAGATCCGGGCGTAAGCCCCGATCCTCTGGAACTGAACCCATCCTCCCGCATGGGATGTGATGGGTCGTGGCGTTTCGCGATGGGCGCGTTACGCCGTCGAGAAGTGGCGCAGCAATTTTGCTGCGAGTATTGACGAAAGCAAGACGGGGAACCGAATGCCGACGATCCAACAGCTGATCCGCAAACCGCGGCAGCCGAAAGTGCAGCGCTCGAAGTCGCAGCACCTGCAAGGGTGCCCGCAGAAGCGCGGCGTATGCACGCGTGTGTACACCACCACGCCGAAGAAACCGAACTCCGCTATGCGTAAAGTCGCCAAAGTGCGTCTGACGAATGGCTTCGAGGTCATCTCCTACATCCCGGGCGAAAAGCACAACCTCCAGGAACACAGCGTCGTGCTGATCCGTGGCGGCCGTGTAAAAGACCTTCCGGGTGTCCGTTACCACATCCTGCGCGGTGTGCTGGATACCCAGGGCGTCAAAGATCGTCGTCAACGCCGTTCGAAATACGGCGCGAAGCGTCCGAAGTAAGGAGAGGCATCAATGTCCCGTCGTCACGCCGCTGAGAAGCGCGAAGTTCTGCCTGACGCCAAGTATGGCGATCGTGTGCTGACCAAGTTCATGAACAACCTGATGGTTGACGGTAAGAAATCGGTCGCCGAGCGCATCGTTTACAGCGCCCTTGAACGCGTTCAAGGCAAGCTGAAGCGCGAGCCGGTCGAAGTCTTCCACGAAGCCCTCGACAATGTTAAGCCCTCCGTCGAAGTGCGTTCGCGCCGCGTCGGTGGTGCGACCTACCAGGTTCCGGTCGAGGTTCGCCCGACCCGCCGTGAAGCGCTGGCGATCCGCTGGCTGATCACTGCGGCCAAGAACCGCAACGAACACACCATGGAAGAGCGCCTCGCGGGCGAGCTGGCCGATGCCGTCAACGGCCGCGGCACCGCTGTCAAGAAACGCGAAGACACCCACAAGATGGCCGACGCCAACAAAGCGTTCAGCCACTACCGCTGGTAAGGGAATAGCATCATGGCACGGGAATATCCGCTCCAGCGTTACCGCAACTTCGGGATCATGGCCCACATCGACGCGGGTAAGACCACGACGACGGAACGCATCCTCTACTACACCGGCAAGTCCCATAAGATCGGCGAAGTCCACGACGGCGCCGCGACCATGGACTGGATGGAGCAGGAGCAGGAGCGGGGCATCACCATTACCTCGGCTGCGACGACCACTTTCTGGCAGCGCCAGGAAGATCCGACCACCGAAGGCACCTCGGACACGAAGTACCGCTTCAACATCATCGACACCCCCGGCCACGTCGACTTCACCATCGAAGTAGAGCGTTCGCTGGCCGTGCTTGACGGTGCGATCTGCCTTCTCGACGCCAACGCTGGCGTTGAACCGCAGACCGAGACCGTGTGGCGCCAGGCTGACCGTTACAAGGTTCCGCGGATCGTGTTCGTCAACAAGATGGACAAGATCGGCGCTGACTTCTTCAACTGCGTGAAGATGATCAAGGACCGTACCGGTGGCATCCCGTGCCCGATCGCTTTCCCGATCGGCGCCGAGGACAAGCTGGAAGGCATCGTCGACCTGATCAAGATGGAAGAGTGGGTCTATAAAGGCGAAGACCTCGGCGCGAGCTGGGTTCGTCAACCGATCCGCGAAGAACTGCAAGATCTGGCCGACGAATGGCGTGGCAACATGATCGAGCTTGCCGTCGAGCAAGACGATGTTGCCATGGAAGCCTATCTGGAAGGCAACGAGCCCGACGAAGCCACCCTGCGCGGTCTGATCCGCAAGGGCACGCTGTCGCTGTCGTTCTTCCCGGTCACCGCTGGCTCGGCGTTCAAGAACAAAGGCGTTCAGCCTCTGCTCAACTCGGTCATCGACTTCCTGCCCTCGCCGCTGGACGTGCCCGCCTACATGGGCTTCCTTCCGGGCGATGAGACGGAAACGCGTAACATCGAGCGTCGCGCTGATGACGCGCAGCCCTTCTCGGGCCTCGCGTTCAAGATCATGAACGACCCCTTCGTCGGCTCGCTGACCTTCACCCGCCTGTATTCGGGCGTGCTGAAGAAAGGCGACCAGATGATGAACTCGACCAAAGGCAAGCGCGAACGCGTTGGCCGGATGATGATGATGCACTCGATCAACCGCGAGGAGATCGAAGAAGCCTTTGCAGGCGACATCATCGCGCTGGCCGGTCTGAAAGACACCACCACGGGCGACACGCTTTGCGATCCGTCGAACCCGGTGGTTCTGGAAACCATGACCTTCCCCGAGCCGGTCATCGAGATCGCCGTCGAGCCGAAGTCGAAAGCTGACCAGGAAAAGATGGGCCTCGCCCTTCAGCGCCTGTCGGCCGAAGACCCGTCCTTCCGCGTCGAAACCGACATCGAGTCGGGCCAGACCATCATGAAGGGCATGGGCGAACTTCACCTCGACATTCTGGTCGACCGGATGAAGCGCGAGTTCAAGGTCGAAGCCAACATCGGTGCGCCGCAGGTGGCTTACCGTGAGACGATCTCGACCTCGGCTGATATCGACTACACGCACAAGAAACAGACCGGTGGTACCGGCCAGTTCGCGCGCGTGAAGCTGACGATCACCCCGACCGAGCCGGGCGAAGGCTATTCGTTCGAGTCGAAGATTGTTGGTGGTGCGGTTCCGAAGGAATACATCCCCGGCGTCGAAAAAGGCATCAAGTCCGTCATGGACTCGGGCCCGCTGGCAGGCTTCCCGGTTATCGACTTCAAGGTCGCTCTGACGGACGGTGCCTTCCACGACGTCGACTCGTCGGTTCTGGCCTTCGAAATCGCCTCGCGCGCAGCAATGCGTGAAGGCCTGAAGAAAGCCGGCGCGAAACTGCTCGAGCCGATCATGAAAGTCGAAGTTGTGACGCCGGAAGAATATACCGGTTCGATCATCGGCGACCTGACCAGCCGTCGTGGCATGGTCCGTGGTCAGGACTCGCGCGGCAACGCCAACGTCATCGACGCGTTCGTGCCGCTGGCCAACATGTTCGGCTACATCAACAACCTGCGCTCGATGTCCTCGGGCCGTGCAGTGTTCTCGATGCAGTTCGACCATTACGAAGCCGTGCCGCAGAACATCTCGGACGAGATCCAGAAGAAATACGCCTGATCGGGATGGCGGGGCTGACGCCCCGCCTTTCCTCGTAGAACACCTGAATCCAAGGAGCCCTGCTTATGGCAAAGGCAAAGTTTGAACGTACGAAACCGCACGTCAACATCGGGACCATTGGTCACGTTGACCACGGCAAGACGACTCTGACGGCTGCGATCACCAAGTATTTTGGTGAATTCAAGGCCTATGACCAGATTGACGGTGCGCCGGAAGAGCGCGCTCGTGGCATCACGATCTCGACCGCGCACGTTGAGTACGAGTCGGAAGCGCGTCACTACGCGCACGTCGACTGCCCCGGCCACGCCGACTACGTGAAGAACATGATCACCGGTGCGGCGCAGATGGACGGCGCGATCCTGGTCGTGAACGCTGCTGACGGCCCGATGCCGCAGACCCGCGAGCACATCCTGCTGGGCCGTCAGGTTGGCATCCCCTACATGGTCGTCTACCTGAACAAGGTCGACCAGGTTGACGATCCGGAACTGCTGGAACTGGTCGAGATGGAAGTGCGCGAGCTGCTGTCCTCGTACGACTACCCCGGCGATGACATTCCGATCATCAAGGGCTCGGCTCTGGCCGCTCTGGAAGGCCGTGATGCGGAAATCGGCGAGAACTCGATCCGCGAGCTGATCGCGGCTGTCGACAGCTACATCCCGACCCCCGAGCGTGCGGTTGACCAGCCGTTCCTGCTGCCGATCGAAGACGTGTTCTCGATCTCGGGCCGCGGCACGGTTGTGACCGGCCGTATCGAGCGTGGCGCTGTCAACGTCGGCGACGAACTGGAAATCGTGGGTATCCGCGACACCAAGAAAACCACCTGCACCGGCGTGGAAATGTTCCGCAAGCTGCTGGATCGTGGGGAGGCTGGCGACAACGTCGGCGTTCTGCTGCGCGGCATCGACCGTGACGGCGTCGAGCGTGGTCAGGTTCTGGTGAAGCCGAAGTCGGTGACCCCGCACACCACCTTCGAAGCCGAAGCCTACATCCTGACCAAGGAAGAGGGTGGCCGTCACACGCCGTTCTTCGCCAACTACCGTCCGCAGTTCTACTTCCGCACCACGGACGTCACCGGGACCGTCAAGCTGCCGGAAGGCACCGAGATGGTGATGCCGGGCGACAACCTGAAGTTCGAAGTCGAACTGATCGCCCCGATCGCGATGGAAGAGAAGCTGCGCTTCGCCATCCGTGAAGGCGGCCGCACCGTCGGCGCCGGCGTTGTGTCGAAAATCCTGAAGTAATTCGGGACCGGGCTTTGCGTGGGGTGCGCTCAAGCACACCCTACGGGGGCCGGGGTAGGGTGCGCTTGAGCGCACCTTCACCAGATATCATCGGGTGATCCCCTCGGGGATATCGCGATGAGAGGGCCGTCCCGAAAGGGACGGCCTTTTGGTGTTTGCCGGATCGCAGAGGGCGTTGCGCCGAAGGTGTGCGCGACAACTTTGCCGAGCAAACCGGAACCCCGCGGCAATGCTTGACCGATGCCGGTCAACCCGTTAAACGGGCGCATTGCCACTGATTCCCTTCCTTGCCGAAAGAATCGGTTGCCTTATGACGGGTCGCCATGTAATGGGGCGGCCTGCTCTTATTTTTACGGTTCGACGCTGGCGGGACGTGGTGTTTCGTCAGCCTCTCAACTCGAGTTCCCCGCAAGAGGGATGATAATGCAAAGCCAGAATATCCGCATCCGGCTCAAGGCGTTCGATTACCGTGTCCTGGATGCCAGCACGCAGGAAATCGTGAACACCGCCAAGCGCACCGGCGCTCAGGTCCGCGGTCCGATTCCGCTGCCCAACAAGATCGAGAAATTCACCGTTCTGCGCGGTCCGCACATCGACAAAAAATCCCGCGACCAGTGGGAAATCCGCACGCACAAGCGTCTGCTGGACATCGTCGACCCGACCCCTCAGACCGTTGACGCCCTGATGAAGCTCGACCTCGCCGCTGGCGTTGACGTCGAAATCAAGGTGTAAGGAGGCCATTATGCTGCGGACTGGTGTAATCGCCAAGAAGCTGGGCATGACCCGGCTGTTCCTGGAAGACGGGCGTCAAGTTCCTGTCACCGTTCTTCACGTCGACAACCTGCAAGTCGTTGCTCAGCGTACCGCTGAGAAAGACGGCTATGTGGCCCTGCAGCTGGGCGCGGGCGAGGCGAAAGCCAAGCGCACGACCGCTGCTCTGCGTGGTCACTTCGCGAAAGCGAATGTTGCTCCGAAGCGCAAGATCGCGGAATTCCGCGTTGCCGCCGAAAACCTGATCGAAGTGGGCGAAGAAATCATCGCCGACCACTACTTCGCGGGTCAGTTCGTCGACATCGCCGGTACCTCGATCGGTAAAGGCTTTGCCGGTGCGATGAAGCGTCACAACTTCGGTGGTCTGCGCGCCTCGCACGGCGTGTCGATCTCGCACCGCTCGCATGGTTCGACCGGCCAGTGCCAAGACCCGGGTAAGGTCTTCAAAGGCAAGAAGATGGCGGGTCATCTGGGTGCCGTTCGCGTCACCACGCAGAACCTGCAAGTCGTTCGGACCGACGCCGACCGTGGCCTGATCATGGTCAAGGGTTCGGTTCCGGGCTCGAAAGGTGGCTGGGTCACCATCAAGGACGCCGTGAAAAAGCCGCTGGCCGAAAACACGGTCTTCCCGGCTGCGACCCGTTCGAAGGCTGCCGCTGAGGCTCAGGTCTCTGCCGAGGCCGTTGCGCCCGAAGGAGACAACTGATGAAACTCGATGTGATCACGCTCGAAGCCGGCAAAGCCGGTGACATCGACCTGAGCGATGACATCTTCGGGCTCGAGCCGCGTGCCGACCTGCTGCACCGCGTCGTGCGCTGGCAGCGTGCGAAAGCCCAGCAAGGTACCCACTCGGTCCTGGGCAAGTCGGATGTCAGCTACTCGACCAAGAAGATCTACCGCCAAAAAGGCACCGGTGGCGCTCGTCACGGTTCCCGCAAGGCGCCGACCTTCCGTCACGGTGGTGTGTACAAGGGTCCGACCCCGCGTTCGCACGCTTTCGATCTGCCGAAGAAAGTTCGCGCACTTGGCCTGAAGCACGCTTTGTCGGCGAAATTCGCCGCAGGTGAGCTGGTCATCGTGGACAGCCTGAACATTGCCGATGCCAAAACTGCGGCCGTTGCTAAAGCGGTCAAAGAAAACGGCTGGAAGCGCGTTCTGGTGATCGACGGTGCCGAAGTGAACGAGAACTTCGCCCGTGCCGCCCGCAACCTCGAAGGCGTGGACGTCCTGCCGTCGATGGGTGCCAACGTCTATGACATCCTGCGTCGCGACACGCTTGTCCTGACGCGCGCCGGAGTCGAAGCTCTGGAGGCTCGTCTGAAATGACCACGAAGCCCGAACATTACGATGTGATCGTCAAGCCGCTGATCACCGAGAAAGCGACGCTCGTTGGTGAAGCCAACGCCTTCGTTTTCCAGGTCGCCAAAGACGCGAACAAGCCCTCGATCAAGCAAGCGGTCGAAGCCCTGTTCAACGTCAAGGTGAAAGCGGTCAACACCACGATCACCAAAGGCAAGACCAAGCGTTTCAAAGGCCGCCCCGGCGTCCGTTCGGACGTGAAGAAAGCCTATGTCACGCTGGAAGCTGGCAACACCATCGACGTGTCGACCGGCCTCTGATATAGAGCCACCGAATCGACGGCCCCCCTGTGGGGCCGTCGTGTTTTGACTGAAACGGACCACCACAGGTCCAAAGCAACGGAAGACAGAAAGCATGGCACTCAAGTCGTATAAACCGACTACGCCTGGCCAGCGTGGGCTGGTTCTGATCGACCGTTCGGAGCTTTGGAAAGGGCGCCCGGTCAAATCCCTCACCGAGGGTTTGACCAAGAACGGCGGCCGGAACAACACCGGACGGATCACGATGCGCCGCAAAGGCGGCGGGGCGAAGCGTCTCTACCGCATCGTCGATTTCAAGCGCACCAAGTTCGATGTCCCGGCGACGGTCGAGCGGATCGAATACGATCCCAACCGCACCGCCTTCATCGCGCTAATCAAATACGAAGATGGCGAACTGGCCTACATCATTGCTCCGCAGCGTCTTGCTGTTGGTGACAAGGTGATCGCTGGCGCCAAGGTCGACGTGAAACCCGGTAACGCGATGCCCTTCTCGGGCATGCCGATCGGTACGATCGTCCACAACGTCGAGCTGAAAGCCGGCAAGGGCGGCCAGCTGGCCCGCTCGGCAGGCACCTACGCCCAGTTCGTTGGTCGCGACGGCGGCTATGCACAGATCCGCCTGTCCTCGGGCGAACTGCGTCTGGTTCGTCAAGAGTGCATGGCCACCATCGGTGCCGTGTCGAACTCGGACCACTCGAACCAGAATCTGGGCAAAGCAGGCCGCAACCGTCACAAGGGCATCCGCCCGAGCGTTCGCGGTGTTGCAATGAACCCGATCGACCACCCGCATGGTGGTGGTGAAGGCCGGACTTCGGGCGGTCGTCATCCTGTTACTCCGTGGGGCAAAGGCACCAAGGGTAACAAGACCCGCACGAATAAAGCGACCGACAAATACATCCTGCGGTCGCGTAACGCGAAGAAGGGGCGCTAATCCATGGCACGTTCTATCTGGAAGGGCCCCTTTGTTGACGCATACGTGCTTCGCAAGGCGGAAAAAGCCCGCGAGGCTGGCAAGTCCGACGTCATCAAGATCTGGTCGCGTCGTTCGACCATTCTGCCGCAGTTTGTCGGCCTGACTTTCGGCGTCTACAACGGCCACAAGCATATCCCGGTCGCCGTGACCGAGGAGATGATCGGCCAGAAGTTTGGTGAATACTCGCCGACGCGGACCTATTACGGTCACGCCGCCGACAAGAAAGCGAAGAGGAAGTAATCGTCATGGGTAAGGAAAACAATCCGCGCCGCGTGGCGGAGAACGAGGCGTTCGCAAAAACGAAAATGCTTCGCACCTCGCCGCAGAAGCTGAACCTGGTTGCGGCGCTGATCCGTGGCAAGAAAGTCGACAAGGCTCTGGCCGACCTGACCTTCTCGCACAAGCGTGTCGCCGGCGACGTGAAAAAATGCCTTCAGTCGGCCATCGCCAACGCCGAGAACAACCATAACCTGGACGTCGACAACCTGATCGTCGCCGAGGCATGGGTCGGCAAGAACATGGTCATGAAACGCGGTCGTCCGCGCGCCCGTGGTCGTTACGGCAAGATCATGAAGCCGTTTTCGGAAATCACCATCAAGGTGCGTCAGGTCGAGGAGCGCGCGTAATGGGTCAGAAAGTAAACCCAATCGGGATGCGTCTTCAGGTCAACCGTACCTGGGACAGCCGTTGGTACGCAGATGACAAGGACTACGGCAACCTGTTGCTGGAAGACCTGAAGATCCGCGACTTCATCCATACTGAAGCCAAACAAGCTGGTGTCAGCCGCGTCATCATCGAGCGTCCGCACAAAAAGTGCCGCGTCACGATCTATGCCGCGCGTCCGGGTGTCATCATCGGCAAAAAAGGCGCCGATATCGAGACCCTGCGCAAGAAGCTGACGAACTTCACCGCCTCGGAACTGCACCTCAACATCGTTGAAGTCCGCAAGCCCGAGCTGGACGCCCAGCTGGTTGCCGAATCGATCGCTCAGCAGCTCGAGCGTCGCGTTTCGTTCCGTCGCGCCATGAAGCGCGCCGTGCAGAACGCCATGCGCATGGGTGCCCTGGGCATCCGGGTGAACGTCGCTGGCCGTCTTGGCGGCGCCGAGATCGCTCGCACCGAGTGGTATCGCGAAGGCCGTGTGCCGCTGCACACCCTGCGCGCCGACATCGACTATGCGCTGTCGGAAGCCACCACCCCCTACGGGATCATCGGTGTGAAGACCTGGATCTTCAAAGGCGAGATCATGGAGCATGACCCGCAGGCACGTGACCGTCGCGCGACTGAAGCGCAAGACGGTCCGGCTCCGCGCGGTCCGCGTCGTGACCGCGACGCGCGCTAAGGAGAAGTAGAGATGCTGCAACCGAAACGGACCAAGTTCCGCAAACAGCACAAGGGCCGGATCCACGGCGAAGCTAAGGGCGGTTTCGCCCTGAACTTCGGCTCGTTCGCCCTGAAGGCTACCGAGCCCGAGCGCGTCACCGCCCGTCAGATCGAAGCGGCCCGCCGCGCGATCACCCGTCACATGAAACGTCAGGGCCGGGTCTGGATCCGGATTTTCCCGGATGTTCCGGTTTCGTCGAAACCGACCGAGGTGCGGATGGGTAAAGGTAAAGGCTCGGTCGATTACTGGGCTGCCCGCGTCCATCCCGGCCGCATCATGTTCGAAATCGACGGCGTGTCCGACGAGATCGCGCGTGAAGCACTGCGCCTGGGTGCGAACAAGCTGCCGGTGCTGACCCGCATCGTGGCCCGCGAAGACTGGTGATCCGAAGGGTAGGGTGCGTTTCAACGCACCTTGCCAACCCCGGATCGGTGCGCTGAAGCGCACCCTACACAAACCGCGCCCCGCCGGGATACTGGCGGGGCGCGCGTCATTTGCGGGTTTTCCACAAAGAGCCTTGCAAAAAATCGGTCATGCCTGTATGGGCAAGCCTTCATCATGAAACTCCACCGGAATCAGGGTGGCCTTGCTGTGCAGGGGCTCTCCGGTGATGTTGAAAGGAAATGGCGTATGAAAGCGCTGGAACTGAAAGACAAGACGCCGGATCAGCTGAAAGAACAGCTGCTGGCTCTGAAAAAGGAAGCGTTCAACCTGCGCTTCCAGCAGGCCACTGGCCAGCTCGAGTCGACCGCCCGCATGCGCGCCGTCCGTCGCGACGTCGCTCGTGTGAAAACCATTCTGAACCAGAAAGCGGCGGAAGCCGCGGCGTCGAACTAAGGAGCCAGGTCCATGCCCAAACGCATCCTGCAAGGCAAGGTCGTCAGCGACAAGAACGAACAGACCGTCACCGTTCTGGTCGAGCGTCGCTTCAAGCACCCGCTGCTGCACAAGACCGTACGGTCGTCGAAGAAATACCGCGCGCATGACGCGCTGAACCAGTTCAAGGTCGGTGACACCGTTCGCATCATCGAATGTGCCCCGATCTCGAAGACCAAGCGCTGGACTGTGCTTGTCGACGCTGTTGAAGCTTCGGCGTGAGCTTCTCCAGTCTTAATCGAAACCCTGGGGCCGGTGATGCTGGTCCCCAAAGGTCGGGAGTAACCCAATGATCCAGATGCAGACCAATCTGGATGTCGCTGACAACTCCGGCGCTCGCCGAGTTCAGTGCATCAAGGTCCTGGGTGGTTCGCACCGTCGCTATGCGTCGGTGGGCGACATCATTGTCGTCTCCGTCAAGGAAGCCATTCCGCGCGGTCGCGTGAAGAAAGGTGACGTCCGCAAGGCCGTCGTCGTGCGCACCGCCAAAGAAGTGAAACGTGAAGACGGCACCTCGATCCGTTTTGACCGCAATGCCGCCGTCATCCTGAACAACCAGGGTGAGCCGGTCGGTACCCGTATCTTCGGGCCGGTCGTTCGTGAGCTGCGCGCCAAGAACTTCATGAAGATCATCTCGCTCGCTCCGGAGGTGCTGTAATGGCTGCCAAGCTGAAAAAGGGCGACAAGGTCGTCGTGCTGGCCGGCAAGGACAAAGGCAAGCAGGGCGAGATCTCGGCCGTTCTTCCCAAAGAGAACAAGGCTGTTGTTGACGGCGTCAACATCGCGATCCGCCACACTCGTCAGACCCAGACCTCGCAAGGCGGTCGCGTGTCGAAAGCCATGCCGATCGACCTGTCGAACCTGTCGCTGATGGACAAGAACGGCAAAGCGACCCGCGTTGGCTTCCGCCTGGAAGACGGCAAGAAAGTCCGCTTCGCCAAGACCACGGGAGACGTGATCTGATGCTGGACCAAGCCACCTATTCGCCGCGTCTCAAAGCGCAGTACCGCGAAGTCATTCGCGCTGCGATGAAAGAAGAGTTCGGCTACAAGAACGACATGCAGATCCCGCGTCTGGACAAGATCGTCCTGAACATGGGCATCGGCGAAGCCGTGAAAGACACGAAAAAGGTCAAGCAAGGTGCTGAAGAGCTCTCGCTGATCGCGGGTCAGAAGGCTGTCATCACTCATGCCAAGAAGTCCATCGCAGGCTTCCGCGTCCGTGAAGAAATGCCGCTGGGCACGAAAGTGACCCTGCGCGGTGACCGGATGTACGAATTCCTGGATCGCCTGATCAACATCGCGCTGCCGCGCGTCCGCGACTTCCGCGGCGTGAAGGGCAGCTCTTTCGACGGTCGTGGCAACTACGCCATGGGCCTGAAAGAGCACATCGTGTTCCCGGAAATCAACTTCGACAAGGTCGACGAAGTTCTGGGGATGGACATCATCATCTGCACCACCGCGCCGACCGACGCGGAAGCGAAGTCGCTGTTGAAGCATTTCAACATGCCGTTCAACAGCTGATCGCAGGGGTAAAAGAGATATGGCTAAAAAATCCATGATCGAGCGCGAGAAGAAGCGCGAGCGTCTGGTTCAGAAATTCGCCGCCAAGCGCGCTGCTCTGAACGAGGTCGTCCACGATCAGTCCCGCCCGATGGAAGAGCGCTTCAATGCCAGCCTGAAACTGGCTGAACTGCCGCGCAACTCCTCGGCCACGCGTCTGCACAACCGGTGCCAACTGACCGGTCGTCCGCACGCGTATTATCGCAAACTGAAACTGTCGCGGATCATGCTGCGCGAGCTCGGCTCGTTCGGTCAGATCCCCGGCATGGTCAAATCGAGCTGGTAAGGGGGCAATATGTCGATGAACGATCCTCTCGGCGATATGCTGACCCGCATCCGCAACGCACAGATGCGCGGCAAATCGACCGTTCGCACTCCGGCCTCCAAGCTTCGCGCCTGGGTTCTGGACGTGCTGAAGGCGGAAGGCTACATCCGCGGTTACGAACCCGTAACCACGGAAGCCGGCCACAATGAGCTGGAAATCAGCTTGAAATACTACGAAGGCACCCCGGTCATCCGCGAACTCGCGCGTGTGTCCAAACCCGGTCGTCGGGTTTATGCCTCGGTCAAGGAAATCCCGTCGGTCCGCAACGGCCTGGGCGTTTCCATCGTCTCGACGCCGAAAGGCGTGATGTCGGACGCAGCGGCTCGCAACGCCAATGTTGGCGGCGAAGTCCTCTGCACCGTGTTCTAAAGGAGGGCAGAGATGTCTCGGATTGGTAAAAAACCGGTCGCCCTCCCGCAAGGCGTGACCGCAGAAGTCAAAGGTCAGACGATCGAAGTGAAGGGCCCGAAAGGGACCCGCAGCTTCACCGCGACCGATGACGTGACCCTGTCGCTGGAAGACGGCGCCGTGAAAGTGACCCCCCGTGGTCTCTCGAAGCGCGCCCGTCAACAGTGGGGCATGACTCGCTCGATGGTCGAGAACCTGACCGTCGGCGTGAGCCAGGGCTTCAAGAAAGAGCTGGAAATTCAGGGTGTGGGTTACCGCGCCTCGATGCAGGGCAATGTCCTGAAACTGGCTCTGGGCTATTCGCACGACGTGAACTTCGAGGCGCCTGCCGGCGTCACCATCACCTCGCCGAAGCAGACCGAAATCGTGGTGGAAGGCATTGACCAGCAACTGGTCGGCCAAGTCGCCGCGAACATCCGCGAGTGGCGTCAGCCCGAGCCCTACAAGGGCAAAGGCATCCGCTACAAGGGTGAGGTCGTCTTCCGCAAGGAAGGCAAGAAGAAGTAAGGGGCGCGAGAAATGGCACTGAACAAACGAGAGCTGTTCCTGAAGCGCCGCCTGCGCGTGCGGAACAAACTGCGGGCTATCACGGACGGTCGTCCGCGTCTGTCCGTTCACCGTTCTTCCAAGAACATCAGCGTTCAAGTCATCGACGACGTGAAAGGGGTCACCTTGGCCTCGGCATCGTCGCTCGAGAAAGACTTCGGCGCTGTTGGCAAGAACAACGTGGAAGTCGCGGCCAAGATCGGCGCAGCGATTGCAGAACGTGCGAAGAAAGCCGGCGTCGAAGAAGTCATCTTCGACCGCGGTGGTTTCCTGTTCCACGGCAAGATCAAAGCCCTTGCGGACGCAGCTCGCGAAGGCGGTCTGAAGTTCTAAGGACTGCGGGTGGCGTCATCGCCACCCCGATGATCCGGGGGCCTTTGCCTTGGCATTGGCCCACCAGGATCGGATTTAACGGCGCGATCGCGCGCCAGTTTTAAAGGAATGCCATATGGCAGAACGTGAAAACCGTCGGGGTCGCCGCGAAGAGCGCGAAGAGACCCCGGAATTCGCCGATCGTCTGGTCGCGATCAACCGCGTGTCGAAAACCGTCAAGGGTGGTAAGCGCTTCGGCTTCGCCGCTCTGGTGGTTGTCGGCGATCAGCGTGGTCGTGTCGGCTTCGGCAAGGGCAAGGCCAAAGAGGTCCCCGAGGCGATCCGCAAGGCCACCGAACAGGCGAAACGCTCGCTGGTTCGCGTCCCGCTGCGCGACGGCCGCACCCTGCACCACGATATCGAGGGCCGTCACGGCGCCGGTAAAGTGATCATGCGGACTGCCGTTCCGGGTACCGGTATCATCGCCGGTGGTCCGATGCGCGCTGTCTTCGAGATGCTGGGCGTTCAGGACGTTGTTGCGAAGTCGCAAGGCTCGCAGAACCCCTACAACATGATCCGCGCCACCATCGACGGTCTGAAAAAAGAATCCTCGCCGCGCAACGTCGCTCAGCGCCGTGGCAAGAAAGTGGCCGAGATCCTGCCGTCGAACGACAAGCCGGCTGACGCCGCTGTCGAAGCGTAAGGAGAGACACCATGGCTAAAACCATCGTCGTCAAGCAGATCGGTTCGCCGATCCGCCGTCCGGCCGTCCAGCGCGAGACGCTGAAAGGCCTGGGCCTGAACAAGATGAACCGCACCCGCGAGCTGGAAGATACCCCGGCTGTGCGCGGCATGGTCAACAAGATCCCGCATCTGGTTGTCATCATCGAAGAGCGCGGCTGATTTCAGCACGCTTTGAGTTAGGAAACGCCCCGGAGCTTCTCCGGGGCGTTTTCCTTTGTCCGACCGGCTGGCTTAACCATTTGCTAACCAATCTGAGGCTACCTTCGCCGGGTCCGATCCCGCGCCAAGGAGCAAGCCCATGCGGCGTGTCAGTCTGCTGATTGTGCTGTTATTGCTGGGCAGCCCGGTCGCTGCCGGTCCTTGGGCACGGGCCGAAAAGGGCATGTTCCTGTCGCTTTCGGACGAACGGGACCGCGACGGCAACAGCTATACCGGGCTATACGGCGAATATGGCCTGACCGCCCGTGAGACTCTGGGCTTTGAGTTGGGTTACACCAATGTCGGTGAAACCAGCGCGATCTTCTGGCTGCAGCATGGCCTTGAGCCCATCGGCGAGAACCGCTTCGCGCTATCGCTGGGACTGGGCATGGTCTCACGCGAGGGCATGGTTCTGCCGATGGCTCAGGCCGGTGCGGATTGGGGGCGCGGGTTTCAGGGCATCCTTGAGGGCGGCTGGCTGGCGCTGGAAACCCGGTTGAAGGTCGCCGGCTCGATGACGAACCCCGAGGATTTCGCGGGGCTTTCGCCCAGCGAATTCAGCTATCTGACGCCCGAGGTGACGACCAAGGCCGATCTGACCGTGGGCCTGCATGCCACCGACGCGATGATGTTCATCAATCAGTTGCGGCTGGAGCAGCGCGAGGATACCGGCTTCTCCAGCAAGCTGGCGACGACCATTGTCCATGACCTGATTGGCCCCGCCAAGATCGAACTTGGCGCGATCACGCCCTTGTCTGGTCCAGGTCAGCAGGCGTTCAAGATAGGGACGTGGCTGGAGTTCTGACGCGGGCGACATCTGGCTGGGATGATCTCTTTGCAGCCGTCAGATACGCCATAATAGCTGGAACAGGTCGATGAGACTCGCGCTGGGTCAGATCGGCGAGGTATCTTTTAATTTTTTCGCCTATTCATAAGGACAGTATAAAGGCAGATCTCAAAACGTTCTGTTCTCCTTGCCTCATTTTCGCCTTCGAGTAAGCTAAGTTGGCAGAAGCCTTAGTATTGAGTACCTGTTTTCAGTGTCCAAAGGTCTGTAGCGTGCTTGGTAATATCCAGATTCTGCGCTTTGCCGCTGCTACGCTTGTTGTTTTGTTTCACGTCGCCTGGACCGCCCAGAATGAGGGGCGCTCGACATCGTTTCTCGCGCATTTCATTAAATGGGGCGAATCGGGCGTCGATATTTTCTTCGTCATTTCCGGATTTGTCATGGTGCTGTCGCAGGCGCGAACCCGGCGCAGCCTCGGTCAGTTCCTGCTGGAGCGGGCGATTCGCATTGTTCCGATGTACTGGATTCTGACCCTGCTGCTGACTGCTCTGCTGCTGGCCCTGCCGCAGCTTTTCAGCAACAGCAGCTTTTCCGCGTCCAAGACCCTGGCCTCGTTGTTCTTTGTGAACTGGCTGTCGGGAGAGGGGTTTCCGGTCGTATATGTGGGATGGACGCTGGAATATGAGTGGCTGTTCTATATCTTTTTTGCGTTCAGCTTTTCGCTGCTGCCATTGGAATTAACCTGGATTCCGGTGTTGGCGTCATTTTCCCTGCTGAGCGCCTCGGGATGGATCGAATGGGTTTCGGTCGAATTCGTTTACGGAATGGGAATAGGTCTATTCTACCTACGCGGGTGGAAACTGCCGTTCCCATCGCTTTTCGTTATCATTGGGATGGCCATGTTGATTGGGACGGCTCTGTTCCAGGTAGCAGAGTTACCTCGTCCTGTCGCATATGGCGTGCCAGCATTTCTGATTGTCGCTGGTCTGGTGTATCTGCCGCAGCTGCGGGGCAGGGCGGTGCTGTTCCTGGGGGCCGCATCCTATTCGATCTACCTGGTACAGGTCTTTACGATTCCTGTGGCTTTTCGGGTTATCCAGAAATTCGTCTCGTTGCCGAGCGATGTGGTGGCGCTTCTTGCTGCCGCGATCACCTTGCTGGCAGGGGGCTTGGCCTGCAGTCTGGTCGAAAAGCCGTTGGGGCGGCGCTTGCACAGACTGCATCGGCCCGAACCTCAGATGGAGATCGGCGTGCGGTCGTAACCGGCTCGGTCATGGTCGAACGCGAAACTTGACCGGGTGGCTGCCTTCATATAGGAACCGCCGGTGCCCTCGCGGGCATCGACTCAACAAGCAAGAAATGCCGTGTCCGCCTCCTTCGCTTCATGGGGCGCTTCCGGCTGTAGGAGAAGCGATATGAAACTTCACGAACTTCGCGATAACGAAGGTTCCTCGCGCAAGAAAAAACGCGTTGCCCGTGGTCCCGGCTCGGGCAAGGGTAAGACCGCTGGCCGTGGTATCAAAGGTCAGACCTCGCGTTCGGGCGTTGCGCTGAACGGTTACGAAGGCGGCCAAATGCCGCTGTACCGCCGCCTGCCGAAGCGTGGCTTCAGCAAGCCGAATCGTCTGGAATTCGCTGTGGTCAACCTGGGCCAGCTGCAGACCTTCGTCGATGCCGGCCGTCTGGATGCCAAGGCTGACATCACTGCTGAAGTCCTGGTTGCTGCCGGCGTCATCCGCCGCAAGCTGGACGGCGTGCGCGTTCTGGCCCAAGGCGAGCTGAAAGCCGCCCTGAACCTGACCGTTGCCGGTGCGTCGAAAGCCGCTGTCGAGGCGATCGAGAAGATCGGTGGCAAGATCACCGTCACGCGTCCGGTCAAAGAAGAAGCCGCGGCCGAATAAGCTGTTGAAGGGCGCGCTCGCGCCCAATACATAGCTGTCAAGTTTTCCAGGCGCCGCGGGATCGGGAAACGATCCGGCGGCGCTGCCATGAAGGGGCATACGTATGGCGTCAGCCGCAGAACAGATGGCCGCGAACCTGTCATGGGGTGCGCTCGGCAAAGCTACCGAGCTGCGCCAGAGGATCTGGTTCACGCTCGGACTTCTCATCATCTACCGCCTTGGCACCTATATCCCGGTGCCTGGGATCGACGGCGCGGCGCTGCGCAACTTCATGGACCAGGCACAAGCCGGCCTTGGTGGCATCCTGTCGATGTTCACCGGCGGTGCGCTGGGGCGGATGGGCGTCTTTGCGCTTGGCATCATGCCCTATATCTCGGCCTCGATCATCGTCCAGCTGCTGGCCTCGATGGTCCCCGCTCTTGAGCAACTCAAGAAAGAGGGCGAGAACGGCCGCAAGAAAATCAACCAATATACCCGCTATGCCACCGTGGCGCTGGCGCTGTTCCAAGCCTGGGGTCTGGCGGTCAGCCTTGAGCATGGCAACCTCGCGCATGAGCCGGGCATGTTCTTCCGCGCCTCGGTGGTCATCACCTTGGTTGGCGGCACCATGTTCCTGATGTGGGTGGGTGAGCAGATCACCGCCCGTGGCATCGGCAACGGCATCTCTCTGATCATCTTCGTCGGCATCGTCGCCGAGATCCCCGGCCACCTGGCGCAGTTCCTGGCGCAGGGCCGTTCGGGCGCCGTCTCGACCCCGGTGATTCTGGGGGTGATCGTGATGGTGATCGCGGTCATTGCCTTTGTCGTGTTCATGGAACGCGCCTTGCGCAAGATCCACATCCAGTATCCGCGCCGTCAGGTCGGGATGAAGATCTATGACGGCCAGTCCTCGCACCTGCCGATCAAGGTCAACCCCGCAGGCGTGATCCCGGCGATCTTTGCCAGCTCGCTGCTGCTGCTGCCGGTGACGATCTCGACCTTCTCGGGCAACCAGACCGGTCCGATCATGTCGACGATCCTGGCCTATTTTGGCCCGGGGCAGCCGCTTTACCTGCTGTTCTTCGTCGCGATGATCGTGTTCTTCGCGTATTTCTATACGTTCAACGTCAGCTTCAAGACGGATGACGTGGCCGAAAACCTGAAGAATCAGGGCGGCTTCATCCCCGGCATCCGTCCGGGCAAGCGCACCGAGGACTACCTGTCCTATGTCGTCAGCCGCGTGCTGGTCGTCGGCTCGGCCTATCTGGCGGCGGTCTGCATGCTGCCCGAGGTGATCCGTCACCAGCTTGCGATCCCCTTCTACTTTGGTGGGACTTCCGTGCTGATCGTCGTCAGTGTTGTCATGGACACGATCAATCAGGTCCAAAGCCACTTGCTTGCTCACCAATACGAAGGTTTGATCGAGAAATCGCAGCTGCGCGGGAAACGCAAGCCGGGGGCGCCGCGTCCTCGCAAGGCACCCGCCCGTCGTTGATAGGGAGAGGCCCTGAACGGGCGGAAGAGGGACAATATGGCGACCAATATCATTCTGCTCGGCCCCCCGGGGGCCGGCAAAGGCACTCAGGCGCGGCGGCTGATCGAAGAGCGCGGTCTGGTGCAACTTTCGACCGGCGACATGCTGCGCGAGGCCCGCAGCTCGGGCACCGAGATGGGGCAGCGCGTGGCGCAGGTCATGGACCGGGGCGAGCTTGTCACCGATGAGATCGTCATCGGCCTGATCAAGGAAAAGCTGGATCAGGGCGGCAAGGGCTTCATCTTTGACGGCTTCCCGCGCACGCTGGCTCAGGCCGACGCGCTGGAAGGTCTGATGAAGGAAGAAGGTCAGGATATCGACGCCGTGATCGAGATGCGCGTCGATGACGCGGCTCTGGTCTCGCGTATTTCCGGGCGCTTCACCTGCGGCAATTGCGGCGAAGTCTATCACGACGTGACCAAGCCGACCAAGGTCGAGGGCACCTGCGATGTCTGCGGCTCGACCGATCTGCGTCGCCGCGCCGACGACAATGCCGACAGCCTCAAGACCCGGCTGATGGAATACTACAAGAAGACCTCGCCGCTGATCGGCTACTACTATGCCAAGGGGAACCTTCACCCCGTGGATGGCCTGGCCGAGATCGAGGTGGTGGCGGCCGAGGTCGCACAGGTGCTGAACGGGTCCAAGGCTTGACGAAAGCCTGCGAATCCCTTAATCCGCAGCATCTCGCATGAGAATCACCTGACTTCCAGGTGTCGGCTTCAAGACCCGAAGGCTGGGCTTTCGGGTCTTTGGTTGTGAAAAAAGGTTCCGGTGCTACGGAACCGCAACGTGAAAAGGAAAAACGCGTGGCTCGTATTGCTGGCGTCAACATTCCGACCGGGAAACGCGTCCCGATCGCCCTGACCTATATCCACGGGATCGGCCCGAAATTTGCGGACGAGATCATCTCGGCCGTAGGTATCGACGCGACCCGTCGCGTGAACGAACTCTCGGATGCCGAAGTTCTGCAGATCCGCGAATATATCGATGCCAACCTGACCGTCGAAGGCGACCTGCGCCGTGAGACGCAGATGAACATCAAGCGCCTGATGGACCTGGGTTCCTACCGTGGTCTGCGTCACCGTCGTGGCCTTCCGGTCCGCGGTCAGCGCACCCATACCAATGCTCGCACCCGCAAGGGCCCGGCGAAGCCGATCGCTGGCAAGAAGAAATAAGGGGGCTGATCAATGGCACGCGATAAAACCCGCATTAAGCGCAAGGAACGTAAAAACATCGCCACTGGTGTGGCGCATGTGAACTCGTCCTTCAACAACACCAAGATCCTGATCTCGGACGTGCAAGGCAACGCGATCTCGTGGTCGTCGGCTGGCACCATGGGCTTCAAGGGCTCGCGCAAGTCGACCCCATACGCTGCCCAGATGGCTGCTGAAGACGCTGGCAAGAAAGCCCAGGAACACGGCGTCCGTACGCTGGAAGTCGAAGTTCAGGGCCCCGGCTCGGGCCGCGAATCGGCTCTGCGCGCGCTGGCTGCCGTCGGCTTCAACATCACGGCCATCCGTGACGTTTCGCCGATCGCGCACAACGGCTGCCGCCCGCCGAAGCGTCGCCGCGTCTAATTCGGACTTGTGATGACGCGTTCCGCGCCAGGTTTTGGCGCGGAACGCGATTTTCGCATTCAACCTCGGGCGTTTCCGATCACGGTCATGGATCGGAAACAGGTATGGAGGCACACGCATGATCCACAAGAATTGGGCTGAACTGATCAAGCCGACCCAGCTTGAAATCAAGCCGGGCGCTGATTCGACCCGCGTCGCCACCGTCATCGCCGAACCGCTCGAGCGCGGCTTTGGTCTGACGCTGGGCAACGCGCTGCGTCGCGTCCTGCTGTCCTCGCTTCAGGGTGCGGCCATTACTTCGGTCCAGATCGACAACGTCCTGCACGAATTCTCGTCGGTTCCCGGCGTGCGTGAAGACGTGACCGATATCGTCCTGAACCTGAAGGGCGTGACCCTGAAGATGGAAGTCGATGCGCCCAAGCGTCTGACGCTCTCGGCCAAGGGTCCGGGCGAAGTCAAGGCTGGCGACATCCAGGAAACGGCCGGGATCTATATCCTGAACCGCGACCATGTCATCTGCCATCTGGACGACGGCGCCGAGCTGCACATGGAACTGACGGTTGCGACCGGCAAGGGCTATGTCGCCGCCGATAAAAACCGTCCCGAAGATGCGCCCATCGGTCTGATCCCGATCGACGCGATCTTCTCGCCGGTGAAACGCGTCAGCTACGAAGTCACCCCGACCCGCGAAGGTCAGGTTCTCGACTACGACAAGCTGACGATGAAAGTTGAAACCGACGGTTCGCTGACCCCGGAAGACGCCGTGGCCTATGCCGCGCGCATCGTTCAGGACCAGCTTTCGGTCTTCGTGAACTTCGAAGAGCCCGAAGCCGCGACCCGTTCGGATGCCGACGATGGTCTGGAATTCGATCCGCGCCTTCTCAAGAAGGTCGACGAGCTGGAACTGTCGGTCCGTTCGGCAAACTGCCTGAAGAACGACAACATCGTCTATATCGGCGACCTGATCCAGAAAACCGAAGCCGAGATGCTCCGCACCCCGAACTTCGGCCGCAAGTCGCTGAACGAGATCAAGGAAGTGCTCTCGGGCATGGGCCTGCATCTGGGCATGGATGTCGTCGACTGGCCGCCGGAAAACATCGAAGACGTTGCAAAACGCTTCGACGACCAGTTCTGATCGCTTTCGGGGGCGCTCGTCGCCCCCGCACGACTGGGCATTCCGCCCCAAGGAGAGCGGCCCAACGCAGGGTCGCCAGACAAAGCAAAAGACGTCATAGGAGATTATCATGCGTCACGCCCGCGGTTACCGCCGTCTGAACCGTACCCATGAGCACCGCAAGGCGCTCTTCGCCAACATGGCTGGCTCGCTGATCGAGCACGAGCAGATCAAGACGACCCTGCCGAAAGCCAAAGAACTTCGCCCGATCGTTGAAAAACTGATCACCCTGGCGAAGCGCGGCGACCTGCATGCCCGCCGTCAGGCCGATGCTCAGCTGAAGCAAGACCAGCACGTTGCGAAACTGTTCGAGATCCTCGGCGCCCGCTACAAAGACCGTCAGGGCGGCTACGTTCGCATCCTGAAAGCCGGCTTCCGTTATGGCGACATGGCCCCGATGGCGATCATCGAGCTGGTCGACCGTGACACCAGCGCCAAGGGTGCGGCTGACCGCGCTCGCCTGGAAGCCGAATCGGCTGCTGAAGAAGCATGATTTCATAACCCTTTCTTAGGGTTATCAAGAATTTATGCCCGTAACCCTTTATTGGGTTGCGGGCTTTCTGCAACATGAGCTTGCGAAATTGTCGCTGATCTCAACCGTGCGCTGAAAGCTGCCGATCTGCGAACAGTTTATCTATCTGTTTGCGATTGCAGGTAAATTCGGCTTCGGGGTCAGGGGCTGTTTGCTTGGCCTCGAGGCCCCGAAGCCTGGAAATGTTCTGGCGCTGAAAGATGGCGTAAGAAAAACACCGATTGAATGCGGGATTTGCTTGAATAGATTGACCCACATGCCAATTTCAGGCGGAACTCATAGAAATCGCAATCTGTCGAATTAGTCATGTCGTCTCGCGCGGATATCAACGCAGCACTCGCCAAGCTCAAGAAGCTTGCCCCGGCCGGCTACTTCGTCGGCCTGCACATTCGGTTTGCTGCACCCCTGATGCAGTTTCAGACCTATAACAAGGAATGGTCGCTGCGTTACGCGGAACGGGCCTATGCTTTGCGCGATCCCACGATTGCCTGGGGCTTTTCGACGACCGGCGCCTGTCGCTGGAGTGTGCTGCCCATCCCGGACCCGTTCTCGCTTCTGCAGGACGCGGCGGATCATGGGCTGAAATACGGTCTGGCCGTCGCGCATGGCCCGATCAAATCGCGCACGATTTGCTGTTTTGCCCATGACAAACGGGAATTCACGGATGACGAGATCGAGGTGATCTCGGCCACGGTTCGGCGTCTCCATGATATAACGGAGCCGCCGGAAAGCCTGACCAAGGCTCAGCAGGAGGCCCTTCGGTGTATCGCAGAAGGAGATCGGCACGCAGCGGCGGCGGCAAAACTTGGCATCACGGAGAGCGCATTCAAGGCTCGTCTCATCTCCGCGCGCGAACGTCTCATGGCGCGCACCACCGCCGAGGCGCTGCAAAGGGCCAAGGATTACCGCTTGCTGTAAAGGAAACGGTCCGCCTTTTGAACGGTTATCACCCTGGGGGCCAACACCCACCACAACCCCAGGAGATTATCAATGCAGACCACCACGCTTTCGTTCGCCAACATCCACAACCACGGCGAGCTTTTTGCAAATATCTTCCGGGCGCGGAAACAGAGCTTCATCGTCCAGAAGCGCTGGGATCTGCCCCAGACCGACGACATGGAATTCGACCAGTACGACACTCCGATGAGCCGTTGGGTCGCAATTCACGAAAGAGGCAATGTGCTGGCTGGCGTGCGTCTGACGCCGACCACGGCACGCTGTGGTATGTATTCTTACATGATCCGCGACGCGCAGCTGGATCTGCTGGGCGGTTCGATTCCGCGCAACCTGCTGGAAGACACCGCCCCGGTTGAAGCGACGACCTGGGAAGCGAGTCGGCTGTTCGTCGATCACAACACGCCGCAGCGTGACCGCCGTCGCGTCCATATGAATCTTGTCCATGAGATGACCAATTCGGCACGCGAACTGGGCGCGACCAAACTGGTCTGTCTGGTTGCGGCGACCTGGCCGCGCTGGCTGCGTCCCTGTGGACTGGATGCGCATGCAATGGGGCCAGTGATCTGGATCGATGACGGTCATTTCCAATGTGTCTCGATCAATCTCGCCACCAAGCTGCATTGATCGCATGAGCCGGCGGAGGGGGCCTTTCGCGCGCATTGCCCTCGGCGTAACATGCCCCCCGCATGGCAGATCTTTTCGATAACGCGTCCGCAAGCGACGCTCACCCGCATGAGGCTATCCGCCCTCTGGCAGACCGTATCCGGCCGGCCCGGCTGACCGATGTCGTCGGTCAGGAAAAGGTGCTTGGCCCTGATGGTCCGCTGGGCGCGATGCTGGCGGCGGGTAGCCTGTCTTCGCTGATCCTATGGGGGCCGCCGGGTGTGGGCAAGACCACCATCGCTCGGTTGCTGGCGCTGGAGACCGATCTGGCCTTTATCCAGATTTCGGCAATTTTCTCGGGCGTGCCGGAACTGCGCAAGGTCTTTGATGCCGCCCGACTGCGTCGTCAGCAGGGGCGCGGCACATTGCTGTTCGTGGATGAGATCCACCGTTTCAACAAGGCGCAGCAGGACAGCTTTCTGCCGCATATGGAAGACGGCACCATCGTTCTGGTCGGGGCCACCACCGAAAACCCCAGTTTTGAGCTGAACGCCGCGCTGCTGTCGCGCGCGCAGGTGATCGTCCTTGAGCGACTCGATCTGGCGGATCTGGAGCGCCTCGCGCAGCGGGCCGAGCAGGAATTGGGCCGCGCTCTGCCGCTGACCCCTCAGGCGCGCGACCGGCTGCTGGAAATGGCCGATGGCGATGGTCGCGCCGGTCTGAACCTGATCGAACAGGTCATGGCGTGGCGCGTGACCGGCCAGCTTGACACCGACCAGCTGTCCCAGCGCCTGATGCGGCGCGCGGCGAAATACGACAAGTCCGGGGATGAGCATTACAACCTGATCTCGGCGCTGCATAAATCGGTGCGCGGCAGCGATCCCGACGCGGCGCTTTACTGGTTCTCGCGCATGCTGGAAGGCGGCGAGGACCCGCGCTATCTGGCGCGCCGCATCACCCGCATGGCGGTCGAGGATATCGGGCTGGCCGACCCTGCTGCGCAGCGCCATTGCCTGGACGCTTGGGCGCTGTACGAGCGCCTTGGCAGCCCCGAGGGCGAACTGGCGCTGGCGCAGGCGGTGATCTATCTGGCGCTCGCGCCGAAATCGAACGCGGGCTACGCCGCCTATAAGGGCGCGCGCGATCTGGCGCGGCGCTCGGGCAGCCAGATGCCGCCTGCCCATATCCTGAACGCGCCGACCGGGCTGATGAAGGAGCAGGGCTACGGCGCGGGTTACCAATATGACCACGATGCCGAGGACGGCTTCTCGGGGCAGAACTATTTCCCCGACGGCATGAAACGTCCCGTCCTTTACCTGCCGGTCGAGCGTGGATTCGAGCGGGAACTGAAAAAGCGCGTTGAATGGTTCGCCAGCCTCCGTCAAAAGCGGCGCACAGAGGGCAAGACATGAACCATGCATTCCTTCAGGTCGCAGTTGGTGGCGCCCTGGGGTCGATGGCGCGTTACGGCGTCAACATCATGGCGGCGCGGATCAGCGCCGGTTTCCCGTTGGGAACGCTGACGGTGAATATCGTCGGCTGCTTCGTCATGGGCATTCTTGCCGCAGCCATCGCCGGGCGCGGAGGGCAGCATTATGCGCCCCTGCTGCTGACCGGGGTGCTGGGCGGCTTCACCACGTTTTCGGCCTTTGCGCTGGACACGATGGTACTGTGGGAGCGCGGCGCGGTTCTGACCGCCGCAGGCTATGTGCTGGCTTCCGTCGTGATTTCACTTCTGGCGGTCTTCGCCGGATTGGCCATGGGCCGGGGGTTATTCGTATGAGTGGTGTTCAGACCATCCGCGTCACTGCGGATGAGGGCGATCAGCGTATCGATCGCTGGTTGAAGAAGAAGTTTCCGCAGCTGACGCAGGGCGCGGTCGAAAAGATGTGCCGGACCGGGCAGCTGCGTGTCGATGGCGGGCGGGTCAAGGCCAACAGCCGGATCGAGGTGGGCCAAGAGGTGCGCGTGCCGCCGCTGCCGGATGCGGCCGCTCCGGTCGTGACCAAGCGCAACGGCATCAAGCAATCCGATGCCGAGATGATTCAGTCCTGTGTGCTGTGGCGGGATGAGCATATCATCGCGCTGAACAAGCCGCCGGGCCTGCCCTCGCAGGGTGGCTCGGGGCAGGGCGACCGGCATGTGGACGGGCTGACCGAGGCGCTGATGTTCGGCTTCAAGGACCGCCCGAAGCTGGTCCACCGGCTGGACAAGGACACCTCGGGCGTGCTGCTGCTGGCGCGGACCGACCGGGTCGCGCGCGCGCTGTCCGAAGGGTTCCGCCACCGGCTGACGCGCAAGATCTACTGGGCCGCCGTCGCTGGCGTGCCGCATCCGCGCATGGGCTCGATCAAATACGGTCTGGTCAAGGCGCCGGGTCGTGGCCGCATGGGCGAGGGCGAAAAGATGGTCGCCGTCCATCCCAGCCAAGTGGCCGAGACCGAGGGCGCCAAGCGCGCCCATACCGATTACGCCGTGCTTGAGGCGCTTGGCAGCCGCGTTTCTTGGGTCGCCATGGTCCCGGTGACCGGTCGCACCCACCAGCTGCGTGCCCATATGTCGGAAATGGGTCACCCCATTGTCGGCGACGGCAAATATGGCGGCTCGGGGCAGGAAAACCTTGGCGATGGCTGGGGCGCGCAACTGGGCGGAGAGATCAGCCGCAAGCTGCACCTGCATGCCCGCATGATCCGCTTTGAGCATCCGATCACCAAGAAGCTGATCACCATCACCGCGCCGTTGCCCGATCACATGGCCCGGACGTGGAAGACCTTTGGCTGGCATGAAAATGACGTGCCCGAAGATCCCTTCGCGGAGGAATGATGCGGCTGGTCGTCTTTGACGTCGATGGCACGCTGGTCAACAGCCAGCACGAGATCACCGAGGCGATGAACCTTGGCCTGCGCGGCGCGGGACTGCCCGAAATGGACTCGGCCGCAATCCTGTCCATCGTCGGTCTGTCCCTGCCCATCGCCGTCGCGCATCTGTTGCCCGAGGCCTCGCCCGTGCTGCATGAGCGCGTCGTCACCGGCTATCGCGACGCGTTTATCGCCTCGCGGGCGCGGGGGGTGGTGCCGCCGCTTTATCCCGGCGCGCTGGACTGTCTGGATGCGCTGTCGGCGCAGGAGGACGTGCTGCTGGGCATTGCCACCGGCAAGCCGATGCGTGGGCTGATGGCGGTGCTTGAGGCGCATGGTCTGGCGCGGCGCTTCTTTACCCGGCAGACGGCGGACGGGCACCCCTCGAAGCCGCATCCGGCGATGCTGGAAAGCGCGCTGTTCGATGCCGGGCTGGAGGCGTGGCAGGCGGTCATGGTGGGCGACACCACATTCGACATGGAAATGGCCCGCGCCGCGGGTGTGACCGGCTTTGGCGTCGACTGGGGCTATCACCCCTCGGCGGAACTGCATGGGGCAGGCGCGGCACTGGTCGCCCCCGATTATCCGACATTGACGCAGGCCCTGCTGGACTGGGTCCCGAAGGAAACGACGACATGAGCAGCGAATGGAAGGCCCGGCGATTCTGGACGGCCGCGGCAACCCGTGAAGCCGATGGCGGCTGGGAAGTCACGCTGGACGAACGCCCCGTGCGCACCCCGGGCAAGCTGCCCCTGATCCTGCCGACACCCGATCTGGCCCAGGCGATCGCCGTCGAATGGGACGCGCAGGCCGAGATCATCGATCCGAACAGCATGCCGCTGACCCGCGCCGCGAATTCCGCCGTCGAGCGCGTCACGCCGCAATTCGAAGCGGTGGCCCTGATGCTTGCCGAATATGGCGGCACAGATCTGCTGTCCTATCGCGCCGACGCGCCCGACCGACTGATCCGTGCGCAGGCCGAGGGCTGGGACCCGTTGATTGACTGGGCCGCGACCGAACTTCGCGCACCTCTGCGCATCACGCACGGAGTCCTGCCCGTGCCGCAGGATGAGTCGTCCTTGCTGAAATTGCGGGCAGAGGTCTTGGCGCTGGATGTCTTTGGCCTGACCGCGCTGCACGATCTGGTCACGCTTCCCGGCTCGTTGATCCTTGGACTGGCGGTGATCCGGGGGCGTCTGGATGCCGAATTATCGCATGCGCTTTCCCGGATTGATGAGGAATTTCAAGCAGAAAACTGGGGTCGCGACGATGAGGCCGATGAGGCCGCTGTCGCGCGACTTGAGCAGATGCTGAATGCCGAGCGTTTCTGGAAACTCAGCAGATCCGTCTGACAGCCTTTCCCTAATTCTTGACGCAGGGAACTTCATCGGCACAATGCCGCTTATGGGGGCAGTCCAATTGCCCCCTGGCTCAAACGGGCTAGCCTACGGCCCTAGCTTCCACACGGCCCGTTCAGGGTCGGAAGACCAACAGAGAGGAACCCCATGAAGAAAACTGCGCTCTTCGGTTCTGTCACCGCCCTCGCGCTTGCTGCGACCGGTGCCATGGCCGCTGAAGGCGACACGCTGAAAGAGGTTAAAGCCCGCGGCGTGCTGAACTGCGGTGTGAACACCGGCCTCGTCGGCTTTGCCGCTCCGGATGCGAATGGCAACTGGACCGGCTTTGACGTCGCTTTCTGCAAGGCTGTCGCCGCCGCCGTTCTGGGTGACGCGACCAAGGTGAAATACGTGCCGACCACCGGCCAGACCCGGTTTACCGCCCTGTCCTCGGGCGAGATCGACCTGCTGGCGCGCAACTCGACCTGGACCTTCCAGCGCGATACCGACCTGAAGCTCGATTTCATCGGCGTGAACTATTACGACGGTCAGGGCTTCATGGTTCGCAAGGATCTGGGCGTGTCCTCGGCCAAGGAGCTGGATGGCGCCACCATCTGCATCCAGACCGGCACCACGACCGAGCTGAACCTGGCCGATTACTTCAAGGCCAACAACATGACCTATCAGCCGGTCAACATCGACAGCAACGCCGAAGGCGAACAGCAATACATGGCTGCCGCCTGCGACGCCTACACGACCGACGCTTCGGGCCTTGCGGCGACGCGCGCGGCCTTTGCCGATCCCGAAAACCACATCATCCTGCCCGAGATCATCTCGAAGGAACCGCTTGGGCCGGCCGTTCGCCATGGCGACAACAACTGGGGCGATATTGCCCGCTGGACGCTTTATGCGCTGCTGGCCGCCGAGGAATATGGCGTGACCTCGGCCAATATCGACGAGCTGGCGAAATCCTCGCAGAATCCCGAGGTCCAGCGTCTTCTGGGCAGCTCGGATGACCTGGGCAAGATGCTGGGTCTGGACGCCGAATGGGCCAAGCGCGCAATCAAGGCGCAGGGCAACTACGGCGAGATCTTTGCCGCGACCATCGGCGAACAGACCCCGATCGGTCTGGCCCGCGGTCTGAACGCGCAATGGACCCAGGGCGGCCTGATGTATGCGATGCCCTTCCGGTAATCGCTGAGACCTTGGACGGGCGGGGCAAAACCCCGCCCGTTCTGCCACGCGCCGGAAAGAACACGGGCAATAGACCCGACCGCCGGCCAACAGGGGTTACAATATGGTAGACTATCCAGGCGCGGCCTCGCCGCCTTTCCGCCTGTCGATGCTGATTTACGACCGCCGTTACCGGTCCCTGACCATTCAGGCGGTCGTGTTCATCGGAGTCATGCTTCTGGCAAGCTGGCTGATCGACAACACGCTTCGCAACCTTGCCATCATGGGCAAGACACTCAGCTTCGACTTTCTTTTCAGGCGGGCGGGATATGACATTCCGCAGCAATTGATCCCCTATACCTCTGATGACACCCATCTGCGCGCGACCATTGTCGGCCTGCTGAACACGCTGCAGGTGTCGATCCTTGGCTGCATCTCGGCGACGGTGGTGGGCGTCGTGGTGGGCGTGCTGCGTCTGTCCAACAACTGGCTGATCGCGCGGCTGATGACCGTCTATGTCGAGGTCTTCCGCAACATCCCGCTGCTGCTGTGGATTTTGGTGATCCTCGCGATTTTCACCGAAACGATGCCGCCGCCCAACGCTTATCGCGGTGAGAATCCGGCGGCCAGCATGGTCATGTTCGACATGATCGCGCCGACCAACCGCTATACCGCCGTGCCCTCGATCGGCATGAGCAACCCGCCCGGCGTGATCGCGCTGGGGCGCGAGGGGATCAGCTGGGCGCTGATCGCCTATGCCGTGGTGCTGGCCGCGGCCTATGTCGCCCATCGCCTGCTGCGCAAGCGCGCCAAGCGAATTCAGGATGCAACCGGTCGGCGTCCGTCGACCCTGTGGATCTCGTTGGCGCTGTACCTGGTGCCGGTGGCACTGCTGACCTGGTATTTCGGCCTGCATCTGGTCCCGCCGGTGCTCAAGGGCTTCAACTTTGCCGAAGGCCTGAATCTGGACAACGCCTTTGTCGTGCTGTGGCTGGCGCTGACGCTTTATACCGGGGCCTTCATCGCCGAGATCGTCCGCGCCGGCATCATGTCGGTCAGCAAGGGCCAGACCGAGGCCGCCTATGCGCTGGGGCTGCGCCCGCGCCGCACCATGAGCCTGGTGGTCCTGCCCCAGGCGCTGCGGGTGATCATCCCGCCGCTGATCTCGCAATATCTGAACCTGACCAAGAACAGCTCGCTGGCCATTGCGGTCGGCTACATGGACCTGCGCGGCACGCTGGGCGGCACGACGCTGAACCAGACCGGGCGCGAGATGGAAGCCATGGTCCTGATGATGGGCATCTATCTGCTGCTGAGCCTGATCATTTCGGGCGGGATGAACGTCTTCAACAGTCGCGTCAAGCTGAAGGAGCGGTGAGATGAGCCAGACCCAATCCGTCGCCTTTGTCCGCGACAGCATGCTGCCGCCAGAGCCGCCGCCGACGCGGGCGTCCGGCGCAATCCTGTGGCTGCGCGAGAACCTGTTCTCGGGGCCGCTGAACATTGCCCTGACCCTGCTGGGTCTGGGCATCCTGTGGCTGCTGTTCAGCACGCTCTGGCCGTGGCTGTCACATTCGGTCTGGAATGCGAACAGCATGGCCGAATGCCGCCAGATCATCGCGGCGGCGCATGGACCCGACGCCTCGGGGGCCTGCTTTGCCGTGATCAAGCATCGCTGGAACCAGTTCGTCTTTGGCTTCTACCCGGTCGATCTGTACTGGCGGCCGGTTCTGGCCTTTGGTTCGCTGTTTCTGGCCCTGGCACCCGTCCTGTTCGCCGACAACCCACGCGCCCGACGCATTGTTATCGGACTTGCCGCAGTGCTGACCTTTCTGATCTCGGCGGTGCTGGGGGCGAACGGGGTCGAGCTGGGCGCGATGGCGGTGCTGCTGCTGGCCTGGGTCGCGCTGATCGAGGCCCGCCGCGACTGGGCGCTGCTGGCAACGTTGATCTATCCCTTCCTTGCGACCTGGCTGCTATGGGGTGGAACCCTGTGGGAGCCGGCAATGGTGCTGGCCGGTTTCGTCATCGGGTTCTTTGTCTGGCGGGCGCTGTCGGCCTACGGCATGTTCGCCTTTGCTGCTGCCGTTCTGGTTGCGGCGTTCTGGTGGCTGGCACTGTCGGATATCGTGGCACGCGGCATCGCCACCGTGCTGCCGATGCGGCTGACGCCGGTCACCTCGGACCAGTTCGGCGGTTTCGTCCTGTCGATCACCATCGGCGTCGCGGGCATCGCCCTGTCACTGCCTCTGGGGATCATCCTTGCACTGGCGCGGCGTTCTGATCTGCCGGTCATCAAGATGATGGCGGTGCTCTTCATCGAGTTCATCCGCGGCGTGCCGCTGATCACGCTGCTGTTCGTGGCCTCCTTGCTGCTGAACTACTTCCTGCCGCCGGGCACGAATTTCGACATCATCCTGCGGGTGATCATCATGGTGACGCTGTTCGCCTCGGCCTATATGGCCGAAGTGATCCGCGGCGGTCTGGCGGCGCTGCCCAAGGGCCAATACGAGGCCGCCGACGCGTTGGGGCTGGATTACTGGAAGGCGCAGCGGCTGGTGATTCTGCCGCAGGCGCTGAAGATCTCGATCCCCGGCATCGTCTCGACCTTCATCGGCATGTTCAAGGACACCACGCTGGTCGTCTTCGTCGGGTTGTTCGATCCGCTGAAGGCCATGTCCGACACCATCCGCGCGAGCTTCGAATGGAAGGGCGCCTATTGGGAGCCTTACATCTTTGTCGGCTCGATCTTCTTCATCCTCTGCTTCGGCATGTCGCGTTACTCCATGCATCTGGAACGCCGCCTGAAGCGCGACCACCGCTGAGGAGCATGTCATGGCCACACAAACCCAGACCCAACCGAAACTTGGCGAGACCGCGATCGAGATCGCCAAGCTGAACAAGTGGTACGGCACCTTCCATGTGCTGCGCGATATCGACCTGAATGTCAGCCGGGGTGAGCGGATCGTCATTGCCGGGCCCTCGGGATCGGGCAAATCGACGCTGATCCGCTGCATCAACCGGCTGGAGGAGCATCAGGCCGGTCGCATCATCGTCGACGGCACCGAACTGACCAATGACCTGAAGAACATCGACAAGGTGCGCTCGGAAGTCGGGATGGTGTTCCAGCATTTCAACCTGTTTCCGCATCTGACCATTCTGGAAAACTGCACGCTGGCCCCGATCTGGGTGCGCAAGGTTCCCAAGCGCGAGGCCGAGGAAACCGCGATGCATTTCCTGGAAAAGGTCAAGATTCCCGAACAGGCGCTGAAATATCCCGGCCAGTTGTCGGGCGGTCAGCAGCAGCGGGTGGCCATCGCGCGTTCGCTGTGCATGCGGCCGCGGATCATGCTGTTCGATGAGCCGACCAGTGCGCTTGACCCCGAGATGATCAAGGAGGTGTTGGATACGATGATCGAACTGGCCGAGGACGGCATGACCATGCTGTGCGTGACCCATGAGATGGGGTTCGCGCAGGCCGTGGCGCATCGCGTCATCTTTATGGATCAGGGCCAGATCGTCGAACAGAACACGCCCAAGGAGTTCTTCAACAATCCGAAATCCGAAAGAACCAAGCTGTTCCTGAGCCAAATTCTGGGTCATTGAGGCGTGGTCGGGCAGGGGGACTTCGCGTCCCCCGTCCATCGGTTCCCGATGGACTCCCCCTGCGGGATATTTCGGCAAGAAAGAAGATCGCGGTTTGCTTGCCGCGGCGGGGGGCGACGGTTTATCGTGCCGTCCGGTGACTTTGGAGGACAGGGATGAACCAGACCATTTTCCTTTTGCTGGGGGTGCTGGGCATTGCCGGGCTTGGCTCGCTTATTTCCAGCAATGACGACGACCATCCGCCAGAGGCACCTGCGGACGATCCGTTCGGCGGGCGCGAGCTGACCGAGGGGACCGAGGACGATGACACCATCGCCGCGGGTGATGGCGACGACGCCATCCAATCCTTCGAAGGGAATGACTCCGTCTCGGGCGGCGGTGGCGATGACGCGATCTGGACCGGCTATGGCGACGATACGGTCAGCGCCGATGCCGGGGATGACGAGATCTATCTGGGCTACGACGACGACGTCTATGGCGCGGTGGACCCGGGCACCGTTGCGGGCAATGACACGATTGACGGCGGTGAAGGCGATGACACGATCATCACCAATAGCGGCAATCATTCGATCACCGGCGGTGAAGGCGATGACCGGATCGAGGATCATGGCGGCACCGTCTATATCGATGGCGAGGATGGCGACGACCTGATCCTGTCGGCCGATGCCTCGGAGCCGGACGCGCAGGATACGCTGCTGGGTGGTGACGGCGACGACACCATCCATGCCGGGGCGAATGACATCGTCTCGGGCGGTGACGGTGATGACCAGATCGTCCTGCGCAGCGATGCGGGCGGTGCGACCACCATCATCTATGGCAGCTCGGACAGCATCAGCATCACCCTGCCCGCCGATTATGACGGCGAGGAGGAATACGATATGGTGCAGGATGGCGATGACGTCCAGATCGTCGTGAACGGTGAGGTTCTGGCGATCCTGAAGGATACCGTGACCGACGATGTGGACAACATCAGCTTTACCCGCGAAACCTGAGTGCTTTCATCCGGTCATGAAAAAGGGCGCGCCACTGGCGCGCCCTTTGCGTTCCGGCGAATGAGGGCTGCTCAGATCGCGGATTTCAGCGATTCCTCAAGGTAGAGTTCGCGCAGGCGGGTCGCCACCGGGCCGACCTTGGCGCCGCCGACCTTGGCGCCGTCGATTTCCACCACCGGCAGCACGAAAGCCGAGGCCGAGGTGAAGAAGGCCTCATCCGCGGATTGCGCTTCCTCGATGGTGAAGGGGCGTTCCTCGATCTTCATCTGGGCCTCGGCTGCGAAGCGCAGCAGCGAGGCGCGGGTGATGCCATGCAGAATGTCGGTCGACAGCTGGCGGGTGATGATCGTGCCGTTCTTGACGATATAGGTGTTGTTCGAGGTGCCTTCGGTCACGAAGCCGTCCTCGACCAGCCAGGCATCATCGGCACCGCGCGCCTTGGCCTCCATCTTGGCCATGGACGGGTAAAGCAGCTGCACCGTCTTGATGTCGCGGCGCGACCAGCGCAGGTCCTCAACCGAGACCACCTTGAGACCGGTCTGGGCCTGCGGGTTGGCAGCAAGGCCGGGTTTCGACTGGGTGAACAGCACCACGGTCTGGGGCGTTCCCTCGGGCGGATAGGCAAAATCGCGGTCGCCGGGATTGCCGCGGGTGACCTGCAGATAGACGATGCCTTCGACGATTTCGTTGCGCGCAACCAGTTGGCGGTGAATCTCCAGCCACTCGGCGTCGGAATGCGGATTGCCCATGCCTAGTTCGGCCAGCGAGCGGCTCAGCCGCGTCAGGTGGCCGGGAAAGTCCAGCAGCTTGCCGTCAAGGACGCTGGTGACTTCGTAGACGCCGTCGGCCATGACGAATCCACGGTCAAAGATCGAGACCTTGGCCTCGGCCTCGGGCAGGTATTCGCCATTCAGATAGACGGTGCGGGACATGTTCTTCTCCTGAGTCGTGAAGCGAGCTTGGGCGTGGTGCGCCTAAAGCGCGCAGGGGTCAAGCACCAGCCAGACAGCACTGCATTGAAGTATGAAACTGCAATGACGATCAGGAGAATGTGAAGGAATGTTCGGTATACACTGGTAGACCAGTTGACAGGCCGTAGATTCGTCGGGCACAACTGTCCGCGTGGCAGGCAGAGCTGATCAGCTTCTGAGCCACAACGGAATACCTGGGCGGCCATTCGGGGAGGCTTGGCCGCCATCAAGGGGAGGAGCGACAGGCCCTGCGGCACGCGGGGCCTGTTGTCTTTAGTGCGATCCGTTCGTCTTTTTTCAGTCCCTGTCAGGTCTTGAGAGGTCTTCTTCGCCTAAGCGGCGCGGATGTTTCAGGCGCGCACGGCGATGGGTGCCGCAGGCCGGGGAAGCCGGCTGAGCCGGGGATCAGGCGTTCGATTGCGCGGATCAAGGACCGGAATCGGCGATTCGGCGACGGCGGGAATCACCTGGGTCACGCCATTTCCAACCAGTTGCCGCTGGGCGGCCTGGGAATTCAGCAAAAGCCGCTCGGCCGCGGACATGCCGGAAACGGGCCGGGCGCTGTTCATGGGTTTACGGGTCATCACATCACTCAGTCGGCATTTTCGAAGTCCGCAGCAGGTAATGGTGAACTGATCGGTTCACAAGCCGTCTGACAGATTTTCTACCGAAAGAAGGCCGATTTCCTGTGGAAGACGTGGCGTCGCCGCCAAAAGCTGGCGCGTATAGGGGTGATCGGGGTTGTCCAGCACCCGTGCGGTCGGGCCTGATTCCACAATCTTGCCCTGCCGCATGATCAGCACCCGGTCGGTCACCTGCCGCACGACGGACAGGTCGTGGCTGATGAACAGGTAGGACAGGCCGTGCTTCACCCGCAGCCTGGCCAGCAGTTCCAGCACCTGCGCCCGCACGCGGACATCCAGCGCGGAAACGGCCTCGTCCAAAATGATCAGGCTGGGCCGGATGATCAGGGCGCGGGCCAAGGCAATGCGCTGCCGTTGCCCGCCCGAGAATTCATGCGCATAGCGCCGCATCACATCGCCGGTGATGCCGACATCGAACAGCGCCTCGGCCACGCGGTCACGCCAGTTCTTTGGGCGTCCGGTCAGATAGAAGGGCTCGGCCACCAGCTTTTCCACCCGCCAGCGCGGATCGAAACTGCCGAACGGGTCCTGAAACACCACCTGCATCCGCGCCCGAAGCGCATCGGGCATCCGCCATCCGGCGTGGACCTGTTGTCCCGCCAGCCGGATCTGGCCGCCCTGGATCGGGTCAAGGCCAAGGATGGCGCGGGTCAGCGTAGACTTGCCGCAGCCGGATTCGCCGACCAGCCCGACGGATTCATGCTCTTGGATGGTCAGGCTGACATGATCGACGGCCAGCAGCCGCTGTTCGCCCGGACCGCTATCGGGTCGCACCGCGGGATAGCTGCGCGAGACCTGTTCCACCTGAAGCAGCGGTGCCGCATCGGGACGGGTCAGCACCAGCCGCGGCTGATGCTTGGCAGCCTTGAGCAACTCGCGCGTATAGGCGTGGCGGGGGTTGTGGAATATCTGGCTAGCAGGCGCGCTTTCGACAATGGTGCCGCGCTGCATCACCGCGACCTCATCCGCCAGACCCGCCACCACCGCCAGATCATGGGTGATCAGCAGCAGCGACATACCCTCGTCGCGGACCAGCCCGGCCAGCAGATCAAGGATCTGCTTCTGCGTGGTCACGTCCAACGCGGTGGTCGGCTCATCCGCGATCAGCAACTCGGGACGCTCGGTAATGGCCAAGGCAATGGCCACACGCTGGCGCTGCCCGCCGGATAGCTGATGCGGATAAAGCGTCAGCGGAAAGCGCGATGCGGGCAAGCCGACGCGATCAAGGCGTTCGCGCGCCCGTTCCAGTGCCTGATCGCGGGGCAGGCCCTGATGCAGCAGCAGGGCCTCGGCCACCTGATCGCCGATGGTCATCAGTGGGTTCAGCGCGGTCATCGGCTCTTGAAAGACCATGGCGATGCGCTTGCCGCGAATACGGCACAACTCGCGCTCGGGCAGGGGCAGGATGTCCTCGCCATCCAGTTCGATGCGGCCCTGTGTCCGCATGCCGGGGGGCAGCAGTCCGATGAGAGCAAGCCCCGTCAACGACTTGCCCGAGCCGCTTTCCCCCACCAGCGCGGTGATCCTGCCGGGGGCCAGCCGCAGGTTCACGCGGTTCAGCAGCATGGTCTGGCCCAGCGTCACGCCCAGATCAAAGGTCTCGATCATCGCGAACCGCGCAATCTGGGGTCCAGCGCATCGCGCAGCCCGTCACCCAACAGGTTCAGTCCCAGCACCGTCAGCACGATGGCAAGGCCGGGCACGATGGCGACATGCGGCGCCAGTGAGATCATGGTCTGCGCCTCGGCCAGCATGCGGCCCCAGCTGGGGGTAGGGGGCTGCGCGCCAAGGCCGACATAGGACAGCCCGGCCTCGGCCAGAATGCCAAGGCTGAACTGGATCGTCCCCTGGACGATCAGGATATTGGCGATATTGGGCAGGATATGCTGCAGGCTGATCCGCGCCGCGCCCTTGCCGGCGACCCGGGCCGCGCGGATGTAGTCCAGCGTCCAGATCGGCAGGGCCGAGCCGCGGGTGATCCGGGCAAAGACCGGGATGTTGAAGATGCCGATGGCAATGATCGCATTCACCGCCGATGGCCCGAATGCCGCCGTGATCAGGATGGCGATGACAAGGCTGGGAAAGGCAAAGATCAGGTCGTTGCCGCGCATGATGATCTCATCCAGCCAGCTGCGCTGAAACGCCGCCGCGATCAGCCCCAGCGGCACGCCCAGCCCCATGCCGATGCCGACCGCGACCAGCGCCACCGCGATCGAGGTGCGCGCGCCCACCATGATCATCGACAGCATGTCGCGGCCCAGCTGGTCGGTGCCCAGCCAATGTTCGCCCGAGGGCGGCAGCAGCTTGTCGGCAATCGCCAGCTGCGTGACATCGCCCGGCGTCCACAGAAAGGACAGGCCCGCGGCCAGCACCGCAAGGCCGGTCAGCAAAAGCCCCAGCGCCAGTGACAGCCTCATTTCAGCCGCAGCCTCGGGTCGATGGCGGCATAGGCCAGATCGACCAGAAAGGTCACAAGGATCACCGCTGCGACCAGAACCAGTACCGCGCCCTGCACCACGATCAGATCGCGCTGGGTGATGGCCTGAAAGATCAGCCGCCCCAGGCCGGGCAGGTAGAAGACGTTCTCGATGATGATGGCTCCGGCCAGAAGGAACGAAAACTGCATGCCAAGGATGGTGACGACCGGGATCAGCGCATTGCGCAGCGCGTGCAGCCGCAGTGCCTGTCCACGGCTCAGGCCCTTGGCGCGGGCGGTGCGGATGTAGTCCTGCCCCAAGGTCTCGACCAAGGCCGAGCGCAGCACGCGCGCAAGGATCGCGGCTTGTGGCAAGGCCAACGCCACCGCCGGTAGAATCAGCGATTTCAGCGCGGCCAAGGGATTTCCCCAGCCCGGAAAGCCGCCTGCAGGCAGCCAGCGCAGCCGCACCGCGAACAGCAGCACCAGCAGCATCGCGAACCAGAAATTCGGCAGCGAGATCCCGATCTGCGCCGCGCCCATGACCAGCGTATCCCCGGCGCGGCCATTGCGGGCTGCAGCAAACATGCCGATGGGCAGCGCGATTGCGACCGACAACATCAGCGCCATCAGCGCCAGGGGCAGCGACACCTGCAATCGGTCAAGGATCAGCGCCGCGACCGGGGTCTTGTAGGTGAAGCTTTGCCCCAGATCCCCGGTCAGGGCCGCGCCGATCCAATGGGCGTAGCGCAGGGCCACGGGCTGATCCAGACCCATCTGCTGGCGCAGCGCCGCCACGGTTTCCGGCTGTGCGCCAGTGCCCAGCATGTAGCTGGCCGGGTCGCCCGGAACCAGTTCCACCACCATGAAAATCGCCACCGAGGCCACAGCAAGGCTGAGGCCAAGCACGATCAGGCGGTGAAGCAAGTAGCGTTGCATGCATGCCAAGCTAAACGCCCGCCAGCATTCGGTAAAGCCATTGCTGACAACGACTTGCAGCGGATCAGGGTAATTCCAGTTTGCCGATCAGCGGCAGGTCGTCACTGGAATCCACGGAATGGCGTTCGATCATGCGATGCACGACCGGAGGTTTGTCGCCGGAATGCAGGCGGTGCAATTCCTCATAGGTCTCGAAATCGGCCTTGGTGCGACGCAGGTTGTGGCGGACATATTCGTCCCAGGTCGCGATATGGTAGCTTTCCGACCACAATTCGGGATGCTCCAGATCGCGCAGCAGCGCCCAGTTGCGCGCGCCGTCGCGGCGGCGGATGTCGCGCCGCTTGGCCATCAGGCGCAGGAATTCGGGCACGTCCTTCTGCGCGATCTGATAATCGATCAGCACCATGATCGGACCCGAGCGCCCGCGCAGGTCCAGCCGCAGTTCCGGCTCGCGGAAGCGGTTCACCGGATCCAGATCGACCGTGCCGAATTCCGGCGCACTGAACCAGTGTCCGACCAGCGCGCCAAGGATCAGGGGCAAGGCCGCGCAGGCCAGCGCCGTATGGATACCTTGGCTTGATGCGATCATGCCCCAGATCCAGCTGCCCGCCGCCATGCCGCCGAAAGTCGCGGTCTGGTACAGGGCCAAGGCCCGCGCCACCACCCAGCGCGGTGTCGACAGTTGCACCGTCACGTTGAACAGCGACAGCGCCAGTACCCAGCTGGCACCGGCGGGCAGCATGGCCAGCGCATGCAGCCAGACCCCGTCGGTAAAGGCCAGCACCAGCGCCGCCCCGGCGAATCCCAGAAACGCCAGCCGGACGATTTTTTCATTACTCATCCGCTCGCGGATGCGCGGGTTGACCACCGCGCCGCAGATCGCGCCCAGCCCGTAGCAGCCCAGCAGCAGCCCGAACAGCATCGAGCCGCCCTCGGGCTGGGCCTTGGCCACCAGCGGCAGCAGCGCCAGAATCGAGATGGCGGAAAAGCCGAACAGGGCGCCTCGCGACAGCACCCGCACCAGATTGGGAGACAGCAGCACATAGCGCAGTCCCGCGCCCACGGCCGAGACGAAGGGCTCGCGCGTGGTCAGACGCTCGGGGGTTCTGGGATGCCAGCTTAGCAGCGCGCCCAGCAGCGGAATGTAGCTGGCCGCATTGACGGCAAAGGCCGCGGCCGCGCCGAACGCCGCCGTGATGATGCCGCCGACCGCCGGGCCGACACTGCGCATCAGGTTGAAGCCGACCGAGTTCATCGTCACCGCCGCCGGCAGATCCTCGCGCGGGACCAGATCGCCCATGCTGGCCTGCCAGGGCGGGTTGTAGATCGCCTGACCGACGCCGATCAGGAAGGTCAGCGACAGCAACAACAGCGGCGTCATCCAGCCCTGCCATGTCAGCACCGCCAGCAGCAGCGACATGATGGCCATGAAGATCTGCGCCCCCAGCAGCAGCGTGCGGCGGTCCAGATTGTCGGCCAGCGCCCCCGAGGCCAGGGCGAACAGCATGATCGGCAGCGTGTTCGAGGCCTGCACCAGCGCGATCAACGTGGCCGAGTCGGTCAGCTGCGTCATCATCCACGCTGCGCCTACCGATTGCACCAGCCCCCCGAAATTCGAGATCAGCGTTGCCGACCAGAGCAGGCGGAAATCCTTGTGGCGGAACGGGGCGAAGGCGCTTTGTCTTGGCTTGGCGGGCATGCTGAGGGACCTCTGCTTCGGCCTTACCTTAGCAAAGCGCGGGCGGGCGGCAACCGCTGCCCGATTCCCCTGCCATCTTGGGCACATCTTCCGGCTTATTCAGATATTCGCGAAGATTTCACGTCATCAACGTCAATCTAGCGAAGAAAATTGCGACAGCCTGCTGCAAAGCGCCGCAGATCGGGAATTCATTTCCTCGACTCGGCGTATCTTTTCATCAATCCCTTCTGAAAGGCGCGCGCAGATGAAAGTTATCGTTCTGGGAGCAGGTGTGATCGGCGTCACCTCGGCCTGGTATCTGGCGAAAGCCGGGCATGAGGTGACGGTCATCGACCGCCAGCCCGGCCCCGCACTGGAAACCAGCTATGCCAATGCCGGCGAGATCTCGCCCGGTTATTCGTCGCCCTGGGCCGCGCCGGGCATTCCGCTGAAGGCGATGAAATGGATGTTCCAGCGTCACGCGCCGCTGGTCCTGCAACCGCGTCTGGACATGCACCGTCTGGGCTGGCTGGCGCAGATGCTGGCCAATTGCACCAGCGCTGCCTATGCCTTGAACAAAAGCCGCATGGTCCGCATCGCCGAATACAGCCGCGACTGCCTTGGCGATCTGCGCGCCGAGACAGGCATCCATTACGACGAGCGCACTCAGGGCACGCTGCAGGTCTTCCGCAAGCAGGAACAAATGGACGGCGCGGGCAAGGATATCGAGGTGCTGCGCGCTGATGGCGTGCCCTTCGAGGTTCTGGACCGCGCGGGCTGCATCGCGGCCGAGCCGGGTCTGGCGAAATCCGCCGACATGATCGTCGGTGGTCTGCGCCTGCCGGGCGACGAGACGGGCGATTGCTTCAAATTCACCAACAATCTGTCGGACATGGCGGCGGCTTTGGGCGTCACCTTCCGCTGGGGCGTCACCATCGAAGAGCTTGAGGCCGAGGGCGGCCGCATCAGCGCCGTGCGCACCGATCAGGGCCGCATGACCGCCGATCGTTATGTGCTGGCGATGGGTCCGCATTCGCCGCTGATGGTCCGCCATCTGGGCCTGAAACTGCCGATCTATCCGCTGAAAGGCTATTCGCTGACCATCCCGATCGAGGATGAAAGCCTCGCCCCGGTTTCGACCGTGATGGATGAAACCTACAAGGTCGCGATCACCCGTCTGGGCGACCGCATCCGCGTTGGCGGTCTGGCCGAAATCGCCGGCTATGATCTGAGCCTGAACGACCGCCGCCGCGCCACGCTGACGAAATCGGTCACCGACCTGTTTGGCGGCTCGGGCGATCCGGCCAAGGCCGAGTTCTGGACCGGCCTGCGCCCGATGACGCCGGACGGGACGCCGATCGTCGGCGCGACGCCGATTGCGAACCTGTTCCTGAACACCGGCCACGGCACGTTGGGCTGGACCATGTCAGCGGGTTCGGGGCGGCTGCTGGCGGATCTGATCTCGGGGCGCAAGCCGGATATCGAATTTGCCGATCTGGGCTATGCGCGCTACCAGAAAGGCGCCAAGGCCCAGCTGGGCAAGGCGATGCAGCCCGCGCGGGCCTGAACAACCGGAACCGACGAAATGCGAAAAGGGGGCCATGTGGCCCCCTTTTTCACACGCTCCAGCGCGTTTTTCGCTGAAGCCGGGCTGAGACTGCACGAGGAGACTTGTGCAGTTCAGCCCGGCCCGCTTGGCCGGCAAATGCCGACCCTTCCCGACGGCCCCGCGGTGCGGGGCGACACGACTTACTTCGTCGATCGTTAACTGCCACCCTTTCCGGTTCGAACAGGCTCGAACCGGTTCAGGCGGCCACATCGTCGGCTGACGACGGGAAACTCTTGTCCCCTTGACGGGGGCTGCGCCCTCAGGCGCGTTTGATCAGCCTTAGGATCAACAGCAGGATCACTGCCCCGATGGTCGAGGAAATGATCGAGCCCAGAACCGGGCTGGTGGTACCGAATCCGAATGCGGGGAACAGGAAGCCGGCGATCAATGCGCCGACGATGCCGACGATGATGTTCGTCAGCACGCCCTGTCCGTGTCCCTTGACGATCATACTGGCGAGCCAACCGGCAATCGCCCCGATGATCAGGGTGATGATGAGTGAGGTAACTGTCATGTCCTGCTCCCTCGTTTCAGACCCGCAGTCGGACATTCCGGCCGCAGATCGCGCATTCAACACGCAATTTCGTCTGCGGTTCCCGTGGGATGCAGGAATTTTTTCGAAACGTCGCGTTTTCAGCGAAACAGCAACAGTGGTTAACCGAAAAAGCGGCTCGCGCAGGGTTGCACTTGACGGCTGGCGGGGTCAGACGACTGTTGTAGACATAAGACTCGAATCCGCTCTGCTCGGCGATTCCTGTTTTCCTATGTCTTTTTTGCTGCCACCGGCCGCGCCCTTGTCGCGCAGCCGAGTAAAGAAGGGAAAGCCCGATGCGACTAGCCTCGCTGATGCTGGCGATGGGACTGGGCCTTGCGGCCTGTGCGCCCACGCAGACCACGACACCAACCCGGTCCTCTGTGGCCAGTGGCGTTTATGGTGCCCGTACCGATTCCGGACCCAACGGACAGCCGATCGAGATACACGCCGTCCGCAACGCCTACCTGACCGACCGCAACACCCGTCAACGCGTCGCCTATAATGGGTCCGAGGCGCCGGGCACGATCGTCGTCGATCCCTATGCGCGCTACCTTTACCACGTCATCGCGCCGGGCGAGGCGATGCGCTACGGTGTCGCCGTCGGCAAGGCCGGCAAGAACTTCGCAGGCGGGGCAACGATCGGCCGCAAGCAGGCATGGCCCAGCTGGACGCCAACCTCGAACATGGTGCGCACCATGCCCGACCTGTATGGCCCGCTGAAAAACGGCCTGCCGGGTGGCATCGACAACCCGCTGGGGTCGCGCGCCTTCTACCTGTATCAGGGTGGCCGTGACACGATGTATCGCATCCACGGCACGATGGACCCCTCGTCCATCGGCAAGGCGACCTCGGCCGGCTGTATCCGCATGTTCAACCAGGACGTGATGGACCTGTTCGGCGAGATCCCTTCGGGCACCCGCGTCAAGGTGCGCTCGCACGGGGAAAGCGTCGCGCTGGAAGGCCAGCTTGTGCAGACGCCGGACGGCTATCTTGTGCCCGCCGCACAGACCACGACCGCGACGGCTGCCCCCTAAGGGCTGCTTTGGCCGTAATCCGGCCACAATACGCCCACGAAATGCACCTCGGTCGCAAGGCCGGGGTGTTTTTTCTGGAGCGGATTCCCGTGGCATGGCAGATTCATCGCATGACCTGCCACGAGGACGTTTGAATGGCCGTGAATGCCCAAGAAAAACCCGCAGCCCCGGCCAATCCCGAGGCGCCGAACGAGCAGACCCGACCTGATGCGCTGAAACTTCTGGACGATGCCGCACTGGCCGCGCTGATGAAGGAATTGCGTGGGGTGAAAGCCGCCGCGACCGAGGCTGCCGTCAGGAAAGAGCTGGCGCAGGCGCTGCACCGCGCTTCCGAGGAGAAGCTGGCGCGGATGGCCCGCCCGAAAAAGGACAAGCGGGCCAAACCCGCCAAGGTGGTCGAGCCTGCGGCAGAAGGTGACGAAGCCCCGGCCAAGCCCGCCCACGCTGAAAAACCCGCCCGTGCCGAGAAGCCGGTGAAGCCCGCAAAGCCGACCAAGGCCGACAAGCTGGAGGAGCGCCGCCTCAAGCTGGAGGAAAAGGCCGCCAAGCTTGAGGACAAGCGCCGCAAGCTGGCCGAAAAGGCCGAAAAGATCCGCGTGAAGGAAGCCGAGAGGGCCGAGCGCAAGTCTACGCCTGCTGGAAAGGTGGGCGGAAAGGCCGCGGCTCAGGCCTGAGATCCGTCCCAGCCCGCGGTTTTCATCGGGCCGGGTTCCTGCTAACTGAAGGCCGCGCCACAGTGCAGCCGTTGTGAGTAACTCATGCGTTTTCTGGTCATCGCCCTTATTGCCGCCTTTTCAGCCGCCCAGGTCGGGGCCTATGAGGCCGTGGACGCGGTGAACGGGACGCCTGCACCACAGGTCTCCTCGCCGAAAAGCCGCTGCACGGATGACGGGCGCTACTGCATCTCGGTCGCGAATTACGTGCCCGATGTCTGTTCTGCAATTGAGCGCGCGGCGGGGCATAACGGCATCGATCCGCATTTCTTTGCCCGGCTTCTGTGGAAGGAAAGCCTGTTCGAGCCCGGTGCGATCAGTCCGGTCGGCGCGCAGGGCATCGCCCAGTTCATGCCGGGCACCGCCGAGATGGTTGGGCTGGACGATCCGTTCAATCCGGCCAAGGCGATTGCCGCCTCGGCCCGCTATCTGCGCAGCCTGACCGACGGTTTCGGCAATATCGGGTTGGCAGCGGTCGCCTATAACGGCGGCGAAAACCGCGCCTCGCGCTATGTCTCGAATGGCGGTGGCCTGCCCTGGGAGACGCAGGATTACGTGCAGGCGATCACGGGGATGACTGCCGCCGTCTGGCGCGACAGCCCGCCCAAGGAGATGGACCTGCGGCTGGACAAGCAGCGCCCGTTCCTGCCCGCCTGCATCGATCTGGCCGCCAGCCGCAAGCTGCGCGAGTTCAAGACGCCCGAGCGTGTCTGGCCCTGGGGCGTGATCGTTGCCACCCATCCCAGCCAGTCCGGAGTCAACAGCCAGGTCTCGCGTCTGAACAAGACCCTGCGCCCGATCCTTGGCGGCAAGCGGATCAGCTATGTGCGGCGCAAGATCTCGGGTGGGCCGCGTAGGGTCTATACCGCGCAGATCGGCTATTCCTCGCGGACCGAGGCCTATGCCTTCTGCTCGCGCCTGCGCAGTTTCGGCGGGCGCTGCATCGTGCTGAAGAACTGAACGGGCACCGCCCGGGGGCAGCGCCGCTGGGGTATTTCAGAAACGAAGAAAACGTGGGTCAGTCCGCCCAGCGAACCTCGGTCAGGTCGTTGGCGGGCATTGGGGCGTTTTCCCACAAGCCCTCGATCTGGGCTTTTGCGACACCGGTCTTGGCCAGCTGGAACAGGAAGGCATTGGCATGATCATCGGCGATGATCTGCTGCGCCTGTTTCAGCAGGTCGGAACGCTGGGCCGCGTCGGTGGCGGCGGACAGCTTGTCCATCACCTCGTTGAAGGCCGGGTTGTCGTAATTGAAATAATAGCCGGGGCGGCCATAGATGCCGATATCCATCGGCTCGACATGGCTGATGATGGTCAGGTCGTAATCGGCATTCTTGAACACCTGCTCAAGCCATTGCGCCCATTCCATGTTGGTGATCTGGGTCTGGATACCTATGGCGCGCAGCTGGGCTGCGACGATCTCGCCCCCGCGGCGGGCATAGGGCGGCGGCGGCAGGGCAAGGCGCAGGGTCAGGTCGGTGACGCCAGCTTCGGCCAGCAGGGTCTTGGCCTGATCGGGATCGAAGGCCGATTGCGCGGTCAGGTCGATGTAATCGGGATTGTGCGGCGCGAAATGCGTGCCGATGGGCGTGCCATAGCCAAACATCGCGCCATCGATCAGGTCCTGACGGTTGATGGCATGGGCAATGGCGGCGCGGACCTTGGCATTGGCCAGCGCTGGGTTCTTGTGGTTCATCGCAAGGATGGTTTCGCCCTCGGTCGTGCCGACAAGCACCTTGAAGCGGGGATCGGCCTGCAACTGGGGCAGGGTTTCCGGTGCCGGATAGATCGGGAAGGCGTCGATATCGCCCGCCATCATTGCGGCAAAGGCGGCGGTCGGGTCGGGGATGAAGCGGAAGGTCGCGGTTTTCAGCGCCGGTTTCTTGCCCCAGTAGCCGTCATAGGCTTGCAGCGTGATGTGGTCGCCCTGCTTCCATTCGCCAAGCTGGAACGGGCCGGTGCCGATCGGATGTGTGGCGATCTGGGGGATGTTCGCCTGATCGACCATCACCGCATCGCCCCAGGCCATCTTGAAGGGAAATGCGCCATCGGCGGCCTTCAGACTGACACGGACGGTTTGCGGGTCCAGCGCCTCGATCCTGTCGATGCCTTCGAACAGGTTCTTCTGCGCATTGGTACTGTCCGTCGCGCGCGCCCGGTCCAGCGAAAAGATCACATCCTGCGCATCGAAGGCGCTGCCGTCATGGAAGGTCACGCCGGGCTGCAGGTGAAAGACATAGGCCTTGCCGCCATCCTCGACGTCCCAGCTGGAGGCAAGGTCGGGCTGGACGCTGCCATCGGGGCCGATGCGGGTCAGGCCCTGAAACAGATTGGCATAGACCACCTCGTCGATGGCAGCGGCAGCGCCTCCGGTCGGGTCGAGATGGGGCGGCTCAAGCACCATGCCAAGGGTGATGGTGTCCTGCGCCGCCAGCGCGGGCGCAGCCAGAAGGGCGGACAAAGCCGCCGCTTGCAAGAATTTCTGCAGCATGTTTCCTCCGGCCGCCTGTCCGCGCCAGCTTTTCAGCCAAATTCCGGTGGGATCAAGCCCGCTTCTGGGTCAGTTGCTGCAGGAAGCCCGCGCAGCTTAGCCAGAGCGAGGTGATCAGCAGACCCCAGCGCGCGAAGCTCTCGGGGTGGAAATCCACCAGCACTGCCCAGACCGCAAAGCCGACCCAGGCCATCGTCACCGGCAGCGAGATCGCCCGCCAGCGCTGGGTGCGAACCGGGTGGATGAATTTGACATTGGTGAACATCGTGGCTGTCAGGGCGACCACGACGAAAAGGATGATCCAGAAATTCGGTTTCAGCGCGAACAGGACCAGCACCAGCATGTTCCAGCAGGCGGGGAAGCCTGCAAAGGAATAGTCCACCGTCTTCATCCGGGTATCGACGAAATAGAGCACGCTGCCATAGGTGATGGCGATGATCGCGATCCAGCCGGTCCAGCCGGGCAGCAGCCCGGATTTGAACAGCGCATAGGCCGGGATGAAGACATAGGTCAGGTAGTCGATGATGAGGTCCATCAGGACCCCGTCATAAGTCGGCCAGTTCACCCGGACGTGGTAGCGGCGGGCCAGAGGGCCATCGATTCCGTCGACGATCAGCGCGATGACCAGCCAGAAGAACATCTGCGACCATTCGGCATTCGCCGCGGCCAGCAGGGCCAGCATCGACAGGACCGCGCCGGTGGCGGTCAGCAGGTGGACGGACAGGGCTTTGAAGCGAAGTGTCATGACTTCGCTTCTGTCACTGAACAGACAAATTCGCAAGTTCGTGATCGGGGGCGATCAGTTCTCGAATTCTTCTGCGCCATAGCCTTGCAGGTAAAGCAGCGCGGTCAGGTCGCCGTGATTGATGCGCAGATCGACCTGCGCGGCCACCACGGGCTTGGCATGAAGGGCGACGCCGCTGCCCGCCAGTTGCAGCATGCCCAGATCATTCGCACCATCACCCACGGCGATGACATCGGCAGGGGTCAGGCCGCGGGCGGCGGTGATTGCCTCCAGCGCCTCCACCTTGGCCTCGCGGCCCAGAATCGGCAGGCCGACCTGACCGGTCAGCACGCCCTCATCGGCCAGAAGCTCGTTCGAGCGGTGTTCGTCGAAACCCAGTGCAGCGGCGACCGGGCCGGTGAAGACGGTGAACCCGCCCGAGACCAGCGCCGCATAGGCCCCCTGGGCGCGCATTGTCGCGACCAGTTGCCGCCCGCCCGCTGCCAGGGTGATGCGGCTGTCCAGAACCTCGCCAATCGCGGTTTCCGCAAGTCCGGAAAGCAGGCCGACGCGGGCGATCAGCGCCTCGTGGAAGTTCAGTTCGCCGTTCATGGCGCGGGCGGTGATTTCGGCGACGCGGGGGCCGACGCCAGCGACATCGGCCAGCTCGTCAATGCATTCCTGATCGATCATGGTCGAATCCATATCGGCCAGCAGCACCGATTTGCGGCGCCCCTTGGTCGGTTGGATGGCAAGGTCAAAGCCCTTGCCCTGCAGGATTTCCCAGATCTGCCAGAAATTCGCGGGCTGGGTTTCAAGCGGGAATTCGGCAGCGATTCCAGAGTTTAGCCAGATCACCGGGCCACCATTCCAGTCCTGTCGCAATTCGTCGACAAGCGCGGGGCTGAGATTGGCACGTTGCGGGGCGGCAAGGACGGTGACGGTGAACATGGGGCGCTCCGGGGAAGGAATGTTGCGCGAAGGACTAGCCAAAGCGGCGCGCGGCTTCAATGAAGCGGGGGCGATTAAAATGTTTTGGGCAGGAAACGAAAAAATTCTTGCCTGAATCATGGGCGGGTTATATGGCCGTCAGCGGGACACGCCGCCCCAACGCGGCGCTATCTAGCTGGAAGGCTACACATATGAGCATGACTGCTCCGGCTGCGCGCCCGGTCAATCCGCGCTTCTCTTCGGGCCCCTGCGCGAAGATTCCGAATTTCTCGCTCGACATGCTTGCTGATGCGCCCTTGGGCCGCTCGCATCGTGCAGCGATTGGCAAATCGAAACTTGCCGAAGCCATCGACCTGACCCGCGAGGTCCTTGGCGTTCCCGCGGATTACCGCATCGGTATCGTTCCGGCATCGGATACCGGTGCCGTCGAGATGGCGCTGTGGTCGCTGCTTGGCCCGCGCAAGGTCGAGATGCTGGCCTGGGAAAGCTTTGGCGAAGGCTGGGTCACCGATGTCGTGAAACAGCTGAAGCTGGACGCCACGACCCGCAAGGCTCCCTACGGCCAGATTGTCGATTTTGCCGAAGTCGATTTCAACAATGACGTGGTCTTCACCTGGAACGGCACCACTTCGGGCGTGCGCGTTCCGAATGGCGACAAGATCCCGGCCGACCGTGAAGGCCTGACCATCTGCGACGCGACCTCGGCTGCGTTTGCGATGGACCTGCCCTTTGACAAGCTGGATGTCGTGACCTTCAGCTGGCAGAAGGTTCTGGGCGGTGAGGGCGCGCATGGCGTCCTGATCCTGTCGCCCCGCGCGGTCGAGCGTCTGGAAAGCTATGTTCCGGCATGGCCGCTGCCGAAAATCTTCCGCATGACCAAGGGCGGCAAGCTGATCGAGGGCATCTTCAAGGGCGAAACGATCAACACGCCCTCGATGCTATGCGTCGAAGACTATCTGGTCGCGCTGAAATGGGCGAAAAGCTTGGGTGGTCAGAAGGCGCTGGAAGCCCGCGCCAATGCCAATGCCGCGGCGATCCGTGATTTCATCGCCACCCGCGACTGGATCGCCGATCTGGCCGAAGATCCGGCTACTGCGTCGACCACTTCGGTTTGCCTGAAATTCACCGATCCGCGCATCAAGGATGGTGCGGCCTTCGCCAAGGCTGTCGCGAAACGTCTTGAGAAAGAGGGTGTGGCGCTGGACGCCGGTGCCTATCGCGATGCGCCTGCCGGTCTGCGGATCTGGTGCGGTTCCACCGTCGAGGCATCCGATGTCGCGGCGCTGATGCCCTGGATCGAATACGCCTTCAACGCCGAGATCGAAGCGCAGGCCGTCGAAGCCTGATTGATCTGCCGGGCCGGGGGCGCTGCCCCCGGACCCCCGGGATATTTAGACAAGAAAGAAGCTGACTTGCGGTGCGCGCGGCGCGACGCCGACCCCGCATATCCAGAGGATAAAGAAATGCCCAAGGTTCTTGTTTCGGACAAGCTTTCGGAAACCGCCGTCCAGATCTTCCGCGATCGCGGCGTCGAAGTGGACTACCTGCCGGAAATCGGCAAGGACAAGGAAAAGCTGGCCGAGATCATCGGTCAGTATGATGGTCTGGCGATCCGCTCGGCCAGCAAGGTGACGGCGAAGCTGCTGGAAAGCGCGACCAACCTGAAGGTCATCGGCCGCGCCGGCATCGGTGTCGACAACGTGGACATTCCGGCGGCCTCGAAAAAGGGCGTGATCGTGATGAACACGCCTTTCGGCAACAGCGTCACCACGGCCGAACACGCCATCGCGCTGATGTTCGCCGTGGCGCGTCAGCTGCCCGAGGCCAGCGCCTCGACCCATGCCGGGAAGTGGGAAAAGAACCGCTTCATGGGCGTCGAGGTCTTCAACAAGACGCTGGGCATCATCGGTGCGGGCAATATCGGCTCGATCGTGATCGACCGCGCGCTTGGACTGCGCATGAAGGTTCTGGCCTATGACCCCTTCCTGTCGGAAGAGCGCGCGCTGGAACTGGGCGTGAAGAAGGTCGAGCTGGACGAGATGCTGGCCAAGGCCGATTTCATCACCCTGCACGTGCCGCTGACCGACAAGACCCGCAACATCCTGTCGCGCGAGAACCTGCTGAAGACCAAGAAGGGCGTGCGCATCGTCAACGCCGCGCGCGGTGGTCTGATCGACGAGGAAGCGCTGGCCGAGCTGCTGAAGTCGGGCCATGTCGCCGGTGCGGCTCTGGACGTTTTCGCGACCGAGCCTGCGACCGAAAGCCCGCTGTTCGGTCTGCCGAATGTCGTCGTGACGCCGCATCTGGGCGCCTCGACCAACGAGGCGCAGGAAAACGTGGCGCTGCAGGTGGCCGAGCAGATGGCCGATTACCTGCTGACCGGTGCCGTCCAGAACGCGCTGAACATGCCTTCGGTCACCGCCGAGGAAGCCGCCGTCATGGGGCCGTGGATCAAGCTGGCCGGGCATCTGGGTGCCTTTATCGGTCAGATGACCGATGAGCCGATCAAGGCGATCAACGTGCTTTACGATGGCGTCTCGGCTGAGATGAACCTGAAGGCGCTGAACGCTGCGGTGATCTCGGGCGTGATGAAGGCCACCAACCCGGACGTGAACATGGTCTCGGCCCCGGTCATCGCCACCGAGCGTGGCGTGCAGGTCGCGACCACCACGCAGGCGAAATCGGGCATCTTTGACGGCTATATCAAGGTCACCGTCGTCACCGACACGCGTGAGCGTTCGATTGCCGGGACCGTCTTCAGCGATGGCAAGCCGCGCTTCATCCAGATCCGTGGCATCAATGTCGATGCCGAGATCGGTGAGCACATGCTGTACACCCGCAACAAGGACGTTCCGGGCGTGATCGGTGCGCTGGGAACGACCTTGGGTGATCTGGGCGTGAACATCGCGAACTTCACCCTTGGCCGGACCAAGGCCGGGGATGACGCGATTGCCATCCTGTATCTGGACGAAGAACTGAAGCCCGAGGTGATCGAGGCTCTGCGCGCGACCGGAAAATTCATCCAGGTCCGCCCGATCAACTTCGAAGTCTGATCCACGACCTTGCACCTGACGGCCCCCGGAGTAACCTCCGGGGGCTTTTTCATGCGGAGGCTTTCATGCGCAGCTATGTCATCGGCGATATTCACGGCCAGTTGGAGCTGCTGAAAGCGGCGCATGAGCGGATCGCGGAGGATGACGCCGCACATGGTGGCGGCGGTCAAATCATCCATGTCGGCGATCTGATCGACCGGGGCCCGGATTCGCGTGGTGTCGTCGATCACCTGATGCGTGGACAGGCCGAGGGGCGGAACTGGGTGGTGCTGAAGGGCAATCACGACCGCTTTCTGCCACGATTTGCCAATACGCCGGAATGGGTCGATCCGGGTCTGGCCTCGGGTCGGCATTGGATCGACCATGCCAATCTGGGCGCGGCGCAGACCTTGGCCTCATACGGGATCGGGACCGAAGGTCGCAGCCATGCCGATATCCACACCGACCTGATGCGGGCGGTGCCCGAGGCGCATCTGCAATGGCTGGACGGGTTGCCGCTCTGGCACCTGATCCCGCAGGCGCTGATCGTCCATGCGGGTATCCGGCCCGGTATTCCGCTGACCCAGCAGGCCGAGCATGATCTGGTCTGGATACGTCAGGGATTTCTGGACGATGCGACCGATCACGGCATCCTTGTCGTCCACGGCCATACGGTGGTCGAGCAGGTCACCCATTTCGGCAACCGTCTGGCCGTTGATACCGGCGCCGCCTATGACGGGCCGTTGAGCGCCGTGGTCTTTGACGACAGTGGCATCCATGTCCTGTCCGATGAGGGTCGCTTGCCGGTACACCATGTGTCGCCGCCCCGTTAGGGGCGCGATTCACCCCAAGGTGGACAGCGCGGGCTGGCCGCGCTATGAGGCGCAGCGTCAAAGGAAGGCACGATGCGGATTCCGTCCATAACCGCGAAATACAGTCTGGGCCAAGTCGTCCGTCACCGCGAGCATCCGTTTCGCGGTGTGATTTTTGATGTCGACCCGGAATTCGCCAATACCGAGGAATGGTACGAATCCATCCCCGAGGAATCGCGCCCCTCGCGCAATCAGCCCTTCTATCACCTCTATGCCGAAACCGAGGCGACCTATTACGTCGCCTATGTCTCCGAGCAGAACCTGATGCCGGATGTCTCGGGCGAGCCCTTGGAACATCCCGAGGTGGATGAGATGTTCGGCGAGTTCGAGGATGGCCGCTATCCGCTGCAGGTCGGGCTGAACTGACCCGCCTTCATTGCATTGGTGGCGGCAAGTCGGACAGGCTGTGATCCGCGGGCACGGTTAAGCCAAGATAGTTGTGCCGCCCCGCGCGGATACAGTGCAGTTGCTGGCCCCCCGTCCAATCGAGGCTGTCCTTGGGCAATTCGCGCGTGAGTAAGCAAGACGGGTCTAGGGCAGGTCTGTCATCGGTCATGGCGCAGGAAATTCCCTCGATCCCGCGAAGGACGCACTGTTGGCGCGGTCGATGCTGCGCGTGCAGATGCTGTCCAGCACCTCGGTCAGTGCCAGTTCCAGCCGGGACAGCGCATCTGGTTCGGCAAGGGACGTAAAACGCTGACGCAACAAACCATGCGCCCGCCGAACGGGCAGGGGATGGGCGGTGAAGATCGTGTGAAACATCGGTTGCCGGTCGTCCGATAGGGCGGTCATTCCGTCGGTCCGGGCACAACATCCGGCATAATTCTGAACAGCATGGGAACGGCGTCCAGCCTTGGCTTGTGGGTGCCGACTGGGACGTTGTCCGGCTGTGGCAACAATGTAATCAGCATGACCAGTTCCCAAGCCTCGACGGATCCCGGTCTAGGGCCGAACTGCTTCCGATTCCGTGAATCCTACGGCGAAATTGCCTTGGAATTTCATCGAATTCGCCCGGCGACTGCGTGCTGCGTGCCGCCTATGGTCCGACTGGCGGCGGATGCCTGAATTTGCGGCAATGCCTGCTTGGAACCATGCCATCAGGAACTTCGTTTGCGCAATTTCTGTTGGCTGGATGGACAGTTCGCCCACGATTGCGAAGATCATGGGCAGAAATGCGGGTTGAGGGGGTGCGATGTCATATAATGAAATGATCGAAAGCGGAGAGGTACGCGCCCCATACGCGATGCTGTCCGACTGGGTCGCCTCGATGCCCGCCGAGATGCGCCAGATGAAACAGGCCGAGGCCGAGGCGCTGTTTCGCCGCATCGGCATCACCTTTGCGGTCTATGGCGAGGGCGGCGATCCCGACCGGCTGATCCCCTTCGACATGATCCCGCGCGTCTTTCAGCAAAGCGAATGGCGCAAGATGGAACGCGGCATCAAGCAGCGCGCCCGTGCGCTGAACGCCTTTCTGCGCGATGTTTACGGCCGGGCCGAGATCATCCGCGCCGGGCGCATCCCCGCCCGGCTGGTCTTTCAGAACGAGGCCTATGAAAAGGCGGTGGTGGGTTTCGTGCCGCCGCGCGGGGTCTATTCCCATATCGTCGGCATCGACATCGTGCGCACCGGTCGCGATGAGTTTTTCGTGCTTGAGGACAATTGCCGCACGCCCTCGGGTGTCAGCTACATGCTGGAAAACCGCGAGATCATGATGCGGATGTTTCCAGGTCTGTTCCGCAACAACCGCATTGAGCCGGTTGACCAATATCCCGAACTTCTGCGCCGGACGCTGGCCTCGGTCGCGCCGGCGAAATGCGAGGGCACGCCGACGATCGTCATCCTGACGCCGGGCCATTACAACAGCGCCTATTACGAGCACAGCTTCCTTGCCAACCTGATGGGCGTCGAGCTGGTCGAGGGCAGCGATTTGTTCGTCGATGGCGGCTTTGTCTACATGCGGACGACGCAGGGGCCGAAACGTGTCGACGTGATCTATCGCCGGATCGACGATCCCTATCTGGACCCCTTGTGCTTCCGCAAGGATTCCATGCTGGGCGTGCCGGGGCTGATGGATGTCTATCGCTCGGGCGGGGTGTCGATCGCCTCGGCGCCGGGCGCGGGGGTGGCCGATGACAAGGCGATCTACACCTATGTCCCCGAGATGATCCGCTTTTATCTGGGCGAGGAGCCGCTTTTGCAGAACGTCCAGACATGGACGCTGTGGAAGGACGACGACTACAAATATGTCATGGAGAACCTCAAGGATCTGGTGGTCAAGGAGGTCCACGGCTCGGGCGGCTATGGCATGCTGATCGGCCCGAAAGCCACCCGCGAGGAGATTGCCCGCTTCGCCGAACTCATCAAGGCCAATCCGGGCAATTACATCGCCCAGCCGACGCTGGCCTTGTCGACCAGCCCGACCTTTGTCGATGAGGGCATCGCGCCCCGCCATGTCGACCTGCGGCCCTTCTGCCTGTGCGGCGACCGGGTCGAGCTGGTCCCCGGCGGGCTGACGCGGGTGGCGCTGCGCGAAGGCTCGCTGGTGGTGAACTCGTCGCAGGGCGGCGGGGTCAAGGATACCTGGGTATTGACGGAATAAGGGACGCATCCATGCTTAGCCGCACCGCCGCCAACCTGTTCTGGATGGGCCGCCACCTGGAACGCGCGGAAACCGCCGCCCGGCTTCTTGATGTGGGCGCCCGTATCACCCTGCTGCCCAATACCGAGGAAGGTTACCGCAACGAATGGGAATCGCTTTTGCGCGCCTCGGGGGCGCAGGACGCCTTCGCCGAGCATTACGGCGATCGCATCAATCAGGAAAACATCGAATCCTGGCTGTTCTTTGACAAGCAGAACCACTCATCCGTGGCCTCCTGCTTTGAAAAGGCCCGCGAGGGTGGGCGGATCGTGCGCACCGCGCTGACCAATCAGGTCTGGGACGCGCTGAACACCGCGTTTCAGGAATTGCGCCAGCTGGTCGCCCGGCCGCGCGGCGATATCGACACGGCGCAGCTGACCGATTTCACCACCCGGCACGGTGCGACGGTGCGCGGCGCGATCAATGCCAGCCAGTTGCGCAATGACGGCTGGCATTTCATCAATCTGGGCTATTCGCTGGAACGGGCGGACGCGACCTCGCGCCTGCTGGACGTGAAATATTTCGTGCTGCTGCCGCGGGTCGAGTTCGTCGGCTCGGGGCTGGACAATTACCAGTGGCAGGTGATCCTGCGCGCGCTGTCGGCGCATCGCGCCTTTCACTGGGCCTATGGCGGTGAGGTCACCGCGAACAAGGTTGCCGATTTCCTGATCCTGAACGGGGAAAGCCCGCGCTCGCTGCTGACCTCGCTTTATGAGGCGGTCTGGAACCTTGACGGTCTGACCCGCCGCTATGGCGAGACGGTGCCTGCGACGGCATCCCTGCGCGCCCGCCAGACGCTGGAGGAGCTGATGGCACGCGATATCGACGCGATCTTTGACGAAGGCCTGCATGAGTTTCTCAGCTGGTTCATCAATGAGATCGGCGTCATCGCCGATGCGGTGCAGGACGACTATTTCAGCGGCCGGATGTAGGGGGAGGACGCGCCGATGAAACTGAAGATCATCCATGAGACCAGTTACAGCTACGACACGCCGGTCGAGGCGCTGGTGCAAAGCCTGCGGTTGACGCCTTCGGTCCATGAGGGGCAGCGGGTCAGCGAATGGCGCATCTCGGTCAGCGGTGGCCAGCGCGGCGCGGCATTCCGCGACGGGGCCGGGGACTGGATCGAGGGCTGGACCGTGCGTGGTCCGGTCGAGGAAGTGACCGTGCAGATCGAAGGCCTGATCGAGACCCGCGACACCGCCGGCGTCCTGCGAGGCCATCGTGAAAGCGTCAGCCCGATCGTCTATCTGCGCAGCACCCCCGCAACCAAGGCCGATGCGGGCCTGAAGGAACTGGCGGCCTCGGTTCAGGGAGAGGACGCGCTGGACATCGCGCATCGGCTGTCTGCTGCGGTCAGCAAGGCCATCGCCTATACGCCCGGCGCGACCGAGTCCGTGACCTCGGCGGCCGAGGCGCTGGAGCTGGGGCAGGGGGTCTGTCAGGACCACGCCCATGCGCTGATCGCCTGCGCCCGCGAACGCGGCCTGCCGGCGCGCTATGTCTCGGGCTATCTGCATACCAGCGTCGGCGGCAAACCCCATGACGCCGCCCATGCCTGGGCCGAGATCCATGTCGGATCGCTGGGCTGGGTCGGCTTCGACGCCGCCAATGCCTGCTGCCCCGATGAGCGCTACGTGCGTCTGGGTTCGGGCTATGACGCGCAGGACGCGGCGCCGGTGCGCGGCATGGCCTTTGGCATCAGCATCGAAAGCCTCGACGTGCGGGTGCATGTCGAGGAGATCCAGCAATAGCCCACCCCCGGTTTGCGTGACCGTGAGTTGCGTGCCCGGGCGGCTGGGCCTATTCAGGTCCGGGAAGCGAGCCTTGGGATCCGGAAGATGACCTATTGCGTCGGGCTGAAACTGAATGCGGGACTGGTGCTGCTGTCGGACACGCGCACCAATGCCGGGCTGGACAATATCTCGACCTATCGCAAGATGTTCTTCTTTGAAGAGCCGGGCGAGCGGGTGATTGCGATCATGACCGCGGGCAGCCTGTCGGTCACCCAGACCACCCTTGGTCGTCTGCAGGAGGCGATCGAGAACCCCGATGCCGATGAGACGACCTCGATCATGAAGGCGGGCTCGATGCTGCAGGTCGCCTCGATCATCGGCGAAACCCTGCATCGCACCACGAGCGAGATTGCCGAACAGACCCGCGATCTGAACCAGCAGGCCAGCGCCAGCATGATCGTCGCCGGACAGCGCCGCGACGGCGAGATGCGGTTGTTCCTGATCTATCCGCAGGGCAATTTCATCATGGCGACCGAGGACACGCCCTTCCTGCAGATCGGCGAGCATAAATACGGCAAGCCGATCCTCGACCGGGTGGTGACGCCGGAAACCAGCCTTGCCGATGCGCAAAAGGCCGTGCTGCTGTCGATGGATTCGACGCTGCGCTCGAACCTTTCGGTGGGCATGCCGCTGGATCTGGCGGTGATCGCCCGCGACGATTTGCGCATCTCGCAGCGTCGCCGCATTCTCGACGGCGACCCCGCCTTCGCCGCGATGTCAGCGGCGTGGTCGGCGGCATTGCGCGAGAGTTTTGGAAATGTAAGCCTCTGAGCTCGCCCTTCCGCGGGACCGAGTACTGGATCAGAAGGAGCGCCTGAATGGCATTGGAATTGCGCCGGCCCCCGATGGACATGTTTCACATGCCTTCGCTGCACGAAGGGATGTATTACATTCCGCCCCGCAAGGGCTGGGTCATGCGACCGGCTGCAGGCGCAACCGTCCGGCTGTTTGCCGGAAGTGACAGCGATACCATCAACGACCTGCAAGAGCTTGTTATCGAGCGTCAGCAGCTGCAGCGTTTCAAGGCGATCATGGAGATCAACTCGGCGCCTGTCGTGCTTGAGAATGCCGAGTTCCGCAATTCCTTCGCGATGATCAACGGCCGTTTCTGGCTGAACGGTGCCTCTGGCGATCGCATTCGCAACAAGGTCGATGTCCAGAACAATGCCGACTGGCGCAAGAGCCGGATCAAATCCGCGTTTCGGCGTGCAAGGAACAACGGCACGCTGACGCCCGCACTGTGGAAGGGCAAGGGCAACGATCTGGATATCGCCATCGAGTTGAAGAACGGCTTCAACTATTACCATTTCACCACCGAGACCCTGGGCAGTCTGGCGCATTTCGTGAAGGACAAGTCGGGAAGGCCGATCAACCTTCACCTGCCGCAGGATAATATCAAGGGTTTCCTGAGTCGCTTTATTTCGGCGATCTACCCAAGCCTTGCGGATCGCGTGAATTTCGTGACCAGCGGCACGAAATATGAGCGCGTCCGTTCGGTCTACAATCATCGTCACTACCTGTATCAGGTCCGCGATCCACGGATCGACGATTGCGTCTCGGTCTCTGACGAGCCGAAATGGCATGAGCTTAACTCTGACAACTCCTATCGCAAGGAGGTCTCCAAGGCCTCGTTCGATTCAAGCCTGCGCATGCTGCGCGAACAGGCTTTGGGCCAACTGTCTGCGGACATCATCAAAGGCATGCCAAAGCTGGTTTTTATGGGCCGGGACGAGTCCGGAGACGCCCGCGCGCGTGGGCTTGTCGGGCACGAGCCGTTGCTGGAAGAACTCGGAAGCCGTGGCTTCGAAGTGGTGGTCTTTGAGCATCTGTCCCCGTTGGAGCAGATCGCCGCCATGCAGGCCGCCGATATCGTCATTGCGCCGCATGGTGCGGGGCTGGCGAACATGACCTATTCCCACCCGGATTCCCTGGTGATCGAGATCGGCACGCGTCAGACGCAGATGCATCGCTGGGGCGATTTCCTGGCCAATGCCCATGTATCGGGATGCCATTACGACACGGTTTTCGCGGATATTGCTGGTGTCGATGACCCCGACCTTGTCCCGCCGATGGCCGAGGGACATCTGGGGGTCAAGATCGGCAAGCGCGCGACCGACCGCATCCTGCAGATCGTGGATGAGCGGATGGCCGCGATCAGCAAGCCATCCGTGTCGCGGTCAGTCTGACGCGATCAGCCCTTCGCGCAGCTCGTAAATCAGGTCCAGCGCCTCGCGTGCGGTGATCTGGTCGGGGTTCAGCGCGCGCAGGCGCTCCTCGACGACCGAGGGCTTGGGTTTCGCCATCGGGGCAGGGGGTGGGGCGCTGCGGAACAGCGGCAGGTCGTCCAGCAATGCCGCGGGTTTGCCCGCGCCCTCATCCTCGCCGCTTTCCAGCTGGTGCAGGATTTCGCGGGCGCGCTCGACGACCGAGGGCGGCAGTCCGGCCAGCCGCGCCACCTGCACGCCATAGCTGCGATCGGCGGCACCCTTCCTGACCTCGTGCAGGAAGATCACCTCGCCTTCCCATTCGCGCACGGCGACAGTGGCGTTTTCGACGCCGGGCAGGCGGGCCGAGAGCGAGGTCATCTCATGGTAATGGGTGGCGAACAGCGCCCGGCAGCGGTTCTTGGCATGCAGATGCTCCATCACCGCCCATGCGATCGACAGCCCGTCCCAGGTCGCGGTGCCGCGCCCGATCTCGTCCAGAATCACCAGCGCGTGGTCGTCGGCCTGATAGAGGATGGCAGCCGTCTCGACCATCTCGACCATGAAGGTCGAGCGCCCGCGCGCCAGATCGTCCGCCGCGCCGACGCGGCTGAAAAGTTGGCTGACCATGCCGATATGAGCGTGGCTGGCGGGAACGAAGCCCCCCGCCTGTGCCAGAATGGCGATCAGCGCGTTCTGGCGCAGGAAGGTCGATTTACCGGCCATGTTCGGACCGGTCAGCAGCCAGATCGCCGGGGTTTCCCCCGCCGTCAGAGCGCAGTCATTGGCGACGAAGGCCTCGCCTTTGCGCTTCAGGGCGCGTTCCACGACCGGATGGCGGCCACCCTCGATCTGAAAGGCGCGGCTGGCATCGACCTGCGGCCGGGTCCAGCCCTCGCCCGAGGCCAGATCGGCGAAGGCCGCGGTCAGGTCGATCTCGGCCAAGGCACGGGCGGCCTGACCGATGGGTCCGGCGCGGTCCAGAACCGCGCGGGTCAGCCGGGCGAAGATCTCGCGCTCGATCTCCAGCGCGCGGTCGCGGGCGTTGAGGATGCGGGTTTCCAGTTCCGACAGCTCGACCGTGGTGAAGCGGATCTGGTTGGCGGTGGTCTGGCGATGGATGAAACGCTCGTTCAGCGGTGGGGCAAGCATGCGTTCGGCATGGGTCGAGGTGGTCTCGATGAAATAACCCAGGACGTTGTTATGCTTGATCTTGAGGCTGGTGACCCCGGTCTGGGCGATATAATCGGCCTGCATGCTGGCGATGACGCCACGGCCCTCGTCGCGCAGACGCCGGGTGTCGTCCAGATCCGCATCATAGCCCGGCGCAGTGAAGCCACCGTCACGGGTCAGCAGCGGCGGCTCGGCCACCAGCGCCTCATCCAGCAGGTCGATCAGCGCATCGTGGCCGGTAAGGTCGCGCCCGGCCTGCTCCAGCACGGCAATGTCGTCGCAGCCGAGCATTGCGGCAATGGCCGTGCCCTGCGTCAACCCGGCGCGGATCGCGGCCAGATCGCGCGGCCCGCCACGTTCGAGTGCGATGCGCGACAGCGCCCGGTCCATGTCGGGGGCACGGCTGAGGGCCTCGCGCAGGTCGGCGGTCAGGCGGGGTTCAGAGGCAAGATGGGCAACGGCGGATTGGCGGGCATGGATCAGGTCCAGGTCGCGGGAAGGCGCGCTGATCCGGCGTTCCAGCAACCGCGCGCCGCCCGCCGTCACCGTGCGGTCAATGGCGGCCAGCAGGCTGCCCTCGCGCCCGCCGGACAGGGCCTGCGTCAGTTCAAGGTTGCGCCGGGTGGCGGCGTCGATCTGCATCGCGCCGCCCGCGGCCTCGCGCACGGGTGGGCGGATCAGCGGCATCCGGCCCTTCTGGGTCAGTTCCAGATAGTCGGCGATCGAGCCCATTGCGGCCAGTTCCGCACGGGTGAAATTCCCAAACCCTTCAAGCGTTTCCACGTGAAACAGCGCGCATAGCCTGCGGGTAGCGGCAGCGCTGTCGAAGCTGCCTGCGGGCAGTTCGGTCAGGGCGGCGCCTGCCTCAAGCGCGATGTCGTCAAGCTGTGACCCCTCGGCGGCCAGCAATTCGCGCGGGGCGTGGCGGGCCAGTTCCGGGGCCAGCCGCGCAGGCGGGCAGGTCATCACCCGGAACTCGCCGGTCGAGATGTCGACCCAGGCCAGCGCGGAATCGTCGCGGACATGGGCAAAACTGGCAAGGAAATTGTGCCGCCGCGCTTCCAGCAGCGTTTCCTCGGTCAGGGTGCCGGGGGTGACCAGCCGCACCACGTCGCGGGCGACGACGGATTTCGCGCCGCGCTTGCGGGCCTCGGCGGGGTCCTCCATCTGTTCGGCGATGGCGACGCGGAAACCCTTGCGGATCAGGGTCAGCAGATAGGATTCGGCGGCATGGACCGGCACGCCGCACATCGGGATCGGCTCGCCCAGATGAGTGCCGCGCTTGGTCAGGGCGATGTCCAGCGCCACGGCTGCGGCGACGGCATCGTCAAAGAACATCTCGTAGAAGTCGCCCATGCGATAGAACAGCAGCGCCCCCGGGTTGGCTTCGCGGATCGTCAGATACTGCGCCATCATCGGGGTGGGTTGATCGCTCATGTTTCGGCCTGTTCCTTCGGGGTAAGTCCTTCTATGGGATGACGCCACGGATGCAAACCATGTCGCGGTATAGTTGCGTAATTCTGGATGACACTAACCTTGGCTTCATGCATCGTCGCGCAAAAGTCCGATTGGTCGAGGGACAGATGAAGGCGTTGATTCTGGGCGCAGTTATGGGGTGCTGCGTGACGGCGGCCGATGCCGCCTGCCCGGATGTGTCGCTGATGCAGAACGCGGCGCGGGGCTGGATCGCGGGGCAGCGTCTGCCCGACCCGGTGGTGCGCAACATGGACGATGCGAATTGCGCCTATACCAGCTTCCGGTCCGTGCTTGAGGCAGAACTGGGACCGCCGGTCGGGGTGAAGGTCGGCTTCACCTCGCAGGATGTGCGCGACCGCTTCGGGGTCGAGGAACCGATTTCGGGGGCGCTGTTCGGGCCGATGTTGCTGCCAAATGGCAGCAGGCTCAGCCTGAGGGGCAGCCGCATGCCCCATTACGAGGCCGATCTGGTCGTGACCGTGGGCGATCCGGCGATCATGCACGCCACCACCCGCGAAGAGGTTGCCGCCGCCCTACGCGACGTCCGGCCCTTTATCGAATTGCCCGATATCGCCTTTTCGCGCGGGACGGTTCCAACCGGTCCGATCATGGCCGCCTATGGCGGTGCGCCTTGGCGGGGCGTGTTGGGTGACAGCATTGCGATTTCCGAACTGGAAAACCCGGTCGAGGATCTGGGCAAGCTGGGCGTGTCGCTGAAAAACAACGGCCAGACCGTCGCGATTTCGCGTGGCGACAGGCTGCTGGGGCATCCGCTGGACGTGGTGCTGTGGCTGGTTCAGCAGGGGCATTACGACCTCAAGGCGGGCTCGATCATCTCGCTGGGGGCCTTTGCCGCTTTCGCCCCGGCTGTGGCCGGTCACCGGATCGAGGCCGAATACAACCTGGCCGGTCGCACGATGCGGGCCTCGGTCACGCTGATCCCGTAAGGGGCGCGAAATCTGCGGGCACGCGAAAAATTAGCTTTGCCTCGCAGGCGGTTGTGTCGCAACACTGTCACTGGGCGTCGCTAGGTGGCACGGGATGCCGCCCATTGCGGCACAGATGGAACGGAGTTTGCGACATGACGATTCACTCGACCGCGACCGGACTTGCCGCTCTGATCGCGCTGGTAGCCTCGGGGGCGGCATCGGCCCAGGATCTGGCCGCGCTGGAAACCGCCGCCAAGGCGGAAGGAATGCTGACCACCATCGCGCTGCCCCATGACTGGTGCGGCTATGGCGCGGTGATCGAGGGCTTCAAGAAGAAATACCCCGAGATCAAGGTCAACGAACTGAACCCCGACGCAGGCTCGGCCGATGAGCTTGAGGCTATCCGCGCCAACAAGGACAACAAGGGCCCGCAGGCCCCCGACGTGATCGATGTGGGCCTGTCCTTCGGCCCGCAAGCCAAAGCCGAGGGGCTGATCCAGCCCTACAAGGTCGCCACCTGGGACACGATCCCGGATGATGCCAAGGATGCCGACGGCTATTGGTATGGCGACTATTACGGGGTCATGGCTTTCGGCGTGAACACCGATCTGGTCGATGCCGCGCCGAAATCGTGGAAAGACCTCAGCAAGCCCGAATATGCCAATGCTTTCGCGCTGGCCGGCGATCCGCGCGCCTCGGCGCAGGCGATCATCTCGGTCATGGCGGCGGGCATCGCCAATGGCGGCGAGCCGGGCGAAGCCTCGGGGCAGAAGGGCATGGAATTGCTGGCCGAGGTGAACAAGGCCGGGAACTTCGTTCCGGTCATCGGCAAATCCGCGACCATCGCGCAGGGCGCGACCCCGATCGTCACCGCATGGGATTACAACCTGCTGTCCTGGCGCGACGGGCTGAAGGGCAACCCGCCGGTCGAAGTCATCATCCCCGAGGATGGCGTCGTCGCGGGCGTCTATGTGCAGGCGATCTCGGCCTATGCGCCCCATCCGAATGCCGCGAAGCTGTGGATGGAATACCTGTATTCGGACGAAGGTCAGCTGGGCTGGCTGAAGGGCTACTGCCACCCGATCCGCTTCAACGATCTGGTCAAGGCCGGCAAGGTTCCGCAGGAACTGCTGGACGCGCTTCCCGAGGCCTCGGCCTATGAAAAGGCGATTTTCCCGACGCTGGAACAGCAGGAAGCCAACAAGAAGGTCGTGACCGGGGGCTGGGATTCGGTCGTCGGCGCTGCCGTCAAGGAATAAGGCCAACGGCCCCGCCCGCTCAGGGCGGGGCCAGCATCTGACGGGGCAATGATGAGCAGGTTTGGCTGGAACTGGCTGGGCATCGTGCCCTTTCTTGCCTTTGCGGGACTGTTTCTGGTCCTGCCGACGATGAACATCGTCATAGGCGCGTTTCAAAATCCCGAGGGGCATTTCACGCTGGCCAATCTGGCCGGGCTGGCCTCGCCCCGGATCGTCGACAGCTTTGCCATCTCGATCAAGGTCTCGCTGGCCTCGGCGCTTCTTGGGTGCCTGATTGGCTTTGCGATGGCCGCGGCAGTGGTGATGGGCGGCGTGCCCGACTGGATCAAGGCACCGCTGATGACCTTTTCCGGCGTGGCCTCGAACTTTGCCGGTGTGCCGCTGGCCTTCGCCTTTATCGCGACGCTGGGTCGGGTCGGGCTGGTGACGATGCTGCTGAAACAATGGTTCGGCATCAATATCTACGCGATGGGCTTCAACCTGCTCAGCTTCTGGGGCCTGACGCTGACCTATCTGTTCTTCCAGATCCCGCTGATGATCCTGATCATCACCCCCGCGCTGGAGGGGCTGAAACGCGAATGGCGCGAGGCCGCCGAGGTGCTGGGCGCCAGCAGCGGGCAATATTGGCGCATGGTGGCGCTGCCGATCCTGTTCCCCTCGCTTCTGGGGACATTCGCGCTGCTATTCGCCAACAGCTTCGGCGCGGTGGCGACGGCCTATGCGCTGACCGGATCGTCGCTGTCGATCGTGCCGATCATGCTGTTCGCGCAGATCCGGGGCGACGTGCTGCAGGACCCACATCTGGGCTATGCCATGGCCTTTGGCATGATCGTGGTCACCGGGCTCGCGAACCTTGCCTATGTCATCATGCGCTCGCGCGCCGAGAGGTGGATGCGATGAAACGCATATGGTCCTGGGGGGCGATTGTCTTTGGCGGGCTGTATTTCCTGCTGCCGCTGATCGGGACGGTCGAATTCTCGCTGCGGATGCGGCGCGGGGAATATTCGCTGGACGCCTATCGCTCGGTGCTGGCCGATCCGCAGTTTCGTGCGACCTTCAGCTACTCGGTGGTCATGGCGCTGCTGACCATCGTGCTGGGTGTGTTGATCGTGGTGCCGACCGCCTATTGGGTGCGCCTGCGCCTGCCGCGCCTGCGCCCGGTGATTGAGTTCATCACCCTGCTGCCGCTGGTCATTCCGGCCATCGTCGTCGTCTTCGGCTATATCCGGCTTTACAACACCTCGTCGATCCTGCCGCTGACCGGAACGGCTTCGGGGACGAACCTGCTGCTGCTTTGCGGTTACGCCACGCTGGCGCTGCCCTACATGTACCGCGCCGTCGATACCGGCCTGTCGACGCTGGACGTTCGCAGCCTGACCGAGGCCGCGCAATCGCTAGGCGCGGGCTGGACCCGGATCATCGGCAGCCTGATCCTGCCCAATGTGTTGGGCGCGGTGATGTCGGGGGCGTTCCTGTCATTCGCCATCGTCATCGGCGAATTCACCATGGCGGCGCTGCTGAACCGCCCGGCCTTTGGCCCCTACATGCAGCTGCTGGGCGCGAACCGCGCCTATGAGCCCGCGGCGCTGGCCGTCATCGCCTTTGCCGCCACATGGGGCTGCATGGGTGTCATGCAACTGATCTCCCGCTTGGCGGGCGTGAGAAAGACCGCGAAATGAGCTTTCTGAACCTCGATCACCTGCAGAAATCCTTTGGCTCGACCAAGGTCGTCCATGACTTCAACCTGAATGTCGAGAAGGGCGAGTTCGTGTCCTTCCTTGGCCCCTCGGGCTGTGGCAAGACCACGGTGCTGCGCATGGTCGCGGGTTTTGAGGAACCCAGCGTTGGCCGCATCCTGATCGACGGGCAGGACGTGACCCGGCTGCGCCCGAATCAGCGCCAGATCGGCATGGTGTTTCAGGCCTATGCGCTGTTCCCGAACCTGACCGTCGCCGACAATGTGGGCTTTGGCCTGAAGGTCGCGGGCGTGCCGCGCGCCGAACGTGCGGGCCGCGTGACCGAGATGCTGGAGCTGATTGGCCTGCCCGAGATGGGCGCGCGCTTTCCGTGGCAGCTGTCGGGCGGTCAGCAGCAGCGCGTAGCCTTGGCGCGCGCGCTGGCTCCGCGCCCGCGCGTGTTGTTGCTGGACGAGCCCTTGTCGGCTCTGGACGCCAAGATCCGCGTCAGCTTGCGCAACCAGATCCGAGAGATCCAGCAGCAGCTGGGCATTACCACGATCTTCGTGACCCATGACCAAGAGGAGGCCCTGTCGATCTCGGACCGGATCGTGGTCATGCACAAGGGCATTGCCGATCAGACCGGCACGCCGCGCCAGATCTACAACCAGCCCGCCACTGATTTCGTTGCGGGTTTCGTCGGCACGCTGAACCGTTTCGATGCCGAGGTTCTGGATGCCCCTACCGGTCGCCTGCGTGTCGCGGGCACCGAATTTGCGCTGGGCCGCGCCGTGCCCTCGGCCGTCAGCCTTGCTGCCCGGCCCGAAGGGCTGTCCCTGGCCGATGACGGTATCCCGGCCGAGGTCACCGGGGTCGAGTTCCTGGGCTCGGTCCAGCGGTTGCGCATGCGGGTCGCCGGACGCGAGATCGTGCTGGACCGCTTCAATGCGCCATCCGCAGCGCTGCCCGAACCGGGCGAGGCCGTCCATATCTCGACCCAGGGGTCAAGCTGGCTGGTTCTGCCTCACGGGGCCTGACGCCTGCGCAAGCGGATCGCGGCGGCGGCATGTCCGGGCAGGATGGTGAAGCCCTTGGCGTAGCGCGCGGCCAACCGCTTCGGGTTGGACAGCATCCGCCACGCCCATTCCATCTTGGCCTGCCGCACCCATCCCGGCGCACGGCGCTGATGTCCCGACAGAAAATCCAGACCCGCCCCGATCGAGGCGAAGCCGACATTCCCCAGCGCATCGCGGGCGCGAATGGCGAACAGTTCCTGCCGGGGGGCGCCAAGGGCCAGAAAGCACAGCCGCGCGCCTGACTGCCGGATGCTTTCGATGATGTCATCGGCCTCGGCCCCGGCTGGGTCAAAGGGGAAACCGGGGGCATGGGTCAGCGCCACGGCCAGGCCGGGAACGCGCGCGCGCATCGCAGCCGAGGCCAGCGCCAGAGACTCATTGCTGCTGCCGATCAGTGCCACGGGCAGGCCCTGCCGCGCCGCGACCCCGGCCAGCGGCAGCACCAGATCCGAACCGGGCGCAAGGCTGACCGGTCGCCCGGCCAGCCGCGACAGCCAGACGATGGGATTGCCGTCGGCGCAGACCAGATCATGTTGGGCGTAAGCGTGGCGAAAGCCCGCATCCTCGGCCAGTCGCTGCAGGTGATCGACATTCAGCGTGGCCAAGGCGAATCCGCGCCCTTCGGTCAGGTTTTGTCCGACCTGCGTCAGCAGGCTTGCCGCATCGCGGCAATTGATCTGGACCTTGCGGTCGTCGGGGAAGGTGAATTCCATGCCTTTTCCTGCACCGCGAACTGATGGCCTTGCCCAATCCATCCACAGCCCGCCGTTTCAGACAAGCGCCGCCTTTGCACCCGCAGAAGGATTCTGCCGAAAAAGGCAGGCCTGTTAGCGGTGATAGCATTTGGTGGATCGCGCAGGATTCGATATTCAGAATACGCGCAGCAGTTGTTTATTGTTTCTCGCTCACGCGGCGACCTGTCATTGAATGAGGGATGTTGATGGCCTTCGACCAGACTGGGGTGTCAGAGACGGATATCGCCATCGTCGGCATGGCCGCGCAATTGCCCGGCGCCGCGAACGTGGCCGAATACTGGGACAATCTGTGCCGGGGCGTCGAATCGATCCGCCCGGTTTCCCAGCCCGACCTGATCGCGCGGGGGGAAAGCCGTGCGCGGCTCTCGGACCCGAACTATGTGCCCTCGGCCGCGATTCTTGGGCAATTCGACGAATTCGACGCCGAGTTCTTTGGGCTGTCGCCCAAAGAGGCGGCGATCATGGACCCGCAGCACCGCAAGTTCCTTGAGACCTGCTGGCACGCGCTCGAAGATGCCGCCCATGTGCCCGAGCGTTTCCGCCGTCCCATCGGCATCTGGGCCGGCTGCGGCATGGGCAGCTACTTCTACTGGAACGTGTGTTCGAACCGCGATCTGGTCGATGGCGTCGGGCATTTCCTGCTGCGTCATACCGGCAATGACAAGGATTTCCTGTCGACCCGTGTCAGCCATGTCTTTGACCTGACCGGGCCGTCGATCAACATACAGACGGCCTGTTCGACTTCGCTTGTGGCGATCCACATGGCCTGCCAGTCGCTGCATTCGGGCGAATGCGACATGGCGCTGGCGGGTGGTGTCACCATCGAGATGCCGCATGGTCTGGGCTATCTCTACAAGGAAAACGAGATCCTGTCGCCCGACGGCCATTGCCATGCCTTCGACCACCGCGCGCAGGGCACGGTCTTTGGCAGCGGCGCGGCTGTCGTGGTGCTGCGGCGGCTGAAGGATGCGATTGACGACGGCGACCATATCTGGGCGGTGATCAAGGGCTCGGCCATCAACAATGACGGCGCGGCCAAGGCTGGCTATCTGGCCCCCAGCGTCGAGGGGCAGGCGCAGGCCGTGGCCGAGGCGCTGGTCATGTCGGGCGTCAGCTCGGACAGCATCGGCTATGTCGAATGCCACGGCACCGGCACGGCTTTGGGCGACCCGATCGAGGTCGCGGCGCTCAATCAGGCCTATGCGCGGGTCTCGGACGGGACACGGCAGGGACCGTGCCACATCGGCTCGGTCAAGACCAACATCGGCCATCTGGACACAGCGGCGGGATCGGCCGGGCTGATCAAATCGGCGCTGACGGTGCATCACGGCCGGATTCCGGCCAGTCTGGGTTATGAGGCCCCGAACCCGGCCATCGATTTCGAGGGCGGGCCGTTCCGGGTCAATGACCGTCTGGGCGATTGGCCGGTGCCGGGACCGCGTCGGGCAGGGGTGAACTCTCTGGGCGTGGGCGGCACCAATGCCCATGCCATTCTGGAGCAACCGCCGGAGCTGCCCGCATCCGAGGAATCCGACTGGCCCTTCCAGATCATCGCGGTGTCGGGCCGCAGCAAGGCGGCACTGGACGCCAACAGCGCGGCGTTGGCCGCGTGGCTGCGTGCCAATCCGAGCGTCGACATGGCCGATCTGTCCTTTACCCTGACCGATGGTCGCCGCCAATTCGACCGCCGCCGGGTGCTGGTCGCCCATGACCCGGTCGAGGCGGCAGAGATGCTGGAAAACCCCGATCCGCGGCTGGTCTTTGACCATCAGCCGGTGGCCGAAGGGGCGGGCGCGGTCTTCATGCTGCCGGGCGGCGGCGCGCAATATGCGGGCATGGCGCGCGGGCTTTACCAGACCGAGCCGGTCTTCCGCGAATGGATGGACCGGGGCCTCGATCATATGTCGGAGGCGCATGGGACGGATCTGCGCGCCTTGTGGTTGCCCGAACCGGGCACTGAGCCCGAAGCGGATAAGCGGCTGCTGCAACCCTCGCTGCAATTGCCGTTGTTGATGATCACCGAATATGCGCTGGCGCAGCTGTGGATCGATTGGGGCGTGAAGCCCTCTGCGCTGATCGGGCATTCGATGGGGGAAAACACCGCCGCCTGCATCGCGGGCGTGATGTCCTTTGAGGATTGCATCGGTCTGGTCCGCCTGCGCGGGTTGCTGATGGACCGGGTCCCGGCGGGCGGCATGCTGAGTGTGCCGCTGGAGCCGCAGGATTTCGCCGCGGAAATGTCGGGGCTGGGGCTGGATCTGGCCGCCGTGAACGGACCGGCAATGTCGGTGGTGTCAGGGCCGGATGCGGCCTTGGACGCCTTTGCCGCGAAAATGTCCGCACGTGAGATCGAATGCCAGCGCATCGCCATTTCCATCGCCGCCCATTCGCGGCTGCTGGACGGCGTTCTGTCCGAGTTCCGAGACTATCTGGCCTCGATCCCGCTGCATGCACCGCAGATCCCGATCATCTCGAACCAGACCGGGCAGCCGCTGACGGTTCAGCAGGCGACCAGTCCCGATTACTGGGTCCAGCATCTGCGCGGCACTGTGCGCTTTGCCGATGGCATCGGCTGGCTGGCGCAGGACCCCGCCCGGATCTATCTGGAGGTCGGACCGGGTCGCGCCATGCAAGCCATGGCCAAGGCGCATCCCGCGGTCAGCGCGGGTCAGGTCATCACCACCCTGCGCCACCGCGATCAGGCGACCGGCGATGACAGCTATTTCATGGCTGCCCTGGCTCGGGTCTGGGCCTGTGGCGGGTTCATCGACTGGGACCAGATCCGGGGCGGCGCGCGTCGTCTACGGCTGTCGCTGCCCGGCTACGCCTTCCAGCGCAAACGCTATTTCATCGAACGCGCAGCCGCTCCGGCGGACAGCCGCCCCGAACTGGCCCGGATCGAGGCCCCCGCCGAATGGGGCTGGCGACCGGCATGGAAACTGGCGGCCCCTGCCGTCGAGATCGGCCCCGAAGGCCCGGTCATCGCTGGCACGCAGGATTGGCTGATCTTTGTCGATGATCTGGGCATTGGTGAGCGGCTGGCAGGCCTGCTGCGCGGTCTTGGCCAGCGCGTCGCCACCGTCCAGATCGCCGATACCTTTGCCGACAAGGGCGAGGGGCGCTTTACCCTTCCGGTCGAATCCGACCGCGAAGGCTATGAGATGCTGCTCTCTGCGCTTGCCGCGCAGGAGCGGGTGCCGCAGCGCATCCTGCATCTGTGGTCGCTGACCCAAGGGGCGCAGTTCCGGCCCGGCTCCAGCCTGCTCAACAGCCAGCTTGAGCGCGGTTATTTCGGCTTGCTGCATCTGGCGCAGGCCATTGGCGCGGAATTGCCCGATGCCCGGCTGGACCTGATCGCCATTTGCAACGACGCGCTGTCCATCGCGCAGGAACCGGCGACCAGCCCGGAAAAGGCGACTGCCGCCGGACCGATCCGGGTCATGCCGCATGAGATGCCGGGCGTCTCGGCCCGGTTGGTCGATATTCGTCTGCCCGAGAAGCGCGGCACTGACGCAGCGGCCCTCATGCTGCTTGAGGAAGCGCTGGCCCCCTCGGGTGCGGCGCTGGCCGCATGGCGGGACGGGCGTCGGTTCGAGCAGGGATTGGAACGGGTCGCCTTGGCCGAGGACGGCATGGCGGGCATTCCGCCCGCTGCCGTCTGCCTGATCACCGGCGGTTTTGGCGGGATTGGCCAGACCATCGCCCGCGAATTGGCGGCGCGTGGCGGCGCAAGGCTGGCCTTGGTGACGCGGGGCAGGTTGGATGCCGCCCCGATCCTTGCCGCGCTGCATCAGCTTGAGGCAGCGGGGGCCGAGGTCATCGCCATCCGCGCCGATGTCACCAGCCCCGAGGATATGGCCCGCGCCGTTGCGGAAACCCGCGCGCGCTTTGGCACTTTGGACGTGGTGCTGCATGCGGCGGGGATCGTCCGCGACAGCCTGATCGCCGCGAAAAGCGATGATGACAGCTGGGACGTTCTGGCACCGAAGCTGCTGGGCACGCAGGCGCTGATGCAGGCGCTGGCTGCTGATCCGGTGGGGATGACGGTGCTGTTTTCCTCGACCTCGTCGGTGATCGCTCCGGCGGGGCAGGCCGATTACGTGGCGGCGAATGAATATCTGAACGCGGTCGCCCGTTCCGCGCCCAAAGCCTTGGGTCGGGTGGTCGCGGTCAATTGGGGCGTCTGGGCCGATGCCGGCATGGCGGCCCGTGCATTGGGGCTGGAAAGCGCGCTGACCAGTGGCGCGACCCTGCAGCGCCCGCTGCTGGATCAGGCGATGCCGCTGCCGCGCGGGCGCGAATTCCGCACCACGCTTTCCGCCGAACGCTGGATCATCGACGGACATCGTACGGCCTCGGGTCAGGCGCTGATGCCCGGCACCGGCTGGATCGAGATGATCGCCGAGGCCGCACAGGAAGCCGGGCTGCAATTCCCCTTCGTCATCCGCGAGTTGGAATTCCTGCGTCCGGTGCTGGTCGATGGCGCGACCCTGGTGACAACCCGTGTCGAACCCGAGGGCGATGCCCTGCGCATCCGCATCCTTGACGATCCGCAGGGCGAGGCGAACGTCACCGCTTTGGTCGAGACCCTGACGGAATCCACGCCCGCGCCGCTGGTCGTGGCCGGGCGATGGGATATGGACGGGCAGGGGCAGGCTTTGGCCTCGGCGCAGGAAAGGCAGCTGGCTTTCGGGCCGCGCTGGCAGGTGCTGCGGCGCTATCGCCTGAAAGGCGACGAAGGCATGGCCGAACTGGCGCTGGCCCCGGAATTCGTCTCGGATGCCGGGCAGGGCTGGCTGGCCCATCCGGCGCTGCTGGACATTGCGACGGGCTGGGCCATGGCGCTGATCCGGGGCTGGTCGCCGGACCACCTGTGGGTGCCGATGGGCTATCGCGCGATCCGGATCTACGGAGTGCTGCCCGCGCAGGTCACCAGCCATGTTCGTAATGCCGGTGACAATAGCGATGCACAGGGCATGGCCCAGTTCGACATCACCCTTGCCGGACCGGACGGGGTCGTCTGCGCCGAGATCCGCGGCTTCTCTCTGCGCAAGCTGGAAAACGCCATCGCGACGCGGCCCGCCGGGCGCGCCGCACCCGCGCGCAACCTGTCGCCGGCCGAGCGGCGCTTGCAGCACAATATCTCGCAGGGCATTCCCGCCGCGATCGGTCCGGCGATGCTGTCACGGGCGATCTCGACCGGGCTGCCACAGGTCTTTGTGTCCTCGCTGGACTTGCCCGCGCTGGTGGCCGAGGCCGGGCTGGCCGAGACGGCTGCCCCGTCCGAAGGCGGCTTCGAACGCCCGGATCTGGACAGCGACTTCATCGCCCCCGCGCCCGGCACTCAGGCCGAACTGGCCGCGATCTGGTCCGAGCTGCTGGGCATCGCACAGGTCGGCGCGGCGGACAGCTTCTTTGATCTGGGTGGTCATTCGCTGATCGCGGTCCGGATGTTCGGACAGGTGCGCAAAGCCTTTGGCGTCGACCTGCCGATCTCGACCCTGTTCGAGGCCCCGACGATCGCCGCGCTGGCCGCGCTGATCGAGGAACGCACCGGCCCGCGCGAGATCGTGGCGGATAACGTGCGCGCCATGCCGACCAACACCCGCACCAAGCGCCGCTTTGTCGTCGATATGGGCGGGCGCGGTGCAGGCACGCCCTTCTTCATGGTCGCGGGCATGTTCGGCAATGTCATGAACCTGCGCCAGCTGGCGCAGCGTCTGGGCGTGGACCGCCGCTTCTATGGATTGCAGGCACGCGGCCTGCTGGGCGACGACAAGCCGCATGAAACCTTTGCTGATGCCGCCCGCGATTATATCGCCGAGCTGCGTGAGGTGCAGCCCGAAGGACCCTACCTGATCGGCGGCTTCTCGGGCGGCGGGCTGACCGCCTATGAGATGGCGCGGCAATTGCGCGCGGCCGGTGAGGAAGTGGCAATGCTGGTCATGCTGGACACGCCCTTGCCGCTGCGCGAGGCCGTCAGCCGCAAGGACCGGCTGATGATCCGCTGGCGCGAGCTGGCCGAAGGCGGGCCGGGCTTTGCCGCGAAATGGCTGCGCGATCGCGTCGCCTATGAGTTCATCCGCCGCAGCAAGGCCCGCGCGGTCGAGGCCGAGGCCAGCACCGACAGCGGCGACACGTTCCACGACCTTGCCATTGAGGCCGCCTTCCTCAACGCGCTGCCGGGGATGGAGCTGTCGGTTTGGGACGGGCCGGTGGCGATGCTGCGTCCGCCGCTGGACCTGCGCTGGAAAGTGACGGGCGGGCGCTGGATCAATTCAGGCCGCGACTATGTCGTTGCCGATAATGGCTGGAGCGATTGGATGCCGAAACTGCAGGTGATCGAAGTGCCGGGGGACCACGATTCCATGGTGTTGGAACCGAATGTGCGGCGCATGACCTCGATCCTGCGCGAGATCCTGCGTGAAGCGGATGTCGACGCCTCCGCGCAGGTGCAGGCGGCCGAGTGATGCTGGACAAGGAACCGTCGGTCCATGTCGTGGTGCTGAACTGGCGCACGGCAGACATGTCGCTGGGTGCAGCCGAGGCCGCGCTGGTCGCAATGGCCGGCATCGATGGCGGCATCACCATCGTCGATAACGATTCCGGCGACGGATCGTTCGAACATATGCAGGCCGAGGCGCGGGCGCGCGGCTGGCTGGACGGGGGCCGCGTCGCAGTGGTGCAGTCCGGCTGGAACGGTGGCTATGGCGCGGGCAACAATTACGGCATCCGCCAGAACCTGCCGGATGGGCGGCGGGCCGATCTGGTCTATCTGCTGAACTCGGACGCGATCCCCGCGCCCGACGCGATCCGGGCGCTGATGGAGCATCTGGCCCGGAACCCTCAGGCCGGGATCGCCTGTTCGCGCCTGTCCGGCCCGGACGGAGAGCCGCATCACACCGCCTTCCGCTTCCCCTCGGCTGCCGGTGAGTTCGAGGCCGCCAGCCGCAGCGGCCCGGTCACGCGCCTGCTCAAGGGCAAGGTCATCGCCATGCCGCAACCCGCGACAACCTGCCGCGTCGACTGGTCGGCGGGGGCCTCCATGATGATCCGCATGGATGTGCTGGACGGGGTCGGCATGTTTGACGAGGGGTTTTTTCTGTATTTCGAGGAAACCGATCTGTGCCGCCGCGCGGCTCAGGCCGGTTGGCAAACCCATTACGTCGTCGAAAGCGCGGTCGAGCATATCGGCTCGGCCAGCACCGGGATGAAGGAATGGCGGCGCATTCCCGATTACTGGTACGATTCCCGCCGCCGCTATTTCGAAAAGCATCACGGCCGGGCAGGGGCGCTGGCCGCCACCGCCGCCACTTTGGGCGGCGAGGCGATATGGCGGCTGCGCTGCCTGATCCAGCGGCAGCAGACCGGCGTGCCTCCGGGTCATCTGATGACGCTGGCCCGCCACGCCTTGCGCCGCCAACCGATGCCGATTCATGTTGAAAAGGGAAGGCCATGACGCAGTTCTCCGCGATCCTTGTCGGCAATGAGCTTTTGTTGCGCCACGCGGCCGAAACGCTGCTGGGGCGTGGCCACCGGATCGTCGCGGTGGTGACGCGCAATCCCGACCTGCGCGCTTGGGCGCAGGGGGCGGGATTGCCGGTCGAGGATCAGGACGCCCCGCTTGTCGCCGATGCGCCACCGGCGGATTGGCTGTTCAGCGTCGCGAACCTGTCCCTGCTTTCGCCTGCGATGCTGGCGCGCGGCAAGTTTGGGGCGATCAATTTCCATGACGGGCCATTGCCGAAACTGGCCGGGCTGAATGCTCCGGTCTGGGCGATCATCGGGCAAGAGGCGCAGCATGGCGTCACCTGGCACATGATCGAAGGCAAGGTGGATCAGGGCGATATCCTGGCGCAGCGCCTGTTCGACTTGCGCCCCGACGATACCGCGCTGACGCTGAATGCGCGCTGCTTTGCGCGCGCCGCCGAAAGCTTTCCCGATGTCGTGACGCAGCTGGAGGGGGCGGGGCCGCAGCGGGTGCCACAGGATCTGTCCCAGCGTAGCTATGTCGGCAAGACGAAACGCCCCGAGGCTGGCGGCGTTCTGGATTTCACCCGCCCCGCCGCCGAGATCGGCGCGCTGGTGCGCGGGCTGGATCATGGCGGGTATTGGAACCCGCTATCCGAGCCCAAGGTGATGCTGGATGGGCGGTTGCTTGCGGTTGCCGGGCTGGACGGGATTGTGCCCGGCGGCGGCGTGCCGGGGACGGTTCTGGCCCATGACGGGCAGGTGGCGGTGATTGCGGCGGCGGATGCGCTGGTCCGCTTGAAATTCGCGGGCGAGCTGCCCGCGCTGGGCGCCGTCATCGCGCCGCTGTCTCAGGTTGACCGCACGAGCCTGACTGCGCTTGCAACTGACGCCGCGCCCCATGACGAATGGTGGCGCAAGCGGTTGGTGGCGATGAACCCGGCGGTGATGCCGGGCGAAGCCTCGGGGCAGCAGGTACGGATTGACCTGAAGCCGGGGGCGGGGTCGTCACGGGTCGCCTTGGCTGCCCTGCTGCTGTCGCGGCTGGCGGCTCAGTCCCGGCTGGATCTGGCGCTGCGCCCGGCAGATCTGCCGACCTCACCGCTGGTCGCGGGTTGGGTGCCGTTGGCGGTCGAGACCGAGGGCGGGATGACCTTGGCCGAGCTTGCCGGGCAGGTCGATGCACGGATCGCCGAGGCCGCCGGGCATCGCTTCTTTCTTGACGACCTGACCCGCCGTGCCCCCGAACTGCGCGAGGCCGCGCGGCCGGAACTCGCGATCAATCTGCGCGACGCGCAGCCCATCCCCCATGCTGCGTTGACTGTCGCTCTGACTGATACGGGCGCGGCCCTGTTCCATGACTCAGTCCGGGTCAGCGCGGCTCAGGCGCAGCGACTGGCGCGCGCGCTGGATGCGGCGGAACGACCGGATGCGACACACCTGCGCGATGTTTCCCTGCTGGACGCGCAGGAATTGCGCGATCTGCTGGTCGGTCGCAACGATACGCTGGTGGATGCGCGGCTGGCCCCTATCCATGACCTGATCGCGGAAATGGCCTCGGCGGACCCGGATGCGGTGGCGCTGGCCTTTGAGGATCGGGTGCTGACGCGCGGTCAACTGGACCGTGCGGCGAATGCGCTGGCGGCAAGGCTGGTGCAGATGGGCGTCGGGCCGGACCAGCCGGTGGGGTTGTTCGCCCGGCGCTCGCCGGAACTGGTCATCGGCGCGCTGGCGATCTGGAAAGCGGGTGGCGCCTATGTGCCCTTGGACCCGGATTACCCGACCGAGCGGATCGCGCTTTACCTTGAGGATAGCGGCGCGCCGGTGGTGCTGGTGCAGTCGGGGATGGCGGATCGCCTGCCCACGCATGGGGCGCAGGTGGTGACGATCCCCAGCGACCTGCCGCATGGCATGGTCGCTCCGCCGGTGACGGCGGTCGGCCCGGAAAATCTGGCCTATCTGATCTATACCTCGGGTTCGACCGGGCGGCCCAAGGGGGTCATGGTCGAGCATCGCAACGTGGCGAATTTCTTTGCCGGGATGGACGCCATGATCCCGCATCGGCAGGGGGATGCGTGGTTGGCGGTGACCAGCCTGTCCTTTGACATCTCGGTGCTGGAGATCTTCTGGTCCCTAGCGCGGGGCCTGCGACTGGTGATCGCGGGCGAGGAATCGCGGCTGGCGGTCTCGGGCAGCGCACCGGCAGCAGCGCGCCGCGATGTGACCGGTGGGATGGAATTCAGCCTGTTCTATTGGGGCAATGACGACGGGCAGGGGCCGCGCAAATACCAGCTGCTGCTGGATGGCGCGCGCTTTGCCGATCAGAATGGCTTTGTCGCGCTGTGGACGCCGGAGCGGCATTTCCATGCCTTTGGCGGACCCTATCCGAACCCATCGGTTTCGGGCGCGGCTGTGGCGGCGGTCACCAAGAACATTGCCGTGCGCGCGGGCAGTTGCGTGCTGCCGCTGCATCATCCCGCCCGAGTGGCCGAAGAATGGGCGGTCATCGACAACCTGACTGCGGGCCGGGCGGGACTGGCCATCGCCTCGGGCTGGCAGCCGGATGATTTCGTGCTGCAACCGGAAAACGCGCCGCCGAACAACAAGACCGCGATGATCGCGGGCATCGACCAGTTGCGCCGGCTGTGGCGCGGCGAGGCGGTCGAATTCCCGCGCGCGGGCGGCGGCACATTCGGCGTGGTGACCCAGCCGCGCCCGGTGCAGCCGGAACTGCCGCTGTGGATGACGGTGGCCGGAAACCCCGAGACATGGATCGAGGCCGGGCGGTTGGGTATGAACGTCCTGACCCATCTTCTGGGCCAAAGCATCGACACCGTCGCGGCGCGGATCAAGGATTACCACGCGGCCTTGCGGGCGGCGGGGCATGATCCGGCGGATTTCACCGTCACCCTCATGCTGCATACCTGTCTGGCCGAAGACCGGGAAACCGCGCGCGAGATCTCGCGCGAGCCGATGAAGAATTACCTGCGCAGCGCGGCGGCCCTGGTCAAGCAATATGCCTGGGATTTCCCGGCCTTCCGCAAACCCGAGGGCATGACCAATCCCATGGCCATCGACCTTGGCAGCCTGTCCGAAGAAGAACTGGACGGCATCCTCGAATTCGCCTTTTTGCGGTATTTCGAGGATTCGGGGCTGTTCGGCTCGGTCGAGGACGGGATTGCGCGGATCGAGCATCTGAAGACCATCGGCGTCGGCGAGGTCGCCTGCCTGATCGATTACGGCATCGCGCCGGATCAGGTCACCGGCTTCTTCCCGCTGCTGGCGCAGTTGAAAACGCAGGTGAACCCGCAAGCCGATGAACCCGAGGCCGGGGATTTCTCGATTGCGGCGCAGATCCGGCGCTGGAAGGTGACGCATCTGCAATGCACGCCCAGCATGGCGCGGATTCTGGTCTCGGACCCGGCGGTGGCGGGGGCAATGGCAGGGCTGAAATGCGTGATGGTCGGTGGCGAGGCGCTGCCTCCGGCGCTGCTGGCCGATCTGCGCAAGGAAAGCCGGGCACGTATCCTGAACATGTATGGCCCGACCGAGACGACGATCTGGTCGACCGTCGCTGATGTGACCGATGCGGCCGAGGTCACGCTGGGCCGCCCCATCGCCAATACCCAGCTTTATGTGCTGGACGGCGAGGGCGCGCCGGTGGTTCCGGGCGCGCCGGGCGAGCTGTGGATCGGCGGGCACGGGGTTACGCGCGGCTATTGGCAGCGCGAGGACCTGACGGCAGCGGCCTTCCGTCCCGATCCCTTTGTGCCTGCGGATCGCGCCTCGGCTTGGGGGGCGCGGATGTATCGGACGGGTGATCTGGTGCGCTGGCGCGAGGATGGCGGTCTGGATTACATCGGCCGGGCCGATCACCAGATCAAGCTGCGCGGTTTCCGCATCGAACTGGGCGAAATCGAGGCGGCCCTGGCCGGTCAACCCGGCGTGCGCGAGGCGGTGGCACTGGTGCGCGAGGACCAGCCCGGCGACAAGCGGCTGGTCGCCTATATCACCGGCGCGACGGACCTGTCCGAGAAGCAGTTGCGAGAGGCGCTGGTCAGTGCCTTGCCGGCGCATATGGTGCCGGGCCGCATTCTGCGGCTGGACCGGATGCCTCTGACCCCGAACCGCAAGATCGACCGCAAGCAATTGCCGCGCCCGGAAGCGGTCGCGGCGGTGGCAGCGGCCGCGCCGGTCATCGAGACCGCCGCGCCCGCCTCGGTCGCTTCGCCGACCGAGGATCTGGAACGGGCGGTGCATGGGCTGTGGTCCGAGGTTCTGGGGGTGGCGCAGATCGGGCCTCGGGACAATTTCTTCGCCTTGGGCGGGCATTCGTTGCTGGCGATCCAGTTGCATCGGACGATGCGCGACCGGCTGGGGCTGAGCAGGTTGGGGGTCACGGATATCTTCCGCTTCCCGGTCATGGCCGATTTCCTGCGCCATCTGGCGGGGCTGACCCCGGTGGCGTCGGTGGTGGCCCCGGCCGAGGCGCCCGTTGCGGCACCGCCGGTCACGGTCCCGGCCGAGGCCGGGCTGGCCAGTGCTGCCGAGGATGCCATGGCGCGGCGCCGGGCCCTGCGGGCGCAGTTGCGCGGCGGCGGATGAACCAGACCGCTCCGGTGCGGGAGCTGCTAAGACGCTTGCTGCCCGCCGATTTTGGTTGCGCGGTGCTGCATGTCTCACAGGCCGCGCCGCCGCTGATGCCTGGCGAGGAAGTAGCGGTGGCACGCGCGATCCCGAAGCGGCGGCACGAATTTGCGCTGGGACGGTTAGCCCTGCGGATGGCGCTGGCCGAGGCTGGGCATGACCTGCCGCCGGATCGGCCCATTCCCAGCCGCGCCGACCGTCGCCCAGACCTGCCCGATGGGATCAGGGCAAGCCTGTCGCATGGCGGCGCGTTCTGCGTCGCGGTGGCCTCGCCCGTCGGCGGACCGTGGGTCGGGGTCGATATCGAATCCGCGACCCGCAGCGCGCCCGAGGGGCTGGCCGAAAGCGTCGCCCCCTATCGCATGACGGACGATGCGCCGCTGCTGGCCTTTTGCGTGAAAGAGGCGATGTTCAAGGCGCAGTTCCCGCTGACCGGGCGGATGCTGGATTTCAGCGACGTGCCTGCGGTGATCCGCGGCGGGCGGGCGCGGGCTTGCCTTGGCGCGCGGTTGATTGCGGCGCGCTGGGGGGCGGCCATGGATCACTATCTGGCGGTCAGCCTGTGGCGTGGGTGAACAGCGCCAGCAACGCACCCGCCGAATCCGCGATGTCATGTCTTTGCCGGACCCGTTGCAAGGCGGATTGCCCCATTTGCGTCAGGGTGGCGTGATCGCAGGCGGCAATGTCGAGCATGGCGCCGGCAAGGGCCTCGGCATCTCCGGCGGGGACCAGCCAGCCTTCCTGACCGGGGCGGATCAGTTCGGGAATGCCGGCGATATAGGTCGACAGGACCGGACGGGCGCGCAGCATCGCCTCCATGATGACGACGGGCAGCCCCTCGGCAAAGCTGGGCGTGACCAGCGCATGGGCGTTGTCCAGCGCGGCGCGGACACCGGCCTGATCCTGCCAGCCCAGCAGCTCGACCGCATCGCCAATGCCCTCGGTGGCGATGATGGCTTCGATCTGCGGGCGCAACTCGCCATCCCCGACAAGCGCCAGCCGGATTGCGGGATTTTGGCGTTGTGCCAGAACAAAGGCGCGGATGAGCAGGCCAAAGCCCTTCTGTTCGGCAAAGCGGCCGATGGCCACCAGCCGCAGCGGTCCAGACGGTAGCGGGGCTGTGTCCTGCAGGGTGCAATCCAACCCGCAATGCACGACCTGGATCTTATGTAGATCCTCGGGCGCCGCCCAGCGGGAGAGTTGGGCGCGGCCGAAGCTGCTGACGGTGACGCAGAACTCCGACAATGCCAGCTTGCCCGCCAGGTCAAGCGCCTCGGGGCGGTCGAACTCCTCGGGGCCGTGGATGGTGAAGCTGAACCGAAGACCGCCCAACAATCGGGCATAGCTGGCGACGCGGGTCGAATTGGTACCGAAATGTGCGTGAAGATGCGTCAGACCCAGTTCGCGGGCGCGGGCGGCGATGCGTGCGCCTTCGGCCAGATAGATCAGCTGGCGCGCGAAGCTGGATTCGCCGGCTGTGGCCCGGCGGCGCGCCAGCCCGACAGCGGCGCTCATCTGCGACGGGCTTGCCCCGGCCTGACGAGCGACAGACTGTAAAAGACCCCCGCCGCCGCTTTCAAGAATACGCTCGGTGCGGGCGTGCTCGGCCAGATCCTCGGGATCGGTCAGCGCCTGCGGGTCGCCGCGCATGGCAAAGCGGTGGATCTGCGCACCAAGGGATTCGAGGGCCGCGATCTCTCGTCTGATGAAGCTGTGGGACGGGCGCGGATAGGTGTTGACGACATATCCGATTCGTAGAGTCATGGAATCCTGAAACCACCTGAACGAGATTTGCGGTAATACGCTACCAAGATCGGCCAGATTGCGCTTAATTGATGACACAAATAGGCGAATTTGACCCTTTTCATTGGAACCAGAAAGAAAGAATTAGCGATTCCCTCTTATATAGGGAGTTAATGATTTAACGAACCACAGCGAGGTGGAGGCTACACTGGGCGGTGTATTGATCATAGGGGTCGCGGTTGCGGCGATCAGCGCGTTGATCGGGGTATTTTACCTTGGCTTGTCGCTGTGGTCGGCGCTGTTGCTTTACTCACTGGTCGGAACGCTGACCACGCTACTGGTCGGGTGGCGCAAGTATAGGTGCGTCACGCATCATGAGGAGTTGCTGAAACACGAGTGAACGTGTTTCAGCAGATTGTCGGGATCAATAGCCGGTGCAGCGCAGAACGACGGTGACGGTTCTGGCGACGATCGACAGGTCATTCGACCAACTCAGTTCGTTTGCATATTTGGCGTCGAAGTTCGCCCGCGCCGCAAAGGTGCTGTCATTGCGATCCGAGATCTGCCACAGGCCAGTGACTCCGGGGCGCAGGTGATAGTAATCCGCGCCGGGATATAGCTGGGCCTGCTCGAGCATCATGGGCCGGGGGCCGACGATGCTCATGTCGCCGCGCAGCACGTTCCACAGCTGCGGCAACTCATCCAGCGAGCTTTTGCGCAGGAAATGCCCGACCGGCGTGATCCGCGGATCTTGCTTCAGCTTCTGGGTCGCGTCCCATTCGGCGCGGGCGACCTCGTCACTGGCCAGATGCTCGGCCAGACGGGCCTCGGCATTCTCGACCATGGTGCGCATCTTCCACAGGCGGAAACTGCGACCCGAGCGGCCGACGCGCAACTGCGAGTAGAACGGCCGGTCACCATGCGCCCAGATCATCAGGACAAGGATCAGCACGACCGGGATGACAATCGGCGCCGCGATCAGCACCGCCAGAATGTCGAGCGGCCGTTTCATATAACGGACATAGAATGAGGAAAGCCCACCCGATTCAGGCAGGGTGGAAGGACTGTTTTGCAGAATCGAGCCGACACGATTCAAACTGGGTGAATCAAACTTGTTCGAGTGCGGCATTTTTAACCCACGGTAATCGATACAAGGGACACTAACTTTACAGTCCTGCAGTATAGACCCGCCCCTGAATAAAACTAGAACGAATTACCGTATTGCCAAAAAGGACAGGTATCTTTGACATCAATGGGTTGCGGCGGGTGTTCTGCTTGACCAAAGGGTCAGGTTGCGCCCCAATCGGTTCCGTGCAGGACGGTGTTCAAAGCCGTTCGGAAGCGTTTCGCCAGGGTCATCGTCGCTTATTGATCCCGTAATTTGGCCCACCTGACCGAAGGGGAAGAATATGTCAGCAATACTGCAGTATCTCTTGTCGGCCTTTTATCTGGGCCACAGTCTGGTCAGTCCAAATCTGCCCGAGATGATGTATGCGGTGCTGGATGATCGGGTCGAGTTCCAGCTGATCAACGGCGCTCCCCTGGAGATCAACTGGAACGACAGCGCCACCGCTCAGGGCGTTGACGGTCGCAAATGGCTGGCCGCCAATCCCGTGGATGCGATCGTCATCACCGAGCGCGTTCCAGTTCTGACCACGATGCAGTGGCACCACAGCGCCGATTATGCTGCGAAATGGGTCGAGCTGGCGGCCAAGACCAATCCGCATGTCAAATCTTACCTTTACGCGACATGGGACGATATCGACGACGCGCAGACCGGCACGACACGCACCTGGCGCGACCGGATCGTCAGCGACATGGCGCATTGGCAGGCCATCGCCAATGATACCAATGCGAAACTGCCGCAGCTCGAAATGCCGATGCGGATCGTTCCGGCCGGGCTGGGTATGGTGCGGCTGCATGACGCCATAGCCGAGGGGAAGGTGCCGGACAGCACCTCGATCCGGGATTTCTTTCACGACGACATCCATCCGAACCACAACGGTTTCTATTACGTCACAATGATCCATTATGCGGCGCTCACCGGAAAATCTCCGGTCGGATTGCCTTCGACGCTGATGGGGGCGGGCGGGCCCTATCCGCCGGTGCCGAAGGATCTGGCCCTGGTGCTGCAACAATTGGCGCAGGAGACGGTCGAGGAGTTCCGCGCCAAGGGCGGCTAGCGTCCGCGCGCCCAGCCCTGATCCTGCCTGCCCATGCGCACTGCCAGCGCGACAGCGGCATAGCTGGCAAAACCCACAGGGTCGCGCAGGGCAAGGCGCTTCAACTGCGATCTTGTCGGGCGGACATGGCCCTGATTGGCAAGAAATTGCGGAAAGAGGCGGGCGATTTCGGCCACGCCGCGGTCCTGTCTGCGGCGCACCCGGACCAGAGGACCGAAGCCCTCGACGATGGGCCAGAAATAGGGTTCGTCGACCAGAAACCGCTCGGATTCCGAAAATTGCAGCCGCACGAAGGTGTCGTCCGAGATGACCTGCGGGAACGCGCCCCAGCGTTGCCGGCCAGTGGCATTGACCGCGAATAGCCCGGCTCCGGTCACGCCTTCGGTGACAAAGGGCAGGCTTTGCCAGAAACGGGCATAGTGGCGTGAGACGAAGCTTTGCGCCGGGGCGACGACCAACCTGCCACCGGCATATCGCGGCGCGGGGACGTCCAATACCGTGACCAGACCAGAGATCAGCCGGGGTGACATGCGGATATCGGCATCCAGATAGACCCGAATCCCATCATGTGCGCAGGCATCACCGTGGTTCAGCGCCCCGATCTTGCCGCCCTGCGCCAGTTCCTCGACCCGCAGGGACCAGCCACGCGCGGTGAAATCGCGGGTTCGGGCATGTGCCTGTGCAGCGGTGTCGTCGTGGCAGCCATTGGCGATGACGATGACGTCCAGCGGGCCGGAATGGTCCTGCTGCAGGATGCTGTCGAGGCAGGGGCCGATATAGCCTGCCTCATCATGGGCGGGGATGAGGATGGTGCAGCCGGTCATTTATACTCGATCAGCCCTGACCGCCGCCCGATCAGGCGGCGCAAGTGAAACTCCAGCGCGCCGCGAGCCTCGGGAAACTTGCCCAGCACGGTATAAAATGCCCGTTTCCAGCGCTCGGGGCGGTGCGGGTCGCGCAGGGCGATCCGTGCCATCTGCGCCGGATAGATCAGAAGCAGCCACCAGAACAGCGGCGTGATCATTGCGCCCAGCAGGATGATCAGCGGCAGGCCAATCCCCCAAAGCAGCGCGCGCCGGGTCTCGCGGCGCCAGAACCCTTCGGGATCGTCGCGATGACGCCAGGAGACCTCGGCAAAGGCGTGGCCCGCGCGGCGCGCGCGGCGTGCCCATTGCGCGTGCCGCAGCATGGCAGCGTCGTGGATGGTCATGGGGGCGTCGATGCGCCGGATCGTCCAGCCCGCCTGTCGCATGCGCAGGCACATCTCGGGTTCCTCCCCGGCGATCAGGCTGGGGTCAAAACCGCCGATCTGTGCCAGTGCAGCACGGCGCACCAGCATGTCGCCGCCGACCGCTTCGGCGGGACCGACCGGCGTGTCCCATTCGGCGTCGCAAAGCCGGTTGTAGATCGAGGCCTCGGGGTGCAGCTCGCGCCGGCGACCGGCGACGATAGCCAGCTTCGGGTCGGATTGCAGCGCCGCCAGCGCGGTCGTGATCCAGCCCGCCTCGACCTCGCAATCGCCATCGACGAACTGGATGAACTCGGCATCATCCGCGCCGGCCAGCCCGGCATTGCGGGCGCGGGCCGCGGTAAAGGGCAGGGACATGTCCAGCGGGACCACCTCGGCCCCCAGCGCGCGGGCGCGACTGACGCTGTCATCGGTCGAACCCGAATCGACATAGATGATGCGCCCGACCTGTGGCTGCAGCGAACGCAGGCAGCGCAGCAGGCGTTCGCCCTCGTTCCGGCCGATGGCGATAGCGATCACCGCCCCGGACGACGCCGCCGGACCATTCTGCCTGTCCTGTTCGCCAAGGGGCGTGATTTCTGTTGTCGCGCTCATCAACGGGACGCTAGCATGCCGCTGTCGGCAGTGTCATCGACGCGCGGATGACCCAAAGGCGGCGCAGTGATTTCCAGAGGCAGAAGGGCCACAGTATTGCAGGCCGAGACAGACAAGACTTCGGACAGGCCCACCTCCAGCGCAATTGCCACCCGCTCCGCCGGGTTGCGCGTGTCCAGCAGCTATATTCGCCGCGAGGCGTCACGCAATTCTGCCGACATCCGCCACGCCAAGATCGTGGGCGAGCGTTTTGCGATTCTGCGCACCCGTATCCTGCGCGAGATGCGCAAGCATGGCTGGCGTCGGCTGGCCGTGGTGCCGCTGACCAAGGGGGCAGGGGCGACCACCGTCGCCCTGCAGCTTTCGCTGGCGCTGGCGCGGCAGAAACATACCGAGGTGATCCTGGTCGATCTGGATCTGGCCCGGCCCAGAATTGCGGCCGCTTTGGGGATACCCGAAAGCGATCAGGTTTCGGAAATACTCGTGGAAGGACGCGACATCATCGACATCACTGCCATTGTCGAGGAACTGCCCAATCTGTGGGTGGTGGCCCCCGGCGGTTCGGAGCCCGACGCGGCCGAATTGCTGCAGGACGAAAGCCTTGCCTCGGCCATGAAGATCTGGCGCGGTTTGCGCCCCGATGCGATCGAGATCATCGACACCGCCCCCTTGCTGGGGGGCGATGCGGCGCTGGCGACCCTGCCTCTGGCCGATGCGATCCTGTTGGTGGCCGATGGCCAGAACGGGACGGCCGCGGACATGATCCAGGCCGAGCGGCTGCTCAAGGACATGCCTCCGGTCATGGGCGTGATCTTGAACAAGTCCGAAGATTGATGAGCGGCGCGAGGGTTTAAGGTCTTGGGTCCGATACAATCCTTGCAGGATCTCATCTCGATGCTTTGGCGGCGCATGCCGCTGATGCTGACGATTGTCGTCGTGGGAATCCTGATTTCATTCCATCTGATCGTGTCCTCGCCGAAGGTCTATGAATCCTCGGCGCTGATCCAGATCGACACCTCGGCTGCGGTCGATCCGAACAGCGATTCCTCGCTGCCGGCCTCGCGCCGGGTGCAGCTGATCGAGCAGCGCTTGATGGCGCGTTCGAATATCCTTGAGGTCATCAAGGAGCTGGAGCTGTTCAAGGACGCCCCGCAGCTGAGCGATTCCGAAAAGATCAGCGCGCTGCGCACCACCACGCGCATCGACAGCGTGTCCAACCCCGGCGTATCGACGGAATCGCGCATGTCGCTGGCGGCCATCGTCATCACTTCGCGGGCCGAAACACCCGCCACAGCGGCGGCCATCGCCAACTATTTCGCCAATAGCGTCGTCAATCGTGACCGCGAGAACCGTCAGGCCCGGATCAAGGAAAGCCGCGAATACCTGACCAATGAAGAGGCCCGGACCAGCGACGCACTGTCGGCGCTGGATCGCGAAATCGCTGCCTTCAGCACCCAGAACGAAGATGCCCTGCCGACTTCGCAGGAAAACCTGGGCATCGAACTTGCGCAGCTGAATGAGACCGAGAACACGCTGGACCGCGAGATCATGGCGCTGCAACGCGATCAGCTGACGCTGGTGGCGGGTGGCAATACCGCCGCCGAACGCTCTGCCTCGACCATCGTCCAGCAGATCCGCAATGCCGAGGTTGAGTTGGCGCAGGCTCGCCGCACGCTGGCCCCCGACCACCCCGAGATCAAGCGGCTCGAAGACAACCTGAAGCGCCTGAATACTGGCGATGAGGCTGTGTCGGAAATCGTGCGCCGCCAGCTTGAACTGAACGAGGCGCAGCTGAGCAATCTGCGCGGCCAGAAGGCGCGACAGCAACAGCGTCGCCAGCAGATCGAACAGGCGCGCGCCCGTTCGCCGCAGGTGGCCGAGAAGCTTGAGGCGATGAGCCGCGAACAGCGCCGCCTGCAGGACCGCTACAGCGAGGTGTCGCGCCAGTTGGCACAGGTCGAAACCCAGCAATTGCTGATGGATAACGACCAGACCGAGCGTTTTGTCATCCTTGAAAAAGCCGTGCCGCCGGAATACCCGGCCTTTTCGAACCGCAAGAAAAGGGCGGCGATGGGTGCAATCGGCAGCTTTGGTCTGGCCGCCGTCATCGCCTTTGCGCTTGAGCTGATGAACCCGGTCCTGCGCCGGACCGAGCAATTCGCCAAGCTGACCGGCACCCGCCCGGTGGTTTCGCTGCCCTATCGCAAGAGCCGCCGCGATCTTCTGCGTGGCAAGCTGCGCATTACCTATATGGTGGTCCTTCTGGTCGTAGGGGCCTTTGTCGCGCTGTGGCTGTTGGGCAAGATCCCCGGCCTGCCATCGCCCAGCATCGTGGCGACGCCCACGGATGGGCTGGGATAATGACCAGCGAGCTTCCGGTCGAGGTCCAGCAGGAAGCAGCCGAGGCGCCGCAGGGGCGCAGCATGGCCTCGCGGGCTTTGGGCAGTGGGGCATGGTCGATGCTCAGCTTTGGGCTGGGTCAGATCATGCGGCTGGCCTCGAACCTGATCCTGACGCGGATTCTCAGCCCTGACGATTTCGGCCTGATGGCGCTGGTTTCCAGCTTCATGATCGGGCTGGCCATGTTCAGCGACATGGGAATCGCGCCTTCGATCCAGCAAAGCAAGCGCGGCGACGACCCAGCATTTCTGGACACCGCCTGGACGATCAAGGTCATCCGCGGCTTCATCCTGTTCGCCGTCTCCTGCGCAATGGCCTGGCCGCTGGCGCTGTTCTACGACATCCCGGCACTGGCATGGGTGTTCCCGGCGGCGGCTTCGTCGATGCTGGTCGGGGGCTTTGTCTCGACCCGGATCGATACGGCGGCGCGGCATCTGCAGGTCGGGCGGCTGACGTTGGTCGAGTTGCTGAGCCAGTTGATCGGAATTCTGATCACCGTCGGCGCCGCCCTGATCCTGCGCGATGTCTGGGCGCTGGTCTGGGGCATCGTTCTGGGTGCCTTCGTGCAGTTGCTGATGATCCGCTACATGCTGCCCGGCCATGTCGACCGCTTCCGCATGGAGCCAGAGGCCCGCAATGAGATCGTGAAGTTCGGCAAATGGATTTTCTTCAGCACCATTTGCGGCTTCCTGCTGTTTCAGGGCGACCGGCTGATCCTGGGGCGGGTGCTTAATCTGGACCATCTGGGCGTCTATAATATCGCCCTTTTCCTTGCCAGCGTGCCCAGCCAGCTGGGATCGGCCATTGCCGGGCGGCTGTTCATTCCGATGTATCGTGAACATCCCCCGTCCGAGAGCGAGGCCAACCGGCGCACGATGCAGCGCACGCGCATGGGTTTCACCCTGCTGCTGCTGTCGGTGGGAATCGTGTTGGCTCTGGTTGGACCCTGGCTGGTCGATCACCTTTACGATCCGCGCTACGCCCGTGCCGGGGGCATTCTTGTCGCCATCGCCTCGATCCAGCTGCTGATGTGCATCCCGCTGAATTACGAAAGCGCGGCCTTGGCGACCGGGGATTCGCGGGCCTTCTTTGTCATGCAATCCAGCCGTGCGCTGATCTATTTCTCGCTGGTGCTGACCGGGACCTGGTTCTTTGGGCTGACCGGCCTGCTGGCGGGGCAGGCGCTGGCGCAGATTTTCTGCTATCCGGTCTCGGTCTGGATGGCGCGGCGGCAGAAGGCATGGGACCCAAGGCATGACGTGCTTGCGATCCTGATTGCCGTGGTCGGGGCCGCCTGCGCATTAATCCTGCACCACGACATCGTTTCTCAGGCTCTTTTGCACTGATTTGGCCGCAGTGCAGCAACTTTATGCCCTTCTGCCCGGCTTGACGCTTCGTTAAGGAGGCGGAGCGCATTTCAGGAGGCACAGCATGAGCGACGACAACACCCCCCGCCGGTCCCGCATCACCCCCGAGGAGGCGCTGGCCTATCACCTTGAGCCGCGCCCCGGTAAATATGACATCGTCGCCTCGACGCCCATGGCCACCCAGCGCGACCTGTCGCTGGCCTATTCGCCCGGCGTCGCCGTCCCGGTCGAGGCGATCGCCGCCCGCCCCGAGACCGCCTATGACTATACCGTCAAGGGCAACATGGTCGCTGTCATCTCGAACGGTACGGCGATCCTTGGCCTTGGCAATCTGGGCGCGCTGGCCTCGAAGCCGGTGATGGAGGGCAAGGCCGTCCTCTTCAAACGCTTCGCCGATGTGAATGCCATCGATATCGAGCTGGATACCGAAGACCCGGACGAGATCATCAATGCCGTCCGCCTGATGGGTCCGACCTTTGGCGGCATCAATCTTGAGGACATCAAGGCGCCCGAATGCTTCATCATCGAGCATCGCCTGAAGGAACTCATGGACATTCCGGTCTTCCATGACGACCAGCATGGCACGGCGGTGATCTGCGCGGCGGGCCTGCTTAATGCGCTGGAACTGTCGGGCAAGAAGATCGAGGACGTACGTATCGTCCTGAACGGCGCGGGTGCTGCCGGGATCGCCTGTCTGGAACTGCTGAAATCCATGGGCGCGCGGCATGAAAACTGCATCATGTGCGACACCAAGGGCGTGATCTATCAGGGCCGCACCGAGGGCATGAACCAGTGGAAATCGGCGCATGCGGTGAAAACCGACCTGCGCACGCTGGAACAGGCGATGCAGGGTTGCGACGTGTTCCTTGGGGTTTCCGCCAAGGGGGCCGTGACGCAGGCGATGGTCATGGCCATGGCCGAGAACCCGGTGATCTTCGCCATGGCGAACCCCGATCCGGAAATCACCCCCGAAGAAGCCCATGCCGTCCGTCCCGACGCCATCGTCGCCACCGGGCGTAGCGACTATCCCAATCAGGTCAACAACGTCCTTGGCTTCCCCTACCTGTTCCGCGGCGCGCTGGACATCCATGCCCGCGCCATCAACGACGAGATGAAGATCGCCTGCGCCCATGCCTTGGCGAAGCTGGCGCGTGAGGATGTGCCGGATGAGGTCGCCGTCGCTTACGGTCGCAAGCTGCAGTTTGGCCGCGACTACATCATCCCGACGCCCTTCGATCCGCGCCTGATCCATGTCATCCCGCCCGCCGTCGCTCAGGCCGGGATGGAGACCGGCGTCGCCCGCCGCCCGATCATCGACATGGAGGGTTACGTCCAGTCGCTGAAGGCCCGCATGGACCCGACCGCCGCCGTCTTGCAGGGCATCCATGCCCGCGCGCGTCAGGCGCAGGCCCGGATGATCTTTGCCGAGGGCGACGATCCCCGCGTGCTGCGCGCCGCCGTCGCATGGCAGCGCGGTGGCATGGGCCAGTCGCTGGTTGTCGGCCGCGAGGCGGACGTCAAGGAAAAGCTGGAAGCCGCCGGTCTGGGCGATGCGGTGCGTGAAATCACCGTGGTCAACGCCTCGAACTCGCGCCATCTGGATCAGTATCACGACACGCTTTACGCGCGCCTCCAGCGCAAGGGCATGGACCGCGAGGACATCAACAAGCTGGCCAATCGCGACCGCCATGTCTTCGCCTCGCTGATGCTGCTGCATGGGCATGGCGACGGGCTGGTGACCGGGGCCACGCGCAAGAACGCGCATGTTCTGGCGCAGATCGGCAAGGTCTTTGACGTGACCCCCGCCGATGGTGCGGTCGGCATTACCGCCGTCCTGCACAAGGGCCGCGTCATCCTGATCGGCGACACGCTTGTCCATGAATGGCCCGAGGCCGAGGATCTGGCCGATATCGCGACCCGCGGCGCCCATGTTGCCCGCGGGCTGGGGCTGGACCCGCGCGTGGCCTTCCTGTCCTTCTCAAACTTCGGCTATCCGGTCAGCGAACGGGCGGTGAAGATGGCCCATGCCACCGAGGTGCTGGACGCCCGCAAGGTCGATTTCGAATATGAGGGCGAGATGACCGTGGATGTGGCGCTGAACCCGGCGCAGGCGGCGAAATATCCGTTCTCGCGCCTGACGGGTCCGGCGAACGTGCTGGTGGTTCCGGCGCGTCACTCGGCCTCGATCTCGGTGAAGCTGCTGCAGGAAATGGCGGGGGCGACCGTGGTCGGCCCGATCCTGACCGGGGTGCCCGAGCCGATCCAGATCTGCTCGACCGGGTCTTCGGTCAACGACATCCTGAACATGGCGGCCATTGCGGCGGGGCGTCTGGGTCAGGTGAAATAGGGGGCTCTGCCCCCATCGCCTGCGGCGATTCCCCCGGGATATTTCGGCAAGAAAGAAGACGCGCGCCCCGGTCTGGTGGCGCGCGTTTTCGTCAGTCTGAGGGGAAACATTCGCCCCGATCGGCCTGACGCTGGCGCTCGCGGAAGCGGGTGCGGTCGGCATCGCTGTATTCGGTGGCGCAGCGGTGGCAGCAGACGCCTTCCTCATATTCGGGGCGGGCACGGTCGTCGGGGGCGAGCGGGCGGCGGCAGGCGTGGCAAAGGTCGTAATGACCTTGTTTCAGCCCGTGACCCAAGCTGACGCGCTTGTCGAAGACGAAGCATTCGCCCTGCCACAGGCTGTCCTGTTCGGGCACCTCTTCGAGGTATTTAAGGATGCCGCCCTTGAGGTGGTAGACTTCGGGGACGCCCTCGCCGAGCAGGAAATTCGTCGATTTCTCGCAGCGGATGCCGCCGGTACAGAACATGGCGATGCGCTTGTTGTGGAATCTGTGCGCATTCTCGCGCCACCAGTCGGGGAAGTCGCGGAAGGTTTTCGTTCCCGGATCGACGGCCCCGGCAAAAGTGCCGATCTCGACTTCGTAATCGTTGCGGGTGTCGATGATCGCGACATCGGGGTCGCTGATCAGCGCATTCCAGTCCTGCGCCTCGACGTAATGGCCGACCGAGGCCAGCGGGTCCACGTCGGGCTGGCCCATGGTCACGATCTCGCGTTTCAGGCGGACCTTCATGCGGCCAAAGGGCATCGTATCCGCGCTGCTTTCCTTCCAGTCGAGACCCTCGCAGCCGGGCAGGGCGCGGATATGATCCAGCACCGCGTCAATGCCCGTGCGCGGGCCGGCGATGGTGCCGTTGATCCCCTCGCGCGCCAGAAGCAGGGTGCCCTTGACGCCCAGGGAACAGCAAAGCTTCGCCAGCGGTCCCTGCAGGCTTGCAGGATCGGGGAAGCGGGTGAAATGATAAAGTGCGGCGACGGTGAACATGGCAGGGACTTAGACCCGACGCGCCCGCCGTTCAAGTTCTTGGCATTGACGCCCCCACGGCAGAACCCTACCACAGCCTGAAAAGAGGAGGGCGCCATGGCGAGAACCTTGATCGTCGTAGATGTGCAGGTCGACTTCTGTCCCGGAGGAAAGCTGGCCGTCGCCGGCGGGGATGAGATCGTCGAGCCGATCAACCGGATGATGGCCGATTTCGATCATGTGATCCTGACGCAGGACTGGCATCCGGCCAATCATTCCAGTTTTGCCGACAACCATCCGGGCGCGATGCCGTTTTCGCTGACCCAGATGCCCTATGGCCCGCAGGTGCTGTGGCCCGCGCATTGCGTCATCGGCACGCCCGGCGCGCTTTTCCATCCCGATCTGGACGTGAACCGGGCTGAGACGGTGATCCGCAAGGGTTTCCGCCCCGCCATCGACAGCTATTCGGCCTTCTATGAAAACGACTACTCGACGCCGACCGGGCTGACTGGTTATCTGCGGGACAGGTTCCTTGAGGACCTGTATTTCGTGGGCCTTGCGCATGATTTCTGCGTTGCATGGTCGGCCATCGATGCGGCGCGGCAGGGCTTCCGGGTCAGCGTCATCGAGGACGCCACGCGGGCCATCGACCTGAACGGCTCGCGCGAGGTGGCGCGGCAGAACATGCGCGAAGCGGGGATCAGCCTGATATGATGATACCTACGGTCGATATTGCGACGCGGGTCTATAACCACAAATGGAAGATCGACCCGATCGTCCGTTCGCTGATCGACACGGATTTCTACAAGCTGCTGATGTGTCAGTCGGTGTTTCGCAATCGCCCCGACACCAATGTCACCTTCAGCCTGATCAACCGCACCACCCGCGTCCGGCTGGCCGATCTGATCGATGAGGGCGAGTTGCGCGAGCAGCTGGACCATGTGCGTGGGCTGTCGCTGACGCGCGGCGAAAGCACATGGCTGCGCGGCAATACATTCTATGGCAAGCGCCAGATGTTCCGCTCGGACTTCATGGAGTTTCTGGAGAACCTGCGCCTGCCCGCCTATCATCTGGAAAAGCGCGACGGCCAATATGAGCTGACCTTCGAGGGCCGCTGGCCCGAGGTCATGCTGTGGGAAATCCCGGCGCTGGCGATCATCATGGAGCTGCGTTCGCGTTCCGTCCTGAAGGACATGGGCCGGTTTGAGCTGCAGGTGCTTTACGCCCGCGCCATGACCCGTCTTTGGGAGAAAATCGAGCAGCTGCGAGAGCTTGGCCCCGATCTGCGCATCGCCGATTTCGGCACGCGCAGGCGGCATGGCTTCCTGTGGCAGGACTGGTGCGTGCAGGCGATGATCGAGGGCTTGGGCGACAAGCGCTTTACCGGCACCTCGAACTGCCTGATCGCCATGCGCCGCGACATCGAGGCGATCGGCACCAATGCCCATGAATTGCCGATGGTCTTTGCCGCACTGGCCAAGACCGATGATGAGCTGCGTCAGGCGCCCTACCGCGTCCTTGCCGATTGGCATGAAGAACACGACGGCAACCTGCGCGTCATCCTGCCCGACACTTACGGGACCAAGGGCTTTCTGGAGCATGCGCCGGACTGGCTGGCGCAATGGACCGGCATCCGCATCGATTCCGGCGATCCGGCCGAAGGGGCGGAAAACGCCATCGCATGGTGGAAAAGCCGGGGCGAGGACCCGCGTCAGAAGCTGATCATCTTCTCGGATGGGCTGGATGTCGAAAAGATCAAGGAACTGTTCCAGCGCTTCCACGGCCGCGTGAAGGTCAGCTTCGGCTGGGGCACGCTGCTGACCAATGATTTCCGCGGGCTGGTGCCGGGCGACGGTCTTGCGCCGTTCTCGCTGGTCTGCAAGGCGGTGGCGGCCGAGGGCAACCCGACCGTCAAGCTGTCGGACAATCCCGGCAAGGCCACTGGCCCCGCGGACCTGATCCAGCACTACCGCGACGTCTTTGACGTGGGCCAGCAAAGTGCGATGGACGTGGTCGTCTGAATGAAACGGCCCGGCGGAAAGCCGGGCCGTTTCAATTACAACTGGTCGCGCCAGCGGTTGACCAGCGGGTAGCGCCGGTCCAGCCAGAAGGCCTTGGTCGAGATGCGCGGGCCCGGTGCGGCCTGATAGCGCTTCCATTCGCTGCCATAAAGCAGGGTCTCGACCCGCTTCACCGTTTCGGGGTCGAAGCCTTGGGCCACCAGATCCTTCAGCGCCAGATCCTTTTCGACCAGCCCTTCAAGGATCGCGTCCAGCACCTCATAGGGGGGCAGGCTGTCTTCGTCCTTCTGGTCGGGGCGCAACTCGGCCGACGGGGGTTTGGTGATGATCTGCGGCGGCACGACCTCGCCCGCCGGACCCATCATCCAGTCGCGATGGTTGTCGTTGCGCCAGCGGCAGGTCTGGAAGACGCGGGTCTTGTACAGGTCCTTGATCGGGTTGTAGCCGCCCGCCATGTCGCCATAGATCGTGGCATAGCCCACTGCGACCTCGGATTTATTGCCGGTGGTCAGCAGCAATTCCCCGAACTTGTTGGAAATTGCCATCAGCATCACGCCGCGCAACCGGGACTGGATGTTTTCCTCGGTCGTGTCGGGCTTGGTGCCTGCCATCAGATGGGCCAGCGCATCGCCAACGGCATCGCGCGCCCCTTCGATATGGACAGTGTCCAGACGCGCGCTCAGCCGGGTCGCGGCATCGGCGGCATCGTCAAGGCTGGCCTGAGAGGTATATTCGCTGGGCAGCATAACGCAGCGCACGTTTTCCGGCCCGATCGCATCGCTGGCGATGGTGGCGACCAGTGCGGAATCGATGCCGCCCGACATGCCCAGCACCACCCGCTTGAAGCCCGACTTGCGCATGTAGTCGCGCAGGCCAAGGGTCATGGCGTTGTAGTCCTGCTCCCATTCGTCGGGCTGGTGATCCAGCCGCCCCGGTACGGCGCGCCAGCCTTCGGGGCCGCGCGCGAAATCGACATGCTCGATGATCTCATCGAAAGGGGCCAGCTGCACGACCTTGACCGCACCGCCATCCTCGCCGGGGTTCAGCACGAAGCTCGCGCCGTCATAGATCTGGTCATCCTGCCCGCCGACCGAGTTCAGGTAGACCAGCGGCAGGTCGGATTCGACGACGCGCGCAACCATATGGCCCATACGCAGGTCCAGCTTGTTGCGGTGATAGGGGCTACCATTCGGAACGATCAGGATCTCGGCCCCGGATTCGCCCAAGGTCTCGGCCACATCGGGCCACCATGCATCCTCGCAGATCGGGCTGCCGATGCGGATGCCGTTCAGGCTGTAGGGACCCTGCAGCGGGCCGTGATCGAACAGGCGCAGCTCGTCGAACAGCTGCTTGTGGGGCAGGTCGTGCTTCAGCACGCGGGTCAACACCTTGCCGTCTTGCAGCACCCACCATGCGTTATAGAGCTTTGCCCCCTCGGCATATGGCCCGCCGATGCCAATGGCGGGACCGTCGGCGCAGTCGCGGGCCAGTTGCTCGATCTCGGCCATGGCGTCGGCGGTGAAGGCCGCCTTCAGCACCAGATCCTGCGTCTGGTAGCCGGTGATGAACATCTCGGGCAGGACCAGAAGGTCGGACCCGGCCTCGCGCGCCTGTTCCCATGCGGCGCGGGCCTTGGCGGCATTGCCCGGCAGGTCGCCCACCGTGGGGTTCAACTGTCCAAGGGTGATGCGAAACCTGTCGGGCATGGCTCAGTCCTTTCGAAATTGCAGGATTTAGATAGGCCAGTGTGCGCGAAAGGAAAAGTCGGGCTTTGCGCCCAGTGCAGGCTTGCGGTAAACCGGGCCAAAAGAACCATAAGCCAGAGGCGGGACCGATGAAGGCAGCCATTGTCGCTTGCGTAATGCTTCTCGCCGGCACCTCGATGGCCGGGGCGCAATCCGTCGTGACCAAGCAATATGACGACGGCGGTGTCTATGAGGGCACGTTCCGCAATGGCAAGCAGCACGGGCGCGGCACCTATAAGCTGCCCTCGGGCTATGAATATACCGGCGATTGGGTCGAGGGCGAGATTCTGGGCCGGGGCAAGGCGACCTATCCCAATGGCTCGGTCTATGAGGGCGACTTCGCCAAGGGCAAGCCCAGCGGCAAGGGCAAGATCACCTATGCCGATGGCGGCAGCTATGAGGGCGACTGGCTGGACGGCCAGATCACCGGTCAGGGGATCGCGCATTACGCCAATGGTTCGGTCTATGAGGGCGGCTTCATCAACGCGCTGCATGACGGCAAGGGCGTGCTGACCCAGCCCAATGGCTATCGCTACGAAGGTGGCTGGAAGCAGGGCGTCAAGGAAGGCCGCGGCAAGATCACCTATCCCGACGGCGCCACCTATGAGGGCGAGATGAAGGCCAACCAGCGTGCCGGTCAGGGGAAGCTGGCGATGTCTGATGGGCTAAGCTACGCGGGCGGCTGGTCTGCCGGGCAGATGTCGGGGCAGGGCAAGCTGATCCAGCCCTCGGGCGACAGCTATGAGGGCCGCTTCGCCAATGGCCGCCGTGAGGGGCGCGGTATCGCGGTCTATGCCAATGGCGACCGCTATGAGGGCGATTTCCGCGCCGACCGTCGCTCGGGTCAGGGGACGTTCACCGGCACCGACGGTTATATCTATACCGGCGACTGGGTCGATGGACGGATGGAGGGGCTGGGCCGCATCACCTATCCCGACGGTTCGATCTATGAAGGCGCGTTGAAGAATGACCTGCCGGAAGGGCGCGGGCTGATCACCTATCCCGACGACGCGAACTACGAGGGCGACTGGCTGGCCGGCGTCATCGAGGGGCAGGGCGTCGCCAAATACGCCAATGGCCTGGTCTATGAGGGCGGCTTCAAGCGCGGCCGCAATGAGGGGCAGGGCCGCATGACCTATCCCGACGGCTATGTCTACAATGGCGCATGGCGCGACGGGCAGCGTCATGGTCAGGGTCAGGCGACCTATCCCGATGGCACGACCTATGACGGCTCATTTGTCGCGGGCATGCGGCAGGGTCGGGGGCGGCTGATCGCGCCCGACGGCTTCCGTTATGAAGGCGGCTGGAACAAGGGCGAGATCGACGGCGAGGGTGTCGCGACCTATGCCAATGGCGATGTCTATACCGGCCATTTCGTCGCCGGTAAGCGTCAGGGCAATGGCGTGATGAAATACGCGACCGGTCAGATCGCGGCGGGAGAGTGGCAGGATAACAGTCTTGCCAAGCCCACCCCGGTCGATGGCGTGGCCTCGCAGGGCGAAGCCCCGGCGGCGACGCCCGACGCCACCGTGCCGGCGGAACCCAAGCAGGACCCGCCGGCCTGAAGCGCGTCAGATGATCGCGCTGTCCCGGCTTTCGGGCCAATGGGCAAAGGGCAGGACGCGCCCGTCCTCGCGGCTTTGGCGGATGCGATCCAGATCGATCTTGGCCTTGACCCAGCCGGGGCGGTCCATCTCGCCCTCGGCCAGAATCCCGGTTTCCGGCCAGAACCCGTCTGAGGGGGCATAGATCGCGGCCATGCCGCGGTTCTCGTCGATGGCGGGGTTCCAGTCGCATAGCCCGACCGTGGGCGAATGGACGACGACGCATTGGCTTTCCAGCGCCCGTGCCATCGCCCCGATCCGCACCCGGTTGAAGCCCGCAACCGTGTCGGTGCAGGAGGGCGTCAGGATCACCTCGACCCCCGCTTCGGCCAGCTGCCGCGCCAGCAGGGGGAATTCGCTGTCATAGCAGATCAGGATGCCCAGCCGGCCCACGGCGGTGTCAAAGACCCGCAGGCCCGGCGCGCTTTCGACATGCCAGTCCTCGCGCTCGAAGCGGGTCATGATCTGCTTGTCCTGATGGCCGATGCGGCCTTCGGGGCCAAACAGCACCGCGCGGTTGAACGGGCGCTCACCGGCAAAGAACGGCCCCGAGGCGGCAAGGATATGGATGCCATGCGCGGCAGCCAGTTCGGCATGCAACGCGTCGCGCGCGTCATTGTGGCGGGCGACCTCGTGCAGAGAGGCCTCCAGGTCGGCGGCGATGTCGTGCCCGCCCAATGAGGCCAGCTCCATCGCGCCATATTCGGGAAAGACCAACAGGTCACAATCCGACGCAGCCTCGACCCAGCGGGTCAGTTTCGCGCGATAGGCGTCGAAATCGTCGAACCAGTCGAAATTGTAAGCGGCGGTGGCGATCTTGATTTCGCGTGTCACAGGGTTTTCATCCAGAATTGCAACGGCTTCTTGGTCGAAACCGGCGCGTCGATGTCCTTCCAGTCGAACTCCGCGACGACGCCGGAAAGGGGTTCATAACCCCTTTTGCGCCAGAAGTCATCCAAGGGGCGGTAATCCGCCGGGCGCAGCGGGTGATCCGCAGGCCGCTGCACGCTGCAAAAGGCGCTGTAGCGGCGGCCGATGGCACGCGCCTGCGCCTCGCGCCCATCGAAAAAGGCGTGGCCCAGACCGCGCCCGCGATAGTCGCGCAGCAGCACCGATTCCGCGCAATAGAAGATCTGTTCCAGCGGCTCGGGGCGTCCGGAAAAGGCTGCGGCGAAATCCTCGGCGTGATGTTCCATCGGTGCGCCGGTGGCCGCGCCGACCATGCGGTCGCCGTCATAGGCCGCGACGACGACCGCACCGGGGGATTGATAGGCCCGCAGATACTCGCGTTCGTAGTCCACGTCGCCGTCATAGAGATAGGGCCAGTCGCGAAAGACCGCGATGCGCAGCCGTGCCAGATCATCCAGCACGGCGGCGACCGCTTCTCCGGTCAGGGTCCGGGTGGAAATCACGCGGAAACCTGCTGCGTCCAGTCGGCCAGATTGTAATAGGTGGTAAGGCGCGCGATCTTGCCGTCGCGGATGGTAAAGAAGGTCCCGGCGGGCAGGACATAGGTCTGGCCCTTGGCCTCGGGCAGGCCCTCATCGGTTTGCAGATAGGTCCCGTTCACCACGAATTCCGCCGCCGCGCGGTCGCCCGCCTCATTGGCGAAGATCACGATATCCGTCAGAACTTCCTTGTAGCTGGCGGTCATGTGCGCGTTGAATTCGCGGAACAATTCCTTGCCGCGGCGGATCTGGCCCTCGTTCACGTGATGCTCGATCTGGTCATGCAGATAGGTCAGCATCTCGTCGGTGCGACCGGCGTTGAAGGCGGCGTAATAGGCGGCGATCAGGGCTTTGGTATCCATGGGCATCCTCGTCAGGTTCGGGAATTTCTACCCGCTGCGCCCCGGCGCGTCACCTGCATCCTTAGGATGAGGTGGCGGGCGTGAACCGGCTGGTGTAGCGATAGGCCAAAGCAAAGGAGCCCGCCCATGTCCAACGCCGAACCGATGCCCTTCCGCCAGATCGACTGTTTCAAGGCCTATGACGTGCGCGGGCGGCTGGGCTCTGAGCTGGATACGGATGTGGCCTATCGTGTCGGTCGAGCCTTTGCGCAGTTGCGCGGTGCGCGCGAGGTGATCGTGGGGCGCGACAGCCGCGCGACCTCGCCCGAACTGGCAGCGGCGCTGATCCGTGGGCTGATCGAGGGCGGCGCGAATGTCCGCGACCTTGGTCTTGCCGGGACCGAGGAAATGTATTTCGCCACCGCCCATTACGGTGCGGATGGCGGGATCGAGGTCACCGCCTCGCACAACCCGATCGACTATAACGGCATGAAGCTGGTCGGGCCGGGCGCCGCGCCGCTGGACCCCGAGACCGAATTCGCCGACCTGGCCGCTTTGGCCCGGTCGGGCGCCTTCACCGCAGCCGAACCGGGCCGGGCAGCCGATTTCCCCGAGGCCCGCGCCGCCTATGCCCGCGCCGTCGTCGATTTCGTCGACATTGCCGCCCTGTGCCCGATGACGGTGCTGGTCAATGCCGGGAATGGCACCGCCGGGCCGACCTTTGACGCCATCGCTGCCGAGCTTGAGGCGCGGGGCGCACCCCTGCGCTTCATCCGCATCAATCATGATCCCGATTCCAGCTTTCCAAACGGCATCCCGAACCCGCTTCTGCCCGAGAACCAGCCGATGACCGCCGACGCCGTCCGGGCGCATGGTGCGGATCTGGGGGTGGCATGGGATGGCGATTTCGACCGCTGCTTCTTCTTTGACGCGCAAGGCGACTTCATTCCGGGCGAATACATTGTCGGGCTTCTGGCCGCGGCGTTTCTGGAAAAGCATCCCGGAGAGCGGATCGTCCATGACCCGCGCGTCGTCCTGAACACCCGCGCCATGATTGCCGAGGCCGGAGGCGAGGCGATTCAGGCCCGCACCGGACACGCTTTCGTCAAGGGCGCCATGCGCCAAAGCGGCGCGATCTATGGCGGCGAGATGTCGGCCCATCACTATTTCCGCGATTTCGCCTATGCCGATAGCGGCATGATCCCGTGGCTGCTGGTGGTCGAGCTGATCTGCCGCAAGGGACAATCCTTGGGCGAGCTGCTGGCGCAACGGATTGCGGCCTATCCGTCCTCGGGAGAGATCAATTTCCGCCTGACCGATCCCGATGCCTCGATCGCGCGGGTGCTGGCGCATTTCGCGCCGCAGGCCAGCAAGCGCGACGATACCGACGGTATCAGTCTTGAATTCCCGGAATGGCGCTTCAACCTGCGCCGCTCGAACACCGAGCCGGTGGTCCGACTGAATGTCGAATCCGCTGGCGACGCCGCACTGGTCACCGCGCGCGCGGCTGAAATCGGCGTGATGCTGACCGGGGTTTAGTCCCCGACCATGCCCAGTGGCACGGATCGCTTCACGTGGGGCAATCGGGGGTGTTGCGTTGGAGGGGTGCAAGACGGCCCCCGACTGACAACTTGTCCGTGACGTCGCGGTCACCGAGGCGTTGGAACGACCACGGGCGATGGGCCTTCACCGGGTTCGGGCCACCTGCCGGTCAATGGTCGGGTCCCGACAGGGGGGCATTTGCTGGCAACGACCTACCCAGTCATGCCGCGTTCAACCTGAGCTGGATGTGGCTACAGCAGGAAATCCCCGGCTGTAAGGTCGGCGACATTCCCCAACCCGATCCTGAGATCGGATACGCGGTCGCCGTTCAGGTCGATCTCGACGGTTAGGCCTAAAGCTCCTCCGGTCGTCAGCCGCACTTGACCTGCCGCCGAGAACTCGGCCCGACCGATGAAGTCCAGATCCATGCCACGCAGATCCAGATGGTCGGCACCTCGAGTGAAGTCGGTGATGACATCGTTGCTGCGGTCGAAGTCCTCTGCTGCCCGGAACAGGAACAAATCGGCCCCGGCCCCGCCAGTCATCCGATCCGAGCCGGTCCCACCCCTTATCCAGTCGATATCCCTTCCCCCGACGATCAGGTCGTTTCCTGTCCCGCCGGACAGCTGATTACGCCCCCCGGTCACCATCGCAGCGCCGCTGCGGATGGTGTCGTTTCCTGCACCCCCGTCGATCGTGTCGAAGCCGCCCATGCCTTGGATTGAATCGTTCCCGGTACCACCAAGGATGCTGTCATTGCCACTATCGGCGACGATCAGGTCGTTTCCGTCATCGCCTTGGATCAGATGATTTCCCGGTCCGGAACGGATCGAGTCGTTCCCAGCCCCGCCAAGCAAGGTGTCATTGCCTATCTCACCCGACAGCGAGTCATTACCGGCGTCACCCAGCATCCGGTCGTTGCCCGTTCCACCCACCATCCGGTCATGGCCCAGCCCCCCGGACAACGTGTCATTCCCGTCATCACCATAAATCAGGTCGTTGTCGTCCCCGCCGGCAAGCAGATCGTGACCGGTAGCTCCTCTGACGGTGTCATTTCCGTCGCCCGCATTCACCGAATCGTGGCCCATACCACCATTGATCGAATCGTTGCCGATATCGCCCCAGATCCAATCATTCCCGTCGTCACCCGCCAGAGTGTCATTGCCCGACCCGCCGTTCAGATTGTCATGTCCCGATCCACCCGACATCCGATCGTGCCCGTCATTTCCGTTAAGCCGGTCATCGCCGGTCCCGCCGCTCAGGCGATCACTTCCTGCGCCACCATGCAGAGTGTCGTTGCCTGCACCCCCGTCCAGACTGTCGGAGCCAGTGCCCCCGGCAATGCTGTCGTGACCATTCCCGCCGAAGATCGAGTTGTTGCCCAGCGAATCGACAATCGTGTCATTCCCGTCCTCGCCATAGGTCCGATCGTTTCCGGCCTGACCAAGCAAACGATCATTGCCCACGCCGCCATAAAGCGTGTCATCCTGATCGCCGCCCAGAACTGAATCGTTCCCGTCGCCACCGCGCAGCAGATCGTTGCCGTCATCGCCTTGCAGGCTGTCGTCCCCTGCTGCGCCTTGAATCGTATCGTTGTCGTCGCCGCCATAAAGGCGGTCGTCACCGCCCTGGCCGTTCAGCAGATCGCGCTCTGCATAACCGAGGACGTTTGAGCCGTAGCGCCCCGCCGTCATGTTGTCGGCGCCCGCCGTTCCGATCAGGATCGTGCGCATCCCACTCACCTCGTAATGGGCGATGGGGAACATCGAGTTGTTGAAGGCGTTCGCGTTCAGGCCTCGGCCGTCGCGGGTCCTGACCTCGATTTGCGTGTCGCCAAAGGTGATGGTGATGCCAAAGCTTTCGCGGCGGAAGGTCAGTTGCAGGGTGCTGCGGATCATACCCAGATTGGCCAGATCCAGCCGGTCCACCCCCTGTTCGTAATCGGTGATGGTGATCTTGCCGTTGATCCTTGAAGCGACGAACAGATCGGCCCCGTCGCCTCCGGTCAGTTGAACCGGGTCGGGCCCGGCGATCAGTATGTCATCGCCTGCGCCGCCAAGGATCCGGGTGGTGCCCTGTCCGGCCTGCAGCATGTCCGAACCCGACGTGCCGGTATATTGCCCGGCGGGCAGAATCCGGGTCTCGCCCAGCTGTCCCGGATCAAAGGTGAACTGGGTGATCCCGCGTTCCGTCCGGGATGAGACGAACAACGCGACCTGCCCATTCATCGCGATGGCCGAGATGGCCGAGACATCCTGCAAGGTACGGTCGGCGGTATCGCTTAGCGTCGCCAGATGCAGCAGATGCCCGTCGGGCTGGATGGTGAAGACCGAGATCCCGTCATCCGCGCCGCCCACGATGATATAGCTGCGGCCTCCGACCTCGACCGTCTCAAGCGCGGTGATGCGGCTGAAGCGGGTGCCCAACTCGTCCAGAATATGGTCGGCATGGCTGAGATTGCCGTTGTAATCCAGCCGCAGCACCGTCAGCGATGAGCTTTGCGTCGATCCGACCAGCAGATAGGTGATGCCGGCAACCCGCACCGTCTCGATCTCGGCGGGGCCGTTGATGCCATAGCCCAAGGCGACGCTGACATACTGGATCTGCCCCAGACTGCCATCGGCATTGACCAGCTGCGCTGCGACATAGTTTCCCAGCGCCGAGGTCGTCAGGATGAAGGTGCGGTCGCCCAGCGTGGCGATCTCGACATCGCTGATTTCGACGCCCTGAACCGCCGGACCGACCGGCAGCTGCGCGCGTGAGATCGAACTGACGCTGCCGTCCGCGCCGATGCGCCATGTCTCCAGCAGGGTGCTGCCGTTTCGCGTCGTGTAGAGAAGGGTCGAGCCCCCGATCTCGAACGCGCCCAGATGGGTGACGGTCGTCGGCAAGGCGCTGCCCGAGGGCGAGACGGGACCGTTCAGCAAACCGCCCGACGCCAATACGAAGCCATCGGTCCATGCCGCGCCGACCGCCGTCCCGAACACTGCAAGCCCATTGCCCCAGGGCAGAAGCGCCACCTCGGGCGCGTCGAGATAGCCTGCGGATGGCGGATAGGCCTGCGTCGCCATGATCCGCATCGGCTCATCGGCGGCGGTCAGGCGAAACGAGGCCAGACCCGCACCCAGCTGGGTCGCGCTGAACAGATAGGTGCCCGTCGCGGTCTGTCCGATCTGAAGATCGCTGATATTGGTCACGAAAGCCGGATAGCGACCGACATAGGTCGTCACCTGACGGATGCTGAACATGACCGAACCCCGAAACTGAACCTGTTGCCCGTTAGGCTAGGTCGGTCAGTTTAACGAAGGCTTGCCCGGCACCCGTCGCGCTCGGGCTTTTTGCCGAGCAATTTAGTCTATTTGGACGGGTTTCCCGGTGTCGGGCGATCGGAAGCTTGTGTGGCGCGAAAACATTTGTGAGGATCGGCACGGATTGTTTGCGGGCAGGACCGGATGCAGATCACACGGACATCCCTAAGCGGGGTGCTGATCCTTGAACCCCGGCGGCATGGGGATGCGCGGGGCTTTTTTTCGGAAAGCTGGAACCGCAGAACATTGCTTGAGGCCGGGCTGGACCTGCCGGAATTCGTGCAGGACAATCATTCGCTGTCGGCGGCGGTGGACACGCTGCGGGGGCTGCATTTCCAGTCGCCGCCCCATGCGCAGGGCAAGCTGGTACGCTGCGGGCGCGGGCGGTTGTTCGACGTGGCCGTCGATATCCGCAAGGGCAGCCCGACCTATGGCCAGTGGCTGGGCGAGGAACTGTCATTCGAAAACGGCCGCCAGCTGTGGATCCCGGCGGGCTTCCTGCACGGCTTCGTCACGCGCGAGCCGGATACCGAGATCTGCTACAAATGCACCGACCATTACGCGCCGGAATGCGATGGCGCGGTGGCATGGGACAGCCTCGGCATCGACTGGGGCCTGACCGGCGCGCCGCTTCTGTCGGACAAGGATGCCGTGGCGCCCGGGTTTGCAGATTTCGACAGCCCCTTCATTTATCACGATGATTTCGAATACGAGGCCAGATCATGAAAATTCTGGTAACCGGCGGGGCCGGGTTCATCGGCTCGGCCGTGGTGCGGCTGGCGGTGCGGCGCGGGCATGAGGTGGTGAACCTTGACGCCATGACCTATGCCGCCAATGCGGGCAACGTGGCCTCTGTTTCGAACAGCCCGCTTTATGCCTTCGAGCAGGCCGACCTGCGCGACCGTGCGGCGCTGGACCGGGTGCTGGCCGACCACCAGCCCGACGCGATCATGCATTTGGCGGCGGAAAGCCATGTCGACCGCTCGATCGACGGGCCGGGCGATTTCATCGAAACGAACATCACTGGCACCTACAACCTGCTGGAAGCTGCCCGCGCCTATTGGGTCGGGCAGGGGCGGCCCGAGGGGTTCCGCTTTCACCACATCTCGACCGATGAGGTGTTCGGCTCTCTGGGTGAGACCGGGCAGTTCACCGAAGACACGCCCTACGATCCGCGCAGCCCCTATTCCGCCAGCAAGGCGGCCTCGGACCATCTGGTGCGCGCCTGGCACGAGACCTATGGCCTGCCGGTGGTGCTGACCAATTGCTCGAACAATTACGGCCCGTTCCATTTCCCGGAAAAGCTGGTGCCGGTGGTGATCCTGAACGCGCTGCATGGGCGTCCGATCCCGGTCTATGGCGATGGCGGCAATGTCCGCGACTGGCTTTACGTCGAGGACCACGCCGACGCGTTGCTGCTGGTTTTGGAAAAGGGCGATTTGGGCCGCAGCTACAATATCGGCGGCGAGAATGAGGCGAAGAACATCGATCTGGTGCGCACGATCTGTGCCCATATGGATCGCCTGCGCCCGGAACACGCCCCGCATGAGCGGCTGATCACCTTTGTTACCGACCGCCCCGGCCATGACCGCCGCTATGCCATCGACCCGACCCGCATCCGCACCGAGTTGGGCTGGCAACCATCGGTCACGGTCGAGGAGGGGCTGGCGCGCACCGTCGAATGGTATCTGCAAAATGAGGACTGGTGGCGCCCGCTGCTGTCGCGTCAGGGCGTCGGAGAAAGGCTGGGCAAGGCATGAACGGGCTGCTGGTCTTTGGCCGCAGTGGGCAGGTCGCGACCGAGCTGGCGCGTCTGGCCCCCGAGGCATGGTTTCTGGGCCGCGATGAGGTCGACCTGTCGGATGCTTCGAACTGCGCGGCGGCGATCCTTGCCGCACAGCCCACGGCGATCATCAATGCCGCTGCCCATACCGCCGTCGACCGCGCCGAATCCGAACCGGAGCTGGCCCATGCCGTCAATGCCGAGGCCCCCTTCGTCATGGCCCGCGCTGCGGCACGGCTGGGCGTGCCCTTCCTGCATATCTCGACCGATTACGTCTTTGACGGTTCGGGCGAGAGACCTTGGCAGGAAAGCGATCCGACGGGTCCGCTGGGGGTCTATGGCGCCTCGAAACTGGCGGGCGAACGCGGTGTCGCCCGTGCCGGTGGGCAATGGGCAGTCCTGCGCACCTCATGGGTGTTTTCGGCGCATGGGGCGAATTTCGTCAAGACGATGATGCGGTTGGGGGCCGAGCGCGAGGAGTTGCGCGTGGTTGCCGATCAGAATGGCGGCCCGACCCCGGCGGCGGATATTGCCTCGGCCTGCCTGACGATGATTTCGGCAATGCGCGAGGATGCATCGCGCGGCGGCGTCTATCACTTCGCCGGAGCACCTGACACCAGTTGGGCGGGCTTTGCACGTGAGATCATGGATCAGGCGGGGTTGTCCTGCCGGGTCGACGATATTGCCAGCAGCGACTATCCGACCCCGGCGCGCAGGCCCGGGAATTCGCGACTGGATTGCAGCGCCATCGCGCGTGATTTCGGCATCGCCCGCCCGGACTGGCGCGCGGGCCTAGCCAAGGTAGTGACGGAGCTTCGGACATGACTGAGACGGCCAAATCCGCGACTGGGCGCAAGGGGATCATCCTCGCGGGGGGCTCGGGAACGCGGCTTTACCCGATCACCATGGGCGTATCCAAGCAGCTTCTGCCGATCTATGACAAGCCGATGGTCTATTACCCGATTTCGGTGCTGATGCTGGCCGGTATCCGCGAGATCGCGATCATCACCACCCCCGACGACCGTGATCAATTCCGCCGCCTGCTGGGCGATGGCAGCCAGTGGGGGCTGAGCTTCGAATATATCGTCCAGCCCTCGCCCGACGGGCTGGCTCAGGCCTATATTCTGGCCGAGGATTTCCTGGCTGGCGCGCCTTCGGCGATGGTCTTGGGCGACAACATCTTCTTTGGTCACGGGCTGCCGGTACTGCTGGACGCGGCGGATGCCCGGATGCAAGGCGGGACGGTCTTTGGCTACCGTGTTGCCGATCCCGAGCGTTACGGCGTCGTGGCCTTCGACGATGACGGTCGTGCCAGCGCCATTATCGAAAAGCCGCTGGTTCCCCCATCAGATTATGCAGTGACGGGGCTGTATTTTCTGGACGGCACCGCCCCCGCCCGTGCCCGTCAGGTGAAGCCCTCGGAGCGCGGCGAGCTGGAAATCACCACGCTGTTGGAAACCTACCTGCACGAAGACAGCCTGATCGTCGAGCGCATGGGCCGGGGCTTTGCATGGCTCGATACCGGCACTCATGCCAGCCTGCTGGATGCCGGGAATTTCGTGCGCACGCTGGAGGAACGTCAGGGTCTGCTGATCGGTTCACCGGACGAAATCGCCTTCAACCAAGGCTGGATCGGGACCGAGGAACTGGCCGCGCTGGCCCGGAAATACGGTAAAAGCGACTACGGCAAATATCTGGCGACGTTGCTTTAATCGCTGGGTGTTCGCAGGCGACCGGCAAGGGCGGCGGCCATGATCGCGGCCGTGCCGGTGTGGCTTTGGCGATAAAGTCCAATGTCGATAGCCTTGGCCAACGCGCTTGGCCCAGATGCACGCAGCAAGTGCCCGAACCGACGCAGAAGCTGCCGGTTTTCGGATGTCAGCAGGTCTTCTGCGGCTTCAAGCGCGATCTGGTTCTGCCCGAGCCATTTGGCGAATGTGCCGTCAAACAGCATCGACGCCCGCGCCGCCTGCGCCGAGGTGGTGTCGTTGCGGCCCATGACATTGCGTGGATGCTGACGGTACATCAGCACCTGAGCACTGTCGCGATGGATATCGGCCTTGGCACCCGACATCAGCTGATAGACCCACCAGTCATGCGAGACGATCCCGGCCGTATCCGCCGCAGGTGCTGCCGCCTGCAGGATCTGCAGGGCTTGTGAATTGGCGATGGTGGTGTTGCCGGGCAGGCAGGCCTGCACCAAGGCATTTCGAAAGCCGAAAGGCCCTGCGAAATGGGGTGCTGGGGTCAGTTCGCGCAGGTCTTCGTCGCAGATCGTCGTTCGGGCGGCATAGACCGCTGGCCCGTTTCGCAAGGTCAGGTGTGCAACCCCGCGCGCCAGCTTGTCCGTCTTCCAGACATCGTCCTGATCGCAGAAGGCGATCCAGTCTTGTGACCCCGCCTGCATGATCAGGTGCAGGAAATTCGCCGTAGCACCTCGGCGTGGACCGTCAATCAGCTCAATCCTGCCGGTCTTGCGGGCATAGTCTGCGACGACATCGCGCGTGCCGTCGGTCGAGCCGTCATCCGAGACGATCAGCCGCCAGTTCGCATGGCTTTGGGCAAGGATACTGTCGAGCTGCGCGGGCAGGAACCTTGCGCCATTATAGGTCGCCATGAGGATGGTGATCTGTGGCTGCAATACGGGCGCTCCGATGAAATTCTGGCCGAGCTATACAGATCATCTGCGGCTTGGCCAGTCCCCGGGCTACTGCTCCTGCCGGGCGATGTCGCCGATCAACACCTTGATCACCTCGGGTCCGGCAGCATCCTGCGCCGCTGCCAGCATCTCCTTGCGCAACGCCTCCATATGCGCCTCGGAGGTGAAGTTTCCATCGAAGGCGCCCGTATTTGCCTGTTTCATCAGGGCATTCAGCAGGGCGTCGCGTAACCGGTGTTCCTGCGCCTGAATGCCCGGCAGGGCTTCGGCCGAGACCTCCAGTGTCAGTGACATCACCATCACAGCAATGGTGGTTCCGTTACGCAGAATCGGCACGAAGAACTGGTTGGGAAAACGGAACCAGTCTGCGGCCTTTTCGGTGTCGTGATCTTCGGCGGCAGGTGCGATGTCATGATCGGATGTTGTGGCAGAATGGTCGGCTTCGGCGGTATCCGCGCCATGTTCCGTCGGCGATGCGGTCGGGTTGGCCGCCGCCGCCGGCTTTGCGCCATGCAGCACGTCGCCTCCGACAGCGCCGCCCAGAAAGGCCAATGCCGCAATGAGGCCAAGCAGGATCATCTTCATCTTCGACCTCGTCAGTAGGGCAGGACCATGTCCGCAATCTGCTGGCCGTAGCGGGGTTGCTGCACATCACTGATGTGACCCCGCCCGCCATAGGAGATCCGCGCGCCCGCGATGCGGTCATAGGAAATCTCGTTGCGGCGACCGATGTCCGAAGGGCGAACGAAGCCGCTGACCGTCAATACCCTGACCTCGAAATTCACCCGCACTTCCTGACTGCCTTCGATGCGAAGGACGCCGTTCGGAAGTCGTTCGACGACCGTGGCCGCGACGCGCAGCGTCATCTTGTCCCGGCGCGAGATATTTCCGCTGCCCTTGTAGCTGGAGGAACTGTCGGCATCGACCAGGTCGTCCATGCTGGCACCCTCGGGCAGCACTTCGGTTGCGCGCTGGGGCAGACCGGCCAGCGCCGGGATGCTGACCTTGTCCGAGGCTTTTCGGCTGCGGCCCGAGCTGTTCTGGATCTCGGCCTTGTCGTCAATCTCGATCACCACGGTCAGGATGTCGCCGCGAGTCGAGGCGCGGCGATCCGCCACCAGCGAGCTTTGCGAGGTCGTCCAGAGCGAGGCCGTACTTTCCGTCCGCTGGGGCAGGGCAGACATCGCCGGGTCCGGCGCCAACATCGCCTGAAACTCGGCGCTGCTTTCGGCGTCGGTCATCTTCGGGGCGCGACCCAGATGATCGGCGCGGCCGCAGGCAGACAGGCTCAGGGCGACGACAAGACCGGTGGTGACCAGATAGGTTCGTTTATTGCTCATCGCAGGTTTCCTCAGTTCTGGGCGACGATCACGGTGCCATCCGCCGCGACGCGGCCTGACAGCGTCGTGCGCGAGGCGTTGTTCATGACCCGGATGGTGTCGCCGACGCCGCCCGCGCTGAGCGCGCGGCCCTCGGTCTCGATCCGCAGGGTGTCGCGTTCATAGGCGATGGTGACCAGTTGGTTGCGTGCGACAATCCGCGGCGCAGTCAGATGGGCGGGCTCGATCGGGCGGCCTTCGCTTAGCATGACGCGCAGCTCCATCCCCAGCACGGCATCGGGGTTGTCCAGCTTGCCAACGGCTTGCGGGTCGATGCGGATATCCTCGGGCGCAAGGACGGTGCCGCTGCGCAGGGTGCGGGCGGCAACCAGTGCATCGGCAAGGGCTGGCAAGGGCAGGGTGAGCGCAAGGGCCAGAAGGATGCGGATCATCAGCGCACCTGCACCGTTGCGCCCAGCATCTGGTCGGCGGCGGTGATGACCTTGGAGTTCAGCTCATATCCGCGCTGGGCCTTGATCAGTTCGCTGATCTCTCGCACCGGATCGACTGAACTTTCCTCAAGATAACCTGCCCGAAGCGTGCCAAGCCCTTCCTCTCCGGGCGGGGCGACAAGTGGCGCGCCTGAAGCATTGGTTTCAAGGAACATGTTGCCGCCCACAGCCTCCAGTCCCTTTTCGTTCAGGAATCCGGCAAGTGTGATCTGGCCCAGATTTTCGGGATCAACGCGGTCGCTGAAATAGGCAAAAACCTCTCCCGACGGGCTGATCGAGATGCTGCGCGCCTCTTGCGGGATGGTGATGTCGGGGACGACCGGATAGCCTTCGGAAGTGACGATCTGCCCTTCGGCCGAGCGTTTCAGGCTGCCGTCGCGAGTATAGGCCGATATCCCCGAGGGCATCATCACCTCAAGATAGCCATTGCCGTCGATCGCGACGTCCAGATCGCCATTGGTCTGGATCTGGCTGCCCTGTCCCAGCATGACGGTGACCGCCGCGGGCCGCACGCCCATACCCAGCTGCACCCCAGCCGGAACCATCGCGCCGGTGGTCGCGGTCAGCGTGCCGGGACGGGTGGCCTGCTGATATTGCAGGTCGGCGAATTCGGCGCGGCGCGGGTTATATCCGGTGGTCGACATGTTCGCGAGGTTGTTCGAGATGACCTCGACCCGCATCTGTTGGGCGCTCATGCCCGTCGCGGCGATCTGGAGTGCTTTCATCCTGTGTCCTTTCAACGGGTAAGCGAGGTGATGGTCTGGCGGATGCGCTGGTCTTCCTGTTCCAGGAAGGACTGGCCGAGTTCATAGGCGCGCTGGACCTCGATCATGCGGGCAATCTCGGTCACGGGTTCGACGTTGGATTCCTCAAGAAAGCCCTGCCGGACCTTGGCGTCATCCAGCGGCGTGGGATTCGGTCCGGCCTCGAACAGGGTGCCCGCGACGTGGCGCAGGTCGGCAATATCGGGCGCGGCAAAGACGCCGACCCGGCCGATCGCCTGCCCATCGGCCGAAACGGTTCCGTCGCCGCCAACCCCGATACTGCGCGTGCCCGGCGGCACCGCGATCGGGGCCTGACCATCATCCAGCAGCGGATAGCCGTCAGGGTTGACGATCTCGCCCTCGGCATTGGTCATGAAGGCGCCGGCGCGGGTCAGGCGTCCGCCCTCGGGGGTCTGGACCATGAAGAAGCCGTCACCATCGATGGCCAGATCGTATCTGCCGCCGGTCTGGGTCATGGCGCCCTGATCCAAGTCCACCATCCGGCCGCGGATATTGGCCATGGCCAGGGTTTCGCCGTTCTGGGACAGCGGCACCATGTATTCCGAAAACACCACACCCTCGCGGCGGAAGCCGGTCGTATTGGCATTGGCCATGTTGTTCGCGATGGCGCGCATTTCGCGCATCAAGCCCGATTGCCGGGTCAGCGAGGCATAGATCGCGTTATCCATCAGTGCCCCACGATCTGCGGCACGATCTGATCAGTGAAGAAGCTGGCCAGAAGCGTGGTCATGAAGCTCATGCTGACCCAGAAGACCGCCAGCATCAGCGCCACCTTGGGGACAAAGGTCAGGGTCATCTCTTGCACCGAGGTCAGCGCCTGAAACAGGCCGATGACCACGCCCGCGACCAGCGCTACGATCAACAGCGGGGCCGACATGCGCACCGCAATCCACAGCGCCTGCCGCATCAGGTCAAAGATCAGGTTCTCATCCATGGCGGCTCAGACCGGCATCCGCAGGATTTCCTGATAGGCCTCGACCACCTTGTCGCGGATCGCCACCGCGGTCTCGAGCGCGATTTCCGCCTGAGCGATGCTCTGCACCAGTTGGTGGGTGTCGGTGGCGCCGTTCATTGCGCCCATGGCGGTGATGTCCACCTGATCCATGACCTGCGCGAACTCGGCGGCGGCCGCGGTAACACCTTGCGGCAGTCCAGACGCGGGCGAGACGGCGGGCCGGGCGCGGTCATAGGCATTGGCGGCGTCAATCGAAGTGATCATGGCGTGCTCCTTAACGACGGATCAGGTCGAGCAGCGCACTGCCCATCTGTCGGGATTGTTCAAAGACGCGCAAATTGGCCTCGTAGCTGCGGCCGGCCTCGCGGGCATCCGCGACCTCGACCACCAGGTCGACATTCGAGCCCTGAAAATACCCCTCATCGTCAGCCATCGGATGCGAGGGTTCAAAGATGCGGGGCAGCTCGCGCTTATCCAGCCGCGTCGGGGAAACATCGACGCCACCGGTCTTGCGGCCGAAATCCATCTCCTCGCGGAACGAAACCAGCTTGCGGCGATAGCCGGGCGTGTCGGCATTGGCGATGTTTTCCGAGACATGGCGCAGCCGGACGGCCTGCGCGCGCATCCCCGATGCGGCCATGTCGGTTGCGGTCAACCTGTCAGTCATCATCCCTCCTTAGGCACGGCGGCCGAGGCTTGTGCGGATCATCGAAAGCGAGGCGCGGGTCACGGCCAGCGACAGATCAAATTCCTTCTTGGCCTGCGCCACGCGGATCATCTCATCCTCGATCGAAACAGAGTTGCCGTTGGGCGCGGGTTCGCCCCCGGCATCGATTTCGCGGTTTTGACCGCCCCAGCTAATTCCGGTGACATGGCCCGGCCGGGTCGCGCGCAGTTCGGTCGTCACGCCCGAGCGGTAGGTCTCGGAAAAGCGCGCCAGATCCTGCGACTTGAAACCGGGGGTATCGGCATTGGCGACGTTCTGGGCGATCAGCTTCTGCCGCGTCTGGGCATGAGCGGTCAGCGAACTGGCCATGCGCAGCGTGTCGATCCGGTCAAACATCGAGGGCCTCTCCTCAGTTCCGATAACCCGGTCTTAACCCTGAGAGGTTTAAAAACCGTTTCGCGGCTCGTGTTTTTGGAGTGAACGGATGGAAAAAATTCGATCGATCGCCTCGCGTATCCAAAGGCTGGATATGCTGCGCCATTTCGGATCGGTCGTGGCGATCCAAGGCGGGCTGATCTGGATTTCGGGTCTGAACCGGCAAGCGTCCGTAGGGGATCGCGTCATCTTTTCAATGCGTTCCGGGGCGGACCTGAGCGGAGAGGTCGTGTCGCTTAGCCGCGATGCGGTGGCGATTCTGCCCGAAGGCCCGACCGAGGGACTGGCCATCGGGACCGAGGCCGAACTGCTTTTCGCACCGCAGCTTGCACCATCGGACCGCTGGGTCGGGCGAATCATCGATCCGTTGGGGCGTCCGCTGGACGGGCGACCGCTGAGTCCCGGTTCCGAGGAACGCGGCTTTCGTCCGGCCCCGCCGCCCGCCGCCTCGCGCAATAGACTGGGTGCGCGGTTGGGGACCGGGCTTGCGGTCTTTGATACGATCCTGCCCTTGGTGCGCGGGCAGCGGATGGGCCTGTTCGCGGGGTCGGGGGTCGGGAAATCGACGCTGCTTTCAGCCCTTGCCCGCGGGGTCGAGGCCGATGTGGTGGTGATCGCACTGGTCGGGGAACGCGGCCGAGAGCTGCGCGAATTCGTCGAGGAAGTCCTGGGCGAGGAAGGCATGGCGCGTTCGGTGGTGATCGCCGCGACCTCGGACCAGTCGCCCTTGATGCGGCGGCGCTGCGCCTGGGCGGCGATGACGGTGGCCGAGCATTTCCGCGACAAGGGCAACCATGTCCTGTTTCTGGCCGATTCGATCACCCGCTTTGCCGAAGCCCATCGAGAGATCGCTTTGGCCGCCGGGGAAAGCCCCAGCTATCGCGGCTTTCCGCCATCTGTATCGCAGCTGATCATGTCCTTGGCCGAAAGGTCCGGGCCGGGGCCGATAGGCAGCGGCGACATTACCGCGATCTTCAGCGTGCTGGTCGCCGGATCGGATATGGAGGAGCCGGTGGCCGACATTCTGCGCGGCGTGCTGGACGGCCATGTCGTGCTGGACCGCGCGATTGCCGAACGGGGGCGCTTTCCGGCGGTGGACGTGCTGCGCTCGGTTTCACGCTCGCTGCCCCATGCGGCGAATGAGCCGGAAAATGTGCTGATCGGCAGGGCACGGGCGGCCCTGGGGGCCTATTCGGAATCCGAGCTGATGATCCGCGCCGGGCTTTACGCGCAAGGCTCGGATGCCAAGCTGGATGAGGCCGTGCGCATCTATCCGGCGCTGGACCAGTTCTTTACCCGCAAAAGCCCCTCGGTCCGGCAGGCTTTCCAGATGCTGGCCGAGGCGCTGGCGGCATCCGGTTCGCGCTAGTCATTGGCACAGGCGGAAGCCGCCCTTGCGTGCCTTGATGTCCAGATGCAGGTGGTTTTCATGCGCAGCATTCGCCCCCGGTCCCAGCACCGTGGTGAAATGCAGGCAGGCGGTTTTGCGGACGGCCTGCTGGAAGGCCTCGGTCAGATCGCCGTCATCCTGCCGGGGCGTGATCTCGATCCGGCTGCCGTCGCGGAAGCGAAACGCGGCGATGTCGAAGGCATTGCCAAAGGCGTGCTCGGACAGGCTTTCGCCACCATTGCCGATGGTTGGCCGACATTGATAGGTGCTGCCCGGCTCCAGTCCGGCAAGCTGGGGCTGGCCCGGCAGTAGCACCGTGGCGGGGCGGACGAAATCGCGCAGCCAATGCGCCAGATGCCGGGCGGTGTCGCAGCGCATGACCGCGCCACCGTCGATCTGGATGCCGGGCAGGGGTGCGCGCAGGGTTATCGGCCGCGCGATCCCGCAATCGGCATGGTCGGGATCGGTCAGCGGCGCGCTTTCGTCGAAATCAGCGCCCAGCAGGGTCAGTTCGAGCAGACAGGCAGAATAGGCGAAGTCATCCTCGCGCAGGGTGGCGCTGATCGGCGGGCCTGCCGGGATCTCAACCTTGGGTTCGGGTGGCTCTGGCTTGGGTTCGTCTGCCTTCGGTGTGTCGACGGCGACCGGGGAATCAGCAGGGCGCGCCTCGGGGCGATGCTCGGCCGGACGAGGTTCCGGCCGGGGGTCTTGCGCGAAAACGGGCATGGGCAGCATCGCCATCAGCAGGAATGCCGCCCATGTCCTCATGCGGTCAAAGCTGCGGCTTTTGCGCTGGCGGCGGCAACGCCCGACTGCCGACCTGTGCGTCGGGCGATGCATCCTGCGCACGCTGGGACAGCATCTCGTCGGCGATGGCCTCGGCACGGGCCAAGGCTTCGGTCAGCGCCTCGCCGCGACCCGCCGGGGCTGCAACGGGACGGTCATTGCCTGCGATCTTGCCGGCGACGGTCGAGGCTGCCTCCTGCACGGCTGCGGCGATGGCCGCGGCATTGGTCGGGGTCTGCAGCGGGGCCGCGACAGCGGGCTCAGCCTGAATCGGGGCGGCGTAGCTGGAGGATCGCGCCGGCGGACGGCTGGCCCGGATCGAGATCGGGGCGCTCGATTCCATCGCCACGGCGGAATGGGCGACATCCTCGATCCGCACGCCGGGATCGAGGAATTCGACCGTGGTGACATTGGCCTTGACCATATGGGCCAGCTCCCGTGCGTCCCAGTTCGTCAGCCGCACGCAGCCATGCGACTGGTTGACGAACAGCCGCGAGGGGGTTGCGGTTCCGTGCAGGCCGTAGGTCGGCTCGCTCAGGTCGATCCAGACATCGCCGACCGGGCCGTTCGGGCCGGGCGGAATGATCAGTACGCGGTCGTTCTTGCCCTGCTTGAAATTGCGCTGCGGATTATAGGTATAGGTCGGGTCCAGCGCCACGGCCTTGACCAGATGCGTGCCATGCGGCGAGGGCGTATCCGAGGAACCGACCGTGGCCGGGTAATCGGCGACCATGCGGCCCTTGACGTCATAAGCGGCGACGCGGCGGGTTTCCTTGTCGATGATGATCCGGGTCACGGTGGCGCGGATCGGCTTCGCGGGCCGGGTGACGCTGATCGTCGCGCCGGGCTCGAACTTGACGCCGGGATTGAGCAGCGCCAGGAACTTCTCGTCCATGTGGAAGCGTTCGCTCAGGCGCTCCAGCACGCTGGTATAGCCTTGCGAGCGCATCGCGGCCTTGTCGGCGTAGTCGGCCGGGATCTTGTCCACCAGCCCCGCGGCATCGGCCTGGGTGATGGTGTATTCGTCGGTCAGGGCCTCGGCGGCATAGACATGCAGGCGGCTCCACAGATCCGGGCTCATCCGGCCGGTCATCGGCATGCCTTCGCGGCGCTGGAAGGCCTTGAGGGCGCTTTCGCTCATCCCGCCGCGCCAGCCATCGACCACGCCGGGGGAAATCCCTGAACGGTCAAGCAGGATCTGGACCTTGGCGGTCAGGGCCGATTGCCCGGCGGGCAGGTCGCCGCCGTCATAGGTGGCGGTCTCGATTTCCGCCGGAGAAACCCTGCGCAGCCCCTTCTTGCCCGAGGCGGTCGAGGCGGTGGTTCCGATCACCGTATCGCGGGCTTCCGGCACGGCGGCGGCCTGTGCGGGCAGGGTCGCGGTGACGCTGGCCGCGCGACTGGGTGGGCGGGGATGGGGGTTGGCCTCGGCCAGTGCCGCATTGCTGCCCGCGGCAAAGGCCATAGCAAGAGAGAGGCGCAGCAGGGCGCCAGTGGAAGAACCGCGTGTAGGCATGCTCGATGTCCGGTTTTATTGTTTTGCGTTTCTTGTCTGTTATGTCGAGCATTGGCCCGTTCCGCGCTTCGGGGCAAGTAAAGCGTTTACCACTTGCCCCTTTTCGCGATCAGATCTGTCCTTCGAAGCGGTGGTCGCGCGGGAAATAGCGCCGCGACAACGAAACCGGCATGTTATTGAGCCATTCAAGCCGCTCCAGATGCAGCACCGGATCGTCCTTGGGCAGGTTCAGCGCGGGGGCGACAAAGCCCGTATCCGCGGTGGCCACACCCACCGACATGCTGGCCCGATTCAGGGGCACATTGCCCAGCAGCCACTCGCAAGGGCTGATGGTTGCCAGCACGGCAGCATCCAGCCCCTTGGCGGCGAAGGTGTTGGTCCAGCGCTCTTCGCAGCAATAGGGAATACCGTCCGAGTAGAAGACCGCGCGGCTGTAAAGCAGCACTTCCGAACTGCGCAGCATCATGGCCTGCGCGACATCGGCGGGGGGATTGGTTTCCGTTGCGGAAACAAGCTCGTAGCCATATTCGTGGCCGGCCGCCTCCAGCTCGCGGCGCAGCAGGGTGCGGACCAGCTGGACGCGGGGGTGGATCGCGACGCGGGTGCCGACCTTGCGCCGACGTTCGACCACGCCATTTTCGGCTAGGGCCTGCATGGCGCGGTTCACGGTGGCACGGGCGCAGCCCAGTTCGGCGGCCAGATCGCATTCGGTGGGGATCAGCTCGCCCTCGGGCCAGATACCGTTCTGGATGCGCTCAAGCACGATGTCCTGAACGGCCTGCCAGGTCATGCCTTTGCGCTTGGAACCAAGAGGAAGCACGGCCGCTGCCGTGGCGAAGCTTTGGGTATGTCGAGTCATAAGATTCTAAATATGTCCGTATGGGTGTCGGGGACTCGATACGGTCGACAGCGAATGACTTGTCCGGTTGAAAACCCGGAAATGCAAAATCCGTCGGGAACGAAATTAACTCATGCGACAAGTTTTTGACGCGATATGACTGCACAGGTCAAGTGTTTCGTTAACCTCTTCCGACGATTGCCCCGTGAGTTGACATTCCGGGGGCCGGGGCAGAATGTCCCGGCACTCAGCAAGAGGTTCACACGTGTCGGAAGCAACGGCATTCCGGGCGCCGGGTCCCGCAACCACGGCATGGTCCGTGCTGGTGGCGATCAGTGCCTGCCACATGATCAACGATGTCATGCAATCCATGCTGGCGGCGATCTATCCGCTGCTACGCGAGGAGTTCACCCTGTCCTATTGGCAGATCGGGATGATGACCTTTGCCTTTCAGGTGACGGCATCATTGCTGCAGCCGGTGGTGGGCGCGATCACCGACAAGAACCCGATGCCGAAATCGCTGGCAGTGGGCATGGGATCGACCTTTGTGGGCGTGCTGCTGCTGGCGCTCGCGCATGAATATTGGGTGCTGCTGACCGGCGCGATGCTGATTGGTGTCGGTTCGGCGGTGTTCCATCCCGAAAGCTCGCGCGTGGCGCGGATCGCCTCGGGCGGGAAATTCGGCACGGCGCAGTCGCTGTTCCAGCTGGGCGGAAATTTCGGCACGGCGCTTGGCCCGCTGCTGGCGGCCTTTGTCGTGGTGCCGCTGGGACGGCCCTCGATCGCGCTGTTCTCGGCGGCGGCGATGTTGGGGTCGGCCATCCTGTGGCGAATCGGGGCCTGGGCCGAGGGGCGGCGGAAGGCTGCGGGCGCACGGGGCACCGCGCATCTGTCGCTGTCGCGCGGGCGGGTGATCATGGCCATCGTTGTTCTGGCGCTGCTGACCTTCACCAAGAACATCTACACGGCCAGCATTTCCAGCTATTACACCTTCTTCCTGATCGAGAAATTCGGGCTGTCGACGCAGCAGGCGCAGCTGATGCTGTTCCTGTTCCTTGGCGGCATGGCGGCGGGGGTGATGCTGGGCGGGCTGTTGGGCGACAAGGTCGGGCCGCTCAAGGTGATCTGGTTCTCGATCCTGGGCATCCTGCCCTTTACCCTTGCGCTGCCGCATGTCGGGCTGGCGGCGACCGGGGTGCTGACCGTGATCATCGGGCTGATCCTGGCCTCGGCCTTTCCGGCCATCGTGGTGTTTGCGCAAGAGCTGGTGCCGGGGCGTACCGGGCTGATCGCGGGCATTTTCTTTGGCTTTGCCTTTGGCATGGGCGGGATCGCTGCGGCGGTTCTGGGGGTGCTGGCCGATGCCAAGGGGATCGAGTTTGTCTATAAATTGTGTTCATACCTTCCTCTGATGGGGCTGTTGACGGTGTTCCTGCCGAGGATGAAGCATTCCTGAGCGATAAGCGGGGGCTCTGCCCCCGTACCCCCGGGATATTTGGACAAGAAAGAACATGAGCAGCATCAAGATCCGGCCGATCACGGCCGAGGAATTCGCGCCCTTCGGTGAGCTTCTGGCACCGCGCGACCAGCCCACGAAGATGATCAATGCCGGACGCTGCGAGCGTCACCACGCGCTGGCCACTGTCGAGCGGTCGGGGGGCGAGGCGATCATCTCGATCTTTCGGTCCGAGCCGGTGAGCCTGCCCTATGACTGCACCTTGCTGGAGCGTCATCCGCTGGGCTCGCAGGCGTTCTTTCCGCTGGGTCCGGATGCGTGGTTGTCGATCGTTGCGCCGGATGATGGCGGGCGGCCGGGTACGGCGCTGGCCTTCCTTGTGCCCGCAGGCATGGGGGTGAACCTGCGCGCCGGGGTCTGGCACGGGGTACTGACGCCACTTGATCGGGCCGCGGATTTTCTGGTCGTTGACCGCGAGGGCGCGGGCGTGAATCTTGAGGAAGTCTCCATCGCGCCGGTGACGGTCCTGCCATGAGCGCGCCGGACTATGCGCTTGAGGCCGAGGCGATCCAGCGCGGCGCGCGACACGTCGCCGGGGTCGATGAGGTCGGGCGGGGCCCGCTGGCCGGGCCGGTGACGGCGGCGGCGGTGATCCTTTACCCCGACTGCATCCCCGAGGGTTTGAACGATTCAAAGAAGCTGACCGCCAAGCGCCGCGATGCGCTGGCGGACCAAATAATGGTCTGCTGCGACTGGGCCATCGCCCATGCCAGCGTCGAGGAAATCGACGACTTGAACATCCTGCGCGCCTCGCATCTGGCGATGTGTCGGGCGATAGCCGGGCTGCGACAGCGGCCTTGTCTGGCGCTTGTCGACGGCAATATGCTGCCCCGCGGGCTGGAGATGCCGGGGCAGGCCGTGGTAAAGGGCGACGCGCGCAGCCTGTCGATTGCGGCGGCCTCGATCCTTGCGAAAGTGGCGCGTGATCGCATCATGGTGGATTTGGCGCAACAGCACCCCGGTTACGGCTGGGAAGGGAATGCAGGTTACCCTACGGCAAGTCATCGCCAAGCCCTGCTAGATCTGGGCGTGACCCCACATCATAGGCGCAGCTTTGCACCCGTCCACAACATCTTGTGTAAAGGCCTGTTGACAAGTTCTTGATTCAAAAAAGAATTTGACGCCGAATCAGTCGTGAATCATCATCTGCCCAACAAGATCGGCCACAAAGCAGCCGAAATCCGAGGCAGTGAATGACAAAGCACGAGACGAAGAACCGCGCGATTGCGCGGAATCTACCGCTTAACCAGATTCTGGCCGGCGACTGCGTCGAGGTGATGAATTCGCTGCCCGCGAATAGCGTCGACCTGATTTTCGCCGACCCGCCCTACAACCTGCAGCTCAAGGGAGAGCTGCACCGTCCCGACAACTCGCGTGTCGATGCGGTTGATGATCATTGGGACCAGTTCGCCGGTTTCGCCGCCTATGACCGCTTCACCCGGGAATGGATGGCGGCTGCGCGCCGTATCCTGAAGCCCGATGGCGCGATCTGGGTGATCGGTTCCTATCACAACATCTTCCGCGTCGGGGCCGAGCTGCAGAACCAGGGCTTCTGGATCCTGAACGACGTGGTCTGGCGCAAGACCAACCCGATGCCGAATTTCCGCGGCAAGCGGCTGACCAATGCCCATGAGACGATGATCTGGGCCAGCAAATCTGAAAGCGCCAAATACACCTTCAACTATGAGGCGCTGAAATCGCTGAACGAGGGCGTGCAGATGCGCTCGGACTGGGTGCTGCCGATCTGCACCGGGGGCGAGCGGCTGAAGGACAAGGACGGGGCCAAGGCCCATCCGACCCAGAAGCCCGAGGCGTTGTTGCACCGGCTGCTGATCGGCTCGACCAATCCCGGCGACGTGGTGCTGGACCCGTTCTTCGGGACCGGTACGACCGGCGCGGTGGCCAAGATGCTGGGCCGCGACTTCATCGGCATCGAACGCGAGCAGGCCTACCGCGAGGTCGCCGAAAAGCGTATCGCCCGCGTTCGCAAATTCGACAATGAAGCCCTTGTCACCACCAAGGCCAAGCGCGCCGAGCCGCGCGTGCCCTTTGGCCAGGTGGTCGAGCGCGGCATGCTGCGTCCGGGCGAGGAGCTTTTCTCGATGGACAATCGCCACAAGGCCAAGGTGCGCGCCGATGGCAGTCTGATCGGCAATGACATCAAGGGCTCGATCCATCAGGTCGGGGCCGCGCTGGAAGGCGCGCCGACCTGCAACGGCTGGACCTACTGGCATTTCCGGCGCGAGGGGAAAATGGTCCCCATCGACACGCTGCGCCAGCAGATCCGCGCCGAGATGGAGGCTGACAAGGGGCGTCCCAACTAAGGTTTTCGCCGTGTCCCCAAGCCGCGTGCTCTGGTGCGGCCGGGACCGCCTTGCCCCGTCCTGCGGAGAGCCGCCGGACGGGGTTTTTTATAGCGCGTTGCGCGGCTGGGGCAGGGTGCCGCGGTTGTATTCCGACCAATCCGCGATCTCGGGATAGAATTGCCGCCGCCACGCCCGGACGCGGGGGTTCATCCGCCGACGCCATAGCGGCGGGATCATCGCAAGGAAGGTCATGGCCGGATAGCCCAGCGGCAGTTGTGGGGCCTGTTCCTGATCATAGGTCTGCAGCAGGGGAAAGCGGCGGTCGGGCTTGTAATGATGGTCGGAATGGCGCTGCAGGTTGATCAGCAGCCAGTTCGTCGCCGTATGCGACGAATTCCAGCTGTGCCGGGGCAGGACATGTTCGTAGCGGCCATTGCCCAGATGCTTGCGGGTCAGGCCGTAATGTTCGACGTAATTGGTCAGCTCCAGCTGCCAGACGGCGATGAAAGCCTGCCAGATGAACAGGCCCAGCCCCTGCCAGCCGCCAAGCAGCAACGCCAGCGCCAGCATCCCCAGTTGCAGGGTGCCGTAGCGCCAGAAGGGGTTACGGCGGTCGAATTTAGACCGCCCGGCACGGGCCAGCCTGCGGGTTTCGGCCGCCCAAGCGCTTTTCGGGCATTCCATCAGCACGCGCAGGAAATAGCGAAAGAAGCCCTCATTGTAGCGGGCGGAAACAGCATCGCGCGGGGTGGCGACCCAGCTGTGATGAACCAGAAGGTGTTCGGTGCGGAAATGCGAATAAAGCGTCGAGGCCAGCAGCAGGTCGCCCAGCCAGCGCTCGACCGGGTTCTTCTGGTGCAGCAGTTCATGGGAGTAAACGATGCCGATTGTTCCCGAGGCGATGCCGATGCCAAAGAACAGGCCCAGCTTTTCCCATCCCGACAAGCCGCTGCGGGTGGCGAACCAGATGCCGCCAAAGATCATCGCGAACTGGATGGGGAACCAGATCACGGTGATGGCGCGATACCAGAACAGCTGCGCCTCGGGCGTTTCGGTGTCGGGGTTTTCGTCGTTCAGGCCAAGCACTGCGTCCAGCATGGTCATCAGGTACCATGCATAAAGCGGCATCAGGGCCCACCACCAGCCGCCGAAACGCGCGGCAATGTAGGCCAACGGGACCATGCCCAAAGACAGCCAGAAGGGCAGGGCGTCGATCAGTCGGGCACGAAAGGCGGTTTGCATCGGTCAACCATCACGTTTCTGAGGTCGGCTTGCCATGGCGACGGGTCGTCGCGGGGCGGGCTGGATTGGGGCGGGCCAGCGCCCATGCCTTGCGCATCAGGCCGGGCAGAGCGGTGGCGCTGAATTCGCCAAGCGGCACCAGCCTGCCCCTTTCGGGGGGCAGGGTCAACTCGGCCGTCATCACGGTCAGGTCCAGCGCGAAATGGGTAAAGACATGACGAACAAGGCCCAGCTCGTGCCAGTCGGCCAGCGCGGGCGGCGGCAGGTCGGAGCCGTCCCAGCCCGCCGAGGGGAAGGCCAGCGTCCCGCCCAGAAGCCCCTTGTCGGGCCGGGTTTCGACCAGCACGCTGCTGCCGGAAAAGCCGATCCAGACCGTGCCCTGCCTTTGCGGCTTGGCCTTTTTCGGCATCTTGCGCGGCAGTTCGGCGGCGATGCCCAGCCGGCGCGCCTGACAGAATTCGATGACCGGGCAGATGCCGCAGGCCGGGCTGCGCGGGGTGCAGATGGTCGCGCCCAGATCCATCATCGCCTGCGCGTAATCGCCGGGGCGCAAGGTGGGGGTCTGCGCGGCGGCAAGGCGATAGATCTCGGGCTTAGAGGCGGGCAGCGGTTCCTCAAGCGCATGCAGGCGAGAAATCACCCGCTCGACATTGCCGTCCACCACCGTCTCGGGGCGGTCAAAGGCGATCGCGCCGATCGCGGCCGAGGTATAGGGACCGATGCCGGGCAGCGCCGCCAGCCCCTCACGCGTGTCGGGAAACTGCCCCAAGGCGGCGACGGCACGGGCGCAGGCGACAAGATTGCGGGCGCGGGCGTAATATCCAAGGCCCGCCCATTCGGCCATGACCTGATCATCCGGCGCTGCGGCCAGATCCTGTACGGTGGGCCATAGCTGGGTGAAGCGCTCGAAATAGGATTTCACCGCGACGACGGTGGTCTGCTGCAGCATCACCTCGGACAGCCAGACGCGATAGGGATCGGCGCGCCCCTGACCGGGCGGCATGCGCCATGGCAGGACGCGGGCATGGCGGTCATACCAGTCCAGCAATTCCGCCGATATCACCCTCGAGTCACGCAATTTTCAGTACTCCGCTCTGGCGTCCGCGCGCGGCTCGGTCCAGACTGCGCGCAGCTTAATCACATGGTCACCCTATGGCCCAGAAGAAACCCGATAGTTCACCGCGCCGTCGGATGCGCGGGTTCGAGGCCGCAGCAAATCTTGTCGCGCACCGGGTCCGCTCGGTGGGTGAGCAGCGCGGCTTTGCCGTCGCGCGGCTGCTGACCAACTGGGCCGAGGTGGTCGGCCCCGAGATCGCAGCCCATGCCCGCCCCGTCAAGATCAGCCATGGCAAGGGCTTCGGCGCGACCCTGACGCTGCTGGTCGCGGGCGCGCGCGCGCCGATGATCAACATGCAGCTGGAACAGATCCGCCAGAAGGTGAACGCCTGCTATGGCTTCAACGCGGTGTCGCGGATCAGCCTGACCCAGACCGCGCCCACCGGATTTGCCGATGCGAATGGCTTTGCCGAAGAACAGGCGGGCTTTGCCGCTCCGCGCCGGACGGCGCCACCCGATCCCGCCCGCATCGCCCGCGCGGAAGCAATCGCGCAGGATTTCGACGATCCCCAGCTTTCGGCCGCGATGCGGCAGATGGCGCTGAACATCCTGTCCCGCCGGGACACCAACGACCGAAAGGCCAATTCATGATTTCCACCCGCCGTTCCCTGATCGCTGCCGCCACGGCCGCGCTGGCCTTTTCCGTGGTCTCGCCGGTCATGGCGCAAGAAGCCCAGCCCGCGCCCGCCGAGGAGCAGATGCCCGAGGGCAAGATCCTTGAGGATATCGCGCTGGGCAATGCCGACGCCCCGGTCACGATCGTCGAATATGCCAGCTTCACTTGCAGCCATTGCGCGGCTTTCCATGAGGAAAACTGGCCCAAGCTGAAGGCCGAGTATATCGAGACCGGCAAGGTCAAGTTCATTCAGCGCGATGTCTATTTCGACGCGGTGGGCCTGTGGGCGGGTATCCTGGCGCGCTGCGGCGGTGACTCGAAATACTACGCCGTCTCGGATCTGCTGTTCGACGATCAGAAAACCTGGCTGAACGCGAAATCGGGCGATGAGATCGCCGCGAACCTGCGCAAGGTCGGTGCCAAGGCCGGCATGACGCCCGAGCAGATGGATGCTTGCTGGGCCGACAAGCAGCAGGTCGCCAATCTGGTCGCCACCTTCCAGAAGAACGCGACCGCCGACAAGATCGAAGGTACGCCGACCTTCATCATCGCGGGCGAAACGGTCCAGAACCAGCCTTGGGATGACATGAAGAAGATCATCGACGCCAAGATCGCCGAGGCCGAGAAGAAGTAATGACCCCGCTTGCCGGCCTGAAGGTCGTCGAGCTTGCCCGTATTCTGGCCGGTCCCTGGGCCGGCCAGATCCTTGCCGATCTGGGGGCCGAGGTCATCAAGGTCGAGGCTCCGGAAGGGGACGATACCCGACGCTGGGGTCCCCCTTTCATCGAGCATGAGGGCGAGCGGGCAGCGGCCTATTTCCATACGACCAATCGCGGCAAGCGCTCGGTCACGGCCGATTTCCGCACCCCAGAAGGGCAGGCCAAGGTCCGCGAGTTGATCGCGGATGCCGATGTGGTCATCGAGAACTTCAAGGTCGGCGGCCTTGCGAAATACGGGCTCGACTATGCCAGCCTTGTCGGCCTGAACCCGCGGCTGGTCTATTGCAGCGTGACCGGTTTCGGTCAGACCGGGCCTTACGCGCATCGCGCGGGCTATGACTACATCATTCAGGGCATGTCCGGGCTGATGAGCGTCACCGGCGAACCTGACGCCCAGCCGCAAAAGGTCGGCGTGGCGGTGGTGGACATCTTTACCGGCGTCTATTCGGTCGTGGGCATCCTTGCCGCGCTGAACCAACGCAACGCGACCGGGCGCGGGCAGCATGTCGACATGGCGCTGTTCGACGTGGCAACCACTGTCATGGCCAATCAGGCGATGAACTATCTGGCCACCGGCAAGGCGCCGTCGCGGCTGGGCAATGCCCATCCGAACCTTGTGCCCTATGCGGTCTTTGACTGCGCCGATGGCTGGATCATCATCGCGACCGGGAATGATGGGCAATATCGGCGGCTGTGTGCGGTCCTAGGCCTGCCTGCGCTGGCCGATGCGCCCGCCTATGCCAGCAATGCCGACCGCATCGCCAATCGCGAGGCGCTGAGCGCGGCGCTGTCCGCCGTGACCGTGACATGGACGCGCGACGATCTTCTGGCCGCATTGGAGGCCGAAGGCGTCCCTGCCGGACCGATCAACGACATGGCGGATGTCTTTGCCGACCCGCAGATTATGGCGCGGGGCTTGCGGATTTCGCCGCAGGGCGTGCCGGGGCTGCGCCTGCCCATCCGCTTTTCCGAGGCCGAACTGTCATTGGATCGGGCCTCGCCACGGCTGGGCGAGGGCGATCACAACCCCAGCGCCTGAAGCCTCTCGTCCAGCGGGGCTGCATCCTGCAACTCCAGCCGGACGGGCAGGGCCAGAACCTGCGGACGGAAGCTGCGCGGCAGGCGGGCGGCGTCCTTTTCGGTGGTGACCAACTGGGCGCGGGACAGCCGCGCCTCGGTCTCCAGCCGGGTCAGCAGGGCAGGGGTGAAGGGCTGGTGATCCTCAAGCGGTTCCGCCCGTGCGATCTCGGCCCCCAGGCTGCGCAGCGTGGCGAAGAACTTCTCGGGATGGCCGATGCCGGCAAAGGCCAGCACCCGCAACCCCTGCCAGTCCATGCCGGTCTGTAGCGGCGCAAGGCGCCCGCGCAGATGCGGCAGCGTAAGTTTCGTCCCCCATTGCGCGGCAAATGCGTCCTGCGCGTCAGTCTCTCCGATCGACAGCAACAGGTCGGCACGGGCAAGTCCGCGGCTGACCGGCTCGCGCAGCGGTCCGGCGGGCAGGCACAGCCCGTTGCCAAAACCCTTTGCCGCATCGACGACGACCAGCGACAGGTCGTGATGCAGCGACGGGTCCTGAAAGCCGTCATCCAGCAGGATCGCCTGCGCCCCCGCCGCGACTGCCGCCTTTGCACCCTCGACCCGCGAATCCGCAACCCAGACCGGGGCAAAGGCCGCCATCAGCAGCGGCTCATCGCCGACCTGTTCGGCGCGGTGGCGTGCCTCATCGACGCGGGTCGGGCCCTTTTCGGTGCCGCCAAACCCGCGCGAGACGATATGCACATCGACGCCGCGCTGCTGCAGCCGTTGCGCCAACATGATGGTCGAGGGCGTCTTGCCGGTCCCGCCCGCGTTGATATTGCCAACGCAGATTACCGGAACGCCGGGGCGGAGGCGCGCGCCACCCGCAACCCGGCGCGCCGTTCCCGCCGCATATAGCGCGCCCAGCGGCGACAAGGCCCGGGCCGCAAGACCGGGTAGTCGGAACCAGAAATCTGGGGCGCGCAGGCTCAATCCGCTTCCTCCATCGCATCGATCACCGCGTCGGCGATGCGGCGGATGACGGCCGCGCCGCCGGTGCTGACCGACCACGCATTGCCCGCCAGTATCGCGGCCTGATCGGGGGCTGTCAGGTCCGAGACCGCCCGGCTGAGCGTCTCGGCATCGCTGACCTGTCGCGCCGCCGAAGCGCCGCCCAGTTGCACCCATTCTGCCGCATAAGTGCCGGGCATCGGGCCGTGGATAATCGCCGAACCCAGCGCCGCGGGTTCGAACGGATGACGTGGGGCAAGGCCGGGGCCGGGGAAAAGCGTGCCGCCCATGAAGGTCACCGGGGCCAAGCGATACCACAGCCCCATTTCATAGGGGTCATCGGCAATCAGCACATGGTCATCGGCCATGGGGTCTTCGTCTTCTGAGCGCAGGACGCTGGCAAGGCCCAACGTCTCGGCCTCGGCACGGATGGCCGGCACCAGATCCTCGGGCAGCGCGGCGAGGATCAGCAGCGCCCGGTGATTGTGCTGCAAGGCCAGATGATGGGCGCGGAGAGCGGCCTTGATCTCGGGGAAGGTGGGGGCGGCGGCCAGCCAGACATGGCGGCCGCGCAGGATCTGGGCAAGGGCCGCGCGCTCGGCCTCATTGGCATGCAGGGGGGGCAGGGTTTCGGTCACCGGGCCGGTCATCTCGATCCGCTCGGGCGCGGCGCCAAGCTGGCGCGCGGTGGCTCCGGCGGCCATGTCGGGGACCAGAACGCGGGACAGGCGCTGCATCAACCCGCGATTGACCATACCGCGCCACAACCCGCGGCGTTCGTAATCGGTCAGCCGGGCTTCGGCCAACACCACCGGCAGCTGGTCCTCGGCCATGCCGGTGATCAGCGCCGAGGGCAGTTGTCCGCCGATCAGCAGCAGCGCTTGCGGCTTCAGCCTGTCGATGATGTCGCGGACCGCCGTCGGGTCGCGTGGCTGGCCCAGATGGGTGGATTTGACGCCTGCGGGCAGGGCGTCCTCGGGTAGTGGCGCGCCGGTAAAGGCAAGGCGCAGGCCCGGCCTGCGCACCAGCAGCGCCTTGACCACGCCCTGAATAGGCAGTGGTTCATCGGCGCGTTCGGACAGATGGACAAGGATCAGCGTGCCGCTGCCCGGCGGGGCCTCGGGCGGCGCGGCACCGCTCGGACCCAGGGCCGAGCGCCGCCGCAGATGCAGCCACAGGGCCAGAGACGAGCCTACTTGTCCCGGAGGGGGCATCCCTTATCCGCCTGTCCGGCCGCGATCAGCTGCCGAGTTCCTCGGTCGGGCTGATCTCGCGTTCTTCGTCGCGCAGGCGGTGAAGATGGGCGATGAAATAGCGGGTATGGGCGCTGTCCACGGTCCGCTGGGCCTCGGCCTTCCACGCGGCGAAGGCGCTGTCGTAATCGGGGAAAATACCGACGACGTGAATGTTCTTGGTGTCACGGAATTCCGTCCGGGACGGGTCCACGAGCTCGCCCCCGAAGACGAGGTGAAGACGCTGAGGCATCCTGTTTCTCCTGCTGTCGCAATCTGGCGCGAACCTATCCGAGCCGGGCAGAGGAACCAAGGGCAAACGGTCTTATCGAAGGTCCGCAAGGGCGGACACAATCGCGTCAGTCGCAGGATCGAGGTTGGCGGCCAGTCCCGGTCTGTCGGGGATGGTACGGGCGGCGGGACTCGAACCCGCACAGGCTTGCGCCCCAGGGAGTTTAAGTCCCATGCGTCTACCATTCCGCCACGCCCGCGCCTGTTCCGTGGCTAGCGGGCGGGACGGCAATTGGCAAGGTCAGAAGCTGCGCGTCGGGCGGTCGAAGACCTTGCGTCCCATCAGCGATCCGACCAGATCCACCATCAGCTTGGCAGTGCGCCCGCGATCATCAAGGAATGGGTTCAGCTCGACCAGATCGAGCGAGGTCATCAGCCCGGATTCGTGCAAAAGCTCGCAGACCAGATGCGCCTCGCGGAAGGTGGTGCCGCCGGGAACGGTGGTGCCGACGGCGGGTGCGATCGAGGGGTCGAGGAAGTCGACATCCAGACTGACATGCAGCAGCCCGTTTTCGGCCCGCACCCGGTCCAGAAAGGCCCGCAGCGGAGCGGCAATGCCATGTTCGTCCAGAACCCGCATGTCGTTCACGGTGATCCGGGTTTCCTCAAGCGCAGCATGTTCCGCCGGATCGACCGAGCGGATGCCGAACATGCAGATGTTCTGGCCCGGAACGGGGGCGGGGAAGGGCGGAAAGGGCTCGAATCCCGCGCGTCCGGCGGCATAGGCCATCGGCGTTCCATGCAGGTTCCCCGAGGTCGTCGTCCGCACCGTGTGGAAATCGCTATGCGCATCCAGCCAGATCACGAAAAGCGGGCGACCCTCGGCCTGCGCATGAGCCGCCACCCCAGCCACCGTTCCCAGGGACAGCGAATGGTCGCCGCCCATGAAGATCGGTACGCCATCCGGCATCGCCGCGCTGGCCGAGGCAGAAAGCGCCTCGGTCCAGGCGATCACCTCGGGCAGGTGATGGACGGCGGGATTGTCGCAGGTCTGGCCCCGGCCAGCGGCGGGGATGACATCGCCGCGATCCTCGACCGTGTGGCCAAGCTCGGTCAGGGTTCGGGCCAGCCCCGCCACCCGATAGGCGGCCGGGCCCATCAGGCAACCGGCGCGGCGCTGGCCTTCATCGACGGGGCAACCGATCAGGATGCAATGGGTCATCGTTCCTCCTGCTATGGATTGGACTGACCCAACGCCCTTGGATCAGCTACGGATCCCCTTGAAGCGATCCTGCCATTCGTCGCGATCCTCGTCGCTGATCTTGGCGAACAGCACCTCGGGCGTGGTGAAGGCATGACCTGCGGGCAGCGTTGCCAGCGCTGTACGGGCGTCCACGGGCCAGTTGCGGTCATCGGTCTGCATCGCCGCCAGCATCGCATCTGCCGCAAAGGGGATGAAGGGCGCCGACAGCACCGCGTAAAGCCGGATCAGGTTCAGGCCCAGACGCACCTGCATCGCGGCCTTTTCCGGGTCGGTCTTGAAGGTCGACCAAGGTGCCGCCGATTGCAGATATTCGTTGCCCAGCACCCAGATCGCGCGCAGTTCACCAGCCGATTTGCGGATCTCCATCCCGTCCATGAAGCCTTCATAGGCGCGTATGCGGGCGGTCAGGGCGTCAAGCAGGGCCTCTTCCTCGGGGCCATAGCTGCCGCCCTCGGGGATGATCTCGCCGAATTTGCTGCGGCAGAATTTGGTGATACGGCTGACGAAGTTGCCCAGCACATCGGCCAGATCCTTGTTCACCGATTGCTGGAAATTGTCCCAGGTGAATTCGCTGTCACCGGATTCCGGGGCATGGCTCAGCAGCCACCAGCGCCAGTAATCGGCGGGCAGGATCGACAAAGCCTGATCCATGAACACGCCGCGACCTTGCGAGGTGCTGAACTGGCCGCCGTCATAGGTGAGGTAGTTGAAGGACTTGATGTAATCGACCAGCTTCCACGGCTCACCCGAGCCGATGATCGTCGCAGGGAAGCTAAGCGTATGGAAAGGCACGTTATCCTTGCCCATGAACTGGGTATAGGTCACGTCCTCGGCACCCTCGTCCAGACGCCACCAGCGGCGCCATTCGCTGTCGGGCAGGCCCTTGGCGTCGGTCCCTTCGGCGGTGCCGGCGATATATTCGACTGGTGCGTCGAACCAGACATAGAAGACCTTGCCCTCCATCCCCGGCCAAGGCTGGTCGCCCTTCTGGACCGGGATGCCCCAATCCAGATCGCGGGTGATGCCACGGTCCTGCAGCCCGTCACCGTCGTTCAGCCATTTCCGGGCAATCGAGGTGGTCAGGATCGGCCAGTCTTTCTTGCTGTCGATCCATTCCGCGATCTGGTCCTTCAGCGCGCGCTGGCGCAGGTAAAGGTGCTTGGTCGCGCGGACTTCCAGATTGGTCGAGCCGCTGATCGCCGAGCGCGGGTTGATCAGATCGGTCGGGTCAAGCTGCTTGGTGCAGTTCTCGCATTGGTCGCCGCGCGCCTTATCGTAGCCGCAGTTGGGGCAGGTGCCCTCGATATAGCGGTCGGGCAGGAAGCGGCCGTCATCGATCGAATAGACCTGCTTTTCCTCGACCTCGGTGATCCAGCCGTTTTCATCCAGTTTCCCGGCGAAATGCTGGGTCAGGACGTGGTTGCGCTGGCTGGAGGAGCGACCGAAATGGTCGAAGCTGAGGCCGAAATTGCGCGCGATCCCGGCCTGCACCTCGTGCATTTCGGCGCAATAGATCTCGATTGGCTTGCCGGACTTCTTGGCGGCAAGCTCGGCGGGGGTGCCGTGCTCGTCCGTGGCGCAGATGAACATCACCTCATGCCCCCGCTGGCGCAGGTAGCGCGCATAAAGGTCCGCAGGCAGCTGCGAGCCGACGAGGTTTCCAAGATGCTTGATCCCGTTGATATAGGGGATCGCCGAGGTGATGAGATGCCGGGCCATGGGATGCGTCCTTTTGATCGGCGCCATGTCTAGCCGCGAAGCGTCAAGATGGAAAGTCCTGCGGACATTGCCCCCTCGTCCAGCGCAACGCCGTCCTGCGAACGGTGTGGAAAAGCCAGCGAATGCTGGGGGTGCTGGGTCACTGGGCGTACACCGGCTGCCCAAGTCTGTGCACTGTGAAGGTGCTGCTTGGGAGAGTGCCGGTTAGGGCGGGAGGCCAGCGTCGGGGAGGTATCTGCTTCATGACCCGGACGATCGGACCAGTCGGTCGGCTACGAACTTTGCGATAGAGATGAGCGAAACGGTAAGGGCAGGAGCCATGTATATCATCGAGGAGGGATTAGAGCTCAGGTAGATAACACTTAGCCGCGCCATCATCGATCCAAAGAACAGCTGAAGAAGTCCCAGCTTTGGCAGGAACAGCAGTATTAAGACTGAGCTTGCTGCTTCATTCCGTCCGATACGGGGGCCACGCCCTCGGAATAAGATTGCCAGAAGGATGGCCGCGCCTCCGGACAGCAACCAGATGTATTGGCTTAGTCCGGGTACGATTGAGTCTTGGTCACTTCCAATCATTTACGGCTCCCCAATTCATTTACGGCTTCCCAATTGCGGGGCCCGACTTCGGCGCCACACCGTTGAAATTTCTGTCATTATTTCTGATGGAAAGGCAAAGTCTTTTTGCAAAATCCTGTCGCCGCTCGTTTGGTGCAGAGGCAGCCATGACTGGCGACCCAAGTTAGCCGCAAAATATACTTTTGTATCGTTTCCAGCATGCGCGGCTTTATCGCTATTGCGTTCCCACAGGCATTGATCGACTGGAGCGCTTTAGGAATCGCGTCGTAAAGCGCTTAGGGTTGCGTCAATTGGAAGTCATATCTCTCGTTTTATTCATTGCAGTCGTGCTGGCCGTTTTGCTTGGCCGCAAGGGCAGCAAGAAGTCTCGGTCAACGAAAGAACAACCGCGGACACCACGCGAAAACGTCATTCCCTTCGATGCAGGAAGTGCAAAGCCGATCGTGGATCGTCGCATCCTCGAAGGTTCGGCCTTTGTGATTGACGGCGATACGCTGGTCATCCGGAAAACGCAGATACGTCTGTTCGGAATTGATGCCGCCGAGCTGAATCACCCTTACGGGAAGAATGCGAAATGGGCTTTGACCTCGCTCTGCAAGGGGGAAACGATCCGGGCAGAGCTCATCGAGCAGGATGTCCACGGTCGGACCGTTGCGAAGTGCTCGTTGCGGGATGGTCGTGACCTATCGGCAGAAATGGTCAAGCTGGGCTTGGCGCTGGATTGGGCAAAGTTTTCTGGTGGAAAATACCGGTCGCTCGAAACGCCGGATGCACGGAAAAAGCTGTGGCTTGCAGATGCGCGTCAAAAGGGGCGTATGGCCGTTTGGGAGCAGTTCGATGCCAAGCAGGCGGCGCGCAACGCAAAATAGCGCAGTTGATGTCAGGTGCTGTCGCCGCCTGAAGTCACGCATGAGCCTGCAGATGTCGCCACGGCGCGCCGCAGGGTGGCGGCGACGCCTGCGCTGAGGGGCTTGGATCCGGCAAGGATGTCACTGACCGGGAACCAGCCTGCATCCAGCGCGTCATCGGCGGCGATGGGTTCGCCCGACACATAGTCGCACAGCACCGCCGCCAGCAGGAAATGGAAACGCAGGGCGCCATCGGCCCCGCGTTCGATCATGTCGATATTGTCGATATAGGCGCGCGGCCGGGCGATGACGCCGGTTTCCTCGGCCAGTTCGCGGGCGGCGGCGTCCAGCGCGGTTTCGCCCGGCTCGACATGGCCGCCGGGGAAACCCCAAAGGCCCGCATCCGGCGGATTACGGCGCTGGACCAGCAGCACGCGCTTGGCCTCCACAAGGACGGCCAGCGCGGCGAGCCGGGGAAAATGCGCCAACTTAGCGCCGACGGTCGCGGCGCGAGCTCATCGGTTGGAAGGCGACGCCGACATGGGCCTCGCAATAGGGTTTTCCGGCTGCCGAGGGCAGGCCGCAGAACCAGAACTTGTCGGTCGCCGGGTCGCCGATCGGCCATTTGCAGGTCCGCTCGGTCAGTTCCATCAGCGACAGCTTGCGGGCGCGCTTCTCGACCTCGCGGACCGAGGCCAGCGCCTCGGGGCTGATCTCATTGGCCGAGGGCTGCGGCGGCAGCGGCTGACCCGCGGGCACGATCGGCCGGCGGTTGAAGTTCACCGGCTGCGGCGCCGGTGCGGCCTCGGGCTGCGGAGCAGCGGCGGCAGCGGGTTTCGGCGCGGGCTCGGGGGCCGGGGTGGGTTTGGGTTGCGGGGCAGGGGCTGCAGCAGCGGTGGGCTGGGGCGCAGGCTTCGCCTCGGGCGCAGCGGGTGCGGCAGGCATTTCGGTTCCGTCCTCGTTTCGGTTTGACAGGCCAAGGCGATGCACCTTGCCGATCACGGCGTTTCTGGTGACGCCACCCAGCTCTTTGGCGATCTGGCTGGCCGACTGGCCTTCGGCCCACATGCGTTTCAGCGTCTCGACGCGCTCATCGGTCCAGGACATGGCTTGCCTTTCCTGCACCGGGTCCATCCCGGCGCTCTCGTGCTAGTGGCTTCAATTCCGCGGAACCCGGTCTTAAACCGGGGATAGCCAGATTTACCTGCCCGAACCCATAAATTCAAGGAGCGCAGATGAGTGTCGTCCAACCCGGCCCCGGTTTTCGACAGATGGGCGTGCGCCGTTTCGGCCGCGTGAACTGGCTAGGCCTGTGGACCTTGGCTCGGCGCGAGATCATGCGCTTCATGAATGTCTGGCAGCAGACCGTCTTTGCGCCGCTGATGACGGCGGGTCTGTTCGTCATGGTTTTCGCCTTAGCGCTGGGGCGCGACCGGGGCGAGGTCATGGGGCTGCCCTATCTGGTCTTTCTGGGACCGGGCATCCTGATGATGACGGTGATCCAGAACGCTTTCGCCAACACATCTTCCAGCATCATCTCCTCGAAGATGCAGGGAAATATCGTCGACACGCTGATGCCGCCCTTGTCCGCGGCCGAGATCATGGCGGGCTATCTGATCGGGGCCTTGGTGCGGGCGCTGATCGTGGCCGTCGTCATCGCGCTGGGGATGGCGGCGCTGATCGGGCAGGGCATCGCACATCCGCTGATCGCGCTGAGCTTCATCGTGCTGGGGGCGCTGGTGATGGGGGGATTGGGCATGCTGGGAGCGATTTTTGCCCAAAAATTCGACCAGATGGCCGCGATCACGAATTTCATCGTGACACCGCTGTCCTTCCTGTCGGGCACATTTTATTCGGTGCAGGCGCTGCCCCAGCCCTTCGCCACGCTGGCGCATTGGAATCCGATCTTTTATCTGATCGACGGGGCGCGTTACGGCATTGCCGGGGTCTCGGACGCGCCGGTTGCACGGGCGCTGGTCGTGTCGGTGCTGACGGCCATGCTGGTGCTTTACGCGGTCTGGCGGTTGCTGTGCTCGGGCCATCGGATGAAGCCGTGAATCCCGTTGCGTGACGCTGCGTTCCGCGCTATGCGACCGGCATGATCATTCGGACCGCATATCACGCCCGTCCCCGACGTTGATTCTTCAGCGTCCGATCCCGCCTGCCTTTCCGTCATTTCCGGGTATTCGCATTTAGCGGCCCATGTCTGCAAAGGGACCACTCCATGATTCCGCATGTCCTGCCGACCTATAACCGTGCCGATCTTGCCTTTGAACGAGGCGAGGGCAGCTGGGCCATCACGACGGATGGGACACGATATCTGGATCTGGGCGCGGGGATCGCGGTCAATGCGCTGGGTCACGCGAATCCGGCACTGGTTGCCGCGCTGACCGAACAGGCCGGGCGGATCTGGCATGTCTCGAACCTGTATCACATCCCCGAGCAGGAACGGCTGGCCGACCTGCTGGTCGAGAACACCTTTGCCGACACCGCCTTCCTGACCAACTCCGGCACCGAGGCGGCCGAGCTTGCGATCAAGATGGTCCGCAAATACTGGGCCGAGCAGGGCGATGACCGTTTCGAGATCCTGACCTTTGAAGGGGCCTTCCACGGCCGCTCGACCGGTGCCATCGCGGCGGCCGGGTCGGAAAAGATGGTCAAGGGCTTTGGTCCGCTGATGCCCGGCTTCCGCCAGCTGCCCTGGGGCGACATGGACGCGCTGAAGGCGGCGATCTCGGACCGCACCGCCGCCGTGATGATCGAGCCGATTCAGGGCGAAGGCGGCATCCGCCCGCTATCCGATGAGGACCTGCGCCTGATCCGCGCGCTTTGCGACCAGACCGGCGCGCTGCTGGTTCTGGACGAGGTGCAATGCGGCATGGGCCGGACCGGCAAGCTGTTTGCGCATGAATATGCCGGGGTCGCGCCCGATATCATGATGGTCGCCAAGGGTATCGGCGGCGGCTTCCCGCTGGGTGCGGTTCTGGCCACCGAAAGCGCCGCGGCCGGCATGGTCGCTGGCACGCATGGCTCGACCTATGGCGGCAATCCCTTGGCCTGCGCGGTTGGCGCAAAAGTCATGGAGATTATCGCCGCGCCGGAATTTCTGGCCGAGGTCAATCGCAAGGCCGGTCTGTTCCGTCAAAAGCTGGAAGGTCTGGTTGCGGCCCATCCCGATGTTTTTGAAGGGATTCGGGGGCAGGGGCTGATGCTGGGGCTGAAATGTCGCGTCGCGCCGGGCGATCTGGTCAAGGCAGGCTATGCCGAGCAGATCCTGACGGTGCCTGCGGCGGATGACACCCTGCGCCTGCTGCCGCCGCTGAACATCAGCGACGAGGACATCTCTGAGGCGGTGGCCCGGCTGGACCGGGCGGCCGACAGGTTGGATGGATAGGTTCGGCTTCCGGCCTGTCACGCGCGCCGATCTGCCCCTGCTGGCGGATTGGCTGCGCCTGCCCGAGGTCGCGCGCTGGTGGCGCGGGGCCGAGACGCAGCTGGCCGGGATTGCCGAGGATCTGGACGAACCCGCGATGCGGCAATGGCTGGTGCTGGAACATGGCGCGGCCATTGCCTATGCGCAGGTCTATCCGGCGCATCACTGGAACGCGCCGCATTTCCACGACCTGCCCGCCGATGCGCTGGCGATCGACTGCTTCTCCGGGCCGGATGGCTTTGGTCGTGGCGGGCAATGGCTGTCCGCGCTGTCCGATATCCTGTTGGTCGAGGCGTCGGTTCTGGTCATCGACCCCGCGCCGGACAATCACCGCGCCATCCGCGCCTATGAAAAGGCCGGTTTTTCCGGCAGCGATCTGCGGCTGACCGAGGATGGCAGCAAGGCGCGTGTGATGACGCGTCTCCGATGAGGCTTTGTCTTTCCCCACCGCGTGAAACGGGCCACGGGCCTTGACCTAACACCGGCAAAGCGGCTTCCTTGCCGGATCAATCCGAAAGACAGTAGCAAATGAACAGTTTTCTCGACATCCACACCACCGACAAGGCCGAGCTGCGGGGCATGATCGATGCGGCGCGTCGGATGAAGGATGCGCGCAACGGCCAGCCGAAAGGGGCACCCGATGCCGATCAGCCGCTGAAGAACCGCATGGTCGCGCTGATTTTCGAAAAGCCCTCGACCCGCACCCGCGTCAGCTTCGATCTGGGCGTGCGCCAGATGGGCGGGCAGACCATGGTGCTGTCGGGCAAGGAAATGCAGCTGGGCCATGGCGAGACCATCGCCGATACCGCCCGCGTGCTGTCGCGCTATGTCGACCTGATCATGATCCGCACCTTCGAGGAAGCGACGCTGCTGGAAATGGCCGAATATGCCAGCGTTCCGGTGATCAATGGGCTGACGAACCGCACCCATCCCTGTCAGGTCATGGCAGATGTGATGACCTTTGAAGAGCATCGCGGCCCGATCGCCGGGCGCAAGGTGGTCTGGTCGGGCGATGGCAACAATGTCTGTGCCAGCATGATCCATGCCGCCGGGCAGTTCGGCTATGACTTCACCTTCACCGGCCCCTCGACGCTGGACCCCGAGGCTGAGGCGCTGGAATTCGCCCGCGCACAGGGTGTGCAGGCCCTGATCGAGCGCGATCCGGCGAAGGCCGTCGCGGGCGCGGATCTGGTGGTGACCGATACCTGGGTCTCGATGCATGATCCGCAATCGGCACGTGAGCGGCGTCATAACCAGCTGCGTGGCTATCAGGTCAATGAGGCGCTGATGGCGCAGGCCAAGTCCGACGCGCTGTTCATGCATTGCCTGCCCGCGCATCGCGATGACGAGGTCACGAGCGCGGTGATGGATGGGCCGAATTCGGTGATTTTCGACGAGGCCGAGAACCGGCTGCATGCGCAAAAGGCCGTCATGCGCTGGTGTCTGGGGCTGTAAGGGGGGCTCTGCCCCCGCCGCGCGTGCCGCGCGACTCCCCCGGGATATTTGGGCAAGAAAGAATTGGGCGCGGCTGTGGGGCCGCGCCCTTTTGCTTTTCTTAGTTTTCGCGGAAGGCGCGGATGAAATAATCGCTGAGGGGTTTGACCAGATAGGCGAAGGGGCTGCGTTCGCCAGTCTGGACATAGACTTCGACCGGCATGCCGGGGATGAGGCTGAGTCCTTCCAGCTTGGCGCGTTCCTGTGGCGGGATGGTGACCTCGGCGCGGTAATAGGGGACGTGCGTGGTCTGGTCGACCAGCGTGTCGGGCGACACGCGGCTGAGGATGCCGTCGATCTCGGGCGTGGTGCGCGACGAGAAGGACGAGAAGCGCAGAACCACCTGCTGGCCGGGATGGACCTCATCGATATTGATCGTGGCGATGCGGGCGGCGACGACCAGCGGCCGGTCTTGCGGGATAATGTACAGGATCGGGTCCGCGGCGCGGATGACCGAGCGGGGCGTAGTGATCTGCAATTCCTGCACGACGCCGGCGACGGGTGCACGGATTTCAAGCCGGGCGATCTGTTCGGTCAGCGAACGGCGGCGTTCGGCCAGTTCAAGCTCGCGATAGCCGAGGTCGCGCAGCTCGGTTTCGGCCTCTTGCCGATAGGCTGCGGATTTTTCCAGACGTGACAGGTCGATCTCGGCCAACTGGGTTTCTGCCTGAGCGCGATTGGCGGTCGCCTCGCCCAGAAGTCCGTCCAGCCTTGCGGCCTCGCGTTCCAGTGCCAGCACGCGCGAGGCCTGGGCGAGGCCCTTTTCCAGCAGCGAGCGCTGGTCGCGCAATTCCTGCGAGATGAAGTCGCGCTGCTGCTGCAGGGCGACCGATTGGGCGTCGATGCCGCGGATCTGGGATTGCACCTGTTCGGACTGTTTCGAAAGCTGGCCCAGCGATTGGGTCAGCGTGTCCAGCCGGGCGCGGAACAGGCTGGCCTGTCCCTCCATGAGGTTGGCAAGCTCGGGGCGGGTACTGGCCTGACGGGTCAGTTCCTCGGGGAAGGCGATGTCCTTTATGTCGGCGCGCTCGGCTTCCAGACGGCCACGGCGGGCGAGTATTTCGAAATACTGACCCTCGACGATGGTCAGTTCTGTGCCCAGAAGCGCGCCGTCCAGCCGGATCAGAACCTGTCCTGCCGCGACGCTTTCGCCCTCATGCACAAGGATTTCCGAGACGACGCCACCATCCGGATGCTGGACGATCTGGCGGCGCTGCTCGACCTCGACCTGGCCCGAGGCGACGACAGCCCCGGCGATGCGTGCGCCAACCGACCAGAGTCCGAAGCCGCCGATCAGCAGGGCCAGCGCGAACAGCCCGAGCGCGACCGAGCCCCGCGCCGACCAGTCGGGGCGGACCGGGGGTGGCGGGGGCGGACTGGGCACTTTGGCGGGACCCGAGGTGCTGGCAGGGGTGGCGGCGATGGGCAGGTCGGGGGCTGCCGGTCGGGGATCGGTCATGACACGCCTCCGCCCTGGCCTTGGGCGCGGTTGATCTGGTCGGCATTGCGGACCATGGATTTCAGAACGTCGTCGCGTGGCCCAAACGCGCGGCGCATGCCCTGATCCATCATCAGAAGCAGTTCGCATTCATGGATGGCAGCGGGACGATGCGCCATGATGATCACCGCGCCGCCGCGCGCCTTGATGCTGCGGATCGCCGTGTTCAGCGCTGCCGAGCCTTCGTTGTCGAGGTTGGAGTTCGGCTCATCCAGAACGAACAGGACGGGATCGGCATATAGCGCGCGTGCCAGGCCGATGCGTTGGATCTGCCCGCCCGAAAGCCGCCCGCCCGCTTGGCTGACCGGGGTGTCATAGCCTTGCGGCAAGTCGAGGATCATCCGATGCGCGGCAGCTGCGGTGGCGGCGGCAACGATCTGGGCGGGATCGGGCTCGGGCGAGAGGCGGGCGATGTTTTCGGCGATGGTGCCGTCGAACAGTGTCACTTGCTGGGGCAGGTAGCCGATCAGGCTGCCCAGCACGTCGGGGTCGTATTGATCCAAGGTCGCGCCATCCATCCGGATCGAGCCGCCTGCGACGGGCCATGCGCCGATCAACGCGCGGGCCAGCGTCGATTTGCCAGCGCCTGACGGTCCGATCACGCCCATGGCCTGACCGGGGGCGATGTCGAAGCTGACGCCGCGCAGGATCGCCACATTCTGTCCCGGCGGCACGATGGTAAGGTTACGGACCTCGATCCGGGCGGCGGGGCGCGGCAGGGGGGTGCGCGTCACGGCAGGCGGACGGCGCGACAGCAGCGCGCCCAGCCGTTTCCAGCCGTCCTGCGCCCGTTGCACGATGGGCCAGCCGCCGACGATCTGCTCGACCGGAGCCAGCGCCCGACCCATCAGGATCGACGAGGCGATCATCGCGCCCGGCGTCACCTCCTGGCGCAGGACCAGATAGGCCCCGGCGGCCAGAAGCGCGCTTTGCAGGAACAGGCGGAAGCTGCGCGAAAAGACGGTGAAGGCGGCGGCGCGGTCCTGCCCCTCGATCGTGGCGGCGGTGGCGCGGTCGCGGGCAGTTTGCCAGCGGCGGAAGGTCGCCCGACGCATGCCGAGCGCGCCGATCAGCTCACCTTCATCCCGGAACAGGTCGGACATGCGATCCGACGATTGCGAGGCGATCGCCGCCCTTTGCAGCGAATCGCGGCTGAGTATCTGGTTGAGAAGGGTCGAGCCGACAAGGATCACCAGCCCGGCGGTGGCGACAGCCCCCAGAAGCGGGTGAAAGACATAGACCGCGGCTAGGAAGAACGGCGCCCATGGAATGTCGAACAAGGCCATCAGCACCGGTGAGCCGATCAGGCGCTGCACGGCCTCAAGATCGCGCATGCCGCCCTTGGTCGCGGCTTCAGAGCCGGTGGCGCTGCCATCCTGCAGGGCGGCGGTAAAGACCCGCCCTTCCAGACGGTCCTGAAAACGCGCGGCGACGCGGGCCATGACCCGGCTGCGCGCCAAATCCAGCAACCCCATCAACAAAAACAGGAATACTACCAGCAGGAACAGCGCGGTCAGCGTTTCCAGCGAGCGACTGGCCAGCACCCGGTCATAGACCTGCATCATGAACAGCGGTCCGGTCAGCATCAGAAGGTTCACCGCAAAGGAGAACAGCCCGACAAACCCGAAGAGGCGCCACGATCCGGCGCGCGCGCGGCGCAGCTCGGAAAGTCCGTCGTGATGTATCGGCGGCGAAGCCATGCCGGTTTTCCCCTTGTTCCTTCCGACCCGTCTTGTCGGTTCCGGTTACAGCGCATATCCCAAAAGCTGTGACGATCAACGGTTGAATATGCCTGACGGTCGAAACCTGCCTATAACAGCTGAAGGTTGCCAGAAGATTGACCTGCAAGATGATCCTCGCCGCCACGGCGATTGCCGGGCTTGCCGCATGCAGTGGGAATCCGGGAGCCGAGGGCATCAATGATCCCTATGAGCCGATGAACCGGCAGGTCCATGCCTTCAACCGGGGGCTGGACGCCAATGTCATCAAGCCCGCGACCTCGGGCATGTCCTCGGGCGGGGACAAGCCGGGGGTGGGCAGCTACGCGCTGCAGGGCATCGGAAACTTCGGCTCGAACCTGGCGCAGCCGGGCAAGGCGCTGAACCATGTACTTCAGGGCCGGGCCGAGCCTGCGGTTAAGACGACCTTCCGTTTCCTTGTGAACTCGACGCTGGGGCTTGCGGGTTTCCTTGATCCGGCGACGGCGGATTTCGCCCTGCCTGAGCAGGATACAGATTTCGGCCAGACCCTAGCTGTCTGGGGCGTGCCCGAGGGGGCCTATCTGGAACTGCCGCTGCTGGGTCCCTCGACCGAGCGCGACACGGTGGGTAGAGTTGTCGATCTGGTAATCGATCCGATGCATGCCGTGCTGAACCTTGACGAATGGCTGATCGGGCTGGGCGCGCGCGCCGTGTCAAAAGCCGGTGAGCGGGCGCGTTTCAGCGATTCCGTCGATTCCATCCTGCATGAAAGCGCCGATAGTTATGCGCAGACGCGGCTGATCTGGTTGCAGCATCGCCGCCATGAACTTGGCGAAGAAGGAGACGAGATTGACCCTTATGCCGAATGAGACGCGCCGCGGCTTTCTGGGGCTGATCGGGGCGGGTATCGCCCTGACGGCCATGCCCGCGCAGGCGCTGGACACCGCGCAGGCCAGCTCGCTGGTGCAGAAGTCGCTGGACGAGGTCTATGCCGTGATCAATTCCGGCCAGCCCTCGGCGCAGATGTACAAATCCTTCGAGGCGATCTTTGCGCGCTATGCCGATGTCGACATCATCGCGCGTTCGGCGCTGGGTCCGGCGGCGCGGCAGGCCAGCCCGGCCGAATTCGAGGCCTACAAGCAGGCCTTCCAGGGCTATATCGGGCGCAAATACGGCAAGCGTTTCCGCGAGTTCGTCGGGTCCAAGATCGAGGTGACCGGCGCACGCCCGGTGAAGTCCTTCTTTGCGGTGACCTCGGTCGCCTATCTCAAGGGGCGCAGCCCGATGGAGGTCGAGTGGCATGTCTCGGACAAGTCCGGGAAAAGCCGCTATTTCAACATCATCATCGAGGGTGTGAACATGCTCGCCTCGGAGCGGGCCGAGGTCGGCGCCATGCTGGCCCGGCGCAAGGGCGACATGGCCGGGTTGACCGCCGATCTGCAAAAGGCGGGCTAACACCGCCACGGGTGAATGGAAAAGGCCGGTCGTAAGACCGGCCTTTTGTCATTGCTTGTAAACCCCTTCGATCCCGCGCAACGCCTGTGTCAGCGGGTCGTTGTCGGGGGTCATCTCGGTATCCTCGCCCAGTCCCGCGGTCGATGAGGTCTCGGCCGGGAATTGCGGCGGCGCGCCGGTCTGGACGCCCGGATCGGGCAGGGTGCGGCCCGCCTGCGGCTGCAATTGCGCCGGGTCGGTGGCCTGCGGCTGGTCGGTTTCGGCGGGTGCGGTCGGCTGGGGCTGCGGCTGGCCAAGCGCCTCGGACAGGGCGGCGGCCAGCGGGTCGACGGCACCGTCGCTGCCCGTGTTCACCACCTGCGGCACCGCAGTGCCCGCGTCAAAGGCGAAGCTGCCCAGCGATTCGACCGGCAGACCCTCGTGGATCTCGGTCATCACCGCCTGCCAGATTTCGGCCGGCAGACCACCGCCGGTCACGCCCTTCAGCGGCTTGTTATCGTCATTGCCCAACCAGACACCGGTCACATATTGGCCGGTGAAGCCGATGAACCACGCATCGCGATAGCTGGAGGTGGTGCCGGTCTTGCCCGCAGCGGGGCGGTTGCCCAGCTTGGCGCGACCGCCGGTCCCGTTCTGGATCACCTGCTCCATCATGCCGATCAGCTCACCCGCCGCCTTTTGCGAAATGACGCGTTGGCCCATGCCGCCGGATTGCCCGATCAGCGCCTGATCGTCGCCCTTGATGCGCAGTTCGACCAGACCGTAGGGACGAACGGCGGTGCCGCCGTTGCGGATACCCGCATAGGCGCCGGTCATGTTCAGCAGCGTCGATTCCGACGCGCCCAACCCCAGCGCGGGGCCGCTGGCCAGATCATTGGCAAAGCCGAAATCATGGGCAATGCGGCGCACCGCATCACGTCCGGCGATCTCTTGCAGGCGGATGGTGGCGGTATTGAGCGACTGCGACAGCGCGCGGGTCAGCGTGACCTCGCCCATGTATTTGCGGGTGTAGTTCTGCGGCGACCACGGGCCCGAGCCGCGCACGTTGATGGTCAGCGGACCGTCCAGAACCCGGTCATTCGGGCTGTAGCCCTGATCCAGCGCCGCGGCATAGACGAAGGGCTTGAAGCTGGAGCCGGTCTGACGCATCGCCTGCGTCGCGCGGTTGAAGGTGCCGCTGACGGTATTGTCGAGGCCGCCGATCATGGCGCGCACGGCGCCGTCGGGTGACATCACCACGACCGCCGCCTGTGCCTTGGAACCGCCCGCGACCTTTTCGTCGAAGATCCGCTTCAGCGCCCGCTCGGCCGCGCGCTGGATGCGCTGGTCGAAGGTGGTGGCGATGGTCACGTCTTCGGTCGTTTCGCTGGTCAGGAAGCCGGGACCGGCCTCCATTACCCAATCCGCGAAATAGCCGCCCGCCCGCGCCGCTGCCGCCTTGGACAGCGCGGCGGGATGGGACTTGGCCTCGGCGAATTGCGCATCGTCCAGATAGCCCTGATCATGCATCAGCCCAAGGATGACGCTGGCGCGGTCCTGCGCACGCTCAAGGTTCGAGGTCGGCGCGAAATAGCTGGGGGCTTTCAGCAGGCCAGCCAGCATCGCGGCCTCGGCTGCGTTCACTTCCGATGCGGATTTGTCGAAATAGCGCTTCGAGGCGGCCTCAAAGCCGCGCGCGCCCGCACCCAGATAGGAGCGGTTCATGTAGATGTTCAGGATGTCCTGCTTGGAGTATTTAAGCTCCATCGCCAGGGCGTAGGGGACTTCCTTGACCTTGCGCCAGATGGTCGATTTGCGGCACTCGGCCTCAAAGTCGGCCTCGGATTTCCACTTGATCGGGTCGAAGCTGTCGCCAAGGCACAGCAGTTTCGAAACCTGCTGGGTGATGGTCGAACCGCCGTTGCCGGACAGCGGGCCGCGCCCTTCGGCAAGGTTGATCCGGATGGCGCTGGCGATGCCCTGAGGGTCGACGCCCAGATGGCGGTAGAATCGCTTGTCCTCGGTCGCGACCACGGCATCCTTCAGCACGGGCGCGATCTTGTCGGCGCTGACCATGCCGAAAGTTTCGCCACGCCAGGCAAAAACCCGGCCCTCGGTGTCCAGCATGGTGACCGAACCGCGGGCACGCCCGTCGAAAAGTGCCGAGGGTTCGGGCAGCGTCGTGTAGAAGTAGAAGGTCGCCGCCGCGACGATCGCGCCGACCGTCGCCCCCAGCCGCCAGAACGAGCCCCAGAGCACGCGCCAGACCAGAACGATCAGCCCGGTGATTCCCCGAGTCAGGAAATTGCCGCGCCTTGCGGGCTTCTGGCGATAGATCCGCTGCTTCTTTTCGGCGGTTTTTTGAGTTTTCTGAGGGGCTTGGTCGAAATTGCGCTTATCAGCCACAATTCGGCCCCTGCCGGTGGGTTTCTTCATGCCTGCTTTCCTGCCCGGCCGATGCCCGGCCAATTTGAGCGGCAAGATACAGGAAGCGGAACAGTTTGAGAACCGAGATGACCTATGAGTGAACTGCCACACCAGCTTGCAAAGCGGGCAACCGCTGATGAAATATTGGGCTTGTCGTGACCGGGTCGCGCACATTTCCTGCACAAGTCTTGTGCTGAGCGGAATGCCGCGCGTTTCCTGACCATCGGAACTGCTGCGACGCAGAGAAAAGGTGCAGGAAACATGAACAGACTAACCGCGATCAATAGAATGATCCCGGCGCTTGCCCTCCCGCTTGCCGGGCTGGCCGTGCCGGCGACAGCGCAAGAGGCGGCCGATGCGGCCGCGGCAGTCGCCGAAACCGTTGCCCCCATCGTCGACAAGGGCGATGCCACCTGGATGATGATCTCGGCCATCCTCGTCATGATGATGTCGGTGCCGGGGCTTGCCCTGTTCTATGGCGGTCTGGTCCGCACCAAGAACATGCTGTCTGTGCTGATGCAGGTCTTCACCATTTTCTGCGTCATGGCCCTGCTGTGGGTCTGCTTTGGCTATTCGCTGGCCTTCACCGGCGCTGGTGCGGCCGAAGATGCGACCGCGCTGACCCCGTTCATCGGCGGTCTGTCCAAAGCCTTCCTTGCGGGCGTGAACCCCGGTTCGCTGGCCGAGACCTTCACCCAGAACGTCTTTGTGCCGGAATATGTCTTCGTCACCTTCCAGCTGGCCTTTGCCTGCATCGCCTCGGCACTGATCGTCGGCGCCACGGTCGAGCGGATGAAATTCTCGGCCATCCTGATCTTTGTGGTGATCTGGTTCTTCTTCTCGTACCTGCCGATGGCCCACATGGTCTGGTGGTGGGGCGGTCCCAGCGCCTATGACGCGCCCTCGGGCTACCTGTTCGGCCATGGCGATCTGGACTTCGCCGGCGGCACGGTCATCCACATCAACGCCGGTATTGCGGGCCTTGTTGCCGCGATCATGGTCGGGCCGCGCCTTGGCTATGGCAAGGAACTGATGGCCCCGCACAACCTGCCCTTCACCCTGCTGGGCGGCTGCCTGCTGTGGATCGGCTGGTTCGGTTTCAACGCCGGTTCGAACATGGAAGCCACCGGCACGGCCGCGCTGGCCCTGCTGAACACCGTTGTCGCCACCGCTGCCGCTGCACTGGCATGGGCCTTTGGCGAGTGGCTGTTCCGCGGCCATCCCTCGCTGCTGGGCGGCGTTTCGGGTGCGATCGCCGGTCTGGTTGGCATTACCCCGGCAGCCGGTTTCGTCGGCCCGATGGGCGCCATCGTCATCGGTCTGGTCGCCGGTTTCGCCTGCATGTGGTTCGTGGTCAGCCTGAAATCGAAACTGGGCATCGACGAGAGCCTTGATGTCTTCGGCATCCACGGAATCGGCGGCATCATCGGCGCGATCCTGACCGGCGTCTTCGCTGCGCCGTCGCTGGGTGGCACGGGTGTCTTCGACTACTCGACCGGTGCCGTGGCCGAGGGCTACAGCATCTCGGCTCAGGTCATGACCCAGACCATGGGTGTCGTGGTCGCGGTGGTCTGGTCGGCGGTCGTGTCCTTCGTCGCGCTGCTGATCGTCAAGGCCGTGGTCGGCCTGCGTGTGCCCGCCAATGACGAGCGTCAGGGTCTGGACATCACCACCCATGGCGAGAACGCCTACAACAACTAAGGGGCTTGTCCCTGAAATGGAAAAGCCCGGCACAAGCCGGGCTTTTTGCGTTTCAGTGGATCGCGATCACGACAGACGAGAGACCACGTAATCCGCCAGATCCGACAGGATGTCGCGCAAGGGATGCGCAGGGGCCAGATCCAGCGCCGCCTTGGCGCGTTCGGCCCAGGCGATGGCGTCGGCGCGGGCGGCATCCAGCGCGCCACGGTGCTTGAGGATCGCCAGCGCGGTGTCCAGATCGCCCTCATCCTGCTGGCCCTTGCCGATGGTGCGGGTCCAGAAGGCGCGCTCCTCGTCATCGGCGGCGGCAATCGCCTTGATGACCGGCAGGGTCAGCTTGCGCTCGCGGAAGTCGTCGCCGACATTCTTGCCGATGGTGGTGGTGCTGCCGCCGTAATCCAGCAGGTCGTCGACGATCTGGAAGGCAATCCCCAGCGCATCGCCGTAATCGAACAGCGCCTGCTGCACGGGTGCCTCGACCCCCGAGATCACCGCCCCGGCCTCGGTCGCGGCCGAGAACAGCGCCGCGGTCTTGCCGCGCACGATCTGGATATAGGTGTCTTCGGTCGTCGCGATGTCCTGCGCAGCGGTCAGCTGCAGCACCTCGCCTTCGGCAATGGTGGCGCTGGCATTGGCCAGAATACGCATGACCTGCATGCTGCCGGTATCGGCCATCAGCTGGAAGCTGCGCGCGAACAGGTAATCGCCGACCAGCACGCTGGACTTGTTGTCCCACAACAGGTTGGCTGTGGGACGGCCCCGGCGCTGCTGGCTTTCATCGACGACATCGTCGTGCAGCAGGGTCGCGGTGTGGATGAATTCGACTGCAGCAGCCAGCAGCACATGGCTGTCGCCCTGATAGCCGCACAGCCGCGCCGCAGCCAGCACCAGCATTGGCCGCAATCGCTTGCCGCCCGCTTCGACCAGATGCGCGGTCACCTCGGGAATGCGGGGCGCATGCCGGCTGGCCATCCGCTCGCGGATCAGCGCATTGACCGCTGCCATGTCGCCGGCCAGTTCATTGGAAAGCCGGTCGAGCGGCTTCGAGACGTTTTCGTTCATGCCCATGTGCCATTCCCTTTCGCCTGCAAGCCATTGCCACGGCATGGACACATACGCAACCGCAGCTTACCCTTTGGCGCCATGAAGGAACTTTTGCGCACCACAAATCCGCTGCTGATCGCGCGGGCGACCGACCTGCTTGAAGCCGAGGGAATCCCGGCTTTTGCACTGGATCAGCACATGAGCGTGCTGGAGGGATCGCTGGGAATCCTGCCGCGACGGCTGATGGTCGCGGATCGGGATCATTTCATGGCCAGTGCCATCCTGCGCGACAATGACATCCATGACGCGCGCTGACGCCCTGCGGGCCGACGGCTTTCTGGGCGGCAGGCTGACCATCACCCAACCCGTCGTAGGCTACCGTGCCGGGGCGGATGCGGTCATGCTGGCCGCCGCTTGCCCGGCGAAATCCGGCGAAAGCGTGCTGGAGCTGGGCTGCGGGGCAGGGGTGGCGCTGCTGTGCCTTGGCGCGCGGGTCGATGACCTGCAGCTGACGGGGCTGGAATTGCAGCCGGGCTATGCCGATCTGGCCCGACAGAACGCCAAGACGAATGGCCTGCCCGCGACGATCATTGAGGGCGACCTGACCCATATGCCCGCGGCGCTGCGGTCGCACAGCTTCGATCACGTCATCGCCAACCCGCCCTATTTCGCCAGCGGCACCATTGCCCCGGATGCCGGACGCGGCACCGCGCGCCATGAGGATGTGCCGCTGTCGCTGTGGATCGAATGCGGATTGCGCCGCTTGCAGCCCGGCGGTTGGCTGACCCTGATCCACCGCGCCGAACGTCTGGCCGAGATTCTGGCCAATCTTGGGGCGCGCGCCGGCGAGATCACAATTTTGCCAGTCAGCGCCCGCACCGGGCGAGAGGCAGGGCGCGTGATCGTCCTTGCGCGCAAGGGGGCGCGTACCCCGCCACGGCTGCTGTTTCCCTTTATCATGCATGAAAAACCGTCACATTTGACCGATGGCGAAGACCTTTCGGCGGAAGCCCACGCGGTCTTGCGGCAAGGAGTCGCGCTCAACCTGCGGGACCGGTGAATCCCGGTGACAATGTGACGATTCTGTGTTGCAATCGCCCTCGTTCGATCAATCCAGGAGGACGAAATGTCGGTTGAATCCCATGTTCAGGAGCTCCGCCGTAAACATCAGTCACTGTCCACTCAAATCGAGGCGGCCGCGCGTTGCCCCGGCATGGACGATCTTTCGATCGCGCAGATGAAAAAGGAAAAGTTGCGCCTCAAGGAAGAGATCGCGCGCCTGTCGCATTGACGTCGAGATGACCGTCGACACGGCAAGCTGAAATGAAGACGGCCCGCGGGATGCGGGCCGTTTCCATTTTCAGGGGAATCACTCAGACGAAGAACTGGCCGCCATTGGCCGAGATCGTCGAGCCGGTGATGAAGCCCGCATCCTCAGAGGCAAGGAAAACGACGCAGCGCGCGATTTCCTCGGGCTCGCCCAGACGGCCGACGGGGATCTGCGGGATGATACGCTCGTTCAGGACTTTCTCGTCGATGGCGCGGACCATTTCGGTGCCGATATAGCCGGGGCAGATCGCGTTGACGGTGATGCCCGCGCGCGCCCCTTCCTGAGCCAGCGCCTTGGTAAAGCCGATATCGCCCGCCTTGGCCGCCGAATAGTTGGCCTGTCCGGCCTGACCCTTCTGGCCGTTGATCGAGCTGATGTTGACGATGCGGCCATATTTGCGGTCGCGCATGCCCGTCCAGACCGGATGGGTCATGTTGAACAGCCCGGTCAGGTTGGTGTCGATGACCTCTTTCCAGTGTTGGGGGGTCATCTTGTGGAACATTGCGTCCCGCGTGATGCCGGCATTGTTGACCAGCACGGCAATGGGGCCCAATTCCTCTTCGACCTGCTTGATCCCGGCCTCGCAGGCCTCGTAATCGGCGACCGACCATTTGTAGGTCTTGATGCCGGTTTCCTCGGTAAAGGCGCGGGCGGCGTCGTCATTGCCGGCGTAATTCGCCGCGACCTCGTAGCCCGCCTCCTTCAGCGCCTTCGAGATCGCGGCACCGATGCCGCGCGATCCGCCCGTAACCAGAGCAACCTTGCCCATAATCATTCCCCCCATTCAGAAATTCAGCTTCAGGAATTGAATTCGTCGTGCCCGGCGCGCGAGCGGGTCGCGCGCCGAAAACTCAGGGCCGCTCGATGCAAAGCGCCACGCCCATGCCACCGCCGATGCACAGCGTGGCCAGGCCCTTTTTCCCGCCGCGACGCTGCAGTTCGAACAGCAGGGTGTTCAGGATACGCGCGCCCGAGGCCCCGATCGGGTGGCCGATTGCGATGGCGCCGCCGTTCACGTTCACGATCGACGGGTCCCAGCCCATGTCCTTGTTGACGGCGCAGGCCTGGGCGGCAAAGGCTTCGTTCGCTTCGACCAGATCCAGGTCACCGACGCCCCAGCCGGCCTTTTCCAGCGCCAGACGGCTGGCCGGGATAGGACCCGAGCCCATGATCGACGGATCGACGCCGACGGAGGCATAGGACGCAATCCGCGCCAGCGGGGTCAGGCCACGCCGCGCGGCCTCATCCTCGGACATGACCAGCACCGCCGCGGCACCGTCATTCAGCCCCGAGGCGTTGGCGGCGGTCACGGTGCCGTCCTTGGTGAAGGCGGGGCGCAGCTTTTCCATCGCATCCAGCGTGGCACCGTGGCGGACATATTCGTCGGTGTCGACGATGGTATCTCCCTTGCGGCCCTTGATGGTGACGGGGACGATCTCATCGGCGAAACGCCCGGCCTTCTGCGCGGCCTCGGCCTTGTTCTGCGAGGCGACGGCGAATTCGTCCTGCGCGCCACGCGAGATTTCCCACTTGGCCGCGACGTTTTCAGCGGTCTGGCCCATGTGGTAGTCGTGGAAGGCATCCCACAACCCGTCGCGGATCATGGTGTCGAGCATCTTCATGTCGCCCATCTTCTGCCCGGCGCGGATATAGGCCGCATGCGGGGCAAGCGACATGGATTCCTGCCCACCCGCGATCACGATCTTGGCGTCGCCCAGGATGACCTGCTGGGCGGCCAGTGCCACCGTCCGCAAGCCCGAGCCGCAGACCTGGTTGATCAGCCATGCGGGCGATTCCTTGGGCAGCCCGGCCTTGATATGGGCCTGCCGGGCGGGGTTCTGTCCCTGACCCGCGGTCAGGACCTGACCAAGAATGGTTTCCGAGACCTCGGACGGATCGATACCAGCCCGCTCGATCACAGCCTTGAGCACGATGGCGCCAAGGTCGTCGGCGCGGGTATTGGCGAATGATCCGAGGAAACTTCCGACCGGAGTACGGGCCGCAGATACGATCACTGCTTTGGTCATGTCAGGCTCCTTCCCTGAGTGCCGAATGGCTTCAGCGTCAGGGCACAGTTTCGGTTTCATGCCGCAAGGTCAAGATAACTGATCACGACTTAATCAACCGAATGCGAGGCGGATTATTTGCCTGAAAAATAAACAAACTGTGTGGATAAATCCAGCGTTTTCAAGCTCGGACAGCGGCCGAACCGGGTGACCGCCATGGCGGCATAAGGGTCGGACCGCCGAAATAAAAACCCTGCATGCAGTCGATTCCCATGTCGATCAGGAAGGCCGCGTCCTCGGCCGATTCGACGGAATCCGCCACGGTGAACATGTCGAAGTGATGGGCAATCGATTGCAGGGCGCGGGCCAGCACCTGATTGTCGCGCTGAGTCGCGATCTCTCGGATGAATTGGCCGTCGATCTTGATCATGTCGAAACAGAAGTCGCGCAGGTAACGGAACGAGGTGTAGCCCGAGCCGAAATCGTCCAGCGCGAAGCTGACGCCATGGGATTGCAGCTCTCGCATGAAGGGGCCGACCACTTCCGGCATGCCCATCGCCGAGGTCTCGGATATCTCGAAGATCAGCCGCTCGGCCAGGCTTGGGTCATGGCCGATTCCGTCGCGGACCATGCGCATCCATGTCGGATAGCCGATCGAGCGCGCCGACATGTTGATCGACAGCCGGATTGAGGCATCCTCGGCCAGCGTCTTCAGCCCCAGATCCAGCGCAAGGCAGTCGATCTGGCGACCCAGCTCGGTCGTCTCGGCCAGATGCATGAAATCATGCAGCGGCACGACCCGCCCGGTTTCATCGATGATTCGGATCACCCCCTCATGAAAGGCGGCGCGGCCGAGGCGATCGGATTGCACCACCGGCTGATAGGCCAGAACCGCATCCCCGCGCGCGACGGCACGGCGCACGGTCGCCATCGTCATGCGCGATTGCTGATCGACCATGTAATCCAGCGGAGAGCCGAATTCCTGTCGATGGTCCAAGTGATCTGTCATGCGCTGCCTCCTGTCTTCGGCGGAAGTCTGGCGATGATCTCCTAACATCGGGTAAAACCGGGCAGGTTTCTCGACTCGAGGTTAATGGATGATGACCGAAGGCACGCGCTGCGGCTGGTGCGGAAGCGATCCGCTTTATGTGGCCTATCACGACGAGGAATGGGGCGTCCCCGAGCGCGACCCCCGCGCGCTATGGGAAAAGCTGGTGCTGGACGGGTTTCAGGCGGGCCTTAGCTGGATCACCATCCTGCGCAAGCGCGACGCATTCCGCGAGGTTTTCGACGGCTTCGACCCCGAGCGTGTCGCCCGCTGGGGGGAACCCGAAATTGCCCGTGCCCTGCAGAACCCCGGCATCATCCGCCATCGTGGCAAGATCGAGGCCACCGTCACCGGTGCGCGCGCCTATCTGGAGATCGAGGCGAATGAGGGGTTTTCGCCCTTCATCTGGTCCTTTGTCGGTGGCCAGACGCTGCAGCAGTCCCGTGCCAGCCTTGCCGAGGTTCCGACCAAGACCCCGGAATCCGAGGCCATGGCCAAGGAGTTGAAGAAGCGCGGTTTCAAGTTCTGCGGCCCGGTCATTACCTATGCCTTCATGCAGGCCTGCGGGCTGGTCAACGACCACATCGCGATCTGCCCAAGCCACGCAAGGGTCAGGGCGCTGTCGCCTGTCTGATCAGCGCCTTGGCCGCGTCCGAGGACCAGTCCGCGCCGCCGATCAGCCGGGCGATCTCATTGCCGTCGCGGTCAATCAGCACGGTCACCGGCATGCCCATCACGCCCATTTCCCGCGCCAGCGTCTGGCGTGGGTCCAGAAGGACCGGCAGGTTTTCCACCTTGGCCTCGGTCAGGAACTTCTTGATCGCAGGCGGCGGGTTATGGCCCGCGGCAATGGCCACGACCTGAAAATCCTCGCCGCCCAGCTCGGCCTGCAACGCGTCGAGCGAGGGCATCTCCTCGCGGCAGGGGGCGCACCAGGTGGCCCAGAAGTTCAGAAGCACGACCTTGCCGCGGTAATCCTTCAGCGAATGGGTGCCGCCATCGGGATCGGTGAAGGTGGTTTCCGGTACCGGGGTCGCGTCGGTTTGGGCGAGTTTCGCAAGCCCGCCGTCATGCGCGGCCTGCCAGTCGATTTCTCCGCCGAAGGCCGGGTTTGCACCAATCAGCAGTGCCGTATAAAGAACCAGCGAACGCAGCATTCCACCCCCCGAAGGACCAGCCATGACCGAGCAGCCCGCCAGCACCGCCAACCAGATGTGGGGTGGACGTTTTGCCGCCGGTCCGGACGCGATCATGGAGGCGATCAATGCCTCGATCGGGTTCGACCAGCGGCTCTATGCCCAGGACATCCGGGGCAGCCGCGCCCATGCGGCGATGCTTGCCGCACAAGGCATCATCAGCACTAGCGATGCCGAGGCGATCGGGGAAGGGCTTCTCACGGTCTTGTCAGAGATCGAGAAGGGCGGCTTCCCGTTCTCGACCGCGCTGGAAGACATTCACATGAATGTGGAATCGCGCCTGAAAGAGATCATCGGCGAACCGGCGGGCCGGCTGCACACCGCGCGCTCGCGCAATGATCAGGTGGCGACCGATTTCCGGCTGTGGGTGCGCGACCAATGCGACGCGACGATTGAGGGCCTTGATGCGCTGATCCGGGCGGCGCTGGGTCAGGCCGAGAAGGGTGCGGATTGGGTCATGCCCGGTTTCACCCATCTGCAGACCGCGCAGCCGGTGACCTGGGGCCATCACATGATGGCCTATGTCGAGATGTTCGGCCGCGACCTGTCGCGCTTCCGAGATGCCCGCAAACGCATGAACGAATCCCCCTTGGGTGCTGCCGCACTGGCCGGGACGGGCTTCCCGATCGACCGCCATGCGACCGCCGCGGCACTGGGCTTTGACCGGCCCATGGCGAACAGCCTTGATGCCGTCAGCGACCGCGATTTCGCGCTGGAATACCTGTCGAGCGCGGCAATCTGCGCCGTCCACCTGTCGCGTCTGGCCGAAGAACTGGTGATCTGGTCCTCGGCCCAGTTCCGCTTTGTCACCATGTCGGATCGCTTCTCGACCGGCTCGTCGATCATGCCGCAGAAGAAGAACCCCGACGCCGCCGAACTGATCCGCGCCAAGATCGGGCGGATTCTGGGCGCCGCCGTCGCGCTGTTCGTGGTGATGAAGGGCCTGCCGCTGGCCTATTCCAAGGATATGCAGGAGGATAAGGAACAGGTCTTTGACGCTGCCGACAACCTGATGCTGGCCTTGGCCGCGATGACCGGGATGCTGTCGGACCTGACCGCCAACCGCGACCGGCTGGAAGCGGCGGCGGGCTCGGGCTTCTCGACCGCGACCGATCTGGCCGACTGGCTGGTGCGCGAGGCGGGGTTGCCCTTCCGCGATGCCCACCACGCCACCGGCGCGCTGGTCGCCATGGCCGAGAAATCGGGCGTCGACCTGCCGGAACTGACGCTGGAGCAGATGCAGTCGGTCAACCCGGCGATCACCGCGAATATCTTCAACGTGCTGGGCGTGCATAACTCGGTCGCCTCGCGCATGTCCTATGGCGGGACCGCGCCCGCGCAGGTCCGCGCCCAGATCGCGCGCTGGAACGAACTGCTTGGGGAGAGAGCATGAGCCAAACCCTTCTGCTGGCGCTGTTCGCGCTGATGCTGGCGACGCTGGCTGCCTGTGGTGTGGACGGGCCGCCGACGCGCCCCGAGCCCGCACCCGAGCCGGGCTTCCATGTCAGCGGCGAGGCGCGGGTCGGTGTCACCACCTCGCTCTAAGCTGACGCCCCTGCGGCTGGTCTGGCTGGGACTGGCCGTTCTGGGCGCGGCTGTCGCGCTTTGGCGGGGCGAGGCTTTGTGGTCGGGCGCACGCGGGACCGAGATCATGGCGCAGATCGCATTGGCGATCTGGTGCCTGATCGAAACCATGGTGCGCCGCAACTGGCTGGCCTTTCTGACCATCCCGGCACTGGCGCTGGGAATCGGCTGCGCGCTGCCGCTTTATCTTTTCATCCGCTCTCGCAGGATCACCTGATGGACCATTTCAACTACGTGGACGGCGTTCTTCATGCCGAGGACGTGCCCCTGACCCGCATCGCAGCCGAGGTCGGCACTCCGGTCTATGTCTATTCGACCGCCACCCTGACGCGTCACTTCAAGCTGTTCCAGCAGGCGCTGGACTGGACGGATCATCTGGTATGTTTCGCGGTCAAGTCGAACTCGAACCTGGCCGTGCTGAAGCTGCTGGGCGATCTGGGCGCGGGGATGGATATCGTCTCGGCCGGTGAATACGCGCGGGCCAAGGCCGCGGGTGTGCCGGGCGAGCGGATCGTGTTTTCCGGCGTCGGCAAGACGGCTGCGGAAATGCGCATGGCGCTGGAAGGCGGCATCCGTCAGTTCAACGTCGAATCCGAGCCCGAGATGGAACTGCTGTCGCAGGTCGCCAGCAGCATGGGCGTGACCGCGCCGATCGCGGTGCGCGTCAACCCCGACGTGGATGCCAAGACGCATGAAAAAATCGCGACCGGGAAATCGGAAAACAAGTTCGGCATCCCCATCGCCAAGGCCCGCGAAGTCTATGCCCGCGCGGCAGCGCTGCCGGGGATCGAGGTCGTCGGCATCGACATGCATATCGGCAGCCAGCTGACCGATCTGGAGCCTTACCGTCTGGCCTATGCCAAGATGGCCGAACTGACCCGCGCGCTGCGGGCCGATGGGCACGATATCCGCCGCCTCGATATGGGTGGCGGCCTTGGCATCCCCTATCGCCGCGACAATAACGCGCCGCCCTTGCCCATCGAATACGGTCAGGTGATCCGCGACGCGGTGGGCGATCTGGGCTGCGAGATCGAGATCGAGCCGGGCCGTAACATCTCGGGCAATGCGGGCATCCTGCTGTCCTCGGTGATCTACTTGAAAGAGGGCGAGGGCCGGGATTTCCTGATCCTTGACGCAGCGATGAACGACCTGATTCGTCCGGCCATGTATTCGGCCCATCACGACATCGTTCCGGTGGTCGAGCAGGCTCCTGGCGCGCCTGTCGCGCCCTATGACGTGGTCGGGCCAGTCTGCGAGACCGGCGACACCTTTGAGAAGGCGGTGGAACTGCCCGGTCTTGGGGCAGGGGATCTGGTCGCGCTGCGTTCCGCGGGGGCATATGGCGCGGTGATGGCCTCGGAATACAATTCCCGGCCGCTGGTTCCCGAGGTTCTGGTGAACGGGGATCAATTCGCCGTCATTCGTGCAAGACCGACGCTTGAGGAAATGCTGGGACGCGATACCATCCCGGAATGGCTGTAACCGTTCCATCCTGCGATGCTGCTGCCGGGGGGCTCCTCCCCCCGGACCCCCTTGGGGTATTTCCGAAACGAAGAAATACGGGTCTTGCCGATGCACGGCCCTGATCCCCTTCATGTCCGGCGGGCGGTCGAACTGACCCGCGCCGGCATGTGGTGGGAGCAACTGGCGCATGCCTTCTGGCCATTGACGGTGATTTTGGCGTTGGCGTTGGCGGCTTTGGCCTTTGGCGCGACCGAGCTGGCGTCGTCGCGGGTACTGTTCTGGATCATGCTGGGACTGGCATTGGCGGTGGTTGTCGCTGCTGTCTGGGGTCTCAGGCGATTCCGGCGGCCCACGCGTGAGGCGGCGCGGGCACGGGTCGATGCCGAATTGCCGGGGCGGCCGCTTTCGGCCCTGCGCGATGAAGTCGCGATCGGGGCAGAGGATGAGGGCGCATTCGCGCTGTGGCGCGCGCATCAGGCGCATATGCGCGATCAGGCCCGCGCCGCGCGCATGGTGATCCCGGATGCCCGGCTGCGCTGGCGCGATCCGATGGCCTTGCGGCTGGTCGGGCTGATCGCCGTGGCAATGACGCTGATCTTTGCGCCTTCGGGGCGCATTGGGCAGGGTATCGCGGCGCTTGGCGCGACCTTCCGTCCGGCACCGATGGCCGGGCCGGATCTGGGGGCCGCACCCTCATGGGAGGGCTGGGCCGAGCCGCCCGCCTATACGCGGCGACCGACGATCTATCTGAACGCGCTGCCCGAGGGCGATGCGCTGGAACTGCCGCAGGGCTCGCGGCTGAGTTTCCGTTTCTATGGCGATGGGATCGCCTTTTCGCAAAGCATTGGCGCGGCGCTGCCTGACACGGACGCCTCGGCCGCCGAGCTTGCGGCCGAACATAGCGGGCTGGTCGAGATTGCCGGGCGGCAATTCCCGATCACCGTCATTCCCGATGCCGCGCCCAGGGTCGAGCCGGTCGTCGCGCCTGACCGCCGCGCCGATGGGCGTTTCATCCAGCCCTTTGCCGCCAGCGACGACAATGGTGTCGTATCCGGGCAGGCGCAGATCGCACTGGACATGGGCCGGATCGACCGCCGCTTTGGGCTGGGTATCGCGCCCGAGGCACGTGATCCGGTTGCGGTGGAATTGCCCCTGCCAGCCAGCGGAAATCGCAAGAACCTGCGCGGGCAGTTGGTCACCGATCTGTCGCGTCACCCTTGGGCCAACCTGCCGGTCACGGTGACGCTGGAGGTGGTGGACGGCATCGGACAGAAGGGCGTCTCAGCTCCGGTTGCGATGGTCCTGCCGGGGCGGCGTTTCTTCGATCCACTGGCCGCGTCGCTGATCGAGCAGCGGCGCGATCTGCTGTGGTCGCGCGAGAACGCCCCGCGGGGTGCGCAATTGCTGCGTGCGATCAGCTGGCAGCCCGAGGAATTCATGGACCCGGCTTTGGCCGAGGGGCTGCGCGGCGCCATCGGCACGCTGGAGGCCGGTCCGCTGACCGAAGAGGCTCGCAACAAGCTGGCGCAGGTGCTGTGGGATGCGGCCGTCGCCCTTGAGGATGGCGGGCTGGCTGACGCGCTGGAGCGCATGCAGCAGGCGCAGGAGCGTCTGTCCGAGGCCATCCGCAATGGCGCCAGCCCCGATGAGGTGCAGCGCCTGATGGATGAGCTGCGCGAGGCGACCGAGGCCTATACCGACATGCTGGCCCAGCAGGGTCAGGACCCGTCCGAGAAGTTCGACCGCTCGGGGCAGCAGGGTCAGCAGATCACCGGCGACCAGATCCAGCAGATGATGGATGAAATCCAGCGCCTGATGAACGAGGGCCGGATGGCAGAGGCGCAGCAGCTGCTGGAGCAGTTCAACCGCATGATGCAGAACATGCGGGTGACGCAGGGCCAGGGCGGCGAAGGGCAGGGGCGGCAGCGACCGATGGACCGCCTGTCCCAGACCCTGCGCGACCAGCAGAAGCTGGCCGATGAGGCCATGCGCCAGATGCAGGACCAATACGGCCAGTGGCAGCCCGACGGCGAGAATGGTCAGGGCGGCAGCGACAGTCAGGAACTGGCTGATCGTCAACGACAATTGCGCGAAGATCTGGGCCGTCAGCGCGGCTTGATGCCCGGACGCGGCACCCCCGAGGGGGATCAGGCGCGGCGCAGTCTGGACGATGCCGGCCGTGCCATGGAAGAAGCCGAACAGGCGCTGCGCGACGGTGATGCCTCGGGTGCGATGGAGCGTCAGGCGCAGGCTATCCAGAACATGCGCGACGGTATGCGTGCCCTTGGCGAGATGAGCAACCAGAACCAGCAGCAGGGACAGGATGGTCAGCCCCAGCCGGGCGGGCAGGAGGGCGGGCCCGAAGGCCCCTCGACCGAGGGGAACGGCCAGCGCGGTCTGGCAGACGATTTCCGCAATCAGCCCGAGGTCGATCCCTTGGGGCGCTCGACGGCGGGCAATGGCGCCTCGATCAGCACCGGAGAGCCCTTGGCCGAGGGGACCGATCCCTCGCGTCGCGCCCGCGATCTGCAGGACGAGATCCGTCGTCGCAGCGGCGAACGCGAGCGGCCGCGCGATGAGCGCGACTACCTCGACCGGTTGCTTGACAATTTCTAAGCCTATTCGCCGGTGATGGCACCGCGCAGGGTCATTGCCCGGTCATGCAGCCAGATACGGCCGCGGTCGATCTGTTGGCGCCATTCCGGTGCGGATTCGGCAGCAGGGGGGACGGCCATATAGGCGGCCAGCAGTCCAAAGGCCAGCAGGACGGCCAATCCGAAACCCGCCGCATAGCCTCGACGCGGCTGGGCTGCGGCTGGGGGCGTCGGGATTGGCGCAGCCGTCCTGACCGGTTCGGGCGCGACGACCGGCGCAGGCTGATCGACCAAGGCGGGCTTGCGCATCAGCGTTGCGGCAAGGCGCTCGGCATCGGGCAGGCCGGGTTTCTCGGGCAGGCCGGGTTTCTCGGGCGGGGTGGGTTCCGCTGTCGGCTCGACGGGGGCTGCCACCTTGGGTTCGGGCGTTTCTTCAGGCGCAATCGGTTCGCCGGGCAGAATGACGGTTGCGACCGGCCATTCAATATCCTCAGCCGGGGGCAGGGATGCGCCGGGAAGCGGGGCCGAAGGGGCCGTCACCTGTATCACAGCGCGGTCCACGGGCGGCTTGACGGATTCGGCGGCGCGTGCGGACAGCTCGCGTGCGGTTTCCTCGCGCAGGATCGCCAGCACCGATTCGTGCAGCGGACGGTTCAGCGTTGGACGCGCGGCGGCGTCATAGGCCGGGGCCTCGGGCTGCGCTTTTGGCGCGGGCTGGGGCGTGGACAAAAGGGCCGCATCGCCCGATTGGTGCCAGACATGGCTGCAGGCCGAACATTCCACCTCGCGGCCCGCTGTGGGAATCACCGATTCAGGGATCTCGTATTGGGCTCCGCAACGGGGGCAGGTCAGGCGCATTCAATCGTCTTTCTTGGCCGGTCTTGGCAGGGCGTGCATCTCGCATTCGGTGCCGGACTGTTCTATCAAGCCGCGAACCGCGCGCCAAGCAGCCCGGAGAAAAGGGAGTCCCCAAGTGATCGAGATGCAGAATCTGTCCTTTGGCTATGGCGCAAGCGAACCGCTGCTGGCGGACATGTCGCTGTCCCTGCAGCCGGGATCGTTTCATTTCCTGACCGGGCCTTCAGGCTCGGGCAAGACGACCTTCCTGCGGCTGTGCTATGCGGATCTGCTGCCGCGTTCGGGGCGGATGATTGCATTCGGGCAGGACGTCAGCCAGCTGTCCCGCGACGGGATCGCCGCGCTGCGCCGCAAGGTGGGCGTCGTCCATCAGGACCCGCAATTTCTGGACCACATGCCGGTCGCCGACAATATCGCGCTGCCCCAGATCGTTGCGGGCGGACCGGTGGACACGGATGTGATCCGCGACCTTCTGGACTGGGTGCAACTGCGCCAGCACGGGGGGGCGCTGCCGCCGTCGCTTTCGGGCGGCGAAAGGCAGCGCGCGGCGCTGGCCCGCGCCGTCATCATGACGCCCGAACTGGTCATCGCGGATGAGCCCACCGGGAACCTTGACTGGGAGATGTCGATGCGGCTTCTCGATCTGCTGATCGAATTCAATCAGGCGGACAAGGCCGTGCTGTTCGCGACCCATGACCTGAACCTGATCCGCGCCGCCAAGCAGCGCGTGCAGGCGCGGGTGCTGCGGATCGCCGGGAAACGGCTGCAACTTGCGGGGGCGGACCTGTGAAACACGGCGAACTGAAATCCCTAGACCTTGCGGCGCTGTGGCAGGGACTGCGCAGGCCGGACCCGATGGGCACCGACCGGGTGGTGCCGCCGACCGGCATCACCGCGCAGCTGACGGTCTTTGCCGCAGCGGCGATGGCGTTTCTGGCGGTCTTTGCGCTGGCTTTGGCGCTGGCCACGGGCCGTCTGGCCGAGCGCTGGTCCAATGAACTGGCGCAGACGGTGACCGTGCGCATTTCCGCTCCGACCGAGCAGATGGACCAGCAGACCGCCACCGTGATGGAGGTGCTGCGCACCACGCCGGGCATCGCCGATGCCAAGCAATTGCCCGATTCCGAGGTCGAGAAGCTGCTGGAACCGTGGTTCGGCCCCGACGTCCCCGTCGAGGTCCTGCCGATCCCGCGCCTGATCGAGGTCAGCGAGGCGGGCGAAGGCTTCGACGCCGAGGCGCTGCGCCTGCGCCTGCAGGGCGAGGCGCCCGGTGCGGTGCTGGACGACCACACCCGCTGGCGCGAGCCGCTGGTCCGCGCTGCGGGCCGGCTGCGGGTGCTGGGGCTGGTGTCGCTGCTGCTGATCGCCGCGACCTCGGGGGCGATGATCACGCTGGCGGCCAAGGCCGCGCTGGCGGCGAACGGGCAGGTGATCCGCGTGCTGCGCCTGATCGGGGCGCGCGACATTACCATCGCCACGGCCTTTGTGCGCCGTTTCACCCGACGTGCGGCGGCGGGCGCGGCCATTGGTACGGTTCTGGGGATGATCGCGATCTGGGCTTTGCCCTCGGTCGACGAGGCGGGCGGCTTCCTGACCGGTCTCGGTTTTCAGGGCTGGGGCTGGCTGTGGCCGGTGCTGATCCCGCTGGCGGCAGGGCTGATCGGCTTTGTGGCCACCCGCTCGGCCGCGCTGCGCATGCTGCGTGAGGTGCGCTGATGAACCCGTATCAACCCGGCCCGGTCAACATCCTGACCTGGGTGCGGACGGTGATCTTTTACATCTACGCGGTTCTGGCGACCGCGATGGTCGGCATCATCGGCCTGCCACGCACGCTGTTTGACGCCTCTCATGCCGAGCGTGTCGGCGAACGCTGGCTGAAGCTGCTCATGGGTGGTGCGCGGGTCATCTGCGGCATCCGCGTCGAGTTTCGCGGCACGCCGCCTGCCGGCGATCTGCTGATCGCGGCCAAGCATCAAAGCTTTCTGGACATCTTCGCCATCGCCAAGGCCTGCCCGCGCCGCGCCTTCGTGATGAAGCGCGAGGTGATGAAGGTCCCGGTCGTCGGCTATTTCGCCCGCAAGGTCGGCTGCATCCCGATCGACCGCGCGCGCGGCAAGGACGCCCTGCGCCAGATCATTTCCGAGGTGAAGGCCGCGCATCACAGCCCGCGCGGGCTGGGTCAGCTGATCTTCTACCCCGAGGGTACCCGCACGAAACCCGGCACCACCGTCCCCTACAAGCCGGGCGTCGTGGTGATCCAGCGCGAGACCGGCCTGCCGATCGTCCCCGTCGCCGTCAATTGCGGCATGTTCTGGCCCAAGCGCGGTTTTCCGATCCGCAGCGGCACGGCGGTGGTGGAATTCCTGCCGGCGATTCCGGCGGGCGATCGCTCGGAACGGGTGCTGTCGCTGCTGACCGAACAGATCGAGGGCACCAGCATGCGCCTGTTCGACGCGGCGGGCGGTCAGGCGGTGCTGACCGACAGCTGACCGATCGGTCATTGCACCGGCGGGATCGGCTTCCTATCTCGGACGAACCCCGGTCGCATCCGCGACTGGAACCTTCTTTCAGACCGCAGGAACCGCAAGCGCCCGGCCATGCCGATGCGTGCCCTTCCCCGGTCCGGTTCAAGACAGCAGGAGGGCGGCATGAGCGCCATCATCGAGATCGACCATCTCTCCAAGCGCTATGGCAGCGGCACGGCGGCACTGAACGATGTGTCCCTGAACATCGAAGAGGGCGAGATTCTGGCCCTGTTGGGTCCGAACGGCGCAGGCAAGACCACGATGATCTCGATCATCTGCGGGCTGGTCCGGCCTACCGGTGGCACGGTCCGCGTCGGCGGCCATGACATCCGCACCGACTGGCGCGCGGCGCGCAAGCTGATCGGCCTTGTCCCGCAGGAAATCCTGCTGGAACCGTTCGAGACGGTGCGGGACTGCGTGCGCTTTACCCGCGGCCTTTACGGCGAAGGCCCCGATGAGGCCTATGTCGAACAGCTGCTGCGCAGCCTTGCCCTGTGGGACAAGCGCGACGCCAAGACGCGTGAGCTGTCGGGTGGCATGAAGCGCCGGGTGCTGATCGCCAAGGCGCTGTCGCACCGGCCCAAGGTCCTGTTCCTTGACGAACCCACCGCAGGCGTCGACGTGACGCTGCGCCGCGAGATGTGGCAGGTCGTGCGCGAGCTTTCGGCGCAGGGCGTGACCGTCATCCTGACCACGCATTACCTTGAAGAAGCCGAGGACATGGCCGACCGCATCGGCGTCATCAACAAGGGCGAACTTCTGCTGGTCAAACCCAAGGCCGAGCTGATGGGTGAATTCGGCAAGAAGCACCTGACCATCGACCTGTACGAGCCCTTGGCCGAACTGCCCGAAGACCTGTCCGAACGCGGGCTGACGCTTAGCGAGGACGGGCTGCAACTGGGCTATGGCTATGACACCAAATCCGCCCGCACCGGCATTGCCCGGCTGCTGGGCGATCTGACGCGCCACGGCATCGCGGTGCGCGACGTGGCCACCAAGCAAAGCAATCTTGAGGAAATCTTCATGTCCCTTGTCGAGGACAAGCCCGAGGAGGTCCGCGCATGAACTGGCAGTCCGTCCGCGCCGTCTTTGGCCATGAGATGGCGCGCTTCTTCCGCACGATCTGGCAGTCGCTGGCCTCGCCGGTCCTGTCCACGGTGCTGTATTTCGTCGTCTTCGGCGCAGCGATCGGCGGGCGCATCCAATCGGTCGAGGGGGTCGCCTATGGTGCCTTCATCGTGCCGGGGCTGATGATGCTGACCGTGCTGCAGCAATCGGTCAGCAATGCCAGCTTCGGCATCTATTTCCCGAAATTCTCGGGGACGATCTATGAATATCTGGTCGCGCCGACCGGCTGGATCGAGGTCACTCTGGGCTTTGTCGGGGCGGCTGCCACGAAAGCGGTGATGATCGCACTGGTGATCCTGCTGACCAGCTTCTGGTTCAACGGCGTCCATATCGCGCATCCGTTCTGGATGGTGGCGTTCCTTGTGCTGACGGCGCTGGCGTTTTCGCTGCTGGGCTTCATCATCGGGCTTTGGGCGAAAAGCTTCGAGCAGTTGCAGATCGTGCCGATGATGGTGATCACGCCGCTGGTCTTCCTTGGCGGGGCCTTCTACTCGGCCTCGATGCTGCCCCCCTTCTGGGAGGGCGTGGCCAAGCTGAATCCGGTGCTTTACCTGATCTCGGGCTTCCGCTGGAGCTTCTTTGATCTGGCCGACGTGCCGGTGGGCCTGTCGCTGGCCGCCGTGGGGGTGATGATTGCGGTTTGCCTGATCGCGATCCGCTGGATCTTCCTGACCGGCTGGCGGCTGCGGGAATAACCGCCCAGGTCACGCAATCGCCACGGTTTCGCAGCATCAGCGTCACGCCCTACCCCTAGCAGAGGCGGGTCGATTTCTTGCCAAGGAACCTACCCGATGCGTCTTTGTCTTGCCTTGTTGTCCTGCGCCGTGGCCCTTCCCGCCATCGCGCAGGAACAGACCTTTCCCGCCCGCCTTGCCGGTCATGCCGTGCTGCCTGCCCTGACCATGACCACGCCGCCCGCAGACGCGCCACGCGATCTGTGGGTGTCGGGCAAGTTCACCGGCAAGACCCGTATCGATGCCCCGATGAGCGTCGAGGGCGATACCGGCAAAGCTTATGGCAACCACGGAACCGGGATCAGGCTGCCCTTTATCGGTCAGCCGGTGCAGGGCATGTCGGGCTTTGCCATGAACCGAGCCGAGGATGGCAGCTGGTTCACGCTGACCGACAATGGCTTCGGGACCAAGCTGAACAGCCCCGATGCGATGCTGTTCTTTCACCGCATGTCACCCGATTTCGCGACCGGTGCCGTCACGCGCAATGAGACCGTCTTCCTGCGCGATCCCGATCGCAAGGTGCCCTTCCGCATCGCCAATGAGGCGACCGACAGCCGCTATCTGACCGGCGCGGATTTCGATCCCGAAAGCATCCAGTATCACGACGGCGACATCTGGATCGGCGACGAATTCGGCCCCTGGCTGATCCGGGTCGGCCGTGACGGTCGCGTGCTGGACGTCTTCGCGACCAAACTGGATGGTGAGCTGCTGACCGGCCCCGACACTGCCGGAACCGCCGTTCCCGCCCAGCCCGGCAAGGACTTCCGTGTCCAACGCTCGGGCGGCTATGAGGGCATGGCCCTGCAACCCCAGACCGGCCTGCTATGGGCCATGCTGGAAAAACCGCTTCTGGGTGCCGATGGCCAGCCCGAGGGCGACTTCCTGCGCGTGATGACCTTTGATCCGGTCAAATCGGATTGGACCGGCGACAGCTATCGCTTCAAGCTGGCCGAAGGCGCGACGGCGATCGGGGATTTCAACTTCATCGATGATACCCGCGCCCTGGTGATCGAGCGCGACAATGGCGAAGGTGACGCCGCCCGCGCCTGCGCCGAAGGGGCGGATGCCGCCACCTGCTATCCTCTGCCCGCCCGCGTGAAGAACATCGTTCTGGTCGATACGGCCAGCGTCGACGATCAGGGCTTCATCCGCCGCATCGGCCATGTGAACCTGCTCGACATCACCGATCCCGAGGGCAAGGCGCTGCCGGGCCACAAGCCTGAACAGGGGAATTTCACCTTCCCGTTCTTCACCATCGAGGATGTGGCGCGGGTCGATGACAGCCACATCATGGTCGCCAATGACAACAACCTGCCCTATTCGGGCGGGCGCGAGATCGGGCGCGCGGCGGATAACGAATTCATCCTGCTGTCCGTGCCCGAACTGCTGGCGGCGAAGTAAGGCGTTATGCCGGGGCTGCCACGCATTGCTGTGTGGCGGCCTCATCCATGGTGTCGATCAGGGTGGCATCGTCGCCCTTGCTCCACCATTCCAGCGCGCCCGAGACATAGCGCGCCCCCGAGGCCGATACCGTCGAGACAAAGATACGGCTTGCACCTGCCACGGGCACAAGGGCCAGACTGTTTTCGCCTGCATTGATGTAGCGCACCTCAAAGGGCGCACCGCCATTGCAGGAATAGCGGGCGGTGATCGTCTCGGCCTTGACGCCGGGATCAAGCGGCAGGGTCAGGTCCTCGGCCAGCAGCGGCGTGGACAGGGCCAGAAGGGCAACGGTCGCGCGGATCATGACGGAGCCCTTCATCAGCGGCACAGCCGGGTTTGCGGGTCCAGCTTTACGTATTCGCGGGCCGAGATCTTGTGCATCTCCAGCGAGTGTTTCCATTCGCTGTTCCATTTCCGCAGGATGCCGTTGCGGTAATAGCGCGCCATCAGCTGGTCGACGATCGGCGGAATGATCTTGGTGCCCGGAATACGCGGAGCGTGGAAGCCCACGGTCGCGCCGCGGCCAAGGCAGGCATTGGGCATGGTGATGTACATCGTGCAGGCCGAACGACAATAGCCGCGGATCTCGACCGGGCGGCCGCTGGCGACCAGTTTCTCGCGATGCTGCATGGTCTGGACGACATTGCCGCCCTTGTTGTTCATGATGACGATGGGCTTGTCATTCGTGCGAGCCTGCGCCCCCGGCACGGTCAGCATGGACAGCGTCAGAAACATTGCAAGGCAGGCAAAAATCCGGTTCATCTGGGCGTGCATCCTGTTCATCACTCACTTGGGCATATGCCCTTCCGAACGCACAAGACGAAATGACGTTCCGGTGTGCGTGCAAGACTTCGCTCAAGCCGCTTAACAATGCTCCCCAGTCGGACTATATCGCCCGCCATGAGCCAGAACCCGCCCCTGTTGCGCCCCGATCTAGCCCCCAGCCCGATCTTCGACACCACGCGAAGGGCAGGGCAGCCCACTATTGGCATGGTCAGCCTTGGCTGTCCCAAGGCGCTGGTGGACAGCGAACGCATCCTGACGCGCCTGCGCGCCGAGGGTTATGCGATCAGCCCCGACTACAAGGGCGCGGGCGCGGTGATCGTGAACACCTGCGGTTTCCTTGACAGTGCCAAGGCCGAATCCCTGCAAGCCATTGGCGAGGCGCTGGCCGAAAACGGCAAGGTCATCGTCACCGGCTGTCTGGGGGCCGAGCCCGAATACATCACCGGCGCGCATCCTTCGGTGCTGGCGGTGACCGGCCCGCAGCAATATGAACAGGTGCTGGACGCCGTGCATGGCGCGGTGCCGCCGTCGCCCGATCCGTTCGTGGACCTGCTGCCGGCCTCGGGCGTCAAGCTGACCCCGCGCCATTACAGCTATCTGAAGATTTCCGAAGGCTGCAACCACGCCTGCAAGTTCTGCATCATTCCCGACATGCGCGGGAAACTGGTCAGCCGCCCCGCCCATGCCGTCATCCGCGAGGCCGAAAAGCTGGTCGAGGCGGGCGTGCGCGAATTGCTGGTCATCTCGCAGGATACCTCGGCCTACGGACTTGATCGCAAGTTTGAAACCGAACGCGGCCACCGCGCCCATATCACCGATCTGGCCCGCGATCTGGGCGGCTTGGGCGCTTGGGTGCGGCTGCATTACGTCTATCCCTATCCGCATGTCCGCGACCTGATCCCGCTGATGGCCGAAGGGCTGGTGCTGCCCTATCTGGATATCCCCTTCCAGCACGCGCACCCGGACACGCTGAAACGCATGGCCCGCCCGGCAGCGGCGGCCAAGACGCTGGACGAAATCGTCGCATGGCGCTCGGCCTGCCCGGACATCACCCTGCGCTCGACCTTCATCGTCGGCTATCCCGGCGAGACCGAGGAGGAGTTCCAGACCCTGCTGGATTGGCTGGATGAGGCGCAACTGGATCGCGTCGGCTGCTTCCAATATGAAAACGTCAAGGGCGCACGGGCCAATGATCTGCCCGACCATGTGCCCGCCGAGGTCAAGCAGGACCGCTGGGACCGTTTCATGGAAAAGGCGCAGGCGATCTCGGAAGCCAAGCTGGCCGCCAAGGTCGGCAGCCGCATCGACGTGATCGTCGACAGCGTCGATGCCGATGGCGCGACCTGCCGGACCAAGGCCGATGCCCCGGAAATCGACGGCAACCTGTTCATCGACGAGGGATTCGAGGATCTGACCCCCGGCGACATCGTCAGCGTGACCGTCGATGAGGCAGGCGAATACGACCTGTGGGGCAAGCTCTGATCAATCGCGGGGGGCGGGCATTGAAGCCTTTCCCCCTGCGTGCGCCTGCCTTAACACTTGTGCCGGAACAGCAGGATTAAAGGCAGGCGAATGAACTGGGACCCCAACGGCAAGCCTCGCAAACCGGATTTTCTGGGCATTGGCGCGCAGAAGGCCGGAACGACCTGGCTGTCGCAGATGCTGGGCCAGCACCCCCAGATCTGGACGCCGCCGTTCAAGGAAGTGCAGTTCTTCAACCACCGTTTCGTCGAAGAACATCGCCAATGGCTGCCCTGGCATTACAAGCGGGCCAAGCTGAACATCCAGAAGCGCTATGACACCAAGGGCGAGGACATGCCCGACGATCTGGGCAACTATCTGGACCGGATCACGCGCGAACCGATGTTCACCAACCATTGGTACAAGACCGTCTTTGCCCCGGCCCCCGAGGGTACGCGTACGCTGGACGTGACCCCGGAATATTCGACCCTGCCCGCCGAGGGTGTGGATTTCGTGGCGAAATTCCTGCCCGAGGCCAAGTTCATCTATATCATCCGCCATCCGGTTGATCGGGCGATCTCGCAGCTGAAGATGAACCTTGTGCGCGGGCGACGCAAACCTGCCTCGGTCGAGGATTGGCTGGCCGAGGTCGAAGACCCGGTCCTGACCGATCGCGGCGACTACCAGACCTATGTGCCGCGCTGGAATGCGCATTTCGGTCCCGACCGGTTGCTGTATCTGCCCTTTGGCCTGATCGCGCGCGATCCCTTGGGCGTGCTGCGCAAGGTCGAGACCTTCCTTGGCCTTGAGGCGCATGATTACCGCGACATGGGCAAAAAGGTCTTCGCCTCGGACCGTTCGCTTTCGGTGCCGGATGTGGCGCGGGCAAGGCTGCGCGCGAAGCTGGAGCCGCAATTCGACTTCCTCGACCAGACCTTCGGCAAGGAATTCACCGCGCAGTTCCGCTAGGCTGGCCTTTCCCTTTCGGCGGCGCTGCACTACATAGCCGCCAAACCCATACAGATTTCATTCGAACGAGGAACGATCATGGCCTCCTACCAGTATGTCTATCACATGGACGGAGTGTCCAAGACCTATCCCGGCGGCAAGAAGGTGTTCGAGAACATCCACCTGAACTTCCTGCCCGGCGTCAAGATCGGCGTCGTCGGCGTGAACGGCGCCGGTAAGTCCACCCTGCTCAAGGTGATGGCGGGCATGGACAAGGATTTTCAGGGCGAGGCTTGGGCTGCCAAGGGTGCCAAGGTTGGCTACCTGTCGCAGGAGCCTTACCTTGACCCCGCGCTGAACGTGCGCGCCAACGTCATGGAAGGCGTCAAGGCCAAGCAGGCCAAGCTGGACCGCTATAACGAACTGGCGATGAACTATTCGGACGAGACCGCCGACGAGATGGCGCGTCTGCAGGACGAGATCGACGCCGAGAACCTGTGGGATCTCGACAACCAGGTCGACATCGCGATGGAAGCCCTGCGCTGCCCGCCCGATGACGCCGATGTCGAAACCCTGTCGGGCGGTGAGCGCCGCCGCGTCGCGCTGTGCAAGCTGCTGCTCGAAGCGCCCGACATGCTGCTGCTTGACGAACCGACCAACCACTTGGACGCGGAAACGATCGCCTGGCTGCAAAAGCACCTGATCGAATACAAGGGCACGATCCTGACCGTGACCCACGACCGCTACTTCCTCGACGATATCACGACGTGGATCCTTGAACTGGAACGCGGCCGCGGCATCCCGCATGAGGGCAACTATTCCAGCTGGCTGGACGCGAAAGCCAAGCGCATCGCCCAAGAGGCCCGCGAGGACAAGTCCAAGCAAAAGGCCATGGAGAAGGAACTGGAATGGATCCGCGCCGGGGCCAAGGCCCGTCAGGCGAAATCCAAGGCCCGTATCGCCGCCTATAACAAGATGGCCGATGAATCGGTCAAGGAACTGGTCGGCAAGGCCCAGATCGTCATTCCGCACGGCCCCCGTCTGGGCAACAAGGTCATCGAAGTCGAGGGCCTGAAAAAGCACATGGGCGACAAGCTGCTGATCGAGAACCTCTCGTTCAGCCTGCCGCCGGGCGGCATCATCGGCGTGATCGGCCCGAACGGCGCCGGCAAGTCGACGCTGTTCAAGATGCTGGTCGGGCAAGAGCAGCCCGATGAAGGCACCGTCACCATCGGCGATACCGTCAAGATGTCCTTCGTCGACCAGTCGCGTGACAGCCTCGATCCCAACAAGAACGTCTGGGAAGAGATCTCGGGCGGCGCCGAGATGATCGAACTGGGCGATGCGCAGGTCAGCAGCCGCAACTATGTCGGCTCGTTCAACTTCAAGGGCGGCGACCAGCAGAAGAAAGTCGGCCTGCTTTCGGGTGGTGAACGCAACCGCGTCCACATGGCGAAACTGCTGAAATCCGGCGGCAACCTGCTGCTCCTCGACGAACCGACCAACGATCTGGACGTCGAAACCCTGCAGGCGCTGGAAGCGGCGATCGAGAATTTTGCCGGCTGCGCGATCATCATCTCGCACGACCGCTTCTTCCTTGACCGTCTGTGCACGCATATCCTGGCCTTCGAGGGCGATGCCCATGTCGAATGGTTCGAGGGCAACTTCGAGGATTACGAGGCCGACAAGATCCGCCGTCTTGGCCCGGATTCGGTCGAACCCAAGCGCGTGAAATACAAGAAATTCACCCGCTGATCCGTAGGGTGCGCTTTAGCGCACCTCATACCAAGCAAGGGTGCGCTGAAGCGCACCCTACGCCCCCCGATCCCGGTGCCATGACGAATAGGGCCAATCCGCAGGATCACTGACCAGCCCGTGCCTGACCGGGTTCGTCCAGCAATAGCTGATTGCTGCGGAAAGTTCGGCATCGTCTCGCAGGTGATGTTCCCAGAACCGTCGCTGCCAGATGCCCTTTTCCCGTCGGCGGACATGGCTCGGTCTAAGCCGTCCCGCCGGCAGTCCACGCGAAAACCCAGCCTTGATCGACGCCCATCGCCCTGAATAGTCGCTGTCGCCTTCGGGCAAGGTCCAGACGGTATGCAGATGATCGGGCAGGATCACGATGGCCTCGATCCTGAAGGGCCGGACCGCCCGCACCTCTCCGAACACCTCGCGCAGCCGGGCGACTTCACGGATCAGCAGATCGTCCCCCCGCATCGCCAGACAGGCGGTGAAGAAAATCGATGATCCGGGAATGTCAGGGCGACGATAGGCGGACATGCCGCCCATGCTTGCTCGCCAATCCTTAAAATCCGCCTAACACGCGGGGGTGCCCCGTAGGGTGCGCTTCAGCGCACCCCGATCATGCCCATTCCCAGGGCAGCGTGAACTGGCCCAGGCAATCCGCCACGGCCTTGTCATCCACCGTTCCCTGCCGCGCCAGCCGGGCGACCAGGCCGCGTTTCTTGTCGTCGATCACCTCGACCACGGTCACGGCCAGACCAGCCTTCTCCAGCGCCTCGCCGTAAACCCGGCGGATGGCAAGCTTGCGCAGGTCCGGCTTGAAGATCTTGCCGACGGCGGTCTTGGGCAGTTCCGACAGGATCTCGATATGTTTCGGGACCGCCGCGCGTTCAGGGATATGGTCGCGGGCATGGGCCAGCAGGTCCTCGGCCGAAACCTCGGCGCCGGGGACCAGTTCGACATAGGCGCAGGGCAGTTCCCCGGCAAAGGAGTCGGGCTGGCCGATCGCCCCGACAAAGGCGACCGCCGGATGCGAGACCAGAGCGTCCTCGATCATCGCGGGGTCGATATTGTGGCCGCCGCGGATGATCAGGTCCTTGGCGCGGCCGGTGATCCACAGATAGCCGTCGCTGTCGATCCGTCCCAGATCGCCGGTGCGCAGGAAACGGTCCTCGGCGAAAAGCTCGTGGTTCTTGTCGGCCTCAGTATAGGTCGAGCCCTCATAGACGCCGGGGCTGGCGATGCAGATTTCGCCGATCTCATCCGTGGCGCATTCGTGATAGCCCTCGGGGGTGCGGCGCAGGATGCGGACATGGGTATAGGGCAGGGGAATCCCGACCGAGCCCACCTTCTTCAGCCCACCGACCGGATTGCAGGACACCAGACAGGTCGCCTCGGTCAGGCCGTAGCCCTCGGAAATCTCGACCCCGGTCGCGGCCTTGAAGCGGTTGTAAAGCTCAATCGGCAGGGGCGCCGAACCCGAGATCGCCATTTTCAGCGAGGACACATCGGCATCGACCGGTTTGCTCATCAGGACCGAGATTGCGGTCGGAACGGTGATCAGGAAGGTCGCTTCCCAGCGCTCGATCAGCTTCCAGAAGTTCTTGAACACGCCTTCGCCGCGATAGCCAGCCGGGGTCGGCATGACCAGCTGCGCACCGGATGCCACGCAGGACATCAGCACCGGATAGGCCGCGAAGACGTGGAACATCGGCAGCGGGCACATCAGCACGTCCTGATGATCGAACAGCAATGTCGAGCCGAGCCAGCCGTTATAGACCATGCCCGATTGCTTGTGCTGGGCGACCTTGGGCGTGCCGGTGGTGCCACCGGTATGGAAATAGGCGGCGACGCGGTCGCCCTCGGGTTCCTCGAAGATCAGGCGGTTGTGCCGCTGGGCGCTGGCCGCGCCATCGAAGTCCAGATATTTCGCCTTGTTCTGGACCGTCAGCTTTGGACGCATGAATGGGACAACCAGCCGCTTCAGCCCCGACAGGTAGCCGCGCAGGTCGACCTGCAGCACGGTCTTGACGTTCGGGGCCAGCGCCACGGCCTCGGCCGCCTTCTGGGCCACGTCGGATTTCGGGAAGGGCTTCAGCGTGACCAGCACCTTGGCCTTGGTCTCTCGCAGGATGCCCGCGATATGCTCGGCGTCCAGAAGCGGGTTGATCGGGTTCACGATCCCCGCCGTCGCCCCGGCCAGCAGCACGATCGGGGTCTCGATCGTATTGGGCAGCAGATAGGCCACCACATCGCCCGGCCCGACGCCAAGACTGCGGAACAGGTTCGCGGTCTCGGTCACCCGTTCGTGCAACTCGCTCCAGGTCAGGGTGATCGCCTTGGCACCCGGCTCCGAGAAAAGCTGGAAGCTGATGGCCGGACGGTCCGGGAAGCGGTCGCGTGTCTGGCTGAGCATCTGGTAGACCGAGCCCGGAACGCCCCTTTCCTCATAGGGCATCTCTGCCTCGATCGCACGGCGATCGGCGGCGTTTGCGAACTTGGCCATGAACTCTCCTCCCAGTCGTCCAGCGGGTGTTCCCCCGGAGCAGGAGAATGTTCCGAAAAGCAGGTGCCGGGCAAGGGCAGAACCCCCGCCCGGAGGGGTGGTATACGCCACGTCAGCCTGTGATCATTCCTGCGGAATGCGCAGGCTCTGACCCGGATAGATCTTGTCGGGGTCGCTCAGCATGGGTTTGTTCGCCTCGAAGATCTCGGGGTAGCGGTTCGCGCTGCCCAGATATTCCTTGGCGATGGCCGAAAGCGTTTCACCCTTCTTGACGGTATGGAAGACCGGGGGCTTGAAGGCTGCAGGCGCGGTCTGGGTCGGCGTCATTTCGGCCCCGCCCGGCGCGCCCGAGGGCGGCGGCGCGGCATTGGCGGCCCCGAAGCCCGCGGGTTTCGGTTCCTCGGCCAGTTCGACATGGGCGATGCCCTTGATGTTGCCCACGGCAAGGATCAGCTTCTCCATGGTCTCCTGATCGCGGGCCTTGCCTTTGATCACGACCGTGTCGCTGCCGCGCAGCGTCAGGTGGACATCCTTCGAGGTCAGGCCCAGCTCGGCCAGTTCCTGCTTGAGGGCGGCAACCTTGCGGTTGGTCTCTTCCTCGGGGGTGGGGGCTGCTGCGGCCGGGGTTTTCGGCGCTTCCTCTGCATGTGCCTCAGAGCCGAAGATCGACTTGCCGGCGTCCTTCACGAAGTCCCAGATAGCCATGTTCCGTCCTTTCCGCGTTGGTGCGGCAAGGAAACGCGCATTTCTGTGGGCGGTTCCTTGCCACATGTGGCGGGTGGTGGGGCTTTCTGTCGCAGCCAAGCTTTCCATCTAAGGCCAAAGGTCCCATGTCGCGGGGCATGAAAATGACCCAGACCCGAACCGCGCTTGGCGCGATCACCCTGTCGCTGCTGGCCGTCTGTACGGTCGCGGTGGGCAGTGCTCAGGCGGCAGCGACCTGTCAGCCGACCAGTAACGCGCAGAATGGCGCGGCCGCGCAGGCCAGCAACGCGATGCGCAAGGGCAAGGGGCTGGCACCGCTTGCCCCCAATGCGCGGCTGGCGCGGATTGCCGCGGCCCATGCCTGCGACATGGCCCGGCGCGGGACCATGACCCACAAGGGCAGCACAAGCGCGGGGCCGAAGCAGCGGGCCAAGGCGGCAGGTTATGCGCCGCGCATCATCGCTGAAAACATCGCCGCCGGGCCTTTCTCGCAGGGGCAGGCGATGGCGGCTTGGGCAGGCTCGCGCGGCCATGCCGCGAATATCCTGATCCCGCAGGTGCGTGATTTCGGCATTGGCCGGGCAGTTGGCGCGGATGGGCGGACCGTCTACTGGTCCGCCGTCTATGCCGCGCCGCGCTAGCTGGCCTCCTGCATGCCTTCGGTGAATTGCAGCCGGGCAAGGCGCGCGTAAAGCCCGCCTTCGGCCACCAGTTCCTCATGCCGCCCTTGGGCGACGATGCGGCCATGATCAAAGACGACGATGCGGTCGGCCTTTTTCACTGTGGCAAGGCGGTGCGCCACGATGATCGTGGTGCGGTCACGCGACAACTGATCCACGGCCGCCTGCACCAGACGTTCGGATTCGGCGTCCAAGGCACTGGTCGCCTCGTCCAGCAGCAGGATCGGTGCGTCGCGCAGGATGGCGCGGGCGATGGCGATGCGCTGGCGCTGGCCACCGGACAGCATCACGCCGCGTTCGCCAAGCTGGGCGTCATAGCCCTCGGGCAGGGCCATCAGGAAGTCATGGGCATGGGCGGCGCGGGCGGCGGCCTCGATCTGGGCATCGGTGGCGTCCGGGCGGCCAAAGCGGATATTGTCGCGGGCCGATGCGGCAAAGATCACCGGCTCCTGCGGGACCAGTGCGATGTCGCGGCGGAAATCGGCCCGCGCCATGTCGCGCAAGTCGATCCCGTCGATGCTGACGGTGCCAGCGGCCGGGTCCCAGAAACGCAGCAGCAACTGGATGATCGTGGTCTTGCCCGCGCCCGAGGGCCCGACCAGCGCCACGGTTTCACCCGGCGCAATGTCCAGCGTGATCCCTTCCAGCGCCGAGACATCGGGCCGGGACGGGTAATGGAAGGTCACGTCGGCAAAGCCGATCTGTCCGCGCGCCGGGCGGGGCAGCGCCACCGGATTGGCGGGGTCGGTCAGATTGTCCTCGGCGCTCAGCAGCTCGGTCAGGCGCTCGGTCGCACCGGCAGCGCGCTGAAGCTCTCCCCAGATCTCCGAAAGCGCGCCGACTGCACCCGCGACCAGCACGGCATAGATCACGAATTGCACCAGCCCGCCGACGGTCATCGTCTCAAGCCGCACGTCGCGCGCCCCGATCCACAACACGCCCAGCACGCCCGAGAAGATCAGGAAGATGACGATCACCGTCATCACCGTGCGCGTGCCGACCCGTTTCATGGCCGAGGCATAGGATTTCTCGGTCACGTCGCGGAAACGCTGGCGGGTCGGGCCTTCATGGGTGAATGCCTGAACTGTCTGGGCGGACAGCAGCGCCTCGGAGGCGGAACCGGCGCTTTGCGCGATCCAGTCCTGATTTTCACGCGACAATGCCCGCAGCCTGCGGCCCAGCACGACGATGGGGATGACGATGACCGGGACCAGCACCAGCATCAGCCCCGACAGCTTGGCCGAGGTCCAGACCAGCATGACCATGCCGCCGATCAGGATCAGGAAGTTGCGCAGCGCGATCGACACCGAGGACCCGATCACCGACTGGATCAATGTGGTGTCAGTGGTGATGCGGCTGATGATCTCGCCGGTCAGGACGCGTTCATAGAATGCGGGGCTAAGGGTGATGACCCGATCAAACACCGCCTTGCGGATATCGGCCACGACCCGCTCACCCAGACGGGTGACAAGGTAGTAGCGCATCCCTGTCCCCACGGCTAAGGCGGCGACGATGGCCAGAGCCGCGCCGAAATACTGGTCCAGCAGATGCGCGCCGGCATCAAACCCGTCCACGACCCGGCGCACGGCCAGGGGCAGGGTCAGGCTGATCCCGGCGGTGACGGCCAGCGCCACCATCGCCGCAGCCAGCAGCCCGCGATAGGGCCGGATAAAGGGCCACAGCGCCCGCAATGCGCCAATGCGTTTCGTCGTCGGACGGTCTTCTATGACCTTGGGGCCGCGTGCCATGTTTCCTCCCTTGGTCCCGATCAGAGCGCGCGGGTTCCGCCCGCCAGTTCAAGGACCACGTCCCATTCGTCATCCGCGACGGGCTGGACGGAAAGGCGCGAATTGTTGACCAGCACCATATTCGACAGGCGCGGCTCGACCTTGGCATCGTCCAGCGTCACCGGGCGCACGACCCGCGCCACCGCCTTGATGTCGACGCATTCCCATTTCGGATCGTCAGCGGTGCTGTCGGGATGGGCCAGCGCCACCACCTCGCAGATGCCGACGACCTCCTTGCCGATATTCGAATGATAGAACAGCCCGCGATCGCCCAGCTTCATGGCGCGCATGTTGTTGCGGGCCTGATAGTTGCGCACGCCGTCCCATTGTTCGCCCTTGTCGCCCTTGGCGATCAGGTCGTCGAAGCTGAAGACATCGGGTTCGGATTTGAACAGCCAGTAAGCCATCAGCCGATCACCTTGCGCCATTCGATCACCTCGACCGAGGCGAACAGCCCGGCCTGCGTATAGGGATCCTTGGCGGTCCAAGCGCCCGCTGCCTCGCGGTTTTCGGCCTCGACCACCAGAAGCGAGCCGATGGGCGAGCCGCCCTCGATGAAGGGACCGGCGAATTGCACGACCCCGGTCTCGGCCAGATAGGCGAGATGGCGTTCACGGGTTTCCATGCGGGTTTGCAGATGGTTGGGCTTGTCGCGGCAAATGACGGCGAAAAGGGGCATCATTCTTCCTTCAATGGGCGGTTCAGCAGGATGTCGAGCGCATGTTCCATGGCGACGCGGCCCTCGGCAAGACCTGCCACCAGTTGCGAGACCGGCAGGTCCACGCCCAGACGCGGGGCCAAGGCTGCGGCGGCGCGGGCGGTGGCAGCACCCTCGACCGTGGTGCCGGCGGCAAAGTCGCGGCCCGCGCCAAGGGCAAGGCCATAGCGGAAATTGCGCGATTGTTCGGATGTGCAGGTCAGGACCAGATCGCCAAGGCCGGACAGGCCGGTCAGCGTCTCGGGGCGCGCGCCAAGGGCCGTCGCCAGTCGGGTCATCTCGGCAAAGCCGCGGGTGATGACGCTGGCCCGCGCGCTGTCGCCATAGCCCGCACCAATGGCCGCGCCCGCCGCGATGGCGATGACGTTTTTCAAGGCCCCGCCCAGTTCTGCGCCGGTCACATCGGTGGTGCGGTAAAGCCGCAGCGTCGGGGTCGACAGGTCATGTTGCAGCTGGTGCCCCGCCCGGCCATCCGCGCAGGCCAGCGTCAGCGCCGTCGGCAGGCCGCGCGCGATATCGGCGGCAAAGCTGGGTCCGGTCAGCACGGCCACCTTGGAATCCGGGCAGGCCGACGCGATCAATGCGGAGGGACCGGTCAGGGTGGTCAGGTCGATGCCCTTGGCGCAGCTGACCAGATTGCGGCCGTTCAAAAGCCCGGCATTCCGGGTCAGAAAGCTGCCCAGAACCTGCGCGGGCAAAGCCAGCAGCACGGTTTCGGCCCGGATCTGGTCCAGATCATCGGTGACATGCAGGGCGGGCGGCAGGGCCACGCCGGGCAGGCGCGGGTTTTCGCGCGTCCCCGCCCAGTCGATTTCGCGGCCCCATAGCGTGACCGGGGCCTTGCTGGCCAAGGTCACGGCAAGCGCGGTCCCAAAGGCGCCCGCGCCGATGACGGCGACGCTCATGCCTTGGCTCCGCGTTTGCCTGCGCCCAGCATCGGGGCGGATTTCTGGTCCAGAGGCCAGCGCGGGCGGGCGACCATGTCCATGCCGTCGCGGTGGCCCGATTGATAGGCCTCGATCCCGGCCCATGCGATCATCGCGGCATTGTCGGTGCAAAGCCGCAGCGGGGGCGCGACGAAGGCGGCCCCGGCCTCGGCTGCGACGGCTTGCAGGGCGGTGCGCAGGGTCTGGTTCGCAGCGACGCCACCTGCCACCGCCAGCGTGGGCGCGGGGCTGGCCGCCAATGCGCGGCGGGTCTTTTCGGCCAGAACATCGGCGACGGCGGCCTGGAAGCCCGCGCAGATGTCGTCGCGATCCTGTTCATGCAGCCCGCCCTGCGCCTCGGTCAGCTGGTCGCGCTGGCGTAGAACGGCGGTTTTCAGGCCGGAGAAGCTCATGTCGCAGCCGGGCCGGTCCAGAAGCGGGCGCGGCAGGGCGAAGCGCTTGGGATTGCCACGGCTGGCTGCGGCTTCGACAAAGGGGCCGCCGGGCTGGGGCAGGCCCAGAAGCTTGGCCACCTTGTCGAAGGCCTCGCCGGGCGCGTCGTCGATGGTGCCGCCAAGGCGGGTGAAGTCCTCGGGGCCTTTGACCGACAGGAACTGGCAATGCCCGCCCGAGACGAGCAGCATCAGATAGGGATATTCCACGCCATCGGTCAGGCGCGGGGTCAGGGCATGGCCCGCCAGATGGTTGACGCCGACCAAGGGCAGGCCGGTCCCGGCGGACAGCCCCTTGGCCAGCATGACGCCCGCCAGCACCCCGCCGATCAGGCCCGGACCGGCGGTGACCGCGATTCCGTCCAGATCGGTCAGCGCGACGCCTGCCTCGGCCAGCGCCTGTTCGACGCAGATATCCAGTTTCTCGGCATGGGCGCGGGCGGCGATCTCGGGGACGACACCGCCGAAATCGGCATGCAGTTCCGTCTGGCCGGCCACGACCGAGGCGAGGATCGTGCCATCCTCGCGTACCACGGCGGCGGCCGTGTCGTCGCAGCTGCTCTCGATGCCCAGAAACGTCAGTGCCATGCTCATCCTTGTTCCTGCCCGGCCAAGGGCCTAGGCATGTTCCAGTAGCACCAGAGCAGAGCGATTGCCATGCCGCCAAGCCTTCTGCTGACCCGCCCCGAGGACGCCTCGCGACGCTTTGCCGCAGGGCTGGCGCATCTGGGGCTGACGGTGGTGATTTCCCCGGTCCTGCGGATCGTGTCGGTGACGCATGACGCGGCGGCGCTGTCGGCTGCTGCGGGGCTGGTCTTTACCTCGGTCCATGCGGTTCCTGCTGCCGGGCCGGGGCGGGGCAGGCCCGCGATCTGCGTCGGTCCCGCGACCGGTCAGGCGGCGCGCGCGGCGGGGTTTGCCGTGACCGAGGGACCGGGCGACGCGGCGCGCATGATGCCGCTGCTGACGGACTTGGGGCCGGGCTGGATACATCCGCATGGGGCGCATATCGCCAAGGAACTGCCGGTTCCGGGCATGGTCGTCTATGACCAGCAGCCCTTGCCGCCCTCGGTCCAGGCGGAGGCATTGCTGGCAGGGGCGGGGCCGGTGATCCTGCCGGTGTTTTCGCCCCGCTCAAGTCGGCTGGTGTCGGACTGGGCAAGCGGTGCTCGCGCGCCGATCTGGCTGGCTGCGATCAGTGATGCGGCGCGGGTCGCCTGGAGTGCCGGGCTTGCGCGATCGGTCACCGCACTGACGCCGGATGCGGCAGGGATGCGGGCCGCGGTCGAAAGCCTGCTGACCGGGGAACCGGGGAAACCACGGCGGGTTGAGGCGCAGTCGGGCGGCGATTAGACTGCCCGCGAAGACATGCCATGCTGTGCCGTCCCGACGCGGGACGCGGCCCGGCGGCAAAGCGGGCATCAGGCCGAAAAGGAACGGGGAAGCATCGTGAAAGAACCTCAGAACAAGACGCGCGAAGCCGCCGCAACCCCCCGAAAGGACAGGAAGAAACCGGCCGAGGCCGCCGTGGTGGAAAACCGCGCGGTCGAGGCGGGCAAGGGTCCCGACACCTCAGCTGTGACGCCGAAGCCGGTGATCGAATCGACGCTGGTCGGCGCGGGGTCGCAAACGCCCGCAGCTGCCAAGCGCACCGCGCCCGCGGAGGAGCCCGCCAAGTCGGCCGCGGTCGCAGCGGCCAGTCCCGTGCCTCCGGTCAGCCGCCCCGAGCCTGCCGCGGCTGCGACGCCTCAGCGTGATGCCCCCAAACCTGCCGCCAAACCCGAACCCCGCGTCGAGGTCCGCAAGGTCGGCTTCTTCCCCACCTTCCTTGGCGGTGTGGTCGCCGCCGGGCTTGGTGCCGCCGCCACCTATTGGGCGATCCCGCATCTGCCCGAGGCCTGGCGTCCCGGCGCGGTCGAAACCATGGCCCCCGAGGCCCAGCTTGACGCCGCCCGCAGCGCCGCAACCGAGGCTGCACGTGCCGAAGTCACCGCGCAGCTTGATGCGCTGGGCAAGCGTGCCGCCGATGCCGGGACCGATGCCGCGCGTCAGGCGCTGGCCGATGCCGAAGCCGCCCGGCCTGCCGCCGCCGCCTCGACGGTCGAGATCCCGACCGAGCTGACCGGCCGGATCTCGGCGCTTGAGGCGACCTTGACCGAGCTTGCCAACCGTCCCGTATCCGAAGGCGGCGTGCCCGTCCCGCTGGTGCAGCCGCAACCCGCCGGGGTCTCGCAGGCCGCGCTGGACGAACTGGCTGCCCGCGTGACCGCGCAGCAGGCCCGTATCGACGAACTGGCCGCGCGTCCCGCCGTCGATCCGACCACGGCCGAGCAGGTCCAGACGCTGGTGAAACAGGCCGAAGACCTGCAGCAAAGCACCGAGGCCGCCACTCGCCGCGCTCAAAGCGCGACGGCAGCTGCCGCACTGAAGGCCGCCATCGAAAATGGCGGACCGCGCGATCAGGCGCTGGCCGAGTTGTCGGCGGCGGGCGTGACCGTTCCCGCCATCCTGACCGGCGATGTGCCGCGTCTGGATACGCTGCGCGCCGAATTTGCCCCCGCCGCGCGCGATGGGCTGCGGGCATCGCTGGATGCGGTGGCCGCCGATGAGGGCGCGATGGGCATGATCGGGAATTTCCTGCGCGTTCAGACCGGCGCACGTTCGGTCGAGCCGCGCGAGGGCAATGATCCCGATGCCGTCCTGTCGCGCGCCAATGCCGCCGTCGAGGCGGGCGATCTCAAGGGGGCGCTCGCGGAAGTCGCGGCTCTGCCCCCGACCGGCCAGCAGGCCATGTCGGCTTGGACCACCCGCGCCCAGCAATGGGTCGAGGCCAATGCCGCCTTGGCCGATCTGGTCGCAAGCGGAAAGTAAGGGGTTCTCGATATGCTGCTTTCTGCTTTGAAGATCCTGATTTTCTTCGCAATCATTCTGGCGGTCACGCTGGGCGCGGTGCAACTGGCCGAACATGGTCATGGCCTGCGCATGGTCTATGACGGGGTCGAATACACGCTGGGTCCGGTTCAGGCGCTGGTCGGGCTGGTCGTGCTGTTCCTGACCGGCTGGCTGCTGGTCAAGCTGGTCGGCATCACGCTGGCCTTCATCCGCTTCCTGATGGGCGATGAGACCGCAGTGAACCGCTATTTCGCCCGCTCGCGCGAGCGTAAGGGCTTTGACGCGCTGTCCGAAGGCATGCTGGCCGTCGCCTCGGGCGAGGGGCGTCTGGCGCAGGACAAGGCCGCCAAAGCCGCGAAATTCCTGGGCAAGCCGCATCTGACCGACCTTCTGGCCGCGCAGGCTGCCGAGGTCGCGGGCGACAACCGCAAGGCTGCCGAGGTCTATCGCCGTCTGCTTGATGACGACCGCACCCGCTTCGTGGGCATCCGCGGTCTGATGCGCCAGAAGCTGGATCAGGGCGACACCGCCACCGCGCTGAAGCTGGCTGAAAAGGCCTATGCGCTGAAGCCCAAGCATGCCGAAGTTCAGGACACGCTGCTGCAACTCCAGACCCGCGAGGGCGACTGGAAGGGTGCGCGCGCCGTGCTGAAGGACAAGCGCAAGCAAGGCGCGCTGCCCAAGGATGTGCATATCCGTCGCGATGCGGTGTTGGCGCTGAAAGAGGCCAGCGAGGTACTGGCCGAGGGCAATTCGATCAGCGCCCGCGAGGCCGCGATTTCCGCCAACAAGGCCAGCCCGGACCTGATCCCGGCCTCGGTTCTGGCGGCGCGCAGCTATATCGCGCAAAACGACCGCAAGAACGCCGCCCGCGTCCTGCAAAAGACTTGGAACGTGCGCCCGCACCCTTCGATCGCCGCGACCTTCGCCGAGATCGTGCCCGATGAGACGCCCGCCGCGCGGCTGCGTCGCTTCGAGGATCTGATGAAGCAGAACCCCGATCACGAGGAAACCAAGCTGCTGCGCGCCGAATTGCTGCTGGCCGCCGAGGATTTCCCCGGTGCCCGCCGCGCGCTGGGTGATCTGGCGCAGAAGCATCCGACCGTGCGGTCTCTGTCGATTCAGGCGGCGATCGAACGTGGCGAAGGCTCGGATGACGCCGTGGTGCGGGGCATCCTTGCTCGCGCGTTGGTCGCCAGCCGTGGCCCGCAATGGGTCTGCGACAAGTGCCATAACGTGATGGGCGACTGGGCTCCGGTCTGCGACAGCTGCGGTGGTTTCGACACCTTGACCTGGCGCGAGCCGGAAAGGGCCGCGGCCAGCGCCGGGATCGTGCCGAACGGGGTCGAGATGCTGCCCCTGCTGGTGGGTCCGCTGCCGACGGCAGCCAAGGAGGTTGCTCCTGCTACCGCCCCGGTCCCCGAGACCAAAAGCCCGGTTGCCGATGTCATCGCGGATGAGATCCCGGATGTCGCGCCCGGCATGGTTCCGCGCGAATCGGATTACCGTCGTCCGCCCCGTCCTGCCGAGGCCGAGCCCGCGATGACCGTGACCGATCCGGAACCAGAGGCCCCGCCCGCGCCGCCGCGCCCGGTGGTCGTTCAGGCCGCCCCGGTCCCCGAGGCCCCGGTCAAATCCCGCATTGCCGGGGATGCCGACATCCTTCCGGTGCGCCCCGATGTCGAGCCGCCCGAAGATGATCCGCGTGTCATGGGGAAAAAATACTGACACCCCCTTTTCGCCCGCGCCGGAACCTGCTATCCGGCGCGGCACAAGGAAAGTGCCGGTGTAGCTCAGCTGGTAGAGCACGTCATTCGTAATGATGGGGTCGGGGGTTCGAGTCCCTTCACCGGCACCACTTTTCTGAAAAAGCCCCGCGACGGTCGCACCCGTCGCGGGGCTTTTTCGTTTTGTTCCCGCGATCAGTAGGGATCAGCGACGCATCACGTCGCCATTGAATAGTGTATGACATTCTGCATAATTTCAGATGACTTCGCCGGCATGGTTCCGGCTGTTCGAGGCAAGGCATGATCCGCGGAACGACGAAACTGATCGCCCATCTTGGCTACCCGACAAGCACCTTCAAGGCGCCGATGATCTACAATCCATGGTTCGCCCATCGTGGCATCGATGCCGTGGTCGTGCCGATGGGCTGCAAGGCCGAGGATTACGCCGTCTTCCTGCCGCTGCTGTTCCGGCTGTCCAATATCCACGGCGCGCTGGTCACCATGCCGCATAAGGTGGCGACGGTGGCGCTGGCTGACCGGGTCTCGGTCACCGCGCGGATTGCGGGGGCGGCGAATGCGTTGCGGCTGGGCGCGGACGGGCTGCTTGAGGCCGACATGTTCGACGGCGAAGGTTTCGTCGCCGGAGTGCTGGGCAAGGGGCAAAAGCTGGCCGATCGCGCGGCGCTGGTCGTGGGCTGTGGCGGTGTCGGCTCGGCCATCGCGGCATCATTGGCCAAGGCCGGGGTGGCGCGGCTCGCATTGTTCGATCCCAATGCCGCCATGGCCGAGGGTTTGGCAGACCGCCTGAAGGCTGCCTATCCGGCGCTGGCGGTGGTGACCGGCTCGAATGACCCCGCCGGTTTCGCGCTGGTGGTCAACGCCTCTCCGCTGGGAATGAATCCCGATGATCCGTTGCCGATGGATGTGGAACGCATCGATCCCTCGACCTTTGTGGGCGAGGTGGTGATGAAATCCGAGATGACGCCCTTTCTTGCCGCTGCGGCCGCAAGGGGCTGCCGCTATCAGGTCGGGACCGATATGCTGTTCGAACAGATCCCGGCCTATCTGGAATTCTTTGGCTTTGGCCGCCCCTCGGTCGCCGAGCTGCGCGAACAGGCGGCGATCAGCTACTAGACGGAATGGGCGGCCCCGGTCGGGACCGCCCTTGCGATTTCAGCCGATCAGCTGTCCCAGCAGCCCAAGTGCTGCGAAGCCGCCCAGCATCAGCAGCCAATGAAGCGCGACCGATCCGCGCGAGCGGTGCTGTGTGGTCTGGCCCATCGGGTTGGGGCCGTCATCATCGGGCCGGGGCGGCGGCGGGGCCACGACATGGGGTTGGTGGGCAGGCGGGGTCGTCCGGCTCTCGTCCGGCAGGTTGCTTTGGATGTTCATGGAGATGTCCTGATTGAACGCAAGGGTCAGGCCCGCATTCCACGTGGAACGCAGGCAAAAGGATTGCGGTCGTCAGGTCAGAGGAGGCGCGCGGGCCCGCGCCGTGGGCGGACTGCGCGATTGCGGCAGCGCCAGCGTTGTCCCGGCCAGCAGCAGGATCTGCGGCGACCGGGGCGGTAGCGGCAATGCGCCGGGCGGCAGCGCGGCGGGCGGCAGCGGACGGAACTGCGCCGCGTCCTGCCGCGAGACCAGCTCGCGCCCCTGATGGCCCGTCAGCGCCGGTTCGGACGCGATAAGGTGGCTCAGATCGGGGCTGTGCTGCGGCGCATGCGGACCGGGCAGCAAGGCCAGCACCAGCACGGCAAGCGCCGCCAGCCACACCCGAAGCGGATGTGCCCTGTGGTCGTCCTGCAGATGCGGTGTCCCGGTCATGCTGGGATTTCGCCCATTTGACCGGTCAAAGGCAAGCGTTGCAGCCATCCGCGACCCGCCTACAGTGGAATTGCCCGCGAAGTTGTGAACATATGTCGCCAAATTTTCCGAGTCGGAATTGGGGAACAGCATGCAGATGACCGTCGATCAGGCCCTGGCACAGGGCGGGGCGGGGCGATTCCAGCGCCGGCTGCTGGGAATCTTTGGGCTGGTCTGGGCTGCTGACGCGATGCAGGTGCTGGCGATCGGCTTCACCGCCGCCTCGATCGCGGCCAGCTTCGGATTGACGGTCCCGCAGGCGCTGCAGACCGGGACGCTGTTCTTTCTGGGCATGTTCGCGGGGGCGACGCTGTTTGGCCGCATTGCCGACCGGATCGGGCGGCGCAATGTCCTGCTGCTGACGGTGCTGTGCGATGCGGGCTTTGGCATGGCCTCGGCCTTTGCGCAGGATTTTACCATGCTGCTGGCCCTGCGTTTCCTGACCGGGATGGCGGTGGGCGGAACGCTTCCCGTCGACTATGCGCTGATGGCCGAGTTCCTGCCGCCCAAAAACCGTGGTCGCTGGCTGGTCTGGCTTGAAGGCTTCTGGGCCATCGGCACCATCGCCGTCGCGCTGACCGCATGGATCGCGCATCTGGCCGGCGCGGCCGAGGCATGGCGCTGGATCTTTGGCGCGGCGGCCCTGCCTGCGGTGATCGGTGTGTTCCTGCGGCTATGGGTGCCCGAGTCGCCAATGTTCCTGCTGCGCCAAGGCAAGGAAGAGCGCGCCCGCGCCGTGGTGAACCGCGTGTTGACCGGCAATGGCGGCCCCGCGCTTGATCCTCAGGTCCGCCTGACCGCACCAGACGCGCCCGAGGTCGGGCAGGGCATCTTTGGCCCCGAATTGAAGCGCCGCAGCATCGCGGTCTTTGCCACGTGGTTTCTGGTGTCGCTGTCCTATTATGGCGTCTTTGTCTGGCTGCCCTCGCAACTGGTCTCGGGCGGTGCGGGCTTTGTCAAAAGCTATGGCTTCCTTGTCCTGCTGGCCTTGGCGCAGATCCCCGGCTACGCGCTGGCCGCCCATGGGGTCGAGGCTTGGGGTCGCAAACGGACGCTGCAGATCTTCCTGATCCTCAGCGCCGGGGGCTGTTTCCTGTTCACCTTGGCCGCAACCCCGCTGACCAGCGCATTGGCGCTGCTGCTGATGAGCTTTGCGCTGCTGGGCACTTGGGGCGCGCTTTACGCCTTTACCCCCGAGCTTTACCCGACCGGCCTGCGGGCCACCGGCATGGGCACGGCCAGCGCGGTGGCGCGGGTGGGCGGCCTGCTGGCGCCCTCGGCCCTGGGGCTGGTGGTGGCGCAGGGTTTCGGCGTTGCCATCGGGGTGTTTTCGGCGCTGCTGCTGCTGGCTGCCATCGCGACCCTGTTCATTCGCGCCGAGACCCGCGATCAGGCGATCGGCTGATCCGGTCCGACATTCACAGGACCCCGGCCCTTGCAGGCCGGGGCGAATTTTGACAAGGGACCGGGATGGCGACCGTATCCGAACTGTATGAGGCCCGCGTCCGCGACGGCCTGCTTGCTCCTGATGCCGCGCAGCGCGGTGTTCTGCCTGCGCTTGACCGGCTGGTCCGCGAACTGGGCGCAGCACCCGCGCCGCAGCCGCCGCAAAAGTCCGGTTGGCTGTCGAAGCTGATCGGGGGTGGTCAGCCTGCCGCCGCCGCACCGGCGCTAAAGGGCGTCTATCTGTGGGGCGGGGTCGGGCGTGGCAAATCCATGCTGATGGATCTGGTCATGGATGCCGCGCCCTTGTCGGCCAAGCGTCGCGTCCATTTCCACGAATTCATGCAAGAGGTGCAGACCGCGCTGGAGGCCGTGCGCAAGACCGGCCAGCAGGACGCCGTTCGCCCGGTCGCCAAGGACATCGCGCAGAAGGTTCGCTTACTGTGCTTTGACGAAATGCAGATCACCGACATTGCCGATGCGATGATCGTGGGTCGCCTGTTCCAGATCCTGATGGAAGAGGGCGTGACCGTCGTCACCACCTCGAACCGCGTCCCCGAGGATCTGTACAAGAACGGGCTGAACCGCCAGCTTTTCCTGCCCTTCATCGGGCTGCTGCGCGAGCGGATGGAGGTGATCGAACTGGTCAGTGCCACCGATCACCGCCAGAACCGGGATGAGGGCGGGCAGGTCTGGTTTTCACCCGCCGACAGCATCGCGCATGGCCATCTGGACGCGATCTGGCGCGAGGAAACCAGCGGCGCGCCCGCCAGCCCGCTGATCCTTGAGGTCAAGGGCCGCAAGGTCGAGCTGCCCCGCCATGTCGGACGCATCGCGCGCGCAAGCTTCTGGGATCTGTGCGCCAAGCCCCTTGGCCCGGCGGATTATCTGGCTGTGGCCGAGGCGCTGGATCTGCTGTTCATCGACGGCATCCCGCGTCTGAGCCAGTCGAACTACAATGAGGCCAAGCGCTTCGTCACCCTGATCGACGCCTTGTATGAGGCACGCGTGCGCCTGATCGCCAGCGCCGCCGACGATCCCGAACGGCTTTACGCCGAGGGCGAAGGCGCGTTCGAATTCGAACGCACCGCCAGCCGCCTGCGTGAAATGCGCGATGCGGACTGGGGTCGGGCCTGAAAGCTCAGGTCTGCGCCGGTTTTCCCAGCAGGCGCGCATAGTCTCGATGCCGGATGAACGGCCGGGCAGGCGTCATCGGATTCTGACCCTGCGCCAGTTCGGGAAAGGCCAGAGTCAGGCTGAGCCGCTGCGGCAGGCCAAGCGCGCGTAGCGCCATCGGGCCGGTAAAGAACGTCTCCATCGCCGCGCCTTCGGCCAGCACGATCTGGTGATCTTCGCAGGCGATATGCACCAGCGTGAAGGGGGCATCATCCTGTCTTGCGGCGATGCCCGGCACGCCCGCCTTCATCAGGTGCCGGGCGGAAATCAGGTATTCCTGTCCATTCACGCAGACCAGCACCCGGTGCTGGGCCGAGACCTCGACCGCGCGATGCGGCAGGCCATCCCCCAGCGCCCCTGCCTCGATCCGGATCGGGCGGCGGTCGGGCGAGATGTCCAGCATGTCCCGGCTGACTTGGCTGGAGCTGGTCCAGACCAGAATTTGCGGGCCGTGGTCGCGCGTCAGCACCAGATCGCCCGCGCGTAGCGTTTCGACGGGACGTTCGCCGGTCGGCGTCGCGATCAGCGTTCCGGCCAGAAAGCAGATGTCCAGATCGTCGATCGACGGCCCATAATCCGACTTGCTGAGCCCATCCAGCAAATCGGTCAGGTCGTCGCCTTCCTCGTACGGGTGGGGGGTATACAGCGTGCCATTGACCTCGCTGCCGGTTCCATGCGCGGCCCATAGCGCGGGCGGCGTGGTTTCACCCGCGATCTGGCCATTGGGGCTGCCGGTATAGGCCGCCCATTCGTCGCGATCGATGACGCCGTCATTATTCGCATCATCGATGGACAGGGTCACGAGGGTCGAGTCGGACTGCGCAACGCCGTCCTGCACCTCGGTCGCATATAGCGTGATTTCGACGATCGCCATGGCTTCCTCCTGAAAGGAAGTTTAGATCGCTGGCGCATCCCGCTAAAGAGGAAATGCACAAATTGCCCATAAGGGCAGTGGGTCTGACTGACCCTTCTGTATCTGCGCTCTGCTAAACTGGCCCCGTCACCGGCCCCGGCCCGGGTCAGTGACGGGGTAGTGCGCGACGTCTGACCCTTGTGGCATGACCACGTTTCCTAGCCTGTCGGCACCG
>NZ_WMIG01000019.1 GCF_009711205.1 Paracoccus litorisediminis | reverse complement strand
TCTGCAAGAGCCGATCCCGTCGCAACAGAGAAAAACAATGCGACGAGAGCGAGTTTCCTGAACATCTGATGCCTCCACATATGGCTCCAATGCATGTGGTCACTCTGGTGCGTCGTTAGGTGTTTGATCCCATGGTTTGATGGTGCGATCCTTTCGTCGGAATGGAAGGATGCCCTATGGGACAAGTTCGTCACGGCAGCGCCACGACTACGCACGCCATCCGAGCAGCAATACAGCGATCGGAAGCTTCAACCGCGGCGCTGAGCCGCGAGCTGGGCATCAACCCCAAGACCGTGGCGAAGTGGCGAAAGCGTCAGACAGTCGAGGACATGAAGACCGGGCCGAAGGAGCCTCGTTCAACGGTGCTGACAGGGGAGGAAGAAGCAATGGTCGTGGCGTTCAGGCGCCACACGCTGCTGCCACTGGACGACTGCCTCTATGCGCTGCAGCCGTCTCTACCGCATCTGACACGCTCGGCCTTGCACCGTTGCCTACAGCGCAATGGGATATCGCGCCTGCCCGACGTCGATGGGGACAAACCGCAACGGCAGCGTTTCAAGCGCTACCCCATTGGTTACTTCCATGTCGATATCGCCGAGGTCCAGACCGCCGAAGGGAAGCTCTATCTCTTTGTCGCAATTGACAGAACCAGCAAGTTTGCCTTCGTTCGCCTCGTCCAGAAGGCGGGAAAGATGGCTGCAGCCCAGTTTCTGCGCGACTTGATCGTAGCTGTGCCATACCGGATCCACACGGTGTTGACCGACAATGGTGTGCAGTTCGCAAATCGCAGCGTCGATACCAGCGCCTTCGAGCACATCTTCGGGCGCGTATGCCGCGAACACGACATCGATCACCGGCTGACCAGAGTGAAACACCCTTGGACCAACGGACAGGTCGAACGGATGAACCGGACGATCAAGGAGGCCACTGTGAAGCGTTTCCACTACGAGCGACACGATCAGCTTCGCGTCCACCTCAGCGACTTCATAGCAGCCTACAACTTCGCGCGCAGACTCAAGACCCTCAACGGCCTCACGCCATACGAATACATCTGCAAGGTCTGGACCTCCGAGCCAGACAGATTCATCTTGAACCCGATCCACCAGATGCCGGGACTGAACACCTAGCCCGCAGGCCTCGGCGAGGCGGACGATATCCAGCCTCCGGATGGACGCGGCGCCAATCTCTTGCAACCTCTGCTCCAGCTGCGTGGCCACATCCTGGCCCGGCTCGTCATGATCGGGCAGGATGATGACATCGCGCCCGGCCAGCGGCGTGAGGTCGGTCTGGGAGAGGGCTTTACACCCACCGGCCCAGGTCACGCTGGCATAGTCGCCAAAACCGGCCGCGGCATCGGCGCATTTCTCGCCCTCGCTGATCAGCACGGGTTTGGACGCTTCAACCAGCAACTGCGGCAGGCGGTAGAGAGGGCGCTGATCCGGCAGTAATCTATAGCACCATTCCAGGCGACCATCAGGCGTTGACCACACGGTGAGCGGCAGTATGCGTTTGCCCTCAGCGGTTTCGACGCGAGCGACGAGGAATGCGCGCGAGCCGTTCGCATTACGATAGTCGTAGAGCGCTACCACTCGCGCGTCCTTCCAGCGCAGCTCCGGCGTTGGGACGTGATCCGGAATGCTGCGGAGCTGTGAGGCCCCCTCAGGCGGGCTGCTCAGAACCCGGATGTTGGTTTGGGTGACCGGAACGTTCATGCCCGCACTCCCAGAATTTTTGCCAGTTCGCGCGCCGCCTCGATCTGGCTGACCCCCTGCAGATAGGCATAGAACGAAACGATGTCGCCTCCCTTGTCCCCGGTCGCGAAATCCGCCCAGAGACCGGTGCGGGTATTGATCGAGAACGAGCCGATACGCCGGTCCGCGCGCGTCGGGTTGAGCGCCATCAGGTTGACGCCGGACATGCGGGTCGTCGCCAGCCAGCGTTCCGCCAATGCCCGGATCTGGCCGCGGGCTGCGGCGTTCACCGCGCAGAAAATATCGCTGGCGGAGCCCTCCCGGCTAGGATTGGAACGAGGTACGGGTTTGGGCGCGGGACGGCGCAGGCCGATTTCGGACGGGTGCATAAAGAACTCCTCTCGAGGAACTGGTCCGGGGACCAGCCAGGTTTCGACACGAGCCCGTGCCGGAGAGGAGCAAAGGTCTGGGCGCATTGTCTGGGAACCCCGACACCCGTGCCATCATCTCCGACCGCAGTCTCGATGCCGGAGAAATTGTCGCGGGATGCGTCTGCGACTACGGGTCCGTCACGACGCGCATGTGGATAACCGCAGATTCCGTTGGAATAAAATCCATAACTATTTGATAAAAAATGAAACAATTATGAATAAGCCTGAGCGCTTTCATCTCCCTGTTCCCTTGTTCCCGCATGTTCCCTGTCAAAAACAGAAAGATAGAGATACCAACGCCAACATTCCTTCTGGGTGTAATAGGCCAGCATCATCTGGCGCCTGTCCGGTTAGGGACCGGGAACGCGGGAACCAGCCTGGATCCGCGCCTGACGGATGAGGGCAGGCCCGCGCCGTGGCGAACCAGACGATGTCGAGCGCATTCCGGCCCAATGTCAGGATCCGCAACAGCGTTCTCATCCTGGATATCGAGGCGCGGTGGCTCTGTCGAAGGGCGCGTTCGAAACTTGTGGATTACGCTCGCCACCTTGTTTCGATCCGAGAATTCGCCTCTATTATACCTGTCGGACGTCAAGAGCGGAGCGCCGACAATATGACCTGCATTCCTATAAATATTCCCCACCAGCATACAGTTGCGCCGGCCCAGTCGCAGGAAGATGCGCCGGGGTGCGACCTGCACAGGCGGTCGCACGCGGCTCGGCAAACCATCATTCATGGCGATTGTCTGGATGCCATGCGCAGGATGAAAGCCGGCAGCATTGACGTGGTCGTGACCTCTCCACCCTATAATATCGGGGTCCCCTATCGGAGCTACGATGATCGCAAGCCGCCCGAGGTCTATCTGCGCTGGATGGAGGAGGTGGCCGGGCAGATCGCGCGCCTCCTCGCAGACGATGGCGCACTGTTCCTGAATATCGCGGCGGGGCCCGACCCTTGGATCGCTACAGATGTCGCGCAGGCATTCCGTAGCCATCTAACCCTGCAGAACCGGATTTCCTGGATAAAATCGATCGCGATCGGTGACCGAACCAGCGGTCATTTCAAGCCGATCAACAGCAAGCGGTTTCTGAACAGAACCCACGAGGAGATCCTTCATTTCACCAAGCGCGGAGACGTCGAAATCGATCGCTTGGCGATTGGCGTCCCCTACGAGGACAAAACCAACCTGGGGCGTTGGCAAGCTGCGCGGTCAGACCGGCGATGCGCGGGCAACTCCTGGTTCATACCGTATGAAACAGTCCGAGCACGGGCAGGAAAACACGGGCATCCCGCCATATTCCCGGTGGATCTGCCTCTCAGATGCCTACAGATGCATGGCGAAACAGGAACAGTCCTCGACCCGTTTGCCGGGTCCGGGACAACCCTGGTTGCGGCCAGGATGCTCGGCTGGAACGGGATCGGTATCGAGATAGACGACGCCTATGCGGAAATGGCGCGCCACCGGCTTGCCGAGATCGCGGGAGGGTCGGTGTCATGCTGCTGAGTCATCGTCCCCTCTGCGCCTATCGCGGCGATATGACCCGCGAGTCGTGTCGGCTCGATCACGGAAGGGCTCTGGCGCGCACGAAGATCGGGTCGAGATCGACTTACGGAGGGATGCACTGTCCCGGACCGGCCGCCGCTGGAGGGGGCGGTATTCATGAACGCTGCGCATCGCCCCTTCCCTCAACCCTTGGCGAAGGCTTGTTTTTTAACCTGCAGGAAGACCTTTTCGTGATGAACGCAATCGGCGCGCCACTCCGGCGAACGGCAACTCAGCCCACATCGTTGCTATCCAATCGAGGATTTCGCTGCGGTACGGTTGAATGGCCTTGGCGATTTCCGCGGTCTGGGCCTCCAGATTGATCGCGGCTGTTTGCCCGCATTGGGTGCAAACCTTGGGGGCGGCCAGGTCCGAGACCTCGATCTCGCCGCAACTGTTGCATTGATCCTGAACCATATCTGGCCTCCTTCATGGTGAGGCCCCGTTTGCGGTCATCGGCCGAATACTCGGGGCGGTCTGGCAAGTGAGGTCCGCGAAGCGGCGCCTCTCTTACCGAACTGCCTTCCGGCGAGGGCAGGAGCGGGGATCGCCCGGCCACGCAGCTCGGCCCCTGGCCGACACGGGTGTTGGGGGCACCCGCTCTGACGCCGCGCGCCGGGCTGGCGTGGGGGAACCGGCGGTTCCCAATACGGACGCGCTTCAGCGCGGCCCAAGCAGGCATGCGGGCGTTCGGCTTGTCCGAGTCCCCGCACGTCAGAACTTGTCCCTGAAACCAATTCAGGACGTCCGGACAGGACGGTCGCCTCCCCCTAACCTGCCCTCTTCTTTTGACTTCGGGCCGGACTTCGCGGAATGGTCCCGCCAAACGCGTTCCCTTTCCGTTCCAATTGCGGTAATTCAACTTCAGGGACCGAGGGGTGACATGGGATATCTGCAAAACCTCAACGATGCGCAGCGTGCGGCCGTCGAGCATGGCCTGGAGCCCCTGCTGATCATCGCTGGCGCCGGATCGGGCAAGACCAATACCCTCGCCCATCGCCTCGCCCATCTCTTGAAACAGGGTGCCGATCCACGACGCATCCTGTTGATGACGTTTTCGCGCCGCGCCGCCTCCGAACTGACCCGCCGTGTCTCGCGGATCACCGAAAGCGTCATGGGCACCGGCTACGCGGCCGAGGCTCTGACCTGGGCCGGCACCTTCCACGGCATCGGCGCGCGCCTCCTGCGCGATCTGGCGCTGCAGATCGGTTTGAACCCGGAGTTCACCATCCATGATCGCGAGGATTCCGCCGACCTGATGAATCTCTGCCGACATGAGCTGGGCTTTTCCAAAGCGCAAATCCGATTTCCGGCTAAGGGCACCTGCCTCGCGATCTATTCCCGCGTGGTGAATTCCGGGATACCTCTGGCCGAGGTGCTGATCGATCACTTCCCCTGGTGCGCCATGTGGGAAGTCGAGCTGAAGCGCCTGTTCGGGGCCTATGTCGCGGCCAAGCAGGCGCAGAATGTGCTGGATTACGACGATCTGCTGCTGGCCTGGGCGCAGGTGATGCAGGATCCCGGCTTTGCCGCCCATATTGGCGCGCTCTGGGATCATGTCTTGATCGACGAATATCAGGACACCAACCGGCTGCAGGCGCGCATCCTGCTGGCACTGAAGCCCGAGGGCCGCGGGCTGACCGTGGTCGGTGATGATGCGCAGTCAATCTACGCCTTCCGAGCGGCGACGGTGCGCAATATTCTCGATTTCCCTGGGGCCTTCACCCCACCTGCCCGCGTGGTGACGCTCGAGCGCAATTACCGCTCGACCCAACCGATCCTGACCGCCGCCAATGCGGTCATCGCGCGGGCCTCGGAACGTTTCACCAAGGACCTCTGGTCTGATCGCACATCACTCGAGAAACCGCGGCTGGTGAATCTGCCGAATGAGGGCGATCAGGCCCGCTTCGTCGCCGATCAGGTTCTGGCCAACCGTGAGACCGGCATGACCTTGAAGCAGCAGGCGGTGCTGTTCCGGACCTCCAGCCATTCTGGTCAACTCGAGATCGAGCTGACCCGCCGCAACATTCCCTTCGTCAAGTTCGGCGGGCTGAAGTTTCTGGAGGCCGCGCATGTCAAGGATCTGCTGGCATTGCTGCGCTTTGCCCAGAACCCGCGCGACCGGGTGGCAGGCTTCCGGCTGCTACAGCTGCTGCCAGGGTTGGGGCCGGGTACGGCGGCGAAGGTTTTGGACCGCATCGCGACCGTGCCCGATCCTCTCGCCGCACTGGCGCAGATGCCAGCACCGACCAAGGTGACAGGATGGGAAGACCTTATCGCCGTGCTGCAGCCCGCCGCCTGGCCCGAGGCCCTTGGCCGCGCCCGCGTCTGGTACGAACCGCATCTCGAGCGCATCCATGAGGATGCCGAGTTCCGCCGCGCCGATCTGCTGCAACTGGAACAGATCGCGTCGGCCTATCACAGCCGCGAAAAATTCCTCACCGATGTGACGCTGGATCCACCTGAGGCGACCAGCGCTGAAGCCGGCGTGCCGCTGAAGGATGAGGATTACCTGATCCTCTCCACCATCCATTCCGCCAAAGGGCAGGAATGGAAGGCGGTCTTCGTGCTGAATGTCGTTGATGGCTGCATCTCTTCGGATCTCGGCACTGGACAGAGCGCCGATCTCGAAGAAGAGCGACGGCTTCTCTATGTCGCCATGACCCGGGCCAAGGATCAACTGACGCTGGGCGTGCCCTTGCGCTTCTATGTCACTCAGCAGGCAAAACGCGGCGACCGCCATCTTTTTGCCGCCCGCACCCGCTTCATCACCAGCGACATGCTGCAGCATTTCGATGTCACGCGTTGGGCACCGCCACACGCGACCGAGGCCGCCTCCCCTGCCCCGGGCAGCGTCGATATCCGCGCCAGCATGCGCGATATGTGGGGGTGAAGAATGGGGCAGCAATCAGCTAGCCTCCAGGCGGATTACGGCCTCCTTAGAAAGCCATTGTCCAACGGTGCTCTGACCGCCCTTCAGAAATTCGCAGCTTTCCGAGTTATCGATTACAATCGCCCAGCGATGCGACGTGCATTCTCTTCAATCAACTCGGCAGCCTGCGCGGCATAGCCCTCGGTCGCACCTGCCAAGGCAGCAACCTGCTCGGTGATCTCCACCCTATTGGCCACCATTTTGTCGACGAGCTCCTGAACCCGATTGCGAACATCGGTCGGGCGATATCCGATCTCGCGGGCAATCGTTTCCCAGTGTCGACCCGAGATCTGCTCTGATGTCCTTTTTTTCCCGGCGATCTTTTGCGCGAAGCTCTGCACGACATGCGGCCAAGGCAATACCGATGACACATCGTAAAGTGGCGCCAGTCGCGGTGTCGCCCCCACGGGCAGGATCAAGGAATAGTTTTTCGCATGGGCATCGGTGTTGGCAACAAGGATGTTGAAGATGACCTGATCGAGCAGCGCCAGCGCGTCACTCGCGCTGACATGGCGTCCTGTTTCCAGAAGCATTTTCAGGTCGAGGCCGGGTAAGGTACCGCGCTCATACTTACGCCCAGGCGGCAGACCATTCGCTTGGGCGAAGTCCTCTTGGTGCAGGCGGAGCAAACGACCGTTGCGGCCGAGCCTGCGATCATAGCGCAACACCCCGATTGCCGAACGCTCAGTCGCCTGCAGGACCGTCGTCTGTGCGGCTGCAATGCCGATGGCCTGTGCCATGCGCAGGCACCAGACTTCGTTCTCGGTGATACCGGGTAGATTGGGATTGTCAGGTTTCACGATCAGCGTGGAGGGCGCGCCATTGCGGGGTACGGCAAGTATGTCTCCTTTGCCGGGCAAGCGCAGCACAGGCGCTCCATCGGCAGCAAGAACGGCTAAAGCTGATTTTTTCTGACCCCCTGCAAGGGACTGACGCACGCCCTCCTCGCCCACAAGGAACGGCCTGCGGCCCAGATCCTGAAAGTGGCGCTCCAGTGCTTCCTGTTCATCGCCGGTCCGATAAAGTTCCGTGAGCGGCGTATAGGCCCAGCGACCACGATCCGACGGTTCACCAAACGATAATGCGCCCGCAGTATCGCCCCCTATCTCATTGAGCACTGCCAGCACATCCGCCTGGTCCAAACCCAGTGACCGCGTCAGGAGCTGCAGTTGCTGCTCTTCCGGCAGCAGGTTCGCAAGCCAAGGCGATATGAGATCGGACGGATAAGGATCAGGCCGCAGCGGCATGGTAACGGAAAGCGGAAATGCCCCGGCAGTCTGCAGCCATGGCTCTGCATATCGCAGTGACAGCGCGCCATCCGCTGCGACATCGACCTGCCCGATCAGGAATTGGTCAAACCAAATCGGGACAGAGGCCGTCATTGGTAGTCTCCGAGGTCATAGCCTTGTGATGCGTCCCCGCTAAGCGTTGTTCTGGCTGCGGCGTCGGCCTCGATTAAGCGCGAAACTGGCAAGCGTAGCGCATCTGCAATACGGGCAAGCGTTGTCAATCGAGGGTCGCGTTTCGCCGTCTCTATCAGCGACAGTGCCGGGGCACTGATACCAGTGAGACGGGCGAGTTGATCCAGCGTCAGGCCCTGAGAGTTTCTAACCTCCCGGATGCGTTGGCCCATATGATGAAGCAGTTGGCGCTCGTTATCAGTGATCACCGGTTCAGGTCCTTACCTATTTAGGTAAGATTACAATGATGAGCGAACTTCAGCAATCCATCTTATCTTTTTGGGTAATATACTCGTCAGCTCCGGGCTTCGAGACGAAGTATTATCCAAAACGGTAAGAGAATGCGAACGAGTATGCGAATTCTCAAATATCCGCTTCTGTCAGCTTATCGTTATAAACTGAGGTCTGCCGCGCACCGGCTAGCGGGTCCCGCTCTGAACGAGATGGCTCCGCCCTTAGGCCTCGACCAATTGCCAGAATCCGTATTTGCGGCCGTGCTTCTGCTTGAGCCTATCGACGAATTGCTGATGGGTCGCAAAACGACCGAAGTCTTCGATGGCGGGCTCGCTTGCCTTGCATTCCGCAAGATCGCGGGCGGCGTAGCGGTAGCGCTTCGATTTTCCGCCCTCGAGCGTGTCCTCGATCATCGCGCGGCGCAGCAGCGTGGCGGCGAGGGGATGATGGGCCTCGAGTGCCTCGGCCGAGCTCGTCAACAGCTCGTAGAAATCCCCATCCAGCTCATCGTCCCGCGCCAGCACAAGGCGAGCGGCGCGATCCTGCGCAGGCCATTTGATCAGAAAATACAGGGCCGCAGCCAGATCGGGATGGGCCTCGGCAAGGTTCAGCGCCTTCTCCTCGGCTTCGATATCGTCGAAATCGGGAAGCAGCTTGAGGTATTTACGCAGGCTCTGGCCGTCAAGCACCTCTTCGAAGGCCTGCCAGAGATGCGCCTTCAATTCGTCCCCCCTGCCCTGCCGCTCAAGGCATTCGGCATGGATTTCGTCGAGCTCGTAGCGGAAGTTTCGGGCCTGATCGGCGGCGCGCGCCTTCGAGATGATCTCGCAGGCCTCCTCGACACGACCGGCATCGAGCAGGCGCCGCGCGACGTCGGGCGCGATGGTGCCGTAGGTCAGCTGCTGCGCCGAATAGCGCGCCATATAGGCATCGACATCGCCCTGCGCATCCGCGATATCCGCCAGGATGACCGAGGCGGTCGAGGCCCGGCTGCGTCGCACGCTTTCCTCGGGGTTGGTGGTGCGCCCGTAGCCGCGAAAGCGCTGCAGTTCCAACACGGTCGGCGGCGAGGCCTGCCAGGCCTTCGTGATCTCCTTGAGATGTTCGAGCCCTGCGGGTCCGAGGTTCCCCGACAAGGCCGGGATGATGTCGTCGAATTCGCCATTGCCGGCATCGCTGACCGCATCGAAAATCCGCTCGGCCAGCGCATGGGGCGACATGGTGAACTTCGGCGACAGTCGCTCGATGATCTGGACGGCCTCATGCAGGACATCGCCGATTGCGCCGTTACTGTCGTCAGTGCGCGCGTGGATCGAGGGGGCCAATTGGAGGAAAGCCCAGAGCAGCTCAAAGGCCTCGTTCACATCATGCGGCGCGACGGTATTCTCGATCATCGTGAGAAGGCCGTTCAGGTCCTTCACCAGTGCCTTCTGCCCGCGCCAATCGACGAAGCTGCTGGAGCGGCGCAGCGAGGCGAAACGCTTGCGGATATCCGCCGCCACATCCTTGGGGCCCTGCGCGGCGCTGAGCTCCATCCGGGCCCGCCGCTGCAGCGCGGCGCTGCCCTGCACCAGTTCCATGACTAAGGAGGCGAGCTTTTCCGCCCCGAGCTTTTCGAGATTGTCGCGGTTGAGGGTTTTCTTGGACATTTCTGGAGAGGTCGAGTTTGAGGCCTGAACTTTTACCCATCTTTCAGAGCGCGGCGTCCGGATCAAACAGAAACCGGCATGTTTTAGCGTCCGCGGGTGTCAGGCGCGGTTCCTCCTGTCGCGCAGCATCGGCATTCGATGTATATTTGTTCGCTTAATGTTCTGCGCTATTTCATGTATAGGTAGGATGAGGAACGTCTCTCTTGTGCAATCTTTACTCCCAGACGAAGAGCCAAGACGCGATGCGACAGGTGTTCGCGATGTGCTGGAGCCCGGCGAGGACCTGATCGACGAGACCGGGAACCTCCCTGCCCTTTCGGCGATCTGGCCGGATTATCCCGCGCCGATCATTCGTCGTCATCCCGATGTCGGATGGCAGTTGGCCATGGCGCGCTGGGGCATGCCGACGCCGCCCGCTTATCTCGAGGGCAAGCGGACCGATCCGAGGGTCACCAATATCCGCAATCTCGGCTCGCCGCATTGGCGGCGCTGGCTGGGGGTCGAGCATCGGTGCCGTGTGCCCTTCACCAGCTTCTCGGAACTGGACGCGCGTCCCGGCGCGCCGCGCAACCATCCAATCCGGTTCGCCCTCGGGGCGGAGCGGCCGCTGGGATTCTTTGCCGGCATCCGCACCGAATGGACCTCCGTCCGCAAGTTGAAGGAGGGTGAAGTCAGAGCCGAACTCTTCGGCTTTCTGACCTGCGCGCCCAATCGCGAGGTGGGGTGGGTCCATCCCAAGGCCATGCCGGTGGTGCTGACCCGGCCCGAGGAGTGGCGCATCTGGCTGACCGCGCCAACTGATCAGGCGCTGCGGCTGCAACGGCCACTCGCCGATGGGGCATTGGACATCGTTCTGGAGGGGGCGCGTGAAGATGCCGCATGAGAACCGCCAAGCGGCAGATCCGCTGGCCCTTGCTCCGGCCCGGGTCCACGAGGCCGAGGGTCAGGGCCGCAGCAGTTTCGCGCTGTTCCAAGCACTGCGCCATCCGGGGCCGATCTTCTGGGTGCTGCCGCAGCGTGAACCTCACCGCCCCCTGCCCGACGGTCTGCCACCGGGTGTTGCCGAGCGCTTGCACCTCATCGAGACCCGGACCGAGACCGATCTACTCTGGGCCATCGAAGAGGCGCTGCGCAGCCCGGCCAGCGGCTTTGTCATTGGCGAGCCCGGCAAAGCGCTCAACCTGACGGCCGGACGGCGGCTGCAGCTGGCGGCCGAGGCGGGCCGCACCACCGGCCTTCTGTTGATCCGCGAGGGCCATGGCTGCAATGCCGCCGAGACGCGCTGGCATTGTGAACCGGTCGCCGGCCCGGCGGACTCGACTCGGCATCGCTGGAGGCTTAAAAAGAACAAATCAGGAACTTTTGGGATGTGGGCCGTGCATTGGGATGGCGCGTCGGCTGTTTGCGATCTGGTTTCCGAGGCTGGCGAGTGAGATCAGCCTGCGGACCCGCCCCTTGGCGGGGCCCTTTGCCCTGACGCATCGCGCGGGCAATGCCGATCACCTGCGCTGCCTGAACGCCGAGGCCGAGGCGCGCGGCCTTTATCGTGGCATGGCGCTGGCCGATGCCCGCGCCATCCTGCCCGAACTGGCCACCCGCCCCTCTGATCCCCCGGGCGAGATCGCGGGGCTGAAGCTCTTGCGCCGCTGGGCCGACCGCTACTCGCCCCAGATCGCCACGGATGGCGAGGACGGGCTGATCGCCGATATCACCGGGGTCGCGCATCTTTTTGGCGGCGAGGAGGAGTTGCGAGAAGACCTCCAAGCCCGGCTGGCCCGGGCGGGTCTGAGTGCGCGTAGCGCGATCGCCGGATCGCGCGGCGGCGCGCATGCGCTGGCCCGGCATGGTGACGGGATCGTGCCCGACGGGCTGCTGGCGGAACGGCTCGGCCCCCTGCCCGTCTCGGCGCTGCGGATCCCGCCCGCCACGGCCGAGGGGCTGGCCCGGATGGGGCTGGTCCGTATCTCTGACCTGATCCCCCTGCCCCGTGCGCCGCTTGCCCGTCGTTTTGGACGCGAGTTGGTGCAGCGGCTCGACCAGATGCTCGGCACCCTGCCCGAGCCGGTCGGGGCGGAACCCGAGCCGCCGCATTTCGGGGTGCGGATGAGCCTGGCCGAACCAATCGGCCTGACCGCGGATGTCATGGCCGGCGTCGAGCATCTGCTGGCGTGGCTTTGCGACAAGCTAGCAGCCAATCACATGGGCGCGCGGCGGCTCTGCTTCGAGTTGCACCGGGTTGACAAGGAGGCCGTCACCATCGAGATCGGCCTTGCGCGGGCGATGCGCGAGCCCAAAGCCATGGCCGCCTTGTTCCGCAAGCAGGTGGACGAGGTGGATTCCGGTTTCGGCATCGATGCCCTGCGCATTGAGGCCATTGTCACCGAACCACTGGCTCCGCAGCAAATCGGCGATATGCGGATCACTCAGGCGGATGAACTTTCCGACCTGATCTCGCGTCCCGGCAACCGGCTGGGCTTCGAGCATGTGCTGTGCTTCCTGCCCGTGGAAAGCCAGCTGCCCGAACGCACGTTCCGTCTGGTCCCGCCGCCTATAGCGCGCCAAGCCCCCTGCCCCACAGGCCGCGCCCGCGGCGTCCCGTGCTGATCTTTCCGCCAGAGCCTATCCTCTCCGCCTCGGGTCACCCACCCGCCCGCTTCCGCTGGCGGCGCATGAAGTTTACCACGCTGCGTGCCGCAGGACCGGAACGGATCACCCCGGATTGGTGGCAGGACGATCCGGCCTGGCGCAGCGGCACGCGCGACTACTGGCGGATCGAGACCTGCGAGGGGCCGCGGCTCTGGCTCTTTCACACGCCCATGGCGCCCGGCTGGCAGATCCAGGGGACCTTCCTGTGATGGATTATGCCGAGCTTTGCGTGACCTCGAATTTCAGCTTTCTGCGCGGCGCCTCGCATCCCGAGGAACTGGTCACCCGCGCCGCCGAACTGGGGCTTGCGGCCATTGCCATCACCGACCGCAATTCCGTCGCGGGCGTCGTGCGAGCCTTCTCGGCGCTGAAGGAATTGCAGCGGCTACGTGACGAGGCTCAGGGCGAAGGCCCCGAGATCCGCTCGCGGCAGGTGACCGATCCTTCCAGCCGCCAGCGGATCGCCGCAGCGCCTTTGGAGGGACTGTCATCCCCGGTGGATACGCCCCTGCCCCGGCTCATTCCCGGCGCGCGCCTTGTGCTGACGGACAGCGCCGTCGAATGGCTGGCCCTGCCGATCGACCTTGCCGCCTGGTCGCGACTGACGCGGCTGCTGTCCTTGGGCAAGCGCCGCGCGCCCAAGGGCGAGTGCCACCTGACCCGCGCGGACCTCTTGGATTGGGGCCAGGGCATGGTGCTGATCGCCCTGCCCCCGGATATCCTGGACACCGACGCCCGGGACCAGAACAGGGCCGATCTGCGCCAGGTCGCGCGGGCCTTTGCCGGGCAATGCCATCTCGGTGCCGCCCCCTTCTATGATGGCCAGGATCAGGAGCGCTTCAACCGGCTGGCGGAACTGGCGCAGGTGACCGGCCTGCCCATGGTCGCTTGCGGCGAGGTGATGATGCACCGCTCGGCCCGCCGGCCGCTCGCGGATGTGCTGACCTGCCTGCGGCTCGGCTGCACCATCGACAATCTCGGCGAGAACCGCCTCGCCAATGGTGAACGCCGGTTGAAGTCCGGGGCCGAGATGGCCTGCATGTTCCACCGTTACCCGGCCGCGCTCCGCCGCAGTGCCGAGATAGCCAATCGCTGCAGCTTCCGCCTTGACGAGCTGCGCTATCAGTATCCTGACGAGGCCCTGGACGGCGAGCCGGCGCAGAACCGGCTGGAGCGCCTCGCCCGCGAAGGCCTCGCCTGGCGCTATCCCAAGGGCGCGCCGCCGAAGATCGTGACGCGGGTCGAAAAGGAATTGCGCCTGATCCGCGAGGTCGATTACGCGCCTTACTTCCTGACCGTGCATGACATCGTGACCTATGCCCGCTCGCAAGGCATCCTGTGCCAGGGCCGCGGCTCGGCGGCATATTCGGTGGTCTGCTACCTCTTGGGCATCACCGAGGTCCCGCCGGAAACCATCACCCTGATCTTTGAGCGCTTCATTTCCAAGGAACGCGGCGAGCCGCCGGATATCGACGTCGATTTCGAACATGAGTGCCGCGAGGAGGTCATCCAGTGGATCTATGACCGCTACACCCGCGAGCGCGCCGGGCTGACCGCGGTGGTGATCCATTTCCGCTCGCGCGCCGCGATCCGCGAGGTCGGCAAGGTCATGGGCCTGAGCCAGGACGTGATCGCGCGGCTCGCCGGACAGATCTGGAGCTGGTCATCCGCGGCGCCGGACGAGGACCGCTTGCGCGACGCGGGCCTCAATCCCGGCGACCGCCGCGTCGCGCTGGCCACGCAGTTGATCGCCGAGATCATCGGCTTTCCGCGCCATCTCAGCCGGCATGTCGGCCGCTTCGTCATCGCCTCGACGAGCTTTTCCCGATCGAGAATGCGGCGATGGAGGATCGCACCGTCATCGAATGGGACAAGGACGATATCGACGCGCTGGGTCTTCTCAAGGTCGACATCCTGGCGTTCGGGATGCTGACCGCGATCCGCAAGGCTTTCGGGCTGATCAGGGACCATCACCGCGAGGACTGGACCTTGGCGAATATCCCGGCCGAGGACCCGCGCATCTATGACATGCTCTGCCGCGCCGATGCTATCGGGGTCTTCCAGGTCGAGAGCCGGGCCCAGCTGAATTTCCTGCCGCGCATGCAGCCGCGCAAATTCTACGATCTGTTCTGTGAGGTCGCCATCGTCCGAACCGGCCCGATCCAGGGCGGCATGGTTCATCCTTTCATCAACCGCCGGCAAAAGAAGGAACCGGTCGAGGACTTGGGCCCGGCGATGATGGAGGTGCTCTGCCGCACCTATGGCGTGCCGCTGTTCCAGGAGCAGACGATGCAGATCGCCGTTGTCGCAGCGGGTTTTTCGCCGGCCGAGGCGGACCGGCTGCGCCGCTCGCTTGCCACCTTCAAGCGCATGGGGACGATCGGTTCCTTCCGCGACCGCTTCATCGGCGGCATGCTGGCGCGCGGCTATGACGCCGAATTCGCGGCGCGCTGCTTTGCCCAGATCGAGGGCTTCGGCTCCTACGGCTTCCCGGAAAGCCATGCCGCGAGCTTCGCCCGGCTGGTCTATGTCTCGGCCTGGCTCAAATGCCACCACCAAGCGGTCTTCACCTGCGCGCTGTTGAACGCCCAGCCGATGGGCTTCTACGCGCCCGCGCAACTGGTCCGCGATGCCCGCGACCACGGCGTCGAGATCCGCCCGGTCTCGGTCAATCACTCGGACTGGGACTGCTTGCTGGAACCGCGCGGCGATGGCAGCCTGGCGCTGCGGCTGGGTTTCCGGCAGATCAAGTCGATGCGCGAGGAAGACGCCGCATGGATCGGTGCCGCGCGCGGCAATGGCTATCCCGATGTCGAAAGCCTCAGGCGCAGGGCAGGGATTCATCCCGACGGGCTCGAGCGGCTGGCCGAGGCGGACGCCTTTGCAAGCCTCGGGCTGAACCGCCGCGAGGCGCTCTGGCAGGCCAAGGCGCTGCGCGCGGCGAAGCCTTTGCCGCTGTTCGGCCTCGACGGGGAAGGGGGCCTGGAGCCGCAAGTCGATCTGCCGCAGATGACGCTGGGCCAGGAGGTGATCGAGGACTACCTCGCGCTGCGCCTGTCCCTGCGTGCCCATCCGCTCGAGATCCTGCGCCCGAACCTGCCGGAAAGCCTGCCGCATGCGCGGCTGGCGGAGGCGCGGGGCAGGGTGGCCGTGACCGGCCTCGTCATCACCCGCCAGCGCCCCGGCACCGCCTCGGGCGTCATCTTCCTGACCCTCGAGGACGAGACCGGCGTGGCCAATGTCGTCGTCTGGAAAACCGTCTACGAGGCCTTCCGCAAACCGGTCATCGCCGGCCGCCTGCTTCGCGTCACCGGCCGGATCGAGCGCGAAGGTGCCGTCACCCACCTCGTCGCCGAACATATCGAGGATCTTTCCCCGCGCCTTGGCATCCTCGGCCGAGAACTCAAGATCGGCGCGGAAACCGAAAGGGCAGGGGAGAATCTGCGGCCCGGCAGGCTTGGCAGTCGAACCGCCGCCCGGCATCCCCGCGAGCAGGCCAAGAAGCTGTTTCCGAGCAGAGATTTTCATTGGGACAAGAATGTCATCCGCGGATGACAAATCACGATGTCATCCACGGATGACATGGTTGGGCTGCAGTTAGTCGATTGAGAAGTTTTTCCGTGGAAAAGGAGGCTGCACGCTGACCAAGTGTTACCGCGTAGAAATAGGCAGCTGGATGTTTGATACGGTCCGCACTTTCCAGGATAGCCAAAAGTGTCGTTCCAGTCTTCTCAGGTCCGTTTTGATGTTCGGCTTTGGCATAGACTGCGCCAGAGATTCCAGCCCACGAGGCTAGCTGTTGCAATTGCTCGAAGATCTCGCGCCAAGTGGAAAGCCCTTTGGAGAGCCATTCGCTGGATGTGGGGCAAGCTTTTCTAAGCTTTTCGAGAAATTCGCTTGGATGCTTCGATCCTGTGTCAGGGCGTACAGATGACGTATCTTTATCAATATCGTTTTCTTTTGACTTATGATGATGCCCGACAAAATGACGGTTGCTGGCCGACAAATTCGTTGTTTTGGCGAGGCTAGTAGCCTCTTCCGAGACCACCTCCTCAGGTGAGGTAGAGGAGGTCTGCAACGCATTCAAGAGTTCGTTGAGAGCCTCGACTGACTGATCTCGCCTCAGGAAAAGCCGCAGCTCGGCTTCTCGGCTCGGGCTGAGCGCAATTTCATCACGATTTGCAAGGCGTTTGAGGATTTGCTGTCGCAGCATCGCGACATGTGCCGCGCGGTGCCTTTGGGCTTGGGCCGCCTCTGCAATTGGAGAGGCCTGCTCAATGAGCGGGGATAAGTCGAAGCCGTAGCTAAGGGCCATCTCGGCAGAACGGCGCATCCTGAAGCGTTTGCCATTGGAACTGTCGTTGCGGCGCACCAAGCCGGCTTCGCAAAGCTCTCCGACATGCCGTTGGAAAGTGCGCTCGCAAAGGCCATTCAGACGCTCAAGGATAGTGCGGTTTGATGCGAAAACGATCATTTCTTCGTCGCCTTCGGGCAGGAAAGTTAAAAGGGCGGCAAGGGTCGTCAGATGTCTGGCCTTGAGCCCATAGGCACTGCGTGCATCCCGTAAGTCGCGGAATACGGCCCACCAAGAGCTTGCCTGCCGACTTGAGGCGGTTGCAGGTGCGGCGACGGCGAGATTTCTGGCTAGCTGTCTCATGACTGTTCTTCAGGACCACCGCTGGGCCATGAGTATCCGCTGCCCTCCAGCGGAATCACCGCAAAAAGGGCATAAAAGACCAGTCTGCCAATCTGGCAGTTCTTGACCATTCAAGGGAAAAGCTGCTAAAGCTGAATTACCACATACAGCTTAGGGCTCTCCGGAGGATACTCTGGGGGGCTCTTATTTTTTGGCGGTGACTTTCTGCTCCTTTGTTAATGGGTTGCCTGCAAGATCACTCGCTTGGCTTTTGTCTGTTAAGCCATTTCGAGTGAAGCTCCTGCATGAGGGTGTCGGCATTTTCCTCGACCCACGCGCAGAATTCGGGCGCTCCCTTCCCGGAGAAGGCAAGGAGAACATCTTGGCCAGTTCGCTTTACTCGCCCAAGCCTCGTGCCATCAGCGGCAGCGATCATTTCATCCGATGTTTTGTCGGCGGCGTGAGCGGTTGGTTTGGTCTTTGAGGCGGCCAGGACAATTTCAAAGCGTCGGTCGCTGGAGAGCTCTTTCGACAGGCGGGGCTGAGCCTTCGAAAGCGCTGCCAAGAGGTCGGTGCTTGACTCGCGGGCGAGGTCAGCCAGTTCCATCCAGCGGCGACGCCCGATGTCATGGGCAGGACCGATTGCTTCGATGACAGTCAGTGGAATTGCCTGCTGCACAATGCTCAGCAAGGACAGTGCTTGCCGGCTAATACCCAGAGCGTCCTGTATCGTACCGCTCTCGTAGCCCGCGTCCCGCAGAGCGCCGACGAAGATCGCCTTTTCGATGAAGGATGGGTTGAGGCGAAGGCTGTTTTCTTGACCTTGCGCGACGATGGATGCGGTATCGTCAAGACTGCGGACAAGCGCTTTGACTGGAACACCAGCGAGGCGGGCCGCGGCAAGGCGCCTCCGACCATAGACCACGCGATATCGGTCAGGTTCGCTAGTGGGGCGCACCAGAATCGGAACTTGCTGGCCATGTTGTCTTATGCTCTCCGCAAGGGCCTGGATGCCCTCCACCTCAAGGGCGAGCCGGTCCTTCGGCCCGTCCTCGATAATCGAAGACGGGTCCAAATCCCGGACAGAGTTCGCGCTCATTTCCAGAAGGCCACCGCGCAGCGCGCGAGCAGAACGGTTTCGAGGCTGACCTAGCTCGTCTCCAGCTGACGGATAAGAGTCAGAGACGATAGGGGAGGGCGTGCCAGCCTTGATCGTATCGAATAGCTTCCGTGCCATTAACGAGCCCAAACTTTCTGGATCGCGACCTCAAGCTCGTCTGCAACCGCATTCACGCTGTTTCGGGCTCGATCGAGCGTCGTCCGCACAAGTTGCTTTGGATCAACTTCATATATCGTCTGATGGGTCATGCCCGCATCACTGATAGCCGTGGATTTAAGCATGGGATTGACCATCACCAGGCTGCCCAGAAGGTGGCGCAGGTAGCTCGACATCTGTGTCTGCGGCCCATCCGAGGGCTCGTAGCGTGTGATCAGAAATTTGAGGAAATCCCATTCTTGCGATCCCCCGGTGCTTTCATTGATCGCACGCATGGTTTCGGCCGCTAACTTGAGAAACTGGCTCATGCTCGCGATGTCCAGCATCCCAGGGACAACGGTCACGAGAAGCCCGTTGGATGCCGCCAAAGCAGTCAGGGTCGTGAAGCCGAGCTGGGGCGGGCAGTCAATCAGAACAAGGTCATAGTCATCCCGGGCACTCAGCAGCGCTTCGGTCAGGCGGACCGCAAACAGCGAATGGGCAGCCCGGCCCATCGCGTTCTGGCTGAGCGCGTTTGCCGTCTCGGTCTCGTATTCGGCTAGGATCAGACTGGCAGGCGCAATGTCGAGATTCGGGAAATAGGTCTTGCGGATGACCTGCTTTAGGTCTGCGCGGCGAATGCCGGATGCGGGGTCCTCATAAGCCAAGGCATCATAGATCGTGAACTCGCCATCCTTTTCGAAATCCAGTTCCGGACGATAGCCAAAGAAGGTCGTCAAGCTGCCTTGCGCATCCATGTCGATGGCGAGCACGCGATATCCCCGCAAGGCATAACGCTGAGCCAAATGGATGCAGGTGGTCGTCTTCGAACTCCCACCTTTGAAATTCACTACCGAAATGACCTGCATTTCGTCGCCATCGCGGCGACCGGGTTTGTATGCTTCGCCGTTCTTGCCGGTGCGAAACATGATGTCCCGGATTTTTGCAATTTCCTCGGCGGAGTAAAGCCGATGCCCGCGCGCGTCAGTCTCGACCTCGGGGAAGGAGCCGTCCTTGTGGCGAGTTCTCAAGTTTGACGCCGTGATGCCGGTATATTCCGACACCTCGCCAGCAGTGAACTTGCGTAAGGTCTTGCGTTCTGTTGGCCGATACGCGCGCCGCATCTCCTGATCAAGCGATGCTGCCAGAACGTCCGAATAGTGACTGATCATGTCGACATCGACACCCAGATCATCAGACGATGTGCTGCTCAGATCGTTCATCAATGCCCCGCTCTGTCGGCCGTTTATGGCTCTTCGTGAGTAGTTGACGCTGATGAGGTCGAAATTACCCTTTTGAGCGTCGGGACAAGAAATGACATGCAACCATTGGTCAGGCAAACATTATTTTGAGGACCATGAGTGCAAGTTGGACGATCAATCGCGGCGTATACATTATAACTATATGTTTTTGCGGATTAAAAGTTGAAGCCGTCGTCTCTGAAGGCGATGAGTAAGCTCGGCAAGTAATTGGCAAATCCGTGACGTGCGTAGCTTTGCCACTCCCGACGCTAGTGCCGATTCGGATATCGCTCACCTCCCTTAGGCTCGCGGGGACCCCAACCCGACTACTTTATGTCCTGTTAACGCAAGCCGCTGGCACCCGCACTGCACAGCATCCAGATGACGGAGACGCTACCGACAAAGACGCCGAGGGGCGTGAGTAGGCGGAGTTAGACCCATTATGTCAAACGCACGCATCAATTGACAGATCAATTTATGTGTGTATATTTAATTCTATGAAGCTTGAATGGGATGAGACGAAGCGATCCAACACGCTGCAAGAGCGCGGCTTGGATTTCGCATCGGTGGCAGATGCCGAATGGGATGCCGCCCTGACCGTCGAAGACGATCGCGCCGATTATGGCGAGGCCCGCTTTATTAGCCTTGTCCCCATACAGGATCGGCTATGCGTCGTGGCATGGTGTGTGCGCAGTGATACCCTACGTGTGATCAGCCTGCGCAAGGCAAATGACCGAGAAAGGAGACGCTATGAGCAAGACCAAACCCCTGATCGACGCTGACGGCGAGGTGCCAGAACTGGGAGACGCCTTTTTCACTAAGGCCGCGCGGGGTCGCCCGAGCATGTTGCCGGATGATCGCAAGGTTCGGCGGAATTTCATGTTGGATCGCGAGATTGCCGCAAAGCTGGATGCGGTCGGTAACAAGAGCGCCTTCGTAAACGAGCTCCTACGGAAGGCCCTCGCGAGGGCGGGATAAGCAACAACTATTTATCAGGACAGTAGGGTGGGCTGACGCCCGGTGTCTGGGCTGGGCAATTGGAGGTGCAGTTTAGCAGCCGCGGTTGCGAGGATGGGCTCACCAGTTCTATGCCACGGTGATTGAAGCCGCAGACGGAGCGGCCGCCCGGATCGCACCGGGGGTCGAAAGCCGGCACTGGATCTTCGCCGTATGGCGTTCGATTCTATAAGTGCCGCGATCGGGATGTGGGAACGCTGGCGCCGGTTCGTTTCTCACAACCACCCGGCGACTCTTCCCTACCATAACAAACCGCGAACTTTTGGGAACGGGTGTTATGTGGTGCAATCAGGGGGAGAGCAGACTGCGCGAGGGGGCCCGCAAGCTTGCCCACCGTCCTTCTGAAGTCTGGCCATTCAATAGGCGAAGTCTCAGGCGACCTCATCGAAAATGTTTCTGGCGAGCTTTCCGCGACGACTGCTTTCATCAACGGCCACCTCTCACACAGGAACCCATCCAACAGCCCCACAGCTTTGGCCGGCTCTCTGAACTTTAATAGCAAAGATTGTCATCATTGCTGGGCGCGCACGGTGGAGCAGCCTCGATGGCAACGATGAACGTCTCTATCCCCGACCCAATGAAGACCTGGGTCGAAGAGCAGGCTCAAGGCGGCCGCGTCAGCAATTCCAGTGATTATGTGCGCTATTTGATCAGGCGTGACCAGGACCGGTCCCAGGCAGTGGAGCAGCTGCTAGCCGCTGTCACGACCGGTGTTGAAAGCGGCCGTGACAGACCTTTCGATTGGGATCGTTCAAGGGTCGCATGCGCAGCCGACATGAGCAGTGAGTGCCTCTGCGTCCTGAAGCTGACGCCTGAGGTCGAAGCCGATCTGGAGGCGCCAAGCTGGATCATGCTGTCCTTCAGCAGCAAATATGCCTTTGCGCTCTATCCGCCGCGCCCCGACAAATTTGTTACACATTGATCGCGGGTGGTGTAAAATTATGCTTGGGCGAGGAACCGAGAAAGGTAGAGGTCGATGAGACATGCTCCTTTTGTCGCAGCAGTGGCGATCGCCACGCTGGCGGGGGGTGAGGAGATGGCATCCGGTCAGGCGTTTTCGCTGGGAGAACTCTACGTCAAGAGTTTCGGAGGCGCGACCTGGCCGTCGAGCTTTGACTCCGCCCTCACGGAGGATGGGACGCAAATCGCCCTCCCCAGCTTCGATCATGACACCGGGTATACCTTGGGCGTCGCGGTCGGCGCGGCCGTCACGCCGAATATCTCGATGGAGATCGAATACGCCTACCGCAACGCCGACTTCACCGTCACAGACCGTGACGAAGGCGACCGGACCGACGGCGACACCTCTGCCAACGCTTTCATGTTCAATGCCCTTTACATGTTCGACGGCATGGGTGCGAGCGGGGCGATGCGGCCCTATCTCGGCGGTGGCATCGGCGGGGCCAACGTGGAGATGAGTGCCGGCGGCCAGGATTTCGACAGCGAGACGTTGTTTGCCTACCAGTTGATCGGCGGTGTCAGCTACGAACTGAACCCCAATGTAAGCCTCTATGCCGAGGGACGCTGGTTCGAGACCGAGTCGGGAAAGTTTGACGGCCCCGACGAGGAGAGCTTCGACGGCAAGTTCGAGACCTTCGATCTTCTCGTCGGCATGAGCTATGCCTTTTGACGAAAACTGACGGACGGGCGCCCGGCCTGCATGAGAACCTGATTCAAATATCTCCCTTGAAATCGCAGTGTCTTGCGAGTCGCGGTGCGCCTGATGCTTGCGTTTAGGGTTCGGGCCCCTGAGCTGTCCACCGATCGCTCCCAATCCTTTGCCAACCTGCGGAATCGTCCGAGTGATGCGAATGTTCGCTCGACGACCCATCGATGCGGCCAAACCTCGCATCCTGTCGCCGTCAATCCGGGAATGAATGCGATAACCGGCAGTTACTTGGCTGAAGCGCCCCGGGTTTACCGTAGAGTTTGTGGTTCAATGACTAGGCTGCTTTTTCGGCGGCGATCAAGCTTGTGTAGAATGCCTCCTCAGCTTCGTTCGGGGTTACGTAACCGATGGCTCTGTGCAGGCGCGTCTTGTTATACCAGTCGACCCATTTCAGGGCTTCCCATTCGACCTGACCAACCGATTTCCAAGGGCTGAGACGACGTCGGTGATGACTGGGATCACAGCATCCGGATAGAGGAGGTCAACGAGACCGTCCCGGGTGTGACCTATCCGCGGCTTCTGAAGGTCAGCGGAGCCTGCCCACCCGAGGACGCCGGTGGTGCCCTAGGCTAAGAGGAATTCCTCCTAGCCCTCGCCGATCCGGACCACGAGCAGCACGACGATATGGTTCGCTGGTCAGGTTGATCATTTGATCCCGAAGATGCCTGTAGCGACAGCATAGTCGAACGCCTTGACCGGCTCGCGAAAAGATGGGCTCCCCGGCCCGCCAAACCCAAAGCGCCCATGGGCGCCCCCTGAGCATCGCAGCCGCGGCCTGCGCCGGATGGTTACGTCAGGAGACACGGCGGTTTCTCGCGTGGTCGAACACCCGGTCTTGCAGATATGCTGAACAAAGTGCCTATTCAAATTTCCGGAGGCTGAGTGGGACGCCGCGCTCGCCAAAAACAAACGTCAGTTCGAAATCCTATCGTTTAGTGGACCACCCTATCGGGGCAGGCGAAGTCGGCGGATATCTCGTAACCTTCATCACACGACACAAGCTATCCAACTGGCTTCTAATGATGAATCCCTGAAGGGATTTGTACAACTGACCCCACGGATCCTAGGTGGATAAACCGCCCCTGATGTAATTGCATCACTTCCCAACTATCCATCTCCAGCCTAGGGTCTGATTCGTATGCTAGGCATTTTGTGCTTTTTTTGATCGGGGAGCGGGCAGATGTCTCAAGCTCAGTCGAGGAGCCTCTACTTGCTTTCAGGTCGTTGTCTGCGCCGCGGTCTCGCGGCAGGCCTGATGCTGTCTGCAACCGCCCCACCATTGCTGGCACAGGACGCCCTGACCTGCGGCAACCCGCATGTGGTTGCCAGCGGCGAGACGCTGAGCAAGCTCGCCACACGCGCCTATGGCGACGCCAATCTTTACGGCCTCATCCTTGATGCAAACCGGGATGTGCTGGGCGGCAAACCGGAAAGCCTTGCGGTCGGAATGACGTTGAACATCCCCTGCGCCAGCGGTGCGCAGGGTGCGACGCCCTCACCGGCGATGCAGGCCGCGATCGCGGCCGAGGGCACGCTTTCGCCCGACGAACTCGACACGCTGTTCGGGCCGGTCGCGCTGTTCCCGGACCAGTTGCTGACCCCGACGCTGGTTGCCACGACCTTTCCGCTGGACGTGGCCAAAGCCGGAAACTTCGTCGAGGACAATGCCGACACGCCCGACAAGGAACGCGCCAAACTGGCTTCGGCCGAGCCTTGGGATGACAGCGTGCGCGAGCTTGCCGCCGGCTTTCCCGACGTGATTACCCGCATGAGCGACAATATGGACTGGACCGAGCAGGCTGGTGAGGCCGTGGTCGGACAGACCGACGACGTGCTGGCCTCGATCCAGCGCCTGCGGGGCAAGGCCGAGAAAATGGGCTATCTTGCCGATAGCCCGGTCCAGAAGGTCGAAAAGGTCAATGACAAGATCCAGATCGCCCCGGCAGATCCCGGCGTGGTCTATGTCCCGACCTATGACAGCAATGTGGTCTATTCGACCCCGATCCCTGCCTCGACCGCGCCCAATTACCACTATGGCTACAATTACGGCTATGACGACGGCACCGACTGGGACGACATTCTGGTGACCGGCGGCGTGCTGCTGGGCGGCGCGGTAATTCTTGACGAGATCTTCGACGATGATGATTGGGATGGCTGGGATGTCGATGACGATATCGACTGGGATCGCGGCGACATCACCATCGATCGCGGTGACCGCAATATCGACCGGGGCGATATCAATATCGACCGCGACAAGGTCAACATAGACCGCGACCGGATCGGCGGCGGCGAACGGGTCAGTATCGGTGCGGCCAATCGCGCCCAGATCGACCGCGGCGATGTCCGTCAGGCCGTCGGTGACCGGGCAGGCAACCGGCCGAACCAGAAGCCGCTGGCCACTCCGGCAAACCGCGATGCCGCCAAGAAAAAGATCGAGGCGCGCAAGGCCTCGGGGGCGAAGCCCGCCAATCTCAAGGCCGCCAAGAAAAAGACTGGTCAGGCCGCCGCGAACCGCAAGCAGCCGGTGCGGCAGGCCAAGCCCGCAGCCAATCGGCCTAGCGCGGGCGCACGCCCCTCGGGGCAGCGCGCGAGCCATGCGTCTCGGCCTTCGGCGCAAAAGATGCCCAAGGCGCGCGCCACCCAGAGCCGTCCGAACGCGTTCAAGAAACCCAGCGGGCCACACCCCTCGGCGGCAAGCCAGCGCGGGCACAGCAGCATGGGCGGCCGCGGCGGCGGTCGGGGAGGAAGAAGATGAAACGCATCATTTCCACACTCGCCCTGCTCATCGGCACGGCACCGGGTGCCTGGGCCGCGCCGCAATATTTCGACACGCCCGAGGCCGCGGTCACGGCACTTGTCACGGCACTTGAGGCCAAGGACAAGGCGGCGGTCCTGCAGATTTTCGGCCCCGAGGCCGAAGACGTGGTCTCCACCGGAGACGCCGAAGAGGATCGCGTGGTTTGGCGCGAATTCCTTGACGACATGCATGCGATCCACCGGCTGGAACCTGCGGGCGACGGCCGGATGACGCTGCTGGCCGGGCGCGAGATGTGGCCCTTTCCCGCCGATCTGGTCAAAGGCGATACCGGTTGGAGCTTTGACGCCGAAAGCGCGCGCGAGGAGGTCTTGGCACGGCGCATCGGTCGGAATGAGCTTGAGGTCATCGGCCTGCTGCGCCGCGCCCATGAGGTTCAGGCAAGCTTTCGTCAGACCGATTATGACGGCGACGGGGTAATGGAGTTCGCCGCGTCGATTCTGTCCACGCCGGGCCAGCATGACGGGCTTTTCTGGGCAGAAGACCCCGACTCGCCGCCCAGTCCCTTTGACGAAAGTCTTGCCCGCGCCAATTTCACCGGCTTCAGCAGCGACGGAGAGGACCGGGAGCCCGAACCCTATGAGGGCTACTATTTCCGCATCCTTCAGGGTCAGGGTCCGGCGGCACCCGGCGGGGCCTATAGCTACATGGTCAATGGCAACATGGTTTCAGGCCATGCCATCGTGGCCTATCCCGCAGCCTATGGCGACAGCGGCATCATGAGCTTCATCGTGGCCGAACCCGGCATCGTCTATCAGACCGATCTGGGCGAAGACACGCTGGAAAAAGCCGCAAAGATTGAGCTTTTCGACCCGACCGAGGAATGGGCACCGGTGGAATGACAGATCATTCGTTGGACGGATCGGTATACAGGATCCAAGACCGCAGAAGGTCATAAAACACTGCCAAAACCACCGGTCCGAGGAACAACCCAATCAGCCCAAACGACAGGGTGCCGCCAATCAGGCCTAGAAAGATAACAACCGCCGGTGTCGAAAGCCCTCGCCCCATCAACATGGGTTTTAGCACGTTGTCCATGAAGGTCAGCGGAAGAAGCAAGGCCGTCAACAGGATGGCCTGCCCTGCCGACATAGTCAGCCAGGCCCAAACCAAAACGGGAAGTACGACCAGCGCAGGCCCTATCTGCAGGATACATAGAATAAGGATCACAAAGGCCAAAAGGCCTGCTCCGGCCACACCAGCCAGTTGCAAGACCACACTGATCAGGATCGATTGCAGCAAGGCAATTCCTACGACTCCTCGCGAAACATTGCGGATCGTCTGAGCTACAATTTCCACGAATTGTTCGCCGCGTGGCGCAAGGATGCGCGTGGCAAGCATTCGCCCCCAGACGGAAAGGCCCGGGGCTGCCACAAGAAGTACAGAGGCCAGAAGGATGGACAGGATGAAGCGTACCAGATCCAGCCCGATCTGCGAGAAGAGCCCGAGCAAACGTGCTCCCAACGGGGCCACTGCACCGCGATAACGCAGCATCAAGCCTTCTAGATTGGTTGACGCCATCTGCCAAGCCGCCGCGATCGTTTCCCCGACCAGTGGGAGACCGGACAGGCGTGTAGGTATTGGCGGAAGATGCAGCGCACCGCCCTCGATGCGAGCCTTGAGGATGTGAATCGTCTCAACCAGACTGGCGGACAGCGCGGCAATTGGACCGAGGACCACAATCAGCATCACTAGACCTAGCAACACTGCAGCTATCCGTCTTCCGCCCAAACTTCTCGCGAGCCACTCATGCACTGGGGCCAATGCTACGGCAATGACCAACGCCCAGACCAGGATCGGAAGAAAGGGTCGGATCAGCGCGAAGGACAAGTAGATAAACAGACCCAGAAGGCAAAGCCGGATCACGAGATCGGTCACCCGCGCGTCAAACTGTTCCGGCCTGTCCTTTGGGTTGTCCAACCGGCGTCTCCTTGTGGGGCGCGTTTAGAATTTCCAACGCGTTCCCAGCAGCAATGCGCTGATATCCTGATAGTCTGCGCCGGTATCGTCGTCGAATTGGTACTCGCGATAGCCCAGATAGGCCTCGAGATTGTAATCGTCGAATTTCTGGACTGCCTGAATGCCCCAGGATTTCGAATCCGACCCCGAAATCACGTAGTCAGAGCCGTCGAAATAGTCGATGGACACGGCGGTGCTGCCGTAATCGATCAGGTCGCCCGCCCAGCCCAGCTTGATGTAGCCATAGCTGCCATTGTCGTCCCGCCCATCCCCGGCGGCCAGCGTTGCGCTAAGGCCCGTCGGCAGATGCTGGATCGAGGTCGAGGCGACCAGCTGTTCGGTATCGTCGTCATCGTCGCTTTTCCACGCATAGCCGATCCCGGCAGCGGCCTTGTAGACGTCGGTGTCATAGGCATAGCGCAGAGCGACGTCGTAGTAGGTGGCGTCGTCATCCTCGGCCAGAATTTCCTCGCCATAGGCGGCCGAGAAGGTGAAGCCGGAAAACTCGGGTGTGTCATAACGGACGCGGAAACGCCGCGAGCCGTCGAAATCCTTGAAGGTGTCCCCGATCGAAATGCCCGACAGGGTATCGCCATCGCGGAATTCATAGCCGCCGGCGGTATCGGGCAGGTTGGCATAGCCGACAACGCTGGTGCCGGAATTGTCGATCTCGGCCACGCCATCGGTGGCCATGCTGCCCTGACCAATCCAGACCGAGCCGAAGTTCGCAATATAGACCGCCTCGAATTTCCGCAGATCGGTCCTTTGCCAGTCGATCCAGTCGGGATCGTCGATCTGGTTGGTATCCGAGGTGGTCTTGAAGCCCAGCCCGGTTTCAAAATTGAAGCGCAGCTTGTTTTCACCCATCGGCACGTCGACCCAGAAGCCCAGACGGCTGACCGAGTTGCCGTTGTCGACGAAATCGTCAAAGGACTCCTCGCCATCATCGACGCGCTGATAGGTCAGGTTCAACTGGCCATAGAAGGTCGCGGTCGCGCCGGAGGGATGGATGAAGGTCAGGTCCTCGGCCCAGCCCGGCAGCGCGGCAAGGCAGAGACCGGACGTGATGATAACCGTCCTCGTCTTCATGCTGTGATCTCCTCCTCAGTGTTAGTGGCCCTTCAGCACCAGTGTTTGCACCGGCAGCAGAATGGCCTGAATGCGCAGGATCAGCGCATGCACCAGCCCCACCGTGTCGATCGCATGCAGCCCGAAGCGTTTAAATGAGCCTGTGCCGGGATCGTCCAGCGCGTCATGGTTGCTGGTATAGGCATTGGCGATGCAGGTCGCACCTTGGGGCAGCCCGTCCAGAGCGCCTTCGAACAGCGGCTCCATCATTACGGTGATCGTGCCGCCCTGTACCAGGTTTTGCATGTCAAGCAGCTGATCCGTGGGCCGGATCTGACCGGCGGCGATCACGTCCTGAACTTCGGTCACCACCATCGGGATCACCTGCCACGGCTTGGCGATGCAGGCGACTTCACCGATCATGCCGGGTTTCATCACCTGGGATTCAATTTGGCCAAAGCCGGCGACCAAGCCGGTGACCTGCCGCTGCGGCACCAGGATACCCGCCGGGCGCAGCATCGGGTTGACCACATCGCCGGGCCGCAATGCGAACTGCTGGACGATCCCGTCGGTGCCTGCCAGCACAAGCGTCTTGTCCAGCTCGACCTGAGCCTCGTGCAGGGCGGCTTCGGCGCTGGCCTTGCGGGCAGGCAGTTGGAATTCGACCTGAGCCTTCAGCGCATCCCGCGCGGCGATGGCGGCATCGACCATGCCCTGTTGGGTTTCGACCTGCACCTGCGCACGCTCGACATCGCGGCGGGCGACGGCGCTGGAGTTCTGCTTGAGCAGGGCATTGCGGGTCTCATATTCGTCCGTGGCCTGCGCCAGCATCCCTTGAGCCTGCGCGATGCGGCCATCCGCCTCGCGGACCTGGATCTGCGCGACTTTCAGTTCGGCCTCAATCTCGGCCAAGGTACGGCGGTCGGTCTCGACCGCGGCACGCTGGCGCGTGTCGTCCAGCCGGAACAGCGGATCGCCCTGTTTAACGCTTTGGTTAATGTCGACAAAGGTCTCGGCCACCCGGCCATTGGTTTCCGGCAGGATGGTGACCGTGCGAAAGACCGAGGTCGCGGATTTGGTCGAGGGGTGGAAATAGAAGATCGCGGTGATCAGGCTGATGGTCAGCAGCAGACACAACACGATGCCCCAACGCAATTCGTACCAGACGGTGAACAGCGTGATTTCCCGACCAAAGCGTTTGCCTTGGGCAAAGCGGCGATACAGGTAATCGGGCAGGATGGTGACGCTTGAACAAAGCAGCAGTTCCAGCATGGCTCAGACCTCCGCCGGTTTGTCGGCCTCGGCCGTGGGTACGGATTCGGATTCGGGTTCGGGGGGCGCGGGCGGGGCCATGCGGCCCAGTGATTGCGCCATCGAACTGAGCGGCGTGCTGAAATCGGGAACCGGGACCATCGCCAGCAGCAGCCCCGCGATCCAGAAGGCGTGGTTATGGGTGAACAGGGCGATCAGCGCCAGAACCGCGACCAGCTCAAGCTGCACCTTTTGGCCGCGATGGGCCATGTGCTCGGGCAGGGCGTGCAGTCTAAGGTAGAACACCCCGATCCCGACGATGAACAGGATCAGAAAACCCGCCATCCCCACCATGAGCCAGTCCGTTTGTCCGGGCAGGGTAATGAAGCCCGGCAGATGAGGCACCGCCTCGGGATGCAACAAGGTCTCAGTACGAATCTCGATCGCCAAGCAGTATGTCCTTTTTACGACTCCGGTGGCCGGCAGCTTACGGGCGTGACCTCAGTCTAGTGACAATCTGCCGTGGTGCCGAACACAGGTATGTAACTCACTGTTAGTGCGCCGGGGGGCGGCGCAGATGCCTGACGCGTCCCGGCCCGGGATCGACCCGGCCGATGGCGCGTGCGATGGCGGCGATCAGATCGGGATGGATCTGGCGAAAGGTCAGGTCCTCGACCAGACGATCACGCAGGCCGGGAACCAGCCGGTCCGTCTCGGCCAGATAGGCGCGCGCCTCATCAATCCGCCCCATTTCGGACAGCGCCGCGCAACTGGCCAGGTGGAAATGGCCAATGCCGGGGGCGTTGATCGCCAATGCCTCGCGCAATGCCTCGGCAGGCCGGTCGTGCGCAAAATGGAAAAAGAACAGTCCCATCCGGTATTGACCACTTTGCAGCGGATTGCGCAGATAGGCTTCCTCTAGCAGCGGCACGGCGATTTCCCAAACCATCCGCTTGGCATGGCGAAAGCCCAGTTCGGCCATCAACTCGGGGTCATTGGGGTTGAGCGCGCGGGCCATCTGCAGCGTCACCAGCGCGTCCTCGGGCTGACCCAGAAACCATTCCGCCACCGCCCTTGCATGATAGGCCTTGCTGGAATTCGGCGCGAGCCTGATCGCCTCTCGCGCCAGCGACAATGCGCGATCCAGCGGCGCCGGACCGGCCTGATATCCAAAGCGGGCCGCATTGCTGTAAAGCAGCGACAGGCAGGCGCGACCTGCGGCAAAGCCTGAATCGGCGGCAATCGTCGCCTCGAGGTCAAGGCGCAATGGCTCAAACCGCGCCGGATCGAGGGTGCGCCAGTAATCGTGGAAATCCAGCAACTTCTGGTAGCCTGCGAAATGCCGTGGCGCGGCACCACCGGATTCGCGCGCCTGACTGTCAAGGATGCCGTCGCGCAGCGCCACCACGCGGACCACATGGCCGGCGATCTCGGAACACAGGCTGACGATCTGCTGAGGGTCACGCTCAACCCCCAAGGGGTGATCCAACGTCTGCGCCCAGACATAGCGGCCATCCATTTGCCGACTCATCAGCAGATCGGCATGCAGGCGGTCCCTGGACAGGGTCAGCGTGCCCGACAGGCGATAATCGATCGGCAGATCATGCTCCGCCCCACCGACTTCTGCCGTGGCAGGTCCATAGACAAAGAGATCGGTGAAACGGGTCAGGGCCGAAATCACCTGCCGCGTCAGCGTGCGCCCGATGGTCGGACAACTCGCAAGGTCGCCTTCCTGCTCGAACAGTTCGACCAGAATGCGGGGACCGTAATCCTGCAGGGGCTCAATGGCGGGCGGTGCTTTCTGCTCGATCAACGGCGATGCTTCCGCCGGCGACTGAGGCCGCGAGAATTCGGGCACATAGGTGCCCTTGGGGATGGTGATCCGCGCCCCAAGTCGGTCGCCTTCCAGCAGGTAGAAACGCTCGATGGCGCGGCGCAGGCGTGCGGCCTCGATGCGGACGATGGAATCCTGCAGGGGATCGAAATCATCCGGGCGGCCAAAGACGCTGGTCGCGATGCTATAGGCCTTGATCCGCCCCCCCCGGCCAAGCAGGGTTTCCTCGACGACGTGGCGCAGAAAGCGGCGGTTCCTTGCCGAAGCCTGAAAATCCGAGGACGCAAGGATGCGTTCAAGCTCCGCGCGGATTTCTGGCTCAGGGATCGAACTCGGCAACCCGTCTGACATTCCAGTTTTCCCGTTCCAGAACAGACTGAAGTAATATGAAAAAAACCAGCGTGTTACGAAAACTTAACCATGATAGACCAACAATCTGGAAACTTTAGAAACTTGCAAGCGATTTGTCAGTGGATGCGCTATTACACCGGCCGGCGTCCGGCGACGACATCGCCTTTGAGCCCATTTGAGCCGTTGACCCATAGTGATCGGGCTTACTCGCGGCGTACATATCCCAGATCAAAGACGCACAGCGCTTAGCTGGCAGGCGGTAGCGGCGTCGAATGCAATCGCTCCGACCGATGACAGCCTTCGGAGTATGTGACCAGCAGAATTCTGCCCGAATTACTGGCAGACTGACCCGCTGCGAAAACCGCGCCAAGGCCTTCATCCTGCCATTTTTCGTTTCTGACTGCGCATTAACTGCCGGGCCAGAAGTGCGCTGAATAGCCTCGTGCATTGCGCCGTTTCCTAGAGGGGCACAGCTATGCTCATTTGGCAACGAACCTCGTGCGGTTCGGACAGAATGCGATAGTATATAGACACAACTATCAAACTTCGACTTCACTATGTTCTGTGGCGAACAGGCCGAGAAAGGGGATCGAAGATGCCCATATTTAACTTCACGCTTCTTCCAAAAGATCAATTTACACTGGTGGACGAGAATGGCTTCGACCGGGCTTGGGCTCTTGATTCCGTTACGGGCGAATTCCTACCAGGGAGCACGCTGAACGTTGCGGAAGGTGCCACGACAACCCCCCTCTCGGTTGCGGACGACGACGATCTGTTTGAAGATGACGACACCGGAGACGGCTACAACGACAACGGTGCCCCGCAGCTTCTGACGAGCGCTTTGACTGTTGATGGGACAACTTGGCCTGCGGGATCTTTGGCCGAAGCCGAGTACATGATCACTGTTGAAGACCCCGCAACAGGCGACACTTATGACATGTATGCCGTCAGAATTCGTCTTTCGACGGAGTCGAGGTTCGAAGGGCAAATCGTGGGCTTCTCCTTTGTGGGTGAAATGCCCCCGAATGTTCCCCTCACAATCCTTTCCAACACCGATAGTCAAGAAAGCCCGCCTGTCGCGATCAACGTGCCCTATGAGGATCTGGTCGTCTGCTTCGCCACTGGAACGCTTATTGAAACCGACAACGGCCCGGTCCCTGTCAACGATCTTTTAGTCGGAGACCGCGTCCTGACAGTCGACAACGAATTCCAAGAGATTCACTGGATTGGCTCCCGCCAACTGGATCGGGCGACACTTGAACGAAATCCCAATCTTTGTCCCGTGCGCATCAGAGCGAACGCCTTGGGACCGGGTTTGCCGGATATCGATTTGATCGTTTCGCCCCAGCACAGGATATTGGTCACATCTGAAATCAGCCGCCGTATGTTCGGCACCAAAGAAGTTTTGGTCGCCGCCAAACACCTGCTTGCGGTGAACGGCATCGATACCCTGACGGATTTAGATAGCGTCACCTATTGGCACTTCCTGCTGAATGCGCATCAGATCGTAATCGCAAATGGTGTCGCAACAGAGAGCCTGTACACGGGACCGCAAGCATTAAAATCAATCGATCCGGCAGGGGTGAGAGAGATCCTCTCAATTTTTCCAGAACTCACGGATGCATCTTATGTAGCGGTCCCGGCGCGTCGCTTGGTTGGTGGAAGGCATGCACGACGGCTGGCAGCCCGAAGCGCTGTAAATCGCAGGCCACTCGCCGTGGCCCAGATACTTTGACCTGATCGGCCGCTCAAACAGAGGTCGTCGCACATTCACGCGACGAAACGGTAGCATTATCCGCATATGTGCCGTCGTAGGGGCGCTCCAGAGCTTGATCTGTGTCGTCGGAATTCATCATGATAATGATTACCTATCGGCACACAACCAGCAGCGATTGCTGGGTCTGTCGCAAACTCAGCACGGGTTGAGGACAAGCCTTTGGCTCGACATACTTATCCCGCGAGTGCTTCGAACTGCTGAAAAGAAGTCTTGCCGTCTGCGGCAAGTTAGCCCTGGCGGATCATGTGGGCGGTCTCGATGCCGGCAATCGTTGCCTGAGCAGATGCAAAGGATTTGAAGCCCAGCATCGGTCGGGTCAGCTTCTTTATGAAGCGATGGTCCTGCTCGATGACGTTGTTGAGATATTTCACCTGCAGCACTTCGATCAGCCAGTACCAACCGACGAGGATCAGCTCGACGTTCATGTTGTCCCGCCCGGCCAAGTTCGCGCCGCTCTTGTCGATGACCACCTTGTCTGGCCAGCCGTTATTTCCGATCGTTTGGGCGAAGAACGTGGTGGCCGCAGCTTCGTCGCGGCTCTCGGACACATAAAGTCAATGGTTTGACCACGCTTGTCGACAGTCCGGTAGAGATAACACCAGCGCTCTTTCACCCTGATATACGTCTCATCCATGCGTCAGGAACGACCAACTGCGGCCTCGCGCTTCTGCGCTTCGGCCGCGAGCAGTGGCGTGTATTTCACTACCCAGCGATTCAGTGTTGTTTGATCGACGGCCACGCCGCGCTCAGCCAGAATTTCTCCCAGATCGCGGTAGGAAACGGCGTAGCGGACGTAGAAGAACACGGCGTGGAGAATTACGGATTTCGGGTAATGGCTGCCCTTGAAGTCGATCATCCCGCTGTTGTCCTCTCGTCGCTTGTACCCGGCACGACATAGCAATTGCCGTTCGAAGCGAAAGGCCGTTAAAAGGTTTGCGACAGAGCCGACCAAGCTGCTGAACCTGCAAGGCTGGCAGTTGGGGGCCTGAAGATTGGGGTCCAGAATTATATGCGGGCGCGGAAGCTGCATTGCGAGGACCGCGCTTGACTGGCAGGAAGCATGTCAAGCGCGATCCGTCCCGTCAGGTGGCGTAAGCGTCCTCAAGGAGCACCGCCGGAAATCCGGCAATCAGGGCGTCTAGCTCAGCCTTGTCCGTCGTCAGGCAGGCCGCCGTGCTGAGAGCGTCGGCCAATGCCGCGCTCGGAGCGGAAATGCTGATCTGACGCCAAGGGCCGGAGGTGGGCGCCCCGGTCTGCGGGTCGAGGATGTGTCCATCGCGTCCCGCCGCATCGAAGCATGTCCCCAAGAGCGCCGAAGTCGCCAGAGCCCTTTGGTTCAGCGCGACTTCGGCTCGGCCTTCCGCAAGGCGCACGGGCCAATCCCGCCCGTCGGGCTGCGTCCCCAAGGCCCGCAGCTCGCCGGTGTCGATCAGAATGTCTTTCAGCCCCTCCGCTTCGAGAAGTGCCGCGACGCGGTCGGCGATATAGCCCTGACCGATTCCGTTCAGGGTCAGCGCCATGCCCGATGCCAGCGAGATCCTGTCCGCGGATGCCTCAACCCGCGCCCAGCCTGTGCGGCTGAGGGCCGCGACGCGCTCGGCCGCATCCGGCCTGCGCCCAACGGCTGCGGCCTCGGCCCAGAGCGCCCAGAGCGGCTGCATGGTCACGTCGAACTTCCCGCCGCTCGCGCGATACACGGTTCCCGCCAGCGAGAGGCAGTCGAGCAGTTCAAAGGGCGGAGCATTCAGCCGTCCCGTGCGATTGAGCTGCATCAGGGCGCTGTCCGGCCGGTAAAGGCTGAGGATCGATTCCAGCCGTTCGATCTCGGCCAGACAGCGGGCGGTGATAGCGGCGGCCTGCGGATGGTCGATGCGGATCGAGGCGCGCGCGCCCATTGCTTGTCCCAGCCAATGCGGCCCCGAACTGGCGGCGAGGGCCCGAGGCATCGTGGCGGCAACGGCTGAAATGGCCAGAAAGCGGCGTCGAGAGAGTTTCATGGCTTAACCTTTCCCCGGTTGCGCCAATGCGCGCAGACGTTGTTCGAAATCGCTTTCATCCTTGCTGTCGGAGGGCGATGAGGTGGTCCCATCCGCCGCGACCGGGGCCAGAACCATGTCATCGGGAATCTCGGTCAGGCGCACGACCTGCCCGCCATTGCTGGCCGCGATAGATGCGGCCGCGGCTTGCGAGGCAAAGGGGATTGTCTCGGGCGCGCCCATGCCGCCGGGCTGCGTCGAGCCGATGACGTAATAGGCCTCATTGGCGTCGATCCAGTTGCCCTTGCCGGGATTGTCCCAAGTTGCATTGGCCGCGCCCATATCGTTGACCTGCATCGCCAGAATTGTGTGGCTTTGCTCAGGCAGGCGCTGATAGGCGATCGCGTCGCGCACTTGGCTGAAGAATATCGGCATGCCCGGCAACCCTTCAAGATGGACCTGCGCCTTGGGGCCGGGATGCTCCAGCAGGTTCATCTGGCAGAAATGCCCGAGCGTTTCGGCGGTCAGCTCGACCGGGCTGGTATCCTGCGCGGTCTCTTGCTTGCAGGCAGCAAGGCCAAGCAACAGGGCGAGGATCAGGACGCGTTTCATGGCGTCACCTTTCGGAATGCGGCAATGGCAAGGGTCAGCGCAAGGACCGGCCAGACAAGGACCGAGGATGCGGACTGCCAAAGCGGGATGGAGGCCGCCGCCCCGCCGACGCCGCCGGCAGCGGCGCTGGCCTCGGAGGCGGCGAGATTGAACAGACGGAAGGCATCGGCGGGATTGGCCAAAAGCGCATAGGGCAGGACGCTGGACATTGCGCTGCCTTCGCCGCCCGAGACGATCAGCGCGAGCAGCGCCAGATCGTAAAGCACGACCGCCCCCAGCCATAGCCCGATGGCGAGACCCGCCGCGCCCGAGGGGCGTCGCGCCAAGGCGGACAAGGCATAGCCCGCGCCCAGAAAGGTCGCGCCCAGCAGAACCGATGTCCAGATCAGCCGCAACAGCGCCGGCAGACCGGCAACCGAGGCGGGATCGGCCGAGATCGCCGCGCCCGCCGCCGCGCCATATCCCGCCAGCGCCGCCAGCGCCAGAATGGCCAGATGCGCCAGCATCTTGCCGGCCAGAACCTCGGCCCGCGCAATGGGATAGGTCAGCAGCAAGGGCAATGTGCCGCGCTCGACTTCTCCGGCGATGGCGTCAAAGCTCATTAGCAAAGCCAGAAGCGGGATCAGATAGACCGAAAGCGAGGTCAGCGAGGCCACCGTCACCGACAGCCGGTCGGCCCCTATATCGCCGGTCGGGGCAGCTCCGGCGGCGGCCAGAACCAGCGCAAATATCACCATCATGGCGATGGCGATCGTCACCCAGCGGTTGCGAAAGGCAATGCGGAACTCGACGGATGCGATGGAAAGTATGCGGCTCATTGCCCGTCCCTCCGGCTGAAACTGGAATAGATATCCTCAAGGCTGGGCGGGATGACCTCAAGATCGGCGACCCGCGCGCCCAAAGCAGTGATCCGCGCCAGAATGCCCAGCTTTTCGTCCTGAGCACAGGTCAGGCGCAGGCTGCCGTCGCTGGCGGCGACAGCGGCGGGCAAGGCCAGCGCGAGGTTTTCGGCCTGACCCGGCGCGGGGGTCACGCTGATCCCGACCGGCAGGGCGGCGGCGCGGCGCAATTCGGGCAAGGTCCCTTCGGCGACCATGCGGCCTTGCGACAGGATCAGGATGCGGTCGGTGCGGGCCTCGACCTCGGTCAGAACATGCGATGACAGCAGGATCGACGCGCCCTCAGCCGCCAGACCGTCGAGCAGCGCGTAGAAATCGCGCCGCGACACCGGGTCCAGCCCCGACGTCGGCTCATCCAGCACCAGAAGACGCGGGCGTCCGATCAGCGCCTGCGCCAGCCCGACACGTTGGCGCATCCCTTTGGAATAGGTTCCGATCCGGCGCTTTCCGGCATGGCCAAGGCCGACGCGCCCGAGCAAGCCCATCGCCTGCGCAGCGGGCTCGCGGCGCAGCGCCAAATAATGCCGGATCTGCTCCTCGCCTGTTAGGGCGGGGTGGAAGGCCGCGTTTTCCGGCAGATAAGCGACCTGCGCGCGCGCCGAGGACGATCCGGGCGCGGCCCCGCAAACCGTGACCTCGCCCGCGTCAAAGGGGATCAGGCCAAGGATGATCTTCATCATCGTCGATTTCCCGGCGCCGTTATGACCCAGCAACGCGACCCGCTGGCCGGGCTCGAGCGTCAGCGAGACATCGCAAAGCGCCTCGACATCGCCGAAGCGCTTAGTGAGACGAGATATCGTCAGGGTCGATGTCATCGTAATTTCCTTTCGTCCACCGGCCTGCGGCCTCGGCCTCAAGTGCCTCGATCACGGGAGGGACGGCTATCGTCAGGGGGCGCATCAGCGGATGGCTGTCGGTGACGCCGCCGGGAAGGGTCGCGGGAAAGCTTTGCTGGCTCCAGCGCACAAGCTGCACCGCAGGCGAGCCGGTCAGCAGCGAGGCCGCCGGTTGCGACCACAGGATATGGTCCATCAGGTCGTTCGGGCGATAGCTGCCATCGGCGATACCGTCGCCGTTCAGGTCGAAGGCCGGATGGTCGGACCAGAAATTGCCGCGCCCCGCATGGCTCCATTCCATGAAGCGGGTGCCGACATATTTAACCTGCTCGCGATTGCCGACAAAGGCATTGCCGGTCAGCACGTTCTTTTCCGATCCGGCGGTGAAATGCAGGCCGATGCCGCAATCCTGAAAGCGGTTGTTCCAGATCAGGTTGCGATGCGCGTTATAGATGAACAGGCATTTCCGCTTCCCGCCGCGCACCAGATTGCCGCTGACATCGGCATTGTTGGCATAGTTCAGCATCAAGCCATGTTCGCGGTCGCCAAGGCTGAGATTGTTCAGGATCTTGGCCCGGTCCGAGAACATGATCGCAAAGCCAAGATGGTTCCCGACCGAGACATTGCCCGAAACCTCGGTCTTGCGGGTATACATGAAATGCACGGCAAAGCGCAGGTCGCGCATCAGGTTGTTGCGATAGATGCTGTCCGCACTGGTATTCGAGAAGATGCCGTCGCGGCCATAGCGGATGCTGTTGCCGTCCAGCAGCGTGCCGGGGCTGTTCCAGACATAGATGCCATTGCCGCGCTGGTTCATCTGAATGTCCCGACGCCCGGTGATCTGATTGCCGATCACCCGCGCATCGCGCCCGCCATGCACGTCGATGCCGTGCATGTTGTCGGTCAGCGTCAGCCCCTCGATCAGCGCGCGATCCGCCGCCTTGCGGATCTTGATCCCGGCATCCAGATCCTCGTTGCGGCTGCCCGAGCGCGTCACGCCGAAGCCGCGAAGCGTCACGTCGGGCGCGTCGATGGTGATGACCGTGCCTTTGCCCTGACCATCCACAATTGCGGATTCCGGGCCGCTGATGGTCAGCGGGCGGTCGATGGTGACGGGGCCGGCAAAGGCCCCGTCCTTCAGGATCAGCACATCGCCGGGGGCAGCCCCGGCAATGGCCTGGGCCAGACTGCCCGGCCCCGGCGCAACCTCGCGCTCTGCCGCGAAGGCGGGCAGAGCGGTCAGCAGGCCGATGATCAGGACGGACAGCCTCATGGTCATGCGGCCTTGGGCGTCACGAACATCCTGCCGCGCATCTCCATATGCAGCGCGTGGCAGAACCATTGGCAGTAATACCAGTAGACGCCGGGCTTCGCCGCGACGAAGCTGATAGAGGCCGTGGCCTGCGGGGCGACTTCCATAGCGACGCCGTGATTGCCGATGGTGAAGCCATGCGTCAGGTCATCGACCTCGTCCTGGTTCGAGATTATGACCGTCACATGGTCCCCCTCGTTCACGGTGAAGCTTTCGAGGCTGAAATTCGGCGCGACCGAAGTCATGTAGACCCGCACCTTGGTCGGATCCTCCTTGTCGCGGATGACCTGATCGCACCAATCGTCGATATTGACGCCATCGGCCTCGGCCTGTTTACGGGTCCCGGCCCACATCGGGTCGTTGCGGTCCCAGACCGACTTGATGTTCGACAGGATCGTGGGATCGACCGAGATGGCGTCATGGGGCTCGGCAAAGGTCGGGCCGTCATGGACCAGCACCATCTTGTCGCCCGAAATGTCGATCAGCTGGTCGTTCTCGGGCTTCAGCGGGCCGACATTCAGGAAGCGGTCCTTCGAGAATTTGCACAGGCAGACCAGCCAGTCATTGCGGGCATCCAGCGTCTCGCCCATCACCGTCTTGAGGTGGCCGGGCTGGTAATGCACGTCCAGCTTGTCCTTGATCGGATCGACCTTCTCGCCCTTATAGGCCTTGATCGCGTCCTCGATGTTCCACTTGACCACCTGGCTGTCGAGGAAAAGCGAGGTATAGGCATTGCCGCGCCCGTCAAAGGCGGTGTGCAGCGGGCCAAGGCCCAGTTCCGGCTCGGCCACCACGCAGCTGCGCGGATCGGCGCCCTTGTTGAAGATGTCGTCGAACTTGGTGACATCGACCACGGTGACGGTGGGCGACAATTTCCCGGCCACGCAAAGGTGCTTGCGGTCAGGCGCCATGTTGCAGCCATGCGGGTTGTTGGCGATCGGGATGTAGCGGGTGAAAGCCGAGTTGGCCTCCTTGCGGCCATCGACGACTTTGACGCCGTTGATCTCCTCGAAATGGCCGGCGGCAATCGCCTTTTCGATCTCGGCGATGTTGAAGACGACGATGTGATCCATCTCGGCTTCCGTCATCTCGGCGAGGGTCATGCCCATTTCCGAGTTGTAGGAGGTCGAGAAGGCCCATTTGCCCTCGTAATCCGCATCGCAGTTGTCGAGGTTGCCCGAGACCTTCACCTGCCATGCCACGTCCCATTTGTCGGCATCGACGGCGGTGAAGATATTGACGTAGTTGGACAGGTTTTCCATATCCTCGCCGTCATTGATCAGCGGAGCCTCATCCTCGCCATTGCAGAAGACATAGTTCGAGCGCGGGAATTTCTGCGGACGCAACCCGTGGATGCTCTTGGCGTTCGGGATCTCGAGGATGGCGTCGCATTTCATCACGTCGCAGCGCACCCGCGCGATGCGGGTATTGGCCTTGTCGTTCATGAACAGGAAGCGGCCGTCATATTTCCCGTCGGTGAAGGACATATGGACGTGGTGCAGGTCGCCATTGTCATGAATGCGCTTGCCGTTGGCGGCCAGATATTGCTTGGTCTTCTCGGTCATGGACCGTTCATGGACGGCAAGGGATTCATTGGTCTGGCCCCAGCCCGTGGCCGAGCAGCGGTTGAAGACCGGCACCCGCATCAGCTCGCGCATGGACGGCACGCCAAGGATACGCATCTCGCCCGACTGGCCCGAGGACCAGAAGCCGTAATATTGGTCCAGCTGTCCGGGCGCCACCGCGCCTTCCACGCCGGCGGCCAATGCCGCGCCGGAGGTAGCGACTGTCGCGCCGGTTGCCCCCAGCCCGACGGTCGCCGTGCCAAGGGCAAGGCGTCCCGCCAAGGTGCCGGCCGCCATTCCTCCGGCGGTTGCCCCAAGCAGCGAGCGGCGGCTCAGGCCCTTATTCTCGGTCGATTCCATGATCCGTCTCCTTCGTGATCACATGTTGGAATTGGTGGTGCGGGCGGCATTGGGATGCCCGGCAGGGGGCATTCCCAATGCTGGAGGCGGGCTGTCGGCCAGCTTCGCGCGCCGTTTGAGTTTCTTGATGACCACCGGGCATTTGGCCTCGGATTGATACAGCACCTGACAATGCAGGCAGTTGATGCATTCGTTCGGATTGATCTCTCCGGTCGGATGGATCGACTGCACGGGGCATTCATTGGCGCAGGTCTGACAGGGATTGCCGCATTCCTGATAGCGCTTGAGCCAGTCGAACATCCGCAGCCGTGCCGGGATGGCCAGCGCCGCGCCCAAGGGGCAAAGATAGCGGCAATAGAAGCGTTCGACGAACAGCCCCGCGACGAGCAGCGCCACTGCATAGGCGACAAAGGGCCATGCGCGGATGAATTTCAGCACGATCGCCGTTTTGAAGGGCTCGACCTCGGCCAGATGCTCGGCCTGCTCGATGCTCATCAGCGAGACGCCGAAAAGCCCGAGGAAGATCATGTATTTGATCGGCCACAGCCGCTCATGCAGGCCCCAAGGGAGGGTCCATTGCGGGATGCGGAGCTTGCGGGCGATCTGGTTGGTCAGCTCCTGCAACGCGCCGAAGGGACACAGCCAGCCGCAATAGGCCCCGCGCCCCCAGAAGAGCAGCGCGGCGGCGACGGCGAACCACAGGATGAAGGTCAGCGGGTCCAGCAGGAAGGCTTGCCAGCTGAAGCCCGCGATGAACGAGTTGAACAGCGCAAGAATGTTCACCACCGAAAGCTGCGCGTTGAAATACCATCCCAGCACCACCAGTGTGACGGCCAGATAGCCCATGCGGAAGATATAGAAGCGGCGCTCGTTCAGGGTGACGAGGCTTTGAAAGAAAAAGACCAGCGTCAGGACGGACAGCATGGCCCCCAGAATGACGATGCGGGGCTTGGAATCCTGCCAGATCCGTTTCCAAAGCAGGGATTGGGCTTGGTTTTCGTCCTGTGTCGCGCTCGCAGGCGTGGCCGTTTCGGTCACGGCCGGGGCAGGGGCGGCGATCTGGCGCAGATAGTGCTGCGGCAGTTGGTAGCCCAGTTCGAACGTGTGGAACAGCTTCTCGATCGGTCCGACCGGGCGCTGCACCAAAAGCTGGATGCGGAAGGGTTGGGTCGGGTCGAAGCCCGAATCCGCCGGGATCCGGAAAAGGTCCATCTCGGCGAAGTCCGGCGCATCCGAGGCGGCGACGGCGTTGATCCGGCGGTGGTGCTTGTCATGGAAGCGGACGGAGACATCGTCTTGGATCAGCACGATCCGGTCAAAGATCCCGCCGCGCACATAGCCCGAGCCCTTGAAGCTGTAGATCCCGCGCCCAAGGACCGCGACGGCCTGATCGCCCGGCTTAAGCCAACTTTGCAGATTGGCCATGGCCCCTTCGCCCAGCAGGGCCGCGCCGATGGCCGGGACGGAAACCAGCGCGGTATGCATCTCGATGAAGGTGGTGTCCGGCGCTTCGGTCAGGGCGCGCTCGGCTGCGCGGGGATCGGCGTTTTCGGCGAAGGCGGCATTCACCTGACCGACATCCAGCGACAGCCGGCGCAGCGTGCCATCGCCTTCCAGCGTCAGCCAATCGGCAAGAGCGGTGGCCTCGGGGTCGATCTCGAAGCGCGGGCCGGTGGCGGCGGTCTCGGGGGCCAGCCCACCAAGACCAAGGGCGCGCGCCACCTTCAGACCCGAGCGGATGATCGAATCGTCGATCACCATGACGGTGACGGTCGCGCCCGAGATGATGTCCACCTCATGCGAGGTGCCGCCCGAATTCGCCTCGGCCACAAGGTCGAGGCCCTGATATCCCGCGACGAGCTTCTTGATCTTGGCCTCGGGGATGCCGATCAGGACGATCGGCTCGGAATGCTTGACCAGCCGGACGCCGGTGATCTTCGCATCCTTGTCCACGGCGACAAGGGTATGGATCGGCTTACCGGAATATCCGGTCGTGCCGACGAAATCCGAGGTGACAAAGGCCCAAGCCACGGTCTCGCCCGATTTCAGGACGGGGGCCGCGGCGATGTCGTCGCGGATCGGACCAAAGGCTTCGGCGCCGGGAACCAGATCCGAGGCCTTCTGCTCGGGCAGGAGTTTTTGAAGAATCGTTTCGGCCTGTGCAGAGGAAAGCGGCGCGAGGGCCAGCAGAGCCAAAACCAAAAGGAATGTGAAATGTCGCAAAAGGCTCAGGCTCCGGACGTACTTACGGTGATCCCGGACACGACCGCATCATCTTGTCTGAAGGGTGGCAAATGCGCCATCCTAAACCCAGCGCCGGCTTGAGGAGCAAGCGCGATGGGATGATCGTTCAGGGAGGTCATGGTTGGGGGGGCGCGCGCTTGCATCGTGACCCGTCGAGGGGACAGGCGCGCGCTTGGACTATACGTCGCGTAAGTGGCGGAAAACCATGCGATCTCGGTTGCCAGTGCCGGGATTTCGCCACCGCCTGGCATGGTCGGCAGATTGCAGGCCGGGCAATTGCGGCAATCATGCGGGGCGGGGCGCTCATTGCCCTCCGCGTCCAGATAGACGGATCTTGCCTCGCCCTCGCTGCAGATCACCATCTCGGTCAGCAGGGTCGGCGCCATTCCGGCCTGTGCCGCAGTCCCGGAAAACACCGCCAGCACTGACAGAAGCGTCAGGCAAAACCGGAGCAATCGGGGCGATGACAAGCGGATCATGAAAGGCAGCTTAGACGGTTTCAAAAGGAATGCCTTGACTCAGATCAAGCGCGCGGAAATGCGCCTGCAGGTTTCAGCCGGCACGTCGCAGGCCCGGATCGCCGGCCAGAAAGCGGGCTTCATTAAGCCCGTCCACCTCGGAATAGGCGACGTGGCTTGCTGGAGAGCAGACCCCGTTCATGTTGGGAGAAAGACCAGTGGCCCATGAGGACAGCGAGCAACGCCCCTCGGCCATGACGCATAGCCCGCCGAATGCGAAAACCTCGGTCTCGATGTCGATTTCGCGGTTGATGGCGGTGATCTCATCGACGGTCAGGACACGCGGCAGCACGACGCGGCGGATGCCGAACGTGTCGGCATACATATTGATCGTGTCGGGATTGGCGGCGGCGGCCTGCACCGACAGATGCAGGCGCAGGTCGGGATGGGTCTCGGCGGCATGGGCGATCAGGCCGGGATCGGCTAAAATAACCGCATGAGCGCCCGCGGTTTTCGCGTCTGCCACGGCGCGGTGCCAGATCGCCTGCGCGCCGGCGCGGGGGAATGTGTTGATCGCGACCAGCACCTGCGCGCCGCGGGCCTTGGCATAGGCGACACCCTCGGCCATTTCCGCACGTGAGAAGTTCAGCCCCGGAAAATTGCGGGCATTCGTCTCATCGGCGAAGCCGCAATAGACCGTATGCGCACCCGCATCGACCGCCGCGCTGAAAGCCGCAGGAGTGCCTGCCGGGCAAACCAGTTCCATCATCAGAAAAGCTCCCTTCGGATCAGCGCATAGCCTGTGCGGGTTTCGGCCATCGCCGCAAAGCGCCGCAGCCAGCGGCTGAGCGGCCCGGCCATGAGGGCCAGTTCCTCGGTCAGGTCCAATTCGGCATCGTCCAGCGCATTGCGTAGCGCCTGCACGACCGAAGTGTCGCCCGAGATCTCCAATTCGCCCGAAAAGAACAGCGCATCCCCGTCCTCCGAGCCATGCAGCATCGCCAGAAACGCCGCCAGCTCACCGCGAATGGCGGCGTAATGCTCAGGCTCGGCTCCATCGCGCGCATGGGCGGTGATGCGGCGCGTTGACGGCTGCATCAGCAGGATCAGCGGGCCGTCCCCGACGTCGATCAGAATGAGCGCGCTTTCATAGCGGCCAAGGCGGGACAGGATCGAGGGCTTGCGGCCCGCGATCCGGCGCAGAAACGCGCTGAAGCTCAGGCCGATCAACGATGCCGCCGGGGCCGGCAGCGGCAGGCGGAGAAGAAGCGGGGGCAGGGGGCGTGTCGTCATCATGCCAAGACGCTAGCGCGCAAAAACCGCCCACCCATTGATCTTGGTCAAGAGCGCCTTGGTTTTTGTGGCTTAGACCTTGGGCAAGAATTCCGACGGAGCCGCAGATGCGTCACCTTCCCTCCTTCCCGGATCTGCGGGATTTTATTGCCTTTCTTGAAGCGCGGGTCTCAGATCCGGTTTTGTTGCGGCACGAAATGACGGCCGTGCAGCTTGCGGCCTTGCGCGCCGGCGGGTCGGCCTTGCGCTTCGACGCGCATGACGGCCCGAGCATGCCGGTCGTGACCAATCTGTTCGGCACGCGTGAGCGGGTCGCGGCAGGGCTGGGGCTGACGCTCGACCAAATTCCCGCATTCGGCGATTTTCTGGCCAGCCTGCGTAGCCGGCAATCGCCCGAAGGGATGCGCGACGCCCTCTCGCGCTGGCCGATGCTGCGCGCGGCCTTGGCCGCCCGACCCAAATTGTTGCGGCACGGGCCGGTGCAGGAACAGGTCATGCCGGGATTGGACGCATTGCCCGTGCAAACACCTTGGCCCGAGGATGCCGGGCCGCTGATCACTTGGCCGGTGGTGGTGACGCGCCCGCATGACAGCAAGGACGGCGAACTGGCGCGCTACTATCTGGGCGTCTACTGCGCGCAGGTTCTGGGCCCGGATCGGCTCATCAGGCGCTGGCTCGCGCATCGCGGCGGGGCGGCGCATCACCGCACTTGGCAGCGTGCAGGCGAGGCGATGCCCGTCGCCATTGCGCTTAGGGCCGATCCCGCGCTTTTGCTGGGAGCCGCGCTGCCTTTGCCGGAAGCCGTCTCGGAGCTGGGCTTTTCCGGGGTCTTGCGCGGTCAGCGCACCGATCTCGTTCAGGCGCGCTCGGTGCCCCTGCTGGTTCCAGCCCGCGCCGAGATCGTCATCGAGGGCTGGAGCCATCCCGATGAGACCGCCCCTGAAGGCCCGTTCGGGGACCATACCGGCTGTTACAACGCGGTCGAATACTTCCCGGTGATGCGGGTCTCGGCGATCACCAGCCGACGTGATCCGCTTTACCTGACGACCGTGAGGGGACGCCCGCCCGATAAGCCTTCGGTCATTGGCGAGGTCTTCAACACCTTGGCCCTGCCGGTGATCCGCATCCAGATCCCCGAGGTGCAAGACCTGTGGCTGCCCGCCGCCGCTTGCTCCTATCGCATGGCGGTGGTCAGGATCGACAAGCGCTTTCCTGGTCAGGCGCGGCGCGTGATGATGGCGCTGTGGGGGATGCTGCCGCAATTCTCCAATACCAAGATGATCGTCGTGGTGGATGACGATCTGGACATCCGCAATTGGGACGACATCGCATGGGCCTTGGCGACCCGGATGGACCCCGCTCGCGATGTGATGGTGCTGGACCGCACGCCGATTGATTATTTGGACTTCGCCTCTCCGCTCGAAGGGCTAGCGGGCAAGATCGGCGTGGATGCCACGACCAAGATCGGCTCGGAAACCAGCCGGGAATGGGGCCGCGAGATGCGCCTTGACCCGGCCCATGCCGCCCGCGCCGAGGCGCTTCTGGCTAGGATCGCGGCATGAGGGTGGTTTTAGGTGTCTCCGGTGCCTCCGGGGCGGTTCTGGCGCTGGATTGTGCCCGCGCCTTGGCCCGCGCAGGGGCGGAGATCGATCTGGTCCTTTCCGCCATGGCCGAACGCACATTGGCCGAGGAGGTCAGGCCGGACGCACTTGGCCAGTTGCAGGCCACAGCGACGCGGGTGCATCCGCGCGGTGATCTGGGGGCGGCGATCGCCTCGGGTTCTTGCCCGGTCGCGGGCATGATCGTCGCGCCCTACTCGATGCGAAGCCTTGCCGCAATCGCGCATGGCTTTGACGACAGTCTGCTGACGCGGGCGGTGATCCTGCCGCCCGTTCCCGCCTTTTACCTGCGTCCGGCAAGCCTTGCCGACGTGACGACCCAGATCGCGGCGCGGGCCGTCTATCATTTGCATCTGGCCCCGTCGCAGGCGCGGGCATGGACCCCTGAACCAGCCGGAGAAAACCCATGAGCGATACTCTTCTTGCCGCTGAAACCACCGTGCGCGACATCGCGGCCAAGCTGCCGGGCGCGGCCGAAATTTTTCGCAATTCCGAGATCAGCTTCTGCTGCGGCGGCGATTTGAGCCTGAAACAGGCCGCCGAAAAGGCCGGGCTGGACCTGGCCGCGCTGACCTCTCGCCTGCAGGATCTGATCGACCGCGCCGGGCGCTCCGCGCCGCAAGAGACGCCCGACTTGATCCGGCATATTCTGGACCGCTATCACGCCGCCCATCGCGAGGAACTGGATTTCCTGATCCAATTGGCCAATCGGGTCGAGACCGTTCACGGCGACCAGGAAGAGGCGCCGCTAGGTCTGACCGAGACGATGATCGCGCTCCGCGACGAGCTTGAGAACCATATGAACATGGAAGAGCAGATCCTGTTCCCCGCGATCCTGAACGGCGCGGGCGCGCATCTGGCCGAGCCGATCCGCATCATGAACGAGGATCATGCCGACGCCACCGCCCTGTTGCACCGGATCGAACATCTGACCAACGGGCTTAGCCTGCCCATCGGAGCCTGCGGCTCTTGGACGGCGCTTTACACCGGCCTGCACAAACTCTGCGATGATGTCGTCGCCCATATCGCGCTGGAGGAAACCGTCCTGTTCCCGCGCGCCGTGGCCGTCTGAGGGAAAATCACTCACCCGACCCTTTTTCGGGGGTCGGGTTCCGGCCCGGCGTTGCGAAGCGAGATCGCTTCAGAACTTCGCCTTTTTCATTGACGATCAGCCTCAGCGCGTTGCGGGCGTGATAGAAGGTCAGCCGATAGGTTCCGGCGTCCTTGTCCTTACCGGTCTCGCAACGGCTGGTGATCTGGCCGTTTCGCATCATCTCCGGCACGGATGCCGGTTCGACGCCCAAGGCCACGCCCAGCAGGTCTGCCGGGACGACGAAGTTGCCACCCTCCATCACGATCTGATTGCGGTCCATTGCGGCTGGCCTTTGTATTTTGGTGTTTCACAAAGTCAGATCATCTCGATCGGCCGGATTTCAAGCCGGCTGCGACCTTTGGTCATCCGCAGATCGCATGTCAGATTTCCGACACCTGTTTGCGCCAGCACAAAGATAAAGACACCAGATATTGTATCCATGTTTCCGGATAACCCCATTATTGGTAGCAATTGGATAGCAATATGACCGCGACCACCAGCGCGCAGGATTTCAGGCTCTTTCCCCGAGATCGAAAAACCGCACTTGTCGATGCCATTGCCACGATCAGCGAATATCTGGAGCAAACCGATTGGCGCGTAAATGCGAATGCCAATCAGGGCTACTCTCTGGGCGGGCTGATCCTGAACAGCTCGGGCAAGATGGTGGCGAATTACTGGCTGTCGCAGGTCTATCCGCCCGAGATTGGCGCGGCGCATCGCAATGGCGATATGCATATCCATGATCTGGACGTTCTGGCCGGATATTGCGCCGGATGGTCGCTGCGGACGCTCTTGACCGAGGGGCTGAACGGCGTTCCCGGCAAGGTCGAGGCCGGTCCTCCGAAACACATGTCCAGCGCCGTCGGGCAGATCGTGAACTTCCTTGGCACGCTGCAAAACGAATGGGCCGGGGCGCAGGCCTTCAGTTCCTTCGACACTTATATGGCACCCTATATCCGGCTGGATGCACTGAGTTACGATCAGGTGCGCCAGAATATGCAGGAACTGATCTACAATCTGAATGTGCCCTCGCGCTGGGGCACGCAGACGCCCTTCACCAACCTGACTTTCGACTGGATCTGCCCCGAGGATCTGCGCGACCAACACCCGGTCATCGGCGGGTGCGAGGTCGATTTCACCTATGGCGAGTTGCAGTCCGAGATGGACATGATCAATCGCGCCTATATGGAGATCATGTCCGAAGGCGACGCGAAGGGCCGCGTTTTCACCTTTCCGATCCCGACTTATAACATCACCAAGGATTTCCCTTGGGGCTCTGAAAATGCCGAGCGGCTCTTCGCGCTGACCGCGAAATACGGGCTGCCCTATTTCCAGAATTTCATCAATTCCGAGCTTGAGCCGCATATGGTGCGCTCGATGTGCTGCCGTTTGCAGCTTGATCTGGGCGAGTTGCTCAAGCGCGGCAACGGCCTTTTCGGCAGCGCCGAGCAAACCGGGTCTCTGGGGGTGGTCACGATCAACTGCGCGCGGCTGGGCTATCTGCATGCCGGGGATGAGGCTGGCCTGTTCGCGCGGCTCGATGAGCTGCTGCAACTGGGTCGCGACAGTCTGGAGATCAAGCGGGCCGAGGTCCAGAAGCTGATCGACGGCGGCCTGCTGCCTTACACCAAGCGCTATCTTGGAACGCTGCGGAACCATTTCTCGACGCTGGGCGTGAATGGGATCAATGAGATGATCCGCAATTTCACCTCCGATCGCCATGACATCACCACGGCTTGGGGCCATGATTTCGCGCTGAGGCTGCTGGATCATGTCCGCGCGCGGATGGTCGAGTTTCAAGAGGAAACCGGCCATCTTTACAATCTGGAAGCCACGCCCGCCGAGGGCACAACCTATCGTTTCGCCCGCGAGGATATGAAACGCTTTCCGGGCATCCTACAGGCCGGCAGCAAGGCCGAGCCGTATTACACCAATTCCAGCCAATTGCCGGTCGGTTTCACCGATGACCCGTTCGAGGCGCTGGCGCGGCAGGATCAGCTTCAGTGCAAATATACCGGGGGGACGGTGCTGCATCTTTACATGGGGACGCGCCTGTCCTCGCCCGATGCCTGCCGCAAGCTGGTGCGGCGGGCTTTGACCCGCTTCCGGCTGCCCTATGTCACGGTGACGCCGACATTCTCGATCTGTCCCAAGCATGGCTATCTCGAGGGCGAGCACGAGTTCTGCCCGAAATGCGATGCCGAAATCCTTGCCCGCAAGGGCACTCAACCCGCCTGAAGGAGGCCATGATGATCCACGACAAGAACCTGACAGATGCCAGTCTGGCCCTGCGCGATGACGAGCGCCAGCGTTGCGAGGTCTGGACGCGGGTGATGGGCTATCACCGCCCCGCCTCGTCTTTCAATATTGGCAAAAAGGGCGAGTTCCACGAGCGGCTGCATTTCGAGGAAACCCGTGCCGCGCTTTGACAGCAACCCGCATATCCGGGTCGGCGGCTTTGCGCCGGTCTCGTTCACCGATCGGCCGGATCAGATCGTGGCGACGGTGTTTTGTCAGGGTTGCCCTTGGGATTGTGGCTATTGTCATAATCCCGACTTGATACCCCGCGACGGGGGCATCGCATATGACTGGCAGGCGATCCTGCGCTTTCTGGAAACGCGGCGGGGATTGCTTGATGGGGTCGTCTTTTCCGGCGGCGAGCCGCTTTTGCAGCGCGGATTGCCCTGCGCCATGCGCGAGGTCCGCGCCTTGGGTTACCACGTGGGACTTCATACGGGCGGGGCCTATCCCGCCCGCATGGCCGAGGTGCTGCCGCTGCTGGATTGGGTCGGCTTCGACATCAAGGCGGGCGCGCAGGATTACGCCCGTGTGACCGGCGTTCCCGGCAGCGCCATCCGCGCCCATGAAAGCCTGCGGTTGCTGCGGGAAAGCGGCGTCGCATTTGAAACCCGTACGACACTCGATCCGCAGGTTTTCGACGATGCGGCAATGACGCGGTTGCGGGCGGATCTGACGCGGCTTGGCTTGGACGGCCACCGCCTTCAAGCCTATCGTAACATAGGCATACGCCCGACGGGCTGATCGTCTTTGGGTCAGGCTGCCTCATCCAGCAGACGGCGAACCCATCGCCCCGCCGCCCATGCCGCGGGGATCCCCAGCGGCAGCGCGGCCAGAACGGCCGTCACGGGCGAAATCGCAGACAGGCCAATGCTTTGCAGCAGCAGGCCCAGCAGGAACAGGTTGATCGCGACCGCCCCTGCCGCAAAGACGTAAAGCAGCAATGCAAGTTTCCAGACGAGCCAGCCTTCGGTCATTTTCGCCTCCTTGCCGATGAAAACATGCATCGCATCAGATTCTTTTTTCGTCCTTGACCGATGTTAAGGCGAGAACGGTTCACGAAGGCATGATCGGGGCATCGGCAACAGCTTCGAAAGGCGCTCGCCATGCGCGAAGTTCTGACAAAGAGCATGGCCCGGAACATTTTCTATGGCGGGTCTTTGTTCTTCATCCTCATCTTCATCGGCCTGTTCGCACATGGGCATTGGTATGTCGTCAACGTCTCGACCGATCAGGCCGGTCTGACCGACAGCGTCGTGCGTGGCAAGCATGTCTGGGAGGCCAAGTCCTGCGTGAACTGCCACTCGATCCTAGGCGAAGGGGCCTATTTCGCCCCCGAGCTTGGCAATGTGATGACCCGCTGGGGCATGCAGGACGATCCCGACGCGGCCTTTGACACGCTCAAGGGCTGGATGGAGGCCCAGCCCACCGGCATCGAGGGCCGCCGCCAGATGCCGCAATTCCATCTGAGCGACGAAGACATGCGGGCGCTGAGCGATTTCCTGCTGTGGACCGATCGGATCGACACGCAGAACTGGCCGCCGAATGACGCGGGCTGATCAGCGGGGTTAGGAGAAAATCATGAAATATCAATCTCAAAGAATTGCGCTGGCCTATATCTATGTGGCTTTGGCCCTGTTCGCGGTGCAGGTCACGATGGGGCTGGTCATCGGCTATATCTATGTCCAGCCGAATTTCCTCTCGGAAATCCTGCCCTTCTCGGTCGGGCGGATGCTGCATACCAACTCGCTGATCGTCTGGCTGCTGACCGGCTTTTTCGGCGCCGCCTATTTCCTGATCCCCGAAGAGGCCGAACGCGAGATCCACTCGGTCAAGGCGGCCTATCTGCAACTCGCCATCCTCGTCCTTGGCACGGCGGGGGTCGTCGTGACCTATCTGTTCAACCTGTTCGAGGGCAATTACCTGCTGGGCCGTCAGGGCCGCGAATTCCTTGAGCAACCCACATGGGTCAAGATCGGCATCGTCGTCGCGGCGCTGATCTTCCTGTGGAATGTGACGCTGACCGTCGCCAAGGGGCGCAAGACGGTGATCTCGTCGATCCTGCTGATGGGGCTTTGGGGGCTGGCACTGTTGTTCCTGTTCTCGTTCTACAACCCCGAGAACCTTGCGCTCGATAAGCAATATTGGTGGAACGTCGTCCATCTTTGGGTCGAAGGCGTGTGGGAGCTGATCATGGCCTCGATCCTTGGCTTCCTGATGCTGAAGCTGACCGGGGTTGATCGGGAAGTCGTCGAGAAATGGCTTTACGTCATCGTCGCCACGGCGCTTTTCTCGGGGATCCTTGGCACTGGACACCATTACTACTGGATCGGCCTGCCCGGCTATTGGCAATGGATCGGATCGATCTTTTCAAGCTTCGAGATCGTGCCCTTCTTCGCGATGATGGCCTTTGCCTTCGTCATGGTCTGGAAGGGGCGGCGCGACCACCCGAACAAGGCCGCGCTGCTGTGGTCGCTGGGCTGCTCGGTTCTGGCCTTTTTCGGCGCGGGCGTCTGGGGCTTCCTGCATACGTTGCATGGGGTGAACTACTATACCCACGGCACGCAGGTCACCGCCGCGCATGGCCACCTGGCCTTCTATGGCGCCTATGTCTGTCTCAACCTTGCGCTGTTCACCTATGCCCTGCCGATGCTTCGCAAGCGCGATCCCTATAATCAGGTGCTGAACATGGCTGCCTTCTGGCTGATGTCGGGGGGCATGCTGTTCATGACTTTCGTGCTGACCTTCGCCGGCACGATCCAGACCCATCTGCAACGCGTCCTTGGCCAATATTACATGGAGGTGCAGGACCAGATCGTGCTGTTCTACTGGATGCGCTTCGGTGCAGGCGCAGCGGTCGTGATCGGCGCCTATCTTCTGATCTACGCCATGCTTTTCCCGCGCCGCGAGGTCATCGAACCCGGCCCCGTCATCCAACATGCAGCGGAGTAATGCCATGGACGGACGGTTCCCAACGCAGGGGGCGCAAGCCCCCTACTATCTGGCACAAGGCGATGAATGCCAGGTCTTTGCGGCGGCCTATCACGCCAACCTGCCCTTGCTGCTGAAAGGACCGACCGGCTGCGGCAAGACCCGTTTCGTGGCGCATATGGCGGCCCGGCTTAACCGCCCGCTTTACACCGTGGCCTGCCATGACGATCTGTCAGCCGCGGATCTGATCGGGCGTTACCTTTTGAAAGGCGGCGAGACGGTCTGGATGGACGGGCCGCTGACCCGCGCCGTGCGCGAGGGCGCGATCTGCTATCTCGATGAGGTGGTCGAGGCCCGCAAGGACGTGGCCGTGGTTCTGCACCCGCTGACCGATGATCGCCGCATGTTGCCGATCGACCGCACCGGCGAGGAATTGCAGGCCGCCCCCGGCTTCATGCTGGTCGCGAGCTATAACCCCGGCTATCAGAACATCCTGAAAACGCTGAAACCCTCGACCCGGCAGCGTTTCCTGTCGGTCGAGTTCACCTTTCCCAAGCCCGCGCAGGAAATCCCGGTGGTCGCGCAGGAAAGCGGCCTTGGGCCGGAACAAGCCGCGCTGCTGGTGCGGCTGGGGGGCAAGCTGCGCGCGCTCAAGGGGCAGGATCTGGAAGAGGGGGTCTCGACCCGCCTTGTGGTCTATGCCGCGACGCTGATCGCGAATGGCATGGATTTCCACCGCGCCATCCGCGCCGCGATGATCGAGCCGCTGACCGACGACCCGGAAATCCGTAAGGGCCTGATGGATGTCGTCGTCGCGGTGACGGGCTAGGGCAGGGAACAAGCATGGGCCATATCGAGATCGCCCCTTGGGAGCCCGAGGAAACCGTTGGCAAGCTGTGGCACATGCTTGCCTCGCGCATGGACCCGCCGCGCCGCTATCCCGATGCCGCCATTCGCTGCGACGAGATGCGGGGCCGGATCGCGGTGCTGTTTCGCGGCCTTGGCGGTGCGCCCGATATCGAGCTGAAACCCGTGGCGGATGAGGCCGGTCGCCATCGCGTCTCGTGGCGCAGGAGGCTTGCCGTTCACGCCGACACCCTGCCGTGCGCCAGTTTCGACGGCATGGCCCTGCGCCTGCCCGCCGAGCTGGCGATGTTTCCCCGGCGCGACGACAATGAGGCGCTTTACCTGTGGCTTGCTGCATCGGCGGCCCATGCGGCGCCGCAGCCAATCGAGGCCGATCCCCTGCGCGCCGATCTGGCCGCGATCCGCGTGGGGCTTGCCATGACCAAAGCGACGCTGGACGCCGCGCCCGGTCTGCGCCCGATGTGGCACAGGCTTTGCGCGGCGCATCTTGCCGAACGCGACCGCCCCCGCCTGAAAGGAACCGAGGCCCAAATCGAGCGGCTTGTGCGTCACCTGCTTGACGATCCCGCGATGCCCAATGCGGGGCTGCTGGCGGGCTTTGCCGATCCGCCCGCCCATTGGCGCGCCCCCAAAGGATACCGGCCCATGCTGCCCGTGCCGCTTTGGCCGGATCTGCGGGTGGCGGCCAGTTCCGCGCCGACCGAGGTGGCCAGCCTTCCCTCGACCGGCACGCCCGAGGAGGCGGGCGACAGCACCGCGCGCAAAGCCCGCCGGATGGCCGCCGATCAGGCCGGGCGCAAGGATAGCATCATCCTTTACAAGTTCGAGGCCATGCTTTCATGGGCTGAGTTCATGAACATCAACCGCCGCGTCGAGGATGACGATCTGGACAATGCCAAGAAAGCCGCCGAGGACCATGACGAACTGGTCCTCGGCCACCTTTCCAAGGCCCCGGCGACCAAGCTGAAACTGCATCTGGACCTTGCGCCCGAGGATGTGGACCGCGAGCGGCTGGCGGGGATCTTTACCTATCCAGAATGGGACGCGCGGGGCGGGGTCTGGCTGCCCGACCATTGCCGCGTTCTAGCCGCGCCGGTCACGCCGGACCCACTGTTTCAGGGCATTTCCGACCCCGCCAGCCGTCGCCGGATCGAGGCCGTGCGCCGCCAGTTCGAGGCATTGCGCCCCGCCCGCCAGATCCGGCGCGCCCAGCCTGATGGGGACGAGGTCGATCTCGACGCCGCACTGCGCTCGCGCGCCGATCTGCGCGCGACCGGGCGCGGCTCGGACCGGATCTGGCAGCAGGCACGACCCGAGAACCGCGACCTTGCGGTCTCGATCCTGCTGGATGTCTCGCGCTCGACGGAAAGCGCGGTGACGGGTCGCCCGGTGATCGAGATCGAGCGCGAGGCGCTGACCGCGCTGGCTTGGGGCTTGGATGCCTGTGGCGACCGCTTCGCCATTCAGGGGTTCTCCTCGCTCAAGCGGGACCGGGTCTGGCTGCATGATTGCAAAAGCTTCGACGAGCCGATGGGATCGGGGATCGAGGCGCGCATCCATGCCTTGCAACCCGGTTTCTACACCCGGCTTGGCGCGGCGATCCGCCATGCCTCGGCCGGATTGGCGAAACAGGCGCGTTCGCGGCGCTTGCTGATCGTCATCACCGATGGCAAGCCCAATGATCTGGACCATTACGAGGGCCGCCACGGCATCGAGGACAGCGCCAAGGCCGTGCGCGAGGCGCGTCGCGCGGGCCATTCCGTCTATGGCATCACCATCGACCGCGACGCGCAGGCGTGGTTTCCGCGCATCTTCGGGCAGGGCGGCTTTTCGGTCATCCGCGATCCCGACAGGCTGATCTCGGCCTTGCCCGAGATCTATCGACAGCTGGTGCTGTGATGCGTATCGACGACCTGCCCGGCGAGTTGCTCCTGTGGATTCTGATCGCCTCGGAACTGCTGATCTTTGCCGCCGGGACCACCGCGATGATGGCGATGCGCTTTACCGATGCCTCGGGTTTCGCCTCGGCGCAAGACCTGCTCGACGGAAGGATGGCGGCGCTGAACACCGTGATCCTTGTCACCTCGGGTCTGTTCGCGGCGCGGGCCGAGCGGGACTCGGCGGCAGGTCAGCGCCGCTCTGCCCGGCTGGGCCTTGCGCTGGCGGCGCTTGGCGGGCTGCTTTTCCTGCTGGTCAAGTGGGTTGAATATGCCCGTGAGATCGGCGCGGGCATCGGCATCGAGACCCATCCCTTTTTCACCTTCTACTTCCTGCTGACCGGCTTTCATGCCGCGCATGTTCTGGCGGGTGTGGTCGTGCTTGGCCTTGTCGCGTTGCGGGCGCGGCCCGAGCCGGTTCAGGCGGGCGCGATGTTCTGGCATATGGTCGATCTGGTCTGGGTGTTGATCCTGCCGCCGATCTATCTTCTGGGGTAGGACATGGACAGGCTGACCCGCAACTGGCTGACGCTGATCGCCTTGATCGCCATGACCCTGGCGCTGTCCGCCTTTGACGGAAGGCCGGTCGCGGTCGGATTACTGGCTCTGGCCTTCTTCAAGGCCAGAGCGATCCTTGGCGGCTTCCTGCATCTGCGAGGGGCCGCGGGCTGGCTGGCTGCGGCGACGGTTCCCTTGGGGATCTGGCTCGGGCTGCTTTGGGGGCTGAACGCCGCGCTGATCAGATAGCGCGGCTCAGCGCGCCGACCGCATCGGCATGGGCAATGTCGCGCAAGTTCCTGACCGAGGCGATCGCGGCGCTGGAATGCGTGATCCGCACGCCATGATCGCGCAGGCGGGCAAAGGCGCGGCTGAGGCTTTCTGGCTTCATGCCCAGACGGCCCGCGATCAGGATCTTGTCATAGGGCAGGACCACGGTGGCGCTTTCGACGCCTTCGGGGCAAAGCTCTAGGAGGAACTCGGCCACCCGCTGCGCGCCGGACAGCGCCTTGAGCTGCTCGATCTGCTCGATCAGCCCCTGAAGGTGCAGGAAGGTGGCCGACAGGATCGCGGTCGCGATTTCGGGATGGGCGTGCAGGATGTCCAGAAATGCCTGCGCCGGGATCGCGATCACCTGACAGGCCGTGGTGGCCTCGGCCGTGACGGGATAGGATCCGCGCCGCAGGGCGATCGGCTCGCCGAAGCTTTGGCCGCGGGTCATCACGCCCACCACCGCCTCGGTCCCGTTTGGCGCGATGCGATACAGTTTGACCCAGCCATCGGCGACGATGTGGATCGCATGTGCCGTGTCTCCGTGGTGGAAGATCGTCTCGCCGCGCCGCAGATGCGCGAGATGGGCCGATGCCAGAAGCGTGTCGCGCAACTCCTCGGGCATGGCCGAGATCAGCCGGGACTGGCAGGCAATCCTGCGATGGTCAGGGGCAAGTCTGGAGGACATGAAGGACTGACCTTTCAGGTTTCCGGGTCCGGGCCTGGACCTTGGGTCAAGGCAGGGCGGCGCACATGCCGCCCCTGCCGTTTGCCGGATTGGCGGATCGCTTATTGGACCTGCGCCAATGCGGCATCCATGCGCTCGCGGGCCTTCTTGGGCAGCTTGCCGGTCTTGACGGCTTCCAGATTGGCCGGCGCGTCGCCGACCTGCACCAGCGCGACCATGCCCATGCCGGCATGCGGGGTGCACTTGACCCCATAAAGACCCGGCTCGGTCACCGTCAGGTCATAGCCCTCGTTGATCTTGCTTTTGAAGACCTCGACTCCGTCGGGAAGCATGTCCTTGATCGCCTCGACATTATGGCTTTTGTCGGTTGGAACGAAATGGATCACGTCGCCCGGCGCGGCTTTGACGTAACCCGGCTCAAAGACCATTGCTCCGGCTTTGCCCTTGTTGAGCAGGCGAACCTCATGCTCGGCGGCGTTCGCGGTCGAAGCGAGGCCGGCTGCAAGAAGCGCGAGCGCGAGCGCGAGAAGGGACAGAGGTTTCATGATGTATTCTCCTATTCAGGGGCCGCTTCGGCCCCGCCGCCCCTCGCCTAGCCTGTTCACGCGCGGGCTTGTTTGAGCAAGATCAAACAACCGGGAAAAATAATCAGGTTTCCGGGTCGGCGACGCGACGGAGCCTTTCGACGTCGAGGACCGTCAGCTTCTGGCGGCCCCCCTTGACCAGCCCCTGACCCTCCCATGCCGACATAAGGCGCGAGACGGTGTGCAGGGTCGTGCCCGTCATCTCGGCGATGTCCTGCCGCGTGATCGGAAAGTCGATCATGATGCCGCAGTCCCGTTGGACCCGGCCGGCTTTCTCGGCCAGCCGCAGGATCGCATGGGCGACGCGGCGCTCGACCTGCTGGGTGGACAACTCGCGCAGGCGGGTATGCGCCTCATCAAGGCGCTGACCGATGGTCTGGACTGTATTGATCGCAAGGCGCGGGTTGGTCTCGATCACCGCGTCCCAATCCGACATCGGCCAGCAGACCACGACGGAATCGACCGCCGCGCGGGCCGTGCCGGGATAATCGGGGCGCGCCAATGCCTGCGCGAAGCCGAAAAGGTCACCGGGATGGACGACGCGAACCATCACTTGCTGGCCGTCTTTCGTGACCTGTATGACCTTCAGCCTACCTTCCAGCAGCAGGTAGAACGAGGTCGCCGTGGTCCCCTGCTCGAAGATGACGCTACCCCTTGGCACGCGCGCCAATGTCGCGCGCGTCAGCAGTTGCGCCAGCGTCCGGGATGACAGATGCCGAAACAGGGGCAAGTCGTGGACAAGTGAAAGTTCGATCGCCATGTCGCGCACCCCGCTCTCCGTCTTTCCTTTTTGGGGCAGGAAACTCTTAGGATGGCAAGTCATTCCGTCACCATCCGGCTGCGACAAAATCGGCCTTCAGCTCGCGCCCACCCAACCGCCCCCCAAGCGCGGCCTTTGGACCGCATGCGGGCTGATCCGGCTCGACGCGGCAGGCATCCTGGGGATGGATGTGAGCGCGACAGGCGCTTCGGCGACGAGGTATGGCCCGTGCAACTGACCCGGACAGAGTGCCGCAAGACCCTGCTTCTGAGAATCTCGCTGGCCGGATTGAGCCTTGTTCTGGCCCTGCATGTCGCGGGAATGCCGCAACCGGCCGGGACAGAGGTGGTCGCGGGATTTCGGACCAGTCGCTAAGCTTCAGCACCTGAGGAGGAAACGACCCGAAATGACGAAACGCTAGCGCTATTCTGCAGATTTCAAGGCGAAGGTGGCTCTGGAAGCCATCTGCGAGGAGCTGACGACGGCCGAGTTGGCCAAGAAGTTGAACGGCGAGCGCCATCGGTCCGAGCGAACCGTTCAACGATATCCATCCGACGATGATCTCGGGATGGAAACGCACCGCGATCAAGAATATGGCCGCGGCCTTTGGCGGCGCCTCGCCCGCTGCGCCGCAGATCTCTGCGGGTGAGGTCGAGAAGCTGCATGCCAAGATCGGCCAGCTTGTCATCGAGCGGGATGCTTCGCAGCGCTCTGATGTCTTTTTTCAAGGGTCGCGCCATGCGATTTGGAACGCCGGGGCGTTCGTCGTGCTCTGGACGCCCAAAGGTGGGCACGAGGTCTGAAGACGTCGGTGAACAAGCTCTGATGCGCGGGCTGGATACCGCAGGACCGATTGTGCGTCTCGGGGCTATTCCTGTCTTACAACGGGCGTCAGCGCGAAGCTGGCCACAAAGCGACTGTCGGATACTCCCCTGCCATCGACCTCGCGCCCGCCATTGGGCGCTTTGGGCGCCAGATCAGCGCGCGGGCATGGTGCGGCGCGCGATGTCCCACATGAACGCAGCCATCTCCCGCGCGATTGCCGCGGTGACGACGGTCGATTTCTTGCCGCGCTGGCTAAGCTTGCGATATCTGGCCGTCAGGCGGGATTGCGCTTTCCACGCAATGTCCTGAACCTCTGGCGATTGTTCCTTGAGGATATAGAGCTTCCTCTCGCCCCGTCGCGCCTGCAGACGATAGGTCCACGCGCCCTCGATCAATTTGTGGCGCACACGGGCATTGCCCGCCCGGGTAATGCCGCCGCGCCTTGTCGTCTTGCCGGTCGAGTATTCGCTCGGCACGAGCCCGAGATAGGCCATCAGCTTCACCGGTGTCTCGAACCGCCGCACATCGCCGATTTCGGCCATGAAGGTGACGGCGCTGATCAAGGCGACGCCCCGCAGCGCCTGGAGCGCATTTCCTGCTGGTGCGAGGTTCCATTCTGGCACCAGGGCCTCGATATGCTTGGTCAGTCGCTCCAGCCGCTCCGAGGCATTGCGTTCCGCCTGCAGCATCTCCTGAAGCGCAATCTGGTGCGCAGGGTGATCGAAGGCCAGGGTCTGCAGCCAGCGCCGATATCGCATCGTCCATGGTTTGGTCCGTGGGTAGATCCGCCCGTGGCGCAGCACGAAGGCAGACACGAGCTGGCGCTTGTGACGTTGATCCTCCGCGGCGCTTTCCCGGGCGCGGACCAGATCGCGCATCGCCTCGTGCGTCTCGTCGGGGACCCAAACGGGGGTCAACTCTCCGGCGCGCAGAAGGCGCGCAAGACGCAGGGCATCAAGTCGATCAGTCTTGACCCGCTCCCCAGCCCTGACCGGGATTAAGGACGGCGCGACCACGCAGCAACTGCAGCCGGACGCGCGTATTTGCCGGTAAAGGCCGTAGCCCGTCGGGCCTGCCTCGTAGCAGGCCAAGATATCGCCACTGCCGGCAAGCTTCTTCAGCAGCTTGTCGACGGCGGCAGGGGTATTCTCGAACGTGCCCAGACTCAGCACCTCATCCCCACGCTCTCCACCCGCGATCGCGACCGCAAGCTTGTCCTTCGACACATCAATTCCGACGTAGATCGTTCCATGAGCGTTGCGCATGTCTTCCTCCATCGCAAACGGACGGCACCCGCCGCCCCGCGATCAGAATAAAGACTGATCCGTCAGGGTCGGGCCGGTGAAAAAGACATGCGGTCTTACGCGGCCCCACCGGGGCCACGGTCGCTGCTTCGATGTCGGCAGCCTCCAGTCTCATTCTCGGCACTGGAGGCAAAAAGCGGTGAAACAGGATCATCCAGATCTCAGCGTCCGGCGGCAGTGCAGTCTGCTGTCGCTGGCGCGCTCTGGCCTTTATTGCCAACCGCGCGGTGAAAGCGCCGACAACCTGAAATTCATGGACATCATCGACCGGCAATTTCTCGAGACGCCATGGTATGGGTCACGGCAAATGGCCCGCCATATGCAACGAGCGCGGCATCAATGTGGGCGGCATCGGGCCCGTCGGCTGATGAGGCTGATGCGCGTCGGGAAAACAGTCCCCCGGACTGTTTTCTAAACCTCCTCACCGCCGACTTATCAGGAGCCGAAGACCAGCAAAGAGCACCCCCGCGCACAAGATCTATCCCTATCTCGTGAAAGATTTAGCCATCAGCCGCCCCAATCAGGACTGGTAAACTGACATCAGTTACATCCCCATGCGCCGTGGGTTCCTGTATCTGGTCGCCGTCATGGACTGGCACAGCCGCAAGGTGCTGAGCTGGCGGCTGTCAAATTCCATGGATGCGGGCTTTTGCGTCGAGGCATTGAAGGAGGCCCTGGCCCGATATGGAACGCCTGAGATCTTCAACAGCGACCAGGGTTCGCAATTCACCAGCACCGAATTCACCGAGGTGCTGGTGGACGCCAAGGTGCAGATCTCGATGGACGGTCGTGGGCGCTGGATAGACAACCGGATGATCGAAAGACTGTGGCCGTCGCTCAAATACGAATGCGTCTATCTGAACGCCTTCGAGACCGGCTCGGAAGCCCGCAAGGGGATCGGTGCCTGGATCAGCTATTACAATGAAAAACGCCCGCACTCATCGCATGGGTTGCTGACGCCAGACGAGGCCTATGATACCCCCGACCACCACCTGAAAGCCGCCGCCTGACATGAAACCCATGCTGAAGCTTAGCTGAGCGGCAATCTGGTCCAAATTCCCGGACCACCTCTGTAGAAGCCGCCTATCGCATCAGCCTTAAGTCGCTTGTACGGCGCTACATCGAACTGCCGCGCACGATCTTTCGGATGGTCTGGCGCGAGAGGCTGGTCGTGCGCGCTATCGCCTTGAGCGGAGTGCCCTGTGCTGCCAAGGGTGACCGAAATTTGGTACTTTTATGCGGATAAGATCCGAATAGACCAATTTTATTGGGGTATGATTCGGAAATTGAGTTATGGTATCAGCGATGCTTTTCGGCACGGTGATTTCCGATAAACGCTCCGAGGATTTCTTTCGACGCGAAAAAACGCGCATCAGGGCCGCTTTTCCGTGTGCTAACGCGTCAGCCTCGGGCCGCCACCCTGAGGGGTGGCCGGTAGCGAACGCGGCGTGTTCAATCAGGAACGCGTTGGTATTGAGCCTTCATCCAGAGTCTCAGGCAGTGATGGCTGATATGCAGTAATTGTATGCATGACATCTGCCGCGAACTCGTTGAGCAACTCTACCTCATTGTCCGTAAGTTCGCGGGGGCTGGTATCGAGCAAACAGAGTGCCCCCAGCACCATACCCTCCGATGTACGTAGTGGCGCACCAGCATAGAAGCGCGTCTTCCACAGGCCGATGACTGGATTGTCGGCAAAGCGCGGATCGCGCTGCGCATCGCGGATCACCAGAGTTTCGTCGCTCGACACGACGTGATCACAGACCGCGTCGACGCGTGAATGTGTGATCATCTCGCTGCCCTCCCGGCTTATGTCCCCGGGTAGTTCGATGCTTTGGCCAATGATGAGTTCCTGCTCTGCATCGATTGCTGTAATGACGGCGAATTCGACATCAAACACCTCGGCGGCTCGGGCGGCTAGTGCGTCCAGCTCTTCGCGGGCATGGCCGTCCAGTACCCCGGTCTTGCGAAGTGTCGCGACCCGGTCCACGTCATTTTCCGGGCGAGGCGCAATCTTGCGTTGGCGGGCGACTTCTGGTGACAACAATTGCTCGATCCGCTGCACGGCCTCATCCATTGAGGCGACCACAGCGTCCGCACCCACTCTGGAATAAACCTCGGAATCCGCGAAATTTTTAGGGGGATTCCACAGGGCCAGTACGATCCGAAGACGAGGCCAGCGATGATGCAGCCGTCGGCAGAAGGCACTGGCAGACCGCTCTGGCTCGCGGCTGAAATAGCTCAGACAGACGATCTCGATCCCGCTGAGGTCCAGCTTGTCAAGATAGCGGGCGGTCAGGACGCCCGCTGGGCGCTGGACGGCAAAGATGTCGTGAAATGCAAGTGCATGGACCAGCATCTCGCAAGCAACGTTGTCCGTTTCCCACTTGCCGCCGATGCATGCAACCCGTGGTAGGCCACTCGACAATTCCGGCGCAGGATATTCGTCGCGCAGATCATCGAGTATCACATCCATGCCGCTCACAACGCGAAGCCGATGCTCAGCGCGGGCGTGAGTCAGAAAGTCGTGGCTGGCCTGACGAAGTACCTCGACCCCGTAGAGGTTGTAGAACTCTGGCACCGAATTGTCGTTGATGGCATTACTCGCGATCTCAATGGCTTCCTCGGGATCGTCGGCGATCAGGCGCTGATAAATCCGGGTCGGCACGTCGAGGACCGGGGTCGAGCCGAGAAGTGTGTCTAGAAATTGCAGCTGCGGCAAGTTCCTCCCAATCACCAAAAGACAGACCGTGAGTGGAGTCGACAGAACCAGTCCGACCGGCCCCCAGAGCGCAGTCCAGAAAGTCGCAGCCGCGATTAACGAAAGAGTCGAAAGACCAGTACTGGTTCCATAGAGAACAGGTTCCACAATATTGCTGCTGACAAGTTCAAGGACGACGATCAACGCGACCGTCAGCAAGACCATGTTCCATCCCGGATCGACCGCAAATGCAAGTGTGATGGGAAACAGTGCGGAAAGCATCGGCCCGAGATAGGGAATAAAGCGCATCACCGCGGCGAGGGTGCCCCAGAGGACCCAGCCCGGAACCCCGATCAGCCACAGTCCCAAAGCCATCGGGATTGCGTAGGTCATATTTACGACCAGTTGCATCAGCAGATACTTCGAAATGCGGCTGCTGGCCTCCTCCATCGCATCAGTCGAGCGATGGAGGCTTCCGCCCAGAATGCGTATCAAACGGTCGCGAAGATCTCCCCTGTCAAGAAGCGCCAGGAAGACAAAGATCAGCACGATACCCGCCGTAGCGGCTGGCGTCAGTACCGGCAGCAGCCAAGCAATTGCAGTATGAAAGGGCGATTCTGGTGTTGGAACGACCTGCACGCGGGTCTGGGGCATGCCTTCCTCATTCTGGGCGACGGCCTTCTCCACCTCCTTCTGCACGGTGTCGATCATGTCCATCGCCCCGTCGAAAATGCCCGGACCCTTCATGCTTTCGCCAAGGTGGTCGATCTTGGCCCGGACAGTGCTTTGATACATCGGAAGCTGAACCGCCAGTAGACGAACCTGCGACCCGACAAGAAAGCCCAGCGACAGGAAGATGCTTACCACTGCGGCCATGACGAGAATGACCGAGGGAATGCGCGGCAGTCCCCGACGCCCCAGCCAAACGACCAGAGGGCTTAGCGCAAAGCTGATGAGGAAGGCGACTGCCAGCGGGATAAGCACCTCGCGACCGAGATAGAGGCCCGCAAGTATCAGGGCCGTGACAAGCAACCATGCTGCGACTCGCACGATGTCCGGTCTTGGGACAGCGCCAAACGGATCTTCCATCACTGCGCCCCTCAATGTGCCGCCACACCCCATCCAACGTTCTTTCAGACATTAAGTTCGGAGTGCGGAAATAGCCGTGCGGATCGGCCAACTCGTGACAGGATTTATGGACTACCTAGTCGGGGCTGGAGAACGTCCTTCTGGACTGGGCGGGTATGTTGGTTGATTGATTTCCACGCGCCCGACGTCGGCCTTTGGGACAGATTTGGTTGATGACGGGAGGATTTCTTGCGCATCGTAGCTTTCAAGGAGCGAGGGTTAGTAAGAAGCCCGTTTATCAGAAAGTCGCCGCCGATCGCACGGTGAGAGATGTTCGCCGTGCGTCGCGAAAGGTCCATTCGGCCGAGGAAAAGATCCGAATCGTCCTCGCCGGCTTGCTCAGCGAGGACAGGCGGCATAATTCCAAGCCGGTGTGCTAAGACTCTCTCGTCCAAAATCAGGCCGCCTGTTCCAAATCATTCGACGACGGACGGCGACCCCTGTGGCGCGTTAGATAAAGACGTCGTCGCTAAAGGCGCTAGCTGAGTGACGATGACAACAGGGCCTTGGCCCAACGTCACAGGTTGCCAGACAGTCGATGCAGCGAAATGTGGGCCGACTGATGGGCCTGGCAAAGTTATTTTTCTTGATCAGGAACACCGGAGACTGCCATGCGTTCGTTCCGGCCGCACAGGATGACAAAAGGGAATGCGAATTGAGCTTTTATGACTTTTTTACCGTAAAAGCGCGTTCGCCGGAGCACTCACCCTTGGAGTTCCTGATCCTGGCCCTGATTGCCGGTATTTCGGGCCTGGTGTTCTTCCTCGACTCAATTTTCCCCCTCGGGACAGCCATTTGGCTGATCTACCTGATTCCGTTGGTGATCTCCTACATTTCGACGCGGCCACTGCTTCCGCCCATTACTGCAGTCATGCTGACGATCCTGATCGCTATTGGGTTCGGATTGGCCAATAGCGGCGTTGAGCCGCATATTGCGATCATCAACAGGACGCTTGCCTCGGTCGTTTTGATCCTTCTGGGCGGTGTCGGGAGCTTTCTGATCCGCAGCCGACTTGCGATGTCGCACGGGCAATGGGTGCAGCGCTACGAAGTCGAGACCTCGCGCGCCATTCAGGGAGAGCTGGATCTGGAAACGCTGGGCGACAATGCCTTGCGCATTCTCGCAGAAGCATTGGGTGCGCGCGCAGCTGTAGCCTATGTTCGCGAAGGAGACGTTCTGCGACGGATTGCGGCTTGGGGCACGGATGAGGGGGGGCTTGCACAGAGTGTCGGAAAGGGTGACGGGCATCTGTGGCGCGCGGTGCGGGAAAATGGCATCCTCTCGTTCCAAACCTCGGCCGAAAATGCGCTTGGCTGGGGCTCGGCGCTGCTGAGGGGGCGCGCGGCCCATTCGGTGATCCTGCCGCTCCAGGACGGGACCCACGCCAATGGCGTGATGGAATTCGGGCTGGATGCGGCGCTCACACCTGAGGGTTCGACGCTGCTGGAGCGTATTGGCGACAAGGTTGGCATTGCGATCCGCTCGGCCCATTACCGCGAGAACCTGCGCGAATTGCTGGAAGAAACCCGACGTCAGGCCGAGGAACTGCGCAGCCATACCGACGAGTTGGCGGCCACCAACGAAGAGCTGGAAGAGCAGACCCGCCAGCTCCAGGAAAGCGAACGGCGCTTGTCGGCCCAGCAGGCCGAGTTGGAGCAGCAGAACGCGCAACTGGAGGGTCAGACCCAACAGCTGGAAGAGCAGCGCGACGTGCTTGCGCAGTCGCGCCGTCAATTGCTGGAACAGGCCGAGAAATTGGCGCGCGAAAGCCGATACAAGTCGGAGTTCGTGGCCAACATGTCCCACGAACTGCGCACGCCCCTGAACGCGCTGCTGATCATGGCGCGGCTGCTTGCCGATAACCGCAGCCGCAACCTGAGCGACGAGCAGATCCGCTGGGCCGAGACGATCGAAGGCTCGGGGCACGATCTTCTGGCGCTCATCAACGACATTCTCGACCTTGCGAAGATCGAAGCGGGCAAGCTGGACGTCTCGCCCGAGGCGGTGGCCCCCGGTGGTGTCGTCGGGCGCCTGATGCGTAAATTCGAGGTTCAGGCCCGCAGCAAGGGGCTGGAATTGCAGGCAGAGGTTACACCGGACATGGGCGATATCCGCACCGATCCGGCGCGGCTGGACCAGGTCATGCGCAACTTCCTCTCGAACGCACTGAAATTCACCGAGCGGGGGCGGGTGACGATACGTGCGGTCCAGACGGGCGAGGGCGTGGCTTTCTCGGTCCAGGATACCGGCATCGGCATTGCGAAATCCGAACAGGACAGCATTTTCGAGGCCTTTCGTCAGGCCGATGGCACCATCTCGCGCAAATATGGCGGGACGGGGTTGGGCCTGTCGATCTCGCGCGAATTGGCCGACCTGCTGGGCGGGCAGATCACGGTGGAAAGCCAGCCCGGGCGCGGCAGCACCTTCACGCTTAGCCTGCCGCGCAATATCGATGCGAGAGAAACCGTGGTTCCGGCCCTGCCGCGCGCCCCGACCAATCTGCCCCCCGAGCCGAAAGCCCCAGCGATCGAATTGGGTACGTTGGATGATCTAATGGACGATCGCGACGCGATTCAGCCTGGAGACCGGGTGATTCTTGTGGTCGAGGACGACACGCCCTTTGCCCGTCTGATTCAGGACCTGGTGCGTGAGCTTGATTTCCGCTCGGTTGTCGTGGGCACGGCCGATGACGCGGTCCGGGCGGCGCGGCGCTACCTTCCGGAAGGCATCGTTCTGGATATGGGCCTACCCGATCATACTGGCCTGTCGGTTCTGGACCGACTCAAGCGCGATGTTGCGACCCGGCATATCCCGGTCCACGTCGTTTCGGCAAATGACTTCACCCGCGAGGCGCTGGCGCAAGGCGCGGTCAGCTATCTGGTGAAGCCGGTCGAGCGCCAGGCCCTGTCAGAGATGATTCAACGTCTGGGCAACCAGACCGAACGGCCTATGCGCAAGGTGCTGATCGTAGAGGACGACCCGGCCCAGCTTGAGGGCCTCAAGGCGCTTCTGGCAAACGACCTTGTCGATACGGTCGGTGCCGCCACTGCTGCCGAGGCGCTGGCCGCCTGCCGTGACACCAGTTTCGATTGTATCGTGCTGGACATGACGCTGCCCGATGCCTCGGGCTTTTCTCTGCTGGAGCAGCTACATGCCAACGAAGATTCCTCATTCCCGCCGGTAATTGTCTATACCGCCCGAGCGCTGGACCAGAACGAAGAATTGCGTCTGCGACGCTATTCCAAATCGATCATCATCAAGGGCGCTAAATCGCCCGAGCGCCTGATCGACGAAGTGACCCTGTTCCTGCATCAGGTCGTATCTGATCTGCCGCCCCGACAGCGTGAAATGCTGGCCGCCTCGCTCAGCCGCGACAACCTGCTTGAGGGCCGCCGCATCCTGGTGGTCGAGGACGACATCCGCAACGTCTACGCCCTGACCGGCATCTTCGAGCCGCATGGCGCCGATGTGCAGATCGCACGCAATGGCCGCGAGGCGCTTGACTTGCTTGGCCGCGCCGCGGATGGCGACGCTCCGCCAGTGGATCTGGTGCTGATGGATGTGATGATGCCCGAGATGGACGGGCTGACCGCGACCCGCGAGATCCGCAAGATCGAGCGGTGGCGGGCGCTTCCGATCATCATGCTGACGGCCAAGGCCATGGCGGATGACCAGGCGCAATGCCTTGCCGCAGGGGCCAACGACTATCTCTCGAAGCCCATCGAGGTCGGCAAGCTTCTATCGCTGGCACGTGTGTGGATGCCCCGATGATCAGCCTGCCCGTCCAGACCTCTCGGCTGGAGCAGATCGAGTTGGATCTGTTTCTGGAAGCACTGCACCGCAGGTATCATTATGATTTCCGCTCCTATTCGCGAACCTCTCTGGCGCGGCGGGCCAATGTTGCGCGCGAAAGGCTGGGCTGCGAGACTCTCTCCGACGCGCAGCGACGTCTGCTGCACGAGCCCGACGTCCTGCCCGAGGTCATCGACGCGATGACCGTTCAGGTGAGCGACCTCTTTCGCGACCCGGCGTATTACCGCGCGCTGCGCGAAGAGGTCGTGCCGCATCTGCGCACCTATTCCTCGCTCAAGGTATGGGTGGCAGGCTGCGCGAATGGCGAAGAGCTTCTCTCCCTGGCCATCCTCTTTCGCGAGGAAGGCCTTTTGGATAGCACCATCTTCTACGCCACCGAAATCAACCGACGTGCTCTGGCCAAGGCTTCGGCCGGTGTCTACGAGATCGACCGCCTGCCTGGCTTCTCGATCAACTACCAATTGGCGGGTGGGCATGGTTCGCTGTCGGATCATTATACGGCCGCCTATGGCCGCGCCGTATTTGACCGCAGCCTGCGAAGCCGGGTCGTGTTCAGCGAGCATGACCTGGCCACCGACGAGGTATTCTCCGAGATCCATCTGATCTCATGCCGCAATGTCCTGATCTATTTCGACGTCACGCTACAGAACCGGGTCCTTGGGCTTTTCGCGGATTCCTTGGTCCGCGGCGGCTTCCTTGGCCTTGGAGCACATGAGACCCTGCGGTTTTCCGAACATGCCGCCGCCTATTCCGATTTCAACGAAAAAGAGCGCATCTGGCGCCGCACCGCATCGCAGGAGATGTTCCATGCCCGATAGTCAGATCAAGTTCCTTGTCGTCGATGACATCCGGGAAAACATGGTCGCGCTAGAAGCCTTGCTGCGGCGTGACGGGCTGCAGATCGACTTCGCCGGGTCTGCGGCCGAGGCACTGGAGTTGATGCTGGTCAATGATTACGCTCTGGCTTTCCTTGACGTGCAGATGCCGGAAACCGATGGCTACGAACTGGCTGAACTGATGCGTGGGGCCGAACGCACCCGCAACATTCCCATCATCTTCGTGACAGCCGCCGATCGCGATGAGCGTCGCCACTTCCGAGGCTATGAGGCTGGGGCAGTCGACTATATCTTCAAGCCGCTTGACCCGGTAGTGCTGAGATCCAAGGCCGCTGTCTTCTTCCGCATCGGCCAGCAGGCACGCGAGCTGGAGTGTCAGCGCGATGAAATGCGCGTCCTCGCTCATCACCGCGACATTGCGATCTCTCGCCTAAAGGCACATGCAGACAATTCGCCGCTGGCACTGATCGAGTGCGACCGAAACCTGACCCTACGCAGTTGGTCCAAGGGGGCCGAGAGGATGTTCGGCCGGTCCGCCGAGGCGATGCTAGGTCAACGGATAGCGCAATCCGGCTGGCTTGATGCCGAGGCTGCCGGGATTCTGCAGACCTGGGTAGACGGCGGCACCAGCGCGCAGCGCCACAGCGCCGAAATCGACGCCCGCCGGGCGGATGGCCAGACTATCTCTTGCGAAGTATTCGGCTCGACATTGTGCGATCTAAATGACGGTAATCTGTCGCTCTCGCTGCAATTGCTGGACGTGACCGAACGCCGTCGCGCCGAAGAGGTTCGAAGTCTCCTGATCGGAGAGCTGAACCACCGCATCAAGAACACGCTGGCCAATGTCCAGGCCATTGCGCGCCAGACCCTGCGGCAGGCCGACAGTCTGGCCGGGTTCGAGCAGGGCTTTGTCGGCCGACTTCAGGCCTTGGCCCGCACGCATTCCATCCTGTCAGATATGACATGGTCCAGCGCCTCGCTTGACCAGCTGATCGACGAGCAGATCCGGGCCGGCACCCTGGATGCCGCGCGGCTGCTGCGCAAGGGGCCGACGGTCCAGCTGACCCCCGAGAACGCCCTACGCCTTGCCTTGAGCCTGCATGAGCTTGGAACGAATGCCGCGAAGTATGGTGCACTCTCGGTTCCAGGCGGGGAGATCCGTCTGACATGGACCTACAACGATGAACTGCTCGTGCTCAGATGGGAGGAACGCGGCGGTCCTGAGGTGCATCCGCCGGCCCGCACAGGCTTTGGCACCACCTTGATCCGAGCCAGTGCAGGTTGCGAGGATGACGGTGTCTCGGTAGATTGGAGCGCCTCGGGGGTGATCTGGACCATCACCCTGTCTGTCGGCGTCGCCCAGCCGAACCAGCCCGATCAGGAGCGTTTGATCGAACCGGCCAAGATCGAGAGTGGTAGGCCCGAACTCGACGGTTCGCGAGTTCTGGTGATCGAAGACGAGCCGCTTGTCGCATTGGACATCAGGTATGAGTTGACTGCCGCCGGGGCCGGCAAGGTCGATATCGCGCGTTCGATCGGACAGGCACTTGAAGCAATCCGCGCCGCCGAAATCGACGTGGCTCTGCTGGACGGAAACCTGTCCGGCGAACGCGTGGACGAGGTCGCCAATGCGCTACGGGGACGCAAGATTCCCTTCTGCTTCGTATCTGGTTACGGACGCCAGCACCTGCCACAGGGCTTTCAGGATGCGCCGATCATCGAGAAGCCGTTCCGCGCCGATGCTCTGCTGCCGGTCATTCATGAATTGATCCGGCGCTGACAGCAGAATGCCAATCAAATCTTGGGGCAGCAAGTCAGCATATGACAGCACGATATTATGATGATTTTCATTGATTATAGCATGTATTACGTTCAGAAAACGGGGATTTCGCACTGGAGCCGAATGTGACCAAGACTCAAGATCGCAGGCGTGGTGACATGGCACAGCTTATTGCGGGTCTGGATTTTTCCAATTGCGCGCTGGGTCCGATAGAGAATTGGCCGGGCTGCCTGAAAGCTGCGGTCAACCTTGCGCTGCCTGCAGATGCGCAGATCGTCATTTTCGCGGGCAAGGATTATATCGCGTTATATAATGATGCTTATGCGCCAACGATTGGTGATAAGCACCCGCATGCCTTGGGCCGGCCCGCATCCGAAGGTTGGGCAGAGCTGTGGCAGGATCTTGGGCCACTGCTCGAGAGGGTGCGAACGACCGGCGAAACAGTCTCGGCGAAAGACAGGCCATTTGAGATCGATCGTCACGGCTTCATCGAGAAGGTCCATTTCGACATCTCATATTCACCGATTCAGGATGAATTGGGCCACGTGCACGCTGTCCTTTGCATCGTGTCCGAGACGACCGAGCGTGTCGAGGCACTGAAGGCCGAACGGAGGCTCGCAGCCATTGTGTCCTCGTCCAGCGATGCGATCTTGGGGATGGATCTCGATCAGCGGGTAACGGACTGGAATCGGGGTGCCGAGACCCTTTACGGTTACAGGAAGGAAGAAATCCTGGGGCAACCGGTGACCGTCCTCGTCCCGAGCGATCGGCCTGACGAAGAAGACGTGATCATGGCCCAAATCATGAACGGCGAGCAGATTGAGACGCACGAGACCCAGCGCTTGCGTCGAGACGGCACGCTGATTGACGTATCGCTGACTGTCTCGCCGATTCATGACACGGACGGCAAGGTTATCGGGGCATCCAAGATTGCGCGCGATATCACCGATCGGAAAAAATCGGAGCGCCTGCAGCAGATACTTGTTGGAGAGCTTCATCATCGGGTCAAGAATGTGCTGGCAACGGTCCAGGTGATCGCAAACCAGAGTTTCGGCTCTGCCGACCCGGAGAGATATCGGGCATTTTCAGACCGCCTTCGCGCCTTGTCTCAGGCCCATTCCTTGCTGACGCAACAAAGCTGGGAGGGCGCGACATTGCATTCGGTCGTTGCCGGCGTCAGCAAGGCATTTGGACGGGAGCGTTTCAGCTTCGATGGTCCCGAATTGCGCCTGCCGCCACGCTCAGTTGTGACCTTGTCGATGGCCCTGCATGAGCTTGCAACGAATGCCGCAAAATATGGCGCGCTTTCCACGCCAGCGGGGGAAATTTCGATCCGTTGGGTTCATTGCCCGGAGCGGGAGAATTTCCGGATGATCTGGGAAGAGAGGGGAGGGCCTCGCGTGAGCGTGCCGGCAAAAAGGGGCTTTGGATCGCTGCTGATCAAAGATGCCCTGGCCGCCGAATTGAACGGTGAGGTGGAGTTGACCTACGAGGAAACAGGTGTCGTGTGCATTGTCCGTGCGCCGATAGACGCGAGCTGGGATTGACGTCAGGCGGATAGATCCACCTTTTGGCGTTCTCGATCGGGCATTGCGTCGCTAGACAGAAGGTTGAAGCGCAAGGCCAATCGGTCCTCGACTATATCGAGCAGAACGCGCAAGCAATGATTGCGGACGGGCCAACGTCGAAAGAGCCGAACGTCCAGTCCTGTAAGGCAGCGAGAGCAAAATGAACCGATCGTTCGTCCGCAGCAGGGTCGCAGGGTCCGCCGACAGTAATCGCCAAACCTGCTGAGGCCCGTTGCAACGCTCGATCTGCCATCGCGACGTCCATTTTGCGAGATGGCTCCATATTCGGCGAGCCATTTCGGATCGACCCCAAGGCAGCGAATTCTTGTGTCATCACCACAGGTGACAAAGCCGAAGTCGTATGCATGCGAAAGACTGTCGACCGCTGTCGGCAAGACGGCGACGGCGCCCAGAATCGTCCCATTCCCATCGCAGGCGGAGCGGGGATGGAAAGGTCTGCTGTTGGCAATCCGGAACTTACCTCCGCCCCAGCGGATCACGCTGGTGCTTATGGACCTCCTTCGACTGACACCCGACCACGTCCCTTCAGAAAATCCCGGTCACATAAAGCAGGATGATCACGACGATCGGGACGCCCAGAAACCATGCGGCGAGACCTTTCATTACGCGTTCCTTTCTTCTGCTGCTTCCTCGGGACGGGCCCGGGCGAGGGTTTGGGTTTTTCCGGTCCGCCCACGGGCTCGCGCCGCTCGCGCTCCATACCCGAGGGATAGGTGCTGTGTTCTTGGGCGGGATGATGGGGCAGATGCTGCTCGTCTTTTTTAAGTCCGGCATCGCTTCTCCTCATCGCGAAAGGCGCTGTCAGGGAAGAACTGATGGGCGAGGGCAATGTTCGCACAAGATTTCGCGAGCGGGGCCGATGCGCGGTTTCATGCCGCTGTGCCCCGAAGGGGCTCTGCCGAGACATCCGCGGGATGCCTCAACAGAACTTGTTCATGCGATGACCAGATCTTCGGTCGAGGCGAAAAAGATCGCTTGGCTCAGGGCCGAGGCGACCTGCTCGGCACCGTAAGGCTTGGGCAAAAGGAAGGCCGGTTCGGGCCGTTCGGCGGTCAGCAAACGCTCGGGGAAGGCGGTGATGAAAATCACCGGGATATCGCCCAGATCGCTCAGCAACTGGCCGACGGCCTCGACGCCCGAGGAACCATCGGCAAGATGGATGTCGGACAGGATCACATCTGGGCGCTCGCGATGCGCAAGCTCGATGGCGGCATGTTGCGTCCGGGCAATTCCGGTGACCTCATGGCCCATGGATTGCACGATGCCCTTGAGATCCATCGCGATGATCGCCTCATCCTCGATGATCATCACCTTGGCCGAAAGCGCATCGGTGATCTCGGCCCGGGCGATGGTGATCAGCTCGTCGGCCTCGATCGGGTCGAACTCCATGATGCGGGCGATCTGTTCGAGGGTCATGCCTTCGATCGTGTAAAGCAGCAGCGCCTCGCGCGAATTCGGCGTCAGGCGACGCAGATAGGCCTGCGCGCGCATCTCGCGCACGCTTTGGACATCCGTCGAGACCGGTTCGCCTGAACTGTGCCAGATGCTGTGAAAGGTGCGAAACAGCCCGACGCGGATGTCATCCGTCTGAACCAGATTTTGGTCGATCAGGATCGCCTCGAGGGTTGCGGCGGCGTAATTGTCGCCCGCTGTCTGGCTTCCTGTGAGGGCGCGCGCATAGCGGCGCAAAAAGGGAAGTTCCTGACCAATGGATTGGGCCAGATTTGCTGATGCCATTATGTCCTCCGGGTTATTCTTGTGATCCGGTTTAGTCGTTGTGTTCCGTATCCCGCAGCTCAATGCCTGCGGGACCGGATCTGTAACGCCTTCAAAAAATATTGGTTTCATCGCGCTTTTGACGCGTTTTCATTGGCAAAACCAAGAAAGGCGATCAGGCGGCGCTCGCTGATGCGCTGTCGCGGGGGGCGCAGGCTCGGTCGATACGCCCCGCGACGTGCGGGGATTTGCGACCTAGGCTCCAGACCCATTGATTTCAGGTTTTTGGCGTGATTCAGGCTCTGCAAGGAGATCTGATCGATGAGCAACCTATACTGGCTTTCCGAGGCGCAGATGGAGCGCCTGTTGCCGTTTTTGCCGAAGAGCCATGGCAAGCCGCGGGTCGATGATCGACGTGTGTTGAGCGGTATAATCTTCATCAATCGCAATGGCTTGCGTTGGTGCGATGCGCCGAAGGAATACGGCCCGGCTAAGACCCTCTACAACCGCTGGAAGCGCTGGAGCGACAACGGGGTCTTCGCCCGGATCATGGTGGGTCTGGCCACTGAGCGCGCTGAACACAAGGCCAAAGGGCGACCGATCGGTTTCTTCATGTCGGCTGGTCAGGTGAGTGATTACACCGGCGCTGCGGCTCTTCTGGGCAGCCTGCCGAAGGCGGACTGGCTGCTGGCAGATCGGGGCTATGACGCTTGAAAGACAAGGAGATAAAGGCCTGCATCCCCGGCCGGAAATCGCGCAAGAAGGCGGTGAAATACGACAAGCGGCGTTACAAACGGCGCAACCGCATCGAGATCATGTTTGGCCGCCTCAAGGACTGGCCAATCGTCGGGAAAACAGTCCCCCGGACTGTTTTCTGATCTTCCTCATACGTCGCCACACGATACGACCGATGCCCCGAGACTTTCCTCTCTGCAATTATGCTCGCTGCAACTGTCTTGTTCTGGCTGTGAAATTTAATGAGATGCCGTAACGGGTCGGATGCTTCACGACCGTTACGACTTGCCCGATGTCGCGCGTGCAGCTGCCCTTCCCGTAGTGAACTCTTGCGGAGGACGATGGGATGAAGCTGTTTGTCGGACTGGACGTACCGCTCGCGAAGACCGCGCTCTGCGCGCTCACAGAGCACGGCAAGATTGTCATGGAAGTGGAAGTGGCCAGCGAGCCGGAGCCACTGATCAGAAATCTCCGGAGCCTCGAGGGCACTCTCGAAGCGATCGGGCTCGAAGCCGGCCCGTTGTCGCAATGGCTGCACCGGGCGATGACCGAAGCGGGCATGCCCGCCGTGCTGATGGAAACCCGTCAAGTAAAGGGCGCCCTCAAGGCCATGCCGATCAAGACAGACAGGCGCGATGCCGAGGGGATCGCGCGCCTGCTGCACCTCGGCTGGTTCCGCCCGGTCCATTGCAAGTCGGTCTCCTCTCAAGAGCTCCGCGCGATACTGGCGGCACGCAAGGCCATCCAGGGCAATATGATCGCACTGGAGATGTCGCTGCGCGGGCTGCTTCGAAACTTCGGCCTCAAGGTGGGCACGATCTTGCGCGGGAGGTTCGAGGCGCGCATCCGGGAACTGGTTGAAGGAAACACGATGCTCGAAACCGCGTCGCACCCGATGCTGCGCGTTCGTTCGGCCTTGCGCCAGGAATTTGCAGGGCTGAGAAGCTGGTCCGGCAGATGGCCTCCGAAGACCCTGTGTGCCTGCGCCTGATGACCATGCCGGGCATCGGAGCCGTCGTCGCACTCACCTATCGTTCTGCCATCGACGACCCGTCGCGTTTCCGATCATCAAAGAATGTGGGCCCCTGGGTTGGCCTGACACCCTCTCGCAGCCAGTCCGGAGAGCGGGACGTCTCAGGCGGCACTACCAAGGCCGGCGATGTGAACCTCAGGCGTGCCCTCTGCCAGGCAGCCACTGTCATGCTAAATCGCGGGCGAAGCAATGACCTCCGGACATGGGCATCGCGTGTCGACCGACGCCACGGCCGCAAGCGCGCCATGGTCGCCCTGGCGCGGCGCATGGCAGTTGTGCTGCATCGCATCTGGGTCGATGGGACGACTTTCAGAATGGAGGGGGCGCCTACAACTTAATCCAAGCCGCTTCGCCTGCCTGACCGCAGGCTCTCGAGGTCCCGAAGGGACGCGGTTCCGGTGATGTCGGGGTCTAGACCGTCGCCAGCCAGTCTGAGCACGCCTATGAGATGGACACGCCGGAATTGCATCGAACCAGCATCTTGTCGGCAGCCCTTGCGCTGACCACGGACCGAAGCATGTTCCCAAAGGACCTCTCGACAGAGCCGCATGACGGCAGTCGGATCGACCGAGGCAGGAGCCTATGGCGCGTCACGCGATGGACGGTGCCATCCTCAACGCGCATGAAGTTGATCTCGCTGACGCGGATCGCGACGGGCTTGGCACCGATGCCAAGAAAACCGCCGACATCGATAATGGCTTCGGCGCTGGCGCCAGAACCATGCAGATGCGAGACCGTGCCGACGTTTTCGTCGCCCGGCCCATAGATCGTCGCGCCGGACAGCACGGCATCGGTCAGCTCGCTTTCGGTCAGGCGTTGATGCAAAGCGTGATCCATCTCTCGTCCTCCTGATGGTTGCGTGGGGAAAATCAATGATCCGCGCCCCTCGCCGTTTCGCCAGCTCAAGCGAAGGTGAGACGGATGGGCGGAAATGCGATTTGGATCAGATCCAATAGGGCGCGATGCCGTAATATTCGTAGGTCCGGGTTTCCCAGTTGCGGTCGCGGTCCCAGCCTTCGCTGCGGGCGGGCGCGCCGGTGACCTGCTCCTCGGTCAAGTCGGTGACGTAGCCACCCAATGTCCTGTCATAGCGCAGCGCATGCCACGGCACCGGCAGATGCTCTTCGCCCAGCCCCAGAAAGCCGCCGAAGCCCATCACCGCATAGGCGACATTGCCCGAGAGCTTGTCGATCATCAGGTGGCCGATGGTGCCGATATGGCTGCCGTCGCGGCCATAGACCGCGGTGCCATTCACATTGGCCGAGGATACCAGCGTTCCAACCGTGTCATTCATGGCTTTTCCTTTCCGCAGCGGGCTATTTGCCCGTTTCCGAGGGCTAGTAACCAACGACCTTGCGGTTTGTTTCCGGCAAGCTTCAAAATCTCAGATCCCGCTCAGTCATCCTCTTCAGGCCGCATGGCCGGGGTGACTAGAATCCGCATCAGATATAGGGCGATGGTCGCCATGACCGTTGCAATCATCGCAAGCCGCAAATGAAATCCGATCAGGATCGCGAGGGTCAAAGCAAGCGCAGTGAGATAGAGCCGAACAAGTCCTCGCTTTCCGTCCTCGTCATAGGCGATGTTCAGCCCTTCGATCAGGGTCAGCACGCCTTTCATCGCGCCATAGATCGCTACTGCGTGGCCCGAAAGCGCGACCAGCCCGCTGCCTGCGCCGCTGCCGCCCGTGACCGAGACAACCTGATCGCGGACGATCTCGGCGGCGCTCGGGGGAAGCCGCGCCGAGAGACGCGCCAATTCGCCGCCCAGATCGACCGGGTCGAAAAACAGCCCGGACATGCCGACAAGCGCGGCGATGGCCGGGAACATGGCGATCAGCGCGTAAAATGCGATGCCCGCCGCCACGACCGAGACATGATCCTCGGTGATCTCGTGCCAAAGCCGGGCGGCAATTTGTCGCCACGCGCGGGCAGAGGCGATGCGCCTGCCGGTTTTCATGCCCGCTCGCTAAACTCGGGACAGGCGCGCAGGCTTACCGGGCCGCGCGCCAGAATGGTCAGGTGCAGGACCGATCCGGCATGCGTATGGCGGTTGATCTCAAGCTGCCGCAGGCGTCCGAAGGCGCGGCGGAATTCCTCGATCGCCGCGATGCGCTGGACGACGCTGGCGCTGTCTTCGAGATCGCAGAGCAGGACCAGCTCGCCGCAATCGCTTAGGCTTTCGGCGCATCTGCGGGCCAGCTCGCGCTGTTCGAAAAGGTTCAGGCGGGCGATCATCTCGGAGATCACGATGAGATCGAACTCGCGCCGGGGCCAGTTGCGAGGCACCGAGGTCTGGCGGACCCGAGCCTGCGGGCGGCAGATCAGCCGCGTCTGCGCCGCCGCGACATGCGCGGCATCGTCATCAAGGGCGAGAAAGCGGTCGGCGCGGCGCGCCAGCTCCGCATGCGCGGTGACGGGCGAACAGCCCAGTTCAAGCACGCTCGAATAATGCCTGCGCGTCAGCCGGTCGATGAGCGCGCGGCTCGGCGCAATGTTGCCGGTAAGATCGTTCTGATCCTTGGTAAAATGTCCCGAATGGCCATGACGGATTTGGAAGTTCATCTCGCCTAGTCCTTCTTCTTGTTTGGAAGGCCAAACCCGAACGGTCGGAATAGGTTCCCTAAGCTCGGTAACTCTGACCACGCATTCGCCATATCCCGCTGGAAAACCAAAGGTTTGAAACCTCAAGCTGCGCCGGATGTTTCCGGAGATATCATTCAAGAAAATACATGCGCGACGCAGGGAGCAAAGCGTCGGTTTGGCTGATTTCCAGCCCCGCATGTTGGATTTCAGCCCATGGAGGATGACGATGGCGACCCAACCCAAGTCCAATTCCCGCAAGTTGGCGCGCAGCGAGGGCGTGACAGCGCAAAGACGAGCCGGGACCAGCGCAGCAAACGGGCGCGCGTCGAGAAATGCGAGGCGATCGACGGCATCCGCAAGGAAGGCGAAAGCCTCCTTGAGGATTTTGGCGACAGCATTGCTGCGGATGCGGCGATCATCTTCAGTTGTCAGGCGGTCGAGCATTAGGAGATCACCCGCTATGGCTCGTTCCGCGCCTTTGCCGAGGAACTGGGTCTTGACGAGGTGCGCGACCATATCGACGCGATCCTTGGGCAAGAGAAAGCCGCCGACGGCAAGCTGAGCGCGCTGGCTGAAGGCTCGATCAATGACGCCGCCGCAGAATATGACGAGGAAGCTGAAAGCGTGCTCGCCTGAGGTGCACCTTGCGGCTTCGGGGGACGCGCCCTTCCGAAGCCGTCTAAGCCCGGCGGATCAGACCTCTCCGCGCGCCTCGCGCAGTTTCGCGAGGATTTCCGTGATCTGATAGGGTTTCTCGACCACCGGCACGCCGCGCATGTCGTCTGGCAGATCGACCCGGCTGCCATAGCCCGTCGCGAAGACGAAGGGGATGGCAAGCGCAAGCAGGCGCTCGGCAATGGGCAGAGAGCTTTCATGGTTCAGGTTCACATCCAGCACCGCAAGATCGGGCGCGTCCTTGTCGATCAGCCGCAAGGCCGCCGCGACATTGCCGGCAATGCCGCTGACCTGCATGCCGTGATCGATCAAATCGGATTCCAGCGACAGCGCGATCAGGGCCTGATCCTCGACGATCAACACGCGCGCGCCGGTCAGCGCCGCCGCAGGGGATTGCTTCGCGGCGGTAACACTCGGGCGGATCACGTCTTCTTGCGCGTCGATCAGCCGGATGAAGCGCGCAGGCAGGGTGAATTCGGCGGCAAGCCCTTCGCTGCGAAACTCAAGTTGGCTTGCCCCGCCCAGATCGAAGGGCAGCGCACGCTCCAGAAGTTCCGAGCCGAAACCGCTACGAGAGGGCTTCACAAGGCCGGTGAGCCCGGTCTCGGTCCATGCGATGCGGCAATCGCCTCCGGGCGAGATGGTCCAGACGACGCGCAGATGCCCGCCATGTGCCAAGGCCCCGTATTTCGCGGCATTGGTAGCCATTTCATGCAGCACCAGCGCCATAATGGAATAGGCGCGGCTTTCCAGCTCGACCATGGGCCCGGAGATTTCAATCTGCCCGTCTTGGGCCAGATAGGGGCCAAGCTCGGCCCCGATCAACTCGCCCAAACGGCCGCCGCTGCCATCGCGGACCACCTGATCATGCGCGGCCGACAGCGCCTGAATGCGCCCGTTCAGGCTTTCGATAAAGCCGGGCAGCGAAGCATCGTCGCCGGGATGGCGATTGATCAGGGATTTGATCAGCGCGAGGATATTCTTCACCCGGTGATTGAGTTCCTGATTGAGCACATTCTGGTGTGTGGCGGCGCGGGCGCGCTCTTCGGCAAGGATCTCGCTGTTCATAAGCATGACCTCGACCACGGAATTGCGCAAAGCCTCGGCAAAGCGTAGGTCATTTTCCGACCATGGCATCGAGGTGGCGCGCACGGTCTCTTTCCAGATCGCGAAGCTTTTCCTTGGCGTCAGCCGGTCGCCATGCGGCCCGCTTTCATAGTTCTTGCTGGGATCGCCCGCCCAGTTCAGCGTCTGCAGCGCCTCGCGGCGGATAAAGATCAACGCGTTTTGCGAGCGCTGCGACAGCGGCACCACCAGCGCCCCGGCAAAACGCCCGGTCAATTCGCCGGCCTCGGGCAGAACGACGGCAAGGTGCGAACTGCTGAAGACCTGCCCCCTGTCCATCGCCTCGATATGGTGCAAAAGCGGCGCAACTTCTTCGAGGTTCGGGGCGCAGCCAAGCGAGGTCCATGTGCCGTCGAAATAAAGCGCGAGCCCGTCGGCTTCGATCATCTCCGAGAGATCCGGCAGACGGTTGCGCAGCGCGCTCGCGACATCCGCGCCGTGGCTCGTATCGATCAGCAGTTGCGCGATGGTCTGATGCGCGGCGCGTTCAAGATGTCGCGCCTGCCTGCGGGTCAGCGTATCAAGATGCATGGCGAAAAACTCGCCGATCATTTCGGCGGCGGCGCGCTCGGCCATGCCCATGACCTTGGGCGTATAGTGATGGCAGGCGATCAGCCCCCACAGCACGCCATTGATGATGATCGACACCGACATCGAGGCCGAGACGCCCATATTGCGTAGATATTCGCAATGGATCGGCGAGACGCTACGCAGGTGCGCATAAGACAGGTCCAGCGCTTGCTCGGCGGTTGTTCCGCACAGTGGCACGGTCTGGCAAGAGGCATCGCCAATGACCCGGATCGGGTTGCGCAGATAAAGCGCGCGGGCCTGCTGCGGGATGTCGGAGGCCGGGAAATATTGGCCGAGGAAGCTTTCGAGATGCTCGCGCTTGGCCTCGCTGACCACCTTGCCTGCGCCGTCCGGGCCAAGCTCATAGATCATCACGCGGTCATAGCCGATCTGGGCTTGGATCAGCGCCGCTGCCATCTCGACCAGTTCCTCGGGGTCCTGCAATCCGCGCAGCCGCGATAGAATGCTGCGCGACAGGCTGAAAATGGCCCCGACCTCGGCGGCGGGCTCGAATTCGATGATCGCGCGGCCATTGAAACGATGCGCGCTGACATCGAAAGCCCTGTCATTGATCTTCATCCCGAAGATCAGGCCAGGTTGCGGTCGTGCCCCCGCGATCGCCAGCGTGTTCAGGATGCGATGGGCGTTTTCATGCCCGATCATTTCTACAAGATCCTGCCCCACCGGAGCGTCCCGCAGACCGAGCATCTCGGTCGCATTGGCGGAATGCTGCAAGATTTGGCGGCCCGTATTGTCGCAGGCCAAAAGACAGCCATGCGGCTGAATGCTGCCCGGAATATGGATGGGTTCTCGATCGCAATTGCTGAGATCGATGGGTTGTCCGACAAGCGAGGCATCGAAGGCAGGCTGAGATGTCATCGCTTAGGCATTGACCCGATATGCCTGCATTGCAAGCAGGAAAATCCCTCGCGCTTCAATGACCGCACGTTCCGGTGCGACCTCTTGCAGCGCGAGCCAATCCAGAAAAGCCGGCCAGCGGCTCCGGTCGCCGGTTTGCCGCGCGAGGTGCCGCGCCCCGAAGCTTTCGCCAAGCCCCAGCCCCGCAACTTTGCGCGAAATCAGCCGCGCGCCAACCGCCGAGCCTTCCGAGACATAAAGCGCCGCCACCCGCGCCTCACGCGTCGCAAGCGCAAGCGGCGGCAGGTCTGCCGTGGCCTCAAGCCCGAAATCGGCGAGATCGCGGCGCAGATCGGCAAGGATCGGAAGCGGCGGAAAATCAGCGCCCGCAAGCGCGGGTTCCAATGCGGAGCGAAACTGGAACGTGCCTTGCAAATAGTGGGCATAATCGCCGGGATGCGCGAAATGCCCGATGTTCTGGTCAAGCGCCTCATGCAGGTCGCGGGTGCCGAGATAAAGTTCGCGGCGCAGGCTTTCGGTCGTCATTTTCGCATCCATCTGGTTCCGCCATGGATGCGGCGGGGCGGACCCGCTCGCAAGGGGAAAGTCGCGGGGCCGATGGCATGTCGCTGCGGCGGGGCGTAGCGCTTGGCAGGCTTGCGTAGGGTCTGGCCCTGCAATTCCGGCAAGGGTGCGATATTGGCTGCGAAGGACAGTGCCACCACCATCAGCCCAAGCTGCAGCGACCCGCGCGCCTGCGCAACCATGCGCCGCCAGAATTTGTCGCGGTTCTGAAGTGTCTTCAACGCGAGGCGGTAAAGCAGGTAGCCCACGCTCCAAGCAGCGGTGAGCGCCATGAGGAAGATCATCGATGTCTGAACCCAACCTTGCATCGGGACCCCTTCGGCAATTGCGTCAGACCGGCCCAACCCCTTGTCGCGTCAGGGGTTCCGAGGGTGCGGCCGCGACGGCAAGGGACCGCGCGTCTTGCCCGCAGGGGCAATCAGTCCGCTTCCTCGTCGGCCCGGACCTCGAGATGGCTCACCAGCGCAAATATCGCGGTGCCGCCGACGATATTGCCCAAGGTCACCGGGATCAGGAAGGTCAGCAATGCCTCGAAGATCGCGGTCTCGCCCAAAAACAGAAGATAGGCGACCTCAATGCTGCCGATGACGACATGCGGAAAATCCCCGATCGCGATCAGATATGTCGCAAGGAAAACCAGCGACAGTTTCGACGCTTCGAGCCCGTGGATCGCCCAGACCATGGTCGCGATCATCCAGCCCGAGACGATGCCGCCGGTGAACATCTGCATGGGGGTCTTTTCCATCAGATGCTGGCTGATCGTGAGGAAGGCCTCGTCGGTCTCGGGGCTGAAGAGGGGCATCCAGACAAAGACCGCCGCCGCGATTGCCCCGCCGATGATATTGCCCGCCAGAACCGCGCCCCAGAGCCTCAAGAGGCGTGCGATATTGCCAAGGCTCGGTCGACGCAGCACTGGGATGACGGGCGTCACGGTGTTTTCGGTGAAAAGCTGCTGGCCCGCGGCAATGACGAAGATGAAGCCGAACGTGTAGCCCACGGCCTCGATCAGAAAGCCCAATTCGATCTCGGGTAGATTTGCCTGAAAGATGCCGCGCGCCACCAGCGAGAGGCTCATGGTGATGCCGCCCGCCAAGGCCGACCAGAAAAGCGCGAAGACCTCGCGCGAAAGCTCGCGCTCGCCCTGTCGGCGCAGGATTTCATGCACCGTCGCGGCCTTCGAGGGCATGTGCTCTTCAAGTTTTTCGGCGGGAATGGCCTTGGCGGCTTCGTTTGGCAGATTCTGCTGCGTTTCCATCTTGACCCTCTGCTGCCTGTGGCAAAGTGACGCGCGCCATGGTCTTGCGGTTCCAGAAGTTTGCAGGAGGGTCAATGCCCGCCAGACCGCGTGAGGGCCGAAAGGTCTTATTCTGATATCGAGCGCCGCGCGAACTGTCCCTTTTGGGTGCGTCTGTGCGCGTCGCGCGCCGCGTGGCAGGCGTTGTCAAAGCGGCGTCGGCGGTTTTTTGCGAGTGCATTTTTTTCCCGCGCGCTCAAAGTTTTGCGGCGCTGCGGGGGCGTCGCGACAGGCCCCTCTAACGTGTTTACGGCAAATTTCTGGGAACATCGGGCGTTCTTCCCTGTTGTTACGTCGAAGGAATAATGCAGAGGAAACAAGACCATGAACCGCATTTTTGCCCTTTCTCTGGGTGCGTTCACGCTTGTCTCGGGCTCGGGTATCGCCCTTGCACAAACGACGGTGACGACGACCACTGAACCGGTAGTCGTCACCCAACAGAAGGTCGAGCCCGGCCAGGATACCTCGGGCGGCGGTGCCGCCAGTGGTGCGGCGACCGGTGCGATTGCCGGTGCGGTCGTCGGCGGTCCGGTGGGGGCCGTGGTCGGCGGCGTGGCCGGTGCCGTGGCGGGCGATGTCGCCGAAGATGCGATGACGGCCGAGACGCGCACCTATGTGCTGGAAAACCGCATCCAGTCGGTGCCCGTCGAGGGGCAGGTCGTGATCGGCACTGAGTTGCCTCAGACGGTCGAAGTCCAGCAGATCCCGAATTCGCAATATCGCTATGTCTATGTCAACGAGCAGCCGGTGATCGTCGATCCCAGCAGCCGCAAAGTCGTCCAGATCGTTCAATAGGCGTTTTGCAAAAACGGGTGAATGCGGCCCGGTGCCGCCTCACCCTTCAATCCCCAAGGCAATACAAATGGAGGAGCATCTCATGAATTGGGATATCATTGAAGGCAAGTGGAACCAGATCAAAGGCTCGGTCAAAGAGCAATGGGGCGATCTTACCGATGACGAATTGACCGAGATTGCCGGCAAGAAGGACAAACTGGCCGGCAAGCTTCAGGAAAAATACGGTTGGACCAAAGAAGAGGCCGAACGGCACATGGACGATTTCGTCCGCGAACGGACCTGAGACTTTTCCATGAACTGGAAAGCCCTCGCCTAAGGCGAGGGCTTTTGTCGTTCCAAACCAATGCTTGCCGCGTTCATGTCAAACGCGTTCTTTGCGCGGAGCGCGGCGGCTCGGAAGGCCCTGCGGGCAAGGCCGCAGGGTCGGGAACTTCGGACAGGGCCCGAATGGCGCGGGACGGGTGCGTCTAGGCATCTGGCCCCACGCGTGATGAGGTGCATCGGTGATCAGTTCGCCGGCATGAGGACGCCGTCGATGACATGGACCACGCCATTTCCGGCTGCCAGATCAGCGGCGGTGACCGTGACCACATCGTCGATCTTCACCTTGCCATCCACGACCGACAGCCGCAGGCGGCAGTTTCCGATCGTGGTGACTTCGGCTGTTCCACCGCCCTTCTCGGCCAGCGCGATGACGTCAGCGGCCATGGCCTTGCTGGACACCACATGACAGCCGAGGATCTTGCGAAGCATTTCGACATTCTCCGGTTTCAGTGCGTCATCAAGCGCCCCCGCAGGCAAAGCCGCGAATGCCTTGTCGGTCGGGCCAAACACGGTGAAGGGGCCGGGCCCTGACAGGGTTTCGGCAAGCCCAGCCGCAATAACTGCCTTTTCAAGCGTTTCGTGATCCGCTGACCCCGCAACGATGTCGACCACCGTTGCGGGCATCTGCGCTATGAATTTGGCGAGGTTCATGGCCTTGTCTTTGTCAATGCGAGCACCAGCGTCGCAGGCACGGACGCGACACCTTCGGCCAGCACCGCCAACCCGGCCTCTGACGCCACGACGCCGCCTCCGATGGCCGCGCCTGATGGCGTCGCGTCGACCGATCCCGCCGTGAGCGGCACGGCCAAGGTCGAAGGCGACAAGATCGGCAATGTCGGCCATGATGCGACCTGCGCGTCAGCGACCGAAGCGGCGACGCCTCCGGCGCAATCCGCCGATGCAATGACCATTGAACGGGGCGCGATCACGCAGGCCGTGATCGATGTCGGTGGTTTCTTGGGAATGGGTGAACACCGCGTCGCCATTCCGGTCGAGGAACTGATTGCCTATCGCAAGGACAACGAATTTGCCGAAGACGCGTGAGCAGTTAATG
>NZ_WMIG01000018.1 GCF_009711205.1 Paracoccus litorisediminis | reverse complement strand
AAGACCTGTCCGCCACTATCACCACATCCGCCGGGAATGACCCTCGGTCGACATGATCGCGGATCACCGGGTTGCGGCTGCAGGAACGCCGCCTTCTGGCGACATGTGTGGGGCCGCCCCGTCAGGGTGTGGAGGGCAACGTCACCAGTCCCGGTTCACTGTCATGCGGATGCGGCATAGCGGTCGATGATCGACAGCAGGATCTCGACAACAGCATCGCGTGAGGGATCACGAATGTCGCGTGGCCAGACGACATGCAGCGGCAATTTGGCTTGCGCCTCGCCCCGGCTGGGCGCCAATTCGCAGACCTGCACGCCCCGGGGCGCAAGCGCGGACCACCAGCGCGGGATGATGGCTGCCCCGATCCCGGCGGCGACCATATTCATCATGGTCTGCTTTTCATCCGCATTCTGAATGATGTTCGGCTGGATATTCTCGCCCTCGAACAATGCCAGCACGGAATCGTGGCTATGGGGGCGCGAGCGGCGATCCGGCACGATCAATGGCATGTCCTGCAAATCGGTGACGTTCACTTCCTGCAGACGGGTCAGCGGATGGCCAGAGGGCAGCAGGACGACCGAGCTTTCATGCAGCAGGAAATGGCCGCGAAGACGTCGGTGAAACGGCATCAGACCCGGTCGGACCAGCGCCAGATCAAGGTTTCCGGCCAGCAGCCGGGGTATCAGCTTGGCGGATCGTTCCTCCACCAACTGAATCTTCAGTTCGGGATGACTGGCGTGGACCGCCGAGAGAAGGCCGGGAATCAGCCCGCTGGCAGCAGTATCGATTGCACCCAGCCGCAGCACCTGCCTGCCCTTGCGGCCCATCTTGCGCCAGCGCTGCTCTGCCGCGTCAATATGCTCCAGGAGGACACGGGCTTCCCTGATCAGCTTCAGGCCCTCGGGGGTGATGACGACGGAACGGGTTGTCCGCTCGAACAACTGGACGCCCAGCCCGTCCTCCAGTTGCCGGACCATGCGCCCCAATGCGGCAGGTAGTATTTCCAGCCGCGCCGCAGCCCTGCCGAAATGCATCTCGTCGGCGACTGCGACGGCGCAGCGCAATTGGCGAAGGTCCATCCAGCCTCCATTGATTATATCGTTTCAGTATATATTCCCCAAACGATTGAGGAAAGGCGCCACCTCCCGGTATTTTCATCAAAAGGCGCGGAGGAGCGCTTTCATATCCGGGAGGACCGCATGAGCAACGCGCTCGAAAAGCGCGTCATGAGAAAGATCTCATGGCGCATCATCCCCTTCATCATGCTGCTCTATTTCATCGCTTTCCTTGATCGCGTGAATGTGGGCTTTGCCGCCATCCACATGAACGAGGATATCGGCCTGTCACCCGCAATCTTCGGCTTCGGGGCCGGGTTGTTCTTTATCGGCTATTTCCTGTTCGAGGTGCCCTCGAACCTCGCTCTGGAACGCTTCGGTGCGCGGCTGTGGATTGCGCGGGTCATGGTGACCTGGGGCCTGATCTCGGGGGCAATGGCCTTTGTGCAGGGGCCGACCAGCTTCTATGTCCTGCGCTTCCTGCTGGGCGCGGCCGAGGCCGGATTCTTTCCGGGCATCATCCTGTATCTGAGCTACTGGTTCCCTTCTCGCTCTCGTGCACAGGTTACCGCCTTGTTCATGGCCGCGGCACCGATCTCGGTCGCGCTCGGCTCGCCCATCTCGGGCATCCTGCTTGAGATGGACGGGCTGATGGGCTGGCATGGCTGGCAGTGGATGTTCATGATCGAGGCAGTTCCGGCGCTGGTGCTGGGCGTGGTCGTCCTGTTCTACATGACCGACCGCCCCGAAAACGCGAAATGGCTGAATGCCGAGGAGCGCGACTGGCTGTCGAACACGATGAATGCCGAGCGCGCCGCCAAGGATCGCGCCGGGGCAAGCCATTCCATCCTGAAGGGCATGACCGATCCCCGCGTGCTGGCACTGTCGCTGGTCTATTTCGGGACCTCGGCCGGGCTTTACACGCTGGGGATCTGGGCGCCGCAAATGCTGCATGGCATGGGCCTGACCTCGTTCCAGACCGGCTTCGTCAATGCCATCCCGCCGATCTTTGCGGTGATCGCCATGTACACCTGGTCGCGCCATTCCGACCGCACGAATGAACGGACCTGGCATGTGGCGCTGGCCTGCACGGCCGCGGGTATCGGCCTGTTCTTTGCGGGCTTCGCCGTCTCTCTGGTTGCGGTGGTCATCGCGCTGGTGGCGGTCAATGCCGGGGTCAGCGCCGCCAAACCGCCGCTATGGAGCATGCCGACCATGTTCCTGTCGGGCTCGGCTGCGGCGACCGGCATCGCCACGATCAACTCGCTGGGCAACCTGGGCGGCTTCGTCGGCCCCTATGCAATCGGGCTGATCAAGCAAAGCACCGGCAGCTTTGAATGGGGCCTCTATTTCGTGGGCGCGCTGCTGATCCTGTCGGCCATCGTCACCCTGATCATCGCCGGGACGGCGCGCCGGGCGCGCACCACCGCCACGGCCAATCTTTGACCTTTCTGCAAGGAACCCTGACCATGAAATCCTACAAGATCGCCGCCATTCCCGCCGATGGCATCGGCCCCGAAGTGATCGATGCCGGGCTGCAAGTGCTGGAAGCATTGGCCGAGCGTGACGGCGGCTTCCAACTGGACGTCACCAGCTTCGACTGGGGCTCGGATCGCTACAAGCGGACCGGCGCCCTGATGCCCGAGGACGGGCCGGCCCAACTCAAGGCCTTTGACGCGATTTTCTTCGGTGCGGTGGGTGCGCCGGACGTCCCCGACCACATCACGCTTTGGGGCCTGCGCCTGCCGATCTGCCAAGGCTTCGACCAATATGCCAATGTCCGCCCGACCAAGATCCTGCCGGGCATCAAATCGCCGCTGGCCAATGTCGGCCTGGGCGATCTGAATTGGGTGATCGTGCGCGAGAACTCCGAGGGCGAATATTCCGGCCATGGCGGGCGCGCCCATCGCGGGTTGCCCGAGGAAGTCGGGACCGAGGTCGCGATCTTTACCCGCGTCGGCGTGACCCGGATCATGCGCTATGCCTTCAAGCTGGCGCAGTCCCGCCCGCGCAAGCTGCTGACGGTGGTGACCAAGTCCAACGCGCAGCGCCACGGCATGGTCATGTGGGACGAAATCGCGGCCGAGGTCGCGCAGGAATTCCCCGACGTGAGCTGGGACAAGATGCTGGTCGACGCGATGACCGTGCGCATGGTCAAGAACCCGCAAAGCCTGGATACCATCGTCGCGACCAACCTGCATGCCGATATCCTGTCGGACCTTGCCGGTGCGCTGGCAGGCAGCCTTGGCGTCGCCCCGACCGGCAATATCGACCCCGAGCGCCGCTTCCCCTCGATGTTCGAGCCGATCCATGGTTCCGCCTTCGACATCACCGGCATGGGCATCGCCAACCCGGTCGCGACCTTCTGGACCGCCGCGCAGATGCTGGAACATCTGGGCGAAGCGGATGCGGCGGCCCGCCTGCTGAAGGCGGTCGAGCAGGTCTGTGCGCAAGGTGTGATGACCCCCGATGTCGGCGGAACCGCCAATACGCAGCAGGTGACGGACGCGGTTTGCGCGGCTATCCGTGGCGCAAACGATGTCACGCAGCAGGTGACGGACAGCGCGCGCCGCACCGTCGCCGCGATCGGCTGAGGCGGTCGGGTGATGCGCGATCTGAACCTTTCTGCCCGCGATCTGCTGCTGCAGCTTTTTGCTGCGGCAGTGGACAGCGCCGACCCGGCGCAGACGGTCGCGCGTCACCTTCCCGAATTGCCGCGCGGTCGTGTTGTCGTCGTCGGTGCCGGGAAATCCGCCGCCGCCATGGCCCGCGCAGTCGAAATGGCGTGGCCCGATGTCGATCTGTCGGGCGTGGTCGTGACCCGCTACGGCCATGGCGTTCCGACCGAAAGGATCGAGGTGATCGAGGCCGCGCATCCCGTTCCCGACGCGAATGGGGCAATGGCCGCAAAACGCATCCTGCAGGCGGTCAGCGGGCTTGGACCGGATGATCTGGTGCTGGCGCTGATCTCGGGCGGGGGCTCGGCCTTGATGACCGCCCCTGCGCCGGGGCTGACGCTTGAGGAGAAAATGCAGGTCAACCGCCTGCTTCTGGCCTCGGGGGTGCCGATCTCGGTGATGAACCGGGTGCGGCGGCGCTTGTCCGCCGTCAAGGGCGGTCGTCTGGCGCTGGCGGCGGCACCTGCACGGGTGGTGACACTGGCCATCTCGGACGTGCCGGGGGACGACCCGCTGGCCATCGCCTCGGGTCCGACGGTCCATGATCCGGATGGCGGTGCAGACCTCTCGGAGATCGTGGATCAGCTGGGCCCGGATCTGCCGGTCGCGGCAAGACAATTGCTGCTGGCCGCGCCCAAGCCGATCCCGGCCTTCGCGGCCGATTACCGGCTGATCTCGACACCACAGATGGCGCTTGAGGCGGCCGCAAAGCTGGCCCACGCGGCAGGGATCACGCCGCTGATCCTTGGCGATGCGCTTGAGGGTGAGGCCAGCACCACGGGACAGGTCATGGCCGGGATCGCCCGGAGTGCTGCCCTGCATGGCCATCCCGTCGCAGGCCCGGCGGTGCTGCTTTCGGGCGGCGAAACCACCGTATACATCGGGGACGTCAAACCGGGCCGCGGCGGGCGCAATACCGAATTCCTGCTGTCCATGGCCTTGGCGCTGGACGGGCAGACCGGCATCCATACCTTGGCCTGCGACACGGACGGCATCGACGGGACCGAGGACGCAGCTGGTGCGATCATCACCCCTGACACGCTGACCCGCGCCCGCGCCGCCGGGTTGGACCCGCGCGCGATCCTGCGCGGCCATGACAGCTACAGCCTGTTCGACCGGATCGGCGATCTGGTCCGAACCGGCCCCACCCTTACCAATGTCAACGACTTCCGGGCGGTTTTCATCCCATGATCCTCAATACATCCATGACGCCCCCGCAACTGCGCGACCGCCGCGCCAAGATCGTGGCAACGGTCGGCCCGGCGAGCCATGCTCCCCGGATGCTGCGCCAGTTGTTCCTTGCCGGCGTCGATACCTTCCGGCTGAATTTCAGCCATGGCAGCCATGACGACCACCGGCGGGCCTTCGACGCCATTCGCGCCCTTGAGGCCGAGCTGGATCAGCCCATCGGCATCCTGCAGGACCTGCAGGGCCCCAAGATCCGCATCGGTCAGGTGCCGGGCGGCCCGCGAGACTTGCTGGCCGGGCAAAGCCTGATCCTGCGGCTGGGTACGACCTGCGCCCCTGACGAAATCCCCCTGCCCCATCCCGAGATTTTCGCCGCCATCCGGCCCGGCGATACGCTGCTGGTCGATGATGGCCGCATCCGGCTTGTGGTCACCTCGCATGAGGCCGAAAGCATCTCGACCCGTGTGGTGGCGGGCGGAAAGCTGCAGGACCGCAAGGGGGTGAACCTGCCCGACACCGTCGTCGCGCTGCCTGCCCTAACCGGAAAGGACCGCGCCGATCTGGAATTCGGCCTGTCCCTTGGTGTCGACTGGGTCGCACTCTCCTTCGTGCAGCGGGCCGAGGATCTTGTCGAGGTCAAGGAGCTGATCCGTGGCCGTGCCGGGCTTATCGCCAAGATCGAAAAGCCCTCGGCGCTTCTGGACCTGCCGCGGATCGTCGCCGAATCCGATGCGGTCATGATCGCGCGGGGTGATCTGGGCGTCGAGATTCCGCCCGAGGAGGTTCCCGGCCGCCAGAAAGAGATCATCCGCCTTTGCCGCCAACAGGATCGTCCGGTCATCGTCGCGACCCAGATGCTGGAATCGATGATCTCGACCCCCACGCCGACACGGGCCGAAGCCTCGGACGTGGCCAATGCCATCCATGACGGTGCGGATGCCGTGATGCTTTCGGCCGAAACCGCCTCGGGTCTGTTCCCGCTTGAGGCGGTGGCGATGATGGACCGGATCATTCGCCGCACCGAGGCTCATCCCTTCTACGCAGCCTCGATGCAGACCAGCGCGCCCCATGCCGACACGCCGAACCGTGCCATCGCCGGAGCGGCAGTGGACCTGGCCAACGCCCTGTCGGTTCCCGCCATTGTGGCCTTTTCCTCGACCGGGGCTTCAGGTCGCCGCATCGCCTCGCGTCGGGCGGCGCGCCCCACCGTGCTGTTGACTGCCAGCCCCGAGGTCGCCCGCCGCATGGCGCTGGTCTGGGGCATCCGTCCCAAGCTCGCCGCCGAGATCGCGGATCATGACACCGTTCCGATCCTTGCCGAAGAAGCCGTCCTTGCCCTTGGCATCGGCCATGTCGCGCAAAGCGTCATCGTGGTCTGCGGCTTTCCCTTTGGCGTGCCGGGCACGACGAACAGCATCCGCGTCACCCAGCTTGGAGGTGTCTGAGATTTACCTTTCCCGGCAGAATGTCCCGAAAGCGCCGTCATCAAGATTTCGGAAATCGGGGTCAGCGATGCGATAGTAAACGGTCTGCGCCTCGCGCCGCGTTGCAACCATTCCCGCCTCACGACGTCGGGCAAGGTGCTGACTCAGGGCAGGCTGGCTCAACCGTTAATCAGGTCACAAAGGACTATCAGGCGCTTGGCGTTAGCGACCTACGACAGGCGCTCAGCAACATGTTCGGCCCATTTTTCCCTGGCGGCGAAAGGGACGCCATTGCTTTAGAATTACATTATTTAGCTATAGATAATATATGGCGTGATAGCGATGCGAGGGTAAGCCGCCTGCCGCATGCCTTTGGAGGGTTCGCATGGGTCCAACAATCGTGACAGATTTCACGCCTTGGGTTTCTCTGGCAGGCGGGATGCTGATCGGGCTCAGCGCGGTCATCGTGATGGCGCTATTCGGAAAGATTGCGGGTATTTCCGGGATTACCAAGTCGATCATCGGGGCGATGGCACCGACTGGAAATGCACCCCAAGAACGCGACTGGAGACTTGCCTTCGTTCTCGGTCTCATTGCCGCGCCTGTGATCTATCGTCTCGTTGGCGGCGCAATCGAGCAGACGGTGTCGAGCAACCTTCTCGCCATGGCGGTCGCAGGACTGCTCGTGGGTTTCGGGACCGGGCTTGGTTCGGGCTGCACTTCAGGTCACGGTGTCTGCGGATTGGCACGATTGTCGCGCCGCTCGTTCGTCGCGGTCGTGACCTTCATGGCCGCAGGCTTCGCTACGGTGTTTGTCCTGCGCCATGTTCTTGGAGGCGCCTGATGCGACACCTTCTTGGCTTCGCAAGCGGTCTTCTCTTTGGCCTTGGCCTTGTCCTCTCCGGAATGGCGAACCCGGCGAAAGTGCTGAACTTCCTCGACCTGGCGGGGTCATGGGATCCTAGCCTCGGCTTCGTCATGGGCGGAGCCTTGTTGGTCACCTTTCTCGGCTATCGGATGGTGTGGCGCAAAAGCACGCCGGTGTTTTCTGATCGCTTCGATCTGCCATCAAGCACGCAAATCGACCGGCCTCTTGTCCTTGGCGCGGCGCTGTTTGGGATCGGCTGGGGAATAGGTGGCTTCTGCCCCGGTCCGGCTTGGGTCGCACTGCCACTTCTCGCGCCGGGAGCAATCGTATTTTTGCCAATGATGCTGATCGGGCTGTGGCTTGGCGAGAAGGGTAGGAATCTGTCTACTCTGTCGCCTAAAGGGACTCGCTGAGAAACATCAACGATGTTTGTTGCCCGCTATTTTCCGTCGAAATCGGTGGCGTCTTTACCCAAGCCAACGTGCGGCAGTCGGCGCAGAAATCGACCCGTATAAGAACCTCCCTGGTTCGGGACACTAATCTCGTACTCTTGCCTTCAGAAGATGCCCGAGCCGGCACAGCGTCATGAACCGATCCAATCCGCTGGCAGCGAGGTTGCCCCCTCGTCATCCACGCGCAACTGCTCCGAGATGTTTGTCCTTTGGCATCTTCAGGCGCTGCGCGAGCTGTTTCGGGCTCATGGCGGTCGACCAGCACTTGCTTTGCCGGTGAACGTATTGGCATCCTCTATACCGCGACAGACCCAGCGAAAGTGATGCAGGCCGCAGTGGCGCGGAAACCGGAGAGCCTGCCACGGCTTGATCCATATGCCATCGGGCAGTCACTGCCAGACCGGAGGCCGACTTGGCGAGGCCGAATGGACAGCCAGCGAGGTCTATCGAAGGGTAATGATGCGCGCGTCGGTCCCTGAAAGGGACCACACACACATCGGCTCAGGCCGCAATCACACCGCCTTCGGCGCCCAATCCAGGTAGAAGCCGACGTCTCCGGGCATGCCATCGGGAAAGTTGATGATCATGGCTTTCAGCTTGTAGCCCTTGGGCTGCAGATTTGCCTTGAACCGGTCGTAGAAATCCCGCGCCTTGCCTTGCAGCGTCTCGGGCCAATCACGTTCGGCATTGTTGATGGCCCGGCCGTTATCGGTGCAAAGCTTCGAGGGGAAACTGTAGACCATCACCTCGAACTGGCCCTTCTCGACCGCATTCATGACAAGGCGACGGATCAATTCGCGTTCACGGTCAGTGACCTCGCCCTTGAGGAATTCCTCGGCAGCACGGGCGCGCTCCTGACGCTCGGTGTCGAGAAGCTTGGCGCGGCGCTCCATTTCCTCCAGTTCTTTTTGCAGATGCAGCAGGCGCAGCTCATCGGCGGTCGGGACGGCAGCTTTGGGGTCGGATTGGGTCATGGCCCTGTTTCTCCTTGCGCTGGATTTGTCAGGAAATGCTGTTAGCCTGCGGTCAGGCGAATCCTCGGGAAGATGCCGCATTACGTAGCAGTCCGGCTCGGCTCGGCAGGTAGTTTACAGTAATTAACGCCGCCGGTCTGGATCAGATTGCTGCATCGCGGCTAAAATCCGGGAGGCCGCGCTTTTGGAACTGCTTGGCCCGCATGGGCCGCCTTGCCCCAGCCTCAGTCATGGAGAGCGACATGACACAACGGACCAATTCCAAGCCCGCCCCCACCCCCACAGAGCCGGCATGGGCGCTGCCCTCGGCGGCGGCGGCTTATATGATCGATGCTTGGCAACGCTCGGTCCTTTACATGGACGTAATGCGCGAACGGTCCGAGCAATATCGTGAACATGCCGCGCAGGATATTCCGCATGTCCTGGATTACAAAGCCGAGCTGATCCTTGACGGCCGCAGCTTTGAGCGGCCGGTGAATTACCTGATGGGACGCATCCTGCCGAAACCGGGCAATGAACCCGATCCCCGCAAGCGCCCCTTTGTCGTGATCGATCCCCGCGCGGGCCACGGCCCCGGCATTGGCGGCTTCAAGGCCGACAGCGAGATCGGGGTTGCGATGAAGGCGGGTCATCCCTGCTATTTCATCGGCTTCCTGCCCAACCCGATCCCCGGCCAGACGATTGAGGACATTGTCCATGCCGAAGCGCAGTTCCTGCGCGCAGTGATTGCCCGGCACCCGCAATCCGAAGGCAAGCCCTGTGTCATCGGCAATTGTCAGGCCGGTTGGTCGGTGATGATGGTTGCGGCGCTTTACCCTGAGCTATTCGGCCCGATCATCCTTGCCGGCACGCCGTTGTCCTACTGGGCGGGCATCCGGGGACAGTATCCGATGCGCTATTCCGGCGGGCTTCTGGGCGGAAGCTGGCTGACCGCCCTGACCAGCGACCTTGGCGGCGGGGTTTTTGACGGCGCGTGGCTGGTTCAGAATTTCGAGAACCAGAACCCCGCCAACACCTATTGGACCAAGCAATACAACCTCTGGTCCAAAATCGACAGCGAGGCGGCGCGTTATCTGGGTTTCGAAAAATGGTGGGGCGGCCATGTTCTGCTGAATGCCGAGGAAATGCAGTTCATCGTCGATGAGCTGTTCGTCGGCAACCGCCTGTCCTCGGGCGAAATCCGCACCAGCGAGGGCACGGCGATCGATCTGCGAAATATCCGCGCCCCGATCGTGGTCTTTTGCTCCAAAGGCGACAACATCACCCCGCCGCAGCAGGCGCTGGACTGGATTCTGGATCTTTACGACAGCGTCGATGAGATACGCGCCTTTGGCCAGACCATCGTCTATACCGTTCATGACAAGATCGGTCATCTGGGCATTTTCGTTTCGTCCGGGGTGGCGCGGAAAGAGCATCAGCAATTCGCCTCGAATATCGACATGCTCGATCTGCTGCCGCCCGGCCTGTATGAAGCCGTGCTGGAGCCGAAGGACGAAGCCGAGTTGCATCCCGAACTTGTGCAAGGCGAATGGGTGATGCGCTGCGAGGCCCGTACGCTTGACGATATCCGCGCGCTTGGCAGCAATGACCCCGAGGATGATCGGCGCTTTGACGCCGCCGCGCGGCTCTCCGAGATGAACCTTGCGATGTATCGCACCTTTGCCCAGCCCTTCGTGCGGGCGATGGTGCCGCCGGGCATGCCCGACATCATGCAGCATCTGCATCCGATGCGCCTGCAATACGAAATGCTTGGCCCATGGAACCCGCTGACCGGCTGGACCAAGGCCATGGCCGAACGTGTGCGTGAAACCCGCCAGTCCGTCTCGCCCGCGAACCCCTTCCTTGCCTTGCAGGAGCAGGTCTCAAGCCAGATCGTGGCGGGGTTTGAGACCCTGCGCCAGACCAGTGAACGCTGGGCCGAGGAAAGCTTCATGAAGTTTTACGGTCGCGAGGTCCTGCAATCGGCGCTTGGCGTGGACCAAAGCGACCGGCCCAAGCGCAAGGCCGCGAAAAGCCCGATGCATGACCACAATGTCGCCCTTCGCATTGCCGAATTGCGTGGCGGAATGGGGCGCGGCGGAATGCGCGAGGCCCTTGCCCGCTCGCTTTTCTATGCAGGCGCACCGCGCGGCGGCGTGGACGAGCGCAGCTTTGAGGCCGTGCGCCGGTTCTGCCGTGCCAACCCCGAGCTGAGCCGACAAAGTTTCGACGATTTCCGCAAGATGCTGCGCGAGCAGTTCTTCATGCTGCTGATCGACGAGGATGCCGCCATGGCCGCCCTGCCGAAACTGCTGCCGACAAGCGAGGCCGAACGTCGCGCCGGTCTGGAGATGCTGGACACGGTTCTGTCCGCCGCCGCCGAACCCGATGGCGAGGTCGCCGTACGCCTGCGCCATCTGGCCGAACTGTTCGGGCTGGGAGATTCCCCTTTGTCGCCCCCCAAGACAGCAGCGCCTGAAGCCGCTGCCCCCAAGAAGCCGGCCAGACCGACGAAGCCTCGCGGCAAGCCCAAACCGGAACCCTCGGCATGAAGGCTGCGCTCCGGCCCGAGGCCGCCGCCGAGATGATCGAGGAAGGCGCGGTCCTGCTGGTCGGGGGCTTCATGGGCGTTGGCTCTCCGCATCGGCTGATCGACGCGATCCTTGCACGTGGCACCGGCGGATTGACCATCATCTGCAACGACCTCTGCACCCCCGAAAAGGGGGTGGGAAAGCTGGTCGTATCGGGTCAGGTCAGCCGCGCCATCGTGTCGCATATCGGCCTGAACCCCTTGGCACAGCAGAAGATGATGGCCGGAGAGATGCAGGTCGAACTGGTCCCACAGGGCACGCTGGTCGAGCGCATCCGCGCTGCGGGCTACGGCTTGGGCGGGGTGCTGACCGCGACCGGCCTTGGTACCCCGGTCGAGGAGGGCAAGCAGATCGTCGAGGTCGACGGCCAGCGTTTCCTGCTGGAACGTCCGATCCGGGGCGATTACGCGCTGCTGGCCTGTCACCACGCCGATTACGCCGGCAATCTAAGCTATCTGCTGACCGCGCATAACTTCAATCCGATCATGGCGATGGCAGCGGCCACGGTGATTGCCGAGCCCGAACATATCGTTCCCGTGGGCATGATCCCGCCCGATGCGGTCAAGACGCCGGGTGTGCTGGTCGATCATCTTCTGGGGACAGCACCATGATGGACGCCAAGGAAATCATCGCCCGCCGCGTCGCCCGCGAAATCCGCCCCGGCACATTGGTCAACCTGGGTATCGGCCTGCCAAGCCTTGTCGCGAATTACGTCCCCGAAGGCATCGACGTGTTCTTTCAGGCCGAGAATGGCGTCATCGGTCTGGGCGCCCGCCCACCCGAGGGCATGGCCGAGAAAAGCCTGACCGATGCAGGGGGCGGCTTTGTCACCGCGGTTCCGGGCGCTGCCTCGATCGACAGCGCCATGAGCTTTGGCCTGATCCGGGGCGGGCATCTGGACATGACCGTGCTGGGCGGCCTGCAAGTCGATGAAAAGGGGCATCTTGCGAACTGGATGGTGCCGGGCCGGATGGTGCCCGGCATGGGCGGGGCCATGGATCTGGTCGCGGGCGCGCGCAGCGTCGTGGTCGCCATGCTGCACAGCGCCAAGGGCGAGCCCAAGATCCTGCCCGAATGCACCCTGCCCCTGACCGCCGAACGTCGCGTCGACCTGATCGTGACCGAGATGGCGGTGATCCGCCCGACCGAAAGCGGCCTTGAACTGCGGGAACGCGGGCCGGGCGTCAGTATTGAACAGATCCTTGCCGCCACCGCCGCCCATCTGATCATCGAGGGCGACATCCCCGAGATGGAACTGGATTAGAAACCTCCTGAGGAGAGTATCGTGACCGAAACCGATGCGCATACGCCCTCGAAATACGACCTGCTGATTGCGCGGGCGCGCGAGACCCGCGATGTCGTGACCGTCGTCGCCCATCCCTGCGACGAAACCTCGCTGCGCGGCCCCATCGAGGCCGGGCGCGAAGGGCTGATCACCCCCCTGCTGGTCGGTCCCGAGCCAAAGATCCGCGCCGTCGCCGCCCAGCATGACATTGACCTGAACGGCATCGAAATCATCGATGTCCCGCATAGCCATGCCGCCGCTGACATGGCCGTCGCCCTCATCCGCGAGGGCAAGGGCGAGGTGCTGATGAAGGGCAGCCTTCATACCGATGAATTCATGCGGGCGGTCACCTCCTCGGCGACCGGGCTGCGCACGGACCGCCGCATCAGCCATGTCTTTGTCATGGACGTGCCCGGTCATGCCGACACGCTGTTCATCACCGATGCCGCCATCAACATCTTTCCCGATCTGGAAACCAAGCGCGACATCGTCCAGAACGCCATCGACCTGCTGCATGCGCTTGGCATGACCGAACCGCGCGTGGCGATCCTGTCGGCGGTCGAGACGGTGACCGGCAAGATCCCCTCGACCATCGAGGCCGCGGCTTTGTGCAAGATGGCCGAGCGCGGCCAGATCACCGGTGGGTTGCTGGAAGGGCCGCTGGCCTTCGACAATGCCATAGACCCCGAGGCGGCACGGATCAAGGGCATTGGTGGACCGGTCGCGGGAAGGGCGCAGGTTCTGGTCGTCCCCGACCTTGAGGCCGGGAACATGCTGGCCAAAAATCTCAGCTTCCTGTCCCATGCCGATGCCGCTGGGGTGGTGCTGGGAGCCCGCGTGCCGATCATCCTGACCTCACGCGCGGATTCGGTGCGGACGCGTCTCGCCTCCTGTGCCGTGGCCGCGCTGGATGCCGAGTCGCGCCGCAAGGGCAAACCCAAGGTGGCTGCCGAATGAAGGGCGCAATCCTTGTCGTCAACGCAGGCTCGTCCAGCCTGAAGTTTCAGGTCTTCACCATCGAGGACTCCGCGCTGATCCGGAAAATCCGCGGCCAGCTGGACGGGATCGGCGTTCGACCCCATTTGCGCGCCACCGCCTCGGACGGGGCCGTGATCCTCGACCGAAGCTATGGACCCAAGGAGGTCCCTGATCTGCCCGCCGCGATCGCTGAAACCCGGTCATGGCTGCGCACGCTTGAAGGGTTGCAACTGCGCGCCATCGGCCATCGGGTCGTGCATGGCGGGCCGGACTTCGCGGCCCCGGTGCTGATCGACGACGCGATCCTTGACCGGCTCGCAGAATATCAGGATCTCGCGCCGCTGCATCAGCCGAACAATCTCGCCCCGATCCGGCTGGCCATGCAGATCAATCCAGACGTGCCGCAGGTGGCCTGTTTTGACACGGCCTTCCATCGCGACCATCCTCAGGTTGCCGACCGATATGCCATTCCCCGCGCCTATTATGATGAGGGGGTGCGGCGTTACGGATTTCACGGTCTTTCCTATGAATATGTCGCCGAGCGCCTGCGCGAGATCGCGCCGCAGGCTGCTGCAGGCCGGGTGATCGTCGCACATCTGGGCAGCGGCGCCTCGATGTGCGCGATAAGGGCGGGGCGCAGCGTCGAAAGCACGATGGGCTTTACCGCGCTGGACGGTCTGCCGATGGGAACGCGTCCGGGTCAGGTCGATCCGGGCGTGGTGCTTTACCTGATCTCGCAGCGGGGGATGAGCGCGGATCAGGTCACCGACCTGTTCTATCGCGGCTCGGGACTGAAGGGCCTGTCGGGAATTTCAAGCGACATGCGCGAATTGCTGGCCAGCGATGCGCCCGAGGCAGCCTTCGCCATCGACCACTTCGCCTATCGCTGTGGATTGAACGCGGGAATGCTGGCGGCGGCGCTTGGCGGGCTTGATGCCTTCGTCTTCACGGCGGGCATCGGTGAAAACTCGGCCCCCATCCGTGCCCGTATTGCCCAGACCCTTGGCTGGCTTGGGGTCGAAATGGACCCCAAGGCGAATGCCGCCGGGGCAACCCTGATCTCAACCCCGGCAAGCCGCGTCGCGGTCCATGTCATTCCGACCGACGAGGAACTGATGATCGCCCGCCATACCCTCGCCCTGATCGAACCAGAAGGAGCGCCGACATGACCCTTCCCCTTGCTCAGGCCAAGCTGCTCGAAGGCAAGAAGGGCCTGATCGTCGGCATCGCCAATGATCAGTCGATCGCCTGGGGCTGCGCCCGCGCCTTTCGCGCCCTGGGGGCCGAGGTCGCGGTGACCTACCTGAACGACAAGGCCAAACGCTTCGTCGAGCCATTGGCGCAAGAGGTCGAGGCACCGATTTTCCTGCCCCTCGACATGCTGGTCCCCGGTCAGGTCGAGGCGGTATTCGACGAGATCACTGCAAAATGGGGTGAGCTTGATTACCTGATCCACTCCATCGCCTTCGCCCCACGCGACACGCTGGCGGGGCGGGTGACGGACGCGCCACTGGACGGCTTTCTGAAGACGATGGAGGTCTCGTGCTGGTCCTTCATGCGGATGGCGCATCTGGCCGAACCGCTGATGAAAAGGGGCGGCGCCATGTTCACCATGAGCTATTACGGCGCCGAGATGGTGGTCGAGAATTACAACATCATGGGCGTCGCCAAGGCCGCGCTGGAAAGTGCGGTGCGCTACATGGCGGCCGAGCTTGGCCCCAAAGGCATCCGCGTCCATGCAATCTCGCCCGGCCCGCTTGCCACCCGCGCCGCCTCGGGAATTCCGGAGTTCGATGAACTTCTAGCCAAGGCCGAACGCAAGGCACCGGCCCGCGAACTGGTCGGCATCGACGATGTCGGGGCGGCGGTGGCCTTCCTTGCCCATGACGCGGCGCGGCTGATCACCGGCCAAACCATCTATATCGACGGCGGCTACCACATCATCGACTGAAATTGTGAAAATCCTTTGAGTAAAAACACTTCTCAGCCACACTTGGCTGGATTAGCATTCACAGGGGATTCTCGCGCAAGGTCGCGGGGTCCGGGATGGAGGCCGATTATGTCTCGTAGAACCACCCGGCGCTTTCGTATTTCGAGCCAACATCAGATTGCCCTGCGCCGCGGCCTTGCGGCAGGCCTGATGCTGTCTGCAACCGCCCCACCATTGCTGGCACAGGACGCCCTGACCTGCGGCAACCCGCATGTGGTTGCCAGCGGCGAGACGCTGAGCAAGCTCGCGACCCGCGCCTATGGCGACCCCAATCTTTACGGCCTCATCCTTGATGCAAACCGGGATGTGCTGGGCGGTAAACCGGAAAGCCTTGCGGTCGGAATGACGTTGACCATCCCCTGCGCCAGCGGTGCGCAGGGTGCGACGCCCTCACCGGCGATGCAGGCCGCGATCGCGGCCGAGGGCACGCTTTCGCCCGACGAACTCGACACGCTGTTCGGGCCGGTCGCGCTGTTCCCGGATCAGTTGCTGACCCCGACTCTGGTTGCCACGACCTTTCCGCTGGACGTGGCCAAAGCCGGAAACTTCGTCGAGGACAATGCCGACACACCCGACAAGGAACGCGCCAAACTGGCTTCGGCCGAGCCTTGGGACGACAGCGTACGCGAGCTTGCCGCCGGCTTTCCCGACGTGATTACCCGCATGAGCGACAATATGGACTGGACCGAGCAGGCTGGTGAGGCCGTGGTCGGACAGACCGATGACGTGCTGGCCTCGATCCAGCGCCTGCGGGGCAAGGCCGAGAAAATGGGCTATCTTGCCGATAGCCCAGTCCAGAAGGTCGAAAAGGTCAATGACAAGATCCAGATCGCCCCGGCAGATCCCGGCGTAGTCTATGTCCCAACCTATGACAGCAATGTGGTCTATTCGACCCCGATCCCTGCCTCGACCGCGCCCAATTACCACTATGGCTACAATTACGGCTATGACGACGGCACCGACTGGGACGACATTCTGGTGACCGGCGGCGTGCTGCTGGGCGGCGCGGTGATCCTTGACGAGATCTTCGACGATGATGATTGGCATGGCTGGGATGTCGATGACGATATCGACTGGGATCGCGGCGACATCACCATCGATCGCGGCGACCGCAATATCGACCGGGGCGATATCAATATCGACCGCGACAAGGTCAACATAGACCGCGACCGGATCGGCGGCGGCGAACGGGTCAGTATCGGTGCGGCCAATCGCGCCCAGATCGACCGGGGCGATGTCCGTCAGGCCGTCGGTGATCGGGCAGGCAACCGTCCGAACCAGAAGCCGCTGGCCACCCCGGCAAACCGCGATGCCGCCAAGAAAAAGATCGAGGCACGCAAAGCCTCGGGGGCGAAACCCGCCAATCTCAAGGCCGCCAAGAAAAAGACCGGTCAGGCCGCCGCGAACCGCAAGCAGCCGGTGCGGCAGGCCAAGCCCGCAGCCAATCGGCCAAGCGCGGGCGCACGCCCCTCGGGGCAGCGCGCGAGCCATGCGTCTCGGCCCTCGGCGCAAAAGATGCCCAAGGCGCGCGCCACCCAGAGCCGTCCGAACGCGTTCAAGAAACCCAGCGGGCCACGCCCCTCGGCGGCAAGCCATCGCGGGCGCAGCAGCATGGGCGGCCGCGGCGGCGGTCGGGGAGGAAGAAGATGAAACGCATCATTTCCACACTCGCCCTGCTCATCGGCACGGCACCGGGTGCCTGGGCCGCGCCGCAATATTTCGACACGCCCGAGGCCGCGGTTACGGCGCTTGTCTCGGCGCTTGAGGCCAAGGACAAGGCGGCGGTCCTGCAGATTTTCGGCCCCGAGGCCGAAGACGTGGTCTCAACCGGAGACGCCGAAGAGGATCGCGTGGTTTGGCGCGAATTCCTTGACGACATGCATGCGATCCACCGGCTGGAACCTGCGGGCGACGGCCGGATGACGCTGCTGGCCGGGCGCGAGATGTGGCCCTTTCCGGCCGATCTGGTCAAAGGCGACACCGGTTGGAGCTTTGACGCCGAAAGCGCGCGCGAGGAGGTCTTGGCGCGGCGCATCGGTCGGAATGAGCTTGAGGTCATCGGCCTGCTGCGCCGCGCCCATGAAGTTCAGGCAAGCTTTCGTCAGACCGACTATGACGGCGACGGGGTAATGGAGTTCGCCGCGTCGATCCTGTCCACGCCGGGCCAGCATGACGGGCTTTTCTGGGCAGACGACCCCGACTCGCCGCCCAGTCCCTTTGACGAAAGTCTTGCCCGCGCCAATTTCACCGGCTTCAGCAGCGACGGAGAGGACCGGGAGCCCGAACCCTATGAGGGCTACTATTTCCGCATCCTTCAGGGTCAGGGTCCGGCGGCACCCGGCGGGGCCTATAGCTACATGGTCAATGGCAACATGGTTTCAGGCCATGCCGTCGTGGCCTATCCCGCAGCCTATGGCGACAGCGGCATCATGAGCTTCATCGTGGCCGAACCCGGCATCGTCTATCAGACCGATCTGGGCGAAGACACGCTGGAAAAAGCCGCAAAGATCGAGCTTTTCGACCCGACCGAGGAATGGGCACCGGTGGAATGACCGCCTGATTGGTCGGACCGCGATGGGTAAAGCGCAATCTTGAAACACGTAGAAGGCGGCGATTGTCAGCTGGCCGGGGGGCGGCGCAGATGCCTGACGCGTCCCGGCCCGGGATCGACCCGGCCGATGGCGCGGGCGATGGCGGCGATCAGATCGGGATGGATCTGGCGAAAGGTCAGGTCCTCGACCAGACGATCGCGCAGACCGGGAACCAGCCGGTCCGTCTCGGCCAGATAGGCGCGCGCTTCATCGATCCGCCCCATTTCGGACAGCGCCGCGCAACTGGCCAGGTGGAAATGGCCAATACCGGGAGCGTTGATCGCCAATGCCTCGCGCAATGCCTCGGCGGGCCGGTCGTGCGCAAAATGGAAAAAGAACAGTCCCATCCGGTATTGACCACTTTGCAGCGGATTGCGCAGATAGGCTTCCTCCAGCAGCGGCACGGCGATTTCCCAAACCATCCGCTTGGCATGGCGAAAGCCCAGTTCGGCCATCAACTCGGGGTCATTGGGGTTGAGCGCGCGGGCCATCTGCAGGGTCGCCAGCGCGGACTCGGGCTGGCCAAGAAACCATTCCGCCACCGCCCTTGCATGATAGGCCTTGCTGGAATTCGGTGCGAGCCTGATCGCCTCTCGCGCCAGCGACAATGCGCGATCCAGCGGCGCCGGACCGGCCTGATACCCGAAGCGGGCCGCATTGCCGTAAAGCAGCGACAGGCAGGCGCGACCTGCGGCAAAGCCTGAATCGGCGGCAATCGTCGCCTCAAGGTCAAGGCGCAATGGCTCAAAGCGCGCCGGATCGAGGGTGCGCCAGTAATCGTGGAAATCCAGCAATTTCTGGTAGCCTGCGAAATGCCGTGGCGCGGCACCACCGGATTCGCGGGCCTGACTGTCAAGGATACCGTCGCGCAGCGCCACCACGCGGACGACATGGCCGGCGATCTCGGAGCACAGGCTGACGATCTGCTGAGGGTCACGCTCAACCCCCAAGGGGTGATCCAACGTCTGCGCCCAGACATAGCGGCCATCCATTTGCCGACTCATCAGCAGATCGGCATGCAGCCGGTCCCTGGACAGGGTCAGGGTGCCCGACAGGCGATAATCGATCGGCAGATCATGTTCCGCCCCACCGACTTCTGCCGTGGCAGGTCCATAGACAAAGAGATCGGTGAAACGGGTCAGTGCCGAAATCACCTGCCGCGTCAGCGTGCGCCCGATGGTCGGACAGCTCGCAAGATCGCCTTCCTGCTCGAACAGTTCGACCAGAATGCGGGGACCATAATCCTGCAGGGGCTCAGTGGCGGGCGGTGCTTTCTGCTCGATCAAAGGCGATGCTTCCGCCGGCGACTGAGGCCGAGAGAATTCGGGCACATAGGTGCCCTTGGGGATGGTGATCCGCGCCCCAAGTCGGTCGCCTTCCAGCAGGTAGAAACGCTCGATGGCGCGGCGCAGGCGTGCGGCCTCGATGCGGACGATGGAATCCTGCAGGGGATCGAAATCATCCGGGCGGCCAAAGACGCTGGTCGCGATGCTATAGGCCTTGATCCGCCCCCCCCGGCCAAGCAGGGTTTCCTCGACGACGTGGCGCAGAAAGCGGCGGTTCCTTGCCGAAGCCTGAAAATCCGAGGACGCAAGGATGCGTTCAAGCTCCGCGCGGATTTCTGGCTCAGGGATCGAACTCGACAACCCGTCTGACATTCCAGTTTTCCTGTTCCAGAAAAGACTGAAGCAAAGGCGAAGGAAACGGCTTGTTACGGTAACGTACTCGTGACGCTTCGGATAATCCGGAAACTTTGGAAACTTGCAAGCGATTGATTGATCGTAGCGCCATTCTGCCACAGTGGAGGGTTTCGTGCCATGCACTTGATCGAGCATGTCATCCAACGATTTCCCGACCGGGCCAAAATCATCCGCCGGCTTTACCTGCGGGATGAGCGTTTCCGGGCGATCTGTGAGGATATGGAAATGGCGGTCGCCTCGCTCAAGCGTTTCGAAGCCCGTCCCGATGCGGTCTTACGTCCCGAAGTCGATGAATATCGCCATGTGCTGGTCGAGCTTGAGGAAGAGTTGCGCGACTACCTGTCCCATCATGGCCGCAACCATGACGACGGTTGAGACAGGCCAAACCATCCGGTGCAGTAGTTAACAGTAAGCTACATAGGCCGGATCGCGCCAACCTCATCCCCCACCCTATGATTCTTGTGACAGCAGGATCCCGGGCGTTGCCTGAAAGGGGTCCGGCATTGCCGTAGGGGGATGCAATGGACAAGCAAGCTGCGGAGCCACAAGAACGCCGCATCGACCATTTCTTTTCATTTCCGGGAGCGCGCGCCGACAGGTGGCGCGAACTTCACGCCGCCGCGCGCGAATGGGAACAGGGCCGCGGCGATGCCACCCAGATGCGCGCCTTGTTGGAAGGGATCGAGGCCTATGAGGGCTTCTTCGCCTATCCGGGCGGGCAATTGCTGGCCAGCCTGCGCCAGCGCATCGATGCCGGGCAGGCTGGGGCGGCGGCGACGCTGGCGCAGCGTCTGTCGGAATCGATCCTGACGCGCTCCTACAAATCCGATGCCGAAGACTGGGATTCGGGCGAGATTCTTTCCGACCCCCCTCCCGGCCTGAACACCCCCACCCTGTCGCGCGACCAGCATCACCGCCCCTATTTCGAGATGCTGGTGGTCGCCCCCGGTGCGGTCAGCCGGGGCCGCAACATCATCGAGCAGATGCGCCGCCTGCGCCGCTCCGAGGACGCCTTCACCTATGAGGCAGTACCGGTCGGCAGCTTCGAGGACGCGATCATCGCGATAATTCTGAACCCCGCCATCGCGGCGGTGACGATTTACGAAGGCTTTGCCCATGACAGCACCGCACCCGTGCCGGTGCTGCGCGATTTCCTTGCCTCGGCCAAGCTCGATGCCGCGCATATCGCGGGCGATGATCTGCCGCTGTCGCTGGCCGATGCGCTCAAACGCATCCGCCCGGAACTGGACATCTATCTGCTATCGGACCGGCATGTCGAACGGCTGGCGGGCGATCTGCGCGCCTCCAGCGTCCGCCGGGTGCTTTATTCGGTCGAGGAGCTGCTGGAGCTGCATCTGTGCGTTCTGGAGGGGATCGACGACCGCTTCCGCACGCCGTTCTTCGACAATCTCAAGAAATACGCGATGCGGCCGATCAGCACCTTTCACGCGCTGCCCATCGCGCGGGGCAAGTCGGTGTTCAAGTCCGACTGGATCCGCGACATGGGCGAATTCTATGGGCTGAACATCTTTCTGGCGGAATCCAGCGCCACGACCGGCGGCCTCGACAGCCTGTTGGAGCCAACCGGCAATATCAAGCTGGCGCAGGAAATGGCGGCGCGGGCCTTTGGCGCGGATCACGTGTTCTTTGTCACCAACGGCACCAGCACCTCGAACAAGATGGTGCATCAGGCGCTGGTCGCGCCGGGCGATATCGTGCTGCTGGACCGCAATTGCCACAAGTCGCATCACTATGGGCTGGTGCTGGCGGGGGGCCAGCCGCTGTATATCGACGCCTTCCCGATGACGGAATATTCGATGTATGGCGCGGTTCCGCTGTCCGCGATCAAGCAGGCGCTGCTGGAACTCAAGGCCGAGGGGCGGCTGGACCGCGCCAAGATGGTCGACCTGACCAACTGCACCTTTGACGGCCATATCTACAACACCCGCCGGGTGATGGAGGAATGCTTAGCGATCAAGCCCGACCTGATCTTCCTGTGGGACGAGGCATGGTTCGGCTTTGCCCGCTGGTCGCCCTTCCTGCGCCCGCGCACCGCCATGGGTGCCGCCGATGCCATTTCCGCATGGATGCGCGACCCGGCCTCGGTCGAAGCCTATGAGGCCCAGCAGAAGGAACTGGGCAAGAAGCCCAGCATCGAGAAACTGCTGGAAACCCGGCTGATCCCCGATCCGCGCCAGATCCGGCTGCGGGTCTATCAGACCAACTCGACGCACAAGTCGATGTCGGCGCTGCGTCAAGGCTCGATGCTGCTGGTGCGCGATGTGGATTTCGCATCCGTCGAAGCGCAGTTCCATGAGGCGGTCTTTACCCATGCCTCGACCAGCCCGAACCAGCAGCTGATCGCCAGCCTTGATGTCGCCCGCCGCCAGATGGAACTGGAGGGCTACGGTCTGGTCGCCAATGCCATCGAGATCGCGCTGGACATCCGCAAAGAGGTCAACGCCCATCCCATCATCTCGAAATACTTCCGGGTGCTGGGCGTCCCCGAGATGATCCCCGCCAAATATCGCAGTGCCGGTTTCGTCGACTTCCTGACCCCCGGCGCGGATTGGGAGGATCAGGTGCGGTCCATGCATGAGGACGAGTTCTGTCTGGACCCGACCCGGATGACACTGGTCTGCGGCACGGCGGGTTTTGACGGCACCCAGTTCAAGAAACTGATGGCCGATGATTACGACATCCAGTTCAACAAGACCTCGCGCAACTCAGTCCTGCTGCAATCGAACATCAACAACACCCGCAGCGACGTGGCCAACCTGATCCGGGTGCTGCTGGAGATCAGCCGCAAGATCGAGACGGATCTGGCAAAGGGCGGCGAAAACGCTGCCGCAACCTTTGCCGCCCGCGTGAAATCGCTGATGACCGATGTACCGGACCTGCCGAATTTCAGCCATTTCCACGAGGCCTATCGCTGGGACGCCGGCAAGACCACGCCCGAGGGCGACATGCGCTCGGCCTTCTACAGCGCCTATTACGCCGAGGGCTGCGAATATCTGCCGCTGGACAGTCCCGATGTCGACACGCGACTGAAATCCGGCCCCGAGATGATCTCGGCCAATTTCGTCATCCCCTACCCTCCGGGCTTTCCGATCATGGTGCCCGGTCAGGTCATCAGCAAGGAAACGATCGACTTCATGCGCAAGCTTGATGTCAAGGAAATCCACGGATTTGAGCGCGCCAAGGGGCTGAAGCTGATCCGGCCCGACCATGCCAAGGATCACATCCGCAAATAGCGCCCGACAGGAGGCAGAACCATGTTCAGTTACGTCTTCGATACGCTTCGCGCCAATCCGCAGCTGGCGATCTTTCTGACGCTGGCCATCGGCTACTGGGTCGGCGCCAAGCGCTTTGGCAGCTTCAGCCTTGGCGCGGTCACCGGCACATTGCTGGCCGGGGTGATCATCGGCCAGATCGGCATCGATATCTCGGGTCAGGTGAAGTCAATCTTCTTCATCATGTTCCTGTTTGCCGTGGGCTTCGGGGTCGGGCCGCAATTCGTCCGCGGCATCGCCACCGACGGGCTGCCGCAGGCGCTGTTCGCGGTGGTGATCTCGGTCCTGTGTCTGATCGTCGTCTGGATCGCGGCCAAGGTCTCGGGCTATGGGCCGGGGTTGTCGGCGGGGTTGCTGGCCGGGGCGCAGACGATCTCTGCCTCGATTGGCCTCGCGACGGATGCGATCAACAATTCCGGCATGCCGCCCGATCAGGCCAAGGCGCAGACCGACCTGATCCCGGTCGCCTATGCCATCACCTACCTGTTCGGGACCATCGGCACCGGCTGGATCCTGGCCTTTCTTGGGCCGAAGCTGCTGGGTGTCGACCTGCGCGAAGCCTGCGCCCGTTATGAGCGCGAGGTGCTGAAGGGCGGATCAAAAGATGCGGGCCATCTGAGCGCTTGGCATGCCCGCGAGCTGCGCGCCTATCGCGTCCGCGAGGGTGGTATCGCCGTCGGCAAATCCGCCATCGCCGCCGAGGCCTTGGCCAAGGGTGAACGCCTGTTCATCGAACGTCTTCGTCGTGGTGGTGAGCTGGTCAGCCCCACCCCCGACACCGTCCTGCAGGCGGGCGACATCGTCGCCATCTCGGGGCGGCGCGAGGCGCTGGTGGAACTGTTCGAGGATGCGGATGAGGTCGAGGATCGCGGGCTGCTGGACATCCCGGTCGAGGCCCTTGACGTGGTCCTGACCAACAAGGCGCTGGACGGGCGCGAGTTGATCGAACTGGCCAAGGAGCCCTATACGCGCGGCGTCTATCTGAACTCGATCCGGCGCGGCTCGATGGCGGTGAACATCCCGGTGCTGCCGGGAACCAAGCTGAACCGCGGCGATATCCTGCGGGTTGCCGGTTCGACCGCTCATGTCGAGGCCTTCGTCAAATCGACCGGTTTCGCCGACCGCCCGCAGACCGTCACCAACATGGTGCTGGTCGGGCTGTCGATCTTTTTCGGCGGGCTCTTCGGGGCGCTGGTGCTGCCCGTCGGTGGCATCCCGATCACGCTGTCAACCTCGGGTGGGGCGCTGATCGCCGGGATCATTGTCGGCTGGCTGCGCACCATCAAGCCGCAGATCGGCAATATTCCGCAGCCGACGCTGTGGTTCATGAACTCGGTCGGCTTGAACGTGTTCATCGCCATTGTCGGCATCACCTCGGGTCCGACCTTCATCGCCGGACTGAAAGAGGCCGGGTTCGGCCTGTTCTTCTGGGGCCTGTTTGCCACTGCCGTTCCCATGCTGATCGCGCCCTATATCGGCAAATACATCTTCAAATTCGATGACGCGATCAATCTGGGCTGCTGCGGCGGCGCGCGGACCTCGACCGCCTCGGTGGCGATGGTGGGCGAGGTTGCGCAAAGCGACGTGCCGATGCTGGGCTACACGGTGCCCTATGCCGTCAGCAACACGCTGCTGACCCTGTGGGGCCTGGTCATCGTGCTGCTGGTCATGTGAGCGGGGGCGGCCCTGCGGGGCCGTCCGGTGAGTGGCAGGAGGCGGGGAAATGGAACTGATCCGATCGTTCTTTGACGCGTCCCCGATCGCCGTGCTGTTCGTCTGCGTCGCGATCGGCTTTGCCATCGGTCGCATCAGGGTGGCGGGGATACCGCTAGGCGGCATTCCCGGCACGCTGTTTGCCGCCATCGTCGTCGGACAGGTCGGGGTTGAGGTCGATGAGAACATCAAGACCATGGCATTCGCGCTGTTCATCTATTCGCTGGGCTATGTCAGCGGCCCCAGCTTCTTTCAAAGCCTTGGGCGCAGCACGCTGAACCTTGTCAACCTGTCGCTGGTCTCAAGCCTGCTGATCTTCGTGACGATCTGGGGGCTGGCGCAGTTCTTCGGCCTCGACAAGGGCACGGCCGCCGGGCTGCTGGCGGGCGGGATCACGGAATCGGCGGCGGTCGGCACCGCCAGCGAGGCCTTGGGCAGCATGGACCTGCCCGCCGATCAGATCAGCGCGATGCAGGCCAATATCGGCGTGGCCTATGCCATCACCTATCTGTTCGGCTTCACGCTGGTGGTGTTCTTCGTCAGCCTGATCGCGCCAAAGTTGATGGGGATCTCGCTTCAGGTCGAGGCCGCGAAGTACACGGCGGATCTGGGGATCGGCGGGGATGACGATCTGGAACCGGGGCAGGAAACCGCCCTGCGCGGCATTGTCGCGCGCGCCTTTCAGATCACCCGACCCGAAGCGCTGATCGATGTCGGCGCGTTCGAAGACAGGTTCAACGGCTTTGTCACGGTCCAGCGTATCGTCCGCCGGGGCCGGACGCTGGAACCGGAAAAAAGCCGCAAACTGGCCATGGGCGATCGGGTCGCCCTGCTGGGCCGGTTGGACGAGGTACTCAAGGCCGAGACCTTCCTAGGTCTTGAGACCACCGATACCCGCGGGCTGGATCTGGTCGGAGAGACGAGGACGGTCGTCCTGACGAACAAGGATTTCATCGGCGAAACCATCATGGCGGTGCGGGCGAAGATCGACCCCCAGCAGCGCCGGGGTGTGCATGTCGTCAAGATCACGCGGTCGGGGCAGAACCTTGTCCCACGGCCCAGAATGCGGCTGGAGGCCGGGGATCTGGTCAGCCTGTATGGCATGCCCGAGGCGCTGGACGGCGCAGTTCCGGTGATCGGCTATGCCGTCGATCAGGGACTCGCGGTGGATTACGTCTATCTGGGGCTGGGCATCATCGTCGGCATTCTGATCGGCATGATCACCGTACCCATCGCCGGCTCTCCGGTCGCGCTGCATACCGGCGGCGGTTGCCTGCTGTCGGGGCTGCTGTTCGGCTGGCTGCGCTCGCGCCATCCCAAATTCGGAGGGCTGCCGCCCGCCACCGCGCTTCATCTGCGGGATTTCGGGCTGGCCATCTTCATCGCCTGTGTCGGGCTGGGGACCGGACCGCAGGCGCTGACCCTGCTGAAACAACAGGGCATCCTGCTGCCCGTCCTTGCCATTGTCGCGGTGATCGTGCCGATCGTCCTGTCGCTGTTTTACGCACGCTACGTGCTGAAGATGAACCCGGCCATCATTTGCGGCGCGCTGGCCGGGTGCTTTACCTGCACCGCCGGGCTGAACGCCGCCGTACAGGCCGCCGAGAACGAGACACCCGTCCTTGGCTATACGGTGCCCTATGCGATCTCGAACGTCACGCTTACGCTGCTTGGCCCCATTCTGGTCCTCACCGTCTGACAAGGAACGCGCGCCATGACCCAGCTTCTTGGCAAGATCCGGTCTACGCCGCTGCTGTGGCTGCTGGTCTTTGTGCCCGTGGTCCTGTTCACCGAACATGCCCGCCCCGAGGCGCATGTGGCTCTGTTCCTGCTGTCGGTTCTGGCCATCGTGCCGCTGGCCGCCATGCTGAGCCTTGCTACCGAATCCGTCGCCGAAAAAACCGGCGATGCGGCGGGCGGGCTGATCAACGCCACCTTGGGCAACCTGACCGAACTGGTCATCGCCCTGACCGCGCTGGCGGCGGGGCAATATGCGCTGGTCAAGGCCTCGATCGCCGGGGCCATTGTCACCAACGCCTTGTTCATGCTGGGCGCGTCCTTTCTGCTGGGGGGCTTGCGTCACCATGTGCAGGATTTCAACCGCGTCGGCGCTAGGTTTCAGGCCAGCATGCTGTTCATCGCCACCGTGGCGCTGCTGGTGCCCTCGGCGGTGGCGACGGCGGATCATGTCGCCGATCCCGTGGCGCTTCAGCACCTTAGCCTGATGTTGGCCGTCCTGCTGATCGGCGGCTATGTGCTGGGGCTGTTCTTCTCGCTGGGGACGCATAAGGAGGCCTTTGCCAGCTCCGAACATGAGACGCATGGCGATGCCATGCCGATCGGCATTGCGCTGGTGACGCTGGCCGTGATCACCGTTCTGGTCGCGATGGTCAGCCATATCTTTGTGGCCTCGGTCGAGGTGGCTGGTGCGGCGCTGGGGCTTTCACCGGCCTTTGTCGGTTTCATCGTCGTGTCGCTGGTGGGCGGGGCCGCCGAATTCGCCTCGGCCTTCTCGGCGGCGCGCAAGAACCGGCTGGATCTCAGCGTCAGCATCGCGCTTGGCAGCGCCGCGCAGATCGCGCTGTTTGTCGGACCGCTGCTGGTGCTTCTAAGCTATGTCATCGGGCCCATGCCGATGGGGCTGGATTTCTGGCCGGGTGCCATCGTGATGATGCTGATCGCAGCGCTTTCGGCGGCGATGCTGACCAATGGCGGACATTCGACCTGGTTTCTGGGGGTGCTGGTGCTGATGGTCTATGCGATCTTCGGCCTGACGCTTTACGTCCTGCCGCCCGCGCAATGACAACCGACACGACCCGCGTCCTTGACCCGGTTTCGCGCGCAACCGAGATCCTGTTCGGTCTGATCATGGTCCTGACCTTCACCGCCTCGCTGAACGTGGCCGAGGCAAGCCGCACCGACGTGCGGCTGATGCTGATCGCGGCGCTTGGCTGCAATCTTGCCTGGGGGCTGATCGACGCGGCGATGTATCTGCTGTCGACCCGCGCCGAAAAGGCCTTGGCGATGCGCATGATCGGAACCGTCCAGAACGCGCCCCCTGCCCTTGCCCGGCACGAGATCGCGGCCACCTTGCCCGCCTATGTCACAGCCTCTCTCGACGAAGACGATATCGAGCGGATCCGCCAACATCTTGCCTCTCTTCCCGCACAGGATACGCACCCCGACGCCACCGACCTGCGCGCGGCGGCAATGGTCTTTGCGCTGGTCTTTTTCGGCACCCTTCCGGTCGCCCTGCCCTTCCTGCTGATCAAGGATGCCCAACTGGCGCTGTGGCTGTCCCACGCCATCGCCCTCGCGTCGCTTTTCGTCGCGGGCAGCACATTGGGACGGCTTTGGGGGCGACCGTGGCGGGTTGGACTTGCCATGGTGGCAGTCGGACTTATCCTTGTTGGCATCGCATTGGCGCTGGGGGGCTGAACATGCGGCTTCTTCATGCCTATGCCACGCTGTTCTGGGCGGTCATCGCAGCCTTTCGCAGCACGCGCGTTCAGGCGCTGCTGCTGATCTGCGCGCTGATCGCGCTGGCGCAGGCGGCGGTTTTTGCCCGGCTCGAGGGCTGGCGCTTTCTGGACGCCTTCTATTTCGCGGTCGTCAGCATGGCCACGGTCGGCTATGGCGACCTTACCCCCCAGACACCGCTGGGCAAGATTTGCGCCATGGCTTTCCTGCTTGTCGGGATCGGGGTTTTCGTCCTGACAGTATCGTCCATCGCGCAAGTGATCCTGCAGCAGGTCGTGCAGGCCGAAGAAGCCCGCGACAATCCGCCTGACGATCCAGGCGGCGGTGACTCACGGTAATATACAGTCCGCCCGGTCCCCGCACATGCCCAGCTGGGTTAGGATGCGCGCAGCGCCAACGGAGGATCAGTCGTGCCAGACAAGATACAATTCGAAAGCCTTGCCGGACTCTCGCCCTTCGAAATCAAGGACGAGTTGATCAAGCTTGCTCGCGCCGGTGCCGAGAAATCCTCCGGCACTTTCCTGAATGCCGGGCGCGGCAACCCGAACTGGATCGCCACCCGCGCCCGAGAAGCGTTCTTTCTGCTGGGCCAGTTCGCCTTGACCGAGGCCAGGCGCAGCTACGACGACCCGGTTGCGGGGCTGGCAGGAATGCCGCCGCGCGACGGCGCGTATCAGCGCTTTACCCGCTGGATCGCCAAGCAGACCCGCATCCAAGAGGCGGATTGGGACGATGAGGATGGCATTCCTCCGGCCCGAACACTGGGCGATGCGGTCGAATTCGCCATCGCGAAGTTCGGCTTCGACCCCGATGCCTTTCTGCACGAACTGACGGATTCGATCATCGGCGACAATTACCCGGTCCCCGACCGCGCCCTGCATCACAATGAGATCATCACCCATGAATATCTGATGTGGGCGATGTGCGCGGGCCATCCTCCGGGGGTGAAGTTCGATCTGTACCCGGTCGAAGGTGGCACGGCGGCCATGTGCTACCTGTTCAAGGCCCTGAAGAACCAGCGGCTGCTGAATGCGGGCGATACAATCGCGCTGGCGACACCGATCTTCACTCCCTATCTGGAAATGCCCGAGCTTGAGGATTACGGCCTGCACGTCATCCGCGTGAATGCCGAGCAGGAGGACAGGTTCCAGCTGACCGAGTCCGACCTGACCGCGCTGGAGGATCCGACGGTCAAGGCGCTGTTTCTGGTCAATCCCGGCAACCCTTCGGCCGCGGCGATGGACAGGGATTCGATCCGCCGTCTGGTCGATTTCGTCAATACCAAGCGCCCGGACCTGATGATCCTGACCGATGATGTCTATGGCACCTTTGTTCCCGACTTCGAGTCGATCCTTGGTCACCTGCCCCGCAACACCATCGGCGTCTATTCCTATTCCAAGTATTTCGGCTGCACCGGCTGGCGTCTTGGCGTGATCGCGGTGGCGCAGGACAATATCTTTGACGAAAGGATCGCCGCCCATCCCGCCGAGGTTCAGACCCTGCTCGACAAGCGCTACCATGCGCTGACGCCCAAGCCGCGTGAGCTGCGCTTCATCGACCGCATCGTTGCCGACAGCCGCGATGTCGCGCTGAACCACACTTCGGGTCTGTCTCTGCCGCAACAGGTGATGATGACGCTATTCGGCCTGGTCGAGATGATGGATGCCGAAAAAATCTATCAAAAGGCCTGCATCGCCATCTGCGTGAAACGCTTCCGCAATCTGGTGGACGGGCTTGGCGTGGAATCCAATCCCGGCCCCTATTTCGACCACTATTACGGCGTGATCGACCTTGAATTCTGGTTGCGCAAATATGTGGGCGAGGATGTCGTGACCTGGGTCAAGCAGAACATCCACCCGCTCGACATCCCGTTCCGACTGGCCGAGGACCACGGCATCGTGCTGCTGAACGGCTCGGGTTTTGCCGCGCCGAACTGGTCGGTCAGGGTGTCCTTCGCGAACCTGAACGACGACGCCTATCTCTCGATCGGGCGGGCTGTCCGCTCAATAGCAAGGGGCTATGTGCAGGCCTATCAGGCAGCGACCGGCAAGACGGTCAAGCTTTAACGCGGGTCGTTCACGGCCGCTTCCGTTCGATGTGCCAATGTTGCGTCCCAGTGCTTCAGCACTGGGACGCAACAGCATTTGCGGCACCCGTTTCCCGAAGCCCCTTCCGCAATATCAAAACTGTTGCCCAATTTTGCGAAACTAGTCATACAGGTTTTACAGATTCGGGAGACAGTATGTGACCGCGATTTCAGGTGATGACGCTGCAAGCCACGCCAGCGGTCTGGTCAGCAGCGCGATTGTGGCGATTACCCGGCATATTCGGGCGAATGAATTGAACCCCGGAGACCGGCTGCCCAGCGAAGCGGTTCTGTCGCGGGAATTGAGCGTCTCTCGCACTGTCGTGCGCGAGGCATTCAGATCGCTGGCGGCGGTGCGGCTGATCGATCTGAGCGCGGGGAAGCGCGCGACTGTGGCGCAGCTTGACGACCGTGCCATGTCGCTCATGATCGAACATGGCGTCGATACGGCGCAAATCAGCATCAATCAGGTCTATGACGCGCGCCGCACCATCGAAATGCGCACCGCCGCGCTGGCCGCGCTGCGCCGGACCGATGCGGAAGTGCGGCTGATCCTTGGTCACGCGCACGCGATGGTCGATAATTTCTCTGACGCGGACAGCGTGATGGAAAGCGACCTGGCCTTCCATCTTGAGATCGCGCGCGCATCGCGAAATCCGATCTTTTCCATCCTGATCGGGGCCTTTCAGGGGATCGCACGCCAAACCTGGCCGATTGGATGGCGCAGCCGATCCTCGGACGCCGAACGACAGGCCATGAACAGGATCCATGTCGAACTGGCCGAGGCGATCAGCGCGGGTGATCCGCAAGCCGCCAGCCAGCTCATGGCACGACATTTCGACGAAAGCGCCAAGGCACTTCTCGCCGCCGGAATTGCATAGAGGACAACCGGATGAAAATTACGAAACTTGAAACCGTTCGCATTGCCGAACGGCCGAACCTGCTTTGGGTGCTGGTGCATACCGACGAAGGACTGACCGGGCTTGGCGAAACATTCTTCGGCGCCGAAACGGTCGAGGCCTATATTCACGAATATGTCGCGCCCCGCGTGATCGGGCGCAATCCGCTGCAGATCGATCTGCTGGCGTCGGAACTGGTGGGCTATCTGGGCTTTCGTTCATCCGGTGCCGAGGTGCGGGGCAACTCCGCCTTTGACATCGCGCTGTGGGATATCTTTGGCAAGGCGACGGGCCAGCCGATTGCGCAGCTTCTTGGCGGTTTCAGCCGCAATGAAATCCGCACCTACAACACTTGTGCGGGGACCGAATACATCAAGAAGGCGACCGGCCAGACCACGGCGAACTATGATCTGTCGGCGGCAGCCATCCGCGACTACGACGACCTGAACGGCTTCCTGCATCGCGCCGACGAACTGGCCGAGTCGCTGCTGGAGGAAGGCATCACCGCGATGAAGATCTGGCCCTTTGACATCGCGGCGGAAAAGTCGCGCGGCCAGTATATCTCGATGCCCGACCTGAAAACGGCGCTGCAGCCGTTCGAGAAGATCCGCAAGGCCGTCGGTGACCGCATGGACATCATGGTCGAGTTTCACTCGATGTGGCAGCTTCTGCCGGCCATGCAGATCGCCAAGGCGCTGGAGCCCTATCAGACCTTCTGGCACGAAGACCCGATCAAGATGGACAGTCTTTCCAGCCTCAAGCGCTATGCTGCCGTTTCGCCCGCGCCGATCTCGGCCTCGGAAACGCTGGGCTCGCGCTGGGGTTTCCGCGACCTTCTGGAAACCGGAGCCGCTGGCGTCGTCATGCTGGATATCAGCTGGTGTGGCGGCTTGTCCGAGGCCCGCAAGATCGCGGCGATGGCCGAGGCATGGCATCTGCCCGTCGCCCCGCATGACTGCACCGGCCCGGTCGTGCTTTGCGCCTCGACCCACCTGTCGCTCAATGCCCCGAATGCCCTGGTTCAGGAAAGCGTGCGCGCATTCTACAAGACGTGGTACCGCGACCTTGTCACCGCACTGCCCGAGGTGCGGAACGGCATGATCACCGTGCCCCCCGGCGCGGGTCTGGGCATGGAGCTGAACCCCGACCTTGAAAAGGCCTTTACAGTCTCGCGTCGTATTTCGGTCGCTGACTGATTTCGGACCGAAGGTTGCGTTTCGGATGCGGGCCCAGCGGCTCGCATCCGTGCGTAAAGACAGGTCACTCGCTGCCGGAATGCCGCCCAAAGAAGGTTCCGCAAGTCAATGCCTTGACAGCCTGCTGCATATTCTGAAGCATCCTGCCCTAATAACAGGCACCCGACTGCCGGGACCGACACAGGGAAGAGTGTTTCAATCATGACCTCAGCGATTGCTGCCGATCTCGTGCTTCGGCACGGGAAAATCTGGCCCGGCTATGGGTTGCCGCTGGCCGAATCTCTGGCGATTTCCGGCAATCGGATTCTGGCGCTGGGAAGCGATGCCGAGATTGAGCCGCTGATCGGGGCCCAGACGAAAGTCGTCGATCTGGCCGGGCGCTTCGCCATGCCGGGGTTGAACGACGCGCATCTTCACCTGATCTCGACCGGCCTGCTGCGCGGACAGGTCGATGCGACAGCGGATGCCGCGCCGACCCGTAAGGAACTGCTCCACGCGCTTCAAGCCCGCGCCGCGACGACCCCGAAGGGAGAGTGGATCCGCGCGCGTGGCTTTGACCAGACCCGCTACCCGGATGGGCTGATGCCCACCGCTCAGGAACTTGACGCAGCGCTGCCCGATCATCCGGTTTCGGTGACGCGCGCCTGCGGCCATGTCACGATCGTCAACTCGTTGGCTTTCGCGCGGGCGGGGATCACGGCGGATACGCCTGACCCGGATGGCGGTGTCATCGGGCGCGAGAACGGGCAGCTGACCGGGATGCTGGCGGAAAACGCCCAGAATCTGGTCTATAGCGTGCAGCCGACGCCCTCGCTTGAGGAAATCATCGACGCGATCGAGGCGGGTGGCCAGCATCTTGCACAGTTCGGCATTACCTCGTGCATGGATGCGGCGACGGGCCAGATCGACGGCATGACGGAAATCCGCGCCTATCACCTTGCGCTTCGCGACGGGCGGCTGCCGGTCCGGGTCTGGGCCACGCTGCTGGGCGATCCCGGCTCATCCATCGTCGAGCCCTGCCATGACGTCGGCCTTGTCACCGGGGTCGGTAACGACATGTTCCGCATCGGCGGCGTCAAGGTCTTTACCGACGGCTCGGCGGGTGGGCGCACGGCATGGATGCGCCAGCCCTATCACGGTCAGACCAACAATTACGGCGTCCAGATGCTGCCGGACGCGCAGCTGTTCGAACTGGTCGATCGCTATACCTCGATGGGCTACACCATGGTCTGCCATGGCATCGGCGATGCCGCCATCGACCAGCTTATCCGCGCCTATGAGCGTGTCCGCGCCGCGAATCCGGATGACGCCCGTCGCCACCGGATCGAGCATTGCGGCTATGCCGATGCCGAGATGAACCAACGAATGCTGGATTCCGGCATCCTGCCCGCGCCGCAACAGGCCTTCATCTATGATTTCGGCGATGCCTATGTCTCGGTTCTGGGACCGGAACGCGGGTTGCGGTCTTATCCGATCGCGACCTGGGACCGGTTGGGGATGAAGCCCTCGACCGGCAGTGATTCACCGGTCTGCTCTCCGAACCCGTTCCCGGATATTTACGCGATGCTGACGCGCAAGACCCATAAGGGCACGGTGATGGATGCGTCCGAGATCCTGACGCCCGAACAGGCCCTGCGCGCCTATACCGAACATGGCGCCTATTCGCAGGGGGCGGAAAAGGTAAAGGGACGGCTGGAGCCCGGAATGCTGGCAGATGTCGCGGTGTTCGATCAGGACCTGCTAACCGCCGATCCCGAGACCATCCTGCACCACACCCGTTGCGAGATCACGATTCTGGATGGGCGCATCGTTCACGACAGAAGCTGAGGCCCGGTGCGGGGAGGCATCGGTCCGCAAGACCACCAACAAAGGGGGCGCAATCGCGCCACAGGGAGGAAAGACATGCTGACCAGACTTAGCCTGATGGCGATGCTTGCGCTTGGGACGGCGACGGCCGCACTGGCACAGGATGCGACACCCAAGGACGGGGGAACGCTGGTTTTCGCGGCGCCCTACGGCAACTCGATCACCTCGCTGGACATGACGGCGACGCCCCATACCCAGGACGAGATCGTCGGCAAGGCGCTGAACCGCTCACTGTACAAATGGAACCCGGACAGCGGCAAACCCGAGCTTGATCTGGCGGAATCGGTCGAGAAATCGGCGGATGGCAAGACCTATACCTACAAGCTGCGCGACGCGACCTTCCATAACGGCGACAAGTTGGACGCGGATGACGTGATCTGGTCCTACAACCGCATCGCCGATCCCAAGAAGGCCCTGCCCGCTGCCGAACAGGTGCTGCAGATTGCGGGCGTGGCCGAATTTCAGGCGGGCACGGCCGATCATATCGCCGGCATCAAAAAGATCGACGACAAGACCGTCGAGATCACCGTCACCAATCTGGCCGATCCCGGCTGGAACCTGATGTCCAACTATGCCCCGATCTACTCCAAGGACTATCCCGAGGATCAGCTGGCCTCGAAACCGAACGGCCTTGGCCCGTTCAAGCTGGCGAATTACGTTCCCGGCTCCAAGGTCGAGCTGGTCAAGTTCGACGGCTATTACGAAACCGGCAAGCCGCATCTGGCCAAGCTTGACATCATGCTGATGGGCGAGGCCGCGGCCCGCGACGTTGCCTTCCGCAATGGCGAGATCGACGCGAACGTGCTGGGTCCGGTTCAGTACGAGGCCTATACGCAGGACCCGACGCTCAAGGACCAGATCCTTGAAGTGGCCGAGGTCTATACGCGCAATATCGGCTTCAATCCCAAGATCGAGGCCTTCAAGGACAAGCGCGTCCGTCAGGCCATCAACCACGCGATCAACAAGGACGTGATCGTCCAGAAGCTGCTGAAAAACAAAGCCTATCCGGCGGTTTCATGGCTGCCGGTCTCGTCCCCGGCATTCGACAAGGACGCCAAGGCCTATGCCTATGACCCGGAAAAGGCCAAGGCGCTGCTGAAGGAAGCGGGCTACGAATCCGGTCTGAAATTCTCGGTCACGGCGACCGACAATGAAAGCTGGGGCCTGCCCATCGTCGAGGCGATCATCCCGATGCTGGCCAAGGTCGGGGTCGAGGTCACGACCGATCCGGTCGATGGTTCGGTCCTGTCCGACAAGATCCTGTCCGATAATTTCGACGGCTATATCTGGTCGAACTCATCGGGTCCGGACCCGCTGAAATATCTCAACTGCTTCCATTCGGCGACCTCGCAATCGGCCTGCAACTACGTCAAGTTCGCCAACCCCGAATTCGACAAGCTGATCGAAGCTGCCGGGAACGAAACCGATCCGACCAAGCAGAATGATCTGCTTAAGCAGGCCAACAACCTGCTGCTGGAAGAGGCTCCGGTCTGGTTCTTCAACTATAACAAGGCCGTCATGGCCTATCAGCCCTGGGTGCATGGGCTGAAGCCGAACGCGATGGAACTGGCCATTCAGGATTACGAAGACATCTGGATCGACGAGAACGCCCCGGCAACGCGCAAGTAACACTCAAAGGGAGGGGCCCGGAAATCCGGGCCCTTCCAGCCTTCCGCAGAATTCCACCAAAGGCAGAACCAGCAGATGATGCGTTTCATCCTTCGCCGGACGTTGCAGATGATTCCCACCATGCTGGCGGTCATCCTGATCATTTTCGTGATCTTCAGCGTCGTGCCGGGCAGTTTCATCACCTCGCTGATGTCAGAGGGCCGAAACGCCACCAATGCGCAGGTTCTGTCGCATCTGAATGAGCAGTTCGGACTGGATCAGCCGCTGCCGGTCCGGCTCTGGAACTACCTCTCGGGACTGGCCCATTTCGATCTGGGCATTTCCTACCGCACCCGCGAGCCGGTCTGGAACGTGATCGAGCCGCGGCTCTGGCCCTCGATCAAGCTGGCGCTTTGCGCCATGGGCTTTGCGGCCTTCGTCGGGATTCCGCTGGGCTTTCTGGCTGCACTGAAACCCGGCAGCGTCTTTGACAGCGGCACGATGGTCGTCGCGGTCTCGGGCCTGTCGCTGCCGGAATTCTGGTTCGGGCTGCTGCTGATGTATGTCTTTGCGCTGAATCTGGGCTGGTTGCCCAGCTTCGGCTATCAGCCCGGCAGCATCCGGCACATCATCCTGCCCGCCATCGCGCTGGGGGTCGGACCGATGGCGCTGCTGGCACGGACGACCCGGGCGGGGGTGCTTGACGTGATGAACGCCGATTTCGTCCGCACCGCCCGCGCCAAGGGCCTGGCCGAGCCGCGGCTGGTGCGCAGCCATGTCGCCCGAAATGTGCTTGTTCTGATCCTGACGACGATGGGGCTGCAGATCGGCGCATTGATGGGACAGGCCATCGTGATCGAGAAGCTGTTTTCATGGCCCGGCATCGGCTCATTGCTGGTCGATAGCGTTGCCGTGCGCGACATCCCGGTGGTGCAAGGCGCGGTTCTGGTGATCGTGCTGTGGTTTCTGGTCATCAACATGCTGGTCGATATCGCCTATGCGCTGATCGACCCGCGCATCAAGGTGAGCTGAACCATGAGCCTTCGTTTCAACTTTGCGCTGGGTCTGGCGCTGGTGGTTCTGGTCGTCCTTGGCGCGGTGCTGGCTGGCCTGATCGCGCCTTATGATCCGATCATGGACGCCGATCTGATGAATTCCGAAATGCCGCCCAGTTGGGAGCATTGGATGGGCACCGACGGGCAGGGCCGCGATGTCCTGTCGCGGGTGCTTTACGGGGCGCGGGTCTCGCTGACGGTCGGGCTGATCTCGCAGCTGATCAATTCGGTGATCGGGACGGCGCTTGGGGTCTCGGCCGGGTATTTTGGCGGCTGGTGGGATGATCTTGTGAACGGGCTGACCAATGTCATGCTGGCCATCCCCTCGCTGGTCTTCGCGCTGGCGATCATGGCGGTGCTGGGGCCAGGACTGCCCAGCCTGCTGCTTGCTCTTGGCCTGACCAACTGGTCCTGGACCTGCCGGATTGCACGATCCTCGACGCTCTCGCTAAAAAATCAGGGCTTCGTGCAGGCCGCCAAGACTGCGGGCTTCGGCAACTTCAACATCATGCGCACCCAGATCCTGCCCAATATCCTTGGCCCCGTGCTGGTGATCGCGACGCTGGGCATCGGCGGCGCGGTCCTGTCCGAGGCGGCCCTGTCCTTTCTGGGCGTCGGCATCCGTCCGCCGCAGCCCAGCTGGGGCAACATGCTTTCCGATGCCCGAGAGCTGATCCGCACCGCGCCCTGGGCCGCGATCTTTCCTGGCCTTGCGATCTTTGCGACGGTGCTGGGCTTCAACCTGCTGGGCGACGGTCTGCGCGACATGCTCGACCCCCATATGAGGACGCGGACGGCATGAGCCAGTTTCTTCCCGATCCGGTGCTGTCGGTCCGCAACCTGCGTCTGGGCATCGGCAAACGATACGAGATCCTGCATGGCATCTCATTCGACATCCTGCCGGGCGAGACCTATGGGCTGGTGGGCGAATCCGGGTCGGGCAAAAGCGTGACCGGGCTGGCGATCATGGGCCTGCTGAAGCGCCCCCTGAGCGTCACCGGCGGAACGATCCATTTTCAGGACCGCGACCTGCTGAAGATGCATCCGCGTGAACGCCGCCAATTGCGCGGCGACCGCATTGCGATGGTGTTTCAGGAACCGATGACGGCGCTGAACCCGCTGGTCACCATCGGTCGTCAGATCGCCGAGATGTTCGTGATCCATCGCGGCATGGGCTGGCCCGAAGCACGGCGCAAAGCCGTCGAGGCGCTGGAAAGCGTGCGTGTCCCCGCCCCCGAGGAACGCGCCCATGCCTATCCCCATCAATTGTCCGGCGGCATGCGGCAGCGCGTGATGATCGCGATTGCACTGGCGTGCCGCCCCGACCTGCTGATCGCGGATGAGCCGACGACAGCGCTAGACGTCACCGTTCAGGCGGGCGTGCTGGAACTGATGGCCGAGCTTTGCCGCGCCGAGGGCACCGCGGTCCTGTTGGTCAGCCATGATCTGGGTGTCATCGCCAATATGTGCCAACGCGTCGGCGTGATGGATCAGGGGCGGTTGGTCGAGGAGCAGGATACCCGCAACATCTTCACCAACCCGCTTCATCCCTATACGCGCGGCCTGCTTGCCGCCCGACCCCGGTTAGGCTCGCGCACACCGGGTCAGCGCAGCCGCCTGATCGAGCTGGACGAAGTCGTCAACGCCAAGGATCGCGGCCGCGACATGCCGACGCTGATCACCCCGCGCGGCCCGCAGCTTGCCCCGGAGACAAGGGCATGACCGCACCCCTTCTGGAAATCCGCGACCTCAAGGTGCATTTCAACCTGCCCCGTCAAAGCCTTCTTGGCCCCCGCCGCGTGCTGCGCGCGGTGGACGGCGTGAACCTGACGCTGCACGAGGGCGAATGCCTGTCGATCGTCGGGGAATCCGGCTGCGGCAAGTCGACGACCGCGCTGACCGTCATGGGCCTGCAGGAGCCGACCTCGGGCGAGGTGTTGTATAAGGGCAAGCCCCTGAACGGTCCCGGTGCCCCCTCGCGCAAGCAGCGCGCCCGGATCGCGCAGATGGTGTTTCAGGACCCTTACGCCTCACTCAACCCGCGCCAGACGATCGGCTCGACCCTGCTGTCGCAGCTGAAACTGCATGGCCTCGCCTCGGGGTCCGAGGCGCAGGACCGGGTCGCGGCGATGCTGAAGCGTGTCGGGCTGCAGCCCGACCATGCCCGGCGGTTTCCGCATGAGTTTTCGGGCGGCCAGCGCCAGCGCATCGGCATTGCCCGGGCGCTGATGCTCGACCCCCAGATCCTTGTGCTGGATGAGCCGGTCTCGGCGCTGGATGTCTCGATCCAGGCGCAGATCATCAACCTGCTTATGGATCTGCAAGAGACGCTGAGGCTGAGCTACATCATGATCTCGCACGATCTGTCGGTGGTCGAACATGTCAGCGACCGGGTCGCGGTGATGTATTTCGGACATGTGGTCGAGGAAGGCGACTGGCATTCGGTCTTCACCCGCCCGACCCATCCCTATACCCGCCGCCTGATCGGCTCGGTCCCCGACGCCGAGGCGATCCTGACCGGCGCGCGCGGCGTGCCGGACGGTGTCGCGATCCCCTCGGGACGCAGCTTCTCTCCGGATATCTCCATCCGGCGGGACCCGGGCCAGTCCTCGGAACCCAGCGCCTTGGTCCCGGTCGGGTCGGATCACCGCGTTCGACTGGCGATCTAGCGTCTGCATGGGGTCTCGGCTACCAACGGCTCAGTCCAGCAAATGCCGCACGATGCGATCCCGCGACCACAGACCAATGCATCGGGCGTAGGAGGGAAGACATGGCACGGGCACGCGATTTCGGACTGGTTGCGGGGATCATGCCCCCCGGCATCGGCAATGCGATCACCGACGTTCCGGGCGTGCAGGTCGGTCATGTCACCCTGCGTCAGGGCAAGGTGAATACCGGCGTCACCGCGATCGTGCCGCAGCCCGGAAACCTGTTTCTGAACAAGCTGACAGCCGCGGTCGAGGTGATCAACGGCTTTGGTAAAAGTGCCGGGCTGATGCAGGTGGCCGAGCTTGGGACACTGGAGACCCCGATCCTGCTGACCAATACCTTCGGTGTCGGCACCTGCGTCAATGCCCTGATCCGGCATGCGATCAGCGAAACGCCGACCATCGGGCGCGAGACCTCGACCGTCAATGCGGTCGTCTGCGAATGCAATGACGGCCCGCTGTCGGATATCCAGGCCTTCGCCGTGACCGAGGCGAATGCCCTGCACGCGCTAGAAACGGCAGGGGATACGGTGGTCGAAGGATCGGTCGGCGCCGGAACCGGGATGTCGTGTTTCGGCTTCAAGGGCGGGATCGGGACCGCGTCACGCCGGATCGGGATTGAGGATCGGGATTGCCATCTGGGTGTGCTGGTTCTGGCAAATTTCGGACGCGCGGGGGATCTGGTGCTGCCCGACGGCCGCCGCCCCGATCCACATGCTGCAGCGCAGCCCGAGAAAGGCTCGATCATCGTCGTTCTGGCGACCGACGTGCCGCTGGATCAGCGCCAATTGCAGCGGGTCTGCCGCCGCGCCGGTGCCGGGATTGCGCGGCTGGGTGCCTTCTGGGGTCATGGCAGCGGCGATGTCGTTCTGGGCTTCACCACTGCCAACCGCGTGCCGCATGTGTCTGCAAAGGACACGATCGCGCTTTCCAGATTGTCCGAATCCCGCATCGACGACCTGTTTCGCGCTGCCTGTGAAAGCACCGAAGAGGCGATCCTGAACGCGCTGTGCTCTGCAACCTCGGTCACCGGGCCTGACGGAACGACGCGTCCATTGCTGGCTGACTGGCTGCGTGGCCGTTGATCTTGGCGGCTCACGTCCGTCAAGCCGGGATCATGCTGGATCGATATCGCGGCTGACGGTCTGCCATTCGTCGTTCTGCCCGACGTAATGGGCCGATAAGGCCCAGGTTGCCTGTTGTGAGGCTTTGGCAGCCACCGTCCGATGCGCTGCCCCGTATCCGTCAGTAGCTGATCGCGGCGCTCGCCTGCAGTTCCTCGACCGACGGCTTGGGGAATCCGAAGAATTCAAGATAGGCCGGGATCTGCTCGAACAGCATGTCGGTCCCGATCTGATAGGCGCAACCCTTGGCCCGCGCGGCATGCAGCAGGGGGGTGATTTCGGACTTCATGACGACCTCGCCGACAAAAGTGATGTCGGAAATCCGTTCGGGGTCCATGGGCAGAGGGTCGGTATCCCTCATCCCCAAAGGCGATGCGTTGACGACCAGATCAAAGCCCGCCGGGTCATTCGAGCCGGTCTGCAGCGCGATCGCCGGATAGGCGGCAGCGATGCGACCTGCCAGGGCCTCGGCGCTGCTGGCCTGCGGATCGAACAATGCCAGTCGCGCGACACCCGCCTTTGCCAGTGAGGCCGCGATGGCCGATCCGACACCGCCGCAGCCGACGACCAAAGCCGAGGTCCCAGCAAGGGTCCTGCCCTTGCCCAGCACCCCTCGCACGAAGCCCTCTCCGTCGAACATATCGGCCTCGATCGCGCCGTCCTCGGCAAGCCGAAGCGCGTTGGCGGCTCCGGCGATGCGCGCCGTGACCGAGATGCGATCCGCCAGCGCAAGCGTCGAGACCTTGTGCGGCATGGTGACAAGGGCACCGTGGATATTCGAAAGCCGGAACAGCAATCGCAGGAATTCCGGGTAATCCTCGGGTTTGCAGCCCATCGGAACGACCACCGCGTCGATCCCCCGGCGCTCGAACCAGGGGTTGTAGATCATCGGCGATTTGAAGGTTGCGGTCGGATAGCCCAGATGCGCGATGAGCTTGGTTGTTCCGCGGATCATGTGACTTTTTCCTTTGAATGGTTAGGCTGGAATGCGCGGCCCCCGACCGTGGGGGACCGCGCCAGATCGTGGATCAGCGGTTCGCCAGCGCCTGATTGCGCAGCCGATCATAATCGTCCACCGGCACAGGGACGGCGTTGGGATTACCAAGATCCTCCATCCGGACCCGATAGGTTTCGCGTGCCGACCAGCATGCGGCAGCGGCGATGACGGTGATGGCGAAGGCGATCGAGCCCACGATCATCGGCACATTGGTCGAACCGGGGGGTGCGACAGTCGCGAACAGGGCGGGCAGCATCGCGGTGATGGTGGTGCCGATATTCTGCGAGATCGCCATGGACGAGACGCGGGTCCGGGTCGGGAACAGCTCGGGATAGAAGCTGGGGAAGACCGCGTTATAGCCCTGATAGACCACACCCCACATCAGCAGCGACATCAGGACCGCCAGCGGAACCGAATGGATCGAGATGGCGTAAAGATAGCCGAATGCCAGAAGACCAGAACCCAGCGCGCCGACGATGATCGGCGGACGGCGACCGATCTTGTCCGAGAGATTGCCGATGAGCGGGATAACGGCGCAGGCCAGGATGTTGCCCATGACCGGTATCCACAGATAGACATCCTTGTGGAAGCCGATGCCATAGGCGGCCTGCACCGCATAGGCCGCGCCAAAGACCGTGGCAACGACGGGGATCGTGTTCATCAGCGCCATGCAGATCACGCGGATCATGTCTGGCCACGAGGTGCGGATCGCCTCGACCACCGGGGATTTCGGGGTGGCGTGCTTGGCCTCTGCCTTCTGGAAGGCCGGGGTTTCGTCGACTTCGCGACGGATGATCCAGCCGGCGACGATGACCAAGAAGCTTAGCAGGAAGGGGATACGCCAGCCCCAGCTGTTGAAGGATTCCTCCGGCATGAAATGTGCAAGCGGCAGGAAGACGGCGGCGGCAAGGATCTGACCGGCCTGCACACCCTGCAGGGTGAAGCTGGCAAAGAAGCCGCGACGGCCAAAGGGCGCGTGTTCCAGCACCATCGAACTGGCCCCCGATATCTCACCAGCGACCGCGAAGCCCTGCACGAGGCGCAGGATCACGAGCAGGATCGGGGCGAGGATGCCGACCTGCGCATAGGTCGGAAGCAGGCCGACAAGCAGGGTCGAAAAGCCCATCAGGAACATGCACAGGATCAGCACGTTCTTGCGGCCGTGGGTGTCGCCCCAATGGCCCAGCACGAATGCGCCGATCGGTCGGGCGATATAACCCACCCCATAGGTGGCCAGGGACGCGATGATCGCGGCGCGCGGATTTTCGGATGGAAAGAAGATCTGCGGAAAGACCAGCGAAGCGGCCGTCGCGTAGATGAAGAAGTCGTAGTATTCGAGGGCCGAACCGATCCAGCCGCTGGCCGCAGCCTTGCTGGATTGGCTCTTGCCCTTTGATGACAAGGCCGGAGAAGTGGTCATTTGAACCTCCCTGATAGTGGCGCCGGCTCCTCAGGCGCATTCTGAGCCGACAATTGGCAAAAGAGGCTCGTAACGTCAAAGACCGTCTGATGGAATGCATTAACTCAATGTTAATGTCTGGATCGCGGGATTGGCGACATGCGGGCCGTGGCCAATCGCTGAATGGGCGTATGAACTTGTTTTTCCCGGCGACTTGCGTGGCATTTACAGCCGCGGCGTGTTTCAACCAATAAGGTTCGACTCCGGGGCGAAACCGTTGCGCGCCGCAACAAAACTGTCACCAAGATTGGTTGCCCCCCTTTGGAACGCTATCGGTGCCGCGAAAGCGAGCCGCGCAGCCGCGTCCTGCACGCATGAATCGGGATCGCATTGTGGATCGGCGCCATTCGCGAGATCGCTAAAGACACCACGCGGAAGCGCCGTTCTCGTCAGGAACGGCGCGGCTATCTTCGATAATTTCTATAGGGCCGCGTCACACCGGGCCTTACCTAGCGCGGACTGCCAAACAACCGATGACTTCCGCCCGACCCGATGAAACGGATCGGACGGGATTGTCCCGATGCTGAACGGAATGCGTTGAATCTAGGTGCGCGGCATTCCACGCGGCTGCATGGCCCGCTTCTGTGCGGCGATGCGGAAGGGAGCGTTGGGCGCGCCATAGCCGTCATATCCGCCTGCGCGCTGCACAATCTCAAGGAAGAAGCCCCCGGGCAGCGCGGTCGAATAGAATTGCATGAACTGCCCGGCAGCATCCTCATCATACATGATGTTATGGACCCGCAGCCGCTCGGTCAGTCTTGGGTCCAGGCCGAAGCGGGCCTCGACATCATCGTAGTAATTCGCGCCGATCCTGAGGAAGGGGAACCCTCGGGCGGCCATTTCGGCGGCGGTCGCGAAGATATCCTCGGTCGTGAAGGCGATATGCTGCACCGAGGAACCGAACGTGTCATGCAGGAACTGCCCTGCCACCGTCCCACGCGCCTCGGCCCCGTTCAGGGTAATACGCAGATTGCCCGCCCGTATGGCCTGGCTGCGTACCAGCCCCTCGGGATCGACCACATCCACAACCGGCGTTTTCTGTCCTGTAAAGAGCGTAGTGTAGAACAGCGACCAACTAAGCATATCCTCATAGGCCATGGTCTGCGCCAGATGGTCGGTGCCGACCAGCCCCGCACCCTGCGGCGCCGGATGGTCAACGGCAAAGTCGATGTCCCAGATACGCGCAAGCGGGGTTTGCGAATCCAGCAGTCGCAGGACATTGCTTCCCGCCCCCCGGACACCCGGAATATCCAGCTCCTGCGGGGCGCGCGGCGGGACATGTGGTTCACCGCCAAGCGCCACGGCCCGCTGAAAGGTCGCGGCTGCATCGGGGACGATCAGCGCCACTTCGGAGACATGCGTGCCATGGCTAAGCCAGGCACTGTGGGCATAGCCTTCGGCCTCGCTGTTCACCAGCAGGTTGACACCGCCCTGACGCCAAAGCGCGACCTGCTTGGTCAGATGCCGCCCCGCCCTTTCGAACCCCGCCGAGGCCAGCAGCGTCTCAAGCTGCGAGGCGTCCTCCTGCGAGGTGGCAAATTCGACGAACTCGACCTTTTCGACCGGCTCGGCGGCGGGAAAGGCTGGCAAATTGACCTTCATCGCGGGCTCGGCCCTGCGCACCCGGTCCATCAAGGCTACAAGGCTGCGATGCCCGTCGCGCGCAATCAGCCGAGGCAGCCCCGCCCGGAACTGGTCGTTGAAGATCTCAAGGCTCAGCGGCCCGTCATAGCCCGTGGCCATGACCGCGCGGGTAAAGCCGGTCACGTCCAGATCGCCTTCGCCGGGCATATTGCGGAAGTGCCGTGACCAGTACAGCAGGTCCATGTCGATTGCGGGCGCGTCGGCAAGCTGGACGAAGAAGATCTTGTCACCCGGAATGCGCCGGATGGTCTGCGGGTCCACCCCGCGGCCCAGAGTATGAAAGCTGTCAAGGATCAGGCCGATATTGGGATGATCGGCGCGGCGGACGATTTCCCAGGCATCGCGGTGGTCGTTGATGTGACGGCCCCAGCACAAGGCCTCGTATCCAACGCGGATGCCGCAGTCTTTGGCGATCTCGCCCAGTTCGTGGAAATCCGCAGCGGCGCGATCGATCCCGCCAAGCGCCTCGGGATGACAGGATGAACAGAACAGGACCAGATCCGTTCCCAACTCTTCCATCAGGTCAAATTTGCGCTGCGCCCGCGCGAAAGCCCGGGCGCGAAATGGTTCGGGCAATCCCTCGAAATCGCGGAACGGCTGGAACAGCGTGATTTCCAGCCCGTGGTCGCGGACCATGCGGCCCACCTCGCGTGCCGAGAAATCCGAGGCGAGGAAATCCTGTTCGAATATCTCGATCCCATCGAAACCCGCTTGCTGGATCGCAACAAGTTTTTCGCTGAAACTGCCCGAAATCGAGACCGTGGCAATCGAGGTTTTCATGGCCAACCCTGTTGTTAACGGCAAATTCTTGCAAATGCCGCACGTAACTGCAAATACGCAAAGTGCAATACGATTAACTTGTTGTTATGCTCAGGTGGCATCACGATACGCGCGCCAAGCACGATCCCGCGGACAGGCTGGACGCGAGCGCGGGTTATTGGTGCCGGAATTTCATGCGGGCAATCCGCACCCACTGCAGCTAAGATCAACACCATGAAAGAACTGACTCTTCGCCAGGTTGAAGTAATCCGCGCCGTGATGATGGCCGGGACGATTCAGGGTGCGGCCAAGCTTCTGAATGTCTCGGCCCCGGGAATTTCCCGGCTGGTCAAGCATACCGAGGAATCGCTGGGGATCCGGCTGTTCGAACGCAAGGCCGGGCTTTTCGTCCCTTCCTCCGAGGCGGCCCCGATTTTCGAGATGGTGCATCAGGTCCATCGCCAGATGGAAAACCTGAACACGGCTGTCGCATCGCTGCGCAAGGGCGAGGACGTGCGATTGTCCTTCGCCTCGGCGCCCTCGATCGCCCAGTTCATCGCCGCACGCGCCATCCGCAGCATCCGGGCGCGCTTCCCCGATCTGTTCATCGACCTCAACATCCTCAAGATCGAGGAAACCTCGGACTATCTGCTGCTCGAACGGGGCGAATTCGTGCTGATGAGTTCGGCCATTCAGAACTCGGCCCTGAACAGTGAACCGCTGGTACAGGGCAGACTGGTGGTCATCGTTCCCGAGGACCATCCCCTTGCCGCAAAGCCGGTGATCTCGGTTCATGATCTGGCGCAAGAGGAATTCGTCGGCGTCGATCCTACCGACCCCTATGGCGAGATCCTTGCACGACCGTTTCGCGAGGCCGGAATCGAGCCGCGCTATTCGATGCGCGGACGATTTGCTCAGACCGTGGTCAGTCTGGTGCGCCACGGGCTGGGCGTGGCGATCATCGACGAATTTTCCGTGGCCGAGGTCTACATGCCCGGACTGGTGCGCCGCCCCCTGGCCGAGCGCGCTGGCATAACCGCATGGGTGGTGACCAAGAAGGACCGCCAGCTGTCCAGCTTTGCGGAATTCGCCATCGACCGCTTCCGCCGAGAGCTGAGCGCCGCCGTCCGGGAAAACTTGGAGCCGGGTCCACAGGGATGACTGTCGGCCCCGCCGGTGGGGGGCGGATGAACCGAAACAGCAACCTTTGCCGAAAATATGGGCGCAATCTTTGCTACGCGTTTGGTAACATGTCTGGGGTTTGGTTTTCGTGGCTCGGTGCTTGCTTTCGGACCACAACTCCACGAGTAGGGCGGCTCAAGCTGCCGGCATAAGGAATTGACAATGAACATAATCAGATCTGCGCTCTCGGCCACGGCCATGCTTTGCGCCACAACTGCAATTGCGAGCGCGGAACCGATCAAGGTCAAGGTCTTTGTCGGATCGATGTTCGAGATCGGTGAAAACAGCGGCGACCGCGCCGGTGAATATCAGAACTGGTATGAGCGTTACTGGCAGGACAGCAAACCGCACGAGGTCAAAGGTGCCTTCCGCCCGGTTCACTGCAATGACGATGGGGTTTGCGGCTCTGTCCTCGGCATGGGCAAGGTCAACTCCTCTGCCTCGATGCAAGCCATCTTGCTGAACCCGGATTACGACTTCTCGGAGGCCTATTTCATCCTGTCCGGCGTCGCGGGCACACCGCCATCGCGCGGGACCATCGGAGATGTAAGCTGGGGCACATGGCTGGTGGACTATGATCTGGGGCATCGCTGGGCACCTGAAGAGGGGGAACCCGGCGCCCCGGTGTTCATGCCGCGCAAGGGCTACGAAGCCTATCGGCTTTTCGAACTGAACCCTGCTCTGGTCGATTGGGCTGTCGAACTGTCGAAGGACGTTGAGCTTCAGGATTCGGAATCCGCGCGAAACTATCGCATGCGCTACCCCGATGCGGCAGCTCAGGCTGCACCTTCGGTGAAAACCGGCACTCACATGACCGGTGACACCTTCTTTCATGGCCCCGGCCTGTCGAACGAGGCCCAGTACATGGCCAAGCTCTATGGTGCGGATGACTATCTGATCACCGAAATGGAGGCTGCCGCGATCGCTTTGGTGATCAACCGGACGCATGGCATTGATCGTGTCATGAGCTTGCGTGGTGCGGTCAATTTCGATCAGGGCAATCCAAAGGAAACCACCCTTCAGCACCTGGACCCGGCCCCCGGAGAAACCGCCGGCGGCTTTGCCGAGACGGTCGCAAACATCACTGCGGTCGGGGCGCCTCTGGTCGATACGATTGTCGCCAACTGGGACGACTGGCGCACTGGCGTCCCCGCGCGCAGCAAATAGTCCCATTCCATTGGCGTCGCCCCGCGAATATCGGGGCGACGATCATTTGGGTCGCGATAAACGTCCACTGCAGCCTTGTTGCGGTGGACTCGTTATCCTCCGCTATGGGAACCCTACAGCACGCCGTCGGTCAGTGCGGGGATTTCCAATGCAGGGAACATGGTCCTGACTTCGGTATAGTCGGATTGCAGTTCGGCAATGATCCAATCACGTACCTGTTCGACCACTGGGCGCAGAGGCTTGCCCTCGGCTTGGACAAAGCAGCAATGGCGCGGCGTGATCTGGCGGCGCATGTTCGCCGGAACCAGATCTCCGTGCCGCATCCAATGGCCCACCACGCTTAGCCAGCCCCAGGCAATCCCCTGCCCCAGCAATGCGGCCTGAACTACGATGGCGTAATCGGCAAAGATCAGCGGATTGGCCGCGATCAGGTCCGAGCCGGCGACAAGGTCATAGGGCGAGTAGGGCTCACCCTCGGACAGCTTGATCAAGGTCTCACCATCCTGCGCCGAGGCATCGCGGCGGCTGCGATAGGCCGGGCTGCAGATCGGAACCAGCACCTCGGGCATGATCGGAAACACGCGATGACGCGACTCACGCGCACGCAGGAAGCGCATGCCGAAATCCACATCGTCAACCGGCCCGCTCAGCGGGCCCATCAGCAATTGAAACCGCAGATCGACACTGGGAAAGGCCGCCTTGAACTTCATCATCCGCGGCATCAGCCAATGGGTGGTGAAGGCAGTCGAGACCGAAATCGTCACGGTATCGACACCCAGACTGCGATCCTCGATCTCGATCAGCGCGGCCTCGATCTGGGCGACGGCGCGGCTGGTGGCATCGAACAGCAAGCGCCCGCTTTCGCTAAGCGTCACCCCCGTTCCCGCGCGGTGAAACAGGGGGGTGCCCAGATGCTCCTCAAGGCGCTGCATCATGCGGCTGACGGCCGCGGGCGTGACATTCAACTCTTCGGAAGCACGCGAGAAATTGCGCAACCGCCCTGCTGCCTCAAAGGCAAAAAGCGCGTTCATGGACGGTATCTGGCGGCGCGTTCTTCTCATTACATCATGTAACAACAAGCGCGATTTTTTTTCAATTGCCCCAGCGTTACTTTTTCGTCACCTTGAGTTCAACAGGCAGCAAAAAGCCTGAAAACGCCAACAGAACGACAGCGATCAGACCACCTTTGGTTTCGTAAGCGCAGGATGTTTTTACATTTCTGCAAACAGACCCGGCATGTCCGAACGCAACAGACAGGAGCACGTCGCCGCATGAACTCCCCCCTGCATCCGCAAAAGGTCGGCGTCTCGATCCGCAACGCCGTCAAGCGATACGGCACGTTCAAGGCGCTGGACGATGTCAGTCTGGACGTAGCGCCCGGCGAATTCCTTTCGGTCCTTGGCCCCTCGGGCTCGGGCAAGACGACGCTGCTGGGCCTGCTGGGCGGCTTTGTGCAACCGACCTCGGGCAGCATCCATCTGGGCGCGACCGACATCACCTATACGCCGCCGCATCTGCGCGGTATCGGTATCGTCTTTCAGAACTACGCGCTGTTCCCGCATATGACCGTGGGAGAAAACATCACCTTCCCTCTGCGGGCCCGTCGCCTGCCCAAGGCGGAATGGCCGGCCAAGCTGCAAGCCGCGCTGGAGATGGTCGAACTGTCGGGCTATGCCGACCGGGCGATCTCGGCCCTGTCCGGCGGGCAGCGCCAGCGCGTCGCCTTGGCCCGCGCGATGATCTTTGAGCCGCGCCTGATCCTGATGGATGAGCCGCTTTCGGCGCTGGACAAGCAGCTGCGCGAAAACATGCAGCTGGAGCTGAAACAGCTGCACGCCAAGCTGGGCGCGACGATCATCTATGTCACCCATGACCAGCGCGAGGCGCTGACCATGTCCGACCGCATCGCCGTGATGAAAAGCGGCGGTCTGGTGCAGGTGGACACGCCCAAGCAGCTGCATGACCGCCCCAAGGACTCGTTCGTGGCAAGTTTCATCGGCGAGGCGATGCTGCTGCCGGTCCAGCGGCTGGATGCCGGCAACCTGACCCTGGCGGGCCAGACCCTGCGCTCGGCCCATCCGCTGCCCAGTTCGGACGACCTGTTCCTGACGGTGCATTCCGAAAAGCTGGCCTTTGCCGGGCCACAGACCGCACCGGAAAGCAACCTGCTGCCGGGAACGGTGAATTCCTGCCTGTATCAGGGCGAAAGCGTGCGGATCTTTGTCACCCTTTCCGGGGGCGAACAGGTCAGCCTGCGCCTGCCCTCGAACCATTCCGGTTGGCAAATGATGCCCGAGGCGGGCCAGCCGGTCACGCTAGCCCTGCACCCCGAGGACACCATCGTCGTGCCTCGGGCGGCCTGAACTTCCCCACTGCAACAACAAGGATCTGGGAAATGAAACTCACCGATTTCAAGGTGATGACCTTTGACGTGGTCGGAACGCTGATCGATTTCGAAACCGGCGTGCTGGAGGCGATCCGCAGCCTCGGCGGGCCCAAGGCGGCCGCAGCCTCGGATTACGAGATCTTCGAGCCCTATCTGCGCGGGCGCGACAAGTTCTATGGCCGCTCGTCCTTTGCCTTCCGCGATGTCTACCTGTCGATTGCCGCGGAAACCGGTTATGATGCCTCGGACGCGGTCGCCAACGCCTTCCAGCTTTCGGTCCTGCGTTGGCCCGCATTCGCGGATTCGGTCGAGGCATTGGCCCGGCTGCGCAAGAACTTCCGGCTGGTCGCGATGACCAATGCCGACCGCACCGCCTTTACCGCCTATGAACATACGCTGGGGCGTCCCTTCCATGACGCGGTGACCTGCGACGAAACTGGCTATGCCAAGCCCGCCCCTGAATTCTTTGCCTTCAACAAGGGGCGGCAGTCGGCCTTTGGCTACAAGCAGTCGGAAATCCTGCATGTCGCGCAAAGCCAGCACCATGATATCGGCGTGGCGCGCGATCTGGGATACACCACCTGCTGGATCCAGCGTCGCGCGGGACAGGATGGCTTCGGCGCCTCGCCGATCCCCAAGGTCGTGACCACCCCCGACTATCACTTTACCTCGCTCAAGGAACTTGCCGACGCGGTGGATGCCGAACTGGCCGAAAAGCGCTACGGCGCGGCAGCCTGAGGCACGATCGTGACCCAGCCCCCGCTTCCCGATATCGCGTCGCTGTGGCGCGACACCGTTCAGCCAGCACCCCCTTCTCAGCCGCTGACCGGAACCTGCCAGGCCGATGTCGCCATCGTGGGCGGGGGCTATACCGGACTGTCGACCGCGCGCGCCCTTGCGGCGCGCGGGGTGGACGTGGTGGTGCTTGAGGCAAACCGGCTGGGCTGGGGCGCCTCGGGTCGCAATGGCGGTGTCGTCTCGGGCAAGTTCCGTCTGGGATTTGCCGAAATGGCCCGGCGCTGGGACATCGACACCGCGCGGCGCATGCATGACATCGGCATCGAGGCGATCGAGAATGTCGGCGTGCTGCTGGAGGAATTCGGCATCGACGCGGATTACCGGCCCAGCGGTTCGCTGCGCTGCGCCCATCGTCCCGAGGCCCTGGAGGCGCTGCGGGCGGAATGCGGCTGGCTTCGCGACACTTTGGGCGACGATGCCGTCTCGATCCTTGCTGCCGGGCAGATGGCCGAGGAAACCGGCTCGCGGGATTTTTGCGGGGGCATGCTGAACCGCCATGGCGGCGTCATCCATCCGCTGAAATTCCATCGCGGTCTGGCGCAGGGCCTGCGCGAACGCGGCATCCGCATCCATGACGAAAGCCCCGTCACCAGGATCGAACGCCGTGCCGAAGGCGGCGTGCATCTGCACCTGCCGGGCGGGCGGGTGCAGGCGCGGCAGGTGGTGCTGGCCACCAATGCCTATTCCAGCCTGACCCTCGCCTCGGCCAGCGTCGAGCGCCGGGTTGTCCCCTTCCGCTCGGCCATGATCGCCACCCAGCCGCTGACCGGCACGGCGGGCGAGGCGCTGCTGGCGCATGGCCGCAGCTATACCGAGACCCGGCGCATGATGCGCTGGTTCCGCAAATCCGGCGACCGGCTGCTTTATGGCGGTCGCGGCGCCTTTGGCAAATCCGACAGCCCCGCGGCCTTCGCTGCCCTGGAAAGGGCGATGCTGAAGCAATTCCCCCAGCTTGAGGGGATCAGGGTCACGCATCGCTGGTCGGGGCTGGTGGCGATGACCATGGACAGCCTGCCGCATCTGGGTCGGCTGGATGACCGCATGGTCTATGCCATGGGCTATAACGGCACCGGCGTCGCGCTGGCCAGCTATATCGGCGAGCATGTCGCGGATCAGGTGCTGGGCCGGACGCCCGATGCCGGTCTGCTTGGGCAACTGCCTTTGCCGACCGTCCCCCTTTATCCCATCCGCGAGATCGGCGTCCGTCTGGTTGCCGGCTGGTATCAGTTCCTCGACGCGGTGGGCAAATAGCCACGCCTAAAAATAACCGAAAAACAGGAAGGTAACACCATGACTAGCAAGCTGAAGTTCACTGCCGCGACCAGTCTGACCTTGTGCCTGGGCGTGGGTTGGCTGCATGCGGCCGAAATCACCTTCGTGTCGCAGGGCGGCGCATATCAGGAGGCCCAGACCAAGGCGATCCTCGACCCGGTGACCGAAAAAACCGGGATCGTCGTCAAGCAGGACAGCAGCCCCGATGCCTGGCCGGTCATCCGCACCCAGACCGCCACCGGCAAGCCGATCTGGGACGTGATCGATACGCCCACCAAGGACTGTATGCGTGGTGGTGAGCAGGGCATGATCGAGAAGCTGGACCTTGCCGCGATGCCTTCGGTCGCGGCCATGCCGGCCGAATTGCGCAATGACTATTCGGTCGCCTATGAGTTCTATTCCTCGGTGCTGGCCTACAACAAGGATGCCTATGGCGAGAACGGCCCGCAAAGCTGGGCGGATTTCTGGGATGTCGAGAAATTCCCCGGCACCCGCGCGCTGCGCAACCACCCGTTGGCCACGCTGGAAGCCGCGCTGATGGCCGACGGCGTCGCCCCCGCCGACATCTATCCGATGGACGTGGATCGCGCCTTCAAGAAGCTGGAAGAAATCAAGCCCCATATCTCTGTCTGGTGGACCTCGGGCGCGCAATCCGCGCAGCTTCTGGCCGATGGCGAAGCCGACATGGTGATGGCCTGGAACGGTCGGGTATCGGCAGTCATGGCCGAGGGCGCGCCGGTCGACTTCACCTATAATCAGGGCATCCTGCAATATACCTCGCTTTGTGTCCTGAAAGGGGCCCCGAACTTGGAGACCGCGATGAAGTTCATCGAGGCCGCCATGTCACCCGAGATTCAGGCGAACTTCCCCGAATATATCGACTACGGCCCCGGCAACCCCGCCGCCTATGAGACCGGCAAGATCTCGGCCGAGCGCGCGGCCCAGATGCCGAACTCGCCCGAAAACGCGGCCAAGCAGGTGCTGAACTCGGCAGCGTGGTGGAGTTCGCCCGAGGGCGAGGCGGCGCAGGAACGCTGGGCAGCGTTTGTCCAGCAATGACCAGCGCGCCCGACACCCCGACGGGACGGGAGGCGGCCTGGCCGCATCCCCCCTCCGGCCCCGGCGCGACGTCGCGCCGGTCCCAGCCGGCCCCAGCCCATGGCGGAACGACCATGACCAAGAACGTGACCAATTTCCTCAGCCCCGAGGAGCGGCGCGAGCGGCGGATGATCCTGCTGCTGCTGGCTCCGGCGCTGGCCGTCGTCGGCCTGCTGCTGATCGGGCCATTGATCTGGATGGGCTGGCAATCCTTTCAGGGGCCGGACGGTTTCACGCTGGATCATTACGCGCGCTTCCTGTCGGACACGGTTTATCTGTCGTCCTTCGTCCAGACCTTCCGCATCGCCTTTGTGGTCACCATCGCCGCGCTGCTGCTGGGCTATCCGATCGCCTATGTCGCGGCGAAATCGCAGGGCATCTGGCCGCCGATCATTCTGGGCATGGTGCTGCTGCCCTTCTGGACCAGCGTGCTGGTGCGCGCCTATGCGTGGCTGATCCTGCTGCAACGGCGTGGGCTGGTGAACACGATGCTGATCGAGACCGGCGTGATCGACAAGCCGCTGATCCTGGTCAACAACGAATTCGGCACGGTCATGGCGACGCTGCATATCCTGCTGCCGTTCATGGTGCTGCCGCTTTACGCCACGATGAAGAAAATCCCGGCGGAACTGGAAATGGCGGGCGCGAGCCTTGGCGGCGGCGGCTGGCTGGTGTTTCGCTCGGTCTTCCTGCCACTGTCGCTGCCCGGCGTGATCGCGGGCTCGGTGCTGGTCTTTGTCCTGACGCTGGGCTTCTACATCACGCCCGAATTGCTGGGCGGTGGCCGGACCTTCCTGGTCTCGATGCTCGTATCGCGCAATATCGAGCTTTACAACGAATGGGGCGCGGCCTCGTCGATCTCGATGGTGCTTCTGCTGCTGGTGTTCCTGATCTTCCGGCTGGCCAGCATGCTGATCCCCTTCGAGCGCATCATGGGAACGAGGTAAGCCGATGGAACGCATCTCACTGTCCCCATCCCAGATCATGCTGCGTGTCTTTGTCGGCGTCGTCCTGCTGTGGCTGATCATCCCGGTCCTGATCATCATCCCGATGTCGTTTTCGGGCGCGCGTTTCCTAAGCTTTCCGCCGCCAAGCTGGTCGCTGCGCTGGTACCAGGCCTATCTGACCAACCCGGCCTGGATGCAGGCCACGAAAACCAGCCTGATCCTGGCCACCTCCAGCGCGGTTCTGGCCACGATCATCGGCACGGCCGCCGCCTATGCGCTGAACATGACGCAGTCGCGCTGGGTCAAGAACCTGCAGATCGTGCTGCTGCTGCCGCTGGTGGTGCCGATTGTCATCACCGCCGTCGGGGTGTTTCTGGTCTATGCCCAGATCGGCCTGATCGCGACGCTGAGCGGGTTGATCCTGGCCAATGTGATGCTGGGCATGCCCTATGTCATCACCTCGGTTCTGGTCGGGCTGCGCAAGTTCGACCCGACACAGGAAATGGTGGCCCGCAGCCTGGGCATGAACCGCTGGCGCGCCTTCTTTACCGTGGTGCTGCCGCAGATCCGCCCTTCGGTGATCACCGGGATGCTGTTTGCCTTTATCTCGGCGCTGGATGAGACGGTGGTATCGCTGTTCATCTCGGGCGGGGATTACCAGACCCTGACCAAGCGCATGTTCACCGCGCTGCGCGACGAGATCGACCCGACCATCGCCGCCATCTCGACGCTGCTGACCGGGATATCGTTCATCATGGTGCTGCTGATGGCGATGAATGCCCGCGCGTCTGAATCGCGGGGCAAGGCCTGAGCCGGAATGGAAAGCGATATCCTGATCCTTGGCGGCGGCTCGGCGGGCTGCGTTCTGGCCGCCCGCCTTTCGGAAATGCCCGACCTGCGCGTGACGCTGGTCGAGGCCGGGCGCGACATCCTTCCGCCCGAATTGCCGGCCGAGATCGCCTCGCGCTATCCCGGACGGGCCTATCTGGACGGGCGCAATATCTGGCAGGGGCTCAGCGCGCGATACGGCAAAGGGGCTGCCCGCCGCTATGAACAGGCGCGCATCCTTGGTGGCGGCTCGGCCATCAACGCGCTGATGTCGAACCGCGGCGCACCTGCCGATTACGACGAATGGGCCGCATTTGGGGCCACGGGCTGGGGCTGGGACTCGGTCCTGCCCTATTTCCGCAAGCTGGAACATGACCGCGATTTTGACGGCCCGCTGCATGGCGATGCCGGTCCGCTCAAGATCCGGCGTCCCGACGATCTGGCGTTGTCGCCCTTTGTCGGGCAGGTGATGCGGGCGCTGGACGGTCAGGGTCACCCGATCCGACCCGATCAGAACGGCCCTTGGCAGGACGGTGTGTTCCGTGGCGCGGTCGGCCAGTCCGATACCGGGAAACGACAGCCGACCTCGCTGACATGGCTCACGCCCGAGGTGCGGGCCCGGCCGAACCTGCATATCCTCAGCGGCCATCAGGTCCTGCGCCTGCTGGTCGAGGGTCGTCAGGTGACGGGGGCGGAAATCGCCGCATCCTCCGGGGAAGCGATCCGCATCACCGCCCGCCGTACCATCCTCAGCATGGGCGCGATCCACAGCCCAGCCATGCTGCTGCGCGCAGGCATCGGCCCCGCCGCAGATCTGCGCGCGCTGGGGATCGAGCCGCTGGTCGATCTGTCCGGCGTGGGCGGCAATCTGATGGAACATCCGTCGATCGCGCTCGGGGCCTATCTGCCGCCTGGTTTGCGCGTGCGCGACCCGGATGAGCATCACGAACAGGGCGTCTGGCGCTACTCCTCGGGGCTGGCGGACACGCCACCCGGCGACATGCATGGGGCGATCCTGTCCCGTTCGGGCTGGCATTCGGTGGGCATGCGGATCGGTTCGATCTTCTTTTGGGTGAACAAATCCTATTCGCGTGGCCGCCTGCGTTTGACCTCGGCCGATCCCCGCGCCGAACCCGATGTCGATTTTAACATGCTGTCCGACCCGCGCGATCTGGAGCGCCTGAAAGGCGCGGTCCGCATGGGCGCGCGCGCCTTGGCAGATCCCGCAATGGCCGAGAAATGCGGGCCGGTATTTCCGACCAGCTACACGCCCCGCGTCGCCAAGGTTGCAAGTCCCGGCCGCTGGAACGCGATCCAACGGGGGGCACTCTCGGCCATGCTCGATCTGGCCGGACCGCTGCGGGCCGCGTTGGTGCACGGGCTGATCACGCAGGGCGTCACGCTGCGGGCACTGCTTGCCGATGACCAAGCGCTGACGGATTTCGTCCGGGCGAATGTCGGCGGCACCTGGCATGCCTCGGGGACCTGCCGGATGGGTGCCGCAGACGACCCCGCCGCCGTGACCGGCAGCGACGGGGCAGTTCACGGCGTCAACGGGCTGCATGTGGTCGATGCCTCGCTGATGCCTTCGATCCCCTGCGCGAATACCAATGTCCCGACCATCATGCTGGCCGAGCGCATCGCGGACATGATGAAATCCGCAATGCGCCAGTCCTGACAGGCAAAGGATCTTCCATGCTCCGAACTTCCCACCGCATTGCATTAATCCCGGGCGACGGGATTGGCATTCCTGTTCTTGAGGCCGCCATGACCGTGGCTGAGGCCGCGGCGCCGGGATTGCTGGAGCCGACCGGCTTTCCCTGGTCCTGCGAGCATTACCTGCAGACCGGGCGGATGATGCCCGAGGACGGGATCGAGACCCTGCGCGGCTTTGACGCGATCTTTCTGGGCGCGGTCGGCTGGCCGGCCAAGGTGCCCGATGCGGTGTCGCTGCACGGGCTGTTGCTGCCGATCCGCAAGGCCTTCGTCCAATATGCCAATATCCGCCCGCACCGGCTGCTGCCCGGCGTCGAAGGCCCGCTGCGCAAGGACGGTTTCGACATCCTCTGCATCCGCGAGAACACCGAGGGCGAATATTCCGGCGCCGGGGGCCGCGTCCATCAGGGCACCGGCGACGAGGTCGCGGTCGAGACCGCGATCTTCACCCGCACCGGCGTCGAGCGCATCCTGCGCTTCGGCTTCGAACAGGCGATGGGGCGGCGGCGCAAGCTGGCCTCGGTCACCAAATCCAATGCCCAGAAATACTCGATGGTGTTCTGGGATGAGGTCACCCGCGATCTGGCGCTTGAATTCCCCGAGGTCGAGGTCAGCCATTACCATGTCGACGCCATTGCCGCGCGCATGGTCATGGCCCCCGAGACGCTGGACGTGGTGGTGGCCTCGAACCTGTTCGGCGACATCCTGACCGATCTGGGCGCGGCGATCCAGGGGGGCTTGGGCTTTGCCGCCTCGGCCAATATCGACCCGACCCGCAAGGGCCCGTCGATGTTCGAGCCGGTGCATGGCTCGGCCCCCGACATCGCCGATCAGGGCATCGCCAACCCGATCGCCGCGATCTGGTCGCTGGTGATGATGCTGGACCATCTGGGCGAGCCTGCGGTCGCGGCCCGGATCATGGCCGCGGTCGAGGCCACCACCGCCCGCGGCATCGGCACCGTACCCGGCCGCGACAGCACCGATCAGATCACCGCCGCCGTGCTGGCCGCGCTGGAGGAACAGGAATGAACGTGATGACGAAACTGCCGGGCCTTGCCGATCCGGACCTGCTGCGCCAGTCGGCGCTGATCGGCGGCACCTGGGTCCCGGCCGATGGCGGCGCGACGCTGGAGGTCACCGATCCGGCGACCGGGGCGGTGATCGGCTCGGTGCCCGATGTCTCGGGTGCGCAGACCCGCGCCGCAATCGAGGCCGCCGATGCCGCCTTCCAGAACTGGCGCAAGCGCCCCCATGCCGACCGCGCAGCATTGCTCGAACGCTGGTTCGCGCTGATGGAGGATCATGCCGATGACCTTGCCCTGATCCTGACCATGGAGCAGGGCAAGCCTTTGGCCGAGGCCAGGGGCGAGATCGCCTATGGCGCCAGCTTCGTGAAATGGTTCGCCGAAGAGGCCCGCCGCATCGACGGATCGGTCATCCCTGCACCCACCGGAGACCGCCAGATCGTGGTGCTGAAGGAGCCGGTCGGGGTCTCGGCGATCATCACGCCATGGAACTTCCCCAATGCGATGATCACCCGCAAGGTCGCCCCGGCGCTGGCGGCGGGCTGCACCGTGGTGATCAAGCCCTCGGAATTCACGCCGTTTTCCGCATTGGCGCTGGGGGTGCTGGCCGAGCGCGCGGGGATACCGGCGGGGGTCATCAACATCGTCACCGGCCTGCCCACCGCGATCGGGGCCGAGCTGACCGCGAACCCCACGGTGCGCAAGCTGTCCTTTACCGGCTCGACCCGGGTGGGGGCGATGCTGATGGCGCAATGCGCGCCCTCGGTGAAGCGGCTCAGCCTGGAGCTGGGTGGCAATGCGCCGTTCATCGTCTTCGACGACGCCGATCTGGACGCGGCGGTCGAGGGCGCGATGGCCTCGAAATTCCGCAATGGCGGGCAGACCTGCGTCTGTTCGAACCGGGTGCTGGTGCAGGCGGGGATCTATGACGCCTTCGCGGCAAAGCTGGCCGCGCGGGTGGCGGCGCTGCGCGTCGGTCCGGGGCTGGAGCCGGGGGTCGAGATCGGCCCGATGATCAATGCCCCGGCGCTGGAGAAGATCCGCCGCCATGTCGCCGATGCGGTGGACAAGGGCGCGGTCCTGCTGGCCGAGGCCCCGACGCCCTCGGGCGGTCAATATGCCACGCCGGTGGTGCTGGGAGGGGCCGACGTGACGATGGAGCTGGCCAGCGAGGAAACCTTCGGCCCGGTCGCGGCGCTGTTTCCCTTCGAGACCGAGGCCGAGGCCATCGCCCTGGCCAATGCCACGCCCTATGGGCTGGCCGCCTATTTCTACACCGAGAGCCACAAGCGCGCCTGGCGCGTCGGGCAGGCGCTGGAATTCGGCATGGTCGGGCTGAACACCGGCTCGGTCTCGACCACGGTCTCGCCCTTCGGCGGCGTCAAGCAATCCGGCCTCGGCCGCGAGGGCGCCCGCATCGGCATCGACGAATACCTCGAAAGCAAGGCCTTCCACATGGCGGGTCTCTGATAGCGGCGATGCCGGGCCGGGGGCTCTGCCCCCACGCCACTGCGGCCCCTCAACGGGGCCACAGTGGCGTCCCCCCGGGATATTTGAGCAAGAAAGAAAACGGGCGCCGTCGAGAGATGGCGCCCGTTGGCTTCCAGAGAGCGATGCTTACTCAATCACGACATAGATCTTGCGGATCGTCTCGATCGTCTTCCAGACACCACGAAAACCAGGCTTCATCACAAAGCTGTTCAGGCCACATCTGGTCCAGCCAGTCGGCTGCCTGCTCGGAGCAGCGCCTGAATCCGCGATCGGACCAGCTTGCTACTCACCCGAAATGCCGATGCCGACAGAGCGTCCGTCCCTCATTGCTGATTAGCCTCCAGCCGAACGTGCGTCGACTTTGGTTGATGCAACGACCGTTACCCCCAGGCAAATTGACCACATGTCGGACAAGCGCTTCTCAACCTCAACGCGCTTCCCCTAGCCAGCAGACAAATGCCGGGCCAGCCCGCGCATCATGGCGCAGCATTCGGCCAGTTCGCTGGGCAGAATGAACTCATCGGGGCGATGCGCGCGGGCGATCTCGCCGGGGCCGCAGATGATGGCGGGGATACCCGCGGCGTCGAACAGTCCTGCCTCGGTGCCGTAGCTGACCGATTGCAGTGCCTCATGTCCTGTCAAACGGATCAACAGGTCCGCCAATTGCGGATCGTCCGCAGGCGGTAGAGCCGGATAGGCACTCAGCTCATGACGCGAGACCGTCAGGACCCGGTCGGGGACCAGCGCGCGCGCCGCTTGGATCACATGTGCGGTGATCGCCGCCGGATCGTCGCCGGGGATCGTCCTGACCTCGAACTGGATCTCGCAGCGGTCGGGAATGATATTGACCGCCGTGCCGCCCCGCACCACCCCCGCAACCACCGTGGAATGGGGCGGAGAAAACCGCGGATCAAAGGGGCCTTCGCTGGCCAAGCGGGCATTCAGGTCGCGGATGGCCAGCAGGATCTCGGCCCCGGCGTAATTCGCGTTCAACCCGGCCTCGGGCTGCGAGGAATGGGCCGCGCGTCCCCTAAGCACCAAGGCGGTCGCCTGTTTGCCCTTGTGCGACAGGACCGGTCGCATCCCCGAGGGCTCGCCCACGATGCAGGCTGCGGGGGGCGCGATCAGGCCGGGCAACGCCGCGATCAAATGGGGCGCACCGCGGCAGCCGATCTCCTCATCATAGGAAAAGGCAAGGTGGACCGGGCGCTGCAGCCCGGCGGCCTGAAGTTCGGGGATCATCGCCAGCATGCAGGCCAGATAGCCCTTCATGTCGGTGGTCCCGCGCCCGTAGAGCCTGCCGTCGCGCGCGGTCAGCCGGAACGGGTCCGAGGCCCAGACCTGCCCCTCGGTCGAGACCACATCCATATGCCCCGACAGGATCACCCCCGGCGTGTTGCGCGGACCGATCGTGGCAAGGATGTTCACCCGGTCGCCCTCGGGACCGGTCAGCACCACGGGATCAAGCCCGGCGCGGCGCAGATGATGCTGCACGCAACCGGCGACCGAGGCATTCGAGCCTCCGGGCAGGTCGGCGCAAGCAACAAGATCGGCAAGGATGGCTTCGGGGGTCATGGCGGACTCAGAGTTTGGATTGCTTGGCCATCCTGCCGATTTCGCGCGCCAGTTTCTGCCGAAGCGGCGCGGGGCGGCGCAATTCCCTGCCGGACGCGGGCAAGGGCATGTTCCGATCCTGCCGCAGCATGGAATGCCGCGTCTGCCGCAGCCTTCGGCAAGATCGGCTGCGGCTGTGGGTCGGGAAATGACTTCTGCGGCGGCGGTGGGACTAGGTTGACCGCGAATAACCATCAGGGAAAGCGCCATGAACCTGCCCTTTGACCCCAATGCCGCCGCCCTGCCTCGTGGCCATTTCATTGGCGGCGCCTATATCGAAGCCGAGCATATTCTGCCGCTGACCCGGCCCTCGGACGGCCAGCCGCTGGGGGCGATCCCGGTCGCGGATGCGGAAATGGTCGACCGTGCCGTGGCCGTCGCGGCCAAGGCGCAGCGGGATTCCGGCTGGGGTGCTTGCCAGCCCCGCGACCGCACACGGGCCATGCATGCCTGGGCCGACCTGATCGAGGCGCATGCCGCGGAACTGTCCTGGCTGGAATCCGTGGCCTCGACCCGCCTGATCAGCCAGATCCCCGGCATCGACATCGCCGTCACCGCCGAGCAGATCCGCTTTTTTGCCGAACTGGCCGACAAGGAGGGCGGCGCGCTGGTCCCGACCCGCGACGACCAGCTGGGCATGATCATGGACGAGCCTTACGGCGTCGTCGGCGCGATCACGCCGTGGAATTTTCCGATCTCGATGGCGGGATGGAAACTGGGACCAGCGCTGGCGGCAGGAAATGCCGTAGTGCTTAAGCCGTCCGAGATGACCCCCTTTGCCACGCTGCGCATGGCCGAGCTGTCGGTGCAGGCCGGCATCCCCGCCGGGCTGGTCAATGTCGTGCTGGGTGATGGGCTGGTCACCGGCACGGCGCTGACCGGGCATCCCGGCATCGGCAAGGTCAGCTTCACCGGCTCAACGCTGGCGGGGGCGGCGATCATGCAGAACATCGCCCGGAGCGGCATCAAGCCGATGACGCTGGAGCTGGGCGGCAAAAGCCCGCAGGTGGTCTTTGCCGATGCGGATCTGGATCTGGCGGCGCGCTGCATCGCGGGCAGCATCATGTTCAATGCCGGTCAGGCCTGTGTCGCGGGCAGCCGGGTCATCGCCCATGCCTCGGTCGCCGAGGCGCTGTCGGAAAAGCTGGTCGCCCTGATGCAGCCGCGCAATCCCGGTCCCAGCTGGCTGGAGGGCAGCGGCTATTCCCCCGCGATCTCTGCCCGCCAGTTGGGTCGCGTCGACGAGATTGTGCAGGCCGCGATCCGCGACGGGGCCGAGGTGGTCTGCGGCGCGGCTTCCATGGACCGGCCAGGCTTCTTCTATCAGCCGACGCTGCTGCGCGGCGTCGACCAGAAAAACCCTGCCGTGACCGAAGAAATCTTTGGCCCGGTACTGACGCTGCAAAGCTTCACCGATGATGACGAGGCCTTGGCGCTGGCCGATCATCCGACCTATGGTCTGGCCGCCGGGGTCTATACGCGTGACCTGTCCCGCGCGATCCGCGTCACCCGTGCGCTGCAGGCGGGCACGGTCTGGGTCAACCGCTATGGCCGCTCGCGCGATCATATCCTGCCGACCGGGGGTTACAAATCCTCGGGGCTGGGCAAGGATCTGGGCCGCGAGGCCTATCACGCCAACCGCCGCTCGAAATCCGTTCTGATCGACCTTTGAGGCTCATATGACCATCCGAACTTCCCACCGCATTGCATTAATCCCCGGCGACGGGATCGGCATTCCTGTTCTTGAGGCCGCCATGGCCGTGGCTGAGGCCGCGGCACCGGGATTGCTGGAGCCGACCGGCTTTCCCTGGTCCTGCGAGCATTACCTGCAGACCGGGCGGATGATGCCCGAGGACGGGATCGAGACCCTGCGCGGCTTTGACGCGATCTTTCTGGGCGCGGTCGGCTGGCCGGCCAAGGTGCCCGATGCGGTGTCGCTGCACGGGCTGTTGCTGCCGATCCGCAAGGCCTTCGTCCAATATGCCAATATCCGCCCGCACCGGCTGCTGCCCGGCGTCGAAGGCCCGCTGCGCAAGGACGGTTTCGACATCCTCTGCATCCGCGAGAACACCGAGGGCGAATATTCCGGCGCCGGGGGCCGCGTCCATCAGGGCACCGGCGACGAGGTCGCGGTCGAGACCGCGATCTTCACCCGCACCGGCGTCGAGCGCATCCTGCGCTTCGGCTTCGAACAGGCGATGGGGCGGCGGCGCAAGCTGGCCTCGGTCACCAAATCCAATGCCCAGAAATACTCGATGGTGTTCTGGGATGAGGTCACCCGCGATCTGGCGCTTGAATTCCCCGAGGTCGAGGTCAGCCATTACCATGTCGACGCCATTGCCGCGCGCATGGTCATGGCCCCCGAGACGCTGGACGTGGTGGTGGCCTCGAACCTGTTCGGCGACATCCTGACCGATCTGGGCGCGGCGATCCAGGGGGGCTTGGGCTTTGCCGCCTCGGCCAATATCGACCCGACCCGCAAGGGCCCGTCGATGTTCGAGCCGGTGCATGGCTCGGCCCCCGACATCGCCGATCAGGGCATCGCCAACCCGATCGCCGCGATCTGGTCGCTGGTGATGATGCTGGACCATCTGGGCGAGCCTGCGGTCGCGGCCCGGATCATGGCCGCGGTCGAGGCCACCACCGCCCGCGGCATCGGCACCGTACCCGGCCGCGACAGCACCGATCAGATCACCGCCGCCGTGCTGGCCGCGCTGGAGGAACAGGAATGAACGTGATGACGAAACTGCCGGGCCTTGCCGATCCGGACCTGCTGCGCCAGTCGGCGCTGATCGGCGGCACCTGGGTCCCGGCCGATGGCGGCGCGACGCTGGAGGTCACCGATCCGGCGACCGGGGCGGTGATCGGCTCGGTGCCCGATGTCTCGGGTGCGCAGACCCGCGCCGCAATCGAGGCCGCCGATGCCGCCTTCCAGAACTGGCGCAAGCGCCCCCATGCCGACCGCGCAGCATTGCTCGAACGCTGGTTCGCGCTGATGGAGGATCATGCCGATGACCTTGCCCTGATCCTGACCATGGAGCAGGGCAAGCCTTTGGCCGAGGCCAGGGGCGAGATCGCCTATGGCGCCAGCTTCGTGAAATGGTTCGCCGAAGAGGCCCGCCGCATCGACGGATCGGTCATCCCTGCACCCACCGGAGACCGCCAGATCGTGGTGCTGAAGGAGCCGGTCGGGGTCTCGGCGATCATCACGCCATGGAACTTCCCCAATGCGATGATCACCCGCAAGGTCGCCCCGGCGCTGGCGGCGGGCTGCACCGTGGTGATCAAGCCCTCGGAATTCACGCCGTTTTCCGCATTGGCGCTGGGGGTGCTGGCCGAGCGCGCGGGGATACCGGCGGGGGTCATCAACATCGTCACCGGCCTGCCCACCGCGATCGGGGCCGAGCTGACCGCGAACCCCACGGTGCGCAAGCTGTCCTTTACCGGCTCGACCCGGGTGGGGGCGATGCTGATGGCGCAATGCGCGCCCTCGGTGAAGCGGCTCAGCCTGGAGCTGGGTGGCAATGCGCCGTTCATCGTCTTCGACGACGCCGATCTGGACGCGGCGGTCGAGGGCGCGATGGCCTCGAAATTCCGCAATGGCGGGCAGACCTGCGTCTGTTCGAACCGGGTGCTGGTGCAGGCGGGGATCTATGACGCCTTCGCGGCAAAGCTGGCCGCGCGGGTGGCGGCGCTGCGCGTCGGTCCGGGGCTGGAGCCGGGGGTCGAGATCGGCCCGATGATCAATGCCCCGGCGCTGGAGAAGATCCGCCGCCATGTCGCCGATGCGGTGGACAAGGGCGCGGTCCTGCTGGCCGAGGCCCCGACGCCCTCGGGCGGTCAATATGCCACGCCGGTGGTGCTGGGAGGGGCCGACGTGACGATGGAGCTGGCCAGCGAGGAAACCTTCGGCCCGGTCGCGGCGCTGTTTCCCTTCGAGACCGAGGCCGAGGCCATCGCCCTGGCCAATGCCACGCCCTATGGGCTGGCCGCCTATTTCTACACCGAGAGCCACAAGCGCGCCTGGCGCGTCGGGCAGGCGCTGGAATTCGGCATGGTCGGGCTGAACACCGGCTCGGTCTCGACCACGGTCTCGCCCTTCGGCGGCGTCAAGCAATCCGGCCTCGGCCGCGAGGGCGCCCGCATCGGCATCGACGAATACCTCGAAAGCAAGGCCTTCCACATGGCGGGTCTCTGATAGCGGCGATGCCGGGCCGGGGGCTCTGCCCCCACGCCACTGCGGCCCCTCAACGGGGCCACAGTGGCGTCCCCCCGGGATATTTGAGCAAGAAAGAAAACGGGCGCCGTCGAGAGATGGCGCCCGTTGGCTTCCAGAGAGCGATGCTTACTCAATCACGACATAGATCTTGCGGATCGTCTCGATCGTCTTCCAGACACCACGAAAACCAGGCTTCATCACAAAGCTGTCGCCCTTGCGATAGGTGACGGGTTCCTTGCCATCCTCGGTCAACTCAACGACGCCATCAAGGATATGGCAGTATTCGTAGATCTCGCCCTTGATCGACAGCGTCTCGCCCGGAGTTGCCTCCCAGATGCCGGTCTTGACGCGGCCTTCCTTGCCCTCGTCAAAAGCCCAGGTGGTGAAGGACGGGTCGCCCGATACCAGCCGCTCGGGCAGGGGCTTTGATGCCTTGGGGGCGGGCAGGTTGTTCGGGTCGATCTTGATCAGCAGGTCCATTATTTCACCTTGTCCAGAGTTTTGTAATAAAGCCCGACCAGCGGCAGGAACCACGGCTTGCCGGTATGCAGCGGCACCGCGTTCCATGGCAGGTCAGAGAAAGGGTTGCGGTCGGTCTTGCCGATCATCAGATCGGCCATGATCTCGCCCATATGGCTGGCGATCTGTGCGCCGTGGCCGGAATAGCCCATGGCAAAATGCACACCGTCGGCGAAACCCGCGCGCGGGTAACGGTCCTGCGTCATATCGACCATACCGCCCCAGCAGTAATCGACCGCGACATCGGCCAGATGCGGAAAGATGCCCGCCATCGCCTGACGCAGGATTGCCCCGCTTTGCGCGTCCGATTGCTGATCCGAGCGTGCCGAAAACCGCGCCCTGCCGCCAAAGATCAGCCGATTGTCCGGGGCAAGCCGGAAGTAATTGCCGATATTCAGCGAGGTCACACAGGTCCGGTTGCCGGGCAGGGTCGCCGCGATCTCGGACGGCGTCAAAGGCCGCGTCGCCAAAAGGAAGCTGCCCACGGGCACGATGCGCCGCCGGAACCAGCCAAAGGCCGGTGTGGTATAGGCCCCGGTTGCCAGCAGCACCTTGTCCGCAGTGATGTTGCCGCGCGGGGTGTCCAGTTGCCAGCCTCGGCCCATTTCGCGCCGCGCCGTGACCGGAGCGTTCTGATAGATGGTCGCGCCACGCCGTGCTGCCGCCTCGGCCAGACCAGTGACGAAGCGACCCATATGCATCATGGCGCTTTTCTTCTGCAGCATGGCGCCATGGAACGCATCCGAACCGACCTCAGCCCGCAGGTCGTCGCGGGTCAGCAGCTCGGTCTCGGGGTCGACCTCGGCATGGATCGCCTGAAAATTGCGGGCAATCCCCTCCATATGCTGCGGCTTCGAGGCGAGCTTGAGCTTGCCCGAGCGGCGGAAATCGCAATCGATCCCCTCCTCGCGCACGATACGTTCGATCGTGTCGATACCGTCATCGAAGGCGCGATAAAGCGCGCGGGCCTTTTCTGCCCCGAATTCGGACCGTGCCGCCAGATAGCTATGCGCGATGCCGTTGTTCAGGTGGCCGCCATTGCGCCCCGAGGCGCCAAAGCCCACCGTCCGGGCCTCAAGCACCGCAACGCTGCGACCCTCCATCGCCAGTTTGCGTGCCGCGCCAAGGCCGGTGAAGCCCGCGCCGATCACCGCGACATCGTAATGGCCCTGCACCGGCCCGCTGGCCGCCCCGGCAAAGGGCGGCACGCTGTCTTGCCAGTAAGAGACGAATTTCATCGCGCTCAGATCCCGAAGACGCCGGGAAGCCCGCCGATATCCTTGATCTCGGTATATTCGTAATAGGGGTTCGCGGGTTCGTGGCCGCGATTGACCCAGACCTTGGACTTGATGCCCAGATCATGCGCGGTCATCAGGTCGTAGCGGAACGAGGACGACACATGGGTGATGTCCTCGGGCCCGCAGCCCAGCACGTCGAGCATGTATTCGAAACCCTGCATCTGCGGCTTGTAGGCGCCGGTTTCCTCGGCGGTGATCACCTTGAAGAAGGGCGCGCCCAGCTTTTCGACGTTATGGGGGATCTGCACCTTCATGGCGTTGGACAGGATCACCAGCGGGATTTCCTGCGCAAGCTTCGCCAATCCGGCGGGCACGTCCGCGTGCGGACCCCAGGTCGGAACCTCATTATACACACGCAGGGCATCTTCGGGGCGGAAGGTCACGCCATTCGCCTTGCATGTGCGCTCCAGCGAGTTGTGGACGATCTCGGCATAAGGCTTCCACGCACCCAGAACCTCATCCAGACGGTAGGCGGCGAAGTTCTTGATGAACTGCGTCATCGCGGCCTCGTCCAGCTGCGCGCCATAAACGCGGCGGGCGGCGCCAGCCATGTCGAAATTGGTCAGCGTGCCGTAGCAGTCGAAGGTCACGTATTTCGGGCGGAACAGGGCCATGATGTCCTCGTGCAGATGGGTTGCCCTGATCCTAAGCGCCGCCGCCGACCAGTCTGGCCGCAATTGCCGCCGCGCGTAGCAGAAAACACCGTATCGAGACGCCATGACGGCAGAGAGTTGCGACAGCCCGCAATCGCCCCCTGCCCCACGGGCCAGCACAGTTGAACGTGACAGCATTTCCTGCTGCCACCCCAGCAAGGAACAGCCGAAGATTTTTGTGAAAAGCTGCGATGCCGTCAAAGATCGGCGCGGAACACCGCATGATGTGCCGGTCCCGACCCAAAAGGTTTTCCATGACCCAGACCCTGAACTTTGCCCCTTTCGGGCCCGAACATCTTGACGCCGCGCTGCGCCTGTCGCGCGAGGCGGGCTGGCCGCATCGGCGCGAGGATTGGGCGCTGGTGCAATCGGTCAGCCAAGGCGTCGTCGCGCAGGAAGATGGTCGCGTCGTCGCCACCGCGTTGGCCACGCCCTTTGGTCCGGTCGGCATGGTCAACATGATCATCGTCGATGAAACGATGCGCGGCCGCGGCCTTGGGCGCGAAATCATGCAGCAGGCAATGGCGCTGGCACAGCCGCAGGAATGGCGGCTGGTGGCGACGCAGGCCGGACTGCCGCTTTACCTGAAGCTTGGCTTTGTCGAATGCGGGCTGGTGCATCAGCATCAGGGCCATGTGGCCGGACTGCCCACGGTGAAGGGCGTCCGCTGGGCCGAGGCTTCCGACCTGCCCGCGATTGTCGCCATGGACCGCGACACCAATGGTGCGGATCGTGCCACCTTGCTAACGGCATTGGCCAAGCGGGGTCGAATCGCGCTGATCGACGGCAAGGGCTTTGCCGTGCTGCGCGATTTCGGGCGCGGGCATGTCGTCGGGCCGGTGGTGGCGCAGGACGATGCGACGGCCCGTGACCTGCTTGGCTTTGTTCTGGCCGGTCGTGGCGGCGAGTTCATGCGCGTCGACACCACCGATGAGACGGACATTGCCGGATGGCTGCAGGACATCGGCCTTGCGCGGGTCGATACCGGCATCGCCATGCGGCGCGGAGACATTCAGGCCAGGACAGGTGCGTTCCAACGCTTCGCGCTTGCTGCCCAGGCCCTTGGCTGACAACAGGAGATAAACCCATGCTCAGCAATTCCCTGATCGAACAGGACCGGGCGCATCTGGTCCATCCCGTCGCCTCGTGGCGCGGTCATGAAGCCACCGGCGTGCGCCTGCTGAAATCAGCCAAGGGCGCGACGGTGACCGACGCAACCGGGCACCAGCTTCTGGACGGTTTCGCGGGCCTTTGGTGCGTGAATGCCGGCTATGGCCAGGAATCGGTGATCGAGGCCGCGACGAAGCAATTGCGCGAACTGCCCTATGCCACCGGCTATTTCAGCCTTGGTTCGGAGCCAGCCGCCCGCCTTGCCGCGCGGCTGGCCGATCATGCGCCGGGCGATCTGAACCATGTCTATTTCACGCTGGGTGGCTCGGACGCGGTGGACAGCACCGTGCGTTTCGCCCGCTATTACTGGAACGCGCGCGGGCTGCCGCAGAAGGATCAGTTCATCTCGGTCCAGCAGGGTTATCACGGGTCCAGCACGGTGGGCGCGGGACTGACGGCGCTACCCGCCTTCCATGCAGGTTTCAGCCTGCCGCTGGACTGGCAGCACAAGATTTCCTCGCATTACGCTTATCGCAACCCGGTGGGGAATGATCCGCAGGCGATCATCGCGACCTCGGTCGCGGAACTGCGCGCCAAGATCGACCAGATCGGCGGCCCCGAGCGTGTCGCGGCCTTCTATGTCGAGCCGATTCAGGGTTCGGGTGGGGTTCTGGTTCCGCCCAAGGGCTGGATCGCAGCAATGCGGGCGGTCTGCACCGAGTTGGACATCCTGTTCATCGCCGATGAGGTCATCACCGGCTTTGGCCGCACTGGCCCGCTTTTTGCCTGCGAGGAAGAGGGCATCGTTCCCGACATGATGACCACGGCCAAGGGGCTGACCTCGGGCTATGTGCCGATGGGTGCGGTGTTCCTGTCGGATCATGTCTATGACACCATCGCCGATGGCGCGGGCGCTGCGGCAGTGGGCCACGGCTACACTTACTCGGCCCACCCGGTCAGTGCCGCCGTCGGCCTTGCCGTGCTGGACCTGTACGAGGACGGGCTGCTGGAAAATGGCCGCCGAATGGGGGCACGGCTGCTGGCCGGGCTGCAGGGCCTGTCCGATCACCCGCTGGTCGGCGATGTGCGCGGGCGCGGAATGCTGGCCGCGATCGAGCTGGTCACCGACAAGCAGTTGAAGACCCCGCTGCCAGCGGTGGCCCAGCCCTCGACCCGGATCTTTGACCGGGCATGGCAGAACGGGCTGGTCCTGCGCGCCTTTGCCCAAGGCGTGATCGGCTATGCCCCGCCCTTATGCTGCACTGAAGCCGAGATCGACCAGATCGTCGAACGCACCCGGCAGACGCTGGACCAGACGCTGGACGATCCCGATATTCGTGCGGCGATGCGCTGATGGCGGTTCTGTTCTTGTCCACGCCCGCGCGGGCCGAGGTGTTCCGCGCGGCCTTTGCCGAAGCCCTGCCCGATGTGGATTTCCATGTCGGACAGGCCCCGGACAAGTTGGCGGTGCGCTGGCTGGTGACATGGACCGCGCCGCCGGATCTGGCGCAGACCTATCCGAACCTGCGGCTGATCTTCTCCATCGGCGCGGGGGTGGACCAGTTCGACCAAAGCCAGATCCCCGCGCATATCGGCATCGTGCGCATGCTGGAACCGGGCATTGCAGCGCAGATGGGCGAATATGCCACGCTTGCGACGCTGGCTTTGCATCGCGACCTGCCCGCCTATCTGGCGCGGCAGGCACAGGGCGAATGGCAGGCGGGCGAGAACCTGCCCGCCCCACAGCGCCGGGTCGGGGTGATGGGGCTGGGCCAGCTGGGCCTGACGGTGATCGACCGGCTGCGGCCCTTTGGCTTTGACCTCGCGGGCTACAGCCGCACGGCCAAGTCGGTCGAGGGCGTCACCTGTTTCACCGATCTGAACGCCTTTCTGGCGCGGACCGATCTGCTGATCTGCCTGTTGCCGCTGACGGCGGATACGCAGGGCATCCTGAACGCCGAACTGTTCGCCCGGCTTCCGCATGGCGCACGGCTGGTTCATGTCGGCCGGGGCGGGCATCTGGTGACGCAGGACCTGCTGGCGGCGCTGGATTCGGGCCAGATTGCGGCAGCGATGCTGGACGTGACCGAACCCGAGCCGCTGCCCGCCGAACATCCCCTGTGGCGGCACCCCGCCGTCATCGTGACCCCGCATATCGCCAGCCAAACCAGTGCCGCCGAGGGCGCGGCCCATGTCATCGCCGGCATCCGAGCCGATCTGGCGGGCACAAGCGTGCCGGGCCAGATCGACCGGCAGCGGGGCTATTGACGGCATTCCGCCGCCCGCTGCCAGTTCAGCATAATATGCTGCGGTAGCCACGATTTCGACGCATCCCAAGCGCCGTTTCGTTTCATTCTGCCCCTTAGCGGTCAAGGCTGACCAAGGCCAATGATCAACCCCGGCGCAAGATCGGGGCAAGAAAATCCGGCAGATCATGCTGCCAACAGGGAATACCCCGTCGCCGCACAAATGTTTGCGGATCGGGGAAGAGACGATCCTTGAACCAGCATGTCCTGCCCAGTTCCGGCGGATCGGTCCTGTCGCCTGCGACGGATCGGCCATATGCCCCGCAAGGGCGTTCCATCCGCGCCAGACGGCGCAAGAACAGGGAAGAACGATGAGCAATACCGGCATTACCAACTGGTCCCGTTCGGACGATGCGATGGTCGAAGACGCCATGCGCCGTGGCGCCTCGCGGCGCGATCTTCTGCGCATGTTCATGGCGGGCGGGATCGGCCTTGCCGTCGGCGGCGGCATTCTGGGCCGCGCCAGCGCCGCGCTGGCCGCGACCCCGGTCCGCGGCGGCCATCTGATCGGGGCCAGCTGGTCCTCGTCCACCGCCGATACGCTGGACCCGGCCAAGGCCTCGCAGGCAACCGATTACGTGCGTTGCTGCGCGCTGTACAACCGCCTGACCTTCCTCAACGGCAAGGGCGAGGTCCAGATGGAACTGGCCGACAGCGTCGAGTCGAGCGACGCCAAGGTCTGGACCATCAAGCTGAAGAAGGGCGTGACCTTCCATGACGGCAAGACCCTGACTGCTGATGACGTGGTCTATTCGCTGAACCGCCATCTGGACGAAAGCGTCGGCTCCAAGGTCAATGCCATGGCCAAGCAGATGACCGAGATCAAGGCCATCGACCCGACCACCGTGCAGATCACGCTGACCGCGCCGAATGCCGATATTCCCAGCATCCTCGCCATGCACCATTTCATGATCGTGGCCGACGGCACCACCGATTTCAGCAAGGGCAACGGCACCGGCTCCTTCGCGCTGGAAAGCTTTGAGCCGGGCGTGAAATCGCTGATGAAGCGCAATGAGAATTACTTCAAGTCCGGCGGTGCCAATGTCGACAGCTTCGAATATTTCGCCATTCCCGACGATACCGCGCGGGTCAATGCGCTGCTGTCGGGCGATATCCATCTGGCTGCCTCGATCAAGCCGCAGGCGCTGCGCCTGATCGAAGCCGCGGGCAATATCGACGTGGTGCAGAACACCGCTGGCAACTACACCAACTTCAACATGCGGCTGGACATGGCGCCCGGCGACAAGGCGGGCTTCGCCGAGGGCATGAAATACCTGTTCGACCGCGAGCTGATCACCAAATCCATCGCCCGTGGCCGCGCGGTCATCGCCAATGACCAGCCGATCTCGCCCTCGAACCGCTTCCACAATGCCGAGCTGAAGGCCCGCGAATTCGATCCCGAACGCGCCAAGTCGCTATTCGAGAAAGCCGGGCTGCTGGGACAAAACATCCCGATCGTCGCATCCGATGCGGCCACGTCCTCGGTCGAGATGGCGACGCTGCTGCAACAGGCCGGGTCCAAGATCGGGATGAAGTTCGACATCCAGCGCGTGCCCTCGGACGGCTACTGGTCGAAATACTGGCTGAAATCGCCGGTTCATTTCGGCAATATCAACCCGCGCCCGACGCCGGACATCCTGTTCTCGTTGCTCTACACCTCGGATGCACCGTGGAACGAAAGCCAGTTCCGCTCCGAGAGGTTCGACAAGCTGGTCCATGAGGCCCGCGGAGAGCTGGACGACTCCAAGCGCAAGGAGATCTACGACGAATGTCAGGTCATCGTCTCGAACGAGGCGGCGACCGCGATCCCGGTCTGGCTGTCGGACATGGAGGCCAAGTCGAACAAGCTGCAAGGGCTTGAGACCAATCCGCTGGGCGGCCAGATGGGCTACGCCATGGCCGAATATGTCTGGCTTCAGGCCTGATCCCCGGACGGGGGCGCATCTGCCGCCCCCGTTGCTTTCGTGAAAGGTCTCCTTGGATGAATTCGCAAATCCCCAGACTTGTTCTTGGCCGGCTGGGCGTCGCCGCGATCACATTGCTGATCGTGTCGGCCGTGGTCTTTGGCGCGACCCAGATGCTGCCCGGAGACGTGGCCGAGATCCTGTTGGGTCAGGCCGCCACCCCCGAGGCCGTGGCCGGGCTGCGTCAGGCCATGCATCTGGATCAGCCCGCGCTGGTGCAGTATGCAAGCTGGCTTTGGGGTTTGGCGCAGGGCGATCTGGGGACTTCCTATGCCAACAGCATGCCGGTCGCCGACCTGATCGGCGGCAGGCTGCTGAACACGCTGCGGCTGGGGGCGGTTACTGCCGCGCTGGCCGTGCCCTTGGCGCTGACGCTGGGGATCACCAGCGCGATGTATCGCGGCACGCTTTACGACCGCATCGTCAGCACCTGCATCATCGGGGTGATCTCGGTCCCGGAATTCATGATTGCGACGCTGGCCGTGCTGATCTTTGCCGTCTGGCTGAAATGGCTGCCAGCGCTGTCCTTCGGCAATGATGTGCAAAGCATCGGTGAGATGCTGCGGATCTTTGCCATGCCGGTGATCACCCTGCTTTGCGTGATTTGCGCCCAGATGATCCGCATGACCCGCGCCGCGATGATCAGCGTTCTGGACAGCCCCTATGTCGAGATGGCGCTGCTGAAGGGCGCATCCCGTCCGCGCATGGTCTTGCGTCACGCCCTGCCCAATGCCGTCGGTCCCATCGTCAACGCGGTGGCGCTGTCACTGTCCTATCTGGTCGGGGGCGTGATCATCGTCGAGACGGTCTTCAACTATCCCGGCATTGCCCGGCTGATGGTCGATTCCGTCGCCACCCGCGACCTGCCGCTGATCCAGAGCTGCGCGATGATCTTCTGCATCGGCTATCTGGTCCTGATCACCCTTGCCGATGTGATCGCCATCCTCTCGAACCCCAGGTTGCGCAAGTAATGGCTGTTTCCTTCCCCACCCCCCGCAGGCTTGGCTATCACATCAGCTGGACCGGTATCCTTGCCGCGACCATCGTGCTGTTCTGGGCCGTCATCGCCATCATCGGCCCCTGGCTGATGCCGCATCCGCCCGGAGACATCATCGACTTCGAATATTTCGGTCCGATGACCGGCGAATTGTGGTTCGGCTCGGATTATCTGGGGCGCGACATGTTCTCGCGTATCCTGATGGGGGCGCGCTACACGGTCGGCATCTCGCTGGCGGCGGTGGTGCTGGCTTGCGCCTCGGGCGTGGTGCTGGGGATGACGGCGGCGGTCACCGGCGGCTGGTTCGACACGATCCTGTCGCGGGTGCTGGATGCGCTGAACTCGATCCCGTCCAAGCTGTTCGGGCTGGTCATGGTGGCGGCGGTCGGATCGTCCATCCCGGTGCTGATCGCGGTGCTGGCGGTGATCTACTTGCCCGGTGCCTATCGCTTTGCCCGGTCGCTGGCGGTCAATATCAACACCATGGATTTCGTCACCGTGGCCCGCGCCCGGGGCGAACGCACGCCCTATCTGATCCTGAAGGAAATCCTGCCCAACATGACCGGCCCGGTGCTGGCCGATGTCGGGCTGCGGTTCGTCTTTATTGTGCTGTTGCTGTCGGGCCTGTCCTTCCTTGGCCTTGGCGTGCAGCCGCCCAATGCCGACTGGGGCAGTCTGGTGCGCGAGAATATCGGCGGCCTGCCCTTTGCCGCGCCCGCCGTCACCATCCCCAGCCTGGCCATTGCCAGCCTGACGATCAGCGTGAACCTGCTGATCGACAACCTGCCCGTCAAGATCCGCGACCGGAGCGAATGATGCCAAACCTTGTCGAAATCCGCGATCTTCAGGTCAAGGCCACCACCGATGCCGGCAATATCATCCCGATCATCAAGGGCGTCAGCTTTGACATCGCGCCCGGCGAAATCGTCGCCCTGATCGGTGAAAGCGGCTCGGGCAAGACCACCATCGCCCTGACCCTGATGGGCCATACCCGGTCCGGCTGCGAGATCTCGGGCGGGTCGGTCAGTCTGGCCGGACGCGACGTGGTGCAGATGACCGCGCGCCAGCGTCAGGCCATGCGCGGAACCGAGGTCGCCTATGTCCCGCAAAGCGCCGCCGCCGCCTTCAATCCGGCGCTGCGTCTGATCGATCAGGTGATCGAGGTCGCCCGCATCCACCGCACCATGCCGATGCCGCAGGCCCGCGCCAAGGCGGTCGAACTGTTCCGCGCGCTGGCCTTGCCCGATCCCGAAAACATCGGCCAGCGCTATCCGCATCAGGTGTCCGGCGGGCAGTTGCAGCGGCTTTCGGCGGCGATGGCACTGATCGGCGACCCCAAGCTGGTGATCTTTGACGAACCCACCACCGCGCTGGATGTAACCACCCAGATCGAGGTGCTGCGCGCCTTTAAATCGGTGATGAAAGCGGGCGGCATGGCCGGGGTCTATGTCAGCCATGATCTGGCCGTCGTGGCCCAGATCGCCGACCGCATCGTTGTGTTGAAAGGCGGCGTGGTGCAGGAAATCGGTCCGACCGAAGCCATCCTGCATCGCCCTGCCCATCCCTATACCCGCGAGTTGCTTTCGGCATTCGAGCCGGTGGCCTATGCCCGTGCCGCTCAGCCCGAGGCGGCGGCGCGGGTGCCGATCCTTGAGGTTGCGAATGTCATCGCCGGTTATGGACCGCTTGGCCCCGACCGGATGCCGCATAAGCTGGTCCTGAAGGATGTCAGCTGCCGTCTGGCCAAGGGCAGCAATCTGGGCGTGATCGGGGAAAGCGGCTCGGGCAAATCGACGCTGGCTCGCGCCATTGCCGGGCTGCTGCCACCTGCCTCGGGCAAGGTGCTGCTGAATGGCGAATTGCTGGAACCCGCCGCCGCCGCGCGCAGCAAGGAAGACCTGCGCCGCTTGCAGATCGTGTTTCAGCTGGCCGATACCGCGCTGAACCCGGCCCGTCCCATCGGTGACATTCTGGGGCGGCCACTGACCTTCTATCACGGGCTGAAAGGCGCTGCGAAACAGGATCGCATCACCCAGTTGCTGGACATGGTGCGCCTGCCCAAGGCCATCGCCCACCGCTTGCCCGGCGAACTCTCCGGCGGGCAGAAGCAGCGGGTGAACCTTGCCCGCGCCCTGGCTGCAAACCCCGAGGTGATCCTGTGTGATGAGATCACCTCGGCGCTGGATACGGTGGTCGCAGCGGCGGTGATCGAGTTGCTGAAGGAACTTCAGCGCGAACTGGACCTGTCCTATGTCTTCATCAGCCATGACCTGTCCACCGTGCAGGCGATCTGCGACGAGGTGATGGTGATGAATGGCGGCGAGACGGTCGAGACCCTGCGCGCCGACAGCCTGCCGCATGGCGCCCGCCATCCCTATTCGCAGTTGCTGTTCGCCTCGGTGCCGCAGCTGGATACTGGCTGGCTGGACGGCGTGCCGCTGCGCGTCGCCAAGTCGGCCTAAAGCCGGAAGATGTTCTTCAACGGCAGGTGGCTTTTCACAAAGGGCGATTTCATCACGACAAAGCTGAAATACTTGTCGATGCCGATTTCGCGGTCGATCAGGCCCTCCATGATGGCCTGATATTCGGTGATGCCACCGGTCACGAATTTCAGCAGATAGTCATAGCCGCCCGAAATCAGATGGCATTCGATGCATTCCTCGACCTTCAGCAGCGCCTCTTGGAAGCGGGCGAAGTCGATCTGGCGGTGGTTCTTCAGCGTGATCTCGGTGAAGACGGTCAGGGTCGGGCCCAGCTTGGCCACGTCGATCTGCGCCGAATAGCCGGTGATGAATCCCGCCTGCTGCAGCTTCTTGACCCGCATCAGACAGGGGCTGGGCGACAGGTGGACCAGATCGGCCAGCTCGACATTGGTGATGCGCCCGTTGCGCTGCAGTTCATGCAGGATGCGGATGTCGATGCGGTCGAGTTTCAGCATGGTGCGCCTGTCTGCGAAGGGTTCAGACAGGCTACGCATAAAATTCCGCAGCCTCAAGGCGTCGCCGTAGGAAATCGTGCGCATATCCGCCATTTTTTCAGCAATTCATGGCTCTGCATGATTGCCGACTTTCAGCACAATATTCCGTCGTTGGTGGCGATGCGGCAGATGCTTTCGCCCTGTTCGCCTAGCTTTACCCGGAACAGTAGGAGTTTTTCATGCCCGCGCCCCTGATGCCGATCGAAACCGCAGCCGAGTTGCCGAAGCAGGCCGATGTCGTGGTCATCGGCGGTGGCATCGTCGGCACCTGCGCCGCCTATTACCTCGCACAGCGGGGGCTGTCGGTGGTGCTGTTGGAAAAGGGTCGGATCGGAGCCGAACAGTCCAGCCGCAACTGGGGCTGGTGCCGCCAGCAGAACCGAGATGCGCGCGAACTGCCGATCTCGACCAAAAGCCTGACGCTATGGGACCGGCTTGCCGCCGAAATCGGGCAGGATGTCGGGTTCCGCCGCTGCGGGCTGCTGTATCTGTCCAACAATGAGGCGGAGATTGCTGGTTGGGCGCGCTGGCGCGATTTCGCCCGCGGCGAGGGCGTCACCACCCATATGCTGAGCGCCGCCGAGGCCGGGGAACGCGGCGCGGCCACGGGAAAAAACTGGAAGGGCGGCGTGTTTTCGCCCTCGGACGGCATTGCCGATCCGCAGCGTGCCGCCCCCACCATCGCCTTGGGGATCGAACGTTTCGGCGGTCGGGTCGTGCAGAACTGTGCCGCGCGCGGGCTGGAGCTACTGGGCGGTGCCGTCGCTGGCGTCGTCACCGAGAAGGGCGTGATCCGCACCCGAACCGTGGTCATGGCGGGGGGCGCGTGGGCCTCGTCCTTTCTGCATCAACTGGGCCTCAGCTTTCCGCAGGCCAGCGTGCGTTCGTCGATCCTGTCGGTCGCACCGGGGGCGGCCCTGCCCGACGCGGTCCATACCAGCCATGTCTCGATCACGCGGCGCGGGGATGGCGGTCATACGCTGGCAGTGTCTGGCGCGGCGCGGGTGGATGTGACGCCACAGCAGATGCGCTATTGGTCGAAATTCCTGCCGATGTTCTTCAAGCGCCGCAAGTCGCTGGCACCGGGCGGGTTGCAGGGATGGCAATCGGGGCATGAATCGCTGTGCCGCTGGAAGCTGGACCGCCAGACGCCGATGGAACGCATGCGCATCCTCGACCCCCGGCCCGACATGGGGCAGATCAGGCTGACGCTGGCGCGCGCACGCGAGGTCTTTCCGGGGCTGGAGACGGTTCCGATGGCCGCGTCATGGGCGGGCTATATCGACAGCACTCCGGACGGTGTCCCGGCCATTGGCGAGACGCGGATCCCCGGCCTGATCCTTGCTGCCGGGTTCAGCGGCCACGGCTTTGGCATCGGTCCGGGCGCGGGTCATCTGATCGCGGATATCGTGACGGGAAGCGCCCCCATCGTCGATGCCGCGCCCTATCATCCGTCGCGGCTGGACGGCTCGGTCTGGGGTAAGGTCGCGGATTTCTGAATCGACAAGGGCGCGGTTATCCGCGCCCCTATCCCCTAGCCAAGCGCCTGATTGACAAGACCAAAGGTCCGCGCCGGCCCCACCGGCTCGGGCAACGGCTCCAGCGACATGCGCTGGACGGTGTCATAAGCCTCGATCCCCCCTGCGGTCAGGAAGTCGCGGAAGGGACCGTCCGTTTCGCGGGTGTCGACGCGCATGAACTGGCCCTGATGCGCGGCGATGAACGGCCCGCACAGCGCCATTGCATCTGCCTCGTTTTCCGCGACGATGGGTCCGATCACCCAGCCGCGCCCGAACTGACGCAGCAGCGCAAAGCCCACGATCTGGCCGTCCCGCTCGATCACCATCCCCTGCGAGACCGCCAGCAGCGCCGCCATCACCTCGGGGCGCGCCACACCCATCGCGTCGGTGTCGAGCCGCAGCACCGCCGCACGATCCGCATCGCGCATGGGTCGGGCGGTGGCCGGAAATTCGGGAACCGAGGTCACCACGCCATTCATCTGATGCACCGCCGCCAGCGTCTTGAACCCCAGCGAGACATACAGCCGGAACGCCTCCTTGGTGGCATTCAGCACGCGGGCGCGGCCTTGCGTCTCGGCCAGAACGCGGCGCATCAACCAACCGCCCGCGCCGTTTTCCTGCAACCGAGGCGAGGTGATGACCATCCCGATCGAGGCCACGCTGTCCGAGAACGGGAACCACATGGCCGAGCCAAAGACCCGCCCGATCTGATCCCGCGCCACCCAGCCATGGCCCAGCCCGATCACCATGGCCCAGTCGTCGGCACGATGCGGCCAACTGACCGCCACCGACAATTCGTGCAGCCGGGGGATGTCTTCAACCGTCATCGGCTCAAGGCTCAGCTCGTATCCGGCGATGTCGATGGTTTCCGCAATGTCCAAGGTCTGCTCCTGCCCGGTTGCCGCCTTATTTCCATACTAGAGGAGGGCGGAAAGGCTAACCTAGCGGAAATGAGCGGGAAAACAGCATTTCCTGCTAAATAGCCGCAGCGAGGATGGGCTTGGAATGCTTCGATGCGGCCCGGGTCAGCCCAACGTGCCGACAAACGAATAGGGTTACAGGTCACCGGCGGAAATGGGGCGGTCCTGACCCTTGAGCGCCGTGGCCAGATTTCGGCAAGCGCGCAGGGTCAGTGCCATCACGGTCAGCGTCGTTCCGCTTACGCCACTGCTGCAGAAGGCACTGGCATCCGACACGACCAGATTGGGTGCGTCCCAGCATTGGTTCCACTTGTTCAGAACCGATCGCTTCGGATCATCCCCCATTCTTGCGCCACCGCTTTCGTGAATGGCGGCCCCCATCAGCACCGAGCGGTGGAATGAGCGGCGAAACAGCGCGCGGCTGAACGGATCAGCATCGGGATAGGCCCCGCGACCAAACTCCTCCAACCCAAGGGGCGAGCCGACAAAGTCGATCTCGCCGTCGACGGCCTTGATCATCTGCTTGAAGCCCTCGCTTTGCGCCTTCATCACCTGATGATCCTCGCCCCGAGGGCGGCAGTCGATATGCGGAACGCTGATACCCCAGGCATCGCGACGTCCAAAAGCGTGCGCAGGATCGAGGACGATCTGGGCGCAAGGTTGCTCAATCGCGGCCCGAATGGCACGCAGCTGACCCTGTTCGGCCAGATGTTGCTGGGCTATGCGCAGTTGATCCTGGAGCTGGCCGACGAGGCCGTGAACGAGATCGACGCCCTGCGCGGCGCCCGCCGCGGCGTTCTGCGGATCGGAGCCCTGCCGATCGCCTTACAGCAGTTGCTGCCTGACGCGCTGATCCGTTTCAATCGCAAGGCCCCCGACATCTCGATCGTCGTGCATGAGGGCATCAACGAGAACCTGCTGCCACAGCTTTACAACGGTCGTCTGGACATCCTGTTCACCCTCAAACCGTCCGAGCCGCAAAGCGATGATTTCGAATGGCGCAGCGTCCTGGTCGAGCCGGTGCGGATCGTCTGCCGTCGCGACCATCCCCTGGCCAGGCTTGAACGGGTCGCGCTGGCGGATCTGCCCGCCTATCCGTGGCTCCTGCCCCCGATGCCCGAACCGGACCGGCTGACGCTGGATCAGATATTCCGCAAGGCCGGGTTACCGCGCGCGAAAGTGGCGATGGAGACGACCTCGATCACCTTCCTGAAATCCACGCTCGCCCGGACCGATTATCTTAGCTAGCTGACCCGCCCGAGCGTCGAGCAGGATGCCGCTGACCTTGTCGCGCTGATGGTCGATGAACTTGCCTTCCAGCGTGACATTCACGCGGTCTTTCGCCGCAAGGGCGTGGTTCGTCCATCCGTGATGGGCTTGCTGCGCGAGATCGAACAACGGGGCTGAGGTTCTGTTAACGCGTCACTGTGGCCGCGTTAACCTGTCCGCGATCCGGGATGACACGCCCATTCGCCATAAGTTTCAATATCCCCTGCCCCGCGTCACATCATCCCAAAGCCCGCAAGGTCGCGGCAGTCGCGGGCAGTCTGGCCAGACTCGCGTCTAGCCTTTCGCGCCAGCGTGGACCCCGTGACAGAGCATCCTCATAGGCTTCGTGAAGGTCGTCGGGCCGGTCCTCGGCAAGCACTTCGATCAGAAATGCCGCCTGGCCGCGGTCCTTGCGCGACTTGGCTTGATCGGGACCGCCGTGGCGACGATCGGCGACGATCAGCTTGTGGATCGCGAAACGTTCGGGCCGCGGGATCTGCAGCAGCACGCCCGACCGATAAAGCGCCACTGCCGGGATCGGCTCGGCAATCAAGAAATTCAAGTAGTTGAGGGCCTGCGCACTGACCCCCAACGCCGGCAAAGGCTTGACCCGCTCGTCGCCAAAGGCGGGCGTGAGAAACTCGACCATTGCCTCGCCGCGGTTCTGCCGCCATTTCCAGACCTGCCGATCCTGTACGCCCGGCACCGGATCGAACTTCAGTGCCTGCAGAATATCGCCCGGATTTTCCTCAACCGTGTCCCCCAAGGCAACCGAGAGCCGCTCGAAACTGGCGAAATCGATATCGCCCGTCTGCGCCAGTTCTTCCGAGTCGAAGCGGACGCCCAACTCGCCCTGATAGAGAGCATAGGCCGCCGTGCCGACAAGCGTGCCACCAAGGCGAAAGACGCCCGCGCGGGCAAAGGCCAGAAGCAGCGAGCCAGTATTCCGGTCAGTGGCAATGAACCCCTCGGCGCGCAGGACGCGGGCAAGTCGCGCCATCGTTTTTCGGCGCGGCTCGGCCGCGGCCTTCAACTCGGTGGCGCGGGTCAGGCGGGCCCGCAACTCGGGGGTGTCCTCGCCCAGATAGCGGCTTTTCATCTCGGTGCCGATGCGGAATTTATCGTACAGGTAAGTGCGCCCATTCCGCGCACGTTCCTCGATGCTGCCGATCAGCTCCGAGGCGGTCTCATCCAGATGAAGACGCAGCAGGTCCTGATAGGCCACCTGCGCGGCACGGGAATGGGAAGTGATGGTCATCGAAGCACCTCGGTGTGTGCATCAAATATATCTATGCTGCACACGATCGCAAGTGTGCAGCCAAAAATATTTTGATGCACACATCAAAGCCCAACCCGAGCGGTAGCGCCGGGCTGCCTTGATTTGAATCCAAACTAAAGGCGGTGCATCGCGCGCTGGCTTCATGTCCCAAGCTGATCGTCTAGACAAATTGGCCCTGGCGCACAGATCCTGAACTTCTAACGCGGCGGCGGCAGCGTGGTGACCTGTCTGATGTCCTCTCTTGCGGGATGCAGTACATCTGAGATGAGAGCGGAATAGTGCACCTGAACGAATTCGCTGACCGCGCCGGCATGACAACCGCTTTCCGCTGTGATGCATCATTGTATTCGGTCACTGATGATCGCAGCCCAGTCCCCAGTGGGAAAAAGGGTTTGCTGGTTTCGGCCCCTGCTCAAGTGCGATCCGTCTAACCCCTACAACCCGCCGCTCCTATCCGCCGCTGCCAGCTCGCCCCGACCGCGCGTCGTCTGTTATCACGCCGGCAATCTGCGCCTGCGAGTTGACGCAATCGGCGGCCGCAGGAATCGCGGTGGCCCAAATGCTGTGCCCCCCGACGCTCATCCAGCCGAAACCAGAGCCGACAGGTGACAATTGTCCGCTAGCGCAGAGGGAGCAATGGGCGATCGGCGGAACGTTTCCATTTCGTGGAGCCGACCGCCCATTGCGGTGAGTTGGGCGGCAAAGGGTCGACGCACTGCGTCGACGGGGTTTGGTAGCCGAAGGCGGAGTGGGGCCGGTTCGTGTTGTAATCGTCCATCCATTCGGCGACGACGCTTCGGGCATGATCGAGGCCGAAGAACAGCGTCTCGTGCAACAGTTCGTCCCGCATCTTCGAATTGAACGTCTCGCAGATGCCGTGTCTCGCATTGGCTTTCCGGGCGCGATAAAGTGCCAGAGCACGCCGGTCCCCTCGCACCAAGCAAGCATCGCATTCGAGGTGAATTCGGTGCCGTCGCCATTGTCGCTCGGACCAATGGCGCTCCAATGGCAACTCGCTGACAATCAGGCCCGGTTTGCCGCGCCGGGTGAACAGCACCGTCAGTTCCCGCGCGACGCGGCGGCCCGAGATCGAAGTGTTGACCACGGCGGCGAGACAGTCCTTCGTCACGTCGTCGATCACGTTGAATATCCGGAACCGACGACCTTGGGCGAACTGGTCGTGGACGAAATCGACCGACCAGCGCGCGTTTGGCAAGGCCACCGTCAGCGGTGGTGCCCGCATCCCGGTCGCCTTCTTCCGGCCCCGCCGTTTGCGCACTGAAAGGTCCTCTTCGCGATAGAGCCGTTGCGTTTTCTTGCGGTTCACGAGATGGCCCTCCCGCCTGAGCAGATGGTGCAGCCACCGCTAGCCGAACCGGCTGGCGTTCGGATGCCAGCGCTCGCAGACGCTCGCGCAGATCGTGATCGTCGGGACGCCGGCTGCGGTAGTGGACCGTGGTCCTGTCTGTGCCGATCACGGCACACGCCGTTGCTCGCTACAAACGGTCCCCGGACCGTTTGCTTGACGCTCCAACGTCGCTCATCTCGTGGCCCTCCACAAGGATTGCGACGGCCTCGCGCCTGGCGGCGGGCGTCACCACTTTCGCGACAGCAGATCCTGCAACGCAGCCTGGTCGAGCAGGGATTCCGCCAATAGCCGCTTCAGCCGGGCGTGCTCGTCCTCGAGTTCTTTCAGACGTTTGACGTCCGAGACCTCCATGCCGCCATATTTGGCCTTCCACACGTAAAACGTCGATTCCGCCATGCCGTCCGGCGCTAAAAACAGTCCCCCGGACTGTTTGCTATACGCTTGGACTGCGGCACAGATCACCGGTCTTGGTACCGGCCTCCTGTTCGCGCAGGATACCGATGATCTGCTCATCGCTGAATTTGGTTCGCTTCATATCCGGTCCTTTTCAATGGGCCGGACTCTAGCAGCAGATGGACGAGTTATAGGGGGTCACAGCAGCTCTGGTGCCACCGCGCAGAAGCTTCAGTTCAAAATATTCGGTGCGCGGCATGCACGGACTTATTGCTCCTCCCCTGCCGAGAGGAGTACTAAATGGCCGTCTGGGACCATGTAGCTAGATCCCCCCGGGTATCACGCTATCTCGATCCGCACATGCTCGACCTCCGCATCGCTGCGCCGTACCGCGATGAGCAGGCGGCCCATCAAATGGCTGCGGACATAGTTCGCGTGAAAGCGGCTGGGCGCAATCAGCGTCAGGCAGCCCTGCTCTATCCCGCCATCCGCCAGCGCCCGAAACCAACTGTCGCAAAGTCCCTGATCCTCATCCGCCAGACGCCGGCATGCCTCGCCCCAAACTCCCTTCGTCGTGGGCGCGACAGAGCGTGGAAACGGAATAACCTGCGAGACTGGCTCGGCTGCCGGGCCCCCCACCCTGCTCACGAAATCTTCGCCGATATTGGCCCATTCCCGTCGGGTATCCAGCATGATCCGCTCAAGGTTCAACCCCAGGACCGATACACGGCCCCGCGCACCCTGGCGTTTGACCTCGACCCAGCCCAGATCGCGCAGCTTGGCCATGTCGCGCTTGACCGTCCGCGCGTCGACACACCACAGCCGGGCGATCTCGCGCTGGCCGATGGTCAGCTCATCATGCTGCCAATTGTAGCGGGCCGTGATCAAAGCCATCAGGCGCAACACCAGCCGTTGCCGGTGCTGGTCTCCGGCCAGCGCATGCGCCATCATCGCCGAGAGAAGGTCATATTTCTTCGACGCCGCCTCTCGACCGACGGCCCTGATCGTTTGCATCACTGCCCTGCCCGCCGGAGGATATCCGGTCGCTTTCAATGGCCGCCTTTAGGGCGGTTCTGTCCTGATAAGCGTCTGTGTCGATCGTGCCGTTTAGGGCAAACACAACGCTTTTCGATTTCTTCACTGAATTTGCGTCCGGCCGATTGATTCTGTCAAGCGCCTTGGACCGAGATAGTCGGATCGAACCCAAAACTAAGTTTAAGAACGGTATCATTGGTATAGGGGGGCATCCTGGGTGTCCCTAAATGCGCCACAGATGTCCCTCATTCGCCAATGTTGCTCAGATACCTGTCCCTCATTCCCTCTGGCGGCTGTGCCGCGAGACGCAACGTCCGGCGCGGCGATTCGCCCAAGGAAAGCAGGCATTGATGAAATCCCGTTTCGATTGAACTTCTCTTTTGCCTAAAGCGCAAATCCGGCGTAAAAGCGAAACGGATAGAAATTAGCGTCCTTGAGTACAGGCACAACATGTATACACACGAAGACCTTGCCCGCCTGCAGTCGCAATCTCTGAAGATGCAGGGGTGGATTCGGCGTCAGACCTTCAGCCCGGACAATGAAAAGACTCTGCGCCGCTTTTCCAGTTGGGAGGTGGCTGAGCTGATCTTCCGCATCAACCAGTCGACCTTCCGTGGCAAGCTGGCCGCCGACCCGAACCTTCCCCTCGGGGAAGTCGAGGAGGATGGTCGCCAGCGTTGGTTCTCACTCGATGAGATCAATGAGCTGCGCCGCCGCGTCCGCATCAACAAGAAGACGTTGATGCCGCCCCGTCCCGAGGGCAAGCGCGCGCTGCGCGCGGCCATCGCCAATTTCAAGGGTGGTGCGGGCAAGTCGACGGTAGCCCTGCATTTCGCCCATGCCGCGGCTCTGGACGGCTACCGCGTCCTGGTCGTCGACTTCGACCCGCAGGCGACACTCAGCCACTCCATGGGACTGTCCGATGTTGGCGAGGATCACACCGTCTGGGGCATCATGGCCCGCGATCTTGAGCGCGAGACCGAGCGCATGAATGCCGCCGCAGCCGGGGCCGAGTCGGGAACCGCCCTGCCCCAGCGTAAGTTGCCCGCCTCGATCAGCGACATGGGTCTTGGCACCTTGCGTCCCGCGGACTTCATCAAGCCGACGGCCTGGTCGACGATTGATATCGTACCCAGCTGCGCCAATGCTGCCTTCGTCGAGTTCGCCAGTGCCCAGTACCGGCATCTGAATCCCGAATGGACCTTCTTTGGCGCGGTGTCTCGTTTCCTCGACAGCCTGCCTGACGATGCTTATGATCTGATCCTGTTCGATTGCCCGCCGGCCATTGGCTATCAGTCAATGAACGCGGTCTTCGCTGCCGACATGCTCTATATCCCCTCCGGTCCCGGCTATTGGGAGTATGACTCGACCACCAGCTTCATCGGTCAGTTGGCTGAAGCGTTGGAGGATCTGTCGCATGGCTTTGAAAACTTCCCCACGGGGAAGGTTCGGCTGCCCAAGGCCTTCGCAGATGTCCGCTTCCTGATGACCCGCTTCGAGCCGTCGAACGAATTGCATACCGCAATGTTTACCGCGTTCCGGCAGGTCTTTGGCGAACGCATGGCCGAGAATCCCATCGAGTTGACGCGCGCGGTTGAGCAGTCGGGTCGCTTCCTGAGCTCGATCTATGAGATCGACTATCGTGAGATGACGCGTGGTACCTGGCGCCGGGCGCGCGCGACTTTTGATCAGGCCTATGAGGAGTTCAAATCCCATGTCATCGCTGCATGGGAGAAGGTGGAGGTCGACGCATGAGCCGCAAGCGCCGCATGTTCGATATCGAGATGCCCGACGGTGACGCCGAAATCTTCCCCGTGGGGAAGGATGAGGAGGGTGCTCGTCGCGGTCCCATGGCGTCGGCCATCGTTGAGACGGCTGAATCCACCCGCGACCGCGCCCGGATCGAAGCGCAGATCCGTCAGGAAAACGATGCGCTGGCGCAGGAGCATGTCCGCCTCAAGCGCGCCGGGCTGATCGTCGACATGATCTCGCTGGACGTGATCGATACGCGCAAGCTGATCCGCGACCGTGTGCAGGGCGCGGATTTCGAATTGGCCGAGCTGATCGAATCCATTCGCGAGATTGGACTGTCGAACCCGATCCAGGTCGAACCCGCCGTGAACGGTCGCTACGAGCTGATTCAGGGCTGGCGGCGTCTCTCGGCCTATCGGCAATTGCTGGAAGAGACCGGGGATGCCGAAAAATGGGGTCGCATCCCCGCCGGAATTGCGGCGCGCGGCGATCAGTTGGAGCAGCTTTACCGACGTATGGTCGACGAGAACATGGTTCGCAAGGACATCTCCTTTGCCGAGATGGCCCAGCTGGCGCTGCATTACGCGATGGACCCGTTGACGGCGGAAAACGACCCCGAAAAGGCGGTGGCGATCCTGTTCAAATCCGCAGGGTATCAGAAGCGCAGCTACATTCGCAGCTTCATTCCGCTGGTCGAACGGTTGGGCGATGTGCTGATGTATGTGCAGGAAATTCCGCGCGCGCTTGGCCTGGCGTTGGTGCCAAAGCTGGAGGAGGTGCCGGGGCTGGTCGCAGCGATCAAGGCCGATCTCAAGGATTGGGACACACGTTCGGTCAAGGATGAGCTAGACATTTTGCGCCGCTATGCGGGGCAGGGTGGAGAGTTGGGTGACGCGGATAAAGCGCCGCGACAGACCCCGACAGCCTTGCCCGCTGGCAAGGCAAAGACGACATTTCAGATCGCTCGCCCGCAGGGCAGCGCTAAATGCACGGCGGCAAACGGACGATTGGAAATCCGGTTGGCACGTGATTTTTCGGCGGTGGATCGGCGGCGTCTGGAGGTCGCAGTGTCAAAGCTGCTGGATCAGATTGACTGACCTTCCCCACGGGGAAGGCTTCGGCCGTTGATCGAAGCTCACGCGGCTACGGGTTCAGGTGTTTTCATGAGAGGCGATGCTACGCTCCATTAGAAGGCGGGCCGCTATCATGCGGGGTGTACGGTCCGCCGCGCTCCGCGCTGCCACTGAGTTGTGGTCGTCATGCAGAAGTGTGCGACGGTCACGGCGCCCCATCGTCTACATAAGAGAGTATACGGCTATCGGTGGTTCCCGCTGAATGAAGCAGAGAGTCATGCTTGGTGCATTATCTGTTCCCAAAATCTGATGTCCCAAGTCCGCACGGTGTCGTGATACGGGTGGATATCACATATCGTCGATAAGCGGGACTTATCGGGACTATATTGTGTGAGAAGTTAAGATCTGTGTAATCCGCAGATAATCATACGCATGCGGTGTAATTGTCAATGACGCTACAAAATCTATAGTTTCCGCATCGAGGCAACATGTTGATTTCCACCGAGACGTGATCCGGTTTTGGAGTTACCCCCTCGGGCTGGACCACGGGACTTCATCGAACTAAGCCGCCTTCTGGGCGATTAGCTTTTCGAATTCCTCGGGCGGAGGGTAGCTGAGGGCTGAATGCAGTCTTCGGGTATTGTAGACCTGCTCGATGAACACCGGCAATCGGCCGGCGACATCGGCGAAGGTTTCGTATCCGGCGAGATAGAC
>NZ_WMIG01000017.1 GCF_009711205.1 Paracoccus litorisediminis | reverse complement strand
CGTCAGCCAAGACCTGTCCGCCACTATCACCACATCCGCCGGGAATGACCCTCGGTCGACATGATCGCGGATCACCGGGTTGCGGCTGCAGGAACGCCGCCTTCTGGCGACATGTGTGGGGCCGCCCGGTCAGGGCGGCCCACTTATCTTCAGCGTGCGATGCTGATCGTTTCGCGTGAGACGGCGGCTGCCTCGACGTCATCACGGGACAGCGCCTGCACCCGGCAGTCGAAGTCCTGATACAGCTGCAACTGGTCCCGATAATGCGGCGAAGCCTTACCGTCCGGGTCGATGAAGCCACTCTGGCCTGGTGGAGTGACCGCGCAGAACTCGACCTTCCCGTTCCGGAACGTGACCCGGTTATTCTCGGTGCCACGGTTCATGGCCGTCCCGAGTGATAGCGTTTCGGCTGCGCCCGCCTGCGGAATACCCAGATAGTTCTGCGTCTCAAAGACATGCTGCTTGATCTCGATCCGCCAATCTGCGGGGGTCGTACTGCCGAATTGTTTGGTCAACTTCTCGGCGGCCTTATCCAGCGCAGCGAGGATAATTTCGTTCCGCCCCGCCGCATCGACGCCGTTGAAGAAATCATGGGTCTGTGGGACGCCGGACTTCTCGGCCAGAAGCGCGTTGTTCAGAAGCTGAGCCGGGCGCGAGATGCGATTGTACTGGATCGCCGCAGGGATGGCGGCACCGTCATCGATCAGCACGTCCTGAACCATGATATCCAGCCATGTCTGGAACAGACCGACCGCCGGGGATGTTGCGCGGCCATCCTCGGCACGGATCTGCTGTCCGTCCCAATTCCGCAATATCTCGACCAGTTCGGCACGCGGGCTTTTCGGGTCGAGGTTTTCGGCAGCGGCAAGGATCACCGGCACGAAATAGCGGGCATTGATATCAAGAAAACTGATCTCGCGATTGATGTTCCAGACCTCTTCCGGGGTCAGCTTTTCCTTGGCATCCAGCCGCGAAAAGATCTCGACGGCGCGATCCGCCGAACCCCATGGCGTTCCCTCGAAATCAGAGCTGTCACCCTTGCCCGAGCGGTTGTTCCAGTTCGCGATCCAGCCTTGTTCCGGATTATAGACCTTGGGAGCGTCGGAAAAGGGACGGATGCCCAGCCAATCGTCCTTGCCCGGTTGCGCCGGCAGCCGCGTGTCATGGCCCTTGGCGCGCTGTGGCACATCGCCGGGCGAGACATAGCCGATATTGCCGTCGCGGTCGGCATAGTACCAGTTGATCGTTGTCGCGACCTTTTCAGCCTGCCCCAGCCATTCGGCATAGCTCTGTGCCTTGGTCGAGTTGACCCACGCCATCAATGTCGAGATTTCCTTGCCATCCCAGGACCGCTTGAACGCATAGGCCGTTCCGTCCTTGGCATCGATCTGACCAACCGTGCCGTAGCTGCTTTCCCAAACCGTCGTCGTTACATCCGGCTGGCCCTTGATACGGAACGTTTCGGGACGTGCGCGCATTTCGGCCCAGCCGTCCCCCTTGCGGTATTGCTGCGGGTTCTCGGGGTTCAGTTCCAGACGGTAGTAGTCGTTCACATCGCGCGGCCCGGCGGTCGCGCCCCAGGCAATGGCGCCATTCGTCCCGAACAGGACATTGGGAACGGCAAAGGGGGTATTGCCGGTCAGATCGAAGCCTGCGCCATGCAGCCCGATGCTGAAGACATAGGCCGGGTTGAAATTCCCGAATTGCGGGCCATTGATCAGGATCGTGCTGCCATCCGTGGTCTTTTCCGGGCCTGCAATCCAGAGATTGCTGGCACGAGGGCGTTCATCATCGCCGGGCAGCTTGCCCGCATCCAGAAGGCCCGCAAACTGACCGGGACGGGGCAGATCGACAGCAGCCTTCTGCTGATATTGTTCACCGTCAGGAACGGTCGTGGGGGCCAAAGGATCTTCATTCCAGAGGATCTGGTCGAAAATCGTGGCCGCTTGATCAGGACCCAGCTGCGCTTCAAGCGCGGCCAGCGTCTTGGCATTGCCAAGTTCCGAGCTGTAGCCCGAGAAGCGCCCAGCCATGGTTCCGACATAGATCATTGCCACGTCGAATTCCGTCCAAGGTGCCGGATCAAAGCCGAATTCCTTGAACTGTTTGGGCAGCAGGGCGTCGGGCTTGGTCAATACCTGCTCAAGCCAGCGGTTATAGCCCGCCGCGTAGCCACGCAGGATGTCGCGTTCGTCCGGGCTGAGCGCCTCGATCTGGCGGCGGATCGAGGCGTGATCGAACATCGCGCGTGTTTCGATGTCGAAGGGCAGTTGCTCGGCGCCCAAGACCTCGGAGACCTGACCCAAGACCGAGCGGCGCGCCATTTCCATCTGGAACAGCCGGTCCTGGGCGACGCTGTAGCCGAAGCCAGCGTAAAGGCCGAAAACGTCATCCGCATAGACATGCGGTACGCCCCAATTGTCGCGAATAATCTCGACCGAACTGTCGGCCAGAGCAGGGAATGCAAATAGCACAGGCAAGCTGGCCGAGCGCAGCATGCGCCCAAGCCGAGTCAAAGACCGGACCATATTTTCCTCCTGGAATCGGCGCCTCCCGCGCCGCAGATAAGGCGTATAGTCAACCGATCGGTCGGTCAATTAATTATTGCACAGATTTTCCGCATCCGGTGAACCGCGCATGACAGCGCTGTTTGAGCCCGGCTGCACTGGGATCAGGCGCTGGCACCTGTCACGCGCGGGCCTTTGCAGGTGTCGTCCAAAGCCATGGACGTGGTCCACGTCACAGATGTTCGTGGTCGATTCCCCTGATTTTCGGAATGCTGTTTGTTGGAACCGCGCGATAGTCGCGGCGTCCCGCTCCGGATACTCCCACCTGACCGTGCAGGCGGAGGGCACAGGGATTCATGCTGACCGGTTTCGTTCTATTTTATGTCGGGGCCGTTCTGGTCATCAATGGCCTCTGGTTGCTGGGCAAGATCGATGGGCGCGAGATCGTCATCATCAATCTGGTGACGGCATCGGTCTCGGGCGCGGTGGTCCTGCATGACGCGTTCGGCGACGAAGCGAACGCTGCCTCGATCCGCAATGCGGGTTTGTCGCTGTTGTTCTGTACGACCTATCTTTGGGTCGCGTGGAATAGATTATCCGGGGCCGACGGTCGGGGATTGGGTTGGTTCAGCCTGTTCGTCGCCATAACGGCAGTGCCGGTCGCGGCCCGCGGCTTTCTGGCTGCCAGCACAGGGGCCGAATTCTGGATGGCGGCGAATTGGCTGGCCTGGGCGCTGCTGTGGTTCCTATATTTCACGCTTCTGACCTTGCGCTTGCCGATATCCCGTCCGGTCGGCTGCATTACCGTTCTTGTCGGGGTGCTTACCGGCTGGATGCCGGGATACCTGCTGATGGAAGGTGCGCTGTAGGGGGCGCTCGTGCGCGCTTCGCAGCGTCATCAGGCAGAAATATAGGTCAGTCGGATCACCTGATCGGTGATCAAATCGCTGGCCACAAGGCGAAGCGGTGGCCGGGCAGCGGCGAAGAAGGGCTTACCGCCCCCCAGCACGACGGGATGAAGATAAAGGCGATATTCATCCACAAGCCCCAGATCAGTCAGGCTTTGCGCCAGCTCTGGTCCGCCGACCTGGATCTCGCCAGTCAGTTCAGCCTTCAGCCCGCGTATCGCCGCCTCAAGATCATCCGCGACAAGCGTGGCGTTGGGACCCACCGATTTCAACGAGCGTGACACGACCCATTTGGGCTGGCTGCGCCATGCCGCCGCGAAATCGCGCAGATCCGGAGTCCATTCGGGATGATCCTCGTCCCAATAACGCATCACTTCATACATGCGGCGGCCATATAAACTGCCGGTCAGGCCGCGCACGAACTCGACCCAGTGACGGAAAAGAACGGCATCCGGCGCAAAAGGCTCGTGGTCGACATAGCCGTCCAGTGACTGGTTCAACGCGACGACGAGTTTCGCCATGCTGCATGCTCCATCCCAAGGGCTTCAGAATAGCCTGAAGCGCCACTGCGAGCTACGGGGTATCGCCGGGCTGATATGGTCGGTTGGCAGAGGATGGATCGCGCTCGCCAAAACTGCGTGGTCGGATCGAGGCGTGGGCGATCTTTTAATGCCTACTCGACCGAGCCCCGCCAGTTTTCGGCAATGCGTGGCAGGTTCGTTTCGATCCAATCCGCCAGAAGCCTGACACGTTCTGCCGCCTCGACGCCGAGGGGCGTCAGCCGGTATTCGACATGCGGCGGCACCACATCATAAGCCGTCCGCAGGACCAGGCCGTCTGCCTCCAGCCATTGCAGGGTCTGGGCCAGCATCCTTTCGCTGACGCCGCCGATCGCCCGCCGCAACTGGCTGAAGCGATAGCTGTCGCCTTCCAGCGCAATCAGCACCAGAACGCCCCACCGGCTTGTCATGTGTTTGAGCACCTCGCGCGAGGGGCAGGCCGCCGACATCAGATCGCCACGGCGGAATTTTTCGGACAGGGTCACGGCGATCTCCATACTTACAGAAACGTGCGTACTTACGATTGGTAAGCAGCCTGTCTACATGCGAGTCATCGAAATCGAAAGGACAAACAGATGACCATCGCAGTCACAGGATCGACCGGCCAGCTTGGCCGCCTCGTTATCGCCGCGCTGAAACAAAAGCTTGCGCCGTCGAACATCGTGGCGCTGGCCCGCAGCACGGCGAAGGCCGCCGATTTGGGCGTGACCGTCCGCGAGGCGGATTACGGCTCGGTCGCGGCCATCGAAACGGCGCTGCAAGGGGTCGATACGCTACTGCTCATCTCGTCGAGCGAGCTTGGCCAGCGCGCGGAACAGCATCGCAACGTCATCCGGGCCGCGCAGGCGGCGGGCGTGTCGCGCATCGTCTATACCAGCCTGCTGCGTGCCGATACGTCGACGCTCAGCCTTGCCCCCGAGCATGTCGAGACCGAGGTCGCTCTGAAACAATCGGGCCTGCGTCACACCATCCTGCGCAATGGCTGGTATACCGAGAATTACACCGGTTCGATCCCCGCAGCGCTGGCCAATGGCGCCTTTATCGGCAGCGCTGGCAACGGGCGCATCTCATCGGCGGCGCGGGCCGATTATGCGCAAGCGGCAGCCGAGGTCGTGACCGGCGAAGGTCATGACGGGAAGGTCTACGAATTGTCGGGGGATGAAAGCTACACCCTTGCCGATCTGGCCGCCGAAATCTCGCGCCAGACCGGCAAGGATATCCCCTATACCGATCTGCCCGAGGCGGATTATGCGGCGATCCTGACCAAGGTGGGCCTGCCCGAGGGCATCGCGCAAGCCATCGCCAGTTGGGATGTCGCGGCCTCGCAAGGCGCGCTTTATGACGAAGGCCGGACGCTTTCGGCGCTGATCGGTCGCCCGACGACCCCGCTCGGCGACGTGGTTGCACAGGCGCTTACGGCGTGACCCATGACCAATCCCCATCGGAGCCAGCGGGCTTCGATGGGGGTAATATGCAGCCGTGGACGCAGGTGGGCGTTCGGGCAGCCGCGCCCGCGCTCACGGAACGATCAGATATTTAGCACCGGTGGATTTGCGCTGATAAGCCGCCGCGATCTCGGGTTTCAAGGCGTCGGCCAGACTGATCGTCGCGGTGTAATGGCTTGCGAATGTCGTCGTCATCTCGCTTGTCACACGTTCGCGCATGTTCTGAACGATTGCCGGATCTGTGCGCTGCAAGAAGTGAAACAGCAGCCAGCCGCCAATGCCCCAGCTAAATCCGAAACCCCGCCTCAGCGTCGTCGGACCGGTATCAAGCGCGCCGTAGATATAGACCTGCTTCTTGGCTGCGGAGCCGTAGCGGTCATAGGCGGTCATTTTCCGGACAGCGACCGCCTCCATCGCGTTCAGGATGGTGCTGGTCATTTCGCCGCCGCCGATCGCGTCGAACGCCAATGTCGCCCCGGTCTCGGCGATGGCTTCTTCCAGTTTTTCGCGGAAATCCTCGGCGCTGCTGTCGATGACATGGGTGGCACCGATACCCCGCAGCAAGTCGGCCTGCTGAGGGCTGCGGACGATATTGACCAGCTCGATCCCATCATCCTTGCAGATCCGAACCAGCATTTGCCCAAGATTCGAGGCGGCGGGCACATGAATGATCGCCTTGTGCCCCTCGGCACGCATCGTCTCAACAAATCCAAGCGCGGTCAGAGGATTGACGAAAAGCGAGGCCCCCTCGGCCGCGCTGGCACCATCCGGCAGCACGATGCAGGCCTCGGGCGAGATCAGGCGCAACTCAGCATACATGGCCCCGCCGATCATGGCGACGCGCTTGCCGATCAGGTGTTGCAGATCCGGACCCGCCGCGATCACCGTGCCCGAACCTTCGTTTCCGACCGCCATGGATTGCCCCAGCCGCGCCCGCACCATTGCAAGTCCCTGCGGCGCCACCGTGGCAGACAGGACCGGATCATCAGCGGTCCCCTCGGCCTTGAGCGAGGCCATATCGGCCGGGCCGAACAGAAGGCCCAGATCGGAGGGATTGATTGGCGCTGCTTCGACCTGAACCAGCAACTGACCCGCGGCAGGTTCGGGCACGGATACGCGTTCAAGACTGATCCGCAGCGCGCCTTCGGGCGTGATGGTCGATCTGAGTTCAAGACTGGTTCGTGACATGATGTCCTCGCTGATTTGGGATCCGCGCCCGGTGTCTACCTTGCATGGGACGAGTTCGTTACGGTTTTGTCAAAGCGTTCGGTCAATCGTCCGACAGGGTCGATCTTCGTGCCCGAGGTTGCTGCTGAAGGTCGCAGGCCTTGCAGCGGAGATAGTCGGCCTCATGGCGATCACAGGGGACAAGTCCGCTACGGACGAACCGCGTCAGTCGCTGAGGAACCTCACCAACCTGTCGCTCAAATCCTGCGGCGCCTCCATGGGGATCATATGGCCAGCCTCCAGCATCTCGATTTGAGATCCCGCAACGCCCCGATGCAATTCTTCGGCTTCGTCAAGTGAACGCAGACGGTCCTCGCGGCCTGCGACGATCAGCGTGGGGCACCTGATTTCCGCAAGGCGCGCTGCATCACCCTCTCTTTGGAACAAAGCCTGCCGCCGGAACGTCTCGCCGCCCAACCGCACGCTCATCTTATGTATCCGATCGATGAGGTCGGCGTCCTGCTCGCGGTCGGGATGCACCGATTGGCGTATCGACGCGCGGCTCAGGCCGCGGAACAGCGCCGGGTCCGCTCCTGCTACAGCCGCCTTGCGTCGCTGCTGCACCTGATCGTCCCCACGTGCAGAGGTGGCGATCAGCACCAGATGCGTCACGCGGTCCTGTGCGAGATATACCATCTCGCGCGCGACATATCCCCCCATCGAAAACCCGATCAGCGCAAAGCGGGCCGGGGCCATGCCAAGCGTGTTCCGAGCCATATCCGCGATCGACGCTCCTTGTGTCGGGTCGGAATGGATCAGCGGGCCAAACCCGGCAAGCGCGGGCTCCACATCGTGCCAAAGATCACGATCCAGCATGAAGCCGGGGATAAGGACGACCGCCATCGCGTTATACCGGCATCGCAAAGGACCGCTTCACCATCTGGCTTGGCACGTCGGTCTTGACGTTCTGAACGCCCTTGATACGGCTCAGATGTTCCGACTGGAACCGGCGATAATCCTCGATGTCAGCCGCCACGACACGGACCATGATATCGCAATCCCCAAGCATCAGGTAGCACTCGACCACCTCTGGAAAGCGCACGACCTCGCGTACGAAATGCTCGATCGTGTCCTCATCTTGACTGGTCAGCCAGATACGGCAGAACAGCACCTGCTTCCTGCCAATCTTCGCCGGGTCGACCACAGCAACATAGCGTGTGATCACACCTGCCTCCTCGAGCATCTTCACCCGCCGCAGGCAGGGTGAGGGCGACAGCCCAACCTCTTGCGCCAGTTCGACATTCTGCATCCGACCATTGCGCTGAAGCGCACGAAGAATGCGCCGATCCGTCTCATCCAGATCATAGGTTTCCGATTTCACGATATGGCCTAAATTTAGCAGCTGATGCCAAATATTCTTCGATAACCATCATCTTCGCAACCCGATTGCGCAGCACATTGACTATGTTCCGCCAACACATATTGCGGACGACTACCATCATGACATTCATTACCGAACAGGCCAGCTCGGCCCAAAACTCCGAGATACAGCGGGGCATTCGCGCGGTGACGCCGATCCTGTTCGGCCTTGTCCCCGTGGCTTTGGCCTTTGGTGCCCTCGCCTCGCAGAAAGGCCTGACCGCATCCGAAGTGTCATTGATGACCGGCCTGAACTTTGCCGGAGGCTCCGAGTTCGCGGCCATCGGTTTGTGGCAGGCTGTGCCGCCGCTTTTGCTGATCGTCGCCATTACCTTCCTTGTGAACAGCCGGCACCTGCTGATGGGGGCGGCGCTGACGCCGCATCTGGCCGGGCTTCCCCGCTGGAAGGCCTATGCCGTGCTGGTGCTGATGTGCGATGAAAGCTGGGCTTTGGGCCTTGCGGATGCGCGCAAGCACCGGTTCTTCAGCCTGCCATTCTATTTCGGTCAGGCCGTGACCCTGTATCTTGGCTGGATGGCACTCTCGACGCTGGGCGCGCTGGCGGGCCCGCTTCTGGGCGATATCGAGCAATATGGCGCGGACCTCGCCTTCCCGGCGGTGTTTCTAGTCCTGTTGCGTGGCATGTGGCCGGGCGTGGTGAAAGCATCGCCATGGCTTGCCAGTCTGGCGGTCGCGATCGCGGCCTATCTGGCCCTGCCCGGCGCGTGGTATGTGCCGCTGGGGGCGCTGACCGGGCTGGGCCTGTCGTGGCTGATGGCGGGCCGGACATGATCGATCCGTGGACGCTCATCATCATCATCGGCATGGCGACCGTGACGGTCACGACGCGGATCGGAGGCTATGCCCTTCTGCGCGGCCGCACCCTGTCGCCACGCCTTCTGGCCACGATGGAGGCGGCGCCGGGCTGTGTCCTGATCGCCGTGATCGCCCCGCATTTCGCCACGGGGCGGCCCGCAGACATGCTGGCGCTGGTCATCACTGTCGTCGCCGCGCTGCGCCTGCCCATGCTGCCGACCGTGATGATCGGCATGGCATCCGCCGCGATCTTGCGGCAGGTTCTTTGAACCCTCACTAGGCCGACTATCGCCTGCACATCTTCACGCCCCGCAGCGAATTGCCCTTCGCAGGCCATCCGACCTTGGGAAGCGCCTTCGCGCTGCTCAAGGCTGGCATGGTCACGCCGACGAATGGCCGCATCGTGCAGGAATGCGAGGGCGGCCCGGCCGAGATCGAGGTCCGGTCTTTCGCCCCGTCTTGCGGCGTGAACGAAGATCCGTTCTGCGGCAGCGGAAACGGTGCCGTCGCGGCATACAGGCTGCGAGGCGGCGATCGGCCACGGGCATGCCTATGCCGCAACGCAAGGGGCGCGGGTCGGTCGCTACGGTGTCATTCAGGTCCGCGTGCCGGAAGGCGGGCTGATCACGACCAGCGGGGCCTGCGTCATCACCGTCAGCGGAGAGCTAAGCGCATAGCCACGCAGGTCAGCCGCGCTCGGGTGCTTCGACATCCGAGAAGACCTGAACGGCATCGGGCAATCGCGCGCCCCGAAGCTCGATTGTGCGCAAAGCAGTGTCGAGTTCCGACAGCTCTACAGCCGTGAAACTGATATCGGCGGCCCCGACATTCTGCACCATATGCGCCATCTGCGTCGTGCCCGGGATCGGCACGATCCATGGCTTTTGCGCCAGAAGCCAAGCAAGGGCGATCTGACCGGGGGCGGCATTCTTGCGCGCGGCCCATGTGACCAGAAGCTCCACCAAAGCAAGGTTATGCGGCAGGTTCTCGGGGGTGAAGCGCCCCTCGATACCACGGATATCGCCTTGGGCGAATGTGGTCGCCGCGTCGATTACCCCGGCAAGGAAGCCGACGCCCAGCGGGCTCCATGGGACGAAGCCGATGCCCAGCTCCTCGCAGGTGGCAAGCACTGCGGCTTCGGGTCCCCGCCACAGCATCGAATATTCGCTTTGCACTGCGCTGACGGGCAGTTCGGCATGGGCGCGGCGCAGGGTGTTCAGACCCATCTCGCACAGGCCCCAATGCAGCACCTTGCCTTGGGCGATCAGGTCCTTGACCGCGCCCGCGACATCCTCGATCGGAACCTCGGGATCGACGCGGTGCTGATACAGCAGATCGATCCGGTCGGTCTTAAGCCGCGAGAGCATACCTTCGACCACAAGCTTGATATGCTCGGGCTTGCTGTTCAGCCCCGGCAGCCGGGCGCCGGTCTGCTGGTCGATGTTCCAGCCGAATTTCGTCGCGATCACAATGTCATCGCGGAAACCGGAGATCCCTTCGCCAAGAATGCGTTCGACCTCATGCGGGCCGTAGGCTTCGGCAGCGTCAAAGAAGGTCACGCCCCGGTCATGGGCCGAGCGGATGATATTGTGCATCTCGGGGCGATAGGGGATCGTGCGCTGATAGGTCCGGCTCATGTTCTGCACGCCAAGGCCGATGCTGGAAACCTCGAGCGCGCCCAGATGGCGGCGCCCGGGGGACGGCACGGGCTTTGCCCCCGTTCCAGTCTGTGCCTGCGCGGCGCGGGTCAGGGGAATGGCCGCAAGCGCGCCCGCCACCATAATCAGGCTGCGGCGCTTGATATTCGGCAGGGTGTCATCGGTCATGAACGGTCTCCTTTGGGATGGGAAAGCGGGAACGGTGCCGCGCCAGAAGCCTGACCGCCGTATGCGCCAGCACCGCGTAAAGCGTCGTGATCGCGAGCCAATGGCCGAAATAGGGCAGCGTGGATTCGCTGAAATCCCACATGGTCAGGCTGTAGTCGAAGCCCAGTCTTGTGCCCAAACCCATTACGAAGGAGCTGTTCAGGCCCAGACCGGCCACCAGAATGGCAAATCCCCTACCTGCACCGGCGATGACGGGGGTTTGCAGGAATGGCAGCCGGGTCCGCGCCATCGCCAAGACGATGTGCCAATGCAGACCGATATGCAGCCCCGCGATCACCACAAGCCAATAGGCGGCAAACCAATGGATTTCGCGCAAGGTGAAGATACCGGGCAGCTTCAGGATGCCGCGCAGCGTTTCCGAAATCATGACGCTGGTGGCCAGCAGGATCAGCATGGTCATGGCAATGAGCAGGTTCAGGCCCAATCGGACCAGCCGCGCCGCGTCATAGCGCCCGCGCCCGATCGTGCCGAACCAGCGCCGGTTCAGGATCACATGGCGTCCGACCAGAACCAGAAAAGCGGTGCCGATCACCTCATGGGCAAGGTTGCCAAGCCACCAATAGCCCATGCAGACCAGCAGCAGCGCAAGTGCAACCGCGTCCGGCAGAAGCCGGGTCAGTAGCGGGTTGCGGCGGGTGGGCCTGCTCATTCGAACCGCCGCAGATCGTTATAGGTGAAAAGATACTCGCGATCCGCGCGCGACTGGTGGCAGGACTGGCAGCGGGATGTGGTCTCATCCATGTTGATCGAGCGGTCTGGCCAGAACCACTGGAACTGCCAATCGGCGGTGCGGCCTTCGGGATCATCCGCGCCCCAGCCCTCGCCGTTCTGCATCACGAAATAGCGGTAAACCTGACCGCCCCGGTGATCGACCAGCACGACATGGGTGCCGAACGGGATTGGCTCACCGCGCTTCACCGCCTCGATTGCCGCGCGGCTGGTCAGCATATGCTCGGTCACGTCACCGCGGGTGACGGTGGTGTAATGCTCTAGCTGCTCCAGCGGAGGAAAGGTCACGCGGTTCGGCTCGGCCTGCAAGGGCAGCGTCAGGACCGCGTAGGCAGCGAAGATTGCGGATTTTCGCATGGCGGCAGGGATCTCTCTGATGGTTCAGAAAGAAAGAAGCACGCGCGCGGCCACGGAATTAGCCCATGTCATCCGCAAGGGCCTATTAGGCAGACCGATTAATCACGACGGGTTGATAAGCCTTGGCGGAGAATTCAAAGCCGATGGCGCAGGGTCTGGATGACGAGGGCGAAGGCTGCCGAATTCTGCCGCCGGCTGGGATAGTAAAGGTGATATCCCGGAAAATCCGCGCACCAATCGCCAAGAACAGAAACCAGCGCGCCGCTGGCAATATCCGCGCGCACGAAGGGTTCGGGCAGGTAGGCAAGGCCCTGCCCATCCAGCGCCGCATTCCGACGCAGGGCCAGACTGTTCACGGTCAGCGGCCCCTCGACCCGAACGCGCAACTCGCGGCCATCCTTTTCGAATTCCCAGGCAAAGATCTCTTTCAGGGTCGGAAGGCGCATGTTGATGCAGCGGTGACCAATCAGGTCCTGCGGCACCAGAGGGGGCGGGTTTGCCGCCAGATAGCCGGGGGAGGCCACCACCGCCATGCGCATATCGGGGCCGATCCTGACGGCGATCATGTCCTTTGCGACCCGCTCGCCCAGACGGACCCCGGCGTCAAAGCGTTCGGCCACGATATCGGTCATGCCGTAATCGACCGAGATTTCGACATGGATATCCGGGTATTCGGCCAACAGCGGCACCAGAGCGGGCTGCAGGATCGAGATCGCCGCATGTTCGCCCGCGCTGATGCGGATCACGCCAGCCGGTCGGTCGCGAAAGTCGCCCAGACTGTCCAGCGCGGTCTTAATTTCGGTGAATTGCGGGCCGATGCTATCAAGCAGCCGCTGTCCGGCTTCGGTCGGGGAGACGCTGCGGGTCGAGCGCGACAAAAGCCGCACCCCAAGCCCTTCCTCCAATTGGCGCACGGTCTGGCTGAGCGCGGATTGCGACATGCCAAGCTGGGCCGCCGCGCGGGTGAAGCTGCCAGCCATGGCCACGGCAACGAAGGCATGAAGGTCGTTGAAGCTGCGGCGCGGCATTATGATGATCTTCTTATAAACCCATCCCGTTTATCCACTCTAATCGATGGATATCGCCGGGGCTAGATAACACCGGACAATGCGAGAGCGTGGATTTCACATGCGACCCATGTCGAGAAGGGCCTTCAAGCCTGACCCGCACTTCGCGTCAATCTGTGATCAAGGAAGCCAATGATGCAGTATAGAAAACTCGGAAATCTGGAGGTCTCGGCCCTCGGCCTTGGCTGCATGGGGATGACGGGCGTCTACGGGTCCGGCACCAGCAAAACGGATATGATCGGCCTTGTTCGCGATGCGCATGATCGCGGCGTGACCTTTTTCGACACCGCCGAGGCCTATGGTCCCTTCGCGAATGAAGCGCTGCTTGGTGAGGCATTGCAGCCGATCCGCGATCAGGTGGTCATCGCGACCAAGTTCGGCTTCGATATCGACGCTCAGACCGGCGCGCGCAGCGGCGGCACCAATAGCCGCCCCGAGCATATCAAAGCCGTGGCCGAGGCGGCGTTGAAGCGTCTTCGGACCGACCGGATCGACCTGTTCTATCAGCACCGCGTCGATCCCGCCGTGCCGATCGAGGATGTCGCGGGCGCCGTCGGTGATCTGATCGCCGAGGGCAAGGTCAAGCATTTTGGCCTGTCCGAAGCAGGGGTGCAGACCATCCGCCGCGCCCATGCCGTCCAGCCGGTCACAGCGGTGCAAAGCGAATACTCGCTGTTCTGGCGTGGTCCCGAAATCGAGCTGCTTGCGGTGCTGGAAGAACTCGGCATCGGCTTTGTCCCGTTCAGCCCGCTGGGCGCGGGCTTCCTGACCGGCAAGATCGACGAGACCACGACGTTCGAGCAGGAGGATTTCCGCAACTTCGTGCCCCGCTTCTCGCCCGAGGCCCGCAAGGCCAATCTGGCGCTGGTCGAGGTGATCCGACGCGTCGCGACCCGCAAGGCTGCGACCCCGGCCCAGATCGCCCTTGGCTGGCTTCTTGCCCAGAAGCCGTGGATCGCCCCGATCCCCGGCACGACAAAGCTGCACCGGCTGGAAGAGAACCTTGGCGCGGTCAATCTGGATCTGACCCCCGCCGATCTTGCCGAGATCGACGCGGGAGCATCAAAGATCGCGGTCCAGGGCGAGCGCCTGCCCGAGGCTGTGCTGAAGATGACGGGTCTTTGAGCGATTTCGCGGCGCTCTAAAGGCGCCCTCTGTTCGCACCCGCCGCAGCGCGCACCCGCCGCGATCCGATCTGGCGCGCGGCGGGTTGTTTCGTGTCCTTCACTCGGTCTTGCTGGCACGCTGTTCGACATGGCCCGGTGAATTTCGCGTGAAGAGCTCCGCAGGGGAACCGCACCGCCTCGGGCAGGCCGCGCCCTGACAGGCCATGCCATCCATCACGGGGCAGCGGGGGGCGGGCCGTTGGATCGGCCGCTTGGTCGGGAATTGCACCCCCCCTCAGACCGCCTGCGCCCGGCGCAGGAACAGCTGCGTCAGCGGGCTTTCATGGCGCATCGCCGCACGTTCGGTCGCAAGACCCCGCGCCAAAGCGCCATTGCCGGAACGGATCGCGGCCTCGATCAGGGTCAGGTCCAGCACGTCGCGTTGGGCGTCACTGCCGCCAAAGCGGCGTGACATGCCGCGCACCGCGCGCAGGCGGCAGGCGCAATCGGCATAGTCGCCCCCGCCAAAGCCCAGCAGGGCATGGGCGACGGGCAGGCCGATATCGGCACTGAAGCGGGCATTGTCGCCCGTGCCATGCGCAGCCTCGGCAATGGCGGCCAGAACCTGCTGGGCTGCGGCAGCGCGGCCCGATCCGATCAGCGCCATGATCATATGCACGTCATTGAAGGCATATAGCCCCGGCTGGCCCGACTGCTGCCAGCGATCCGCGACTCCCTCCCAGCGCCCGGCCACATCGACCCCGCGCAGCGTCAAGCGCCACAGCATGGCCGAGGCGTCGATCAGATCGATCACCGTCACCAGCCCCGAGCCGATGATACGGCTGTCGAGCAGGTCGAACACCGCCTCGAACTGGCCCAGTTCAAGGTGATACAGCGCCAGATGCCACCAGTTATGCACGGCAAAGAAGCTGTCCTTGGCCCATGACCCGCCATCGCCCATCCAAAGGATCCCCTCGGCCGAGCGGTTCTGCATCTCCAGCACATGGGCCACCGCGTGTTGCGACCAGCCATCGCGCGGCTCAAGCTCGACGCCCATGCGGCCAAAGCGCTCGGCATCAGCGAAATGGCCGGTCTCCTCAAGGCCAAAGGCCCGCATCCCCAGAAGCGCGTGATAGCCGGGACGGCCCGCATCCCAAGCGGGCATGGCGCGCGCGATACGGTCGCGCAACATGCGGGCATCGCCGCCAAAGAAATCGATCTGGTGGCCTGCGATCAGCGCCAGCCCGTCATGGGGATCGGCCAAGGTGACATCCTCGAGGATCCGGCCCGCCTGATGCCAGCCGCCCGACAGCAGCGCACCAATGGCCGCGACATGGCCCTTTTCGCGCGTGGTCACGGCGCTGGCGGCAGCGGCGCGGTGGCTTGCCTCGGCGATGGCATAACCTGCGGGCTCGGTCCCCAGCAGGTGCAGCCAGGCGCGCATGGCATGGGCCATGGCAAAGCCGGGATCGGCCTCGATGGCGCGGTCGATGGTTGCGACCGGATCGGCGCGGTAGCATTGCAATTCGGCCAGCGCCTGTTCATAGGCGGCGCGGCCGGTTTCCGTGGCCCCGCTCAGGGCAAGGCCATGCATGTCATGGATGGTCATGGTCATTCTCCGTTGGAAATGGGTTCAGGTCAGCGCGGGCGGATGCGACCGGGGTCGATGCCGATGTCGCGCAGCATGTGGTCGGACAGGGTGGCGATCTCGCAGCGCGTCGGGCGGGGCGCGCGCCACGCCGAAAGCCGGTGGTAAATGCGGGGTTTCATCAGAGCGGTCCTTTCCGTCAGGCTTGTTCCGATGCCCTTGTCGCAGGCCCGCGTGATCCCAGCGGTAAAGCGCGGGGGTGAAAGCGTTAAACCAGCGGTAAATCGTGGGACCGTCGCGCGCCTATGGCATTGGCAAGCGCCCCGCTCCCGCACCATAATCGAGGTCGATCCAAATATTGCTGGACTGCGCCATGCCCGGCCCCGCCCTTCACGCCAGCCCCGCCGCCGCCCTGCAGCTGACCTTGCTGGGGGGATTTGCCGCGCAGACAAATGGGCAGGCGTTGGCCTTGCCCACGACCAAGGCACGCCTGCTGCTGCTTATCTGGGCGTAAGTCCGGGACGGCTGCATCCGCGCGGCAGGCTATGCGGGTTGTTCTGGGAGGACCGCGCCGAGGAACAGGCCCGCGGCAGTCTCAGGAACGCCCTGTCCCATATCCGCGCCGCCTTGGGCGAGGCCGCCGTGATCGGCAATCGCGAGGCCGTGGGCCTGCCTGCGGGCGGCGTCGCAAGCGATCTTGCCCGCCTCGAGGCGCTGGCCCAGACCGGCGGCGCCGATCCGCGCGAGGTGCCCGCCCTGACCGGCACCTTCCTTGACGGGATCGAGGCCGAGGGGGTGCTTCTGGGTGATTGGCTGGATTTTGAGCGCAGCCGCTGCCGCAGCCTGTCGCAAACCCTGCTGGAGCGCATGGCGACCGAACTGGCCGCCCGGGGCGACATGCCCACCGCAATCGATCTGGCCAAAAGACTGGTCGCCCTTGACCCCTTCCGTGAGGCGAGCCAGCGCCAGTTGATCCGCCTTCTTGCGGATTCCGGGGACAGCGCCATGGCGCTGGCACAGTTCCACAATTGCCGCGACCTGCTGCGCCACGAACTGGGCATCGCCCCCTCGGCCCAGACCCGCGCGCTGGCCGAGGAACTGGTGGGCGAGCCGCCCTCCGCCCCCGAAACGCAGGGCGATGTCCAGCTTTCGGTCGCCGTCCTGCCCTTCAGCGATGCCGATGGTGATGCCGATGGCCGCTTTCTGGCCGAAGGCATCGCCGATGACATCACCACCGAACTGACCCGGCATCGCGACATCCTCGTCATCGCCCGGCAGTCCAGTTTCCAGTTCCACGGTTCCCATCCGGGCGAGGCAGCGCAAAGCCTTGGCGCGCGGCATATCCTGACCGGCACGGTGCGCCGTCGGGGCGAATTGGTCAGCCTGTCGGTCCGCTTGCTGGATGCCGCCACCGGTCGCAACCTGTGGGCCGAGCGCCATGAGCGCCCCTATGCCCAGCTTTTTGCCATGCAGGATGCGGTCGTGGCGCAGATCCTTGCCGGGGTCGATGCCGAGATGCGCCAATCCGAACGCGAGCGCGCGGCGCGGCGTCCTCCCTCGGATCTGGACGCGTGGGAGTTGTTCCATCGCGGCATGTGGCACGCCTATCGCTTCCAGCCCGACGAGGCCGAGCGTGCGCGCAAGATATTCACCCGCGCGGCCTCGCTTGCGCCGGATTTCGCACTGCCGCTGGCGGGGCTGGCCTATATCGGGCTGGTGGGGATCACATGGCGGATGGTGCCCGACCCGCAGGCGGTGCTGGCGCAGGCAATCGCGCATGGCCGGGCCGCGGTCGAGGTCGACCCGACCAGCCCCTTTGCGCAGGTCGTGCTGGGGCGGCTTTTGACCTATGCCGGGCAATTACCTGCGGCCTTCGACCATCTGCGGCTCGCGCGCGATCTTAACCCCAGCTATGCCTCGACCTATTATGGGCTGGCGACCGCGCATCTTTGGGCGGGCGAGCCGGAAGCGGCCCTTGCCAATGCCCAGCAGGCGCAGCGCTTCAGCCCGCGCGATCCGCTGGCGGCGATGTTCCTGACGGTCCAGTCCTTTGCTCATGTCATGCTGGGCCAGCCGGACATTGCCGAGGAACTCGCCCGCCGCGCCATCGATATGCTACCCCGCGAGATCTGGTCACGCCTTGCCCTGACCTTTGCACTGGTCGAACAGGGCCGGACCGACGCCGCGCGGCAGGTCATCGCGACGGCGGCGCGTGAATTGCCCGGCGTTTCGCTGGAGGGGATCCGTCCGATCAGCGCGGGCGTCACCCCCGAGTTTCGCGACCGGGTCCTTGCCGCGTTGACCGCCGCCGGATTGAACTGACGGGCCGAGGGGCGCGTGATCCTGTTGTCATTCACTCCAGCTTCGTTGCCGTTCTTCCCACAGGCGCTCACCGACAAGGCAATCGCTGGGTGCCGTGCCAGCCACGCGGACCAGCCTGTCCTGCGCCAAAGGTTGCCCGCCCGCGATTTCCAGAACCAGTTTGTGACGAACCGCCATGGCAAACTGATCCCAGCCGGTCACGGCGATGGAAAACGCACCCATGCCGCCGATCACGCAATCGACGTAGTACCGATCCAGATCGGGAATGCTGCTCCAACCGCCATTGTTACCGGTGCCCGTCAGCAAGGGCAGCCCATTGATCGTTATCCCCCGGGTCACGGCCGCATCACGCGCTTCGGTCACGGCGCGGCCCTGATTGTTGGGGCCGTCGCCCGAAACATCAATGACATGGCGCAAACCGGAAAATCCGTTGCCATCGAACAGTCCGGACGAAAAGTCGATGGCCCCCGAAATCGAGGTCCGCGACACCGGCCCGGACGACCCCGTCTCGATGAGGTCGGCGAAAGCATTGGCCGCCTCGGCGCTGTCGATCAGCATCCAGGGGATCGCGACGTTCTGCGACTGCGCCCCGGCCCATTCGACATAGGTCACCGCAATCCGTTTCATGTCCCCGAACAGGATCGCCTTCTGGATCTCGGCACTGCGGAAGGCTGCAGCATAGCCCCGGCGCTGGATCATCTGCTCGGACGGATCGATCGAACGAGAGATGTCCACGGCCAGCACAAGTTCCACCCCGACGCCAAGATCGGTTGTGGCCGATTGGCCAAGTGCCGGGCTGGTCAGCCCGACCACCGCAAGAAGCGATGTTGCAAGGCAACTAAGCGGGACAGGTTCCATGCCACCAGCCTGCCAGAACACCGGCAAAGGCCAAATCACATTTCCGAACTGTAGGTGATCCGGTCCACGCGAACGCCTTCGGGTCCCCGAAGCTCACACCGAACGGATCAACCCGCCATCCACGCGGATGCTCTGACCGGTGATGTAGCCCGCACCCTCGGACAGAAGAAAGGCGATGGTGGCCGCAATTTCTTCGGCGCTGCCATATCGACCCATGGGCACGCTGTCGCGCCTTGCATCCGTCGCGGGCAGGCTGTCGATCCAGCCGGGCAGGACGTTGTTGATACGGATGCCTTTCGCGGCATATTCATCCGCGAAAATCTTGGTGAAGGTGCCAAGACTTGCCCGAAACGCAGCCGAGGTCGGAAACATCAAGCTGGGCTGCGTAACCCAGGCGGTCGAGATATTGACGATCGCCCCACCGCCCTGCGCCTCCATGATCGGGGTAACAAGGCGGATCGGGCGCACGGCGCTCAGGAAATAAACCTCCATCCCCTTATGCCAATCCTCGTCCGAGATATCGAGCAGCGGCGCGCGCGGGCCGTGACCGGCAGAGTTGACCAAGGCGTCGATCCGGCCCCATTTTTCGACGGTTAGATCGACCAGCCGCTTTACATCGGCATTCACAAGGTTTGAGCCGGTGACGCCGAAACCACCCAGTTCGCGGGCCAGCGCCTCGCCCTTTCCCGACGAGGACAGGATGGCGACCCGATAGCCATCCTGCGCCAATTTGCGCGCGGCGGATGCGCCCATGCCGGACCCGCCGGCGGTGATGATTGCGACCTTTTGGGTGGACATGACAGGCTCCTGTTATCGATTCCGGTCAGAATGCCAGATCACGCCTGATCTTTCGCGCCAGAAGGAAACCTGCCAGACTGTAGAAAAATTATCGGTTCCTCATGCCTTCGCGTTCTGGTCTGCCGCCGCTGAATTCTTTGCGCGCCTTTAAGGTTGCGGGCCGCAAGCTGAATTTCCGCGCCGCCGCCGACGAGTTGGGCGTCACGCAGGGTGCCGTCGCACAGCAGGTCCGTTTGCTGGAAAAGCACCTTGGCGTTCCCCTGTTCCACCGTCTGCCGCGCGGTGTCGCGTTGACCGCACATGGTGCCACCTATCTGGCCGAAGTGAACCGAGCCTTCGGCATCCTGACCGAGGCGACGGGGCAGCTTGCCGCGTGCTCTGATGCCGTCACCATCAGCGTCACCCCGACCTTTGCGACAAAGCTTCTGATTCCGCGGCTGGCGGACCTTGCCAAATCCCTGCCCGGGATCGAGCCGCGCATCATCGCGACCGAGGCGCTTTCGGATTTCGACCGCGACCGGGTCGACATCGCCGTACGCCTGACCCGCCCACCCTTTCCGGCCGGTCTGGAGGCGCGGCTGCTGTTCCAGCAGGAACTGATCGCGGTCGCAAGCCCGCAGCTGGTTGGCGCCACGCCCCTGCCCCTCTCCCCCGATCGCCTGCGCGGCCTGCCGCTGCTGCACGATGCCCAGAACTTCTGGCCGCTTTTCTTTGGTACCACCGGCAGCCTGCCTGGGACCGTGTTCAACCAGACGACACTGGCCCTCGACGCCGCCATGGCAGGTCAGGGCATCGCCCTTGCCTGTCGCGCATTTGCACAGGCCGACCTCAATTCCGGCAGACTGGTGCAGGTCGCAGAGCGGGCGCTGGCCACCGAGCCAAGCTATTTCCTTGTCCGCAAGCGCAGCACGTCATCGAAAAATGCCGCCGAAGCAGTGTGGAGCTGGTGCGCCAAGCATCTGGCGTTTCCGTAGCGATCGTCAAAGTGCAGCGTGGAGACCATCGCGAGCATGCTTGACGCCTCCGCGATGGTTTGATCCTGTGGCGGCGGGTTCATGCTGCCTGCCACTCGCGCCGTTTTCGGTCTGGTGAAAGTATCACGGACGATATCCCGCTATCCCCGTCCAGTGTTCTTCGGCAATGCGAGCACCGATCCGTCACACTGGCAGGAGATGGTGAATGACCAATACGGAACAGGCCAAGGCCATGGCGCGCCAATTGCGCGCCGCACTCGCATGCGAAGGGACCGAGGTTTCCCATTCGCGGGCGATGGAACTCGTGTCCAAAGCGATGGGATACGCAGACTGGAACACGGCGGCGGCGGCTTTCGGGCGCGAGGACAGGACAACCGATGGTTTCCGGTTCAAGACCTGCAGCCCGATCCTGCGGATATTCGACGAGGCCAAGGCCCGAGAGTTCTACTGTGATTTCCTTGGCTTCGGGGTTGTCTTTGAGCATCGCTTCGCGCCCGACATGCCGCTTTACATGGGGATCGAGCGGTCGGGGCTTAGCCTGCATCTGTCCGAGCATCACAGCGATGCCAGTCCCGGCTCGAACATCTTCGTGACAACTGCCAATATCCGCGAGTTTCATCGCGAACTGACCGAGAAACAGTATTCCTACGGTCGGCCGGGGCTTGAGCAGCTGCCATGGGGGTTGCAGCTTCAGGTCCATGATCCGTTCGGAAACCGCATCCGCTTCTGCGAGCAGGACGATTAGGCCGCACCGCCAGCGCCACCCGATTCTGCATCGTATGACAAGCATGTCTTCCTGCCGGGCCTTGATCCAAGGTCCGGCAGAGCTGGCAGGGCGTCAGAAACGCGCGCGCAGGGTCCGTTCGGCACTACGCTCATCACCATAGACGACGGTGGCGTAGAACCCGATGGTGGCGAAATACTTCTTGTTCGGGATGTTGTTCACCGTCAGCGACAGCTCGGTCTTCTCGGTCACGCCATAGGCGGCGGTGAAATAAAAGACCGCATAGGAGCCCTGATGGACGTTAGGCTGCTCGACCTCGGAGGCAAAGTCCATGCTGTCCGTGCCGCTTCCCAGCGCATCGCGCCGCCCAGCGTCAGCTTGTCCTCCAAAACGCCAGCCAGCCGGTAGCCGGTGGCAAGCTTCAGGGTATGCGCGGCTGGTCGGCGTAAAGCTAGTGACCGTCGTCATCCTTGGAAAGGCGGAAAGTATGGCCCGCCGAGACATTCCAGCGATCATTGAGCGCGCCAGCGGTCTCAAGCTGAAGCCGCGGGTCTCGGTGCCGTCGATACTGCGGTTCTGGACCGTGTCCCAGTCCAAATATTCAGCCACGTCCTTCTGGTTGGTCTGAAAGATCGCCGCCGAGGCATACATCGCGTCGTCCAGCAGCCCGGCCTTGACCCCCAGTTCATAGTTGTAGCCATAGGTCGGGTCGAGCTAATTGCCGCCGGCATCCTGCACAAGCTGCGGCTTGTAGATGCTGGTCCAGCTGCCATAGGCGGTCCAGGCAGGGTTGATGTCATAGGTGAAGCCAAGATAGGGCGTCATCTCGCCTACTTGTATTCAAAGGTCGGTGCGCCGGCGCTGGTCTCCTTGCCCTCCCGCCAGTTGATCCGCATGCCCGCGAGGATGGCCAGCGCGTCGCTCGCGCGGAACTGCACCGTGCCGTACAGCGCGTATTGCGTGGCATCACTGGTCCATTCGTTCGTCGCCTTCTCCGAGAGGCGCGGACGCGGATAGCTGCCGTCCCAGTCAAAGACATTGCCGACCGGTGCCAGCGTCGAGGTAGCCGTAATACTTGCCCTTGCCGTCCGAATACATCGCACCCAGCACGAACTGATGATCGCGGCCCAAAGCCTGGAAATCGCCATTCATCACCGCGTTGATCGAATTCTGCTTGTAACCGCCATCATATTTCGCGGCGCAGGAAGACATGCCCAGTCCGGTTTCGCGATCCTGCGCGCCACTGATCCAGGGCAATTAGGAATCAAAATCGTTGCTGGCATAGGTCAGCACCACACGCCCAGTCCAGTCATTCTGGAACACATGCTCCAACGAGGCATAAGTCTTGGTCCGTTCGGTATGGACCACGCCCTGCATCAGGCCGAGTGGCGCCGCGCACGATTTCCACATGGTCATACAGCGCCATGTCGGCATTGTTGTCGCCGAACTGCCAGACCCCGTCGCGCGGGATCGGCACGCCGCCATACCGATAGGCGTGGATCGGGAAACCGCGCGAGCAGTAGTTGATCCCGTCGCTTTCAAATGCCTGAACCGGGATGCTGGTCATCGTCGCCTAACTGAAGATCGTGGGCTCTGGTCGGTGCTCTGCCGGTCATCCCTGCGGCGGCGCGGACGGTCGCGCGCTCTGGTGGCTTCCCGTGAGCATCGCCACCTTCGCCACGCTCACGGGCATCCTGCTGCCGATGCAATTCGACCTGCCGGTGCCGTCCGGCGCGGCGATCATTCTGGTCGCGGGTAGCTGCTTCCTGATCTGCGCCGCACAGCGCGCCTTCCTGCCCGCCTTGAGAGGAGATAGCGCATGAAAATACTGGCCTTTGCCGTCCTTATGCTGATCACTCCCGCTGCGCAGGCGCTGGCCCGAAGATCCGCTTTACCCGGCCGCACGTCACGCCGATATCCGCATCGTCGAGATCTACGCTGCCCGGCCGCTGGACGACCCCATGCCAGGCATCGCCTTGCTGAATCAGGATGGCAGGGACGCCCTATTACCTGTCGGGATTGAAGCCGATGCCGCCGCATGGGCGAGGAAACGGCGCCATGGCTATCGCCCACCCGGCTGGGCAAGGTAGCCGAGATCGTCGCGGGCTACCTGTCGCGACTGGCACCGTCCAAGGCAGCGCTGATCGTCGCCAATCCCTCGGCGCTGAAACACGATCTGCTGGTCTTGAAAGCCGAAGCCGATAAGACATTGGTCCAGCGCGACAGCATCGGAATCGAAGCCCTGTCCTCACAGTTCGGCTATTTCGCCGCCGATCTGGGACTGGACCTGCGCGCCAGCATCATCGCCGCGCCCCGCGAATGGTCGCACGAACGGGCGAGCAGGCTGGTCGACTGGCTGCACGCCGAAGGCATTGAAACCGTCCTGACCGCCCGCGATCTGCCCGAGCCCTTGACCGGTGTCCTGAACGCGGCAGATATCGCGATTATGCATCTTGCCCCCTGCCCACGGATAACCCGATTGGCGTGATCGTAGAAATATCGCGGCACTGGCACCACCGTCGTGAACCGCCTGCCTGTCCGCAGCATTTCCCGCGAGCAGCATTCCTCAGCGGATCGATGGGCGTACCGGCAGGTTTTGAATGAAGCGCTGCGACATGCCGGGGTCTGATCCTGAAACCGCTGCTTCGGCGCGGACACATTCCCCAACATGCAAAATCCGGCGCAAGGGGCTGCCGCGACTTGCATTGTCAACCGGATCACAACGTTGAGCCGGGGTCGGTCACCGGCAAAACTGCTTTGTCGCAATCAGATCATCATAGGCGTCTGCAGCGGCCATCAGAATGGTCTTGATGCGATCGCGTTCCAACAGCGCGGCGGCTACAGGATGGTCTGCAAGCTCCATCTCGGCCAGCACATTCTGCGCGGTCACGATGTCGTTCAAAATATCAAGCCTGGTCTGAAGGTTCTTGAGTGCGCACGTCAACTTGTCTCGAGTTTGAAATATTCAGGATAGCGGTCGGAAAGCACTTATCCGCGTTCGGATTTCGACAGCACACCGACCCGAACATCGGACAGATCCGCAATCTCGTTCGCCGTGAAAAACAACGCCAAGACCGGGCCGGAGATCAGTCCCAACTCGCATTCATGGATCGCGGACCGCCGATCGCCCAAACGTATCTCTCCGCTATCCAGCGCAACCTCAATCTGCGCGCCTTCACGCTGCAGTACCCAGAGCGAGCGATCAACATCGATCTGAAACAGTTGCACCAAGTCCCCAGACGATCGCCAAGCAGGTCGCGCACGGGCGTGGCCCCGTCGAGGACCAGGGTGTCTGCGTCAATCAGAATCTCCCATTCCGCGCGCCTGAAAAGGCCACCCGACTTTGCCTTGGCACATTTTACCGTCTGCACAAGCCGGCCACCCTCCTTGCGTATCCGCAACGAAATGCCCGCGTTAAACAGCTTATGGTCGGCGGTATCGAAATAGATTGCGTGCTGACTGCGATGCACATGCGGTTCCGACAGCAGCTCGGATTTATTGAGGGCTGCAATCGATTGCGGTGAAAGCTGCAGTTTCAACTCGATATCGAACACGGCTCCCCCCTTGCCTCTCAATATTTTAACCCAGAGTGGAAGGCGAACAAACAACGGAGAGGCCGATAATCTCGATACGCTAGCAACTGATCAGTCGCCGTCCCAAGACCTGCATTTCCTTTTGGATCTCGGCGGGCAGGACGCCACCACAGATGACCATCTCGGCCGCCCATAACTTGCCATCCACGTGAAGGGCGATACGATCGATCTTGGACTGATCGATCGCCAGAATCCGATGCCGTGCGCAGTCGAAAATGGCCTTGCGGGCGCGGACCTCTGCCATGTTGAAGTCCAGAAGGTCGCCGTCTCTGGACAGCCCGCCCACGCTGAACACCGCAAAATCGGGGCGCAGGCGGGAAAAGAACTCGACACCTTCCGATCCGATGAAATCCAGACCCCGGAGCAGGACCGCTCCACCGGCTAGCGAGACGGTCACGCCGGGTGCCCGCCTGAGAGGTCATGGTCCCCTGGATGCTGTTGGTGAAGACGATCAACCCCGCGTGCTGGCCGAGGGCGCGGGCACATGCCTCGACCGTCATGCCGGTACCAAGGGCCACGCTGGCCTGTGAGGGAATGATGGCTGCAATACAGCGCCAATCCGAGCCTTTTTGTCGCGCGATACCGCCTGCCGGGGCCGGTAGATATTCTCGGTCGGTCTCGTCAGGTGCGCTTACCGTAACGGCGCCGGATCAGCCCACCATCGTCAAGCTGCCTCAGGTCATTGAGAATGGTTTGGACACTCACGTGCAGTCGTTCGGCCAGCATGCCGGCTGACAGTTCCCCATGCGTCGACAGGAGGTTCGGAATCTGATCATGGCGTTGGGCGATTGCGCGGCTATTCATTTTTTTTGAAAGTCATTTTGACCAGATTATCTGCCACGACGATTCCCGATCAAGGCTGAAGATTAAACCAGAAAAACTGCCATTTCTGCGTCATCTCGGGGCGTTACCAGCCATGCCGGATACCGCGTTCAGCTTTCGAACGAAAATCCCATGAGAAGATTGGCAAGGTCCCGTTCCGCGCTTGCATTGGCCTTGGCCCTGTCGCTGCCCTTCGCAGCATCGGCCGACGTGCTCAGGATTTACACCTCGCAGCCCAACGAGGATGCGTAAAAGACGGTCGATGCATTCAAGGCCACACATCCCGGCGTCGAGTTTGAATGGCCTATGGCGTACCTCTGACGCTTGAAAAGGCGATGCTGCGGGCGTGGGACCAGGTCCTTTTCCGTCAGCCCGTGGCCATGCGGGCCTATGGCAATTCGCTGCTGCTGGCCGGATCGGCTGCGCTGATCCTGATGGTCGTGGCTGCCGCTGGCTTGGTTGATGGCCCGCAGGCCCGGCTAGGCGACCCGTGCACTGGATGTGGTGACGATCTGCCCTATGCGCTGCCGGGCGTCGTGCTGACCATCGCTGGCATCCTCAGTTTCCTGCGGATTCCGTTCATCAACCTGACGCTTTACGGCACCCTGACCATTACCCTTCTGACCTATCTCTCGCGCTTTTTGGTGGTGATGTTGCGGCCTGTGCAGGCGTCGGTCGGCCAACTCGACCCTGCGATGGAGGAGGCTGCGGCCAGCCGCGGCGCGGGCCTTGGCCGACGGCTGCACAGCATTTTCCGGCACTTGGCGGCACCGGCTGCAGCGGCAGGAGCGATCTTGGTGTTCCTTGACTGCCGTGAACGAACTGACCTCTCGGCAGGCTCTGGGCCGCCGGGACCGAGACGCTGCGCGTCGTCATCTTCAACCCTGAGGATAGCGGCAAGACGGTGATGGCCTCGGCCCTCGCTGCATCGATCGTAGGGCTGATCATTGCTCTCATGGCAGTCGTGTAACTGGCTGCCTTTCGTCTACCGAAAGGAAGTGCGCCGTAGCAGGCCTGAGTTTCTGCAGCGTCTCGAAGCTTTTCGACGGTCAGACTGCGTTGGACCGGATCGACGTCGAGGTCGGCGCGGGCGAATTCGTGGTGCTGCTGGGGCCTTCAGGTTGCTGCAAGACCACGCTTCTGCGTCTGGCCGCAGGTTCGAACGGCCGATGCAGGCGAAATACGGCTGGACGGGCGACTGCTGGCCTCGGCGGACATCGCGGTCAAGGCGCTTGGCCAGCGGATCTAGGCGCGGGCCACGACTGCGCATCCCACTCATCTATGCACCCGGCCTGAACAGGTGCTGATAGATGCGGACGGCCCGATTACAGGCCGGGTCAGCGCCTGTAGTTATCAGGGCGGACGCTTCCGGCTGGTTGTCGAGACCGAGGGCGAGACACTGATCAACCATGCCGCGACCCGCACCGAAATCGGCACCGAGTTGCATCTGGCAATCCGCGCGCCTTGGGCCTTTCGCGATCGCGATCGCGATCGCGATCGCGACGCTGTTCCGGTCCCGCTGCGGGAAAGCAAGCATGCGTGATCAACCCGTCGAAACCTAAGCCATTACCCTCTGGAGCGCCGATCCGTCCTGAGTAGAAGTCCTGCTGGGCGTGGTAAAAAGGGGCCAGCATGCATCCGACTGTGGACCGGGCGAAAGGTCTGGCTGCTTGATGTCGGCGTTATTACCCATGACCATGTTGACCATAGCGGAGGTGGGGTACATCCAATGCGCGCGGGACCTCCGATTCACGCTACAGCGTAGACCGCACGGTCGCTTCCGCCCGTTGCAACTCGGCTGCTGCTGCCCGCATGTCGCTCTGGGCAGGTCTGGATTGTTCTATTCCGGTGACTGGTCCGAGCAGTCGCGGTGTTTCGCCTTCACAATACGCCCTCAGCAGCCGGTACGGCGCTGCACTTGACCGAGAGCTTAACGCCCTGCCCGTCGGCGTTCAGGCGCTGTTCCCCACGCCTCCTTCGGACCGAGCCGGTGCTGCATCTGCTGCCCCGCGGCGGATGCAGCCTTGACGAGGCCTGCCGCGTCGCTTGCGCGACCATGCTGGAGTTGGGAGGTTAAGGAACGATGCCCGGCTGGCGGGCCTTCTTGACCTACCTTTAGACCTCAGGGCCCGCTTCCTGATCCGCGGGCACGCCGAACGCCATGCCGGGATGGTCTGGCATGGCGTGCAAATACTACCAGACCAGCGCGCAATACTCACCATACCTTGGCGCGCAAAGGATGGTACCGTTGTTCTGCGCGCCCCAAGGATTACCTGCTTCAGCCCAATCTTGGGGCAGAGGTTGTCCTAGGCGGAAGAATGTTCCTCTGACCCCGGTGCGTCGTTTCTGCCTGATCCGTCACGGTTGGACCGATGCGAACCGTGGCGGCTGGTTCTCGGCTTTCACCGAGACACAGTTGACCGATGTGGGTCGAAACTCAGCGCGCAGATCGGCGCATTTGCCATGGCCGACCTCGCTGCGTCTTTACGTCATCCCATAAGACTGCGCTTTGGAAACCACCCGCTCGGCATTTCCTGAGCACGCGCGGACCATCGTGACCGGTCTGCGCAAACGGCACTGGGGGCGACTTCAAGAATAGCCTGAACACCGAACTGCCACATCGGGACGGCACCCTGTCCAATGGCAAAGGCTGGCATACCTCTTTTCCTGCCGCGGCATCGCCCTGAGCATGTGTCTTTCGAACCCCGAAAAGGCAATGCCGATCATCATCTGCCATTCCGGTCTTATCCGTTCCGCGCCCATTTTTATGCCGTTCGTTTGGGGGCCTTGTTCATGGCGCAGAAAAACACTGGATGGCCTTTCACGAGGCGATGGCCGAAGCGCCGTCAATATCGTCTATCATCCAGCCTAAGTGGTTGCCTTCTGGTGCGGCGTCGGCCTGACCGCCTGCAATGCGCATCGGGAGGCTTTTGAGGCCAAGTCTGTTGGCCGCTTGCGCAGAGCATGCACGCCAGGTCTATGATATCCCTAAGATTTCTGGATTTGGCCTGCACATGCCTTGAAGAATGAGGGGGTAAGCTGGCCTTATTTGTGGGCTTCAGCATCCGTACGGTCAGTGGTTCGACCTATGTAATCGATAAAGTAAAGGGATTCCGTTGTCCTGTTCATTGCCTCCTCTTTGATCCAGTCTGGAAGCGAGCGGCATACGAGGAAAATAGACACGCTCAGGTTAATGATGATGAGCCACTTCATATCCCAGACCTCTTTAATAAAAATGCAACAAATTTAAGTTGGTGTATGGAAAATTATCCTCACACCCTGAAGGTGTATTTTGGGTCATGTTTCGGATGAGTGCGTCTGCCAGCGTGGCGTGAGTTCCGGCCTATGAGCTACCCCCAATAGCCCCGCTATCATGAGCTTGTTCACGGGGCTCAGGATCAACTGATTTCAGTCGGCTGCCGTGATTTAGGCTCCGCAAGGAAATCGTCGTTGAGCGCGCCTTTCTGACTGACATGCAGATGACGCATCTGAGCCGCTCTTTCCCATGCGCAATGGCGGTCCCGCGTCGATGACCGGCACGTGTTGAGCGGGATAGGAACACTGACGGTCGTCGCGATCTGGATGAACGCGTTTCCCGTGTTGCGCCGCATCGAACTGCTTGATGGGGCGTGACCTGCGGCCCCATCCGTGCCCGTCCAGCGGAACCGGGCATAACGTCGCCAAGAAGCTGGTCGTCATCCACCACGGACGGACCGAATAGCTGGGGGTCCGTCCGTCCCTATCCGCAGGAGGCAGCTATAGCATGCTTAGGTCCTGCGACACGCTCATGGGGAGGACGGTCTATGAAGGATGTTGTGATCGGTATGGACTTGGCGAAACGCGCTTCCCAGGTTCACGGTGCCAGAAAATCTGGAGAACTCCTCTTTCGAAAGAAGCTTGCGCGAGAACAGTTTCGTGGATTTATGTCGGGCCTTCAGCCCTGTCTCGTGGTCTTCGAAGCTTGCGGCAGCTCTAGCTACTGAGTGCGCGAGGTTGAAGCGATGGGGCATGAGGCTCGCCTCATAGCACCCAATACGTTCAGTCGTTTGTGAAACGGCAGAAAAATGATGCTGCCGATGCCGAAGCGATTGTAAGCGCCGCCCGCCAGCCGGAGATGCGCTTCGTGTCACCGAAGAGCGAGGAGTAGCAAGCCCGTGCTGCGATCTTCCGGAGCCGACCGTGCGGTCAAAATCCTCTTGCTTCGGGGACGGCAACCACAGAGGACAGTAAGGATCACGCATTTCCCGCAGGGCCATCAATGCGCGCTTTGAGAATGGCGTCACTTTTCAACCGACTTTCCTCCAGCATCCCTAGTCCTTCGAGGATGGGATAGGCGACCGAGGCGATATGGGCGTTCACGCGCTTCAGGTCGCGCAGGATGTCCAGATGGATGGTGCTGGTCTCCAACGTCTCGGCCCGGCCGATGCGCATCCGCTGCAAATGGTGCTCGGCGGATTCGGCCTCGATCCGGCGGCTTTCGACCTTGCGGGCCACCAGACGCCGTGCCAAGGTCGCATCGCGCGACAGGAAAATCGCCTGCGCCATGCGCAGATTTTCCTGAGTATGCTGGAAGAAAGCCGCAATCTCGGCCTGACCTTCGTTTGAAAAAGCCAGTTTCTTACGCGCCTTCTTCACCGCGATCTCGGCAAGGCCACCTTCGACGATATCGCCGATATGCTCCAGATTGATGGCATAGGACACGATCTCACCGGCGCGACGGGCATCATCCTCGTCCAGCGCGCCACGGCATAGGCGGGCGACATACAGCTTGATCGCTTCGTGCTGCTGATCGACCTGCTCCTCCAGCCGGGCGATGTCGGTGAAGGGGGCTTCATCGGAATCGCGCAAGGACGTGACGGTGCGCTCCAGCATCTCGCTGACCAGATCGCCGACGCGCAGTGTTTCACGCGCGGCCTGGGCCAAGGCCATTTCCGGCATCGACAGCAGGCTGTCATCCAGATGACTGCGGGATGCCGGAGTGCCTGAGGTTGCGGGCGTCAGCCGTTCAGCCAGACGCGAGATCGGCGTCAGCAGCGGCAGGAAAACGATCAGTAGCGCCAGATTGAAGGCGACATGCGCCCCGACCACGAAATGATCGGGTTGGGTCAGGATTTGGCCCAGTCCCCGCGCAATCGGACCTGCCAGAACCAGCACGGCCAATGCGCCGATCGCGCGGACCAGCAGATTTGCCAAGGTCAACCGCTGCGCTGCCACGCCTTCCGCGCGGACGGCCAGCCAAGGCGGCACGGCGCCGCCCAGATTGGCCCCGGCCACCAGCCACAATGCCAGTTCCGGCCCGACGACTCCGGCCCCGGCCAGCAGCATGACCAGCACGACGACCGCCAGGCTGGACGATCCCAGAATGGCCAGCCCGGCCGCGATCAGCAGGGCGAAGGCGGGCGCGTTGCCAAGGCCGGACAAAATGGCGACGGTGGTTTGCGATCCGCGCAGCGGCTCGGTCACCGCGCCCAGCAATTGCAGGGCCAACAGCATGAATCCCAGCCCGAGCACCGCGCGGCCCATGTTCCTGTTGCGGTTCGAGCCCGTGGTATTTTGGACCAGTACCCCCAGAAAGATCGCCGCACTCGCCATCCAATGCAGATCGGCGGACAGGATAAGGGTAACGATTGCCGTGCCCAGATTGGCCCCCAGCATCATCGCCTGCGCCATCCGCGGCCGCAGAATATCGCGGGCCGTGAATGAGGCGATGATGACCGCCGTCGCCGTGCTGGATTGCAGGCCAAGCGTGGCCACGAACCCCCAAAAGGCGGCGGCCACCCGGTTGCCCGCGCCGCGCGCCAGCCATTGCCGCAAGACCACGCCATAGGCGCGCAGCACCCCGGTCTTGATCAGGCGCAGCCCCCAAAGCAGCAGCGCCGCAGCGCCCAGAAGGTCGATCAGCTGGATGGTAGAATGCACGATGCCGCTCTCCGCTCCGACGGCGGTCGGATCAGGTTACAGTGCATCTATCTGCACAGCAGTGCAATATCTTTGCACAAACGGCACCTGAACTGCGTCGAAGCTGACGGCATGACTTGCAATTCGGCCAAGTTTCCTGAACAAAGGGGGAAAGCAGGATACTGACCCCGCGTGCGAGATCGGAGCCATATCGTGCAGTCCCGGTATGAGGTTGCGGTGGCCAAGTCGAAGCTTAAACCCCGGAAGGCCTCGGTCAGCGCCAGCAGGGTGGCGGAAGTTGCGGGCGTTTCCCGCTCGGCGGTGTCGCGCACCTTTACCGATGGGGCCAGCGTTTCGCCCGAGACGCGTGCCAAGGTGCTCGCCGCTGCGGAAAAGCTGGGCTACCACGTCAACCATCTGGCGCGTGGGTTGATCCATCACCGCTCCGGGATCGTCTGCCTGATCGTGGCCGAGATGCAGACCCCGTTCCAAGCCAGCTTTGTCGAGGCCGCGACCCGCCGCCTGCAGGACAAGGGCAAGGTGGTGATGGTGCTGAATACCGCCGGTCAGCCTGCGAATGTCGAGGCCGCCTTGCGCCAGACGTTGAATTACCGGGCCGAGGCGACGGTTGTGGTGTCAGGTGCGCCGCCGCTATCCTTGGTCGAAACCTGCATCGAGAACGGCCAACGGGTCATCCTGATCAACCGCGACGACGCGATTGAAGGCCCGCAATTCCTGATGATCGAGAACGAAGCTGCCGCGACCGAGGCCTGTTTCATGCTGCGCCGTGCCGGATGCACGCGGCTGGCCGTGGTCAGCTCGACCGCCGGGACCCCCAGCATTGTCGCCCGCGAAACCGCCTTTGTGGCCGCGGCAAAAAGCGCCGGGATCGAGGTCGCGGTCAGCCGCGCCGGCCCGACGGGCTATGCCTCGGGTGCGGAAAGCGCGCGGCAGTTGCTGGCCGGATCGAACCGACCGGACGGGGTGTTCTGCGTCACCGATCTGCTGGCGCTTGGCTTTCTGGACGCGACCCGGATCGAGTTTCGGCTGCGCATCCCCGAGGATATCTGCGTCATCGGCTTTGACGACATCTCGGCGGCGTCCTGGCTGGGCTATGACCTGACCACCTTCCGCCAGCCCATCGCCGAAATCGCCGACTACATCGCCGAAATGCTGGATGAGGACGAGGGCGGCCCGGCCAAAGTCCGCTTCCCGGTCCATGTCGTCTGGCGCAAGACCGTCCGGCCCTGAGGATCAACTGCCCCTGACCGACAGGTCGCGCATATCCAAGGTGAAATCACCATTCGGCAGCCTGCCCAGATAGCCGCGCAGTATCCGCAGCAGTACCAAGAAGCGGCCCGCAAGGCTGTTGTCAGACCCTGGCGGAATACTTTCGCAAAGCCGTCGGTAAAAGTCCAAACGCTCGGGGGCGACATAGGCTTCGGCCAGCGTCCCGGCTTTGCGCAGGCGATACCAGTCCTCGACCAGCTGCCACATGGTCAGATCCGGGGCATCGGCCAGCGGCACGCCCAGCAGCGCCAGCAGGTCGTCGACGCGGGCATTATCCACGAATTCCGCCATTTCCGCAGGCCATTCGCGCGGGACGTAGCGGCCACGGACCAGTTCTACCAAGTGATGGTCCAGAAACGCGCCATGATCCGCAGCATGCATCGCAGGCCCGACTGAGGCCCCGGCTTCGGCCCGATACGCGGCGAATGCCAGATCATGGCCGGGCACCTGCGACAACGGCAGGCTGCGGATCGTCACCCGGTCGCCATCCAGATCGACGATCTTCATCGCCGGGCAGAAACCGACCGGAGAGGGGACCGAGATATTGAACAGACCCCGGCCCCCATAAGGGTGAAAAGCCGTATCATTCACGTGCAGATGACCCGAGAAATGAAGCGGCACACCGGTCGCGGCAACGGCCTCGGCCACCACTGACGGCGGGGTGCGGCGGGCCAGCCCGGTCGGGCCAAAGATCCGCAATTCATCGCTGCCAGTGCCGGCCAGCACGTCCAGCACCGGATAATGCGAAAACGCCACCAATTGCTTGCCGCCCGCCTTGGCCCGCGCCGCCACATCGCGCATCCACGGCAGCAGATGTGCCCGGTGACGCAGCACCGTCGGCCAGCCGCCATCGGTCGCGTCGTGAAAGGCAGCGGGGTCCGTGAAATCCTGCGCATTATCCCGCGGCACGCTGACATTGCTGTCAATGGACAGGACCCAAAGCCCTTCGACCGGCTCAACCAGATAGGAGGCGTCGACCATCCGGCAGCTGGTGCCACCATCCGGGCTGGGCACAAGATAGGTTCGCGCCGCGAAATCAGGGTCGGTGCCGAAGGGGCTTTCCCAATGCATATCGCCCGGCTCGGGCCGATAGCCCAGATGCTGCATCCGGCGCAGCGCCGCATCCATGCCCAGCGTCGCCGCCTCGGGGCAATCGGTGCTGCATAAGGTTTGCGGCGTGCCATCGGCGGTCAGAAAGGTCTTTTTCTGTGGCCGCCCGTGCAAGGCGAAGAAATCGTGATTGCCCGGCGTCGCCAGAACCCGTAGCCCATGCCGGTCGCGATATTCAGCGATCAGCGCCACAGCGGCCGCGATATTCGGTGCCTGCCCATCATCGGTCAGATCGCCGACCAGCAGCACCAGCTTGGCCCCTTCCGCGACCGCGCAGTCCAACGCCGCGCGAAAGGCCGGAATGCTTTCATTGAACACCCGTGTCGAGGCCAGCGTATCGCCAAAGCTGCGGATCGCCGCGTCAAGACCTGCCCCCTCGGGTCGCCAGCCGCAGTCATGGACATGCGGATCGGCAATCACAGCAATGCGGATCACGCGGCGGCCTCGTCCCCGGCGCGCGCGGCCTCGATCAGATGCACCCAGCGCGCCGTGCGCTCGGCGGCGGCGATCAGCATGGGTTTTGGCGTTTCATGCCATTCGTCCGGATGCAGCTCGCGTTTCACGCGGACATGGTCGATGGCAGAATTCAGGGTCGGGAATTCCTTGGGCAAATGCAGATGCAGAAACAGCGCCACCAGAATGACCGAACGCGAACGTCCGGCCCGGCAATTCACCAAGACATTGCCGCGCTCGCGCAACGGATAGCTGGGCTTGTCCGGCATCACCTGATCCAGCGCACCGCGCAGCTGGTAGTAACCAGCCAGCATCATCGTATCGGGATTGCCCGGCCCATCGACGATGCCCAGCTTGTAATAGCGGATCAGCGCCGGGCCATAATCGACCCGACTGTCATGCGAGACCTCATCGGGGACCGGGACATAGTTGAAATCAAGGTTCACCGCGCAATTCAGCACCGTGCTGATGCCATTGGCGCGCAGCAGGGCCACATCCGAGGCCCCCTCGCGCCCGCCGACATACAGATCGATGCCGTAGCCGGGCAGGTTTTCATAAACGGGGCTGATCAGCGGGCGGTCGTGATGCCGTGTGGGTTTGTCACTCATGCGGTCCTCAACAATCCTTCTTCGTCTTGCGCAAGCAGATCTGGTCCGGCCAGCAGCGCGATCCCGGTTGATCGCGACAGCAGTTGTGCCACATGCGGATTGGCGGCCAGAACCGGCGCGCCCTCGGTCAGCCCGCCCAGCGACAGGAACGGGCCGGTGACCCCGCCCGCCTCGCGCACCAGCAGCAGACCGGCAAGGCAATCCCATGAATTCATGTGCAATTCGGCATAGCCGTCGCTGCGGCCATCGGCGACATAGGCCAGACCAAGCGCGCCGCAGGCCCCCCGTCGCACATTGCTGCCCGCCTCGAACAGGGTCGATACGGCGGTGATATAGTCCAGCGTCGGGCGGCGGTTTGACCAGCCCATTTCAAATGAAGTCGCCGTCACATCTGCCGTCGCCGAAACATGAATCGGCTTGCCGTTCATCCGCGCGCCCCGGTCCTTGCGGGCCAGATAGACCTCATCGAGGATCGGGTTCACGATCGCGCCCAGCTGCACCTCGCCATTCGCCACGAAGGCGATCGAGATGCAGAAATGCGGGATGACGCGGGCGAAATTCGCGGTGCCGTCGATGGGATCGACCACCCAAGCCTGACTGCCGGGGCGACCGCCGGTTTCCTCGCCCAGAAACCCGTCTTCGGGGAAGGTCTCGGCGATGCGGCTGCGGATATGAGCCTCGACCATGCCATCGGTTTCGGTCAGATAATCCTGCGGGCCCTTCATGCCGACGGGCTGCCCGACCTGCCGCGAAAAGCCCTCCTTGGCCAGCAGCGCCGCGGATGTCAGCAGCTCAAGCAGAAAGGCTTCGCGGCGGTCGATGGCTTCGGTGTCAAGTGTCATGCATTCGCCCTTTTATGACATCGTCTTCGCTGGATTTGCACAGCAGTGCAACCCTATTTGCAGCTTGGCCTGCGCCATCTCTGTTCAGTCCTGCGTGGCCATGGGCCGGCTGGTGGCCCGATGCCGGGAAATCTCGGTCGCGATGGATTTCAGCGTCGGATAATCGGCCCCGCCACGCAGGGCCAGATAGCCGGGATGCTCATAGGCCGGGGCATTGTCGCTGCATTTTCCCATCGAGAACGGCAGATAACGCCCGCCCGCCCGCTCGACGATCAGAATGCCCGCCGTGACATCCCAAGGATTGGCCCCAAAGCCCGCCGCTGCATCGACCCAGCCGGCGGCGACATGAGCCAGCGACAATGCCGCGCTGCCGGGGCGACGCAGGGTGGCTACCGTCTGGACCATGCGCCCGAAGCGCTGCAAGGACAGCTCGGTCCCGTCCAGCCGGAAATCGCGGGTCACCGGATAGCCGCAGATCAGCGTGGCATTTTCCTCGGCAGGGGCATCAATGCTGCGCAGCGGCTTGCCGTTCAGCCAAGCCCCGGCGCTGGAGGCGGTGAACAGGTTGTCGGCAACCGGATCATAGATTGCGCCCGCGACTACCTTGCCACCGACCACCGCACCCACCGAGATGCACCAGAAGGCAATCCCGCTTGCGAAATTCGAGGTGCCGTCGATCGGGTCGACGAACCATTTCACCTCACCATCGCCGGTGGTGCCGCCTTCCTCGCCCATGAAGGTGGAATCGGGGATCGCGCGAAAGATGCTGTCGCGGATCATCGCCTCGGCGCGGCGGTCATGGATGGTCACCGGGTCATGGCGGTCCACCTTGAAATCCACCTCGATCCTTCCCCGGAAAGCCGCAAGAAGTTCGGGTGCCGCAAGGCGACTGGCCGAGATGGCAGCCTGCAGGATATGGTCGTTCATCATCTGCCCATTGTTTGGATCTGGGGGCCGGGACCGTCCCGGCCCGCCGGTCAACTGTGGCTAACGCGTGTGATGGACGCGCCAGAAATCCTGCCAATCCTGCCGACTGTCCCAATCCTCCATCCCGGTCTTGGCATCATAGGGGAACAGATCGGCCAGATGCTGGGCCAGCCCCGAGGGCTCGTCCTGCGGCAGGGCGATCTTGGCGCTGGTTGGCATCTTGCCGTCCATCATCTGCGGCATGATCCCTTCCTCGGTCAGCACGTAATGGATGAACAGCTTGGCCGCATTCGGACTGTCGGTCCCCGAGGCGATCAGCCCCAGCTTGCTATAGGACCAGCCGACCCAAGGATTCATTCCGGTGCAAAGCCCCAGCCGATAACCCTTGTCGGCATTGTCGCGAAACTTGGCCGAACTCAGCAGGCCCATGAACGGCTCGGGCTGACCCGGGGCGCCGACCGCTTCTGATACGCGGTCGTCGCCGTCCGCCATCAGCGGCGCATTGGCCCCCATGGCCGCCAGCCAAGCCGCCGCCGCCGAGGGCTGGTCGCTGGCCAGCGGCTTGCCATACTGCGCCTGATAGGCCGCCTTCAGCGCATCCTCGCCATGCAGGGCCATCTGGTTGAACCAGTCGGTATAGGTGCCCTTGGTCAGAGGATCGATCAGCACGACCTTGCCCCGCCATTCCGGCTCGGTCAGCTGCCAGATATTGGTGACCGGGCATTCGGGATATTTTTCGGTGTTATAGGCCCACACATTGGCATTGGTCGAAATCGCCAGCGGGCTGCGATAGGATTCCGGGATGTCGGGTTCAAGATCTGCAGGTACCCAGCTGTGCAGGACATTGGTCGGCAAAAGCTGGGCGATGGCGGCGGGCGTGTCGGTCAGCAGCGCCACATCGCCCTGAATATTGCCGGCCTGCGCCTCTCGGATCAGCATTTCCAGCTGGCTGTTGGCGCTGACCTTCTGGCCGGTCGCCTTCAACCCGTATTTCGCGCTGAAGGCTTCGGCCATGTCGACGATCTTGCCGGTGCTGTCATAGATGGTGATTGGCGGCTCAGACTTTGCCGCAGCGATCAAGGCGTTCAGATCAAACGGCTCGGCCAAGGCGGGGCCGGTGGCCAGCAGCAGCGACAGGGCGGATAACTGCAGTTTTTTCATAAGCATCTCCCCAAAGCCAAGGTCAGCGCACATAGTTCAGCCGCCAGAAATCCTGCCAATCCTGCCGGGTGTCCCAATCCTGCAAACCCGAGGACGGGATATAGGCCAGCACTTCGTCCATATGCGCGCCAATGCCCGAGGGTTCGTTCTGCGGCAGACCGACGGTGCGGTTCGACGAGACCTTGCCATCCTCGGCCTGCGGGGCGATGCCCTCGGCGGTCATGGCGTAATGGATGAACAGCTTGGCGGCATTCGGGCTGTCGGTGCCCTTCACGATCACCGCGACGGTGGCATTCGAGAAACCGATGATCGGATCGACGCCGTGGCACAGGCCCAGCGTGAAGCCACTGCCGGCATTGTCACGGAACTTCGCGGCCGAGACCAGGCCGACAAAGGGCTGGGTCTGGCCCGGCGCTGCCACCGCCTCGGCGGCGGCGCTGTCGGAATCGGTCAGCAGCGGGCCGTTCTTGGCCAAGGCGGCAACGAAGGCTTCGGTCGCGCTGGGGAATTCCGTTCCCAGCGGCTTGCCATATTGTTTTTCATAGGCAGCGGCGATTTTTTCATCGGCATGGCTGCGCATCTGGTTGAACCAGTCGGTATAGGACGGCTTGCCCAGCGGGTCCTGCATCGCGACCTTGCCCTTCCATTCCGGCTCGGTCAGTTGCCAGATATTGGTGATCGGGCAAGTCTTTGACAGCGCGGTGTTGAAGGTCAGGACGTTCGGGCTGGACACCACCAGCAGCGGATCGCGTGCCTCGGCGGCGATGTCATTGGCCAGATCCGGCGGCACCCAGCTTTCGGCGAAACCTCCGGGCAGCAGCTGACCGATGGTCGCCGGCACATCCGAGATGAAGGACACATCTGTCTGCACATTGCCGGCCTGCACCTCGCGGATGATGGTTTCCAGCTGGGCGGTGGCCTTGGTCTTGGTGCCCGTCGCCTGCAACCCATATTTGGCGGCGAAGCCCTCGGCCATGTCGGTGATTTTTCCGGTCGAGTCGTAGACCGTCAGCGGCGGTTCGGATTTCGCCGCCTCGATCAGCGCGTTCAGATCGAATTCCTCGGCATGTGCCGCGCCCAGCCCCATCGTCAGTGCCAGAGCCGAAATCAGGTATGTCTTCATCATTCCCCTCCCTCGTTTGAACGGATCCGCGCCCTCCTCGACGACGGGTCCGTTGGTGTCAGCGCTTCAATTCGGTCATCCACAGATCCTGCCAATCCTGCCTGCGCCCCAGATCCGAGGGCGAGGCCGCGGTGTTCCAGACCATCAGCTGCTGCAGATGGGCAGCTATGCCCGAGGCTTCCTCGGCGGGCAGGCCGATGCGGGGATCGGCGGGCAATTTGCCATCGACGCTTTGCGCCGCGATGCCTTCCTCGGTCAGCAGGTAATGCAGGAAAAGCTTTGCGGTATTAGGCGCGGGCGATGCCTTGGCAATCACCCCAAGGCCCGGATACAGCCAGCCGGCAAAGGGCTTCATCCCGGCGCAAATCGCCAGCTTGTAGCCCTTGTCATGGTTGTCGCGGAACTTGGCCGTGGACAGCATGCCGAAGAACGGCTTTTCCTGCCCCGGCGCGCCGATCGCATCCGACACGCCTGAACTGTCGGCAACCAGCGGGCCGTTCGCGGCAAAGGCCTTGACCCAAGCTTCGGTGGCACTGCCCCCCTCGAACGGCTTGCCGTAATGCGCCGCATAGGCCGCCGCCATTTCCGCGTCGTGATGTTCGGCCAGCTGATTGAACCAATCGGCATAAGCGGGCTTTTCGAGCGGGTCCATCATCGCCACCCGCCGGTTCCATTCGGGATCGGTCAGCTGCCAGATGTTTGTGACCGGGCAGGTCGCGCCCAATTCGGCATTATAGGCCCAGACATGGGGATCGCTGACCACGACCAGCGGATCACGCGCGTCGGGGGCAAGATGCGGCGCGATATCCTCGGGCACCCAGCTTTCCACCACCCCCTTCGCGATCAGGTCGGTGACGATCACCGCCGCATCCGAGGCCAATGAGATTGAGCCCGTCACATTGCCCGCCTGATTTTCGCGGATCAGCAGATCAACCTGCCCGGCCTCATTCACCTTCTTGCCGGTCAGGTTCAGCCCGTATTTCGCGTTGAACGCCGCCGCCGTATCCACGATTTTGCCGGTCACCGCATAGGCTGTGGTCGGCGGCTCGGCCTTGGCCGCCGCAATCAAGGCGTCCAGATCAAGATCCTGGGCCTGAGCGGCCGAGGCCATGCCCAGCACCAAGGCGAACCCGCTGATTAATTTCATCTTCTTCTCCATTCGAGATGTCAGGCCTTGCGGACGATCTGGACGCCGCCTTCGGCGCGGGCCAAGGCCTCATCCGCGCCCGCCAAGCGCTGACCGTCGCCATCGAAGGCATGAATCGCGGTCGGTCGGGCATATAGCCAGACCGCTTCTCCGCCGGTCAGGGTCGGACAGCTTGTCGTGGTCAGAAAAATCACGCGGCCCTCGACATTCAGCTCGATGATCCAGCTTCCGCCCGTGGGCAGGATGCCGGTCACCGTGGCGGGATGGGCAAAGCTGCCCGCCGGAACGCCCGCCTCGGATGAGGCAAGCTGCAGCGCCTCGGGCCGCAGCCCGACCGAGCCGACGCGTGCCGCATCGCCCAGACGCGGGCGCAGCCAATCCTGCGCGGCGCGGTCCAAAGCGTGACCCTTGCCCATCTCGATCACGTTGATCGGCGGGCTGCCGACGAATTCCGCGACGAAACGGTTCGCCGGGCGTTCGTAGATGTCATTCGGAGAGCCTATTTGCTGCAATGTGCCCTCATTCATCACCGCAATCGAGGTGGCCAGCGTCATCGCCTCCCATTGGTCATGGGTGACGAAGATGATGGTGGTGTGGAATTCGGCATGGATGCGCTTAAGTTCTGCCCGCATTTCCAGTCGCAGCCGGGCGTCAAGGTTTGACAGCGGCTCGTCCAGCAACAGCACGCCGGGATTGACCGCCAGCATCCGTGCTAGCGCCACCCGCTGCTGCTGCCCGCCCGACAATTGGCTGGGATAGCGACCGCGATATTTCTCGATCCCCAATGCGGCCATGACCTTGGCCACCCGTGCCTCGCGCTCGGGCTTGGGAAGTTTGCGCAGGCGCAGGCCGAAGTCGATATTGCGCTCAATCGTCAGATGCGGCCACAGGGCATAGGATTGAAAGACCAGCCCCATGCCGCGCTTTTCCGGGCCGACGAACTTGCCCTGCGCGGGGCTGTCGATCACCTGTTCGCCGATGCGGATCTCGCCATCGGTCAGGTTTTCCAGCCCGGCGATCATGCGCAGGGTCGTCGTCTTGCCGCAGCCCGACGGGCCAAGCAGGCACATGAATTCGCCATTGCCTATATGCAGGTTCAGATCGCTGACGGCGTTGGGTCCGCTGCCACCATAGGATTTCTGCACATTGCTGAGAATGATGTCGGGCATCAGCTTCCAAGTCCTTCAGCAAGATTGGTGCGGGTCAGCTTTTGCGCCAGCAGCGTTCCGCCGTAGGCAATGCCCGCAATGATCAGCACCACCGCATTCGCGGCTTGGGTGTAGTTGTAATCGACCAGACGCAGCGAGAAGGTGGTCAGCACATCGGTCGCTGGCACCGCAAGGATGACGAAAAGCGACAGGCCCTTGATCCCCGAGATGAAGGGCAGCAGCACCCCGGTGACCAGCGACCCTTTCTGGATCGGGATCACCACCGAGGTCATGCGGCGCAACCATCCCGCGCCGACGACCTGGGCTGCTTCCTCGGGGTCCTTGCCCAGTTGCATCATCGCCGAGATCCCGGCGCGCGACGCATAGGGCATCTGATCGGCCATCAAAGCCAAGATCAGGATCATCGTCGTGCCGTAAAGCGCCGGAACCGGCCCCCGCGCCACCGCGAAAAGCGACAGATAGGCGGCGGCAAAGGCGATGCCCGGGACCAGATAGGGCATGAAGGTGACTTGTCGCATAAAGACCGACAGCGGCCGGGACGATGTGCGCACCACGACATAGCCGGTCAGGATCCCCAGCACCCCCGAACAGACCGAGGCGATGCCGACGATCCAGATCGTGTTCCACGCCGCCTGCCACAGATCCGGGCTGAGCAGGATGCCGGTGCGCATGGCGACGGTCGGCAGGTCCTGCCCGATCCAGAAATCCAGCGTGAAGTTCGACAGCGCAAAGCTGCCGGGCCGCCGCATCACCGTCGACAGGGCCAGCGTCAGGATCGGCAGGCAGACGCTGATCACAAAGATCGTGCTGGCAAAGCCGGTGGCGGGCAGGCGCAGGCGGTTCAACCGCGACGCCCGGTTCATAGATCCCTTTGAGCCGACGGTGACAAAGCGTCGGGCCTCGCGTGCCAGATAGGCATCGACCAGAATGGCGATCATGCCGATCAGCATGATGGCCCCGGCCAGCACCCCGGCAACGCCGGTCTGCCGCGACCCGATCGACCGGTAAAGCGAGGTCGCCAGCACGTCGAATTTCACCGGCAGACCCAGAACATAGGGCACGCCGAACTCGCCTAGGCATTTTGCAAAGATCAGCACCACCGCCGACATCAGGGCGGGCCGCATCAGCGGCAGGATCACCTGCCAGGCCACGGTCCGGCTGGAGGCGCCAAGGATGCGGGCCGAATCCTCAAGCTGGCTGTCAAAGCGCCGCAGCGCCGAGCCGAACAGCAGGATCACGAAGGGGGTGTAATGCAGCGCCAGAATGATGGTGATCGGAAACTGCCCATAGGCCAGCCAATCGGGCGGCGAGAAGCCCATGCTCTCCAGCCAGCCGGGCTGCCCGCCGATGGTGCGGTTCTTGAACAAAGTGGTCCAGGCCAGCGCAAAGGTCCAGGCCGGAAGCATATAGGGCACGATCAGGGCGGTGGCGAACCAGCGTCGCCCGAACATGTCGGTCCGCGCGATCAGCCAGGCCAGAATGCCCCCTACCACGACCGAAATCGCGATGGCCCCGAACCCGACTTTCAGCGTGTTCAGCAAGGGCAGCCAGAACAGGCCATAGGCCACCGGCGAGGTGAAGGCCCGGCGCAGATAGTAAAGGGTGAAGCTGCCCAGTTCGGCCCCTGTCCGCCGCTCATCGCCGAATTGGACGCTGGCGGCATCCGTCAGGATCGACAGGATCGGCACCACGATCAGATACAGAAACAGCGCCGCCATCAGGATGCCGATCAGGGTGGTCGGCTCGCGCAGCATCAGCCGCAGCCTGTAGCGCAACCGGGCGCGCCCGGATACGGGGCCGGTTATGTCCTGATCAGCCAAGGCCATAGCCGGACCTCAGCAGCGCATGTGTCAAGGCGACACCAATTGCAATGGCTTGCAAGGTCACTCTCCTCCCAGATGTTTTGCGGTCCCTCGCGGGTCCGCCGCCGGTCGCGATCCCCCTCGCCACCGTCTCTCCCTGCCTTTAGGATTCCCTGACAGAGGGAGGCTGTCAACACAAAATGCACAGGTGTGCATAAATGAGAGGTAGGTACCCGCAGCGATGGCGATTTGCGTTCGCCCCTGTGGCGAGTAGCGATGACTTGGTCGATCTGAGCTAGGGAAAGTAAGTTTCCGGCGTAAAACCAGCTGACCGCACCTAAGCAATCCGTCTTTTGCGATGCCGTAACCGCATTTCCACCCAGTTCTGGATGACGAATATCTACTGGCAAGGCGCTGATTTTAGCAGATCAATGCACACAAGTGCAGACCTCTGGACGCCCGCACGATGTGGCGGTCCGCCAATTTTCTGCTCCGGCGCATAGCTTGGGTTTGTCACAAATTGGCCTGCGCAACGCGCAAAGGTAACATGTCCGTGGACCATCAACGGTGACTCATCGTACCGGCGCGGCAAACGGCGGTTTTGTCCGCACTACCCCCGGCCATCATGTTCACCGTGGCGGATGGGAAGGACGGGCAGTTGAACCTGCCGCCGAAATTCGTCCGCGTCGCAGCGAATGCTGTTGCCGCAAGTCGCCACCCGATGGCTTCGAGCATGCGACCGATACCAAAGCAAACTCACTGCGCCGCAGCAATCGCCACAAACCTGATCCAGTTGCCAATAGTACGAGATGCAGCGGCGGCGACAGATGGATCACCTGTCGGTCGTTGCCTGACGGAACTAGCTGGATCATGAGCTGATCTATCGCGAGCAATGCAGTCTGCGTCCGAAGGCTGCTGGCAATTTTGACGCTACCGTCGTGGAGCTGAAGCGCCTCAACTGCGGACTTGATCGCGCGGTTTTGGAACCGGATCAGATGGAAGCGGACGGATTGCCCGACTGGATGCGGGGATCGAAGCAGCCAGCCGTGGTTCGAAGCTTTTCAGACGTTTACAAAAGACGCCGCGCATTGGACCCATCACTTCGATGGCACCGCCGATTTTTGCTCTTCCTATGGAAAATTCCGCCGAGGACGAGGTTCCACGAGGTCCGCTATCGGCACCCTGAGGGTACCAATGCGGTAACCTCGGAAATACGTGAGAAGCTGAAGTTTGTATGAAATGTTATATGGTGAGCCTTAACTTTGGGCTGAAGGTTTGACCACAACCCGCGGATCTCATACCGGCCAAGGACGAAGCGACCCGAGAAAAGGTCCGACAAGTGGACGCATTCGATAGTACCCGCCGTATGATACCGGCTGCGGCGATAGCCCGCCAAAAGATGTGACCGCCACCGAGGACGGCATCGGCGTGTTCGCACGATTGACAGAGCCACAAGTCGGGGTTTCCGGATTGGTCATGCCGATATGGCATAACTGAAACTCAATACCTGCCTATTCTGCGACGACTTCCGAGTGCGTTACTCTTGTGCACGGCGCTCTCATCGTCGGGCTTGGGATGAAGGTTTACCCAGAGCGACCTCCATTATTCTTAACTCGGCGGCTCGTTCGCAATCAGCCCGCCTTGCAGCCTTTATCGTTCATCTGACTTTCAACTCGGGAGGAGAATGAAAGTGAATTCCGGCATAATTTCTTTAGCATTGGGATTGGCCGTACTTGCTGGCCAACCTGTTCTTGCACAGGACAGCTTCGTGGCATCCGCAGGCCAGGCTGTGGTCAAGGTCGCGCAAGGCGAACTTCAAGGTGCCATCGAAAATGGGATCTATACCTACCGTGGCGTGCCTTACGCCAAGGCTGAACGCTTCATGGCACCGCAACCCCCGGACAGTTGGGACGGCGTGCGTCTGGCGATGAACTACGGAGAAATCTGCCCGATCCCGGCAATGGATAAGGTCGCGACGGATGAGCAGTTCAATCCGCATCGCTACTTTCCGCAAAGCGAGAAATGCCAGTTCCTGAACGTCTGGAGTCCGGGCATCAACGACGATGCCAAGCGTCCTGTACTCGTCTTCCTTCATGGAGGCGGATTCACCAACGGCTCGTCGATCGAGGGTGCATCCTACGAGGGTGCCAATATGGCGCGACTTGGCGATATGGTGGTGGTTACCCTGAACCATCGCCTGAATGTCTTGGGTGCGCTTGACCTTTCGGCCTTTGGCGACAGCTATGCCGCTTCGGCCAATACCGGCATGCGGGACATCGTGGCGGCGCTGCAATGGGTTCAGTCCAACATCTCGGCTTTCGGAGGCGACCCCGAGAACGTGACGATCATGGGTCAGTCCGGAGGGGGCGGCAAGGTGCGCTTCCTGATGGGCGCACCGGATGCGAAGGACCTGTTCGACAAGGCGATCGTGATGAGCGGCGCGGGCAATATCGCCGCCCTCCCCCGCGAAGTGGCCAGCGCTGTCGGTGAAAAGACAATCGCCAATCTGGGCCTTACCCCCGAGACGATCTCGAAAATCGGTGAAGTCCCCTATGAGGATCTGCTTGCAGCGGGGAATCTTGCCATCAAGCAGATCAACGAATCCGGGTTGGCGACCGGGGTGAACTGGCGTCCCAATGTCGATGGCAGCTTCATGCCCGCCGATCCCGTCAGCGAGGGCTGGGCGAAATATGCCGCCGACAAGCCGCTGATGGTCGGCAATGTCATGGACGAATCCAGCACGATCATCCGCAACGACAACAGCAGTCTGTTCGCGGATAATTGGACCAAGTGGCCCGACGACAAGACGATGGCCAAGCTGACCGAGCTTTATGGCGACAGGGCCTTACCCGCTGCCGAGGCGTGGAAGCGCGCCTATCCCAAGGAACCCTTGTCCCGGCTGGCCTTCTTCACGCCGGCCCAACGGGTCTCCTCGCTGAAGGCTGCGGAAGTGAAAGCGGCCAGCGGCAGCGCCCCGGTCTACAATTACCTTGTCACGTGGGATTCACCTGTTCTCGACGGGATCGCCGGTACTTGGCATGTCGCCGACGTGCCGCTTGCCATGTATACGGTCGATCTGGTGCCGCAGGCCTTTGGCGGCGGAATGGATGCCCGAGCGATGTCCTATGACGTATCGCGCGCCTTCATCAACTTCGCGCGCTCGGGCAATCCCAACCACGCCGGTCTGCCTGAATGGCCTGCCTATACTGCGGAAAACGGTGCGACCATGCTGTTCGACAATTACAGCACGGTCGGATTGCAGCATGACAAGGGCCTGCTGGAAATCCTGACCGCCTCGACAGGCGGCTAATCCCGGCATCCGGGCGAAGTGACACTGCACTTCGCCCTACTCATTCAGGGGAAATCATGGATAAGTTCAAATACCTGCCCAAGGCAGCTGGCCTCTGCATGCTTGTTTGCGCGACGCCCCTTTTGGCTGCGGAGGTCGAGAGCCCGGCGGGTTCGATCATCGGGACAGAAGTTGACGGGTTGTCGCTGTTTCAAGGCATTCCCTATGCCGAGGCTCCTGTCGGCGATCTGCGATGGGCGCCTCCGGTCGCGCGAAAACCATTCAACACCCCCTTTCAGGCCAGTGATCCCGGTGCGGAATGCGTTCAGGCGGCGGTCTTCTGGCGCCCCGGATATCCGGCCAGCTGGAACGAGGATTGCCTTTCCCTTAGCGTCTATGCCCCACAATCGAACCCGAAAAACCTGCCAGTGATCGTGGGCTTTCACGGCGGCGGATCGCTGAATGGCTCCAAGGTGGACTGGGACCCCAAAGGATTGGCGCGTTCCGGGCATGTCGTTGTCACCGTGAACTATCGGTTGGGCGCTCTCGGCTTTCTTGCTCTGCCCGAACTGGAGGCGGAATCCAGCGACGGCAAAAGCAGTGGGGACTATGGCGATCTTGACCGGGCTGAAGCCCTGCGCTGGGTCCAAAAGAACATCTCGGCCTTCGGTGGCGATCCGAAACGAGTGACCATCGCGGGGCAATCAGCGGGCGCCCGAGGTGTCTGCTGGCTTCTGGGCTCACCAACCGCGGCGGGACTATTCTCGGCGGCCATCGTCCAAAGCGGACGCGACTGTCCGATGACGCCAAAGGACGAGGCCATCGCCAATAGCGGGAAATTCGTGGCGGCCCTTGGCTGCGACAAGACTGAAAACCGCCTTGCCTGTCTTCGCGAAGCAACGTCGGCCGAGATTATCGCTGCCCAGAAAACCTCGGGCGTCGGCTGGCCTCAGACCTGGGGCGGCAGCGCAATGCCCGTTCCGGTCAAGGAGGCCATTGCTTCCGGTCAGTTCAACAAGGTGCCGGTGATCTTTGGTCACACACGCAACGAACGAGCGGCGGCGACGTATGAGGGCAACGACCTTCTGCTGCAGCCGATCTCTCGGGACAGTTACGAATCCTATGTTCGCAAACAATACCCGGACCGCGCCGATAAACTGCTGGCAGCGTATTCGGCGTCGGCGGATATCGCGCCGGGCAAGGCCAAGGCCGATATCGACACCGATTCCGGTGCATGCGCGATCGCTCCGTTCATCGGTGACCTTGGCCGTCATGTGCCGCTCTACCTCTATGAATTTGGCGACGAGACTGCCCCCGACCGCCCCTATATGACGATCCCGAAATCCTTCCCCATCGGTACGGGCCATAGCGCGGAATTGCCCTATGTCTGGGAGACGCTGATTTCTGGCCAACTCTCGGACGACCAACGCAAGACCGCCGACGCAATGACCGGCTATTGGACCGCATTGGGGGACGGGTCCCCGATGACCGGTTGGCCCGCCTATGCCGAAGGCTCGGCACAACGCATTCGTTTCCTCGAAAGCGGAAAGACTGAACTTCAGGACGATGCGGCCTATGCGCAGGCCCATAACTGCGCGCTTTACCAATAAGCCGAAACGCCTGCCGCCCATGCAATTCAGCGGCAGGCAATCACATACCCAATCAGCATAACTGAAACCATCACATTCAATATTCTCATGGCGACTGCCCTTTCCGACGCATCGACCAAACTCAGCGCCCATCCAGCGAAGGAGCCCCAATTGAACCCCAAAAGCTTGCTCGGTCAGCTTGGCGCATGGCCTCGTCGTGGCGTATTCTCTGCCGCATTCATCCTTGCAGCATCCACGGCCCAGGCGCTGCCTATTGCCGAAGCGCAAGTCACTGGCGGCTCCGTCAGAGGCGTTCCCAGCGACATTGCTGGCGTGAACCAATTTCTCGGCATTCCCTATGCCGGCAATGTGGGCGGAGAAAATCGCTGGAAACCCGCCCCACCCGTGACCCCCTGGCCAGACGTTTTGGTCGCCGATCACTGGGGTGACCAGATATTGCAGGACCAACCGAACGAATTCAGCGCGGCTCCGGCAACCGATGACGGCCTGAACCTTTCGATCTGGACCCCAGCCGAGACCACCGGGCAAAGGCTACCGGTCTATATGCTGATCCATGGCGGTGCGAACCGCGTCGGGGCAAGTGCAATGCAGGACCTCTACCCCGCCGAACTTGCGGCGCGCGGCGTGGTCGTGGTTTCCGTCCAATACCGCCTCGGAGCGCCTGCGTGGCTGTCACTGCCCGAGATGGCTGTCGAGAACCCTGACGGGCCGAAAGGCAATTTCGGCATTCTGGATCTTGTCGATGCGCTGAAATGGATTCGCGGCAATATCGAGCAGTTCGGCGGTGACCCCGCCAGTGTAACCATTGGCGGACAATCCGCCGGAGGAGAGAACACCGTTGCGCTACTGCGCAGCCCGCTGGCAAAGGGATTGTTCAAGCGGGCCTTCATCCAATCCAGCTTCACGGGATTTCTGCCGGGCAAGGTCGTCTCATACGAAGAAAAGTCCGCTCAGAACCGTGATGCCATTGCAAAGACCTTCGACAAAGCGATGAGCCTGACGGATCTGCGCGCCATCCCGGCCGAGACCTGGCTGGCGCCCTGGAAGGATGGCAAGGCATCGCTTTACTCGGCTCTCGCCGGGGCTGTAGCCACGAACCAATTCTACACGGTCGACGGCTATACCTTCACCGAGGATTCCGTGAACTTGCTGCAACCCAAAGACTTCGACGGGCTTGATATCATGATCGGACAGACCGCGGACGAATATACAGGACTGCGCCCCAATGATCTGGACCTCAGCACCGAGGACCAGCACAAGGCCATGCTTGCTGCCGTCCGCCCGCATCAGGCGGGCAATGTCGATGAGGCTGTCTTCCCGCTCTATGCCACGGATGATGCGCGCGAGGCTTACCGCCTCTCGTTGCGCATGCTCAACGACTACATGTTCCAGTATGTCAAACTGGGGGCAGAACACGCCAAGGCGCATTCCGATGCCAATGTCTACCTGTACTATTTCGATCATTGGCCACCCGGGAAGGATCAGGGGTTTCGGCGGGCCTATCACAGCGCCGATAACTGGTATTTCAATGGCTCTCTCAGGCAAAATGACGCCAACCAGCGCCCTTGGACCGACCCGGACCTGCGGATGAAGGAAGTGGCCGTCACCTATCTGGCCAATTTCATCAAGACGGGCGACCCGAACGGAAACACCGTGCCACATTGGGGGCAGGTCACGCCCGGCGCCGGCGGACAGTTTCTTCGCCTGCATGATGGTGAGGCAGAGATGCGCACCGAAACCCTATACCCAAGCCGAGACCGCTATATGCGAACCCGCATTCTGGACGGCATCGGCATGACCGAGGGCGATCTTCTGGCCGACTGATCGTCTGGTCGCATGCAATCCCCGTGAAATTCACTGAAGCATCCCATGAAAGATCTCATGTCAATCGACCCTTTAGTTGCGGGTCCAAGTCAATCCTGTTTTCAGCCCTTTTCGAGGTCATTGCCTCATGATGATGTTCGGGCCGCACGCCTCAACATGCGCAGCGCGGTTCTTCAGGCCGCGGCCGATTGAACGAGGTCACCGCAACCACCATCCCGGCGCGACATCACAGGTCTGGCGTCAGGCCTGCGATCTCGAGGTCGCGTTAAGGGTCAGGTCGGCTCCTTGCCCTATTCGAATGAGGTGCCGTCGACCCAGATGCAGTGCAAGATGACAGCGAGCTTTCGCGCCACCGCGACCTGCACCTTATGCCATTGCGTTTGGCCAATCGAAACCCCCAGGCCCTTCAGCGCGCACCAGCGTTTTGTCCGATGCAGCAACACGCTGGCAGCCTCGACGAGGCTGGCGCGCAAAGGGACGTCACCCGTCGGAAAACATGGCCAGTGGTGTCCTTTTCACCTGATTTATTTCGCTTCGGTGTCAGGCCCAAATATGCGCCCACCGACGCCGCACTTCGGAAGCGGGACGGATCATCGATCGTGTGCTGGAAAATCTAGGCTGTCACCACACCGATGCCGGGCATTGCCATCAACCGCCGCGTTATCTCGTCGCCTCGTAAGGGAAAGTCCGATGGGCAGCGAAGATATCGGCTTTGAACCCGGCGGCTTGGCTGGCCACAATCAGGGCAGCAGCCAATAACCCACCGTGAATGCAGAGAGATCTCAACCGTCCTCTCCTGGCTCTGCACCAAAACGACTGCAAACCTTCTGGGGCAAGGCACGTCCGTCAAGGCGGTGTAAATTTCGGGGTGGCCGGAGGTCATGATCAGGCGCCTTTCGTGGTGATGCTGAGGATGGGGTCGATCTCCTCTTTGTCGATCTGCGCGAAGGCCTCGACCATCATGTAGCGGCGGGCCGTTTTCCATTCGTCGTTCTGTTCGAACAGCACGGCTCCAATGAGGCGCATGATTGAAGCCTCGTTCGGAAAGATCCCGACCACATCGGCGCGTCGTTTCACCCCCTTGTTCAGACGCTCGATGGGATTTGGGCTGCGGTGCCGTCGAGGGAAGGTCATGTAGGCCAAGACATCATCTTCGCTCTCGTCCATCAGGTCCGCGAGCTTGGGCCAGATCTCGGAGGCATGAACGCGATCGGGCTGATCGCAAATCTAGCGGATTGCCGCAGCCACAACCGTGTGCTGACCCTTGGAGACATGCGTCAAGGCATTGCGCATCCAATGCACCCTGCAACGATGCCAAGTCGCTTCTAACACGTGGGCAATGGCAGCCTTGAGGCCTGCATGGGCGTCGCTGATGACCAGCCTGACGCCATCGAGACCTCGGCTGCGCAAAGAACGCAGGAAATCAGTCCAGAAGATTTCCTCCTCTGAAGGGCCTATGCCAAGGCCGATGATTTCCCTGCGCCCTTCGGTATTTGCGGCCACAGCGATTATGGCCGCGACCGACACGATCCATCCGCACTGCCGTTGCCTGAGATTAGGTGGCGTCCAGCCAGACATAGGGTCCTTCGCCGATGAGCGGGCGGTTCAAGAACTCGCCGACCCGCTCATCGACATCCTTGCAGAGCTTGGACACCATGCTCTTCGAGATCCCGCTCAGCCCCATGGCCTGGATGAGGTCGTCGACGCGGCGTGTCGATACTCCGCCGATCCAGGCCTCTTGGATCACCGCCACCAGCGCCTGCTCGGAGGTTTCGCGGGCTTCAAGAAAGCCGGGTAAATAGCTGCCCTGCCGCGGCTTCGGCAGCTTCAGGTTCAGCGTGCCCAAACGGGTATCGAGCAGGCTTTCTCGCTACCCGTTGCGCCAGATCGTGCGCTCGCCGCTACGTTCGTGCCGACCGGCGCCAAGCAGGCCGTCAACATCGGCTTCCATGATCAACTGCAACACCGCCTCGGCGATGCTGCGTAGAAGTTCTCCCTGATCGTGCTTTGCCAGAAGCTCGGACAGATCCATTCTGGTCTTCGTCATCGGGGGCTCCGTATGGCACGTGGTTGAAGCGTTGAAACTCCACCTCGATCATACGCCGCGATGGCCACCCCAGATTACACCGGTAGAGCCAAGGAAATTACACCATCAACTCGGACACTAACTCTGGTGCAAGGCTCGCAGTTTGAAATCGACCCGACATGGCGCGTCCCTCCTAATGAAACGGAGAAGGCCTACCCTCTATAACAGCAAAAGTGATCCAGAGCCTCGCGGTGGAAAACCGGATCACGTTCCGGTGGAAATCAACATAGAAGCGACACGATGGTCGGGATACGCGCAGCCCTATATCGCCTGACCCGCCGCTACGCCATTGAGCGCCGCAGCTCCCGCGAATTGATCGCTTCCAATACTCACTACCCCATGACCGAGAAACTCGACTCGGCGTTGATTTTGCGCTTTCGGCTATAGGTGCCAAGGTTGATCTCGCGGCCGGTCCGCTCCAGCTGAAAACTAAAAGCCTCGGCATCGTGATCATGCCCGGCCTCGGATTCCGTTATCAGGTGAGTCATCAACTTGCCCACGACAGGTGCCATCTTGAACTGGTTCCCGGATGTCCCGCAGGCGACGTAGAAGCCGGGCAGGCTGGTCCTGTCATAGATCGGAAGCCAGTCGTCCGAAGTGTCGTAAAGCGCCACCAGCCCGCTTGCCTGACCGGGAATGCGCATCTCAGGCAAACGCATCGCCCCACGCATCACGATGGTCGTCCACTGGTCGGTGAAGCGGGTGTCCAGCGCGTCCGGGTCCTCGATCCAATCATGTCCGTCGCAGGCCGGATCGGTCGAGCCGACACAGATGCCGACCGGGTCGGGGCGGGCGTAGAACTCGGCATCCAGATCAGCGATCACGATGCCGTCGTGGCGGTAATCCATATTTGCGGGACCGGGAATATAGGCGACCTCCTGACGGTTCGGGCGGTTGCGGATGGTCATGTCGCCGGTGATACCTGCCATAAGGTTAAGCCCTGCCGACCATGGCCCAGCCGCATTGACCACGACATCGGCGGGCAGCACCGTCCCATCCTCCAGCCGGACGCCCGAAACGCGACCGTTCCCTGTCTCGATCCCCTGCACCTTGGTGCGAAAGCGGAACGCCGCGCCCTCGCGCTCGGCCGCCCATTGCAGATTCTGTGCGGCCAGTTTCGGATCGCTCACATAGCCCGCCTGATGAAAGAAGACCGCGCCGCCGACCTGCTCGGGGTTCGGCTCCCCGAAATCGGGGTGATCAAGGCGCTTGGCCGGAGCATATGATTGCAGGTCGGCCTTGGGCAGATAGTTGCGGATGCCCTCGGGCGCGACGCGGTCATAGACCCCGCCGATCCGGTCCATGATCTCGGTGACCTTGGTCATTGCAGTGCCCTCGCCGGAAAATATCACCAGCGATCCGGTCTCTTTGTAGACCGCGAGCGGGCGTTCGTCGGGTAGATCGACATAGTCGGCCCAGTCGCGCCAATAGGTCCAGCCCTCCAGGGCCATGGCGCAGGTTTCCATGACCGAATAGTTGATGCGGATCACGGCCGAGGAACTCGAGGTGGAGCCATAGCCAGCCTCGGGGGCCTTGTCGACAACCGTGACCGCCCAACCTGCCTTCGCCATTTCATAGGCGATCGCCCCGCCGATGATCCCTGCCCCGATGATGACGACCTGCTTCATTGCCCGTTTCCCCTTGGTGACAGCGAGACAGTCCACTGGTCGCGCCGTGTTGCCTAAGCCTTCGCCGATGCTATAGGCAGGCCTTCGGGGCGGGCAAATCAGTTCGCCTTGCCGGTGCGACAGGCCAGCTAAACTAACGACCAGCAAGCGGGGTCCCATGGCGCAGCTTCCCCCATTGCGCGCGATGCAGATCTTCGAGGTCTTCGGACGCCTCGGCACGATCACTGCGACGGCGCAGGAACTGAATGTGACACCGGGCGCGGTCAGCCAGCAACTGCGCCTGCTTGAGGAACACCTGGACATGGTGCTGCTGGTCAAGGACGGCCGTCGCGCCGCCCTGACCCCTGCCGCGCGCGGCTATCACGAACTGATTTCGCAGGGATTTGGACGCTTCGCACTGGCGCAGGACTACATCGCCGAACAACGTCTGGCACAGGAACTGACCATATCCTGCCTGCCCACTCTGCTCCAGCGTTGGCTGAACCCATTGCTGCCCGCCTTTCAGGCCGAGGCGCAGGATTCGACGCTGCGGCTGATCGCACAGGATCTCGAACCCGATTCACATATGCTGGAACACACATTCCGTCTGACCTATGGCGAGGTGGGACGCCGTTATACACATTCCCGCGTACTTTTCACCGATTACTGCTTCCCCGCCGCCTCGCCAGAGTTCCTCTCCCGCCACCCCGAAGCCCGCACTGCCGAAGGGTTGTCGCGACTGCTGTTGGTCGGCATCGATTGGGGCGCGCAATACACGACCGAGCCGCATTGGCGCGACTGGTTCAAGACGCAGCTTGCGACCGATCCGCCACCCCTGCGTCATGTCGCGGTCTATTCCGCCTCGGGGATGGGGCTGGAAGCGGCGAGCGCGGGACAAGGTGCGGTGCTGGCGCAGTGGTCCTTCGCCAAGGATGATCTGATGGCCGGTCGACTGGTGCGGCTATCACCCGACCGGCTCTATCTGCCTGATCCCTATTTCGTCTGCTGGGGCCAGACGACGCTGAATCAGCCCGTCGCGCGCCAGTTCCTGAACTGGTTGATGCAGGTGACCAAACCGCTGCGAGACCAGACGCAACAGTAAAACTAAACGATTGTCGACTCCTTCTGCGCTTATCCTGTGCGGCTGCGGCGCTAAGCTTCACCGAACACAGCTACGAAGGATGCAGCCATGTTTCTGAAGAACGCCTGGTACGTTGCGGCCTGGAGTCACGAGGTCACCCACAGCCTGCAACAGATCGTCGTTCTGGGTGAAAAGATCTGCGTCTATCGCAACAGCCAGAACGAAGTCATCGCGCTGGAAGATGCCTGTCCGCATCGCAAGCTGCCGCTGTCCAAGGGCCGGATCAAGGGCGACAATGTCGAATGCGGCTATCATGGCCTGACATTCGATTGCGCCGGTCAATGCGTCTGGGCACCGGGTGGCGGGCGCATCCCCTCGGCGGCCAAGGTGCGGCCCTATCCGGTGCATGAAAAATACGGCCTTGTCTGGATCTGGATGGGCAACGCGGCCATCGCCGATGCTGATGACATCATCGACATCCCGAATTTCGACAGCCCGGAATGGGGCATCAATCGTGGCGCCGCGATGGAGCTGCATTGCAACTACCTGCTGATGTGCGACAATCTTCTGGACCCGACCCATGTCGCCTGGGTGCATGAAAGCAGCTTTGCGCAGGCCGCGACCAAGGATGCGCCGCTGAAGGTGACGCGCACCGACAATGGCGTCATTGTCCACCGCTGGATGATGGATGTCGAACCTGCGCCCTTCTACAAGAAGATTGTCGAGTTTGACGGAAACTGCGACCGGTTGCAGCACTATGAGGTGCGCTATCCCAGCCACGCGCTGATCCGCGCTGTCTTCACCCCCGCGGGTACGGGCGGGCCGGACGGGACGCTGGATGAAAAGACCTTCGTCATGGACAGCTACAACTTCATGACGCCAACGACCGAAACCGAGACCCGCTATTACTGGTTCCAGCTGCGCAATATCCGCCCCGACGACGAGGATCTGTCGCGGATGATGTCCGAGGACGTCCGCCATGCCTTCGAAGAGGACCGCGCCGTACTGAACGAGGTGCAGGTCGGCATGACCACCAAGACCTCTCCCCATATCGACCTATCCATCGATGCGGGCCAACTGCGCTTCCGCCGCCAGCTCGAGGCAATGATCGCCGAGGAACGCATGGTCGACGAAAAGATGCGGGCGTGACCATGGGCGGGGCATTTCGCCGGTTCCGGGTGGCCCGGAAATTGCCGGAAAGCAGCGTCATCACCTCGTTTCACCTGACGCCTGCGGATGGCGGCCCGCTTTGGGACATGCGCCCCGGTCAATATCTGACCCTGCGCATCCCCCTTGCCGAAGGCCCGGTGCTGCGCACCTATTCGCTGTCCTGCCCGACCGAGGGGCGGGATCATCACCGGATCAGCGTCAAGCGCGAGCCGCAGGGCGCGGGTTCGGGCTGGCTGCATGACCGGGTTTCCGAAGGCGATGTCATCGAGATCGCAGCCCCGCGCGGCAGCTTCTGTCTGGACCAGACCAGCGAACGCCCCGTCCTGCTGCTGGCGGGCGGTGTCGGGCTGACTCCCTTGCTGGCGATGCTGCATGCTTTGGCGCAGACCTCGCGCCGCGTCTGGTTCATCCATGCCGTCGAAAACGGCGAGGTTCAGGCCCTGCGGGACGAGGTTGCGGCACTTGCCGACGTCTCGGGCGGGCTTATCACTGCGCTGAACGTCTATCGCACGCCCAGCGAGCAGGACCGCGCGACGGCCCGTTTCGATGCGGAGGGGGTGATCGATCGCGCCTTGCTGCAATCGACTTTGCCGCTCGACGACTATGAGGTCTATCTGTGCGGGCCGACGCCCTTCATGGTCGCCATGTGGCGGGTCCTGACCGGGTTGGGGATCGCGCCGGCGCGGATCGCCTATGAATTCTTTGGCAAGGGCGGATCGCTGGCGGCGCTTGCGGCCACGCCCGCGCCACTGGTGCAGGCAGATCGCCGAATGCCCACCCGCGCGCCGCAATCGCTGTCGAAGCTGGACTTCATCACCGACCCGGATGCCCGTGCCCTGCCTGAACGACCGGCCCAGCCGGGTTTGGCCCCCGCAGACGGAGCAAGCGAAGTGGTATTCGCCCGATCCGGCGTGACGGTTCCGTGGAGCGACGCCGCGACTTCGATCCTTGAATTGGCCGAGGGCGCAGGGCTTGCTCCGGCCTTTAGTTGTCGCGAGGGGATCTGCAGCACCTGCAGTTGCAGGATAGACGAAGGTTCGGTCGACTATTTTTCGGACCCGCTGGACTCGCCCCGGCCCGGTCAGGTGCTGATCTGCTGTTCGCGTCCCACCGGACGCGTCGTTCTGGACCTTTAGGGCCGATGGCGCGTTTGTACCCCTTTTCTGATTGCCGCGCCGACCTGAAAGCCTGCGAAACAGCAGGTGAAATGTCGCAAGGCCATTCTGACGCCCCGCCAAAGAAGGAGCCGCACCATGGCCTTCATGCCGCTTGATTATGCGACGATGCGCGCCGAGTTCCTTGATGCCGCCAAAGCGGCGGGCGCGGAAATCACCGAATACCGCCACCCCCTGCCCGGCCCGCATGGCGAAGCCCTTGCCACCGACGTGGCCCTGATCGGCAGCCGGAACGCGACGAAGCTGCTTGTCGTCAATTCCGGCACGCATGGGGTCGAGGGCGCCTATGGCTCGGCCGCGCAGGTCGCGTGGATGCGCCGCCACACGCCCTGGCACCTGCCCGACAATGTCGCGATCCTGATGATCCACCTGATCAACCCATGGGGCGCGGCATGGTCGCGTCGCGTGAATGAGGATAATGTCGACCTGAACCGAAACTTCATCGACTGGTCGCGGCCAGCGCCCGAAAATCCGGGTTATCCCGCGCTACATCCGGCGCTGACCTTCACCGATCTGGACGGCCCTGACCGGGCCCGCGCGCATCAGGCCTACTCGCAGGCCTTGCGGCAGGCGGGCGGCTATACCGGGCTCGCATCGACCATCGAGGCTGGCCAATACACCCATCCCGACGGGCTGTTCTTTGGGGGAACAGGCGCTGTCTGGTCGAACCTGACGCTGAATAGCATTCTGGCGGATTTCGCCATGGGGGCCGATGACGCGGTCGTCTTCGACCTGCATACTGGCGCGGGTCCCTATGGCTATCCGGCACTGCTATCGGTCACGGTCGAGGCCCATGCCGGGCTGGACTGGGGCAAGGCGCTGTTCGGTCCCGCTATGTCCACCGTCCTGACCGGCGCGGGCAGGACAACCGATACCGGCATCGCGGCGACCGCGACGGGCTATGTCTCGGACGCGGTGCGCAAGGGGATGCCACAGGCGCGCGTCCTGCCGCTGGTGATCGAATGCGGCACCCTGCCCGGCGAAGAGGTAAATGACGCGGTTCGCGCCGACAACTGGTTGCATCTGCACGGCGATGTCGCCTCAGTGCAGGGGCAGCAGATCAAGGACCGGCTGCGCCACGCCTTCATTCCTGCGGACCCGGAATGGCAGACACAGGTGCTGGCGGTCAGTCTGTCCTATTTCGACCGCGCGCTGGCCGATCTTGAGGCCAAGGGCGGCAGCACGCCGAAACGCGCCGTTGCGGCCAAGCCCGCGGCCAGCATGCCGCAATCCGGCCGTCCGGCGGTCGAGGTCTATGACCTTCACAAAAGCTATGGCACCTTGGAGGTGCTGAAGGGGGTCGGCCTTATCGCGCAGCCGGGCGAGGTCGTCTCGATGATCGGCTCGTCAGGGTCTGGCAAATCCACTTTCCTGCGCTGCATCAACCTGCTTGAGCAGCCCAAAAGCGGCCGCATCCTGATCGATGGCGAGGAAATCCGGCTGAAGCCCGGCAAGGGCGGCGGCGCGGTCCCAGCCGATCAGAAGCAAGTCGAACGCATCCGCGCCCGCGTCGGCATGGTCTTTCAAAGCTTCAACCTATGGCCGCATCTGTCCGTGCTGGACAATATCATCGAAGCCCCGATCCACGTCCTGAAGGAAAGCAAGGCCGAGGCCAGCGAACGCGCCCATGAGCTGCTGAGGAAAGTCGGCCTTGGTGACAAGCATGCGCAGTTCCCCGGCCAGTTGTCCGGCGGCCAGCAGCAGCGCGCCGCCATCGCCCGGACGCTGGCCATGCGACCCAAGGTCATCCTGCTGGACGAACCGACCTCGGCGCTGGACCCCGAACTTGTCGGTGAAGTCCTGCGCGTCATCCGCCAGCTTGCCGACGAAGGGAACACCATGATCCTCGTCACGCATGAGATGCAGTTCGCGCGCGAGGTCTCGCATCACATCAAGTTCCTGCATCAGGGCCGCGTCGAGGAAGAGGGCAGCCCGGACCAGATCTTCACCAATCCCCGCTCCGAACGGCTGAGCCAGTTCCTCGCCAGATGCAACTAGCCCGGCGCGTCCTGCGCGGCAACCGCACGATCACACGGAAAAGAATGTGACGTCATCCAACCAAGGGAACCACAAATGAAACTGAAATTGCTGTCTTTTGCTGCCATTCTTGCCTGCGGTCTGGGACCGATCGCCCATGCCGCCGAGGGCGAGTTGGTCATCGGCACCGAAGGCGCGTATCCGCCCTTCTCGATGGCCGATGCCAATGGCAACGTCACCGGCTTCGACGCCGATGTCGGCAACGCGGTCTGCGCGAAACTGCAGCTGAAATGCCGCTTCGTCGTGCAGGCCTTTGACGGTCTGATCCCGGCGCTGAATGCCAAGCGCTTCGACATCATCATCTCGGGCATGTCGATCACCGATGAGCGCCAGAAGCAGATCGACTTCTCGCGCAGCTATGGCGAATTCCCGAACCACTTCATCGCCAAGAAGGATTCCGAGCTTGCCGGGGCGAAGGATCTGGACACGCTGAAGAAGGATCTTGGCGGCATGCGCGTCGGGGTGCAGGCCGGGACCACCCACGCCGCCTATGTCGAAAAGAACCTGCCGGACGCTCAGCTGATGACCTATGATACGCTGGACCAGATGCAGATCGACCTGGCCAGCGGGCGGCTGGACACCTCGTTCGCGGATGTCACGGCACAAAACGATTTTCTGGCCAAGCCCGACGGTGCGGATTTCCAGCTGGTCGATGTCGTGATCGACTCCAGCTCGGACGCGACGCTTGGCACCGGCCTTGGCATCGGCATCCGCAAGGATGAGGCCGAGCTGAAGGAGAGGATCAACCAGGCGCTGTGCGATCTGGGCGCGGATGGCAGCATGAAGGCCGCATCCGAGAAATGGTTCAAGATGGACATCTCGCAGACCTGCAAGTGAGCCTTTCCGACCGGGAGGGCAAAAATCGCCCTCCCGCCCCCACCCATTCAGGCAGGCGGAATCAATGCACTTCGGGCTAATGCAACTCTGGGAAGGTGGCTGGGTCGGCGCGATCCTGCGCGGTGCCTCGGTCACCATTCTGGTCGGGATCGGCGCGATGCTGCTGGGTCTGACGATCGGGATCGCCTGTGGCCTGATCAAATGGGCACGGGTGGTTCCGCTGAACTGGCTGGTCGACATCTATACGACGGTCGTGCGCGGTGTACCCGAATTGCTGATCATCTATCTGCTGTTCTTCTCGTCGGTCGAATTCGTGGCCCGGATCGGCACGGCCTTTGGCTGGGCCGGACTGGCGGAAACCGGTTATCCGTTCCTGATCGGCATCATTGCCATCGGTGCGATCTCCGGTTCCTATGCGACCGAGGTGGTGCGCGGTGCGCTTGCGGCGATCCCAAATGGTCACATCGAGGCCGCCCGCGCGCTCGGCATGCCACGGACGCGGATCTTTCGCCGCATTATCCTGCCGCAGATGCTGCGCATCGCTGCGCCAGGGGTCAACAACGTCTGGCAGGCGACGATGAAGGACACCGCGCTGATTTCGGTCGTCGGTCTGCAGGAACTGATGCGCACCGCTTTTGTCGGCGCCGGTTCGACCCGCAATCCCTTCATCTTCTATCTTGTCGCCGGAGTGGTCTATCTTGCCATCACCTTTGTCAGCCAATCCGGTTTCAAGCGCGCCGAGCGCGCTTTGGTTCTGAAGGGAAGGACCTGAGATGGATTGGGATCTGCTGCACCGCGCCGTCACCACAATCGGCAAGGGGGTCGGAACGACACTGACGCTAGCCTCGGTCTCGCTGGCACTTGGCTTTTGTCTGGGGCTGGGACTGGCCGTCATGCGCATCTCCGGCAATCGCCTGCTATCGGGCTTTGCCGAATATTACAGCGCCGTATTCCGGGGCACGCCGCTTCTGGTACAGTTGTTCCTGTTCTATTACGGCTTGGGGCAGTTCGATTTCGTCCGCGAAAATCCCATCCTGTGGTGGGTGATCGGCGGCGGCATGCATTGCGCGATCATGGCGCTGGCGCTGAACACGGCCGCCTATACCTCAGAGATCCTGCGCGGCGGTCTGATGTCGGTCCCGGTCGGCCTGATCGAGGCGGCAAAGGCCGCGGGCATGTCGCGTGCCCTGCGCTTTCGCCGGATCGAATTTCCGCTGGCAATCCGGCAGGCCTTGCCCGCCTATGGCAACGAGATGGTATTGGTTATCAAGGGCACCAGCCTCGCCTCGACGATCACGGTTTTGGAAATCACCGGTTACGCCAAGCGGTTGATGAGCCAGACCTATGCCATTTTCGAGGTTTTTACCATCGCCGGTATCTTCTACCTGCTGATCAATGCCGCTCTGATCTTCGCCATCCGCCGGATAGAGAACCGGCTGACAAGTCCGGGAAGGTGAAGTCATTCCCGATCCATACGTGCGGATGTCTCGTGGTTTTTGGAAAGGGCGATTATTTAACTCGACCGGCGCTGTCTCGCTAATCAGCTCATGTCGGCATTTTCCGTTTGCGATAGCCGTCGAATTCGGTCCGACGTGTGCATTGCGCCATCACTTCCGGATCCCGGCCAGCTTACCACCATCCGCATACCGGCGGCAGTTCTGACTTTCCCGAATGATGCGTCTGGATTCCGAACGGAGGCGCCAGACTGATCGGTAACGTCAAGCAGGTCCCGTTTGCCCTACAACTTGGACGGCCCAAACCCGCCGCTCGCTCTCGGTTCATGCTGCACGGCGGCATTCCCGAAACCGCCAGTCGGGTATGCGCCATGGTGAGCACGGCCGCTCAATTCAGCCATCTGCCAACGCAAAAATTCTTGTCCCACAGCAATCGGCAGGGGCACTTGGACTGGGGAAACTGTGAAGTGATTAATCGATGAAAGCTGGTGCCGGGATGATACTCGCGCCGACGTTAACGAGCCGGGTTTTCTTCATCCTTTGGCGCGTGTCCCGAAAAAACCCGCTAACTTCGATGCCGAGATCAAGCGCTTAACCGACGAGAACACCGGGTTCCGCATGCGGCTCGAAGCGATCCTTTCCGCCGAGGCAGAGGCAGCCCGTTTGCGTTCCTAGCCGTCCTTGCTCGAAACGCAGATCGAAACCACACGCGCCGCAGACAAAGAGAAACGCACCCTCCTGGACAGGCTGTCTGAGCAAGTTGCAATCTACGATGAACGCTTGGCCTTCGCTGCGCTTGGTGCCCATCCGTCCCAGCATCCGGGATCATGGCACGCATCAGCGCCAGCGCCCCACATCCCGACGATCTTGCGATGGCGCTTGAACAGATCGCTGCGGTAAGGCGGATCGTGGTCCTTGGCGGCTTGGGTGCAACCTCTGCTGCGGCGGTTATGGTTGCACGCATGCTGGCCGGAAAGGCCGATGGCTTGCTGGCAATCACGCTTCCCACGCGACGATCCGTACTCCATCGGCATTACCGGGGGGCTGGCGACGGCTTCAGGCGCTGCGGCGTTGTGCGAGGTCGATCTGTTGATCGCCGCCGGAGCCTTGATGGCCCATCATACGTCAATGGGCGGTAAGCTTTGCTCCAATGCCAAGACGCTCCGGATAGACAATGCACCCGCCACGCTTCGCCAAGGACGAGTAGCGGCGGAGATGACCATCCGTGCAGATGCTGCGCGGACCCTGCAGGCGTTTGCAGAGGCGGCTCGAACTCGTCCTGCAGATTGGCGTTCGGACGAGCTTGCCGAACGACTGCGCGGCCCCGTCTTTGACCAGACGCCAGAGAGAGCGAATGGAGTTCACAGCCCGTGAACTGCCATTGCTGCATTGGATGGCACCATTCCGCAGTACCGGCATCTGCTGATGTACTTCCGGCCATGTCAGCTTCTTCACCACGCAAATCTTCGGCCGCCCGCATGACTGCTTCCCGACCATCCGCGAGTTTGGCGCCATCGAAAACGGGACTTCTTTCGCCATGGGCGTGGCCGCCGCCAATCCACAGGTCCCAGCGGTCCTGCTTGATGGTGACGGCAGCCTTCGGCTACATGTTCAGGGACTCGAAGCCATGCCCATGCAGGCATGAAAGTGCTGGTCGTCGCGCTGAATGACGGTGCCTATGGGTCCGAGATCCACAAGCTGCGCGCACGCTGCGTGACCGATTGCGGCACGCGCCTCGCTCACCCACTGAACCGGAAAGGGCGGGGCGAACCCGCCCTTTGGATACGCTCACATGTCCGGCATGACCGCACAGTCGCGATCGACGCCATGTGCCTCCAGTATCCGCGCCACGGTTCCGTCCCGCGCCCGCACTGCAAGAAACGCCGACAAATGCGAAAGTGCACGGTCCCGCCCTGCCGGAACGCCCATGGCTTGGCGGATCTCCATGAAGGGTTTGTCAACCACATGCATTCCGGGAAGCGCGGCCGCAATCCCCTCCATGGCCCGCCTGATCCCGGCAAGGCCATCTATATTACCGCCTGCGAGCGCCGCCCTTGCCTCGGCGATATTGGCAAAACTCACAAGACGGGCAGCCCCGGGCACGCGCGCAAGATGCAGCGCATAAGCGCTGCCCTCCACGATCCCTATCTGCAGGTCTAGGCCTACGACATCCTCCGGGGTTGTCGCGCCTGAAGCCTCGGCGACGATATAATTGCCCTCGATACGGATATAGGGCTGGGAAAAGCCAATGACCTGCGCACGGGTCTGATCAACCGCCAGAAAACACAGATCCCAGACATCCGCCTCGGCGCGGGACGAGACATCTACTGCCCGGTCGAATTCGACGAACTCAGCCTCACAGCCCAGTTCCGCGGCAAGCGCGCGGGCCAGATCGACGCTGATCCCTTTCGGTGCGCCCGCAGCGTCACGACCCGCAAGAATGACATTGCCATGATTGATCGCGACGCGCAGCCTTCCACCGGGTGCATAATCCCGAAACGTCGCCACAGGATGCATCACGCCGCTTCCTCGCCGACTTGACGCATCCAATCATCCTGCAACGGAAACACTGCCACCATGACCTCGGCACCCTCGATATCGGCGCGCAGCACCGGGGCGGGCTCGTCATGACGTACGAAAAGCAGCGACCAGGGCTTGAGCGTCTCACCGTCGTGGATCAGCGCACCGTTCATGACGATGATGTAGTAACCGCCCGTTCCAGCCGTCTCCGGCGCCGAGATTTCCTGCGAGGCACCAAGCCGGTAGACCTTGACGGTCATGCCGTCACTGTCTGGCCGCTCCTCCATCACCGTTTCGATTTCCGGGGCGGCGCGATGCTGCATCACCGGGGGGATTGAGAGCGTCACGGGTGATGACACACCATGCCGCCGCTTCGTCGGCTTGAGCTGTTCGCGCACATTCGGTGTGGACAACTTGACGAGTCCGGCATCCGTTTTCGACCGAAGCGTCAGATAGGACATGCCCTGCGGACCCGCCACCAAGGGGCCATAACCTGTGTGGTGATCGGCATAGTGGGCGGTCACGATGTCCGTGCTGTCCCTTCCGATCGTACCCGAGCCGGCAATGAAGATCTGGAACTGGTCAACGATGTGGAAATGCGAATCCAGTACCTGTCCCGCATTCATATCGATCCGGAAGGCCTGCAGATCGGCCTTGGGCACATCCGAGTTCTTGCCGAACAGATTGACCTTCCAGCCATTGCCGCGCTTAAAGCGGTCGGGTTCCTTCATCGCATATGAGACGGTGTCGACCATGTTATCCTCCCAGGAGTCGCAATTTGTTCAGGATGTGGCAGCTTCGGCCCGAAAATCGGCTTCGCAACTTCCGATCCGGGCAACTGCCGTATTGAAGGCCCTCGGGGCGTCCATCGCCTGTACCGAAGACAGCCGACCCGTCGAGAAGCCATAAAGGATATGACCGCCCTCAGCCGCAGTGATGTGGCCGTGGGTTGCCGCTTCGATCGGGCCTGCCATCTGGATCCGCATAGCGCCCTGTTGCGACCAAAGACGCAGTGGCGTGGATGCTGGCAGCGGGCGGCCGGTCAGTGCCGCTGCAACCGCCTTGGCTTGCCAAAGAGTTGCAGCGATACTCTCATGCCTTATTCCTCGGGTCAGGCCCGGATCGGGCCAACGGGCACAATCACCCAAAGCAAATATCCCGGTAACCGAGCTGGATCCGTCGACGCCGACAAGGATGCCATCGTCACAGGTCAGCCCGGCACGGGCGGCCAGTTCGGTGCGTGGCTGACTGCCGACCGATGCGATGACCAGATCGGCAGGAATGAAAACACCGTCAGTCAATTCAATGCCTTGCGACGTCACGGCTTTGACATTGCTGGACATATGGAAGGTGATGCCTGCAGCGACGTGGCGCTCTCTGACAAGGTTCGCCAGTTCCGGCGAGATACAGCGCGACATGAGACGGTCTGCGCATTCAACCACGTCAACCGACATCCCCTTGGACCGTGCGGCAGCCGCGATTTCCAGTCCAATCAAGCCGCCGCCAATAATGGCAAGTTGCCGTGACGTCGCCAATCGCGCGCGCAATACGCCCAGATCAGCCCGGTCACGCAATGTCAGCGCCAGTTCTGCCCCCGGAAGCCCAGCGGGCAGCCCTCTGGGCTTGGCACCCGTTGCAAGAATGAGGGTTGCGTATTCGAATGATTTTCCGTCGCTCGTCACGATCCTGCGCCCGTCTGGATCAATCGCATCGACCCTTGCATTGAGACGCTCGATCCCCTTCTCCTCATAGAAGGTCGTCGGTTTCAGCATGCCCGGTTCCGCATCGGTCGCGAGGCATTCCTTGCTGAGATGCGGGCGGTGATAGGGCTCGGAGGTCTCGTCGGAAACCAAGGTGATCGCGGGTTGAAAACCAGCGGCCCGCAACTCTGCCGCGACAGTAACCCCGGCATGGGATGCGCCGACGATGATCAGCCCAGCACTCATGCCACAAGCCTCATGTCGAAATCGGCCTTTTTCGCGCCGCATTCCGGGCAGAGCCAATCCGCCGGAATCTCCTCCCAGCGGGTTCCGGGTGCGACACCACCATCCGGATCACCCTCGGCCTCGTCATATATCCAGCCGCAAAGGATGCATTCCCAGACGCGCCAAGGCCCTCCTACCGGTTCCGTCATTTTCCCACTCCACAGCAAATCGCGTCACAACTGACCCTAAAATATTGACCGACCGATGACTATTCGTGCTAACTGATTATCAGCTATACTGTTTCGGCATGGAAATATGGGAAGAACACATGGATATCCGGCAGCTGTCCTATTTCGTCCGGGTCGTGGAACTTGGCAGCTTCAGCCGCGCCGCAGCCTACCTGCATATTGCCCAGCCCGCGCTCAGCCGCCAGATCGCCAGCCTCGAGACCGAACTCAAGGAACGGCTTCTGATCCGAAACGGCCGCGGCGTCACGCCGACGGAAGCGGGCGAAAGACTTCTGGGACACGCGCATTCCATTCTCGACCTGTTCAACCGCACCCATGAGGATATGGAGAACGCCCGTCTGGGTCGCACGGGCTCGGTGGCGATCGGGATGCCGAATTCGTTGTCGAATGCGATCAGCTCGGCCCTGATCCGTCGCCTCCGCGCCGAGCTACCCGATGCCAAGGTTCATATCCTCAACGGTCGCTCGACCCAGGTGCAGGAATGGATCCTGTCGGGGAGGCTGGACATGGCCGTGATGTTCGACGCCCCGAATAGTCCGATGCTGGAAATTACCGACCTTGTCGAGGAACGGCTGCACCTTTTCGAGCCGATGCCCAAAGGCGAAACCGAGATTGATGGGCCGACCATTACCCTTTCCGATCTGGCGGAAATGCCCCTGATCATCACGAGCCGCCCCAACCGAATTCGCGAGATACTCGAGAATGAGTTCGCCCGCTCCGGCTACAAGCTGCAGGTTGCCAGCGAACTCGACTCGCTCGACGCGACCTTCGACATGGTCCATGACCAGATCGGTGTCACCGTTGCGTCGCTGCGCTCGCGTCGAATGATCGGGCCCGCCCGAAGCCTGCGCGTCCGGCGCATCGTCGAGCCGGAACTTGCGTTGAAGGTGCAGCTTGTGCAGCGGTCCCGCCGACTGAATAACCGGCTGCACGAAGCCGCCTTCAGGATCCTGAAAGACCTTTCCCTGAAGCTGCTGAAGTGATCACAGGGTCCGGTCGGCCACTGACCTCGCATAAGGAAAGAGGATCGCGGCAAAGACCAGCATGGTGATCGACGCCGCGGTGACGCCGACGGCCAGGCCAAAACGATCGGCAAGATAGCCGATGATAAGCGCTCCAAGCGCAGGGCTTGCCCGGGCGATCAGGCCATGTGTGCTAAGCGCACGCCCCCGCAATTCGTCCGGGGTTTCAAGCTGAACGAATGTCTGGGTCGAGATCAGGCTGCGCGACACCGAAAATCCAAGAACCGCCGCCGCCAAACTTGCGACCAGAGGATGACGCGTCCACGCAAGCACCAAGGCCGATATTGCGCCGACCGTCCAGAACCCGATTACGCCCAGAAAAAGCCGCCTCGCCCCAGTCCGCGCCATGGTCAGACCGGATATGACCGCCCCTGCCGCCGTTGCTGACGACAGAACCGCAAGTCCGGTTGCCGAAACGGCAAAAGTCTGGGCCGCGAGCGCGGGCGTCAGTTCCTGAATGGCGCGCACCATCATGCCACCGACCAGCATGAACAGCATGATCAGCCGGACAGTCGGCATACGCGCGACATAGGAAAACCCTTCTGCCATCTGTTGCCAGATTCCACCTTGCCCTGCGGACTCCGCACGTGGCGCAAGACGTATTCGTCCAAGCGCCACGACGAACAGCGCCGTGACGACAAAATTCGCGATGAATATCCATTCAATGGGAAAGCGAAGGATCATCGCACCCGCGACTGCGGGTCCGATCAGCCGGGCCAGGTTCACGTTGACCGAAGCAAGTGCCACGGCTGTCGGCATGTCTTCGCGCGCGACCAGTTGGGGCACCATCGCAAGCCGCGCAGGCTGAACCATTGCGATCAATGTGCCTTGCAGCGCGATAAGAGTGAGCAGCCCGAAAAGTCCGAGCATACCGGCCATCAGCAGGACCGCATTGATCAGCGCAAGAATTGCTGATGCGATTTGCGCGATGCGGTTCTGCCACAGGCGATCCCAGCGATCCGCAGCCACGCCGGCAAAGGGGCCGGTCAGGACAACTGGGAGCAGATCGCAAGCGGCCAGCACACCGACCCAGAAGGCAGATCCCGTCCATTCCCAGATCAGCCAAGCGCTGGCAATCCGCTGCATCCACGAGCCGATCAGCGAAAGCCCGTTGAAGGTGAAAAACAGGGCGAACTGGCCTTGGGTCAGCAGCCGAAAGACAGTGGCAGCACGGCGTTCCGGCGGGTTGCCGTCACGCATTCCCCGACACCACGCGGATTGGTCTCCCGTCGAGGAAGGCGCCGATGTTCTCGATCGCATCGCGATAATAGCTGGCCAGCATCTCATGGGTGAAGTAGCCCAGATGCGGGGTCAGGACGACATTCGGAAGCTGCCGGATCTCATGATCCGCGGGCAGAGGCTCAGTGGAAAAGACATCAAGTCCCGCCCCGGCGATCCGGCGCTCGCGCAGCGCGTTGATCAAGGCACCCTCGTCCAGCAGTCCTGCACGCGCGGTGTTGACCAGATAGGCCGACGGTTTCATCAGTGCCAGATCCCCTGCCCCGACAATTCCCGCGGTCGATGGTGCCAGCGCCAGATGCAGGCTGAGGATATCGGATTTTTCGAACAGTTCGGTTTTGCTGACCAGTCCGACACCCGCCGCCACGGCCCGATCAGATGTCAGATTGGGACTCCAGGCAATCGTCTCCATGCCGAAGGCTGCACCGATCCGTGCCACCCCGCTTCCCAATGCACCAAGGCCAAGAACACCCAGTGTCTTGCCCCGCAATGTCGTGCCCGCAAAATGCTGCCAACCGCCCTCTCGCATCAATCGATCCTCGACCGCGATATTGCGGGCAAGCGCAAGGATCAGACCCCAGGTCAGCTCAACCACCGCGCCCGATCCGGCACCCGTCACCGGGGTGTTCGACACTGTAATCTGCTGTTCGGCGGCTGCCGCAATATCGACCGTGTCGTAGCGCTTGCCGGTTACACATAGATAACGCAGCTTTGGCAGTGCCCTGATCAACTCTGCCGGAAATGGCGTCCGCTCGCGTAGGGTACAGATGATATCGAACTCTGCCAGCGCCTCGGCGGCTGCGGAAGCGGTCGGCAGCGGTCGGTCGATCACACGGATTTCGGCACGATTGGCCAAGGCTCGCCAATCCGCGACCTGCTGCGACAGGCCGAGGTAATCGTCCAGTACGGCAATTTTCATTTGATGCTTTCTCCGGAGGGGCGGCGGGCCGAGCGGACCACCGCCGGGACACCGTCAATGGCGGTGCCATTCCTCGGCAAAGTTCTGCAGCGGGTCATAGGTCGACTGTCGGAAGTCGGTCAAATCCGGTACCGAGACATAGGCCCTGGCATAGAAGTACAAGGGCAGCATCGGCAGATCTTGCGCGAAGGTCGATTGGATCTCGGTCCACGCCGCCTTGGTCTCATCCGCGCTCAGTGCCGTATCAAACTTGTCGAGTGCGGCATCCATCGCCTCGCTTTTATAGCCCGAGAAGTTGTTGCCCGTGAACTTGTTCTCGGAATTCGGAACCCGGTTGGACCCAAGCGCGATCCGCGGCGAGGTCGAGGGCGAAAAATCGATCGAGGACATGATCAGCCCAGTGAACTGGCGCTTGCGCGCGAGTTCGCCATTGTATTCCTGTAGCGGCACGAATTTCGTGGATATCTCGACGCAGGCTTCCGAAAGCTGGCTCTGGATCACCTGCGCGATCTGCTCGCGCGTCTGATTGCCTGCTGTGGTCGCCAGTTCCAGCGTCAGCCTGTCGCCCTTCCCATTGACGCAGATACCATCCGCACCCGGCGTCCAGCCCGCCTCGGACAGCAGCGCCTTGGCCTTTTCCAGATCGTAGGAATAGGTCTCCATCCCGTTGTTGTAATATGGGCTGGTGTTCGAAAGCAGGCCATTTGCCACCATCTGCTTGCCCTGGAAAAGGGCCTCGGTGATGGCGTTGCGGTCGATGGACAGCAGCAGCGCCTCACGAACCTTGACGTCCGAGAGGATCGGGTTGTCCAGATTCATCGCGATGCGTTCGAGGTTGGTGCCGTCAGCGATATGATAGCTAAACTTGTCCGGATTCTGCCCCTGGATATCCAACATCTGGCTGAAGCTGATGCCGCCGGGGCTGACCGGAACCGCATCAATCTCACCCGACAAAAGATTCTGCATCAGTGCAGAGGAGTTGTCGCGATAGCTGAGAACCACGCGGCTCAGGCCCGGTTTTGCCCCTGGCCAATGCGGGTTAGGCTCCCAGATCAGTCGCGTTCCGATCTGGTAATCGGTGAGCATGAACGAGCCGTTCCACAGGCCGGGCGTTGTCGGCTTGGTGTTGTAGAGCGATTGCTTGGTGTAGCTTTCAGCATCGGGATTGGCGGCATAGATCGGTTCCTCCAGATGGACAGGAAGAATCTGATCCCATGACGCAAAGCTGGAAACCACCTCCGGCAGGACCAGCACGAAGGTGCGGTCATCGACGACCTCGACCGAACTGGCGCGGCTCCATGGATTGTAGTTCGAGAAGCCGATCTTCTCGTCCGAGCCCATCTTGTGGGTGAACACCACATCCTTGGTTGTCACCGGCGTGCCATCGCCCCAGCTCAGCCCCTGTTTCAGGGTGAACCTGACGCGCATGCCTTTCGTGCCGTCGGGATTGTCGACCACTTCGGCAAGGCCATTTTGCAGCGACGGGACCTGGTCGCAAAGCACGCATTGATTGACCACATTCTCATCATAGGCGGTGATCGGCCGCAGGCCATAATTCACCACCAGCCGCTTGGTATTGTTGACCTGAATCAGCGGGTGGAAGTTGGTCAGGAACTGCAGTTGGCCAACCACAAGCGTGCTCTTGTCTGGCTGGGCCTGAACGCCTCCCGAGGCAAGCACGGTCGCTGCCAGCAGGGCGCCGGCAAGGGCCTTTTTCATCTTCATTCGCTCTCTCCTCCCATGAGCGTCATTATTCTCCGGTCAGTGCGACCGGCCCTCGTTTTCGGCCCGCGGATCAAAGGCATAGCGTACGCCATCGCCGACGAAATTCACGGCCATGACCGTCGCGAAGATCAGCAGGCCCGGATAAACTGCAAGATGCGGTGCCGAGATGATCAGCTGCTGCGCATTGGTCAGCATGTTCCCCCAGGTCGGAGTCGGCGGGACGATGCCGAACCCAAGGAAACTGAGTGTCGACTCCAGCAGGATTACGCGCCCGACCGTCAGGGTTGCCGCGACAATCAGCGGGGTCGAAATGTTCGGCAGCACATGCACCAGAACATTGTATCGCCGCTTGGCCCCGGCCACGGTGGCGGCCCGGACGTAATCCCGATCGCGCACCTGAATGGCCCCCGCCCGCGCAATTCGGGCCATGGTCGTCCAATCGACCAGTGCAATGATGATGACGATGCGCAGGAAGATGAACAGGGGTGAACCGGCGGAAGCGGCGCTGAGACCCAGTTTGGTCAGATCGACGGCCCCCAGGACAATCAGCAGGGGGATCAGCGGCAGCGCGATCATGCAATCGGTGAGCCGCATCAGGACCGCATCGGTGCGTCCGCCCAGAAAGCCCGCGGTCACCCCGACCGCGACCCCAAGGACAGTCATCAGAAAGGTGGCCAGCAACCCGACCGCGATTGAAACCTGCCCCCCATACATCAGGCGGATCAGCACATCGCGACCAAGATCGTCGGTGCCAAGCCAGTGCTGTGCGTTAGGCGCCTTGAACCGCGCAAGCAGGTTGGTCTTGTTGGGATCGATCCCCAGATACTGGCTCAGCGGCCAAGCCATCAGGCAGATCGCGGTCAACACTGCCAGAAAAACTAGCGAATACATCGCCAGTCGATGGCCGCGGAACTTCTCGAAGCGGAGCGACCAGATTGAACGGGGGGCGGGCAAAGCCGCGACGGTCACATCGGTCATAGCGTGATCCTCGGGTCAAGCAGGGCGTATGCAAGGTCGGCAAGCAGGTTGGCCAGCAGCGTCACGATCGTGGCAAGCAGCAAGCCGACAAGGGCGAGGTTGAAATCGATATTGCCGATGGCGTCGTAGATCATCTTTCCCATCCCGAGCATGCCAAAGATCGTCTCGACCACGAGCGCACCCGAGAACAGCGAGCCGAAAGAGAGTGCAAGCACCGTCACCATCGGGATGAGCGCATTTCGAAGCGCGTGGCGGACCATCACGCTGCCTTCGCCCAGCCCCTTAGCGCGGGCGGTCCGGACAAAATCCGCCGAAAGCGTTTCGATCATCGAGGCCCGGACATATCGCACCAGCGGTCCGACATGAAACATGGCAAGAACTGCCACCGGCAGAACCATGTGGCGCATTTGTTCCAAGGCAGACGGCGCGGCCGATAGCGGCGTCCCCGACGCCGGCAGCCATCCCAGCTTGACCGAGAAAAGGATGATTAGCAGCAGCGAGACCCAGAAGTTCGGCAACGAGATCGAGGCAAAGGAAAACACGCCCACGACCGAGTCGATCAGCCCGTTGGGTTTGCGGGCAGCAAGCGATCCCAACAGCAACGCCAACGGGACCGAAACCAGCAGCGTCAGGCCCATCAGTTTGACGGTCTGCAGCATTGCCGGGAAAAGGACATCGGTCACCGGGCGGAAATACAGGCTGGAGTAACCTAGGTCGCCACTCAGTGCGGCCATGAGCCAGTTCCAGTAGCGGGCAAAGACCGACTGATCCAACCCGTAAAGTTCGCGCATCTGCGCCATCAGTTCCGGTGTCAGCGACGGGTTGCCTTCAAGCATGTTTTCAAGCGGATCGCCCGGCATCAGCCCGATCAGCATGAACAGCAGAAAGGACATCACGAAGGTCACCAAGATGGCCTGCGACAAGCGGGACAAGGTATAGCGTAACATCCGGTCATTCCTTGTGATGGCAGGCAGCGAGTTGCGCGGGCCGGCTGACCAGCGGCAGCAACAGCGGTCGTTCGGTCGAGCAAATCGCCGTGGCGCGCGGACAGCGGGTGTGGAACACGCAGCCCGAAGGCGGATTCAGGGGTGTCGGGATCTCACCCTTGAGCACCTGTCCCCGCTTGCGGCGCCCGCGTCCAATGCGCGGAACGGCATCCATCAAGGCGCGCGTGTAGGGATGTGCTGGATTGGCGAAAATCTCGTCTGCCGGGGCAAGCTCCATCAGACGCCCCAGATATAGCACCGCGACACGATCGGCGAGGTGACGCACGACGCCGAAGTCGTGGCTGATAAAGAAATAGCTGATCCCGTGCCGTTCCTTGATATCGCTCATCAGGTTCAGGATCTTGGACTGGATCGAGACGTCCAGCGCTGAAAGCGGCTCATCTGCCACGATCAGCTCCGGATCTCCGATCAGAGCGCGTGCGATGGCAAGACGCTGACGCTGCCCGCCCGAGAATTGATGCGGATAGCGCTGCGCCGCTTCGGCCGGCATTCCAACCTGCTCGAGCACTTCAAGCACACGCCCGCGCCGTGTTCCCCGGTCCTGTCCCATAAGACGAAGTGGTTCGCCGATGATGTCCTCGACGGTCATGCGAGGATCGAGGGCTGAAAACGGGTCCTGAAAGATGATCTGCACCGGCTTGCGCCCGTTCTGGTGAGGGCGCGAGGGCGTGATCTTCAGGCTGCCACCTGTCTGCTGGCGCAGCCCAGCGACGACATAGCCCAGCGTGCTCTTGCCGCTGCCGCTTTCCCCGACAATGGCCAGCGTTTCTCCGCGCTGCATGGTCAGCGAGACCTCATCGACCGCACGAAGCTTGATACCAGAGGACAGCAACCCCTTGCCGCGCATCGGGATGTGGACCGAAAGCCGGTCGATTTCCAGTAGCGGATTGCTCATTGGGATACCTTCAGGCAAGCGACATGATGGCCGGGCTCCACCTCGATCATGGGGGGAATAGCGGCACGGCAGATATCCGAGGCAAGCGAACAACGGCCCGCAAACGGACAGCCCGGACTCCGAGACGAACGGAGTCCACCCGGGATGACAGGAAGCTTGGCGACCTTGCGGTCGGGGTCAGGCAGTGTCGCGATCAGGCCGCGGGTATAGGGGTGCAGCGGGCGCTCGAACAGCTTTTCGGCAGGCGCATATTCCACGCCACGCCCCGCATACATGACAAGAATATGGTGCGCGAGCTCCGACACGACCGCCAGGTTATGCGTGATGAACTGGACCGCCATGCCAGTGTCTTCCTGCAACTCCAGGATCAGATCCAGGATTTGCGCCTGAATGGTCACATCCAGAGCTGTCGTCGGTTCGTCTGCCACCAACAGCCGCGGTTTGCAGGCCAGCGCCATGGCGATCATCGCCCTTTGCCTCATGCCTCCCGAGAGCTGATGAGGATAGTCGTCTGCCCGACGCCGGGCCGACGGAATGCCGACGGCTTCAAGCAGACCTACGGACCGGTCTGCCGCGTCACGACGCGACAGCCCCTCATGGCGGATCAATACCTCGGCGATCTGACGGCCGACAGTCATCACCGGGTTCATTGCGGTCATCGGCTCTTGAAAGATCATGGCCGCGTCGCGGCCCCTCATGCGACGCCATTCGCGATCCTTCTGATCTGCAAGATTGCGACCGCCGAACATGATCTGACCACTCACGTTTCCTGCGGTCGGCACAAGGCCCATCAACGCCAGTGAGGTCATGGTCTTGCCGCAGCCGCTTTCACCGACCACACCAAGGGTTTCGCCAGCTTCAATCCGGTAGTTGAGCCCCGAGACGACGTTGCTGCGGCTGCCTCCCTCTCCCGGGAAGGACACTGTAAGTTCGCGCACTTCAAGCAGCGCTTGGTTCCCGGGCCGCTGAACCTTAGCAGCTCCACCCGACCCAAAAGCCGACGATGCTGGGACCGCGGTATCGATGGAAAGGTTCAAACCCATTCCCTCCTCCCTCAATGGCCCCGGTTCCTCCACCGGAGCCCAGCCATTTCGACGCAGGCCTTAGCCGACGAGCTCTATCTTACCGGTGCCCTTGCGCACGAGATCGATAACCCCGACACCGTCGCGGATCTCGACCGGTGTACCAAAGGGTTCCGACAGGCGCTTGAACCGCTCAAGGATACGAACAGCATCATCGCCCTCGGCCAGCATCGGACGCCCTTCTGTAAAGGGATGATCCGCCTCGCCGGTCTGCCGCCGGATCGGAGCGTCCGCCGTCGAGTCCCGTCCCATCTCGACCGGATGAAGATATATGCGCTGCAACTCACCGTCCTTCATGTCGAGCTTGATGACGCAGCTGCCCCACCATGTCGGCACTGGACTGTCCAGACCGGGATGCAGGGGATGTGCCGCCGGCGTCAGCGTCGGAAGCCGATCAACATCATGGCCCCAGGCATCATAGCTGTCATAGGGTACGCGCTGAATGAACTCGGACTGGGCGAAGAAATTGCCGATCCCATAGATGATGGGTTTGCCCTTGTAGATCTCGATGCCCATCGTCTTGTGCCAGCCATGACCGACATAGATATCGGCACCGCCATCGATCACGGCGCGGGCGAATTCCTTGACAAAGCTCGGTGGTGTGTCAAGGCGCGGACCATCTGCGACGCTGAAGTGATGGGCGACGATGACAAGATCAGCCATGGACCTCGCCTCGTCAACCGAGCGCAGGTTGCGCGCCAGATCACGCTTGTTGCAGGACGAGATGATTTCGTTTTTTTCTCCGACGAAGAAGGATTCCGGATCGCCCCATTGTTGCGCACCCGGGATCAGGAAGCCGAAGGAGCCCTCGCGCCCGTGCTTCGGTGCGCGGGTGATATTGAGCGAGCTGGCAAAGGCCTTGAGGTTGTCTGCGGTCTGTTGATCGACCTGAAATTCGACCTGAAGCCGCTGAGGGTTCACCCCCGGCCTACCTTTCAGCGCCCCCTTGGCCAGCCCGGCCCACATGAAGTGCTGGTTGCCCGACGAGGTCGAGACAAGGGCGACCCGACCGCGCTTCTTCTCGACATAGCCCGGCTCGGAAGCCAGTTCGAGATCCGCGCCCGTCCCGGCGGTGACGATCCCTGCCTCTTTCATATGCCGCTTCGTCGCCAACAGCCCTTCGGCCCCGAAGTCAAAGCTGTGGTTATGCGCCGTCGACATGATGTCGAAGCCCGCCCACTTGAGATCCTTTGCAATCGTCGGGTCCGCCATCATGAAGCTGCCGATGCCCTGCCCTCGCGCGGGCCATTGCAATTCGTCGTAATCGGCGAAGTTCATTTCCAGATGGCCGTAGGTTACGTCTGCATCCCGCAGCAACTCCCAGACGCCCGTAAATTCGGGTTCGTCATGCATGGCGAAGGGACGACAAACCATGCACTCCCCAGCCAGCGCGACACGCCACTCACCCTTTTTGGTCATTCCTCTCATTCCCTTCTGTCGGAATACGATGCGGATCGCACACGAAGACCAGCTCGATCGGTCAGTCTCGAACTTCGTGTCGACCCTCTCCGTCTGGCGGCGCCTCAGCCGCCTTCATAAAGAAAGCTACCGGGTCGATCGACCTATCACTAGATTGTCTGGCTATCTTTCAGATATCGCAAATCAGCATATCTTTGTGGATAGCCGCCACCCCAGCTCACTTAGATCACCGGATTGTAAGTAAGCTCAGTCCGCAATTGTGAGGGCGCTTGCGGAGGCATCGCCATGAGCCTGTCGCTGGTCGCGCGCGGCATTTTTCAGGTCAATTTGCCTTAGATTGAACTGGGTTTCCTGATCGAGGCGGTGGGTTACACATTCGGCTTCATCTTCGTGATCGCGGCGGGCCAGCAGGCTTTTACCGAAAACACCGTAACCCCGATCCTCCCGGTGCTGCGCCAGCCGAGCATTGGCAATATTGCCCGCCTTCTGCGGCGATGGGGAACGGTTCTGGCGGGCAATATCATCGGTGGCGCGATTGCGGCGGCGGTCTTTGTCTGGATGCCGCTCTTCAGCCCCGAGACCGACGAAGCCTTCCTGTCGATCAGCCATCCCCTGATGGAAAAGAACCCCATCCAGATGTTCACTGGTGGCATCGTCTCTGGCTGGCTGATCGCGACCATGGTCTGGGCGATCCACGGACTTGAAGCGTCCAAGCTCTCGCTGGTTTTCCTTGCGACCTATCTCGTGGCGATCGGGGACTTCCCGCATGTCGTCGTCGGCAGCATCAAGGTAGCTTACCTGTTGTTCATGGCTGATGCCCGCGCCCCCGAAGCGCTGTTCACATTCCTAATCCCGGTGACTTTGGGCAATATCGTTGGCGGAACCGCAATACTTGCACTGGTCAGCCGTCTTGAGGCCCGAGCGGATGAGGACGAGGCGGCGCTTGGTCAGATCGGCAACGGGACGGTGCAGCTTCGTGTGAGAAAGTTACCCGTATGACCGATATTGGCCCGGAGCCGGTGGGCGAACTAGCAGCCGAAAACCGTCATGCGCCGCAGCCCGTTCAGAAGGCCTTAAGACCGCAGATCCAGACTGTTTGCCAAGGGCAAAGCGCTGTATGATGGCTTTGACAGAACTGCCGACCTGAACGGCACTGACGGTCTTGCCGTCCGGCTGGGTCGGTTGCCAGCAAGTTACGGTTACCCCGCGCCAATATCTGGTGATGGCATGGCGACTTGGCAGTATAGGACCGATCAATGGACAGGGTTCTGACCCTTGCCGCCATCGGCGAAGCGGTGACCGGCTTGTTGCTGCTGCTCATCCCCGGCCTCGTCTGCGCCTATCTGCTCGGCAGCGATGTGACCGGATCGGGCGTGGTCGTTGCCCGCATCACGGGAATGGCGCTGATAGGGCTGGCCCTGGCCTGTCTTCCCGGCCCGGCATCGCTTGGAATGCTGGCCTATGGCGCATTCATCACGATCTATCTGGCGTGGCTTGGGGCGACGCAGACGGCAACAGGTCCGCTTCTGTGGCCCGCCGTAGCCTTGCATGCTGTCCTGACCGCGGGGCTTGCGATCAATTTCAGACAAAGGCGGCGGACCGATGCAGGGACATAGGCCCGATCAGTCAGGCTGCTGGTGCGCCGGCAATGCCAATACTTTGAGATGGGCCAGCGTCTGGGTAGCCGATGGAGGATGAGGATGACCAAATTTGCAATTCTGCTGCTTGGCCTGATCAGCGCGGATGGCGCTGCGGCGCAGGACGCAGACTGGACCTACAAGGCGACGATCTATGGCTGGTTTCCGGGCATGTCCTCCTCGGTGGACACAAGGTTCGGAACGGTCGAGGCGGATTCAAGCTCCAGTGACGCCCTGTCGGATCTGGACATGGCGTTCATGGGCAGCTTTTCGGCGCAGTACGGACGCTGGGCTTTTATCGGTGATCTTCTTTATTCCGACCTGTCATCGTCGCAGGACACGCCATTTGCGCTTTACGGTGACGGCACGGTCGACGTAAAGACGACTGCGATCAGCGGCTATGTGCTTTACCGCGTCGTGGAAAATCCGCAGATGCTGCTCGATCTGGGCGCGGGTTTTCGCCATTTCGACGTTGATGTCGATGTAGCACTGAGTCCGGGCCGCCGCCCCGCCGCCTCGCAAAGCTTCAATGGCAGCTGGACCGATCCGCTGATCGCCGCGCGCCTGTCCGTGCCCATCAACGACAACTGGTTCCTGTCCGGTTTCGCCGATTGGGGTGGCTCGGGTGGCGATGACGAGACGTGGCAGATCTATGCTGGCGTCGGCTATGCCTTTGACGAGAAGTGGTCGACCCAGTTCGGCTACCGGCACATGGAAATCAGCAAGGAACTCGACGGTCCCGACATGTCGATCGGGATGGGCGGCCCGGTTCTGGCGCTGACCTATAATTTCTGACCCCAGTCCGACGCTCCACGCCGCTTCCAGCGAGGATGAAATGGCCAAGCGACCCAAGCTTCCCGCCCGTCTCCTGCGTGAGCCGCTTTTGCATTTCGCGATCCTTGGCGGGTTGATCTTTGCGTTTTTGAGCGAGGCGAAGACGACCCAACCCGCCGCCGAGGATCATCGGATCGTCATAACCGGAAACGAGGTTGAAAGGATGGCGGCCGCTTGGGCGCAGCGATGGCAGCGCCCGCCGACCGCCGCCGAAATGGACGGGCTGATCCGCGAGGCGGTCAGGGAACAGGTGCTGTATCAGGAGGCATTGGCCTTGGGGCTGGACCGCGACGACGTGGTGGTCCGTCGCCACCTCCGCCAGAAATACGAATTCCTGACTCAGGATCTGGCCTATGACGCGAACCCGGATCAAGCGGTGCTGCGCGCCTATTACGACGCGCGGACCGACCGCTACACCGAACCGGCCCGGCTGAGCTTCAGCCAGATCCGTTTCGATCTTGAGCGACCGGGTCTGCCTGCGGAAACGGCGGCGGCCAGGGCGCTTGCCGCGCTGCAAGGGGCAACGGGGCCGCAAGCAGCCGATACGCTTGGCGATGCCACATCTCTGCCCACCAGTTTCGACATGATCGACGATGCCGAGGTAGCCGCCATGTTCGGCCCGGACTTCACCGCGTCCGTGTTGCAGGCCCCGCCCGGAAGCTGGGCCGGTCCGATCGCTTCGGGATACGGCCTGCATCTGATCTGGGTTTCAGACAGGGCTCCGCGCGCCGTCCTGCCGTTCGAGAAGGTCAGACAGCGGGTCGAGGAAGACTGGCGCTATGACCAGCGCCGCGCGGCCAATGAGGCGGTCTATCGCCAGCTGCTGGCCCGTTACGAGGTGGTGCTGCCGCCCCCTGCCCCCGTTCAAGCAGGCGGGGGCGGCTCGTGATGCGCGGGCTGCTTGTCGCAATATTTGTGCTGCTTGGCCTGTCCCAGCCGCTGGCGGCGCATGAATCCCGCCCGGCCTATCTGGATATTCGCGAATTCGGTCTGGGACAGTATGACGTTTTGTGGAAGCGCCCGATGCGCGGCGACTATGTGATCGGCTTTGCCATCGATTGGCCCGAGGGCTGCAGTGCCGCAACCAAGCACGAGTATCAGGTCCCCGGTGCCTCGGTCCAGCGGATGCTCTTGGACTGCGGCAAGGCCGGGCTGATCGGGCGACAGATCGCGATCGCCCGCCTCCCCGAGACCAGCGCCGAGGTCATCGCCCGTATAGATTTAGCCGATGGCACCACCCAGACAGATCTGCTGCGCCCGTCCTCGGCGGTGATGATGGTCAGGGGACCACGCAGCGCGCTGTCGGTGGGGGCGGAATATGCCGTGCTGGGCTTTGACCATATCCTGTCGGGAACCGACCACCTGCTGTTCGTGCTGGCCCTGACCCTGATCGTTGGTGCGAACTGGCAGCTGGTCAAGACGATCACCGCCTTCACGCTGGCCCATAGCATCACGCTAGCCCTGTCAAGCTTGGGGGTGGTGCGGGTCTCGCAGGTCCCGGTCGAGACGGTGATTGCGCTGAGCATCGTGTTTCTCGCCCGCGAATTGCTGCTGATGCGGCAGGGGCGACCGGGGTCGACCGCGCGCGCGCCTTGGATTGTGGCCTTTGTCTTTGGCCTGCTGCACGGGCTGGGATTTGCCGGTGCGCTGCGCGAGATCGGCCTGCCGCAAGGCGATGTTCCAGCAGCACTTCTGGCCTTCAATCTGGGCGTCGAGGCGGGACAACTGACCTTTGTCTCAGTGACCCTCGGGCTGTTCTGGCTGCTGCGGCGACCCGTATTTCCTGCGCCACCGAAATGGCTCGGGCAGATTCCGGCCTATGCCATCGGCGCTGTCGCCGCGTTCTGGACCTTGGAGCGACTGATGACAGCCTGACCCCATCCGACAATCCCATGCAAGGAGGCGAAGATGAAACCGGACAGACTAAAGACAATCGTCCTTGCCGCGATCGCTGCCAGCCCTTCCGCGACGCCTGCCTTGGCACAGCAGGATATCGCTGATCCGCATGGCCATGATCCCGCAGCGCTCACCACCCTGAACAAGGCACCGCCATACTCCCCCAATGCCGGACGCAACTTTCCCGACCGCCCGCTTTTTGGCGAAACCCATCTGCATACGACCCTGTCTTTCGATGCAGGCACATTCGGGGCACGCCTTGGCCCCCGTGACGCCTATCGCTTCGCCAAGGGCCAGGAGATCGTGTCGAATACCGGCCAACCCGTCCGCATCTCGCGGCCACTGGATTTCACCGCCGTCACCGACCATTCCGACAATATGGGCTTTTTCAACGAGTTCGCCGCAGGCAATCCCGACATCCTCGCCAATGCGCAGGCAAAGGGCTGGTATGATCTGATGCAGTCCGGCAAGGGGGCCGAGGCCGCCATCCAGATCATCACCGCGTTCTCGAATGGCAGCTTTCCCATCGAGATCATGTCGCAGCCCGGCACGAAACTGTATCAGGACACTTGGAAGGACATCATCGCTGCCGCCGAGGAAGCCAACGATCCCGGCAAGTTCACCGCGCTGATCGCCTATGAATGGACCTCACAGGTCGGCACGGGCGACAATCTGCATCGCAACGTGATTTACCGCGATGGCGGCGATCTTGCGGTGCAGATGGACCCTATGGTCACGCTGCCGCCGCATGGCAGTCAGGACCCGGTCGACCTGTGGAAATGGATGGGCGCCTATGAGCAGAAGACCGGCGGGCATGTGCTTGCGATCGCGCATAACGGCAATCTGTCCAACGGGTTGATGTTTCCCACCATCGAGCAGTTCGGCAAGCCCGTTGACGCCGATTATGTCGCCGAGCGCGCCAGATGGGAGAAGCTCTATGAGGTGACCCAGACCAAGGGTACGGGCGAGACACACCCCAATCTGTCGCCGAACGACGAGTTCGCGGATTTCGAGATCTGGGACAAGGGCAACCTGACCATGACGGTGGCCAAGAAACCCGAGATGCTTCAGCACGAATACACCCGCATGGCACTGCTGAATGGAATGAAGCTCGAGACCCAATTCGGCACCAACCCCTACAAGTTCGGTCTGGTGGGATCGACCGACAGCCACCTTGGGTTCTCGTCCTTCGAAGAGGACAATTTCTTTGGCAAGACCGTCTCGATGGAGCCGAGCCCCGAGCGCATTGCCAAACCTTTCGTCAAGACCGACATCGGCACGGTCAGTGAATGGGAGGTAGGCGCGGCGGGATTGGCCGGGGTCTGGGCGGTCGATAACACGCGCGTCTCCATCTTCGACGCAATGGAGCGCAAGGAAACCTATGCCACCACCGGCACGCGGATCACGGTGCGGTTCTTTGGCGGCTGGGACTTTGGTCCCGGAGATGCCGAAACCCGCCGCCCGGCTCAGGTAGGCTACAGCAAGGGCGTGCCGATGGGCGGCGATCTGGTAAACGCACCCGCTGGCAAGTCCCCCAGCTTCCTCGTCGCGGCGCTGAAGGACCCGATCGGCGCCAATCTGGATCGGGTCCAGATCATCAAGGGCTGGATCGATGCCGAGGGGAATGCACAGGAAAGCGTCCATGACGTGGCTTGGGGCGACGCCACAACGCGCAAGCCCGATGCCGCGGGCAAGCTTCCCTCGGTCGGCACCACCGTCGATATCGCGGATGCCAGCTATACCAATACGATCGGAGATCCCGAGTTGATCGCCGTCTGGACAGATCCCGATTTCGATCCGGCGCTGAAGGCCTTTTACTACGCCCGCGTCATCGAAATCCCGACACCGCGCTGGACAGCCCGTGATGCGAAATTTTACGGCCTGACACCCGGTCAGGACGTGCGCATGACCATCACCGAAAGGGCATTCACCTCGCCAATCTGGTATATCCCGTCCCGATGAGGCCTATGAAAGAAACCTTCACTTATGGAGGTGATCAGGCGAACTGGGCTGCCCACAGAGCCGGGCGTTCCAACTGCTGTTCCGGCTTTACGGGCGGGCCGATGCCCTGCCCAACAAGAACTCGGCGCTGTCCGATATCGTGCTACATCCCCTTACCCTTTAGGCGCTCGGCAAGACCGCATGTCTTTTAACCTGCCAGCCGATGAGGGCTCAGCCCGTATTCTGATCGCGGTAGGTCGCTGCGGCGCAGGGTAGCGGGGCAGAGGATGTGCAAAACCTCCGTGCGGTGGGCCGGGCTCGGGTCCTCAGCGGGTGCCAGCCGCGCGCGCATCCTCAAGAGCCCGCTGCACGCGAGCGGTCAAGCCGTCCGCGACGATGCGCGTGACGCGCGAGAACGGCGCGCTGGCATTGATCGCCACGCTGACGCTTTGCGGTTCTGCTGCCTTGTCGCGGACGGGCAGGAAGATCAATTCACCCGCTTCCAGTTCAGGTGCCGCGTCAAGCTCCGAGGTAAAGGCGATATACCGCCCGCTGCGGGCCAGTTGCTTGACGAGTTGCAGCGAGTTGGTCTCGACCAGCTTGCGGCTGCCCTCAAGCGCCCAGTTGTAATGCGCATCGAGGAAGCGGCGGATCACCAGCGCCCGGCTTTGCAGCACGATCGGATAGGCGACGGCTTCCTGCAGACTGGTGGTGCCGCGGCGAGCGAGGTCGTGGCCGGGGGCGACGACGCAGCCGAAAGGCAGTTCGGCGCTCCACAGGATATGCAGGTCGCGGCGGGGGGGCAGGTTGAAGACGGCTGCCAGATCGGCCTGGCCGACGGCGAGCGACTGAATCACGTCGTCGGGGCTCGCGACGGTGACATCTAGCGAGATGCGCGGATGGCTGACCGCCAGATCGGCGATGAAGCTGGGCAGGAAACCGTTCACATGGCTGTCCATCACCGCCAGCCGCACATGGCCCTGATTGACGCCCTGCAACTGCTGGACTTCCGCGACAACCCGGCGTTCATCGGCCTTCCAGCGCCGCACAAGCGCGATCAGCGCATCGCCTGCGGGTGTCAGGCGCATGCCGCGCGGGACGCGTTCGAAGAGCGCGGTGCCGATGTTTTCCTCCAGAAGCGCGATCTGGCGGATGACGGCAGAGGCGGCGACGTTCAACTCCTTCGACGCGCGCTGGACGGAACCGGAGCGGGCGACCTGATCGGCATAACGCAAGGCGGCAGGCAGAAGCGATCCGCGCATCGGGAAAATCCGTTCTAATTTCTAGAATGAAACTTTGCTTAAACTGAGATGGACGGCAACGGGTTCTTGCGGGAATGTCGGGTCAGATACCACGCCGCGACGGGCCAAAGCCGGACGCGGATCACCTCGGACACACCCAATGACCGGACTGATCGCAACGCCTTCGGCCATCGCCGAAGCGCCGGGCGCCCTTGCGCCCCTTGCGGCGAAAAGCGCCGCCTCGCCGCTCCAGAGCGGCCAGCATGTCGGCTGGCTGATGGTCGCGCCGACGATCCTGTTCCTTATGGTCTGGTTCGCCTGGCCGGTGCTGTCGATGGTCTGGCTTAGCGTCTCGGCCAAGGTGGTCGAGGGGGTGACGGTGCCGGGGCTGACTGCCGATAACTACCTGCGGCTGTTCCAGACCGACCTTTATCTGCGCATCCTCGCGCGCACGGCGCGGGTGGCGGCGCTGACCTGCCTCGTGGCTGCGTTGCTCGCCTATCCGCTGGCCATCGCCATCGCCCGCGGCAAGCCCGGTCTGGCGCGGATCGTGACTCTGACCATCCTCGCGCCACTGCTGGTGAATGTGGTCGTGCGCTCCTATGGCTGGCAGACGATCCTGAACAAGACCGGGGCCTTGGCCTGGGCTCTGAAACAGGTTGGCATCACCGGTACGCCTTCGCTTCTTTACACCGAATGGGCGGTGCTGATCGCCTGTGTCCATGTCTACCTGCCGTTCATGGTGATGCCGCTGGCATCGGCCATCAGGCGGATCGAGCGGTCGGTCGAAGAAGCCGCCCGCGTCGCCGGGGCGTCGCGGTTCCGGGTGTTTGTCCGGGTCATCCTGCCGCTTAGTCTTCCGGGCCTCGCAGTCGGCAGTTCGCTGGTCTTCTCGCTGGCCGCCGCCGCCTACGTCACCCCGCAAATCCTTGGCGGAAACTTCTCGCCGCTTTTGGGCACACTGATCGAGCAGCAGATCCTTACGCTGAACGACTGGCCTTTCGGTGCCGCCATCTCGACCTTGCTGATCATTCTGGTGCTGGGGTCGAACATCGTCTTCCTGCGGCTGGTCAACCGCCGCTTCGCCAAATGGACCGGAGGGTCGAAATGAACGACGACATCAGCCCCGTCCTGAAAATCTGCGTCTGGGTCTTGCTGGCGCTGGTCGTCGCCCCGCTGGTGGTGCCGGTGCTGATGTCGGTCTCGGACACGCCCTTCATCACCTTCCCGCCGCAGGGCTTCACGACCGAGTGGTATGGCAAGGTACTGACTGATGCCGAGGCGCAGGGAACCTTCCTGTTCTCGCTGAAGCTCGCCGGCGTCGTCACCCTAATCTCGCTGATCCTCGGGGTTCCCTGCGCCGCCGGTCTGGTGCGTTACGACCTGCCGGGGCAAGGGTTGATCCTCGGCCTGATCCTGTCGCCGCTGATCGTGCCGCTGATCGTGATCGGGGTTGCGCTCTTGCAAACCTTCGCGATGCTCGGCTCTCGCGCCACCTTCGCGCAACTGGTCATCGGTCACACCGTCGTTTGCCTACCTTACGTGATCCGCACCGTCTCGGGCAGCTTCGTGTTGGTGAACCGCTCGCTGGAGGATGCGGCCTCGGTCATGGGTGCCTCGCCCCTTACTGTGGCGCGCCGGGTGGTCTGGCCGCAGGTGCGACCCGGGATCTGCGCCGGTGGCATCTTCGCTTTCATCGTCTCGTTCGACGACTACCCGATCTCGATGTGGCTGGCCGATGGCCGCAACTTCCCGGTGCCGCTGTTTCTGCATTCGATGATCGAACGCTCCTTTGATCCCTCCATCGCCGCCATGGCCGCGCTGATGATCTTCTTCGCCCTCCTCCTCGTGCTGATGATCGAGAAGGCCTTCGGCATCAGCCTCGCCCGCCTGATTTCCTGATCCTCAACCCGTCATCCGAAAGGTTCCGACATGACCCTTCTGTCCCGTCGCCGCTTCGCCGCCCTCTCGCTTTCCACCCTTGCTGCCCCGATGATCCTGTCCAAAGGCGCCTGGGCGCAGGGCAAGGAAATCCAGATCGGGATCTGGGGCGGCTCGCAGGGCGAGTTCGTGCGCAAGAACATCATCCCGCAGTTCGAGGCCGATTTCGGCTGTACCGTCATCGCCGAGGAAGGCTTCACCCTCGCCAATGTCGGCAAGATGCAGGCCACCAAGGCGAACCCAAAATTCTCGGTCATGTTCATCGACGATGTGGCGATCCCCACCTGCCGCGCCGAAGGGCTGATCGAGGAACTGCCGGTGGTCGACATGCCCGCTGCTGCGCATCTGATGCCGCGTTTCGCCTATGACGGCTGGGGCACCGGTGTCGCGATCTCGGTCGCGGGGCTCTTTCACAACACCAGCATCGAAGCGCCGAAAACCTATGCCGAGCTTTGGGGCGACGCCTATCGCGGCAAGCTGAAGCTGGTCAGCCCGAAAAACACGCCGTCGGTCTTCTTCCTGATTGTCGCGGCGGCGGTGAAATCGGGCAAGCCCTTCGCGGAAGCGCAATACCTGATCGATGACAGCTTCGATCAGGTCGAGGCGCTGAAGCCCAATATCATGAACCTCTTCGACAATGGTCCGCAGGCCGCGAACGAGGTCGCGCAGGGGCAGGCCGACATCGGTCTGATGGAGCTGTCTAAATACGTCTATCCCTATGCCGCCAAGGGTGCGCCGATCACCATGGCCTTCCCGGCCGAGGGCAGCTTCGGCGGCAATAACTGTCAGGTGCTGGTCAAAGGCGGCCCGAACCGCGATCTTGCCGTGGCCTTCATGAACCGGATGCTTGAGGCACAGGTCCAAAAGAGCTTCTCGGAATTCGCGCTGACGGCGCCGCCGGTGTCGGGGATCGCGTTCGAGGAGCCGACGTTGAAATACATCGCCTATCCCGAAACCCAAATGGACAGCCGCGGTCTGTTCAACCCGGATTGGAATTTCATCAACACCCGCCGCTCGGCCTGGACCGAGCGGATGAACGGCATCTTCGCGGTCTGAGGGCAGCATGGCACCGATCACCAATCAGTCCCGCGGCGCGGAAGTGCGCCTGACCGGACTGGGGCGCAGCTACGGCGACAACCGCGTCGTCCAAAGCGTCGATCTGACGATCAAGGGGGGCGAGATCCTCGCCCTTCTCGGACCCTCGGGCTGCGGCAAGACCACGACCCTGCGGATGATCGCCGGCCTGATTGAGCCGACCGAGGGCGACGTCATCATCGATGGTCGGTCGGTGATTGGTCTGCCGGTCCATAAGCGCAACCTCGGCATGTTGTTCCAGGACTACGCGCTGTTCCCGCATCTGACCGTGCGCGAAAACGTGGCCTTCGGGCTGGAGATGCGCGGTGTGCCCAAGGCTGAAATCGCCGCCCGTGCTGACGAGGCCCTGCGCAAGGTCCGTCTGGCGGGTTTTGAAGCCCGCATGCCCGCGCAACTGTCCGGCGGCCAGCGCCAGCGCACAGCTTTGGCCCGCGCCATCGTCTATCAGCCGCGCGTGCTGCTGCTCGACGAACCCTTCGGCGCGCTCGACCGCAAGCTGCGCGAAGAGATGCAGGTCGAACTGCGTGCGCTCTGCGCCGAACTGGGACTGACCACGATCATCGTCACCCATGATCAGGAGGAAGCCCTGATCCTCGCCGATCGCGTGGCGGTGATGGAGGGCGGGCGCCTCCGGCAGGTCGCCCCGGCGCAAGAGATCTATCACCGCCCCGCCACCCAGTTCGTGGCCGATTTCATGGGGGTGACCAACCTTCTGCCGGTCACGGTGACGGGCGGTTCGGCCGAGGGGCTGGCGCTGCAAGCGGCGGGAGTGATCTGCCTCAGCACGGTCGCCCCCGATCTGCCAAAGGGCACCAAGGCGACCATCGCCATCCGCCCCGAAAGCATCGTGATGCAGATGGGCGAGAGCATGCCCCAGCCGAACCACGTCACCGGGACCGTCGCGCGCACCGCGTTCCGCGGGCAGGCGCTGTCGGTCTGGCTGCAACATCAGGGCGGCGAGATCGTCGCGGCGATCCCGACCGGCCAGCTGGTCGAGATGCCCCAGATCGGCACGCGGTGGACCGCGAGCTGGCCGGCTGCACGCACGCTGGTGGTGCAGGGCTGAGCCGATGACGACCGACCTTGCCCCTCCCCGCCGCGCCATCGGCTTGATCCTGCCGTCTTCCAACCGAGTGGTCGAGCGCGTCGCCCATCGCATGATCGCAGGGCGCGACGATATCGATCTGTGCTTCGCCCGCGTGCCCTATGCCGGTCACCCCGCCGATGGCTACGATATGTCGGTCTTCCGCGCTGCCGCGCGCATGTTGGCCGAAGCGCGGGTCGAAGGGATCTGCTGGAACGCCACCCGCGGCGCGCTTCTGGGCTTCGACCCCGACCGCAGGCTTTGTGCCGAATTGCAGGACCTGACCGGCGTGCCGGTGACAACGACGGCGCTGGCGACGCTCGACACGCTGAAGCGCCACGGCGTGACACGCATCGCATTGCTTGCGCAAGGCGACTGCGCCGAAACCGACCGGATCGCCGCGAACTTCGCCCGCGAGGGCATTGAAGTCGCGGTTTCGCATTCCCTCGCGATCCGCGAGAACTTTGATGCGGCGCGCGTGCCCTCGGACCGGCTGCTATTAGATTTGCGACAGATGGATGGATCTGCTGACGTGCAGGCGCGACTGATCTGGAGCACCAATATTGAGGGCTACTCCCTCAGCACGACGGCAGGTAGCGTGGCTCTGGTCTTCGATTCTGCCTCAATCGGGATGCAAACACTGTTTGGTATTCTGGAGAACAAATCTATCTTCATTCGATCATAGCTGTGTATGAGATCGTCGTCGGCAGGCGGCCCAAAGCACCGGCAAGGCACCTCTGGCTGCGGCTTTTGATGACTGGCTCCGGCCCATTCCAGCCTTTCGGCTCGCCACTATGCGGCGCTGCAGCATTCACCGAAGCGGCCGGACAATCATCGCGCAGCGAGAGACTCTCGGCCGCAGTAGAAATGCGGACGAAGCCGCGTTCGCAGTTGCAAAAGCATAGCCTTACATACCGAAACTACTTGAAGGCCGAACTGCCCGCAGCTACGATCTGTTTCGGGCTGACGCCCCAGCCTCCCCCCTCCAAAGGGAAAGTATTCAGCATGCAGGGTCTGACATAGAGCTTTTTCTGTTCGAGCGCTCACATAAGGAGGGATTGTGAAATACTGCTCGCAATAGGCGAAACTCAAGTGAACCTATCTGCTCCCACCAATGAGTTGAAGCGGAAAGCTAAACTTCTGCGCGGAGAAGAAGGCATGCCATTGAATCAGGCGCGTGCTCTCATAGCCAAGCAGGAAGGATATGCAAGTTGGGGCTTGTTGATCCGAGACTATGAAGCTCAAAAGCCCAAACGCCCGGCGAGGATCATGTCCGGCTATCTCATCAAGTCCCTTCCGTTTGATGCGGCATATCGAAGGGAAGCTATCGCCTTAGCAAATTCTACCTTTGAGAGTGTAATTCGCAGTATGGAATCTGATAATCCCGAAGAGACGCGGGCTCTTTGGGACGCTGCAGAGTATGTCGACCACCACCATCTGAGTGTAGACATGCTGCCGATCGACAGCGAGTATGCGCTGTCATTGATTGAAGCGTTTTTGGTCCACTACGTGATCGAACTTGCCGGTCGAACTCATAGCAAGGCAAAGGAGCGCGAGTAACTGAAAACTTGGTGGGGGCATCAGCTCCCCACCAACGTCCAACCTGGTGGGCCGCGGTGTCACGCGAAAGGCGCGACATAAATGTCGGAACCGCATTCAGTGCTTCAACGTGCTGTGGAGACAGCGAAGATGCTCTTGTTGCCATCAAGGTACGAAAGATGGCACGGCGACGCTCTTACTTCTCGCGTCCAGCCTCAAGCCATTTTTGGGCCTGCACCGCAAGCACTGGGCCGACGAGGGTGGCAAACACTATAGCGAGGCCTGTGACCTTGATCGTAAAGTCCAGCGGCGTAGTCCCTCACGGCGTTTCCCAGACTTCAGAGCAAGTTAGGCGAGCCCTGCCTATGTTCAAACAGGATTGATGGCGGCCGAGTTCAACCGTCCTTCAAACACTTGCTGAGCATTGAATTGAATGCCACCGTGCTCCCTGTGGCCTTCAGCAAAATCGGCTGATCCGACATCGTATCCTTGATAGCGATCTGCTTCTTGGCACCGGAAAAAGCTTTTGCAACTAGGCGAGCATTTTCGAAGTCGAATACCGCCTCTATCGCATTGAGGTTTTGGCCCACCGAACCCGCCGAGAGAACTGGATCATCGGTAAATTCTAGAACGCTCCCATCGACGGCAATCTTCAACTCGCCCTGCATGGGCTGTTTGCCAGTATACTCGTACCCGGGTACCACTTTGATATGCATACTTAACCCGCTACACATGACGAGGACACCTGAACGGACTGACATGGCATACTCCACAGTGACCTGGCTATTTCCACTGAACGGATCGTCCTCAACTTCTGCTGTCCATGTCTTGAAACCAGCGATGGCTGGAGCACTTAACACAGTCAGGGTTAGGACAACGGCAGGAAAGTATCTCGCAATCATAGCAATACCTTCGCTCAAAGTCGGATCGAAGATAGCATGTCGCTCGGCTCGTTAACTGAGCAAGCATTATTGCGTGGCGGAGATGATACGGCGATCTCTGGAAAGGCGGACTCCCCGTCCGAGCAACGTCCCTTGACACCATTAGACTTTTTGAGACTGCCCGCCCGTTTTCCCTCAGTTTATTCCTCAGCGATCAAGACTTGCCATTCTGGCGATCAAAGCGTCGACATTGCGGACAAAACGGACACTCAAGCGGGGAGACTTTCTTCCCGCACCGAGCAGTGCAATAATTCGGCAACCTTTGCCAAATAAACAAGACATGATGTTCATCATGCACTGGGCCAGGATGTCGGTAGCTATAAAAATACCCTAGCGTGACTACGCTCGGTTATTTATGGTTCGAGTGCTGCAGATGAAAGATTCTCTATCGGAAAATTCATGCCCACCTTTGCGCGTTTCATTTGATGGACTTAGATTTGCCTGTGATTGCAAAAATCTCGTCTGGCCATCCATCGTGCAAGAGCACCAAAGATCGTAACTTTTTTACGCCAGCATTGCTCCTGTTTACTCTGTTTTTGTCAGCTTGCGGTGGCCCCAGAGCGACACATATATCTCCTCGGGAGAACCGATCGGCTGTCCGCGATATTCACATGGCGAGCTACACTCTGAACCGAGTGGAGAATGACATCGGGGCCGCCGCGCAGGCTCGCGATCTCTTAAAACATACAAGAAATGCGTGTGTGCGCAGAGGGAGTGATCTTATCTGCCAAGTGAATAGCGTGGTAGCTTACAATAATGTAAAAGGAAAGCCACGCAAATCTACTTTCAGCGCAGTTGCTATTTACGGCGACAACTCCCACTGCAGAACTAATTTTATATTATCTAGACCAGATAGCCCAATTGCCGACATAATGACTTATTCTATCTATATTACCATCCGAGATCAGGAGCGTATTTTTAGTATAACGCAAAATGAGGCGATTACGATAATGAATACGAAAAACCGCTTCTTGGAAATATGTGACGGTGTGATGGAACGGTACAACAATTGACGTTCCGACAGGAGTGATTGGTTTGACCAAACAGTAGGCAGACACCGGCGACCGCATTTACTCTATCTCGCTACAACAGCTAACCAAGATGCTACGCCCCGCGTGAGCGTCGGCTAAGGGCTCAACCATCGCTGATAACCATAAAGAATGGCCTCTCAAACTGAGAGGCCAAGAAGGTCATGCAGAGCTTGACGGATAGAGCCCTAAAAGAGAAAGGTCCCGCTCGGCACCCTTTTTCTTTGAGTGGAAGCTGGCTCAAACCGCATCCAGAACCAAATGCGGCTGGCCGTCCGAGGTCTTGCTGAGACTTACCCCCGCCGCATTCACCGTCGCGTTGATCCGCTTTCGCGGGGCCGAGAAAAGCTCGGATCGCGACACGTCCACCGCTTTGTCGAAATCAATGGTCAGCGCATGATAGCCGCGACCGCGTTCACGCGCCGCGATGACCCGACCGGTAAAGGTCTGGCCAAGGTAGCGGCCGCGCACCGTGCCGCCAAAGCTCCAGGGTGCGAGTTCGGCCGCTACCGCATTTGCGGTATTCCAATCGCGCAGCCCGTGGCTTTGGGCGACCAGCTCCAGCGCCTCGGAATGGCTGATGGGCCTGCCGCCACGCTCCAGCGCCGCGCGCAGGTTCTTGGCCTGCGATTTCAAGGACTTCACATCATGGTTCAATGCCATGTCTTCACCTATTCTTGCATGATGCCTCAACAGGCGGGGCTCACATTGCCGCCAACCGGCAGATGCCAGATGGGGGGATAGCAAATCAGGACTTCACCATGGGCGTCTTGCCTGTGAGCGGCCGGGGCCTGAACCCGAAGGCCCGAATATGGGGCCGTGGCGGTTTTCGTCAAGTGCGTGGCCATCATGCAGTGAGCGCAATGAAAAAAGATCTGATGATTGGGAGACTGCCAAACCTCCGACCGAGGCACTGCATTCCTCCTGTATGATGCGAAAATCTGCTGAAACGCCAAACGATGGAGGTTCGCTATGCAATTATGGGCTTTCGGCTGGTTCACTCACAATACCTAAACGTGAGGGTAACAGATGAACGACAGGAATGGGCTCGAATTAACCCGTCTTCTGTTGTCGGTCCCTTGATAGTCAAAGGGCACGGTCCGTAAGTATACTGACACGTCCGAGATGAGGACGTGCTCTGCCCCCTCGAAACTGGACCGTTTGAAGCTAGAGTTTTCGGCTAACCTTCCCCGGCTGGGACAGGAACTGAAAACGATGAAGGCATCGAAGTTCACGGAAGCGCAGAAGGCGTTCATTCTGA
>NZ_WMIG01000016.1 GCF_009711205.1 Paracoccus litorisediminis | reverse complement strand
TCGATGGGCATGATGTGCCCAGACTGACCTGAAGGTGAACCGCGTCGCATTGGATCCGCACCGGGATCCGGCGCCGCCAGGTGTAGATCACGCCGCGGCGGAAGACGAAGTTGACGATGCCCATAGGGTGGCCCCTTCACGGTTGGGGCGTCATCACGTGATGGACAGTCATGGAGGGCATAGCCTGCCATTCCTGGCCCAAAACCGCCAAACTTCGTCGGATCAACTGGTTATGCTGAGTTGGCTGGGGCGGTAGGATTCGAACCTACGGTACACGGTACCAAAAACCGTTGCCTTACCACTTGGCCACGCCCCAACTCTGTGAGCGGGTATCTAGCCAAGGGGAAACCGGCGCGCAAGGGGCGATTGGAAAATTCTTGTGGAGAACTTCCCGGAAGTTTAAGCGCCCCAGATGGAACACGTGGATACGCTTATTCTTGGGGCCGGTGCTGCCGGTCTTTTTTGTGCCGGATCGATCATCGAGGCCGATAAAGGCAAACCCAAACAAAGGGTAATGGTCATCGACCACGCCCGCGCGCCGGGTGAAAAAATCCGAATCTCGGGCGGGGGGCGCAGCAATTTCACCAATCTCGCGGCACAGCGAGATCGCTTTCTGTCGCAGAACCCACGCTTTTGTGCCTCGGCGCTGGCGGGGTTCACTCCACAGGACTTCGTGGCCTTGGTCGATGCCGCCGGGATCGCCTGGCACGAGAAAACTTTGGGCCAGTTGTTCTGCGACGACAGTGCGCGCCAGATCATCGACATGCTGCTGCATCGGATGCGCGGCGCGGAGTTGTGGCTGGAAACTTCGGTGCAAGGGGTGTCGGCAGCCGAGGGTGGCTATCTGGTCGGGACCAGTCGCGGTCAGGTCAGAGCGAAGAATCTGGTGATCGCCACCGGCGGGCGCTCGATCCCCAAGATGGGCGCGACGGGACTGGGTTATGACATCGCGCGGCAGTTCGGGCTGCAACTGATCGAGCCGCGCGCGGGTCTCGTGCCGCTGACCTTTGCCGAGCAGGATCTGGACCTGTGCCGACCGCTGGCCGGGGTCTCGGTCGAGGCAGTGGTCAGCCACGGGCAGGGCCGCTCCGCGACGCGTTTCCGGGACGGTCTGCTGTTCACCCATCGCGGCCTTTCGGGTCCGGCGATCCTGCAGATTTCAAGTTTCTGGAAGCCCGGAGAAGAAATCTCGGTGGATCTGGCTCCGGATCTGGATCTGGCGGCGGCGCTGCGCGATCAGCGGGGGCAGGCGGGCAAGCAGGGCGTCGCCACCGCACTGGGGCGGCATTTGCCCTCGCGCTTGGCGGATGCCATTGCCGAGGAGATGGGTTTGAAGGCCGCAAGGCTGGCCGATCAGCCGAATACCAGCCTTACGAAACTGGCTGATCGGGTGAACCGTTGGCGCCTGCGCCCAGTCGGGTCCGAAGGCTGGCGCACGGCCGAGGTGACGCTGGGTGGGGTCGATACCCGTGACCTGAATGCCCGCGACATGCAGGCGCGCAACCAGCCGGGTCTGTATTTCATCGGCGAGGTCGTCGATGTGACCGGCTGGCTGGGGGGATACAATTTCCAATGGGCCTGGGCTTCGGCCCATGCCGCGGCGAAAGCGATCGCCGCGGCTTAAGGCTAAGTCAGCCCATCACCGGGTCGGACTTGGCCAGCGCATCGAACTGCATCAGCGAGGCGATCAGCGCGGGCATCTTGTCCAACTGGATCATGTTCGGCCCGTCCGAGGGGGCGTTGTCGGGGTCCTGATGGGTCTCGATGAACACCCCGGCGACGCCCAGCGACACCGCCGCCCGCGCCATGACCGGAGCGAATTCGCGTTGCCCGCCCGAGGAGCCGCCCTGACCTCCCGGTTGCTGAACCGAATGGGTGGCGTCCATGATGATCGGATAGCCGGTGCGCGCCATGATCGGCAGGCTGCGCATGTCGGCCACCAGCGTGTTGTAGCCAAAGCTTGCGCCGCGCTCGGTCAGCATGATGCGTTCGTTCCCGGTCGAGGCGACCTTCTGCGCGACATTGGGCATATCCCAAGGGGCAAGGAACTGGCCTTTCTTGATGTTCACCACAGCCCCGGTTTCACCGGCTGCAATCAGCAGGTCGGTCTGGCGGCAGAGGAATGCGGGGATCTGCAGGATATCGACGACCGAACCGGCCGCCTTGGTCTGCTCGATGTCATGCACGTCGGTCAGAACCGGGCAGCCGATCTGCGCGCGCACTTCTTCCAGCATGCGCAGACCTTCTTCGATACCTACGCCGCGACGGCCCGAAAGCGAGGTGCGGTTGGCCTTGTCGTAGCTGGCCTTGAAGACGAAACCCGCACCGGCGGCGGCACAAGCCGCTGCGACCTGTTCGGCGATCATCAGCGCGTGGTCCAGCGTCTCAAGCTGGCAGGGGCCGGCAATGATCGAAAGGGGCAGGTCGTTGCCGAAGGTGACATTGCCGGTTTTTACATGGGTCATGAAGATACCTGTTCACGCAGGATCGAGGCCGTGAGCGACAGCATCAGGTAGATGCCGGAGAAGATCAGGAAAGCCACGATCGTGTTCTGGAAAGCCTTGGGATAGGTCGCCTCGTCAGGGGCGACGGGGGCGACGGAAAGCGAAAGATAGCGGACTTGCTTATTGGCCTCAATCCGTGCCGTTTCCATCTGGGCGGCGGCGGTGGCCAGCAGTTCCTGCCGGGTGGCAAGATCGGATTCCGCGATGCGGATCTGGCCCGAGATCGTCGCCAGCGACCCACGGGCGGCACTGCCCTCGGTCAACTGGGAACGGGTTTCGGCCAACATCTGTTCAAGCCGGGAGATGTCGCCCTTGACGCCCTGCACACGGCTGCGGTTCGGGACGCGGTTTGCTTCAAGCTGGCCCAGTTCAAGCCGCTTGTCGGCCAACTGCCGTTCCAGCTCGGCGATATGGCCCATGACGACGCTGCTTTCCGCCATCGGATCAAGCACGCCCAGCTTTTCCTGCAGCTCCTGGACATGCATCTGGGCTTCCTTGACCTTCTTCTCGGCGTCCTCATAGCTTTCGATTGAGCCCTGCATCTGGTCGCCACGCAGTCGCGCGGTCAGTTGGTCGACCTGGCCTTCGGCATATTTGATCAGCGCCATCGAGAAGTCCTGGCTCTGCTTGGGATCGGGCGCGATGACCTCCATGTTGATCACGCCTTCGGTCGGATCGTAGCCGATTTTGACCGAATTCATGTACAGCTTGTAGGTCTGCTCATTGGTGGCATCAGGGGGCAGGCGCAGGATGGGATCGACCTTTTCATCCTGGAACGCCGTCTTGAACCCATGTTCGCGATCCAGCCGCATCATTGCATCGCGCGAGGTCAGGTAACTTTGCACCGAAACCGAGTCGGTATTCGTCGCCAGCGACGTGCCGCTGAACAGCCCGCCCAGACCCGATGGCGCGGCCTGATCGGCCTGCTGGATCTGGAACTGCGAATTTGTCGCGTAAAGCGGCGTCGCCACGTTGAAATAGTAGTAGCCCGCGATGATCGTCGGGATCCCCACCAGGGCGATCAGACGCGCGGCCAGCATCGTCAGCTTGCGACGACGGCGACGCGCAATGTCTTGCTGGATGCGGATGATCTCGGCGGCGCGCTTGTCCTCGGACAGCGCGTCGCGCGAGGGCAGCTTGGTCTGGCCCGGAAACTGGGTGGGCGCGATCGGCATGATTTCCGAGCCGCGCTTGCGAAGCTGACCGGGGGCTTGGGTCGGAACCGGCAGGCCGCGCTGATCGGTGGATTGCTGGGCGCGCGCGCCCTCGTCGGCGATGACCTGCCCGAGTGCCGCGCGATGGAACGGATCAATGCCGCGCTCGCGCAGAAGCACCACGGCCTCTTCATCGGTTTCCGCCTCGATTTCATGCATCGAGGCAATGCGCCGCGCCATGCGCAGTTGGCGCCCGGTCAAATTCTCGGCGCGGACGGCGGCGATGCGCTCATCCAGATCCGCCGGGGGTTCGGTGTTCGCAGGCCCAGTTGCGCCGGGAAAGCGCATATCGCCAAAACCGTCCTCTTCATTCGCAAAAAGTTTCGAGGGATCGTTGCCACCCCCGGTCGTCTCGTTACGCTTGCGCAATTCCACTTGAACCTTTCGTGCGGTCTCGACCGCTCCCGACTCGCGGGTGACCGCCAGAACAGATTCCTCGCGACTGATGCGAAAGACACGTGCCTTAGGCGGAGTAGTCATAATATTGCTTCGCCTCTTCGAGCGTTTCGAACTGGTAGAGCTTGCCGTCCCGCAAAACCGCGGCCGAGCTGCAGAATTTCTCGATCGTCGAGGCCTGGTGCGAAACGACCACGACCGTCGCGGATTTCAACCGATCATATAGCACCGATCCCGCCCGGCGGTTGAATTCGACATCGGTCGTGCCCGGCATCCCCTCGTCGATCAGGTAGACGTCGAATTCCAGCGCCAGCATCAGCGAGAAGGTGAACCGTGACCGCATCCCGGCGCTGTAAGTGCCGACGGGCATGTCGAAATATTCGTGGATATCAGTCAACCAGCGGCAGAATGCTTCGACATAATCCGGGTCCAGACCATAGATCCGGGCAATGAAACGGCAATTTTCATTAGCGCTGAGCTTGGGGGTGATGCCGCCCATGAAGCCCAGTGGAAAGGACACGCGGCAATCGATGCGGATCGTGCCCTCATCGGGTTTTTCAAGGCCGCACATCATGTTGATGATGGTCGTCTTGCCGGTGCCGTTCGGGGCAAGGATGCCCATCGAGCGACCGGGTTCCAACCGGAAGGACGCGCGGTCAAGGATCACCTTGCGCTGCGTACCGGTCCAGAAGGACTTGGAGACATTGTCGAATTCGATCATTCAGAAACCTCGGCGCCCGCCCGGAGCCAGCATGAGGGGGCAGGCATGGCTTAATCTCAAAGAGTAACCTCGACCGGGTTGTTCGCGCAAACGGGACAAGCGGACATTATGCGCGCAGCGATCCAGTGTCCACCTTGGCGCGGAAAAGCTTGCCACTTCGTGAAGATGCGCCACTTTCCCTGTCAGGGGGGCTGATGTGCAATGAAGCTGATCGATGACATCCGTGCCTGCCGCATCTGTGCCGCACGCTTTGCCGCAACGGCAACCGCGCATGCGCCGCGTCCGGTGGTCTGGTTCCAGCCCGGTGCCCGTATCCTGATCGCGGGGCAGGCACCCGGAATGCAGGTTCACCTGTCGGGGCGCCCCTTTGCCGATCGCTCGGGCGACCGGCTGCGGGACTGGATGGGAGTGGATGCGGACAGCTTCTATGACCAATCCCGGATCGCGATCGTGCCGATGGCCTTTTGCTTTCCCGGCTATGACGCCAAGGGCTCTGACTTGCCGCCGCCGCCGATCTGCGCCGCGACATGGCGTGCGCCGGTCATGGAGTTGCTGCATCCCCGACTGATCCTGCTGATCGGTGGTCATGCACAGCGATGGCACCTTGGCGATGCGGCCAAGGGTGGGGTGACGGAAACTGTCGCCGGGTGGCGCGATCATGCGCCGCGCATCTTTCCCTTGCCTCATCCGTCCTGGCGCAATACCGGCTGGCTCAAACGCAACCCTTGGTTCGAGGCCGAGCTGCTGCCCGTCCTACGCCGGACCGTTCAAACCATCCTGAGAGAGACCGATGACCCCACTGGATCTGCTTTGCCCCGTCCCCTTCCATGAGGCGAATCCGGCGCAGCGGGCCCGCATCCTGTCGCGCCTTGCCGATAGCGAGCTGTTCGCGGCCCTTGTCGAAGAACCTGCCGATGACCGGGTTGAGCTGCAGGTCTTTCCGCTGCCCGACGGTCCCGTGGCTCTGGCCTGCGATGCCGAGGATCGGCTGGCCGATTTCATCGGCGGGCCGGTGGCCTATCTGGGGCTGCCGGGCCGGGTGCTGGCGTCGGCACTGGCATCGGAAGGGCGCGGGCTGCTGGTCAATCCGGGGCATCCTTCGGAAATGCTGCTAGATACGGCGACGCTGTCCTGGCTGGTTCAGGCCTTGCAGGCCGAACCCAGCCTTGCCCCGGATGAGGCCCCGCGCAGCATCCGTGCGCCGCAGCCCGAGGTGGTGCGCGCCCTCGCCGAGCCGCTTTCGACTCGCTTGGGCGATATGGTCGGACTGGTCGATTCCGCAGCACTGGTCGCGACCGAATGGGCGAATGGCCGGCAGAACCACACGCTGCTGCTGAAGGGGGTCGAGGAATCGCGTCGCCCGGCCTTGGCCAAGGCTTTTGCCGAATTACTGGCCTTCCTGCCCGAAATCGAAGGCGGCGCGGATATCGGGTTTTCCGATTCGGCACATCCGGCGGTTGCGCTGGTCCTTGAGCCGCCAGCTCCGATCGAACCCGAGCCCGTGCCGCAGCGTGATCCGAACGCCCCGCCGCGCCTTCGCTGAGCGCGATTTACCCCGCAAAACGCAAAAACCCGCCCCAATGGGGCGGGTCTTGGCGTGATCGCGCGAAAGTGAAAGTTCGCGAGATCAGGCGCCCCAGTGGCGCACCGGACCGCAGTCCATATGCACGAAGTTCGAGCGCGAGTACTTGCCGACGCCACCCGCCGAGCAGGCAGCAGCAGCACGATACATCTGCGAGACCGAGCGCGATTTCAGGCGCATGTCCGCAGCTTTTCCGACCATGTGGAGCGAGTTGCGCGCCACACCCGAGGACCGCGAACGCAGCATGGCGTTGGTCTTGGGCGAGCGGTAGCCCGACAGCATCATGTAGGGCTCGTTGGTTTGCAGCAGCCTGTGCGAGGCGGCCGCGATGTCGACGGTGCGCGGGTCGACCCCGATCACCTGGCCCGTGCGCCAGTCGCGCATGAACACGTTGATTTCATTCAGGGCGTCGCGGATATACTTGCCATCGACCCAGTAGACAGTGTCGATGCTTTCCCCGGTACGTCCCGAATACATGCGGATGCGGCGAATGTCGCCAGCGCCGCGGATCAGACCGAAGGCATTGGCCATAACTGGCGCAGCTGCCACAGTCGTCGCCGCGAACACGCCAAGGATGCCGCGACGCGAAATAGATTCAAACGTCATGTCAGATCGCCTGTCCTGCTTCGTTTGTTATTTCCGGCGTTGCCGGCTGTCCCGATTTAGACGGAACTGTTTAACAATATGTCACCAGCCTGAGAGCCGAGGAAAGCTTTTGATTCCTCATGCAGCGAACTCTTGCCATTCTCGGCAAAAATCCGCCGACCGAACAGTGAAACCTTAATCTTGTTGACGGATTGTGGATGCGCCGTGCTCCGCCTGCATCACCTGCGCGGCAAATCTGTCACGCCTTCTGGACCTCCCGGGTCGGGAATGGCACAGAATCCAGACAAGGGAATGGGAATTTAGTGGTCATGGGCTCCGGGTTGATTCGCTCTTTGGTTGTGGTTGGGCTTGTGGCATTCGGAGGCGCGGGATGGTCCGTGCCAGCGCATGCGCAGGGTCTGGAAGCGGCGTCGATGGCGGCGTTGCCCGCGCCGCGACTGATTTTCTCGCAAGAGGAAATGGAACTGGCCCAAGCGGTGGCCGCCTCGCCGGGGCTGGCCGATTTCTATGGCTCGAACGGGCTGAAGCCGATCTTTCTGGGGGCCGAAGGCGCGCCGCGTCGCGCCGCCCTGATCGAGGCGATCAGTGCCGCCTCCAGCCACGGCCTGCCGCCTGCGCGCTATCACCGGGGCAGGCTGCAACAGCTGGACGGGCAGGGCGACCAGTCGCTACAGGCCGAGCTGGCCTTCGCCCGCAACTTCGTGCGCTGGACACAGGATCTGACCGGCGGGCTTCTGGATCCGCGCAAGGTCGATTCTGGCATCAAGCGCAGCGTTGCGCGCAGCAGCACCGGCAAACTCATGCGCGACTTCATGCAGGCGCCCGATCCTCAGGCCTGGCTGGCCGGGCTTGCGCCGCGCGACCGTGATTATCTGGCCCTGCAGGACGCGCTCAGCGGCATGTCCCGTCTGGCGGCCCCCGCAGGCACGCCCGCCGTGCCCAAAGGCAGCTGGCGCGAAGGCGACGGGGGGGCTGGCGTGGCCAAGCTGCGCGAGAGGCTGGCCGCGATCGGGTTCGACAGCATCCCGACCTCAGACCCGGAAATCTTTGACGCGCCGCTGGTGCAGGCCGTTGCCGAGTTTCAGGACGCGGCAGGCCTGCCCGCCGATGGCGTGGCCGGACCTCAGACGGTGGCGCGGCTCAATCGCGGTGTCGGCCCCGAGGCCAAGGGTATCCTTGTCGCTCTGGAGCGGATGCGCTGGATGCACGGCCATGACATGAACGACCGGCTGGTTTGGGTGAACCTGCCGGCTTATACCGCCGAGATCCGCGAAAACGGCGAAACCGTTTTCTCGACCAAAGTGGTGATCGGCAAGGATGAGGCGACCCACGAGACGCCCGAATTCACCGAGGACATGAAATACATCGTGGCCAATCCGCGCTGGAATGTGCCGCGCTCGATCACGGTCAAGGAATACCTGCCGCGGCTGCAGGCCAATCGCAATGCGGTCGGCCATATCGACGTGGTCGACCGCGCTGGCAACGTGATCTCACGCGACCGGATCGACTTCCGCAAGTATACCGCCTCGAACTTCCCCTATCGGATGCGGCAGAAACCCAGCGATGACAATGCGTTGGGTGTGGTCAAGTTCCTGTTCCCGAACCCGTGGAACATCTATCTGCACGACACGCCGACCAAGCACCTGTTCAATGAATCGCGCCGCGCCTATTCGCATGGCTGCATCCGGGTCGGACGGCCGCTGGATCTGGCGCATGAGCTGATGCAGGGTCAGTTCAATAACCCCGAAGCCACCTTCTCGAAGGCGCTGTCCTCGGGGCGCGAGGCCTATCTGAACCTGACCAAGCCACTGCCGGTGCATCTGGTCTATTTCACCGCCTTCCCCGATGAGGATGGCAGGATCCGCCGTTATCCCGATATTTACGGGCGTGACGCCGCTGTCTATGCGGCACTGGTCAAGGCCGGGCTGGAATCTGCGGGACGGGGCAACTAGATCATCCCCAACAAAGGGGAGAAAGATGACACTCACCATCGCGGAACTGGCTCGGGCGCTGGACGCCCGTTTCTGGGGGGACGGCAGCTTGGCCGTCCGTGGCGCGGCAGAAGCCGGATTGGCGGACGAGGGCCAGATATCGCTGGCCACCGCACCGGCCTATGCCGAAAAGCTGGCACCGGGCAGCATGGCCATCATCGCCGAGGATATGGACCCCGAGGCGCTTGGTCTGAGCGCCGCAATCCTTGTGCGCAGGCCACGAGTGGCAATGGCCAGCCTGACACGGGCCTTTGACCAGGGGCCGGATTTCCCGCCCGGCATCCACCCGACCGCCGTGATCGATCCCAGCGCCGAGATTGGCGAGGGCGCATCCATCGGGCCTTTCGTGGTGATTGGCGCGCGCGTGCGACTGGGCGCGGGGGCGAAAATCGGCTCTCATGTCAGTATCGGGCGCGACACCGTCATAGGGGATCAGGCGCTGTTCCATCCCGGCGTCCGCGTCGCACATGAGGTGGTGATTGGTGACCGGGTGATCCTGCATCCCGGCGTGTCCATCGGTGCAGATGGATTTTCCTTTGTCACCCCCGAGAAATCCGGCGTCGAACAGATCCGTGAGACCCTGGGAGAGCGTGGCGACATCCGCGAACAGCACTGGACCCGCATCCATTCGCTGGGCGGGGTCGAGATCGGCGACGATGTCGAGATCGGCGCAAACAGCACCATCGACCGTGGCACCATGCGCGCGACCCGGATCGGGCGCGGTACCAAGATCGACAACCTCGTGCAGGTCGGCCACAATTGCGTAGTGGGCGAGGATACCATGCTGTGTGGTCTGGTCGGCATCGCCGGATCGACCCGGATCGGCAACCGCGTGGTTCTGGGCGGTCAGGTCGGGGTCTCGGACAATATCTTTGTCGGCGATGATGTGATCGCCGGGGGTGCGACCAAGATCTTTACCAACGCTCCGGCAGGGCGGGTGCTGCTGGGCAGCCCCGCGGTCAAGATGGAAACCCATGTCGAGGCGCAAAAAAACATCCGCAGGTTGCCAAGACTTTACGCGCAGGTGGCGGAGCTTCGTGAAACTGTTAAGAAGTTGATGGAAAAGCGCTCCGACGAAGAGAGCTGAATGGAGGCCCAAGATGACAGATGTCCGTGACCGTATCATCCAGATCATCGCAGATCAGGCGATGCTGGACCCTGCCGAGCTGAAGCCCGACATGTCGCCTCAGGATATCGGCATCGACAGCATGGGACTGGTGGAATCGATCTTTGCCATCGAGGAAGAATTCGACATCTCGGTTCCATTCAATGCCAATGAGCCCGAAAGTTCGGATTTCGATGTCTCGACCCTGGGTTCGATCATCAACGCAGTCGAGAAGCTGGTCGCTGAAAAGGCATGAACGCCAAGAAAAGCAAGACTGAAAAGGACGCCAAATCAGAGCGTAAGACCGAAAAGGTCAAAGGAAAGATGAAGTCCGCGACCAGCCGGGCGCGGAATATGCTGGGGCGGGTGATCATGGGGCGGCATGCCAATGGCATGCACCGCGTGGCCATCACCGGCATGGGCACGATCAATGCGTTGGGGCGCGACGTGCCCTCAACCTTCGAAGCCATGCGCGAGGGACGCTGCGGCATCGGCCCACTGGATTTCCGCGATGTGGACCGGCTGGCGGTACGGATCGGCGGGCAGGTGCGCGATTGGGACGCCGAAGCCTATTTCAACCGCCAGCAGATCGTCCTTTATGACAAGTTCACGCAGTTCACGCTGCTGGCTGCCCGCGAAGCTGTCGAGCAATCCGGGCTGACCTTTGACGGCGAATTGGGCCTGCGTTCCGGCGTCATCCTTGGCACGGCGGCAGGTGGCATGAACACCTGGGACGAAAATTACCGCACCGTCTACGAAGAGGGCAAGAACCGGGTCCATCCCTTCGTCGTCCCGAAACTGATGAACAACGCCGCAGCCTCGCATCTGAGCATGGAATACGGGCTGATGGGCCCCAGCTTTACCGTGGCCACGGCCTGCGCCAGTTCCAACCACGCGATGGGCATGGCCTTCAACATGGTCCGTTCCGGCGCGGCGACAGCGATGCTGACCGGCGGCTCCGAGGCGATGCTGTGCTTCGGCGGCGTCAAGGCATGGGAGGGGTTGCGCGTGATGTCGAAGGACGCCTGCCGGCCGTTCTCGGCCACCCGCAACGGCATGGTTCAGGGCGAGGGCGCAGGCGTCTTTGTCTTTGAGGACTGGGAACACGCGGTGGCGCGCGGGGCCGATATTCTGGCCGAGGTCGTGGGCTTTTCCATGTCCGCGGATGCGCAGGACATCGTCATGCCCTCGGCCATCGGGGCCGAACGCGCGATCACCGGGGCCATGCTTGATGCGCAGCTTCGCCCCGAGGAAATCGGCTATATCAACGCCCATGGCACCGGCACAGCCGCCAATGACAAGACCGAGTGCGCCGCGGTGGCCCATGCCTTTGGACCTCATGCTGACCGGCTGATGATGTCCTCGACCAAGTCCATGCACGGCCATCTGATCGGCGGCACCGGCGCGGTCGAGCTGCTGGCCTGCATCATGGCGCTGCGTGACGGGATCATCGCGCCGACCATCGGCTATGAAGAACCCGACCCCGAATGTGCGCTGGACGTCGTCCCGAATTTCGCACGCGAGGCGCGGGTCGAGGCGGTCCTGTCGAACGCCTTCGCCTTTGGCGGGTTGAACGCCGTCATCGCATTGCGCCGGGTCTGATCCCGGCGCTTGCCACGGCCCGCGCGAACTGTATGACTGTGCCGGATTTTTCGGCAGGTCAGGGCAGGGGCATGGGCAATCAGGCGGCGGTGATGGACAAGACGAGCGGGCGGGAGTTCTGGCTGGGGCTGGGCTGGATGGCACTGAGCATGTCGTCCTTCATCGCCATGTCGGTCGGCTCGCGAGAGCTGGCGCAAACGCTGTCGATTCGGCAGGTGCTGTTCTTTCGCGCGCTGGTCGGGCTGTTCGTCATCGCGCCGTTCCTGCCGCGGCTTTGGCCCGAACTGCGGCAAATGCGAAGCTTGAAGCTGCACTTGCTGCGCAATTTCGTCCATTTTACCGCACAGTATTTCTGGACGATCGGCGTGGTGCTGTTGCCCTTGGCCTCAGTCTTTGCGCTGGAGTTCACCGCGCCGATCTGGGTCGCGTTCTTTGCCTGGGGCATTCTGGGCGAAAAGCTGACCCGTGCCCGCATTTTGGCGAATATCGGCGGCTTCATCGGCGTTCTGGTGATCGTCCGTCCGGGGTTCGAGGTCATCGACCCGGCGGCGGGTCTCGTGCTGCTGGCGGCTGTGGGCTATGGGCTGTCGCTGGTGCTGGTCAAGCGCCTGACGCGGGATTGCTCGCCTGCCGCCATCGTGGTCTGGATGATTCTGATCCAGTTGCCGCTGGGCCTGGCGGCGGCGTTGACCGACTGGCGGCCGGTCCATATGACCGACATCCCGTGGATGCTGGTCGCCGGGGCAGGGGCGCTGAGCGCGCATTTCTGCATGGCGCAGGCACTGCAGCGGCTGGAGGCCTCGATCATCATGCCCGTCGACTTCCTGCGCGTGCCGCTGGCCGCGATCGCAGGCTATCTGCTGTATCATGAGCGGGTCGATCTGTTCGTGTTTCTGGGCGCGGCGATCATCCTTGGCTCGAATTTTCAGGCAATGCGAGCCGAGCGTCGGGCCTGAGCGCCCGAAGGTCTTTTCACCCCCGCACCTTTGTCCTATCTGCGGTGGAAATCCCAAGGAAGGCACCCATGGCCAAGATCACCTATATCGAGCACAACGGCACCGTCCATGAAATCGACGTCAAGCCCGGCATGACCGTCATGGAGGGCGCGCGCGACAATGGCGTGCCCGGCATCGACGCGGATTGCGGCGGCGCCTGCGCCTGTTCGACCTGCCACGTCTATATCGCCCCCGAATGGGTCGAGCGCCTGCCGGCGAAAGACCCGATGGAGGAGGACATGCTGGACTTCGCCTATCAGCCCGACCCGGCCCGCTCGCGCCTGACCTGCCAGATCAAGGTGACCGAGGATCTGGACGGCTTGGTCGTCAACCTGCCCGAACGCCAGATCTAAACCGCATTATACGCGCAGTTTGCGGATTCAAGCTGCCTGCGCTGTACCGGTGACCAACAGATTGTCGATGAGATAGCCAAACATCTCATCGGCGATCTGGACCACGGGCCGCGGGTCATCGCTTAACCATGGCTCGGTTTTGCGGTTCAAAAGCAGGACATTCGCGCCCTTCACCACACACAGGATGACCAACAGAATCGGTGCCAGATCGGCCTCGTGCCGGATCAGGCCCAGATCGCGCATCTCGCGCAGCTTGCGTTCGAACAGGTCGCGCATCGACATGGTGAAACGGTAAAGCGTGCTGCCCTCGGCCATGGGCCGGTTCAGCCCGTCGACAATCACGCGAAACAGGGCAGGGTTGAGACTGGCCCAGATGGCATAGCTGCGCGCCAGACTGCGCAACTGTGCATCCGGCTTGACCGATCCCGAATGCACCACGCCCTGACGCAGCGAGTCATTCAGCAGGGCAATGCCCTGATAGATCAGTCCTTCGCGCAGATTTTGCAAAGAGCCGAAGATCCCGCTGACATCTTCCAGCGGAACCTCGGCCAGCTCGGCCAGTTCGGCCAAGGTTGCGGGCATCGACCCGGTCGCCTCTAGGCGGGCCAGAGCTGCCTCGATCAGGGTCTGATAAAGATTGCCTTCGCCCGGCATGTATCCACCCCCGAAAACCGTCAGGCGGATTCTATACCACAGCCCCGCCAAGGCGGAGCTGTGTTTCTGGTCAGGTGAAGATCAGCCTTCGGCGCGGGCCTGACGCTTGCGCTCATGCGGGTCGAGGTAGCGCTTGCGCAGGCGGATGTTCTTGGGCGTCACTTCGACCAGCTCATCATCGTCGATATAGGCGATGGCTTCTTCCAGCGACATGCGCACCGGCGGCGTCAGGCGAACGGCCTCGTCCGTGCCCGAGGCGCGGACGTTGGTCAGTTTCTTGCCCTTCAGCGGGTTCACTTCCAGATCGTTGTCGCGCGAATGCTCGCCAATGATCATGCCCTGATACAGCTGCTCTTGCGCGCCGATGAACATCTTGCCGCGCTCTTCAAGGTTCCACAGCGCATAGGCGACGGAAACGCCGTCCTCCATCGAGATCAGGACGCCCTGACGACGGCCCTGAATCGGACCCTTGTAGGGGGCCCAGCTGTGGAAGATGCGGTTCAGCACGCCGTTGCCGCGCGTGTCGGTCATGAACTCGCCCTGATAGCCGATCAGGCCGCGCGACGGGACATGGGCGACGATGCGGGTTTTGCCGACGCCTGCGGGCTTCATCTCGACCAGATCGCCCTTGCGGGTCCCGGTCAGCTTGTCGATGACAGCGCCGGTATATTCGTCGTCAACGTCGATGATGGCTTCTTCGATCGGCTCGTGACGAACGCCGTCAATGTCCTGGAAGATCACGCGCGGACGCGAGATCGACAGCTCGAAACCTTCGCGGCGCATGTTCTCGATCAGCACGCCCATCTGAAGTTCGCCACGGCCCGAAACGACGAAGGCATCGCCGCCGGGGGTGTCTTCGACCTTGATCGCGACGTTGGTTTCGGCCTCTTTCATCAGGCGCTCGCGGATAACGCGCGACTGCACCTTGTTGCCATCGCGGCCAGCCAGCGGGCTGTCGTTGATGCCAAAGGTGACGCTGATGGTCGGCGGATCGATCGGCTGGGCGGGCAGGGCGGTTTCGATCTCAAGCGCGGTCAGCGTGTCGGCAACGGTGGCTTTCGACATGCCGGCGATGCTGACGATGTCGCCGGCAACGGCTTCGTCGATCGGCGCTTGCGTCAGGCCGCGGAAGGCCAGAACTTTCGAGATGCGGAACTGCTCGATCCGCTCACCATCGCGCGACAGCGCTTTGATGGTGTCGCCGGCTTTCGCGCGGCCAGCTTCGACGCGACCGGTCAGGATGCGGCCGATGAAGGGGTCCGAACCCAGCGTGGTGGCCAGCATCTGGAAGGGCTCGTCCTGACGGGCGACCTGCTTGGGGGCCTCAACGTGACGCAGAACCATGTCGAACAGGGCCGACATGTCCTTGCGATCGCCTTCCAGGGTCTCGTCGGCCCAGCCGCCAATGCCCGAGGCGTAAAGATGCGGGAAATCAAGCTGCTCGTCATTCGCGCCAAGGTTCGCGAACAGGTCAAAGACCTGATCCAGCGCCTGATCCGGCTCGGCTGCCGGCTTGTCGACCTTGTTCAGCACGACGATGGGCTTCAGACCCAGCGCCAGCGCCTTGGAGGTCACGAATTTCGTCTGCGGCATCGGGCCTTCGGCTGCGTCGACCAGCAGGCAGACGCCGTCGACCATCGACAGGATGCGCTCAACCTCGCCGCCGAAATCGGCGTGGCCGGGGGTGTCGACGATATTGATGCGGGTGCCTTTCCATTCCACCGAGGTGGCTTTGGCAAGGATGGTGATGCCGCGTTCACGCTCGATGTCGTTGCTGTCCATCGCGCGTTCCGCGACGGCTTGGTTTTCGCGGAAAGAGCCCGACTGTTTCAACAGCTGGTCGACCAGGGTCGTCTTGCCGTGGTCAACGTGGGCGATAATCGCAATATTGCGGATGTCCATGAGAGCTGGCCTTTGGAATGAAGTTGCGGCCCCCGTAACGCAAGGGGGGCCGAAACGCCAGTCTCAATCGCGCCGAAGCGCGTGGATCAACGCCCGCGTGTGGCGATGGAATCGATCAACGGGAGGATGCCCGACAGATCATAGCCCGCCCGTGCCGCGGTTTCGAGCAGTTCCGCAGTCGGCTCATCACCGGCGCGGCTAAGCGCCCAAAGCACGGTCGAACGGTTGCCCGAACGACAATAGGCGATCTTGCGGCCGGGCAGGGCCAGTGCCTCGGCCTGGGCCTCGACCATGTCCGGGGTGATCTGGCCGGGATTGAAGGGAATCGCGCGATATTCCATGCCCGCAGCTTCGGCGGCTAGGCGCATCGCCTCGCCATCCTCATCGGGACCGACCTCGGCATCGGGGCGATTGTTGATCACGACGCGGAAACCCTCGGCGGCAAGCGCGGGCAGGTCTTCGGGCCGGATTTGCGGCGAGACCGAAAGTTCGGGGGTAAGCGGGCGCAGGTCCATTCGGGGCTCCTTGGGTTCCGTCGGGTGCGTTATTCTGCCCGACGGATCGTTTTCTTTGGCCGCTCTGTCAAGAGAGGCGGCGATCACGCGCGGGCGATCTCGGCATGGTCCTCGATCAGGCCGGGAAGTTCGGCAAAATCGTCGAAGCGCGCGGTGTGATACATCTCGGAAGGATCAGATTTGCGATAGCCGCGCGTGAACAGCAGGAACGGTACGGCAGTATTCTGCGCGCATTCCGCGTCGAATTCGCTGTCGCCGACGTAAAGGCCAAGGGGTTTCGCCGGATCGGCGCCAAGCGCGGCAAAGGCGGCGCGCAGCGGTGCGGGATCAGGCTTGCGCTGCGGCAGGGAATCCCCGCCGATCACGGCACTGAACAGGCCGGTCAGACCGAAATGTTCCAGCAGCGCACGGGTCGGGCGCAGCGGCTTGTTGGTGCAGACACCCAAGGGATGCCCGCGATCGGCCAGCGTGCCAAGCACCTCGGCGACATTCGGGTAAAGCCGGGTCAGCGCCGTCGCGTCGTGGTAGCGGGTCATGAAGGATGCGACCAGATCGCGATGCGCCTCGGGCGCAAGGCCAGCGGCGGCGATGACGCGTTTCCACAGCAGGTCGACACCGCCGCCGATGAAGCCGCGCACCTGATCCAGTGTCAGCGGCGCCACATGGTTCAGGCGCAGCACGGCGTTGACAGTGGCATGGATGTCGGGCGCACTGTCGATCAGCGTGCCATCAAGGTCGAAGACCACGGGGCAAGGCGCAAGGCAAACATTCATTCAGGATCTCCACTTGATCGAGCAGCCCATGGACGCGATCTGCTCGCGCGGACCTTGCCCGGTTTCTGCGATTTGCACCATGGCCTCGAACAACTCGCGTCGGGCATCGGGTTCGGCGGCGGTCCGACGCGAACTGTCGAAGCGGCCGCGATATTGCAGCTGAAGCTGCGCGTTGTAGCCAAAGAAGTCTGGCGTGCATTGCGCGTCATAGGCGCGCGCCACGTCCTGGCTTTGGTCGTACAGATAGGGAAAGGTGAAGCCGTGCTTCCGGGCCTCGATCGCCATGTGCTCGGGGCCGTCCTGGGGATATTCGGTCACGTCATTGGCCGAGATCGCGACGACACCAATTCCCAGCTTCTGCAGTTCCGCCGCGTCACGGGCGATGCGGTCGATGATCGCCTGAACGTAGGGGCAATGGTTGCAGATGAACATGACCAGCGTACCGCGTGTGCCGGCGATCTGCGACAGGCTGAACGGATGGCCGTCAGGATCGGGCAGAAGGAAATCCGGCGCAGGGGCGCCAAAATCGCAGACGGGTGGAGTAACGGCCATCAATTTTCCTTTCGCAGCGATCCGGTGACTTGTGAAAACAAGCCAGAAACTTCCGTGACTTAGTCGCAAGATCAAGACGAAAACGCGGGAAATTTCGGATTGTGGCAGATATGAAATAACCATAATTTAACATAATACTGATTATTGTTGTTCTGGATTGGTCGATTTCCGTGGTGGATTTCACCCCTTTTTGCTGAGAATCCGCCCCATTTCCTCCTTGGCTCGCGAATATCGTCCGGAACGTGTTGAGAACAAGCTTTATGTCATGGAAGCGCCAATCTGGACGATTTTCCGGGCAATCTACAACTTTTGCAGGATTTGCGACTTTCCGCCGCCTTGGGCGCATCTTGCGGGCCGCAAAGGCTTCCCCTACATCTTCATCATCATTTGAAAGGACCAACCATGGCGATGGAAGCCCAGGACATCGAAGCGCTGATCCGTGCAGCCTTCCCTCAGGCACGCATTTCAATCACCGACCTTGCCGGTGACGGAAATCACTATGCTGCCGAGGTGATCGACGAGAGCTTCCGTGGCCTGAACCGCGTCCAGCAGCAGCGTGCCGTCTATGCCGCGCTTCAAGGCAAGATGGACGGCCCGCAAGGCGAACTGCATGCGCTGGCCCTGACGACCAAGGCCCCCGAGTAAGACCGCGCGATTGCGCTGCGGCCCTCCGCAGTCGGCGCATGAGGAAAAAGGAAGACCCAGATGACGGACATTCGTCAGAAGATCCAGGACACCATCGACGGCACCGATGTCGTGCTGTTCATGAAGGGCTCGAAGGAAATGCCGCAATGCGGTTTCTCCAGCCGGGTTGCTGGCGTCCTGAACTACATGAATGTGGAATACCGCGACGTTGACGTGCTGAAGGATGCGGACATCCGTCAGGGCATCAAGGACTTCTCGGACTGGCCGACGATCCCGCAACTGTACATCAAGGGCGAATTCGTCGGTGGCTGCGACATCATCACCGAGATGACGCTCTCGGGCGAGCTGGACCAGTTGTTCGACAAGGCCGGTGTCGCCTATGACAAGGACGCGGCGAACAAGATCCGCGAAGCCAACGCCTGATCTCATCAGGTTTTATCAAGAAAGCCCCGTAAGTTACGGGGCTTTCTTTATTTTCAGGCTTCGTCCTGGTCGTGCCTGCCGCGCAATCGCGAGGCCAGTGTGATCCCCACCGCCAGAACGCCAAGGATGGGCGCGACGGTGGCGCTTCGTGACGGACCGGCATCTGGATCCGAAGCAAAGCCAAAGCGTCGCGCCGCCTGGTCGCCCAGATTGCGGGCTGCGCCATAGACCCGCGCCTCGGCCTGATCCGCCGCCAGATTGGCGCGGTAGCCCAGATTGTCAGCAACCGCATGGACCTTGTTCTCGGCCAGATCCATGACTTCACCGGCTTTCAGCTTGGCGCGGTCCAGTGCGGCGTCCGCAGCATCGGAAACCTTGGTGACGGCAGTGTTGGCCATCAGGTTCAGCTGCTGCTCGACCTCGATCTTCAGTTCATCCGTGCTGGGAACCGGGTGCCGTTCGACCCGTGCCACGGATAGAACGATCAGGCCCAGAACCGTCAGCACTCCACCGATCGCCAGCGAGGCAGCCATCGGACCCCAGCCCAGATGATGGGCCAACCAGGTCCACAGAGCGGCAAGCAGGAACCCTGCCCCGATCGTCAGGACAACCCCTGCCCCGACCGCCAGCCCCGCGCGGCGCATCTTGTCCGAGGCAGCAAGCTGCATGTTCCTGGCAAAGACGAACATGACCGGTCCTTAGCGGCGCGCGACGATCAGGCCAAGCAGGAAGCCGACACCGACAGCGATGCCAAGCGCCTGCCCCGGATTGCGGCGGACCATCACGGTCAGATCGTCGTAATAGTCCTCGGCATAGGCCGCGGCGTCGCCGGCGCGGCGCTCGCCTTCGCGATAGATGCGGCGGGCTTCGTCGCGTGCATGTTCGGCATATTCCGAACCCTTGCTGCGCGCGCCTTCATAGTATTCGCCGCCACGCTTGCGCGCGCTGTCAACGAATTCGGCCCCTTTCTCAAGGGCCGAACCCAGCAGTTCGGATCCACGTGCTTTTGCGCTTTCGGCAGCATCTGCGGCGTCATCCGCCGCACGGCGAGCCTCGCGGCCGATATCCTCTGCGGCGCGGCGGGCTTCGGCCTTCAGGTCGTTCGTCGGGTCATGATTCGGCATCGGTCTGTCCTTTCGAAGTGAACTTCCTGTTCACGAACCCAACGTCCACAGAAGGCGATCGTTCCCGTCCCTGCCCTGCCCTACAGCACCGCGTCGAAGCCGGGACGCAGTCGATCCAGCGTGCCCTCGACATCCTTCAGCTTGTCCAGACCGAACAACCCGATGCGGAAACTGCGAAAATTCTCACCCTCGCCTACCTGCAGCGGCACGCCCGCGGCGATCTGGTAGCCCTCGGCAAGAAACCGCTTGCCGTTCTGGATCTCGGGCTCGTCGGTGTAGCAGACGACGACGCCCGGCGCGGCAAAACCATCCGCCGCGACCGAACGCAGACCCCGGCTGGCCAGCTCGGCCCGGACGGCATTCCCCAGCCGCCATTGCGCGTCGCGGGCGGCGTCAAAGCCCAGATCGCGGGTTTCCTCCATGGCGTCGCGCAGGCCCAGAATGGCATCGGTCGGCATGGTGGCATGATAGGCATGCCCGCCATCCTCATAGGCCTTCATGATCGCGCGCCACTTTTTCAGGTCCAGCGCGAAGCTGTTCGACGTCGTCTGCTCAAGCTGCTCGACCGCGCGCTGGGACAGCATCACCATCCCCGCCGAGGGCGAGGCCGACCACCCCTTTTGCGGGGCCGAGATCAGCACATCCACCCCCGTCGCCTGCATGTCGACCCAGATCGCACCCGAGGCGATGCAGTCCAACACCATCAGCGCGCCCACCTCATGCGCGGCATCCGCAATGGCCTTGATATAATCGTCCGGCAGGATCATCCCCGCGGCTGTTTCGACATGCGGGGCGAAAACCGCGTCGGGTCGCGTTTCAAGGATACGGGCCACGACATCCTCGACCGGCGCGGGGGCGAAGGGCGGTTTCGCCTCATTGCCCAAGGGACGCGCCATCATCACCGTGGTTTCGCGCGCAAAGCCGCCCGTCTCGAAGATCTGGCTCCAGCGGAAACTGAAGAAGCCGTTCCGGACGATCAGCGCATGGGCGTCGCGTCCGAACTGGCGGGCGACAGCCTCCATCGCGCAGGTGCCGCCGCCGGGGACCAGCGCCACGGCCTCGGCCTTGTAGACTTCGCGCAGGGTGGCCGAGACATCGCGCATGACATGCTGATATTTCTGCGACATGTGGTTCAGCGAGCGGTCGGTGAAGACAACCGAGAACTCCTGCAGGCCATCGGGATCGACATCGGGGCGCAGTCCGGCCATGGGGTTTTCCTTTCCTCCTAAGGATTTGCCGCAAAGCCTAGCCTGCCCTTTTGCGCATCGCCAGCCCCACCGGACCGATCCCAAACCAAGGAAGGGGGACTTGTCCGGGCCGTGCCGCCCGACTACCTTTGAGTCGCACAATCAACAGGCCAATCATGCGCATCGGCATCCTGAAATGCGGTCAGTCGCCCGAACTTCTTCGCGGCGAACTGGGCGATTACGACTCCATGTTCGAAAAACTGCTCGCCGGACGCGGTTTCGAATTTTCCAGCTACCATGTCGAGAACATGGAATTCCCCACCAGTGTCCACGACGCCGAGGGCTGGCTGCTGACCGGCTCGCGTCACGGTGCCTATGAAGATCACGACTTCATTCCCCCGCTGCAGGAATTCATCCGCAAGGCCTATGCCGATCACGTGCCGCTGGTCGGCATCTGCTTTGGCCACCAGATCATCGCCCAGGCCATGGGCGGCAAGGTGATGAAATATCCGGGCGGCTGGTCGGTCGGCGCGCAGGATTACGTTTTCGGAGACGAAAAGATCACCCTGAACGCCTGGCATCAGGATCAGGTCGTCGAACGCCCCGAAGCTGCGCAGATCGCGGCCTCCAGCGAGTTTTGCGAAAATGCCGCGCTGGTCTATGACGACCGCGCCTTCACCGTGCAGGCGCATCCCGAGTTCCGCGATGAATTCGTCGAGGGCCTGATCGAGACCCGCGCCAAGGGCGTCGTCCCCGATACGCTTCTGGATGCCGCCCGCGCCCGCATGGGATCGTCGCTGCAATCGGCCAGCATTGCCGACCGGATCGAGATTTTCTTCAAGACGCCCCGCGCCGCGTTGCGCAAACAAGGTGCCGCATGAAACCCCATTGGATCGAAGACGCCCCGCAGGCCGCGCAGGACTATGTCGAAGGCCGACGTCTGGACGAGATCGAATGCATTGTCGCCGACATTGCGGGTGTGGCGCGGGGCAAGGCCATGCCTGCCTCGAAATTCGCGCATCAGGAACGGTTCTACCTGCCAAACTCGATCTTTTTGCAGACGATCACCGGTGACTGGGCCGACAACCCTTCGGGGGCCTTCACCGAACCGGACATGATCCTGACGCCGGATTTCTCGACCGCCACCGCCGCACCCTGGACGGCGGATGTGACGCTGCAGGTCATCCATGACGTGTCGAACCAGCAGGGCGAACCCGTCCCCACCGCGCCAAGGAACGTGCTGAAGCGCGTGCTCGATCTCTACCGCCAGAAAGGCTGGAAGCCGATCGTCGCGCCGGAAATGGAATTTTTCCTTGTCGCGCGGAATATCGACCCGAACCAGCCGATCATTCCGCCGATGGGCCGTTCCGGCCGCCGCGCCGCCGCGAAACAGGCCTATTCGATGTCTGCGGTGGACGAATACGGCAAGGTCATCGACGACATCTATGACTTCGCCGAAGCACAGGGTTTCGAGATTGACGGCATCCTGCAGGAAGGCGGCGCCGGTCAGGTAGAGATCAACCTGAACCACGGCGACCCGGTGCATCTGGCCGACCAGATCTTCTACTTCAAGCGCCTGATCCGCGAGGCCGCCCTGCGCCACGACTGCTTCGCCACCTTCATGGCCAAACCCATCGAGGATGAGCCCGGCAGCGCCATGCATATCCACCATTCGGTGGTCAGCCTTGAGACCGGGCGGAACATTTTCTCGGACGACAAGGGACACGAGACCCCGGCCTTCATGCATTTCATCGCGGGGATGCAGAAACACCTGCCGGCCGCGGTGGCGTTGCTGGCGCCCTATGTCAACAGCTATCGCCGCTATGTTCCTGATTTTGCAGCACCAATCAACCTTGAATGGGGTCGCGACAACCGGACAACGGGCCTGCGCGTGCCAATTTCGGGCCCCGAGGCGCGGCGGATCGAGAACCGGTTGGCAGGGATGGATTGCAACCCCTATCTGGGCCTCGCCGCCAGCCTCGCCTGCGGCTATCTGGGCCTGCTGGAGCAGGAAAATCCGCGCGCCGAATGCTTGGGCGACGCCTATGTCTCTCAGGATGAGGATCTGCCCTACAACCTTGGCGACGCGCTGGATCTGATGGACGAAGACCAAGCCATGCGCGAGGTGCTGGGCAGCGAATTCATCGATGTTTACCAGGCTGTGAAGCGCAATGAATACAAAGAGTTCCTGCAAGTCATCAGCCCGTGGGAACGTGAACATTTGCTGCTAAACGTATGAACTTGCTGCATTCCAACGACCGGCTGGGGGAGTATCCCCCCAGCCTTTACGCCGCGACGCGCGACCAGCTTGCGCCCTTTCCTGCGCTCAAGGGCGAGGCGCAGGCAGATGTCGTGGTCATCGGCGCTGGTTATACGGGCCTGTCTGCCGCACTGCATCTGGCCGAGGCCGGGCGGCGGGTCATTGTGCTGGAAGCCCATCGCGTCGGATTTGGGGCCTCGGGGCGCAATGGCGGACAGCTTGGTTCGGGTCAGCGGCTTGAGGTCGATGATCTTGAGAAAATGGCCGGACGCGAGGCCGGACGCCGACTATGGGATCTGGCCGAAGAAGCCAAACGCCTAACCCGCGATCTGGCCGTGCGCGCGGGCGTTTCCGTCGTGGATGGGGTCGCCCATGCCTTCCGTAAACCCGACGAATTCAGCCATGCCAAGGCCATGTCCGAGAAACTGGCCCGCGATTACGATTATGCGCAGGTCGAGCCGCTGGACCGCGACGCCTTTCGCGCCATCCTGCCCTCGGAGGCCTATGTCGCTGGCGAACTCGACCACGGCGCGGGGCATCTGCATCCCTTGAACCTGAGCTTGGGCATGGCCCGTCTGGCGACTGCCGCCGGAGCGACGATCCATGAGCTTTCCGAGGTTACCTCGATTCAACACGGCAAAACCGCGGGTCAGAAGACGACGGTGACGACGGCGGGCGGGCGTGTGACCTGCGATCAGCTGATCCTTGCCGCCAATGGTTATCTGGGCAATCTGGAACCCAAGGTCGCGGCCCGCGTCATGCCGATCAACAACTTCATCGTCGCGACCGAGCCTTTGGGCGCGCGTCGTGCCGAGGTGCTGACCCGCGACATTGCCGTCCATGACACGAAATTCGTGGTGAACTACTGGCGGCTTGATCCCGAGGGTCGCCTGATCTTTGGCGGCGGCGAGAATGTCAGTTACAGCTTCCCCTCAGATATTGCCGCCAAGGTGCGGAAACCACTTCTGGAAATTTATCCTAGCCTTGCGGATGTGAAACTCACCCATGCCTGGGGCGGCACGCTGGCGATCACCATGAACCGGATGCCGTGCTTTATCCGGCCTGCGCCGAATTGCCTGTCGGCCAGCGGCTATTCCGGACATGGCCTCGCGATTGCGACCTTGGCGGGCAAGTTGATGGCGCAGGCGGTTCAGGGCCAATCCGAGGGTTTCGAGACCATGGCCGCCCTGCCCTCACCGGCCTTTCCCGGCGGCGCGATGCTGCGCTGGCCGATGCTGGTCGCCGGCATGTCGTGGTATTCGCTGCGCGACCGACTGGGGATCTAAGCGGCGGATCTAGTCCAGATTGGCCGACGGGTCGCGGATGCGCGCGACCTGCGCCACGTCCTGCTCGGCCTCAAGCGCGGTCAGCAGGGCGTGCAGATGCTCGCTGTCGCGCAACTCGACCTCGATCCGCAAGCGGTAGAAATCCGGCTTGCGGTCAAGGAATTCCAGATCCGAGATATTCGCACCCTGCCCGCCAATCAGCGTGCAGATCCGGCCCAACACGCCCGCATCATGGCGAATGGTCAGCGACAGAAGCGTCGAATAGGCCGGAGGATGCTGCCCCTCGCGCCAATGCAGGTCGACCCAGCGATCCGGGCTTTCTTCATATTCGGCCAGAACCGGACAATCGATGGCATGGATGACCACGCCCTTACCGCGATAGGTGATGCCGACGATCCGTTCGCCCGGCAGCGGATTGCAGCACGGCGCGCGCGTGAATTCCTGATCAGCCTCAAGCCCGGCGACGGCGCGCTTGGCGTCGATCTCGCTGCGCTTGGCCGCAAGTTCGGGATATAATGCGGACAAGACCTCATGGGCCGAGATTTCGGCAGAACCGATCCGGGCCAGAAGTTCGTCCGTATCCTGCAAGGCCATGGTCCGTGCAGCGGTGCGCAGCGCCTTATCCGTCACGCGGCGGCCGACATGTTCGAATGCCACGCGGATCAGTTCCGAGCCCAGCCGGATGAAACGCGAGCGATCCTCTTGGCGCAGGCTGCGGCGGATCGCGGCCTTGGCGCGACCGGTCACGACAATATCCAGCCATGTCGGCTGCGGGCGCTGACCGGATGCCGCGATGATCTCGACCGATTGGCCGTTCTTCAGCCGCGTCCATAGCGGCACGCGGATGCCGTCCACTTTCGCGCCGACGCAGCTATTGCCCAGCCGCGTATGGATCGCATAGGCAAAATCGATCGGCGTCGCGCCTTTCGGCAGCGGGATCACATCGCCCTTGGGCGAGAAACAGAAGACCTGATCCGAATACATCTCAAGCTTCACATGCTCGAGGAATTCGTCGTGATCTTCCTCGCCGAAGCGTTCGGTCAGGCTGGCGATCCACTCGCCCGGATCGACGGCAAAGGGGTTCTCGGTCCGCGCGCCATCGCGATAGGCCCAATGCGCGGCCACGCCGGATTCAGCAACCTCATGCATCTGGCGGGTGCGGATCTGCACTTCGACCCGCTTGCCGTCACGCCCCGAAACCGTGGTGTGGATAGAGCGATAGCCGTTGGCCTTGGGCTGGCTGATATAATCCTTGAACCGACCCGGCACAGCACGCCAGCGATGATGAATCACGCCAAGGGTGCGGTAGCAGTCGGCCTCGCTTCGGGTGATAATGCGAAAACCATAGATGTCGGACAGGCGCGAGAAGCTCAGCTGCTTTTCCTGCATCTTGCGCCAGATGCTGAACGGGCGCTTGGCGCGGCCATAGACATCGGCCTCGATCCCCTCGCGCTCCAGCTCGGCGCGGATATCGGCGGTGATCTTGGGGATCACATCGCCGGAATCGCGCTGCAGGCTGACGAAGCGGCGGATGATCGAGTTGCGGGCCTCGGGATTGATGACCTTGAAGGCCAGATCCTCAAGTTCCTCGCGCATCCATTGCATGCCCATGCGACCGGCCAGCGGCGCATAGATGTCCATGGTCTCGCGCGCCTTCTGCGACTGCTTCTCGGGGCGCATGGACTTGATCGTGCGCATGTTATGCACACGGTCGGCCAGCTTCACTAAAATCACGCGAAGATCGCGCGACATCGCCATGAAAAGCTTACGGAAATTCTCGGCCTGCTTGGAGTGCGTGCCGGAAAGCTGCAAGTTGGTCAGCTTGGTCACGCCATCGACCAGATCGGCAATCTCGCGCCCGAACATCTGCGCCACCTCGGCCCAGGTCGAGCGAGTGTCTTCGATCGTGTCGTGCAGAAGTGCGGTGACGATGGTCGCGTCGTCCAGCCGCATCTCGGTCAGGATGGCGGCGACGGCGATGGGATGGGTGAAATAGGGTTCGCCGGAATGGCGAAACTGACCCTCGTGCATCCGGCGGCCATATTCATAGGCGTCGCGGATCAGATCCGAGTTGGTCTTGGGGTTATAGTTGCGAACAAGCGCGATGAGGTCTTCGACGTCGATCATTTCAGCCGAAGACCCCGCGATTCATTAGCCTCAGCCGCGGCCCTGCGCTTCCAGCATCATGCGAAGCATGCGCTCTTCCGACTCTTCGTCGGCGGGCTTGGGGCGGTCGATTTCAGCGCCAAGCAGCAGCGCCATCGCGTCCTCTTCGGGCTCATCGACCTCGATCTGGGTCTGGGTCGCCTCGATCATGCGCTCGCGCAGATCATCAACCGGCTGGGTCTCGTCTGCGATTTCGCGCAGGGCGACGACGGGGTTCTTGTCGTTGTCGCGGTCGATGGTCAGCTGGCTGCCGGACGCGATCTCGCGGGCGCGATGCGCGGCGAGCATAACAAGATCAAAACGGTTCGGAACCTTGTCGACGCAATCTTCGACTGTCACGCGGGCCATCGGTCACCTTTGGCTTGGAATCGGGGTGCAGGGCGGAGCAGGATATTTGGCGCTCCGCCGCGGAAATGTCAAGCAGTTACGGGCCGTATACCCATGAGTGCATCCGCTGGCAAGGCCTCCAGCATCTGGGCCACGCTGCGCCCCAGTCGGGGATGACGCCAGCCCGGTGCAACCTCGGCCAAGGGGACCAACACGAAACCGCGATCCTGCATCCGGGGATGGGGCAGGATCAGAGTTTCGGGGGCGATCTCGGGCTGCCTTTCGGATGGCAGATCGCGCCAGGCGTCCTGGATCGCCGCATCGGGCAGGACCAGATCGTCACAGGCGATCAGATCCAGATCCAGACCGCGGGCCTGCCAACGCGGCCCTTGCCTTTCGCGACCAAATCTGGCTTCGATATCATGCAGCTGCGCCAAAATTTCGGCGGGCGGCAACTCTGTGATCAAGGCAATTGCGGCATTCACATAGTCGGGACCGCTTCCGGGCGGAAAGGCTGGTGTCTGCCAGAATCGACTGACTGCCTGCACTCTGGTGCCGGGAAGTGACGACAGATGCCGCAGTGCGGCACGAAGCGTGTCCTCGGGTGCACCTGCCAAACTATGCAGGTTCCCGCCGATAGCCACGAGGGCTAGCTTGATTGAAGGTAAAGAATTCTGAGTCATATCGAGGTTAATCGTGTTTTACAAAGACGACCGGCTAGCTTTGTTCATTGATGGATCGAACCTCTACGCCGCTGCAAAGTCGCTGGGTTTCGACATCGATTACAAACTTCTCCGACAGGAATTTGAGCGGCGTGGCAAGCTCATTCGCGCATATTACTATACTGCGCTTCTGGAAAACGAGGATTACTCGCCCATCCGTCCGCTGGTTGACTGGCTGCATTACAATGGCTTCTCGATGGTGACGAAACCGGCGCGGGAATATACCGACGCGCTTGGCCGCCGTAAGGTCAAGGGCAACATGGATGTCGAGCTGGTGGTCAACGCCATGGAGCTGGCCCCTCGGCTTGACCATGCCGTGCTGTTTTCCGGCGATGGCGATTTCAAGCCGCTGGTCGAATCGCTGCAGCGTCAGGGTGTCCGGGTGTCGGTCGTTTCGACCATGCGCAGCCAGCCGCCGATGATCGCCGACGAACTGCGTCGTCAGGCCGACAATTTCATCGAGCTTGACGCGCTGCGCGAGGTTATCGGACGTCCGCCGCGTGAGCCGCAGGCTGCCACCCCCAGCGCCGAGACCTGAGCCGATTGGACAAGCCGCGGTCGCGATCCTAGAAGGGGGCGGATGCGTTCCATTATAGGATCGCGCCGTGACTCCAATGAGGGACGCATGGGTCTGACCCCGATCTTCAATCCCGGCTTTCAACCGAAATCCGACCTTGCCGTCATCGTGGCCTGCGATGCCAATTATCTGCCCTATGCGGCGGTGCCTGCCCTTGGCATGGCACTGGCCGGTCATGGCCATGACGTGCTGATCGGCGGCCCCGAGCCGGTCGAGATGCCCTCGGCCCTGCTGGATGCCGGGATCGGTCATGTCGCCGCGCGGGACGATGCGCTGCTGGATGCGCTGCCGCTGGATGCGCGGCGGTCGCTGGCCACCTACATGGAACTGTTTCTGGGCAATGCGCTGCGTGATCATTACCGGCGCATCCTCGTGATCGACGCGGATATTCTTTATGAGCGCGGCGACCCTGCCCGGCTGCTGTCAGCCGACATGCTGGGCCACGCGGTAGCGGCCGTCCGCGACAATCGACAATGGCGTACCCCCACGCGCAAGGTGCTGGAATTCAGGAAGCTGGGCGAAGCGGCCCATCCCTATTTCAACGCGGGCGTGGTGATGATCGACACCGAGGCCTTTGCCGCGCAGGACCTGCCCAAACGCGCCGAGGATTTCGCCCGCCGCCATCTGGCCGGTCTGGGTCGGGATCAGGCGCTGATGAACGGTATCCTCAAGGGCGATTGGGCCGAGATCAGCCCGCTTTGGAACTGGCAATTCACCTCGGCCTCGGCGCATCTGACGGCGATGGCGGACCCCTGCCTGATCCATTTCATCGGCACGCGCAAACCTTGGCTGGATCGGTCGCAAGGCATCGTGCCCATGCGCATGCGCGAGGCCTTTGGTCAGGTTCTCAGCCGCCATTTTCCCGATGCCCCGCAGGTCTCCGAGGCCACCCGTCGCCATTGGCCGGGGGCCGATACGCTGCGTTCGGCCCTGTTCCGGCAATGGAAGGCGGCGGGTCCGATGATCCGCTACCTGAACCGTTTTCCCGACCTTTACACGATGGTCGATCCGCGCACTTAACGCTCGGTCAACTTCAGCTCGATCCGGCGGTTCGCGGCGAGCGACGCCGGGTCGGTCCCCGAACTGACAGGACGGGTATCGGCAAAACCCGCCGGCAGCAGACGGCCCGCCGGGAAGCCAAGCTGGTCGACCATATAGCGCACGACCGACAAGGCGCGGGCCTGGCTGAGTTCCCAGTTGTCGCGATAGCGCCCCTGCCCCGACAACGGCTGGCTGTCGGTATGGCCGTCGACACGAATGATCCAGTCGATCTCGCTGGGGATTTCACCCGAGATCTGCTTCAACTGTTCGGTCACGCGGGCGACCTGTGTTTCACCCTCGGGCGACAGCGTCGCCTCGCCCGCCGGAAACAGCACTTCCGATGAAAAGACAAAGCGGTCGCCAACGACACGGACACCCTCGCGCCCGGCCAGAATCTGCGACAGGCGGCCAAAGAACTCCGAGCGGTAGCGGGCAAGATCCTTGGCCTCGGCCTCGGCCTTGCTGCGGGCTTCTTCCTCAAGGCCGCGACGCTTGCGTTCCTCTTCAGCGGCGCGGACCAGAGCAACGTTCAGCTGCTTGCCCAGATCCTCGACCTTCAGATCAATCTCGCGCTTGTCGTCGCTAGCCACTTGCAGCACCGATTGCAGGCTGCCCAACTGGTCGTTCAACTGCGCGACCTGCTGGTTCAGCAGCGCCACGCGGCGCTGATCCTCGGTCGAAAGCGCCTCTTGCGTTGACAACTTCTGCTGCGCCAAAGCCAGCAAACCGGCCTGCTTTTCAGCCTCGCTGGTCTGCGTGCCCAGCTTGTCGCCCAATTCTTTTTTTGCGGCATCGGCAGCGGCAAGAAGGGTCAGGGTTTCCTCGGCCTTCTTGCGGGCCTCATCCAGTGCCAGCGTCGTCGCGGTCAATTCGGTATCGGACTTGTCCAGCCGTTCCTGCAGGGCCTTGGCTGCTGCGGCATCGACCAGCCGGGCGGCCTCTGCATCAGAAAGTTTTTTCTGCGTGTCGCCCAACACCGCCGTGGTGTCGGCATCCTTGCGACGCAAATCGGTCAATAGCGCCTCAAGCGCTTCGCGGCGGGCGGCGGCAAGACGCGCAGCCTCGGTCTGGGCGTCGATTTCGGTGCGAGCCTGTGCGACGGCGGCTTCTGAGGCGCGCAACCTTGTCCGTTCCGAGGCGAGATCGCGGTCCAGCGTTTCCGCCCGATCCTCGGTGCTGGACAGCGCCGTGCTCAGCGCGGCCACCCGATCGCCCAGTTGCTGCAATTCGCTGTCCTGCGAGGTGATGCGTTGGCGCAGCACCGATTGCAGCACCATGAAGATGGTCAGCGCAAAGATCAGCACCAGCAGCAGCGTCGACATGGCGTCAACGAAACCCGGCCAGATATTGGCCGAGAACCGCTCGCTTCCCCTGCGGCTAAGCCCCATCACGCCCCTCCAGCCCGCGGATGGCGCGGGTCAGGGCGGCCATATCCTCACGCAATTCGGCGATCAGCCCATCGCGGCCGCTGGCGGTTTCCTCAAGCAGCCGCCCCAGTTGCACGTCGATCGAGCGCAGGCGCATCCGCGCTTCGGGGTCATCCTGCGGAGCAGGCTTGGTTTCCGCCAGTTCGATCATCCGCGCCTGTCCGTCCGCAAGCCGATTCAGGGCGCGCATCAGGTTGGCATTCTGTGCAGGGTCGCTTTCCGCAACCTGCGCCGGAGCCTGTGCCATCAATGCCAGACGATGCTGCCCTTCGGTAATCCGCGCCAAGGCCTGCGAGAATTCGTCAGGCAACTGCATGACCGGGTTTTGCCGCGCCAATGAGACCATCTCATCCTGCCCTTCGGTCAGGCGCGACAGGCTGCGTTCCAGCGCGGCGCTCATATCGACCAACCGAGAGCCGACCGTCATCGAACTCGTCGAAGCATCGACCAGCCGTTGCTGCTGGTCGGACAGCCGCTCAAGAATTTCGCTTAGCCGCCAATGACTTTCGGTCTGGGCCTGACGTTCCGCGCCCAGTTCGGTTGCCAGCGCGTCGCGGTCCGATCCGATCAGCGCCGTCAGCTTTTCCACCCCGCCCGCCAGCGTCAGTGAGCGCGCGTCGGCGGCGGTTGCCTCTTGGTCGCGCAATTCGTCGCGGGTGACGTAGAAATCCTGCAGATCGGCCAATTGCGTCTGCACACCCACCATGAATTCGGCCAGATGCGCGTCATTCAGGCCGCCCTCGCTGCCCGAAAAACCGATGCGGGTAAAGCTGGACAGCCACTCTTCAAGCTCACGATAGAAACGGTTCTGGCCGTGGCTGGCGAACAGTTCCAGCAGACCAACGACCAGCGACCCGGCCAGACCCAGAAGCGAGCTGGAAAAGGCCGTGGCCATGCCGCCAAGCTGCGTTTCCAGCCCATGCATCAGCTTGTCAAAGACCTCGACCCCCGAATCGCCCTGTTCGGGGGAAAGGGTGCGGATCGTGTCGACAATCGCGGGAACGGTGGTCGCCAAGCCGTAGAACGTCCCCAGAAGACCAAGGAAGATCAGCAGGTTGCCCAGATAGCGCGTGATGTCCCGCGCCTCATCGATACGGGTCGCCACCGATTCCAGGATCGAGCGCGAGGATTCCGTGGTGATCGACGTTCCCACCGGCCCGCGCGAGCCCAGCAGTTGCGCCAAGGGAGCCAGCAGACGCGGCGCGGAATGGGCCGGGGCCTGATCATGTGCGGCATAGCCCAGCTTGCCCGCGGCAAAGCGCTCGATCCAGCTGACCGAGTTGATCAGTTGCGCCACCTGCCAGAAGCAGGTCAGCACGCCAAAGGCAAAAACGAACAGGATCGTGCCGTTCAGCAGCGGGTTCGCGGCAAAGATCGGAAGGATGTTGCCATAGGCGAACCAGCCGCCGATACCGACCAGCGCCAGCACGATCAGCATCAGCACGACCTGTCGCACCGGCTGCGAGAAATGCGGCTCGGCCGCCTGCTGCCCGTCGCGGCGCTGGCGTGTCGCCGTCAGGCGCGCCGCCCGTCCCCCGCGCGCGGGATTGTTGTCACCATCCAGCGGAATTTCCGCGCCAGTTTCGTCACTCTCGGCCTGGGACAAGTCCGCGCCCTCATTATGTCTTTGGGGCAGAGTGTAAAGTCAGTGCGCCGCGATGCAAGCACCAAGGAAACATTTGCGGGCAAAGACTTAATCAGGTTTCGCCGCTTTGCACTGCCGATGCGCAATCATGTCGCGAACGAGTCGCGCCAGTGCATCCATATCGATGTCCTCGACCCCCATTTCGGCCAGATGCGAGGCGGTGTTGAAAAGGTAATCGGAATTGGGACCGCGCCCGCCATGCGCATGGGCAATGATCCGCGCCTGCTCATCCAGCGCAAGGCCGCCCGCATATTGGTCATGATCGCGCCGGATGACATATCCGATGGCCTCGATCCGGCGCCCATCGGACAGCTGCAGCGGCAGGGCGCGCTCCTCATAGGCATTGGTGGTCAGCTCGCGCTCGCGCAGGCCGGCCAAGGTCTCGGGCCAGTCGCGCTCATCGACCCGCAGCGCCAGTCCAAGGCACGATGCATCGTGCTCTTCGTCCAGACCCAGCACCAGCCCCGGCGCATCTACCGTGCCGCGATAAACGACCGAGCGCAGGCAAAAGGTGCGGCGAAACCCCTCAAGGCGCGCGCCGAGCGATTCCGCCACCGGAAAACCGGGGTCCCACATCAGCGAGCCATAGGCAAAGACCCAATGATCGCGTCGTCCCATCAACCACTTCCCAGCGCACTTCCGCTTTTGTCAGACTTAGGACAGGATGGACCTGGTTCCAAGCCGTCCACAAAGGCACGAGGGGAAATTGCGCAAGTTCATCATCTTGGCGACAGTCATCGTGGCGCTTTTCGCCGCCATCTGGAACGGCATCCAGGCCTTCATGGCCCATCAGATCAGTCAGCTTGCCAGCGCCGGAACCGGGTTCACGATGACCGAGGTCCGCGGGCTGCACGATCCCACCCGCATCGGCGTCCGGATAACGGAACCGCGTCTGGACCTGCCCGCCGCCATCGTCGTGATGCCCGAGGCGTCGCTGTCGGTCCCGCCCTTTGCGCCGATGACCGCGCGGCTGGAACTGGCTCCGAAGGCGATGATTGATCTGGGCAGCGGTCCGCATGAACTGGGCCTGACCGATCCGCGTGCCAGCATCCGCTTTCTGGTCCTGTCAGGCTTCGCCCCCGGTCGGGCGGGGATTTCGATCGGGCCGCTGACGCTGGACGAAACCCCGCTGGCGGCCGGGCTTACCGTCCGTGGCCGAATGACTGCTCTTGAATACGATGCGCCGCAAGGATCGCGCACGGCCTATGACATTGACTGGAACCTCAAGGACCTGATCCCCGCTGCCCTGCCACCGTTGCCGGGTCTGGCAGGTACGATCCGCATTGCCGATCCGGTCTCGATCAGGGGCAAGGGGCGGGTCTGGCTGGATGCGATGCCGACCATCAAGGCACTGCAAACGCCGCCGACGCCCTTCCCAACAGGTATCCGCATCGACAATGCCGATCTGCAGGTCAAAGGGCTGACCGCGCGTATGGTGGGCATGCTTAAAGCCGATGCCAACGGCTATGCCAGCGGTGCGATTGCGCTGTATACGACGGATGCGCAGGCCATGCTGCAAACCGCGTCCGAGGCCGGGATGATCCCCCATGCCGCGGTGATGCTGGGCCGGACGATGATCCGCACCGTCTCGGCCCTGCCGATGGAGGGCACGCTTTACCCCGCCCCGCAAGAAGGCGAGCTGCGCCTGCCGCTGACTTTCGCAGATGGCCGGATCAGCCTTGGCCCCATTCCGCTGGGGCCAGCGCCACTGATGCGGCCCTAGCTTTTGGCGTTTTCGCCGCCCGGCTGGCTGCGGCCGAAATCCGGGGCCGAGGTATCCTGCCCGGCCTCGATGATGCCGCGACGGATCGCGCGGGTGCGGGTGAAGTAGTCGAACAGGTGCTGGCCGTCGCCCATGCGGATGGCACGCTGCAGCACGAACAACTCCTCGGTGAAGCGGCCAAGGATATCCAGAACGGCATCCTTGTTCTGCAAAAAGACATCGCGCCACATGGTCGGGTCCGATGCCGCGATCCGGGTGAAATCCCGGAAGCCCGCTGCCGAATATTGCACCACTTCGCTTTCGGTCACGCGCTTGAGGTGATCGGCGACGCCGACCATCGTATAGGCGATCAAATGCGGCGTATGGCTGGTAACGGCCAGAACCAGATCGTGATGCGCGGCGTCCATGCGCTCGGTCTTGGCGCCCATGGCCTGAACCAGAGACTCCAGCCGCGACACGGCCTGCTCATCGGCACCCTCAAGCGGGGTGAACAGCCACCAGCGATTGCGAAACAGCGTGGCGAAGCCAGCGCGCGGGCCGGAATGCTCGGTCCCGGCCAGCGGGTGACCGGGAATGAAATGCACGCCCTCGGGCAGATGCGGCAAGACTTCCGTCACCACCGCCTGCTTGACCGAGCCCACATCCGTCACCGTCACGCCGGGCTTCAACCGCGGCGCGATTTCCTCGGCTACGGCGGCCATCGCACCGACGGGAACTGCCAGCACCACCAGATCCGCACCCTCGACCGCCTCAGCGGCGGTCTCAAAGACCTGATCGACCAGCCCGATTTCCAGCGCTGTCGCGCGCGTATCAGCGCTGCGGGCATGGCCGACGATCTCGCGCGCAAGGCCCTGCTCACGCATGGCCAGCGCCATCGAACCCGCGATCAGCCCCAAACCGATCAGGGCCACGCGGTCGTATAGAAAGCTCATGCCGGCGCCCCCGCGCGTTCGGCCATGAACTGGCCGATGACATGCGCCACCCGCCGGCACGAGGCCTCATCGCCGACGGTGATGCGCAGGCAATTCGGCAAACCGTAACCGGCGACCTGACGCACGATCAGCCCCTGCGCCTTCAACGCCTCGTCACAGGCCAAGGCCGTGTCGACATCGGCAAAGCGTGCCAGGATAAAGTTCGCGCAGGACGTATCCGAGGGCACGCCCTTCTCGGTCAAAGCTTCGGCCAGCCAGGCGCGCATGCGGGCGTTCTCGGTCTGGCAGCGGGTGACATGATCGCGGTCGCGCATCGCGGCCTCGGCAGCGTCCAGCGCCGCCGACGACAGGTTGAACGGTCCGCGAATGCGGTTCAGCACGTCGATGATCTCGCGCGGGCCATAGCCCCAGCCGATCCGCAGGCCGCCCAGACCGTAGATCTTCGAGAATGTCCGGGTCATCACCACGTTGGGCAGCCGCGTCGCCAGCTCGGCACCGCCATCGTAATCCTCGACATATTCGGCATAGGCCGCGTCGATCACCAGAATGGCCTGCGGCACGGCACGGGCCAGCCGCTCCAGCTCGGGCAGGCCGACCATGGTGCCGGTCGGGTTGTTCGGATTGGCGACAAAGATCAGCCGCGTGTTCGGAGTAGCGGCGGCGATCAGCGCATCGACATCGGTAACGCGGTCACGTTCGCGCACGGCGACCGGGGTCGCACCAGCGGCAAGGGCGCTGACGCGATACATCAGGAAACCATGCTCGGTGAACAGCACCTCGCTGCCCTGCCCGGCATAGGCCTGACACAGGAAGTGGATGATCTCATCTGAGCCCACGCCGCAGATGATGCGGTCGGGATCAAGCCCATGGACTTCGCCAATGGCGTTGCGCAGGCTGGCATGATCGGTATTCGGATAGCGATGCAGCGCATGGGCGGCGCGGACAATGGCCTCGCGCGCCTTGTCCGAGGGCCCGAAAGGGTTCTCGTTCGAGGATAGCTTGGTGACGTTTTCCACACCGGCGATCTTGGACGCACCCCCCTGATAAAGAGAGATTTCCATGATTCCGGGTTGCGGGGCGATGCTCGGTTCGTTCTGCGACATGTCTGGCCTCTTGCCTGCCCGGTCGTCTTAGCCGCGCCGGGCAGGCTTGGAAAGATGTCTCGGACCCCCGCGCCAAGTTGCGGGCTTCTCCGTTTCCTAAATACCCCTGCGGCGGTAAAAATCACGCAGTTTGGGGTGGTTCACTGCGCTGCGCGGGCCTTTTCCAGCTCGGGCAGGAAGCGGTTGGTGTAATCCTCGCGGATCAGCGGTCCGACATGGCGGTAAAGGATACGCCCTTCGCCGTCGATGATGAAGGTTTCGGGCGGCGCGGTGACGCCCCAGTCGATGGCGATGCGACCGCGCGGGTCGGTCGCCAGCGCCCGGAAGGGATCGCCATGCTCGGACAGGAAGGCGGTGGCATTGGCCTCGGGGTCCTTCAGGTCGACGCCGTAGACCGGGATGTCCTTGGCAAGCTCCGTCAGCGTCGGATGCTCGGCCCGGCAGGGCGGGCACCAGCTGGCCCAGAAGTTCACGATCTTGATCCCCGGTTCGCGCAGCATCGCGTCGGTCAGCTGGGTCTTGCCCGGCAGGGTCGTGGCACCGACCGCAGGTGCCTCGCGCCCGACCAGCGCCGAGGGCAGCTCATCGGGGTTGTCGCGCTGCATGCCGAACAGGAACAGCACGGCCAGCGCGCCAAAGGCCAAGGGTGGCAGGGCGATCAACGGGGAAAACCTAGCCACGGGATTCATGCTCCTCAAGATCGCGGCGGGCGCGGGCATTGGCGCGCCATGTCTGCAAGATGATGGCGGCCAGCAGGACCAGACTGATCCCATAGGCCGACATCACGGTATTTGCGTATTTGCCAAGCTCGATCATGCGCGGTTCTCTCGGGCCAGAAGGGCGGCAAGGCGACGACGGCGGATTTCGGTCCGCGTGCGGATCAGGACCAGCGCGAGGAACAACAGGAAGAAGCCCAGCATCGAGACGTAAAGCGGGTAGCGATAGACCGCTGACATCCGCTCGCCCGGCGCGACGGACAGCGACGCGCCCTGATGCAGGCCCTGGTTCCAGAAATTCACCGCATAGCGCGACAGCAGCGCAAAGACCGAGCCGACAAGGCACAAAAGCCCGGTCAGGTCGGCGGCACTGTCAGGGTCCTCGATCGCCTCCCACAGCGCCATGTAGCCCAGATAGAACAGGAACAGCACAAGGAAAGAGGTCAGCCGCGGATCCCATTCCCACCATGTCCCCCACATCGGCTGGCCCCAGATCGCGCCGGTGATCAGCGCGATCAGCGTCATGACTGCGCCGACCGGGGCGGCGGCCTTGGCAGCCAGCGCGCTGACATGGTGACGGCGGATCAGCCAGATCAACGAGGCGACCAGCATCATCAGCCATGCATTGATCGCCATCAGCGCGGCGGGCACATGCAGGAACACGATCTTGACCGTTGATCCCTGCCGGTAATCCTCGGGCGTCAGGAACCCCCAGACCAGCCCGCCAACGGTGCAGATGGCTGCCCCCGCCACGATCCATGGCAGGACCACGCCCGAGGCGCGCAAGAACTTGACGGGGTTGGCATATTCCCAGATCGACATGTGTCCTCCCTAGCCTGTCCAGCGGGTCCGCTCAACAGGCCGGTTTCCTCCTCACCTCAGATTGACCCGCAGGGCCGCGGCGGCGGCAAAAGGCACCAGCGCCAGCGTGGCCAGCGTGATACCCGCCAGAAAGACCAACGGGGTCGTCGGGTCCGCGCCCACAGCACCGCGCCGCACCACCTCGGCCCCGAAGATCAGCGTCGGCACATAAAGCGGCAGCACCAGCAACGACAGAAGCAGACCGCCGCGCCGCAGCCCGACGGTGATCGCCGCACCGAATGCCCCCAGCATCGACAGCGCAGGCGTCCCCAGCGCAAGCGACAGGACCAGCAGCGGATAGGCTGCCGTCGGAAGATGCAGCAGCACGCCCAGCAACGGTGCAAAGACGACCAGCGGCAGGCCGGTGGTCAGCCAATGCGCCAAGGCCTTGATCGCGACGGCCCCTTCCAGCGGCAGGGGTGCGGTCGCCAGCAGATCAAGGCTGCCATCCTCGTGGTCCAGCGCGAAAATACGGTCGAGCGACAGCAGGCAGGCCAACAGCGCGCCGACCCACAGGATGCCGGGCGCGATGCGGGACAGTTGCCCGCCCTCGGCACCCACACCAAACGGAACCAGCGTGCACAGGATCAGGAAAAACACCAGCGACAGGCCAAAGCCGCCGCCCGCGCGCACCGCCAGCCGCAGATCGCGCAGCAGCAGCGCCTTCATGCGAAGGCCTCGTTGAATCCTGCGGGGCGGTCCTGCCGCAGGCCCGGTCGGGCGCGGTAAGGCGCAAGATCCAGCACCTGCGCTTCGGGCAATCCCAGATCGATATGGGTGGCGATCAGCGCGGCCCCACCTTGGGCCAGATGATCGCGCAACATGGTCGCGAACAGCGCTACTGAACCTTGGTCCAGCGATACGGTAGGTTCATCCAGCAGCCAGACAGGGCGGCCCGTCACCATCAGACGCGCCAGCCCCAGACGCCGTTTCTGCCCGGCAGACAGAGCATGAGCCGGGCGTGCGGCCAGATCGGTCAGGTTCATCGCTGCCAGCGCCGGGGCAATGTCCGGTCCACCAAAGACCGCCGACCAGAATTCCAGATTTTCGGTCACCGTCAGCGCGGGCTTCAGCCCGTCGGCATGTCCGGCATAGGCGATACTGTCGGACTGACACTCGATCCGGCCCGTGACGGCGGGTTGCAGGCCTGCCAGACAGCGCAGCAGCGTCGTCTTGCCCGCACCATTGGGGCCTCGCAGGACAATCGCCTGTCCGGCCCCAAGTTCAAAATCCAAACCCTCGATCACGCGCAACCCGCCGCGGGCGACGGCCAGTCCACGGACCGAGATCAGGCTCATAGCGGCAGAAGCGCACAGGCCACGCGCCGGCCCTCGGACAGCGTGACGTTGTAGCTGCGGGCAGCCGAAGCCGAACTCATCGGCTCGGGCATGACGCCTGCTTCTTCCAGTGCCGCGGTCAATTCGCGCGGCGGAAAGGCCACGTCGCTACCCATGCCGATGAACAACACGTCGACCGAACCCTTCAGCGCCAGAAGCGGTACCGGATCATCCAGACCGCCCCAGGGTTGCACGCCATCGGGCGTGACCAGGATCGCGCCGCGATGGACCTTGCCGCCGACGCGGAAGAACCCGGGGCCATAGCCGTCAATCGGCACGGCCCCGAGAAATTCGGTGGGTGTCATCACCGACATCAGGGCGCGTCCCGGAAGGCGGCGGGGATCTCGTCCTGCTTTTCCTTCGGATCGGGCTTGGACCAGTCACGCTTCACACCCAGCCACAGCACGATGTTTTTCGCGACATAGATGGTCGAATAGCAGCCGACCAGCACGCCCCACAGCATGGCGATGACGAATTCTCGCACGACATCGCCGCCAAAGATCAGCATGGCGGTCAGCGCGATACCCGTCGTCACCGCCGTCATGATGGTCCGCGACAGGGTCTCGTTGCAGGTCAGGTTCATCACGTCGATCAAGGGCATGGTCTTGTACTTGATCAGGTTCTCGCGAAGGCGGTCGAACACCACGACCGTATCGTTGACCGAGAAGCCCAGCGTGGTGAGCAGCGCCGCGATGGTGGTCAGGTCGAACTTCAGCTGGAACAGCGAGAACAGACCAACGGTCAGCAGCACATCATGCAGGATCGAGACCACGGCCCCGATGGCGAATTGCCATTCGAAGCGCAGCCAGATGTAGAACATGATCGCCAGCGACGCCGCGACCACCGCATAGACCGCGGTCTGGATCAGCTCACCCGAGACCTTCGGGCCGACCGATTCGACCGAGGCAAAGCTGACATTCGGATCGACCGTCTTCAGCGCGGCCTCGACCTGGTTCAGCTGTTCAGGCGTGACCGAGCCGGTTTCCTCGGTCGTGCCGATACGAACCATGGCCACGTGCTTGGTTGCGCCAAAGCTGGGATCGAAGACCTCGGTGATCGAGACGTCGCCCAGGTTCAGGTTGTTCAGCGCCTCCCGATAGTCGCCAACCTCGAAGGCGGTCGTCGTCTCGGTGCGGATGGTGGTGCCGCCCTTGAAGTCGATGCCGAAGTTCAGCCCCATCACCAGCGTGATAACGACCGAGGCGACCATGGCAAAGGCCGAAACCCCAAAGGTCAGCCATTGCCATTGGAAGAAGTTGATATGGGTCTCATCAGGGACCAGTTTCAGACGAAATGCCATTGTGCCGCCCCCTTACAGAACAAGTTGCTTCGGCTTGCGCAGGTCAAGCCAGAACACGATCAGCAGGCGGGTCAGGAAGATCGCCGTGAAGACCGAGGTGACAAGGCCGATGGTCAGCGTGACCGCAAAGCCCTTCACCGGCCCCGAGCCAAGGAAGAACATCACCATGGCCGCGATGAACGAGGTCACGTTGGCGTCGATGATCGCCGACATCGCCTCGTTGAAGCCGTCGTCGATGGCCTTGGCCACGCGCTTGCCGCGACGCAGTTCCTCGCGGATGCGTTCGTAGATGATGACGTTGGCGTCGACCGCGGTACCGACGGTCAGCACGATCCCAGCAATGCCCGGCAGCGTCAGCGTCGCACCCATCATCGACATGATCGACAGGATCAGGATGACGTTCAGGATCACCGCGACCGAGGCGAAGACCCCGAACAGCCCATAGCTTGCGATCATGTAGGCCACGACCGCGCCAGTGGCGATGATCGAGGACAGCCGTCCGGCATCGATCGAATCCTGCCCCAGTTCCGGACCGATGGTCCGTTCCTCAAGGAAGGTCATCTCGGCCGGAAGTGCGCCTGCGCGCAGCAGCACGGCCAGACGGGTCGAACCCTCGACATCCATCGAGCCCGAGATCTGGCCCGAACCGGTGGTGATCGCCTGCCGGATGACCGGTGCCGAAATCACCTGATTGTCCAGAACGATGGCGAAGGGCTGGCCGATATTGGCCGAGGTATAGGCCCCGAAGCGTTTCGCACCAGCCGGACCGAAGCGGAAGTCAACCGAGGGCTGGCCGTTCTGGTCAAAGCTGGGGCGGGCATCGGTCAGATCCTCGCCGGTGACGACGGGATTCTGCTCCAGCGTGTAGTAAATGCCCTGCTCATCCAGCGAGGGCAGAACCACCTGCCCCGCCGCCGGACGTGCATTGGCATCCGTGCCGCGGCTGACGACCGGGTTGAAGGTCAGCTTGGCGGTCGTGCCGATCAGCTGCTTGAGTTCCTCGGCCGAGCCGATCCCCGGAACCTGAATCAGGATGCGGTCCGCGCCCTGACGCATGATCGTGGGTTCGCGCGTGCCGACCTCATCGATACGGCGACGGATGATTTCCAGCGATTGCTGAACGGTGCGGTCGTCGGTCGCGGCCTTTTCGGCATCGGACAGTTGCACCGTCAGGCGGTTGCCGCTGCCCTTGATGTCCAGATCGGTCGAGCCCGCGCCGCTGATCGAGGTGACGGGCGTCGCCATGCCGCGGGCGATTTCCACTGCCTTGGCGATCTGGTCGGCATTGCCGATCTCGATGATCAGCTGGCCGTCGGGCGCGGTGACACGGCGCACGGCGCCGATCGTCTCACGCTGCGCGACCAGAGCGTCGCGCAGTTCCGGCCACAGGCTGTCCATCCGCGCCTTGTAGACATCCGCCACATGGACTTCACCCAGAAGGTGGGCACCCCCACGCAGGTCGAGGCCAAGATTGACCAGTCCCGAGGGCATCCAGTTCGGCCAACCGGCCTTGGCAGCCAGATCCTCGGGCGTCTCGACGCCGGATCTTTCCATGTTGGCAATGGCGTCATTGTGCTGCTCGACCCGGTTATAGAACAGGTTCGGCACAGCATAGAGCAGACCCAGGGCGATCAGCCCCAGGATCAGCACACGTTTCCAGGCGGGGATCTGAAGCATCTGGGCAGGTAACTCAGTTGTTCGCGGCGACCGAAGCGGTCTTGTTCACGACGCCGGTGATGGTCGAGCGCACGACGCGCGACTTGACGCCCGGCGCGATTTCGACTTCCAGCTCGTTGTCGCGCACTGCGGTGACCTTGCCGATCAGACCGCCCTGGGTGATGACTTCGTCGCCCTTTTTGACCGCCTCGACCATGGCGCGATGTTCCTTAAGACGCTTCTGCTGCGGGCGGATCATCAGGAAATACATGATCACGAAGATCAGGATCAGCGGCAGGAAGGACGCGATGCTGGCAGCGCCCGACGGAGCGGCGGCTTGGGCATAGGCGGGGGTCACGAACATGGGTTGATCCCTTTTTCACAGGCGTTCTCCGGGAGGTCCCCCCGGCGGAATTGGCGCGCACCGTAGCCGCGTGGCCGGGGGATGGCAAGAAACCCCGGCATGACATCTGCGCCATCTGTCAGACCGCCCCGGCGTGGACATGACGAGGCACCTGTGGCAGGTCAGAGAAAACCCGGCATTACGCAGGATCAGGAAGGGCCGACCATGGCAGATCAAGCATTGCACCCGGCGCTGGCCGACCGCCCGACACTGGCGGATGAAACCGGAATTCCCCGGCTTCTGGCGATCATGGCGGCGCTGCGCGATCCCCAGACCGGCTGCCCGTGGGACATCGAACAGAATTTCGCGACCATCGCCCCCTATACCATCGAAGAGGCCCATGAAGTCGCCGATGCCATCGCCCGCGAAGCCTGGGACGAGCTGCCCGGAGAGTTGGGCGATCTGCTGCTGCAGGTGGTTTTCCATGCGCAGATGGCAGAGGAAGCCGGGATGTTCGGATTTTCGGACGTGGTGGCCAGCATCTCGGACAAGATGATCGACCGCCATCCGCATATCTTTGGCGACGAATCCCGCGACAAATCTGCCGCCCAACAGATCAAGGATTGGGAGGAGATCAAGGCCCGAGAGCGCGCCGCGAAAGCCGAAAAAGGCGTCTTGGACGGCGTGGCGCTTGGCCTGCCCGCGCTGACCCGCGCGGTCAAGCTGCAGAACCGTGCCGCCCGCGTGGGCTTTGACTGGCCGGGCCCGCAGGACGTTCTGGCCAAGATCCAGGAAGAGGCCACCGAACTGGTCGAGGCGGGCGACAGCATGGACCACGCCCACCAGACCGAGGAATTCGGCGACCTGATGTTCGTCATGGCGAATCTGGCCCGGCATCTGAACATCGACCCCGAAGAGGCCCTGCGGCTGGCCAATGCCAAATTCACCCGTCGCTTCCGCTCGATCGAGGCGGCGCTTGCCGCCGACGGCCGCCGCCCCGAGGACAGCGATCTGGCCGAGATGGACGCGCTTTGGGACGCGGCCAAGGCCGCCGAGCGCGCTTAAGCCGCTTCGGCCCCGGCTGCTACCTCGGCCAGCGCGGCATCATAGACCGCCAGCGCCGAGGCCCGGTCCGTGGCCTTGGACGCGCCCTCGGACAGCAACCTGCGCCAGCCCCGCGCGCCGGGGCGGCCATGGAACATGCCCAGCATGTGGCGCCCGAACTGATGCAGCCTTCCGCCATTCGTTACATGCGCGTCGATCACCGGCCGCATGGCGATGGCTGCGTCGAAGGGATTGGTGAATGTGGGCTCATCGCCCCATAACAGGTCCGCCTGCCCCAGAATGTCCCACGGTTGGTGATAGGCCGCGCGACCGACCATTGCGCCGTCCATGACCTGCAGATGGCCCCGCACCTCATCCATCGAGGCGATGCCGCCATTGATCGACAGATGCAGATCGGGGAACTGCGCCTTCATGCGGTGAACCAGCGGATAGTCCAGCGGCGGGATCTCGCGATTCTCACGCGGGGACAGACCCTGCAGCCATGCCTTGCGGGCGTGGATCGACAGGCGGCGCACACCGCTGTCACGCATCAGCGCGATAAAGGCGGGCAGCACTTCCTCGGGGTTCTGATCGTCGACGCCGATGCGGCATTTCACCGTGATCTCGACCGGGCTGACCTTCTGCATCGCCTGCACGCAATCCGCGACCAGTTGCGGCATGGTCATCAGCACCGCGCCGAAACAACCCGATTGCACGCGGTCGCTGGGACAGCCGACATTCAGGTTGATCTCATCATAACCCCAGTCCGAGGCGATACGCGTGGCCTCGGCCAGCAGAGCCGGTTCGGACCCACCCAGTTGCAGCGCCAAGGGATGCTCGACCGCGTCGTAATCCAACAGCCGCCCCCGCTCACCATGGATGATGGCCTGAGCCGTCACCATCTCGGTATAAAGCAACGCGCGGCGCGACAGCATGCGATGGACCATCCGGCAGTTGCGGTCGGTCCAGTCCATCATCGGTGCGACCGAAAGCAACGCGGCGTTGTTTTCTTTGATTAAATCGATCTTCGCCGCCTGATTAAGCAACTTCCTGAGCCTTCCGTTCTGTCCTGTTTTTGCTGGTTTTAGTGGGTTCATATTTCTGATTTGCTTAGCGTTAGCAAGAATCGAGCGAGGCTTTAGCAAATCGTGGGAACCATAACCGAACGCCGGCTAAAAGACGGCAGTATCGTGTATACCGCACAGGTCCGGATAATGCGAGACGGCAAGAAAGCCTCAGCGTCGTCGTCGTTCGACCGTCGCCCCGCCGCTGAGGCTTGGCTAAAGCGCAAAGCAGCTGAGCTGAAGAAGCCCGGGGGATTTGAGCAGCTATCTCGTATCAAGGGAAATGGTGCCACGCTCGCAGATGCAATAAATGAGTATCTCAAGACGAGCACCAGGAAGATCGGAAAAACAAAGGGGCAAGTTCTTGCCGCGATCAAGAACCACGACATCGCCGCGATGTCATGCGAACAGATAACATCGAAAGACATTGTCGCGTTCGCGCAGTTCCTGAACGCCGGCGGTCGCCAGCCTCAGACCGCGGCCAACTATCTGTCTCACCTGTCAGCTATCTTCGCAATCGCCGCGCCTGCATGGAATATGAAGCTCAACAGCGTTGAGATGGACGCGGCCGTGGCGGTATGCCGACGCCTCGGCCTGACCGCAAAGTCCAAGAAGCGCGAGCGGCGACCGACTATCGACGAGATGGACAGGATCATGGCTTACTTTGAGGAGCAGGCCCGCCGGCGTGGATCCATGCCGATGCACATGATCTGCGCATTCGCCCTTTTCTCCAGCCGCCGCCAAGAGGAAATAACGTCCCTGCGTTGGGAGGATCTCGAACCGGGCCGCGTCTTAGTCCGCGACATGAAGCATCCGGGCGAGAAGGATGGGAACAATATCTGGGTCGATCTACCGCCCGAGGCCGAACGGATCATAGATGCGATGATGACCCGAGACTGCGAGCGCATCTTCCCTTACAATCACCGGTCCATCAGCACCAACTTTACCCGGGCAACCAAGGTCACAGGCATCGCAGATTTGAACTTTCACGACCTGAGGCACGAAGGTGTCTCACGTCAGTTCGAGATGGGTCGAACGATCCCGCAGGCAGCGAGCGTATCGGGTCACAGAAGCTGGCAAAGCTTGCAGCGGTATACGCATTTGAGAACGACCGGCGACAAATGGGCGGGCTGGAGTTGGCTCGATGCAATCACCCGGAAATCAGGCGGCGTTGCTAGGCAATAGCGTCATAATACCCGAGCCAACGCCGATCCTCATCCGCATTACGATCGCAATGCGCTCCAACCCCCTGCAAGCGCATCTGCGGAAACCTCTCTCCTCCCAAAGGTTACTGCGTCGGCATTTTTGTAGGAAATTCTACAACACTGTCGTCCTGTGCACGTCTCAACTCAGATAGCTTCGTTGTCAAAGACATCAGCCTATCGTTTTTGACCAAGAGGAAATTCCCGGAATCGTATACATGGAGGTCGGCGTCACCGCCGATTGAGAAATATCGTTCCTGAACGTCCCCGAAGACTTCTGATCCCAGCTCTTCGACTTCATACCATTCCAAGAGCTGCCAAAGTTTAATCTCCACCCAGCCTTGGCGCACAAGCTGATCAAGGGATGCCATTAATTCTTCAACATGATGTCTTTTCAAAGAAATACCTATAACTCGGGGATCCTAGACGTAGCTACTATCAAGCCGACTGGCGGCACATAGCTTAGCAATAAGCTCCCTTCATTTCACTAGTCAACGCCTCCAACTGAGCTACTCGCCGGAACTCGGACAGGGACGGAAACTACGATCCGACGTGTTCTGGTCCACTAGTACAGGGAGCAGAAATGTTAAAGCTCAGAAACGATGCCGCGACTTCACGGCGAGCATGCCGCTGGAAGCAGTGAAGGGCGTGTACACCGAGCCGGAGCTGGCTGCCGAAGTCGGCGTGTCGATGAACCACCAGTGGAAGAAGTCATTGAATTCCACGGGCCGGAGAGCGCGGGTGAATGCCGTCGGCAACATTTTTTTTGGCTTGACCGCGCAAACCGTGGACGGGCAAGTGGTGAGATATCGGAACGCAATCGGTCCGAGAGACAATGCCGACCGGGATGATTGAGCGGGACCCTCCGACGTTGTCGATCGGGGCTCCGATTCGCTCAGCTCCTCGATCTCGCGCTCCTCCTTCGACCACCAGCCGGCGGGCGAAACAGAGAAGAATATCCTGCAACGTGCTGGCCTGACGCTTACCGAACAAGCCGGAGGCCATCCGTCTCGTGAAGCGGATCGGGACCCGAACTCGAATGACAAGTGCTGCAGAATCGACAACGTCTTCACTGAACGCCTGCGGAGGTCCTTGAAACATTATTGCCTTTCTTCTCGCCACGGAGGCAGGGTCTCAGGCCGCGCGCGCCATCAGTGGGCGGTATCGCTCCGCCGCTCTCTAGCAACGATGGCGCACGCAGCAGCACTCTATAATCACCAGCGGTTCCAAACCGCCGTTGGCAGGCCGCAGCCGTGGTCCTTTCAGACATGCAAAGCGGCCGAACCACCCTTCCGGAATGAAGAGGATCGCAAGCGTACACTTACGGTCAGGGAACCAGATTGCGTCCAGCGAAACGACGCCATAGGATTTGGAATCTATTGCCTAAGCTCAACACGTAATGCGCAGGAAGTCAGGATGAACATCGTTGGCATATGCCGATTCTCCTTGTTGGGAAAGGGTGATTGGAAAGCATTCCAAGGTAAGTCAGAAGAAGAAGCCCAAATTCTTCTGACCGAGCGCGCAGCACATTTATTTTCTCGCGACAGGATGGAGGCCAGACTAAAAACTTTCGAGCTTTTGACTCTAGCATCGCTACGGGCACAAACGGACCAGAACTTCCGCTTCTTGGTCCTTTCCTCTGACCTAATGCCGACAGAATTTAAAGATAGACTTAAAGCGCTATGCGAAAATATTCCGCAGGTTACTTTACGTTTCTTCCCAGTCATATCCGTACATGAAGCGCAACGAATTGTATTTCGCGAACTTAATATAAAGTATTCACAAACTTTACAGTTTCGCTTAGATGATGACGATTGCGTATGCATCGATTTTATTGAAGCAATGCGCGAATTCACCGCAACACGCATGAATGCCGAGGGTGTATTTGTCGCAAGTATTCGCGGAGTCATGTACAGCTCTGTCGGCGGCAAGCAGGACGGTGTATATCACTGGCCAGTTGAATTCATGAGCGCCGGCGCCGCAATTCGACATCCCAGCAAGAGCATTTACGAATTCGGCCACTTTGGCATGGCGACGAGATTCCCAACGGTAGTCATCGAAAACCGGCTTTCTTTGGTGACGCATAACGGGACCAACGATACGCAGTTTACGGCGGCGACTATAAAGCACCGTGGAATGGTTATGATGTCAAGCGAAGAAATTAACCGTTCCATTGAGAAGAACTTCCCTTTTCTAACGGATGAAAGTAGGGAAATAGCTGGCTTGAATAACAAAAATACCGAGAAAAATGCGCTCAATCATGAATCACAAGACCCCCAATGGCTTAATGACCTTCTAACCACTAAAAATCGCCGAGGATTCTTAATCTCTGACGATCTATTCGCACTTCAACACACATACAGAAGTGGAAAAGTTCTGTATGTAAGCTTCGACAATTTAGCAAGTGTCCGGGCGTCAACAAAATATCGCGATCCTTGGGGTTATGCTTTTGCCAAGAAGATGGAATGGTCAAGTTTGGGAGTGCTTTGCTATCGGCCAAACTGGTATCGCATTCCCCGGTTGCATGATGAGTTACATAATCTTGCGGAGCGTGGCTTTTTCAAAAAGTTCAAGCAGGTAATCTTCTCTGGGACATCTATGGGAGCTTATGCAGCCTGTGCTTTCTCATCAATTTCGCCAGGATGCACAGTAATTGCATTCTCACCTCAGGCCACACTAGATCCAGAGAAAATTGATTGGGACAATAGATATCCTTCAGGAACTGCAGCGGACTGGTCAGGATTATTCGCTGATGCGGGGTCAGAACTACGAAGTGCTAAGCATGCTTGGATTGTTTTTGACCCACTTCTCGAGGAGGATCGACGCCACGCGGGGTTACTGGAAGGGTCAAATGTGACCTTATTAAAAGCAAGATATTCAGGGCACTTTACTGCACAATATATGCGACAGGTGGGAATTTTGTCAGGTTTTGTAAAAAGTTGTGCAACGGGAGATATGTCGGTCGCTAAATTTTATTCTCAATACCGTACAGCTCGCCAGTACCGGCGATACTTAGATGGCTTAGTCCACAAGCTGACACAACATCCGAGCCATACGCTGAGAGAGCGCGCAATATCTGCTTTGCGAACAGCTAATAGACCGGCGCTCGCGAATGATCTCGCTCGGACCTTACTTCCACCGGACCGAGTGTAGCGTAGCAAGTGGCGGAAGGGGGGCGTCTATACTCAAGCTCGAGGATGCTATTGCAGTATCCTTTTTCGCTTTCGTGAGCTGAAGGTGAGGCCCCCAAAAACCTCCCTCACGTCCAAACCTCTGACGCCACGTGCGGAACGATAGTTTCAGTTCATATCATACTGCGGCAACCTCAGGTCACAAAACTAAAATGCGCGATCTTTCATCGTGTTGGCCAACTCCAAGCCATTTTTTGTTGCTTGGAACTTGACCTGCTCGAGCTTTGCCTCGGCCAAGTTGGTCAGAGTTCCGGCATCGAGGTCGAAGTGCCTGACGGCATCCGGTGCACCGACATCGCGCACATGATCAAGAATGATCTGGATCGCCGCCGAACCGGTCAGCTGACGGGCCAGTGCCAGCCGCGCGCCGGTCAGCAATGCGGATTGCAGCCCTTCGCGATAATTGGCCTCGATCTCGATCCCCCATTTCTCACGCGCCTTCTTGGTCCCCCAGGCGATGATGGCAGCGATCACCAGCCCGATCATTTCGAGCAGGCCGGGTGTTGCCGCCGTCAGGAAAGTGTCCAGCGTCGCGGCCGAGGCCCGCAAGGGCATCGCCACCACGGCGAGTATCATCATGGCCAGCGGCCACACGCGAGGCGCGCGGATGGTCCACAGCAAAAGCGCGATAGCCGCAAGGGCCACAAGGGCCAGCAAGAAGAAAAGCATCATGATCAGTTTCCTTTCAGAAGCAGGGCGGCCCAGGTCGCCGCATCGATGTTGCCGGTCTCGCGCAATCTGGAGGCGCGCTGGAATGCGACCGCGGCGGCGCGAGTCTTCGGGCCGAAATCGCCGTCGATCTGTCCGAGGTTGAAGCCCTTGGCGGTCAGCAAGGCTTGGGCCCGGCGCACCGGCTCGCCCACGTCACCGCGCTGCAGGGTCGGCGGAACGTCTGGCACCGGGCTCAGTGGTCCAGAGGGGATGACCACCCCCATCGCCTCGCGGATCCGGGCCCGGATGATGTCGCCGACCTCGACGGGATTGCCGGGCTTGGTCATGCCGGGCAGCCAGGCGATGTCCCACTTGCCCCGCTGCGCGATCTTCAGCGTCGGCTGGACCTCGGCATGTGAAATCACAGTCTCGCGCTTGACCGGGATCTGGTAACGGCGGCACAGCCCGGCGCAGAGCTGGACCAGCGCCGCCACCTGCACCTCGGTGATCGGCCACGGCCCCGCCGTGAAGGGCCTATCGTCCGCACGGGCCATACCCGCCAGCGCGATCCCGATCGAGCCGGTGTTGCAATTGAGGGTGTGCGCCGCATAGTGCCCCGACACCAACGGACCGAGATTGTCCTCGGGGGCGTGGTCGCCTTCGACGACAATGCCGGAGCCGTCGATGACATAGTGATAGTGCTGGCGGTCCAGTGCCGACACGGCATGCGTGCCGGCGGACCAGTGCATGATGATCCGATCCATTCCAGTCCTCTGAAAATGAAAAGGCCCGCGCGAGGCGGGCCGGATAGGGTTATTCGGGGATTTCGTTGGTGGGTGGGTTCGGCGGTGCGAACACGCTGCCATCCCAAGTCCAGCCGACCCCGACGATATTGTCGGGACCGATGACGACGTGATCCGGTGCGGGCGGGCAATCATCCGGCTCGACGGTGACCTGCGCCACGATCCCGAATTGAATGTGCGCGACATAGATCATGCGGCCATCCTCACCGTGACCTGGTCGGCGCGAACCCGAACAAACAGGAACCCGTCACCTGCCTTGCCGACATTGGCGCTCAGCGCTCCCCTTGAGCCTGAGCCGAGAGTCTTGTCCTCAGAAGCGATGCCGGATTCCGAGAGCAAGATGCCACGCTCACCAGCGCAGACGATGGTTGGAACCGCCAGCCAATCCAGCTCGACGCCCAGGCCAGCGGCCCCGGCCACCCCGGCGGCGGCGTTTCCACCCGGACCACCCGCACCGCCGGACCCTCCCGATGCGGCATTTCCCGCGGTGGAGCTGCTATTCGCCGAGCCGCCGCGATACCCCTGACCATCAACCCCGGTGCCGAAGTTCGTATTGGTCCCGGTCGCGTTGGTCTGAGCCCGTGCGCCGCCCCCAGACCCGCCCGGACCAGCGTTGGCATAAGATCCGGAGATGGCGCCATATCCACCGCCTGTCGCCGTTTCGACAAGGCCACCCGGATGCGACAGGGTGCTGTCTGAGCCCTGATTGGCGATGTTGACGGCGGTGGCAATCGCCGGCCCGGCCGCGCCGATTTCGACGGTATAGGTTCCGTCGACAAGAGGCCCGATCGGGTCATCATCAATCAACCCGCCTGCCCCTCCCGGTCCGGGCAGATAGATCGAGTTGGTGCTGCGGGCGCCGGTGGCGGCCCCGGCGCCCAGAGCCCGCTTCCAGCCGATCTCGGCCGCAAGGGCGGCGACGCCCTCAACCAGCCATGACCCCGATTGGTGGAACGTGATCTGGTTGTAGTCGACGCCGTCCCGCGAGAAGGATGTGATAAGGCCGCCGCTGACCGTGATGGTGGGGAGCACCTCTGCAGTCATGCTGGGCGGTGTGACCCCCAGCCCCAGTCCGAGCCCGACAAACATCAGACCCAGCCCGTAATACCGGTCGCCGTGGTGCCGGTGGCACGAATACGACCGGCACTCATGGCATAGGTGCCAGCGGGCAGCGCCGCAGTGGTGTAGATCACGCCGTCCAGACCGATGAATGACAGTGTCCCGCCGACATTGATGGTCACGGCGCGGATGGCTTCGGCCAGGTCGGCGCTATCGCTGGGGGTCACGGCAAAGGCGCCGAGTGCCGGGGCGTTGGTGCCATGGGTGAAGGCGCTGAAGCGGTTTGCAGGCATGGGTTCTCCATGAAAAAGATGGGATGATTTGCGGGCCGTCCCGCTGCTTTCCGCGGCGGGGTGACAAGTCGGCGGTTATCCGGGCAGACTCCTGCTCATGTATTCAGGAGGCACTGTCATGGACCTGTTTGTCGGCTTGGATGTTTCGGTTCGCACCAAGAGCGTCTGTGTGATGGATGGCGCGGGTCAGGATCTGAGGGAGGCGAAGGTCGAAAGCGAACCCTCGGCCATCGCTGCGCTGCTCGGCGAGTTTGACGGGCATTATCGCCGGGTCGGCTTTGAGGCCGGGCCGCTATCGCAATGGCTTTACAGCGGCCTTGCTATCAACTTCTTTGCAGGCACAGAGGTTGACCGAGAGATAAGGGAGATGACCTTTGACATTTACTCGTATGTCGTCGGCATCAGCGTTCTGGGACATGCCGACCCTCACGACGGCTTTGTAATTGGCAACGTTGGTACCGACCAATTCTACGAGATTCGTGGGGAGTTGGAGTTGGCCTTCCATCGGCTACTAGGCTCTCGGAAACTCTGACGAATCAACAGCTTCGTTAGAGTTGTTTACGAGGCCGCTGCCGACGAGACCCTCGCGACGAACGGCCGCTTCTTCCGCATCGCGCCGTGCCTCGTCGAGCCCAACGTGGAAAGTCGCGCCCGTCCCCGACATCGATTACCTACTGAGGCGCTTCTACATATTCTCTGTAGTCTTCAAACTCCCAAGCCAGATTACGCGATAGGCGCACAGCGAGATCTTGCCAGTCTACGCCTTCTTGGCTCGTCACCCAGTGACGCACAGCTTCAACGATCAACTTTTCATTGAACCTGGTCGCGAAGAGATAGTGCCTTCCGAACTTTGGAGGGTGCTGGATATCTTCATGTGAGGGATCCAGCCGCTTAGTTTTCAGCACGTTCTCAGCGAACCAAAGCGGTGAACACACAGTGCAACTGAAAAACTCGCCAGCGTCTTCGTAATCAGGACCGATAGTCATGACGATCAAGGCGGCAAAGTATTCTATATCTTCCGGCCAGGCTTCAGGATCATCAAGCCCCTCTATGTCTAAGCTTTTTATACTCGCTCGCATTCTTGGCCTCTCGGTCCTCGGTGCAATCCATCTATTGATTGCACTTGTGCCCCAGCTTGAGCAACTCTTGCAAGTGACCGGAAGCTTCAGGTCGCATCGCGCGCGTGCCGCTTCGAGCCCTTAACGGACAGTCGTCTCTGACAGTTGAGCTTGAGCCTGAGAGACCATTCGACAGCGAAGTGAGGTTCGAAGGACTGGGCCAAATTCGCGCAGCCCTTATCCCAAATGAGTTATCAGCAGTAGTCGTCAATACATTCGTCGTAGCTGTCGCCAGTAAGCTCGCAGAAGGCTTTCAGCGCACCCTGAAGCGAAAAGTATTGGTGCTCATTGCGATGGTAAAAGAACTCACCGCAGATCGCTACGTGGGCCACGGCCCATGATTTGGCCGCATTCTCGCTAGGATTATGGGTAAGGACAACAAGGCCATCATCTGCCATGCCGCACTGAACCACGACGCTCTGATAGATGTCGTTGCACGCGAAGACACGACCAAAGTAGAGAGCCGACGCATACTCGGCCAGCGCATCATCCGATACAGCTTTAGGGCATTCCGGGAACTCGGTTGGTACTTTCCAACGCACCTGTACAACAGACGGTGAAAGCGACTCGTACTCCTCTGGTTCCGGTTCGAAATCAGCGCGTTCACGGGTACCATAGAGCCATTCACCGAGCGCGCCACCGCTAGGTACATCGCCGCTCAAGGCCCATGCTTCAAGGCGCCCCTTTGCGCTGGCCGCTTCCTCCTTTGAAACAGTTCGCATCCACGATATGTCAGGATATTGCTTGTCGCTCTGAAGACGCCCGGGATCCTCGAAGAACGCTTCGATTGACCCGTAGACTAGCTCGATGCGTCGTGCCGAAATCGGGTTGAGCAAGACGTTCTCCAGCCGTGTCACCCAACGCAAGTTCTCCGGCCGGTTGTTGGCTCGGTTGGTGTCAATGTGATCGACGACGTGCTGGTCCGATGGAGGATCGCCTTGGAACGCAGTGCATACGATGCGATGCACCGGCACGCCTGCCAAGTTCAGATAGCCCGTCGAAAGGGTCTGACGGCCAAAGCTCCAAGCCTCATCAAGTGCTCGTACTTTCTGCCGAGATCTTCGACGTCGATGCACAGCGCCGTTATCACGCACAAGATAAGTCTCACCGCGATACGCGACTTTGATTTCTCGATCATAGATTTCCAATAGCCCCAGATCGACGCCATTTGATGGCGCTGGGAAAGCTAAGAAAGGCATTACACTCTCCAGTGTATCGTCGCCTCGGCATTCTTTAGACCCATGGCCCGGCGCCGGTTTCTTTGCGGCAGGCATGAATCGAAGCGCCAGGCCCTGTCGTCCATTCTGAAACGCTGGCGCATGATCTTCCAAGCTGTGCTGGCTGTCAATTGTGAGGTCGCCTTTCCTCGAGCAAACACGGCTGTAACAACCCTTCATGCAAATTACAGCAAAACCGGGTGTGTCCGCGTCCTGCATTACATGCACCTTGCGGCGAGCGGCAGCTTTGTCCGCATCGCTACCACCAATCATAATGATTGATAGCTAATACCCCAATAGAGAAGCCCCGCACGCTGGCGGGGCCGATGTGGTTTAGAAACAAGGTGAATATGCTAAGATGATCGAGCTGAAAGAAAAAATCGAGTTAGCTGACTCGCCTCAACTTGGGAAACCTATGAGTTTCTCAACTTCCTCCGCGGATCACTCTCACTCGAAAGCCTCATGAATTGAACCCACGCCGATTCACTACCCGACAAATCCCAAGCACGATAAAAATTATCTATAGAACTTTCGGTGTGTGATGACAATTCATTTAATCTACCTCTTAACATCCAATAATCGCCAATATTATCGAAGAAAGAAGCGTTAGCGTCAAGCAGTCGAAACGCGTGCCTGTAGGCACGCCGAGAAACATAGTAATTAAAATGTCGCTCTAGGCCCAAAAGAATTCCAGACCTCTTATCGCTCAAACTGGACTTAATAATATGGACTATCCTCTCAATAGAAACACCGTCAAGTTTAGGCGCAATGAGGCCATCCCTCGCAAATACAGGGTCAAAATCGTCAGCGAAGTCCATATTGGAAAATATATGATGATAATTGCATCCAGAAACATGACTGAGAGAAATAAAGTCTCCCCACCGTGCAAGAGCGGTCTGGTAAGTTCCAATCTCAAAGAAGTGTGCGTTCTCACGGGCAAAGATCATATTAGACATACCGGCGCCGTGCTGCATCACCACACACCTTGCGCCGCTCACGCACTTGACTTGCTCCAAAGGAGACATGTTCTCGAAACAAACTACTTCGAAACCATTCTTGGTGAGTTCGACAATCAGATCTTCCTCACCTTCCATTTTTCTAGAGCGCAACAAAGCACTGGAGCGAATTGCATAAATTCTTGAAGACCATTTCCGTTCCACATGCCGCATAGCCAGATCGATCATTCTTCTACGGAAAGAGTAGAGCGTGTCGTCGAAAGAATTCGTCGCCAAAATCTTTACTGGGTGAGGACGGGCGTCATAGCCATCCCAAGTTCTGCCAGCTGGCTTTGTTGCCTCGATCGCATCGTGATGTGACCCAGAAAGCTGGTAGAGTAGGTGCTTTGCAGAGAGAGGAGTTACAATACTCGATCCAAAACTTTCCGACGGCTTTATTTCCGTCAAACTGACAGGAAAATCATTACTCAGTCCGGCTTCACGCACCCAACTCTCAACGAAAGGCTTCACTTCCTTAGATTTAGAAATGAAACGAACCGAATCAATTGATGCATCAATACCATCCAGGGATGAAACTTTATGCAAACTCTCCGTCATGAAGTGAAAGAAGTTAAAATAATTCTTGGCCTCAATAACGCACTCACCACGAAAGCCACTGGATACGGGCACAGATACCGGGTCCTGCAATTCAATCCAATTGTCTTTGAGGTAATTTGCAATCAGCGCTGGGTCGTTAGCTTTCCTTTTTAAGGCATTTCTCGCCCTATCGCCGGCAGCGCCATTTAGGACTACTAGGCCATCCGACGATAAAAACTTCTTTTCTATACCTGGGTTAGATATCTCAGCCAAGAGGGTACTCAACTGATACCCACATGACATGCGTCGATGCCAATAGTAATCGTTTATATGGGTATCAAGGAGAATCCTTCTGCGTTCGTTTGTGGTAATGTTATGCGCCACCACATTACCCAAGGGGCGAGGAGATAAAAAATCTGTCGGCGGGTGAAGAAACCTTATACCAGCATGCTTCTTGAAATTGAAAAATTTCATACTGCTTCCAAGTCCACTATCGTTGCCTTGTTCGCAGGAACGCCTAACTCATGAGCACGTCACTACATCGAATACGCGTTCTAACTTATCCGAGGATACGCTGGTAGTGTTGCTGCAAAAAAGTTGACGCGAGGAGACAAGACCAGATCGCTTCCTCGCCTCTGAACCTTCTAAGTGTGCGGCAAGAGCGTATAAGTTACAACGTCAGTACGGTCGTAGACCTTGCGGCCGTCGCAATCGTATTCCAACGCAATATAGAGCTCGATCCGGCCCGGTCGCAGTGTGTCGGGCGGGATCAGCTTGACCCGAAGCCGGGTCAGCTCTTCGCTGATCTGGCGCGACGGCTCCATCTCGGATCCGGGAGTGATCACCCCACCCGCCTCGGTGAACAACGACTGGCCGGATAGGAAATGACATTGCGCGCCCAGTTCCGTGCGTTCGATCACCAGGTTGAGGATCACCGGCTCACCCATACGCACCGGCTCGGTGACATAGCTGAGGCCTGGCGGCTGGCGGATGACCCGGTTGTCGCCTGTCGCGGCCGCCAACTCAGTGCGCAGCGCAAGCACATCCTTCTGCAGCGCGCTCAGCATCGCCGGGCTGTCCCAGACCGCCCGAGCGTTGTCCCAAAACGGCGTAAAAACGGCCAGCACCACGGCGCCCACTAGCCAAAAGGCAATGCCAGTAAGCCAGACCCACAGGCGATCGAGGAAGAATCCGAGGGTCGGGACGATGCGCTGTCCCTTGCTCTCGATGGTTTGCGTCATGACGTCTCCGCGTGAGTTGGTCACAAAAAAAGCCGCCCCTCGGGAAGGCCAAATAGAATGCGTTTTCCGACGACTCGCCCACATCATCTGCAGGTGCATTTGGGAGCTGTCATGACCACCGATTCCCAAAACGACTTTGTTGCAGCACGTCTTTATGAAGCGCACGGCAAATTGGAGCAGGACAGCAGCGGGATTGTGTTGCCGTGGGGGATGGTCAGCGATGGGGAACGCCAACAATGGCGGGCCGCCGCTGTCGTCGCGCGGGAAATTCTCATCCCGATCCAGCCGAAAAAGCGCTAGAAACTAGTCATAATCTCGCGGAACAGGCCCTCATCGTCGGTGCCGCGCAGATCCGCAGTGGCGAGCGCATAGCGATAGACCGCGCCGACTAACCCGCCAGTCTGGTCGCTGATTTGGCGGTTGCCGATTGCAAGGGACGTGATCGGTGCGCCCGCCATGGGCACAGTCCCGACAATGATATTGTCGACCTCTACGGCGATTTCCGATGCGCCTTGATACATGATGATGATCCTGTTGCCGTTATTCACAACCGCCAGATCGGTGCTGTTGATCCGCAGCATCTTGTCGGAATTGCGCCAGTTCAGGTTCCAGCCAGGGGCACCGCCGAGCAGGTATTGAGCCGCCCCCGTCTCGATCACCAGGTTGAGGGCAAGCGAAAGGCTCATCCCGCTCGTGAACGTCCCCGCCGCCTGCAACGTGTTGACCCCGGTCATGCCCACACATCTGGTTGATGCACCTCCAATATTTTTGAATACCTTCGCGGGTACTACCGCACTCACCGCAGTGGATATGCCCGCGCCATACTTAGCGGGCCAAGAACCCGCTGAGTATTCTGGGGTGTACCAAGCCCCAACGAAGCCCGCGATGGCGGAGAGTTTCTGGGGAATGGTCAGTCTGACCGGAAGCGCAGCCCCCGAGAGGTCTACCCCTGTCGGAGCGGCGACTGGAACTGGCATGGTTCACTCCACGGTGATGTTAATAGGAAGGGAAATCATGGGACGATAGATCGCATCGCCCGATATAGGTCCCATCTGAGACCAAGCTTCCCGGATAGAGCCAGCCCCTACGGTATACCGGGTATCAGCTTCGCCCACCGCGGGACGACGCCAGGTCATTGCCACGCGGGCATCGGCGGGCGGCACCCGATCAAGGGTCAAGCGGAAGCTGCGAGGACCTGCTTGCTCAACCGAAGTGATAAGGGTTCCGGCGCCTTGGTTGATGAAGAACCCATGATTGACCTCAGCAACTCCCGAATCAAGCATATCGGGGTCGATCACCAGCGGCGTGATGCTGTCGTAACTGACGACGACAGTCTGGCCCGTCCGCACTGCCGATACCGGCGTGGCGGCATACCAGTCTACCCCGCGCACCCATGCGACATAGGCCGCAGCGTGCATCTCGCGCAGGCGGATTTGCTCATGATAACCATGGTGGATGGTATCGGGCGCACCACCAGCGGCTGTACCCATTTTCAGGTGATAACGGGGGCCGATCATGATGCAGTTGCTTTCCGCCGCCTTCTTGATAGCACAAGCTTCGAAAAGCGCCCGCTTGGACGGCCAGTCGCTACCGTTGTCGTTGCCACCTGCGGTGTTGTTGCCCCCGACCTGATCAACCAGCCACAAGATGGGCAAGCCGGTAAAGGCCAGATCGGCCTCAACATCGTTCATGTAGGCCACCAGATCGTCGCGGTATTCCTCCATCGGATCGCGGCGGTTGGTTTCCCCGTGGGTAAGCATCAGCACAATTTGCGAAGGCGGAACCGGAGAAAGCGCGATCATCTGGGTGACCTTGTTGATCGTATTCGTGCGGGCATTGGCACGAACCTCAGTCGTGGTTTTCCAGATGCAAGTGGATGCGGTGGTGCCTCGCAAGCCCGCGCCCCCGACGCTTTCGTTGCCGGCCAGCCAGAGTTGCGCGCCACGAGGATCAAGCGCATTGGCCGCTGAAGCGAAGGCTTCAGCACTGGATTGCGCCCCGTTCGACACGGCGGGAACCAATGCCGTGAACGAGACCGTTGGAACCAGCCCGTCCCATCCCCGCAGGCCCCCCTGACCAGCCGTGCCGGACTGATCGTTCGGCATCAACACATGTGCCGGTGTTTTGGCCGTGTTGTATTCCAGCGGGCCAAGCATAATCGGCTGTAGCCCGTTGGACTGACCAAGAGCGATGACTATAGAGCAACGTTCATAGAGCCATGACCAAGCGCCATTGTGGGCCGTGTCGGTATATCGCGCCGCGGCGCCGATCCCGGCATCTCCTACTTTTTGGGTGACACCCGCAACGCGACGATCAAGCATCGTGGCAGCTGCAGGCAGGTAGTCCAACCCCGCGGAATACTCCGACCCGCTGTCACCGTTCAGCAGCCCAGCCAGCCGCGCCCGGTCGAACAGGTCTTGCAGCATTCCAAGCGATGCCCGCAGGTTCAATCCATCAGCCTCGGCGCGGATCAGGGCGCGGGTCTCGGGGGTGCCGCTTTCGGTCGCGTCTTGTGTGATGGTCAGCAGATCGCGAGAACCGTCCTCAAGGACCTCCCCAATGCCGAACGATACCGTGCCGTTCAAATCGGCAAAACTGGTCACGCCGATCAATCGTAGAACTCGGGTCGATGTGTTCGACAACCACGCCCGATACCGGACGCCGCCCTTTAGATCTCCGGCAGCCAGCGCGTTACCATCACAGTTCTTGATCGTGTAAGCCAGCGACGCCAGCGTGATCGTCGGATCAGGGCCTGTATTTGTCGTCGTCCAGGTGAACTCAAACGCCGTGAATAGCTGAAACGCCATTGTGGACTGGCCGCTTTCAAGCGTGCATGTGATGGCCTGTGCCGTGCCGCCCGCCGAGGTTCGCAGCGTGGCCGTGTCGCCCTGATTGCTGGCATTGGTCAGTGACGTGAGCTTCGGAGCGAGGCCGTTGATATCGGCCTGTTGCAACGCCTCTACCACTCGCAGAATGCGGTTGGTGGTATGGGTATTGACCAAGGTGAGCCGCCGCCCCCCTTGCAGGTCGCCAGCAGCGAGCGCATTTCCGTCGCGGTTCTTCAGGGTGTAAATTAGACCGCCGAGAGTGATCGTCGGATCAGCGGATGTATTCGTGTTTGGCCAAGTCACCTGGCTACGCTGATTGGTTACGTTGAATGGAATGTGTGCTTGGGCCGCTGGAATAGAGCAGGTCAGCGCATTGGCACTGGTGGTATCGTTAACCAGAGCAATGGTATCTCCGGCAACGCTTGTGTTGTTCTGAGCGACAAACGAAGCTACCAAGCCGTTGATGTCAGCAATCTGGACCGCCGGGGCCAGCCGAAGAAGCTTGTTGGCCACATGCGCGACGGTAGCGGTGTATCGAGACCCACCCACCAGATCAGCAGCCGCCAAAGCCGCCCCTGAACGGCTTTTGATGGTCCAAACATCGGAGCCAATGGTAATGGTAGGATCGGCCCCCGTGTTTGAGGTCACCCATCCGAAAACCACCCTGACCCCGACACTGCCCATTGAGATGTGCGCTTGGGCAGAGGGTATCGTTGCAACCAAGTTCTGCGCGGTTGAGCTTGAGGTATTGAGCGATAGGGTATCCCCTGCGCTGCTCATAGCCTCGATAAACTCTTTCCGGGGGAAGCGTGCCAAGACCCCCCAATTGGGGAAAGTGATGAACAACTGATCGTCTGTGGCACCTGCCCCGCGCACTTCAAGATAGTCGCTGTTGGCCACCAGAATCCGGCTGATGATGCTGGGCAGATTGACCTGTCCGAATGATACAGCTTCAGCACGGGTATAGAACACCTTGCCGCCGTTGGTGACGATGCCATCAACGGCAGCCCAGAGCGTTCGGATGCTGGCCTTGGACACCGGCGCGCCATTCACATATGCGGCGTTCGATTCGGAGGTGAATGACATTACTGCCCTCGTGATTAGGAAAAATTGCCGACCAAGGCCGCAGCCGAGGGGACGCCAGATTGGTTCTCGGACTGCAGCCAGTAGCGCGCGCCACCGCCCGGAATGGCGTCGGTCATCGTCACTTCCGCCGAGGTGGCGTAGGTCCACTTGACGAAAGCCGCCGAACCAAAGGGGGTGCCGACCGGGCCGCGATAAAGCCCGGTGCGGCGATAATTGACCCCGAGATCGGGGCCGAAGGTGACCGACAGCGTGCCCCCGGATGTGCCGCTCTCCGAGATCACCACCGGGGCATCGGGGGCGGTCGCATTGGCGACGATGTCGATATCCGAGACCACGACCGGGGTGGATTTCTGCTTCCAGGTCTGCCCGCCGGGCGCGACATAGCTGCGGAGCTGATAGGTGCCGCCATCGGCCAGTGGCGGGGTGCGGTAGCGATATTGCCCGCTGGCGGCGGTCTCGCGGATGCCATCGGTCCATTCGCTCGACCCGGTGCGGCGGAACTGGATCATGCCGATATAGCCCCAGGAGGCGGCATAGGTCCCGGAGACGCGGAGATAGGGCGCGCCGTCGTCGGTGACGACGGTCAGGCTGTCGACCGTCGTGCTGAAGGTCAGGGTGGCGCGGTCGAATTCCTCCGCCTCGGTCGGAGGCTCGCCATCCTGCGCCGCACTCCAGCTGAACGACGCCGGATCGGCCTCGATCAGTTCGACCGTGACATTGGTGCCGTCAAAGCCCCAGCTATCGACCCAGAACGGGGTATTGCTCAGCCCGAGGCGGGGGATATGCACCGCCACCCACGGCTCCCCCAGCAGCCGCAAGCCAAAGGCGCGCAGGGTCAGGGTCATGCGCCGGGCCGGGTTCATCCGGGCCAGCATCTGCTTGCACAGATGCCGCGCCTGGCCGTGATGCTGCACGGCCAGCAGGTCGACGCCCTTGGGCTCGCCCTCGCCCCATTTGGCAATGGCGTCGGTATCCTCCCAGATATCGGCGACGGTTTCCTGCCAACGCACCTCGGGCGCGACATAGGTCGGCTGCAGGCTGGTGACGCGCTTGATGCGTTCGGTCCCTGCCCCGTATTCCATCTCGACAATGTGGCGCTCAAGGATGGTGACCGTCGGCGGGGTCCATGCGCCTGCCTCGACCTTCAGCCGGCCATCGGTATCGATCCAGGCGCGACCGCCCATGGCATCGAGCAGTTTCTGGGCGACATCCTTGAACGGATCGGACATCGCGAAGCTGATGCCAGACTGGTAGCGCTCGCGGGTCCCGCCAGCCGTGGCAATCTCCTCGACCGCGACCGCCCGCGCGCCGGCCAAAGAGCCAGTATTGATATCGGCTGCCGCCAGCGGGCCGAAGGTCGGATTGACCAGCACATCGCAAAGCTGGCGCGCCGGGTTGCGGCTATGGGCAAAATCGTCGGACGGGATCCAGTAGCAGGGGGCGCCGTCGATCAGCGCCGAGACTTCCGGTTCGCCGCCGGAATAGACCTCGGCAATGTCCTCGCCGTCCACATCATCGAAGGTGGCGAGAAGGGTGCCGATGCCGCGCAGCCGGTGATCGGTGGTCCAGTAGCCCGGAAAGGCGCTGCGCATCTCTGCCCAGTTCCCACCGTCCCACTCATCGCTCACCAAGCCCTTGCGGTAGCGCAGGCGGATATTGCCCTTGTTCCACGGCGCCGTGGTCACATAGCCATCGGCATCGACACTGACCGGCTGGCCATCCAGATACCAGCGCACGACATTGGTCATGCCGCCATCCGCCACCGCGATCAGCTTGAACAGCCGCCGGGTGAAGCCGACATCCGCCCATTCGTAGAAAACCACCGTGCCGCTGGCCCGGACCCGGCCCAGATGTCGAATCCGCTTGGCGTTGCTGGACTTCAGCTCCGTGGTGAGCTCCGAGGGGCGAGGCCCCTTCGGCGCGTTGATCTTGGCCACCGCCATGCTGATCACGGCGCTGACCGCCAGGTTGACCAGCCCGGCGACCACGGCACCGGCGGCACCGGCTGCCGCCGCCGACCCGAGCAGCGCCGTCGCGACCCAAGCTCCTACCTGTGGCATTCATTCACCCCAAATTGCGATTGCGTCGCGCCGCGCCATGCCGACGCCGCGCGGGGTCCGAAACAGCCAGTGGCTGCCCGACCTGATGGCCGCAACCTGGCGGCCGGTGATGTCGATGACGCCCGGATCGCCGTCGCCCGCGACCGGTTTGCGCGGCAGCGGGATCTCCGGCCCCACCCGCACCACCAGCCCGCAAGCCGTCAGGTGATGGGCGCCGGCGGCACTGCGGTAACGCCCCCGGAACCGGCACGCCGGATCGAAGCCCCAGCGCAGCAGGCACCAGTCCGCCACCCAGATGGTGCAGTCCTGCACGCCCCATTCCCACGGCAGCAAGGCCGTGCGCTGGACGTAATCATCAAGCTGCTGCATCAGCCGCGCAGCCAGCCCTTGATCTTCTTGCCGGGCATGGCGGCGACATAATCGAGGCCACGATCGACCACGCCGGGATAGCGCCGTGCCTGGTCGCGGGGCGTGTATTCGCCCAGCGGCGTGTAATTGCGCGAGGCCGCCAGCGTCTCCGCCCGGATGCGGATCTCGGCCAGCCCGACATTCTCGCGCGGGGTCACGTCGACGATGCGGCCGACATGCATGACGATGGCGTCATTCGGAAAGCCGCGCACCGCCCAAAGCTGGCGCACGCTCTTGCCCGACCAGCTGGCCGGATTGTTCAGGGCCTCATAGGCCAGGTCCGCGCCTTGCTTGGTGCCGACATTCCAGACCGTGTAATAGGCCGCATTCGCTTCGAACGGGCTGGCCTCGATCGAGATCGGATCGGCCCCGATCCAGCCATAGGATGGCTGCCAGAGCTGACCGTCGAAGGTCAACGGCACTTCCGTCTCGTTCAGGTAATACTGGACCGAGCCGAAGTTCAGGTGAAACAGCCGGACCAGCGGCACCACTTCCGGGTCGGTGTCGAGGAAGGCGGCAAGCGCAGGCGTCATGTGAAGCTCCGATCGAAGGCTTCGACGAAGGACAGGGTGATGCTGGACCCCCAGCGCAGGAACTCGCGCGTGCGCTGGCCCTGGCTGTCGTCAATGAAGCGGCCATAGAAGCGCGGTGCCGAGAAGTTGGGGGCGTTGCCGGTGGCCATGGCGGCGCGTGCGGAAGGCTCGAATTTGACCCATCCCGCGCTGTTGCGGGCAACCACCCGGTACAGAAAGCCACCGGAGCTGAAGTGATCGCCAACCCGCGGAGCCGGACGCACCGGGTTGGTCAGATCGAGGTAAAGCTGGTTGGCACCGATGGCGACGTCGGCGGTCAGAATGAGCGGTTGCACACCGCCGGTGCCGTCCGAAAAACCCGTGCCATCCGAGAACCATTGACCATCATCGAAAGGGTACTGACGGGGGCTGACGCCCGCGTCGTATTTATAAGGATCGCAGACCGGCAAGTTGGCGACGTTGTAGCGCCCCCGCATCTGCGAGACGAGCGCCTCGAACTGCTTCAGCCGCGTGCCGTCGAACTCACGCGGCATGGTGATATCCACACGCCAGACGCCCATCATCGGCGTCAGGATCTGCGACACCCCGGCCAGATTGGCCCCGGCCTCCCGGCTGGTCCATTGGATGAAATACGACACATCCAGATGGCGGACGATGTCGTGGTCCCATTCGATCAACTCGACCATCAGGCATACCGCTCTTTATGTTTGGGCAGGTTTTTGCGCAGCAATGGCAGGAACTTCTGCTCATATTCCCGCCGCGCCGCCGCCATCGCCATTGCCAAATCGGCCTGCGTCACGCCCGGGTTCAGGTGGATGCTCGGGGCGAAGGAAGCGGTCAGGCCGCCCATCCCCTGCCCCTTGGTATGGTCGAGGATTGTCTCGTTTGGGTGCACGACCGCAAGGCGTCCACCTTTCCCGTCCAGCCCTCCTGACCGCGCGCCATGGCCGGTAAATCCGCCGCCATCGAAAGACTGGACTGGGCTGAGGCCAGCACCGCTCAATGCTGATGCCAGAGGATCGCCACCGCCGAAGAGCGCACCAAACCCGCCGATTCCACCGAATGATGACATCATCGCCTGTCGAATGCCGGATTTGAGCAGATCGGCTGCGATGCCCTTGAACACATCGGCCAGCCCTTCGCGCAAGCTTTCACCTTCGACCAAGGCATTGGTGAAAGCATCGGCAATCCCGTCCATCGCGTCGTCAAACTGCCGCTGGGCCACCTCCGCCTGCTCCAACGCGAGCGTCATCTGCCCGACCTGCGCAGCCTGGGCCTCGATCTGCGCGTTGACTTCGTCCGTAACCGGAATGCCCGCCTTCTTCGCGGCATCGAGCATTTCCCATTGTGCCCGCATCCGTGCGGTTTCCTCGGTGGATTTGCCGATCAGTGTGATCTGGCGTTCTAGGTTCGCGATGTCCTGCACGGCGCTTTCGAAGATATCGGTCGGCTCTTTCTCACGCCCACCACCAGATTTGCGGCCCTTTCGACCGGAACCACCACTCCGGCGGCCAGACGCCCGTTCTGCGGCCTTCAGCGCCTTTTCCTGCGCCTCGACCTGAACCAGCCAATTCCGGTCGAATTCGCCTTGCTGCGCAATATTGCTACCGCCAGCCGCCGCCGTCAGCGCCCGACCTGACGAAGCGGAGAAGGGATCAAGGCCTGTAACACTGCCCAATCCGGCCTGCTGATTTTGTGCGGCAATGGCAGCCCCAACTGCCGCCGCCGCGCGACCTGCAGCGCCGGCCGCACCCTCCAGATTTGCAGCAAGATTAGCCGCCGCCGCCGCCCAGTTGTCGGTAGCCACAGCACCGGCATCGGCAGCCGCCGCGATGTCACTGGCGGCCGCATGCGCATCGCCGTAGCCTGCCGCCAGATCATTGGTCTGCTTGATCAGGTCATCGACAGCGACGCCCTGTGCCGCCAGCGAGTCGCGGTTCGCCTCAATCCAGTCATTTACCGCCAGCCATGCCTGTGCCTGCTGCTCGGGCCCATCAGCAGATGCGACCGCCTCCATCAGGTTCTCGTACTGGAGCGCCTGTGCTGCAGTGAACCCAAACTGCAGTTCAAGATCGCGCAGCGCACCGAGATATTCGTCATAGGTCAGGACGCCACGATCCGAGGCCTCTTTGAGTGCATCGAACTGCCGCACCATGCCATCGAGATCGGCGGTCGCGGCGATGGCCTTCTCGATCGAACTGCCCATGGCGTCCAGTTCTTGCGCCGCAATCGCAAGCTGGTTCTGGAACACCCGCGCCATTTCATCAGCCAGGGCTCCGTATTTCTCGGTCAGCGCCTCGACTGGCATGGCGGCATTCGCCTGGGCTTCGCGCAATGCCTCTAACCCGGTAGTCAATTCCTTGATCGTCTTGTCCAACTCAACAGCTTCCTCGCCCGCCGAGAAGAACGACGCGGCCAGAGGCACGCCAACCGCGACCACTGCGCCCAGAACCGCGCCGAGCGCGCCGAATCCGCCGAGGAGCTGGGGAAGCTGTTGGCCGAGGGCCGTGGATGCCGCCGTACCGTTCGATACCTGGACCGCAAAGTCCTGGACCTGAAAGGCGAAGTTCTGGATACCGCCACTGCCGCGCTTGGTTGCAGTTTCGATGCTGGCACCCGCAGCCTGCATCTTGCGTGCAGCCTCCGACACCTTTTCGTTATACTGATCCTGCGTGACTGCCCCTACCTTCAGCGCACGGTTCAACCGCTCAACTTCGGCCTCGTACTGTTTCGCTGAACGGTAGACCGGGTCATACGCCTTCTGCAGATTGTCGAGTTCCTTGACATGCGCCCGCATGGCTTGGGTGTCGGTGACCTTGCCCTGCGCATCGACGAAGGCTTTCTGGGCTTCCTCGCCTTTCTTGCGGTAGATCTCGACGACTCTATTGGCCTCTTTGACCAACTGGGCGTCGGAAAACCCTGCGGAAATGACAAGATCAGGCTCTTGCGCCATTAGAATCCCTCGATACCCAAAGCCGCCAATTGTTCATCGGTGATGGCGTCTGCCGCACCGCCACCGCCGCCCGGCTTCCAGCCGTTGGCCCGGCCAAACCCTTCAAGGCAGGCCATGAACTCCCATGGGGTCATTTGCCCGACCTGCGCCGGGGAGAACCCCATGGCCGCGCCTAACCCGTAATAGGTGCTGAATTTCCACTTGCCGTTGTTTCTGACCCCGGTGTCGGCTCCACCGGCATATCCTCCCCCACCGGATCATCCGGAGGGCCGTAGAGGCAGGCTGACAAGATCGCGGTGGCGGGTACCTTGAACCGGATCATAGGATGCAGCTCGAAGGCATTGCGGACTGTGCTGAGCGCTTCCGCCGCCGCCATCCCGCCGCCAATCAGGCCGTTGCGGATGACCTCGATCAGATCGACATGCGACCAGCGCCCGGCGCTGATCTTCATCAGCAGGTATTCCGGGCCACAGTCGGTTTTCTGCTGGATGACCTCAAGCTCGGCAATCCCGAGCCTGAAATCATGTTCCCCGCCCGGCCAGCGGATTGTGACAGGTTGCATCAGGCGGCCTTAGCCGCACGGGTCGGCGTGCCGTCGAACTGGATTTCCAGCGAGGCCGAAACCTTCTGGCCTTTGGTGCGCTGGTTCGTCAGCGTGGTCAGCAGCGCTGGCCCCATTTCGTATTGGGTGTCACCGGTCGCCGCGTTCTGATGGCCGACGCGGATATCCATGGTTTGGCCGGAATAGAACCAGTCCTGGATGTCCTCATGCGACTGCTGTGCCCAGACGCCCTCGGCCGAGACCGAAACCTCGATCGTGCGGATGGCGCGCTCGACCTTCAGCGGAAGGGATTCGTCATCGCAATCGGCCGGAACCTCGGACGTGTCAAACGCCGCGGTGCGGGTGATGGTGACGCCGACAAGGCCGCAGATCTTGCGCCACGCAGTGCCGTCATCGGTGATCTCGAGCGTCATCTGCTCGAATTTCTCGGTAATCGGAGCAGGCATTGGGTTCTCTCCATAAAAAAGCCGCCCCAAAAGTGGCGGCTGATAGGTTGAAGGGCCTGAAACTCAGTCGCCCGATTTATCGGCCCTTGCTGGCCATTTCCGCCCGGTCCTTGCGGACGGAGGGCAAAACCTCTTGCGCACGGCCCGCTTTCACGGCGGCGTCGATGAATTCGCGCGGAAAATACTGCACTTCCGGCGACGGATATGCCGACCAGCCGGCGTTGCGCGTCATGCTGGTGTAGTGGAAATCGCCGGTGAAGATCGCCTTAGCCATTCGCCCAGGCCGCCTTGATCGCGTCCCGCACTCTCTTTCGGATCAATGCGCGGTATTTGGCCCGGTGTTGCTTCCAGACCGGGTAAAAGAACGGTCGCGCCGGGGTCTTGCCGTCCTTGGTCCCGAACTCATGGAAACGCGCATAGAACCCCTCACCCGCGCCAGCATAAAATTTGATCCGCAGCGTCGCGTATTGATCGCCTTGGTTCCGCCCGCTCCTGATCTCATCAATCATGAACGTGCCGGGAGGCAGGTCGCCCCATGTCCAGCCGATGCTATTGACTAGCTTGCGCGTCTTCCCTTTCGGCGCATTGACACGCATGTCGGCAACAATCTGATCGGCGCCCTCTTCCATCGCAAGCCGCGCAGCCTCGACGGCAACCGCTGGGATCTGCTTAAGCTTCGCGACGATGCGCGGACTAAGGGTTGCCATCGGCTTCCACCATCGCCTCGATCTGGATGACGCCATGGACCGACACGCCGTCCGGATCGTCCATGATCTGTACCAGCGAAATCTCAACCGGGTGCATGGTCAGCGAAACGGTATCAGCCCACCCCTTCAATGCCGCAGTCACATCATCCACCAGGTCTTCCAGCTCGCCCTTGCTGCTGGAGTCGTGCCAGAGATCGACCTGCAGGGTGGTTTCGCGCGCATCGATGCATTCGGTGCTGTCATCGACCCAATAGGACGGCCCGAGCGTGGCATAAGGATGGTCGACACCCTTTGTCGCCATATCGAAGACGCGACCGCCGAGATCCGGCACATGAGCGATGATCCGATCCATCACGATGCGGCGGAGCGTACGGCCAGCCCTCATGCGATACGCTCCACCAGCAGTTCGAGAAATGCCCGGTCATCGCTCTCGCGCGGATCTTCCTTAATCTCGAACGCGCGCCCCTCGATCTGGACGCGCCATTCGCTGGTGACCTCCCGCGCCGCCACATGTGCGCGAATGGTGACGATCGCGGGGCTGCGGCTGGCCAGACGTGACTGCATCACGCTCTCGCCGCCGCGTAGCCAGCGCACATTCGCCCACGCCTCGAATACCGGGATGTAGGACTGGATGACCTTGCCGTCGGCATCGCGGTCCTTGATGGGACGCAGGAAGGTGGCACGCCTGTTCAACTCTCCAATCGTCGTCATTCCGCCACCGACGGCGACGGCGTTTCAATTACCTTGTGGAAGACACGATGCCCTGCGAGGAGCGAGCGCACCGAGGCGGGTAGGACCGCATCCTCGGCCGTGCTGCCGGCGGCTTCGCGATCCGGGCCATAGAAGCGCCCGACCAGCTGCTTGATTGCCACCTTCACCGCCTGGTCGGCCACCATCTGATACGGGTCAAAGAGAGACGACCCGCTGGCGGGCATTTCCACGGCAGTGGCATAAATTGGCCGCCCGAGCCAATGCTGCACCTGGACCTCGGCCGCAAGACCATAGGACTCGATATCGTCGTCCTCGTCATGGTTCCCGGGATCGACGCGCAGGTGGCCTTTAAGCTCGAGCAGATCGACGATCATTTTGCCGCCTTGCCCTTATGGTCTTCCTTGGCCTGGTCCGCCTCGGGCGCGCTCTTCGCATCGGCGGCGGGCGGCTGTGCGGCGCGAGATGCCTGAGCGATCGCCTGCTCGCGCTTGTCGAGATCTGCCACCAGGTCTGCCACGCGCTGGACTTCGGCTTCATGGGCAGCAACCGCTTCGGCATGGGCCTTCTCCCGATCGTTAAGTTCCGCGTCGCGGGTGGTCAAATCGGCCTGCAGAACCATGACTTCTGCGCGGCGCTCATCAATCCAGCTTTGAAGACCAGCCTTCACCTCGTCGTCGGAAAGATCGATCTGGAGCGCGAGCAGTTCCTGCGCCTTTTCCTTGGAAATGGCACCGCCTTCGATCATGGCCTGCAGGCGGTCGGCGGCCTTGGGTACAGCCACGGGCGCGAACCCAGGCGTGACGCCGGTCATGTTCACCGCCAGAAAGTCCTGCTGAGCCTTTTCGGCTGCAGCGATATCCGCATCGGTGGCCCGGACGAAGCGCTTGCTTTTCAGCAGTTTGTCGGCGTCCTTCTCCTCAACCTCAACGATGCCATTGGCCTTGACCCGGCCATAGATCCCGATCGAGCCGCGGAGGGCTTTCAATTTCGGCATGTCAGAATTCCTTCTGTACGGGGATGGAGCGGGCGCGACCTCTGCCGCGCCCGGCAGGGTCATCAGGGGGTCGGGGTGTAGTAGCAGAGCGCCAGCGGGCGCTTGACCGCGACCACGCCGCGCTTTTCACCGCGAACAGTCAGCATGTTCTTGTCGAAGTTATCGCGGTTCTCCGACGACAGCAGGATCTCGATCCCCTGGCGTTCGTAATAGGTCGCGGCCATTTTGAACGCGCCGGTCAGGAAGTCGCCCTCGGGCATATCTTCGGTATCGACGATGCGACGTCCCCAGAGACGCGGGGTCGCCGTGTCGTTGAAAGGATTGCCAAAGATATAACGGCCCGTGGTATCCTTCAGAATCTCGGCCGCGGCCCAGTCCCAGATATTCAGGACGTTGGCGTCGACGACATAACCGGCGGCGGCAACCTGAAGAATAGCCAGGCGCAGGCGGTCCAGAATGGTCGCACCGGCACCCGGCTCCCGGGCGGTCTGGCCGTAGGCCGTGGCATTGGTGATCAGGCCCGACATGTTCTCGCCGGTACCGTCGCCCGCGAGGATCTGGGCGTTCTCGACCTTATTGACCTCGTAGGTCAGCGTCGTATCGATGTCGGTCCGCAGTGCCGGAATGTCGTCCAGCATATGCTTGTGGATCTCCATTCGACCGGCAATGGTGCGAACCTCCTCCGATTCCGACCCCCAGGTCTTGTCGATCAGCGGCTTCACGGTGGTGCCGTTATCCGGCACGATCCCAGCGGCACCGGTGCGGGAAACCTCACGGAAGAACTTGATCAGCGGCTGGTCGGTCTGTCCGACGGTGATCAGATCTTTCACCACCAGCTTCTTGTCCGGCGGCGCAATGATCTCGCTTTCCCGGCGTTCGGGCAGAAGCGGACCGCCGGAACCTGGCAGCGAGGTGATCGCGTTGAAAACGCCCAGGGACTGGTCGCCTTGCACGCCACTCTTCGCCAATGCCCGGATCTTGTCCGTGGCCTCGTCCATGACCATCTGACCGAGCGATTTCGCTGCGCCCGCGCCTCCCCGAGCGCCGCTGGCAAACCGCTGCTCCAGCTCGCGAGCCGAGGCCTGGATTTCGTCCAGACGGCCCCTCAGTTCACCCTGTTCGGCCAGCGCCTTGTCCACGCTCGCCTTGGTATCATCGGTCAGGCCGCCAAGCCGCTTCGCCTCGTCCAGGGCGGACTGGGCGCTCTTGTTGATCTTGTCGGTGACCTTGTCGAATTCGGCTTTGAACTCGCCGAACGCCTGTTCCATGTCGAAGGCCATGTCAGTTCTCCTTGTTGGCCGTAAGGGATTTGGCCCACCCGGTCAGGTTGGCCATGGTCTCGACAGCGCGCGGCATGTCGTCATCAGCAGCGCCCGGCTTGCTGGTCAGTCGGTTGCGCAGGGCATTGGCCTGCGAGCGCGAATAGCCCGCCTTGCGGGCCATGAATGCAAATTCGGAGACAGCCTTGACCTCACCGGCCTTGGCCTTGGCGCTTTCGGACGCCTCGATCGCATCGGCGGAAAGCAGTTCGTCGGCAAAGCCCTGGTCGATGGCGGCCCGGCCCGAGATCCAGGTCTCGCGGTCCATCAACTTGCCGATCTCGTCCACGTCCATCTTGGTGCGCAGCGCATAGAGCTCCGCCATGACCTCATCGAACGCCCCGAGCTGCCCCGCGACCGTGGTCAGGTCGTGACGATCACCGATAGCGAAGACCCAGGTGTTGTGGATCATCAGGAAACCGGCGCGCGCGATTTCGACACGGTCGCCCGCCATTGCGATCACCGAGGCGGCCGAGGCTGCAAGGCCGACCACCCGCACCGTCACCTCACCCGCGTGGCCTCGCAGCAGGTTGTAGATCGCCAAACCCTCGAACACGTCGCCACCGGGGCTGTTGATGTTGACCACGATCGCCCGGTCGCCTGCGTTCCGCAGCAGTGCTCCGACGCGGCGCGCCGTGATCCCATACCCATCCCAGCTCTCGCCGATGACATCCATCACATCGATAACAAATGGCCCGGCGTCGCCTGAGGCCTCGGCCTTTGCGCGCAGTTCTGGCTGCCACTTGTCGAAGGCCTTCGGCGGGGCGCATTCGGCGCGCACGTCATCTGGCCGCACACCGAAATGCGCGACCGGCATATGGTTCTTGGCCATTTCAGATCCTTTCGTTGAGGAGATCGATCGGCGACATCGCCGTCTGCACCATCAGCTCGTCTGCGACCCCGCCACGGCGCTCCAGGTTCAATTTGTCGCGGGCCTCATCACGGGTCATGATCCCGTTCGTGGTCATGGCGCGCAGGAACTCGGCCTTGGCCTTGCTGTCCATCTGCAGCATGGCTTCGCGGTTGAACTCGGCATAGACGTCGCGCTGATCGCGGAGCGGGATCAGCTGTTTGCGGATCCGCTGCTCGACCTTTTTCAGGAGCGGGTTGATGCCCAGTTGCATCCAGGACAGGAAGATCTGCTCGACCCCTGTGCCCCACATGGTCTGGCCCTCTGCCGAGTGACCGATGACGATCGGCGGCACGCCAAACCACCGGCAAACCTCCTCGATCGAGAAGCGGCGCGTTTCCAGCATCTGGGCGTCGTCAGGGTTCAGCGTCAGCTGCTGGAAGTCCATTCCCGCTTCCAGGATCATGATCTTTCCTGCCCGGTTCGATCCGGCATATTGCTGCATCAGCTCCTGCAGTTGGGCGCGCTGCCCGTCTCTGATCTGCTGATTGGCCTTCAGAACGCCCGAAGCCTGCATGCCCGAGCCGAACATCTTGGCCGAAGCCTCATCCGCCGCCATTGCCGCGCCGAGGGATTGCGTCCCCCAGCGGATCGGCGACATGCCCTCGTCCCCACCGAAGCCCCAGCCCTTCAGATGGAACATGTCCTGGCGCGCGACGGTGCGGACACGCGAACTACCGACCTCGCGCACCTCGTAGGACAAGAGATTGTTCACCTTGTTCCGGATCGGGGTGACGTGGGTCGAGGGGATGGGCATCAGCGAGGACGGCCGCCCGTTGATCCAGTCGATCTCGGCATAGGCATTCCCGCTGGTCAGCATCCAGGAAAACATGCCCTCCCAGAACTCAACCGGCGTCTGGTCGAGGTTGGGCGAGAGGCCGAGCAGGTCGGCCAGCGCGCCATCCTGCGACTGGCGCCCGGTCGAGGTTTTGCGAAACAGGTCCAGCGGCAGCGATGCCATCGCCTGGGCGCTACGCACGATACAGGCCCAGACCGCCGAAATGGTCAGCGCGGCGGACAAGGTGACGACCTTGCCGGATGCGTTGCTGGCCACGTAATAGCCAAGGTCCCCGCCCTGAATGGTCAGGCGCTGGTCCTTGGTCAGATCCGACAGCGCCGCCATGGGCCGACCAAACCTGTCGATGATGCCCTGCGGCCTATCCATGTCAGATCACCATGATGGGGTTGGCCAAGAAGCCCTCGATCGAACCCGAGGGCTGTGGATTGTTGAACATGAGCATGGCGGCATCGAAGGCGGCCATCAGGGGATCGATCTTCCCGGCACCCGAGACCTCTTTCGTCACCATGTAGTTGTTCCCCTTGAGCTCCTGTTTGGCGTTGCCGACCGCCCAGGCCATGATCGACTGATCAGCATGCAGCAGCCGGAGCGATTCCAGTTTCAGGGCGACGGTTGTCACGGCGGGCTGCAGCGCCCAGCCCTGCCGGACCGACTGGACCAGCGGAGATGACATCTGCTGTTCCTCCAGCGCATCGAGCAGCAGGGCCACACCCGCGACATCGAGGCCGATGCCACCGGATTCGGGTAGCTTCCCGCTCTGTTTCACCATGGCGCAGATCGCGGCCGCTTCCGCCGCTTGCTGCTCGGGGCTTGCGACGACGGAAAGGTCGCCATCCTCCTCGAAGCCGCGAAGCGCATCGGCAATCTTGGGGCGCTGCTTGAAGACGGTCTTTCGCGCCCAGGCCCTGACCCAGAGGAGCCAGACCTTGTCGACCTTCCGCCGGCCGATCACCGCGAGTGCGGCCAGGTCATCGGCCCCGCCCCAGTCCACGCCGATCGTGCAGACCTCGCATTCGTCGAGCAACTGATCGAGCGTCAGGCCCGGATTGCCCGCCCCTTCCCAATGCACCGCACCGGACCAGGCATCACCGCCGAGACCAACACCGATCTCGATGTTGAGATGCTGGCTTGCCCAGATCTGCTCGGCCTGTTTCGAGACCTTGCCGTTATTCTCGTAATCGTCCTCAAGGGCTTCGGCGTCGATCGAGAGGCCGAGGTTCGGCAGCACCAGCCGCCAGTTCGCCCGGCTTCGCCAGAACGTCTCCTCCAACTGACACTTCACAGGGAATTCGTACAAGATTGGCAGCATGATCGGTGACGGCCCGGCCTTGCCGTCGCGGATGGCCCGCGCCTTCTTCAGTTCGGATTCCCAGATGCCCGTCGGCATTTCGTCCGACTGTGTGGTGATCATCAGCACCTTGCCGCGCACCTTGGTGATGCCGCCGCCGCGGATCTGCTGCATCACCTTCGCGGCTTTGGCCTTCTTGCCCAGCTCGTGCAACTCGTCGATGATCGTCAGGACCGGGATTTCGCCGGTCACGATCGAGGTATCGAAGGTCTTCACATCCAGGGCGGTGCCAGTCTTGCGCCGGGTGATCGTCTTCAGATGATCCTGTACCTTGAAGATCAGCTTCAGCTTCTCGTCCAGATCGATCATCCCCTGCGCCTGCGAGAACAGGCGCTCCGAGATGTTCTGGCTCGGCCCAACCAGCAGCATCTGCCGGTTTGGGGCTTCCTCCATGTAGAGCGCGGTCAGAGCCAGCGCCGCCACATAGGTGGATTTCGAGTTCTTCTTGGGGACCATGCAAAGCAGTTCCCAGACGATCTCGCGATGAGTCTCGGGGTCTTCGCTGGCGAAGAACACCACGAGGATGGTCTTGAACCATTCCCCGCACGCCTCTGCCATGGTCGGGTTGCCCGGCACATCCGGCAATCGAAGCCGGTTGAAGAAGGCCAGCAGCTTGGCTTTTTTCCGCGGGTTGACGGGGATGTCCGCCATCGGCACCTGGCCTGCCTGCAGCTTCTCCCACCAGTCCGGGCAGGCGAAGCGCGGCAGCGCCTCAGTGTCGAACATTCTGGCGTGTCTCCAGTTCGAGTTCTTCCATCAACGCGGCGTCGGCATCGAGCGCCATCTTGTCGTCTAGAACCTTCTTGCCGACCTTTTCCTTCGTCAGGTCTTTATCTTCGTCCTTGCGGCTGCGGGCATAGGTCCGCTCGGCTTCCATCTGATCGAAGCGATCGAGAAGACGGTCCAGCTGACGCATGGCGCCGACGTTTCCAGACCCGGCTGCTTTCATTGCCAGCTCGATGCGCCTTGCATCCAGCATGTCGCGGGCCACGTCGCGGAACTTCAGCTCCTGAAAAAAATTGCGCCGAAAAGTCGGCAACGACATGTGCAGGACACTGGCAATCCGCTCGTTGTTCCAGCCCACCGCCAACAATAGTTTGACTTTATTACGATCTTCCGGCGTCGCCTCTTTACGGGGGCGCCCGGGTTTGCCGGTCCCCGCCTCAACGGGGTTTCCGAACAGGTCGAAAACCTCTGCCATCAGAAAAAAATCTCCAGATGAGGGGGACGCGGGTCTAGGGCCGGAAGGGCCACGGACTTTGACCCACCCCCCTATTTCGGGGTCAGACGGGCCAATCCGACCGACCCTGCCGCTCCTCGCGCTGCTTGGCACCGTCGTGGCATGCCTTGCACAGGCATTGCAGGTTGGCCGGGTCAAAGAACAGGTCACGCGCGCCCCGATGCGGCACGATATGGTCGGCCACCAGTGCGGGGCTATCTTCGACACGGTGACACCGCACGCAGGTGAACAGAGCGGCGGAGATGCAGGACCAGCGCAGCCGTTGCCATTCGGCTGTCTTGTACCACTTACGCCAATGGACGATCTGGTCGCGTCGCTTCAGGCGGTCAGGGCCTGCGCCAATGGATGCGACGCGGGACGACATCGAGCCGACACGCGGAGCGAGCTGCTTGAGCCGTGCCAAATGTGATCCCTCTCGGTTGGAACAGATCAACTTCATCTTGGTTCTTCTCGTGGATGAGCCGGAGGAGGATGAGATGGCCATCATGAGGGCAATTTTGATCGGGCTGCCGACCGCAGTCATTCTCACGCTTCATGCGATTGGCATGCTGTGAGATCGAAATGAGAACGCCCGCTAGGGTTGATCCCTGCGGGCGCACTTCTCGATAATAGTGAATTCTGTCTCACAGACGGACCTAAGCAGTCAAGAAGTTTTTTGCATCCTATAGCCGATCATGCGGTCTAGCGTCTCGCCCAGTGCGTGTGAGACGGCTTTCCGGTGATCACCCTTCGCTGACCAACCATGGCTCATCAGCACCTGATCCAAAGTGCAGCCTTTGAGGCAGACCATATCGACCAATACACGATCCATGATCGGGCCGCGCTGTTCAGCGCCCCGCGCTGTCGGACGCACCCGGCGCACAGCCATGGCAACCCCATGCCCGATGCGCCCCCGCAAGAGATCGAGTTCACGACCAATATCCAGATGGCGATCCATCCAGTCCATGCTGTCGCCGCCGCCTCCCGAACTGTCGAGACACGATAGCTTGGTGCCATCCGTTGCGGAAATTTCGACCAGGGCTGCGTAGCGGCGCCCCATAGCAATCTGGCCTGGCGAGAGAGGCATGTCCCTCTTGCCTCGCAGCGCAGCGGCAATCATGAGATCGAACGCGTCGGCGCAACGGACCGGAGATTTGCGAACATAGCCACGGCTGGTTTCGACCAGATCGTCGATCGTTGCCCCCTCAAGATGGCGGACGCGCTCAAGGACGAAGCCACCGCGTGCCGGGGCCGGGGCAATGTCAGGACCGCATTCCTCGGGGATCGCGCCAGCATCGCGGATTTCGGCTAACCGCGCCGCTTCCTCAGCTTGACGCGCCTGCCGCGCCGCCTGGGCCGCCGAAACCAACGCCCTACCTTGTTCCACCTTGTCTGCCGAAATCAACATTTTGTGGTTCATTTCACTTATCTCACTGTCTGTAGGGTTCGCTGTTTCTGACTTGGGCTTGACGGGCTTGAAGGATTGAGAGTTGGGCTTGAGAAAAGACAGGAAACCCATTCATTCGTTTGTTGATATTCAATGGGTTAGACTACTTTTTTGGGTCTGACGGGCTTGAAGGGCTTGAGTTTTTACCCTTTGCGTAAGAGCAGTTTTCCCCCAGACCCCGCTGAATTACGCGCGCGGGTACATGGCGATTTTTCCGGCCCGTCGAGCCCGTCAGGCCCAAAATCGAGGTCTAAGCCGTTGATGTTGCGCATGTAGCACCCCCTGACCCCGGAGAAGTCTCAAGCCCACCCCTTGGGCGTCTCACGCCCGTCAGGCCCAACATCGAACCCATGGCCCAGATACGCGTGACGGGCCCGTAGGCCCGCCAGATCGATTGATGAGGGTGATTGGGGTGCGGGGTCATCGCGGCACCCAACCGCTCTGGCTGTTCTGAGCCTCGGCCGCGCGCTGTCGGGCTGCGAACTCCTCGGAGAGGCGGATGCCCCGATAGCCGGTGACCCCGCTCTTTCCATGCGCGAAGGTCTTCTGCGTGTCGGGATGGCGGAAGCTATCCGCTTTCGCCTTCATTCGCAAAGATACGGTGCGAAGACCCCATCGGGACTCGCCACGCTCCTCGATCCAGAAGTTGAACGCCTCGTTCAGTTCCTTGCCGGTCATGAAGTCGCGCTCGTAGCCTGTGACGACCGTCGCATCCGCCAAGAAGGTGCCGATCGGGTCACTGTCTTTGCGATAGCCATCGGTGGCCGCAGAGACCTCTTCCGGCTCGCGCAGCCCGCCCTCCAGATAATCCAGCAGGCCCTGCACCAGCCAGTTGAGGATCCCGGAGCGTTCCTGCCACAGCAGATCGTCCAGTTCCTTTTTCGGGATCCGCTTCTTCTCCGCGATCTGGACCGGGAAGGTGACCAGCATCAGTCGGCGCCAGATCCCGTCATCACCGCCGCGGATATCCGGCAGGTGGTTGCCTGAGATGGTCAGTTTGAAGATCGGCTGGAAGGTGATCATATCGGTATAGAGCGCACGGACCATCATTGGTTCGCCACCGGTCAGGGCCTTGACCAGACCCTCCTGCAGGCGCTCACCCTCTTCTGGTTCTGAGGTGCGCACCAGCCGCGCCCCGATCAGCGGGATCAGGTCCGGCTGGGAGTCCGAGCCGCTCTTCTTGTTCTTGCCGGTCAGACTCTCAATCTTGGCGGTGGCGGAATAGTCGCCCATCATCTGCGCCATCAGATCGACCAAGACGGATTTGCCGTTGGCGCCGCCGCCGTGAAAGAAGGCCAGCTTCTGGATATCAAGACCGGACATGGACAGGCCGAACCAGCGCTGCAGGAATCTGCGCATCTCGATATTGGGCTGGATCTGGCTCAGGAATTCATCGAACCGCGGACATTTCGCATCCGGGTCATACACCACTTGCATGACCTTGGTCAGCAGCTGGCCTCGATCATGCGCGACCAGTTCGACATCGGCCATCGGCGACATGCCATTTGCGGGATCGCCGGCGACGCGCGTGAAACGCAGCACGCCCGACAGCGTGTTCACGTCCAGATCGCCCTTGTCCATCTCATCGACCGCATGGGCCAGCATCACGCGGGCCTCGGCAATCATGTTGGACATGGGGCCACTGTTGCCAGCGTTCTTGGCGTGGGTCATGCGGCGCCCGATCAGGCTTTTATGCGTCTTCAGCGCGCCATCGATCGCTCGCAGCCTTGCGCCGATCTCGCCCAACTCGGATATCAGCTCTTCATTGCCGGCAAAGTCGGCGATGGCCTCGATCTCAATGCGACGGGTCCGCAACTTTCGCTCCTCGATCAGCAGCTGCCGATCGCGCTTGGACGGTTGCAGGAAATCGACCTCCTGTTCGATCAAGTCAGTCATGCCATGCGCCCTGCCCCGGATCAGGGGCGAACAGTCGCGGCTGATTTCTGGATCCCGTTTCCAGCGCGCGCCGTCCCAAACGAACCATCCGACCTGCGAGACGAACAAGATGTTCTCGCCAAAATGGATGCGGAACCGGTGCCCATTGCCGATGTCGTTCAGCGGCTGTCGTGATGCCTGCGAAACCGGATGCTCGGGCTCGTCATCGTCGGGCCCGCGATCCTCGGGAGGGGGCGGCGGGGGAACATAGTCATCCGGGATGCCCGGATCGTCATCGGGAAAATCACCCATGCCCTCGGGCAGATCGACATCCTCGGCATTCTGCATCACCGCCCGGACCTGCCCGACGGCATTATCATCGCGATCATCGGTCATGGTTTGGAACTTTCGAAGCGAGCAATGGCCTGCCCGAGCTTTTCGGCTGCGGCATAGTCCGCCGATGCGCGGCTTGCCAACCCGAGGTCGTTGGCGTGGTCGCCGGCGAATACCAGTCTCTGATGCGCGACACGGGCAGCCTTTAGAAGGGTCTTGAGGTGCGCAGAATCCTCAATCGCGTTACTCATCTTTCTGTCCCATCAGGATATCGTTGAGGTCCCTGCCCTCCCCGGCATGGACGATCGACCCGCGCAAACGGGGTCGCTTGATCATGGCGCGGCGCAGGCCGGCCTTGAGCTTGGCGGTCGTCAGCTTGGGGTCGCTGTCGCCGTCCTTGACGAAGATCAGGTGCCGGACCCATTCGGGCGGCAGCCATGCTTCGGAATCGTCCAGGTCGGGAAGACCGGCGAATTTCAGGCCGGGGCCACGCTGCATGCGGCCGGCCATGTTGCCCAGATCAACGCCGCACCAATAGGCGGTGGCCTGCGGAGCCGCATCCGCGATCAGGGCGGAAAGGGTCGTCTCGACCCCCTCGGCCATGATCATGGTGTCGCAGCCTCTGGGGGTAATGAAGCGGATTGCACCGCCCTTCTTCGATCCCAGCACCTTCTTGGCCGGCAAGGTCTCGCCCTTCTGGCGGGGGTCCGGCAGGATCAGCTTGCCCTTGGGCTGGTCCAGATCCAGCCAGGTACGGTGGACAGCTGTGACCCGACCCGCGGCATCGACCACCGCGCAGATCATGGCGGGACCAACATGGATTACATCCCACTGGCCGGGACGATCCGCAGGGATCGTATAGCGGGCGGTTGGGTCGAAACGGACAGTTTGTGGCAGCGTTGGGAACAGGTCCGGGCTGATTCCGCGTAAAGTCAGGTATTGGCGAACGGCAGTGCCCTCGGCCGAGCGCGCGGCAAACCAGATCTCGCGTGCCGCGCGGATAGAATCCTCGCGCCGCTGACGCGATATACCGTCTTGCCTGCGCCGATTGTCCTCGGCCTTGCGCTGGCGCTCGATACGCTCGGCCTCTGTCAGGCCCTCGGCCGGGCCACACAGCCATTCCAGTGCGGCCCGGAAATCCATACCCATGACATGCTGCACCAAGGCGATCTGATCACCCTTGGCGATCGGCCCACATTCCTTGCGGCACAGGAATTGCCCCGTCTGCAGGTTGATGCCGAACCGGTCCCGCCCACCGCATTGCGGGCATGGCCCGACCAGCTCACCGCCGGCGCGGACCAACCCGGCCAGTTCCAGCCGCGCAACGACATCTGCCATCAACAGAGCTTTTGCCTCGGTCAAACGGTGATCATGGTTCACGATGCACCCACCCTATGCCAACAAAAAGGACGTGACGGGATGGATGAGAAAGCGAGCGACAAAGCAGCCGCGGAAATGGCTGACGACCTCGACACATTAAATGGTCTGCACCATCGCAACAGACGCGCGACCAGCGCTCTGGAGATTGCAGTCCTTACGCTGGTGGACACGCTTGAATACATGTTTCCAGGCACGCGGGAAATTGTCGTCGAGGATATGCGCGATGCCGCTGAACGAGAGAGGTCGTTCATGCGGCATTTGCAAAGTGCTAGCGATGAGGGCGATCCGACCGACAAGGACATCGCGCGCGAGCTGATGGCACTTGAGTATCTGATAACCAAGCTGGAGAGGCCGATCATCAAAGACTAGCCTCCTGCCACGGCTGCATAACTTGCTGTTCTCGCGCCCGGACCGCGATGATCAGGTCACGCCGTCCATCGATCGTCAGCGCGCCGTGATCCGTGGTGATGGCGGGAAACAGCATCTGCTGCCAACGTGCGACCACATCATCTGCGGAGCATCCAATCTGCTTGGCGATGGCCGAGATCGAGGTGCCGCGGCACAGCTCCTCGACGATGGTCACATCTGCTTTGGGACCAAACGCGGGTTCAAGGCTATCCAGATGCCCAACAACCATGCGTTGGATCGAGGTGAGGCCAACACTCATGCTGCACGCCCTCGAATGGCATCCCAACCATCAGCCAGTCGCTGCCGGTCCCAGGCGTTCATCTCCTTACAGGCTCGGTCGTGCAGACCGCCGTAATATCCAGGATGCAAGGGGCGGTAGGTCAGGAATTGCTCAGCGGCCTGGATCAACGGCATCAGCCGAACTTGTTCGCGCGAGGCGTAACGCACGACATCGCGCAGAATCGCGACCACATCGTCCAGATAGGACCTGTCGACCAGCACTGGACGCGACAGCACCTCAAGGGCGGCGATCAGGGTTTGATCGTAGACTGATAGGCGCGCCGCTTCAGCCATCGACATCGACCCTCGCCGGCGCGCCGCACCAGGTCGTGCGATGGACAGCGCGAAGCAATCGATCCCCGGCATCGTTCCAAAGTTCTGGACGGCCATTGCCTTCGGTGACGGTGTCGATGAAGTGCTCCATCTCGCGCGTCAGGTCGTGATCGGGGCCGAAGGTCTGAAAAACCAACGCACCAGCCTGGTCGATCGCCTCCGGAGCGACGGTAGCGGCTTTGGCGCCATAGGCGACGGCGAGCATTGAAAAGCGTGCGCGGACCGAAACCACCCCACTCACCGGCATGGCGTGCACATCGCGATATTCAGTCAGAACATTCATGCTGTGATCCCTTGGTTGAAATGGATGGGCGCGGCGGCGTGGTGGGCCCGCCGCGCCCTCTTCATCAGCCTCTAGGGAGGAGGAATGAGGCTGATGAAATTTTCGCCCCGCTACCGAAGCAGCTCTCGGCCGGGCCAGCCGCAGGTTCCACGATCCCGGTCATTCCCGCCCGAGGCGAACAAGGATCGTGACGGGTTCCGTGAGGACAGGTGCTGCGCCCCCTCCTCCATCCCCGCCCCGGGCAACCTGAAAGCCCGTATTCCATCACCGTACCTGCATGATCTCGAAATATCGGGGCAGCGTTTCGACCGCATGGGCGACGACATCGCCATAGGGACGGTTGATCGCATCGAACCAGTTGCAGGCGGTCTGAAAGGCCACACCGAAATGGACAGCGCACTCTTCGCGCGACCCGAAGCTGGCGATCATCAGCAGCGACCAACGACGCATGAACGCGTCGCGATCCGGGCCATGGCTGGTATGGGCACGGCGCGCTGCCGCAGCCGTGCGGGCACGACCGTCAAAAATCCTGTCACGGGACATTTGAATTCGTGCCGAGGCAGCCTGACGCGAGTCAGGGGTATTAAGAGGTTGGGACATGGGGATGCTCGATGGTTGGGGCCGGAATATCCGGACGTTCGGCAACAATGGCTTCACTCGACACCCAGACCGACACAGGGACTTTTCCACCCGTCGCTCGCTCAATTCTTTGCGCGAGCCTGAGACTTGGAGTCATCTGGCGCCGACACAGCTTCGAAATCGTCCCTTGGCGGACCTGAACCCGCTGGGCGAAGTCTGCCTGCTTCTCGCCAGACTGCAGGAGATGGATATCGAGTGTGACCATACCAAATTATATGATTGTCAGGAATATTCCCGTCAAGCATTTTATTCCTGAGGCTGGTTTGATTATCCTTGCGGACAGAAGGATCATGCGCCCATGAACCTTCAGCGCATTCGCCGCGACCGCGGCCTCAGTCAAGCAGAGCTGGCCGAAATGGCTAAAGTCGAGCAGTCGATGATCTCAAAGATCGAGAACGGCTTCGATGGGGTGACGCTGCGCATCCTTCGCAAGCTCTCCACCGCCCTCGAGGTGGAGATTACTGACCTGCTTTCCGACGATCGGACAACAGCCGAGCGGGCGCTGATCGAAGCATTTCGCGGCCTTCCTCCGGATCGCCAGCAAGGCTGGCTTGACATGGCTGCGATGATAGCTGGTCCGAGCTCAGCAAAAGAGTAATCAATCGATCAAATTCCTGGTCGGTCATTGATGCCAACAGTTTGGCAAACCTATCAACGTTTTCCAATGCGATCTCCAAAGCAAGCAGTAAACTCAGCCCGAAATCCCAGCATCTCGGCAATGCAGACCCGCGCCCACACCGACTGATGTCGCAGTATGAAAATTCCTAACAAGAATTTTAAGGATTGACAGGAATATTCCTGACATTCATTTTTGTTTCCATCCGAAACGCACTGGATGGAGCGCGTCATGCGAACCCCTTCCCTTCCTCTCGACCAGGTCGCGATCAAGGCCGCGCGCGACATCATCGCCAATCCCGAGCAAGCAGCAGCTGTCCCGGCCAGCGTCCGACTGCTGGCCTTCAAGGTCGCGGCCAGCGCGTTTGGTTTCACCGTGATCCAGCGCCGTCGCCCGGCAACCGGCCGGGGGAACAAGCGATGACGCGACTGAACAGCGAGCACCAGGACCGTCACCCTTTCGCCTCGGGCCGCGCCGCAGCTGATTTCCACCTCTCGGCCGACGACATGTCGCCAGACGAAGGAATGGACGTGCTCGTCCTTACGACACGCCAGAAGCGCGTCCTGAATCGGCTGGTGACCATCCTTATCGGTGCCGGAATGTGCCTGGCTCTGATGGTGATCGCCGCCGCTGGATCGATGCTCGCGGTCCTTTTCTCATGACCCATTCGCCCGCCAGACAGTCGCTTGTCCTGCCGGGCATGACTGCCCCCGGTCTCTGCTCGGACCGGGGGCCTTTTCCTAATACGGCCGGGCTGATCCAAGCCTTCTATGACCTGCGTCCCGCCGGTGGCTTCGACCTGATCATGGCGGATCCGCCGTGGTCGTTCGACAACTACTCAGATCGGGGCGAAGAGAAGAACGCCAAGGCGCAGTACGGCGGCATGGATCTTGCCGTCATCGCGGCCATGCCGGTCAGCGTTCTGGCAGCTGATCACGCTGTCCTGTGGCTCTGGGCCACCAACCCGATGCTGCGTGAAGGGATCCACGTCCTCGAGGCATGGGGCTTCGCTTTCAAGACCGCGGGGCATTGGGCCAAGCGAACCAAGCGCGGCAAGCTGGCTTTCGGGACCGGTTACATCCTGCGTTGCGCGGGCGAGCCCTTCCTGATCGGCACCCGTGGTGCGCCAAAGACCACCCGCTCTGTCCGATCGGTGATCGAGGGGCCGCTGCGCGAGCATTCCCGCAAGCCCGATGAAGCATTCGCAGCTGCTGAAAAGCTGATGCCTGACGCCCGCCGGCTGGAACTGTTCAGCCGCCAGCGCCGCCCCGGCTGGTCGAATTGGGGCAATGAATTCCAAAAGTTTGGAGAAGTCGCATGAACACGGCGCATCGCTTTGAATTCTTCACTGACGACAACGGCCAGCCCTGGGCTTGTTTTGCCTGGGGGGATGTGCCGCCAGCGACCATCACCCGCGAACGCATCACGGACGCTGCGGCCTACTATGAGGGTTTCGTGGAGACCGAACTCGACCTCGATAACTTCACCGTGCAGGCCATGTGGATACAGAACGGGTCTGACGAAGAAACTTGGGTTTTCTGCGATGCTGACGCCCCCGGCGCAGAACGGATCACGGGGGTTCGCTTCTCATGAACGTAACAATCCGCCCCGACCTGCGCGCTATAGATGTCGCAGGCATGGAAATGCTTGAACTTACCCCGCAACCTGCGCCCCAGCTGATGTGGGTCAAGATCGGCGACTTGGTCATCGATGACCGCTATCAACGTCCGCTCAGCACGAACAACTGGGCCTCGATCAAGCGCATCGCGCGGGAATTCCGCTGGTCACGGTTTTCGCCCGTGTTGGTTGCGCCGGTGGAGGGCGGGCACTACGCCGTGATTGACGGACAGCACCGCGCCCATGCCGCCGCCCTGTGCGGAATCGAGGCGATCCCCGCCATGGTGGCCCTTGTTGCGCCTGACGAACAGGCGCTGGCCTTCATCGAGATCAACACCCGCCAGATCCGCGTCAGTGGTCATGTCGTCTATCGCGCAGCGCTTACTGCGGGCGAAGAATGGGCCGTCGCTTGCCGCGATGCCCTTTCGGCTGCGGGCTGCGAATTGATGACGCGCAACAACGTCTCCAAGAATGACAAGCGGGCTGGCCAGGTCTTTGCCGTCGGGTTGATCCGAAACCTCATCCAGTCGGGCCACCACGAGGCTGTGACGAACGGTCTAGCTGCCCTGATGGAATATGATCCCGAGGCAGTTGCGAATTTCACCGACACCCTTCTCACACCTTGGCTGGCCGCGTGCGCAGAGAACTCCCGTGATCGGGGCTTCTATCTCGACGTGCTGCGGGCCAAGCGCCCATGGCTCGTTATCGAAGCAGCAGATCGGCTGGCAGAACAGGAAGGCAAGCCCAAGGCAACGGCACGGCGCGAGTTCTTCTCGATGCTAATGCGCAGAGAGGGACGCGAGGTATGAATGACCGCCCCATTACACACCATATTAGTCCCTATGTCGCGTGGCAGGGTTTCGAATGCGATAGCCCCAGCTGGTTATCGCCAGCCAGAGTGTCGCCGATGCCCGCCTCGGGTTCATTGGATTGGCGACTTGTGCTGCAGAACCCGCAGTTTGGGTGGCCGGACAATGTGATCGATCAGGCCACTACGCTGCGCGATGCCGAGCTTAGCCGCGGGGCGCACCATGGCTGAGAACAGTAACATCGAATGGACCCACCACACCTTCAATCCGTGGATCGGATGCCAGAAGGTCGGACCGGGCTGCGACCATTGCTATGCCGAGGCATGGGATGCACGTGGGCTCCAGCAGAGCGAAACCCGCTGGGGAACGCACTCCGCCCGGACGCGGACTAGCGCGGCAAACTGGCGTAAACCGCTGTCTTGGAACCGGGCCGCTGCCAAAGCTGGCGAACGGCACCGCGTGTTCTGCGCCAGCCTCGCGGACGTTTTCGACAATCATCCCTCGATCCTGCCAGAATGGCGGGCCGACCTCTGGCGGCTTATCGAGGCAACGCCGAATCTGGACTGGATGCTGCTGACCAAGCGGCCGGGCAACATCGCCGACATGCTGCCGGTGCCGTTCGACTTCGACCGGCTCTATTCGAATGTCTGGCTGGGCTGCACCGTGGTCAACCAGGCCGAAGCCGACCGCGATATTCCCAAGTTGCTGGCGGTTGCGGCCAAGGTGCGGTTCCTCAGCATGGAGCCGCTGCTTGCGCCGGTCGACCTGACGTCGCTGCCCTATGGTGAGGTCATAGGCAATGCGCCAACCTATCAGGACGCGTTGCGCGGAAAGCTTTGGATGCCTGCCGGCAGTTGGGATGGACCGGGTTTCACTGATCGTGACCGAACCTATGTCGATCTCTGCGGGATGATCCATCTTGTGATCGTCGGCGGCGAAAGCGGGCCCGAAGCCCGGCCGATGCACCCGGGTTGGGCGCGGTCGCTCCGCGACCAGTGTCAGGCAGCGGGAGCGACGTTCCATTTCAAGCAATGGGGTGAGTGGGCATGGGCCGAAAAACTTTTGCCCCTCCAGGCGGGCGATATCACTTACTGGCCGGACGGAACCTTTGGATCCGGCAACGCCAACGACAAAGGCGGCGCCGGTTGGTCAATGCGGAAGGTGGGCAAGAAGGCCGCTGGCCGCCTGCTGGACGGTCGCACCTGGGACGAGATGCCGAAGGTGCGTCATGGCTGATGTTACCGGACCCATCAGCACCCTGCCCGGCGCGCGCCCTCCCGTTCCGCCCGGCACAATGTGCGACGATCACCCCGACCGTCCGGCCATCGCTCGCATCCTGGGCGAAACCGATTCCTTCGGGTCGGAGATGATCGATTGCTGCGCAGAATGCCGCGACGCTCTGGCAAAGGCCTGCGCGGAAGAGATTAGGAGGGCTGCTTGATGGGGAATCAGGGCATCAGTACGATCTGGCTGCTCATGGCCCAGTACGAGGGGCGCGCTATGATCGGCGCCGATGTAGTTTGCCGCGACTTCTTTGCACCCCTGACCCTGCCCGTCTTCCTGCGGAAGATAGCAAGCGGCGAAATCGCGCTGCCTTTAGTCCGAATGGAGAGCAGCCAGAAAGGCGCCAGGATGGTCCATCTGACTGATCTTGCCCAGTTCATCGACGCAAAAGCGTCGGCGGCACGCAAGGAAGCAAAGGCACTATCACGCTGAGAATATTGCTTACAATTTGCTTACGCTAATTGAGCCATTGCTAACCAAGTGCAATGGCTCATTTTTTTACTTGTCGCCACAATCCATCATGGGCGCGACCGAGAGCCGTGCTGCGGTCACCACCCCGGAAGCCCCTGAATTTTCGCCGTTCTGCATTCGGGTCTCACTGTCTGATACGACTGGGTCCGTCTGGATACGGGTGCCTGCGGTCGGATTGTCGCGGGTTCGGTCGGAATGCAAAAGGCGCGACTTGCGACGCGCCATGCAGATTTCCATCTGCGTGTTTGCTTGCGATATGGTACCCGAGGTCGGACTCGAACCGACATGTATTGCTACGGCGGATTTTGAATCCGCTGCGTCTACCATTCCGCCACTCGGGCAAAGTATTGCTGCGCTTGGCTTTATCGCACATCATGTGGCGGGCGCAAGAGACCTTTGCAACATTCCTGCTGCGGGCTTTGTTCGTTCAATTGTGTCAGGCGGGCATTCGTAGCGAGAACAATAAGCGCCCCCTTAGCGCCTCAACCGGTAGAACTAAGGCTGAGCTTCCGGGGCTACGCCACCCGTTCTGATCGGACACTTGCGCATATCCATGGAGCACGGCTGAGAAGGTTCGCATCGCCGAGGCGGCGCTGGACGAACGGGCCAGCTTTTCGGTGGTCACGCACCGCAATGATGTGGTGGCTAACCTGCGGTATCGTCGGCGGAGGCCATGCTTGAACGGGAAGCGCCCAGATCGGAGGCACGAGCTACCGCCTGCGGGTACATGCTGCAGTCTTTTCCAGCCCCCGCAAAAGCTGCCAACCCCTCACGCGCGAGCTACAGTCCGATTCCGCTGACAAAAATGCGTCAGGGATAGTCCCGCTCAAGGCCGCACGATCCGGAACCCTCAGCAGACCGCCTTTAAGTCGCTCATCAACAAACAGAAATCCTTCCGGGCTCCTAACCCACAGGGTTCGCGTGACAAATCCTCACATCGATTAGTTCTACAAGGGCACCCGCTTGCGACCAAAACGGAATTGGTATACTGCCGCATACAATTGAGCTGCCGCCGCTAACCGGACCATCACGCGGTCCTGTGCGTCAGTTCTTCCGGCACTTTTACGTAGGGATCGTCATGAGCTTGTACACCGACTACCTAACCGAAATCGAAACCCGTAAAGGTGAGGGTCTGCATCCCAAGCCCATCGATGATGGTGCACTGGTGGCCGAGCTGATCGCCCAGATCGAGGACACCGGAAGAGAGCACCGCAAAGATTCCCTGCAATTCTTCATCTACAATACCCTGCCCGGCACGACCAGCGCGGCAGGCGTCAAGGCACAGCTCTTGAAACGGATCATTCTGGGCGATGCGACTGTCGCCGAGATCACTCCGGCATTCGCCTTTGAACTGCTGTCGCACATGAAGGGCGGGCCGTCGGTCGAGGTTCTGCTGGATCTGGCACTTGGTGGCGATGCCGCGATTGCCGCGCAGGCGGGCGACGTGCTGAAAACCCAAGTCTTCCTTTATGATGCCGACATGGCTCGTCTGGGCGACGCTTATAACGCCGGCAATTCCGTCGCCACTGACGTCCTTGAAAGCTATGCCAAGGCCGAGTTCTTCACCAAGCTCCCGGCGGTCGACGACGAAGTCAAGGTCGTGACCTATATCGCCGCAGAAGGCGACATCTCGACCGACCTGCTCTCGCCGGGCAACCAAGCGCATTCGCGTTCGGACCGCGAGCTGCATGGCAAATGCATGATCTCGCCCGAGGCGCAGGCCGAGATTCAAGCGCTTCAGGCCCAGCACCCTGACAAGCGCGTCATGCTGATCGCCGAGAAGGGCACGATGGGCGTCGGCTCATCGCGCATGTCGGGTGTGAACAACGTGGCGCTTTGGACCGGCAAGCAGGCCAGCCCCTATGTGCCCTTCGTCAATATCGCGCCGGTGGTTGCGGGCACCAACGGCATCTCGCCGATTTTCGCCACCACGGTCGACGTGACCGGCGGCATCGGCCTGAACCTGAAAAACTGGGTCAAGAAGACCGACGAAGACGGCAAGCCGATCCTGAACAATGACGGCAACCCGATCCTCGAACAGAAATACTCGGTCGAGACCGGCACCGTCCTGACCATCGACGCCAAGAACAAGAAGCTTTGCGACGAATCCGGCAAGGAACTGGTCGATATCGCTGCCGCCTTCACCCCCCAGAAGGTCGAGTTCATGAAGGCCGGTGGCTCCTACGCCATCGTCTTTGGCAAGAAGCTGCAGACCTTCGCCGCCCAGACCCTTGGCATTGAGCCGACCCCGGTCTTTGCCCCGAACAAGGAACTTTCGGTCGAAGGTCAGGGCCTGACCGCGGTCGAGAAGATCTTCAACCGCAACGCCGTGGGCGTTCTGGGCGGCAAGACGCTGCATGCCGGTTCGGATGTGCGCGTGCGCGTCAACATCGTCGGCTCGCAGGACACGACCGGTCTGATGACCGCACAAGAGCTTGAGGCGATGGCGGCCACCGTCATCTCGCCGATCGTTGACGGGGCCTATCAGTCGGGCTGCCACACCGCCTCGGTCTGGGACAAGAAGGCGCAAGCGAACATTCCGAAACTCATGAAGTTCATGAACAATTTCGGCGTGATCACGGCGCGCGACCCGAAGGGCGTCTATCATTCGATGACGGACGTGATCCACAAGGTGCTGAACGACATCACCGTGGATGACTGGGCGATCATCGTCGGCGGCGACAGCCACACCCGGATGTCCAAAGGCGTGGCCTTCGGCGCGGATTCGGGCACGGTTGCGCTGGCACTGGCCACGGGCGAGGCCACCATGCCGATCCCGCAATCGGTGAAAGTGACCTTCAAGGGCGCGATGCAGCCGCATATGGACTTCCGCGACGTGGTCCATGCGACACAGGCGCAGATGCTGAAGCAATGCGGCGACAACGTCTTCCAAGGCCGCGTGATCGAGGTTCATATCGGCACGCTGCTGGCCGACCAAGCCTTCACCTTCACTGACTGGACCGCCGAGATGAAGGCCAAGGCGTCGATCTGCATCTCGCAGGACGACACCCTGATCGACTCGCTGGAGATCGCCAAGTCGCGCATCCAGATCATGATCGACAAGGGCATGGACAATGCCGCCGGCACGCTGGCCGGTCTGATCGCCAAGGCGAATGCGCGCATCGCGGAAATCCGTTCGGGCGAAAAGCCCGCTCTGGCCCCCGATGCCAACGCGAAATACTTCGCCGAGGTCGTCGTGGATCTGGACCTGATCGACGAGCCGATGATCGCGGACCCCGACGTGAACAACGCCGATGTCTCCAAGCGCTACACCCATGACACGATCCGCCCGGTTTCCTACTACGGTGGCACGAAAAAGGTCGATCTGGGCTTTGTCGGCTCCTGCATGGTGCACAAAGGCGACATCAAGATCGTCGCGCAGATGCTGAAACGGATTGAGAAAGCGCAGGGCAAGGTCGAGTTCAAGGCGCCGCTGGTCGTCGCCGCGCCGACCTACAACATCATCGACGAGTTGAAGGCCGAGGGTGACTGGGAAATCCTGCAGAAATATTCGGGCTTCGAGTTCGATGACCTGCTGCCCAAGAACGCGGCCCGCACCGAGTACGAAAACATCCTCTATCTCGAGCGTCCCGGCTGCAACCTCTGCATGGGCAACCAGGAGAAAGCGGCAAAAGGCGATACGGTTCTGGCCACCTCGACCCGCCTGTTCCAGGGCCGTGTCGTTGAGGACACCGCCGAGAAGAAGGGTGAATCCCTGCTCGCCTCGACTCCTGTCGTGGTTCTCTCGGCAATCCTTGGCCGCACCCCCAGTGCGGATGAATACAAGGCCGCCGTCGAAGGGATCGAGTTGACCAAATTCGCCCCACCGCTGGAAAATCCCGGCATGGCGCGTTCGGTCCATTTCTGATCGCTTCGCTGCCAACCTCCGTCCCGCTGGCCATTGGCCAGCGGGGCTCCGAGGCACGAACGGTTGCTAGGTGTTTGATCCCATAGTCTGATGGCGCAGTCCTTTCCAAGGAATGGAAGGAGGCCATATGGGACAAGTTCGTCGCGGAAACCCCACGGCCACGCACGCTGTGCGCGCAGCAATACGGCGATCAAAGCCCCTACCCCTGCGCTGAACCTCTCGCCCCTTCGTTGAGCGTGTCGACAAAGCTCAAATGTCTCACATAGGCAGTTCAAGAATGTCACAGTCCCCCATCTGAAGCCTCTGCGCAAAAATCGGAGAATGGGATGGGAGAATGATGGCCAAATTGGAGCTATCCCGGTTTCGTTTCCGGCCAAATTCTCATGTTATGCGGCCCTTTTCTCCGAAAGCCGCGGGTGATTTCCAACCCGAGGCCAAGTGTTTGCGGCGCGGGTTGTAGAAGTCGTTGATGTATTCGAAGAGGGCGATCTCGAAATCACGTCGTACCAGTCGCGTCGCCAGACCAGCCCGGCCTTCAGGGGGTTGAAGAAGCTTTGGACTGCCGCAGTTGTCAAAACAATTACCCTTGCCGCTCACCGACACTTTGAAACCATGGCTGCACGGAAGCTCCTGGTATTCGTGAGCGCAGTATTGCGAGCCGCGATCGGTGATATGAATGCAACCTAGTGGCGGACACGTGCAGTGCGATTGCCATGTTCAGCACCCTGATCGCCACGTCCTGCTTTATCCGGCTGCTGATTGCCCGTCCGATAACACGCCTTGAAAACAGGTCGGTGATGGCTGCCAGATAGACCCAGTCCTCGCGCGCCCAGAGTTGCCGCTGTTGCGTCATTGGTCCAAGCGACAATGGCGACGGTGATGTCACCGACCCATTTCTGGTCTGGCCCGCTCACCGGTGCGCTGGAACTTGCGGCTGCGGACAATCCAGATACCGTTCTGGCGCATTCGGCGGCCCATGCGACGTTGCCCCACCCGCAAGCCCAGTTCGTTCAGTTCCTCCTTCATGCGCGATCTGCCATAGCTGCTCAGGCTCAGGCATTGCTGGTCGCGGACATGAGCAAGGATCACCACGTCTCGTCGCTGGCGTTGCGATGACCGCCGATGCCGCCAAGCGCATAACCCACGGTCTGTCACGCCCATCAACCGCCACAAGAGACTGCGCGGAAGGCTGCCACGATATGTGGCAATAAACTCAAACCTCGCGGCTTTTGAGCCGCGAAGAACTGAGTCACCTTTTTTAATACTTCCCTCTTTCGCCGGGAAAACAGTTCCCTGGACTGTTTTCTGATCCGGCTCAAATCCCGGAATACCCGGTTCTCTTTGCGCAGCCGTTCGTTCTCGCGCATAAGTCGCCCGGATCCATTTGCCAGGCGTCGACAGTCCAACCCAAAGATCGGACGCAACCTGACGCGATGTCAGGCCGATGGTGAGCCAGATGCGAACCGCGGCCCGCTTGAACTCATCGCTGCCATATCCAGTCTCCTTGCCGAGCATCGCTATCGCAAGACCGGAACCGAACCGGTGCAACTGCAGATCGTGTCGACCTGCTGAAATCAATGGGTCCTGACCCTTCTGTATCTGCGCTCTGCTAAACTGGCCCCGTCACCGGCCCCGGCCCGGGTCAGTGACGGGGTAGTGCGCGACGTCTGACCCTTGTGGCATGACCACGTTTCCTAGCCTGTCGGCACCG
>NZ_WMIG01000015.1 GCF_009711205.1 Paracoccus litorisediminis | reverse complement strand
AGATAGGCCCGGTCCCGCGTCCACAGCCACAACCCCTCAAGCACCGCCAGATAGCTCGCCAGACCAATCGTGATCGCCGGGAACACAATGTGAAACGACACCGTGAAACCAAACTGAACTCGCGCCAACTCCAACGCACTCAGCGTAAACATGACCGAAAAATCCTGATGAATGGGTCGGCCCGCGGGGGACCGGCCTGAACAGATAAGACGCGGGCGAAAACCCCCGGAGAATAACCCTGAGGCGGGCCTTGATGCCTAGACGACGGCCCTTGCGCCCAGTGAGGGCTGCGCGATCAGGCCGGACAGCAGCATCAGCCCGTCCTCAAGATCGCCGCGATCCGGGGCCACCCCCAGCGAGATGCGCACTGCCTCGATCGGATGGGAGGCCGTGGCAAAGACCTGCCCCGGCACGACCGAGACTCCGGCCCGGTCGGCATGTTCGGCAAAGTCCGCCGCGCGCCAATGGTTGGGCAGGCGCAGCCACAGATGATGGCCATGCGGGTCGGCGGCGAAATCCATGCCTTTCAGGACCGAGCCCGCCAGCTTCTGGCGCAGGGCGTTTTCGACGCGGATCGCCGCGGTGATCTGGTCCAGCGTGCCGTCGGCGATCCAGCGACTGGCCAGCGCCGACATCAGCGGCGGGGCCATCAGGATGGTGGCGCGCAGGACGCCCGCCAGCCTCAGCGCTTGGGTCGCCGCAGGGGCCACGACATAGGCGACGCGCAGCGCGGGCGAGGCGCATTTCGACAGGGTCGCGATATGCCAGGTCAGGTCCGGGGCAAGCTCGGCCATCGTCACCCGGCGTTCGGGCAACAGCGGGGTGTAAGGGTCATCCTCGATGATCGCGACGCCGTGCTGGCGCGCGATCTGGGCTAAGGCCCTGCGCCGATCCTCGGGCAAAGTCGCGGTGGTCGGGTTGTCGATGCTGGGGATCAGATACAGCGCCCTGACGTGACGATCACGACAGGCGCGGTCGAACGCGTCGGGAATGATGCCCTGATCGTCCATGTCCAGCGCGGCGATTTCCAGCCCCTTCTGGATGGCGACGGCCTTGATCCCCGGATAGGTCATCGCCCCCGCCGCGATCACGTCGCCACGCCGCAGCAGCAATTCGCAGACCGCAAACAGCGCGCTTTGCGCCCCGCCGGTCAAAACGATACGGTCGGGGGACAGTCCTTCGATCCGCGCGCCCAGCCAGTTTGCGGCGGCCCGGCGGTCGGGCTCGGCCCCGGTGCTTTCCTGATAGTGCAGGCTCAGCAGGCCCTGCGTGCCCCCCAGAATGCTTGCGATGCCGGTCGGGAACAGCTTGCGGAAATCGACATCGGCTGGCTGCGAGGGTATATTCATGCTGAGATCGATCAGCGGCTGCGCCAAATCCGCGGCTTTGCCGTCCAAAGCCTCGCTGACAAAGGTGCCGCGTCCTGCCTGCGCCTGAACCAGCCCCTGGCGGCGCGCCTCGTTGAAGGCGCGGGTGACGGTGGTCAGGTCGACGTCAAGCGCCTCGGCGACGCTGCGCTGGGGCGGCACACGTTCGCCCGGCGCGATGCGCCCGGCGCGGATATCCTCCGCCAGTGCCTCGACGATGCCCAGATATTTCATCCGGGCGTTTTCGATCAGTCGCGGCTTCCACATGGGGTTACTCGTATTGTATGGATGTATTGTTGGTTTGTATGGGTCTACTGCGTCTGCGTGCCGGGCTGAAACCCGTGCATGCCCTTGGCCCATTGAAAGGCGACGAAGCTGCCCTTCACAGGGGGCAGCAGGGCCAGAGACAGCACGATACTGGCAAGGCCCAAAGTGACCGCGATCGTCGTCGGCCTGTCGCCGATCAGGTTGAACATGACCGGCAGTGAAAACCCGATCAGATGGGCGACAATCAGAATCACGAAATAAGCGGGTCCGTCATCCGCGCGCTGCGGTGTCAGGTCCAATCCACAAGCGTCGCAACTGGCTGCGACCTTCAGATAGCCCGAAAACATCCTGCCTTCGCCGCAGCGTGGGCATTTCAGGCAAGCCCCCCGCAACATTGCGGGCTTCACGTTTTCAGCGCCCTGAACCAGCATCTGTCCTTGCTTCATCATCGCACATCATCCCCTGCGACAGCTCGATTCGCTTGCGGTGATCATACGCGAATTGTATGGGCATACAATCATCAATGTATGGATATTAAGCATACGGATTCAGCATTGTCTGTATCCCGCGCCGGACCAGCAGGGCGGTTAAAACAATTGCCCCAGCGTCAGGCCTGACCTAATGATATGAAATTCAACAAAGACGATGTTGGCCCGCGCGGAAACTTACGGAGGGATATGATGCCTCTGGTCGAGCGTCTCCTTCGCGAATTGCAACTGTCGCTTTATCTGCCCCATTTCGAACGCAACCACCTGACCGACGATCTGCTGGCCACGCTGACCGATGCCGATCTCAAGGAAATCGGCATCAGTTCTCTTGGGCATCGCAAGCAGATCCTTGCCGCGATCGCCTCCGTCGCCCGGACACCGGCCGAGGCACAGTTGCGCGCCGTGGTTGTGCTGTTTGCCGACCTGACCGGATACACGCGCCTGACCCGCGAATTGCCCAGCGAGGACATGCATGTGCTGCTGTCCGAGTTCTTCTCGCAATTCGATGCGATCCTGCGGCAGACGGGCGGCACGGTCAGCCATATCGGCGATTGCGTCATGGCAGTGTTCGGCACCGAGCGGTCGCATGGCAATGAGGCCGAGCGCGCGCTGACTGCCTCGATCGCCATGCATGCGGCCATGCCGGGGCTGTCGGCGCGGACAGGGCGCGAGTTGTCGATCCATATCGGCATCGCGGTCGGACAGGTGCTTTTCGCGCAGGGCGGTCTGGGCGAGTTGGGCGGCATCGGTTTTACCGTCAGCGGGGATTCGGTCAATCTGGCCTCGCGCATTGCCGACAATGCCGAGGCCGGCGAGACCTTGATCTCTGAGCGCGTCTATCGCGGGCTGGAAGGTCGGATCATCTGCGATCAGGAACGCCGGATCGAGGTGCAGGGCTTTGACGGCCCGGTCCCTGTCCACCGTTTCCGGGCGCTGCGGGCGGCCTCCGCACCCAGCCGCTTCGTTGGTCGCAAGACCGAAATCGCGTTGGCAGACAACCTTCTGCGGGCTTGCGCGACGGGCCCACCGGGCGGTGTGCTGCATATTCGTGGTGAGGCCGGAATTGGCAAGACCGCCTTGGTCGAACAGATCCTGTCCATGGCGCAGGATGCCGGTTTCGCCTCGCACCGGACGTTGGTTCTGGACTTTGGTCTGGGCGAAAAGGCCAGCGTCGACCGTGACATCCTTGCCGCCTTATCCGGTCTGCCGCGCGATGCCAGCGCGGATGCCGTCCGGGCGCGGACCGAGGAATATCTGCGTCAGGGCGCGCTGGACCCGGCCGGGGCGCGGTTCTTTGAGCTGGCCTTGGGGCTTGTGCCTGCGGGAACCGCGCAGGCCTTTTTCGCCGGGCTGGATTCCGCGGCCCTGGCCGAGGGTCGCAGGGCGGTCGTCGCCCGCGTGGTTCAGGCCAGCGCCCGCGCCCGCCCGCTGCTGCTGGTGGTCGAGGACATCCATTGGGCCGATGCGGAAACCCGCGCCATCCTGTCGGTTCTGGCCGGGACGGTTCCGCAGGCGCGGGTCTGCCTGATTCTGACCGAGCGCCGCACCGAACGCCTGATCGACCCGCAGGAACTGTTTGCCGGGCTTGACGCGCAGGTCCGGCAGATCGACCTGAACGCCATCAGCATCGAGGAGGGGCTGGAGCTTGGCCTTGCCCTGCACGGGGCGCAGGGTGAGTTTGTCGTCGCCTGCGTGCGCCGCGCCGAGGGCAACCCGCTTTTCCTTGAACAATTGCTGCGCAGCGGCTCGGACCCGCAAGAAGCCAATGTCCCCGAGACGATTCAGGGCCTGATCCAGTCCCGCGTCGACATGCTCAGCGAAGACAACCGCCGAATCCTGATTGCCGCCTCGGTGATCGGGCAGCGTTTCGACATGGCGGCGGCGGCGGCGATTGCCGGAATCCGCATCGACAATCTGGCGGTGCTGGAGGGAAGCGCGCTGATCCGGCGGCATGAGGACGGCTATCTGTTCCACCACGCGCTGATCCGCGATGCGGTCTATTCCCAGATCCTGCGTGACCAGTTGCGCCGCCTGCATCGCGCCGCAGCCGACTGGTTCGCGCCCCATGATCGGTTGCTTCATGCCGAGCATCTTGAGAAGGCGGCCGACCCCGATGCCGCCGCCGCCTATCTGACCGCCGCAAATGAGGTGCTGGATCGGCACCGCCGCGACAGCGCCATCGCGCTTGTCGATCGCGGATTGGCATTGGCCGGGGACGATATCCGCGTGCCCTTGCTGCTGCTGCGCGGCGATGTGCTGCGCGATCTGGGGCGTGGCCCGGAATCCATTGCCGCCTTTGAATCGGCACTGGCCGAAGCGAAGGGGCCTGCTGCGGCGCTGAAGGCGCGGATCGGGTTGGTCTCGACCATGCGGGTTCTGGACCGGATTGACGATGCCTTCGCGATGATTGCCGAGACCGAAACCCTGATGCGCGATGCCGAGGCCGAATTCCTGCCCGATCTGGCCCGGCTGCATTACTTGAAAGGCGGGCTTTGCTTTCCACGCGGCGATTTCGGTGGCTGTCTTGCCGCGCATCGTCAGGCCTTTGACTATGCGGTTCGCGCCGATCACCCGGAACTGCGGGCCCGCGCACTGAGCGGCCTTGGCGATGCCTATTACGCGCAGGGCCGGATGCATCTTGCCCATGGCGTGTTCGAGGAATGTCTGGCGCTTTGCGACGCGCATGCCCTGAGCAGCGTCGAATGCGCCAATCGCTTCATGCTGGGCACGACCAAGATCTACATGCTGGAAACCCGCGCCGCGCTGGACGAGGCGCTGCGTTCCGCCACGCTGGCCCAGCGGATCGGCCAGCTGCGCCCCGAGATCGTCGCGCGCCTTACAGCGGGTTGGATCTATCAGTCCATGGCCGAACATGACGCCGCCCGGCAGCAGATCGAACGCGGGCTGGAGGCCGCGCAGGAACTTGGTGCCCCGCGCTTTCTGCCCTTCCTGCGCGAGACGCTGGTGCGCGTCTGCCTGTCCGAAGGCGACGTTCCCACCGCGCATGCGCTGGCCTGCGATGTGCTGGAGCAGGCCCGCAGTATGGGGGCGATGAATTTCATCGGGCCCTGGGTTCTGGCCTCGCATGCGATGACCTGCTGCGATCCCGACCAGCGCAGCACCTCTCTGGCCGAGGGCGAGGCCCTGCTGGCGGGCGGTTGCGTCGGGCATAACCATTACCGCTTTCGCGCCTATGCGATCCGGGCCTGTGCGCAGGCGGGCGATTGGGACGGGGCGGGGCGGCAGGCAGCGGCCCTTGCCGCCTATACCAAGGACGAGCCAACCCCTTGGTCCGATTTGCATATCGGCTTTGGCCATGCGCTGGCGGCATGGGGCAAGGGCGACGGCGCGGCCCGGCAGGCCCTGCATGACATTGCCGATCGCGCCAGCGCTGCGGCGCAACTGACCACCCGGCGCGCCATTCTTGAAGTGACCGGCATCACCACCTGAGCTTTTCCATCGTTTGAATTCAAATCAAGGGAGGGACCTGGAATGAATGACACGGATATTGCCATCATCGGTGGCGGCATTGGCGGTTTGGCAGCTGCGTGGAACATCATCCTGACGGCCAGACAGAAGAACCCCTCGGCGGTGCCGCGGATCACTGTCCTTGAGGCCAGCGATCGTTTCGGCGGCAATGTCGACACGTTCGACTTTACCTTCGGCAATGGCCCCGATGGCACGATCGACCGCTGGGCCGATCTTGGCGTCAATGATTTCAACGTGACCGCCTATACCAACATCGTGGCGGTGATGAACCAGATCGGCTTCAAGGCGGGCACGGACTATCTGCCGCTTGAGGATTCCACCAGCTATTCGACCGGGGATGGCAGCATCTGCTTTACCGACAGCGCCTCGGCATGGTGGGGGACGGCGATCGATAAGGCACTGGCGGCCTCTGTCAACGATTTCATGCAGGTTGCGGGTGTGGACGCGACCAAGAATGCCGGGAAATTCGCCACGACCACGATCAGCGAATATATCGATATGGTGGGGCCGACGCGAAGCCCGCCATGGGATGCGCGGCTGGGTCCGCAGGTGATCTATCCCCGGATCAACGGCATGTATTTCGTCACCGAGCTTGGGCCGCGCGGCATGCCGTTTCTGGCGGTGATGCATTATTACGCGATACAGGAAGGCGCAGGCGGCAAACCCGCCAACAGGTGCTATTTCGTCGGCGGGGCGTCGCGTTGGATCAATCAACTGGTCGCCTATATGACGGCGACGATGCCCGAGATCACCTTCGTGCAAAACTATCGGGCCTCGGCCAGCCTTGAGGACGGGCTGTTCACGATCAGCAATGATCTTGCCCCGACCTTGCAGCCTTTCAGGGCCAAGAAACTGGTGCTGGCGGCGCATGCCGATTCCTCACTGATAGCGGTCAAGCAGGGACTGCCGGGCGAGGTTGCCTCGGCCATGGCCTCGATCGAATATACCAACGGCATTTCGGTGGCCCATACCGACAGCCGTTTGCTGCCCGTGAATTGCAATGCCTGGTCGACTTACAACATCCTGATCCACCAGCCGGGCGCGGTGGCGCAGATGCCCTATACGATCAACTATGTCGCGAACCGGCACCAGAACGATGCGCAGAACCCGTTTTATGACAAGTTCGGCTATCCGCTGTTCTTTGTTTCGGTCAATCCCTATCGCCCGATCCCGGATGATCTGGTCCTGAAGGATGCGCAGGGCAATCGTGCGGTGCAGAACCTGCGCCACAATATCCTTGATTTCGCCACCTTGCAGGCTCAGGCGGTCTGCCTGAAAAATCAGGGCGTCAATGGCATCTACTATGCTGGCGGCTGGACGCAGGGCGCGGGCCTGCATGAGGAATGCTGGGTTCAGGGTCAGGATGTCGCCAAGCTGATCCTTGGCGAGACCGAACACCACGAAAAGCTCAAGGCACTGGACTTTGCTGAGCTGGCTGGCGCGCGGCTGCACCGGAACATGCAACCCGGCTGATCCGCATCGGCAAAGGGCAGTTCCTGACTGGCGGGTTTCCTGAGCCAGTTTGCCAAAGGCAAATCCGGGAATCCGTGTATCATTTCCGGGCCGGTCGGACAGCCGACCGGGTTTTCTAGACCTTTCCCATCATTCTGGAACGAACCCCGGCCGATGGATCTGCCCGCCCGCCCTGCCGCCGCGACCAGCCTGCCCAAAGCGCCGGGCCGCATGTCCAGCATCGTGGCGGGGTTTCTGCTTGGGCTTGATTCCGTGGGGGAAAGCTATGCGCTGGCCTCGCTTTGCTTCGCGGGGGCATTGGCGACGGGACTGGGTTCCGGCACGCTGATCCTGCTGTTTTCGACTGCGGTATCGGCGTTTTCGACGGCGCTGTTCAGCCGGATTCCAGGCGCACTGGGAACCGCGCAGGATGCCTCGATCGCGGTGCTTGCCGCCGCGATGGCCTCGGCCGCGGCGGCCACGACCGGAGGGCCGGCGGCGGCGCTGGTCACCGCTATCGCCGTCATGGGCATTTCGACGACGCTGACCGGGATCGCCTTGCTGCTGCTGGGCAAGCTGCGGTTGACGCGCTTTGCCCGGCTGCTGCCCTTTGCGGTGTCCTGCGGGTTTCTGGCCGCTTGCGGGTTGCTGCTGATCATCGCCGCGATCGAGCTTGTTCTGGGCGGCAGCCCTTGGCAGGCGTGGCGCGGGGGCCTTGATGCCGACAAGATCAAGGTGCTGCTGCCCGCCATCGGCCTTGCCCTGCTGCTGGCGCTTTCCGGCCAGCACCTGCGCACGGCGCTGGGGTTTCTGACGGTCTTGGTGGCGGCGGTCGCCGGATTCTGGATCGTACAGGCAGTGCTGGGTCAGGATATCGCGGGTCTGGTGGCATCGGGTCAGCTGGTTTCCTTCGATACGACGGACCAGCCTGTGCTGGCACTTGGGCAGATCGACGTTGCGGTGCTGCTGGGGTCGTCCGGAGCGATTCTGGTCGTGGTGCTGCTGAATGTCCTCAGCGTGGTGCTGAACCTCAGCGGGATTGAGCTGGACAGCCGCCGCGATGTCGATTTCGACCATGAAACCCGGCTGGCGGGGGGCGCGAATATCCTGATCGGGCTGTTCGGCGGGCTGGTCAGCTATGCCGATAGCCCGACCACCGCGCTGACCAACAGCCTTGGATTGCGGCGCAACAGCGTCGGACTGGGCTATGGGCTGGCCGCGCTGACCGGCTGCGTCTTCATGGGCTGGCTGATCCCCTATTTCCCGGTCTTCGTCAGCACCGGTATTCTGCTGTTCATCGGTTATGGTCTGGTTGCGGATTGGCTGTGGTCGGTGCGCCGCCAGATCGACAGACTGGAATGGTGCGTGGTGATTGCCGTGGTCGCCGTGGCCTGCCTTGTCGACATCCTTGCCGCCATCGGGCTGGGCATTCTGCTCTCGGCGCTCAGCTTTGCCATGGCCTATGGCCGCACCCCGCTGGTCAGCGCCCGTTGGTCCGCGCGTGAGCGCCGCTCGCCGCTGGACCGGGCGCCCTCGGCCGAGCTGTGGTTGTCCGGTCAGGGCGCGGCCATTCAGGGGCTGACGCTGTTTGGCCATATCTATTTTGGTCGCGTCGATCTGCTGCGGAAGGAAATCCGGGGGCTGAAATGGCCGGATGCGGCGGGGCAGGGATTGCCACGGCAACTGATCCTTGATTTTTCGTCGGTCAGCGGGCTGGACGGGGCGGCCTGCGCCGCCTTGATGCGGATTTTGCTGCAACTGGGCGACCGGGATGTGACCTGCTGGCTGGCCGGGCTGAATGCCGATTGCCTGCGCGCCTTGCGGGCCTGGGACCGGGATTTCGACATCCATGCCCAGTTGCGGCTGGCACCGGATGTGGCCACGGCGCTGGAGGCGGCCGAAACCCTTCTGCTGGCCCATGCCCCGCCCGAGGCGCTTGCCCATGGCGCGACCGACCTGCCCGACGCGCCGCCGGGCTTCTTCAAGGCGGTGGCTCTGGCGCAGGGCGATCTGCTGGTCACCGAGGGCAGCGCCGGCGACGAGGTCTGGTATCTGCAATCCGGCCAGCTTGGCGTTTTCGCGCGGACTACGACAGGGCCAAAGCGGCTGCGCTCGCTTGCGCCCGGAAATCTGGTGGGCGAGATCGCGCTATATACCGCAGGCCCGCGCAGTGCCGAGATCCGCGCGGATGCACCTTGCCGCCTGCTGTGCTTTGCCGCGCAGGATCTGCGTGATCTGGAGGCGAGCGACCCCGCCACGGCATTCGCGATCCATCGCTGGCTGGCACGCGGTCTGGGTGAAAAGCTGGTCCGCGCGAACCGGCTGCTGGGCTGAGGGGCGCGGTTACTTCAGCGCGACAAGGATCGCGCCGCAGGCGATCATCGCCACCCCCGCCCAGCCGGTCATGGACATCCGCTCGCCCAGAAACAGCGCCGCGATGATGGCGACCAGCACCACGCTCAGCTTGTCGACGGGCGCGACCTGCGCCGCCTGGCCCAGCTTGAGGGCGCGGAAATAGCACAGCCATGACAGGCCCGTGGCCAATCCCGACAGGATCAGGAACAGCCATGTCCGCCCCGAGATCGTCGCCGGGTCCATCCATTGGCCGGTGGCAAGGACGATGCCGCCGGCTGCCAGCAGGATGACCACGGTTCGGACAAAGGTCGCGTAGTCGGAATTGACGTTCTCGATCCCGACCTTGGCAAAGATCGCGGTCAGCGCCGCGAACATCGCCGATAGCAGCGCCCAGATCTGCCAGCTGTCGAAAAGCCTCATGTCGCACCTTTTGGCCCATGGCGGGTCAGTCCCGCTTTCCACGCCCATAGTCCCGAAAAACGATCAGAACGACAGAGGCAACCTGATCCCTTCCGCTGGGCGGTCCTTAACCCGCCTCTCGCAGCCCCGGCTGTCCATCCAGAAAGCCATCGGCGAAGCTGGCCTGCGGCATCAATTCCCGCAGTCTGGTCATGGTTTCGGAGCCGGGGGTCAGGCCTTGCAGCGCCCGGTCGTAAAGATCGACGATGGCAGCGAAATCCCCCGGATGGGGCGACAGGCGCAGGGATGCGACCCCGGCCGCCTGAAGTTCCGCCATTTGCAGCGCCACGGTGGTATGGGCGTGGCCAAGGGTCTGCACGCCGTTCACGGTCAGGAAGCTTTGGCCGTCCAATGTCTCGACATCGCGCCCGTCGGGGTCCTCGCCGCAGACGAACTGGCAATTGTCCTTGGCGCGCTCATGCAGCCTTGCGTGATAACACCGCCCCGAGATCGCCAGCGGCGCCCGGCCATGGCCCCAGACCTCCACCGCGACCCCGGCGGCCAGCCCGGCCTGAGCCAGCGTCGTGACCGAGGCCAGCGGCAGTTCCGGCGGCAGGCAGATGCGCGTTGCGCCTTTTCGCGCCAGCCATTCCAGCGTGCCTTCGTTATAGACATTCACCGTCGGGCCGACCTGAAACGCCGCGCCCTCGGGCAGATATTTCAGCACGCCCAGATCGGCGATCTCGACCGGCACGCCCGAGGCAAACAATTCCTCGGCCTGCCGCCTTTCGCGCTTGAGCGTGATCAGCGCCAGCGTCGACAGGCTGACCTCTTTTCCCGCTGCGGTCAGGCATTCGATGGCCTGCGGGATTTCGTTCTGCCAGAAGGGCAGGCGCTTCGAGCATACCCATTCGCCGATCACCACCCGGCGCGCGTGGGTGGCGGCGATCATCTGATAGAAATCGCGCAGCTGCGCGGCGGGCCAGAAAAACGCGATGGGTCCGATGGTCAGGTCCATGCTCATCTCCAGGTCTTGGCATAGGCGCCGGTGGTGGCGGATTGGCCCTCGGTCAGGCGGGCCAGCAAACCGGTGGGCATGGGTGCCCCGGTCTCGGCGGCCTCAACAGCGGCGCGGAATGCCCGGACCACCTGCGCGACATAGGCGCGGCTGCGTTGCCGCCCCTCGATCTTCAACGCGGTGACGCCTGCCTTTTGCAATCTGGGGATCAGTTCGGTGGCATCCAGACTGACCGGGTCCTCGAACAGATGCCCGGTCTGGGCCGGACCGCTGGCGGTGGCGGGGGCGGTGAAGCAGCCCTTGCACAGCGTCGGATAGGGGGCGGGTGCGCCCTTGGGCGTGCGGTGGATCAGGTAGCCGCCCAAACGCGCCTCATTCTGGCCGTCCTGTTCGACATAAGCGACATGGCTGGCCGGAGAGCAGACGCCATTCATGTTCGGCGACAGGCCGGTGGCCCATGACGACAGTGAACACCGCCCCTCGGCCATGACGCAAAGCCCGCCAAAGGCAAACACTTCGGTCTCGATATCGATTTCGCGGTTGATTGCGGTGATTTCCTCGACCGTCAACACGCGGGGCAGCACCACGCGGCGGATGCCGAAGGATTCCGCATACAGGTTGATCGCATCCGGATTGGCGGCCGCTGCCTGTACCGACAGATGCAGCCGCAGATCAGGATGGGTTTCGGCGGCATGCGCGATCAGGCCGGGATCGGCAAGGATGACAGCATGTGCGCCTGCGTCCTTGGCATCGGCCACGGCCCGGTGCCACAGCGCCTGTGCGCCCGCACGCGGGAAGGTGTTGATCGCGACCAGCACCTTGGCGCCGCGCGCCTTGGCATAGGCGATGCCTTCGGCCATTTCCTCGCGCGAGAAATTGAGACCGGGGAAATTGCGGGCATTGGTTTCATCGGCAAAGCCGCAATAGACGGTATGTGCGCCCGCCTCGACCGCAGCGCGCAAGGCGGCAGGTGTGCCCGCCGGACAGACCAGTTCCATCATCATCAGATCTCCTGCCGGGTCAGCGGATAGCCGGTGCGGGATTCCGCCAGCGCGAAAGCACGGCGCAGCCAGCCGTCAAAGGGGCTGCGGGACAGGGTGGCCAGTTCCTCGGTCAGGTCCAGCTCGGCGTCGTCCAGGGCATTGCGGAACGCCAGCACCGCCGAGGTGTCGCCCGCGATTTCCAGATCGCCCGAAAAGAACAGCGCATCGCCATCCTCGCTGCCATGAAGCATGGCCAGAAAGGCAGCCAGCTGGCCCCGGATCGCCGCATCATGCGGGGGCAGGGGACGCTTGCGCGACCATGCGGTAATGCGCTGCGCCTGCGGCTCGATCAGCAAAAGCGCGGGGCCGTCGATCACGTCGATCAGGAAGCGCGCGCTTTGATACGCGCCCAGACGGCCAAGGATGGCGGGCTTATGCGCCGCGATCCGGCGCAGCAGCCGCGACAGGGCAAAGCCGATGACCGAGGCTGCCGGGACTGGCATCGGCAGATGACGAAAGGGCGGGGGAAGGGGTCTTTGAGCTATCATGCCCGCAAGGCTAGATCGGCAAAACCGCGCCACAATTGACATATGTCAAGTTTGTGCCGGTTTTCAGTCTCTAGACAGCACGGCATCACGATAATGGAGCCGCCGATGCGCAGCCTTCCTGCCTTTCCCGATCTGCGGGGCTTTCTGACCTTTGTCGAGGGGCGCGGCGATCTGGCGCGCATCCCCGACCCGATCTCCTTGCGGCACGAAATGACGGCCCTGCAACTGGCAGCCTTGCGGGCGGGCGGTCCAGTCCTGCGGCTGGAGGGCCATGACGGGCCGCCTATGCCGGTGGTGACGAACCTGTTCGGCACGCGCGAAAGGGTCGCCGCCGGACTGGGGCTGCTGCCCGATGAAATCCCCGCCTTTGGCAGCTTTCTGGCCAGCCTGCGCAGCCCGGCCTCGCCCGAGAGCATGCGCGATGCGCTGTCGCGCTGGCCGATGCTGCGGGCGGCGCTTGCCGCGCGGCCAAGGGTGCTGCGCCATGCCCCCGCGCAGGATCAGGAACTGGGCGGTCTTGATGCGCTGCCGGTCCAGACCCCTTGGCCCGAGGATGCAGGCCCGCTGATCACATGGCCGGTGGTGATCACCCGCCCGCAGGACAGCGCGGCAGCCGATGTGGCGCGCTACAATCTGGGCGTCTACCGGGCGCAGGTGCTGGGGCCGGACCGGCTGATCATGCGCTGGTTGGCCCATCGCGGCGGCGCTGCGCATCACCGCAGCTGGCAGCGGACCAACGCGCCCATGCCGGTGGCGATCGCCCTTGGCGCCGACCCGGCGCTGCTGCTGGCGGCGGCGCTGCCCTTGCCCGAAACCGTGTCCGAGCTGGGATTTTCCGGTGTGCTACGCGGCCAGCGGACCGAGTTGGTTGCGGCGCGGATCGTCCCGCTCATGGTTCCGGCCCGTGCCGAGATCATCGTCGAGGGCTGGATCGACCCGGCCGAGACCGCCCCCGAAGGCCCCTTTGGCGATCATACCGGCTATTACAACGCCGTTGAGCCGTTTCCGGTGATGCGGGTCAGCGCGATCACCTGCCGCCGCGATCCGCTTTACCTGACCACCGTCACTGGCAGGCCGCCGGATGAGCCCTCGGTCATCGGAGAGGTCTTCAACGAACTCGCCCTGCCGGTGATCCGCGCCCAGATCCCCGAGGTGCAGGATCTGTGGCTGCCGCCTGCCGCCTGTTCCTATCGCATGGCGTTGGTCAGGATCGACAAGCGTTACCCCGGACAGGCGCGGCGGGTGATGATGGCGCTATGGGGGATGCTGCCGCAATTTTCCTATACCAAGCTGGTGGTGGTCGTGGATGGCGATCTGGACATCCGCAACTGGGACGACATCGCGTGGGCCTTGGCGACCCGCATGGACCCGGCGCGGGATGTCATGCTGCTGGACCGCACGCCGATGGATTATCTGGACTTTGCCTCGCCGCTGGAAGGGTTGGCGGGCAAGATCGGGATCGACGCCACCACCAAGATCGGCAGCGAGACGACTCGCGAATGGGGCCGGGAAATGCATCTGGACCCCACGCATGAGGCATGGGCCGCAAAGCTGCTGAAAGGGATCATGCCATGAGGGTGGTGCTGGGTGTTTCCGGTGCATCGGGCGCCGCGCTGGCAATGGATTGCGCCGAGGCGCTGACCCGCGCCGGGGTCAGTATCGATCTGGTCCTGTCGGCCATGGCCGAACGCACCTTGGCCGAGGAAATCGGCCCCGATGCCTACGAGCGCCTGTGCGCGATGGCGGCGCGCGTGCATCCGCGCGGCGATCTGGGGGCGGAAATCGCCTCGGGCTCCTGCCCGGTCGCGGGGATGATCGTTGCGCCTTGCTCAATGCGCAGCCTTGCCGCCATCGCCCATGGGTTTGACGATAACCTGCTGACCCGCGCCGCCGGGGTGCAGCTTAAGGAACGCCGCCCGCTGATCCTGTTGACGCGCGAGGCTCCGCTGACGCTGGCGCATCTGCGCAACATGACCGCCGCCGCCGAGATGGGCGCGGTGATCCTGCCGCCGGTTCCCGCCTTCTATCTGCGCACGGCCAGCCTTGCCGAGGTCACCGCCCAGATTGCCGCCCGCGCCGTCGACCTGCTGCGCCTTGCCCCGCCGCAGGCAAGGGCATGGGTGCCTGGGCAGAACGGCTGACGGTTTGTGCTAGCGGGGCAGATTGTCCCGCAGATAGATGGTCGGGTTCACCTCGGGGGGTGTCGCGGGCAACTCATCGGCGATGGCTTTCATGGCCTGCAGGGCAAGGGTGATTTCCACGTCCGGGTTCTGGTCGATGACCGCGTCGATCAGGTCGGCTTCCAGCGCCGCGCGGGTATGGGCGGTCAACTCGTGCAGCACGACGAAGGGGCGCGGGGTCGGCATGTCGCGCAGCATGGCGATCAGCGCGCGATTGCCTGCGCCGATGGAATAGATGCCAGTGATCTGCGGGTCTGCGGCCAGCATTGCCGCAAGCTTCTGACGCAGGATGTCGGACCGGTCCTGAACCTCGATCGGGGGCAGCAGATGCAGATGCCGCCCCGGCTCGGTCAGGACCTCATGCGCCCCCTTCAGCCGGTCGCGGTGATCGCGAGAGGCAAGCGCGCCAAGGATCGGCAGCACCCGACCCGGACCGCGCCCATGCGCCAGGCGCAGCAACCGGCCTGCGGTCCGGCCCGCGGCGACATTGTCGATCCCGACATATAGCATCCGCGCCTCGACCGCGGCGTCGGAAACCAGCGTCACGACCGGAATGCGCATGGCCTGCAGCCGTTCGACCGCAGCCGTCAGCGCGCCCGAGTCGCTGCCGATGATGCCGACGCAATCGCAATCCCCGGCCTCGATCCGCGACAGTTCGGCCGCCAGTGCATCGGCATCCAGCGGCGGCACGTCATGGATCTGGATCTGCATGCGCTCGGCCAGACGCTGCGCGGCCTGCGCCTCGACCACCTGACGCAGCACGGTGAAGAAGCTGTGATCCCCCTGCGGCAGATAGAAGCGAAAGACATAGCTGCGCCGCCGCGACAGGTTCGCTGCATGGATGTCGCGCTGGTAGCCCAGTTCATCAATGGCGTGCTGGACGCGCAGGACCGACTTTTCGGCCACCCCGCCACGCCGGTTCAGGACGCGGTCGGCGGTCGAATAGCTGACGCCTGCCGCCCGCGCCACGTCATGCAGCGTCGGGTTTCGCATGATCTCTCCTCCGCGTCCAAAGATTCCAATCGGAATGACAGACGTCAATCAGCAATCTGACAGACGTCTTTCTTTTTCTTTGACAGGTTATCGGGCGCGGCGCAGTCTTGGCCCAGATCCGGCGACTCGACCGGATGGTCGCATCTATTGGGAGGTATCGATGCGCACTGCCATTCTGGCCGCCGTCCTTGCGACGGTGGGTTTTTCGTCTGCTTCATTCGCACAAAGCATGACCGTCGGTGTGTCCTGGTCGAACTTCCAGGAAGAGCGCTGGAAGACCGATGAGAAGGCGATCAAGGACGCGCTTGAGGCCGCCGGGGCCAAATATGTCTCGGCTGACGCGCAATCGTCCTCGGCCAAGCAGCTTTCCGATATCGAGGCGCTGATCGCTCAGGGCGTGAATGCGCTGATCGTGCTGGGTCAGGATACCGAGGCTGTCGTGCCCGCCGTTCAGGCCGCCGCCGATGAAGGCATCCCGGTCGTCGCCTATGACCGCCTGATCGAGGACCCGCGTGCCTTCTACCTGACTTTCGACAACGTCGAAGTGGGTCGGATGCAGGCCGCCGAGGTGCTGAAGGCCGCGCCCAAGGGCAATTACGTGATGATCAAGGGTTCGCCCACCGATCCCAATGCCGACTTCCTGCGCGGTGGCCAGCAAGAGGTCCTGCAAAAGGCCGTTGATGCCGGCGATATCAAGATTGTCGGCGAGGCCTATACCGATGGCTGGCTGCCCGCCAATGCCCAGAAGAACATGGAACAGATCCTGACCCAGAACGACAACAAGGTCGATGCGGTCGTGGCCTCGAATGACGGGACCGCAGGCGGTGTTGTCGCCGCGCTGACCGCGCAGGGCATGCAGGGCATTCCGGTTTCCGGGCAGGATGCCGATCATGCCGCGCTGAACCGCGTCGCGCTGGGGACGCAGACGGTGTCGGTCTGGAAGGACTCGCGCGTGCTGGGCAAGACCGCAGCCGAAATCGCGCTGGCGCTGGCCGGTGGCAAGGCTGCGGCCGAGGTCCCGAATGCGATCAAGTTCAAGACGCCCGGCGGCAAGGACATGGACGCGATCCTGCTGACCCCCGTGCCGATCACCAAGGAGAACCTCTCCACCGTGGTCGATGCCGGATGGATCACCAAGGATGCCCTGTGCCAAGGGGTCCAGAACGGCCCCGCGCCCTGTAACTGATGGAAGGGGTGGCGGCGTTACCAGCGCCGCCACCGCGCCATGCACATGAGCGACCTTTCCCCCGCCGCCCCGCCGCGCCGCAACTGGCTGCAACAGCTTGAGATCGACCTGAGATTGCTGGGCATGATCGGGGCCTTTGCGCTGGTCTGCCTGTGCTTCTGGATCGTGACCGATGGCCGCTTCCTGTCGGCGCGCAATATTTTCAACCTGACGATCCAGACGGTCTCGGTCGCGATCATGGCCACGGGAATGGTCTTTATTATCGTCTGCCGCCATATCGACCTGTCCGTGGGCGCGATCCTTGCGCTGGCCTCGGCGATGATGGGGATGATGCAGGCGCGCTGGCTGCCCGGCATTTTCGGGCTGGAGCTGGGCCATCCGCTGATCGCGCCGCTGACCATGGTCACCGGGCTGTTGGTCGGGACGGCCATCGGGGCGCTGAACGGCTGGCTGGTCGGCTATCAGCGCATCCCGGCCTTTATCGTCACCTTGGGCGGGTTGTTGATCTGGCGCTATGTCGGCTGGTATCTGACGGCGGGACAGACCATCGCACCGCTGGACCAGACCTTCCTGCTGTTCGGGGGGGCCGAGGGCACCTTGGGCGTCACCACCAGCTGGATCGTGGGCGGGCTGGCCTCGATTGCGGCGCTGTGGGTGATCTATGGCGCCCGCCGCCGCAAGCAGTCGCATGGCTTTCCCGTGCGCCCGATCTGGGCCGAGGGCGCGGTCATGGCACTGGTGGTCGGCCTGATCATGGGCTTTGTCGCCATCCTGAATTCCTATGAGCTGCCGCAAGCCAAGCTGAAGCGCATCTTTGAGGCGCGGGGCGAGGTCATGCCCGAGGGGTATACGCAGGGCTACGGCCTGCCAATCTCGGTCCTGATCCTGATCCTTGTAGCGGTCGCAATGACCGTCATCGCCAGACGCACCCGATTTGGCCGCTATATCTTTGCCACCGGCGGCAACCCCGACGCGGCCGAGCTTTCGGGCATCAATACGCGGCTGCTGACCGTCAAGATTTTCGCGCTGATGGGGTTCCTGTGCGGGCTGTCGGCGATCATTGCACAGGCGCGGCTGCAATCGCACCCCAATGACATCGGCACGCTGGACGAATTGCGGGTGATTGCGGCGGCGGTGATCGGCGGCACGGCGCTGTCGGGCGGGATTGGCACCATCTATGGCGCAATCCTTGGCGCGCTGATCATGCAAAGCCTGCAATCGGGCATGGCCATGGTCGGGGCCGACGCGCCTTTGCAGAATATCGTGGTCGGCGTCGTGCTGGTTCTGGCCGTCTGGATCGACATCCAATATCGCAGAAGGCTGGGGATGCGATGACACCTTTAGTGGAAATGCGCGACATCTCGATCGCGTTCGGCGGGATCAAGGCGGTGGATCACGTCTCGATCGACCTTTATCCGGGCGAGGTCGTGGGTCTTCTGGGCCATAACGGCGCGGGGAAATCGACGCTGATCAAATGCCTGTCCGGGGCCTATCGCGCCGACGCGGGCGAGATCTATATCGACGGGCAAAAGGTCGATATCCGCAATACCCGCGACGCCCGCGCCCTGAATATCGAGACGATCTACCAGACGCTGGCCTTGGCCGACAATCTGGACGCGGCCTCGAACCTGTTTCTGGGGCGCGAGCTGGTGACGCCCTCGGGCCTGCTGGACGAATCCCGGATGGAGGCCGAGACGCGCCGGATCATGGCCCGGCTGAACCCCAATTTCCGCAAATTCGCCGATCCGGTCATGGCGCTTTCGGGTGGGCAGCGGCAATCGGTGGCGATCGCCCGCGCGGTCTATTTCAACGCCCGCATCCTGATCATGGATGAGCCAACCGCCGCTCTTGGCCCGCAGGAAACCCAGATGGTGGCCGAGCTGATCCAGGAGCTGAAGCGACAGGGTCTGGGCATCTTCCTGATTGAACACGACATTCACGCCGTGATGAAGCTTTGCGACCGCGCGGTGGTGATGAAAAACGGCCAAAGGGTCGGAACGGTGCGGGTGGACGAGGTCACCGATGACGACATCCTTGGCATGATCATCATGGGCAAGAAACCCGCGCAGGCAGCGTAAGCCTCACAGCGACATGCGATGCACTGGTGCCCCGGCGACCGGGGCGTCGAAGGCAAGCAGCGTGCCGGGCTGCATGGTGCCGTCGTCGCGCGGCATGTGCAGGCAGGTGACATAGAGTGTCCGCAGATCCGGTCCGCCAAAGCAGGGCATGCTGCAGCCTTTATGGGGCATTTCCCAGATTTCGATGATCTCGCCTTGGGCATTCATGCGGTTCAACCGGCCCGAGCGGACCCCGGCGCTCCAGTAGCAGCCCTCGGCGTCCATCGCGGCGCCATCCGGACGGCCCTCGTCAGGGGCATTGTCATGCAGGCGGGTCGCATCGCCGATGCCGCCGCGCATCGGGTCGAAGTCGAAAGCCTGCACATAAAGGCCGCTGCTGTCGGAATGATACATGCGGCGACCGTCGGGGCTCCATGCCAGCCCGTTCGAGGTCAGCAGCCCGTCAAGAACGGTGGCGAAGCTGCCATCCGGCGCGACGCGGTATAGCCGGGCATTGCCGGTCTGCGGCTCGGCCTCGTCCCTTGTGCCGACCCAGAAGTAGCCGTCCGGGCCGACCTTGCCATCGTTCAGCCGACTGTCCGCCCGCCCGCCATCGGGATCGCACAGCAGGGACAGCGCAGCCGTCGCAGGATCAAGCAGATGCACGCCCGTCTGCAACCCGACCACGATCAGGCCGCTGTCGCACAGGCCAAGACTGCCCGCCGCCGCTGGCATGTCGAAGCGGTCCAGCCTGCCATCCGCATGGCGGCGAAACAGCGCCGGGGCCAGCGTGTCGACGAACCACAGCGCGCCGGTGCGCGCGTCCCAGACCGGAGATTCCCCGACCTGCAGCGGCATGTCGATCACCTGCCGCACCTTGGGCTGGAAGCGCTGCGGTTTCGTCATGGCATTCCTTTTTTTATAAGGTGTTGGTTCAATCATCGACGCCGCTGAACATGCGGTTGCGGGCGTTCAAAATATGGTCGCGCATGGCCAAGGCGGCGGCGTCCTCGTCCCGTGCGAGGATCGCGGCGACAATGGCGTCATGCTCGCGCTGCACGGCGCGGGCATGGGGTGGCGAACGCCGCAGGCTGAGGCTGCGGGTGACCGAATGCCCGATCGAGAAATGTCCGCGATACATGCCGCGCACCTGCATGTGGAACGGGTTTCCGGTTGCCTCGGCGATGGCGTCATGCAGGGCCAGATCTTCCTCGGCGCCCAGATCACCGCGCAGCATCGCGGCTTCCAGCCGGGCTAAGGCCTCGGTGATATGGCTGCGGTCCTGCGCGGTGGCATTGCGCGCGGCCAGTCCAGCCGCCGCCGCCTCAAGCCCGGCGCGGAATTCAAAGAAACGCTGCACATCGGCCAGCGATCCGACGGGCACCTGCTGCAGCATGGTGCTGTCCGGCCGCTGGCGGACATAGGACCCCGAGCCCTTGCGCGAAACGATCAGATTGTCCTGCCGCAGCCGTTCCAGCGCCTCGCGCAGGACGGGCCGCGATGCGCCCAGCATGACGGCAAGCTGGGGCTCCGAGGGCAGGCGCGCATTCAGCGCAAAGCGCCCGTCGGCAATCATCGCGATGATCTTTTCATAGATGATGTCGCTATAGCGGGTGGCGCCCGCTTTCTGCTCATGCCCTGTCATTGCGGACGTCATGTCTTTCCCCGCAGGCATATCGTGATCGGCGGCGGCGGTAATATCCGGTCGCCACATCAGATCTAGCGTTATGAAAGCTGTCATAATCTGTCAATACTTGTAATTTTCTGATCCTCTGATATCGATTCTCTTGTTGCGATCGCCGCGTGGCGAACCGGCCTTGGGAGGGGCCAGCGACGACGGCGGGTCGGCAGCCAAGACGCCTTGGGAGGAGAACGAGGATGCAAGACCCTATTCCGCTGCCCGGCGGGCTAAGTCGCCGTGGCTTTCTGGCGGCGTCCGGCAGCGTATTTGCGCTGGCCGCGCTTGCCACCCGCGCCCGCGCCGCGACCGTGAACGAGGCTCCGGCGCTGGCCGATATGGTCAAATCGGGCGGGTTGCCCGCATTGAATGACCGCCTGCCGCAGAACCCGCTGGTCGTGACCCCGCATGAAAAGATCGGCACCTATGGCGGTGCGATCCGGCGCGGGCTGCGCGGGTCCTCGGACCATAACGGCATTCTGCGCATGGTCGGCAATCAGGGCCTTGTGCGCTGGAACATGGATTTCACCGAGGTCCTGCCCAATGTCGCCGACAGTTGGGAAATCGGCCCCGATGCGACCCAGTTCACCTTCAAGCTGCGGCCGGGAATGCGCTGGTCTGACGGCCACCCCTTCACCGCCGATGACGTGGTCTTCGCGATCGAAGAGGTGGTGAAGAACCCCGAACTTTACAGCGCCACCCCGGCGCAATTGCAGGTCGCGGGCAAGCCGGTGGTGGTCGAAAAAGTGGACGACGCGACGGTGCGCTTCACCTTTGCCGCGGCGAATGCGCTGTTTCTGGAAAACCTTGCGACGCCGTTGGGCCAGCACCCGACGCTGTTTCCCAAGCATTATTGCAGCCAGTTCCTGCCCTCGTCCGGGCGCGATCTGGTGGCCGAGGCCAAGGCGGCGGGCCTGGGCACCTGGACGGAACTGTTCCGCGCGAAATGCGGCGATATCGAGATCCCCAGCCGCTGGGCCAATCCCGACAAGCCGACTTTGGACCCCTGGGTCGTCAAGGAGCCCTATACCGGCGGCGCGACCCGCGTGGTGATGACCCGCAACCCCTATTTCTGGCAGGTCGATACCGAGGGCAATCAGCTGCCTTATGCGGATGAGCTGAGTTTCGGCATCTCGCAGGATGTGGAATCGCTGATGCTGAACGTGATCTCTGGGCAGATCGACATTCAGGACCGCCATATCAACATTCTCGCGAACAAGCCCACCCTGTCCGAGAATGCCGAGAAGGGCGGCTACCGGTTGCTGAAGCTGGTCCCCTCGGCGTCGCAGCAATGCCAGATCTACCTGAACATGACCCACAAGGACCCCGGCATGCGCGAGATGTTCGCCAATAAGGCGGTCCGTCATGCGCTGTCGCTGGGTCTGAACCGGCAAGAGATCATCGACATCGTCTATTTCGGCCAAAGTGAGCCCTATCAGACCGGACCGCGCCCGACCCATCCCTGGCATCACGAGGGGCTGTCCAAGCAGTTCACCGAATTCGACCCCGACAAGGCTAATGCCCTGCTGGATGAGGCGGGTTATGACAAGCGCGACGGCAATGGCTGGCGGCTGCGGCCGGATGGCGGGGCGACCTTCTTTGCCATCGACGTGATCCCGACGCTGTATCCGGACCTTGTGGACACGCTGGAACTGGTCAAGGCGCATTGGGCCGAGCTGGGCTTTGACGTCAAGGTCAACACCATCGAACGTGCGCTGTACTATACCCGTGGCGATGACAACGCGCATGACGCGCAGGTCTGGCCGGGGCCGGGCGGGCTTGATCCGATGCTGGACCCGCGCGACTATTTCGCCTTCCATCCGCAGGGCTCTCGCTACGCGATCCCTTGGGCGATGTGGTACACCTCGAACGGCACGGCAGGAGAGGAGCCGCCCGAAAGCCAGAAGCAGCGTTTCGCGCTGTTCGATCAGGCCCGCGCCACCGCCGATCTGGCCAAGCGCGGCGAGATCATGAAGCAGGTGTTCGACCTGACCGCCGAGGCCTTCGAAACCATCGGCATCTGCCTTGCGGTGGGCGGTTTCGGGATCATTCGCAACAATCTGCACAATGTGCCCGAGACCCAGCCCGACAGCTGGTCATGGCCCAATCCCGGTCCGGCCATGCCGCAGCAATTCTATTTTACCGCCTGACGCGTTCGGGCCGGCCCGCGACGGGCCGGTCCTTCCCCGCCCGACCGGAGCCATTGGATGCTGCGTTTCATCGCCAAGCGATTTCTGTGGATGATCCCCTCGCTTTTTGCGGTCAGTTTTCTGGCTTTCGTGCTGATCCAGTTGCCGCCGGGCGATTACGTGACGACCTATGTGGCGACGCTGGCTTCCTCGAACGAGATCGTCGACCAGAACGCCGCCGCGCAATTGCGCGAGCGCTTCGGCCTCGATCAGCCAATGATCGTGCAATATTCGAAATGGATCTGGGGCATTGTCACGCGGGGCGATTTCGGCCTGTCCTTCGAATGGCAGCAGCCGGTTTCCGGGCTGATCTGGGAACGCATGGCGCTGACGCTGGTGCTGGCGGTGGTCAGCCTGCTGGTCACCTGGGCCATCGCGCTGCCGATCGGGGTCTATTCGGCGGTCAGAAAATATTCGATCGGCGACTATGGCTTTACCATCTTCAGCTTTCTGGGTCTGTCGATCCCGTCCTTCCTGCTGGCCTTGGTGCTGATGTATGTCGCCGCCGTCCATTTCGGCCAATCCGTCGGCGGGCTGTTTTCCCCAGAATATGAAAACGCACCGTGGAGCTTCGGCAAGCTTCTGGACCTGCTGCATCACCTGTGGCTGCCGGTGATCATTCTGGCCGTGTCCTCGACCGCCAGCCTGATCCGGGTGATGCGCGCCAATATGCTGGACGAATTGCCCAAGCCCTATGTCACCACCGCCCGCGCCAAGGGCCTGTCAGAGCTGCGCCTGCTGCTGAAATACCCGATGCGGATCGCGCTGAACCCGTTCATCTCGACCATCGCATGGCTGCTGCCGAACCTGATTTCGGGCTCGGTCGTGGTGGCCATCGTGCTGAACCTGCCCACCGCCGCGCCGATGCTGCTGCAATCGCTGATGGCGCAGGACATGTATCTGGCGGGGGCCTTCGTCTTGCTGATCTGCGCGCTGACGCTGATCGGTTCGCTGATCAGCGACATTCTTCTGGCGCTGGTCGATCCGCGCATCCGGCTTGAGTGAGGGACCAATGACCGATGCCAGCCTGCAAGCCGAAGTCCCGGCCGAGCGCGTCGCCGTCGCCTCGCAATGGCAGCTGATCTGGTGGGCCTTCCGCCGCCACAAACTGGCGATGATCGCGCTGGTCGTCACCATCGCGCTGTACACCGTCGCGCTGGTGCCTGGGTTCTTCGCAATCAACGACCCGGTCAAGCAGAACGCGCGCTCGACCTTTCATCCGCCGCAGCGGGTGCATGTCATCGACCGCAGCGACGGGCTTCAGATCGGCCTGTATTTCCGCCCCCTCAAGATGACCCGCGACCCCGAGACACTGGCCGCCATCTTCAAGGAAGACCCCACGAAAAAGGTCGGCATCCGCCTGTTCGGGCGGGGCTATGAATATTCGGTGCTGGGCCTGTTTCGCAGCAATATCCACCTTCTGGCGTCGAGCGATCCGAAACAGCCGCTATACCTGTTCGGGGCGGACCGGCTGGGGCGGGATGTCTATTCCCGCGTGGTGCAGGGGGCGCAGATCTCGCTGTCGATCGGGTTGGTCGGTGTGGCGCTGTCACTGGCCTTGGGCGTGATCTTGGGCGGGATATCGGGCTATTACGGAGGAAAGATCGATTTCGTCATCCAGCGGGTGATCGAATTCGTGCTGGCCTTGCCCACCATTCCGATCTGGCTGGCGCTGGCGGCGGCACTGCCGCAGAACTGGCCTGCGACGCTGCAATACATGATGATCACCATCATCCTGTCGCTGACCGGTTGGGCGCAGCTTGCCCGCGTGGTGCGTGGGCGCTTCCTGTCGCTGCGATCCGAGGAATTCGTCGCCGCCGCGCGGCTGGACGGCGTACCGGAGCGGCGGATCATCTTTCGGCACATGCTGCCCAGTTTTGCCAGCCACATCATCGCCTCGGTGACGCTGGCGGTGCCCGCGATGATCCTGGCGGAGACCTCGCTGTCTTTTCTGGGGCTGGGGCTGCAGCCGCCGACGATATCCTGGGGGGTGCTGTTGCGTGAAGCGCAGAACATCCGCTCGATCGCCACGGCGCCTTGGTTGTTCCTGCCCGGCGCGGCGGTGGTGCTGGCGGTGATGGCGCTGAACCTGCTGGGTGACGGGCTGCGCGACGCGGCCGATCCCTATAACAAATGAGGGCACCCATGCCGCAAGTCGAGCCGACCCCACCGCTGCTGGATGTCCGCGATCTGGTCACCGAGTTCCCGACCCGCACCGGCGTGTTCACCGCAGTGAACGGCGTGTCCTTTTCCATCGCGCCGGGCAAGACGCTTTGCGTTGTCGGCGAAAGCGGCTCGGGGAAATCCGTCACTGCGCGCTCGATCCTGCAGATCGTCGATCAGCCGGGTCGGATCGCGCGGGGACAGATCCTGCTGCGCGGTCCCGACGGCAACATGCTGGACCTTGCCATGCTTGACCCGCGCGGTCGTGCGATCCGTGCCGTTCGTGGCGCGCGGATCGCGATGATCTTTCAGGAGCCGATGTCATCGCTGTCGCCCGTCCATACCGTCGGCGACCAGATCATCGAGGCGCTGCGTCTGCATCTGCGGATGAACAAGACCGAGGCGCGGGCAGAGGCCATCTCTCTGCTTGGTCAGGTCGAAATTCCCGACCCTCAAAAAGCGGTGGACCGCTATGCCTTTGAATATTCCGGCGGGATGCGGCAGCGTGCGATGATTGCCATGGCCTTGGCCTGCAAGCCGCAATTGCTGATCGCGGATGAGCCGACGACAGCCTTGGACGTGACCACGCAGGCCGAGATCCTCGACCTGATCGCGCGGCTGCAAAAGGCGCATGGCATGGCGGTGCTGTTCATCACCCATGACATGGGCGTCGTCGCCCAGATCGCCGATGACGTGCTGGTCATGAATCAGGGCGTCGTCAAGGAATATGGCCCGGTCGAGCAGATTTTTCACGCGCCCAAGGACGATTACACCAAGATGCTGATCGGCTCGGTCCTGAAGCTTGAGCACAAGGCCGAGGCCCGCGCCAGCCGCCCGCCGATCGACATGACGGCGACCCCGATCCTGGACATTCAGGGGCTGACCATGAAGTTCGGTGAATTCACCGCGCTGGACAAGGTCTCGATCACGTTGCAACCCGGCGAAACGCTGGGGATCGTGGGGGAAAGCGGTTCGGGCAAGACGACGATGGGCCGCGCCGTGATGCGGCTTTACGATCCAAGCGGCGGGCGCATCCTTTACCGGCGCGCCGATGGCGCACAGGTCGATCTTGCCGAACTGCACGGCTCTGACCTCAAGGCCGTGCGCCGGGAATTGCGCATGGTCTTTCAGGACCCGTTCGGTTCGCTGAACCCGCGCATGACGGTGGCGCAGATCATCGCAGAGCCGCTGCTTGTGAACGGCATCGCCCGTGGCCGCCAGTTGGATGAGCGTGTCTGCCATCTGATGGAGCAGGTCGGGCTGAACCCGGCGACGCGCGAACGCTACCCTCATGCCTTTTCCGGCGGGCAGCGCCAGCGGATCGGCATTGCGCGGGCGATCACCCTGAACCCGCGTGTGATCGTCGCGGATGAGGCGACCTCGGCGCTGGATGTCTCGGTCCGCAGTCAGGTGCTGGACCTGCTGATGCGGCTGCAGGACGAACTGGGGCTGGCCTATATCTTTATTAGCCATGATATCGGCGTGATCCGCTACATGTGCGACCGCGTGGGCGTCATGTATCGCGGCCAGCTGGTCGAGGTGGGCGCGGCGGACAAGGTCTGCAACAACCCCGATCATCCCTATACGCAAGCGCTGCTTTCGGCGATCCCGCGACCCGATCCGCGCGACCGCGACCGCTCGCGCCGCTTCCGCTACCGGGCCGAGGATCAGCCCGAACCCGCACGGGCCGTCGGCTAAGGGGCGCCGCATGATATCGCCGGCCTTCGGCCGCAAATAGCAACCTGACGAGGACCGCGATGTATCTTGGCACCCAACTTCCGGCGCGCAATGACGACGACTATCGGGTGATGAAGCAATTGGGCGTCGACCATATCTGCGCCGACCCCGAAGGCGACTGGCGCGATTGGGACGTGGCGCATCTGTCGCGTTTTCGCGAACGGATCGAGGGGTTCGGCCTGACCCTAGATATGCTGCAACTGCCCTTGGCCTCGGTCCCGGTGGATCGCGCGAAATGTCCCGACATCATGCTGGCCGGGCCGGATCGTGATGGCCAGATCGACGGCATCTGCCAGTTGATCGAGAATTGCGCCGCCGCTGGGATCCCTTCGGTCAAATACAATTTCAACTATATCGGCATTCCCCGCAGCCCGCTTGAGGCCGGACGAGGAGGCGCGCGCGCCGAGGCCTTTCGCTGGGACTTGATGGACCAGCAGGAACCCGGCCCCGCAGGCGAGATCGCCGAGCAGGAGATCTGGAGCCGGATCGACTATTTCCTTGCCCGGATTGTTCCGGTGGCCGAGGCGGCGAATATCCGGCTGGCCTGCCATCCGCATGATCCGGCGACGCCCCCCGGCTACAAGGGCGTGACGCGGGTTCTGGGCACGGTCGAGGGGATGAAGCGCTTTGTCTCGATGCATGAAAGCCCGGTTCATGGCCTGAATTTCTGCATCGGCACGCTGGGCGAGATGCTGGATGATGTTTCCGAGGTTCCGGAGATCACCCGCTGGTTCGGCGAACGCGGCAAGATCATGAACATCCATTTCCGCAATATCGCGGGTGGGCGTTACTCCTTCCGCGAGACGCTGCCCGATGAGGGCGATATCGACATGCCCGCCGTGATCGACGCGCTGCGCGACACCGGTTACCGCTACATGGTGATGCCCGACCATGCCCCCACCCTGTCGGGAGAGAATGAGCGCGGCGTGGCATTCGCCTTTTGCTACGGCTATATCGCCGCGCTTTTGCAGGAACGGCGCGGATAGCGACCGGGGCGCGATGGCCCCGGTCCGGTTTCGTCTGCGTCAGGCGAAGGCGTAAGAGCCGTCGGGGCGTTTCGGGACCTTGCGCTGCCAGTGGATGTAGCCTTCTTCAAGCATGGCTTTCTCGTCCATCTCGACCCCCCAGCCGGGACGGTCGGGGCGCAGTTCCAGATAGCCGTCCTTGGGCAGGTAGGGGTCGACGACATAGCGCGCTTCCATCTCGCGCTGGTCGATCTCGGTCCCGCCATAGACGTAGCCCTGTCCGACGGGCAGGCGGTATTCGAGGATCTTGAAGTTCTGCTGTGCCGCCGAGAAATGGACGTTGACCGCCGTGGCCAGCGGACCCATCGGGTTATGGGGCGCGACGCTGACGAAATGCGCCTCGGCCAGGGTGGCGATGCGGCGCATTTCCGAAATCCCGCCGACGACGCAGATGTCGGGCTGGATGATGTCGGCGCCCCGCACCTGCAGCAGTCGCAGGAATTCGTTGCGGTGATAAAGCGACTCGCCGGTGGCCAGGGTGCAGTTCAGGCCCTGCTTCAGGTCGCCATACATCTCGATATTCTCGGGGCGCAGGGGTTCTTCGAAGAACAGCGGATCATAGGGGGCCAGCGCATTGCCAAGCTGGCGGGCCATCGCGGGCTCAAAGATCTTGGCATGGGCGTCGAAGGCGATTTCATAGCTGCTATCGACCGTCTCGCGCAATTCGCGGAAATATTCGGCCGAGGCGCGGACGACCTCGCCCCAGCGATGGCTGTTCGGCTCAAGCCGCCAAGGGCTGAGCTTGAAGGCCTTGAAACCCCATTGCTCATTCAGGCGATCCAACTCGTCGCGCGCGGCGGGCACGTCGGGCGCGGTATAGACCCCGGCATAGACCTTGACCCGGTCGCGGACCTCGCCGCCAAGCAGCTTATAGACCGGCACGCCCGCCGCCTTGGCCGCCAGATCCCACAGGCAATGATCCAGTCCGGAAATCGCCGCCAGTCCCAGCGCGCCGGGCGGGAAGCGGCATTGCTGGATCATCAGGTTGTACAGATATTCGACCCGCGTCGGGTCCTGCCCGGCAAGGAAGCCGTAGAGGTAGTCAAGCAGCGGCGGCAGGGCCAGGTCGGGGCCGTGGTTGTAGCATTCGCCCCAGCCGGTCAGGCCGTCATCGGTGTCCAGCGCCACGATGACGCGGGGGCGGTCCTTGTCGCGGGTCATGAACACCCGCATGCGATCGATCTTCATAATGCTCCTCCTGAAAATGGGTCCGGCGGGCTGGTCACTCGGCGGCGACGCTGGCGGCGGGACGATAGCCAAGGCTGCCCTCGCGCAGCAGCCGGGTATAGGGATGGGTCAGATCGCCGCGGACCATCGCCTCGCGGGTGGCGACCTCGACGAACTGGCCTTTCTGCATGACGGCGATGCGGTCGCAAAGATGCGTGACCACCGCCATGTCATGGCTGACCAGCAGATAGGTCAGTCGCCGTTCTTCGCGCAGGTCCTTGAGCAGGTTCAGGATTTCCGCCTGAATCGAGACATCCAGCGCCGAGGTCGGCTCATCCAGCAGCAATATCTGCGGGTCAAGGATCAGGGCGCGTGCGATGGCGACGCGCTGACGCTGCCCGCCCGACAGCTGATGCGGATAGCGAAAGCGGAAGCGACGCGGCAGACCGACCTGATCCAGCGCGCGGTCGATCCTGCCGTCGCGATCATCCATGCCGTGGATCTCCAGCGGCTCGGCCAGAATCCGACCGATCGTGTGGCGCGGATGCAGCGAGCCGAAAGGGTCCTGAAACACGATCTGCTGCTGGCGCAATTGCGCCAGCTCGCGGCGGTCCGGGCGCACCGGAACGCCTGCGATGCTGATGGTTCCCTGCCAGTCCTTCACCCGTCCGGCAATGGCACCAAGGATGGTGGACTTGCCGCAGCCGGATTCGCCCACCAGACCGAAGCATTCGCCCTGAGCGATGACCAGATCGACGCCGCGCACCACATGGTTGACCCTTGGCCTGCGGCCAAAGCTGACGTTCAGACCGGCGACTTCAATCATGTTTCTGTCTTGCATGGCTCAGACCTCTGCCCAGGCCGGATCGCGGCGCAGCACGGCCAGACGATCCTTGGGATCGGTCAGGCTGGGCAGGGCTTCCAGCAGACCTTGGGTATAGGGGTGGCGGGCCTGATCCAGTTCGCTGGCGCGCAGTTCTTCGACGACGCGCCCGGCATACATGATCAGCACCCGGTCGCAGAAGCTGCGCACCAGATTGAGGTCATGCGAGATGAACAGCAGCCCCATGTCATTGCCGGTCACCAGCTCATCCAGAATGGTCAGCACCTGCTGGCGCACTGAGACATCCAGCGCCGAGGTCGGCTCATCCGCGATGATCAGCGCGGGCTTGGCGATCAGCATCATCGAGATCATGATCCGCTGCCCCATCCCCCCGGAGACCTCATGCGGGTAAAGACCCATGACGCGCTCGGGGTCGCGGATATGGACCTTTTCCAGCATCTCGATGGTGCGCAGGCGGGCCTCGCGGCGGGACAGGTTTTCGTGAAGGATGGCGGTTTCGGCGATCTGCTCGCCCACCGTCATCACCGGGTTCAGCGAATATTTCGGGTCCTGCAGGATCATGGCGATGCGATGGCCGCGGATGGCGCGCATCTGGCGTTCGGATTGCGACAGCAGGTCTAGGCCCTGAAACTGCATCCGGTCGGCGGTGATCTGGGTCTTGCCCGGATGCAGGCGCATGATGGCGCGCCCGGTCGTGCTTTTGCCCGAGCCGGATTCGCCGATGATCCCGACCTTTTCCCGCCCCACATCGAAGCTGACATTGCGGACGGCAGGAACCAGATCCTTGAGCGAGGGGAAGGCGACCGTCAGGTTGCGCACGGAAAGCAAAGGCTGGGTGTCACGCATGTTTGGGATCCAGAATATCGCGCAGCCCGTCGCCGAGCAGGTTGAAGGCAAGGCTGACCACAAGGATCGCCAGACCCGGCACGGCGGTCAGCCACCATGCATCCAGCAGGTATTGCCGACCCTGCGCCGCCATCGCCCCCCATTCCGGCTGCGGCGGTTGCGCGCCAAGGCCCAGAAAGCCCAGACCCGCTGCCGTCAGGATGATCGAGGCCATGTTCAGCGTCAGGCGGATGATGACCGAGGGCGCGCAAAGCGGCACGATGTAGCGAAACAGGATGCGTGCGGTGCTGGCGCCCTGAAGCTCGGCGGCGACGACGAAATCGGATTTGCGGAAGGTCAGCGTCTCGGCCCGGACCAGCCTTGCGACGGGCGGCCAGATGGTCAGGGCGATGGCGATGACCGCGTTTTCGATGCCCGCGCCAAGCGCCGCCGAGAAGGCCAGCGCCAGAACCAGACTGGGAAAGGCCAGAAAGATGTCGGTGACCCGCATCAGGATCATGTCGACCCAGCCGCCCAGATAGCCGGCGGCGGCGCCGACGACGAAACCGATCGGGCCGACGATCACGGTGACAAGGATCGCGATGTAAAGCGTGGTGCGCGCACCGTAAACCAGCCGCGAATAGACGTCGCGGCCCAGTTCGTCCGTTCCGAACCAATGGCTGAACGAGGGGGCTTGCAGCGCCTGCGAAAAATCCTGCGCCAGCGGGTCATGCGTCGCCATGATCGGTGCCAGCGCCGCGAACAGGATCAGGATCAGCACCACCAGCAGCCCGCCAAAGGCCAGAGGATTGGTGCTGAACCGCAGCCATGAGACATAGGCCTTATGCGCGCGGGCCTGCCGCGTCGAGGTGAAGTCGTCGCTTAGCAGCCACGCCCGCAGCCCCTCGTTCTTGTGGATCATGGTCATGGTCAGCGGGTCCTTGGGTCGACGAAGCGGTAGACGACATCTGAAAGCAGGTTGATCAGGATCGAGATCAGCCCGATCAGCAGCACCGCGCCCAGAACCGCGTTCATGTCGGCATAGAACAGGGCGGCGGTCAGGTATTGGCCAAGGCCGGGCCAGCCAAAGACGGTCTCGATCAGGACGGCCCCGTCCAGCAGCCCGCAGAAGGCCAGCGTCACGACGGTCAGCAACTGGACCCGGATGTTGCGGAAGGCATGCTTCCAGACCACTGCGGGCTGGGCAAGGCCCTTGGCCCGCGCGGTCAGGATATATTCCTGATTTAGCTGTTCCAGCATGAAGCTGCGGCTCATCCGGCTTAGATAGGCCATGGCGGCATAGCCCAGCAGCAAAGCGGGGGCGAGGATGTGGTGCAGGGCGGACCAGAACACTTCCCATTCCCCGGCCAGCACCGCGTCAAGGATCAGCATCCCGGTCGGGCCTTCGACCAGCCCGTCATTGTAAAGATCGATCCTGCCGCCGCCCGGAATCCAGCCCAGCCCCGCATAGAAGATCAGGATGACCATGGTGCCCAACCAGAAGATCGGCGTGGAATGCCCCAGCAGTCCGACGACGCGGGCCAGATGGTCGACCCATGTGCCGCGCCGCACCGCCGAGATGATGCCCAGCGGCACGCCCAGCAGGGTGCCGATGGTGATGGCAAGGATGGCCAGTTCCAGCGTGGCCGGAAACACGCGGGCCAGATCGTCGACCACAAGGTTCTTGGTGACGTTCGACTGCCCGAAATCCAGATGCAGGATGTTCTGCACATAGTGGAAGAACTGGACATATAGCGGCTGGTCCAGTCCCAGCTGCTGATAGACGCGGTCATAGGCGGCCTGATCGAAGGTATCGCCAAGGATCGCCAGCACCGGATCGGCCGGAACCATCCGGCCAATCACGAAGGTCAGAACCAGGAGACCGAATAAGGTCGTCAGGATCACGGCCACAGATGTGGATACCTTGCGCAGCGCCTCAAGCAGGCTTTGCCAGCGGGTATCGTGATCCTGTGCCGTCAGGTCGGTTTCGCTCACTTCGGTCTCCTGATCTTTGGCTCAGGCCTTGGTCACTTTGTCCCAGCGCGTCACCCAGGCGGGATGCCCGGTGTAACCGCTGACACGCTTGACGACCGCCTTGACGTCGATGCGCTCGAACGAGGTCACCAGCGCTGGCGAGCAGCTCAGGTATTCTTCGTTCAAGGCGGTGTAGATTTCGGCGCGGCGGGCCGGATCGGTCTCGCGTGCGGCGAGGGTGACCTTTTCCTGCAAGGGTTTCGGCACATCCCAGGCCGAGCGCCATGCCAGCAGCCCGCTGAGCGGTGCGCCGTCACTGTTGTCGGAATTCGTCGCATAGGATTGCAGGATCGAATGCGGATCGGGCAGGCGTTCGCCGCTGCGCGCGAAATAGATGTCGGTGGCGCGTTCGCGGAACTTGCCCAGATAGTCGCCGACCTGCAGGTCCAGCTTGATCCCGGCCTTCGCGGCATTGGCCTGCAGCGATTGCGCGAATTCGAAATAGGGCGTGCCCGAGGGCAGGTAGCAGGTCTTGGCAAAGCCGTCGGCCAGCCCGGCCTCGGCCAGCAGCGCCTTGGCCTTTTCCACGTCCAGCTTGTAGGGCGCTTCATCGACGACGCCGGGCAGGCCGGTGGGGATGATCGTCTGCCGCATCACGCCGTAATAGCGCATGACGGTGCTGGCCAGACCTTCGTAATCGATCAGATAGCGGAAGGCCTCGCGGACCTGCGGACGCGACAGGATGTCGTCCTTTTGGTTCAGCGCGATGTAATAGAAGCCAAAGCCCGGCACCTTCTGGATGTCGATATTGCCCGCGCTTTCAAACCCGGCCAGATCGGTCGAGGACAGCCGCGTCGCCACATCGACATCGCCCGCTTCAAGCTGCAGGCGCTGGACCGAGGATTCCGGCATGTGGCGCATGATCACGCGGCGCATGGCCGGGGCGCCGTTCCAGTAATCGGGGTTGGCATCCGCCATCAGCACGTCATTCGGGCGGAAGTTGCGCAGCGAAAACGGGCCAGATCCCGCATCCGAGGCCTGCATGAAGTTGCGGCCCATATCGCCGTCCTGCTCCTTGCTCAGCGCAAGCTCGCGGTCGACGATCGAGCACCCAGAGCTGGCCAGCGAGGCCAGGATCAGGCTTTGGTTCCACAGCTCCGGGGTCTCGATGACAACGGTCTGGGCGTCGGTCGCGCGGATCAGCTTCTCGACGTTTTCGTCGTTGAAGCCCCATTGGCGCAGGTCGATGGCGGGGGACAGGCCCAGCTTGACCAGCCGGTGCAGCGACCATTCCACGTCCTTGGCGGTCAGCGGATTGCCGGAATGGAACTTGACCCCGTCGCGGATCTTGAAGGTGAAGGTCAGGCCATCGGCCGAGACCTGCCATTCGGTCGCCAGTTGCGGCTTCGGTTCGGCCAGATTGTCCGGCTCGAAATAGACCAGACGGTCGTAAAGGTTGGCAAGGATCTCGATCGATTCGATCTGGTTGGCCTCGTGCGGGTCAACGCCGCGCATCGTGGTCATGTTCGTGGCAATCACCAACTGATCCTTGGGCGTTGCCGCCATCGCGGCATCCAGCGGCAGGGCAGTAGCCACCGCCGCAGCGGCGACGCTCGCCAGAAACTGACGTCTAAGCATTGGATTCTCCTCCCTCATTGCATCCGGCCGGCGTCTTTTGGGTCGACAGCATCTGAGATGTGATATATCAAATGTCACAACGGAGGATTACAGTCAACCCGGAGAATCCCGATGAATGCTGCCACGCCCCCTGCGGAAGCCGCGCTTTCGCGCCTTGATCCCCTGGCGGTGGCGGGGCTGCGCGAGCATGTGCACCGCGCGCTGCGTCAGGTGATCCTGCAGGGCGGATTCGAGCCGGGCGCGCGGCTGAACGAACGCGCCATCGCCGAGCAACTGGGCGTCAGCACCACTCCGGTGAAAGAGGCCCTGCGCCTGCTGGAGGCCGACGGTCTGGTCCGCACCAAGCCCCGCAGCGGGGTGATCGTGAATTTCGATTTCGCCTGGGCCGAGGAAATGATCCTCGCCCGCGCCGCGATCGAATCGACCATCGCCCGGCTGGCCGCGCAGCGCATCACCGCGCCGGACAAGCCGGTGCTGCAGGCCATCCTTGACGACATGCAGCGCGCCACCGCCGAAAGCAGCGCCGAGGAACTGGTGCAGCTGAATGAGGTCTTTCACGGCCATATCCGTTCGGTCGCGCGGGCGAATTACCTGCGGCTGCTGAATGATCGGCAGGATGTCTATGACAGCGGCGCAAGGCGGGTGATCCATTCCGATCCGGCGGAACGCCAGCAGGCGCTGGCCGAGCATCGGCAGATCGGCCGCGCGGTCATTGCTGGCGACCCCGACGCCGCCGAAGTCGCGATGAAGGCCCATGTCCTGCGTGCCGGCGACAGCTATCTCGATCTCGTTTTCAGAAAGAACAAGGACTGACATTGTGACCAAGGACATCCAGGCGATCCGCCAGACCCTGACCGGAATTTCCGGCGTGCCCGTGACCCCCTATGACGTCTCGGGCAATATTGACGAAGCGCTGCTTGCCAAGCTGATCGCGCGGGTCGCTGGGGCGGGCATCCACAACCTGATGGCAGCGGGCAACACGGGCGAGTTCTTCTCGCTGTCGCTGGATGAGATCCGCCGCGTCCATGCCGTCACCGCCGAGGCGAATGATGGCCGGGCGCTGATCAGCGCCGCCGTCGGGCGCTCGCTGGTCGAGGCCAAGGCGCTGGCCCGCGACGCCATCGCTGCCGGATGTGGCGCGATCATGAGCCATCACCCGATGGACCCCTTTGCCGGACCCGCCGCGCAGGTCGATTATTTCCTGTCACTGGCCGATGCCGCCACCGTGCCGGTGATTGCCTATGTCCGCACCGACACCTTCTCGGTTGCGGATTTCCGGCGTCTGGGCAGCCATGACAATATCGCCGGGGTGAAATTCGCCTCGCCCAACCTGATGCTGCTGGCCGATGTGATCCGCTCGACCAAAGACCTGCCGACGATCTGGGTCTGCGGTCTGGCCGAGGCCTGGGCACCCGCCTTCTATGCCATCGGCGCGCAGGGCTTTACCTCGGGCTTCGTGAACGTCTTCCCCGAAATTTCGCTGGCCGTCCATGCTGCCCTGGTCCGCGGCGATTTCGCCGGGGCGCGCGACCTGATCGACCGTTTCGCCGGTTTCGAGGAACTCCGCACCCATCACCGCAATGGCGCGAATGTCACCGTGGTCAAAGAGGCGCTGGGAATTCTGGGCTATAAGGTCGGCCCCGTCCGCCTGCCGGGCGTCCCGAAACTGGCACCTGCGGAACGCGCCACGCTGGAAGGCATCATTGCCGCGCAGATGGCGGCGGTCTGAACAGCGATCCAAGCAAGGCTGGCTTCCGCGATGCGGTGCCGGCCTTGGCCTGGACCCGTCGCGCGATGCCGGCTTTCGCAGCGGGCCGCGCCCGCTATGCTGGCCTCGCGCAAGCCGGAGCAGAGCATGGCCAAGCCCACATTCAAGGATATCGCGACCCTGGCCAAGGTGGGGACGGCCACGGTCGAAAGGGTGCTGAACGGTCGTGGCGGCGTGCGCGGCGATACGGTCGAACGGGTCGTGCTGGCGGCGCGGACCTTGGGCTATCCCCGCATCCTGCCCGAGCGGCATCGTGGCCTGCTGCGGATCGAGGTCATGCTGGTGCGGCCCGAAACCACATTCTTTCGCAGACTCTCGCGTGCCTTCGAGCGGATCGCCGCGACGCTCAACCCGCTGGTCGTGGTTCACCGCAGCTTTCCCGATGAGATGAACCCGGTCGAGATCGCGCGCCGGATCGCCTCGACCGAGACGCCGCGGGCGGGATTGATCCTTGCGGTCCCGGACCATCCGCTGATCCGGGACGCCATCGAAACCGTCGCCGCGCGTGGCGTGCCGGTGGTCCATGTGGTGACGCGCGCCTCGGACCGGGTGGGCGAGTTCGTCGGCATCGACAATTACGCGGCGGGACGCTCGGCGGCGATGTTCATGGCGCGGATGCTGCCGCAGGGCGGGCCGGTGATCGCGCTGTGTCATCCGATCTATCGGGTCCATCGCGACCGGATTCGCGGCTTCTCGGACTATTTCAGCGACAATCCGGGCGCTGCGACACGCTTTGTCTGGCTGGGCTTTGGGCATGACGACGATGCCCGCAGCGCCGATCTGCTCTTCCATGCGTTGCGGCGTCACCCCGATCTGGCGGGGCTATACAATGCGGGCGGTGCAAATGCGGCGCTGCTGGATGTCCTGCGCCGCGATCCGCGCGGGCGCGAGGTCTATTTCGTCGGCCATGAACTGACCGATTACACCGCCCGTGCCCTGCGCGAGGGCTATATGCAGATCGTGCTGGATCAGGCCCCCGAGGCGCAGGCCCGCCGTGCGTTGGACCTGATCCTGCACCATGTCGGCCTGACCGAGATTGCCCCGGATCAAAGCCCGATCCGCTTTGTCACCATCACCGCCGAAAGCATCTGATCAAATCTGATCAGGGAATCCTTCGCCAGTCTCTCCATGCGCTGTTACCGCTGATCTCAGGGAGATCGCTTGGAGAAAAGCGTCATGGATGACTTGAAATTCGGCACGCGGAACAAGCGCGGCGACTGGACGCCACATGCGACGGTCCAGCCCGCCCCGATCTGGCAGATGCCGCCGCAGCTCAAGGCGGTGCTGCACTGGCTGCCGCATTACTTCCTGCCGTGGAACGTGATCTTTGCCGCCTCTGCCGTGGCCTATTGGGCTTGGGTGATCCCCCCGGTCGAGGTGCTGCGCAGCATCCAGATCGGCTGGGTCCTGTGGTTATACGCGGTGAATGCGGTCTGCGTGTTCCTGTTCTACGGTGCGTTCGAACTGCATCTATATGTCCTGCGCCGTCAGGGCAGCCGTTTCAAATATAACGCGAAATTCCCGTCCGAGCAGAAAAGCAAGGCCTTCTGGTTCGAAAGCCAGGTGATCGACAGCATGCTGCGCAGCTTCCTGTCCGGCGTCACCATCTGGACCGGGCTCGAGGCGCTGATGCTGTGGGCCTATGCCAATGGCTACGCACCTTGGCTCAGCTTTGCCGACAACCCCTGGACATTGGCGCTGGTCGCGCTGGCCGTGCCGATCATCCACGAGGTGCATTTCTTCCTTGTCCATCGGCTGATCCACACGCCGTTCCTGTATAAATGGGTGCATTCGGTTCACCACAATTCGGTCAACCCCTCGCCCTGGTCCTCGCTGGCCATGCATCCGGTCGAGCATCTGCTGTATTTCGGCACGGCCTTCTATCACCTGATCCTGCCCTCGAACCCGATCATCATGATCTATCAGATGAATTTCGCCGGTTTCGGCGCCATTCCGGGCCATGTCGGCTTTGACAAGATCGAGGTGGGTGACGACCGGCTGGTCGATAGCCATGCCTATGCCCATTACCTGCACCACAAATATTTCGAGGTGAATTACGGCGACGCCCTGATCCCCTTGGACAAGTGGTTCGGCACCTGGCACGACGGCTCGCCCGAAGGCGAGGCGCGGATGCAGGCCCGTTATCGCAAACGCAAGGAAAAGCTCGCTGCCCGCAAGGCACAACTGGATGCGAAAGGAGCCACCGAATGAACTGGGTCACCGCCTGCAAGCTTGACGATATCGAACAGGAAGGCGCCATCCGCTTTGACCATGGCAGCCGCACCTATGCGATCTATCGCGCCCCGGATGACAGTGTCTGGTGCACCGCCGGTCTGTGCACCCATGAGGCGATCCACCTGTCCGAAGGGCTGGTGATGGATTTCGAGGTCGAATGCCCCAAGCATTCCGGTGCCTTCGACTATCGCACCGGCGAGGCCCTGCGCCTGCCCGCCTGCGAGAACCTGCGCACCTACCCGGTCGAGATCGTCGAAGGCGAGGTCCGCGTGGCGCTGTAGCGCCGCGCATCCCCCAGCTCCGGCATGTCACGGGGGTGAGCCGGCACCCCGCCAGGGAGGATAAGATGAAGACGTTTCTTGCTGCGGTCTCGGCCGTGGCCCTGATGGCGGCTGCCGCCGATGCCGAAACCATCGCCGTCTCGATGCAAAGCTTCGACAACAACTTCCAGACATTGCTGCGCGAGGGCCTGCAAAGCCGCGCCACCGAAGTCGGCGGCGTCGAGCTGCAGGTCGAAGACGCGCAAACTGACGTCGCCAAGCAACTGAATCAGGTGAATAATTTCATCGCCTCGGGCGTGGACGCGATGATTGTGACGCTGGCCGACACCTCGGCCGCGCCGGGTATCAGTCAGGCGGCGGCGGATGCGGGTATTCCGCTGGTCTATCTGAACCTGCAGCCCGCCAATGTGGACAGCCTTCCCGCAACGCAAGCCTATGTCGGCTCGGCCGAGGCGGATTCCGGCAGGCTGGGGGCCGAAGCGGCCTGCGCGCTGCTGAAGGCGCACGGCAAGCAGGACGATGCACAGGCCTATCTGCTGATGGGCGATCTGGCGCATGAGGCGACGCGCGAGCGGACGCAAGCCGCCAAGGATGCGCTGGCCGCGGGCGATTGCAAGGGCGTGACCATCGCCGACGAACAGCCCGCCGCGTGGCAGCGCACCAATGCGCTGGACCTGACGACCAACTGGATCACCTCGGGCCGTCCGATCGACCTTGTCTTGGCCAATAATGACGAAATGGCCATCGGCGCGATACAGGCGCTGAAGGCCGCCGGAACCTCGATGGAGGATGTCGTCGTTGTCGGCATCGACGCCACGCAGGACGGGCTGGCGGCCATGCAGGCGGGCGAGCTGGACGTGACCGTATTCCAGAACGCTGCCGGTCAGGCCGCCGGCGCGATCGACGCGGCACTGGCGCTGAGCCGGGATGAGAAGGTCGCCTCCAAGGTGATGATCCCCTTTGAGCTGGTGACCCCCGACAGCATCGCCCGTTTCGCGGGCCGGAACTGACCCCTCGACCGGCGCGGTCGCCTTACCGCGCCGGTCCCCTTCAGGCAGGAGAGCGACATGAACGGCATGGTCATCATCGGTGCTGGCGAATGCGGGACGCGGGCGGCATTTGCTCTGCGCGAACAGGGCTATGACGGTCCCGTCACCCTGATCGGCGCGGAAGCCGGGCTGCCCTATGAGCGTCCTCCCCTGTCCAAACCCGACGGGGGACAGGCCATCCGCAAGCCGATCTGCGAACAGGCTGCGCTGGACGCGGCGGGGATCGACTATCGCCCCGGCATGTCGGTCGAGGCGATCGACCGGCAGACCCGAACCCTGACCCTGACGGGCAGCAGCCTGGCCTATGAACGGCTGTTGATCGCCACCGGCGCCCGTCCGCGCCGCCTGACCTGTCCGGGGGCTAAGCTTGCACTGGATTTTCGCACCCATGCCGATGCTTCCGCCGTGCTGGTCGCCGCGACCGGTCCGGTGGCCATCATCGGCGCGGGGCTGATCGGCATGGAGCTGGCCGCGCTTCTGCGGGGGAGGGGCATCAAGGTGACGGTGATCGAAGCCGGACCCGCGCCGCTGTCACGCGCAGTTCCACCCCATCTGGCCACGGCCTTGCACGACCGCCATATTGCGGAAGGCGTGGACTTCCATTTCGGCCAGGGCATCCAGCAGATCAACCCCAACGGGGTGACGCTGGCGTCCGGAGATCATGTTGCCGCAGGTCTGGTCATCAGCGCCATCGGCGTCATCCCTGACACCGCGCTGGCTCAGACAGCCGGGCTTGCGACCGGAAACGGCATCCTGACCGATGCGCGACTTGCGACCTCGGACCCTGCCATCTTTGCGGCGGGGGATTGCGCTGCCGTTGCCCAACCCGGCGGCGGGCATATGCGCCTTGAAAGCTGGCGGAATGCCCGCGATCAGGCCCAGATCGCCGCGCGCAATATGCTGGGCGGGACCGAGGATTTCGCGGCGCTGCACTGGTTCTGGTCCGATCAATATGATCTTGGTCTGCAGGTCGTGGGCCTGCCAAAAGCCGGACAGGAGATGGTCACGCGCCCGCTGGGTGACGGCCAGATCAGCCTCTATCTGGCCGATGGTCTGCTGGTCGCCGCGGCGGGCCTTGGCCCCGGCAACAGCATCGCCCGCGATATCCGGCTGGCCGAGATGCTGATCGCCGCCGGCAGCCGCCCCGACCCAAAGGTGCTGGCCGATCCAGCGGTGGGACTGAAAGCGCTGCTCAAGACCGCGCGTGCCGCCTGATGCAAAAGCTGCTTGTCTTTCAATCGCTCTGGGCGATGGAGCGTCGCCATGCCGATGGTTTTGAACCCAGTCTGGAGGAGAATATTGCCCGTATCGCCGCAGCGGGCTTCGACGGGATCAGCGCGCATTACACCGATCGGGCGGCTGTCGAACGCCTGAACCGCGCCACCCAAGGCACGGGGCTGGGGATCGAAGGCGTCTGCTTTCCACGTTCGGTCGACGACCTGCGGCTGCCTCTGGAACTGGCGACAGAGTTCCCGGTCCGCCATATCAACCTGCAGCCCGACATCCGCCCGCGTCGGGTTCAGGACTGCCTGCCGCTGCTGGACGGCTGGATGGAATTGGCCCAGCGGGCAGGTGTGCCCGTCCTGATCGAAACCCATCGCGACCGGATGACGACGGACCTGCATTTCACGCTGGACCTGCTGGATGCCCGGCCGGGTCTGCCCTTGCTGGCCGACCTGTCGCATTTCCTTGTCGGACGCGAATTCGCCTTTCCGGTCGATGTCGAAAACCACGCAATGATCCATCGCATTCTGCGGAACTCATGGGCCTTTCACGGTCGCGTCGCCTCACGCGAGCAGGTGCAGGTTGAGATATCTTTTCCCCAGCACCGGCCATGGCTGGACCTGTTCCTTGACTGGTGGGAGCACGGTTTCCGCGACTGGTCGGCGCGATCGGCCCCGGATGCGGAGCTGATCTTTACCTGCGAACTGGGTCCAAAGCCCTATGCGATCACCGGCGCGTACGGCGAAGAACTGTCCGACCGCTGGTCCGAGGCGCTTTCACTGCGCGAGATGGTCCTGACCTTATGGCAGCGCGTGCAAGGGCTCAGGCCCGCTCGGCAACCGCAGCTTTCGACATGCGGCCCTTGAGCGACAGGAAGAAACGCTCATAGGTGCGGAAGCTGACCTCGGCCATGGCGATTGAGATCACCACGAACAGAAGCGTAACCAACCAAAGGCTCTGCGATGGGTCCGGCAGGACGCGCCGGCCGATCTCATGGGCGATATGCAGCCCGATCAGGTGATACAGATAGATGCCGTAGCTGACTTCTCCGACACGCGCGACCGGAGCAAAGGTCAGGACCGGTCGCAGCACGTGATCCTCGCGGATGACGATCGAAATCAGGCAAAGCGCCATCAACACGTCCATGCCCAAGGCCGCCCAGCCGACCAGCATTGGCGGGGACAATTGCAGATAAAGCGCCAGCGTCAGGAAAAAGACCAATGGCGCACCGCGCCAGCCGGTCACCGCCATCAGCCAGGAATAGCCGGTCCTTTGATGCAGCAGCACAGCCGTCAAAGCCCCCCACAGGACCGCCATATAGGACGCGCCCGGCAGCTTGAAGATCGCCTGCTCGGTCTCGATCCTGGGCAGGCCAAGCCAATCCGCGAGGCCAAGCGAGATCAGCAGGCAAATGACGATCAGCGTGATCAGCAGCCCTGTCCGAAACCGAGCGGCAGCGGGCAGCAGCACCAGCAGGGCCGGCCAAAGAAAATAGAACTGTTCCTCGACCGACAGCGACCAGGTCACTGACAGAAGCGGGATATGTTCCTTCAGGAAATTCGCCAGAAACAGGTAGTAATAAGGCAGTTTGGCGATGTCGCTCTGACCTTTGAACGCGATCCAATAGATTGCCAGCAATGTCACCAACAGCAGATAGACCGGCAGGATCCGCAATGCCCGCCGCCCATAGAAGGCACCGACCGCGATCCTTCCGGTTCGGTTTTCTTCACGTAGCAGAAGAGTTGTGATCAGAAAGCCGCTGAGAACAAAGAAGAAATCCACTCCGACAAAACCGCGGCTCAGGATGCGCGGGCCGCCCTCGGGGTTGGCAAATGGGCTGTGATGCCACATGACCGCGGCGATGCACAGGCAGCGCAGCCCGTTCAGGGATGAGAAGTAACGCCTTGAAAGATAATCCTGATGTGCCGCTTGCACCGGGGCACGAAGGTCGTCGGCAAGGGCCGCATAGGGGGTCGGAGCGCTCATCTGTCCCAGTTCCAGACCGTTCTTCCTAGAAATGGGCGGGGATCAGGGGATCTGTCAATCTGTTCAGGGGGACAGGTCGTTACCGAAACCCGGTCAAAATGGCAGCGAAGGGGACGGCACGGCGGCAAACCTGTTGCAGCCACGGACCGAGAAAACGCCGGGCGGCGAACGGTGCCGCCCGGTCCGGCTTCAGAAGCTCATCGAATAGATCAGCTTGAAGGTCTGGGTGCGGCGGTTGCCGTTAAAGCCGTCGTCGCGGGTATAGGCGGCGTTGAGGAAGGCGCCGTTCTGAAACTTCCGGCCAGAGGCGATCTGGCTGTACAGGTAATCGTCCTCATCGGTGTAGCTGCCGACCGAGTTCTCGTATTCGTGCTTCACGCCCAGCTCGAATTGCGGGGACCATTCGCCGGGCTTGAAGACCGGCTTCTCAAGGCGCGCGACGGCCTGCACCATGCCGTAGTCAAGATCTTCCTCGGGGCTGTGGCCGCCCTTGTTGTTAGTTGCCTCGTCGCGGATGGTTTCCTGCGCCACGATGCCCAGTCGCGGATGCAGCACCCAACCCTTGCCCAGCTGCGGCAGGTCGGCGTCGGTGAAGGTGCCGACCAGATCGCCCTGCCAGTACAGCAGCGAGCTGTCGCGATCCTCGCTGACCGTTCCGAAGGGCGTCGGAATATCCGTGGTGCTATCCCCCCACAGCGCCACCACCCGATGCGCATCGCCCAATGGTCGTTCATGATATACATCAGATCGCCCCGGAACCCGGCCGAGGTCGAGCTGATCTCGCCGCCATTATGCTTCATGTCGGAATCCGCGCGCTGGCCCAGCACGCCGATGCCCCAGACCAGATTGTCGCTGGGCATGTTCAGATATGACACAAGGATGCTGGGCAGCGTGCCTTCGGAATAGGTCGGGTTCTCGGCGCCGCGATTGGCGTTGAAGGTGAACTTGCTATAGATGAACGACTGCCCGTCCGGCAGGCCCTGCAACACCGAAACCGGTACCAGCAGGGTCGAGATGTCGTCCTCATAGCCGGTGGTGATGCCCGTGGCCTCGGCCTTGGCCTGTTGCGACAGGCCGTTGTTGATCCGGCTTTGGGTCGCGCCGAAAGTATCGTCGACGCCCCAGATGCTTAGCAGACCCGCTGCGCCGAATTTGCGCTGGAACGTCGCCATGCCACTGGGCGGCCCTCCGGCATGGGCACCCGCATGTCCCGCAGACCGGTCCTGCGCCACGCCGGGCAGCGCGCTGGCCGAGATCAGCAGCCCCGCACAGATGATGGATTTCATGTTCATTCTTCCTCCCTTTCGAAGATCTTTCCGGGTCTTCCAGCCGGTGCCGGATCAGGCCGGCCGTACCCGATCGCCCCCAATGGGGACGTTCGGGAAACCTTGGCGATGAGGCGTGGTCTCAGCCCGCGCGGTAGCGTTGGCCGAGCATGCGCAGCGTCTGGGCAAACAGGGTGACGTCGATGCCCACGCCGACGAAATTCGCGCCTGCGGCCTTGCTGGCCTCGATGAAATCCGGGTCGGTGGTCAGGACGCCCGCCGCCTTGCCCGCGGTGCGGATGCGGGCCATCGCGTCCAGCACGGCGGCCTGCACCTCGGGATGGCCGGGATTGCCCAGATGGCCCATATCGGCGGCAAGATCCGAGGGACCGATGAAAACGCCATCCACGCCCTCGGTTGCGACAATCTCGTCCAGCGCGGCAAGGCCTGCGCGGGTCTCGACCTGCAGGATCAGGCAGATCTGGGCATTGGCCGTCGCCAGATAATCCGGGATCGCCGCAAAGCGCGAGGCCCGTGCCAGCGCCGAGCCGACGCCCCGAAACCCCTCGGGCGGATAGCGGCAGGCGCGGGCGGCGCGGGCCGCCTGATCCGCGCTGTCGATCATCGGGATCAGCAGGGTCTGCGCGCCGATATCCAGCGCCTGCTTGATCTTGGCCGGATCGTCATCGGGCAGGCGGATGATCGGCGCGCTGTCCGAGGCCGCGACCACTGCGACCTGCGCCGAAAGCGAGCGGATGTCGTTCGGCGCATGTTCGCCGTCGATCAATAGCCAGTCGAAACCGGCAGTTGCCGCGATCTCGGCGGTGTAGGGATCGGCAAGGCCAAGCCAGATGCCATGTGTGACCTCGCCAGTGGCAAGGCGATGCTTCAGGTGGTTGATGGGGGCGGGCATTTCAGACTCACGCGAAATTCAGGGTCACATGACCAAAATCGCCGAAATCGGCATCAAATCGACTGCCGGGCGGGGCCTCTATCGGGCGGATGAAGCTGCCCGACAGCAGCACCTCGCCCGGCGCGATACCCTGCCCATATTCGGCAAGGCGATGGATCAGCCACAGGATGCCGGTGACCGGATCGTCCAGCACCCCTGCGCCAAGGCCGGTTTCCTCAACCACGCCACAGCGCCTGACGATCACGCCGACCCGGCGCAGGTCGAATGCGTCGGGGGCATGGCGCTGCACCCCCAGCACGATCCCGGCATTGGCGGCATTGTCGGCCACGGTGTCCTGAATCTTGCGCGTGGCCTTGGTCGCGGGATCGGCGCGCAGGATGCGGGTATCAAGGATCTCAAGCGAGGGCGTGACGAAATCGGTCGCGGCCAGAACCTGATCGCGGGTGACGGACTTTCCGGCAAGCGGAGCCTTCATCACAAAGGCGATCTCGGCCTCGATCCGTGGCTGGATGAAGCGGCCCTGCGGGACCACCGCGCCATCGGCAAACAGCATGTCCGACAGCAGGATCCCGGAATCGGGCGTGGTGATGTCCAGCGCCTGCTGCATTGCGCGACTGGTCAGGCCGATCTTCCAGCCGATCACGCCAAGGCCCGCCGCGCGCTTCCTGCGCACCAGTTCGGCCTGCACGGCATAGGCGTCGTCCAGCGTCATCTGCGGATGTTTCAGCGACAGCAGCCCGATCTGGCGGCATTCGGTTTCGGCACGGAACAGGTCCTCGGCGGCAGCGCGGATATCATGATCCGAGAGGGTCATTCGTCGGCCACCTCGTTCGTGAGCATCCCGATGCCCTCGGCGCTGATCTCGACCAGGTCGCCGGGCTTCAGCCAGATCGGCGGATCAAAGCGCGCGCCCGCGCCGGTCGGGGTGCCCGTGACGATGATGTCGCCCGGAACCAGCGTGGTGAAGGTCGAGATATAGGCGATCTGGCGCGCGACCGGGAACAGCATCCGCCCCGTGCGGTCGGACTGGCGCAGCTCTCCGTTCACCCGCGTCTCGATGGCGATATCAAGGATCTGCGCGGGGTCGGTGAAGGGCACGAGCCATGGCCCCATCGCGCCCGAGCGGTCCCAGTTCTTGCCCTGCGTCACGTTGAATTTCGCGTGGCGCACCCAGTCGCGGATCGTGCCCTCGTTGCACAGAGTCAGACCCGCGATATGGGACAGTGCCTCGCTTTCCGCGATGCGACGACCGGGCTTGCCGATGACCACGGCAATCTCGCCTTCATAATCCAGCTGCTCGCTTTCCGGGGGCCGGATCAGCGCCGCACCGTGGCCCGAGAAGCCACGCGCGAAACGCGGGAACAGGGACATGTTGGCGGGTGCGTCCTTGCCGTCCTTGTATTCGGCATTGCGCTCGGGGAAGTTCACACCGACGCAAATGATCTTTTCCGGGTTCGGGATGGGGATTTGCAGCGCGAAGCTGCCCGCTGCATGGCTGGCCGCGCGGCCCTGTGCTGCGCCCAGAACCTGCGGAATGGCCTGAGCCGCGATCACGTCGCGAAGGGTCGGGAATTCGGGAAACTCCGGGGACAGGGCAAGGACGCCATCGCCCGCCGTCACGCCCCATAGCGCCTTTTCCCCGGCAATGAAGGACACAAGGTTCATTGGATGCCTCCAAGGCAGATATATTTCAGCTCCATGAAGTCATCGAGCCCGTGGCGGCTGCCCTCGCGGCCCAGACCCGAGGCCTTGATGCCGCCGAACGGTGCCTCGGCGGTGCTGATCAGCCCGGTATTGACCCCGACCATGCCAGCCTCCAGCGCCTCGGCCACGCGCAGGGTCCGGGCGAGGTCGCGGCTATAGACATAGGAGGCGAGGCCGAATTCCGTCTCATTGGCGGCGGCGATCACCTCGGCCTCGGTTTCAAAGCGATAAATCGGCGCGACCGGGCCGAAGGTCTCCGCGCGGGTGATGGCCATATCAGCCGTCAGGCCGGTCAGCACGGTCGGCTGCCAGAAATGCCCGCCCAGCTCATGGGCCGCGCCGCCGGTCAGCACCTGCGCGCCCTTGGCCTTGGCGTCCTCGATATGCTCCTGCACCTTGGCCACGGCCTTGGCGTCGATCAGCGGGCCGAAGGTCACGCCGACATCAAACCCGTCGCCGGTCTTCAGACGCGCCACGCGGGCGGCAAGGCGGCGGGCGAATGCGTCATGGATGCCCGACTGGACATAGATGCGATTGGCACAGACGCAAGTTTGGCCATTGTTGCGGAACTTGGCGACCAGCGCGCCCTCGACCGCCTCATCCAGATCGGCATCGTCAAAGACGATGAAGGGCGCGTTGCCGCCCAGCTCAAGCCCCAGTTTCTTGATCGTCGGGGCGCATTGCGCGTAAAGCGCAGCGCCGACCTCGGTCGAACCGGTGAAGGTCAGCTTGCGCACCACGGGGCTTGCGGTAAGCACGGCCCCGATCACCGTCGAGCGCCCGGTCAGCACCGAGAACAGCCCCGCAGGCAGTCCCGCGCGTTCCGCCAGAACCGCCAGCGCGATGGCCGAGAAGGGCGTCTCGCTGGCCGGTTTCAGCACCATGGCGCAGCCTGCGGCGAAGGCCGGACCGGCCTTGCGGGTGATCATGGCATTGGGGAAATTCCAGGGCGTGATCGCCGCCACCACGCCGATGGGTTGTTTCGTCACAAGGATGCGTTTGTCGGGGGCGTGGCCGGGGACGATCTCGCCATAGGCGCGGCGGGCTTCCTCGGCGAACCATTCGATGAAGCTGGCACCATAGGCGATCTCGCCCTTGGCCTCGGGGAAGGGCTTGCCCTGTTCGGCGGTCAGGATGCGGGCAAGGTCGTCCTGACGGGTCATCATCAGGTCGAACCAGCGACGCAGGATCTGGCTGCGTTCCTTGGCGGTGCGGGCGGCCCATGCCTTTTGCGCGACTTCGGCGGCGCGGATCGCCTCGGTGACCTCGGCGGGGCCAAGGTCGGGGACATGGCCCAGAATGGCTCCGGTCGAGGGGTTGGTGACGGGGATGCCCGCGCCATTCGCCTCAATCCAGCGGGGGCCGACAAGCGCAGCCTCGCGCAGCAATCCGGGGTCGTCCAGCATGGCGGAAAGGGTGGTATCAAGCATGTCGGGCATCCTGATGCTGCGCGATCAGCGCCTTGCCGTAATCATTGCCGTTCGGGATGCGGCTGATGACGTGGATATGGAACTTGGCGGGCTGTTCGTTGCCCAGCCACATGCCGGAATGGTGGTCGAATTCCAGCATCAGGACCGGCGAATGGATGTGGTAATAGAAGGGGTCGTCATCGCCATGCCCGCCGATCCAGCTGAAAGTGGTGCGGTCCAGATGCTGCTTGATCTGGCGCATCCGGGCGTGGCGGGGGCCGTCGGGCCAATGGGCATGGAAGGTCTCGCACAGGTCCAGCAGCGCCTGACGCTGCGCCTGGGTGAATTCGGAAACCGGCACGCCTTCGATGGGGAGGATGCGGTTGTCCTGAAACGCCCCGCCCAGATGGCGCTGGTCGGCAAAGTTGAAGCGCCATGCCGGCATGGCCGGGTCTTCCATCTGCGCAAACAGCGTGGCGCGGTCCTGCAATTCGGGCGACAGCGACTGCATCAGGGCGAGGCCCTGCGCCTCTTCCTCTTTGAACATCGCAAAGGTTTCGCCGCTTTCCAGCGTGATTTCATTGGGTTCGGTGCCCATGAACAGCGGCGCGATCACCATCTGGCGACCAAGGATCAGCACGTTGAAGCCGACATGATGGCCATAGATGTGCCAGCCCCAAGGCTCGGTGGCCGAGGGCGTGCCGAAGATGTGGAAGTGATAGGACCATTCGTTCATGATCTGGCGCAGGTCATAGATCTCGCCCAGAAACAGGTTGGCCTTCATCAGCCGCCGGATCTTCTGGAAGCCCCGCGCCGAGGTGCAGGCCGCCAGCAGATCAAGGAAGCAGTCGCGCGAGGCGGGCGTCAGGTTTTCCAGCCGCACGCCTTCGGTGTTGAAGACCAGTTCGGGATTGTACCAGCCGCGCCATTGCCGGGCATCAATGGGCTTGCAGGATGCGGCCCGTTCGCCGGGCGTCAGCGTCGCCAGCAGGCTTTCGGCGGCGGATACCGCCAGTGCTGCGTCAAAGCCCTGATCCTCCAGCGGGAACAGCCCCGCTTCCGGCGTGCCGTCATGGGTGATGCCGACATAAGGCTCATCCTGCAGCCGGTCCCATTCCGCCTTCAGCGCGATGGCGCGCGGTGTTTCAAGGATGGGGCGGGAATAGGTCACCGGGTCCAGCCCGCGCGACTTGCCGACCCGGTCATTGCTTTCCGCCAGCACGAAGGCGCGAAAATCCGCAACAGTCATCGAATTCCTCCTGCCCGATAAGGCCGGGCTTTGGGCCATCAGCCCCAAGCCGCCGCCGCCGGACAAGCGGTGCGAAAAAAATCTTCCACATCGCGGAAAATCGCGTTTTTCAGGAAAATCTATTTTGACAGAAATATCTATTTAGGCTCTGCTGACCCCGAAGAATCTGTGTTGCGATTGCGCGGGGGAAACAGCGCCATCGCATCGGGGGGCAAGGGTTCATGGCAATCAGCAAGACTGCCGAAGTTTACGACGATCTGAAGGAAGAGTTGCTGAACGGTGCCTTCCGTCCGGGGGCGAAGCTGGCGATCGATGGGCTGGCCACGCGCTATACCGTTTCGGCCAGCGCCATCCGCGAGGCCTTGGCGCGGCTGACCTCGGACCGGCTGGTCGTCGCCATGCCGCAGCGCGGTTTCCACGTCGCCGCCATCTCGCGCGAGGATCTGTTGGATCTGACCGAGGTGCGGGTCGAAATCGAGGCGCGTTGCCTGCGCCGTTCGATCGCGCTTGGCGATGTCGACTGGGAGGCGCAGTTGCTTGCGACATGGCACAGGCTGTCGCGGGCCGGGACCTCGCCCGAGGGGCGCGGCCATCCCGACTGGGCGCATATCCATGCGCGCTTTCATGACGATCTGGTTGCCGCCTGCGACAGCAAGTGGTGGCTTTATCTGCGCGGCGAGCTTTACGTTCAGGCCGAGCGTTACCGCCGGATGCTGCTGCCGCAGGTCGAGGGCATCCGCAACATCGAGGCCGAACACCGCGAAATCCTTGATCTGGTGCTGGACCGCCAGACCGAACCCGCGGTCGAGGCGCTGACACGACATATGCAGAAGACCACCCGGAGGTTGCTGGAATCCGGGCTGGTCCGTGGTCACGATTGAATTTTCTGGGAGGAAGAAGAACATGGGCATGGAAACGTCGATCGAGGGGTCGCGCCGCGAAGCAACCGGCACCCAATGCATCCAGCGTTCGTTCGCCATTGTCAGGCTGCTGGCCGGGGGCGATTGCGACGGCGAGAAGCTGGTGGATATCGCCGGATCGCTGAAACTGTCGCATCCGACGGCGCATCGCATCCTCAAGGCGCTTGAGCAGGAAGGCATCGTCGAGCGTGCCTCGGGGACGCAGCGCTATCGCCTTGCTGCGGAAACCGCATGGCTGGGCGTCGCGCCCTTCAACCGCTGTCCGATCACCCGTCTTGCCGTTCCCACGCTTGAGGATTTGGCGCAGAAGACCGGGGATTCGATCTTTCTATCGGTGCCGTCGCATAATGACTCGGTCTATGCGGACCGGCGGTTTGGCAATTTCCCGTTGCAGGCGCAGCGCATCAAGGTCGGCGCGCGCAGGCCCTTGGGCGTCAGCATCGGCGGGCGTGTCATGCTGGGCTTCATGGGCGAGGAGCGTCTGGCCAACACGATGCGCCAGAATGCCGAGCGTTTCGCCGATTGGCACTGCTCTGATGCGACCGTTCTGGCCGGTGTCGAAGCCGCCCGCGCGCAAGGCTATCTCAGCGAGGACAGCCTGATCGATCCCGGCCGCCATGTGCTGGCCGTTCCGGTGCGCGACGTGGTTGGCCGTGCCGTCGGCGCGATCAGCATCATCGCCCCGACGGCACGGCTCAAGGGTGAGCGCGCCTCGCGCCTGCTGCCCTTGCTGCGTGCGGGTGCACGCGATGTCGCGCAGGCGCTGGGTCGCCAGCGCATGAGCGCGTAAGGCGTTCCGGCATGTGAACAGATCCCCCCGCCACGCTTGAGGCAGAAGCGGGCAGGGAGAAAATCCCTCTCATCTGGCCCAGCTTGCTGATGAGGAGAGAACCATGCACCTGCCCGATCCGGTCCTGAACCCGCCCTTCAACGTCACGCGCGCCAGCCATACCGTGCTGACCGTCCGCGACCTTGCCGCCAGCAAGGCGTTTTACACCGATCTGGTCGGGCTGGTGGTCAGCGACGAGGATGCAAACACCCTGTGGCTGCGCGGCCGCGAGGAAAACTGCCATCACAGTCTGGTGCTGGTCAAAGGCGAGGTTCCGGACTGTCCGCGCATCGGTTTCCGCGTGCTGACCGATGACGACATCCTGAAGGCCAAGGACCATTTCGACAGTATCGGCGTCGCCGCAAAGCTGGTCGACGTAGCCTATCAGGGCAAGACGCTGCAGGTCAGCGACGCGATTGGGATGCCGGTCGAGTTCACCTCGTCCATGCCGCTGCGTGAACGGATGTTCATGGCCTATGACCGCTACCACGGCGCAGCGGCGCAGCGGTTGGACCATTGGCAGATCCAGGCGCAGGACGTGTGGAAGGCGTTCCGCTTTTGGCAGCCTTTGGGTTTTCGCACCTCGGAATATACCTATTCCGAAAGCACCTCGGAACAGGTGAACCTGTGGGGCGTCTGGATGCAGCGCAAGGGCAACCCGCATGATCTCGTCTTTACCAACGGCCCCGGCCCGCGGCTGCACCATTTCGCCTATCTGCTGCGCGATGCCCATGATCTGGTCCATGCCTGCGACGTGGCGGGCAGCCTTGGCCTTGGTCGCAGGCTGGAACGCGGGCCGGGGCGGCATGGTATCTCGGGCGCGATGTTCTGCTATTTCCGCGATCCCGACGGCCACCGGATCGAGCTGTTCAACACCCATTACCAGCATATCGATCTTGAGCCCCCGGTCGCGTGGAGCCTGTCCGATCCCCGCCGCGCCGATCAATGGGGCCTGCCCGCGCAGGCGAAATGGTTCAACGAGGCGACCAGCTTTGCCGGAACCGATCCGGTGCAGCCCTTGCTTTCGATTGAGCCGCCGACGCTGGAACGCTTCCTCGAAAATGCCTGAACTATCGGGGCCAGATGCAATTCTGACCCCGATTTACTATGCCTTGGCCATATGGGCGTGGATCGAATTGGTCTTCCACGCGCCTTCGGGGTCGGCCTGGTCGACATAGAAGGTGATGCCCAGCCCGCGCCGCGCGCTTTCCTCACGGAAATGCGCGACGGTGATGTCCCATGCCGTGGTGAAAAAGGCCTTGCGGAACTCGGCCGGACGGCCCGCGCCGATCCGGCAGGTCACGTTGACATAGGCATGGTCGGGGTTTCCATCGGCTATGACGTAATGGCTGACCGGGATGGCGCGGACGCGCACGCCTCCGGTCGGAAAGACATCCGGCGCGGTTCGGAAATGCGCGGCTATCTTCTGAAGCAACTCGTCGATGCGCCCGGTCGGTTCAAGATTGGCGGAATATTCCACGATGCAATGCGGCATGAAGGCCCCTTTTCGCTGCTGAAACGGCAGGGATCGGACCTTGCCGCGCGGGTCCGTGCAACGAAAACCGCCCCGGATTTTCACCATGTGGAGTGCCGCATGACGCATTTCGCAATGTGAACAGAACCGACCCCCGCGATTGCCCGCAGACCGCTGCCGCCTATCAAGATCGGCAAAACAAGGGGGCTGCGATGATCGCCGAGGATATCAGTTACAGTCAGGACGGGCTGACCATGTCGGGCCGTTTTGTCGCCCCCGACGGTGCGCCCGGCCTGCCGGGCATCCTGCTGGTGCATGGCGCGCATGGGCTGAACGGCTTTATCCTTGGCATTGCCGAAAGGCTGGTGGGGCAGGGCTTTGCGACTCTCGCGCTGGATCTGTGGGGCGGGCGCGAGCAGATCGCCGACCCGGCCCGGATTGGTGAAAAGCTGGGGGCATGTGTGCGCAACCCTGCCGGCTGGATGGCCCGCGTTGAGGCTGCTCACGCCCAGCTTGCCGCCCGGCCCGAGGTCGACCGCACCCGCATTGGCGCGCTTGGCTACTGTTTCGGCGGCACAAGCGTGCTGGAATATGCCCGCATCGGCGGCGCGGTTGCGGGTGTCGTCAGCTTTCACGGCGGGCTGGATCTCGTCTCGGATGACTGGGGGGCGCAGTCGCGCGGCCCGGTACTGATCTGTTCGGGACATGCCGATCCGATGGCCAAGGCCGAGGATATCTCTCGCCTGACCGCCGCCATGTCTGCCGCAGGCGTGGCATGGGAACTGGACCTTTACGGCGGGGTCAAGCACGCCTTCACCGAACCCGACGCGCCGGGGCGTCCGCCCTTTGCGGCCTATGACGCCCGCGCAGATCGCCGCTCATGGGCCGCGATGAGCGCATTTTTCAACGACATCTTTTCCTGAGGAAGATCATGGATCTGGGAATTTCCGGCCGTCTGGCCTTTGTCTGCGCCTCGTCGCAGGGCTTGGGCCTTGCCTGCGCCACTGCCCTGGCACGAGAGGGGGCGCGGGTTGTCCTGAACGGCCGCGATGCGGAAAAGCTCGCCCGCGTGGCCGATGCCTTGCGCACCGACCTGCCCGGCGCGGATGTCGATTTCATCGCCGCCGACCTGACCAGACCCGAGGATCGCGCCGCGATTCTGCAGCGCTTCCCCAAGGTGGACATCCTTGTCACCAACAATGCAGGCCCGCCCCCCGGCGCGCTGGCCGATTGGGATGAGGCCGCACTGCTATCCGCGATGGGGGCCAATATGATCCCGGCGGTGCAGCTGATCCGGGCATGGGTGCCGGGGATGCAGACGCGCCGTTTTGGACGGGTGGTCAATATCACCTCGGCCATGGTGAAGGCGCCGCATTACATGATGGGGCTTTCGACCTCGGCCCGCGCGGGGCTGACCGCGATCTGCAAGGCGATCTCGCGCGAGGTGGTGGCGGACAACGTCACCATCAACAATATCCTGCCCGAGCGGATCGACACACCGCGGCAGGAATTCATGGCGCAGCGGCTGATGGCGCGCGAGGGGATCACCCGAGATGAGGCCCGCGCCCGTGCCAGCAGCACCATTGCCGCGAAACGCTTCGGCCTGCCCGCCGAATTCGGGGATGCCTGCGCGTTCCTCTGCTCGGCGCAGGCCGGGTTCATCTCGGGGCAGAACCTGCAACTGGATGGCGGCAGCTATGAGGGGCTGGTCTGATGGCGCTGATCGATCACGGCAGCGCGCTGGGGCAGGAGATCCTTGCCTTTGAGGCCGCGCGACAGGCGGCGCTGATCGCCGCCGATCCGGCAGCTTTGGCGCGCATCCTGCATGATGATCTGACCCATGTGCACAGCTCGGGGCAGGTCCATGGCAAGGGTGAATTCATCGCGCATGTCGGGCGGATGGGCGGTTTTGTCGCCATCACGCGCGGCGCGCTGGAACTGCGCAACCTGGGAGGCGGCGTGCTGATCACCGGCCCAAGCCTGAACCGCGTGCGCCGCATCGATACGGGCGAGCTGGTCGATCTGGACGGCTTCAGCGCCATCGCCGCGGTCCAGACCACTGCGGGCTGGCAGGTGCTGCTGTCGCAGATGACCCTGCTTCGGAAGTGAACCTGAGAGGCGGCCCATTCAGGACCGCTTCCGCAATATGAACATTCGCGGAGGTTCCGTTGGCCTGCATCGCCCTCATGGATCAGGCTGACGGCAAGGGAGGAAAATCATGTCGACCATCATCAAGGCACCGCTGGCGCGGGTTCTAATCATCTACGGTCTTGGCGTTGCCGCCGCCATGTGCGTCAGCGAGGCCGTGACCGAACTGGGCAAGATCGCCGCCGAGTTTCATCCGCCCTCGCGCTCGACCATCGGCTGGGTCATGTCGATGCCCTCGCTGATCGTGGCGCTTGGGGCGCTGATCTCGGGTTATTTCGTCGACCGGATCGGTGATCGCCGCGTGCTGTTCACCGGCGTTCTGGTCATGATCGCGGGCGATCTGCTGACTACGGCAGCGCCATCGCTGGGCTGGCTGCTGGCGGCGCGGGCGGTCACCGGGCTGGGCTATGTCCTTGCCGCGGTGGCGGCGGTGACGACGCTGATCCGCATGACCTCGGGGCAGCAGCGCAGCATGGCGCTGGCGCTGTGGTCGACCTTTGTCCCGATGAGCTTCCTGCTGCCCTTCCTTTCGGCCGGACTGGCCGACCGCTTCGGCACCTGGCGCGCGGCCTTTGGTTTTCACGTCGCGCTGCTGATCGTTCTGCTGGTGCTGGCGGTGCTGGCCATCCCGGCGCGTGATCCGGGCATCCGCTCGGACCGGGCGCGCGGGGCAGGGCGGGTGCTGCGGTCACCCATGGTCTACCTGCTGGGGATTTCCTTTGCCGGGGATTCCTTCCTGCAGACCGGGGTTCTGGCGACGCTGGGCCATTATCTGGGTGCGAAATACGGCATCGAGGAAGTCGCGGTGGCGCATTGGAGCGCGGTCTCGATGATCTCGAACGCGCTGGCTTGCTTGTCGGTCGGGCTGATGCTGCGCCGGGGCGTTTCCAGCCGCGCCATCACCACGCTGGGCATGGCAATCACCGGGATTGCGGGCGTGGCGCTTTACGGAACCGCGCCGGGCTTCATGGCCTCGATCGTGACCGTCTGGGTGCTGATGTTCGGCAGCGGGCTGCTGGTCGGGATGTGGACGCTGGTCCCCTTTACCGCGCCGTCGTCCGACAGCATCGGCGCGACCTCGGGGCTGGTGACGCAGATCACGCTGCTGGGCGTGCTGCTGGGGCCGCCCGCCTTCTTTGCCGCGCAGGCCGCCGTCACGGCTGCCCCGCAACTTCTGGTCTTCCTGTCGGCACTGGCGCTTTGCGCGCTGCGCTACCCGGTTTGCCGCCTTGCGGATCGGGCACCCGCCCGACACGCCACCGAAACCATCGGGTCGCTGGCTGAAAGCAGCCACTGACACGACCCCCTGATTATCCAAGGAGAAATCCATGCTCGACATCGCCATCATCGGTGCCGGCCCGGGCGGGCTTGCGACCGCGCTGCGCCTGCACCAGCAGGGCTTCAACCCGAAAATCTACGAGGCCGCCCCCGAACTGAAGCCCTTGGGCGTCGGTATCGACATCAAGGTCTATGGCACCAAGGAAGTGACCGAGATGGGCCTGCTGGAGGAGTTCCAGAAGATCTCGGTCGAGGCGCTGGACTCGGTCTTCTATACCGGCCACGGGCAAGAGATCTTCGCCGAAAACTGCGGCAAGCATATCGGCTACGACCACGAGCAACGCTTCGTTCATCGTGGCACCTTCCAGATGATGCTGCGCGATGCGGTGCTGGAACGGCTTGGCCCCGACGCGATCACCCTTGGCGCACGTCTGAAGGGTTTCGAGCAGGACGATAGCGGCGTCACCATGCAGTTCGAGGGAGGGCCGGGAACCGTCCGCGCCGATGTGATGATCGGGGTCGATGGCATCCATTCGGCGGTGCGCAAGCAGTTGGTGCCCGACAGCACCCGCACGCATTACTCGGGCGTCGCCATGTGGCGCGGCGTGACCGTGATGCCGCCCTTTGCCGGTGGCGGGCGCATCTTGCATATCGGCGACCCCATCCGTCAGGGCAGCCTGATCGTCTATCCGATCGCCAATGACGAAGACGGGCAGGGCAACCAGCTGGTCAACTGGGTCTGCGAGCAGCAGGGCAAGCCCAAGGGACTTGAGGACTGGAATGTCCGCGTCCAGCCCGATGAAATCGCCCATGTCTTTGACGAGGTGAAGCTGGACTTCCTGAACGTGGGCGAAATGATCCGCAACGCGCGCGAGGTCTATATATATCCGCTGATCGACAACGACCCGCTGGCGCGATGGTCCTTTGGCCGGGTCACGCTGCTGGGCGATGCGGCCCATGCCATGTATCCGCGCGGCGGCAATGGCGTCTGTCAGGCGCTGGTCGATGCCCGCGCCATCGCCGAGAAGCTGGCCGAAATCCCCGATCCCGTGGCCGCCCTGCAAGCCTATGAGACCGCGCGCCGCGAGATGGTGAACCGCCTTGTCATCGCCAATCGCGGCGAAGGGCCGGAAGTCATCCGCCGTCTGGTCGAGGAAAAGTCGAACGGCCAACCCTTCGACCATATCGACAATGTCATTCCCCGCGCCGAGGTCGAGGCGCTGTTCATGGAATACCACCGCATGGCCGGGATGAAGCGCCCCGACGATGCCCAGAAGGACGGCGCGTTCAAGCCCGTCTTCACCGAAGACACCATGCGCAAGACCGCCGCCGCCGCGGACATTCGCTGACCCTATAACCGATCCACAGGAAAGTATGATGATGGACGATATCACCAAGCCGCGCGCCGATCGCGCGAACCCCGCCGCAACCAAGCCGCGCGTCATCGACGCCAATATGCATTGGCTGCCCGACACGCTGTTCACCGATGAAAAGCTGCGCGAGGCGATGATGAACTGCATCCCGCGCCAGCACGGCGTCCATGTCCGCATGGAGCCGGTCCCGAACAAGGACATCCGCCAGATCATCATCGAGGAACCGAAAGGCGTGGTGAACATCAACTACGCCGAGGGCCAGTACAATATCGAAAGCCAGCTGGCCGACATGGACAAGGCCGGCATCGACCAGGCCGTGTTCCGCATCCCGGTCTGGCAGGAATGGCTGGATCTGGACTGCTCGAAGCGCCTGAATGACGGGTTGGCCGATTACGTCTCGCGCTCGAACGGGCGCTTCACCGCGCTGGCGGTCTGCCCGCCTTGGGGCAAGAAGGACATGATCGCCGAGGTGCAACGCTGCATCGACGATCTGGGCTTCAAGGGCGTCCAGATGGCCTGCAAATACGGCGACATCTATCTGGATGACGAGGCCTTCTACCCCTATTTCGAGTTCATCAACGACCGCAAAATCCCGGTCGTCGTCCACCACACGCCGCTGCCGGTGGATTACGGCTCGATCCTGTCGTTCAACAACCAGCGCCGCCAATATGGCCGCTGCATCGCCCAAGGCACCGCCGTGGGCCGTGAGCTGTTCTCGGGCCTTTTCGACCGTTTCCCGAACCTGCGGCTTTCGCATTCTATGCTGGGCGGCGGTTTCTTTGCCTTTGCCGACATGCTGGTGCCAAAACCGCGCCACAGCTACGGCGACGCGGTGGACCGTTTTGACACCGGCAATTCCAACCTGCGCGAGAAGCTGACGAACAACCTGTTCTTCGACATCTCGGGTCCGCCGCAATGGGGCAAGAAACAACTGGAATGTGCGGTCGAAGTGTTGGGCGAGGACAACATCCTTTACGGAGCTTCCTATCCCATCCGCAAGGACTGGTTCTTTGACGGCGTGCCGACGGTCGAGGCGCTGGATATCTCGGATGAGGCCAAGACCAAGATCTTTGCCCGCAATGCCGAGAAGTTCTTCGGCCTGTGATCCTGCCGGGCCGGGCCGCAGCGGCCCGGTCCTTTTCCCTGACGCAAGGTTAAAGACATGAAACTCGCCCGCTTCACCCAAGCCGGTCAGACCCGTATCGGCAAGGTCGAGGGTAACCGCATCATCGACCTGTCCCCGGTGCTGGGCGCGGATGCCCCCATGCGCGAGGTGCTGGCCGACCTGCCGCGCCTGCGCGCCAGCCTTGAGGCCGCGACCGGCCCGGCTTTCGCGCTGGACGCGGTGCGACTGGAGGTGTCGGTGCCGGACCCGCAGAAATTTCTGGCCATTGGCATGAACTACCAGAAACACGCTGATGAGGCCCGCGCCGCCGGCATCACCATCCCGACCAGCCAGATGTGGTTCAACAAGCAGGTCTCGTGCCTGAATGCGCCCTTCGATCCGGTGGTGAAACCCGAGGCCTCGGACAAGGTCGATTATGAAATCGAGCTGGGCGTGGTCATAGGTCGACGCTGCCGCCATGTCGCCCGCGAGGATGCGCGGTCGGTCATCGCGGGCTATGTCATAGTGAATGATGTCTCGGCGCGCGACTGGCTGCCGCGCTCGCCCACCTTCACCTTGGGCAAGTCCTTTGACACGCATGGTCCGGTCGGGCCCTGGATCACCACCGATGATGAGATCCGCGACCCGTTGGATCTGGGCATGAGGCTGTGGGTCAATGGCGAGCTGCGTCAGGACGGGCGCACCAGCGACATGATCTACGACATTTACGACCAGATCGAGTATCTCAGCACGGTGATGACGCTGGAGCCGGGCGACATTCTGGCCACCGGCACGCCCTCGGGGATCGGCGCACCGACCGGTCGTTTCCTGAAACCCGGAGACCGCATGCGTCTGGAAATCGAGGCGCTTGGCATGATCGAATCCGAGATCATCGCGGAAACGGTCCCGGCGCGGGTCGCAGAACCCGCCCAGTGACGCGGCTTTCCGCAATGTGAACACCCGGTCGCAGCGGGCTTTGTGCCTGCCGTGACGCAGGGAATGATCATCAAAAATCCGGCGAGGAGCGAGCGCCGGAAATCCAAGGGAGGAAATGATGAACCGACTGAAAGCGGCTTTGGCCGCCTCTGCCGTCATGCTTGCGCCGGTCTTTGCCGCGCCCGCGCTGGCGGAAACCGAGCTGATCTTCAACAGCTACCTGCCGCCGCATGATGAGCTTTACCAGATCGCCATCCGCGATTTCGCCGCCGCCATCGAGAAGGAATCCGCAGGCGGGATCAAGGTCACCATCCCCGACACCTCGCTGGCCCCCTCGGACCGGCAATATGAGATGGTGCGCGACGGCATTGCCGATATGGCCATCGTCTCGACCGGGGGCGTGCCGCAGCTGGTGACGTTGAACAAGATCGGCGATCTGCCGTTCAACTCGCCCTCGGCCCGTGCGGCATCGATCGCTTTGTGGGAGACCTACAACACCTATTTCCTGCCCTTTGACGAATTCAAGGGCGTCAAGGTCCTGTCCACCAATGTCCTGCCCGGTCGCCAGATCCTGTCGGTGGGCAAGTTGCAGGCGAAAACGGTGGCCGACCTCAAGGGCGCGAAACTGTGGTCGCCCCCCGGTGCCTTGTCCGAGGCGGTAAAGAAACTGGGCGCGGTCCCGGTCAATTCGGAATTCACCGACCTGCAGGAATACGTGACCAAGGGCACGGTCGATGCGATGGTCATGGCCCCGAATTCGGCCAAGGGTGCGCGGGTTCTGGAATATGTCACCGGCATGACCCAGATTCCCGGCGGCCTCGGCTCGCTGTCCTTCGCGGTCTTCATCTCGCAGGAGCGTTGGGACGCGCTTTCGCCCGAGGAACAGCAGGCGATCCAGCGCGCCGCCGATGGCTTGCCCGCCCGGACAGGTGCCGCCGCGGATGAGGTTCTGGCCAAGCTTGCCCCCGAGATGGCCAAGGTCCCGACCGAAAATCTGGAGGGCGCGCAGCTTGACGAGTTCACGACCCTGCTGCAGGCGCGGATCGACGAATGGAAAGAGCGCGCCGCCAAGAAGGGGCTTTCCGATCCCGATGAGGTCCTGACCTTCTACCGCGATGTCCTCGCGCGCGAGGCCAAGGCCAGCGGCAGCTGATCCCCCCGAAACCGCGTCTCTCTCGGGCCCGCATGTCACGCCTTGGCGTGCGGGTTCGCGCATTCGCAAGGAGCCCCCTCATGTTGCAGACCTTCAATCGCTGGCTTGGCTGGATCTGCGCCGCGATTTCCGGCCTATCGCTGATCCTGATGACGCTTGTGGCCTTCATCGACAGCATCGGCCGCCAGATCGGCAAGCCGCTGCCCGGCGCGGGCGAATATGTCACCTTCGCGCTGATGATCTTCTTTTTCGCCGCCATGCCGCTGGTCATGCGCGACGATGCCCATATCCGCGTGGGCCTGTTTTCGGACCTTTACAAGCCACGCCTGACCCGGATCGAGCGCCGCTTTACCGGCCTGTTCGAGGTCTTCGCCATGGCCGGTTTAGGTTGGATGATGTTCGATCAGGCGGGTCGGCTGGACCGTTTCGGCACGCTTTCGGTCTATTTCGAAATCCCGATGGCCCCTTGGACCTATGCCAGCGCGGGTTTCTGCGCCGTCGCGGTCTGGTTCGCCGTCCTTGGCCTGCGCCATGTCCTGACCGATCGCGGCCCCCATCCCCATGCCCTGCCTGACGAGGAAAATCCCTGATGCTGACCCTATTCGTTTTCAGCGCGCTGCTGGGGCTGATCGCCTTTACCCGCGTGCCACTGGGCTTCGCCATGATGCTGGTCGGCACCGGCGGCATCGCCGCGATCCATCCCAAGGGCATCGGCGCGGCTTTGGCCATCGCCGAGCAGCAGGTGGTCAAGAACGCCACCAATTACCAGTTCTCGGCCCTGCCGCTGTTCATCCTGATGGGCGTGTTCATCGTCAAGGCCAGCCTTGCCGAGGAATTGTTCGAGGCCGCGCGCCGCTGGTTCGGGCGTTTCCGGGGCGGGCTGGGCATGGCGACCATCGTCGCCTGCGGCGGGTTTTCGGCCATGTGCGCCTCGTCCTCGGCGGCGGCGGCGACCATGGCCAAGATCGCCATCCCGGAAATGGACCGCGCGGGTTATGATCCGGGCTTTTCGGCAGGCTCCATTGCGGCTGGCGGCACCATGGGCGTGCTGATCCCGCCTTCGGGGGCGCTGATCATCTATGCCCTGCTAACCCTGCAGAATGTCAGCGAACTTTTCGTCGCAGGCATCCTGCCGGGGCTGGCACAGGTGGTGATCTATGTCGGCGTCATGGCGGTGATCGCGATGCTGCGCCCGGAATGGGCCCCGCGCGACCGCCAGTTCAGCAAGCGCGAGAAATGGTCCGCACTTGGCAAGATCTGGGGGGTGGCCGTGCTGTTTTCGCTGATCATGGCGGGGCTGGTGAAGGGTTGGTTCACCGCGACCGAGGCCGGTGGCATCGGCGCGGGCGGGGCCTTTGTGCTGCTCGTCCTGCGCCGCAAGCTGACATGGGCGGTGCTGGTCGACAGCCTGCTCGAGGCCGCGCGCATCTCGACCATGATCTTCATCGTGGCGGCGGGGGCGCTGGTCCTGAACCAGTTCATCAACCTGTCCGGTGTCTCGGGGCAGGCGATCCGCTATATCCAGTCGCTTGACCTTAGCCCGGCGATGATCGTGGCCTGTCTGCTGGTCTTCTATCTGGTGCTGGGCTGCCTGATGGACGGCTTTGCCATGATCTTCCTGACCGTGCCCATCGTCGCCCCGATCATCGAGGGTCTGGGCTATGACCTTGTCTGGTGGGGGATCGTCACCGTGATCGTGGTCGAGATCAGCCTGATCACCCCTCCGGTCGGGCTGAATGTCTTCATCCTGAAAGCCATGCTGCCCAAGCTGCCGGTCATGCGGATCTTTCGCGGGATCGTCCCCTATGTCGCGGCGGATTTCCTGCGGCTGGCGCTGATCCTGATCTTCCCGGCCATGGCGCTGTGGCTGCCCGGAATGTTGTGACCGTTTTACGATATATCTTGAAACACGATATATCGCAAACTACATTCGCTGCATGAGACATCATCACCCCCATAACAAACACAAGGGCCACGGCGGACATCGCCGTGGTCGCGGTCCTTTGGATTACGGCGATCTGCGCCTGCTTTTGCTGGCGCTGATCGCGGATGGCCCCAGCCATGGCTATGAGCTGATCCGCCAGATCGAGGCACGCAGCGCGGGTCGCTATGTTCCCAGCCCCGGCGTGATCTATCCGACACTGGCCTGGCTTGAGGACATGGGCTTTGTCGCGGCCATGGCTGAATCCGGGCGCAAGTCCTTTGCTATCACCGATCCGGGCCGGGCTTTCCTGACCGCCAATCGCGCCACGACCGACACGCTTCTGGCCCGCGACTGGAGCAGGGACGACGACCGCGACCCCATCCGCGCCGGCATGCAGGCGATCAAGCAGGCCCTGACCGAGGTGCTGAAACCGGGCGATCCCGGCGAAGAACGCGTTGCCTCGATCGCCGCATTGCTGCAAAGCACGGCACAGACCATTCGCAGCCAGTCCGTCCCGGGCCAAGCCAATACCCAAAGCAGCCGCCACGGCGGCAGGACGACCCAGATGGAACCTATCATTACCCGCCACCGCTTCGACATCCGCCGCCGCACCCTGACCGTGCAGGAAAAGCTGTGGATCACGCCGAACATGATCCGCTTCGTGCTGTTCAGCGAGGAACTGGCCGATTTCGAAAGCCTCGGCCCCGACGATCACGTCAAACTGTTCTTCGACATCGGCGGCGAAGGCCCGGCGATGCGCGACTACACCCCGCGCGCCTTTGACCGTCAGGCCCGGACGCTGACCCTTGACTTCGCCGTGCATGAGGCCGGTCCGGCGACGCAATGGGCCGTTGACGCAAAGCTGGGCGATACGCTGAACATCGGCGGCCCGCGCGGCTCGGCGGTGGTGGCGCCGATCTTTGACTGGTGGCTGCTGATCGGCGACGAAACCGCGCTGCCCGCCATGGGCCGCTGGGTCGAGGAAATGCCCGAGGGTACGCAGGTCACGACGCTGGGTCTGGTCACCGAGGCGGCCGAGGAGCAGCTCTGGTCCACCCGCGCCACGCATGAGGCGGCATGGTCGCACCGTGCCGATCCCGCCGATCCCGCCCCCGTGCTGGAGGCCGCGGCGCAGCTGGACCTGCCCGAAGGCAAGGGCTTCATCTGGATCGCCGCCGAAGCCGGCGTCGCCCGCGCCCTGCGCGACCATTTCCAGAAGGAACGCGGCCATCCCCGCGAGTGGCTCAAGGCCGCCGGCTACTGGCTGAAGGGTCAGGCCGACGCGCAGGAAAAACTGCTCGAAGACTGACATAAAGCTGACCCCCGAACCGATCCATTCGAGGGCGGTTCGGGGCGCAAAACCGGGCGCAACTCCCGTTGCGCCCGGACTAAGCGGTTGCTGCTGGTATCTGTCCGATCATGCCATTCCCTGTAATATGCGTGATCTACATACAAATATGTCAGCTATCGTATCTGCGACATTGCGTGGCGGATATACGTGCCAAATTCCCTGTATAATTAATAGTTGCGCCTCCATCCAAAAATCCTGACCATGGCCCCAGACGCACAGCGAGTCGGAGGAGTTCGCTATGGGACGGTTGGGTATCCACTCATTTGTATGGACTGGCGGCCAAACCCAGGAGGGGTTGGAAACGGCGCTTCGCAAGACCGCAGAACATGGCTACCGAACCATCGAATTCGCCTATCTGCGGCCGGAAAAATTCGATCTGGACCGTCTGGCGCGGCTGGCGCAGTCGCTGGATGTTCAGATCGGCGTGACCATGGGCCTACCGCTGGACAAGGATGTTTCCAGCGAGGATGACGCGTCGGTTGCCGCAGGAGCGGCGCTGCTGGCCGATGCGGTGCGGGCGGTGCGGGACGTGGGCGGCAACAAGCTGGGCGGGATCCTTTATTCGGCCCATACGAAATACAACCGGCTGCCGACGCGGCGTGGTTGGGACAACAGCGTCGCGACCATCGCCCGGACCGCCGATATCGCCCGCGAAGCGGGCGTCGATCTGGTGCTTGAAGTCGTCAACCGGTTCGAGACAAATCTTCTGAACACCACGGCGCAGGGCCTGAAATTCATTGAAGAAACCGGCTCGGATCACGTGCGGCTGCATCTGGATACCTTTCACATGAACATCGAAGAGGCCAATCCGGCCGCGGCCATCCGGCTTGCCGGTGACAAGATCGGCTATTTCCATATCGGGGAAAGCAATCGCGGCTATCTGGGCGACGGGGTCATCGATTTCGACAAGACCTTCGATGCGCTGCTGGACATCGATTATCAGCGCGACATCGTCTTTGAAAGCTTCTCGACCGCCGTTGTCGATGAGGCGCTGTCGCTGACCTGCGCGATCTGGCGCGACACCTGGACCGAGAACGATCCCTTGGCAGCCCATGCCAAGCGCTTCATCGAGCAGAAGATGGACGAGGCCCGCCGCCGCCGCGCCACCAATGCGCGTCCCTGAATGGCATTGGTCGCCAGCGTCGCGGGCGCTATTCTGCGGTATTGACTGAAATTCTGGGAATGACCCCGTGCACGAAATCGTTTCGACTGGCAGTTCGCCGCGCCGCATCAGGATCAGCAATGCCGTGGCGGCATTGACGATCCTGCACAGTTCCGGCTGTATGAGCCGCGCCGATCTGGCCCGGCGGCTGGGACTGAACCGGTCGTCGTCGGGGCAGATCGTGGGCGAGCTGACCCAAGGCGGTCTCGTCCGCGAGGTCGAGGACCGCACCGTCCCGCCACCGACCGGACGAATGCGGGCAGGGCGGCCGGGCATCCTGCTGGAATTGGTCCCGGACGCCGCCTTCTTCGTCGGGATCGAGATCGGGGTCGAACATATCTCGGCCGTGGTGATGGATCTGAGCGGTCGCGTGGTTCTGACCCGCAAGCGCGCCTTTGATGCGCCCTCCGCCCCGGTCGAACAGGCGGTGGCCGAAGCCGTCGATCTGGTCTTCGCGGCCATGGACCCGGTCATGGTCGCACGCTGTCAGGGCATCGGGGTTTCGGCCCCGATGCATATCCGCCCCGATGGCCGGGTCCGGCTGGCCCCGCTGATCGGCTGGCGCGATGTGGCGCTGGTCGAAATGATCCGGGCAGCGCTGCCGGTGCCTCTGCCGATCATCATCGAGAACGACGCCAACGCCTTTGCCATCGGTGACAGCTACAAGCGCGGCCCCTCGGGCGTGATCCTGTTTCTGGTCATGGAGACGGGCATCGGCGGCGGTATCCTGATCGACGGCAAGCTGTTTCGTGGCGGGCATGGGTTGGCGGGAGAGATTGGCCACATGGTCCTGATGCAGGCCGGTGACAAAACGCTGGAACAGTTGATCGGACGCGAAACGCTGGTCGGTCGCTACCGGGCCGCGACCGGGCGCAGAGACGTCGACCTGCAGAATTTCCTGACCGGCGTGCGCGACCGCGAACCCGAGGCCGTGACCATCGCCGAGGACTGGTCGCGACATCTGGCGCTGGCGCTGGTGCAAGCCTGTCGGCTGATTGACCCCGAGCGGATCGTGCTGGGTGGTTCGATCTCGGCGCTTTATCCGCTGGTCTCGGCGCGGGTGGCTGCGCATATGCGGGCGATGCAATCGGTCGATTTTCCCGCTCCGCAGATCGCGGTGGACGAGGACGCCGAATTCGGCTCGGCCTTTGGCGCGGCCTGCCTGCTTCATCAACGCTTCCTGTCGCCCGAAAGCGACGTGCTGGGCGGCACCGAGCCCGCCGATCATGACAAGGAGATTGCCTGATGCCGCTTTCCGCCGCAACGCTGGGCCCGACCGTCACGGTCGGCGAGATTCTGGTCGAGATCATGGCCACGACCGTCGGCCCCGGCTTTCTGGCCGCGCAGCCGCTGACCGGCCCCTATCCCAGCGGCGCGCCGGCGATCTTCATCGATCAATGCGGACGGATGGGTTGCCCTTCAGCGATGATCGGGGCGGTCGGCAGCGATGATTTCGGGCGGGTCAATCTGAACCGGTTGCAGCGGGACGGGGTCGATATTTCGGCGGTGGCGATCGACCCGGCCTTTCCGACAGGCAGCGCCTTTGTCCGTTACCGCGACGATGGCACGCGTGATTTCGTGTTCAATATCGCCACATCGGCTGCTGCGCGTTTTGGCTGGACCGACAGGGTCCAGCACCTGATCGCCAGCGCGGGCCATCTGCATGTGATGGGCTCGGCGCTGACCATGCCAAGCGCCTGCGAGGTGATCGATCAGGCCGTTGGCATCGTCAAGGCGCGGGGCGGCTCGCTTTCGGTGGACCCGAACCTGCGCAAGGAATTGCAGCTTGCCCCTCAGATCGAGGCCCGCTTTGCCCGGCTTGTCGCGCAGGCGGATTTGCTGCTGCCCTCGGGCGATGAGCTTGAGCGCGCGGCGGGTATCGACGGCGAAGCGGCGGCGGTCGCGCGGCTGCTTGGCATGGGGGTGGAGGAAATCGTGCTGAAACGCGGTGCGCAAGGCGCCACCTGCTTTGGCCGCGACGGCAGCCGGGTCGATGCCGCGCCGTTCCGCGTCAGCGAAATCGACCCGACGGGGGCGGGCGACTGCTTTGGCGGGGCCTATGTGGCCAGTCGCCGGTTGGGGCTGCCGGTCGAACAGGCGCTGACCTATGCCTGCGCCGCCGGTGCGCGCAACGTCACCTTCCGCGGCCCGATGGAAGGGGCGGGAACGCGCGCCGAGCTGGACGGCTTCAATGCAAGCACGCCGAGGGGTTTCTGATGCCTTTGGATCTGCTGACCTTGGCCACCATGCGGCGGCAGGGTCATGTGCGGGGCATCACCTCGGTCTGTTCGGCCCATCCGGTGGTGCTGCGCGCGGCGCTGCGCTTTGCCCGCGACCATGGCAGCGCGGCGCTGATCGAGGCCACCTGCAATCAGGTCAATCATCGGGGCGGCTATACCGGCATGCAGCCCGCAGATTTCGCCGCGCTGGTCCATGACATCGCTGCATCCGAGGGCTGTCCACCCGAACTGATCCTTCTGGGCGGCGACCATCTGGGCCCGAACCCGTGGCGCGACCGCGCGGCCGGGGATGCGCTGGCCGAGGCGGAACGGATGGTCGAGGCCTATGTCGCCGCCGGGTTCCGCAAGATCCATCTGGATGCCTCGATGGGCTGCCGGGATGAGCCCGCAGCGCTTGACGATGAAACCACCGCCCGTCGCGCCGTGCGTCTGGCCGCCAAGGCCGAGGCCACCGCGAAACGGCTGAACCTGCCGCCGCCACTTTACGTCATCGGCACCGAGGTTCCCCCGCCCGGAGGCGCGGACCATGCCATTGACGGGCTTCTGCCGACCTCGGCCAAGGCGGCAGGGCAGACGATCGCCATTCATCGTCGGGTCTTTTCCGAGGCCGGGCAGAGCGACGCCTTTGCCCGCGCGATCGCTCTGGTGGTGCAGCCCGGCGTCGAATTCGGCAACCGCAATGTCATCGCCTATGATCCGGGCCTAAGCCGCGACCTGACCGCCCTGCTGACGGATGAGCCGCAATTCGTCTATGAGGCCCATTCCACCGACTATCAGGGGCCGACAGCGCTGGCTGCGCTGGTCGAAAACGGCTTTCCGATCCTCAAGGTCGGCCCTGAACTGACCTTTGTCCTGCGCGAGGCGCTTTACGCGCTGGACCTGATTGCCTCGGACCTGTTGCCGGATTACGGCGACCGGCCGCTGCGCAACACGATGGAGGCGCTGATGCTGGCCGAACCCGGCCATTGGGCGCAGCATTACGACGGCAATGCCGATGAGCAGCGGCTGATGCGGCACTATTCGCTGTCTGACCGCATCCGCTACTATTGGACCCATCCCAAGGCGGCTGCCGCCGTCGACCGGCTGATGACGGCACTGTCTGGTCAATCCGTACCCGCGCTGCTTTTTCACCAACATTTGCCAGCTGCCCGCCATTTCGCGGGCAACCCGCTTGACCCGCAAGAGGTCCTGATCTGGCGCATTGGGCAAATTCTTGGAGCCTATCACACCGCAGGCAAGCCCGAGCCTTAAGCAAGATCGCGCCCGCATTGCCCGACCGGGGCGGCGATTTTCCGCGCCGCGGCGCTGTCTGTTAAACTTGTCAGCATGCCCTGCCTTGGCGAGTGCGGCGAAAGCTGACAGGTTTCTGCCCTGCCCGACGCCATCCGGGCAAGATCGAGCAGGACGGACCCATGACTTTTGCAACATCCGATGAGCGTTACTTTGTCAGCCTCGTCAATCAGGCCCGGCGCGCCGAAGGGCTGCCAGCGCTAAGTATCGAAAAACGGCTGAACGATTCATCCGATCGGCACAGCACATGGATGCTGGATACCGACACTTTCTCGCATACCGGGGCGGGCGGATCATCCTCGCGCGAGCGGATGCAGGCGGCTGGATTCGATCTGTCGGGCGACTGGATGACGGCGGAAAACATCGCCTATGTCAGCATTCAGGGTGAATCCGACCTGCGCGACGAGATCCGGGAATTGCACCGGATGCTGATGGACAGCCCCGGCCACTACGCCAACATCATGGGCGACGCCGCCTATATCGGCATCGGGCTGAAGGTGGGTTACCTGCACAAGGACGGGCGCGACTACAAGGTGCTGATGGCGACGCAGAACTTCGCCGATACCGACGGTTCCGTCAGGGTCGATACGGGCACGTTCGTGAAGCTTGCCGACCCGGTGGCGCAGCTTTCCCTGCCGACCAAGTCCCAATGGGCGGCGCATGCCGACGGCCAGATCTATGCCACCCCCGGCCCCAGCGAAGCGACCGCCCGCAACGATGATTTCCGGCTGACGGCGCGGAACGATACCGCCTTTGGCGCGGGCGGCGATGACTGGATGAACGGGGCGGGCGGCAATGACACGCTGCGGGGCGGCGTGGGCAATGACCGGCTGATCGGAGGGAACGGGCTGGACCTGTTGCAGGGTGGCAGCGGCAATGACAGCCTGCAAGGCGGGGACGGGAATGACCGGCTGTTCGGTGAAGACGGCAATGACCAGCTGCGCGGAGAGTTGGGTGACGATTCCCTGAACGGTGGCACAGGTCAGGACCGGCTGCTGGGCCTGACGGGACGCGATACCCTGATCGGTGGCGCGGGGAATGACACGCTGGCAGGCGGGACTGGCAATGATGTGCTGAACGGAGGGACAGGGGCCGACAGCTTTGTCTTTCATGCCGGGGATGGCGCGGACACGATCAACGGCTATCAGCGCGGCACCGACCGGCTGCTGATCGACGATGAATTGCTGGACGCAAACCCGGCCAGTTTCATCCGCGATCACATGCGCCAGACCGCGAATGGCGTCATCATCGATTTCGGTGCGGATGGGCGGATCGTCCTGCCCGGCTCAAACCTGACGGTAGCGGGCGTCGCCGATGACATCTTTGCCATCTAGGAGGGGCCTCAGCCCGATGCGGCCAGCTTTCCGCATTCGGCCAGATAGCGCCAGACCTCGGAGATGACGACCGAGCCTTCGCCAACGGCCGAGGCGACGCGCTTGACCGAACCGGCCCGGATATCGCCCACGGCAAAGATGCCGGGCTGCGAGGTCTCGAACAGGGCGCTGCGACCGGCGGCCGCGCCGGTCAGGATGTAGCCTGCCTCGTCCAGCCGGACCAGACCCGACAGCCAGCCGCAATTCGGCGCGGCTCCGGCCATAATGAACACCCCGCAGCAATCAATGCGGTCGGACGCGCCATCTGTTTTGGCGATCTCGACGCCTTGCACGCAATCACCGCCCTGCAGCGACGCGATGCTGGTGTTGTAATGGATGGTGATGGCGGGGTCGGCGGCAAGCCGACTGGACAGGTAATCCGACATGGATGTCGCCAGCGTCCCGCCCCGGACCAGCAGATGCACATGGCTGGCGCTGCGTGACAGGAACATTGCCGCCTGTCCCGCGGAATTGCCGCCGCCGACCACGATGGCGGTGGCATTGCGGCAGCGCCGGGCCTCAAGCTCGGTCGCGGCGTGGTAGACGCCCTTGCCAAGGAAGTCCTCAAGGCCGGGGATCGCAAGCTGGCGGTATTGCACGCCAGTGGCCACGACCAGCGCGCGGGCGCAGATCTGGGTGGTGCAATCCAACGTGACGCAGAACAGCCCGTCCTCGGCCTGCGACAACTGGATCACCCGGCGCGGCATGGCAAAGCTGGTGCCGAATTTCATCGCCTGCACCTCGCCGCGCCAGACCAGATCGGCGCCCGAGATGCCGGTGGGAAAGCCCATGTAATTCTCGATCCGGCTGGAGGTTCCGGCCTGACCGCCGACCGCCATGTCCTCGATGACCAAGGCGCGCAGCCCCTCGGCCCCGGCATAGACGCCCGCCGCGACCCCGGCCGGGCCGCCGCCGACGATGATCACGTCGAAGACCTCGCCGGGTTCGGCGCGCAGGTCCAGACCCAGCCGCTGCGCGACCTTCAGCGGCGTCGGCGCGGCGATCACGCCGCCCTGCCCAAAGATCACCGCCGGTTCGCCCGGCGCGATGCCGCATTCAACGGCGATGGCGCGGGCCTCGGAGCAGTCCAGATCATAGGCGCGCACGGGAATGCGGTTGCGACCGGCGAATTCCTCGATGCGGCGGACATCGCTGTCCTGATCCGTGCCGATCAGGGTCAGCCCGGTGGCGCGCTGTTCCAGCTGCAGGCGGCGGCGCGCGGCATAGACGGTGATGACGATATCCGAAAGCTCGGGCACCTCGGACATCAGCCGCAGCATCGCCTCGCGCGGGACGGCGATGGCACGGGTGTCGCGGACCGCCCGCATCGGCAGGGCATAGACGCCACCGGCCAGAAAGGCGATTTCCCCGGTGAATTGCGTGGGCCCAAGGGTCGAGGCCAAGCCGCGCTGGCGGGAATAGGGGTGCAGGATCTCGATCTCGCCTTCCTCGACATAGAGGAACTGGTCCATCGGCTGCCCGATTTCGGCGATCACCTGGCCTTCGGCAAAGCTGGCCTCGCGGCCGATCCGCCGCAACGCCTCGACATGGGCCGCGTGAAGCGGGGTGCGTTGCATCTGTCGCAGGTCATGGCCGATCGCTTCCATGGCGGGGTCCCCCTACAGGAATTCATCATCCGCGAAACAATAGCTCCAGCGCTCGCGCGGCTCCATCGAGCCGACGATCGGGTGGCGGGTCGTCTGCCAGTGGCCACGGGCATGGCGGTTGGGCGAACTGTCGCAGCAGCCGATATGGCCGCAGGTCAGGCAGATGCGCAGATGCACCCAACGCGACCCCATCGCCACGCATTCCGGGCAGACGGTCCCGGGCTTTTCCGTCTCGGGCGGGATATCGAGCTTGATCTGGTCGGTATGTGAGCACGCCAATTTGGGCCTCCATCACGCGATACAGCGAAAGCCTGCGCCACATGACGATAAAATCAAGCCCTGCCTGCAGCGAGGTGGAAATTACGACGCCTTACCAGCGTGGACGCGGGCACAGATTGTCCTGCAGCAGGATCTCGATGCGGATTTCCTCTTGCGAGGCGATCGGCGGGCGGCCATCGCAGCGGGCGCGCATGACGCGGATGGCGCTGCGGACCAGATGGCCGGGGTTCTGGGCGATCACCGCGTCCAGCTGGCCATTCAGCAGCAGCGCCTCGGTGAACTCGGTGCGTTCATGGGCGACGATGACCTGACCGGCTGGATCGCGGGTGTCGGCGATGGCTTCCAGCGGCAGGCGTGCTTCCGAGGCAAGGACATAGGCGCCCAGTATATCGGGATGATTGGCATAGGCATTGTGCAGGATCGCCCGCGTCCGTTGCCTGTCGCCATGCGTCTCCAGCGAGGGCAGGGCGGTCAGGCCCGGGAAGTCCCGCGTGATGACCTGATCGAAGCCCTGCCGTCGCTCGACGCTGTCGCGGGCATTCATCGTATCCGCGATGACCAGGATCTGGCCGGGCCGCGCGGCACAGAAACGCCCGATCAGTCGCCCCGCCGTCGCCCCGGCAGCGCGGTTGTCGATGCCCACGGCATCGGCCCCGATGTCTGAGGTCTGCCCCGAGAGGAATCGCACGACCTGCACGCCGCGATCCTGCAACCGCGCCATCGCATCGCGGACCTGTGGCGATTCCGGTGCAAGGATCGCCACGCCGTCCAGATCCTCGGGCGACAGCTCGGCCAGCATCCGGGCAATCTGATGCGGGTCGCCACCGATGCCACGACGTTTCTGAATCTGGATGCCTTCGGGGGCAAAGGCGGATGCGGCCTCGGCAATCTGGGTTTCCAGCGTCGACAGAAAGGCATCGCCCGCCACCGGCAGCAGGAAGGCAAAGCGATAGACGCGGCCCCGTGCCAGATTGGCGGCGGAAAGATTGCGCACAAAGCCGATCCTTGCGATCGCCTCGTGAACGGCCGTCACCGTTTCGGCCCTGACCCCGGCGCGCTCGTTCAGCACGCGATCCACTGTGGCCAGGCTGACACCGGCGGCGCGGGCCAGATCCTTGGTCGTCGGGCGCATCACTTCCGCGCATCTCCTCATCCATCCGTTCTTCTGCCCGCTTACAACGAATCTGAGGTGCGTGCATCATAATTTTGTTGCGATGATGTGCGCACCTCAATTATGAATATTTCACCAGAGAGTCGCGGCAGGGAGGCCGCGCATTGGGGAGGAACATCGATGACACGACAGCTGATTCTATCGGCTGCAGCCGCCGCGCTGGTTTCCGGTGCGGGTGCGGTGCATGCCGACGACCTGACCCTGTGCTGGGCCGCCTGGGACCCCGCCAATGCTCTGGTCGAGCTTTCCAAGGATTTCGAGGCCCAGTCCGGCCACAAGATGAGCTTCGAGTTCGTCCCATGGACCAGCTTTGCCGACCGCATGCTGAACGAACTGAACTCGGGCGGGCAGCTTTGCGACCTGATGATCGGCGACAGCCAGTGGATCGGCGGCGCGGCCGAGAACGGCCAATACAAGAAGCTGAACGATTTCTTCGCCGCCGAAGGGATCAGCATGGATGACTTCATCCCGGCGACGGTGGCGGGCTATTCGGAATGGCCGAAAGGCACGCCGAATTACTGGGCGCTGCCCGCATTCGGCGATGTCGTGGGCTGGACCTATCGCAAGGACTGGTTCGCCCGCCCCGAGCTGCAGGCCGAATTCAAGACGAAATATGGTCATGATCTGGCCCCGCCCAAGACGCTGGATGAGCTGAAGCAGATCGCCGAATTCTTCCAGAACCGCGAGATCGACGGCAAGACCGTCTATGGCGCCGCGATCTATACCGAGCGCGGTTCCGAAGGCATCACCATGGGCGTGACCAACATCCTGTACAATTACGGTTTCGAATACCAGAACCCGGCCAAGCCCTATGACCTGCAGGGCTTTGTCAACTCACCGGATGCGGCGAAGGGGCTGCAATTCTACAAGTCGCTTTACGATTGCTGCGTGCCGCCGGGATCGTCGGACTGGTACATGTCAGAGGATATCGACGCCTATAAATCGGGCCAAGTGGCGCTGCAGATGAACTTTGCTTTCATCTGGCCCGGCGTGAATGCCGATCCGAATGTCGGCGGCGACAAGTCGGGATACTTCCCCAACCCCGCCGGTCCCAAGGGCCATTTTGCGCAATTGGGCGGGCAGGGCATCTCGGTCGTATCGAACACCAACAGCCCCGATGCGGCGCTGCAATATATCAAGTGGTTCGCCCAGCCCGAAGTGCAGAAGAAATGGTGGGAGATGGGCGGCTATTCGGCGCTGAAATCCGTGGTCGAGGACCCCGGCTTTGCCACCAGCCAGCCCTATGCACAGACCTTCCTCGACAGCATGGCGATCGTGAAGGATTTTTGGGCCGAGCCCGCCTATGCCTCGCTGCTGCTGGCGATGCAGCAGCGCGTCCATAACTACGTCGTCGCCGGAAACGGCACCTCGCAAGAGGCACTGGACGGTCTGGTCGCCGACTGGACCGAGATCTTCGAGGATGAAGGGAAGTTCTGATCCCGACGCGCGCTCCCGCTGCGGGGGCGCGCCCATCCTGACGAAAGGACCCGGCATGCAAAGGACATCCATCGAGCGTGTGGCCGCGGCCACGCCTGCGCCGGTTGCACGGCGGTTGACCGGCCTGTCGGACCGCGTCATCGCATGGATCTTCGTCGCGCCGACGATCTTCCTGCTGCTGGCGGTGAACATCTTTCCGCTGATCTGGACCATCCGCCTTAGCTTTACCAATATGCGGGTGAACCGCCCCAATGAGCCCGTCGAGTTCGTGGGCCTGCGCAACTACCAACGCATCCTGACCGATCCCGACATCTGGCAGACCATGCAGGCGACGGCGCATTTCCTGTTCTGGACGCTGGCCCTGCAAATCGTGATCGGCTTCGCGCTGGCGTGGCTTATCAACCGCAAGTTTCGCGGCAATGACCTGTGGACCACGATCATCGTTTTGCCGATGATGCTGTCGCCCGCCGTGGTGGGCAACTTCTGGACCTTCCTTTACCAGCCGCAGATCGGGCTGTTCAATTATGCCGTGGGCTTCCTGACCGGCGCCGATCCGTCCAGCTTTTCGATGATCGCGGATGTGCGGCTGGCCCCTTGGGCGATCATCATCGTCGATACGTGGATGTGGACGCCCTTCGTCATGCTGATCTGCTTGGCCGGGCTGCGATCCATTCCGGCGTCCATCTATGAGGCGGCGGAATGCGACCGGGCCAGCAAATGGCGGCAATTCTGGACCATCACCATCCCGATGGTGCTGCCCTTCCTAATGCTGGCGGTGCTGTTCCGGGGCATCGAGAATTTCAAGATGTTCGATCTGGTCGTGCAACTGACCGGAGGCGGGCCGGGCAATACCACCGAGCTGACCTCGATCAACCTCAAGCGCGAGGCGTTTGAAAAGTGGCGTACGGGCTATTCCTCGGCCTATGCGATCATCCTGTTCGTGACGGTCTTTGGCCTTGCCTCGATCTATGTGAAGGCGCTGAACAAGGTGAAAAGCCGATGAGCTATTCGATCACCGAACCGTCGCGCGCGCAGAAATGGATGGCTGGCATTCTGGTCGTCGCTTACGCAGTGATCACGCTGCTGCCGCTGATCTGGATCATCGCGACCGGGTTCAAGTCGCCCTCGGATTCCATCGCCTATCCGCCGAAGCTGTTTTTCACCCCTACGCTTGAGGGCTACGTCAACCTCTTCACCACCCGCACAAGGCAGACCGCCGAGTTCCTCGCCGCGAACCCGCCCCAGACATGGTATCAGGAGATCGTCGCCAAATACGGCATGGTCATCGCCGGGCCGTCGCGCTTTGGCGAGCGGTTCCTGAATTCGGTCATCATCGGCTTTGGCTCGACCTTCCTGTCGGTGTTTCTGGGCACGCTTGCCGCCTATGCCTTCTCGCGCTTCAAGGTGCCGCTCAAGGACGACCTTCTGTTCTTCATCCTGTCGACCCGGATGATGCCGCCGATCGCGGTGGCGATCCCAATCTTCCTGATGTTCCGGCAGTTGGGCCTGTCGGACACGCATCTGGGGATGATCCTGCTTTACACGGCGGTGAACCTGTCGCTGGCGGTCTGGCTGCTGAAGGGCTTCATCGACGAGATCCCCCGCGAATATGAGGAAGCCGCGCTGATCGACGGCTACACCCGCTTTCAGGCCTTCCGAAAGGTGGTCCTGCCGCAGGCGGCGACCGGCATCGCCTCGACCGCGATCTTTTGCCTGATCTTCGCCTGGAACGAATATGCCTTCGCCGTGCTGCTGACCAGCGGCAATGCCCAGACAGCACCGCCCTTCATCCCGACGATCATCGGCGTCGGTGGGCAGGACTGGCCTGCGGTCGCGGCGGGGGCGACGCTGTTCCTGCTGCCGGTCATGGTCTTCACCATCCTTCTGCGCAAGCACCTGCTGCGCGGGATCACATTCGGGGCGGTGCGCAAATGAAATCCTTCCTGTCCGGCATGGTCCGGTTCCGCCGCGGGTCATGGGAAATGCTGGCCTCCATCCTGATCGCGCTCGGGGTGGTGATGCTGATGCAGCCCTGGTTCATGTGGGCCTTTACCTGGTCCTTCCTTGTCACGCTGACCGGCACGGTGATGTTCATCGTCACCAGCCATTTCCCGGAATAGCGCATGGCCCAGATCCGCATCGAAAACATCCGCAAGGATTTCGGCAGCTTCACCGCCGTGCAGTCCTCGACCTTTACCATCGAGGATGGCGAATTCTTCATGCTGCTGGGGCCGTCCGGCTGCGGCAAGACCACGACCTTGCGGATGATGGCAGGGTTGGAACTGCCGACCTCGGGCAGCATCCATATCGACGGCGAGGAGGTCGCGCAGAAGCCCGCCAGCCAGCGCGACATCGCCTTTGTTTTCCAGATGTTCGCGCTGTATCCTCATATGAATGTGGGGCGGAACATCTCCTATCCGCTGCTGTCGCAAGGCATGCCCAAGGCCGAGGCCAAGGCGCGTGTCCTTGAAGTGGCCAAGATCCTTGGCATCGAGAATATCCTTGATCGTCCGGTTGGAGGCCTGTCCGGGGGCGACCGTCAGCGCGTGGCGCTTGGCCGCGCCATTGTCCGCCGCCCCAAGGCATTCTTCATGGACGAACCGCTTGGCGCGCTGGACGCCGAATTCCGCGAACATATGGCCGAGGAGTTGCGCGCGCTGCATGACCGGATCGGTGCCACCACCGTCTATGTCACCCATGACCAGCTAGAAGCCATGCAGATGGGCGACAAGATCGTGGTGATGAACCATGGCGTGGTCGAGCAGTTCGGCGTCCCGCAGGATATCTATGACTGGCCCGCGACGATGTTTGTCGCGGATTTCATCGGCTCGCCGCCCATGGGGTTCCTGCGTTTTCAGGGCTTGGTCGGCAATGGCGCGGATCGCGTCCGGCTGGGGGATTGCGACATTCCCGTGCCCGTCCAGCGCGAAGGGGCCGAGGGGGCCTTGGTTCTGGGCATCCGCCCCGAGCATGTGCATCTGGACGATGCCGCGCCCTATCGCGCCGAAGTGCTGGCGGCAGAATATCTGGGCACGACCCAGATCGTCACGCTGCGCACGGCGCATGGCCTCATCAAGGCGCGGCTGCCGTCCAGCACCCCAGTCCGCGCCGGAGAACAGATCGGGCTGCGGTTCGACCCGCGCAAGATCACGCTGTTTCGCGCCGACAAGGGCCGCGCCCTGCGCTCGGCTGCGAATGAAAGGGTTCTGGGCCATGGCTGAGATCACGCTCTCCGGTATCACCAAACGCTTCGGGCCGATTACGGCGCTGGATGACGTGTCGCTGACTGTCCCGGACGGGGCCTTTGTCGTGCTGCTGGGGCCGACCGGGGCGGGCAAGACCACGCTGTTGCGGCTGGTCTCGGGGCTGGACCAGCCGGATGCGGGGCGGGTCCAGATCGGCGGGCAGGATGTCAGCACGGCCACGCCTGCGCAGCGCAATGTCGCGATGGTGTTCCAGCAATATTCGCTTTACCCGCATCTGACGGTGCGCCAGAACCTTGAATTCCCGCTGAAATCCCCATTGCTACGTCTTCCGCCCGAGCAGATCGCCCGCAAGGTGGGTGAGGTGGCCGAGGTCCTTCAGATCACGCATAAGCTGGACAACAAGGCCACGGCACTGTCCGGGGGTGAGATGCAGCGGGTTTCCATCGGCCGGGCGCTGGTGCGCAATCCCGCCGCCTATCTGATGGATGAGCCCTTGTCATCGCTGGACGCGAAGCTGCGGGCCGATCTGCGGATCGAACTCAAGCGCATCCAGCACGATATGGGCGCGACCTTCCTTTACGTGACCCATGACCAGATCGAGGCCATGACCATGGCCACCCATGTCGGCGTGCTGGATCATGGGCGGCTGGTACAATTCGGCCCTCCGCGCCAGATCTATGAGGACCCGGTCAGCATTCATGCCGCCAGCCGACTTGGTCAGCCGCGCATCAATATCCTGCCCGCGACGCTGTTTGGCCCGGCACCTGCCGGGGCCGCTCATATCGGGCTGCGCCCCGAACAGATCCGGCAGGGCGAGGGCGAGGACAGTTTCGTGCGTCGGGTCGAGCATCTGGGCGACCAGACCCGGCTGCATCTGAGCTTCCACAACCATGACCTGATCACCGTGACCGATGCCCATACCGGGCTGAAATCCGGCGATATCGTCCGCATCCGCCCCGAGAAGCCGCTTTATTTCGACGCTTCCGGCGCCCGCATTCATCAGGAGTAAGCCATGACCCAGTTCATCAACCGCAGGGAAGACATCGTGGCCGAGGCGATTGACGGCCTTGTCGCGGGCTCGGGCGGGAAGCTGACGCGGCTGGACGGCTATCCCCATATCCGCGTCGTGCTGCGCGCCGAGCGCGATCCGGGCAAGGTCGCGCTGGTCTCGGGCGGCGGCGCGGGGCATGAGCCGTCCCATGCCGGTTTCGTGGGGCGCGGCATGTTGACGGCGGCGGTTTGCGGCGATGTTTTTGCCTCGCCCTCGGTCGATGCGGTTCTGGCAGGGATATTGGCGGTGACCGGCCCGGCGGGCTGCCTGCTGATCGTCAAGAACTATACCGGCGACCGGCTGAATTTCGGCCTTGCGGCGGAACGGGCGCGGGCCTTTGGGCTGAAAGTCTCGATGGTGGTGGTGGGCGATGACGTGGCCCTGCCCGACACGCCGCAGGCGCGTGGCGTCGCGGGGACGCTGTTCGTCCACAAGATCGCGGGCGCGCTGGCCGAAAACGGGGCCGATCTGGCCACTGTGACCGAAGCCGCCGAACGGGTGATCCGCGCGACGCGTTCCATCGGCATGTCTCTGGACACCTGCACCGTCCCCGGTGCCCCCAAGGAGGACCGCATTCCCCCCGGTCAGGCCGAACTGGGCCTGGGCATCCATGGCGAAGCCGGTGTCGAGCAGGTCGGCTATACCGACGCCCGCGGCGCAATGGCGATGGTCGCGGAAAAGCTTGCGGCCGCGATGGGGCCGGGACCGCATGTGGCGCTGCTGAACAATCTGGGCGGTGCATCGGTGCTGGAAATGCAGGTGCTGGCGCATGAGCTGGGGCAGTCCTCGATCGGGGCGGGGATCAGCCATCTGATCGGACCGGGTGCGCTGATGACCTCGCTGGATATGAGGGGGTTTTCGGTCTCGGTTCTGGCGGCGACGGGGGCCGATCTGGCGGCGCTTGAGGCCCCCGCCGCGCCGAGCGCATGGCCGGGCGTCCGGGCTTTTGGCGCGGTCGCGCCGCTGGATCTGCCCGACGGGCTGAAGCCGATCAAGCCCTTGCCCTCGGCCCATCCCCAGACCCGCGCCTTTCTGACCCGCTGCTGCGAGATCCTGATTGCCGCCGAGGCTGACCTGAACCTGCTGGATGCCAAGGCAGGCGACGGCGATACCGGATCGACGCTGGCCGGGGCGGCGCGGGCGCTAATCGGGGCCATGGATGCGCTGCCGCTGGCCGATCACACCCAACTGTTCCGCGCCATCGGGCTGGAGCTCAGCCAGACCATGGGCGGCTCGTCGGGGGTTCTGCTGGCGATCTTCTTTGCGGCAGCGGGGGATGCTGCGTCCAGCGGCGCATCAACGCCCGAGGCGCTCAAGGCCGGTCTGGCCCGGATGCAGCAGATCGGCGGGGCGGGTCTGGGCGATCGCACCATGATCGACGCATTGCATCCGGCGCTGGAGGTGCTGGCCGAGGGTGGCCTGCCCGCCGCTGCCCGCGCCGCCCGCATGGGTGCAGACCGAACCGCCAGCATGACCCGTGCCAAGGCCGGTCGTGCCGCCTATCTGAACGAAGGCCAGCTGCGCGGCCAGATCGACCCCGGTGCCGAAGCCGTCGCGCGCCTGTTCGAACATCTGGTGCAGGACTGAACTGTCCCCCGCAAAGGCAGCGGCGCGAGGTTGCGATGCCTCGCGCCGCCATCGATCACGGCCAGCCTGTCAGGCCTTTCGCCCTTAGAGGTCCCAATCGGGGGCAAGTCCGGCGGGACTAACCAGCCGTCCGTCGGGACGGGCAAGGGCGCGGATTGCCGCCATGTCCTCTGCCTCAAGTGCGAAGTCGAAGATTGCGAAGTTTTCTGCGACGCGGGCGATATTCGCGGTCTTTGACAGGGCGATGACGCCATCCTGCTGCACCAGCCAGCGCAGCCCGATCTGGGCCGGAGTCTTGCCATATTTCGCCGCAATGGCCCCGATGACCGGATCGCCGATGACCTTGCCATCGGCCATGCCGTAATAGGCGGTCACGGCCAGACCTGCCTCGCGCCCGGCGGCAAGAAGATGGGACTGGTCCAGATAGGGGTGCAGTTCGACCTGATTGGTGACGATGGGCGAGGCGCTGAGCCGGATCGTTTCCTGCATCTGCTGAATGTTCTGGTTGCTGACCCCGATATGCCGGGTCTTGCCCGCGTCCTTGACGGCGTTGAGCAGCTCGACCTGCTGCGCCACAGGAACCTTGTCGCCCGGCCAATGCAGCAGCAACAGATCGACCTGATCGACCCGCAGTTTATCCAGACTTTCATCAACGGACGCGGCGAAGCGGTCGACCGTGTAATTGTCGACCCAGACCTTGGTGGTCAGGAACAGCTCGTCACGCTTTGCGCCCGCTTGTTCCAGCGCACGGCCAAGCGCCGCTTCGTTGCCATAGATCTGCGCGGTGTCGAAATGGCGAAAGCCGGTGGTCAGAGCCTCGGGCACGATCCGCTCGACCTCGTCGTCGGACATGCGGAACACTCCGAAGCCAAGGGCCGGTATCTGTGCGCCATTGGCAGTGACGTTGAACATGGGTCTCTCCTGAGTTGGGCCGCATCTGCGGAATGGGGCGTGGTGTCGCCCTTGCCCCCAGATGACGCATCAAAGTGAACTTGAAAATCGCCCCCTTCTCCACATAATTTTGGATGCAAATTCACAGATGGGGCATCATGGACAATCGCGCCGGCGAAATGCAGGTCTTTGTCAGGGTCGTCGAGGCTGGCAGTTTCTCGGAAGCAGCCCGACAATTGCTGATGACGCCGTCGACGGTCAGCAAGCTGATCGCGCGCATGGAGGATCGGCTGGGCGCGCGCCTGATCGAGCGTTCTACCCGCCGCCTGTCACTGACAGATGAGGGGCGGCTGTTCTATGAGCGCAGCGGAGCATTGCTGTCCGAACTGGACGATATCGAACGCGAGATCAGCCTTGGCGCGGCAAGCGCGGGCGGAACGGTGCGGGTGAATGCCTCGGTCGCCTTCGGTGTCCTTGCCATCGAACCCTTGCTGCCGGAGTTCTGGCGGACATATCCCAATGTCGTCGTCGATCTGTCGCTGTCGGACGACATCGTGGACCTGTATCTGGACCGCACCGACGTGGCCTTTCGCGTCGGCAGCCTTGCCGACAGCAGCCTGCTGGCCCGCAAGATCGGCGTCGCCCATCGCAAGATCGTGGCATCGCCGGCCTATCTGGACGCACACGGAACCCCGGTCACGATCGAGGATCTGGACGGCCACAATTGTCTGGGCTTCAACTTCAGGCGGGCCGCGCCGGTCTGGCCGCTGCGTGAAGGAGGGCGCATCGTCGATCGCATGGTCGGCGGCAACCTGTTGGCCAATAATGGCGAAACCGTGCGCCGCTTTGCCTTGGCGGGAATGGGGCTGGCGCGGCTTGGCGACTATCACGTGCGCGCCGATCTGGTCGCGGGACGCCTGGTCGAGGTGCTGGCGGATGCCGGTCATGGCGACGAAGAAGACGTCCATGCGCTGTATCTGGGCGGGCAAAGGATGCCGCAGCGGATCAGGCTATTTCTGGATTTCATGGTCCCGCGCCTGCAGGCGTTCATGAAGGGCAGCGAGGATGGAAGGATCGGTGAGCCGCGACCGAGGTGACCTAAAAGCCCAGATCGCTGCCCCGATAGTGATAAATTCCCGCCAGATAGCGTCTGAGGCAGTGGCTTTCCGAGACATAGCCAAGCGCCCGTCGGTCCTGCGAAACGACGGGCAGAACGGTCAGGCGCGAGGCTGCGAAGGTCTGGAGGACATGTCGGACATCATCTGCGGGTCCGATTTCGGGTCCCGGCGGGTCGGTCAGATCGCCCAGGATCAGCATCTCTGACAGATCGTTCAGATCGGGGTCATGCGCGCGCGCGGTTTCCAGCATCCCGGCATAGGTGCCGTCATGATGTGACACGCCGATCCATTCGGTGCTGCCAAGCGGCAATGCCTGACGCAGGCTGGCAAGCGGCATCTGTATCGGAAATGTCGGGATGTCGCGATGCATCAGTCTGGCCGCCGTCAGGCCCGAGATCCAGCCGATGTCATGTGCGCCGCGCAGGGTCAGCCCGCGCAGGTGAAAGCGCCAGGTCGAGAAGGAATAGCCAAAGGTCAGCCGCACCAGCATCGCCGACAAAGCCGCCACCGCGATCAGCACGGGCGCAGCCGCAAAGCTGCCGGTCGTCTCGATCACCAGAAAGCTGATGGTCAGCGGTGCGCCGACGATGCCTGCGCCCGTCGCGGCCATGCCCGCCAGCAGGAACAGCGCCCGAGGACCGTCATGCGCGGGCAGAAGCACACCCGCAAGCTGCGCAAAACACGCCCCCAGCAGCGCCCCCAGCAACAAGGCCGAGTTGAACAGCCCGCCGCGAAATCCGGCTCCGATCGAGACCGCCGAGGCCAGCATCTTGGCCAGCAGCAATGCCAGCAGCACCGTCAGACTTAACCGGAATTCGAAATGCCATTGGATCGGGCCCAGCCCCGCGCCAAGGATTTGCGGCGAATACAAGCCCAGCAGCCCGATCATCACCCCGCCAACGACCGGCAAAAGCCACTGGGGAATGCGGCTGCGCCTGAGCAATCTCTCGGTCAACCCGACCGAGGTCATGGCCAGAACCGCAAGTGCCGCGCCCAGCAGCGCCAGAAGGATCAGAAGCAGGAAGTCCAGTGGCGCAGGCTCGGGATGGGGCGGGATCACGAAGACCGGGCCGTGATGCCCGGCCACCATCAGCACCAGCCATGCACAGATCGAGGCGGTGACGACCGGCGCAAGACGACGGGCGGAAAGTCCGCCATGCACAAGCTCGAACCCATAGAAAATCCCGGCAAGCGGAGCGTTGAATGCGGCGGTGATGGCGGCCGCAGCGCCTGCCGTCACCATGGTCCGGCGATTGTCGCGAACCATTCCCAACCTTCCTCCGACGGCGCTGAAGATCGCCGCGCCGATCTGACTGTAGCCCGCCTCCATCCCGACCGAGGCCCCGGCCCCGTTCGAGACAAAGGTCAGCGCGGTCAGCCGTGTCGAACCGCGCAGCGACATGCGCCCGCCATAAAGCGCGTTCGCCTCGATCGGGTCGGCGACCCGTCCACCCAGCGCGGGCAGCAGCCGCAGGATCATCGCAAGGGCCCCGCCGCCCAGCAGCGGCACCAGAACGACGCGCCACTGCGCGATCCGAAGCTGCGCGCCCAGCGTCACGCCGGGGTAAAGATCAAAGGCAAGCCGCTGCATGAAGGCCACGCAGTCATGCAGCACCAGCACCAGCATGGCCACCGCGCAGCCCGCGATGGCACAGCACAGGATCAGTCCGATTTCGGAACGGCGCAGGGTCCGAAGCGCACGAACCCGCACCCTGCGGATGAGGGTTTTCCGGCGAGGCATCTTGAGGGCGCGTCCTTGCGTCTAGGCGTCCAGCGCCGTCGCCTCGGCTGGCGCGCTGAAGCGGGCCAGCAACCGCCGCTGGGCTTCCAGCTCGGCCTCATCCCAATAGCCGATGATGACGCCGGTGCGCAGCGTCGGATCACCGCCCGCGTGCAGCAGCGCATCATCCGCCGTGAACCAGTCATCCGGGACCGTGATCCGATTGCGGGCCGAGGCATACCAGCGCATCAGCGCCGCCCGCAGCCGGGCGATGGTCGCGGCCTGATCCGGCGCCTCCCCCAGATCGACCAATTCGCCGGGGTCGTTTTCCATGTCGAACAGCATCGGTCGGAAACCGGGAACCTCGATCATCTTGAAGCGGCCATCGGTGATCATCACCATGCGGCTGTCCTGAACGCTGCGGCCAAGTTTGACCCGCACGCTGTCGGGCGCAAAATCGTATTCCGAAACGGCGTGGCGGCGTGGCCATGCCTGTGCTTCGCCCCGGAGCAGCGGCAGCAGCGACAGGCCCTCAAGCACATGCGGTCGTGGCGCGCCGCCGAAATAGTCCAGAAAGGTCGGCGCAAGGTCGATCATCTCGACCAGCCGGTCGCAGGTCGTGCCGCGCGTGCTGTCGGCAGAAGGCGAGGGGTCGCAAACGATCATCGGCACCTTCGCCGAGACATCGTGGAACAGGTATTTTTCGCCCAGCCAGTGATCGCCCAGATAGTCTCCATGATCCGAGGTAAAGACGATCATCGTCCGATCGCTCAGGCCCTTGCGGTCAAGAAAACCGAACAGCTCCCCAAGCTGATCGTCGATCTGCTTGATCAGCCCCATATAGGCCGGGATCACGCGGCGGCGCACTTCGTCGCGCGAAAAGTTCCGCGAATAGCGTTCCTGGGTAAAGGCGGCATAGACCGGATGCGGGTTCGCCAGCTCGGCCTCGGATCGAATGGCGTCCTGAACGTCATCCGGGCCGAACATGTCGTGATAGGGCGCCGGGACGATATAGGGCCAATGTGGCTTGATATAGGACAGATGCGCGCACCATGGCCGCCCGTCGGCCTCGGCCTCGGTGATGAACTCCATCGCGCGGCGCGTCATGTAGGGCGTCTCGGACATGCTCTCGTCGATGCGGGCGGGCTTGTCGGCATGGACCAGCAACCAGCCGCTGTGATCCTCGCCATTCGGGCCTTCGGCGGAATTGGCCCAATGCTCCCACGGGTTGTCGGCCTGATGGTCGCCGTCGCGCAGATAGCGGTCATAGGGCACGTCACCGTCATAAGGCCCCGAGGGGTGCAGCCCGTCGTCACGCTCCCACGGTTCAAACCCGCATTGCGAGCTATGGACGCCGATAAGGGAATCCGGGTCGATGCCCAGACGCTCCATGCCTTCGGTATCGGCGACCATATGGGTCTTGCCGATCAGCACGCAGCGCACGCCGTTCTCGCGCAGATGATCGCCCAGCGTGGGCTCTCCGACGCGCAGCGGCACGCCATTCTGGGTCGAACCGTGCGAGCGCACATAGCGCCCGGTATAGGCCGACATGCGCGAGGGGCCGCAGATCGTCGACTGCACATAGGCATTGGTGAACCTGACCCCGCGCGCCGCCAGCCGGTCGATATTGGGCGTGCGCAGCGTCGGATGACCGGCGCAGCCCAGATAGTCGAAACGCAGCTGGTCACACATGATCCACAAGACATTCATGGGTTTCGCGCTCATTTCGCGTCCTCCTGCGCGCGGTAGTGCCAGAACAGCCAGCGTTTCTCGAAAGCCAGGATCAGGGTGTTCACGACCAGCCCGGTCAGCGAGATGAAGAAGATCCCGGCAAGCCCGCCCGCGATCTGGAAATTCTCTTGCTGGCGTTGCAGGAAGACGCCGATCCCGTCCGTGGCCAGCAGGATTTCCGAGGTGACCGAGACCAGCAGCGCCGCGGCGACAGCCATGCGTACGCCGGTCGCGATCATCGGCAGCGCCGCGGGCAGATCGACACGCAGCATGGTTTCGAACCTGCTTAACCGCAGGGACCGTGCCACCAGATTGGCCATCTCATTCTGGGTCTTTGAGGCCTCATAAGTGTTCATCAGCAGGGGAATGGCGGCGGCAAAGGCGATCATGGTGATCTTGGCCGCGTCGCCCGTTCCGGCAAACAGCATGACCAGCGGCACGATAGCCGGCGGCGGCAGTGTCGCCAGCATGTCCATCACCGGCTCGAACAATTGCCCGATGATCCGCAGGCGGCCCAGCATGATGCCCAGCGGCACGGTAATCGCGGCCGCGACCGCAAAGCCGATCACGACGCGGGTCAGTGTGGCGCCAAGCTGGACCATGATGGTGCTGAAATTGTGCCAGATCGCCTGCGCGACCTTGGCAGGCCCCGGAAACAAGGGCGACGAGGTCGAGGCAGCGGCCAGCGCCCAGATTGCGACCACGATCAGCGGCATCAGGATCGGCGCGTAATCGGCCGGTTTGCGAAGCGGTATCATTTGGAAGCTCCGGTTTGACGGACATGCCAGCCGGTCAGGACGCGTCGCGCCAGATTGACCAGCAAGGCCAGCAGCACGCCGTTGAACATGGTGACGAACATCAGGGCGTAGGTCTCGGGGATACGGATCGAGAAGCTTTTGCGGACCAGCAGAAAGCCGATGCCGTCGCGACCGGCCAGCATCTCGGCCACGACTACGGCGATCAGACTGACCGCGGCGGCATAGCGGATGCCCGCGAAGATCTGCGGCATGGCCGCCGGCAGCTTGATGCGAAACATGATCGCTGCGGGCGACAGGCCCAACATCCGTCCAGTCAGGATCTGTTCGCGCGGGACGGCGCGCAGGGCTGCGGCACCGTTCAGATACGGCCCCCAGATTGAGACCAGAAGGATGATGAAGATGTAAAGCTTGATCCCCAGCCCCAGCGCAAAGATCGCCATCGGCACCACCGCGGCGGGCGGAACCGGTTGCAGCAGGCTGGAAATCGTCCGAAATCCGCGGTCGAAGAACGGCGAGGCATCCGACAGCAGGGCCAGAGCAATCCCCGCGACCGAGGCAAGGACAAGCCCGGTCAGCGCCCGGCCCAGCGTCAGGATCTCGTTGCGGGGCAGCTCGCCAGTGGCGATCATCTGGCGCGCGCCGTCGATGATGGCAGGAATGCCGGGAAAGAACTTGGCGGGAACCGCTCCGCTCAATGCGACGGCCTGCCACAGCGCCAGAACAAAGATCAGGGAAACGGCCCCTCGGGACCAAAGCAATGCGCGCGTCATGGTTCAACCCGCCATCTGGCTGCGATAGCTGCGGATGCGTTCCATGACCTCGTGCCGAGCGTGCAGGAAACCCGGCTGCTCGCGCGTGGCCAGCTGATCGCGGCGCTTGCCAAGGTCGACGGGGATTTCGGTCGCGACGCTGGTCGGACGGCGCGACAGGACAATCACCTTATCCGCCATATAGACCGCTTCATCGACATCATGAGTGACCAGCAGGCAGGTCTGGTCGAAGCGCTGCGCCAGCTCCAGGATCAGGTCCTGCATGTCGGCGCGGGTCTGGGCATCGACCGCCGCCAGCGGCTCGTCCAGCAACAGCAGGTCGCTTTCCGAGGCAAGTCCCCGCGCGATCGCCACGCGCTGCTGCATGCCGCCGGACAGTTGCCACGGATATTTCTGGGCGAATTCCTTCAGCCCGACTGCCGCCAGCAGCTCATCCGCACGATCGCGTCGCTCCTGCCGGGTCTTCTGCGCCGTGTCGCGCATCGCAAAGATCACGTTTTCCCGCGCCGTCTTCCACGGAAACAACGAGCGGCTGTAGTCCTGAAACACAACCGCCAGTCCTTGCGGCGGCTGGGTCACGGGCTGGCCGCGAAAACGGACCTCGCCGGTGTCGGGCTGGCTTAGCCCGGCCAGCGCCATCAGCAGCGTGGTCTTGCCACAGCCCGAGGGGCCGACCACGGAAACGAAATCGCCCTTGCGAACCCGGAAATCGATCCCGTCAAGAATGGGCATCCGCTGCAAACCGTGACCATATGCCTTGCGCAGATCAACGGCTTCAAGAATCGTCGTGTCGTTCATCGTTCCATCCGTTTAAGGCTGACAGGACCGTGGCCCCGCCCTTGCGCATCATTTCGCGGTGGTGCCGGCCAGATCCTCGGCCGTGATCGGAGAGGACAGCATTTCCGCCCGCGACATCGCGTCGAGCAGCTTCTGCACCTCGGTCAGATCCATCCCGACATCGTCGCGAACGACGGCCAGTGTCACGTCGGCGGCTGCTTGCGGGGTCAGGCCGACATATTTTTCGGCAGCGGCAATCAGCGCATCGGGATCGGCCTGAAGGCGCTGGCGGGCGGCTACGGTAACTTCGCCGAAAGTGCGGATCGTCTCGGCATGTTCGGCGGCGTATTTGTCGGTCGTGTAGATCACGTCCGACAGGCCGGGCGTCGACAGATCGGCCAGCATCCCGGCAGCGATGCGCTTGGCCCCGATCTCGGGGTTATGCATGACCGAGGCCTGGAAGGGGTTGATCAGGCAGGCCGCATCGACGGCGCCCTGCTGCATTGCGGCTTCGACCTGTGGAAAGGGCAGGACGACCGGCTGGACCTCGGACCATTTGATGCCCGCGGCGCTCAGGTGATCGCGCCAGGCCAGTTCGCACAACCCGCCATTGGCGTTCAGCGCGATACGGTGGCCCCTGACGCCCTGAATATCGGTGATGCCCGAGGCCTGCGTCGAAATGAAACCGGTCAGCATCATGTCTGGCGCCTTTTCATGGCCCAGCGTCATGACCAGCTTGATCGGCACGCCGTTCAGGCGCGCATTGATCGGTGGGATCGATCCGGAATAGCCCAGATCCGCCTCGCCCGAGGCAAGGGCTGCAACCACGGCCGGGCCGCTTTGCCCCTCGATGGCCTCAAGGTCGATACCTGCCCGCTCATAGTCGCCGGCATCGCGTGCCACCAGCACGGGCAGGATCAGATCCGCCATAAGGTAGGTCAGCCGCAGCTTGACCGGTTCGGCATGGGCTGGCCCAGCGACAGACAGCGTTCCTGCACAGCTGAACGCGGCCAAGGCCGCGATGGCACGAGCAAAGGAAGAGCGCATGATCACTCCTTGTTGGATGAAGATTGGGAGAAGAGCAGGCCTTCTGAGGGCCTTATACTTGACATTGTCAAACTAATAAGTTGACGATGTCAAGTAAGTTTGTTGATCTCTTTTCACCTTTGCTAAGGGGCTGATATGTGGGCAGACATGGGCCACGATATTCGCGATCTCTTTTCCTACCGGCTGGCATTGCTTGCGCGCGCCAATGACCGCGACGCCCAGAATCATCTGATGTCGAATTACGGGGTGACGCTGATCGAATGGCGCACCTTGGGCGTCATCCGGGCCCTGTGTCCCTGCACCCTGCGCCAACTGGCGACGCAGGGCTTTCTGGACGAAGGCCAGATGAGCCGCACCGTGAAACTTTTGTGTGAGCGCGGGCTGGTCGAGCGACGGCCCGACGACAGCGACGGGCGCGCGATCAAGCTGTCGCTGAGCGCGGCGGGCGAGGCGCTTTACGTCCGGGTGATCGGTCATGTCGAAACCGCGAATGAGGAAACCATCGCCGTCCTCTCGCAGGAAGAGCGGCTGATGCTGATGGAGTTCATGCAGCGGATGCTGGACCATCTGCGGACTGGCGACGGCGCCTGATCCGTCCACGCTTTGCGAGCAATGCTGCGCGGGCGGCGGGCCGCCTCGCGCGCGGCCTGTCAGCGATAGGCGACACAGACCGATTTGGTTTCCAGATAATTATCGAGTGCCCCGCAACCGTGTTCGCGGCCAAGGCCGGATTGCTTGTACCCGCCAAAGGGCATGTTCTGGTCGGGGATGTTGTGGCTGTTGACCCAGACCGTGCCCGCCTTAATCCGGGGGACATAGCGCATCATCCTGTTCAGATCCTGCGTCCAGATCGAGGCACCAAGCCCGTATCGCGTGTCATTGGCCAGCCGGATCGCCTCATCCGGATCGTCAAAGGGGGTCATGGTCACGACCGGGCCAAAGATTTCATCCTGCATCAGCGCCATGTCCTGACGCACATCGGTGAACAATTCGGGCGCGACAAAATAGCCGGTCTCGGGCGCGCTGGCCCCGATCACCGCCGTCGCGCCTTCCTCCAGCCCGCGCGCGATGCAGGAACGCACATGCGCCTGATGTCGGGCAGACACCATCGGGTTGATCTGATGCGCGGGGTCCAGCCCGGCCCCGACCGATAGGCTACGGGTGACATTGGCGATCACCTCCAGCGCCTTGTCATAGATCCCCTTCTGGGCATAGATCCGCGCCCCCGAGCAGCAAGTCTGCCCCGAATTGAAGAAACTGCCAATGCCGACTGCCGCGCCCAGAAGGTCCAGATCCATGTCGTCGAACATGACCATCGGAGCCTTGCCGCCCAGTTCCAGCGTGACCCGCTTCATGTCCTTCATCGCCTGAATGCCGATCAGCTTGCCGGTCTCGGTCGAGCCGGTGAAGGTGACCTTGGCGACACCGGGATGGGCGACCAGCGCCGCGCCTGCCGCCGCGCCATCTCCGGTCACGACATTCACGACGCCCTCGGGCAGACCGGCCTCAAGGCAAAGCTGCGCCAGCCGGATCGAGGTCAACGGCGTCTCCTCGGCCGGTTTCAGGACCACCGTACAGCCAGCGGCCAGCGCGGGTGCGATCTTCCACACCGCCATGTTCAGCGGAAAATTCCATGGCGTGATCGCGGCGACCACGCCGACCGCTTCCTTGCGGGTAAAGGCCTGATAGCGGGTGCCGGGCGGGATTGCGATCGAGACATCCAGCGTCGCCCCCTCGATCTTGGTCGCCCAGCCAGCCATGTAGCGGATGTATTCGGCCGAAGACTGCACTTCGATCAGGCGCGACAGCGTGATCGATTTGCCCTGATTCAGGGTTTCCAGCTGCGCGAGTTCCTCGCCGTTTTCCTCGATCAGATCGGCCAGTTTCAGCATCAGGTTCTGGCGCTGGACGGGCAGAAGTTGTGACCAGGGACCGTCGAACGCCGCCTGCGCGGCCCTGACGGCGCGGTCCACATCCTCGGCCTCGCCCGCCGGAACCTGCGCGATGACCTGTCCGGTGGCGGGGTTGTAGACCGGAAAGCTCCGCCCCGAGGCCGCAGCGGTCGCCTTGGCCCCGATCTGCATCAGCGGTGCTGCAAGGAATGCCGTGACCGCGGGTGCGATTTCGGTGACGGCGCTGTCAGGGCGCGCGATCTTCATGCTTGTTCCTCCTGAGTTTTTCTTGTTGTCGCATTCGCGGCGCGGTGCACGCCGGCGGGATCAGAGGCAGGGCGCATCACGAAATCGAATTCGGCCTGCCATTTCTCGGTCGTGCTGGTGACGGGTCTGAAATCGACGATCAGCGATTGCTTGACGCCAAAGACCGCGTCCGAGGTCAGATAGGGGTCACCCTTGACGAAGATATGCGTGATGATCCGATCGTAACCGGGGGCGGTGATCAGGAAATGCATATGTGCCGGACGCCAGGGATGGCGTCCCAGCGCGGTCAGCATCTGCCCGACCGGCCCGTCATCCGGGATCGGATAGGAAACCGGCCGTATCCCGCGAAAGGCATAGCGCCCGTCCGGCCCGGTACGAAACACCCCGCGATTGTTGAAAGGCGGCTGAATGCCGGGCTGCTGCACGTCGTAAAAACCGTCCTCGTTATCGGACCAGACATCGACCAACGCATTGGCGACGGGCCGGCCCGCCAGATCCAGCACCCGCCCCGAGAACAGGCAAAGCTCTCCCTTGCCGTCCAGACTGATATTCGCCCCCATCGGGCGCTCTGGTGCGTCGTCGACATGGAAGGGGCCGAAAACGGTGGTTTCGGTGGCACCTTCGGGCAAGCGGTGGTTGATCGCATCGACCAGCATGGACAGCCCAAGCGCATCCGACAGCAGGATGAATTCCTGTCGGGCGTCGCTGCAAAGCTGACCGGTGCGGGTCAGGAAGTCGATGGCATATTCCCATTCGGCCTCGGTCAGTTCGACGTCCTTGGCGAAATCGTGCAGGTGCCGGACCAGCGAGGTCATGACCCGGCGCAGGCGCGGATCGGCGTTCACGCCAATCCGGGCGGTCACGGTCTCGGCAGAGGTTTCCTCGGTCAGGTAGGTCATGTCGGTTTCCTCAGACGACGGGCGGTTGCCCCTGATGCGCGCGGGTGATCAGCGCGGTCAGCGCGTCACGCTCCAGCGGGCGGGGGTTCCAATAGGGGTTGGCCAAAGCCAGATCGACGGCGCGCCCGATGCCATCGGCGGGCATCCCCAGCTGCGCGAGCGATGCCGGTGCACGCACCTCGCGGCCCAGATCGAACAGTGCGCGGGCAGGGTCCTGGCCCAGAACCGTTGTCAGGCGGGCCATGACCTCGGGAATGGCCGGTGCGTTATAGGCCAGCGCATGAGGCAGGATCAGCGTGTGGCATTCGGCATGGGGCAGATCGAAGGTGCCGCCCAGCGTGTGGCAAAGCTTGTGATGCAGCGCCATGCCGACCGAGCCCAGACAAATACCGCACAGCCAAGCGCCATATAGCGCATCGGCCCGTGCCTCGCGTTGGCCGGGGTCCTGCGCGATCACGGGCAGGGCGCGTGCCAGCGACCCGATCGCCTCAAGCGCCAAGGCGGTGATGATCGGGTTCGTTTCGCGCGCATAGAGCGCCTCGACGGCATGGGCGATGGCATTGATGCCGCTGGTGCCGGACAATTCCGACGGCAATCCCAGCGTGTGGTCGACATCATAGATCACCACTTCGGGCAGCACCTTGGCGGTGGTCTGGGTGCGCTTCTGACCGTCCGAGGTCTCCCCCAGAATCGGCGTCATTTCCGAGCCCGCATAGGTGGTCGGGATGACGATCTGCGGCAGGTCGGTGCGCAATGCGATCGCCTTGCCCAGCCCGGTGGTGGAGCCACCGCCGATTGCGACAACCACATCGGCCATGACCCGGCGGGCCATCGCGGCGGCATGTTCGCTGACCTCGACCGGCGTATGCATCACCGCGCCGGGAAACAGCCCGACGGCGGCGGGACCCAGCAGCTCAGCGACGGCCTGAGCCTGCGATTCCTGCTGCGGCGTGGACAGGATCAATGCCCGCTGCGCGCCAAGCCGCTGCATTTCCTGCGGCAAGCGCGCGGTGGTGCCGCTGCCAAAGATCACCCGCGCCGGATGGCCGGTATAGACGAAATCGCGGCTGGTCATCATTCGGCCTCCGGCACGGTTACGACGGGGTAATCGACCTGATGTCGGGCGACGCGCATCCCTTCCAGCCGGTCGCGGGCACGCAGATGCGCGGGATGTTCGGCATAGGCCGCCAATGCGGCGCTGCTGTCGAATTCGCTGACCAGCACCATGTCGCATGCATAGGAGACGCGGCTGACATCCACGCCGATCTCCAGCCCAGACATGCCGGGAATTTGGCCGCGCAGCGCTTCGAATTCGTGGCGAACGGCAGCGATGGCCGCCTGTCGCTGGGCTTCGCAATCGCCGTGGACATTCCACATCACGATATGACGGATCGGTTGCTGCATTCGGGACTCCGGCTGAAGGGCAGGGCGCATTCGATGCCGCCACCCTGTCATCGCCGTTCCGCGGGATAAATCGCCGGTTCTGGGAATTATATTTGCGTAATCTGCAACAATATGCGCAGCCTCGTGGCGCTGCCGGACCGACGGCTGCAAGGGCAAGGAACATAGATGGACCGCTTCACCGAATTGCAGGTTTTCGCGGCGATTGCCGAAACGACCAACCTGACCCGCGCCTCGGAAATGCTGGGCATGTCGGTTTCCGGCGTCAGCCGCGCCTTGTCCTCGCTGGAAAACCGGCTGGGTGCCCGCCTGATCCAGCGCACGACCCGGCAATTGTCGCTGACCTTGGAGGGCGAGCGTTTTGCCCGTGACGCGCGCGAGATCCTTCATGACCTGCGCGCCGCCGAGGAAAGCGCCAGTCGCGGCAGCGCCGAGCCTCGGGGGGTCCTCAGGATCGGCGCATCGCTGTCCTTTGCCCTGCTGCATCTCATGCCGGTGATCCGGCAGTTCAAGGCCGATTATCCGCTGATCCGCATCGATCTGCAGGCCTCGAACCGCTATTACGACATCATCGAGAACGGTCTGGATCTGGCGATCCGCACGCGCCGGTCCGAGGTCGACAGCTCCGTCACCATCCGCAAGCTGGCCGAGGTGCCGCGCCAATTGGCGGCCTCGCCGGATTATCTGGCCCGCCACGGCGTTCCCGCCAGCCCCGAAGACCTGCTGCGTCATCACCTGCTGCTTTACACGCTGGCGGATGATTGGGACGAACTGCAGCTTAGCCGTCACGATCAGGTGCGACGCCTTGCCGTCAGCGGAGATTTTGTCAGCAATGACGGGCAGTTGCTGGTTCAGGCAGCACTGGACGGATTGGGCATCCTGTTGCAACCCGCGTATATTCTGCAGGACGCGCTGTCTGCCGGGCGGCTGCAACAGGTGCTGCCGGACTGGCGCGCGCCGGGGCTGACGATGAGCATCGCCTATCCTTCGCGCCGCTTTCTGCCGCTGCGCACGCGGCTGTTCATCGACGCCCTTGTCCAGCATTTCCGCGAAAACGAGTTCGAGCAACGCTGGCAGGCCCACACCTGACCAAGGCAGCGGGGCGTAGCCGACTGGTCCCGCCCGCCTCATGCGAACAGCGCGGTCAATTCGTTCACCCGCGCGTCGTGACATTTCTGGGTGCCGGACCGCGGCTGTTGCAAGGTGATGAAGGGCAATAGCGGGTCATCCACGGCGGTGCGGTGCCCCGTCAGTTCCTCGATCACGGCAAGTCCGCAGAAAGGGACATAGGCCTCGGAATAGCCGCCCTCATGGACCAGCAGCAGCTTGCCGCCGCAAAGGCGATCTGCGGCCTCGATCATCATGCGCGTCATTTCGCGAAAACTGTCGCTATGCAGCTGCATCCGCGCCAAGGGGTCCAGCGCATTGGCGTCGAAACCGCAGGCGACGATAATGACCTCGGGGTGGAACGCGTCCAAAGCCCGCAACACGATCTGGCTCATTGCGCGCATATAGGTCGCGTGGCCTGACCCGGCGGGCAGAGGAATGTTGATATTGCGGCCTGTGCCCATGCCGATGCCGCGATCATGTTCGCCGCTATAGCCGGGGGGATAGCAGCCCTCTTGATGCAACGAGATGGTCAGCACATCCGGCCGGTCCTCATAGACCGCCTGCGTCCCGTTGCCGTGGTGGACATCCCAGTCGATCACCGCGACCCGGCCCAGCTTATGCCGCCGTTTGACCGTTTCGATCGCCAGCGGGATATTGGCCATGAAGCAGAAGCCCATCGCCTGATCGGGCAGGCAGTGATGCCCCGGCGGGCGCGACAGCGCATAGGCATTGTCGACCTGACCCAAGACGACCGCCTCCAGCGCGGCGGTTGCCAGCCCTGCGGACAGGCTTGCGATTTCATAGGTGCCGGGACCGACCGGAGCGCCCGCTCCCATCGATCCTTGTCCGGCATCGCTCAGCGCTTTCAGCTTTTCCAGATAGGCGGCCGGGTGGACCAGTCGCAATTCCTCATGCGTCAGGGCAGGGGCCGTACGGATATCGAGATGCCGTTCCAGACCGGAAACCGCGATCAGGTTGCGCAGGCGGCGCTTGCTTTCGGGCGATTCAGCCAGGCTGGAGCCGTTCGGAACCTGCACCCAGCCACCGGCAGGCAGGATCAGCGCATGTGGCCCCGAGTGATGCCAGAAGGTCAATTCGTCGGTGAAAAGGGCGGTCTTGCGCGTCATAAGCCATCTCCGTCTGGGCTAGTCCGGCTGGTGGCCGATCTGCATGGCACGGGGGCCGATGCACCAGATCCTCAAGCCACGCCCCCAACTGCCGCCACGCTCCATCGACAGCCGGGCAAAGCCCATTGCCTGTTGCGCCAGAGATTCGATATTTCACGCCAGAAGGGTGACCGGACCAGAAACGGTCCTTGCGGGATCAGTCGCTTTCGACCGAATGGACCGCGCTGGGTTGCTGCCCCGTCCAATTCCGAAAGGCGCGCCAGAACACGGTGCTGTCGGCATAGCCAAGCGCATTCGCGACATTCGAAACCCGCGCGCTTTTCTGCCGCAACAAGGTCTGGGCAAGGTTCTCGCGGTGTTCGCGCAGCAGATGGCGCAGGCTGGTTCCCTCTTCGCTGAGCCGCCGTTGCAGGCTGCGCGGTGACATGCGCAACTCGGCCGCCATGGTGGCCAGCGTGATCGGGCGCTGACCCAGCCACAGGCCGATGATCCGGCGCAACTGATCGGACATGCTCTCGGGGGCGCGGCTTTGGCTGATCAGGTCGCCAATATGGCGCTCAAGGATCTGGGCCAGCCCGCCATCCTCGGCGCGATATTGGCATGCAGCGTCGGATTGGGCAAAGATGATCCGGTTCGCCGATTGATTATACAGGACCGGCGCCCGGAAGGCGCGGTGCAGCAGCGCGCGGTCGGTCTGGCTGTCATGTTCGAAATGCAGCTCATGCGGGCGCCAATCCGCGCTGAAACTGGACCGGACCAACTGGCAGACCGCAGCCAGCGTATATTCCGCGTCCTGCCGGCGCGGCCAGATCGAGATATCGGCAAGGCGATAGGTCCAGACCAGATCCGGCCCGACCTCATAGACGCTGGATTGCGTGCCGTCCTGCAACGCCATTCCATGCCGGGACAGACGGTCGAACGCCACCCGCAAATTGGGCGAGATCGAAAACAGCACACCCATCGGGCCCAGATCCGCAGGTTTGATCCGCATCCCGATCTGCAGACCCAGATCCGGCGCCGAGATCAGTTCGGCAGCCTTTTCGAAGGTATCGACATAACGCGCCAGGCTGGTCTGGGCATAGGGATCGGAAATACTGGTTCTGGGCAGACCTTGCGAGGCGAAGAATGCATCGCATCCCTTTGTCGAAGCAGCAATAAACTCGGCCAAAGGTGCAAGGGCAGCCGCACGGATCGTCGCTTGGCCGTGATCTAATCCGCGCGAATGACTGTTGCTCATCGCCCCCGTCCGCATGACGCTGTGGCGCGAATTATCGCATATTTGGCACCTTCGGCAATGGGTGAGGACACGAAGTCATGCATCATCGCCGGATAAAAATCACAACAGGGACCTCACCTCATGTCGCACGTCGTGACGCCAAGCACGCCCGGGGGCGCGCATCTTGCCCGAAACTCGATCGGGCTGGTTCATATCATTTTCTTTGTGGTCGCAGCCGCCGCGCCGCTGACGGCGGTGGTCGGTGCCTCGACGGTGGCCTTTGCCTTTGGCAACGGACCCGGCGTGCCCGGAGCCTTCGTGCTGGCGGGGCTTCTTTACCTGATCTTCGCCGCAGGTTTCAGCGCCATGAGCCGCCATGTCGGCGGCGCAGGTGCCTTTTACACCTATATCGCGCAAGGCATTGGGCGACCGGCAGGCGTCGCCGGGGCGATGATCGCGCTGTTGACCTATACGGCGGTGCAATCTGCGGTCTATGCGCTGTTTGGCGTGTTCTCGGCGGCAGCATTTGCCGGGCTTGGTCTTGATCTGCCGTGGTATGTCTGGTCGCTGTCGGCGCTGGTCGCGATCCATCTGGCGGGCCGCCGCAACATCGCCTTTTCCGGGACGATCCTGGGCATCGCCATGATCCTTGAGGTTCTGGTGCTGCTTATGCTGAACGTCGCCATCTTGCTGCAAGGTGGCGGGCCCGAGGGCTTCAGCCTATCATCCTTCGCGCCCGCCGTGGTCTTCACCCCCGGTCTGGCGGTCGCGCTGGTCTTTGTGATCGGTTCGTTTATCGGGTTCGAGGCCACCGCCATCTTCGGCGAAGAAGCCCGCGACCCCGACCGTACCATCCCACGCGCGACCTATGCGGCGGTGCTGCTGATCACCGCCTTCTATGCCTTTTCGACCTGGGCCATCGTGCAATATTACGGCCCTTCGCAGATCCAGCGGGCGGCGGAAGCCGGGCTGGAGACGCTGTATTTCACCGCGGCCCAGCAGGTTCTGGGCGACTGGTCGGTCGCCTTGATGAACGGGTTGCTGCTACTGTCGCTGTTTGCCTGCGCGCTGTCCTTTCACAACACGCTGAACCGCTACTTCTTCGCTCTTGGCCGCGAAGGGCTTCTGTGGCGCAATCTGGGCAAGGTCCATCCGCGGCACGGTTCGCCGGTGGCGGCGGGCAAGCTGCAATCGCTGTCCTCCGCGGTCGTACTTGCGCCATTCATCCTGTTCGGCGCGGACCCCTATGCGGTGATCTTTTCATGGCTGTCGGGGCTGGCGGTGCTGGGCATCCTTGCGGTGCAGATCCTCGTGTCGCTGGCGATCATTCTCTATTTCCGGCGCCAGCACGGCCATGACCATTCGCGGCTGGTCACGCTGGTTTTGCCGGTCGTCGCGCTGATCGGATTGGGCGGCGCCTTCGTGCTGGTCACCGCGCATCTGGACCTGCTGACCGGGTCTGACAGCCCTCTGGTCCGTGCCTTCCCGCTGCTGGTGCTGCTTGTCGGGCTGGGCGGCGTGCTGCTGGCCCGCCGGATCCAGCGCCACCAACCCGAGCTTTACGCCAATCTTGGCCGTGTCTTCGGCTGAGAAACTTCCCTCCGGGTCCCGCCGGGCACCCGTCCTTTCGGAGAAAACCAATGCTTGACCGCAACCAGAACTTCCTGCGTGAAAACAATGCGCGCTATCAGTTCCATCCCATGATCCACCCGATGCTGTCGCAGGCCCATCCGCCGCAGATCATCGTTGCGGGCGACGGCTGCCGGGTCACCGATATCGATGGCAAAACCTATATCGACGGCGTCGGCGGACTGTGGAACGTGAATGTCGGTCACAACCGCCCGGAAGTGAAACAGGCGATCATCGCGCAGATGGACCAGATTTCGTATTACTCGTCCTTTGCGGGCACGGCCACGCCGCCCTCGATCGAGCTTTCGGCACTGGTTTGCGGAATGGCCGATGTCGAAGAGGCTGACAAGATCGTGTTCAGCGCCAATGGCTCGGACGCCGTGGAAACCGCGCTGAAATTGGCGCGGCAATATTGGCGGCTGGCGGGCGAGCCGGGGCGCTACAAGTTCATCTCGCTGAAGAATGGTTATCACGGCGTCCATTTCGGCGGCGTCTCGGTCAATGGTTCGCCCTATTACCGTGGGGCATATGAGCCCCTGCTGCCGGGATGCACCCAGATCGACACGCCCTGGACCTATCGCAACCCCTATAGCCAGGACCCCGAGGAGCTGGCTCAGATCATCGCGGACCTGCTGGACCGCGAAATCCGGCATCAAGGCCCGCAAACGGTCGCGGCCTTCATCGCCGAGCCGGTGCAGGGGGCAGGTGGGGTCATCGTGCCGCCTGCAAGCTTCTGGCCCAAGCTGCGCGAGGTCTGCGACCGCTACGGCGTGCTGCTGATCGCAGATGAGGTGGTGACCGGCTTTGGTCGTTCGGGTTCGATGTTCGGCGCGCGGGGCTGGGGGGTCAAGCCCGATATCATGTGCCTCGCCAAGGGTATTTCGGCGGGCTATGTGCCCTTGGGCGCGACGGTCCTGAACCGCCGCGTGGTTTCGGCATGGTATCAGGGCATCACACCCGAAGGGTTCCTGATGCATGGCTATACCGCGACCGGGCATCCTCTGGCCTGTGCCGCTGCACTGGCCGCGCTGGACATCGTCATCCGCGAGGATCTGCCCGGCAATGCAGCGCGGCAGGGGACCCGCCTGATCGAGAAACTGAAGCCGCTGGCCGACAGTTCGTCGATCGTGGGTGAGGTGCGCGGCAAAGGCCTGATGATCGGGCTGGATCTGGTCGCAGACAAGGTCAGCCGCGCGTCGCTTGACCCCTCGAACGGGATCGCCGAACGCGTGGCGGCCTATGCGCGGGACGAAGGCGCGATCGTCCGACCCGCGGGCTCGACCATTATCCTGTCGCCGCCGTTGGTCATCAACGAGGCCGAATGCGACATCCTCGCCTCGGCTCTGACCGCGGCCTTTGCCCGGATCGAGCGGGAACTCTGATCGACGGATACTGCTCTGGCCAGAAAGGATGCCCGCGATTGCGTGGGCATCCCGTTATGCTATGTCGCCGAACTGGATGGCGTGACAGGCAAGCCTGGCAAGAGCCATTGTCAGACGTTGCTGGCCAGCATCCACAATTTGTAGCAACCATTCAGAATTGTCCCATTTCTGGCCATTCAGAAATGTCCTCGGACGCGGCATTTGCCAGCAGCCGGGCAGGGCGGAGACTTCCGCCATCGCAGCCCTGACCGGCTGCCGTGAGCCGACTATTGGTTCCCGGAGATGAGGTTATTCCGTCTCACGAGACAGCAACAACCCAAGCGAGAACAGGTGAGATTGTGACTTCGGGGATTATTCCGCGGGCGGTCGCGCCGCCGTTGCCTCGGCCACCCGACGTTCAGCCCGCTTGTCGAGGATGGTCTTCTTGCGCCCGCGCGGACGCCCGGTCAGTTCGTAGCGCGTCCGTTGCTTGCCGACACGGCGGATTCTGAGCGGGTCCTTCTCCTGCTGCGCCTTGATGATTGTCAGGATTTCGCCGAGCCGCTTGTTCTCGGTGATGGCCGCGTGGGTGACGCGCTGCTCCTTGTCGAACATGGTATAGGCCAGGGAGACACCATTCATCACCACCTCGACCGAACCGTCTGGATACTCGTAGAGATCGATGTATTTCCCGGCGGCGGCCAGGCTGAGATCATTGGGCGCGAGGATGATGCGTTTCTTCTCATAGGACAGCGACAACTGCTGCGAAACGAAACGTTCGTCACGACGGCACAGAATGCGGCGCAGCCGGTCCGGCTCGATATTGAAGGCCCGGTGCAGGTTGTCGGGGCGGTGCGGGACACGGGCGAAACGGGCGTTGAACGCCTCCATGAAGCCCGGCAAAAATTCGTTGCCCGCTGCCATGTCGCTGATCCCGGCCAGACGCAATTCCTTGACCAGGCGGTCCTGCAAGGTCCGGTTGGCGCGCTCGACGCGCCCCTTGGCCTGCGAGGAGTTGGCGCAGAGGATCTCGATATTCAACTCATTGAGCGCGCGACCAAATTGTGTCATGCCATGGCCGCTTCGGGCATCGGCGCGGGTGACGCGGAAGACGCTGTGCTTGTCGGAATAGAAGGCGACCGGCAGGCCATGTTCCTTCATGTAGCCTTTGAGCGCCTCAAAATAGCTGAAGGTGGTTTCCGAGGTCACGAAGCGCATCTGCATCAGATTGCCGGTGGCGTCGTCTATAAAGACCAGGAGCGTGCAGGGATCGCGGCGATCCTCAAACCAGCGATGCTCGGAGCCATCGATCTGGATCAACTCGCCCAAGGCCTCGCGCCGCAGCCGCGGCTGATGCAATTGTCGACGATATTTGCGGGACGCCCAGAGCCCGTCCGCAATCATCCATTTGCGCAGAGTCTCGCGTGAGATCGCGATGCCATGCAACTCGGCCAGTTTCTCAGCCGAAAAACTCGGGCCGAAATCGGCGTATTGCGCCCGGACCAGCGCCAAGATCTCGCTGCGGCGGGCCGGATCGATCATGTTGTTGGGATTGCGGCCGCGCGCCTTATGCGCCAGGCCCGACGCGCCACCGGCACGGAAGCGTGTCAGCAGGCGATGCAATTGCCGTCGGCTCAAATCCAGAAAGGCCGCAGCATCGGTCGCGCGCAATCGGCCGGTCTCGACTTCCTTCAGAACCGACATGCGTTTCAGATCGCGTTCGCTCATCATCACCCATCCCATGTCCGTTCTCCGACTTTGGCTTTGAGGCTTCAGCCGGGGAACTGTGACATTCCTGAATTGCCAATGTGAGACATTTTAGCTTTGTCGTGTGGTTTCAGGCTGCGCCGCGACCCTGACGTTCATGAGGTTAGGGCAGGGGGTCGATTTCGGACATCAGTTTTTCTCGGAAGACTTCGGCGGGGGTGCGATAGCCAAGGCGTGGCATTGAGCCGGTGACAAATGGCGATGAT
>NZ_WMIG01000014.1 GCF_009711205.1 Paracoccus litorisediminis | reverse complement strand
CAGCGATTTCCTCAATGTGCAGATCGGTCCCTGGGTCATGCGGCGTCACAATCAAAGCTGGACCGGCCGCAACAGACGCATCCATCGACAATAAGCGCCGTAATGGCGGCCAGTTTGACCGCGACCCCGAGGAACTCAGATTTCTTGGCCCGACGCGCTATCGAGGACGGACAGCCGACAGGCTGCCTCGATCATGTCCGCAGTGCATTCGAGGACGGTTCAACCTGCGTTGCGCGTGGAAATAGGTCTGTCGTTCGACGTGACTACCTGCACACAAGTTGGCTTACGCGAGGCGGATTCGTCCCCGTGGGATCTCTCATGGCAATTAACGCGCAGGCATGCAGATGTTTTGCTGGGGCAAGAGAGATTTGCGATGCGGCATTGATGGCTTAAAACCGCTAGATCGCGCCGATGACCGGGCCGCGCAACTGCATATCATAGCCATGCCCATCATCCCTGTAATTGAAGACAATTACCTTGTAACCAACCGATAGTGAGGCATTCTCGGAGACGATTTACCATCGCCAGTAGCGAAAGGTTTTGTCCGCACCTATGCTCAAACCGCCAATATCTTCTTGGCCTGTACGCACCATGCCTCGTTGGTAGTTGCAAACATCCGCGCCCCGACAAGAGGGTCCAACCACGAGAAGTTTTCCTTGAACCGACGAGACTGGCCCAATGCCGAAACCGTCAGGCAGTTCGAGATGGGCCAATACCGCGCTCCTGCCAGTGCATCCAGCATGATGCTATCGGAGTCGTAGAATCGATAGCCTTCCTGCAGGGTCAGGTTGAATTGCTTGGTATCGACCTCTTCGTCGATGCCGAGGCCCGACGATAAACCGTTCTGGGCGGGAAGCGGCCCAACAGTTCTGCTGTCGGTCACCGACAAGCATCATGTCCGCCGATCAGACCCATTTCCCTTTTTGCCCCAGACATTCAGGAAGCCTGTCAGAGTGAAGCTCAGCACCACGACCATACTGTGGACAATTCTCCGGTCCGTCTTATCGATATTGGCGCCAACGGAAACTCTTTCCCAAGGCGGGGCTTTTGTAAAACTCCTCGATAAAGCTGCCATGAGCATAAGCGGAAATCGCCCTTTCATATCCCAATCGTCGCGGCGCTTATCGCCGGAACCACCTTGTCAGGCATGGCCGAGGCGTGCACCCGGCTGGTCTATCATCGCGCGCATGATCAGATCATCACGGCTCGATTATTGGACTGGAAGGTTGATACCGGGACCAATCTCTGGGTCTTCCCATGAGGCATGCAGCGCAAAGGCGAGACGGGGCCTAATTCGGTCGAATGGACCTCTAAATATGGCAGTGTGATCCTCTCGGCCTAGACATCTCGACTACGGATGGGATGAATAAGATTGGGCTGGTTGCGGACATCCTTTGCAGCTTGAATCCAAGTATCAGGAACTCGGCGGCGGCCAGAGCGGGTGGAGCCTGGCCGTTTGGGCGCAAGTCTGCTGAACAATTTCGCCGCTGTCGCCGAGGCGGCGTCATCGCGCTGGAGGCCGAGCCCTTCACGCTTTTTGCGGGCGGTATGGCGGGTAAGGATTGACCGGCGACATTGCATCTGCCGATCTCGGGCAAGGCTGGCGACAGCACGATCATCGAGAATATCGACGGCAAGCGGGTGATCCATCATAGCCAAGAATATAAGGTGATGACCTATCCCCCGATCTTCGAAGAGCAGTCTGCGCTTGAAACCTATTGGCACAGATCGAGGGAGGGTCATGCTGCCCAGAACGACCGTGCCTCGGACGGTTTTGGCAGGGCGTTTTTTTACGTCAACCCATCCCCAAGACCGAAGACTCGGTTGAGAGTCTTGCCAGCGTCTTCGGGGGTGATCCGCAATGCTTCGGCGCCTTACAGTATCTCCACGCCGGATCAGCCGAACAGCGCGCCGCCAAAACGGGACATAACGGAGGATGGGTATCAACGACGGTCAGCATCCGTAGCTTTTGGCTCAAGACCAGTTGGCCACGCCTATTCGGCGGGACACCAGTCCCCCGGACTGTTTTCTGGTCCCCCTCATTCCATTACCCAAACTTCATGCGGAGCGATGGCCTCGGTACGATCTTCGCGCAACTTCGCCTTCACTCTCCGCTACGGCGTCTTGAGCCTGGGCTGCATGCCCATCGACATCCAGCCAGTCGATAACAACATGAACCGCGCACGTGTTTCGTAGGTTTCCTTGATCCGCGCTTTCAGCGCAGGCGGATCGGTGTGGCGGGATTCGTCGTGGTAGCTTGAACTGTCAACCTGCCAGCTTCCACATGTCCTAGGGATCGAGACTGCCAGTCAGCACACATCCCGCGAACCTGTTCACGCGTCCGTTCCGGCTTCAGAGCTTTCGCCGAGTAACGTCCTGCACAATCTCGCGAGGGGTGATAGCCGCGACGATTTTCTTGAGCCGCACATTCTCATCCTCGAGCAGCTTCGGTCGCCACATCTCGTCAGGCAACAAGCCGCCGTACTTTTTCAGTTGAAGTAGGCCGCCTAGCTGATTGCTGCCTGACGGCTGATCCATCCTCGCCTTGCATCAAAAGGACCGCCTTCTGCGCCTGCGTGAACTTCGATGCTTTCCTGCGTTTCCGCCCCTTTCCCAGCCAAGGAAGAGTAGCCGAAAGCTCCTGCTTCAAGTGATCCAGCTTTCGATAGGCAGCGCAGATAGCAAATGCTTCCCTTTCGTCGCCCGCCTTTGGAATAGAGTCTGTCAGGAAACACGACTACAGTAATCGTGTTTCCTGACGCCACCCAAGGGCCAGCTCATGCTCATCAGCTCAGTCACATCCCAGCCCGCCGAGGTGGAAATCGCGCGCAGGCTGGGCGACGAATTCGCGACCACCGCTGCCGAGGACGATAAGGCCGCGCGGTTTCCGGGCCGCCACGTCGCTGCTCTGCGGGAGGCTGGTTTGCTGGCTCTGACCGCGCCCAAGGAATTGGGCGGGCAGGGCGGTGGTCTGGTGCTGGCCGCGCAGGTCATCCGCGAAATCGGCCGCGGCGATCCGGCCGTCGCGCTGATCTTGGTCATGCAATATGCCCATCTGGCGACGCTGCATCGTAGCCGCTGGCCCTTGGAGCTCGCAACGCGGGTCGTGCGTGGCGCTGCCTGCGAAGGCGCGCTGATCAACGCGCTGCGCGTTGAGCCCGAACTGGGCACGCCGATGCGCGGCGGCCTGCCGGCCACGATCGCCCGTCGGACCGAGGACGGCTGGCTGCTGTCGGGACGCAAGATTTATTCGACCGGCAGCGAGGGCCTGCGCTGGGGTGTCGTCTGGGCACGCACCGACGAAGAAGAGCCGCGCGTGGGGCAGTTCCTGGTGCCGATGGACGCGCTTGGGGTGCATATCCAGCCCAGTTGGGACACGCTGGGCCTGCGGGCATCGTCAAGCCATGACGTGCAATTCGAGGATGTCTTCCTGCCCGCCGACCATGCTGCGGATATCCGGCGGCCCTCGGAATGGGCCATCCGCGGCGACGAGGCCGCCGCTTGGGCCAGCCTGCTGATCGCGGCACTTTATACCGGCGTGGCCGAGGCCGGGCGCGACTGGATCGTGGGCTTCCTGAAATCCCGCGTTCCGGCCAATCTGGGCAAGCCGCTGGCCGAATTGCCGCGAATGCAGGAAGCCGTTGGTGCGATCGAGGAACGGATCGCTGTGAACCTGCGGTTGATCCTGTCGGCCTCGGGGGAAGCCGATGCCGGAGAGCCACCTACCGCCCGCGAAACCGGGATCATCAAGCATGTCGCCACCGAAAACGCCATCGCCGCCGTCGAGGGCGCGCTGAAGCTGGCCGGCAATCACGGCATCAGCCGCCGCAATCCGCTGGAACGCCATTACCGCGACGTTCTGTGCGGCCGCATCCACAGCCCGCAAGAAGACAGCGTTCTGGTCACCGCCGGACGCGCCGCTCTGGGACTTTGACACAAGGAGAACCACCCCATGTCCGTCGAATTCATCGGCTTCATCGGAAATCACAATGCCTCGGAAACGGTGGCCCGCCACGGTCCGATCATCGACCGTGAATTTATCCGCGCCTCGGCCGCGATCCACGAGGAAGGTGGGTTTGATCGGGTGCTGCTGGCCTTTCACTCGGCGACGCCCGACAGCCTGTTCGTCGGGCAATATGTCGCCAGCCGCACCACCCGGCTCAAGCTGATGCTGGCGCATCGGCCCGGCTTCACCGCGCCGACATTGGCGGCACGGCAGCTGGCCACGCTGGATCACCTGACCGATGGGCGTGTCGCCGTGCATATCATCACCGGTGGCAATGACAGCGAATTGCAGCAGGACGGTGACTGGCTGACCAAGGATGAGCGTTACGCCCGCAGCCGCGAATATCTGGACATCATCCGTCAGGAATGGTCCAGCGCCGAACCCTTCGACTACGCTGGCGAATACTATCGCGTCAGGGGCGGGTTCTCGGATGTGAAACCCCAGGGACCCGAGGGCGTCCCGATCTATTTCGGCGGCTCATCGCCCGCCGCGATCGAGGTCGCGGGCCAGCATGCCGATGTCTATGCCCTATGGGGCGAGACCTACGATCAGGTTGCCGAGACCATCGCCGCCGTGCGCGCCGCTGCCGCGAAACATGGCCGCAATCCGCGCTTCTCGCTGTCGCTGCGCCCGATCCTGGCCGAGACCGAGGATGCCGCCTGGGCCAAGGCCGCCCGCATCCTTGAAAGCGCCAAGGCCCTGCGCGCGGCGGGCGGCGGGCAGCAACTGGTCAATACGCTCAATCCGGCCCAGCCCCAGAACGAGGGCTCGCGCCGGTTGCTGGCGGCGGCGGCCAAGGGCGGGCGGCTGGACAAGCGGCTCTGGACCGAGATCGCCGCGCTGACCGGGGCGAATGGCAATTCGACCTCGCTGGTGGGCACGCCCGATCAGGTGGCCGAGGCGATGCTGGACTATTACCGGCTGGGCATCTCGACCTTCCTGATCCGTGGTTTCGACCCGTTGCCGGACGCGCTGCAATACGGGCGCGAACTGATCCCGCGCGTGCGCGCGCTGGTGGCCAATGAAACCCTTCACAGCCACGCTGCAGAATAAGGAACCTTCATCATGACCCAGAATGTTGTGACCACGTCGCGCCGGACGCTGCTGCGTTCGGGCCTTGGCGCGGCTTTGGCCGCCCCCTTCCTTGGCCTTGGCGTCGGCTCATTGGCCCGCGCACAGGGGGCGGCGGGGCTGAAGCCGATCAAGTTCGCCTCGAACGCCTCGGCGATCTGTCTTGCCCCGGTTTTTGTCGCGCAAGAGCATGGCATCTTTGAAAAGCACGGCTTGCAGGTCGAGATCGTGAACTTCGGCGCATCGACCGAGGCGCTGCTGGAGGCGATCGCCACCGGCAAGGCGGATGGCGGCATCGGCATGGCGCTGCGCTGGCTGAAGGCCTTGGAGCAGGGCTTTGACGTCAAGATCACCGCGGGCACGCATGGCGGCTGTTCGCGTCTGGTGGCGCTGCAATCGACCGGGATCAAGGATCTGGCCGACCTGAAGGGCAAGACCATCGGCGTCACCGATCTTGCCGCGCCCGGCAAAAACTTCTTCTCGATCCTGCTGCATCAGGCGGGCATCAACCCGGAAACCGACGTGAAATGGCGGGCCTTCTCGACCGATGTGCTGGAGCTTGCCGCACAGCGAGGCGAGATTGATGCTATCGCCGACGGCGATCCGCGTGCCTATTTCTGGCTGAACGACACGCCCGGCAAATATGTGCAGGTGGCCTCGAACCTTGACCACGGTTTCGAGAACCGGGTCTGCTGCATCGCCGGTCTGTCGGGTAGCCTGCTGCGCGACGACCCCGATACCGCCCGCGCCCTGACCCGCGCGCTGCTGGAGGCGCAGGACTGGACGGTGGCCAAACCCGAGGACGCGGCCAAGGCGTTCCTGCCGCAGGCCCCCAAGAACCGGACCGTCGAGGATCTGATCGCGGTGCTCAAGGACCAGACCCATGATCACACCCCGACCGGTGCCGATCTCAAGTCCGAAATCGCGCAATATGCCGAGGAGCTGCGCGCCATCAACATCTTCCGCCGCTCGACCGATCCGCAGGAGTTCGCGGAACGGGTCTATGCCGACGTGCTGACCGCGTAAGGGGGACAAGATGGCTTCCATCGACATCGAGGCCGAAATACGGGCCGAACCACCGGCGCGTGCTCCGGTTCAGCGGGTCACCCTGCTGGCCGCACTCAGCTGGTTTGCCGCAGCGGCGATCCTGCTGCTGTGGCAGGACCTGACCTTTCAGCCGCTGGTCCGCGAACTGGCGCTGATCTGGGGGGCAGTCGGCGTGGCGCTGGTCGCGCTTGGCCTTGCCGGGTCGCGTCTGGGCCGTGTCGGGCGCTGGACGGCCTTGCGGGCGCCGTGGCTTTTGGCCATCGGCATCGGCATGGCCGTCTGGACCGTGCTGACCGCCAAGACCGGGCTGCTGCCGCAGCCCTTCTTTCCGACGCCGCAGGCCTTGCTTGAGGTCTTTATCTATGACTGGCCCAAGATCCTGCACAGCGCGTCCTTCTCGGTCTGGTTGCTGGCCAAGGGGTTCTTCTTTGGGGCGCTGGCGGGCTTTGCGATCGGCGTCGGCATGGGCTGGTCGCGGGCGGTCAGCTACTGGGCCACGCCGCTTTTGCGCTACATCGGCCCGTTGCCCGCTACGGCATGGCTGCCGCTGGCCTTCTTCATCTTTCCGACCTCGGGTTCGGCCAGCGTTTTCCTGATCGCGTTTTCCACGGCCTTCCCGGTTGCAGTCCTGACATGGTCGGGCATCGCCTCGGTCAACCGCGATTATTATGAGATCGCGCGGACGCTGGGCGCCTCGCCCTTGTTCCTGATCACCCGCGTGGCGATCCCGGCTGCCCTGCCGCATGTCTTTGTCGGGCTGTTCATGGGGCTGTCCACGTCCTTCGCCGTGCTGGTCGTGGCCGAGATGCTGGGCGTCGAGGCCGGTCTTGGCTGGTATCTGCAATGGGCACAGGGTTGGGCCGCTTACGCCAACATGTATGCCGCGCTGTTCGTGATGGCGGCGATGTGCTCGGGCCTGATCACGCTTCTGTTCCGCATCCGCGACCGGGTGCTGGTCTGGCAAAAAGGAGTCGTCCGTTGGTAGCTTCGGCACTGAAGACCGTCCCGCAAGCGGCGGGCACCGAGATCAACATCCAGACGGTCTCGCATCACTTCGATCTGGAAGGCGCGCCGCTGCCGGTGCTGGACGATATTACCTTCGATATCGAACCCGGTTCCTTCGTTGCACTGCTTGGGCCTTCGGGCTGCGGCAAGTCCACGCTGCTGCGCCTGATCGCGGGGCTGGATCACCCGGCACAGGGTCAGATCCAGGTCGCAGGGGAAAAGGTCGCCGATCCCGATCCCTCGCGCATTCTGGTGTTTCAGGACCCGACGCTGTTTCCCTGGCGCAATGTCCGGGCCAATGTCGCGCTGGGTCTTGAGGCGCAGGGCACGCTGAAATCCGAGGGCCATCGCGTCGACGAGGCGATCCGACTGGTCGGGCTAACTGGCTTTGACAAGGCCTATCCGCATCAGCTTTCGGGTGGCATGGCGCAGCGCGTGGCACTGGCCCGCGCGCTGGTCAACCGTCCGAACGTCCTGCTGCTGGATGAGCCTTTGGGCAAGCTGGACAGCCTGACCCGGATGACGATGCAGACCGAACTGGTGCGGCTGTGGCAGCAAAGCGGCCTGACCGCCGTGCTGGTCACCCACGATGTCGAAGAGGCGCTGTATCTGGCGCAGCGCGTCATCGTCTTTGGCCCGCGTCCGGCGCGGATCGTCGCCGATCTGCAGGTCGATCTGCCCTATCCACGCCATCGCGGCGACCCGCGTCTGGCTGAACTGCGCCATCAGGCGCTTGGCCATCTGGGTCTGGATTCAAGCTGGTAACAACATGACAATGAAAACGACACGACTGACGGCGGCCATTCTGGCATCGCTGCTGCCCCTGCCTGCACTGGCGCATATCCACATCGCTCCCGAACAGGCCCGGCGTGGCGAACCCGTCGAACTGGCGCTGATCGTCGGCCATGGTTGCGCCGGGGCCGCGACCACGGCGCTGCGGGTCGCGATACCGGCGGGCCTCAGCGCCGAGCCTCTGGCCCAGCCGGGCTGGCAGCCGGTCATCGGCAATGGCGAGGTTGGCTGGCAGGGCGGGCCGCTGCCCGATCACGACAAGGCGCAGTTCATCCTGCGCGGAACCATCGCCGCCGATGCGCCCGAGTCCATCGCACTGCCGGTGGTGCAGGTCTGCGGCGACAAGCAGGTGCGCTGGATCGAGCCCGGTGCGCAATCCGAAAGCCCGGCCCCGGTCCTGCAGGTACTGCCCGCGCAATGAGCCTTGCCGCCCGTATCGCGGGGGCTCTGATCGCGCTGCTCCTGTCCGCAGGGGTGGCGCTTTCCCATGCCAGCCTGATCGCCTCGGACCCCGCCGATGCCACGGTTCTGGAGGCATCCCCACCCACGATCTCGCTGACCTTCAGCGAGCCGGTGCGCCCGCTGGTCGCGCGCCTGACAACGGCAGATGGCAAGACCCGGCTGCTGCCGCCGCCCGATCCGGCAGAGATGCGCCTGACCTATGCGCTGCCGCCGGATCTGGCGCAGGGCAGCCATCTGGTGTCATGGCGCGTGACCTCGGCGGACGGTCACCCGGTGGCCGGGGCCTTGCTGTTTTCGGTAGGCGCGCCAAGCGACGCGATCACGGTCCAGTCCGACGCGCCGATGCTCACCCGTGCGGGTGTCTGGGCGTTGCGGGCCATACTCATCGCGGCGCTGCTTTTCGGGATCGGAGGTGCCGTCCATGCGGCCTTCCTGACCGGGCGACGCGCGGTGTTTCCGCGCCTTGCGGCGGGGGCGGGGCTGTGCCTGTTGCCCGCTCTGGCCGGGTTTCACGGGCTGGAATTGCTGGCCTTGCCGCCCTCGGGCCTGCTGGGCACCGCGCCCTGGCGCGAGGCGGCGACAGGTCCGCCCGGTCTGGCCTTTGTGCTTGCCGGGACGGGGCTGGCGCTGGCGCTGCTGCCGGGACGCGTGGCGGCCGCGCTTGCTCTGATCATGGCCGGACTTGCTGCGGCGACGTCGGGCCATGCGGCGACCGCTGCGCCGCAATTGCTGATGCGGCCTGCGGTCGCCCTGCATGTGATTGCGGCGGCTTTCTGGATCGGTGCTCTGGTGCCGCTTCTGGCCGATCTGGCGCAAGGGGGGCAGGGCGCGCTGCGGCGGTTCTCGGTAGTGATCCCTTGGGTTCTGGCGCTGCTGCTGGCCTCGGGCGTTGCGATTGCGCTGGTGCAACTGGGCCATCCGGCAGCACTGTGGTCCACGGCTTACGGGCGGGTGCTGTTGGTCAAGCTGGCGCTGGTCGCGCTGCTGCTGTTACTCGCGGCCCTGAACCGGCATTGGCTGACCCCGCGTGCCGAAAGCGGCAATCCGCGCCCCTTGCGCGTCGCCATCGGGGTTGAGGTGGTTCTGGCGCTGCTCGTCATCGGCACCATCGCCCTGTGGCAGTTCACGCCGCCGCCTCGCAGCCTGCCGCAAGGCCCGCCCAGCACAGTCATGCAACTGAACGAAGGAGCACTTTCGGCGCGGCTGGAAGTGTCGCCCCCGCGCGTCGGCACGGTCACGCTGCGCCTGTCCGATCTGCGTCTGGACGGTCAGCCGGTCAACAACATGCCGGTCGAGATCGAGCTTTCCAAGCCCGCCTATGGGTTGGGCCCATTCCGCCACCAGATCACCGCGGCGGCGGGCAGCGTTGATGCGGGCCGGTTCCTGCTGCCGCTGGACGGCTACTGGGTGCTGCGGCTGAAGGTTCTGGCCAGCGATTTCCGCGTCGAAGAACTGCGCGATCTGATCGAGATCGCGCCCGCCCGCTGACGGCGCGGGAATCCTGATCCGCAGGGGCGTGGTCGGGCAGCAGATTCCTTCTCTCATCGGGGGCAAGTTTGGAATTCATCGGGACGCGAACACGGGGTTATCTGGCGGCAAGTAAACACGGCAAGAATCATCGTGATTTGCCAGGGAAAGGAATGCCAGATGAGTGCGCGTCAGCTGAAACTTGGCTTCATGATGCATGGCAACGGCACCGGCTGGGGCGATTGGCGTCATCCGCGCGCCACTGCCGGCGCCTCGACCGATTTCGCCTATTACAAGCGTCAGGCGCAATTGGCCGAGGCGGCGAAGTTCGATTTCCTGTTCGTTGCGGACAGCGTCCATATCACCCCGAAATCCAGTCCGCATTACCTGAACCGGTTCGAGCCGCTGACCATTCTGTCGGCGCTTGCGGCGGTGACCGAGCATATCGGGTTGGTCGGCACCCTGACCGTCAGCTATGCCGAGCCCTTCAATGTCGCGCGTCAGTTCGGCTCGCTCGACCATATCTCGGGCGGGCGCGCGGGTTGGAATGTGGTGACTAGCTGGCTTGAGGGCTCCGCCCGCAACTACTCGCGCGAGAAGCATTACGACCACGCCACCCGCTACCGTCTGGCGGCTGAGCATCTGGATGTCGTGCAGGGCTTGTGGGATTCATGGGAAGACGACGCCCTGACCCATGACAAGGCGGGCGGGCAGTTCTTCGACCCGGCCAAGCTGCACCGATTGGACCATCACGGCCAGTTCTTCCAGGTCGAGGGGCCGCTGAACCTGTCCCGTTCGCCGCAGGGCCAGCCGGTGATCTTTCAGGCCGGGGCCTCCGAGGATGGCAAGAACTTCGCCGCCGCGCGCTCGGACGCGATCTTTGTCCAGAATGACGACCTGCAATCGGCCAAGGCTTATTATGCCGACGTCAAGCGCCGCGCGGCGGGCTTCGGGCGCGACCCGGATGAGCTGTTCGTGCTGCCCGGCCTGCGCCCGGTCATCGGCTCGACCGAGGCCGAGGCCGAGCGCAAATATCAGGAATTCATCGCCCTGACCTCGATCGAGGATGCGCTGCTGATCATGGCGCGGTCGTTCAATGAGCACGACTTCTCGCAATATGACCTTGATGCGCCCTTCCCGGATGTGGCGCGGTTTGCGGAAAACTCGAACCGTTCGACCTCGGAGCGGGTGATCCGGCTGGCCCGCGATGAAAACCTGACCCTGCGCCAGACCGCGCAGCGCTTCGCCACTCCGCGCACCGATTTCGTCGGCACCCCCGAACAGGTCGCGGATGCCTTCCAGCGCTGGTTCCTTGAGCCTGCCGCCGACGGGTTTGTCTACAACAACTCGCTGCCCGATGAACTGTCGGTCTTTGCCGAAACGGTCGTCCCGATCCTGCAGGATCGCGGGATTTACCGCCGCGAATATCAGGGCACGACTTTCCGCGAACAACTCGGGCTGCCCAAGCCCGCCAACCGTCACAGCATTCGCCGCATCGCGGCTGAATGACCCCGAAATAGGAGCCTCCCATGAGCACGATCACACGCCGCGCCCTTGCGGGCCTTGCCGCCGCCGCCACCCTGTCGCTGGCCCTGCCGGGTTTTGCGCAGGATCTGTCCACCGTCACCCTGCGCGTCGGCGATCAGGTCGGCGAACAGCGCGCCCGGCTTGAGGCCGCGGGCCTTCTGAACGACCTGCCCTACAAGATCGAATGGTCCGTCTATCCGGCGGCCGTCAACCTGCATGAGGCGCTGAAGGCTGGCGCGGTCGATATCGGCATGTCCGCCGACAGCCCCGCCGTCAGCGCCATTGCGGGCGGGTCGAAAATCAAGATCGCGGCGGCCTTCAACAATGGCGGGCTTGGCACCTCGATCATCGTTCCGAAGGACAGCCCGATCCAGACTTTGGCCGACCTGAAAGGCAAGACCATCTCGCCGACCACACGGGGCAGCGTCGCGCATTACCTGACTTTGGGCAGCCTGAAACAGGCAGGGATCGACCAGAAGGACGTGAAACTGGCCTTCCTGACCCCGGCCGATGCCTCGGCCGCGTTCCAGTCCAAGGGCGTCGATGCCTGGGCGATCTGGGGCATCTACAAGGCCCGCAGCATCGGCGTCCTTGGCGCGCGTGAGATCTTCAACGGGCAGGGCGTCAATACCGGCAATATCGTCTATGCCGTGACCGAGCCGACCTTGGCCGATCCCGCCAAGCTGAAGGCAATTCAGGATTACCTGTCGCGGATCGACAAAAGCTACGCCTGGGCGCGCGACAACAAGGAAGACTTCCTGACCTTCTATGAAGGCTTTACCAAGCAGGACCGCGCCACGGTCGAGCCGCTTTTCCCTGAACAGACTGCCTATCAGCCCCGCGCCATCGATGATGAGTTCGTTGCCGGGCTGCAGAATGTCTTTGACACTTGGGTCGAAGCGGGCGTGCTGACCGGTTCGCTGAACCTTGGCGATTACGTCTATCGCGATCTGCCGAAACTGGCGCTGAACTGATGAGCATCACCGAGATCGCCCGCGGCTACGCCCCCCCGCGCGAGGCCGAAAGCGCCGCCGGTTCCTCGGGTCCGGCCCGCGCCGATCTGGTCCGCCTGACCCCCGCGACGGCGCGGGGGGCACGGGTGCCGCGCTGGCTGCGACGCACGACGGGGCCGGTGGTGCTGGTGGCGCTGTGGCATCTGGCCTCAAGCACCGGTATCCTGCCCGCCGAGGTTCTGGCCGGGCCGGGAACGGTCCTGTCCAGTGCCGCCAAGCTGATCGAAAGCGGTGAATTGCAGGCGGCCATCGTCGTCTCGATGAGCCGCGCGATGACTGGCCTTGCCATCGGCGGCAGCATCGGCGTGCTGCTGGCGGTGCTGTCCGGCCTGACCCGGCTGGGTGAGGATATGGTGGACGCGCCCATGCAGATGCTGCGGACCGTGCCGAACGTGGCGCTGATCCCGCTGCTGATCATCTGGTTCGGCATCGGCGAGGCACCCAAGATCGCGCTGATCGCTCTGGCCACGGCCTTCCCGCTGTATCTCAACGTCTATGCCGGCATCCGCGGGGTCGACCAGTCGCTGATCGAGGCGGGGAGGACGCTGGGCCTTAGCCGCTGGGGCCTTGTGCGCCATGTCATCCTGCCCGGCGCGCTGCCTAATGCCTTGGTTGGCCTGCGCTACTCGCTGGGCATTGCATGGCTGGCGCTGGTCTTTGGCGAACAGATCAACGCGACGGCGGGCGTCGGCTACCTTATGGCCAATGCGCGCGAGTTCTTTCAGACCGACGTGATCGTCGTCTGCCTTGTCGTCTATGCCTTCCTCGGCCTTGCGGTCGATCTGGTTGTGCGCACACTTGAAAGGATCTTCCTGTCATGGCGACCCAGCTTCACCGGCGCCTGAACGCGCCCGCCGCCGTGGCGGTGCATGGCCTGACCCGCAGCTTTGGCACACGTCGGGTGATCGACAACCTTGACCTGAATATCCAGCCCGGTGAGTTCGTGGCCCTGCTGGGGGCCTCGGGCTGCGGCAAGTCCACGCTGCTGCGTATCCTTGGCGATCTGGACCCGGAATTTTCCGGTGAGGTCACCGTTCCCACCCGCCGCGCCATCGCCTTTCAGGCGCCCCGGCTGATGCCGTGGAAGCGGGTCTGGCGCAATGTCCTGCTGGGCCTTCCGGGTCGCCCCGATCGCGCCCGCGCCGAACGCGCTTTGGACGAGGTCGGCATCGGTCATCGCGCCGACGTCTGGCCAAAGGTGTTGTCAGGGGGCGAGGCACAGCGGGCGTCCTTGGCCCGCGCGCTGGTGCGCGAGCCGGACCTGCTACTGCTGGACGAGCCCTTCGCCGCCTTGGACGCTTTGACCCGGTTGAAGGCGCAGGCCTTGGTGGCCGAGTTGTGGCAGCGCCACGGCTGCGCGGTGCTGCTGGTCACCCATGATGTCGAAGAGGCGATCCTTCTGGCCGATCGTGTTCTGGTGATGAAGGACGGTGTCATCGCTCATCAGGAGAGCATTGCCCTGCCGCGTCCCCGCGACGTGGCTGACCCGGAATTTACCCGTATCCGGGGCGAGTTGCTGGACTGGCTGGGCGTGCGGCAGGGGGCAGCGCATTGAGGGCGGGCTTCTCCATCACGACCGATGTGCTGGTGATCGGCGGCGGCATGGCGGGCGCATGGGCCGCCATCGGCGCGCGTCGGGCCGGGGCCTCGGTGGTGCTGGTCGAAAAGGGTTGGTTGGGCACGTCGGGCGTTACCGCGACGGCCGGACCGGGCCATTGGTGGGTCGCCCCCGCCGACCGCCCCGCCGCCATTGCCAAGCGGCTGGCACAATCGGGCGGGCTGAACGACCCGGTCTGGATGGAGCGCATCCTCGAAACCACGTGGGAAATCCTGCCAACCCTTTCTGATGTCTATGATTTTTCCCGCGATGAGCAAGGCCAGCCGCGCTACCGCGCGCTTCGCGGTCCCGAATACATGCGCGCGCTGCGCCGTAGGCTGGAGCAGATCGGCGTCACCATCATCGACCATGCCCCGGCGCAGGAATTGCTGCGCCATGCCGATGGCAGCATCGGCGGCGCGCGCGGCATTCGCCATCCCGGCGGCACCGATTGGCAGGTGGAAAGCGGCGCGGTCGTCCTTGCGACCGGGGGCACATCGTTCCGCTCGCATCTGCTGGGGTCGCATAACAACACTGGCGACGGCTACCTGATGGCGGCCGAGGCGGGCGCGCAGCTGTCGGGGATGGAGTTCACCTCGGTCTATTGCATCGCACCGGCGCGAACGACGCTGACCCGCTCGATGTCCTTCGCCTTTGCGACCTATTACGATGAGGCCGGGCAGGTCCTGCCCATTGGCGGACCGGACATCACCCGGCCCTTGGCGGCGGCGCTGCTGCGTGGCCCGGTCTTTGCCGATCTGGCCCGCACCCCCGCCGATATCCGCGCGCAGGTCCCTACCATCTCGCCGAATTTCCTGCTGCCCTTCCGGCGCTGGGGGATCGACCCCTACACCCGGAAATTCGAGGTCACCCTGCATGGCGAGGGCACGATCCGCGGCATTGGCGGCATCGCGGTCGAGGACAGGGATTGCGGCGCGGGCGTGCCCGGCCTGTTCGTTGCGGGCGATGCGGCGACCCGCGAACTGGTCGCGGGTGCGATCTCGGGCGGGGGGAACATCAATTCGGCATGGGCGCTGTCCTCGGGGCAATGGGCCGGGGCAGGTGCTGCACGTTTCGCCGCGCGCAGCACCCGGCGCAGCGGCGCACGCGGCATCGGCGGGACCGGGCTGCATCCGGTCGGGGGGCCACAGATCGACGCCCCCGCGATCCTTGCGCAGGTGCAGGACGCGATGCTGTCCTATGACAAAGCGCTGTTCCGCGACGGGGTGCGTCTGCGCGCCAGCCTTGCCGTGCTGGATCAGGCCTGGTCCGAGCTGGCTGGCTCCGACCTGCGCGAGTTGGCGGCGATGACGGCCTCGGCCCGCTGGTCGCTGCTGGCGTCGATCACCCGCGCCGAAAGCCGCGGCATCCACCAACGCGAGGACCATTCGCAACCCGATCCCGCACTGGCGCGGCGCATCCGGGTGCATGGGCTTGATCGCCCGATTGCCGCGCCGGAACCGGAAAGGCAGGCCGCATGATCGAATTCATCCTGTCAGACGCCTGCAACGCCTGTGGGACTTGCGCTGAGGTCTGCCCGACCGGGGTTTTTGACGCCGTGCCCGGCCAGCCCCCGGTCATCGCGCGGGCGGGGGATTGCCAGACCTGCTTCATGTGCGAACTTTACTGTCAGCAGGACGCGATCTTTGTCGGGCCGGATGCCGAGCGGATCGAGGGCTTTGACGCCCAGACCACCCGTATCAGCGGTCTGATGGGCGAGATGCGCCGCCATCACGGTTGGGACGAATGGGCCTTGGGTGGGCACTATCCGAACCAGCACTGGCGGATGGAGGATGTCTTTGCCCGCGCCCGTGCGGCGGCGGAATGAAATGGAAAGTAGCGGTCCATCGGGCCGCGGAAGGAGAGGCAGATGCCCCACGACCACGGCCATGACGGCCACCATCATCACCACGATCACGACCATGCCCATGACGACGCTCCGCGCTGGAAGCATGACGGCGTGCGGGTCATCAAGGGCGACCAGCTGGATTCCAACACCGCCCAGACCCCCGGCATGTTCCGGCAGGCTGCGATCAACCATGCTCGCGTCGGCGCGCAGAAGATCTGGGCCGGCACCGTGGCCATCCAGCCCGACGCCAAGACCGGCGTTCACCATCACGGGCCGCTGGAAAGCGTGATCTATGTCCTGCGCGGCAAGGCCCGTCTGCGCTGGGGCGAGCGTCTGGAATATGTGGCCGAGGCCGGACCCGGCGATTTCATCTATGTCCCGCCCTATGTGCCACATCAGGAAATCAACGCCGATCCCGATCAGGTGCTGGAGTGCGTCCTTGTCCGCTCGGACAACGAAGCCGTGGTGGTCAACATCACCGATGTCGACCCGATCGAGCCTCCCGAAACCGTCTATTGGGTCGACCCGATCCATTCCGCCCCCCAATCCTGAAGGAGAGTTTCCATGTCCAATACCCGCATCACCGCCGACGAACTGCCCACCGATCTGGCCGGGACCGACCTGCTGATCGATGTGCGCGCCCCCAAGGGACGGGCCGAGAATGGCGAGATCGCCTCGGCGGTGATCCTGCCCAAACAGCTGGTGGCGAATGTCTTTTCCGGGGCCTTCGCCTCGGTGCCGAAGGACGCGCGGATCGTCGTCTTCTGCGGCTCGATCAATGGCTCGGGTCCGGTGGTCGAGACCCTGACCGGCCTTGGCTACACCAATGTCGTTGATGTTGACGGCGGCTTTGCTGCGCTGAAGGAGCGCGGCGTCGCCTGACGCCCGTAGACCACCGATCTCATGAGTGAAAGATCTGTTATGCTTCGCGTAATTACCGCCTGCCTGATCCTGCTCCCGGGCGTGGCGCTTGCCCATCCCGGCCATGTCGCGCAGGGCGATTTCACGACCGGTTTCCTGCACCCGATGCTTGGGCCCGACCATGTGCTGGCCATGGTCGCGGTCGGGCTTTGGGCCGCCGTCATCGGCTCGCCCGCGACCTGGCTGCTGCCGCTGACCTTTCCGCTTGCCATGCTGGCCGGTGGCGCGCTGGGGGCTTTCGGCGTCGCTCTGCCTGCGGTCGAGGCCGGTATCGCCGCCTCGGCCATCGTGATCGGCGTGGCCGTGATGCTGGCACTGCGTCCGCCTATGTGGCTGGCGACCTTGGCGGTGGCCGTCTTTGCCGTTTTCCACGGCCATGCTCATGGCACCGAAATGCCCGGTGCTGCCGACCCGTTCCGCTATGCGCTTGGTTTCGTTCTGGCGACCGTGCTGCTGCATCTGGTCGGCATCGGGCTTGGACGGATGACGCGGTCGGCCGCGCTGACGCTGCCATTGCACGGTCTGGGCGGTCTGATCGCTGTCGGCGGATTGGGTTTTCTGGTCGGCTGACAGACCTGCCGCCGGGTCTGTCCCGGTAGCAAACAATGACGCCCTTGGCCGCAAGGTCGAGGGCGTCACCATGGTTTCAGGCACCGGCCTGATTTTGAAGGGTCCTTTGATCAGGCGGATGATGATACGTGGCAATCGGGTGCGTGCGCAGACGTCGGGCATCCTGTCACGAAACCAACCCCAGAAGGCCGACTGCGATCAGGCTGATCGCCCAGAATGTCTCGAGATTGAACCAGCTGCGAGAGACGAAGCCCAGTCCCAGCCAGCCATGCACGGCCAGCGCGACCCCGCCCCCCACGGTGACCATCGCCAGCGTATGCAAGACCGCGACCGCGATGGCCGTTCCGATGTTCCCCGAGACAAGCTGCGTCGATCCCCCCGCATGATGCGCCTCGGCACCGCACAGGCCCAGATAGATCGGCAGGATCATCAGCCCCGCCCCGTGGATCAGCGCGATCGCAAAGGACCACAGCACCAGTTGCCCCGGCCTGATCCGCGCAAGTCGCCGGGGGTGGCGGCGTTCGACCAGCCGATAGATGCCGAAAAGGATCACCAGCAGGCTTGCCCCGGTCCGGATCTGGTCCTGATAGGCCACCAGCCACAGGATCAGCGCAAAGGGCAGCAGTACCAGAAGGATCGAGGCCAGATGCACGACCGCCAATTGTCCCATGCCCAGCAACAGGTCGCGCCGCCCGCGCCCCATCAAGCCCGCCGAGACCGCCAAGGGCCAGCCCATGCCGGGGCTTGCGCCGTGATAGGCCCCGCTCAGCAGCACTGAAAGCCACAGCCCGGCCTGCGCCCAGCCCTCCACCTCAGACCGAGGGGTAGCAGAAGGACTCGGTCGAGCAATCCCCCCCTTCCAGCCGGATCTGATGCGCGCGGTAGCCCTGCGGAAACTCGGGCCAGAACGTGGGATCAAGGGTCAGCCCGCCCGTCGCGCCGACATCGGCCTTGACCATGGCCGAGGGCACGCCGCCGGGATAGAATTGGTCATCCCATGTCGAATAAAGCGAGTTCGTCCAATAGACGCGCTTGCCGTCGCGGCTGATTTCGACCATCTGCGGCCCACCGGCGTAAGCCTTGCCGTTCGGATGCGGGGTCTTGCGCGCGATCCCTCCGACATGGACCGAGCCAGCCAGCTTGGGCTGCATCGGGTCGCTGACATCATACTGCCGCATTTCGCCTGTGCCCCAGCACGAGACGTAAAGAAAGCGGTCGTCCAGCGACAGGTCGATATCGGTGATCAGCGGCGGCACGGCGCCGAAGCCTTGCAGAAGCGGCGGCAGGTCCGCGGCATCGGCGGGTTCTGGCGGGATGGTCGCGGTCTTACGGCAATGGAACTGGCCGCCCTCGCGCCACCATGTCCAGATCGAGCCTTCCAGATTGGTCGTGTCCACCACCACGCCGACAAAGCCGTACTCCTTGACCGGATCATGAGCGGGCCGCACCTCGAGCGCCATCTGGTGGTTTTCGCCAAGGTCGATCACCTGCACATGCTTGCGCGCCCGCAGGTCCCAGAAATGCAGTCGATGGCCGTATTTGTTCGACAGCAATTGCTCGGGGACGATGCCGCCTTCGAATTGCGGCGGCAGCGCCCATTCGCTGGACACCATGTAATCGCGCGGCAGGTTCCACCAGAAATCGTAATGTTTGTCCTGCGGGCCGCGGTCGATCTCCCACCTGCCGATGACGTCGAAGGTCTGGCAATCCATGATGAAGATGCCGGGCGGGCCGTCGGTCCCGTCCGGGCCGCCCCCGCCAAGGGTCGAGACATAGATCCCCTCGGGGCCGCAATGGATGGTGTGGGGGCGCGAATAGCCGGTCTTGCGAAAGACCTCCTCGGGTTCGATCACCCGGTGGATCGTTGGGTGGCGCGGATCGGGCTTGGTATCGACGACATAGATGCGCGAGGACCGCAGCCCCGGAATGATCAGGTAGCGCCGTTCAAGGAAAGCATGATCGGTCAGCGGCGACAGCGAGGACGAACAGGCGTTCCAACCGAAATGATGGAACTCGTCGCCCTTATGGGGCATCGCGAGCGTGCTGAGAACCTGCCCGAATGTCGCCGATTTCGGGTCAAGATCGACGACCGCCAAGGCATCGGGCTGCGAGAAATCGGGGCTGAGCAGCAGCGTATAGGCCAGCTTTTCCGGCTCGGCCTCCATCGCCAGCCGGGGTGTCGCGTGGAATGTGGGATCTGGACGGATCGTCATGCACTTCCCCCTTTCATGATGCCGCGTGACGCGGGCAGTGCAGGATCGAAGCAGCGGCGGGCGCATGCGCAATGCGCAGTCCCGCCCCAAGGCTGAACCCGCCCCGAAATCCGGGCAATGATTCGTTCACCCGCCTGTCGAACCCTGATCGGCAGCGAAGCGGTCCATCGCTGGTCACACCTGATGTGATTGCGCATTGAGGTCCTTGACCTCGTTCTACTGCGGGCGCAGAGGCGGGCGACAGTTCAGGATTTCTGCATGACGACTCAGGATCTTTCCGGCACGGCAAATACAGTTTCTCCCTCGGTTCTTCATAATCGCAATTACAGGCATTTCCTCGTATCCCGGACCTGCTCATCCTTGGCGTTCCAGTCGCTGACGGTCGCAATGGGCTGGATGATCTATGAGCTGACAGGCTCGGCCTGGATGCTGGGATGGGTCGGGCTGTGTCAGTTCTTGCCCATGCTGATCCTGACCTTTGTCGTCGGTACCGTGGCTGACCGATATGATCGTCGCCGTATCGGGCTTGCCTGCCAGTGGGTCGAGGCCGCCACGGTCCTGGTTCTGGGCCTGCTTGTCTGGCAGGAGCGTCTGACTCCGACTGGTATCCTGGCGGCTGTCGCGGTTCTGGGGGCGGCGCAGGCCTTTGAGCGCCCGACCATGGCTTCGCTGGTGCCGGGTATCGTCGGGCCTGCCATGCTGCAACGGGCGATCGCCACCTCAACCTCGTTCATGCAGACGGCGCTGATTGTTGGTCCGGCGCTTGGCGGGTTGCTTTATGGGCTGGGGCATATTGTGCCCTTCATTGCCTCTGGGTTGCTGTTTCTTGCCGCAGGCTACAGCGTCGGCACGATCCAGGTGCTGCATGCCGCGCCGGCGACGCGGGCGCCGGTCACGCTGCAAACTGTCTTTGCAGGTGTTTCCTTCATCCGGCGGACGCCGGCCGTGCTGGGCATGATCTCATTGGACCTGTTCGCGGTGCTGCTTGGCGGAGCGACGGCGCTTCTGCCAATCTACGCCTCCGACATCCTCGAGGCAGGTCCTTTCGGATTGGGCCTTCTGCGCGCCGCACCCGCCATCGGCGCGCTTGGCATGTCGATCTATCTTGGTCATATGCCCATTGTTTCGGGTGCAGGCCGGAAGATGTTCGCGGCCGTCGCTGTCTTCGGCCTTGCCACGATCTTGTTCGCGCTGTCCAAGGATGTCTGGATATCGATCATTGCGCTGCTGATCGTCGGGGCCTCCGACAATATCAGCGTGGTGGTGCGATCCTCGCTGGTGCAGTTGATGACCCCGGATGAAATGCGAGGGCGGGTCAATGCCGTGAACTCCTTGTTCATCGGCACGTCGAACCAGCTTGGGGAGTTCGAAAGCGGCATGATGGCGGGGCTTGTGGGGCCGGTCGCAGCGGGCGTAATTGGCGGGATTGGAACACTGGCGGTCGTCGCGATATGGATGAGCGCGTTTCCCGTGTTGCGCCGCATCGAACGGCTTGACGGGGCGTGACCTGCGGCCCCATCCGCGCCCCGACAGGCGGAACCGGGCGTATCGTCGGCAAGAAGCTGGTCGTCATCCACCAATATGGGCGGAGGCGAATAACCCCTTGCAAGCCGTGCAGCGACGCACGCCGAGGCGACCAATCATGCTTGGGGGTGGCGTTCGCGTCCGGGCAGGTCAGGGGGGCGACGATGCAATCCATCGAATGAAGATGAGTCGCAGACCTCAACTAGCTCCGCGGATCGGGATATCCATGCCCATCCAAGACTACACCGGCTTGTCCGGCAAGCGGGCTGAGCGCCGGGATCGTCGTCACTTCGTGCCCAAGCATGCGCAATGCTGAAACCGTTTCCGGCCCCATGCTTTCTTCAAGCTTCAGGCTGTCGCGGCTGTCCGAGAACGTGCGACCTAGCAGAAAGCGCGGTGCCGCCAGTGCCTGTGCTGGTGCCTCGGCAAAATCGATCAGGCGCGTAAGCAGCATGGACAGAGTTTGTGGCTGACCATCAGCCCCTTGGGTTCCATAGACGAAGGCAGGACCGCTGTCGCGAAGCGCAATGCCGGGATTGAGCGTGTAGAACGGCAGTTTCCCTGGTGCGAAGACGTTGACATGCCTTTGGTCTGTGGAAAAAGCGGCGCCGCGGTTTTGCCAAAGGATGCCGGTATCCCCGGCGACCACGCCGCTTCCCCAGTCAAAATAGGTACTTTGCAACACGCTCGCCGCATTGCCCTGCTCATCCATCGCCCCAAGGAAAACGGTATCTCCGTGCCGCCAGAGATCTGGCCAGACAAGTGCCCGGTCGGTTGAAATGCCAGCCGCTTTCTCATGCAGATATGGCGCTGCAAGCAATTGCTCTGGCAGGGACGTCATATGCGCAGGATCGGCGATTGCGTCGCGGTCACGAAATGCGCGCTTTACGGCCTCGACACAAAGATGCACGTGCTCGGCGCTGCCGGGGCGTAGGGCGGACAGATCGAAATGGGACAGAATTCCCATGATCTGTAACGTCGTCAGGCCTTGGGTCGGAGGTGGCGGTGCCAGAAGCGTGACATCGCGGTAGCGCAGAGAGATCGGTGCGACCTCGCGCGTCCTGGTACGCCGCAAATCATCCAGTCCGATGATCGCGCCTGCCGCGTTCAGCCCGTCCACGATACGTCGCGCAAGTGATCCGCTATAAAACTCCGATGCGCCATGCTCGGCCAGCAGGCTCAGGCTTTCCGCAAGTTCGGGTTGGCGAAGCATCGTACCAGCCGCAAGCGGTCGGCCCGCATCGAGGAAAATCTTGCCAAAATTCGGCCAGCCGGCGGTCTCGTCTGCGCGATGACGTGCCCAGAATTCCTGCGAAGCGGTCACGGCATAACCATTGCGCGCAAGGTTGATGGCCGGCGATAGAAGATCCTCCCAGCGACAGCGTCCATCAAGGTGGCGTCTTGCGTGGTCAAGCGCGTGGCGCCAGCCATCGACGACGGCGGCGGTCGTCAGGATTGCACCGGGTCCGCGCAGGGGCAGGGGGGCGGACGGCATCGCGCGGTCGATCCCTTGGCCGATGGCAAGGAAGGTCCGGCAAGCGCCGGTGCGGTCTGCAACCAGCCAGACCGCGTCTCCGCCCAGACCGCAGAAATGTGGCATGACGACGGTCAGGACCGCGCCCGCCGCGACCAACGCCTCGGGGGCAGTGCCGCCTTGACGTAGCACCGCCAGTCCAGCCTCGGTCGCCAGCGGATGCGGGGTCGTGACCGCGCCCTTCATTCTGTGGAACTCGTCAACGAGGCAAGAACCATCCGCACGACTTCTTCGCGCCGGGCGATCAGAAAATCCGGGGCCGAAAGGTCGCGGCCCAGCACCACACCCATCGTGTGCCGGTTGGCGATATGGATTGTCGCCAGTCCAAGGATAGAGAGATAAAGCGAACCTGGATCGGGTCGATGCGCAAAGACCCCTTCGGCGACGCCACGATCCAGCACATTGCTGATCGCATTGAACAGCGTCTCGGCGCGGCTGTTCACCGTGGTCAATTCGCGGACATGCACGCCATCGGACATGTTCTCGATCCGCATCATGCCCTGAAACTCGGGATGCGTCTCCATATAGTCGAAGGTGAACCGCGTCAGTTCGGCAATCGCCTGCTTGGGTGGCAAGTCCCAAAAACTGGCCTCGGCCTCGGCGAGGCGAAGCTCCTCATAGACCTGTTCGATGCAAGCGCGATAGAGACCCAGCTTGCTGCCGAAATAGTGGTAGATCATTCGGACATTGCAATCGGCGGTTTCGATGATGCGCGAGACGCTTGCGCCCTGAAAGCCATGACGCTGGAACTCGGTCGTCGCTGCCGCGATCAATCGCTGGGCCACTCCGATTTGTGCAACGCCGGGCGTAGCCGGATCGGTCACCTTTTGCATCCGAACCCCCATCCCATTGCGCAAAAGTTAAGCGGGTTGAACAAATTTCGCGCGTCGCGCGCCGATCTTGGCGTCTGGAAGGGTGCTGTGGTCATGTTTGTGCTTTACGGTGAGTAAGTAAGCGTTCACTTACATAGTTACGCAAGCTGCGGCACAAAGCAAGTTCAAAATGAAATCAAAGACCTGTCTGGCGACACGGCCCATATGAACGGACGATGATGAAAAAAGCGCTTCTTTCTCTTCTCGCGACGGCAGCGATTTCGACCACTGCCTATGATGCCTCCGCCCAAACGCAGACAGACGCACGCGTCGCGGTCGCAATCACCGAGACGATCTCGGGCTACAACCCCTATGCAGATCCAGTCGTGCTGCTGTCGAACGTCTGGTGTCAGGTCTATGGCTGTGTCACGCGCTATGATTTCGACCGCAATGAATTTGTGCCCTACTTGGCCGAGACGGTGCAGTCAGTTGATCCTCTGACCTGGGAGATCCGCCTGCCCGAGGGTGCCAAGCGCCATAATGGCGAACCGGTGCTGGCGCAGGACATCGTTCATTCGATCGACTATCTGGGCAAGAACCCGTCGTCGGGGAAATCCTATCTTGTCGCAGGCTGGAGCAAGGTCGAGGCGATCGACGACCGCACCGTGCGTATCACCACTGCAACCCCCGACGCGACGGTGCCCGACAACCTTGCTGGCGTCGCCGTGACCTCGAAGGCGCTTTACGATCAGATGGGCGAGGCGATGTTCAGGGACGCGCCGTTCGGTGCGGGGCCTTACAAGCTTGATGAGGTCAGCATCGGCGAGCATATCGTGATCTCGCGCAATGACGGCCACCCGATGCTGTCGCCCAACAATCCCACGCAGATCATGTATCGCATCATGCCCGAGCCCGAACAGCGGGTGACCGCGCTTGCCAATGGCGAGGTCCAGATTGCGCAATCCGTGCCGCCCCAGCTGATGGCGCGGGTGGCAGACATGCCCAATGCCCAGATCGCCACGACCAACTCGGTCGAGATGATGTTTCTGGCAATGTCGCCCAAGACCCACCCGTGGGACCGCAAGGAGGCGCGGCAGGCCGTCGCCCATGCGATCAACCGCGAGGCCATCGTTCGCGCGATCCTGCAAGGGCAGGCCGACCTGCTGAACGGTCCTGTCAGTGCTGGCCAGATCGGTCATGATCCCGAATTCACCGGCACCTATGACTACAATCCCGAAAAGGCCCGCGAGCTGTTGCAATCGGCCGGGCTGGAAGGGGTCGAGGTGACGCTTTCGACCCCGGTCGGCCGCTATACCGCCGACCGGCAGATCACCGAGGCGATGGTCCCGATGCTTGAGGCCGCAGGGTTCAAGGTGACGCTCGACACGCCGGAATGGGCAACGCTTTGGGCCAATGTCCAGCAGGGCAAGGTTCCCTTCTACTACATGGGCCGTGGTTCAATGATCGATCCTTCGCGGGCGTTGCACCAGTACTTCGCGACCGGAGGCTCGCCTCGGATCGGTTTCTCGGACCCCGAGCTTGACACATTGCTGGCGGCCGAGCGCGCCGAGTTCGATCCGGCGGCGCGTGACGAAAAGATGCAGGCGGCAGTGCGCTACCTGGTCGATGCGGCCCCGGCCGCCTTCATGTGGCAGCACAAGATGGCCTGGGGTGTTTCCAAGGGAATCAGCTTCCAGCCGCGCCCGGCCGATCAGGTCAATGGCTGGGAAGTCTTCGTCAACTGATCGCGGCATCCGGGTCGCCGCCGGGCGGCCCGTCCCAGAACCAAAGGACAGCCGATGCTGCTTTACTCCACGCGCCGCCTTGCCGGTGCCATTCCCGTGCTGATCGTGGTCGCGGCCGTGGTCTTTACGCTGATGCAGTTCGCGCCCGGAGACGCAGTCAGCATGCTGATCTCGGACGAGGCTTCCGACGCGGATAAGGCGCGAATTCGCGAGGCATGGGGTCTCGACGATCCGCCGCTGATGCAGTTCCTGAACTTCCTTGGGAATGCGGTCACGGGCGATTTCGGAACCTCGTTCAAATACAAGATGCCGGTGATGGAACTGGTGCTTGAGCGCCTGCCGGCCACGATCGAGCTGGCCCTTGCAGCCACGCTGGTCGCGGTCGCGATCGGCATTCCGTTGGGGGTGCTGGCGGCGGCGCGGCCGGGGTCGCTCTGGGACAGCCTTGCATCGACGTTCAGCTTTGCCGGGATTTCTATGCCGAATTTCTGGATCGGCATCCTGCTGATCCTGCTTTTCGCCGGGCATTGGCATCTGCTGCCCTCCGGCGGGCGCGCGCCCTGGGGAATGGGGGTTGAGCCGATCACCGGCTTCCTTTTGCTGGACACGCTGATCCAGGGGCGCTTGGACGCGTTCTGGGGTGCGCTGAAGCATCTGGCGCTGCCCGCGCTGGTTCTGGGCACGAACATGACCGGGATCATCACGCAACTGACCCGTGCCTCGGTGCAGGAAGCGCTGCACGAGGATTATGTGATGACCGCACGGGCCAAGGGGCTTGGCGGAATGCGCATCCTGTGGCGGCACGCTTTTCGCAACGCGTTGGTTGGCGTGGTCACAATCATCGGACTGGAGTTCGGGGCGTTGCTGTCGGGTGCAATGATCGTCGAGACGGTATTCGCCTGGCCGGGGATCGGCAGCCTGCTGATCCAGGGGATCTCGTCGCGCGACTATCCGCTGATCATCGGATTGGTGCTGATCTACACCGCGATCTTCATCCTCGTGAACCTGCTGATCGACCTGCTCTACACCCTTATCGACCCCCGCATTCGGATCAACTGAGATGACGATGACAGCAGGCAATTCCATTCCCGCAGGACAAGGCAGGTGGCAGCGCTTTCGCCGCAGCCATCGTCATCTGTCGGGCTTCAAGGCGGGCTTCGGCCTTGCCACCGTTGCGGCGCTGGTGATCATGGGACTGTTCAGCCCATGGCTTGCGCCGCATCCGCCCAACCAGCAGGATCTGATGGTCGCGATGATGCCGCCGGACTGGACCGGCCCGTATGTGCTGGGGACCGATCACGTCGGGCGCGATATTCTCAGCCGTATCATCTACGGCTCGCGCGTGTCGTTGATCATCGCGCTTTCGGTCGCGCTTTTCGCCAGCGTGACCGGGGTCGCGCTTGGTGTGACCGCGGGCTATTTCGGTGGCCGCATCGACGGGGCAATTCAGAAGGTCGTCGAGATCTTCTGGTCCTTTCCACCCCTGATGCTGGCCATCGCGATCGTGGCTTTTGTCGGTCAGGGCCTTGCGATCGTCATCATCGCCCTGACCGCGCAGCGCTGGATCCCTTATTGCCGCGTCACCCGGGCCGAGGCGATGGCCCTGCGCGAACGCGAATTCATCATGGCTGCGCGCACACTTGGTGCCTCGGACGGGTTCATCATCCGACACCACATCCTGCCCAACGTGATGTTGTCGATCATCGTGATGACCAGCTTTGCCATGGCCAATGCGATCATCGCGGAATCTTCGCTCAGCTTCCTGGGGCTGGGCGTGCCGCCCGCGATCCCGACCTGGGGCGGCATGCTGTCCGACTCGCGCGCCTATATCTCCAGCGCCTGGTGGATGGCGCTGTTTCCCGGCCTCGCCATTTTTCTGACCGTGCTGGGCCTGAACCTGCTGGGCGACGCGCTGCGCAACCAGTTCGACCCCAAGCTTAAATCTCACTGACAAGGAACAAGATATGACCACTCGCAGCCATACCGAAACCATGGACGGGGCCCGCCGTTCGCTGGTCTGCAAGACCGGGAACTGGACCCATTTCGTCGGGCTTCAGCCCCGCAATCTGGACGGCGACATCAAGGAACAGGCACGCGATGTGATCGCCCGTCTGGACGAACTGATGCGTGAGAACGGGATAGGGCAGTCCGACCTGTTCACCGTCACCATCTGGCTCAAGGACATGCGCTATTTTGCAGCGCTGAACTCGGTCTGGAACGGCTGGGTCGATACCACGAACCCGCCCGCCCGCACCTGTGTCTCGGGCGAGCTGTACCGCCCTGACCTTTTGCTGGAACTCGTCGCGGTTGCCTATCGCGAGGAAGCCGCAGCATGACGATCCAGAAAACCGGACGCATCGACAGCTGGGGTCCCAAGATTTTTCTGGGCTCGGCTGCAGGCGACGTCGCCTCGGCCTGCCTGACCGCTCCCGACAAATCGCTGCCTTTTTCGGGTCAGACCCGCGCCATTCTTGGCGTGATAGATGATCTGCTATCGCAAATGGGTAGCGGAAGAGAGGGGCTGATCCACGCCCAACTCTGGCTTGCCGACATGGCGCAATGGCCGGAATTCGTCCCGATCTGGAACGAATGGGTGGGCGAGGGGACGCCGCCCGGCCTGTCGGTCGTCCAGATGGCGGCCTCGCGGCGGGATTCGCTTCTGGAAATCCGGGTCTGGGCCGCCCGGCCGCACGTCTGAAAGAGAGGCGCCATGACCACGCATGAACCCCTGCTGTCGATCCAGAACCTCGACATCGCCTTTGGGGTCGACCGGGCAGGGGTCGTTCATGACCTCTCGCTGCGGCTTGATCGGGGTGAAATCCTCGCCCTTGTCGGGGAATCCGGCTCGGGCAAATCGGTGACGGTGAAGTCCGTGATGCGGCTGATCGACCAGCAGGGGGGGCATATCACCGGCGGGCGCATCCTTCTGGACACAGCCCGGCAAGAGCCGCTTGATCTGGCCCTGATGAACGAACGTCAGATGCGCAAGATCAGGGGTGCAAGGATCGCGATGATCTTTCAGGACCCGATGACATCGCTGAACCCGGTGTTGACCGTTGGCGCGCAACTGGTCGAGGCGGTCCGCCAGCACCAGCCCTTTGACGATGGCTCGGCCAAGGCGCGGGCTATCGCGATGCTGGAAAAGGTGCGGATGACCGATCCGTTGCGCCGCTTTGACCAGTATCCGCATGAACTTTCTGGTGGCATGCGCCAGCGCGTCATGATCGCCATGGCGTTGATCTGCGAGCCCGATATCCTGATCGCGGACGAGCCGACCACCGCTCTTGACGTGACGGTGCAGGCCGAGATTCTCGCGCTGATCCGCAGCTTGCAGCGGCAGACCCGCATGGGGGTGCTGTTCATCACCCATGACATGGGCGTGGTGGCTGAAATCGCCGATCGCGTTGCCGTCATGCTGCATGGGCGTATCGTCGAGGAAGGGCCGGTGCGGCGGGTTTTTGACGCCCCCGCACATGACTACACCCGCAAGTTGCTGGACGCGGCACCCAAGTTCCGCCAGGCAGCGATCTCAGCCACGCAGGCCGAGCCATGCACAGCGTCCCCGGTGCTGTCGGTCAGCCATCTCAGCACGCGCTTCCCCGTCCGCTCGCGCATCCTGCGCCGCCATGTCGCGAACCTTCATGCCGTCGAGGACGTGAGCTTCGACCTGCACCCGCGCGAGACCGTGGCGATCATCGGCGAAAGCGGTTGTGGCAAGTCCTCGCTGGCAAAGTCGCTTCTGCGCCTGATCCCGACGCATGAGGGGCGGGCGCTGCTGGCCGGTCGCGATCTGCTGACCCTTGGCGGGCAGGCGCTGCGGGTGGCGCGCGACGACATCCAGATGATCTTTCAGGACCCTTATGCCGCGCTTGATCCGCGCATGTCGGTTCGCCAGATCCTGTCCGAGCCGCTGCGCATCCGCGGCGTCGCGGCTGACGAGGATCACCTCCGCGCTTTGGTCGCACGGGTTGGGTTGCCCGAAGACAGTCTTGGTCGCTATCCGCACCAGTTTTCGGGTGGGCAACGCCAACGCATCTGCATCGCGCGGGCCTTGATCCTGCGGCCCAAGGTATTGATCGCGGATGAGCCGGTCTCGGCGCTGGATGTCGCGATTCAGGCGCAAATCCTGAGCCTGCTCGACGAACTCAAGCGCGATGAGGATCTGGCGTTGTTGTTCATTTCGCACGACATGGCCGTCGTAGAACGCGTGGCAGACCGCATTCTGGTCATGCATCGCGGCATGATCGTCGAGCAGGGCCCGGCAGAGGCGGTGCTGTCGCGTCCAGCGCATCCATATACCCAACGCTTGCTGGAAGCAGTCCCCGTTTCCCATCCCGCCGCGCGGTTTGAGCGCCTGTCACATCCGCCCGCTGCGACCGCGCCGATCTATCCTCTGGGCACTGACATTGAACCGGCTCGCTGGCAGACTGTCGGTCCGGACCACAAGCTACGCGAGGGGGAATATCGCTAGATCAACGCGGCAGCTTACGCGCGGCGATTTGCTGCAGATATTGAGTGGATGCGCAGAAGCTGGACAGTTTGCGACTGGAGTTCTTCGCGCCGATCTCTTGGTCGGGGAAAACGCTGGACGGCAGGCGGTCCAGGTTTGCGGATCGGATCGGCGCAAGATGTTTAACCGTCATAAAGCGGGAACAGCTTTAAGCGCTCGGCGCGTTCAAGGATGGCGCGAATGCAAGCCTGCACCTTGGGATGCGCGCGTCGCTCGGGCAGGACATGAATACCCATCACCGCTTTCTTTGTGTCCTCGCCGACGCGGATCTCGATCTGCTCCAACCCTTGTTCGGCGAAATATCCTGCCAGAACCGTGCTGTGGATCAGCACCGCATCGGTCGCGTGAACGAATTCAAGACAGGCCTCCAGTGAGTTCGAGGTGAAGGCATGCCCAAGGCGGTTTGCGTCATATAGCTCACCGGCTGACACCAGCCGCTTCTGGCTGGCATCGACAGGATAGGCCATGGTTGTGGGGTAGGTGCGCACTTCATCCAGACCGCGCGCCGTACCCAGTAGCGGGTGGCCCCGGCGGACGAAATAGCCGTCTGTCGCATAGCCTATCGGGATGAAATCGACCGCGATGCCTTCCTTCAGCTGATCGATCCGATGTCCGATGAACAGGGAAATATCGCCCGCCAGCAGCTGGTCCATGCAGCGCATCATATTGCCGATGCTCAGGTTGATCGGCGCGTTCGGATGGGCCTTGAAATGCTCGATGACGTAGTCGCGAAGGATCAGAATCCAGGTCGAATAGCCGGTGCCGATGCTGATCCCCTCCTCCAGCTCGGCCTTTTGCCGCGCGATGGTCATCAGGGCGTTCGAGTGCAGCCGCCCGATCACCACTGCGCTGTTATAGAGCGTCTCGCCATAGTTCGTCAGTTGCACGCCGCGCGATGAGCGGTGAAACAGTTCGACCCCCAGCGATTGTTCCAGCCGCTTCAGATTGTAGCTGAGCGCGGGCTGCGACAGACGCAGCTTTTCAGCCGCCGCCATCAACGAGCCGGCCTCGGCGACTGCCACAAATTGCTCAAGAGCCCGGTCCATCCTCACCCCCTGTTGAATGATCTTGGTATAAATAAATTCGATAGAACGTCCAATATTTTGTAGTTGTTCGTATGTCTCTCAATCCGTAACCTGATTTCACTATGATGCCGGAAAGCGCGTCATAGCCTGGTGGGGGGACACCGGCAGACGGGAGACAGGGATCGGCAACCGCATATGTCGGTGGTGCCATCCAGTTTGGGAGGATACACATGAACTCGACCAATATCGGTCGGCGCCGGCTTCTCGGCGCCGGGTTGGCCATGGCCAGCCTGCCATTTCTGGGGTCGGCCCCCGCGCTTGCCCAGCAGGCGGGAAATATTCGCATGATCTGGTGGGGCGGAGACGAGCGCGCCCGCCGGACCAATGCCGCGATCGACCTGTTCAAGCAGGCAAATCCCGGCGTGACCGTCGAATCCGAATTCATGGGCTGGGATGATTATTGGGCACGTCTGGCGACGCAGGTCGCCGGTGGCAATGCGCCAGATTTCATCCAGATGGATTACCGCTACATGTTCGAATATGCCCGGCGCGGCGCGATCCGCCCGCTGGACGAATTCCTTGGCAAGGAACTGGCCATTGCCGATTTCGGACAGGTCAATCTGGACAGTTGCTCGGTTGACGGCAAGCTTTACGGCGGCAATGTCGGCGTCAATGCCTTCTCGGTCGTGTTCGACGGCAAGGCTTGGGACGAGGCCGGGGTCAATGCCCCCACCCTTGGGCTGAGCTGGGATGGCTTTGCCGAGCAATGCGCGGCCTTCACATCTGCCAACAAGCGCAGCCGCGTCTATGCGACCGCCGATGGCAGCTGTCAGGAGGGACTGTTCGAAGTCTGGCTGCGCACTCAGGGCAAGGCGCTTTATAACCCGGACGGGACGCTGGGCTATGACGCCGCCGATGCCGGGCGCTGGTTCGCTTACTGGACCGAGATGCGCAAAGCCAAAAGCTGCGTGCCCGCAGATACGCAGGCCCTCTACAAGAACTCGCCCGAAACTTCGCCGATCGTCACCGGAAGCGCGGTCACCGATTTCGCGCATTCCAACCAATTCGAATCCTTCCAGAAACTGGTCCAGGCCGAGTTGTCGGTTGTGGGCGCGCCCGTGCAGGAGGGTGGCAAGCCCGGACAGTATCTGAAGCCCTCGCAGATGTTCTCGGTCTCGTCCACGTCCAAGGACCCTGCGCTGGCCGCGCGGATGATCAACTTCCTGGTCCGCGCACCCGAAGGTGCCAGGCTTCTGGGTCTGGATCGCGGTGTGCCTGCCTCGCCCGAAATCCGCGAGGCGATCATGCCCGATCTGAGCGAAACCAGCCGCAAGGTCGTGGAACTGATTTCCAGCCTGACGCCGCATATCGGGGCGCTGCCGCCTTCGCCGCCCAAGGGCGCGGGTGAGATCAACGCCGTCCAGATCCGCATCAGCCAAGAAGTCGGATTCGAGGCCGTTTCGCCGGAGCAGGGCGGCGCCAGCCTTGTCGATGAGGCCGCAGCAATCCTGAAGCGGGCCTGAGGCATGGCGGCCTGCGACGCAATCAACGACAGCGAGACCAAGAAAGGTCCAGTTCCGGAAGGATGGCTCAAACGGGCCATCCAACGGAATGGCGCGGGATATATGTTCCTTGCGCCATGGCTGATCGGTTTTTTCTGCCTGACACTGGGTCCGGCGCTGATCTCGCTTTACCTCTCATTCACCAATTTCGACCTGCTGACCGCGCCTGAATTCGTCGGGGCTCAGAACTATGTCCGCATGGCCACGGCTGACCCCAAGTTCACCGCCGCGATCAAGGTGACGCTGCTCTATGTCGCGTTGTCGGTCCCGCTGAAGCTTGCCTTCGCCCTTGCGATCGCAATGGTTCTGAACCGGGGGATGCGCGGTTTGCCGGTCTATCGGGCGATCTTTTACCTGCCGTCGTTGCTGGGCACGTCGGTCGCCATCGCGGTCCTGTGGCGGCAGCTTTTTGCCTCGGATGGGTTGGTCAACGCCATGTTGGCGATGGTCGGGATCGAGGGGCCAAGCTGGATCTCGAACCCGAACTATTCACTTTACACGCTGGTCGTGCTGTCGGTCTGGCAGTTCGGCTCACCGATGATCATCTTCCTTGCCGGGCTGCGTCAGATACCGACGGACATGTATGAGGCCGCAAGCCTCGACGGGGCCTCGCCAACGCGGCAATTCCTGCGGATCACCCTGCCTCTGCTGTCGCCGGTCATCTTCTTCAACTTCGTGATCCAGACCATCGAGGCCTTCAAGGCCTTCACTCCGGCCTTCGTCATCTCTGGCGGGTCGGGCGGGCCGATCAACTCGACGCTGTTCTATACGCTTTACCTGTATCAAGAGGCGTTCAGCTACTTCCGCATGGGCTATGCCTCGGCACTGGCCTGGGTGCTGGTGATCATCATCGCGATCTTTACCGCGTTTTCATTCCTGACCACGAAATACTGGGTGCATTACGATGACTGATGCGGTCCATGACATGCCGGGCCGCGCATCGGCCCATCCCCGTCTGAACAGCGTCCTGCGCCACACGCTGCTGATCGCGGTCTGCTTCGTGATGATCTATCCGATCCTGTGGATGTTGTCGGGCTCGCTGCGGCCTGCCGCGGAACTGTTCGGGGGCGAGGCGGGCCTGATCCCGTCGCAGGTGACGTTGCAAGCCTATCGGGATGGCTGGTTCGGGCTTCAGGTCAATTTCGGGCGTTTTTTCGTCAACTCGCTGATCATCGCGGTGCTGGCGACGGTGGGCAATGTTCTGGCTGCGTCGCTGGTCGCCTATGCCTTTGCCCGGCTGCAATTCGCCGGCCGGAAGCTGTGGTTCGCGCTGATGCTGGGCACGATGATGCTGCCCTATCACGTCACGCTGATCCCGCAATATGTGCTGTTCCGCGAGCTGGGCTGGGTGAACACTTGGTGGCCGCTGATCCTGCCCAAATATTTCGCGGTCGATGCCTTCTTCATCTTCCTGATGGTGCAGTTCTTTCGCGGCATTCCCCGCGAACTGGACGAAGCCGCCCGCATGGACGGATGCAGCCCGTGGCGGATCTATCGCAAGATCATCCTGCCCCTGTCGCTGCCGGTCCTGGCCACGGCCGCCATCTTTTCCTTCATCTGGACATGGGAGGATTTCTTCGGCCCCCTGATCTATATCAGCGAGATGGGCAACTATACCGTCCAGCTTGGCCTGCGGTCTTTCATCGACTCAAGCGGCACCTCCAGCTGGAACGAGCTGTTTGCGATGTCGATCCTGTCACTTGTCCCGATCTTCCTGATCTTCCTCTTTTTCCAGCGGCTACTCATCGAGGGCATCGCCACCACCGGCATGAAACGCTGAGATAACCGGAAACACGCATGGCAACCACAATCCAACTGAACAAGGTCGAAAAGCGATACGGCGCACATGACGTGATCCGTGGCATCGACCTCAAGATCGAGCCGGGGGCATTCACCGTCTTTGTGGGTCCCTCGGGCTGCGGCAAGTCCACCCTGCTGCGGATGATCGCGGGACTTGAAACGATCACGGACGGCGATCTGATGATCGACGGGGCACGGATGAACGATGTCGCCGCCGCCAAGCGTGGCATTGCGATGGTGTTCCAGTCCTATGCGCTTTACCCGCATATGAGCGTCTACAAGAACCTCGCCTTTGGACTTGAGACGGCGGGCTACAAGCGACCCGAGATCGACCGCCGCGTGCGGGACGCGGCCTCGACTTTGCAGATCACCGACTATCTGCACCGCAAGCCCAAGGCACTGTCGGGCGGACAGCGCCAGCGCGTCGCCATCGGACGTTCGATTGTGCGCGACCCCAAGATCTTTCTTTTCGACGAGCCGCTCTCGAACCTTGATGCCGAGCTGCGCGTGCAGATGCGCGTCGAGATCACCAAGCTGCACGAGCGGCTTGGCAATACGATGATCTATGTCACCCATGATCAGGTCGAGGCGATGACCATGGCCGATCAGATCGTCGTCTTGCGCGGCGGTCAGGTGATGCAGGCGGGCTCTCCGCTGAAACTGTATAATGAACCGGAGAACCAGTTCGTCGCGGGCTTCATCGGTTCGCCCAAGATGAACTTCGTGCCGGTTAGCGTGGCCGATGCGACGGGGTTCAATCTTGATGGCCAGCGGATTGAGGCAGGTCGTTCCCTGCATTCGACCGCCGGCACGGCCCTGACCCTCGGCATCCGGCCCGAACATATCGTTGTCGGTGATGGCGAGGGCCAATCCCTTGGCGATGCACAGGTGGAGCTGGTCGAACATCTGGGCGGCAGCACCGTCCTGCATGTCCGCCCACGCTTTGGCGCCGAACCTCTGACCGTCGTCCTTCCGGGACAGCAGCCCTGTCGCAACGGCGACCGTGTGTCGCTGCGGATCGATCCCGCGCGGTGCCACTTCTTTACCCCCGAAGGCCGCGCGATCCGCGGCTGAAGCAGTTCCGAAATTCCAGCCAATACCCGAACGCCCACAGGCTTCGGACAGATCAACTTATCCCGTTGCAATCACCACGGGCAGACGACAGCAGGAGAATGAGATGCGCAAGAAATACGCGCTTGTCGGTACCGGTTCCCGTTCGCGGATGTTTTACGAAGCCATTGCCAAGGACTACCGCGACAATGCCGAACTGGTCGCGCTTTGCGACACCAACCAGACCCGGATGGATTACACCAACAGTGTCCTGCAGGATGAGTTCGGCCTGGACCCGCTGCCAGCCTACAAGGCCGAAGATTTCCACCAGATGCTGGACGAAACCGGCGCCGAGGTCGTCATCGTCACATCGATCGACCGGACGCACCACATCTACATCATTGCCGCGCTGGAAGCCGGGCGCGACGTGATCACCGAAAAACCGATGACGACCGATGCCAGCAAGTGCCAGCAGATCGTCGATGCGGTGAAGCGCACCGGCCGCTCGGTCCGGGTCACGTTCAACTATCGCTACGCGCCCCATAACTCGGCGGTGCGCGAGCTGATCTCATCGGGCGCGATCGGCGAAGTCTTCTCGGTCCATTTCGAATGGCTGCTGGATACCAAGCACGGCGCCGATTACTTCCGCCGCTGGCATCGCGACAAGCGCAATAGCGGCGGGCTGATGGTCCATAAATCGACCCATCATTTCGACCTCGTGAATTTCTGGCTGGAAAGTCAGCCCGAAACCGTCTTCGGCATGGGTGACCTGCGTTTCTATGGCCGCGCCAATGCCGAGGAGCGCGGGCATTTCACCCCCTATACCCGCACCACGGGGATTGAGGCCGCCAAGGACGATCCTTTCGCCATCGATCTGACAGCCAGCCCGGTGCAAAAGGCGCTCTACTGGGACGCCGAGCATGAGGACGGCTATCAGCGCGACCAGAATGTGTTCGGGGACGGCATCAGTATCGAAGACACCATGCAAGTCATGGTGCGCTACAAGAACCGCTCGGTCCTGACCTACTCGCTGAATGCCTATGCCCCGTGGGAGGGGTTCAATGTCAGCTTCAACGGTTCGGGCGGTCGGATCGAGCTGATGGTGCGCGAGACCTCATACATCAACGGAGGCGGCGCAAAAGAACAGGAAGGCGCGGCCGAGGGCATCCAGCTTTACCATTTCCCACTGCACGGAACGCCTCGGGTCGTCCCCGTCGTCATGGCCGAGGGCGGGCATGGCGGCGGTGACAACCGCATGCTGGCCGATATTTTCGGCCAGTCGAATTCGGGCGGGGCCTATGCGGCGGGCTATCGTGACGGTGCGATGTCCATCCTGACCGGGATAGCGGCGAACCGCTCGTTTCAAACCGGACGGCCTGTCGAGGTCGGCCAGTTGATCAACCTGTAGCGTCCCGAGCGGTGGAAGCGCCCCGATTTAACGGGCGCTTCTTCACTTTCGGGGATAGTTCGGTCAATCTCACGCCAACCTTCGGATACCTCAGCTTGTGAGGCCATTTTTCGTCCAAGCTTGTCATCTGTAACGGCTTTGAGGCCCGTTGAAGTCGCTCACTACCTTTCAGAGGGCACGATGCGCATAGAGATCAGACCAGCCGAAACCCGTGATGTCGGGGGAATTTTCCATGTTCGGACTTCGGTAACCGAGAACGTGTTGTCGCACGCCGAACTGGCCGAGATGGGCATAACAGCGGCGTCCATTGATGCGATGATCGAAAGCGACAAGTGTGCATGGGTCGCTGCCGATGGCGATAATATCGTTGGTTTTTCGATGATCGATGCGGGCAAAGGCTCTTTGTTCGCCGCTTTTGTGCTGCCCTTCCATGAGAGAATGGGTGTGGGGCGACGACTGGTCGAGGCGGCGGAAGCGAAACTTTTCTCTCACCATGCGGTAGCCTGGCTTGAAACGGGTGAAGCGACGCGTGCCGCCGGTTTTTACCGCCATCTCGGATGGGGGAACGCGCAGGAGGTTGGTGACAGAGACATTCGCCTGGAGAAGCGGCGACCCTGACTGGCGGCTTTGCCCCGCCATCGCATCAAGTTTATCGTCGCGCGGTGCCTGACCGGCAGTTTTAGGGCCGATCTGACTTAAAAGGCTCGTGAGAGGGGCGGGCTGCCGTATGTCATTGATTGCGGCAAATGCGATCGTCTCAAGATCAAACCGCCCGCCGCAATACTTACTCCTTGGGCCAGATTTTCATCGCCATATCAGCGACCTCGATAAGCTCTTGCCGTGACGCGCCGCTTTTGGCCTGGACGGCCATTCCGGTCGCCACGGTCATCACATAGGCTGCCAGCGCCGATGCCTTCCAGCCCAGCGGCAACTGGCCGGCTTTCTGGAACTCTTCGAAGCGCGCGGCGACATCGACCTCTGCCTGACGCCTTTGCTTCGCCATTTCCTGCCGCACCAGCTCTGAATCCGGTCCGGTGGCAAGCGCGCCCTGTACCATAAGGCAACCTTCCGGCGTCTCCGCGCCCGAAACGAGATCGACCTCGCCCATCAGGATGGCAAGCGCCACCTCGCGGGCAGATGTCTTTGCAAATGCCTCGCCATAGAGTTTATCGCCGTAGAGATCGTAAAGACAGACTGCCTTCATGAACAAGCTCTCCTTGTTTCCGAAGGCGTTGTAGAGGCTGGGTATGGTCATCCCCATCGCCTTGGCGAGCGTGGAAATCGATGTCCCCTCATAGCCATGACGCCAAAAAAGGCGCAGCGCGGTGTTCAGCGCCTCCTCCTCGTCGAACTGTCTCGGACGTCCTCGCGGCAATTATATAGCCCTCGCTAGAAAATTGTTGACCCATAGACTCACCGGATTATTATAGCGATCGATCTAATTATCAAGCGGTCGCGCTGGGGCGCGGATACCGATATTGAGAGGGGATCGACATGCAGCCGACTTCCCAAACTTCAGCGGGCCGCAAGGAGTGGTTCGGCCTTGCCGTCCTCGCCCTTCCGACCCTGTTGGTGTCGATGGACATGACGATTCTTCATCTTGCGACGCCATCGCTCAGCACCGCGCTTCAGCCGAGCGGTCCAGAACTGCTGTGGATGGCCGACATCTACGGCTTCCTGATGGCTGGAGCGCTCATTCCCATGGGCGCACTTGGCGATCGCATCGGCAGGCGTCGGTTGCTGCTGGTCGGATCGGTCTTTTTCGGGCTGGCATCAATTCTGGCGGCCTTTTCAGTCAGCGCGACAATGTTGATCCTCTCGCGGGCGATACTTGGCATCACTGGGGCCACGCTGATGCCCGCGACGCTGGCGATGATCCGGAGCCTTTTCCTCCTGCCCCGCCAGCGCAGCGTCGCCATCGGCATCTGGACCACATGCTTTACGCTGGGCGGCGTGCTCGGCCCGCTTGTCGGAGGTCTGCTGCTGCAGCATTTCTGGTGGGGCTCGGTTTTTTTGGTGGGCGTTCCCGTCATGGCACTTCTGCTTGTGCTGGGCCCGATCTTCCTGCCCGAAGTCCGCGGATCCGATGATCACGCCGTCGATATGCCAAGTGTTATCCTGTCAATGGCGGCCGTTCTGGCCATCGCCTATGCCGTCAAGCATCTCGCCGAGGTCGGTGTCACGGCCACCACGCCTGTGGCATTCTTGGTTGGTGTCGTTGCAGGCTGGGCCTTCATCCGCCGTCAGGCTCGGCTGAAAGCACCGCTGGTCGATCTGGGTCTATTCAGGAACAGCGCATTCCGCGCTGCGCTTGGCGCGAACATGATGGCGCTGTTCGCCTGGGTCGGGGCCTCTCTGCTGGTTGCGCAATATCTGCAATTCGTCATCGGCCTGTCGCCCCTGACCGCTGGACTGTGGACTATTCCGCCAGCAATTGCCTGTGTCGCAGGGTGCCTCGGTGCGCCTGTCGTCGTCCAGCGTGTCACACCGGCCACCGTCGTCACCTTTGCCCTGCTGCTGGTGGCAGTGGGTTTCGCGATACTGGCGGCATTCACCTCTGGTCTCGGATTGGTGGCGATCATTTCGGGCATGTGCCTGCTGGGTCTCGGTGTCGCAACCATCGTCACGCTTGGCACCGACCTCACTCTGACTGCGGCACCGCCCGCCAAGGCCGGTGCGGCATCCGCAATTTCCGAAACGGGGGCCGAGCTTGGCGGTTCGTTCGGCGTGGCGGTGCTGGGCAGTGTCGGCGTGGCCGTCTACAGGGCCGCAGTTGCGATACCTGCAGAGATTGACGCAGAGCGCGCCGCTGCAGCACGCGGCACCTTGGGCGCGGCCGTCGAGATTGCCGATACGCTGCCGGGTTCCAGCGGTGCCGCTTTACTTGCATCCGCTCAGCAGGCCTTCGAGCGGGGGCTTGTCTTTGCCTCGGCAGCGGGATTCTGCATCCTTCTTTGCACCGCAATGCTTTTCGCATGGGCCAATCTGCGCCGGGGCGCTTCCGACACCATCGTTCACAGCAAAGGAGAGGCCTGATGACCCGTGAGCGCAGGGAGCAGGAAATCCGTGCTTTGATCGACGACTGGACCGATGCGATCTGCAACGGAGACATCAAGCGCGTGCTGGAAAATCGGACCGACGACATCGTCCTGTACGATGTACCGGAGCCGCTTCAGTCTACAGGGATCAAGGCTTACGAGGCGACCTGGAGCTTGTTCTTTGATCACAATCCGGCAGGCCCCAATCGTTTCTGCTTTCGAGACATCCAGATCGTCGCCGGTGAGGATGTCGCCTATGCGTTCGGACGTCTCGTCATCGGTGGCGGCGATGCCCATTGCCGCCTCACCCTCGGGTTGCGGCGCGTCAACGGCGAATGGAAGGTGACGCACGAGCATCACTCGATGCCGATCAAGCTCGGCTGAGCGCGGCCCAAGATTTTTTCGCCGCTGTAGCTGCCGTCTGACCACGCGCCGAGATTGCTTAGTTTGCCCGCAGCTTCGCGATGCGGCGGCTACGCCCATCAGCGATTTTCAACGCGTCGTGGCGTTACCGTCGGCAGCCTTTCCGCCACCAGATCCCCGAGGAAAAGTGACGAGGTGAGACCGGGGCTTTCAATGCCTAACAGGTTCACCAACCCCGGCACGCCATGCACTTCGGCCCCCTGCACAACGAAATCCTGCGATGCCGCCCCTTGCGGCACGATCTTGGGGCGGATGCCGGTATAACCCGGCACCAGCGCACCATCCGCCAGATCCGGCCAGTAGCGGCGAATGGCGCGGTAGAAGCTACCCTCTCGCCCCGGATCAAAGCTGTAATCCGGGCTCTCGATCCAGCTCACGTCGGGGCCAAACTTTGCCTGCCCGCCCAGATCCAGCGTCAGATGCACGCCAAGGCCGCCGGGAACCGGGACCGGATAGATCAGTCGCGAAAACGGTGCCCTGCCGCGCAAGAGAAAATAGTGCCCCTTGGCGAAATAGGCCGGCGGGACATGTGCTGGTTCCAGCCCCACGAATTTACGCGCCAGTTCCGGTGCGAAAAGCCCCGCGGCGTTGACGACAGAGCGCGCCCGCAGCAGCATCGGATCGGCATCCCCAACTTCCAGATCGATCCCCGCTGCCGTGACCCGACCCGATCGCACCGGACTGTGGAAGGCAAAGATTGCGCCATGCGCCTCGGCATCGCCCTGAAGCGCCAGCATCAACCCATGGCTGTCGACGATCCCCGTCTCTGGAGAGAGCAATCCTGCGGTGCAATCAAGCGCGGGCTCCATCGCCCGCAACTCGCTCAGCCCCAGCAAGCGGATGTTCTCGACGCCATTCGCCTCGGCCCGGGCACGGATCGCGGCAAGCTGCTCCGCCTCGGACGCATCGGTGGCGACAATGATCTTTCCGCAGCGCCGGACATCGACCCCACGTGCCGCGCAATAGTCATAGAGGCGGCGCCGCCCCGCGACACAGGCCCGGGCCATCAGGCTGCCTTGCGGATAATAGATGCCAGCATGGATGACCTCGCTATTGCGCGAGGAGGTACCGGTTCCGATCGTTCCGGCGGCCTCCAGCACCAGGACCTCACGGCCCGCCATGGCAAGCGCGCGGGCTGCGGCAAGACCCACAACCCCCGCACCGATCACCACGCAATCAACATTTTCCATTATTGCCCCCGAAGCAGTCGCCGTCCGGATAACCTAAAGGTTGCCACAGCCTATCCAAGGCATCTCGATCTTGCGCAAGTGGACGCGGTCGCCCGTAGCTGTGACGCGGGTGTCAGCGCCGACTGGAGTTGCTCTACAAGTGCCGAGGTAAGGTTTCCCAGTTTTGGGCTTCGGTGATCAGCCGAGCAGGTAATCCTCACGCTTTTTTGGCGGCAGTAGCGGCATGATCTTGACGTGTAAACGGGTGGCTTCCAAGGCCACCTTCGCTTCGAATTTTGCAGAGTAGCGCTTGCGTTTCGCCATTTCGGAGCGGGGTCTTTCTCAGACGCTAAAGCTTAGCGACTGATCCGAAATCCCGCGACCACCTGTGTTCCCTCCACGGCTGGAGCTGTCTAGGATTTCTATCCATGCCATTCATTAACAAGCATTTCTCTGAATCGAAGGGCGGAAGGTGACAGCCGCGCACCTCGTCTTTCAACGACACCAATGGAGCGCGTAACCACCGGGTCTATGAGCTTGACGGTCGCAATGAGAGGATGCTCTCGCTGCGGGGTGGCCAGTTGCGGAAGGACTGAGACACCCAAACCTGCCTCAACCAGCCCCAAGGACGTCGAAAGGTGGTTCACTTCGTAAAACCAGTTCAGGGTGAGTTGCTGATCCGCCATGGCAAGCGCGTGATCCAGCACCGCCCTGTTGCCCGATTTCTTTGATACCCCGATCAGCGGATGTCCCTGAAGCTCGGACCAGGGCAATGAGGATGTCATCGCGAAGGGATGATCGCGCCGGCAGGCCAGTACAAAGGGATCCTCCATCAACGGGGTGAAGATCAGGTCGTCCCGTGTGGCGCCGATGATGTTGATCCCAAACTCCACTTCGCCATTGGCGACGGCGTCGAGGCCCTCGTTGGCGGACAGGTCCATGATGCGGAACCTGATCCCCGGAAAGCGCTGATTAAACGCCTCGATCACGCGCGGAAGAAAGTAGAAGGCGGCGGTCGGCACCGATGCCAGCGTCACCTGCGCGCGATGGCGCCCGCCAAGGTCGGATATGGACAGCAACGACTCCTCGAACTCATCAACCAGCCGCCTGACCAAGGGCATCAGCTCACGTCCGATTTGCGTCGGCGCGACACGCCGCGTCGTCCGTTCGATCAGCTGTGCACCGACCGCTTCCTCAAGGCCCTTGATCCGACGCGACAGGGCAGGAGTCGACAGGTTCAGAAGCCGCGCCGCCTCGCTGAAGGACGAGAGCTCAAGCACGGCCAGAAAGGCCCGCAGATCCAGAAATTCAAAATTATTCCGCATGACGCAACAATCGCACAATTCTTCGCAATTCACAACATAGTCCGATCTGGCGCATCTGTTCCCCCGAAGCGGCTCGACAGTCGCAATGGGAGAATCAGCGTGGACGACCAGATCCGCATTCCTTGCGTCTTGATGCGCGGCGGGACCTCGAAGGGCCCGTTTTTCCTGCACAGCGATCTGCCGAGCGATCCGCAGCAGCGCGACGAGTTGCTGATCGAAATCATGGGGTCGGGGCATCCGCTGCAGATTGACGGCATTGGCGGCGGCACGTCTCTCAGTTCGAAAGTGGCAATCGTCGGACCCACGACGCGCGACGGGGCTGATGTGGACTACCTGTTCGCACAGGTGAAGGTGTCGGAACGCCTCGTGGATACCGGGCCCAATTGCGGTAACATGCTGTCGGCCGTCGGCGCGTTTGCCATCGAAAAGGGACTGATCGCGGCCCAAAGCGGTGAGACGCGGGTTCGGGTCCACAACGTGAACACCGGCAAGATCATCGAGGCCAGAGTCCAGACCCCGGGCGGAGAGCTTCGCTATCAGGGGGATGCCACAATCGATGGCGTTCCGGGAACGGCTGCTCCGGTCTATCTTGCGTTTCTGGAGGCAATCGGTGCAAAAACCGGCCGCCTGCTTCCGTCCGGCACCCCGCAGGAAATCATCAATGGGATTGCTGTCTCGCTGATCGATGGGGCCACGCCGGTTGTGATCGCGCGAGCAGAGACCTTTGGCCTGACAGGTTTGGAAAGCGCGCAGGAACTGGACGGCAACAGTAGTTTCATGGCGCAGCTCGAGGAGGTCCGGATCGAGGCTGGGCGACGCATGGGTCTTGGTGACGTTCGCGCGTCCGTCCTGCCCAAACCGGTTCTCATTGGCCCAGCAAACAACGGAGGCAGCATCTCGGTCCGCTACTTCACACCGCATGCCTGTCATACATCATTGGCCACAACCGGCGCGGTCTCTGTCGCAATCGCCGCGACCCTGCCAGACAGCATCGTTGGCGCGGCTCTGCCTGAGCTGCGATTTCCAGCGGATCTGTCCCTCGAACATCCGAACGGACGCATGGATGTACGGGTTGAGATCGACGAGCAGGAAGGCAAGCCGGTTGTCTACGTGACCCGGACCTGCCGGCTGCTTTTCGAAGGCTCGGCTTTGGTCCGCCGCAAAAACTAACCGTCCTGACCGACGTGGAGGAACGTCGCAGGATGACTCATTCAAGGGAGGAAGACAAATGACCCAATTCACTCGCCGTTTCATGCTTGCCATCGGCGCGGCAAGCATCTCGGTATCGGCGTTGCCGGCATTCGCTCAGGACTATCCGACCAAGCCTGTCACATTGGTTGTGTCCTATGCGGCAGGGGGTGGTACGGATGCCATCGCGCGCGTGTTTGCAGCCCGGCTTGAAAAGGCGCTTGATGGCCGTGTGATCGTCGAAAACCGTCCTGGCGCTGCGGCAAATATCGGTACGGACGTGGTCGCCAAGTCCGATCCGGATGGCTACACACTTTTGATCGGCAACCAGGGTCCGATGGTGGTCAACCCGCATATCTTCAAGCTGCGGAATGATCCGGCCGAGACGCTGGACCCGATCGCCATGATCGCCGACGCCCAGTTGGTGGTCGTGGTAGGGCCGCGACTGCCGGTCAAGTCCATGGCTGAACTGCTGGAAAAGGCCAAGAGCCAGCGGCTGGTTTACGGTTCGGCGGGGAATGCCTCTGCCAGCCATGTCGCTACCTTGCTGATGGGGCAGATGGCGCATGTCGACCTAAAGCATGTTCCCTACAAGGGCGCCGGCCCCGCAGTGAACGATCTGGTCGGCGGACATGTCGATTTCATGGTAACGACCGTGCCATCGGTGATCGGTCTGATACAGAACGGCACTCTGACCGCCTTGGCAGTGACGGGCAAGGAACGCTTCCCGGCCTTGCCAGATCTGCCAACCGTAGCCGAAGCCGGGCTGCCCGAATACAGCGCGACCGCATGGTATGGGCTGCTCGGGCCCAAAGGGCTTCCCGAGGAGGTCCGCCAGAAGCTGGCCGGGGCCACGGCAGAAACCTTGGCCGATCCCGCCTTCCTGGAAAGCCTGCAAAAAGACGGGGGCGTGCCGTCCCATCTGGTGGGGAAGGATTTCGCCGATTTCATGGCCAGCGAACGTGAGCGCTGGGGCGAGGTCGTCAAGGCCGCCAATATCAAGGTGGAATAAGTCATGAGCCGCGAGGTTGCCCCTCCTACTCCATCGCTGAACCCATGGCTTGGTCGTGAACGACTGGCCGGTCTGAGCCTCGTGGTGTTTGGTCTCTTTGCTCTTTGGGCCGGTTCTGACCTGCCGTCTTTCACGCAGGACGGCATAGGTTCGGGGCTTCTGCCAAGGGCTCTCGCGGTGATCATTGCGCTTCTGGGCGTGGTGCAGATCGTCGTGACATGGAAGGATACACCGGAATCGACAGGCAGCTGGCCGATCCGTGACATGCTGCCGGTGTTGATCGGTGTGTTCCTGTTCGCGCTCACGATCCGCGGCTACGATTTCGGTGCATTCGCCGTGCCGGTTCTGGGCATGTCGGTCGCGACACCCTTGTCGATCATTTTTGCCGGTGCGGCTGCCAAGGATGTGCGCTTCGGTGAATTGATCGTTTTCGCCGCCATCCTGACTGCCATCTGCATTGGCTTGTTCCGCTACGCGCTTGGGCTGTCGCTGCCTGTAGCGCCCTGGCTGATCGGATACTGACATGATCGAAACAATTGAACATCTGGGACTGGGTCTCTCCGTCGCCCTTACGCTGCAGAATGTGTTCTTCTGCTTTGTCGGTTGCCTGATCGGGACATTGGTGGGCGTGCTTCCCGGCGTCGGTCCCGTTGCCACGATCTCGATTCTGCTGCCGGTGACGCTGTCACTGGACCCTACCGGCGCGTTGATCATGCTGGCCGGCATCTATTACGGCGCCCAGTACGGCGGATCGACCACCGCAATTCTGGTCAACATTCCTGGCGAGGCCACGGCGGTCGTCACGGCGATTGACGGGCACGAGATGGCGAAGAGGGGCAAGGCCGGACTCGCCTTGGGCCTAGCCGCCATCGGCTCCTTCATCGCCGGAACCTTTGCCACGATCGTCATCGCGGCGCTTGCGACTCCGATGACCAAGCTGGGGCTGCTTTTCGGGCCTGCCGAGTATTTCTCGCTGATGATCATGGGGCTGGTGCTGGCGGTTGTCCTTGCGCATGGCTCGCTGGTCAAGGCATTGGCGATGATCGTCGCCGGTGTTCTGCTGTCCTGCGTCGGTGCCGACATGGAGACTGGCCGCGAGCGGATGACCTTCGGTCTGCACATGCTGACCGACGGCATCGAGTTCGTGGTCCTGGCCATGGGCATCTTCGGATTTGGTGAGATATTCAAGAACCTTGCCGACCCGGAAAAGCGGGATGTGGTCCGCGGAAAGATCGGTCGCCTTCTGCCCACCCTTGCCGAGCTGCGCGAGAACATCAGGCCGATCCTGCGCGGGACCGGGCTTGGTTCTGTTCTGGGCGTGCTTCCGGGTAACGGTGCGATCCTTGCGCCTTTTGCAAGTTATGCTCTTGAAAAACGCCTTTCGGATCGACCGCAAGATTTCGGCAAGGGGGTTCCGGCCGCTGTCGCCGGGCCGGAATCTGCCAACAATGCCGGGGCGCAAACCTCTTTCATCCCGCTGCTGACACTTGGTCTGCCGCCCAACGCGGTCATGGCCCTTATGGTCGGCGCGATGATGATTCAGGGGATCGTGCCCGGCCCGCAGGTGATCGAGAACAATCCCGACCTGTTCTGGGGGCTGGTCGCGTCCATGTGGATCGGCAACCTGATGCTGGTCGTCATCAACCTGCCGCTGATCGGCCTGTGGGTGAAGCTGCTGAAAGTGCCCTACCGGTTGCTTTTCCCGGCGATCGTTGCCTTCTGCTGCATTGGCCTGTTTTCGATCTCGAACGATCCGGCGCAGGTCATGATGGCGGGCGTGCTCGGACTGCTGGGATTTGCCCTCTACAAGCTTCAGTTCGAGGCCGCTCCTTTGGCGCTTGGTTTCGTTCTGGGTCGTCTTCTGGAGGAAAAGCTGCGTCAGGCGCTGCTCATATCGGATGGCAGCATGACCACTTTCCTGACCTCACCGCTATCGGCCTTCTTGCTGCTGATCGGTCTTGTGGCTCTGGTCATCGCCGTATTGCCGTCGATGCGCAAATCTCGTGATGAGATCTTCACCGACGCCTGACGCTTTGGAACGCGGCTCAGGGTCGCGTTCCAATCACTCCTTTCAGTCATCATGTCTTTGGCCAACCCGAGATCGTGATCGGCTGGCCGTAAACCGGGCACGATCCGGTGATATCAAATCGCCAGATTCAACCTCTGCAGATGCCGGTCGAGGATGGCTGCGGCGGCCTTTGCATCGCCGCGTCGGATCGAGGCCATGATGCCATGGTGGTCGGCATCGATACGGGGGCGCCACCGATTGCGGTAATGGACAAGGATGTAGCGCGCGGCGACATCCTGCAGGTTGTCCACGATCTCGGCAAGGCGGGGCATATTGCAGCCTTCATAGATCTTGGCGTGAAAGGCGCGATTATATTCCTCCCAGTCGAAGATATTGTCGGCCTGATCGCATGCGTGGCGCAGTTCATCGGCCTCGCGGATCTGCTCGGAGGTCAGATTGGGAACGGAATGCAGCAGCGTCATCGGCTCAAGCGCCAGGCGCATGAGCTTGAGTTCCTTTTGTGCCAACGGATCAAGCGGCGCCACCTGCACGCCGCGATGTGGCTGCGAGACGGCCAGTCCCTTTGACACCACCCGCAACAGCGCTTCGCGCACCGGGACGTGGCTGACACCGAATTCCGCCGCGATATAGTCTTGCCGCAGCTTTTCACCGGCCAGAAGCTCGCCCCGCACGATGCGGCGCGTCAGTTCGGCGGCGATGACATCTGGGGACGGAACATGCGCCATTGCCTGCGTCTGACCTTTAAACCTGCTTCCGGGTAACGCCGGTCTGACCCGACTTGCGGGCCAAGCAATAGGAGGGACGATAGGTCAAAGTCAAATCGCCCTCGCGGTTCATCCGTGCCATCATGGCCTTGAGCGCGGCAGGCCTGAGCCGCCCGCCCAAAAGCCCGTTTACCCCGGTCGCCCGCAGATGCGCAAACAGGGCCTGCGCGGTTGGAAAATGCACAGGGATGGCGTCGTCGCGCGCGGCAAGCAGCTCCATTTCCGCGGGCAGCGCCGCAGCCAATGCAGCACCACTGCGATAAGAGGGCGCGCCCGGTGGCAACCCCAGTGCGGCGAGTTCGGGGAAATTTTCGGGGCCAAAGCTGGAAATGGCCAGAATCCCGCCCGGAGCAAGCACGTCGCAGAAGCGTTGGATCAACTGTTCGGGGTTCGGTATCCATTGCAGCATTGAGCTGCTGGCAATCAGATCGAGCCGCTGCGGCAACGCCAGCTGCGCAATGTCCCCGGCCAGTCGCACTGGTGGCAATGTCCATGCCAGGTCCGGCAGTGGTGCGGCAAGATCGTTGAGCCAGAAGACCCGTGGCGCCAACGTGATCAGCCCGCTGGTAAGAAAGCCCGAACCATGCCCTGCCTCAAGGATGCGCGGGCAAGGGGGCACGAATGGGCGCAGGTCTTCGAGCAAAGTCCGGGCGATCCGACGCTGTGCCTGAGCCTCGGCCTTGTAGCTCGATAGATGTCGCGAGAAGGCCGCGCCGATACGGGCAAGGGTCATGCGAAAATCTCTTCCCAGTCCTGCCAGATCGGGAACGGGTTGTGACCGGTTTCAAGCCACGAGACCTGACGCCCCGCCCAGACGGACCGCATGGATTGGGCCGTGAAAATACGGTCGCGACGACCCGCGAATACCCAGTCAAAGCCCACATCGCCCGTGGCAGGGCTTGCGGCGGGGCGTCGGGCGATCAGCGCCAGCTCCTCATGCAGCGCGGCCACGTCTGGGGCCGCTGGCAATGCCACCCCTGCGCGGCGGGCGAAGCGATCAAGGGCCGCGGGCGTCACTTCGGCCATGGTGCGGGCATAGATTTCGGGGGCGATGCCATAGCGTTCATGGGCAATGTAGGGCGATCCGCAAACCGCCACGGCGCGGTCGGGCGTCACCGCCGCAAGCTGCCGTGCGGCCACCGTTACGCCCAGCGAATAGGCCAGGACCCGAACCCGTGCATAGGGCGCGAGCAGCGCGTGAGGCAGGATTTCATCGCGGTAATCGTCCAGCACCAGAACGTCGCTATCTCCGATGAGGTGCAGGAACGGCGTCACCCCGACCGCCCATCCCGAATATACAAGGATGAGGCTGCGGTCCTGCCCCCGACGCAGCCATGTCTGGCGCATCACAGCCCCCTTGCGATGGCAAGCATCGCCGCCGTGATCCGCGAGACATCTTCGGGCTGGGTGATAAAGGGCGGCATCGCATAAAGCAGCCTGCCAAAGGGACGCAGCCAGACCCCTTCGCTGGCGCAGAAGGCATGGACCCTATCCATGGGCAGCGGGTCCTTCATTTCGATAACGCCGATCGCGCCCAGAACACGTATATCCGCAACTGTCGGGTAGGTCGCAGCGCTGGCAAGCTCGGCACGCAATTGCACCCCGATCCGGCGCGCCTCGGCCGACCAGTCCCGCGACCGCCAAAGGTCAAGCGCTGCCCCAGCGACTGCGCAGGCCAAAGGGTTGGCCATGAAGGTCGGGCCGTGCATCAATGCGGCAGGATTGCCCTGTCCGATCCGCTCGGCCACGTCGGCCGTGGCGATGGTGGCGGCGAAGCTCATGATGCCGCCGGTCAGCGCCTTGCCGAGGCACAGGATATCCGGGCGCACGCTTGCATGATCCATCGTGAAAGCTGCGCCCGTCCGGCCAAAGCCCGTCGCGATCTCATCGAAAATCAGCAGGATGCCATGATGATCGCAAAGTGCGCGCAATCCCCGCAGATAGGCGGGATGATAAAAGCGCATCCCGCCTGCGCCCTGCACGACAGGCTCAATGATGAAGGCCGCGATATCCGCGCCATGGCGGGCGAAAAGCGCCTCGACCTCGGCAAGCCCATTCTGCTTGGGTTCGTCCAGCCATTCGTCATCAAACACCAAAGGCGGCGTTGGCACGAAATGCTGGGCACTGACGGCGCGGCCGAAATGGCTGTGCATGCCAGTCTCGGGATCGCAGAGGCTCATCGCCTTCCAGGTATCGCCGTGATAGCCGCCGCGCGCCGTGGCGATCTGCGTGCGGGCCGGATGACCCGCCGCGATCTGCGCCTGCACAGCCATCTTGACGGCAACCTCCACCGCGACCGAGCCGCTGTCGGAATAAAAGACCCGATCCAGCCCGTGGGGCAGCAATGCCACCAGCTTGCGTGTCAGCGTGATGGCGGGTTGATGGGTCAGCCCGCCAAACATCACATGCGGCATCCGGTCGGCCTGCGACTTGAGCGCGGCAACCAGGGTCTCGGGCGCGTGACCATAGGCGGCGCACCACCATGACGACATGGCGTCGATCATCTTGCCGCCGTTTTCCAGATGCAGCCAGATGCCCTCGGCCTTGTCGACAAGATGCACCGGGCTCGGCGCGCTCATCGCGCTATAGGGGTGCCAGATATGCTGGCGCTCAAAGCTCAGCGCTTCCATCACAGCGCCTCCCGGATGGTGGCAAGGTCGATGCCGCCGAAAGCTGCCGCCAGCGTGGGGGGTGTCAGGGTCCCAAGCCGAGGCAGGCGGCCAAGGCTGCGCACCTGCCCGATCCGGCAGATGATGGCTTGGCTGTCGGCCATTTCGTCACCGACAAAGGCGATGCCAAGAAGATTGACCCGGCGCGCGCGCAGGGCTTCAATCGTCATCAGACTGTGGTTGATCGTGCCCAATCCGGTCCGCGCGACGACAATCACCGGTGCCTGCCAGCGGGCCATGAGATCCGCGTATAGCAGCCCCTCATGCAGCGGGACCAAGGCCCCGCCAGCCCCTTCGACGACCAAGGGGCCCGCGCCATCAGGCAATTGCAGGCGGGCGGGGTCTATGACGACACCCTCGTCTGCGGCAGCGAGATGCGGCGAGGCCGGGCGTTTCAGACGATAGGCCTCGGGCAGGACGGGACGTCCACTCAGCCGCGCCACGATCTGGCTGTCGGTCTCTTCCTCAAGCCCGGCCTGCACCGGCTTCCAGTACTGCGCATTCAGGGCTTTGGTCAGGCCAGCCGAAAAGATGGTTTTGCCGATCCCGGTATCTGTGCCGGTCACGACCAGGGCCGAAGTCATTGGAAATCCCTCCGTTTGAGGTCACCGATCATGGCGAAGAGCGCGTCGATATCGTCGGGGCCCACGCCACCGGTAATGGAAATGCGCAGCCGTGCGGTGCCTTTGGGGACGGTCGGCGGGCGGATCGCGCGCACGTCAAAGCCCCGGTCCTGCAGATGCCGCGCGGCCCGTAGCGCAGCCTCATCGGAACCGATGACAATGGGCAGGATCTGGCTGGGCGGCAGTTCGATCCCAAGTCCACGCGCGGCTTCATGCGCATGGGCGCGCAGTCTTGCCGCCATCTGGATGCATTCGGGATTGCCCCGCAGATGCGCCAGCGCCCGGGTGACCGCAGATGCCATCAAGGGCGAGGGCGCTGTGGCAAAGATAAAGGGTCGCGCACGATTGATCAGGGTGTCGATCAGCGCGCGATCGGCGCAGATCAGGGCACCGCTTGCGCCAAGGGCCTTGCCGCAGGTGTGCAGCGCAACCGTCGGAACATCCCTGATCCCTGCTGCGAACCCCCGACCAAGGGTGCCATAAACCCCCGTGGCATGGGCCTCATCAAGGACCAGCACCGCATCGCGGCGGGCCGCCACGGCGGCGAAATCGTCCAAGGGCGCGAAATCGCCCTCCATGGAATAGACGGTCTCAAGCGCTATCCAGACCCGCCCGCGCCCGCCGGCCAGCCGCCAGGCCGAGATGATCCGTTCGGCGTCGTCCGCGTCATTGTGGCGAAACACCTCGGCCCGCGCCGAGCCAAGGCGCAACCCCTCATGTGCGCTGGCATGGATCAGCGCGTCGTACAGCACCAGATCATCGGACATTGGCAGGGTGGCAAAGATCGCCTGGTTGGCCTGAAAACCGCCCCCCATGTAAATCGCGGCCTGAGCGCCAAAGAGCTGCGCCGCCTCGGCCTCCAACGCCAGATGCTCGGGATGGTTGCCACGTAGCAGCCGCGATCCCGTGGCCCCGACCGGCACGCCCCGTTCCAAAGCATCGGTGACCGCCATGCGCAGCACATCCGACCCGGCCAGTCCCAGATAATCGTTCGAGGCGAAGTCGAGACCGGCGGCCGGCACAAGGCTGCGCAAACGCCGACCCGTATCAAGGACCGACAGGCGTTCGGCATGGCGGGGGAATGCGGTCATGCGCGCGGCTCTTCGGCCATCAGGCCAAGCTTGGCGAATAGCTGCGCGTCCTTGCTTGCATCGGGGTTATCGGCCGTCAGCAGCGTATCCCCGATAAAGATCGAATTGGCCCCTGCAAAGAAGCACATGGCCTGCAACTCATCCGACATCTCGCTTCGTCCCGCCGACAGGCGCACATATGAGCGCGGCGCGAGAATGCGTGTGGTGGCAATGGTGCGCAGCATTTCGATCGGATCAAGCGGCGCCACATCCGCCAGAGGCGTCCCCGCCATGCGCATCAACATATTGATTGGAATGGATTTCGGCGGCTCAGGCAGATCGGCGAGCATCTGGATCATGGCGATCCGATCCTCGGCCGTTTCGCCCATGCCAATGATCCCGCCCGAGCAGACATTGATCCCGGCGCTGCGCACGCGATCGATGGTGTCGAGGCGTTCGGCAAAGCTGCGGGTCGTGATGATCGAGGGGTAGAAGCGCTCGGAGGTGTCGATATTATGGTTGTAGTAATCCAGACCCGCCGCCTTGAGTTGCACAACCTGACGGTCGTCGAGCATGCCCAGCGTCATGCAGGTTTCCAGCCCCATGGCCTTCACCCCCTCGACCATCGCGATCACGGCTGGCATGTCGCGCTCTTTGGGCGACCGCCATGCCGCACCCATGCAGTAACGCGTCGCGCCCGCCTCTTTGGCCTTGCGCGCCTCGGCAAGAACCCTCTCGACCTCCAGCAGTTTCGACGCGCTGAGCTGTGCCCCATTGCGTGCCGATTGCGAACAATAGGCGCAATCCTCGGGACAGCCGCCGGTCTTGATCGAAAGCAGCTTGGCGCATTGGATGCGATTAGGATCGAAATGCGCCCGATGGGTCGTCTGGGCGCGATAGAGCAGGTCCATCAAGGGCAGATTATAGATAATGCTGGCTTTTTGCTGCATGTGCGCGCCTCCTTCACCGTTCCAGAGAGGAGACAGGGCTTTGTCGCGAAGTGCAATTTCACAAACTATCTATCATTCTGATTGGTGGTTTGAGAGAAATATTAATTAATAACAATGCCATGTTCGGATGCGAGCTGGATTTTAGCTTGGTAGTGATCATTCAAAATTATCTATAATATAGAAAAGTCGTCAACTCCGTCAGACAGAGCCACGGGTTCGCTCTGAACGACCTGTAAGATGGATCTACTCACCACCCGCGAGCGCACCGATAAGTTCCGACCCTTTTCCTGCGCAGATATCCCGCACGGATTAGGGATGATGGCCATTGCGACATCACGTCCATGGTCGCGCGCGACAGGAGCGGCAAGCTCGCGGGTTTCTGCGGTCTCGATCCGCGCCGTCGTCGAGGTTGGAATGTGGGGGCCGCGCCCCTGAGGGATAGTCCCCCCAGAAGTCGCTTGCATACCGGAGGCAGCTTCATTTATTTAATGTAATGTTATTACATTTCGAAAAGGGCGAACATGCACAGGATACCCGGAACAAGTGCACCTCGGCTTCCAGTTACCGTTTTGTCGGGCTTTCTGGGGGCGGGAAAGACAACGCTGCTAAACCACGTTCTGAACAATCGGCAGGGCCGCCGCGTGGCGGTGATTGTCAATGACATGTCCGAAGTGAACATCGACGCCGATCTGATCCGGACCGGGGCTGAGCTGTCTCGCTCCGAGGAAAGACTGGTCGAAATGACGAATGGCTGCATATGCTGCACGCTTCGCGATGACCTGCTGCACGAGGTGCGCCGTCTGGCCGGGGAAGGACGTTTCGACTACCTGCTGATCGAATCCACGGGCATTGCCGAGCCCTTGCCGGTTGCCGCGACCTTCGATTTCCGGGACGAGGATGGCACCAGCCTTTCGGATGTGGCACGTCTGGACACGATGGTGACGGTTGTCGATGCGGCGAACCTGACGCGCGATTTTGCCAGCCATGATTTCCTGACCGAACGCGGCGAAAGTCTGGGAGGGCAGGATGAACGAACGCTGGTCGATCTGCTGACCGACCAGATCGAATTCGCCAATGTCATCGTCCTGAACAAGGTCGGCGCGGCGGGGCCCGAGAGATTGGATCACGCAAGAAAGATCCTGCGCGCGCTCAACCCGGATGCCGAGGTCATCGAGGCCGATTACTCGCAGGTTGACGTGGCGCGTATTCTGGATACCGGACTGTTCGATTTCGACAAGGCGCAGGAGCATCCCTTATGGGCCAAGGAGCTTTACGGTTTCGCGCATCATGTCCCCGAAACCGAGGAATATGGTGTTTCCTCCTTCGTCTATCGCGCCCGGCGTCCCTTCGATCCGGTTCGCATCCATGCCGCGCTGAACGGCGAATTGCCCGGCGTGATCCGGGCGAAGGGCCATTTCTGGATCGCAACCCGGCCGGATTGGGTGGCCGAGTTCAGTCTGGCTGGCGCGATCTCGACCGTAACCCCGCTTGGACGCTGGTGGGCCGGAGTGCCCAAGCAGCATTGGCCGACAGTGACCGACAGCCTTGCCGCTGCGGTCGAGCTTTGGGAGGAGCCTTGGGGGGACCGACGGCAGGAGCTGGTCTTCATCGGTGCAGGGATGGACAGGGCCGGGATCACCCGCGAACTTGACGCCGCATTGGTCAGGGAAAATGCGTTCCACCCGGAAGCTTGGGCCAATCTTGCCGATCCGTTTCCGGTCTGGGGCATGCGTCGCGATGGATAGCCGCGCCGTGTCAGTCCACGACCAGATCGAAAAGTGATCAATGCCCCGCAACAACCTTGCGACCTCATTGCGCAAACAGGCACGCGCCGGTTCCATGGATGATTTCGACCGTCTGCCAGCAGAGCTTCGGCAATGGCTGGCGCAGGCTTGCCTACCCTGGAGCGCTGGATCGGTGGTCCGGATATCAAAACGCGCTGCGAAAGCGGATGGTCTGGAAACGGCTCGGCTGCATGCAAGGCTTGATGCCGCCGAGCGCAAGACCCTGCGCAGGGACGCGTTCAAGGTCTGGGGGCGCCATTATCCCGTCGATTGAGCGGTCCGGCAGGGTCATGCACCTGCCGGAGGTCCAAAAGTGATGAAGCGCCCGTGGAATCTGTTGCAAGAGCGGACACCATCACTCGCCGTCCTGCGCGAAGTGACCTATCCTGAACGCAACCAGTTCAGGATTTCACTTTGCTTGCCACCCAAACGCCAGCCCCCGGCCAGCCGCAATTTGGCGATGACGATCCGGGTATCGCCTATAACCGTGTCTTCTTTGGTCTGCTGCGTGTCCAGCGCAGCCTGATGCCCGAGATCGAAAAGAGCCTGCGAGAGTTGGGAATACCCGATCCGATCTGGTACGAGATCCTTTACGCTGTCGAACAGGCGGGCGAGAACGGCGTGCAGATGTTGTCCCTGCAGGATCGCCTTGCCATCCCGCAATATGCGCTGTCCCGGCATGTCGCGCGGATGGAGCGCGCGGGACTGATCCGGCGCGAATCCGTGCCGGGGGCTGGGCGCGGCCAGAACCTGCACCTGACCGAGATGTCGGTCGGATTGCAGAACCGCGTCTGGCAGGTCTATGTCGCCCGCATCCAGGCCGCCATCGGTCCACATATGACAACGGACGAGGCCTATGACCTCGTCCGCTACCTCAACCGGCTTTACGGGTGAGCCTAGAACTTCATCGTTGCGACGACCGAAACGGTGCGGCCCGGCTCATATAGCGGGGTCACGCTGGAATAGTCCTGACCATAGGTCGCGCGATCGGCATATTCCTTGTCGAACAGGTTGGTGACCTCGGCGCGGATCACCAGCCCCTCGACCGCAGGGGCGGCATATTCGGTGAACAGGTTCACGACGCCATATCCGGGGATGTTCTGATCGGCATCCATATTGGTGTCGTCATAGGCCTGCGCCGCCTCGATGCTGCCCCCGAAACTGAAGGCGCTGCCAGCCGGATTGTGCTGCGCCTCCAGCGCAAGGATGCCGCCCAGGGGTGTGCCCAGATCGACGGCGGCGTAGCTGTCCGAGCCTGCCCCGTTCACCTCGAACTTGCTGTAAGAATAGCTGGCGCGCAAGAAGCCGTTGTCCCAGCCGTAACCCAGACCCAGATTGAAGCCCCGGCTTTCCGCGTCGGCATTGGAGTTCGCGCTATAGGTGCTGACCCGCGCGTCGTTGATCTTTGTCAGGAACAGCTCGCCATCCAGCTGGACGGCACCGGTCTCATAATCAAAGCCAAGCGTATAATTCTCGGCGCGCGCCGCCTTGAGGCCGGTGTAATCCCATGCCGGATTGAAGATGAAGTTGTCCTCAAGCGTCACGCCGCCAAAGACCGAGGAAACGCCACCACGCAGCCTCAACCCGTCGGTGACGGCATATGAGACCGAGGCATTGCCGCTGAACCCCGAAAAACTGTCCTCCCATCCGGTCGTGCCGGTGAAATTCTGGTGATCCCAGCGCGCGCCGAACGACACCGACAGCCTGTCGCTGGGCTCAAGTCGCGCCTGCGCAAAGATGCCGATATTCTGCGCGCTTTCGGTGACGTCGCCCGAGACCGCGTCGCGATAGCGGCTTTTGCGGTCGTAATAGTCGATTCCCGCGACCACGCTGTCGCTGTCCGAAAGCTGGAATCGGTTCTCGATCGTTGCCGACAGGGTCTTGTTCAACCCCCGGCTTGTTCCGATCTCGGGTTCCAGCGGCTGGTCCACCCCGATATCCACCTCGGAATAGCCGATGACGGCACGAGGGTCCCAGATGCCATCGGCCTGGGTGTTTTCATAGGACAGGGCGTAGGTACGCCGATCCGTGTCATAGCGGCGCAGGGGGAACGGTCGGCCGTCCCCGACGAAATTCGCGCGATAGGGGCGCAGGGCATCGTCCTGCATCCGCTGGCCGGACAGTTCGACGCGGTGCCCGCTTTCGGTCTCATAGGCCATCTTCAGCAGGCCGCTTTGCAGATCCGCCGCCGAGCCGGCGACCGTATCACCGGCGCCGGTTTCGTAATCATCGCCCGTCGCGGCCTTCAGATAGCCCAACCACTCAAGGCCGTCGTGGCGTCCGGCGATCGTGGCCGAGCGGCCAAAGGTCTTGCCACTGTCGGCATAGGACAGGCGGACATTGCCACCGATGTTCTGGTCATCGGCAAGAATGTCGGCGGCATCGACCGTTTCCATCACCACGGCACCGGCCATCGCGTTCGGGCCGGCATCGGCGGCCGCGACCCCGGCATCGACGCGAACGAACTTCATCAATCCCGGATCGAAGGCATTGGCCGACACATGGTGGAAGATGCGGTTGTTCTGCAGGACGCCATCGACGGTGACCGAAAGGTTCAGCATGTCCACGCCGTTGACGTAGATCTTCTGCGCCACCGGGATCGCGCCGCCGACGGAAACCGATGCAATCCCCGCGAACAGATCCTTGAGATCGCCCATGCGGGCCCGGTCCAGCTCGGCATCCGCAACATATTGGCTGGTACCGCGATCTGCAGCATTCCCGTCATCGTCACGCGCCCGCATGATCAGCGGGTCCAGAACGATAGCACCGCCCGCGGTGGATTGTTGTTCAGAGGTTTCGCTTTGCGCCAATGCGGGCATCGGCAAGGTCGCCAGCAGCAAGACGGTTATCGGAATGCGTTCACGCGCCATTATCAATCTCCTGTAGGTTGATTGGCTTGGAACGCGGTTCGTGGCTATCCACCGGCCCTAACATGGCGGGATAAAACATGCAATTGCATGTTAAGATGCCGACCGAGCGTCTGCGGGACGCTTCGACGCACCACTTCCGCCCGATCATTCTCTCTGACCGATGGGGCTCTGGGGTTCATCATATGCCTGTCCAAGGTCAGATCCGTCAGGGCACGGTTTACTGCGGGGTCGTGCCGGCTTTCACTGTCCAGCATCAGACACAGCATCGGCGCAGATAGTGCCGCGAACTGTTCATTTATCGAAAGGGGGGCCTGCCTCGGAGTTTCACTCACATGGCATCTGCCTCGGTTTCGCTTGAACGGAGCGAGCTGCAAAACGGGATGTCACTGTGCGAGGGCACCAGCCCTCGCACGGTTATAGTAGATCAGAAGGCGCGCGACAGGGTCAGCGTCGCTTCGCGGCCTTCGCCTTGCGCACAGCCATAGCCCGCCGCGCTGCAGGTCGCGTAATATTCCTCGTCGAACAGGTTGGTGACGTTCAGCGCGACCGAGTAATCATCCCAAGTGTAATGCACGGCCATGTCGGCCAGGACATAGGAATCGACCTCGCGGCTATTGGCATTGTCGGCCCAGGTCTTGCCGACATAGCGCAGGCCACCACCAAGGCTCAGGCCTTCGGCGGCACCGTTGAAGTCATATTCAGCCCAAATCGAGGCGGAATGCTCGGGGACCATCGCGGGCTCATTGCCCTGATCGCCGTCCTCGGAGCTGAGCACCTTCGCGTCGATATAGCTGTAGCCCGCGATCAGCGAGATCGCCTCGGTCACCTGACCACGCGCTTCAAGTTCAAGTCCGCGGTGGCGGACCTCTCCGGTCTGGATCTGGAAGCCCGAATTGACCGGGTCCGAGGTCAGGACATTGCTCTTTTCGATATTGTAGAGCGCCGCCGCCAGTTGCAGTTGTGTGCCTTCGGGCTGGTAGCGCAACCCGACCTCAAGCTGCTTGCCCTCGGTCGGCTTGTATTGCTCACCGCCAAAGGTCTGGCCAATATTGACCGTGAAGCTTTCGCCATAGCTGGCATAGGGCACGAAGCCGTTGCCCAGATCCCAGGTCGCGCCCAGCATGCCGGTGGTAGCATTGTCCTTCTGGGCCGAGTCCATGCCCCACAGGCGATCCTTCGTCTCGTTCTCGACCCACGAGCGGCGCAGACCAGCCGTCACCGTCACGCCATTGCCGAAGCGGATGTGATCCTGCGCGTAGATGCCCTTTTCGAGGACCTCGGTGCGCGCGTCGTTGAAGGCGCCCGGCTCGGTCACCGGCTGGTCGAAGTTCAGCGCGGAAAGCGCAATGACATAGCCCGGATCGGCATAACCCATGCTGCCATCGCGGATCTGCTTGCTGACATCGACGCCAAAGGTCAGGACATGTTCGGCATCGCCCATGCGCCCGCGATATTCCAGCTGGTTGTCCAAGGCCCAGTAGCGCGCCTTCTCATCCACGGTGAAGGCGGTGTAGTTCAGGCTGTCGGGCAGGGGCGCACCCGCGACAAGACCGCTGGAATAGAGGTGGTTGTAATCCGTCGTCTGGCGGGCATAGCGGAAGTTCTGCCGGACCTTCAGACTGTCGTTGAACTCATGCTCGGCCTGCCAGCCAATGCTGGCCTGTTCGGTCTCGAACTTGTTCCAGGGATGCTGGGTGTTCAGGAAGTCAGAAGGCAGCGTTCCGCCCGAGGTGTCATAATCCTCGCCCGCGACGGGGACCATGACGTTGGGCATCATGTTGTCTTTTTGCCAATGGGCAAGGAAGGTGATCGAGGTCTGATCCGTTGGCGCCCAGGTCGTGCTGAAGGCCAGCAGATCGCGATCATCGTCCGAGTTCTTGATCGAATTCGCGCCGTCGCGCGTCAGCCCGGTCAGACGCCAGGACAGGGTCTTGTCGGCATTCACGTCGCCCCAATCCACCGCCAGTTCCGCCGTGTCATGCGAGCCATAGGACAGTTTCGCCTCGCCCAGATGGGCGAAGGTCGGGCGTTTGGTGATCATGTTGACCATGCCCGCGGCATCGTTCGAACCGTAAAGCACCGATGCCGGTCCCTTCAGCACGTCGATGCGCTGGATCATGTAGGGATCGACCTTGAAACCGGAAAAGCTTTGCGCCTTGTTGATCAGCCCGTCGCGGAAAAGTCCGTAAACGCCCAGATCGAAGCCGCGGATCGAGAATTGGTCGAAACGGTCGTCCATGCCCCAGGGCGAGGCGACGATGCCGGGGATATAGGCCAGCGCGTCCTCGATCTGGACCGGGTCGCGATCCTTCAGTTCCTGCTCGGTCACGGTGTTGACCGTCATGGGCACTTCGGTCAGGGGTGCGCCGGATTTCAGCCCGGTCGAAGTCGTGCTGACCGTATATCCGACACCGCCCGAGATCGGTGAGCCTTGGCCCTGCAATATGACCGGGTCCAGGGTGACGCTTTCCTGCGCGAAGGCAGGCAGCGCGGTCAGCGCCGTTGCAGAAAGCAGCAGCGCAAGGCGGGGCCGCGGAAATTCCGAGGAGGACAGGAAAAGGGGCATGATGGTCCGGCCGTTTTCTCGCTCCACCCGCCCATATATGGCGTGGTAGTGCGGTGATTGCGTCTGACGGATGCGGATCCGCCGATTGCTGCCGGGGTTGCGTCGGGACGCTGCCTTGGTTTTTCACGCTTCTGTGACCCTTCGCGGGTCAAGTCAAGGCGTCTGCTCCGTCGATGTCGCCGGATCGCCGTCCGATGCTGCCGCAAGCATCCGGGTCAGAGGCTCCAGCGCCCATTCGATAGACAATGGTGACTGGAAACTCATCGCGCCCATCATCTGGGGACTGGCCCAGATTGCGCGGCCTTCGCGCGCGGCGCGTGTATTCTGCCATGAGGGCAGGGCCTCGATCGCTGCGCGCGAAGGGGCCTCGACCAACCAGAACAGCACATCCAGATCAAACAGATCGAAACGTTCGGGACTGATCTGGAAGCGATCCGAACCGCCGACCATCTCGTCAAAGACCGGGGGCGACTTGATCCCGAAGCTTGCAAGCAGGCGGTTCGCACCGTCCATGCTGCGATAGCCGACGATCTGGCCGTTCTGGAAATAGGCCGCCGTACCGGACAGGCCGCGAAACTGCGGATGCGCCGTGACGGCGGCGTCGACCTTGGCGCTGATGCGGTCGATCACGGCTTCGGCCTCGGTCTCGCGTCCGGTCGCCTGCGCGATCAGTCGCAACTCGGCGTCCCATGGCCCACCCCATAGTGGGTATTCGGCGGGTGGACCCAAGACCGGCGCGATTTGCGAAAGCTGCGCGTAAAGCGCGGCATCCATTGGCGCGAAAGTGGCAAGGATCAGGTCGGGTTGCATTTCCCAGACCCATTCCACGTCGATTTCGAAACCTTTCTGCACCTCGGGCTCGGCCCCGACGGCCTTGCGCTCGTCCTCGGCCCATGGGCCGGTCGCATAGGGATGGTCGCCGAACCAGTCATGCACGCCCACCGGCGCAAGCCCCAGTGCGTATAGGAAATCCTGCTCGTGATAGCCGACCGAGACGATGCGCTGCACCTTGTCGGGGTCGATCGTGGTCTCGCCGAAACCGTGGCGCAGGGTGATTTCCTCGGCCGCTGCAGGCAAGGCAAGGGCGGCAAGGCTGGCAAGGATCGCAAGGGCGCGCGGCATGGTCATTTCCATCGGTTCTGGTGCTGCCTTGCGCCGCCGCGCTGGGTCATTCGGGGCTAACCGCTGCGACAGGCCCGGTCAAGCCGCTTGACCCTGACACGCTGCCCTGCAATCAGGCGCGAAAGGCCAGCCCGTCGCCAGCCGTCGCGAATTTCCCCAACGGAGCCCGCCTTGCGACTTCTGCCCCGCCTCACTGTGCTTTGGCTTGCCGTTCTGGCCGGGCTCTTTGCTGCGCTTTGCCTTGGGGCGCAGGATTATCCGCCGAACGTTCTTTGGGCGGCGCTGACGAATTTCGACCCGACGGACCCGGCGCAGGGCATCATCATGGGCATGCGTCTGCCCCGCGTGCTGGCCGCTCTGGTGATCGGCGCGGCGCTGGCCGTGGCGGGGGTGGTGATGCAGGCCATGGCGCGCAACCCCCTGGCCGATCCGGGCCTGACCGGGGTCAATGCCGGGGCGGCGCTGGCGGTGGTTCTGGGGCTGTTCTGGCTGGGCGCGCTGTCACAAATCGTCGTCGCCGGGCTGGCTTTGGCGGGTGCGGCGCTGGCGGCGGTTCTGGTGCGCTATCTGGCCGGGGGCGGCGACAATACCCTGCGCCTGCCGCTGGCGGGTGCGGCACTGTCGAGCCTGTTCATGGCCCTTGTCGCGCTGATCGTCCTGACCCAACCCGAGGCGCGCAACGCCTACCGTTTCTGGATGGTCGGCTCGCTCGCCATGGCGCAACTGCCCGCGCTGGCGGTTCTTGCGCCCGTCGCAGGTCTTGGCATCGTGATCACCGCGCTGGTCGCGCGTCAGATCGAGGCGCTGATGCTGGGTGCCGAGATGGGGCAGGCCCTTGGCCTGAATGTCGGGCGGGTCATGGGCTTTGGTCTTGCCGCCGTCGCGCTTTGCGCGGGGGCAAGCGTCGCCATCGCCGGGCCGGTCGGTTTCATCGGGCTGATCGCTCCGCATCTGGCGCGGCGCGTCTTGCCGCAGGCCAGCCTGACCCAGCAGGTGGCGCTGGCCTGCCCGCTGGGCGCGGGGCTCGCCATCATTGCCGATCTGCTGGGGCGCTGGCTGGTCCGGCCCTCGGAATTGCAGCTTGGCCTGATGCTGGCCATGCTGGGCGCGCCAGTCTTCATGGTCCTGATCCGCCGCATGATCCGCGAGGGCGCATGAGGTTTCTCGGGCTGCTCCTGCTTCTGCTGGTCCTTGCTGTCCTTTCGCTTTCCGCCGGGCGGGTCTGGCTGGGGCCAATCGCGCTTTTCGACGCGCTCATGGACCCCGAAGGCGCGGGGCGCATGATCTGGAATCTGCGTTTGCCGCGCCTGCTGGTGGGCATGATTGCCGGGGCGGGCTTTGGTCTGGCGGGCCTGACCTTCCAGACGTTGCTGAGAAACCCGCTGGCGTCACCCGATGTGATCGGCGTAACGCAGGTTGCGGCCTTTGGCGCGGTGGCGGCGCTTTTTCTGGGTGCACCAGTGGTCCTTGGTGCCTGGGCCGGAGGCTTGGCAGCGGTCGCGGTGCTGGGTTGGCTGGCCGCCCATCCCCGCCACGGCATCGAGACGCGCGCCGTCGTTCTGCAAGGTCTGGCCCTAGCGATCTTTGCCGCTGCGGGAACCGAGGCATTGATCCTGCGCATGGGCGACAGCAGCGCGGGCATGGCCATGACATGGCTCAGCGGCACGCTGAACGCTGCGGGCTGGGCCGAGGTCCGGCGCGGCATCTGGCTAGCGCCGCTGCTGATACCGTTGCTGCTGGCGGGGCGGGTGCTGGACCGGCTGGAACTGGGCGATGACCTTGCGCGCGCGCTTGGCCTGCGTGTCGGGCTGCTGCGGGCGGGGCTTGGTCTGATCGCGGCACTTGTCGCGGCCGGGTCGGTCGCGCTTTGCGGGCCGATGGGCTTCGTCGCGCTGGCCGCCGGGCCGGTCGGCAGGCTGGTTGCGGGCGGCCGTCCCAGCCCCCTTGCGGCGATGCTGACCGGGGCGGCTTTCGTGACGCTGGCCGATGTGTTGGCCCGCGCATTGGCCCCGGCAGCTTTGTTGCCGACGGGGTTATATACCGCGCTCATCGGTGCGCCGGTGCTGATCCTGACCGTGCGCCGCATGGCGCGGCGCTAAAACGAAAGGACGAACATGCCCTTCGAGATCCGCGACCTTTCGATCCATCTGGGCGGAATGCCCGTTCTGCATGGGCTGGATTTCACGCTGCCGGCAGGCGGGATCACCGGTATTATCGGTGCGAATGGTTCGGGCAAGACCACGATGCTGCGCGCCATGGCCGGGCTTTTGCCGCCCGAGCGCGGTTTGGTGCGCCATCAGGGTCAGGACATTGCCGCGCTGCCTCCGCGCGCCCGGGCACGTCGCATCGCGATGCTGCCGCAATCGGCGGCGGCCCCACCCGGTCTGACCGTCCGCCAGCTTGTGGCGCGCGGACGGACGCCGTGGATGCGACCCTTTTTGCCGATGGGCCCCACGGATCGTGCGGCGGTCGATCGCGCGCTGCAGGCCGTGGGACTGGTCGATCTGGCCGCCCGGCCCGTGGACAGCCTGTCGGGGGGGCAGCGGCAAAGGGCGTGGATCGCGCTGGTCCTTGCACAGGAGTGCGACACGATCCTGCTTGATGAGCCGCTGAATTTCCTCGACCTGCCGCATCAGGCCGAACTGGTCGGGTTGCTGCGGCAGTTGGGAGAGACGCGAAGCGTGGTGATGATCCTGCATGACCTGACCATCGCCGCCCGTGTCTGCGATCAGGTTCTGGCCCTGCGCGAGGGGCGACTGGTCGCCATCGGTCCGCCCGGCACGGTGCTGTCCCCCGAGCCCCTGCGCGAGACCTTCGGCATCGGCTTCGATTGTACCACCCTGCCGGATGGTAAACCGGTGGTTCTGCCCGCGGGCCTATGAGCGCAGGTCAAAGACCCAATGCAGCGCCCGGTTCACCGCGACGGGCAGCAAAGACATATGAGTTTCCCCGGCATAGGTCTCATAAACGGCCGTGACGCCGGGCAATCGGTCCAGATCCTCGGCCATCTCGCGCGCGGCGTCCAAGGTGCGTTCCTCGGCCTTGGCAGCAAGGCGCTTATCTGCATCCTTGGCCTCGCGCTGGAACGGGGCAAGCAGGTCGCCCTCCCATTCCCCGGCGGAAAGATGCACGCGGATCTGTCGCCCCTTGGGATCGAAGGCATCGCGATGGGCCAGAAGGAAACTGTCCTCCCAGGTGATCGAGGGGCTGGCTGCGATCCAATGGGTGAAAGCATCGGGGCGGTTGAACATGAGCCAAAGCGCGAAAAGCCCGCCGAAGGAATGGCCGAAAAGCCCTTGCTGCGCGGGATCGAGCCGGGTGAGGGTTCCCAGAAAGGGGCGAACATCCTCAAGGATGAAGCGCGCCAGTTCGGCCCCGCCGCCGGTCCGGACCTCGGGCGTGCCGGGCCAGAAGGGGGGATAGGTCGCGCCGGGTGGCGGGCCAAGATCCCAGCTGCGACGGAACGGGTCATAGGCGTCCTCGGTCGGATAGCCGATAGCGACAAGCGCCCCCTGACCCAGATTTGTTCCGGAAGGGTAGGGTGCCTGCGCTCGCATCGCGTCGATCGCCGTGGCGATCACCGCATTCCCGTCGGTCATGAAAAGCGCGGGGCAGCCCGCTTCGGGCATCTCTCCGGGCGGTAGCCACAGAAACACGCGCCGGATCGCGCCGCTTGCCGTATCTGCCATATCGAACCAGCGCAGCCCGGCATGGCCCGTGCCCTCGGCGGTGATCGCCGGCAAAGCGGAGAAGGTGTTGCTATCCATGATTTCTCCTTGGGACGCCGCAATTGCGCACAGCCTTAATCTGCGCTGAGGTCGCGAGGCAACAGGAAGACTTGCAAGTGGTGCGAACTGTTCTTGGACGAAGCCGCCCGGCGTGCCCGAGACATTCTCTGGACACGGCCCCGAAAGGCGTTTTCGGGCCTATCCGCTCCACGCGACCGAAGCCTGGGTCAAGTTTTCCAGCTTGAATACCCAGATCTTTCCTGGAAAATGACCTGAAGGCACAGTGCATTGCGCTGCTGCGAGATTACTTCTCGAAAAAGCTGCGCGTGGCGCGGACCGGAATCGCCGGTTCGGAAGCGGACGACATCTACGGCCCCGACAATGCCACACTACGCCGCGTCAAGCGGATCACCGACATCGTGGTGGACCACGGAATTAACTTCGATGGTTTCAACTGGGCCTACGACCTCTATCCGCAGGACGGTAAGCCGTCTTCGGGTTCGGTCGGCTACGAGGACGGGACCACCCTCGGCAATTGGCGTGGCGAGAAGGACAAGCTTTTCGAGCACAAACTCGACCCGGACGAATATGTCGTCGAAATCGAGGCGGCTTGTGAAGAGGGTGGCGGCATCCACCGTATCGCCATCCGCACCAACAAGGGCCGGTATCCGAGCGAGGGCGGTTTTTTCGGACGCGACCCGTCGGCACGTCAGATAAAAAAAGATCCAAGCGCCTCGCGTCATCGGTTTCCACGGCTTCAAGGCCACGCTGGTCCATGGGATGGGGCTTTGTTACCTGCGCTTGGGCGACGATACGCACTCGCCTGATTTTCTGGAAAAGATGGAGCCCATCCTTTTTCCCAATCGCGATTTCGGCGCGATCTGATCGCCTCGGACCAGCAGTTAGGACTCCTAGTGGACGGCCCCGCTTTGAACACCGGGAGAGACGCATGGCTGATGTAACATACTGGTTCGACAGGAAGGGCACCCGCCTGGACGAAGCCCAAGGCATTGTTGCCAATGGATGGCCGGATAAGGTGATCGAGGGGCTGGCGGGCAAAATTTCCCCCGGTCAATGACAGGATGCCAGGTATCCCGACGACGTTTCCAAGTCTGTCGAGCGCGATCGCGACCGCAAGCAAGAGCAGCCCGAAGAACACCTTGCTGCATTACGAAATACCCAAGGGCATGGCGCTTTTCATGCGAGGTGCGACCTCCGACCTTGTTCAGGCCGTGGGTACGGACAAGAATATGGGAATTGAGCGCTTGGCGGTCATCGACAACGATCATCTTGAGGTTCGCCACATTCGGCAGAGCCTTAGCCGCAATGGTGCGGTCTCCATTTTCAGAATCGCCGGCAAGGAGACTTACAGGAGCAAGGTTAAGGCCTATCCGCCAGAAGAGGCCCCGCAGCAGAAGTCATGGGCCCTGATGGCGAGTGTCGAGGCAAAGCTTTACGTCCACAGGCCCACTGCAACGGCGCGACAGTTTTCCGTTATCGAGATGGACGCCCTGAGCGGGCTCATTGAGAAGTGCCGGAATGTTCAGCCATGGTTGTGATGGGACAGGGACCTCAAGCGGGGCGTCCTGACGGCCGCGAGGGCGCCGCGATTTTTCGACCGTCTGCCCGGTCTCAACGTCAAAAAGGGGAGTAAACGCATGTCAGGAGCGGCGTTCGGGTTCGACAAGAAGATCGACGAATATGAGCGCGCATCGGAATCCGCGAACGGCATTCCAGCACGTGTGATCCAGATGATGACGGAAACTCAACGTGAGCGCGCGCGTCCCAGCATCCGGCAAATGTACGATGAGACGTTTGACCTGAAGCACATCGAGATGTGGTATGACTACGCACTTTTTATCCGCGGTACGACCGACGAGATCGTTAAGGCACGACAGAAGGATCATGAGAGCGGGATCAAATATTTCTCGGTTCTCGGTGACACTCGTCTCGATATCCGATTTATCCGTTAGAAAGCCGGTGTCTCAAAGACCGTCTCTGTTGTCGGGATTGCTGGCAAAGACACAGACTGGCCTCCTAACCAAGCGTATGACTTGAATGAGGCCCGGCGCCTCAAGGGCTGGGCGCAGATGGCGGTCTGGGAAAACAGTGAAGCCTACAGTGACAAGAAAAGCAAAGTCGTCAAATTCTCCTGCATCAGCCTTGCTGATACACAGTTGATAGATGTCGTCCGGAAGGGCGAGAGCATCGAGCCATGGTTCTGACGAACGTGAGCCGATTTGAGTCTTTGGCAACCGAGTTTTTGAATGTGAGCGATTTTCATGTTCGTTCTCTGAATTATTATCCTCAGGCCATTCTGGATATCGTCTCCTCCGAGTTTTTTGTTGTAGCTCCAGCGATCCTCATTAACGTTCTCATATCCGCAGGTCGGGCAACCGCGGCGCTAGCCAGAAAGACAACTACTCCTACGATTACATAGCTTTATCCGAATTATTCCGTATCCGAGGCGCATTTTGACGTGGGTGGGCTGAAGCTGCCCTTAAAAAGGGGAGGCGATGCCGAATCGGCGAAGCAACCCACTCTCACAGTATGCATCTGAATTTTGGCTACCTGAGGAACAATATTACCTGCCATCGGGCGCGGGCCGGGAATGTTGGGTCAGTTCATTCATGGTTGCTCCGGATTCGGGAATGGTCGTCGCCTGCTTTACGCCAAGTCGTACGCTCGATGCTTTCCGCAGCCCGCAGGAATTCGTTGTGCTCCCTCTGGCGGTTGTCGGCTTCCAAGGGGTTCGCGTTGCGATGAGATTGGTTGGACATTGCCTGTAGCGGCCGCCGCCGTCCGGAATTCCGGCGTCTCCCAAAGTGGATATCGCTCCCGACGTGCCGCTATGAACCGCCCTGCACGGGTGTGTTTTCCGCATTCAGCCTCCACCTCGCCCCCGCTTCCCAGAGGCTGAGGCTTCCACCTCCCCTCTTTGGATTAAATCAGACCGTCAGCGACCTCGGCTTCGTCAGGAACGGGTTATGCCCGCGTCAGTTCGTGGTCTTGCAGGTTGTCTTTGCGGGTCGGCTCACGCAGCCCGGCTACGATATTGGAGGGGATTCACATGGTGAATCCCCTCCAACAACTGTGCAGCGCGCCATCGGGACTAGGCTCTAAGCGCTGCTACTACCCGACAGGGCTATCTCTGATGCTGGCCTGGATGAGGTCCCTTAACCTTCAGCGTATCGGGACTGCGCCGTCAGCCTGCGGCCCCGCCTTTCCTCCAGGCGGCGTGATATTCGTCGGCCATCCCGCGTAGCGCTCGACCGATCTGGGCGTATTCATATTCGTTGAGATTGGCGAGCGAGGCCCGACCCGACGGATGCTGCGTGCCAAAGCCACGCCCCGGCAGCAGCACGATTCTGGTCTTGTCCGCGATGCGAAACAAAAGCTCGTTGGGCGAGAATTTCTGCGTGATCCATTTCGCAAATTCCTCACCGTAAAGCTGCTTCGAGACCTTTTCCAGATCGACCAGCGTGTAGTAATCGACCGAGTTTACGTCATCCGGCATGTCGATGCCCAACTCGGCATAAAGCGCGGCTTGCCTACGGCGGATCACGTTCTTCAGGGCGGTCTTGTAGCTGTCATTCTCATCCATCAGCGCGAATAGCGAGAACAGGACCATCTGCACCTGCTGCGGGGTCGATAGACCCGCAGTATGGTTCAGCGCCACGGTCCGGCTATCGGCAACAAGGCGGTCGATGAAACGCAGTCCGGGAACGTCGGTCGTGATCGAGGCATAGCGGCGCTCGAGCATGTCCTTGTCCGCCTTGGGCAGCTCCGCCAGCGCCGCGTCCAGCACATTGTGCTGATGCATCGCCACCGCGCCAAGCCGCCAGCCGGTCGCGCCGAAGTATTTCGAGAAGGAGTAGACCAGAATGGTATTTTTTGGACAGACGGCGAACAGCGACTGGAAGCCGTCGGCGAAGGTTCCGTAGACGTCGTCAGTCAGGATCATCAGATCGGGGCGGTCGTTCTTCACGATCTCGGCGATCCGCTTCAGGCTGCGATCGTCCAGCTTGACCGAAGGCGGGTTCGAGGGGTTGATGCAGAAGAAAATCTTGATCGCCGGGTCCTTCAGCTTGTCCAGCTCGGCGTCGGGATATTGCCATCCCGCATCCGGATCGGCGTTGATCGCGACCTCCTCCAGCCCATAGACGTCCAGTTCCGGGATTTCGATATAGGGGGTAAAGACCGGCATCCCGATCGCGACCTTGTCGCCTTTCGTGACAAGCTGGTTCTTTTTCAGCGTGTCGAAGATATAGGTCATGGCCGCCGTGCCGCCCTCGACCGCGAAGACATCCACATCCTGTGCCGAGATCCGGCCCCCAACCATCTCGCGCATCAGATACTGACGGGTAATCTGTTCGCTGATGCGCAACATGCGTGGCGGAACGGGGTAGTTGCAGCCAAGGATGCCCTCGACCATCTCATGCAGGAAATCTGAGGCGGAAAGCCCCAATTGATCGCGCACGTAGCTGAGCGCGCGGCCAAGGAACTCGACTCCTTTCTGGTCCTGATTTTCGGTGATGAAGCGCTCGAAACGGCCTTCGATCCCCTCGATCTGGGGCAAGCCGCCGATGCCCTGCTGCATGTAGGAATAGGACAGCTCGGATTCTGCCGCGGCGAAAAGACCCAACCGGAAAAAGGCCCGACGGGGCAGCGTCGCCATGAAATTCGGGTTACCCCGGCCCGCATTCAGCATCGACTGGTCGGATTTGCTCGACGCCAGCTTGATCAGCTCATCCTTGAGTTCAAAGGGGCTAAGCTGCGCGAATTGGCTGTAATCGGTCATTTCACATCTCCGTTTCAGAAATCAGACGAATGCCACGACAAGCGGGCCAAGAAGGGTCAGAAATACGTTGGCAAGAGCGTAGGTGATGGCGAAAGGCGTGGTCGGAACAGTGTTCCCGGCCTTTTCCAGAATTTCGCCGAAGGCGGGGTTGGCGCTGCGCGAACCCGACAATGCGCCGGCAAAGATGGCGACATTGTCATAATGCAGGATGTAGCGCCCGACGAGCATGGTCAGGATCATGGGCAGGATCGTGACCACCACGCCAATCAGGAAGATCGACAGGCCATGCTCGGCGATGGTGTGAACCGCCTGCTGGCCGGATTGCAGTCCGACCACCGCGACAAACCCGGCCAGACCCAGATCGCGCAACAGCGTCGAGGCGGCCAGCGGCAGGTTGCCGACGGTCATGTGGCGGCTGCGATACCAACCGAAGGCGAGGCCCGAAAGCAGCGCGCCGCCTCCGGCCCCAAGGGTCAGCGGGATCGATCCGATGCGGACGACCAGCAGGCCGATCAACAGGCCCACGACCAGCCCGAAGCTGTGAAAGACCCAATCCGTCTTGTCGCTGGGAACGATCGACGGTCCGACCCGGCCTGCGAGCCGCTGGAGATCCTCTTGCACGCCATGCACGGTGATGATGTCGCCGGCCTCGATCACCGTATCGTCCTGCAGCACCAGCCTGCTGCCCCCGCGCGAGGCGCTCAGAACATAGATACCGTGCCGCAGATCATCGTTCCTGACCAGAATGTCAGCGACGCTATGGCCGACGAAGTCCTTGCCTGAAATCTGCACCTCACGCGTGGTCACGACCAGCTCCATCCCGTCGCTATCGGGGATTTCTGGTCCGATGCCGTCCTCCAGCGCGATGACGCTGTTGCGGCGACCGACGACAAGCACCGCATCGCCCTTCTGCAAGGTCAGGCCCGATTGGGTGCCGATGATATTGCCGTTGCGCCGGACGCGCTCAATGGTGAAGGCGCGCTCCGGCGCCGATTTTTCGACGGCTTCGATGGTTTTTCCCGCCGCGCCTTCGACGCGAAAGACACGGCCCACCAGCTCGGGCAGGGCCGGAGCCTCGCCGCTGCCATAGATGCGCGCCCCTTTCAGCAATTCGGCCTCGGCCTTGACGGCATCATCGCGGATCGAGCGCTTCATGAACCACGGCAGGATGTTCACGCAGACGATGATCGCCCCGAACGAGCCGAAGATGTAGGTCACGGCATAGCCGATCGCGACATTCGCCTGCAGGCGCTGGACCTCATCCGCGGCAAGGCCCAGTTTCTCGATTGCGGAACCGGCGGTGCCGATGATCGCGGATTGCGTCAGCCCGCCCGCGGCAATGCCCGCCGCCAGACCTTTGTCCAGCGCAAAGATCTTGGCAAGGATCACCACGGTCGCCAGACCGCTGATCGCCAGCACCGCTGCCATCACGATTTCGCGGATCGACTGTCGTCCTAGTGAGCGAAAGAACTGCGGCCCGCTTTCAAAGCCGACCGCATAGATGAACAGCGCAAACAGCACCGACTTGATGCCATTGTCGATGGTGACGCCGAACTGGCTGATCAGCACCGCGACAAGCAACGATCCCGCCACGCCACCCAGCTGGAATTTTCCGAACTGGAACTTGCCTATCCAATATCCAAGGGCAAGCGACAGGAATAACGCGATTTCGGGCGAGTGGTTGAACACACCGGACAGGAATGTCATGCGAGCTTCCTTTTACTCAATCTGACCATGCCATGCTGACCCGTTCGAAATCGACGCGGGAAGACATGGTTTCGCTTCAGCTTCAGAAATTCAGCAATGCAGTTGGCCACACGAATCCCGTGACCAATTCCGACATTTTGTCTGGCTATCTGGCGCTGTCCAGCGCCAAATAGCCAGATGGTGGAGAATAATTATTCTCCGAAAAAAACATTCTATCAAAGCATTGGCGAAATATGCCTGCCAAAATGGAATACGTCTGCGCGCCATTGGCGCAGGAGTGCCAATCACGAACAGGGGTAGGAGTTGCGGCTACAGGATAGAGAACCCTTGCCGCGGAACGGCCACACAAAGCGGCGGAACAGCCGGTGTTCCGCCGTCTGGGATTACGTCAAAGCAGGAAATAGCTCTCGTTCAGATTGACCTGAGCATCGATGACGATTGCAAAATCAGCGACCCTATCGCCGTTTGCATCGCCATAGACGAAGGTGTCGCCGTTCTGTTGTTGATAGCGCAACTGGCCAGCCGTGCCCGAAAACGCAGCCGTCCCCAGCCACGAGAACGCCTGGTTATCAGAGACAGAAGTGTTCGCGTCGATCGCCCTCAGGTCAATGCGATCGCCCGCGCCGCCCTGGAAATCGACGATCACGTCGCGCCCGGCGGTCGCAACGGTCGAGTCAGACAACGCTGCAAATACGAAGGTATCAGCACCCACACCCCCGGTGAGCATATCCGCGCCTGCGCCGCCGTTCAGCTGGTCGTTGCCCGTCCCGCCAATCAGGCGGTCATTGCCTGCTGCGCCCAGCAGAACATCCGCGCCCGCACCTCCATTCAGGACGTCATTGCCTGCACCGCCGTTCAGGCGGTTTGCGGCCCCGTTTCCGGTCAGCGTGTTGGCCAGCGTGTTGCCGTTTCCATTGATCGCGCCGGTGCCAAGCAGTTGCAGCGCCTCGACATTGGCAGACAGGGTATAACTGACGGTCGAGCGCACGGTGTCGGTCCCACCTGCCGCGGCCTCGACCACGCGATCGCTGGCCGAGTCGACCAGATAGGTGTCGTTGCCGGTGCCGCCGGTCATGACGTCGGCACCTGTGCCGCCATTCAGCGTATCGCTTCCGGCCCCGCCATTCAAAGTGTCATTGCCAGCTTCGCCGCTCAGAAGGTTCGCGGCCCCGTTTCCGGTCAGCGTATTGGCCAGCGCATTGCCCTTTCCGTTGATCGCGCCCGTGCCAAGCAGTTGCAGCGCCTCGACATTGGCAGACAAAGTGTAGCTGACGGTCGAGCGCACGGTGTCGGTGCCCCCTGCCGCGGCCTCGATCACGCGGTCGCTGGCTGAATCGACCCAATAGAGGTCGTTTCCGGCACCGCCGGTCATGGCGTCCGCGCCGGTGCCGCCATTCAATGTGTCAATTCCGGCTGCTCCGCTCAGGTTGTCATTGCCTGTTCCGCCAATGATGCTGTCGTTACCTGCGCCGCCGCCCAGCGTGTCATTGCCTGCGCCCCCGTTGATCGTGTCGTTGAAGCGCGTTCCGGAATAGGTGTCCGCCCCGGCCGAGCCGATAACGTTATGCGCTTCGGCCCAGATGAAGCTCTCCAGTCGGGTGGGGTCGGCGCGCCCGCCATCATGCCCGTCGCCACCCATCAACCCGTTTGTGACCTGATGGAAGTTCCCGCGCACCCCCGGCGCATTTGAGATGTTCAGTCCGGAAATCTGGATGGAGGTCGAGACATTGGTAATGTGCCCCGCCGCATCGCGGGTAAACGTGCCGGTCGCCGAATTGTAGCTGTTGCCCAAGGTCGTCAGCCTGATCGAGGTCATCGTGCCGCTGAGCGTATGGCTGGCGAAGGCATAGCTGAGATTGCTGCCATCCATGATGAGGGCCTGCGTGTCGCGCGGGTTTGCGGCCTGTGCGCCCAAAAGCAGCAGCTGGTCGCCGTTGTACTGGTTGTTATCGCCCAGAAAAAGCGGGAAGCCCGCCTGGTCGAAGCGGTTGAAATAGGCGTCGAAATCGGCGTTGAAATTCACCCCGGTCGAGGCAAGCAAGCGGATCGTCAATGCCATTTCCAGTGTCTCCTTGAGTTCAGGTGGGTTGATCAGAAGCGGACGCTAAGCGTGGCATGGGCGTTGAAGCCGGGGCTGGGGTTGGCGTTCAGGTATTGCGTGTAGTCGCGGTCAAGCACGTTGTTCAGCGCCACATTCGCGCTGAAATCGTCATTGATCTGGTATTGGGCAAACAGGTCGAGCGTTTCATAGCTGTCGCCGACATAGCCTTCGGCGCGGGCATTCTTCTGCTCGCCGACGAAAGTCGCGCGCGCGCCCATTTGCAGGCGTGCGTCGAGCGCCTTGATGCCGGCGGTCGCGGCGATCTGATACGGCGGCACCTTGGGTTGAACCCCGTCTTCCTGTGGGTAAAGCAGCACGTCGTTCAGGTCGTCGCCGCCCCGACGCTGGCCATCCAGAAGCTGGCCGTTCAGCCCGCCGAAAAAGCGCGAGGAGTCATAGGACAGCTCAAGCTCGGCCCCGCGGATGCGGACCTTGCCGATGTTCAGATATTGGATCGCGCCGAACAGCCCGTGCTGGACCAGGTTCTGGTCGATGTAATCGTCGACGTCGTTCTGAAAGACCGCGAAACGGGCGCTGATTTCGTCATCGTCGCGCAGCAGGCCCTGAAGCTGCGCGTCCAGCCCCGCCTCGATCGTGTGGGCGATTTCGGGGCGCAGATCGGGGTTGGGCAGGAACTCACCGCTGACCGATCCGGGGTGAAAGCCCTCGATCATGCTTTCGGTCAGGGCAGGGGGGCGCATCGCCTCGGCATAGCTCAGGTAGAAGCTGATCCGTTCATCGGGGATGTACCGGACCAGAAATTTTGGCGAAAGCCGGTCGCCCTCGACCCTGTGGCGGTCGTTTTCCAGCTCATAGCCGTCAAAACGCAGCGCCCCTTCAAGCTCAAACCATGGGTTCAGAGCCACGCGATCCTGAATATAGGCCCCCCAGACGACCCGCGTGCCCGGAGGGGTCAGCTCGTCGCTGGTTCCCACGCGGTCGACCGTGCTGACCCGGTCGCGAAAGACATCGCCTCCGAAAGTCACCTCGTGTTCGACGCCGCCGGTCGAAACATGCGCCGTGTTATGGGCGTCGAGGCCGCTGGTCTCGATCCTGAATGATCGCTCGAACGGGCCGTTCTGAACGGACTGGTCCGCCTCGGTCCGGGTCAGGTAGGTCTTGACGCTAATGTCCCAGAAGTCCGAGTCGACCGAAGTCCAGCGATAGCCCGCGATGGCTGTATCCACCGTTACATCGGTGTCGCGCAGGATTGACGTGCCGGTCAGGAAGGATGTGTCATAGCGACTGGCGGTAAAGCTCAGTTCATGCCCCTCGGCCGGGCGGAAGCGGGTCTTGAACAGGCCGGAATTCATGGTCTGGCCCGAGGCGACCCTGTCGCCGCCGCCCGAGGTATAGTCGCGCCGGTCAAGATAGGTCCCGCCCAGCAGGAAATCGACGCGCTCCTCGGGCCGCACGGCGCCGACAAGGTTCACCGTCGGGCCGGGGCCGTTGGAATCCAGCGAAAAGCGCAGCCTGCCGCCGCGGTCGGACCCGTCCGCGATGATGTCATCGGCATCGATGGTCGTCAGGCTGACGACGCCGCCAATCGCCCCACCGCCATTGACCGTGGCACCGGGGCCGCGCGTGACCTCGACCGATTTGAGCATCTCGGTGTCGGTGTAGAATGAGCCGTTGGCACCGTGCCCGGTGCGCTGGAAATTCTGCCGCGCGCCGTCGACCAGAACATTGACCCGGCCGAAATCCTGCATGCCCCGGATATTGACCGAAACGCCGGGATCGCCGCCCGAGACCTGCGTCGTGACGCCCGGAATCTCGTCCAGAACCTGCGACAGATCGAGGCCGGAATATTCCAGCTGGATCTGATCGGCGCCGAGGACGGTGCTGGTGCCATCGCCGTCACCATCGTCCTCGCTGCTGAGGACAACCGTATCCAGCCGCACTGCCTCTTGGGCAAGCGTGGCAGCTGGCGCTGCGGCAATCAGCGTGACGGTCGTGGTCAGGGTCGCAAGCCTGCGGACGGCTGCCATGGTCTGTTCCTTTTGGCTCATATGACAGGGAGGGCCACAGCCCTCCCCGCCGGTTCGCTTGATCAGAGCAAGAAGTCGCTCTGCGTGAAGGTCAGCTTGTCGTCAAAATGGATGGTGAAGTCGGTGCGGCCGTCACCATTCACGTCGGCATGGACAAGGCTCTGCCCGTTCACGTTCACAAAGCGCAGCTCTCCGGCCTCGCCCGAGAAAGCAGCGTTCCCGATGAACGAGAAGGCCTGATCGCCCGCCGTCTCGGTGTTCGCGTCGATCTGGGAAAGATCGATCCGGTCCGCGCCTTTGGTGAAGTCCCAAATCGAGTCGCGCCCGGCCAGCGATGTCGTCGAGTCGCGCAGCGAGGTGAAGACAAAGACGTCGCTGCCCTCGCCACCCCTGAGGATATCGGCACCCGCGCCGCCGATCAGCCGGTCATTGCCGACACCGCCGAACAACTTGTCATCGCCCGCGCCGCCATTCAGGACATCGTTCCCCGCGTAGCCCATCAGGACGTTCGCGCCGGAATTTCCGGTCAGGGCGTTCGCCACCGCATTGCCGGTGGCATTGACTGCGGCCGTGCCGGTCAGGATCAGGTTCTCGACATTCGCGCCAAGGGTATGGCTGATGGTCGAGCGGACGGTATCCACACCCTGGCCGGAAAGCTCGATAACCCGGTCGCTTGCATGATCGACGTAATAGGTGTCGTTGCCGACACCGCCGCTCATCTGGTCAATGCCCGTGCCACCGTTCAGCGAGTCGTTACCAGCCCCGCCGATCAGCGTGTCGTTGCCAGCCGCGCCATTCAGCGCGTTCGCGCCTGCCGTGCCGGTGATCCGGTTCGCGCCGGCATTGCCGGTGCCGTTCAGTGCGCCGCCTTGCAGCTCAAGGTTCTCGATATTCGCGGAAAGCACATGGCTGACGGTGGCGCGAACGGTGTCGGTGCCCGCATTCGCGGCCTCGGTGATCCGATCGCCCAGATTATCCACGAAATACAGGTCGTTGCCGATGCCGCCCTGCATCGCGTCAGCCCCAAGCCCGCCGTTCAGCGTGTCGTTGCCAGCGCCACCGATCAGGGTGTCATTGCCCGCCGCACCGTTCAGCGCATTCGCACCGGAATTTCCGGTGATCCGGTTGGCCAAAGCGTTGCCAGTGCCGGATAGAGCCGCCGAGCCTTGCAGTTCAAGGTTCTCGACATTTGCGCCAAGGACTTGCGACAGCGTGGACGATCTAACGGTGTCGATGCCCGCGCCCGCAAGCTCGGTCACGCGATCTCCGGCATTGTCGATGATATAGACGTCATTGCCCGCACCGCCCTGCATCACGTCGGCCCCAAGGCCGCCATTCAGCGTGTCGTTGCCAGCCCCGCCGATCAGCGTGTCGTTACCACTCGCGCCATTCAGCGCGTTCGCGCCAGCATTCCCGGTGATCCGGTTGGCCAGAGCGTTGCCGGTGCCACCAATCGCCGCCGTGCCTTGCAGTTCAAGATTTTCGACATTGGCCGCCAGCGTGTGGGTGACGGTCGCGCGCACCGTGTCGGTGCCCTGACCGGCAAGTTCGACCACCAGATCGCCCGCATTGTCGACGATATAGATGTCGTTGCCGATTCCGCCGCGCAGGGTGTCTGCACCCGCGCCGCCGTTCAGCGTATCACCCTCGGGCGTACCATTCAGAAGGTCGGCTGCGGCGGTTCCGGTGATCAACCGGCCCAGCACATCGGTAACGCCAACAGTGAAGTTCTGCGTCACAACGCCACCGCGCCCGTCCGAGACCTGAACCGCAATCTGGTGCGAGGTCGCGGTTTCATAGTCCAGCGCGCCATTCACCACCAGGCGGGTCTGCCCGTTCTGCGTGACCAGGGCAAAGCGCCCACCGGCATTGTTGGTCAGGCTGTAGGTCAGCGCATCGCCATCGGCATCTGTCGCCGACAGAATGCCGACGACGGTGCCATTGGCCGAATTCTCGGCGATCCCGGTTGCGGACAGGGTGACGGTCGCGGGTGCGGTGTTCGCGACCGGGTCCTCGACCGCGATGGTGATCTGCTTGTCGAATTCATTGCCCGCGCCATCGGTGACGCGAATGGTCAGGACATAGTTGTCATGCGAGAGCGGTGCCGTTCCGGTGACGCGGATTTCGTTGCCGACGATCCGGAAACGACCATCCGCATCATCGACCAGAGCGAAGCTGTGGGTATCGGTTGTCTCACGATCGGTGGCAGTCAGACTGCCCACGACCGTGCCGGCAACCGCGCTACCGATGACTTCGGCATTGGACAGCGCCACATCGGTCGGCGTGTAATTCGCGCGGTGATTGACGAAATCATAGGTGAGGTTGTCGAAGCGGAGCAGCTCGATATTGGTCAGCGTGTCGATGCCGGTGCCACCCGCACGGCTGTCGGTGATGACCAAGGGCGCACCGCCCATGCCGCCGCTAAAGGAATAGCTGCCGGAAGGGCCGCCGAACACGCCGTCAAAGACCGCGACATCCGTGCCTTCGCCGCCATTCAGCAGGTCGTTTCCGCCCGCGCCCTCGATCGTGTCGTTGAAGCGGCTGCCGGTATAGACGTCATTCCCGGCCGAGCCGATGAAATGCTGGCGGTATTCGTCAAGCGCATCGGCATAGGCATCCAGCCGCGCCTGCGAACCGGCCGAGCCGTACATATGGGCGATGACGAAATTGTGGACCGCGCCATTCGCTTCGATCTGGGCTTCTTCGGTCGGGGTTGTCGGGCGCGCGTTTGCAAATTCCAGCCCGCTGATGCGCAGCTCTGCGTCGCCACCGATGAACGCGCCGCTCGCGTCATAGCTGCCGGTGCCGCGCGTGCCATATTCGATCGTGTCGATTTCGCCCGTCACGGTATGGGTGCCGAAATAATATTCCAGCGCCCCACGCGTCAGGATGTAGGACGACGAGGGATCGCTGCCATAGGCCAGCATCGCCTCGGTTCCGCTGAAGTTCGTGCCGTTGTCAAAGACCGGCATCCCGCCGCCCGATATGCCCTGCAGGAACCCGCCGCGAATGAACGCCTCAAGGTCCATGCCTGCGCTTGCGCCCGATGCGTCGATGGTGATGACCGGCGGCTCGGTCACGGTGACGGTCAATGCCTGCTGGTAGCTATTGCCCGCGCTGTCGGTGACCAAAACCTCGATGTCATAGCTGCCATCGGTCAGGGGTGCGGCGACACGCACTTCGCCGTTCTCGATCACGAAACGGTCCTCGGCGCTGTTCACCAATTCATATGTATAGGTGTCGGTGGTCTCGCGATCCGTGACCGAAATCGCGCCGACCGTCGCGCCGACCGCGGCGGTCTCGGCAATGCTGGCATTGCTGAGCGCCAGTCCGGTGGGGGTAAAGTTGGCGCGATGGTTCACCAGATCATAGGTCAGGTTGTCGAATTTCAGGATCTCGACATTCGTCAGCGTATCCGTGCCGGTTCCCCCGCTCGGGTCGGTGATGACCAATGGCGCACCGCCCGTGCCTCCGGTGAAGGTATAGCCGCCCGGACCGCCGAAATTGCCCTCGAGCACCAGCGTATCGGTCCCGGCGCCGCCGTCGATGGTGTCATCGCCTGCACCCGACTGGATCAGGTCATTGCCCGCGCCGCCATTGATGATGTCCGCACCCTCGCCGCCGTCCAGCGTATCGTCACCAGCCCCGCCGTCGATCGTGTCGTTCTGGGCGCTGCCGGTGAAACTGTCGGCATGGGCCGAGCCGATGAAGTTCTGGGCATAATCTGAAAGTAGGTCATAAACGGCACCCGCGTTGCCCGAGGACGCCGCGCTATGCATGTCCATGACCGGGTTGGAAACCGTGTCCGAAGATGCCCCGGTACCGGGCGCGACGTCGACACCCAATCCTGTGATGACCAGTTGCGTATCAAGACCGGCGATGCTGCCTGCAGCACCCGTGCCTTGGGTCGCCGAGGTCTGCCCCTCGACCCAGTTGCCGAAGGTCAGCCCGTCAAGCTGGCCTGACAATGCATGCGGATAGCTGGTGCCATAGCGGATCCAGTCATAGGCGAGACTGCTGCCCTCAAGGACGAAAAGTCCCTGCGACCCAGGGAAGCTATAGGCAACCTGCGAGCCGCTGACCGCCTGAGGCGCTCCGAAAAACGGCGTGAACTCACCGCCGTAAAACTTGAATGAGCCCGCGCCCGAGACATAATCGCCAATAAACGTCGCCCAGTTGATACCCGCAGTTGCGGTCGAGGCGTCAATCGTAATGCCGCTACCGGGTGCTGCGGCTGCCGCCGCTGCGATCGGAGCGAGGTTCGGTTCGGTGCTCACGTCGAGAATCTCCCTATGCCCCTCGGGGCCGGATTTGGATCTGTGATGTTCAGGAATTCGAATGGTGCAGCGCGCAAGCGGCCATGCCGTGGCAACGGAGGAGGGCATCGTTGTGCCCCACCCGGCTGTCGGTCATGTCTTGAAGCGATCCATGCTTCATCGGCCCCTCTCACACGAAGCGGATGGCCTTGCGGCCGTCATTTTGCTCTGGGTGAGCTGACCGTGATCACAGCCGATTGGCTGTGATCAGGGGCCGAAGCCTGCCTATGACGTAGGGAATGCCAATGTTAACAAATTCAGTCAAGTATGACTCGTGCCGACTTCGGGCTTTGGCGGGTGAATTACGTCATTTGCACGCGTCGATGCGTGGTAAAGTGACTGCCGCCTCGATTTCGTCGCTCCCGCCTGCCTTTTGGCTGCTCAAAGACCAGTCGTCCCTGAGTGGCATCGCCGGAACCGTGGCCCTCATACGCCCTTCAGCAAAAACTGCACGCCGGGCCATGGCCCGCAGGATGGCGGCGTGACCGGGCATGGTCGAGTCAGCCGATCACGAACCTTTCCAGATATTCGTCGGAATAATCTGTCTCAAGCTCGACCCAAACCGGCAGATGATCCGACATCTCATAGGTCACCCATTGCGCGTATGATCTTTGAAAATCCGCGTGAGGGGCTTCGCCATGCGCCCGACGATGCGCCGCGACAATCGGAGCGTAATGCGCGATGTTCTCTAGGTCGGTCTTTCTGATCACGTTCGCAGGATCGGGCGGGGCGCCAGGATCGGGCATCTTGGCCGGGCCATAGACAGCATTGCGCCAGTCGAAAGCTCCGGATCGCAGCAGGCGGGTCTTGCGGGTGCTTGCCCCATGCTCGGTATAGGCAATCTGGTCAAACGGTTTGTCACCCCCCAGGTTTGACGGCGGCACCGGGGCAAGCTTCATCTTGCTGTTCTTGAGGGCCGCCATGATCGGATGGTTCGCGTCCTCGATATTCATGTCGCCGAGGAAGATGAAAACCTGATCCTCGACCTTGGCGCGCTTTGCCAGCGCATCGGTAATTGCAGCGACCTCGGCCGCGCGAAGCGCATGATCATCGCCATAAATGATATGCGAGGAACAAAGCGTAAAGCGGAACCATCCTGCCTGAAAGGCCGCGAAAAATGGCGTTCTGGCAATCTGGTTGCCGCCCGGCAGCACCGACTTGGGGATCACGATCTCGCCGATGATATTGCGGAAGATCACCTTGTCGGTGTTGTAAAAGAACGCCATGCGCTCATCGTTTCCACCCTCGTGGTCGCTGACATCGGTCAGGAAATATTCCCAGTTCGGCCCAAGCAAGGTCTTCAGCCGTCGGATCGGCTCCAGATTTGGTCGCAGTTCCTGCAAGGCGCATATGTCGAAGGCGGCAATGATTTCCGCGATGTAATGGATGCTTTCGGGAAGCCGCGGTAGCCCCCCGTCAAATGCGCGAAGGTTCCAGGTGCCGACGATGAGTGAATCAGAGCGGCGCCCCCTGACAATCCGAAGATTCAGGTCGTGGCGCAGGGCCAGAAGCCTCTGGGCGATCCACTTGTGCTTGTCGGGATAGTTCGAGTCTGGGAGCTGCCTGTAGTCGTTCAGGTCCTGATAGAATGGCATGGCAATCCTACTCGCTGAAATGAAGCAGACGGGAAGATCCGGGCGCGACTCTTGGGCTATTGTAGCAGGATGTTGGGGATGGCGGCTGTCGATACAGCATGAGCTTCGATTGGGGCTCAGTCGACACGCGGCATTCATGAACTTGTGTGACGCAATGTTGCCGACCCGTTCAGGAGGGTCGGCAACATCATCTGTATTCGTTACGCTTTGTCGCCAATCCGCCGCAAGATGCCAACTGCGCAGACCAGCGAGCACGCCAGCGCGCTGGCGAACAGGCCGTGATAGCCGAAATGCCCGGCGATCTGGCCACCGATAAAGCCCAGCACCATGCCCACCCCCGCATCCATGCATTGAAACAGGGTGAAATCCACGCCGGCCTGACGCGGATCGGACCATTGCATGAAACGGGCGTAAAGCGCGACAAAGCCAAAGGCGAGCCAGGCGTTCGAACCGATCTGCGTCAGAACGGCCAATGGTCCCAAAGGCAGGGCCATTCCTGCCGCCACGGCAAGGCAATAGGCCAGCACCATTGCCTGCCCGGCCAGCGCGATCATCAGCACCGGCAGCGTCCCCAGACGGGCGACCGCGACGCCACCCAGAACAGCGCCGAGCAAGCCGACGACCAGGCTGCCTGCGGCGCTGTAAAGCCCGACCTCGGTCAGGGTGAAGCCCTTATCCACCAGAAACGGTCCGAAAAAGCCCAGCGAGGATTTCATGGCAGCGACGTAAAGCGCCGTGATCAGCAACCCACGCCGCAATTCGGGACGGGACAGCGCCGCGCGCAGGCTTGCGCCACCCGCAGCCGGTTCGCTTCGCGGCGCGGGTTGACGCAAAAGCAGGAACGGCAGGGTGCCGATCAGGCACAGCCCCGCCAGAACGGCAAGGCCCGCCTGCCATCCCAGTCGATCAATCGCGACCAGAACCAGCCCCCCGCCCAGTGCAGCGCCGATATAGGCCCCGCCGACCTGCATCATGTTGGCCCAGGAATAGGCCGATGGCGGGAAGGCCTCGACCGCATGGCCGTCGCAGGCAATATCGACGGTTGCCGTCACGGTGGCGATGACAAAAAGCGTCGCGATCAGAGGAGCAAGCGCCGAGGCAGTTTGCCCCGACAAGGCCAACAGAGCGGCAAGGACCAGCCCGCCGCCACAGGCGATCATCGTCTTTGTTCGCGGGACGCGCCCCGGAGGACGCCGCCACCGCTCGACCCACGGGCTCCACAGGAATTTCAGCGTCCAAGGCAGAACCAGAAGCGACAGGAAACCCAGTTTCTCAAGGGCCATACCCTGCTCGCGCATGACGGCGGGCAGGGCGGACCAGATGAATCCGCTCAGCACGCTCTGGGTGACATAAAGCCCACCCAGAGTTCCCAGTGCCGCCGGCAGCGCAAGACGGCGCGCAGTCATCTGCATCTTAGAAGCGACGCGACAGGCTCAGGTCGATCATCCGCGGTTCGTCGCGATAGCACCAACCGGCGGTGCAGGTCTGCCCCTCGCGGTCGAACAGATTGCGGACATTCAGTTGCAATTGCGTCCCCTCATAGCCGAGGCCGGCAAAGTCATAGGTCGCGCCAAGGTCGAAATAGGTCCGGCTGGCATTCTCGATCGTGTTCAGATCGTCGCCATAGCTTTTGCCGATATAGCGCATCCCGGCCATCAGACCGACATTCTCCAGCGCGCCAGCCTCGGGCTCGTATTTCACGAAAAGCGACAGCGTGTCATTCGGAACGCCCGAAAGTTCGTTGCCTTTGGTGCCGGGGCTGCCTTCGTTGATCTCGACCTTCATATGGGCGTAGGAGGCGATCAGGCTGACGCCATTTTCAAGATTGCTCATCGCCTCAAGTTCGAAACCGCGCGAGGTCAGGTCGTATTGCAGGCCGCGATTGCGCCCGTCATCGCCCACGACCAGCACCATGCCATTGTCCTGATGGATGTCGAACAGCGCGGCCGAAATCACGGTGCGCTGATCGGGCAGGGCGTATTTGATGCCGATCTCTTTCTGCAGTGCTTCGGTCGGGTCGGCGGGGCTGCCGGTCGGGTCGGAACTGTCGGCATAGACCTGCGCAACATTCGGCGCGAAGGAACTGGCAATATTGGCATAGGGCGTCACGCCGTTCTGCATCTCGTAGGAGACGCCCAGACGGGCGGTAAAGGCCTCGTCCTTCTGCTCGCCGGAATTGACGGTCGAGGTGCCATAGACGGCGTCGGCATAATCGGTATCGACCCAGTCATAGCGGGCCGAAACCGAAACCATCAGGGCATCGCGTTCGATCTGATCGGCGAAATAGATGCCGGTCTGGACCTGCTCGCGCGAGGCATAGAAGGGCACGTCCAGCGCTTCGTTGGCGGCCTGACCAAGGGCCGTTCCGCCGTAATCCGCACTATATTCGCCGCGCGTGTAATCGGCCCCGAAGGCCAGCGTATGCTGGAAGTCGCCAGTCGCCAGCTTGTGTTCCAGCATCAGGTCGAGAACGTGGGATTTCGCGGTCTCGTGGTAGCGTTCCCAATAGCCGGGAACCAGATCGGGATAGGTCCCGTAGCGCGTGCCATAGCGCATGTCGGCCCGCACCTTGGTCCAGCGGTAGCTTTGGCGCAACTGGGTGTCTTCCGAGATGTCCCAGGTGTATTCGTAGCCGATCCGGAATTGCTCCAGATCGAAACGGTTGTAGTTCGGATCGCCCGCCGGGGCGTCGGTCACATCAAGATCCGAGCCAAAATGGTAATAGGCCACGGCGCCGGTGCGATCCTTGGCATATTCGGCGCTGAGCAGCAGCCTTTGGTCGTCGGACAAACGGAAGCTGATCGAGGGCGCAAGCAGGATGCGGTCATCGGCATAGCCATCGATATGGGTGTCGGCATCGCGGGCCAGTGCGACAAAGCGATAAAGCGTGTCGCCTTCGGCATCCAGCGGGCCGGTGAAATCGACGGCCGCCTCGACGCGGGCATAGCTACCATAGCTCAGGCGGGTTTCGTGATAGGGCGTGTCCTTGGGGCGCTTGCTGACCAGATTGACGATGCCGCCGGGGGTGCTGACGCCAAACATCGACGAGGCCGGACCTTTCAGCACCGCGATCCCCTCAAGCGTGTAGGGGTCGTTGCGATACCAGGCCGAAAGACCGTTGAAGCTGCGCAGCCCGTCGCGGAAGACGCCCGTCTGATAGGCCGGGAAACCGCGCAGCCAGAACGAGTCGTAGCGCGTGTCATAGCCGTAATTTCCCGGCGTTGCCGATGCCGTGTAATTCAGCGCCTCAAGCATGGTGCGCGGGGCCTGATCCTGCAGCTGATCCTGCGTAATGACGCTGACCGCTTGTGGCAAACGCTGGATTGGGGTCTCGACACGCATCGCCTGACGACCGGAGATGGCGATATAGCCGTCCTGCTGAAGCGTCTCGTCGCTTTCCGCCTCAAGAACCACCGTGTCAAGCTGAACGGGCTCTTGCGCGTGCAGCATGCCCGAAAAGCTGACGCTGCCAAGCAGCAAGATAAGGAAATGTCTGGAGTTCATGGAAATGCCTGTAGTTTGAAACGCCCGTTCTTAAATGGGCGTTGGTGTGATTTGCGGGGACCCTTAGTGAAAAACTAAGGAATGTGAATATTAGACGACAAATAAAGTCAGGGATGTGGCGCAAGCGCGACGGCCGACAGGAATCCCACTTGGGAGGTCGTCGGGTAGCAACTATCGCGCGTCATTGCTGGCGGGGACGGCTGTTCCGATCGGCCCGATCTCTCGTAAGAAAGAGGCCGCGTTCATTTTCAAGCCTATCGCGATTGATGCGTCGACGCTCGAACGGAACGCCGCTAGCCGTGCCGCAGCGCGACCACCAGATCATGGAAGCGGTCGCCCTGAACGATGACATGATCATGCAGCGCCTTAGCCGCGCCCTCGGCATCGCCCGCGCGGATCATTGCCACCACGGCATCATGTTCGGCCAGCGACCGGGCCATTCGATTTCTGACCTGTAACTGCATCCGGCGGTAGGGTTGCAGCATGGCGTGCAGACGCGACGCCTCTTTTTCAAGAAAGGCGTTATGCGCGGCGCGGTAGATGCTGTGATGGAATTCGGAATTCTTGGCGTAATAGCCCTCGACGTCGCCTGCCTCGGCGCGTTGGCGGCAGGCGTCATGCGCGCGTTCCAGCGCCTGCATCTCGGATTCCAGAATGCGGCGGGCGGCAAGACGACCGCAGGAGGCCTCGATCTCGGCCATGACCTCGAAGCGTTCGGCCAGTTCCTCGGCGCTCCATTCGGTGACGAAGGTTCCGCGCTTGGGAAAGACGCGCACCAGACCTGATGCCTCCAGATGGTGCAGCGCTTCGCGGATCGGGGTCCGTGAGCAGTCGAATTCGCGCTCCAGCGCCTCGGGGTCAAGGCGGGCGCCGGGCGGATAAAGACCTTGCACAATGGCGTTTTCCAGCGCGTTGCGGATGCGCAGCGTGTTCGGAATATTCGCCATCTCTCACCTTTTACCTGTTCGTCATCCCATCATAGCCCGCCCGGCCGGTTTCATCCATCCGAGTTTCTGTTATATACATTAAGAAACGTCAAACGTATAACAAATGCGGGAGGGGATTCGCGTCGAACGTGAATCCGTGGAGATTGCAAGGAGGGAGGAGCCGCGCATGAGTCCGCATTTTCTATCAATTTACGCTTTGGCCGCGATGTTTGTCATAGCCACGATCTGGCCGATCAACATGGGCGTGCTGGCATTTGTCGGCGCGTTTCTGGTCGGCACGCTGCTGGCCGGGCAAAGCACCAATGACATCATCGGCGGCTTTCCGGGCGGGCTGTTTCTGACGCTGGTCGGGATCACCTGGCTGTTCGCCATCGCCCAAAACAACGGCACCATCGACTGGCTGGTCCGCATGGCGGTCCGCGCGGTCAAGGGCCGGATCGCGGCGATTCCGTGGATCATGTTCGGCATCTCGGCCATGCTGACCGCCGTGGGCGCCGTCAGTCCCGGCGCGGTCGCCATTGTCGCGCCGATCGCGCTGGGATTTGCCTTCCGCTACCAGATCTCGCCCTTGCTGATGGGCCTGATGGTGGTGCATGGCGCGCAGGCGGGGGGCTTTTCTCCGATCAGCATCTATGGCGGCATCACCAATCGCGTCGTCGAAAAGGCCGGGCTGCCGCTAAGCCCGATGACCACTTTTGCGGCCAGCTTCACCGTCAACGCGGCGGTGGCCTTGATCCTGTTCATGGTGCTGGGCGGACGCGCGCTGATGCGCATTCGTCAGGACATTGAGCCGGTGAAGGTTCCCCATGTCCTGATCGCCAAGCCCGCGACCGGTCCGCAGATCTTTGGCGACAGCGAGGCCGAGGCCCTGTCCCGCCGCATCGGCGAAGAGGCTGGCGGCTCATCAAACAAGCTGGTTGCCGAGGTCGAAGAGGGTAATCATCCCGACGGCAACCTGTATCAGATCGTCACTTTGCTGGGCCTTGCGGCCTTGGCGGTGCTGGTTCTGGCCTTCAAGCTGGATATCGGCTTTGTCGCGCTGACCATCGGTCTGGTGCTGGCGCTTTGGGCGCCGACCATGCAGAAACGCGCCATGGCGCAGGTGGCCTGGCCCGAGATCATGCTGATCACCGGCGTCTCGACCTATGTCGCGGTGCTGCAAAGCATGGGCACCATTGATTTCGTCGGCGACAGCGTTGCGGGCATGGCCTCGCCCTTGCTGGCGGCACTGATGCTGTTCTTCATCGGCGCGGTGGTGTCTGCTTTCGCCTCATCCACAGCGGTTCTTGGTTCGTTGATCCCGCTGGCGGTGCCGTTCCTGCAAGGCGACACGGGCGTCGGAGCCATCGGCTTCATCGCCGGCATGGCGGTCGCCTCGACCATCGTCGATGTCAGCCCGTTTTCGACCAATGGCGCGCTGGTTCTGGCCAATGCGCAGGGCATCGACAAGCAGGTCTTCTTCCGCAAGCTGCTGAACTATGGCGCGCTGGTCACCCTGATCGCTCCGGTCGTTTTGTGGCTGCTCTTCGTCGTGTTGCCGGGATGACCCCGGCAACCATCCCCTGAACCAAGGAGATCGTGATGAAAACCGAAGCGCCCCGTTCCAGCCGTCCCGCCTTTCTGGGCGAGCTGTTCGAGTCCCTGACCGAGCGCGGCCGTCGCCTGCTGTGGCGTCGCGACAGCGCGGACGCGCCGCAGCCGCCGGAACTCTCGGAACTGGCCGAGGCGCTGCTGTCGCGTCGCGGTGAGGCCTCGGGCGTGGCGCTGGCACAGGGGTTGCTTTCGGCCTTTGACCTTGCCGGGCGCGATGCCCGGCTGGGTTTCCTGCGGGTGCTGGCCGAGCGCTTCGGCCCCGATCCGGTGGCGGTCAAGGCGGCACTCGCCACGCTTGATCGCGACCCTTCGGCGCTTGAGGATCTGCATGCAGCCGCCGAACCGCGCCGTCAGGAATTGATGCGCCGCCTGAACCTTGCCCCCGGCGGCACGGCGGCGCTGGTCCGGATGCGCGAGGAATTGTTGACCCATCTGCGCAGCCAGTCTGATCTGAAGCGCGTCGATGACGATTTCGCGCATCTGTTCGCATCGTGGTTCAACCGGGGGTTCCTCGTGCTGCGTCATATCGACTGGAACACCCCGGCCTCGATTCTGGAAAAGATCATCCGGTACGAGGCCGTCCATGCCATCCAGAACTGGGACGACCTGCGCAATCGCCTGCAGCCGACCGACCGGCGCTGCTATGGTTTTTTCCATCCGCAGATGGTCGACGAGCCCCTGATTTTCGTCGAGGTCGCCTTGACGAGATCCATCCCCGATAACGTGGCCGGGCTGCTGGACCTCAAGCGCCAGGCGATCGAGGCCGAGCAGGCGACGACTGCGGTCTTCTACTCCATCTCGAACACGCAACGGGGGCTGGCCGGGGTCTCGTTCGGGAATTTCCTGATCAAGCAGGTGGTCGAGGAGCTGAAGGCCGAATTGCCGAATGTCCGCACCTTCGTGACATTGTCCCCGGTGCCGGGTTTTGCCGCATGGCTGGCCGTGCAGCGCAAGGACGAGACGTCCGAGATGATCGACGCCGATCAGCGCATTGCCTTTGCGCTTCTGGACGAACCGGGCTGGCACAAGGATGCGACCAAGGCCGAGGCGCTGCGCGCGCCGCTGATGGCTGCCGCAGCCAGCTATTTTCTGCGCGCCCGCGACGCCAAGGGCCGTGTGCCCGACGCCGTCGCGCGCTTTCATCTGGGCAATGGCGCGCAGCTTGACCGTCTGAACTACCTCGGAGACATCTCTGCCAATGGGCTGAAGCAGTCGCATGGGGTGATGGTCAACTACCTGTACGACCTCAACCGGATCGAGATGAACCACGAAGCCTTTGCCGAACGCGGCACGGTGACTGCCGCGCCGGATGTGCAGCGCGCGCTGCCGAACACGAAATGAAAGGAACCATGATGAGCGACAACCTTTTCGACATTTTCGCACGTGGCATTTCGGACCCCACGACCACCGCCATCGAGACGGTTTCCGGCGAGCGCATCAGCTATGCCGACCTGATCGCGCGCACCGGTCGCATGGCAAACGCGCTGGTGTCGCTGGGCGTGCAGCCCGGTGACCGCGTTGCGGTGCAGGTGGAGAAGTCGGTCGAGACGATAATCCTGTATCTGGCGACAGTGCGGGCCGGTGCGGTCTTCCTGCCGCTGAACACCGGCTACACCCCGGCCGAGATCGAATATTTCGCGGGCGACGCCGCCCCCGCGATCTTCGTCTGCGACCCGGCGAAGGCCGAGCAGCTTGCACCCGTTATCGGCGATGCACGGCTTCTGACGCTGGGGGCAGATGGGCAAGGCAGCCTGACCGATGCCGCCAGGGACATGGCCGAGGATTTCGCGACCGTGCCGCGCGCGTCGGATGATCTGGCGGCGCTGCTTTACACCTCGGGAACGACGGGACGGTCCAAGGGGGCGATGCTGACGCATGGCAACCTTGTCTCAAATACCACGGCGCTGCGCGAGGCCTGGGAATACGGTCCCGCCGATGTCCTTATCCATGCCTTGCCGATTTTTCACACCCACGGGCTGTTCGTCGCCACCAACGTGACGCTGTTCTCGGGTGCGTCGATGATCTTCCTGCCCAAATTCGACGTGGACTGCATCTTCGAGGGCATGGCCCGCGCGACCGTGCTGATGGGCGTCCCGACCTTCTATACCCGACTGTTGCAGGACGACATGCTGAACGCCGAGACGACGTCGCGGATGCGGCTGTTCATTTCGGGCTCAGCTCCGCTGCTGGCCGACACGCATCGCGAATGGCGGGCGCGGACCGGCCACGCCATCCTTGAGCGCTACGGCATGACCGAGACGAACATGAACGCCTCGAACCCCTATCACGGGGACCGTGTGGCGGGGACCGTCGGCATGCCTTTGCCCGGCGTTGAGATCATCGTGACCGATCCCGAAACCGGTGTGGAACTGCCCCTGGGTGAGATCGGCATGATCGAAGTGCGCGGTCCCAACGTGTTCAAGGGCTACTGGCAGATGCCGGAAAAGACGGCCGCCGAACTGCGCGAGAACGGCTTCTTCATCACCGGCGATTTGGGACGTTTCGACGATCGCGGTTATCTGCACATTGTCGGACGCGGCAAGGATCTGATCATCACCGGCGGCTACAACGTCTATCCCAAGGAAGTCGAAACCGAGATCGACGCGCTGCCGGGCGTCACGGAATCTGCGGTGATCGGCCTGCCGCATCGCGATTTAGGTGAGGGGGTGACAGCCGTGATCGTGGGTCCTGCGCCTCCGTCCGAAGGCGAGGTGCTGGCGGCACTTGAAAAACGGTTGGCCAAGTTCAAGCTGCCGAAGCGCGTGCTGTTCGTGGATGACCTGCCGCGCAACACCATGGGCAAGGTTCAAAAGAACCTGCTGCGTAACCAGTTCGGCGGGCTTTACGACTGAACGCATGAGACCGGCGGGGGCATGAGAGAGTGCCGCTTCCGCCGGTCCGGCAAAAGTAGCGCCCCTTGGCCCTTGGCGGATCAGCCATCTGGCTTGGCCCTGGGACGGCCCGCGACCAACCGTCACGACCGCGTAGGGCCTTGGACGATTTTCGACTGCGGCATCTTGGCCTCCTGCATGTCTGCAATAGGGCGGCTCATCCTGCGTTAGGCTAGGGAACGGCGTCTATGGCATCCTCGCGTTGCGGCATCCTAGGACTAGAGGGGCATTCCCTGCAAGGCCCTAGGAAAACCCAATCCGTTCTGCCACGCACTAATTTCTCGCGGTCTTCGTACCTGCCGGATAGATGAATCCGTTGACCGGGTATGTCGAACCCAGTTGGCCGGGCATACTTTCAACTCGAACCATGGACCAATCGTTTTTCGGCGAGACATCCACCGCCGTCATATCAATGGACACCTTGTTACGGTTCCAGTTGGCGTGGCTGATGAGAATCTGCCGCTGGTTGATGACCTTTGAGACGACGGCGACATGGCCGTTCGGGTTCTTTCTGGTCGCCTTGAAGGACAGGACGGAGGCCGGAACAGGTGTGACGCCCCGATTGTAATGGCCTTTTGCCTTGCCCCACCAGTCCTTGGCGTTTCCAGAAATATCAATCCCGCTTACCGTCCGCGCAAATGGAACGCACCAGACCCTGCTACCACGGTGCTGCTTCTGCTTCACTTCGAGAAGGGCAAGAGACATGCGGTCCGGCGAGATCCGCCCAACTGACACATCGCTGTTCTTGCTGATCCTCGCACCGACCTCGACGTCGGATGTGGATCTGTCAGTTCGTACTGCCTGCTCTGTGCATCCGGCAAGCGCCATGCACAGGGCAAGTGTCGCGGAGCAGGCCAGCCTGCGTCCCCGCCAATCGATCATCTGGTAGCCCTCGTCGTTTTTTCTTGATTACCTTTTGGTAACCCGAGCTTCATAGCCGGGTCGGCTTCCGTATCTCAATGGAATGGTTCAACAAGCCGCTGCCATCGGCGTCCTTTTGCCGAAACCGCAGGTCGCGATAGGCGGCGATCCATCCTGACACTGCGCCGCAAGACGAAGACATTTGACATGATGCCGAGCGAGGGGTTGGCTATTTCCAATAACGCAGGAAGGTCCGGGCCTGATCTTCGGATCTAGATGCCACGGTGATGACGGCATCGGTCTTCGCTTCGTCCAAACCGTCGATGAAAATCAGCACGTCGCGATGCAGGTCGGACGCCGCGTGCTGGCCGGGCGACGGAACCGGTCAACTCCGCCAACGGTTCAGCATTTCAATTCGGAGGGCACCGCGATTGCTGACTGCGCCGACCCGGACGATCGCGACCCGAGTTCAGCCGGGAGTTGCGGCAAAACCGAAGCAATACGCTCGAGCCTAAGGAAGATACGGATGCTTCCTGAAAATTAGAGCTACGCCGCAAAGACGCTCGCGATGACCGGGGCTGTTCATCCCCGACACGGCACCGACACAGGATATCGCGGACATGATCTATTCTGGTGGACCATCCTGCTAGGTTTCTTCGACGCACATGGCCACATTTTGATGGGGACTAGCACGTCCTGTCCGCCAACCTGCTTTCGCCTCTCGACGGCGAGGTCAAGCATATTGCGAGCTACAGGCCACGCTGAAGGACTGGACCGAAAAAACGCCGATACGGTGAAGGAAGCCATCTGATCCTCATGCTAGCTAAGACCCGGTCTTGATGCCGTATCCAGCGTGCCGGCCTTTCTCATGCACCAGCCCGGCCATCTGGGTGCGGGGAGCTTCAAGGCATGAGAGCTTGCTGGCATCACCACCGAAAGCAAGGACCCGGCTGGCGGTAAGATTCTGCGCGGAGCGGATGGCGCGCCCAGCGGCGTGCGCGAGGAGAACGCCTTTTATGGCGCAATGACCAAGCTCCTCAAACCGCGCGGCGCCAAGGGTTTCCAAGCCTATGTCCATGCCGGGGCGGAGCCTAGACCAACCTTGGAATACCACGGCCGAAGAAAGCCGCACTGTTCCCGAAACCGCGGACCTCCTGTAGAAGGTCGCGAATAAGAGGCTTCAAGATCGACGGGCTGACCTATACCGATGCGCTGGTCGATCACGATTACATCGCGGCCCATGTCTCCAAGAAATATACCAATCGCTTCCTCGTCGCGGGTGCCAAGCTGACGATCGACGGCTCGCCTCAGCGCTTCACGGCGCTCAGGGGCCGGCCCTATTATGCGCCCATGGGGAATATCCGCGGGGATATGCGCGCTATTCCGCCGCGACGATGGAACAGACCGTGGACGTGATGGACTGGGCCTATGGCAAGGGCATTCAAATCATCTTGCATGCCAATGGCGAAGGCGCGTCCGACATGCTGATCGCCGCAGTCTACGCCACAACCAAGAAATATGGCCCGGCAGACCACCGCCCCGTGATCATCCATGGCCAGTTCCTGTGCGAGGCCGAGGCGGACGCCTTCAGGCGGCGGGATACCGTCGCTTCGCTCTTTCCAATACACACCTTCTATCGGGGGGATTGGCACCGCGACCATACGGTCGGGCCAGAGCTTGTCGACAATATCTCGCCGACGGGCTGTCTGGTCAACCGTGGTATGAAGTTCAGCCGCCATCACGATGCATCCGTGGCCCTGCCCAACAGCATGCGCTTTCTTGACGCCACAGTGACGCGGCGCGTGCGCTCGGGCGACATCATCGGCCCGGCGGAAAGGGTGGACGTGATGGCAGCGCTGAAAGCGATGAGGATCTGACTGGCATGGCGGCATTCCGAAGATGCGTCCAAAGGCTCGATCGAGACCAGCAAGCTGGCTGATTTTGTGGTCTTGTCCGACAAACCGACCACCATCGCCTCCGGAATCATCGACACGATCAAGGTCCAGACCATGAGATGGTCTACAAGGCGAGGTCACAGTAACGATTGTAGCGAGTTGCAATACCGGAATCGGGGCCACGGCTGCTCGATGAGGTGGCGTGGATATTGTTGCGGGCGAGGGCGATGGCGAAGGCGCGGCCGATAATGCCGATGCTGTTCATGGTTGCCCTCCTCTAATGGGTCAGGCGGTCATCGACCATCCGCGACGTTCTCGGCGCCGGCGAGAAAGGCGACCGCGCTGACGATCTCGGTAGGCTGGCCATAGTGGCCAATGGTCGTGCCGGGGCCGACGATTTTTGCCACCCGACCGTCGGCGGGGTTCATGTCGGTATCAGTGGGGTCGGTATGGACAGTGGTGATGGTGATCCGCTTTGCTCCCGAATCGCGGACAAGGCTGCGGTTAAAGCCGGAGATCGCGCCCTTGGTCAGGGTGTAAAGCGAAGCCGTCGGAAAGGCCGCATAGCGCGTCACCGACGAGCCGATTTGGATGATCCGTCCGCTAGGCTTTATGTGGCGCGCGGCTTCCTGCGTGGCGACAAAAACCCAGATGACATTGACGGCGATCATGCGTTGATAGGTCTCGAAGGGGATTTCCTCGATCGGGCCGCCACGGCCACGGCCGGCATTGTTCACGAGAATGTCGATGCCGCCAAAATGCGCCTGTTGCTTGTGCCTGATTAGTCGGTAATCATTTGTTCTTGCTTCAAGAAATCTGGAAAGATTCGTCAAAAGCGCCGAGACCGCGAGTTTCTGCGAGGCCTTTCGCTGCCGCCGTGAGCCGAAATGGCGCGATGCTGGAACGTAATCTGGGCCTGCGCCTGTTCCACCGCTCGACCCGAAAACTGGTCCGGACCGAGGCGAGCGAGCATTTTCTGCAGTCCATCGGCGGCAATATCGATGCGCTGCAAGCGGCGATTGCGGATATCTCCTCGGGGGCGTCCAAGCCTGCGGGGCTGTTGAAGGTCGGCCTAAGCCCGACGTTTGGGGCGGATTTCATCCTGCCGCATTTGCCGGACCTTTTGCGGCACTACCCGCGGATCCGCCCGGAATGGCATTTCGAGAACCGCCATGTCGATCTGGCCACCGAGGGTTATGATGCGGCAATCGGTGCGGGCCTCGACCTGACGCGGAAATCGTCGCCGCGCCGGGCTACATGGCGGGGCGGCCCAGCCGACCGATCCCGATGACCTGTCACGACTGGACGGCATCGTCATGCGGTCGCTTCGCACCGGCCACGTGCGATATTGGACGATGCGCGATGCCGCCGAGGACGGCCATGCTGCCCCCGACCGTCACCCTGCACGATCCCGCCGCGATGCACGAGGCGGCGAGGCTTGGCCGTGGTGTCGCCTTGCTTGCCATGCCCGATGTCCTGCGCGACGTTAAAAACGGCAAGCTGATGAGCCTGACCCCGCAATGGTGCGCCGATGAAGGGGCGATTTCGCTCTGCTACGCCTCGTGGACCCTGCTTCCGGCCAAGACGCGAGTTTTCGTCGATCTTGTCACCGAGACCTTCCGCCGCGACAAGCTGGCCGAAAGGTTTGCAAGCAATCTGGGGGAATGATGTTTCCGCGTTTATCAGGATATCGCGTATCAACGTGCAGCGGGGTGCTCGGGAAACGACCATGACGGCTTATGTCTATATCCTAGGCTGCCACGGCCCCCATGGCTATCGCACCTATGTGGGATGGACGCTGGACCTTGAGCGGCGGTTGGCCGAGCACAATTCCGGCGGCGCAGCGGGTGCCAAATCCACTCGGGGCCGAAGCTGGAGCCTGATATATGCAGAGCGTCTGGCGACGCGCAATGAGGCGATGAGCCGCGAGTGGCATCTGAAGCGCGACCGAAGACTGCGCCGCGAACTGGCTCGAACCGCACAAGGGTTTTCCCATGGTGGCGGTGCCCCTTGCGATCGCCCGGAACCAGCCGCCAGTCCTTGGCCAGCCACGCGCAGGCGGGTTTGATGCAGCACGATCCTGGCAGCAGACATGTCATTCTGTCGGGCTGTTCGGGCGGAGGAAAATCGACGCTTCTGCTTGAACTCGGAAGGCGTGGTTATGCGACGGTTGCCGAGCCTGGCCGAAGGATTGTCACGCAAGAGATGCGCGGCAAGGGCAGGGCGCTGCCTTGGATCGACCTCGAAGCTTTCGCGCGGCGGGCAATCGACATGGCTGTCGCGGACCGGGAAGGGATGAAGGGCGCGAAGGGCTGGGTTTTCTTTGATCGGGGCATCGTCGATGCGGCCGTGGCGCTGGAACATGCGGCAGGAGTACCCGTATCCGACACTCTCAGCCGCGTTGAGCCCTTTTGCAGGCGGGTCTTTCTGACCCCGCCTTGGCCGGAAATATTTACCACGGACGGTGAAAGGCAGCATGAGATGGAGGACGCCATCGCGGAATACCACCGGCTGATCGATGCCTATGATCGCCTCGGATATGATCCGATCATCTTGCCGAAGATCGATGTCGAAAGACGGGCGACGTTCGTTCTTGACCGTCTGTCGTAAGGACGCGCCCATGCCGAGCTTCTGCCTGCGGTCCGATGACGCATGGCCATTCGCAGGTGAACCTGACGGCGGCCTGTGCGTTTGATGGCTGGATTATTTCACGGAGACCATCACGATGACGTTGAAAGAGAAATTCTCGTCCGAGGATTGGGCAGCGGTACTTCAGGCGCCGATGCTGGTCGGGCTCGCGGTGACAGCGGCAGATCCGGGCGGGCTTATCGGCGCTGTGCAGGAAAGCGCAGCGGTGGCAAGCTCTGTCCAGAAGGCCGGTGAAGGGACGCTCGCCGCCGAGATCTCGGCGGCCTATCGAACCTCCGAGGGCCGGAGTGCCGCGACCGACGGTGTGAAGCCATTGGTGAAGGGCAAGAAGCCGGCGGAAATCTCTGAGGCGGCAATCTTGCGGGTAGGTGAGATCGCGGCGCTGGTTGACGGGGCCTCTCCTGAACATGCGGCAGAGTTCAGGGCTTTCCTGATCGACACCGCTACCCGCGTTGCCGAGGCGGCAAAGGAGGGCGGCTTCATGGGCTTTGGCGGTGAGGCTGTTTCGGAAGCCGAGCGTAAGGCGCTGGACACCCTGCGCGCCACATTGAGTCTTCAAGCGTGACATAAGCCCGGTCGCCTGTAGAAAGTAGCGGGCGAACCGGCCTTTGATGATCGGCTACAGCAGCGCTGGTATCTGAGTGCATTACACCGGCGCGGGTCGGGGAAGGGCCCTATGCCCGCGTCCCCGGCTCGGCGCGGTCATGCTTATGCGGGGCCCGTCTGAGGTACCAGGCGGCAAGCCGACGACATGCAGGAAGGCATTGAGGAATACGCCCGGGTTGTAAAGCCGACCTCCCGGGCAATGCGCAATGAATTTCTGGCCGAATTGCAGCCGTTCCTGCGCCTTGGCCACACGCAGACATTGGGCGTAAACCGTTGCGTCAGCCTAGTTGCCTTCTGGAGGCGCAAAAGACGATGCGCTCCTCACGCCCGGCATGATTGGCCAGAAATGCAAGCCGCGCCTCCTTGCTGTGAACGACCCACCAACTTCAGGCCTAGGTGGGTATATGACATCAACCCGCCCAACGGGGTGCCGTCACCACAGTCAATCATATCGGCGGGAAAGGTGCCGTCGCAGATCGACGCCAATATCGTGCCTTCGGGTGGCGATCCCGCAGCCCGCCCGCTAGCGGTCGGCGGTTCTTGGGGGTGATTGGCGGCGACTAACGGGTAACATCGAACTTTCGGGCATGTCGCTAGTGATGAAGCGGGCGCGGACGGCGAAAAGGGGGTGGCCGCCGTGCTTGGTCTACTACGTGGCATAGAGGCAAGCGGCACGCCGAGGGTCATCTGTATTTGGCGCGGGTCATCACCAAATAGAGCAGGTGCCGTACTTCCTCTTGGTTGTCTGTCCGGCACCGAAACTAGATGGGCTGTCGCCAGCTCGGCAATCTCTATATCCTAAGCTGTTCACTTGCGGAGGACCATGTCGGTCTCTTGGTAAGGAGTTGCTGGCTACCAACATTCAAGCGTTACCGGTCGGGTCAATAGCCGCGCACGCGTCGGACGGCTGTCACCGGCAACTGCTCAACGGGAACGACCTTGGCCCGCCCATCACAGCCGTTTGGCACAGGCCAAGCCGGGTCGCGGCATGGTCAGAATTCGACCGCGGATTGGCGGTGAGTCCGGTCGAAGCTGATGCGACTGACGTTGTCCGCGACGTCGATGCGGCGAGCCGTCCGAGGAAGCCCAGCATCCAGCCAAGCATGCGCCCAGACGGATGTCATCAAGCACTTAGATAGCTGGGTGCCGTGGCGATATGCCTCAAGAGCGCGGTACTCCGCCGAAGAACAGGGTCAGGCCTCCGATGCGGCGGGTTTCCATCAGAAGCTCTGCCAGCAGCACGGCCTATGCGCGAAACATCCCTTCAGACGAGCTTTTGCCGCGACCCAATGCGCGGATTGTTACGATCAACGGCGAGATGGTCGGGCGGGTGAGGAGGTCTTCGACGGCCTGGTCGGGCGATAGATATGTCTCGACGGGCATTGGATCGCCCGGCTTCATGCCCAGCGGTGTGGCTTTGCAACCAGCACGAAGCCGCGTGGGTCGGTGCCGCCGATGCGGGCCTTGCCGGGGAAACGCTGGTACAGTCGCGCGACCAGCCCCTTGCAATGGGTCTGATCGATGTCGCGGATCGCCAGCTCGCTGGCTCTGCGCGCCAGGATATCATCGGCGATCACCTTCCCGCTCCGCGAGCTCGGACCCTAGGCAGGATTGCCCGCGACATCCCAAGCCATCCCATCCGGATCACGATATTCGCCGCGACCGGTCCGAGAAGAGGTCGCAGAAATCGAGGCAGGAGATATTGTGCAGAGCGGCAATGACGTTTCCATCGCAATTGCGCCTGGCCTTGATGCCAGCTAGGCGGGCAGGGCTTCGAACTGGATATGGATCGCGGAACGACCAAGCCATTGAAGCCGCGATCCGGGATGATCTGGCTTAGCGCAACCGGCGATTTCACCTGTCTGATCGGATGCCCAGCGACCGGGAAAGCTCGGGTTCCTTTATCGACTCTAGCTGTTGTGCCATTTCATCCATGATGGCTTGCGCCGGGGCGCGGTTCCGCGCGCGCGTTGGTAGTGTCGTCAAGTTCATTTATAAATTTTTATTTATTCAAATACTTAGTTGAATTTTAGAATGCATCACTGATCGACCGCGGCAGTCGGTCCAACGGATGAGGAGACTTCGATGGGCTATTACGCACTCGCATAGCTGGACACGGTGATCTTTGGCGCAGGTAAGGCCACGCCCGACATCGAGGCCGGGGCCCGCGCGCTGGAACAGACTAAGTTCAAAGGTCTTCCCGTGGTCGAGATCCTCAATCCCGATACCTACCGGGTCATCGCCGTGGCGGTGGGCAAGCTGGCTCCGCTGGGCTGGACAGTCGCGGACCAGCACGAGACCTACCGCGCGACCGGACAGTCTGCCGCGCCAGCACGCCGGATGGCGTATCGTTTTTCACCGGCATTTCGGATGTTGAACGTCTTTCTTAAGTCAACGTGACTAAGAAGTATTCATAAGCAGCGTCATCGAAAATCTCTGACCATTGTCGAGATGCTGGTCGAACATCCGGTTTGACGGGCAGTGTCGAACATCGCCGCCCTGACCGGACAGCCAGTCAGCGGCATGCCCCGCGCCCTGCACGAGCTGTTTCGACTGGGCTATGTCCGGCAAATCACAGGTGGTCGTGTTGTCGATCAAGTTGGCCTCTCTTGGGCTGGGCTTCATGCGTCGCGCCCGCACCAACGCGTCGTCCAGCCGATCCTTGATCGGCTTGCGCAGGATTTGGGCGAGCTCATCCGGCTTTCGGTCATCGGCAATGCGAACCTGACGAGAGTGGAGGTCGGGCAGGGGCGACGTCCGGGTTGCGCGACGATCTGGGCCAAGAGCAGGTCCATCTTGTCTCATCCGCCGGAGGGCGGGCATGGCTGGCCGTGAGGACAAACGGGGAGGCCTGGGAGCATATGAGTGATCAGGGCTTGGGCGCCCATGGGTCGGGCAAACCGATCGGCATCCCCGAGTTGCTGGCCATCTTGGACGAGACCCGCCAGCACGGCTATTCCGTCGCGGCCCGCAGTCGCCCAAGGATTTTCAGTAGCAGTATTTCATTTGGCTGCTGCAACATCGGCTCGGCTGTGCGGCTGGTATTTCAATGTAGGCTTAGTTGAATGCAGGAAGGCGGTTTCAGGCCGCGAATTCGTCACTACGCTAGCCGTTGGCCTGCTCGGAACGTATCCATGCGAGGAAGGTGTGGCGTGCCTTACGTCGGGCGGCATCGACCGGGGTCATGTCTGACCGGATCAGATAGTAGTCGAAGTTTTCCAGCACCGAAATGTCCGAGAGTTGCACCAGCCGTCCCTCGGCCAGATCCGGCTGGATCATTGCCAGTGAACACAGCGCGACACCCTGTCCGGCCAAGGCAGCAGCGCGCAGAAGGTTGAAGTCCTCGAAAATGGCTCCCGGCAACCGGTCCGGCACGATCTGGCCGGCGCGGCTCAGCCAAGTCTGCCAGCTCGGCTGATCACTGTCATGCAAGAGCCCGACCTTGAGCAACCAACGTAAGGTGAGTTGAGCAGGTGCCGACCCGACCAGCGCAGGGCTACCGACCGGCACGCTGCGCCCGGACATGAAGGGTTCGGCCGCGATGCCGTCGCCCACCGGGCAGGAGTCGGCGAAGGTAAAGGCGAAGTCGGTCGTCATGAAGTCGATGTCATGACCGTGATGGGCATAGATCACCCGCAGCTGAATATCTGGATGCTGTGCCCGAAAGCGTGGCAGTCGCGGGATCAGCCAGCAGATTGCAACGGACGGAATGGCAGCCACGACCAGTGCCCCGTCCGAGGTGGCTGGCCTTGCCCGGCGGCACGCGGCGTCTATGGCATCAAGCGCCATTGTCAGGTCGCGCGCCAGCGACACCCCGCGCGGCAACAGCACCGGCACCCGCCCGCCTCGATCGAAAAGGGGCGCGCCAAGCCATTGTTCCAGATGCTTTACTTGGTGACTGATCGCAGGCTGGGTGACAAACAGACTGTCGGCCGCAGCACGGAAGCTTCCGGTCCGGGCGACGGCCTCAAAGGCACGAAGAGCGTTCAGCGGCGGCTGGGTCATGCGCCTCACTCATGAGAAAATCTTATCACTCGATTATAAAACCTCTTTTGACGCCTGCAACTCACAACCCCCAACCTAAACGAAATGTAACGCGAGGAGGGTTCGATGACCGAGCGCGAAAGACTTCAGAATTTCGTCGGCAACGGCGAAAAGGCTAGGGGCACGTTTTCGGCCGCCGAAATGCAGCGTCGTCTGGACGCGATCCGCAGGTATATGGCCCAGAACAACGTCGATGCGGCGCTGTTCACGTCCTACCACAACATCAATTACTATGCCGATTTCATCTATTGCCAGTTCGGGCGGCGCTACGGCTTCTTTGTCGATCAGGACAACGCAACCTCGATCAGCGCGGGCATCGACGGCGGCCAGCCGTGGCGACGGACCTTTGGCAGCAACCTGACCTATACCGACTGGCAGAAGGACAACTACTTCCATGCCATCCGCCAGATCATCGGCGGCGCGAAGCGGATCGGAATCGAATTCGACCACGTCAATCTCGATCTTCTGTCGCTGCTGAAGGCCGAGTTTCCAGGCGTGGACTTCGTCGACATCGCTGCCCCTGCCATGCGCCTGCGGATGATCAAGTCAGCCGAGGAGATCGCCCATATCACCGAGATGGCGCGCATTGCCGATATCGGCGGCGCAGCCTGCGTCGAGGCAACCGCCGTCGGTGTGCCCGAGCATGAGGTCGCGTTGCATTCGACCGCGACCATGATCCGCGAGATCGCCAGAACATGGCCTCATGCCGAACTGCTCGATACCTGGACCTGGTTCCAGTCAGGCATCAACACCGATGGCGCGCATAATCCGGTTACCAGCCGCAAGATCGAAGCCGGGGACATCCTGTCTCTGAACTGCTTCCCGATGGTCGCGGGCTATTACGTCGCGCTGGAGCGCACCCTGTTCGCGGAACATGCAAGCGACGCGCATATCCGCCTGTGGGAATTCAACTGCAAGATCCATGACCGCGGCAAGGAACTGCTGGTGCCGGGTGCGAAATGCTCCGACATCGCGGCTGAGCTGAACGAGATGTATGCCGCCGAAAACCTGCTGCAATATCGCAGCTTCGGCTACGGCCACAGCTTCGGTGTCCTGTCGCATTACTATGGCCGCGAGGCCGGGCTGGAGTTGCGCGAGGACTGCGAGACGATCCTTGAACCCGGCATGGTGGTCTCGATGGAGCCGATGATCACCATCCCCGAGGGTCTACCGGGCGCGGGCGGCTATCGCGAGCACGATATCCTCGTGATCGAGGAGGCTGGCAGCCGCAACATCACCGGTTTCCCCTATGGCCCCGAACATCTGATCGTGAAGGGCAAGGCGCGGGCGACCTGAGGCCGGCACTCTCGCCAGACATAACCGCATGACCAATCGCTTGCCGTGGGCCGGGACAGTTCCGGCCCGCGGGACCCCGCGATGTGAAAACAAAAAACACCAACAGGAGAGCCAAGCATGAACAGGAAGTTCATCCTTACCACCGCAATGACGCTTTTTGCCACCACGGCCATGGCTGACGAGATCACCGTCATGTCCTGGGGCGGCACCTATGGCCAGAGTCAGGTCGAAGCTTATCACAACCCCTTCGCCGCCCAGACCGGCATCAAGGTCGTCTCGCTCGACAGCGATAACCCGGCGATCCCGATCAAGGCGCAGGTCGAGGCGGGCAATGTCACCACCAATGTCGCCGATGTCGAATATGCCGACGCGATCCGGCTTTGCGACGAAGGGCTACTGGAGCCGATCGATCCGTCGATCCTGCCACCGGCACCCGACGGCACCCCGGCCAGCGAGGACTTTCTGCCTCAGGGTCTGTCCGATTGCGCAGTCGGCTCAATCGTCTTTTCGACGATCTTCGCCTATGACAAGACGAAATTCCCCGAAGCCAAGCCGCAGACCATCGCCGACTTCTTCGACACCCAGAAATTTCCCGGCAAGCGCGGGATCAAGAAGGTACCCAAAGCCGTGCTGGAAATGGCACTGATGGGCGACGGTGTGCCGGCAGATCAGGTCTATGCCGTGCTGGATACCGAAGAAGGCATCGACCGCGCCTTTGCCAAGCTCGAAAGCATCAAGAAAGACATCGTCTGGTGGGAAACCGGTGCGCAGCCGCCGCAGTTGTTGGCCGATGGCGAGGTTGCGATGACCATGGCCTATAATGGCAGGATCTTTGGCGCTGCCGTTTCTGAGGGCAAGCCCTTCGAGATCGTCTGGGATGGGCAGGTCTACGAGTATAACCTGTTCGTCATTCCAAAGGGCGCCGAGAAGCAGGGCCAAGCGCTGGAGTTCATCAAGTTCGCCACCGACACGCAGAGACTGGCGGATCAGGCGAAATGGATCAGCTACGGTCCGGCACGCAAGTCGTCGGCCGAGTTCGTCGGTCTCTATCAGGACGGCAAGACCGAGATGGCTCCGCATATGCCGACCAACGCGGCCAATATGCAGAACGCACTTGGATCATCCTACGAGTTCTGGGTCGATCATGAGGCAGAACTGGCGGAGCGCTTCAGTGCATGGCTCAGCCTGAGCTGATACGACGAGGGTGCAGAGTCGAAGATACCCCACCGTCCCTCCTGAACGGTTTTTCAGAGGTTCTGGCCGACAGATTCAGCCAACAGTGTGTGTCGGCCTTTACGGGTGTGTTAGCGTTGTACTTGGTGTTCCTTAGATGAAAGAGCAACCGTTTGTTTGCTAAGCTATCAATTCACTTAACATAATCTGAATTATGCTTACCGGCAGTATAGCCGAGGGTGGATTCAAGTTGGAACTGCGACTTTGATGTAAAATCAGTGCATTGCATCAAGGAGTATTCTCCATGTCCAAACCTTACCTGCATCTCGACCTCGAAGAACGGCGCAAAATCGCGCGCTGGCGCG
>NZ_WMIG01000013.1 GCF_009711205.1 Paracoccus litorisediminis | reverse complement strand
TGACGCCCTGCCCGAGCTTGAAGGTCAGACCCTCGCGCTCGAAGTAGAACTCCATGTCCAGCTCGTCGATCTCTTCGGAGGTGAGGCGGGCCATCAGTGCTCGACCCCGATGACCTTGGTCAGGAACTTCATTTTCGCCCGATCCTGGTTAATGCGGACGGTGAAGCCGTCTGCGGTGTTGCGCGATGCCGCCCAGTAGAGCCGCGCCTCGCCCGCCGCCTTCTCAGCGTCCGTCGCATTGAGCCCGATCAGGATGTCGACGGTGCGGACCTTGTTGAAGTCGTCGCCCACGTCGGTCGCCTTGGCGGTGACGGCCTTGGCCCCTTCGCGGTTCGTCTGGGTGGCGGTCAGACCGGCGGCGTTCCACTTGTGCATGAGCGCGCGGAGGTCGATGTAAATCTGGCGCAGCCCGTCCTGCAGCTTCTCCGAGCGCACCTCGGGGCACATAATGTCGCCATAGTCCACGACGATCATGTCGAAGACGATGCCCTTGGCGCGATAGCGCTCGATATGGTGGTCGAGCGCGGAGACCTTGAGCGAGCCCGAGGGGAAGTCGATCACCTCGAAAACCCCGGCCTGGGCCTCGAGCCCCTGCACGATCGCCTCGATCTTTGCGCGGTCCTGCACCAGCTCCGACATAAGCGTGTCCGAGATCGAGGCGTCGATGCGCTCGGAGATGATCTCCTTTGCCACCTCAAGCGAGACATAGAGGACGTTGTGACCCGCCAGCGCCGCGTTCTTGGCGAAGTCACCCAGCGACAGCGATTTGCCCGACTTGGCCGGACCCATGATGCAGGCCAGCTCCTTGCGACCCCAGCCCTTGTGGTAGAGCAGGTTGTCGATCTCCGCGTAGCCAGAGGAGATGCCGCGCGAGACGGTGACGCCCGTGGCGATCATCTCCCGCTTCTCGGTGCGCGCCGCCACCTTGGCGAAATAGTTGTATTCCTCGAAGTCATCCGCGAGGCCGACCTGAGTGGCCCTGCGCATGATCTCCTCGATCTTGTCGAACTTGCCCACGTCGAGCAGCGGGATGGCCTCCATCATCGCGTTCTGGAGCGCCTGATGCTTGGCGAAGGTCTCGATCTCCTGCGCCAGATAGGCGTCTCCGGTGATGGAGATCTGGCGGGTGCCGACATAGGCATCCTTGATCCCCTGCAGCAGATCCGGCCGCACGCGCTTGGCGGCGACCAGATCGGTCAGGAGCTTGACGAAAGTGATCGAGTCCGGCACCGCGCCGAACTGCGTCAGATGGTCCTTGTTGATGCGGACGAACTCGCCCACGGCGGCATTGGTGAAGTAGCCGGGGTCGATCAGCTCCGTGACGCGCTTGGCGAATGTCGTGTCGCGGGAGAAGGCAGCCGCGATCTTGAGCTGGAAGGTCTCGTCGAAATTGAAGGTGGCAGTGGGTGCGGCAGCAGGCGTCGCCCCTGCCGTCGTGATGACTCCTTGAGCGGTCATTCTCTGTCCTCTAGTAAGCGATTACTGTATGACTAGCACGGCCATACGCTCAGTGCGACCGGGAAGTGAGCAACCTTTCAACCTCGTCGGCCCCGAGCACATGGCGCAGCCCCTCAACCGAAATCTTGCCCGCGTCGATCATGGATCGCATGGTCAGGTCGAAAGGCCGGAGCCGCGCCTGCCCGACCAGCCATTCGACATAGGCGGTCTGCGCGGGCGCGCGGCGATAGTTTTCCGGCATATAGGCATAGTGCTCGGCATAGTGCATCCGCGTGCGCAGCACCTCATTCCAATGCTTGACCATCTTCTCGGCCCCGATCGAGCTGTAGAGATGCGCCGGGCCGGGCAGCGCGGCGCGATCCCAGCAGCCCAGGCGCTCCGCCAGCATGAACTCGATGAAGGTCCGGTAGGGAATGCCGATGGCGTCGGCGACCTGACGGGCACGCCAATGGCCGGTGAAATCCGCCTTGACCGAGGTCAGGCTTTTGCGGTTCACGGCGAGAGCCTGCTTGGGGTTCTCCAGCCGCTCGATGAAGTCCTCGAACAGCAGCGGGCTGATATGCTGGCCGCGCTGATAGTCCAGAAGGCGCGAATAGACCACACGCGCGGCGGGCCGGTAGGCCGCGATGAACTCCTGCGTCGCCTCGATCGGCGTCATAAAGCGGTAATCCCACCATTTGGTGGTGAAGAGATCCCGCTCGAACTTTCGCAGCTTGTCGGGCACATAACGAAAGGTCAGCACGTCGCCCAAGGTGACGTTCGGCTGGTTCTCGTAAGGGGTGCTTCTGAGGTCTAGCATGACGATCTTTCTTAGCGTGGTGCCTTACTTATACCGCCACACTAGCAGCTAGACGCGAAGAAGGCGGCTGGGATTGCCGCCTTCTCGCATGGGAAGTTCAGTTGTCGTAGACGGCCAGGATGTCCTGAACAATGTCGTCACGGACCACATCGGCGCGGGTGAACTCGATCGCTCCCACATGCTCGACCTTGCGGGTGCGCTTCACCGCGTCCTCAAGGCCGGAGCTGCGCTCATCAATGTCAATCTGGCGGAGATCGCCGTTGATGATGAACTTGGCATCCTTGCCGATCCGGGTCAGCAGCATCTTCATCTGCGACTTGGTGGCGTTCTGCATCTCATCCGCCAGCATCCAGGCATTTTTGATGGTCGCGCCGCGCAGAAAGCCCAGAGGCACCGGCTCGATCACCTTGGACTTGATGAGGTATTCGACATGTCCTGCCCCGAAATGATCATTCAGCGCGTCCTTGAACGGGCGCAGATAGGGCTCGTATTTCTCATCCAGATCGCCAGGCAGGAAGCCCAGGCTCTCGCCAGCCTCGACCGCCGGCCGGGTCAGGTAGATCTTCCTGATCTCCCTGCGATCGAGCGCCTCGGCCGCCAGACGGGTGGCATAGTAGGTCTTGCCGGTGCCCGCAGGCCCGATGCCGAAGGTGATGCGCTTCTCCTCGATCAGGTCGCCATAGTCGGCTTGGGCCTCGGTGAGCGCGACAAGCGGCTCCGTCACGGGCTTGGCCGGCGGGCTGGTGAAGCGATCCTCGAAGGTCTGGTGGGTCTGGTGGCGGCGCTGGCTGCGGGTCTCCTCGCGCTTGGCGGCGCGGGTGGCGCGGCGAGCTTGGCGGGCGGCGGTCTTGGGGGCTTTGGTCATTGGGGATAGGTCTCGCGACAGGGGTGGTAGAGGAATGCTACCCGAGCTTGCGGCCTAAAGTAAGTCATTACTGTATAACCGGATCGAGGCTCAGGCGGTTTTCTAATCCGCCTCGGCTATATGAATAATATCTACCGGAAGTAGAGTATAAACATATAGCCGAGGCGGATTAAAATCATGGTGTGATCCGGCCAACCTCGGCGCTGGCGCGCCCGTAGAAAGCGGATAGCTCAAGAAGACGGTTCCGGCAGGACACGGCGGCGGCGCGGTCCCTGCCCCACAGCTCGATCATCCGGTTCTCACCGATGCCGCCCGCCGGCACATGCTTCGACAGCTCCAGAGGCTGCGGACAATCCGTCAGCTCGACCGGCAGCTCCGGCAGCTTGACGACGACGGGTTCAGCGGATCGCGTCCAGCCGGAGCAGCTTGCCAGCAGGCACAGCGCAAGTATCGGGCTCATTCGCTTCATTCAGTTGCTCCGTCAGGTTGGCAAGCTCGGCATCTTTGGCCGCAAGTGTGGTGGAAGTGTCAGCGAGCGCCTGGGAGAGCCGCTGAGTGGCCTCCTGAGCTTTGACCGCTACCTCGGCCACGGCGCGCTGGTGGGCGGCTTCTGCGCGCGATTTTCCCTCATGGAAGCCGACCAGAGCCGAGAAGGCGCAGACCGCGAGGATCAGGAAAATATCACGCATCATGCACCCGGTTGTTCTTGGTCAGGTGGTCGATGGAGAGCTGGGCGGCCTTGCGCATGTCGAGATGCCCGACACCCGTATAGAGGCCGAAGAGCGAGCCGATCAGCGCCAGGGCGCCCGGCACCACCTGTTCGGTCTGCCCATAGATCACCGCGAGATAGATCAGCCCCCAGGTCAGGGCGATATTCACGCCCATGACCCACTTGCTGAACCTGCGCGAGGACTTCTTCGGGAGGGTCTCTCTCACAGCATCGCCTCCTTGACCCGGCGGCGAAAGTCGTTGCCGCAGGCGGCCGGTCCCTTCAGCGCGGGGTTCCAGGGCAGCCGGGTGATGTCCCATTTGCCCTTTTGCTTGATGCCGAGGTTCGGCTGGACCTCCGCATGGGAGAGCACGGTCTTGTCGCTGATCGCGATCCCGTAGAACTTGCAGAGATCCGCGACCACTTCGGCGGCCCGCTGCCATTGCACTTCCGTCAGCGGGCATTTGCCTGCGGAGAAAGGCACCTCGATCGCTCCCACCATCGAGCACATGGAGATCCCGATGGAGCCGGTATTGCAGCCGAGGGTATGGGCGGCATAGCTATCCGCGGATTTCGACCCGATGCGCTCATTGGCCTTGATCGAGCGGACGCCGCGCACGACGACCCCATCACCCTCGACGAGGAGATGGTAATGGCTCCGATCCAGATTGGTCGCCCGGTATCCGCCGGCCGTCCAGTGCAGGATGATCCGGTTCATGGAGGCGGGCGGCATCCAGGCGGGATCGAGCCGGGCGCGGGTCGGCGCGGGTTCGGGTGCGGGGGTTGGGATCGCCACGGGTTCGGGGATCGGCTTCACCACGTCGTCATTCGCGAATTGCGGGAGAGGCGCCCGTTCCCCGACGGGTGATTTGGACGGGCTGGCGGGCGTTTCGACCTTCGAGGGCCAACGAAACATGGAGCGTAGAAACGACATTACTTGCCCTCCTCCTGGCGGATCTGGACTTCGCGAAGCACGATGTTGAGGTCATTGAGCGATTGCGCGAGACGGCCAAGCTCCTTGGTCAGGTCACGCTGCATGGTCACGGTCTCGGAGTATTTCTGCTCCAGAGAGGCAAGGCGGTATTCGTAGCTGACCATTATCTTCGAGCCTTGGTGGAAAAGGGTCATCAGGGTGATGAGGGACAGAACCAGCGCAATGCGGCCCTGGGTAACTTGGAAACCGGCTTGTCTATCGCCTTGGGCTGGCATGACGCACTCCTATAGTAAGCGCTTACTGTATAGCCCAAGGCGACGGGTTTTTCCAGACCTAGCTGCGGCTCTTGCGTCGCGCCCAGGAGCCCGCAAAAGCGATCGCCGAGGCGACCAGAATGAAGGCCTCCGCGGCCAGCCAGTCATTCGCCCAGAGCGCCAGAGCGATCAGTGTGCCATTGCAGACCCCGCACCAGTCGAGGACGCTATCCCACCAGAGCATTCGGCCGGCCTTCCAGCCCTGAAAGCGCTCGAAAAGCATGTAGCCTGAGCCCGCCAGCCACACCGCCAGCAGCCGCGCGTGATCAGGCGCGATCCAGAAGGCAATAGGCAGGAGCCAGACGAAGAGCGCGATGCCGATCGCCATATGCGAAAGGAGCACCGTCACCCACTGATAGGGCGACTTCTGGCTGACCGGCGTGAGAAGATCCCACATCAGACCAGCTCCTCATCTTGCGGCACCGGCGCCGGATCGGGGGCGACCGCACCCTGTGCGAAGGCATCGACGGCATTCTCGACAGCGCCGGTCGTCTCGGCGGTCTCGATCAGCAGAACCGCGCCAAGACGAGCCGCTTCCAACTGCGCCGCCGTGGCGATCCAGATGACGCCGAGGTTGGTATAGACCTGAGCAACCTGATAGGCGTCCACCGCCGTGATCCCGATCTCCGCGCAGAGCAGCGGATAGTCGGTGTCGATGGGCTCGACGGCTGCCAGATAGGCCAGCGCCTCCTGCTCCTTCTTGATGTAGAGCATCTCCTGACCGGGCATGTCGGTGATGAAGGTCTTGCGCAGCTCGCCCGCGATGGCATTCACGCGCCGGATACCGTTGCGCTTGACCGCCGCCAGAAGGGTCGCCTCATCGACGCTGTTCTCCCAGGCCTCAAGGGTAAGCGGCACAGGCCACTCGCTCTCATCGGCGAGGATGGCGGCGGAGACGTTGTATTTGGCGATGAACTCGGCGCGCTGGGTCTCGGTCAGCGTGCGCAGGACGTTCGAGGCCAGCGCGACAAAGCGCCCCTCGCCCGTCACGCTGTCATTGTTGCCCAGGGCCACGACCGACTTGATCACGCCAATGGGCCAGGGTCCGACTGCAGGAACCGCGAGCGAGGCATAATGCTCCTCGATCGCTTGCATATAGGATTGGGGAAGATGGATCTGCATTTACGCCTCGATGGGTTCTTCAGTTTCGACAGGGATGCGGCTCAGACCCATTTGCGCCAGGATCTCCAGCGCATTCGGGCCGGAGACCGCGACGATCATTTCCGGGTCGGCCGGCACAGGGCTGCCGCTCATGGCAAAGACGCTCTGCGCCTGGGCGATCAGGGCCGGGTCGAGATTGGGCTCGCGCGCCACGAACTCCTCGAGGCGACCGGCGAACTGCTCAGGGTGAAGCACGCCCGCGATCTCCGCATCGGTCCAGGCGCCGCTCGACACCGCGTAGAGGTTGCCTGCGGCGTCGCGCCAGTCGGCGCTCGAATAGGCGTCGAGGACGGTGGTGCGACCCAGCAGGAAGACGACATGCGAGGCAGCGCTCATCAGCGCTTCAGGCACGGCGACGGTGACGGTGGTAAGGGACATCAGAAGGCTCCGAGGTGCTGGTTGATGATGTTTTCGGCGGCGATGATGGTGGCCTCCGGCGCGACCACACCCATCCGCATCCCGAGATGCGTGATATGGCCGTGGAAGTTGTAGTTAAGCGCGGACGTGCAGCCGATGTGGACAACCTCGCTGGCGTAGGTCGCGACACCCCCGACGTTGTTATACATGTTGGCGGCTACGCCGTTCGTGCGCAGAGCGACACCGCGAGCGACGGCAGTGGGCTCGAGCGTCGCGGAGAGCACAGCAGAATGCGGCGCAGAGAGCTGAGCGCCCCACGAGCTTTCGGTGAAGCCCGAGGATACCGCACCTGTATCACCCCGCGTCTGAACGCCGTATTTCGAGGTGCCGAGACCTGCGAGGAAAGACCGCTGACCGGACAGTTCAATATAGCCGTTGTTGCTCGAACTGCCTTTGAAGAGAATGGCGTTGATATATCCATCGCTCAGTTTGCGCACGCCCGCGAAGAGCGCGATCGCAGAGCTGTCACCGAAGGGCACGTTGCGCTCCGAGACGAGATAATCATCCACCCCGTCGAAGAAGACGGACCACTGACCATTGGGCAAGATCGAGGCGGTCGGCGCCCGGTCATCGCTGGTCGGCTGAATGAACTTGCGACCATTGGTCGAAACCCAGCAGCGGATCGGCTGACCGACAGTCGTGACCGGGATGGTGCCCGCGGCGTCCTGGAACCAGTAGCGCGGATCTGCGATGAGCGTCGTGGCCCCGCGCGCGCCCTGCCTGAGGTTGCGGTCGAAGGTTCCCAGAAGATGGTCATTGATGAGAGCATCGGCTGCGACCAGAGCGGCCTCGTTGGGATGCGGTCCCGAGCGCATGACGACCGGGCCAATATAGCCGTTGAAGTAGGTGTTGCGCATGTCTCGGCAGCCAAGGTTCACCTTGTCGCTGACGAGAGCGCCCGCTGTCGGACCCGAGGAGTAGCCACGCTGGATGCCGGCCACGCGCAGGTAGACACGACCCACGACGCCATCCAAGAGCGCGGACACGATCGAGGTATTGTCGCCGGAGTAGGTGCCTTCGGTAACGCTCGATCCGCCTGCAGAGCCTGCCTGTCGGGAGTAGGCGCGCCACTGGCTGGTGCCAACCGGGCCGAAGATCGACCAGCCGTCGGAGGCCGAGGATTGAGGCCCCTGCTCGATCGCGCATTGCGTCGTGCCGTCTGCGCCGAGCTTGCGAAGCCCCGCCATGACCATGCCGTAGCTGTTGATCGACCAGTCGAGGTTCGTATCGGACTGAAGCCCGTCATCCACGCCGTCAAAATAGGCGACCCAGTTGCCATTCGGCATTCGCGCCGCGACGGGCGCGCGGTCATCGCTCGTAGGTTGGATGAAGCGCATCGTGCCGCTGATCGTCTTCCAGCAGCGGATAGGCTGGCCGGCTGCGGTCACAGGCCGGGTGCCTGCGACATCCTGAAACCAGTATTTCGGGTGCGGCCAGAGGATCTCGAGGGACGAGCCGCCCGCGAGCACCTGCGCGAGCCGGGACTCGGCAGAAGCAGAGCGCAGGTTCGGGCCGCGCCCGTTCAGCCACTGGCTATTGCCGAGGAGCCAATCCATTACTCGATGTCCATGCGCCGGATCTCAGCGCCGGCGCCGCTCTCGGGCGTGCAGATCCAGGTGACGTTCGCGGGCATCTCCGTGGCGCGACCCGCGCGCAGCGGAATGGCGGTGGCGCGGTTCATCACCGCATCGCTCGACAGCAGAAGATCGCCACCCTCGGCGACGATCATGGTGCGCTTCGTCGAGCTGGGGATCGCAGCGCTCGCGCCTGCCTTCGGGCGCACGGGGGCGTAGTTCGCCATCTGTCTCTCCTATATACAGTAAGTCCTTAGTATAGCATTCGGACGCGAGAATCCAGCGTCACTGCGTATGGATGCCGAAGATGTCGTCGAGCGTTTCGGCCGACAGTTGCATTGCGGAGGCGAGCACTAGGATCAGCGGATCGAGACGATCCACTTCGGTCAGGGCTGCCCACCGGAGCTGGATCTCAAATGCTTCTTCGGACGGGAGGCTTGAAATCACATTTACGATGCTCGGAGGCAACTCCCCCTTCGCCCCGATCAGAGCCTCACTCTGGGAGAGAACGCCAACCCGAACGCAAGCCATGAGGAAGTTGACGCGCGATAGAACAACTCCCGACCGTAGCGCTTGAAGAATGTCTTCCAAGCTGCGCGGATCAACCCAGACTTCCTCATCATAGTCAAATACATGAGCGGGAGAGGGAGGCTCAGGGGCGACTTTAATCTCATCACCCCGAAGATAACTGGTCTCGGGGTAGTCGCCGTCCAGGGCGACTTCACCCATCCCGGTATTGATTTCGACCGAGTGCAGGTCAGGAACATGAAGGGTCTTGATGTAGGCCCCGGTCGAAAGAGAGAACACGGTGTAGACAAGGTTCATTTGTAAGTCCCGAAAATAGCGATGCGGTATTGAGTGTAGTGACCTGCATCCCCGGTGTAGGAATGGTTAAAGGCGTGCGTCCCGGCGCCTACGTCGATTGTTTTGAAGCAGGTCAGGGTCCAGGAGTAGGGGCTGACGGAATACGTGGTGCTCTCGACCTGCGTCCCGTTTCGTTTGAGCGAATAGGTGGCGGAGTAGCCATTGTTCACCCCCTCGACGCGGACGTTAGTGAGGACGATGAGGCGCATCGGGTAGCTGGCGGTGATCGAAAGGTTGGCGGAGTTTGCCGACCAAGAGAGCGAAACCGCCCCGTCTTTCATCTGCAGGGTATCAACGATTGCGTTGGGCATGTTCATCGTGCCGTTGCGCGTGATGCGCCAGCCCGTCCCAGCTCCTGCATCGAAGTTGTCCGACTTCAGAGTTCCACCGAAAACTGCCAAGCCGGAGGCGCTGAAGCTCACGGTATCGACGTGATTGGCAGACACCGCGCCATCGGCAATATCGACCCCGATCGTCTGACGCTGAATGCGGACAAAGCCGACCCGCAACCAGTTGGCGGTCGTGTTGTTGCAATAGAGCCGGATACGAGCCTTCACAGCTCCTACGCCTGAAGGGACGGTGACCGAACCCGTGAAACGCTTCCAGCCGGTCGAGAGGGACTCGTTTGCTGCGAAGTCCGTCTGATCGACCTGGTTACCCGAACCATCGAGCCACTCGATACGGAAGTAGAACCCGTTCGGGGTGGCGACGTTGCACAGGACAACGACCTCGCCAGAGAGGGTTTCGCCAGCCTGAACACCAAAGTAGTGGTTGGCCTCCGTGCGGAAGTTGAACCCGGAAGCGGGATTGACAGGGGCGGCGTGAAGACAGGGCGAGCCGCGATAGTTGCCGGTCCAGTTGAAGGTGCAGTTAGCGCCCACCCAGAACTTCGTCGGAACCTCCGAGGTGTCGTCAAAGCCCCCGTTAACGATCAGGTTGGGCGTGATGCCGACCCGCAACGAGCCGGTCGTGACCGAACCCGTCTCGAGCTTCCCACCATTGATCGTGGTCTTGTCGCTGACGCCCTGCCAGTCCAGCAGCGTCGAGCCGCCCGAGATGACGATCCTACCGGGGTCGATCTTTGTCGTTCCCGTATTGATGCGCAGAGCCGGGTCGGTCGCGCCCGTGGCGGCGTCATTCTTGACCGCCGAGAGCGCCGTGCCGTCCACGGTGATGCCGCCCGCCAGCGCGGTCCCGGCGCGCAGCTTGGCCGCCGACAGCGTGCCGGTGAAGTGACCCTCGTTGACGGTCAGCTCCTTGATCTGAGCGGTCTCGGTGATGACCGCTTCGGTCTTGATGAGCTTGGCGCCGGTGATCGCGCCGTCTTCCATCAGGATCGTCCCGGTCTTCACCCGCACACTCGGCAGGCTCACATCGACCGCAGCGTTCACGGTGCTGAGCGCCTGGACGTAGAAGGCAGCAAACCGGGCGTTTGCCGGAGCCTTCGCAGACCGTTCAATCCGCAGAGCCGAGGCGGTTGCCGCAACATCGTTGTTGGGGGTCCAGCTCAGCCAGTTTCCGCTGGCATCTGCCCAGCGGAGCTGCAAGCGGATGGAGCCTGCCGTTACGCCCGGAGCTCCGCAGGTCGCGGCGAAGAAATACTCAAAGTTGGGCTCCACGCTGAACAGCTTGGTCGAGGCCAAGCGGTTTGCGCCTGCAGTATTCGGCAGCACGATCACCTGACGCGGCAGGTCAAGCGCAGCACCTCCCGAGAGGGTCCAGGAAGCCGCGTCTTTGAGATCACTGTCAGGGACGAGGTTGGTGGTGTCGCCGATCGCCATGCTGGAAGCCAGGACGGAGTTGGTCTCCAGCCGGCCGCCATTGATCGTGGTCTTGTCGGACTTGCCCTGCCAGTCGAGGAGCGTCGTTGCGCCAAAGATCTCGATCAGCCCCGGCTTAACCTTCGTGGTGGCGTTGTTGATGCGCGTAGCGGGATCTTGTGCGCCGAGAGCTGCATTCTGGCCGACCGTCGAGAGCGCGGACCCGTCGATGGTCAGCGAGCCAGCCAGGGCAGTTCCCGCCTTTAGCTTGGTGGCCGACAGCTCGAAAATGTGGGCATCGGTGATGATGGCATTGGCAATCTGACCCGTGCCGGTGATGACCGCATTTTCGGTGTCGAGGTGGATCGCCTTGACGGCACCGTTGACGAGCAGCTCGCCGGTCATCCGACGCAGCAGTGTCAGATCCGTCACCCGCACCCCAAAGTCGCTCTGCAGCCAGTGCTTGGTGGTCAGATAGGCGCGGACATAGGATACGCCCGCCGGAACGGTGTAGGTTCCGAAGACCCGGTTGCCGTCGCCATCGGCCTTCGTCATATGCGCGACCGGAGCCGCTTCACCCAGCACGCCCGCGGCATCGACCGGGTAGAAGCCCAGCGTCAAGTTGTAGATCTCGCTCGCGGCTTCATTCCAGGCGCGGGCGCCCAGGAGCAGCTCCATCCCCGGCTCGACTGGGATGAGCCCCGACTGGACGACGCCCCAGGAGTTTTTCACGAGCTGCCACGCCCGAGGCGCCGTCACTCCGGCAATGCCAGTGGTCGGCACGATCGACCACGCCCCATTGGTAACGGTCCACCAGCTCGGGTCGAGCAGGTCGCTATCCAAGATCAAGTTGCTCATGTCGCCGATCGCCACCTTGGAGGCGGTGACCGATCCGGCCGCGAACTTCGGGGCCTTCAGGGTGCCATCCATGATGATCTCGTCGGCCGACATGCGGATCGCCGAGGCGCTTCCGCCCTTGGCATCAGAGGCCGCAACCATCTCGAAGCCTGCAGAGGCACCGCCCGACTTGACGCGCATGATGTATGCGCTCTCGGCCAGTCCATCGACGGTCGCCTTGGTCTTCAGTTGCTGATCGACGTAGCTGTCAGCGACAACCCCTTGCAGGTCCATGCGATGGACGATCAGGGAGCCCACGGCATAGGCAGCGCCGCCCTTGTTGATGCTTCCGTAGAGCCGGAGGTAGAAGCTATTCGCGGTCGTGGCGGCGGGTTTCTCCAGCACCACTTGATAGGTCTGGATGCCTGCGACCTTCTGGATCTTGGGGCCGACTCGATGGAAGGTAGAGTTCGCGTCACCGCTCGCCCAAGAGGCTTCGAGCACGAGCCCGTTCAGATCCCCACTAACCCATTCCAGCTCCAGCGAGACCAGAACCTTCGTGTGACCGGCATAGCCGGTGAGCTGCGCCGGGTGGTTTAGCGTGAGGTAGGGGCCTGTGGTGCTCGTGGCGATGGTGTCAAGTTTGACCGCGTTGCCATACTTGCCCTCGACACGCGAGATGGTGCCGGAGGTGGCGTTGGTCCAGCCACCCCAGTCGGGCGGAAGAGACCCGGTGGTCCAGCCGAGGAAGGTCGGGTTCTTCGCCATGCCGTTCGACAGTGCGAGAGAGGCAAGTTTTGCGTAGGCGCTGGCGGCGCTAGCCGACCCCGCAGCGTTCGTCTCCGAAGTTGCGGCGCTACCTGCTGCGGTCTGCGCGAGACCACGGGCGGTCTCCGCGTCGACTTTGGAGGTATTTGCCGCCGCCGCGGAAACACCCGCCTCGGAAGCTTTGGTTGTGGCAGTCTGGGCGGAAATCGAGGCGGCGTCGGCTTTTTCGCCCGAGATAGTCGCCGAACCCGCAGCCGCACCCGCCGACGTTGCCGCGTCCGAGGCCGAGCCTGCAGCGCTATCTCGGGACGAGGCTGCGTTCGTGGCATGGGTCTGCGCCTGACCGCGCGCGGTCTCAGCCTCGAGCTTGGCGGTATTCGCGGCGGTGGCCGAGGCACCGGCAGCGCTTTCGGAGGCCGAGGCGTTGCTTGCACTGGTCGCCGCCGCGCTGGCCGAAGCCGCCGCATTGAGGGAGTCGGTGACATCCTCGACCCGGATCATCCCGATACGCAGGTTGACCAGGGTGCTGTGGTTTTGCGAAAGGGCGAAACGCACATAGGGGTAGGTCGCCATACCCGTCAGGACGTTGGTGACGCCCGACCCAGCAACGCTGGAGACGACAACCGATCGCTCGATAACGGTCCCGATGGCGTTGCCATTGATGTTGATCGCAGCGGCGGTCGGGTTGCCAAAGGACGCGCTGCCATAGGCCGCTACAAGGCGCAGGTTGATCGAGGTCGAGCTGTCACCGACAGAGACAATGCGGAACCGGAAGGTGATGCGATACTTGCGACCGGCGATACACGGCAGCCATTTCTTGTGGAAAACTTCGCGGGTGGCGTGAACGCCCGATGTCCAAGAAAGAGCGAGCGACTTGCCCATATCGGCATCGTCTTCGATAGCCGCGCCGTAGCCCGTCGGATTTGCTGCAGCGGCTTCGCTGCCGAAGCGGTCGTTCGTCCAGTTGTCCAGCGTGGTGAAGCTCGAGGGGATGACCTCAAGGGCGCGAGCGGTGCTGGCGGCAACGGTCGCGCTTGCAGCAGCGGCAACCGCGGAGCCCGCGGCATCCGTTTTCGACTGAGCCGCCTGAGTTGCGCTGGTCGATGCTTCGCCCGCTTTCGTTGTCGCGGTCGTGGCCGACTGACCCGCAGCGGTCGCGGACTGACCGGCTTCAGAAGCCTTGGTCGTCGCGGTCTGCGCCGAGGTCGAGGCTGCATCAGCCTTCTGACCGGCAAGGGTAGCCGATCCGGCGGCCGCGCCCGCGCTGGTGCCCGCCGCACTGGCAGATCCAGCAGCATTCGTCTCGCTGGTGGCGGCGTTCGTAGCTGCGGTCTGAGCCTGCCCGCGCGCTGTTTCGGCGGCGGTCTTGGCGGTGTTCGCCGCCGTTGCCGACTGTGCAGCTTCCGTCGCTTTCGTGCCCGCGGAGCTGGCAGAAGTGGCGGCAGCCGAGGCGCTATCCCCGGCGGCATTCTTCGAGGCAGCGGCAGCCGAGGCGCTGGTAGCCGCATTCGTCTCGGACTGCGTGGCGCTTTCCTTCGCGGCGACGGCTTCCGTTCGGGCGGTCTGGGCCTGACCCCGCGCCGTCTCGGCCAGGAGCTTTTCGCTCGCGGCAGCTTGGGCGCTCCAGTCGGCTGCGGTCGCTGAAGCCTGCGCCGAGGTCGCGCTGTTTGCCGAGGCGCGGGCCGACTTCGAGGCTTCGGTCACATCCTCCACGTCAATCGAGATGACGCGAAGCTCCGTGGACTGTGCCGGGTTGTGGCGCAGACCGAACCGCACGGCAAAGCTATCATCCAGCGTCGAGTGAGACAGCGCGCCCGCTTCGATTTGCGAGGCAATGGAGGCGGCCGTGAAAATCTCCGACATCGTGACGATGCCGTCTGCCGAAGAGACGTTGCGCTGCGGACCCTGCAGAAGCGTGTGGTTGTTGTAGTTCGCGGCGTCCGAGAAGGCGATGGCGCAGAGGTTAAGCCCTCGCGCAATGTCGATCGGAGAGGCCATGTAGAACCGAGCCGTGACGCGATATGCGCGACCTTTCGAGTTCCAGATCCCGCGCTGAAGCAGGTTGGCGCCGGCCGCGGAGCAGGTGAATACCGCAACAGGACCATTCGTAACTGCGTCCTTGGCGAGATAGGTCGCCTTGCCGGTATATGTGCCCGTGACGCCATCCGCGCTCGATACATCAAGCGGGTCGGTCGCGCGCAGTGCCGTCCAATGATAGAGGCCCGGTGCGAAGGTCGAGGGGTGGATCGCGGTCGTCTGGGCAAGGCTCTGATCCCGAGCGGAGGCAGAGACACCAGCGCTCGTAGCTGCCGCCGATGCGGACCCGGCCGCGTTGGTTTCGCTCGTGGCCGCATTGGTGGCCGAGGTCTGGGCTTGCCCGCGCGCCGTCTCCGCCGCCGTTTTGGCAGTGTTGGCGGCGGTGGCGCTCTGCGATGCTTCCGTGGCCTTGGTATTGGCCGTCGAGGCGCTACCTGCCGCAGCGGTCGCCGAATTACCCGCGTCGGTCTTCGACTGAGCGGCGGCCTGGGCCGAAAGGGAGGCGGCGTTTTCCGAGCCCTTGGCGGTATCCTTGGCGGTGACGGCTTCAGTGCGCGCGGTTTCGGCAGCGCCCTTTGCCGTTTCAGCGGCCAGCTTGGCGGTGTTCGCCGCCGTTGCCGAGGTGCCAGCAGCCGTCGAGGAGGCTGCGGCATTGGTTTCGCTGGTGGCGGCAGCGCTGGCCGATCCAGCCGCTCCCGTGGCCGAGCGTGCAGCCTCATCAGCCGCAGTCACATCCTCGATCTGGCATTCGTAGAGCTGCCAGGCCGCCGTGCCCGCATTACCATTGCAGTCAAAGTGCATCCGCAGCGCAGGCGCAGTCTTCCAGTTGGCGTCGCTGATGACATGCGTGACCAGCCCGCCGGAAGCCGGGCCGACGACGAAGCTGTAGCTCGTCAGCGCGCCAGCGGCGAAGGTCTGCCCGGTGGGTAGCAGGATAATGTTGGCGGGCGTCATCGAGACGCCGGCGGCATCGACCGGCACCGCGCGCAGGCGCATCCGAGATCCTGCCGTCGCGAAGTGCTTGAAGCGGATCGTGACCCGGTAGACCTTGCCCTTGGCGTCGAGAGGCAGGACTCCGAAAGGCCCGACCGTGTTCGTGCCGCCGGTGCCGGGCGCCTTGATGAAGGCACCATCGGCGTCCGAGCCATAGAGGTTGTCAGGGGCGGCGCCGCCGTTCGTGTTGGCCGAGAAGTTCTTGGCTTCGACCTTTGGAACCGAGGGCAACATGACCTTGGACTGGTTCAGCGCGATCTGGGCCGCAGACAGAACCGTGGCCGAAGTGGTAGCCGAGGTCGCGGCAGCCTGGGCGGAGCCAGCGGCATCCGTTTTGGACTGCGCTGCCTGCGTGGCCGAGGTGCTCGCCTCGCCAGCCTTGGTGGTGGCGGTATTGGCGGCAGTCGAAGCGGTTGTGGCCGACTGACCGGCTTCCGTCGCTTTGGTATTGGCCGTCGATGCGCTCGACGCTGCGGCAGAGGCGCTGTCACCCGCATTGCTCGCGCTCGTCGCGGCAGCGCTGGCGCTCAGGGCGGCGGCATTCTCCGCACCCTCAGCGTCCTCTTTGGCCGAGACGGCCTCATCACGCGCGATCTGGGCCTGACCGCGTGCGGTAGCTGCATTCAGCTCCGAACTCGCCGCGGCCTGGGCACTCCAGTCAGCTCCCGTCGCAGAAGCAGACGCCGCCGTGGCGCTGTTTGCCGATGCGGTCGCAGACTTGGCGGCGGCAGCGGACTCGGTGACATCCTCGATGCTGATGTCGGTCCAGTAGGCCGAGCGCGTGCCGCTGGTGTTGCTCAGCCAAGGCGCGAGAAGGACGTAATTGGTGACATCCACGTCGACAGTGGTGTCGATCTTCACCCATTGGGGTGCAGCGCCCTCTGCGGGTGCCGGCGCCACGACAGCGCCACGCCACGCCACACCGCCCGCGGCATTCGTAAGCCGCACGCCCATGCGAGCGGTAGCCGTTCCGGTATTCAGCACATACCCTTGGAGCCGGTAGGTGCGGATGCCCCCACCCTCGATCGGATGGGTATAGCTCGTGGAGACATCGCCGGTGGCGCTGAAGAGTGCGCGGGTGCGCCCCGAGGGTGCAGCAAGAGGCGCGTCACGCACATCAAGCGTCCCGCCATAGGGATACCAGCGACCGCGATCTACGCCGTCGAAGACGCTTTCAAGGATCAGGTTTCCTCGCGCGAGTGCGCCCGCATCCGAGCTGGCCTTCGCGGCGGTGGTAGCCGAGGTCGCGGCATTGCTCGCAGATCCGGCAGCGTCATTCTTGGACTGAGCGGCCTGAGTGGCGCTCGTCGAGGCTTCTCCCGCCTTGGTATTGGCGGTGGTAGCCGAGGTCGCCGCAGCCGTTGCGCTTTCCCCAGCAGCCCCGGCGGAGCTTGCCGCCTGTTGCGCGGAGGTCGAGGCAGCAGTGGCGCTGTCACCTGCATCATTGGCCGAGGTCGCCGAGGCTCCAGCCGAGATGGCCGCCGCATTGGCCGCCCCTTCGGCGTTTTCTTTCGCCGTCACCGCTTCGGTGCGGGCGGTCTGAGCCTGACCGCGTGCGGTCTCTGCGGCCAGTTTGTCGGAGGCCGCAGCCTGAGCGCTCCAATCCGAGGCGGTGGCCGATGCGGACGCACTGGTCGCGCTAGACGCTGCCGCCTTGGCCGAGGCTTTGGCAGCCAATTCGGCCGTCACATCCTCGATCAGGACGCTCTGAATGCGGAACTTGGAGACGCGGGCGTCATTCAGGCGAAGACCGGCACGCATCCAGGGATACTGGGTAAGGGAGGCGTGGCTGTAGGTAATGTCATCGCCCGGCGCCCCAGCGACGATCTCCGTCAGCGTGTAGACGCCGCTATTGGGTTCCACGCTGCGAGCGCCCGTGAATGCGTTCTGGGTCGAGACGTATGCGGCGCTCATCAGTGCCAGCGTCAGGTTGACACTGACCGGCCCGGTGTTTGCGCCGTTATAGGTGGAGATGACCTTGAACTTGACGGTGATGCGATACTGTCGGCCGACCGGGTTCACGACGCCCCGCGTCATAATGTTCTGACCGGCTGTCGCGGTGCTGGCCCACTCCAGGCAGCTTCCGAAATCCGCGTCATCCGAGACAAAGATGCCTCGCGCGGCAGGAATGACGGGCACGGTCTCGGGCGAGCCAGCGCGCTCCATCGTCCAGTTGGCAAGACCCGCCTCGAAGGTAGCGGGCAGGTTCGGCGCGCGGTTGATTGCCTTTTGCGCAGTGTCGCGTGCCTCAGCCGAGAGCGTCGCCGAGCTTGCGGCAGCGGAGGCTGATCCTGCCGCGTCAGTCTTGCTCTGTGCGGCCTGGGATGCGCTGGTGCTGGCCTCGCCTGCCTTGGTCGTCGCCGTATTGGCGTGGCCGGAGGCGATGACAGCCTGCTGACCTGCGGCGGTGGCCGAGGCAGCGGCATCGGTCTTGGACTGCTGGGCCGCGCTGGCGGCCGTCTCGGCCCCGGTCTGCGCGGTGTTCGCGCCGTCGCGGGCGGCCTCTGCCTGTTGGCGCGCCGTGACGGCCAGTCCCGCCGAGGTGCTGGCTGCGGCCTGGGCGCTCTCTGCGTCCGATTTCGCAGCCGATGCCTGACCCGCCGAGGTCGATGCTTCCGAGGCCTTGGTGCTCGCCGTGGTGGCCGAGCTTGAGGCTGCGTTGGCGTGCTGACCCGCTTCAGTCGCCTTGGTGGCGGCAGTCTGTGCCGAGCCTGCGGCGGCTGTGACCTGCGCGGCCATTTGTAGCGCGAGCGTCACATCGCCCGCTTTGAACTCGTCGACCTCGAAGGAGGCCAGAGGCTCGGTGTTCCGGCCGATCAGCGTGGCGGAGGTGATGCCCGTCGGGATGACAACCTCGCCCGCCAGCTCAACCCAATCCGTGGAGTTGACCGTCTGGCTCTGACGGCCCCAGACTTCCGTGCCGTTCGAGAGTCGAAGCCCGATGCTCATCACCGGCGGCTTCATCGACATGACCGACCGGACACGGGCGAAGATGGAATAGGTGCTTGCGGCGGTCACTTCGATGGGCTGACCCCACTCCAGGGTCTTTGCGCCATAGGCGTTGAATGCGCCCTTTCCGGTGTAGACAGGCATCTCTGTATCCGCTCTCCGCTGATTTGCTCAGTGGACTATAGCGGATACAGTAAGCGCTTACTAGAGGGTGCCCGCCGGATAGGCGACGATGGAGAGAAAATCGCCATTACCCGGCCACCAGCTCGTTCCGACCACGACCCCTTTTTGGATCACCGGATTGCTTGTTCGATAGGTGATCCTGACATCGACGGTGCCAATGGCCGCCGCAGGCCGGATCGTCTCGGTCGATGTGATGCGCAGAGAGCGCACACCGTTCTCGACGAAGTAGCGCGGCGTGTTGGCCGGGATCGGGTAGCTAACCCCGTCGATCGTGACCGTGCTCGCGGCAGAGCGTGCAAAGGTGATCCCGACACCATGATGGACGTTCTTCGAGGGGTCGAAGATCCAGACAGGCGCGACAGCTCCGACGAGATATTCAGAGAGATCGGTCAGACGCCCGCCGTTCTGAACCCAGCCGTCGAGCCCATGTTGGAAGCGCGCGTTGCCCGAGGCGAGGATCGAGGTCTGCTTCGCAGCCGCGACGACCCCAGCCGTCTGAGTGATCTCGCTATAGCGCCCTTCGACATTGTTCTTCACGATCTGAGCGGCGTCACTATAGCCTTTTGCCGCCGCTGCATGGCCCTCTGCCGCGAGCTTTGCCGCCTCCGCAGCCGCCTTGTCAGCCGCCGCAGAGACGCCCTGAGCCTTAATGAAGAGGTCGAGGCTCTCCGAGATCTTATCCGGCGTCACCGCTCCATTCGCCAGCTCCTCGGCGGTAAGCGTGCCCTTTGCCATCTCTTGGGCCGTCAAGGTTCCCTTTGCCATCTCTGCGGCGGTGAGGGTGCCCTTTTTGATCTCATCCGCGGTGAGGGTGCCCTTCGCCATCTCCTCGGCGGTGAGCGTCCCTTTCGCCATCTCCTCAGCGGTGAAGGTTCCTTTGGCAACTTGATCCGCGGTGAGCGTCTCGTCCGCGATCTCATTCGCCGTCAGCGTCTTGTCGGCGATCTTGTCGGCAGTGAGCATTCCATCGGTGAGCTGACCGGCGGCGATCTGGCCGTTCACATCCTCGAAGGTGATGCCCGAGAAGTCGGCAGCCGAGGTATAGGCGGTGCCGTTCCAGGTGTAGAGCTTGCCATTCCACTCGAGCGTCTTGCCGATATTCGTCGTCGGCAGCGTCGGTCCGACATAAGGCTTGATGAAGCCCAGATCGGCCGCCCAGGTAGCGTTGGAGATCGCATCGGCGATCATGCCATCCACGGTGGTCGTGGTCACATCGACGCGCGTGGACCAGGCGCCCTTGTTCTCGGAGGTGTCGACGGCGCGCACCCAGAAGCGGTAGAGCGTCTTGTCGGCCAGCCCGCCGATGATCAACGAAGTGGAGCCCGACCGATAGGTGGGCGTGGTGTTTACCGTCGGCGCGGTGGTTGAGGTGGACTGGTAGATCTCGTATCGGGCGAGATCGGTCGCCGTCGAGGCGGTCCATTTAAGGACTGCCATCTTGATGCCGGGCGTGCCATTGACGCCCACGGTCTGACCGGGAGCTGCGGTGTCCTTGATCGCCGTGTGCGGGGTCGCATCCGACCAGTCCGACTTGTCACCCATCCGGGTTGCCGCGCGCACCCGGACACTGACCGGCGCCCCCGGCAGCACGGTGAACTTGAAGGCCGTGCCGACGACAGGCTGCGTGACCGGGTTCGCGCCCGCCGTTACCTCGATGTCGTAGAGGTCGGCACCTTCCACCGCGGTCCAGCTCACACTAACCTCCGCGCCGAGCGCGGTCAGGGTCGATGCGAGGGTCGGGGCGGCAGGCTTCGGCAGGGTGATGACCGAGAGCGAGGTGGTGACGGCGGTTTTCACCTCCGTCCAGGGCGACGGGTTGCCGCCGAGATCGACCGCACGCACCGCGAAGTAGCGGCGCTCGCCCGTGGCGTAGCCAGAGATCGTGAAGAGGTTCGAGAGTGCCTGGTGGGTCGCAGGCGTGGCATCGGTCAGTGTGGCGCTGGCGGTGCCCTCCCAGACCTCGTAGCGGGCAAGATCGGCCTCGGTGTTCTGATCCCATTTCAGGACGAACGCGCCCCAGCCGGGCTGGATGGCGAAGTTGGCAGGCGTCGCGGGCGGCGTATTGTCCACAGGGGCGACATAATCGAACGCTCGCGACCAATTCGACCAGTTGAAGGTGTGATCCATCGCCCGGACGCGCGTGCTGACCGCCGTGCCTTGCGCCAGCGTGAAGGTTGCCGTCGGATCTTCGGTTTCGAGAAGGTGAGCAAAGCCGTCGAGGAAAAGCTCGAACTGGAACTGCCGGAAGTCATCGGCGCGCGAGGGGTTCCAGGTCGCGGTCACATCGACCAGGAGCGTCTCGGGGTTGATCACACCGCTCATCGTCAGGCCGGTCGGCACCTCGGGCGGGTCATCATCGACGCCATCGAAGCCGGACCTGACCAGGACCGGGGTAGCATAGTTCAGCGCATCCCGACCGAAGGCGTCGTAGCCCACGACCGAGATCCAGTAATTGGTCAGCGACACCGCCTTGTAGCGGGTCGAGTTGCCACTGACGATCTTCGTCGGCTCCAGGCCGGCGACCGGCTCGCCGCCATTGCGCAGCACATAGACGAGGTAGCCCTCGATGTCGCGATCGGACTGAGCGGGCCAGGAGATGTCGAAATAGTTCTCATCCACCTCGATCGCGGGCGCGATGGCGGCCGGAGCGGGGTTGGTGAGCGAGATCGTGGCCGGAAGTGAGACACCGCCCGCCTTGCTGGTCAGCGTGACCTCGAAGCGCAGCGCGCGGCGCGGAGAGGAAAAGCCTTTGGCCGCCGAGTCGACCCGGTTCATCTCCAGCGAATAGGTGAAGCTGTTGCCGCGCAGGCTGCGCTCCCGCAGGAGTGTGGTGCCGGAATAGACCTTGACGGTGCTGCTGCCGTAGCGCGCTGGATCACTGTCGACGCGCGGCTTGGTCGGATCGCTGGAGACCGTCATCATGTTCTTCCAGCGGATGCGCGCATCCGGGCCGGTGAACTGCCCGCCGGCCGTGCCGGTGACGGCATTGACCAGATCCTCGATCACGCCGACGCCAAGATCCACGTCGCCATCGACCACATAGCTGACCGTTGCCGGGCCTGAAGCCCGGCCTGCCTGGTTGAGGGTGCGAACCTTGAAGGTGTGCTGGCCCGGCTCCGAGGTCGAATAGGTGATGGAGTTGCGATCGGTCGCGCCGACACGGACACCCGCGGCCTCCGGCGTGTCGACGGTGACGACGTATTCGCGAACCAGAGTGCTCTCGGGCGGGGTCCATTTCAGGTTGATGTCGCTGCGAACCGCCCCGCCATCGACATAGCTGCGCGCGGTAGCCGAGAGGCCCGTGACCTTGCCGACATTGCTCACATCGGGCCGCACCGGCAGCGGGTCGAAGACGATGCCCTGCTCGATGCGAGCGAACTTGTTGCGGTCGAACTCCAGCGCCGTGATCTGGTAGGTCTGACCCTCGTCGCGCTCGTCGATGGAGACGATGCGGTATTGGGGCGGCGCGACGTTCGTTGCCGAGAGGACGAAGGTGTCGCCCACGGTGATCGTATTGGCCGCCGCGCCGACGACCATCTGCTTGAAGTTGGCGTTCAGCGTCGCGGTGGCGTTGAAGATCGTCCCATCCTGGCGATGGATGTAGATCGTGGCGCCCGTGCGGTTGATCGTGTTGGTCAGCGCCCGGTCGAAGATGACGCTGGTGCCGGAGATCGAGGCGATACGGCCCGAGGCCTTCACTTCGGCCCGGCGCGGGTCGTTGATGGCGATGATCTCGCCCGGCAGCGCATGGATCGAGTCCATGCCGACCGTGAAGCTGACCGTCTCGACCTCGTTCTTCTCGGTGTCGAGTGCCCATTTGCCATAGCGGCGCGCAAGCGAGCGCGAGGAGCAGCCTGCCAGCTCCAGCGTCTTCTCGACCCAGCCGAACTTCTGCACCATCTCGTCGTCGATGACGACCTCGATCGCGGGCTCGAAGAAATTGTTGGCGTCGTTGAAGCGCACCATGATGACGGAGTGGCGGGCCTTGGCCGAGCTGTTGGAATACTCGAAGCGCCCGTCGACCACGTTGGCCGGCCCGTAGATATGAGCCACGTCCTGGGGCATGTCGGCGGTGACGAAGAACTGGCTCTTGGAATAAAAGCCCATGCCGCGCCAGACGGCGGTGATGGCCCGCAGCGCCTCGAGCGCCTGCTTCTTGTCGGTGATCGCGCCGTTGAAGGTATAGCGCGGCTCCATGACATCGCCGCCCTGAGCATTCTTGTAGCCCGACGGCACGAGCTGGTCGGAATATTGGGCGATGGTGTAGAGCTGCCACTTGTCGGCGATCGAGGCGGGCACGTCATTGCCCAGGCCGAAGCGGTTGTTGCGCACGAGATCGTAGAAGATCCATGCCGGGTTGTTCGTCCAGGCGGTCTTGAAGGCGCCATTCCAGACCCCTGAATAGACGCGGGTCTCGGGGTTGTAGTTCGTCGGCACAAGGATGCGACGACCCTTGATGTGGTAATGCCGCGTGGGCATCGAGCTGCCGACATGCTCGGCGCTCAGGCTCAGCGCTACGAGGGCGGTGTGCGGATAGGAGAACTTCGCCTCGGTGATGAGCGAATAGCCATCCCAGGTGATGCTCTCATAGATGTCATCATCCTCGCGATCATCGAAGCGCGCGGTGATCCGCAAATCCCAGGGGCCGTCGCCATAGTTCGTCAGGCGAATGTCCTGCTGAAACTGGACGGGGCTCGTATTCTTCTCACCATTGAGGTCGAAGGTGATGGCGCGGGTCCAGGCACCGCCGGCCGGGCGCACATCGACGCGCCAGCCGCCATCGGTGGTCCTGAGCGCGCCCTTGTCGTTCACGCGGTAGAGCTGGCCCTGCGACATATAGAGCCGGACCACATCGGTGTCGGTGTCGAGCACGGTGCGGATCTGATCGCCGAGCTTCTGGGCGATCTCGACCCCGACGTTCTGATAGGCTTCGGTGCCGGTGAAGCCCGCGACCGGCGCGTCATCGGGGTTGCCCAGGCGCTGCTGGTGATTGCTTTCCTCGAAATTCGAGATCGCGGTGCGGTTTAGATAGACCGAGTTTGCCCCATCGACGAGGCCGACGATCGGCCCCTCGGAGATGGCGTCGATGACGAGGGCGCGAGCCTTCGAGCTGAGGGTGTCGTCGGAGTTGTTCGCCCGAGACTTCTTGCCGCCGCCCTGCCCCTTGATGAGGTTCGTGTCCATCGGCATCAATCTCCGTTTCCGCTCTGGATGAAGCTGTTGTTGATCCTCGGCGCGGAGCCGCCCGAGGCGTTCACGTCATTCGCGTTCTGATAGGCATCGCCATTGACGCCATCCGTCGCGACGCGCACGCCGCCGGAGATCATCTGACCGCCGGTGACAACCTCGCCATAGACGATTGGCAGGATCGAGCCTTCGCGGGTGCTCGATTGCGGCCCCGACATGGTGAAGGATTCGGTCTTGTCACCCGAGTCCTGCTCAGGCGCGAGCAGCGAGGCCACGCCGGTCAGAATGAGCGATGTGGCGACCGAGCCCACGACCGAGCCGACCGTGGTGCTGCCCCAGAGCGTTGCCCCCATGACCGCGCCCATGCCGGGGATCATCGAGAGGCCGATCAGAGCCACACCTGCGATGATCTTGCCGATGCCGCCATTCTTGCGGCCCTTGGCGACCGGCACGATATGGAGCGGCTTCTGGCCGAGACTGAAGGCCGAGATTTCTTCCTCGCCCAGGTCCATGCCGGTGCGGGACGACTTGCCCAGCACGACGCGGTAGAAACCGCTGCGGATCGCATTGGCAAAGGTCGGGAAGTTGGCGCAGAGCGCGCGCACCGCCTCTGCTGCCGTCTCGACTTCGAGCTGGAGCTTGGAACCGAATTGGCGCCCGAGGGCGCCGTGAAGATGAATGTCACGCAAGGGGTGCTCCTTCGAGCCTGATCCATTTCTCGGCGCTATGCGCCCAGATGCCCGCAGCTTCTCGCCGCGACAGTCGGCGCGGCAGGTGGTGCAGAATGAGATTGTTGCCGACCAACATCCCGCCGTGGTTCAGGCGCGGCGAGTTGATCGAGCAGAGGAACACATCGCCGGGGCGCACGTCATCGCGCGAGACCTCACGGAAGCCGAGCTGGGCGGGCTTCTCCTCGTAGAAATTGTCGTCGCCCTTCCACCACTCGTCATTGCGCGGGTAGATCGGCAGCTCGACCGGAGCATAGGGCCAGCCCTCGACGCCATGCGCGGCCATGCCGTCGCGGCCAAGGGCGAAGGCATCGCGGATCAGCGAGTAGCAGTCATGGACGCCATGCGTGAAGACCCGGCCAATGACCGGCGCCATCGGCGTGTCGCCGCCCCAGATGACCGGCTGACCGATCCGGCTGTCATCGAGCGGAATGATTGCCCAAGGCAGGCCGCTGGCCTCCTGACCCTGCATATCGGCCTGCGAGGGATAGGCGGGGCCGTTGGGGTGCGAATGCACCACCATCTGGATCTTGTTCTCGAAGGGCAGCCAGATGTCGTTGGAGATCTCGAAGCTGCAAAGGACGCAGCCGCAATCGGGCTTGTCCTCATGCTCCTCAGCAGGCCGCGCGACATTGGCGCAGGGCATATAGCTGTTCTCGATGATGAAGCCGCAGCTCTCGGCCGGGAAGGTGGCGCGAGCGTGCTCCGCCGCGGCCTCCAGCGCATCGGTGAACGGCAGGAGCCAGTCGGCATAGGTCATTGCAGACCCCTCACGATGCCAGGGAAGCCGCCGAAGGGCAGAACGGCCTTCTGACCGAAGCGCTTGCGGCAGCATTCAAGATTGCGGGCGGGTCTGTCCTTGGCCGGATCGGCGGTGGCAACATTGTTCTCGTCGAAATAGTTTGAGCCCGCGTAGGGGCATTGCGCCTTGGAATAGTCGAAATTGCCGCTTGCGGGCCTGTAGGTCCGGTAGCGCCACAGGCAGGTGTCGCGGATCACGGTGCGGCCGATATAGACGCCCTGCTTGTCGATCAGCGCCGACAGCTCCCACTGGATCTGTTCGGGCGTGTCGGAGGATTTTCGGTCGATGATGAAGACATCGGGGCCATAGAAGGCCGAGCCATCCGGGTCGGTGCCGCCATCGAGGAAGCGCGCGAAGGTGCGCCAGCGCGTGAGCCTGGCTCCTTCGAGGTCGCCCCAGGTGTTGACGATCTGCTGGATCAGCCCATCGGTATTGGCGATGCTCAAGGTTGGCGTCTGGAGCGCGCCCTGCCCCGAGACGGTCATGCCGCTGATCTGGATCGGCACAGAGGTAAAGGTGGTGCCGCCAAATGAGATGGCGGCACCGGCCCTCGTTTCCGTCGTGAAGTTATGCGTCAGACCGCCGATCTCCGTCGCGTCAAGCTGGAACAGCGACACGAGAGCGGAAGGATCTAGTTTGGTGGCTTCTGAATGGATCGAGGGCATGCCCTCGAAAATACAGTAAGCGCTTAGTATATGGAAGGCTTATGTTGCCGTGGTGAAGTTTTCCCTGAAGGTCGCCTGGATCTTCGACGGGTGGCCGTCGGTCAGAGCCCAGCTCTCGCAGGTCCATTTGCGCGGAGTGCTCTCACCGTTCAGGGTGTAGTAGAACGGGATGTAGCCGCCCTGCCCGATCAGGAAGGTCTCGATCTGGCGCGCCTCGGCGAGCGACATGGTTTCCCATTTCAGCGTCACCACCTGCCGGATATGGTTCAGGCCTGCGGGGCTGTTCTGGGTATAGCCGTCACCGAACTGCGCCTTGCGCAGCGTCACCTCGGGGGCGATGCCGGTGCCCATTGAAGGGCGAACCGGCGGGTTGAAGGTGTTCAGGGGCATCTCTTATCTCCGCATCATGCCGCCCGGCCGCATCTGCCGGACCATTTCGTCTTGAACCAGCGCGCGCATCGAGCGCTCGGTCTCGACCCCGATCTTGCGGGCGAGGTCGTCATTCTGCGCGGGCGTGCCGCCCGAGGCGTTCACATGGATCGTCGGCGCGATGCTGACCGAGCTGCTGTTGATCTGGCCGCCCATGCGTTCCATCTGCTTCTTGGTGAAGACACCTTCGCCCTTCTGAGCGATGATCGGCACCTCGTCGGGACGCAGGCCGGAGCGGAAATGCCCCTTGCCGATGATGCCGCCGGTGTGGAAGCGCGGCGCGCCGATGAAGTTCGCCACGGAGGCCATCGTCCGACCGCCGCCGCCTTGCCCGATGATGGCGCCGGTATGAGCCGTGCCGATGCCGCCTTTAGTGAAGAGACCCGCGATCGACTTGAAGAGCCCGCCCATCATGCCGCTCATCCCGCTCTTGAGCGAGGCGAAGAGGCCGTCGAAGATGCCCGCGCCGGAGCCGGTGGTTTCCGCACCCGAGACCTTGATCAGCTTCTGGATCGAGCCGGAGATCATGCCCATGAGGCCGCCCTTGCCGTCATCGCCTTCGATGAGCGACAGGAAGGGCTTCAGGAGCGTCGTCGCTGCCTTGTCGGTCAGGACGCGCGCCATGCTCTCGCGCAGCGCCTCGCCGACGCTATCCCAGTCGCCATCGTAGAGCGCCTCGGAGAGCTTGCTCGGGATCTGCGAAGCAAAGCTCTTCAGGTTCTCGTCGACATTGCCCATCGAGCGCATCTGCTCGGCAAGGCCCGTCGCGCTCTCGCGCTTGTATTGGGCGATGATCGCGGCCTTCTCAGCCTCGATCTGACGGGTCGCCGTCACCTCGTCCGCGCCAAGGGCGATCATCTGCGCCAGCCGGGCATCCGCGCTGGCGAGATCCATCTCCTTTTGCTTCTCGCGGCGCTGCTCGTCGCTCATCACCGCCATCTGGAGCTGCTCGGTCTCGCGCTTGGAGGCGAGGATCATTTCCGAACCCTCGAAGGACGAAAGATCGGCGCGCGCCTTCTTCATCCGGTCCATCGCCGCGACATATTCCTTGCTGCCCTTGCCGTAGCGGGTCTCGACCGCCTTGAGATAGTCGGTCTCCTGCTTGGCGAGCTTCTCCATGTCTTTCGACGTGGCGCGATAGTTCGGGTCTTTTATCTGGCCTTCCAGATCGACCCGCCGCTGCGCCAGCTCGACCTGCTGCTCCTCGAGCTTCTCCTGCTCGCGCAGGATGTCGGCATCGGCCTTGCGGTTCTCCTTGGTGCTCTTGAGGAGCGCATCCGCGTCGCGCGCCATCTTGATGTGCTCGGCGTAGATCTTGGAGTTCGGATCGCGATCGCGCGGATCGAGCCCGCCGGTGGTGATCAGATCCACCAGATCCTTGACGTTGCGGCCGACGGACTCGTCTTCTTCGGACGCAGCCGCCGCCTCGCGCTGGCCGCGCAGATCGGTCATCTTGGCGTCGAGCTTCTGACGGGTCTGGCGATCCACCAGCTCGGGCGCGAGCGCGTCACCGTCGCGGATGGTCGCATCGGTGTCGTTCTTGACCGAGGTGGCGCCCTGCATCAGCTCGCGCTGCTTCTCAGGCGAGAGGCCATTGAAGATCGGGTTGCCGGCCAGTCCCGACCCCGGCAGCGGGCCGGGAGAGTTGGCGAGGTTGATCGGCGCGAGGACGCGGTTCGCCAATCCGACATTGCCGGTCTTGTCGAGACCGACCCAGACCTTGCCGAGATCGGTGCCCGCCTTCATGGCGCGCTTGGCGATCCAGAGCGCGATCGCGTCCTGGGTCTTCTCGTCGAACATATCGTCGCCCGACAGGCCGAGCGCCTTCATGGCGTCGATCAGGGTGGTGCGGGTGATCTGGTAGCGACCGAGCGCCGAGGAGCCCTTCGACTTGCCATCGCCATACATGGCGGTGTTCTCGGGGTTGGCGAGCATCTGGCCTTGCAGGCCGAGGATCTGATCGAGGCTCATCGCCGTCAGCTTGCGCGGGCCGCCGGTCCATTTGCCGTAATCGAGCGTGGTGTTGTAGCCCTCCGAGCGCGCATGGCCCTCGGTGCCTTCCGAACGGGCCACGAGATCGAGGAAGCCCTTGGCGCCGCCCGGCATGACCCAGTTGGCAAGCTGGCCCGGCACACCGCCGATGCTCTGCATGATGCCGCCGACCCAGCTACCCGGATTGGTCTCGCTCATGGCCGTGCCAATGCCGCGAACCGCGTTGACCACACCCTGCAGAGCGGTCTCGACGGCCTGGATCTGCTTCACGCTGTCATCGCCGAAGGCGCGCTTCTGGAGCGCGTCGCGCACGTCATTGAAAGCGGAGATGGTCGAGTTGGTGCCCTCGACGACCTTGCGGAGCGAGCGCAGCACGATCTCCTCGGCGCTCTCGGCGATCGCCGTCGGGTCGTTGTCGCGGCGCCATTTCTGGAACTCCCAGTCGAAGAGCGGCGAGTTCTCATCGAGACCGCCCTCCTGAATGGCGCGGAGCTTCATCACCTCCTCGCGCATGTTGCTGACCGATCGGGTGAGGTCGCCGCCATAGCTCTGCTTGCGGTCCATCATATCCTGGAGCGCTTCGGCGGCGACGGTCGCCTCGACCAGCTCGTAGCGGAGCGTCTCGGCCTCTTTGGTGCCGTCCTGCAGGTTGCCGAAATCGCCGCGCTTGATCTGGTAGAGCAGCTTTGCCACGGCGCCGGATGCACCATTCAGCTCGGCACCCAGCTCCTTCACCTTTTCATTGCCCGTCTCGACGAAGCGCACGAGACGCTCCATCTTCTTCGTCTCGTCTTCGGGCTGCGCGATCAGGGTGACGCCGTATTTGCGGCTGTCGAGCTTGAGGAGCTGATCGTTGATCTCGGCCAGATCCTCTTTCAGGCCCGCCACGACGCCCGCGGAGATCTTGCCGGCATTCGGATCGGTCGGGCTGGCCGCCTCGTCATCCTTGCGGCGCTTCTCATTGTCCTTGATCTGCTGCTCGGTGATGACCTTGCGGGCCTCGAGCAGACCCTTGTCGAGCTTTTTCAGCTCCTCATTGTGCTTCTCGCGCGCCTTCCGGCCGGTGCCGCCGCGAGCGATCTCATCCTGAAGATCCTGCTCGAAGCGCGCATCTTCGGCATCGGCCGCCTCCATGCGGTCCTTGCGCTGCTGCTCGGTGCCCTTGGTGATGGCGAGGCGCGCGGATTCCGTTTCGCGCTCGATGGCGTCCCTGCGGAATTGCTCCTCTTCGAGGGCCTGCTTCTTGAGCAGCTCCATCTTCTCTTCATGCGAGCGGGCGAGCGCGCCATTCTGGGTCGCGGTAGCCTCATCCAGCTCCCGGCGGTATTGCTCGACATCCTCGAGCCCGCCCGCGATGTAACCGGCGATGCGGTTCGACTTGCTCTTGCGCTTGGCATCGCTCAGATCCGGGTCGGCCTGGACCTTTGCCAGCTCCCTCTGCTGATGCTGAACGAAGCGCTTGGCATTCTCGAAGTTCTCGCGGGCCGCATCGACCCGGCTCTTGTTGATCTTTTCCTCTTCGCTCTGGGCCTTTTCGAGATCCGCGATCTGCTTGCGCGACTGATCGGCACGCTCGGCCTGCACGGCGCGCAGGGTCTGCACGATCTCGTTCTTGGCTTCCTTGCCGCCCCTGAACCAGTCCCAGATGCCTTTGCCGACCGAGACCACCAGCGGCAGGATCAGCGAGACGCCGAGCGCGATCGGGCCAAGCACAGCCAGCACGCCGCGCAGCAAGCCGAAGAGGCCCTTGGCGACGCCCATCGCCGCATTGGTGCGAGTGGCGAGGACCATCGGGCCGTTATAGTTCTGGGTGCGAGCATAGACACTGTTGCGTTCCGACATGGCCGCGTCGCGCCGCGAACGCAGGTCAGCCAGCTCGCTTGCCGATGCGGCGCGGTTCTGGGCAGCGCGCAGGGCCGCCGAGGCAGCTTCCGCCCGGTCGAAGGCCATCTGCCGCGCCATGTCGGCCTGCTGCATCACATTGGCCCTATGCAGCCCGCGATAGGCCGCCGTGGTGGCCTGGATCGAAGCGCCCATGCTCAGGAAGGTGGTGCGCAGGCCCGCGCCCATTGCCGCGATCTTCGACATGCCGCCGAGGACCAGCGGAGCGCCGAAGGCGATCAGGAGGCCAGCGCCGAGCTTCTCGACCCATTCGCGCGCCGCCAGAAGCTGGGTGGCGACCTCGCGCGAGAGCGACAGCACGCTCTGCATACCGCGACCCACCTTGTCGAAGAACTCCGCAGCCTGCGGGCTCTCAAGGATGGTCACGATGTCGCTCATCGTCTTCTTGACGCCCTCGAAGGCGACGCCCATCTCGCCGCCGGTCGCGCGCTGCACGAGCGCGGTGCGCATCCGGGCGACCTGGCCCGAGAAGGTGTCCATCATGCGGCTCGCCGAGCCGCCATAGGTCATGTCGGTCTCGCGGAAGAAGCCTGCCAGTGCGGTCTTGGCGTCGACGCGTCCGCTGGCGATCGCCTTGGTCAGCTCGCCCATACTGACGCCCATCGAGCGCGCCATCAGTTTCATGGCGGCCGGCATGGATTCGCCGAGCTGCTGGCGAAGCTCTTCCATCTGGATCACGCCCTTACCGGACATCTGCGAGATGCCGAGCGTGATGCGGTGGAGGCTTTCATCGCTGCCGCCGAAGGCGGCAACGCCATCGACCAGCGCCTGCATCGAGCCATTGATCGGATCGAGGCCCGCGACCTTCAGCTTGGTGAAGGTGTTGGTGAGCTGCTGGAAGGAGAAGGGTGCCTGCTTGGCGAAGTCCTGCAGGTCGCGGACCTGCCGGTTCACGTCATCGAGCGTGCTGCTCGCCGACATGCCTGCGAGCTGGAACTTCAGGCGCTCCATCTCGGCGTTGATCTTGACGAAGTTGCCCAGGAGGCCATTGCCCGCGCCAGAGATGGCGTGGAAGGCCATGCTGACGCCACCTGCGACGATGGTCAGGTCACGAAGCCGCCCCATGAGCGATTTCGTGTTGTCGTCCATCTTCTGGATCGACTGGAAGGCGCCGCGCCCGCTGTCGCGGAGCTGGCGATAGTGCGGATCGAGACGGGCCAGTTCGGTCTTGAATGACTTGAGGGACTGGCCGGCACGCAACATGCCGGAGGTAAAGCTGCCATCCTCAAGACCAAGTTCAATACGAATACCGGCCATCTATCTCATCTTTCTATCCGTGCCGCGCTTTCAGCGCGCGCAATGCGTGCCTGTCAAAATCCGGGTCCATCTCATTCACGTCGTCCATGTTCACGACGCCTGATCTGGTTTTGGAGACCACCTGGAAGGTCTCTGTCTTGCCGAGGCGCTCCAGCAGGGCGTCTACGGTTTCCTTGAGGCTTTCTTCGCCGTGGATGCAGCCCATGAGCCGGATCTGGGTCAGCCCCTCTTTGGCCTCGATCCGGCTCTGCTGCCGGATCAGGAAGGCGAATTGGCGGGAGGGAAGCGCCAGAACCATCGGCAGGGGCATGGAGTAGAACCGCACCATTTCGGCGATGTAGAACCCCATGTCCTGCTCGGTCAGTTCATGGGTTACGACTTTCCCTGCTCGTCGGTCTCCTGCTTGGCGATCTCGCCGTCGCGGGCGATGGCGAACACCTCGTTCAGCACGACGATCGGATAGCCTTCGACCATCTCGCGGGTCATGGTGGGGAAGCTGCGCATGACAATGCGGATGACGACATCGAGTTCGTCGGCCATCGAGGAGGCTTTACCCAGATCTTCGAGATCCTTGAGGGTGTGCAGCATGTCCTTGACGGTCGGCTCGATGCGCGGGTGGCTCACGTCGTCGATGACGACGACCAGCGCGTCATTGTCGAGCAGTTCGGAGGTGTTGATGGTCTTGACGTTCGCCATGTGAGGGTCTCCTGGCTTTCGGTTCATTGCAAAAAGGGAGGGGAAGACGCCCGGCTCTTACCGGGCGCCCTTGGATCAGTTGCCGATCTTGAAGAGGCGACCGTCGGCTTGGGCGTAGCCCTTGAAGGCGGCCGAATAGAGACGCTCGTTCTCGTTCGAGTAGCTGAAGTTCAGCGCGCCAGGGCAGGCGGCGGAGAAGATGGTGAAGTCGTCTTCGCCGAAGGTGCCCTTCGGGCGCAGGACCAGCGGCTTGCCCAGCGACAGCAGGTTCATCGAGATGGCGTTCGAGACCGTGACCGAGGCGGCGGTGGCGTCGGTGCCGCCCGCAAGCGCGGTGGTGGTGACGTTCGCCGGGGTCGCGACTGCCTTGTCGATCGGGCCGTTCCAGCCGGTGCCGGTGGTCTTGGCGGTCAGGGTGACGACACCCGCCGCGGCGACAGCAATGAAGCCGGTCTGAGCCGCGTTGATGGCGGCGGCGAAGTTGGCAGCGGTGGCGGCCAGACCCGCGGCGCCCGCGCCGGTGCCGATGGTGACTTCGCCCTCGTTCGTGGCCTTGGTGCGGAAGGTGAAGGGAATGCCGTTGACGGTGACGCTATCGCCATTGGCCGGAACGGCGGTGGCGAAGGTGACAGTGCCGGTCGCTTTCGCGCCGTTGGTCACGAGGGTCGCGCCCGGCATGACCTCGACGAGGTTCTCCAGGGTCGCTTCGGCCAGCGGAACGGTTGCGGTGACGGTGCGGCCCGTGATGCGCTCGCCGATCGGCGTGGTGCCCATCTGGTCGACGGTGATTTCATAGGTCTGGGTTTCGACGGCGACTTCGACGCCGCCCTTGGTGAAGCCGAGGCTCTTTCCGCCATAGATGACGGAGCAGACGCCGAGCTTCACGTTTTCCGTAGTGGATGCCATGCTCGTTACACTCCTTGAATGCCCGTCTCTTGGGCCATATAGTAAGCAGTTACTGTAATGCCACAGCGCCCTTTTTTATGCAATAGGCGCTTGACTATCTAGGCAGATGCCTAAGCGGCCTGACCCCAAATCACATCGAAATACTGGCCGTGCTCGATCTGCCCGCTCTCGGTGAAAGGGTTGCGCAGCGGCAAGGCCTGCGGCTGGCAGCGATCAAGATGAGCGCCCGGCAGCCGCTCGCGCACATTGACCGTCAGCAGCCTTTGCACCCGCGCCGCGAGCGCCATGCCGTCAGCGACGGTTTTGGCCCGCGTCAGCACCTGGATCTCGCCCCGGTATCGGCCGGGGATCTCAGGGTCGATCGGAATGGGGTGCGGCACGCGCAGAAGGACGCCTGCGGCGTCGGCGTTCATGTGGCCGAGAAAGAGGCTCTTGCCGGGCACGAAGCCCGCCTCGATCAGCTTGTCGGAAAGGATCTCAAGGATCATACGTCATCTCCTGGAACGTCGGGCGGCTCGCGATCGACGAAATTGCCCCGACCGTCGAACATCCGCTCGACCGCCGTGACCATATCGCGCTCCAACTGGTTGTTGTCGTCGCTGAAGGCGCGGGTGAGGAAGCGGCCTCCGGCCTTCATGCCGAGGCTGCGCTTGTATTTGGTGCCCTGGCCTGGGCGAAACTGGTCATAGAACTCGTGGATGATGAGGGCATATTGGTCGAGATCGACCATGCGCCCCATCACGGTGTCGGGCCGAAGGACCGTCTTGCCACCCATCACGATGTCGAGCTGCAGTCGCCCGCGAGCGCCATAGCTCTGCTCGATGCGGATGGAGTCCTCGAGGAAGCCGAAATCCTCGGGCGTGTATTCCTTGGCGCGCGCGAGGATGCGGCGCGCGGAGCGCCACATCGTCTTGCGGGCGGTGCGCGGCACCTTCTCGGCCGCGTTGCGGAACATCAACTCGATATGGCCCCAGTCACCGTGGACCTTCAGCGTCGGTGTCACGGGCGCAGCTCCAGACGCACATCGAAATGATCGAGGGCGCCGGAGATAGCGAAGCGCGGCTCCTTGCCCACCACCTCGTAGCGCAGGCCATCGAAGGTGAAGTGATCGCCGATGCGGATGGCGGTGTCGCGGGCGACAAGGATGCGGCCCCGCGCGGTCGAGACCAGCTCATCGGTCGCGTCGCCCGACTTCACGTCCTGGCCGAGGCGCACGACAGCGAAGCGGATGGCGAAAGGGTCAGCCGGGACGGCCTCGCCATAGATGTTGAGTTCCAGGGCGCTCGTGACATGGCCTGTCTGGTTCGGTCGGAACATCATGCCCTCCCGATGCGGATGGTGGTGTCGTGAAACTCCGACAGGACCGCCATCGTATAGGTCGAGACCCCATGCGTGCCGGAGCTGATCGAGGCGTCGGCCCGGAAGGTGATTGACGCTTCGCCAATGGTCTCAGACTGGATGCCGGCGGCGATCTTCGAGGCATAGGCGTTGCCGCGAAGGATCTCGCTTGCCTCGGTGAGCTGGGCGCGGCGGAGCGCGCGCTGCAGTCGCGATGGCAGGATGGTGAAGGCGTCGGGCGTGAAATCCTCCCAGATCCGAGCATCGAGGCTTTCCCAGCGCGGGCGCGCGCCGGTGGTTTCATAGGTGAGCCGAAGCTGGGTGATGCGGCGATAGGCCTCGATCAGCGCCGCCTTGAGCCGACCCTCATCTTCCTCCGCATTGAAATCCTCGAGCCCGACCATGCGCGCCGCCTCGACGACGGCGCGCGGCAGGGTCATAAAGCTGTTCTCCATCTCGCGCAGCGGTGCGTCCCGCTCGATGCCAAAGGGCAGATCGGTGCGAACGCCGCTGGCGAAGCTGATACGCAAGAAGCGCACGCCAACTTCGTCATCGCTGGGCAGGAAGACGTTGTGCTCGGCCGGGACCAGCACCTCGATCTTCTCCTGCCCATTGGCGCCCGTCACCGGGCCCAGATCGGCCAGCACGTCGCCGTGCTCGTCGCGCAGCGTCGCGGACCCGCCCGCGAGGTCGATGCCGGCGACATCAAGAGACAGCAGAATGGCCGCGCCCTCGGGGTAGATCCGCATCAGCTTACTCCGCGCTCACAGAGGCTTCGGTCTCGACCGGATCGGGATCGACCACATCGTCGTCATCATCGACAGGATCGACCCAGACCGACGCGCCCAGATCGCCCGAGGCGGCGGCAGCGATGACATCCTCGATGACCGGGGTTTCGACCACTGCGGGCGCCGCGCCTTCGCTGGCCGGGACGGTCATGGCAGCAGCCAGAGCGGCCTTCTCGGCATCCTTGGGGTTGACCGGCATCGGCACGTCGTCCTTGAGCGCAAAGAGCGCGCGGGCCTCGGCCTCGTCGGCACCCTGCCCCACCAGCTCTTGCACGCGGGCCTCGACATAGGTGATCTGAGCGCCCAGGATCATGTCGATCAGGACCGGGATCGCCTTCGAGCGCACATTCCAGGGGTCGGCAGCAAGGCGCACGCCCGAGATACCCATCTTGTCAGCAACAGCTTCAAGGTTCGTGCGCGAGCGCAGGACGCGGACACGTTCGCCGCCGATCATGGCCTGGGCGTTCTCGGCCGACTTTTCATCCTCGCTCTGGCGCGACATCGCCACGGCGACCTCGGCGGTCACATCGCGCAGCGAATGCAGGCGGTGCGCGGGACCGGCCGGAGTTTCCGAGCCATCTTCTTCGACCTCGACCATCTGGAAGGCGACCGAGAGGCGGTCGCGGGCGATCAGCGGAATGGCTTCAATTGAGACCCCTTCCACAAATTCATAGGCCCCGATCGGGCCGGTATAGTTCTCGTAGCCCTGCTGCACGAGCTTCAGGTGCTTGGATTGAATGACAGACATTTGCTCTCCGATTGTGAAAAGGGGCGGGATTGCTCCCGCCCACTCTATTCTAGTAAGTCCTTACTGTATAGCAGGATCAGATGTTGGTCAGGCCTTTCAGACGGGCGACGCCGTGGGTCGCCTTCAGGACCAGGCCAGCATACCACTTCAGGCGGTAGCGGGTCGCGTCCTTGTCTTCCAGCGTGCCGATCTCTTCCATGCGGACGCCCGCCGAGTGGCCGCCGTAGATGCCATGCAGGCCATCGGCTTCGTTCAGGCGCAGAGCATAGATCGAGCAGGTCTCGTTCGCAGTGCCCTGCACTTCGTTGGCCGGCAGGAAGTCGTTGATGATGACGGGGGTGCCGTCATAGGCTTTGACCGGGTGGCCGAAGTTCTCGATCATCGTGTCTTCCGCGACGTTGCCGCCGAAGGCGCGGTTCAGAGCGCGGATCGCGCGCCAGGTGCCGCGACGCATCATCAGACAGTCAGCGCCCTTGGGCACAGCGTCCAGCAGCTCGTCGAGCTGGGCGAAGGACAGAGCGCCGCCATTGGTGCCCGCGCCGAGGGTCTGGCCGGCCGGGGTCAGCTTGCGCAGGCCGTCGAACGACTTGGCGTTGACAGCGGTGTCGCCATTCACCAGTTCCGAGCGGAACTGCAGGCTCATCCCTTTCGCCTTCGAGGCGAGCTGGATGGCGGTCTGCGGGTTCAGGTTCGACTGGACTTCATCCATGAAGTTGTCGATGTCGACCTGACCAGCGAAGCGGCGGATCTTGGTCGAGTGGCTGGTGAACGTCGAGGCGCTCTCTTCCAGCACTTCATAGGGGTCGACGAACGCACCCTGCGCCAGGGTCGCTTCGCGGACATACGAGTAAACCTCGTCCGTCACGCCAACAAAGGGCAGCAGCGCGAACAGCGCGTCGTCCTTGATGATCTCTTCGATAACACCGCGTTGACGATCTTCGATCGACAGCTTCGCGGCTTCGGCAGCCAACAGGGGCATATTTCACTCCTTGATACGCCCCGTCGGGGCCGTGATTTCGGTGCCACCGACAGCCTCGGCACAAACGTCAAGAGGCTATACAGTAAGCACTTACTGTATAGCCTGAACTGTTGCAAAAATACAAGGGCTTTTTTGCAACACCCTTTCAGGTGCTGCTTTCGATCACTTGCCCGCGCGCAGACCCGCCGCGATCCGGCTCACGCCGTAAAGCTCGGCTTTCTCGGCCTGTTTCGTATCAGCCTTGCCAGCATCGTCGCCCGAACCGTCCGAGCCAGAGCCCGCACCTTGGCGCGCCTTCCAGCGCAGGACCGATTTCTTCTCCGGGTCCGCATCGACGATCTTCTCCAGTGCTTTCTCGAAGGGCAGGTTCTTGCCCGAGGCGTCGACCAGAATGGTGCGGTCGGCGGCGCCCTTGGGCTTGTCATAGGCAACGATCACGCCATCGACGGTCTCGAAATGGGCGCCGTAGAGCTGGCGGCTCTTGGCCGGGGTCAGCACCATATTGTCCTTGATGTAGCTCGAGCCCGAGAAGGCATTGCCCAGCGTCAGCTCGTCGATCTCGCGGCCCTTGCCGGCAAGAGCGGCTTCCAGGTCGGCGACGCGCGCGTTCAGGGCCTCGGTCTCGGAGGCGTGGGCCTCGGCCATCATCGTCTTGACGCGATCGAAATCACCGCGGGCTTCGGCAGCGGCCTGCTCGGCCTGCGTCTCGGCTGCGACCAGCGCACGGTAGCGCTCGGGGTCGACGCCATCAAAGGCCTTCAGCTTGGCCTTGCGCTCCATCGACTCGCGCAGCAGGTCAGCCTTCTCGGTATTGGCGGCGTCCAGCGCGGCCTGCAACTGCTCGACGGTCAGTGCGGCGGGGTTTTCGACCTTGGTCTTGCCCGCGTTTACGACCGGATCAGCCTGGCCCGCTTCGCCCGGTGCGCCCGATCCAGCATCACCTGCATTTCCGCCGTCAGCACCGGCGGCACCAGCACCGCCCGCAGCGGCGTCATCAGCAGCCCCAGCAGCGCCACCAGCGCCACCTTCGGTTTCAGGCGAAAAAGTCCGGCGGTTGGCATATTTCGAGGCCATCAGTTGGTAATACGACATTTGTTCAGTCTCCTTGCCCAGTCTCTCGGGCGATCTTGGTTTGGTGGGTCAGTCTCTCGACCCGGTAGTTCTGTTGCAGACCTGGCCGGTTACTTGGCGTTGGTCTTGGGGGTGGCGGGTGTCTTGGCCGTGACCGAGCCTTGACGGTTGGGAGCGCCTGCGGGCTTGCCGCCTGCGCCGGGTTGACCCATGCCGGGAGCGACCTTGGGCTGCACATCCCACTTGTCGATCGCCGCATTGAGCTTCTTCCAGGTCTCGTCCTTGGTGGCCGGAAGCAGCTTGGCGAGGATCTCGCGCATCTGCTCGCGCCGCAGCTCGATCGGTGCCTCGATCTTCTGGAGCGCTTGGGCCGTGACCAGCTCGTCGCCAAGGGTGGCGACATCGAAGCTGTCGGGATAGGTGACGAGATCGGTGTTGTTCGGGGCGCGCTCGCCGTTCCACTTGCGCACCATTTCGGCGAGCCAGTTCTCGACAGCTTGCAGGCGCTGCGCCTTGGAGAGCAGCAGCGCATTGACGCGCTCGAAGTCATAGGCCTTGGCGACGCCCGAGGAGTTGTCGATGCCGACAGCGTTGTCCTGCTTGGTGCGCTCGCCCGCGAGGCCGATGGTCGAATAGATATGGGCCACGATCATGTCGATCGTGGACTGGATCACGCCGGCCTGCTTGGGGTCGGGCGAGAGAAACTCGGGGCGGGCCGAAGAGCCGATGCCCGCGGAATAGGTGAAGACACGCTTGGTGCCGAACTCCAGCATGTTTTTCTTCGCGCCCTTCTGATCGGACGGAAGGGACTCGGCCGGAATGGCGAGCTGCGAGAAGGTCTGGTCCTGGATGATGGCATCAAGGTCGGAGAGGTAGTTCGCCACCTGACGGTCCAGATAGGCCACGTCATCGACGAGTCCGGCGGAGCGATAGGGCTTGCCGGTCAGGCTGATGTGATCGACGAGACGCACCGGCACCTCACCGAGATCGTGCCTGCCCATGTCCTTGAGTTCGATGCCGCCATCCTTTTCGGTGCCGACAGGGACGCGGCGCGAAAAGAGCATCCAGCCGTCGCGCGTCCACAGACGCTGACGCTCGATCATGTTCATGTCGACCTGGAGCGGATCTTCGTCGTCGCGAACCCACTCGCGCAGCTTGATCCAGTTCAGCTTGCCGTCGGTCTTGGAGAAGGAATAGTCGAGAATGTCCCAGGGCATGACCACATAGGCGTAGACCGCGCGCTTGTGCTCCTCGGCCTCCGCCTGGCTCAGGGTGACGACCGGGCCGGTCTCGGTATCGACGACCACCGCGACGCGCTGGCAGACCGAGGTCGCCGTGGAGACCTCCGCCATCAGCTCGCCGACATTGCGCCCGTCACGGGTCGCCTTCTTCCAGAACGCCTGCACATCGGCGCCAGCCGAGGCATCCCGCGCGATCGGCGACTTGAAGATGTATTTCTGGATCAGGTCGACGACTTCGCGGGTGTGGTTGATGCGCGTGGCGCGCTGTAGGCGCGCGGCGTATTCCTGGTCGCCTTCCTTATGGTAGCGATGGATGTTGCCGGCGAACCATTCCTGGCCGCCGATGTAGCAGGCGTTGCAGAACTCCCAGTGATCCTTGAGCTTGGCATATTCGGGATGCACGCGATTGTAGAGCGCGAGCGCCTGTTCCGAACCTACAGCTTTGGTCTCTGTCGTTGTCATGCCTGTATCCATACCTCCGCATATGAATACAGTAAGCACTTACTAGAAGGCAAGCTCAAATCGAGACACCCAAAATCTGCACCTTTTTGATCGGGTGCCGGAAATCCGCGTAATAGCCGAGCGCGTCGCCGACATGCTCGGTGCCGCGGGTCTTGTCGACCTCGCGACTGCCCTCCTTGTAGACGGTCTGCTCAAGGCTCTCGATGAGCTTGCGGCAGCTCCGATCGACCTTGAGGATGACTCGGCCGTCGGCGGAGCGCAGCAGGCGGTTCACGGTGTTGATCCGGTCCTGCACCGGCGGGTGCTTGCGCTTGAAATAGATCTCCTTGAAGCCGAGGTCGCGCAGGATCTCGAGCGAGGTCTCGCCCCGGTCGTGGTTGCGGTTGTTGCCCGCGGGGTCGGGATAGATCTGAACCTGCCGGCGCTTCATCTCGCGCCAGTAGCGCCGTGCCAGCTCCTCGCCGGTCTCCAGCACGTTTGATCCGTAGAGGACGCATTCATCGACCGCCCAGATCTCGCCATTGGGCTGTTCCTGCAGGATGACAGCCGACATCGGGTCGATGTTGAAGTCCATGCCGATGAACATCGGCAGGCGCGGGTCGAAGTCGTAATCGCCGACATGCACGTTGCGGTCGAAGGGGTAGTAGACACGGCCGGAGACGTTCTCGAAGCGGGCCATGAACTCCTGAGCGAAGCTCTTGGGGTCCATATCGCGTTTCCGAGCCTCGATCTCCTTCTTCGGGATGAAGGGCGAGGTGATGGTCGGGAATTGCCAGCTTTTCCACTCGTTGGCGACATCGCGACCCTTCTCGTCGCGCACGACCTCGCCCGCCTGCCCCTTCTGGTAATTGTCGTAGAACCAGTCGAAACCCTTCGGGGAGCCGATGAAGATCGCCCGGCCGCCGGTGGTGGCGAGGGTCGGCTGAAGAACGGTCTCCCAGGTCTCCTTCTTGATGTCCTGACATTCGTCGATGACGACCAAGTTCAGGCCGACGCCGCGGAGGCTTTCGGGGTTGTCGGCTCCCTTGAGCTGGATGATCGAGCCGTTGATCAGCCTGATCCGCATCCGGGTCTCGTTGACGCCGTTCTTCTGGATCATCTTGCGCGGGATCGACGCCTTCAGGTCGTCCCACATAATGTCGCGGGCCTGCTGGTAGGTCGGGGCGACATACCAGACGAGCTGGTTGGACTTGCTGACGGCGCCCTTGATGATCTCGGTTTTCGAGAGGCGGGTCTTGCCCCAGCGCCGCCCGGCGACGATCACCCGGAAGCGATGGCGGTCCTGAAAGACCACCGTCTGAAGCCGGTGCAGGCCCAGGCGCTGGATCTGGCGCTGGACCTGGCGGCTGGGTGGGTTCTGCTTCGTCGCCGGGAAGTTAGTCATCGCCGAAGATCTCGGTGTTCAGATCCTCGATCGTCGCGTCATCTGGCAGCACGCCGGTCGAGATGTGGTGCTTCAGGATGTCGTCGGCGGTCAGATCCTCGATCTGCAGGATCGGCAGGTCTTCCTCGTCGACATAGTTGGCCGCATCGAGCACGCTGAGGGTGCCTGCGATGTTGTCGAGCAGGATCTTGTTGTAGCGCTGCACGGCCTTGAGTGCGTCATCGGTGCTCTCGATTGGCCGGTTGGCCTTCACCGCGTCGATCACCACCTTCTGAGCGAGCAGACGAGCCTGTTTTAGCGTCGTGTAGCCGCTGAGGCGCGTTTCTTCGATACGCTCTGCGCGGCGCTGCGCAAAGCGCTCTACGGTCTCTTGTGTGGCCTTGGAGACCTCATGGGCGCGCGAGCCGCGTTTGGCGCCGACTTTCTTGAACCGGCGGTGCAGGGTCTGCCGGGAGCAGCCGAACTGATCGGCCAGCTCGCGCACGCCCATCTTGCCCAGCTCGTATAGCTCGCGGGCCTGGACGAACTCGGCATCGGTCAGCTCACGAGCCGAACGGGACGCGCCGGAGCTGGCCGGAACATCCTCATCGTCTTCGTCTTCAAGTTCTTCCTCTGCCTCGACCGGGAGGTCTTCCTGTTCGGCCGGAGCAGTCCCATAGCTCTGTTCTGTCATTCTGTCTCGAAAGAAATTTTCCTAATCCTCTTCGGCTATATTATAAGTAACTTCTAGTAAGTAATTAGTAGATACATATAGCCGACGCGGATAAAAAAATGCTCTCCTCCTTGGTCTCTATGAAGTTGATGGTCCGGCCGAACTCGGTGCCGCCGGGCGGAACCAGTTGTAGCCTCTCTCGGTGGGCACGATGACGACTCTCCGGCCCTGCCGCTCGCGGATGACGAGCTGCTGCTTTTCCAGAAACTCGATCGACTTGCGCAAGGCTCCGAGCGTGACCTCGGCGGCATAGCTCAGATGCGGGTAGATCTCGGTGGCCGACAGGAAGGCGCCCTGCCCCGCCTCGCGCAGCACGATGCCCATGATCTCCCTCTGGTGTTCAGTTCGGCGCGGCTTCTTCACAGGATCAGCCTCTCGGTCGGACCCTGCCGGTCGAAGGCCGAAAGCGGCAGCCGGTCGGGAATGTCGGTGCGGCCCCAGTCGGGGTTCTTCCAGACGCCATACATCGGCGAGGCGAGCCCCATCTGCTGGATGCCGCGGATCAGGAAGCGCAGGTTCAGGTTCTCGCGCCGAGCCTCGATCATGTCGCCGCCGCGCGTGGTGTTCTCGAGGGCCGAGTTCTTGAAGTAGAACTCCTGGCAGATCTCGAACATCCGCGCCTCGTCGCCCTTGGCCGCGATCTCCTGCATGATGGCCTCGAAGTCCATCGGCGAGGCGTCGAAGTGGCTGCGGAAGAACTTCAGCACCTTCGTCTGGTTGTTGGCAGGCATCGGCGGCGCGAAGCGGAAGCCGGCGCGCGGGCCGAACTGGTTGTATTTCGACATCGAGGACTGGATCTCCATGAACTGGAGCCCGGTCATGCGCGAGACGAGGTTCATCATCCGGTAGCCCGCGCCGATGCCGCGATAGGGCAGATCGAGCACGAAGCGCGAGATGACGCGGAAGTTGTCGTTCAGGAACTTGTAGCGCTGGGTGTTGGTCAGACGGGTTTCGCCCGCGCCGGGGCGCAGGCTCGGAAAGACCAGATGCCGCTCGCGCAGCATTCCCTTGGGCACCGCGGTCACGACGACACCGACGAGCTTGCCGTCCAGCGTGGCCTTCCAGAAGCGCGGGCCGATCGCGAGGTTCTCGGCCTTGTAATGCAGCTCGTGAAGCTGGTCCCAGTCGGACTTGTCGCCCTTCTCGACCATGATGCGATCCAGCAGCGAAAAACGCTGCACAGGCGCCTCATTGCGCCTGACCAGTGTGGTGAGACCGGGATGATCATGGAAGGCCACTGGCGGCGCGCTCAGAGGCGCTGCGTGCATCTCATGCAGCATGGCGCACCTCTTCTTCGACAGCCTCGTAGCTGGCATCGAAAATCTCCGGCTTGCAGGGGTAGAACTCGCCCGCGACACCGCGGATGATCCAGTCGCCTTGCCGGGCCTCCATCTCGCCCTCAAGCGTCGGGATCATCAGGCTGAAGGACAGGTCGGTATGCTGCTTGGCCCACCAGCCCTCGGGCAGGTGGAATGGCGCCAGGTCAGGATTGACCCAGCGGGCGATCTCGCGCGAGTTTCGGCCGGTGAACTGAATGGCCTCGATCACGACAGGGCGCTTGCGGAACCTCATTCTGCCGCCATCAGCATCTGCGGAGGGTCTTCTTCCTCGTAGCGCTCGCACAAGACCTCGATGCGGTCGTTGAAGAGCTTCTCGATGAAGACGCTCGGGGCCAGCTCCTCGGTCATGTCGTCATGGGTGGTGGCGACCATGAAGGTCTTGCCCTGCCGCCGGGCGACCTTCGCCATGTTGTAGGCCACGGATTTCGCGGTGACGCGATCGAGGACCGCACCGAACTCGTCGGCGATCCAGACATCTGCATCGGCCTCCATCACCAGCGCCAGTTTCAGGCGGTAGCGCTGCCCATCCGACAGCTCGCTGGGCTTGCGCAGGAAGATCCAGGCGTCGGAAATGCCCGCGCGTGACAAAATTTCGGTCGCTTCCGTTACGTTCTTTCCGACCAGCTCGATCACGGGCTTGTCTTTCAGCTCGACTTCATTCAGGTCGACCACCTTGAGACCGTCCTTGCGCATCTCGGCGGCCAGATCCTTGAGCAGCATGGATTTGCCCGAGCCGGACTGGCCGGTGATATAGACGACATCACTCGCGCGGATGTCGAGTTCAAGCTCATCATAGAGCGTGAACTCCTTGTCGGAGAGCCCGAGCCCGAAGCTCTCGGCGACTTCCAGCACGCGCGGTGTCCGCTCGACAGAGGTTTTGAACGAGCGGGACAGTGAGTAGATGGTCATTTTGCCTCCTCATGTGGCAATTCGGGGTGCTGGACACGCCCCAGGCGATCTATGGATGGTGCGAGCGCGGCAGCGCGCTCAGTCAGCTCGACCTTCAGCGTCTCGAGGACGCCAATCAGAGCAAACAGGTCGGTCCCGGCGGAAATATTGCCGTCATCGTAATCCGTATAGAAAAGGCCGGTTTCCCGGTCTCGGCCGATGAACAAAAAGGGTCCAAAGCGCCGTGAGTGCGTTATATGCAGTGGCGGACTCGCCCTGTCTAGTGGCGGCGGCGACCCGCCGAGATTATTTTCGCCCTTGACGCGATCTATCAAGGACTTACTTGATTCGCGCTGATGCAAAGCTGTCACGATTCTGACATTCGCTTCAGTGAGAGGCGAATTTTTGCTTGCGATTACAAAGGGGAGCACATCGCCCAAGATTTTACGCCGCCTCCAGGACCGCGATCAGCGCCTCGACGCCTTTCTTGCCGGTCTTTGCCTCGACCTTGCCCATCGCGTCGCGAATGGCGCGGGACTGAGCGATCGTCACCCGCTTGAAACCCAGCGCATCGACCACGGGCGCGGCGATCTCGTCGGTGGCTTCGACCTCGGCTGCGGCCTGCACCTTCTGCTCCTCGACGGCGGCGGAGATGTCGGTGGCAAAGAAGTCCTCGTCCATCTCGCCGAGGTCGGCCAGGACGAAGGTGATCTCCTTCTCGTCAAAGCCCATGTCGGTCAGCGACAGGTCGGTGCCGAGCAGCTCGGAGTTGAGGCGGATCAGCTCTTCCTGGATCAGGCCCTGGTCGTATTCGGTCGATGTGACCCTATTGTCGGCCAGGCGCAGGGCGTCGGCCTCGGCCTTGGTCAGATCCCGGCGCACGATGACCGGAACCTTCGGCAGTCCGATCTTCAGCGCGGCGAGGCGGCGCCCGTGGCCGGCGATGATCTCGCCATTGCCCCAGACGACGATCGGCTGAGTCCAGCCCATCTTGGTGATGGTGGTCGCCAGCTTCTCGATCTGGGCCTCGGGGTGCTTCTTGGCGTTTGCCTCATAGGGGATGAGGTCTTCGATCGGCCAGATTTCGATGGCGGGGCTGTTGGTGGTCATTCAGATTGCTCCTGGGCCTTCTCGATTTCGGCCAGCATGGTGCCCCAGTCTTCGATTGCGACGGCTGCGGGCGCCGGGGCGGTGCCGAGAGAGCCGGAAAGCAGGTGGATCAGCGCGTCACCGGCATTGGTGAGCTGGTCCTCATGGCGGTAGTCATGCGCGGTCTGGGTCTTGGCGATCAGCGCGGTCAGACGCTCGGCGTCTTCATTCGAGACCTTGAAGCGCATGACGGTATGGGTCCGGGCCGGCTTTGTTGCCGGGGAGTCACCATCCGGCGGCAATTCCGGCAGAATCTCGTTATTTTCCGGCACATTGAGCGACGAAAGGTCTATACTGGCAGCAGAGAAGATCGCCGCCAGATCGGTGTCGCCATAGGGAAGAAACTCTTGCAGCTCGTCAGCCGTGCCAATGTCCTTGAGGATGTCGCTCAGAGTGAGCGTGTCGTCCGCGCCGTAGCGGGCATTGTCGATCAGGCAGATTTCCTTGGCGCGCGCATCGTCGATCTCGCCCAGGTTGGCGATCGGGACCGTCGCATAGCCGAGCGCCTTGGCCTGATCCCAGCGATGCTCGCCGCCGATGATCTCGTAGCCGCGGATATTGGCGACCTGTCGCACGATGATCGGCTTGAAGATGCCGTTGCGCTCGATGCTCGCGCGGATCTTCTTCTCGTTGTCAGCCGTGACCCGGTTCGGGTTGAAGCTGTTCGGCCTCAGCTCCCCCACGGGAACCTCGATATATTGAACTGGTGTCACTGCTCGCTCGTATAGTAAGGACTTACTAGAGCAATACCCATAAAAGGACTCCGTGTCCAGCGTAAGGATTTGAGATGTCAATAGTGCAGATCGCCAAAAACCCCGTCCTGGCGAAAATCGTGAACCCGAGCCGCGAGGTCGTCTCGAAGGTTTCCAACCTGCTCTCCTACAGCGCGGAGAGCGCACCCGGCTGGTCGGGCAAGTCGAGCTTCTATGATGTGCTGACCGGCACCTTCCCGGCGGGCTTCGTGCATGTGATCAGCGAGGAGCTGGGCCGCGCGGGCTATACCGTGCAGCTCATCGAGGCGCCGGCTATCCAGCCGCTCGGTCCCGAGAGCCCGATCGTCGACGAGTTCGGCAATGACGATCCGCGCTACGACTATCAGATGCAGGTGCTCAAGCAGGTCGAGAAGCACCGCGCGGGCATCGTCCGCGTGGCGACCGGCGGCGGTAAGTCGAAAGTCGCCAAGCTCATCATGGCCCGCTACAACCGGATGACGCTGTTTCTGACCACCCGCGGCATCCTGCTCTACCAGATGAAGCGCCAGCTCGACGACAACGCCACGGAGACGGCGGTGATCGGCGACGGCCAGATGTCCTTCACGCGCCACGTCAACCTCGGCATGGTTCAGACGCTCGTCCAGGCGCTGGAGCCGACTGACGTGAACAAGGAGCTGCGCGCTCTCGTCACCTCGATCCACCTGAACAAGGCCAAGGACGAGAACACGCCGCGCGCGGTGCTGCTGAAGCAGGCCCAGGAGATCTATGAGCGCAAGACCCGCAAGCGCGACGCGATCATCAAGTTCCTGTCGCTGGTCGAGGTGGTGATCGGCGAGGAGGCGCATGAGGCGGGCGGCAATAGCTATTACGAGATCCTGCGGCACTGCAAGAACGCCCAGATCCGCATCGCTCTGACCGCGACGCCCTTCATGCGCAGCTCGGCCGAGGACAACATGCGGCTGATGGCAGCCTTCGGGCCGGTCCTGATCGACGTGCCTGAGAAGCTGCTGATCGACCGCGGCATCCTCGCCAAGCCCTATTTCAAGCTGCGCTCCAGCGCCTCGCCCAAGGCCATGCACCGCACCTCGCCTTTCGAGCGGGCCTACAAGCTCGCCTATGTCGATGGCGAGGAAATGACCGCCGACATTCTCTCCGATGCGCTGCTGGCGAAGGAAAGGAAGATGCCGGTGCTGACGCTGGTGCTGCGCAAGGCGCATGGCGACAGGCTGAAGAAGGTTTTCGCCGAAAACGGCCTCGATTTCGTTTTCCTGCGCGGCGAGGATGATCAGGCGACCCGCGAGAAATACCTCAATCGTCTGGTGAAGGGCGAGATCGACGGGATTATCGGCACCACCATCCTCGATGTGGGCGTCGACGTTCCGGCCATCTCGCTCGTTCAGCTCGCGGGCGGCGGCAAGGCCGAGGTGGCGCTGCGCCAGCGGGTCGGTCGCGGCCTGCGCGCGAAGAAGGCGGGGCCGAACGTGACCTTTGTCGTGGACTATACCTGCAACTCGAACATCACCCTGCGCGAGCACGCACAGCAGCGCGAGCAGATCATCAGAACGACGCCCGGCTTTGCCGAAGGACTCCTCACCGATGACGAGGAACTGCCTTGGCATCTTTTTGAGGAGAATGCCGAAAAAGCGGTTGCGTAAAGTAAGCGCTTACTATACGACGGAGGCAGGGCGGGGTTTTCGGTTCCTTTTCCCCCGCCCGCTTCAAGGTCGTTCCTCGGTCGAACCCCTCTCGCGTCCCCTTCCGCGAGAGGGGTTTTCCGTTTCTTAGGGTAGAGGATACACTAAGCGCTTACTGTAAGGGGTCAGCCATGTTCGTCGTCGCAAAGGAAAGCGGAGAGATCACCGGCTGGATGAACGGTCGGGTGCCCGCGAATGAGCGCTCTCTCACCAAATTCACCATGACCGAATCTGCAATCTGGGACTGGGATGGCGATGCGACCGGCCTGGACTCGATGCAGACCATCACCCTGCCGATCGAGGTCCGCAGGATGAGCATGAGCTTCGCGGAAGACGCGCTTCACTCCTACAATCTCGAACCGCGCCAGTCCGGCTTGGGCTTTGAGCGTGCCCTGAAGCACGTCGCCATGCAGGCTTTCTCGCGCAAGGGTCCGATCGAGGCAGCTCTGATCCTTGATCCCGACATGCAGATCGACCTGAGTCAGGATATGGCGGCCGGTCCCTGGTCATATCGCGTCGACAGCCGGGTCCGGGTCATCGAGGCGACGCCCGAGCAGCGCGAGCAACTCTTTGACTGCGACGAAGCATATGTCCCGATTAGCGAATGGGATACCGGCACCGAGGAGATCGACGCCATCATCAAGGGCAAACCTTACGGCGCGATGCTGAGCCAGAGCGCGCAAATCGCAGCGGGCGCTATCACTGCCAGCTCTCTCGGCACCAGCATTTCCGGCGGAGTGCAGCCGCTGACATGGATGGCCGGCTTGACCGTGAGGCGGCCCCACGCCACCGCCATGATCACCAATATCTGCTAGGACTTGATCTGCCTATCCGCCTAGGTGAGTATCTGCCTAGGAACCGAAGGGCGAATCAATGGCCGATCTCATCATCTCCTGCCTCTCCCAGAAGGGAGGGGTCGGAAAGTCGACGCTGGCGCGTCTGATCGCGACCGCCTATGCCGCCCATGAGCAGCGCGTCTGCATCTACGACTTCAACGGCGCTCAGCAGACCTCGGTCTTCTGGGCGGAGATTCGTGCAAAGGCGGGCATCGAGCCGCTCGTCGCGGCCGAGCTGGCCCAGGTCTCGAACCGAATGGCGACTGACCGGCGCTATGATGTGATCGTGGCCGACGGGCGCCCGGATAGCCCCGACATCACGCTCTCGACCGCGCTCAACTCGGATCTGGTCATCATCCCGACCTCCTTCACGGTCGATGACCTGGTGCCGCAGCGGAAGTTCGCCTTCGAGCTGATCACCCGCGGCATCGAGCAGCACCGGATCATGTTCGTCCTGAACCGGGTGATCGACCACAAGCAGCTCACGCAGGAGGCTCTGGAATACCTCTCAGACTTCCGGGTCGCCAAGACCTCCCTGCCCTACCGCGCCTCCTATGTGCGCGCCCACACGACCGGCTACTCGATCGGCGAGGTCGGGCGGATGATGCTCGGCAATTTCGACCGCATGACCCAACTGACCGACGACCTCACCGCCGAGATCGCCACCTACGCAATGGAGACCAGCAATGTCTGAAGAGAACCCTTTCAAAGTGCGCCAGCCCGCCAAGGTGACGGATCTCGGCACCGCCCCGGAAGCCTCCGACAACCTGCCCTCGAAGCGGATCATCTCGATGACCTTCAACATGCCCGAGGACTGGCACACCCGTTTCAAGGTCGAGGCGGCGACGCGCGGCATCACCATGCGTCAGCTCTTCGAGGATTGCTGGGACTCCTATGTGCGCGAGCGCCGCGGTGGGCGGCCGTAAGAAGAAAGGGCCGGCACAGCGCCGGCCCTTCTCATTCAGGCGACCTGCAGGGCAGCTTGCAGCGCCGCCAGCAGGGTGAGCGTCATACCCGACGCCAGGATGCTGCACTGGGCAGCCGTCAGTTGCTGTCGCACGAGGTTTCCTCCTTGTCTGCAGCAGCACACTCACCCGGTCGGGTGAGGGTCTCGATATGCCCGCCGGTCCACGGGTCATTGGTGATCGCCACGCGCACCGCCTCGACCGCCGAGGCGCCCATCTCGAGCGCGCCGATCGCATAGTTTGCGCCCGATCCGACGGTGAAATAGGGCGCGGTGAGCGGCCCGGTCGGGTGGATGCTGTCGTGGTAGATGAAGACCTGGCCGTCCTTGTCGATCTCGAGCATGTCGAAGCCGTCTTCCGGCCCGAGCTGCGGCAGCAGATCCATGTTCTTGTCGTCGAGATACCAGCGCGCGACCTGCTCGGAGAGGCCCGGAGCGGCGGTCGAGACGCCAAACATCGCCCCATCGCGACGGCGGTGGATCTTGCGCTTGGTTCCGATCGGCGTGGCGTGGCCGGAATAGGCGCGAGTGTCCGAAGCCAGAACCCCGTCGCGATAGACGATGGTGGTCACGCGACCTCCTCCCAATCCTCTGCCAGGATGTCGGTCTGCGAGGCGAGCCAGCCCATGACATGGCTGCCGTCGGCGGCGCGCATGGTCAGGCAGGGCATCACCGTCGGCCCGGACTCCACGACCTCGAAGAGCGCTCCATCCACGCCGCCCACAACGGCATTGCGCAGCATCAGCTCCTTCTCGGTGATCTCGCCGGTCACGAGGAAGACGCACATCCCGCGCCCATTCCAGCCCGCGCGGGCGACGCGGCGGCCGAGCTTCACGGCCTTGATGGCCTTTCCGAAGTTCATCAGACGACGCTCCTGAAATTGGCACGATCCATGTCGGCCGAGGACAGGCCACGCGGCAGGCCGAGCGCCTTGATGGTGCCCTCGACGGTCAGCTCTTTCTGACGCTCTCTCATCAGGCGCCCTGCCCTGTCGAAGGCGTCGTCGAGTTCGATGACTTCCGTCAGACGCTGCGGCTTGAAGATGGCGCGGTTGAGCGCGCAGAAGCCTTCCATGAAATGGGTCGACGCGATCGAGACGCAGCGCTGGTCCAGGTCGGTCTTGCGGCTGAGGTCGACGAGGCGGTTCAGGCCTTCCTCGATCTCCTTGAAGCAGTTCACGAGCGCGATATTGGTGTCGCTCTGCTCGGTATAGGTCTTGACCATGTGGTCTCCGGGTAAGGGGTGGTGGCCGTCCTGCGAATGCGTGGATTTTCCCACCTTCATCCCCTTGCGTCAAGTAAGCACTTACTATAGGCCCCCACCCGTCGCCCAGGATCGGGACTGGAGGGTTCGCAATCCCCGAATGTCTGGCGGGGAAAGCCACCCTCTCCTTTCGTCCCGAAACCGACCCTCCTGGGCGACACGATCCTCACGTCGGTCATTCGGTCGAAGGTCGTCCGGTCTCCGGTCATCCTGTAGACGGGTTCCTGACAGTGGAGGGTTGGGCCGGGGATTGGCAGCGGACACCCGAAGCACCCCCATCACCTGGCCGCGATCGGTCTAAGACTTCGGCACAAGCGCCGCGCCTATTGTATCGCGACGCTCAATCCCGCCGCGCGTGACGCGCGCGCGTATGACGTGACGCGGCAAGCCTAGGCAAGGCACGCGATAGCATCGCCGAGGCGATAGGCGCGGCGCTGAGAGGCATCTAGGCATCTAGGCATATCAGCCTAGCCTGAAACGCTGAGCACGCTAGAAACGGCCTCACAGAGGCGCTACGGCGAAACGAAGAAAAATGCAGCGCAACGCAAAAAAGTTGTTGCACCTGCCAAGCGAAACACGCTAGAAAGATTTCACCGAGGCAATGACGCCACGGTGACACGCTCAGATGAAAGGCACCACCTAATGAGCAAGCTGACCTATACCGCGAAAACCATCGACGCTCTTTTCGACAATCGCGTTGCCATGATGGCCGAAAAGGCCGACACGAAAGCCGAAAATTTCAAGCTGATGCAGACCTGCCGCGACTACATGAAAACCGCGGCGTTTCTTGAGACCGCGCGCCTTGGCAAGGTCGATCTGCATGTCATCGACGGTTCGGCAGGCCGCAAGCCGATGGCGGTCTATGCGATCAAGCGCGTGGTTGATATGTGCCGTTTCGCAGATAGCGGTTTCGAGGCGACTGTTACCGCGACTGACCAGACGCGCTACGCTCGCGACATGCTTCTTTCGCTGATGAATAGCCGCGCCACCGGCAAGCAATTCGCAAGGCTTGACCAGCGCGCCACCGGCTCGAAAGGCCAGAGCCGCGATACCGCCGACGGCTATGCAGAAGGCGCGATTTCGCAAGGCGTCAAGGTTTCTGGCCGCATGATGGCCGCAGGCACCACCGGCACGCAGACCACCAACACGCTCGCAATTTTCAAGTTTCTGAATTGCGCCGATGACAACGGCCAGCGCGGCGCAGGCTTTCGTTGGTATGCCAAGCCTGACAGCGAACTGTTGAACGCCTACGCCAACAAGATGGCCGCCGTTATCGCCAAGCAAGCCTAAGATATAGGCAAGTGCCTAGGTAGGTGAAAGCCTACCTAGGCCACATTGAAAGCCGAAATATGACTGTTCTTGTTGGCCTCGCTTGCGCCGCCTGCCTTGCCGTTCTGGTGATAGACGCCAATGCGCAAGAGTCGCGCGTGACGCGATACCTTAACCTCGCCCTAATCGCCGGCATGGCGACATTGACCGGCCTAGCGCTCGCAATCTGACCTGATGCAAAAATGTCGCGGTCGTCGAGAAATCGGCGGCCGCCTCATTTTGTTCTTGGGGTGTGTCTTTTCGGCACGGTGGCAAAAATACATCTTGACGGCCGAAATCTGAAAAATCGTCAAAATATCAAACTTTTTTCTTGACCGTGATATTTTTGCACCTGTTGCAAAAATACATCTTGACATAAAAAAGTCCTAGGGACGCGGGGGCATACGGCCCCGCGGGCCCCTCCTTTCCTTTCCCTTTCCTCACCCTCTCCTCGCCCATTCCATTCCCTTTTTCCGCCTTGCACAAGCCCTTTCCTGCTATTACGTAAATTTCCTGTAACCCTGTAAGGAGTATCCACATGGCCCGCATGTCCGAAGAAGCCATTGCCCGCAACCGGGAGAACGTCGCCTCCTATCGCCAGAAGCTGAAGGATCGCGCCGAGCAGATCGTCTCCGACCTGGAAGACCCCCAGGCCCTGCCCACACCCAACTGCGACCTCGATGGGGAGCGCAAGGAGGCCGAGATCATCCTGCGCGCCGCAGCCGCGCTCCAGCGCCGCTCCGCCGAGCTGCATGAGCGGATCAGGCTCCGGCTGGAGAAGCACTCCCCTGCCCGCGCCCAGGCCCTCTCCGAGGCAGCTCCGCTCCTGATCCAGCTCAAGCCCTTCTAAAACCCAGCCGACACGGCGCGCTGGCTGGCCTATGGTCGCAGACCATCTCAAAGGCCGATCCCATGTCGCACAAGTCCGAGCTTATCTCCCACATCCTGGCGGCGATCCTCATCGCTGCGATCGTCGCCGGAATGTTCTATCTCCTCTAGCAACCCGCGATACCTATCTGCCTAGGTAGGCTAAAAAGGTCATGTAGAAACCGCCTAACACCGAAAGGCACCACACCATGACCGCTCTTGTTACCGTCGCCAAAGTCACGCTCCCTGACTCGATCGCTCTGGCCTATGCCAACAGCTCCGAGGTCGTGACCTTCGCCACCAAGAACGAGAAGAAGCTGACGCCGGGACAGCAGGCGCGCGTCGCCTATGCGATGGCACGCGCCACCTACCGCGACGGTGAGGATCTGCTCGCCTGGCAGATCGCGCTCCTGGCCGAGACCGGCCTCAAGAAGATCCAGCACTACGCGCGCAAGCTCTTCGGTGAGGAGGTCGAGGCCGACACGCTCATGTCGAACGGAGAGGCCAGCAAGATCCTGACGCAGATGATGGATATGTGAGAGCGAGACGAGGCGGCTCCGGCCGCCTCTTTTCATTGCCTTCGAGGCGGAGATGGAAAGGAGCCGGGGCATCCCGCCGACTCACAACCCACTAAAATAGCTGCACTTTCCGCGAAACCTAGGTGCCTAGGTAGGCTAAAAACTAGATAGTTAAACGGTCATCTTGAAAGGCACCACGACCATGCAACTTCACGCAGCGCAAATCGCCTATATCGACTACCTCAAAGCCTCGGAGCAGCGCGTCATTCACATGACCGGCGACAGCGACTGGGATGAGCTTTACATCGTCACCACGGCGCGCGGCGCCAAGTTCCTGGTTCACACCTTGATCGACAAAGGCCGGGATACGGTCATTGTCGATCATTTCGACACGATGGCTGAGGCGATCTCCTTCACCGTCAATCAAGCCGTTCACACCTACCTCTTTTGCTGTGAAGAAGCATCGCCGATGCAGACCTACAAGGAGGGACTGCGCTCGAAAGACGAGGCGAGCCTGGGACGTGCGATCGGCAACAACTTGGCGCATAGAAACCGGATCGACAAAGGCGAGTGAGGGGTGGCGGCTTCGGCCGCCTCTTTTCATAGCCGTCATCATGGGAAGGAGCTGGGAAGGGGCGCGCGGAGTGGAGATGGAGCGCCCAGGCCCTGCCCTGCTCCGCCTAGACAGGCTGACGCCTAGGCAGGCTCATGCCTACCTAGGTCGATCGGATCAGACTTCGCTGAAGCCGTCGAGGCTGGAGAGATAGCGCGTGGTCTCGCACAGCGCGGCCATCGCGTTCTCGAAGGAGGTGAAACCTGCGAAGAACTTGTAGTCGCGCGCCGGAAGTTTCATCTCGCTCTCGGCGTGCCAGTGACCGGAAAGCTCGGCAATCTCAAACTGCCAGACGGCGGAGGTCGCATTGGTGTGCAGGCCGATGCTCAACAGCACATCTTGGCCGACGACTGCTTGGAAGCGCTCGCTGAAATCCATGTCGTCACTCGGCAGGTCGATCATGTCGACATTGAGGCGCGGCAGAAGCTGGTCGATGACGGCGGAGGTGATCTTCATGTGGTGCCTTTCGAGGTGTTAGGCGTTGGTGCCTACCTAGGTAGTAGCCTAGGTAGGCTGGTCGCTGTAGCGGGTTAGAGCACCTTGGCGATGGATTCGAGCACCTCGTCAGGAAGCTCGCTCGCCTCGAAAAGGTTGAACTGGATGATGCCTGCCGCCAGATCGCGCATATAGGCCAGGACATGGGTCGCCTGTTCAGGGGTCTCGATACGCTCGGCAAAGGCCGCGTTCAGCTCGACCATGCGGATGTCATCGCCGCCGAACTGATCGAGGAGCCAGGTGACGTGATCGCCGTCGGTATATCCTGCTTGGCAGTCGATCGGATCGCCAGCCAGGACCGCGGTGAAGTATTCGTTCAGTTCGGAGAAGAAACGCTTGGGGTGCATGTGGTGCCTCTGTGGTGCTAGGCGTTGGTGCCTAGGTAGGTTATAGCCTAGGCAGGCAGATAGGTCTCACGGGTTGTCGCCGGATGGTGCGAGGCTGGACAACGGACCAGGGTCGGAGATGGGAAGGGCTCGGAGCAGGGATGCGGGGATGGAGGCGGGGCGGAGACTCCCTTTCCTTTCCCATCCCACAGATAGACGCGGTTCACCCGTTCCCCATTTCCTGCCCCTCTCCACCCGTCGGCCCCACCTGGGGCTCCTGCCCGTTCCCCATCTCCTTCCCACCGCCACGAGGCAAAAGAAAAGGAGAGCGGCGCACCACTGCCGCTCTCCTCTCCGAGACTGGCCCGTTCAGGCCGTCTCTATCCCTTCGGCGATCAGCACCAGCTTGCCCAGCTCCTTGAACCGCAGCGCCAGCGGTGTCTGGGTGAAGCTGTAGACCGGGCGGCCGCGCGTTCCGGTGTTGACCACCACGCCAAGATCCTCGAGCGCCGTCATGGTGGAGCTGGACTGCGTGTCGGCCGTGTTCTCCGCGACGGTGTGGCGCACCAGGAAAGGCTTGTAGGAGTTGTCGATCGCCACCTTATCCGAGGCAGCCGCCTGGGCGACCTTGCTGGTGAACGGAAGCGCCGCCTTTCCCTCGCAGGCCACCATCGAGGCCAGGATCGCCTTGTTGAAGGCATTGTTGTGGATGCCAGTCACGGCCAGGTTCAGGAGGCGGGCTACCTTCTCGATCCCATAGACGTTGCGCCGCGACCCGGTGCTCCGGCTGCGATTGGCGAAGTTCGTATCCAGACCCACCGCCACCTGCGCCTTGACCACGCCGGGCGTCGACAGGGTTGCGAGGTAGCTCGACAGCTTGCGCTGGATCACGTCATTGCCCGGAGCCTTCTCGTGCTCGAACTCGGCCCGCGTGGCGAAGCTGGCCTGCAAGGCATGGAGCTGGGCCTGCGACTGCTCCTCGGTGATCGTGTCGAGGATCTCGGCGAAGCTCATCCCGGTCTTCTCATCGACGGGCGCCGCCGGCTCCTCGGCGGGTTGCAGGACCATCTCGGTCGCGCCCTGCAGGACCATGATGGTCTCGGCATCGAGGACCGGCTGCTGGGCCTCGTTGATCGCGGCCTCCAGACCCGCGAGGTCGATCTGGGTTTCGGTGACGGTGGTGACGGAGGTGGTGCCTTGTGCCATGTCTGGCTCCTATGGTTTGCGCTTGCGTGTCGCGCGTGGCTCACTTCAGGCTTTCGACTTTGCCTAGGTAGGTTTTAGCCTACCTAGGCAGATGGTTCTCTCGGGTTTGTCAGGCCGCGAGCAGTTCCCGCAGCACCGGCGCGGCTGCGACCCAATGCGTCTCCTGGTCCTCGAAGTCGTCATTCACCGGCATGTAGAGCGAGACGAAGCTACTATCGACCGAAGCGGTCACCCCGTTCTCGAAGGTCGTGCTGACAAAGCCATACTCGATCCACAGCAGATCCACGCTGGCCTCGCCATCGGCGTAGAACTCCGCATTACGCTTCGCCTCATGCTTGACGATCCGGTCGAGTGCGCCGATGCGGCGCGTCCAGTCTTCGACGGTCGCGCTGAGGTCGATGCGAAACTCGCGATGCGGTCCTTCAACCGTGACCGTCACATCGTTGTTGATCCGTGTCACGATGCCGCGGTGCTCGATGATCTCGATCTTCATTGCGCTTCTCCTATGCTGCGCGTCTTTGCCTAGGTAGGTTTTAGCCTAGGTAGGCAGGTAGCGCCGCTGGGTTGTGCGGCCGGGCGGTCGATCCCACTCCAGCTCCTCTCCGCCTCCTCGATGTCGGGATGGGGCAGGGCAGGGACCGGGGCGGAAACGGATCGGATGCCCCAGGTGGGACCGGGCGGTGGAGCAGGGCAGGGCGTGTCCAATCCCTGCGTCATCCCTCAATGGGCAAAAGTGCCCCCGTTCCCCGTTTCCTCGGCCGGATGGTGGAGTGGAGGATCGGTTATGATGGGCGTGGGGAGGAATTGGAGGCGTTTGCGCTCGAACCCTCCACCCTTACGTTTCCACTCCTCAGTCACCTCCCACTCCTAGGATCGCTCCTTTCGACCTCTTTCCTCTCTGGGGTTTTCCTCTTAGGGCTTCTTCCTTCCCTATGCCCTCACGCTCGCGCTCCTCTATGGATCTCCTCCCTCTCTAGGTCCGCTCCTTCAGGCATCCTCCTCTTCCTTCTCCTGCATCCGTTTCCCTCTGAGCTTTCCTCTCCCTTGTGCGTCCTTTCCCTCTGGTCATTTCTCTTGTGCAGGAGAGCTGCCCGTTCCCCGTTTTCTGATCTGTCTGGTGTCTTGGCCGGGGCATGCCTATCGGCCTAGGCAGGCATCTGCCTGGGAGCCTCTGTAGTGAGGCTGTAGGCAGCTCCTCTGGTGTCTTGGCTACCTGTGTGGCCGGGATAGCCTGAAGGCGCTCTACGGCCTGTTTTTCCTGGTGTTTGATGGATGTGAGCCGGAGAGCTGCATGTGTCTGTCGGCCGAGGCTTTCCTCTAGGTCTTTTCCTATGAGGATGGGCGTGGTCGGTGTCTTGTCTAGCCGGAGCGTTTCCTAATCCGCTTCGCCTATACGTAATGTCTTTCCTAAGAGAAGAATAAGTATAGCCGAGGCGGATTAGGAAAGAGGTGTGGATGGATGTCTCCGGCCGAATGTGGTGCGGCTCGGCTCCTCTGTGTCGACTCTTCTCCTGGTGTCAGATCCGGCTCCTCTGCTTCGATTACCTCCGGTGGATTTCGATCTGGTCCTCGAGGTGAGACTTTTCGGTCGGAAAATCTGGAAAAGGGCGTTTTGGTGTCTCACATTTGATCGCCTCTGGATCGAGGCCCTGCATTTGCTGGGGTTTGTGAGACTTTGGGGTGTTTTTGACCCGCTTGTGTCGCGGTCAGGATCGCTTTTGCGATACGAAAAAGGATCGAAAACGGCCCATTGGTGAGACATTTCCGATCCAGGGTGAGACACATTCGTCCGAAAAGTCTCAAGGTGTAACAGGGCAGGGCCGTCAGGAGCTGCTCGACTTCTCCTTGCCGGCCTTCTTTGGCGTGTCGCGATCATTGGATGCGGAGAGAGCCTTCACGGTGCGGCGGTCGCCGATCCGGTGCTTCGAGGTCTCTTTCAGGTGGGTGATCTGAGCCTGGATCAGATTGCCGAGCGCCTCCTCTGCGGTGTCGCCTTCTGCCTCGAAGACCCGGCCGCGCGCGGGGAGGTCCGGCTGGTGGTGCAGCGATCCGATGCTGGCGCTCCAGCTCAGGCGCTCCTGGCCGTGGGCGCAGAAGCGGGTGGCATAGTTGAGGTTGAACTCCTTGCTTCCGTCATGGAGCGCAATGGCTGCTTCAATGAGGTTGCCGATCTTCATGGGCGAGTGCCTTCTTCTTCTTTGAGGGAGGTATGTATGTAGCGCTTACTTGGTGGCATACTACCCTTTGAGACGGCCGGCGGGGCGAGTGTGGCCCATATGTAATCGTTTGCGCGGGTTGTCGCCGACAGGTTGATGTTCCATAATTGTTCTCTTTGAGCGCGAAGCGGAACGACCCCTGATGAGCGGCGCGAGAGACTACTTCGACGTGATCCTGACCTGCGCCTGCGGGCATAGAGCGGTCCTGCAGCTCCCTGAGCATCCGCAGTCCTCGTTTTCACGAAAGACCTTCCGCTGCTCGGCCTGTGGACGCATCGCCGGTGATGGGGCGATCGAGGTGCGGCCGATCTGGGTGCGCGCCTTCAAGGGTGATCCGCGGGACTGAGCGCCCGGCCATGAGAAAGCCGCTGGGGTGTTGGCGCACCCCAGCGGCCGAGAGGGCTGCCTGAGAAAGCCCTCTGTGAATGCCCCTGCTTTCAAGGCATGGCACCCTGCGCCGCGTCCGCGAGATTTCAGCCGAACCGCGCCGTCTCGGGGTTATGGCCCTACAAAGGCCGCGCACTCGCCGAGTAATCGCACCGCTTTCTGGGAAGACGAACACCCAAGAGCTGCGGCCGCTCTATCCTTTGTCAGACCCTCATCGCTTCGGACCGGAGCGTCACGGCTGCTTCTCCAGCATGGTAAGATCCTCGATCGTGGCGTCCTTCCAATAGGCATAGAGGTCGCCGTGATGGTCGCGATCGGACACAAGAACCTGAAGGATGACCTTCGGCTTCGAGAACCACGAACGGCTGGCGCGGTAGCGCGTCTTTCCCATCAGCGTCATGCACGCTTCTCCAACTCGAGGAGCTGCCGGCGGATACTCTGGCACTCTTGCAGGTAATCTGCCTTGATCCGTCTGATCACGGCCTCCCGAGCTATCTGGTAGTCCAGGCCCGCGCGGGTGCGGTTGAGCAGATCCTCGAGGCGCTCCTTCATCTGTTTGTCAGTCATGCCGCCATCCTCCGCAGGGCCAGGATCTCGCCCTGGATCTGGATCTTGCGCTTGACCAGCCGGGTCGGCGGGTTCTTCGGCCTGGCGCCCAGTTCGATGCTCCGCGTGATGGCGGCGATGTCCCGGTCCAGGGTGACGACTTCGTTCTGCAGGAACTCGATGCGATCCATGCTCATGCCGCCACCTCGTCATTCCAGAAGCCCACAATGTCGTCGCCATGCTCGGGCTTGCCGAAGATGCCGCGCCGCCCGTCGATGGTCAGGATGGCGTAGCGGGACCGAGCGCGGGGCTTGTCAGCGCGGATCGAGCACTTGATCGGACAGCTCACCTCGTTGCCGACGGAGTTGTGGAGCGTGACGCCGTGGATCTGAACCTTCTTGCCGGAGCGCGTGCGGTAGAGGCGCGTGGTGTCCACCACCAGCTCGGCGCGGAAGCCCGAGAGGTTCGCGTCAAGGCCGCGCTCCTTGGCCTCCGCCCTGGCACGCTCGATGCCGCTTGCAGGGTCGCCGATCACCGTGAAGATATGGAGACGGTGCAGAAAGTCCTGCGATTTGGCGGTGATCTTGTATTGGAGGGTGTTCATCTCGCGCTGCCTCATTTCGTTTTGCCTATCTAGGTTTTAGCCTAGATAGGCCGATAGGTCGCACGGGTTACGAAAGTTTGGTGGCGGAAACGAAAAACGCCGCCTCTTACAGGGCGGCGTTGTGTGGCTGGTCTTGTTGGTCCGATAGCGGGCTCGACCATGACTACCTATCTTCGACGGGCCAGTGGATCTCGCGACCGTCGGGAAGAACGATCAGAAGGGCCTCGCCGGGAGTGTAGGAGACTCGGACGCTATCGCCCTGCTCCAAGCCTCCGTCACCATCAGCGCCCGGTCGGTAATCCTTACCCGCGCCGAAATTCTTGATGTAGAGCCCTTGAGGATCTTTACGCACAAGGGCGACAAGGCGCTTTTGATCCGAGAGAAGGCGAACCGCAGCTTGATAGACAGGGTGAAGGTTTTGCCTGGTCCATGCCTGCCCTCTGACGGTGGTGAAGCCTCGCTTGGCTGCCTCATCCGCAACCGTCTGCAAGCCAGCCCTGATTCCTACATCGTCAACCACCGACGCGATTTCCTCAGTGATTCTCCTGTGCGCATCCTCGCGTCGTTTCTGCGAATTCTCCCGCGCCTCGCTCTGGGCGCGGATACCCTGCTTCTTGCGCTCCTCCCGCTCTCGCTTCTTCGCCAGACGCTCCTCGATCCGGCGCCGTTCCCGATCCTCTCGATCCTCCGCAGCGGCCTGATGGCGGGCTGTCGCGGCTATGATCTTTTCCAAGAGCCTGACCTGACGGGGCCGGGGCGGGCCTTGTCTAGGCTTTGACAGTCTCGCATTACCGGCCATTTCGACCCTCTCCGCTGCTTTGCATCTGTTGCGGGTAATCTCTGCACCGTCGCGGAGCTACCATCAACTCCACCACCGCATGAAGGTGGGACGCAGCGACAGGAAGGCCGCCGTGGTCTCGGCATCCGTCCTGGTCAGCTCCAGGTGGCGGATCATGTGCCAGAGGTGCATCGGCGGGGCAGGGGCCGCGTCACGGTGCTCCGGGCGGTCCATGTAGCAGGGCACCCAGTAGGTTTCGATGCCGAGCGGCTTCTCAGGGTTGGCGCGCATCAGGCTGCCGGAGAATGGGTAGAGCGTGCCCGGTTTCTCGCGCCACTCGGATACCAGATCGAACTCGCCCGGCTTCTGGTATGCCTCATGGATGAAGGCATCCAGGTGGTTCCCGTAGCGCGACCAGCTTTTCTTGTATCCGAGCGGGTAGAGCAGGAGCTTGTCTGCGAAGGCGAACTCCCGATCGTATTCCGTCACCTGATAGAACGCGCTCGGAGGCGGCTCTTCCGGCTGATGGTGAGGCGTGCCCATCGCGAAACCGATGGACATCTTGTCTTGAAGGTCGTCGCGCTCCTCGGCGCTTGCTAGAGCGCCCGCGACGAAGGCGCTGAACAGATCCGCACACTCCATGTTCGCGAAGTCGGAGATGAACTCGGTGTTCAACCCGGTCAGGTCGAGGCCGTATCCGACGGCCACCTTCATCCGTATGCCCATTCACCCGACCTCCTTAGCAAGGATCGGCCGGCCCTCGGTATCGACGCGCATCATAAGCCCGCCTTTCGGCCCGCTCAGATACTGGATTCCGGTCAGATGGTCGGTGTGGACGCGCATACCGGAGCGCGTTCCTGTGGCGGGATCGCTATCGTCGCGGCCGACGCCCGAGGCGTTATAGATCGAGGCGATCATGGAAAAGATCACCCATGCGACCATGATGGCCCCGACAAGTTGCAGCATGTTCATATTCTCTCCGTGATTAGGTTGGTGCCTAGATAGGTTATAGCCTAGGTAGGCAAATAGGTCGCGCGGATCAGCGCATGAAGCGATGGTTCCCAAGCACGGCGACCTCAGCATAGGAGTCGGCCCACCACGCATCGACCTTGTGCGGGTTGTAGTAATGGAGCGCGCCGTGAGTCCGGTCGATGTAGCGGCCAGCGAGGATCTTCCGCGCGAGATCGAGGCTGGGGCGCAGCTCCGCGCCGCTCGGCTGCCGTGGATCTTCATGCGTCCATGAGAACTGCTTCCGCGCGAACACCGTGTCGCAGACGCTGCTTGCGCCCTTGTATGCGACGGCGGCCCGGTTGAGCGTCACCTGTCCGACGGCGACCTGGCCCTTCAAGGGCTCGCCGCGGGCCTCGTGGTAGATGTTCAGGGCGAGGCAGAGACTGTCGGGACGCGGCGCCGGGCGCGCGGTGCTAATGGGCGCGTGGATGACCTGAGTGACGACGACCGGGGCCGGGACTTCGACGTAAACGACCACCTCCTTGGGTGGCGTAAAGGTCTGGGCCGCGATCCAGATCATCAACCCGATGGACGACAGGCTCATCATTTTCATCATGGGCTCGAAGTTCATTTCTTCACCTCTCATAGGGGCGCTTGCTTGCCTTGCGCCGTTGCCTATCTAGGTTTTAGCCTAGATAGGCATATGAGTCGGGCGGGTTCAGCCGAGGCGGTCGATCATCAGACGGCTCCTTGAGCGAGGTATTGGATTTCGAGGGTGTCGTGGTAGCAAACCGCCTCCAGCCGCTCGTCAGCCTGAGCGGCTGTCTCCTCGCCCCTCGCGTCTTCGATCCGAATGCGGCGCGCCCTGCAACGCAGAGCGTTCCGGTAGGCGCGGATGACATCATCTTCGGAGATCATTGCTCACCTATCCAGAGTTCTTCTTGATGTGCTGGAGCGCCTCGGCGTCCGTGTAGTAGTGGATGCGAGGGTCGCCGTCCTTGATACCGACCCAGGGGCATCCGCTTTCGACCTCCCGCTTTCTGTTTTCAGCCAGTATCTGTTCTAATTCCTCCTGGGTGGGCTCGTTTGAGGGCGTCACGGTGAAGAAATCCGTATTGCTCATGCCAGCCGCTCCGCCTTGAGGTTGGTCATGCTCTCCCAGCCATCCGGCGCGGGCTCGCGCTGACCGTCGGGGTGAACCAGCTCCGCCGTGCCGTCGGAGGCGACCTCAATATAGGGCTCATCAGGTTCTTCCTCGTCGAGCCCCAGATCCGACAGCTCGACAAAACCCTTGGCGCTGTGGATCGAGAAGCCCTCGCCCTGGTGCGCGCATTGCAGATGCGCCCAGAACTTCATGCCATCGTCGTCGATCCATTTCGCCATGACCGCCGGAGGCACATGGTCCTGATCCCACTGCGCGCCATCCTCGTATTTTGCGCCGAGATCCGGCTCGATCAGCAGCACCCAGCGGCCGTCTTTGGCCTTCTCGAGATCCGTCTCGATCAGTAGGTGGGTCAGGGTCATTCTCGGACTCCTTCGACCCATCCTGGCCCATAGCAGGTCTTGCATCCGAGCCAGTTGAAGTCGTCGTTTTCGTTTTCAGGGGTGACTGGGCCGGGGCCGGGTTTCGCGTCCAGCAGATGGACCGGGAACTGCTTGCCGCAGCCGTGGCAGGGGTAGGTCTTGGTCATGCGCCGATCCTCACCAGCTCCGCGCCGCGAACTTCCTCGCCCGCCTCGATGCGTTCGCGAACCGAGGACATGAAGGCTCCGATCGTCGTGCCTGGGGCCGTCACGGTCTCCACCAGATCGGTGGAGACGCGCATGTAGCGGAGCGTCGAATAGTCGCCGGGAAGCAGCGTCGCGCAGGTCAGGAAGTCGGCGTCGGCTTCGAGCGAGCCGATCAGGATCTCGTATTTCGGGCTCTGGGTCATCATTCGATCTCCACGTTGAAAATGATGCAGTCGCGGCTCTGGGCGCCATCCTCGCGCGGCGAGACCGACAGGACGCGGAAACCGAGCTTCGAGAGATGGGCGTCGATCGCGCGCTCCGTGCTCTTGGTTATGCAGCGGGTGAGGTCGACCCGGCGGCTGTCGAGCTTGAGGAGCACCTCCGGCTTCTTCGGCTCGCTACCCCAGATCTCCAGCTCGGCGGCGACGTAAATAAGGTCGCGGAAGGGCGGGCGCGTCACCGCCAGCTCCGGGAGGTTGTAGATGGTCCAGCCGTCGTCGTTCGAGCTGTCCAGGACGGGTAGATCAAGGGTCATGTTTTGCTGCCTCCAATGGCATATATCCGCAATATAGACGCGCTACGAGGAGCACATCGGTGTTTTGAAAAGGCCCGTTTTTGGGCCATTTTCGGTCGATTTCGGGGCTCGCCAGAACTCTCGCAGAGAAAAACCCCAGCGATTGTTGGGTCTCTCACATGACATAATGAGGGTTATCGGAACGAGCCTCGCGCGCGCGAGGGCTACCTCTGGTATTCCTGCAGCCGCTCCAGCAGCCCGGCGAACACCGCATCCTTGTCCTCGGCGAAGAGGAACCCGGTCGGGACGTGGGTGTAGTTTACCTCCAGATACTGACCGAAGCGCAGATCGTTCGAGTTCCGGTTGCTCGGCCCCCAGGCGACGTATTCCCGGCGCAGCGCGGTGGTGGTGAGCGGAGTGCGGGTCATTCTTCATCACCCTTGTAGGCACAAACGGCTTGGGCTCGGCTGCCGTGCCTCTCTCGTAAATGACGCCATTCCTGTTTCGACACCTTGGCGGCTTCTTGACAAGCCTCGACCGTGTTGAACTCCGCAGTGATCGGCACCCCGGCGTATCCGGTGTCGATGGTCATTATGAGAATCCAAGTCAGAAAGCTGCTCATGGCGTGGTGCCTTTTTCGGTTGCGGTATCTGTTTATACCGCGCCGAGGTCAGGCAGTCGCACGGATAGGCTCAGAAAGGCGCTGGGAAAGGCCGCAGGGACTCGTCGTGGGGTATCGCGCTAGGCTGACACCTGAAATGCGAAGGAGCGCCTCTACGGCGCTCCTGTGAGGTCTCAGCAATGTCTCCGGTCAGAACGAGATCGTGCCTTTGGCTCCGCTCTCCAGGCGGTAGGCGAGCTGGGTCTTTCCGGGCGTGAAGGACTGGAGCTGGTAGTTCGAGTTCGTGTAGATCCCGACACCCTTGTCGCCATTGTTGCAGGTGATGGGAATCTCGCGGCTCGGCTGCTTGGACTTCAGATAAGCCCCGAGGTCGATGTCTCCGGTGCAGGTGACGCCCTTGGCGGAGGTCATGGTGATCGTGTTGACCCCGCCCTGTTTGAAGACGGTCATCCGTGCCGTCATTGGCGCGCCATCCTCGCCGGTCCCGGCGCCGGTGATGCCGCTGCCCGCGCAGGCCCCGACCAGCGCGGTCAGAGCCATGATCCCAATCATTCGCTTCATAATGCCCCTCAGAGTTGATCGCCCTCTCGTTCCAGATTTGGAGAGGGCGATCAAGCGTCAGAAGGACGCCGCGGCCCAGGCGTAGGCTTCGCGCAACAGCTCATCCACGTCGTCGCCCACGATCGCCCAAACGCCCGACCGGCTGGCGTCCTCCATATTGTCCTCGAGCGGGTCATAGGGCTGGGTGATCTGGTGGCTGCCTTCGAACTTCACGTTCACATAGGGGTCGCGCTCCGCCAGGATCAGGCCGTGATAGCTGAGCCACGTCTTGGCGGGCAGCTCCTCGCCCCACTGCTTTGCACCCAGCTCGGTCTGATTGTGCTGCACATGGAGCTTCCAATGGTGCAGCAGCGCCTTGGTGATGGGGCGCACGAGATCGGCTTCGAGGGAGCGGTGGGCGATCACCGCGCCGTCCTCGCGCCGGTCCTCGACCGAGACGCCGAAATGCTCCGCGCCCTCGTCGTCGATCCAGACGGGCGAGCCATTGCGTAAGATCGTTTCGTCGCCGTCGCGCAGCGTGAACTCGCCGGTCCAGCGGATGGTGCCGCGCTCGGTCAGGCCGGAGGCCGTGGCGACGCCCTCATAGGCGCTCAGGGTGCCGACGATGCGGGTGTCAGTGCCTTTGATGAAAAGGGTCATGCCGCGTCTCCTTTGCGGGTCAGGTCGAAGAATGTGCTGGTCGCGGATTCGGCGTGCAAGACCCGAACCCGGTTGGGAGAGGCCTGGAAGATCGGATTATCCGCGACCAGAAGGCCGAAAGCTGCCGGGGTCAGAATCAGCGTGAGTTCGCAGCCAGGAGGATACATCTTCGGGCTGATGCCTAGCTCATGCTCCAAGGTCTCCTGATGCGACGTGAGGCTGACGAAGCTACTAGCCAGCGTAAGCCGGATCTTCGGCTCGGCTTTAGTCGGCTGCGCCGCGGGATTCGCGGCCACAATGGGGTGTAGCAGGTCGATGTTCAGCTTACCCTCGGTGCCGTCTTTCCAGCGAACGTGCGCATAATGAGGATCGTGGGCACGCCCCAGCATCTCAATCTCGACGATCGGGTTGGGGCCGGTATGCGGGCCGGCATAAGTATGCGTCGGTTTCCATTCGGGCTTCTCGGGTTCGATGGGCGTCAGACACTTGGGGCAGACCAGAATACCCATGCGCGAACGCCCTAGCAGATACTGGACGCGCCACCTGTCAGGGTGCTCTTTCTGGAGAAGCATAACGGGTTTGCCGTCGAGTTCCCGCGCCCAAGGAGAGGAAAGATGATCGACGTTGTGGAAGATGTGCGTCTGCTTCCACTCGGGTTTCTCGTCACCGATCCGGCGCAGATCGTCGCGCAGGTATTGGAACTCGCGGCCATCCTCGAGGCGCATCATAACGCAGTCGCCCTTCTTGTCGGGGTCGCCGTCGAACACCTCGACCGGATCACCGCTGAGAGTGAGATGGGTCGGCTTGAACGCCGCTCCAGCCTCCCCACTGATCGCGGCGCCCATGTCGCCCGTGGCGGCTGCCGCCACGAGGTCCGGTTTCGATCGTTTCCTGCTCATTCAGGCTCTCCCACGCACATCGCCTGCTCCAGCCATTCGCCACCCTCCGAGCAGCCGCTGTCGGACAGCACGTCCTCTTCGTTGCCGTGGATGAAAAGCACGGTGGCGCGGACGACGGGATGTTGCGTCGCGGGAACTTTCACGGTGATCGTGGTCATTCCGGTATGGCCGATCTCCTCCTCGATCTTCTTGCGGTCGAAGGGGCCGGAATAGACCATCTCCGCCTCATCGTGAACATTCACGGTCAGGCCCGGATGCTTTGTCAGCAGGTCCGAGATGTTGGTCAGGACGCGGCGGATGATCCGCCGCTCCGTGGCCGAGATGTGCTCCATCACCTGCATCAGACAGCACCTCCTTCGATGGCACGGCGAACGGTGGAGGCGCCGAACTTGAACGCGGCGCCATCCTTGACGCGCACTGCCTCGATCGGGAACTTCGGTCGGCTGATCTTGAGACCCGTGACGCGATATTGGACACCCTGCGACCAGAAGGTCTGGCCGAACCATTCCGGCTTCAGCCCGTAGGTGATGCAATAGGCGCGGAACTCGCTCTCGGCCCCACTCAGGCCGGTGCCATTATCCTGCACATCGACCGTCAGCTTGATGTGCCCGCCGCCCTGGCCGACCATGCCGCCCGCGGTGTCGAACTTGACGCCCAGCTCGGACTCGAGGGTCTTGAGCGCGGCGAGAACCTTGGCGGAGACGATGCCGTGCTCGACGCGGCCGAAGGATCTGATCTGCGTGGTGTTCATGTGGTGCCTCTCTTGCAGTCTGTTCGCTTTCGATAGGTCAGTTATAGCCTGCGGCAGCGAGCCGGTCGCGTGGATAGTCACCACTTAGTAGAGGAAACGAAAAAGGCCAGCCGTGGGGCTGGCCTTGGAGGTCGAGGGGTAGGGCCGGTCAGCGCGGGTGGATCGCGTGGATCGTCAGATAATCCATCACCGCGCGCAGATGGCGCGGAAAGGCCCATTCTTCGGGACGCAGGTTCGCGTAGCTGATCCAGACGATTTCGGATGCCTCGCCGTCGACGGGCCGCGCATCCTCGCCCCGCACCAGACCGCGATACCGGGCAATGACGAGATTGTTGCCGTATTCGTCCGTCACGAGGTTGGTCAGGCAAATCTCGTCCGCGAGCAGCTCGACGCCCGTCTCCTCCTTCACCTCGCGGGCGCCGGCCTCCTGCCAGCTCTCGCCGCGCATGTGATAGCCGCCGGGCAGCCCGAGCAGGCCCCTGCCCGGCTCATTGGCGCGGCGCACGGCCAGCACCCGGCCCTTCGCGTCCTCGACGATCACACAGACCACGGTGGGGGTGTTGTCGAAGAGCGGGCGGCCCTCGGCGGTATAGGCGATGGGTTGGTCATTGGGCATGTCAGTAATCCCGGCTGTAGAAGATGGTGAGGACGCGGTGGGTGACGGCGGGATCGGTCGGATCGGGCGAGTGCATCTCCTGCTCAAGATCGTAATAGTCGATCTTCCACATGATCCGATCATCGGCGCCCTCCATCACGAAGGAGCCGAAATCGCGCTCGCCGTTCGGATCATTGCCCTCGACGAACGGGCCGAACGTGGCGATGCGGCCCATCAGGTCGATCTGGCGCTGCATCCGCTCATTCGGGTCCAGGCTCAGCATCTCGCCGCTCAGGTCGCCCATGATGCGCGCGTCACAATGCGGAGGCTTCTCGGCCTTGCCGATCAGGGACAGCCGGAAGGTATCGTTCAGCTCCGCGATCCGTGCAGCCGTCTCGCGCTGCTCGGGCGACAGGTTTTCGATCAGGTCGGGACGGTCGGTCATGCCAGAGCCTCCTCGTCGACCGCCGGCGCGGGCGCCCCGGTATCGAGCTTCCAGCCGTGCTTGGCGCAGAGATCCTCGGCATATTTGAGGTCATTGCGGCGTTCGCGGTCCTTCTGGTGCTTGCCCATCACCTTGCGATGCTCCTCGAGGTGCTCCTTCGAGATCTTCTTGAGCGCGACCAGGCCCTCGAGGATATTGCCCCAGGCGCTGCCCGCCTCGGCGGCGACGTTCACAATGTAGCAATTCGCGGTCAGCCGCTTCTCGATGGAGCCGGCGCCGTGGATCTGACCCTTATGGTCTTCCATCAGCCAGCCCATCTCGTCCTTCAGCTTGACGACCTGCTTGATCTGGATGGCGCGGTTCGCGCGGTCGCCGCGGAAGAACATGCGGCTGATCTCCTGAACAGGTGAAGCAATTCCTGCCATGTGGTGCCTTTCTCTGTTGTGTGCCTTCATTCTACCGCGCGACCGCGAACCAGTCGCGCGGATAGTCATCGCTTACTAGAAGATCCCGAACAGCGGATTGGAGGCCAGGACGCGCCGCGTTTCTTCATCCTCGATCCGCTTGCGTTGAACACGCCGGTGCTCCTCGAAGCGCGCGGGCGTCGTCTCCCTGGCATGAACGAGGCTGCGCTTGTAGAACGGACGCAGGACGCCCGTGGTCTCCAGGCATCGCCGCGCTTCCTTCAGGAGATCATTGGCAAGCGCTCTGGTCATGGGCGCGGTCAGGTGCCAGCGCTCCTCGCCAGGGCGGATCACAAGCAGGCGGAAATCCGGCATCAGGTTGCGAGGTTCGACGCCCTGGCGATGGACGATGGCGATATGGTTGCCACCGCAGGAGATGGCGCCGACCGCCTTCCAATGTGCATCCATGCGAGCATGAAGAAGGACGCTCATCACCGACGCCCCTTGAGGAACTTGTGGCCGCCCACCACCGCCGCCACGCGCATCTTTCTGGCCCAGCCGGGCCGGGTGCCGCCCTTGGGCGCATAGAAGTGGGTGGCGCCATGCGTCGGGTCGGTCTCGCCCGCCATTGCGCCGAGCGCCGCCTTGGCCGCCCGCTTGAAGGCCTCCGGCTCGTCGACCCTGCCGGGCTTGCGGCGCACCTGGGGCGCGAACTGCGCGGGCTGCTTTGTCACCGCGCACACATCATCGGGATAGCGGTCATCCTCGGCGCGGTTCAGGACGACATGAGCGACGGCCTTCTGGCCTTTGAGGGACTCTCCGCGCGCCTCATGGTAGACGACGCGGGTGAGGCAGAGCGCGTCTGCCGGGGTATACTGCGCTGGATCGACTCCACTGGTCAGAAACAGGGACAGCACGATTTCGAGGGGTCTCATAATCAGCATCTTCCGTATTTTCCTATCGTAAGTGCTTACTAGATAGCGCGGGCCTAAAACATGCCAAATGTGGGCAATGAGCGGAGTTCCGCCTCGGTCTTGAGGTTCTCGATCTCCTGTTTGAGCGCGGCGATCTCTTTGCGGAGCTTCTCATTGCCCTCCTCGAGATCCATGACCTTTGCGCGCTCCTCCCCGACCGCGGTTTTCAAGGACTCGATGCCCTTCTCCAGGTGCTCTCTCTCCTGCTCGAGCCACTCGTAATTCTCGCGGCTCGGCCCTGCACCCAGATATTCACGCTGCGCCTCGAACTCGCCGAAGATGGCCTTGGAGAACATGCCGGAGAGCGCATCCCAATGGCGGTGCCGGTCGTCATCGAGGATCTTATGAAAATCGCGCTCGATGGCGACGAGCATCTCGTATGGCGGCGGAACATTCTTGGTCCGATGCCTGAGATTATTTTGGGTGATGAAGTCAGTGAGGTATTTGGCCATGCCGGGATCTTGGTCGCCCGCCATATCCAAGATCCACTTCATCTGATCCAAAGTAGGGCCGCTGGGGATCGCCATCAGAACATCCCGAATAGAGGGTTGGATTCCATCTCTGCGAGGTTCTGGGCGCGCTGTGCCCGGCGCACGGCCGAGCGGATATGCGAAAGCATCCAAAAGCGCACCTCGCCGAACTCCATGTCGAAGATGCGCTGCAATTCCACGAGATCCCCGTTAGCGTCGAGCAGGCGCAGGATTTCGTCGCCGCCCTCCGCAAAGTCCTGGCGCGCCATCCAATTCGACCGGAGCTTGTCTTTCGCCTGCTTGGCCTCATCGCCGGAGATCACCTGGGCGTCGAGGAGAATCAGGTCGAGCGCGTATCGGGTCAGCAGCCGCTCCGCCTCGGTGTTGCAGCGCGCAAGGTAGCGTTTCTCATTCACCTCCATCTCAAAACATCCCGAAGACCGGATTGGCCTTCATCTCCTGAATGTCGCGCTCCTCCTGCGCCTTCTTGTCGGCTGCGATCCGAGCCAGAAGCTCTTCACCCTCGCGCTCGGCGCGGCGGGCCTCCGAGCGCATCACCCCGCGCCACCATTCGCTGCCGACCGCAACCCGCTCGATCACCTGCCAATGCTCGATGAAGGAGAGATCACCCCGCATCTGGGCGCGGATCAGCTCGACCTGCGCGCGATCCGTGACGCCCAGGAGCTGACCAGCATATTTGTGGAAGAGGTCGATGCCCTCGTTGTGGAAGGCCGCGAACCTCTCGCGATCCTCGGCCTGCTGGACGATCGACATATGCGGGTCGGCCTTCCAGCCCCAGCGCCGGTAGGCGTCGAGACTGTCGCCTTCAAGGATCTTGCCCTGCGCCGCAGCGGTCAGGAGGTCTGCCATGTAATGTCCTTTCTCTGCTCTCAGCCCTGTTGAGCCTGGTGGAATGCCTGTCCATTGAGGGTGGCGATCGCCACCTTCTCCTTGACGAACTGCTGGAATAGCTCGTCGAGGCCCGTGGTCGCGCCCAGTGCCGCCTTCATGGCCGCCATGACGGCCTTCTGATGGGCGGGCGGGTAGCTGGCGAGGCTCTGGACCGGCATGTCGCCCACGGCATATTTGCCGGGATACATGCGGACATATTGCCGCGCGCATTCGCGGAAGAAGATGGTGGTCGCGAACTCCAGCCGCAGGTCGTTGATGTCCATCTCGACCTCAGTGCAGGCTAGCGGGAGCGACGGGCGCGGCCTCACCGGCCATGACCATTTCTTCCATCATCACATGGACGCGCTCGACCAGGGCCGGTTTCTGGATCAGCGCGATGAAGATCGAGGCGACCTCTCCGGCCTTGCCCCGGCGCTCGTCGCCCGACATGGCATGACCGAGGGCGAGCTGGCCGATGCGCTTCGTCATGCCGCCCGCCGCCTCAACGGTCTCGGACTGCTCATTGGTGGTCAGGACGATGCGGCCATCCTTGCAAATGATGATGGCAATGTCGCCGGCTTGGGTCTGGTAGGTGCTCATTCGGGAACTTTCTCTGTCTGGGTGCCGGCCGCCGGGTGACGGCCGGGCATTGCTGGTCATGCGCCTTGGCGCTTGAGGGACTGGATTTGGCGGTTCGCTGCGTCTTGGCAGAAGTGGGGCTGGCGCCGCCAATAGGCCATTTTGCGACGGCAGATCTCCAACTCCTGCTTCGCCTGCACCTTCTCGGGAATGGTGCCGTTGTCGGCGAAGAAGGTCAGGGTCAGGAGGTTCTGGTAATGCGTCATGTAGGACTTCACCGCGTCACACTTGAGCGGATCGAAGGTGAAGTCGGGTTGGCTCGTGTTCACCGATATGCGCGACGTTTGGTAGCAGAACATGGGTGGTGCCTTTCTTGCTCTGGCCGTTTTGCCTATCTAGGTTATAGCCTGCCTAGGCATCTAGTGTCGCGCGGAATGAAAAGGCCCGGCGCGGGTAAGGCGCCGGGCAAGTGGGGCGGTCCAAGGGACAGGACGCCGCCCGGTCTCGTTTAGGCGGCCTTCAGGATCTGCACGACCCTGCTCTCCGCCTCACCCTCGAACTCGTAATAGAGCCGGCCCTTGCGGATCTCGAAATCGCCGCGGACCTCGACGAGGGTCCGGTTGGTGCCGCGCACGGAGTCCGTCGCCAGGAGCGCGTGATAGCTCGATCCGATCTTTGCGTGAACCCGCCCGTCATAGGCGTAGAGCTTGACCTCCTGGAGCGCGCCGCGATTGCTGAGAAGGGCAACGGTGTTGCGGATCTCGGTGAAAAACATGGTGGTGCCCTTTCTGGCGTGATGAAGCGGCGCGGGACGCGCCGACGGGTTATTTGTTCAGGGTGTTTTCGATCAGGTCGTCGATCCGCCAGTCGGCCAACATGCCGCCATGCCCGCGACCATTCTCCGCGATCTCGACCAGCTCAGCGCTCACCTCATCCTGCTCCTGCCAGAGCCGCAGGGCGGCGATCAGCATGTCGCGCTCCTGCACCGTCACGTCGAGCGTGATCTCCGGCTCCTCGATGTCGGAGCTGGGGCAGAGCAGCGGATAGGTCGCGTCGGCCTTGGCGGCATTGACGGTGTAGCGAGGATATTCCTCGCTGGCCCGCGCCGTGAGGTAGCGCTCCTGCGCCAGCTCCTCGGTGGCAAACTCTTCCTCGAGGACCGGCTCGTCGTCCATATTGAGGTGGGTGACGTAAAAGGTCATGCGACCCTCCTGGTATGGGGTGGCGCCTGCCGGGCGACCGGCAGGCGGGTCGAGTTAGCCTTTGCCGAGGTCCGACAGGACGGTGTGGCCGCGCTCCGTGAGGCAGCGGTCGATGATCCGACGCGGGCCGCCATGCGCCAGCTCCGTGTCAGTGCTGGCAACGCCCGAGGTGGCCCCGGCCGCCGCGCCGTAGGCCGTCGCGGAACTGTTTCCGCCGATTGCCTGACCCGCGATCGCGCCGACGATCAGGCCCGCGACAAGACGCCCAGCCATTTCGTCACTCTGGCGCTTCTTGTAATCCGCCTCCGCCTGGGTCGCGATCGCCCGGCACTGCGCCAGATCGGATTCGAGGCGCGCGGCGTTCGGACCAGTGGTATCAGTGACAGGCCGGTATTCTTCCAGCGTCGGAGCGGCACAGGCGGAGAGCGCAAGAGCCGCCGTCAGGATCGAGAGAGTCATTTTCTTCATGGCGGTTCCTTTTCGTCGCCTGTGGAGAGCCCTGGGCGCACCGCGCGCCCAAGGAGAAGCCCGTCAGGGCATTGCCGCGCGGCTCAGGCCGCGAGGATCTGGTTCAGCTTCTGGGCGACCACCGAGTCCTGACGCAGCGCCAGCGTCTGGCCCGTGCGCAGGCCGATACCCATCAGCGGGAAGAGCGCCATCATCTGACCGGCCTGGCTCCGCGCCGTGCCGTCACCCGCGCCCTCGGCTTTCATCGCCGCGACGAGATCCGTCGAGGTGATCGTGCCCTTGACGTTCAGGAGCTGCATCGTGGTCACGATGTAGCAGGACGGCTTCGCGCCCGCGGCGAGCGAGGTCAGCAGGTTCTCCCACTTCTCAGCCACCTTGATCTGCGCGGGCTTCTCGGCCAGCACCGTCGCCTTGGACTGCGCCGGGTCGGCGCCGGGATAGAGCACGAAGGTCTCATCCGGCAGCACGCTCACGTCGCGCTCCTTGCGCGGCGCACGGGTGCCGGTCGCGGCGGCGCGGGGCTTCTTGGTGGTGCCCTTGGTGGCAACCGGCAGGGCGGCGCCGTCCAGCGCGGTATCGCTCTCCGACACCTGCGACTGATAGGCCTCGGCCCGCACTTCCGCGCTGGCAATGGCGGCCAGCACATCGGAGTCGAGGTTGTCGAGGCTGGCGGTGGGCATCTCGAAGGTCTCGGCGACCTGGATCGGCTCCGGCGCCTCTTCCGGCTCGGCCGGCAGGGCGATCGCCGACAGTTCCGCGAGGAGGGCGTTCGCGTCGAAGGTCGTCTCCGCGACGGGCGCCGCCTTCACTTCTGCCTCGCCCTGCGCCTTGTCGGCGGCGGAGAGCATGGCAAGGGCTTCGATAACCTTCTGATCGTTCATTGCTTCAACAGTCTGCATGTGGGTCAGCCTTTCGGTTGGTGCCTTTGTTTCGTCTGATACCTTTTTACCTAGATAGGCATCTAGTGTCGCGCGGATGATGCGCGACACGAGGCGGGATCTATGCGGCCATCTGGAGCGCGGGACCGGCGGGCAGGGTGTAGTTACCCCATTCAAGCCCGCGGAAGAGGCACTCGGTCATAACCTCCACGTCATAGGCGGCGGCGTGGGCCTTGGCGTCGTCGTATTCGACCTCCATTGCGAAGCACAGCTCCTTCAGCGATGGCTTCTTGCCGGTCGGCGCGGCCCAGATGGACTTCTCCATCGTGCAAAAGACGGGCAGGTCGAGGACCGGCTGGCTGATGCGGTCGAACTCCATGTTCAGGAACTTGAAGTCGAACTCCGCATTATGCGCGACAAAGAGCTGGGCCTTGTCGAGGACCTGGCGCAGGACCGGGCCGATCACCTCGAAGGGCTGCTCGTTCAGCAGGTCGGCTCCAGAAATGCCATGAACCCGCTGGGCCTCAGCGGGCATCGAGCGCAGCGGGTTGATCCGGCGGTAGAAGGTGTAGAGCTTCTTCCTCGCTTGAAGGTCGACGAGATCCAGATAGACCTCCACGAGCCGGTGTTCCGGCTCGCAGAAGCCCGTCGTCTCGGTATCGAGGGCGACGGCAAGTTGCATCAGGCAACCTCCTCCTCGGCCGCATCGGCACAGGAGCCGCACAGGCCGTCATAGCCCTCGCCATCATCGAGCGACCCGTTGCACTCGTCGCAGACATCCGCCTCGGACGACGTGACCCACTTCCAGACCATGACATAGGCGCCAGGGTCATCGCCCAGGCTCACCTCGGCATCGAGGTCCAGCTCCATCTCGCCATCCTGGGTCTCGACCCCATTGCGGTAGGCGTCGATCAGGCGGCGCTGTTCGGGGTCTTTCTCCTCGGCGATCATCTCGGCGAACATGCCGACCAGCTCCTGAGCTTCGCTCATGCGCCCGTGCTCATCGTGGAAGTAGCACAGGCTCTCCACGATCTTCTCCATCTCGCGCACGGTCAGCGAGGGCCGCCGGCGGCGGTTCAGGATTTCTTCTTCGGTCATGCGCCGATCCATTCAATGCTCAATTTCGGGGCGAGAGCGAGCCATTCGCTCTCCAGCTTCTCAGCCTCCTCACGGGTCATATCCTCGACCTCGAGGTAGGGGGTGCCATCGCTGTCATCCCAATCTTCCGGGCGAAGCATGGCATCGTAGAAGTCCGGCTCCTCGTCCTTCTCGGCGAGGGTGCTGTCGCCATTGGGGCGCTTCACCATCGCGTAGATCTCCGCATAGACGGTGCCCACGGCGATCTCGGTGTCGAACTTCTGGAAGACTTCGGCGGTCTCGCTCATCTGATCCTCGCTCTCCTTGGCTTCAATGTGCTGCGCGCTTCTCGTCAGCGCTTACTAGATTTATACCGCGCGCCACCGCCGCAGTCGTATGGGATCAGAGGTGCGACCAAGACTTTCCGTTCAGCACGTTCAGGATCGTCGAGCGGCCCACCATGTATTCGCAGGCCAGCTCCGTCGGCGTCTTGCGGGACGCGCGGATGGCCAGCACCTGGTCCGCGGTGAGCTTGGCGTTGGAGTTGGCCGAGCCGCGTCCCGATTTCAGGCCGGTGCGGTGGGCGTGGCGTTCATTGTCGGCTCCGCTCGACCATTCGAGCTGGAACTCGCCCCACTTGTCGCGCAGCTCCTGCGTCGGCTGGCGCAGATAGTTGTGCTCCTTGTCGCCGTCCACATGGTTGACCTGGGGTAGGTTCAGCGGGTTCGGCAGAAAGCGGATCGCCACCACCCGGTTGACCAGATAGGACTTGGTGATGCCGCGCCACTTGGCATTGAAGTAGACCCGACCCGACTTTTTGTGGACCTGAACCTTGATCTGCCGGTATTCCGTCGAGAGCAGGTTGCCCGCGTCATCCGCCTTGATGCAGCGGAAGATCGAGCCGTCCTCGTGGACGATGAGGTAGCGCCGGCGGATCATGTCCTTGATCCAGAGGTCTCGATTGAAAGCGACGGTCATTGGTCTCCCCGAATGCGGACGGGCGGCCTAAGCCGCCATCTAGTCAGTGCTTACTGTATCCACAACCGCGCTAGGCGGCAAGATCCTCGGGCGCGACGAACTCGGTATCCGGCTCGGCCTGAATGATGCAGAAGGCTTCGGTGTCGTCGGCCTGGAGCGCGACCTCCTTTGCCGCCCAACAATCCTGCTGCGTCGGCTGAGGCTCGGCCCAGCCGGTCGCGCCCGCATAGATCACGATGAGGAGGAATTTCATTCGAGAAATACTCCATCAATGGCAGCCTGCGGCCGACCCGGCGTGCGAAGATCATGCGGCCAGATTTCGATACCATCGCTGTCGGTCACGGAGATCGAGGACAGCGGCGTGTCGTCGAAGAGGCTCCCGCCGGTAATGGCAATGTCGCCAAATTTGGATTGGATGTCCTGAAGGGTCTTTATCGCTTCGGAAATTCTCATGCCGCAGCTCCTTTGCGCAGGATGTTAATGGTGTCGCGGTGGAAGTCGGCGATCAGGTCGCTGACCTCCTTGTCAATCAGGCCGGAGGTGGTGTCGTAGAGCACCGAGAGGATCGAGAGCCACATGATCTGGGTGATCGTGCCAGCTTCGGCGCGGCTGGCCCACTTTTGAAGCTCCTGCACCGTCTTGCGGGTCAGCTCCTCATGGTGGTTCGGCCAGTCGTCGGTCATTCCACCATGACCCTCCTGATCGCGGCGCGCGTGTCCTTCAGGCGCTGCTCGACCGCATCCGCGCGCATCGTCCGCATCCTGATCTTGCCGGGATCGTCGGTCTCCTTGATGTATCCCCGGCAGACATGCAGAAGGTCGATCTGGTCATGCTCAGCAAGCCGCAGGGCGCGCAGCGCCTCGGACCTCACCGCCATATCCATCTCGAGCCCATCCTGGCCGAAATCCAGGCCAAGCGCCGACATGATCCGACCGCAGCGCGTCTCCCAATCGGGCGCGGTCTCGGATGCCGCCGTTCTCACGGCATCCAGAATTTCTTCGACGCTGCGCTCGCTTCTCATTTGCGCACCACCCTGTTCAGCATCTTCGCAGCCTGCGCGATCAGGCGTGGGTTGGTCGCCTTGGGCTCGTAGCGCAAGCGCTCCTTGCACTGCCTGCGATGCTCGCGCAGAAGCAGGAAGAAAAAGACAGGAACACTCCAGACCGCGATGAAGATGGTAAGCACCAAGCCCGTGCCGAAAACGTAAAAGCCGACCTCTGAGGCAATCCTCTCGATAGTCATGCCGCCCACCGATCATGGTTCGGCTGACCCTTCGCCAGACCATGCGCAGGCGCATAGGAGGCATAGGTGCCAAGGAACATGCGCTTGGCAAAGGAAGGCTCCCACATGGCGATGCGGATCTTCGCCGGCTCCTGGGCGCCGGAGATGTTGTAGCCCCAGGTCTCGCTCGCGTCATGCGGGACGACCTGCTGCCATTCGGCCCAGCAGACCGCATCATCGGCCACCTTGACCAAGGGATCGAGCGTCTCGGGCAGGCCAAAGCGTTCCGCCACCGCCAGCCAGATGCGATCCTCCAGCTCCTTGAAAGGCTCGTAGAAGGCCGGGCTGTGCTTCAGCGGGCGGATCAGGTCAGGCACATAGGCTTCGGTCGCGTCATGGAGCAGCGCCTGCATGAAAAGGTCCGGCCGCTTCAACTCCTTGCCGACATGATTGGCGACGTTGACCGAATGCTCCGCCACCGAGAGCATCAGGGCGTGCGGGTTGTGCGGGTGATGGGTCGCGCCATTCCAGCGCGCCTGGGTCGACAGATGGTGGGCGATCGCCTCGATCTCCACCTGGTCGGGCGTCATGGCGAAGGGACGAACCATCTTGCCCGTGACGGTGTGCATGGCGATCTTTGCGAGGTCTTGTTCCATTCTCGGCTCCTCAGACAGAAAAGGCATGGCGATCAGCCGCCATGCCCGGTGTTTCGCGTGTCAGGTCGGATCAGCTCGCGCGGCGCACCACGACGAAGCCGATGGGTGTCGGGCCGCACAAGCCGCAGGTGCAGTCATCGACCGGCTGGACCGCAGGCTCGGGCTGCTCGACCGGCTCGGCCGCGGGCACAGCATCGAGCACCTCCTTCAGCACGTCCGACGAAATGTCTCCGAGCCCCAGCACCGCGCGGCCGAGGAGCATATGCGAGCGATCCTCGTCATCCTCTTCATTCAGCCAGTCGAGGTAGTGGGCATTGGTGGTGCCGATCAGGGCGCAAACGTGATCGTTCAGGCCCTCCATGATGCTCGTGGCGGTTTCCACATCGCCGCTCAGGAAGAACTGCCGGGCTTCAACCGTCCGGTCGGCATAATTGCGCAAGGCCTCCGCGGCGCGGCAAGCCTGGCCCGCCATGTCTTCCGCGAAACCGGCGACACGCTCCATGCGGTCCAGGCCGATGTCGAACATTTCCAAATGGAACTTCTGATCTTCGTCTGCCGGATGCGGCTCTGCGACCTGAACGTCCACGTTGATGTTGGCGGCTTTCAGCGCGGCCAGAACATCAGGGGTCAGCGCGATCGTTGCAACTTGGGTCATGTGGTGCCTCTCTTTGGCGTTCATCTATCTTGTGCTTACTTTATAGCGCGACCATGCGAGACGGTCGCGCGGGATGTCAGTGCAGATGCAGGGAAGATTTGCGGTCGGCCTCGTGGGCATCGAGGCGGTTGATGATCACGTCGGAGACGAAATCGACGCGCGCCGCGTGATCCGTGGTCCGCAAAACGTCATAGTCGATATGGCCGTCCATTTCCGACACCACGCCCATCAGGATCAGGTGGCAGTGGAGCTGGTAGGCGGGATCGGCCGGCGGGCGTGTCGCGGCGGTCTCGTAGGGCAGGCCCGGCGGCGTGATGAACACATGATCGAAATAGCGATCCGTCAGATCGGTGCAGCGCTTCACATAGCCCGCCGCCCAAGCGAGACGCGCGGCATCCAGGCCCTGTCCGGCGTGCATGGCAATCTCCGCCATCAGATACATGCACAGATCCATCGGCGTGCGGTCGAGGATCGCCGGGCCTTTGATGGACTGCACCATCGCGGTGAACTGGTGGAGCAGGGCCTCCTGTAGGTCAAAGCGCTCGGTGAGAGTGAGCTGGCCCACCGGGTCGAACCCGGCGCTGCGGCCCATTGCGGTGATCGAGGTCTCGACAAGGGCAAGGTCCATAGCCTCGGCGACGGAGCGCGCGAGGGTGGACTTGCCCGTGCCGGAAGCGCCGGCAAGCCCGTAGAGCATCACGCAGCCTCCGACGAGACGCCGGTCGAGCCGAAGCCGCCCTCGCCGCGCTCCGATGCACCGACCTCGGAGGTGAAGGCAAACTGGGCCTGCAGAACCGGGGCCACGACGATCTGCGCGATGCGGTCGCCCACATTCACTTCAAAGGGAGTGTCGCCGTGATTGATGATCAGGACGCCCAGCACGCCCTTATAGTCGCTGTCGATGGTGCCGGGACCGTTCAGAATGGTGACGCCCTTCTTGAAGGCCAGACCGCTGCGCGGGCGCACCTGCAACTCGTAGCCTGCCGGGATGTCACAGGCGAGGCCGGTGGAGATGAGCTTGCGCTCGCCGGGGTAGATCGTGGCAAGATTGACCGAGCAGACATCCGCGCCGGCGGCACCGGGAGTCTCGTAGCGGGGCAGGCGGGCACCCATCTCGGCTTTCTTGAAACGGACAATCGTCATTGGTTTGCTCCCAGAAGGTGATTGGCAAGGGCGATCGAGAAGCCCTCGATCAGGTCGCGGGCCGCTTCGGCGGCCAGCTCCTCGGTCTCGAACGGACCCTTCTTGTGGTCGGAGCCGTCCAGCTCGACCCAGAAGAGCCCCTTGTCGTCTTCCTCGATGGAGACGGTGGCGATGCTGTCAGCCATGCACGAACTCTCCCGGAAGCAGCTTGCGGGCCTGGATGAAGCCCTTGAGGTTGCCGTGCAGGCCCGCATTCTCGTAGGCCATACCCTCGGTGCGCTCCTCATAGCCGCCATCGCCCGAGACGACGGTGACGGATTGCGCCATGCGATCAGGCGTCGCCTGATGCTCCGTCGGCGAGGCGTGAAGCCGCTCGCTCTGGATCAGCAGGTTGTAGCGCTCGATCTCCCGCTCATAGCTCGCCTGCCCGTCGAAGGGCGTGTAGCTGATGCGGGCGCAGCGGGCGGCCGAGACGCGGCGCAGGAAGTCGGCGCCCTGGTCGAAGTTCGGGTAGAAATCGACCGCGTAGATCCAGTCCTCCTTGGTGATGAAGGGCAGGTGCCAGTCGCCCGGCTCCAGATCGCTGACACGGGCGCGGGCAAGTGCGACTTCGGTGATCCGAGCCAGATCCTGCAGGTGCGGCTCCGCATCGCCGTGATCGCGCAGGTGGAAGAAGTTGTTCCAATCCGTCGCCGTGATGAGGCCGTCGATCCAGGAATAGGGCTCGATCAGGCGGTTCACGACCTGCTTGTGGTAATCCGAGTCGAGGAAGCTCTCGGCCAGGTCCGCGGCCATGTCACGGCCATGCAGCCATGCGCTGGCGGGATCGACGGGCAGGTCGGCGTCGATGAACTGTCCGGCCGAGCCCTTCAGCAAGATCGGCTTGTCGTGACCCGGCACACCCTGCATTCCGCGCTTGGCGCCGGTCCAGTGCCACGGCACGAAGGGGTCATTGCGGACCTCGTTCAGCATGGCCTTGACCGGGACGGCGCGCGAGGAGCGTGCATTGCGCGAGAAGACCCGGTGCGTCAGGATTTCACCCCAGACGATGCGCGGCGCGCGCAGATGGACCGTGTAGAGGGTGGCGCCATCGGTCAGGGAGCGCGAGGCGGCGACAACCTTGGCGAACATCGAGGGGTTGGCGGAGCAATGCTCCGCCGAGAGATACTTGAACCCCATTTCGATCAGGCCTCCGCGATTTCGTTCAGACCTTCGCGGGCGATTTTCGCCATGCGCTTCGTGGTGCCATTGGCCGAAGCGGTCTCCTGATCGGCGATCATCTGGAGGCGGTCGCCAGCGACGGCGAGGGAGGCTTTCAGCGCCCGGACTTCATCCTTCAGATCGTCGGCGGCATTCTCGAAACGCGCGGCGAGATCCTTGGCCTCGTCAGCCAGGACGGCGAAATAGCGCGCGTCGTCCTTGAGGGCGAGGTAGGTCGAGCGGGCGACCAGAGCGAGGCGAGTGAAACGGCTGATCCAGTTGGCGATGGTGGCGAACATGATGTCCTGCTTTCTCTTCGGTTTCTATCTAGTGGTTACTGTATGCGCGGCGCAAAAAAAAGCGGGAATATGCGCCGCGCAGAGGGTTTAGAAGTCGTCGCTGGACGCGAAATGCTCGACCAGTTCGGTATATCCGCCGATCAGGCAACCGTCGCGAAAGATTTGCGGGAAGGTCTTGAAGCCCGCCTGCTTGAAGGCGAAGCGCTCCAGCTCCGTCTCGTGCTTCTGCTCCTCAAAGACGACGCCTTCGGAGGCCAGCAGATCCTTGGCCTTGTCGCAGAACGGGCAGCCCGGCCGCGATTTGACGATCCAGTGAGTCATGTCAGGCACCTCCTTATGCCTCGCAGGACGAACAGGCGGCTTCGGCCTGGATCAGCTTCTGGGCCTTGTTCAGACCCTCGAGGTAATAGGCCGACTTCGACCCGCCGCGCCAAAGGGCGACCAGCCAGTCCACATGGTTCTTGGTGGTCGCCTCGGGAGCGGCCTTCATGTTGAAGCTGATGCCCTGATCGACGAAGGGCGTGCGGTCGTTGTTCTGCCGGATGGGCTCGTCGTTGCCGATCTCCAGCCAGGTGCGGAAGACCGCCTTCTCGCGATCCGTCAGCCAGTCGAGATGCTGGCAGGAGCCGCCGTGTTTCAGCACGTCGAGCCAGACCTCCTCGGTATTCATGCCCTTCAGATCGAGGAGCTTGCCGAAGGCGGCATTGCGGATGACGAAGCTGGTCTTGGCGTTGTCGTCCTCATAGATGCTGCTGTCCCAAGGCTCGATGCCCTTCGACACCTGGCCCAAGATCAGCGACGAGCTGCGCGTGGGAGCGATCGCCTGGAGCGTCAGGTGACGGTAGCCCGTGCCCTTCATGCCTTCCGGCTCGCCATATTCCAGCGCCATCTGGCGGCTGGCCGCGCGGCTTTCCTCGTAGATATGCCGGTGGGCTTCGATGTTGAAGGCGCGGGCCTCGTCACTGTCGAAGGGCAGCATGTTCTGCTGGAGGTAGCTGTGATAGCCCAGCGTGCCGATCCCGAGCGCGCGCCAGCGTTCGGCAAAGCGGAGAGCGTCGGCCAGCAGGCGGCGGCCCGGCATTTTGCACTTCTCGATATATTCGGACATGACCGCATCGAGGAAGTAGACCAGCTCGCGGACCAGCGGCGTGTCCTTCCATTCATGGAAGTGCAGCAGGTTCAGCGAGGAGAGGTTGCAGACGAAGGACTCATCCTCGGCCGAGGGCAGCATGATCTCCGTGCAGAGGTTCGAGGCGACGATCTCGAGCCCCAGCTCCTTCAGCCGGTCGGGCCGAGCATTGTTCGCGTTGTCGGTGAACAGGATATAGGGAAAGCCCGTCGCCTTGCGCTTGTTGATGATCTTGACCAGGAGCTTGCGCTTGGCGCCGCCCTTGGCCTCGCTCAGCATGGCGTTCATCCACTCGTCGGTGATCGTCACCGCAAAGGAGAGATGCTGGATCAGATGCTTCGGCGTGATCGAGCGCATCTCCAGCCATTCGTGGATGTCGGGGTGGTCAATGGGCAGGTAGATCGCCGCATTACCGCGCCGGGTGCTGCCCTGCGAAATGACCGTGACCGCCTCCTGGATCAGGCGCGCGAAATGCACCGGACCATGCGAGTCGCCACCGCCGGAGATCGGCGTGCCTGCCGGGCGCAGATCACCCATATAGGCCGAGGTGCCCGCGCCTTCCTTGGTCATCATGGAGATCTCGGCCACCTTGTAGGCGATCGAATCCACCGTGTCGCCAATGCGCGAGCCATTGCAGGAGATCGGCAGGCCGCGCTCGGTGCCGAAGTTCGACCAGACCGGCGAGGAGGGTGAGATCCAGCCGCGGCGCACGCCCTTGCGCATCGTGGGCAGCTTGATGCCGAGGATGCTCTCGGCTTGGTCGATCAGGAAGTTCACGCGCTTGATCGCGGCAGGCTTGCGCTCGGCGCGCGGCACCTCCTCGATATAGCCGCCAGCGAGGATCTTGAGGCTCTCCTCGTTGAGGTAGTCGTAGTCCTCGCGGGATGCGAGGGATGGAAGCGAGGTCACTTCCGGGGTGGTGTCAAACATCTGCTTTCCTTGCTCAGAAATCGTCGTCGTTATTGGTGTCGCCCTGCGTGTAGCTCGCCGGATCGTCATTGAAGAAATCGACCTTGGGCGTGGCGTAGACGCCGACCTTCATCCAGAAGGTCTTGGCCGACAGCTCCGAGTCCACGTTGAAAATCGGGGCGTAGCCGATCATCTCCAGGCCCTCGTTGAAGCGCTCCTTGACGTAGTTCTTCATCACGTCAGCGTTGTGGTCGGGATCGCTGTCGTAGCCCTCGAACATCCAGTCGATCAGGTTGCACTCTGCCTTGAAAGCTTCCATCGCCTCCTCGCGGACGCGCGCCTCCAGCTCGGCATCGAACAGCTCAGGATATTCCTTGCGCATCTCGTGGATGATGCCCGCGCCGAACATGGCGTGAAGCGTCTCCTCGTTGCGGGTGTATTTGACCTGACGCGCGGTATCCTTGAGCACGTTGCGCTCGGCATTGAGGCGAAGGATGTTGGCGAAGGGCACAAAGAGCGAAACGTATTCCACGAAGATCGTGAACAGGATCACCGAATAGGCGGTCTGCTTGGCCGGGTTCAGCGCATAGACCGGGACCGAATGCTTGGTCAGGTAGTTGACGCGACCCGCGATGGCCGGCACTTCCAGCGCCTTCTCCATGATCGCCGTCAGCATGGCCTTGCGGAACAAGGTCTTGTAGGCGTCGTTATGGATCTCCTCCAGACCCGCCATCGTGATTGCCCCGCCGGTGATCACGTCGTCCTTGATCTGCATCCCAAGGAAGGCCCAGAACTTCTTCACCTTGACTTCGATCTGGGCGACCGCGGCGAGGGACCGCAGTGCGAACTGGATCTCCTCGGGCGTCATGTTGCGCTTGAGGTCGATAAGGTCGGTGTCAAAGGAGAACTTGTCGGCGGTCCAGAAGCCGTGCCATGCAGCCTTCTGCTGCAAGCCGACCCATTGGTAGCGGTCGGGGTTTCCGGGCGGTGCCGATTGGTCGAGCATTCCCATGTTTCTGTCACTCTTGATTGTGTGTGGAGGGGTTGAAGGCCCTAAATCTTGAGCCTTCAAACTACAGTAAGCGGTTACTGTATGGCAAGCGGAAATAAAAGGGTCATGCCGCGCGGGGCATGGCCGCGATCATCGCCTTCATCTGCTGGAAGACCGGCAGCTTGATACCCGCATGAGCAATGGCGACCGCATCCGCCAGGTGCTCGTTGTCGCCCAACAGATCGCCTTTCTTCCACTTCGGCCCGTTGCTCTTGGCGCGCAGCCAGGGCGCATCGGGGAACTTGCCGACAGCCCACTCGATCATCTCCTCCTTCGAGGCGGTGCGGGTGCCCACAGCGGCGAGCTTGGTCTCGGCAGGGGAGACCTCGACGGGCTCGCGCAGGAGGCTCGCATAGATGCCGGTGATGATGCCGAAGGCGCGGGTCGCTTTCGCGTCCTGCCCGCCGGTCGGCACCTCGACAAAGACGGTGACGCAATCCTTCAGCCAGTCATGCGCGGCCAGCGCATTTTCGCGGGAGCGGCGGAGGTCGTCGCTGGAGCTGCGCACCTGCTTGACCTTGGACTTCTCGGTCTTGACCAGCTTGAGGTCGAGCACCGAGAGGGCCTCGGTATCCGTGTCGAAGATCAGCTTTGCCATGCCGAAGTTTGCGAGGGCGCCGTCGAAGGCGGCGAGACGAATAAGGGGCATCAGAACATTCCAAACATGGGGTTGGCTTTCATCTTCTCGGTCTCCGCGGCCTCATCGACCGCGCGGCGCTCAAGAAGGGCTTTGTTGAGGAGGTCGAGGAGCGCCTCGGTGTCCTCAATGGCTTCGATCACATGGAGGAGAAGATCGCTCTGGTCCTCGGTGAACAGTTCCCGGTCGGCAACCTTGAGCTTGCAGAACTCCGCGAGCTTGACCGAGAAGGTCGGGAAGAAGGTGTCGATCTTCGCCAGACTGACCTCGAGGAGCTTGTAGCGCTCGTCGTCATCCTCGGGCTCGAAGATCAGGAGCGGCTTGCCGGTCTCGCCAAAGCGCATCCCGGTCAGCCAGAAGTCGGCCCGGCTGATCTCATAGTTGCGGTAGGTGCCGTCCTCGCGCTTGACCGTGGACATGAGAGGGCCGTCGATCTCATGGGCGCAGTCGATGCGGTTGAAGTGGGTCACGAGTTCCTGAACGAGCGTCTTTTGCTCATCCATCGTCAGTGCAAGGGTCATGTATGCTTTCCGTCTCAGGCTGCATTTTCAGTGATGTGGGTCTCGCCCGCCGCGCTGCGCTCGACGAGGAGAACCTGGGGGATGAAGTCGCGCAGCTCGTTGTGGGAGATCACCATGACGGTGCCGCGCTCCTTGGCCTTCTCATCGAGGATCGCCATCAGGCGCTCGATGCCGGACGCATCGAGGGCGTCGTCGATCTCGTCGCCGATGAAAAGCTCGATGGGCTTGGTCGCCCGCGTCGCCACCAGATCCTGCAGCGCCAGCGCCGTCGCAACGCGGACCTTGCGCTTCTCGCCGCCGGAGAGGCCCTTGAAGGTCTTGGCCGAGATGCCCGAGGTCACGTCGATGGCGAACTTCTCCTTCACGTCGCCCGCCTTGTTGACGGTGAGCGTGCTCCATTCGGCGGTGATGTTGCCGTCCGACAGGATCGCCAGATATTTCGAGGTCTGGGCGTTCAGGTAGGGTGTGACCTCATCGAGGATGCGCGAGCGCACCCCGGCCGGCGAGAAGACCCGCACCACCTCCGTCTCGAGCGCCAGGACGCTCGCCTTGACGATCAGCTCCTGCGTCAGGGTCTGGGAGCTTTGATTGGCCGTGATGATCTTCTGGTCCAGATCCGCGATGCGCGCGGTGAAGGGCGATACCTGCCCGCGAAGCTGTGCAATCTCCGCCGCCTTGGCGTTGATCTGCACCTGGACCGCTTGGTTCTGAGCAACGAGCTTTTGTGCCTCCGTCAGCGCGCCCTGGAGCGTGGCTCTGCGCGCCATCTCCGCGCTCACGTCAGTCATGCCTGTCTGGAAGTCGAGAACCTCCTGTGCGGCCTTCTGCGCGGCGCTCTGCGCATCCTTGATCGACGTGGTGACGGCGACCACCTGCGCGCGGGACTGATCGTGGGCATTGATCGCAGCCTGCTCGGCCACCGCCATCTCCGCCGGCGTCAGGGGTCTGCCGCAACTGTCACACGGGCAGCCGATCTTATGCTGCACCTCCTGCACCGCCTTCTCGGTGCGCGCGTGATCCGCGATCGCCTGCCGCGCCTGGGTCTGCGCCAGCGTCACCGCCGCGTCGGCCCGCGCTTTTGCCTGGGTCAAGACCGCCAGCGCCGCCTGCTCCTGCGTCGTCTGCTGGATGGCCGCGTCGGTCGCGTCAATGCCCGCCTCGATGCCGGGGATGTCGGCGTCGATCACCGCCTTGTGGAGCCGGTCATGCTCGGGATTGAGCACGTTCGCGATCTCCTCCTTGATCGCCTCCTCGCGCGCCTGCCGGTTCTGCTCCCAGAGCAGCTCATCCTGCTCGGCCATCTGCTTCTGGCTGGAGAGCATGGCTGCGGCCGCCTCCGCCTGCTGCACCAGCCCGCGGGTCATCTCGTAGGACTGCTTGGCCGATGCCGCCTTGCTCCGCGCCAGCACATAGGCTTCCTCCAGCGCATCGACGCCAGCGGCCTCCTCGATGAGGATCTTGAGCATCTTGTCGGTCATGGCGGGCAGGTCAGGCATCTTCTCCTGGCCCGCGTAGATCGAGCCGGTGAACACCTCCAGCGAGCAGCCCATGATCTTGTTGACCACATCCTGCGTCAGCTTGTCGGTGCCGCCCGTCAGGTCTTGCAGGCCCGAGCCTGCATCCATCGTGACGGTCAGGCTGTTCTTGCCCGTCTTGTGCTTGCGGTGGCGGGCGATCGTGTAGATCACGTTCTGATCCTCGATCGTCACCTCGACCCGCGTGTTCTTGCCCGCCTTGTCGTTGACGACCTGATCGCCGGACTCGCCCCGCGCCGTGGTGCCGTAGATGGCCCAGCAGAGCGCGTCGGCGATCGAGGACTTGCCGGCCCCGTTCGAGTTGGCCGAGCTGTCCTGATGGTTCATGCCCTGGATCAGGACGAGGCCGCGATCCGCAAGGCCCACGCTGGCCTCGGTCAGCACGAGGAAGTTTTCGATGTGGATCTTATGGAGCTTCATAGCTGTCCCTCAAGAAGCGACGATCTGCCGGTAGGACAGATAGGTCGGAAGCGTTGCGACGAGGGCGGACTGCAGGATCACGCGGATCATCTGGCCGCTCCAGTTGTCGAGCGAGTAGAGAGTGGCAAGGTTCGCCACCCAGAGCGTCATAAAAACCATCCACCAGAGAGCTTTCATTTGCGGTATTCACCCGCGGCCCGAACGAGAAGCACGATCACGGAGAGCGCCAGAAAGAAGGCGGGAAACACTTTCCCCGCAGACAGAAGCTCACTTTCCCTGGCGCCCTGCAGGATCAGTATGTTCAGCATCACGGATGCGCCCAGAATGGCCGAGGTCAGGCTTTTCATTTCCCGAATTTCTCCTTCATCTGCTGGTAGGCCCGGTCGGTATTCGCATCCTCACCCAAGAAGTGGTCGGGCAGCGAAACCTTCATCTTCTCGAGGATCGAGAACAGGGGCTGCACCTCGCCATACGCATCCTCCACGGCGTCCTCGTCGAACCCATCCTCGGCGACGCAGCGGGCGTTGAAGCAAATGTCCTCGAGAACGGCGTGGCGGAGCGCCTCTGCCTCTTCTTGCGTCAGGTGGACGGTGGTATTCAGGGTCACGGGCTCTCTCCAGCGTGTTCGAGGCAGCATCATGCCGCGGTGGGCGGCGTGGTGTCGGGCGCGCGGTTCGGGGCGAACTGCATCGCGAAGTTGACGCTCTGATCCACGAAGGCGGTGATGGCAGAGAAGGGCACGCGCAACCGGGCCGTGACATCGTTGAAGTTGAGCGTCACGGAGAACTCCGTCAGCTCGACCTCGAGATCCTGCCACCACTGGTCGATAAGGACTGTTATGTCTTCCGGGTGCTTCTCACGCAGCCAGGCGGGCATCTCGACGCCGGGATGGTCGGTGCGGAAGCGGATCAGCAGCGACGCATCCTTCGGCAGGCCGTTGATCGCCGTCTCATGGAGGACCGCCCAGACCACCGAAAGCAAGGACCGCGCCGTGAGGCCCTCGTAATTGAAGCGCTCCATGCTCTCGTCGTGAACGACGATGCCCTGCGCGACCGAGACGCCGGAGACCGGCACGGTCTCGACCTGGGCCTGCGGCGCCACCACGGGCGCCTCCTTGGCCTTGCGGAAATCGGCGAGCGAGATGATGTTGCTCATGGCGCTTTCTCCTTAGCGATTGAGGGCGGCGGCGAGGTTGCCGGATGCCGCAGCATTGACGATCGAGGGATTGGCCGAGGGTTTGGCCGCCTTGGCCGCAAGCTCGCGACCCTCTTTGTGGCCGGTGCCGACCGAGGCGAAGCGGTCCTTGTGACCATTGCCGACGCCTTTCGGGCGACCGGCGCCCTTCGACGAATGGCGTTCCTGCGAAACGTATTTCTCGATCTGGAAGTTGTCGCAGCCCGAATAGGACATGGCCGTTGCGTGCGGCAGCATGTGCATGGTGATCGGAGTCTCCAGCGCCGTCTGGGAGATGATCTTCTTGCCCTTCGCGTCGAACTTGTTGACCAGCTTTTTCGTCGTGAAACGAATGGTGTAGAGTTCCGTCATGGTGGTGCCTTTCGGTTCTGCGTCTCTAGTAACTACTTTATAGCAGGTGGCGATATGCCGGTCGTCTGGGATCTCAGCGTTTCGTCTTGGGAACGACGCGCACGGCGACCACGCAGCCCAGGCAGATGCCAAGGATCGTGTCGCTGCTGACGGGTATCCCCATCAGCTTCTGGACGCCGACATAGAGGGCGGTCGCCGTGGCCGCGTTGAGCGCGACAACGAATGCGGCCCCAAGATGACGGCTCATGCCGCCACCGCCTGGGACTCGTTCAGGATCTCGATCGAGCGGCGCACCACGTCCTCGATCTTCACGGCGGGATCGGCGGGCGGCACGTCGCGGACGAAGGCGTCGATACTTTCCTCGGTGGTGCGGGCCTGATGCACGGCGGTCGAGCGGCTGACGCTGGAGGCCCGCGGTGCCTCGACCGAGACGCCGAGCGCGCCCATGTCGTGAAGGTGCTGACGCAGCTCCACCACCTGATCGCCGGTCATGCTGGCGCCCCGGTAGCGAACATAGTTGCCACCCGCCACCATCGGCCAATCCGTCGGCTGCAATGCGGAGATGTCGATGAAGGACGGCGACTGCGCGGGCATGAACTCGATCTTCCCGGCATCGGCCAGAATGAAGCCTGCCCGCGTGCCCACATCGCCCCAGTTCTGGTGCGTGGTCGCGCCGATGGAGACGACGCCGTTCCCGAAGTCCTTGTGGTTGTGGTAGTGGCCCGAGAAGACACGGCGGAAGCCGAAGGCGCCCAGCTTGACGTGGTTCATGCCGTGGGCCGGCATGTTCGAGAGCACCCCGTCGATACCCGCATGGATGAACACGTCGGTCTTGGCGAGGTCGAGACCCCAATTATCGACCACATCCTGAAGGGCGGCCAGCAGGCCCGCCTGAGTATTGTGCCAAGGCACCATCAGGAAGGTCGAGCCGTCGGGCTGCGCAAGCGCGGTCGTCTTGTTGAAGACGGTGAAGGAGCCGCCGGAGACGCCGATCTGCTCCAGGTTCTGGATCGCGGAGGCCAGCTCGCTCGTCTCCGCCGATTTCAGGTCGTGGTTGCCGGGAATGGCGAGGACCGTGATGCCGCGCGACAGGACGCGCTCGAAGCAGGCTCGCAGCGGGTTCAGGACTTCAGGGTCGATCGTGCCGCGCGTGTGCAGGATGTCGCCCGCGATCACCATCGTATCGCCGTTGCGCAGGACCAGCTCGTCGGCCGCCCGCTCGATCTCGGCGAGGATGATGGACAGGCGGTTGTTCACGCCATCAGGTCCAGGCTTTCCAAACACCGTCCACGCATGAGCGTGGATGTCGGACAGAATGGCAAAGGTCATTCGGCTCTTTCCTCTACTAAGTGCTTACTAGCTGCGCCAGTTATAGACCGGCGCAGCACAGGTGTCGTCTGGATTATGCGGCGGCGAGGCCGGTCAGCGCATGGATCGACTGTCGCAAGGCGGCATTCTGCTCCTCAAGCACGACGACGCGACTGTTGAGCTTTTCAACCTCCTGAGCGCAATGTGCCGCGCTGGAGATGATGCTCTGCACCGGGAGCCATTGCACCACGTCGAGGGCAACGAAAGGCTGGGTGGTCGGCATGGGCGTCGTCGGCGCGATCCGGCCGCTGGCAAGCATCATGTGGTGATGGGAGTCGCGCGCCTTGATATGGAAGAGCGGATCACGCAGCGAAGGCATCGCGAGGTTTTCAAACACCACGGGCGAGACAAGAGCAACCTTTCCGCGCAGAGTGATGCGATCCTCGCCCAGGACCGTAACGATATTCTTGGTGAGGGTGCCGTGATAGGCTTCGGTGCCCTTCATGTGCATCCTGATCAGGCCGCTCACCGTCGCCAGATCTTCCGAGACGAAATCCTCGGGGTCGGCCTCCGGCGCCACCACGACATTCTCCGGCGTGACCAGTTGCAGGCGAACGGGCGGCGTGGCGGCAACCACCTCCTCGACGACCGCCTCGGTCGGCGCATTGACCGCCTCCTCGACCGGCGCGGGTGGCGCTTTGCGCGGGGGTCGGCGCGGCCGATCCTCTTTTGCCTTCGCGAATGCAGCGTCGAAGCCCGGCGCGCAATGGCGCAGCAGCCCCTTGCGGATCAGAGCATAGTCGGCGTCCATCGGCATACCGATATAGAGCAGCTCCCCCGCTCGCGCGACCACGACGGCGGTCTGGAATGCGCGCTGGCCCCTTCTGAAGGCGACGGGAAGTTTCAGCTTTCCGATATTGTTCTTGATGGTGGCTTTCTTGAGCAGGCCATTCCCCAGCGTGCTCTTGAGGGTGTCGTGGATGATGGCAATCAGCTCATCCGTCAACACGCCCCATTGGCCGCCCTGCTCCACCTGAGACCGCGCCACACGGGTCGCAAAACTGTCGAGAAGAGGATTGGCGTCAAATTGGGCTTCAGTCTGCGTCATTGCAAAACCTTTCGCGGTTCGGTGTTTTCTTCTAGTGCTTACTGTATAGCCGTCGCGCGATATGCTGTCGCTTGGGAAGCGATGATCTTTTGCCGGAAGATGAAATGCAAAAGGCGGAGCCGAAGCTCCGCCATTCATAGACCTGAAGGAAGCTCAGGTGTGTTTAGGTGTGGGTTTGATGCGCGGTGCTCTCGGGGGCTCGGCATTGGGGTCAGCAACGAGCCTGTCGGCTCTTTTTCTGGACTTCCCGGTCTTCACAGGCGCGGTGGCCTCATCAATGGAGATATACCTTCCGCGTTTCTCAACGGCGGCTTCTGCATGGGTGGCGATCTTTCCACCCACGATCTCTTTCCCGTCACGATCGAGAACCGCCTCCGAAATCTTTCGATTCACGGCATCAAGCATTCGGTCCTCGCCGGTGATCTTCTTGGAGCGAGGCTTCGCGGCTGCGGCCTTGTGCATTTCAGCCTGGAGGTGGGCGGTGTCGCCGCGACCCATAAGCCAGACCCCAAAACCGACAGCCGCTCCGGCTCCGATCATCAACCATTCTGGAGAGAACATCATTTCTTCTCCTTATGCAGTCTCTGGACATTATTGCGCGCCATAACATGGAACGCTAGGCAAAAGAACACACAGAGGATCACGCGCGGGACATCGCCGGACTCGATCGTGCCGGAGATGAGCGGCTGCACCACCCCAAAGCCGACAATACCCAACCCGACCGTATTCAGCGTGGTTCCCATCAGCTTTTTCAGCTCGTTGTGGGACGCAATATGGTCAACTTCCGTCTCCTGACTCATTACGGTGCCTTTCGCGGTTTCTTTGCCTTTATACCACGCACAGAACCTAGAGAGATCAGGAACTTGTCAAGGGGCAAGTATCTCTGCAAGGCCCCGCCGCGCGCCGAATAATTCAGCGTGGGCGCGGTCAGAAACTCTCCAAGGGTGGTGATGTAGACATCCTCGGTCTCCTTGACGAGGACGCCGACATAATAGACGCCCTCGGTTCTGAGCCGGATCAGCGTGTCATAGTCGATCGCCCAGGATGCCTTGCTCTGGACGATCGCGTCGGAGATGGACTTCTCGCCGCCGCGGAACATCTCCGACAGCTTGCGGAAAGCCAGATAGACCTCCTTGCCGTTAGGCAGGTCGAACACCCCACCGTAAATCCGCCGATTGTGACGGATGAGGCGCTTGGCGTCCTTTTGCTTCAATCCCATCAGGTGCGCTCCAATTCCAAATGCCTTGCGCGCCCTTCACCTGCACCGGCTTCTCGAACTCCACGGGATCGGTCATCCGCCACGCATAGAAGCCCTCCTGCCACCAGCCATAGGCCTGCTCCTCATCCGAGACCTCGGCCATGAACTCCGGCGTCATAAGCTCGACGCCTTCGAGGATGGCGCTGCCGAGCATGTAGCCATTGGGCATGTCGGTCAGCTTGTCGGGAAGCCCAAGGCGCTCGTAGAAGCGCTGAAACTCCGGGTCGTCGAAATGGGCGCGCTGGCCCGGCTGGATGCACTTGGTCGAGGCAATGCCGATCCGCTGGCCGATCAGCGACTTCGGTGCGGCCCAGGTCCGCGTCTCGTAAAGTTTGAACCCCTTCACGATCAGAGATGCGAAGGGGTTCCAGATGCTCATGCTCTTCATTGTTTCGCCTCATGGTTCCTATCTGCCTATTTAGGCAGATAGGCATGAGAAGCGAAAGAGGGATCAGGTCGCGTCTTGAACCTGCTCGGGAGCCGTGTCTTCCCCGTCACCATCCAGATCGCCAAGCTCGATATTGGCGACAACCGGGGCTTCATATTGCGCGGGCAGGAGCGCCTTCAACTGGTCGAAAGCGTTGGTATCGCGGATCGCCTTTGCCAGCACGTCGCGGGTATATTGCTTGCCGTCGGTCCAGACGACATAGCCGGGGCGGCCTTTCTGCAAGCACCCGTTCTGCTCAAGGAACTCAATCAGCGACTTCTCGCGGTCGAAGCGCCCGGTGCCATCCTCCTCGAACATGAAATACCACGAGGACTCGGTGAAGGGTCGCGAGGTCTTGTTCTTGACGAAATTGCCCGTGACCTTGGTGCCAATAACCTTGTTCGCCTTGTCCTTCTCTTTCGAGCTGGAGAGCCAGAGACGCCAGGAGAAGTAGAAGGCCGGGCTGTCGCCGCCCGTGGTCTTGCGCGGATCGCCATACATGACGCCGATCTTGGTGCGGAGCTGGTTCAGGAAGATGCAGCAGACGTTGTATTCCTCGGCCAGCATGGCAATGGCCGGGAAGTGGGCCGAGGTGGCGCGGGCGAGCGCCGTATTGTCGTTCATGTTCCGACCCTCTGCCGAGCGCTCCTTGCCTTTGGCGTCAAAGAGGATCGACTGCGGGACCATCGCGGCCAAGCTGTCGAACACCCAGGCGATCGGCGCGTCGGCCGGGATCAACTTCTGCTCGCGAATGACCTTCCAGGCCATTTGCGAGATCGCGACCGACTCCTCGAAGGTCTTGGGCTTCTTGTAGATGAAGGCGCCCGGATCGGTGTTCAACCCCATGCGGGTGCGCGCCAGATGCGCCGAGAAGGACCGCTCATGGTCCATGAAGCCCGCTACACCGCCCATCTCTTGGGCTGCCGTCATTGCCGCCGTGGCAATCGCCGTCTTGCCCGCCGAGGGCGGCCCGGCGATCTCGCCCAGGCGGCCGACCGGGAAAGCTCCACCCCAGCTCGCGCTGGCGGCATGGTTCAGCGCCGGAAAGCCCGAGTCGAGCCATTGCTTGACGGTCGCCTCGTCGTCGTTTCCGCCGATCGCGCTGGCGAGGGCGGCAGCAATGTCGGCATGGGTGGTGAGGGGTTTCTTAGCCATCTGTTCTCTCCGTGATGTGATGGATCAGGCCGCGAGGGCCTGGGTCTTCCCGACAGGAAACGGCGCGATCCAGTCGCCGAAGTTGTTCAGGAAGGAGTTGAAAAGGAGCGTCTCGCAAAACTGGCGAAAGTGCTCGTCGCTGGGCGCGCCCGCATTGATCTGCATGTTCTCGACAGCGGGGCGCGCGGGGTGGCGCAGATCCACGAGGCTCATGTTGAAATCGAAAGCGAGAGCTTTCTCCTCCGAGGCCACAAGGTCGCGCAGGTATTTGGGCAGTCCAGCCGGGTCGATGGTCTTGTCGATCATCACCCCATGCAGCAGGCCGTGGAAGCTGCCGTAGGCTTTGACCAGCTCCGTCGCCCGCTTGGCGCCGATGCCGCCGATCGGGTCGATGTCGTCGCCCCGGTCGCCCATCATCGCCTTGACCTCCGCATACATGGCGGGCGTCGGCACCTCAGTCACCTCCTCGAAGTTGGTGATCGAGATCCGGTCTTTCGACACGGGCCGCTCCAGGGCCACGCCATTGCGGATGATCTGGAGCCAGTCGCGGTCTTCCGACAGGAGCGTCACCAGATGACCCTGATCGGCGTAGAGATCCGCCATGATGGCCGCGAGATCGTCGGCCTCCATGTTCTGAGCCTGCACCTGCGTCACCCCGAGAAAGCCGAGCGCTTGCTGGATCAGCGGACGTTGCTTCTGGTAGTGCTTACGCATCTCCGCCTGCTTCTGCTGGGCGGGCGTGTCGGTCTTCTCCCGGCTGGACTTGTAGCCGATGTGCCGGGTGTGCCTCCAGCCGATGCCATCCCAGAGGACGATCGGGATCGCCATAGAATGCTTGAGCGCGTAGCCCCGGAGCGTCTGGAGGAAGTTGTAGATCGCCTGGACCTGCATGGTGCCGAGCGTGAGGATGCCGCCCATGTTCTGGGCGCGGTGGCCTAGCGAATTGCCATCCACGATGAGGTAGGTCTTGCGCATGTGCTGGGTTCGCCCTTATGTGAGAGACGCAACAGGGTGGTGCCTTTTGCATCTATTGCGTCGAAAGACGCGGGCGGCGGGGCTTCTACACCCCGCCGCTTCTCTTTTCAGGGCCTCGATCAGCCGCCGATGGCAGCGAGCTGGGCCAGCAGGTCAGCCTGCTGATCCGCCGACAGCTCGGACATGCCGGTCGTGGGCGTCAGCACTTCGGTCGGCTGGACAACCACCGGCGCGGGAGTCGGCGCCGGAGCGGCCTGCGCCGCCTGGAGGGCCGCGATCTGCGAAGCGAGGATCGCCTGACGAGCATCCTCGGCCGCTTTCGCATCCGCCGCCTGCCGTGCCTGCTCCTGAGCGAGCATGGCCGCCTGCACCGCCGGGTCGATGGTGGTCGGCTGCGTCGCCTGGAGGCTGCCCGTCTGCGCGACATTGGCACCCGCGACGCTCGATCCGGCCGAGGTCAGAGCGGCAGTCGGCGTCACGGGGGCGCCGATCTGCGGGATCACCACGTTGGCGATCTGGGCGATCGCCGACAGGGCTTTCTTGTCGTCACCGTCGCGGAAGAAGTTCGACTTGATGAAGTCGTCCAGGTTCGACGCCTTCTCGATCTGATCCGCGGTCACAGGCGGGAACGGCTTACCCGGCATGAACGGGCTGACCGCCACGTCATACTGGGTGTTCAGGCCTTTGCCCGACTTGGTGATCACCAGATCCATGCCCGAAGCGTGGTCGAAGATGTTGACGCCCGACTGGTCCGCGTAAAGCAGCGCCAGATCGTTGATCTTACCCCAGACGGTGCGCGGCATCTCCCAAACCTCGACCTCGCCATTCGCCCGGTTGACGACGTTCACGAGGACGGCGGCCTTGGCCTTCCAGCTTTCGTAGAGCTTCTTCGACTCCTCATCATAGGCGGAGGCGATCGCCGCGTTGATCGCGGCCGAGATGGGCGAGACGCGATCAAAGCAGATCTCTTCGGAGCCGACGACAGCCAGGGGCTTCGCCTTCTCGTCGGCCTTGATCCAGTGAACGCCCACATCACGGTGGAACTTGTAGTCCTCGCCGACCCATTTCGCCTCAGCGGGCGACGGTGCGATGAGGCGGATGGTGTTGCGGCCATCCTTGGCTTTCTGGGCCTTGCCCTGATCGCCACCCTTATACTTGTTGGCGTTGTTCGCGAGGAGCGCCATCAGCACGGGGTTCATAGTCATAGTCTGTTCTCCTTGGCAGGGTGCGGAGCTACCGGCGTGGTAGCTTTATGCTTGGTGCCTGTTTGCCTTTCGGCTAACTACTTTTTAGCCTATCTAGGCAGATTAGTCTCTAGGGATATGCCTAGATAGGCCACTTTTTATTGCGCGCCGAGGGCCGCGCGGTGCATGGCAAGAGCCTGATCCTGCTGCACTTTGCCGCCATTGATCCGCAGATCGCCCTTCATTTCCTCGCGCGAGATCAGGCCCTGCGAGACCAGCATGTCCTTGCGGTGCCGGAAGGCCTCCATTGCGGTGCGGGCGATGCCCTCGACCTGCTTGGCCTCCGCCAGCGCCTTCTTCATCGCAATGACGCGGGGCTCGCGGGATACGGCCTTCTCGAGCTGGACTTCGGTCAGCTTTTCGCCCTGCTGCAACGCCTTGGCGCGGAGCATCTGGTAGACCGCCGCCTCGGTGTTCTCCAGAAGGAGCTTCACCACATCGACCTGCTTGGATGCCTGGGCGAACAGGATGCCATAATGGCTGAACAGGCCCGCCTGCACCATCATCGCCGAGGAGAGGTCGTTCGGAGTATAGGTCAGGTCGCGCTTGAGCTGCTCCGTATCGACGTAATCGCGGACGGCATAGCCGGGCGCGGTGGTTTCGGGGGTGGTGCTGGTCATTGTCTGTCCTTGCGGCTGGTGGAAATGAAAAGTCGGCGGCTCATGGCATCAACTCCTTCACGACATGGAAGACCTTGTTCATGGCCTCTTGCTTTTCGGGGGCGTGGTAAATCTCGCCGCCGGAGAACCCGATCACGAGGTTCGCATCGAGATCCTTCAGATAGAGCACGTCGCCCGCGAAGTCGGAGACCTTGCCTTTCAGCGTCGGCAGGAACTCCCGCACGATGCTGGAGCCGAGCGCGACAATGACCGTGGGCTTGAGCGCCTCGATCTCGCGCATCAGGTAGGGCTTGTGCTGCCCGATCTCCTCGGCCGCGATCCGGCCGCCGCGCTTGGGTCGCTTGAGCAGGCCGGTCCAGTAGACCTCCTGCATCGAAAGGTCTGCATCCTGCATCGCATCGAGGACGCCGGTATTGGCGCGGGCATAGCCGAACATGCCATTGCCCTCTTCCTCGGCCGACGGCGCATCCGTAATGACCATGACCTTTGCGCCCCGACCGAAATGCGGCTTGCAGGGCAGGCCGTCGCGACCGCTGGCGGGACCGAGCGCCGCCCGGTATTCATCGCTCAGGTCGATGATCGCATCCTTGGTCGCGCCGTCGCGGTGCATCTCGCGATTGATCGGGACGTAATCGCTGACGAGGCTGGGCATCAGCTCGACCTGATCGCGGACCCGGCAAGGGTCGTTCTGGCTCGGCTGGCCGGGCTCGACGCTGGCAAAGGCCCCTACCCTATCGAGCGCCGTCTGCGCCTTGATGTTGCAGGCCCGCTTCTCGACGCGCGCCACGAAGTCCGCCATCGAGTAGAAGGGCGATTGTGCGCGCGCCTTCAGGATCGCATCGACCGTCTTGATCGAGATGCCCTTGATACGCTGGAAAGGCACCACGATCTCATTGGCCCCGCGCACGATCTCGAACCGGCCCGACGACTTGTTGATGTCGGGATAGCTGACCACCACACCCTGCGACTTGGCATCGCGCATCAGCCCCAGGAGCTTTTCCTCGCTCACGACCGTCATGGTCGCGGCGTAGAACTCCAGCGGGTAGTGCGTCTTGAGCCACATCGACTGGTAGGAGATCAGCGAATAAGCGGCGGCGTGGGATTTGTTGAAGCCGTAGCCGGCCCAGCCGGAGATCAGGCCGAACAGCTCACCTGCCCACTCCTCGGTGCAGCCGACCGTGGCGACACAGCCCGCGACGAACTTGTCATGCTCCTTCGCCATCTCTTCGGGCAGCTTCTTACCCATGATCTTACGCAGCTTGTCGGCATCGGGACCGGAATAGCCTGCCACCGTCTGCGAGAGCTTCATCACCTGCTCCTGATAGACCAGGATGCCGAAGGTCTCCTCGGTATAGGGCACGGTCGAGGGATGCAGGTATTCCACCGCCTCGTCGCCGCGCTTGCGCTTGGCGAAGCTGTCCATCATGCCAGACTCCATCGGGCCGGGCCGGTAGAGCGCGGTGCAGGCCGTGATGTCCTCGAAGCTGACCGAGCCGGTCATGGAGCCAAGGTCGCGCAAGAGCTTGCGCATCCCCGAGCCCTCGAACTGGAAGACGCCTGACGTGTCGCCTTGGGCGAACTTCTGGAGCACCAGTGGATCATCGAGCGGGATCTCGTTGATCGCCACCTTCCGACCAGTGCCCTCCTCGATGTAGCGCAGCGCATGGGCGATAATGTCGAGCGTCGAGAGGCCCAGCACGTCGATCTTGACCAGGCCCTGTTCCTCGATCACGCGCTTGTCCCAGTTGACCACCGCCGTCTCTTTGCGCTTCTCGACCACGGCGAAATCCGTGAGCGGTGCGCCAGCGACGACGACACCCGCGGCGTGTTGCGCCATGTTGCGGGTGGTGCCTTCAAGGCGGAGCATCAGCGGCCAGAGGGCGGCATTCTTGTCGGCGAACTCCTTGATGCCCGCCACCTGACGCGCCGCCTCTTCCAGGCCGACCGGCTGGCCGTGCTCCTTCGGCACCATCTTCGAGACGGAGAACTCGCGCTCGGGAATGCCAAGGACGCGGCTCACGTCGCGGATGGCCGAGGCCGAGCCCAGCGTCGAGAAGTTGGAGACCCCGGCCACTCGGTCCTCGCCGAAGGTCTGGATCAGGTATTCGATGATCTCGCCGCGCCGCTCGGACATGAAGTCGAGGTCGGCGTCGGGAAGGTCGAGACGCTCGGGGTTGATGAAGCGCTCGAAGAGGAGGCCGAAGCGGATCGGATCAATGTCGGTGATGCCCATCAGATAGGCGACGAGGGAGCCACCGACCGAGCCGCGACCGGGGCCGACCAGGATGCCGTTGCTCTTTGAGAAGCGGACGATGTTCTGCACGGTGAGGAAGTAGGGCGCAAAGCCCAGCTTCTTCAGGACGCCCAGCTCATACTGGAGGCGCGGCAGGTAGGTCTGCATCTGCTCCTGCGCGCTCGGCGTGTGGCCGAACATCGGAGCCTTGAACCGATCGAGGAAGCCTTTCTGGCATTCCGCCACCAGCGCGGCATATTCGTCATCCGCGAGCTTGGGCAGCGACGGCGGCTGCTTGGCCCAGAGATAGGTCACGCCATCGGCAAAGCCCATCGTCGTCAGGACCGCCTTGCTCATCATCGAGCCCGCGTCGGGCACGCCTCGCTTGATGAGGTGCTGGGCGGCCTTCATCGCCTCGGCCACAAAGTCCTGCGCGTTCATCGGGTGCATGTCGCGATTGAAGCGCGAGCGGAAATAGCCGTCGGACGCTTTGGCATTCTCGCAGACCGCCGCCATGACCTCCTGCGCGTCGGCATGGCCCGCGTCGTAATAGGCCGGCCGGATCGCCAGCAGCGGCAGCCCGTAGCTGCGGTGCGTCTCGATGGAGAGCTTGTTGATGCGGCCGTAATAGGGCGTGTTCACCGCCACGATGGGCAGGTAGATCGCATGTCCGTAGTGGTTCATCAGGGTGATGCAGTCCGCGCGGATGTCGTCGAATGCTGCGTGCTGGTAGATGCCCTGCTCGTCGCCGAGGACTAGCGCATAATCGCTGGACTGCAACGCCATCAGTTCGGACTGCACATCGGGCCAGTCCAGCATGGCGTGGTAGTAGAAATGGGTCTCGCTATTGGCGAGGGTTAGCAGGCGATAGACCGCCTTGAGCCCAGCCTCGCTGCGGATATAGACCGTCGCGAAGAAGGACTTCGGCATGTCCTTCTTCTTTTCCTTCAGGTCTTTGTTCGGGCGCCATTTGGCATCTTCCGAGATGCGCAGCCGGACGCCGATGATCGGCTTGATGCCCGCCTTCTTGGCAGCCTGGGAGAGGCTGACCAGTCCGGTCACGCTCATTGTGTCGGTCAGGCCCACGACGGTCTGGCCGAGGGCGGTAGCCGCTTCGACAATCTCATCGGGGGTCAGAATGCTTTCGCCGATAGAGAAATCGCTTCGGCAAGCCAGGAGCGTGTGCATACAGTAACCTCTTACTTTAGCCGCGGCGCAAGGAAATGCTGTCGCCTTGAATGTCAGCAGCCTCGCAATGCTGCAGGATCGCCACTGCCTGCTTGGTGTAGCTTGCTGCGGTCGATGGTCTCAATTTACAGCGTTCGGCAATGACCGTCGCTAGGAATGCGGTCTTGACCTCGCGGAAATGCAGCAGGATCTGACACACATCACCCATGAAGCCTTGATTGGTGGGATAGGGGTTCTCACCACCCATGAGGGATGCGCGGACCTCGCGCGCGGACTTGCCGAGCTTCTCGAATACTTCCCTGGCTTTCTCCGACAGCTCGCCTTTGCCCGCGCGACGCTTGCGCGTGACGACGCCGCAGATCGCCCTGATGTCATCCATCGTCTGCACCGACCGCTTCTCGCAGTCAGGGGCGAAGGGGCAGACGCCACAGGTGGAGTCTTTCGCGAAATAGGTCGAGCCAAAGCAGCCGGGCGTGAATTGGAAGAGGTCAGAGGTATTCATCCAGGGTCTCTTTGAATTGGGCGACGAGGTGGTATCCGCGCGAGCGATGAAGGCCCATCACGCGGAAGAGGAGCGGCAAGGTGATCTCAGGCAGCTCAGGCTCCTTCCCTGCCCCACCGTTCAGGGCCGAAGTAAGGGCGGCCTTGGCCGCCTGGGCGCGAGCCTCGCGCTGCAGGATTTCCGGGTCTTCGATCAGCAGCTCCGCGATCTTTCGCATCTGCGGGTCGACGCGCTCGAAGGCCCTGGATCTGACGCGGCTCTCGGCCAGCATATCCTCCGAGGACTTGAAATCGTCAGGCTGGCTTTCCGCCACATCTGTGTCGAACTCCACATCTGGCCGGCGGGCGTTGACCATCTTCAGGACGCGGTTGCGGCAGCATGTCCCGAAATAGGTGGTGAAATGATAGCCGTGCGCGGGGTCGAAGCGGTCTTTCACCCGCATCCACTCCATCCACATCATCTGCTCGAAATCCTCGAACTCATGGGACGCGCGGAGTTGGGGAAATTTGGCGAAAAGGCGGAGGCTGGTGCGATGCACCAGCCCTTTCACCTCATTGGCGTTCAGGTGATCCATTGGCTCTTTCCTTACGAGCCGAAGATCCGCTGAGCGACCTCTCCAGCCACGATCTTGTCGGTGCGGGGCAGGCGGTTGGCGAAGGCAAGGTCGATGCCCATGCGCCAGTTGCCACCGAACGCCAGCCCGAGCTGGGCCGCGTTGATCATCTCCCGCGGCGAGATGGTCATGGAGATCTTGCCGTCCTTGAAGGCCTCGCGGACCTTATTGGCAAAGGAGACGATCTGCTTGGCGTTCTGCGCGGGAGCGCCCGCCTTCGAGCGCAGGATCGCCTGCTCGGTGGCCTCGTCCATGTAGTGAACCTCCTCGGTCACGCCGAAGCGCGAGTAGTTCGCGGAGTTCTGCATCAGGGTGCCCTGATAGAGGCCGGTCTCGTCGCCCTGACCATTGGTGTTGCCGGTCGCGACGAAACGGAAGTCGCGGTGCGGGGTGATCTTGCGCAGGTGCGGCGGCGCATCCTTGATGATGAGCGGCTGGCCTTCCATCACCGGCTGATAGACCGCCGTCACCGAGGGCATGGCGAAGTCGTATTCATCCGCGATGTAGGTCCAGCCGAAGAGCATCGCCATCGCCAGCGGCCCGAGCTGGTATTCCGTCTGGCCGTTCTTGACGATCCACTGACCGATGACCTCGGATTCCTGCATGTTGATGGTGTGCTGGACGCGCATCACCGGACGGCCGGTGCGGGCGCAGACCTGCTGGACCGCCGTGGTCTTGCCCGTGCCGTGCATACCCCAGAGCAGCAGCGGCTTGTTCAGGGTGAAGGCGACCAGGATCTTTTTGACCAGATCAATATTGAAGACGTAGCCCTGATCCACGGCCTGCAGGTAGGGCATGTGCTCGGCGGAATGGTCGCGCAGCACCTTGACGGTGATGGGCGTGCCGCTGGCGCCCTTGGCGGCCGGAACGTCGCCGAAATCGAACAGGGTGTGCATGTGCTCCGTCGCCTCGGTATAGCTGCCGCCGCCGGGCAGCACCTGCTGGAACTCGGCCTGGACGGCGGGCTCGTGCGGCGTGGCGGTCGCGACGGCGGGCGCAGCCGGTGCCGCGGGAGCCGCCGCCTTCTGCTGCTTCTGGATATACTGCATGGCGAAGTCCGACAGCAGCGGCGCGTCGGGATATTCGGCCTTGTAGCGATCGACGGTCCAGCTATCGGCGTAATTCGCCTGAATGTGGAGCTGGACCGAATGGATCATCTGCCCGTCGATCTCGCATTTGATCTTGTCATTGGCGGTGGGTGCAATGGCGTTCATGCTCGGTTTTCCCTTCGGTGGTGCCTTCGGTGTGGCTGGTTCGGTTCTTCTAGTAACTACTTAGCACGATGGCCGCGCAGACCGCCACCGGAAAGTAAGTAGTTACTAGAGGGGTGTGGCTTTTCAGTTCGTCAGGATGCGCTTCAGCTCGCCCATCACGGTCTTCGGGAGATCCGCGACATTGTTCAGGACCATGCTGCGCGGGTAGTAGGACTGCACAGCGGTCGTATTGATCCCGATCCCGATCGTCTCGATCCCCGCCTTGGTCAGGTTCTCCACGGTCTTCGTCAGGTGCTGACGGGTGCCGTTGCCGACCGGCTGGCCGTCGGACATGACCAGCATGACCTTGCGACGCTCCGTGCGGCGCATCAGGGCCATCGCGGCATATTCGAGGGACTCGCCATCCACGTTGGTCTCCATGCCGACCTGCGCATTGATCTGGGCGGCGATCCGGCGCTTGACGGTCGGCGTCACCCGCTCGCCGAACTCCTTGAAGATCGGCATGACGATGGTGCAGGTCCGCGAGAAGCTGTAGGCCATCGGATCGTTGCGCAAAGCATCCATCGCGCTGCGGCTCAGGCTGCCCGTGGTGAAGCCCATCACCTGATTGGCGATGTTGACGCGCTCCAGCGTCGAGGCCAGGGCATAGCCCGCGTGCATGGCGACCGAAAGTTCCTGGCCGTGCATCGAGCCGGAGTTGTCGATCAGCAGCATGACCGCCGTGTCCTTCGAGCGGTGCTCCTCGCGCTGCGTGAAGGCGCGCGGGTCGCCCAGCGGCACGCGGTAGAGCGACGGCCCGTGCAGCTTGCCGCGGGTGTGGCCCGGCGTGCGGATGACGTAGCTTTGCGACGCCATCATCCGCTCGATGTCCTTCTGCATCGGCCCGATCATGTGACGCACCTCATCTTCCATCGCAGGCACCCACTCATCGCGCACATTGATACCGAGCGTGTCAGGATCGAAGACCTCGATCCGGTCTTCGTCGCGGGTGAAGGTCGAGTAATCCGAGTGGCCCATCGCCTCCATCGCCATCTCGGTCAGCTCTTTCTGGAGAGCGTTCGACAGATCGACCGGCTGGAACTCGCTGGCATCCAGGTCGAACATGCCGCGGCCCGCGTCACCGCCGAAGCCATCATCCTCGCCCTCGCCGTCTGCCGCAGCCTCGCCGTCATCATCCTCGCGGCTGCCGCCGCCCTGAGCCTGCCGCTCCCCGCCGTTCAGATCGTCGGAATCTTCCGCCTGCTCACCGCCAGCATCTCCTCCGGCGTCAGCATCCTCACCGGCAGCTCCGGCTCCATCAGACGCGCTATCATCTCCCTCGTCAGCGTCTCCGGCGTCATCGTCTCCGCCAGCGTCATCAGCGCCACCCTCGGCATCGTCGCCATCTTCGGCATCCGCACCGTCAGCATCATCCTCGCCCGCAGCGTCAGCTTCACCGCCTTCGCCCTCTTCGGCATCGTCTCCCAGCTCGTCGGCCTGATCCTCGTCGCCTCGTCCAGCGTCACCATCGCCGGCCTCGTCCCCGTCAGCGTCGTCGGAGGCTGCATCGTCAGCAGCTTCATCCCCGTCGCTTTCGCTATCATCGCCGTCCTCGTCGCCCTCCGCGTCGCCATCTCCATCAGCGTCTCCGGCATCTTCGCCATCTTCTTCCTCGCCGCCATCTTTGCCGTCCTCGCCGGGACCGGCTTCGCCCTCATCGTCGCTCTCGGAATGGTCGCGCTCGCCATCCCCGTCGCCTTCGCCGGCGGGCTGTTCGGGCTTGTCTTCCGACTCGCCCTCGTCATTCTGATCATCCTCGCTCTCGGCGCCGGACTGATCGTCGTCGCCTTGTTGCTCCGGCGGCTGGGGCTGTTCCTCTTCCGGCTCAGGCTCGTTCAGCTTGCGATTGAAGAGGATGTCGTGGATCTCCTGCGCCGCCAGCAGGGTCTCTTCGGTGTTGCGGGCATGTTTCAGCAGACGCATGGTTTCGTCCGAGAGGGCCATGACCACCGCCTTGACCATCGGTTGTTCCCAATGATTGCCGGCGTCCATGAACTCTTGGAAGATTGCCTGGCCCGACAGCGCGCGCACGGCCGGCACCCAGAGCACCGAGAACTCCTTCTTCGTGTCACCCTTCACCGCGTCGAGCGCGGGCGTGGTGATGCGCTTGAGGAAGTAGTCATGGAGCTGGGTCAGGTTCGACTTCGAGCCGGGGAACAGTTTCATCTGCTCGCGCTCGACATACGGATCTTCGACCGAGTTGTGGCTCGCGGAGAGCGCGCGGCCTTCGGGCGTGTTGAGCGCGATACGCACCCCGTCGCCGCCGTAGTATTTCCAGTCGGTGTGCAGGACGTGCCCGACCTCATGGTCGATGAAGCCCTGAATGGCCGAGATGAACTCGGAGGTCGCATTGTCAGGGATCGACGGAATGTTGACCAACTCGGGCTTGTTGGTCTTGGCGTTGGCCCGCACATAGGCGCGGGTGCCGCGCATCGTGACGCGCAGACCCTTGCCAGTGAGCATGGGCACCAGCTTCGTGACGACTTCGCGGAGTTCGATGATTTCTCTGTTCATGGAGCTGGTGCCTTTCTTCTGCGTTTGTCACGCGCGTTTCTCTACTAACTACTTACTAGCAGCCGCAGACCTAAAAATCGCGCGGAATATAGAGTGCCGACAGCGGGATGATGGCTGCATGCCCCTCGCTCGTCGTCACCACAAATTTCTCTCCCTCCTCGCTCTTGACCAGACTCAGCACAGCACTCCCGAGGTCGATCGCGTCTTTGATCTCTCCGGTAGCGAGTGCTTCGACGGCCTCAACATCCGTCGCTTCAAAACCTGCGAGATCCGTCACCGGAGCCGCATCACTCGTGAACCCGCACTGCTGCATGTCGTTCATGGTCTAGTTTCCCTCGCCCTTGTTGGGCTTTCTCTGTGTTGGATATAGAAAGAGTGCCGAAGCGGACCTCGGCACCCTTATCGTCTTGGCCTCGTCCGATGTCTTTTACCGGGCGGCGGGCTTGTTGTTACGAAAGACGGTCGCAAGTTTGTCTTTCGTGGACTTCGTGAGGTTCTCTCCCGGCACAAGATTGGCTCGGGCAACCTCAAGGATGGCGCGCTCCTGGTCGGTAAGCTCGGAGAAGGCCTGCTGCATGAGCGAGATCACATCGTCCGAGTGGTGCTGACGCAGGGCGACCAGGAAAAGCTCCTTCGCGTCGATGTTCAGATAGCGGGCGAACTCCTCGACCCTGGTCAGGGCCATCTTGGATTTGCCCTTACGGATCATGGAGAGATAGTTCGGGGTGGCGAAGCCCATGTCGCGCGATATGTCGCTCAGAGTAACCTCCGGCGCCAGCTCGTTGAGCTTCTTGTCGAGTAAGTTAGCGAGGGGCTCCATACGGAGTTGTTCTACCCGACGCTTATCCGTATCATTCACTTGTTTCCCTCCTGTAATATCACTGCTCTAAGGTTCATTTTCGTATGCTTTGTTTGCTTCGATAGGCTACTTATAAGACAGAGTTTTCGCACCGTCTTGTGGAATAACTACTTAATAGAGACTTCCCTAGTCTGTCAAAAGGGAAGTCGTGATTCAGTAGTCACAGCCTGATTATGGAGCACTACTTAGGTATGAGGAGCTGCTCCACAAGGTTTTCGTCGCTCACAAGCTCCTCGGACCTGCCCGAAAGGCGAGCACGTCTCCCAATGCGAGAGCGCTGCGTTTCCAGGAATGCCTCCTTCAGCTCCTCGGTGGTCTTCGCCCACCAGCCTATCTTGAAGCCTACCACATTTCGGGCCTGCTTGATTGGGTGAACGCTCACATTGAAGGGAGCGAGCGCATTGATCTCGAGGATCGCCGGCCTGAGAACATGGATATTGAAATCTCCGAATTTCGCATATTTTCCGTCCTCTACGCCCATCATGTCGCGCAGCTCCGCGAGCGTCAGCTCTTGGATGCTCTTGAAGGTGAGGTTGCTCCACTGGCTGAGGTTCTCGTAGAGGGAGACGGCATATTTGGACGAGAATGCCATGAGGACCGGGATGGCGATGCGACCCCAGATCTGGGAGTCGCGCAGGATCTCCACCAGACGCTTGTCGAAGGAGTAGGTGAGCACGCCCTTGTCGCGGTCGCTGTCCTTTAGATCGTTGCCTCCAAGGAACTGGACCCGTCGAGTGTGGCCGCTCTTGAGCTTCACGATGAGAATGGTCTGCATCAGGAGCGTGATGGCCGTCTCCAGCTCGTCATTGCCCTTCCGGCGCTCTGGCCGGAGGTCGCTGAGCGCTATCGTATAGTCCTTGCCCTCTTCGATGCCCTGCATGTGAGCGTTGTGCCATAGGAGCGTGATCGAGCGGCGGGCGTTGAGCGTCAGGCTCTGATGGCCGGAAATCTGAATGAGTTCAGAGGGTTTGATTGCCTCATCCTTGCTCGGCCGCACTGTGATAGTCCGACCAGCAGGAGCGAGCACCTCCCCGAAAACCTCGTTTTTCGCATTCTTGGAGTGCTCTGTGCGCTCCCCGGAAACCTCGTTTTTCGCAGTCACGCTCTCTGACTCCCCTGCATTTTTCGCAGAGATCGACCCTTTGCGGCGCTCCAGAAGAGGCGCTTCCCCGAAAACCTCGTTTTTCGCAACGCCCGCTCGACCTCTTTTGGGCTTTTCGGAGCTACTCCCCGAAAACCTCGTTTTTAGCCGGTCGATTCCTGCGACTCGGCTCCTGAGACGAATGATAAGGGCGGTTTTCATTCGTTTGAAAGAGAAAGTTGTCCACAAGGGCATCGGATAGTTCTGTGGATACTCTGTGGATAAGAAAAAGGCCCGCTCGAGGCAGCTCCCCGGAAACCTCGTTTTTCGCCCCGAAAACCTCGTTTATCTCCCCGGAAACCTCGTCCGAAACCCCGAAAACCTCGTTTTTCGTCGTCTAACTATATGAAAATGGGCCGAAATTCGGCCCTGAATCTTAGAATAAGAATATTGAAAGAGTCAGCTAGGGTGACAGACTGGGTGTCACCCTAGCGATCAGCGCTCCTACCAGACATCCTCGCTGTAGAGCGTCGGCTCCTTCCTCGCCATCTCGTCAGGCTTGAGAAACTGACCGGCCCGATAGGCGATGTAGTAGCCCTCAGTGCGGTTCACGAAACGGCCCTTGTTGGTGAGAAAGCCTTGGTTGACCGGATGAACCTCCGTCGCGTCGAGACCCATGACGGTCGCCATGAAGTTCAGGATGGTGTGGTGACGCGCCGGAGGCGGCAGTGAAATGGTCGCGCCGTGGAAGATCGCAGCGGCCTCGATGCGTTCAGGCGGATTGGCGCGGGCGGCCGTCACCTCCTGCTTCATCTTCACGATTTCCTCGGTCTGCCGGTTCTTCACCTTGACGGCACAGGAGAGACAGGCAGTGGAATGTTTCGCCCCAACGAACTCCTGAATACAATGAACGCACCGGCCATAGTAGTCTCCCGGCGCGAAACCAGCCATAGGCCAGCAATCAAGCTGGCCCAGATCGACGGTCGTAAAGTTCATTTCTCCACCTCGCCGGTCTTGTCGTCGCGGAAGCGAATGAAGCGCGGGTGGCGGAGGGAGCCGTCGGGCGTGACTTCGTGATACTCGACCTCGACGACATGCCCGAGCAGCTTCATGCGCCTATCGAACGTCTCTCCGACAATACCGAAGGTCTCGCCCTTATAGCCGACGTTCGGATTGGCCGCCACAAGCTGCACATCCTCGCACCAGAGCTTCCAGATCTCGGCGCGGGTCGCATCATCCAGACCCGACACGCGCACCTCCACGCCATTACGGTCCACGATCAGGCCGCCGATGGTATGCTCGTATTTGCCGCCCGCCTGGCCCTGGAAGACGCCGATCACCTGAAGATCCTCGGTGTCTTCATTCTTCAATTTAAGCCAGCTCCGCGACTTCTTCTTCTGGTAAGGCCCGTCGAGCAGCTTCACCATCGCGCCCTCGAAGCCGCGCGCCCGGTAGTCCTGATAGATCAACTGGATCTCGTCATGGCTGCGAGCAACCCGCATCTCGGTGACGGTCAGGCGGTCGCCCAGATGCTTCGTGCAGCCGATCAGATCGAGGACGCGCTGGCGGCGATGCGCGTAGGGCACCGCAACATCGCCCATTGCATCGAACTCGTCCCAAGACAGCATGTCGAAGATGTGGAAGCGCACATCGGCATCCTCGCTTTTCCGCCTCAGCGCGCCCGAGGTCTCGGCAAAGCCCTGATCCGACATCATCTCGCCATCGAGGACGATCTCCGGCACGCCGCCGAAGTAGCGCAGGACCGACAGCAGGTCATGGACCGGGTTAGGCTGGCCGTTCGTGATGCGCGTCATGCCGGCCCAGTGCCGCAGCGCCTTCAGGGTCGGCTCGATCATGTGCTCGAGGGAGTCGATCGCCTTGCCCGTGCGGGTGAAGAAGCCGCCGCCGCCATCCTTGGCGATGAAGGTCACGCGATGCCCGTCGAGTTTCGGCTCGACCGCGACCGGGAAGGCCTTGACGTGCTTCTCTTCGTAGGAGTTGGCTCTCATCACGGCGAAGATCGGAACGATCGAGGGATCGACCGCAAGGATCGAGGCGGTGTTGACGCCCGCCTTGAGATCCTTGTTGAGGCAGAGCCACAGGAGGCGGCCGGCGGCGGGCGTGAAGCTGGCGAAGGCGGAGGCGACAACCTCGGCTGCGGCATTCCCGGTCAGCTCGCGGGCGGCCAGCTTCATCAGAAGCGTCTTGATCTCCGCCAGCGTGTCGCCCTCGCTCGGGCCTTGGCCGGTCGGCGGCATCTCTTTCTGGGTGATACCCCAGGTCCAGAAGGGGTTGTAGCAAAGCTGGATCATCTCGCGCCCCTGGCTGGTCGCGGCCAGATCAGCCAGATAGCGCTCCTTCTCGGTGCGCGAGGATTCGAGCGCGATGCGGTCGATCATGGCGACCAACTGGGCGTCGGTCATCCGAATGGGCTGAAGCGCGGTCATTGGACAACTCCTTCGGTGCCGTAGATGGCGCGGGCGCAGTCGATGCGGCCGGTGCTCTCCATGCGATCATTGATGCAGGAACCCAGGGCCCGATGTTTCGGGTCTTTGGTGACGTTGAATGCGGTGATGCAGAGGGCGATCACACAGACGGTGGCCGCAACGGAAATGCAGAAGATACTTTCAGGGCGCACGTTGACTCCTAGGTCTTTGAAAAGAGGTGGTTGGGAGGGCTTTCGACCTCCTCATGCAGCCGCGTTGATCGCGGCGCTCATGTCGCCGGAGATCGCAGCCTCGACATTGGCGGCAGGCTTCGACGCAGGGGCCGATTTGCGCGCCGTAGAGCGGCCTTCCGGCTTTTCATAGTTCGCGGTCGCCGAAACCCGAGTCACCTTGCCAGCGACCCGCTCACGCGGCGCGGTGGCGATCTGGGCGTCGATGCGGTCGTTGGCCGACTGGATCATCGTGACCTCGCTGCCCGCCAGGCGCCGCAGGGCGTTTTCGAGCATCACCGTGGGGCGGACAAATTCGAGCACATCCGCCGGCAGCTTGCCGTGGACCGGCTCGGTCGCCGAGCAGCGATCCGTCGCATTGGGCTGATTGTGCGCGATCCGCCGAACGATCTCGGCCGCCGGGCACTTGCCGCCACGGATGCAAACCTGACAGCCCTGGCGCTGCGGGAAGTTCTTGCCCTGATACACCATGTCGCGGACGAGGACGCAGCCGCGCATCTCGACTTTGCTGTCGAAGATCGGGCAGGTGAAGGAGAAGCGGTTCTCCTGGTCGAGGGTGAGGTAATGGCTCATCTCAGAACATCCCGAAGAAAGGTGCGTTTTTCATCTCTTCCAGCGCGGCGGCCTGTTCAGCCTCCTCTGCCGCGGCCTTGACCCTCGCCTCTTCGCGGCGCTTCTCCTCGGTGGCCTTGAGGATTGCGTCGGTCATGGCCGCGCGCTCGCTGTGACTGCCGCCGCCCGCGCCGGGCACATCGGTCAATTTCAAATCCTCATGGAGGAAGCTCAGATAGCCGTCGGTCAGGAGCGTCAGGTGCTTCCTGGTCAGATATGCGGGCAGCTTGTCCGGGGTGATCTTGGACACCGGCTGGTATTTCATGTCGTAGCCGCCCTTGCGGCGATCCTTCACGGCGGCGTCGAGGGTGTCTTCCTTCGCCAGCTCGATCTTGCCGTCGCCCGACTTGCCAACCGGCCCCCAGGCGCGGAAAAGCAGCTTGCCCATCGACCCTTCGACGAGGGTGAGCGTGTATTCTTTGGTGCCGCCCTTATGAACGCCATGCACCTGGCGGATACTCAGTTGGACCGTCATGCTTTTGCCTTTCGGTTCGGTTTCTATCTTGTGCTTACTGTATAGCGCGGCGCGGCAGCGCCGTCGCATGGGATGTCGCGGTCGTCAGTCGGAAATGCCGTTGCGTGCGCGGTTGATCGCATTGGCGTAGGGGTTCTGGAGCCGCCACATCATGTCGAGCGCGGGGGTATAGGGCCGCGCCGCGCGATAGGCCGCCACCACCACTTCCGGCGTGACCTCGTTGGGGTCTTTCTCGAAGGGCAGCAGTGCCACACGGGCCTTGAGTCCGATCGAGACCATCAGTCGGGACGCATCGAGGGCGGCCTCGAGCGCCTTGGGCTCGCCATCCCACATCATCGTCACGGTGCGCAGCCCGCCGATGCGCAGGGTGTTGAGCCGCCCGAGCTGGTCGTCGCCATCCATCGCGCCATAGGACAGGTGCTTGCCGAAGGAGCCGAGTGCGGTCACGTCGCGCAGATCCTGCTCCTCATCGAGCGCCATCTTGATCGCGATCACGTCGAAGAAGCCCTCGCCCATCACCGCGGCGCCCGAGGCCACGCAGTTATGCCCGTTCAGAAGGTAGCGCCCGGTGCCGGGAAGCGCTTTCGGGAAGAGGTATTTCTTGGGCGAGTTGCCGATCATGTCGCGGCCCTGGAAGGTCTTCAGGGTGCCGTCGAGATCGAAGACCGGAACGATGATCCGATCCGAGAAGGTTTGCATCTTCGTCTCGCCGTCTTCCTTGAACTTCCACCAGCCGAACTGGCAATGCCTGAGCTGGAAATAGCTCGCCACATCGAGCGGGACGCCCCGCTGGGCCAGATAGAGTTGCGCGGCGGGCGTGGCCTCGCTCACAGGCTCGCTCAGGGGCAAGGTGACGGCGCTGGTATCCACCGCCACCATCGCCTGTCGCTTGGGCCGCCAGCCCTGCTCGCGCAGCACCTCCTCGACCGCCTCGAAGGTCAACCGCCACTCGTTGTCTCCATGCCCGAGATGAGCATGGATGAAGCTGGTGCGGGTGAAGCTGGCCGAGCAGACGAAACAGTTGCCCTTGCCGGTATCCAGACCGAAATAGGTCCGGTAGCGGAAGTCGCCGCAGGCCGGGCATTCCTTCAGATTGGCCTGGAGGCCGTTGACGCCCTGCCCGAGCTTGAAGGTCAGACCCTCGCGCTCGAAGTAGAACTCCATGTCCAGCTCGTCGATCTCTTCGGAGGTGAGGCGGGCCATCAGTGCTCGACCCCGATGACCTTGGTCAGGAAC
>NZ_WMIG01000012.1 GCF_009711205.1 Paracoccus litorisediminis | reverse complement strand
CGCGCCAGCGCGCGATTTTGCGCCGTTCTTCGAGGTCGAGATGCAGGTAAGGTTTGGACATGGAGAATACTCCTTGATGCAATGCACTGATTTTACATCAAAGTCGCAGTTCCAACTTGAATCCACCTCGCTATACAATTTTGCAGAATAATCGGACTTATGTAATGTATTTGAACCTCGATTTCCGCCCCGTTCACATTTCATTCCTCTAGGGATTGTCCTGCACAGGGAATGGGAGGCGACGACGCCCCCCCAAACTCCGCTGCCGTATAATTCACGCCTCGACCGGCTTCAGCGCCTCGGTCTGGCGAGCGGATGCAAGCGCGTAGACCATCATCGCCATTGCGGAAATCGCGGCGGGGATCGCGAAGATCAGGAAGTTCTGCTGCAACGGATATTGCTGCGCCAGAAGCAATCCGCCAAAGGTCGGCCCGACGATGGCACCGATCCGCCCGATACCCGAAGCCCAGCCCAGACCAGTCGCGCGCACTGCAAGCGGGTAAAGCTGCGCGACGCTGGCATAAAGCAGGATCTGGGTGCCGATGGTGGTCGCGCCCGCGACGAAGACCAGCGCGAACAGAAGCGCCGAGGACGGGTTGGACCCGATCAGCCCGATCGACAGCGCCGCCAGCACAAAGAACGCTATGACGACCTTCGGCAGTCCGAACCGGTCACCCATACGCCCACCAAGGATGGCCCCGGCCATTCCGCCGAAATTGAGCGAAAACAGGCTGAGAAGGCTGGCCTTTTCGGCGTAACCGGCCTCTTGCAGCACCTTGGGCAGCCATGAGGACAGCAGGTAAACCAACAGCAGGCAGCAGAAGAACGCGACCCACAGCATTGAGGTGCGCAGCAGGCGCTGGTGCTGAAACAGTTCGGTGATCGAGGCAGAGCTACCCTTGGCTTCGGTGAAGATCAGCGTGTCCGTCGAACGAAGCTGCAGGTTCGGATCGACCCGGCTCAGCACGCGACGCGCCCGATCCTGATCGCCCTGACGGATCAGGAAGCCCAACGACTCGGGCAGACGCCACAGGATTGCGGGCAAAAGCAGCAGCGGCAGCACGGCGACAAAGAACATCGGCTGCCAGCCATGGTTCGGGATCACCCAAATCCCCAGTCCCGCAGCCAGCATGCCGCCCACCGAATAGCCCGAGAACATCAGCGCCACCATGGTGCTGCGCAGGCGTTTCGGCGCGTATTCGTTCATCAAGGCCACGGCATTCGGCATCAAGCCACCGCAGCCCAGACCGGCAAAGAAGCGGAAGATCTTGAACTGCTCGGGACTTGTGGCAAAACCGGTGAGCAAGGTGGCGATGGTGAACATGAGGAAGCTGATCGCGATGCCCTTCTTGCGTCCGAACCGGTCGGCAAGCGAGCCAAAGATGAACGCCCCGAACATCATCCCGAACAGCGCCCATGCCTGCAGCGTGCCGGCCTGCGGCTTGGTCAGCCCCCATTCCTGAATCAGCTTGGGCAGGACCGTGCCCGCGACAAAGACGTCATAGCCATCGACGATCAGCAGCAGCGCGCAAAGCCCCACCACCGACCATTGGAATTTGCCGAACCTTGTCTTGTCTATGTGATCCGTCACATCGATCTGGCGCATTTTTCTCCTCCCTGGATGTTATTGCGCGTCGTCGTTCAGCCCAGATCGCCTCCCGCGACGGGCAAAACGTTTCCGGTGATGTAGGAGGCCTCGTCCGAGGCCAGGAACAGGATCGGCGCCACCTGCTCGGCCAAGGTGCCGTAGCGCTTCATGAAGCTTGATTCCGTCACCTGCCCGACCACCTCGGCCATCCAGCCCTGTTCGGCGGCGTTGTCGCCCGCAGCATTGCGGGGCACACGCCGCGCGGGTGCGGAGGTGCCGCCGGGCGCGGTGGCCACAACGCGGATGTTGTGCGGCGCAAGCTCCATGGCCAGCGACATGGTGATGGCGTTGACGCCGCCCTTGGCCGCTGAATAGGGCACGCGATGGATCCCCCGCGTGGCGTTGGACGAGACATTGACGATCGCGCCTCCACCTCGGGCGAACAGATGCGGCAGCACCGCGTGGCAGCAATGCAGCGTCGGCATCAACGAGCGGCGGATCTCGGCCTCGATCTGGGCGGGCTCGAATTCGGCAAAGGGGCGCATGCGGATTGCCCCGCCCACATTGTTGATCAGAATATCGATGCCGCCAAAGCATTCGGCCGCAAAGGCCATCGCCGCTGCCGCACCTTCATGTGTCTCAAGATCGGCGCAAAAGGCGCGGGCGGCGGGGTTGCCGGTTTCGGCCACGACCTCGGCCACGAAATCCGCCCGATCGACGAACAGGACCGAGCCGCCCTCGTGCAGGGCGCGCAAGGCGACCTCTCGACCGATCCCCTGCGCGGCACCGGTGACGACCAGCACTTTGCCCGCGAAACGGTTCGCAAAGACGCGCGAAATCTCAACAAACGGCGCGTTCATGCGATGGCCTTCAGGACAGCGTTGGGGGTGAATTTCTCGTAGTGGAAACTGGCAGGTGTCACGCCGGTTTCCGCAAACCAGCCGCGCACGGCATCGACCATCGGCGGCGGGCCGCACAGATAGACATCCACCGCAGCCTGTTGCAGCAGTGTCTCGGGCATGTGCTGGGTCACCCAACCCTTGCGCGGATGGGCCGAGTTCGCATCGGCCACGACCGTGGCAAAGGTGAAGTTCGGCAAGCGCGCGGCATAGGCTTCGAGCGCATCGACCAGCACCAGATCAAGGTCCCGCGTCACCCCGTAAAGCAGATGGATCTGGGCCGAGGAGCCTTGCCGCGCCAGCAGTTCAAGCATCGACAGAAACGGCGCAAGTCCGGTCCCCCCGGCCAGAAACAGCAGCGGCTGGCGGGTTTCGCGCAGGTAGAAGCTGCCCAGCGGACCGCTGAGCGTCAGCCGGTCTCCGGGCTTTGCGCGTCCAAGCCAACTGGTCATCACCCCGCCCGGAATTTTCTTGATCAGAAAGCCAAGCCTGCTCTCGCCCGGAGCCGAGCTGAAGGAATAGGACCGGCACAGACCCGCGCCGGGCACGTCGATATTCACATATTGGCCGGGCAGGAAATTGGGCGCGCTTTCACCCGACGTGTCCAGTTCAAGCACCACCGCGGCATCGGCATGTTCCGTGATCCCGACAACGATGGCCTCGAAGGATTTCTGCCCGGTCTTGCAGGCCCCGGACGACGTGGGCACCGAAAGGATGCAATCGCTTTCCGGCACCATCTGGCAGGTCAGGATCAGCCCTTCGGCGGCCTCGTCCTCGGTCAGGGCATCGTCGATGAAGCCGTCGCCCATGTCGTAGCGGCCGCTTTCGGCACGGCACTTGCAGGTGCCGCAAACCCCGTCGGAGCAGTCCATGGGCAGGTTGATCTTGTTGCGAAAGGCGGCATCCAGCACCTTCTCGCCAGCGTTGCAGGTAATGAAACGGGTCACCCCGTCCTCGAAATTCAGCGCAATCCGATAAGCGGACATGCGGCTTCCTCCTGTGTTCGGTGGGGCTGTGGTCAGACGTGGTAGACGTCGATGACCTGACGGATGTAGTCGTTCTTCAGCACGACCTTCTTGCGGCAGATCGCAAGCCCTTCCGGTCCGTGGCGCAGGGTCAGGAAGATCGTGCCAAAGAACTGATCCGTGACTTTGTAGCGGTGGTTCAGGGTGTGGAAATTGTAGCGCAGGTCGATTTCCTGACCGCGCTCGGCGATGATTTCGACATTCGTCACGCTGTGGCTAGTGCGCGGCTCGGGCGTCGAGGCGCCGGAGCGCTCGGTCTTGATCCGAAAGACCCGGTCCTCAAGCCCGTCGCGGCTGGGATAGTAGATCAACGAGATCTCGCTTTGCGGGTCCTCGGTCAGCCGGTCATCATCGTCCCAGCAGGGCATCCAGTATTCCACGTCGGCGGCGTAGCAGGTCAGCCACTCATCCCATTCGCGGTCATCCAGCAGGCGCGACTCGCGGTAGAGAAAGGCGCAGATGGCGTCGCGGTCGATGGCGGTGCGCAGGGGGATATTCATGCCAGCTCTCCTTCGCTTGCACAGGCCGCCATTCCGGCGACGGGGGCCGTCCCGGCCAGCTCAGAGGCCAGCGCCTTTTGCATGGTCTCGGCCCAGAAGGCGTGCTGCCGCACGAAAAGCCCCTCATCCTCGCTGCGCTCACCTGACAGCAGCGGGTTCAGACCCATGCGGCGGGCGTTTTCGTCCGGCCCCTCGATCCACAGCGGTGCGCCCCGTGACATGTCGTTCCACAGCGCCGCCGTTCCGGCATAACCCTGCTGACAGGCGCGAAATTCCTCCAGATCGTCCGAGGTGCCCATGCCGGAAACGTTGAAGAAATCTTCATACTGGCGAATGCGGGTCGCACGATCCTCGGCGCTTTCGCCCTTGGGCGCGAAACAGAAAATGCTGACCTCGGTCCGGTCAACGCTGATCGGGCGCGTGACGCGGATCTGGGTGCTGAACTGGTCCATGAGGAAGACGTTGGGATAAAGACACAGGTTGCGGGTCTGGCCGGTGATGAACTCGGCCCGCGTGTCGCCAACACGCGCCCGGATTTCATCGCGGCGGTTCCAGACCGGCCGCACCTCGGGGTTCATGGTGTTGGTCCACAGCAGGATATGCCCGTTCTCGAAGCCATAGACGCCCGCGACCGAGCGGCTCCAGCCATTGGCATCGACGGCCTTGGTGTTGTCTTCCTTGCGGCGGCCCATGGTCGCGGAATAGTTCCAATGAACCGAGCTGACATGGTAGCCGTCGCAGCCATTCTCCATCTGCAGCTTCCAGTTGCCGTCATAGATGTAGGACGAGTTGCCGCGCAGCACCTCCAGCCCTTCGGGGGCCTGATCGACGATCTGGTCGATGATGACCTTAGCCGCGCCAAGATGCGCTTCCAGCGGCGCGACATCGGCCTTGAGACTGCCAAAAAGGAAGCCGCGATAGCTTTCGAACCGCGCCAGCCGCGTCAGGTCATGCGAGCCATCGGTGTTAAACTGCGCTGGATATTGCGTGTTCTTCGCGTCCTTGACCTTCAGCAGCTTGCCGGTATTGGCAAAGGTCCAGCCGTGGAACGGACAGGTGAAGCTGCCCTTGTTGCCATGCTTGCGGCGGCACAGCATCGCGCCGCGATGCGCGCAGGCATTGATCACGGCGTTCAGTTGGCCGTTCTTGTCGCGGGTGACGATCACCGGCTGCCGCCCGAGATGGGTGGTGTAATAGTCGTTCGGTTCCGGGATCTGGCTTTCATGCGCCAGATAGACCCAGTTCGCCTCGAAGATGTGCCTCATCTCCAGTTCAAAAAGGTCGGGGTCGGTAAAGATGTCGCGGCGGCAGCGAAAGACGCCGGCCTCCTTGTCATCCTGCACGGCGGTTGCCAGCAGCTGGCCCAGATCGCGGGCCTTGTCGATGGATGCGGACATACGGGTCTCCTTCAGGGAACGTCCTTGCGGAGCGGTTCCTGTCATCTGGAATACGGAAATTGGGGTGATGCGCGGATCGGGCCGCGACGTCTCAGGCGCGGATGGGCGCGCGCTGGGTCATGGGGCCGGGATCTGGATCGCTGGTCGGCCGGAACTTCTGGCACGCATGGCTGTCTCCTCCTTGGTCATGCAGCTTTCGGGTTATCGCGGCAGCCCTCCTCCAAGCGCGGTCCGCAGGCCCGTCCGCCCCCCTGCCCCCGACCCCTTATGAAGGGGCGTCGCGTGGGACGGGACGCGGCTTCGTAGGGTCAGAGTGCAATGGATGATGCCCGTGGGTCCAACACCAAATCAGTCGTAAACTATACCTACAGGGTATAGTATCGCGATGAATCGTCTGGATTCAGGGCTTTTCACGCCTCAACCTCGATGAAACATCGCTTTTCGGCAATGGTCACAGGAACGCCACATGGATCTGAGGCAGATTCGATACTTTGTCGCGGTGGCAAGCGAGCGGAACTTCACCCGTGCCGCCGAGCGGCTCAACATCGCGCAACCGCCCTTGAGCAGGCAGATCCAGCTGCTTGAAGACGAGCTGGGCGTGACCCTGATTCTGCGTAACAGCCGACCGCTGCGCCTGACCGATGCCGGTCGCCTGTTCTATGAACAGGCGCTGCAGATCCTTGGCCGGGTCGAGCAGATGAGCGATGCCACCCGCCGGATGGGGCGCAACCAGAACCGCGTCATTTCGATCGGGTTCGTGCCATCGACGCTTTATGGCGGGTTGCCATCGCTGGTGCGCAAGTTGCGGCAGCATGAATCGGGGCTGGACATCAAGCTGATCGAGATGCTGTCGATGCAGCAGATCCATGCATTGAAGGAAGGACGGATCGACATTGGCTTCGGGCGGCTGCATCACAGCGATCCCAATGTGACCGGAATCGTCCTGCGCGAGGAGCGTCTGGTCGTCGCCATCCCCGTGGCCGATCCTCTTGCCAGCTTGGACCTGCCCCTGCCGGTCGCAGCACTCGCCGGCAAGACCCTGATCGTCTATCCGAAGGAACCGCGGCCAAGCTATGCCGACCACGTCCTGCAACTTCTGCACGGCCACGATGTCCGCCCCGCCGCCGTCGAGGAGGTAAGTGAATTGCAAACCGCCCTTGGTCTGGTCGCGGCCGAGGTCGGGATCTGCGTCATTCCATCCTCGGCCCGACTGCTGCGCGCGGATATCAGGTATCGGGTGCTTGAAGGCGCGCGCGCCACCTCTCCGGTCGTGCTGAGCCATCGGGCCAGCGACACCTCGCCCTATATCGCGCTGGTCAAGCGGCTTATCGAGGAGATGTATGCCGAAAGCCCGCCTTGGCTGACCCTGGAGCATAACCTTTCGGTGAGAAGCGATATGGCGGATACTGATATCCCGGAATGAGCGGCACTTTCCGCCCGATCAGATCCTAATCGGTTGATGACAGGACGGGCCGCGCGGCGCCGGTCTCATCAAGGGCGACAAAGGTGAATGTCGCCTCGGTCACCTGCTGGGTGATCTCGCTTTCGCGCTGACGGCGCCAGGCTTCGACATGGATCCGCATCGAGGTCCGGCCGATATGCACGATCTCGGCGTAAAGCGAGACCTCGTCGCCAACCTTGACCGGACGGTGGAACTTCATGCCCTCCACCGCGATCGTCGCGCTTCGCCCGCGCGCGGTCAGCGCCGCGACCGAGCCCGCGGCAAGGTCCATCTGGCTCATCAGCCAGCCGCCGAAAATATCGCCAGCCGGATTGGTATCCGCCGGCATGGCGATGGTGCGGATTGTGGGAAGGCCGGGTGGCTGGGAATCTGGCATGAGCCTGAGTGATCCTTTGCTTGGGTTAGGCAGTCGTTACCCCAGCTTTGCCGCGTTTACGCTGCAGGTTCCAGCACAGACGCATTGCAATCGGCCTTCGCGCCGCTCTGGGTTCAATTGCAGGCAAGGTCTGAGATTTTCTGCATAGGGCGGCTTCGCAAGCGCCTCCCGGCGTTTCGCCTTGAATGGCAGCGGGCCACGGCTAGATTGGCCACAGCCTACAACATGATTGGAAACGGGCCGCATGCTCGAAACTGTCCGGAACGAACCCAGCCATCTCAACATCTATCGGCGGGTGCGCCAGATGGTGTTGACCGGCGATGTCGCGCCCGGGCAGCCAATCACCATCCAAGGCCTTGTTTCCCTGACCGAAGGCGGCGTGACGCAGGTCCGAGAGGCGATCCGGCGGCTGGTATCCGAAGGCGCGCTTCAGACCCATGACAACCGCCGCGTCTCGGTGCCCGTCCTGCGGCTGCCGCAGCTGGATGAGCTGTGCTTTGCCCGCGTCGCGCTGGAACCCGACCTCGCCCGCCGCGCCGCGCTTCGCATTGACGAAACGGGCATTGTCCAGCTTGAGCAGATCGACGACATGCTGGATGACGCGATGCGGCAGGGCAGCGTCCATGGCTACATGCTGCACAACTACCGCTTCCACAACGCGCTCTATGCCCATGCCCGGACCGAGATCCTGCAGGACATGGTCGAGATGCTGTGGCTGCGCACCGCACCTGCGCTGCGGGTGATGTGCGGGCGTTTCGGCACCAGCAACCTGCCCGACATGCACCGCGCCGCGATCGACGCCCTGCGCCGCCGCGACCCCGATGCCGTGGCCGAGGCGATCCGCAGCGATATCCTGCAAGGAATGGAGAACGTGCGCAGCGTGCTGACCTCAGGCACGGACGACTAAGGCTCCATGTTGAGGAACGACAAAGCGAGATCCTGACGGATTTCGCCGTCCTCCGAGGGAAGATCTGTGTCCGCCCGCCACAAATCGGCCCGCACAGCGACCCACAGCGCGATATTCAGCGACGGCTGTTTTCCGGCGACAACTCGAACTCCGTCGCCATGGCTTTTACCCAGATAGCCTTCTGCCCCGAGGTGAGTCAGGCGATCTATTAGTGATCTGGCGCTATCTGGGCGAGCGGCCTTGCCTGCATCAGGCGCTTCGCTATTGCGGCTATTTCTGTACCCCCGAGACCGACCTGACTACTGGAACCAGCCCTGACCCGACGCTAGGCCACAGCCTGCTTCGCAGCGAATACCATGTCAGTGCCGCGATCAGCAGCGGGCTGCGAGGCGCTGAGCCGTCGGGGAATCGCGGGGGTGGAAGGCCCGGCTATGACGTCGAAACATCAGACCGCGGCGGCGTCCATCTGGCCCTCCGGCGCCCCCTGCCCCGAGAACCCCGAGCCCCACAGTGTCGCCGGTCCCAGCCGCGAAAAATGCGGAATACGCGACATGGTGATGCCCAAAGCGCCGCCCAAAATATGGCTAAGGGGCATATTCGTCAGTTCGGAAAACACCCTGCGCATGGTGCAGCGGTCCTTGGCGCACGGGGCCGAGGGGAAACGGTAGTCATAGCTTTCGCCACCGCCAAGGACCTGATGATTGGCCTCGACTTCGGCCTGATCAGTGCAGACGCGGGGATGGACTCTCCGCGTCGATCCGGATAACGCGCGACAACTCGAGCGGGCTGGCCCCCGCATCCGCCGCCATCCGCGCGAGGCCAAGGCATAGTGCACGGGATGCAAGTGGTCGCTGTGCACATCCAGCGAGCCGCAATTGTAATCCACGGCTTCGACCTCGGCCCGAATGCGGTCGCGGTCCAGATAGCTGATCGCCTTGTGGCCATAGACCTGCTGCATGTATTCGACATGCTCGCGGGTTTCGGCCTCATGGCCCGGACGGTATGGTGTGGATGACGCCGTCGCGCCAGCCGCAATCGATCTGGCCTACGTCAATCAGGGTGCGGACAAGCTGCACCGCTTCGCAGCCAGTCCCATAGCTGGCGGCTTTGCAGTTTGGCCAGCACCGCTCTATGTCCGCGGGCCTCAAGGCGCTGAGCTGCCCACCATTGCGCCCCAAGCCCGACACGGTAGCCGCCCTGCGCCAGATGCAGCGCCGAGGAAAGGCCCGTATAGCCGTCGCCCACGATGCAGACATCCGCCCGGATGCGCCCCTGCGCCGGGAAAGGTCCCGGCGGGCTGGAGGTATCGGCATATCATGAGGCCGGGGGGTGGCCCGGCCGGTCATTGATCGTCAGAATCCCCAAGTCATGGGCTCAGGCGGCGACCAGCAGCCCCTCGGCGCGGACGATATCCAACGTCTGATCCAGCGCCAGACGGGCGCGCGTCATCAGCAGCGAGATTTCCTCCTCGGTGATGACCAGCGGCGGCGAGATGATCATCCGGTCGCCGACATGGCGCATGACGAGGTTATTGGCAAAGCAGCGCTCGCGGCAGATCAGGCCGACGGTCCCGGCCTTGGCGGCGAATTTCGCGCGGCTGGCCTTGTGCGGGGTCAGCGCGATGGATCCCATCATGCCGGTGATGCGGGCCTCGCCCACCAGAGGATGCTCGGTCAGCTGTTCCCATGCCGCCTTCAGATAGGGCCCGGTCACCTCGCGCACGCGGGTGATGATGTGCTCTTCCTCAAGGATGCGCAGGTTTTCCAGCGCCACGGCAGCGGCGACGGGATGGCCGCTATAGGTATAGCCATGCGCGAATTCATCCGAGCCGTTGATGACCTCGGCCACCTTGCGCGACACGATGGACGCCCCCATCGGCACATAGCCCGAGGTCAGCCCCTTGGCCGTGGTCATGATGTCGGGACGGATGCCAAGCGTCTGCGAGCCGAACCAGTTGCCGGTGCGGCCAAAGCCGGTGATGACCTCATCGGCGATCAGCAGGATGCCGTAAGCGTCGCAGATGCGCTGGATTTCGGGCCAATAGGTCTCGGGCGGGATGATGACGCCGCCCGCGCCCTGGATCGGCTCGGCGATGAAGGCCGCGACCTTGCTCGGGCCGATTTCCTCGATCTTGTCGGCCAGCAGGCGGGCGCGAGCCAGACCGAATTCCTCGGGCGACATCTCGCCGCCTTCGGACCACCAGTCGGGCTGGTCGATATGGGCGATGCCGGGGATCGGCAGGCCCCCTTGTTCATGCATCCCCTTCATGCCGCCAAGGCTTGCCGCCCCCATGGTCGAGCCGTGATAGCCATTCCAGCGCGAGATGATGACCGAGCGTTCGGGCTGGCCAAGCGCCTGCCAGTAGCGGCGCACCATGCGGATATTGGTGTCGTTCCCGTCCGAGCCCGAGCCGTTGAAAAAGACATGATCCAGATCGCCCGGCGCAAGCTGCGCCAGCTTCGCCGCCAGCGCGATGGCCGGCGGGTGCGAGGTCTGGAAGAAGGTGTTGTAGAAAGGCAGCTGCAACATCTGCTCGCTGGCGACGCGTGCCAGTTCCTCGCGCCCGTAGCCCACGTTCACGCACCACAGGCCCGCCATGCCGTCAAGGATCTGGTGGCCGTCGCTATCGGTCAGCCAGACCCCCTTGGCGCGGGTGATGATGCGCGCGCCCTTGCGGTTCAGTGCGTCGCCATCGGTGAAGGGATGCAGATGATGGGCCGCATCCAGCGCCTGCAATTCGGCGGTCGGACGATGATTGTCATACATTGCTATTCCCTTTCTCAGACATTCAGCAACAGATGCTTGCGTTCCCAGGGCGAGATCTCGCGCTGGAATTCGTTCAACTCGGCCAGTTTGATGGCCGAGAACAAGGTACAAAAATCGCGCCCCAGAATTTCGTGCATCCGGGTCGCCTCGTTGAAGGCGGCCAGCATGTCGAAGGGGCCTTCGGGCAGCAGCGCGCCATTGGCAAAGACCTCGCCCTGCGCGACCGGGCGCGGTGTGATGCGCTCGATCATGCCTTGCAGACCGGCGGCAAGGCTGGCGGCCAGCGCCAGATAGGGGTTGGCGTCGATGCCGATGACGCGGTTTTCGACGCGGCGCGCCTCGGGGCGGGAATTGGGGATGCGCAGGCCCGTCGTGCGGTTGTCATGGCCCCATTCAAGGTTCGTCGGCGCGCTTTGCCCGCCGGTCAGACGGCGGTGGCTGTTCACATAGGGCGCCATCAGCGGCATCAGCTCGGTGATATGGCGCTGCGAGCCGCCGATGAAGTGAAAGAAGGTCTCGGTCGGCGAGCCATCGGGGTGCGAGAAGATGTTCTGCCCGGTCTTCGCATCGACCACGCTTTGATGCACATGCATGGCCGAGCCGGGCTCATCGCGCATGGGCTTGGCCATGAAGGTGGCAAAGACGCCGTGCTTCAGCGCCGCCTCGCGGATGGCGCGCTTGAAGTAAAAGACCTGATCGGCCAGCAGCAGGGGATCGCCATGTTGCAGGTTGATCTCAAGCTGCCCTGCCCCGCCCTCTTGGATCAGCGTATCGATGGCCAGGCCCTGCGCCTCGGTATAGTCATAGATCGTGTCGATGACCGGACCATATTCGTCGATGGCCACCATCGAAAACGCCCGCCGCCCCGAGCCGGGACGCCCGGTCCGGCCCACCGGAGGCTCGATCGGCGCGTTCGGGTCAAGGTTCGGCTTGATCAGGTAGAATTCAATCTCGGGCGCGACGATGGGCTGCCAGCCCCGCTCGGCGTAAAGCGCCAGAACGCGTTTCAAGACATTGCGCGGCGCGATGCTGATCGGCTCGCCGTCGCGGGTTTCAAGGTCGCAGATCACCTGCAAGGTCAGGTCATTGGCCCAAGGCGCGGCCGAGGCCGTCGACATGTCGGGGCGCAGGACCATGTCCATCTCGGTCCATTGATTGTCCATGCCCAGCACATCGACATATTCGCCGGTCACGGTTTCAAAGAACAGCGAGTTCGGCAGGTAGAAGGTCTGGCTGGGGTCGAACTTGTAATGCGGCATGGCCTTGCCGCGGGACATGCCGACCAGATCGGGGACGATGCATTCAACCTCGTCGATCTGGCGCCCGTTGCGATGGGCATTGAAGGCTGCCGGCAATTCGTCCTGCCAGCCAAAGGGTGCGATGTGGTTCACGTTTCACCTGAAAGGGTTTCTCGAGCTTGGGCGGGATGCGATTTAAAATATGATCAAATTATTTTCGCGCTGCTTATCGTCCCTTTGGCCCTTGGCCTTGGTCTTGTTCGTCTGTTCCGGCATTTCTGCATGCGGGCATCCTGCCGCGCCATGGGAGGCGCGTCCGACCATGGCCGGGCAGGACGCCTCGCGCAGCGAGGCAGGTTGGGCGCAACGGCTCCGATTCGAAGCCTGCCACATAATTGCCAGAATTACAGGATATTTTTCGGAATTCTGGCATATCCCGGTTTGTTTACCAACCATGGCAAGGCAGACTGTTCCGGGGCACCGGTTCAGAGTGAACGCGAAAGGTCAGCGAAGTCTTGCGTCAAAGCGCGTCGGATCTGTCGCAGATTATTCGCTTTATTTGCCGTTACGCGACAAAGGCCGCCGCGAAGATTTCCTGTCGGACGCGCGGCCGGTCATGATTTGATCATAAATTGAAACGATAGCTACGCGATCCGTGGCCGACGAAAATACCGGCGACGCGGATCGGCCCGCCGGGCCTGCCTGGTCGCAGCGGTCGATGGACGCAAGGCAGCATAGAACCGCCACGACCTGACGAAAGGACGGACATGACGGAATTCGCTGCTATCCTGATCCACAATGCCCGCGTCACGACAAGGGAACGTGGCGCGCCCTAGACCACATGGATCGCCCTTGGCGGCACCCGCGTTCAGGCTGTAGGAGTGGGTGTCAGCAGCACCCGGCTCGGCCCGGTCACGCGGGTGATCGACGCGCTATCGGGGCTGAATGGCGCGTATCCGCATCTGTTTCAGGGTGGGATAGTGCTTTCTGAACCGTCCCCGTTCGGACTGTGTGGCCACGAGGTACTGCGTCGCGCCATTGCCGATTTTAGCGCCCACCATCCCGATCTGGGCTTTCAATCAGATCCTGAGGATGCGCCGCTCGGGCGCGAAATTCTGTATGAATTCTGCCCCGATAATCCGCTGATGATCACCTCTGTCGGCTATCACACGCCATCGGCCAATTCCGCCGCCCTTCAACGCGCGGCGCTGATGCATGGCCGGCAATGACGCTGCTTGATTGCGACATTACCAGACCAGTCGCGCGGTGCGGTTGACGATCTGCAATGGCTGCATCGCCCATAATCCGTTCTCCCGGGTCAAGAGAATGGCTTGACGCGAGCCCTTGCCACGAATGCAGGAACGCTAGCCCGGAACACGCCATGGCATTGATGAATTCAGCTTCGGCCACATTCGCGCCATGGACAACCCCAATACCCGCCCGCTGATCCGTTTCAAGGGCTTGATCAAGCGATTTGGCTTACTCACCGCGATCAAGGGTCCTGATCTGGCGATCTATCCGTGCGAACTCTTTGCGCTGCTTGGCCCCTCGGGTCGCACCAAGACCGCGATGATGTGGATGCTGGCCAGGTTCGATACCTCGACCGAGGGCAAGATCCATCTGGACGGGCGCGACATCGTTTCCGGCCTGCCACATTGGCGTCCGGTCAATATGATATTTATAAGCTGCGCTGTTCCCGCATCTGAGTGTCTGGGACATCTCCCTTGTGGCCTGTGCCGCAGCGGCCCGCCGCAAGCCCGACCAGATTTCCGGCGGCCAGCGCCAGCGCATGGCCTTGGCGCTCGGCTCAAGCTGCTGCTTCTGGATGAACCGCTGGCCGCGTTGCACAAAAAACTGCATCAGGATGCCCAATGCGAACTGATGGATATTCAGGAACGCATCGGGACTACTTTTGTCATCATGACCCATGATTAGGAAGATCCTATAACCCTATCCAACGGTATCGCGGTAGTGGATCACGCCGAACTCGGTCCATGTTGCGGATTTCATCGGCGATGAGATGGTGATCGCGGACAACGCCGAACGCGCGGGTCCCGGCCTATGGGATATTCTTTATGCCGAGGACGCGACACCGATCCGCACCGCCTCGGATCTGGCGTTGCGCCGGATGCTGCGGTGTTCTTTGCACTGCGCCCGGAAAAAATCCTTATGACGGCCCAGCTAGATGAGGCGCGCGAACCGGATGCGCGGCAAGGTCATCGGTATCGGCTTTGTCGCGACCTATCATATCGCGCTGGCGAACGGACAGCGGATCAAGGCCAGATGACCAATTTCCGCCGCCTGTCGCGCCGCTAATTCAGCTGGAACGACGAGGTCTAGCATTCATGGGCTGAGACCACCGGTCTTGTGTTGGAGCAGTGACATGAGCCTGCGCCGCACCGCCCTGATCACCATTTTCTTTGTCTAGCTGAGTGTTTGTTCGTGATACCCTTTCTGAACGCGATAATAATTTGCGGTCGGTGATGGCGACCGCCCCCACTTTGTCAGCCGCTCTTCGACCTTTCGGGGGGCTGGCAGCAGGTCAAACACGCCCAGTTGCAGCTAAGCCTCGACAATTTAGCTTTTCTCGCCAGCGACGACATCTATTAGAAAACAAACCTACCCAGCGTACGCATGCCCTTCATCGCGACGGCGCTGACGCTGCTGGTGGCCCATGCCTTGGCGCGCAGCCCGGCGCGCTGGCGCAAGCTGCAGCCTATCCTGATCGTCCTGTCCTTTCGGGCCTCGCTCCTGACCCGTCCAAATCAGGAGTTGCGCTAGCCTGTCCGCTTTGCGCCACGATGGAAAAGCTGGACGACGTGCTGATCGAGGCTGCGCAGGATCTGGGCTGTTCGTGGTTCAAGGCGTTCTGGCTGGTCACCGTGCCGATGTCGCGGCCCGGCATCATCGCGGCCTGTTTAACTTGACCTCGATCGCGCTTGGTACCCGTTTCCGTATCTGCCAATGCTCATCATGGTCATTTACAGCTTCAACGACTCGCGCTGGTGACCCTGCCGATAATGCGCCAGCGCTGATCTCGGGGCTGGCGACTGGCGCTTTCCATGTCGCTGAACGATCTGGTGGGCGCGGTGCGATCTTTCCCATCGGTCCGCGCGGGGGCCTCGCCGCAGGTCAATGCGCTGTCGACGATCATCATTGCCCTTGTCACTCTGGGCGTCATATCTGCCTCACTGGTCACGCGCCGTGGCACGGCCCGCACCCACCGGATAGGAGGCAACCATGACTGAACCCCGCCTGCGCCGCATCTATGAGGACGCAGCCTATGCCGCGGAATCTCTCTCTGGCTGCTGGTGGGCGGAAACCTGTCCTGACCTGCCGAACACCCCGCTAAGCGGCGAACAACGGGCCGAATTCGCGGTGATCGGCGCGGGCTTCACCGGCCTCTCGGCGGCCCTGCATCTGGCGCGATCCGGGGCGGATGTCGCGGTGCTGGACCTGCACCGGCCCGGCTGGGGCGCGTCTGGTCGCAATGGCGGCTTCTGCTGTCTTGGCGGGGCCAAGGCCGATGGCGCGACACTGGCGCGGCGCTATGGCGAGGACCAGCGTCTGGCCTTTCGCCGGACCGAGCGTCGCGCGATCGAATTCGTTTCCGACCGCATCGACGAGCTGGGGCTGGATGTCGACCGCCAGTCCCCGGGCGGAGAGATCCAGCTGGCCCATTCCCGCGCAGCCTTCCGCGCCATGCAGGCCGAGCAGGCTCAGACCGGGGCCGATTACGGCATCAGCCCCCAGTTGCTGACCCCTGATGATCTGCGCGCGCAGGGGCTGAATGCGGCGGGCATGCAAGGCGGGCTGGCCTTGCCGCTCGGATTTGGCTTGAACCCGCGCAAATACGTGCTGGGGCTGGCGCGCGCCGCCACCCAGCAATCGATCCGGCTGCATGGAGAAAGCCCGGTCCTGTCCCATGAATACCGGGACGGCTGGCATGTGCTGGTGACGCCGCAAGGCAGGCTGCTGGCCCGTAACCTGATCGTCGCCACGAATGGCTACAGCGCCGAGAACATCCCCGAATGGATCGCCGGGCGCATCCTGCCGGTGCAATCCAGCATCGTCGTGACCCGCCCGCTGACTGAGGCCGAACGTCAGGCCCAGAACTGGACCACCGACAGCATGGCCTATGACAGCCGCAACCTGCTGCATTACTTCCGCCTGCTGCCGGACGGGCGGATGCTGTTCGGGATGCGTGGCGCGGTGCGCTGGACGGCGGCCTCGCAGGCCGCGATCCTCGACCGCACCCGCCGGCATTTCCGCGCCATGTTCCCGAAATGGCGCCATGTCACCTTTACCCATGGCTGGAGCGGCCTTGTCGCCATGACGCGCGATCTGGTGCCCTTTGTGGGCCAGATGGGCGATCTGCCACGCGCCCATGCCGCCTTTGCGTGGCATGGCAATGGCGTCGCGATGGGCAGCTGGTGCGGCGAGCAGGTCGCCCGCATGGCCTTGGGCAAGACGCACGAACTGCCCGCCTTCATGTCCGTTCAGCCACGGCGCTTTCCGTTGGCAGGATGGCGGCGCGCGTTCCTTTATCCGGCCTATCTGGCCTATGGGATCAAGGACAGGGGCTAGTGCCCTGCCCCTGCAATGCCCTCTGCCAACCGCGCCGTAGAAAGTGGCGCGGATCAAACAAGGCACGCCAAAGACGGGGAAAATTGCTTCACGTTCAAGGGCCAATGCTGGTGGCCACCTTGTTGGCTTTGGCCGGCTTCATCGGCGCAGGCCGAAGGCGAAACTATCTCGGCCTTGCCCTGAAATCCGGCTATGTGATCGCTGGGTTCAGCCAGAACCACCACAGCCCGCGCTTGAGGCGCTATGTCCGCACGCAACCTCGCCAATAACCTCAATTCCGGCGCGTGACCTTCACAGATCGACCATTCCGAATATGGGCTGAGGGGCGATGCCGAGACAGACCTCCTCCTTGGCTAGAGCGGCGAACTGGGCAAGCTGTCCTATGATTTACTAAGCTTTTTCCGACCGGGTCTCGGCAGGGATCAAGCTTCGCTCGGCCTAGGGCGGAATCTACGCACATGAACAGCAGTCCGACCCCCGTGCCCGTCTAAACCTGAACGAGCAGGCGAGCCTGACGCCAAGTACGCCGATGGCATCATGACCGCCGGTCTGAGGTGACACCGATCTTAGCGCGCTCATCCACAGGTAAACACGGCCCCATGACCATGCCTTGGACAACCACCGCCGCCATGAATGAACCACACTCCAAGCAAGTTCGGTGCCTATGATGAGGATGACGTGCGCTGGGTGGCTTCGCTCGGGGCCGATCCCGGCGCGGTCATTCTGGGACCCGCGGCACCATAGGCATTCAGGACTGGATGAAGGCGGTGATGACCGCGCTTGAGCGCTATCTACTGTCCCGTCGGGACCGCGCCGGGGTGGCGCTGTCGCTGACGGTCTGGACCTCGATCTGGGTTCGATTTTGGCAACGGTGGGGATCGTGCTGGCAGCCTTTGGCCCGATGGAATATGTCGCGCTGATGGTATTTGCCTTTGCCTGCCTGACCGGATTGCTGGCCGATCAGCCGGTCAAGGCATTGCTGGCGACCGGCATCGGTCTTGCCATGGTCGAGGCGGCCAACAACTCGGCGTCGAATTCGAACTTCGCCCCGATGCTGACCCTGGGCATTCCCAGCTCGGGGACCACGGCGATCATGCTGGGGGTGCTGACGCTGTACAATTTGACGCCGGGGTCGACGCTGTTCACCGCGCAGCCCGATCTGGTCTGGGGCCTGATCGCGTCGCTGTTCATCGGCAATGTCATGTTGCTGGCGATGAATATCCCGCTGGGCGGGGTATTCGCCCGAATGCTGTCGGTCCCTGCATGGGTTCTGGTGCCCTTTATCGTCCTAGTCTCGGCCGTGCGCGTCCATTCGGACAAGTCGGCGATCTTCGATCGGATCCTGATGGTCGCGGTCGAGGGCTGCGGCGGATGTCGGTGCCGATGGGACTGCTGATCCTAGGCTTCGTGTTGGGCGACATTCTGGAAACCAACCTTCGCCGGGCACTGTCGCTTTCGACGGGCGAGGTCCAGATCCTGTGATCCAGGTGGATCGCCACCTTGCTGCTGCCGCGATCGATGCGCCAACTGCTTCCGGCTGAAGCCCGCATGACCGAGGAATAGGATAACCTCGCTGACCCGTCACCGCCCGATCCCCGCCGGGCAACGCTTTCGCGCGCGGGTTTCACAGCCCGGTGCCCTTACCGGGCAGGCTGCATTTCAGGCCGGCTTGGCCGGGTTCGAGTGGCTGTAATTGTCCGGGGGCGGACATAAGCGCCCCCTGCCCGATCTGGGACTGATCACCATCGAGGATGTCTGCTTCTTTGTCCGCCAGATCGCCAGTGCCGGCCTGCTGCTGGTCGATGCCGATACCGGCTATGGCGAGGCGCTGAACGTCTTGGTGATGATGCGCCGTTTCGAGGGGGCAGGCTCCGTTGCTGGCCAACATGACCGAATTCGACCGCAGTCCGCACCTGACCGGAGTTCAGCTGCAGGAACTGGGCTACCGTATGCTCATCTGGCCGGGCTCATTGCTGCGGGTGGCGAACAAGGCGCAGGCGTGGCTTTACACCACGCTACGCGATCATGACAGCACGGACGCGGCCGTGCCCAAGATGCAGACCCGGGCGGAGCTTTACTACAACATCGGCTATTTCGACTTCAAAGCGCTAGTTGCCAATATCCGAAGAAGCTCTGCCGCGCGGGGACGCCTAGCCGCCCGGATTTATACGCGTTTTTTACGCCATCCGCGATCTTCGACATGGCGGCTTAACGCCCCTCTGCCCGATCTCTGTGCCATGACATAAGCAGGAGTGCTGCCATGGCAGACATCGTCTATCTGGGACTGGGGATCATCGGCATTGCCGGTTTCGCGGGCGCGCTGCGCCTGATCGAACGGATATGAGGCGCGCCCATGTTCGACCTGATCCTTGGCCTCGCCACTGCGGCGGGGATTTTCGGCTTTCTGGTTCTGGCGCTGCTGCGCCCGGACCGTTTCTGAGGGCCAGCCATGCATGACCTGATGGGATATGCGCTGTTTTGCGCGGCGCTGACAGCAGGGGGATGGGTGCTGGCCCGCTGGATGACCCGCGTCTATGAGGGCGGGCCGAACCCTCTGACAACCGTTCTCGGCCCGGTCGAGCGCGGCATCTATCGGCTGAGCGGCATCGACGCGCAGGTCCAGCAGGGCTGGCGGGGCTATGCGCTGGCGGCGCTCGCCTTCAATTTGCTGGGGTTCGTGCTGCTGTACGGGATCTTGCGATTGCAGCAGGTCCTGCCCCTGAACCCGGATGGGGTGGGCGCGATCAGCCCGGATCTGGCCTTCAACACGGCGGTCAGCTTTGTCACCAACACCAACTGGCAGGCCTATTCCGGCGAGGCACAGCTGAGCTACCTGTCGCAGATGACCGGGCTGACGGTGCAGAATTTCGTCTCGGCCGCGACGGGGATGGCGGTGGGGCTGGCGGTGATCCGTGGTTTTACCGCACCAAAGGGCACAGGTCTGGGCAATTTCTGGACCGATATGACGCGATCGGTTTTGTATGTACTGCTGCCGCTGTCGATCCTGCTGGCCGTGGCGCTGATCCTGCAGGGCGTGCCGCAGACGCTGCTGGGCGGAGCGCATGTCACCACGCTTGAGGGCGCGCAGCAGATCATCCCGCGCGGACCCGCCGCCAGCCAGATCGCGATCAAGCAACTGGGCACCAATGGCGGCGGCTTCTTTGGCGTGAACTCGGCCCATCCGCTGGAAAACCCGACGGTCGCGTCGAACATGCTGCAATGCCTGTCGATCCTGCTGATCCCGGTCGCCTTCTGCTTCCTGTTCGGGCGCATGGCGCGCGATGCCCGCCAGGGCTGGGCGATCTATGCCGCCATGGGTGTCATGTTCCTGATCGGCCTGGTCGTGGTCTGGGCCGGAGAGACCGGCGCGGCCAGCCTTGAAGGCAAGGAGATGCGTTTTGGTGCGGCCCTGTCGGCGCTTTGGGGCGTGGTGACCACAGCGGCCTCGAACGGCTCGGTCAATGCGATGCATGACAGCTTCATGCCGCTGTCGGGGCTGGTCGAGATCGTCAACATGGCGATCGGCGAGGTGATCTTTGGCGGGGTCGGAGCCGGGCTTTACGGGATGCTTCTGTATGTCGTGCTGGCGGTGTTCCTTGCCGGGCTGATGGTCGGGCGCACGCCCGAATATCTGGGCCGCAAGATCGAGGCGCGCGAGGTCACGCTGGCGATGCTGGCCTTTTTGTCGATGCCGCTGGGCATCCTGATCGGCGGCGCGATCTCGGTCACGGTGCCGACGGCCGCAGCCTCGATACAGGAGGCCGGACCGCATGGGCTGTCGGAAACGCTTTACGCCTACAGTTCCGCCGTCGGCAATAACGGCTCGGCCTTTGCGGGCTGGGGGGCGGCGGCGCAATGGCAGACCACGGCGCTGGGGCTGCTGATGATCCTTGGCCGCTTCGCGATCATCCTGCCCATGCTTGCCATCGCCGGATCGCTGATCGCCAAGCGTCAAAGCCCGGTCACGGTCGGCACCTTCCCGACGCATGGCCCGCTATTCGTCACGCTGCTGGTGCTGACCGTGCTGATCCTTGGCGCGCTGACCTTCTTTCCGGTGCTGGCGCTGGGACCCATCGCCGAACACACCGCGCTGGCCATCGGCCAGAGCTTCTAAGCCCATCCCATGAGGACCATCAAGATGTCCACCGAAACCGCCCAGATATCCGCCCAATCGCCCCCTGCCGGGCTATACGGCGCAGCCTTGCGCGCCGCGTTCGTGAAACTTCACCCCCGCGCGCTGATGGGCAATCCGGTGATCTTCGTCACCGCCGTCACCGCCACCCTGACCAGCGCGCTGGCGCTGCGCGATATGGCCATCGGCACGCCCGGCGCGGCGGTCAGCATCCAGATCGCCTTCTGGCTGTGGGTCTGCGTGATCTTTGCCAATTTCGCCGAGGCACTGGCCGAGGGCCGTGGCAAGGCCCGCGCCGACAGCCTGCGCGCCACCAAGGCGGAAACCACGGTCAAGCTGCTGGCGCATGAGGCCGATCAGGCACCGCGGCTGGTGCCCTCGGGCGCGCTGCGGACCGGGCAGCTGGTGCTGGTCGAGGCGGGCGATCTGATCCCCACCGATGCCGAGGTGATCCGGGGCGTCGCCTCGGTCGATGAAAGCGCGATTACCGGTGAAAGCGCCCCGGTAATCCGCGAGAGCGGCGGCGACCGCTGCTCGGTGACGGGGGGGACGCGGATCGTCTCGGACAGCCTGATCATCCGCATCACCGCCGAGCCGGGCAAAAGCTTCCTTGACCGGATGATCGCGCTGGTCGAGGGGGCTGAACGGCAAAGGACTCCGAACGAGATCGCGCTGAACATCCTGCTGGCCGGGCTGACGCTGATCTTTCTGATCGTGGTGGTGACGCTGGAACCCTTTGCGCGCTATTCGGGCATCGTCATCCCGGTCATCACCCTGTCCGCGCTGTTCGTAACGCTGATCCCGACCACGATCGGGGGGCTGCTTTCCGCCATCGGCATCGCGGGCATGGATCGGCTGGTGCGGGCCAATGTCATCGCCAAATCCGGCCGCGCGGTCGAGGCGGCGGGCGATGTCGACATCCTGCTGCTGGACAAGACCGGCACGATCACCTTTGGCAACCGCATGGCCGACGCCTTTGTCCCGGCCCGTGGCACGGATACGCGCAAACTGGCAATGGCGGCGTTTCTGGCCTCGCTGGCCGATGACACGCCCGAGGGCAAATCCATCGTCGAGCTGGCCGAAAGGCAGCTGCAAACGGTCACCCGCATCCCCGAGCCCGGCTCGGTCCCGGTGCCGTTTTCGGCGCAATCGCGGTTGTCGGGGGTGGATTTCGCCGGCATCCGGCTGCGCAAGGGGGCGGTCGACGCGATCGAGCGCTTTACCGGCCAAAGCACCGATCCTGCCCTGCGCGCCCGCGTGGATGAGATCGCGCGTTCCGGCGGCACACCCCTGCTGGTCGCCGAAAATGACCAGATCCTTGGCGCGATCCACCTGAAGGATGTGATCAAGCCCGGCATACGCGAACGCTTTGTCGCGCTGCGCGCCATGGGCATCCGCACGGTGATGATCACCGGGGACAACCCGCTGACCGCCGCCGCCATCGCCGCCGAGGCCGGGGTGGACGATTTCCTTGCCGAAGCCACGCCCGAGATGAAGCTGGACTACATCCGCAAGGAACAGGCGGGCGGGCGGCTGGTCGCCATGTGCGGAGACGGCTCGAACGACGCGCCGGCGCTGGCGCAGGCGGATGTGGGCGTCGCCATGAACTCGGGGACGCCTGCCGCCAAGGAGGCCGCGAACCTGATCGATCTGGACAGCGACCCGACGAAACTGATCGAGGTGGTGATGGTCGGCAAGCAGTTGCTGATCAGCCGTGGCGCGCTGACCACCTTCAGCATCGCCAATGACGTGGCCAAGTATTTCGCCATCCTGCCCGCGATCTTTGTGGCCGCCTATCCGGGGCTTGGGGTGCTGAACGTCATGGGCCTGTCCAGCCCGCAAAGCGCCATCCTCTCGGCGGTGATCTTCAATGCGCTGATCATCGTGGCCCTGATCCCGCTGGCGCTGCGCGGGGTCGCATACCAGCCCTCCAGTGCCGCAGCACTGCTGCGCCGGAACCTGACCATCTATGGCCTTGGCGGCATCGTCGCGCCCTTCATCGGCATCAAGCTGATCGACATGGGCGTGACCGCGCTGGGGCTGGCATAGGAGTTGCCCATCATGCTCAACCAGATCCGCCCCGCCGCGACCATGCTGGTCGCCATGACCCTGCTGACCGGGCTGGCCTATCCGCTGGCGATGACCGGGCTGGCGCGGGTAATCGCGCCCGAGTTGTCGCAAGCCAGCATCACCCTGCGCGACGGCCAGCCCATCGGCTCGGCGCTGGTCGCGCAGCCCTTTGCCGGGGCAGGCTATCTGCATCCGCGCCCCTCGGCGGTCGATTACGCAACCATGCCCAGCGGGGCCTCGAACCTGTCGCCCGGCTCGGCGGCGCTGGCGCGGCAGATCGCTGAACGCCGGGCCGCCTATCAGGCGACGAATGGCGCGCCCGCGCCGGTGGATGCGGTGACGGCCTCGGGCTCGGGGCTGGACCCCGAGATATCGGTGGCGAATGCGACGGCGCAGGCGATCCGCATCGCCAAGGCGCGCGGGGTCGATCCCGACGCCGTGCAGGCGGTCATCGCAGGCCACGTCACCCAGCCGCTTTGGGGTCTTTACGGCGAGGCGCGCGTCAATGTGCTGCTGACCAACCTCGCGCTTGACGAGGCGATGCCGATGACGCCCTCTGGCGGCAACTGAGGACGCCCATGCCCGAACCGCGCCGCCCCGAACCCGAGGCCCTGCTGCCCGAAGCCCGCCGTGAAAACCGCGGGCGGCTCAAGGTCTTCCTGGGGGCGGCGCCGGGCGTGGGCAAGACCTATGCCATGCTGGAAGCCGCCCGGTCCCGGCTGGCCGCGGGTCAGCATGTTCTGGTCGGCGTGGCCGAGACCCATGGCCGCGCCGAGACCGAGGCCCTGCTGCGCGATCTGACCGTGCTGCCCCGCCGCCGGGTGCTGCATGGTGGCCGCATCCTGCAGGAAATGGACGTGGACGCATTGATCGCCGCCCGTCCCGACATTGCCCTGATCGATGAGCTGGCCCATTCCAACCTGTCGGGCGGGCGTCACGACAAGCGCTGGCAGGATGTCGAGGACGTGCTGGCCGCCGGGATCGACGTCTATACCACCCTGAACGTCCAGCATGTCGAAACGCTGAACGACACCGTCGCCCGCATCACCGGCGTCCGCGTGCGCGAGACGGTGCCCGACCGCGTTCTGGAAATGGCCGACCAGATCGAACTGATCGACCTGCCCCCGGATGAGCTGATCGAGCGCCTGCGCGCGGGCAAGGTCTATGTGCAGGATCAGGCGGCGCGGGCGGTGGCGAATTTCTTTGCCAAGGGCAACCTGACCGCGCTGCGCGAACTGGCCATGCGCACTGCCGCCGACCGGGTGGATGCGCAATTGCAGGAACATATGGCCGCCAATGCCATCGAAGGCCCCTGGCCCACGCAGGAGCGCATCCTTGTCCTGCTGCCCGAAGGCGCCGCCGGGCGCGACGCGATCCGCATCGGCAAGCGCTCGGCCGACCGGGCGCGGACGGAATGGTTCGTGCTGGCCCTGACCAGCCTGCGCGCCGAGGAAGCCGCCCGGCGCGAGGCATCCGACACGCCCGGCGCAGCGCTGCGGCTGGCCGAGCGGCTGGGCGCGGACAATTCCGTGCTGCAGGTCGAAGGCGACGCCGCCGCTGAGGTGCTGGATTTTGCCCGCCGCCTGAATATCCGCCGCATCATCCTGCCGCGCCCGCCCGCACGGAACCGGCTGGCCCGGCTGATCCCCACCGCGCATGAGCGGCTGGCAAATGGCCTGACCCGGATGGCCACGGAATACGAACTGACGCTGGTTGGCGACGATGGCCGCCCGGCGCGTCATCGCCGCAGCGCGCCCGCGCCCGCCCTGCCCCAGATACTGCGCCTTGCCGCCGTGGTCGTGGCGACGGTCGCGGGGGTCAGCCTGATTGCGGCGGCGGCGGACCGGCTGATCCCGGTCCTCAGCCTGTCGCTGATCTACATGACGGCGGTCGTGGCCGTCGCCTCGCGCTTTGGGCTGTGGCCTTCGGTGGCGACGGCAGGCCTCAGCTTTCTGGCCTATAACTTCCTTTTCACTCCGCCGCGCTTTACCCTGACCATCTGGGATCAAGGCCAGTTCCTGACGCTGGTGCTGTTCCTGGTCGCCTCGATCCTGACCGGCAACCTTGCCGCGCGGCTGCGTGGACGGGTCATCGCGCAGCGTGCCATCGCGGACCGCACGCGCAAGCTTTACGACTTCTCGCGCAAGGCGGCGGCGGCGGCGGGCTTTGACGACGTAGTCTGGGCGGCCGTCAGCCATGTCGCCACCGTGCTTGAGGCGGAATCGATCCTGCTGGTGCCCGACGGCAATGGTCAGCTGGCCATCGCCGGGGCCTTCCCCCCCGAGGACCGTCTGGCCCCGCGCGAAATGTCCGCCGCCCGCTACGCCTATGAACATGGCGAGCCTGCCGGGCGCGGCTCGGCCACGCTGCCCGCCTCGCGCTGGCTGTTCCTGCCGCTGGGTCAGGCCGAACGCCGCATCGGCACTTTGGGGATCGCGCATGAAGACGGGCGCGAGCCCGATCCCGGCGACCGTCGCCTGCTGGAGGCCCTTGCCGATCAGGTCGCGCTGGCGCTGGAGCGCATCCGCCTGTCCGAAGATCTGGCCCAGACCCGCGTCGCCAGCGAGGCCGAGCGGCTGCGCACCGCGCTGCTTTCATCGGTCAGTCATGATCTGCGCACGCCGCTGGTCTCGATCCTTGGGGCGGCGGGCGGGCTGGACCAGCCGGGGTTGGACGAGACGGGCCGCGACATCCTGATCGACACCATCCGCGAGGAAGGCGAGCGGCTGGATCGCTACATCCAGAACCTGCTGGACATGACCCGGCTGGGCCATGGCGCGCTGCGGCTGAACCTTTCCCCCAGCGATCTGCGCGAATTGGTCGGCGCCGCCCGTCACCGCCTGCGCGGCCCGCTGAAGGGCCATCCGGTCGAGGTGCTGGTCCCCGAGGACATGGCCCCCGCCGCCATCGACCCGATCCTGATCGAACAGGTTCTGGTCAATATCCTCGACAATGCCCGCAAATATTCCGGCCCCGGCACGCCGATCCGCGTCACCGCCCGCAGCGAGGGCGATCACGCCGTCCTTGCAATCGAGGATGAGGGGCCGGGCCTGCCGCCGGGCTCTGCCGCGCTGGCCTTCGACATGTTCTGGCGCGCCGGACAGGGCGATGGCGGACAGGTCGGCACCGGGCTTGGCCTTGCCATCTGCAAGGGAATCGTCGAAGCCCATGGTGGCACGATTGCCGCCGAACCCGTTCACCCGGATGGGCGTGGCACCCGCATCGTGATGACCCTGCCCTTTGCCGCCTCGGAGCGCCCCGCATGACCGCCCGCATCCTGATCGTCGAGGACGAGACGCCGATCCGCCGCTTCCTGCGCGTCGCGCTGGAGGCCGAGGGCTGGCTGGTCTCGGAAGCCGCCTCGGCGCATGAAGGGGTGGCGCTGGCTGCGCGCGAAGTTCCCGCCGCCATCGTGCTGGATCTGGGCCTGCCGGATGCGGATGGGATCACCGTGCTGAAGCGGGTGCGGGAATGGTCCTCGGTCCCGGTGCTGGTCCTGTCGGTGCGCAGCGACGAGGCCGGCAAGATCGCCGCGCTGGACGCGGGCGCACAGGATTACGTGACCAAGCCCTTTTCGACCGGCGAACTGCTGGCCCGGCTGCGCGGGTTGCTGCGCGACCGCGCCTCCGAAGGCGGCGCGGCCCGGCTGGAGCTGGGCCCGCTGGCCATCGACGCCAAGGACCACCGCGCCAGTCTGGATGGTCAGGACCTGAAGCTGACCCGCAAGGAATTCGACCTGCTGTGGCTGCTGGCCAGCCATGCCGGGCGGCTGGTAACGCAAGAGATGCTTCTGAAAGCGATCTGGGGTCCAGCCCATGCCGAGGACAGCCAGTATCTGCGCGTCTATATCCGTCACCTGCGCGCAAAGCTGGGCGACGACGCCGCCGACCCGCGCTGGATCTTCACCGAGCCGGGCGTGGGCTACCGGCTGGCCGAACGCTAGGCGCTCGGCCCATGCAGGCGCGTCCTAGTCGGTGACCTTCTTGACGAATTGCGACTTGAGGCCGATCGGCCCGACGCCGGGGATCTTGCAATCGATGTCGTGATCGCCGCCGACGACACGAATGCCGCGCACCTTGGTCCCGACCTTGATCACGCTGGAAGAGCCCTTCAGCTTCAGATCCTTGATCACCGTGACCGTATCGCCATCGGCCAGCAGATTGCCGACGCTGTCGCGCACCTCAAGCCCGGATTCCGCCGCAGCCTCGGGCGACCACTCATGGCCACATTCCGGGCAGGTCAGCAGGGCATCCACCTGATAGGTATAGGTGGAACGACATTCGGGGCACGGCGGAAGGATATCGGTCATGCCCGCAGCTATAGCCTGATGCCGCAGCAAACGATAGAGGCCCTCCGCGCGTCACATGGTCGCCATTGCCCGCCCCCGCGCACCGTCACGGCGAAAGCTCCGCCCTTCGCAGTTCCGGGATATCGGCGCCGGGTGGCAGTGCCGCCAGCGCGGAGGTCAGCAGGTTCGCGGGGCTGCCAAGATCGATCAGGTCCAGCGCGGCGCGCACCTGCCACAGGATCGCGCCCTGCTCCTGCGACAGGGAATAGGCCTGATGCAGGGTCAGGAGGGCCTCGTCTTGCTGCTGGGCCTGACGCTGCAGCATCGCCCGCAGGCGCAGGGTCTCGGATTGCCAGCACCACAGGCGCGAACGGTTCCCATCCGAGACGGCCTGCTCGGCCAGTATCTCGGCCGCGGCGGTATCGCCGCCTCGGGCCAGCGCCATGGCCAGATGCATCTTGAAATAGGGGATGCCGATCAACGCGCCGATGGTCTCGAGCGTGGCGATGGTGCGGGCGAAGTCCGCGCAGCCCTCGGCATCCGCGCTCTGGGTGGGATCGATGACATGCTGCCAGCAACGCGCAATGACCTGCCAGAAGGCCTGACCCTGTTCGCGTGCGATGACAATGCCGCGTTCCAGACGTTGCAGCGCCTCATCGCTGCGCCCGGCATGAAACAGCGGGACCGCGCCCCAGACCAGCGCATAGGGCTGCATGACGGGAATGTTCAGCGCCCGCTGATGGGCGTCGGTCTCGGCCATCAGGGCATCCAGACGGTGGCCTTCGCCGCAGATGACGCGGGCGGGAACCTCGAACATCTGCGCGGCGGCGAAACAGTCCATACCGAAATCGACGATCATCGGGGCGTGGCGGCGGACGTCGTAGATCGCCCGGATCTGCTCCATGCGGCGGAACTGGGCAGGAAACTCTCCGCTGTAGAAATGCCCGCAATTGGCGGCGGTATGGGCGGCCAGCAGATAGGTTTCGCGCAGTGGGCCGCGTTCGGCCTGCGCGCCGGTTTCAAGGAAGGTGCAAAGCTGGTCGGCACGGGGCCGGTCGCCCGCAATGATGGCATGGGAATAGCTGCCGAAAAGCGCGGCGGCAGCGCTGGCCGGCATCCCGGCTGCGCCGCGGGCAAGGTTCAGCACGGCATCGAAGGCCTCGCGGACCGGCGCGGCGGCATAGCCCTGCATCTGCATCAGCACCGATCCCAGCGCGGTCTGCGCCGACATTTCCAGCAGATCGGCCCCCGGTCCCGCAGCCCCCTGATGGCACATGCGCAATGCGGATCGCAGATGCGCCTCGGCATCGGTGAATGCGCCTTGCAGCATGGCCGCGCGCCCGGCGGCGATATAGTCCTGCGCCGCCGGCAGAAACTGCCGGGCGCGGTCGCGATGGCTGGCGCGAAGGGCCGGGCTGTTTCCGGGCAGATCGGCGCATTCGCCCTGCAGCAGGTCGGCGACGCGGGCATGCAGCCCCTCGCGCGTGGCCCGCAGCATCTGCCGGTAGCTGGCCTGATGCAGCAGGGCGTGAACAAAGCGCCAGCCGTCATCACCCAGATGTTCGACAATGCCCATCGCGCTGGCGCGTTCCAGCATCTCGGGGCAATCCGCCGCCGGGGCGGCCAGCGCCTTGAGCAGCCGCAACGAGAAGCCCCGGCCGATGATCGCGGCCTGCATCAGCAGCCCCCGCGCCGGGCCCGCTGCATCGATCCGTGCGGTCAGCAAGTCCTCAAGCGTGGCGGGCAAGGCATCGCTGCCCGGATGATCCAGCCGATGGATCAGCAACTGTTCCAGAAACAGCGGAACGCCGCCGGCATGGCGGATCAGGCGGTTCTGCTCGGCACCATCCAGACCCGCGCCGCCCGCCAGCTCCATGAACTTCCGGGCATCTGATGCGGCCAGCGGCGCAAGCTCCAGATGCATGATCTGCCGGTCCTGCAGGAACTCTGCGGCGCTTTCCGGATCGCGGCTGGTCAGCAGGATGCCGCGCTGGTCGCCATTCAGCTCAAGCACACGGCGCAGGGTGTCAAGGCTGGCCCGGTCGAACCAGTGCAGGTCCTCAAAGACCAGCACCCCGCCTGCAGGCACGGCCATCAGGACGGTGTGGGCAATCGCGTCCTCGATCCGCTGGCGCAAGGCGAGCTGCGCGAAACGCGCCACCAGCGCCTGCCCCTGCGGCAGGTCAAGCGTCAGCGCCAGGGCCAGCTGATCATCCGGCACAAGATTGGGGAATGTGCCGCATAGCAGCGCGAAATCGCTGGACTCACTGCCCATCCGCGACCTGAGCCATTGTCGGAACGGGTGCTGGCTTTCGGATCGCTTCAGCGCATCCGCTGCAAAGATCACATGCGAGGGCGCGGTCTCGATCACGCTGTTCACCAGCGCCGATTTCCCGATCCCGGCCTCTCCGGTCACAAGGCAGGGCCGGTCGAGATTGCGCAGACAGGCGCGTTCGGCCTGCCTGCCGACAAAGGTCCGGCCGACCCGCAAGGCATGGGGGGTGGCGCTCAGTTCCACCGAATAGGCCTCATATTCGCCCTCGAAGCCCTTCAGATGCAGACCCTTGCGCGGGGTCAACCGGCGATCGCGGCAAAGCGCGGCGGTGCGGGCGCAGACCAGCACCTCACCCGGTGCCGCCGCTGCCTGCAAACGCTGCGCCAGCGTCGTGACCAATCCGGTCAGCCGGGGCAGCGACTGGCGCGCCACCAAGGGGGGCACGGGCCGGATCGCGACCTCGCCGGTGGCGATGCCGCCGCGAAGGGCGACCGGATCGGAGCCCGCCACACCGGGCATCGGCGCGGCGACGATGCGGGCGGCGGCCTCGATCGCGCGCAGGGCCTGAAACTCATCGGCATGGCCCAGACCGAAAATGGCCACGATGCCGTCACCCAGAAACTCGGTCACCTCGCCGCCCGCAGCCGCGACGATCTGCTGGGTACGGCGATAGAAGTCGTCCAGCCAGGTCTGCAAGTCTTCGGCATCGGCACGCGCGGCCAGGCTGCTGAAGCCGACCAGATCCACGAATATCGCGGTCACCTGCCGCCGCTCTCCCAAGGGAAGAGCCGCATGCCCGCCCTTGGATACTGGCATACAACCTCCTGAGCATTCAGACTTTATTTCACATAAGTTCTATTTGTCTGTATCACCCGGAGCCTGCCGCTGTCGAATGGATTTGATAAGGTCCACGCAGTGCCGAAAGCCAAGCGCGCAGTGGCTTTTTCATGGCTATCTGCAGGCCCATCGCCGACCTCAACGCGGGCAAGTTCGGCAGGTTGTAAACATGGACGCGGGCGGCGCCGGGCCGCCCGCGTCCTTGAGCTCAGCCCAGCGGCAATGCGCCGGTGATGATCGCGCCGACCAGCATGACGCAGGCCAGAAGCACCGACCATTTCAGGGTAAAGCGCTGATGCGCGCCGAATTCGACCTTGGCGAGGCCGGTCAGTACATAGGCTGCCGGAACCAGCGGGCTCAGCATATGCACCGGCTGGCCGATCAGGGACGCGCGGGCGATCACCTCGGGCGGGATGCCGTAATGCGAGGCGGCCTCGGCCAGAACCGGCACCACGCCGAAATAGAAGGCGTCATTGGACAGGAAGAAGGTGAAGGGGGCAGACAGCACGGCGGTAATCAGCGGAATATAGCTGCCCGCGCTTTCCGGGATCATGGCGACGACGCTTTGCGCCAGCGCCTCGGTCATGCCGGTGCCCATCATGATGCCGGTAAAGGCACCCGCGCCAAAGACCACGGCGACGACGGCCAGAACCGAGCCCGCATGGGCGGCGATACGGTCGCGCTGTTCGTTCACATTGGGGAAGTTCACCAGCATCGCGATGCCGAAGCCCACCATGAAGACCAGCGCCAGCGGCACGACATCCATGACCAGCAGCGTCATCATCCCGGCGGTCAGGATGGCGTTGAAGGCTTGCAGCCAGACGGGGCGCTCGACCACGGCGCGGCTGGCCTCGGCCATCTGGCGCTCAATATCGTCCTTGCCGACCAGCGCGTAATCCAGCGTGCCCAGGCGGCGACGTTCCTGCAGGCCGAAATAGGCGGCAATCGCCAAGGCAGCGGCGCAGGACATGACGATGGCCGGAACCAGCGGCAGGAAGGTCTGGCTGACATCGGTATGCAACGAGGACATGACCCGTGCCGTCGGCCCACCCCAAGGGGCGACGTTGATGATCGCGTTCGGCATGACGGTCACGGCGGGCAGGATCAGCGGGTTGATCCCCAGCTTCAGATGCAGCGGCATCATCGCCGTCACCACCAGCAGATAGGTGGTCGAGCCGTCGCCATCCAGCGAAATGACCATCGACAGCGCGCAAGTCCCGACGATGACGCGCAGGGGGTCGCCGTGGCAGGTCTTGACCACGAAACGCACCAGCGGATCGAACAGGCCGACATCGATCATCAGCCCGAAATAGAGGATCGCGAACAGCAAAAGCACCGCGGTCGGGGCGATCTTGCGCAGCCCGTCCATGATCAGGTCGGGGATTTCCGGGCCAAAGCCCGCCAGCGCGGCAAAGATGATCGGAACAAGGATCAGGCCGATCAGTGCCGAGACGCGCCCGGTCATGATGGCGGCCATGAACACGATGATCATGGCATAGGCAAGGAATGTAAGCATGCAGTCTCTCTGTTCACCTGTCGCGGGGACGGTGTTTTGGGTCTTGTTGGGGCGGCGGAAACCGCCCGGATTTACGGGGTTTCGCGGCCGGTCAGGAGGTGCCCAACCGCGCAAGGCGGTCTCGGGCATCCTGCGCCATGCCAAGGATCTCGTCCCTCAGCGCGGCTCCGGTCAGCGGTTGAGGTTGCAAGTGATATCGTCGCAGGATCTGCGCATATTCGGGACTGGCCATGACCCGTTCCAGCCGGGCCTGCCACAAGGCGAAGTCCTGATCGCTGACCTGCGCACCCATATAGACGCCGCGCATCACCGGCCAATCCAGCGCAAGCCCCTGTTCGCGTGCGGTCGGAATGTCGGACAGCGCACCGGGCAGACGCTGGGGTGCGAAAGCCGCAAGGATGCGCAGAGGCTTGCCGGCATCCATCGCCGTGCGGGTGTCGCCCACGTCATTCATGCAGGCCTGAACGAAACCGGCCAGCAGCGCCTCGGTGCAGCTGCCCGCGCCCTCAAAGGCGACGAAGCGCAGCTTGCGGCGGTCGATGCCGCTGAGTTCGGCGGTCATCGCGGCGCGCATCCAGTCCTGCCCGCCGATGGTTCCGCCGCCGCCAAAGGCCACGGATTGCGGGTTCTCGCGCGCAGTCGCCAGCAGCGCGGGCAGATCGGCCCAAGGCGCGTCGGCCCGCACGACGATCGCGCCATAATCCTGCGCGACCTGCGCCAGCCAGCGCACATCGCCGATGTCGTGATCGCCGAAACTGCCCCTGACAAGGTTGTAGATCGTGCCCTCGGAAAAGGCGACGAGAGTGCCAGCCTCGGCCGCGCGGGGGCCGGTCATCGCGTTGAAGGCGACCGCGCCCACCCCGCCGGGCAGAAAGCTGCGCTGCATGGGCCGGGGCAGGATTGCCGCCGCCTTCAGCGCCTCGGTGATGACGCGGCAGGTCAGGTCGAAGCCGCCTTCGGGCTGGGCCGGGGCGATGCAGCTGGTCTGATCCTCGGGCGCGGACGCGGTTACGGACTGGGCCTGCACCATGCCGGGCAGCAATGCTGCCAACAGCAGGACCAAGCCAAGCCAACACCTTTTCATCCAGCCACCCCTTATATTTTCCTGGGGAACCCTGCGATTCCCGTCCTCCGGCAGGCGTCATAGCGCCTTGAAGCTGTCAAACAGCTTACAGATCCGTCACGGGAACGGTAAAATCCGCATTTGCCCGTGATATTTCCAGTTGCACATCCAGCCCCGCCCCGTCGCGGTTCTGTGCGATCACGCGCCCGCCATGTGCGCGGGCGACGGATTGGACCAGTGCCAGTCCCAACCCATGCCCGCCGTCGGAACGGAACCTTTCGCCCAGACGGGCCAGCCCCTCGGCGCTCATCCCCGGCCCCTCATCCGTGATGCCAAAACGGATGCTGCCGTCCTGCACGGTCAGGGACAGCTGGATCGTGCCGCCCATCGGCGAATGGCGGATGGCATTGTCCAGAAGGTTGCTCAGCGCCTCATAGATCAGGGTTTCATGGGCGGGGACGGTCAGAGGCGTCTCGGGCAGGTCCAGATCCAGCACCAGCCGCTTGCGCCGCGCCCCTTGCAGATGCAGACGCGCGACCTCGGACAGGATGCGCGCCGGGTCCACCTGATCACCCGCCTGCCCGATGGCCGTGGCATCGGCGCGGGCCAGGGCCAGCATCTGGGCCGTCGTCCGGGCCGAGCGTTCGATGACGCCCCGCATCGCGCGCAGCGTCTCCTCGCGATCGGCGGGGTCGGCGGTTTGCAACGCATGGTCAAGCTGCATCCGCAAGACGCTGATCGGCGTGCGCAACTGATGCGAGGCATCGTCCAGAAACCGCCGCTGCGCCCCGGCCAACGCCGCATGACGCAAAAGCAGCGCGTTAAAGCTTTGCACAAGCGGGCGGACCTCGACGGGAAGCTGATCCTCGTCCAGCAGGGACAGGTCGCTTGGATCGCGCCGGTCAAAGCGTTGGCGCAGCCGTTCAAGCGGGCGCAGGGCCGCGCCAAAGCCAAGGATCATCAGCCCAAGGCCAAGACCCGTCACCACCACGTCGCGCCAGAAAGCCGCATTCGCGATGAGCTCCAGCGAAGCCTCGCGCGGGGCCGCCGTCTCGGCCACCTCGATGATTACGTCCTGCGCCTGCCCCGCGCCATAGAGCGGCGCGGGCAATGTCGTGCGCAGCGCCCCGATGCGCACGCGCTGATCCAGATATTCCGCGTCAAAGAAATGTGTCTCGTTGGGTTTCAGATCGGGGGGCTGCGGCAAGGCCGCATCGCCGATCTGCACCAGCCCGTCCGCCGAGGTCACGCGGAAATAGACCGTCCCCTTCGAGGTCGTGCGCAGGCTGGCGAAAAGCGCATAGGGCAGATCGACCCCCAATCCGCCGCTTTGCAAAGAAATATTCGCCTCGATCGCGCGCAGCGCCCCGTCCAGCGTCCGGTCATAGGCGCTGTCGGCAAGCTGGCTGACATTGACCTGCGTCAGCCACCAGGACGAGCCAAAGAACAGCAGCACCGTCGGCACCATCCACAGGGCGACGGTGGCCCGCAGCGATACCCTAGTCCGCGGCATCGGCTTCAAGGAAATAGCCAAGGCCGCGCATGGTCACGATCCGCATGTCCGAACCTTCCAGCTTGCGGCGCAGGCGATAGATCATCACCTCGACGGTTTCGGGATTCATGCTGTCATCCTCGCCGATCAGCCGGTCGAGGATATAGGTTTTCGACAGCGGCTCGCCATGCCGCATGATCAACAGCCGCAGCACCGCATGTTCCCGAGGGCTGAGCGGCAGGGCATCGCCCCGCAGCCGGAACTGGCGCGTCGCCTGATCATAGCTTAGCGACCCGCAGGCATAATTCCCGGTCGCGCGCCCATGGCTGCGCCGCACCAGCGCCACCAGCCGTGCTTCCAGCTCATCCAGCGCAAAGGGCTTGGTCAGGAAGTCGTCGGCCCCGGCATGCAGCAGCGCCACCCGTTCGGACAGATCGTCGCGGGCGGTGGCGACAAGGATCGGGACCGCGCCCCCGGCGGCGCGCAGGCGCGCCAGAACCTCGGCCCCATTCAGGTCGGGCAGGCCCAGATCGAGGATGATGGCATCGTAATCCTCGGCCAATCCGCGCCGGACGCCGATCAGGCCGCTTTCCTCCCATTCGGCAAAGATGTCGCGGCCGGACAGGGATTTCACCAGCCAGGTCGCCAGATCGGCATCGTCTTCGATCAGCAGGCAGCGCATCGGGTCCCTTTCGCGGCATGGCAACGGTACATGCCGCAAATCAGGATAGCCTGCAACGCGGGTGGCATCCGGCACGGCTTCACGTACAGCACGGCTGACATTCACCGCGAATGACGCCTGGAACCGCTATGTCCGGCGAGGCCTCTGCCCGTCAGCGCGGATCACTGACCGCGACATAGACAAGTTGATGTCCGCTATAGGCGGCCTGCAGCCAGGTATTGCCGCAATGCTTGTACATGTGGTTTCCGACCTGCACATCGGAACAGCCCGACGGGGTGCTGCGGATGATGCTGCCGATCGCAAGCGCAGTGGCCGCGCCCCACAGGATATCATCATCATTGTCATTGTCATGCCAGTATCCGGGCCAGTAAGGGCCGCGGGGGTGATGATGGTCGTGGTGATCGTGGTGGTCATCGTGATGGTCATCGTGATGGCGCGGCGGTGGCGGCCGGTGATGCGCGTCATGACGCGGTGGCGGCGGCTTGTGCCCCGCAGGCGGATGGGGTTTCGCATGGGACCCGGCATGTGGCGGTGGCTTGTGATGCGCCGTGCTCGGATGCGCGCCGGGGTGTTTCGGGCGGATCACCACGTGAGTGCCGGGATGGCCCATATGCATCCCGCCGCTGCGACCGCCGTGAAAGCTGCCCCGTGCCTCGGCCGCAGGGGCAAAAGCCGCCGCGCCAAGGCTGACCATGACCAATGCCGCGACTCCGCGTCGCGTGTTCAGAAGGACGTTCATTGCTGCGGCTCCGTTTCGTCGTCAGGGGCCAGCTCGGTTTCAAGGAAATCGATCCGCTTGGCGCCTTCGGGCGGCTGATAGGTGAAGATATCGCTGGCGGGCTTGGCCTGCTCATCCCAGGAATAGGTGGCGACAAAGCGGGGCCGCGCGTCGTCCTGACGATCAACGACCGAGATCCGCGCGGGCAGCGATGTGCCATCGGTGCGCAGCCAGACCTCCCAATCCTGATCATCGGTGCGGAAGGCCCAATGGTCGGTTTGCGCACCGTTGATCGTGGCGGTGCCGACCTTGAAGGCTTCCTTGATCTGGTCGATCGGCTCGTCCTTGGTTCCCCACTGAAACAGGTCCGCGGCCGGGAAGCTTACCGAATAGGTATCGGCGGTGTAGTCCAGCACCTCCTTGATCGTCGGCGGCGCGTTTTCGATCTGCGCGTAATAGCCTTCGGTCGGAGAGACATAGCTGACGGTCTTGCCGTCATAGTAAAGCTGGCGGTCGATGACATCGGTCTTGAGGTCGATGCGCATGTGATCGGGTCGCTGGACCTGATACTGGACGGTGCCCCCGATCAGCAGCTTCTGATCGTCGTCCAGCACCACCTCCATCTCGGTCTGCGAGGTCAGCGCGAATGTCTGAAGACCGGCAAGATGCGCGCCCATGGCATGCAGCGCCTCGATCGCGGCGGGTTCGATGGGGTCTTCGGCAAATGCTGGTCCCGACAGGGTCGCGGCCAGCAGAAGGGCTGTGATATGGGTCTTATTCCCCATGGTTACCTCGGTTCTAGGTTGTGGCCTAAGGTTAGGGCTGCGGCCCGCTGCAGGAAGGGCTTATGGGGCGAACCATCACAGGGGCCGACGTCACGAAGGTCTTCATCCAGCCCACCGTTCACACGCCATAGTCCGGCCAAAACGCGCCAAGGGCGGCCTTGTTCCGGCGGGAATGTGCGACAAACGGGCACAGTCAGCAGATTTGGAAGCCGCGTCCGATTGCCCGCTGGCAAGCCCCGATATCCGGGACTACAAGGTTCCTAAACCATCGAACGACGCGGCCGGATTCCCGCACGCCAAAGGCAAGCCATGGATAAACCAGATGAATTCCGGCACCACAGATGTTTTCCGTCTGGCAGAGCGAGCCCGGCCCGACTCATCCAGACGCCCGTGTTTGCGACCTGATTGAACTGAAAGACCAACGATCATCATGGAAATATTCACCCCAGAGGGACTAAGCGCCCTTCTTGCCGTCATCGGGATCGACCTGGTGCTGGCCGGCGACAACGCGATCGTCATCGGCCTGGCCGCCGCTGGCCTGCCCAAGGAACAGCGCCCCCGCGCCATCTTTATCGGCATCATCGCGGCGACCGTGCTGCGGATCATCTTTGCCGCCATGGCGACGCAACTGCTGCAGATCGTCGGCCTGCTGCTGGCCGGTGGCATCCTGCTGCTTTGGGTCTGCTGGAAGATGTGGCGCGAACTGCGCACCAGCGCCGCCGAGGAACATGCGGCCGAGGAAGCGCTGGCGGATCATGACCTTGACGGCGACGGCACCGTCGGGGGCGGAGTGCAGCAAAAGACGCTCAAGCAGGCGGTGACGCAGATCGTCATCGCCGATGTCTCGATGAGCCTCGACAACGTCCTCGCGGTTGCCGGCGCGGCGCGCGAGCATCTGACGGTTCTGGTCGTCGGGCTTGTCCTGTCCATCGCGATGATGGGTCTGGCCGCCAGCTTCATCGCCCGCCTTCTGAACCGCCACCGCTGGATCGCCTATGTCGGCCTTGCCGTGATCTTCTATGTCGCGCTCAAGATGATCTGGGAAGGCGCACATGAGGTCGCGCCCTATGTCCGCCACGCCCTTGCGATGGGCTGATCAAGGCGGACGGTTTCCTTCGCCTTCTCGCCGTTTCCGGGATGGTCCACGCGACCTCCGGGAACGGCTCAATATGCGGCGCATCCTAGGCGCAGGCGTTCACGCGATTGTTCAGGTGGAACCGGCGCTGCGACATGTGCAGGAATGGACAACACCTGCTGGCCTTTATAACTTTTGCCCCATGGTCCGCCGCATCATCGCCCTTCTTGCTGCCCTGTACCTTGCCATCGTCGCGACGGCAGCGACAGCGCATGCGGCACGTGCGACGCTGGAGGATGCGGTCGTTTCAGCCCATGCCGGGCACGCGGCCATGGCGGACAGCACCCATGCGGCTTGCGGGGAAAAATCCGGTTGCAGCGCTGGCGATGCCGACAGCTGCGCAGCCGCCTGCGCCGCTTTGATCTGCTTTATTGTCCCGGTGCAGGGCGATGTCTTTGTCGATCACTTCACCATCACGCATGTCCGACCTGTCGACAGCATGGGCCTTGGCCACAATCCGGGCCTGAACGAACGCCCCCCTCAAACCCGTCTCCTCTGATCGCGTCCGGGCCACTGCCCGCGGCGCCATATTGGACCTGAAACGCGGGACTCCGATCCCGAGGAGACGATCATGAACTCGCTTACCCGACGCGGCTTTCTGGCCGCAGGCGCTGCCACTTTGGCATCCGCCCAACTGCCCCATGCCGCTTTTGCGCAGGTAACGCCCCTCGCGTTGAGGGCAACCCGCCGGACACTCGACATCGACGGACGCGCGGCCTCGGTCCTTGGCCTTGCCGGTCCCGGCGGTCAGGGGCTGGTCCTTGATCCCGATCAACGCTTCCGGGTCGATCTGACCAACGATCTCGACATGGCAACGATCATCCATTGGCACGGCCAGATCCCGCCCAATGCGCAGGACGGCGTGCCCGACATGCCGATGCCGCTTCTGTCACCGGGAGAAACGCGGTCCTATGACTTCCAGCCGATGCCGGGCACATTCTGGATGCACAGTCATGTCCCCACGCAAGAGATGCAACTCCTCGCCGCGCCGCTGATCGTTCGCAGCCCCGAGGACCTGCGCGCGGACCGGCAGGAGGTCATCATGTTCCTGCACGATTTTTCCTTCAAATCGCCCGAGGAGGTTCTGGCTAAGATCAGCGGCGGAACCGCGCATGGTGCCTCGACCGCGCATGACATGACGGGCATGGGCATGATGCAGAGCATGGACCATGGCACCATGGGTGGCATGGCCATGGACCTGAACGATCATGACTGGGACGCCTATCTTGCCAATGACCGGACCCTCTCGGACCCCGAAGTGGTACAGGTCGAACGCGCAGGTCGCATCCGGCTGCGGGTCATCAACGCCGCTGCCGCTACGGTTTTCTGGATCGACACCGGCGCGGTCGAAGGGCGGCTGGTCGCGGTGGACGGGCATCCGGTTCAACCGATTGCGGGTACGCGCTTCGGCCTTGCCATGGGCCAGCGGCTGGATCTGGAAATCGACCTGCCGGGTGAAGGCCGCGCGTGGCCGATCCTTGCGCTGCGCGAGGGCGCGAAAGAGCGCACCGGCCTGATCCTTGCCCCGCCGGGGGCCAAGGTCGCCCGCATCGCGCCGCTTGCGCAGGCCGATGCCCCGGCCTTCGATACCGACATGGCACAAGAGGTGCGCCTTGTCGCGATGGCCCCCCTGCCCGACCGGCCCGTCGCGCGCAGCCAGATGCTGATGCTGGGCGGCACGATGCAGCCCTATCTGTGGACGATCAATGGCGCGACATGGGGCGACCATCAGCCCGTCATCGCCCGGACCGGCGAGCGGGTGGTCCTGACATTCCACAACATGTCGATGATGGGCCACCCGATGCACCTGCACGGCCATGTGTTTCAGGTCGTCGGCCTGAACGGTCGCCGGGTTTCGGGCGCAAGGCGCGACACGGTCTATGTGCCGCCGATGTCGATGGTCGATATTGCGCTGGATGCAGGTGAGGCCGCCCGCTGGATGCTGCATTGCCACCACATGCCGCATCTGGCGACCGGCATGATGACCGAGTTCGCGGTCTCTGCCTGACAACTCTGACATGATGATTGAAGGGACACGAAAATGAACAGCATCAAGCTTTCGCGCAGGGCGGCGCTGGCCGCCGGGGTGGCGCTGATTGCAACCTCACTGCCCGCCGTAGCACAGGAAACCGGGCCGCAAATGCATGTCCTGAAGGACCCCAATTGCGGCTGCTGCTCCGCCTGGATCGAGATCGTCGAAGCCGCGGGGTTCCGGGTGACGACCGAACTCAGCGCCGGAGCCGCCCTCATGCGCTTCAAGACCGAAGGTGGCGTCCCCGAGGAAATGGTCTCGTGCCACACCGCGCGGGTCGGTGGCTATCTGCTGGAAGGTCATGTTCCCGTCGCCGATATCCGCCGCCTGCTTGATGAGCGCCCCGACGCCATCGGTCTGGCCGTACCCGGCATGCCGGTGGGATCGCCGGGCATGGGACCGGAATCCGAGCGTGAGGCCTATGACGTTTTCCTCATCCAGAGGGACGGCAGCACGACGGTCTTCAGCCATTACGACGCGACCTGACTTCGGTTGCGGGTTGGCGTTGCTGGAGGACTGGCAAAGACTTCCAGCTGACTAAACGGCCCAACCTATGCGGCGAGGAAAGGCCCTCGCCGCGTGGCGATGTAATGCGATCAGGCCGGGAAGGCGTCGGCAATGATGGCCTCTGCCACGGCCCTGTTTTCACCCCGCTAGTTCTGAGCGTCGCCGGGGTTCTTGCGCGGGTATTCTGGTTTTCGTATCGCCGACAACTTTGGCAATCGGGTGAGATTTCCTGACATAGGACCCGCTCGAGGTAGCGAAGCTGATCCAGACCATCCCGCAGGAAGCCTTGGTTCAGCCGTAGCTTTCCCCGATCCTTTTCCAATTTTTGAACAAGACACAGCCCGGGTGTTGGATCGTGTGCGGATCGACGGCGGATCCTTTGGGCGACCTGCAGGGCAATACAATCCCGTCTGTAGCCGGCACGGCCGTGTCCCGCGTGATGGTATAGGAGGCCGTGCGCGGAGCCCCGGCGCAACGCAGCGCGACCGGGCGCGACGGTGGCGGCCATCGTCGATCTTCGAAGTAGGTTTGGGTTGCGATGACGATGACCGATAAAAAGTGGTGCTGCTTGAACTCATTGAAAAGCAGGCTGACGGCGAAATGCTGCGCGAAATTCCGGCCTATGCGGCCGAGCGTATCATGAAGGCCGAGGTAGAACTGCGAACCTGTGCGGCCAAAGGCGAGCGCACGACCCTGCGGGATGTTCAGCGCAATGGATATCGCGAGCGTGACCGGGACACCCGGGCCGGGCGTATCAAGCTGGAGATTCCGAAGCTGCGCAAGTGCAGCTATCTGCCCAGCTTTTTTTGAGCCCCCTCGCACGTCCGAGAAGGCCCTCGTGACCGTGATCCAGAAAGCCTATGTGGGGGGAATTTCCACGCGTTCGGTTGACGACCTGGTGAAAGCCATGGGTACAGGCGGGATGAGCAAGTGCCAGATCAGCCGGCTCTGCGGCGAGATCGACGACCGAGTGAATATCTTCCTGAACCACTCATTGGAGGGGCGCATGGCCCAACCTCTGGCTCGATGCCACCTATCTGAAGGTGCGCGCAGGGGTCGTATCAACAGCCGCGCCGTCATAGTGGCCGTGGCGTTCAACGAGGATGCAAGCGCGAAGTTCTGGGCGTGGCCACCGGACCCTCGGAGGCCGAGGTTCTGGACCGAGTTCCCGCGGTCTTTGGCCGACCGTGGGCTGCGTGGCGTGAAGCTGGTGATCGCAGACGGCCACAAGCCCCTTCGGACTGCCGCGTGCATTGGATGCGAAACGCGCTGGCCCATGTCCCCACCAAGCAGCACAGCACGGTGGCGGGAATGCTGAAGACGATCTTCGCTCAGGACACCAAGGAGGTAGCCGAGGAGTAGTGCGCTGTCGCGACCCAGGTGCTTCGCGAAAAACAGCCCACGCTCGGCGTTCTCATGGATGCCTCGCGCGACGATGTCCTCGCCTACACGTGCTTTCCACGCGAGCATTGGACCCAGATCGCGTCGACGAACCCGCTCGAAAGGATGAACCGCGAGATCAAGCGCCGGGCCGATGTCATCGGGATTTCCCGCATGACGACGCCGTCGTCCGCATCGTCGGAGCACCGATGCTCAAGACCAATGACGAATGGGCTGTCGCGCGGCGCTAAATGAGCCTTGAAGGCCTCGCCCGCTGACAATCAAAACGTCAAGCTGCTTGCTGTGGCCTCCTGAACTGCCTCAGACCTCGCTGGAGGTCGGCGTTCCTGCGCCATGCTTTCGGAAACGATCCAGTCAGCGCCGGTAGACCACGTCCAACCTTCTTTCAGCAGAAAGCCCTGCGGCGGCACTCGCATCGCGATGGGCCGAGTCCGATCAGATACCGCATCGCCTCATGCGCTAGCGTCCGGTACCACGCCCGCGTCAGCTACCCAACGCGGTGGAGTTTTCCCCATATCACCGCATCTCGACGATAGGTTTTCACCCGGTCTCCCATCTTGATTGGAGTGAGCGAGGGCGCCGTTACGTGCTGTGATACCCAAACTCGACAAACTGATAGTCCGCCAATTTTCGCGAGGTCCTCGCTTCCTCGTAGACGTGAAGCTGGACATCTCCCGCGCGCAGCTACTCGGTCAGCCTTCTGATATCGTTAGGGCGATGTGGGCTCGTTCCCCGGTGGCGGGTCTTACCACGGCGGTCGGCATGCGCCACCGCTACAGAAGGCGTGACCCGGTGGACACCCAGCCCGGCAAAAATGCATTAGGCCTCTCCCGCACTCTTGAGGCTCGCCACCAGTCAAGTTGGCGGCACCCCTCGAATGGAGAATGCTGCGAAAGAGACTGCCGATCCAGTCAGCTCACTCCCTATCATCGGGTGGTGGGAAGGGGGAGGTTCCCCCAACGTCGCAGCCAGTGTCTGTAATCGGCGGATTCGATCTGCTCGACACTGCGTAACAAGCGGCGATCTCGGCGCGCATCGCCGTGTCGGTAGATCGCGCCAGAACAGCCACGTAAGCAGAAGCTGCGCCCGCGCCGTGGGTTTAGAGGCACGGTTTGGCAGGAAAACACCGTGAGATGGCTACAAGTCGCCGCATCTCCCTGCCCTGTTGCACGATGTGGTTGGGTTTGACGCCAATACAGTCACGTGGTTGGGAATCGGAAACATCGTCGAACTGAAGAACCTTAGGCCATAGACAGTATCACTCTGCTGTGTGACGCTATCCCCGAAGGACGCACCTGAACGCTCTCAGCGGTCAAACTCAATATGAAAATGCTGCGGATGCGGGGTGGGGCCGGTGTCGATCTGGCCGGCGGGACCATCTGCCCGCCGCAGGTTCTTGCGGGCAAGAACGGGTTTTAGGATAGCGGGGATGACAGCCTCGTTGATTGCGGCGCCGAAGCAGGTGTGCAGGCCGTAACCCCAGATGATGTAGGTCTCGAACGGGCGGTCAGTGCGGAACTCATTGGGCTTGGGGACGGCATAGCGGTCGAACATCGCCGAGAGGGTTGCTGCAAAGACCATCTGGTCTTTCCGGACGCGAACCTCGCGCAGGGTCGACTGGGCGATGACCGCATCGCGGGTGGCGCGGCGATAGATGATAGGGTTATGGGGGTTGAAGCGCAGCGCCTCCCAGATGCAGCGGGAAAGCAGGGCATCGTCGCCCGAGACAGCCGCCTGATGCGCAATGCGCAGGGCGTCGGGGCGGTTCAGCAGCTCATCCAGCGCATAGCAGCAAGCTTTTGAAATCGTGGGAATCGCACCGATCAGCAGGCCCAGCAGGTTGTTGCGGATGCCCAGATCGCTCATCCCCGGCGTGCCCGCTGATTGCAGCGCCAGACAGCGGTTCAGCAGATCGGCATAATCGGACGGGTTCGCCTTGCGTGCGACGATCGCCGCATCAAGATAGGCGCGCAGCCCGGATGCGGCCTGCATCGCCCGCGCGTGCAAGGCGGGGTCGGCGGGCAGATCCTCGAACAGATACCAGAACAGGGTCGTGGTCCATTCCTGCATGGTCGCGGCGTCGGGGCCGCCGACCCCGAAATAGCGCGCAGTCATATCCCATGGAACCTGAAGCGAAAGTTGCGCGGGCAGATCCAACCTGCCGTTGCTGTTCGCGACGATCTCATCCGCCAAGGCACGCGCGCGGGGCAGGACGATCTCGGCCACGTCGGGACGGCGGGCCGCAAGCCGCATCGCCGAGGTGTCGCGCGTGTAATCCCAGCCCGGCTGCATCCCCAGAAAGAAATTATCGCCATCGGTCAACTGGCGCATCCGGCTTTCATAGACGACCTCGAAATCCTCGTCGCGGCGCAGCACGTCAAGGCAGTCATTGCTGCGGGTCACGATCACCGTGCCGCTGTTGTCATAGGCTTTCACCAACTGCCGCTTGAGCGAAAGGTTCGGCGCGAATGCCCGCAGCACCTGCAGGACCATGCGTTGGGTCGGGACCTGCTTGAAGGCCACGGCAAGATTCTGGCGAAAGCCGCCACCCACAGCCAAACGCGCCCCCAGCGCCAGCAGCCGAAGAGCCGCCCCGATCCCCTCAAGCCAGACCATCAGAACCGCAAAAACCGTCGTGACCGCGTTGCGCAGTGCTGCAAACATGCCCTTATCCTTTCGGCGAACGCGTCATGTCGGGTCGATAATGCCCATCGCCATCATGCGCAGCGATGTCATTGAAGGGACAAAGAAATAATCCCCGCCCCGACATTCGACGAATGTTTTCAGCTTGCTCATCACAAAGGGACATTTGCCGGATTTCGGGTCCGAATTGATGGTGAAGCGCTTGTGCCGGTCGTGATTGCCCAGCATCGGGCAAGTGTCGTTGCCCTGATGGAAGTCCAACCCGTATTGCGTCCATTGCTGCTGCACGAATTCGAACTGGCGCGACAGGCTGGCGCACATCGACATCATCGCGACGCCCTGTTCGGTCTGGTCGGTTTTCTGCACGCCGGCGCGCGGACCATAGGGCAGACCACGGCGCAGGATGCGACGGCGCTTGTTCAGGCCGGATGTCGCATTCTCATTCTTGAACTGCTCACCGGTCGCGGGGTCGATGCCGATCTGGTTCAGCGGGTCCAGATAGTCCCGCGTGCTCATCCGCCGAAGATGCGAGCCGACCGGCGTCTTGTAGCCCAACATGTCATCGGCATAGCGGAAATCGGACGCGGCGGGCGAGCGGATATAATCCAGCTGCTTTCTGAGCGCCTTGAACGGATCGGGGTCGGCAAAACCCATCTTGTCGTTGAAGGCCAGCCATTCGGCATAGGTCGGGGCAACCGCCAGCGGCACGCCATTGGACCAGCGCCCGCACATCTTGCCGCGCAGGGTTTCGCGGGCTTCCTCCAGACCGACGCCCTGCACCTTGGCAAAGGTCTCGGCCTCTTCGGCGACGATCTGATCGAAAGTGGCGACGTTCTGGTGCAGCTTGCGATAGGCCATGAAGCTGCCATTGGTCATGAATTCCGGTGGCCGGGCGATCGGGGGCAGCTCCTGGCTTTCGTCGGGGTGGCCCAGAACGAACTCACCGGTCTCGATCGGCTCCCAGCCCTTTTCCTTGGACATCCATTTGCCACGACCGATCACGGCTTCCTTTTCCAGATCGGGCGAGAACTGCCCCCTGAAAACCGGATCGCCGATGGCATCGGCAAAGCCGAAATGCTCGGTCGGCGAGGGGACCAGCAGGCCGTTTTTCTCAAAGAACAGCGCCGAGGCCGACTGGTATTCCTGATCGCCATTCTGGCCATTGGTCGCAAGGATGCTTACCCCGCCGCCAAGCTCGGCGCAAAGATCGCGCAGCCATTGCGTCTCGAGCTCCAGCTCATCGACCGGCTCATCCGTGCCCAGCTTCTTCAACTGGGCATTCAGGGCGATCCAGATATGAACATTGTCGGAATCGTCGCCGTCGCCATTGCGGTTCGCGCGCCAGATCGGGTCCCACTGCGCGTCCCAGCCGACGGCCTCGGCCTCGGTCTTGGTGACATCGCGATCCCCAAGGATGAAGGCGCGGTCACGCATGCCCGAGATAAATTCTTCGGGCATGCCGCGCAGGGTGCGCTGCGGCACCTGCAGCTTGTACAGGCCGAAGAAGGTAAAGGCGATGTTCCAGGTGACGGCGGGTTTCTTGTCCTCGGGCCAGGTCGCGCCGGTGGTGATCTTTTTACGAACAATGTCGACGAAACGGCGGCCCTTGCCGCAATCCGCGATGTTCAGAAAGAAATAGCGTGCAAAAGGAAAGGAATAGCGCCCGTAAGCGCGGATGACGTTCCCCTGAATGTCGTCCAGGTCGAGCCTGCGTCCCATGATCGTCCAGTCCTAGATTGAGATTCCGCCCTGTTCCCGGATCGAGATGACTCCGGGCGTTTGTGTCGGCGCGTGCTTGTCTTGCGGCTTGTGCTCGGTCAGGAAGGCGGCGAAATCCGCATAAAGCTTGTCGGGATCGGCGCCCTGATGCGCGACGATGAAATCCGAAAATGTCTGCTGCGTATAAAGCGCCTTCAGGACCGAGGGCAGGTCGTCATATTTCCCCGGTGCGAGAGGCTTGGCCCCGTTGCGCAGCGCGTAGCCCAGACTGAACATCGCGGCACCGGCGGTCACCAGCCCCGCCACCACCGCCGTCCACAGCGTGCTGAAACCCAGCATCGGAAGGTTCAGACAGCCCAGAATCCGCAGCAGCAACATCAGCACGGTGATTGCAGCAGGCACGCCCACCGCCGCCAGAAGCGACTTGACCGGCAGGTCGTTGAACTTGGGCAGCTCCAGGTAGTAATCGTGGAAGGGCATGGTCGTCTCGACATGGCAACGGTCGAGATAGGTGGCGAAATCATCCGCCGTCGTCACATCGTCAAAGCCCACGCAATTGCAGTAGATGTCCTTCAGCTCGGGACCCATCGTGTTCCACAATTCCCGAGCATACGAGGCGCGCACCTCTTTCTGCTGCTTTGCGGTCAGGTTGTGGGGCAAGGGCGCGCCATCCGAGGTCACGGCATCAATATCGGCACAAAAGACCAGATAGGGCGCATTGAGTTCGTCAATCGGCAGCGGATCGACCGGGTTGATGCCCTTGGCCGTGGCGACGACCGGGTTCTGCGCATTGCGACCGTTATAGACAACGTCGCTCAGGACGAACATCCGGGCCAGATGCGTGCGCCTGTTGCGGGCGAAGGGGCTGTTCAGCCCGATATTCTGCGTCGCCGGGCTTTGCAGGGCGGTCGGCAGTTCCGCCAATGCGATCCGCACCCGCTGCTCATACGAGACGCCGATATCGGGATCGTCCTTGGCCCCTTTGATCGGGGCCAATGTGGTCAGAAAGATATGCCCTGAATCAAGATCGGCCATGATGACACCTTAGGAGAGCGATCATCTCTCGCGGTTGAACATGTTCTGGGCACCCCGAACATAGGAGCCGCGGTTGATGTCGGCGCGTTCCGTATCAAGGCTGGCGACGGGACCAAGCCCCGGCTCACCCAGACAGTGCTGGATCCTGAACATCGCGTCGCGATAGGCGGCGGCGAATTCATCCGGCGTCTGATTGGCATGCGTCGCGGCAAGCGCCAGCACGGCATCATAGACCTTCATCGCAGCCTTCACGTCGCGCTGCGCCGAACCCGGAGTCGCGTTATAGTAGAAGTCCGTATTTATCTGATTATAAGTGATATATCTTTTGAAATCCGTCACCGGGATGGATTGCGGGTATTTACTCGCCGAGTACCAGAACAGGTTCAGGCCCTTCGGAATACCATCCGAAAATGCGTCGATATACTGATCCCAAGTCCCGTTGAAGTTGGAACAGAACAGCATGTAATCGTTTTTCAGGACCTGCTTGCCCTGACCCAGATCCGGCCAGTCCTGCGGCCTGATGATGACCCAGCGGGCGAAATGGATGATCGAAAGCCCCAAAAGCCCCAGCAAGTTCGCAGGCAAACCCCGCGAAGCCATGAACAACAGACGATTGACCCACGTGATCTTGCGATTGCTCGGCGTGACCACATTCATGGCATAGGCCTTGCCGGCGATATTCGACATGCGCGCCCTCTAAATGAAGACCGGTTCCGTCACTGTTTTCTTTTTCTGCCTTATTATTCAGAATATTGTATTTGACAGAAGTTTTTGCGTCAATAGTGACAAGCATCGGTTGTGCAGTTTGCAATCCTTGCGACATCCTTGAACTCGCGTCAAGGGAGATCAACCCTAGCGTGTATTTCTGCATGAAAATAGCATCTGCGCCATGTGGGAATTTTCCTTCCCAACCTGATCAGGCGTGGCATCATGCGCTCATGCATAAGGTGATCCTGTTCAGCGGACACATGACCGACGGTCCCGGCCGGGCCCAACCTCGTTTCCCAGCGGACAAGGAGGGCCCGATCAGTGCGGCGATCCACGACGCCTTGTCCGGTTGGCAGGTCAGAGCGGGCGATATCGGCATTTGCGGGGCTGCAAGGGGTGGCGACATCCTGTTTGCCGAACATTGCCTGACCCTTGGCGCGACGGTGCATCTGTTCCTGCCGCTGCCCGAGGATGCGTTTCTGGAAAGCTCGGTCAGCCTGCCCCGAGCGATCGATTTGGATTGGGAGCAGCGCTTCCGAAACCTCTGCGCCGCATCGGTCGTGCATTGGCCCACGTCGGCCCGCGACCCCGCTGAGCCAACCGAGCAGCCCTTTGTCCGCAACAACGCGATCATGCTGGCCTATGCCCGTGAGTCGGCGCCGATCGCGCCGCATGTCCTGCTGCTGTGGGACGGGAAATCGCCGGACGGCAATGGCGGGACAGCCGAAATCGCGCGGGCCACGCGCCACGTGGCCCATCGCATCATCATTGATCCGGCGGATTTCTGATCGGACGCGCGATCAGAACTGATGGATGTATTGCACCATCAGGATGTCCGCATCGATCTTGATATCGCCATTCAGCGTCCCGCGACCCGGATTGTTTTCGCTGGTCAGGCGGATCGGGGCATCCTCAAAGAAGGTATGCGCGTAACCCACCTTGAATGTGCGCCCCGGCCTGACCTCATAGGAACCGCCAAGGCCGACATAGGAGCGATCCGCATTCGGGGCGCGCGGGTTGCGGACCTCGGTCGGGGTCGGCGTCTCATCATAGGCGACACCGCCGAAAACCTTGACCTTGTCGTTCACCTGATAGCCCAGACCAACCGCGACATACCAGGCGTTGTCCCAGCCATTCCGGACCCTCAGATCGCCGATATTGGTGGTGTGGATATTCGTGTCCTTGAACGCGCTCCACCCGGTCAGCGTGGCCGAGGCATAGGTCTCCAACCGGTCGGTCAGCTTGCCATGCGCGCCAAGCTGCAGCATCCACGGGGTGGCGATCTCATAGCGGGCGTCTCCATCGCGCGAGACGCCGTTCGATTCCAGCACGGCCAGGTTCGCATCCGAGCCATTGACGCGGATGTCGCCGTCGAATTCATGCGTGATCTTGGTGCGGTAGGACGCGCCAAAGCGCCATTGATCCGTCGCCTGATACTCGATCCCGATGATCGCGCCGAAGGACAGGTCGTTGCCCTCAAAATCGCTCGCCAGGTCGCTCGCCTGTGAGGGATTGTCTGGCGTCAACGAAATGTTCGTCGAGAATTCCGAGACATAGTACTGAATGTTCAGGCCTGCAGCGATGCTTAGCTTGTCATCGACCTTGTAGGCCAGCATCGGGGTCAGGTTATAGGCCGTCAGCTTGGTCGTGGTGGCGGTGTAGCGCGAGGCGGCAGTATCGGTGTAATCGGACTCGGTCGCCCAGGGCGCGTTGAAGGACAGACCGAAGTAAAGCTGGTCCGACAGCTGATGGCCAATATACCAGTAGCCCGACAGCGTGTTGTCCAGAAACTGCGTCGGCGTGCCGGGGCTGCCATCGGTGACCGGCGCGCCGCTGGCTGTCGTCGCCGACAGGTTTTCGAAACTGTCGCGCGGCATGATCAGATCTGCCCCGAACGAGGCGTTCGTGCCCGGAAAACGCGTCAGCGAAGCGGGGTTGGAATAAATCGCCGAAATATCGTCGATGCCCGTGCCATTCGCCGAATATGCCGTCCCCAGACCGGTCGCGCTTTGATGAAGGTTTTGATAGCCGTTTGCCGCAGCCATGGCCGGCAACAACCCAAGGATGATTGCGTGGGATGATGCAGAAAGGGGAATGAAGCGCATCGTCGAATCTCTTTCAATATATGGTTGCTGCTTCGTTCGAATCCGCAGCCGCTTGTCCAATCAAGGACAGCCCATGTTCCATCCAGACTGCCGCACCGAATATAGACCATCCGCCATAACGCCAGTCGGCGAGTGCGCGGAATCCTCACTTTTTCCATAATCGGCAAGGCACGGGTTTTACTTGTCTTTTCCAGTAGCGCGCGGCCACCCTTTCCTGTCAACTGCTGTCATATTTGTTCACTCATATTCCACAACCTGTGCGATTTTCGCCTCACCCTTTTCGCGTGACTTGGCATGAGTAATTCACGTCACATCCGCCGATGATTCGACGAGGTCCAAATGGATTCCGAAATGACGGTCCTTGACGGAGCACATCCTTAGCGCGAACATCCCCGCAAAGCGGAGCGCGAAATTGGTAAATATCGGCAGGAGATGGGGTTGGCCCGCGCTGCGTCATGCGGCGCTTCCTTTTGCCGCCACCTTTCTGTGCGCATTCGCGGCGCAGGCGCAAAATTGCAACCTGCCGGACGTGCCCAGACCTGCGGATTTCCCGGATCAACCGATCAACATCTTTATTCCCCGCAGCAGCAATTCGGGCTCACTGGGCCTCAGCCAGAAGATCGCCGAGGCGATCGAGGCGCTGAAGGACAAGGACGGAAACCCGCTTGGCCTTAGGGTAAACACGCTGTTCAAGTTCGGCGGCGACATGAATGTCGCGCTGGATTATTTCAACGGTTTGCCGCCAAACGGCTACAACGTGATCCAGTTGATGGACACCTATTCCAGTCTGCTGGCCAGTTCGACGGGCGAAGGCAACCTAGTGCCGATCAGCATGGCGCAGGTGACCTTCAGCCAGCTTTACATTCGCGCGGACGATACCCGGTTCTCCGATCTGGGCTCATTCCTCGATTATGCGGCAAACTCCGCAAAAGGCAGCGATCCCGTCCCGCTCAGGGTGGCACTGTTCGGGGCTGCGGAAGATCGGTCGGGTCAGGAAAACATCCTGCTGAGGAAGTTCATCGCGAACTACGGAACAAACGTCGTGGCCGATACAAGCGTCGCACCGACCATTGTATCCCATGCCTTTGAAAGCGGCTCAGAGCGATATTTTTCCCTTTTCAGTCAATCCTCTGACCAGCGCAGCGATGCGCTGATCGAACAGCCCGGCGACGTGGCGCAGCTGATCTCGGGCGGGTTGCTGAAGCCGATCTTCACCTTCCTGCCACAGCAGGACCTCAACCCTGAAATCAGCGCGCGGCTGAAGGAGCGGCTGGGCCAGACCGCCTCATTCCCTGATACGAGCGGCGAAAACTGCCGCGCCTATTACCGCTACCGGGGCTTTTTCATCCCCAAAGACGTGCCCGCGGATCGTCGGCAATTCCTGGAATGGGTGTTCCGCAAGGCGGTCGATTCCGTGACATTCCGCGAGTTCAATCACGACGAATACATGGATGTTCTGTATTTTGATCGCGACATTCTGGACAGCTACTGCACGACCGGGCAGCTGAACGAGTTCTTTCAGGACAGCATTCGCGACCACCGCGCCTGCATCAGCGGCCAAGACACGGCAAAGGCCGCGGGATGACGGGGCCGCTGTCTTTCTCAGGCGCGGACCACCCGCCAGCCCCAGCGGGATCGCAGCAGGCCCGGACCGGCCTGATCCAAGCCGCGCTGATGGATCTGGGGACGGATCACGACGCCGATCACGGGGCTATCCATGACAGGTTGCGCCTGATCTGTATCGCCACGCTGCGTGACATGGGCATCGACCCTTCCGATACGTCATATCTGGATGACCTCATCCTGCCGCTGGCATTGTTCATCCGCGCCCGCGCAAGGGGGCGGACGGGCGCCTATCTGGTCGGAATCGGGGGCGGGCCGGGGGCGGGAAAAACCACGATGTCGCGCCTGCTTGCGCGCTGCCTGCAGGAGATCGACCGACCAGCCGCGACATGCCTGAGCCTCTCGATCGACGACTTTTACCGGGCACGAGAGGACCGGCTGCGCATGGGCTTCAAATGGCGGACCCTGCCGGGCACCCATGACACCGACCGGATCGCAGACTTTCTTTCGGCGCTGGATGATAACGGCGCGACCATTGCCGTACCGCGCTACGATCTGGGTCGCGATGAGCCCTTGCCCGATGAGCCGCTGATCGCGCGCCCCGCCATCTGCCTGTTTGACGGCGCGATGGTCGGCTCGACCCTGCCCGGCTATGAGGTGCTGGCGCAGCGGTTGGATTTCTTCATCTATCTCGATGTGCCGACGCCCCTGCTGCGGCGCTGGCGTTTCGACCGGGAACGGAAACTGCGCCAGCGCAGCGGCGGCAAATCGGGCTTTCCCCTGCGCCGGATGCAGGAGTTCTGGCGCGAGGCCCTGGGTCCCAGCATCGACAAATGGGTGCGGCCCAATGCGCAAGCCGCCGATCTGGTGCTGAAATTCGACGCGGTCCGGGCCGTGACCGCCGCCTATTCGCCCAAGACCATGCGTATATTTCCTGACGGAGTGGAAAAGTGACCGATCTGTGCATCCCCGACGCAACCCGCGACCGCATCGAGGCGCTGCTGGTGCAGGGCAAGAATGTCTATCAGCCGCTTTACAACGCGCCCTTCGCGCCCTCCATCGCCCCGCTTCGCCCCTGCGATGACCGCTGCCGCGCGGTCGAGGCCAGCATGGGCGACCGCATCGCCGGCCGCAAGCTGTGGGATGTCGGCTGCTCGCTGGGCTACAACACGCTGTATTTCGTCGAACGCGGCATGATCGGCCATGGCATCGACATTGACCCGCGCAATGTCGCGATCTGCAATGAGATCGCGGGCTGGACCAGGGGCGAGGCGCGCTTTTCCCTTGGCGCCCTGACCCCGGAAACCGTCGAGACGATCGCGCCCGGCGAATACGATTACGCCTTTTTCTTCAGCGTGCTGCACCACATCATCGAGGTGCGGGGACTGGCCGCCATGCAGGACATGATGCGCGAGATCACCTCTCGCATTCCGACCATCTATGTCGAACTAGCGCTGCGCCGCGAAATCCCGCCCCCCGGCTACACCTGGGACCGGCACCTGCCCGAAGATGAGCTGGCGATCTTTTCCACCTGCAGCGGGCTCGACATCACCCCGATCGGTCGCTTCGACACGCATGTCGGACCGATGCAGCGCCCGCTTTACCGTGTCTCGGGAAAGGTCCGGTCCTGACATCCCTGCCAGACGACACACCCGGCATTGCCGCCGAGGCACTGATGGGCGATCCGATCCTTGCCCGGCTGCCCGCTATGCAGCTGTCCGGCCTGATGCCGCATGTCACGACGCGGCAGATCAAGGCGGGCGAATACCTGTTCCAACCCGGCGAGGAAGCCCGCAGCGTCTTTCTGATCCGGGATGGCCGGGTGCTGCTGGACGGCGCGCGCGGGCAATCGTTGCGCGATCACGGCTATATCGGGATCGAGGCGATGCTGGGCTCGGCCAGCTATGCCGATGCGGCGCGGGCTCAGATCGACACGACCGTTCTGGTGCTTCCGGCGACCCGGATGACCGAGCTGGCCAATCGCCAGCGCGACATTCGCGAACTGTTCTTTCGATCCTATGCCAGCCCGGCAACCGGGTCGGACAAGACCAACCCCACCCCGCCCGCTGCCGAGTCATGGGCCCCGCTGCTGGGCTGGCTGATGGCAATCGCCCTGCCCGCCTGCATCTATTGGATCGCGCCGTCATGGGGGCTAAGCCCCACCGCCACCGATTTTCTGGCCATCATCGCGGCCACGATCTGCATGTGGCTGTTTTCGCTGGTCCCCGAATATGTACCGCCGCTTTTCGCCGCTCTGGCGATGATCCTGCTGGACGTGGCCCCCGCTGCGCAGGTGCTGTCGGGCTTCAGGTCCGAAAGCTTCTTTGCCAGCCTCAGCATCTTTGGCATCGGGGCACTGATGGTCACCTCGGGGCTGACCTATCGCTTCTCGCTCTGGGTGCTGAGCAGGGTGCCCGAGACGCCGACGGGCTACAATCTTAGCCTGTTCGGGATCGGGGCGCTGCTGTCGCCCATCATCCCATCGGTTCTGGGGCGGGTCAGCATCGTTTCGCCCTTCCTGATCGAGCTGATTCAGGCCTCGAATGCCGGGGCAAGGGACATTTTCGCCAACCGGCTGATCTTCAGCCTTGTGTCCGGTGCGTCTGTGCTGGTGCCGCTGTTCCTGACGGCGGCGGTGCCCAATCTGGTCATCTACGGCCTGTTCGACGCGCAGACGCAATATGCCTTTGGCTGGCTGGCATGGCTGCAGGCCGCTCTGGTCTTTGGGGCCTGCGTGCTGGCCAGCTTCTGGATCGTTTCGGTGATCTGCTTTCGCGGTGCGCGGCGCTTCAGCGTGCCCCGCCAGACGATTGCCGCGCAGCGCCGGGTGCTGGGTCCGATCTCGCGGCTGGAATGGGCGGCACTGCTATCGGTCGTGGCGATGATGGTCGGCATCCTGACCGAGCAGTCCCATCGCATCGACGTGGCATGGGTAGCGCTGGCGGTCTTTGTCACGCTGCTGCTGTTCGGCACCATGAACCGCGAGGCAATCCGCGCCCAGATCGACTGGCCGATCCTGATCTATCTGGGCGCGATTGTCGGCTGGGTCCCGGCGGCCACGATCACCGGGCTGGATCAGGTGATCATCGGCCATCTGGCATGGCTGGGCGCGCATATGCGGGCGGATTTCCCGCTATTCGTGCTGCAGGTCTCGGGGATGATCCTGCTGGTGCGGCTGGCCTTGCCGACCGGGGTGACGGTCATCCTGTTCGCAACCGCGCTGTTTCCGCTGGCCATGGCGCAGGGCATGTCGCTGTGGGTGATCGGCTTCATCATCCTTGCCGTCGCGGATACCTATGTCTTCCCCTATCAAAGCTCATATTTCCTGAAGCTGCGCAGCGATCTGGCCCAGCAGGGTCTGGACCAGATCTGCGACATGCCGCGCCTGATCATCGCCAATCTGGCGCTGATCGCGCTGCGGATCGGGGCGATCTATGCCAGCCTGCCCTATTGGCAAGGGCTGGACCTGCTATGAGACTGCGGCGCGGATTGCGGCTGACGGCAATGCTGGCCTTTACCGGCCTGTTTTTTGCCTTGGTCTTTATCCACAAGTCCCAGACTGCGCGCGTGCTGATCATCCACAGCTATGACCCCGACTACAAATGGGTCGAGATGGTCAATGAGGGTCTGGCCCGCGGTTTCACCGGCACCCAGAACGTGCTGTTTCGCAACCATTACATGGATCTCAAGAACCACTCGGACGAGGATTTTACCCGCAAGGCCGCGACGCTGGCGCGAAAGGCGGTCGATGACTGGTCGCCCGACGTATTGATCCTGATCGACGATCCCGCGCAGGATCTGGTCGGCCGCAATCTTGAGGACGGGCCCGACATCGTCTTTGCCGGGGTGAATGGCGATCCGCGCAGCTATTACCCGCAAACCGCCCCTGTCACCGGCATCCTTGAGCGCAAGCCGCTGGACGCGATCAAGGAAACCATCCTGACGATTGCGCCGAACGCCCCTCGGGTCAGGTTCATTGGCGATACCTCGTCCTCGATCACCGCCGAAATCCCCTATTACAGCAGCATCGACTGGTCCCCGATCCAGTGGCTGGACCCGGTGCAGGTCGACACGCTGGATCAGTGGCAAGCCGCCGTGACGCAGGCGGGGCAGGATGCCGACCTGATCCTTGTCACCAATTACCGCCAGATCCGCGACGGCAAGGGCGGTCCCTTTGTCCGTCCCGCCAATCAGGTGATGCACTGGACACAGGCCAATGCCGCGGTTCCGGTGCTGGGCATCGGCGCCTCGAACAGCGAGGACGGGGCAATGCTGACCGTTTCGGTCTCGCCCTATGAGCAGGGCGAGGTGGCAGCAAAACTGACCCGCGACATCCTGCGCGGCGCCCGGCCCGGCGATCTGCCGGTGATCACCTCGAAGCAATTCATCGTCCAGATCTGCGCCCCTGCCATGGCTCGCTGGTCGCTGAAACTGCCCGCGCTCTATGAGGCCATGGCGCGGGCCACCGACAATTTCTTTGAGAAGAGCTGCTGACGGATGGCCCGCGCATGAGCACGATCTTCATCAGCCACAGTTCCGCTGACAATGATCTGGCCCGCGATCTGGCCGCGCGGTTGCAGCAGCAGGGCCATACCTGCCTGTTCCTTGACCTTGACCCGGACAAAGGGATCGTCGCTGGCGAAAGCTGGGAGCGGACGCTTTACCGCAAGCTGCGCGCCTGCCGCGCCGTCATCGCGCTTTGCACCGACAGTTACCTGAAATCCTACTGGTGCTTTGCCGAGATCGCCCTTGCCCGGATGGAGGGCAAGCAGATCATCGCCATGCTGGCCGATCCTCTGGACGATGCGGCAAAGCTGCCCTCGATCCTGTCCGAGCGCCAGTTCATCGACCTGCGCCGCGACCCCGAGGCCGCCTACCAACGCCTGTGGCGCGGGCTGCGGGAATTGGACCTGCTGGGTGCGACCGGTGATTGGGACCCCGGCAAATCGCCCTATCTGGGCCTGAACGCCTATCAGGAACAGCACGCTCCGGTCTATTTCGGCCGCGAGAGCGAAATCCGCGCCACCATCGAGTTGATCGAGCGCGGCGCACCGGGGCTGATCCTGATCCTTGGCGCATCGGGCAGCGGGAAATCCTCGCTGGCCCGTGCGGGGGTCGTGCCCCGCCTGAAGCGTGAAACGGACCGTTGGATCGTGCTGGACCCGTTCCGACCCGGACGGGAGCCATTCTATGAACTCGCGCAGCTTTTCGCGCAGAGCTTCCGCCGCCATGCCGCTGTGGGTCCGCACGACGCCGACGCGCTGCTGGACCGACTGCGGTCCTGGCATGACGTATCGCGGCAGGGCCGCCCATCCATCGGGCCGCATCCCGATGAGGCCCGGCTTGGCCGCCTGATCTCCGAAATCGAGGCGCTCAAGCGTCAGGCCCCGGATGTCCGCGATGCCTCGTTGCTGGAGTTTCTGGACTGGAGCCTTGACGATCTGCGCCGGATCGTCGGCCGCACGCCCGGCCTTGCTACGGGACGGACGGGCGCGACCCCGCTGATCGACATGGCCGATGACCTGCGCCGCGCCGCCGGTCGGCCCGACGCTCGCGTCCTGCTGGTCCTCGATCAGTTCGAGGAGTTGCTGGCCGGTGGCGGACCCGATGACCAATCCGCCCGCTTCCTTGCCCTGCTGGCCGCGTCGCTGGCCGCCGAAGGCTCGCCCCTGACGGTCGTGGCGACGATGCGGTCGGATTTCCTTGAGGCCTTCCAGACCGTCAATGCCCATCACGGCATGGATTTCGAGACCCTGTCCCTTGGCCCGATGCCGATCGAGGGCATGCGCCGGGTGATCGAGGCTCCGGCCAAGCTGGGCGCGATCGAGTTGGAAAGTGGGCTGGCCGACCGGTTGCTGCAGGATGCCAGCACCCCCGATGCGCTGCCGCTTTTGTCCTTCACGCTGTGGCTGCTCTGGCGCGACGGTCATGCCTCGGGCGCGCTGACCCTGCGCGATTACGACGCGCTTGGCGGTGTCGAAGGGGCCGTGGCCGGCGAGGCCGACGCCATCCTGGCCCTGGCCCGCCAGCGCGATCAGGAAGCCCAGCTGCGCACGGCATTCCTGCAGATGGTGCGCCTGACCGAGGACGGCCAGATCGCCCGCCAGCCCGTCGCTTGGGACGCACCGGAGCTGCAGCCGGTTCACGACCTGCTGGACCGTTTCATCGAACGCCGCCTGCTGCTGTCCCGCGCCGAAAGCGACAGGCGCGTCGTCGAAGTCGCGCATGAGGCGATCTTTCGCACCTGGCTGCCGCTGCGCCGCTGGATCGAGGAGCACCGCGCCGAATTGCAGCTACGCCAGCGGATCAGGCGCACCAGCGAGGCATGGGAGACCAGCCACCGCCAAAGCGATTACCTGTGGCGGGGCGCAAGGCTTTCTGCGGCAGTCGATCTGCTGGGACGCGGCGGGCTGGACGGCAGTTCGCCCGAGGACCGCATCGCCAAGGCCTTTGTTCAGGCCAGTCAGGCAATGCGTCAGCAGCAGGGGCGGCGGCGGCGCAATGTGGTGCTGCTGGTAACCTCGGCGCTTCTGGGACTGCTAGCCTATGCGCTGCTGAACGAACATGTCGCCAAGCGCGCGCAACGCACCTCATGGGCACGCGAGCAATCCCTTGCCGCGATCAGCACCATGCAGACCGATCCGATGAAAAGCATCGGCATGGCACAGGCGGCGGTCTGCCTGACACAATCCCATGACGGGATCGTGCTGTCGCATGCGCAAAGCGCGCTGAATCAGGCCGTGCATGCGGTGCGCAAACAGCGCACCCTGCGCGGCCATGACCGGGCCGTCAGCAAGGCGATGTTCCTGCAAGCCGGGGATGGCGCGACCGAGACGCTGGTCTCGCTGGGGCAGGACCGCCGTGCGCTGATCTGGCGGGTTCCGGGCAGCACCGCGCCCGCTTGCAGCGGCGTGCCCATGCCGGACCCGCTGGCAGGTCCTGCCAGCCTGCTTGCGGGCGATCCGCAAAGCGGCTCGATCGCCGTTGCCAGTCCCGACGGCACCGTCATGCTATACCATACGGCGGCAGAAACGCCCGAGGGGGCCGAGGTTTTCAGCTTCGGCAACCCGGTCGCGGCGCTGACCATCGCACCGGGCGGACAGCGGATCGCGGCGGCCGACAGCACCGGATCGGTGCGGATCGCGCAGCTTTCGTCCACCGGCGCAATCGCCAGCATGACGCTTGCCGGTCAACCGTCACGGATCGCGGCAATGGCCTTCAATCAGGATGCCACCCTGCTTGCCACCGCCGGGTGGCAGGGCACGGTCAATATCTGGGACGCCACAAGCGGCGAACTGCTGCACAGCCTTTCCGGCAGTCCGGAGGCCGTGACCGAACTGACCTTCAGGGGCGATCTGCTGGCCAGCGGCGGCTGGGACAAGACCGTCCGGTTGTGGAACACGCAAAGCGGCGCGCTGCTGCATGAGTTCAGCCATGACGCCCGGATCTCGGCCCTGTCCTTCGTTCCCGGTGACGCGAATCCGGCCGTTCTGGCCAGCGCCAGTTGGGACGGAACCGTGCGGCTGTGGGATACCGCCACGGGTGAGATGCTGAACCTGCTGCCCCATGGCGCGCCGGTCGTGTCCCTGGCAACCCGCGCCGAGGCACGTTCGCCGCTGGGACAGCCGCGCGACGGTTTCCTGATTGCCAGCGGCGATTGGGATGGCCGGGTGCAGGTCTGGAATGTCGAGCAAGGCGCAGGGGCCAATACCTCGTCCCGGATCGTCGCGCAGCATCTGGGGCCGGTGAACGACCTTGGCTTTGGTGGCGACGGCCAGTTCCTTGCCAGCGCCGGCGACGACAGCGAGATCCGGATCTCGCGGCTGTTTGACCAGACGCAGGGATATGACTGGCAGAGCGGGCTTGATCTTGGCCAGTTCAACGGCGGGACGCACAAGGCGAAATGGATCGCGATGATTTCGGCAGGCAGCGTGCGGGTGATCGACACCGAGGCGCACGAGGAAGAGCGCGCCATCAGCGACTATCAGGGCAATGCGACCGCCATCGCCTTCAGCAAGGACGGCTCGCAACGTCTGGCGATCCTTGCCGATGAACTGTTCGAATATCACCTTGATCCACGCGAGTTGATGATCTGCGCCGACCAGATCGCGCAGCCGGGCACGGGTGCGGCACCGGAATATACCCTCTCGGAGCGCTGCGCCGAAACGGGGGCCACCACGTCCGGTTTTTCCAGTCTGTGGTCGCAGGCCATGTCGATATTCGACGGGTTTGCGCAGCGTTTCTCAAAACAATGAAAGGGCGTCGGATGCATTGCCAATACGCGACGCCGCCTTGCGGAACCCGTTCTGAATCATTGACTTTTCGGTGCCGGGCGCGCTTTCTCGGGCAAGGTATTCCAGCATTCGGATTTTCGGCGCTCGGCCCCGCCGATATCATTTCCCCATCCAATGGGCTGCGCTTTTCTGATAGAAAAGGATACCGCTGTGGCACATGAACTTGACGGCCATCTTTTCGGTCCCGGACCCAAAAGGATACTCGCGCTGGATGGCGGCGGCATTCGCGGCATCCTGACGCTGCAAATGCTGCGCCGGATCGAGGAACTGGTCCGCCAGCGGACCGGAAATCCGCAAGCGGTGCTGTCGGATTACTTCGATCTGATCGGCGGCACTTCGACGGGCGCGATCATCGCCTCGGCGCTGGCGCTTGGCTGGTCGATCGATCGGGTCGAGACGCTTTACAAGGAATTCGGTCTGGACATCTTCAAGTCCTCGATGTTCCGCAAGGGACTGCTGCGCCCCAAATTCTCGGCCAATGCGATCCGGGTGGGGCTGGAACGGGAGTTCAAGGATATCAAGCTGGGCGGGCCCGAGTTGAAGACCGGGCTGGCGATCGTGGTCAAGCGTTTGGACACCGGCAGCCCCTGGGTCATTCACAACTGCCCGAAAGGCGTCTTTTTCAACCAGTTGCATGGCAGCGGCTCGACCCCGAACAAGGATTTCCTGCTGCGCGAAGTGGTCCGCGCCAGCGCCGCCGCCCCGACCTATTTCGAGCCCGAAATCATCAGCGTGTCGTCCGAGATCAAGGGCGCCTTTGTCGATGGCGGTGTCAGCCCGCATAACAACCCGGCCTTGCAACTGCTGATGCTGGCCGCCCTGAAGCGTCACGGGCTGAACTGGCCGATCGGCAACGACAATATCCTGATCGTCTCGCTTGGCACCGGATCGCGCACGACCGTTCTGGCGCAGGACAAGGTCATGAAGATGACCGCAGCCGAGCTGGGCGTTCGCGGCCTGTCCTCGCTGATGGACGATGTTTCCGCCCTGAACGAGACGCTGTTGCAATGGCTGTCGGACAGCCCCACCGCCCGCGAGATCGACAGCGAGATTGGCGATCTGCGCGAGGACTTTCTGGGCGGAGGCAATCCGTTGCTGACCTATCTGCGCTATAATGTCGAATTCGATCCCGCCTGGCTGAAACGGCATCTGGATCTGGATTATACCCCGGATCAGTTGGATTCCGTGGCGCAGATGGACAAGCCTGAAAACATGGCCGACCTGATCAAGATCGGCCGGGCCGCGATCTCGCTGATCGATGAGGCGCATTTCGACCCGAAATTCGATATTCCGTCCGCCCCATCAGGCGAAAAGCGCGACCGTCCCTCCGACGAACAGGAACAATGGACCTGAAAATGATTGGACGGGCATTTGAACGGAGGCCGCGATGACCAAACCATATTGCTTCGTCCTGATGCCATTCGGGACCAAGCCCGATGGCCGGGGCGGCAGCGTCGATTTCGATGCGGTCTATGCCGAGCTGATCAAGCCGGCCATTGTCGCGGCGGGTCTTGAACCCATCCGCGCCGATGACGAACAGACCGGCGGGCTGATCCATACCCCGATGTTCGAGCGGTTGCTGCTATGCGAATACGCGGTGGCCGACCTGACCGCCGCCAATGCCAACGTGTTTTACGAACTGGGCGTCCGCCATGCCACCAAGCCCCACACGACCATCCTGATATTTGCCGCGAATGGCGCGCAACTGCCCTTCGATGTCGGGCTGCTGCGCGCGCTGCCCTACCAACTGACCGCAGGCAAGCCCGCCGAGGTCGAACCAACCCGTGACGCGCTTGCCGAACGGCTGCGTTCGGCGCGCGGCGGCACCGTCGATAGCCCCGTCTATCAGCTGATCAACGGCTATCCCGCGATCGACCCCGCGCTGACTGACATCTTCCGCGAGCAGGTCCAATATGCCGAGTCGATCAAGGACAGGCTGGCCAGCGCCCGCCGCGCGGAAAGCGTCGAGGCAGTGCGCGCGGTCGAGACCTCGCTTGGTTCGCTTGAGGATGAGCAGGCCGGGGTGTTGATCGACCTCTACCTGTCCTATCGGGCCGTGCAGGGCTATCAGGACATGGTTCGCCTTGTCGAACGCATGCCCAAGCACCTGTCGGGCACGATACTGGTGCAAGAACAGCTTGGCCTTGCGATGAACCGGCTTGGTCGCGGGGAAGAGGCCGAACGCATCCTGCTGGAGCTGATCAAGCGCCGCGGCCCCTCGACCGAAACTTATGGCCTGCTGGGGCGCGTCTACAAGGACCGGTGGCTGACTGCGCGCGATGGCGGCCAGACTGTGCTGGCGCGGGGGCTGCTGATGAAGGCGATCGACGCCTATCGCAAGGGTTTCAGCACGGATTGGCGCGATGCCTATCCGGGGATCAACGCGCTGTCGCTGATGGAGCAGGCCGAAAACCTTGCCCCCGAACAGGCGCGATTGCTGCCGGTCGTGCGCTTTGCCGTGGCGCGCAAGATCGAAACCGGAGAGCCTGATTACTGGGACCACGCCAATCTGCTTGAGCTTGCGGTGCTGGCCCGCGACCCGGACGGCGCGGTGGGTCATCTTGGCGATGCGCTGGCGGCGCTGGATGAGCCGTGGAAGGCCCAGACCACCGCAAGGAACCTTGGCATGATCCGCGACGCCCGACAGGCGCGGGGTGAGGATGCTACATGGGTGCTTGAAGTCGAACAGGCGCTGACCGGGCACGGATAAGGCGGCTTATGGCGGCAACGGCGGGTCGTAGCTGTCGCAATCATCGGGCAGGGCATGGGTGGCGACCCTGATCTCATCGGTCAACCCATCGGTCGCGGCGTCGGGCTTGCCCGAGATATTCGGCAGATAGCGGCAGGCCAGTTGCAGGATGTTGCCGGGCGGCAGGTTGCGCCACAACCGCAGGGTGCCATCCTCGCCACCGCTGACGATGCGCGCGCCATCGGGGGAAAAGGCCACGCTGTTCACCCAGCCCTGCTGTCCCCGCAGTGGCGCGCCCAATTGCGCACCGGTCGCCACATCCCAAAGCCGCAACGTGCCGTCATCGCCGCCGCTGACCAGCCGAAGCCCGTCGGGCGAAAAGGCGACACTCAGCACCGCCCCCTGATGTCCGCGCAAGGGCTGGCCCCGCTGCGCGCCCGTCGCAGCATCCCAGATCCGTAGCGTGCCGTCATCGCTGCCGCTGACAATGCGGCTGCCGTCCGGGGAATAGGCGACGCTTCGCACCACGTCATCATGCCCCAAGATCGGCTCACCCAGCGGTGCACCGGTCGTGGCATCCCAAAGCTGCAGGTTCCCGTCCTCGCTGCCGCTCAGGATACGCGCGCCGTCAGGCGAGAAAGCGACCCCAAAGGCGATGCTGTCCGCCCCCTGCATCGGCCCGCCCAAAGGCTTGCGGGTCGCCACGTCCCATATCCGCAGCGTGTCGCCAGTGCCGCCGCTGGCGATGCGGGAACCATCGGGCGAAAAGGCCACGTCATAGACCTCGCCCTCATTGCCGCGCATCGGCTCGCCCAGTTGCGTGCCGGTACTGGCGTCCCATAGCCGCAACGTCCCGTCCTCACCGCCGCTCAGGACGCGGGTGCCATCGGGTGAAAAGACGACGCTGCGGACGACGTCATTATGCCCGCGCAGCGGTTCGCCCAATGCCGCGCCCGTCGCCCCATCCCAAAGCCGCAGCGTTCCGTCCTCACTGCCGCTGACAAGGCGGCTGCCATCGGGCGAAAAGGCGATGCTGTTGACCTCGTCGACATGGCCGCGCAGCGGCGCGCCCTGCGGCATGCCGACCGTGGCATCCCATATCCGCAGCGAGCCGTCCTCGCCGCCGCCAAGGATGCGGCTGCCATCGGGCGAAAACGCGACGCTCCAGACCGCGCCCTGATGACCGCGCAAAGGTTCGCCCAGTTGCGCACCCGATGCCGCGTCCCATAGCCGCAGCGTCCCGTCCTCGCTGCCACTGACGATGCGGGTGCCATCGGCGGAAAAGGCCGCGCGGTAGACCTGCCCGCTATGCTCATGCATCGGCTCGCCCTGCGGCGCGCCCGTCGCGGCAGCCCACAAACGCAACGAGCCGTCATCGCCGCCACTGACGATGCGGGCGCCATCGGGGGAAAAGCTGACGGTCCAGACCCGGCCCTGTCGCCCTTGGATCGCATCGCCCAGCGGCGCGCCGGAGGTCGCATCCCACCGGCGCAATGTGCCGTCCTCGCCACCACTGACCAGACTTAGACCATCCGGGGCAAAGGCCACGCTCAGGACCAGCCCCTTATGCCCCCGCATGGGCGCCCCCTGCTGCAGGCCCGTCGCCGTGTCCCATAGCCGCACCGTGCCATCGGCGCTGCCACTGGCGATGCGCGCGCCATTGGGGGCAAAGGCCACGCTCCAGACCCCGCCCGCATGGCCGCGCATCGGCAAGCCCAGCTGCGCCCCGGTCGCCGCGTCCCACATCCGCAACGTGCTGTCAAAACCGCCTGTGACAATGCGCTTGCCGTCGGGGGCAAAGGCCACGCTGGTGATCCAGCTTTGATGGCCACGCAGCGGCTCGGCCAGAGCCGCGCCCGAGCCGGCATCCCAGATCCGCAGCATGCCATCCGCACCGCCGCTGGCGATACGGGACCCATCGGGCGAAAAGACCGCGCTCCAGACCCCGCCCTCGTGCCCGCGCAGGATCGAGCCGGGTTGGGTAAAGCTCATCGCGGTCGATAGCGCCTGATAAGCGGTCGCAGGCGGCGGAAACGGTTTCCCCGCTTGCTCGGGCCAAGCCGCCAGAACCAGTTTCAGCGCGTCGATCGGTCGGGTTTCCGCGCGCGACAGGGCAAGCAGCGAAATCGCGTTCACCTCGGCCTCTTCGGCGCGGATCAGGTTCTCGCGCGTGCGGTTCTGCAGGTAGCCCACGGCGGCCAGCGCGACCAGAATGGCCACGACCCCCGCCGCAGTCAGGCCGCGCCAGATGTTCTGCCACCTGCGGCTCAGCGTCACGAACTGGCGCTCGGACGGGCTTGGCCATGCCGGATGGGTCTGCATCAGCATGCGGTAATCCGGCAGGTCCGATGGCCGCGCCAGAAAGCCGCGGCGACGGCGGTTTTCTATCCAATGCCCTGCATCTGCCATCAACCGCCCCAGAACCCGCATGTCGCGGGGCTGGTCCTGAATGGTCTGATGCAGTTTCGGCCATTGCCGGATCAGCGCTTCATGGGCGATCTCGACATGGCTGTCGCTGGTCTGGACAAGCCTGCCGAAATCCGATCCCGCCAGCCGGTCGATCAGGTTCCGCTCATCCTCGTCGAATTCATCAAGCGCCGCGATCCGGCGCGTCGCCCCCGAGGCACTTTCGCTCAGCTGGATAAGCCGGACAAAGATCGGCATCAGCCGGTCGACATCAGCCGGTGGCAGCAGCTTTTCGATCCGCTCACCTTCGTGACCAAGTGCGCCAAGCGCCCCGCCATTGGCCGCAAAGGCCGCCAGCAGCCCGCCATGGCGCGCGCGGTCGCGCCATGTCAGATGCAGCGCCATCTGGGCCAAAGCGAGGTCCCCCGGCCGATCGGAAAGATCCTTGCGCAGGCGGGCCACAAGCTTGTCCTGCTCAACCTCATCGCCATGCCCGGCCAGCCGCAGCGGTCCTTTGACGATCTCGGACAGGTCGGCGGGCTGCTTCAGGCGAAACTGCGTCTCGGGCGGACTGATCAACACGCCCAATCCCTCGATCCCCGCCACGAGGTTCAGATAATCCGATCGCAGCGTGACCAGAATGCGCAGCCGGTCGCCCAGACTCTCCGAAAGCCGCGCGACCAGCCGCCCGAACTCGGCCCTTGCGTCCGGAGCGGCTTGGGTGACCAGCTCTTCGGCCTGATCGATGATCAGAAGCGTTCGAGTGCGGGCGGGATCATGGCCGCAGCGCAGGGCAAAGGCGGGGTCCTGCACCAGCGCAGCGCGAAAGCTGACAATTTCGGCCATGTCGCGACCGGCCAGCTTTGCGGCGCTTTCGATTGCGTTCTGCAATTCGCCCATCGGATCGCGCAGCGGCCGGGTGGTGACGACATGCCAGATTTCGGGATCGCCATCGCGCGCCATGTCACCCGCCAATGCGCCACCGCGCCAGGCATGGGCAACCCCGGCCCGCGCCAGCGACGACTTGCCCGCACCGCTATCCGCAACGATGGTGACCGTAGGATGCGCGGCAAGCAGCGCAAGGATCTCATCGGTTTCCTTGCGGCGACCAAAGAAGCGGTCCGCCCAATCCTCGGTCATGGTCCGCAGGCCGGGAAAGGGGTCCGCGGTCAGCGCTGGCAGGCCAGCGTCGCCCGCATCCTGCCCAAGGGCCGCGCGCAACAGGCGCTGCATCGCGGCAGGGTCGCCAAGCGGGTCCAGAACCGCATGAAAGCGGCTGGCAAAGGGCGAAAGACCTTTGGCATTGGCGCCGCCATGCAGCACCGGGATGACGCGAAAGCCCGGGTCGCTGATCGCCCGCGACAGGGCCAGATCGGTTTCGGCCCGCACCCAGTTGCGCACTCCGGTCGAGCCGACGACCACCGCACAAGCGCTGGCCGCCTGCATCGCCTCCTCGATCTGCTCGACCCATGGTCTGCCCTCAGTCAGATCGTCCTTATCCAGCCAGATCCGCAGCCCGATCAGCTGGGCCTCGGGGCTGGCAAGCAGGCGTTTCTTTATTTCAATGGCAGCGGCAGTATCGAGTCCAGAATGACTGAGAAACAGGCAGGGCGTATTCATCCCCATATCCTTGCGAATAGCCGTCCGCAAAGGATTGAGGAAAACGCGCGCTATCGCAAATTATTCCGATAGCGCGGCTGCAAAATGCGGCCCGCATCGCATTGCCAAGCTCAACTGACGACGTTCCGGATGAAGCGCAGCAGATCGGGTCCGTCATTGTGATAGCTGTAATGCTGCGATGACGGAAAGATGGTGAAGTCGCCCGCCGGAACGGATGTCGCGACCCCATCGATGACAAGACGCAGCGCCCCCGCGACCACATAGATCATCTCGTGCCATCCGGCAGGGTCCGGCTCGGCCTGATAGTGATCGCCAGCCGCAAGGGTCCATTCCCAGATCTGCGCCTCGGCCTGAGCGGGGGCGGCACCCAGCAGCCGTGCGAGACTGCCATCCGCCCCCCGCCATGTGGTTTCGCGGATCTGCGTGCGCGGACGCCCCGGCTCGGCCACCAGTTCGACGAAGCCGACCCCCAGCGCCGAGGCCAGCTTGTCAAGACTGGACAGGCTGACATTCGCCTGCCCCGCTTCGACATCGACGATCAGGCGGCGGCTGATCCCCGAGGCCTCGGCCAATGCCACCTGGCTCAGACCGCGCGCGATCCGCGTCTGCCGAAGATTCTGGGCCACATGGCGCAGGATGGCCGGATTCTGTTCTTGATTGTGCATTATATTGCCTATAGGTCTATGCGCATTATGATGCACATCCCTCGCCTTCGCAACTTGCCCCTGCCCGAACTCTCGCTGATCGGCGTCACGATGATCTGGGGAGTGACCTTTCTGATCGTCCATATCGCCGTCGAATATACCGGCGCGCTGCTGTTGGTCGGTCTGCGATTCCTGATCGCAGGGATACTGGCGGCGATCCTGGCCGGGCGGCATCTTCGGCAGGTCACCCGGCTGGAGCTGCTGGCAGGTCTTTCGATCGGAGCATCGCTGTTCATCGGCTACGGGCTGCAATCTTACGGCCTGCAAACCGTTGAAAGCAGCATGTCGGCCTTTCTGACCGCGCTCTACGTCCCGCTGGTTCCGCTGCTGCAATGGGCATTGTTCCGCAAGGCCCCGGCATTGTTCAGCTGGATCGGTATCGGTCTGGCCTTTGCCGGCCTGCTGCTGATTTCAGGCGGCAGCGCGGGCCATCTCCGCATGTCCACCGGAGAGATCGCCACGCTTGGCGGCACCATCGGCATTGCGCTGGAGATCATGCTGATCGGCTATTTCGCCCCCCATGTCGACAGCCGCCGGGTCACCGCGATCCAGTTGCTGGCGGTGGCGCTGTTCTGTTTCCTGTCGATGCCGATTGCCGGGGTCGAATGGCCGGAATTCTCGTGGATCTGGGTGGGCGCGGTGATCGGTCTGGGTGCGGCCAGCGCCATGATCCAACTGGTCATGAACTGGGCGCAAAAGACCGTATCCCCGACGCGCGCCACGGTCATCTATGCCGGCGAGCCGGTCTGGGCCGGCATCGTCGGGCGCATCGCGGGCGAGCGGCTGGGACCCTTTGCCTTGATCGGCGGCGCATTGATCGTGATGGGCGTGCTGATCAGTGAACTCAGACCAACCTGGAAAAGCCGGACGGATCGCCGGGCGGCGACCTGATTTCAGGCGGCGGGCGGCGGAACCTGTCGCTGATCAAGCTTCAGCTGCAGGAACACCAGATCCAGCCAGCCGCCGAACTTCATTCCGACCTCTTGCAGCAGGCCGACCTGCTCGAAGCCCAGTTTCTCATGCAGACGGATCGATCCGATATTCCCGGCCTCGATCCCCGCGACCATCACATGCTTGCCGATGTTTTGCGCGCGCTGGATCAGGGCCAGCATCAACGCCTTGCCGATGCCGGCACCGCGCTGATCGGCGCGCACATAGACCGAATGCTCAACCGTGTGGCGATAGCCGTCAAAGGCGCGCCAGTCACCAAACGAGGCATAGCCAAGAACATCCCCGCCGTCATTCACCGCGACCAGCACGGGATATCCCGCCCGCTGCCGATCGGCGAGCCAGTTCGCCCGGTTGTTCAGATCGACCTTGGTGTCGTTCCAGATCGCCGTCGTGTGTTCAACCGCGTCATTGTAGATCGCCATGATCCCTTCAAGGTCATGTTCGTCCGCGTCACGAATATCCATCTTAGCCCACTCGCCACTATAGTTGCGATAATGTCCACTATTGTAGACCAGCTGTCAACGTAACCACTTCAGGCATCACGCAGGATCGTCACCGCATAGACGCAGTCGCGGTCGCCTTCATTGCGAAAAATGCAATCGGCGGGGGGCCCCAGTTGCAGGCAATCCCCCTGATGCAGTTCATGGCGCAGGGGGCCTTCGACAAAGACCAGATCGCCCTTTAGCACCCAGATCAGTTGGCGAATGAAGGTATAGGCCGAGGCAGGCATCGGCACCTCCTGCCCGGCCGGCAGATTGATCTGCACCAGTTCGACCGGCAGGTCCGAACGGGGCGACACTTGCCGCCGGAGATACCCCGTCTCGGGGTCGGTCCAGATGGGTTGATCGTCCTTGCGCAAAAGCGACCCGCCCGCTGCTTCTGCGCGCGCCAGCAGGGTCGACATGCTCAACCCGAAAGCTCCCGATAGCTTGCCCAGCAGGTTTGCCGTCGGGCTGCTGTCGCCCCGCTCGACCTTGTGGATCATCGCGCGAGAGACGCTTGCGCGCGCGGCAAGATCGGTCAGCGACCAGCCGCGAACTTCCCTTTCGGCGCGGATACGGGCGCCTATCCTGTAATCCATGTCATCCTGCTGCATCGTGCCATTATAGTGGACGGATTGATCCTGCCACAAGCCTGCACACGGGACCGCGAACATGGAGTATGGACTTCGCCATTCGGGCTGGCCATCGTCCGCCCGACCAACTGCACAAGGAGCGCATCGTGACCAAAATTCTGGGCCTGTCGGGCAGCCTGCGTCGGGGATCGTTTAATGCCGGTTTGCTGCGCGCCGCTGCCGAAGCCGCCCCTGAGGGCACGACCATTGAGATCGGCAGCATCCGCGAGGTTCCGCTTTACGATGGCGATCTTGAGGCCCAGCACGGCCTGCCGCCTGCGGTTGTCACCCTGCAGGAGCAGTTGAGGGCGGCGGATGGGTTGCTGCTGGTCACGCCCGAATACAACAACGGCATTCCCGGCGTGTTCAAGAACGCCATCGACTGGATGTCGCGGGGCGAGGGTCTGGGCCATTTCGTCGCCAAGCCGGTGGCGGTGATCGGGGCCTCGCCCGGAGGATTCGGCACGATCATGGCGCAGAACCACTGGCTGCCGGTGCTGCGCACGCTGCGCTGCTCGGTCTGGGCCGAGGGTCGGCTGCTGGTCTCACGCGCGGGTGGGCTGTTCGACGCCAATGGCGATCTGACCGACGAAAAGTCCCGCACCGCCTTGGCCGATTTCATCGCAGGCTTTGCCGCCAGCCTTGCTGTCGGGTCGCGCTAAACGCCAGCCTCTTTGCGAAAAGGACCGGCACCTTTGCGCCGGTCCATAAGGCGTCATGCGCCTAGCGATCACAGATCGAATACGAAATCCTTCATATCCAACTGGCTCAGGCGGAAATCGCTCAGCCGGACGCTGGTATCGCCATCCAGTCTGATGACCACGTCGTCACCGCTCTGCACGGCCGAGTTGATCGCCGAGCGAACCTGCGAGGTGCTGAAATCGTCGAAGTGAAGACGGTCAACGCCATTTTCGAAATCGGTGATCACGTCACGCCCATCGCCGCGTTCGAACTCGAAGTAGTCAGCCCCCGTACCGCCGATCAGACGATCGTTCGCGCGCCCACCTTCAAGGGTATCGCGACCTGAGCCACCGGCCAGATTGTCGCTGCCAGCCCCGCCCTCAAGATCGTCATTGCCCGCGCCACCGCGCAAGGAATCGTTACCGGAATCGCCGTCAAGCTCATCATGGCCATCGCCCCCCACCAGAAGGTCATGACCGGAGCCGCCCTCAAGATCGTCGTTGCCAAGGCCGCCATAAAGCGAGTCATTGCCCGCGCCGCCCTCAAGCTCATCCGCGCCGATACCGCCATCCAGCGAATCTGCGCCTGCACCACCGAAAAGCTTGTCATTGCCAGCCGCGCCAAACAGGCGGTCGTTGCCGTCATCACCAAACAGACGATCCCGACCGTTTCCGCCATTGATCGTATCGTTGCCATTGCGGCCATACAGGCGATCATCGCCATCAAGACCAAGGATGATGTCGGCCAGCGAAGTGCCGTTGCGCGTGTCGTTGCCCGAGGTCCCGGTAATGCGTGCCATGATTGTGCTCCTACAGATGTAACCTACCATCGGCCTGACTGCCCGCGAACCGGACAGACTCAGCTTGGTACGCTTCCTAGCGCATCTGTCCTGACAGCTTCCTGACGCGACCTGTCAGGCTTTTGCCAGATTCCCATCGACACCGTGCCGACGGCACCGTCACACATCCTGACCCAGCCCCTGCAACCGAGGATGCCAAGGCACAAGGCCTATTCCGAAGCCGCCGCGGCCAGTCCTTTCCGGGTCTCGGTCGTCGACAGTTCATTGTTCAGGCGCAGGAATTCGGCATGCGCCTTGGGGCGCTGCCCCGCGTTGAGATAGGCATAGGCCCGCAGGATGGCCAGATCGCGCCGGATGCCGCCAGTGACCTGCTCCAACGCGTCGAAATAGCGGACCGCATCGCGGAAGCGGCGTTCGCGATAGGCCTGCACGCCGCGCTGGTCCAGAATCTGCCGCTCGACGTCGACGCGCTGCTGACGGGTGAAATCGGTCTTGGCGGCGATCCGCGAAGCCTCTTCGGCCATGCCGAGTTTCAGATAGGACAGCGCCAGACCATATTGCGCCTCGCGTTGCTGCTTGGCGGTCAGGCGTCCCGACAGGGCCGTGCGGAAATCGGCCATCGCATCCATGGTGCGGTTCAGGTTGTAGACGCACCAGGCACGCTCCAGAACCGTTCCCGCCGCACGGGCATTCGCGGTTCTCGCGGCGCATTGGGCGGGGCTTTCATTCGACCTGCGCGGCGCGACAACTTCGGCGCGGCCAGCATCTGGGCTGCGCGTCTGTTGCTGCCGTTGCGGCTGCGCCTGCTGCTGAGGCTCCGCCCGCGGGGTGGCGGCCTGCTGACGCGGCGCGGGTTGCTCGGTCCGGGGCTGGGCGACTGCCGGCGCGGCTGCTCCTGATCCCCGCCCAGCCAGAAGACGCTGCAAAAGCTCATCAAAACGCGCGGCCTCGGCGGGGAAACGTCCGCTGACCTGCGCCACCATGGCGCGCAACTCGGTGCTGCTGCTGACCGCATCGGCCTTTTCGATGGTTGCGGTCAGATCGGCCGGATTGACGCAGGCCCCCAGAATGGCGCGATAGGTCGCAAGTGCTTCGGCCGAGCGGCCCGCGCTGCGTTGCCCGTCGGCGATCCGCCAGGCGTTGTTGATCCGGTCGCAGCGCAGCAGGCCGGGCGTGCGCGCGGCGACCGAACGGGCCGCGTCCACATCCCCGCCATCCAGCGCCGAGTCCAGCGTCTGCTGACCTGAAGCCGTCTCAAGCTGCGTGGTCATGTCGGCGGGCGGGGTCCAGTTCGGATAATCCCGACGCATCGCGGCAAGGGTCCCGCGCGCCTGTTCGATCTGCCCGGCGGCAATCTGCTTGTAGAAGGTGTCGATCTCGCCGCTGGGGGCCGAATTCGACAATTGCCGCAGATCGGCGGGCGGCGTCCATTGCGGGTATTTCAACCGCAGGCGCCGCAGTTCGGCCTCGACCGCAGCGGTCTCATTGCGCTGCAGATAGATGTTGAGGGCAAGGAACTCGTCAGGCGACGGAGCGTCCTGCGCGAAGGCGGGCAGAGCCGCCAGCATCATGGCTGCAAAGATGGTCGAACGGATCATAGGGGCACGCATTGGGGAAATTGGGTGGCTTGGGCAACCAGCGCCATCAGGTGCAAGGTCGCCGGGTAGTAGGGTTGTTCGCTCGTAAAGCGCGGCATGACCGAGCCAACGCCGCCAGATGCCGCGCAACTGCTGAGGGCCGCGACCGCACGATAACCTGCATGGCTGCTGCGTTCCAGCGCCTCGCGGGTGATGGGGTCAAAGACCACGGCCGGGCTGTCGGTCTTCCACGCGGCCGAAGTGGCCTCGGCAAAATTCCGGACGGCCCGCGATTGCGCATTGCCCGACCACAGCGCCATCAGCGGCACGCGGATCGCCTCATAGCCGGAATTGCTTGAGAAGTTTTCCGGGGGCGTCGTCGGCCCCTGCGGCGTCAGCGCGACCCAATCGGGCACCAGCCCGGTCTGGGCCAGCGTTTCAATCAGCTCTTCGCCGGTCGCGGCCATTGTGGCCAGACCGGCAATGCCAGTCGCCGCGGCCAGTTCCCGCATGGCGCGCGGCATGTAATAGGATGGATTGACGACCAGTTGTTCGGGGCTGCGGAAACCCATGGCGGCGGGCAGCATGATCGGCCTGCCGCTGCCGTCGGGATGCGGGGCCGAGCAAAGCCGGACGATATCCGCCGCGATCTGGCCCGCGCGGGCGATCAGGTCGGGACGGTCCTGACGCGCACCGGCAAGGATCAGCCCCCAAGCATAGAACAGGTCCCCATCCGTCGCATTGTTGCGGTCCTGGATCGGGGGATCGGCATCGGGCTGCCAACGCCAGGCCATCAGCGCGTCGTCGCGCACCGCCAGATTGGCATCGCTCCAGGCCATGATCGAGTCAAAGGCGGCGCGGTCGTCGAACATCGCGGCCAGCGTCAGGCCATAGCCCTGCCCCTCGGAATGGCTGGCAGAGTTCTGAAATCCGTCGATGACCCGCCCGGCATTATCCAGGCACAGGGATTTCCACATGCGCCAGGATTCCTGCAGCGGATGCTCGGGGTCGAAATAGCCCGTGGTCATGTCCCCCCATGCGCGATTGCCGCCCAGCAGCAGGGATGTCGATGCGACCGCACAGGTCAAAAAGGCTCGGCGGTCCATCAGCGCAGTCTCCGCTTGCGGAAAAGAACGACGATCAGCAGCGCCGGAATGATCGAAATCAGGCCAAGCACCAGCAGACCGAGCGTAAAGATGAAGGGCGACCACGAGGCGTAATTGCCCAGAACCGGCAGCAGGTTCAGAGGCGTGACCGGCTCGCGCATGCGGGGAAGCTGCGCCGAGGCCCAGACCTGATAGGTTCCGTCATTGGACAGCAGCACCGCCTTGCCCTCGCCCAGCGATCCGGTACGCAGCTTGTTCAGGGCGGGACCGATGGCATTCGCCTGGGCATCCGGCCCGACGATCAGCCGCAGCGCTTCAGGCTGGTCGGCATGGCCCGACATCAGCAGCGCGTCGCCCTTGCGGCCCTGCAACCAATCGCCCAGATCCTGATCCGAGGTCATGAAGGCCGAATTTCGGACCCGTTCCCGCATGCCCGACAGCCAGCCGCCAAAGGACCACGCGGGCTCCTTGGCATTCTCCTTGGCCTCGGTTGGTTCGGCATCGGGCGCGGGTTCGCTTTCCTCGCTCAGCCGGAACTGAGGCGCCGCGGGCACAGGCGCGGCCTTGGCCACGGGCGCGATCTCGACCGGGAACAGGGCCTCTTGCAGGACCCGCGTCGGGATACCTGCATCCGAAGGCCGCAATCCGGCAATATCGACCAGGCTCAGGCTGACCTGATCATCCGGCTGGTCGCTTGGCGTCAGCCCCGCTGCCAGTTGCGTCGCGAAAAGATCCAGAGGCTTGGCGTCAATCGCCTGCGGATCGACGGTGATACCCGCAGGCGTCAGCGTGGAAAGCGGGCTGGTGATGCCCGAAAGCTGCATCGCCGGCGATTTCGGCACTTCGATCGTGGTTTCCTTGGTCACCACCAGCATATCGGTACGGCGCGGCGCGCAGGCCGCGTCAGCGGGATCGCCCGGCACCATCATCTCGAAGCTCAGCGTGTTCTGCCCCGGGTTAAGCAGCCGCGCACCGAAGGGAATGGTCAGGGGATCGACAATCCGGCCACCGTTCCGATCCAAAGGCAGCAGCCGGATGGTTTCGTCATTGACCTTGACCAGCAGCATCGCGCCTTTCGGCAGGTCGTCGGCAAAGCCGTATTGCAGGTCCAGATGGGCCTTTTGATTGGCAAGCAGAAGCCAGTCCGAAGGCAGGCGGAAGCGGAAATCGTGGCGGTAATAATGGGTGTTGCCGATCAGATCGGTTCCGCCCAGATCGGCCAGACTGCTGGTCTGCCCCGGCGTCAGCATCGGAGGGGGTGCCGCCTGCGGCATGGTGTCGGGCAAAAGCACCCCGCCCAGATCCGGCAGCGCGCCATTGGCGGATTCGACCTGCAGCACCGGCGCGCCATTCGCATCCTGACGATAGCTGACAAGGGACCGGTCCGAAGGGATCAGGGCGACCGTCGCGCTGTTTCGGGCCGTGGGCATGTAGAAGGACTGGATATTGACCTGCCCCTGCCCCTGCATCGCCCCGCCCAATGCGGTGGCCAGCCCGCGCAAGGCCGCAGGCTCGATCCCCGGATCGGCCAGCAGGTTCACGGGACGCCCGGCGCTGATCTGGTTGCCGACGGCCAGCGAGAACAGGTCGGCATTCGGCACCAGCGCATCGACCGGATATTCCGCGCCGCTGCGGGTCAACTCGATCTCGGTCCAGACGTCAAAGCTGGCATCGGGGCCGCAAAAGATCCGGTGGGGCTGCCGCAAGGACAGGGCAATCCGGTTCGGTCCGGGCACGAGGTCCGGCGCAGGAACCCGCAACGTGCCGAAACCGTCGAACTTGTTCAGCGGCAGCTCGACCGGAGTAGCGCCGTTGATCGTGACCTGCATTCCGGCGGTATCGGCCAGAACGTTGATGGATGACCGGACGCTAAGCACCAGTTCAGGGGGCAACGGCACCCCATCGGGCAGCCACAGGACAAACTCGCTGGTCGCGGTTTCGCCGGTCAGCCGCACCACGCCCGGTTCCGGCAGGCTGGTGCCCATGACGACACTATGCGGCAATGAGGGTGGCGGTCGCAGCGTCAGCAGCAGCTTGCGATCAGGCGCTTCGCTCAGGGGCGCGGTGGCGTCGCGCTGTGCCGGGATCGGCACCGGCACCGATTCCGGCTGCTCCACCGGGGCGGTTTCGACAGCCTCGGGTGGCGCGATCTGGATTTCGGGCACGGCTTGCGCAAAAGCGGTCGAGGCAAGCAGGCTGAGCATCAAGGCGACCCCGCCCGGGGACAGTCTGGCGCGCGGCGTCATCGTTTGCCCTCCATCCCGATGAAGGCGTCGATGGGCTGGGGCATGGCCTCGCTGCGGTGTTCATCCGTGTCGAAATCCGCGCCGAAAGCCATGAGATGCGCGGGTTTCTGACCCTGATGCTGCATCCGGGCATTCCTGCGCCGCCGCGCCGGTTCGCGCATGAAGTCCGAAATCGTCTTGGGGATCGAGGTCACCATCAGCCCGATGATATAGGCAAGCCCGGCCAGCAGCCCCTTGCCCTCGCGGTTGGCCTCGCGCTGCATTAACCAAGTTTCGCTGTTGCCGAAGATCAGTTGGGCCACCACCTCGCGCACGACGATCGGTTGGTCGGGCAGGAACCGGACACCCAGCAGATTGGCATTGTTCGCGCCGTTCTTGATGCCAAGGACCACCGCCCGCACGTTCTGTTCAAGATGCGGGGCATTGTCGAAGCGCGGACGGAAACTGATCTCGTCCCCGACGCGGACCATGCGCGCATCCTTGCCGGAAGGTGGCTGGTCCACCCGCAACTGGGCGCCGCTGGTCGACACGTCCAGCACCGTCGCCTTCAACGGGAACGGACCCGAATTGGCCCAGCTGATCGTGGCGGGCACGTCGATCGCGACACGCGGCGCGGCGCGGCGTTGCTGCTTTTCCGATACGGCGCGCAGCGACAGCGACACCAGCAGCAGGTTGATCACCGCCCAGACCCCGACGACGGACAGCACGCTGCGGTCGCCGGGAAAGGCGATCCAGCGCACGACCAGCGCGATGACTCCCGCCAGCGTCAGGCCGAACAGTCCCAGCAGCGGCTTGTAGATCGGCGAGATGTAATTCTCGGCCAGCGTCTCGTCCTTGGCGGTCACGTTGAACTTGGCGGCCCGTGGGCGAAGGATGGTCCGAAAGATCGAGGTTGCTAGATAGGGGGCCTGCGCGACCTCATAGATCTCCGAGATAAGCGGCCATCGGTAGCGCGCGAATATCCCGTTCTGCACCATCAGGACCACAGCCATGTAGCTGAGCACATAGGCCATCGCTTCCTGGAAGGTGGTGACGACGATCTCGACGCCGAAGAACAGGTAGGTCAGCGGCGCGATGATATAGACCAGCCGGATCAGCGGGAAGAACCAGAAGGACATCGAGTTGATGTAGCACAGCCGTTGCAGCGGCTTCAGGCCCGGTCGGAACAGCGGGTTCTTCAGCATCAGCATCTGGACCATGCCCGAGGCCCAGCGGCCGCGCTGCTGGATGAAGGACACGAAGGTCTCGGGCTGAAGCCCCGCGATCATGGCGCGGTCGATATACAGGCTGCGCCAGCCGCGCGAATGGATTTCCAGCGCGGTTTCGGCATCCTCGGTGATGGTTTCCCCTGCAAAGCCGCCGACGCTGTCCAATGCCTTGCGGCGAAGCACCGCCGCCGAGCCGCAAAAGAACGCGCCGCCCCAGCGGTCCAGCCCGCGGTGGATCATGCCGTAGAACATCTCGTTCTCGGGCGGGGATTTCAGGCCAAGATTACGCTGGATCGGATCGGGGTTGATGAAATGGTGCGGCGTCTGCACCAGGAACAGCTTGGGGTCCTGCGCGAAATAGCCGACAGTGCGGGCCAGAAAATCGCGCGAGGGCACGTGGTCGGCGTCAAAGACCACGACCAGATCGCCGTCCAGCCGCTCAAGCGCCGCACTCATGTTGCCGGCTTTCGCGTGTTCGTTTCTGGCGCGGGTGGAATAGATCACGCCCAGCTCGGCGCAAAGCGCCTGCAGTTCGGCCCGGCGCGCGCGCGAGCGGGCTGCCAGTTCCGGGTCCGGGGAATTGCAGCGCTGATCCGTCCCGCCATCGTCGCACAGAACCACCCGCCGACGCGAGGCCGGGTAGACCATGTTCTTGGCCGCCGACAGCGTGATGCTGAGCATCTCGGTCGGTTCGTTATAGGACGGCACAAGGATGTCGACCGTGGGCAATTGGTCCAGCTCGACCTTGGGCGGCAGTCCCCGTTCCAGCGGATCGGCGGTGATGAAGCCACCAAGGAAGAAGACGAGGATCGAATAAGTCTCGACGATCAGCAGCAGCACGGCAAATACGAACGAGGCGTTCAGTCCGGGCTCGGGCAATGTCGCGGTGACGCGCCAGAACCAGTAACGCAGCACCACGACGCTGGCGACCGCGACAAAGGCCGTCCGCGCCACGATGTTCGAGGTAAAGGGCTTGAGCAGCATCACCATCAGGACGGCAACGATGCCCAACATGCCCTGCGCCATGTTCGAAACCGGGGCCGAACTGAGGATGAAGACGGGGATCAGCGTCGCGACCCAAAGCGCCAAAAGAACAATTCGCAAAGGCATTTGCTTACTCGCAATACTTCCTGAACGTGCCGTCACGGGCTCAAATTCCCGGACGGCGCCGCCAAAGGTGACAACATGCGGCTGGAACCATCCGGCGCGCGAACGGCGGCGCTGACGCCCGTGCTGGCCGCCAGCAGCGGTGCCAGCGCGTCCTGCTGGCTGCCGTTGACGCAATTGCGCACGATTATGTCCATAATACCTGCGCCGCCGGGCAGCTGGCGCATACCGCTGTCCAGCCGCCGGATGCCCAGAATGCAATTGGTGCTGCCGCCGACCATTTGCCCCGCCCAGAAATAGCTGCCAGCCTCGTCTTCGGCCTGCAGCAGGTCGCCGGAACTCAGGTTGGTGAAGGGCTGGGGCAGACCGCCAAACCGGGCGACCAGATCCTCGAACCGCAGCCGGCCAAGACCGGCCGAGCCGGTTCGCGTCCGCAGCAGGATCATGTTGTCGCCGGGAACCGTGGTGTTGTTCACCAGACCGATCTTTTGTTCGGCCTCGATCCCCAGATGACGCTGGAACACGCTGCGAATATCCGGCGCATTGACCCAGGCCTGACTGGCGGACACGGCGACGAAGGGCGTGCGCTCATCGATCTGGGCACGGGTCAGGCCGAAGTTCTGCGCGTCCACGGCGCAACCCGCCGTCATCGCGGTTGCAAGGCACAAGCACAGAAGAAGTCCGAATTTCCTAATGGTTGCAAGAGCATCACAAGACAGCAAGCCTTGATCGATTTTGCGGTCACATCCAGCGATCATCGTACTTCCTAAAATTCCATTCGTAACCTTGACGGGGGTGAGGGCGGGAGCCTGCCCTTTCCTAGGACAAAGCATGATATGATTGTGGCATAAAGGGCAAGTTCACCCTTCGATTGCAGTCATTGAACGGTGCAAAAAGGGTCAGCGCAAGAGTAAGCGCCACCCCTTACCACTACCGATTGTCGGTTCCAGATCGAATTTTCAGGCTTGCGCATCTGCATCGCTGCAGTGCGGCAGATGCGTGACAGGTGCCTGTCACCTTTTCGACTAAGCCTGCAGGCGATATATGGTGGTTGGAAACACGGAACAATTGATCATAAAATCATTCGATTTCTGCAGTTTGGAGCGAAGCCTTGGCCCAACGTTCGATCAGCTTTTCTCTTGGCTCGCAACTTGGCGCGGTCATGCTCAGCTTTCTGCTGGTGGTGGTCGCGGTCAGTTCGGTTGCCTATTGGGGCACCAAGGAATTGTCATCGACGCAGAACCACGTCCGTGACCTGACCGCCAGCCTGACCTCGATCGAGGCGGTCGAGCGGTCGATTCTGGCCCGCGAACTGGCGCTGGTCGACACGCTGTCCCGAGGCACCGAAGAATCGCGCAAAAAATTCGAACAGGCCCACAAGGACACCCTGACCGCCATCGAGAACCTGCTGCGGCTGCCCGGCCTTGACGCGCAGGCGGTGGCGGATGCGGTCGCCATTCAGGTCGCCGCCACTCAATGGATGAATCAGCGCGCATTGCCCTTGCTGACACGCATCGAGGGGACGGTGACCCCGGCGGCCCGCGCACAGGCGCTGGCGCATTACCTGACGACCAATGCCACCGATCTGGTGGACAGTTTCCCGCGGGAATCCTTTGACCGCCTGTCCGGGCTGGTCGAGGACGAACTGGACGAGGCGCGCGCCCAGCGTAACGCCCTGATCGACCGGATGCGCAACGCGACCGTCATGTCTGCGATTTTTGTCTGCATTGCCGCCCTTCTGGCCTATGCGTTGCTCTATCATCGCATCGGTTCCCCGCTGAAGCGGCTGGCCACGACGATGGAGCGTCTGGCCAATGACGACCGCAGCGCGACTGTGCCGTTTCAGGAACGCCCCGATGAAATCGGCGCCATGAGCCGGTCGCTGCTGATCTTCAGGAACCTCGCAGTGGAGCGCAGCGTGGATCTGCAGGTCCGGCGGTTGCTGACCGAGCTGTCCCAGACCATCCAGCAGCAAAAGACGCTGATCGACTTTTCGGATGCCGCGCTGCGGACACTTGCCCCGCAGATCAAGGCGGGGGTCGGCGTGTTCTTTGCCTATGACGAACAAAGCCGGTCGCTGAACCTGTATGCCAGCTATGGCTACAAGGAACGGCGCCACGTCGCCACGCGCTACATGCTGGGCGAGGGTCTCGTCGGGCAGGCGGCGCTGGAGCGCAAGACCATCGTGCTGACCCCGGTGCCCGACAATTACGTCAAGATCCACTCGGGCTCGGGCGAGGGAACGCCGGAACTGGTGCTGGTCGTCCCGGTCGTGGTGCAGGAACAGTTGATCGGCGTGATGGAGTTCGCGACCTTCGACAAGCTGGATGAGGTCGGACAGCGCATTGTCGAGGATGCCCCCGCCGTGGTCGCACTGCCGCTGGAAAACCTGCGGCGGGTTCTGCGCACGCGGGAACTGCTGGAACAAAGCCAGCAGCAGACCGAAGAACTGCAAGCCGCCGAGGAAGAGCTTCGCGCCCAGCAGGAAACATTGCAGGCCACCAATGACGAACTTGAGCGCCGCAGCAAGCAACTGGCCCTGCAAGGCGAAAAACTGGTCGAGTCCCGTCAGGAAGCCATCTCTCGCGCCGAAGAGCTTGAGCGCGCCAACCAGTACAAGTCGCGCTTCCTTGCCAATATGTCGCATGAATTGCGCACGCCGCTGAACAGCATGCTGATCCTGGCGCAGGATCTGGCCGAGAACGGTCAGGGCAATCTGGACAGCGATCAGGTCGAGGCAGCCGGGGTGATCCATGCCAGCGGCGTCAGCCTGCTGCGTCTGATCAACGACATCCTCGACCTGTCCAAGATCGAGGCCGGCAAGCTGGAAGCGCATCGCGAGCGGGTCTCGCTGACCGCATTGTGCCACACCATCGAGCGCACCTTCCGCCCGCTTGCCGAACAGAAGGGGCTGGAATTCGTGCTGGAACGCGACCCTGCCCTGCCCGACCATATCTGGGCGGATGGCGGCCAGCTGGAGCAGATCGCCAACAACCTGATCGGCAACGCGATCAAGTTCACCGCCGAGGGCCGCGTCCACGTGTCGCTGCAACTCGCCGAGGGTGGGCAGGTGCTGGAAATTTCGGTCACCGACAGCGGCATCGGCATTCCGGACGACAAGCTTGAGACGATCTTCCGACCCTTCGAGCAGGTCGATGGCAGCACCCGCAGGCAATTCGGCGGAACCGGGCTTGGTCTGGCGATCTCAAGGCAGCTCGCCCAGTTGCAGCAGGGCGACCTGTCCGTCGAAAGCGCCGAGGGCAAGGGCTCGACCTTCAGGCTGTCGCTGCCGCTGGCACCCGAGGAGGACCAAGGCGACACGCCGGAACCGCCGCGCCCCGCGCCGCCCGTTGCGCGAAAACAGAACGGGGCCGCGCCGATCGCACCCTCGCCCGGTCAGCGGACGGTGCTGGTCATCGAGGACGATCCCGGCACGCAACTTGCGATTTCGCAGCTTCTGACCCGCGCGGGTATCGACTCGGTCTCGGCGATGAATGGCGAAACCGCCCTGAGCATGCTGGCCACGCGCAAGTTCGGCTGCCTCATTCTGGACATCGGCCTGCCGGACCTTTGCGGCTTTGAGCTGCTGAAGCAGATATCAGAGCTTGGCGACACGCCCCCGGTCATCATCTACTCGGCCCGCGACCTGACCCCGGACGAGATCATGGACCTGCGCGCCTATACCGACAGCATCATCCTGAAGGGCGAATATTCGCAGAAACGCCTGCTGGAAGAGGTCGAACAGTTCCTGCAGCGCGGTCCCCAACCGCAGGCCGCGCCCGCAGCCAAGCAGCCGAAGATGAACGGACAGCACCCGCCACAGGATACCGGGCTGAACGGCAAGCTGCTTCTGGTCGATGACGACATGCGAAACATCTATGCGCTGGCCAAGATCCTGCGTGGCAAGGGCATGAATGTCGTTCTGGCGCAGGACGGGTTCAAGGCCCTGACCGAGCTTGAAGCTCATCCCGACATCCAGATCGTCCTGATGGACATGATGATGCCGAACATGGACGGCTACGAGGCGATGACCGAAATCCGCAAACGCGGCGGCGCATGGTCGGACCTGCCGATCATCGCCCTGACCGCCAAGGCGATGAAGGAGGATCGCGAAAGGTGCCTTGCCGCCGGCGCGACGGATTACATGACCAAGCCCGTCGATGTGCCCAAGCTGCTGTCGATGATCAGCGAGAACCTTCCGCATGGAAGATGAAGTCGCGACGTTCACTCGAAATCTATTCGAGAGATATGGCTGCGACTTTCGCGGGTATCGGTCCAGCTCGCTTGAAAAGCGGCTGCGCAACCTTTGCGCAAATCTTCAGCTGCCGGGCATTGACGCCCTGACCGCCTGGGTTCTGGACAACCCGACCCGGATCGATTTCATCGTTGAAAACATCACCGTTCCGGTGAGCGATTACTTTCGCGAGCCCGAGACCTTTGCCGAGGTCAAGGAGCACGTCTTTCCGCATCTGCGAAGCTTTTCGAACATCACCATCTGGCATGCGGGCTGCGCCGCGGGCCAAGAGGTCTATTCGCTGGCGATCCTGCTGAATGAGGCCGGTCTGTATTCACGCAGCCGAATTTTCGCCAGCGACATTTCGGCCAGTTGCCTGAGCGCGGCAAGGGACGGCGCAGAGATCGATGAAAAGCAACTGGCCGCGATCGAGCGGCGCTATGCGCAAGGCGGCGGGTCGGGCTCGCTGTCGTCCTATACGATCAGGTCCGGCGACAGGTATCGCTTTGACCCGCAGCTTTTGAAGAATGTCACATTCATCCAGCACAATCTGGCGACAGATGGCGTGTTCTGTGAGGCAAATCTGATCTTTTGCCGGAATGTGCTGATCTATTTCGGCCCCGAGCTTCAGCGTCGGGTTTTTGACCTGTTTCAAGATTCCATGTTTCGTGGTGGATTTCTGTGCCTCGGCAGCAGAGAGACACCGATCAGCACCGGAGCGGCCTATTGCAAAGAGCCGGGGTGCAACCTGATCTATCGCCCGCTGCAGCCAGCCCGCAGCCAAATCAGCATGGGTGATGGCCTGATCGAAAAGGGTGGCGGCCAATGACAGACATTTCGCTTGAAGAACTCGGGAAAGCCGACGAACGGCCCAGAATCCTTATTGTGGACGACATCCCGTCAAATCTGCTGGCGATGAAGATCCTGCTGCGCGATGTCGGTGCTGACCTTGTCGTGGCGCATTCCGGCAACGAGGCGCTGTCGCTGGCGCTTGATATGCAATTCGCGCTGATCCTTCTGGACGTACAGATGCCCGAGATGGACGGCTTTGAGGTCGCGAGTTACCTCAAGGACAACCCGCTTTCGGCAGAAACGCCCATCGTCTTCCTGACGGCCTCGAACGCGGATGAGATCAACCAGATCCATGGCTATATGTCGGGGGCCATCGACTTCATTCCCAAGCCCGTCAATGAAACGATCCTGATTTCCAAGGTTTTGATTTTCCTGGAACTGCATCAGAACAAGAACCGCCTTGTCAGCGCATTGAGGGAGGTACATCGCCAAAGGCAGATCCTTCAGGCCACGTTCGATGCGGTGGGCGACGGCGTCATCGCGACCGACAGGGGCAATCGCGTGTCGTGGATGAACCCCTCGGCGCAGCGGATCACCGAATGGCTGGCCGACAGCGGCTGCGGTCAGGATCTGGATGAGGTCTTTCCGCTGCTTTCCGCCGACGGGATGCCGATGAATGAAGGGCTGTTCGATCCCTCGCAGAATGGCGGCCTTCGCACCGACGAGCCCCAGACGATGCTGCGAACGAAAGCGGGCGCGCTGTTGCCGGTGACAAGATCCGCCTCGCTTGTCCGGGATACGGAAGGAGAGATGATCGGCGGCGTAATCGTCTTTCAGGACGCCTCGGATGCCTATGCCCGCCAACTGGCTCTGATCGGAGAGGCCGAGACCGACCCGCTGACCGGTCTGCTCAACCGGGCCGGTTTCAACAAGCGATGTCAGGTGCTGCTGGCCGAGCAGAAATGCGATCTGGCGCTGCTGTTCGGTGATCTGGACCTGTTCAAGCCGATCAACGATGCCTATGGCCATGCGACAGGCGATGTGGTGCTCAAGGTCATTGCCTCACGATTGAACGATTGCGTGCGGACCGAGGATATCGTTGCCCGCTGGGCCGGGGACGAATTCGCCGTGCTGATGGTCTGCAACGACCGCAGCGATGCCGAGCAGATGGCCCGTCGCTTGATCGAGGCCGTCCGTCAACCGATTGCCGTCGGCGATCACGGCGAAGAGGTTGTCGTGGGCATCAGTCTGGGCATCGCGCTGGCCAGCGAGTCGTCCTGGAACCAGACCGAGCTGCTGGCCAGCGCCGACCGGATGCTCTACGCGCAGAAAACCCGCCGTGACCGGTTGGCGTCACGTATCCGTGGCTAAGTGCCTGCGACACTTCTGCTTATTGCTTTTCCTGCCAATTCCGCCCTTACTTGCGGGGTAGCGATGGAGGTGTTCGGCATGGACGATATGGACAAGACCGCAACGGGCGGTCCTGTGCTGCCGTCCCCGGACGATCGGCACCTTATCTCGGCACTGGCCGAGGCGCTGCGCAAGGATCAATTGCTCATCCGCTATCAGCCCCAGATCCGACTGTCCGACGGGACCCTTGCCGGTTTCGAGGCGCTGGCCCGATGGTACAGCCCGGTGCTGGGCGAGGTCGAGCCCGACAGATTCGTCCCCATCGCCGAGGAACATGGCCTGATCGACGAAATCGGCATGTGGCTGCTGGACAAGGCGCTGTCCGACCTTGCGACCATCGACTCCCCCACGCCGGTGCGCGTGTCGGTCAATGTCTCGGTCATTCAATTGCGCCATTCCGGCTTTGCCGACCGCATTGCGCGGATTCTGGCAGAGCGCGGTTTCCCCGCCCATCGCCTTGAACTGGAAATCACCGAAAGCAAATGCCTGCAGGATGAGGCCGCCACCTGCATCCGCTCCCTGCGGGAACTGGGCGTCGCGATTGCCATGGATGATTTTGGCGCGGGTTTCAGCAATCTCGCGGCACTGGGCAAGTTCGATTTCGACCGGCTGAAGCTCGACCGCAGCCTTCTGGGCGAGTTGTCGGGCACGGCAAAGGGCGAACAGATCATCGAATGGGCGGTGGCGATGGGCAAGGCGCTGGGACTGGAGGTCATCTCGGAAGGTGTCGAAACCGAGCAGCAGGCCGAATTCCTGCGCCGGATCGGTTGCGACTATGCCCAAGGCTATCTTTACGCGCCCCCCTTGACCCTTCAGCAGGCCAAGGAATGGGCATCGACCACGGCAGATCATCACAACTGACCGGGACCGGCCACCGAGGGGCGGGTTTGTCTTGAACTCAGGCGCTGCGGCCTCCATCTTGCCCGCAACCTGCAGTTTTAGAGTATGTCTTTGTCATGGCGAAATTCATCATTAACGCGAAAGCCGGATTCGCCCGGGACATGACCTTGATCGCGTGGTCGAATAGGCTGGATTACGCGAAAACCTCGCAGCAGGCGACCTCGTTGCGGCTATTTGACAGCGCATCCGACTATGCGGTGCTTGGCGGGACGAAACTCAGCTATAGCGGGACGGGTATCGGGGCGCTGAAGTCGGGAACGATCACCTCGCTGCGCATCGTCTCGGCGGGCGTCACCGTGTTCGAGGCAACCGCGCTGTCCATTTCGGCGGCCGGGCTTGCTCAGGCCTTCAAGTCGTTCAACGATCTGGCCTTCAGCCGCCTGCTTCTGGGCGGAAACGACGCCGTCACCGGCAGCGCCAGCAATGAGACGCTGACGGGCTACGACGGTCACGACACGCTGAACGGCGGCGCCGGGAACGACGAGCTGTTCGGAGGCGCGGGCAATGACGTCCTGTTTGGCGGTGCCGGGGCCGATACGCTTCTGGGCGAGGGCGGCAACAACAAGCTTTATGGTGGCGACGACAATGACCTTCTGTACGGGAATGTCGGCGCGGACACCCTCAAGGGCGGTCAGGGGCATGATATTCTTTGGGGTGGGGCGGGCGCGGATCAGTTGTGGGGCGAGGCCGGCAATGACACCATTTATTCGGGTATCGGCAACGACCGCGCCTATGGCGGCGCGGGTGCGGACACCATTTATGGCGAAGCCGGCAACGACCTGCTGTCCGGCGGCGATGCAGCCGACAAGCTAAGTGGCGGAGAGGGCAACGATACCCTCGACGGCGGCAACGGGAACGATCTGCTTTACGGAGAGGCCGGGAACGACTCGCTGCTTGGCGGCACGGGTCACGACTGGCTTGGCGGTGGTATCGGCACCGATACCCTGAATGGCGGAAGCGGCAATGACAAACTTTACGGAGAGGCGGGGGCCGACCGGCTGATCGGCGGCACCGGTCAGGATCTGCTGGAGGGTGGCGCGGATAACGACACACTGATCGGCGGGACCGGTGCCGATACGCTGGTCGGTGGTGCCGGTGCGGATGTCTTCGTTTTCTACAGCACGGCGGAGTCCACCGTTCTTGCTGCCGGCCGCGATCTGATCGTCGATTTCAGCTCGGCGCAGAATGACCGGATCGATCTTTCGGCCATCGATGCCGATATCGCCACGCGGGGCGATCAGGCCTTCACCCTGATCGGTAATGACAAATTCAGCGGCGATGCCGGGGAGCTGCGCTGGGTCCGCACCGCCGACGCCACCTTCGTCTATGGCGATGTGGACGGCGACGGCAGCGCAGATTTTTCGATCCGGATCGGCAAGTCGATCAATCTGTCCGGCACGGATTTCGACCTGTAACGACTCCTGTCGGGCGGCATTTCGCGGTGCTGCGGTCTGGATTGTTTCGGAAACCGTGACTCTGCGGCTTTGCGCTTGGCAACCGCATCATCATCGCAAATCCCGTCCAGTCGGCTATTCGACGCCTCGACGGTTGGTTAATCTTCGGTCAGCATGGTTGCCGCCCTGCTGGCGAGGAGGAGGCATGACCCAAGCGACATTGCGGACCGATTCCACCAAACAACGGATCCTGTTTGTCGAGGACGACCCCAGCCTTTGCGCCTTTCTGGGGCGGTATTTCGGCGAGGAAGGCTATCAGGTCGACATGTGCTATGACGGCGTGGGGCTGCGTCGGCTTTTGGCGCAGACGCGGTTCGATCTGGTGGTGATGGATGTCGGGCTGCCCGGTCGGGATGACGGCTATGCCCTTGCGCGCGAGATCAGGGGGCAACACAAGGGCGGGCTGTTGTTCCTGTCGGGACGGCAGGAGGCCATTGATCGCATTGTCGGGTTGGAGATCGGGGCAGACGACTTTCTGGTGAAGCCGTTCGAGCCGCGCGAATTGCTGGCGCGGGTGCGGGCGATCCTGCGCCGCCTGCCCGCCGAACCTGCGGCCCCGCCCCGCCCGGATCATCCGCGCATGGCCCATTTCGACGGATGGTCGCTGGATTTTGAATCGCGCATGCTGCGTGACGCGACGGGTCGGGTCCAGTCGCTGACGACACAGGAATTCAACCTGCTCAGTGCCTTAGCGCAACGACCGGGTCGGGTCCTCAGCCGCGATCAACTGCTTGATTTTGCGGCCAATCGAGACTGGTCGCCCTTTGACCGTTCGATCGACGTGATGATCGGCAAGATCCGCCGCAAGATCGGGGATACCGGACCGGAGCATCGCGTGATCCGCACCATTCGCGGGGCGGGTTACATGTTCTCGCCGTCCGGCTGAGTGGTTGCCGGCAGATCCAGCACCGCGCGCGCCCCGCCCTCGGGTGCGGTTCCAATCCGAAACGCGCCGCCAGCCGCCAGCGCCAGTTGCTGGATCATCGGCAGGCCCAGCCCCGTACCCTTGGGCTTGGTGGTAAAGAAGGGATGCAGCGACATCGCCTCAACCTCTGCGGACAGGCCCGGACCGTCGTCCTGAACGACCAGCCGGGCGTAATTGCCGCCCTGACGCAGCAAGGACAGCGTGACGATGACCCGCCCCCGGCCTTCGGTCGCGTCGCGCGCATTGATCAGCAGATTAACCACCGCGGTTTCAAGCATCGTGGGCGCGACCGGCACCAGAAGCGGGACGTCAGGCAGGTCCAGCGCAATCCTCATATCGACGCAAAGCGTATGCTGCATCATGCGGCAGGCCGTGGCGACAGGTTCGCGCAGGTCGATCGGCTCGGGCAGCGCTTGGCCGCTGCGGGTAAAATTCATCAGCCGCGCGACCAGCTCGGCCGCCGCACGGGCTGCCCGGTCGGCATCGTCGGCATAAGCCGCCAGCGCGTGGTCAGGGCCAAGCCGATCCAGAATGACCGAGACATTGGCCTGAATGACGGCAAGCATATTGTTGAAATCATGCGACAGCCCGGTCGCAAGGCGCGATGTCGCCTCAAGCTGGCGCAGGATGGCCAGATCCTGTTCCGCACGGGCCTTGTCCTCGCGCAGCGCCAGCACCTCGAAGCAGCGGTTCAGCGCCCGCATCAGCTCATCAAGGAAGAAGGGCTTGGACAGGTAATCATGCGCCCCTGCATGCATCGCCGCGACCGCGCTGTCGATCGAGGCATAGGCCGTCATGATGATGACCAGCAATTCTGGCCGCACCGCGCGCAGCCGCGCGGCCAATTGGGTGCCGTCCTCATGGCGGATGCGAATGTCGACCAAGGCGATCATCGCCGGGTTTTCCGTCAATTGCGCAAGGGCCGTGGCGCTGTCATGGGCAATCAGGCAGGTGATCCCCTCAAGCGCCAGCGCCCGCGCGGTCGAGACGGCGAAGTCGCGTTCATCATCGACGATAAGCACTTTCGGGCGCGGCGTCACGGTCATGACCTATCCCGGATCGACAGGCACATGGCCGTGCCGTTCGGACTGCTGCGCGCGATCCACGCTTCGCCGCCATGCAGCTGGGCCACGCGGCGGACCAGAGGCAGCCCCAGCCCGACGCCGGTATCGCGGGTCGAGAACAGCGGATCAAAGATCCGGGCCTGCAGATCGGTACGAATGCCCGGGCCGTTATCGGCGACCTCGATTTCGGTGACACTGCCGCGACGCCGCGCGCTCAGCGTGATGCAGGGCGACCGACCAGCGGCCTCGGCGGCATGCAGGGCATTGTCGATCAGGTTGTGGACGGCGAATTGCAGCCGCGAGGGATCGCATTTCAACCGCATTCCCACCGGAATCTGCATCCTGACAAAGCGCTGCCCCGAGTGATCCGCGACGACGGCGTTCAGCCATGCCGGCAGGTCGATCGGGACGATCTCGGTTGCGCCCTGCCGGGCAAAGTCCAGCAGGATGTCGATGATGCGGCGGCAGCGGCGGATGTTGCGCCGGATACGGTCCACATCCTCGGTCACCTCGGGACCAAGCCCGGGGTGACGCGACAGCACCTCGACCGAACTGGTGATGGTGCCAAGGGGGTTGCGCAATTCATGGCTGATGGTGGCGGCAACCTCGCCCACGGCGGCGAGGCGCTGGTTCAGCGCCAGTTCGCGCTGCGCCTGACCCAGCCGGGTCAACGCGCCCAGCAGGTCATCTTCGGTCAGGCGCTTGCGTTCATTGGCCATGACCACCCAGATCGCCAGCAAGGCCAGCATCGGGACCGAACCAAGAAAGAAATGCGTCACCAGCTGGCGATCCTCAAGCAATGAGGAAAGATGTCGGGCGACCAGATAAAACCCGGCCAGCCCCACCAACAGCGCCGCGAAAACCGCGGCAATCTGCCAGATCCGCTGCCAGATCCGTGGCGACACCCGATGCAGTCGCAGCCCGTCCGGGGTAACGGGTATGGACGGCGCAAGGCGTGGGCGCTTGCAGAAATCGCGGCAATGGGGTTCCAGGCTGCAACACAGCGAACAGATCGGGCGCTCGTAAAAGGTGCAATAGGCCATGTCGCGGATTTCATAGCCGTGGCTGCAAATGGCGCAATCGCAGCGCTCGACCGGGCCGAAATCATGCGGTTCGCGCGCGAAATAGACCGGCTTTCCCTTGACGATCCCCACCGCCGAGGCGGTCAGCATCGCGACGACAAAGGCGATCGGCGGGGCCCAAGCCTGCAGCATCGGCCCGCCCAGCCCCAGCAGAAGCCCGATGCCGATCACGCCGCCGACGACGATGCCGCTGCAACCAACCGGGTTGAAATCCGGCAGATAGGCGCGCTTGAATTCGATCCGCTTCGGGCTGCGGCCCAGCGGCTTCAGGATCACCAGATCGGCAAAGATCGCCCCAAGCCAAGCCAGCGCCAGATTGGCATAGATGGCCAGCACCGCCTCGAGCGTGGAAAAGACCCCCATCAGCATCAGCGCACAGCTGACCGTGATGTGAAAGATCAGCCAGACCAGCCGCCCCGGATGGTATCGCGTCACCCGCAGAAAGAAGTTCGACTGCGCCAGCGACCCGGCATAGGCGTTGGTCACGTTGATCTTGATCTGCGCCAGCAGGATATAGACGGTCGCCACCGCCAGCGCGACGGCGGGGCTGAACAGATGCTGATAGGCCTGCCAGAACATGCCGATCGGCTCCAACGCAAAATCCGCGGCCATGCCATCGCCAAGTGCCAGCGTCACCAGAAAGCTGCCCATCAGCACCTTGGTGCCGCCGATCAGGATCCATCCCGGTCCGGCCAGGATCAGGGCCGACCACCAGCGCAAGGCGGGGGTGGTTTCCTTTGGCGGCAGGAAGCGCAGGTAATCGACCTGCTCTCCGATCTGCAATGTCAGCGCACAAAGCACGCCGATCGCCCCGCCGAGCGACAGCCAGCCTAGCGTCGGCCCGGTCGCATCCAGCCAGCTGCGTATCTCTTGCGGCTCCAGGATCGCGATCGCCGCAAACGGCATCAGGCCCAGCACGATCCAAGGGATCTGCGTCACCATCTGAAAGCGCGAAATCGCCGTCATCCCCCGCACTGCAAAGGGCAGGATCACCAGCGTCGAGAGCAGATATCCCACCGGCAAAGGCAATCCGGTGCTGACCGAAAGCGCCTGCGCGATGATCACGCCTTCAAGCGCAAAGAAGATGATCGTGTAGGTCGCATAGATCAGCGAGGTGATGGACGACCCGATATAGCCAAAGCCCGCCCCGCGCGTCAGCAGGTCCATGTCCACATTCGACCGGGCGGCGTGATAGGCGATGGGCAGGCTGGTGACAAAGATGAAAACCGAGACCAGCAGCACCGCGATGACCGTCGTATGCACCCCCCATGACAGGGTCAGCGCCGCGCCGATGGCCTCCAGCGCCAGAAAGGAAATGCCGCCAAGCGCGGTATTGGCGATGGTGAAGGGGCTCCAGCGGCGGTGGTTCACCGGGGCATAGCGCAGGGCGTAATCCTCGATGGTCTCGTCGGCGACCCAGGATTGGTAGCTGCGCTCTTCGGGTTCGAAACCGGGGAAGGCCGCCCGGGCGGCGGGCAAAGGAACACCTCCGCGCAGGTCTGCACCTGCCTCGGCAACCGACTTGTCCATGACCCTCCCCCCGGGTGTCGCGGGCGATCGGGCCACACGATGACAGCGATCCTAGAAGCGATTGCCGGTCCTGTGAATTCCCATTGTCGATGGTGCGACAGCCCCGGTTACAAGACGCTTACACAGTTTTACAAACTTGGCCCGGTCAAAGGGCATGGCGGTTACACGGCCCGATGACCTTGGTTCCGGGTAGGCCCGCAACGCGCTGGCCCGTCCGACGGACAGGGAGGGTAGAATGTCCAGAACCGTTTTCGAAGTCGATCTGAAAAGGGCACCCGAAGAAGCCGCACAGAAGCCGCATAACCGCTGGCATCCCGACATCCCGATGGTCGAGAGCTTCAAGCCCGGCGAGGTGCTGCGCGTCGAATGTTATGACTGGACCGGGGGCCAGATCGGCAACAACGACAGCGCCAACGATATTCGCGATGCCGACCTGACGCGGGTGCATTACCTGTCCGGTCCCTTCGCGTTCGAGGGTGCCGAGCCGGGCGACCTGCTGGTCGTCGACATTCTGGATATCGGCGCGCTGCCGGAGTCCAGATGGGGTTTCAACGGCCTGTTTGCCAAGGAAAACGGCGGCGGCTTTCTGACCGAGCATTATCCTCATGCGTCGAAATCGATCTGGGATTTCGAAGGCATCTACACCACCTCGCGCCATATTCCGGGCGTGCGCTATCCGGGGCTGATCCATCCCGGTCTGATCGGCTGTCTGCCCGATCACAAGCTGCTGGCCGAAGCGAACCGCCGCGAGGCCGCGCTGATCGCCACGAATCCGACCCGCGTGCCACCGCTGGCCAATCCGCCTTACGGCCCCACCTCGCTGATGGGGTCAATGTCGGGCAACGCGGCCGATGCCGCCTCCAAAGAGGCCTGGCGCACCGTGCCGCCGCGCGAACATGGCGGCAATTGCGACATCAAGAACCTGTCGCGCGGCTCCAAGGTCTACTTCCCCGTCTATGTGAAGGGCGGCGGTCTCTCGATGGGTGACATCCACTTCAGCCAGGGCGACGGCGAAATCACTTTCTGCGGTGCCATCGAAATGGCCGGCTGGATCGAGATCAAGGTCGAGATCATCAAGGACGGCATGAACAAATACGGCGTGCAGAACCCGATCTTCCGCCCGTCCCCGATCGACCCGCATTTCGACGATTACCTGATCTTCCAGGGGATCTCGGTCGATGAGCATACGGGCGAGCAATACTATCTGGACGCCCATGTCGCCTATCGTCGCGCCTGCCTTAACGCCATAGAATACCTCAAAAAATTCGGATATTCTGGCGAGCAGGCCTATATGATCCTTGGCACTGCCCCGGTCGAGGGGCGCATCGCCGGCATCGTCGACATTCCCAACGTCTGCGCAACGCTGGCCATCCCGACGGGGATTTTCGACTTCGACATCCGCCCGAATGGCGACGGGCCCAAGCGCATGGTCCCGGAAACGCCCTGGGCCAAGACCAGCTGAACCTTCCCTCCCCACCTCCGCCCCCGGCTTCTCGGGGGCGGCTCTTTCAGGAGAGTCACCATGATGCTTGGATTTCTGCTGCTTTGGGTGGGCGCGGTCCTGTTTCTGAACGGGCTATGGCTGCTGGGCAAGATCGAAGACCGCGAGATCGTGGTCATCAACATCGTCTCGGGGCTGGTGGCTGCGGGTGTCGTGATCAAGTCGGTCTTCGGCACGGCTGCCGATGCTGAATCGATCCGGGCGGGCGCGCTGACCCTGCTGTTCGCCACTACCTATTTCTGGATTGCCCATAACCGCGTGACCGGGGTCGACGGGCGGGGGTTGGGCTGGTTCAGCCTGTTCGTCGCCATCACCCTGATCCCGGTGATCCTCAGGGCCTATGCCGGGGTCGGGGCGGGCGGCAGCTTCTGGCTGGCGACCAACTGGCTGATCTGGGCGGCACTGTGGTTCATGTATTTCCTGCTTCTGGCGCTGGGACGCCCGATCTTAAAGGCAACCGCATGGGCCACGCTTGTCGCCGGCATCGTGACCGGCTGGCTGCCCGGCATGCTGCTGCTTGACGGAATGATGTGAAAGGAACGGCCATGCCCGTCTATGATTTCAACTGCTCCGACCACGGCATCTTTTCGGACTGGATGAGCTATGATGCCAGCCGCCAAGGCGCGCCCTGCCCCGATTGCGGCGGAGTTTGCACCGTGCTGCCCTCGATCCCGCAGATCAGCACCATGTCCAGCGCCCTGCGCCGCGCCGAAAGCCGCGCGGATGCCAGTTCCTCCGAGCCGAAGGTGATGAAGCGCGGTCACCTGCCCACATGCGGCTGCAACATGTGCAAGAAAGCCGCGCCGCCAACCTCGCGACGCTGGATGCTGGGCACCTGCTAAGGGCAGGCCCGACCGGCGTCCGGCCATCTGAAGGGCCGGGTTTCGTTTTCGCATCAAACAATGTCAGACATCGTTATTGGCTTTGTCTGACATGATTTCATGATCTGGCCATGGAATCGACACACGAAACAGCCAGCACAGATAAGCAGCGCACCGTACTTGAAGCGGTCGCAGAGATGATCGTCGCGCGTGGCATCGGCGTAGGAGAGCGCCTGCCCCCGGAACTGGATCTGGCACGCGATCTGGGCGCGGCACGTTCTACCGTGCGCGAGGCCTTGAAGGCATGGCAGGGCATGGGGGTCGTGTCGCGCAACAAGGGCGCGGGGACCGTCCTTCGTGTGCCCATTTCCGGCAAGTCGATGCAAGTCAGACGCCCGATCGAGGCCGAGGCCTGCAGGCTGGCGGCCCTTCGGGCAAATGACCGGCAACGCACGGAAATCATCCACCGGGCGATGACTGGCGGCCGACGGATCACAGCTTTCACCATGCGATCCACGATGCTGCAGGAAACCCGCTGTTCCAGCAATTGGTGGATCAGCTGCAGCACGCATTTCACACGGTCTATCGCGACCCGATCGGGGCACCGCAGCTTGGGACCTCTTCGCTTCGGCTGCATCTGCCGCTGGCCGAGGCGATCCGCAACGGCCATTCAGACCGGGCAGTGGCGCTGATGAACGAGATCATCGGCCTCGTGGCCGAGGAAACCAGGATCGGAGTTGGAGAGCTGTCGCATGAATGAACTGGCCATCGAAACCCTGTTGGCGCAGACGCATGGCGGGGCCGAAGGCTCGGTGACGCCGCCGATCTATCAGTCGTCGCTGTTCACATTCGACGATTTTGCCGCCTTCGAGGCCCGCATGTCCCAACCGGACGCTGTATTCCCGTGTGCAGAACCCGACGGTCGCCGCCTTCGAACAGATGATGGCCCGGTTGGAAAACGGTGCGGCGGCGGTGGCCGCGATTTCCTCGACGATCTTTGCGCTTGTCCGACCCGGCGATCGGATCGCCTGTATCGAACACGTCTATCCCGATGCCTACCGCCTGTTCGAACAGATGCTGCGGCCTTGGGGAGTCGAGATCACCTATCACCCGATGACCGGGTTCGAGAGCGACCCCGATCTGCTCAACGGTGTGCGGCCGGCCTATCTGGAAAGCCCGAATTCGATGATGATGCAGGTCATGGACCTGCGCCGGACGGCGGAACATGCCAAGCGCCACGGCACGCTGACGGTCGTGGACAACAGCTGGGCCACGCCGGTTTTCCAGTGACCGCTGGAACTGAGCATCGATCTGGTGCTGCATTCGGCCTCGAAATACATTTCGGGTCATTCCGACACGGTCGCGGGCGTCGTCGTCTCGACCGATGAGCTGATTGGCCAGATCCGCGCACTTACGCTGCCGCTATTCGGGGCCATGATCAGGTCGAGGCGACGACGCTGGCCGACCGTATCGTGGTTCTGAATGCGGGCGAAATCCAGCAGGTCGGCACGCCGTTGGAGCTTTACGAACGGCACGCCAATCTGTTTGTCGCGCGCTTCATCGGCTCACCCACGATGAACATCCTTGACGTGCCCCCCGGCGCGGGCGGATTGCGGCTGAAGAACAACATGACATTGCGCGGACCGTCGCAGGCCAGCCGCCCCGAACATCTGGACATCGCCGCGCGCTGAGCCGGCGATGTCGATGCCGAGGTGCTGCTGGTCGAGCGGCTGGGCTCGGACACCAAAGTCTACACCTCGGTCGAGCAGGTCGGCCCGATACTGGCGCGCCTCAACGGCAATGTGGCGCTGCAGCGGGGCGAACCAATCGCGCTGCGCTTTGACCCCGAGCACATGCATTTCTTTGCTCAGTCGGGTCGCGCTTTGGCATAGTCGAACTACCCCGCGCGACGCCACAACTTCGACAGCGCCCATGCCAGCAGGGCAATCCCGGCAAGGACCAACTCTCCGATCAGGAAGTCCCGCGTCTGGGTCAGCAGCGCATAGCCGGTGAAAGCGATCACGATCAGCGGGGCAAGCGGCCAGAACGGCATGCGGAAGGGGCGCTTGATCCCCGGATGTGCGATGCGGCTGAAAAGGGCGGCGACGGCGACGAAGAAATAGACCGTGGCGATCATCGTGCCCGCGAACATGATCAGCCAGTCAAGGCTGGACATCCCGATCAGGAAGACCGAGGGCACCAGCAGCGCCGCGACTGCCCATCCGGGCGAACTGAACCGGTTCAGCTGCGCCAGCCGGGCATTGACCACCGGCGGCCACAGCCCGTCGCGGGCCGAGGCAAAGACCCCGCGTGCGAAATACATCTGCAAGGTCAGCGCGGCGTTGAACAGCGCGGCGATAACGCCGATATCCAGAATCGTGCTGGCCCATGGGCCAAGCGCGCTTTCGACGGCATAGACGATCGGCGCGTCGGATTGCAGGAAGGCCGTCAGATCCGGCGCGGCAATCACGCCCGCGATCAGTGGCACCGTGATCAGGACCGAGGCCAGAATGGCGGCATAGATCACCGATCTGCCGATATCGGCCGCGCCGCCCACCAGTTCCTCGACAAAACCGCAAACCGCGTCATAGCCGTTTAGCACGTTGAACGCCGGGGCCAGCGTCGCCAGCGCCATGCCCAGCGTCACCGCGACAAGCTGGCCATCGCTGAGTGCGACGGGATGCAGCACGATGTCGACCGGGTTCTGCGCGGGCGCGATCACCGCCGCCAGCACGATCAGCCCGACCACGACCAGTTGCACGATCAGGATGGCGATATTCACCCTTGCGCCGATCTCGACCTTGGTGATGGCGATGCCGCCTGAAATCACCAGAAGCGCAAAGGCAATGACCTCGTTCGGGACGGTCAGGCCGGGCATCAGGTGTTTCAGAAAGATCGGAATGCCCAGCAGCAGCGAGGCCGGGATGACGATGCCCTGCGTCACGAAATTGAACAGGGTGATCCATGCCAGCGGCTCGGGCAACACGCTGCGCACCATCGAATAGGACCCCCCGGTCGAGGGATAGGTCGAGGCCAATTCCCCAAGGCACATGGCGATCAGGATGACGACGACGCTTAGCACCAGCATCGCGCCTGCGGCAAAGGTGCCGCCAACCTGAAACACGCCGCCCGACAGCAGCAGCACTGCCATCGCGGGCGAGGCATCGGCCATGGCAAGGCAGACGACATGGCTGACCTTCAGCCGCCGTCGCAACTCATGGGGGGCTGCGGGGGCCGGGCGACTGCCGGCAAGGGTATCCTGTGCTGTCATGGTGAATGTGCCTCCTCACATTGCCGATGCCCGCCGCCCGCTTGGCGGGCGGGGCGTCTGTTCTAGCTGTCCTTGTGGTCAGCGCTTGCTGCGTTCGTGGAAAACGAAGCCAAGGAAGTTCAGCAGGACCTGCGCGGCCAGAATGGCCGTGCCGCCGGTCGGGTCGTAATCGGGCGCGACCTCGACCAGATCGATGCCCACGACCTCATTGCGACGGGCCAGTTCCTGCAACATCTCCAGCACTTCGTAATAGACGAAGCCGCCATGCGAGGGCGTGCCGGTCCCCGGCGCGATCGAGGGGCAGAAGGCGTCGATATCCAGCGTGACATAGACCCGCGCATCCTTGGGAATACGGTCGATCACGGCCTTGGGCCCCAGCGCCCGCATCTGCCGCACCGACAGAATATCCGAACCCATGCGGCGCGCGTCTTCATAGCCTTCCTTGGCAGTCGAGGACACGTTGCGGATGCCGACCTGCGTCAGCCCGGTGACATAGGACTTTTCCGCCGCGCGGCGCATCGGGTTGCCATGGCCGTTGCGGACGCCGTGGCGTTCGTCGACGAAATCCAGATGCGCGTCGATCTGCAGGATATGGATGTCGCCCTGCCCCTCGAAGGCGTCGATGCAGGGAATATTGATCGAGTGATCGCCGCCGATCACAACCGGAAAGGCCCCGGCATCAAGGATCGCCTTGACCCCTGCCTTGATATTGGCGTGGCTTTTCACCGTGTCGGTATGGACGATATCGGCGTCACCGATATCCACGATGCGCACATCCGCGCCCAGATAGGTGCAGTCATCCTCGTGATCGTAGGCCCCGGCATGGCCAAAGCTGAACAGGGTCGAGGCCTCGCGCAGCGCCCGCGGCCCAAAGCGCGCGCCCGCGCGGAACTGGGTGCCGAAATCAAAGGGCGCGCCCAGCACGGCGACATCGGCGTCGATCTGGGACCAATCCGCAACATAGGGGCGCTTGCCAAAGGTCGAGATGCCGACGAACGGCAGGTTCAGGCGGCCGCTGGCATAGCCGTGCGAGGACGAGGTGTCGTGCATATCAATCGCTCCGATGGGACATGGGCCGGCTGGTACCGGTTCACGTCGATTATCGGCCGCGAGTTTCTTCGATATATCCCATATTATTGATCATTGCTTCGGGATTTCGGATGTGATCAGGCGCCCGCCATATCGCATTCGCGCGCAATCAGATCGGCCAGCAGCAGGGCGGTGCGGTTGCGACGTCCGGGGCTGAAGGCGATGTGGAAGATGTCGTCGAAATACAGCCGTTCAGGGGCAATCGCACGCAACTGTCCTTCGCGAGCCGGGATTGCCGCGAAATGGTCGGGCAAAAAACCGATGAAGGCCCCCGACAGCAGCAAGGTCAACGTTCCCTCCATATGGGCGGTTTGCGCGCTCCACTGGAAATCAATGCCGCAGATCCGCTCATCCGGCATATAGGTCCGCCCGGCAAAGGCCTGCCTGGCCAGATCCGCATCGGTGATCCCACCGTCGGGACGCCCGAAAAGCGGGTGCTTTTGGCCACAGTAAAGAAACTGCCGCTCGGAAAAGGCACGCCGCGAGTCGAGCCCCGGCAAGGCATCGCGGACCGGCAGAAGTGCTACCTCGTATCGCCGTGTCAGCAGACCTTGCGCCAACGCCTGCGGCGGCGCGATGTCGATATCAAGGCTGACCTTGGGCGCAGACTGGTGAAAGGCGCCGATGGCGCGATCAAGCCCCAGCGCCCGGTTGGTCACCATGGCATCCACCGTGCCGAAATTCAGCCGTCCGGTCAGTTCGCCGCGCACATCACCGATTGCGGTGCCAAAGCTTTCGATCGCGCCGAACAGGTCCAGCATCGCACCATGCACCTGCCGTCCCTGCTCGGTCAGGTAGAACCCGGCACGGCCCCGTTCGCATAGCCGCAGGCCAAGGCGTTCCTCAAGATGCCGCATCTGCTGCGAGATCGTCGCCTGGCTCATCCCCAGACTGATCTGCGCGGCGGAAAAGCCGTTGCAGCGCACGATCTCGGCAAAGATCCGCAAAAGTTTCAGGTCGATATCGGTGAAGGACGGGCGCCCAAGGCCGGATTTCTGCTGCATTACATTAGAAATACCTGAAGTGAATATAATGAAACAGATATTTTCTAAACAATCGGCTGACCGTTTCATCCAAGGGTGCGACGCTTTCCGGGGCCGGATCGCCCCAATGGACAGCAGGCATCCGCGCGGTCCGGGGCGCACCATGCCAGATCAGGACGTCCCGTGCCCGCATCTCAGAACATCGAAGGGAAAAACCTTCGCAACGGGGAGTATGGCCATGTCGACAGCATGGGACGACGAGATCGAAAGACGCATCCGCGTCTATGAGGAATTGGAACAGAACGGCGGGATCGCGGGGCGGCTGGGCATGGTGGATTACACCGCGCTGGTCGCCATGGTCGTGGTTCTGGCTGGCGGGTTCTGGGCGTGGGGGGGCATCTGATGGCCGCTACCGAAGACCGGGACTACCGCCTTGCGGCGGAACGCGGCGACCTGCCGCTACTGCCCTCAGAGAGGCTGTGGGGGTTCTGGGAATTCACCTATGCCAATTCGGCCCTTGCCATCGCGACCTGGGCCTTTCTGATCGGCGGCGCGGTCGGGCTGTTCGTCGGCCCGCGCGAGGGCATCGCCGCCATCGTCATCGGCAACGTGATCGGCGTCGCCATCACCGCGCTTGCGACCTGCGTCGCGACCGGGCGCTACGGGCTCGAGCAATTCGTCTTTCTGCGCAGCGCCTTTGGCGGCAATGGCAGCAGGCTGGTCTATGTCTTGGCGGTGATCGTCCTGACCATGGGCTGGCTTGCGGTGTTGGGGCTGATGTTCGGACGCTCGATCAGCGGTCTTGGCGCGCTGATAGAAGGCGGCGATCCGGCGGCTGCGACCTCGGGCGGTGCGGTCACCATCGCCGGGGTGGGCGCGATCCTGCTGACATGGTTCATCGTGGCCAAGGGGCCGACCTCGATCAAGTTCTTCAACATGATCGTCTCGCCCGCCTTGGTCATCCTGATGATCGTGATGATGTGGCTGATCCTGTCCGAACGCTCATTCTCGGAACTGATGAGCCTGCCGCCGCTGGACCCGCCCTTTGACAGCCGCGCCGCCAATTTCATGATCGCGGTCGAGGTGAATATCGCGGCCGGAATGTCATGGTGGCCCTATATCGGCAACCTTGCGCGGCTGACCCGCAATGAGCGCGTCGCCGTCTGGCCGAACCTGATCGGCATTTTCGCGGCGGCGGCCTTGGGCGAGGTGGTCGGGCTGCTGGCCGCGGTGGCGCTTGGCAATAGCGACCCGACGATCTGGATGGCGCAGATCGGTGGGGTGGCGGTGGGTGTCATTGCACTGGGATTTGTCGCCTTCGCCAATATCACCAGCATGGCGAATATCCTTTACACCTCGGTCATCGGCTTGCGGCAGGTCAGCACCGACGCGATCCGCCGCCTGCGCTGGGAAGTCCTGTGTCTGGTCTTCTGCCTGATCCCGCTGGGCTTGGTTCTGTTCACGCCCGGCGTCTATGACGGGTTCTTCCGCTTCCTCGTCTGGACCTCGGCGTTAAACAGCGCGCTGGCGGGGATCGGTCTGGCCGATTACTTCTATCTGCGCCGCCAACGCCTTGATATGCGCGCGCTTTTCACCCCAGGACATGACCACGCCTATGGCTTCTGGCATGGCTATAATCCGGCGGGGTTGGTTGCGCTGGCAGTGGGCGTTCTGGTCTATGTGGTGATTTTCAACCCGCAGACGCTGGACCATTTGCCGGTCTTTGTCTGGCTGAGCGCCTCGATCCCGTCCTGCGTGGCGGCGGCGCTGGTGCATGTCGCGCTGACGAAGGCGATCACGCAGCCGCGCGGCTGGGGCGGCTACCCGCGCAAACCCTGAACCGATCCACCGCCCGCCCCGATGCGGCGGGCGGCGGCATCGCATTCCCATCTGAACAGAGGAGGACCGGCCATGGCCGAAACCTATGATTTCATCATCGTCGGCGCGGGTTCGGCAGGCTGCGTTCTGGCCGCCCGGCTCAGCGAGGACCCCGCGAACAAGGTGCTGGTGCTGGAATTCGGCGGCAGCGACAAAAGCGTCTTCATCCAGATGCCAAGCGCGCTGTCGATCCCGATGAACGGCACCAAATACAACTGGCGCTATGAGACCGCCCCCGAGCCGGGCCTGAACGGTCGCCGCATCCATTGCCCGCGCGGCAAGGTGCTGGGCGGATCGTCCTCGATCAACGGGCTGGTCTATATGCGCGGCCATCCGCGTGATTTCGACGAATGGGAAAGCCTTGGCGCGCGGGACTGGGGCTATCGCCATTGCCTGCCCTATTTCCGCAAGGCCGAGACCTTTGCCTTTGGCGGCGATGAATATCGCGGCAATGACGGGCCGCTGCATGTCAACAATGGCAATCGCATGGCCAACCCGCTTTATGGCGCCTTTGTCGATGCCGGGATCGAGGCGGGCTATATCGGGACCGAGGACCCCAACGGCCATATGCAAGAGGGCTTTGGCCCGATGCATATGACCGTCAAGGACGGCGTGCGCTGGTCGGCGGCCAATGCCTATCTGAAACCGGCGATGAGCCGCCCGAACCTGCGCGTCGTCACCCATGCGATGACGCGCCGCGTCCTGCTGGAAAATGGCCGCGCGACCGGGGTCGAGTTCGAGGTGGACGGCAAGATCCAGATCGCTTTGGCCCGGCGCGAGGTCATCGTCTCGGCCGGGCCGATCGGATCGCCGCATCTGCTGCAACGCTCAGGCATCGGGCCGGGCAAGGTGCTGCAAGCGGCGGGCATCGCGATACGCCACGACCTGCCCGGCGTCGGCGAAAACCTGCAGGACCATTCCGAGATCTATATCCAATATGCCTGCAAGCAACCGATCACGCTGAATGGCAAGATGGGCCTGCTCAGCAAGCTGCGCATCGGCGTCGAATGGATGCTGTTCAAGCGGGGCTTAGGGATTTCCAACCATTTCGAATCCGGTGGCTTCATCCGCTCGGATGCGACGGTGAAATGGCCCGATATCCAGTTCCATTTCCTGCCCGCCGCCATGCGCTATGACGGCAAGCAGCCGCTGAAGGGCCATGGCTTCATGGTCCTGACCGGGCCGAACAAGCCCAAAAGCCGCGGCCATGTCCGCGCCGTTTCGGACGATCCGCGCATCCATCCCGAGATCCTGTTCAAATATCTTGACCGCGAGGAGGACCGCGAGGGCTTCCGCCGCTGCGTCCGCCTGACCCGCGAGATCATCGCCCAGCCCGCGATGGACGCGTTCCGCGCCGAGGAAATCGCCCCCGGCGCCGATGTCCAGACCGATGACGAGATCGACGCCTTTGTCCGCCAGACCATGGAAAGCACCTATCACCCCTGCGGAAGCTGCCGCATGGGCGAGGATGCCATGGCCGTCGTCGACAGCGAATTGCGCGTCCACGGGCTTGAGGGGCTGCGGGTGATCGATTCCTCGGTCTTCCCGAGTGAGCCCAACGCCAACCTGAACGCACCTACGATCATGCTGGCCGAGCGCGCCTCGGACCTGATCCTTGGCAAGCCGCCGCTGCCCGCATCGAACGCCCCCATCGGGCTGGCCGAGGGCTGGGAAACCCGCCAGCGGACCGGCACGCCGGTCCGGCAGATAAGCGCGACGGCCCGGTGATCGCATCCCGAAATCAATAAGACACGAAAGGCAGAAAAATGACGGCGAATGACAAACGGGTGGCAGTGGTCACCGGCGGGGCCAGCGGCATCGGGCGGGCGATTTGCGAAAGGCTGCTGGCCGATGGCTGCCGGGTGATCGTGCTGGACCGCAATCAGCCAGAGGTGGGCGAATGGCTGCAACTGGACCTGACCGACGCCGCCCAGATCGCCGCGGCGGGCGAACGCCTTGCCGCGATGACGGCGCGGGTGGATGTGCTGGTCAACAATGCCGGGGTGCTGATCGAGGCCCCCTTGCCCGAACAGACGCTGGCGGCGCTTGACCTGATGCTGGCGGTCAATCTGCGCGCGCCCTTCCTAGTGACCCAAGCCGTACTGCCCCTGATGGAGCGCGGCGCGCGGATCGTGAACATCGCCTCGGAACTGGGCTATCTGGGGCGGCAGAACCTGTCGGCCTATGCCGCAACCAAGGGCGGCGCGCTGACCATGACACGCTCATGGGCGCGGGAACTGGCGCCGCGCGGGATTTTGGTCAATGCCGTCGCCCCCGGCCCGGTCGAGACGCCGCTTCTGGCCTTTGACCAGATGACCCCCGAACAGCAGGCGGTCGAGACCGCCAATCCCTTGGGTCGCATCGGCCAGCCGCGCGAGATCGCGGCGGTCGCGGCCTTCCTCGCCTCTCCCGAGGTCAGCTTCATCACCGGGCAATGCTACAGCGTCGATGGCGGCGCGGCGATGCACTAAGGAAACCCCATGATCCTCAGCAACAAGATCCAATGGCCGAATGGCGCGCGCTGCGCCTGCGCCATCACCTTCGATGTCGATGCGGACAGCCTGATCCATATCTCGCGGCCCACCGACGGTTTCGACCGCCTGTCCCCGATCAGCATGGGCCGTTATGGCCCGACCGTCGGCGTGCCGCGCATCGTTGAAACCTATCGCCGCCTCGGCCTGAAGCAGACCTTCTTCATGCCCGCCTGGGTGATGGAGCAATATCCGCAGGCCGTGGATACGATCCTGCAGGGCGGCCACGAGATCGCCCATCACAGCTACCTGCATGAGGACCCCTCGGCGCAATCCGATGCCGAGCAGGAATATTGGTTCGACAAGGCCACCGATGTGCATGTCGCGATGACCGGCCAGAAGCCGCGCGGCTATCGCGCCCCGGTCTATAACGTCACGCAGAAGGTCATCGACCGGCTGATCGCGCGGGGCTTCCTGTATGAAAGCTCGCTGATGGCCGATGACAATCCCTATGTCATGCGCACCGATGCGGGTGAGTTGATCGAGATGCCGGTGCATTGGGGCAATGACGACTGGCCCCCCTTCGCCCATTACGCCGAGATCGGCTACCTGATGCCGGTGCGGGCCCCCTCGGACGGGCTGCGCGCATTTTTTGAGGAATTCGACGCCGCCTATGAGGCGGGCGGCTTCTGGATGCCGGTGCTGCATCCCTTCCTGACCGGGCGTCTGGCGCGCTGGATGCAGATGGAAAAATGGCTGGAACAGGTGCGGACCCGCGACGATGTCTGGTTCGCGCCGCTTGAAGACATCGCCCGCCACGTCCAGGCCGAGCATCGCGCCGGGCGCGGCGTGCGGGTCGAGAACCTGCCCTATTACCAGCGCCCGGTGCATCTGGGGCGCTGAACGCCCCCTTAAAACGGACGGATCGGCCCCTGCCCCGCCGGTCCGTCCAGCCGCAACGGATGTTCCGCCACGCGGTTGAGAAAGCTGCGGATCAGGATGTTTTCCGAGGCCCCGGTGCTGTGGACCAGCTGTATCGGGGACAGATAATCGACGGGTTCGACCGTCTCGATCCGGGTCAGCCCGTCAACGGTCTGGGCATAATGGCTGGGCAAATAGCCGATGAACCGCCCCGAGCGGATCAGCAGCGCCTGTGTCTCCATCGTATCGACTAGGGCTGCCGGTTCGACATGGCCGACCCGCTCGACGTCATAGCGATGCAGGTAGCCGCGCGCCACGAAAGCGTGCTGGCGCAGGGTCGCGGCCTGAACCGGCCCTGATCGCGCCAAGGGATGCGCGGCCGCGCAAAACAGCGCGTGATGTTCCTGAAACAGCGGCACATAGCTCAGCCCGGCATTGCGGCGAAAGAACGGGCCAATGGCGATGTCGCGCTTGCCCTCGGCCACCAGCCTTTCCATATCCGAGGGCGAGGCCGCGGACAGTTCGATCAGGGTCGCCTTGGCGCGGGCATTGAAGTCGCGCAGGATCGCGGACAGATCCCATGCCGCATTGCACAGCATCGCGTCCACCACGCTCAGCCGCAGCACGCCCCGCATCTCGCCCGAGATCGAGGCCGCCTCATTCTGGAAATGATCGGCGGCGGCAAGAAAATCCTCGAGCGCGTCCAGCAGTTTCTGCCCCTGAGGCGTCAGCGCGAATCCGCCCCGCCCGCGTTGGCACAGCCGAAAGCCCAGCCGCTTCTCCAGATCGGCAAGCTGCGTCGATAGCGTCGATTGCGAACTGTTCAGTGTCGCCTGCGCGCCCGATAGCCCGCCCGCCTCGACGATGGCCTTGAACGTCCTGAGCAATTTCAGATCGACATCGTGCAGGCGGCGCATTGGTTCCCCCGGATTGGTACCACATTCATATCGGATATTTCGAAGTGAATGCCAGTTTTTCCTATTTTTCCGGAGCGGACAACCGGGAAATGCTGGCCACAAGATCAGGAGGTAGGGATGACGACCAGTTTTGATTTTCGCGGCACAAGCGTGCTGGTGACGGGCGCCAGCCGTGGCATCGGTTACGGCGTGGCGACGGGTTTTGCCCGCGCCGGGGCCGATCTGACCATTCTGGCCGAAGGCGAGGATGTCCACGCCGCCGCAGCCCAATTGTCGCAGGATTGCGGCGTGGCGGTGCGGGGGCTAGCCTGCGATATCACCTCGGCCGAGGCGGTTGCCGGTGCCGTGGCGCAGCTCGACCGGATCGACGTTCTGGTCAACAATGCCGGGCTGGAACTGCTGACCCCGCTTGAAGGCGGTGATGCCCTGCAGATCGAAAGCGACTTCCGCCGCATCGTCGATATCAACGTGACCGGGACATTCCTGATGACCCGCGCGGCCCTGCCTTTGATGACGCGTCCCGGCGCGAATATCGTCAATACCTGCTCGATCTGGAGCCGCACCTCCGAGCCGGGCTTCGCCGCCTATGCCAGTTCGAAACATGCAAGCCTTGGCCTGACCCGGACCTTTGCCAAGGAACTGGGCCCGCGCGGCATCCGCGTGAACGGCGTCTGTCCGGGCTGGGTGCGCACGGTCGCCTCGATGCGCTCGCTGGCGCGGATGTCGGTGGAAACGGGCCGCAGCGAGGCTGATCTGCTCGATGAAATCGTCGGCAACCAGATCCTGCCCGGCCTGATGGAGCCCGAGGACATGGCCGCGACCTATCTGTTCCTCGCCTCGGACGCGGCCAAGAACATCACCGGACAGGCGATCATGGTCGATCGCGGCGAAGTTCTGGCCTGAATATCGGAGTGAATGATGCAATCGATCGCCGTGATCGGTGCCGGGATTACCGGCATCACCACCGCCTATGAGCTTGCCTCGCGCGGCCTTCCCGTCACCGTCTATGACCGCCAGCGCTACCCCGCGATGGAGACGAGCTTTGCCAATGGCGGCCAGCTTTCGGCCTCGAATGCCGAGGTCTGGAACCATCCCTCGACCATTATCAAGGGCCTGTCATGGATGCTGAAGCCTGACGCGCCCTTGTCGCTAAGCCTGTCGCCCAGCTGGCACAAATACAGCTGGCTGGCCGAGTTTCTGGCCCATATTCCGCGCTATCGCAGCAATACCACGGCCACCGCCCGTCTGGCCGTCGCCGCGCGCCAGCGGATGCGAGACATCGCCAGCGCCGAGGGCATCGCCTTTGACCGCGACGACCGGGGCATCCTGCATTTCTACGCCAATCAGCGGCAGATGGACCATGCCCGCCGCGTCTCGGATCTGCTGGCCAAGGGCGGGGTCGAGCGGGTCGAACTGGACGCCGATGCGGTGCGTCGCATGGAACCGCGCCTCAAGGGCGACTTCATCGGTGGCTTTCACACGCCGGGCGATGCGACCGGGGATATCCATCTGTTCACCGTAGGTCTGGCCGAGGCCTGCCGCCGGATGGGCGTCGATTTCGCCATGGAGCATGAGATCCTGTCCTGCCGCCATGACGCGCAGGGCATCGCGATCCGCGCTCAAGGACCACAGGGCGTCGCAGACAGCACCCATGCCGCCATCGTGATCTGCGCCGGGATCGGCAGTCGTGATCTGGCCCATGCGCTTGGCGACCGGATCAATGTCTATCCGGTCAAGGGCTACTCGATCACCGTGAACCTGCCCGATGAGGTGTCGCGCAACGCAGCGCCGCAGTTGAGCCTGCTGGACGACGCGGCCAAGATCGTCACCAGCCGCCTTGGCCGCGACCGCTTCCGTGTTGCCGGCACCGCGGAATTCGCCGGTGAGAACCGCGATATCCGCGCCTGCCGCATCCGTCCGATCGTCGAATGGGTGAACCGGCATTTCCCCCAGGTCTCGACCCGGCAATGCGTGCCTTGGGCCGGATTGCGCCCGATGACTCCCTCGATGATGCCGCGGGTGGGGCCGGGACGGCGCGAAGGCGTATTCTATAATACCGGCCACGGCCATCTGGGCTGGACCCTGTCCGCCGCCACCGCCGAGCTCGTCGCGCAATCGGTCGCGGCGCAGTGGAAAGGCCCGTTTATGGTGTCGGTGTTGCGCAAAGCTGCCTGAGCGCGAACGACGCCCCAGACGTGAAACTGGCCAGCACCAACGACTGGTCGAAAAGGTCGAAATCCGACCCCATGTTGCGGCGGCCAGACCGACCGCAACATATTATTTTCACGGACATATCTGTGACCAGACTCCGAATATTGCGTTTGCGTGAAAGTGAACAGCAAGAATCCATTTGAGTGGCTAAATCCGAGATCGGGGATTGCTGGCATGTCGGGGACATCACCCGTCACAGCCGTGTGAGGACCCGCATGAAGGCAACACCAGCACCCGCAGACCGGCTTCCACAAGACGCCTGTTTCGCCTTCCGGGCCCTTGGCTGCGACGGGTTTTCATCGTCGCAGACCTGCACGGCAGGTCCGTTCCCCATGAACCCGCCTCTGTCCAGACAAGGATAAGTCCATGACCGATCTCACCCGCCGCGCGCTTCTGGCAACGGGCAGCGCCGCACTAGCCGCTCCGCTTTTTGCACGACGCTCGCTGGCCTCGTCCGGCTCTGTGAATGTCTTTGCCTGGGGCGATTACTTCCAGCCCAATATCGTCGAGGCCTTCGAGAAATCGACCGGGATCAAGATCAACATCTCGACCTATGGCTCGAATGAGGAAGCGGTCAGCAAGCTGCGGGCCGCGGGCGGCAAGGGGTTCGATCTGATCTTCCCCTCGGTCGACACCCGCCCCAATTACGACGAGGGCAATCTGCTTGCCCCCATCGACGAAAACCGTCTGCGGGTCGACCAGATCGAGGCGCCCTTGTGGCGCAACTCGCTGACGCTGGGCGCGGCGCGGCGTGGCAAGCGCTATCTTATCCCCTTTAGCTGGGGGACCGAGGGCATCACCTATGACAGCGAGACCCATGACTTCGCCCCCGGCGCGCTGTCCTGGGGCGACCTGTGGAAGGACGGGCTGGATGGCAAGGTTGCCATGCGCCAGAAATCGGTCCTGATCACCCTTGCGATCCATCTGGATGCAACGGGCGAACTGCCCTCGAACCGGGCGATGGACCTTTACAAGACCGAGGCCGATACCCGCCGCATTTTCGATGCCTGCGTGGCATTTGCGGCCAAGCATAAGAAGAATATCGGCTCGTATTGGAACAACTCGACCGAGGCCACCTCGGCCTTTACCGATGGCGGCTGCTCGATCGGGCAGACATGGGACACGACGGGGATCAAGCTGCATTCCGATGCCGCGCCGAAATGGCGCTATGCCTCGCCCAAGGAAGGGGCGCTGGCATGGATGGACACCGCCGCCGTTCCCGTGGGGGCCGAGAATATCGAGCAGGCCTATGAGCTGCTGAACTTCATGCTGACGCCCAAGATCGGGGCCATGTTCGCGGATAATACCGGCTACAACTCGGCCGCGGGCGGCACCGCGCCGCATCTGTCCGAGGCCAGCCGGGCCGCGTTCGAATTCGCCTATTCCGGCAATGCCATCGACAATCTGTGGTGGTGGCCGATGTTCACGCCCTGGTTCTCGACCGTGCGCGAAGAATATGTCGAGAAGCTGACCAACGCCTGATTGCCCCGGCTGGGCGGCGCGACCAATCCCGCGCCGCCCCCAAGATCGCGACGGAGTCCCATATGACTGGCCAGACGATCGGCATGGAAATCGAGTTGCAGCGCGCATCGGTGCGTTTCAACCGTTTTCAGGCCGTGCAACCCACCGACCTGACGATCAGGGCGGGGGAGTTTTTCTCGATCCTAGGCCCCTCGGGCTGCGGCAAGACCACGCTTTTGCGCATGATCTCGGGGTTTCTTGAGCCGACCGAGGGGGATGTCCGCATTGGCGGCCGTTCGATGCTGGGGCTGGGGCCGTCGGATCGCCCGACGGCGCTGATCTTTCAGAACCTCGCGCTGTTTCCCCTGATGACCGTTTGGGAAAACGTGGCCTTCGGACTGGAAATGCGGGGCTGGCCGCGCGCCAAGCGCCGCGCCCGCGCCGAGGAATTGCTGGCGACCGTGGCCTTGGCCGACCATGCCGGGAAACTGCCCGACCAGCTTTCCGGCGGGCAAAGGCAGCGCGCCGCGATTGCCCGCGCGCTGGCGGTCGAGCCCGCTGTCCTGCTGCTGGACGAGCCGCTTTCGGCGCTGGATCTGAAGCTGCGCCAGCATATGCGCGCGGAACTCAAGCAGATACAGGCGCGGACCGGGATCACCTTTGTCTATATCACCCATGATCAGGGCGAGGCACTGACCATGAGCGACCGCGTGGCTGTCATGAACAAGGGCCAGATCATCCAGATCGGGGCACCCGCGCGGATCTATGACCATCCGGGCGACAGTTTCGTCGCCACTTTCGTCGGCGAGATGAACGCCCTGCCCTGCAAGCTGACCGAATCTGGCCCAATCGCCCAATGCGAGACGCCTTTGGGCCTGCTGAGGGCAAGCAATCCCAATGCCCTGCCCGCTTCCTCTGACGCCATGCTGTTCATCCGCCCCGAGCGGTTGCGCCCGCTTTCCCCCGGCGAGGAGGCCGAGAACACCCTTCCCGCGCGCGTGACGCGCCGCGACATGGAAGGCGCATGGTCGATGATCGTCACCGAGGCCCAAGGCCGCAAGCTGTTGGTCAATATGCCGAATGACGGGCGCGGTGCGCCGCCCGAGGGCGAGGTCCGGCTGGGCTTTGAAGCAGCCGAGGCCCTGATCCTGCCCAAGGGCGAGATCTCGCATGACTAGCCTTATCCGGGCCTTTGGCGGGCCGTTGACCTGCCTGATCCTGTTCTTCTCGGGGGTCTGGGTATTGGGGCTGATCGCCGCGCCCCAGATCATCATGATTGACAAATCCCTATGGCGGATGGAGCGTCCCGTGGGTGCCGCCGAACTGTCGGTGCAGATCGACGGGCTTTACAACCGGCTGGACCTGCTGGCGCTGGACCGCAGCACCGTTGCGGATCAGCCGGAAAAGCTGGCGGCGATCGACACCGAGACAAGCACGATCCAAGCCCAGATCGCCGATCTGGAGCGTGCCGAAACCACCCCGGTCAAGACCTATACGCTGGACAATTTCCGCCAGATGGGTGCGGCGCATTTCGCGATCTTTGTCCGCACGATCCTGGCCTCGCTGGCGGTTTCCGCCCTTGCGCTGGTGGTGTGCTATCCGATTGCCTTTGCGGTGGCGCAACTCAAGACCGCGAGAACCGCCGCGCTGATCATGCTGATGCTGGTCGTGCCCTATGCGATCAATGAGCTTTTGCGCATCTTCGCGTGGCAGATGCTGCTTGGCCCGAATGGGCCGGTGAACGCGGTCCTGAGCGCATTGGGCCTGCCTGCCGTGCCGTTTCTGGAAAGCGGCGCGGGCGTCTTTATCGCCATGGTTTACGCCTATATCCTGTTCATGGTCTTTCCGCTTTATAACGTTCTGGAAACGCTGGATAAAAACCAGATCGAGGCCGCGCGCGATCTGGGCGCGCCCGTCTGGCAGATCCATCGGCGCGTGGTCATCCCCCATGCCCGCCCCGGCATTGCGGTGGGCTGCATCATGACCTTCATGCTGTCGGTCGGGTCTTACTCGGTGCCCTATATCATGACGCGGGGGACCGCCGCGCCGTGGTTCACCCAGCTGATCTACAACCGCTTCTTCGAGGCCACCAACTGGAATGTCGGCGCGGCCTATGCGCTGAGCCTGCTGATCGTCTGCATGATCTTTGTCTTTCTGATGATGCGCCTGTTGAAAGTCAGCCTGAAGGATATCGCGAAATGACGCATTCCCCGCGCGGCGGCAGACAGGCAGGCGATCTGGTGCTGCATGTCTATATGCTTTTGTTCTTTGCCTATATGTTCCTGCCGCTGATCGCGATGATGCTGGCGGGCGTGAACGACTATTCGCCCCCCTCGATCACCGTCTGGAAAGGCTTTACGCTGCGCTGGTTCAGCGCGCTTTGGCAGGACGCCCGCATGTGGTCGGGACTGGCCAATTCGCTGATGATCGCGGGGGCGGTGGTCGCGCTGTCCCTGCCGATGGGTCTGGCCGGGGCCTTGCTTTTGTCAAAGCTGGGGCGGCGCTCGGCGGGGTTGCTTTACATCATCATGGTCTCGCCCTTGCTCACGCCGGGGCTGATCATCGGCATTGCGACGGTCACGCTTTGGTCGCAACTGGGCGTCTCTGGCGGCGTCCTGACCGCCATTCTGGCGCAATCGGCATTCATCTCGGCCTATGCGATGCTGATGTTCATGGCCCGGTTGCAACGGCAGGACATCACGCTGGAAGAGGCAGCCCTTGACCTTGGCGCAACCCCGGCGCGGGCGTTTCGGCGCATCACCCTGCCCTTTCTGCGCCCGACCATGATCAGCGCCGCCGTCATCGCCTTTTTGCAAAGCTTCGAGAATTACAACACCACGATCTTTTCAATCGGCGGCGATCATACCCTGGTCACCGAGATCGGCGCGCGGATGCGCTTTGGCATCAGCCCGATGATCAATGCCATCGGAATCATCTTCGTCGCGCTGACGGTGATCTGTGCCGTGCTTTGGGGCGTCCTGCGCAAGCGCGGGATTGCACGCCAAGCATGACCATCTGCCTTATTTCAGGAGCGCGTCGTGACCAGCGACCAGACCATATCCAGCCCCGAACCCATGACCGAACTGGCTTTGTCCATGGCCGATGCCGTGCGCCCGCTGATCGCGCAGCATTTCCGCAAACGTCTGACCATCGAGACCAAGGATGATGCAAGCCCCGTGACCATCGCCGACCGCGAGGCCGAGGCGCTGATGCGCGCGATGATCGCCGATGCCTTTCCCGATCACGGCATCCGTGGCGAGGAATTCGGCCTGCATCAGGCGGATGCGGAATGGGTCTGGGTGCTGGACCCGATCGATGGCACGAAATCCTTTATCTCGGGCTCATTGGCCTTTGGCACGCAGATCGCGCTGCTGTATCGCGGGCGTCCCGTGCTGGGGCTGATCGACCAGCCGATCACCGGCGAAAGATGGCTGGGTCGGACGGGCCTGCCCACCCTGTTCGGCACGCAACCCATTCGGTGCAGCAGCGTCGAAAATCTGGCCGATGCGGTGCTGTACACCTCGGCGCGGGACCATTTCGATGGGACGCAGGCGCCGCGCTATGACCGGCTGGCTTGCAGCACGCGCTTCAACCGCAGCTCGCATGATTGCTATGCGGCGGGGCTTTTGGCACTGGGGTTGGTCGATATTCTGGCCGAGGCGAATGTCTACGATTACGACATCCTGCCACAGGCCCCGATCATTCTTGGCGCGGGCGGGATCATCACCGATTGGGCGGGCTTGCCATTGCCCGACGGCCGGGTATTCGATACCGTCCTGATCTCGGCCAATGCGGTCTTGCACCGCGCGGCACTGGCCGCTTTGAAGATCGACTGACGCGAGGAAACATGGCGCGACGCCCGTCCGGAGCAATCCTGACATGGATCAGTCTGGATCGTGGCAGCCATGTCTCGCTGGCGCAGCAGCTTAAGGAACAGTTGCGCAATGCAATCGTCTCGGGCGTGCTGCCCGGCGGAGCCAAGCTGCCCTCCAGCCGGATGCTGGCGGCCGAATTCTCGATCTCGCGCCCGACCGCCGTTTTGGCGCTGGAAGGGCTCGAGGCCGAGGGGTTTTTGGAAATGCGCCACGGCGCGGGCACCTTTGTCGCGGGCTCGGTACCCCAGCATTTGCCGCGCGCCATGGCCCGCGAGGACGCGGCCGCAGGCGCCGGTGCCCATCCGCAACTCTCCGAGATGGGCGCGAGGCTGCAGGATCTGACCATCGACATCGAGGCGCGGCAGGCGCGGCCATTTCTGCCCAACACGCCCGCCTATGATCGCTTTCCCTTTGCCTTGTGGCAGAAATGCGTGAACCGGCAAACCCGCCTCGGCTATCGCAGCAATCTGGGCTATGCTGAACCGCAGGGCTATGCGCCGCTGCGCAAGGCCATCGCCAATTACCTTGCGCTGCATCGCAGTGACGCCTGTCATCACGACCAGATCGTGATCACGCCCGGCGCCCATGCCGGGTTCATGCTGGCCGCAATGCTTCTGACCAATCCCGGCGACGGCATTCTGGTCGAGGACCCCGGCCCCTATATCGCGCGCAATATGTTCGCGTCGCTCGGGCGCAGGATCGTGACGGCCCCGGTCGATGGCGACGGCATGGCCTTTGAAGAAATCCTTGCCAAGGATCCGGGCATCCGCATGGTCTTTGTCATGCCCTCGCGCCAGCATCCGACCGGAACCACGCTGGCGCTGGAACGCAGGCTCAAGCTTCTGGACTGGGCCGAGGCCCATGGCGGCTGGATCATCGAGGACGATTACGACAGCGAATTTCGCTATACGGGGCGGCCCCTGCCATCCATGCACAGCGCCGATCGCTTTGGCCGCGTGATCTATGTCGGCACCTTCAGCAAGGCTTTGTTCCCGGCCCTGCGCGTCGGCTATCTGGTCCTGCCGCCGGTTCTGATCGACATGTTCCGCAATGCCATGGCGCTGATGTTCCGCTGCGCGCCGCTGCCCTCGCAGATGACCCTGACCGAGTTCATTTCCGAGGGGCATTTCGCGACGCATCTGCGCCAGATGCGCGAGCTTTACGGCGAGCGCCGCGACCGGTTCCTGACCGTGGCGCGGCAAGTCGGCGCGGGACTGTTCCATGTCGAGCGGCCCGATAGCGGTATGAACGCGCTGTTATGGCTGCCCGATGGGCTGGACGACCGGATGATTGCCGAACGCGCCAAAGATGCGGGGGTGCATGGCTATGCGCTAAGCGACTACTGGATGCGCCCGTCTGCGCGTCCGGGCCTGATCCTTGGCTTTTCGGGGGTCACGCCCCAGCAGCTCGAGCCGGGGCTCGAGGCGCTGGCGCGCATCGTCGCGGACGCTTTGCGCTAAGGCTCAGGCGGGCACCGCCGCCTTGGCATCGGGACCGCCGATGATGCGGTTGAGCCGCCCCGCCACCAGCGAGCCGATTACCGCAAGCACGCTCATCAGGGCAAAGACATAGGTATAGCCCTGCTGGCCCGGAAAGCGGTCAAGGATCGCGCCATAGACCATGTAAGCGAACATGCCCGGCGCATAGCCGATCAGGCAGCCCAGACCAAAGGCCGAGCCGGTGATGCGCGAGGGAATTCCGATCTCGCTCATCGGGGCCCAGAATACGCCGCGCATACTGAAGACGATGAAGGCGAATGACAGCATCGCAGCCATCGCCGGATAGATATAGGCGGCCCCCGTCGGCAGGCCGAGGATCAGGACCATCACCGGCGGCAGCGCAAGGAAGGCCCATTTGATATAGCGGCTGGCGCTGCGGAATGACTTATCCGCCATGTAGCCGCCTGCCGGACCACCCAGAACCTTAAGGAAATACTGGTTGATGATGCCGTAAGCCCCAACCAGCGCGACCGGCAGCTGGTACATCTCTTTCAGGTAGGGAATGAAATAGGTCAGGCCGCAATAGACGGTATAGACCATGAACACGTTCAGGCTGACAAGCCAGATGGCGGGCACGCGCATCGCCTCGATCAGGCCGGACAGGCCCACAGGTTCGGCCTCCGCGCGTTTCTCGGCGGCGGAATTCAGCAGGAACCATGCCGCGATACCTGCGACGATATCGATGATCGCATAGAACAGGATCGCCGATTTCAGCCCCAGCGCACCCGAGCCCGCGACCACGAAGACCCCCAGCGCCGAGAAGGCGACGACCGTATCGACGACACCCCGCCCGCCTTCCAGAAAGCCGAACATCCGGCCCTGTTCATCATCGCTGCCCAGATTGCGCACGGCCTTCAAGAGCGCGGGCCAGTAAAGGCAATCGGCGCAGACCGCCAGCAAGGCAAAGACCACCAGCATTCCGCCAAAGCCGGGAAAGGTCGCCATATAGAGACCCAGAAGCCCCGCACCGATCAGCCCCAGAGGGATCAGCTTTCGCGTCCCAAAGCGGTCTGCGAGCATGCCCCCCAGAACAAAAAGCGCCGTCGCCACGATGGAGTTGACGCTAAGCAACGTTCCGATCTGGGTATGGGACAGGCCCATGACCTCTTGCAGCGGCACATAGAAGGCGTCCTTGACATTCGCCAACTTGTAGATCGTCCCGCCGCCAAGGATCAGGACAAGAAAGCGCAGCCATTTCGCGCGGTTTGCGGTTGTCATTGCTGGTCTCCGACAAGGGCATGGGGTTTGCAGGGCTGCTCGGCCTCGGCCAGAACAAGCGCAGCCAAAAGGCGCAGCTCGCGGATGAGCCCGCGCATATAGGCCAGCTGGTTTTCCAGCCAGCGATGCTCGGCCGCCATCATGCTGTCCAGCGTATGGCCGGGCGGCAGGGCGGTATCGCTCATCTCGCGATAGGGGATGAAGGGGTCGTCAGCCTCGTCCGACATGCGGAAGGCCGGAGCGGCGTAATGGTTTTCCTGTTCGAGCGCGAAGGCTATGACCTGCGGCGCGTCCTCACCCAGCATCAGCAATTCGTAGAACATCCGCGGACCGGGCAGGTCATCCTGTGCGCTGCCCTGCAACACGCCGTAATGGCCCGTTCCCTTGCCCTGCGGCACGATCCGCACGCCTTTCAGATGGACCTGCCGGATGAACGGCGCCATCGCCTGCAAGGCTGGCAGGGGGTGTTCATTGGCATTGATCATATTGCCGAAATCGAACAGCGCATTCAGCCGGGGATGATTGATCCGGCGCAGCAGCGTGGCGATCTCGTGGCTTTTCAGCTCTTCATGCTGTTCGAAATCGAAGTTCAGCCCGTGCCGGTCGGCAAGCTCGGAGATGTAGCGCAGATCGGTCGCGATCCGGGCCATGACCTCGGACAGAAGCCCCTCATAGCGGGAATAGACACGGATATTGGACGAACCCGTCGCAAGGGCGATCGCGACCGCCTGATCCAGATCCGGGCGCAGGGTCGAACTGATCTCAAGATGCAGGTCCAGCCCATATTCGCGCGCGCGTCGGCCGAATGCCTGCCGCGCCTGATCGTCCATCCCGGACAGGCTGTTGCGGCCGCCGTCCAGCACATGCAGGCAGACCCCCTGCAATTCGTGCCGCCAAGCGAAATCGAGCAAGTCCCAAGGCGTGGCCCGGCCATGGGTCAGGTTGGTCAGCAAGGTATAGCCATGCGCAAACAGCCGGATGCCGTCGAGCCGTTGGGTCAGCTTTCGCGCCAAGTCCGGGGTCAGCACCGGCGGCGAGGCCCCTTTGGCATTCTGCCGCAGCAGGGCCGCGAATTGGTTCTGGATGGCGGACATGTTCCCCCCTCTGCAAGTCCGCCGCAGAGCTAGACCGCGCGGGTGATGACCGCGCTAGCCAGATTGGGGGTCCGTATCTGACCACTTCAAACTCAGGAACCACCGATTTCGGGCGGCCGGCGCGGTTCAGGCGACGGAAGGAGACTATCGATCAGCCGACTGACGCGCAGATGGAATGCGTGAAATCGCTCTGCCCGCCTGCGATGGCAAGCCCTTCATTGATGACCGACGCGGGCTGAGTTGGATAATCTTCGTCGGTCGCGATGGGTTGAGGTGGTGTGATGCTCCGAAGGAATACGGCCCAGCGAACACCTCTGGAAGCGCTGGAGCGATAGCCTAGATGACTGAGCGAACACGCCGTCAACAAGCGCAGTGACGGTGAGGGAATGCGCGATCACAGCCCGCACAATGTCGCCTTCGCCTCGGCGCATCGCAAGGCCCCGGTCAGTTGCAGCAACACACCGGAACTTAAGGAACAGGCAGTTGCGCGCCTGTCCAAGCGAATCGTTACGCAGGTTAGCGTCGTCAGAAGCTTTACCTCACATCGTCACAACTGAAAGGTTGGCGGCTCGAACTTGGGACGGTTGGCTCCGTCGAGACGATGAGGCGTCAAAAGGTAGAGGTAGGATAATTGGTTGAGTAGCAGCGAAACCGTCGACTGTCTGAGGAGGTGGGCGTGAAGCGGAAAGCTTCGGCTTTTTGCGCATTTGCCGTTGAAATCCTGATCGCGAACGAAAATCCTATCTCGTGGCGCCCGACAGGGTAAGGATATCTAGCATCAGTTATGATCCTAGCAACGAGGACTTGCTTTATCTGAAAAGCGGCCTGCGCATCGCGCTGCCAAACCGCCCCCGCCCTAGACACGATCTGCTATTCCGATCATGGATGCCAGCAGCAAACACCAACGCTGCTGAACGTTTGGAAGGCGTAGAACACCCTGACTGAAAGCCTGCTTGGCGCTTCGTAGAACGACCTAGTTCGTCGCACCCGTTTCAGTACGCAACGCGAAAGTCAAACTACACTCTTCGCGTAGGTCGCCAGCTTCTGTAACCGGTACCGATGACATCCGAGCATCGGATTGCGCATAGCGGAGCAGGCGAAGATCGACACGATCCTTCGCAACGGTCGCATAGTGAACATGACCCGGTCCGGGATTACGGGGCAAGATCACCGCCGCTTTCCACCCTGTTGCCTGAGCAGTGCTGGACTGCGCGGTGAAGGCACCGAAAGACGTACCACCCTAGAGTGTTGCCAGAGCAACCGGAAAATTCCGCGAAGCGCGCCGCAACCCGCAAACCGATATTAATGCAAAAGAACATCAACCCTTAGATGCAAGCGGCACCTGGAACTGTCATTTTCGACATGCTGCGCAAATTGAATCAAACCTCTACTTGCAAAACAATAAAAGTGGGATGAGAACTTCCATACCGACCCGATTGTCAGGAACGCAATGAGACCAATCCGTTGCGCCCAACTGCCAGTCACCAAAGAGCAATTCCAGACTCAAAGCTGTTTTTAACAATTAACTGATTTGCAGGGATCATGGACTTTCAGAAGCTCGAAGCAACCGCGGTCATTCGCAAGAATTCGATAGCCTTCATCGAGAATGTATTTGCATTGAATGACGCGCGGCGGCCATTCGTGATGGTCAACGACGCAAAAGAAGCAAGCGGATTGTCCGGAATCGTGATTGACCGCTGCATCACTCCGGCGGAACAGTCGGGCTGGTACACCGCCAGGCATCCGCTGATCCATGACGATCTTCCAGCGCAAGTCAGCTATACGTCGGGGACCGAGGGGCAACCCAAAGGCGTTCTTCTGACCTACGCGAACCTGGCCGACGCGGCCGAGCGAATCATCGCCGAAATGCAGATGACGGCCGAGATTCGCGAATATGTCGGTGTCCCGGCGACATTCAGCTTTGGCATGGGGCGCTACCGGGCAATCAGCGCCGTGGGCGGACATGCTTACCTGCCGCCCCGCGGTTTCGACCCGCTTGAGCTTGCCCGCATGCTGGCCGCCAATCAGGTCAACGCGCTGTCGGCTGTGCCGACCTTGCTTCGCATCCTTCTGGATGCTCCCGACCTGATCGGCGAGGCGGGCAAGAACCTGCGCTGGATGGAAATCGGATCGCAGCATATGACAGCGGATGAAAAGCTCCGCGTTCGGACGATGTTCCCCAATGCGCTGATCGTGCAGCATTATGGTCTGACCGAGGCCTCGCGCAGCACCTTCCTGCAGGTCTCATCCGCGTCAGAGAGCCAATTGCACTCCGTAGGCCGACCGGTGGGACGAACCGAGATCCAGCTTGGCGCGGACTGTCGTATCCGGATCCGCGGACCCCATGTCGCCAGGTGGCGCATCGACGCCAAGGGCTTGCACAATCTGCAGGATGCGGATGGCTGGCTGCAGACCAACGACCTTGGGCACATGCGGGACGGCTGTCTTTTCTTTGACGGCCGCGCGGACGATCTGATCAATTGCGGCGGCGTAAAGGTCTCGCCCGACCTGCTCGAGGAGCGTATCCGATCCGGACTTGAGCCGGGCATGCAGATTGCGGTGGCGAAAGTCCCCGATGCCCAGCGTGGCGATGGCGTTCTGGTCGCCGTCAAGGCCGGTCCCTCTGGCACCGCACGGGTGAAGGAACTGGCGGCTGCCGCGTTGCAGAGTATGGGGGTTGTGGCGGGCAGCGCACTGCATGTCATGGCCGTGGATGCCCTGCCCGTCACGGGAACCGGCAAGGTAAAGCGTTCGGTTCTGGCAGAGCAGTTCGTCTCGCAGCTGACCCCCGACAGATCGCATGTCCCGACAGGTGAGATCAGCGACGTTCTTTCCTTGTTCCGGCATGAGTTCCCCGGGCAACCGGTTCGGCCTGAAGATTCCTTCGAGTCCCTTGGCGGCGACTCCCTTCACTACATTCAGTTCTCGCTGAGTTTTGAACAGCGCTTCGGCCAATTGCCGAACAACTGGCCGCAACTTAGCGCAGCCGAGTTGCAGCAAGGTCTGGGCACGACCAAGAAGTCCAATTGGCGACGGCTGGAATCCGCGACATTGACGCGCGCATTTTTCATGATCTGCATCGTCGCGCTGCATACCGATGCGTTTGTCTACAGTTCGAATTGGGGCGCAGCCTATTTCCTGATCCTGCTTGCCGGGTATTCGGTCGCGCGCTTTCAACTGCCCGAAATCATCCGCACCGGCAGTACCAGAACCCTTTGGGGAACGATCAAATATGTGGCGATACCCACGCTACTCATGGTCGCCTTTCTACAAGGGGCGACACAACGGTTCGAAATATTGCCGCTGCTGCTGGTCTCGAATTATCTCGATCCTCGTGAGCTTAAGGGTTTCATTTTTTACTTCTCGGAATTCTATCTGCAATTGCTGGTGTTAGCAGCGGCATTCTTTTCATTCTCGAAAGTACAGGATTCGTTCAAGAGCCGCCCGATGCTGAGCGCGCTTGTTCTGCTTCTGGCAGTCGCCGCGCTCAATCAGATCATCGAGTTCTTCTGGGATAGCACTTATAATTACCACCGAACACCTTGGAACTATGCGTGGGCCTTTGCTTTGGGCATTGTTTTGGCGCTCGCAAAGGACCCGAGCAAACGGCTACTGGCCTTGTTCGTGGCCATTGCGGCGGTCTTGTTAAAGTGGGGTGCAACTTCTGCTGCTTTTTATGTGGCTGGTGGATGCGCACTCGTTCTGTTCGTTGAGGCATTCATTGTGCCAATTCCCATCAAGGTACTGGTGGCGGAAATTGCCGGGGCATCACTGTTTATCTATCTTACCCATTACGTGATGATATCCGTCGTAAGGAAAATATTCGGCGTCGAGAAACCATGGATGGCGTTGATTTCGTCGGTCATTGTCGGAGTCGCCCTGGCCCATCTTTACGCCTGGACCTCAAGAAAACTCGTGCGGACCATAGACGAACTTCGGGGGGGCAGCGGCACGACAGCGCTGCCGCGATCATCACCTTGATCGGCTTTGCGTAGCGCGGCTATTTCTTGCCATGACTTCGGCTTTTTTTCCCGCGCAACGCGTCAGCGTAATATTTTTTTGAATGCCGGACCGATTTAACTATGAGTTTCCGGAAGCACATTGATCGGGAATCTTCCCGACAACAATGACGGGGATATTTCCCCATAACCAACTATCCCCCCACGCATCGTTCGATGCGCGGGGGTTCGCGGCTTGGGGCGATATCTCGTCACATATTCGCGGCGGCCAGTTCCAGACGGGCCAGACGTTCGGTGTCGCGCGAACCGCCCTTGTCGGCTGAACTGGACATCAGCCCATAGATACGCAGCGCGGTCGAGACCTCGCGCACCCGCGCGACCGGCTGCCACGCCAACGCGCCGCGAGCAGACATCGCGTCGCGGCGGCGCGTGATCTCGGCCTCGTCCACCAGCAGTTCGACGCGGCGGTCGCTGAGTGAGATGCGGATCTGGTCGCCTTCCTCGATCAGCGCGATCACTCCGCCCGAGGCCGCCTCGGGCGAGATATGCCCGATCGACAGGCCCGAGGTCGCGCCCGAGAAGCGGCCATCGGTGATCAGCGCAACCTTATCCGCCAGACCGCGCGCCTTGATCATCCCGGTGGGCGTCAGCATTTCCTGCATCCCCGGCCCGCCACGCGGACCCTCGTAGCGGATGACCACGCAATCGCCCGGCTTGATCTGGTCGCTGTTGATCGCCAGAACGCAATCGTCCTTGCTTTCAAAGATCCGCGCCGGGCCGGTGAACTCGAACAGGTTCGCAGGCACGCCCGCCGATTTCACCACGCAACTGTCGGGGGCGATATTGCCGTAAAGCACGCTCAGCCCGCCGGTTTCGCTGAAGGCATTGGCGGTATTGCGGATCACGCCTGCATCGCGGTCGGTATCCAGTTCCGCGAAGCGCATCTCTTGACTGAAGGGGCGCATGGTCCTGACGCCGCCGGGACCGGCGCGGAACAGCGTCTCGGCCGCGTCATTGCCGGGACGGGTGATGTCCCATTGGTCGACGACCTCGCCGATGGTGTCGGCAGAAACGGCGGGATTGCCCGTATGCAGCAGGCCCGCGCGCTTCAACTCGGCCATGACCCCCATGACGCCTCCGGCGCGATGCATGTCCTCGACAAAGATCTCATGTGCATTGGGCGAGACCTTGCACAGACAGGGCGTCGAATTCGAGACGCGGTTGAAATCCTCGACCGTCCAGTCCACCCCGGCCTCCTGCGCGGCGGCCATCAGATGCAGGATGGTGTTGGTCGAACCGCCGATCGCCATCGACAGCCGCGCCGCGTTTTCAAACCCCTCGCGCGAGCAGATGGCGCGGGGCAGCACGCGGCTGTTGCCGTCGCGGTAATACTCCTCGGCCATGCCGACGATGCGGCGGGCGGCATTGCGGAACAGGCGCTCGCGGTCCTTGTGGGTGGCCAGCGTCGTGCCGTTTCCGGGCAGAGCCAGACCAAAAGCCTCGGTCAGGCAGTTCATCGAATTGGCCGTGCCCATCATCGCGCAGGAACCGCAGGTCGGACAGGCGGCTTCCTCGACCGTATCGACCTCAAGCGCGGTGACGGTGGGATCGCCCATCACCATCAGCGTGTCGATGGCGTCGATCCGCATGGACTTGCCCCGGTAGTTCAGCTTGCCCGATTCCATCGGCCCGCCCGACACGAAGATCGTCGGGATGTTCAGCCGCAAGGCCGCCATCATCATGCCGGGGGTGATCTTGTCGCAATTGGACAGGCAGATCAGCGCATCGGCGGCATGGGCATTGACCATGTATTCCACCGAATCCGCGATCACATCGCGCGAGGGCAACGAATACATCATCCCCTGATGGCCCATCGCAATCCCATCATCGACGGCGATGGTGTTGAGCTCCTTGGGCACACCGCCGGCTGCGCGGATCTCCTCGGCGACCAGCGGGGCCACGTCGCGCAGATGGACATGGCCCGGCACGAATTGGGTGAAGGAATTGGCAATGGCGATGATCGGCTTGCCGAATTCATTTGCCTTGGTGCCGGTGGCGCGCCACAGCGCGCGCGCGCCGGTATTCAGGACACCTTTGGTGACGGCGTCGGAACGCAGTTTCATGTTCATTCTCCTGGGATCAGGCGGCCGCAGCCGTCGTGGTCGTAAGGGCCGCGCGCAGCTTGGCGCGGCGGGTGTCGACATCGGCCGCGTGGCGTTCGCGCACATGGCCATAGCCGCGGATATGTTCGGGCAGCGACAGCAGCGCCGTCAGATCGGACCCCGCGGCCGTTCCGAAACGTGCCAGTGCAAAGGCGATGTCGGCCTCGTATTCGGCCAGCAGGCGACGGGCCAGGCGCGCTTCCTCGCTGTTGCGGAAGGGGTCCAGCAACGTGCCGCGCAACCAGCCCAGGCGGCGCATCAGTCCAAACAAGCGCAAGGCCTTGCGCCCGCTGACCGCGCCCTTGACCCATGCGCCGGTTTTTTCGTCCCGCCCGCCATAGGGCCATGCGCCGAAATAAAAGGTCAGTTCGGGTTGACCGTCAAAACTCTCGGCCAAGGATTTCGCGAATTCCGGCTTGGAATAAAGCCGCGCGACCTCCCATTCGTCCTTCACCGCCAGCAGCTTGTAGTAGCAGCGCGCGACGGCCATGACCGGGGCCTCGCCCAAACCTGCCGCATCGGCGGCTTTGCGGGTGCGGGCGACCATGTCGGTATAGCGGCGTGCAAGGGCAGCGTTCTTGTAGGCGGTCAGTTCGCCCGCGCGATGGGCGATCACATCGTCCAGCGACTGCTTGCGGCGGCCGCCCAGATCGACCGGGGCCTGCGCGCCACGCAGCAAGGCGGCGACGGCCTGCGGATCGGCCACCGCCAACCGGCCCAGATCGAAGGCGCGGCGGTTTTCGGCGATCTTGACGCCGTTCAGTTCGATCGCGCGCATCATCGCCTCAAGCGACAATGGCAGAGCGCCCGACTGCCAGCTTGCACCGACCAGCAGCATATTGGCATAGACCGCATCGCCCAGCAGGCGCGTGGCCAGCCCCTGCGCGTCCAGACCCTGCGCGCGGTCGCCCAGCAGGCGGGTCAGGCGCGACAGTTGCTCACCTCCGTTCAACTGCCAGTCGGGGTTCTTGGCGAATTCCGAAGTCGGCACCACGGTCGTGTCGGTGACAGCCAGCGCATGGCCAAGGTTCAGCTTCGACAGCGTCTCATCGCCCGCGGCAACCACCAGATCGCAGCCGATCAGGGCATCAGCCTCGCCGGTGGCGATACGGGTCGCGGCCATGTCCTCGGGCGTGCGGGCCATCTTGATATGCGAATGCACCGCGCCGTATTTCTGCGACAGGCTGGTAATATCGAGGTTCGAGCTGAACCAACCATCGGCATGGGCGGCCACGGCCAGAGTCTGCCCGACCGTCACCACACCCGCGCCGCCGATCCCCGACACCAGCACCGCCCACGAACCCGCGACCGCAGGCAGCACGGGCTGCGGCAGCGCCCCGGCATCGATATTGACGTGCGCGGCCTTGACCCGTTTGGGTTTCACGCCCGCGACGGTGACAAAGCTGGGACAGAAACCCTCGACGCAGGAAAAATCCTTGTTACAGGAGGATTGGTTGATCTGCCGCTTGCGGCCCAGCTCGGTTTCTATCGGTTCGATCGCCATGCAGCCCGAGACGGTCGAGCAATCGCCGCAGCCCTCGCAGACCTCGGGATTGATGAAGGCGCGCTTGTCGGGATCGACCCATTTGCCGCGCTTGCGCAGGCGGCGGCGTTCGGTGGCGCAAGGCTGGTCATAGATGATCGCGGTGACGCCAGTACGCTCGCGCATCTGGCGCTGGACCAGATCCATTTCGGTGCGCGGATGCAGGGTGACATTGGCGGGCAGCGCGGTGCCCTGATATTTCTGCGGCTCATCAGCGACCAGCGCGATGGCGGCGACGCCCTCGGCGCGCAGCTGATCGATCATCCGCAAGGGGTCGATCTCTCCGTCGACGGGTTGACCGCCGGTCATCGAGACAAAGCCGTTATGCAGCAGCTTGTAGGTGATGTTCACCTTGGCGGCGATGGCGGCGCGGATCGCCAGCAGACCGGAATGGAAATAGGTGCCGTCGCCCATATTGGCGAAGACATGCTTTTCCTTGGTGAAATGAAACTGGCCCAGCCAAGCCACCCCCTCGCCGCCCATCTGGGTGATCGAGTTGGTCTTCATCGGGTCGCGCAGCACCGCCATGGTGTGGCAGCCGATCCCGGCCAGCGCCCGGCTGCCATCGGGAACCCTGGTCGAACGGCCATGCGGGCAGCCCGCGCAAAAGGACGGCATCCGCAGCGCGCCGGGCGTGTCCAGCAGGACCGTGCCGCTGGCGGCATTGGGGGCGGAAATCGGCGCGGCCGGGTCCAGATCGCGAATGGCGCGGGTCAAGACGCCGCGGATCTGGTTCGGGTCGATTTCGCCGTAGTTCTGAAACGCAACCTCGCCCGCGTCGCTGGCATAGGCCTGTCCGGCAAAGGTCTTGCCGATGATGCGCGGCGCGCGCGCCTGACCATAAAGCGTGGCGCGGATCTGGTCCTCCAGCAGCGGGCGCTTTTCTTCGACCACGACGATGGTATCCAGCCCCTCGGCAAAGTCGCGGACGATGCGGTCGTCCAGCGGCCAGACCGCACCGACTTTCAGCAGCCGCAGCCCCATCCCGGCCAGTCGGCCTTCGGACCAGCCCATCTCGTTCAGGGCTTGCGACAGGTCCTGCCACGCCTTGCCCGCGGCGACGATGCCGATGCGCGCAGCGCCGGCCCCGATGATGAGGTTCAGCCCGTTCGCACGGATGTAATCCAGCGCCCGCGCCAGCCGGGCGTCGTAAAGCTGCCGCTCCTGTTGCAGCACCGTGGCAAAGACCGCGATGCCCGGCACCGGCGGCGCCTCGGGCAGCGTGATCCGTGGCTCATCCGCCGAAATCCGCACCGAACCACCGCCCTCGACCACATCGGTCACCAGCTTCATCCCGGCCAGACAACCGGCAAAACGGCTTAGCGCGATGCCGTGCAACCCGTAATCCAGCACCTCCTGCGCATTGGCCGGGGCCAGCAGCGGAATGCCCGCCGAGACGAAGTTGAAATCCGAGTAGCAGGCGACCGAGGACGATTTTGCCCCGTGATCATCCCCGACCAGCAGCAGCGAGCCGCCCTTGGGATTGGTCCCGGCAAGGTTGGCGTGCCGGATCGGGTCCATCGCCCGGTCCAATCCCGGCGTCTTGCCATACCAGATCGAAAAGACGCCCTCGACCTCGGCCCCCGGAAACAGCCCGACCATCTGGCTGCCCCAGGCGGCGGTCGCGGCCAGATCCTCATTCAGGCCGGGCTGAAAGACGATGTCATGCGCCTTGAGTTCGGCATGGGCCTGCCACAATTCCATGTCGTAGCGCCCAAGCGGCGAGCCGCGATAGCCCGAGATATAGCCGCCGGTCTTCAGCCCCGCCGCCATGTCACGCTTGCGCTGCTGCAAGGGCAGACGCACCAGCGCCTGCATCCCCGTCATATAGACCCAACCCTCGGTTTTGGTCAGACGATCCGACAGGTCGAAATCCAAGCGTTTATCGGCTGGCTGGTCAAACATGGCTGCCCCTCCCCAGGTCGCGCCATATTTGTTATCCGTATGGAAAACCTATCGTCCAATTCGAAACATGAATGATCAGGCAGTGTAATCCGAATGAGGGCCCCGTTCGGTCGATGCGCTCAGATCCGCCCCAGCCGTTGCAGGATACGCACCACGTCCGGGCCGATATGGTCGTAAAAGGCGAAAAGCCCGGCGCACAGGTAGTTCAGCCCAGCCTCACCCGTATCAGAGCGGATCAGCCGGTTCTTGGGACATTCGCCCCAGCACAGCCGCAGATAGGCGCAGTCCCGGCATTTCCGCGGCAGAGTCGCGCTTTTGGCGTGGCCGAAATCCTGCTGCGCCGGGGAAAAGGCCAGATTGCCCAGATGCGCGTCGGCGATATTGCCGATGCGGTATTCGGGATAGACGAAATGGTCGCAGGAATAGACCTCTCCGTCATGCTCGACTGCGACGGCCTTGCCGCAGAATTCGGATTGGGTGCACATCTGCGCCGGCTGGCCCGCCGCCTGCGCCACCGCGGTTTCGAACAGGTTCACATGGACGCGGCCGATATCGGTGGCGATCCATTCGTCCCAGACCTCGGACAGGAAGCGGCCGTAATCGACCGGATCAACCGACCAGTCGGTAACAATGGAATCGGGATGGCCGGGGCGGGCGCGTGGGTCGTCCTCAAGCGGCTGGTCCTGAACCCGCGCGGGGGCGTCGGTTTCGAACTGGCGCTGCTCGACGGCGGGGGTGAACTGGATGCGCCATGTGCCCAGCTCATCGGCCAGAAAGCGATAGACCTCGCGCGGGTGAAGGGCGTTTTCGCGGTTCACCACGCAAAGCGCGGCAAAGGGAATCCCGGCCTCACGCAACATGCGGGCAGCATTCATCACCAGATCGAAGGTCGGCTTGCCGTTCTTGGTGACGCGGAAACGGTCATGCAACTGGCGCGGGCCGTCGATCGACAGGCCGACATGAAAGCCATGCGCCTTAAGAAACCCGATCCAGCGCGCGTCCAGCAACAGCCCGTTGGTCTGCAGGTCGTTTTCGATCCGCTGGCCGGGCTTGGCGTATTTCGCCTGCAGCACCACCACCTTTTCAAAGAAGGCCAGACCCATCAGCGTGGGTTCGCCGCCCTGCCACGAGAAGACGACCTGCTCTCCGGTCTGGGCCTCGATATATTGGCGGATGTGGTTTTCCAGCAGGTCATCGCCCATCCGGGACTGGGGGCGGTGATGCAGCAGCCCGGATTTGTGCAGGTAGAAACAATAGGTGCAGTCGATATTGCATTCGGCCCCCGAGGGCTTGACCATCGCGTGAAAGCGATAGGTCCGGCCCTGCAAAAGACCGGCCCGGTCGAGGGCGGGATATTGGGGATTCACGTCAAACCTCGGATGTGACGGTGGCGCGCCGCTGCGGGACACGCCACTCTGGGCTTAGTTGGTGCTGGCGGTCATCTGCTTGATCAACTCCGAAAAATCCAGCGTCGGCGCGACCTGCACCGGCGGGTGTTCCTTGAGCGATTTCAGATGCGCGCCCAGCAGGACCTGCACCGGTTCGGACAGCCATTGCTTGCGCTGCGTGATGTCCGAACGCTGGGTGATGTCATCGTGGGATTCGTAGGGATCGAAATGCAGGTTGTAGAGCATCGGGAATTTCTGCTTCACCCAAGGCTCATAATAGCCCTCGGAGGTCTGGAAGTGCAGCTTCCAGTTACCGACCCGCAGCGCCTTGATGTCACCTTCGTAGTAATAGATGAAATCGTTGCGGTTGGACTTGTCGGTCTTGCCCAGCCACAGGTCGAGGTTGTTGACCCCGTCCAGCACCTGGTTCTGCTCGGCCAGCACCTTTTCCTTCACATCGGGAATACCCGCCGCCGCCGCGATCGTGGTCATCACATCCATATGCGACTGCATGCCGGTGATGACCTGACCGGGCGGGATATGTCCGGGCCAGCTGACGATGAAGGGCACGCGCACGCCGCCTTCATAGGTGGTCATCTTTTCACCCCGGAAAGGCGTGGTGCCACCATGATAGCGGGCGCTTTCCTCGGGGCCGTTATCGGTCGAATAGATGACGATGGTATTGTCCAGCGCCCCCATCTTTTCCAGCTCGGCCAGATATTCGCCGATCTGACGGTCATGCTGGATCACGCCCGACCCGTACAGGTCATCCTCGGTCGTGGCTTCCTGCGCCAGATAGCGGTCCTTGTCGTCCAGATGCGTGAACATGTGCATCCGGCTGGGGTTCAGCCAGACGAAATAGGGTTTGTCGGCGTCCTGCGCGCGCTTGATGAAATCGACCGAGACATCCATGAACTCTTCGTCGACATTCTTCATCCGCTCGATGTTCAGCTGGCCGGTATCCTCGACCTTCTGCTTGCCGATGCGGCCAAAGCGCGGATCCTCGGTCGGGTCGTCGGCGTCAGTCGCCCAGCTGTGGATGACGCCGCGCGGGCCGTATTTGTCAAAGAAGGGCGCAGCCGGATAGTCCTTCTGCTCGGGCTCCTCCGACGTGTTCAGATGGTACAGGTTGCCATAGAATTCGTCGAAACCATGCAGCGTCGGCAGGTGTTCGTTGCGGTCGCCAAGGTGGTTCTTGCCGAACTGGCCGGTGGCGTAACCCTGTTCCTTCAGCACCTCGGCCAGTGTCGGGGTTTCCGGCTTGAGCCCCAGTTTTGCCGCCGGACGGCCCACCGTGGTCATGCCCGAGCGGATCGGATATTGCCCGGTGATCAGCGCGGCCCGGCCCGCCGTCGAGGAAGGCTGCGCGTAATGTTCGGTGAACATCGCGCCCGCTTCAGCAAGCTTGTCGATATTCGGGGTCTTGTAGCCCATGACGCCATTGCCATAGGCACTGACATTCGACCAGCCCATGTCATCCGAGAGGATGATCAGGACGTTGGGTTTTTCAGCCGAGGCATCAGCAGCCTGTGCAAATGCGGGGGCGGTCAAAGCCGCCGACAGCGCCATGGCGGAAGTGGCCAAGGCCACCTTGCCATTCGGCGCGGAACCAAAGTTAGTCAGCATTCTATGTGGAATCCGAATTTGATCGAGATGGTCAGATAGGTGTCGCAAACAGCGGCATACTGTTGGGCGCATTCAATCGAATCAATGTTTTATCTGGCGCGCGACGTAAGGTCAGAATGCCACGCCGGAAAGTCTGCGGACCTTCGGTCTGCGTTGCGACAGCCTCGCGTCACCACGCCTTGCGCCAAAGGAACAAGGGGATCAGACTTCCTCTGGAACATTCCAACGCAAAGGAAAGCGGATGACGCGGACAGGATCTCTGCTGGCGGCTCTGACTCTCTGTGCAGGCACCGGCGCATGGGCGCAACAGGCCACCGACGCCGTCGCCCCCGAGGCCGCTACCGCTGCGGCACCCGTCACCTTTGGCGATCTGGGCCAACCCGCGCAGGCGGCGCTGCAGGCCAAGGCAGCAGGCCAGCCGGTCAAGGCAGCCAACTGGATGATCAGCGCCGCGAACCCCTTGGCGGTGCAGGCCGGTGCGCGGGTGCTGGAGACGGGCGGCAGCGCTGCCGATGCCATGATCGCGGTGCAGACGGTGCTGGGACTGGTCGAGCCGCAAAGCTCTGGCCTTGGCGGCGGGGCCTTTCTGGTCTGGTATGACGCGCAATCCGGTCAGCTGACCACACTCGACGCGCGTGAGACCGCGCCGATGGCGGCAAGGCCGACGCTGTTTCAGGACGACAAGGGCGAGCCGCTGAAATTCATGGAAGCGGTTGTCGGCGGACGCTCGGTCGGCACGCCTGGCACTCCCGCGCTGCTTGAGGCCGCGCATCGACGCTGGGGCCGGGCCAATTGGGCAAGCCTGTTCCAAGACGCCATTGCATTGGCGGATGATGGGTTTGCGGTCTCGCCACGCCTTGCCGGTCTGGTCGCCGCCGAGGGCGACGCGCTGCGCCGCGACCCTGCAACCTCGGATTATTTCTTTCCCGACGGCAAACCCATCGCCGCGGGCGCGCCGCTGAGGAACCCGGCCTATGCTGATACGCTGCGCATCCTGCAGCGCGACGGGGCGGCAGGCTTCTATGCCGGGCCGGTGGCGCAGGACATCGTAACCGCCGTGCGCCACGCCCCGGTCAATCCCGGTCTGCTGGCCATATCCGATCTGGCAGCATATCGCGTGATCGAGCGCCCTGCCCTGTGTGCCACCTATCGCGATCATGATATCTGCGGCATGGGGCCACCCTCATCGGGGGCGCTGAGCGTGGGGCAGATCCTTGGCATGCTGGGCGGCTATGATCTGGCGGCGCTGGGGGCCGAAAATCCCGAAAGCTGGCGGCTGATCGCCGATGCCTCGCGTCTGGCCTTTGCGGATCGCGAACGCTTCATGGCCGACAGCGATTTTACCCCGATGCCGACCAAAGGGCTGGTCGACCCCGCCTATCTGGCCGAGCGCGGCAAGCTGTTGGCGGGCGATGACAGCCTGCCCGAGGTCAGCGCCGGGTCGCCCGGCTGGAGCCACGCCATGCTTTGGGGTGCGGATCAAGCGCTGGAACTGCCCTCGACCACGCATATCTCGATCGTCGATGCAAAGGGCAATGCACTGTCGATGACCACCACGATCGAGAACGGCTTCGGCTCGCGCCTGATGGTGCGGGGGTTCCTGCTGAACAACGAACTGACCGATTTCAGCTTCACCACCCATGACAAGGCGGGACTGCCCATCGCGAACGCCTTGGCACCGGGCAAGCGCCCGAGATCCTCGATGGCGCCCAGCATCGTGATGAAGGGTGGCAAGCCGGTGCTGGTCATCGGCTCTCCGGGTGGCAGCCGGATCATCGGCTATGTCGCGAAAGCGATCATCGCGCATCTGGATTGGGGGATGGATGTGCAGCAGGCGGTGGCAGCCCCTCATCTCCTGTCGCGCTTCGGCCCCGTCGATATCGAGGCAGGAACCAAGGCCGCGGCCCTGACCGCCCCGCTTGCCGAGATGGGCTTCGAGGTGAACGAGACCGAGCTGAATTCTGGCCTGCAAGCCATCGCGATCACCCCCGATGGACTTGAGGGCGGCGCCGACCCCCGCCGCGAAGGCATCGCCATCGGTGGGTAATGGGATCAGGATCGACCCAAGCAAGCTTGGCCGCGACCCGAGGGGCGGTTTTGGGCAGTGCATGACTAATCCACCGCCAAGGGCAAGTCAGGTCTTTCAATCAGCCCCTAACCCGGCCGGGGATTGACGCAACCATGCCCCGCGCATTATTTCTGGAGCGCGGGACAGTATGATTTTTCTGACGTCTCAGCCCTTCTTGTTCTGGTTTTTTTGGATCCAGTTTTTGACATTTTGTGGTGTTGTTCGACCGCTTCGGGGTCCGTGTTGGGTGACGGAGCGGGAGGCGGCGGCGACGGCGAAGGCCAGGGTGTCTTGCAGGGTCCAGCCCTGTTCCAGCCCATGGACCAGAGTGCCGCCGAAGGTGTCGCCGGCACCGGTGACATCGGCGACCTCGACCGCATAGCCGGCCGCGGTGAACAGGGTGCCGTCCTGCATGGCGGTCGCGCCCTCGGCGGCGGCGGTGCGGATCAGGGTGCGGATTTGGTTTTGCGCCATCCAGGCCTGCGCGCAGCGGATGTCGTCCTGACCGAAGGT
>NZ_WMIG01000011.1 GCF_009711205.1 Paracoccus litorisediminis | reverse complement strand
TGACGCAGGAAAACCACACAAAGTCATCATCACCGCCGTCGCCAGAAAGCTGGTCACCATTGCGAATGCGTTGTGCAAAAGCCGGCAGAAATGGACGATCCCTGGGACCTGACAGATACAGTTGCTAAGAGACCGAAGCATCGCCAGGCGATACGGAACGCGCGGCTAGCACACTCACGATTCCTTGTTTTACAGCTTAGAAGAATTTTCTATTTAACGGCCCGTCCGGGGTTAATGGCTATTGCGGCGGCGGGCAGAAGGTTTTCATAATTCTCCAACGCACGCTTTCCACGGTCACCCCCAATCGATTCCTAGCCATCACGGATGACTGCTTGGCTGGCCACTCGGTCGAAGAGAGGGAACATGAACGGTCATGACATTCACGAGTGCATCTGGGTCGTTCCTGGTCCCGAAGAATGTGTAGCCCACCTCGCTGCGGTTGAGAGGCAGGCCAAAGAAATCGACAACGCCAAGACGGCGGGCGTCGCAGCCATTGTGACGCTCGCGCTTATGACGAACAGCGATTTCACCTCACGCCTTGGGGACCAGGCTGCATCCGCAGTCCTGAGCGAGTTGACGAGAATGGGCGCCTGCACGCAGCGCCTCGTTGGCAAGAGTTTTTAACTAAACGCCCACTCAGTTAAGTCAGGCATTCTGGAGGGACAGAATGAGTTTCGAGCCGATTTGTTTTGTGACGATGGTCCGGGGCGATCATGCGATGCTGGAGAAGTGGATCGCCCACCATTCCAAACTCGTGGCCAATCGCAGCGCTCTCCACGTATTCCTGCACGGTCACGATCCCGCGCTGCAGAAGATTGCTGAGGGTTGCTCACTCGTCACGCTTCCATTTGATCCGAGCGGTTCAAGCTTCGAGGAATCCCGCAGACAGCTATTTTTCGGGCTGGCCGGCGCGTTGCGAGGTTATTACGGCCATGTAATCACGCTCGACTGCGATGAGTTTATGACAATGGATCCGGGCGTTGGACAAACGCTGGCGGAATATTTGTCCACCCATCCATTCGAAGGGGCAGCGCTTTCCCCAGTCGGATTCGATGTCGTCCAGCGCAGCAGCGCGGAGCAGGATCCAGTAGATTTTGCGCGTCCCATTCTAGGGCAGCGCTGCTTTGGATTCCTTGACGGCACCTATTCCAAGCCCTGTATATTCAGACGCCAACCAAGGGGCGGGAGCCAACACTCGCTGGCAAGAGAGAAATGGGAAATCGATCCGAAGATTTTCCTTTTCCACTTCCGCTTCTTCGACGTCGAGTATTCACGGCAGGTAAACGCCGCCCGAATGGCCCTCGTTGCCGATTTTGACAAGCAAGGGTCGGATCACGCCATTGGCACATGGGGCGACCGAGAAGAGCGATTTGCCCGCGCCTTGCAGAGTGCGGATGTCGCAGACTGCCCTGATCTGTCGCCAGAGCTGATCGAAGCCTTCCGCGCTTCCCAGTTGGAGAACTATCAGAACCGCGGAGGCAGATTTATGTGGCGCGATTGTCGCCGCGGGCCATACCGGCTGCCTGCCCAATTCGAGGGGGTTTTATGACAGACCTTATTGCATGGAGGAGGCCGTTTGACGCCCCCATCAAGCGCTTTCAGGTGCTGGGCGAGCGGTCCTCGGGGACGAACTTTGTCGATGTCCTCTTCAAGAGAAACACCACGCTGCAGCCCACCAAGGATTATGGTTGGAAGCATGCAGTCCCGCAATTCACCTCGGTTCTGCGCGACGACTTGATTATCGTTTGCTTCCGAGGGCCCGAGAGCTGGTTGCGCAGTATGTACGCCAAACCGTGGCATGTGCCCGATAGTTTGGTGAATGTGACCTTTTCCGAGTTCCTTCGCGCTCCGTGGGTTACCGTGATGGACATGCCTGGGGCCATGAGCGCAGTGGGCGCGAGGAAATCTCTTGACCTTCCCGTGCAAGGCGATCGACATCCGATCACTGGCATGCACTTGGAAAACCCGGTTCAGCTGCGCAACCTGAAGAACGCAGCTTTTCTTGGGGTTCTGGAACGCGGATGCAACGTCGCCTTGATACGGCACGAAGACGTGACGAAATATCCACGTGAGACCATCAGCAAGGTTTGCGAATTATTCGACATCCCGGTGAATGCGGCGGACGATTTTGTGATACCAACGAGGCAGCTCGGGGAGATGACGCAACGCAACGTCGAAGGGTTGAGACGAGATAAAGTCGCAACCTACTCGGATGACGACCGAGCATTTGTCTTTTCCCAACTCGACCACGACCTTGAGACGAAGCTGGGCTATGGATTTTCGATTTAGGGTCGGAACCCATTGATTTCCGCTGCAAACGCCGCAATCGAATCGAGATCATGTTTGGCAGGCTCAAAGGCTGGCGCGGGTCATCCGAGGCGGCCAAGTTGCCGCGATTGGCGTGCATCTGGGCGCCGCGAACTTTATGAAGACCCGCGCCGGAGATCTGCTGAAGCCGATTCAACCGGGAGAGATGACCTCAGGTGAGCGCGCATCTGCCGCTACCGACCTCATCAACGGTTTCGCCCTCGGTCTGCTTGGCCCGAAGCCTGAACAAGGCAGAGCGCTGGTTTGAATCGGGCCTCGAGGTGGCGACCCTGACCCACCGGCAACCACACTTCGGCCAGCAATTTCTAGGGAAGGTACCGCACAATGCGGCTGCGGACATCCAGCCCCGGCCAACCGCTAGCCGCCCCCATGCGCAACGCAATCGCATACGCTTTAGCTCTTGAGAGCGCAGACCGGTATTCTCGATCGACAGCCCCCTTTGCTACGCACGCGCCGGCAGCTGCGCCTCCATGATCGACCACGGCCCCGGTGAGAAAGGGGCATCGACGGCGCGGGCCAGTGCATGATGATCGTTCCATTGTTTCCCCGGAAATGAAAAAGACCCACGTGATGCGGGGCTTGTGTTAAAGTGGGATCGGGCCGTTTCAGGTGGATTCCGCTCGAGCGCTCCCCCGGTCCCTCAACGGCAGCACCGTGTACGGGGGGCCGGTTAGCGCCGAGCCTACGGCGATATTGAGGGTGGTGAGATTGATCTACGGATCAGCTTGATCACTCAATGCGCTCATTTTTCGGCAGGATCACCTGCGGTGACGAACCAAAACTCGTACCATCCCATGCCCAAACGATACCGACGATATTGTCGGGACCGATGACGACGTGATCCGGTGCGGGCAGGTAGCATCGCTGGGCTGGACCAGACCGCCCGCACACTGTCCCAAAATGGCGTGAACGCAGTGAGCAGGACTGCGCCGACCAACCAGAAGGCAATGTCGGTAAGCAACCCACAGGCGGTCAAGTAAGACGCCGAGGGTCGGGACGAAGCGCTGACCCTTGCTCTCGATGGTCTGCGTCATGACGTCTCCGCATGAATTGGTCAGAAAAAATTGCCCCTCGGAGCCGGAGCGTGCGCAAGCGCACAAACAGCACGACGCTGTTACGTCATGATTTGAGTCGGCTCGGGCGGACGTGTGGTGGCGTCCGTCCGTTCATTCTTCAGCCAACCTCGCCAGCGGTTGTTGTCCCGAGGTTCGCGGTCACGCGGCCCGCATCTGCACTGTTCACCATTCGAGGGCGATACAACTTTCTGATGGTCGCTCATGCGATTGTGGCCACTGTAACTGCCGCCGTCACAGTAGCGAGGTTTGTGGCCAGACAGATCAGTTGTTCCACACCTGCGGTTAACCATGCCGGTGGTGTCGACGACCTTGGCAGTGGTCGATTTGCCCTGTTTCACACCCGCATTGTAGCGGCGGAAGGCCGGTTCGGGGATTCCGGTGCGGATGACGTGCTGGTGCTTGGCGCCGTCATTGCATTCGGTGAACACCGCATCCTTCAGGATCAGGTTCGACTTCTCGGCAAGCTCGATGATGTCGGAGATCTTGCCGTCCGGATCGGTGCGCGACAGGATATCGACAAGATCCGGGTTCTTCAGTTCAACTCGGCCATGGTTCAATCCTCTCGTTAGCCGTTGCCATAATGCGAGGCAGCAAAGTTGCCCCTCGTCTCGGCCGTCATCTCGGCGTGTTCGACCTGCATCCCCGCGAAGGTTTTCACGTCATGCGGAAACACCTGTTGGTTCAGCACCCGTAAGCCGACCTCGCGCATACCTGCGCGGAACCCGTCATTGGCATCACCGACATGCGTCTGGCTGAACAGGTGGCAGTGTTCGAGGATCGACCAGATGACCAGGCGGACCTCAGGCGTTCGAAGAACCGCGTCCCAAGCCTGCGCCAGCTTGCGGTCCCGGTTCTCCTTGATGATCGCAGTGACGGTCACAGCGCAGCCCCTCGTTGCAGGGCGTCGATGCCATTCAGGTTCGCCTTACTCAGAAGCTTTGCCGCGCCGGCCATAGGCTCAGCCACCGCCATCATCTGCTCTTGCTGCGACGCCTGCCGCCCGGCTTCGCGCTTGGCGGTCAGCTCGTCCGGCGAAAGCAGAATGCCCGGAGGCGCGCCGACCTGATCGGCGAACTCGCGCATCATCTGGTCGCTATCCAGCATGTCGAGGACTTCGGGCTTGAGCTGGGCCAGCGTCCCGGCAAAGCCGATGGTCCGCTCGATCGAGCCGACGCCGATGGCCTTCTGCGCCTGAGCCAGCAGCGAGATATACTCGATCTTGATTTCCTGCCCCACGACCGATTCAGGGGCGTCGGGCAGAATGTCGGCCTCTTGCATGTAGGCAAACTTGGCCTCGATCAGAGGCTGTAGCAATTCGTGGTCCAGGCTTTCCAGCACCGGCCCCAACGCCATCAGCTTTTCCTCATGGCGATCCGCGATCTCGCGCGCTGTGATCTGGCTGCGCCCCTCCAGGGCGACAGCGGCCATCTGGAACAGATCCATGGTGAACGCGACCTCGATCCGCTGCTGCGTTTCCAGAATGTCGAGGATCAAGCCCTGAATGTCGGGCTTGACCTCATAGGCGGGACGCACGCTGCCTTGGCTCAGATCGGTCGACGCCATCGCGGTAAAACCGCCAGGCACGTTTTCGAAGAACATGGCCCCTTGGATCGGGCCGCCGATGAGCGGCGGGTTGTGCATCTTCTGGATCGCAATTGCCTTCTGCTCCTGCGACACCTGCAGCGAGCGCGCGTCCCCCAGCGCGATCATGCCGGGCGACGATGCGGACCACGCCTCTCCTTCGACCTGCTCCCAGCGCGGAGCCAGAAGCGGCTTGATGCGATGCCCGCCGATCTGCAGGAACTTGTTCTGCTGGCTCATCTCCCAATAGACCGATGCCCACGGGCGGCCAGAGGCCTTCGGCGCCCCGGCATCGCCATCGGCGCGTTTGTCGACCATGTGGCAGACGGTATAGGTTTTGTAATATTCGCCCCGATCGAAGTCGCGGCGGACCTGCGCCGAGCAGGAATCCAGCCCCCATGACTCGACAATACCCCGGACCGGCATTTCGATTTCGCGATAGAGCGAGGTGACGCGTCCGCTGCCGTCCTCGCCTATCTTGAACCGGCCGACCGGCAGGCTGTGCCCGCGCACCACATCCTCGAAGTCATGCACGACGAGGTTTGCAGCCGTGCCGTAAAGGCCCAGATCGCCATAGCTGCTATCAAGCATGCGATAGATGTTCGATCCGCTCATGATCTCGTACATGCGGCGCTGCACCTCATGCAGCCAATCCTTGACGTCGAATTCCACCTCATCGGCACTCGAGCCCAGCAGGCCCAGCCGGAACCATGGCCGCGACGGCGAGGTGACGCCCGACATCAGCCCGGCGCGCAGAGTCCGCAGCGCCATCTGGGCGGTGTTGTCGATCAGCCTCTTGTTGACGAGGATGAGGCGCGCCGTTCACCGGCATCAAACCGCCCGCGCGTGGGCAGGATCGCATCGCGCAATTCGCGGAAGTGCGATTCCCAGTAGCTGTACTCGTCCGACATCGCCTTGCGGCGATGGTCGAGAGTTTTGCGCAGCGTCGGGTTGACGATTGCGGCCATGCGCGATCAGCCACCAAGCAGCGTTTTGCCGCCCGCTACCGCCGGGGCGACGGCAGGCGATGTGGGCGGCTGCGTCAGGATCGTCCCCTTGCGGCCGTGCTTGCTGAGATCGGTCGCAGAACTATTGAACACAGGCTCCTTGCTGGCCTGCAGTTGCTTTGGCTCTTCGACCTCCGGCGTCTTGCACATGGAAGTGCCCTCGAAATCTTTTACGAGGGCAGAATAATCGTGGCGCTATGGGTGATACCTGTTGGGCTATTCCGGTGAGCAGTACCCATTTGTCGACAGGCATTCTCCGCAATCTCACTCTGGATGGTTGACTAAAAAACCCACTTCCCGTGGGTGATGGGAAAATAAGTCACAGCTTCGTGAGATTGATATGGACATGGCGCACCATGCCCGCACCTTGGACTGAGTAACGAATCGCCGCGCAGTCAACTGAGACCCATTTGAGCAAGAAATGAGGAGCCAATGTCACATCCATATTTAGACCTCGACTCGCGTAGTTTCTGGAAATCGGCGGTATCAGAGGTTGGGCCATTGGGGTTGACCGATCTCTGGCGCCCAGGCTTCAGGATCAACAAGACCCATAAAATTGTGACTGCAGGTTCGTGTTTCGCTCAGAACATCAGCTCGCGCTTGGTCAAAGCTGGCTACACTTGGCTCAACACAGAGCCGGGCCCGGCCTTCGCGCAGGAAGATGTCAAAAAGAAGTACAATTACGGCGTGTTCAGTTTCCGCACAGGCAACATCTACACCGCAAAGATGTTGCGCCAATGGGTCAGCTTCGCATTCGGAGTGGATGAACCTCGAATTCCGCCGATCGTCCACAACGGTCGCTACTTTGACCCCTACCGGCAACAGATCTGCCCTGAGGGATTTGCAACTGAGGAAGAATTGCTCGCTTCGCGCGAGGAAACCTTCGACGCCATTCGCAATGCCTTCACCCAAGCAGATATCTTCTTCTTCACCTTGGGGCTAACCGAAGCGTGGATCGACAGGGAGACCAAGCAGGAATATTCGTCTTGTCCAGGCGTCGTCTGTGGCGAATTCGACCCGGATCGAGTGAAGTTCATCAACCACGAATTCACCAGTATCGTGGCGGATTTCAAGGCCGCCATGAAGATCATCAACGAGAACCGGCAGTCAAATATCAGTGTTTTGCTGACCGTCTCTCCTGTTCCGTTGACCGCAACCGCGAGCAAGAGCCACGTTCTGGTCGCGGTGACTCGTAGTAAAAGCACCCTTCGTGCGGCTGCCGACCAGATCGTTAGGGGCAATCGCCGGATCGATTACTATCCGTCTTATGAGGTGATCACGAGCCCGGTCAGCCGCGCGATCCATTATTCGAGCAACCTGAGAAACATTTCGCCTGAAGGCGTCAACAATGTCCTCAGCTACTTTTTCACGGCAATCAAGCGGTTCGACAAAAAATCAGCCAGCCCAACCGAGACAACGGCAAAGCACGCCTCCGAGGACGAAGACGATATTGACGAGAACGATGACGTTGTTTGCGAAGAGGTGATCCTGAATGCTTTCGCGAAATAAGGCCCTTCTCATCATCGGCGACAGCAACGTTGCCATGATCAAGAATCTCTTTGATGAAAAGCGCAAATACTTCCCAAAGGGTGATGTCGACTTCTGGTCGGTCTCGGGCTCGTTCTTCAATCGGAGTCGCCTGAACGAGGGAGAGCTTCACGCCCCGGCAAAATCCGGGCTGGAGCCAGTCAGGATCGATGGCTACAAAAACATCCTGTACTGCGGAGGACGTGTAAAGACGCAAGCTGTCTTCGATGAGTTTTTAAGACCCTCGGCGTCCGGGAAATGCCGCTATCCGGAAGAGTTCATTCAGCAAAGCATCGAGAGCTTCATACCAACTCTGCCGGGCGCCCGATTTCTGCAACGTATCCGGGCCGAATTCGCTGGCAATATTATTGCCTTCCCAACGCCACCGCGCGGGAATACGGAGGGGGTTTGTGAGGACACCACCAAACCGAAGGTCTGGACCGAGAAAATCTTTGACCTGATTTGGACGAGCTATCAGTCGTTTTACGAAAGTTGCGAAGTTCAATTACTTAAGACCCCATTCGACTGTACTGTCGACGGCAAGACTGTGAAGGCGCAGTACAATATCGGTCCCGGAGACATCCTCCATAAGAATGCCGACTATGCCGAGCTTTTGCTTAAGGAGGCGAAGTGGGCGTAGCGGAAAAATCGCCGTCGGCCTAATAGGTCGATGGCGTTTATTTTGCTCCCCATCCAGGATGACCGACTGAGCCCGTTTCCTTGGCGTAAATGGTGGTTCCTGTGCCGCCATCTAGCCAGATGTAAAAGCCGCGAAGGCAAGACACGACGCCCTCCGGTGAACCATTGCCCGCGCCCATATAAGCGCCGTTCGCGTCTGTCACGCCAAACGGACCCATGAGCATGCCAGCGCTCATCACACATCAGGTTGTGCGGGCTGAGCGGCAGGCCATCCTCGCGCGGATACATGACGCAGCGATCACCGAAATCGGTGTTGCTCCAATCCATCGTCCGCGATGCCGCGGGCGTGTTCAGACGCGGCTGGAACTCCAACGCGCTGATCGGCCCTTGACCGAGGAAGCCCGCGACTACGTCGTTCATTGCCCGACCAGAAGCTGCTGATCCCTCCATGAACCCGCAGACCTCATCGGGCCGCATGGGGACTGACACGACCTTCAGGACGATCTTGACCTCAAGGCATATCGACTGGCGATGGGCGGCGCATTCTTGCGGCGACATCAAGGTCTCGTCGCAGACGGTCACTCCCGCACCAATCCGTGGAATCGTCTCGGCCTTGCTTACGCCGCCGCCATCCTCGCGCGCAGGGAACAGGAAGGGCGGTATGGGTGACGCTGAACTGATCGCGCAGTTGCGGGCTGCATTCGTGAGCGGCCCATTGGACACTCGACATGTTTACACGCAACATGCCGCCGCTGACTGCATCGAAGCCCTTGAGCGCGAGAGCGCGGCGCCACGGGCGATGATGAAAGGCCCTGCCGCGTGGCTAGAACGCTGGGGCCAACATGTCGGAAACTGCTTAGGCAATCGGGGCGACATCTGTACATGCGGCCTAGCCCTCGCACGGTTCGGATCAAGCGTCGCCATCGCCAGCACGGAGGGCGGGGAATTAACCTGCTCACGATCACCGAAGCCGCCGCGCAGATGAATATCCCGGCCAAAGCCCTGCGCCGTGAAGCCGAACGCCACGACCTACCTGTCCAATACGGACGCGCAGTGCGAATTGACCCCCGAAGCCATCCCGGAACTGATCAAAAAATGCCGTAGCGCTCCAAACGCCCACGCCTCTATTTCCATGCTGCTCGCGGGAAATAGGTCATCCGCGACACTGACAGACCAGAGGCTGCAACTGGTACGAGAGACCGCGCGGAAGCTGAGCAGCAACTCGCGCTCAATATAGCCAGCCGCGATCGCCCGATCGGACCGTCGCTTCCGGAACAATTCCTGATCGCGGACGCCTTGATCTTCTACGCGAGCGTAGCATGGCCATCCGTCAAGGACGCTGGGCGCATTAGAAGCGCGATCGAGGCGCAGCTGCCGTTCTGGGGGCGCTGCCCAGTCTCCACAGACAAGGGCGAGACGTCGCGGCGCTATGGGAAATCTCGCCCGACAACCAAAATGATGCGGACGGTCAGACGCGCGCGGTCTGGGGGATGGATCGACACCGAACGCGGCCTGCTCTACCGCCGCGCCGATGGAGCACGCCAGACGAAGAAGCGTTAGCCACCGGCCAGGCTACCCCGCCGACTGCTGACCCACCTTCACAGATGGGAGGCGCGGCGCGCGCTGGGTGATCGAATATCAAGGCGGGCGCTGCGGCGACATCAAGACCGCATGGGTCGCTATTGCAGAGGAAGCAGGAATGCCGGACGTGACCCCGCACACCCTGCCGCACACCGCGATTACGTGGGCCATGTAGCACGGGGCGAAGGCTTGGGATGCGGCCAGTTATTTCGGGGCGTCAATCCAGACCACTGAAACCGTGTATGGGCACCATCATCCAGAAGCGCAGGCATTGGTTCGCAATGCCATGGATCAACACCAAATTGTGCGCACAATCTGTGCGGAAGCCGACACCGAAAGGCCGGAAGCACGACTAACTGATTGATTTAATGGCGCACCCGACACGATTCGAACGTGTGGCCTTTGCCTTCGGAGGGCAACGCTCTATCCAGCTGAGCTACGGGTGCAACGCTTGGGCTGCATAGCCGCTAATTCGCGGCCATGCAATGGGGGTCAGGCAAAAAGCTCGCGGCAAAGTCCAAGGCCGTCGACCAATGCGTCGACCTCGGCGCGAGTGTTGTAAAGCGCGAAGCTGGCGCGGGCCGTGGCGCTGACGCCGAAGAAATCCATCAGCGGCATGGCGCAATGGGAACCGGCCCGGACCGCGATTCCACGCTTGTCGAGGATGGTCGAGATATCATGCGCATGTGCCCCCTCCATCGTCATGGAAAAAATCGCGCCCTTGTCAGCGGCATCGCCTTGCACGTTCAGCCAGTTCAGGCTGCGCAGACGTTCACGGGCGTAGTCGCGCAGGTCGCGTTCATGAGCGGCGACATTGTCCATGCCAAGGCCCATCAGGTACTCCAGCGCCGCGCCAAGACCGATCTGGTTGACGATGCCGGGGGTTCCGGCCTCGAAGCGCAGGGGCGGTTCGGCATAGTCGACGCTGTCGCGGGTGACGGTGCGGATCATGTCGCCGCCGCCCATGAAGGGGCGCATCTCGGCCTGCCGCTCGCGCTTGATCCAGATCGCGCCAGACCCCGAGGGGCCGTAAAGCTTGTGCCCGGTGATGCAGTAGAAATCGACACCAAGGCTGGCCACGTCGACCGGCATATGGACCGAGGCCTGACTGCCATCGACCAGAACCGGCACATCCGTCCCGCGTCCGATCGCGCCGACATCGACCACCGTGCCGGTCACGTTCGACATATGGGTGATGGCGATCAGCTTGGTTTTCGGCCCCACCGCAGCCAGCACCTTTTCGGGCGGCAGGCTGCCATCGGGTTCGGGCTCAACCCATTTCAGCACGACGCCCTGACGCTCGCGCAGGAAATGCCAGGGCACGATATTGGCGTGATGCTCCAGCACGGACACCACGATCTCATCCCCGGCCTGCAGACGCGGCGCAGCCCAACCATAGGACACAAGGTTGATGCCCTCGGTCGAGCCAGAGGTGAAGATGACCTCATCTTCATGCGGCGCGTTCAGGAAGCGGGCGATGATCGAACGGACGCGCTCGTAATTCTCGGTCGCCAGGTTCGACAGGAAATGCAGTCCGCGATGGACGTTCGCATACTCCGCCTCATAGGCGCGGGTGATGGCCTCGATCACCACGGTCGGCTTCTGGGCCGAGGCACCATTGTCCAGATAGACCAAGGGGCGCCCGTTTACCTGCCGCGACAGGATCGGGAAATCGGCGCGGATCTTATCGACATCGAAGCTCATGGCGAGACCTCCGGAAGGATTCCAAATGCGGCGGCCAGGATCGACAGGATCGTCGCCACCAGAAAGACGCCGCCGATAAAGCCAAGCGCGACCTTGGGCGTGCTGGTGAAACCATGCAACGCCTTGGTCAGGGCAATGGTCAGATAGATCGACAGGCCGAATGCGACCAGCGACATCAGCGTCGCCGTGGGCGGGACCAGCAGCATCAGGACGAGTTGCACGGCCTGAAGCCCGACAAGGATCAGCTCGACCCAAGCGACAAGAACCAGCGCGTCGGCGAATTCGCCCTTGCCGCCAAAGGCGCGCCCGATCACCGTCACCGCGACGGCCGACAGCACCATGGCGGCGAATTGCAGACCGGCCAGCGTCAGCGGGACCGACAGGATCGCCGAAAGCGGGTCCGAGGCGATCGGCGGAAACATCTGCCGCGCAATGCCAGCCAGCAGGCTGGACAGACAGGCCGCCAGCAACGCGATCATCCAACGCTCGGCCATGCCGAAGTCCAGATCGCGCAGCAGGCGCACCGCGCGCTCGGGGGTCCGCAGGGTCAGGACCACCAGATCGCCTAGTTCACCGAATTTCATTCCGTCCTCGTCAATGCGCCCAGTCCGGCGCCCCATATCACGAGAAAGCCCAGACCCGCCACCGCTCGTGTCAGCGTCAGCGCGGCCCCCGGCCCGATCAGCCCGGCGGTCAGGCCCGCCAGCAGCATCGCGGGCGAGACCGCTAGCAGCGCCCAGAACAGCGCCAGCCGCGAATCCTGCCCATCGATCGGCCGGGGAGTCAGCCGGGACAGGATGGATACCAGTGCTGCCAGGCCGTAGGCCAGCAGCGGCATCATGAACATTACCGCAAGAAGCGCGCCGCCCATCCGTGCCTGCAACGGCACCGAGGGGTCCAGATGCGCATCCCGCGCATGCTGCGGCGCCTGCGCGATCAAAAAGACCAGCATAGCTGACATCAGGATCGCGATCAGCGCCCGGTCGGGCAGACCGCGCAGGGAGTTCACCACCCTGCCCGGCGCCCGCCAGCTTTCGATGATCCGCGGGACAAGACCGGCGCGGGTCATCGCAGGTCTCAGGCCGAAGCGCGGCTGGTCAGCCACTCGTCCAGACGGGTCAGGATGTCGCCGCGCAGGCGGTCATCCTCGATCTCATCCAGCGCATCGGCCAGGAAGGACAGCACCAGCAGAACCACCGCCTGTTCCTTCGGAACCCCGCGCGAGCGCAGGTAGAACATCGCGGTTTCATCCAGCGCGCCAGTGGTCGAGCCATGCGAACATTTCACGTCATCCGCATAGATTTCCAGTTCCGGCTTGGCGAGGAACTGGCTGCCCTCGTCCAGCAGCAGGCCTTGGCTGATCTGGTAGCCATCGGTCTTTTGCGCGCCGGGCTTCACCAGGATCTTGCCCTGGAAAATGCCATGAGCGCCGTTCTTCAGCACCTTCTTATAGACCTGGCGGCTTTCGCAGCGCTCGGCGGCATGGGTGATGAAGACGGTGTCGTCATGGTGGAAGCGGCCTTCGCCGCCATCGCCCAGCACGGCTGCCGCGATATGGGCCACCGCGTCATCGCCGACGATCTCGATCACGCCTTCATTGCGCATCATGCTGCCATTCACGGACAGCGTGAAGGATTTGAACAGCGCGCCTTCGCCCACACGGGCAAAGACATGGCCGATACCAACCTTGGCGTCATCCGCACGCTTGCTGGCGATGTGGTGGAAACGCGCCTCGCGGCCCAGTTCAACTTCCATCGCGACGTTCGAACGCGCGCCGATGCCACCGGTTTCCAGCAGGGTCAGTTCCGAGCCTTCCTCAAGCCGGACGACATGGTGGACGGTGACGTCGGCATCCAGCGCCACGCGGCGATACATCACATGCACCGGACGCGAGACCTTACCGGTGACGCGGATCAGCACGCCATCGACTGCCGCCAGCGTGTTCAGCACGGCGAAGGGACGCTTCACCGGCTTCTGGCCCGAGGCTTCCAGCTTACCATACAGGTCAGCCGCCCAATGATCGCCCGCCGCATCGGCAGCGGCCAGCGTCGTGATCTCAAGCCCCTCGCCTTCCAGCGCATCCGAGGCCGAGGCGTCGAAACGTCCGTCGACAAAGACCAGCTTCAGGCGGTCGATTCCGCCGAACAGGGTCGATTCACGGTCGGTATAGGCCAGCGCATCGGCCGTCGGCGCGTTGAAGGGCGCCGGATCGGTATAGCGCCAGTATTCGTCGCGCGCACCGGGCAGGCCCATCGCCTCAAGCCGGGCCGCCGCATCCGCGCGGGCTGCGCGGGTGAAGCCACCGGTGGGCAGGTCCAGTTCCGCCAGACGGGCTGCAAGCGCCGTCCCGGCGGGACGTGCCTTGGCCGCAACCGTCTGGGCGGCAAGAACAGCCGTATCCGCCATTAGCCGACCTCCGCCAGAAGATCGCCATAGCCGTTCTTCTCGACTTCCAGCGCCAGTTCCGGGCCGCCGGTCTTGATGATGCGGCCGTTCGACATGATGTGGACGACATCCGGTTTGATGTGGTCCAGCAGGCGCTGGTAGTGGGTGATGACAAGGAAGCTGCGCTCGGGCGAACGCAGGGCGTTCACGCCTTCGGCCACCAGACGCATCGCGTCGACGTCCAGACCCGAGTCCGTTTCGTCAAGGATGCACATCTTGGGTTCCAGCATCGCCATCTGCAGGATCTCGTTGCGCTTCTTTTCGCCGCCCGAGAAGCCGACATTGACCGGACGCTTCAGCATCTCGGCGTCGATCTGCAGGGTCTTGGCTTTCTCGCGGACCAGTTTCAGGAACTCGCCCGAGGACAGTTCTTCCTCGCCACGCGCCTTGCGCTGAGCGTTCACGGCGGTGCGCAGGAAGGTCAGGTTGCCGACGCCAGGGATCTCGACCGGGTATTGGAAGGCAAGGAACAGGCCCGCTGCGGCGCGCTCTTCCGGCTCCATGTCCAGCAGGTCGTGATCGTAAAGGCTGGCCTCGCCCTCGGTCACTTCGTAGCCGTCGCGGCCCGACAGGACATAGGACAGCGTGGATTTACCCGAGCCGTTCGGGCCCATGATTGCATGGACTTCGCCCGCAGGGACGGTCAGGTCGACGCCCTTGAGGATCTGCTTGTCCTCGTCCTCAAGTTTGACGTGCAGGTTCTTGATGTTCAGCATTATTCTTACCTCAGTCGATGGTGTGGCGGTGCCGGGCCCCGACACCATCAGAATGGATTTCAGGGCGGCCATGCCGTCCTGCGAAGCATTTGCCGCGCTCAAGCCCTTGGCTGGCGCGGCAGCGGATCAACCCACGGACCCTTCCAGCGAGATCGCGACCAGCGATTGCGCTTCCATGGCGAATTCCATCGGAAGCGCCTGAAGGACCTCGCGGCAGAAGCCGTTCACGACCAGCGCCACGGCCTCTTCCTCATCCATGCCGCGGGCGCGGCAATAGAACAGCTGGTCGTCATCGACCTTGCTGGTGGTGGCCTCATGCTCGACACGGGACGAGGTGTTCTTGACCTCGATATAGGGCACGGTATGGGCGCCGCACTGATCGCCGATCAGCAGGCTGTCGCATTGCGTGTAGTTGCGGCTGTTGGTGGCCTTGGGGTGCATGCTCACCAGACCGCGATAGGTATTCTGCGCCTTACCGGCAGAAATCCCTTTGGAAACAATGCGCGAGCGGGTGTTCTTGCCAAGATGGATCATCTTGGTCCCGGTATCGGCCTGCTGCATGTTGTTGGCGATTGCGATCGAGTAGAACTCGCCTTGGCTTTCCTCGCCGCGCAGGATGCAGGACGGGTATTTCCAAGTGATCGCCGAGCCGGTTTCCACCTGCGTCCACATGACCTTCGCCCGCGCCTCGCGGCAATCCGCGCGCTTGGTGACGAAGTTGTAGATGCCGCCCTTGCCTTCCTCGTCGCCGGGGAACCAGTTCTGAACGGTCGAGTATTTGACCTCGGCATCTTCCAGAATGACGATTTCCACGACGGCAGCGTGCAGCTGGGCCACGTCGCGCTTGGGCGCGGTGCAGCCTTCAAGGTAGCTGACATAGCTGCCCTTGTCGGCGATGATCAGCGTGCGCTCGAACTGGCCGGTGTTTTCCGCGTTGATGCGGAAATAGGTCGAGAGCTCCATCGGGCAGCGGGTGCCCGGCGGGATGTAGACAAACGAGCCGTCCGAGAAGACCGCCGAGTTCAGCGTGGCAAAGAAGTTGTCCGATTGCGGCACGACCGAGCCAAGGTATTTCTTGACCAGCTCGGGATGTTCGCGGATCGCTTCCGAGATCGAGCAGAAGATGACCCCGGCTTTCGCCAGTTCATCCTTGAAGGTGGTGCCCACGGAAACCGAGTCGAAGACCGCGTCCACGGCGACCTTGCGGCCTTCCGCCGGGGTGTCACCCGAACCTTCGATACCCGCGAGGATCATCTGTTCCTTCAGCGGGATGCCCAGCTTTTCATAGGTCGCCAGCAGCTTGGGATCGACCTCGTCCAAGGACTTCGGCTTCACTTCCATGCTTTTCGGACGAGCGTAGTAATACTGGTCCTGATAGTTGATCTCAGGATAGTTCAGCATCGCCCATTTGGGTTCGGTCATGGTCTGCCAGCGGCGGAACGCCTGAAGGCGCCACTCGGTCATCCATTCCGGTTCTTCGTTCTTGGCCGAGATCAGCCGGACGATGTCCTCATTGACGCCTTTCGGCGCGTATTCCATCTCGATCTCGGTGTCCCAGCCGTATTTGTAGGACCCCATGTTCTGGACGGTCTCGACGGTCTCGCGGTCTACGCCCTCGCGCACCTCGATTGCATCGCTGATCTGTTCAGCCATCTCAAACCCTTCCTGCGGTTGCCCGCGCTTCGTTCCTTTGTCGCCAGCGCTCATATGCCGCCAGCCAGGCTTCTGCAAAACGCATGACGTCCCGATGGTCCGTGGTCGGCCCGATCGAGACGCGGATTGCATCGCCCGCCCATTCCGTCGCGATCCCCATGGAAGTCAGCACATTGCTGGGCCGCACTTTGCCCGAGGAACAGGCCGATCCCGCCGAAACGGCAAAACCGGCAAGATCCATCTGCATCACCTGGGTCTCTCCGCGCCAACCTGGCGTCAGGACAGACAATGTGTTCGGCAGGCGGCGGGATTCGCGTCCGGGGAATGTAACCATTTCTGCGCCGGATTCCAGTGCGGTCATCAGCGAATCGCGGATGCCTGACACTTTTTCTGCGATACCTTGATCCAGATCATTCTGCGCTGCTTTTGCCGCGGCAGCAAATCCCATGATGCCAATCAGGTTTTCAGTCCCGGCGCGGCGGCCCTGTTCCTGCCCGCCGCCCTTCAGCCGCGCCTGCACATCCGTGCCGCGCTTGACCACCAGCGCACCAATGCCGCGCGGCCCGCCCAGCTTGTGCGCGCTGACGAAGCCCGCATCGATTCCCAGCCAGTTGAAGGCGAAGGGTATCTTGCCAAAGGCTTGCGTCAGGTCGCTGACCGCCAGCCCCTGCGGCAGGTCCTGAATGACGCCAGTTTCCGGGTTGGCCAGTTGCAGCGCCGCCCGCGACGGGTCGGGGACGGCGACCTTGCCGTTGCGGTCCACCTCAAGCTCGGCCCGGCACCATGCCAGCACGGCGGCATGTTCGGCTGGCGCACAGGCCAGATCGCGACCCTGCAGGATCAGCGCAGCGGATTCCGTCGCCCCCGAGGTAAAGATCACATCCGCACCTTCAGCCCCCAGCGCGGATGCGACATCTTCGCGCGCCCGCTCCAAGGCCGATTTCGCCGCCCGCCCTTCGGCATGGACCGAGGAAGGGTTGCCGACGATCTCGGTCGCAGCCAGCATCGCGGCCCGCGCCTCGGGGCGCAAAGGCGCGGTTGCGTTCCAGTCCAGATAAACCCGCTCGGTCATGCGTCCACCTCTGATCCGTAAAGCACCGGCCCGGTCAGTGCATCGGCGATGCGCTCGGCCAGACGGCGCGCGACATCGGTCTTGTCCATGCGCGGCCATTCCTCGGCGCCATCGTCACTGATCAGCGTCACCGCGTTTTCACTGCCGCCCATGATGCCGGTTTCCGGGCTGACATCATTGGCGACGATCCAATCCGCGCCCTTGCGCAGGCGTTTGGCCGTGGCATGGGCGATCACGTCATCCGTCTCGGCGGCAAAGCCCACGACCAGACCGGGGCGCGACTCCTCAAGCCGGGAAAGCCACGCCAGAATATCCGGGTTCTCGGCAAATTCCAGCACCGGAGGCAGGCCCGAGCCATCCTTCTTGATCTTGCTGTCCTGCGCATTGACCACCTGCCAATCGGCCACCGCCGCCGCCATCACAGCGGCATCGGCGGGCAAGGCGGCCTCGACCGCGTCGCGCATCTGGCGGGCGGTCTGGACGCGGATCACCTGAACACCCGTTGGCGGCGGCACATCCGCAGGACCGGTGACAAAGCTGACCCTTGCCCCCAGATCGCGCAAGGCGCTGGCGATCGCCGTCCCCTGCGCACCGCTCGAACGGTTGGCGATGTAGCGCACCGGGTCGATCGGCTCATGCGTCGGCCCCGAGGTCACGATCACATGCCGACCCGCCAGACGGTGGTCCTCGGGTCCGGTCACCACCGCCTCAAGCGGCAGGCGCAGCGGCCTCTCGCGCCCCAGCATGGCGCGGATCGCCTCAAGGATCGTTTCGGGCTCGGCCATGCGGCCCGGACCGTATTCGCCGCAGGCCATGTCGCCCTCATCCGGGCCGACAAAATTGACGCCGTCGCTTTCCAGAATGTCGCGATTGCGCTGGGTCGCCGGATGCAGCCACATGCGCACGTTCATCGCGGGCGCAACCAGCACCGGCTTATCGGTCGCCAGCAGCAGCGTCGAGGCTAGGTCATCCGCCATCCCCGCTGCCATCCGCGCCATCAGATCCGCCGTGGCCGGGGCCACCACCACCAGATCGGCACTGCGCGACAGCTGGATATGGCCCATCTCGGATTCTCGGGTCAGATCGAACAGCTGCGTGTGGCAGGGCTGCTCGGCCAAAGCCGACAGCGTCAGAGGCGTCACGAACTCCGCGCCTGCGCGGGTCAACACGGGCACGACCTCGATCCCCTCGCGCCGCATCTGGCGGATCAGCTCGGGTATCTTGAACGCGGCAATTCCGCCGGCAACGATCAGCAGGACGCGGCTGTCCGGCATATGGCACCCCCTGAAACTTGGTCTTGCCCTGCACATAGGGCGAATGGCCCCTCGCGGCAAGGAATCCTGCCGGATTAACCTTTGGTTAAACACGTTGGGTTAACCCCGAATGGCGGTGAAGGTTTCGGGGACGGGCATGGTCGCGATTGCGCATACGGTGGCCTTCGAAGGGGTCGAGGCACGACCGGTCGAGGTGCAATGCTCGGTCTCGCCGGGAATGCCGGGATTTGGCATCGTCGGTCTGCCGGACAAATCGGTCAGCGAGGCCCGCGAAAGGGTGCGGGCAGCCTTTGCCGCGCTGTCGATCGCCATGCCCTCGCGCAGGGTGACGGTGAACATGTCCCCCGCCAACCTACCCAAAGAGGGTTCGCATTTCGACCTGCCCATTGCGCTGGCCGTTCTGGCAGCGTTGGAAATCGTCCCGGTCGAGGCGCTGGACGGGCTGTTGTCGCTGGGCGAACTGGGGCTGGACGGGCGTTTGGCCCCGGTGACCGGCGCGCTGCCCGCCGCCATGGCCGCAGCCGAAGCCGACCGGGCCCTGATGGTCCCCCGCGCCTGCGGTGGCGAGGCGGCATGGGTCGGCGCGGTTCCGGTATTTGCCCCACGCACCCTGCGGGAGGCGGTGGATCATCTGACCGACCGCGCGCCCCTGCCCCGCGCCGCGCCGGGCGAGGCGCATGATCGTGAGATTTTCGATGACCTGTCCGAGGTCAAGGGCCAGGAACGCGCCCGCCGTGCCATCGAGATCGCCGCAGCCGGTCGTCACCACCTGCTGATGGTAGGACCTCCCGGCGCGACCAAAACCATGCTGGCCCGCCGCATTCCCGGCATCCTGCCGCCCTTGACCCCGCAGGAGGCGTTGGAAACCTCGGTGGTCCACTCGGTCGCAGGGCTGCTGAAGAACGGCAGCATCTCGCGTGAGGCACCGTTCTGTCAGCCCCATCATACCGCCTCGATGGCGGCGATCGTGGGCGGCGGCAGGCAGGCTGGGCCGGGACAGGTCAGTCTGGCCCATAACGGCGTGCTGTTCATGGATGAACTGCCCGAATTCGAGCGCCGGGTGATCGACGCGTTGCGCGAACCGATCGAGACCGGCGAAATCCATGTCTCGCGCGCCAATGCCCATATCCGCTACCCGGCGCGCTTCCTGCTGGTGGCGGCGGCGAATCCCTGTCGTTGCGGTTATCTGGCCGATCCAGCGCAAGCCTGCGCGCGCGCGCCGGTCTGTGGGGGCGATTACATGGCAAGGATATCGGGCCCGATGATGGACCGTTTCGACATGCGGATGGAAGTGCCGCAGATCACGCTTGAGGAAATCCAGATGCCGGGCAAGGGCGAAAGCTCGGCTCAGGTCGGCGCACGTGTCGCCGCTGCCCGGGTGCTGCAAAACCAGCGCTTCGCCACCGATCCCAAGGCCCGGGTCAATGCCGACGCATCGGGCCGGTTGCTTGAGGAAATCGCGCCACTCGATGCCGAATGCCGCGATCTGTTTTCACGCGCTGCCGCACGGTTCGGGATGACGCCACGCGGCTATCATCGCATCCTGCGGGTGGCTCGGACCATCGCCGATCTGGATGCCTCAACCGAGATCCGCGCGCCGCATCTGGCCGAGGCGCTGTCCTTCCGGCTGGTTTTCGGCAGCCCGGACTGATCAGCCGCGCGCGGCCAAGCGCCCCTCGATTGCATCCCAGATCAATGCAGCGGCATTGATGCCATCGAAACGCTCAAGCTCTTGAATGCCGGTGGGCGAGGTCACGTTGATCTCGGTCAGCCAGCCGTCGATCACGTCGATGCCGGTGAAGATCAGGCCCTTTTCGCGCAGGACCGGGCCGATGATTGCGCAGATTTCATGCTCGCGCTCGGTCAGGCCGATTTTTTCCGGGCGACCGCCGACATGCATGTTCGAGCGCGCCTCACCGGCGGCAGGAACACGGTTGATCGCACCGACAGGCTCGCCATCGACAAGAATGATGCGCTTGTCGCCCTTGACCACGGCGGGCAGGAATTTCTGCACGATGATCGGTTCGCGGTTGAGACCCGAGAAGGTCTCGACCAGCGACGAAAGGTTCGGATCGTTCGGTCGCAGGTGAAAGATCCCCGCGCCGCCATTGCCGTAAAGCGGCTTCACGATGATGTCGCCATGCCGGGCGCGGAAGGAACGGATCTGCTCCAGATCGCGGGTGATCAGCGTCGGCGGGGTCAGGTCCGGGAAGTCCAGAACCAGCAGTTTTTCCGGGCAGTTGCGGACCCAGAACGGATCGTTCACGACCAGCGGGTTCGGATGAACACGCTCAAGCAAGTGGGTATTGGTGATGTAGCCCATGTCAAAGGGCGGGTCCTGACGCAGCCAGACCACGTCGAATTCTTCCAGATCGACCTCGGCCCAATCGCCGAAGGTGACATGGTTGCCCTGCTCGCGCCGCAAGGTCACCGGACGCCCTTTGGCGATCACGCGTCCCTCGACATAGCTCAGCTTGTCGGCGGTATACTGGAAAAGCCGATGGCCGCGCGCTTCGGCCTCAAGCCCCAGCCGGAAGGTGCTGTCCGCCGTGATCGAGACATGTTCGATCGGGTCCATCTGGAGGGCGACGTAAAGGTTCATGCAATCAGCTCCGGCACAGTTCAGCCGGAGTTTTCGCCTGACCGCGTCCGCTTTGCAAGCGCCCGCCCTTAGTCCATCGCGAATGCGTTCTCGATGATCTCGACACGCCCGACCTGATCGACCAGCGCCGCATCGAAACGCATCGGCGTTTGCATACCCGAGGCCAGTCCCGCACAGAACTCCAACGCGGCCCGGCAAATCCTGTCGATCTGGCGGTGATCGATGCGTTGGGCTGCCGCCGCATGGGCAGCGGCGGCCTTGACCTCGACAAAGACGAATTCATCGTCGCGGCGCAGGATCAGGTCGATCTCTCCCGAAGGGCCGCGCCAGCGGGTTTCGATCAGCGCATATCCCCGGCTCAGATAGTCCCGGCAGACGGAATCCTCGCCCATCCGGCCTGACGCATAGGCGGTTTCGCCCTTGGCCCGCCGCGATTGCGGGACGTTGACGCCCGTCTTAGCCATCGCGCTCTCTCTTCAACTCCAACGCCAGTGCATAGACCTCGCGGCGGGGTTGCCCGAAACGCGCTGCGACCTGTCCCGCGGCTTCCTTGACCGGCATGTCATCCAGCAGCGCAGACAGGGCGGCGCGCAGGTCGGATTCGGTCGCGACCTTGATTTCGGGATGCCCGAACAGCACCACGACCTCGCCTTTCAACCCCTCGTCGGGGATGCGTTCCAGCAGTTCCGCGGCGGTTCCGCGCATGACTTCCTCGAATTTCTTGGTCAGCTCCCGGCAGATCACCGTGGCCCGATTCGCCTCAATCTCGCACATATTCTCCAACAACTGCTTAACGCGCCTCGGGCTTTCAAAGGTGATGACCGTGGCCTCGATCCCGGCCCAGCTTTCGATCCATTTCCGGCGGGCGGCGGCAGTCGCCGGGGGAAAGCCCACAAACAGAAAACGGTCGCTGGGCAGACCCGACACCGAAAGCGCGGCCAAAGCCGCCGAAGGGCCGGGCAGCGCGCGGACGGTATATCCCGCCTCGGCCACGTCGCGGGCCAGACGGTAGCCCGGATCGGCCACCAAAGGCGTGCCCGCGTCAGACGAATAAGCCACCGACAACCCGTTTTCGAGCGCCTGCAGGATCGCGGGCCGCGCGCGGTCGGCATTGTGGTCGTGATAGGCGATCATCCGTCGGCCGCGCAGCTGGATGCCGTGGATATCCAGCAAATGACGCAGGTTTCGCGTGTCCTCGGCCGCCAGAACATCGGCCGTGTTCAGCACGTCCAGCGCCCGCAACGTGATATCGCGGGCCGATCCGATGGGTGTGGCGACCAGATGCAGTCCCGGCTCGGGTGCCCGGTCGGATACGGTCAGTGAAATCGCGCGTGCCGGAGTCCCGGCCCCCTGCCCGTTCTCGTTCATGGTCAACCCTTTCCGATTGGTTCTGCCGGTGTTCCGGCACGTTGCCAACTTCCCGATATGACAATAACCTGTGCAGGTTAAGACCCCCAGCCCGCAGAACAGGGAATCATGCCATGACCGTCACGTCCACGAGCCGCGGCAGCTTCAGCCTGCGCAGTCCGCTCGCCCGTCTCGCCGCCATCGCCTCGGCCGTATTCCTTGCCGCCTGCGAACCGATCGAGACCGCCCGCTCCGGCCCGTCGACCGGCCCGACCATCGATCCCTCTCAGCCCGTTCCGGTCGCCTTGCTGGTGCCCAGCGGCGGCGGCGCGGATCTGGACTGGCTGGCGCGCTCGCTGACCAATTCGGCCAAGATGGCAGCCGCCGATGCGCAGGGCGCGACGATCGATCTGCGCGTCTACAACTCGGGCGGCGACCCCGGAACCGCCGTCGCCATGGCCAACAAGGCCGCGGATGAGGGTGCCAAGATCATCCTTGGCCCGCTTTTCGCCGACAGCGCCAATGCGGTGGGTCTGGCCATGGCCCCGCGCGGCATCAACGTCCTGTCCTTCTCGAACAATTCGGACATCGCCGGGGGCAATGTCTTTGTTCTGGGCACCACATTCGCCAATACCGCCGACCGGCTGGCAAAATTCGCGGTGCGGAACGGCAAGCGCCGCATTCTGGTCGTGGCCGAGGATGACGCCGCAGGTCAGGTCGGCTCGCGGGCCATTCAGGCGGCGATCCAGCGCAACCGCGGCACGGTCGCAGGCGTCGCCACGCATGCGCTGTCGCAGGAAAGCATCGATCAGGTCGTGCCGAACATCCGTCAGGCCGCCGAATCCGGCAATGTCGACGCTGTCTTCCTGACCGCGAACCAAGGTGCGGTTCTGCCCTATCTGACCGACCGGCTGGCCGATGCGGGCATTACCTCGGCCTCGGTGCAGATGATGGGCCTGACCCGCTGGGATCAGCCTGCCTCGCGCCTGTCGCTGCGGGGCGTTCAGGGTGGCTGGTTCGCCCTGCCCGATCACCGTCTGAAGGGCCAGTTCGACCAGCGCTACCGCGCCGCCTATGGCGAGGCACCGCATGAACTGGGCTCGCTGGGCTATGACGGCGTTGCCGCCATCGCGGCCCTTGCCCGCGCAGGCAAGCGCAATGCGCTGACCACCGCCGGGCTGACCCAGAACTCGGGCTTCCAGGGCATCACCGGTGCCTTCCGTCTGCGCCGCGACGGCACCAACGAACGCGCGCTGTCGGTGGCCACGGTCCGTAATGGCCGGGTCGAGGTCCTTGACGCCGCGCCCAGCAGCTTTGGTGGGATCGGGTTCTGAACTTGAACGACGCCAGCGCCGAAAAACTGCCGCAAAGTGCTCCGGCCCTGCCCGGAGCACATTCGCTGTTCTCGCCCGAAATCTTTCTGCCCTATCTGACAACACAGTTGCAGGACCTTGATGGCCCGCGCGAGATCCGCGCCAGAACTGTCGCGATCCTGTCGCAGGCGCGGGCCAGTGCGCTGGCCGATATTGTCGTGGGCTTTCAGTCCCATCCCCGCGCCGCGCGGGAAACAGTGCGCGCCATTGCCAGCCTGACCGATGCGACGGTGGTTGCGATCCATCATGTCGCGACGACGATCCTGCACCCGCAGACCAATCCCACCGATGCCGAGCGTCTGGCCGTACTGGCCATCGGCGGCTATGGCCGGGCCGAGATGGCGCCGCAATCCGATGTGGATCTGCTGTTCCTGACCCCGTGGAAGGTCAGCGCATGGTCGGAAAGCGTGGTCGAATCCATGCTTTACATGCTGTGGGACCTGAAGCTGAAGATCGGGCAATCCACCCGCTCGATCGACGATTGCCTGCGGCTGGGCGCGGGCGACATTACCATCCGCACCAGTCTGCTGGAGCACCGGCTGGTCTGCGGCTACGCCACCACTGCCGAAACCCTGCGCGACCGGCTGTGGGCCGAGCTTTTCGACAATACCGTCCCCGAATTCATCGAGGCAAAGCTGGCCGAACGCTCGGAACGCCACCGCCGTCAGGGCGGGCAACGCTATGTGCTTGAGCCCAATGTCAAAGAGGGCAAGGGCGGCTTGCGCGACCTGCAAACGCTCTATTGGATCGCGAAATACATCCACCGCGTCGACCGTGCGGTCGAGCTGGTCGATCTGGGCTTCTTCACGCGTGAGGAACACCTGACCTTCTGGCAGGCCGAGGATTTCTTGTGGGCGGTGCGCTGCCACCTGCATCTGATCGCGGGTCGGCCCAGTGACCAACTGACCTTCGACATGCAGGTCGAGGTCGCCAAGGCCATGGGCTATCGCGATCAGGGCGGACGCCGCGCGGTCGAGATCTTCATGCAGGAATATTTCACCCATGCCACCCGCGTGGGCGAACTGACCCGCGTCTTCCTTGTCGCGCTTGAGGCACGGCACCTGTACAAGGCGCCGCTGCTCAATGGTTTCTTCAACCGCCGCAAACGCTTCAAGCCGGGCTTCGTGATGGATCGCGGCCGGTTGAACTATGCCAATGAAAAGCAGTTCCTGGCCGATCCGCTGAATATCCTGCGGCTATTCGAGGAAGCGCTGCGCACCGGCGTGCTGCTGCATCCCGACGCCATGCGCGCGGTCGCGGCCAACCTGAACCTGATCGACGACCATGTGCGCCAGGACCCCGAGGCGGTGCGCATCTTTCTTGACCTGCTGCTGAAGCACGGCAACCCGGAACGCTCGCTGCGGCGGATGAACGAGTTGGGGGTGCTGGCCGCCTTCATCCCGGAATTCGCCCCGGTCGTGGCGATGATGCAGTTCAACGTCTATCACCATTACACGGTGGACGAGCATCTGATCCAATGCGTCGCCGCCCTGTCGGCGATCGAACGCGGCGAGGAAATCGCGGATCTGCCCACGGTCAGCAAGATCATGTCGGCCAAGCCCAACCGCCGGGTGATCTATCTGGCGGTCTTCCTGCATGACATCGGCAAGGGCCGGACCGAGGATCACTCGATCCTTGGGGCAAGGCTGGCGCGGCGGGTCTGCACCCGCTTCGGGCTGGAACCCGATGAGACCGAGACCATCGAATGGCTGATCCGCAACCACCTGCTGATGTCGGACGTGGCGCAGAAGCGCGACATTTCCGACCCGCGGACGCTGCGCGACTTTGCCAAGCTGGTCAAAACGCGAACCCGGCTGGACCTGCTGACCGTGCTGACCGTCTGCGATATTCGCGGCGTCGGTCCCGGCACCTGGAACAACTGGAAGGCCGTGCTACTGCGCAAGCTGCATGCCGAAACCGAAAGGGCGCTGAAGAACGGCCTTGAGGAACTGAACCGCGACCGTCGCATCGGCGAGGCGAAACGCTCGCTGCGGCATCTGCTGACCGCCCGCGACTGGGAGCCGCGCGAGATCAAGGGCGAGTTGGGTCGGCATTACGAAAACTACTGGCCCAGCCTTCCGACCGAGACGCAGTATATCTTTGCCGACCTGCTGCGCGGTCTGGGCGATGACGAAATCCGCATCGACCTGCATCCCGATATCGACCGTGACGCGACCCGCGCGGCCTTTGTTCTGGCCGACCATCCGGGGATCTTCTCGCGCCTTGCAGGGGCGATCGCGCTGGTCGGCGCGAATATCGTCGATGCACGGACCTATACGACCAAGGACGGCTTCGCGACGGCGGTGTTCTGGATGCAGGACAGCGACGGACACCCCTATGCCTCGGATCGGCTGCCGCGCCTGCGCAAGATGATCGAGCGGACGCTTGCCGGCGAGGTGGTCCCTCGCGAAGTCTTGGCCGGGCGCGACAAGCCCAAGAAACGCGACAGCGCCTTCCGCTTCCCGACCCATATCACCTTCGACAACGAGGCGTCGGACGTCTACACGGTGATCGAGGTCGATACCCGCGACCGGCCCGGTCTGCTTTACGACCTGACCCGGACCTTGGCGGAAAACCACATCCAGATTGCCAGCGCGGTGATCGCGACCTTTGGGGCGCAGGTGGTGGACACGTTCTACGTCAAGGACATGTTCGGGCTAAAGCTGCACCAGCCGCAAAAGCGCGAGTCGCTCAGCAAGAAACTACAACAGGCGATCAAGGACGGAACCGAGCGCGCCGAAAAGGCGGAACGAAGCCTTGGCGGCTCGTTCTAGGTTCCGGGATCACGGAAAGAACAAATGCAACCGATCAGACTAATCCGCGGCTTTCTTTCGGTCGGGGCATGGACATTGGCAAGCCGCGTGGTGGGCTTTGTCCGCGACGTGATGATCGCCGCCTATCTGGGCACGGGGCCGGTGGCGCAGGCCTATCTGGTGGCCTTCACCCTGCCCAACATGTTCCGCCGCTTCTTTGCCGAAGGGGCCTTCAATACGGCCTTCGTGCCGATGTTCGCGAAACGGCTGGAAGCCGGCGACAACCCGCGCGGCTTTGCCGAAGAGGCGTTTTCCGGCCTGTTCAGCGTCGTGCTGGTCGTCTCGGTCATCGCGCATCTGGCGATGCCGTGGCTGGTGCTGGCGATGGCGGCAGGCTTCAAGGGCGATGAGCGTTTCGATCTGGCGGTCGTCTATGGCCGGATCTGCTTTCCTTATATCCTGTTCATCTCGCTGACGGCGCTGCTGTCGGGGCTGCTGAACGCGGGCGGGCGCTTCATTGCCGCCGCTGCCGCGCCGGTGCTGATGAACTTCATCCTGATCGCGGCGATGCTGCTGGCCGACTGGAACGGCTGGGACATGGGCAAAGCCATGGCCTGGTCCACGCCGGTTTCGGGCATTGCTCAGCTGTACTGCGTCTGGTGGGCAGCCAAGCGTATGGGCTTTCCGCTGCGCCTGCGCCGCCCAAGGCTCTCGCCCGACATGCGTCGCCTGTTGACAGTTGCCGCCCCTGCCGTGCTGGCCGGAGGGGTCGTCCAGATCAACCTGCTGGTCGGACGTCAGGTGGGGTCATTCTATGACGGGGCAATCGCGTGGCTGACCAATGCCGACCGGCTGTATCAATTGCCGCTTGGCGTCGTCGGCATCGCCATCGGCATCGTGCTGCTGCCCGACATTTCGCGGCGGCTGAAGGCGGGCGATACGGGCGGTGGGCGGCATGCCTATAACCGCGCCGCGGAATTCGCGCTGTTCCTGACCGTGCCCGCAGCCGTGGCGCTGGTGATGGCGGCCTATCCGCTGATCTCGGTCCTGTTCAAACGCGGCGCCTTCCTTGAGGCCGATGTCGGCCCGACCGCGTTGGCATTGGCGATCTACGGCCTTGGCCTGCCTGCCTTCGTGCTGCAAAAGGTGCTGCAACCGCTGTATTTCGCGCGCGAGGACACCCGCAGCCCGTTCCGCTTTGCGATCTGGTCGATGGTGGTCAATGCGGTGATCGCGCTTGGCCTTGCGCCCTTCATCGGCTTTTCCGCCGCCGCCTGGGGCACGACCATCGCCGGTTGGACCATGGCCGCACAGCTATGGCGTGGCACCCGCGCCTATGGCGAGGCCGCCGAACTGGACGAGCGGCTCAAGCACCGTCTGCCCCGCATCATCGGCGCGTCGGCAGTGATGGGCGTGGCGATCTGGGCGACGCTCTCGGCACTTGGTGACACGCTGTACCAACCCGGCACGCGCTATCTGGCACTGCTGGCGTTGGTTGGCGCAGGTGTCGCGGCTTATGGTATCGCCGCGATCCTGCTGGGGGCCTTCCGTCCTTCGGACCTGAAGGCAGGCTTTCGCCGTCAGCGCTGACGGATCTGGCGCATGACCCGGGCGACCCCGCCCGGGATCAGCACGAAGGACATCAGGAAGCCTGTCGCAAAGCCCGCGACCTCGGCGATCCAGGTCTTGTTGCCATCCTGAAAGATGATGCCAAAGACCAGCTGGAACGCCAGAAGCATGCCGATCAGCGAAAACGCCCGCATCCGGTTGGCGTTTTCCTGCCCCAGCCGCGTCCACAGCAGGAAGGTAAAGGCCCCGACCAGACCGTAGACCGCCGGATAGCCGCCGATCAGCGGCTGAAAGCGAAACTGCGGCAAAAGCCCTGCGACCAGCGTGTAGATGAGCGCCCCGCCAATGGCCGAGCCAAAGAACAGCGCCAGAACGGCCCATGTCCGGAACTGATTAGCGACTAGGTTCCCCAGCGCCAAACAGAAGACGATCGTGAAGACCGCACTCATCAGCGACAGATGGACAAAGGAATAGGTCAGGATGCGCCAGCTTTGATCCAGCATGAACACCCCCATCTGCCACAGTTGCAGCACCATTTCGGGGATATAGGCAGTGCGCTCGACCGCGATCTGGCGCATGGCGATGCCCGCCCCCGGCGCGCCGCCCCCGGTCAGGCCCAGTTGCGCCAGTCCGAACACCGCCTCGCAGGCGATCATCGGCAGGACCAGTGCCCAGACCACGGCGGGAACAGGGTTCAGCGGGGATTCGTCGTAACCGGGTCGCATCGTCATCCTCATGCTTGCTCGGGCGGTTGCGCCCGGACCGGTCAAGGGGTAAGCCAGCCTTCGGAAATTTCCAAGCAGGTAGTGCCATGACCACGAGCTTCGCTCCGCGCATCTTCTCCGGCATCCAGCCCTCGGGTGGGCTGACGCTGGGCAATTACCTTGGCGCGCTGAAACGCTTCGCCGAATATCAGGGCAAGGGCGCCGAGACGATCTATTGCGTCGTGGACCTGCATGCGATCACCGTCTGGCAAGACCCCGAGAAACTGCGTCACAACACCCGCGAAGTCGCGGCGGCGTTTCTGGCATCCGGCGTCGATCCCGAAGTTTCGATCCTGTTCAACCAAAGCCAGGTTGCCCAGCATGCGGAGCTGGCATGGCTGTTCAACACCGTCGCCCGCGTCGGCTGGATGTACCGGATGACCCAGTTCAAGGACAAGGCGGGCAAGAACTCGGAAAATTCCAGCCTTGGGCTGCTGGCCTATCCGTCGCTGATGGCGGCGGACATTCTGGCCTATCACGCGACCGAAGTGCCGGTCGGCGAGGACCAGAAGCAACATCTGGAGCTGACCCGCGACATCGCGGCCAAGTTCAACCATGATTACGGCGTCGATTTCTTCCCGATCACCAATCCGCTGATCGAAGGCACCGCCACCCGCGTCATGTCGCTGCGCGATGGGTCCAAGAAGATGTCGAAATCCGACCCTTCGGACGCGACCCGCATCAACCTGACCGACGATGCCGATGCCATCGCGCAGAAGATCCGCAAGGCCCGCACCGATGCCGAGCCGCTGCCGGGTAACATGGAAGGCCTGAAGGACCGCGCCGAGGCCCGCAACCTCGTGAACATCTATGCCGCACTTTCGGGTGAAACTGCGGATCAGGTACTGGCGCGTTTCGAGGGTCAGGGCTTTGGTGCCTTCAAACCCGCTTTGGCCGAAGTCGCGGTCGAGGTGCTGGCCCCGATCACCGCCAAGATGACCCAGTACATGGCCGATCCTGCGGAAATCGACCGCATCATGGGCCGTGGCGCGGATCAGGCGGCGGCCATCGCCCAGCCCATCGTCGAGCGGACCAAGGAAATCATGGGCATGATCCGTTCGCGCTGAAGCGACGGAAAAATCAGCCCTTTCCGCGCGGGATGTGCTAGGCTCATCCCGTGCGAGAACGGATATTCAGATGACGGACATCCTGTCCCGGTTGCTTGGCGCGCGGCCTTGGCTTCTGGCCGATGGCGCGACCGGAACCAATCTTTACAATATGGGCCTTCAGCCCGGAGACGCCCCCGATCTGTGGTGCGAAACCCATCCCGAGCGGGTGCGTGAATTGCATCGTCAGATGATCGCAGCGGGTGCCGATCTGATCCTGACCAACAGCTTCGGCGCCAATGCCAGCCGCTTGCGTCTGTCGGGTGCAGGGACCCGCGTTGCCGCGATCAACCATGCCGCGGCGCGCTTAGCACGCGAGGCGGTGGTGGAATCCGACCGCGATGTCATCGTCGCGGGTTCGATCGGCCCGACCGGCGAGATCATGGCCCCCGTCGGTCGCCTGACCGAGGCCGAGGCCACGCGCCTGTTCACCGAACAGGCCGAGGCCCTGAAGGATGGCGGCGTCGACATTCTATGGATCGAAACCGTCAGTGCGGTTGAAGAAATGCGTGCCGCCGCCAAAGCCGCGCAGACGACCGGCCTGCCATGGTGCGGCATGATGAGCTTTGAGCCGGGCGGACGCAGCATCATGGGCGTCAGCCCGCCGCAACTGGCGACGCTGGTCGAACGCCTGCCCTATCCTCCTGTCGCCTATGGCGCGAATTGCGGCACGGGTCCGGCAGAGCTTCTGCTGGCGATGTCCGGTTTTTCGGCAGCCGGATCGGAACGCCCTCTGATCGCCAAGCCCAATGCCGGGGTTCCTCGCTTTCAGGATGGCGGGCTGATCTATGACGGCACGCCCGAGGTCATGGCCGAATTTGCGGTGCTGGCGCGCGACATGGGCGTCAGGATCATCGGCGGCTGCTGCGGGACCACGCCCGAACATCTGGCTGCGATGCGGGGCGCGCTGGAGCAGCGCCAGCCCGGTGCGCGCCCGACGCGCGAGGTGATCTCGTCCCGCATTTCGGGCGCGATGGCCGGGAGTTAAAACAGCGACAGTTGATCGCCTGCGCGGGGCGGTGGCCCGAACAGGCTGCGATCCAGCACCGGCTGCGGGCTGTCCAGCCCCAGCCTTCGACGGGCGAGGCGGAAGCGCTGGTGCAGCAACTCGGCCTCGACTCCTTCACCGCGCATCCGCGCGCCAAAGCGTGGATCATTGTCGCGCCCGCCGCGCATGGCCTGAATGCGCGCCATGACATGCGCAGCCTTGCCCGGATGGTGACGCTCCAGCCAATCGCGAAACAGGGGTGCCACCTCAAGCGGCAGGCGGATCGGGATCATGCTGGCCGCATGTGCCCCGGCGTCGCGGGCCGCCTGCATGATCCGCTCCATCTCATGTTCGTTCAGGACCGGGATCATCGGCGCGGTAATGACCCGCACCGGCACACCCGCGCGGGCCAAGGCCTCGATCATCCGCAGCCGGGTGGCAGGCGCGGGGGCGCGTGGCTCCATCTGACGCGCCAGATCCGCGTCCAGTGTCGTGATCGAAACGCCTGTGCTGACCAGCCGCCGTGCCGCCATGTCCCCCAGCAGCGCCACATCGCGCAGCACCGTCGCCCCCCGCGTCACCAAGCTCATCGGGTGGTTCCACGCCGACAGAACCTCAATACAGCCGCGCATGATCCCCATCTTGGCCTCAAGCGGCTGATAGGGGTCGGTATTCGTCCCGAAGGCGATGGGCGCGACCGCATAGCCGCGCCGCCCGATCTCGGCCGCCAGCAATTCGGGCGCATTGGGCTTGGCGGTCAGTTTGGTTTCGAAATCCAATCCCGGCGACAGACCCAGATAGGCGTGGCTGGGTCGGGCAAAGCAATAAATGCAGCCATGTTCGCAGCCCCGATAGGGATTGACCGAGCGGTCGAAGGGAATGTCGGGCGAGGCATTGCGCGCGATGATCGAACGCGCGCGTTCCTGGGTGACCTCGGTTCGCAACAGTGCCTGTTCCTCGGGGATATCCCAGCCGTCATGTTCGCGTTCCTGCTGATATGGCTCGAATCGGCCAGCCGGGCGGGTATCCGCCCCACGGGCGCGCAGGATTTCATCAGGGTTTCGCGGCGGCAGGGTCATGCGGTCAGAATACGCCGCAAGCAAGAACATATCAAGAACATCACGATTGACGCATTCGTCAGGCACGAAGGTCTTTTCCTTCACGCCGTTCAGTCACATAATCGACCTATAGGAGGTCGACATGCCGCTTCCGCATTTCCTGATCCTGCTTCTTGCCGTGATTCTGGCCGCGGGCCTGACCATCTGGCTGGTAACCGCGATCGGTGTGCCGCTTTACGTTTCGGGACTGATCGCGCTTAGCGCAGCCGCCATCGTGCATCTGGTCGTGCGCGTGGACCACTAGAGGGGCCATATGGCCTGCCCTGCGCACGGCCTGAACGCGCGTGCGACCAGCAAAACGATGGCAAAAAGGACAGGTTCCTTCACCGCCTCATCATCGCCAGAATGGACCCATAGTTCAGCAGTCTCTGCAATGTGAATCGCGACAACTCTTTTCGAATCAAGGAAAGTTCAGTCCAAGTCATGTCCCAGACCGTGCCTCCCCTGACCCTTGTTTCCATCGTCTGCCCCTGCTTCAACGAAGAGGACGGCCTGCGGGAGTTCGTGCAACGCATCGGGCAGGTCATGCGCGGCGCAGGCCAGCCCTATGAGATCGTCTTCGTCAATGACGGCAGCCGCGACGGGACTCTGGCGTTGATGCACGAACTGGCCGAGGCCGAGCGCAATATCACCGTGGTCAATTTCAGCCGCAATTTCGGCAAGGAAATCGCGCTGACCGCCGGGTTGTGCCATGCCACCGGCGATGCCGTCATCGCCATCGACGCCGATCTGCAAGACCCGCCCGCCCTGATCCCGACATTCCTTGAGCGCTACCGCGAAGGCTATGACGTGGTCTATGGCCGCCGGATCGAAAGACAGGGCGACAGCTGGCTGAAAAAGACCACCGCGCATGGTTTCTACCGCGTGATGCGCCGCCTTGGCCCGGTCCCCCTGCCCGCCAATGTCGGGGATTTCCGGCTGATGAGCCGCCGTGCGGTATCCGCCCTGCTGCGCCTGCCCGAGGCGCATCGCTTCATGAAGGGCCTGTTCGCCTGGGTCGGCTTCAAGTCCTGTGCGGTCGATTACGTGCGCGAGCCGCGCTTCTCGGGCACGAGCAAGTGGAAATACGCCCAGCTTCTGAACCTCTCGATCGAGGGGATCACCTCATTCACCACGGTTCCGCTGCGGCTGACCACCTATCTGGGCTTCCTGATCGCGCTTTTCGCCTTTGGCGGCGGTGCCTATTACCTGATCCGCACCCTGCTGATCGGCGAGGACGTGCAGGGTTTCCCGACGCTGTTTCTGACCATCCTGTTACTGGGCGGCGTGCAGCTGATCGCCTTGGGGGTGATCGGCGAATATCTGGGCCGCATCTTCAACGAAACCAAGCGCCGCCCGCTGTTTCTGGTCGACGACATCCACTGGTCCGAGGCCGGCGCATCCCGCCGCAAGGATCGCGACGCCTTCCTTTACGGCATCCCGCCGGTGCTGCCCGTGGATGTCCAACCGCGTCCGCAGCCTGCGGGCGAGACCGTGTTACCGTTGATGGGTGGTGCGGAAAATCGCGCGCGATGACAGGATGTAATTGACGACCGAGGCAATGCCGATCGCCAGGGCCAGCGCAGCATATAGCGGCATGCCCGCCATACGGAACAGGAACAGCATTCCTGCACGCATGCCCCAGACGACCACGCTCCACAGCATGAACAGGATGTAGCGGCGCGACAGGCCCGGCTGGCCCTTCGATCCGAAGGTCAGATGCTCATGCCAGAAAAACACCGCCGTCGCGCTGAAAACCATGGCCAGCGCCAGCGCCGTTTCGGGTGATATGCCCAAGGCGCGCACCGCCACCAGGGTCACGATGTAATCGACCACCGCACCAAAGGCAGAGCCTCCGGCAAAGACGCCATATCGTTTCAGTTGTGCAATCACCGGTTTTCCAGCTCGGCATCCCAGTACAGAAAGTCCATCCAGGTCTGGTGCAACTGGTCCGCCGCGCCCGGCAGGCGCATGGCTGCCGCATCAAGCTGATACGAGGTCGGGGCAAAGGGCGGACGCAGCAGCTTCAGCCCGGCCTGCTCGGGAGTCTTGTTGCCTTTGCGCAGGTTGTCCTTGCTGCAGCAGGACACGATATTCAGCCAGTTCGACTGTCCGCCTTTGCTGCGCGGCACGATGTGGTCAAAGGTCAGGTCGCGGGCCGGATAGCGCTTGCCGCAATACTGGCAGCGGAATTCGTCACGCAGAAACACATTGTAGCGGGTGAAGGCGACATGCTTGCGCTTGCGAAAGGTCTTCAGCGCGATGACGGCGGGAACGTCGTATTCGCGGGCAGCGGTGCGGATCTGGATATCGTCATAGGCCTTCACCTGCACGACCCGGTCCTGAAACACCGACACGATGGCCTGCTGCCAGGTGCAGACCGACAGCGGTGCATAGCTGAGCGGCTGCATGTCCGCGTTCAGGATCAGCGTCCGAAGGTTCTGAAGCGGCAGGTTCATGCGTTACCTCCGGGCCGGGGGCGTGCGCCGTCCTGAGCGAAATGAAAAAGGCGCGTGGTAATCACGCGCCTTGGGAAATCTTGTGGAAACTTGGGGTATACGCCTATGGATTCGTAGCCCTTTCCCACCGCGGGAAGGGGGAAGCCCGGACTTTGACGCGAGTCTCGCCACTCGCGCAAGGGAACCATCCTGAGTTTTCCAAGGTCGTCCAGCATCGGCCCTCTGCCTTATCTGTGCAGGGTAATTCATCGGAACGTCTTGCGGACAACTATATATCGTGACCGCAGTCAGACAATACCCTCAATATATGTCCTGCCAAATCATTAACCCCGATGCGTGACATCGACGTGACAGGCGATGTCCGCCAAATCCCTCATGCGCCACGGCAAGTTTTGCCAGATGTGAACCGCGGCAAGGGTCATTGCTTCCAATCAGGCGGTGCTGGCTTTCCGGTCACCGCAATGTCAGGATCGGGACATGGCGAAACCACCCAGCCTGATCGGCACGCTGGAGACCGCGCTTTATGCGCGCGATCTTGATCGTGCGTCGGTGTTCTGGACTGAGGTCATGGGCCTGCCCCGGATCGGCTATCAGCCCGATCGGCATGCGTTTTTCCAATGTGGGGAACAGATCCTGCTGGTCTTCAATCCGGACGCAACCCGCAGACCGCCAACCGCGGGATCACCCGTGCCCGTTCCACCGCATGGCGCCGAGGGCGAGGGTCACTTCTGCATTGGCGTCGAGGATGCGCAGATGGATGCGTGGCGGCAGCATCTGCAGGCCGCAGGCATCAGGATCGAGGCCGATTTCGTCTGGCCGCAGGGGGGAAGATCGATTTATTTCCGGGACCCGGCAGGCAATTCCATCGAATTGGCCGAACCCCGGATATGGAGCCTGATGCGGGTGGATCAGCGGCGGGCGCGTACCACGACTTTCTGAGCTTGCGGCCGACGCATCGCCATTGCCAGAAGCATCCCGGCAGGAAGGACAGCGGTCAGGGCCATCAGGATCAGATTCATCGCAAAATCTCCTCGCTAACTGATTCCAAGGTAATCCCCGACCCTGCGACTTCAAGGGCAATTATGCGCGATATGAAGTTACCCCGCGGAAAACCGCTCTCTCAGGAAGGCCAAAGCGACCGACAACCCATCGGGCGAAATCCCGTGCGGCGTGCGTTTCATCACATGGGTCCGGACCGAGAAACCAGCCCCAGCCAGCGCATCGGCAGCCAGCGCCATGCTTTCGAAAGGCACGACCGGGTCCTGATCGCCATGCGCAAGCAGGATCGGCGGGCGGGATTTCACGTCGCGGGCCAGCGCCTCGGGGTCCAGAAGCCGACCCGAAAAGCCGACAACGCCCGCCAGTTCCGCGTCGCGGCGTGGCGCGACTTCCAGCGACATCATCGTGCCTTGCGAGAAACCAACCAGCGCCAGACGCGACGGCGCAAGACCTTCGTCTTTCAGAACTTTATCAAGGAAAGCATTGATGTCGCGGAATGATTCCTCGGCCGAGGCGCGGGCCTGCTCGGGCGTCGAGCCGTCCATCCACGGGATCGGAAACCACTGGAAACCCATCGGATTGTTGATACAGCGTTCCGGCGCGTCCGGGGCATAAAATGCCGTGCGCGGCAGATGCGGCTGCATCGGATCGGCCAGCCCCAGCAGGTCGGCCCCATCCGCACCATAGCCATGCAGGAAGACGACCACCGAATCCGCCTTGGCCGGTCCCGTCCGTTTTGCATTGAGTTCCCGCGTCATCTGACCCCCTCGCGTCCTTTTGCCAGCCGGTAATAGGCCCAGAGCCCGCGTGCCGCAACCGCACGCCATGGTCGCCACGGTTCGGCCAGTTCGATCAGCGCCCGCGGCCCCGGCCGATCCGGCAGATCGTAAAGCAGCCGCGCTGCCTCGGCCAAGGCCAGATCGGCGGCGGCAAAGACATCCGCCCGCCCCAACGCGAATTTCAGATAGATTTCAGCGGTCCAGCGCCCGATCCCCGGCAAGGAAGTCAGCGCGGCAATGGCGTCTTCGTCGGAAAGATCGCGCAGGCCGGGCCAGTCCAGTCCCGCCCCGGCGATGCCGCGCAGGTAGCGGATCTTGGACCGCGACAGGCCGGTCGCGCGCAGGTCCTCATCGCTGGCTGCCGCAATGCCTACCTCATCGCCCAACCCGGCCGCGACCATGCGTGCGACGATGGCACTGGCGGCATGGGTCGAAATCTGCTGCGACACCACGGCATCGCGGATTGACACGAATCCTTCGTCCCAGCGCCGCAGCGGCAAGGGACCAAGCTGGGGCAGCACCCGCGCCCAGACCGGGCAGACCCGCGCCAGATGGGCCGCGCCCTCGTCCAGATCCGCCGAGCCGCGAATCACCCGAATCATGCGTCGGGGCTGCTCTCGCTGGTCAGCCGGGCCTCTTCCTTCAGACGTGTCTCGAACGCCATTGAGATGTGACGGCGCAAGGCAGCCTCGGCACGGGCCTCATCGCGGAGAGTGATCGCATCGACGATCTCCTGGTGCTCGTCCAGCGTCACCGTGTCGCGCCCCTTTGCCGCCAGCGTCGTGCGCGCCATCAGGGCCATGCTGCGATGCACAAGGTCCAGCTGCTGCACCAGATAGCGGTTGTGCGAGGCCAGATGGATCTGATGGTGAAAGCGCCGATTGGCACGCGACAGCGCCTGCGGATCGCCAAGGATCTTGTGATCCTCATCGACCATTCCGGCCAGCACCCGGATTTCCTCGGGCGTAGCATGGCGGGCGGCAAGGCGCGCGGCCAGAGCCTCAAGCTCGGCGCGAACGGTATACAGCTCGGCCAACTGGTTGTGATCCAGTGTGGCCACGATCAGGCTGCGCCCGTCGCGCTTCAGCATGGACTGGGTTTCCAGTCGCTGCAGCGCTTCGCGTACCGGGGTCCGCGAGACGCCGAAACGCTCGGCCAGCTCGGATTCGACCAGCCGGTCGCCGGGGCGATAGATGCCGTTGTCGATGGCGGAAAGGATCAGGGAATAGGCGTCTTTCATGCGGCGCACGATCCTGTTTCGCGCGCGGGATTGCAAGCGCCCTGCTGCGGGCTTAGGCAGCGCATATGGATTTTCATCATGTGACCACCTGGATCTTCGATCTGGACAACACGCTTTACGCGCCCGAGATGCGGCTTTTCGATCAGATCGAGCGTCGCATGACCACCTATGTCATGCGCGAGTTGCGCGTCCCCGAGGCCGAGGCCAGCCGCCTGCGCGACCATTACTGGCGCGAGCATGGCACGACGCTGTCCGGGCTGATGGCCGAACATGCGATCGACCCGATGCCCTATCTGCGCGAGGTCCATGACATCGACTTCTCGCATCTGACGCCGGACCCCGATCTTGCCGCGCTGATCTCGGACCTGCCGGGGCGCAAGATCGTGCATACCAATGGCGACACCGAATACGCCGCCCGCGTGCTGGAGGGCCGAGGCCTGACCGTATTCGATGAGGTCCACGGCATCGACACCACCGGCTTCCTGCCCAAACCCGACCCGCGCGCTTATGCCGCAGTGATGCAGGCATCGGGTTTCGACCCTGCCACCGCGGCTATGTTCGAGGACGAGCCCCGCAACCTTGAAACCCCGCATTTACTGGGCATGCGCACGGTTCTGGTCGGCAAAGGCCGCAGCGGTCCCGACCAGTTTGCACCCGCCCATGACCACGGCGCGCACGTCCAGCACCACACCATGGACCTGACCGCCTTCCTGCGCTCCCTTGCCGAAACGCGGCGTCAGGGACAGAATTAAGCGAACCCGAACAGGAGACGCGTCATGGCCGCCACACACGTTGATCCCATTGAAGCCCGTCAGGAAGCCCGGACCGCAGCCAAGCTGCTGATGTTCGCGCTGGCTCTGGTCGTTTTCGCCGTTGTCACGACCGCGATCTGGGGCCTGCCCGCGCTTGCCATGATCGGGCTTGCCGGAACGGTCACGGTCTTTGGCGTGCTCATCGCCTATGCGGCAGGCTTCTGAACTGATGGAACGGACCGAGATCCTCGTTTCGGGCGGCGGCATTGCCGGGTTGATCGCAGCGGCAGCCTTTGGCAGCGCCGGGCATCAGGTCACTTGCGTTGACCCCGCCCCGCCCATCACCGATGAGGCGACCGAAGGCTCGGACCTGCGCAGCACGGCATTCCTGCATCCGTCGATCGCGGTCCTATCCGCCGCCGGGCTGTGGGAACGCCTTGCCCCGCATGCGACGCCCTTGCAGGTCATGCGCATCATCGACGCGGGCGGAAAGCTGTCGCAAGCCCGCCTGACCCGCGATTTCGACGCGGCTGAAATTTCGGACCAGCCCTTTGGGTGGAATCTGCCGAACTGGCTGCTGAAACGCGAGATCTCGGCCCGGCTGGCCACGCTGCAGAATGTCCGCTTTCTGCCCGGCACCGGAACCGCTGGCCTGATCGCGCGCGAAAATGAAGCGCTGGTCACGTTGACGGACGGTACGCGCCTGCGGGCCGATCTGGTCATCGGTGCCGACGGACGCAATTCGCCGGTGCGTCAGGCGCTGGGAATCGGCACGCGCACCCTGCGCTATGGGCAAAAGGCCCTGGCCTTCGCCGTCACCCATGACCGCCCCCATGACAATATCTCGACCGAGATCCACCGCTCGGGCGGCCCCTTCACGCTGGTTCCCCTGCCCGACCGCAACGGCAAGCCCTCCTCGGCGGTGGTCTGGATGGAGCGCGGCCCCGAAACCGCCCGCCTGCGCGCCCTTCCGCCCGAGGAGTTTTCCGCAGAACTGAACCGCCGCTCGGCAGGCGTTCTGGGCCATCTGACCCAGGCCACCCGCCTGACCGAATGGCCGATCATCAGTCAGATCTCCGACAACTTCACTGGCCCCCGCACCGCCCTGATCGCCGAGGCCGCCCATGTCGTCCCGCCGATCGGCGCGCAGGGCCTGAACATGAGCCTCGCCGATCTCGCAGCCCTGATCGAGCTGTCATCGGGCAGTCCCGGCAGCCGCGCCTCGCTTGACGCCTATAACCGCCGCCGCCGCCCCGAGGCATTGGCCCGCCTGATCGGTATCGACGCACTGAACCGGACCAGCATGATCTCTGCCCGGCCCTTGCGCGACCTGCGGGCGGCAGCCCTCGGCAGCCTCTATGCGGTGGCCCCGGTCCGCCGAGTTCTGATGCGCGCCGGCCTTGGTGTCAGCTAGAAACGCAGGCTTTCTTCGTTTTTCAAATACCCCCCGCGACCGCGCCACCGTGAACCACGCTTCCCAGTGGCGCGTCCGCGCGCAATCTGCCATTCAGAACAAATGGCAAGACCTATCACCGCTTTCACCTGCACCGCCTGCGGTGCCAGCCACAAGAAATGGTCCGGTCGCTGCGAAGCCTGCGGCGAATGGAACACGATCATCGAGGAAGCCCCGCTCTCGCAGGGGCCCGGTCGCGGCCTTGGCACGCTCAAGGGCAAGCCGATCCCGCTTTCCGGCCTCGCCACACAGGAAGCCCCCCCAACCCGCGCCAATTCCGGCATCGCCGAATTCGACCGCGTGTTGGGCGGCGGGCTGGTTCCGGGCTCGGCCATCCTTGTCGGCGGTGATCCGGGAATCGGGAAATCCACCCTGCTCTTGCAGGCCGCTGCCGCCTTTGCGCGGTCGGGTCAGCAGGCGATCTATATCTCGGGCGAGGAAGCCAGCGCACAAGTCCGCCTGCGCGCCCAACGCCTTGGCCTTGGCGATGCGCCGGTGCGACTTGGCGCGGAAACCGCGCTGCGCGACATCCTGACCACGCTCGACGCCGAGCGTCCCGATGTCGCCATTATCGACTCGATCCAGACGCTCTGGTCCGATCAGATCGAGGCCGCACCGGGCTCGGTCTCTCAGGTCCGCGCCACCGCGCATGAACTGACCACCTTCGCCAAGAAGCGCGGCACATCGGTCGTGCTGGTCGGCCATGTCACCAAAGAAGGCCAGATCGCCGGCCCCCGCGTCGTTGAGCACATGGTCGACACGGTGCTGTATTTCGAGGGCGAGCGCGGCCACCAGTTCCGCATCCTGCGCGCCCATAAGAACCGCTTCGGCCCGGCCGACGAAATCGGCGTCTTCGAAATGACCGGCGGCGGCTTGTCCGAGGTTGCGAACCCCTCGGCGCTGTTCCTGTCGGAACGCGGTCAACCCAGCGCCGGATCGGCCGTTTATGCGGGCATCGAGGGCACACGCCCGGTCCTGACAGAAGTTCAGGCCCTTGTTGCACCTTCGACACTGGCCAGTCCGCGACGAACCGTCGTCGGACTGGACTCGGGCCGGGTCTCGACCATCCTTGCGGTGCTTGAGGCGCGTTGCGGCATCCCTTTCGCAGGATTGGACGTTTTTCTCAATGTTGCCGGGGGGATGCGCGTCAACGAACCGGCGGCGGATCTGGCCATCGCTGCGGCGCTTCTAAGCGCGCGCGAGGATATCGCCCTGCCCCCCGAGGCCGTGGTTTTCGGCGAAATCAGCCTGTCTGGCGCGCTAAGACCAGTCGCGCAGACCGAAAACAGGTTGAAAGAAGCACAAAAACTTGGTTTTTCACGAGCAATCCTGCCTACTTCCACCAAGGTCGAGGGCATGGGCGGGATGCGGCTGGACCGTGTCCCGGATCTGACAAAATTTGTGGGCGAGACATTCGGGGCCGGATGAGCTTGCCACTCAATCGCGGGGCTACCCGCAAAAGGGCGTGACATGGACGGTTTCACCATCATCGACGGCATCGTGGCGGCCGTGATCATCCTCTCGGCGATCCTTGCCTATGCACGGGGCTTCGTGCGCGAATCGCTCGCCATCCTCGGTTGGATCGGCGCGGCGGTGCTGGCCTTCATCTTTGCGCCCGCGGCGCGGCCGATGATCGCCCAGATCCCCGGACTGAACAAATTCCTTTCCGATAGCTGCGAGCTGTCGACCATCGCCGGTTTCGCCGCGGTCTTTGCCCTGGCGCTGGTGCTGTTCTCGATCATCACGCCGCTGTTCTCCTCGGTGGTGCAACGCTCGGCTCTTGGCGGTATCGACCAAGGCATGGGGTTCCTGTTCGGTGTCGCGCGCGGCATCCTGCTGGTGGCTATCGCCTTCATCGTCTACGACCGGGTCATGTCCGAACAGGACCTGCCCGTCGTCGACAACTCGCGCTCGGCCCAGGTTTTTGAGCGCATGACCGGCCAGATGGACGAACAAATCCCGCATAATGCGCCGGAATGGGTCGTCTCGCGCTATGAGCAACTGGTCCGTGGCTGCATGAGCACCGAAGCCGTCGACCAGAACACCCAGACGCCCGCACCCGCCGCGACCCCCACCGAGGGCACCGCCCCGGCGAATTGAGACAACCCGGCGAATATAACCGCCTCGTGACATAAAATGCGCCCTGCCGGTCCGGCGGGGCGTGACTTCACCCGCGCGAGTCCCTATGTTAGCGGCACTCACGCCAGATACCCCTCCCCTAGCCCCATGAGCCGGTGATGATGCAGCCATTTCTTGCCCATCCCTTCGATTACGACCGCTTGCATGAAGAATGCGGCGTCTTTGGCGTAATCGGTGTCGCGGATGCGGCCAACTTCGTCGCCCTCGGCCTGCATGCCTTGCAGCATCGCGGGCAGGAAGCTGGCGGCATCATCTCGCATGACGCGGAACAGGGCTTCAACAGTGCCCACCGTTTCGGCTACGTGCGCGATAATTTCACGAAACAAAGCCTGATGGAAACCCTGCCGGGGTCGCTTGCCATCGGCCATGTCCGCTACTCGACCGCAGGAACCAAGGCCGCGACCGCGATCCGCGACGTACAGCCCTTCTTTGGTGATTTTTCGATGGGCGGCTGTGCCGTCGCCCATAACGGCAACATCACCAACGCCATGGCGCTGCGCAAGGAACTGATCGAGCGCGGCTCGATCTTCCAGTCCAGCTCGGACTCCGAATGCATCATCCACCTGATGGCGCGTTCGATCCAGCGCAACATCCCCGAGCGGATGAAGGACGCGCTACGCCGCGTCGAAGGCGCGTTCAGCGTCATCGCCATGACCCGCACCAAGCTGATCGGCGTCCGCGACCCTCTGGGCGTGCGCCCGCTGGTTCTGGGCAAGGTCGGCGACGAGGGCTATGTCCTGTCCTCGGAAACCTGTGCGCTCGACATCATCGGTGCCGAGTTCATCCGCGAGATCGACCCGGGCGAGATGGTGGTGATCTCGAAGGGCGAGATCGAAAGCTCGCGCCCCTTCGGTCCCTCGACCGGTCGTTTCTGCATCTTTGAGCACGTCTATTTCTCGCGCCCGGATTCGATCATCAAGGGCCGCTCGGTCTATGAGACCCGCCGCCAGATCGGCGTGGAACTGGCCCGCGAAGCTCCGGTCGAAGCCGATCTGGTCTGCGCGGTTCCCGACAGCGGCACCCCCGCGGCGATCGGTTTCGCGCATGAAAGCGGTATTCCCTTTGGCATGGGCATCATCCGCAACCAATATATGGGCCGGACCTTCATCGAACCGACCGAGCAGATCCGCAACATGGGCGTGCGCCTGAAGCTGAACGTGAACCGCGCGCTGGTCGCCGGTAAGCGCGTGGTGCTGGTCGACGACTCGGTGGTGCGCGGCACTACCTCGCGCAAGATCAAGGACATGATCCTTGATGCCGGCGCGGCCGAGGTGCATTTCCGGATCGCCAGCCCGCCGACCGCTTGGCCCTGCTTCTACGGCGTCGACACGCCCGACCGCGAAAAGCTGCTGGCCGCGAACATGTCCGAGGAAGAGATGCGCGAATGGATCGGGGTGGACAGCCTCGCCTTCGTGTCGCTCGACGGTCTCTATCGCGCCGTGGGCGAGGCTCAGGGCCGCAACACCGGCAGCCCGCAATATTGCGATGCCTGCTTCTCGGGCGACTATCCGGTCGCACCCTTCGACCAACTGGAACGCGGCTTCCGCATGAAGGCCAATTCCGAAACCGCGGGCGCTGCCATTACCGGCCACGCCGCAGAATAGGACCCGGTTCGGCACAGCCGAACCAGAAAGGGCGGGGGCTCGATGCCCCCGCCCTTTCTTTTTCCGTCATGACCCGAACCTCAGGCCCGACCGGCGCTTTCGGGCAGGATCACCATGAATCGGCTGCCCTTGCCGCGCGTGCTTTCGATCTTCATCCGGCCGCGATGGCGGTTGACGATATGCTTGACGATGGCAAGACCCAGCCCCGTGCCCCCCTGCTCGCGCGAGCGATGCGCGTCGACCCGGTAGAAGCGTTCGGTCAGACGCGGCAGATGCAATGCCTCGATCCCCTCGCCCTCATCCTCGACAGTGACCGTCCATGCCGGGCCGCGCAGCACCGGCTCATGCTCCAGGCGTTCCAATTGCACGCGAACGACACCGCCGCTGCCGCCATATTTCACCGCATTCTCGATCAGGTTGTGAAACACCTGCACCAGCTGATCCGCATCGCCGGGCAGCGTAACCTGCCCGTCACCCACCTCCGCTTCAATCCGCACCCCCGCCGCCGTAGCCGAGGGCGACAGGGTCGTCACCACCGAACGCAGCAGCGCGGCCAGATCGACGCTTTCGACCGGGCGGCGACGCTCGTCCTGCTCGACCCGGCTCAGCGACAGCAACTCGCCGATCAGCCGGTTCATCCGCCCGGCCTCGCGGCCCATGATGTCCAGGAAACGTTCCTGAGCCGCCGGATCGTTGCGAGCGGGGCCGCGCAGCGTCTCGATGAAGCCCATCAGCGCGGTCAGCGGCGTACGCAGTTCATGGCTGACATTGGCGACGAAATCCCGACGCATCTGGCCGGTTTCCTCATCGCGCGAGCGGTCCTCGATGGTGATGCCTGCGGCGCGGCCCTTGGTCAGGTCCATGGGCGTCACCGTGACTTCGCACATGACCTTTCCGTTGCGGGTCTGCATGGTGGCGTTCAGCCGGGCGCGCGGACTGCCCGCCAACACCGAATCCAAGGCGGCATTCACCTCGGGATGGCGCAGCAGGGTGACGAAAGGACGGCCCGAGGGAACCGGACCCAGCAGCGCCTCCATCGCGTCATTGCCACCGATCAGCCGGGAATCGGCACCGACCACCGCCATCGGCACCGGCACCGCCGCCAGAAGTTGCGCAAGCAGGTCCGGGCTCATCTGCCCTCCGCAGGCGTCATGCCAGCGCGGAAGCGCGCGGCATTGGCGCGGTAGCCTTCGGCCGATTTGAGCAGCCTTTCCCGCGCCTCATCATCCAGCTCGCGCACGACCTTGCCCGGCGATCCCATGACCAACGATCCGGGCGGGATCTCTTTGCCTTCGGTCACCAGCGCCCCGGCGCCGATCAGCGAGCCTGCGCCGATCTTTGCACCGTTCAGGATGATCGCGCCCATACCGATCAGCACGCCGTCCCCGATGGTGCAGCCATGCAGGATGGCGCGGTGGCCGATGGTGCAATCCGCGCCGATGGTCAGCGGATGGCCGATATCGGTGTGGCAGACGGTCAGTTCCTGCACGTTGGAATTGCGACCGACGCGGATTTCTTCGTTATCCCCGCGCAGGACGGCGCCGAACCAGACGCTGGCGCCCTCCTCCAGCACGACCTTGCCGATCAATTGCGCATCGGGGGCGACCCATGCGTCATCGGCCAGTTGCGGCGAAACCCCGTCCAGATCCCAGATCATCTGCCTTCCTCCTCCATCAGGCCGCGCACGAACGGCCCAAGGCCAGTCTGACGGGCGCGGCGCAGCCGCTCGGCCGTCAGGATGGTCTTGAGCGCCTCGGCGCTTTGGTCAATGTCCTCGTTGACGATGACATAATCGTATTCGGCCCAATGGCTGATCTCGTCGCGGCTTTTCTGCATGCGCCCGGCAATCACCTCCGGGGCATCCTGCCCGCGCGAGATCAGACGGCGTTCCAGCTCGGCAAGGCTGGGCGGCAGCACGAAGATCGAGATGACGTGATTTCCCAGCGCCGAGGCGCGGATCTGCTGCCCGCCCTGCCAGTCGACATCGAACAGCGTGTCACGACCGGCGCGCATCGCCTCTTCGACGGGTTCGCGTGGGGTGCCATAGAGATTGCCGAAGACCTCGGCATGTTCCAGCATGTTGCCCGCCGCGACCATGGCGCGGAACTCCCCGGGTTCGCGGAAATAATAGTGGTCGCCCTCGACCTCGCCGGGGCGCGGCTTGCGCGTCGTGGCCGAGACGGAAAAGCGCAACGTCGGGTCCCATTCCATCAGCCGCCGCGCCAGTGTCGATTTCCCCGCACCCGAGGGCGAGGACAGGATGATCAGAAGCCCGCTACGATCCATGGTCCCGATTTCCTTTTTATTGTTGGCCGGACAGACGAAATGCGCGGCCTGAATGACGCAGCGCGGGGGGCGGGGTCAACCCCCGCCCCGGCGTCGCCCGGATTTTAACCAATTCTAAATAATTCACTCGGCGCAATGGGGTGCGGCTTGCTAGAGTTGGCCGCGTAGTGTGTTACGAGTTCCGTTCGGTTTTTGGGTGATATGCATGTCGGATGATCACGGTCCCTTGGACGACCGCGACGATGCCGTGCGTGGGCTTGACGCCCCGCACGAGGGTAAACTGCTTCACCTGTCCGATCACGGAACAGCACAGCCAGAGCACATCCTGCATGAGTTGCGCAGCTACTGGGACAGCCTGCGCAATGGCCGCGCCATCCCTGCCCGCGCCGAGGTCGAGCCGCGTGCCATCCGCCGCACACTTGACTACGCCTTCATCCTTGAGCGCATCGCGCCGGGTGCCGCGCGCTTCCGCCTTGCCGGGCGTCACCTGATCGACCTGATGGGGATGGAGGTGCGGGGCATGCCGCTTTGCGCGCTGTTTGATACCGGATCGCGGGGGCGGCTGTCGGATGTGCTCGAAACCGTGTTTCGCGGCCCGCAGATCGCCCGGATCAGGCTGGAGGCCCCGGCAAGCTACGGGCGACCCAAGCTGGCCGGATCGCTGCTGCTGCTGCCGCTGCGCTCGGATCTGGGCGATGTGACGCGCGCCCTGGGCTGCCTTGTCAGCGAGGGCGAGATTGGCCAGACCCCGCGCCGCTTCGATCTGGCCGGAGAGGCGCTTTTCCCGGTCATTCCCGGCGCGCATATCATCGAGCCTTCGGCCTCGATCACCGGATTTGCCGAAAGCCCGGCAAGCTGGCGCGCCGAGACGGCCAGACCCGTGCCCGACCCGACCACGCCCGAGGAACGCCGCGCCCGGTTCCGGCTGGTCACCAACGATCCCGGATCGCCTAAGACCGACAAGCTGATGTGAAAAGGGCGGCGAAATCATCGCCGCCCTTTCCATCAATTTCGTTCGGATCAACTGGCCTTGGCCTGCTGTGCGCCGGCCACACGGCGGCGGCGCAACTCCTCGGCCACAAGGAAGGCCAGTTCCAGCGACTGGCTGGCGTTCAGGCGCGGGTCGCAGGCGGTGTGGTAGCGGTCCGACAGGTCCTCATCGGTGACCGCGCGGACGCCGCCGGTGCATTCGGTCACGTCCTTGCCGGTCATCTCGAAATGCACGCCGCCGGGGATCGTGCCCTCGTCGCGGTGGACAGCGAAGAACTCGCGCACCTCGCGCAGCACCGATTCGAAGGGCCGGGTCTTGTAGCCCGAGGCCGATTTGATCGTGTTGCCGTGCATCGGGTCGCAGGACCAGACGACGTTCGCACCTTCGGCCTGCACCGCCTTGATCAGGCGCGGCAGGTGGTCGCCGACCAAACCCGCACCGAAGCGCGCGATCAGGGTCAGGCGGCCCGGCTCGTTTTCCGGGTTCAACTTCCAGATCAGCGTTTTCAGGTCGCTGTCCGAGATCGACGGCCCACATTTCAGCCCGATCGGGTTCTGCACGCCGCGCGCAAACTCGACATGGGCGCCGTCGATCTGGCGGGTGCGATCGCCGATCCAGATCATGTGGCCCGAGCCCGCGACCGGCAGGCCCGTGGTCGAGTCGATCCGGGCCAGCGCCTCTTCGTATTCCAGCAGCAGGGCTTCATGGCTGGTGTAGAAATCGACCGTGCCAAGGCCATGCGCCGTGGCCGAGGTCACGCCCGCCGCCGCCATGAAGGCCATCGCGTCGCTAATGCGGTCGGCGATGTCACGGTAGCGCGCGGCTTCCTCGCCGCCGGTGAAATCGCTGATCCAGCTTTGCACGCGGTGGATATCGGCATAGCCACCGGTCGAGAAGGCGCGCAGCAGGTTCAGGCTGGCCGCAGCCTGCGTGTATGCCGCCAGCATCCGCTGCGGATCGGGAATGCGGGCTTCGGGGGTGAAATCGAAGCCATTGATGATGTCGCCGCGGTAGCTGGGCAGCTCGTGCGCGCCGATGGTTTCGGTCGCGGTCGAACGCGGCTTGGCGAACTGGCCAGCCATGCGGCCAACCTTGACCACGGGCAGTTGCGCGCCCCAGGTCAGCACGATCGCCATCTGCAGCATCACCTTGAAGGTGTCGCGGATGTTGTCGGCCGAGAATTCCGAGAAGCTTTCGGCGCAATCGCCGCCCTGCAGCAGGAACGAGCGTCCCGCCGCGACTTCCGCCAGCGAGGCCTTCAGTCGTCGCGCCTCGCCCGCAAAAACCAGCGGGGGAAATTTCGCAAGCTGCGCCTCGACGGCGTTCAGAGCGGCTTGGTCGGGATAGTCAGGCATCTGGATGCGCGGATAGGCGCGCCAGCCACGCTTGTCCCAGGTTTGGGTTGCGGTAGCGGTTTTCTGCGGTGCCATGATCCTGTCCTCCTGACAAAAGGTCATTGGGGGTATAGTGCGTCATGACAGCGCTGAAAAGCCTTGCACGCCGCCAAGATGGCTGCTGATCTGCGCTGGAAATCCATGCCGCGCATCATGCCAGACACAGATCCAGCCATTACGCCGCCCCCTGCCCCCGCCCAGCCACGCGCCCGGCGCTATTATTTCCTGCTGGTCGAACGCTTTACGATGATGTCCTTTGCCGCTGCGGTGGAACCGTTGCGGCTGGCAAACCGCATTTCCGGGCAGAACCTTTATGAATGGCGGGTGGTCGGCGAAGGCGGAGATTTCGCCATCTGCTCTAACGGAACGCGGGTCATGCTGGATGGCGGCTTGTCCGACACCCGCCGAGAGGACACGATTCTGGTCTGCGGCGGCATCGACATCGGCCGCGCAGCGACCCGTCCGGTGCTTGGCTGGCTAAGACGAGAGGCACGGCGCGGCGCACGGATGGGGGCGCTATGTACCGGCGCATGGGTGCTGGCCGAAGCCGGGCTGCTCGACGGTCGCCGCGCCACCATCCATTGGGAAAATCAGGACGGATTCGCCGAGGAATTCCCCGATGTCAGCCTGATCCGCACCGTCTTTGTCGAGGATGGCAGCCGCCTGACTGCCGCCGGGGGAACGGCGGCCATCGACCTGATGCTGCGCCAGATCGCCCGCGATCACGGCAATGAACTGGCCGGTCGCGTGGCTGACCAGTTGATCCATACCTCGATCCGATCCGAGGGCGACCACCAGCGCCTGTCGATTCCGACCCGGATCGGGGCGCGTCACCCGCGTCTTGCGCAGGTTCTGGCCCGGATGGAGGCCAATATCGAGGACCCGATCAGTCCCGCCCGCCTTGCACTGGATGCCGACATGTCGCCCCGCCAGCTGGAGCGACTGTTCGCGCGCTATCTGGGCCGCTCGCCCAAGCGCTATTACATGGACATCCGGCTGGAGCGCGCGCGCAACCTGCTGACCCAGACCGAACTCAGCGTGATCGAGGTCGCACTGGCCTGCGGCTTTGCCTCGGTCGGGCATTTTTCCAAATGCTACCGCGCCAGTTTCGGGAGTTCTCCCTATCGGTTGCGCGACACCCCCGCGCTGAATGCAATTTAGGCATTTCCTGTCCCGATTTCGCGGCAATTCGTCCGTTTAGACCGCCAATCTGCCGCCTTTGCGCACTTTTCTTTTCGCTTTGGGGCTTATAGCTTGCCCAACAGAACAAAAGTTCGCTCAGGGAGACTGACAATGAAAAAACTGCTTCTGGCCAGCGTCGCCGGTGCCATGTTCGCGGGCGCCGCGGGCGCCGAAGACATCAAGCTGGGGATTTCGCTGGGCCTGACCGGCCCGCTGGAATCCATCTCGCCCGCGATGCAGAAGGGCGCCGAACTGGCCATGAAAGAGGTTTCGGACAGCGGCAAGCTGCTGGACGGCTCGAAGATCGTTCCGGTCGTCGCCGACAACACCTGCGTTGACGCGGCAGCCTCGGTCGCAGCGGTTGAACGTCTGGTCAGCGCCGAAGGCGTCAAGGGCGTGATGGGCGGCATGTGCTCGGGCGAAACCATCGCCTCGCTGGAAAAAGTCGGCGTGCCGAACGGCGTCGTGATGATCTCGCCCTCGGCCACCTCGCCGGCGCTGTCGACCATCGACGACAAGGGCTTCTTCTTCCGCACCGCACCTTCGGATGCGCGTCAGGGTGAAGTCATGGCCGACATCGTGCTGGAAAAAGGCATCAAATCGGTCGCCATCACCTACACGAACAACGACTACGGCAAGGGCCTGGCCGACAGCTTCGCCAATTCCTACAAAGCCAAAGGCGGTGCCGTGACCATCACCGCGGCGCATGACGACGGCAAGGCCGACTATTCGGCCGAAGTCGCGGCGCTGGCTGCTGCCGGCGGCGACGCGCTGGTCGTTGCGGGCTATGCCGACCAAGGCGGCGCGGGCGTGATCCAGGGTTCGCTGGATACCGGCGCCTTCTCGACCTTCGTGCTTCCCGACGGCATGGTCAACAACTCGCTGGTCGAGAAATTCGGCACCGCGCTGGAAACCTCGTTCGGCCAGAACCCCTCGGCCGAGGGCGAAGGCCATGACAAGTTCGCGGAACTGGCCAAGGCTGGCGGCTTTGACGGCACCTCGGCTTATGCCGGAGAATCCTACGACTCGGCTGCGCTGATCATGCTGGCCATGCAGGCCGCCAAGTCGTCCGACGCCAAGGTCTACAAGGACAAGGTGATGGAAGTCGCCAACGCTCCGGGCGAAAAGATCTATCCGGGCGAACTGGCCAAGGCGCTGGAACTGATTGCCGCAGGGCAAGATGTCGATTATGTCGGCGCGACCTCGGTTGAACTGGTCGAGCCGGGCGAAAGCGCCGGTGTCTACCGCGAAGTCGATTTCAAGGGCGGCAAGCTGAACGTCATCGGGTTCCGCTGATCGACCTCACAAGTTGCGGGGGGCCCGGATTCAATCCGGGCCTTTTGCCTGTTATAACTACCCCTCTTGGGGCAATAATCTTCGCGGAAACAGCGAAGTCTGGGGAGAAACATGATCCAGGTCCATGACCTGCACCGCCATTTCGGAGGGTTTCGCGCCGTTGACGGTGCCAGCCTGACGATCGAGACCGGTTCCATTACCGGCCTGATCGGTCCGAACGGCGCAGGTAAATCCACGCTTTTCAACGTCATCGCAGGCGTTCTGCCGCCGACTTCCGGCCGCGTCGTCATGGATGGCGAAGACATCACCGGCCTTGCGCCGCATCAGCTGTTCCACAAGGGTCTGCTGCGCACCTTCCAGCTGGCCCATGAATTTTCCTCGATGACCGTGCGCGAGAACCTGATGATGGTTCCGGGCGGTCAGGCGGGTGAGTCCCTTGTCAATACCTGGTTCCGCCGTGGCCGCATCCGCGAGGATGAGCGCGCGCTTCGCAAGAAGGCGGACGAGGTTCTTGAATTCCTGACGATTTCCCATGTCGCCGACGAAAAGGCGGGCAATCTCTCGGGCGGGCAGAAAAAGCTTCTTGAGCTGGGCCGCACGATGATGGTCGATGCCAAAATCGTCTTCCTTGATGAGGTCGGCGCGGGCGTGAACCGCACGCTTCTGGGCACGATCGGCGATGCCATCGTCCGCCTGAACAAAGAGCGCGGCTATACTTTCTGCGTCATCGAACATGACATGGATTTCATCGGCCGCCTGTGCGACCCGGTGATCGTCATGGCGCAGGGCAAGGTGCTGGCGCAGGGCAATGCCTCCAGCATCATGCAGAACGAAGCCGTGATCGAGGCCTATCTGGGCACCGGCCTGAAGAACAAGGTCGCCGCCGAGATCGCCGAGGAAGCCAGCTTTGGCGAAAGCCACGGCGCGCAGCCCGGCCTTGGGGCCGAGGCCGGACAGGGCGGCGACGGCAAGCCCGCGGGGGATATCCGATGAGCCAGCCCTATCTTTCCGCCACCGCCATGCGCGGCGGCTATGGCAAGGCCGACATCCTGAACGGCTGCACACTGACCGTGGATCAGGGCCAGATCGCCGTGATCGTCGGCCCGAACGGCGCTGGCAAATCCACCGCGATGAAGGCCGTCTTTGGCATGCTGAACCTGCGCGAAGGCGCGGTGACGCTGGGCGGCGAGGACATCACTCGCCTGACCCCGCAGGAACGTGTCCACAAGGGCATGGGTTTTGTGCCCCAGACCCACAACATCTTCCCGACCATGACGGTCGAGGAAAATCTGGAAATGGGCGCCTATATTCGCGGCGACGATTACCGCGAGACGATGGAACAGGTCTATCATCTGTTCCCCGCCGTCGCCGACAAGCGCCGCCAGAATGCGGGTGAGTTGTCAGGCGGTCAGCGTCAGCAGGTCGCCGTCGGCCGCGCGCTGATGACGAAACCGCGCCTTCTGATGCTGGACGAACCGACGGCGGGCGTCAGCCCCATCGTCATGGACGAGCTGTTCGACCGCATCATCGAGGTCGCGCGCACCGGCATCTCGATCCTGATGGTCGAACAGAACGCCCGTCAGGCACTTGAGATCGCCGATATCGGCTATGTGCTGGTGCAGGGCGCGAACCGCTATACCGACTCTGGCAAGGCCCTGATGGCCGATCCCGAGGTTCGCCGCACGTTCCTTGGGGGCTGACATGGATTTTCTGAACGCCATTGTGGCCCTGCTCAACTTCGTCGTGATCCCCGCCGCCGCTTACGGCGCACAGCTGGCGCTTGGCGCGCTGGGGGTGACGTTGATCTATGGCATCCTGCGCTTTTCCAACTTCGCCCATGGCGACACCATGGCCTTTGGCACCGCATTGGTGATCATTGTTACTTGGGGCTTGCAAGCGCTTGGCATCAGCCTTGGCCCGCTGCCGACGGCGCTGCTGGCGCTGCCGATCGGGATCGCGCTGTGCTCGGCCTTTGTGCTGGGCACCGACCGCGTGGTCTATCGCTTCTATCGCAAGAAAAAGTCCGAGCCGATCATTCTGGTCATGGCCTCGGTCGGGGTCATGTTCGTGATGAACGGGGTGACGCGCCTGCTGATCGGTGTGGACGAGATCCGCTTTGACGACGGCGCGCGCTTCCTGATCGCGGTGCAGGACTTCAAGACCTGGACCGGCCTGAACGAGGGCCTGGCCCTGCGCGTCAGTCAGGTCATCACCTTTGTCGTCACAGCTTTGGCCTGCTGGGCGCTGTTCCGCTTCCTGAACCGCTCACGCGCCGGGAAAGCCATGCGGGCCTATGCCGACAATGAGGATCTGGCGCTGCTATCGGGGATCGATCCGGAGCGCGTCGTGCGCCTGACATGGATCATCGCGACCGCATTGGCAGTGACCGCAGGCACGCTTTATGGCCTCGACAAAAGCTTCAAGGCTTTCAACTATTTCCAGATTCTGTTGCCGATCTTTGCTGCAGCCATCGTCGGTGGCCTTGGCAATCCGCTGGGCGCGGTCGCTGGCGGCTTCATCGTCGCCTTCTCCGAGGTTGCGGTGACCTATCCATGGAAAAAGGTCGCGGCCTATCTGGGTTTCCAGTCCGACGGGCTGCTGCAACTGCTGTCCACCGAATATAAATTCGCCGTCAGCTTCGTCATCCTGATCATCGTCCTGCTGTTCCGGCCCACCGGCCTGTTCCGCGGCAAAGCCTATTAAGGAGGGGCCGACATGTCGAATACTCGTCAAGCCGAAGCCTCGAGCCGCTGGCGCGCGCCGGTCATCTTCCTGATCATCGTCGCACTGTTCGTGCTGGAGGGAACGACGCGGAACGCGCTGTTCTCGGGCAGCTGGAACTCGGCGCTGGCCATCCTGAACATGGGGCTGATTTCGGCCGTGATGGCCTTGGGCGTGAACATGCAATGGGGTTATGCCGGCCTGTTCAACGCGGGCGTCGTCGGTTTCCTTGCGCTGGGAGCGCTGGGGCCGGTGCTGGTCTCGACCCCGCCCGTTCAGGGTGCCTGGGCCGCAGGCGGGATGCGTGTGATCGTCGCACTGGTCGTCGGTCTGGGCACGCTGGCGCTGGCGACGCAGGTCTGGAAGCGGGTCGCCGCGCCGATCAGCTTCTTTGTCATGCCGCTGGTGCTGCTGGTCGGCTTTGTGCTGTACCGTTATCTTTTCGATCCCGCCGTCATGGCGATCGAGGCGAACAATGCCGCCTCGGCCGGGAATATCGGCGGGCTTGGCCTGCCGGTGCTGCTGGCATGGCCGGTCGGCGCGGCACTGGCCGCCGCCGCCGCATGGGGCATCGGCAAGGTCGCGCTGGGGCTGCGTTCCGACTATCTGGCGATCGCCACGCTGGGCATCGGCGAGATCATCGTCGCCGTCCTGCGCAACGAGGAATGGCTGGCGCGCGGCGTCAAGAACATGTCCGGCATCCCGCGTCCGGTTCCCTATGAACTGGATCTGCAAAGCGATCCCGACTTCGTCGCCAAGGCGGCGCATTGGGGCGTGGATATCGCCACCGCCTCGGGGATCTGGGTCAAGCTGATGTATGCCGGGCTGTTCGGGCTGGTGCTGCTGGCGCTGATCCTGCTGGCGGAGCTGGCGCTGAAATCGCCCTGGGGCCGGATGATGCGCGCGATCCGCGACAATGAGACTGCCGCAAGTGCCATGGGCAAGAACATCAAGGGTCGGCATCTGCAGATCTTTGTCATCGGCTCGGCGGTGATCGGGCTTGCCGGGGCGATGATGGTGACGCTGGATGGACTGCTGTCCCCCGGCAGCTTCAACCCGCTGCGCTACACCTTCCTTGTCTGGGTCATGGTGATCGTCGGCGGTTCGGGCAACAACTGGGGCTCGGTTCTGGGCGCGGTGCTGATCTGGTTCCTGTGGATCAAGGCCGAGGTCTGGGGCCCCGAGCTGATGAGCCTGCTGACCGCGCCGCTGCCCGATGGCGCGCTGCGCACGCATCTGCTGGAAAGCGCGCCGCATATGCGCTTTGTCGCGATGGGGCTGGTGCTGCTGCTGGTACTGCGCTTTGCGCCGCGCGGGCTGGTTCCCGAGAAATGACCCCGGATTCGTGGGGGCCTTGCCCCCACACCCCCAGGGTATTTCAGAAACGGAGAAAGGGCCTATGGGCCCTTTTTCTTTCCCCTTGTTCCTTGATGGACAGGCGCCAGGAGTGGGCATGAAGGGCTTTGACTTGAGCGAATTTCTGGGCGAATGGCAGGTGCGGCGGCGGATTTCCGACGCCCAGACCGGTCTGGTTACACGGTTTCAGGGGACGGCGCAGATTTCCGACAACGCCTTTCACGAAACGGGAATGATCCAGTTCCAGAACCAGCGGTTGTCATCGCAGCGGCAATATCTGCTTGAATGGGGCGATGGCGTGGTTGAGGTCAGGCGGCCGGATGGCAGCCCGTTCATCACCCTTGAAGCACAGGGCATCCAGCGGGTCGTGCATCATTGCGGCGACGACCTGTATCGTGGGCTGTTCATGTTCGCCAGCAACCGCAGATGGGCAGAAATCTGGACCGTGCAGGGGCCGCGCAAGAATTATCGAAGCGTCAGCCAGTACTGGCGGTAGTGAGGCGGCCTTAGGCCGCCGTCAGCAGGATCGGAGTCTGGTCACCCAGCGCGAAGCGACGCAGCACCTCGGGATAGAGGCGGTGTTCCTGTACCAGCACACGGGCGGCAAGCGTATCCGCCGTATCGCCGGGCAGGACCGGAACGCGGGCCTGACCAAGGATCGGGCCAGCATCAAGTTCAGGCGTCACCAGATGGACCGATGCACCCGCCTCAGGATCGCCCGCATCAATGGCGCGCTGATGGGTGTGGAGGCCGGGATACTTCGGTAAAAGCGAAGGGTGGATGTTCAGCATCCGCCCTTCGAATTTCTGGACGAAAGCCGGGGTCAGGATGCGCATGAAACCGGCAAGACAAAGGATGTCGGGTTCGGCCGCCAGCAGCGGCTGAAGCAGTGCGGCTTCGAATGCCGCGCGGTCGCCCTTATAATCGCGGTGGTCGATGGCAAAGGTCGGCACGCCCATGGCGGCGGCCTTGGCAAGGCCACCCGCCGCCGGATCGTTTGACCCGACGATCACGGCGCGGGCCGGATGGTCGCCGGTCATGCTTTCGACCAGCTTGACCATGTTCGACCCGCCGCCCGAGATCAGAAGGGCGACGCGTTTCACCGCAGCTTGCCGCTGTAGCGCACGCCCGCGCCGGGGGTGACCTGACCAAGGCGATAGACGGTCTCGCCCTCGGCTTTCAGCAGGGCCTCCAGCGCCTCGGCACGGTCGGCAGCGACCGAGAGGATCATACCGATGCCGGTGTTGAAGGTTTTCAGCATCTCGGCATCGGCAATGTTGCCGGCCTCGGCCAGCCAGTCAAAGACCGCGGGCAGGCTGAAGCTGTCCAGATCGATGTCGGCACCAAGACCTTTCGGCAGGACGCGCGGCAGGTTCTCGGTGATACCGCCGCCGGTGATATGGGCTGCGGCATGAACGCCGCCTGCACGGATCGCGGCCAGAACCGGCTTGACGTAAAGCCGGGTCGGAACCAGCAGCGCCTGACCCAAAGTACCCGTGCCGAAGGGCGAGGGCGAATCCCAGTCCAGACCCGCATGTTCGGCGACCTTGCGCACCAGCGAGAAGCCGTTGGAATGCACACCGTCCGCGGCGAGGCCCAGCAGCACGTCACCATCCGCGACGTTTGCGGGCAGCGCGGTGCCGCGCTCCATCGCGCCGACCGCGAAACCGGCCAGATCGAAATCGCCCTTGGCATACATGCCGGGCATTTCGGCGGTCTCGCCACCGATCAGCGCGCAACCGGAACGGCGGCAGCCTTCGGCAATGCCGTTGATGACGCGGGTGGCCTCATCGACCGACAGCTTGCCGGTGGCGAAATAGTCGAGGAAGAACAGCGGCTCGGCCCCTTGGCAGACCAGATCGTTGACGCACATGGCGACAAGGTCGATGCCAAGGCCGTCAAGTTCACCGGTGTCGATGCCGATGCGCAGCTTGGTGCCGACGCCGTCGGTCGCGGCGACCAGAACCGGGTCCTGATAGCCAGCAGCGCGAGGGTCGAACAGCGCGCCGAAACCGCCCAGACCGTCCATCACGCCAGAGCGCTTGGTTGCGGCGGCGGCGGGCTTGATGCGCTCGACAAGCGCGTTGCCTGCGTCGATATCCACTCCGGCTTCGGCATAGGACAGGCCAGATTTGCGCTCGGTCATGTGCGGGGCTCCTTTGCTTTGCGTCCCGATAGCGCAGGCGCGGCGCGCAGGCAATGATCCGTCCATCAAATGCGGCGTTTTCCGGCCATCAGCCGTTGCCCGCAGGCCCTGCCCCTGCCGACAACTCGCGCGCAGCGGATATGACCGCGCGGGCGATGCCGTCCAGCCGCGCGTCGCTCATCCGATGCAACGGCCCCGAGACCGAGATCCCAGCCGCGGCCTCGCCGCCGAAATCGAAGATCGGCGCGGCGATGCAGCGCATTCCCGGTGCGCGCTCCTCATTGTCCAGCGCATAGCCGCGCGTCCGCGTCAAAGCCAGATCGGCGGTCAGCGTCTCGGGGGCGCAAAGCGTCGTCGGCGTGAAACGGTCCAGCCGCAATCCGGGGATCAACTGGCGCAGATGCTGCGGGCGGGCATAGGCGAGCAGCGCCTTGCCAATCCCCGAGGCATGCAGCGGCGAACGGGTGCCCGGCGGAAAGAAGGCGCGGATGGTTTCATGCGTCTCGGCCTGACTGATGAACAGCACGGCATCGCCGTTCAGGATGCCCAGATTGGCAGTCTCTCCGGTTTCCTCCATCAGGCGGCGCAGGACCGGACGGGCGCGTTCGACCAGACCGGCGCGCCGCATGAAGGCCGATCCCAGGCGAAATGCGGTCGGGCCGATCTGCCACGCCTGATTCTGCCCGTCGGTTTCGGCCATACCGCGCGCGGCCAGTGTCACCAGCACCCGATGGACGGTCGAGGGCGCCTGCCCCAGTTGCTGGGCAATCTCGCTCAACGTCAGGCCATTGCCCGAGGCGATCACGTCCAGCACATCCAGCGCCCGTTCCAGGGCACGGACGCCGCCAGTGTCCTCACTGCCCTCGGCCCTGCTTTTCGGACGCCCCCTTTTGCGCGGTGCGGATGACATTCAAGAAATCCTTTCGACTGCATATCAATCCGATTGAATATCGAAAATCTGGTGTGGAAAACAGCAAATATCTGATTCGGTTAAGAAATTAACATATTTTCCGCCATTGCGAAATACTTTTCAGAAAAATTGCCGGAATGGACAGCTGCGCCTAGGCTGGGACACAAGTGCAGGAGGAAGCACAATGACCAGTCAGAACCCCATCTTCATTCCCGGCCCTACCAATATCCCCGAGGAACTGCGCAAGGCGGTGGACATGCCCACCATCGACCACCGCTCGCCGGTTTTCGGGCGGATGCTGCATCCCGCGCTGGAGGGCGTGAAAAAGGTGCTGAAGACCGACCAGGCGCAGGTCTTTCTGTTCCCCTCGACCGGAACCGGCGGTTGGGAAACCGCGCTCACCAACACGCTCTCGCCCGGCGACAAGGTGCTGGCGGCCCGCAACGGCATGTTCAGCCACCGCTGGATCGACATGTGCCAGCGCCACCGTCTGGACGTGACCCATATCGAGGTTCCGTGGGGCGAAGGCATTCCCGCCGCCCGCTTCGAGGAAATCCTGACCGCCGACAAGGGCCACGAAATCCGCGTCGTTCTAGCCACCCATAACGAGACCGCAACGGGCGTGAAATCCGACATCGCCGCGATCCGCCGCGCGCTGGATGCGGCGCGTCACCCGGCGCTGCTGTTCGTCGATGGCGTCAGCTCGATCGGGTCGATGGATTTCCGCATGGACGAATGGGGCGTCGATATCGCCGTCACCGGCAGCCAAAAGGGCTTCATGCTGCCCCCCGGCCTGGCGATTGTCGCCTTTTCGCCGAAAGCCATGGCGGCGGTCGAGACAGCAAAGCTGCCGCGCACCTTCTTTGACATCCGCGATATGGCCACCGGCTATGCCCGCAACGGCTATCCCTATACGCCGCCCGTCGGCCTGATCAACGGGCTGAACGCGGCCTGCGAGCGTATCCTGTCCGAAGGGCTGGAAAACGTCTTTGCCCGTCATCACCGCATTGCGGGCGGCATTCGCGCCGCGGTCGATGCCTGGGGGCTGAAACTGTGCGCCGCGCGGCCCGACCTGTATTCCGACACGGTCAGCGCCATCCGCGTGCCGGACGGGTTTGATGCCAACCGCATCGTCAGCCACGCATTGGAAACCTATGACATGGCCTTCGGCACCGGTCTGGGCGAGGTCGCGGGCAAGGTCTTCCGCATCGGCCATCTGGGCAGCCTGACCGACGCCATGGCGCTGTCGGGCCTTGCGGTCGCGGAAATGGTCATGGTCGATCTGGGCTTGCCGGTGCGGCTGGGTTCGGGTGTCGCCGCGGCGCAGGAACATTATCGCCAGTCGACGGTTTCGGCACTGCGGAAGGCTGCCTGAGGATGAAGGACGCCATGTATATTCCGACCCTCGATGACATGCTGGCCGCGCGGACGCGTATCGCCCCGCATGTGCATGTGACGCCGGTCCTGACCTCTCGTTTCATCAATGAACTGACCGGGGCCGAGCTGTTCTTCAAATGCGAGAACCTGCAAAAGGCCGGCGCCTTCAAGGCACGCGGCGCCAGCAATGCGGTCTTTGGCCTGACCGATGAACAGGCGGCGCGCGGCGTCGCCACCCATTCCAGCGGCAACCACGGCTCTTGCCTGGCCTATGCCGCCGGTCGCCGGGGCATCCCCTGCACCGTGGTCATGCCGCGCACCGCGCCGCAGGCCAAGAAGGATGCGGTTCGCGGCTATGGCGCGCGGGTGGTGGAATGCGAACCCTCGACCACCTCGCGCGAGGCGGTCTTTGCCGAGGTCGTCGCCGAAACCGGGGCCGAGTTCGTCCATCCCTACAATGACTGGCGGGTGATCGCCGGTCAGGCGACCTGCAGCGCCGAACTGATCGAGCAGGTGGCCGGTCTTGACGCGGTGGTGGCACCGATCGGTGGCGGCGGCATGGTCTCGGGGACCTGCCTGACGCTCTCGAACCTTGCGCCAAAGACCCGTGTCTTTGCCGCCGAGCCGCTGAATGCCGATGACGCCGCACGCAGCTTCCGCGCCGGTCACATCATCGCCGATGACGCGCCCGAGACCGTGGCCGACGGGCTGAAAGTGCCGCTCAAGGAATTGACCTGGCATTTCGTCCAGAACCACGTTGCCGACGTGCTGACCGCGACCGAGGATGAGATCGTCGAAGCGATGAAGCTGATCTGGAAGCGCATGAAAATCGTGATGGAGCCCAGCAGCGCCGTGCCGCTGGCCACCATCATCAAGAATCGCGACATCTTCGCCGGCCAGCGCGTCGGCATCATCATCACCGGCGGCAATGTCGATCTTGACCGCCTGCCCTGGATGTGAGGACCTGACATGAACGCCAAGACAGATTTCGCCGGTTTCGAAGTCGGCTATGACATCCCCGCCCTGCCCGGCATGGCCGAGGCCGATATCCAGACGCCTTGCCTGATCCTCGATCTGGACGCGCTGGAGCGTAACATCAGGAAGATGGGCGATTACGCCAAGGCGCACGGCATGCGCCACCGCAGCCACGGCAAGATGCACAAGTCGGTCGACGTGCAGAAATTGCAGCAGGAACTGGGTGGTGCTGCGGGCGTCTGCTGCCAGAAGGTCTCCGAGGCCGAGGTCTTTGCCCGTGGCGGCATCAAGGACATCCTTGTGTCGAACCAGGTCCGCGATCCGGCCAAGATCGACCGCCTTGCCCGGCTGCCGAAGCTGGGCACGCGGATCATTGTCTGCGTCGATGACGTGGCAAACGTCGCCGACCTGTCGGCGGCCGCGCAGCGTCACGGGACCCAGCTGGAGGTCTTTATCGAGATCGACTGCGGCGCGGGCCGCTGCGGCGTGACCACTGCGGCAGCGGTGGTTCAGATCGCCAAGGCCGTCGATGCAGCACCGGGGCTGAAATTCACCGGCATTCAGGCCTATCAGGGCGCGATGCAGCACATGGAAAGCTTCATCGACCGCAAGGCCAAGCTGGACGCCGCCATCGCGCAGGTCAAGGAAGCCGTGGCGGCGCTGGAGGAAGCGGGGCTTTCGCCGGAACTCGTCTCGGGCGGCGGCACCGGCAGCTATTATTTCGAGAGCAATTCCGGCGTCTATAACGAACTGCAATGCGGCTCCTACGCCTTCATGGATGCCGATTATGGCCGCATCAAGGACGAGGGTGGCCATCGCATCGACAAGGGCGAATGGGAAAACGCGCTGTTCATTCTGACCTCGGTCATGTCCCACGCCAAGCCTGACAAGGCGATCTGCGATGCGGGCCTCAAGGCGCAATCGGTCGATAGCGGGTTGCCCTTCATCTATGGCCGCGATGACGTGGAATATGTCAAATGCTCGGACGAGCATGGCGTGATCGCGGACCCCAAGGGCGTCCTCAAGGTCAATGAAAAGCTGCGCCTTGTCCCCGGCCATTGCGACCCGACCTGCAACGTCCATGACTGGTATGTCGGTGTGCGGAACGGCAAGGTCGAGACCGTCTGGCCGGTCAGCGCCCGCGGAAAGGGTTATTGATGCTGGTCGTCGCGGAAAAGGAAATCGGGGGGCTGATGACCCCCGAAGCCGCCTATGACGCGGTCGAGGCGGTCTTTGCCGCCATGGCCGCCGACCGGGCCTATAACTTCCCCGTGGTGCGCGAGGCGATCGGCCATGACGATGCGCTTTACGGCTTCAAGGGCGGCTTCGACGGAGCCGCCCTGACGCTGGGACTGAAGGCCGGAGGCTATTGGCCGCAGAACCAGAAACACGGGCTGATCAATCACCAGTCGACGGTCTTCCTGTTCGACGCCGATACCGGGAGGGTCGCGGCGGCGGTCGGGGGGAACCTGCTGACCGCCCTGCGTACGGCGGCGGCCTCGGCAGTGTCGATAAAGTATCTGGCGCCCAAGGGTGCCAAGGTGCTGGGCATGATCGGCGCAGGCCATCAATCGGCCTTCCAAATGCGTGCCGCCGCCCGCGTCCATGACTTCGAGAAGGTCATCGGCTGGAACCCCCACCCCGAGATGCTGACCCGTCTGGCCGACACTGCTGCCGAACTGGGCCTGCCCTTCGAGGCGGTGGACCTGCCGCGGCTTGGCGCGGAAGCCGACGTGATCATCTCGATCACCTCAGCCTTTTCGCCGCTGCTGATGGACGGCCATGTGCAGGGTCCGACCCATATCGCGGCCATGGGCACCGACACCAAGGGCAAGCAGGAACTTGACCCGGCGCTGGTCGCCCGCGCCGGCCTGTTCACCGATGAGGTCGCGCAATCCGTGGCCATCGGTGAATTCCAGCACGCCATTGCGGCTGGGCTGATTGCAGAGGAGGCAATCACCCAGATCGGCGCAGTGGTGAACGGCAGCCACCCCGGACGCGGGGATGCCGAGCTGACGATTTTCGACGGCACCGGCGTCGGTCTGCAAGACCTCGCCGTGGCCCGCGCCGTCGTGAAACTGGCCCAGGAAAAGGGGCTGGCCCAGAAGGTCGAAATCTGACCAGGGGCCGAAGCAAGACAAGGGAGGAGAACCATGTCACACGAAACCGCCGGCCGGGTCATTGATCCGGTCGAGGAAATCCTGCCGGCTCCACGCCTGTTCACGCTGGGTTTCCAGCATGTGCTGGTCATGTATGCCGGAGCCATCGCCGTCCCCCTGATCGTGGGCCGCGCCCTGCAGCTGTCGCCGCAGGACGTGGCCTTTCTGATTTCGGCGGACCTGTTCGTCTGCGGTCTGGTCTCGATCATCCAGTCGCTGGGCGCGACGCAATGGTTCGGCATCCGCCTGCCGGTGATGATGGGCGTGACCTTTGCCGCCGTCGGTCCGATGGTGTCGATCGCCAGCGCCCAGCCGGGGGCCGAGGGTGCGCGGATGCTGTTCGGCGCAATCATCGCCGCCGGTGTCATCTCGATCTTTCTTGCGCCCTTTGTCAGCCGCCTGCTGCGCTTCTTTCCCAGCGTGGTGACGGGCACGGTGATCCTCGCCATCGGCGTCAGCCTGATGCCCATCGGCATCAACTGGATCTTTGGCCTGCCCTTCGGCCCGACCGCGCCGAAGCTGGTTGACCCCGCCCAGCAGGAATGGCTGAACGCCGCCATCGCCGCAGGCTCGGCCCCCGAAGGCCTCAAGCTGCTGCCAACGGTCCCGAACCCGGCCTATGCCTCGAGCCAGAACATCATCATCGGTTTGGTGGTGCTGGGCTCGATCCTGCTGCTGTCGCGCTTCGGTCGCGGCTTCATCTCGAACATCGCGGTGCTTCTGGGCATCATCGGCGGCGGTGTGCTGGCCGCCAGCATGGGCATGATGCATTTCGGTGCCGTGTCCGAAGCAGCCTGGTTCGCGCCCATCCGCCCCTTCCATTTCGGCATGCCGATCTTTGACCCGGTGATGATCGCGACGATGATCCTGGTCATGTTCGTGACCATGGTGGAATCGACCGGCATGTTCCTGGCTCTGGGTGAGATCTGCAACCGCAAGGTCACGCCGAAAACCCTGTCGGCCGGGCTTCGCGTCGACGGTCTGGGCACGGCACTGGGTGGGCTGTTCAACACCTTCCCCTATACGTCCTTCAGCCAGAACGTCGGCCTTGTCGGCGTGACCGGCATCCGCTCTCGGTTTGTCTGCGTGGCGGGCGGCGCGATCATGATCGTGCTGGGCCTGATCCCGAAAATGGGCGCGCTGGTCGAAAGCCTGCCGACCACCGTTCTGGGCGGCGCGGGTCTGGTCATGTTCGGCATGGTCGCGGCGACCGGCATCCGCATCCTTGCGAATGTCGATTTCGCGGGCAACCGGCACAACCTGTTCGTGGTCGCGATCTCGCTGGGGATGGCGATGATCCCGATGGTCGCGCCCGATTTCAACCAATGGATGCCGCATGCTTTGCACCCGCTGATCCATTCCGGCATCCTGCTGGCGACGCTTTCGGCGGTGGCGCTGAACTGGTACTTCAACGGTGCGCCCCACGCGACCGAGGATGATATCCGCGCCGCTGGCCACGCCGCCGAAGCGCACTGAAAGGAAGAAGCACATGACCCGAACCCTGATCCGCAAGGCCGAGGTGGTCGTCACCATGGACGGAACCCGGCGCGAGATCGCGGGCGGAGACGTGTTGATCGATGGCGGGGTTATCCTCGCCATCGGCACGAACCTGCCCTCGGAAGGTGCCGAGGTGGTCGAGGCCAAGGGCTGCGTCGTCACCCCCGGCATGATCAACACCCATCACCACCTGTTCCAGACCCTGACCCGCGCTGTGCCCGCCGCGCAGGACGCGGCGCTTTTCGGCTGGCTGCGCACGCTTTATCCGATCTGGGCGCGGATGACGCCCCACGACATCCGCCTGTCTGCGCAGATCGGGCTGGCGGAACTGGCGCTATCCGGCTGCACTTGTTCCTCGGATCACCTTTACCTGTTCCCCAACGGCGCGCGGCTTGACGACAGCATCGAGGCTGCATCCGAGATCGGCATCCGCTTCCACGCCACCCGCGGCGCCATGTCCATCGGCGAAAGCAAGGGCGGCTTGCCCCCGGATTCTCTGGTCGAGGCCGAGGCCTCGATCCTGAAGGACAGCGAACGCCTTATCTCGGCTTTCCACGACCCGAACCCCGGCGCAATGGTGCAGGTGGGCCTCGCCCCCTGCTCGCCCTTCTCGGTCAGCCGTGAGTTGATGCGCGACGCGGCGATCCTTGCCCGCGAGAAAGGCGTGCGCCTGCACACCCATCTGGCCGAGAATGACGAAGACATCGCCTATTCGCTGGCGAACTTCGGCATGTTGCCCGGCGATTACGCCGAAAGCCTCGGCTGGACCGGAGACGATGTCTGGCACGCCCATTGCGTGAAGCTCTCGGACAAGGAGATCGACCTGTTCGCCCGCACCGGCACCGGCGTCGCCCACTGCCCCTGCTCGAACGCGCGGCTTGCCTCGGGCATCGCCCCGATCCGGCAGATGCGGGATGCGGGCGTGCCGGTGGGGCTGGGTGTCGATGGCTCGGCCTCGAACGACTGCTCGCATCTGGGCCTTGAGGCGCGTCAGGCCATGCTGATGGCGCGGCTGAAAAACGGCCCCGCCGCCATGGGCGCACGCGAGGCGCTCGAGATCGCCACCCTTGGCGGTGCCCGCGTCCTTGGCCGGACCGACCTTGGCAGCCTCGAACCCGGCAAGCGTGCCGATCTGGTCCTGTGGGACATCACCGAACTGGCGGCGGCGGGCGAATGGGACCCGGTCGCGGCGCTGGTCTTCTGCGCACCGATGCGCGCGAAATCCGTCTATGTCGAGGGCCGCGCGGTGGTCCGAGATCACCAGTTGCTGACCGCCGACACCCGCAAATTGAACAATCAGGCCCGCGCGGCCACCATCCGCCTCGCCAATTGAAAGGACCCTTGATGACCGGCTTTCTGACCACCCATGTTCTCGACACCGCCAATGGCGCGCCCGCCCAAGGCATGCGGATCGAGCTTTACCGCCTCGACCCCGAACGCCGCCTGATCAAGGAAACCGTCACCAACCATGACGGCCGCACCGATGCCCAAATCCTGCCCGCAGCCGAATTCGAAACCGGCGAATACGAGTTGGTCTTTCATGTCGGCGCATGGCTCGACGCCCAAGGCCATGAGGCCGCGAAACCCCGTTTCCTCGACCAGATCCCGCTGCGCTTCGGCATGTCCGAGCAGGACCATTACCACGTCCCGCTGCTGATCTCGCCCTACGGCTATTCAACCTATCGCGGCAGCTGATTTACCGGATTCCAGCCTAGCGGACCCAATAATGCGGCGGTAGCACCGAGAGGTCTATCGCCGCATTCTCAACACCACCTTATAGATTTTCCAACGAACGTGACAAATCACACTATTTGAACTTCGACATCCCGTGTTGATGTAGCCTGCGTGGAGCATCCGTGAGGCAAGGCAATGCAGAGCGCCGAAACCGACTACCGCATCATCACACAAGAGTATGCTAAGGGCGCAATCAATGCCTCGATACTGATCAATGGTGGCGCAGCCGTTGCGGTTCTTTCGCAAATGGCAAACCTGCTTCCCATGATCTCAAGCTGTTCGCTCGCAATTGCCGTGCTCTTTTTCGCCTTCGGCGTTCTGTCTGGCCTATGTGCGTGGACAGTTGGTTTCCTCTCGACGCGATATGCGGACCGAACCTTGAGAAAGCAGGAACCGGATTTTGCACTCAGTGACCGATACTTGGTTCTCGGCTTAATTTGTATCGTCGGTTGCGGCGTATGCTTCCTGTTCGGTGTGATCGTTCTAGCAGTAGGGTTTATCCGCCCTTAGACGCTCTTTGTTCTGTCCGTATGAGCTGGTTGTCCATTCACCAACTAGACATTTGTGCGTCCGCCATGCCCAAAAGATTTTCAACGCAAACTTAAGACAGCCACGGCGCTCAAGCCGATTTCCGCGAAGCCCCCGGTTGCGCTAGGATTTCCCCAGCAAGACAGGAGCAATGCATGTCCGATTTCGCCGTGATCTGGGATTGGCTGGCCTTCGCGATCCGCTGGACGCATGTCGTCACCGCGATCGCCTGGATCGGTTCGTCCTTCTACTTCGTCGCCCTCGACCTGGGCCTTCAGAAAGCCCCCGGCCTGCCGAAAGGTGCCCATGGCGAGGAATGGCAGGTTCATGGCGGCGGCTTCTACCATATCCAGAAATACCTCGTCGCGCCCGAGCGGATGCCCGAGCATCTGACCTGGTTCAAATGGGAAAGCTACATGACCTGGATCTCGGGGGCGGCGCTTCTGATGGTCACCTATTGGGTCGGGTCCGAGCTGTTCCTGATCGACCCCGCCAAGATGGAGTTGGCCCCTTGGCAGGCGATTCTGATCTCGGCCGCGTCGCTGTCGATCGGCTGGCTGATCTATGACTTCCTGTGCAAATCCAAGCTGGGCGAGACGCCGACCCTGCTGATGCTGCTGCTGTTCGCCATGCTCATCGCCATGGGCTGGGGCTACAATCAGATCTTCACCGGCCGCGCGACCATGCTGCATCTGGGCGCCTTCACCGCGACGATCATGACGGCGAACGTGTTCTTCATTATCATGCCGAACCAGCGCATCGTGGTAGCGGATCTGAAGGCCGGGCGTCCCGCCGATCCGAAATACGGCAAGATCGCCAAGCTGCGTTCGACCCATAACAACTACCTGACGCTGCCGGTCGTCTTCCTGATGCTGTCGAACCACTATCCGCTGGCCTTCGCCTCGGAATTGAACTGGGTCATTGCCGGGCTGATCTTTCTGATGGGCGTGACCATCCGGCATTTCTTCAACACCATGCATGCCCGCAAGGGGAAGCTGTGGTGGTGCTGGGCGATCACCGCGATCCTGTTCATCATGGTGATGTGGATCTCGACCGCGCCGATGTTCCGCCAAACGCTGGAGGAATCCGAGGCCCGCGTGCTGACCCCGACCCAGCAGGCCATGATCGACGCCCCCGGCTGGGACGAGGCCCAGAACGCCGTCATGGGCCGCTGCAGCATGTGCCACTCGCGCGAACCCACCTATGAGGGTATCCATACCGCGCCCAAGGGGGTCCTGCTGGAAACCCCCGACGACATCACCCGCGCCGCGCGCGAGATCTTTATCCAGGCGGGCGTGACCAATGCCATGCCCCCGGCCAATGTCAGCTTCATGGAGCCTGCCGAGCGGCAGGCGATCATGGACTGGTATCGCGGCCTGCCGAAGGCCCTCGCCGCGAACTGAGGCTTTTCCCGCGCCGCCATCCACGCTAGTCCATGCCCCGAACAAACGGGGGCAGGATCATGGACAGCGGCAACGGTTGGGACGAAAGCGCCGAGGCATGGATCGCCGACATGGGCGAGACCGGAGATTTCTCGCGCCGCTACGTGCTGGACGCCCCGATGCTGGACCGCATCCGGGGCCGCGGCTTTCAGAATGCGCTGGATGTCGGCTGCGGCGAGGGGCGTTTCAGCCGGATGATGTCGGAACTGGGCGTCACCACCACCGGCATCGACCCGACGGCCCGTCTGATCGAGACCGCCCGCACCCGCCACCCGCAGGGCGACTATCTGGAAGCGCAGGCCGAGGCCCTGCCCTTTCCCGATGCCAGCTTTGATTTGGTCGTGAGCTACCTGACCCTGATCGATATCGACGACAGCGACACCGCCATCGCCGAGATGGCCCGTGTGCTGCGTCCGGGTGGCACGCTGCTGATCGCGAACCTGAACTCGTTCAGCACTGCCGGATCGTGGCAGGGTGATGGCGACAGCGCGCGTGGCTATCTGATCGACAATTACCTTGAGCCGCGCGCCGAATGGGTCAGCTGGCGCGGCATCTTGATCCGCAACTGGCACCGCCCACTTGGCGCCTATATGCAGCCGCTGCTGGCACAGGGGCTGCGGCTGGCGCATTTCGATGAGCCCGCAGCACAGGGCGGAGAGCCCGCGCGGATCACGCGCTACAACCGCGCGCCCTATCACCACATCATGGAATGGACGAAGCCCTAAGCGCCCAGATAGCGCCGGGACTCGCGGGCGATATAGTCGACGAACAGCCGCACCTTGGGGTCCTGCAGGCGACGATGCGGGGTCAGCACTCCGAATTGCGCCGGAGACGGCGGGCATTCCGGCAGGACCAGCACCAGCCGTCCGGCGTCCAGATGCTCGGCCACCTCGTAATGCGGGCGGTTGGCGATGCCGCAGCCGTCCAGCGCCCAATCGGTCAGAACATCACCGTCATCGGCGTCGAAATGACCATTGACCAGTAGTTTCTGCGGGCCGTCGGGCGTCTTCAGCACCCAGTAATATTCCGGGCTGCGCGGATAGCGCAGCAGCAGGCAATTATGCTTGACCAGATCGTCGGGCTTTTCCGGCACGCCATGTTTCGCGAGGTAATCCGGGGTTGCTACCAGCACCCGTTTGCATTCCGCGATCCGCCGCCATTTCAGCGCCGAATCCTGCGGCTCACCCAGGAAAAACGCCAGATCGATCCCGTCGGCGATGATATCGACATTGCGGTCGGACAGACGCAACCTGATCTCGACCCCCGGATATTCCTCGCAGAATTTCGGCACGAGCGGCGAGATCAGTCGTCGCCCCAGCCCCAGCGGCGCTGTCACCCGCAACGCGCCATGCGGCATCCCGGAAAAACCCGAAACGACGGCCTCGGCCTCATCCAGTGTTTCGATCACCCGGCGGGCGCTTTCATAGAAGGCGCGCCCCACCTCGGTCGGGACCAGCTTGCGAGTCGTGCGGTTCAGAAGCCGCACGCCGAAGCGCGTCTCCAGATCCTTGATGCGATTTGAGGCAACTGCCGGGGACATGCGCAAATCACGCCCCCCCGCCGTAATCGAGCCCAGTTCGATGACGCGGACAAAAACCCGCAGACTTTCAAGGTATGGCAACGGACCGACCCGCTTCTTTCAATGAACGGCTGAAAGTCTTATGCTCATTCGGTGATTTCGCAAAGGTCAATTCGCATCTAGGCTTTCCTTGAGCGACCCGAGCGAGGACTTGATGGGCAGCGAACTGCGCTTTCTTCTGAACGACACCGAGATCCGCCTGACCGAGGCGGGATCCCGCGATACCCTGCTGGACTTCCTGCGGCTGAACCGCCGCCTGACCGGCACCAAGGAAGGCTGTGCCGAGGGCGATTGCGGGGCGTGTACCGTGCTGGTCGGCCGGATGCATCACGGGCATCTGCAATATGAGCCGATCAACGCCTGCATCCGTTTCCTCGCCTCGTGCCACGGCTGCCATATCGTCACCATCGAGCATCTGCGCGGGCCCCAAGGCGGGTTGCATCCGGTGCAAGCCGCGATGGTCGAGCATCACGGCAGCCAATGCGGCTTCTGCACGCCGGGCTTTGTCATGGCGCTGTATGGGTTGTGGATGCAGAACCCCCGCCCCGACATGGGCGCGATCGAAACGGCCCTGCAAGGCAACCTCTGCCGCTGCACCGGCTATGAGCCGATCGTGAAAGCCGCCTTTGCCGCCAGCGAGGCCGGGGGTCAGCATATGGACGCGCTAAGCGTCGAGCGCGACCACGTGACCGCGTCGCTGAGTGCCATTCCGCAGGAGCGGGTCGAAATCGCCCGTGGCGAGGATCGCGCCATCCTGCCGAAAGACGCCGCCGATCTGGCGCAGGTGCTGGCCCAGAACCCCAAGGCCACCATCGTCGCCGGCGCGACCGATGTGGGCCTGTGGGTCACGAAATTCCTGAAAGACATCTCTCCGGCGGTGTTCATCGGCCATCTGGCGGACCTCAAGCGGATCGAGATCACACCGGGCCAGATCACCATCGGCGCGGGCGTCACCTATACCGAGTTTGAGCCCTTCGTGCTGGCCCATTTCCCCGAGGCGCTGGATTATTGGCGGCGCATCGGCGGCTGGCAGGTGCGCAATGCCGGGACCATCGGCGGGAACGTGGCGAACGGTTCCCCCATCGGGGAAACGCCGCCCTTGCTGATCGCCTTGGGCGCCACGATGACCCTGCGCAGCGCGGCAGGTACCCGTGACGTGGCCGTCGAGGATTACTTCGTGGCTTATGGCAAACAGGACCGCCTTCCCGGCGAGTTCGTGGAATCGATCCATGTGCCGTTGAAGGGCGATGCCCTGATCGCCGCCTACAAGGTCAGCAAACGCCTTCACGCCGACATCACCGCATCCGCCGCAGCCTTCCGCGTGGAAACCGACGGCGCCACGATCATTGACGCCCGCGTGGCCTTTGGCGGCATGGCCGCCACCCCGAAACGCGCCGCCCATGCCGAGGCCGCGCTGAAGGGCCAGCCCTTCTCGGCCGAAACCTTCGAGGCAGCGGCCAAGGCCGTCGCCAATGACTTCCAACCGCTCAGCGACTGGCGCGCCAGCGCCGAATATCGCCAGCAACTTGCCGCCAATTTCTTCCGCCGCTTCTGGCTGGAACAATCGGGCGCGGAACACCGTCTGAGGAGGGTCGAATGAAACAGGACGTGCAAGTCAAGGGCGCGGCCCATAGCTCGATCATTCACGATTCCGCCGTCAAGCACGTCACCGGGCGCGCGGACTATACCGATGACATCGCGGAACCCGTCGGCACGCTTCATGCCTATCTGGGGCTGTCGACCGTGGCCCATGGCCGCATCACGGAAATGGACCTCACGGCGGTGCGCACGGCCCCCGGCGTGCATCTGGTGCTGACCGCAGATGACATTCCCGGCGTCAATGACATCAGCCCAAACGGGCTGCATGACGATCCGGTCTTTGCCTACCCCGAGGTCCAATTCCACGGCCAGCCGATCTTTGCGGTCATCGCAGAAACCCGCGACCAAGCCCGCCGCGCCTGCCAACTGGCCCGCGTCACCTATGAACAGCTGCCCTTCGCGCTGGACGCGATCAGCGCCCGCGATGCCGGCATGGGCTATGTGACAAAGCCCCTGAAACTTGCGCGCGGTGACATGGCCGAACTGGACCGCGCGCCCCGCCGCCTGTCGGGTCGGCTGACCGTTGGTGGGCAGGAACATTTCTACCTCGAAAGCCAGATCGCCTTCGCCATCCCCGGCGAGGATGAGGATGTGATCATCCACACCTCGACCCAGCACCCATCCGAGGTCCAGCACATGGTCGCCCATGTCCTTGGCACGGCGGCCCATTCCGTGGTGGTCAATGTGCGCCGCATGGGCGGGGGTTTCGGCGGCAAGGAAACGCAGATGAACCTGTTCTCGGTCATTGCCGCCTTGGCCGCGAAGAAGCTGCATCGTGCGGTCAAGCTGCGCCCCGACCGCGACGACGACTTCCAGATCACCGGCAAGCGCCACGACTTCGTCATCGACTATCAGGTTGGCTATGACGACACCGGCAAAATCCACGCGGTCGATGGCGATTTCTACGCCCGCTGCGGCTTCTCGGCGGATCTGTCTGGCCCGGTGACGGACCGCGCGCTGTTCCATGCCGACAATGCCTATTACTACCCGGCGGTAGAGCTTCGCAGCCACCCGATCAAGACCAATACCTGCTCGAACACCGCCTTCCGCGGCTTTGGCGGCCCGCAAGGCGTCATTATGGCCGAGCGCGTGGTCGAGGATATCGCCTATGCCCTTGGCCGCGACCCCTTGGAAATCCGCAAGCTGAACCTTTACGAAAACGGCCAGCTGACCCCCTATCACCAAGAGGTCGAGGACCAGATCCTGCCGCGTATCTTCGAGGAACTCGAAGCCAGCAGCGACTACCACGCCCGCCGTCAGGCCGTGCTGGACTGGAACGCGCGCGGCGGCACCATCCGCAAGGGCATTGCGCTGACCCCGGTCAAGTTCGGCATCAGCTTCACCGCGACATGGTTCAACCAGGCGGGCGCGCTGATCCACCTGTATTCCGACGGCTCGATCCACCTGAACCATGGCGGAACCGAGATGGGTCAGGGCTTGAACACCAAGGTGGCCCAAGTCGTGGCCGAGGCGCTTGGCGTGGATATCGCCCGCATCAAGATCACCAAGACCACGACCGAGAAGGTCCCGAACACCTCGGCCACGGCGGCAAGCTCGGGCTCGGACCTGAACGGCATGGCGGCGTTGGATGCCTGCAATCAGTTGATCGCCCGCCTGACGGCGTTCGCGGCTGAAGCCAAGGGCGTGCCCCCGGAACTGGTGATAATCGGGGAAACCACCCGCATTGGCGATCAGGAATTCCCCTTCGAGGAGTTTATCAAAACCGCCTATATGGCGCGGATTCAGCTTTCGGCGGCGGGCTTCTACAAGACGCCCAAAATCCACTGGAACCGCGATACCGGACAGGGCCGCCCCTTCTATTACTTCGCCTATGGTGCCGCCTGCGCCGAGGTCGCGGTGGACACGCTGACCGGCGAATATGTGATCGAGCGCGCCGATGTGCTGCACGACGTGGGCCGCAGCCTGAACCCGGCGCTGGACAAGGGTCAGGTCGAGGGCGCCTTCGTCCAAGGCACCGGCTGGCTGACCAGCGAAGAGCTGTGGTGGGACGCCAAGGGGCAGCTCAAGACCCATGCGCCCTCGACCTACAAAATCCCGCTAGCGTCGGATCGGCCCAAGGTCTTCAACGTCGCGCTGGCCGATTGGTCAGTGAACCGCGAAAACACCATCAAACGGTCGAAAGCCGTGGGCGAGCCGCCCTTCATGCTGGGCATCTCGGTCTTTCAGGCGCTGAACATGGCCGTGGCCAGCTTCAACGACTATGCTGAGAACCCGCGCATCGATGCCCCCGCCACACCCGAACGCGTGTTGATGGCGATCGAGAGGCTCAGATGATCCGCGTCACCATCACCCGCACGCGCGGCTCAAGCCCGCGCGAGGCTGGCGCCACGATGATCGTGACGACCGACAAGACCAGCGGCACGATTGGCGGCGGGCAGTTGGAATATATGGCCATCGACCGCGCGCGGCAGATGCTCGCGCGCGGCGAGGACGCGGCGACGATGGACATCCCCCTTGGCCCCGAGATCGGCCAATGCTGCGGCGGCCGCGTCGAGCTTTCGCTGATCCGCATCAGCGAGATGCCCGCCCCGCCGGAATATCCTCAGGTCCTGATCTTTGGCGCGGGCCATGTGGGTCGGGCATTGGCCCGGGCGCTGGCCTTGCTGCCGCTGCGCCCCATCCTGATCGATCAGCGCGCCGAGGAACTAAGCCTTGCGCGCGGCGAAACCGTCCTGACTCCCCTGCCGGAAGCCGAGATCCGCTCGGCCCCCAGCGGCACCTCCTATGTCATCGTGACCCATGATCACGCGCTGGATTTCCTGCTGACCTCCGAGGCGCTGCGACGCATGGACGCCCCCTATATCGGTATGATCGGCAGCCAGACGAAACTGGCGCAGTTCCGCCGCTTTGCCGGGGCGCAAGGCCTCGGGACCAAGCGTCTGACCTGCCCCATCGGCGCGGGCCAGTCCCGCGACAAACGCCCCGAGGTCATCGCAGCACTCACCGCCGCCGAGATCATCACCCGCCTCACCCAGTCCGTTTCTCCGTTTCAGAAATTCCCATGCGACAGTTGATCCGAGGGCGCACCCTCTCTTTCCACGCCGACCCCGCCATTACCGAGGACAGCTTCACCTATCTCGAGGATGGCGCGATCCTGATCGAGAATGGCAAGATCGCCGCCATCGGCGATTACGCTTCATTGCGGCAAGACGGCCTGCCCGAGATCGACCACCGCCCGAACCTGATCCTGCCCGGTTTCATCGATCCGCATCTGCATTTCCCGCAAGTGCAGGTGATCGCCAGCTGGGGCGCTCAGCTTCTGGACTGGCTGAACACCTATACCTTCCCCAGCGAAGCCGAGTTCCGCGACGCAGACCACGCGACGCGCATGGCCGATGCCTTTCTGAAGCTGCTCTTGTCACATGGCACGACCTCGGCCGTGGCCTTCTGCTCGAGCCATGCCCGATCGGCCGAGGCGCTGTTCTCGGCGGCCGAGTCCCGCAACATGGCCATGATCGCCGGCAAGGTGATGATGGACCGCAATGCCCCCGAGGGCGTGCTGGACACCCCGCAATCCAGCTATGACGACAGCAAGGCGCTGATCCAGAAATGGCATGGTCGAGGCCGCCAGCGCTACGCGATCAGCCCCCGCTTCGCCATCACCTCGACGCCCGAGCAGATGGAGGCCGCAGGTGCCTTGGTCCGCGAACACCCCGATTGCCACATCCAGACCCATCTGAGCGAGAACCTCGCCGAGATAGAATTTACCTTAAGCCTTTATCCCAACGCACGGGATTATCTTGATATCTACGAGACATATGGTCTGCTCGGCCCGAAGATCCTGCTTGGCCATTGCATCCATCTGCGCGAACGCGAAATCGCCCGCATGGCCGAGACCGGTAGCCGCGCGATCTTCTGCCCCACGTCAAACCTGTTCCTCGGCTCGGGCCTATTTGACGAGGCTGGCCTGCGCGCGGCAGACGTCCCCACCGGCATCGCCACCGACATCGGCGGCGGCACAAGCTATTCGATGCTGCAGACCCTGAACGAGGGCTACAAGATCCTGCAACTGCGCGGCCAGAAACTGCACCCCTATGCCGCCTTCCACTGGGCGACACGCGGCAATGCGCTGGCACTGGGTATGGAGGACCGCATCGGCACCCTCGCCCCCGGCACGGATGCGGATTTCGTGGTGTTGGATAGCCATGCGACCCCCGCCATGGCGCTTCGCATGGAAAAGGCCCAGACGCTGGCTGAGGAGCTTTTCATCCTGCAAATCATGGGCGACGACCGCGCTGTCGCCCAGACCTATGTGGCTGGAAAACCGATGCTCTAGTCGGCAACTGGAGCCAAAAGCCAAAGAAAGCAAATGAACGCGCAAAGGAAAGCAGAAGCGTGCGCAAGGCCTGTCAAGTCCTGATCGTGCTCAGAACGGGATTACCTCTGGGCGATAAGAGTCGAGACGTCGCGGCGGCGGTATATCCGCCTGCAGCCTGCAGCCGGCGCGACGGCATTTTCATCAAGGAAAGCATCAAGCTGCGCCCAGTCTAGACCGGCAGCAAGCCCAAGCTTGCGGTAGCTGATGAAGTCGCGATGGAAACCCGCGACATCATCCGAGGTCAGAACGCGGCGCTCGCCTGCAGCACGAGGCGACGCCGCAAACCGCGATGTCATCATCTCGCGATGCAGGAAGCTCAGCATCTCGCTTTTCGGAATGCCCTGCGACACCGCGAAGAGTTCGCCGGAGATCGGATTTTCGCCAGCCGGCCGGCTTGCCAGATCGACAAGGATCGAGGCAAAACCCTGGCGCTGGACATGGCGCCCGATCCGGGGCAGTCGGCCGTCACGGATCATCTCAATGATCTCGACGAGGCGGCAATTCAGGTGCCGTGCGGCAGTCGGGATATCCGTCCAGTGATGCATCGGCACATAGACGGTCTCGGCACCGCACAAGAGATCATCGAGCAAGGCTTGCCCTTGCATGGGGTTCAACGATCCGTCCGCATGTCTGGTGGAAGCGAGAGGCCCCGATGCCGCCAGCTGATCCAGGAATTCCCCAGTCAGCCCAAATGCCTGGCGGAACTCTTTCTCCGATAGGTTTAATGCGATCTGCGCCAGTAATGCCCCGGCTTGATCCGCGTAGAATACCGCCCATTCGTCCGGTAGCTTGGCAGACCCTTCCGGCAGCAGGCCCGCTGCAATCAGGTTGGACCGGACCTCCGCGACGGGCCGTGCCGTCGCCCGTGCGGCGCTGGCGACAGAGTGCAGGCGGCGTTTCAGCACCGGCTCGCCGAGGATTTCCTCGCCTGGACCGAGGGGCCAAGTCGTCTCGATGTGGTGACGCAGGAAGTCTCGGAACGGCGCGAGTTCGCTCGGCAGAGGATCGGCGGCCAGCATCTCATGCAAGTTGCCGAAGATCTTTTTCGGTCCGTCTTCAGGCTTGCCCATCATCTGCTGCAATTGTGTCAGAGCAGCCAGAAGACCGGCTTCGCCGCTTTGGCAAAGATCGAAGCCGACGGAACTCGGCCGCCAAAGGTCCTCGGGCGCGAGCTTTTTCCATTTCGGCAGCTTGGTCGCGATCGCGGCCCGACCCAGTTCAGCGCAGAACAAGCTCGCGGCATGAAGCGAAAATTCATCGAGCCAGATGGGTCTCCGTGTCTTTCCCTCAAGCCGCTCCTGCAGCCATATATCGAAGGTGGTGGGTTCACGCTTCTCGGCAATCGGCAGGGATTTCCAGTCGTGGTCACCGAGTTCAAGGAAACGCGCTGCACTGTCACAGCGCCGGATCGGCTGCGCCTCGGTCCAAAGTGGCTCAAGAGGGCGACCGTGACGCAGGCAGATGGTAACTTGCAACAGGAGCCATACGCCCCGGATGGCGGCACCCTCGGAATGCTCCCTCCCAAGATCTTCCTCGAGGCAATCCCGACAGCCCCTGATCCCCGCTCCGCGTAGAGCGACTGCCGGAAAGACATGCCCCCGCAAGCTCGCCCTGCCACCCGCCTCAAACTGCGGCGTATTTCGCCGCAGATCGGCTGCATCGGCATCGGAAAGTTCGGCGAGCCGATAAAGCGCGGCATCGGTTCCATCAAACAATGCGCGGTGCGAGATTCCCATATCCCGAAGAAACTCGGAAAAGTCGACGCCATTGCGCGCCGCGAGACGGGAGGCCAGGGAAAAGGCGGTCTCGCCCTTGATCGGCGGCACGGTGAGGCCAAGCTTGCTCATGGAGGGCTCCCTTGCAGCCAGTCAGAGGGGATGTCGCTGCGCGCATAAAGCTGGCCGAACTCCTTGCCGTCATGCTGGAATCTTGGGATGCCAAGCTTCCGAACCGGGCCGGAGAGCTTCTGCCAATGCACGCCCATTTCCTCCGCCAGGGTCAAAAGTGTGACAAAGCGGCTGCGGAACGCAGTCAGATCCTCCAGCGAGATATAGTGCTGCATCGCGCCCGAGGCAGGATTGCGCAGGATCGTGGAAGGCGTCAGTCCCGCCATGACAAGGCGCCGGGCCTGCGGCCAACGCAAACCGATCCGCTTGGAGAGATCCTCGATATTCAGATGATCCTCGATTGATCGAGCCAGCTTGGCCTCGACCTCGGAGGGCCGCACGACAATGCCACGATAGCCGGGGACGCCCCGTCTCGCGCCGATCGAGGCCAACCTCCCTTCGAACCGCATCCGGATGATATCGCCGGGCGGAATGCGCAAGCGGAGCGCAAGCGCGCCGATCTCTTCCCAGTCGGGGGCGTTGGCTTCGACCGGAACCGCTCCGGCGGAGAGCTTGCCCAGGAAGGTTTCCGCGGCAGCGAGGTCCCAAAGTGGCCGGTGGCCATTGCCCGAGACACTCGGCTCGAGATAGCCAGACATGCGCAAAGTATTGATCTGGGAGGGGGTTATGTTCAGCGCCTGCTGGACGGCCTTCACCGTAACGCCCTGACCGACGCGTCGCAGGAGATCCATCGCGGGACTGGCGGGAAACACCTCCCAAGCGTTGATCTTGCCTTCGCTTTTAGCAGGCACATGGCCATGCGCGGCAAGGATCGCGCGCACGCGTTCCGGCGAATAGCCCGTCTCCCGCGCCGCGGTCAGGACCGAATGCAGTCGGCGCTCGGGCAGCGCCTCGCCAAGGATCTGCTGGCCAGCCGCGATCGGCCAAGTCGAGATGATGTGGTCGCGCAGGATGGTCCGGAACGGAAGATAGGCTAGGCCGGTATGATAGCGGTTGAGATTGCCATAGAGCACTCCGAAGCGTTTTTGCGGTCCATCCTGTGGCGCGCCCTGGACCTGCTGCATCTCGGCGAACTTGGCCCGTAACGCCTCCTCACCCTTGGCCGCGATCTCGAAGCCCAAGGACATCGCCTGCCAGCGATCGCGGCGCGTCATGTCACCCAGTTGCGGGAACCGGTCCCGGGTTAACGTCCGTCCGAGAAGATCGCAGAAATCGAGGCTGGCCTGCAGGTCGAACTGGCCGAGCCAGGTGGAAGTCGGCTGCGCGCTCAGCCGGGCGACGAACCAGCGGTCGAAGGCGCTGGGTTCCACAGGCAAATCAAAGCGCTGATCGGCAAGTGCCTCCTGCCCGAGCGCCTGCAGACGAGACGCAATATCCGAGCGCTGGCGCGCGTCCTCTTCCTGCCAAAGCGGCACCAGCCAGCAACCATGGCGCAGACAGGTGAACCGGAACTCATGTGACCAGTCGGACCGTAGATACATCCTATGTTCTGGCGGCAACTCCCCACCCGCGACGTCCTCACGCAGGCATTGCGGACAACCCCTGATTTCCTTTCCGCTGAAGCGGGAACGGGTCAAATCGTGACAGCACCATGAGGTGGTGTGGGCATCGAGATGCCGCGGCGTCCAGAAGACCAGATCCTGCGCGGAGATGCCCGCGAGCATCGCCAATTGCGCGAGGGCCGACGCCTTGCCGTCCCGGATCTCCGCGAGAGACAGGCCGAGATCGGCACAGAACTCCTCGACCGAACAGAAGTTCCGGGAGGCCAGACGCGAGAGATACGAGGCGGCCCCCTCGCTTTTGTCGAGTCGCATTGTCAGCGGAAGCGCCGCCATTCTTCGATCTGCCTTTGTCGGGTTCGGGGGCCGATTTCTACCAGTTGGAGCAAGGTGCGGCCAGCAGAGTCAGAACATGACGCCGGGTCACGGACTGGAGGTCATGCCGCGATTCGACGCGATGTGAAAACGGTGAAAACCTTGAAACATCACCATTTCGTGATGTGAGAAACCATCTGCGATTTTCAGCCTCACAGCCCAGCGGGATGAGCCGGGCGGCCTATGATTTTTCGCATAATACCAATTGGTTGACTCCATGCTGCGCTGGGTGTCTTTAAGCGGCCCTCGGTGATTACCAGCGACGAAATCAGCCGCTTTGGATTTTCACTTCGCCGGATGACCATGGCTGGAACGAGGTCACGGCCCGTCAGGACCGGCACAAGGGAGAACAGAACAGGCGCCCAAGAAAAAGCGCCATGAGGTCGGGATCAGGATCGCCGCAGACTTGCCAAGCGAGAGGCCAATCAAGGCCCGAGGCAAGCGCGGGGCCGCCCAATTGGAACGAGCAGTCAACCCGGATCATGCCGATTCCGGGACCGGAGAAGTCATGCAATCGAACGACGACTGGGATCCCACCCCGGTCACCTACCCCAAGCAGCCCGCCCTCGCGCTGGGTCCGATCCCTGGGGTTCTTCCCTATGACGGGTTTCGGAACCCGCTGACGCGGAGCAACACCGCCAAGCGCGTCTCGATGGCGCTTGCGACGCCGGCCACCAAGGGCCAGCGCAAGGTCTATCACTTCGAGAGCGAAGCTGAGGCGAGCACCGCGCTGGATGCGATGTTGAGCCCCGATTTCTATGGACTTGAAGTGCAGCTTCCGCCGATCACCTATCGTTCGCCGCGCGGGAAATGGGCGCAGCATCACTTCGACCAGCGCCTGACTTCCCGCGACGGCTATCGTCGCGCGGTCTTCGTGCGCAACGGGTCGAGTCTGGCGAGGCCAGATGTGCAGCAGGAGATCGATGCCCTCTTTTCTGCCATGCCTCGAGACTTCGCCGATCAGGCCATCGTGGTGAATGCAGACGACTATACCAGCGCCTATAAGGGCAACCTCAGGCGCATCTGGGACGAATTCAACACTCCGAATCCCGAAGGCGAACAACATGTCATCGACATGGCCCGCAAGACAAATTTCTGGCTGGCGAAGGAACTGATGGCGGCCTGCGATCTGGCACGCGCCGATGTGTGGCAGGCCGTCCTGCGCCTGATCGGCCGTAAGGTCATCGGCGCGGATTGGCACGCCGTCATTAACGAGCATTCCCACATCTGGTTGAGCGCATGAAGACCCCAGCCCTTTATGCCGTCCCTTTGGGAACCCTGCTCATCCTTGACGGCTACCGTTGGACGGTCGTCGGCAAGGAGGAAACAGGCTATGCCGTGGAGGGGCAGGACAGTGCCCAGACGGCTCTCATTTCCTATGAGAGGGTCGATGCAGCCATCCGCATGATGCAATGCGAGGTAGTCTCGCCCGCCGCACAGGAAAAGAACAAGGAACTGCTGGCCTATACCGGCGGCTATGACCATATCGATCAGCTGTCCGAAGAGGAGCGCGAAGACATTCACGCCCGCCTCGCGCTGGTTCTGGCGATGATCGAACTGGAGAAACAGGGCAACAAGCTCACGCAAAGATTCCTCGATCGCCCCGATATTGCCTCCAAACTTCGCCGTAGGGCCGGCGAAATCTCGGGCAAGAAAAACCTCTTCCGCGCCTCGCGCGGTGGTTCGGTAAAGCCCGCGATGGCCATGCCGAAGGGCCGCACCCTACAGAAATACCTCAAGCTCTTCCGTCGCTTTGGCGAAAACCCGGTCGTGCTGATGCATCGCGAGCATAAGAAAGGCCCCCAGGACGAGAAGCGGAAGCGGTTGGATAACTTTCAGGAACGCTTCATCGCCTATGTGATGGAGCATTGGCTGAGGCCGGTTAAGACGAAGCTTGCGTCACTTTATCGACTCGCCAAGGAAGCGTTCGAGCCATCGCCTGAGGCGATCGCTGCAGGTATTAAATTACCATCGATCACGACAATCCGCACGCGGCTGAAGCAATTCTCCCAGACCGCCAAGGTGATCGCGCGCGAGGGCGCGCGCCAGGCACCTAACCTCAAGGCTGCCGGTTCCACCGATATCCGAGCGATTGAATATGGCGAGGACACTGAAACTGATGAAGTCTGCCTGTCGATCTTCGCGGACGCATCCGGGAAAGTCCGCGTGAAACCATTGCATCCGGACAAGGCCAAGGAAAAATTCAAAAAGGGCGAAATCCGGCGGCTATGGCTGCATGTCAAGGTCGATGTCGCGACCCGTCTACCTCTGGGCTGGGTCATCGCTGATAATCCCTCGGCAGATAGTGCCCTCGAACTCATTCGTATGGCGATGCGCGACAAAACCCGCGAGGCACGCCGCTACGGCTGCAAGCACGATCCAGCACCTCCGGTCAGGATCAGGACCAATATTTCGGATAACGGGACAGCCATGCGCAACGCCAAGGTCCGTGGGGCACAACTCGGGGTTGGTGCCACGACCATCGATGGCAGGACCCATCATGCGACAGACAAGCCATACGTCGAGCGCTTCTTCGGCACAATGCAATGGGACCTGCTGAACTTCCTGCCTGGCTATGCCGGCAGCCGGCCGGGCGAATTGCCGGGGTATAATCCGGTGGCCGAGGCTGGTCTGACCCCCGACGAGCTATACGGCGTGATTACCCGCTACATGGTCGATGAATATCCGTTCACGCCCCACAACGGGACGGGCATGTTCGGCGCAACGCCGAGGCAGAAACTGGCTGAAGTGATCCAGGCCTACGGCGAAATCAAGGCACCGAGCGCTAGGGATAGAAGGCTGCATCTGGGCCTGAAGGCGGAATGCTCGGTCACCTCCGAAGGCGTGCTGTTCAAAGGCGTTCCCTACAACTCGGGCGAACTTCAGCGGTTCATGGATAGCCGAAATGACAAGCGGGTGACCGTGCATGTCGATCCCGATTATCCGGGTCTGGCCAGTATCACGCTGGAAGGACATCCCGGAGAGATCACGGCCAAGCTGCGGATGACTGCCCTGAAGGATCTCACCTTGGACGAGATTTTCGATGTCATGGCGGGAGCCGTGGAGAGCAATCCGCAGCGCCGCCAGCTGGACGACGCCGCCCTCAAGGCCGCCCGCGCCCGACGCGCCAGAGAAAACGGCTTCTTCACTCCGTCGAACGATCCTTCAACATATAATCGTTTGGATAAACTGCAGAAACAGGCCGATACACTGCTCGGCGTGGAATGCGTCAATGTCGGCAGACCCCTCGATACCGTGCCGCCCGGCCAGATCATGAGCCGCAACCGTGTCGGCTGGGCCGCCATCGACCAAAGGACCAACACCCGTGCCATCACAGACGCGACCACAACCGAATCCAAGCCGCCATCCCCGCTATTCAGCCCGATCAAGGAGAGCAAGTTTTGAACCCGTTTATCATCCCCGCCGTGGCAAGCACGGCGAGCACCCTGGCGGAAAAGCATTTCCCTCTAGCCCGCGGAAAAGAGTTGCAGCGGTCTCTGGCCCTGATTTTCAGCCGCTATCTCGGCAATCTGCAGAGCGGGGGCCGCTTCGAGGCCGAGGGGCTTCTCGTCACCGGCGCCTCCGGGACCGGAAAGACACGCGAAATCCACCATCTCGTGAAGCAGTTCAATGACAGCGAAGCCCACCTGCCCTGCGGCAAGCCTGCGCGCTTCGTCCATTGCCTGCTCGAGGGCAAGACCGGCTGGAAAGGCATCGGCAGCACGACGCTCAGATCGCTCGGCTATCCGGTCTCCGATACTGCGCGAAACACCCAGGCAAGGATCTGGGAAAAGGTCGTGCTGCAGGCCAAAGCCCAGGGTGTGGTGGGTATTCACTACGACGAGGCCCAGCATATTTTCCGCGGCAAGTCAGAAACCGAGCGTCTGGCCGTGCTCGATTCGTTCAAGACCCTGCTGAAATCGCATGATTGGCCGTTGATCCTGATCCTGTCCGGCGTTCCGGAACTGGCTGGCTATGTCATGGAAGAACCCCAACTCTTCCGCCTTATGACTCAGGTGCGGCTGAAGGAAATCGACCTGCCGGACGATTACCGGGTCATGCATGAAATCGTCGGCAGCTTCGGCATCGAGACCGGACTTGAGCCAGCGCAGGAACTGCTGACCGAGGATTTCTATCACCGCCTAGCAACGGCGGCCGCCAACCGCTGGGGGGTGATGATCGAGATCACTACCAAGGCGATCATGGCCGCGCGCATGGCAGAGGAACCCATCCTGTCGAGGGCACATTTCGTGGAGGCATGGGCCGAAAAGACCAAGATGGTCCGCCTGATGAACCCTTTCACCCACGAAAACTATCGCGGTATGTTCCCAAGCGACAGGTTGTTCTGGGCTCGATCGTTGGAGTGAGATCCGGCAGTCGCTTTGAGCCCTCAGCCGTCATTCGTGCAAGTCGCAGCGATTGCGGCTGCAGCGTGAGCACTCGGCCCATAGCCGACAATCGGCCCTCGAAACATACCGTAACGCGGCTTCCTCAAACCAGCCGCTCATTCTTCCTGTAATCCTGGCACGGGAATGCCTCCGTCGGAGAGCAAAACAGTCGTCCCACGATACGTGATATCGATCTTGCACTCTCCATAAAATAGGGTATCCCCCTATCTTATGAGCCATACGACGAAGCACAAGACCAAACTCCTGGCCCGTGTCCGCCGCCTGAAGGGCCAGATCGAGGCCGTCGAACGCGCCTTGGACACGGATGCTCCCTGCGGCGAGGTCCTGAACCTGGTCGCCTCCATCCGCGGCGCAGTGGGCGGGCTGACGGCAGAGCTGATCGAGGACCATATCCGGGAGCATATCTCAAACCCGGACCGGGACGAGGACGTGGCGCGCGGAGAGGCCGCGGGCGAACTGATCGACATCATCAGGACCTATCTCAAATGAACATCCAGGCCTCGCGGTTGGCCAGCCCGCACGAGCACGTCTATCTCGGCGATAATCACGAACGGAACGAGCGCCGGACCTGGCTGGTCATAGCCATCACAACCGCGATGATGGTAGTGGAGATCACTGCGGGCAGTATCTTCGGCTCGATGGCCCTGATTGCCGACGGGTGGCACATGTCTACCCATGCCGGGGCCATGCTGATTGCCGCGCTCGCTTATCGTTATGCCCGGCGCAACGCTCGCAATGCCCGCTTCACCTTCGGCACCGGCAAGATCGGGGATCTGGCGGGATTTGCCAGTGCGGTCGTGCTGGCGCTGATCGCCCTGCTGATCGCCTGGGAAAGCCTGATGCGGTTCTACAGCCCAGTTGCGATCAGCTTTCGCCAGGCGATTACCGTGGCCGTAGTCGGTCTGATCGTCAATCTGCTCTGCGCCTGGCTGCTGCGCGAGGACCATGGCCATCACCATCATGGCCACGGGCACGGTCACGGTCATCCTCATAACCGTGAGCATCATGAGCATCATGAGCATGATCATTCCCACGCGCCGGGCCAGCACCATGGTCATGCGACCGACAACAATCTGCGAGCCGCCTATCTGCATGTCCTGGCGGATGCCCTGACCTCCGTGCTGGCGATCGTGGCGCTGACAATGGGCAGCCTCTACGGCTGGAACTGGCTTGATCCGACCATGGGCATTGTTGGGGCTCTGGTGATTGCCCGATGGTCCTGGAGTCTGATCCGGGACACGGGTCGGGTGCTGCTTGACTACGCTTCCGAGGAGGAGGATTTGCCGGAGGAGATCCGCTCCGCGATTGAAACAGGCTCGGACCGGATCACCGACCTGCACGTCTGGCAACTCGGACCCGGACATCACGGTGCAATCCTCTCGATCCGGTCAACAGACCCGCAGGAGCCGGCAGCCTATCGTGCAAAGCTCTCGCACATCCACGATCTTTCGCATCTCACTGTCGAGGTCGAACGGGCAGCGTGAGGCAAGCTATCCCATGCGCTTTTCTGCTCCAGCTGTTGAGAGATGCAGGCTCCTGCGGAGGTTGACCTTTCTTCAAAGGGCAGCAAGTTCTCGGTAGTGCCAGCAAACGTCCCATTCCCTTTTCCTGTCTGGCTGCGATGGATGCTGGTCCCGGCGCTTGTCGGGGCAGCCGTCTGGGCCACCTGGCCCATCAGCAGAGCGCAAGACCTGCAGCGGGGCGCTCAGCTCTATGCCGAGCATTGCGCGGCATGCCACGGTGCTCAGCTGGAAGGGCAGCCGGACTGGCAGATCATGCGCGAGGATGGCGTCATGCCCGCCCCGCCGCATGACGAGACAGGTCACACGTGGCATCACGACGATGCAATGCTGATTGACTATATCCTCCGTGGCGGAAAGGCGGTCCTGGATGACTTGGACGTTCGGATGACATCCGGCATGCCGGCATTCGGTGATATCCTGGAGAATGACGACATCATCGCCATCCTTGCCTATATCAAATCGACCTGGCCCGCGCGAATACAGGCGCTTCAGGCAGCGCGGAACAGCGACTGAGCGCCTTTCTGAGGACGGCCAAGGCATGACTGCCGCAAATAATGCCCGTGCTCACATAATGCCATTCGCCACCTGAACCTCCCGCACGAACCGGATGATGTGGGCCAGTTCAGCATCAGTCAACTCTGGCACCGGAGCCATGTCGCCGAAGGTCCAGTGATGCGCTCGGACGCCGCTGGTTGCGGCCATCACGAACGCCACGTCGCTATGGTGACCGGGTTCGTAGATCTTGTGGATCAGCGGTGGCGCGACTCCTGACTTTCCTTCGGCATCGGCGCCATGGCAGGAAGCGCAGTTCCTGGCAAAGGCCTTCTGGCCGGCGCGCGCTTCGGCCGACAATGTGGCGGGCATCGTCACGGCGGCAAGCGCTTGGTCGCCTTCTGGCGAGATACCGGTGCCGGGGCGGTTCAGAACCCACCAGGCGCCACCCGCAACCAGGACGGCAAGCGCCGCGATCCAAAATACTCTCATGATGTTCTTTCCTGAATGATCTGGTGGTGCGGACTTGGGGGCACCGGACAAGCCGGTGCCCCCTGACTCGGCGCGTCAGCGTGAGGGTCCATACGCGATGCCGTTCGGGCTATCGCCGACCGGCACGGTCGCCACCACCTCTTGCCGCCGGGCATCGATGACCGAGACGCTGTCATCGTTGATATTCGTCACGAACACGAAGGCCCCGTCCGCCGAGATCGACACGCCATGCGCGCCAAGGCCTGTCTTCACGGTCTTCGTCACCTTGCCGCCCGACGTGTCGATGATGGACACGGTGTTGTTCGGCGCGTCCTCAGAGCCCTGGTTCGCAACATAGACCTGCGCACCATCGGGCGTCACCATGAGCTGGATCGGACCCGGCCCGACCTCGATCTTGCCCTCGACCTGGCGCAGGGCGGTATCAATGACCGCGACGCGGTTTTCATCGCGCAGCGAGACATAGGCGCGGGTGCCGTCAGGGATGAAGCCGACCTGAACCGGGGTGGCGCCGACCGTGATGCGGGCTGCCTCGCTGAGATCCCGCGTGTCGATGATCGAAACAGACCCGTCCTCGACATTGGCCACGTAAAGCTCGGCGCCGTCGGGACTCAGGCGCAGCCCATGCGGATAGGCGCCGGTTCCGATCCGGTTGACCACGGTGCCTTCGGCCAGATCGACCACCGCGATCTCATTGCTGCCCGAAAGCGAGGCGAAGGCACGGCCATTCCGACCAGGCACGACATGGGCAGGATGATCCCCAAGCTCGACCGTCACCGGGGGCTTCGACAAATCCTGCGGATCGAGCAGCACCAGAAGACCAGTGGTCCCTCCATCATGACCATGCCCTTCCGATCCATGATCATCGGATGGCGGGGTGCCGACCGCGAGGAGAAAGCGGCCGTCAGGCGTCAGGTCCACATTATGGGGCGCCACGGGGATGGCCGCCGTATTGACGGTTCCCTTGGCCAGATCGAGGGCGCTGATGGTGCTGTCGCCTTCGTTGGCGGAATAGACAGTTCCGCCTGTGCCAAGCGCCGCGGTCTGGCCTTGCTGCACGGCAGGGTGATGGCCGTCGTGTGAGGTGTCGGCCAGGGCTGCGGCAGGCAGCATTGCCGCCAAAACCCCGCAAAGGGCCATTGCAGTTCGTTTCATGGGTTTTACGTCCTATTTTTGTGAGGTGCGGCGTTACGCAGGAACGTCCGTCTTCCTCTAAAATCTGGATGGGATGGCGCTCGCAGCCGATGGGCTGACGGGAAGGGACCGGTGAGCCTTTGGCCGAAAGCGCTATGATGCGACGGCGAAGCGGCGCGGCGGACGCAGGATCGCCCCGGCCGAATGGCCCCAAAGCCCTGTCCAGATCATATCCGGAATGTTTCTGCCGGCAGACGACAGGATCGTCAAGGGATCGGGCAGAACGACGGTCATTGCACAAAGCTGCTCGCAACTGTCGCCGTGGTTCCCAAGGCCTTCCGTGCCAGGACTACAGGGATTGGGAATGGACGGGGTGGAGGCGTCAGCCTTTGCCCCAGAATGGGAGCAGTGATGATCCAGCATGGAAGCTGTCGCTTGCTGAGGCATCGTCTGGACGCTCATCCCTGCATGAGCCGCTGTCTGCAGAACCAGAACCACCGAGGCCGCCAGCAGGAGGGCTACGGCGGCGAGCCGCAGCCAATCCCGAAGGCGTCCTTTGGCAAATCCGGAATGCGCGTTCATCGCATCGTCCCGCAGTGAGAGGCCAGCTTTTCGGGAACTCTGCCGGCAGGGTCATCACGCAAGCCCCACGGTGTCCTGTCAAACGCGCCCGGCGATCGATTGTGGATGGTGCGCACGTCATGCCTCATGCGTCTGACACACTCTAACTTCAGCCAGAGACTGGCCGAAGGAAAGGGGGAGCGGCAATGTGCCGCGCCCGCATCGGTGATATGACCAGGCCATGTCCTCACAGCTTCACGCCCCGCAGCCGTGCGGCATTGGCGATCACGCTGACCGATGACAGGGCCATGGCGGCGGCTGCGATAATCGGCGACAGAAGAAGGCCAAAGACCGGATAAAGAACCCCTGCCGCGACCGGGATGCCGAGGGCGTTGTAGATGAAGGCAAAGAACAGGTTCTGCCGGATGTTGCGCATGACCGCCTCGGACAGACGCCGTGCCCGGACGATGCCGGTCAGATCGCCCTTGAGCAGGGTGACGCCGGCGCTCTCCATGGCCACATCGGTGCCAGTGCCCATCGCGATGCCGACATCGGCGGCCGCCAGGGCGGGCGCATCGTTAACCCCGTCGCCCGCCATGGCAACGACCCGCCCTTCCGCCTTGTAGTGCTGGACCACGGCGCTTTTCTGGTCGGGCAGAACCTCGGCCTCGACATCGTCGATGCCAAGCTGCCGCGCTACGGCTCTTGCCGTGATCCAGTTGTCGCCGGTCAACATGACAACCCGGATACCGTCCGCCTTGAGGGCAGCGAGGGCCTTGGGCGTTGACGATTTGACCGGGTCCGCAATGGCAAAGATTGCGGCAGGCTCGCCATCCACGCCCAGGAAGATGGCGGTGGCGCCATCGGCACGCAACGCGTCGGCGCGGGCGGCGAGGGACGCGACATCAACATCCTCCTCGGCGAGGAACCTGGCATTGCCCAAGGCGATGCGCTTACCCTCGACCATGCCCAGGGCGCCCTTGCCCGTGGGCGAGTCGAACTCTGCCACAGGTGCGGTTGCCAGGCCCCGGTCCTCCGCTGCCCGCACGATGGCAAGGGCCAAGGGATGTTCGCTGGCCCGCTCCACGCTGGCTGCAAGACGCAGCACTTCGGCGTCGGTCCATCCGGGGGCGGGAACGATCGCGGTGACGGCGGGCCGGCCTTCGGTCAGGGTGCCGGTCTTGTCGACCACGATGGTGTCCACCTTCTCCATATGCTCCAAAGCCTCGGCATTCTTGATCAGGACGCCGGCCTGCGCGCCGCGGCCGACCCCCACCATGATCGACATCGGGGTGGCGAGGCCGAGGGCGCAGGGGCAGGCGATGATCAGGACTGAGACGGCAGCGATCAGCCCGAACGAGAAACGCGGCGCAGGCCCCCAGACGGACCAGGCTACAAAGGCCAGCACGGCCACAAGGATCACCGCCGGCACGAACCACCCAGAGACCTGGTCTGCAAGCCGCTGGATCGGCGCCCGCGAGCGCTGCGCCTCGGCCACCAGTTGCACGATCTGCGCCAGCATGGTGTCGCGTCCCACCTTGCGCGCCTCGATCACCAGGGCGCCGGACCGGTTCATGGTCCCGCCGATCGCCGTGGCGCCAGCCTCCTTGGTCACGGGCATGGATTCACCCGTGACCATCGACTCGTCCACCGCGCTGCGTCCTTCCAGAACCGCGCCGTCCACGGGGACCTTCTCGCCGGGACGGACCCTGAGCCGGTCGCCCACCTGCACCAGGTCGAGCGACACCTCTTCTTCGGTGCCATCCCCCCTGATCCGCCGGGCCGTTTTCGGCGCCAGGTCCAGCAGGGCCCGGATCGCCCCGCTGGTGCCTTCGCGCGCCTTCAGTTCCAAAACCTGACCCAGCAGCACCAGCACGGTGATGACAGAGGCCGCCTCGAAGTAGACCGCGACCGATCCGTCATGCTGGCGAAACGCATCAGGGAAGATGCCGGGTAATACCGCTGCCACGATGCTGTAGACCCACGCGGTGCCTGTCCCCAAGGCAATCAGGGTGAACATGTTGAGGTTGCGGGTCACCAGCGACTGCCAGGCACGCACAAAGAAAGGCCATCCGGCCCAGAGCACGACTGGTGTCGCCAGGATCAGCTGCAGCCAGTTGGACGTGCGCTGCCCGAGGTAGTGGTCCAGCCCCAGGAAATGCCCGCCCATCTCCAGGATGACGACAGGGATCGTCAGCGCCAGCCCGATCCGCAGGCGGCGCCGCATGTCGATCAGTTCCTCGTTCGGTTCAGCCTCAAGGCTGACCAGCAGAGGCTCCAGCGCCATCCCGCAGATCGGGCAGGATCCCGGCCCGACCTGCCGGATCTCGGGATGCATCGGGCAGGTGTAGATCGTGCCTTCCGGCACTGGCTCGGATGCCGCGGACATGGCCGGATCGAGATAGCGGGCCGGATCGGCCAGGAACTTCGTCCGGCACCCGGCCGAGCAGAAGTGATAGGTTCGCCCGCCGTGCTCTGCCCGATGCGTCGACGTGTGTGGGTCGACCATCATGCCGCAGACCGGGTCCTTGACCCGATGTGTGCTGTCACCGGGGTCGTTCGAGCCTCGGTGCAACTGGCCGTGAGCGGTATGATCACTGTGAGGCGTCGACATGGTATGTCCTTTCCCGAACAGGTTCCGCACCGTGATCTCCCTTTCATTATTCCTGGGTCATCCTGGCATGTCGGGACACAGGACAGGGAATTGCAGGGTAAGGAAGAGCCGCCGACGCTTCAGGCGCCGGCGGCCGGTAGCTTATTGCTGGGCCGTATGCTCCTCGACCCAAGCCGTCATCTCTTCGATTTCCGGCCCCTGCGCGTCGATGATCTTCTGAGCCATCGCTTTTGATGCATCATCCTTGCCATACTTCAGCTCGACTTCCGCCATCGCAATGGCGCCTGCATGATGCGCGATCATCCCGCAATGAAAGGCAAGGTCGGGATCCTTGATCATATGCGTTGCCATCATGGGGACGTTCATCTTCATCATGGCGTCCATGGACGCCTTCTGGGCCTCGTCCATGCCCTCCATGCGGCCCATGCCGCCCATCATCTTGGACATGTCCATGCCGCCCATCATACCTCCGTGCATCATTCCCGGCATTCCGGACTGCTGGATCGCGTCTTGGCACCCCTGGGGCAGGATCGACAGATCCGCCGTCTGCTCGGGCTGTCCCGCAGGCGCTCCCTGCTGAGCAGGAGCGGCGTCTTGCGCCAAACCGGGCGTGGCAAGAAGCACGGCGATTGCTGCAGTGAAGGAAAGTTTACCCATAGCTGTTCTCCTGAGCGTGGATTGGTAATTTGGACAGTTTAAGCCGCCATCCTGCGGCACGTTTCTGCTTAGGGCAGGTCTCGACGCGGTCCTGCAGGTTGCCTCTGGGAAATCCGACGTGTGGCTTCCTCTGACGAAAGGAGAGAAGCGCCGGCAAGACGAGGTCAGGCCAGGCGCAAGTCCCGCAGGCTCGCGATGAGATCAGACGAGAAGCCGCGGAGGGCGGCGCGGACCTTCGAGCACGCGTCCACTGAGGAGCGGCACAGAAACGAGAACGATTGATTCCTCGTGCCCTATGCGCTGTGGAGACAGGACCTCGTGCGGTGCAAGCGCCAGATGACAGACGTCTCCGCAACACGGGGGGCTCCAGAGCCATCGCCGTGATCATGCGCCAAGGCAGCACAAGCTTTGGCCACGCTCTGCAAAGGGGTGACATCACAGGCGGCACTCCCATGTCTAGCTTCAGAAAGAACATAGGCGTGGTTGCTGGGAACGGGCGAGTGCGACATCATCCCCCCTGCGATCACCGAGTGTGCAAAAAACGCCACCATGAACAGGAAGGCTGCTGCATTCACGAGCAGCATCCGCCCGTGTGAAGCCTTGGTCATGCGGGTCGTCTCATAGCCCATGACGCAAAACACCTGAGCATCTCAACTGTTCCGGCTGACAGCATTCCTGAGCCAGCTGCCACCTACCGAATTCTTGTCCCGATCGTCTGCAGAATCTGGCTTGTAGGCCTGTTAAGTTTGCGCCCAGCTGCCAGTCCTCGTCAATCTGCCTCTTCCGGGTCGCCCTAGGGCAGGCGCCTAGAAGTCAAAGCACTCTTGGAAGCACTGCCCTTAGGTTTCGGCTGAGAGGACCATGTTGGGACAGGTAGAACCTGCATGCGCGCTGCTGTTGCGTATGCAGCGCTTTAAGGCACGCAACCTGCGGCAAAAACGACAGCGTTGGTTCAATATGCGCCCAGTGAATGGAGAGGCGTTATTTCCCCCAGCCTTGGCGAACGGCGGCTTCTTACAAATGCTCTCGAGATTGTGCTGCACCGCCATCAGGCTGCTTTCCGCCCTTCGCGTTGACGACATCCAGGCAAAGGTTCCTCACGATGCACATGCAGCGAACGGCCGGAAGGTCCCATCCGCGACCGCCCCACGGCGCGCCACGGCATGATGGCCGGCATGGACGAAATCGGCGTTCGGAGCCCGAAGTGGACATGCGCGCGGCATGCGGCAGTTCTCCAGTTTGCATGCGCAGCAAAATGAGTGGCCCTCAGCGGACGGTTGTCGCCTTGTGTTCATGGGTATTTGCCGGGCGACTGAGGCGGATCCTCGATTGGTGGTATCTTTGTCATTCCTCGAAGAGGCGGCCATCGATGACCTTAGAGAACCGCAAGAACGCGGTCACACTGTCGAAAATGAACCGTGCCTCGTCCATCTATTCACTAGGTGCCGCTGCGATGTTTGAGGACGTGGACACCGAGTTGAAGCAATGGATCGACTGCGTGATCAAGACGCTTGAAGACAGGATCATCCGGGCCATCGCGAGGGATGATCACTTTCGGAGATGGCCACCGTCCTCCGCTCCATCCCGGGGATCGGCCCGGTTGCCAGCACAATGCTGATCGCCGAAATGCCCGAGTTCGGCACTATCACCGAAGAAGAAGCGTCCGCACTCACCAGGTTAGCCCCGGTCGCGCATGACAGCGGGACCCTTCGCGGGAAAAGGGCGTTCGCCGGTGGTCGCCGTGCCCTTCGGCACGAGATGTTCCAAGCGGCCTTGGTTGCGGCACATCACAACCCCAGCCTGAGATCCTTCGCAGATCGCCTTCGCAAGGCGCGGAGACCGCACAAGGTCATCATCACCGACGTCGCCAGAAAGCTAGTCACCATCGCGAATGCGTTGTGCAAAGGCCGTCAGAAATGGGCGGCCCATCCCACCTGACAGATCCAGTTGCTAGGTGCTTGATCCCACGGTTTGATGGTGCGATCCTTTCTTTGGAATGGAAGGATGCCCTATGGGACAACTTCGTCCCGGGAGCGCCACGACCACGCACCCCAGCCGAGCAGCTATACAGCGATCGGAAGCTTCGACCGGGTCGCTGAGCCGGGTAGTTTGTGCGCCTGTGATCAACATTGCCATTCTTCGCCCATGAAAGTAGGAAACAACAGCTTTTCAGGTCGTGCATCGCACTCCACGAACATATGTCCGCACACGATGGGCCTCGACGCCGACCTTGAACCCGACGCTCTGGCGGTCATGATCGGTGACGAGGAAAACCACGTTCAGCCCGTCTGTTTGGCCGCTAAGCGACTGGCGCGGTCCATGGCGTCAAGTTCTCGGACCCGTCTGATATAGGCCGCAAGGAGCCTCGGGAGCAGTTCGAGGTCCTCGATCGACTGGAAGCCCGGAAGCTCGAAGAGCATTCGGGCGGGTTCGGCTGGCCTCGGTCCCATACTGGCCATGAGATCAGACTCGAATGCAGCAAGGGGTTGTGCGAGCCGATACCAGCGAGACACCGTTCGTGCCCACCCTGCGGCGGCATTGATCGCAATGAGCTGGGACGTCGTAATGTGATTATCACCCAGGATGGGGTGACCGGAGACCGTGCCCCAGAGTATGAGATGACCCTGCGGGGAGATTGCCGGACGCCAGCGGTCCAGAGCCGGGGCAGAGGCAATATCCGCATCGGATGGACCGGTCTCGGCTGCGGCGACGGCGGCCAACACTCTGTCAAACCAAATGCGTTGTTCGGAGGTGAACTCCATGGAAGTATCCTTTTTGTATTTTGATGATCAGTGCCGACATGCAAGGGGATGAAGGCGCCCGTGCCTGTTCGCGCCCCACTGCTTGTTCGCAAGCTGTCCGTGGCGGGAGATGAATCCGCCGCAGGCGCGCCAAGAGGGGCACATAAGCCAACCTGCTACTAAGGCGGCCAAGCCCAGAAGTGGTGCACGCTCCGACCTTGGAACGCGCCTAAGCGTGTATTTGCATTTTTGCGTCATGTCGGCCCGCTATCGAAGCTCGGGCATTGATGCAACCACTTCAAATAACTGATTTCACTTATTTTTATTTGAATATCTTGGTTATTTCGATTTTTCGCAAATTCGCGGCGGGTAACGCCGTGATCGCACGGTGTTTGAGCTAGGGGAGGACAGCATCTGCGACCGTTTGCCGCATTGAGGAAAATCAACGAGCCAACATGCTCCAACTCAAGCACGCCGAGGCGCTGCCTACGGCACGGGCACGAGCCTCTATTGCCCATCTCCCATAAGTTAACTGGCCAGATAGGACCATGCCGTAGCGGCGTTCGGGCACTTGCATGCCAAGATCTCAACCTCATCTGCTCTACGGACAAAAATAAAAAATGTTCTACAGTTGGGGAGTGAGGTCCCCATCACCCGAATTTCGCGACAAGGATTTTACCTTTCCCTGAACTCGCAACTACGCGACTGGCGTCAAGGAATCGCCGATGGATGATGCCGTTCTGCTGGAGATGATGGCCGATGAGGGCATTGCCCGGCCCTCGACTTACGCCAATCATGTCGAGCCCGTGATGGATTCCGTTGATCTCATCGCCGGTGAATTCCCCAAGCCGCCGCGACTCTCACCCAAGAGTCTCGCCACGCTGAAGAAACTGCCGACCTAGCTCTGGAACTCGGCAGTCTGCCGCATGATCGAGACTGCGCTCAAAAACGAGACCAATCGCCTGCGCGAAGAGAAAAGCGCTTCGCTGCAATCGCGCGCGCATCACTGCGTGCTCTACTGGCTGCGTCGCGTGCCCGACGAGATCCGCCTGCCGCTTCTCGACGCGCTGAAGTCCAAATCGCGACCTGCAGGGGATCGGAAGCCTGGTGCAATCAGCACCAGCGGTCGATGCGGGGTCCGTGCTCGAAATCCCGGACGCGCAGGTGCCGCCGGCGCTACATCTTTAGCTTCAGGAAGGAAATGTAGGTCCAAAAAGCCTCTCGAACTCGACGACACCGAATTGGCCAGAACGGTGCGCGCCACCTTGGTCGTCCTTGAGGCGCGGGCCGAGCGCAGGACATTCGACGAGGGCCTTGAACGCATCGAAGATGATGTCGTTTCCGAACTGGACGCCGGGCTCTAAGACATCTCCACGGCGGCGATCTCTGAATCGTCGCTATCGAAGACCTCTTTCAGTTTACGCCTTGCGTGCACCCATGTGTAGATGCCCCAATAAATGCAAGGGATTTCTGATTTCAGAACATGTGATCGATTGCCTTCATGTGTCAGGCCTTCAGTTGTGGCTTCAAGCGCCACTGGCCGGTATGGCGATACGCGGATCTGGTCCAAATCAACAATCAGAGCTATCCAGCTCTCTGGGCACATATGGCTAACGGATCCGGATCTTTACGATCAATTGCCCTTACTTTTCGTCGATCTTCTCACATTCTCCGACGTCCCCTGGGCTTTCTCGGCGCCTATGCCGCGAGAATTGCCTCAGGTTTCAGGTAATCGTGCTGTCGCGTCAGCATGGCCCAGACGGCTCTGGCCATTTTGTTGGCGAGCGCTATGCCGACCAGCAGTCTGGGCTTCCTCTCCAACATGGCCATGAGCCATTTGGTTGTTGTTTTCCCGTATCGTGTGGCTGCTGTCACAACGGCCATCGCGCTGATGATAAGCAGCCGTCGAATGTCGCGCTGCCCCATTTTCGATGTGCGACCCATGACCTGCTTGCCGCCGGAGGAATGCTGTCGCGGAACCAGGCCAAGCCATGCTGCAAAGTCGCGGCCACGACGAAAGCCCTCCATATTCGGCGCGAAGGTTTCGATCGCCATGGCCGTGATCGGCCCGATCCCCGGCATCGTCTTTAAGCGCCGCGCCGTATCCGACTGATCCGAAGCAGCCTTCAAACGATGTTCGAGGCCGTCGATCCTGGTCACCAAGTGCTGGATTTGTTCAAGATAGAGGGCACCTAATTCTCTGACATCCTGAGGCAGGCTCAGGCTTTCATCAGACAGTGCGTCCTGCAGGCGCTTCAGATGGGCTGGTCCTGTCGGTGCGACAATGCCGAACTCCGCAAGATGTGCACGCAGGCCGTTGATCAGCTGTGTGCGCTGGCCGACGAGCAATTCTCGCGTGCGGAACACCATGGCACGTGCCTGCTGCTCCTGCGTTTTGACAGCAACGGAGCGCATGGTCGGTCGAGAAGCCGCCTCCACAATGGCATGCGCGTCATTAGCGTCGTTCTTCTGACGTTTCACGAACGGCTTCACATAGATCGGTGGTATCAGTTTGACCTGATGACCCATTTTTTGGATCTCGCGACCCCAGCCATGGGCCGTTGCACAAGCCTCCATCGCGACACAGCATTTCGGCTGCTGCGCTAAAAACTCTAAGAGTTGCGAACGCGATAACTTCTTTTGGTAAGCAACCGATCCATCTGCGCGGGCACCGTGAATCTGGAATACGCGTTTTGCAAGATCGACGCCGATCATCGTGACTTCCGACATGTAGGCCTCCTCTTAATGATTGACCAAAGTTCTCTCAACCATCGTGGCATGAAGTGATACCGTCGGGTGGGGCATCTAACCCATCAACAATGCGCGCCGCGCATCCGTTTCGAACTGACCGGGACCAGCCCGTTCCCCATGACCACGCACGCGATCGGTATCGGACGACGCTCCTGTCATCATCAATCTCGTCAGATCTGACCCCGGATTTGCCAGTGCCTTTCGATGACGCCTTCTGCGGTTGACGATCCGCTCCGGCAGCCTAGCCTGTTCCAGCGAGAGGCCCGTATCGTCTTTGGCTGAGTCTAGGAGCTCGCCGAGCCGGTGGAGCTCCCCAAGGACCATCAGGGCCATGGCCAAGGTCTCGAGCCGGACGCCGCCATCACCGGTCTCGAGCTTAGCCAGCGTCTTGTCGGTCCCGCCGAGGCGCTCACAGAAAACCGCAGCCGACAGCGGGGCGACACTTCGCTGATGAACCTCCACGATGACCGTCTGCGCCCCGATGCAATGCCGGCCGCCGCCATCGCGGGCTTGCCATACAGCGATGCGACTCCGCGCTTCATCGACAGCAAGCGCAACTCGTCGCCAGCAATGATCCCGAGCCGGTGCGTTTCCTGCGCTCAGGACAGATGGCACGAAGGATGGCCGAGGGTCACCAAAGAAACAGGAAGGCTTTGGTCTCCTGACGCACTGACAGCCGATGGCAGCAAGGAAACCTGCTGCCGTCGACCCTCATGCAGCCCGGTCGAGCTGCGAACGAGTGGGTCTCTAGCGAAACTCATGCGTGAGCTGGGACACAGTAAGCGTCCGGTCTGACTGCCCTGCCGCGCGGTGAGCGTGGGAGATAGTGTCCGCTGTAGATGGTGGACACTATGGTGCGAGCGTGGCGCGTCGGATAAAGCGGCTTTGGTCGGACGAAGAGAAGCGGTCGATCTGCCTCCAGACGACGGCTCCAGGCGTTTCGGTTGCGCAGGTGGCGCGCCGTTATGCGGCGAACGCCAACATGGTGTTCAAGTGGCTGCGCGATCCGCGTTATGCCCCTGAGACAACGGCAGTGGCGGCTACCCCCGCCTTCCTGCCCGTGGAGATCATAGACCATGTCAGGAAGGATGATCTGGTCGTGACCAGCGAGCCGAGACGTCCGCAGGAGCTGATCGAGGTCGAGCTTGCGGGCGGTCATCGGCTGCGGATCACCGGCAGTTACGATCCTGATGTCCTGGCGCGCCTGATCCGGGGCCTGACAGCATGATCCCCGTGCCGGTCAACACGCGGGTCTGGCTGGCGGCGGGCGTCACTGACATGCGCAAGGGCTTTGCGGCACTGTCCGCGCAGGCCGAGGCGGTGCTGAAGCAGGACCCGTTCGCCGGGCATCTGTTCGTCTTCCGCGGCCGTCGCGGCGACTTGGTCAAGGTGATCTGGTGGGATGGCCAGGGGGCCTGCATGTTCCTGAAGCGATTGGAGAAGGGCCGGTTCGTCTGGCCCGCGGCCAAGGAGGGCAAGGTCGCACTGACACCGGCGCAGCTATCGATGCTCTTGGAGGGGATCGACTGGCGGGCCCCGGAACGGACGTGGCGCCCCTTGGCAGCGGGATAGTCCACCAGCCCTGCAATCAATGATTCCCACAATGAATACAGTGGGATAAAATGTTTGCATGCTCGATCAAACCCTCACCCTGCCGGAAGACCCCGAGGAGCTGCGCAGCTTCACCGCGCGGCTTCTGGCCGAGGTGAAGGCGCAAGCGATCCTGATTGAGAAGCTGCGGCATCAGTTGGCCGGGCACCGCGCCCATCGGTTCGGGGCATCATCCGAGACGGCGGAACAGCTTCAGCTTGCCCTTGAGACCAGCGAGATCGCTGCCGCCGCGATGACGGCGCGGATGAAGCTGCCCGACATCGAGGAGAAGGACAAACCCAAGCGTCGTCCGATCCCGGATCATATCCCGCGAATGGAAGTGGAACTGACCCCTGGCTCCGATGCCTGTGCCGATTGCGGCGGCTGCCTGCGCCGGATCGGGGAAGATGTGACGGAAGAGCTGGAATACGTCCCCGGGCGCTTCATCGTGAACCGGATCGTCCGCCCTCGGCTGACCTGCTCGTGCTGCGAACGGTTCGCCCAGGCACCACTGCCCTCGCGCCCGATCGAGCGCGGTCGCCCGGGACCGGGCCTCCTCTCCCATGTCTTGGTCAGCAAGTATGCCGACCACTTGCCGCTCTACCGCCAAAGCCAAATCTTCGAGCGCGAAGGTCTTGACCTGGATCGCTCCACGCTGGCCGACTGGGTCGGCAAGAGCACGGCCCTGCTGGAACCCTTGGCCGAGGCCATCGGTCGACATGTCCTGTCGGCTGAGGCGATCTTCGCCGATGATACGCCGGTCAGCATGCTGGCCCCCGGCACCGGAAAGACCCAGACGGCACGCCTCTGGACCTATGCCCGCGACGAACGGCCGTGGGAAGGCACCGCGCCACCGGCGGCTTGGTATCGGTTCTCGGGAGATCGGAAAGGCCAGCACCCCAAGGATCACCTTGCCCGCTTCCGCGGCTGGATGCACGCCGACGGCTATGCCGGATTCGAGGATCTCTACCGCTCCGGCGCCATCCGCGAGGTCGCCTGCATGGCCCATGTGCGGCGCAAGTTCGTCGACATCCACCGATCACAGGGCTCACCTATCGCCGAAGAGGCTATTGGCCGCATCGCGCAGCTTTATGCCGTCGAGACACAGGCCAGAGGGTCGCCACCTGACCGCCGCGCCGAATTGCGACGCGCCCATGCGGCCCCGGTCTTCGACGACCTGGAGCGATGGCTGGCCATGCAACTCACCACGATCTCTGGCAAATCCCCGCTGGCCGCGGCTATCCGATATGCTCTGACCAGAATAGAACGCTTGCGCCCATACCTCGACCACGGCATCCTCGAACTCGACAATAACGCTGCCGAACGTGGCATGCGCGCCGTCGCCCTCGGCCGTAAAAACTACCTCTTTGTCGGCTCCGAGGCAGGCGGCAAGGCCGCCGCCATCGCCTACACCCTGATTGAAACGGCCAAGCTAAATGGCGTCGACCCACAAGCTTGGCTCGCCGATACCCTTGCGCGCATCTCGGATTACAAGATCACCAAAGTCGATCAACTGCTGCCATGGCACTGGAACGGATAGCAGTTAGACCGGACGCTTACGGGACACAATGATCTCAGATGTCACCAACCTGCGCTGACGCGCGCTTGCCCCCGCATGCGAAGCGGTGACCAGATGAAATTAAAAGCCCGACAATCTGAGATGGGGATCTGCTAAACCCACGTGCCAGACGTCACTATGAATGCTAAAATGTCCAATTAGATAGGACTCGGCGGGATGTGCGCCGGGCGTTGCTCGCGCTATAAGCGAATATTGCCCCTAAACTGTTTGGTTTGCGATGCTCGAGCGCCTGAAGTCGATGTTCCGTTCCGACGACCTCATCAACTCCCTTTCCGTTTTTCCCGAGATCGATGAGGCCAAGATTTCGCGCGAGTTGAAGCTCGAGGCGGAGGGGAAGGATCGTGGGAAGCGTAACCAGCCGCCAGCCAGCGCGACGAATCCCGATCATATCGAGGAAGCCATCCGCGACCGCATCGGAAACTCGCGCCGTCAGGGGCTGGAGAATTTCGAGAGGAACCAAAAAACCTATAACGAGCGGCTTTCACGCGCCAACGAGTTCCGCAAAGAGGTCGATATCGTCGCGGGCACGGCCCAGGGCGATTTCGCGACGGCGGTCCATGGTTGGAAGGCTGCCATGACCCGCTCGATTGAGCGGCTTAACGAGACCTATGCCCATCGCAAGTCCTTCCGGGCAAAACACAAGCTCGACCGGCCGGCGAAGCAATTCGAGGGATGGACGCGTTTTATCGCGCTGATCATCATCTTTGTTGTCATCGAAGGCGGGATGAATGCGGTGATGTTCTCCCGCGGCAACGAGCAGGGCCTCCTCGGCGGGCTGCTGACCGCGGTCATCTTCTCCGTCCTTAATGTCGGCTTCAGCACGCTGCTCGGCACGTTCGCCTGCAATATCCACCATACCCATCCGGTGCGGAAGATGCTCGGCACCGCGTCAATCCTCGCCTGGATTGCCTTCGCGGCCGCCTTCAACTTCATGATCGCCCATTTCAGGGACCTGATCGATCAAGGGATCGCCTGGATGGGTGCGATAAAAGGGGCGGTTCCCGCTTTCTTGGCGAGTCCTCTCGGCCTTTCCAGCATGGACAGCTGGATCTTGGTCGGCATTGGTCTCCTCATCTCCATTCTGGCCTTCATGAAAGGCATGCATGCGCGCGATCCCTTCCCCGGCTATGCCCATGTCGAGATGGAACTCGACCAGGCCCGCGCCGAGCATGAGCGTGACCTCAGCCGCGCGATTGGTGAACTGACCGAAAAGCGCGACCTTGCGATCGACGAACTCCGCGATGCAGACCGCCAGGTCAGGGAGGGGATTTCCGAGGCGATCGATGCGCTGTTCGGCCAGACCGCACTCAACTCGCACCTGCAGGCCTTCCTCGATCAATGCGATACGAAGCTCGCCCATCTTCTCTCGATCTACCGCGATGCGAACCGATCCGCGCGAAGCGAGGCCGAACCTCCCTCCTTTGCGCTCCCCAATAAATTCAGTCCATTCGTTTCGACCAAGGTCGAGGATGGGCGCAAACGCACGGCCGAGGCCGAGGCCGACCGGGTGAGCGAAACCGTCGACGCCGCCATCAAAGGGATCTTCGAGACCTACAATGCCGCGATACGCGAGTTCCGGCTTCCCGAGGATATCCAGCGGGGCGACCACCTGAGGCAGGTTGCGTAATGGCGCGGCGCAGAGCGAGATATCGCGCAGCGCCGCGTAGCCGCAGGGGCGGCGGCGCGGGGAGCGGGAAAACCATCATGCTGGTGGCTCTGGCCGCAGTCATGGTTGCCGGTGTCGGCGGGCTCTTCTGGTGGTCAAACCGCACAGCACGCGCGTCGGCGCTTGATCCGGAGACACTCTGCCCGGAAGCGGGACCGACTGGTATGACAGCCATCCTCATGGACCTGACGGATCCGCTTTCGCCTGCGCAAGCCTCGCAATTGCTTGCCTGGCTTGAAAAGGAGGTGGACGACGCACCGCGCGGCACCCAGTTCACCATGGGAGTGGTCAGTGAGGATTTGGCCAACTTCCACGCCACGCCCGCGCTCTGCAAGCCGCAGGACAAGGCCAGTGCCAGCTCGCTCACCCAGAACCCCGAGCTGATCGGACGGCGCTACGACGAACTCTTCCTTAAACCCCTCGAGGCCAATATCCGGGAGCTCACGACGGCGACGGCCGCAAAGCACTCTCCCATCATGGAAAGCCTCCAGTCGCTCGTTGCCGACACACCGGGCTTCGTTACCTTCGAGGGGCCGCGCCGGATCGTGCTGGTCTCCGATCTCCTGCAGAACAGCGAGGCCTTGAGCTTCTACCGTGGCGGAAATTGGGAAAGCTTCCGGAAATCCACCGGCCATCAGCGCCTCGGATCGACGCTCGCCGACGCCGAGGTCGCGATCTACCAGGTGCCGCGCCCGCTTGAAGGCGTTCGCGACCCGGCGGTGCTCGAGGATTTCTGGCTCAGGTATTTCGAACGGCAGGGCGCGCATAAGCCCTCTTACAAGCGGCTGGGAGATCTCTGATGGCACGGCGCAGGAGTGACCGGATCTACGGCGCGAGCGGTCATCCCATGTTGGAAGCCCTGCCCCTCATGCTGGCTTTCCTCGTGGGCACCATCGGCGGCATCGCCCTGAAGCTCGGGGGAGCGCATCCGCTGGTCTCGGCTGGGTTTGCCGCGGCGGTGCTCTTCGCCTATGCGATCATCACCTGGATCGCGACGCCGCTCAGGATGGATTCCGAGACCATCGGCGACAACGCCTATTACCTGGGCTTCCTCTTCACCCTGACATCGCTTGCGGTGACGCTCTATTTCGTCATCGAGGCTGGCTCAGAGACCGCACGCCTCATCCCGGAGATCATCTCCGGCTTCGGTGTCGCCCTCTCTTCTACCATCGTCGGCGTCTTCCTTCGCGTGCTGATGCTTCAGCTCAAGGTCGACGTGGAAGCGAGGGAGCGCAGGGTCAGATTGGAGCTGGACGAATCCGCGCGCCGCTTCCGCACCGAGCTCGGGATCAGCCTCGACAAGGTTAAGAGCTTCTCGACCGAGAGCCTGCAGCAGGCGAGCGAGCGCGAGGCTCGCATGCGCACGGCATCCGAGGCCATGATGGTCGAGATGCAGGCCGAGCTCCTGAAGTCGGCGGCCGAGTTTGGCCCAGCCTTGCGTGAAAGCATCCAGGCCCAGGCGGAGGCGGCGTTCTCGGAGATCACCAAGGCCGTGGCCGAGGTCAGCGCCAAGGCAGCCGAGGAAATCCGCTCGGTCATGCGGGAGATGTCCGGGATCACCGGGGAAATCGCGAAAGCGGGTCGCAACACGGCTGCGGATGTGACGGACGGTCTCGAGCGGCTCAAATTTGCCTCCGAGACGCTGGCGGAGAGCTCCGAACTCACGGTGACGAGGCTCATGGCGGCCGAGCGCAAGGCGCGCGAGCTTTCCGAGGCTTTAGCCGGGCAGCTGATGGGTGGCTCGGATGGTCTCGCCACGGCCATCTCCGACGCCCGGAAAATGGTCGAAGTCAGCGCGGTCACCTTTGGAGAGGCTGCAGGCGGCGCCGGCGCTGCTATGCAGGATGCGGCCCGCCGCTTCGAGGAAGGGCTGACCGATTCGACTGCGATCCTGAAGGTCGCCAGCGAAAAGGTTGGTGCCGGGATCGAGGAGGCTTGCGCGCGGCTTGAACGCGCCGTCGCGAATTCCGCCGCGGCTGCGGAAGATGTCGCCATTGGAACGCCCGCAGCTGGCTGAGTGCCGCACCTAGTTGTTTACGAGTAGGATTTGAAAATGGCGTTGAGACAGAACGATGCGATGGGGTCGAGCCGCGATTACAAGCGGGGCGCCATCATGGGGCTGACCGTCGCCGAGGCCTTCATCCTGCTCACTTTCGTCCTTCTCCTCCTCTTCACCTGGTGGCAGGCGGATGCAGAGAAGAAGAGTCTCGAGGCGGCCAGGATCCTCGGCGACATGAGCGATGCCCAAAAAAAGGAAGTGATCGCCGGACTTGCCGACGGCACCTATGAGATGGCGAGGGAGCTGCGCGAGGCTGGGGTCAGGCCGGGTGACAGGGCCGCCCTTGCTGATACCGCGAATTACAGCCGCTTCATGCGTGAGGAGGACCTGCAACGGCTGCTGAAGGGTGCGGTCGAGCTCTCACCCGACACCAAACTTACCCTTGCGGATGCCGTCGAGATCACCCCCGATATGCGGCTTCGCGCCGCGCTGCAGGAAGCGATGAGCCCGGAAGACGGGCTTGCCCAGGTCAACAAACGCCTGGCGGCGGCTGCTGCGGAGCAGGAACGCGTGGTGGGCATGCTGGATTCCGAGCTTGGCGAGAAAATCCGCGCCGCCGGCGGCGCGATTGCGGCGGATGGCACGATCACGCTGCCACAGAACATCCTCTTCGATGTCGGCAGCTCCCAGATCCGCAATCCGACGTTCCTGCGTGAGTTCTGCACGCCCTGGATCCGCACCCTTCAGGGCTCGGGCATGGATATTTCCGACCTGAAGATCGAGGGCCACGCCTCGTCGGAAGGCATGGGCAAGCAGTCGCCCGAGCAGGCCTACCTCTATAATCTCGGTCTGTCGCAGGAGCGCGCCCAAAATGCGCTCAAAACTTGTCTCGGCGGCCTGAAGGATCCAGAGATCCTCGCCTGGGCACGCGATCACCTTTCTTCGACGGGCTATTCCTCGGCACGTCTCGTGCGCGATGCCGAGGGAAGTGAGGACAAGGACGCCTCGCGCCGGGTCATGTTCTCGATGGAGATGAACAGGGAGCAGCTGATCGAGGATATCCGCGAGGACCTCGGGGCGACCGGCGCGGGAGGCGCACGGCTGCTTGGCAATGAGACGCCCGCCTTGCGCGTCGAGGCTGCAGCGGTGAGTGCAGACGTCGGCGAGGCCATCCACCCGCCGCGCCGTGCGGCGCCTATACTCTCGTCGGTTGTGCCCGGGCATGATGGACAGGCAGCCCGGGTCATCGATGGCGACACGCTCGCGATCGGTGATCAGCGCTGGCGCATCCTCGGCATCGATGCTCCTGAAATGAAGCAGTCCTGCCGCAAGGCTGATGGCTCCGGTTTTGCCTGCGGCGCGGCAGCGCGCGATGCTCTTGTCGATCTGATAGGGAACAGCGGCGTCACTTGCGAGCAGACCGACACTGACCGCTATGGCCGCGCGGTCGGGATTTGCCGCGCTGGAGGACGTGATCTTGGGTTGCAACTTGTCGCAATGGGCATGGCCGTTCCCTATCTGCAATATTCCGATTCCTACCGAGTCCAAGGCGAGGCGGCCCGAGCTGCAAAGCTCGGACTCTGGTCGGGAGATTTCGAGATGCCTAACGAGTTCAGGAAACTGAACTAGCGGCAGGGCGTATAGATGACGATACGCCGCCTAGTATCTCCAGTGCACGAGCCCGCCGAGTTCGAGCGGCGGCAAATGATGAAATGTGAAGGCGTCTGCGAAACTCGGGGCGGTTCACTGGCTCTTGGCCCGCCATTGTCTCCTGGCCCAAAGCGCTCAAATCGCATGGCCAACGATCGGCTGCCCGGAAAATCTGCACGGAAAGTGAGTCAGATCCAAAGTTGCACGCCGAAACACACTTTTCCTCATGTCGGGTGAGCATGGCTGAGGGTGTGGTCGGGCCCTTGATCCAGCCATCTATTCTCATGGCCGGGGACGCGCGACCAGGTCGATGCCGAGGGCCTTGCACAGGTAGCGTCCTCGGACGTGACCCCTTGCCCCTTGCACAGCCGCAGATAGGTTTCCAGCGTCGCTTTGGAAATCCCCCGTTCGGTTTTCGACAGGTTGCCCTGATCAATACCTGCGATGCTGGCCAGATCGCATTGGCTGAGGTTCAGTTCATCGCGTCGGCCGCGGATGAGATGACCAAGATCAGATTACCGGGTGATTTCGTGGATTTTCATCTTTTTGGTAATTTGGCCAAAATCCGCCCCCGCAAACGGTCTCATTCACGAAATTTGGTTAGAAAGCCAAATAAATCGCGGACCTGGGCCCAGCTCACGGGATCAAGCAAAAACGCTAAACCATCTCAAACCAAACCTACGTGCGATCATGGCCCAGGAAAAGATCTCGCTCGTAGGTGCGGAGCACCCATTTCGGCAGAAGCGCCTCGGACTTGATCAAGCGCCCATTGGCGAAGACAAGCATCAGTTCTGGCGGAGTATTCAGGCGCGAGTTGTCGAAGACCATCCCTTTGTGCGAGCGGAGGACCGCTTGGCGTATAAGAGGCTGGCCGCGCTCATAGCGATCACGGATCTTGTCCTCTGGAACATCATGGCCGCCCTCTTGAGTGCGGGCCTTTACACGAGCCACATTGAGGTCTGGCGTCTCGACGCTGAAGTGCATGACGATGACGATATAGCCGAGCTCCCTCGCGGACTCGATGATCCCGAGCTTTGAGGGGTGTGAGAAAACGGTCTCCGTCGCGAAGCTCTGCCTAGCGGCAAAATACTGTTGCCGCCGCTTCTCGGCGACCTTTGCCGCAGCATAGGATGCTGCCATCGAAGAATCCAGGAGCTCGTCGCGCTGGATGATATCGGCATTGATAAAAGGACCCGCGAAGCTCCCTGCGACGCGGGTCTGGTAGAGGGTGGTCTTGCCCGAACCATTGGGGCCAGCAAGCAGAACAAGGCTTGGCTTCATGGAGCGACGTTTGCTCTCGCATAGACCAGGTTGCCACCGGCATCGAGGCCAACACCGCGGCCAAGACGCCTCCTGTCGGCGTGGTAGGAGTGTTCCTCGTCAGAGGGAGCGGACATTTTTTCGGTGAAAGCTTCCAGCCAAGCGGCTTCCTCTTCGGCGTGGAGCTCGGTTGTGTCGAGCTTACCCTCCAATGCCGCGGCGATGCGCGCATGATCGTAATTTCCAGACCGCTCTATTGCGCGACCGATCTTCAACCAGTGCGTGATCTGCCCAGCGACTGACCGGCTCTGAAGGTCTGCCTCTCGACGAATCAGCGCCATGACCTCATCAGCAAGTTTCACGGATTGTGCCATCTGGACCTCCTGCTCGTATATAGGTAGCAAAATGCCACCTCAATATCAAGCTTCTGTCCCATGACTTTCGCAGGGCGAAGGTTAGGGGGCGTCAAAGATCGAGCTCTTGCCGACTCCATTTGGCGCGGAAATCGAGCTGACCACGACCGGCTTGAACTTCAGGGCGAGCGGAGCATCATGATTGTTGACGCCGCGAAAGCCTTCGATCTCGAGCTGTTCGAAAAACCAGCCGATCTGCGCAGGAATCGGAGCCGACGGAGGGGCGTCGTCTCCTCTTCGACCAATGCAGTGACGGTTGCCTCGTCAGCCGCTGAAGTAGTTGCACCCATAGAGGACGCCGCTTTCACCTCGGCCGCTAGCAGGGCGGCCATGAGGATGTCCAGAACACTCTCGCGCCTCATCGAGGCTTCGGGCATACCGGCGAGCAAGGGTATCGTAGCTCTATGCCAGATCAGCGCCACAACTCCTTCCCGGTGACGCTGATCCTTCAAACCTCAGCTTTCCAGGCAGACATCCTGCAGTCGCATGTTCTGGTCGATGTTGGGATGTATCTGCAGGTCAATAAGCGCCGCACTTTGTGCTGGAGTTATCTAATCACTCTCAATTCTTCGTTGTGATCCCGCGCGGGACCGATACTGCGGCACAGGTCAATGCCGCTCCGGCTACTGCCAGAACACCTGCGGCCCCTAGAGGGGAGATCAGAAGTCCTGAAATCAGCGGAATCGTGAACTGGGCGATACGGTTCGCGGTAAGCCGCAGGGAGAGTGCCGTCCCACGCGCCGACGGCGGCGCGATGACCATCGTAAGTGCCACCGTGCTGATCAACGCCATCCCCACCCCGAAGCCCGTCAGCGCGAGACCCATGGCAAGTCCCCAGACAGGAAGCGAAAGCCCAAGCGCAAGCAGCCCGGTCCCTCCGGCCGCGGATGAGAAGATCGTGACCGATATCCTACCAAATCTTTGAACCATCCGGTTGAAAAGAACGCGTGAAACCATTGCAGCCAAGGCCCGAATGCTCAGCAATAAGCCGACGACGCCCGGAGAGATGCCACGTTCGGCGCCCAGAACCGGCAAAAAGGCAAGGATCAAATCCTGCGAGGCGACGCAGATGCTGCCCAGAATGATCAGCCACGGCAAACCGCGCGTGGTTGCAATCTGCGAAAGCGGAATTTCTGGGGTCACTCGGCGTTCTCTGCGTCTGGGCCGCGCACGCAGCAGGCTGGCAACCGCCACCAGCAAGAAAACGGCACCACAGACAGGAACGACAAAGCCCCCGCCAGAACCGACGAACAGCGGACCCACCGCCTGCCCAAGCGAAATGGCTACCATGTAGTTGCCCAGCATGGCGTCCCGGTGCGCCCGGCTGGAACTACGCGAGATCATCAACTGCGTGGAGGCCAGAACCAATGTCTGGCTGATCCCGAGGATAATTGTCGCGATCAGCACTGACGCCAGCGAAGGCGGCAGCAGCCAAAGGATCAGGCATCCCGCCAGCAAGCCGACCGCCCCGGTCATGGCCGAGGTCACGGCTCCGCCACGGTCATTTGCCCGGCCCAGTATCACGGTCATGAAGATTGGCAGGATGGCGAAGGCTGCCGAAAGCAGCCCCACCACCTGCGAGCCGAAGCCGAGATCGAGCACTGCATAAGTAGTCAGGATGCGCGCCAGCGGGACCGTCGATTGCACAAGAAGCCCAGCCGCCATGATCGGCAGGACAATCGGTATCAGTATCTGCCGGCGTGCCTTCACATCATGCCGCCTGCTGCGGGATCACGCCGCTCGCCCTTAGGAGGGCCTTGGTATAGTCGTGCTGCGGATTACCATAGATTTGCCGCACCGGCCCCTTTTCGACGATCTTGCCGCCATACATGACCAGAACCGACGTGGCAAAATCGCGAACCAGCGCTAGATCATGCGCGACAAAGACATAGGACAGCCCGTAGTCGCGACGCAGATCCTTGAGCAAATCGATCACCTGCGCCTGCACGGATACGTCCAGTGCCGACACCGCCTCGTCACAAACAATCAGTTCCGGCTTCAGCGCCAGGGCCCGCGCGATGGCGATACGTTGGCGTTGCCCGCCGGAAAACTGATGTGGATGGCGGTTGGCATGGTCGGGCTTCAGCCCTACCTGCTCCAGCAGTTCGGCAACGCGACTTCGCCACTGGTTGCGCGGAAGCACGTCGGGATGGATTGCCCAAGGTTCGGCAATGATCTGCTGCACGGTCATGCGGGGGTTCAGCGAAGCGGTCGGGTCCTGGAACACAAACTGCACGCGGCGGCGCATTTTGTAGGCGTCGGCCGCGGATTGGCCCTGCATCGGTTTGCCTTCGAAATGGATCGTCCCCAAGGTTGGATCGTCCAGCCCAAGGATCATCCGCGCCAGCGTGGACTTGCCCGAACCGGATTCACCTACAACGGCAAGCGTCTCGCCCTTGGCCATGGTGAAGCTGACATCGTCGACCGCCCGCACCGGCTTGGTCTTCGACCGTGCGAACTGGCGCGCTAAGCCAGCATAGATTTTGCTGACCCCGCGCACGGCAAGGATATCGCCCTTTGCCGCGCCCATGTCGGAAAACCCCGCGCGGCCGGGAATCGCGGCGAGCAGACGGCGCGAGTAATCGTGCTGCGGATGCTGCATCACCTGCGCCGAGGTTCCGCTTTCCACGACCCGGCCCGCCTGCATCACCACCACCCGGTCGGCAACGCGCTCCACCACGCTCAGGTCGTGCGTGATCAGAACCATGCCCATGCCATTCTCGACTTGTATCTCCTTGAGCAAATCCAGCACGCGCGCTTGCACCGTCACATCCAGCGCCGAGGTAGGCTCATCCGCGATCAGCAGCTTGGGTTTCAGAGCGATCGCCGAGGCGATCATGATCCGCTGCCTCTGTCCTCCACTGAACTGGTGCGGATAGTCCTTCATGCGGCGTTCTGGCTCGGCGATGCCTACCCGGGCCAGCAGTTCGATCACCCGGGCCTGCGCCACATCGTGCGCCACGCCATGCACGCGCATCGTCTCGGCAATCTGCCAGCCGATGGGATAAACGGGGTTCAACGCGGCCAACGGATCCTGGAAGATCATCGAGATGCTCTTGCCGTTGATGCGGCGGCGCATCTCGGCGTCGGCTTGCAATAGATCCTGCCCCTCGAACAGGATCTGGCCTTGGGGGATCACGGCGGGTGGCGTTTCGATCAAGTTCATCACTGCCGATGCACTGACCGATTTGCCAGAACCGCTTTCGCCAAGAATGGCAAGCGTTTCGCCGGCGTTTACGTCCCAGCTGACATCCTCGACCGCGCGGACGAGACCCGCGCGGGACGGGAACTGGATCGATAGGTTGCGGACGGAAAGTAGAGGTTGCATCGGTTACCTCGCTTCGGTTTCAAGGCGCCAGCGTTCGACGGGATCCGTAACTACGCGCAGCCAGTTGGTCAGAAGATTCAGGGACATCGCGGTCAACATGATCGCCAGGCCCGGCCAGAACGCTAGCCACCAGGCGGACCCCAGATAGTTGCGGCCGTCGGCCACCATCAGGCCCCATGTCACCTCAGGTGGTTGAATGCCGATGCCAAGGAAGCTCAGTCCGGATTCCACGAGCATGACGAAGGCCATCTCCAGCGCTGCGAGGTTGATGATCGTTGGCAGCACCATCGGTGCGATGTGGAAGAAAAGAACACGGCTGGTGCTTGCCCCCGTCGCACGGGCGGCGACAACGAACATACGCTGTTTTAGCTCCAACACCTCGGCCCGGACGGTGCGCATGAAGATCGGGATGCGAGAGACGGCGAGCACAAAGATCACGTTGGACACGCCGGGCTCGAACACGAACAGCACGATCATTGCGAGCAGCATCGATGGGAACGTCATGATGGCGTCTGCCAGCCGCAAAAGCACGTCGCCCAGCCAACCGCCGCGATACCCAGCGACCAAGCCAAGTAATCCGCCCACTAGAACCGAAAGCAGCACTGCTGTGGCCGAGATCAAGATGGTGTTCTGGCTGGCCACGATGATCCGCGCCAACAGGCTGCGGCCAAGCGCATCGCCACCCAGGATGAACATCCACCCCGCGTCCAGGGAGAAAGGCGGGGCATTCCGCCCCTTGAGGTTCAGTGCCCTTGCCTGCTCCGCCAGAAGCGACGGTCCCAGGATGGCAAAAGCCAGCACGATCAGCAGGAAGATGATCGAGGCGGTGGCATAGCGGTCGCGCAAAAGCGATCGCAAGATGACCGGGCCCTTACGACGCCCGTGTGCGTCTTGCAGCTCAGCTGTGACGGATGCGGGGATCGACGAAGGCATATGAAATATCCACGATGATGTTGATGAGGAAGACGGCAAGCGCGGTCACTAGGATGGCAGCTTGGATGACTGCGAAATCGCGCATCAGAACGGAATCGATCATCAGCTTGCCGATACCGGGAAAGCCGAAGACGCTCTCGACGATCACGGCGCCGTTGACGATGCCCGCCGCTTGGTCGCTCGCCACCGTGATGACCGGCAGCAGCGAGTTGCGGAGCGCATGGACAAAGATAATCGTGCGGGCTTTTACGCCCTTGGCCTTCGCGGCCTTGACATAGACTGAGGACAGCGCCGTCATCATCGACGTGCGCATCACCTGGACCAGCACGCCCGCAGGCCGAAGCACCAGAACTGCAACCGGCAACACCCAGTGCTGCCATGTCCCCGTGCCCGATGTTGGCAGCATGTTCAGCGTCACCGCAAACACCAGCACCCCCACGATCGCCACCCAGAAATTCGGCATGCTTGCCCCAATCAGGGAAATCAGGCTCGCCAGCCGGTCAAACGCCCCGCCGGGGCGGTAGGCGGCCAGCGCTCCCGTCACAATGGAGATCAGCAACACCAGCGGCATCGTCACGGCGGCAAGGGCGAGAGTGGTAGGGAATGCCTCCAGCACCATGTCGAGCGCGGGGCGAGAGTATTGGAGCGACTGGCCGAAATTCCCCTGGAACACCCCGGCGATGAAGCTGCCGAATTGCACCATCAACGGATCGTCAAACCCATGCAGCGCATTATAGGCGTCCAGCTGCTCCTGCGTCGCCTCGGGCGGCAGATACAGCATAGCGGGCGATCCGGTCATGCGCGCCAGAAAGAAGACGACGATGACCAGGAAGATCAGCGAAAGAATGCTCTGGAACGAGCGTTTGAAGATGAAACTGCCCATTGGGCCCTCCGGATGTGGGAGCGGTCGGGGCGACATGCGCCCCGACGGGCCATCAGCTCGATTTCAGCTGAAGCTTGGCGAGTTGAAGCTCGACCGCATTGGCGATCGTCGGGGTGAAGTCGATCCTCGGGCCGATCCGCATGTAGTTGACCATGTGGAACAGCGGCACGTCCGACACGGTATCCTCGTAGATCATTCGGAAGACCTCATTATATGCCTTCTTACGCTCGTCGCCCGACAGGGTGGCCGCGTTCTCGATCAGCGCGTCCAGTTCGGGATTGTGGAGCTCACTTTGACGTCCATTTGAATGATACTTGAAATAGACCGTGAAGGCCGCATCGCCGCCGTTGTTGTCGTGCATGGTCAGGAAGATGTTGGGCTTGCGCGCCGGATCAAATGGCTTGTTCGCCACCTCCAGCCATTGCGACATCTCCAGAGTTTCCATGTTCACGTTCAGGCCAACGGCGCGCAGCATCTCGCCCACGGCCTGCACGAACTCGTTGCTGTTGGCGAACATCGCAGGGCGGCCGATCAGGCGCATTTCTGTGTCTACCGGAACACCGTCTGCTTTGGCTTCTGCCAGCAGGCGCATCGCCTCGTCGGGGTCATATTTCCACGGCGTCAGGCTGTCGTTCCAGCCGAAGACATTGGGACCGACCTGCTGTGTCGCCTCGGTCGCCTGATCAGACAGGATCGAGCCAAGGAACGCGCGACGGTCGATCGCTAGGTTGATCGCCTTTCGCACTCGAATATCGTTCAGCGGCGGAACGTCGACACTTAGACGGAACATTGCGCTGTCGGAGTTCGGATAGACTTTGTCCATTGCCGGGTCGGTCGCATCCTGAGGAGCGATCGAGAATGCCAGGTCGGCTTCGTTCGTGGCGACCATCGCCGCAACCACCGACGATTCAGAGCGCCAGACATAGGTGGCCTTGGTGATAGCCGGTTGCTCACCCCAATAATCATCGTTGCGTTCGATCACCACATCCTGCCCCTGCACCCATTGGACGAAATGGTAGGGGCCTGTGCCGATGGGTTCGTTGGTATAGACGCCCTTAGGGGTGTTCGGGGACGAGATGGCCATTTGCGCCAATAAGGTGGGCAGGATGGGGCTGGGCTCGGCAGTCGTGAATGTTACCGTCAGCGGATCGACCGCCGTCGCTTTGATATCCACGCCGTCAAAGAACTTGGTGCGCGTGATGCAGGTCAGCGCAGGATCGATGGTGCGTTCCATGGAGTAGATCACCGCCGCCGCATCGAAGGGCGCCCCATCGTGGAACTTGACGCCAGGGCGCAGCTTGAACGTCCACTCAGTCGGGCTATCCTGCTTCCAGCTTTCCGCTAGACGCGGCATCAGCGTGGCGTCGGAATAGTTTAGTTCCACAAGCGTTTCGACGACGTTCTGCTTGATGATCCGTCCGATCACGGAACGCGGCGTCTCGCAGGGGTCAAGACGGTCCGGCCCTGCGGGCAGGACGATCTTCACTTCAGTTTCGGCTCCTGCAAGAGCAGGCGATGCAAAGGCCAGCATGGCCAGAAATCCAAAATGTCGCATAAGGCTCCTCCCTTTAGCGAAGTGATTGTCTTATCCCGCGCGGCGGGTCATCGCATTGATCGAGTTGCGGATTTCGGCGATCTTCAGACGCTCGTGCTCCTCTTTCGCACGGACGGCTGGCAGGATCTCGGCTGCCGTTGCGGGTGATAGGGTGACGATACCATCGGCATCTCCCACGACCAGATCGCCCGGCATAACGACTGTGCCACCGACCGCAACCGGCTGGTTCAGCACGCCGGGGCCGTTCTTATAGGGACCACGATGGGTGACTGCGCGGGCATAGACCGGAAAGCCAAGTTCGCGGATTGCATCGACGTCGCGAATCGCGCCGTCAATGACAAATCCCGCAAGGCCAGCCAACATCGCCTTCTGAACGATGATCTCTCCAATCAGCGCTTGCGAGATGTCGCCCCCGCCATCGACCACCATCACGTCCCCGGGGCGCACCAACTTCAGCGCGGCGTGGATTGCGTGGTTGTCGCCCGCACGTGTGCGGACCGTAAACGCGGTTCCGATGATCGTTTGCGACATATGGTAGGGTAGTAGCCCTACCGCCCCCGGCAAACGATCCATGCAGTCACTAATGATGGAACTGGCCGTGCCTTCATAGTCACGCAGCAAATCGGCGGCGACCTGTGGCAGTGCCGGATATTCTCTGATTGTCATGTGTCCTACCTCATCGCCTGTGCGTTTCCCTTCCTTTCACTATTCAGCTTTCACTTTTTAAAAAAGCGATATTAAGTGACGTTAACAGGTGCATTTTATTCACGAGAGACGAGAGATGTTCACGATCCGCCAGTTGGAGGCTCTCTACTGGTCATCCGCGTTGGGCAGTTTTGACGCTGCGGCCAGCTACTTGCACGTCGCGCAATCGACGATCTCAAAGCGACTGGCGGAACTGGAGCGGCAGTTCCCCGAGCCGATCTTTGACCGCTCCGGGCGGCACTCTGTCCTGACAGTGCGCGGCGAGGCTATCCTTCAAATTGCCGAACAAATGCTGCGCCTGAACGACCGCCTCGTATCAGCGGCGCGCGGCACCGATGCCGTGCCGCTGAAGATCAGGCTTGGGGTGACCGATCTTGTCGCGATGTCCTGGCTGCCAGAACTGGTAAAGCGCATCGAATCCGCCTATCCGGGCGTCGAGATCGAACCCGAGATCGACCTGTCAAATGTGCTGATCGACCGGCTTCTGGACCGCAAGATCGACTTCGTGATCTGTCCGCGGGGCACGTTGCAGCCGCAATTCATCAACGCGCCGCTGGACGCGATCGAACTGGTATGGATGTGTAGCCCACAGCTGGTGGGGGACCGCAGCTCGCTCACCCGTGACGAATTATTGTCGATGACGCTGCTTGCCCAATCGTCAGGATCTGTGCTGCGCCCGATACTCTACCCGATCATCGACAACGAAAGCCTGACCTTCAAAAAAAAGATCAATTGCAACAACATGGGCGCGCTGGCCGAGCTGGCCGCAAGCGGGATGGGTATCACGATTCTGCCCAAATCGTTTTTCGTTCGATATTTGCAGGATGATCGCCTGCGTGTCGTGGACACCCCCATCTACCTGCCGGAACTGAACTACTATGTGACATTCCGCAACGACTACTACCGGGAGTTCTTCGCTGGCGTGGCCCAGATCTGCAGGGACATCCGTGGATTCAGCGAGCATGCGGGACGTGCGGGGGCCTGACACGCGTCACATAGCCCGTCTTATTTGCCGCAATTCGGTGCGACCTACTGAAAAAAGACGGTTCCAATGCAATTTTCTTTGCCCGGGCGTTGTTGCCAAATCAATAATTATGCTGTGGCGCAGCGAACGGCTGGAAGATCACGGTAGCGTCCTCGGACGAGGTGTAATTTCATCGGCGCTGCCGGTGTTATCCGGGGTGGCCATCGAGGTGTATGATCGAGGTGGAGTTTCGACGCTTCAACCACCGCCCATACGGAGACCCCGATGACCAGACCCACTATGGACCTGTCCGAGCTTCTGGCAAAGCATGATCAGGGAGATTTTCTGCGCAGCATCGCCGAGGCTGTTCTGCAGCTGCTCATGGAGGCCGATGTCGACGGACTGATCGGCGCCAAACGACACGAGCGCAGCGGTGAACGCACGACCTGGCGCAACGGGTATCGAGAGCGCACCCTTGATACCCGTCTGGGCACATTGAACCTGCAGGTGCCGAAGCTGCGGCAGGGCAGCTACTTCCCCGGCTTCCTCGAAGCCTGCAAGACCTCGGAGCAGGCGCTGGTGGCCTTCATTCAGGAAGCCTGGATCAGCGGCGTCTCGACCCGCCGCGTCGACGACCAGGTTCAGGCCATGGGGCTGAGCGGTATCTCGACGAGCACCGTTTACAAGTGACTCTCGAAGCACGCTTGCGAAGGCGAAGGACATTCTTAAGACGGTCAATTCGATCATCCAGAAGGTCCAGGCTTTCGTGTGGGACAAATGCACGAATGGCGCATTCGCCAATGGCGATAACACCGTCGGAACGCTCTACGAAACATTCTATAGAAAGTTGGTCCTGCGGGACCGTTCCTTGCCGCGCCCGTGGATTTTCACCACCAACTATGACCTGTTCAACGAAACGGCAATAGATCAGCTAGGCCTGCCTTATGCCAACGGCTTCTCCGGTGTCGACGAGCGCCGCTTCAATCCGGCAACGTTCAGTTACGCACTCGCCGAGCAACTCGACAGACTACAGCGGCGTGGAACTTGCGCCCTGCCGCCTCGACCAGCGCGCGGGTCGCTCCGGCATCAGCGACATCGGCGACAGCGATGTCGAAACCATCCGCGGCCAGGCGCACGGCGTAGGCTTGGCCAAGGCCGTTCGCGGCCCCGGTGATGACAGCAGTTCCTTTGGACATGAAAGTCTCCCTTGGTCTGACAGAAAAAGCCGGAGCGTCGAAACCGCTCCGGGGTATGCGTCAACGGCCGATCATGTTGCCGCTGAACATGCCCTGTTTGTAGACGGGAGCACTGGTGTCGGTGCTGAGGAGCACGAGATTACTGCCCTCCCGCGTCGCGACGCCATACGCGCCATCGTCGAGAACGATTGACTCCCCCTCCCTCAGGGAGGTGCCTGCGACCGAGACCATGCCACTGAAGACGTAAAGCAGTCGCGTGGCCCCCTTGACGGGCACGGGCGGGATGTCGCGCTGCTCGTTTCGACCCAGATGGGTGTCTTGAACCCAGACATTGGCGCGCACTTCCAGCGGCGCCGTGCCCATCGGCCCGGCGATCATCCGCCAGTCGTTGTCGCTGGTCACCTCCTCGAAGTCATGGAACTGCACCGTCGGTTCAAGATCGGGGGCGCGCGGGCGCAGGAAGATCTGCAGCATCGCGACTTCCGAAGCCATGCGCTCTTCGTGCTGGAAGGTGTGACCTGCGTTCATCATCATCATCCGACGATTGGTGAGGGCCTCTTCGTTCCCCACCGTGTCACGGTGGATCATAGTGCCGGACCGCATGTAGGACAGGATCTCGTCGTCGCGATGGGGGTGCATGCGCACCACCGTGCCGGCGCCAATGTTGGCGTGGTCGATCCGACCTATTGCGCCAATCCCGCTGTCGTTTCCGTCGAGTCTCAGGCCCGGGTGGAGGATATCGATCCCGAAGCCGCCATTGCGATGGCTCCGCTTCGCTTCGAGGCCAAGTTTGACAGGTTTCATTGCGCGGCCCCCTGCTCGGCGAGAACCGGGTAGTCGACATAGCCCTCTGCACCGCCGCCGAAGAAGCTGGCGCGGTCGCTCTGGTTTATTTTGGCACCGGATTTCAGCCTGTCCAGGAAGTCGGGATTGGCCAGGACGAACTGTCCGTAGGCTTCGATATCCGCGATTCCGGAAGCTACATCCTTGCCGACATCCGCCAGAGCGCGGCCGGGACGGTTCAGGATCAGGACTTGGTTCCAGATGCTGCGGATGTCGGCGAGCAGGGCTTCGTTGCCCAGATGCATGAGGTGCAAATAGGCCAACCCGAATCCGTTCAACTCGGTGACCAGATGACGATAGAGGTCCGGACCTTCGGCGCCCTCTTCCAGTCCACCGAGAGTCGCGCCCGGTGACAGGCGGATGCCGGTGCGATCTGCACCGATCTCGTCAGCTACAGCCCGGGCGACCGCAATGGCGAAACGGGCGCGGTTTTCGATACTGCCGCCGTAAGCATCGGTGCGCTGGTTGGCGTTCGGCGCGAAGAATTGCTGGATCAGATAGCCGTTGGCACCGTGGATTTCGACGCCATCCGCCCCGGCCTCAATCGCGCGGCGCGCGGCCTGGCGGAACTCGGCCACGGCGACGCAGATGTCGCCCTGCGTCATTTCCCGCGGCACCGGGATCGGCTGCGGTCCGGTTGGGGTAAAGATCTGGTCCTCCGGCGCGATGGCCGAAGGCGCGAAGCCAAGGCGGTGGTGTGGCGTGTTGTCGGGATGCGAAGTCCGGCCGACATGCATCAACTGGATGAAGAGCCGCGCGCCCTTAGCATGGACCGCTTCTGCCACCGGACGCCAGCCAGCCACATGTGCATCGGTATAGATGCCTGGTGTCGCCATGTAGCCTTGGCCATCCTCGGAAGGCTGGGCGCCCTCCGCGATGATCAGACCCAGATCCGCACGCTGGCCGTAGTATTCCGCGGCCAGGGGACCGGGCGTTCCGTCCTGCAGGGCCCGGCTACGGGTCATCGGCGCCATGGCGAAGCGGTTCTTCAAGGTGATGCCGCCAAGGATCGCGGGGGTCCAGATATCAGTGGTCATGGGCAAAGCTCCGTAATATTCGAGGACATGGCCTCCGCCGTCCGGCGAGGGCTGGTAATTCGGAGAGATCAGGCGATCGGCGGAAGGACTTCGCTGAAGAGCAGCTGGATCAGCTGCTGGCCCTCAGGCGTCGACCAGTCCTGTGCCAGCTCGGCAATCATCGTGTTCGTTGCGGTCAGGATGACACCCGCGTCCTGCATCCGGCGACGCGACATATCCTCGGAAAGCTCGAAGGGCGAACCTGAGGCATCCATTACCGCCTGCACGCGGTAGCCTTCGTCCACCGCATCGATTGCAGGGAAGACGAGGCAGACATCGGTGGTGACGCCGGCCATAATCAGGTTCTTGCGACCCGTGGCTTCGACCGCGGCTTTGAAGTTCGGATCGGTCCAGGCGTTGACGACGCCCTGACGCTTCACCCGGGCCGCGAATGCTTCCGGCAGAATTTCCTCGAGTTCAGGCAGCAGCGGCCCCTGCAGCCGGTCTTCCTGGCTGGAGGTGAGGATCGTAGGGAGCCTGAGGATCTTCGCGGCCTTGGCCAGTGCCAGCGACATGCGCTTGGCTTGTTCGACGTCAATGTTCTTGATCAGCTTCATCGTGCCGACTTGGTGGTCGATCAGCAGAAGCGCGGTGTCTTGGGCGGTGAAAGCAGCAGGCATTCTGTATCTCCATATGTTGGCGGCTCAACTGCTGACGAATTTAGAGCTGAAACGAAGCCCCGATCAGACTTGAATTCTGCGCTCATCTCGTTCCATAAATGGAACATGAGAGCGTTCAACGATTACGACGGCCTTGCGCTGTTCATCCGCATCATCGAGGCAGGTGGCCTCGCGGCCGCAGAGCGGGCCATCGGAGTGCCCAAGGCAACGCTCTCGCGCCGTTTGGGGGCGCTTGAGGATGCGCTAAACGTCCGCCTGGTCCGCCGCTCCCGTAAGGGGGTCAGCCTGACCGAGCAGGGCAAGCAGCTGTTCGACCGAAGCCGCGGTGCGTTCCTACTCGCAGAGGAGGCCGTCGCCGAGGTTCAAGATGACCGAAAGGCTTTCTCCGGCAACGTCCGGCTATCGCTTCCCCCCGACATCGCCGTCGCGGTTCTCGCGCCGGCCATGATCGCCTTCAAGCAGCGCCATCCCGAGGTCAGCATCGAGATGACGCTGGCGGATCGCAATGTCTCGCTGATCGAAGAAGGGATAGATCTGGTAGTCCGGATGGGGCCGATCGCGGATTCCGGTCTGATGTTCAAACGCATCACCACCCTGCCGAGGGTCCTGGTCGCCAGCCCGACCTTCTTATTGGCGCATCCCGATCTGCGGGCGCCGGGCGACCTGTCGAAAGTGCCCGCGCTCGCGATCCGTCGCGATCTGGTGGAATGGAAACTGCAGGGAGCGGACGGTCAGTTCGCAACGGTCTCGCCCAAGGTGGATTTTGCAGCGAACCGTCAGTCTATACTCGTCGAAGCGGCCCTCGCGGGGCTTGGGATTGCAATCCTGCCGGTCTTCATGGTTGAGGAGCACCAACGGAGCGGCGCGCTGGCGCGGATCCTGCCGGGGTGGGAACCGACGCCGGTGGAAATGACGGCGCTTTGGCAGAAGGACAGGATCACCGAGCGGCTGGTGAAGGCGATCGTCACCGAATTCGTTCAGGCGTTCGAGGCGGGCGCAGCCGCGCGCCTTTTGGCTTAGGGCCAGCTTGGTCCAGAGCTTCGGCGGTGCGCTGCGGCAAGATGCTCAAGTAGCAGCGCGCCCTCATCGGCCGTCATCACCATCGTCACTTGAACGGGCTGATCCGAGACGTCGAACCAACCGGCCGCATGAATGACCCCATCTGGGCCCATGTCTTTGATCGAGCCCGCATCACCTCTGGCAGGGCGCGAAAGTTTGGCGGTCTCGGCGACACCCGTGCCTACACGCCATTGGTCACAATAACTGCGACAACCCGAAAGTTCATAACTCGGTTAAAATCAAAGGCCGGAAGCCGAGATATGGAAGGGCGTCAGCGGTGCCTCAGGGCTTCCACGACGACACGGAAGGCGGGAAGGTTCTGTCGCCGACTTGGATAGTATATGAAGTAGCCGGGAAATGGCTGGGACCAATCAGCCAGCACCTCGACAAGCTCACCTGAAGCGACGTGGGCTTTCACGATGTCTTCGGGGACATAGGCGACGCCGTAGCCCAGAAGCGCTGCGTTGACCATCTCGTAGGAGCCGTTGAAGGTCAGTTGACCATCGACCCGGACGCGGAGTTCGTTTCCGCCCTTCTCGAATTCCCAGGCATAAAAGCCGCCTGCTGCAACCTGACGGATGTTGATGCAATTGTGAGCGATCAGATCCTTCGGGTGGAGTGGCGTTCCTCGTGCAGCCAGATAGCTTGGCGAGGCGACGGCGGCCATCCGCCAGTCCGGCCCGATCTTCACCGCGACGTATGCCGGGGAGGTGCCACGGAAAATTCATCATTCTGCCCACCGGGTCTGATTCCTGAACTTCCGATACGATCCGCCCGCTGTTCAGCAGACGAAATTCCCCCATATAGACAGCGCGTTCCGCCTGCGCACGTTATTGCTTTTCCAAGTAAGCTTTGCCTTTTCCGAGCCTCGATGGAACGTGCCAACAGGCTGATTGGAAACAGTTTTCACAGATCGCGAATCGGGTGCTCCGGAGGTCTTGCGCACTCTTTTGCTTTCTTCGGCTCCAAAAAGCCAAAGAAAGCAAATGAGTGCGCAAAGGAAAGCAGAAGCGTGCGCAAGGCCTGTCAACCTCTGATCGTCCTACGAGGCGGCTTACCTTGCGGAGATCAGGACTGGTACGTCGCTGCGACGGTAAATCCGCCTGCAGCCGGCCACGGGCGTAATGGCGTTTTCATCAAGGAAAGCATCGAGCTGTTCCTAACTGAGGCCAGCAGTAAGGGCGAGATTGCGGTAACTGAGGAAGTCGCGATGAAAGGCTACAACATCCACGGAGGTCAGGACGCGACGCTCTCCTTCAGCGCGGGGCGCAGCCGCGCGCCGCGATGTCGCCATCTCGCGATCCAGGAAGCTGAGCATTTCGCCCCTTGGAATGCCTTGCGACATTGCGAAGAGTTCGGCTGAGATCGCGTTTTCGCTACCTGCTCTGCTCGCCAGATCGCGAAGATCGCGGCAAAGCCATAGCGCTGGACATGGCGCCCAACCCTCGGCAGTCGGGTATCGCAGATCATCTCGATGACCTCTACCAGAGGGCAATTCAACTGCCGCGCCGCCCTCGGGATATCCGCCCAATCATGCATGGGGACATAAATGGTCTCGGCACTACGCAAGGACTCATCGAACACGACGTGCCTCTGCATGGAGTTTCACGATCCGCCTGCGCATCCAGCGTCACCCACAATCCGGCATTCGGCATCCCCGATGATTTGAGGGTCTGGAATAGCTCGGCCGACAGACTGAATGCTTCGCAGAACTCTTTGTTCGAAAGGTCTGAGGCTAGCTGCCCGAGCGAGGTCCCGCTTGATCAGCATTGAACACGACCCATTCGTTGGGCGGCTTCGCTGAGGCTTCGGGCGGAAGATCTGCCGCAGCCAAGGCCGGGCTGGATCACAATGGCAGGTCGCGCCGTCGCCGGTGCGGTGGCACTCGCCTCAAGCTGTGGGGTCGAGTGCCGAAGATCGTCTCCAGCGACGCTGGCCAGACAACGTCGGAGCCGTTGAGCAATGCGCGGAGGGGACTCTTGGCCACGCCCATACGACCTTGGAGCTGAAAATGGCGGAACTGCAGGCGGCCGGGCTCGCATCCGTGCGCCTGTCGTCTCCATCCGGGGGATTTCGCTGCCATCGTCGATCTTTCCGACCCGGCGCTGCATGGCCTGATCCCGGGTTCGGAAGCCATGGCCAGACTGCAGGAACTGATGCAGCAGGCCAGTTTCGCCGATGGTTTTCTGGATGGGCAGCCGGGGCTGCGACAGGTGGGTGAACGTAAAGTGCTCAATCCTGCGCGTATGCTCGATCAGGGCATCCGGCTTGGCATGCCGTCAAAAATCGAACCAGAACGCAGGGTCGACGCGTAGGTCAGGCCACCTATCCGTCATAAGGGCGGTACTTGTAGATCAACAATTTGGCAAAGCCGATTCCGAAGATGGCTGTCAGTTCCTGCGTCCCGGTCGCAACACTACGCAATGTTGTGACGCATATCTTCCATATCGAATTGTCTCGCCTTTTTCCGAAGACTAACGACGCGCGACCCGTCAGGAGAGCGCCATGTCCCGCCATACCGTTACTGCCCGCACCTATGTCACGCTGAACGGCCCCAGTCTGGCCAATGCCGGATGGGGGTTGGAGTTTCACACGAGTGGGGCCGGAGCTGGCAGCATGAGGGTCATGGATGTCTATTCGCAAGGCCCAGGCAGCAGTTGGACCTTGCTCGGCGGGATCAGCTTCTATCCCGATTATTCCGGCGTCGCGACGCTGGGTGGCGGCGAGCTGATCGGACGCAGCTATGCTCTGGCGACGATCCCGCGCGGCACCTCGCTGTCGCAGCTGGCGGTCAGTGATCGTATCACCTTGGGACAAGGTAACTTCCTGATCGAGGGCAGTGCCCGTGGCGATTTCTGGAACGGAGCGCGCGGCAGCAATGACGAAATCTACGGCCTCGGCGGCAACGACACGTTGCTTGGTGGCCGTGGCGACGATTCACTCAGCGGCGGCAGCGGCAATGACAGCCTCGTTGGCGGCGTCGGTGCCGACCTGCTGATCGGTGATATCGGCCGCGACACCCTTGTCGGCGGCGCAGGCAATGATCGCTACATCGTTGATCGGCAGGATGCGGTGATCGAGGCAGCAGGCCAGGGACGCGACCATGTCCATGCCGATTTCGACTATGCTCTTGCCGCCAATGTCGAGGATCTGACCCTTATCGGCAACTTCGGTTACAGCGGTTCCGGCAACGGCCTTGCCAACGGCATTTACGGCAATTCCGGTACGAACCTGCTGCGCGGTAATGATGGCAATGACAGCCTTTACGGAGGTGCAGGCAACGATACGCTGATTGGCGGCGATGGAAACGACCTGTTGCAAGGCGACGCGGGCAATGACTTGCTGCGTGGCAGCGACGGGATCGACACCGCCGCCTATGCTGGCAATGTTTCGGTGCGGGTCGATCTGTCGAACAAGGACTGGCAGGACACGGGACAGGGAACCGACATGCTGGCGGGGGTCGAGAATCTGGTCTCGGGCGCGGGCCGCGACACCCTCATTGGCGACGACGGTGCCAATATTCTGGACGGCGGTGCGGGCAATGACTCTCTGACCGGCGGATCTGGAGATGATAGGCTGATCGGCGGGCAAGGTGCCGACACCATGGTCGGCGGTGCGGGCAATGACATCTATTGGGTCGAACATATCGGCGATCTGGTGGTGGAGCAGGCCGGGAGCAGTATAGACCGTATCAACGCCAGCATCAGCATCGACCTGAGTAGGGCCGGCAGCGTATATGCCAATGTCGAGAACGTCGTCCTGACCGGAAGCTCCGCGATCTCTGTCCAGGGGTCAGTCTCCAACAACGCGCTGATCGGAAATGCGGCGGCGAATGTCATTTCGGGTCGCGCCGGCAACGACAACCTGACTGGAGGCGCCGGGGCGGATACTTTCGTGTTCGGTCAGGGCTTCGATCAGGATCGGATCCTGGATTTCAAGGATGAGGTCGATCAAATCCGCCTGCAGGGTTTTGCCGATGTGACAAACATGACCCAGGCTCGCGCGCATGCGTCGCAGGTTGGTGCAAATGTGTTGTTCGATTTTGGCGATGGCGACTTACTCACCATCCACAACACCCGCATCGGTGCCGTGTTGGACGACCTAATCTTCGCTTGAACTGCCCAACCCGTCGGCCCGCTGTGGTGATCAAGCGCAATCCAGGTCCACGCAGGCCTGAGGCGGGCCAGCGAAGTTTGGTAGACTGACACACCTACTCAGGGGAACCTCACCCATTGCCTGGGTGCGGCTCCCCTGAAACCGTTGCGGTGATACGGATGTCTAGTCCCTTAAAGCGGATCCATGGACAGGACCCGTCCGGAGTTGGTCACTGTGCAGGTCGACCTGTACTGCGGGCCTGTATCCATCATCAGAACCCAATTGGATCCCGAATGCTGAACACTGCCCGCCAGCGACGTTCCGGGTCGAGCGTTTTGAAACTGATCGGCAGCACGCATGCATGCGTTCAAAGCCACCTGTGGGATCTGGCCCGGGGGTGTATATGACGCAGATCGTTGCGGTTCGCCCTGGCCGCAGCGGGTCGCGGGCATGTTGTCGATCGACTTGTAGCGCCCTTGGCTTACATGAACCTTGACGCAATTTCCGGTGGCCTCGTTCCACCAGGTGTTGTTACCACCGACATCCACGTAACCGCGTGCCTGCATCTGGGTCTCAGCCCCGGCGCCACGTGCGCCGATCAGGTCAGAAATGTCGGATGGGGGATTTGCAAAGCCGGGTGAAGCCAAGCCAACCAGCGTTGTTATCAGAATAGCCGTGCATTTACGCATTTTACGCTCCAAAAGCTGCGCGCAGGACAAATGGCCTCCCTTCGACGCATTTGGGGTATGTTACGGGGAGTGGCTAGGGGGTGATCCATTTTGTCGCACTTGACGTCCGGACCGCCGGTGAGGGGGCGTTTTCCTCCGGTCGCCTGCATCAGTTCCCCGTTGAGATCGGCTCGTTCCTTTCGGTGTACTACACCTGATCCCAGGAACAGGTCCGGGCAAGAAGCCCTGCAAAACCTGCATTTCTCCCTCGGAAAGGCTCACCATCGCGCGCACTCGCACGCCGTCCGGCAGCCCCGTTTTCCGTCGCCTCGGCTGCGAGGCGATCGGACGCTGCGCACTAGGCATCGAAGAAAGCCTCATCATCACTGTTGCCGGCTGCGGCCCCGATCGCACGAACCTCGCCGATATCAGCGCCGCTGTAAGGACTGTGAGCGAGTGGCCAGGATCCGAACTCATCATCGGCGACCTATCGAACCTTGCGGTTGTTCGTATAAGTAGCTGTCTGGGTACCACATGCGACGGAACGACTGGAAAGCCGCGGATCGGGCTTGCAGTCGCCTTGCTGATCTGAGCTGCCTCTGCGGGCAGCGTGAACATATCCGGCACGGATTGATCCTGACGCCAGGACACCACGCGCCAGATGCAATGCTGGCAAGTCGTCAGGGCGTATTTGTCGAGGCCACCGCGTTCGACGTAGCTGCCGAATCTCTGGCGGCAGGAGCGCCCAGTCAGCGCACATCCCGCGAACCAGTTCACTCGATCCCTCCGGCTTCGAAGCTTTCGCCGAATAACGTCCTGCACAATCTCGCGATCGAGGGTGAGAGCCGCGACGATTTTCTTAGCCGCGCATTCTCGTCCTCAAGCAACTTCGGTCGCCACATCTCCTCAGGCAACAAGCCGCCGTAATTTTCCTTCTGTTGAAGCAGGTCGCCGGGCTGATCCCGGTGTGGCGGCAGATCCATCCTCGCCATGATTCAAAATGAACACCTCCTGCGCCTGTGTTAACTTCGATGCTTTCCTGCGTTTCCGCCCCTTTCCCAGCCAAGGAAGACTAGCCGAAAAACTCCAGTTTCAAATGATCCAGCTTTCAACAGGCAGAGCATGATGCCCTATCTGATCCGCACTGCGCCGCTGCCACCGATAGACGCCCGGGGACCGCACAGACCGGACCCGCGACCACCGCCCCAGCAACTGCGCCAGTGGTGGTGAGCAGCGGTGTTTGGCCCGCAGGCACCTACCGTGAGCGTCAGGGCACAAATGAAGATGACTGGCAGTTTTGGCTTAGCTACATTTTCCTTTCCCCTCGGAACCCTGTAGTTTCGCGCATTCCGGACGACCAGTATAGATGCTCATCACCCGACCAAGGTACTCCTCAGCATTCGCAGATCAGACAAACTTGATGCGTGTGCTAACAGCCCCAACAGGTACCGGGCTGCAGTCCTTCTCGGTACCCATGATGGTGGCTCCGACAGAGCCGACCCGAGGTGATCTGCTCCTCAATACGCTTCGCCATGCTGGATGATCTTCCGCCAATGGCGCGTGATAACAGTTGCGATTAACGCCTGCTTCGTCTGCGTCACCGTTACCGTCACACCCTTCGAGGTCAGGGTGTTACTGGGTAATCTCTTGGCAGGCATCCTACCGTCAAAATTTTTTACTATTATTTTTCAATATACTAAACATGATCACCAAACCGCAAACATTGTGGCTTTGTGAACATAGAACATGACGCAAATCGCCTGTGACACGCTTGGTTGAAAAAACACGAAGCTTTCAGTCGTCCTTCCCGGTCGTGGAGAAGAGATCGTCGCGAGCTTTCGCGCTAGCCCCGCGTGCACGTGGATGGCGCATCCGACATGATGTTACGTATTGTTATCAGAGCAAGTTCGTTAGCAACATCAAAGTAACGAGATGCGTTCCTTTCAGTCGCACGGACCGAACGAAGGACGACCCGCTTCCGCTCAGAACAATATATTATTCTATAATAATTTTATTGGCGACATCTCGCACTTCGTCATCGGCGCAACGTCTTGAACTCAGGATAGCGAGCAATCGTCGCGAAAAGCTGCCAGATGGCAGCTTCGGGTCTCGCCTGGGGCTTCATGTTATTGACATAACGCGACCGACTGGGGCGCATGAGCAACAGTTTTGACGGCCTGAGACATCTGTCACGACAGCTTTCTGAGTGGGAATGTCCGTTCCAAATTATGTCAGAGCTCAAGAAAAGGAAGGTAGCCCGTGACCTCGGTCACAGTAGTCATTGTCATCATTACGGATCGTTTATCGAAACAGACTAATCGGTTATCGGACATAGCCTGTTTGCGCTTATCGACGAAAGGCTTCTGAAACTGGCGTTGCGGGCGCAGCAAAAGCGACGACAGGGCCGCAGGTTTGCCCGCCCTACGACGAATATGGGCGCAAGCATCCAAAACCTGCCCAATAATATAACCGTCACAAAGCCATCGGCAATTTGCCGCCGACGACCGGGTTTGCTACGCTTTACCTACAGGGAGGTCGCAAAACCGACATGTCGGCGATGCGGCTAAAAATTCAAACAATGTGCCGAACTCGGCCCATGAGCGACCTTGCGTTGCTGTGGGGTAGTGTGGCCGTTTCTCGGCACCCAAAAGGCCAAGCGGGTGAAACGTCTTAGTAGGTTCTGGGGTTTATTGTTCGCATACTGGGTGTCCGAGCGCTGGCGCGAGGCATGGCTGCTCACGGTGATCATCTTTGCCGTGACCACATTGCTCAGCAAGGCCAGCGTCTGGGTCGCCCTCGCAAGTGCGGATTTCCTGGCATCTCTAGCGAGTTTTCATACTGCGGATGCGGGGGTAGAACCTGCCCATGCGATCCTTTTGGCGGCCGCGGCCTATCTTGCGATCTTTCTTGGACGAACCGCAGGGGTCGCTGCCCGGCACCTAACCTCGACCACGCTGCATCGTCGTGCGCGGGGATGGCTGGTCGGGCAATTCAACGATGCGATCCTGGCCGATGGGCGTATCGCCCTTGATCTGCTGAGCGATCGCTCTCAGACGGGCGACATGCCGCGGATGCCCGATGCATTGGACCAGCGTATCGATGAATGCTCGGCCAATCTTTACGGCGGGCTTATCGGGCTGGCGATGGGGCTGTGGGGTGCGGTTGCGGCGATCTGGTTCGTGTCGACGGCCTTGCTTGAGCGCAGCCAAAGCGTTCCCTTTCTGGATCGCTGGGGGGCGCAGGCGAATGCTGCGCTGGCGGATTGGTTTGGCCCCGTCGCCTCGCATGTGGATCTGGTGCCGGGCGAATATGGCTCGGCCCTGCTGTGCCTGCTGCTGGTCGCGGTCTATGTCCCTGCCATAACCTTCCTGGCATGGAAACTGGGGCATGTCCTTGAACGGCTGAGCATCCGGCGGCAGCGGCAGAATGGGGCATGGCGGGGCGAATGGGGCATCACGCTGAGCCGGGTCGATCAACTGGCCGCAGGCCGGGGTGAACGTGCCCAAAGCCGGATCAACAACCAGCTTTATGCCGATCTGGACCGGACCTGGGGCAAGCAGAACTGGCTGGAAGCAGGGATGCTGCTTTTCAACGATCTTTACGGCTTTCTCTCGTCCCGGTTGCTGTCATATCTGCCGGCGCTGCCGTCCTTCATGGCGGGCAATCTGAGCTTTCGCAATTTCGTCGCCAGCAGCGAATTGACGGCCGGGTTGATCGGAGAGCTGTCATGGTTCATCAACGTGATGCCCGCGATCGCCACGCTCAAGGCCAATGCAACCCGCCTGACCGAGCTTGCCGCCGCGATCGAGCGGGTGCGCGATCGGCAGGAATTCTATTCGGAAACCGGCGTCAGCCGCATGAACCACATCCGCAGCCACAAGGGGCCGGTGCTGGCCTTGCAGGACCTGCATCTGCACCATCGCGGCCATGACACCCTGCCCTTTCTTAGGGTGCCGAAGCTGCGCCTGTATCCCGGCGACCGGATATTCCTGACCGGCCGCAATGGTTGCGGCAAAAGCAGCCTGCTCAAGGCCGTGGCGGGGATCTGGCCCTATGGCACGGGTCAGGTCGCGATGCATCGGGGCGCGCGCCTGTTTCTGGCGGGTCAGGAACCGGACGTCCCGGACCGGATGTCGCTGAAGGCGCTGGTAACCTATCCCGAGGGGCCCGATCAGCAATCCGACATCGCCGTGGCGGCCACGCTGTCGCGCGTCGGTCTGGGCGATTTCATCCACTGTCTGGATGAGGCGCTGCATCAGGGCAGGAACTGGCGAAACGTCCTGTCGGGTGGACAAAAGCAGCGTTTGGTGCTGGCCCGAATCCTGCTGGCCCGACCCGATATTCTGGTGCTGGACGAGGCGACCGCCGCATTGGATGTCGAGGGCGTCGTAGATTTTCATCTGACGCTGGCCCAGCACCTGCCCGATACGGCAATCCTCGCGGTGCTGCATGGCGATATTCCGCCCTATGCCCCCGATGGCACGCCCTTCTATTCTGCCATGCTGGAGATCCGCGATGGTGTCGGAACCCTGCATCCTGCCATGACCTGTGCCTATGATGCCGCCCGCCATGCGGCCGAGTAAACACGCCGCCGCAACGGAGGAAACATGAAGATCCCTGACGCCGTTGAAAATCTGATCTCGGCAATGACGCTGGACGAAAAGATCGGACAGCTGAACCTGCTGCCGGCTGGCGAGGGATTGCTGACCGGCGCGCAGCAGCCGACCTCACTGTCGATGCGGCTGGATGCGGGTCAGGTTGGCGCCATTTTCGGGACCAAGTCGCTTGCCTCGGCCCGCGCCATGCAGGAACGCGCGCTGGCCGGATCGCGGCTGGGGATACCGCTATTTTTTGCCGAGGACGTGATCCATGGGCATCGCACCGTCTTTCCGCTGAACATCGCGCTGGCTTGCAGCTGGGACATGCCGCTGATCGAAAATACCGCCGCCTTTGCCGCTGCCGAGGCCGCGGCCGAGGGGCTGCATCAGGTCTACGGCCCTATGCTCGACATCAGCCGCGATCCGCGCTGGGGTCGGGTGGCCGAAGGACCGGGCGAAGACGCCCTGCTGGCCTCGCGCATTGCGCAGGCGGCGACGCGCGGGCTGCAAGGGCTGGGTCTGGGCATTCCGGGACGGGTGGCGGCCTGTCTCAAGCATTATGTGGCCTACGGCGCGCCGCAATCCGGCCGGGACTATGACAATGTCAGCCTGGCATGGGAGGACCTGCTCGAAACCTACCTGCCCCCTTTCGTCACGGGGGTGGATGCGGGCGCGGCAAGCGTCATGGTTTCGTTCAACGCGGTGAACAAGCAGCCGATGCATGCCAATGGCCAGTTGATCGAGGGCTGGTTGCGGGGGCGGCACGGGTTCAACGGGTTGGTGGTGTCGGATTATACCGGGGTGAAGGAGTTGGTGGCGCATGGGCTGGGTCCGGCACCGCTTGCGGTTGCGCGCGCGCTGCATGCCGGTGTCGACATGGACATGGTGGGCGAGGATTACCTGCGCGAGTTGCCCGTCCTGCTTCGGGACGGACTTGATGCGCCCGAGGCCGGGATGTCCCTCTCTGCGGCGACCCTCACAAACCTTGTCGACCGCGCCTGCCGCCGGGTTCTGACCTTCAAGGCCCGGCTGGGCCTGCTGGACGATCCTTTCCGCGGGCTGGCGGGCATGCCCAAAGCGCCCTCACGCGCCAGCGGGCGCAAGCTTGCGCGGCAGGCGGCGGCGCGTTCTGCGGTGCTGCTCAAGAACAACGGATTGCTGCCGCTGGCCCCCCAGACGAAAGTGGCGCTGATCGGCCCCTTCGCCTCGGACCGGGCGAATATGCTGGGCACATGGGCGGTGTCGGGGCGGGCCGAGGATGTCGTGCCGCTGGACGCGGCCATCGCCGTGCTGACCGGGCAAAAGCCACAGGTCGCATGGGGCGCGAATGTCGTCGATGAGCCGTGGCTGGAACGGCGCCTGAATGTCCATGGCACGACCGTGACCCGCGATCCCCGCAGCAAGGCAAAGCAACTGGCCGAAGCCGTGGCCCTTGCCCGCGCCTCGGATGTGATCATCGTCGCTGTGGGCGAGGCCAAGGAACATGCGGGGGAATCTTCCTCGATGCTTTCGCCGGAACTACCGGCAGCGCAGCGCCGCCTGATCGCAGCCTTGGCCAAGACCGGCAAGCCGCTGCTGGTCGTGGTCTTTGCCGGTCGTCCGCTGGCCATCGGAGAGGTCGCCGCGCAGGCCGATGCCCTGCTTTACGCATGGCATGGCGGCGTGGCTGGCCCCGAGGGCATCGCGGACCTGATCTTTGGCGCGGCCTCCCCCTCGGGTCGGCTTGCGATCTCGTTGCCCAGACATCCGGGCGAGGTGCCGCTGACCTATGCCTGTGACACGACGGGACGACCGGGCAATGCGGGCTTCACCAAGTTCCTGACCGGCTGGCTGGACCTGCCAGACGATATGCCCTCATTCCCCTTTGGCTTTGGGCTGGGCTATTCAGAGGTCCGTTACTTGGCCCCGCGCCTGTCCAGCGCCACGGCCAAGGCCGATCAGACCGTCGATCTGCGGATCAGCGTCGAGAACACCGGAACCCGCCCGACGGTCGAGACCGTCCAGCTTTACGCCAGCGATCCAGTCGCCCGCATCACGCGGCCCGGCCGCAAGCTGATCGATTTCAGGCAGGTTTCCATTCCTCCCGGCCAGCGTCGCATGGTCAGCTTCCGGGTCACTGCGGATCAGTTCCGCTACCCGATCGCCCCGTCCTTGGAGACGGCCGAATGGGTCCGAGATCCGGGGCTGATCCGATTGCATGTCGGCCCGAACAGCCGCGATACACAGATGGTGGAACTGACATGGCTAGATTGATCCGCGGCCTTGACGATGCCACGCTGCGCGACCGGGTCGCACAGGCCACCCTGCTGTATTTCCTTGATTGGAGCCATCCGGTCAGCGGCATGGCCCGTGAACGCACGGCAGGCGACTTCGGCTATGATGTCGCGGAAACCGTCTGCACCGGTGGCACCGGCTTTGGCCTGCTGGCGCAGATCGTTGCCGTCGAACGCGGCTGGCGGCCCCGGCGCGAGGTTCTTGACCGGCTTGAACGCGTGTTGGGCTTTCTGGAAACCGCTGATCGCTTTGACGGGGTTTATCCGCATTTCCTGAGCGGCTCGACCGGACGGGTACTGCCCTTCATGGTCGGTGACGATGGCGGCGATCTGGTCGAGACCTCGTTCCTGATGATGGGCCTTCTGGGGGCGGCCTCCTATTTTGCCGAGGAACCCTCTTTGGTGGCGCGGATTCAGGCGTTGTTTGACGCGGTGAACTGGGCCGCGCATCTGCGCGAGGATGGCGCGGTGATGTGGCATCGCCACCCCAACCGTCCATGGGCCGACAACGCCCTGCCCATCCGTGGCTGGAATGAGGCCTTTCCGGTCTTTGTCCTTGGCACCGGGTCACGCAGCCACCCCCTGCCCACGACCTCATATCACCAAAGCTGGGCCATGGCCCCGGCCTTTCGCAATGGCCGGATCTATGGCGACACGCGGTTGCCGCTGGGCCTCGACTGGGGTGGACCGCTGTTCCTGTCGCAATATCCGTTCCTTGGCATCGACCCACGCGGACTGCGTGACGCCTATGCCGATTACGGCGTGCAGGCACGCGCTCATGCGATGATCAACCGCTATCATTGCCTGCGCAATCCGCAGGGCTGGAAAGGCTATGGCCCGAACCTGTGGGGCCTGACCGCCAGCGATGATCCGACCGGCTATGTCGCGCATTCCCCGACCGAAGATACCGGCGTGATCACCCCCACGGCGGCGCTTGGCTCACTGCCCTTCGTGCCGGATCAGGCGATGGCCGTGCTGCGACATCTGCATGACGATCTGGGCGATCGTATCTGGGGCGAGGCAGGTTTCATCGACGCCTTCAGTCCGTCGCAGGACTGGGCCGCCGAAAGCCGCCTTGCCGTCGATCAGGCCCCCATCGTGATCGGGCTTGAGAACCACCGCTCGGGTCTGTTGTGGCGGCTGGTCTCGGGGCGGCCCGAGATACAGCGCGGGCTGAGGGCGCTTGGCTTTACCGCGCCCTATCTGGCCGACCCGCCATTGCCCGAATGGCCAGATCCCGCGCTGCCGCTGCTTCCAGAAATGCCGCTGCCGACCATGTCAGGTCAAGACATGAGACCGGCTGCCCAGTGACGCGATCGAACTGTTCGGGCAGTGGTCCGACAGGATTGGGGGCCATCTGCTGGATCAGCGCCATCCAGCCCTCGGCCTTGGCGAAGGCCGTGGGATCAGCGGTTTCGGCAGCGATCCGGTAATACATCTCGGCGAAGCCCAGCGTCGTCGGATACCACGGGTTTCCGTTGAAATAGGCGTCCTCGACCCAACGCCCGATGGCGGGGACGTCGCGCCCGTGGTTGATCGGATAGAGCCGCGCAAAATCCCGTTCAAGCGCGGCCGCCGTCACAAGGGATCGCGGCCCAGTCAGCGCAAAGGGGCCATCGCCGCGCCGCGCATGCAGCAGCGCAAGGCAGGTTGCGCTGTCCAGGCGGCCCTCGGGGGCTTCAACGCTTTCCCGCCAACCGCCGCTTGCCCCGTCCTGTGCCTGATTCATCAGTCGCGCAATGCGTTCAGCCGCGTCGCGCATGCCTCCGCCCGGATCGTCAAGAAACCGGCTGCCACGATCCAATGCATCCCATTGCGCGATCAGGGTAAAGGTCGTGCGCCGCGGCGGTGCTTCCTCCCACGGGCCGATGCAGGGCCGTCCCGCCACGCGCAGGACATGGGCAAGATCGCGTTCGATCAAGGCCTTGGCCTGCGGGCTGGCAAGCTCGGGCAGATCGTCAAGCAGGGTCATCAGCGCCGATGCCCGTAACGCGGGGCCGTCATCCTGCGGCCTGCTCCATTGTTCAAGATCGGGCGAGCCATCGGCCGCCACACGCGGTTCCTGCTGCCACGCAGCGCCGTGCAGCGCGGCCAGCTCCGCATCCGGACGCAGGTAGTTTTCGTGGCTGGGCAAGGTTGAGGCACGCAGGGGGTTCGCTGCGGGACCTTGCCGCGTCGGGTCCGAGATAGACAGCGAAAACGCGATGAAATCTGTGATGAAGCTCAGCCAGAAAGGGCGGGATTCGGGGTCCGCCGCCATGGCCAGTGGCACCGCGCGCAAGGCAATGGCGGAATCGCGGATCCAGTGATGGAAATAATCCGGCTCGGGGTCCCAATTCGCGATGCGTGGCGAGGCAAGGACAGATCCCTTGGCGGGCCGAACGGTCCAGCCAAATCCGGCACGGTGGCGTGTCAGATGCGTGGCCGAGCATGCATTGCGCATTGCCTTGGCCGAGCCAAGCCGCTGCGCCGCGATCCAGTCCGGGTCAAGCACGGGCAACTAAGCACCCAGCGCTGAAAGGGCGGCGGACAAGGCACGCGCGCACGCCTCGCCCGCCGGGCAATGATGCTCGTCCGGCAAAGCGGCAAAGAAGCGTGCATTCGGGGCCGCGGCGAAATAGGCGCGGGCATCCTTCAGCGGGATCAGCCCATCCGCCGCACCGGTCACGACCGCCAAAGGTGCGGTGATCCGGTTCAAAGCAGGCTCGGCATCCGCTGTCTGCATCTCGGCGAAATAGGCGGGTGCCTCGCGCCTGACCTCTTCGAGGGCGGCTGGTCCCATCGCCTCGCGCGCCATAAGCAGCGCGCGGCCTGACAGGACTGGCGACACGGCCAGAACGTGATGCGTGTCAGGCGATCCTGCCGCAAGATGCGCCACGGCAAACCCGCCAAGGCTATGCCCCGCCAAACCTCGCGCCTGGCCCGGCCATTCCTGCGCGACCCAGTCCCAAGCTGCTGCCGCGGCATTGGTATGACCCGAAAAGCTCACGCATTCTGGCGCTCCGGATCCGGGCAAGGCCGCCGAATGTGGCAACTCCGGAGCCACGACCCGCCATCCGTGCCCCAGATAGGCGTCCGCAATCTCGGCGATCTGCACCTGTCCGGGCGCGCCGTTTCGACCATGAACCAGCAGAACCGTCCCGTGCGCCTTTCCCGAGGGTTCGGCCACGACCAAAGGGACAGTGCCGACTGGCGTCGACATGTCGGTACGACGGGCGCCAGCGGTCCAAATGTCATGCAGATGCGTCATCTTGTCGATCCTACTGCGGTTCTCGGAACGCTCCAATAGGACGCCAGTATGATCAAAATGCCAACTCGCTGGACCACCGATATCATATATCCGCGCCACACCCACACCAAGTTGCCAAGTGATGACCCGGATCGATCCGGTCAGTGGAACCGATCATGGCGGCAGCTAATGCGGTTACCTTCGGATGTTTCAGCTGCGATCCAATTGATGAGCAACTCTCCCGAGGCGGGGCCGGCTATCAGGCCATAATGCGAATGGTCGAAGGTCGCGAGAAGACCCGGTTATACGTCCACCAAGAAGCGGTCTGCCGGACATCAAGGTTCCTGCCCTCGTCAAGCCGGAACAGGACGTATCTTCAGGTCCCGGCAGCGCCCGGCGCTCGGCCTGCCCAATATCCGGTTCATCCGTACCGAAACCGGCGCATTGGGCACGGCAAACTAAGCCCTTCAAGCATGAAGGTGGCGACTATGCTGCGATCAATCTCCATGATCGAATGAGTGATGCCGCATGTCTTTTTCACCTGTCAGCCGATGAGGATTCATCCCGTGCTCTGATCGCGGGGCGGTAGGTGCCGTCCTTTTCACGATGGAGACAGAGATGCCCACAGCACGACCAACGATCTACGTTGGAATTGATGTGTCCAAGGACAAATTCGCGGTTGCGACCGCTGATGCCCAGCATCGTGATGAGGGCACATTCGAGAATACCTCTGGCAGCGTCGACAAATTCCTGAAGAAGCTTTCCGGGAGGGGTGACTTTTCTATCTGCTATTGGCCGGACCAGCAGGATACGGTCTCTATAGGCAGCTGCGGGCCTTCGGCTACGAATGCTGCGCGGTCGCACCATCGCTGATCCCCGTTCGCGCCGGAGAGCGAGGCATGACAGATCGACTGGATGCCCTGTGTCTGGCGAGCGATGCGTGATTTGGTCCGTGCCTGCGAAAGCGCGGCAGGGAATCCGCAGCATAGGCGACAACTCGTAGCAGCCTTCGTACTGCGCCGTGGACGTATCTACCAGCGGACCAAGCCCTTGACGATGCGGTGTCGCCACTGGTCTCAAATCCCGCGCATCAAATCGCCGTTCAAGAGAAGCTGCAGACCGAACGGAACGTCTGGAGCGGCGGACCGGGCACATCGAGGCATTTTGCCGGAATGGGATCTCGCACCGGCGGTGAACGCGCTCCAAGCATTGAGGGGTGTCGCGCTGATCAGCGCCGTCACGTTCATGGCCAAGATCAGCCATGTGCGGCGGTTCGAGTCGCCGGTCAAGTTGATAGCCTATCTGGGGGCTGGTCCCGAGCGAACATTTGACGCCAAAGCACGGCGACCTCACCCGGGCAGGCAATGCCCGCGTGCGCCACAAACTGATCGAGGGGCCTGAAGCTACTGTCTGCAGGCGCTACAGGGCGAACGAAAGCTCAACATCCTCAAGGAGAAGTTGCCATAGGTTCAGGTCATTGCCTGGAAAGTGCAGTCTCGTCCGACGACAAGATATTGTCAGCTTATGCGACGCGGAAAGAAATCGACCGTCGTGAAAACGGCCATCGCGCGGGAAATGGTAGCGTTCATGTGCGATATCTCCCGCCGCACCATGCTCGCGCTCCGAACGCGGCCCCTTATGCGCTAAATGGCGGGCGCGAGGTCGACGGCAGGGGGAATCGCTTTGTGGCCAGATTCATTCTGATACCCGTTGTAGGACAGAAATAGCCCCGAGGCGCATAATCGCTCATGCGGGATCCAGCCCGCGCATCAGAGCTTGTTCACCGACGTTTTCAGACCTCGTGACCACCTTTGGGCGTCCCGATCACAATAAACGTCCCGGCGTCTCTGAGCGCGTAGAATAACCCTTGTAAAAGACAGCGGAGACGTAGCTAGACGGGGCAGCAATTGCTTTGATCACGTCATTGCAGCGATCACCACAGTGGGGTTGGTGATCACAGTTGAGCGGTTTGCACAACCCATCCTCTCCCCTTCGGGCCAGACCTAAAACACGGTCGCGACTCAACCTGCCGCCCCGCGCCTGCACGTGCCTGCATCCGATGCGCAAGATGGCGACCGATGTCGCCCGGCAAGCCCGCGCGCCTACCCCACCCCAAGCAATAGCCGGGCAATGCGCGGGCGATACTTGGCAACGCTTGCGGGGTAAAAGATCAGTACGAGATCACCACGAGATCACTCGGGCACTCCCACCGATACCCCCCTTGCCTCGGATCTTTCGGCTCAACCAGCCTGCCCCCAGCGCTTGCAGCGACATCGTGTAGTACAGGCCGACAATCCCGCCGCGCTGGCCTTTATCTCGGACAAATCATTCAGCTCTCGCGACGCGGGCAGAACAAGATGCAAGAATTTCGGCGACAAGTTCGCGACCACGCTCAGCTTGCGCTCGGAACCTCGCCCTTGAACATGGTGCTGAAGACATCGGCCGAGGCCATACACCACCCTTCGAATTCTTCGTCCTGAAAAGCAGTATTATTAAAAATCTCAGCAATGTGCCGATTGGGGTGCTGTAGCATTATCACTGCGTCGTGTTATTGACCTGCCACTGAATTTTCATCCAGCCACGATAGGAGCCTGCTCTCCTGTGCCCTGCCTACCAATTTTGGACCATCTAAAGCCGGAGTTTCCGGCCTTGGCCATGGCGGCGGGCTGGTGACGCCGCCGGGAAAGTGCAGCGCGCTCGGGACGTTGTATCCGATGGCGCTGTGG
>NZ_WMIG01000010.1 GCF_009711205.1 Paracoccus litorisediminis | reverse complement strand
TCCTGGTGCTGAACCCGCAGATCCTGCTGATGGACGAGCCGACCTCGGCCCTGGATCTCAGCCGCCAGATCGACCTGCTGGCGCTGCTGCACCGCCTGACCCGCGAGCAGGGCCTGCTGATCATCGTTGCCCTGCACGATATCGGCCACGCCCTGCATTTTTCCGACGCGGCCATGGTCATCCAGTCCGGCCAGCTCATCGCCTGCGGCCCCACCCCCGAGGTCGTCACCCCAGACCTCCTGCGCCACGTCTTCGACGTCAAAGCCCGCATCGAACCCTGCTCAAAGGGGAAACCACAACTCATCGTCGATGGAAGAGCTGGCTAGGGGCGCATCCTTGCGCCCTTGGTGATCTTGTCGACGAGTTTCCTGTCCTCGCGCAAGGCGATGCCGACGACCTTGGCGGCCTCGGCCGTGCTCGGCGAATACGGCACGGTTCGCGTCGTCATGCCCGGCCGAGAGCATCTCCTCGATGTAAAGCATGCGGCACGGCGCGATCCAGGGCGCGGCGGTGGATGGTTTTCAGCGTATCGGAACTGCCGGACAGGACGATGATCGGCTGCACGCATAGGCTGTGATAGCTGTTCGCCTCGGCGTCCTGATAGGGCTCGCCGATGATCTCGGGCGCGGCGCCCACGACCCCGCTCATCAGGAAGGCGGTGACGTTCAGCTTTTGCGAGGTCGTCACGGACGATGATGGCGATCTTGGCTCCTCGGCTCTTTGGTAAAAGTGCCGCAGCCCGCGGCTAGCACAGCAGAAAGGCGCTCAGCAGCGCGACGGGCAGGCCGTAGGCCTCCCATAGAATCGCTCCGGCCAACAGAATGCCAAGGATGGTGGCTAAGATGATGGCCCGTTGAACAGCGGTCAGGGGGGCCATTGCCGCCTTCATTCCGCGGGGTCCAGTCGCGGCATGGGGGCGTCCCTGATCGGCCAATGCAGCGCCGCAGCAATGATGGCGACGGCGATCGAGGCCTGCCATGCGAAATCGTAGGAGCCCGTCACGCGATAGGCATATCCCGCCCCCCATGCCCCAAAGAATGAGCCGACCTGATGGGACAGAAAGACGATGCCGAACAGCGTCGACATGTAGCGGATGCCGAAGATCTGGCCGATCAGCCCGCTGGTCAGCGGCACGGTCCCCAGCCACAGAAAGCCCATGGCGCAGGCAAAGATCGTGGCGGATAGCGGCGTGACCGGAAAGGCCAGGAACAGCGCCATCACCACCGCCCGGCCCAGATAGATCGCGGCCAGCACGTGTTTCTTGCGCCAGTTGTCGGCGGACATTCCGAACACATATGAGCCGAGGATATTGAACAGCCCGACCAAAGCCAGCGCCCTTGCTCCGATGGCCGGGTCCAGCCCCTTGTCGGTCAGGAATGCCGGCAGATGGGTGCCGATGAAGGCGACATGGAAGCCACAGACGAAGAAGCCCGCATTCAGCAGCCAGAAGCCGGAATGGCTGGCGGCCTCGCGCAGCGCCTCGGCAAAGCTTTGGGTGGGCTGATCGAGGGGCGTGGCGGGTGCGGCGCGACCCGAGATGCCGATGGCCAGCAGCGCCATGGTCGCGGCAAGCGCGGCGTAGATCAGAAAGGTCTCGCGCCAGCCAAAGGCACCGATCAGCCCCTGCGCGATCGGGACCAGCAGGAACTGCCCGACCGAGCCGCCCGCCGTGACGATGCCGGCGGCAAGGCCGCGCTTGTCGCTGGGCACGGCCCGGACCGCCGCGCCAATCGCCACGACAAAGGTCACCCCGGTCATCGACATGCCGACCAGCAGGCCCAGCGTCAGGTTCAGCCCGACCGCGCCCGAAATCGTCGAGACCAGCACCAGCCCCAGCGCGTAAAGCAGTCCGCCCGCAGCCGCGACCCGGCCCGCCCCGTGCCTGTCGGCCAAGGCCCCGACAAAGGGCTGCGCAAGGCCAAGGATCAGGTTCTGGACCGCAATGGCCAGACCAAAAGCCTCGCGCCCGATGCCAAGGTCCAGCTCGATCGGGCGCAGGAACAGACCGAAGGATTGCCGGATGCCCATGGCGATGGTGACCAGCGCGGCCGCGCAGAACAGCACGATCCATGGGTTTCGGGGCGAGGAAACAATGGGCGGAGGCATGGGGACAATCCGGCTGCAAAGGGGATCTGCCCGACGCCACGTCAGGCTTGTCCAAAATAGATGTCGTATATAATCTAAAATGGCAAGTCCCGACCGGCACGCAGGTCGTCTTGCCGGATGAGGAGGAAAATCGACATGCATGACAATCGCTTGCCGGAAAAGCTGTATCTTGAAGACCTGTGGGTCGGGCAGGAATTCCACAGCCGCGAGCACGCTTTGGACGCCGAACAGATAATCGCCTTTGCGACTCAGTTCGATCCGCAGCCCTTCCATATCGACCCCGAGGCAGCCGAGCAGACCTTCTTTCAGGGCCTTGCCGCCAGCGGCTGGCACACCATGTCGATCACGATGAAGCTGCTGGTCGACTGCCTGCCCCTCGCGCAGGGTCTGATCGGTGCGGGCGGCGAGGTCGCATGGCCGCGCCCGACCCGTCCGGGCGATATCTTGCGGGTGAAAAGCACCGTGGTCGATATCCTGCCCTCGCGTTCGCGGCCCGATCGGGGCATCGTGCTGGCGCATAGCCTGACGCTCAATCAGGCGGATGAGGTCCTGCAGGACTTCAAGGCGAAGCTGCTGGTATTCAGGAAAGGAAGCTAGGCATGGGGCGGTCCTCGGCGGAGCAGGCGGCACAAAACCGGACTCGGATTGTCGAGGCCGCCAGCCGCCTGTTTCGCGAAAACGGGGTCGAGGCGGTCTCGGTCGCCGATATCATGGCAGCGGTCGATATGACCGTGGGCGGCTTCTACAAGCATTTCGCATCCAAGGAAGCACTGGTCGAGGAAGCCGCCGGGCTGGCCTTTGATGAGGCGATCGAGATCTGGACCAAGATCTTTGCCAAGACCGACCGCGAGACGGGCGAGCTGCGGGCACGGCTGGTGGCGCATTACCTGCGCCCTGATCCGCAGCGGCATTGCCCGATCATCGCCTTTGCCCCTCATGCCGCCAGCGGCAATGCCAGTGATGCGGCGCGCGGCACCTATGATCGGGGCACGGGCGCGCTGCTGGAGAAATTCTTTGCCGGTCCGCAATCCGGCGAAGGGCAGGCCGATCCCGATGCGCTGCTGCTGTTTGCGGCGATGATCGGCGCGCGGGTGCTGGCCGAGGCGGCGGGCGACGCGCCCTGGCTTGGCGCGGTTCGCGCCGCCGTCATTGACGCTGCCGCCCGCGCGGGCAGTCGGGATCAGGAATAGTCGTGGCGATTGCTTTCTGAACGGGACTTGAGCAAGCTGCACCGCGACTATCGGCCAAACCCGAAGGAGCCCGAGGATGGGACAGCCCAAGATCGCCGTTGTTTTCTATTCGACTTATGGCACAAACCATCAGGTCGCCCTTGCCGCCGCCGAGGCCGCCAGCGCCGCCGGGGCCGAAGTGCGCCTGCTGCGCGTGGCCGAGACCGCACCCGAGGCCGTGGTGAACGGACAGGAGGCGTGGAAGGTGCAGGTCGAAAGGGTCAAGGACATTCCCGTCGTCACCGCTGACGACATGGTCTGGGCGGATGGCTATTTCATCAGCGCACCCACCCGGTTCGGCTCCAGCCCCAGCCAGCTGCGCGCCTTCATCGACACGCTGGGCGGGGTCTGGGCGGGCGGCAAGCTGGCCAACAAGACCTTCACCGCGACCACCAGCGCCCAGAACCCGCATGGCGGACAAGAGGCGACGATCCTTGGCCTTTACACCACCGCGATGCATTGGGGCGCGATCATCGTCGCGCCGGGCTATACCGATGCGGTGCTATATGAGGCGGGCGGCAACCCCTATGGTTTCTCGACCGAGGCGGGCAAGTTCGACGACAAGGGCCGCGCCGCCGTCGCCCATCAGGCGAAACGTCTGGTCGAGGTGACCGCCAAGCTGATCGCTTGAACCGCGCAGGGCCGGTTCCGCACCGGCCCTTATCCGCGCGGCTGATCGACCCGCCCGAATTTCACGATATGGTCCAGCACGATGCTGACCCGGCGCGGCAGTGCCTTGGCCTGACCAAGGTAGAGGACGTGGAATTCCTCATGCGCCGGGGGGCTGCCGCTGTCCAGCCGGACCAGACGCCCGGCCGCGATCTCATCCGCGACGACGAACAGCCCCGCGCGCACCCGGACCCCGGCATGGACGGCCATCATCGCCAGCGTGTTCCCGTCCGTCGCCTTGAGCTGCGCAGTCTGCACGCTCCAGATCCGGTCGCGGCGGCCATAGGAAAAGCCGCCGTGGATCGGATCGGGGTCATCGGCATGGGCGCTGCTTATCACGTCCACCAATTCGCTGCGGCCCAGCGAGCGCGCGACGATGGATGAATCGGGCAGGGGACCGGCGCGTACCGCCAGATCGATCGCCTCGCTGTAAAGATCGCTGACCAGATCCCCGATCACCAGTTCGACAGTCAGTTCCGGGTATTCCCGCAGCAGGGGGCCCAGAATGCGTGACAGGATGTGATTGGCATAGGCCGAACTGGTGGCGATGCGCACGATCCCCGCGACATTGCCGCAGCCCGCCTCGCGTTCCGCAGCCGCCAGCGCCTCAAGGATCTCGGCGGCGCGGCGGGCAAAGCGCTGGCCCTCATCCGTCACCTGCAGCTTGCGGGTCGAGCGCTTCAGCAGCATCGCGCCCAGCCGTTGCTCCAGCCGGGTCATCATCCGCGATACGGCAGATGGTGTCATTCCCCGCAGCCGCGCCGCAGCCGAAAAGCTGCCCGCATCGGTGACGGCAAGGAAGGTTTCCAGCTCGGCCAGCCGGTTCGAGTCTCGCATCACCGCCATCTGTGACATCAGGGAACAAGTCTTTGTAGTTTTCAGCGACTGTTTTCACAAGCTGCTTGGCCCGATCTTCAGCGCAAATGAAATCAGGATCTGAACAATGTATGAAAGTTCCCGCACGGACCAAGTGATGTCCGGCACGACCCCGGCGCTGGTGGCGCTTGGCATCGGCGCATTCGGCATCGGCTTGACGGAATTCGTGATCATGGGCCTGCTGCCCGAGGTCGCAGGCTCGGTCGACGTCTCGATCCCAAGGGCAGGCCTGCTGATCAGCGGCTATGCGCTGGCCGTGACCATCGGCGGGCCGCTGCTGACGCTGCTGACGGCCAAGATGGCGCGGCGCAATGTGTTGCTGGCGCTGATGGCGATCTTTACGCTGGGCAACCTGCTTTGCGCGATTGCGCCGTCCTTTGGCAGCCTGCTGGCGGGCCGGATCGTGACCGGCTTCGCGCATGGCACCTTCTTTGGCGTCGGCGCGCTGGTCGCGCAATCGCTGGTCCCGCCGGAACGCAAGGCCTCGGCCATCGCGCTGATGTTCACGGGCCTGACCCTTGCCACCGTGCTTGGCCTGCCGCTGGGCACGTGGCTGGGGCAGGGTTTTGGCTGGCGCTCGACCTTCTGGGCGGTGGCCAGCATCGGCGTCGTCGCCATTGCGGCCATTGCCGTCGCCTTGCCCGAGGATCGCGAAAAACCCGAGCCGATGTCCCTGGGCGATCTGCGCGGCATGTTCGCCCCTGCACCCGCACGGGCACTGATGATGACGGTGCTGGGTTATGCCGGGGTGTTCTTGGTCTTTACCTATATCGCGCCGATCCTGACCGATCTGGCGGGTTTCCCGGCCTCGCGCGTGTCGGCGCTGTTGGTGCTGTTCGGGACCGGGTTGGTTCTGGGCAATATCCTTGGCGGCAAGCTGGCTGATCGTTGGCCGCGCGCCAGCATCCCGCTGACGCTGTTCACGCTGGCCGCGACGCTGCTGGCGATGTGGCTGGGCATGAGCAACCGGGTCTTTGCTTCGGCGTTGATCTTTGTCTTTGGCGCGGCTGCCTTTGCCACCGTGGCACCGCTGCAATCCTTCATCCTGCGGCAGGTACGGGGGACCGGGCAGGCGCTGGCCTCGACGCTGAACATCTCGGCCTTCAACCTTGGCAATGCGCTTGGCGCATGGGCAGGTGGATTGGCGTTGGCCGCGCATTGGGGTCTGTCCAGCCTGTTCCTGCTGGCCGCGGTCCCGCCGATTGTCGCGGGCCTGATCGCCCTGCACACCGTGCGGAGGGCATGATGACCGGTCTGGTGAGCCGCGCCGCGCTGCTGGCGGTATCCATTGCGGTCGGGATCGGTGCGGCCAAGGCCGATCCCTGGACCCCGGCATGGTTGGCCAGTCCCCAAGCGGTCTGGAGCGCGGATTTCCCGCTGCCGACCGGCCTGCCCCCGACCATTGCCGGGCAGGTCATCCGCCAGCCGCTGACACTGGCATGGTCTGGCGATCGGCTGCGGCTGGTGCTGTCGAATATCCATGGCAGCCAGCCGCTTGCCATCACGGCGGCTGCGGTTGCGCCAGCGGATGACGGTGCACGGACCTCTGGTCCGGCCCGGGTGGTGACATTTGGCGGGCGCCCCGAGGCGCAGATTGCGCCGGGGGCCAGCCTTGTTTCCGACGCGGTCGATCTGCCCGTTACGGCGGGTCAGCGCATCGCCGCGACCCTGCGCTTTGGCCCGGATGCACAGGCGCAGGATTTTCACTGGGACGCGCGCGAGACCAGCTTTGTCCTGAAGGGCGGTGATCCGACCGCAACCGATCCGCAGGTGGCGCAGGAAATCGCGACCCGGATCGCGCTGGCGGGCGTTCTGGTCGATCATCCGGCGGATCAGGTCGTGGTCGCGATGGGGGATTCGATCACCGACGGCAATGGCGCACCGATGGACGGGCAGGCGCGCTGGCCGGATCATCTGGCCCGCCGCCTTGCGCCGCAGGGCGTGGCGGTGGTGAATGCCGGGATCTCGGGTGGGCGGCTTTTGACCGACGGCATGGGGCAAAGCGTATTGGCGCGGCTGGATCGTGATCTGCTGTCCCTGCCCGATGCGGATGCGCTGATCCTGTTGATCGGGACCAATGACATCGCCTGGCCCGGCTCTCCCTTTGCGCCAGATGAGCCGCCGATGGTGCTGGAGCGGTTGCAGGCGGGCTATCTGCAACTGGCCGAAAGGTTGCATGCCCAAGGCATCCGCCTGATCGTCGGAACACTACCGCCGTTTCAGGGTGCTTTGCCCGGCACGCCGATGGAGGACAGCTACTGGTCCGCCGACAAGGACGACTTGCGGAACCGTTTCAACGATTGGCTGCGCGGGGCGGACTTCCATGATGGGCTGGTCGATTTCGACCAGATATTGCGCGATCCTTCGGCTCCGGCGCAGCTGCTTGAGGCCTATGACAGCGGCGACAGGCTGCATCCGGGTGCAGCAGGCAACAAGGCCATGGCCGAGGGTGTCGATATCGGGCTGCTGAAGTGATTACCCCTCGTGGCGGCTGCTGCTGTCGCGGTCACGAGGGTAAAGCCGGGCGATCGGAAAGGGCGGCAGCCATGCCTCGCGGCGGGAGGTCCACAGCTCATAGGTCGGCATCAGCTGGTCGGTGGCATCCAGCGAACCCAGATTGACCTCGATCTCGTCATCCGAGCGGCCAAAGACCGGCGATCCGCAATGCGGGCAGAAATGCCGCCCGCGGTAGTCGCGGGTTTCGCCGGTGATGGCCACCGCATCCTGCGGGAAGATCGCCGAGGCATGAAACAGCGCGCCATGATGCTTGCGGCAATCAAGACAATGGCACAGCCCGACCCGATAGGGCTGGCCCCGCGCCACGATCCGGACGCGGCCGCACAGGCAGCCGCCGGTGAACTGGTCCATATCTGTCCTCCTGTCCGGGCCCTTTGATCGGGGAAGGCTACAACGAATGGCCGCTTAATCCAGCATCAAGGCATAGCTGGTCGAGCGTCCGCCCGCATCGGACCTGCGCAACGCGCCCGTCGCGGCGATGGCGTTCAGGTCGCGGGTGGCGGTCGGGCCGGACACGCCCGCGATCCGGGCATAGCTGCGCGCGCTGATCCCTTCGGCGACCCGCTGCGGGCCCTGGGCGAACAGCTTTCTCAGCACGTTTTCCTGTCTTGGATGCAGCCGGTGGGCAAAGCGAAGGAAGAAGCGGTTACGGGCCAGCAGGAACTGCGCCTCGGCGCGGGCGGCCTCGGCGGCGCGGGCAAGGCATTGCAGGAACCACAGGACAAAGGCGGTGGCGTCGATCCGGTTGTCGTCGTCGCGGCGACCGGCCTGCAAAGCCTCGTAATAGGCGCGCTTTTCCGCCTCGATCTGGCGGGACAGGGAAAAGGGCAGCGCCCGTGCCTGTGCAAAGATATGTTCGATCAGCGCCCGCCCGATCCGGCCATTGCCATCGGCAAAGGGGTGGATGGTCTCGAACCACAGATGCGCGATCGCGGCCTTGATCGCCAGCGGCATGCGCTGTTCCTGCGCGATCCAATCCAGCAGGCGGGCCATCTCGACCGGGATGCGTTCGGCAGGAGGGGCCACGAACAGCACGTCATGCCGCCCTGCCGTGGCCGAGCGCACGATCTCGATGCCGCTTTCGCGCCAGCGGCCCAGATCCTCGACCTCCATGCCGAAGAACAGCAGCCGGTGCCATTCCCACAGCGTTTCCGCGGTGATCGGCGCGTGATCCTCGCGCGCGGTCAGCAGCAGCGTCGCGATGGCGTCCGAGCGGCGGCTGAAGGCATGCCGGTCGCGATGCTTGAGCGAAGCCACGACCGAAACTTCAAGCTGCGCCGGGTCCAGTAAGACCCCTTCGATGCCGAATGACCCCAAGGCCTCCTGCACGATCTGGCGCAGGTGCAGTTCCTCGCGTTCCTCGGCGCCAAGGCCTTGCCGCATGCCTGAAATTTCGCCGATCACCTCGGTGGCGCGGGCCAGATCGGCTTCGATGATCTGGGCGTCATAGCCGAATTCCGGCCATGACGGGCTTTGCCATATCCAGGGCATGATGCGAATGTCTTTCCTATTTGCATCATGATTAGCCGAAATTTGATGCGAAAGTCCATCCTATTCGCGTCATCGCCCCTTGCTGAGAGGGCTACAACCGGGTGTCGTGACCATGGGATTTCCCAGACGACCCATGCTTGACGGGCGACCCCATCGGCAGGCATATTGTCGTCCGTTCCTGCGGATAAGGGAATTGTCGATGTCCGAGCTTGTTCTGAACCCCTGATCACCGCCGAAATCTCGGGGTGATCGAATGCCGGGCGTGGCGCGTGGTCGCTGACGCCTGTGCCTTCGTGGTTCACTGACAGGCTTTTACATGAATATCTCCAAGAACGAACAGCGCGTGCTGCACGTGCTGGCCCAGGGTGGGCAGATAAGCTATGCGCGCGGGCCGAATGGCCGCTTGATCCATGCCGAATGCGTTACGCATGACGGCGCGCTGCTGGTGGGATGCACGCTCGACATCGTGGCGAAACTGCGCCGCAAGCGGCTGATCGAGTCCCGCAATTCCAACCCCTACCGCATTTCGGCGATGGGTCGCCTCTCGGTCCGGGCGCAGGCGAACAATCGCGTCAGGTAAGGCGGTGGAAACCGTGGTCGATCACGCCGCAGGATCACCACGCGATCACGCCCCGTCCCGCAGTTGCGCGGGGCGGGGCTCATGTGTCCCGAAATCCCCATGATTGCCGGCTGTACCAGATTTCGGGGTGACCGCAGCCGAAACCCGGCTATGAGAAAGGAAAGCGCGTTGCGGGACGGAGATCGGGAATGGCAGCAGAAGCGGCAGTAGCCGAGGCGGCGCATCACGCGGGCGGAGTCGATCTGACCTCGGTGGTGGTGCTTCTGGCGGCGGCGGTGGTGGCCGTGCCGCTGTTCCGACGGGCGGGGCTTGGCTCGGTGCTGGGCTATCTGGCGGCGGGGCTGGCCATCGGGCCGTGGGGGCTGGGCTTTTTCCAGGACGCGCAGTCGATCATCCATGTCGCCGAACTGGGCGTGGTGATGTTCCTGTTCATCATCGGTCTGGAAATGCAGCCCTCGCGGTTGTGGTCGATGCGGGGCGAGATATTCGGCCTTGGCCTGTTGCAGGTGGTGCTGGCCATCGGCGCGCTGATCTGGGTCGGCATCCTTCTGGGCTATCCGGCCGCCGCCAGCTTTGTTTCAGGCACGGGATTCGTCCTGACTTCGACCGCCATCGTCATGCAGATGCTGGAGGAGCGGCACGAGATGGCGACGCCCAAGGGCCGCCGCATCATCTCGATCCTGCTGTTCGAGGATCTGGCCATCGTGCCGCTGCTGGCGCTGGTCGCCTTTCTGGCACCGGGCGGGGCCGAGACGACGATGTCCGACCGGTTGACGGGCGTGGCCATCGGCATCGGCTGCATCGTGGTTCTGGTCTTTGCCGGGCGCTATCTGCTGGACCCGATGTTCCGCCTGCTGGCCCGTTTCGGCGCGCGCGAGGTGATGACCGCCGCCGCGCTGCTGGTGGTTCTGGGCGCGGCGGTGCTGATGCAGGCAGGCGGGCTGTCGATGGCAATGGGGGCCTTTCTTGCCGGCGTTCTGCTGTCGGAATCGAGCTTTCGCCACCAGCTTGAGGCAGATGTGGAACCGTTCCGCGGCCTGCTGCTGGGCCTGTTCTTTCTGGGCGTCGGCATGGCGCTGGATCTGGCGATCATTGCCAAGAACTGGGCAGTCATCGCCATCTCGGTTCCGGCTTTCATGATCCTCAAGATGCTGGTGATCTATCTGGTCGCGCGGGTCACGAAATCCGACCGGGCCGAGGCGATAGAACGTGCGGTGCTGATGGCGCAGGGCGGCGAATTCGCCTTTGTCCTTTACGCCAGCGCCACGCAATTCGGGGTGCTGGAGCCGGAATGGAACGCCAACCTGACCGCGATCATCATTATCTCGATGGTGCTGACACCGCTGATGATCATCCTGCACGACCGGCTGATCAAGCCCGAGCCGGGATCGATGGAGGGGATTGAGGAGGCCAGCGACCTGACCGCCCCGGTCCTGCTGATCGGCTTCGGGCGCATGGGCCAGATCGTCAGCCAGCCGCTGCTGGCGCGCGGCCACCATATTTCCGCGATTGAAACCGATACCGAGATGATTCAGGCCGCCGAAACCTTTGGCTTCAAGGTCTGGTATGGCGACGGCGCCCGGCTGGACGTGCTGCATGCGGCGGGCGCGGGCCGCGCCAGTCTGATCGTGGTCGCCGTCGACAAGGCCGAAACCACGACCCGGATCGTTGAATTGCTCAAGGACGAGTTCCCGCTGGTCCCGGTCCTTGCCCGCGCCTTTGACCGCGGCCACGCGCTGGAACTGGTGAACAAGGGCGTCGACTGGCAGATCCGCGAGACCTTTGAAAGCGCCGTTGCCATGGGCCGCGAGGCCTTGCTGCGTCTTGGCGCCGATGAGGACGAGGCCGACGAGTTGATCGAGGGCATGCGCGCCCGCGACCGCGAACGCTTTGCCGTCCAGACGGTCGAGGGCATCTATGGCGGCCGCGACCTGCTGTTGGGGAACCGCGGCCAGCAGGGGCATTGACGCCCCTGCTACCGTCTCAGCGAGGCCCAGTTTGCCGCTTCGGAGAAGTGGAGCAACCTCGGAGTCGATATTCCCCCCGCGCCGGACAGCCTGCATGAACCTGAGCGTCATGCCGACGGGCGGGGTCAGCAACGACGCTTCGCACATGACGACGATAAACACCCAGCATCAGACCGGGCCTATTCCCGCCGCGGTGATGGCCACGATCGTGGTCAGGAACGGTGTGGTGAATATTATGCAGGCCATCTGCTCCTCCAGACTGGGCGGCCCGCAACAACGCCACCAGCCCAGATTGTCTAGCTGTGCCTGAACCGAGCCCGAGACTGACGGCGGTATCAGGAATTTGGCGACCTCGGGCCGTTTCCCGGTATTGGCCGGGATGGGCGAGGTCACGCCGCAACTGGCGACCCCCGCTTACAGCGTCGGATAGACCGTCGAGGACGGACAGGGTAACGGAGGGCGCGCCAAGTTCAGTCAGCGTCTCTGACATCGAGGCGGTGAAGCGGTGCAGCTTTATGCTCTGAGGGTCGGCAACCGAGTTGATCGGGTTCGAGCCGACGAACATCTGCGGGCCAAAGGGCCAGATTGTCACCGCCTCGACGTCGAAACAGTCACCCGGACGAGCGTTGAAATTGTCGCGATAGGCATCGACTGCGCAGTGCAGTTCATCCGTGCCGATGACGCCGATCCCTTCAGAAACGGGTCGTCAATGGCCGTGTAGCCTAGCTATGCGGTCAGCATATTGAACTCCCGCGCCAGCCATTCGCAGTGCATCGGCCAGATTCAGCCTCTGCACCTGACACTCGCTTGATGATTGCCACGATCTTGGCGGGGACTTCTTGCGATGAAATGATGAGGATCAAGCCGCAGTCGATTGCTTATTAATGATCGGAAAACGGGCGCAATCCGCACTGCCGGCGCGTCATACCCAGCTTGCAGCCAGCGACAGAAATCGAGTTCAGGCGTATGCTGCCTCAACCGTGTCGTTGAACCTTTGCGAAAGGGCTGCGCATGACAAGGATCGGGCTTTATGGTGTCGCCGGTCACATGGGCCGGACGCTGATCGGGGAAATCAACGCGAGCGAGAGTTGCACGATATCAGGAGGCTGCGACAGGCCGGGTTCGCCGGATCTGGGGCGGGATATCGGCATGCTTGGCGGGCTGCCCGCGCTGGGGATCGCGGTCACCGATGATGCGGGCGCGGTCTGCGATGTCTCGGACGTGATCGTCGATTACAGCTCTGCTGCCGCGACCATGGCGCTGCTGCCTGTGGCCATCGCGCATCGAACGCCGGTGCTGGTCTGCACCACGGGCTTTGATGCCGACCAGAAGGCCGCCCTGGCCGATGCGGGTCGGTCCATCCCCATCCTTGTCGGCGCGAACATGAGCGCCTCGGTCATCGCCATGTATGAACTGGTGAAAACCGCCGCTCGGCTGCTGGGCGACGATTTCGATATCGAGATTTTCGATTTCCACCCCTGGGACAAGATCGACGCGCCATCGGGTACGGCACTGGAGCTGGCCGAATATGCGGCCGAGGGGCGCGGGGCCGAGCTGTCGGATCTGACGGTCTTTGCCCGGCATGGCGAAACCGGCCGGCGCAAGCGTGGCAGCATCGGGTTTTCCTCGGCCCGAGGGGGCGAGGTGGTCTGCGAGAATACCGTCTTTTTCGCGGGGGCGGGGCAGCGGCTGGAGATCATCAGCCGGGTGACCGATTACCGGGCCTTTGCGGCGACCACCCTGCGGGCGGCGGAATGGATCGCGCAGCAGGGGCCGGGTTACTACAGCATGGATCAGATGCTGCGGGATCAGGCCGCCCGCTAGGGGCGGCCCGCAGGTTTCAGGCTCAGATCAACTGGCGCGGAATGCGTTCGTCCCAGTCGCGGGTCGCGACCAGCGCGCCGTTTTCAAAGGCCTGCAACTGCCCCGAGATCAGGAAATCATCCCGATCCGAGCGCATCTCGGTCACGCTCTCGATGCGGATCTGCCAGCCTTCGCGCCCGATGTCATAGGACTGGCGCAGGTGGTAATGCGCCGAAAGCGGGTCGTCGTCGCGGATGGTCAGCGTGCGTTTCAGCGAATGGCCGATGGTCGTGCCGATATCGTCGAAACGCAGGATGCCTTCTCCGAACAGGCCGCCGATACCCTCGGTGTGGTAGGTGGTCTCACCCGAGACGTGGTCCTGTTCGGTCCAGCGCCGGACGGTGCCCGGATCGACCTGCGTGATGGCACAGGCCGGACCGGGTTGAGGGGGCGCAAAACTGACCTGCGCGTCCAGCGGGCTGGGCGCCCGCAACGGCAGTTCCGCCCGGCTTTCGCTGCCGCGAATGGTCAGCGTCGCGCGTTCCGGCGCGGGCCAGATCATCGGCCAATAGGCCGTCCCGATCGACACCCGCACCCGGTTGCCCTTGGCGAAGCGATGGGCCAGCGCGTTCATAGTGACGGTCACGTCATAGAAGCGACCCGGTTCCAGCGCTTCCGGGGTCTCGTGGCTGTCGCGATGGGTCAGGTTCAGCACCTGATAGCTGACCCGCGTGACCTGCCCACAGGGCAGGATTTCCGACAGCCGCGCGACCAGCTGCGCCACCGGCTTGTCCGAGGCCAGCCGCAGCCGCAACCGGGGCGCGCCCACCACCGACATGTCATCTACCAGCGGCGCGGAATCGAAGTTCAATGAGCCGCCATCATCCAGCCGCTGATCGGTCGGATTCTCGCCGACGCAGCCGACACCCATCCATTCGCCAGCCGCCTTGCCGTGACTTTGCGGAGAGCAGATCGCCAGATCGCCGGTGGCCGCCGATCCCAGCACCCCATCCGCGCCCAGCGGGAAATCGGTCCAGTCCAGCCGGGGCGAGGGCCATTCGGCCTCGGCGATCCAGCGCCCGGGATTTGCCAGCCGGGTGCCGGTCGGTGCAAAGCTGTCCTGCTCATAGAAGCGCATCTTGGGCTGCGCCTCGATGCCGCGGTCGATGCCGCGCAGCCAATGGTCCCACCAGTCGGTGGCTTCCTGCAGGAAGCCGATGGCCGGGCCGGGTACGCCATCCATCGGATAGATATGCCCCCAAGGCCCGATGATGCCCCATGCCGGGGCCTGCAGGTTCGCAACCAGACGCGGTACGGTATTGGTGTAGCTGTCCGACCAGCCGCCGATCACCAGCACCGGGCATTCGATCGCGGACCAGTCTTCCTGCACCGAGCCATGCTTCCAATAGTCGTCGTAGCGCTGGTGGCTGGCCCAGATGGCGGGGAAGAAGGGCAGCTTCTCGATCCGGTCAAGCCATGCCTTGCGCCAGTCCTCGCCCACGATTTCCGGGTCCAGCGGGCGCGACTGATAGGCCAGCATGATCGTGCCCCACCACAAGTTGTCGTTCAGCAGCGCCCCGCCCATGTAATGGATGTCGTCGCGGAAGCGGTCATCGGTCGAATAGGCCGAGATGATCGCCTTGAGCGCCGGGGGATGGCGGGCGGCGACCTGAAGCGAATTGAAGCCGCCCCAGCTTTTGCCCATCATGCCCACATTGCCGTCGCACCAGTCCTGCGCGGCGATCCAGGCGATGACCTCCAGCGCGTCATCCTGTTCCTGCAGCAGGTATTCATCGGCCATATGCCCGTCGGATTCGCCGGTGCCGCGCATGTCGACACGGATGGCGACATAGCCACGGGACGCGAAATAGCCATGCATCGGCTCATCCCGGCCACGGGTGCCTTCGCGCTTGCGATAGGGGATGTATTCCAGGATCGCCGGGGCAGGGGCATCGCCGTCAGGATGCCAGATGCGGGCACCCAGCCGCGTGCCGTCGGCAAGCGGAATCCAGACATGTTCCTCGATGGTCATTTCGCAGTCTCCAGAGCTTGTCCACGGGTGGCCAGCAGGCCATCCAGCCAGTCGCGCCGCATTTCCGGGACGGATGTGATGAGTTCGCCGGTATAGCCCTGCCATGGGGGCGTGAAGATCGTCTCGGTCGGGCCTTCCTCGACCACGCGTCCCTTTTGCATGACCAGCGTGCGGTCGGCGATCCGGCGCACCACCCCAAGGTCATGGGTGATGAACAGATAGGCCAGCCCGCGTTCCTGCTGCAGCCGCGCCAGAAGCTGCAGGACTTCCTCGGCGACCAGCGGGTCAAGGGCGGATGTCACCTCGTCGCAGATGATCAGATCGGGCTGAGCCGCCAGGGCGCGGGCAACGCAGACGCGTTGCTTCTGTCCGCCCGACAGTGCGCCGGGCAGCCGCGCGGCGAAATCGGCGGGCAGGCCGACATCCGCCAGCAGCCGCGCCACGCCCTCGGCCAGCGCCTTGCCGCGCAGCCCGAAATACAGTTGCAGCGGGCGGCCGATGATCTCGGCAATGGTCTGGCGCGGGTTCAGGGCGACATCGGGCAGTTGATAGACCAGCTGGATCCGGCGCAGCATGTCCTGCGACCGTTTCTGGAAGCGCGCGGGCAACTCGGCCCCGTCAAAGCGCATCCTACCCTGCGAGAAGGGCGGCAGCCCGGCAATGGCGCGCGCCAATGTGGACTTGCCCGAGCCGCTTTCGCCGACAATGGCCAGCGTCTCGCCACGCCCAAGGGTCAGGGACACGTCATGCAGCGCCTGATTATGGCCGTAAAAGACCTTGAGCCGCTCGACCGACAGGATTTCCGCGCCGGGGCTGCGGGTCGCGGCCAGCCGCTCATGCGCGCCGCGCTCGGCCACCAGACGGCGGGTGTAATCCTGTTGCGGGGCTTCCAGAATGGCCTGAGCCGTGCCCTGTTCGACCAGCTCGCCATGGCGCAGCACCATGATGCGGTCGGAGATCTGGGCGACCACGGCAAGGTCGTGGGTGATGTAAAGCGCGGCCGTGCCGTAGCGCCGGATCAATCCGCGCAGCAGTACCAGCACCTCGATCTGGGTGGTCACGTCCAAGGCGGTCGTGGGCTCATCCAGCACAAGGATATCGGGGCGGCAGGCCATGGCCATGGCGATCATCGCCCGCTGCAATTGCCCGCCCGAGACCTGATGCGGATAGCGGTCCGGGAAGGTTTCGGGATTGGGCAGTTGCAGGACGCGGATCAGCTCATCGCGCCATGCCTCGGCCTCGGGGCGGGTCATCGTGCCGTGATACAGCGCGGCCTCGATCATCTGTTCGCCCAGGCGCTGCGCCGGGTTGAAGGCGGCGGCAGCCGATTGCGCGACATAGGCCACGCGGGCGCCGCGGACCTGTTCGCGGTCGCGCCGGGTGCCGGGGACGATCTGGCGGTCGGCGACCTCGACCGTGCCGCCGCTGATCCGGCAACCGCCCCGGCCATAGCCAAGTGCGGCCAGACCGATGGTGGACTTGCCAGCCCCGGATTCCCCGATCAGGCCCAGAACCTCGCCCGGAGCCAGATCGACGTCGATCCCGCGGGTCAACGCGCGTCCATCGGGGGCGGTGACCTGAAGATTGCGGATGCGCAGGATGGGATCGCTCATCTGTTGTCTCCTTGCGGGGCAGAACGCCCGGCCAGCATCCAGTCCACGACCAGGTTCACGCCCACGGTCAGGATGGCGATGGCGGCGGCGGGATAAAGCGGCGCGTAAAGGCCATAGACGATGGCCTGCTGGTTATCCTTCACCATGCCGCCCCAATCGGCGAAGGGCGGTTGCACGCCAAGGCCAAGGAAGGACAGGCCCGCGACGAAGAGGAAGGTGAAGCAGAAGCGCAGGCCGAATTCCGCGACCAGCGGCGAGGCGACATTGGGCAGGATCTCCTTACGGATCAGCCACCAGTTGCCCTCGCCGCGCAGACGGGCGACCTCGGCGAATTCCAGCGCGCCGACGCCCTGTGCCAGAACCCGCGACAGGCGGAAGACCCGCGTGCTGTCCAGAAGCGCGATGGTCAGGACCAGAACCGGCAGCGACGATCCCAGCGCCTGCAGCACGACCAGCGCCGAGATCAGCACCGGCACGCACATGATGGTGTCGACCAGACGCGACAGGATGGTGTCGAACCAGCCGCCTCGGATCGCGGCCATGAAGCCCATGGGGATGCCGACGGCAAAGGAAATCAGCACCGCCGCCAGCGACACGCCGATCGACATCTGGCCGCCGTAAAGCAGCCGCGACAGCATGTCCCGGCCATTCTGGTCAAAGCCCAGCGGGTGGCCCGGCTCGGGGTCGCCGAAGGGCGAGCCGATGATGTCCTCCTGGCCGAAGGGGGCCAGATGCGGGCCTGCGATCAGGATCACCAGATAGGCGGCAAGGATGGCCAGCCCGATCCATGCGGTAAAAGTTGGTTTGCGCATGGGGGACCTCAGCGGGGATGACGCAGGCGCGGGTTCAGCGCGATGGCCGCGATATCCGCGATCATGTTGAGCAGGACGAAGGCTGCCGCGAAAGCCAGCGCCGAGGCCTGCACCAAGGGCAGGTCGCGCTTGGCAACGGCATCGACCATGAAGCGGCCCAGACCGTTATAGTTGAACACCGCCTCGACCAGCACGACGCCGGTGATCAGATAGGCGATGTTGAAGGCGACGACATTGACGATGGGGGCGGCGGCATTGGGCAGGGCATGGCGCAGGACCACGCGCGGGGCGCGCAGACCCTTCAGCCAGGCGGTCTCGACATAGCTTTGATCCATGACGCCCAGCAGCGCGGTGCGGGTCATCCGCATCATCTGCGCCATGGTGACCAGCACCAGCGTCAACGCGGGCAGGGTCGTGGCCTTGATCCATTCGCCAAGCCCCATGCCGGGATAGGTGTCGGCCAGTGCGGGCAGCCAGCCCAGCTGAACCGAGAACCACAGGACCAGCAGCAGGCCCAGAAAATATTCCGGCAGCGCCACGCAGGCCAGCGCCAGCACGTTCATCACCCGGTCAAAGATCGAGCCACGAAACACCGCGACCAAAATTCCCAGCACCACCGCCAGCGGGACCGAGATCACCGCCGCATAGGCGGCCAGCATCAGCGTGTTCATCAGCCGCGACCCGATCAGCTCGGATACCGGCTGGCCCGAGGCCAGCGAATTGCCCAGATCGCCGGTGGCAAAGCCCTTGAGCCAGGTGACATAGCGCAGCACCAGCGGATCGTTCAGCCCCAGATCGCGACGCAGCACGTCCAGCGCCTCGGGGGTGGCGTTCTGACCAAGGATGGCCGATGCCACGTCGCCGGGCAGCACCTGCGTTCCGGCAAAGACCAGCACCGAGACCAGCCAGAGGGTGAATACCCCCAGGCCCAGTCGTTTCAGGATCAGGCGGCTCATGCTTTCAGCCAGACTTTTTCGGCCAGACGCGCGCCCATGAAGTTGAACATCGGGTGGCTGGTCACGCCGCCCAGCTTGTTGGACACGGCGTCAAGGTAATCGCCAAACATCGGGATGATCGCCCCGCCATCATCCGAGACGATCTGCTGCAGTTCGGCATAGATCTCGGCGCGCTTGGCATCGTCCAGCAGGGCGCGGGCCTCGATCAGCTTGGCATCGAAGGTGGGGTTGGCCCAATGCGTGTCGTTTTGCGAGGATTTCGAGAAATAGGCCGCCGTCAGCATCTGGTCGGCGGTCGGGCGCCCGCCCCAGTAGGACATGCAGAACGGCGCCTTCATCCAGACATTGTCCCAGTAACCGTCGGCGGGCTCGCGCTTGATATCGATCTGGATGCCGCCGGCCATGGCGTTCTGGCGATAGACCGCCGCCGCATCGACCGCGCCGCCAAAGGCCGCGTCCGAGGCCGCCAGCGTCACCTTCAGGCTGTCGAGCCCCGCCTGTTTCAGATGGAACTTGGCCTTTTCCGGATCGTAGGGGCGCTGCGGCAGGTCCTTGGCAAAGAAGCGGTCGGTCTTGGGCACGGGATGGTCGTTCCCGACCGAGCCATAGCCCATCAGCGCGGTTTTCAGCAGCTGCTCGCGGTTGATGCCGTGCTTCAGCGCCAGACGGATGTTCTGGTCGGTGAAGGGTGCCTGCGTGCAATCCATCAGGAAGTTGAAATGCTGGCCGCCCGCCGATTGCACGACCGACAGGTTCTTGTTGCGCTTGAGCAGGTCGACGGTCTTGAAGTCCAGCCGGTTGATGGCATGGACCTGACCCGACATCATCGCATTGGTGCGCGCAGAGATGTCGTTGATCACGATCACCTCGACCGCATCGACCCATGCGGTGTCGGGCTTCCAGTAATTCGGGTTGCGGGTAAAGCGCGAGCGTACGCCCGGCTCATAGCTTTCATAGACGAAGGGGCCGGTCCCGACGGGCTTGGCGAAATCGCTCCAGCCATCCGGCACGATCAGGAAGTGGTAATCCGACAGCATGTAGGGCAGGTCGGCATTGCCCGATTCCAGCACCAGCTTGATGTCGTATTCGCCGGTCTTTTCCAGCGCGGTGATCGGTGCCGCGACCGAACGCGCCGCCGAGGTCGTCTCGCCCCGGTGCAGGTTCAGCGAATACAGCACGTCATCGGCATTCAGCACCTTGCCATTGTGGAAGGTGACGCCCTGCCGGACCTTCAGATGCCAGACCTTGGCGCCTTCCTCGGGCTGCCAGCTTTCCAGCAGCTCGGGGACGACGTTGTTCTGGGCGTCGATCTCGACCAGACCGTTCATCAGCATGTAGGCTTGGTTCACCGGCACCCAGTCGGTCAGGATGCGCGGGTCCAGATTGTCCGTGGTCGAACCGCCGCCGATCCCCAGCTTCAGCACGCCACCCTTGACCGGGGCTGCCTGCGCGTCCTGCGCGCGGGCCACCGAGGCGGGCACGATCAGCCCCGAGGCAAGCGCCGTTGCACCCAGCGCGGCCAGGAATTGGCGCCGGCCGATCGAGGGAATGTTGTCGCGGGTCATGGGATGGGCTCCTTGCTGGCGGGGCCCTGCGGCCCTTAGGTTTTCGGGCTGTCATACTGGCAGCCGAAGCCATGGCGGAAGGGGTCCGGGCCGGATTCCGTCATGATATAAAATCATGACCTGATCAGATTTCCGCATGTGCATTCCGCCGATCCTCGCCATAGGAGAGCGACCAGATTCCGGGCCGGGACAGCCGGTGCGGACGGTATTTTTGCGGAGACTTTGATGATGCTTGCCGACGTTGCCGGGATAATCGGTGCGTGTGCCTATCTGCTTGCCTATGCCCTGCTGCAGACCGGCGTGCTGAGCTTGAGGGACAGTTCCTACACCTACCTCAACATTTTGGGCGGCGTCGCCCTGATCTGGTCGCTGCAAGAGAATTTCAATCTGGGCGCGATGATCACGCAGGTCGCATGGCTGATCTTTACCGTCGTCGGCTTCCTGCGCAACATGCGCACGAACCGCACGGCCTGACCTAAAGCGCGCGCGTCCCCCGGTTGCTTTCGATCAGCCATTCGGTGACGCCGCGCGCGATCTTGCGCTGATGGCGGTGGGCAGGGCGCATCAGATAGAAACTGCCTGGCGCCTGAAAGACATGGTCATGGACCAAGGTCAGGCGCTGCTGTTCCAGCATTTCCTCGACCAGCCATGTCCAGCCGATGGCCGTGCCCAGACCCTGCGCCGCAGCCTCGACCACCATGCGATAGGCCCCAAGACGCCAGCGCCGGGTCTGGGCGGGCATCTCGACCTTGGCATCACGCAGCCAATCGTCCCAGTCGGTCCAGTCCCGCAGCGAGCCGTCGATGGAAATCAGCACCGGGTTTTCCTGTTCGACCAGCGGGGCCGAGCCGGGGGCCGAGACCGCGATCAGCTCCTCGCGGCCCAGTTCGACGCATTTCACGTCGTTGCGCTGACGGGCCTGAAAGAAGATCGCCAGATCGAATTCGTCCAGTGTCAGCCGTTCGAACTGGTCCTCGGAATGGACGCGCAGTTCCAGCCCCGGGAAATGCTGCATCAGCAGCGGCAAGCGCGGCAGCAGCCACATGTCCGCCACCGCCGTCGAGGCGGCGATGGTCACCTGTCGCGGCCCGACCCAGGAACGCAGCCTTTCGGTCGAGGCGACGATATCGGCCATGACGCGACTGATATCCTCGGCGTAGAACTCGCCCGCCGAGGTCAGGTGGACCCCCTGTTTCGAGCGGTTGAACAGCTTGGCCCCGATCGAGGCTTCCAGATTGGAAATATGCCGGCTGACCGCGCTTTGGGTGATGCCCATTTCCTCGGCCGCGCGCGAGAACGACAGGAAGCGCGCGCATTGGTCGAACACGGCAAGGGATTTCAACGGAGGCAGTTGGGGTGACATGGACCGGACCCGGAAGGATGCGCGGCATATAGCCGCAAGTCGTGGGGATAGGAAAGCCGCGACTGCTGGTGCTTGTGTCAATCAACTATTCTTGCTAATGCACGTTTATGACGGAAAACGCGCGATTCCCCGATCACCGCAAGCAGCAGATCAAGCGGCGGCTTCAGGCCGGGCAGCCGGTCATGTCCAATGACCTTGCCGCCGAATTCGCCGTGTCCGAGGATGCGATCCGCCGCGACCTGCGTGCGCTGGCTGCCGAGGGGGTCTGCCAGCGGGTCTATGGCGGGGCGCTGCCGATCTCGCCCGCGTCAGGACCGGTGGGTCAGCGGGCCGGGATGCAGGCGGCGGCCAAGCTGGCGCTGGCGCGGTGCGGCAGCGCGCTTCTGCGGCCCGGACAGACGGTGTTTCTGGATGCGTCCTCGACCAATCTGCTGCTGACGCGGTTTCTGCCGGATGGCATCCGTATCGTCACCAACTCCGTCCTGATCGCGGCCGAGATGGCGCGCAACAAAGCCGTTGAAGTCAATGTCCTTGGCGGCCGCATCAATGCCGATTTGGCCGGTTGCGTCGATGCCAAGGCGATTTCCGGGCTTCAGGATTACTGCATCGAGCTGTGCTTTCTTGGCGCTTGTGCCTTTGCGCCGGGCGAGGGTCTGGCAGGTTTTGACCCCGATGACGTGCAGTTCAAGCGGTCGCTGCTGCGCGCGGCACGGGCCAGCGCGGTCCTGCTGACGACGGATAAGCTGAACACCCTCGCCCCTTACCGCATCTGCCGCCCCGAGGATGTCGGAATCTATGTCCTGTCCGGCGATGCGCCCCAGCCCATTCGGGCCGGTTTGGCGGCGCTGGGATGTGAAACCCTGATCGCAGAGCCCGCAGAAGAAGGCGCATGATGTCATGACCACCAACAATCGTCCCGAAACCCGGCTGGCCACCCGGCTTGCCTTTGTGGCCGCGGGCTTTGCCATGGCCTGCTGGGCGCCGCTGGTGCCCTTTGCCAAGGAAAATGTCGGGGTCGACGATGCCGGTTTGGGGCTGCTGCTGCTGTGCCTTGGCGTCGGCTCGATCATGGCGATGCCGGTGACGGGCTGGCTGGCCGCGCAGATCGGCAGCAAGCCCCTGATTATGGGGGGCGGCATCGGACTGGTCCTGCTGCTGCCGCTGCTGACCTTGACCAGCAGCGCCCTTGGTCTGGCCGTGGTGTTGATGCTGTTTGGCGCGTCGCTGGGCACGCTTGATGTGGCGATGAACATCCATGCGGTCGAGGTCGAGCGTGACTCGGCCCGGCCGTTGATGTCGGGCTTTCACGCCATGTTCAGCATTGGCGGCTTCGCCGGAGCGGCAGGGGTGACGGTGCTGCTGTCACTGGGGCTGAGCCCGGTCCAAGCCACGATCTGCGGCAGCCTGCTGACTTGGGGCGCGCTGCTGCTGGCATGGCCCCGGCTGCTTGCGGCCAAGGGCGGACAGCCGATGCCCTTTGCCTTGCCCAAGGGTATTGTGCTGCTGCTCTCGGTGCTGGCCGGGATCACCTTTCTGGTCGAGGGCGCCATTCTGGACTGGGGCGCGCTGTTGGTCGTCGGCAAGGGGCTGCTGGACCATGCCCATGGCGGCGTCGGCTACATGCTGTTCGCGGCGGCGATGACGCTGGGGCGGTTGACCGGGGACCGGGTCGTCGGGCGTTTCGGCGGCAGGCAGGTGCTGATCGTCGGCGGTGCGGTCGGGGTTCTGGGCATCGTGATCCTGCTGGTCAGCCCCCATCCTGTCACGGCGCTGCTGGGTTTTGTGCTGATCGGGCTTGGGGCGTCGAACATCGTGCCGGTACTGTTCAGCCTTGCCGGAAGGCAGCGGGCGATGTCGCCAGCCATGGCGGTCGCTGCGGTCACCACGGTTGGCTATGCCGGTATCCTGATTGGTCCGGCGGCGCTGGGTCTGATCTCGCATCATCTCAGCCTGCCGATTGCCTTCGGGTTGCTGGCGGTGCTGCTGGCGGTGATCCCGGCATCGGCGCATCTGACCACGCGTCAGGCATAATCAACGACAACAGGGGGATACGGCATGGCGGTCGAGGATCGGGGAATATTGGTGGTCGTCGGTTCCTATACGGAATCGATGCCCCATGTCGCGGCCAAGGGGGTGGGGATCAGCCTGCTGCGGCTGGACCCCGACCGTCAGACTTTCGTGCCGGTCGCGACATGCGACAAGCTGCGCAACCCGTCCTATCTGGCGCTATCGGATGACTGCAAACGCCTTTACGCCGTCGAGGAACTGGCCGAGGCCGAAGGCGCTGCGGTGGCGGCGTTGGATCTGGATCCGCAGTCGGGCTTTCGGGTCACCGGACGGCAGGGCGCGCAAGGCGATTGCCCCTGCCACGTCGCGCTGGACTTGGATCAGTCGCGGCTGCTGATCGCGAATTACATGACCGGCAGCGTGGTCTGCTATCCGCTTGACCCGAACGGGACGATTGCCGCTGCGGGCGAACGGGTCGAGCGTTCCGGCCACGGCCCGAACCCGGACCGCCAAGAGGGGCCGCATGCCCATCAGGTCGTCCCCGCCGCCGATGAGCGCGGCGTTTTCGTCTGCGATGCCGGGACGGATGAGATCCTGCATTATCCCTTTGTGGGCGCGGCCTTAGCCGCGACGCCCGACCTGATCCTGAAGGCGCCGCCCGGCTCGCTGCCGCGTCATCTGGTGCAATCGGCGGATGGGCGGATGCTGTTCGTGGTGCATGAGCTGGGCTGCATGGTGCAAAGCTACCTGCGTGACGGCGACGAATTCCGGCCCGTGGCGCAGGTCCCGACCTTACCCAAGGGCGCGGTTCCGTCGGCTTGCGCCGCCATCCGTCTGCATCCGAATGGCCGCTTTCTTTATGTCTCGAACCGCGGTGATGACAGCATCGCGGCGTTTGCCGTGGGCGCGGGGGCCGAGTTGCAACCGCTTGGCTGGACCCCGACCGGGGGCACGACGCCGCGCGATTTCAATATCGACCCCAGCGGACGCTATCTGGTCGCGGCCAATCAGGACAGCCATTCGCTGTGCCTGTTCGAAATCGACGCGAGCAGTGGCGCGCTGAGTGCCTTGGGGCAGCCCTATCCGCTGGGCAGCCCCACTTGCGTGCTGTTCGCCTAGGCCGGGCGGCGATAGGCGATGCAGTCGACCTCAACCTTGCAGTCGACGACCATCGAGGATTGCACGCAGGCTCGCGCCGGGGGATTGGCGCCGAAATAGCGTTCGAAGACGCCGTTGAAGCTCCAGAAATCGCGGGGATCGTCCAGCCAGACGCCGACGCGCATGACATGTTCGGGGCCGTAACCGGCATCGGTGACGATCTTCAGCATGTTCTCGATGGCGATGGTCGTCTGTTCGACGATGCCATGGCCGACAACCTCGCCGTCGCGCATCGGGGTCTGCCCCGAGACGTAAAGCCAGCCGTCTGCCTCGGTCGCCTTGGCGAAGGGCAGGCTCTTTTGGCCCGAGCCCTTGCCCTCGCCTACGCCATGCCGCTTGATGTCCATTGTCATTCTCCTTCTTGATGGGTCAGGCCGCGGCCTCGTCCATGACGAAATGGCCGGGGGTGATTTCGCGGTAGCGCCGCTTGGGCGGCACATAATCCAGCGGGCGGATCGGGCTGCGCGGCTCGACTGCTGGCGGCGCGGGCCGGGTTCCGCGCTGCGCCGGGTCGGGCACCGGCACGGCTGCGATCAGGCGGCGCGTATAGGGATGCTGGGCATTGCCGAATATAGCGGCGCGTGGGCCGATCTCGACGATCTCGCCGAAATACATCACGGCGACGCGGTGGCTGATGCGCTCCACCACCGACATGTCATGCGAGATGAACAGATAGGCCAGCCCGCGCTGCGCCTGCAGGTCCATCAGCAGGTTCGAGACCTGCGCCTTGACCGACACATCCAGCGCCGAGACCGCCTCATCCGCGACGATGAATTGCGGGTCCAGCGCCAGCGCCCGCGCGATCGAGATCCTCTGACGCTGCCCGCCCGAAAACTCATGCGGAAAGCGCGTTGCCATGTCGGGCGACAGGCCGACCTGTTCCAGCAACTGGCTGACGCGTTCCCTTGCGGCGGGTTTCGGCAGCAGGCCATGGGTCAGGATCGGCTCAAGGATCGCCGCGCCGACGCTGATGCGCGGATTGAGCGAGGCGAAAGGGTCCTGAAAGATCATCTGGGCCGAGCGGCGCAGCGCGCGCAGTTCGGCGGGGCGCGCTTTCGCGACATTCTGCCCGCCGACCAGAATTTCACCGGCGCTGGGGGTGTTCAGCCGCATGATCGCCCGGCCCGTGGTCGATTTCCCGCAGCCGGATTCGCCGACCAGCGCCAGGGTCTCGCCCGGATGCAGGTCGAAGGACACATCCTCGACCGCATGGACACGACCTTGCGGCAGGTCGAAACGGATCGACAGGTTCGAGACCTTGACGACGGGTTGCGTGGCCGAAGGGGGCGGGGGCAGCTGCGCGCCCTCGGTCGCCACGCCCGTCGCTGCATCGACCTGCGGAAAACGCCGGGGGGTGACGGAACCGGCCATCGCCCCCAGCCGCGGGATCGAGGCCAGCAGCGCCCGCGTATAGGGCTGGCCCGGCGCGGCGAATAGCTGCGGCGTATCCCCGGTCTCGATCATGTCGCCGCGATACATGACGACGGTGCGGTCGGCGACCTCGGCCACCACGCCCATGTCATGGGTGATGAACAGCACGGCCATGTTTTCCTCGCGCTGCAATTCGGCGATCAGCGACAGGATTTCGGCCTGAATGGTTACGTCCAGCGCCGTCGTCGGCTCATCCGCGATCAGCAGGCGCGGCTTGCAGGCCAAGGCCATGGCGATCATCACCCGCTGCCGCATGCCCCCGGAAAACTTGTGCGGGTATTCGTGCAGCCGGGTCCCGGCCGAGGGAATGCGGACGCGCTCCATCAGGCGCAGGGCCTCGGCCTCGGCCTGCTTCCACGACATGTCGCGATGCAGGACCAGCGCCTCGGCCAATTGGTTGCCGATGGTGAAAACCGGGTTCAGCGAGGTCATCGGCTCTTGAAAGATCATCCCGATCCGGCCACCGCGCACGGCCCGCATCTGGTGTTCCGGCAGGGTCAGCAGGTCGCGCCCTTCCAGCAGGATGCGCCCGGTCGAGCGCGCCTTGTCCTTGGGCAGCAGCCGCATGGCCGAAAGCGCGGTGACGCTTTTGCCTGATCCGGATTCGCCGACCACGGCCAGCGTCTCGCCGGCATGGATGTCGAAGCTGATGTCGCGCACCACCTCGCGCCAGCCTTCCGAGGTGCGAAAGGCGGTGGTCAGGTTCTGGACGGACAGGATGGGTTCGTTCATCTCAACGCTCCTTGGTCAGGCGCGGATCGACCAGATCGCGCAGCCCGTCGCCCAACAGTTGCAGCGACAGCACCGAGGCCACGATGGCAAGGCCGGGAAACACCATCAGCCAGGGCGCGCTGTTCATGTATTCCCGTCCCGAGGCCAGCATCGTCCCCCAGGTCGGCATGTCGGTCGAAACACCAACGCCAAGAAAGGACAGGCTGGCCTCGGCCAGCATTGCCGAGGCAAAGACGAAGGTGGCCTGCACCAGAATGGGCGAGGCGAGGTTCAGCAGCAGGTGCCGCACCAGCACCTGCCATGTCGGCAGGCCCAAGGTGATCGCGGCCTCGATATAGGGCATCTCGCGCAGGACCAGCGTCGAGCCGCGCACGATGCGCGCCAGACGCGGCGCATAGGTAATGCCAAGCGCGATGATCACCGTGGTCAGCGACGGACCCAGTGCCGCGACCAGCGCAATCGCCAGCAGGATGTCCGGGAATGACATCATCGCATCCAGCAGCCGTGAGATCGGCGCGTCGAGCGATTTGAAGAAGCCCGCCGCGACGCCAAGGATCACCCCCAGCACCGTCGACAGCGCGACCACGCCAAGGCTGACCATCAGCGACACTCGCCCGGCAAAGATCGCGCGGGACAGGATGTCGCGGCCGAATTCATCGGTCCCGAACGGATGCAGCAGCGACGGCGATTGCAGCTTGTTCGCGATGGACAGCTTGTTCGGGGCATAGGGCGCGACCAGCGGCGCCAGCAGCGCGGCCATGACGACCAGCACCAGAATGGCGGCCCCCATCAGCACGGCGGGATTGCGCAGAAGCTGGCGCGAACCGGCAAGGAAGGATGCGGCGGCGGCGCTCATAGCCGCACCCGCGGATCAACAAGGATGTATAGCATATCGACGACGAAGTTGATCAGCACATAGATGGCGGCGACCACCAGCAGCGTGCCCTGAATGACGGGATAGTCGCGGCGCAACACGGCCGAGACGACGAGATTGCCGATGCCGGGCAGGCCAAACACGGTTTCGGTCACCACCGCACCTGCGACCAGCATGGCGACCGACAGGCCGATGACGGTGATGATCGGGACCAGCGCGTTGCGCAGCGCATGTTTCAGCACCACGCGCCTTTCGGTCGCGCCCTTGGCCCGTGCGGTGCGCACATAATCGTCGCCCAGCACGTCCAGCATCGCGGCGCGGGTAAAGCGGGTGATCAGCGCCGAGTTCACCACGCCAAGCGCCACCGCCGGCAGGACCAGATGTTGCAGCCGCTCAAAAAAGCCGCTGTCCGGCCCGCCATAGCCCGAGGCCGGAAACAGCCCCATGCTGACCGCAAAGACCTGGATCAGCATCAGCCCCAGCCAGAAGCTGGGCACGCTGGAGGCGATCATGGTCAGCGTCACGACGATCTGGTCAAAGACCGTCCCGCGCTTCACCGCCGACAGTACCCCCACCGGCAAGGCGATGGCGCAGGCGATCAGGATGGAAAACAGCGTCAGGAAGAAAGTCGGCTCGGCGCGGGCCAACAGCGCCTGACCGACCGATTGGCCCAGAAAGATCGACTGGCCCAGATCGCCGCGCAGCAGGCCCAGCATGAACTGGCCGTATTGCACGATCAGCGGCGCATCCAGTCCCATCCGGCTGCGCAGATCGGCGATGTCCTGCGGCGTGGCGTCCGATCCCAGCATCACGGCGGCAGGATCGCCCGGCGTCACCCGGACGATGACGAAAACCACGGTGGCGACGATGACCAGCACAAGTGCCATGCCCGCCAGTCGCCCCAGCATGGCGCGAACGATCCTGTTCATTCCGCCTTACTCCTTCGGGGTCACGTTCCAGAAATGCGGCCAATAGGTCGGCACGTAATCCGGAATGCCCTTGGCGATGCCGCTGAGCCCGTTGAAATTGCCGACCTTGAACAGCGGCGCGTCGTCATAGATGACGCTCTGGACGCCTTCCCATGCCTTTGCCTTCTCGTCGTCGCTGGTCGAGGCCAGATAGGTCGAGACCGCCTGCGCCTTCTGATCCGAGACATACCAGCCCGGATAGCTGTCGGTGATCGTGTTGATGGTGCTGGGATCGCCGGGGAAGTTCGAATGGGTGATGAAGATGTCCCATTGTGCCGGATCGGCGCGGCGGGTGGTCAGCGTCGCCCAGTCCACCACCTGCAGATCGACCTTGAAGCCCGCGGCCTCAAGATAGGCCTTGGCGACTTCGCCGATCTTGTAGTGGAATTCGTATTGGCGGCTGGTCAGGATGCGCAGCGGCGTGCCGTCATAGCCCGCCTGCTCCAGCAGTTTAGCCGCGCCTTCGGGGTCGCCCTCGCCATAGCGGGTGACGCCGGATGCGGTATGCCACAGGAAGCCTTCGGGGAAGATCGAGCCATCGACGCTGAAGAAGCGATCATCCGAGAACGCCGCCAGCATCATGTCCGACGGGTTCAGCGCCAGTTGCACCGCCTGCCGCAGCTCCTTGCTGGTCAGCAGCCCCTGCTTCATGTTCATGTTCATCGAGGTCCAGCCCTGGTTCTGGAAGATCACCGGGGCGGCCTTGTCGCTGGCCTCGACGCGGTCATAGGCGCTGACCGGCAGCGAGTCGGCAAAGTCGAACTGCCCCGAGATCAGCCCCTCGACCCGCGTGTTCGCATCGGGCACGGGGACGAAGCGGATTTCCTTGGCGATGGCCTGACGCTTGCCGGCGTAGTTGCTGGGCTCGCCCTCGGGCGAGACATAGCCGTCAAAGCGGACAAGCTGGGTATACTGGTCGGGGCGGCGCTCTTTCAGGGCATAGGGTCCGGTGCCGACGAATTCGGTCAGCTCATCCGCGATCTTTTCCGAAGGCAGGATGATCGAGGCCTGCGACAGCGTGGCCAGCAGCGGCGCATAGCGCGACTTCAGCTTGATGACGACCGCATCCGGGCCGTCGGCGCTCAGGCTGTCCACGACCTCGGACACCTGCTTGCCCTTGGAGTTCACCTTCATCCAGCGGGTCAGCGAGGCCACGACATCGGCGGAATCGAAGGCCGAGCCATCATGGAAGGTCACGCCCTGCCGCAGCGGGATGCGGTAGGTCAGCCCGTCCGCCGACAGCTCCGGCATGCCTGCGGCCAGCAACGGTACCGATTTCCATTGCGCGTCATAGGTATAGAGCGTCTCGAAGATATGTTGGTCGATGGTCAGCACGATATCGGTCGGCGTCTGCATCGCGTCCAGCGTCGGCGGCTCTCCGATGGTGGCGACGGTCAGGATGCCGTCTGCGGCCTGCGCCATGCTGGCCTGCGCCGCCAGCGCGGCAAGGCAACCGGCAAGGAAAGTGGTCTTGGTCATGTTCTTCCTCCTGTTGATGCGGCCCTTTTCGGGTCCTGCGGGATCGGGTCAGGGATCAAGTCCCAGCGGATCAGCCACGCGCGGCCACAGCCCAAGGCTGGCCTTGCGATAGGGCGTCTCGGCCGGGTTGGTGGGGTATGAGGTCGGCGCCGCGACATAGACGATCTCGGAGCTGATCGGGGCGAAACCGGCGTAGAAATGGTTTGTCGATTTCACCAGCAGATAGTCCTTGGCGGCGAAGTCGATGCCCAGATTGGTAAAGATGTCAGGCTCATAGGTCTGGGTGCGGCTGCTGATCAGGATGATGTCGGTTTCTGTCCCGACAGGCCTGATCACGGCGGCGCGGCCCAGCGTGACGCGGCTGTTGCGAAAGCTTTGCCAGCCTTCGTCCACAGTGCGCATGACGGTCACCCGCAGGTCCAGGGGCTCGCCCCCCAGGCCCGAGGACTTGCCGCCGATACGCAGGTCAAGCTCGGCCCCGGTCCCGGCGGCATGGCAGAACCAGACCGCGATCGGGTCCCAGACCGTCGCCACCGCCAGCCGGTCCATGCCGCGATCCAGCATCCGGCGCAGGATATGGGTGGCATCGCCCGCGACGCCGCCACCGGGATTGTCCCAGACATCGGCAATGACCACCGGCAGCGCCGTTTGCGCGGCGCGCAGCAGCGTGGCGCGGCCCAGCCCGGATTCCGTGTCGAACATCGGCATCGCGGTCTGGCGGCGCATGGCATAAAGCTCATGCCCCAGCTGGCGGGCCAGGGCGTCGCCCGCCGCCTTGTCGCCATCGGTGACGACGACGATGCGGGTGCCCATCTCGGGGACATCGCCCGCCATGAAGCCGTGGATCACCGAGACGGACAGTACGCCGCCCTGTGCCTGCAGCGCCTTGATCCGGTCGACAAATGACCGCATCGGCTCGCGGCTGGTCGGATAGATGGTAATCATCCGGCAATCAAAGGTCGATATCACCGGGCGCACCTGACCGCGCAGCGCCTGCAAGGACAGGTCCACGACATGTTCGCCGCGTTCCTCGAAATCCGTATGCGGAAATTCAAGGAAGGTCGCCATCAGGTCCAGATTGCGCACCCTTTTCGCGGTCAGGTGGCTGTGGGGATCGAATTCGGCCGAGATCAGCACCTCGGGCCCGACCAAGGCGCGGACGCGCTCCAGCAGGTCGCCTTCGGGATCGTCATAGCCCTGCGCCACCATTGCGCCATGCAGGCCAAGGATGACGCCATTGACCGGCAGGGCGGCGGCCAGCTCGGACAGGATCTGGTCGCGCAGCGTCTCATAGGTCTGGCGCTGGATCAGCCCGGCCGGTTCCGCCCAGCACGACGTGCCCTCGATCACGGTGAAGCCCTCGGCGCGGCCCCGGCGGCGCAGGATCGGCACGACCGAGGAGCACAGCGTCGGCGTCTCGGGATGCGCGCCCGGAGGGGCGTAGAACGCCTCATGGAAGGCCTGCATATCCGTCGGGACGGGCGAGAAGGTGTTGGTTTCCGTGGCGAGGGACGCCGTGAAAATCTTCATCGACCGGCCCCCGTGATGCAGGGGGCCGAAGGGGCAAGTCGAAGCATGTGAGCCGCTATTTGGTAATTAATTTTCACGATTAATCGCGAATCTGCGGCTTCAGTCAAGAAATTTGCCGCATGGCTATGGCTGTTGTGAAATGAAATTTCACGCCTTGTGAAAATCAGTGAACGTGATTTTCACGCAATACGGCTGAAAATCCGGCATTTTCTGCGGTTGCCGCCCGCTGTTCACGGCCATCACGAAAATCCGTCATGAAAAAGGCGGGGCGGATTTCATCCGTCCCGCCGAAATTTTTTCACCGCCTGTAATGCGCTGCGGCCTACCAGACCGTGCCGCGTGCCGCGACGTCCAGCACGCGGGTCACTTTCCCGTCGCGGTGAAAGACCACGCGGTCGAAAAGGTTGGTCACGACGCAGGTATGGTTCGGCACGATTCGCACCTGTTCGCCCACTTGCGGGAAATCGGCATCGCCGAACTCGACCACGCCATGCTCCTCGGACAGCGAGGTGATGCGGGCATCCTCATGCCCCTCGATCCGGCCGAAATCGGCAAAGCCCAGCAGGTCCGAGGTCAGCGCCTTGGACCCCGAATCCAGCACTGCCCGTCCCGGCGCGGGGCGCGAGACGACGGTGGCCAGCACATGCATGGCCAGATCATCCGGCCCGCAATGCCCGGCGCGCAGCATGGCGCGGTCATTGTAGATATAGGTCCCCGAGCGATGCTCGGTGGCCGAGGGCACCTCATGCGCCTTGAACAGATCCGGCGATCCGCCATTCGAGCGCACCGGGCAGGGAATGCCTTGCTGCGCCAGCAGGTCCATGGTCGCGGACAGGAAGGACTCGACCACGGCGGCACCGCCGACAGCTGGATAGGTCAGCAGACCCATGAATTGCAGCCCCGGCGCGGCGGCGATGCGCGCGGCCAGCGCGGCGGCGGCCTGAGGCGTCTGCACGCCGCAGCGTTTGCCGCCAGTGTCGCATTCGACCAGAACCTGCAGCGGACGCGCGGCGTCGAATGTCGCGGCCAGTCCGTCGATGGTGGCCTCGTTATCCGTCGTGACCCGCAGTCCCGAGATGCTGTCGTTCAGCGCCCGCAGCCGCGCCAGCCGGGCGGGGCCAAGGATATTGTAGGTGATCAGGATGTCCTCGATCCCGGCATCGGCAAAGATCTCGGCCTCGGTGATCTTCTGGCAGTTGATCCCGACCGCGCCCGCCGCCAATTGCTGCAAGGCCAGCGCCGGGATCTTGTGCGTTTTGACATGTGGGCGGAAATCCTTGCCGCAATCGGTGAAATACGCCTGCGCGCTTGCGATGTTCCGCTCCATCCGGGCTTCGTCGATCACCGGCATCGGGGTCGGGATCTGGGACAGCGGGGTGCCGGGTTCTGGCCAGGGAAAGCTCATCTTGTCGGTCCTGAGATGAATGGGTCTGTTCATGATTTTCACATTCATCTGCGTCTGACCACCTGATTCCTGCAAATCCAGTTGACCAAGGCATCACTGAGAAATTAATTTTCACGAAACAACAGGAGGGCCGCGATGGACCTGTACCATGTCCTGACCGATGATGAGGGCAGGTTGTCCGCGATGGACCGCAAGCTGGCGCAGTTTGTCCTACAGGATGTGGATTTCGTCACCGGCTCGTCGATCAGCGAATTGGCCGAGCGGGCGGGGGTTTCACCGCCCAGCGTCACCCGCTTCTGTCGTCATGTCGGGTGCAGCGGGTTTTCGGATTTCAAGGTGCAACTGGCCCGCATGACCTATGTCGGCCTGCGCTATCTGCGCCCGGAAGTGCCGACCTCGGCCCCCGAGGAAGTGGCAGAAGATATCATCACCAAGGCGCAGAACGCCTTGTTCCAATTGCACAAGCAGCTTGATCCGGCGCGCCTGAACGAGGCCGCGCATCTGCTGCGTGGCGCCGGGTTCATTCTGGCCTTCGGGTCGGGAGGGAATTCCTCGATGATCTCGAACGAATTGCAGAACCGGCTGTTCCGGCTGGGCTGCAACATCCACAGCTCGAACGACCGGGCGATGGACCTGATGCTGTCCGCCGCCGCGACCGAGGGCACGGTGGCGATCGTGTCGTCCATGACCGGGCGCGACATGGATCTGGTTCGCTGTCTTGAACTGATGCGGGCGCGCGGCGTGCCGACGATTGCCCTGACGCAAAGCGGGTCGCCGGTAGCTGCGGCGGCGGGGCTGACCATCCCGATCGATCTGGCCGAGGGGCGCAATATCTTTCGTCCCACCTCGACGCGCTACGCCTATCTGGCGGTGGTCGATATACTGGCCAATCTGGTCGCCTATGCCGACCGGCCTCGCGCCATGGCCGTCCTGCGGCGGATCAAGGAAGAACTGGTCCGCAGCCGCGATGGCGACGACCGGCAATTGCTGGGCGACTGAACCGGCCGCCTGGCCGGGATGAAACAGGCTGCGCGACTGGATCGCGCGCCCGAGAATTTTCGCCTCTTTTCGCGAATGTCTTTGGAATGGCTCCGCCGCCGCATCGCGGCATAATAACGACAACATAAGTCGTGTATTATGCGCCCATCCGGGCAGGAGAATGGACATGGACAAAAGGGCCAACTGGCTGGCGGCGCTGTTGCTGGCATTGGCGACGCCCGCACTGGGCGCGGTCAAGATCGGGGTCACGCCCGGCGCGCTGGCGGATTCTATTCAGGTCGCGGCACTGGAGGCGCGCGAGGCCGGGCTTCAGGTCGAGGTGGTCGAATTCAGCGACTGGACCACGCCGAACCTTGCGCTGGAAAACGGCGATCTGGACCTGAACTACTTCCAGCATCAGGCTTTTCTGGACAATGCCATCCGCGAAACCGGCTATGATCTGAAGCCTGTCGCCTTGGGCATCCTGCCCAATATCGGGCTTTACTCGGAAAAATTCCAAAGCCTCGAACAGATTCCCGATGGCGCGCGTGTGGCGGTGGCCAGCGATCCGGTCAATCAGGGCCGGGGCCTGTCGCTGCTGGCGACGGCGGGCCTGATCGCGCTCAAGCCCGACACCGGCTGGAAGGCCACGCTGGATGACGTGACCGACAACCCCAAGCACCTGAAATTCGTTGAAATCGAAGGGCCGCAACTGGTCCGCGCGATTTCCGATGTCGATCTGGCGCAGGGCTATCCGAACCATTTCGTCAATGCCGGACGCGGCGATTTCGCCAGCAAGGCGCTGCTTTATTCCGGCACCGCCGACCGCCATTTCGCCATCCGCTTCGTCACCCGCGACGACAATGCCGCCAATCCCGAGATCGCGGAATTCATCAAGCTCTACCAGACCTCGCCCAAGGTCCGCGCGCAGATCGACGCCTCGAACGCGCATAACCCGAAACTTTATTCGCTGCCCTGGCTGGACTGAGCCGGGCCGACCCAATCCAAGGAGACGACCATGAAACTTGCCATGCTGACGCTGGCCGCGACGCTGTCGCTGACCGGGCTTGCCGCCGCCGATCCGCTGAAAATCGGCGTGGTGCCCGGCGCCTACGGTGATGCCGTCGAGGTCGCCGCGACCGAGGCCAAAGGCAAAGGCCTTGAGGTCGAGGTGGTCGAATTCAGCGACTGGACCACGCCCAACGTGGCGCTGGCCGCAGGCGATATCGACCTGAACTTCTTCCAGCACCGCCCCTTCCTTGAGAATGCCGAAAAGGAACGCGGCTATGATTTCGACGTGGTCGGGCAGGGGATTCTGGCCAATCTGGGGCTTTATTCGCTCAAGCACAAAAGCCTTGATGACATCCCCGAGGGCGGCAGCGTCGCCATCGCCAATGACCCGGTGAACCAGGGCCGGGGCCTGCTGCTGCTGGAAAAGGCCGGGCTGGTCAAGCTGCGCGAGGGCGTGGGCTTCCTTGGCACGCTGGATGACATCACCGAGAACCCCAAGAAGCTGACCTTCACCGAGGTCGAGGGCCCGCAACTGGTCCGTATCACCGGCGACGTGGATCTGGCGCAGGGTTATCCGCATTTCATCGTCGCCTCGGGGGCCTTCGATCCGAGCTCGGGACTGGTCTATTCCGGCATTGAGGACAAGCAATTCGCGGTCAGCTTCGTCGCGCGCACGGAAAACAAGGATGATCCGCGCATCAAGCAGTTCATCGACCTGTTCCATGAATCCAAGGCGGTCAAGGATCAGGTCCACAAATCCTTCGCCGACAGCGACAAGCTGTATATCCTCGCGTGGCAAAGCTGATGGCAGGGGCATCTGCGATCCTGCCTCGCGGCGCGGTGGGGGCAATCCCCGCCGCGGCCGAGGCCGTCCGCACGGCCGGAACCGTGCGGCTGGAGGGGTTGGGCAAGACCTATCGCTCTGCCGCCGGAGAGGTTCAGGCCCTGCAAGGCATCGATCTGGACATTCGTGCGGGCGAGATTTTCGGCATCATCGGCCGTTCCGGCGCGGGCAAGTCCAGCCTGCTGCGCGTGATCAACCGGCTGGAGCAGCCGACATCGGGCCGGGTGCTGGTTGACGGGCAGGACATTGCCGGCATCAATGAGGCCGGGCTGGTCGCCCTGCGTCGCCGCGTGGGGATGATCTTCCAGCATTTCAACCTGCTTTCCGCCAAGACCGTGCGCGAGAATGTGGCGCTGCCTTTGCGCGTCGCCGGCGTTCCGACGGCGGAAATCGCGCAAAGGGTCGATCAGGCGCTGGAACTGGTCGGGCTGACCGGCAAGGGCGGGACCTATCCCTCGCGTCTGTCGGGCGGCCAGAAGCAGCGCGTGGGCATCGCCCGCGCCTTGGTCAGCCGCCCCGAGATCCTGCTATGCGATGAGGCGACCTCGGCGCTTGACCCGGAAACCACCGGCGCGATCCTGCGGCTGCTCAAGGACATCAACCGCCGTCTTGGCCTGACCGTGGTCCTGATCACCCATGAAATGAGCGTCATCCGCGAGATCTGCGACCGCGTCGTCGTGCTGGAACGCGGCGAGCTGGCCGAACAGGGTCCGGTCTGGCAGGTCTTTGGCGCGCCCCGCCACGCCGCCACCCGCGCGCTGCTGCAGCCCCTGCAGCATAGCTTGCCCGAGGATCTGGCCGACCGCTTGCGCGACAACCCCCGCGATCCGCAGGACCAGATGCTGGTCGAGCTGGGCTTTGCGGGTAAGGCCGTGCCGGATCTGGCGCGGCTGGCCGCGATTGTCGGGCCGGGACCGTTGCGGTTGGTCCTGTCGCAGATCGACCGCATTCAGGGCCACGCCATCGGCCAGCTGGTGCTGGCACTGGCCCCTTCCGCCCCGCTTGAGCAACTGGCCGGGCTTGCCGACAGTACAAGGATCATCGGATATGTTGACAGCGCAGATGGTTGACCGCCTGCAGCAGGCGTTCTGGGACACGGCTCTGATGGTCGGGGTCTCGGCCGGGATCGCAGTGGCGCTGGGGATCCCGCTGGCGGTGTTTCTGGTCACCTCGGGTCCGGGTGGCTTCTTTCCCGCGCCGCGTCTGAACCGGTTGGTGGGCATGGTGGTCAACGGCTTTCGCGCCGTGCCCTTCATCGTGCTGCTGGTGGCGCTGATCCCCTTTACCCGACTGGTCGCCGGCACGACCATCGGGGTCTGGGCGGCAATCGTGCCGCTGGCGGTCTCGGCCACGCCCTTTTTCGCCCGCATCGCTGAAGTATCGCTGCGCGAGGTCGATCCGGGACTGGTCGAGGCCGCCCAATCCATCGGTTGCCGCCGCTGGGACATCGTCCGCCATGTGCTGCTGCCCGAGGCCTTGCCCGGTATCATCGGCGGTTTCACCATCACCGTGGTCTCGATGATCGGGGCCTCGGCCATGGCCGGGGCGGTGGGCGCGGGTGGTCTGGGCGATGTCGCGATCCGCTACGGCTACCAGCGTTTCGACACCACGGTGATGCTGGTGGTGATTGCGATCCTGATCCTGCTGGTCTCGGTCGTACAGTTTTCCGGAGATTATGCCGTGCGCAGGCTGAAGGCGCGCTAAGCGGTCGGACGGACCGCAAAAGCCCCGGCGGGTCGATCCCGCCGGGGCTTTTCGCTTGCCTCATCGCTGCCATTACTCGGCTGCGGCCAGCGCCCCGCCGGGACGGAACTCATGTGCGGCATGGCGTGCGGGCAGGCGGTCGCCCTGGCCAAAGATCTTGTGGCGCAGCGTGCCCGGTGCGTATTCGGTCTTGAAGCTGCCGCGCGACTGCAGTTCCGGCACGACCAGATCGGCGAAATCCTCATAGGTTTCGGGTGTCGCCAGCCGGGTCAGGTTAAAGCCGTCGATCTCGCCCTCGCGCATCCAGTCCTCCAGCTCATCCGCGACCTCGGCGGGCGTGCCCACCGCCAGCGGATAGCGTCCGCCAAGCGCCAGCTGGTCCAGCAGGTTGCGCTTGGTCCAGCCCCGGCTTTCCGCCAGCTGCGTTGCCGACTGGATCGAGTTGGTCGGGCCATAGGGGATGCGCTCATCCAGCCCGTAGCGCGAGAAATCGATGCCGGTCGAGGCGGCGAAATGCACCAGCCCGGCCTCGGGGCTGGAATGCGCCTTGTATTCGGCCAGCTTCTCGCGCGCGGCAGCCGCGCTGCGGTCGGTCACGACATTGATGCCGATGATGACGCGCACGTCGCCGGGATCGCGCCCTGCCGCCGCCACCGCCTCGCGGATGCTGCGCGCGGCCTTGCGTGCCAGCTCTTTTTCCGGGGCCGAGATAAAGACGCATTCCGCATGGCGCGCCGCGAACAGCTTGCCGCGCCCCGAGGTGCCCGCCTGAAACAGGACCGGCACCCGCTGCGGCGACGGCTCGGACAGATGCCAGCCCTCGACATTGTAGAAGCGCCCGCGGTGGGTCACCTTTCGCACCTTGGCCGGATCGGCATAGATGCGCGCCGCCCGGTCGCGGATCACCGCGTCCTCATCCCAGGATCCTTCCAGCAGCTTGTAAAGCACGTCCAGATATTCATCCGCCTGATCATAGCGCAGATCATGGCTGGCCTGTCCGTCCTGTCCCACCGCGCGGGCGGCGCTGTCCAGATAGCCTGTGACGATGTTCCAGCCGATCCGCCCGTCGGTCAGGTGATCCAGCGTCGAAAGCCGGCGCGCGAATGTATAGGGCGCCTCCTGATTGACATTCACGGTGACGCCAAAGCCCAGATGCTTGGTCACCGCCGCCATGGCCGAGACCAGCAGCACCGGGTCGTTCACCGGCAATTGCACCGACTCGCGCAGGGTGACATCGACCCCGCTGCCATAGATGTCATAGGTACCAAGGATGTCCGCCAGGAACAGCCCGTCGAACAGCCCGCGTTCCAGCGTTTTTGCCAGATCGGTCCAATAGTCCAGCCTTGTGTAATCCTGCGAGCGGTCGCGCGGATGCGTCCATTGCCCGTGGTTGATATGGCCGACGCAATTCATGTTGAAGGCGTTGACGATGATCTGCTTGCCCAGTTTCTGATGTGCCATCAGATCGCTCCTTGTCAGATTGCGCCATGCCGGGGCGGGTTGATGCCGTTCAGGCTGTGATTGCCGATGGCGTGGTATTTCCAGCGCACCGGGTCATGCAGTGTATGGGTCCGGACATTGCGCCAATGACGGTCCAGATTGTCGGCAGCCAGAGTGGCCGAGGTCCCGGTCAACTCGAACAGTTTCGAGGCCGCCAGCAGCCCGGCCGCCGTGGTCAGGGCACGCGCCGCCGCCACCGCCAGCGATGCCTGAGCCACGGTGAATTCGGTGGTGTCGGCGATGGCCTCATCAACCGCACGTCCGGCGCGGTTTACCAGCGCCTCGGCGGCGCGCAAGCGGACCGAGACCTCGCCCACGCCCGCGATCAGCAGCGGATCGTCGGCGGCGCGCTCGACGCCTGCATCGATCCAGGGCCGGGTGCGCTCGCGGATAAAGGGCAGCGTGGCCGCAAAGGCCCCCTTGCCGATGCCCAGATCGATCGCCGCATGCAGGATCTGCGCCAAGGGACCGATCGGCGTCGGGTTCTCGAAGCTCGACTGGAAGGGGATCACCCATTCCGGCCTGACCTCGACCCGGTCGAAGCTGACCGAGCCCGAACCCGTCACCCGCTGGCCGAATCCGTCCCAATCGTCGGTAATGGCGACGCCCTCGGCCCCGTGCGGGACGAAGACGATCTGCTGGCGGTCCTCGTCATCGACCACGAGGGTCGGGATCCAATGCGCAAAGATTGCCCCGGTGCAGTAGAATTTCTGGCCAGTGACGAACAGCCGCTCGCCATCCCGCGACAGCCGGGTGCGGCGCTTGAAGTCCCGCGCGCCGATCTCGGCCAGAGCATTGCCGAAGCGGTAGCCCGACAGCGCCAGCGCATAGAATTGCGCCTGCTGTTCGGGGGTGCCGCCGCTGCGCAGCACCTCCAGCGCATAGAAATGGTTCTGCGGGATCTGCGACAGCGATCCATCCGCCGCGCCGATGATCGCGATCACCTGCGCCAGCGTCACCACCGAGACGCCCGCCCCGCCATGTTCGCGCGGCACGGTGATCCCCCACAGCCCCGAGGCGGAAAAGCGTTCCAGTTGTTCCCATGGCAGGATGCGGTCCCGGTCGCGGTCGGACGCACCAAGGGCGAATTCCGCGGCCAGCGCATGTGCGGTCTCGATCGCTTCGGCATCGCTGGCGATCACGTGGACGGTGGCGGGCGGGGGGGCGATACGGATCGTCATGTCAGTTCCATTGATGGCGCGCGGGCAGGGCACCGTTCAGGTGCCAATTGCCCAGCAGGTGATATTTCCAGCGCAGCGGGTCATGCAGCGTGTGGACGCGGGCATTGCGCCAGACGCGGCCAAGGTTCGGCGCGGCGCGGGTGGCGGCTGACCCGGCCAGCTCGAACAGCTTTTCAGCGGCGTTCAGCGCGATTTCGCTGGTCAGGATCTTGGCCTCGGCCACCGCGACCGAGGCGCGGGCGCTGGATTCTAGCGTCACTTCGCCTGCCGCGATGTCGTTCAGCAGCCGGGCCGCGTCATGAAGCACGGCGCGGGCGGCCCAAAGGTCGATCTGAAGCCTGCCGATATCGGCGATGATATATGGATCGTCCTGCGCGCGACTGACGCCGGAATCGACCCAAGGCCGGGCCTTGTCGCGGACAAAGGCAATCGCCTGATCCAGCGCGCCAATGGCGATGCCGCTGTCGATCGCGGCCTGCACCAGTTGCGAGACCGGGCCCGCCAGCCCCGGCACCTGCGCGCGCTGCCAGACCGGGATGATCTGATCCTCGGGCACCGCGACATTGTCAAAGACCACCGTCCCCGAGGCCGTAGTGCGCTGGCCAAAGCTGGACCAGTCGTCGATCACCGTGACCCCCGGCGCGTCATGGGGCACCCAGACCTGCACCGGGCGGCCCTGCTCGTCATTGGCACGGGTCGGAATCCAATGCGCAAAGATCGCCCCGGTCGAATAGAAGCGCCGCCCGTTCAGACGCAGGCCGTCCGGGCCGCGGGTCAGGCCGGTCGTGTTATGGGTGATGACTTTCGGACCCTTTTCCGGCCCGGCATTGCCGATCCGCGCGCCCGACAGGATATCGGCAAACCAGCGCGCCTTCTGGTTCGGGCTGCCCGCTTCGGACAGCAGCTGGACGACGCCGAAATGGTTTTGCGGGATCTGGCCCACGGAACTGTCGGCGGCGCAGAGGATCTCGAACACCTCGGCCAGCGTCAGATAGTCAAGGCCCGGCCCGCCATAGGCGCGTGGCACGGTGATCGCGCCAAGGCCCGAGGCGCTGAAATCGGCGATCTCTTCATGGGGCAGGATGCGGTCACGGTCGCGCTCGGCGGCCTTGGGTGCCCAGTCGGCGGCAAGGCGGTGGGCGGCGTCCAGCGCGGCCTCGCGCGTGTCGATCCGGGCGGGGGCGACGGGGCGTCCGGTCGCGGGATGGTTCAGGGGGTCATGGATGGTCATGGGAAATCCTTCGCGTCAGCTTTTTCCGATCCAGGGCAGGAAGCGCCGCTCGATCAGCCGCAGCCCAAGTTCTGAAATCGTGGCCAGTCCCGCGATCACCAGAATGCCGGCGATCACCATGTCGGTGACCAGGAATTGCGCGGCGAACTGGATCATGTAGCCAAGGCCTCGGGTCGCCGCGACCAGCTCGGCCGCGACAAGGGTGGTCCAGCCCGCACCAAGCGCGATGCGCATCCCGGTCAGGATCGAGGGCAGGGCCGCGGGCAGCATCACCTCGGCCACGACCTGCCAGCGGCTGGCGCCAAAGGCACGGGCGGCGCGGATCTGGTTCTCGCCCGCCGCGCGGATGCCCGACACGGTCGAGATCACGATGGGCGCCAGCATGGCGATGCCGATGACAAGGATCTTGGAGGGCTCGCCGATGCCGCACCAGATGATGATCAGCGGCAGATAGGCCAAGGGCGGCAGCGGGCGGATGAACTCGATCAGCGGGTCAAGAATGCCGCGCCCGGCGCGCGACGTGGCGATCAGCACCCCGGCCGGGATGCCGATGGCCATGGTCCCGATCAGTGCCGCGAAGACCCGCCACAGGCTTGCCCCCATATGCTGCCACAGGGTCGCGTTGGCGTAACCCTCGGTCGCGGCGCGCAGCAAGGCCTGACCGACCCGCAATGGCGAGGGCAGGAACACCGGCGAGACCCAGCCCCGGCCCGAGGCAAGCCCCCAGACCAGCAGCACCAGCGTCACGGTTCCCAGGGCGTAGGCCAGCCCAAGCGGCAGGCGGCGCGGGCTTTTGTCGGCGCGAGGCGGCATCTGGACCGGGCTTTCAATGGCGCTGTCGCTCATCATGCGGCCTCGCGTTCGTAGATGGCATCGACCAGCCGTTCGCGGGCAGCGATGAAGCCCGGCTCGGATTTCAGCGCGCGCGGGTCGTTGCCCGACAGGAAACGGCGGCCCCAATCTGCGCTTTCCTCATGCACGATCCGGCCGGGACCGGGGGCAAGAACCACGATGCGGGTCGACAGGAACAGCGCTTCCTCGATGCTGTGGGTGATCAGCATCGCGCCGGCATGGCTGTCCTGCCACAGCCGCAGGATCAGGCCATGCATCAGCTCTCGGGTCATGGCGTCCAATGCACCAAGCGGTTCGTCCATCAGCAGAAATTCCGGCTGGGCGGCAAGGGCGCGGGCAATCCCGACGCGCTGGCGCTGGCCGCCGGACAATTGCCAGATGCGCTTGGCCCCTTCGCCAGCCAGCCCGACCGCCTCAAGCAGCCGGGCGGCGCGGGCATGCCGTTCCGACGCGGGGACGCCCGCCAGCTTCAGCGGCAGGGCGACGTTGTCGGCCACGCTCCGCCACGGGTAAAGCGCGTCATCCTGAAACACCACGGCGCGCTCGGGGCCGGGGCCGGTGACCCTGCGCCCGTCGATCAGCACCTGACCCGCATCCGGCGTCAGGAACCCGGCGGCCAGATTCAGCACCGTCGTCTTGCCCGAACCCGAACGGCCGACGACGCTGACAAATTCGCCGCGCTCGATCCGCAGCGACAGGTTTTGCAGCACCGCGATCCCCGCCCCGTAATTCAGCGAGACATCCCGCAGCGACAGAACGGACCGGGCGGATTGCGCCCGGTCCAAGGTTACTGCCTGCGACGCGAGGTCGGTCATTTCCCGGCCGCGATCGCGAAGCTTGCGTTAACATAGGGCGCATAATCGTCCAGCGCCTTGGCCGAGCCCTGTTCCTCAAGGAAAGCGGCGGTGGCCTTGATCGCCTGCGCCGTCGCGCCGCCAAGGAACTGCTCGCTGCCCTGATCCTTCAGCCCGGCAAAGGCATAGCCCTTGAGCAGCGCCGGCACATCGGCAGCGGGCGCGCCGGTCAGCTTGGCAATTTCCTGCGCCTCGGCGCTGTCAGGCCCCCATGCCGCGGGATTGGCCAGATAGGCATCGGTGACCTCGCCCGTGGTCCTGACGAAGGCGGTGACGATATCGGGGTGCTTCTCGGCATAGTCCTTGCGCACGATCCATGCGTCAAAGGTCGGCCCGCCCCAATCGGCCACCTGCTTGCTGTCGGCCAGAACCGTGCCGCCCGAGGTCTTGATCTGGTTCAGCACCGGGTCCCAGACATAGGCGCCGTCGATATCGCCGCGTTCCCATGCCGCACCGATTTCCTGCGGGCGCAGGTTCAGCAGCTTCACGTCGCCGGGCGCGACGCCCCAATGTTTCAGCGCGGTCAGCAGCGAATAATGCGCGGTCGAGACGAAGGGCGTCGCGATGGTCTTGCCCTTGATCTGCTCGGGCGAGGTCACGCCCTTGACGGCCAGCGCCTCGGCCTCGGCGATATTTCCGACGACATAGACCGTCTGGATCGGCAATTGCTGCGAAGCGGCGGCGGTCAGCGGCGACGATCCGACATAGCCGATGTCTATGGCCCCCGAGGCGATGGCCGCGATTACATCCGCGCCGCCGCCGAACAGTTTCCATTCGATTTCCGCGCCGGTGGCGGATTCGTATTTGCCGCCCGCCTGCGCGACGCGGGCGGGTTCAACGATTTGCTGCCAGCCAATGCGCAGTTGTTCGGCCAGGGCGGGAAGCGCCGTCGCCGAGAAAAGGGCAGATGCCAGCACTAGAAGACGGGGTGTCATGATGTTCTTGGTCCTGATTGATCGGCCATGCCGAATTCACGACCAAATTTACCGTGATTAGACCGGAACTCCATTCCAAAGAACGGCACGGTAGGGAAAGGAACCTACTGACCCGATGGGGCTTGGCAGAAGAACGCTGTCGCGTCCGTCAGCGCTGGCGATCAGGCCCAGCCCGCCAGATGCAGCGCCATGCCGGACAGCGCCGCGCTGAGCAGCACCTTGACCATGCCGATATTCAGCCGGAACACCGCCAGCAGCGCCAGCGCCGACAGGCCTGCGGCCAGCCAGTCGATCGACCCCAGCACCGGCAGCTCCAGCGACAGCGGTCCCAGCTGGTGCCGTGCGACTTCGCGCCAGATGACATGGATGGCAAACCAGATGGCAAGGTTCAGGATCACCCCCACCACCGCCGCCGTCACCGCCGACAGTGCCGCCGACAGCGCCTTGTTGGCGCGCAACCCCTCCATGAAGGGGGCGCCAAGGAAAATCCACGCAAAGCAGGGGGCGAATGTCACCCATGTCGCCAGCAACCCGCCGACCGTGCCCGCCAGCATCGGCATGGCCCAGCCTGCCTCGCGATATGCGCCCATGAAGCCCACGAATTGCAGGACCATGATCAGTGGGCCGGGGGTGGTCTCGGCCATGCCCAGCCCGTCCAGCATCTCGCCCGGTTGCAGCCAGCCATAGGTGCCGACGGCTTCCTGCGCGACCCATGCCAGCACCGCATAGGCCCCGCCAAAGGTCAGCACGGCGAGTTTCGAGAAATAGGTGGCGATGTCGGTAAAGACATGGCCGGGCGCAAGCAGGACCAGCGTCCCGACCGGCAATAGCCACAGGACCAGCGCAAAGGCCCCGGCGCGCAGGGCCGCCGCGCGCGCCGCCCCCGACAGCGGGCCAAGCTCGCGGCCCAGCAGGGTCTGGGCGTCGTCGACATGGGCCGCGCCCAGCTTGCCATGGCCGCCCGTGTCTTGGAACGCGGCCAGCCCGGCCTTGGCACCCAGCCACCCGATCGCCGCCGCCAGCGCCACGATCAGCGGGAAGGGCATGGCAAAGGCAAAGATCGCCACGAACGACCCGGCCGCGATGGCGCGCATCGCGTTGTTCTTCAACGCGCGCCGGCCGAGCCGGACCACCGCCTGCAGCACGATGGCCAGCACCGCCGCCTTCAGCCCAAAGAACAGCGCCGAGACAAAACCCACATCGCCAAAGGCGGCATAGATCCAGCTAAGCCCCATGATCGCCAGAATGCCGGGCAGGATGAACAGCCCACCCGCCACCAGCGCGCCGCGGACGCCATGCATCAGCCAGCCGATATAGGTGGCCAGTTGCTGCGCCTCGGGGCCGGGCAGCAGCATGCAGAAATTCAGCGCATGCAGAAAGCGGCTGTCGCCCAGCCATTTGCGCTCTTCGACCAGAATCCGGTGCATGACCGCGATCTGTCCGGCAGGGCCGCCAAAGGACAAGGCGGCGATGCGCGCCCAGACCTTGGTCGCCTCGGCCAGCGTCGGGAAATCGGCGCGCTGGGTCATGCCCCGGCCTTTCCGTGGCTTTGCCAGTCATGGACCTCGGCGGTGGCATCGCGGGACCAGCGGTAGAAGGCGTCGTACAGGCTCATTCCGGCCTCCAACTGTTCCAGATCGTCGGAATAGGTCCGCGACAGCCCCAATGAGGCGGCCAGCAGCCCGGCGCATTCGGGGGCCAGATCGGGCCGCGCCGTATCCGCGCCGCGCACGATGGTGGCCAGCCGGTCCAGCGCAGGCAGGTTCAGCCCGAACTCGCGGATCATCGTGTCAAAGCTGCATTGATCGCCGCGATGGCTCCAGAAGACGCCCTCGATGTCATAGGGCGCGGCCCCCATCGCCTCGGCCACGCTGGCGACCTCGCTGGGCGCGACATACAGAAACACGGCGCGTTGATCGACGAAACGGCGGATCAGCCATGGGCAGGCGATGCGGTCGATCTTGGGGCGTGAGCGGGTGACCCACAGGCTGCGGTCCTGGGCGTCCTTGCAGGTCAATTTGGACGCGTCAAAGACCGGATGTCCGCCAGCCAGCCACGCGGCATGTCCGCCCTCAAGATATTCGGCCCGCAGCCCCTCATGGCGCAGCCATGCGGCCACGCCCTGACTGCGGCCATGCCCTTCGGCACAGGCGACGACGACGGGTTGCCCGGGCAGTTCGACCGCCAGCCGGGCAAGCGCCGCGGGGGTCAGGGCGTCCTCGGGCAGGGCGCGGGCGGTGGTGATCAGGCGGGGGTCCTGTGATCGCAACCCCTCTCGCCGCACATCCAGAATGATCGGAGCCTTGGGTGTGCCGATCAGCTTGGCCAGCTTGTCGCAGGTAATCGCATCAGGCGCAGGCATCTGCGTTCCCTCCTTTGGTTCATCAGGAACAGGGTTGGAACGCGAACTTCGGCTGTCGCCTCGTGGGGAGGTCGCGGGTCCCCATGGGGCGGAATCTTTCCCTTGCCGCGCCTTCTGTCAAGCCTGCTGCGACATGCGCAGCCAATCCGGCAGGTAGCGCAGTTCCGAGACATTCACGAAGGGCGCAAGGCGTTCGAATTCGGCCGCCAGACCGGCAAGGCGGGCGCGGCCCATACGGATGCCCGGCTCGGGCCAGAAGGCGCGGATGACCAGCGCGTCATCCTCGCGCTTGGCATCGACGCGCCCGATCAGGCGATCGCCCTGCAGGACCGGAAAGACGTAATAGCCGTAGCGCCGCTTGGGTGCCGGGACGAAGATCTCGATCCGGTAGTGAAAGCCGAACAAGCGCTCGGCCCGCGCGCGGTCGCGCAGCGCCGGATCAAAGGGCGACAGCAGACGGATGCGGGTCGAGGGCTCGGGCAGGGTGGCGACGCTGTCCATCAGATCGGGGGTCGCATAGCTGCGGCGCGGCGTACCATCGGCCATTTCGACCGCAATTTCGCTGATCCGGCCAGCGGCCAGCGCCTCAAGGCACCACAGCTTTGCCTCATCGCGGGTGGCGATGCCGAAAAACGCGGCCAGCTCGCCGCTGGTCGCAAAGCCCAGCCGCTGCAGGGCCGAGGTCATGGCCCAATCGACGATCTCGGCATCGGGCAGATGGGTGGTCAGGTGTTCGGTCGGGATCACGCGCTCGGTCAGGTCATAGACCTTGCGGAAGCCCTCGCGGTGGCGGATCGCCAGCCGCCCCGAGCGCCACAGGAATTCCAGCGCGGTCTTGGAGGGATGCCAATCCCACCAGCCACCCGAGCGGCGCGGCTCATCCCCGCCCAGATCGCTGGTGCTGGCCGGGCCGTTATCCTGAATATGGCGCAGGACATTGTCGAATTCGGTGTTCCAGCCTTCGCCGCGCCAATTCAGCCAGCGGCTCTGCATATGGGCCTCGTCCCGCTGGAATTTCAGCCGCCACATCGGATAAAAGCCCATCGGGATCACGGCGGCGTCATGTGTCCAATGCTCGAATGCGCTGCGGTCGCGGGCGATCAGCCGGTCCAGCGCCTGCGGGCGATAGCGCCCGCGCCGCGACCACAGGATCAGGTCATGGGCGCGGGCCAGCGTATTGACGCTGTCGACCTGAACGAAGCCAAGATCGGACAGCACATCCGCCAGATCCTGCCCCTTGCCCGGCCCTGAACCGGGCCGAAGCAGCAGGTGCCGATCCAGAAACAGCCGGCGGGCGTCGCGGTTCGTCAGCAGGGCATCGGGCATCGGCGGACCTGTTTGCGGGTGGCGGAACCCGGACTGTTCCATATCGGCAGGCGACAGGGAATGCCGCTCAGCCCTGTTTCGACGGATCGTAGCCCAGCATCCGCAGCGCGTTCAGCGTCACCAGCACCGTTGCCCCGGTATCGGCAAGGATCGCGATCCACAGGCCCGTGATCCCCAGAACCGAGGTCACCAGGAACACCGCCTTCAGCCCCAGCGCCAGCGCGATGTTCTGGCGGATATTGCCCATGGTGGCGCGCGCCAGCCGGATCAGCGCCGGGACATCGCCAACCCGGTCGCGCAGGATCGCGGCATCCGCCGTTTCCAGCGCCACATCCGTCCCCGAGCCCATGGCCACGCCGATGCTGGCCTGTTTCAGCGCGGGGGCGTCGTTGATGCCGTCGCCGATCATCATCACGCCGCCCGTGCCGCTCATCTGGCGGATGGTGGTCAGCTTGTCCTCGGGCAGCATCCCGGCGCGGAACTCCATGCCAAGGCCGCCCGCGATGGCGGCGGCGGTACGGGGATTGTCGCCGGTCAGCATGGTCGCGCCGACGCCCATGGCGTTCAGTTGCCGCATCGCGTCCGAGGCATCTGGCCGCGGCTCATCGCGCATGGCGATCAGACCCAGCGGTTGCGCTTTGCGGAAGACGGCGACCACGGTCTTGCCCTGCTCCTCCAGCGCGGTTGCGCGGTCGGTGCTGTTCGCGGCGATGCCCTGCATTGCCAAGGCATGGGACGGGGACATGACCCAGGCCATGGTGCCGTCCACCATGGCTTCGACCCCCTTGCCGGGGATCGCCTTGGCCTGACGCGCGGGCAGCGGGGCAATGCCCGCGTCCTTGGCCCGGCCCAGCACGGCCAGCGCCAGCGGGTGGCTGGACCCGGTCTCGACCCCGGCTGCCACGGCCAGCAGCTCGGTTTCCGAAACGCCCGGTGCGGGGATCAGGTCGGTAACGACCGGGCGGCCATGGGTCAGCGTGCCGGTCTTGTCAAAGGCGACTTGCGTGACCTTTGCCGCGGCCTCGATCACCGCGCCGCCCTTCATCAGCAAGCCGCGTTTCGCCCCCGAGGACAGCGCCGAGGCGATTGATGCGGGGACAGAAATCACCAGCGCGCAGGGGCAGCCTATCAGCAGCAGCGCAAGGCCGCGATAGATCCATGTCTGCCAATCCGCCCCCATCAGCAGGGGTGGGATCAGGATCACCAGCGCCGCCATGCCGACAATCGCGGGCATGTACCAGCGGCTGAACCGGTCGATGAAGCGTTCGGTGGGCGCGCGGGCTTCCTCGGCATCCTCGACCAGTCGGATGATGCGGCTGATGGTGTTGTCGGATGCCTCCTTGGTCACGCGGATGCGCAAGGCGGCCTCGGTATTGATCGACCCGGCAAAGACCGCCTCGCCTTGTCCCTTGGAGCGCGGCAGGCTTTCGCCGGTGACCGGGCTTTCATCAATGCCCGAGACGCCCTCGACGATCTCGCCATCAGCCGGGATGCGGTCGCCGGGACGGACCAGCACGGTCTGACCGATGCGCAGGCGGTCGGCGGGAACCTCTCGGGTCTGGCCGTCCACCTCAAGCTGCGCGGTTTTCGGGACCAGATCGGCCAGCGCCCGGATGCCGTCGCGGGCCTTGTTGGCGGCAACGCCCTCCAGCGCCTCGCCGACGGCGAACAGGAACACGACCAGCGCGGCTTCTTCGGCTGCGCCGATGAACAGCGCGCCGAATGCGGCGATGGTCATCAGCCCCTCGATGGTGAAGGGCTGGCCAAGGCGCAGCGCGGCCAAGGCCCGCCGGGCCACCGGGGCCACGCCGATCAGGCAAGCGGCGACAAAGGCCCAGTAGCCAAGACTGGCCGAGGTCAGCAGCTCGAACCCCCATGCCAGCGCCAGCAGCGCTCCGGTCAGGATGACCAGACGGCCCTTGGCGGTGCGATGCCACGGTTTGCCCTGATCGGCGGGGTCGTCGTGGCTATGGACGGGCTCGGCGGTGTCATGCGCGTGCCCCGAGCAGCAGGTGTCGTGACCGGCGGCAGCGGCAGGCTGCGCGTCCTGTCGCGGTGCGATGCCGTAGCCCAGCTTGCGCACCAATGCCTCAATCGCGTCGGGCTGGGTCGTGCCCGGCGCCAGATCCAGCGACAGCCGTTCGGTCATCAGCGCGACCCTGACTGCGGACACGCCGGGCAACGTCCCGACCGCCTGCGTGACCTTGGTGGTGCAGGAGGCGCAGTCCATCCCCGTCACCGTCCATTCGCGCCGAATGCTTGCTTGCTCACTCATCGCCATTCCTCGAAGTCCTTTTGGCAGATCTTGCCTTCATTGATTCGGGACCCTAATTCCTCTAGCGACTATAGCTGCAAGAGGTTTCCGCGATGCTGACCATCGGCAAGCTGAGCGAGGCGACCGGGGTCAAGGTCCCGACCATCCGCTATTACGAACAGATTGCGCTGCTGCCCGAACCCGAGCGCAGCACCGGCAACCAGCGTCTTTACGGCAAGGCGGCGCAGGACCGGCTGAACTTCATCCGCCATGCCCGCGACCTTGGCTTCCCGCTGGAGGCGATCCGGGAATTGCTGGGCCTGTCGGACGATCCGAACCGGTCCTGCGCGGCAGCCGACCAGATCGCCAACCGCCAGCTTCGGGCGGTAAATGCCCGCATCTCGCGCCTGATCGCGCTGCGCGACGAGTTGCAGCGGATGCTGCAGCAATGCTCATGCGGGACCATTGCCGATTGCCGGGTGATCGAGGTTCTGGGCAATCACGAGCATTGCGCCCATGACCATCATGAGGGCGCGATGGCCGAGCTTATCCCGCCGTCAATGTGATACGCTGCCGGGTGGCGGCCTCGATCCGGGCGTCGGAGTACAGCAGCGGCGCGTATTCGCCCCCCGCCCAAAGCGGCTGCAGGTCGTGGTAATGCGGGTCGCCCGGCAGGCCGGACTGGCCCGGTGTATTGACGAACAGGCTGTTGTCCCAGCCGCCGACATCAATCAGCATCCTGACCGACGGTCCCATAAGCACATCAAGGCTTTGCAGGTCGTAGCCCGCATAATTCGGGCTGGCCGACGATCCGCCGCGCGGGATCGGCGGCAGCGACCATTCCGCAGGCGCCAGCCGGTGCAGCGGATGGCGCAGGGTCAGGCGGTGGATGCGACCCCATGCCCAAGCTTGCGGGTCCGCGCCCATCAGCTGGGCACAGTCCGTCCATGCCGCCTCAAGGCTGGCGATGATGTCCGGGGGCAGGTCCACCCGCGCCTGCATCCAGCGCAGAAGCGATGCAGGATCATAGGGTTGCAACAGTGGCAGGACGGCCTCGGACGCGCCTTCGTGACGGGCGATGGCCGGACCAAGATGGCGCGAGAGCCAGATCTCGATGTAGGCCGCAGCGGGGCTGTCGGCGGGAAGCGTGCCGTCGAAACCGTCCAGAAGCGCGCGGACAGGCGCGGGAATGTCCGGCCCTTGCAACAACCGTGCGAGCCCAAGCGCGATGCCGGAATGCAGGCTAAGCTGCATGGCCGCGCAATCCTGCAGCGTCACTTGGTCATTGCCTGCCAGCGCCGCGTTCAGGAAATCGTGGCGGCTGCTGTCCAGCCATTCATGGCCGGGGATCGGGCCGTCCCAATCCGGCGGCAGGTTGATGGCGTTGGCGGTGGCGATATACCCGCGAGACGGGTTCAGCTCAACCGGGGCGCTGTCGGGATCGTGCAGCCCCTGCCATTCGAAGCGCCCATCGCCGGGCACGGGCAGCAGGCCCTGCCAGCCCTTGCGGATCGGGGCGGCGCCGGCGGGTTTCCACAGGATATTGCCCGCCATGTCGCCGTAAATATGGTTGACCGAGGGGCAGCCCCAACCGCGCAGGGCTGCAAGATAATCCGGCGGCGTGGTCGCGCGCATGACCGAGAGGCTGGCCATATAGGGCGCGGTTCCGGGCAGGCTCCAGACGGTGCGCAGCGCAAAGGCATGGCTGGCGCTGCGGTGCAGCAGGGGGCCGTGGCGGGTGAATTGCAGGGTGATCCGCTGGTCGGGATGGCCCTTGACCGGCACGGTCTCGGTCAGGGTGGTCAGGCGCTGCCAGCCGTCGTGGTGGCGATACAGATCGGGGTCGTCCGGGTGCAGGTCGTAGGTGTAAAGGTCTTCCTGATCGTGGCCGTGGATGGTCAGGCCGAAGGCGGCATGGCCGTTATGGCCCATCGAGATGCCGGGGACCATCGGCTCACCCGCGCCGATCGCGTCGAAGCCGGGCATGGTCAGGTGGGTGATGTAGCGCACCGAGGGCAGGACATGGGTGCGGTGCGGATCAAGGCACAGGATCGGGCGGCCCGATGCCGTGCGCGCGCCCGAGACCACCCAGTTGTTCGAGCCCTCGGTGGCGGCGATGCGGTCAATCTCGCCCAAGGAGGTGGGGCGGGTCCACAGATCGGCGTCAGAAAGCGGCGCGGCCAGACGCTCGGGCGAGAAGCTGACCGGGCTGACGCCCAGCAGGAAATCGCGCAGCACGCGGGCGTCAAGGCTGTGCAGGTCCAGACCCTCGGCGATCTCGGGGATGGTGAAGGGTTCCAGATTGCGGCGCAGCAGGTCCAGATGCGCACCGGTTTCCGGACCCATCAGCGCCATGACGCGGGCGCGCAGCAGTTCCGAGGTGGCGTTGCGGGTCAGGGAATGGCTGCGGATGCGGGCGACATCCGATGGCTGCCACAGCGCGGGGCGGTTGCCGAGCAGGGTGAATTCCGGGGGTAGGGGCAACTCGCCCGCGTGGACGCCGTCGACATAGGCGTTGATGCCCTTGGCGAAGGCGGTGCAGATCGCCTCGGCATCGGGGGCATAGGCCGCCCATTCCACCGCCATGTCGCCGCGATAAAGCAGCAGGCGCGCGGCGCGGTCCTGCGCCAGATAGCCCGGTCCGAAATCGCCCGCCAGCAGGCCCAACCCGCGCTTGCGGGCCAGATCGATCTGCCACAGCCTGTCGCGGGCGGCGTTCCAGCCTTGGGCAAAGAACAGGTCGTCGCGGTTCTCGGCCCGGATATGGGCGATGCCCCAAGGGTCGATGCGGATCGAAACAGCGTCGGTCAGCCCGTCAAGACGGTGGATCTGGTCGGTCATGGGATGTCCTTGGGGGCCTTTTTTGGGGGCCTTTTGGATCGCCGCGCCCAAGGCAGGGGCGCGGCGAGAAGGGATCAGTTCAGGTCAAGAAACAGCCCGGCATGGAACCTTGCGCGTTCCAGCAGGCTCGATTCGATGATGTGTTCGTTCAGCGTATGCAGGCCCGCGCCGAGGACTCCGGTCGAGTCGATGGTCGGTATCCCCAGCGCGCCGGTGAAATTGCCGTCCGAGCCGCCGCCCGAGGGCTGATGGCCCAAGGTGAAGCCCAGTTGCGTGGCGATACCGGCGGCGCGGTCGTAAAGGGCGATGTCCTGCGGCTGGCCGGGTTTCCAGACCGGGCGAGTGACGCCTCGGGTGACGATGAATTCGACATCGTTTTCCGAGCCCGACAGACCCAGCATGGCGGCGACGCCGCGTTCCAGATCCTCATCGGTCTTGGCCATGGACAGCGCCTCGGCGAAGCACGAGGACGAGACGCAGTTGACCCATGTCCCGCCCCGGATGACCCCGACCGAGAAGGTGCAATCGTCGCTGGTCATGCCCTCGATCAGGGGGATCTTGCGGGCCATGGTGGCGATGGCGGAGCGCCCGTCCTTCAGCGCCCAGCCCGCATGCGAGGGCACGCCGCGGGTTTCGAGGTTGTAGCGTGCGATGGCGTAGCGGCCGATGACGCAGGACTGGTCCTTCAGCGCCGGTTCGGGAACCACGACATAGCGGTTCAACAGGGCTTCCTGTTCGATCAGCCCACGGGTGGCGGGGGTGCCGATTTCCTCATCCGGGGTCAGCAGCAGGGTGACGGGCAGGGGGGTCACCAGCCCGGCGCGCATGATCCTGCGCATGGCTTCGAGTGCGACGAAATTCCCGGCCTTCATGTCCTGAATGCCGGGGCCGTAGATGCGACCCTCCTCGCGCCGCCACGGGTTCTGCGCCAGCGTGCCGATCGGATGCACGGTATCCAGATGGCCCGAGACCAGGATGCCGGGCTTGCCGAAATCGGGATGGGGGAATTTCACCCGCAGCGATGGGCCGCAGCCCATGCGGCCGGGGATGACCTCAATGGTCGCCCCGGCCGCTGCGCAGTCGAAGGCCACGACATCGACCATGCGCGCAAGGGCGGCGGCGTCGAAGGTGGGGCTTTCGGTCTCGATCCACGGGCGCAGGCGGCGGATCATGTCCTCATTGTCGAAGTCGAGATCAAGGAAGGACATCAGGCGGCCTTTCGGGTCAGGGGCATGCGGCGCTCGATGATGCGGGCATAGACCGAGGCGCCGATGGGCAGCACCGCCGGGTCAAGGACGAAGGCGGGATTGTGCAAAGCCGCCTGACCGCCATGCATGACGTTGATATAGGCACCGGGCACGCGGGCGGACATGTCGGCGAAATCCTCGCTGCCCATGACCTGCGGGCCGTCATCCGAGACATTGGTTTCGCCCAGCACGTCGGCAGCGGCCTCCAGATAGGCGTCGGACAGCTCGGGTTCATTGACCAGAACGTCAAATACATTGCGGATATCGACGTCGATGGTGATGCCATGGGCGGTGGCAAGGCCCGCGCAAAGCTCGCGCATACGGGTAGCGACCAGATCCATCACCTCGGGGTCGAAATAGCGCACGGTCCCGGCAATGGTCGCGGTCTGGGGCACGACGTTATAGGCCGAGCCGGTGTGGAACTGGGTGCAGGACAGCACGCAGGCTTTCACCGGATCGACATTGCGCGACACGACCGTCTGCAGCAACCCAACCAGCTGCGTGCCGATCACCAGCGCGTCGCGGGATTGGTTGGGCTGCGCGGCATGGCTGCCGCGACCATTGACCTTGATGTCGAAGAACGAGGCCCCGGCCATCATCGCGCCCTTGCGGATGCGGGCCTGACCCAGCGTGCCGAAGGGCTGGTTGTGCATGCCGTAGATCTCATCGACGGGGAAACGCTCGAAGAGGCCTTCCGCGATCATGCGGCGCGCGCCGCCAAGGCCTTCTTCGGCGGGCTGGAAGATGAAGACGGCGGTGCCGTCGAAATCGCGGCTTTGCGCCAGATATTGCGCCGCGCCCAGCAGCATCGTGGTGTGGCCGTCATGGCCGCAGGCATGCATGCGGTCGGGGTTTTTCGAGGCATAGCCAAGGCCGGTCACTTCCTGAATGGGCAGGGCGTCCATATCGGCGCGCAGCCCGATGCGGCGGTTGCCCTTGCCCTTGCCGCGCAGGATGCCGACGACGCCGGTGGCGGCGATGCCGGTATGGACCTCATCGAACCCCCAGTCGCGCAGATGACGTTCCACCACACCCGAGGCATGGGTTTCCTCGAAGCCCAGCTGCGGGTTTGCGTGGAGATCCTCGAAGACCGCGCGCATCTGATCGGCATTGTCCTCGATGAACTTGATGACAGGCATATTCTCTCCTTACGCCACGAGCGGCTTGCCAGCCGCGAAATCCCAGAAACGTCCGGGCGCTGCGTCGATCAGCGCGCGGGTATAATCATGCTGCGGCTGGTGCAGCACGCGTGAGGCCGGACCCTGTTCGACCACCTCGCCGCGTTTCATCACAAGCACCTCGTCGCAGATCTGGGCAGCGACGCGCAGGTCATGGGTGATGAATATGATGGCGATGCCGGTCTGGCGCTGAAGTTCGGCCAGCAGATCCAGCACCTGCGCCTGCACCGAGACATCCAGCGCCGAGACCGCCTCATCCGCGACCAGCACGTCTGGCTTCAGCATCACCGCGCGGGCAATGGCGATGCGCTGGCGCTGGCCACCGGAAAACTGATGCGGATAGCGACCCAGCGCGTCTTCGGGCAGGGACACGATCTTCAGCAGGCGCTTGGCCTCGGCCAGGGCATCGGCGCGGGACATGCCGTAGTTCAACGGGCCTTCGGTCATCGAGCGCGCGATGGTCCAGCGCGGGTTGAGTGAGCGGAACGGGTCCTGAAACACCACCTGCAGCTTCTTGCGCTTGGGCTTCATCGCGCTGGGGGACAGATGGGCGATGTCGTCGCCATCCAGCAAGATCTGGCCCTCGGTCGGCTCGATCAGCCGCATGATCGAGCGTGCGACCGTGGTCTTGCCCGAGCCGCTTTCGCCGACGATGCCCAGCGTCCGCCCCGGCGACAGGTCGAAATTCACCCCGAACGAGGCGCGGACCTGCGACTTTTTCCCAAGGAACGACCCGGTGTGATAGGTCTTGCCCAGATTGCGGGCGGCAATCACGCTGGCCCCGCTTGCATCGTCGCGCGCCTCGCGCGGCACAAGGCTGGGGACCGAGCCCAGCAGCGCCCGCGTATAGACATGCTTGGGCTGTTCCAGAACCTCGCGGATCGGGCCGGATTCAAGGATCTCGCCATGGCGCATGACGCAGACGCGGTCGGCAATTTCGGCGACCACGCCCATGTCATGGGTAATGAACAGCACCGCCGTGCCGTGCTTCTCCTGAAGTTCGGCGATCAGGGACAGGATCTGTTTTTGCGTGGTCACGTCCAGCGCGGTGGTGGGCTCATCCGCGATCAGCAGCGCCGGTTCCAGGATCAGCGCCATGGCGATCATGATGCGCTGGCGCTGGCCGCCCGACAGCTGGTGCGGATAGCTGTCATAGATGCGCTGGACATCGGGCAGATGGACCTGCTCCATGATGTCGATGACGCGGGCGCGCTTTTCGGCGGTACCCATGCGGCTGTGCAGGTCCAGCACCTCGGTGATCTGGGCGCCGACCTTCATTACCGGGTTCAGCGCGGTCATCGGTTCCTGAAAGATCATCGCCAGATCGCGGGCGCGGCGGTCCTTCATCGCGGAAGGCGACAGCGCCAGCAGGTTTTCGCCCTTCAGCCGGATCGTGCCCGACCGTACCACCAGCGCGTCCTTGGGCAGCAGCCCCATCGTCGCCAGCGAGGTGACGGATTTGCCCGAGCCGCTTTCCCCGACCAGACAGACGGTTTCGCCGCGCCGGATGTTCAGGCTGACACCTTTCAGCACTGGAAACCGGGTTTTTCCGGCGGTTTCGACCACCAGATCCTCGATCTGGACGATCACGGGTTCATGGGACAAGTCCCTTGCGCGAAGTTCCATGTCAGGCCTGCCGTTTCTTCATGCGGGGATCAAGGGCATCGCGGGCGGCATCGCCGATCAGGTTGATCGACAGCACGCAGATGGTCAGAAGCAGCCCCGGCCACAGGATGATGCCGGGGTTGATGCGGAAATACTGCCGCCCCTCGGCCATGATATTGCCCCAGGTCGGGATCTCGGTGCTGATGCCCGCGCCAAGGAAGGACAGCAGCGCCTCGGTCAGGATCGCCGAGGCGATGATGTAGGTCCCCTGCACGATCATCGGCGCCATGGTGTTCGGCAGCAGGTGCTGGAACAGGATCTTGGGCGTCGAGGAACCAAGCGCCATCGCGGCCTCGACATAGGGTTCCTCGCGCGCGGTCAGCACGACTGATCGCACCAGCCGCACGACGCGAGGCACTTCCGGGATGGTGATCGCCATGATCACCGAGCCGATCGAGGGGCCGTTCAGCGCGACAAGGCCGATGGCGATCAGGATCGAGGGCATCGCCATCAGCGCATCCATGGCGCGCATGATGATCGCGTCGGCCAAGCGGAAGTAACCGGCGACCAGCCCGATCAGCACGCCCAGCCCCAGCGCCACCACCGCCGCGCAGATCCCGATCAGCAACGAGATGCGGCCGCCAAGGATCATGCGGGAAAACAGGTCGCGGCCATAGCCGTCGGTGCCCAGCAGATGCGCCTCGGACGGGGGCTTCAGCCGCATCAGCGGGTCCATCGCCAAAGGATCATGGGTGGCGATCTGGGGTGAAAAGATCGTCAACAGGATCACCGCCAGCAGCATGATCGCGGCGATGAAGGGGGCAAGCCCGGTCTGGGCGGGGGAAACCATGGATAGCAGGCGCAGCGCCAAAGGCTTATCCGCGGCGGAACGGTCGATGTTCGTCAATAGCGGATCCTCGGGTCGAAAAGCGAATAGGACAGGTCGATCAGCAGGTTGATCGCCACATAGACCGAGGCGGTCAGCAGGATCAGCGCCTGAATGACGGGATAGTCGCGTGCCAGAACCGCATCGACGGTCAGCCGCCCGATGCCGGGAATGTTGAAGATGGTTTCCGTCACCACCACGCCCGAAATCAGCAGCGCAAAGCCCGCGCCGACGATGGTGGCGATGGGGACGGCGGCATTCTTCAGCGCATGGACGAACAGGATGCGGCGCTCTCCGACGCCCTTGGCGCGGGCGGTGCGGATGTAATCCTCGTTCAGCACATCCAGCATGGCGGCGCGCGTCATCCGGGCGATCAGCGCGATATAGATCGAGGCCAGCGTCAGCGCGGGCAGGATGGCGCGTTCAAGGAAGGGGGCGATGCCTGCGGAAAGCGGCTTGAAGCCCTGCGGCGGCAGCCAGCCCAGCTTGACCGAGAAGACCAGCAGCAGGACGTAGCCGACCAGAAACACCGGCACCGAAAAGCCAAGGACTGAAAAGGACATCACCAGATAATCGACCCAGCTGCGATGCTTCCACGCGGCGATCACCCCCATCGGAATGGCGACCAGCACGGCAATGATGATGGTCAGCACCGCCAGCGAGATCGACGGACCGACGCGCTTGGCGACCAGATCCAGCACCTCGACGCCGGAAATCAGCGAGGTGCCGAAATCGCCGCGCAGGATGCCCGCGATCCATTTGACATATTGGGTCAGCAGGGGCTCGTTCAGGCCCATGGCGTCGCGGATGCGTTGCAGCGTTTCGGGCGTGGCGTTGTCGCCCGCAAGGATCGCCGCCGGGTCTCCGGGGGTCAGGCGCAGCATCAGGAAGACGAAGACCGAGACCAGAAACAGCACCGGAACGACCGAGAGGACGCGCTTGAAGATATAGCTCAGCATGGCTTGTCCGCCGTTCTAGGGGTCAGGCCCGCGCCTGATCAGCAGGCGCGGGAGAGGATCGGCCCGACAAGCGGGCCGATTGGCGGCGTTACTCCTCGGACTTCTTCAGGCCCCAGAAGACCGGGACCGGGGTCGGGGCCATGTCGGTCAGGACCGTGCGGCGGGCCTGCGGGAAGTTGTATTCGCCAAGCGGCACATAGCTGACCGTTTCCATCGCATGGGCCTGGATCTTGTCGGCGGCGGCCTTCTGGGCCTCGGGGGTGGCGGCCGCGATGAACTCCTTGCGCAGTTCCTCGATCTTGGGGTCATCGGGCCAGCCGAACCACGCGGTGTCGCCGCGCCCGTTCAGCATCACGCTGATCACCGGGTTCGCCACCTCGGACATCTGCCAGTTGGTGAAGAACATGTTCCAGCCACCGTTGGCGGGCGCCTCCATCGAGGCGCGGCGCGTGACCAGCGTCTGCCAGTCCATCGGCTGCATGTCGACATTGAAGCCCGCCGCGCGCAGTTGCTGGGCTGCGACCACCGGCTGGGCCTTCAGCGTCGGCGCCTCGGTCGGCTGCATCAGGACGACGGGGGTGCCGTCATAGCCAGCTTCCTCCAGCAGCTTCTTGGCGGCTTCGGGATTGCCAGCGGCGGTCAGGGTCTCGGTTCCGGTGGTGCTTTCCAGCCGCGTGCCGCAGCCAAAGATCGCGCCGCAGACCTGATAATATTCCGGGCTGGCGGTCAGCGCGGCCAGAACCGGTTCCTGCGACATGGCCAGCAGCGCCGCCTGACGGATCTTCGGATTGTCGAAGGGCGGGTGCTTGAAGTTCATCCGACCCATGGTCTGGAAGCCAAAGGCCGCGCGTTTTTCCACGGCGACCGTGTCATCGCCTTCCAGCAGCGGGATCAGGTCGACGGGCATGGATTCGATCAGGTCGATATCGCCCGATTGCAGCGCGTTCACCGCCGTCTGGCTGTCGGGCATGGTCAGCCAGCGCACCTTGTCGACATTGACCACCTTGCCGCCGGCATAACCCGACGCGGGTTCCGAGCGGGGCACATATTCCTCGTTCTTGACATAGGTCGCGCCGACGCCGGGCTGGAATTCCTCGGTCACGAACTTGAACGGACCCGAGCCGATATGTTCCTGAATCGCCTGATCCGCCGGGGTCTGGGCAATGCGCGCGGGCATGATGAAGGGCGGCAGCGCCGATTGCTTGCCCACGGTTTCAAGGAAGGGGCCAAAGGGCGCGCTCAGCGCCCAGACCACGGTCTTGTCGTCCTTGGCTTCCAGCGAGGCGGTGACATCCATGATCATCTGGCCGCCGGTGTCGCGCTTGCCCCAGCGCTGCAGCGAGGCGACGACATCGGCCCCGGTGACCGGCGCGCCGTCGTGGAATTTCAGCCCGTCGCGCAGGGTGAAGGTATAGGTCAGCCCGTCATCGGAAGCGGTGACATCGGCCATCTGCGGCTGGATCTTGCCGGTTTCATCCTCGGCCACCAGCACGTCATAGATCATGTAGGCGTGGTCGCGGGTAATGTGCGCGGTGGTGATGACCGGGTCCAGCACACGCAGGTCGGAATGCATGACGGCGGTGACGGTGGTCTCGGCCAGCGCCCCGCCAGCGGCCAGAGCGAATACCGAGGCAAAAAGGCCCGCTTTCATCGAAAGCGTCTTCGAATGGGTCATCTTCGTCTTCTCTCTCACTGTTGCTGGGTTTCTTCTTGGATTTTGAAAACCGGTCCCATCGGACGCAGCCGCATGCCTGCGCGCAGCCGCGTCCATGGCAGGGCTGAGGGGCATAGCGGCATCGCGCCGGGGGCGGTGGCGACCAGGATGGTTTCCGCGATGGGCTCGAAATCGGCGCGGAAATGCACCGAGCTTTTGTTCACCAGAATCTTCTGGTCCTCGGGGGTGATCCCGACCATGCGATAGAAATTGCGGTCGGCCATCTGGGCGATATGGCTGGTGACGACGACGCGGATGCCGTCGATTTCCAGCGCCGCCGAAGGTCCCATGTCGATGCGGGTGCCGCCGTAATAGGGGCCGGTCGCATGGACATGACCGTCGGACAGCGCGGCGACGCGGGCGCGGACCGGGAAGGGCGCGTCATCCGCCAGCCCGGAACGTCCACCCAGCGGCAGGGTGATTTCAGCACCGACGCCCGCAGCATGAGCGGCTCGCGCGGCCTCGGGGTCGTGGAAATTGCCAAGCGCCGCGTCCGTCGCCCCGCAGGCGATCAGCGCGCGCAGCATGCCGGTGGTGTCGGACGATCCGCCCGCACCGGGATTGTCCTGCGTATCGGCGATGATCACCGGGCGGGTGGCCGAAACCGCCAGCCGCATCGCCTCGCGCACGGCGTCCTCGGGGTCATAGGAGCGGCCTGCGAAATCGGCCTCGGCCTCGGTCAGGGCCATGGCCATGCGGTCGGCATGGGCCTGAACGGCAAGGGCATCGGGGCCATAGGCCAACACCACGGGGCCGCATCCGGGAAAATCCGCCGCCGGAAAGCCCATGAAGATCGAGGCGGTCGCCACACCTTCGGGCAGTTCGCGCGTCATCCGGTAAAGGCCGCGGGCGGGCTCGGTCTCGCTGCATTGCCAGGCGATTGGGATCAGGAAATCGATGCGGCGCATCGCCTTGGCCCATTTCCGGCCACTTGCCAGCATCTCATCCAAAGCCGCCGCCGCGCGCCAGCCGGTTTCCGCCATGTCGACATGCGGATAGGTGCGGAAGCCGACCATGATATCGGAATGCTGGAACATCTGCGGCGTGATATTGCCATGCAGGTCCAGCGCGCAGGCGATGGGCAGGTCGGGACGGGCCGCCCGGATGCGGGCCAGCAATTCGCCTTCACCATCCTCGACATGCTCGGCGACCATTGCGCCATGCAGGTCCAGACAGATCGCGTCGATCGGGCCGCAATCGGCCAGCCCCTGCACGATGTCATCGGCAATCGTTTCGAACGCCTCGCGCGTCACCGGGGCCGAGGGGATCGCCCCGGTCCACAGGATCGGGACGATGTCCCATCCGGCGCGGTCGGCATAATCGAGCATGCCCGCAATGCCCAGATTGACGCCCCGCGCCGCCTCTCGCAGTGCCGCGCCACGGGTCAGGGGGATATAGCCGCCGCCCTGCCGGAACGCCGCCATATCGGCCGCCGCGCTGGCAAAGCTGTTACTCTCGTGCAGGAAGCCGGCAAACGCGACACGCATGGGATCGAAAGCTCCTGATCGTAACGTTTCGATTGAAATGTATCGACAGACAATACATCGTTATCGAAATGAAACGTCATGCCGGATGCGGCTGTCAACGAAAATTCTTCTACTTGGGGTGACCAGTCTCATGTTTCGCGAACTGACCGGAGTTTCGACATTCGATCCCGCAGAAGCTGAACAATTTGGCGAAGACCCGCTATTCGTGCGCGCTGCGGCACGGGCAGTGGCAATCCTGTCGGTTTTCGAAATGACCGCCAAGCCTTTGACTCTCAGCGAGATTTCAGAGTTGTCTGGAATGGACCGCAGTGCCACGCAGCGCATGGTGCATACGCTGCAGGCCTTGGGCATGATCATGCGCGATGACGAGGATCGCGGCTATCTGCCGGGCAAGCGCATCCTGACCATGGCCTGTTCCAGCCTGCGCCTGAACCCGATTCTGCAAAAGGCGACGCCGGTCCTGCTGGAGTTGCGCCGCCGCTCGCATGAGCGGGTGGACATGTCGCTATGGGACGACACGCGGCTGATCTATGCGCTGCGCATGCCCTCGAAGCATGAGATTTTCACTGCGACGCTGACCGGCAATACCGTGCCGACCTATTGCACGGCGGGGGGGCTGGCGGTGCTGTCGCGGCTGTCCGACGCCGAGATCGCGGATATCTTTGCCCGCTCGGATGTCACGCCCTTCACCCCCCAGACCATCACCACGCTGGATCAGGTCATGGCCGAGGTTCAGGCGACGCGGCAGCGCGGCCATGCCGTCGCCGTCCGGCAATTGCTGCATCACGAGATCGCCCTTGGGGTTGCGGTGCTGGATGGTCAGGGCCGCCCGGTCGGGGCCATCCATCTGGCGGGGTCGCTGGACGAACATTCGGCCGAGGATTTCTCGGCCCGGTTCGGATCACTGCTGCGGCAGGCGGGGCAATCGCTGTCAGGCTATCGCTGACGGGAACCAATTCCACATCCCGCGCGTCTAGCATCGAGCCGCCATCCCCTTGTATCGGGAGAATTCGCCATGCTGTCACGTGCCGCCGCCCTGTCGCTGATCCTGCTGGCCTCGCCGCTACAAGCGCAGGATATCGTGGTCTCATCGAAAATCGATACCGAGGGCGGCCTTTTGGGCAACATGATCCTGCTGGCGCTGCAGGATGCGGGAATGCCGGTCAAGGACCGGCTGCAACTGGGCGGCACGCCGATTATGCGCGATGCGATCACCGCCGGGCAGATCGACATCTATCCCGAATATACGGCGAACGGAGCGTTCTTCTTCAACGAGGCCGACAGCCCTGTCTGGAAGGACGCCCAGCAGGGTTTCGCCCGCGTGGCCGAACTGGACAAGGCGCAAAATGATATCGTTTGGCTGGATCCCGCGCCCGCCAACAACACCTGGGCGATTGCGTTGCGTCAGGACATTGCCAGCGCGAACGGGATCGCCACCATGTCGCAACTGGGCGAATGGATTGCGGGGGGCGGGGCGATCAAGCTGGCGGCCTCGGCCGAATTCGTGACCTCGCCCGCAGCGCTTCCGGCGTTCCAGCAGACCTATGGCTTTACCCTGAAGCCCGATCAGCTGGTGCAGCTGGCGGGTGGCGATACGGCTGCGACCATCGCGGCGGCGGCGCAGCAGATTTCCGGGGTGAACGCGGCCATGGTCTATGGCACCGATGGCGCCATTGCCGAGGCAGGCCTGTTGGTCATGGAGGATGACAAGGCCGTCCAGCCCGTCTATGAGCCCGCGCCGATCATCCGCGCCAAGGTGCTTGAAGCGCATCCCCAGATCCGCGAGGTGCTGGCCCCGATTTTTCAGGCGCTGACCTTGCAGACTTTGCAGACCCTGAACGGCCGGATTCAGGTGGGTGGAGAGCCCGCGCAGGCCGTGGCCAAGGATTTCCTGACCGGGGCAGGCTTCCTGAAGTGACAGCATGATGTCGCGGCCGGGGGTCCTGTTCGCGCTGCTGGGTATTGCCGGGCTGTTCCTGCCCCTTGTCCATCTGCGACCGAACCGGATCGTGCCGGGCGAAGGCATCACCCTGACCGCCGGATTCGCTACCGGACCGCTGATAGCGGTGGGGCTGGCGGCAATCCTGATCGCTGGTTGCCTTGGGCGCTGGTCGCCTGGGCTGAGGACCGCTGCCGCGTTGCTGGGGCTGGTCGGGGTCATCTCCTCGCTGGGACTGGCGGCGGGGCATCTGTTGCCCAAGGGGAACGGGTTGGCGCGGGTGGCCCCGGCCTCGGGGTTCTGGCTGCTGCTTGCGGCTTTTGCCTTCATGCTGGCCGACGGGCTGACGCGTCTGCGGCCCTCGGTCGCGGCAAGCTGGCTGATCCTTGCCGGGGTTCTGGTACTGGCCGCGGCTCTGCTGGGATCGGGGATGCTGGATCAGGTCTCGGTCATGCGGGAATATGCGACCCGGCGCGGGCCATTTCTGGCCGAGACGCAGACCCATCTGGCGCTTGCGTTCGGCTCGCTGGGGCTGGCGCTGGCGGTGGGGCTACCGCTGGGGGTGGCGATCTATCTGACAGCCCGCGCGCGGGGACCGGTCCTGACCGTGCTGAACATCGTCCAGACCATCCCGTCGCTGGCGCTGTTCGGGATCATGATCCCGCTGCTGGGCTGGATCGCGACCCTGCCGGGGGCGGATCGGCTGGGGGTGTCCGGTATCGGCAGCTTTCCGGCGCTGATTGCGCTGTTTCTGTATGCGCTGCTGCCGGTGGTGTCGAATACGCTCTCGGGGTTGCAGGGTGTGCCCCTGCCGGTGCGCGAGGCGGCCTTGGGTCTGGGCATGACGCGCGGGCAATTGCTGGCGCAGGTCCTGATCCCGCTGGCCTTGCCCAGCCTGCTGGCGGCGGTGCGGATCGTGCTGGTGCAGAATATCGGTCTGGCGGTGATCGCCGGGCTGATCGGAGGCGGCGGATTTGGCACTTTCGTCTTTCAGGGGTTGAACCAGACCGCGATGGATCTGGTGCTGCTGGGGGCGCTGCCGACCATCGCGCTGGCGCTGCTGGCGGGGATCGTCATGGACCTGTTGCTGGGCATGAGCCGGGGCGCGCAAGCATGATCGAGCTGCGCCACCTGACGCGGGTCTATGCCGGCGTTCCGGTGGTCGATGATGTCAGCCTGAACGTCCCCGAGGGCGAAATCACCGCGCTGGTCGGCACCTCGGGTTCGGGCAAGACCACGCTTCTGCGGATGATCAACCGGCTGGTCGAGCCCACGACCGGGCAGGTGCTGATCGGGGGGCAGGATGTGGCGGGCCAGCCGGTGCATCTGCTGCGGCGGCGTATCGGCTATGTCATTCAGGGGGTGGGGCTGTTTCCCCATCACAGCGTGGCCCGCAATATCGCCACCGTACCGCGCCTGCTGGGCTGGCCGCCCGCGCAGATCGGGGCGCGGGTGGATGAGCTGTTGCAGCTGTTCCAGCTGGACCCCGCGACCTTTCGCAATCGGATGCCGCATCAGCTGTCGGGCGGGCAGGCGCAGCGCGTGGGCGTGGCCCGCGCGCTGGCGGCCCGGCCCGATCTGCTGCTGCTGGACGAACCCTTCGGCGCGCTGGATGCGATCGGGCGGGCCCGCGCACAGGCGGATCTGCGCGGGGTCCAGCGGCAATTGGGTACGACCATGATCCTTGTCACCCATGACATCAACGAGGCCGTGCAGCTTGGCGACCGCATCGCCGTCATGGATCACGGCAGGATCTTGCAGCATGACCGGCCCGAACGCATCCTGACCGATCCCGCCACGCCCTTTGTGCAGGCGCTGATCGGCCCCGGCGAGCGCGCATTTCACCTGCTGTCGCTCAGCGCCGTTTTGGGCATGACCCAGCCGGGGCAGGCACAAGGCCCTGCCATTCCGCGTGAGGCCAGCCTGCGCGATGCTTTGGCGGAATGCCTGTGGAGCGGCCGTGACGCCCTGCCCGTCGAAGGCGGCGGCATCGTCACGCTGGCGGCATTGCGCGCCCATGCCCGTCAGGCGCCGGAATGATCGGTCGCGTCCTTCCGGCGCTGGTGGCGGGGCTTTTGCTGATTTTTCTGCTGAGCCCTGACAGCTTCGCGCCGCTGTTTCGGCCCTTTACCCGCAATGGCGCGCCGCCGATCTATGGCCAGACCAGCCTGCTGGCCCTGACGCTTTCGCATCTGGCCATCGTCGCGGTGGCGGTGATCGCCTCGACGCTGGTGGCGCTGGTTCTGGCGGTGCTGGTGACGCGGCCCTCGGGGCGCGAGTTCCTGCCCTTGGCGCGGACCGTCACCTCGGTCGGGCAGACATTTCCGCCGGTCGCGGTGCTGGCCTTGGCCGTGCCGGTCATGGGGTTTGGGACTGCGCCCACGCTGGTTGCGCTGTTTCTGTACGGCCTGCTGCCGGTATTTGAAAACACGCTGGCGGGCCTGACCGGTCAGCCGCCCGAAGTGGCCGAGGCCGCCCGCGCCATGGGCATGACCGACAGGCAGCGGTTGTGGCAGGTCGAGCTGCCGCTGGCGCTGCCGCTGATCCTTGCCGGGATGCGGCTGACGGCGGTGATCTCGATGGGGACGGCGACCATCGGATCAACGGTCGCCGCCAAGACCCTGGGCGAGGTCATCATCGCCGGGCTTTTGTCGTCGAACACTGCCTTTGTCCTGCAAGGCGGCATGGTGGTCGGCATCATCGCCGTGCAGATCCACCACCTGTTCCAACGGTTTGAGAGCCGCGCCGCCCGTGCCGCCGGGCAGGGCGTTTAGCCCTGCGCCGGGAGTGTGACCGCGACATTGTCGATCAACCGCACGCCGTCCAGCCAAGCCGCGACCAGCAGGCGCGCGGGTCGTCCGGGCTGTGCCTCGCCAAGGCTCTCGGCATCGCGCAGCTCAAGATACTCGACCGGGGACAACCCGGCCTCGACCAGCTTTACCGTGGCCCCGGCAAGGGTCGGGGAAATGGTCCCGCCCGCCTCGATCCGTGCCGCCGTGTCCAGCAGCACCGCGGGCAACAAGGCCGCCCGCGCCCGCGCGTCGGGCGACAGCCGCTGATTGCGCGAGGACAGCGCCAGCCCGTCCGCCGCCCGAATGGCCGGGCAGGGCACGATCTGGATGGGCAGGTGCAGATCCGCGACCATCCGGCGCACGACCTGCAACTGCTGCCAGTCCTTTTCGCCGAAATAGGCGCGATCCGCCTGCGTCATGTTGAACAGCAGCGCCACCACCGTCGCCACGCCGTCGAAATGGCCGGGGCGATGTGCGCCCTCCAGCGGCTCGCTGACGCCCGAGACGGAAATCGTGGTGGCATGGCCGGGCGGATAGACCTCGGCCGCGTCGGGAACGAACAGCACATCCGCGCCCAGCGGCGACAGGATCGCCGCATCGGCATCCTCGGTCCGGGGGTATTTCGCAAAATCCTCGGCATTGTTGAACTGGCGCGGGTTCACGAACAGCGTCACGATCACCCGGTCGCATTCGGCCTGCGCCGCACGGACAAGGCTCAGATGCCCGTCATGCAGCGCGCCCATCGTGGGAACGACGCCGATCGTCGCGCCCGCCGCGCGCCAGTCGCGGGTCAGGTCGCGCAACTCGGCCAGCGAGCGGACGATCCGGGTCATTTCCGCGCCACCTGATCGGCAAAGACATGTTCGGGGCCGGGGAAGCGGCGGGCGCGGACATCCTCGGCATAGGCGGCGATGGCGTCCGAGGCGCTGTCGCCCAGCTCGGCATAGCGACGCACGAATTTCGGGCGGAAGTCGCCGAACAGGCCCAGCATGTCATCGACGACCAGAACCTGACCGTCGCATTCCGGCCCGGCACCGATGCCGATGGTCGGGACCGGGATCGCGCCGGTAATCCGCGCGCCAAGGCTTTGCGGCAGCTTTTCAAGAACGACGGCAAAGGCCCCGGCCTCGGCCAGCGCGGCGGCCTCGGCCTCGATGCGGGCGCCGTCCTCGCCCCGGCCCTGCACCTTGTAGCCGCCCAGCGTGTTCACCGCCTGCGGGGTCAGGCCGACATGGCCCATGACCGGGATGCCGCGCGCGACCAGAAAGGCCACGGTCTCGGCCATGTGCAGCCCGCCTTCCAGCTTGACCGCCTGACAGCCGGTTTCCGACATCAGTCGGGCGGCGTTGTGCATGGCCTGCTGGGGGGATTCCTCATAGCTGCCAAAGGGCATGTCGACGACAAGACAGGCGCGTTCGATGCCGCGCGCCACCGCCTTGCCATGCAGGATCATCATTTCCATTGTGACGCCCACGGTCGAGGGCAAGCCGTGCAGCACCATGCCAAGGCTGTCGCCCACCAGCACCAGATCGCAATGGGCGTCCACCAGCCGGGCCATGGGCGTGGTATAGGCGGTCAGACAGGCGATCGGCGCCTGCCCCTTGCGGGCAAGGATATCGCTGGGTGTCATCCGATGCTGCCGGTCGGGCGTCGCGCTCATCCGGGTCTCCTCCTGTCGCAAATCCGGGCGCATGACGCCGCAGGCGGCCCGATAAAGCGCGCCGCCCCCTGTGGCAACCGAAATCACGCGGGCGTGGGTGGTTGATCGCGCCCCCGCAATATTGCCATAACCCCCTTGTCGGGAACGGCAAGGGGGGACGGGATGGCGATTCAGGGTATGCGCAGCGGGCTGGCGCAGTTCAGCGGGCGGGCCATCACCTTTTTCGCGCGCGCGGTTACGGCGGTGCGTCCGGTCTGGCAGGGCCTAGACCCCGGTCAGGTGCGGCAGCGCATCTATTTCGCCAATCACGCGAGCCATGGCGATTTCATCCTGATCTGGGCCGTGTTGCCGCCGCGCCAGCAGCAGGCGACCCGACCCGTCGCCGGGGCCGATTACTGGCAAAAGGGGCGCTTGCGCAGCTTCATCGGGCAGGATGTGTTCAACGCTTTGCTGATCCAGCGCAATAACGGGCAGACCACCACCGGCCCGGTCGACCTGATGGCCGAGGCGCTGGACGCCGGCGCGTCGCTGATCGTGTTCCCGGAAGGCACGCGCAACCAGACGGACGAGGCGCTGTTGCCCCTGAAAAGCGGCCTCTATCACCTTGCCCGCCAGCGTCCGCAGGTCGATCTGGTCCCGGTCTGGATCGAGAACCTGAACCGGGTCCTGCCCAAGGGCGCGCTGATCCCCGTGCCGCTGATGTGCAAGGTGATCTTCGGCGCGGCTCTGCATGTCGCACCGGATGAGGCCAAGGACGATTTCCTGAACCGCGCGCGCGCGGCGCTGCTGTCGCTCAAACCCCAGCCCGAGGCCACCTGATGGATGATGCACGTTCCGACCTTCTGACCGTTATCGCCGGGATCGGCGGCGTGCTGGTCTTTGCATCCGTCGTCGGCTGGGCGCTGGCGCGGCGCTATTCGCCGCAGGGCGAAAGCTCCGCCATCGAGAACCTGAACGACCGCATCCGCGCCTGGTGGGTGATGACGCTGGCCCTGGCGCTGGCCTTTCTTGGCGGGCATGTGGGCGTGATCGCGCTGTTCGCGCTGTGCTCTTTCGCCGCCCTGCGCGAGTTCATGACCCTGACCAACGCCACCCGCGCCGATCACAACACGCTGGCGGCGGCGTTCTTCATCGTGCTGCCGGTGCAGTTCTGGCTGGTCTGGATCAAGTGGTACGGGCTCTATTCGATCTTTATCCCGGTCTATGTTTTCCTGCTGCTGCCGATCATCTCGGCCTTGGCGGGGGAAACCCGCAACTACCTGATCCGCATCGCGGAAATGCAATGGGCGCTGATGATCTGCGTTTTCTGCGTGTCGCATGTCCCGGCGCTTTTGAACCTGAACATTCCGGCCGGGCGGGGCGTGCTGCTGATCGCCTTTCTGGTGATCGTCGTGCAGCTTAGCGACGTGCTGCAATATGTCTGGGGCAAGCTGATCGGGCGGCACAAGATCGCGCCGAAGCTTTCGCCCTCGAAAACGGTCGAGGGGTTCATCGGCGGCAGCCTGTCCGCCACGCTGATCGGCACGGCCCTGTGGTGGATGACGCCCTTTACGCCGCTGCAGGCCGCGGGGATGAGCCTGCTGATCACGATGATGGGCTTTGCGGGCGGGCTGGTCATGTCGGCGATCAAGCGTGATCGCGGCGTCAAGGACTGGGGCCATTCCATTGCCGGGCATGGCGGTTTCATCGACCGGCTGGATTCGGTGCTGTTCGCCGCGCCGATCTTTTTCCACGTCACCCGATATTTCTGGAAACTGGGATGAACCATGGCCGAGCCTGAAAATCGCCGCCCCCTTGCCAGCCGCGACACCCGCTGGGCCGCGCGCATCACCCGCTGGCTGGCCGGAACCGGTATTACCCCGAACCAGATCTCGATTGCCGGGATCGGGGCCGCGCTGCTGGCGGGCGGCTGCTTCTGGCTGGCGGGCGAGGCACAGGGCAGGGCGATCTGGCTGATCCTTGGCGCGGCCTTCTGCCAGTTGCGGCTGCTGTGCAACCTGTTCGACGGCATGGTCGCGATCGAGGCCGGGCGGGCCTCGCCCGATGGCGGGTTCTGGAACGAGTTTCCCGACCGGGTCGCCGATCTGCTGATCCTGATGGGGGTGGCCATGGGCGTGGGCCAGCCTGCACTTGGCTGGGCGGCGGTCAGCTTTGCCTTTCTGACTGCCTATGTCCGGCAATTGGGGATCGGCTGCGGCGCGGGCGCGGATTTCGCCGGACCGATGGCCAAGCAGCACCGCATGGCGCTGGTCACTGGCGCAGCGCTGCTGTCCTTGGCCGAGCCGCTATGGGGCGGGCAAGGTGATATCCTGCGCGCGGCGTTGTGGATCATCGCCATCGGCGCGGCCCTGACCGCCTTGCGCCGTGCGACCCGGCTGGTCAGCAAGCTGCGCGCAGGCGTCTAGTCCCAGGGACCGGCCTCAAGGACCGAAGCCAGCATCCCGACGCCGGTTTCGATCTGGCGCAGGCTCAGCGCCGAATATCCCATGACCAGACCCGGCATGGCGGGTCGGGGCTGCCCAATGGCCGAGTAATGCGGCGCGATGGAATGCAGGCCCAGACCACGGGCATGGGCGGCGCGGATCAGTGCGGCCTCGCGCTCATGCGGGATATGGGGGAACCATGCGACCAGATGCAGGCCCGCGGCCTCGCCCTCGATCCGCAGCTTCGGGCCGAAATGCCATTGCAGCGCGGCGATCAGGGCGCTGCGGCGGTCATTGTGGTGACGCCTGATCCTGCGGATATGGGCCTCATAGACGCCGGATTCGATCAGGCTGGCCAGGGCGTCCTGCTCCAGCGCCGGGGCGTGGCGGTCGGTCAGGCGCTTGGCGGCGGCAAAGGCGTCGGACAGATCGCGCGGCACCACCATGTAGCCCAGCCGCAGGGTTGGCGACAGGGTCTTGGAGACGGTGCCCAGATAGATCACCCGGCCATTGTCATCCAGCTTGTGCAGCGGTGGCACCGGGTCGAGGTCATAGCGGTATTCGCCGTCGTAATCGTCCTCGATCACATACGCCCCTTGGGTGGCGGCCCAGTCCAGCACCCGGCTGCGTCGTAGCATGGGCATGACCCCGCCCAGCGGAAACTGGTGCGAGGGGGTCAGATAGACCAGCCGCGCCGAAACCCCCTCAAGCGTCTCGGTCATCAGCCCGTCCCGGTCCACGGACAGCGGGATCTCGCGCGCGCCGGTCGCGGCAAAGACATTGCGGGCCATCGGATAGCAGGGGTTTTCGATGGCAAAGCTGTCCGTGGGGTCCAGAAGCAGTCTTGCGCACAGGTCCAGCCCCTGCTGCGAGCCGTTGACGACGATGATCTGGTCCAGATCGCAGTGCAACATCCGCGCCCGCCACAGATAGCCCTGCAGCGCCCGACGCAGCCGCACCGTGCCGCGCGGGTCCTGATAGGACAGCCGCTCGGGGCGCTGCATGGCGGCGTTCGAGACCGCCTTGCGCCAAAGCGCGGTCGGGAAATCTGCGGCCGCGACATCGCCATGGCGGAAATCGACCGCCAGCCCCTCGCGCCGGTATTCGGGCCATGACGGGATTGCGGCCATTCGGCGGCCAAAGGCGGACAGCGCCGAGGGTGCGTTGGCCAGCGGTTTGCGGGGGGCATCGGGCAGCATTGCCGACGCGATGACCCTTGGCCGCGCGCCCTGCCGGACCTCGATATAGCCTTCGGCCAGAAGCTGGTCGTAGGCGGTGGTCACGGTGGTGCGCGACACGCCCAGCTCAGCTGCAAGCGCGCGAGATGAGGGCAGGCTATCGCCCGGCGACAATGTTCCGCCCAGAATCTGATCGCGCAATTCCTGACAGATCTGGCGCGCGCCCGTGCCGCTCATGTCCTTGGCCTTTCTGCAACTGGCCCACGAAAATTGCCACAAACTGGCCCTGTCCTCCAGACCAGTCGCGATGGCAGAAGCGGGTATCACCTGCAAGCCGGACCTGCCATGTATATCCCGCCCCATTTCGCCGAAATCCGTCCCCAGATCCTGCACGACCTGATCGATCAGCACCCTTTGGGCATCCTGATCACCCATGGCGCGGGCGGGCTGGATGCCAATCACATCCCCTTTCACTTGCTCCGCGATCAGGGCACGCTTGGCAGCCTGACCTGCCATGTCGCGCGCTCCAATCCAGTCTGGCAGCAGCTGGCGACCGGGGACGAGGTGCTGGTCGTCTTTCGCGCCGCCGAGGCCTATGTCTCGCCCAACTGGTATCCCAGCAAGCACGAGACGCACCGGCAGGTGCCGACCTGGAACTATGCCGTGGTCCATGCCCATGGCCGGGTCACCCTGCGCGATGACGAACGCTTCCTGCGCCATAACTTGGCCTTTCTGACCAAGCGGCATGAGGCCGCGCAGCCCGTGCCATGGAAGATGGGCGATGCGCCGCGCGACTATCTGGATGCGATGCTGAAGGCGATTGTCGGGCTGGAAATCCAGATCACCCGGCTGGAGGGCAAGTTCAAGCTAAGCCAGAACAAGGAGGCCCGCGATATCCACAGCGCCGGAGAGGCTCTTTGCGATCAGGGCGACAGCGCGCTTGGCGCGGCGATGATTGCAGTCGCTGCGGGAAAGGCGCAGGAAGCAGGCTGACGAACGAGGAGGCAAGCGATGTTGAATCTGGGATTGGAACTGCCGATCATTCAGGCGCCAATGGCGGGGGTCTCGACGCCCGCGCTGGCAGCGGCAGTGTCGAATGCGGGCGGGCTGGGCTCGTTGGGGATCGGGGCCAGCACGGTCGCGCAAGCCCGCGCGGCCATCGAGGAAACCCGTGCCCTGACCGCCAAGCCCTTCAACGTCAACGTTTTTTGCCACCAGACCGCGCCGCGCGACCCCGATGCCGATCAGGAATGGCTGAGCTTTCTGGTCCCGCTTTTCGCGGAATTCGGCGTGCAACCGCCCTTGGCGCTGGAGGAGATCTATCCCAGTTTCCTCAGCGGCGATGAGGCATTCCGCATGCTGCTGGACACCCGCCCGGCTGTCGTCAGCTTTCATTTCGGCCTGCCGCCGCAGGACCAGATCGCTGCGCTGCGCGAATTGGGCATTTTCACCATGGCCAGCGCCACGAACGCCGCCGAGGCCCGCGTGATCGAGGTCGCTGGCGTTGATGCCATCGTTGCCCAAGGGATCGAGGCCGGGGGCCATCGCGGCATGTTCGACCCGACCGCCCCTGATGAGCGGCTGCCGACTTCGGTTCTGGTTCGGCTGCTGGTCGCGGGAACCCGCCTGCCGGTGATTGCGGCGGGCGGGATCATGGACGGGCAGGGGATCGCCGCGGCCCTGCGGCTGGGCGCCGCGGCGGCGCAATTGGGCACGGTCTTTATCGCCTGCCCGGAATCCGCCGCCAATGCCAGCTACCGCCAGAACCTGCTGGGTGCGCGCGCGCAGCATACCCGGTTGACGCCGGTGTTGTCGGGCCGTCCGGCACGGGGCATGGTCAACCGCTTCATCGACTATTGCGAGCGTGACGGCAGCCCGCGCCCCGCCGCCTATCCCCGTGCCTATGACGCGGCCAAGCAGCTGTTCGCCGTCGCCCAGCGTCAGGGAGATTTCGAATTCGCGGCGCAATGGGCAGGGCAGGGTGCACCGCTTGCCCGCGCGCTGCCCGCGACCGAACTGGTCGGGCAACTGGCGCAGGAACTGGCCACGGGCTGACGCGCCGCTATTTCGGGACGGGTTCCAGCGGCGGCTGCTTCCAACTGCCGTCAATGGCGGCGGGCTTGGGCAGATAAAGCCGCATGACCACGTTCATCGGCCCATCCGGCGCGGGCAGCCAGTTCGTTTCCAGATCCGGGCCGGGGCTTTCATGCTGCAGATACAGGGTCAGGCTGCCATCCTTAGCGGTCTTGAGACCGGGCAGCATGGGCGAGTTGATCAGGTAGCGGTTCAGCGGGTTGTCGACCAGAAACCGGGTCTTGCCGTCATACATGGTCACCGACCAGAAGGCATCGACCGGGGGCATGGCGTCCTTGGTGAAAGTCAGGCGATAGTTCGATTTCGACCCGTCCAGCGGGTTACCCTGCGCATCCAGCGGAAAGTTGGGGTAAAGCGCCTCGGCGGTCGAATTGCCGTATAGCCCGGCCAATGCTGCAACGGCGCGTTCGACATCCTTGCCGCGCATTTCCTCGGGGGTGCCGAACATCCCGGCCGATGACGTCAGCTTATGCGCGCGGTCCTCAAGCTCGGCCTTGGCCGCATCGGCGGCAGTGGTGATGGCGGCAAGCGTTTCGGGGGTCATCCCCTCGGGCGGCCATGGCGCGCCGGGGGCTATGCCGATGGTGGCAAAGCGGGCGCGCAGGTCGCCTTCCCACGGCAAAGGCGGTGCGAATTGCAGCAGGAAATTCGCGTATTTCCAGAAATCCGGCTGCGCGGTTTCCCGGCTGATCCTGGGCCAGTCGATAGCCGGGGCGGCGGGCGGCGCGGCGGCTCCGGTGAAGCTGGACAAAGGCTCGGCCAGATAGCCTTTCTGGATTTCCTGCACGCGTGGCATGTCGTCCGAACCCATCAGCTGCGTGCGAAAGAAGGCCAGCGCAAGGTGCGTGGGCATTCGGATCACCCGCTTGACCCCCTTGGGCGGGTCGCCCTTCCAGTCGGGTCCGGCGATCAGGAAATCTCCGCCGTCATTCCCATCCACACGCGTGCCCAGATAGTCCACGTTGTCGGTGTAAAGGTCGATCAGCTGGGCCGAGTAATAGCGCCCTGGTTCGATCTGCGGCAGGGTCAGCACCAAAGGCTCGGCGCGCAGATCCATCATCAGGTAGGAATAGGGCGTGTCCGAATTCGGCGTCACCACACCGGTATCGGCGGGGGTATAGACGCGGGCCTCGTTATGGACGGCGTTGGGCGGCCCCTTGTACTGACTGCCCGAGGGGTCGAGCATCCATTGATAGATCGACAGATAGTTTTCCACCATCGGGAACAGGTGGATATAGGCGTCATGCGCGGTCGTGGCCACGTCACCGGCAGGCGCGGTCTGGGCATGACCCAGCATCGGGAGGACGGCAATCAGGGCCGCCGATTGCAGCAATTCACGGCGATTCATTTCGTCACCTCGGCCATGGGAAAGGTCCAGCTTCCGTCAAGGATCGCGGCTTGCGGGCGATATAGCCGCACCATGTAGTTCCAGCCCTCGGTGATCGGCAGGCAGTTCGGAATGTCCGCCGCGCAGCCGCCGAACTGGATCGCCACGCTGCCGTCATCGGCCTTTTTCGCGGTGACATTGTTGAAGGAATAGGCGTTCAGGTCATTGGGCTGGTAATAGCCGTTCTTGTCATAGACCGAGACCGACCAGAACCCGTCCACCGGAACGTCCTTGACCAGCAGCTTGTAGACAGTCTGCCCGTCATTCCTTTCCGGTACGAAATTCAGATACAGCGCGTCCTTTTCCGGGTTGCCGCCCCAGGCATAGGCGGAGCCCAGCAGATGGCGCACCGGATCGACCTGATCCTTGGTGCCGAACATGCCGCGCGTATCGGGCAGCATCGCGGCCAGCGCATTCAGATGCTGGCGGACCTGACCCTGACTTTCCGGGTCCCATTCCGGCACGGTAAACGCGCCGGGCGCGGCCTGTTCGACCTGCAACTGGTCCTGCAGGGCATGGACGGCCTTCAGATCCTCGGGGTCGTTCGGATTGACCAGCGTGCGCACCGCCAGCACCGCATAGCGCGTGCCGACATTCTGTTGCGTCAGGTCATAGGTGCCGGGTTCGTACCAGACGAAGGGGACATAATGATCCTCATTGACGACCTGGGCCGAGATGAAGCGCTCGCCTGCGTCGGGAACGGTCAGTCTGGCCGGACCTGCATCAAGGTCCAGCACAAGGGACGAATACAACGTGTCCCGGTTCAGGCGGATGACGGTCTGGTTATCCAGCGGACTGGGTTCGCGGGTATGGTGCCACTTGCCGACTCCGCCAAGCTTGGCGGCATTGCCGATGAACAGATCGGATTCCGCGCGGATGAAATTATCGGTGGTCACCGGAAGCGGATCGGCCAATGCGGCCATCGGCAATAGCATGAGCGAAAGGAATGCTGGCTTGATCATCGTTCCTCACTGTGGCGGGGCCAGTATCGAGAAAGTCCGAAGTTCCCGGCAGCTTCGGTCTTGGCGCAGAGTCTGGCAAGGGAATTGATCGCCGAGCGGTTGCGGGCTCGTCTGCGGGATGAGACCCGGCTAGGATCGGGGGAGAAGATCCTGACACGAGGTTGCCATGCGCGCGATGATGCTTTGCCTTGCTCTGGTCCCTGCGGCGGGTGTCGCGCAGGATGCCGCCCCGCTGACCCCTTCGCCGATTTCGGCCGAGATCGCGAAAGACGGTATTTCTCCGGTTCTTGAACGCTTGCAGGCGCTGTCCGCCCCCAGCCCGGATGAGCGCTTTGCCACCGCCGGGCTGGAGTTTCTGGCCGCGGTCGAGGCCGCCTATCAATGGCGGATGGCGCATCAGGTCGGCACCGAATGGGGAATGATGTTCGGCATGGGGGCGGATCTGCCGACGGATGCGCGGGGTACGCCCTTTCCGCCCGAGGCGCTGGCCCAGCAGACTGCCGCCACCCTTGCCGCGATGGAGCGGTTGCAGAAGCCCCTGCAAGGGCTGGCCGAGGGGCCGGAATTCGGCGTGACGCTGGCGCTGTCGGATCTGTGGTTCGACGTGGACGGAGACGGCAAACGGTCGGCTTGGGAAGGCGCAGGCGATCTGCTGAACGGTGTCGCCTATTTCCGCGAACCGGCCTTTGACCAAAGCGGCCAGCCCTTGCCCTTGGCCGATCTGCCCGTCATCCGTTTCGACAATGCCGATGCGGCCTGGCTTTCGGCCTATGGCCATCTGGTCGCGGGCATGGCCGAGCTGGTTCTGGCCTTTGACCCGACCCCCAGCCTGCAAAAAGTCTGGGATGCCCGCAAGGCGATCGACAGCCACCGTGTGCCGGGGGCGGAATCCGCGCTGGGTTCGTTCGACGCCATGTTAGAGCCGGTCGCGGCTGTGCTGGACATGCTGCGCCACCAACCCGATCCGGCGCGGACGCGGGCGGCAAGGGATCACTGGCTGGGCACGGTCCAGCAAAACCGCCTGTTCTGGAAACTGGCGGAAGCCGAGACCGACAATGCCGGCGAATGGATTCCGAATGACCGTCAGGTTTCGGCCACCGGGCTGATCTTTCCGCCGGGAACCGGCCCGGCATGGCTTTCGGTGCTGGACGATGCTGAGGCGGTGCTGACGGGCCGGAAATCCATCCCCTTCTGGCGTGCGCCGGTCGGGTTGGATCTGGCAAAATGGCTGCAGGACCCGGTGCCTTTGCCGCTGGATGGGGCCATTCAGGGATGGGCGGTCACCGATTTCCTGACCGACGCGCCGATGGTGACGCCGGAAAGCTTTGGCCGCTTCAGCCAGATGTTCCTTGAGGGCGGGCCGTTTCTGGCCATGGTGATGATCAACTGAGCCCGGCAGAAAATCTGCAATAGACGCCCGATTTCCGACCGCCGGCCCCGCGGGGTGATGCTAGAAGGGGGCATGCTGTTTGACCTTCCTGACCATGACACTCTTTATCAGGCGCTGCTGGCCCGTGATGCCCGTTACGACGGGCAGGCCTATGTCTGCGTCGCCTCAACCGGGGTTTTCTGCCGCCTGACCTGTCCGGCGCGCAAGCCTCTGCCCGAGAATTGCAGCTTTCACGCCACGATCGGCGCCTGCATCGAGGCCGGGTTCCGCCCCTGCAAACGCTGCCATCCCTTGCAGGCCGCCGCCAATGCCGATCCGACCATCGCGGCGCTGCTGCGCTTGCTGGACGATGACCCGCAGCGGCGCTGGTCGGAACGCGATCTGGAACGGATGGGCTATGACCTGTCCACCGTGCGCCGCAGCTTCAAGCGGCATTTCGCGATGACATTTCTGGACATGGCGCGGCAGAGGCGGCTGCGCGAAGGCTTCGAGACGCTTGTGGATACGGGCCGCGTCATTGCCGCGCAGCAGGATGCGGGCTTCGATTCCCCCAGCGCCTTTCGCGCGGCCTTTGCCCGCATCCTTGGTTGCGCACCCGCCGATCTGACGCAAGGCGGGCTTCTTGTCGCGGATTGGATCGCGACGCCGCTGGGCGACATGGTTGCGGTTTGCAGCCAGACCCATCTGCATCTGCTGGAATTCATCGAACGCAAGGCTCTGCCGACCGAATTGCAGAAACTGCGTGAGACGACCCCCGGCGGCATCGGCATCGGTCGCAATCGGATCACCGAGCAGGCCAGAGCCGAATTGCAGGCATTCTTTGACGGTCGCCTGCCGCGTTTCGAGACCCCGATCCACCAACCCGGCAGCGCCTTCAGCCGCGAGGTCTGGGCTGAATTGCGTCGCATTCCCGCAGGCGAAACCCGCAGCTATGCCCAGCTTGCCGAGGCCATCGGCAGGCCCTCGGCCACCCGCGCCGTGGCCCGCGCCAATGGGGCGAACCAGATCGCGCTGATGGTGCCCTGCCATCGCGTCATCGGCGCGGATGGGTCGCTGACCGGCTATGGTGGCGGGCTGTGGCGCAAGCAGCGCCTGCTGGAGATCGAGGCGCAGTATCGCGCCGCCCGACCTGTCGGCAATCGCCCTCAGGCGGGGATATTGCCGATCTCTTCCGAGATGCGGACCGGATCGTCGGGCAGTTCGACGCCATAGAAACGCGCAGCAATCTGGCGCAGCAGGACGATCTCGCTGGCCATGAGCGCCGCGACCTTGCCCTGCAGATTGACCAGATCCATCGAATGCAGCGCCGTGTCCAGATCGGTCAGGGACGCCGCCGCCGCCTTGATCGTTTCCAGAAGGTCCGAGCGCGTTTCGCTATCTAGTTGCATGGTTTCTGCCAATTGTTCGCTTGCGTTGCGCGGCGCTGCTTAAACGTCGAGCGACCGGTTGGCCATGCCCCGTTGCAAGATAGGCGGGTTTTTACCGATAATTGTTCAACCGTGAGCCGAACGTGTTGATCAGGGACGAAAAGTTTTCCTGAACCAGTCGTCCAGCAGCAGCTTTTCATGGATGAGGCGTTCGTCATCGCCTCGGGCGCGGGGGTCGGACAGATAGTTGATATCGGACAATTGCGCCGTGCCCTGCCGGATCGGCTTGCCATTCTGGAACAGGGTATAGTGCAGATGGATGCGCGGCGGGGTGATGTCGCGCAGGATGCGGACATCCTGCCAGCCGGTACGCCATTGCTCATATTGACCGGCCAGATCCAGACGGGTGATCTGGATATGCAGGACCTCGCCCGGTTTCAGGTAGCGTTCGCCCAGTCGCTGGATGCGTCGGTCCAGTTCCGCCGCGACCGTGCGGCGATCGCTTTCGGTGCGCAGGTCCGGGTCATGCGAATTGGCCAGTGCGGCGTAGTTCACCACCACCTCGGCCCAAAGCGGCGACCCGGCCAAGCTTAGCCCAAGGGCAAGACAAAGAGCGCGGATCATGACTGCTCCTCCATGGGCGCTGTGCGGCCACGGCCATTGCGCCCGACCCGATTCAAGCACCGCGCCGGGGGAATGTCCATCTAAGCAGGCGGGATTCTGCGGCAAATTGGCCATAATCATCGTCGATCTGCCCGTCGGGGTTGAACCGGGGTTGCCTTTTTGCGGGGCTGCCTTCATACCTTTGCCTGCTATGTTATTTCTGTCTGCATCCTGTGACCGTTCGGCTTCAGCCTGCGTTTCGATCTGACTGAGCCGGGTCGCCGCATGTCGTGGGCGACACTAAACTTAAGGAGATCTCTCCATGGCCAACGGCACCGTGAAATGGTTCAACGCAACCAAAGGCTTCGGCTTCATCGCCCCTGAAGATGGCGGCAAGGACGTTTTCGTCCACATCTCGGCTCTTGAGCGCGCTGGCATCCAGCACCTGAACGACGGCCAAGCCGTTTCGTTCGACATCGAATCGGGCCGCGATGGCCGTCAATCGGCCCGGAACCTGGTTCTGGCCTAAGCCTATCGCGACAAGATCTGGTTCGGCTGGCTACGGCCGAACCTTTACGGCCCCACGCAGGCGGGGCCGTTTTGCTTTTCCGGGACAGAAAAGCCGCTTCCCCCTAAAAATCGCCACGGCCTAAAGCCGCCCCACGACCTGCGCCACCAATGCGCGGATGCGTGTCATCCTTGCGGGCAGCACCCTTCCCTTGCGTTGAACCAGCCATAATTCGTGTCGCACCGGGTGATCCAGCCGCGCCACCGTCAGCCTGTCGCGCAGCGCCGAGGTGTCGATGCCGCTGCGGGGCAGGATCGTATAGCCCATGCCCCTCGCCACCGGTTCGGGGATCTGGCCGATCTGGTTGATGAAGCTGCGCAGGCGCAGCCCCTCGATCCCCCGGAAGTCCTGCGGGAAGTTCAGAGACAGCAATTCCTCGGCATGGGCATAGCCATCGGGATGGGCGATGAAGCCACATTCCTGAAGATCGGCAAAGCTGACTTGCGGGGCAGCACCGCCCGGCAGGATCAGGCACAGCTCATCCGTGCCCAGCCTTTCGCCGTCCAGACGAGGATGGCCGGGCGCGTGATCGGTGATGCCCAGATCGAAGCTGCCTGAAAGCAACCCTTCGGGGACGCGGCCCTGCGGCGTGGCCTCCAGCCGGATGACCAGCCCAGGCGCGCGTTCCATCAGGTCAAGGAAATGCGGGTAAAGCAGCAGGGCAAGGCTGCCCGAGCAAGCCAGCGTGACCTCTCCCAGATCGGGATCATCCTGCAGCAGGTCCTGCCGCAGGGCGCGTTCTTCCTCTCGGCGGCGCAGGCCTAGGGCCAGCACGGCCTCGCCCGCCGGGGTGAGGGTGAAGCTTTTGCCCTGACGCGCAATCAACGCCTGACCGACCTGTTGTTCCAGCTTGCGCAGATGCTGCGAGACGCCGGGCTGGGTCATGTTCAGCCGCTCGGCGGCACGGGTGAAATGGCCCACCCGGTACAGGGTCACGAATGTCTCCAGCCATTGCGCGTTCAGCATCACCATTCCGAAACGTAATCATCATCCAAGTAAATGATAATTTCACAATCGGGGATGCCAAGCCCATTTCTGGCTCAGCAGACAGGAGAGACCCATGACCACGCCCCGCACGTTTTCCCATATCGGCCTGTCGGTCCCGGATCTGGACCGCGCGGTCGAGTTCTATCGCGACGTGATGGGCTTCTATGTCATCATGCCGCCGACCGAGATTGTGCAGGACGACACCGATATCGGCGTGATGTGCAACGATGTCTTCGGCCCCGGCTGGGACAGGTTCCGCATCGCCCATATGGCGACCGGCGACCGGATCGGCATCGAGTTGTTCGAGTTTCCCGGCAACCACCCGCCAGCCGACAACCTGCCCTTCCGCCAGACCGGCTTGTTCCATTTCGCCATTCAGGACCCGGATGTCGAAGGCCTGCTGGCCCGCATCATTGCGGCAGGCGGCAAGGCCCGGATGCCGGTTCGTTCCTACTTCCCCGGCAAGAAGCCTTACCGGATGGTCTATGTCGAGGACCCCTTCGGTATCGTCTTTGAGCTGTATTCCCACAGCTATGAGCTGACCTATTCCGCCGGCGCCTATAACTGAGAGTTCCCCATGACCAACCTGTTCGACAGCATCCAGATCGGCCCGCTGCGGCTGAAAAACCGCGCCGTCATGGCGCCGATGACGCGGGCCCGTGCGCCCGGCAACCTGCCCACGGCCGAGATGGCCCGCTATTACGCGCAGCGCGCCAATGCCGGGTTGATCGTGACCGAGGGGACGGTGATCTCACCCGAGGGTTCCGGCTTTGTCGATTGTCCCGGCTTGTGGTCCGAGGATCAGGTCGCCGCTTGGCAGCCGGTGACACAGGCCGTCCATGATCAGGGCGCGGCGATCTTTACCCAGATCTGGCATGTCGGGCGGATGAGCCATGTGTCCCTGCAACCGGGCGGGACAGCGCCCATCAGCGCCACCGGGCGTCCGGCGGCGAATTGCTCGGCCTTTGGCTATCTGCCTGACGGGTCGGCGGGCTTTGTCCCGGCCTCGACCCCGCGGGCGCTGGAAACCGCTGAGATTCCCCGCGTGGTCGAGGATTTCGCCCACGCCGCCGAAAATGCCATCCGCGCGGGCTTCGACGGGGTCGAGATTCACGGCGCAAATGGTTATCTGGTCGAGCAATTCCTGAACGGTGCGGTGAATGACCGGACCGACCGCTATGGCTCGCAAAGCGTCGAAAATCGCATCCGCTTCGCGCTGGAAGTGGTCGATGCCTGCATTGTGCGGATCGGGGCCGAACATGTCGGCATCCGCCTGTCGCCCTTTGGTCGCCTGCACGATCTGGGCGATTTCGAGGGCGAGGAAGAAACCTTCCTTGCGCTGGCCCGCGCGCTTTCGGAACGCGGCGTGGCGTTCGTGCATATCATGGACCAGTCCTCGCGCGGGGCGCCTGCCATGCCCGAGGGCTTCTTGCAAAAGTTCCGCGCGGCCTATCAGGGCGTGCTGATCCTTGCCGGGGGCATGGACCGCCAGAAATCCGATGCGATGCTGGCCGAAGGGCTGATCGACATGGCCGGGTTTGGCGCGGCCTTCACCTCGAACCCCGATCTGGTCGAGCGGATGCGTCACGGCTGGCCGATCGTGCGTCCCGACCCGGCCAGCTTCTATGGCGGCGATGCCCGCGCCTATACCGACTGGCCGACATGGCTGGAACAGGCCTGAGCCTGACGTGTTGACCCATCAAACCAAGCAGGAGAGTCCCATGAAACCGATCCTCATCGTCATGACTTCGCATTCGCAAAAGGGGGATACCGGCCAGCCGACCGGCTATTTCCTGTCCGAAGTCACCCATCCGCTGGCGGTGTTCGACCGCGAGGGGCTGCCGGTGGCCTTCGCCTCGATCAAGGGCGGTGAGCCGCCGGTGGACGGGTTCGATCTGGAGGACGCAACCAATGCGCGCTACTGGAACGACCCGGATTTCCGCGCCCGTATCGCAGGCAGCCTGAAGCTGGCGGATGTGAACCCCGCCGATTATTCGGCGATCTTCTTTGCCGGAGGGCATGGCGCGGTCTGGGATTTCCCGGTCTCGGCGGCGGTCAATGAAAAATCCCGCGCGATCTGGGAGCAGGGTGGCGTTGTCGGCGCGGTCTGCCACGGTCCGGCGGCGCTGACCAATGTGACGCTTGCCGACGGCAAACCGCTGGTTGCCGGGCGCAAGGTCGCGGCCTTTACCGATGCCGAGGAAGTGGCGGTCGGCCTGCAGGATGTCGTGCCGTTCCTGCTGTCCTCGCGATTGGCGGAACTGGGCGCGCAGATGCAGCCCGGCCCGGACTGGACCGAGACGGTCGCGGTCGATGGGCGTCTGGTCACCGGCCAGAACCCGCAATCCGCCAGCGCCGTGGGCGAGGAAATCGCCAAGCTGCTCAAGGCGTAATGCGTGGGGGGCTTAGCCCCCCATCAGCAGCCGTGCCGCGATCGACCACATCATGACGGCGATCACCGCCTCAAGGATGCGCCACGCGGCGGGGCGGGCAAAGATCGGGCGCAGTCGCGTCGCTCCGAATCCCAGGGCAAAGAAGAACAGGAACGATCCCAGGATCGCACCGATGGCGAATGAGCCGCGCGCGCCTGTGAACTGCCCGGAAATCGTGCCCAGCAGTACCACCGTGTCCAGATAGACGTGCGGGTTCAGCCAGGTAATGGCCAGACAGGCCAGCAAGGTCCCGGTCAGATCGTCCATGGTCTGACCCGGATCTGTGGCCAACGCGTCGTTGGAACGCAGCGCCGCGCGCAGGCTTTTCGCCCCGTACCAGAACAGAAAGGCCGCCCCCAGCAAGCGCATGGCGGGCTCCAGCCATGGCAACCAGCCCGCGATACGGCCAAAGCTGGTGATCCCCAGCGTGATCAGCGCCGCATCCGAGACCGCGCAGGCCAGCACCACCGGCAGCACATGCTGACCCTTCAGCCCCTGCCGCAGCACAAAGGCGTTTTGCGCCCCGATGGCGACGATCAGACCAAGACTCATCATCATGCCGGTCAAAAAGACTGAAAATTCCATGCCACGCTCCGCTGAATGCATTGCCGGACCTAGGGTGGGGCGCTAAATTAGGCAAATTAATTTCCCTAACTAGAATTCAGGAAATCTAATGATGGATTATCCCGCGCTTCGGGCCGTGGCGGCTGTGGTGCAAAGCGGCAGCTTTGAGCGGGCGGCGGCAATGCTGGGGGTGACGCCCTCGGCCATCTCGCAGCGGGTGAAGCATCTTGAGGAACGGTTGGGCACGGTGCTGATCGAGCGCGGCCAGCCCTGCATTGCCACCGAAAAGGGCGCGTGGCTGTGTCGCCACATGGACCGGGTCGGCATGCTGGAACAAGAGCTGATGCAGCAACTGCCGGAACTGGCCGCGCCCGCGCAGCGGGTGACGCTGGCGATTGCCGCCAACTCCGACAGCGTCGGTACCTGGTTTCTGGATGCGGTGGCCGAGTTCACCAGAACCAGCGACTATCTGATGAACATTGCCATCGACGATGAGGAAAACACCGCCGACTGGCTGCGGCGGGGCCGGGTCTTTGCGGCGGTGACCTCGGTCGAAAAGCCGGTGCAGGGTTGCCGGGGCACGCCTTTGGGCAGCCTGCGCTATCACGCGACGGCCAGCCCGGAATACATGCGGCGGCATTTCCCGGATGGGGTGACGGTCGCGGCGCTGACGCAGGCGCCTAGCCTTACATTCGATCATAAGGATGACCTGCAACGTCTTTGGATCAAACGGAATTTCGGCCATGATCTGGCCCATCCGACGCATTGGCTGCCCTCGACGCAAAGCTTTGTCGATGCCTGCGTCGCGGGTATCGGCTGGGCAATGAATCCGGCGCAACTGGCCCGCGACCATCTGGCCGCCGGGCGTCTGGTCGAGCTGCTGCCCGGTGCCACATTTGACCGGCCGCTTTACTGGCAGGTCAGTCGCTTGGCTGCCGACCGGCTGGCCGGGCTGACCCGCGCCGTGCTGGCCACAGCCCGGCGCGAACTGGTCTGATCAGGCCCTTTGTGCGGCCCGGACAGGCATCCGCAAGGGCACGGTGATGACGATCAGGCAGGACACGATCAGGGTGACGCCCAGCCATCCCATCGCGCTCAGCCTTTCGCCGACGATCAGGATGGCAAAGACCGCGGCCACCACCGGCTCGGTCAGGGTGACGGTCGTGGCGGTGCTGGCCGGGATGCGGGCCAGCCCGTAGCCAAAGGCCAGATAGCCCAGAAACATCGGCACCAATGCCATGTAGATCCCGACGGCGGCATTGTTCCATGATTGCAGGAACGGTCCGCCCGTCGCGATCAGCACCGGCATCAGCAGCAGCCCGCCAATGCCAAACGTCGCGCCCATTGCGACCTTCGACCGGATGCCGCGCAGCATCACCCCGCGCGCGGTCCACGAATACAGTGCATAGGTCAAGCCGCCGATCAGTCCCAGCCCGATCCCCGGCAGCGCCATGTCGCCGCCAGTTGCACCGGGATGGGCGGCACCCTTGGCCGCGCAAAGCAGCACGATCCCCAGCAGTCCGATCCCCGCCCCGATCAGCCAGCGCGGCGATAGCCGTTGCCGGTCAAGGACATATTCGATCATCGCCGAAAACAGCGGGGCCGAGCCGATCGTCACCACCGTTCCGATCGTCACACCCGCCAGCCGCATCGAGCCATAAAAGGCCAGCGGATAGATCGCGACCGCGATTCCGCCCAGAACCAGCTTGCGCCAATGGGTCAGCAGGCCGGGCAGGCTGGCGGCGATGCTGCGCCCGGCGAACAGCGCCTGCGCAATCCCGCCCAGCCCCATCGCCGCCGCGCCGATGGCGGCGGCCCCCACATCGGGGGCAAAGGTCGCGGCCGTCCCCGTCGTGCCCCAGACCACCGAGGCGAACAGCACCGCCGCGATGCCAAGCGCGTAATCCCTTGAGCCCATGTTCACAGCGTCTCCAGCAGGTCGGTGGCCATGTCGCGCGCCTCGATCATGCGGGCGCTGGTCCCTTCCAGACCCGCCCGCGCCATCGCGCCTTCCAGCAGAAAGCTAAGCTGCCGGGCCAGATGGGCCGCACGGATGGGGTCCTGCGGCAGCAATTCCGTCAGCGGGGCCAGCAGCAGCGTTTCGACCTCTTCCTTGTGGCGGCGGACGGCATCGCGGCCCGCATCGCCCGCAGTCAGTTCGGCGGCGGCATTCAGCAGGCCGCAGCCACGAAAGCCGCGCTCATAGGCGTATTCGGCATGGTCGCGATAGGCGTCGAACACCGCCAGCAGCCGGTCCCGAGGCGTGACCGCCCCCTCCAACCGCGCGTGATACAGGTCCAGCCATTCCTGATGCCGCGCCTCAAGATACTGGCTTACCAGATCGGCCTTGGAGGCGAAGTTGTTATACAGGCTTTTCTTGGCCACTCCGGCCCGTTCGACGATGGCGTCGATCCCGGTGCCGCCGATGCCGTTGTTGTAGAACAGGATGGCGGCGGCGCGCAGCAGCCTGTCGCGCGCGCTTTCGGGGGGGTGTTTCGCGGGCTCGTCCATGGCGCTCCTCGGTGTAGGTAGATCGGTATACCTACTTTGAGGGCGTGGATCAAGTCAGTTCAGCCGGGATCAGGCCGCGCAGCGAATTGCCCATCCAGATCCGGGCGCGGGGCAGTTCCGACAGGTGCAGAACCCGTTCGCGGCATTGCCCAAGCGCCAGCATTTCGCCACGCAGCACGCCGGGCAGCAGACCGCAGGTCAGGGGCGGAGTGTACAGCCCGTCGCCCAGATCGTAGAAGATATTGGTGATCGTGCCCTCGCAGATTTCATTGCGCTCATTGAGGAAGGCCAGCTCGTCAATGCCCGGCGGCAGGGCGGCGCGGCTTTGATCGTAAAGCGCGCGATGGGTCGATTTGACCGAAAGCCAAGGATTGTCCGAGGAGATCCGCGCATCCGCCAGCGCCACCCGCCACAGGGGCGGGGTCGGGACCAGCGCGCCCGTCGTCACATTGACTGCGCCCAAGGCGTCCAGCGTCAGCCGCATCCGTGCCGGTCCCACGGGCGCGGCCTGCCGCAATGCGGTCTCGGCAGCGACAGGATCACAACGCCAGCCCAGCCGCGTGGCGGATTGTGACAGTCGCGCCAGATGGCGGGGCAGGCGGATCAGGTCGCTGCCGTCCCATAGCAGCGTCTCGATCAGCTTCAGGTCCGGCCCAGATCCGTGAAACGGGTTTTCCACAGGGCTTCCTCCCATTCTCCGGACGCGGTGGAATCCTGCACCACGCCGCCGCCGACATTCATCAACACGCGACCGTCCGGGAACAGCCGCAAGGTGCGGATCGCGACATTGAACGACGCGCTGCCATCCGGCCCCATCCAGCCCATCGCCCCGCAATAGACGCCGCGCGGGAAGGGCTCCAGTTCCGCGATGATCTGCATGGCGCGGATCTTGGGCGCGCCGGTGATCGAGCCGCAGGGGAACAGCGCCTGCATCAGCCGGTCCAGCCGCGCTGGTCCGTCTAGCCGCCCGACCACCCGCGAGATCATCTGATGCACGGTCTCCAACGCATCGACGCGGAACAGTTCCGGCACCTTGACCGAGCCGACCTGCGCGATGCGGGCAATGTCATTGCGCAGCAGATCGACGATCATCAGGTTCTCGGCGCGGGTCTTGTCGCTGTCCTGCAACTCCTGCGCCAAGGCGCGGTCGCGGATGGGGTCGGGGTCGCGGGGCGCGGTGCCTTTCATCGGCCGGGTCTCGATCCCGCCATCCGCATCAAGACGAAAGAACAACTCGGGCGAGCGCGAGATGATCACCGGTCCCACGCCCATATCGGCATAGGCACCGTGCCCGACCGGCTGGCGCTGCCGCAAGGCCGCGTAAAGCCCAAGCCCGGTGCCATTTTCCAGCCGGGTTTCCAGCGGGAAGGTCAGGTTCACCTGATAGCAATCGCCCTGAGCGATGTAATCGGCCAGCCGCCGGAAGCGCGTGTGATAGCCGGACTCATCCATCAGCGGCACCAGATCGGCCAAACGCGCCTGATCGGCCTGCTGGGCGGCGGCGTCCAGAAACCCGTCCGCAGGTTGCGGGCCGTCGTGGATGCCAAAGGCCAGCAGGGGTTCATTTTCCGGCAGGCGCATCAGGGGGCGCAGACGGGGCTCCAGCGCCAGCCCGGCCTCATAGCCGATCCAGCCCGCGACCCATGCACCTTGCGCCCGTGCCGCCTCGATCTCGCGCAGCGCGGGCAGCACCTCGTCAGCGGTCCAGGCGACGACCAGATGGCGCGGATCGCGAAACAATGCGGCGCGTTCCCCCGGCCCGTCTTCGAAAAGGATCATGCCCACTCCGGCAGCAGTGAATTCTTGCCCGCTGATGCCCCAGCGCCAAGGGTCTGTCCAGCGGCAGCACGCCGCATTTCATTTAACCAAATTGTTGACTGATGATGCGACCGGGTATAATTTAACAATATGGTTGAACAAGAATCGCACCCCATGGACACCATCTTTCACGCGCTGAGCGACGAGACCCGCAGGCAGATGCTGCACGACCTTGCCGATGGCGAGCGCAGCGTGACCGAGCTGGCCGCGCCGCATGACATGTCGCTGGCTGCGGCCTCAAAGCATATCAAGGTGCTGGAAAAGGCCGGGCTGATCCGGCGCGAGATCCGCTGGCGGACCCATATCTGCCATCTGGAAGCCGCGCCGCTGAAGCGCGCCCATGACGAACTGGCCTTCTATGAGCGGTTCTGGACCTCGCGCCTTGACGTGCTCGAACGGCTTTTGGCCGAAGAGGACGCGCAGCAGCGCAAGGACAAAGACAACCCTAACCCAAGCCACGGAGACGACCGATGAAAGATCTGGAATTGGCCGATCGTTTCGGCACCCTCGTCAATCCCACGACGCTTGTGATCCGGCGCTGGCTGCCCGGACCGATCGAAAGGATCTGGTCCTACCTGACCGACAGCGACAAGCGCCGCAAATGGCTGGCCTCGGGCGATATGGAGCTGACTCCCGGATCGCCGCTGGAACTGGTCTGGCGCAATGACGATCTGAGCCGCCCCGGCGATCCGCGACCCGACAACTTTCCGGCCGAGCATCGGTTGCAAAGCCGGGTCATCGCCGCCGATCCGCCGCACCGGCTGGTGATCGGTTGGGGCGAGGGCGATGTCACCTTTGAACTGCAGCCCAAGGATGGGCGGGTGCTGCTGACGCTGACCCATACCGGCCTGACCGAGCGCTCGACCAAGGTCGGTGTCAGTGCCGGGTGGCACGTGCATCTGGACCTGCTGGTGGCCGAAGCCTCGGGCGATACGGCGTCCAGCTTCTGGAAGGACTGGACCGTCCTGCGCCAGACCTATGATGAGCGGATTCCGCAATAGCGGGCTCTGGCATCGGGACGCGGGCCATGCTTCATTGCCGCCCGGCCGGACATTTCCGGCGCAGGCAGGAGAAGAAGCATGGCCCGCGGCACCCCCGCAACGCTGGTCCTGAGCAAGGCCGGGATCACCTTTGAACTGGTCGAATATGATTACGACCCCGGTGGCGAACGGGTCGGCCTGCAGGCCGCCGAGGCCATGCAGGTCACGCCGGATCGGGTGTTCAAGACCCTGATGGCCGAGGTCGATGGTAAGCCCATCTGCGCCATCCTGCCCTCGGATGCCGAGGTTGACATGAAGGCGTTGGCTGCCGTCTGCGGTGGAAAATCGGCACGGATGATGAAGCCCGACGTGGCGGAACGGATGACCGGCTACAAGGTCGGCGGGATCAGCCCGCTGGGCCAGCGCAAGCAGGTCACGGCCCTGCTGGAGCAATCGGCGCAGACCCACGCCACCATCTATGTCAATGGCGGCAGGCGCGGGTTGCAGATCGTGCTGGCCCCGGATGACCTGACCCGCGCACTGTCCTGCGACATGGCGAAGTTCGCGCGCTAGGCTGTCAGGCCACTGCCGCCGCCAGCGCCGGAACGAAGCGCAGGTTGAACCGCGCGGCCAGACTGTCGATGGCCTGCGGCGTCTGCGGGTCTTCGACCTCGACCGCACCGAAAAAGCCCTCGAAGCCGCCGGGCGTCACGATGGTCATCACCCGCCCGGCGCTGTCGCCAATATTCTGGAAGCGATGCACCGCGCCGCGCGGGACGACGATCAGCCCGCCGGCCTCAAGCTCGACCCGCGTGCCGTTGCACCAGAAGGCGAAGCAGCCGTCGAGCACGCGAAAGAATTCATCCTCGCGTTCATGGACGTGCATCGGCGGGCCTTCTCCGGCAGGGATGCAGGATTCAAAGACGCCAAGGCGGCCGCCAGTGGCCTCGGACGGGATACGGATCAGATGCGGGCCAAAGCCCCTGGCCAGTTTCCCTTCGCCTGCGGGCGAAATGGCGGCCTGTTCAAAGCTGGTCATTCGGTTCTCCATCAAGACGATTGTTTTCGGATGCGACCGCTATAATCTGGGCCATGCTGGCCGATAAAGCGGCCGGATCCCGCTGCACTGTCCAGATGGTTTGACGAATGAAGACCGTCGATCCGCTTTACGGCATCGCCGCTTTCCTTGCCGTGGCCGCGCATGAAAGCTTCACCGCGGCCGCCGAAGGGCTGGGCCTGTCGCGGGCCACGGTCAGCGCGCAGGTCGCGGACCTTGAGCGGCGTCTGGGCGTGCGGCTGTTCCATCGCTCGACCCGGCTGGTGCGGTTGACCCCGGCGGGGCAGGTTTACCGCGATCACCTGTCCGATCTGGGCCAGCGCGTCGATCTGGCCGAACGCGCGGCCCGTGCCGAGCATACCGCCCCCGAAGGCCGGTTGCGCCTGACCGCACCACCGGATTTCTGCCAGCGTTTCCTGATCCCATGGACCGCCGAGTTCCTGTCCGCCCATCCCGGCATGCGGATCGAGCTGGACCTGTCGAATGACGAGCGCAACCTGATCGAAGGCCGTTTCGATCTGGCGATCCGGGGCACGATCGCGGTCGGGCCGAACCTTGTGACGCGGGCGCTGGGGGCGTCACCGCTGATGACGTGCGCCACGCCCGACTATCTGGCGCGGCGTGGGCGGCCCATCCTGCCCGGCGATCTGGTCGGGCACGATCTGCTGCATTTCGCGCCCCTGCGGCGGGGGCGGGTCTGGACGATGACCCGCGAGGATGAGCAGGTTGCCGTCCCGATCCTGCCCCGGCTGGAGTTGAATGACGGTAGCGCGCTGATGATCGCGGCGCTGAATGGCGCGGGCATCTGCCAATTGCCCGCCTTTGTCGTGGGCGACGAACTGCGCGCCGGGCGGCTTGAGGCCGTGCTGACGGATTGGCGCGCGGGCGAGGTGCCGCTGCATGCGGTCTATCCCGACAACCGGCTGATCGCCCTGCGGGTCAAGGCCTTTGTCGATTTTCTGGCCCGCAAGTCCAGGCGTCAACCGGATCTGTCGGGTAAGCCCTGACGCGGCGCGCCGTCAGACGGCCTGCTTCTGGTTCACCCGGCGCGATAGTTCTGCACGGCTTTCGACGCGCTCGGAATAGCGGTCGACCAGATGATCGCGGATGTCGCGGGTCAGCAGGGTGAAGCGGACCAGTTCCTCCATCACGTCGACGATCCGGTCGTAATAGGGCGAGGGCTTCATCCGCCCGGTCTCGTCGAACTCGTCCCATGCTTTCGCGACCGAGGATTGGTTGGGGATGGTCAGCAGTCGCATCCAGCGGCCTAGGATGCGCAGTTGATTGACGGTGTTGAAGCTTTGGCTGCCGCCGCAGACCTGCATCACCGCCAATGTCTTGCCCTGCGTCGGGCGCACCCCGCCCAGTGACAGCGGAATCCAGTCGATCTGGGTCTTCATCACCCCCGACATTGCCCCGTGCCGTTCCGGAGAAGACCAGACCATGCCCTCGCACCAGCCGACCAGATCGCGCAGTTCCGCGACCTTGGGGTGATCGGCGGTTGCCTCATCGACCATGGGCAGGCCATGCGGGTCGAAGAAGCGTGTCTCGGCACCCAAAGCTTGCAAAATGCGCGCCGCTTCCTCGGCTGACAGCCGCGAAAAGCTGCGTTCGCGCAGCGAGCCGTAAAGCAGCAGGATGCGCGGCGCATGGCTGCTGCGTTCGGTCGGGAACAGTTGCGCGGGTTCGCTGGGGGCGAAGCAGGCGGGCTGGATATTGGGAAGGTCAGTCAAGGATCTCGCCCTTTTCATTCAGGATCATCTGGCCGTCTTCCTTGAACAGCGGACCGGGAGGCAGGCGGTCCAGCAAGGGCAGCACCGTTTCGGACGGGCGGCACAGGCGCGTGCCCTTGGGCGAGGCGACGATGGGTCGGTTGACCAGCACCGGATGGGCCAGCATCGCCGCCAGGATCGTTTCGTCGCTGACGCCTTCGTCCAGCAGACCCAGTTCGGCGGCGGGGGATTTTGTGGTCCTTAGCGCCTGACGCGGGGTCAGGTCGCAGGCCGCGAACAGCGCCAGCAGTTGCGGCCGGGTCCAGCCATCGGACAGGTAGTCGATGATGACGGGATCAGACCCCGAGGCGCGGATGATCTGTAGCACGTTTCGGGATGTGCCGCAGTCGGGGTTGTGGTGAATGACGATCATCGCGGGCTCCTCAGGCGAAACGGTTGCGGGTGCGGTTGGCAAAGGCAACCAGCGACAGCATCACCGGAACCTCGACCAGCACGCCGACCACGGTGGCCAGGGCCGCGCCCGAATGCAGCCCGAACAGGCTGATCGCCACGGCCACGGCCAGTTCAAAGAAATTCGAGGTGCCGATCATGGCGCAGGGGGCGGCGATGCGATGCGGCACGCGCAGGGCATAGGCTGCGGCATAGGCGATGGCAAAGATCGCATAGCTCTGGATCAGGATTGGTAGGGCGATCAGGGCGATGATGAAGGGGCGGTCAAGGATCACCTGTCCCTGCAGCGCAAACAGGATGGCGACCGTGGCGATCAGGCCGATCATCGATATCGGTTTGATCCGCGCGGAAAACGCCGCGATCGCCTCGGGCGTGCCCAACCAGCGTCGGGTCAGCCAGCCTGCGGCCAGTGGCAGCACCACGTAAAGCAGCGTGGCGATGACCAGCGTGGACCACGGCACGGCGATCTCGGTCACGCCCAGTAGCAGCGCGACGATGGGGGCAAAGGCCACCACCATGACCAGATCATTGACCGAGACCTGCACCAGCGTATAGGTCGCGTCCCCCCGCACCAGTTGCGACCAGACAAAGACCATGGCCGTACAGGGCGCAGCCCCCAGCAGGATCAGCCCGGCAATATATTGCTGCGCGTCCTCGGGTGCGATCCATGGGGCAAAGACATGGTCAAAGAACAGCACCGCCAGCGCCGCCATGGTAAAGGGCTTGATCAGCCAATTGATGACCAGCGTGATCACCAACCCGCGCGGCTGGCGCGCCACACCGGCCACTGCGCCGAAATCGACATTGACCATCATCGGATAGACCATGGCCCAGATCAGCACTGCCACAACCAGATTGACGCTGGCGACCTCGGCCCCGGCAATGGCATGGATCATCCCCGGAGCGGCCGCGCCAAGCGCGATCCCCGTCCCCATCGCCAGCGCCACCCACAGGGTCAGGCCGCGTTCAAATGTCCCCAGTCGTGCCGGGGCGTCATCGGTCATGTCGGTCATCATGTCCTCGGGTCAGGTGCAGTCGCAGGCGATCTGGTCAAGCAGGGGCTGGCACAGCGCGGCATTACCGCCGCAGCAATCCTCCATCAGGAAGCCCAGTAGCCCGCGCATCGTCTGCATCTCAGCGAAATAGCGGATCGAGCGGCCCTCGCGCAGCGCGCGGACCAGCCCGGACGCGGCAAGGATGTTCAAATGGTTCGACAGCGTATTGGCGCGGAACTGAAGCGCCGTGGCGATCTCGCCCGCCGCCATGCCTTCGGGTCCGGCGCGGACCAGCAGGCGAAAGACCTGAAGCCGCCCTTCATGGGCAAGGGCTGAAAGCGAGTCGAGAGCGTGATTCATTTCCATAATTCAGGAATAATGGAAATGATTGGGTTGGTCAAGCGCCTGCAATGACGTGGCGGATAACGGCACGTTCATAAAGATTTAACGCTTTTCGGTCATTGCGATGAAACGATTTGCGCCTGCCGGGCGTTGGCGGGCCAAAAACGAAAGAAGACCATGGCGGAAATACCCAATGACCTGCTGGCCTCGCTTCGCGCGGCGCTGGTGGACCTGAACAGTTCGAACCCCGAAGTGACCGATGAATTTCTTGGAAACGCGGATTCGGCACTGAGCCACGCCTTTGACGACCTGCTGGCCACATCCTACCAGATCGTCGAGGTGGCCAGCGTTTCCTCGACGCTGCGCGAGGGCGCGGCGGCAGCCAAACGCGACGATGCCGATCAGCAGATCGAGACAGCCGATCTGGCGTTGATCTGACGCGGGCCGGGGCCTTGCATTCCCGCAGGGATCACGGCCCCACCCCAAAGGAAAGGTTCATGCAATGGCCAAGAACACGATCTGCCTGTGGTACGACAAGGATGCCGAAGAGGCCGCAAATTTCTATGCCGGGGTTTTCCCCGACAGCCGGGTGACTGCGGTGCATCGCGCGCCTGGCGACTACCCTTCGGGCAAGAAGGGCGATGTCCTGACCGTTGAGTTCACCGTGGCGGGCATTCCCTGCCTTGGACTGAATGGCGGCAGCTATTTTCATCACTCCGAGGCCTTCTCGTTCCAGATCGAGACCGAGGATCAGGAGGAAACCGACCGCTACTGGAACGCCATCGTCGGCAATGGCGGGCAGGAAAGCGAATGCGGCTGGTGCAAGGACAAATGGGGCCTGTCATGGCAGATCACCCCGCGCGCGCTGACCGAGGCCATGGCTGCGGGCGGCGAAGAGGCCAGTCGCGCCTTTGCCGCGATGATGACGATGGGCAAGATCGACGTGGCCGCGATCGAGGCCGCGCGCCGCGGCTGATCGCGCATGAAATACCCAATCCAATGGCAGGGGATGATCAGCCGTCCGCTCGCCGTTGGATTGATTGCAACACCAATTCAATCAGCGATCTAATTGTGAAAACTGCTCTCTTTCGAGGGTGGTTTTCTCGTGTTAGGCTTTTCCTGTTCAGTCAGCACTTCGACAGCTTGCCCGTTTGCCTTGCATGGGGGAATACAGTTGCCCGACGCTCGCTACGATACGCAGGACAGGCCCATCGCCCCCGGCCAACGGTTCAGGGAACTTGCGATTTTCCTTTTGCTTGCACTGGCCATCTGGCCGATTCTTTCGATTGCCTTTGTCGGAGCCTATGGCTTCATCGTCTGGATTTACCAGATATTCACAGGCCCACCCGGACCGCCGACAGTCGGGCACTGACCCGATATGCCAGCCAGTGCCAGCATATCCCGCCGCCAGCTTCTGAGGGGCCGCCCGCTTCCCGCGCCTTTTGAACCGCGCCCGCCCGGCGCGGTGTCGCTTGACGCCTGCACCGGCTGCGGCGATTGCGTCCGCGCCTGTCCGCAGCAGATCCTGTCCATCGCGCAGGACCGGGTGATCCTGCTGCCGCGCGACGAATGCACCTTTTGCGGCGAATGCGCGCGGGCCTGCCCCGAGCCGGTCTTTGGCAAAACCCGGATCATGGGCCATCTGGTCGCGATTTCCGGCGATTGCCTTACGCATGCCGGGATCAGCTGCATGACCTGCCGCGACACCTGCCCCGAGGACGCGATCTCGATGCGGCCGCGCATCGGCGGCCCCTTTCTGCCCGAAATCGACGGCGCCGCCTGCACGGGCTGTGGCGCCTGCATTGCGCCCTGTCCGAACGGGGCAATTGGCATCATCGAAAGGAACATGGCCGATGCAGAGTGAGGAATGGCATGTGTCCTCTGCCGTGATCAGCGTCGTCCCGGAAGCGATGCAATCCGTGCTGGAACAGATTTCCCGCCACGACAATGTCGAGGTGCATGGCCGCGACGATCGCCGGATCGTGGTCACGATCGAAGGCCGCAGCAGCGGCGAACTTGGCGAAAAACTGACGCAGATCAATCTGATAGACGGTGTCCTTGGCGCCAACATGGTGTTCGAGCACGCAGAGAATGCGGGGTAGCTAAGATGAGTGTCGACCAGACCAGACGTAACCTTCTGAAGGCCCATGCCGCGGCGCTCGCGGCGACGGCCGCCGGGCTTCCCGCTTCGGTTCTGGCCCAGCCCGTTCCGGGTGGGGTCGAGGCATTGCAGATCAAGTGGTCCAAGGCGCCCTGCCGTTTCTGCGGCACCGGCTGCGGGGTGATGGTCGGCGTCAAGGAAGGAAAGGTCGTCGCCACCCATGGCGACATGCAGGCCGAAGTGAACCGCGGCCTGAACTGCGTCAAAGGCTACTTCCTGTCCAAGATCATGTATGGCGAGGACCGCCTGACCACGCCCTTGATGCGCAAGACCAATGGCGTCTTCGACAAGGAAGGCGAGTTCGAGCCGGTCAGCTGGGACGAGGCCTTTGACGTCATGGCCGCCAAGGTCAAGGAGGTGCTCAAGGCCAAGGGGCCGGAGGGGGTCGGCATGTTCGGCTCGGGGCAATGGACCGTGCTGGAGGGCTATGCCGCGACCAAGCTGATGCGGGTCGGTCTGCGGTCGAACAACCTTGATCCGAATGCGCGCCACTGCATGGCCTCGGCGGCCACGGCCTTCATGCGCACCTTTGGCATCGATGAGCCGATGGGCTGCTACGACGATTTCGAACATGCCGACGCCTTCGTGCTGTGGGGCTCGAACATGGCGGAAATGCACCCGATCCTGTGGACGCGGCTGGCCGACCGTCGGCTGGGCACGCCGGGGGTGAAATGCGCGGTGCTGTCGACCTTTACCCATCGCTCGATGGATCTGGCCGACATTCCGATCGTGTTCAAGCCGGGGACCGATCTGGCGATCCTGAACTACATCGCCAATCACATCATTGAATCCGGTGCGGTGAACCAGGACTTCGTCGACAAATACACCAAGTTCGTGAAGGGCCAGACCGATATCGGCTATGGCCTGCGCCCCGACAACCCGCTGGAGGTCAAGGCCACCGGCGCGGCCGATGCGGGCAGGATGGACCCCTCGGATTTCGAGGCCTACAAGGCGCTGGTCTCAACCTACACGCTGGATTACGTCAGCAAGCTTTCAGGGGTCGAGCCGGGTTTCCTCAAGGAACTGGCCGAGCTTTACGCCGATCCGAACCGCAAGGTCATGTCCTTGTGGACCATGGGCTTCAACCAGCATGTGCGCGGCGTCTGGGCCAACCAGATGGTCTACAACATCCACCTGCTGACCGGGAAAATCTCGGAACCCGGCAATTCGCCCTTCTCGCTGACCGGCCAGCCCTCGGCTTGCGGCACGGCGCGAGAGGTGGGGACATTCGCCCACCGCCTGCCCGCCGACATGGTGGTGACCAATCCCGAACATGTCAAACATGCCGAGGAGTTGTGGAAGGTTCCTCATGGGCTTCTGAACACCAAGCCCGGTTTCCATGCCGTGCAGCAGGACCGGATGCTGCATGACGGGGTGCTGAATTTCTACTGGATCATGGTGAACAACAACCTGCAGGCTAGTGCGAACAGCTCGAACGAGGCTTATCCGGGGTACCGCAATCCCGACAACCTGATCGTGGTTTCGGACGCCTATCCGACGGTGACGGCGATGGCTGCCGACATCATTCTGCCCGCCGCAATGTGGGTGGAAAAAGAGGGCGTCTATGGCAATGCCGAACGTCGCACCCATGCCTGGCACCAGCTGGTCGACGCGCCCGGCGACGCGAAATCCGACCTGTGGCAACTGGTCGAGTTCTCGAAACGCTTCACCACCGATGAGGTCTGGCCCGCGGAACTGCTGGAGGCCAATCCCGAGTACAAGGGCAAGACCATCTTTGAGGTCGCCTATGCCAATGGTCAGGTCGACAAGTTTCCCCTGACCGAAATCCGCGAGGATTATGCCAACCCCGAGGCGCAGGAATTCGGCTTCTACATCCAGAAGGGCCTGTTCGAGGAATATGCAAGCTTTGGCCGCGGCCATGGCCACGACCTTGCCCCCTATGACATGTATCAAAGCGACGAGATCCGGGGTCTGCGCTGGCCGGTGGTGGACGGCAAGGAAACCCGTTGGCGCTTCCGCGAGGGCTACGATCCTTTTGTCGAAAAAGGCCGCGGCGTGCAGTTCTATGGCTATCCCGACGGCAAGGCGCTGATCATCGGCGTTCCCTATGAGCCGCCCGCCGAAAGCCCGGATGACGAGTTCAACTTCTGGCTGGTCACCGGGCGCGTGCTGGAACACTGGCATTCCGGTTCGATGACCATGCGCGTGCCGGAACTGTACAAGGCCTTCCCCGGCGCCAAGGTCTTCATGAACGCCACCGACGCGCGTGAGCGGGGGTTGAATCAGGGCATGGAGGTGCGGGTGATCTCGCGGCGCGGCGAGATCCGTTCGCGGGTGGAAATCCGCGGCCGCAACCGAATGCCCAAGGGGGTGATCTTCGTCCCGTGGTTCGATGCCAGCCAGTTGATCAACAAGGTGACGCTGGACGCGACCGATCCAATCTCGAAGCAGACCGATTTCAAGAAATGTGCCGTCAAGATTGAGGCCGTGTGATGAACGCGATCCGGACTGCCATGATTGTCCTTGCCTGCTGCGCCGCCAGCCTGACCCTGGCGCAGGGCCTTCCTCAGGACCCGCCCGAACTGACCGGCCCCACGCCTCAGCCGATGGAGCCGATCCCCGCCGCACCGCTGGAACGCTATGTCACCGATGACGTGCGGCAGATGCGCGCCTATCCCGAACAGCCGCCGATCATTCCGCATTCGATCGAGGGCTATCAGCTGTCGGTCAATGCCAACCGCTGCCTGTCCTGCCACAAGCGGGAAAACTCGCTGGGGACGGGCGCGCCGATGATCTCGATCACGCATTTCATGACCCGCGAGGGGCAGATGCTGGCTGATGTCTCGCCCCGGCGTTATTTCTGCACGCAATGCCATGTGCCGCAGGCCGATACCGAGGCGCTGGTGAAGAACACCTTTACCGACATGGCGGATATGGGCACGGAAACGGCGGGGGATCAGTGACATGCTGCACTGGATTCTTGCACCGTTCAAATGGTTCTGGCGCGTGCTCTGGACTCCGGCGGGAACGCTGGGGCTGGGCTTCCTGACGCTGGGCGGGTTCATCGGCGGGGTCATGTTCTGGGGCGCGTTCAACACCGCGCTGGAGCTGACCAACACCGAAAAATTCTGCACCTCGTGTCATGAGATGCGCGATAACGTCTATGAAGAACTGTCGCATACGGTCCATTTCTCGAACCGCTCGGGGGTGCGGGCATCATGCCCGGACTGCCATGTGCCGCATGAATGGACGCATAAGATCGCGCGCAAGATGCAGGCCAGCAAAGAGGTCTGGGGCAAGATCTTTGGTACGGTCAACACCCGCCAGAAGTTTCTGGAAAAGCGGATCGAGCTGGCCCAGCATGAATGGGCGCGGCTGAAGGCCAATGACAGTCTGGAATGCCGCAACTGCCACACGGCGGTCGCCATGGACCTGTCGAAACAGGCGCCGCGCGCCGCCAATATCCACAGCCAGTATCTGCTGACCGGCCAGCGCACCTGCATCGATTGCCACAAGGGCATCGCGCATGAGCTGCCCGACATGAGCGGGGTGGCTCCGGGCTGGACCGTGCCCAAGGACATGGACGCGACCCCCGCCGCCCCGGCCAGCGAGGTTCAGGGTTATCTTTTGCAGCGCGCGCACGAGGGTTAGCCCACCCCAAGCGCCTGCCGAAAGCCGCGCCGTCGCCGGGAAACCGGCGGCGGCGCAACCGTCTGCCGGGCAAACTTCATTGAAACGTCACCGGACTCTCGTCCCAGCGCCACGTTCAGGGCGCAAAGGCTGCGCGACCTTCACGGAAAGTCGCAACAGAAGAACACGAGAGGGAATGATGCTTATCAACCGTCGCCACACGCTGGGCCTGTTCGGTGCCGCCGCCGGTTCGCTGATCCTGCCGCGCGGCTTGCGCGCCCAAGGCCAGCGCCGCGAAATCACCATCGCCGTGCAAAAGATCACCAACAACAACACGCTGGACATCTGGTACGAACAGTCCAACGTCGGCGAGCGCGTCTTCTTCCCGAACCTGTGGGAAGGGCTGATCCTGCGCGACTGGATGGGCAATCAGGGCCCGGTGCCGGGTCTGGCCACCGAATGGAAGCGGCTGGACGACAAGACCATCGAACTCAAGCTGCGTCAGGGCGTCCGCTTCCACAATGGCGACGAACTGACCGCCGAGGACGTGGTGTTCTCCTTCTCGAACGAACGGCTTTTCGCCGGGACCGAGCCTGCGGGCGGCAAGACCCTGTATGAGGCGGATTTCAAGCCGCAATCGGCCAAGGAACTGCCCGCCAGCGTCCCCGGCATCGCCCGTCGCCTGTGGCCCGCCCTGCGCGGCGTCGAAGCTGTCGACAGATACACCGTCCGCTTCCACAACGCGACGCCGGACGTGACGCTGGAAGGGCGGCTGTATGCATTCGGCTCGCAGATCGCCAGCAAGCGCGCCTGGGACGAGGCCGCGACCTATGCCGATTGGGCCGCGAAACCCGTTACCACCGGCCCTTACCGGGTCGAGGAATTCCGCCCCGACGTGTCGCTGACGCTGGTGGCATTCGACGATTACTGGGGCGGCCGCCCGCCGCTGGCCCGCATCCGCTTTGTCGAGGTCCCCGAGGTCGCCAGCCGCGTCAACGGGCTGCTGTCGGGCGAATATGATTTCGCCTGCGACCTGCCGCCCGACCAGATCGCCACCATTCAGGCGGCCCCGGGGCTTGAGGTTCAATCCTCGACCATCTGGAACCACCGCATCTCGGTCTTCAACAAGCAGAACGAGATTCTGGCCGATCCGCTGGTGCGCCGCGCCTTCACCCATTCGATCGATCGCAAGGCCATCGTCGATGCGCTGTGGGGTGGGCAGACCGCGATCCCGGCGGGGATGCAGTTCGATAGCTTCAAGACCTCGGACATGTTCGTCGAGGGCTGGACCGTGCCGGAATACAATCCCGAACTGGCGCGCGACCTGCTGAAACAGGCGGGCTACAAGGGCGATGCGATCCCCTACCGCCTGCTGAACAACTACTATACCAACCAGACCCCCACCGCGCAGATTCTGGTCGAGATGTGGAAGCAGGTCGGTCTGAACGTCGAAATCCAGATGAAGGAAAACTGGGCGCAGATCCACGATCCCGAAGGGGTCAAGGGCGTGCGCGACTGGTCGGCCTCGAACAATATCAACGACCCGATCACGCCGTTGATCACCCAGTTCGGCCCGAATGGCGAGGCTCAGCAGAAGCGCGACTTCTGGAACGACGAGGTCAACCGCCTGTCCGTGGTCATGGAGACCTCGACCAGCCACGCCGACCGCAAGAAGGCGATCACCCGACTGCTGGAAATCTGCGAGCGCGAGGACCCGGCCTATACCGTGCTGCACCAGAACGCGGTCTTCACCGGCATGAAATCCGAGCTGAACTGGAAGGCCGCGCCGGCCTTTGCCATGGATTTCCGCGCCGCGAACTGGAGCGTCTGATTTCGAACGGGCAGGGCGGGTGACAGCATCCGCCCTGTTTCATTTTTCCAAGCAAGACAGGAGGGCGGCGCATGTCGTTCGTCTCCATCCGGGATCTGACGGTCGCCTTTGACGGCGTTCCGGTCCTGCACGGTATCGATCTGGATATCGACCGCGGCGAGGCCATCGGTCTGGTCGGCGAAAGCGGCTGCGGCAAGTCGGTAACGTGGCTGGCAGCGCTGGGATTGCTGCCGGGCAAGGCGCGGGTCCAGGGCTCGGTCCGGTTGGACGGGCAGGAACTGATCGGCGCGCCAAGGACCACACTGGAAGGGGTGCGCGGTGCCCGCATCGCGATGATCTTTCAGGACCCGTCATCTTCGCTGAACCCGGTGCAGCGCGTCGGTCGGCAAATTGGCGAAGGCCTGCGCCTACATCGCGGGCTGCGTGGTGCGCAGGCCCGGACCGAGGTGCTGCGGCTGATGGATATGGTCGGCATTCCCGACGCCAAGCGTCGCATCGACCTGTACCCGCATGAGTTTTCCGGTGGTCAGTGCCAGCGCATCATGATCGCCATGGCCCTTGCCGGTCAACCCGACCTGCTGATCGCGGATGAGCCGACGACCGCGCTGGACGCAACCATTCAGGCGCAAATTCTGGACCTGCTGGCTGGCTTGCGCCGTCAGACCGGCATGGCGATGGTCTTTATCAGCCACGACCTTGGCGCGGTCTCGGCGGTCTGCGACCGGGCGGCAGTGATGTATGCGGGCCGGATCGTCGAGGCGAACGACATCGACAGCCTGTTCGCGGCACCTGCCCATCCCTATACGCACGGGCTGTTCCGCGCGATCCCCGATCTGGAGGCGGGCCGCGCCCGGCTGCGCCCGATCGAGGGCACGGTGCCCGATCCGCGCGCCCTGCCGGCCGGTTGCGCCTTTGCCCCGCGCTGTGATGCCGCATCGTCGCTGTGCAATTCCTATGCCCCGGACCTGAAGGACCAGCGATCCGGCGGCGCGGTCGCCTGTTTTCATCCCGTCCAATCGTCACTTCGACACATGACCCAGCAGGAGGTCCCGGCATGAGCCCGTTGCTTGATGTGCGCGGGCTGGTCCAGCGCTATGCCACCGCCAAACCCCTGTTTGGAAAAGCCAATGATATCCGTGCCGTCGATGGCATCGACCTGACCCTGCACGAAGGCGAAATCCTTGGCATTGTCGGGGAAAGCGGCTCGGGAAAATCGACGCTTGGCCGAATGCTGCTGGGACTGGAACGGCCATGGCAGGGCGAGGTCCGCTATCGCGGCCAGCCGATGCCCGCCCCCGGCAGCGCGGATTGGCGCAAGCTGCGGGCCGATATGCAACTGGTCTATCAGGACCCGCTGGCGGCACTGGACCGGCGCATGACCATCAGCCGCCAGATATCTGAGCCGCTGGAGATCCACGGTCTGGCCAAGGGCGAGGACGCTCGCGACCGCGTGGCCGCGCTGATGGCGCGGGTCGGGCTGCGCGCCGATCAGGCCGACCGCTATCCGCATGAACTGTCCGGCGGGCAGCGCCAGCGCGTCGTCATCGCCCGCGCGCTGGCCAGTCGCCCGCGTTTTCTGGTCTGCGACGAACCCGTCTCGGCGCTGGATGTCTCGATTCAGGCGCAGGTGGTGAACCTGCTGCGCGAATTGCAGGAACGAGAGCGGCTGACCATGGTCTTTATCAGCCATGACCTGAAGGTGGTGCGCAATATCTGTGACCGGGTGGCGGTGATGTATCTGGGCCGCGTGGTCGAGATCGCCTCCTCGGACCGGATATTTTCGGACCCGCGCCATCCTTATACGCGGGCGCTGGTGTCCTCGGTCCCGAAACCGGGGCAGGGGCTGGACGGGCGCATCATCCTGAAGGGAGAGCCGCCCAATCCCGCCAGCCGACCATCGGGCTGTGCCTTTCATCCGCGCTGCCGCCATTCCGATGCAGGTTGCGCCGCGACCCGGCCCGAACTGGCCGAACATGACGGGCGGCTGGCCGCCTGCCTGAAGCTGGGCCACGCCCGGCCCGTTGCCGCCTGAGGTTTTCATGATCCGCTTCATCCTTGCCAAGCTGGCCCGCGCCTTTCTGACCATCCTGCTGGTCGTGACCTTTGCCTTTGTCGTGCTGCGCCTGTCGGGCGATCCGGCGCAGGTCCTGCTGGGGCCGGATGCGCCGCAGGACGCGGTCGATGCTTTCCGCGCCCGTTGGGGGTTGGACGACCCGCTGTGGCAGCAATACCTGGCCTATCTGCGCCAGATCCTCAGCTTCGATTTCGGCGTCTCGATGCGCGACCAGTCGCCCGCCATCGATCTGGTGCTGCAGCGCATCCCGGCGACGCTGGCTCTGACCGTGCCCGCGCTGATCCTGAAACTGGCGATCGGCATTCCGGCGGGGGTCTATGCCGCGCTGCACCGCCAGTCGGTGGCGGATCGCGGCGTCATCATGATGTCGATCTTTGGCTTCACCATCCCGTCCTTTGTCCTTGGGCTGGTGCTGGTTCTGGTCTTTGCAGTCCGGCTGGACTGGCTGCCCTCGGGCGGGCAGTCCAGCTGGCGTCACGCCATCCTGCCCATTGCCACCCTGTCCATCGGCGGCATCGGCATCCTTGCGCGGTTCTCGCGCTCGGCCATGATCGAGGTGCTGGGCCAGCCCTATATCCGCACCGCCATGGCCAAGGGCTTGCCCTGGCGGGAGGTGGTCTGGCGTCACGCGCTGCCCAATGCGGCGGTGCCCATCGTCACGCTGATCGGCTTCATGCTGGGCGCGCTGATCGCAGGCGCGGTGGTGGTCGAAAGCATCTTTTCATGGCCGGGGATTGGGCGGCTGATCGTCGTCTCGGTCGCAAACCGCGATCTGGCGGTGGTGCAATGCCTGCTGCTGGTCATCGCCGCTTCGATGGTGGTGGCGAATCTGCTGGTCGATTTTTCCTATGGCCTGCTGGACCCGCGCCTGCGCGCCAAGCCTGCTCACTGAGGACTGATGATGACGACTGCAACCGTCCTTCCCGCACCGCATCTGCTGACCCGCATCCGTCTGAAGATGCCGTTCCTTGTCGTGTTGTCGATGATCTGGATCGCAACGATGGTGTTGGTGGCGATCTTTGCCGACCAGATCCGCCCCTATGACATCACCCGCATGGACCTGATGGCGCGGCTGGCCCCGATGGGCACGCCGGGCCACCTGCTGGGCACGGATGAACTGGGCCGGGACGTGCTGTCGCGGCTGATCCAGTCGATCCGGGTGTCGCTTGTCATCGCCTTTGGCGCGACGATCCTGTCGGCGGTCTTGGGCACCACCTTGGGCTTCCTGGCCGCGCAATTCCGCGGCTGGGTCGAGCATCTGGTGATGGCGCTGGCCGATTTTCAGGCGGCGCTGCCCTTCATGATCATGTCGCTGGCGGTGCTGGCGTTTTTCGGCTCATCCATGTGGCTGCTGGTCTGCCTGATGGGCTTTTACGGGTGGGAGCGTTACGCCCGCATCGCGCGCGGGTTGGCGATTTCGGCCTCGGCCCAGGGCTATGCGGCGGCAGTGGTGCAACTGGGCGCGAACCCGCGCCGGGTCTATCTGCGCCACATCCTGCCCAATGTCGCCTCGACCCTGATCGTGTCGATGACGCTGACCTTCCCGGAAATCATCCTGATGGAATCCGGCCTTAGCTTTCTGGGGCTTGGGGTGCAGCCGCCGCAAAGCTCACTGGGGAACATGGTGGGCTTTGGCCGCGAATATCTGACGCGCGCGCCATGGATCATGCTGGCTCCATCCGTGGTGATCGTGCTGACGACGCTGAGTATTTCGCTTATGGGGGACTGGCTGCGCGACCGGCTGGACCCGACAATCCGCTGAACGAAGGATACAGACATGCCCAAGATCATGGCGCATCGCGGCGCCCGCAACCTCTGGGCCGAGAACTCGGCCTACGGCTTTCGCCAGACCGTCCGGCACGGTTTCGACGCCATCGAATTCGACCTGCACCTGACCGATGCCGGTGAGCTGGTGGTGATCCATGACGCCACGCTGGAGCGCACGACGGACGGAACCGGTCTTGTCCGTGACCTGACCCCCGAAAGCCGCCGCGCGCTGCGCCTGAAGGGCCCGGATGGTGCGCTGATCGACGAAGGCGTGCCAAGCTTTGACGAGGTGCTGGATATCCTGACCCCGGACACGGCCGATCTGTATGTCGAACTCAAGGCGGATCAGAACGGCCAGCCCTATCCCGGCATGGTCGCCATGGCCGCCGAGGCGCTGCGCCAGCGCGGGTTGCAGGCGCGCTCGGTCCTGCACAGCTTCGACATTTCCGTCGTGCGCGAGATCCGCGATGTTGCCCCGGAATTCGGGCGGCTGATCTCGGTCAACCGCGACTGGGCCACGCGTCAGGGTGGCATCGCGGCGCTTCTGGCCGAGGTCGATGGGCTGGTCGATATCGTCGGCATCCATCATGAGTTGTTCGAGGCCGAGTTCGACCTGATCCGCAGCCTGCGCCCGCTGGTGGCAACCTCGGTCTGGACCGTCAACGACCCCGACCTGATCCGGCACTGGATCGCGCGCGGCCCGGGCTATATCGTCTCGGACAATCCCGTCCTTGTCCGCGAATTGATGACCGAGGAATGCACCGCATGAGTTATGACGCGATCCTTTTCGACTGCGACGGCGTGCTGCTGGACAGCGAGCCGCTGGGCTGCGGAGCGTTGGCGCAGGCCATTACCGCTGCCGGTTTCCCGATGGACCGGGATGAGGCCGCGCGCATCTTTTCCGGCAATGGTGGCGATCAAAGCCGGGGATGGATGGCGCAGGCGGGACTGGACGCCGAACAGGTGTTTGCGGCAGCCGACCGGATGCTGTTCCAGATGTTCGACCAGCATATCCCACATATACCGGGGATCGAGCGTGTGTTGTGGGACTTCGACGTGGCCATGGCGGTCTGCTCGAATTCCAGCATCCGACGGCTGGACCGTTCCATCGCGCGGACGCCGCTGGCGCGGCGTTTCGGTCCGCATGTCTATTCGGCCGAGCATGTCGCCCGTGCCAAGCCCGCCCCCGATCTGGCGATATTTGCCGCCGCGCGTCTTGGCGTCGCGCCGGAACGGGCAATCTTCATCGACGACAACCCGCATGGCATCCTGTGCGCCCGTGACGCGGGATGTCTGGCCGTGGGCTTTATCGGCCCGTCGGAACACCGCGAGGGCCATGCCGACCGCCTGCTTGACGCGGGCGCGCATCACTTGGTCCACGGCATGGACGAATTTCACACATTGTTAAGCGATCTTTCCCTTCCCCTTTTCGAGAAAGCCTGATCATGACCGACCTGCCATTGCTGGGCATGGCGCTGCCGACTGCGGCGCTTGAGGACTTTCGCGATTTCATCCTTGCCGAGGATCGCGATGTCGAGCTTCAGGATTTCTTCGATGCCGATCTGCTGAATGGCGACTGGAAATCGGTGGCCGATCAGGCCCGCCATATCCTGTCTGGCTATCAGGGGCGGTTGGGCATCCACGGTCCGTTCTGGGGCCTGAACATCGCCAATCCCGATCCCGACATGCAGGCGGTGATCACCCGGAAATATCTGCAGGGGCTGGAAGTCTGCGACTATCTGGGTGCGACGCAGATGGTCATCCATTCGCCCTACACGACCTGGGATTTCAACAATCTGGACAATTTCTCGGATCGCTCGGCCTATGACTGGGTGATCGAGAATTGCCATAAGATCATGGCTCCGGTCGTCGCCCGCGCCGAAGATATCGGTGTCACCATGGTCGTCGAAAATATCGAGGACAAGGACCCCGATATTCGCCGCATCCTTGCCGACAGCTTCGATTCCCCGGCCATGGCGGTGTCCGTCGATACCGGGCACGCGCATTACGCCCATGGCGCGACCGGCGCGCCGCCGGTGGATTATTTCATCCGCCGTGCGGGCGAGCGCCTGCAACACGTCCATCTGCAGGATGCCGATGGCTATGCCGACCGCCACTGGGCGATTGGCGAGGGGAACATCCTGTGGCACGGAGTGTTTCGCGCGCTGGCCGAGTTGAAATCCTCGCCCCGGTTGATCCTTGAACTGCGCGACAAGGGCCGGATCATGCGTTCGGTCGAGTGGCTGGCAGCAGCGGGGTTGGCGCGTTAGGTTTCGACCATAACCTTTTGAAATTGGCCACCGGACGGCTTGCCGACCGGTGGTTTTCGTTCAGTTGGGCTGACGTTTGCCCAGCACCAGAAAGGTCATGAAGGGCGGGATGGTTTCGCGCGATTCAAGCTGCAGGCAGGATTCGCCCAGCACGGTCTCGATGCGGAAATCGGAATGCCAGCCAATGACATTGGCCAGCGGCGCAAACGCCTTTTCGATCGCCGCCAGCGCGCCCTCGCTGCGGGCGAAATGGTTGGTGATGACCACCTTGCCGCCCGGTTTACAGACCCGTGCGATCTCGGCCATCACCTTTTCGGGTTCCGGCACCACGGACAGCACATGCATGGCGGCCACGGTGTCGAAATGGTCGTCGGGGAAGTCCAGCGAACGGGCATCCATCTGCCGCAATTCGTGGACCTGGGTCAGGTTCTGTTTTTCGACCTTCTCACGTGCCTTTTCCAGCATTTCATGGCTGAAATCGATGCCCGTGACCCGCATGCCGGGCTCGTAGTGCTGTAGCGACAGGCCGGTTCCGACCCCGACCTCCAGCACGCTGCCACCACGTGAGTTGATGTAACCGACGGCCTTTTTTCGGCCCCCATTGGTCAGCGCCCCGAACGTCCCGTCATAGATCGGGGCCCAGCGTGAGTAGGACGCCTGTACCGCCTTTATATCCATATGCCTTGCTCAACCCGCAGATGATTTGCGTTTCTCCAACAAGGCCCAGATGACCATGCCTACATAGGCAAGGCAAAGCACAATCAACGTCGCCCAAGGAAAAGTCAGCAAGGCGGCCAGCGTTGCCGTCACCGCGATCAGGAAAAACTTGACGTTCTCGCGTGATATGCGGGTTTTCTTGAACGACCATGTCGGGATGCGGCTGATAAGCAACAACCCTACGGCGACCATGTAGATGCAGATGACCGGCTCGGGCAGGACGGGCTTGTTGCCGAACAGGAAGGACAGATACATCGGCAGCATGACCAGCAGCGCACCGGCGGGCGAGGGAACGCCCTGAAAATAGGCGGTGTCGGGGCGTTCGGTCGCATCGGCCTTGGCGCCGACATTGAACCGCGCCAGCCGCATCACGCTGCAAACCGCAAAGACCAGAACCGAGATCCAGGCGATGCCGCGGAAATGGTCCAGGCCCCAGAAATACAGCAGCAGGGGCGGCGCCACGCCGAAGTTCAGGAAATCGGCCAGCGAATCCAGCTCGGCACCGATCTTGCTGGAACTGCCAAGTGCGCGGGCCAACCGCCCGTCCACCCCGTCCAGCACCCCGGCAAGGATGATCAACAGCACGGCCAGCGTATAATTCCCCTGCACGCCAAAGCGGATCGCCGACAGGCCCGCGCAGATGGCGGCCACCGTCAGCACATTGGGCAGCAGTTGCAGCAGGGTCAATTCGCCCGAGGGCTTTTGCGGGTTCTCGGACATCACTCGGTCCGGGTCGAGGTGAGGTCGGCGATGATGCTTTCCCCGGCCACCATGGTCTGGCCGATGCTGACCAGAGGCTCAACGCCCGGCGGCAGATAGACATCAAGGCGCGAGCCGAAACGGATCAGGCCGAAGCGTCCGCCGCGCGTCACCGCATCGCCCGGCTTGACGAAGCAGACGATGCGCCGCGCCACCAGACCGGCGATCTGGACCACGGCCAATTGGCGGCCGTCCTCCATCTCGATGCACAGGCTGTTGCGTTCGTTGTCGACGCTGGCCTTGTCAAGCGAGGCGTTGAAGAACTTGCCCGGGCGGTAGGCGACGGCGGATACCCGGCCCGCGACCGGGGCGCGGTTCACATGGCAGTTGAACACGCTCATGAAGACGCTGACGCGGGTCAGAGGCGCGTCGGCCATGCCCAGTTCCTTCGGCGGAACTGCGGGTTCGATCAGCGAGACGATGCCGTCAGCCGGGCTGATCACCAGTCCGGGGCGGTTGGGGGTGACACGCTCGGGGTCGCGAAAGAAGTAGTAGCACCAGACTGTCAGGCCGACCCCGATCCAGCCCAAAGGCTCCCACAGCAAGAACAGCGCGAGGGTGATGGCTGCAAAGATCGCGACGAAACGACGACCCTCCGGATGCATCGGCTTGATGAACGTGTCGCGCATGCGCATGATCTGGCGTGGTCCTTCCAAGGAATTTCAGGCCAAAGACTTTGGCGAAATCTGGGCCAAGATACAAGATCCGGGGGGCGATAGGGCGGCGCAATGCGCTTTGTATCTGATTTTACCCTTCCGTGTGCAGTACGCAGGGTAGCTGCGATGCTGGAAAGTAGAGTATCGATATATTTTTCAATATTTCAACGGATTAGTCGTAATATATAACCTTCTTTCTTACCATCCAGATGTTGATGTCTCGACGCGCGCTACAAATAGCAGATGTGATAGCTCAGGTCAGACCGGTCAACTCGCTCGCGGCCTGACGCAAGGCGGGCAGGTGTTTCAGCCCGTCCTCAAGTGACAGGCGCTGCACGGGGGCGTGGAAGGACAGCGTCGCGCAGAACAAACCGGCGCGGTCCAGAACCGGCACGGCGACCGCGATCATGCCGGGCACGAATTCCTCGCTATCGGTGGAGTAGCCGCGCGTGCGGATCGCGGCAATTTCGCTGCGCAAGGCGGCGGGGTCGGTGATGGTGCGTTCGGTATGGGCATGCAGCCGCGCCTTGGACAGGAAGCGCTCGAACTCTGCCGCGCCCATCTGGGTCAGCGCCGCCTTGCCCGCCGAGGTCGCGTGCAGCGGCACGCGCGAGCCGACCTTCAGCGCGATCCGTAGCGGCCAATGGGTTTCCACCCGGTCGACATAGATCATCGCATCGCCGTCGGGGATCGACAGGTTGCAGGTCTCGCCCACGGATTCGTTCAGCCGCATCAGCACCTCGCGCCGGGGCAGGTGGTGATGACCGGCGCGCATCACGCCCAGCATCATCTCGCGCAGTTTCGGGCCCGGCAGATAGCTGCGCCCGTCCAGATGCCGCGAGAGATAGCCCTCCTGTTCCAGATTGGCGACCAGCCGGTGGATGGTGGGCTTGGGCAGGCCAAGGACGGCGTTGACCTCGGTCGGCGTCATCGGCCGCGCCTCAAGTGCGATCACCTGCAGGATCTGCAAGTTGCGCAGGCTGGGTGCGCTGGAAATGGAGTCGGGGCTTTGGTCCATCGGCATCGTGCTTTCCTGTCCGGGGCGCCAGTCTAGCGCGGGGCGGGGCGCTGTCCAACCGCGGAACGGATATGCGTTCTGTCATAAATGAGACTCATTGTCTCAAAATTACTTTGACTCAATGCCGATGGCTCGGGCAGCATCCGATCACCGGCATGGGAGGAGCGTGCCGGTTCCGAACAGATTGCAGACGACGAACAACGCACGGGAGGGCGGAATGTCGGATCTGAGCATCGGTGCCTATGGCACTGCCAAACATGAGAACAATGTCAGAAAGGTCGTGTTCGCCAGCCTCGTGGGCTCGACCATCGAATGGTATGATTTCTTTCTTTACGGCGTCGTTGCCGGGATCGTGTTCAACAAGCTGTTCTTTCCCACGGACAACGAAACCGTCTCGATCCTGCTGGCCTATGCCACCTTCGCGATGGGCTTTGTCGCCCGTCCGCTGGGCGGGCTGGTCTTTGGCCATTTCGGCGACCGCATCGGACGCAAGACGATGCTGGTCATCACCCTGCTGCTGATGGGCGGTGCAACGGTCGCCATCGGGTTTTTGCCGACCTATGAAAGCATCGGCATCGCCGCGCCGATCATCCTGCTGTTTCTGCGTATCCTGCAGGGCATCGGCATCGGTGGCGAATGGGGCGGGGCAGTGCTGATGGCCTATGAATTCGCGCCCAAGGAAAAGCGCGGCTTCTATGCCTCGATCCCGCAGATCGGCCTGTCTCTGGGCCTGTTCATGGCGTCCGGGGTGATGGCGCTGCTGACCATGCTGCCGGAAGAGGCCTTCCTGGCCTGGGGCTGGCGCTCGGCCTTTGTCGCCTCGATCATCCTTGTCGGTCTGGGAACCTGGATCCGCAGCAATATCGGTGAAAGCCCGGAATTCGAGAAGGCCAAGGCGGAATCGCGGGGCCGCGATCAGGGCCTGCCCTTTACCGACATGATCAAGCGCTACCCGGCCAATGTCGCACTGGGCATGGGCGCGCGCTATATCGACGGCGTGTTCTTCAACATCTTCGCGGTGTTCTCGATCGTCTACCTGACCAAGTATGTCGGACTCGAGCGCAGTTTCGCGCTGTGGACGGTCTGCGCGGCGGCGGTGGTGATGGTGTTCTGCATCCCGTTCTTTGGCCGGCTTTCCGACCGGGTCGGGCGACCGCAGACCTATGCGATGGGCGCGCTTTTGCTGTGTCTCAGCGTGTTCCCGGCATTCGCGCTGATGACCTCGGGCAATCCGGTGCTGATCGTTCTGGGGATCGTGCTGCCCTTTGGCATCATCTACCCGATTTGCTACGGCCCCGAGGCGGCGCTGTTCGCCGATCTGTTCGATCCCAGCGTGCGCTATACCGGCGTGTCCTTCGTCTATCAGTTCTCGGGGATATTTGCCTCGGGGATCACGCCGATGATCGCGACATGGCTGATGGCCTCGAACAACAACGATCCGTTCTGGCTGTGCTGCTATGTGGTCTTTGCCGGTCTTGTGTCGATGATCTGCGCGATCCTGATCGGGCGGCGTGAGGCGCGCGGCTAACCAAGGCACTGCGGCGTCCCGCCACCGGGGCGCCGCCACATTGTCACTGTGAGGGATAAGACATGGCCGTAGGTCAGGAAATTTCCGATTACGTGGTGGTGGGCGCTGGTTCCGCCGGATGCGTGGTGGCGAACCGGCTGAGCGCCGATCCGGGCATCCGCGTCACCCTGCTTGAGGCCGGGGGCCGCGACACCAGCCCGTGGATACACATTCCGGTCGGCTATTTCCGTACCATGCACAATCCCGAATTCGACTGGTGCTACCGGACCGAGCCTGATCCCGGCCTTGCCGGACGCGCCATCCACTGGCCGCGCGGCAAGGTGCTGGGGGGCTCGTCCTCGCTGAACGGGCTGCTTTACGTGCGCGGCCAGCGGCAGGATTACGACCATTGGGCGCAGATGGGCAATCGCGGCTGGTCATGGTCCGAGGTCGGCCCGCTTTTCGAGGAGTTGGAGACGTTCCAGCGCGGCAGTGGCGAGGGGCGAGGGTCCGAAGGCGCATTGCAGGTATCTGACCCGCGCCTGCGTCGCCGCATCTGCGAATTGTGGATCGAGGCCGCGAAAGCGCAGGGCATTCCCTATAATCCCGATTACAACGGCCCGGTTCAGGACGGGGTGGGGCATTTCCAGCTGACCGTGGACAAGGGGCGGCGCTGCTCCTCGGCCAAGGCCTTCCTGACGCCGATTCGCGACCGCGCAAACCTGCGCATCGAGACCCATGCGCAGGTGCTGCGCGTGATGATCGAAGAAGGCCGCGCCACGGGCGTCGAGATCATCCGCCCTGACGGCAGCCGCGACGTGATCCGCGCCGCGCGCGAAGTGATCCTGTGCGCCGGGGCCATCGGCTCTCCGCAATTGCTGATGCTGTCGGGCGTGGGTGACGCTGAACAATTGACTGCGCAGGGCATCCGCGTGGCCCGCCATTCGCCCGAGGTCGGTCGCAACCTGCAGGACCATCTGCAGGCCCGGCTGGTCTTCAAATGCCGCGAGGCGACCCTGAACGATGAGGTCCGCAGCCTGTTCAACAAGGCGCGGATCGGGTTGGAATATGCGCTGTTCCGCACCGGGCCGATGACCATGGCGGCAAGTCTGGTCTTTGGTTTCCTGCGCACCCGGCCCGAGCTTGTCACGCCCGACATCCAGTTCCACATCCAGCCCTGGTCCGCCGACAGCCCCGGTGAGGGGGTGCATCCGTTCTCGGCCTTCACGCAATCGGTCTGCCAGCTGCGTCCTGAAAGCCGGGGCACGGTGACATTGCGCAGTCCCGACGCGCGGGATGCGCCGCTGATCCAGCCGAATTACCTGTCGACCCGGACCGATTGCGATACCGTGGTCGCGGGCATCGAGATCGCCCGTCAGATCGCCCGGACCGAGCCATTGCGCGCGGCGATTTCCGAGGAGTTCCGGCCTGCCCCCGGCGTTCAGGGCTATGACGAGACATTGGCCTGGGCGCGTGAAAATTCGACCACCATCTATCACCCCACCGGAACCTGCCGGATGGGGGTGGATGATCGGGCCGTGGTCGATCCCCGGCTGCGGGTGCGCGGGGTCGAGGGGCTGCGCGTCGCCGATTGCTCGATCATGCCCGAGATCGTGTCCGGCAATACCAACGCGCCCGCGATGATGATCGGCGCGAAGCTGGCGCAGATGGTGATCGAGGATCGCGCCATGGCCGGGCAGGTTGGTGGGGTCTTGGGCAAGGTGGCCTGACGGCGCTGTTCGCGCCGATGGCCAGCCTTGCAGGGGGCTCTGCCCCGATCCCTTCGGGATCTCCCCGGGATATTTCTACAAGAAAGAAACCGGGGAGTGTCGCTTCAGCCGCAGCGGCTCCAGAGGCAGCTGGTGCATTTTTCGCAGCCATCGGCATGGATCACGGTGAATTCGCCGCAGCTGGGGCAGGCCTGACCCTTGGGTCGTTCCGTCGCGATGGCCGGGACGGCCGCAGGTGCTTCGGGCGCGGTGAAGAAACCGATCGCGATCATGTGCTGTTCGAGGATATTGCCGATCGCGGCCAGGATGGAGGGCACGTATTTGCCCTTCATCCACGATCCGCCGCGCGGGTCGAAGACGGCCTTCAGTTCCTCAACCACGAAGCCCACATCGCCGCCGCGCCGGAACACCGCCGAGATCATCCGGGTCAGCGCGACCGTCCAGGCGAAATGCTCCATGTTCTTGGAGTTGATGAAGACCTCGAACGGGCGGCGGGTGCCGTCCTCGTCGATGGTGTCGTTGACGGTAACATAGATGGCGTGCTGGCTGTCGGGCCATTTCAGCTTGTAGGTCTCGCCCGACAGAACCTCGGCGCGGGCCAGGGGGGTGACGGCGGGGGCGGGCACCGGAGCCGGTGTGGGTTCGGGCTTCTTCTCGGGCTCGACGGACAGGACCGAGCCGGTCACGTCATTCGGGCGATAGGTGGTGCAGCCTTTGCAGCCCAGATCCCAGGCCGCCATGTAGACATCCTTGAATTCCTGAAAGCCGATATCCTGCGGGCAGTTGATGGTCTTGGAGATCGAGCTGTCCACCCATTCCTGCGCCGCCGCCTGCATGGCGACGTGATCGCGGGGTGCCAGCGTCTGGGCGTTGACGAAGTAATCCGGCAAGGGCGCATCGCCATGCAGGTCGCGCCACATCTGGACGGCGTAATCGACGACCTCTTCCTCGGTCCGCGAGCCGTCCTTTTGCAGCACCTTGCGAGTATAGGCATAGGCAAAGACCGGCTCGATCCCGGATGACACATTGCCCGCGTAAAGCGAGATCGTTCCGGTCGGCGCGATCGAGGTCAGCAGCGCATTGCGGATACCATGCTGCGAAATGGCATCGCGCACATCCTTGTCCATCTTCTGCATGAAGCCGGATTTCAGATATTTCTTGGCATCGAACAGCGGGAAGGCACCTTTTTCGCGGGCCAGATCGACCGAGGCCAGATAGGCCGAACGCGCAATGGCCTTCATCCAGACGCGGGTCTGGGCGACGGCATCGTCAGCGCCGTAGCGCAGGCCCAGCATCAGCAATGCATCGGCCAGCCCGGTGACGCCCAGCCCGATGCGGCGCTTGGCATGGGCCTCGGCCTCCTGTTGGGGCAGCGGGAATTTCGATGCATCGACGACATTGTCCATCATGCGGACGGCGGTGCGGACCAGTTCGTCCAAGCCGCGCGCATCCAGTTCCGCCTTGTCCGTAAACGGATGCGTCACCAGCCGCGCCAGGTTGACCGAGCCCAGCAGGCAGGCGCCATAGGGCGGCAGGGGCTGTTCGCCACAGGGATTGGTGGCCGAGATGGTTTCGCAATAGCCGAGGTTGTTGGCCTTGTTGATGCGGTCGATGAAGATCACGCCCGGCTCGGCATAGTCATAGGTGGACTGCATGATGCGGTCCCACAGCGCGCGTGCCTTGACGGTGCGGAAGGTCTTGCCGCCAAAGACCAGCGGCCAGTCGGCATCGGCCTTGACCGCGTCCATGAACGGATCGGTGACCAGAACCGACAGGTTGAACATGCGCAGCCGCTTGGCGTCCTGCTTGGCCGTGATGAATTCCTCAACATCGGGATGGTCGCAGCGCATGGTCGCCATCATCGCGCCGCGGCGCGAGCCGGCCGACATAATCGTGCGGCACATCGAATCCCAGACATCCATGAAGGTCAGCGGCCCCGAGGCATCCGCCGCCACCCCCATGACCGGCGCGCCCTTGGGCCGCAGCGTCGAGAAGTCATAGCCGATGCCCCCGCCCTGCTGCATGGTCAGCGCGGCTTCCTTCAGCATGTCGAAGATACCGGCCATGCTATCGGGGATGGTGCCCATGACGAAGCAGTTGAACAGCGTCACGTCGCGGCCGGTGCCTGCGCCAGCGATGATCCGACCGGCGGGCAGGAACTTGAAACCTTCCAGCGCGGCGTAGAAACGGTCCTCCCATGCGGCGGGGTCGGCCTCGACTCGGGCCAGATCGCGGGCGATGCGCCGCCATGTGTCCTGCACCGACAGGTCGCGTGGTGCGCCCGAGGCCTCTTTCAGGCGGTATTTCATGTCCCAGATCTGCTCGGCGATCGGAGCCGCAAAGACGGAATCGTTCTCGATGGGATGGATCTGGTTCATGGGCCTGTCCTGGCTGCGAAATTGTCGGAAAACTTCCACCTATATGGGTATGATGAGCAAAAAACACAAGATATAGGAAGGCTGTGCGAGGCCCCTGTGGGCCGACAAATCGTCGCAGCCTGTCGGGCGCGGGTTCGGTTCGCGGTGAATCCTGCGGGGCGATGGCTGACAAATCAAGCCAAATGCATGGGCTGTGCGATCAGGGGGCGCGGGCCGAAAAGCGCGGGAATCGGTCCATTGCAGCGAGATTATGCGCAGTCAGGATGACAGGCCGATCAGGCGAAGTGACAGAATTCGAGGGACTGAATCAAGCAAAAGGTGCAAAATACCCTGCGTCGGACGTCCATCTGCCCATTTCCCCCCGGAGCAAGCTGGAGTAACCCGTCCCGCGAATGAAAAAGTCGCAGGTAAACATGACCCGACTCGGAAAATACCCCGCCGGTCTGACCTCGCTCTTCCTCGTCGAGATGTGGGAGCGCTTCAGCTATTACGGGATGCGCGCCATCCTGGTTCTTTATCTGGTCGATGTCGTCGCCAATGGCGGCCTTGGCCTTGCCACCGCGGATGCGGTGGCGATCTATGGCATCTATACGGCCTCGGCCTATATCCTTGCCCTGCCGGGCGGCTGGATTGCCGACCGCTTCTGGGGCTCGCGCCGTGCGATCACCGTCGGTGCGGTGATCATCATCATCGGCCATATCTTGCTGGCGTTTGCCGGTTCAAGCGCGGGTCTGTTCCTGGTCGGGCTGGCTTGCATCGCCATCGGCACGGGGCTGCTCAAGCCCAACATCTCCAGCATGGTCGGTGAGCTTTACGACAAGGACGATATCGGCGGGCGCGATGCGGGCTTTTCGTTCTTCTACATGGGCATCAATATCGGTGCGATCCTTGGCGGCTTCATCGCCGGTTATCTGGGCGAGAAATGGGGCTGGCACTGGGGCTTTGGCGCCGCTGCCATCGCCATGACCCTGGGGCTGGTGAACTTCATCTATGCTGGCAAGAATTCGTTGCGCGGTCTGGGCGGGGCTCCGCAGCCGCATCACCATCCCGATAGCGGGACGGCGCGTTTCGACCATCTGACCACCGTGATCCTGTGCGGCGCGGCGGTGCTGGTGATCGGAGGCATGATGATGGCCGGTTGGCTGGACCTGTCCAGCGCCACCGGAATTGCAGGCGCGATGGGTGTGCTGATCGTCACCGTGGCGGTGGGCTTCTTCCTGAACATCTATTTCGCCGGTGACCTGACTCCCGCCGAGAAACGCCGGATGATCGTTCTGGCGGTGCTGTTCGTGGCCGCCGCCGTCTTCTGGTCGCGCTTCGAGCAGGCCGGGTCGTCGTTGTCGATCTTTGCCGCCGATCTGACCGATCGTCAGCTGGGCAGCTTCGAGGTTCCGGCCTCGTGGTTCCAGAACCTGAACCCGGCCTTCATCGTGCTGCTGACGCCCCTGTTCGCGGCCTTCTGGCTGACCGCGCAGAAGCGGAAATGGGAGATCTCGGTCTTTGTGAAATTCGGGCTGGCGCTGATCCTTGTGGGTCTGGGCTTCTGGCTGCTGGTGCCTGCGGCACGGATGGCGGCGGGTGGCGCGAAAGTGTCGTTCCTGTTCCTGACCGGCACCTTCCTGATCCATACCTGCGCCGAACTGCTGCTTAGCCCGGTAGGCCTCAGTACCTTCTCGCGTCTCGCGCCGCAGCGCTTCACCAGCCAGATGATGGGCTTCTGGTTCGTCGCAAGCTCGCTGGGCAGCCTGATGGCGGGGCTGCTGGCGACGGGCATGGACACTTCCAGCCCGACCAGCCTGCCGCATCTGTTCGATCGGCTGTTCTGGGGCAGCGTCATCCCGGGTGTGCTGCTGATCCTGGCCGCGCGGCCGCTGACCCGCTGGGCCTTGGGCGGCAGCGAGCATCTGCCCGCCGAGGAAGTGAAGCACTAAGATCAGCGGCGGGCCGGGAAACCGGCCCGCCCGCTACGTTCAATGGCCCTTCAGCACCAGTGTCTGCACCGGCAGCAGAATGGCCTGAATGCGCAGGATCAGCGCATGCACCAGCCCCACCGTGTCGATCGCATGCAGCCCGAAGCGTTTAAATGAGCCTGTGCCGGGATCGTCCAGCGCGTCATGGTTGCTGGTATAGGCATTGGCGATGCAGGTCGCACCTTGGGGTAGCCCGTCCAGCGCGCCTTCGAACAGCGGCTCCATGATCACGGTGATCGTGCCGCCCTGTACCAGGTTTTGCATGTCAAGCAGCTGATCCGTGGGCCGGATCTGACCGGCGGCGATCACGTCCTGAACTTCGGTCACCACCATCGGGATCACCTGCCACGGCTTGGCGATGCAGGCGACCTCGCCGATCATGCCGGGTTTCATCACCTGGGATTCGATTTGGCCAAAGCCGGCGACCAGACCGGTGACCTGCCGCTGCGGCACCAGGATACCCGCCGGGCGCAGCATCGGGTTGACCACATCGCCGGGCCGCAATGCGAACTGCTGGACGATCCCGTCGGTGCCTGCCAGCACAAGCGTCTTGTCCAGCTCGACCTGAGCCTCGTGCAGGGCGGCTTCGGCGCTGGACTTGCGGGCAGGCAGTTGGAATTCGACCTGAGCCTTCAGCGCATCCCGCGCGGCGATGGCGGCATCGACCATGCCCTGCTGGGTTTCGACCTGCACCTGCGCGCGCTCGACATCGCGGCGGGCGACGGCGCTGGAGTTCTGCTTGAGCAGGGCATTTCGCGTCTCATATTCGTCCGTGGCCTGCGCCAGCATCCCCTGAGCCTGCGCGATGCGGCCATCCGCCTCGCGGACCTGGATCTGGGCAACTTTCAGCTCGGCCTCGATTTCGGCCAAGGCGCGGCGGTCGGTCTCAACCGCGGCGCGCTGGCTGGTATCGTCCAGCCGGAACAGCGGATCGCCCTGTTTGACGCTTTGGTTGATGTCGACAAAGGTCTCGGCCACCCGGCCATTGGTTTCCGGCAGGATGGTGACCGTGCGAAAGACCGAGGTCGCGGATTTGGTCGAGGGGTGGAAATAGAAGATCGCCGTGATCAGGCTGATGGTCAGCAGCAGACACAGCACGATGCCCCAGCGCAATTCGTACCAGACGGTGAACAGCGTGATTTCCCGACCAAAGCGTTTGCCTTGGGCAAAGCGGCGATACAGGTAATCGGGCAGGATGGTGACGCTTGAGCAAAGCAGCAGTTCCAGCATGGCTCAGACCTCCGCCGGTTTGTCGGCCTCGGCCGTGGGTGCGGGTTCGGGTTCGGGTGGCGCGGGCGGGGCCATGCGGCCCAGTGACTGCGCCATCGAACTGAGCGGCGTGCTGAAATCGGGAACCGGGACCATCGCCAGCAGCAGCCCCGCGATCCAGAAGGCGTGGTTATGGGTGAACAGGGCGATCAGCGCCAGAACCGCGACCAGCTCAAGCTGCACCTTTTGGCCGCGATGGGCCATGTGCTCGGGCAGGGCGTGCAGTCTAAGGTAGAACACCCCGATCCCGACGATGAACAGGATCAGAAAACCCGCCATCCCCACCATGAGCCAGTCCGTTTGTCCGGGCAGGGTAATGAAGCCCGGCAGATGAGGCACCGCCTCGGGATGCAGCAATTTGGTCGCGTCGCTTCCAGTGGCCAATTTCCTTGCCCTCCTGCTGAGTTAGCACGCCGTACGAGTTCATGCCCGTTGGCGTCACGATACGCCCGGCATGTGCCTTGCGACAAGCGTGGCCGCATTGCATCTGCATCGGTAAAAACATCTGGATAGATCGCGATACAAATGTAATATCACCCCGACGCAGCCACAGCGGGCGAGTCTGCATGTCATGCCAGTCAAGGGCTTGGCCCAAGCGGCAGTTGCAGACCCTTGCTTCATGAAACGCGCGGTGAATGGGGGATGACACCAATGGCGCTTGAGAAATTCCGACTGGACGGCAAGGTCGCGCTGATCACCGGCGGCAATCGCGGGATCGGTCTGGCCATTGCCGCGGCTTTCCTTGAGGCGGGGGCGAAATGCCTGCTGACCAGCCGGTCGCGGACGCCTGCGCTGGACGCGCTGCTGGCCGACAACCCCAAGGCGGCCTCATGGTTTCAGGCCGACGTGACCGCTGATGACGCGCCCGAGGCCATGGTCGCGGCGGCGCTGGAGCGTTTCGGTCGTCTTGACGTGCTGGTGAACAATGCGGGCATTGCCGATAACGGCGATTTCCACGATTTCGACGACGCCCGGCTGAAGGCGATCATGGACACGAACCTGATGGCACCGTTCCGCATCGCGCGGGCTGCGGTGCGGCCAATGCTGGCGCAGGGGGGTGGGGCAATCGTGAATATCGGCTCGATCTCGGGCCATGTCGCGAACAAGCCGCAATTGCAGGTCGCCTATAATGCCTCGAAGGCGGCGGTCCACCAGATGAGCACGGTCATGGCCTTTGAATATGCCGGGCGGGGCATCCGGGTGAATGCCTTGGCACCGGGCTACGTGGTCTCGGACATGACGGCGGGCGGGATTGCGAATGCCGACTGGAACCGCATCTGGACCGAGAACACGCCGATGGGCCGCTTTGCCCAGCCCGAGGAAATGGCGACCTGCGCGTTATTTCTGGCATCCGACGCGGCCAGCTACGTGACTGGGGCGGTTCTGGTCGCGGATGGCGGTTACACCACGCACTAACAGGGGGGACGAGGACATGGCGGAAAGCCTGAAGGATAAGGTTGCGCTGATCACCGGCGCGGCATCGGGGATCGGGTTGGCGACCACGCGGGCGCTGATCGAGGCGGGGGCGCGGGTCATCATGGCCGACCGCGATGCGCAGGCGCTGGACCGGCTGGTGGCCGAGTTGGGCGCGGCGGCGATTCCACAGGTCACCGACCTGCTGGACGCGGAAAGCTGCGCCGCGATGGTGCCGCAGGCGCTGGAAAAGACCAGGCGCATCGACATCCTGCATTGCAATGCCGGAACCTATATCGGCGGCGATCTGTCCGAGACCGATCCCGCCACCATCGACCGCATGCTGAACCTGAACGTCAACGCGGTGATGAAGAACGTCCATGCCGTCATCCCGCATATGACCGAGCGCGGCAGCGGCGACATCATCGTCACCTGCTCGGTCGCCGGGCATTCGGCCATTCCGTGGGAGCCGGTCTATTCCGGCTCGAAATGGGCGATCACCTGTTTCGTGCAGGCGATGCGGCGGCAATTGAACCGCAAGGGCATCCGGGTCGGGCAGGTCTCTCCGGGTCCGGTGATCTCGGCCTTGCTGGCGGACTGGCCCGAGGAAAACCTGCGCAAGGCGAAGGAATCCGGCAGCCTGATCGAACCCGAGGAGGTGGCCGAGGCGATCATGTTCATGCTGACCCGCAATCGCAATGTCACCATCCGGGACGTGATCGTCCTGCCCACCAACTTCGACATCTGAGGGCGCGATGGGCGAGTTCGAGGGGCTGACGGTGCTGGTCACCGGCGCTGCGGGAGGCATTGGTCGGGCGATGGCCGAAGCTTTCGCCGCAGGTGGCGCGCGGCTGGCGCTGGTCGACCGGATGGATGCGGGCGAATTGGCGGCGGAACTGGGGCAGGGGCATCGTGCCTTCACGCTGGACCTGTCCGATCCAGCGGCCATCGCAAGTGTCGTGCCCGAAATCGGCGAGGCCATGGGCATCGATGTGCTGGTGAACAATGCTGGGCTGGGCATCGTCTTTCCGGCGGACCAGCCCGATGTCGCGGCATGGGACGCGACGATGGCGGTGAACCTGCGCGCGCCATGGCTGATGGCGGTGGCGGCGCTGCCCTGGCTGAAGCGCTCGGGGCGGGGGCGGGTGATCAATGTCTCGTCTCAGGCGGGGGTGGTCGCGATCGACGAACATGCCGCTTACGGGGCCAGCAAGGCCGGGCTGAACCTGCTGACCAAGGTGCTGGCGGTGGAATGGGCCGGGCATGGCATTACCGTCAATGCCATCGCGCCCACCGTGGTGGAAACGCCGATGGCACTGGTCGGCTGGGCCGGGGAAAAGGGCGAGAAAGCCCGGCGCGACATTCCCGTGGGCCGCTTTGCCCAGCCACGGGAAATCGCGGCGGCAGCGCGGTTTCTGGCATCAAGCGATGCCGCCATCATCACCGGCGAGGTGCTGATGGCCGATGGCGGCTACTCGCTGCGTTGATCACTGCACTCCGCGGATCGCCGGATAGGCGGCGCGGAAGTCCTGATAGGCGGCGTCAAAGGCGTCGCGCAAGGCAGGGTCTGGGCTGATTTCGACCGTGGTTTCCGGGGCCGTCATCACCTGATCGACGCTGCCTGCGCCCGAGGCGACCCGGCCCAGCCGCGCCGCGCCCAAGGCCGCGCCGAATTCGCCGTCGCTGGGCAAGGCCAGCGTCACATCCAGCGCCGTCGCGATGATCCGCAACCATTGATGCGACCTTGCGCCGCCGCCGATGGCCAGCAGCCGGTCGGTCCGCGCCCCGGTGGCCTTCAACGCCTCATGACTGTCGCGCAGACCAAAGGCCACGCCCTCCAGCACGGCGCGGGTCAGGTCGTCACGGCTGGTATCCGAGCCAAGACCGGTGAAACTGCCCCGGATCAGCGGATCGTTATGCGGCGTCCGCTCGCCCGAGAGATAGGGCAGGAAACGCACCGGGCCGGGGGCGCGCAGCGCCTCGCCCAGACCTGCGGTCAACTCGGCCGGTTTCGCCCCGGTGATGTGCGACAGCCAGTTCAGGCTGTCGGTCGCCGACAACATCACCCCCATCTGATACCACTTTTCCGGCACCGCATGACAGAAGGTGTGGACGGCGGTTTCGGGTGCCGGACGATAGCCGTCGCGCGCCACCAGCAGCACGCCCGATGTCCCCAGCGAGACGAATCCCTGCCCCTCGGTCATCGCGCCGATGCCGCAGGCGGCGGCGGCATTGTCGCCTGCGCCGCCTGCCACCGCGACCGGGCCGTTCAACCCCCATTCCCGTGCCAGATCCGGACGCAGCCGACCCGCTGTGGCCGACCCCTCGATCAGCCGGGGCATCTGGTCGCGGCTCATGTGGCTGGCCGCCAACAACTCGGCGGACCAGTCCCGCCGCCCGGTATCCAGCCAGGACGTGCCCGCGCTGTCCGACATGTCCGCGACATGATCCCCGGTCAGCCACAGGTTCAGATAGGCGGCGGGCAGCAGGACATGGGCAATACGGGCGAAGTTTTCGGGCTCATGTGCGCGGACCCATTCCAGCTTGGGCGCGGTGAATCCGGGAAAAACGATATTGCCCGAAAGCCTGCGAAAGGCGGGCAGGGCGTCCAGACGCGCGGCCTCGGCATGGCTGCGGGTGTCGTTCCACAGGATGCAGGGTCGGATCACCCGGTCCTGGGCATCCAGCAGCACCGCGCCATGCATGTGGCCAGCGACTCCGATCCCCTGCAATCCGGCGAATTCGGGATATTCTGCCCACAGTTCGGCAATGGCGCCCTGCAAGGCTGCGATCCAGTCGGCGGGGTCCTGTTCGGACCAGCCCGATTTCGGGTGGCTGACCTGATAATGCCGTTCGGTTGCGCCAATGGGGGTGCCATCATCGGAAACCAGCAATGCGCGCAGCCCCGACGTGCCCAGATCGATTCCAAGGAAACTCATTGCATCACATTGCCAGATAGCGGGTCAGCGCCGCTCGCGCCCCTTCTTTGTGGATGAGCCTCAGCCATCCGTCAAACGCATCCGCAAAGGGGGCGGTATCGGCCAGCTCGCCGTAAAGGGCGGGGACCAGCCAGAGACGCGGATCGGCTGCCGCCTGTCGGGCGCGATCCTGAAGGATGGACCAGTCGGGGTCGTTTGGTTCGATCACCGAGCCGTCCTCGCGCGTACCGGTGCAGTAGCGCGCCCACAACGCCTCGACCAGCGCAAGCCCGGTGACCGGCGTACCCGCGGCCAGCCCGTCCCGGACCGAGGGCAGCACGAATCCCGGATGCCGGCTTGAACCGTCAAAGGCAACGCGCCGCGTGGTGTCGCGGATGGCGGGATTGGCGAAGCGGCGCTTGATCAGGTCCAGATAGGCGGCGGGCGTGTATTCGGGGACGGCATGGATATGGGGCAGGATCTCGGCTTCCTCGACCCGGCGGAACAGGGCGGCGATGTCGGGATCGGCCATGGTTTCGGCGATGGTGACGATGCCCAGAAGGTCCGCGACATTGCCGATGACCTGATGGCCCGCGTTCAGCACCCGGATCTTCATCCGCTCATAATCATGCACCCGGTCCGAGAAGGTCGCGCCGACAAGGTTCCAGTCGGGACGACCGGCGCAGAAGGCATCCTCGATCACCCATTGGCGGAAATTTTCATGGGTGACGGGGGCATCGTCCTGAACCCCCAGCTCGCGGACCAGTTCCAGTTCCGCGGGGCCGGTGGCGGGAACGATGCAATCGACCATGGAATTGGGAAAGGCTCCATTCGCCTCGATCCAGTCGGCCAGTTCCGGGTCGGAAAGCCGGGCAAGGCCCACGACGGTCTGGTGCAGGATCGCGCCATTGCCTTGCAGGTTGTCGCAGCTTTGCGCGGTGAATGCAGGAAGGCCTGCCGCGCGCCTAAGCGACAGCGCCGCGACCATGGCGCCAAAGGCGGTGCGGGGGCGGGCAGGATTTTCCGCGTCATGGCGGATATCGGGATGGGTGACATCCAGCCCCTTGTCGGGGTTCAGGTAATAGCCGCCCTCGGTCACGGTCAGAGACACGATGCGGATGGCCGGATCGGCCATGGCGGCGATCAGGGGGGCGTGGCCCTCCTCGATCGGGACATAGCCGATCATCGAGCCCACCACCTCGGCCGAGCGGCCCGCCGGGTCCAGTTCGATCAGCGTGGTCAGCCAGTCCTGTGCGGCCAGCCGGTCGCGCATGGCGCTGTCATAGGGCCGCACGCCCGCGCCGATGATCGCCCAGTCCTGCGCCAGACCCTGCTGCATCAGCCGGTGCAGGTACCATGACTGATGGGCGCGGTGGAAATTCCCCAGCCCGATATGCAGGATGCCGGGGCGCAACGCGGCGCGGTCATAGGTCGGGCGCAGGATCTGGGCGGGCAGGTCGGGCAGGGTCGAGTTGGAAAGGCGGGTCATGCGGTTCCCTTGATTCACAGGCGGCGTTCGGACTGACGGTCGAACAGATGGACATTCCTGGGGTCGATGACAAAGCCGATACGCTCGCCGGGGCGGGCATGGATGCGGTCCTTGACCACGGCATTGATCAGGTCGTTGTCGACGCGGGCAAAGACCTGGGTCTCCGAGCCGGTGGGTTCGGTGACCACGACATCGACGGGCACGCCTTCGGGGCCGATATCGATATGTTCGGGTCGAATGCCATAGGTCAGCGGGTGGCCCTCGACCAGCGGGGTCTGTGGCAAGGGCAGCTCCAGCCCGCCATCGGTGACAAAGACGAACCGCCCGTCCCGCTGTGACGCCCGCCCGTGCAGGAAGTTCATCGAAGGCGAGCCGATGAAACCGGCGACAAAGACGCTTTCGGGCCGGTCGAACAGTTCCAGCGGCGCGCCGATCTGTTCCACCTGACCGTCGCGCATCACGACGATCTTGTCGGCCATGGTCATCGCCTCGATCTGGTCATGAGTGACATAGACGATGGTCGTGCCAAGGCGCTGGTGCAGTTCCTTGATCTCGACTCGCATGCTGACGCGCAGCTTCGCGTCAAGGTTCGACAGCGGTTCGTCGAACAGAAACACCTGCGGATTGCGCACGATGGCGCGGCCCATGGCAACGCGCTGGCGCTGGCCGCCGGAAAGCTGCTTGGGGTAGCGGTCCAGCAGATGCGCAAGATCAAGGATCGAGGCCGCGTGCCGCACCTTTTCCGCGATCTCGGCCTTGGGGCGCTTGGCCATCTTCAGCGGAAAGCCGATATTCTCGGCCACGGTCTTGTGCGGGTACAGCGCGTAGGACTGGAACACCATCGAAATGTCGCGTTCCTTTGGCGGCACGTCGTTGACTACTCGTTCCCCGATCGAGATGGTGCCCTCGCTGATCTGTTCCAGCCCGGCCAGCATCCGCAGCAGGGTTGATTTACCGCAGCCCGAGGGGCCGACCAGCACGACGAATTCGCCATCCTCGATATCGACGCTGACCCCGTGCATGACCTGCAGCGCGCCGTAGCGCTTGAAAACCTTGTCGATCTTGACCCGTGCCATGCCCGTCCCCCCTACCCTGGTAACTCGATCTGCATCTTGACGTCGCCCGCAGGTGCGGATGCCGCTATTTCAAAGGCTTGAACGCTATCCTTGAAGTCGAATCGACGGGTGATCAGCGGTTTCACGTCGATCGCGCCCGAGGCGATCATGTTCACGCAGCGCGGAAAGGCATGGGCGTAGCGAAAGATGTTCTCGACCCGCGCCTCGCGCACCATCGCCGCCCCGGCATCATAGGCGATGGGGTCGGGCTGGCCGCCGATCAGCACCACGCAACCTCCGGGCGCGAGCGGCGGAAAGATCCCCGCCGCCGCCTTGGGCGAGCCGGTCGCCTCAAAGACCACCTCGGCCCCCCACCCATCGGTTTCGCGCAGGACGCGCGCCGCCAGATCCTCATGCGCGACATTGATCGGGGTGATCGCGGGCGAAAGGCTGGCCCCGATCTCCAGCTTGGGCTGGGCGATGTCGGTCAGGAACACCCGCGCACAGCCCGCCGCCAGTGCCGAGAGCGCGGTGACAAGCCCGATGGGACCCGCGCCCATGACCACGGCATTGTCGCCGGGCTTGATCCGGGCCTTGGTCGCGGCATGGATGCCGACGGCCAGCGGCTCGACCATCGCGGCCTCGGCAAAGCTGACATTGTCGGGCAGCTTGAAGGTGAAGGCCTCGGGATGCACACAGGTCGGGCGCAGGATGCCATGGACCGGCGGCGTCGCCCAGAAGCGCACGGCCGGGTCCACGTTATACATGCCCAGTCGGGTGGCGCGGCTGTTCGGGTCGGGGATGCCCGGCTCCATGCAGACGCGGTCGCCGGGTTTCAGGGTGGTGACCTCGGTCCCGACCTCGATCACCGTGCCCGAGGCCTCATGGCCAAGGATCATCGGGGCATTCACGACGAAAGGACCGATGCGCCCATGCGTGTAGTAATGCACATCCGATCCGCAGATCCCCACCGTATGCAGCTTGATGCGCACGTCGCGCGGGCCAAGCACTTCCTCTTCCCGGTCGATCTGGGGGAAATCGCGCAGGGACAGTTCCCCCTGCCGTTCAAGCACCAGCGATTGCATGACCTATCCCCTTCGAATGATGATGGCGGCAAGCACGACCGAGATCGCCACGCCGATCCAGATCGACAGGCCCAGCGGTTCCAGAAAGCGCAGCCAGAACAGCGACAGCGCCACCCACAGCACGACGCTGATGAACAGCCGGTCGAACCAGTTGGTCTCGATGGGCAGAAAGCCCGTGCGTTCCTGAGACATGGTCTATCCTTTCACCGCGCCAAAGGTCAGGCCGGCGACGATATGGCGTTGCACAAGGCTGAAGACGATCAGCGCCGGGATCAGCGTAAAGACCGAGATTGCCGCCATGATCCCCCAATTGGTGCCGGTTGTGGTGACATATTCGGACAGGCCCGTGGTCAGGGTGCGGGCGTTGAAATTGGTCAGCGTCGCTGCCAGCAGGTATTCGTTCCAGGCAAAGACCCAGGTCAGGATCAGTGTCACCGCAAGGCCGGGTCGGGCCAGCGGGAAGACCACCTCACTGATGACCTTCCACGGGCTGGCACCATCGACAAAGGCGGCCTCGTCCAGCTCCTTGGGGATGGCGTCCAGCGTCGGGCGCAGGGTCCAGATCGCGAAGGGCAGGTTGAAGGTGCAATAGACAAGGATCATCCCGATCCTTGTGTCGGCCAGCTTGAAATCTCCGATGGTGTAGATCTGTGTCATCAGCAGATAGAGCGGCAGCAGGAAGACCGCAGGCGGGGCCATGCGGTTGGTGATGGTCCAGAAGAATACGCTTTCCTTGCCGGGCAGATCGAAGCGCGACAGAGCGTAGCAGGCCAGAAAGCCCAGCGTGGTGCACAGGATCGCATTGCCCGATGAGATGACCAGCGAATTGATCATGTAGCCGCGCAAGGTGCGATCGTTCAGCACGTCGGTGTAGTTCTTCCAATACAGATCGCCCGACAGCCAGACCGAGGGGGTCGTGAACAGCTCGATCGCCGGTTTGACCGAGATGACGAACAGCCAATAGATCGGGAACAGCGTCAGGAAGCTGATCAGCACCCAGAACAGCACCGACAGCCACGGATTGCCCTTGCGCATGGATCAGCCCTTTCCCTTGTTGCGGGGTGCGATCAGGCCGACATACATCAGCCAGCAGGTGACGATGGTCAGGTACAGGACGATCACCGACACGGCCGATCCGTAGCCGTAATTCGTCCTTGGAAAGACTTCCTTGAAGATATGCACGCCGACATAGCGCGTGGCCGAGCCGGGGCCGCCGCCGGTCAGCATCAATACCTCATCGACGGTCCGCATCGCGTCCATCATGCGGATGAAGACGGTGGCAAGGATCGCCGGACGGATCATCGGCAGCGTGATGTGCCAGAAGATCTGCCGCCGGTTCGCGCCGTCGATCTGCGCCTGCTCGAACGGATCGGCGGGCAGGGACACCAGCGCCGCGATCAGGGTCAGCGTGACCAGCGGCGTCCAGTGCCAGATGTCCATGACCACGGTGGTGGCAAAGGCCTGCCACGCGCTTTGGCCGATATTCAGGTCATAGCCCAACCAGTTCGACAGCAGGTTCGGGATGATCCCGATGGACGGCGTCGTCATCAACTTCCAGACCGAGCCGACGATGATCGGAGCCATGATCAAGGGCAGGGTGTGGATGGTGCGAAAGAACGTCTTGCCGGGAAAATCCCGCATCAGGGCCTGCGCCAGAAAATAGCCAAGGATCAGCTCGGACAGGACGGCGAAGAAGACGAAGGCCGCCGTCACCCCCAGCGAGGCCAGGAACTGCGCGTCAAAGACCAGCTTGCGGTAATTGTCGGCCCAGTTGAACACCATGTCGGGATTGGCCCCGAACGGGTTCCATTGGTGGAAGGACACGAACAGCACATAGATGAAGGGCACGACCCCGAACAGCGCCAGGATCAGCAGCGTGGGGGCCAGCAAGGCCCAGCCCAGAAACTTGGATTGCATGGCTTTTCCCGTCCAATGCGCGGAGATGCGCGCGGCTTGCCAATCGCCGCGGGATTGCTCCCGCGGCGACCGGGGGAGGAACGCTTATTTCCGGTAGCCCAGATCGGTCAGTTCCTGCTCGGCCTTGGCGGCCATCTGGTCCAGACCCGCATCGGGATCGACCTTGCCGGTCAGGATGTCATAGAAGATCGGCGCGGTCGCCTCGCGCAGCTGGGCGTGGAACGGATAGGGCGGCGCACCGCCGAACAGCTTGCCGTCATCGCGCAGCATGCCGAAGTAATTGCCCAGCTTGTCGTTCAGCTCGGTGACCTTGGGGGAATCGTAGGTCGCGGTGGTGGTGATGCGCGATCCGGCGACGGCCCAGTCGGGCTGCAGGTCTTCTTCGGCCAGGAATTGCAGGAACAGGGCGGTCGCATCCGGGTTCTTCGATGTCACCGGCAGGCCAAAGGCCCCGCCATCGTAATAGCCGATATAGCCCTTGCCCTCTTCGGCTGCCTTCAGCACACCTTCTGACAGCGGTGGCAGTGCGACCGAGATCTTGCCCACCACCTTGGACTGGTTCGGGTCCGAGGCGATCCAGGCGACGTTCTCGCCATAGACCAGACCTTGGGCGGCGCGGCCCGCGGCCATGGTTGTCGCGACCTCGGACCAGGTCGACTGGACCGATTCAGGCGGGCCGATATCGCGCAGATGCAGCCACCATTTCATCGCTTCCTTGGCTTGGGGTGAGTTCATCAACCCGCCATGTTCGACCGTGGCGCCGTAATTGTTGGCCGCGTCGATCCCCCAGTTGTAGACGCCAAAGGTCGGCGCGACGGATTCAAAGAATTCATACCACGAGGCCGGATGCCCGGTATGGGCCTGCGCAGTCGAGCCCCACAGGTCCAGCTTGTGATCCTTGCCCCATTGGGTGAAGAAATCCGCGATCTCGGTATATTCTTCATGGGTCTTGGCCGGGGCCAGGTCGCGGCCGGTCTTTTCCTTGAAGGCGGCCTTGATCTCGGGGTCATTGAACAGATCGGTGCGATAGACATAGGGCTTGATGAAGGCTTCCATCGGCATGCCGAACAGGTCGCCATTCTCGCCCCGGAAGTAATTGGCAAAGGTGGTCAGCTTGGCCTCGTCGAAATCGGGGGCCTTGAGCTCGGGCTTTTCCTTCAGCTTGGCGGTCAGATCGACCAGGAAGTTCCGCGCCAGATAGGCATAGACGATGTCCTGTTCGATATAGACCATGTCATAGATGCCGGTCCCGGCCTCCATGTCCTTGATCGCCTTGTCATACATCTGGTCCCATGAGGTGGTTTCGATATCCACCCTGATCCCGGTCAGCTCCTCGAATTTCGGCGCAAGCACCTCGCGAACATAGTTCGAGGCCGGGGTGGATTCCGTCACCCCGCGCAGGGTCACGCCGGAAAACCCGGTCCCCGCCTTCTTGTAGAAATCTTCGTCCAAGGCAAAGGCGCTGCCCGCCACAAGGGACAGCGCAAGCGCGGATGCGCTCAGCCTGACTAGCTTGTTCATCAACCATCCTCCCTGATCGGCGAGGTGCGGCGGGAAACTGTCGTTGCCGCTCCGGCCTTCCTCGTCCCATGGGCATCTTGGCAAATCCGCCAAGCTTCGCGCAAGAAAAACTTGCAAATGTATTTCTAAAAATACAGTTGTAAACGGGGCGGGATTTCCGATGCTTGACAAGCGCCTCCCGCCCGATGAGATGCGCCCATGTTGAACAAGGATTTTCCGCAGGCCGATGCCTTCACCGTCGAAGTCTGCTGGCATTATTTCGTGAATGAATTGACCCAGGCCCAGATCGCCAAGGCGATGGGCGTGACCCGGTTGCGGGTGAATCAGGCCATCCAGCGCGCCCGCGCCCTGGGGTTGGTCAAGGTCGAGATCGATTCGCCCTTCCTGCCGCGCTTTGATCTGCAGGACCAGTTGCAGGAACGCTTCGGGCTGGCGCGTGCGTTGGTGGCCCCGGCCAATCCCGAACATTACGATTATCACAATGCCTGCGGCGCGGCGCTGGCGGCCTATATGGCGGAGCGGCTGCAGGCAGGCGAATGGCGGCGCATCGGCGTGTCATGGGGGATGACGCTGCAAAGCGCGATCAACCGGATGATGCAGCAAAGCCTGCCCGAGCTTGAGGTGATCTCGATGATCGGGGGGACCAGCCGGGGGGATTCGCTCAATGCCTTCGGTATCGCCTCGGGTTTGGCGGGGCGGCTTGGGGCGCGCTATTCGCTGCTGGCCGCGCCGATCTTTCTTGCGCCGCAGATCGACCGTGCCGCCTTTCTGGCGCAAGAGATCTTCACCGAGCATTTCCACAAGCTGACGGCGCTGGACGTGGCGATCCTGACGGCCAGCGACATTTCCGAACGCAGCTATCTGATCCGCACCGGCCTGCCGTCCGAGGTTGGCATGCGCGACCTGACCGATGCGGGCGCGATCGGGGATGTGGTCTGTCGGTTTCTGGACGGGCAGGGCCAGCAGGTCAGGACGGCATTGGACGACTGCACCATCGGCATTGATCTGGAAACCTTGCGCCAGACGCCTGAACGTGTGCTGGCCGCAGCCGGTCCGCATAAGGTCGCGATCATTCGCGCGGCCCTTCGGGCGGGATTGGCCAATATTCTGATCACCGACGATCTGACCGCGCGTATGGTGTTGGAACACGACGCGCGGGTTTGATCCCGCGACCGTATTCCGCATCCGACATTCAATGCATCGGAGAACCCCATGCCTCTGCCCGTAGCAGCCCTTGCGCCGCTGGACCCTCATGCCCTTGTCGGGCTGCGCGAGCATGTGCACCGCGCGTTGCGGCAGGTGATCCTGCAGGGCGGATTCGAGCCGGGCGCGCGGCTGAACGAACGCGCCATCGCAGAGCAACTGGGCGTCAGCACCACCCCGGTGAAAGAGGCCCTGCGCCTGCTGGAAGCCGACGGTCTGGTCCGCACCAAGCCCCGCAGCGGGGTGATCGTGAATTTCGATTTCGCCTGGGCCGAGGAAATGATCCTCGCCCGCGCCGCCATCGAATCGACCATCGCCCGGCTGGCCGCGCAGCGCATCACCGCGCCAGACAAGCCGGTACTACAGGCCATCCTTGACGACATGCAGCGCGCCACTGCCGAAAGCAGCGCCGAGGAACTGGTGCAGCTGAATGAGGTCTTTCACGGCCATATCCGCTCGGTCGCGCGGGCGAATTACCTGCGGCTGTTGAACGATCGGCAGGATGTCTATGACAGCGGCGCAAGGCGGGTGATCCATTCCGATCCGGCGGAACGCCAGCAGGCCCTGACCGAGCATCGGCAGATCGGCCGCGCGGTCATTGCTGGCGACCCCGATGCCGCCGAAGTCGCGATGAAGGCTCACGTCCTGCGTGCGGGCGACAGCTATCTCGATCTGGTTTTCAGAAAGAAAAAGGACTGACACGCGCCAAAATGGCTTTCCGACGAGCCCGGTTGATGGGCAGATCGAGGCTTGGAGGCGGGCGTTCTAAGTCATCGCAGCAATGGCGCGAATGTCGTGGTGGTCACGAATAGGCGTGATCTTCACCATGGCCTCTCGCTGAAAAAACCGGCGCCGCGATGGCGGCGCCGCAGTTTCGGCCGCGCCGCCCGGGGGGACGACGGCGCGACCTTGTGGCTTAGTTGCCGCGGATCGCGGCCAGTTCTTTCTGCACGCGGTCGACGACGTCTTCGCCGATATCGGCCTTGTGCTTTTCGTAGACCACTTGCGACTTCTCAAGCATGCGGGCCTGTTCTTCCGGGGTGATGGTGTTGAACTTCAGCCCGGCAGCTTCGACCTTGGCCAGCGAGGCCTTGTTCAGCTCTTGGATGACCTTGCGTTCTTCATCGCGGCCAACGGCGGCGCAGTCACGCAGGGCCTGCTGTTCCTCGGGCGAATAGGTGTTGAAGATCGCCTTCGAGAACAGGAACAGGAACGGGGTGTAGGCGTGCTTGGTCTCGCTGACATAGCTTTGCACCTCGTAGAATTTCGAGGTGTCCAGCGTGACATAGGGGTTTTCCTGCGCGTCGATCGCCTTGGTTTCCAGCGCCGAGAATACCTCGCCAAAGGCCATCGGCGTGGCGTTGGCACCGAAGTTGGCGAAGCTGTCGAGGAAGATGTTGTTCTGCATCACGCGCAGCTTCAGACCCTCGAAGTCTTCCCATTTGGTGATCGGCAGCTTCGAGTTCGACACGTTGCGGAAGCCGTTTTCCCAATAGGCAAGGTTGACCAGCCCGGCCTCGTCCAGCTTCTGGTTCAGGAAGTCGCCGAACTCGCCATCCATGACGGCATAGGCTTCTTCGTTGCTGCGGAACAGGAAGGGCAGGTCAAAGACGCCAAGCGCCGGGACGATGCCGACCAGCGGCGAGGACGAGGTGACAACCGCTTCCTGCACGCCCGAGCGCAGCGCCTGCGTCGCCTGAAGGTCGCCGCCAAGCGCGCCGCCCCAGAAACCGGTCATCTTCATCTGGCCGCCGGTCTTCTCATCCAGGCAGACCTGCATGGCCTTCATGCCGTTGTTGACCGGGTGATCCTCGTTGATCCCGTTCGAGACGCGGAAGTTGCGCGCCTGGAAATCGGCAAGGGCGGGCGTTGCGGCACCCAGCAGGGTCGAGACAAGCAGCGCGGCCTTGATTGCGTGGTTTTTCATGTGGTTCCTCCCAGGAATTCAGAAAACGGTTGAAGTTTGATCAGTAGAACCAGTTCGCCGGGACCGTCACGATCTGCGGGAACAGGACCAACAGGAACAGGACGATGGTTTCGGCGATCAGGAAGGGCCAGACACCGGTGATGACCTTGCCCAGAGGGATCTTGCCGACGCCGCTGACGACGTTCAGCACGACGCCCACCGGCGGGGTCAGCAGGCCGATGCAGCAGTTCATGATGAACATGACGCCAAAGTAGATCGGGTCGATCCCGGCCTTGACGACGATCGGCAGCAGCACGGGCGTCAGGATCAGGATGGTCGGCGTCAGGTCCAGTGCCGTGCCCACGATCAGGATCAGCACCATGATGGCGAACATCAGCAGTTTCGGGTTGTCGATCAGCGGCTCGATGTAGCCCGTGATCTCATTCGGTATGTTGGCGGCGGTGATCAGCCAGGCCGAAACCAGAGCGGCGCAGACAAGGAACATGATCGCGGCGGTGGTCTTGGCTGCGGACAGCAGCACCTTGGGCAGATCGGCGGGCTTCAGTTCGCGATAGACGAACATGCCGACGAACAGTGCATAGAAGGCGGCGACAACGGCAGCTTCGGTAGGCGTGACGACGCCCATCTTGATGCCGCCCAGAATGATGACCGGCATGCCAAGTGCCCAGGCCGCACGCGCGGCAGAGCGGCCGCGATCAGGCCAGCTGGCGCGCGGCAGGCTTTCGATCTTGTCCTTGCGGACCACGATCAGCCAGGTGATCAGCAGCGACACGCCCATCAGCACGCCCGGCACGATCCCGGCCATGAACAGTTTCGAGATCGAGACGTTGGCCGAGACGCCGAAGACGATGAAGGCCATCGACGGCGGGATGACCGGCGCGATGACGCCGCCCGCTGCAATCAGACCGGCCGAGCGCGGCACGTTATAACCGGCCTTGGCCATCATCGGGATCAGGATCGCGGCCAGCGCCGCGGTATCCGCCGCAGCCGAGCCCGAGATCGAGGCCATGATGATCGCGGCGACGATGGCCACGATGCCCAGACCGCCCCGGATATGGCCGACACAGGCGATCGAGAAGTCGATGATCCGCTTGGACAGACCGCCAGCGTTCATCAGCTCGCCCGCAAGGACGAAGAAGGGAATGGCCAGCAGCGTGAAGGTATCGGCGCCGATCATCATGTTCTGGGCGATGATCTGGGTGTTGAACATGCCCATATAGGTCATGAGCATGACGCCGCAGAAGATCAGGGCAAAGGCGACGGGCGCGCCAATGGCCATGGCCCCGATCAGGGAAACGATAAAGACGATTAGGGTCATAGGCCGCGCTCCGCCAATTCTTCGACGCTGTGGAACTCACCGGCAAAGGCGGCGATCTCGGCTTCGGTCACGCGACCGGTCAGCAGGCGGATGAAACGTTCAAGCGTGATCAGGATGATGCAGGTCGCGGTGAACAGGCCGGTTCCATAGACCCAGCCCATCGGGATGCCGGACACAGGGGCCAGCATGCTCATGTTGATCGGAAGCTGTTTCCAGCTGCCCCAGAACAACACGAACGAGCAGCCGATGATCAGCAGGTCCGAAAGACCCATCATCAGCATGCGGCCCTTGCGGCCCATCATCGCGACAAAGGTTTCCATGCCCATATGCAGGTTGTGGCGATGCGCCACGACCGCGCCGATGAAGGTCAGCCAGACAAAGAAGAAGCGCGACAGTTCCTCGGTCACCGGAATGCCCGAGTTCATGGTGTAGCGCATGACGACGTTCACAAAGACCATCAGAGCCATGCCGCCGATCAGGAAGATCAGCACATAGTCCAGAAGGCGGTAGAACAGGTTGATTACGGTCTTGACCATCTCAAATCCTTTCCCCCAATCCGCGTTTCACCAGATTGCGCATCAGCTCGCGCGTGCCGAAACCCCATTCCGGGCAGGCGTCCGAGCGGTCGACCCAGTTCACCAGACGGCCCAGACGCGGGGTCGAGATCTCGACCCGGTCGCCCATTTCATGGGTAAAGCCCTGACCCTTGCCGCGGCGGTCCTTGACCGGGGCGAACATGGTGCCAAGGAACAGCACCGCGCCATCCGGGTATTGGTGCGAACGGTTGCGCATCTGCCCGACCAGATCGGCGGGCTTGCGGCTGATGGCTGCCAGCGGGCTTTCGCCCGTCATCTCGAACCCGTCCTCGCCCTGAACCAGCAGCGAGACGACGACCTGTTCGACCACTTCCAGCGTGAACTCGCCATCGAACAGCCGGATGAACGGCCCGATCGAGCACGACGCGTTGTTGTCCTTGGCCTTGCCAAGCAGCAGGGCCGAGCGGCCCTCGACATCGCGCAGGTTCACGTCATTGCCCAAGGTCGCGCCGATGATGGTCCCGTCGGCGCGGGTGACCATGACCACTTCCGGCTCGGGGTTGTTCCATTCGGAAATCGGGTGCAGCCCGACCTTGTCGCCGCAGCCGACCGAAGACATCGGCTGGGCCTTGGTGAAGATCTCGGCGTCGGGACCGATGCCGACCTCAAGATATTGCGACCACAGGTTCATTTCCTGCAGCAAGGCTTTGACTTGACGAGATTTTTCCGAACCGGCCTGCACGCCGCGCAGGTTTTCCCCGATCACCGGGGCCAGACGTGCGCGGATTTCCTGCGCCCGGCCGCTATCGCCACGCGCCTGTTCCTCGATCACGCGTTCCAGCATGCTGTCGGCGAAGGTCACGCCAGCGGCCTTGACCGCCTGCAGGTCGATCGGGGCCAGCAGCCGGCCACGGCTTCCGTCCAGATATTCGTCCAGATGGCCGAGATCGGGCAGATCGGCGGTGCCCAGACGCTGGGCCACATCGTCAAGTTCCAGAAGACCCGAGACCGTCGCGGCAATCCCGCTGAGATCAAGCACGCGGCCATTGCGCAGCGTGACGGGGCAGGGGCCGCCTGCGTCATTGGACCAGACACGGCCGACAAGGATGGCGCGATCCGCGTCATCGGGCAAAATCCCGACCGCTTTCAACGCATGAGTTGAAACCAATGCAACCTCCCGTTTTTTCACGGCGCCTCCACGCGCCGTGCTGACATCAGGTGTCAGACAACATTATGACCTGATCCTTAACGCTGCGGTAAGATTCTGTCCACCGCCAATCGTCTTGTTGCCAAACTTTGGATCAGAGGATTGTTTCAGTTGAAAAATTCCAGCTCCATGCCGACCCGGCTGGCCGACCCGGTCAGGTGCTGGCGCATGGCGCGCCGTGCGGCCAACGGATCGCGGGCACGGATGGCGTCGCGGATGGCCATATGCTCATCGATGGTGATGGCCATGATTTCATCGAACAAAATCTGCTCGCGTGCGGCCATGATGACATGGCCGACCCGGTCGGCGATGGCGCTGATGAACTGGTCGAAATATGCATTCCCGGTTGCCAGCGCGATGATGCGGTGAAACTCCAGATCGGCGGCGACGCCTTCGGTGTTCCAGTCCTGCGATTGCGACATCCGGGCAAGGGCCGCGTCCAGCAATTCCAGCTGCGGCGGCGTGTGGTTGACCGCAGCCAGCCCCGCCGCCTCGATTTCCAGCGGCACGCGCAGCTGAAAGAGGTCGGTGAAGTCGTGCTTGTTCATCTGCTCGCCATCGCCAAGCCGAATGTGGCGAGCCTGCCGTTCGACCACGAAGGCGCCGACGCCCTGCCGGGTCTCGACCAGCCCTTCATTGCGCAGCTGCGCGATGGCCTCGCGAATCACGGTGCGGCTGACGCCGAAGGTCTGCGCCATCGCATGTTCGGTCGGCAGCTTGTCGCCGGGCTTGATGTCGCCCCTGTGGATGCGTTCCGCGAATTGCGACGCGATCCGCGCCGGCAGATGTTCGTTACGCGATATCTGCCCAAATCCCTGTGTCATCTCTGATCGAGCCTTTTTTTTCGTTCCTGATCCATCTCTTATCAGGTCCGGTCGATCTGACAGCCCGGATTCATCACCCCTTCGGGGTCAATGGCGGCCTTGATGGCCAGCAGCAGGCGGCGGCGGGTTTCCGGTAGGCGGGCGGTGAAATCGGGCTTCTTCAGCCGGCCAATTCCATGTTCGGCGCTGATCGAGCCCTGGAAGCGGTCCAGCACGGCGTTCACGATCTTTTTCGATTTCAGGATTTGCGCATCAAGACTGTCCGGGCCTTGGGCAAAATCCGGCAGCACGTTCAGATGCACATTGCCGTCGCCGACATGTCCATAGGACACACAAACCGCGGCGGGCATGTCCTGCGCGATGGCGGCCTCGGCCTCGGCCACGAAATCGGCCAGTTTGGACAGCGGGACCGAGACATCGGTGCGCAGATGCTTGCCGCGCTTGGCCTGACCTTCGTTCATGCCCTCGCGGATCAGCCACAGGTTCTGGGCCTGCGCATGGGATTGGGCGACGACGCCATCGACGACCAGCCCTTCCTCCATCGCGAGTTCAAGGAAGCGCGCCATCAGGTCGTCGATATCGACCAGACCCGAGCCCGAGATTTCCATCAGCACATAGGCCGGATGGTCAGCCTGAATCGGGATCTGCAGGTCCGGGATTGCCTCTTGTGCCAATGTCAGGGCCAAGGGTGGCATGAATTCGAATGCCGACATCAGGTCGCAGCATTGGCGACGGGCGCGGCGGTAAAGCTCGATCGCGTCGGGCAGGCTGTCCAGCGCCAGCAGGGCGGTCGCGACATGTTCGGGCCGGGGCAGCAGCTTGACCGAAACGGCGGTGATGATGCCCAGCGTGCCTTCGGCCCCGATGAACAGCTGCTTCAGGTCCAGCCCGCGATTGTCCTTGCGCAGCGTCGACAGCCCATCAAAGACCGTTCCATCGGGCAGCACCACTTCCAGTCCCAGCACCAGATCGCGCGTCATCCCGTAGCGCAGGACATTGACGCCCCCGGCATTGGTCGAGACATTGCCGCCGATCTGGCAGCTACCCTGCGCACCAAGCGCGAGTGGAAAAAACAGCCCGGCCTGCGCCACCTGATCCTTGAAGCTTTCAAGAACAGCGCCTGCCTCGACCACTGCCGAGAAATCATCGGCGTCGATGCGGCGGATGCGGGTCATCCGCTCAAGGCTGATGACCACCTGCGCGGCGGGCGCGTCGGGCGTCGCGCCCAGCACCAGCCCGGTATTGCCACCCTGCGGTACGACATCCAACCCCAGCGCCACGGCGGCGCGCATGCAGGCCGCGACCTCGGCTGTGTCGCGCGGACGCAGCACCGCGACCGCGCCGCTATGCACATCGCCATGCCAGTCGCTGCAATAACGCGCCGTCTCGGGTCCGGTCAGGACCACATCCGTGCCAAGGCTGTCGCGCAGACGTGCGGCCAATGCGTCGCTGTCGGCGGCAAGGGCCGCGCGGCCCGCCTCCTGAATATGTCGATCCATGTCGCCAGACCCTCCCTGGTCGCGCTTCGGCGTGAAAACACCTTGCATCATACAAAGATCAGGTTATCAGACAACCATATAAATCCGCTCGGCGGCGCGGTGCCGGAGCGGCGAGGTTTCGAGGAGGAGACCAGATGCATATTCTGATCATTGGCGCGGCCGGCATGGTGGGTCGCAAGCTGACGCAAAAACTGGTCGCCGAGGGCGGTCTGGCCGAACGCGCCATCGACGCGCTGACCCTTGTTGATGTTGTCGAGCCCGATGCCCCCGCGGGCTTTACCGGCAAGGTGACGCGTCTGACCGCCGACCTGTCCGATGCGGGCACCGCTGAAAAACTGATCGCGACGCGGCCTGACGTGATCTATCACCTTGCCGCCATCGTCTCGGGCGAGGCGGAGCTTGATTTTGAAAAGGGTTACCGCATCAACCTCGACGGCACGCGCGCGCTGTTCGAGGCGATCCGGCTGGCGCAGGCGGTGGATGGCTACCGTCCGCGCGTGGTCTTTGCGTCCTCCATCGCCGTGGTCGGCGCACCGCTGCCTTTCCCGATCCCGGACGATTTCCACACCACGCCCCTGACCAGCTATGGCACGCAAAAGGCGATGAGCGAGCTGCTGTTGGCCGACTATTCGCGCCGCGGCTTCTTTGACGGTATCGGCATCCGTCTGCCCACGGTCTGCATCCGCCCCGGCAAGCCAAACAAGGCGGCTTCGGGCTTCTTCTCGAACATCCTGCGCGAGCCGCTGATCGGTCAGGAAGCGGTGCTGCCGGTTCCCGAAAGCATCCGCCACTGGCATGCCTCGCCGCGTTCGGCGGTGGGCTTCATGCTGCATGCCGCGACCATCGACGTGGATCTGGTCGGCCCGCGCCGCAACCTGTCGATGCCGGGCCTCAGCGCCACGGTTGGCGAACAGATCGAGGCTCTGCGGCGCATCGCCGGCGACAAGGCCGTGAACCTGATCCGCCGCGAGCCTGATCCGATGATCATCCGCATGTGCGAAGGCTGGGCCCCCGGCTTTGAGGCCACCCGCGCCCGCGAACTGGGCTTCACCGCCGAGTCGAGCTTTGACGAGATCATCCGCGTCCATGTCGAGGACGAGCTGGGCGGCCAGTTGTGAGCGGGGTGAAGATCGTCTTTCTGGGGACGGGGTTGATGGGCGCACCGATGGTGCGCCGCCTGCTCGGGGCCGGGTTCCCGGTGACGGTCTGGAACCGCGCCCCGGAAAAGGCGCAGGCCTTGGCCGCCGACGGCGCGGTTGTCGCAACGGACCCGGTGCAGGCCGTGATCGGGGCGGATGTGGTCTTTACCATGCTATCGGACGGGCACGCCGTCGCTAATGTGCTGTTTGAACAGGGAGTGGCGGGCGCGCTGGCATCCGGCGCCGTCGTCATCGACGCCTCGTCCATTGCCCCGGCAATGGCGCGCGATCATGCCGCAAGGCTGGCGGAACTGGGCATTGCCCATGTCGACAGCCCGGTTTCCGGTGGCGTTGTCGGCGCACAGGCTGGCACCTTGGCCCTGATGGCCGGGGGCGACGCGGATGTGATCGCGGGTCTGGCCGATGTGTTCGCGCCGCTGGGGCGCCTGACCCATGTCGGTCCGTCCGGTGCGGGGCAGGTCTGCAAACTGGCGAACCAGCAGATTGTCGCCGTCACCATCGGTGCGGTGGCCGAGGCGATGATGCTGGTGCAGGCCGGCGGCGCGGATCGCGCCAAGTTCCGCGATGCGATCCGGGGCGGTTTCGCCGAAAGCCGCATCCTCGAATTGCACGGCGCGCGTATGGTCGAACGGAACTTTGCCCCCGGTGGCCCTTCGCGGCTGCAACTGAAGGATCTGAACGCGGTGGCCGATCTGGCAGCGGCCACCGACCTGACGCTGCCCCTGACCGAGGTTGTCCGCAGCGCCTTCACCGATTTTGTGGCATCAGGCCATGGCGATACCGATCACAGCGGGCTACTGCTGCATCTGGAAAGACTGAACGCAGCCATCCCTGCGGAGGAGAGCAAATGACCTCGGACCAATCGCCACGCCGCCTGCGCTCGCAGGACTGGTTCGACAACCCCGATCATGCCGACATGACGGCGCTTTATCTTGAGCGCTTCATGAACTACGGCACCACGCCCGAGGAACTGCGCTCGGGCAAGCCGATCATCGGCATTGCGCAATCGGGCAGCGATCTGAACCCCTGCAACCGCCACCATCTGGATCTGGCCAAGCGCGTGCGCGACGGCATCCGCGATGCGGGCGGGATTCCGATCGAATTCCCCTCGCATCCGCTGTTCGAAAACTGCAAGCGCCCGACCGCTGCGCTGGACCGCAACCTGGCCTATATGGGTCTGGTCGAGCTGCTTTACGGCTATCCCTTTGACGGGGTCGTGCTGACCACCGGCTGCGACAAGACCACGCCTTCGGCGCTGATGGCGGCGGCGACGGTGGATATTCCGGCGATCGTTCTGTCCGGCGGGCCGATGCTGGATGGCTGGCACGATGGCGAGCTGGTGGGTTCCGGCACGGTGATCTGGCGCTCGCGTCGGAAATATGCGGCTGGCGAAATCACCCGCGAGGAATTCCTTGACGCGGCGCTGGATTCGGCCCCCTCGGTCGGCCATTGCAACACCATGGGCACGGCCAGCACGATGAACGCCATTGCCGAGGCGCTTGGCATGTCGCTGACCGGCTGCGCGGCGATCCCCGCCGCCTATCGTTCGCGCGGCCAGATGTCCTATCGCACCGGCCGCCGCGCCGTGGAACTGGTGCTGGAAGACATCCGCCCCTCGGACATCCTGACGCGCGAGGCTTTCCTGAACGCGATCCGGGTGAACTCGGCCATTGGCGGCTCGACCAATGCCCAGCCGCATATCATGGCGATGGCGAAACATGCTGGCGTCGATCTGCGTCCCGAGGATTGGCAGGCCCATGGCTATGACATTCCGCTGCTGGCGAACGTCCAGCCCGCCGGGGCTTATCTGGGCGAGCGTTTCCACCGCGCGGGCGGCGTCCCGGCGATCATGTGGGAACTGTTGCAAGCCGGCAAGCTGAACGGCACTTGCCCGACGGTCAGCGGCCAAACCATGGCCGAAAACCTCGAAGGCCGCGAGTCGACCGACCGCGAGGTCATCAAGCCCTATGCCGATCCGATGATGGAGCGCGCAGGCTTCTTCGTCCTCAAGGGCAACCTGTTCGACTTCGCGATCATGAAGACCTCGGTGATTTCCGCCGATTTCCGTGCCCGCTACCTGTCGGAACCGGGCCGCGAGGGCATCTTTGAGGGCAAGGCCTTCGTCTTTGACGGCTCCGAGGATTACCACGCCCGCATCAACGATCCGGCGCTGGACATCGATGAGCGTTCGATTCTGGTCATCCGGGGCGCGGGTCCGCTGGGCTGGCCGGGCTCGGCCGAGGTGGTGAACATGCAGCCGCCGGATCACCTGATCAAGCGCGGCATCACCAGCCTGCCGACGCTGGGCGACGGGCGGCAATCGGGAACTGCGGACAGCCCGTCGATCCTGAACGCCTCGCCCGAAAGCGCTGCGGGTGGTGGTCTGGCGTGGATTCGGACGGGCGATATCATCCGTCTGGACCTGAATACGGGCACCTGCGACATGCTGGTGGACGATGCCGAGATCACCCGCCGCAAGGCCGATGGCATCCCTGCTGTCCCGCCCTCGCGCACGCCATGGCAGCGCATCTATCGCGAGACGGTGACGCAGTTGCAGGACGGCGCGACCATTCGCGGCGCCGAGGATTTCCAGCGCATCTCGTCGACCCCGCCGCGGCACAACCACTAAGCTATCGCTCTGCGCCGGTCGGGATTGGCCGGCGCAGAACTTGCTATCCGTCCCAGCGCGATCGCATGCGCCGCACTATTGCCGGAGCATCGTGCCCGAATGTTCGGCCACCACTTGCCGGATCATGATCATCGTAGCGGTCTTCATTGCATTGAAAATGCATTTCCGACGGCAAGCTCGGTGTCGTCTCTTTCAGTGTTGGACAAACGTCAGCAAATCGATCAGGCCCCGTGTCAGTTCTGCTGTCTGTGATTGAGGACGCGCACGAGCGCGTGCCCTCTGCCATATCCGCCCGCGGGCATCGGCAACCAGCAGCGCGGATCGCTGCGGCGGGGGCGAACGCACTCGCGCGCCACGAGATAGGGAAGCAGCCCCAGTTCAGGGCGTCACGGATTCTGCGACAGCAGCGACAAGCCGCCGACCAAAACACCCGTCGCGATTTGCAATGGTGCCGTCCCGGCCAACATCGCGTGACGGTCACCATGCATTGTCAGCGGTCGTTCATTCCCTTGCCCGCAAGGACCTTAGGTGTGGCCTTCACGATACGCGAGGTGCGGGTTTCCGCCTGCTTCGGCTGCGAGAAATGCAGCACCCAGCTGCGCCGACGTCCCGGCGTGAGTGCCTCGAATGCGGTTCTAAAGGTCGTATCCGTATCAAGGTGATCGACCAGTTCGGTCGGATATTCCAGATCGTCCTTGGGCAGATCGACCTTTTGCCCGGCCATCTCGATGGCGATCGCCTCGCGAAGATAGTCCATCAGGACGGGCCGCAACCGTTCGACCTGCTCAAGTGAGGTGAAATTGACGACCCGTTGCGATCGCGAGTTTTCGCCGGGGGCTTCCAGAATGCCTTTGGAGTCTGGCAACAGCACGCCCTTGAAAAAACCCAGCGCCGCTCGATCCTTGAAGTCCCAGATGATCGCGACATTGCCGCGCGCGCAGGCATAGACCGGGAAATGCCATTTGAAGGTCTCGGTCAGGCCGCTTTGCAGCAGGATGTCCCGCAGGGCGCTTAGTTCCTTTTGCCATAGGCTCAGCCCGGCAAACCATGCCTCGACCTCGGGATGCTTCTCCGACATTGCAATTCTCCCTCGTTCGGGGCGATCTTGCCGTGGCGGTTGGGTTCTGTCGAGATGATTGGTCGGATGCGTAGATTGGTTACATAAGTCCGATTATTCTGCAAAATTGTATAGCGAGGTGGATTCAAGTTGGAACTGCGACTTTGATGTAAAATCAGTGCATTGCATCAAGGAGTATTCTCCATGTCCAAACCTTAC
>NZ_WMIG01000001.1 GCF_009711205.1 Paracoccus litorisediminis | reverse complement strand
GCTGGCAAAGGTCGCCTGACCCCAACCCAGCAGCGCCGAGACCATCTGGCCGGTGGCGTTCATGTCATTGTCGATCGCCTGCTTGCCGGCGATGACCAGATCCGCGCCTTCGGCCTTGGCGACCTCGGCGATGATCTTGGCGACGGCCAGCGGCTCGATGTCCTGATGAACGTCATCGGCAGCGACGACCAGAATGGCGCGGTCGGCGCCCATGGCCAGCGCGGTGCGCAGGGTTTCCTGGGCCTGCTTCACCCCGATCGACACGGCGATAACTTCGGTCGCAGTGCCTTTTTCCTTGAGCCGGATCGCCTCCTCGACCGCGATCTCGTCGAACGGGTTCATCGACATTTTGACGTTGGCCAGATCGACACCCGAACCGTCGGCCTTCACACGGGCCTTCACGTTGTAGTCGATCACGCGTTTGACTGGCACGAGAACCTTCATCGTCCTCTCTCCCTTTTAGTTGCGTCACCTGTTCGGTGGATTTGTTAGCGGGCTGGTCGGGGCAATGACAGGGAAAAAACGACGCCGTAACGTCGCATCGCAACGATCCTGCCCCGATGTCGCTAGCGGCTGGCGCCGGGCACCCAGAGGATGTCGTTGGTGCCGTTTTCATTGGCGATGCGACCCGCCACGAACAGCCAGTCCGACAGGCGGTTGAGGTATTTCAACGCAGCGGGGTTGGCGTCCTCGGTCGCGGCAAGGGCCACGGCGGCGCGCTCGGCGCGGCGGGCGACGGTGCGGCACAGGTGCAGATGCGCGGCAAGCGGGCTGCCGCCCGGCAGGATGAAGCTGCGCAAAGGCGTCAGCGCGGCGTTCATCACGTCGATTTCGGTTTCCAGCCGCGCCACCTGCGAATCGATGATGCGCAGCACCGGATAGGGGGCCTGAGCATCCTCATCCATACGCGGGCGCGACAGATCCGCGCCCAGATCGAACAGCTCATTCTGGATGACCGCGATCTGTCCGGCCAGATTGCCCGTCGCATGCAGGCGGGCCAGACCCAGCGTCGCGTTCAGTTCATCCACGGTGCCATAGGCTTCGACGCGTGGGGCGTTCTTGGGCACGCGTTCGCCATTGGACAGGGCGGTGTCGCCCTTGTCGCCGGTGCGGGTATAGATTCGGTTCAGGACGACCATCAGTGCCCCCTTGCCCAGAGATAGATCAGGAACACGGCAATCGCGACGGCCTGCGCGATGATGCGCCAGCGCATCAGCCGGTTGCCGTGCTTGCGGTTGAATTCGCCGCCCTTGGCAAAGCCGCCGATGCCGGTCGCAAGGATGGCGACAACGGCCAGGCAGCAGATCGCCAGCAGGATGAGCAGGGTTTTGTCTTGCATCTTGGGGGCCTTTCCGGGCGAGCCTAGTTGCGGCGTGCGAACCAGTCCAGTGCGCGCGTCGAAAACAACCTGCGCCCGATCCCCGAGATATAGCTGGGCGTGGTCACATAGTAGCGCGGGCGGGGATTGGCGCTTTCCAGCGCCTGTGCAATCCGCGCGCTGACCGCCGAAGGCGGCAGCTGGAAGCGGTCCTTGCGACCGGCGGCATCGTAAAGGCGCTTGATCAGGGTGTTGCGATACTGATCCGCCCGCGCGCTGGACTGCCAGTCGATCCATCGTTCGAAATGCGGGATCGAGTTCTGGCGGATCTTGGTGCCGATCGGGCCGGGCTCGATCAGCACGAATTTGACCGGGGTGTCGGACATTTCCACCCGCAGCACGTCGGTCAGCCCCTCCAGCGCGAATTTCGTCGCCACATAGGCGCCGCGCCACGGAATCCCCACCAGCCCAAGGACCGAGCTGATATTGACCACCCGCCCGCCATGCTGACGGAAATGCGGCAGCATCCGGCGGGTCAGGTCATGGGTGCCGAACAGGTTCGCCTCGAATATGGAACGCAGCGCGCCGCGGGGCAGGTCCTCGGCCGCACCCGGAATGGCGAAGGCCGCGTTGTTCACCAGCGCGTCGATCCGTCCCAGCGCCAGCGCGGCTTCTGCGGCGCGGGCCACGCTGTCGTCGTCGCCCAGTTCAAGGTGGATCGCGTCGAAACCCTCGGCGCGGCGGGCCTCAAGGTCCTCTTCCCGGCGGCAGGTGGCAATGACGCGCCAGCCGCGCCCGCGCATGTGATGCGCCGCATCCAGCCCGATGCCCGAGGAACAGCCGGTGATCAGAACGGTTTTCATACCAAGGCCTCTTGTTGCGCGATGGTTCTGCGCCAAGCGGGACGTTCGCGCAATACGCGCATTTCCGGCTGGACCGAAGGCGCGGGCGGGAATATTCAGGCTGGCATGTCAGACGATCCGAACGTTCCCGATCCCCGCGAGGATCAGACCAGCACCGAGCCACTTTCGCGCGCCATTGGCGAGCGTTACCTGACCTATGCCCTGTCGACGATCATGCACCGGGCCTTGCCCGATGCCCGCGACGGGCTGAAGCCGGTGCATCGCCGCATCCTTTACGCGATGCGTGAGTTGCGGCTGTCGCCCACCGGGGCCTTCCGGAAATCCGCCAAGATCACCGGCGACGTGATGGGCAACTATCACCCGCATGGCGACGCGGCGATCTATGACGCGATGGCGCGTCTGGCTCAGCCCTTTGCCATGCGCTACCCGCTGGTCGACGGGCAGGGGAACTTCGGTAATATCGACGGCGATAACCCGGCCGCCGCGCGCTACACCGAGGCGCGGTTGACCGCCGCCTCCGAGGCGCTGATGGAAGGGCTGGCCGAGAATGCGGTCGATTTCCGCCCGAACTATGACGGCACGCTGGAGGAACCGATCGTTCTGCCCGCTGCCTTCCCGAATCTGCTGTGCAACGGGGCCAGCGGCATTGCGGTCGGCATGGCCACCAATATCCCGCCGCATAACCTGCACGAGGTCATCGACGCCTGCCTGCATCTGATCAAGGCGCCCGACGCGCGGGATGAAACCCTGATCAACATCATGCCGGGGCCGGATTTCCCGACCGGCGGCGTGCTGGTCGAAAGCCGCGAGACCATCGCCGAGGCTTACCGCACCGGTCGCGGCAGCCTGCGCCTGCGCGCACGTTGGGCGGTCGAGGATCTGGGCCGCGGCAGCTGGCAGATCGTCGTCACCGAGATCCCCTATCAGGTCCAGAAATCCAAGCTGATCGAGCGCCTTGCCGAGGTGATCCAGCTGAAGAAGGTCCCGATCCTTGCCGATGTCCGCGACGAATCGGCCGAGGATGTGCGGATCGTGCTGGAACCCCGCGCCCGGACGGTCGATCCCGAGCAATTGATGTTGGCCCTGTTCCGGGTGTCCGAGTTGGAGATCCGCTTCGGCCTGAACATGAACGTGCTGATCGACGGCCGCCAGCCCAAGGTCTGCTCGCTCAAGGAAGTGCTGCGCGCCTTCCTCGATCACCGGCGCGAGGTGCTGGTGCGCCGGGCGAACCACCGGTTGGACAAGATCGCGGCACGGCTTGAGGTGCTGGAAGGCTACATGATCGCCTTCCTCAACCTTGACCGGGTGATCGAAATCATCCGCTATGAGGACGATCCGAAAGCGGTCTTGATGGCCGAATTCAAGCTTTCCGATGTTCAGGTCGAGGCGATCTTGAACATGCGCCTGCGCGCCTTGCGCCGACTTGAAGAAATCGAGCTGCGCGCCGAGCATGAAAACCTGACCAAGGAACGCGAAGGTCTGGTTGCCATGCTGTCGGATGAGGGCAGCCAATGGGCCAAGATCGCCGAGCAGCTGCGTGAGACGCGCGGCAAGTTCGGCAAATCCGCCCCCGGCGGCCAGCGCCGCACCGAGATCGGCGAGGCGGGCGAAGTCACCGCGATCGACATGGATTCGATGATCGAGCGCGAACCGATCACCGTCATCCTGTCGAAAATGGGCTGGATCCGGGCGATGAAGGGGCATCAGCCTCTGGATGCCGAGGTCAAGTTCAAGGATGGCGACGGGCCGTTCATGGCGCTGCATGCCGAGACCACCGACAAGCTGATGGTCTATGGCGCGAATGGCCGCTTCTATACCCTGCCCGCGAACAACCTGCCGGGCGGGCGCGGCATGGGCGAGCCGCTGCGCCTGATGATCGACTTGCCCAATGATGCGGCGGTGATCGACATGTTCCCGTGGCGGGACGGTGCGCGCTATCTGATCGCGTCAAAAGCTGGCGACGGGTTCATCGTGACCGCCGCCGATATTCTGGCCCAGACCCGCGCCGGCAAGCAGGTGCTGAACGGCGATGCGTTGCTGTGTCGTCCGGTCAGCGGCGACCATGTCGTGACCGTGGGCGAGAATCGCAAGATGCTGGTCTTTGCGCTGGACGAACTGCCCGAGATGGGCCGCGGCAAAGGCGTGCGTCTGCAGAAGTTCAAGGATGGCGGATTGTCGGATGCAATCTGCATCACGCTGGCCGAGGGGCTGCGCTGGCAGGAATCCGGCGGTCGCACCCGGACCGAGCCGGACCTGACCGAATGGTTGGGCAAACGCGCTAGCGCAGGCTTCATGGCACCGCGCGGCTTCCCCCGCGACAACAAGTTCAACTGACAAGCAACTGGGGCCGGGGATCACCCGGCCCCGTTGCGTTTTAGCTGTTCGTCCGCGGCCTCAGGATGATCGTCGTGCCATCTGGCGCGGTGGTCGTTGATGCAGTCGTGTCTGTCTTGGTCTTGCTATAGGGGCAGGCCGACAGGGGCAGGGCGGCCACGGACAGGATCATGGCAGCGGCGGCGATGATTTTCGTCATGTCGTCGACTCCGTGGGTCAAGGGCGCGAATGGAGAATTGGGCCGTCATCCGCGCACGGTTGGCCGGTTCAGGATCTCACGCCGGGGTGATTCGTTCAATTACACTGCCTAGCGATCACGAACCTGTTTGCGCCCGTTCAGCATTGGCCGCACCAGATCCTCGCGCTTCCAGAAACGGTAGAACAGGATCACCGCGACATGCAGCAGGACAAGGATCAGGATGATGTTGGCGCCGAATTCATGCCAGCCGACCGCCTTGGACCGGGTGCTGCTGCTGACATAGGAGGCCAGTGGGCCGACATTGATATAATCGTCGGGGTCCGAGATCAGCCCGCTGCTGACCTGCGCTGCCAGCACCGCCAGCATGGCGATGACCGAAAGCGCACCCAAGGGGTTGTGCCCCGGCCAATAGCTGGGCTCGCGCAGCATCAGCCCGCGCAGATAGCCCGCGACCGCCCCCGGCCCGCGCAGGAAATGCGAGAACCGCGCCGGGGCCGGGCCGACAAATCCCCAGACCAGCCGAAACAGCAGCAGCCCGATCACGACATAGCCGCACCAGAAATGCAGGGTCATCTTGGCCGGGCCGAACTGGCCCAGACACCATGACGCCGTGACGAAAAAGGCCAAGGCCCAGTGGAACCCGCGCAGGAACGGGTCCCACAGCCTGACCTCGCGGACGGGGTCAGGGCTGGGGGCGCCCTTCGGCATCAGCTTTTCTCGCGATAGACGTCATGACAGGCCTTGCAGGCGCCGCCCAGTTTGCCGACCACCGGGCCGACCTTGTCCTGCCCGCCCTTCACGGCCTCAGAGGCGCCGGCCGCAGCTTCGACCAACCCGCCGAACTTGGTCTTGAAGTCGTCCATATTGGTCCAGATCTCGGGCTTGGCCGCGCTGTCCTTGATCTGCCCCGAGGCGGTTCCCTCAACAAAGAGGCTGGGCAGGTCGTAATGGGTCAGCGCCTCGATATTGGCGGCGGCGCGGCTGGCGGTTGCCTCGTCATAGGGGGTCTCGCCCTTGGCCATGCCGGCCAGCGTGCCCATGTTCATCGCAAGCATCTGGTAGAAACCGTGCCGGGCCTCAAGCAATTCGTCCAGCGCCTCATCGGCGTGGGTGGTCATCGGCAGGGTTACGGTAAAGGCAAGGGCAGCGGCGGAAAGAAGGCGCATGTCGTCGTTCCTCTCATGTGGCTCTTGGGCTGCAAGTGTCTGACGCCACGCAAGAGTTGCACAGGCCGGGCATTCTGCCAACGCCCGCGTCATGCCGATTTCGTGAGCAGTCTAGCCCAGCAGATCGGTGGCCGGATTATCGGCGATCTCGATATCGGCGTAATAGCTTTGCGCCTGATCGACGCTGCGATGAAGCGACAGTTGCATGGCGGCGGCCAAAGGTGCGCCGTCCAGCGCCGCCTGCGTCAGAAACCCGGCGCGCAGCCCATGCGGACTGGCGAAATCCGGCGGATAGCCCGCCAGAACCAGCCGGCGGCGCAGCATGTCGCGCAACCCGTCGGCGGAGAGGCGACGGGTCAGCACCCGATCGGCAAGGCTGACCGGGCGAAATAGCGGCCCCGATTCGATGCGCGAGACCACGATCCAGCGCATCACCGCCTTGGCGGCACGGCCTTTCAGCGGCAGACGCGGGGCGCGGTCCTGTCCGGTGGTCTTGGTGGTCAGTAACCGGATGCGCAGCAGTCCCTTCTCGGCGAATTCCTCGGTGTCGATATCGTCGCGGTTCAGCGCCACGATTTCCGATCTGCGCCGCCCGCCCGAGGCCCAGCCCAGCATCAGCGCTGCGCGGTCGCGCATGCCGCGATGGCTGTGGTCGCAGGTGGCCAGGATCGCTTCCAAAACGTCGCGGGTGATCGGATGTTCGGATTTGCGCTGGCGTGGCCGCGCCGCCGCCCGCCTTGCCCGCCCCCTTGCCTGCGAGATCAGCGGCGCGTCAAAGGGCGAGGGCAGGTTCTTCATTCGGTGAAAGGCCCGCCAGCTGGCAATGCGGCGATCCAGCGTCGAGGGTGCGGGGCAGGCCAGACTGCGACGCAGTCCGGCGGCGATCAGCGCATCTGCAACCTCGCGCGCGGGGGTCTGCACGGTGCCAAGGTCGATCGAATGATCCAGAATGAAGCGCAGCGCCACGGCCTCGGATTCCGGCCAGTCCAGCGCCGCGCCAAAGGCAGCCTGTTTCCAAGCCGCCAGATAGGCCAGATCGCGTTCCCATGCGCGGATGGTATTGGCGGGCGTACCACGGCGATAAAGCTCGGACAGAGCTTCGGCTTCGGCGGCGGACAGGGCTGGGGGCGCGACGGGCAGGATCATGCCGCCATCCTTTCCGGCTGCGCGGGTGGCGGTCAAGACGGCTTCTCGACCGAAGCAGGGGCTGCAGCACCATGCATCCGTAGGTTGCGCTCCGCTTTTTTCAGCGTCTGGTCGAAATTTTGGCGAAAACTTGGGCAGAACTGCAGTCACGGCGGGCGGCAATTGGTTTCCAGTTGAGCGATTCTGCAATGCAGCGCAACCTGAGATGGACGGGGGTCCGCATCCCCGCCAACCCCGAGCCGCACGGGGTCTTCATGGCAGTGCCGCCGTTCCAGTCGCGTCTCTCCTCCCTCCAACGCGTCACCGGAACGGCGGCCTTTTCCCCTCACCAGTCCAGATCGACCCAGACCAGCCGATGGGCCGAGGCCGTGGTCACGACTGCCGCCATCTCGCCGCTGGCGGGCCAGACCACGCCCGAATCCAGCACGCGCAGATCCTTGGCGGGCAGAACGTAATCGACGCGCAGGTTTCCCGGCGCACGGTCATCGGGCCAATCGGCAGTGTCCAGCGCCGGGTCGCCCTTATGCTTGGCGTTCAACCCCAGACCGGCCGCCGCCTTGCCCCCCTCGCTGCGGGGCTGGGGGTCGGCGACATGGGTCATGATCCGGGCCAGCGACTCGGGGCGGCCCTCGCTGTCGGCGGCGTCGAAATTCAGGTTCCCGGCCAGTACAAAGGGCGCTTGCGGCAGGTGGTTCAGCCAGAAGGCCAGTTCATCATGGTTGCGGCGGCCATTGCGATCCTCGGGGCCGTCAAAGACCGGAGGCGTCGCCGACATCGCCAACAGATGCAGATCGCGGCCAGCGACCGATACCGTCGCGTCCCAATGTGCCACCGAGGACAGGCGCTGCTTGGCCGCGACCTCGGGGGTGGCCTCTGGCATCAGGTTGCCGGGCAGGTCGTGCCACAGTTGATCGCTGTAATCCGCGACCGCGCTGATCGGGTGGCGGGACAGGATTGCCATGCCGCCCTGTCCGGTGAAGCGGCCAAAGCCCTGCCGGTCCTGCGCCTCGCCCAGTTTGCCGTCGCCGTCCAGATCCAGCCCGCTGGGCATGCCCGCATTCGGACGGGCGGTGAAGCTGTGGGGGTAATCGATCCCGGCCTTGGCCAGTCTGTCGCGCAGGGCGGCCAGCGCCCGGCCGTCGCCATCCCAGTCAAGGCTGGTCAACAGCAGGATATCCGGATGCGCTTCGGCAATGACGCGGATGGCGGCGTCGATCTGGTCATCCTTGCGGCCCAGATCGCGCAAAAGAAGCCCCGGCCCGTCGCGCGACAGGTCGGGGTCATAGGTCGCGATCCGCAGCGGATCGGCAGATGCGGGCAGGCCAAGGGCGGCAATCAGCGCCGCCCCGGCCAGATACCTCAGACCCAAGGGCGGCTCTGGGCCATTTGCGCCTCATAGGCGTCGATCGAGCCGGATTTCTCCATGGTCAGCCCGATATCGTCCAGCCCGTTCAGCAGGCAGTGGCGACGGAAGGGGTCCAGCTCAAAGCCGAAGCTCTGCCCGTCCGAGGTGGTGACGGTCAGGTTTTCCAGATCGACGGTCATCCGGGCATTGGCACCCTTGCGGGCATCCTCCATCAGCACGTCGACGACTTCGGCAGGCATCACGATCGGCAGGATGCCGTTCTTGAAGCAGTTATTGTAGAAAATGTCGGCGAAGCTGGTCGAGATCACGCAGCGGATGCCGTAATCCAGCAGCGCCCAGGGCGCGTGCTCGCGCGACGAACCGCAGCCGAAATTGTCGCCCGCGACGATGATCTGGGATTCGCGCCAGGCCGGCTGGTTCAGCACGAAATCCGCGACTTCGCTGCCATCGGCATTGAAGCGCATCTCGTCGAACAGGTTCTTGCCCAAGCCCGAGCGGTGGATGGTTTTCAGGAACTGCTTGGGGATGATCATGTCGGTGTCGATGTTGACCAGCGGCATCGGTGCCGCGATTCCGGTCAACGTGGTGAATTTGTCCATTTACTTCCTCGCAGAATTGACTGGCCGCGTAGGTGGCCGTTAACTTTTTCGGCGACGGATTGTGTATTCCGCCACTGGGATGGTGTGATGATCGAGTATTCTGGTTTCGCCGGCCTGCGCCGTTGCATTGCGGCCGACTGGTCGCCCCGGATCGGAGATCCGAATATCGGGGCGTGGATTACGGTGGCGGCCTATCTGGCCTGCTGCGTTCTTGCGCTGATGGTGCTGCGACGGCGGCCAAGGGGTGCTGCCACTGGACTTTGGGCCGTGATCGCGCCGCTGACCGGGTTTCTGGCCGTGAACAAGCAGCTGGACCTGCAAAGCGCGCTGACCGCCGCAGGTCGGTGCATGGCGCATATGCAGGGCTGGTACGATTACCGCTTCTTCGTGCAGATCGCCTTCATCGCGATACTGGTGATGGTCGTGGTGATGGCGCTGATGACGGGCCTGCGCCTGCTGCGCGGTCAGCTGCTGTCGAATGGCCTTGCCCTGCTGGGGCTGGCCATCCTGTGCGGCTTCGTGCTGGTGCGGGCGGTGGGTTTCCATCATGTCGACCGTCTCATCAGCATGGATTTCGCGAACATCCGCTTCAACTTCCTGTTCGAGAATGCCGGGCTGGTGATGATTGCCTTGAATGCCATCTTCCTGCTGAGGCGGGGCGCAGCGCCCCGCCGTACAGGGTTCAGGCCATCTCGGCCATGAACTCACGCACATCGGCCAGATGGCCCTTGATGCCCGCGACGGCGGCCATCACCGGCGACATCAGGTGCGTGCGGCCACCACGGCCCATACGGCCCTCGAAGTTGCGGTTCGAGGTCGCGGCGCAGCGCTCGCCCGGTGCCAGCTGGTCGGGGTTCATGCCCAGACACATCGAGCAACCGGCCAGACGCCATTCGAAGCCGGCATCGGTAAAGATCTTGTCCAGACCTTCTTCCTCGGCCTGCAGACGGACCAGACCCGAGCCGGGAACGACCATGCCGCGCACGCCCGGTGCCAGTTTCTGGCCTTTCAGGATGCCAGCGGCGGCCCGCAGGTCCTCGATCCGGCCATTGGTGCAGGAGCCGATGAAGACCGCGTCGATCTTGATCTCATTCAGCGGGGTGCCGGGCTTCAGGCCCATATAGTCAAGGCTGCGGCGCGCGGCCTCGATCTTGCCACCTTCGAAATCCTCGGCGGCAGGAACCTTGTCGGTGATCGCCAGCACGTCCTCGGGCGAGGTGCCCCAGGTCACGACCGGGGCGATATCCTCACCGCGGATGGTGATGACCTTGTCGAAATGCGCACCTTCATCGGTGAACAGGGTCTTCCACCAGCTGACGGCGGCTTCCCATGCCGCGCCCTTCGGCGCATGCGGGCGGCCCTGGCAATAGGCGAAGGTCTTTTCGTCCGGAGCGATCAGGCCAGCGCGCGCGCCACCTTCGATCGCCATGTTGCAGACGGTCATGCGGCCTTCCATCGACAGCTCGCGGATGGCTTCGCCGCAATATTCGATGACATAGCCGGTGCCGCCGGCAGTACCGGTCTTGCCGATGACGGCCAGCGTGATGTCCTTGGCGGTGACGCCGGGCAGCAGCTTGCCGGTGATTTCGACCTTCATGTTCTTGGAACGCTTCTGGATCAGCGTTTGCGTCGCCAGAACGTGTTCCACTTCCGAGGTGCCGATGCCATGCGCCAGCGCGCCGAAGGCACCATGGGTGGCGGTGTGGCTGTCGCCGCAGACCACGGTCATGCCGGGCAGGGTCCAGCCCTGTTCCGGGCCGACGATATGGACGATGCCCTGACGGACATCCGACATCGGATAGTAGTTTAGCCCGAATTCGCGGGCGTTCTTGTCCAGTTCCGCGACCTGGATGCGGCCCTCGGGGTTCTCGATGCCTTGGACGCGGTCGGCGGTGGTCGGAACATTATGGTCCGGCACGGCGATGGTCTGGTCGGGGCGGCGCACCTTGCGGCCAGCCATGCGCAGACCCTCGAAGGCCTGGGGCGAGGTGACTTCGTGGACCAGATGGCGGTCGATATACAGCACGCAGGTGCCGTCATCGCTGCGGTCGACCACATGTGCGTCGAAGATTTTGTCATAGAGCGTACGGGGCGCGCCCGCATTGGTATTGCCGGTCATGGCTGTCTCTTTCCGAAAGAGTAGCTGGGGAATAGCGGAAAAGGGGGCCGCAAGCCGCGGCAGGGCGCTGCAAAAGCGCCGTCCACCGTCAAAGTCGCGCTGTGACGGACAGGCTTTCGCCGTAGAACCGGCCCGGCAGGCGGGCGCGGTCATGGATATCGAAATAGACGAATCCTCGCATGCGGGAACTAATACGCCGGTTTGTCTTGTCAGGCAATATCAGCGCACGGAGGTGTTAATTCCAAATTGACGACATGCCGCTATCCTCGCCCACAACAAAAAAGGAGGTTGAGGGCATGTTGATTCGCGTGGTGCTGCGTACGATCCCGCTGTTTCTGGTGGCGATTTTCGCGCTTGGCGTGCTGGTTGTGGACGGTCCGGCCGAGCGTGCGCGGGACATGGCGCGGCTGCAGGTGCATCAGCTGGCCTGGGCGCAGGGCATGGTCAAATGCCCGGAAGCTTGGGGAAATCTGCCGATTGCGGCCTGTACGCCGGGTAATTCTCCAATAAAACCGCCTTCCGCTCATTGAGCAAGCGCTGATTCATGCTACATTAGAGGGGCCCGGCGCCGGGGGTTGACGGCGCGATGACCGGAGGATGAACCCCTGTCCAATACCGCTTCGCCGGCGTCTACGCCGGCTGCGCCCACCGCGGAGCCTGAGCTGACCAGCGATCAGCTACTGGACCGCATCCTTACCTCGCTTGACGATGACAAAGCCGAAGAGGTCGTGACCATCGACCTGCGCGGCCGTTCCGCTATGGCCGATCACATGGTGATCGCCTCGGGTCGTTCGTCGCGTCAGGTCGCTGCCATCGCCGAAAAGCTGGTGCAGCGTCTGAAAGAACAGACCGGCCGCTCGGCCCGGATCGAAGGCAAGGAAACCGGCGACTGGGTGCTGATCGACACGGATGACGTGATCGTCCATGTTTTCCGCCCGGAAGTGCGCGAATTCTACCAGCTCGAAAAGATGTGGATGCCCGCGGACGCGCTGCGTTCGGCGACGCTTGATCGTCTGCGCGCCGAGCATGCGGCCGAAGAAGCCCGCCGCAACCAGATCTGATACGGAACTGAACGCATGCGGATGGTCATTGCCGCGGTCGGGCGGCTGCGGCAAGGCCCCGAGGCGAAGCTGATTGACGATTACCTTGATCGTCACGCCAAGGCCGGACGTGCTCTGGGCCTGCCGCCCGTCACCATTTCCGAGGTCGAGGACAAGCGCGGCGGCGGCATGGCCGCCGAGGCTCCGTTGCTGGAGCGCGCCATTCCCGACGGCGCCGCGCTGGTCATCATGGATGAGCGCGGCCAGATGCTGAGCTCGCCCGAATTCGCGCAAAAGATCGCGGGCTTTCGCGATCAGGCCCGCGACATTGCCTTTGTCATCGGCGGCGCGGATGGAATCGATCCCAGTCTGCGCGCCCGCGCCGATCTGGCGATCAGCTTTGGCCGCATGGTCTGGCCGCATATGCTGGTCCGGGTGATGCTGGCCGAACAGATCTACCGCGCCACCACGATCCTGGCCGGAAGCCCCTATCACCGGGTCTAGGCGGCAACGCCTTTTCCGGATCTGCTTGGACGCTGCATCGCAGGCCACCGATCACGTCGCCCATTCGGGATCGGTGGTAAAGGCGATGGTCAGCCAGCGATCCGGGCCTTCATCGCCAATGTCGCGGCCAACCTCATCGCGGATCTGGTCCCATTCCTCAAGGCTGCGGGCAGGCGCCCCGCGCGGCACGATGAAGAACAGTTCGATCTGCCGCCCGCGCCCGACGCGCGCGACATAGGCGACATGGCCCAGAAAGCCGTGGCGGGTGACGATGCTGCACGCGACCTCATCGACATGGGTTTTCAGGTCTTGCGGCGTCACCAGCATGATATCGGCCAAGGCCTGACGCACGGTCGGCAAGGGCGCGGGCAGGACCACCAGACAGACCAGCGCCAGCACCGCCGGGTCGATATAGGGCGAGACGCTCTGCCAGGATGTGCCCTGAATGGCCCAGCCAAAGGCAAAGGCCACGAACAAGGCCCCGGTCATCGCGGCCGAGATCATCCACGCCTTGGCGTCCAGTTCCAGAAAGGCCGATCCGATCCGGCGATTGGCCCTGCGCACAAACAGCGCCATGCCCAAGGCCACACACAGCGTCAGCGCGGCGTAAAGAATGGCGTGGTCAAAGGCCAAGACCCGCCCGCCCGACAGCAGGCTGCTGACCGCGTTGGCCAGCGCATATCCGGCAGCGCCTATCAGCAAAAAGCCACTGAGCCCCAGCACCATCGGCTCAAGATGCCAGAAGCCCATGGTGAAATGGCGGACCAGACGGGCGCGGGTGCGCTCTCCCATGGACTGGGTGATCAGCCGCGACACCAGCAGGGCAAGGATCGTCATGCTGGCGTCGAGGGCGGAATAGACCCCGTCAAAAATGATCGAGGACGACCCCGTCAGCACCCCGAACACCACCCCGAACGCGGCCAGCGCGAAGGTCACAAGGATCGATAGCCTCAGGATGCCTTGTTCGGTCTGCATGACATCTGCCTTCGCTTGGACGCGAGGCGGGGCGCATCCTCAATGGTCGTTCACCCCGCGCTCAGGCGCAGGGGACGGGCCAGTTGTCGATGATGGCCACGGCCTCTTCGGCGGTTTCGACAAAGCTGATCAGCCCCAGATCGTCGCGGCTGATGGTCCCGGCCTCGGCCAGAGCGTCCCAGTTGATGATCTTGTGCCAGAATTCCGTGCCGAACAGGATGAAGGGCACGCGCCGCATCCGCCCGGTCTGGATCAGGGTCAGGGCCTCGAACATCTCGTCCAGCGTGCCGAAGCCGCCGGGGAAGATGGTCACGGCCTTGGCGCGCATCAGGAAATGCATCTTCCGGATGGCGAAGTAGTGGAAGTTGAAGCACAGGTCGGGCGTGACATATTCGTTCGGAGCCTGCTCATGGGGCAGGACGATCGACAGCCCGATCGAGATGCCGCCCGCCTCATGCGCGCCCAGATTGCCAGCCTCCATCACGCCGGGTCCACCGCCGGTGCAGATGACATCCTCGGCGCCATAGCTTTCCAGACTGCGCTCGGTCATCAGCCGGGCGAATTTGCGCGCCTCGTCGTAATAGCGCGAGAGTTCCGCCAGTTCCGGCGTGCGGGCGCTGTCGCGATGCTCGGGCGCGGGAATGCGGGCCCCGCCGAACAGCACGATGGTCGAGCGGATGCCGCGCGCATCCATGATCATCTGCGGCTTGAGCAGCTCCAGCTGCAGGCGAACCGGGCGCAATTCCTCGCGCAGCATGAAGTCGTCATCGGTGAAGGCCAGACGATAGGCGGGCGCACGGGTCTGCGGCGTATCGGGCAGCTGACGCGCGGCGACGGCGTCCTGCTGGCTGTCACGGATCGGGTGGTGGCGCTCGTCTTCTTCGATCATCGAAACCTCTGAGGCGCGGCAGGCGCGGATTGCGCGGCCGCTCCCCCCCGGTCTATAGCCCTTGCAAGACAGTTTCCACCCGAGTTCCAGCAAGAGAGACACACCATGTCGAACGCACAGCTTGAAGCCGCCATTGAGGCCGCATGGGATATCCGCGACCAGATCACCCCCGCGACGACCGGCGAGGCCCGCGACGCCGTCGAGGCGACGCTTGAGGCGCTGGATCAGGGCACGCTGCGCGTCGCCGAAAAAAGTGGTGCCGACTGGCATGTGAACCAATGGGCGAAAAAGGCCGTGCTGCTGGGCTTCCGCCTGAAGGACATGGAGATCCATACCGGCGGCCCGCAAGGCGGCGGCTGGTGGGACAAGGTCGACAGCAAATTCGCCGGTTGGGGCGAAAACCGCTGGCGCGAGGCGGGCTTCCGCGCTGTCCCGAACGCGGTGGTGCGCAAGTCGGCCTATATCGCCAAGGGCGTGGTGCTGATGCCGTCCTTTGTGAACCTTGGCGCCTATGTCGATGAGGGCACGATGGTCGACACCTGGGCCACCGTCGGCTCCTGCGCCCAGATCGGCAAGAACGTCCACCTGTCCGGCGGCGTCGGCATCGGCGGCGTGCTGGAACCGATGCAGGCCGGCCCGACCATCATCGAGGACAATTGCTTCATCGGCGCGCGTTCCGAGGTGGTCGAGGGCTGTATTGTCCGCGAAGGCTCGGTGCTGGGCATGGGCGTTTATATCGGCAAATCGACCAAGATCGTCGATCGCGAAACCGGCGAAATCATGTATGGCGAGGTTCCTGCGGGGTCGGTCGTCGTCTCGGGCTCGCTGCCGTCGAAGAACGGCGTGAACCTGTATTGCGCTGTGATCGTGAAGCGCGTGGACGCGCAAACCCGATCGAAAACCTCGATCAACGAGCTGCTGCGCGACTGACATATCTGCGTGAACCTTGACGGGGGTGTCGGCGTTAACCGCTCAGACACCCCTTCAAAAGGAGAAGCGCATGGAAGGCTTGGGCTGGATCGCCGCCATCATCGTGGGCGGTATTGCGGGCTGGATCGCCAGCAACATCATGAAGGCGGATACCGGCGTATTCCTGAACGTCGTTCTTGGCATCGTCGGCGCGGTCGTGGGCAATGCCATCCTTGGCGTCCTCGGCATGAACGCACAGCACGGCAGCTGGATCGCACAGGGCTTTGTCGGCCTGATCGGTGCGGTGATCCTGATCTGGCTTTACCGAGCGGTCGCCAGGTAGCTTTCCGGGGGCGGTTTCCGCCCCCTTTTTCATGCCGTGAACTCGGCCATCTTCGCGCCGGTGATGCGGATCAGCTCATCGGGCGCGATCGAGAACAGGTGTCGCGGCGTTCCCGCTGCGGCCCAGACCTCGGGGAATTGGGTCAGGCGCGGGTCGATATAGGCGTCGATGCGTTGCAGATGCCCGACAGGGGCGACGCCGCCGATGGCGAAGCCGGTCTCAAGGCGGATCTGCGCGGCATCGGCCTTGCCCAGGGGCTGGCCCGCGACCTGAGCCGCCTTTTCCGCATCGACCCGGTTGCCGCCCGCCGTCAGGAACAGCACGACATGGCCCGAGCTTTCGCCGCGAAAGATGATCGACTTGGCGATCTGGTCGACCTCGCAGCCGACGACTTCGGCAGCCCCCGCGGCGGTGCGGGCGCGGTCATCGGTTTCGCGGATCTGGGTGGTGGCCCCGGCGGCATCCAGCGCGGCGCGCACACGTGCTAGGCTCTTGCTCATTGTCACTCCCATGTGTTTCGGGGATATGAGCGCAAATCGCATCAAGGGGAAAGTCATGGCGCAGCAGGTCTATACGCTTCTGGTTCAGGTCGGCAGGGCCGATGAGGACGGATTGCCCGAGGATGCCACCGGCGCGGCGCTGGTCTGCTACGCCTCGGGCGTCGATGAGGCCGAGGCCGTGCGCGAAACCGTCTCCATCCTGAAACAGGCCGGGCTGTCGCCGATCGAAGTGACCGGGCATGGCTCGCTGGACGAGCGGCTGGCCGAGGGTCACGACATCCCCGAGGAAGAGCGCGAGCTGATGGACCGCGCGCTTGAAGAAAACGCCGTTATCGTCGCCCAGATGGAGCCGCTTTTCGGCGACGAGGAAGACGAGGACGACGCCTGATCCAAGGCCCGACGCGGGCCTATCCAGCCGTGCCATGCTGGGTTAGACTGGTTTCAACCAGAACAAGAGCACGGAACGGGACAGGCACAATGACAGGACGGAACCTCCGATTTGCGACTGCGACCTTGCTGGTCTGCGCGCTGGCCAGTTGTGGTGTATCGAACCGCACCCCGGGCGCGGGCGGCAATTACAGCGGGCTGCCCACGGCGGGCGGGCATGGCTCGGAAGCGGGGTTCCAGAACTGGGTGGTCAGTTTCCGCCCGCGCGCCATCGGGGCGGGCGTGTCGCCGCAGGTCTTTGACAGCGCGATGGCCGGGGCGCATTACCAGCCCAGCATCGTTGCTCTGGACGGCAAGCAAAGCGAGTTCTCCAAGCCGATCTGGGAATATCTGGACGGTGCGGTCGGCGGCAGCCGGACCTCGACCGGTCGGCAGATGGCCGCGACCTATGGCAGCACGCTGTCCGCGATCGAGCGCCGCTACGGCGTCCCGCGCGAAATCGTGCTGGCCGTCTGGGGGATGGAATCGAATTACGGCGCGAACCGCGGCAATACCCAGACCGTCCCGGCGCTGGCGACGCTGGCCTATGACGGGCGGCGCGGAGAGTTCTTTGCCGGTGAACTGGTCAGCGCGCTTCGCATCATTCAGGCGGGCGACGTGGACAACAGCCACCTGGTCGGCAGCTGGGCGGGGGCGATGGGGCATACGCAGTTCATGCCGTCCTCGTTCCTGTCGCATGCGGTCGATTTCAACGGCGACGGGCGGCGCGATATCTGGTCGAACGATCCGACGGATTCGCTGGCCTCAACCGCTTCCTATCTGCGCGAGAACGGCTGGCGGCCGGGCCAGCCCTGGGGGACCGAGGTCATCCTGCCGCAGGGCTTCGACTATAATCAGGTCGGCAAGTCGGTGGTGAAATCGGGCGGCCAGTGGCAGGCGATGGGGGTGCGCGCGGCAAATGGCGGCGCGGTGCCTTCGGGTGCGATCCTTGCCCCGGCGGGCGCGCGTGGCCCGGCCTTCCTGATCACCGACAACTTCCGCGCCATCCTGAAATACAACGCCTCGGACAGCTATGCGCTGGGGGTGGCTTATCTGGGCGAGTCGATCGCCGGGCGCTCGGGCATCCGCGGCAGCTGGCCGCGCGGCGACCGCACGCTGTCCAACACCGAAAAGGCCGAAATCCAGCGCCTGCTGATGGCCAAGGGCTTCGATACCGGCGGGGTCGACGGTAAGCTGGGCAGCAAATCGGTCGATGCGGTCAAGGCCTATCAGCGCTCGCGCGGGATGGTGCCGGATGGCTATGCCGACGCCCAGCTGCTGGGCATGCTGCGCGGCTGACCCATTCTGACGGACGACGGGGCGGCCTTGGGCCGCCCTTTGCTTTTCGCGAATGCCGCCGGATTAGGCCCGTTGATCGAAACGCGGGCAGATAATCCGGCCGGGTGAAACGCGCTGTCCTGCCATTGCCCTTCAACTTGGCAAAAATCCCGACTCGCTGCCCTCATCGTTTTCAGCCGTCACGCGGCATAATCAAACGAGAGGGAAAACAGGGATGAAGATTTACAGCACCGCCTTGGCCGCCGCCCTTATGTCGGTTGGCCTGGCGGGCGCCTCGTGGGCGCAGGAAGACACCATCAAGATCGGCGTGCTGCATTCGCTCTCGGGCACCATGGCGATTTCGGAAACCACGCTGAAAGACACCGTCCTGATGATGGTGGACCAACAGAACGCCAAGGGTGGCCTGCTGGGCAAGAAGATCGAGGCGGTCGTGGTCGACCCGGCCTCGGACTGGCCGCTGTTTGCCGAAAAGGCACGCGAGCTGATCTCGGTCAACGGGGTCGATGCGATCTTTGGCTGCTGGACCAGCGTCAGCCGCAAATCCGTGCTGCCGGTCATCGAGGAACTGAACGGGCTTCTGTTCTATCCGGTCCAGTATGAGGGCGAGGAATCCTCGAAGAACGTGATCTATACCGGCGCCGCCCCGAACCAGCAGGCGATCCCCGCCGTCGATTACATGGCCGAGGAGCTGGGCGTCGAGAAATGGGCGCTGCTTGGGACCGACTATGTCTATCCGCGCACCACGAACAACATCCTTGACGCCTATCTGAAGGGCAAGGGCGTCGCGGCGGGCGACATCTTCGTCAACTACACCCCCTTCGGTCATTCCGACTGGTCCAAGATCGTGGCCGACGTGGTGGCGCTGGGTGCCGACGGCAAGAAGGTCGGCGTCGTGTCGACCATCAACGGCGACGCGAATATAGGCTTCTACAAGGAACTGGCGGCGGCGGGCGTCTCGGCCGACGACATCCCGGTCATGGCTTTCTCGGTCGGGGAAGAGGAACTGGCGGGTCTGGATACCACCAACCTTGTCGGCCACCTTGCCGCCTGGAACTACTTCCAGACTGCCGACAGCCCCGACAACAAGGCCTTCATCGGCGAATGGCAGAAGTTCACCAAGAACGACAAGCGCGTGACCAATGACCCGATGGAAGCCACGGTCATCGGTTTCAACGCCTGGGTGAAGGCCGTCGAAAAGGCGGGCACCACCGATACCGATCCGGTTCTGGATGGGATTGTCGGGGTCGAGGTTCCGAACCTGACCGGCGGCACCGCCAAGGTCCTGCCGAACCACCACCTGACCAAGCCGGTGCTGATCGGCGAGATCCGCGCCGACGGTCAGTTCGACATCGTCAGCCAGACCGATGAGGTCGCGGGCGATGCATGGACCGATTTCCTGCCGGAAAGCGCCAAGCTCGACTCGGACTGGCCGGGCAAGAAATGCGGCATGTGGAACACCGAGACCAACAGCTGCGTGCAGGAAAAGTCGAACTACTGATCCCATGCTGACCGGGGTGGCGTGATGCGCCGCCCCTATGCCCGCTTCCGAGGATTCCATGCGCCTTTTCCTGCTTGCTCTGGCCTTCGTCGCGTTGGCCCTGCCCTTTGCCGCACAGGCGCAGTCGCCCGATCTGGGTGCGGTCATTGCTCAGCATCGCGACCAGATCGAAAAGCCCTCGCGGCAGTCGGTTGGGCCGGTGATCGAGGCCATTGCCGCGTCCGGTCCGCTGGGTGCGGCCCTGCTGCAGGCATGGGGTGATCGCCTGTTGGCCATCCGCAAAAGCGACGGGTTGCTAGTCATCACCGCCCCCGACGGGGACGGCCTGACCCTGACCGATGCCGCGACCGGCGCGGGTCTGGGTGCGGCTGCAGAAGGCGATGTGACCCTGCTGCGCCCGAATTCGGGCGTGCGCGGGGTAATCTCGGCGGCCTTGGCGGGGAATGCGCTGTCCGACCCCGATCCGAAACGCCGGATCGAGGCGCTGGATTCACTTTCGCGCCGGGCCGATGCCAGTCAATTGGCCCTGCTGCGTCAGGCGTTGGACGATCCCGACCCGGCACTGGCCGCCCGCAAGGCGCGGCTGGAGCGCTTGTTGACCATCCAATACGATCCCGATCCCGCAGCGCGCATCACGGCCATCGAAAGCTTTGGCGGCGACAGCGGGCTGGATTTTCGCGCCAGCCTGAACCCGATCCTGACCACCCGCCGCGTGGCGTTGGAGCAGGTTCCGGCGGATGCGAATATCGCGCGGAAGCTGTCGCTTGGCAGCGATCTGAGCCGGGACGAGGCCTATGCCATGCTGGTCGCGGACGGAACTGCACCCGCCCGCCTGACCTCTGATGCGATGCGGGCCACGCTTGCCCAGCATATTGCGGATGGCATGGTCGGCGGCGTGTCCCTTGCGCAACTGGGTGATCAGGCGGCCCGCGACCGTGCCTATACCGCGCTGGAGACCCAAGGCATCGTCCAGCCCGCCGCCAGCGAGGCCGAGGTCGACGCAGCCCTGTCCCGTTACAACTTCCTTGATCTTTATGCCGAGCCTGACGCCGACGTGACCACGTCCGCCCGCGCGGCACTGCGCGGCACCGAAACCCGGATCGGGCTGATGCAGGCGGCCGATCTGTCGCTGGACGCGCTGTCCTTGGCCTCGATCTATTTTCTGGCTGCCATCGGGCTTGCCGTCACCTTCGGGGTGATGGGCGTCATCAACATGGCGCATGGCGAGTTCATCATGATGGGCGCCTATACCGGCTATGTCGTCCAGCAGTTCATCACTGACAAGACCGTCTCGCTGATCGTGGCGCTGCCCTTGGCGTTCGTCGTGACCTTCGCGGCGGGCGTCGCGCTGGAGCGGCTGGTGATCCGCCACCTGTACAAACGCCCGCTCGAAACCCTGCTGGCGACCTTTGGTGTGTCCATTGCGCTGCAGCAATTGGCCAAGAACATCTTTGGCACGCAGGCCCGCCCGCTGACTTCGCCCGCATGGCTGGATGGGGCGCTGACCTTCAACGATGTGGTGTCGATCAGCTATATACGCATCGCGATCTTTGTCTTGGCGATGGTGTTTCTGGGGCTGTATCTGTTCATCATGAACCGGACCCGGCTGGGGCTTGAGGTCCGCGCCGTGACCCAGAACCCCGGCATGGCGGCCAGCATGGGGATCAGCCCCGACCGCATCAATATGCTGACCTTTGGCCTTGGCTCGGGGATAGCGGGGATTGCGGGCGTAGCCATCGGGCTGTTCGCGAAAGTGACCTCGGAACTTGGCAGCGATTACATCGTGCAAAGCTTCATGACGGTCGTGGTGGGCGGCGTCGGCAATATCTGGGGCACGCTGGCGGGTGCGGCGCTGATCGGCTTCCTGCAAAAGGGGATCGAGTGGTTCAACCCGGCCAACACGCTGGCTGCGCAGACCTACATGATCCTGTTCATCATCATCTTCATCCAGTTCCGGCCGCGCGGCATCATCGCCGCCAAGGGCCGGGCGGCGGGGGCCTGACATGCGCAAACCACTTGTCCTGCGGCATCCCTCAATTCTGGTCTTCCTTGGCGTACTGGCGGTGTTCACCGTCGCGGTCACCATCCTGTCCACGGGCTACGGCACGGGCCCGATCTCGACCAGCATGGTCAAGACGCTGGGCAAGACCCTGTGTCTGGCGCTGGCTGCTGTGGCGATGGATCTGGTCTGGGGCTATGCGGGCATCCTGAGCCTTGGGCAAATGGCGTTCTTTGCCCTTGGAGGCTATATGATCGGCATGTGGCTGATGGTCGCCCGCACCGAAGGCATCGTCACCGGGACGCTGGCGAACCTGCCCATTCCGCCCACGGACACGGAAATATCCGCCGCCGTCGCTACGCAGATCTTTGGCGTCGTGGGATCGGATCAGTTTCCACTGATCTGGGCCTTTTCCGGCTCGCTTTGGGGGCAGCTGCTGATGGTCGTGCTGGTGCCGGGGCTGCTGGCACTGGTCTTTGGCTGGCTGGCCTTCCGTTCGCGGGTGAACGGGGTTTACCTGTCGATCCTGACGCAGGCGATGACTTTGGCCTTGGCGCTCTACCTGTTTCAGAACGATTCCGGGCTGCGCGGGAATAACGGGCTGTCGGGGCTGCAAAACATCCCCGGCCTGGATGCGGTGGGGCAGGAGAAACTGTCGATCTGGTTCCTTTGGGCGTCCGCCGTGGCGCTGGGGCTGGGCTATCTGCTGATTGCCTGGGTCGCCTCGGGCAAGTTCGGCAGCGTCACCCGCGCCATCCGCGATGATGAGGCCCGCGTGCGCTTCCTTGGCTATTCCGTCGAAGGCTACAAGCTGGTTGTCTTTGTGCTGGCCGCTGTCGTCACGGCCATCGCGGGTGCGCTTTATTACCCGCAAGCCGGGATCATCAACCCGGCCGAGCTTGCGCCCATCGCCTCGATCTATCTGGCGGTCTGGGTGGCGATCGGCGGGCGCGGGCGGCTTTACGGGGCAGCCATCGGGGCGGTCTTCGTGTCGATGCTGTCCAGCTGGTTCACGGGTGGCCGCGCGCCCGATGTCAATCTGGGCTTCTACACAATCAAATGGGTGGACTGGTGGCAGGTGCTGCTGGGCCTGTCCTTTGTCCTTGTCACGCTGTTCGCGCCCAAGGGGATTTCCGGGTTGGTCGACTGGTTCGAGGGGCTGCGCCCGCCGCGTCGTCGCGGTGCCGCCCTTGGTCCCGATATGGGATCGCTGCGCGAGAAGGAGGCCGTGGAATGACCGCGCTACTTGAGGTCCGGGGCATTTCCGTCAGCTTTGACGGATTCCGCGCCATCAATAACCTGTCCTTCGAGATCGGCGAATGCGAGTTGCGCGCCATTATCGGCCCGAATGGCGCGGGCAAGACCACTTTCATGGATATCGTGACCGGCAAGACCCGCCCGAATGAGGGGCAGGTCCTGTGGGGTGAGGGCTCAAAAAGCCTGCTGCGCATGAACGAATCCCAGATCGCGCAAGCCGGGATCGGGCGCAAGTTCCAGCGTCCCACCGTCTTCGAGGACCAGACCGTGGCCGAAAACCTGACCATGGCGCTGAGCGCACCGCGTGGGCCGTTCAGCGTGCTGCGCTGGCGTCCGTCAGCGGACAGCGCCGCGCGGGTCGCGGAATTGGCCGCCGAGGTCGGTCTGGCCGAGCACCTGTCGCGCAAGTCGGGCGAACTCAGCCACGGCCAGAAGCAATGGCTGGAGATCGGGATGCTGCTGGCGCAGGACCCGCGCCTGCTGCTGGTCGATGAGCCTGCCGCCGGGATGACCCTGGCCGAGCGCGAACAGACAACGACGCTGCTGCGGCGGTTGTCGGAAAAGCACGCGGTTGTCGTGGTCGAACATGACATGGATTTTGTCCGCCGCCTCGATTGCAAGGTGACGGTCCTGCATGAAGGCTCGGTTCTGGCCGAGGGCAGCCTGGACCATGTGACGGCCAATCCGGAAGTCATCGAAGTTTATCTGGGGCGTGGATGAATGCTTGAGGCACGCGATATCACCCTGCATTACGGCGGCAGCCAGATCCTGCACGGCGTCGACCTGATCGCCGAGCCGGGGCAGGTGACCTGCGTCATGGGCAATAACGGCGTCGGCAAGACCAGTCTTCTGAAGGTCCTGTCCGGCAGTCATCCCCGCTCGGGTGGCATTTTGCGCCTGAACGGCGAGGAACTGGGCCGGGTCAATGCGCAGGCCATGGCGCTGCGCGGTGTCGGCTATGTGCCGCAGGGGCGGATGATCTTTCCGCTGCTGACCGTGCGCGAGAATCTGGAAACCGGCCTTTCAGTCCTGCCGCGCGGCGAGCGGCGGATTCCCGACGACATCTTCGAACATTTCCCGGTTCTGGCCGAGATGAGCCACCGCCGCGGCGGCGACCTGTCGGGCGGACAGCAGCAGCAGCTGGCGATTGCCCGCGCGCTGATCATGCGGCCACGGGTGCTGTTGCTGGATGAGCCGACCGAGGGCATTCAGCCCAATATCATCCAGCAGATTGGCCGCGTCATCAAAGGCCTGCGTGATCGGGGCGACATGGCGATCGTGCTGGTCGAGCAATTCTTTGATTTCGCATATGATCTTGGCGACCGCTTCCTGATGCTCGAGCGTGGCAGACCAGTGATCTCGGGCCTGCGGGCCGAGGTTCCGCGCGAGGCGCTGAAGGCGCGGCTTGCCGGTTTGGGAGCCGCCGCCTGACATGCTATCTTGCCGCAAAGCAGGAGGAGAGCGATGACCGGAACCGAGAACGACCTTGTGCTGCGCCGCGTGCTGGACGCACCCCGCGCGGCGATCTGGCGCTGCTGGACCGAGCCGGATTTGCTGAAGCAATGGTTCTGCCCCAAGCCGTGGACCGTCTCTGACGTGCGGATGGAGTTGTGGCCGGGTGGCGAGTTCATGACGGTGATGAACGGGCCGAATGGTGAGCGATTTGAAAATACGGGCGTATTTCTTGAAGTGCTTGCGGGCGAGCGTCTGATTTTTACCGATGCGTTTGAACCGGGTTGGCGTCCGGTGGGCAAGCCCTTCATGGCGGCCTGCGTCACCCTCTCGGATATCGACGGGGGCGGGACGCAATATGACGCCCGCGCCATGCATTGGACCGCCGAGGCCAAGGCCGAGCATGAGGCCATGGGATTCCATACCGGCTGGGGGATCGCGGCGGATCAGCTTGAGGCGTTGGCGCGGACGCTATAGGACCGCGCGCCCGCCGATCAGGTGGTTGATTTTGTTTGGAAACGGGCTGTGACAGTGGACACAGCCCGTATACCGGGCGTCGTCCGTCAGTGGCCGCTGCCCAGCTTCATCGCGATGATGCCGCTGATGATCAGGATGGCGGCGATGATGCGCAGCGGCGTCACCGCCTCGCCCAGAAAGGCGATACCAAGCACGAATGCCCCGACCGCACCGATACCCGTCCAGATCGTATAGGCCGTGCCCAGCGGCAGGCTGCGCATCGCGATTGCCAGCAGCGCGAAGCTGCCAATCATCGCGACGATCGTGACGATGCTGGGGGTAAGGATGGTGAAGCCCGCGGATTTCTTCATCGCATAGGCCCAGACGACCTCAAGGATGCCAGCGACGAGAAGATAAAACCAAGCCATGCCTGATCTCCTGTAGATCGGGTCGTCCCGCTTGATTCCCGTGATGGTGAGGTCGTCCTCGGCTGGGAATATGGGACGGGTTCGCGGGCAGGGCAAGGGGGTGCGGCAAATCCGGGATCCGATGAACGGCAGACTTTGCTGCCTTGCCGGGTTATCATCCGGGTGGTGTTTCCTGAGCGGAGGCCGCCATGGGCGAGCGAGATTTGAGCGATGGCGCAATTTATCTGCCGCCCGGCGAGGGAAGGGCCTATGCCCTGGGCTCGATGACGGCGGTGTTCAAGGCCGACGAGGAAGAGACGGGCGCACGCTACAGCATCTCGGAATGGTGGCTAGAGCCGCACAGCACCGGTCCGGGTGCCCATGCCCATGATGCCAATGACGAGATCTTTTATGTGATCGAGGGCACCGCGACCCTGCTGGTCGGCGCGCAATGGCTGGAGGCACCAAAGGGCACATTTCTGCGTATCCCTGCCGGCACGGTGCATGACTTTGAAAACCGCAGTGCGGCGCGGGCCGGTTTGCTGAACCTGTTCATCCCCGGCGGGTTTGAGCGCAACATGCCAGCCATTGTCGACTGGTTCAGGAATAATCCGGGCTAGGCGGCTGCAAAGGTCGATCCTTTTCAACGGCTTCTTAACCGGACAGTACTAGCGTTACCCTCGTAGTAGGGGGTCGTTTAACCCGTTCGTATTGTTGCTTCCTGCCGGGCTGTTTCTGATCTGGGTGATGATCAGCATCATCCGTTGCTGTTGTTGTAGCGGGGGGCGCTGCAATCCTTGCCCAAGCTGTCGGATTGGAATTCGCTACCGGTCGTATCTTGTGGGCCACCGTTGGGGCCGGCGTGGCTGATACCTCACCCCGCTGATCAAGAATTTTGTGAGGTGGGCGAGGACAGGGAGTTCGGGCCTGCGGCCTTAAAGGGGGCGCAGCGCCCCCTTAAGCGACCAGACCGTCGAAGTCCCGGAACACCTGCTCATAGACCGCGCGCTTGAAGGGCACGATGCTGGCGACCAGTTCGGCGGCGGGCATCCATTGCCAGCGATCGAATTCCGGGTGCTCGGTTTCGATGCGCACATCGGCATCCGAGCCGAGGAAGCGCAGGGCCAGCCATTTCTGCTGCTGGCCGCCGAAGCGACCTTTCCAGACCTTGCCCAGAAGCTCGGGCGGCAGGTCGTAGGTGACCCAATCGGGAGATTCGGCCAGCACCTCCACCAGATCGGGGGTGACGCCGGTTTCCTCGACCAGTTCGCGCAAGGCGGCCTGACGCGGGGTTTCACCCGCGTCGATGCCGCCCTGAGGCATTTGCCAGGCGTGCCCCGGATTGTCGATGCGCTGACCGGCGAAGACCAGGCCCTCGCCGTTGATCAGCACCACGCCCGCGCAGGGACGGTAGGGCAGGCCCGAAGGGCCGAGAAGCAATTCGGTCATTGCTTCTTGGCACCCTCATCGGTCGGTTCCACACCCGCAATGGCGGGTTTGGCGGCGTCGGGCACGGCATCGGCATGGAAGCTGACCGCGGCAAGGCCGGTCAGGATATCGACGGCATAGGCCAGTTGGTAATCCTCATCGCGCAGCTTGGCGGTGGCTTCGACCTGCTTGGCCTCTTCCTCGATCTGCTTGCGTTCCTCGTCGCTGATCGAATCGTTGTTCAGCGCGCCGCGCAGATCGGCTTCCGAGTTCAGGAATTTCGATTCGGTCTTGGGCTTGCCTTCTTCGCCTTCCGCAACGGGCTTGGCCGGGGGCTGCTGGACGATGATGTCGGGCTGGATGCCCAGCGACTGAATCGAGCGGCCGGACGGTGTGTAGTAGCGCGCTGTGGTCAGGCGGATGGCGCTGTCCGAGGTCACCGGCATCACCGTCTGGACCGAGCCCTTGCCGAAGGATTTGGTGCCGACGACGATGGCGCGACGGTGGTCCTGCAGCGCGCCGGTCACGATTTCCGAGGCCGAGGCCGAGCCGCCATTGATCAGCACGACCATCGGCTTGCCCTGTGCCAGATCGCCGGTCTCGGCGTTCCAGCGCTCCGATTCCTCGGGCTTGCGGCCGCGGGTCGAGACGATCTCACCCTTGTCGAGGAAGGCGTCCGAAACCTCGATCGCCTGATTGAGCAGGCCGCCGGGGTTGTTGCGCAGGTCCAGCACGAAGCCGGTGATCTTGTCCATGCCGCCCGCATCCTTGACGGCCTTGGCCATCTCGGTCTTCAGCGTGTCCATGGTTTCGTCGTTGAAGGTCGAGACGCGCAGGACCACGGAATGGCCCTCGATCCGGGTCTTGACCACGGTCAGCTTGATGGTGTCGCGCACGATGGTCAGATCGAAGGGCTCGGGTTCGCCCTCGCGCAGGATGGTGATCTTGATCTCGGAGCCGACCGGCCCGCGCATCTTCTCGACCGATTCGTCCAGCGTCAGGCCCATCAGCGATTCGCCGTTCACATGGGTGATGAAGTCGCCAGCCTTGACGCCGGCTTCCGCAGCAGGCGTGTCGTCGATGGGCGAGATGACCTTCACAAGGCCGTCTTCCTGCCCGACCTCGATGCCGAGGCCGCCGAAGCTGCCACGGGTCTGGGTCTGCATGTCCTCATAGTCCTTGGCCGACAGGAATGAGCTGTGCGGGTCAAGCGAGGTCAGCATGCCGTTGATTGCGGCCTCGATCAGGGTCTTGTCATCGACCTGCTCGACATAATCCGCACGGACGCGCTCGAACACATTTCCGAACAGATCAAGCTGTTCGTAGATCGAGGCGTTCTTGCCGGACTCCTGCGCGACGAGGGGGCCCGCGAATTGCGTGGCGACGACTGCGCCCGCCAGAGTGCCGATCGCGCCGGCCAGAAGGTAATGTTTCATTCCGTGTTTCCGTCCTGCCCGGTTTCGTTTTGGCCCATGGTGTCGCGGCTGGCCTCGCCCATGATGGGATTCATCACGAACCACTCGGCCGGGTCCAGTGTTTCCTTGCCTTTGCGGAGTTCAACATACAGTGTTTCGCTCTGTCCAGCGCCACCGCCAAGCGCTGCATTGGCGACGAACTCGGCCCCGAATTCCTCGGCGGGCGGTTCGGCGCCGCCCATCAGCCCGAGGGGCTCACCGGCGGCAAGGACATCGCCGACCTCGCCGAAGACCTGCGACAGGCCCGCAAAGATCATCAGATAGCCGCGCGCCGGCTCGACGATCATGACATTGCCGTAATCCAGCAGCGGGCCGCGATAGCGGATGGTGGCAGCCCATGGCGTAGTGACCAGCGCGGCGGTACCGGTGGCGATGATCAGGCCGGGGCGTTGGATGCCGGCGGCATCGGGTTCGTTGTAATGGCGCAACACCGTGCCCATGACGGGCAAAGGCAGGCTGCCCTCGGCCCCTTCGAAATCAGCCATCGGCGCGCCGACATCCTGCTCCAGTCCAACGATACCCGAGGCAAAGGCGTCCAGCGTATCCGCCGATTGGATCAGCGCGGTCAGTTCGGCCGGATTGTCGCCGAAGCGGACCGGCATTTCCGAGCGGTCGGTGACCGCCGAGGCCAGCAGCCGCCGCGCTTCCTGCACCTGCGCCAACCCCTGCGCCAGCGTGTTCGCGGCATTCAGCTGCAGGGTGCGGACGGTGCGGATTTCCTCAAGCTGCTTTTGCATGGTCTCGGCCTCGGCCTGCAGACCCGGCGCGACCGAGGACAGGATCATCCCCGCCCGTGCCGACGCTTCCGGTCCTGCCGGGTGCAAAAGCAGCATGGTCTCGGGCGAGCGCTGCATGGCGGTCATCACGCCCACCACCCGGCCCAGCTTGTCGCGGCGAGCTTCGAATTCGGCGCGGATCTGCTGTTCGCGGATGCCGGCGCGGCGCAACCCGTCGCGCAGCGCCGACAGGCCCTGCTCATAGGCGCGGATCATCTGGGTGAGCGAGGCGACCTGATCCTCTTTGCTCAAGGCGCTGTCCAGCTGGCCGGTGGCATTGCGCAGCATCTCGGCTGCCTCTGCCGCTTCCTGCGCCGCCTGACCCAGCGTCGCGGATTGTTGCACCGACCCGGCCTGCTGGGCAGGCGCGACCGAGGCGATGCTTGCGGCTAGAAGCGCGGGCAGGAGGAACTTCAGCTTCATGCGCGGTCGATCAGCGAGCTGCCGGTCATTTCGGGCGGCAAGTCCAGACCCATCAGGTCCAGCACGGTCGGCGCGACATCGGCCAGACGGCCATTATGCAGACTGGCACCCGCAGGTCCGCCAAAGACGATCACCGGGACCGGATTGACGGTATGGGCGGTATGCGGACCACCGCTTTCCGGGTCGATCATGGTTTCGCAATTGCCGTGATCGGCGATGACCACGGCGGCGCCACCGACCTTTTCCAGCGCCTCCAGCATCATGCCAAGACCCTTGTCCACCGCCTCGCAGGCGCGGATCGCGGCGGGCAGGCTGCCGGTATGGCCGACCATGTCGGGATTGGCGAAATTGACCACGATCAGGTCGTAGCCCTGTTCAATCGCTTCAACCAGCTTGGCGCTGACCTCGGGCGCGGCCATTTCCGGGGCAAGGTCATAGGTCGCGACCTTGGGGCTGGAGGGCATGAAGCGGTCCTCGCCCGGCTCGGGGGTCTCCTTGCCGCCATTCAGGAAGAAGGTGACATGGGGGTATTTCTCGGTCTCGGCCAGACGGAACTGGCGCAGGCCCTTGGCCGCGACCCATGCGCCGATGGTGTTGGCGACCTGCCGCTTGGGATAGGCGGCCTCCATATATTCGTCATGCTTGGCCGAATAATCGACCATGCCCAGCAGCGCCGCCCATTCAGGCCGCTTGCCGGTGTCGAAGGCGTCGAAGCCGGGCTGGCCGATGGCGGCAAGGATCTCTCGCGCGCGATCGGCACGGAAGTTCAGGCAGAAGAAGCCGTCGCCATCTTTCGCGCCTTGATAGCCTTCCAGCACGGTCGGCTGGATGAATTCGTCGGTTTCCTCACGCTGATAGGCGCTTTGGACGGCATGTGAGGCGTCGGGGGCGGACAGGCCCTCGGCCCGAACCATCGCGGCAAAGGCGCGGCTGACGCGTTCCCAGCGGTTGTCGCGATCCATGGCGTAATAGCGCCCGATCACCGTGCCGATGCGGACGCCTGCGGGCAGGTTGCCCATCAGCTCGGTGACAAAGCCCATGGCCGATTGTGGCGGCACGTCACGGCCATCGGTGATGGCATGCAGCACGACCGGGACACCCTTGTCGGCCACGGCGCGGGCGGCGGCGATGACATGCTGGATATGGCCATGCACGCCCCCGTCCGAAACGACGCCCATCAGATGCGCGGTGCCGCCGCTGGCCTTGAGCTTGCGGACGAACTCGCCAAGGGGCGTATTGCCGTAGAAACTGCCATCCTCGATTGCCAGATCGATCTGGCCCAGATCCATCGCCACAACGCGACCTGCACCGATATTGGTGTGCCCGACCTCGGAATTGCCCATCTGGCCCTTGGGCAGGCCGACATCGGGGCCAAAGGTGATCAGCCTGCCATGCGGGCATTCGCGCATCAGCCGGTCGAAATTCGGGGTCTCGGCCTGATCCGGCGCGCTCTGCTCGGGCCGCGAGGAAATGCCCCAGCCATCAAGGATGCAAAGGACGACGGGTTTGCGTTCAGTCATGGGCGCCTCACTCAGGGTCGTCATGCTTCTACGACCCACGCGGGCGCAGGGCAAGTTCGCCGCCGCTTGCCCGCCCGGCCTTGCGCGAATTGCAGCACCGCATGGGTATTTGTGAAACGGAGAAATCGCCTTGTCGCCGGAAATTGCGCGGCGCTGCGATTTCTCCGTTTCTTAAATACCCATGCAAGGCTTGTGATAGCGCGGGAAGCGCGGGCCTCAGGCGCGGGCTTCGGCGGCGATCTGGGCGGCGTTCTTGCGGCCGCGCTCGGTGGCGGATTTCAGCTGGCCACAGGCGGCCATGATGTCCTCGCCGCGCGGGGTGCGGATCGGGCTGGCATAACCGGCCTTGTGGATGATGTCGGCAAAGGCCTCGATGCGTTCCCAGCTGGAGCGCTTGTAGGCCACGCCCGGCCATTCGTTGAACGGGATCAGGTTGATCTTGGCCGGGATGCCGCGGATCAGCTTGACCAGACGGCGGGCGTCTTCGTCGCTGTCATTCACGCCGTCCAGCATCACATATTCAAAGGTGATGCGTTCCGAATTCGACAGCCGCGGATATTCGCGCAGCGCGTTCAGCAGCGTCTCGATGTTCCATTTCTTATTCACCGGGACCAGCATGTTGCGGGTCTCATCGGTGGTGGCATGGAAGCTCACGGCCAGAAGGCAGCCGATTTCCTCGGCGGTCTTGGCGATTTCCGGGACGATGCCACTGGTCGACAGGGTGATGCGGCGGCGCGACAGGCTGATGCCCTCATTGTCCATCACCACTTTCATCGCGTCGCGGACATTGTCGAAGTTGTACAGCGGCTCGCCCATGCCCATCAGCACGACGTTCGAGACCAGTCGGGTTTCGTCCTTGGGCGCACCGGGCTGGGGCCATTCGCCCAGATCGTCGCGGGCCAGCATGACCTGGCCGACGATTTCGGCTGCAGTCAGGTTGCGCACCAGTTTCTGCGTGCCGGTGTGGCAGAACGAGCAGGTCAGCGTGCAGCCGACCTGGCTGGAAATGCACAGCGTGCCGCGGCTTTCCTCGGGGATATAAACCGTCTCGACCTCATGGCCGCCAGCGATGCGGACAAGATATTTGCGGGTGCCATCGGCGCTGATCTGGCGGGTGACGACCTCGGGGATGGTGATCTCGAACCGCTCGGCCAGAAAGACGCGGTAATCCTTGGCCAGATTGGTCATTTGCGCAAAGTCGCGCACGCCCCAGTGATAGACCCATTGCCAGATCTGGCCCACGCGCATCTTGGCCTGCTTTTCAGGCGTTCCGGCCTCGATCAGCGCATCGCGCAACTGGTCGCGGGTCAGGCCCACGATGTTCCTGAGCGCCGTCTCGGGCAGCTTGCGCGGGATGGTCAACAGGTCCTGGGTGATCGGGGCGGTCATGGCTGGGGTGTCCGGGCGACGATGGGGGAAGGCGACTATATAGGGTAATCGGGCCAAAAAGAAAACAGGGGCCAAAGCCCCTGTCCTGCGAATCTTCGGGAAATGCGGCGTTCGGGCCTTATTGGCAGCCGGATTTGGCCTTGTTGGTCATCGCGGTGATGCCCGACAGGCTGAACGTGTCCTTGGTCACGGTGCCACGGGCCGAGCGCCCGGTGATGATGGCGCTTGAGCCGCCGCGCAGTGCCGAGATCAGCTTGCCATCCTCGGAGGCCGAGCCCGGCCATGCGCTTTCACCTTCGGTGAACAGCTTGAAGACCTGACCGCCGATATTCACCTCGACCGCCGAATCGGGGGCGAAGGGATAACCGCCCGAGAAGGACACTTCGCCCGAGGACTGGCCGGGGCGATAGGCGACGTAAAGGCGGATGTCGCCTCGGGTCACGTCCTTGGGGGCACCGCTTGCATCGGTGTTCGTCGAGGATTTCGGCGCCGAAACCGCCCAGCATTCCTTGGGACTGCTGGCCGAGAACGCGGTCCAGTCGCCTTCATTGGCGAGCTGCTTGGATGAATCCTGCGCGAATAGGGGGGTGGAAGTGGCGATTGCGACAATCGCGGCTGCCGCCGCCACGCGCGACGCGGAATTCAACATGCTCTGGCCTCCTGCCAAGGTCCGGTTTATCCGGACTTGTTGCCGATGAATGGGGTGGTTTCAACCATCTAGTAGCAGGATAATGCGAAAATCGCAGGTTGAAAAACCCCCGATCGGGGAAATCGCGCGAATGTCAGGGGGAGGGGACAGATGACAGAGGCCCGTTTGATCGAATTGTGGCGTGGAGGCTTGCTGGAAAGCTGCCATCGCGGGCATGTCGTGATCGCCGATGCCAACGGAATCGTCGAGGCCTGGGGCGATCCGGGCGCGGTGATCTTTCCACGTTCGTCCTGCAAGATGATTCAGGCCCTGCCGCTGGTCGAAAGCGGTGCGGCTGATGCTGCGGGTCTTGGCCCCGAACATCTGGCGCTGGCCTGCGCCAGCCATAACGGCGCCGAAATCCATACGCGCCGCGTCGGCGACTGGTTGGCGTCGCTGGGCCTGAGCGAAACCGACCTGCGCTGCGGCAGCCACCTGCCCAATGACCCGGAAGCGCGCAAGGCGCTGATCTGCTCCGACAGCGCGCCTTGCCAGGTGCATAACAACTGCTCGGGCAAGCATGCCGGTTTCCTGACGCTCAACCGGCATCTGCATGGCGGCTCGGAATATGTCGAGCTGGCCCATCCCGTGCAAAAGGCGGTGCGCGCGGCATTCGAGGAAGTCACCGACGAACGCGCTGCGGGCTGGGGGATCGACGGTTGCTCTGCGCCGAATTTCGCCTGCACCGTTGAGGGTTTGGCCCGCGCCATGGCGAGTTTCGCCGCACCGGGCGCCGATTTGCGCGGTGCCGCGCAGACCCGGCTGGTTCAGGCGATGATCGCCCATCCCGAACTGGTCGCCGGTGAAGGCCGCGCCTGCACCGAACTGATGCGCGCCCTTGGCGGTCAGGCCGCGCTGAAGACCGGGGCCGAGGCGGTCTTTGTCGGCATCCTGCCCGAGCGCGGTCTGGGGATCGCGCTGAAGATCGTCGATGGCGGCACGCGCGGGGCCGAGGCGGCGATCACCGCCCTGATGATCCATCTGGGGTTGCTGGATGCCGAGCACCCGGTCGCGCGCAAATACCTGTCCGGGCCGCAGGTGAACTGGCGGGGCAAGGTCACGGGTGAGTTGCGCCGCGCGAAGGGCTTCCCGCAATAGGCGAGGATTCGCCTTTGGGCGGTCATTGTCGACCTGCGGCCTGAGGCAGCAGGCTGCCCCGTGACGCGCAGCGCCCCCGCGGTTTTGCGTCGTTTCCAGCCAGTCGCCGGGACCGGGCCGGGGAAAATCCGCCGATCGCTGGGGGCGGTGTCGTGCTGCGTCGCAGCGACGTCATCGCCATGCCATAAGTGATGCATCACCCTTTGTCTGCATCATGAAAGGAGCCTTTGATGGCGACGCTTTCCTATCGATATTACGCGGTGACCTATGCCGACATGCTGGCCGATGTGGCCGCGACGCTGGATGCGCAGATGGCGCGGCTGGACAGTCTGAACCGGCGCGACGGCACGATGGGCAATGACAGTTTGAACGGCAGTTCCGGTGATGACGGGCTGCTGGGTCTGGCCGGGAATGACAGCATGTCGGGCGGCGCGGGCGTCGATTTCATGCTGGGCGGAACCGGGGATGACAGTTTCTGGGGCGGCGCTCAGGGCGATTTCCTGTTCGGTGATTCCGGCAATGACAGGTTCTGGGGGCAGGCCGGGAATGACTTCATCGATGGCGGTACCGGCAATGACACCGCCTATGGCGGGACCGGGAATGACAGCCTGTACGGGTTTTACGGCAATGACCGGCTGATCGGCGAGGACGGCAACGATTCGCTATATGGCGGATACGGCAATGACAGCCTGATCGGCGGGGCTGGCAAGGACACGCTTCGCGGCGATTTCGGCGATGACACGTTGAACGGCGGCGCGGGCAATGATTTGCTGTCTGGCGGCTGGGGGCATGACACCTTCGTCTATAATGGCGGGGCCGACCGGATCATCGACTTTGAGACCGGCTTGCGGGCGGACAGCACCGAGACCGGCGCCCCTGCCGAGGACATCACCATCGACGTGGCCGGGATCGACAATTACGCCGCGCTGATGGGCGTGGCGGAAAAAGTCGGCAAGGACGTGCTCTTTGATTTCGGCGGCGGCAAGACGCTGGTGCTGGAGGGCGTGCCGCTGGCCCAGCTGGAAGCCTCGATGTTCGACTTCGTCTGAAGTCAGAGCAACTGCCAGATCAACCGCAGGGCAAGGGCGCTGGAGGTGACGACCAGCAGCGGCTTGATCACCCGCGACCCAATCCTTGCCGCCAGCCGTGAGCCCAGAAGCGCCCCCGCGATCTGGGCCACGGCCATCAGCCCGCCCAGCAGCCACAGGGGCTTTGCCACCGCCGCGAATGCAACCAGTCCACCCAGATTCGAAGCGAAGTTCAACAGCTTGGTATGCGCCGTCGCCTTGAGCACGCCGTAGCCCGCCAGCATGACGAAACCCAGCATCAGGAAGGCCCCGGTCCCCGGTCCGACCAGCCCGTCATAGAAGGCGATGGCCGGGATGATGCTGAGGGTGAACATCTCGGGCGACATGCGCCGGGTGCGGTCGATGTCGTTAAGGCCCGGCTTGAAGGCAAAGAACAATGCGATCGCGATCAGCAGGACCGGCAGGAAATAGTAAAGCGCCTGTGTCGGGATCGAGGTCACGAACAGCGCCCCCGACAGGCCCGCGGCAAATGCCACCGCCGCCGCGCCCAGCTGCTGGCCGGGATCGACCAGACCCTTGCGGGCATAGGATATCGCTGCCGTCGCCGCGCCGAACACGCCCTGCACCTTGTTCGTGGCCAGCGCCTGCGTCGGCGGAATGCCCGCAAGCATCAGCACCGGGACGGTGATCAGCCCGCCGCCCCCTGCAATCGCGTCGACAAAGCCCGCGGCAAAGGCCGCGGCCACAAGGATGAGGACGAGTTCAAGGGAAAGGTCGAGCATTCCCGCCTCTTGGGACGGCGGTCGCGAATTGTAAAGGTCGCGGGTGTCGCAGCCTTGCCGGGGTATTTAAGAAACGGAGAAGCTGCGGGAAAAGCGCAACAGGGCGGCGAGCGTGTCAGCCGCGCGGATGGGCAGCATGATAGATCGCGAGCAGCCTTGCATCGTCGACGCCGGTATAGACCTGCGTGGTCGACAGGCTGGCATGGCCCAGCAGTTCCTGAATCGTGCGCAGATCGCCCCCCGCTGCCAGCAGATGCGTGGCGAAGGAATGGCGCAGCGCATGGGGCGTGGCCGAAGGCGGCAGGCCCAGCGACTGGCGCATGATCCGCATGGCATGGCCCAGAACCGAAGGGTTCAGCCGCCCGCCGCGCGCGCCGCGAAAGATCGGGGATTCGGGTTCGTCGGGGTAGGGGCAAAGGCGCAGATATTCGGCCACCGCCTGACGGGCGACGGGCAGCACCGGGACCTGCCGTTCCTTCTGTCCCTTGCCGCGGATGGTCAGGGCTTCTCGCAAAGGCAGGTCCGAGCCGTTGAGCTGAAGTGCTTCCGAGATACGCAGCCCGCAGCCGTAAAGCAGGGTCAGAACCGCCGTGTCGCGCGCCGCGATCCAGGGCTCGGGGTGGGATTCGGCGGCAATGTCCAGCAGATCCTGCGCCTGGTCGGGGGCCAGCGGTCGGGGCAGCGAGCGGGTAAACTTCGGCCCGCGCGAGGCCAGCGCCTTGGAGGCGTCAAAGCCATGGCGGTCGGACATCCAGCGGATGAAGCTGCGCACCGCCGACAGCCTGCGCGCCAGAGAACGTGCCCCAAGGCCGCGCCCGCGTTCCGAGGCCGAAAAGGCCCGCATGTCGGATTGGGTCAGCTCTCCCAGCGTGCCGGGCACGGCGGCGCGGCCGTGATAGCCGCCAAGAAAGCCCAGAAAGGCCAGCAGATCGGCCTGATAGGCGCGGATGGTGTGATCGGAACGGTCGCGGGCCGCGCGTTCGCTGTCGAGCCAGCGTTTGAGCTGTTCGGCCATCAGCGGGGCCAGCGCAAGGGGCTGCTCCCCGGTGGTCATTCCCGCAGCCACGAGATCAGAACAAGCCGGAAGGCCTGCCCGAAGAAGCGCAGCAGGTCGGTGCCATGCGCCGGGTTGAAGCGCGACAGATCGGCCGAGCCCATCAGCAGCAGTGCCGGGAAACGTCCGGGGCCAAGATCGATGGGCAGCAGCGCCTCGGACCGGATCGGGGCACGCGAGGTGCCGTGATGGGGCAGGGTCTGTTCGGCGGCACGGCGCAGGATGATGTCGTCGCCCCGCGGTGCGCGACGCCCGCCCGAGATCAGGTCGGCAACGGTTCCGGTGGGCACGATGCCTAGCGGACCCGCGACATCGCGTGGCGGTGCGGCCGTGCCCGATTCCATGATCAGGCGCAGGGTTTCCACCCGCAGGATCGGCGCGACCGAGGATTCGAGATTTTCCAGAAATGCCTCGAAATCCATCGGCTCCAGCAACGACAGAACCGCGCGATGGATGGTGTTCATCCCCGATTGGTTGTCATAGGCGGCCGAAATCACGGATTCATGGGCAGTCTCCAGACGATCGAGGCGGGTTTCCAGCGCCTCCATCGCCCGGCCGCGGATATCGACGACATTGTCGCCGAAATCCGCTTCGCGCGCGCCGATCAGCGCGCGCATCAGGTCGCGGTCGGAAAGGATCAGCTCAGGCCGGGCAAGAAGCCGGGCGCGCAGATCCTCGGGAAGATCGACGGCCTGATCCTTGCTCATCAGCCGATCTTCTGCCCGGTCTTGGCCCAGTCGGCGTCGAATTGCGCCAGACCCTTGTCGGTCAGGATGTGATTCGCCATCGACTTGATGACCGAGGGCGGCGCGGTGATCACGTCGGCGCCAACGCGGGCGGCGTCGGTGATGTGGTTCACTGAACGGATCGAGGCCGCAAGGATCTCGGTCTTGAAGTCGTAATTGTCATAGATGACGCGGATGTCCTCGATCAGCTGCATGCCGTCGAGGTTGATGTCATCCAGACGACCGATGAAGGGGCTGATGAAGGTCGCGCCGGCTTTGGCGGCCAGAATCGCCTGAGCCGCGCTGAAGCACAGGGTCACGTTGACCATGTGGCCTTCCGAGGACAGGACCTTACAGGCTTTCAGCCCGTCCCAGGTCAGCGGCACCTTGACGGTGATGTTGGGCGCGATGGTGGCAAGGTGCTTGCCTTCGCGGATCATGTCGGCGGCGTCCTTGGCGACGACCTCGGCGCTGACCGGACCGGTGACGATGTCACAGATTTCCTTGGTCACTTCGATGATGTCGCGGCCCGATTTCAGGATCAGCGAGGGGTTGGTGGTGACGCCATCGACCATGCCCAGATCGTTCAGTTCACGGATGGCGGCGGTGTCGGCGGTATCGACGAAGAATTTCATGGCTCATGCCCTTGTTGCGGCTTTGCGCCGGGTTTAGCCCATAAACCGTCGCGGGTGAAGTCCGGGTGTCCGGCTTGCGACCGATGGACGCCGCGTGTCACACTCTGGCCAGCCTCGCCGGAGAATGCCGTGACTGCCCGACCCATCCAGATCCGGACCGCCTGAACGCATGGACCGGCCACTTTTCTATCCCCATGGTGCGCGCATTGCCGTGCTGACGCAGGAAGTCGTCGGCGTGCTGGATTATCTGGCACCCGAGGGCGGCGTGCGGCTGGGGCAGCTGGTCGTCGTGCCCCTGGGGCCGCGTCGGGTGATGGGCGCGGTCTGGGGTCCGGGCATGGGCGATTTCGACATGGCCAAGCTGCGCCCCGTCGCGCGGCTGGTCGATGCGCCGCCCCTTGCCCCCGAGATGATCGAGTTCCTGACCCGGATGGGTGAATATACCCTGACGCCCTTGCCCTCAATGCTGCGGATGGCGACGCGGGCGCCGGATCTGGACCAGCCGCCCTCGGCCCGGCGGATCATCCACCGCGCCGGACCCCCGCCCGAGCGGATGACCGATGCCCGCGCCGCGGTGTTGCGGGTGATCGAGGATCATGGCGGGGCCGGTTTCGCGCCGGGCGAGCTGGCGCAGCTGGCCGGTGTCACCGGCAGCGTGGTGCAGGGGTTGGTCAAGGCGGGCACGCTGGCCGAGACGCTTGCGCCCCGCGACACCCCTTATCCGATGCTGGACCCGGACCTGCCCGGCAAGCCCTTGGCCGCCGATCAGGCCGAGGCGGCGGGGCAGTTGCGCGATGCCCTGAAGGCCCGCCGCTACGGCACCACCTTGCTGCGCGGCGTCACTGGCTCGGGCAAGACCGAGGTTTACCTTGAGGCCGTGGCGGAATGCCTGCGGCAGGGGCGGCAGGCGCTGGTCCTGTTGCCGGAAATCGCGCTGTCCTCGGAGTTCCTGAACCGGGTCGAGGCGCGTTTCGGCGCGCGTCCGGGCGAATGGCATAGCGGCATCACCCGCACCGAACGCCGCAGGTTGTGGACCATGGCTGCGACGAACCATGTCGGCATGGTGGTGGGGGCGCGCTCGGCCCTGTTTCTGCCTTTTGCCGACCTGGGGCTGATCGTCGTCGATGAGGAGCATGACGGGTCCTACAAGCAAGAGGATGTGGTGTTCTACAGCGCCCGCGACATGGCGGTGCTGCGCGCCAGCATTGCCGGGGCGCAGGTGGTGCTGGCCTCGGCCACGCCCTCGCTGGAGTCTTGGGTGAATGCGGGGGCGGGGAAATATGCCCGGATCGACTTGCGTTCGCGCTATGGCACGGCGGAGCTGCCGGAAATGGGCGCAATCGACCTGCGCCAGCAAGAGATGGAGAAGGGGCGCTGGATCTCGCCCCGGCTGGCCGCCGAGATCCGGGTACGACAAGCGCGGGGCGAACAGTCGCTGCTGTTCCTGAACCGTCGCGGCTATGCGCCGATCACCGCCTGCCGGGCCTGTGGTCAGCAGGTTGGCTGCGATCAGTGCGACGCGCGCATGGTCGAGCATCGCTTCCAGAACCGTCTGGTGTGTCACCAATGCGGCGAGACGAAGCCCATCCCCGTCGCCTGTCCCAGTTGCGGGGTCGAAGGACGGATGACCGCCATCGGACCGGGCGTCGAGCGTCTGGCCGAGGAGGTGGCCGAGCGCTTCCCCGATGCCCGCGCGACGGTGCTGTCCTCGGACCTGTTCCATTCCGCCCGTGCGTTGAAAGAAGCCATCGCCCAGATCAGCGAGGGGCAGACCGATATCATCATCGGCACCCAGATCGTGGCCAAGGGGCACAATTTCCCCGGCCTGACGCTGGTTGGCGTGATCGACGCGGATCTGGGCCTGCAAGGCGCCGACATGCGCGCGGCTGAACGCAGCTTTCAGTTGATGCGGCAGGTAGCAGGGCGTGCGGGGCGCGAGGGGGGCGATGCGCGGGGTCTGGCCCTGTTGCAGACCCACCAGCCCGAGCATCCGGTGATCCGGGCGATCCTGTCGGGCGAGGACGAAGATTTCTGGGACGCCGAGGCCGCGCAGCGCAGGCAGGCCGGGATGCCGCCCTTTGGCCGGTTGGCGGGGGTGATCCTGTCCCATCCCGACCAGCCCGTGGTCGAGGATTACGCCCGCGAACTGGCCCGCCGCGCCGCGCCCCTGCAACGGATCGGGGCCGAGCTTTGGGGTCCGGCCCCCGCGCCCATCGCCCGCATCCGCGGCCGGTTCCGGGTGCGGATGCTGATCCGCGCGCCCCGGCAGGCGCCGGTGCAGCAGGCGATCTCGGACTGGTTGGCCATGGCCCCGAAACCACCCACCAACCTGCGGCTGTCGGTCGATATCGACCCGCAGAGCTTCTTTTGAACGCCCAATCCAAAGTTGATCCGCGCGGACATCGCAGCTAGCCTTCAGAAGCAATCGGCGGGGCCGAGGCCCTGTCTCTTTCGGATGAAAGGTGGCTCTCCATGATCTCGCGTTCTCGTCGAAATGTCCTGAAACTCGCGCTGCTTGCCGGGGCCGTGCCGATGCTGGGCGGGGTCGCCCGACAGGCCCTTGCCGGCGATCGCCCCTATGCGCCTGCGGCCAGCGACTGGCGCAAGTTTCAGACCCGCACCGTCATCACACTACCCGAAGGGCCCGGCCCGGCGCAGGTCTGGTTGCCGGTGCCTTCGATCGACAGCGACTATCAGCGCAGCCTTGACGACAGCTGGACCGGCAATGCGACCTCGGCCGAGCTGGTGACCGACAAGTCCGGCGCGAAATTCCTGCATGCCAGCTTTGAAAACGGCGGCGCGCCGCATCTGGAACTGGTCAGCACCGTACAGACCCGCAATCGCACCATCGACTGGACCAAGGAATCCGCCTTTAAGGAGGACCCGGCAATCCTGAAAGCCGCGCTGCAACCGTCCGGCTATAAGCCTTTGGATGGTGTCGTGGCCGAGACGGCGGCCAAGATCACCAAAGGGGCCGAGACCGATGTGGATCGGGTGCGCCTGATCTACAATTGGATCGTCGAGCATTGCTACCGCAACATGGACACGCCCGGCTGTGGTCCGGGCGACAATGTGGCGACGCTGACCACTGCCGGGCTGGGCGGCAAATGCGCCGATCTGAACGGGCTTTTCGTGGGTCTTGCACGGGCCTCGGGGGTGCCGGCGCGGGATGTGTTCGGGGTAAGGGTCGCGCCCTCGGCCTTTGGCTACAAGCAGCTTGGCGCGAACAGCGCGACCATCACCGGGGCGCAGCATTGCCGCGCCGAGGTCTACCTGACCGGTTATGGCTGGGTGGCGATGGATCCGGCGGATGTGCTGAAGGTCATGCGCGCCGAGACCGAGACCTGGATCAAGGACCCGGACGATCCGCTGGTCAAGCAGGTCAATGGCGCGCTGTTCGGCAATTGGGAGGGCAATTGGGTCGCCTATAACACCGCCGAGGATCTGCATCTGCCGGGCCGTGCCGCCGTGCTGCCCTTCATGATGTATCCGCAGGCGAATGTCGGCGACCAGATCGTGAACGAACTGGACGCCAAGGCCTTCACCTATGAGATCACCGCCGCCGAGGCGTGATCCCGCGCGGGAAGCCGGGACACCGGCTTCCCCGCCCTAGCGGCAGGATGCGGCGCTGACCCCGATGCCACGCAGCCCCCAATCCGTCATCTGTGCCAGCAATTGCTGGCCCGCCGCGTCAAAGGCCGGGATCAGGTCGGACGTGCGGGTCGAGGCCGAGGTGGTCGTCACACTGAACGTGCTCCGCGCCGCGACCGAGGCGCTCATTTCATTGACCAGTTGCGCATCGACGGTCATGCGGATCACCGCGCCCTTGCCCGAGACTTCGGCGTTGAAATCGTGGATCTCGCTCAGCAGCGCATAATCCCCGGCGGTGCCCAGCGGCGCGCGTCCGACATGGGTGAAGACATCATAGGCACCAAAGCCGCGCACCAGCAGGTTCTGCAGCGTGACCGGCACGGTATCGCCCCATTGCGCATCGGGCAGGTATTGCGTCTGGATCGCCGAGGGGCGGATCATGATGCGTTCGGTGTTCAGGGTGCCGCGCGATTTCGGTTCCTCGATCACCAGTTCCGCGATGCGCCCGCGCCCGCAATGTTTCGCGCTGGGGTCAAGTGGGCGCAGCTCGAACACGTCCAGACGCGGGCCACCCGACAGGTTCGAGATCGCCGCGCAGCCCGCAAGCAGCGGCATCAGGGCAAGGGCAATCAGCGGGGACAGGCGGGCCATGTTACCTCTCAGCGACGAAATTCGGGCGTGCGCGGCCCGGTGATGATCTGGGACGGGTTGCGCTTCAGCGCGTTCACCAGCTGGTTCAGGTTGCCGACCAGCCCGCGCAGGTCGCGCGCCAGCCCGGTGAATTGCGGCAGCCCTTCACGCGTGAAAGCCTGCACCGGGGCGCGTGCGCCCTCCAACATGGCGCTAAGGCCACTGAAGGCGCTGTCGGCACTGTCGGCGGCGGCGCGCAGCCGGGCGGTGATTTCGGGAATGTCCTCGGTCACGCTGCCGATGGCCTCGTTGAAACGGGCAAGGGTGGCGCGCAGGTCGGCGGCGACCGGGCCAATCTCGGAATTGATCATGCGGTCTGCCCCGTCAAAGGCGCGTTCGGCCGAGGCGAGCGTGCGCCCACCCACCTCAAGCGCGGCATCGATGCGGTCCATGGTGCCGCCGGCACGGTCGGTCAACCGGGTCAGATCGGCCTGCAGGCTGGTCGCGGTCTGGTCCAGCCTTTGCGTCAGCCCGCGCAGGTCTTCGGTGACGTAGCCGCGCAATTCGTCCAGCGTCGCTGTTCCCGAAATCAGCGCGGCATCGGCCTTTTTCGCGGTGTCGTTGAATTGGGCCAAGGCGGTATCGGCATTGCCGAAGGTGGTCTCAGCCGCCTTGCCCAGACTGTCGAGCTTGCTGCCAAAGCCCGAAATATCCGAGGCCGCCGAGGCAATCGAGTCGGTCGCATGCGTCACATCGGCCAAGGCCTTGTCCAGATTGGCGCTGGAGCGTTCGACATTGCCCAGGATGGCGGTGACGCGGCCCTGGTTTTCCTCGCTCAGCAGGCGGGTCATCTGTTCGGCCACGGTGTTCAGCCGCGAGATCATCTCGGGACCCTGATCGCTGAGCGTCTGCAGGGCCGAACGGTTGGCGGGGATCACCGGGACCGCGCCCGGACTGATCTCGCGCAGCAGGGGCGTGTCGGTGGTGCCTGCGCTGATCGCCACGTTGGAAATGCCCGTCACCCCCTGAATCTCGATCGAGGCGCGGGAATTGGTGCGGATGGGCGTGTCCTCGGCCACCTGCACCTGAACCTTGACCGCGCCACCGGGCTGGTTCGACAGCGACATGTCCACGACGCTGCCCACCGACAGCCCGGCAAAGGTCACGGTCGAGGACGAGCCCAGCCCCGAGACCTCGTTGAAATAGATGTCATAGGTGGCGAATTGCTGACGCAGTTCGATCTTGGCAAAGACCATCAGAAAGCCCAGCAGGCCCAGAAAGCCCGCAAGGGTAAAGGCGCCGATCAGAACGAAATTGGCCTTGGTCTCCATTCCCTCACTCTGTCCCGGCTGTCACGGCGCGGGCGCGCGGGCCGTGGAAATAGTCATGCACCCAAGGATGGTCGACTTTCAGCATCTCGGCCATGGTGCCGGTGGCCAGAACCTTTCTTTCGGCCAGAACCGCGACGCGGTCGCAACAGGCATGCAGTGTATCCAGATCATGGGTGACCAGAAACACCGACAGGTTCAGCGCATCGCGCAGGCCGACGATCAGCCGGTCAAAGGCATCCGCGCCGATCGGGTCCAGCCCGGCGGTGGGCTCGTCCAGAAAGACGATCTCGGGGTCCAGCGCCAGGGCCCGTGCCAGCCCGGCGCGCTTGCGCATGCCCCCCGACAGGTCCGAGGGATATTTCCCGTTCGCGTTCCATGGCAGCCCTGCCATCGCGACCTTCAGCTGCGCCAGCCCCTCGCGTTGTTCGGGCGTCAGGCCGGGAACTGCGCGCAGGGGCACCTCGACGTTTTCCTGAACGCACAGGGCGGAAAACAGCGCGCCGTCCTGGAACATCACGCCCCAGCGCCGCTCCAGCGCCTCACGCGCAAGGCCTGACAGCGATTGCACGTCCTGTCCCAGCACCCGGACCTGACCGGCGGCGGGCCGGATCAGCCCGACGATGGTGCGCAGCAGCACCGATTTCCCGGTCCCCGAACCACCGACCACGCCCAGAATCTCGCCACGGCGCAGGTCCAGATCCAGCCCCTCATGGACGACATGTTCGCCGAAACGGGTGGTCAGCCCGCGCACCTCGATGACGTTTTCGCTCACAGCCCGACCTCGGCAAAGAAAATCGAGAACAGCGCGTCCAGCACGATCACCGCGAAGATCGCATTGACCACCGCGGTCGAGGTCTGCGCGCCCAGCGATTCCGCGTCCTTGCCGACCTTCATCCCGGCATGGCAGCCGATGATGCCGATGACCACGGCAAAGACCGGGGCCTTGAGCATGCCGACGATCACATGGTCGACATCGGTTTCGGTGATCAGCCGATAGCGGAACATGGCGGGCGAAATGCCCAGCTCATACCATGTCATCAGCCCGCCCCCGACCAGACCCGCGACATCGGCGATCAGCCCAAGGATCGGCAGCGTCACCACCAGCGCCAGCACGCGCGGCAGGATCAGCACCATGTCCGGGTCCATGCCCAAAGTGCGCATGGCGTCGATTTCCTCGCGCATTTTCATCGACCCGATCGAGGCTGTCAGTGCCGAAGCCGTGCGTCCGGCCACGATGATCGCGGTCAGTAAAATGCCCAGTTCGCGCAGGATCGAGATGGCGATCAGGTCGACGACAAAGACCTCGGCCCCGAATTGCTGCAATTGCACCGCGCCCTGAAAGGCCAGCACCACGCCGATCAGGAAGGACATCAGCGCCACGATCGGCACGGCGCGCAGCCCGGTTTCCTGACAGTGATGCACGAAGGAGGTCAGCCGGAAATCCGCAGGGTGACGGATGGCACGGGCAAGGGCGGCCAGAAAGCGGCCCAGATATTCGGCGATTTCGCGAAGAAAGATCAAAGCGCGGGTGACGCGCTGCCCGATCCCTTCCAGCAGCCGATGCCAGAAGGGATCGGCTGCGGTTGCAGTATCGGGACCGGGGCTGGCGGCAATCACGGATTCTAGCAGCTTGTCCTGACCGGGCGTCATGCCCGCCAGCACCGCCCCCGAGGCCCGGCGCTGCGCCAGATACCATGCGGCGGCAGTGTCGAAGCGGGTCAGGCCGGACAGGTCGATATGGCGTGCCGAGGCGGCGGATTCGGGCAGTTGGGGCAGGGTCCAGACGGTGAACTCCCCGGCCAGCCGCAGTGCCTCGCCCTCGGCGCTGATCGTCAGGTGATGGTCCTTGGAAAGATCGTTCATGGCAATCCCTGCCGTGGCCTGCCTAGTCAACCTTCTGGCGAAAACCGGGCAATGTCAAACCCCTGCGGGCGGTGACCAGTTCGTGCGCCCCTGCGACAAAGCGCGCATCATCCGTACCGGCTCGGTCCGGGCCAGCCGCAGGACATGGGCCATATAGGGCTGGGCAAGGTCATCCTCGCGCACGGCGGCGTAAAGGCGGCGCAGCATTCCCTGCGGTCCCAGCGGCAACAGCGCCAGTTCCGGATTGCCGGCATGGGCGCGCAGAACCCAGTCCGGCATCACCGCCACCCCGCGCCCCGAGGCGATCAGCATCAGGGCCACGGCGGTCTGTTCGACCTGCCGGTGATGGGCGGGCTCGACCCCGGCGGGATCAAGGAATTGCGAATAGACATCCAGCCGCGCCCGATCCATCGGATAGGTGATCAGCGTCTCGGTTGCGAAATCCTGCGGCTCGGCAAAGCCCTTGGCGACCAGCGGATGGGCGGCAGGGACCACCATGGTCGGGGCATAGTCGAACAGCGGCTGATAGGCGATGCCCGGCATGTCCTCGGGGTCCGAGGAGATCACCAGATCGACTTGCCCCCGGACCAGCGCCGGCAGCGCCTTCAGCGCAAGGCTGGAGCGGATGTCCAGATCGACCTCGGGCCAGGCCCGGCGGAACTGGTCCAGAACCGGCAGCAGCCAGTCGAAGCAATGATGGCATTCCATCGCCACGTGCAGCCGTCCGGCGCGGCCCAGTTCCACCGCGCGGAATTCGGCCTCGGCGGATTCGATCAGCGGCAGCACCTGTTCGGCGGTGCGCAGCAGCCGCATCCCGGCGGCGGACAGACGCAAAGGCTTGGTCTTGCGCAGGAACAGCTCGACCCCGGCCTGCTCCTCCAAGGCCTTGATCTGATGGGAAAGCGCCGATTGTGTCAGGTTCAGCATCTCGGCGGCGCGGGCCAGACCGCCCTGTTCATGGATGGCGCGCAGGCTGCGCAAATGGCGAAGTTCCAGATGCATCTTGAATGAAACTCATCACGATCTTGAAGATTATGAATTTGTCTCACGTCACAGGCCATGTCACAAGTCCCGCCAGAAAAAGGACCATGCCATGACCACGCCCGCCGTCAGCTTCGAATTCTTCCCGCCCCGGAACCTCGACCAGTCGTTCCGGCTGTGGGATACGGCGCGCGCGCTGGCACCCTTGGGCCCGGACTTCGTTTCGGTCACTTATGGCGCGGGCGGCACCACCCGGCAGTTGACGCATGAGGCGGTGACGGCGCTGGCCAGCCATTACGGGCTGAATGTCGCGGCGCATCTGACCTGCGTCGATGCCACGCGCGAGGAAACCCTGCAGATCGTCGCCGATTACGCGGCGGCGGGCGTGCATGAGATCGTCGCCTTGCGCGGCGACGCACCGCAAGGTCAGGACCGCTTCACCGCGCATCCCGACGGCTTCGCCAATTCGGTCGAGCTGATCGAGGCGATTGCCGCGCGTGGCGACATGAAGATCCGTTGCGGCGCTTACCCCGAGCCGCATCCCGACAGCCCCGATACCGCCGCCGATGTGGCATGGCTGAAGCGCAAGTCGGATGCGGGTGCGACCAGCGCCATCACCCAGTTCTTCTTTGACGCCGACACGTTCTTCCGTTTCCGCGACCAATGCGAAAAGGCGGGCGTCACTGCCGCGATCCTGCCCGGCATCCTGCCGATCCAAAGCTGGGCTGGCGCGCGCCGTTTTGCCGAGCGCTGCGGCACCTCGGTTCCGGCATGGGCCGAGGAGGCCTTTGCGCAGGCTGGCAAAGAGGGCGAGGCGCGGCTGGCGCAAGAGGTCTGCGTGAAGCTGTGCGAACAGCTGGTCGCGGGCGGCGTCGACCGGCTGCATTTCTACACGCTGAACAAGCCCGATCTGGTGCTGAAGGTCTGCGCCGCGCTTGGCGTCACCCCCAAGGGCGCGCTTCCGAACGTCGCCTGATCAGGCGTGCGCCGAGTGATCGGTGCCGCCATCGCCCGGCAGCCGCAGCCGAAACCGTTGCCTTTCCGGCGCTGCCGTGGCCAGCGCGCCGACCAGATGCGCCGGACCGGCATAGGGCAGGGGCACCGACGGATGCAGCGCCTCTCCGGTGGCCAGCCCGACCTTGCGGGCCGAACGGCGCAGGAAGGCCTTGCCCCAGCGATGCCACGATCCCAGCCGGGGCGCGTCGGGGTCGCAGGGGTGCTGGTCCTGCCAGTTTTCGGGCAGGGGCAATCCATCCTCAGCGGCGCGCGACAGCAGCCAGACCAGCGGCAGGTTGGCCAAGGGCCGCGCGGCCTCGTGCCCTAAAAGTTGGCCGCCGATATCGGGATGAGCGCCGCGAAACCACAGCTGTTCGATGCGCTGGTCCTGCCTGCCCTCGGTCCACAGGACCGGAGCAAAGGCGTGGCGGGTTTCGTCCAGCGCCAGCGCATGAACACCGCGCGCCACATTGCCTGCCAGCCGCCCCTTGGAATAGTCGAACCCGTCCCCGGCGCTGTCCGAAAACGGCAGCGACATCACCGTGTCCAGCAGCCCAACCATGCGGATCGGGACGTGATCGTGTCGCATATGCGCCGCAATCGGTCCGCCGTCGTAGCGATAGCTGTTCCACGCACAAAGCAGGTTCTGATCGCTGGCCTCTTCTCGGCGCAGCAGGCCGATGCGGTCGATCATCTCGGCCAGCGCGCAGATGCCCATACCGCCGCGCGAATATCCGAACAGGAAAAGGGGTTCACCCGGCTGCCATGTCCGCGCCAGCCAAGCATAGGCGTTTCGGATGTTCTGTTCGACCGTCTGCACCGAGATCAGCAGGGGTAAGGTGCGCCAGGCCGCCCATTGCTGGCCTGGCGCATAATGCAAATTCACCTTGCCCTGCAATGGGCCGAGCCGGCCCGAAAGCATGGCGTGAATTCGGGTAATGGACGATCCCTGACCCTCTGCCAGCGAAGCGAAGGTTCCGTCCATCAACACCACATGAAAAATGGATGCGTGATCAGATTCCATAAGCTCAGGCTAGCATGGAATCAGCAACCGGGAATTGATCGCGTCAGGAAAGTGACCGAACAGACAGGTGCGCCATCTGCCCGAAGCCATTGAAGCGGGTGTTCGTCACGGTCGAATACGCGCCCGCACCCTGAAAGATCAGGTAGTCGCCCTCCTGGATATTGGCGGGCAGGTCAATCTCTCCGGGCAGTCGGTCGAGCGAGTCGCAAGTCGGCCCGAAAACGGTGCGCGGAGTAGGTACGCCTGCGCGGGGCGTGCCCTCGGGGGTCAGGACCTGCAACCGGTCCAGATTGCCGATCTGCGGCAATTCGGTCAGCCCTCCATAGACGCCATCATTCAGGAAAACGGCTGCGCCGTCGCGCACCGCCTTGACCCGCGTGATCAGGGCAAAGGCATCGGCGCACATGCCGCGCCCCGGCTCGCAGACCAGTTCCGGGCGGTCGGCGCCGAATGCGGCCTCGGTGGCGCTGTCGATCAGTTCGAAGATCGTGGTCAGATCCGGCGCAATCGCCTGCACACGGTGCGAGGGGAAGCCGCCGCCCACATTCAGCCGCCGCGCCTTGACCCCCGCCATGTCGCAGATCCGCGCGGCGGTGGTGATATAGCTTTCCCATGCCTGCGGATCGCCGCATTGCGTGCCGGGATGGAAGGTCAGCGACGGGATATAGCCCCTATCCGCCACCGCCCGCAGCAATTCTGCCGCCAGTTCCGGCGAAGCGCCGAATTTCGAGCCGAAATCATAGGCCGCCCCAGACACCGGCAGCTTGAAGCGGGGCGAGATCTCGCAATTTTCGGATGGGACGCGCTGGAACAGCTTTTCCAACTCGGACCAACTATCCACCGACCACGACTTTACCCCCGCCGCGACGCCATGGGCGATCTCGGCGCGCGCGCGGACCGGGTTGTGGTAATGGCGCGCGGCATGGGGGGCGAGACGGCCGATCAGGTCGATCTCATAGGGCGAGGCGACATCGAATCCCTTCACGCCAGCCGCAGCAAGGGTGCGGATGATCGCCTTGTCGGGATTGGATTTCACCGCATAGGTGACCAGACCGGGAAAGCCGCGCAGGAAACGCTGCGCCGTCGCGCGCAGGACCGCGGGATCAAAGACCATGACCGGATCTTCCGGGGCCAAAACGCGGATGATCTCGGCGGGGTTGTTCCAGACGGTCTTGGGGCCACGGCCCTCGGTCAGTCCCATCGGCAGATCCTTCCTTTGCGTTCGGGAACGGGGGGTGCCCTCAAGTCTGCGCCTGATTGTTTCCGGTTGATGCAACGAAAAGGGTGGAATTGCGCGCCGGATCGGTTAAATCGACCAAAATGGCGTCAATATGTCAGGTGTTGAATTTGGACGAGCTGGATCGGGGCATTCTGGCCCATCTTGCGCAGGATGCGCGGCAATCGGTGGCGGTACTGGCGCGGCGGCTGAAAGTCGCGCGTTCGACCGTGCAGGCGCGGCTGGAGCGGCTGGAAACCTCGGGGGCGATTGCCGGTTATACGCTGCGGTTGGGGGATGCGGCGCGGGAAAACCGCATCCGTGCCACCTGCCTGCTGACGATCGAGCCGCGCTCGCAGGCGGGTATCCTGACCCGTTTGCGCAGCCTGCCCGAGGTCGAACGCATCCACACGACCAGCGGAAGGGTGGATCTTTTGCTGCAGCTGGCGGCCACATCGACCAGCCAGCTTGACGATGTGCTGGATCAGATCGGCAGTCTGACCGGGGTCAGGTCCAGCGAAAGCCTGATCCACCTGTCGACCAAGCTGGATCGGGCGACCTAAGCCGTCTCGGGGCGCAGCAGGGTGATGACCGTATCGCCATATTTGCGCTGATCGATCCGCTCCAGCCCCGTCACGGCGGGCGGGGCGGAAGATTCCTCCCAGACGATCATCGCGCCGGGGGCGATCCAGCCATTGGCCATGGCCGAGGCGATGGCCTGTTCGCCCAGACCCTTGCCATAGGGCGGGTCCAGAAAGATCAGGTCGAAACCCGGTCCGCGGTTTTCGCCCAGCTTGGTCGCGTCGCGCCGCCAGACATCGGTGACACCCATGGCGCGGGCCTTTTCGATATTCTGGCGCAGCAGTGCGCGGGCTGCGACCCCGTCATCGACAAAGGCCACGCGGCCCGCGCCGCGCGACAGCGCTTCAAGCCCCAGCGCACCGGTGCCCGCGAACAGGTCCAGCACCCGCGCGCCGGGGATCGGATTGCCATGCGTGCCATTGACCAGCAGGTTAAAGATCGACTCGCGCACCCGGTCGGTGGTCGGGCGCAGATGGGCCGCAGTGTCGCCCGCGCCCACATCCGCCAGTTTCAGCCCGCGCAGATTGCCGCCGATGATCCGCATTACATCAGCGCCTTCAGGTCGGTGGCCTCAGCCACGGCCTCGGGCGAAGGCGATTTGCCGCCCTCGATCAACCGCTTGCCGATCATATAGGCGCGGGCGTCGTTCAGCGCATCGACGGCGATCAGGCGGCCGTCACGGTAATACCAGACCGAGCCGCCATGCGTGCCCGCGCCCGGCCGGGTCACGACCTGATCGTAACCGGCATTCAACCCGGCGATCTGCAGTTTCGCGTCAAACTGATCCGACCAGAACCACGGCTTTGGCAGGTAGTCCGCGCCAGCGCCCAGCATGTTCGCGGCAACCGCCTCGGCCATGTCGATGGCATTGCCGACGCTTTCCAGCCGCATCCGCCCATCCGAAGCGGGAAAGCTGGCGCAATCGCCCGCCGCCCAGATCGCCGGGTCCGAACTGCGCCCCTGCGCATCCGTGGCGATGCCGTTATCGACCGCCAGTCCGGCGGCCTCGGCCAGGGCGGTTTCGGGGGCAACGCCGATGCCGCAGATGACCAGATCGGCGGGCAGGTGACGGCCATCCGACAGGGTCACGCCGTCGGCGGCTTCCGTTCCGGTGATACGCTCGATCCCCACGCCTTCGATGATGTCCACGCCATGCGCGCGGTGGAGTGCGCGGATCATGTCGGCGGTCTGGGCCGCGGCGACCCGACCAAGGATACGCGGCGCGGCCTCGACCAGCGTCACATGCAGGCCCAGCTTGCGGGCGACGGCGGCGGCTTCAAGTCCGATATAGCCGCCACCGATCACCACCAGACGGCGGCCCGCCACCAGCGCGGGTTTCGCCGCCGCGATATCGGCCAGATTGCGCACCACATGCACGCCGGGCAGATGGCCACCCATCGTCTGCGGCAGGCGGCGGGGGCTTGCGCCCAGCGTCAGGGCCAGCGCGTCATAGGGATGCTCACCCTTGTCGGTCAGGACGACCCGGCGCGCGCGGTCGATGCCGGTCGCGCGCTCGGCCAGATGCAGGATGATCCCCTGTTCCGTCCACCATTCCGCGCCGCGCAGGGTCAGCCGGTCCAGCCCCATTTCGCCCAGCAGATAGGCTTTCGACAAAGGCGGGCGCTGATAGGGCGGCTCGGCCTCGTCTCCGATCAAGGTGATCGGCCCCTGATGCCCCAGCGCCCGCAATTTCGCCGCCATCGAGGCCGCTGCCTGCCCCGCACCAAGGATCACGATATTCATTCTTTGCCCTTACTGGTCTGCCCAAGGCGCGCAGCCTATAGTCCGCCCCGCATTGATGCAATTCATGGAGAACGCGCATGTCCATTTCGAAAGGCGACAAGCTGCCCGCAGGCAAGCTGTTCAAACTGGGCGAGAATGGCCCCGCCGAGGTCGACACCGCCGAGCTGTCGCAGGGCCGCGTGGCGATTTTCGCCGTGCCCGGCGCCTTCACCCCCACCTGCTCGAACAGCCACATGCCGAGCTTTGTGAAGAATGCCGACAAGTTCCGCGAAAAAGGCGTCTCGCGCGTCGTCTGCGTGACCGTCAACGACCCCTTCGTCGCGGGCGCATGGTCGAAAGCCACCGGCGCGGGTGATGCCGGGATCGAGGTTTTGGCCGATGCCGATGGCAGCTACACCAAGGCGCTTGGCCTGAACATCGAGGGCGCTGGCTGGGTCAATGGCCGCTCCAAGCGCTATGCGATGCTGGTCGACAACGGCACCGTGACCGAAATTCAGGTCGAGGAAGCCGCCGGGGCCTGCACGATTTCCTCGGGCGAGTCGCTGCTGGATCTGGTCTGAGGCGTCACGCTGAAGAAGCTGGTGAACTCCTGCGCGGCGACCGGATCGCCGTGCAGGGCAATGCGCCCCGCTGCCGCCAGGGCGGTGGGCGGGGGGCCATAGACGGCAGCAGCCAAGGCATTGCCGCTGCCCTCAAGCACGAAATCCGCATCCGGCGCGCGCACGGCGCGGACCTGCGGCAGGCCATTCGCGGACAAAACCACCTCGAACCCTTCGGTTCCTGACAGGAAGCCCGCGCGCAGTGGCGATCCCGCCGCCCGCGCCCGATCCACCGTTGCCGAAATGGAAATCATCAGCGCCGAGATGCTGATGAACTTGCGCGGATCATGGCCCGGCAGCAGCAAGGCCCAGCGGCACAACTCGGTCAGCAGCGGGTGCAGCGCCCTGCCCAGATCGGTCAGTGTGTAAATTCCCAGCACCGGATCATGCGCGATGATCGCGGTCTGGGTCAGTTGCCCCAGTCTTTGCGTCAGCACGCTGGCGGTGATCCCGGGCATGCCCGCCCGGATCATCTGGAAACGCTTGGGCGCGAACATCAGTTCACGCACGACCAGCAGCGCCCAGCGGTCGCCGATGAAATTCAGGGCGTGGGCGCCAAGGCAGCCCTCGTCATAGCGGGTTCGCGGGGTTTGGCCGATCTCATTCATGTTTTCATATTAACAGTTGCTTTTTACTACTGCAACTGAGACCCTTCGACTCACCGGCGTTTCTTTCGCCGTCTGAGGAGGACGACAGATGACTTACTATTCCGGTTTTCTTCTGGCTGTACCGACCGAGAACAAGCAGAAATACATCGACCACGCCCGCATGGCCTGGCCCTATTTCAAGAAATGGGGCGCACAGCGCATGGTCGAGAACTGGGGCGTCGATGTGCCCCACGGCAAGGTCACTGATTTCTATATGGCGACCAAGGCCAAGGAGGATGAGACGATCCTGTTTTCCTGGATCGAATGGTCCGACAAGGACACGGCCGATGCCGCCTATGCCAAGATGATGTCCGATCCCGACATGGCCAAGATGGGCGACATGCCCTTTGACGGGATGCGGATGATGTGGGGCGGGTTCGAACCCGTCGTGGACGAAAGCTGAGGGTGGGGCGATGTATCACGGAAAACCATGCTGGTTCGAGCTGTCCACCGCCAAGGGCGCGCTGGACGATGCCGGGGCCTTCTATGACAAGGTCTTTGGCTGGAAGATCAGCGACGCCGGAATGCCCGGCTTTACCTATCATCTGGCGCATTACGATGGCGGCCCGGTTGCCGGGCTGATGGAGCGGCCCGAGGATTGCGCCGATGTCCCGCCCTTCTGGATGATCTATTTCGACGTGGACGATGCCGACGGTGCCGCGGCCAAGGTCAAGGCGCTGGGTGGCAAGGTCTTTCGCGAACCCGCCGACATTCCCGAAACCGGCCGTTTCGCCGTTCTGTCCGATCCGCAAGGCGTCGGTTTCGGCATCCTGCAACCGCTGGGCATGGACCCGAAACCGCCCGCCGATGCCGGGCCGTGGAACCAGCAGAAGGAAAGCCACGGCAACTGGATCGAACTGATGTCGACCGATCCCGGCGCGGCCTTCGATTTCTACGCCGAGCTGTTCGGCTGGACCAAGTCGACGCCGGTCGACATGGGGCCGATGGGGACCTACCAGCTGTTTTCGTGGAACGGCGCGGATATCGGCGGGATGATGGGCTTGGGCAATTCGCCCGTGCCGAACTGGCTGCCCTATTTCGGCGTGAACGGAGTCGATGCCGCGATCGAGCGCATCACCTCGGGCGGGGGCACGCTGCTGCATGGCCCGGTCGAGGTACCCGGCGGTGCCTTCATCGCCTTCTTCCGCGATCCGCAGGGGGCGCATTTCTCGGTCGTCGGACCGAAAGAGAACGCTTCATGATCCGCGCGGCGCTGATTGCGCTGGTTCTCTGCGCCGCCCCCGCGGCGGCGCAGGATTACAAACCCTCGGACGTGCCGCATGGACAGAAAAACTATCACGCGGCGGGTCCGGGCAGCTATGCGCTGGACCCCTATCACAGCGCGGTCATCGCCCGCGTGCTGCATCTTGGCTTTTCCTACAGCGTGTTTCGCTTCGACAAGGTCAGTGGCACGCTGGACTGGAAGCCCGACGATCCGGCAGCCAGCAAGCTGGAGGTCGAGGTCGATGTGACCTCGATTTCCTCCCCGGTCGAGGGCTTTGCCGAGGTCCTGCGGGGCAAGGACTATCTGGATACGGCCGCCAACCCGACCGCCCGCTTCGTGTCCGAAGGCTTTGTCGCCGAAAGCGAGACCAAGGGCAGCGTCAACGGTCAGCTGACCCTGATGGGCAAGACCCATCCCGCGATTTTCGGGGTCGAGCTGATCGGCGCGGGTAAGGGCTTCACCGGCGACGAAAATGGCAATCCGGTCATCCGCGACCTGATCGGGCTGCATGCGCAGACCCAGATCGACCCTCAAGCCTACGGCCTCAACGCATTCTTCACCGAGCCGATCCTGATCTCGATCGACGCGGAGTTCGCTCGAAAGGAATGACCCATGACACTCGTGATCACGACATTTGACTGGGTTCCCGACATCTCCAAGGGCTATGTGCGCGACATCCGTGTCCGCTGGGCCTGCGAGGAAGCAGGCCTGCCCTATCACGTCGAGACGACCAGCGTGCGGGAAAAGACCCTGCCTTACATGCTGCGCCAGCCCTTCGGGCAGGTGCCGATGGTTGATGACGGGGATATCTCGCTGTTCGAAAGCGGCGCGATCCTGCTGTATCTGGGCGACCGGCACGAGGCGCTGATCCCCCGCGATCCTCGCCAGCGGGCCGAGACGCAGCAATGGATGATCGCTGGGTTGAACACGCTGGAGCCGGTGATCATGGCCTATTTCATGGCCAAGATCTCGGACCAAAACGAGACGGCGACCGGCCTGCTGCAACCCCGCCTGCAAGAACGCCTGCGCCAGCTGACCCCGGTTCTGGCCAAGCGCGAATTCATCGCCTCGGGCTGCTTTACCGCCGCCGACATCCTGATCTGCGAGGCGCTGCGGCTGGTCGCCCATATGGATGAGCTGGACCCCCATCCGGTGCTGACGGACTATGTGCAGCGAATGACCGCGCGCCCGGCCTTTCAGCAGGCGCTTGCCGCCCAGCTTGATCATTTTACCGAGGCCGCGTGATGCTGACCATCTATGGGCATCCGCTGTCATCCTATACCCAGAAGGTGCTGGTCGCGCTGTATGAAACCGGCGCGCCCTTCACCTTCCGCCAAATCGATCTGGGCGATCCCGAGGACCGCGCGCTGATGAAGCGGATCGAACCGATGGGCCGCATGCCCGGCCTGCGGGATGAGGCGCGCGGGGTGATCCTGTCGCAATCCTCGGTGATGATCGACTATGTCCAGCTGCACTATCCGGCGACGCGCAAGCTTCTGCCCGCCGACCTCGATGCGGCGTTTCTGGCGCGGCAATGGGACCGGTTCTTTGATTTTCAGGTCAATGGCATCGCCCAGCAGATCGTCGATGCGCGGCTGTTCATGGGCGAGGGGGCCGAGGCCCCGGTCAGCGCCTTTGCGCGCGACAAGCTGGATCTGGCCTATGATGCGCTGGACCACCATCTTCAGAACCGGGAATGGGCGGCTGGCGATTACGGCTTGGCCGATTGCGCAGCCTCTCCGGCGCTGTTCTATGCGGGTATCCTGCAGCCGTTCGGCGACCGTCCGGTGCTGTCGGCCTATTTCGAACGGCTGCTGGCGCGGCCTTCGTTCCACCGCGCCCGGACCGAGGCACTGCCCTGCCTGAAGCTTTTCCCCTTCCCCGAGCTTATTCCGGCAAGGTTCCTGACCTAGCGCCTCTTGGCCTTTTGTCTGTGTTTCGCTATCCCCTTCGCGATCAAAGGGGTGACCAGATGGCCATGGAAAAGAACTTCGACGCGAATACCGCCGAGGCGCGGATCGCGGGTGAATGGGCGGCGAGCGATGCTTTTGCCGCGGGTGCCAACGCGAAACCGGGCGCCGAGAGCTTTTCGGTGGTGATCCCACCCCCGAACGTGACCGGCAGCCTGCATATCGGCCACGCGCTGAACAACACGCTGCAGGACATTCTGGTGCGCTGGCACCGGATGCGCGGCTTTGACACCTTGTGGCAGCCGGGTCAGGACCATGCCGGCATTGCGACCCAGATGGTGGTCGAGCGCCAGATGGCCCAGCGTCAGGAACCCAACCGCCGTGAGATCGGGCGCGAGGCATTCTTGCAGAAGGTCTGGGCGTGGAAACAGGAATCCGGCGACACCATCATCGAGCAGTTGAAGCGCCTTGGCGCCTCCTGCGACTGGTCGCGCAATGCCTTCACCATGTCGGGCGCTCCGGGTGCCCCTGCCGGTGAGGAAGGGAACTTCCACGACGCCGTGATCAAGGTCTTTGTCGAGATGCATGACAAGGGCCTGATCTATCGCGGCAAGCGGCTGGTCAACTGGGACCCCCATTTCGAGACCGCGATCTCGGACCTTGAGGTCGAGAACCGCGAGGTTCCCGGCCATATGTGGCATTTCAAATACCCGCTGGCCGGTGGCGCGACCTATGAATATGTCGAGCGCGACGAGGATGGCAACGTCACCTTGCGCGAGACCCGCGACTATATCAGCATCGCGACGACCCGGCCTGAAACCATGCTGGGCGACGGTGCGGTTGCAGTTCATCCGGACGATGCCCGCTATGCCCCGATTGTCGGCCAGTTGTGCGAGATCCCGGTCGGGCCGAAGCAACATCGCCGTCTGATCCCGATCATCACCGACGAATATCCGGACCCGGATTTCGGCTCGGGCGCGGTCAAGATCACCGGCGCGCATGACTTCAACGACTACGGCGTCGCCATGCGCAACAACATCCCGCTTTACGCGCTGATGGATGGCAAGGGCGCGATGCGTCAGGACGGCCTGTCCTATGAGGAAAGCGCCGAGATCGCGACCCGCGCCGCCAATGGCGAGGATGTCGGCGATGTCTCGAACGTGAACCTCGTCCCCGAGGAGTTGCGCGGACTGGACCGGTTCGAGGCCCGCAAGCTGGTCATCGAGCAGATCAGCGCCGAGGGTCTGGCCGTTACCTATCTGCACAAGGAAATTGAGAAAGAGACCGGCGCCGAGCATCTGGAACGCCGCGCGCTGGTCGAGTCGAAGCCGATCATGCAGCCCTTTGGCGACCGTTCGGGCGTCGTCATCGAGCCGATGCTGACCGACCAATGGTTCGTCGATACCGCCAAGATCGTCGGTCCGGCGCTGGACGCCGTGCGCTCGGGCCAGACCAAGATCCTGCCCGAGCAGCATGAGAAGGTCTATTTCCACTGGCTGGAAAATATCGAGCCTTGGACGATCAGCCGCCAGCTGTGGTGGGGCCACCAGATCCCGGTCTGGTACGGTCTGAACCTGTCGCTGGAAGGTCAGGTCGATGACGACCATGATGGCGCGCTGGACGATGTGGAGATCTTTGCCCTGCTCGAAGAAGGTCTGGTCCATCGCGACGAGATCCACCACGCCGCCTCGGGCTTTGCGGATGTGGCCGAGAAATTCCGCGACAGCATCGCCGGTCTGCCGCAGCCGCTGGAAATCGCCCGCGTGATCGAGGTCGCCAACCGCGAAGCGGCGGTGGATGCCTTTGCCCAGGGGCTGGCCGATTACAACCTGACGCAAGACCCGACCAAGCTGGTCTACCCGGTCTGGCGCGATCCCGACGTGCTGGACACGTGGTTCAGCTCGGGCCTGTGGCCGATCGGGACGCTGGGTTGGCCGGAACAGACCCCGGAGCTGGCGCGCTATTTCCCGACCAGCACGCTGATCACCGGCTTTGACATCATCTTCTTCTGGGTTGCCCGGATGATGATGATGCAGCTGGCCGTCGTCGGCGACGTGCCCTTCCGCACGGTCTATGTCCACGGGCTGGTGCGCGACGAAAAAGGCGCGAAGATGTCGAAGTCGAAAGGCAATGTCATCGACCCGCTGACCCTGATCGATCAGTTCGGAGCCGACGCGCTGCGCTTCACCCTGACCTCGATGGCGGCGATGGGCCGCGATCCGAAACTGGGGCCGAAGCATGTCGAGGCGAACCGCAACTTCGTCACCAAGATCTGGAACGCGACCCGCTTTGCCGAGATGAACGGCGTGCGTGGCGGCGTCGCCCGTCCGGAACCCAAGCATGTGGTGAACCGCTGGATCATCGCCGAACTGGCCCGCATCCGCATGGCAACCGATGAGGCGCTGGAAAGCTACCGCTTCAACGATGCCGCGACCGGGCTTTACGCCTTTGTCTGGGGCAAGGTCTGCGACTGGTATGTCGAATTCTCGAAGCCGCTGTTCGATGGCGAGCATCGCGAGGAAACGCAGGCCACCATGGGCTGGGTGCTGGACCAGTGCTACACCATGCTGCACCCGATCATGCCCTTCGTCACCGAAGAACTATGGGCGCTGACCGGCGATCGGCCCAAGATGCTGGTCCATGGCGACTGGCCGGAGTTTGGCGCGGAACTGATCGACGCCGAGGCCGACCGCCAGATGAACTGGGTGATCGCGCTGATCGAGAACATCCGCTCGGCCCGCGCCCAGATCGGCGTTCCGGCTGGCGCGCGTCCCGACCTGATCGTGACCGAGGCCGATGAGGCCGCCCGCGCGGCGCTGGCCGCGAATGGTCCGCTGATCGAGCGTCTGGCCCGGGTGAACCCGCCCGCTGACGGCGCGATGGGACCGGGGATGATCTCGGTCGCGGCACTTGGCGCGAGCTTTGCCCTGCCGGTTGGCGAGATGATTGACGTGAAGGCGGAATCGGCGCGGCTGGAGAAATCGGTCGCCAAGACCGAGAAGGACGCGCAGGGCCTGCGCGGGCGCTTGTCGAACCCGAAATTCGTCGAGAATGCCGAGGCCGAGGTGATCGAGGAAACCCGCGAGAAGCTGGCCGCGCTGGAGGATGACGTGTCGCGCATCCGTGCCGCGCTGGCGCAGTTGCAGGCGATGTGACCCACGGGCCGCGCCGCTTTTGTGGCGCGGTTGCTGTTTGGGTATTTTAAAAACGGAGAAACCGAGGGGCCGCGCTTTACAGTGCGGCCCTGATCGTTTCGGCGATCATGGCGGGAACCTTGGCGGCCATGCCGACCGGAGGCAGGGTGATGCCGCGAAAACCTGCCTGCGCGAGGGCCTCTGGCAGGTCGTCGGTGACATGCTCGGCCCGCGTCGCGAAAAGCGGCAGGCAGATCGTGTGATCAGGTAGGCCCTTGGCGGCATCGGCGAGGAAGGGGGCCTCCTCGACATAGCCACAGGTTACGCGGAGTGGGAGAAGATCTTGGGCCATTTTCTGCGCGGCCTCGAAAGGCGCGCGTGAGCGGCCGGAGCCATGCGCGGCAAGCAGGATATGGGTGGTTTCCATTGGCCAACCCTGCGCCGCAGTCGCTTGTTCGATGAGGTCGCGGCACAAGGCGGGCAGACCCGGATCGCTGCCGAAAGGGGGCAGGATCCGGGCATTTGGCGCGCCGGACAGGCCAAGGCGGCGGGGCAGTTCGCTGCGGGTGAACCAGCCCTCGGCCATGAACATCGGATAGATCAGCGTGTCGCTATCTGCGACATCAAGCGCGCCGGGCATGGCCAGCGTCGCGCCCCGGACCTGATGGCCCGGCAAAAGCGCAGCGACGCTGGCGGCCAGTGTCTCGACCGCCTGTTGCTGCGGGCCGGGGTCACCGGGCTGACCGTGGGCGACGATCAGGGCCTTAGGCACGGAAGGCGGCTGCGAAGGGCTCGGGGATGGCGAATTCCGTCAGCGCGCGGGCGCGGGCGGTTTCCGACATCTTGCGGGCGGTCTTTTCGACGATGCGTTGCAGTTCGTCTGCATCGCGGCCTTCGGCGAAGGGGCCAAGATACCAGCGGATGAAGGTGAAGCAGGCCGCATCTTCCAGCGCCTGCACGTCGCCGTCGCGCTTGATGCCCTGTTTGGTCAGCATCTTCTCGGCGTGCTGGATGTCGTCATCGGCATATCCCGCCTCGCGCATGATCCCGGCAATACGGGCGGCGTGGCGGCGGCCCTGCTCGGTCCGCCATGCGAGGTAGCCGGGGCGGTCCATGGGGAAATCCTTGCGCGGCAGCAGCCAGCGCTCGACATGCTGGCCGCGGCAGGCGATGCGCAGCGGGTCCGAGGCCTCGGGGTAAAGCGCCTCTTGCTCGGCGCTCATGCGCTGGCCGTAAAGCAGGGCCTCGGGCTGGCCGTCTGTCAGGGTCGGGTCGGCGGAATTGGCCTTGTCGATGGCATCGAAAGCGGTCTGAAGGCGGGTCATGGGCGTCCTCTTTTTTGCCTATCATGGCGCGACCGGGTGCGGCGTCAACGCGGATTGCCGCACGAGAGGGGCGCGGCTAGGGTTTCGGTCATGGAATGGGCAGAATTTTCATTGGCCTTGGCGGCGTTTCTGGTCTCGCATGTGATCCCGGTGCGGTTCCGGGGGGCGCTGATCGCGCGCTTTGGGCGACGGACCTATCTGGTCGGCTACAGCCTGCTGTCGCTGGCGTTGCTATACTGGCTGATCGTGGCCTCGGGGCGGGCGCCCTTTGTCGAGATCTGGCCGCAGGCGGGCTGGATGCGATGGCTGGTGAATATTGCCATGCCGGTCGCGGTGCTGGCGGCCTGTCTGGGAGGCATGGTCGGGTTGATGGCGGGGGTCAGCCTGTGGGCGGGGGCGCATCTGCTGGCCAATGGCGATCTGGCGCATGTGGTGCTGTTCGGGCTGCTTCTGGCCTATGCGCTGTTCGGCTTGGGGATGGGGCTGCGCCGTGGCACCACCGTCAGGCTGGGCTGGAGGCGCATCGTCGCGGGTCTGCTGATCTGGGCCGCGCTGTTCCATCTGCATCCGCTGGTCGTGGGGGTCAGTCCGCTGCCATAGGCGGGCGGAAGCCTTCGGGGATACGGTCGCGGCCCTCAAGGATCAGATCGGCCAGCATTCCGGCGGCGGCCGGGGCCATGGCAAGGCCGATCTTGAAGCCACCATTCGCGACGTAATGGCCGGGCCGTCCCGGCCAAGCGCCGACGATGGGCGCGCGAGACTTGGCGCGGGGGCGGATACCTGCCCAGCGATCCACCACCGGAGCATCGGCGAGAGCTGGGCAATAAAGCCGCGCCTTGGCGACCAATTCGTCCAACTGATGATCCGTCCCAGTATCCGTCGCATCTCGTTCCGAGGTCGAGCCGATCGCCACCGTCCCATCGGAATGCGGCACGATATGCAGCCCATCGGCAAAGACCTGCGGCTGATCGCCCGCGTCGAATGCCAACAGTGCCGACTGGCCCTTGACCCCATTCCCGCCGAACGGCGCAAGGCCTGCGACGCCCGTGGCCCAGATCGCGGGGGCGTCGGGGGCGGGTGTGCCCTCGATGATCTCACCGCCCTTGGCGCGGATGGCAGCGGCCAGCGCTGCCCCGGCGCGTCGCGGGCTGATCCGGGCGGTCAGGCGGTCGATCAGCCACAGGCCCGAGGGCGAGAGCGGCACCAAACCGGCCTGCGGGCTGTCAGTCAGCTCCATCCCCGCCCAATCCGGCCAGTTCACCTTTGAGGCTGCGATCCGTTCGCGCATGCGATCCTCGGCCCCTTCCGCGACCGGCTGAATGCGACCGGTGCGGGCATAGCCGGGATCTGTGCCGCCGACGCGAGCCACCTCGGCCCACCAGTCATGGGCACCGATCAGGGCATCCAGCTGGATCTGCTTTTTCGGATTCCAGTTCTCGGGCGCATGCGGGGCCAGCGCGCCGACATGGCCACCGGATGATCCCGCGCCGATCCGTGCTGCCTCAAAGACCTGCACCGGCTGGCCGCGCCGCAGCAGTTCCCATGCGCAGGCAAGGCCGAACACGCCCGCGCCCGCCACGTTGAGTTTTGCACTTGCCATCCCGCCACCCCATATCGCATCTGCCGTGAAAAAGGAGTTAGCGCTTATGGGCGAACACGACCAGAGCAGCGCCGATCTGGACTGGCGCGACGGGCAGATTCCGGTCTCGCGCCGTTTCGACGACCCTTATTTCAGCCTGAATGGCGGGCTGGAGGAAACGCGGCATGTGTTCCTGTCCGGCAATGACCTGCCACAGCGGTTGCAATCGGGCTTTCACGTCGCAGAACTGGGCTTTGGCACCGGGCTGAACCTGCTGGCATTGGCGCGGATCGCCACTCAGCCCATCCACTTCACCAGTTTCGAGGCCTTTCCGATGAGCCTTGAGGAACTGGCCCGCGCCCATGCCGCCTTTCCCGAGCTGGCCGATCTTTCCGCCCAGCTGCGCGAGGGCTGGCCCAGCCGCCGCTTCGCCGTGGGCATGGTTCAGGCCGAGATCATCGAGGCCGATGCGCGCGACGCGCTACCCGACTGGCAGGGGCGGGCCGATGCGTGGTTTCTGGACGGGTTTTCCCCGGCCAAGAACCCGGAACTTTGGGGCGAGGATCTGATGACGCAGGTTGCCCGCCACACTGCGCCGGGCGGCACATTCGCGACCTATACCGCTGCCGGGCATGTGCGCCGCGCCTTGGCTGCGGCAGGGTTCAGCGTGGAACGTGCCCCCGGTTTCGCAGGCAAGCGGCACATGAGCCGGGGCGTGCTAGCGGCGGACCTCGGGGATGCGTGAGGGCGTATAGACCAGGGGCAGATGCGGCGGACGGCCCTGCGTTATCCGCCAGAAATCCCTGCCACCCAGTCGCAGAAAGACGGGAACGGCAAAGATGATGCCCGCGACGAAGCCCGCCGCATGGGCGATATGGGCCACCCCGTCATCCTGCGCCAGCGCGGTCGAGAACAGTTGCAGCCCGAACCAGGCCAGCAGCAGCACCCAGGCGGGAATGATGAAGCGCTTGATGATGATGATGATGATGGCGATGACCTCGACCCGCGCCTTCGGAAACAGCAGCAGATAGCCGCCCATCACCCCGGCAATGGCGCCGGATGCCCCGACCATCGGGATCGTGCTTTGCGGATCGCCCGCAATCTGGCCGATGGCGGCAGCGACCCCGCAGGCCAGATAGAACAGCAGGAAACCGGCATGGCCCATCTGGTCCTCAAGGTTGTCGCCAAAGACCCACAGGAACAGCATGTTGCCCGCGATATGCAGCAGGCCCGCATGCAGGAACATGTGGGTGACGATCCCCCAGGGCCACTCGCCATGCATGACCGCCGCCGGATACAGCGCCAGCCGGTCCCAGATCCCGGTCATGCCCCCCAGCAGCGGATCGGTCAGCAGGTAAAGCAGCACGTTCAGAAAGATCAGCCCGTTGCGGACATAGGGCGTGCGCTCGGAGGGGTTATGGTCTCGGATCGGGAACATCGTCGCGCCTTTGCTGGTCAGGCCCAAGGTGACGCATGGCGCAGGGCCACGCAAGCGGGCCTATTCGCGGCGCTTTGGCGCATATAGCATCAGGCCCGAATCCATGAGGAGGAGGGACCATGAGCAGCCTGACCGATCGCAAGAATGCCGCCATCTCGCGCGGAGTCGGCATGACGACGCAGATCTATGCCGAGCGCGCCGAGAATGCCGAGATCTGGGACAAGGACGGCAACCGCTATATCGATTTCGCCGCCGGGATCGCGGTGGTGAATACCGGCCACCGCCATCCCCGCGTGATCGAGGCGGTCAAGGCCCAGCTGGACCGCTTTACCCATACCTGCCATCAGGTCGTGCCTTATGAAAACTATGTCGCTCTGGCCGAGCGTCTGAACGATGCGGTGCCGGGCGACGGGCCGAAAAAGACCGCCTTCTACACCACCGGGGCCGAGGCGGTGGAAAATGCCATCAAGATCGCCCGACACTACACGGGCCGCGCGGGGATCGTGGCCTTTGCCGGGGGCTTTCATGGCCGTACCTTCATGGGCATGTCGCTGACCGGCAAGGTCCAGCCCTATAAGGCCGGTTTCGGGCCGATGATGAACGACGTCTGGCACCTGCCTTTCCCGAACCCGCTGCATGGCGTGAGCCCCGAGGATGCGCTGGCGGCGCTGGACCGGCTGTTCAAGGCCGATATCGACCCCGCCCGCGTCGCCGCGATCATTATCGAGCCGGTGCAGGGTGAGGGCGGCTTCTATGAAGTCCCCACCGCCTTCGTGAAACGCCTGCGCGAGATCTGCGACCAGTATTCGATCCTGCTGATCGCCGATGAGGTCCAGACCGGCTTTGCCCGCACCGGCAAGCTGTTCGCGATGGAGCATCACGGCGTCGCAGCCGACCTGACCACTATGGCCAAGGGTCTGGGCGGTGGGTTGCCGATCAGCGCCGTCACTGGCCGGGCCGAGGTCATGGACAGCCCCGCGCCGGGCGGTCTTGGCGGCACCTATGCGGGCAACCCGCTGGCCGTCGCTGCGGCCCATGCCGTGCTGGACGTGATCGCGGATGAGGGTCTGTGCGACCGCGCCACCCGTCTTGGCCAGCGCCTGAAGCAGCGTCTGGCCAGCCTGCGCGACGACGTGCCCGAGATCGTGGATATTCGCGGCCCCGGCTTCATGAACGCGGTCGAGTTCAATATGCCCGGCAGCGACAGCCCCAACCCGGAACTGGCGAACCGCGTCCGCGAACAGGCGCTGTCGCGCAACCTGATCCTGCTGACCTGCGGGGTTTACGGCAATGTCATACGCTTCCTTGCGCCGCTGACCATCCCGGATGCGGTCTTCGACGAGGCGCTGGATATCCTTGAGGAATCGATCCGCGCCGCGCGCTAAAGCTTTTCGCCGGGCAGTTTGCTGGCTTGGGTCACCCAGTCGGCAAACTGCGCCTCATCCAGAGGCTCGGCTTCCGAGACATGCAGATAGCGCACCTTGGGCTGTTTCGAGCCGATCGGGGGCGGCGGCAGCAATTCGGCCCCGTCAAAGAAGCCGATCTTGACGTATTTCGCCATGCAATGCAGGCCAAGGAACCAGCGGCCTTCCTCGACCCCGTAAAGCGGTGAGTTCCATTTCACCGCCTTGCGGATCTCGGGCAGGGTATGCGTGATGACCCTGTCGATCTGCCACCCCACCGCCTGTTTCCAGTCCGGCATGGCACGAATGTAATCCTGAACGGGGGCGTCGCCGTAACCCTTGGCGATCTGGGGATTGCCGCCTGACAGCAGAACTGGCGCGGCTTTCTTGTCGGGCATCGGGAACCTCCGGCTGCGTCATGCCAGGATGACACAGCCGGGGGCGTGGCCCAAGCGGTAGCTCAGGCCAGCGCCTTGGAGCCCATGTTCAGGAATTTCTGGCGGCGATCCTTGATGATCTCGGCAGGTTTCTTGCCCTCGAACTCGGCCAGCATCTCGGCGATGGCATTGCCAACGGCGGTGATCGCCTCGGAGGGCGCACGCTGCGCGCCGCCGACCGGCTCGGGGATGATGCGGTCGATCACGTCCAGCTTCTTCAGGTCCTGCGCGGTCAGCTTCAGCGCATGCGCCGCTTCTCGCATCTTCTCGGCATCCTTCCACAGGATCGAGGCGCAGCCTTCGGGCGAGATCACCGAATAGATCGAATGTTCGAGCATGGCGATGCGGTTGGCGGTGGCAAAGGCCACAGCGCCGCCCGAACCGCCTTCGCCGATGACCACCGACACCAGCGGCACGCCGATTTGCAGGCATTTCTCGGTCGAGCGCGCGATGGCCTCGGATTGGCCGCGTTCCTCGGCCCCTTTGCCCGGATAGGCGCCGGGGGTGTCGACCAGCGAAATCACCGGCAGGCGGAAACGGTCGGCCAGATCCATCAGGCGGATCGCCTTGCGATAGCCCTCGGGGCGGGCCATGCCGAAATTATGGGTCAGGCGCGACTTGGTGTCATTGCCCTTTTCATGGCCGATGACCACGCAGGGCGCATCGCGGAAACGGGCCAGACCGCCCATGACGGCATGGTCTTCCCCAAAGGCACGGTCACCGGCGAGGGGGGTGTATTCCTCGAACAGCTGGGCGATGTAATCGCGGCAATGCGGTCGCTCGGGGTGGCGGGCCACCTGCGTCTTGCGCCAGGGGTCGAGCTGCTTGTACAGGTCGCGCAGCATCTCCTCGGCCTTCTTGTCGAGCGCGGCGGCCTCTTTTTCAAGGTCCACGCCTTCGCCCTTGCGCGCAAGAACGCGCAGTTCCTCGGCCTTGCCTTCCAGATCGGCAAGAGGCTTTTCGAACTCGAGATAGGTCATTCAGGGCTCCGCGTCGTCATCCGGTCGGGTTCGCGCTCTATATGATGGGCAAGTTGCGGGATTGCAACTTGCGCCTTACCAGCGGGACAGGGCGTCTTCGTCCGACTGGATCGCCTCGACCCATTCGCCGGGGCCGTCGGGGGTGATTTCGCGCTTCCAGAAGGGGGCGCGGGACTTCAGCCAGTCCATCAGATATTCCGCACCTTCAAAGGCGGCGGCGCGATGGCGCGAGGCGGTCGCGACCATCATGATCTGTTCGCCGGGCTCAAGGCGGCCATGGCGGTGAATGATCTTCCAGTCACTCAGCCCGAAGCGTTCGGCGGCCTTGTCACCAAAAGCCTGCAGCGCCTTTTCGGTCATGCCGGGGTAATGCTCGATTTCCAGCGCGACCAGCCGGCCATCCTCATCGCGGACCAGCCCGGTAAAGGTCACGACCGCGCCTGCGCCCGTGCCGAAACCGGAAAGCTCGGTTCCAAGGTCAAAGGGGTCAAGCTGGACGCGGGCGGGCATGATCAGCCCCCGGTCATCGGCGGAAAGAAGGCGATTTCGCGTGCGCCAGCAATGGGCGCATCCAGATCGGCCAGTTCCTGATCGACGGCCACGCGCACCGCCGACAGGTCGGAAAGGGCGCTCGCATGCCAGTCATCCATTGCCGAAAGCTGGGCGACAAGTTCGCGCACGGTTGCGGCTTCGGTTTCGACTTTTTCGCGCGGCTGGCCGATGCGTTCTCGCAGCCAGGCGAAGTAAAGCACGTCAACGACCATCGGGATCCCTCAGGAATGGGCGGGCCTTGTCGAAATAGTCCCAGCCGGTGATGGCGGTCAGGATGGCGGCGACCCAGATCAGCAGCAGCCCGAATTGCGTCGCCAGATCCGACCAGTTGTCCGACCAGGGCAGGCGGGTTTCGCCGACCAGAGGCGGATGGCCGACCTCATAATAGTTCAGCCCGGTGCCCAGAAACAGCACCGAGATGGCGGTCATCTGGGCGGTGGTTTTCCATTTGGCCAGCTTGGTGACCTGAAGCAGCTTGGCCTTGTCGCCAAGGAATTCGCGCAGCCCCGAGACGAAGACCTCGCGGAACAGGATCACGGTCGAAGGCAGGATCAGCCAGGGGTTCATCCCCGAATAGCCGGTGATGATCACGACGGCGATGATGACCATGGCCTTGTCGGCGATCGGGTCCATCGCGGCACCGAATCGGCTTTCCTGCCCCCAGAGCCGGGCCAGATAGCCGTCGAACCAGTCGGTGATCGCGGCCACCAGAAACAGCACCAGCGCCGCGAAATCCGCAAAGGGCCGGCTGAGGAACAGAAACATCAGCGGAACCAGCGGGGCGGCCGCCAGACGCAGAACAGTCAGTAGGTTGGGCAAGGTCCAGCGCATGGGCCGCAATCTAGGCACTTGTTGTGGCGGGGGGAAGGGGGCGCAGCTTCGTGGGCGACAATGATCCTGCAGGACTTGTCCGCGGGTCGGTCTTTGGGTAAATCGTGATTCGTGACGTAATAACATTACATTTAATGAAGGGCGAAACATGCGGGACAGGATGAGCAGGCAGCTTGGCGCGGCGATCATGGGGGCATTCATGCTGGGCGGCCTGGCGCAGGTCGCTTATGCCGAGACGACGACGGCGGCGCATTCCCATGACCACGCACATGACCACGATCATGCGCATGAAGCTGACTCGGCCATCGCCAAGGGGCATTTCGCCGATGAGCAGATTCGGCCCCGCGCGCTTTCCGATTGGCAGGGCGACTGGCAATCGGTCTATCCCCATCTGCAGGCTGGCACGCTGGACCCGGTGATGGCGCATAAGGCCGAACATGGCGACAAGACCGCCGCCGAATACCGCGCCTATTACGAAACCGGCTACAAGACCGATATCGGGCGCATCACCATCAACGGCGACGAAGTCACCTTTCATGGCGCGGGCGGTGCGGTCGCGGGCCACTATGCTAGCGACGGGTTCGAGATCCTGACCTACAAGGCTGGAAATCGCGGGGTTCGCTATGTCTTTGAAAAGACTTCGGGTGATCCGTCCGCGCCAAAATTCATCCAGTTCAGCGATCACGCGATCGCTCCGGTCAAGGCGGGGCATTACCACCTGTATTGGGGCGATGATCGCGCCGCGCTGCTGGCCGAGGTGACGAACTGGCCGACCTATTACCCGGCCGCGCTGGACGGTGCGGGCATTCGTGCCGAGATGATGGCGCATTGAACGCAAGGGGGCGGCGAGGGGCCGCCCCTAACCGTTGTGAAAGTGGTCGATGATCTTCTGGGCCAGAGCCTCGCTGATCCCTTCGACCGCGACCAGATCGGCCAGACCGGCGCGGCTGACCGCCTTGGCGCTGCCGAAATGCTGAAGCAGGGCGCGCTTGCGGGCGGCACCGACGCCGGTGATTTCGTCCAGCGGATTGGCCATGGTGGCCTTGGCGCGTTTGGCACGGTGGGTGCCGATGGCCCAGCGATGCGCTTCGTCGCGCAGGCGCTGGATGAAATACAGCACCGGATCGTTCATCCGCAGGGCAAAGGGGCGTGCGCCGGGGCGGTGGAATTCCTCTTTGCCGTGGTCGCGGTCCTCGCCCTTGGCGACGCCGATCATCGGGATGTCCTCGACCCCCATTTCGGCCATGATCCCCTGCACCGCCGAGACCTGCCCTGCACCGCCGTCGATCAGCAGCAGGTCGGGCCAGATATCGGTCTGGCGGTCGGGGTCTTCCTTCAGCAGGCGGGCGAATCGGCGGGTCAGGACCTCTTTCATCATGCCGAAATCGTCGCCCGGCGTGATCTCGGTGCCCTTGATGTTGAACTTGCGATACTGGCTTTTGATCCAGCCCTCGGGGCCGGACACGACCATGCCGCCCACCGCATTCGTGCCCTGAATGTGGCTGTTGTCATAGATCTCGATGCGCTGCGGCGGTCCGGGCAGGTCAAAGGCATCGGCCAGCCCCTCCAGCAGACGCTGCTGGGCCGCGCTTTCCGACATGCGGCGGGCAAGGCTTTCGCGGGCATTGCGCAGGGCGTTTTCGACCAGCTCGGCCTTTTCGCCGCGCTGGGGCACGCCCAAGGTCACCTTGCGCCCGGCTTTTTCCGACAGTGCCTCGGTCATCAGGTCAGGGTCCTCGATGCCATGAGACAGCAGGATCATCCGAGGCGGGATCTTGCCGTCATAGAATTGCACCAGGAACGCCTGCATCACCTCATCGGCCGATTCGACCCCGTTGAGCTTGGGATAGAAGTCGCGATTGCCCCAGCTTTGGTTGCCGCGAATGAAGAAGACCTGCACGCAGGCCTGTCCGCCCTCGATATGCAGGGCGATCACATCCGCCTCGGGGACGCCACGCGGGTTGATCGCCTGCACCGATTGCACGGCGGTCAGCGCCTTGATGCGGTCGCGAAGCGCGGCGGCGCGCTCATATTCCATCGCCTCGGCAGCCTCGGCCATCTCGCGGGCGAGGTCGGCCTGAATCCGCGTGGATTTCCCGCGCAGGAACAGTTCGGCATCGGCGACCAGCTCGTTGTAATCGTCCTGACCGATCCGCCCGGTGCAGGGGGCCGAGCAGCGCTTGATCTGGAACAGCAGGCAGGGCCGCGTCCGGCTGGAAAAGGTCGCGTCAGTGCAGGATCGCAGCAGGAACACCCGCTGCAGCTGGTTCAGCGTCCGGTTCACCGCACCCGCGCTGGCAAAGGGGCCGTAATAGTCGCCCTTTTCCGACTTCGCGCCGCGGTGCTTCTTGATCTGGGCAAAGGGGTGGGACTTGGCGACAAGGATATTGGGGAAGCTTTTGTCATCGCGCAGTAGCACGTTGTAGCGCGGCTTGAGCTGCTTGATCAGGTTCTGTTCAAGCAGAAGCGCCTCGGTCTCGGTGCGCGTGGTCAGGAACATCATCGAGCAGGTTTCGCGGATCATCCGCGCGATGCGGCCCGAATGGCCGGTGCCGCGCGCATAGTTCGAAACCCGCGCTTTCAGATTGCGCGCCTTGCCGACGTAAAGCACCGCGCCTTGCGCATCCAGCATCCGATAGACGCCAGGCGAGCCGTCAAGCGTGCGCAGATAGTCCTGGATCAGGGCCTGCCCGGTCCTGCCGGGCGCGTCGGGAATCGAAGAATCGGTCATGGCCTGTCAAATGAAATGATTCCCCGCCCCCGCTGCAAGTTCACGACGCGAAGATCAAGCTGAATCCTGTCCACGGAATCTGGGGATAAGTCTGTGAGTCTCCTTGGGAGCAATGGGTCATCCATGAGCGTTTGCTGGGGATTCATTGAGTTGCGCAAAAAATACGCAGTTTACTACAGCATTGATTTTCAATGGAATTTTTTATCAACGCAACAATCCCATGAAAACACACGCAGAATCGTCAACATCTTGCGGTCGATCCCGTCAAGGTGGACAACTTGTCGCGCCAAGGCTGAGGTGCGGCGCTATTCGTCAACCAGCGCATCCGGTGTCTGCCAGGCCAGATGCTGCCCGCCGTCCACACAGATCATCTGACCGGTCACTGATCTGGCGTCCAGCAGGTAGCTGAGCGCGGCACAGATATCCGTGGGACTCGCGCCGCGTTGCAGCACGGTAGCGGCGCGTTGCTGGGCGAACGCCTCGGGGTCTTGGCGGCTGCCCTGCAAGGTCGGACCGGGGCCGATGGCATTCACCCGGATCGCCGGAGCCAGCGCCTGTGCCGTGGTCTGTGTCAGCCACCACAGCCCGGCCTTGGCCAGCGAATAGGTGATGAAATCGGGCCGTGGCCTCTGCACGCGCTGGTCGATCATGTTGACGATCAGGGACTGTGCGAGGGGCTCGCCCTCGCTGATCTGCGCAGGGGCGGCCTGTGCGGCGAATTGCTGGGTCAGCATGAAGGGCGCGCGCAGGTTCGAGGTCATGTGCCGGTCCCAGCTACCGCGGCTGGCATCATGGATGCTGTCTTGTTCAAAGACCGAGGCATTGTTGACCAGCAGGCGCAGCGGACCCATCGTTGCGGTAACACGGGGAATCAGCGCCTCGATCTGGTCCAGATCCAGCAGGTCGGCGGCAAAGACCTCGGCCCGGACGCCAAAGGCGCGGGCCTCGGTCGCGGTCCGTTCTGCCTCATCGGTCGAGGCATGGCAGTGGATCGCGACATCATGCCCGCGACGGGCCAGATGCAACACGATCTCGCGCCCGATCCTTTTCGCCCCGCCTGTGACCAGCGCGGTCATTTCAGTCCGTGGCGCGTCGGTCATTTATAGGGAATTCCCAGAATGCGGGCGATGATCCGGCGCACCCCCGGTCCGGCGGCCAGCGCCAGTGCGATGATGATCAGCAGGCACAGCAGGACGGTCTTGATCATCAGCCCCTCGCATCGAAGCGGGCGAAAGCCGCGCGTTCCTCAAGCGTTTCCATCACATCCCCGGCCGACAGGCCGAAGCGCCGCAGCAGAGGCACGCGCTGACCATAGGTCAGGAAACGCACATCCTTGCCGTAAAGCTCGCGCATCTTGGGGACAAGATGCGCGATGCCATCGGCAAGGCCAAGCTGGACGGCCTCGGACCCGACCCAGATATCGCCGGTGAACAGGTCGCGATCCGCAGGCAGCTTGGACCCGCGACGGGACCTGATCTGGGCCTTGAAGGCCTCGTGAATGGGCAGCAGCAGGCTGTTGAGCCGCTCGATATCCTCGGGTTTCTCGGGGCGGAACGGGTCCAGCAGCGATTTCGACTGGCCGGCGGTATGAACGCGCCGCTCGATTCCGTGGCGGGCGATCAGTTCGGAAAAGCCGAAACCGGCCGAGATCACCCCGATCGAACCCAGAACCGAGCTTTCATCCGCCCAGATGAAATCCGCGCTGGAGGCCAGCCAATAGCCGCCCGAGGCTGCGACATCCTCGACAAAGGCATGGACGGGGACGCGGTGTTCCTCGGACAGGCGGCGGATGCGCGCGCCGATCAGGCTGGATTGCACCGGTGAGCCGCCGGGCGAGTTGACGACCAGTGCGACGGCCTTGGGCTTGCGGCGTTTGAAGGCGCGTTCCAGCAGCAGCGCAAGGCCTGCATCGGACAGGCCGTTGCCACGGGTCGACGCACCGATCACGCCCTGCAGACGGATGACGGCGACCGAGGCGGGGCGGTTCAGGAAGGGGATTTTCATGCGTTACCAGATAGGAACGAGGACGGGGTTCGGCAAGGTTCAGTCCCGGCTGCCCAGAAAGGCGATGACCTCGGCACGGTCGGGCATGGCGTCGCCCGCGCCGTGGCGTGTGACCTGAACGGCGGCGGCCGCGGCGGCGTGACGCAACGCAGTCGGGATGTCCTCGCCACGGGCAAGACCCGCCGCAAACCAGCCGGTGAAGCAGTCTCCGGCCCCGGTCGTGTCCAGTGCCTCGACCGGATAGGCGGGCTGGCGGAAGGTCTCGCCGGTCGAAAGGTCGCGGTACTCGGCCCCCGCCGCGCCGCGCGTGACCAGCAGGCCCTGCACCGGCAGATCCTCGCCAAAGGCGGCAAAGGCCTCGGCAGCCTCGACCTCGTTCACCGACAGGATCGAGATATGGGGCAGGACGACGCGCAGCGCCTCTATTTCGAAGGGGGCTGCGGAATAGATCACGGTTGCGCCCGCCGCGCGTGCCTGTGCGGCGGCCTCGGGTTGAAGGTTGGTTTCATTCTGCATCAGCAGGATGTCGCCCGGCCCGATGCCGGTCAGGTGACGGACCAAGGTTTCATCGGGCAGCGACTGGTTCGCGCCGCCATGCAGGATGATCGAGTTCTCGCCGCCGGTCTCGACAAGGATGATCGCATGGCCGGTGACCTGATGGGGCAGACGTGCGATGTGGTCGGTTTCGACCCCGGCTTGGGCCAGGCGGTCCAGAACCCAATCGTCGGCCGTGCCCATCGCGCCCAGATGCACGACCCTTGCCCCCGCGCGCGCTGCGGCGACCGACTGGTTCGCGCCCTTGCCGCCCAGCCCATGCGACAGGTCGCGGGAATGGATGGTCTCGCCCGAGCGGGGCAGGCTCGCCAGCCGATAGACGTGATCGATATTGATCGAGCCGAGGTTATAGATCGTCATCACCGCATCCTTGAGCCGCTGGGTCGGTATCTGAACGGCGATACCCGGATTTGTCCAGCGCCCGGAATGAAGAACGCGCCCCGAAGGGCGCGTTCCGGTGTCACGATGAAGCTTCGATCACTCGGGCTTGCGGCCGTTCTTGATCGGTGCCCACAGCTTCTTGTTGGTCAGATACAGCAGCGAGGCCAGCAGGATCAGGAACAGCACCGAGACCATGCCGACCTGCTTGCGGTCCATCATCTTCGGCTCGGCCGTCCACATCAGGAAGGCCGCGACGTCGCGGGCCATCTGGTCCACGCTTGCCTCGGTCCCGTCCTCATAGGTGACCTGACCTTCGGTCAGCGGCTGCGGCATCTTGATCCAACGGGTCGAGAAAGCCGCGTTGTGATAGAAGGTGCTGCCCGCCTCTTCCTTGGTTTCACCGTCATAGCCGGTCAGGATGGCGTGGATGTATTCCGGCCCGCCGATGCCCCGGAACAGTTGCGAGATGCCGGTGCCGTAAGGGCCATGGAAGCCCGCACGGGCCTTGGCCATCAGCGACAGGTCCGGACCCATGCCTTCGCCCGAAACGGTCGGGAAATGGTCGGTGGGCGTACGGGGGCGATCCTCGCCGGTTTCGGCGTCGGTGATGTCCAGATTGGCCGCATAGGCGCGGACCTGATCTTCGGGCAGGCCGGGGCCGCCACTGTCGCCCAGCGTACGCAGGGGGACATAACGCAGCCCGTGGCAGGCCGAGCAGACCTCGGTATAGACCTGCAAGCCACGCTGCAATTGATGCTGGTCGAAGCTGCCGAAGGGCCCCTCGAAGCTGAACGAGATATCCTCGATATGCGGGGCGGCGTGGGTGTCCTCGGCGGCCTCGGCATGACCGCCCTCGGCGGCGGCATGTTCCGCAGCAGGTGCCTCGGTCGCGGCGGCGGCGGGTGCTTCGGCAGCCGCAGGGGCGGCCTCGGGTTCCGCAGCCGGAGCGTCAGTTGCGGGCTGTTCTGCTGCTGCCGGTGCCTCGGTCGGCGTCGCTGCAGCCGGAACAACCGGTGCCTCGGCCGGAGCGGTTGGCTCGGCGGTAGCCGCAGCATCAGCTGCAGGCTCGGCCGGGGCCGCAGCTTCTGCCGTTGCCTCCGCCGGAGCCGCAGCGGGTGCGGCTTCGGGGGTTGCTGCCGGAGCCGGGGCCGGTTCGGCCGCGGGCGCTTCGACCGGAGCCGGAGTTGCCGCAACTGCGGGTGCCTCGGTCGCGGCAGGTGCCGTAGCCGGGGCGGGGGTGGTTGTGCCGCTGTGATAGCTGGAACCTGCCGGGGCCGTCGTGCCGGGCGCTGTCGAGGCGTCCTGCGCGACCGCAGCCCCGGTCAGGGCAACGGTCAGCGCCGCAACGGCCGTGAGCGTCGTATTTCTCAGGGTCATTGGTGCCTCTCCTTACTCGGCAGGATGGGTTTTGGCGCCGTAATGGGCGTCGAAGTCTTCCTCGATGGTCGAGGGCATCGGGTCAGGCTTCTCGATGATGCCGAGCAGCGGAAGGATCACGAGGAAATAGGCGAACCAATAGGCCGCACCCGCCAGCGCGATATAGGGATAGATCCCCTCGGCCGGCATGGCGCCCACCCACATCAGCACGACGAAATCGACGGCGAGGATCCAGAACCACCATTTGAACAGCGGGCGGAACCGGCCCGAGCGCACACGAGAGGTGTCCAGCCACGGCACCAGCGCCATGACCAGGATCGCGCCGAACATCGCCAGAACACCGAAGAACTTGGCGTCGATGATGCCGAAGGACAGCCAGTTCACCAGCATCACCACCCAGACATCGGCGGTGAAGGCGCGCAGGATCGCGTAGAAGGGCAGGAAATACCATTCCGGCACGATATGGGCGGGCGTGGCCAGCGGGTTCGCCTCGGTATAGTTGTCGGGGTGGCCTAGGTAGTTCGGCATGAAGCCGACCACCGCAAAGAAGATCACCAGCACGATCGCCAGGCCGACGAAATCCTTGATCACGAAATAGGGCCAGAAGGGCAGGGTGTCCTTCTTGGCTTCTTCCTTCGAGGTCCGGCGCACTTCAACGCCCGAGGGGTTGTTGTTGCCGGTGGTGTGGAAGGCCCAGATATGGACCACGACCAGCGCCGCGATCACGAAGGGCAGCAGATAATGCAGCGAGAAGAAGCGGTTGAGCGTGGCGTTATCGACCGCAGGTCCGCCCAGCAGCCAGGTCTGGATCGACTGGCCAATGCCCGGAATCGCGCCGAACAGACCGGTGATCACGGTCGCGCCCCAGAAGGACATCTGACCCCAGGGCAGCACATAGCCCATGAAGGCGGTGCCCATCATCATCAGATAGATCAGCATGCCGACGATCCAGGTCACCTCGCGCGGGGCCTTGTACGAGCCGTAGTAAAGACCGCGGAAGATGTGGATATATACGGCAAAGAAGAACAGCGACGCGCCGTTTGCATGCAGATAGCGCAGCATATGGCCGCCGTTCACGTCGCGCATGATGTGTTCGACCGAGGCGAAGGCCATGTCGACATGCGGCGTGTAATGCATCACCAGCACCACGCCGGTCGCGATCTGCATCACAAGGCAGAAGGCCAGCACGATGCCCCAGATCCACCACCAGTTCAGGTTCTTGGGGGTGGGGATCATGATCGTGTCGTAAAGCAGGCCGATCACGGGAAGGCGGCGGTGAAGCCAGCGCTCGGGTTCCGATTTCGGCTCGTAATGGTCGTGGGGAATTCCGGCCATATGCGCCTCCTCAGCCCAACTGGATGGTGGTTTCGTTGACGAAGGCAGAGACCGGGATATGCAGGTTCTGCGGTGCCGGGCCTTTGCGGATTCGTCCCGCCGTATCGTAATGCGAGCCGTGGCAGGGGCAGAACCACCCGCCGAAATCGCCCGCGCCATCGCCGATCGGGACGCAGCCCAGATGGGTGCAGACCCCCAGCATGACCAGCCATTCGCCCGCCTCGTCGAGGGTGCGGTTCTGGTCAAGCGCGGGTTCGTCCGGCTTGTTGGCGTTCTCGGCGCTTTGGTCGATCAGCTGGTTCAGCTCGACCTCGCGGCCCTTCTGTATCTCGTCCTCGGTCCGGCGGCGGATGAACACGGGCTTGCCCAGCCATTTGACGGTCAGCTGGGTGCCGGTCTCGACGCCGCTGACATCGACCTGGATCGAGGCGAGCGCCTGAACGTCGGCCGAAGGGTTCATCTGGTTGACAAGGGTCCAGGCGGCAGCGCCGGCCGCGACGGCGCCGGCACCGGCGGTCGCGAAATAGAGGAAATCCCTCCGGGTGGCACCGCTGTCTCCTGCGTGGTCGTCTGCGTGGGACACGGGTCTGATCTCCATTCTTGCCCCGGTGAGGGGCCGATACGACAGAGTGGGGCCGTGATGTGCACTTCCCCCTCCCTGGCGAATGTGTAGCGGTCAAATTTCTGTCAGTCTAGCGCGGGGGGTAGGGCAGCAGGTCGCAACCCCGCGCAGGTGTGGGATTTTGGTTTCGGGTTCCACGCGGTGCGATCACTGCGGATGGGTCACAGCAGCCCTTCGGCACGAAAGCTGAGTTCGCGCGACTTGCCGATGATCAGGTGGTCATGGACGGTAATGCCCATGACCTCGGCCGCGGCGCAGATGCGGGTGGTCATGGTGATGTCGGCCTGCGAGGGCGTCGGATCGCCGGAAGGGTGGTTGTGGACCAGGATCAAGGCGCTGGCGGTCAGTTCCAATGCCCGGCGCATGATCTCTCGCGGGTAGACGGGGACATGGTCAACGGTGCCGCGGGCCTGTTCCTCATCGGCGATCAGCACGTTCTTGCGATCAAGGTAAAGCACGCGGAATTGCTCGATCTCGCCATGCGCCATGGCGGTGTGGCAGTAATCCAGCAACGCGTCCCAACTGGTCAGCACCGGGCGGTGCATGACGCGCGAGCGCGCCAGACGCTGGGCCGCCGCCTCGACGATCTTCAGTTCCTGAATGACGGAATCACCGACCCCGGGAATGGCCTTGAGCCGGGGCACCGAGGCTGAAAGCACCCGGTTGAAGTCCCCGAAGGTGTCGATCAGTTGCCGAGCGAGGGGTTTCACATCCTGACGCGGAATCGCCCGGAACAGCACCAGTTCCAGTAACTCGTAATCGGGCATGGCCTCGGCCCCGCCCTGCATGAAACGGTCGCGCAGACGCTTGCGATGGTCGGAGATGTAGCTGGGTAGTCGCCCGGATAGCAGCGCCGCCTGCGTCACTTCGTCGCTGGCGGGTGCTGGACCGGCCGCGGGGGAGGCGACCGGTGCGAAAAGCGGCAATGGGGCTTCGTTGAATGAGCGATTCGGGTCCATGCCCGAATGCTGCCACAGGCGTGGTAAACGGGCCGTTAATCCGGCCCGTTTGGGGCGTCAGCCCTTCATCTCGTCCCAGAAGCCCTTGATCTTGTGAAAGAAGCCTTGGGTTTGGGGACTGTTGTCGGCCTGGATCGCCTCGAATTCGCGCAGCAGGTCACGCTGGCGCGCGGTCAGGTTCACCGGGGTTTCGACCGACAGCTCGATCAGCATGTCGCCCGCTTCGCCATTCATGCCGGGGCCGTGGCGCAGCGGAGGCATGCCCTTGCCGCGCAGGCGCAGCTGCTTGCCTGATTGCGTTCCCGGCGGAATCTTCACCCGCGAGCGCCCACCGTCGATGGTCGGAACCTCGATCTCACCGCCAAGCGCGGCCGAGATCATGCTGACCGGTACCTGACAGGCCAGCATCCGGCCGTCGCGGATGAAGATCGGATGCTCCTGTACCTCGATGAAGATATAAAGATCGCCCGAGGGGCCGCCGCGCATCCCGGCCTCGCCCTCGCTGGCAAGACGGATGCGGGTTCCGGTCTCGACCCCGGCGGGGATGTTGACGGAAAGCTGGCGTTCCTTCTCGATCCGTCCGGCACCCTGACATTGCTTGCAGGGATTCTTGACGATCTGGCCCTGACCGTTGCAGGTCGGGCAGGTGCGCTCGACGGTAAAGAAGCCCTGACTGGCGCGGACCTTGCCCATGCCCGAGCAGGTCGGGCAGGTCGCGGGTTCGACCGAGCCTTCGGCGCCGGTACCGTTGCAGCCGCCGCAGGCGACCGAACCGGGGACCGAGATCGCCTTTTGCGTGCCGGTGAAGGCCTCCTCCAGAGAGACGCGCAGGTTGTAGCGCAGGTCCTGACCTCGGCTGGCACGCGAACGGCCATTGCCGCCACCGCCGCGCCGACCCATCATGTCGCCGAACAGGTCTTCGAAGACATCGGCAAAGGCCGAGCCGAAATCACCATGTCCATTGCCGCCACGGCCAAAGCCGCCGCCGCCATTTTCAAAGGCTGCATGGCCAAAGCGGTCATAGGCCGCTTTCTTCTGGTCGTCCTTCAGGCACTCATAGGCCTCGTTCGCTTCCTTGAACGCGGCTTCAGAGACCTTGCAGTCCTTGTTTCGGTCGGGGTGCAGTTCTTTGGCCTTGGTGCGATAGGCCTTTTTGATCTCGTCGGCAGAGGCGCCCCGAGTCACACCCAGCACTTCGTAATAGTCACGTTTCGCCATGTCGATCGCGTCCGGGGTCCTTCAAGAGAAAGCCGGCCCGCGCCTTGAATGCTGCGGGCCGGCCGGTTCGTTTACATGCGCTTACTTACGTTTGTCGTTGCCGAGATCTTCGAAATCGGCGTCGACAATGTCATCTTCGTCACGTCCGCGCGGGCCGTCTTCGGGCTCACCGGCGTCAGCGCCTTCGGACTGGCTGGCCTTGTAGATGGCTTCGCCCAGCTTCATCGAAGCGTCCATCAGGTTCTGGATGCCGCCCTTGATCTTGCCGGCGTCATCGGTTTTCAGCGCATCTTCCAGCGCACCGATGGCCAGTTCAATCACTTCGACGGTCGAGCCATCGACCTTGTCGCCATGCTCTTCCAGCGATTTCTTGGTCGAGTGGATCAGGCTTTCGGCCTGGTTGCGGGCCTCGACCAGTTCCTTGCGCTTCTTGTCGGCTTCGGCATTGGCCTCGGCGTCCTTCACCATCTGTTCGATATCCTCGTCGGACAGACCGCCCGAGGCTTGGATGGTGATGTTCTGCTGCTTGCCGGTGCCCTTGTCCTTGGCCGAAACCGAGACGATGCCGTTCGCGTCGATGTCGAAAGTGACTTCGATCTGCGGCATGCCGCGCGGTGCCGGCGGGATGTCTTCAAGGTTGAACTGGCCCAGCATCTTGTTGTCCGCAGCCATTTCGCGCTCACCCTGGAAGACCCGGATGGTGACGGCGTTCTGGTTGTCCTCGGCGGTCGAGAAGATCTGCGACTTCTTGGTCGGGATCGTGGTGTTGCGGTCGATCAGACGGGTGAAAACACCACCCAGCGTCTCGATGCCCAGCGACAGCGGCGTCACGTCCAGCAGGACCACGTCCTTGACGTCGCCTTGCAGAACGCCGGCCTGAATGGCAGCGCCAAGCGCCACGACTTCATCCGGGTTAACGCCCTTGTGGGGCTCTTTGCCGAAATATTCGCTGACGGTCTCGATCACCTTGGGCATGCGGGTCATGCCGCCGACCAGAACGATCTCGTCAATGTCGCCTTTCGACAGGCCGGCATCCTTCAGCGCATCCTGAACCGGCTTGATCGTGCGTTTGATCAGGTCGGCAACCAGGCTCTCCAACTTGGCACGGGTCAGTTTCATGACCATGTGCAGCGGCGTGCCGGTATTCTTGTCCATCGAGATGAACGGCTGGTTGATCTCGGTCTGGCTGGCCGAGGACAGTTCGATCTTGGCCTTTTCAGCCGCCTCTTTCAGGCGCTGCAGGGCCATCTTGTCCTTGGTCAGGTCGACGCCATGTTCCTTTTTGAACTCGTCGGCCAGATAGTTGACGATGCGCATGTCGAAGTCTTCGCCGCCAAGGAACGTGTCCCCGTTGGTCGATTTCACTTCGAACAACCCGTCGTCGATTTCCAGAATGGTGATGTCGAAGGTGCCACCGCCAAGGTCATAGACCGCGATGGTTTTCGATTCTTTCTTGTCCAGACCATAGGCCAACGCAGCCGCGGTCGGCTCGTTGATGATGCGCAGGACTTCAAGACCCGCGATCTTGCCGGCATCCTTGGTCGCCTGACGCTGGGCGTCGTTGAAATAGGCGGGAACCGTGATGACGGCCTGCGTCACCGGCTCACCCAGATAGGATTCGGCGGTTTCCTTCATCTTCTGCAGAATGAAGGCGGAAACCTGGCTGGGCGAATATTTCTCGCCCCGGACTTCGACCCATGCGTCGCCATTGCCGCCGTCGACGATGTTGTAGGGGACAAGCTTCTTGTCCTTCTCGACTTCGGCGTCGGTGGTCCGGCGGCCGATCAGGCGCTTGACGGCGAAGACGGTGTTCGACGGGTTGGTGACCGCCTGGCGCTTGGCCGGCTGGCCGACAAGGCGTTCGCTATCGGTGAAACCGACGATCGAAGGCGTCGTGCGCGCGCCTTCCGAATTCTCGATGACCTTGGGCTGGCTGCCGTCCATGATGGCGACGCAGCTGTTCGTGGTCCCGAGGTCGATGCCGATGACTTTAGACATGCAATAACCTTTCTTACGGCGATATTCTGGGCTTTGGGTCCTGAAAAGGCCCCCACGGCCCGATCCCTGGATTGACCGGAGGGGAAGCCCTCCAAACTCTTGGGGCTATATAGGAAGGGCTGAAACCGCCTGCAAGCTAAGTGGGCGCGAGAATCTGGCCCTGAGGCGGGCCGCCCTAGCGTCCCGCCATCGTACTGACCGAAACCGATTTACGAGTGACGAATTCGGCCATCAGCCCGATCATCAGCAGCGCGATCACGCAGTAGATCGGGTAGCTCAGCGACGAGTTGCGCGGCGAATAGTTGATGAAGGCAAAGCCGCGCGTCTGGTCGATGATGTGAAACAGTGGATTCCAAGTGAAGGAATGCAACAGAAACGTCGGCATGGTGTTCGCAACGAACATCTTGCCGGAGAAGACCATGTTGATCCGCTGGTAAAACCCGGTCATCACAGTTGCCCCCTGCGGCCACCACGGGCGCAGAGACAGGAAAATCAGCCCGATACAGCAGCCCGATAACCATGCCAGCAGCAGCATCGCGTAACAGGCAAGCGGTTGTTCGATATGCACCGGCTGCATCATGTAGTGATAGGCCGACAGGATAACTATGGCCGAGATCGTCTGCTGATAAAGCACCGCCAGCGCCGCGGCGGAAATCAGCACCGCCGTGCTCATTGGACCGTGCTTCATCATCTGGTTCGTGGGATTGCCCGCCCCCGATACCGCGCCAATGGACCTGGTATGGGTGATGAACATGAAGATCCCGGTCATGATGTAGACGATGAAGTCTCCTCGGATCGGAGAGCTCCTTACCCCGACCACCGCAAAGATCAGGTAGAATCCGACGATCATCAGCAGTGACTGGACGATGGTCATGACCAGCCCGACCATGGCGTTGCGCTGCGTCTTGCGCAGATTGTTGACCGTCACATGATAGATTAGCGCCAGCGTCGTGAACGCGGCTTCGAACATGTTGCGGCTGCGGCGCTGGACGAACATCAGGCCCGGTTCCTTTACTGGCGCGAGCGGGCGCTTGCCCTGCGCATTCGGTGGCATCATAAGAAACCGAACAGCTGCATTCAATCGCCCCTGCCCGATGGGTGGTTGCGACGAAAGGGAAAGTCCATGCAATTCGATGTAATGATTTCCGAAATGCGCCGTCTGGCCATCAAGGCCGGCGAAGAGATCATGCGGATCTACAATGCCGAGGACTTCGAAGTCCGCGCGAAATCCGACTCGTCTCCGGTGACTGAAGCGGACGAGGCGGCGGATGCGTTGATCTCGGCGGGGCTGCGCGCCGCCTTCCCGGATATCCCGCTGGTGACCGAGGAGCAGGCCGACACGCATGGCCAGACTCTGTCGACGTTCCTGATCGTCGACCCGCTGGATGGAACCAAGGAATTTATCCAGCGCCGCGGTGATTTCACCGTCAACATCGCCTATGTCGAGAATGGCAAGCCGCGCTTCGGCGTGGTCTATGCCCCGGCCAAGGAACGGCTGTTCTACACCGTCGCCAGCGGCGGTTCGGTCGAGGAAAAGGGGCCTTTCGGCGACACCCCCGGAGAAGTCGCCCCGATCGGTGTCAATTCGATGCCCGACAACCGCCGTCTGATGGTTGTCGCCTCGAAATCGCATCGGGACGCGGCGACCGATGACTATATTTCGCGCTACAGCGTGCGCGACATGACCTCGGCAGGCTCGTCCCTGAAATTCTGTCTGGTCGCCACCGGAGAGGCCGATCTCTATCCGCGTCTTGGCCGGACCATGGAATGGGACACGGCGGCGGGCGATGCGGTCCTGCGCGGTGCAGGCGGCGAGGTCGTGCGCTTTGACGATCACAGCGCGCTGGCTTATGGCAAGCCGGGCTTCGAAAATCCCTTCTTCATCGCCTTTGCCCCGGGCGTGCTACTGGTCAAAGGCTGATCAATGTCTGTCGTCATCGTTATTCCTGCCCGCCACGCCTCGACGCGCTATCCGGGCAAGCCCCTTGTCGAATTGCGCGGTGCCACCGGCGAAGGTCTGTCCCTGATCCGTCGCAGCTGGGAGGCCGCCTGCGCCGTCGAAGGCGTCGACCGCGTGATCGTCGCCACCGATGACAGCCGCATCCGTGACCATGCCGCAGGTTTCGGAGCCGAGGTCGCGATGACCTCGCCCGAGGCGCGCAACGGGACCGAGCGCTGCGCCGAGGCCGTCGCCAATCTGGGCCTGACCCATGACATCGTCGTGAACCTGCAAGGCGATGCGCCGCTGACGCCTTCGTGGTTCGTCGAGGAACTGGTCCGCGGCTTGCGCGAAGACCCCGGTGCCGATGTTGCGACCCCGGTGCTGCGCTGCTCGGGCGCGATGCGTTCGGAGCTGATTGCGGATCGCGTGGCGGGTCGCGTTGGCGGGACCACGGCGGTTTTCGGCCATGACCGGCGCGGGCTCTATTTCTCGAAGGAAGTGATTCCCTTTGCCGCGGCTGAATTCGGGCCGAACGATCCGACGCCGGTGTTTCACCATGTCGGCGTCTATGCCTATCGCCCCGAGGCGCTGGCCGAATACCCGACATGGGACGAGGGCCGACTGGAGGCGCTGGAAGGGCTGGAGCAGCTGCGTTTCCTTGAGCGCGGTCGCAAGATCCTCTGCGTCGAGGTCGAAGCACGGGGGCGTGAATTCTGGGAACTGAACAACCCCTCGGACGTGGAAAAGCTGGAAGCGATGATGCAGCGCATGGGCATCGCCTGAGCACTGTGCCCGGCGGGTCGTCGCCGATTCCTGCCTCGGTCATCGTGGTCTCGCGCGGGCGTCCGCGCGAGCTGCAGGCCTGCCTTGCGGCACTCAGTCGCCAGACTCATCCGCTGTTCGAACTGATCCTGGTCGCCGACTCGCCATCGCTGGGGTTGCGGCCGGATCTGGCCATCAAGCGGGTGAGGTTCGACGAACCCAATATTTCCGTCGCGCGCAATGCCGGGATTGCCCAGGCTGCGGGCGATATCGTGCTGTTTATCGATGACGATGCACTGGCCGCACCGCGCTGGATCGAGCGGCTGACCCAGCCCTTTGAGGATGCCCGTGTCATTGCTGCGACCGGCTTCACGCGCGGACCCGACGGGCTAAGCTGGCAGGTCCGGGCCGAGCGCATCAATGCCTCGGGGCAGGGACGCGCGATCCCGGTCACATCGCCCACATTGCTTGGCCCGGAAAACGGCACGGCGATCAGCACGGTCGGCACGAATTGTGCGTTTCGCCGCAGCGCCCTGACCGCGATCGGCGGCTTCGATCCGTCCTTTGCCTATTTTCTTGATGAAAGCGATGTGAACCTGCGGCTGGCGGCACGGTTTCCCGAGGGGCTGACAGCCGTCATCCCCGAGGCCGAGGTCATTCACGGACTTGCGCCGGGTGTGGCCCGTGCGGCGGCGGGCGTGCCGTCGGACCTGCAGGCCATCGGACGTTCGGCTGCAATCTTTGCCACTCGCCACGGTGGCGACGTTTCCTGGCTGCGCCATGCGCAGCGGGTCCGATTGCTGCGACATATGGTGGCAGGCAGGTTGGACCCCTTGGCTGTGGGGTCGGTGTTGCGCACGCTGGATATGGGTCTGGCCGAAGGTGTCGGCGTCAACGCCGCTCCGTCCAAGTGGGCGGCCGAGTCTCCCCCGGATTTCTTGCATTTTCAGGCTGCTCCTGCCGCGCCGCTTTTCCTGTCGGGTTGGTACTGGCAGCGCCGCGTGCTGCGAAAACAGGCAGCTGCTGCCGTGGCCAAAGGGGCCGCGCCATTGATCCTGCTTTTGACGCCATCCTTCATTCCGCACCGGAAAATGCTGCATTCCGGCGGGTGGTGGGAACAAAGCGGCGGGGCATGGGGTCCATCGCAACCGGGTGATTCAACAGTAATAACCATGCGACCTTCCGCCCGGATTCTACGCGAGCGTGCCTTTTTTGCCGCGACGCAGCATTAAATGGGCAGAATTCTGCCATCTTGTGCACGAGCGCTTAACTTTTCTTAATTCGACTGAACTATTACACTGCCTTCGCAATTATTGTGCATTAACCGGCGAAGCGTCATAATCTTCGCTGCCTCGGCACTGACACAGGAGACCCGTTCCATGAGCCGCAAAGTTACCAAAGCTATCTTCCCGGTTGCAGGCCTTGGGACGCGTTTTTTACCGGCGACGAAAAGCGTTCCTAAGGAAATCATGACGCTGGTCGACCGTCCGCTGATCCAATACGCGATCGACGAAGCCCGCGCCGCAGGGATCGAGGAATTCATTTTCGTTACCTCGCGCGGCAAAGGCGCTCTGGAAGATTATTTCGATCACTCGCATGAGCTTGAATCGAGCCTGAAAAAAGCGGGCAAGAACGACCTTCTGGAAATTCTGCGCTCGACCAACATGGATAGCGGCGCCATCGCCTATATCCGCCAGCACAAGGCCTTGGGTCTGGGCCATGCCGTGTGGTGCGCCCGCCGTCTGGTCGGCGACGAGGCCGTGGCCGTCATCCTGACCGATGACGTGATCATGGGTGAGCCGCCCTGCCTGCAGCAGATGATCGAGGCCTATCAGGAAACCGGTGGCACCATGGTCGCCACGATGGAAGTTCCGGCCGAAAAAACCAAATCCTACGGCGTTCTGGACGTGGCCGAGGATATGGGCGCGATCGTCCGCGCCAAGGGCATGGTCGAGAAGCCCAAGGAAAACCCGCCGTCGAACCTTGCCGTGATCGGCCGCTACATCCTTGCGCCGACGGTGATGGAGAACCTCAACAAGCTCAAGCAGGGTGCGGGCGGCGAGATCCAGCTGACCGACGCCATTGCCGATGAGATCGAGGAAGGCCGCGACGTGTTCGGCCTGCGTTTCCGTGGTCAGCGCTTCGACTGCGGCTCGAAAGCTGGCTTCCTGCAGGCGACCGTGGCCTTTGGCCTTGCTCGCGATGAGCTGAAAGACGAGTTCAGCGAATATCTGGCCGATGTCATGGCGATGCGCCGGGCCGCCGAATAAGATGTCGCAGAAGGTTCTGGTAACGGGCGGTGCGGGCTATATCGGCTCGCATGCCTGCAAGGCGTTGCGTGATGCGGGCTTCACCCCCGTCACTTATGACAATCTCTGCACCGGTTGGCAGGATGCGGTGAAATTCGGTCCCTTCGAGCAGGGCGACCTGATGGACCGCGCCCGGCTGGATGAGGTCTTTGCCACCCATAAGCCGATCGCAGTGATGCATTTCGCGGCGCTGAGCCAGGTCGGCGAAGCCATGCGCGAGCCGGGCAAGTACTGGCGCGGCAATGTCTCGGCCTCGCTTAGCCTGATCGAGGCGACGCTGGCCGCAGGTGTGCGGAGCTTCGTTTTCTCCTCGACCTGCGCGACTTATGGCGATCATGATGGCGTGGTGCTGGACGAAAACACCGCGCAGCTGCCCCTGAACGCCTATGGCGCCAGCAAGCGCGCGATCGAGGACATGCTGAAGGATTTCGGTGCGTCTGACGGGCTGAAGTCGGTCATCTTCCGCTACTTCAACGTGGCAGGTGCCGATCCGGATGGCGAGGTGGGTGAATTCCACCAGCCCGAAACCCACCTGATCCCGCTGATCCTTGACGCCATCGACGGCAAGCGCGACGCGCTGACCATCCACGGCACGGATTATCCGACGCAGGACGGAACCTGCATCCGCGACTATGTCCATGTCATGGATCTGGTCGATGCGCATGTTCTGGGCCTGAAGCACCTGCTGGACGGCAAGGTCGCTGCGGGCGCGCATGATGTCTTTTGCCTGGGAACCGGCAACGGCTTTTCCGTGCGCGAGGTGATCGACCATTCCCGCCATGTCACCAACCGCCCGGTCCCGCTGAATGAGGGGCCGCGTCGCGGCGGTGACGCAGTGAAACTGGTCTCGGGCAGCGAAAAGGCCGTGGCGGTGTTGGGGTGGAATCCCGAACGCTCGACCCTGCCGCAGATGATCAGCGATGCGTGGCGCTGGCACCAGAACGGCGGATATGAGCGCTGATCCGGCGATCCTGCTGGATGTCTCAAGACTGATCTCGCGCCTTGGCAAGGGGCCGGCGACAGGCATCGACCGTGTCGAGGCCGAGTGGCTGGCCCATCTGCATGATGCGGAAATTCCGCATCTGCTGCTGGCCCGCGTGCCGCGTGCCCAGCTTGTCCTGCCGCCCGAGGCAGGGCGCGCGATCGTGAAATGGCTGGCCGGGGCGCTGGGGGACCTGCCGCCTCCCCGGCTGATCGACCGCCTGCGCGGCAGGCGCGGGGCCACGGTGCGGGCGAGCGTCGCCCTGCGCAAGATGGCGCTGCTGACCGCGCGCTCGACAGGGCGCGGCATTGCGGGCTTCGTGACCGAAAAGCTGGGGCCGCAGGTGGCCTATCTGAATGTCGGTCACAGCAATCTGACCCGCCCGCTTCTTCATCATCTGGCGCCGCTGCTGCGGACCATCCTGATCCATGACACCATTCCGCTGGATCATCCCGAGTTTACCCGTAAGGGAACGACGGCGCTCTTTCGCAAGCGACTGGTGGCGGCGCTGGGGCAGGCCGATCTGGTCATGACCATTTCGGAATCCAGCCAGTCCGACGTGCTGCGCTGGCGCAAGACGCTGGGGGTGAAGTCCACCGCGCCGGTCGTCGTCGCGCGGATTGGCACCCGGCTTCAGGCCGCATCCGGGGCAGGTCTGCCTGCGGGGCTGGACCTGTCACGCCCCTTCTTCATCACCTTGGGCACGATCGAGCCGCGCAAGAACCACGCGCTGCTTCTTGATGCCTGGGACGAACTGGCCCGGCGCATGCCTGCGGCCCGCTTGCCGCGCCTATACATCATTGGCCGCCGCGGCTGGGAAAACCGCGAGGTCTTTGCCCGGCTGGACCGTCTCCCCCCCGATGGTGCGGTGCGCGAGTTTTCCGCGCTCAATGATGGTGCGGTCGCAGAACTGCTGGAGCGTACACACGGACTTTTGATGCCCAGCCGGGCCGAGGGTTTTGGCCTGCCGCTGACCGAGGCCGCCGCCCGTGGCGTGCCGGTCATCTGCAGCCCGATCCCACCCGCGCGCGAGCTGCTGGGCGATTACGCGCATTATCTTTCCCCCGACGATCACCGGGCATGGGCGGGGGCGGTCTCGCTGCTGGCCGGTGCGCTGCCCTTGCGGATGACGCCGCTGCCTGTGCCGCAATGGCCAGCACATTTCGCGCAAGTTTGCTCAGCAATGCGCGAACGATTGCACCTCAGGGTGGCGAAGGTTATTCCCAGCTAAAATTAGCGAAGAGTGCCCGTGCTGCGCCTTTTCAAAAAACTTAGGCGAAATTTACGACTCCGCGGCCGGCGGCAAATGCTGCTGGTCCGCGCGATCCGTCGTCGGCGTCGCCTGCGTCCGGTGGCGGATCGCACCAAGCGTATTCGTCGCAGCGACATTCTGCTGTTCATGACGATCCGCAATGAGAAAATCCGGCTGCCTTATTTTCTGGAATATTACCGGCGAATGGGCATCCAGCATTTTCTGGTCGTGGATAACGGCTCGGATGATGGCGGGCTGGAATATCTGGCCGAAGAACCCGATGTCTCGGTCTGGTCGACGCATGACAGCTACAAGGCATCGCGATTTGGCATCGACTGGATCAACTGGCTTTTGTACCGCTATGGCGCGGGCCATTGGTGCCTGACCGTTGATCCCGACGAATTCCTGATCTATCCGCATCACGATTCCCGCCCGATCAAGGCGCTGACCGACTGGCTGGATGCCTCGACGGTGAAATCCTTCTCGGCGATGCTGCTGGACATGTATCCCAAGGGCCAGATCGCCGCGCAGCCCTATCTTGAGGGCGGCGACCCGTTCCAGATCGCCAGCTGGTTTGACCCGGCGAATTACACGATCCGCAAGAATGGCGAATACTGGAACCTGTGGATTCAGGGCGGTCCGCGCTGCCGGGCGTTTTTCCGCGACAATCCCGAACAGGGACCGGCGCTGAACAAGATCCCGCTGGTGCGCTGGGAACGATCCTATGTCTATGTCAGTTCGACCCACATGCTGCTGCCCCGCTCATTGAATGTGGTCTATGACGAAGATGGCGGAGAGAAGGCCTCGGGCTGCCTTCTTCATGCCAAGTTCCTGTCGACCTTTGAAACCAAATCCGCCGAGGAGCTCGAGCGGCGACAGCATTATTCCGACAGCCAGGAATATATGGCCTATCACTCGGGCCTGCAGGAAAGTCAGGATTTCTGGTGCGACGAGTCGCGCCGCTTCGAGGATTGGCGGCAGCTTGAAAATCTGGGCCTGATCTCGAAGGGGAACTGGGCGTGAACGCGATGTCCGATCCGTCGCAGCCCTCATCGGCGGCGCATGTCCGGCTGGGCATTGTCATGCTGTGCCACAATGAGCTGCCGCGTGCGGCCAAGCTGGCACAGGTCTGGGCGGCGGGTGGGGCTGTGGTTGCGATCCATATCGACGCCAATGCCCCCGCCGATGAGGTGGCGACCCTGCGCGCCGATCTGGCCGGGCATGAGGACATCGTCTATTCGCGCCGCCACCGCTGCGAATGGGGCGCCTTCAGTCTGGTGCGGGCGACGCAGGATGCGGCTGCCCTGCTGCTGGACCGGTTCGAGGACATCACCCATGTCATGGTCGTCTCGGGGTCCTGCCTGCCGCTGCGCCCGGTCGCGGATCTGCGCGCTTTCCTTGCCCGACATCCGACGCGGGATTTCATCGAAAGCGTGACGGCGGCGGATGTCGGCTGGACCGTCGGCGGGCTGAACGAAGAGCGCTTCACCATGCGCTTCCCCTTTGCCTATCGCCGCCACCGGAAACTGTTCGATCGTTATGTCGCGTTGCAGCGGCGCTGGAAGTTCCGCCGCCATATCCCCGAGGGGCTGGTGCCGCATCTGGGTTCGCAATGGTGGTGCCTGACCCGCCCGACCCTGCACGCCATTCTGGCGGACCGCAGGCGGCCCGAATTCGACCGCTATTTCAGCCGGGTCTGGATTCCCGATGAAAGCTATTTCCAGACTCTGGCGCGGCGGCATTCGACCCAGATCGAAAGCCGGTCGCTGACGCTGGCCAAGTTCGACGGGCAGGGCAAACCCTATATCTTCTACAACGACCACCGGCAGTTGCTTGAGGAATCGGGCTGCTTTGTCGCGCGCAAGATCTGGCCGAATGCCACCGGGCTTTTCGCGCATTTCCCGCGCCCGCTAATTGGCGAGGCCTCGGCGGCCGAGCCACAGCCGGAGCGGGTCGACCGGATGATCGGGCAGGCGGTGGCGCGGCGCAAGCTGGGGCGGCCGGGGCTGTATATGCAAAGCCGCTTCCCCCGCAAGGACGCGGAAAACGGCAAGACCTCGGGGTCCTATGCGGTGATGCAGGGGTTTAGCGACCTGTTCCCCGATTTCGAGGAATGGCTGGCCGACCGCATCGATGCCGATGTGCATGGCCATGTGATGTCAAAGCATGGCGTCGAATTTGCCGGGCGCATGCCGATCGGGCCGGGGGGGTTGTCGGACAGCGCCGCGCTGCGCGATCTGGACCAGCGCGGCTTTGTCGCGAACCTGATCCGCATCTCGCAGCGCGAACAGATCGTCCAATACAGCCCGCGCGACAGTCAGGACCTGAACTGGTTCATGGCCACCGACCCCAATGCGCAGATCTTTGTCATCACCGGGGCATGGGCGGTGCCCTTGCTGCATTCGGGGATGCCTTTCGACGATATCCGCCGGGTTGCGGCCAAGCTGCAGCGCATTGAGCTGGCGCAGATCGACATCCTGAATTCGGTCTGGCTCAAGGCGCGGACGCGGGTCTGGGATCTGGGTGATTTCTGCTCGCGGCCCTCGGGGGTCATGCGCAATATCCTGCGCGACCTTGGCGGAGAGCCCGCAGCAGCCGCGAACCTGCCGCAGATGCGAGAGATCGCCGGCATGGGCCGCTTCCTGCAACGGCTGCGCAATGCCGGCCTGCGCCCGCAATTGATGGGTGAATTTCCCGTCGCCGATACCATGCCCAAGAAGGAAAACATCTGACAATGACCCAGGCATTTCAGCGCTTTGTGATTTTCGCCGAGATGCGGACGGGCTCAAACCTGCTTGAGGGGACGCTGAACGCGATCAAGCGCGTTACCTGTCATGGTGAGGCCTTCAACCCCTATATGATGGGCTGGCCCGACAAGGCCGAGATGAAGGGCATCACCATGGCCGAGCGGGATGAAAACCCGCATCGCCTGTTGGCCGCGATCTTTGACAAGCCGAACCATCTGCCGGGTTTTCGCTATTTCCACGACCACGACCCGCGCGTCTTTGACGCGATCATGGATGACCGCGCCTGCGCCAAGATCGTGCTGACCCGAAACCCGGTCGAAAGCTTCATCTCGACCGGGCTGGCGCGTGCCACCAACCAATGGAAGCTGAACGAGACCGAGAAACCGATCCAGACCACCGTCCGTTTCGACACCGGCGAATTCACACAGGCTGTCTCCGAGGTCGAGGAATTCCAGCTGAAAGTGCAGCACCGGCTGCAGACCTCGGGCCAGTCGGCCTTCTGGCTGGGCTATGAGGATCTGCGCGACGCCGAAGTGATGACCGGCCTGCTGCACTGGCTGGGCCGCACCGATCTGAAAAAGGTCGATCCGGCCAGCGATCTGGTGCCGCAAAACCCGCGCGAACTGGCCGAGAAGGTCTCGAATTTCGACGAGATGCAGGCGGCTTTGGCGAAGTTCGATCCGTTCATGCTGCGTAAGATCCCGAATTTCGAACCCAGACGCGGGGCCGCAGTCCCGTCCTTTGTCGCCTCGGATGCGGGCAAGGGGCTGATCTTCATGCCGATCAAGGGCGGTCCCTCGGATGTGGTGACCGGGTGGCTTGAGGGGCTGGGCGCGGTCACCGGCGATTTCAACCAGAACAGCCTGCGGCACTGGAAGCGCGACCATGTCGGGCATCGCAGCTTTACCGTGCTGCGCCATCCGCTGCGCCGGGCATGGGCCGCGTTTTCGGCGCTGATCTCGGGCGGGAATGCCGAGCTGCGCGAGCTGATGCGCCAGACCCATCGCGTGGCCCTGCCCGCGGACGGGGAACTGGCCACGCTGGACGAGGGCCGCAAGGCCGAGCTGTTCGAGGCGTTTCTGGACTTCCTGCGCCGCAATCTGAACGGCCAGACCTCACTGCAGACCTATCCGCAATGGGCGAGCCAGTCCGAGATTCTGGCCGGTTTCGCGCGTTTTGGCGCGCCCGACATGGTCCTGCGCGAAGCCGATCTGGATCGCGATCTGGGCTTTCTGGCGCACAGCGTCGGTGCGTCCGCGCCTGACGGGCTGAAGGACGAGAAATTCCCGGCCTTCCTCAAGGACCAGCCCCTGCGCGCAGCGGCGAAGAAAGCCTATCTGCGCGACTACATCGCCTTTGGCTTTGCGGGTCAGCCCTGATCAGCCCTGCGGCGTCATCGCCTTGCGCTGGCGGTTGCGCTCCAGCCCCAGTTGGTGCTCGCGCCAGATGATCAGGATACCGGCGCTGATCACCAGCGCCGCGCCGATCAGCATGACGACGGTGGGGGCCTCGTCAAAGACGAACCAGCCGATCAGCAGCGCCAGCAGCATCGAGGCATACTCAAAAGGCGCGACCAGCGAGGCATCGGCAAAGCGATAGGCCGAGGTCAGCAGGATCTGCCCCAGCCCGCCCAGCAATCCGATGGTGATCAGCAGGGCCAGAGTGCCGGGGCTGGGCATGACCCAGCCGAAAGGCAGCGTCAGCAGGCTGAGCAGCGTCGAGGTGACCGAGAACCAGAAGACGATGGCCGAGGTGCGTTCCTCTTGCACCAGCTTGCGCACAAAGATCATTGCCATCGCCGTGCAGGCCGCGCCGGTCAGGGTAACCACCGCGCCAAGGCTTTGACGCAGCTCCATTTCGGCGGTGTCGGTGAAGCGTGGCGACAACACGATGACCACGCCCAGCAGGCCCATGACCACCATGCTCATGCGAAACAGCCGCACCTCCTCGCCCAGAAACATCGCGGCAAAGATCACGGTCAGCAGGGGTGCGGCATAGCCGAGGGCCGTGACTTCGGGGAAGGGCAGCAGGGAAAGCGCCCAGAAGCCCAATCCCATCGCCATGGTGCCGACCAGCCCACGATAGAAATGCCCCATCGGACGGAAGGTTTTCAGCCCGACATGCAGCTCTCGCCGCCAGACCAGCCAGATCAGGATGACCGGAATCGCGAAAAGCGATCGGAAGAAGACCTGCTGCCCCGGTGGGACGCCCAAGCCACCCACCGAAGTCGCCTTGATCAGCGAGGCCATGATGGTGAACACCACCACGCTGATGCATTTCAAAAGTATTCCGCGCAAAGGACTTTGAGGCGTATGAATCGTGTGGATCATGGCAATCTTTGGCAGGCCCATCGCGCCGCATCGGCGACGGCTGGATCGGGATCATCCGCCAAGGCTTCGGCCAGCGGGCGCAGATGTGCAAGCCCCGAATTGCCGATTGCGTAAAGCACGTTCCTGACCATCCGGTCGCGCCCGATCCGCTTGATCGGACTGCCCGAGAAGCGCTCGCGGAAGGCGGCATCGTCCAGCACCACCAGCTCGGCCAGCGCCGGACCGCCATGCGGGCCGTGATAGCGCAGCTCGGTCGCGGCTTGGGCGAACTTGTTCCATGGGCAGGCGGCAAGGCAATCGTCGCAGCCATAGATGCGATTGCCCAGCATGGGCCGCAATTCGGGATCGACCGGGCCTTTATGTTCGATGGTCAGGTAGGAAATGCAGCGCCGCGCATCCAGCTGATAGGGCGCGGGGAAGGCCCCGGTCGGGCAGGCATCAAGGCAGGACCGGCAAGACCCGCAGCGTTCCCGTTCAGGCGCGTCCTTGGGCAGGTCCAGCGTGGTGAAGATCGCGCCCAGAAAGAACCAGCTGCCCAGATCGCGCGACAACAGGTTCGTGTGCTTGCCCTGCCAACCCAGCCCTGCCGCCTGCGCCAAGGGTTTTTCCATCACCGGGGCGGTGTCGACAAAGACCTTGATCTGACAACCGGTCTTCTGGACGAGCCAGCCGCCAAGGCGCTTCAGGCGCTTCTTGACCAGATCGTGGTAATCCTTGCCCTGCGCATAGACGCTGACCGCACCACGGTCGGGATGCTGGATGATCTCGGACGGGTCATGTTCGGGCGTGTAAAGCTCGGCCAGCATGATGACCGAACGCGCCTCGGGCCACAGAACGTCGGGGGCGGCGCGCCAATGGGTGCGCTCGGCCATCCATTCCATCTGGCCGTGGCGTTCCTTGGCCAGAAACTCGGCCAGCCTTTCGGGCAGATGCGGGTTGGCGTCAGGCGCGCAAATGCCAAGGGCCGAGAAACCCTCGGCCCGTGACTGTTCCTCAAGCGCGGAACGAATTTCGACGGGATCAGAAATCCAGGAGCGCATAATGCGGCGCCGGGTGAACCCCCGGCAGGTGATCGGCCAGAAGGCTGCGGAAAGCCGGGCGCGATTTGATCTTGGCGTACCATTCCTGCACTTCCGAGGAATGGGTCCAGTCCACGTCCGAGATGTAATCCAGACAGGACAGATGCGCGGCGGCGGCGAAATCGGCCAGCGTCATCACGTCGCCCGCCAGCCAGCGGCGATGCTCCAGCAGGGATTTCATGTAATCCATGTGGTAGCGGATCGAGGACAGCCCCGCCTTGACCGTGCGCGAATCCGGGTAGCCCAGGCGCATGACCTTTTTCCACACGCGTTCGTTCATGACCGGTCGGGTGCATTCATTGGCGAACTTGTCGTCGAACCACGAGCACAGGCGGCGCACCTCGTAGCGGTCGATGGCCGAGGCGGGCATCAGGGCCGGGCTGGGATAGCGCTCATCCAGATATTCGCAAATGGCCTGACTTTCGGCCAGCAGGCGACCGTCCATGCGCAGCACCGGCAGCTTGCCCGCCGGGTTGCGGCGCAGGATCTCGGAGCCGGGTTCCCAGAAGCGGTCCTCGACCAGTTCGACCTCGATGCGTTTTTCGGCCAGGACCAGACGCACCTTGCGGCAATAGGGCGACAGGGCGATGTGATACAGCCTGATCGTGGAGTTGGGCGAGGAAGTATTCATAGAGGGAAAACACCGGAGGTCGTTCGCGGACTATCTTCCTGATACGCTTCGCCTATCGAGGTTTCAACCGCGATGGGGTCAGCGATCAAGCAGCAGGCAGGAATCGCGCCCATCCGCGCGGATGGTGGCGGCGCCATCGGCAATTGCCCGCGCGCGGGCCGTGCCGCCCTGCGGCTTGCGCGATTTCGGAGCAGGCAGGATCGATGCCAGACCCGCCGCCTGCCGTCCCGTCAGCTTGTCGGGCGTGGTCTTGAAGTAATGCGCGGCGGCGGCATGGACGCCGAAGACGCCGGGACCAAATTCGGCAAGGTTCAGATAAACCTCGACGATGCGGCGCTTGGACCACAGCACCTCGATCATCGGGGTATACAGCGTTTCCAGCACCTTGCGGGGCCAGCTGCGGCCCTGCCACAGAAAGACGTTCTTGGCCGTCTGCTGCGAGATGGTCGAGGCCCCGCGACTGGAACCCGAAGCAACGACCTTGCGGATCTCGCTCATGTCGAAGCCCCAGTGGGTGCAGAAATTGGCATCTTCGGCCGCGACCACCGCGCGCACCATCGCGGGCGAGATATCGTCCAGCGCCGTCCATTCATGCGGCGTGCCCGTATGTTCGCGCATGCCCGCAATGATCGTCCAGCTGGTCGGCGGGTTGATGAACGAAAAGATGAAGACCAGCACGAACATCAGCGCCAGCAGCCGCAGTCCCAACCAGCGCGCCCAGCCCCAAGTCCACAACGCCGCGCGGCGCATCGGCTGCCAGCGCCGACCCGTTCGGGGCGGTAGCGGCGAGGCGATAGCCTCGGATTCCATGGGGCTGTTCTTGCGGGGCATTGGCGCGTCCTGTCACGCCAATGCCGTTTGCGTCAAGCTTTTGCGAATGTCGCGCAGGGCCGGGTTAGCTTTCGGGTGCTGCCGTGGTGTCGGCGGGGACTTTCGGGACTGCCGGCGGATCGGCCTCGGGGGCGCCCAAGGCGCTGCCCAGCTTGCCACCGGCAAAGGCCTCGCGCAGCTTCTCCTCGGTCTCTTCCGAGAGCGAGGTCTGCATGACCCGGCCACGCTTGTTGAAGGCCTCAAGCCGCGCCAGCACCTTGTCCGCGGTCATCTTGCGCACAAGGATGAACACCGCCGAGCCGCCCGGCGGAATCGACTTGCCCAGATCGCGCATGAAGTCGTCATTGATGCCGATATCGGTGAATTTCCCCGCGATTGCGCCCGAGGCCGCGCCGACCGCCGCCCCGATCAGCGGGTTCAGCAGGATCAGCCCGACCAGCGTGCCCCAGAACCCGCCGCCAAGCGCGCCCGCGGCGGTCAGGTTCACGGCCTGATGCAGTTGCACGTTATCGGCGGTGGGCCGGGTCACGACCACGGCATCCTCAAGCTGGATCAGGTATTCCTTTTGCATCTTCACCAGTTCGCTGCGCAGATCGAAGCCGGTGGTTTCATCGTCGAAGGCAATGACAAGCAGGTCGGACATGCGGGAAATCCTTTCGATTTGGAGGGCGCGTCCCAGCCCAGAACGTCCCATCCCGGCACCGCGTTCCCGACGCATCGCATGAAAGATCGACTTGGCTGTAAATCGGGGTTGTCACCCGCCACCCGCTTGATGCCAAATGCAAAGCAGTAAGACAGTCAACAGCGCGGCGGGGTACCCGGATGCTTGTCCAGCTTGTCCATATCCAAGTCCTTCCGGGGAAAAGGCAGGCCTTTCTGGATGCGTTCCGGCTGAACTGGGAAGGGTCGCTGCGCGAACCCGGCAATATCCGTTTCGACGTGCTCTGCGATCCCGAGGATGAGAACAGCTTTTCCATCTACGAAGTCTTTCAGGACGAGGCCGCGCTGGAAGCCCACCGCGCCACCGAACATTACCGCAGGTGCGTCGAACTGATCGCGCCGCTTTCCGACGGGCCGCGCAGCAAGCGCTTCTACCAGCCCGTCATGGTCGAACGGCCCGTGCGCGAAAGCGTCTGAGCCGCGCAGGACGGGACAAAGCGACAGGCCGATGCCGAACCCTCTTCGCCCCTACAACGCCCGGTTCCGCAGGCTGCTTGGCCGACCCGAGCCGGACTTCATGGCCGGTGCGGTGGAAAGCTGGACCGAGGCTCCCTCGGATATCCGTCGCGTGCGCCCGGCGCTGCATCTGCCCGGCCAGCTTGAGCGGGTGCGCGCCAGCGTTTTCGCCAATCTGGCCGAGACGGTCAGTGCCCTGACCCGCGACGGTGAGATGCGCGAGGGCGCGACCACGGGCTGGCGTTTCCGCAATGTCGATCTGATCGACGGCGTGCTTTACGGCGACGGGGCCGAGCTGCATCTGCGCAATCGCCAGCGTCGCTACGGGTTGGCCCTGCGCCCGCAACAGGCGGTCAGCGGCGCGCTTTATGAGACATGGACCACGAATCGCTGGTTCGGAAGCTGGCTGATGGAGGGTCCGGCGGCCTGGCTTCTGGCCTCGCGCCGGCACATGGCGATGACCACGGCGGCTCAGCCCAAGCCGGGCAGTCATGCCGCGCGCTATGAGCAGATCATGGGAATCGCGCCTCAGCGGATTGCGGGCGACGTGCATTTCGATGAGCTGATCCTGTTCGGTGACATGTCGAACAATGCCGACAAGCGCCGCAGGCAGCAGCAGATGCGCGAAAAGCTGCTGGCTGGGCGCGATCCCAAACCAGTGCCGGGCGTGTTCCTGCTGCGCGGGACGGCGGGTGATCTGCGGTTGCTGCGCAATGAACGCGAACTGGCCGAAAGGCTGGCGGCCGAGCGTGGCTTTCTGGTGATCGACCCGCTTGCCGCAACGGCGGATGAGCTGATCGAGGCCTGCAGCGCGGCGCGTGCCATTGTCGGGGTCGAGGGCAGCCAACTGGTCCATGGCATCATCGCCGCCCCCCAAAACGCCGCGATTCTGCCGATCCAGCCGCCTGATCGGGTGGCGGCGACGCTGAAGGGCTTGACCGATCGGCTTGATCAGCGTTTCGGCCTGCTGGTGGCCGAGGGGAATGACACGGTCTTCACGCTGAACTGGCGCGACCTTGCGGCGACGCTGGACCTGTTTGACTGACATGTCTGGAAAGTATGTGCGTGGTTGCGACCACTCTTTCCGGTATCTGGCGATATTCTGGAAAAAGTGGTGAGCCCGACAGGATTCGAACCTGTGACCCACTGATTAAAAGTCAGTTGCTCTACCAACTGAGCTACGGGCCCACTGCACTTGGCGGCTAACTAGGGGTGGTGGCGGACGGGGTCAACCCACGAAATGCCCGGATGAACAGGAAAAATGCGAATGGCCGCAAATTGTTCAAAATGCCCGGTGGAACGGAAAATATAAGTTGGAATTGTGCGAGATGTCGCGTGGGGCAAATTCTCGCCACGCTGTCCATTGATTTGATTTCAAGGGAAAAAGTGGTGAGCCCGACAGGATTCGAACCTGTGACCCACTGATTAAAAGTCAGTTGCTCTACCAACTGAGCTACGGGCCCACTGCACAGGGCGGCTAACTAGGGGCGGCGACTGTTGTGGTCAAGCGGAAAATCACGACCTCTGGAAAAAACATTCGGGCCAGCGTATGTGAGCGATCATGGAACAGCAGCAAAACCTGGACAGGCACGCGCCCTGGCCCTTCATGAAGATGCATGGGCTTGGCAATGATTTCGTGGTCATCGACGGTCGCAAGACCGGCGGTGGGCCGGGCAGTGCCGTGATCGCGGCCATGGCCGACCGGCATTTCGGCGTCGGATTCGACCAATTGGCCGTCATCCTGCCCTCGGATCAGGTCGATGCGCGGCTGGTCTTCTATAATGCTGATGGCTCGATTTCGGCCGCCTGCGGCAATGCCACGCGCTGCATCGCGCGTCATTTGCTGAACGAATCAGGCGCGAAAACGCTGCGTCTGGCCACCGATCATGCGGTCCTGATGGCCGAGGATGCCGGAAACGGCCTGACCCGGGTGAACATGGGGCCGCCGGTGCTGGACTGGGACCGCATCCCCTTGGCGCAGGATATCGACACGCTGCATCTGCCGATCGACGGCGATCCGGTCGCGACCGGCATGGGCAACCCGCACATGACCTTCTTTGTCCCCGACGTCTCCGCCATCCATCTGGAGCATTTCGGCCCCATCCACGAGAATCACCCGCTTTATCCGCAGCGCACCAATGTGGAAATCGTGCAGGTCGTCTCGAAGGATGAGATCATCCTGCGCATCTGGGAACGCGGGACCGGGATCACCTGGGCCTCGGGGTCGTGTTCCTGCGCGGCAGTTGTCGCCGCGGCACGGCGCGGGCTGACGGGTCGCCGGGTCAAGGTGAACGTGCCCGGCGGCGTGCTGGAAATCGACTGGCGCGAGGACGGGGTCTGGATGACCGGCCCGACCGCGCATGTCTTTGACGGGGTGTGGCGCGGATGAAGGATCAGGCGAACACTCCGGTCTTTGCGACACTTGGCTGTCGGCTGAACGCCTATGAGACCGAGGCCATGCGCGAAATGGCCGATGCGGCGGGGCTGAAAGGCGCGGTGATCGTGAACACCTGCGCCGTCACCGCCGAGGCCGTCCGCAAGGCCCGGCAGGAAATCCGCCGCCTGTCGCGCGAAAATCCCGGCGCGCCGGTGATTGTCACCGGCTGCGCTGCCCAGACCGAGCCCGAGACCTTTGCGGCCATGCCCGAAGTCTCGCGCGTGATCGGCAACCATGAAAAGATGCAGCCCGCGACTTGGGCGGGCATTCAGGCCCCCGACCTGATCGGCCAGACCGAAAAGGTGCAGGTCGATGACATCATGTCGATCAAGGAAACCGCGGGCCATCTGATCGACGGTTTCGGCCGCCATCGGGCCTATGTGCAGGTCCAGAACGGCTGCGACCATCGCTGTACCTTCTGCATCATCCCTTACGGCCGCGGCAATTCGCGCTCGGTTCCGGCGGGCGTCGTCGTCGATCAGATCAAGCGCCTGCGCGATCGCGGCTTCAACGAAGTCGTGCTGACCGGGGTCGACCTGACCTCATGGGGTGCCGACCTGCCGGGCCAGCCGAAACTGGGCGATCTGGTCATGCGCATTCTGCGGCTGGTTCCCGATCTGCCGCGCCTGCGCATCAGCTCGATCGATTCGATCGAGGCCGATGAAAACCTGATGCTGGCCATCGCTAGCGAACCCCGCTTGATGCCGCATCTGCATCTGTCCTTGCAGGCGGGCGATGACATGATCCTGAAGCGGATGAAGCGCCGCCACCTGCGCGACGACGCCATCCGCTTCTGCGAGGATGCGCGCAAGCTGCGTCCCGGCATCGTCTTTGGTGCTGATATCATTGCCGGTTTCCCGACCGAAACCGAGGACATGTTCGAAAACAGCCTGAGGCTGGTCGATGATTGCGGCCTGACCTTCCTGCATGTCTTTCCCTATTCCGCGCGCAAGGGCACGCCCGCCGCGCGGATGCCGCGTGTCGCCGGTCCCGCGATCAAGGATCGTGCGGCCCGTCTGCGCGCCAAGGGTGATGCGGCATTGTCCAGCCACTTGCAGGCGCAGATCGGACAGACCCGTCTGGTCCTGACCGAAGGCCCGCGTCTGGCCCGGACCGAGCATTTCACCGAAGTCTCTTTTGACCGCGACATGCCCGAAGGCTCGCTGATCGAAGTCGCGATCATCGGCCATGACGGGCAACGGCTGATCGCCTGAATCCTGCTGCCGGGGCGCATGTCCCCGGCCGCGAATGGCCGATATGCCACGCGAAATTGCGCCACACCCATCCATTTCGACAGGTAGGTGAACAATTTCTTGCTGCATGGCAGCATGGCCAATAATTCTTTGCGGATGACGCTTCTTTACACACATCCGTCGGGATTTCGGCATGTTACGCCACCCAGCCACCCCGAACAGGTGGCAAGACTTGACGCCGTGGAAAAAGCCTTGGCCGATCTGGAGCTTGACCGTCGCGATACCCCCGATGCCACGGATGACGACATCCTGCGCTGTCATCCGCTGGCCTATCTGTCGATGGTGCGACGCAAGGTCCCGTCCGAAGGCTGGACCATGCTTGACGCCGATACCTACCTGTCGCCGGGCAGCCTGATCGCTGCGCGCCATGCGGTTGGTGGCGTCTGCGCGGCGGTGGATGCGGTGCTGGCAGGGCAGGGGCGCAATGCCTTTGTCGCCATGCGCCCGCCGGGGCATCATACCGAACGCGCCCGTCCCATGGGGTTCTGCATCTTCAACTCGATCGCCATCGGCGCGATGCGGGCGCTGGATCACCACGGTCTGGACCGGGTGGCAGTGCTGGATTTCGACGTCCATCACGGCAATGGTACGCAGGATCTGCTGTGGAATGAACCGCGTGCCTTTTTCGCCTCGACCCATCAGTATCCGCTGTATCCCGGGACCGGCGCGGCCAGCGAGCGCGGCGCGCATGACCAGATCATGAATGTCCCCCTGCATTCTGGCACCGATGGCGGCCCGGCCCGTGACGCTTGGGCGGCGATCTGCGCGCGTGTCGTCGACTGGCAGCCGCAACTGGTTCTGGTCTCGGCCGGGTTCGATGCGCATGTCGATGATCCGCTGGCATCGCTGGCTTGGGACGAGGGCGATTTCGGCGCAATTACGCGGATGATCTGCGACGCGGCGGCTGCATGTTCGGCCCCGGTGGTATCGGTCCTCGAAGGCGGTTATGATCTGGCCGCTTTGGGCCGCTCGGCGCGCGTCCATGTCCAAGTTCTGAGGGAGACGGCCGCATGACCGGGATCGAAAACATGTCCTTCGAGGAAGCCATGCGCGAGCTTGAGGCGACCGTCGGCAAGCTTGAGCATGGTGAGGCCACGCTTGAGGAATCGATCGCGCTTTACGAACGCGGTGCGGCGCTGCGCGCCCATTGCGACAAGGTCCTGCGCGCTGCCGAGGAACGGGTCGAGAAAATCACCCTTGCCGCGAATGGCCAGCCGACCGGCACGGTCCCCGTCGAGGGGCTGTGATGCAAACCCGCCTTGAGGATGTGAAGGCGCAGGTCCAGACCGCGCTTGATGAGGCCATGGCGCATCTGCCGCCGGGCGAGCTTTCCGACGCGATGCGCTACGCCTGTATCGGCGGCAAGCGGCTGCGCGCCTTTCTGGTCATGGAATCGGCGCGGCTTTTCGGCCTGTCCGACCGCGAATCCCTGCCCGTTGCCGCCGCTGTCGAGGCGCTGCATGCCTATAGCCTTGTCCATGACGATCTGCCGTCGATGGATGACGACGACCTGCGCCGCGGCCTGCCGACCTGCCATATCCAATGGTCCGAAGCGACCGCCATTCTGGCCGGCGACGCGCTGCAGACGCTGGCCTTCGGTCTGCTGACCGAAGCCCAGATCGGTGGCCCGGAAACCCGCCTGTCGCTGATCCGCACCTTTGCCGAGGCTGTTGGTGCGCGCGGCATGGTCTGGGGTCAGGCGCTGGACATCGCCGCCGAAACCGCGATCCAGCCGCTGGACATCATCGCCATCAAGCGGCTGCAAGGCGCCAAGACCGGCGCGCTGATCGTGTTCTCGGCCACCGCAGGCGCGATCATGGCGGGTGAGGACACCGCTGCCCTGACCGAATATGCCCGCAATATCGGCCTGGCCTTCCAGATTCAGGACGACATTCTGGACGTGACCGGCAATGAGGCCGAGACCGGAAAACGCCTGAACAAGGACGATGCCGCGGGCAAGGCGACCTTTGTTTCGCTGCTGGGCCTTGACGGCGCGCAGGATAAGGCGCGCAAACTGGTCCGTGCCGCCGAGGCCGCACTTGAACCCTATGGCGACGATGCCGGAAACCTGCGCCAGCTTGCGCGGTTTATCATCGAACGCGACGCCTGAAATTCCAGACGAAAGGGTCAGCCATGAGCCAGACCGACCAACCCGACCGCCCCGCGACGCCGGTGCTTGACCGTGTCAGCCTGCCCTCGGACATGAAGGCGCTGACCGACCGAGAGCTGATCCAGCTGGCCGACGAACTGCGCGCCGAAACGATCAGCGCCGTGTCCTGCACGGGCGGCCATCTGGGCGCGGGGCTGGGCGTCGTGGAACTGACCGTGGCGCTGCATGCCGTGTTCGAGACGCCCCGCGACAAGATCATCTGGGACGTGGGCCATCAATGCTACCCGCACAAGATCCTGACCGGGCGCCGCGACCGCATCCGCACCCTGCGCACCGAAGGCGGGCTGTCGGGCTTCACCAAGCGTTCCGAAAGCCCCTATGACCCGTTCGGGGCCGGGCATAGCTCGACCTCGATCAGCGCGGCGCTGGGTTTTGCGATGGCGCGCGAATTGGGCGGCGATCCGGGCGATGCGATCGCGGTGATCGGCGATGGCGCGATGACCGCCGGCATGGCCTTTGAGGCGATGAACAATGCGGGCGATCTGGGCAAGCGCCTGTTCGTGGTGCTGAACGACAATGAAATGTCGATTGCGCCGCCGACCGGGGCGCTGTCGCGCTATCTGACCCGGCTTTATGCCGAACGCCCGCTGCAGGATCTCAAGGCCATGGCCAAGGGCGCGGTGGGTTTCCTGCCGCCGACCCTTCAGGAAGGCGCGCGCCGCGCCAAGGAAATGCTCAAGGGCATGACCATCGGCGGCACCCTGTTCGAGGAACTGGGCTTTTCCTATGTCGGCCCGGTCGACGGCCATGACCTGACCCAGTTGCTGCCGCTGCTGCGCACCCTGCGCGAGCGCGCGACCGGCCCGGTGCTGATCCATGCGGTGACGAAAAAGGGCAAGGGCTATGCCCCCGCCGAACGCGCCGCCGACAAGGGCCACGCGACCGCGAAATTCGACGTGGCGACCGGCACGCAGGCCAAGGCGAAATCCAATGCGCCCAGCTATACCTCGGTCTTTGCCCGGGCGCTGGTCGATCAGGCAAGCCGCGACGACAAGATCGTGGCCGTGACCGCCGCCATGCCGGACGGGACCGGGCTGAACCTGTTCGCGGAACGCTTCCCACGCCGCTGCTTCGATGTGGGCATCGCGGAACAGCATGCCGTGACCTATGCGGCGGGGCTGGCTGCGGGGGGGATGAAGCCCTTCTGCGCGCTTTACTCGACCTTCCTGCAGCGCGGCTATGATCAGGTCGTGCATGACGTGGCGATCCAGCGCCTGCCGGTGCGCTTTGCGATCGACCGCGCCGGGCTGGTTGGTGCCGACGGTGCGACCCATGCCGGGGCCTATGATATCGCCTTCATGGCGAACCTGCCCGGCATGGTGGTCATGGCCGCCGCGGATGAGGCCGAGCTGGCCCATATGGTTGCCACCGCCGCTGCCCATAATGACGGCCCCATTGCCTTCCGCTATCCGCGTGGCGAGGGCATGGGCGTCGAGATGCCGGAACGCGGCACGCCGCTGGAAATCGGCAAGGGCCGCGTCATCTGCGAAGGCAAGCGCGTCGCCATCCTGTCCTTCGGCACCCGTCTGGCCGAGGTCATGCGCGCCCGCGAGGAACTGGTGGCGCTTGGCATCCAGCCGACTGTGGTCGATGCCCGCTTTGCCAAACCCCTCGACCGCGAATTGATCCTGCGCCTTGCGGCCACGCATGAGGCGCTGATCACCATCGAGGAAGGCTCGGTCGGCGGCTTCGGCAGTCTGGTCGCGCAGCTTCTGTCCGACGAGGGCGTCTTTGATGATGGGCTGCGCTTCCGCCAGATGGTCCTGCCAGACACCTTCATCGACCATGCCAGCCCCGAAGCCATGTACCGCGAGGCGCGCATGTCCGCCCCCGACATCAAGGCCAAGGTGCTGGAAGTGCTGGGCATCGCCCAGATCGCCGAACGGCGGGCGTGACCCGGTCCGGCTGAAACATATTCTCTAACCGTGGCGAAAGCGCACGGACCGACTGACAGGAAAGATCCCTCGATGCTGCGTATCCTTATGACCGGACTTGCGCTGACCCTGCCGCTGGCGCTCAACGCGCAGGAGGCCCCCGCCGCTGCCGCGCCGAAATCGGCCCCGGCAGCTGCACCCGCCCCGGCAGCCGAGGCTGCCAAGCCGGCCGCGCCCGCTCCGGCAGCGGCTCCTGCTGCACCGGCCCCGGCTCCGGCACAGGCCGCGCAGGCCAGGCCGCCGGAATATCTGCCCAATCTCTACGACGTCACTGTGGTCGAGACATGGGACACGCTGAACGTGCGCGAAACGCCGGACGGGCAGGGCAAGGTCATCGCGACGCTGCCCGCCACCGCCAAGGGGATCGAACTGCTGGCCCGCGACCGCGAGGGCAAATGGGGCAAGGTCAATGTCGGCGAACAGACCGGCTGGGTTGCCCTGCGCTTCCTGAAACTGGAACCCGGCATCTGGCAGCCCGCTTCGCTGCCACAAAGCCTGCACTGCAGCGGGACCGAACCGTTCTGGTCACTGAAAGCCGTGAAATCCGGGCTGGTCTTTTCCGAGCCCGATCAACCCGAGCGCCAGCTGGAACTGCGCAAGGTCATGGATCGCGGCATCGAGGGCGAACCGACCCGCGGCCTGATCGCCGGCGACGGCAAGGGCCGGGTCACCGCCTTCATGCGCCCGGCGCAATGCAGCGACGGGATGTCGGATCGCGACTTTGCACTGGCGGTGTCGGTCATCCTTGACGGTCAGGACATGCCGTCGCGGATGCTGACCGGCTGCTGCTCGATCGCGCGCTGACCGTCAGTCGTCAGGGGCGGCCAGCAGCAGCGCCGCCAATCCGCTGCGGTAATCGGGGTGGATCAGGGCAATGCCCAGCTCCTCCTTGATGCGGCGGTTCGAGACGCGCTTGCTTTCGGCATAGAAAGACCGGGCCATCGGCGTCATTTCGGCGGTGGCGAAATCCTCGGCCGGTGGCAGGGGAAGGCCCAGCAGGGTGGCGGCATGGGCGATGACTTCCTCGGGTGGGGCAGGGTCATCGTCGCACAGGTTATAGATCCCGCCCGCGCGCGGGGCCTTGATCGAGGCCAGCAGCACCTGCGCGATATCCTCGGCGTGGATGCGGGAAAACACCTGTCCGGGCTTTACGATGCGCCGCGCCGTGCCCGCCCGGACCTTGGCGAAGGGGCCACGCCCCGGCCCATAGATCCCGGCAAGGCGAAAGATATGCAGCGGCAGGCCGTTGGCCGCAGCCAGTTCCTGCCAGCCCTGCTCGGCTGCCACCCGCTCGACCCCGCGACGGGTCGAAGGGGTCAGGGGCGTCGTCTCATCGACCCAGCCGCCAGCGTGATCCCCGTAAACCCCAGTCGTCGACAGATAACCCAGCCAGCGCGGCTGGGCGCGCGCGATATCGTCGGCGAACTCGGTCAGGGCAGGGTCGCTGCCCGCTTCCGGTCCGGCCGAGATCAGGATGGCATCGGCCTGTGCGATGCGCTCGCGGATCGCGGGCACATCGCCCGGCCATAGCAGCGGCTCGGCCCCGGTTGCGGCGACGCGTTTGGGGGCGCTGCGGGTCGTGCCGGTCACCTCCCAGCCTTCGGCCCGCAAGAGCGACGTCAGGAAGCCAGCGGAATAGCCATGGCCAAGGACCAGCATCCTCATGCCCGGCCCCGCAGGATCTCGGCGGCCATTTCAAACGAGCGATGGCGAGCCTGCTGGTCGTAGATATTGCCGACTAGGATCAGCTCATCCGGGCGGTAACGGGCGATCAAACCGTCCAACTGCGCGGTGACGGTCGCGGGTGCACCGACAGCGCTGACCGACAGCGCCTGCTGAACCGAGGGCAGAACCGCCGCCGGAACTTCCTGCGAGATGTCATCGACCGGCGGCGGCAGCAGCCCCGGAGTGCCCAGCCGCAACCGGGCAAAGCTGATCATCTGGCTGGTGCGCAACCGCTGCGCCTGCGCGTCGGTATCAGCGACGATCACGTTCACCGCCAGCATGAAGCGCGGACGCTCGCCAAAGGGCGTCTGCTCGAAGCGTTCGCGGTAAAGTTGCACGGCCTGATCCAGATCGCCGGGCGCGAAATGGCTGGCAAAGGCATAGGGCAGACCCAACGCCGCAGCCAGACTGGCACCATAAAGCGACGAGCCCAGAATCCACACCGGAACATTCGTGCCCTGACCGGGATGGGCGGCAACGCGGGCCTGCGGCTGCTCGGGGCCCAGATAGCGCAGCAGCTCGACCACGTCGTTCGGGAAGTCCTCGTTGCGCGACATGCTGCGGCGAAGCGCATGCATCACCGCGCCATCGCCGCCCGGCGCGCGGCCAAGCCCCAGATCGATGCGGTCGCCATGGATGGTGGCCAGCGTCCCGAACTGTTCGGCAATGGCCAGAGGCGCGTGATTGGGCAGCATGACGCCACCCGCGCCGACCCGGATTGTCCGGGTCTGACCGGCGACATGGTTGATCAGCACCGAGGTCGCCGCGCTGGCGATGCCGGGCATATTGTGATGCTCGGCCAGCCAGAAGCGGTGATAGCCCCAGTCCTCGGCGGCCTGTGCCAGCGCCACGGAATTGGCGATGGCCTGACGGGCATCCGAGCCCTCGGCCACGACGGCCAGATCAAGAATGGAAAATTGCATCGGGATCACTCCTTTGCATGTCAGATAGGCGCGCCTCAGCCCGCTTGCCAGTGCCGATGGCGGCTGGCACAGTTCCGGAAAAAGGAGCAGCGCGCATGATGACCGACCATCGGCAATTGCCGGTCGAGACCCCCGAAGTGGCAGGAATGGTCTATTTCGACGACCCCGATGCCGCCGTTGCCCATCTGATCAAGCTTTATGAGCGTGCCTCGCATTTCCTGCTGGACCGTTTCATGGCCACGCTTGAGGGCACGCAGCCGCAGGCCCGCTACCGCGCCTTTTATCCGGAATTGCGGATGATCGTGTCGAGCCATGCCAAGACCGACTCGCGCCTGTCCTTCGGCCATGTCGCGCTGCCGGGCAGCTATTCGACCACGGTGACGCGGCCCGACCTGTTCCGCGGCTACCTGACCGAACAGATCGCCCTGCTGATGAAGAATCACGGCGTCGCGGTTGCAGTGGGCGACAGCGACACGCCGATGCCGGTGCATTTCGCGGTGGCGACGCAAAGCACGCTGAATGTGCCGCAGGAGGGCGTTCTGTCCTTCCCGCTGCGCGATGTTTTCGACGTGCCCGACCTGAACACGATGAACGACGACATCGTGAACGGCACCGCCGGGCCGAACCCGGATGGCAGCCATCCGCTGGCGCCCTTTACCGCGCAGCGCGTGGATTATTCGCTGGCGCGGCTGTCGCATTACACCGCGACCCTGCCCGAGCATTTCCAGAATTTCGTGCTGTTCACCAACTACCAGTTCTACGTCGATGAATTCGAGGCCTTCGCCCGTCGCGCCCTTGGCGATCCGGATTCGGGCTATACCGAATTCGTCGCACCCGGAAACCAGATCCTTGAACGCCCCGAGGATCTGCTGGTCACCGGTGCCAAGACGCCGCAGATGCCCGCCTATCACCTGAAGCGCCCGGATGGTGATGGAATCACGCTGGTGAACATCGGGGTGGGGCCCTCGAACGCCAAGACGGCCACCGACCATATCGCGGTGCTGCGGCCCCATGCCTGGCTGATGGTCGGCCATTGCGCCGGGCTGCGCAACAGCCAGTCCCTGGGTGATTTTGTGCTGGCCCATGCCTATCTGCGCGAGGATCACGTGCTGGATGACGACCTGCCGGTCTGGGTGCCGATCCCGGCCTTGGCCGAGGTGCAGGTGGCGTTGCAGGACGCCGTGGCCGAGGTCACGCAGCTGGAAGGCTATGAGCTGAAGGGCATCATGCGGACCGGCACCGTCGCCACCATCGACAACCGCAACTGGGAATTGCGCGACCAGTCCGGCCCGGTGCAGCGCCTGTCGCAATCGCGGGCGGTGGCGCTGGACATGGAAAGCGCGACCATCGCCGCGAATGGTTTCCGCTTCCGCGTGCCCTACGGCACCTTGCTGTGCGTTTCCGACAAGCCCCTGCACGGAGAGCTGAAGCTGCCCGGCATGGCCACGGATTTCTATCGCACGCAAGTTGCCAATCATTTGATGATCGGAATTCGTGCAATGGAGAAGCTGCGCGCGACTCCGCTTGATCGGATACATTCGCGCAAGTTGCGCTCATTCAACGAGACGGCGTTCCTGTAACGGGCCTGCATGGCGGCTTGTTTCGCAGCGTTTGCTGGGGATAATCCGCCAAAAATGGCTTGCACCCTTCTCAAAAAGCTTGTGTAGCGACGCGCATGCCGCCAAGGTGGCGTCCGAAAATTTCCCGAATGGGAAACAACGAGGAGACAGACTAATGGCTCAGGCCGCTTCCAAACCGATGACCAAGACCCAGCTGGTCGCCACGCTGGCCGAAGAAATGGGCAGCGACAAGAAGACCGCTACCGCTGCGCTGGACGCGCTTTCGGCCGTTGTCGCCAAGACCGTCGCCGATGGCGGCGCTCTGACCCTGCCGGGCATCGGCAAAGTCGCCTGCCGCGCCCGCCCCGAGCGTCAGGTCCGCAATCCGCAGACCCAGGAAATGATGACCAAGCCCGCCGACAAGGTGGTCAAGATCACCATCGCGAAAGCGCTGAAAGACAGCGTCAACGCCTGATCCTTGGCGGATCACAGATTCGGGGCCGTGCAGATCTGCGCGGCCCCTTTTTCATGCGCATGCATGCGGGGTTCCGCCGGTCTGCGGCTTTTGCCTTGCGCGCGCTTCCTCGTATGGTAGCCCAGCTGTGACGGATTGACGCGAGGGCGGCAGGACATGGATTTGCGGGCAATTGCGATGGGGGTCGGGTTCGCACTGTTCTGGGCCTCGGCATTCACCACGACGCGGATCATTGTCACCGCCGCGCCGCCCCTGACCGCGCTGGTCATCCGTTTTGCGCTGTCAGCGGTCATCGCTATGCCGCTGGCGCTGGCGATGGGGCAAAGCCTGCGCCTTAGCCGGGCCGAATGGCGCACCGTCATCATCTTTGGCATCTGCCAGAATGCGCTGTATCTGGGGCTGAACTGGATCGCGATGCAGCATGTCGAGGCCTCGGCTGCCGCCATCATCGCCTCGATGATGCCGCTGGTCGTGGCGTTCCTTGGCTGGCTGCTTTACCGCGAGAAACTGCGGCCGATGGCGGTGGCCGGGCTGGTGCTGGGCGTCATCGGGGTCTGTGTGATCATGGGCGTGCGGCTGAAGCACGGGCTGGACGTGCCGGGCATGATCCTGTGCCTGATCGCGGTGGTGGCGCTGGCGGTGGCAACGCTGGCCGCGCGCGGTGTCGGCGGCAGTCCCAACATGATGACCATCGTTGCCATGCAGATGGCGGTTGGCGCGGTCACGCTGGCCATTCCCGCCGCGATCATGGAATGGGGCCGCCCCGTCGAATGGAGCGGCCGCCTGCTGTGGTCCTTCCTTTACACGGTGCTGGCACCGGGAATCGGCGCGACATGGATCTGGTTTCTGCTGGTCGGCCGCGTCGGCGCGGTCCGGGCCGCGACCTTTCACTTCCTGTCGCCGATCTTCGGCGTGGCCATTGCCGCAGCACTGCTGGGCGAACGGTTCGGCGCCTCGGACGTGATCGGCGCGGGCGTGGTGGCGGCAGGCATCCTGATGGTGCAACTGGCCCGGCTGCCCGCCGCCGCGCCGCCTCAGCCGTCCAGTTCCGCGGTCCGCGCCATCGACGGGCGCGACTGAACCCGGCCTGCCCATTCCGCGACGGCGGGGGTGCTTTTCATCACGTCGCCGAAATAGATGAACGGTCCCGCCACCAGCAGGTCGGCAGCTGAAAAACTGTCGCCCAGCAGCCAAGGCTGGCGGGTCAGCACCTCATCCAGCCGCGCCAGCATGGTGTCGTAATCGCGGAAAGTGGCCTGCAGCGCCGGGTGTTTCAGCCCGGTGAACTCCAGAACCGCGACCGGTTCGACCACGCCCTGATACCAGAACAGCCAGCTCAGATATTCGCCGCGCTTCGGATCGCCGGGCAGAGGGCCCATGCGCCCCTCGGGGAACAGGTCAGTCAGATACAGCATGATCGCGCCGCGTTCGCGGATATGGTCATGGCCGTTCACCAGATAGGGCACCTTGCCCTCGGGGTGGGGGTTGGCGGGATCGCGCCCGCCCGAGCCGTCCTGACGCGGAATGGTGACATGACGGATCTCGACCTCATCAAGCGCATCGAGTTCGAGCAGCAGGGAAAGGATGCTGGTCGAGCGGCTTTTCGGCGAATGGAATAGGGTCAGCATGCTGGCCTCCTGTTGTGGATGCGGGCAGGATGCGCCATCCCTGCTGACAGAAGGTGACAGTATGTCCCGTACCGACCGGCTGATGCGACTGATGGATGCGTTGCGCCGCCTGCCTGCGCCGGTCACCGCCGCGCGTCTGGCGGACGAAACCGGGGTGTCGCCCCGCCAGCTTTACCGCGACATCGCCACCTTGCGCGCCGGGGGCGCCCTCATCGATGGCGAGGCGGGTCTGGGCTATTCCCTGACCGAGGACCCGGCGCTTCCGCCGCAAAGCTTCTCGCGGCTGGAAATCGAGGCGCTGCTGCTGGCCGTTTCCGGCCTACGGGCTTTGGCCGATGACGCGCTGGCCCGCGCCGGAGAGGACGCGCTGGCCCGGATCATTGCCACTCTGCCGGAATCGCAGGGCCGTCACGCCATGCATGCGACCATGCGGCTGTTCCGGCCAGCGGCTACCCGTCCCGCGCCGTCGGTCGACATGGACCTGCTGCGTCAGTCGCTATGGGAGGAACGCAGTCTGCTGATCGATTATCTGGACCTGAACGACCAGCCCAGCCAGCGCGAGATCTGGCCTCTGGGCCTGAGCTACAGCGACAACAGCATGATGCTGCTGGCCCATTGCCGTCTGCGCGAGGATTTCCGCGTGTTTCACGTTCCCCGCATCACACGGATGGAGCGCGGCCCGACCAGCTTTCGCCCGCGTCGGGTCGCGCTGTTGCGTGACTATGTCGGCAGCAGGGCTACTCGGCCGCCAGCGGGGTAAAGATCGCCGTCGAGCGGTCGCAGCGGTAATGCCGCAGATATTCCGGTGCGTGATCGGCAAGGTTGCAGACCGCGTCCAGGATCGCGTCCACCTCGGCGCGGGGTGCGGCCCAGCACAGGTTCAGGCGGACAAAGCCCGGCTTCTCGATCTCCTCGCCCGCAAGGATCGCGGCGCGCATCCGGTCGGATTCGGCGCGCGAAAGGCCCAGCAGGTGATGGACATAAGGCCCGGCGCAGGCACAACCGCCACGCGCCTGCACGCCGTGCAGGTCCGACAGCATCCGCGTCGCCAGCTGCTGATGGACGAAACCGCCTTGCCCGTCGCGGATGCGGAAGCTGAAGAAAGGCAGGCGCGGCGCGTCCAGATTACCCAGCAACTGGATGCGCGGATGCGACCCCAGCCGTTTTAGCCCCAGAGCCAGCCATTCAGCATTGCGGGTGTCGATGGCATCCTGCCCGACCGCCGCCTTGGTCAGGAAAACCAGCGCCGCGCGGATGTCGCCGACGACATTGGGCGTCCCGCCTTCCTCACGCGCCTCAAGCGAGGTCGAATAATCATGCCCCTCGGGCGAGACGAAACGCACCGTGCCCCCGCCGGGCAGGGTCGGGCGACTGGCCGTCACTGCATCGCGGCGCACCACCAGCACGCCCGAGGCCCCCGGTCCGCCGATGAACTTGTGCGGCGAGGCGACCACAGCATCCATTTCCAGACCCATGTCGATCGGCAGATACGGCGCACCGCCCGCATAATCCCAGACCACCCGCGCGCCCGCAGCCTTCAGCAGCGCCGTGACCTGCGCGACATCGGTCAGCGTGCCGGTGACATTCGAGGCCGCCGAGAACGCGCCGATGACCGGGCCTTCCGCTGCTGCCAATGCGGCGCGCAGGGCGTCCAGATCGGGGCCGCCCGTCACGGCTTCGGGGATGTCCACGACCCGCGCCCCGCTTTCGCGCCAGGGCAGGATGTTCGAGTGATGCTCATAGGGGCCGATCAGCACCGTGGTGCCGGGGCCAGCACCCAACAGATGCACCAGCCGGTTGATGCCCTGTGTCGCCCCCGAGCCGGTGAAGATCACCGCGTGTTCGGGTCCCGCGCCGATGCATTCCGCAATTGCCGCGCGGCCCGCGCGCCGCAGGCGCGTCATGGTGCCGCCGCAATGGCTGGCCTCGGTATGGCTGTTGGCATACCAAGGCAGTACGTTTTCCATCACCCATTGTTCTATCGCGCGCAGTGCCCGCCCCGAGGCAATGTAATCGGCATAGATCAGCGGACGGGGGCCGAAAGGCCCGTCGATCACCGCATCGCGGCCGATCAACCCGTCATGGATCGTGTGCAGGGGGGTATCGCCCAACTGGGCAAAATAACTGTCAAAGGGGGGCATGGTCTTCCTCGTACTCCTGACCCATCTTGACCCGGACCGCTTAGATAATCATTTTCGTTTTTTGCATCGATCAGGGAATATGGTTGTCAAATGGGCGCGCAGGGGCACGATTTCGATGAAATTGACAACAGGCTTCTGGTGCTGCTGCAGCGCGATGCCAGCCTGTCACAGCGCGAACTGGCCGAGCGCGTCGGTTTGTCGCAGAACGCCTGCTGGCGGCGGCTGAACCGTTTGACCGAAATGGGCGTGCTGAAAGGCAGCCGCGCCATGATCGATCCCGCTGCCCTTGGGTTGCAACTGACCATCTTCATCATGATCCGCACCCGCCATCACGACGACGCCTGGGCCCGCCGTTTCCGCGCCCGGATCGAGGCTCAACCCGAGATCATCGAGTTCCACCGCATCGGCGGCGAATGGGATTATATGGCCAAGGCGGTCACCAGCGGCATGGCTGGCTATGACGCGCTGTACAAGCGTCTGATTACGGATATGGATCTGGAACGCGTGACCGGCGTTTTCTCGATGGAAACCATGTTCGAGGGGCGGCCTCTGGTTCCGACGGGTTGATTTTCACGAAATGTTCTTCACCTTGGGGTCATGCAAGCCGACAGGATCCTTCATCCGACCGAGGCCGGCCTTTACTGTCCCGAGGGCGGTTTCCACATTGACCCGCTGCGCCCGGTTGAACGCGCGCTGATCACCCATGGTCATTCCGACCATGCCCGCGCGGGGCACGGCGCGGTTCTGGCCACGGCGCAGACGCTGGACATCATGCGCCTGCGCATGGGGCCGGATTTTGCAGGGACGACCCAGATTGCCGACGGCCCATTGCGGATCGGCGGCGTCACCGTCGATTTCCGCCCGGCGGGACATGTGCTGGGGTCCAGCCAGATTTCGGTGACCTCGGGGGATTGTCGGATCGTCGTTTCGGGCGACTATTCCCGTGCACCGAACCCGACCTGCGCCCCGTTCGAACCTGTCGCCTGCGATGTCTTCGTGACCGAGGCGACCTTTGGCCTGCCGGTCTTCCGCTTTCCGGGTCCGGCGACGCAGGTGGCGAAGCTGATCGCCAGCATGGCCGAATTTCCCGACCGCCCACATCTGATCGGCGCCTATGCCTTGGGCAAGGCGCAGCATGTGATCGCGCTGATGCGCGAGGCGGGCTATGACGCGCCGATCGCCATCCACGGCGCGCTGCAGGCGATGTGCGATTACTACCGCACGCAGGGCGTTGATCTGGGTGTGCTGGTCCCCGCGACCGCCGATCAGGTCACGGCGCAGCTGGTGATAGCCCCGCCCTCGGCCTTTGCCAGCCCATGGGTGCAGCGTTTCCGCGATCCGGTGATCGGCTTTGCCTCGGGCTGGATGGCGGTCCGGGCGCGGGCGCGGCAGCGTGGGGTCGAACTGCCGCTGGTCATCAGCGATCATGTCGACTGGCCCGCGCTGACCGCGACCCTGACAGAGCTGTCCCCGTCCGAGGTCTGGGTCACCCATGGTGCCGAGGAGGGCGTGATCCGCTGGTGCGAACTTGCGCAGATCCCCGCCCGCCCGCTGCGGCTGGTGGGATATGAGGACGAGGCCGAATGAAAGCCTTTGCCGCCCTGCTGGAACGACTGGCCTTTACGCCCTCGCGCAATGCCAAGCTGCAATTGCTGCAGCATTATCTGGAACGCATCCCCGATCCGGACCGGGGTTGGGCGCTGGCCGCGCTGACCGGGGATCTGCAATTGCGCACCGTCACGCCCAGCCTGCTGCGCGGCTTGGCGGCGGAACGGGTGGACGATCAGCTTCTGTCGCTCAGCTACGATTTCGTTGGCGATCTGGCTGAAACCATCGCGCTGATCTGGCCTGATGGCGCGCAGAACGATCCGCCGCTGTCGCAGGCTGTGGCGTTGTTGCAGGGGACTGGCAAGGCTGCCTTGCCCGCGGCGATTGCGGCGATGCTGGACCGGCTTGGCCCGTCCGAGCGGCTGGCTTTTCTGAAGCTGGCGACGGGGAACCTGCGCATTGGCGTCTCGGCCCGGATGGCGCGGCTGGCGCTGGCGGGAATGGGTGCGCCGACCGTCCCCGAGCTTGAGGAAATCTGGCACGGCCTGACCCCGCCCTATGCGCCGCTGTTTGGCTGGATCGCGGGCGGGGTGAAGCCGGAAAGCGCCGCCTTGGCCCCGTTCCGCCCGGTGATGCTATCCACGCCCACCGATCTGGCCGAACTCAGCGCCTTGGAGCCGACGGATTTCCATGCCGAGTGGAAATGGGACGGCATCCGCGTGCAGGCGGTCAGCGACGGCGGCGTGCGGCGACTGTATTCGCGGACCGGAGAGGATATTTCCACAGCCTTTCCTGATGTGATCGCCGCGATGGAGTTTGACGGCACGGTGGATGGCGAATTGCTGGTTCGCCGCGATGCCGAGGTCGCCCCTTTCGGCGATCTGCAAAAGCGGCTGAACCGTAAATCCGTGGGCAAGGGCCTGCTCACCAGTCACCCGGCCGGGCTGCGGCTATACGATCTGCTGATCTGGCAGGGTCGCGACCTGCGTGGCCTGCCGCTTGAGGAACGCCGCGCCATTCTGGACAGCGCGGATTTCGGGCCGCGCATCGATGTGTCACCGCTGCTGGACTTTGCCAACTGGGATGATCTGGCGGCATTGCGCGCCGATCCTCCGGCTGCGGTGATCGAGGGGGTGATGATCAAGCGCCGCGACAGCCCCTACATTGCCGGGCGTCCGCGCGGGCCGTGGTTCAAGTGGAAGCGCGACCCGATGGTGGTCGATGCGGTGCTGCTTTACGCACAGCGCGGGCATGGCAAGCGCTCGGGGTTTCATTCGGATTTCACCTTTGGCCTGTGGGACGGGGCTGATTTGGTCCCCGTCGGCAAGGCCTATTTCGGCTTCACCGATGCGGAATTGCGCGAGCTGGACCGCTTTGTCCGCGCCAATACCGTTGAGCGTTTCGGCCCCGTTCGCCAGCTTGCGCCGAAGCTGGTGGTCGAAGTGGCGTTCGAGGGACTGAACCGCTCGACCCGGCACAAGTCTGGTGTCGCCATGCGCTTTCCCCGCATCAGCCGCATCCGCTGGGACAAGCCCGCCGCTGAGGCCGATCACCTGTCCACGCTTGAGGCCATGCTGTGATCCTGCCGCCCGAATTTCAGGACTGGTTCGCAAGGCAGGGCTGGCAGCCCCATCCGCATCAGCTTGCCCTGCTGGAGGCATCGGGCGACAGCCTGCTGATCGCCCCGACAGGTGGCGGCAAGACGCTGGCGGGCTTCCTGCCCTCACTGATCGAATTGCGGGACGGGGTGCGCAAGGGCTCGGTCCATACGCTTTATGTCTCGCCGCTGAAGGCACTGACGGCGGATATCGGGCGCAATCTGGCCCGTCCGGTCGCGGATCTTGGCCTGTCCATCCGCATCGAGGACCGTACCGGCGATACCGGCCAGACCCAGCGCCGCCGCCAGCGCGTCGACCCGCCCGAGGTGCTGCTGACCACGCCAGAGAGCCTTGCCCTGATGCTGTCCTATCCCGAGGCCCCGGCAATCTTTGGCGGGTTGCGGCGGGTGGTGCTGGATGAGTTGCACGCGCTGGCAGAAAGCAAGCGCGGCGATCAGCTGATGCTGGGGCTGGCGCGGCTGCGCGCACTTGCGCCGGGGTTAAGGGTCACCGGCCTGTCGGCCACGGTCGAGGACCCACATGCTCTGGCGGATTTCATGGCGGGCCGCGCGCCCGTCGCGGTCATTCAAGCCGATCCCGGCCCCGATCCCGATATTGCCATGCTGCCCACCGCCCGCCCCGCGCCTTGGGCCGGGGGCGGCGGCCATTACGCCATCCCCGAGGTGCTGGACGCGGTCAGGCAGGCCCGCACCACCATCATCTTCATCAATACCCGCGCGCAGGCCGAACTGTTCTTTCAGGCGCTGTGGGCGGCGAATGACGAAAACCTGCCGATCGGGCTGCATCACGGCAGCCTGTCGCGCGAATCCCGTGCGCGGGTCGAGGCGGCGATGGCGGCGGGCGAATTGCGCGCCGTGGTGGCGACGGGCAGCCTTGATCTGGGCATCGACTGGGGCGCGGTCGATCTGGTCATCCAGATTGGCGCGCCCAAGAACGTCAAGCGGTTGGTGCAGCGCATCGGGCGGGCGAACCATCGCTACAATGCGCCCTCCAAGGCGCGCATCGTACCCGCGAACCGTTTCGAGCAGATCGAATGCGTGGCCGCGCTGCAAGCGGTCCGCGAGGGTGATCTGGACGGCGATCCGCGTGAGCCGGGGCCGTTGGACGTGCTGTGCCAGCATATCCTGCTGACGGCCTGTGCCGCACCCTTCGCGGCGGATGCGCTGTTTGCCGAGATCACGACCGCCGGTCCCTATCGCCGCCTGACCCGTGCTGATTTCGTCGCCTGTCTGGATTTCGCGGCAACCGGCGGCTATGCGCTGCGCGCCTATGACCGCTGGCAACGGCTGATGCTGCGGGACGGGCTGTGGCGCTTGCGCGATCCGCGTTCAACGCAGCTTTTGCGCATGAATATCGGCACGATCGTCGAAGCCGAAATGGTTCGCGTGCGCATGCGCGGCCGCGGCGGCGCGCCCTTGGGCGAGGTCGAGGAAGCCTTTGCCGCCAGCCTCTCGCCCGGAGATACCTTTCTGATCGGCGGGCGGGTGGTAAGGATGGATGCCATGCGCGAGATGGTGATCGAGGTTTCGCCTGATCCCGGCCGCCAGCCCAAGATCGCGGTGTTTTCCGGGGTCAAGCTGGCCATGTCCACTCAGCTTGCCCATCGCGTGCAGGCGCTGATCGGTGATCCATCGCACCATACCAGCCTGCCGCCCGACACGCGGGACTGGTTGGCCCTGCAAGCGCAGGTCAGCCGCCTGCCCGAACCGGGGCTGCTGCTGTCGGAAACATTCCCCCATGCGGGCCTGTGGCATTTCGCGCTTTACGGCTTTGCTGGCCGCAATGCCCTGCAGACGCTGGGTCTGCTGCTAACGCGTGAGATGGAGGAGGAGGGGCTGGGCCCCTTGGGGTTCCTGTCGACCGATTACGCGCTGCTGATCTGGTCGCTGGACCCCGTCCGCAATCCTGCACCACTGCTCGACCCGGCAAGGTTGCGGGCGGGTCTGGGCGACTGGCTGGGCGGCAATGCCGTAATGAAGCGGACCTTCCGCAATGTCGCGACCGTGGCCGGGCTGATCCAGCGCAATATGCCGGGGTTGCGGAAAACCGGACGGCAGGCGACGTTTTCCAGCGACATCCTGTACGACACCTTGCGCAAATACGACCCCGACCATCTGATGCTGCGGGTGACGGCGGATGAAGCGGGCAGGGGGCTGGTCGATTTCGGCCGGATCGAGGAGATGCTTTCCCATTCCCCCCGGTGCGAACATCGCATGTTGGAGCGTGTCTCTCCGCTGGCCGCGCCGCTGTTGCTTGAGGTCGGCAAGGTCCCGATCCGCGGCGAAGGACGCGAGCGCCTTGCCGGGATCGAGGCCGAGGCGCTGATGCGTGAAGCCGGACTGGAGTTCAGCGCATGAGCAGCCATGCCTTTACCTTCCACGGATTGCGGTTTGAGGCGCGGGCCTCGGGCGCGCTGTGGTGGCCCGACGGGCGCTGGCTGGTGGTCGCCGACCTGCATTTTGGCAAGTCCGAACGGCTGGCCCGGCGTGGCGGCCCGCTGCTGCCGCCTTATGAGGGGCTCGCGACGCTGGAACGGCTGGGGTCCGAGATCGCGACGCTTCGCCCGGAAGCCGTGGTCAGCCTTGGCGATGGGTTCGATGATATGGCCACGATTCAGGCGCTGGACCCGGCGGTTCTGGCCGAATTGCAGCGGATGGCGACGATGCGGGACTGGTTCTGGATCAGCGGCAATCACGATCCTTTGGGAGATGCCAAGCTGCCGGGGCGGATGCTGGTCGAATTGCCACTAGCTTCGGTCATCCTGCGGCATCAGGCCGATCCGCAGGCGGGGCCGGATATATCGGGACATTTCCACCCCGTCGTGCGGCTGGCGGGCGAACGCCGTCGGGCGTTTCTGCTGGGCAAAGACCACCTGATTCTGCCCGCTTTCGGCGCCTATACCGGTGGGCTGTCCTGCGAGGATGCCAGTCTGCGTCGTCTGATTCCCAAGGGCATTGCCATTGCCTGCGGGCGGCGTGCGGTGGCGCTGCCCATCGGTGTCGCGCCAGCCAAGGGCCGCTGAAATGGGAAAGGGGCGCCAGAGGCGCCCCTTCACGATCCGGCATTCCGCTGGATCAGAAGCGGTAGTTCACACCGATTTTCAGGTTGTGATACTTGGTGGTCGCCTCGGTCGTGTAACCGGCGGCTTCCAGCGATTCCTTGCCGAAGTTGGCATATTCGTATTCGCCGGTCACCGAGACCTTGTCGTTGATCATCTTTTCAACGCCCAGACCCAGGATGTAGCCGTCGGCGTCATAGCTGACGTCTTCGCCGGCCAGCTCATAGTCGATATCGGCGCGGCCCCAGCCGGCGATACCATAGACCATGGTGTCGGGCTGGACGATGTAACCGGTCTTGAAGCGCAGGGCGAGGACGTTCTTGACCTTCGCGTCGGCCTCGACTTCGGTGCCGTTGATGATCCCGCTGGTATCGTCGCGGATATCGGTCATTTCCCAGCCGAGTTCCGGGCCGAAGACCCAGTTGTCGCGCTGCCAGCGATAGCCGCCGCGGATACCGATATTGGCACCGCTGACTTCGACATCGCCGATATCGCCCAGAAGCGAGCCGCCCTGGCTGACGCCAACGCGGTCGTCACCGCCGAAGCCATAGCCCAGCGTGCCGCCGACATAGCCGCCGGCCCAGTTTGCGACGGGCTCATCGACGACGATCGGTGCGATGACCGGTTCGGCGACCGGGGGGGTGTAGCCGCCTGCGTAGGCAGCAACACTCGCCCCGAGCGTGAGGGAGGTGGCCAAAATCGTGATATTCTTCATGCTCATTACGCTCTCCAGAGGCAAATGCACCGAACCTCGCGGGTCGGGCGCTACAGAACACCTACGCGGCAATTCGCGCCAGCTGCGTTGCAGAAAACAACTCATGCGTCCTGAATCCAAGTGTTAATGCTCGTTCAGGTGAATTAATCTTTTGTCAATATGGTAAACTTGTCGAGAGCAGAATCCGCAAAAACGCGGATTCATTTGCTCAGATATCAAGGTTTTCCACGTTGAGGGCATTCTGCTGAATAAAGTCGCGGCGGGGCTCTACCACGTCGCCCATGAGCTTGGTGAAGATGTCGTCGGCCTCACTCAGATCTTCAATTCGCACTTGCAGCATTGTGCGTGCAGCAGGATCCAGCGTGGTTTCCCACAGCTGTTCGGGGTTCATTTCGCCCAGACCCTTGTAGCGTTGCAGCGACAGACCCTTTTCCCCCTCAAGGAAGATCGCCTGCAGCAGACCCAGCGGGCCGTGGATCGGGATGTCGCGATCCTTGCGGATCAGATGCGCGGTCTGGCCATAGACTTCCTGCAGGCTGGCGGTCATCGCGCCCAGGCGGCGGCTTTCGCCACTGCGCAGCATCGGGCCATCCAGCGTCCGCGATTCCTCGACCCCGCGCAGCTGGCGGGTCAGGCGAATACCGGCATCCTGCGTCGGACGACCGGACCAGCCGCGTTCATATTCCTCGGCGATCATGTCCAGCCGCTGGGCCACGGCCTGCGCCACGCCCTGCGCATCGGCATCGACGCGGCCCTGCACCAGCGCTCCGGCAATGGCAGCCTGTTCGGTGATATGGGCGGGGTAATGGGTCGGATAGGCGCGCAGCACGCGGCGTGCGATGCGGGCCTCATCCACAACACGGGCCAGATCGGCGCCCGAGATGCTTTCGCCGCTGCCCAGACGCAGGCTGGCACCGTCGATGCCCTGCTCGATCAGGTAATCTTCAAGCGCGGCCTCGTCCTTGAGGTAGACCTCGGAACGGCCGCGGCTGACTTTGTACAGGGGCGGTTGCGCGATGTACAAATGCCCGGCCTCGATCAGTTCCGGCATTTGGCGGAAGAAGAAGGTCAGCAGCAGGGTGCGGATATGCGCGCCGTCCACGTCGGCATCGGTCATGATGACGATCTTGTGGTAGCGCAGCTTTTTCAGGGTGAATTCGTCGCGCCCAATCCCGGTGCCAAGCGCGGTGATCAGCGTGCCGACCTGATCGCTGCTGAGCATCCGGTCGAAGCGGGCGCGTTCCACGTTCAGGATCTTGCCGCGCAACGGCAGCACGGCTTGGTTCTGCCGCGAGCGGCCCTGCTTGGCGGAACCACCTGCCGAGTCACCCTCGACGATGAACAGCTCGGACAGCGCCGGGTCCTTTTCCTGACAATCGGCCAGCTTGCCGGGCAGGCTGGCCACGTCCATCGCGGTCTTGCGGCGGGTCAGTTCGCGGGCCTTGCGGGCGGCTTCGCGGGCCAAGGCGGCCTCGACGATCTTGCCGACGATCTGCTTGGCTTCCGAGGGGTTTTCCTCGAACCATTCGGCCAGCTTCTCGCTGACCAGCCCTTCGACGGCGGGGCGCACCTCGGACGAGACCAGCTTGTCCTTGGTTTGGCTTGAGAATTTCGGGTCGGGCACTTTCACCGAAAGCACGCAGGTCAGGCCCTCGCGCGCGTCATCGCCGGTGAAATCGACCTTTTCGCGCTTGGCCACGCCGCTGGTCTGGGCATAACTGTTGATGACGCGGGTCAGCGCGCCACGGAAGCCCGCCATATGCGTGCCGCCATCGCGCTGCGGGATGTTGTTGGTAAAGGGCAGCACAGTTTCGTGGTAGCTGTCGTTCCACCACATCGCGACTTCGATACCGATGCCGTTCTTTTCGCCCTGAATGAAGATCGGGTCGGCCATGACCGGGCTTTTCGAGCGGTCGAGGAATTTCACGAATTCCCGCACGCCGCCGTCATAGTAAAGCTCGGTACGCAGAGGCTCGGCGGGGCGCTCGTCCTCAAGGATGATGCGCACGCCCGAGTTCAGGAAGGCCAGTTCCCGCAGTCGGTTTTCCAGCGTCTTGTAGACGTAATCGAGGTTCGAGAAGGTGCCTTCGCCCCCGTCCAGCTTGGACGAGGCAAGGAAGCGCACCTCGGTGCCCTTTTCATTCGGGGCATCGCCCACGACGCGCAGATGCTCGACCGTGTCGCCATGCTCGAAGCGGGCGTAATGTTCCTTGCCATTGCGCCAGACGCGCAGTTCCAGCCAATCCGACAGCGCGTTCACGACCGAGACGCCGACGCCGTGCAAACCGCCCGAGACCTTGTAGCTGTTCTGGTCGAATTTCCCGCCCGCATGCAGCTGGGTCATGATGACCTCGGCCGCCGAAACGCCCTCAGTCGGGTGCATGTCGACGGGGATGCCGCGACCGTTGTCGCGGACCGAAACCGAGCTGTCGGCATGGATCTTGACGCGGACAAAATCGGCATGACCGGCCAGTGCCTCGTCGATGCCGTTATCCACGACCTCATAGACCATGTGATGCAGGCCCGAGCCATCGTCGGTGTCGCCGATATACATGCCGGGACGCTTGCGCACCGCTTCCAGGCCCTTGAGAACCTTGATGGAATCGGCACCGTATTCGGAAGGCTGGGGGGCGGGTTCGGTCATTGTCATCTTATCCTGCCTTGGGCTCCCATCTTATAGTGGGCCACATGCGGAATGTCACGGGAAAGCCACAAGATTTGGTGGTTTTCCGGGGATTCAGACCAGTCCGGGCTGATCCAGCAACGTGACCCCGCCGCGGCTCTCGATCTCGATCACCCACAGGTCGGGATCGCGGGCGGAATGGCGCGTGATCGCGGCGTCGATTTCGGGTTCGGGGGCCTCGGCCAGCCGCACCCAGGGGCGCTGGTCGGTTTCAAAATCCCACTCCCGCACCCACAGGCTGGCGCGGCCATCCAGCGTGGCGCATTTGACCATGACCGCCCCCGCCGTGTCATCGCCGCGGCGCAGGATATAGGCGGGGATATCGGCCAGCTGCAGGCGCTTGAGATAGGCCGAGACCCAGATCCCCGCAGCCAGCCTTGCGTCAGTCATGCTCAGGCGTCGCCGTCGCGGAAGTCGAGGCCCATTTCGTTGTAGCGCTCGGCCTCATCCTGCCAGTTCTCGCGGACCTTGACCTGCAGGAACAGGTGGATCGGGCGGCCCATGAACTCCATCATCTCGGCGCGGGCGGCCTGGCCCACGGCCTTGATGGTCTCACCGCCCTTGCCCAGCACGATGCCCTTGTGGCCAGCGCGGGTGACATAGACGATCTGGTCGACGCGGGCCGAGCCGTCCTTCTTTTCCTCCCATTTCTCGGTTTCCACCGTGAGCTGGTAGGGGATTTCCTCGTGCAGGCGCAGGGTCAGCTTTTCGCGGGTGATTTCCGCGGCGATCATGCGCATCGGCAGATCGGCCACCTGATCCTCGGGGTAGAGCCACGGCCCTTCGGGAACCTCGGCGGCCAGCCAGTCGATCAGGGCGTTGCAGCCATAGCCCTTTTCCGCCGAGATCATGAAGGTCTGGGCGAATTCGAAGGTCTCGTTGATCTCTTGCGACAGGGCCAGCAGCACCTCGGCCTTGACGCGGTCGATCTTGTTGATGATCAGCGCCACCGGGGTCTTGCCGGCATATTCGCGCAGGTTCTCGATGATGGCCTTGGCGCCGTCAGTCAGGCCGCGATGGGCCTCGATCAGGAACAGGATGACATCGGCATCCGCAGCGCCGCCCCATGCCGCTTTGACCATCGACCGGTCCAGCCGGCGACGCGGGCGAAAGATGCCGGGCGTGTCGACAAAGACGATCTGCGATTTCTCGTGCATGGCGATACCGCGGATGCGCGAACGGGTCGTCTGCACCTTATGCGTGACGATCGAGACCTTGGCCCCGACCATCTGGTTCAGAAGCGTGGATTTCCCGGCATTGGGTTCGCCGATCAGGGCTGCGAAGCCCGCGCGCGTTTCGGTCATGTGGAACCTTCGATCTGCTCAAGCAGGGCCTGTGCGGCCGCTTGCTCGATGCTGCGTTTCGTGCCCTTGCCGCTGGCGCTGGCCTGACGGCCATCATCCAGCTGGACGGTGATTTCAAATTCGGGGGCGTGGTCGGGCCCCGAGCGCCGGGTCTGGACGTAAGACGGCGGCGTCATGCCCTGAGCCTGCGCCCATTCCTGCAGCGCGGTCTTGGCATCGCGCGCGTCGTCATCGACATTCTTGAGCCGATTGGCCCAAAGTTCCAGCACGACCTTGCGTGCCGCATCAAAGCCCGCATCCAGATAGATCGCGGCCAGAACCGCCTCCATCGCGTCGGCCAGCAGCGCTTCCTTGCGCCGGCCGCCGGTCTTCATCTCGGATCGGCCCAGCTTCAGCACATCGCCCAGACCGATTTCGCGCGCGATGGCGGCGCAGGTCTCGCCCTTGACCAGCGCGTTGTAGCGGGGGGCAAGCTGGCCCTCGGTCGCGGTGCGGTCGGCGGCAAACAGCGCCTCGGCCAGGGTCAGGCCAAGCACCCGGTCGCCCAGAAATTCAAGCCGCTGGTTGTCGGGGCGCGTCGCGGTCGAGATCGAGCCGTGGGTCAGGGCGCGTTGCAGCAGTTCAGGCCGGGCGAATTGATGGCCCAGCCTGTCCGAGAAGGCTTGCAGTTCGGCAGAAATCTTCATGTCCCGATCCTGCCACGGCCCCCCTTCCGCGGCAATTCTTCCTTAATCCACAGCCTTGAAGAAGCGGTCCGCGCGCCACGTCCAGAAATACAGCAGCGACTTGCCCGCCGACGAGAACATGATCCGATCGGCGCGACCGATCAGGTATTCCGCGGGCACCATGCCGACGCCGCCCATCGAGGCCGGCCAGCGCGAGTCGCCGGAGTTGTCGCGGTTGTCGCCAAGGAAGAAGTAATTGCCCTCGGGGACGGTGAATTCCGGGGTGTTGTCGCCGGGACCGTTGTCGGCAAGGTTCAGCACGTCGTGGCTGACGCCGTTCGGCAGCGTCTCGGTCAGGCGGTCGGCGGTGCATTGGCCATCGGTCGCGGCGCGGATCTGACCGGGGCAGGGCAGGCTGCCTTGCGGGCCTTGCGGGGCCTGCGCCTCGGTGAAGGTGCCGTTCGGGACCTGCGGGGCTGCTTCGCCGTTGATGTACAGCACGCCGCCGCGCATTTGCACGCGGTCGCCGGGCAGCCCGACAAGGCGTTTGATGAAGTCATCGCCGCGCGTCGGGTGGCGGAAGACCACGACATCGCCGCGCTCGGGTTCGGAGCCCAGGATGCGACCGGTGATCGGGCAAAGCGACATCGGGCAGGAATGGCTGGAATAGCCATAGGCCATCTTGTTCACGAACAGGAAATCGCCGATCAGCAGCGTGTCCTTCATCGAGCCCGAGGGAATCCAGAAGGGCTGGAAGAACAGCGTGCGGAAGACGCCCGCGATCAGCAGCGCCCAGAAGATGGTCTTGACGGTTTCCCAGATGCCGCCATCCTTGCGGGCTTCGCTTTTGGCCATTGCCGGTCCCCTCATGCGGAAGTCGCGCGTTCATGGGCCGCGGGACATGGCAAAGTCAAGCGGTAGCGCCGGGAATAGGCGGGTCGCTCACGTCGTCGGGAAGGGCCTCGATGATGACGAAGGCCTGCGCCCAGGGGTGGTCGTCGGTCAGGGTGACATGGATGCGGGGGCGGTGGCCGGGGGGAAGCATGCTGGCAAGGCGTTCCGCCGCCCAGCCGGTCAGTTCCATCGTCGGCTGGCCCGAGCGCAGGTTGCGGACCGCCATGTCCTTCCAGCTGATCCCCATCGCCAATCCGGTGCCAAGCGCCTTGGAGCAGGCCTCCTTGGCGGCCCAGCGTTTCGCCAGCGTCGCGGCCTCATGCCGACGGCGGGCGGCCAGCGCCAGTTCCGTCGGCGTGAAGACGCGGTTGCGGAAGCGGTCGCCATGACGTTCCAGCACGCCCGCGATGCGGTCGATATTGGCGAGGTCGGAGCCGATGCCAAGGATCATGCGCCCAGTTGGTCCTGTCGTGACATGGGTATTTGGAAAACGAAGAAACTCATGCGTTCCGCGCCAGATCCATCCGGCGGCGCATTTCGCGGATCGCGCCGTCAAGACCGGTAAAGACCGATTCCGCGATCAGGAAATGGCCGATGTTGAGTTCCATGATCTGCGGGATCTGGGCGATGGGACCGACCGTGTCGAAGGTCAGGCCGTGACCGGCATGGACCTCAAGCCCAAGGCTGTGGGCCAGTGCTGCGGCCTCGCGCAAGGCCGCGAGTTCGGCATCGCGTTCGGCATGGCGGCCTTCGGTGTCGAGGTCGCAATAGGCGCCGGTATGCAGTTCGACGACCGCCGCGCCGATCCGGGCCGAGGCTTCGATCTGCGCCGGCTCGTGGCCGATGAACAGCGAGACCCGGCAGCCGGCATCGCGCAGCGGCGCGATGAACTCGGCCAGATAGGCTTCGTTTCCGACGACATCCAGACCGCCTTCGGTCGTGCGTTCCTCGCGCTTTTCGGGGACGATGCAGACGGCATGAGGGCGATGGCGCAGTGCGATCGCCTGCATTTCGGCGGTGGCGGCCATCTCGAAATTGAGGGGCAGGCGCAGGGCGGCCATCAGATTGTCGATGTCGCTGTCCGAAATGTGGCGGCGATCCTCGCGCAGATGGGCGGTGATGCCATCGGCACCCGCCTCCTCGGCCAGTTTCGCGGCGCGCACGGGGTCGGGCCAGGGCGTCCCCCTGGCATTGCGGATGGTGGCGACATGGTCGATGTTCACGCCGAGGCGAAGCATGGAATTTTCCTCACGAATCTGGGGCAGATTAAGGCGTTGCGGGGGCGGGGGCGAGTCCGGATGCAGTCACCCACCAGCCGGGATGGGCCTGCGCGATGCGCTCGCGGGCCTGCCGGGCCAGTTCGGCACTTGCGAATAGCCCGAAACAGGTCGCACCGGACCCCGACATCCGCGACAGATCGGCACCCGCATCGTCAAGCGCGGCAAGGCAGTCGGCGATTTCCGGCATGAGCGCGATCGCCGGGGCCTGCAGGTCATTGCGGCAGGCGCGCAGGAAATCGGTCAGCTGGGCGGCATCTGCGAAATCGGGCAGGCTGTCCGGCATTGGCGGGTTGTTGCGGTTCGTCAGTGCCCGAAAGACCGCCGGAGTCGAGACAGCCTTGAGCGGATTGACCAGCACCAGATGCAAGGGTGGCAGTTGGGGCAGGGGCACCACGATCTCGCCGGTGGACTGCATCCGGCTGGGTCGGCTGGCAAGGCAGACCGGCACATCCGCGCCCAGTATTTCGGGGCGGTCGGGCTGGCAGCCAATCGCGCGCAGCACCGCCGCCGCATCGGCTGAACCGCCGCCGATGCCGGATGCGACGGGCAGGTTCTTTTCCAGCGTGATCGCGGCCTGCGCCCCGGCAAGGCGTGCGGCGCGCAGGCACAGGTTGTCGGGATCATCCGCCAACCCGGCTGCAAAGGGCCCGGTCAGCGACAGCGACAAGGGGCCGTCCTGCAGCGTCACCACATCCCCCACATCCAGAAAGACCACGAGGGAATCGAGCAGGTGATAGCCATCGGCGCGCTGGCCGGTGACATGCAGCGTCAGGTTCAGTTTCGCAGGCGCGAATTCGCGCCGTGGCAAGGTCATGGTCAGTTCTTCGGCGTCTCGGGCAGCTTGGTGCCCCCAGGTTTTTCGCCCGCCAGCACCTCGTCCAGTCCGCGATCCAGCTTGGCACGGATACGCGCGGCGTCGGTTTCGGACTCGGGCTTCAGGGAGAGTGCCCGCTGCCACTGGATCTGCGCCTCGCGTTTGCGCCCGACCATCCAGTAAATGTCACCCATGTGGTCATTGACCAGCGAGTCGCTGGCCATGGCGGCGACGGCACGTTCCATCGGGGACACGGCCTCGTCGTAGCGGCCCAACCGGTAATAGGCCCAGGCCAGCGAATCGAGGATGTAGCCGTCATCGGGACGCAACTCGACCGCCTTCTGGATCAGCTTCAGCGCCTCATCCAGCTTCTCGTTGCGGTCGACAAGGCTGTAGCCCAGATAGTTCAGCACCTGCGCGGAATCGGGGCGCAGCTTCAGCGCGGTGCGGAAGTCCTGCTCGGCCTTGGGGAATTGTCCCGCGCGTTCCAATGCGATGCCGCGGGCGTAAAGCGGGAACCAGCGCGCCTCGCCGGCCTTGTCGCCGATGATGTCCAGCGCCTTGTCATAGGCCGGGATGGCCTGTGCAAACTTGTCCTGCTGACGCAGCAGGTCGCCAAGCGCGATCCAGCCCTGCGCCAGTTCGGGATGGGCGGCGGTCAAGGCCAGCGCGGCCTTTTCGGCATCGTCAGGACGCTCGGCCCGCGCCAGCGCATCGATGCGCGAGAGTTCGGCGATCGGGCGCATGTCGCCACGCTCGCGCAGCTTTTCGAACTCGCGCTCGGCCAGATCGAACTGACCGAAGCCTTGCAGCATCTGTGCCGAAAGCAGGTTCGCCTCGCCCAGTTCGGGCGACAGGTATGAGGCCAGCCGGGCATGAATCAGCGCCAGCGGGTCGGGTTCCTCGGTGGTGGCAAGGACGCTGGCGAAGGTCAGAAACACCTGAGCGATCCCGTCGGCTGGATTGCGGATGGAGTCAAAAGGCAGGGTCTCGTCCTTTTTCATCCGGTCGCGCAATGCGATCAGGGTCGGTTCCTCGGTAAAGCCGGGCGTGGCTTCCAGCATGGCGATGGCGTCGTCATTGCGTTCCAGCTGCGACAGGATCTGCGCGCGGGCGACGACACCAAGGATATGCGCGCCATTCGCCGGATCGGCCAGCAATTGCTCGGCCCCTTCGTAATCACCGACGGCGGCCTTGGCCAAGGCGAGGTGATAGTTCACCATCGGGCGCGCGCCGCGGATCTTGCCCAGTTCCTCGAACGACGACAGTGCCTGACGGGCATTGCCTGCGCCCAGAAGCGCCCATGCCCGCATCATCTTGTCCAGAAGCTGGCTGCCGCCCGGCGCGGTCTGGGCCACGTCTTCGCCCGGCGCGGGCGGCGGGGCCTTGTCGATCTGGTCGACGAGTTCCTGCCAGCGCTGGGTCCGCGCCAGTTCGGAACGCTGCATCAGTCGGGCCAGTTCGGTCGCGCGGCCCTGATCGGACATGGTGACGGCAAGGGCACCGGCGCGCTCCATCTCTCCGGACGAGATCAGCGCGACCAGCGCGGAATCCTGCAGGAAGGGGTCGGTGTCGTCCTGTGCCAGCGCTTGCAGGTAGTAATTCGCGGCGCTGGTATAGTCATTTTCCATCGCGGCCTGACGTGCGGCCAGATAGGGGCCGGAAAGGCCGCGGATCGCCGGGGCGGGCGTGACCGCTGCGGCAGGCTTGGCCGGTTCGGCCTTGGCCGCGGGTGCCTCTGGCGCGGTATTCTGGGCGACAGCCGGCGCGGCAAAAGCCGGTGCAGAGATCAGCGGCGCGGAGGTCAGCGCGATCAGCGCCAGCGGGATCAATCTTTTGGTCACGGCTTTGGCCCAGTCCTTGGCAATACGCGTTGTGACCCTAGCCGTCCCGGCGGGAATGGGCAACGCCGGGGGTGAACCGGCATTGCCACGCAAAGATCACATATTCGGGTAGTTCGGGCCGTCGCCGCCCTGCGGCGTGGTCCAGTTAATGTTCTGCGACGGGTCCTTGATGTCGCAGGTCTTGCAATGGACGCAGTTCTGGAAGTTGATCTGGAAGCGAGGGCCATCCTCGCCCTCCAGCACCTCATAGACGCCTGCCGGGCAGTAGCGCTGCGCGGGTTCGGCATATTCGGGCAGGTTCACAAGGATCGGGACCGAGGCATCCTTCAGCCGCAGGTGACAGGGCTGCGATTCCTCGTGGTTGGTGAAGCTGAAGGCGACGTTGGTCAGCCGGTCGAAGCTCAGCTTGCCATCCGGGCGCGGATAGTCGATCGGCTTGAAATCCTTGGCCTTGCCGGTGGCGGCGGCATCCGTCTTGCCATGTTTCCACGTCCCCAGCGGGTTCCAGCCGGTCAGGTTCGCCATCCACATGTCGAAGCCACCAAGGGCAAGGCTGGGCCACAGGCCAAGCTTGGACCAGATCGGCTTGACGTTGCGCACCGGCTTCAGGTCCTTGGCGATGGCACCGCCGCGAACCTCGGTTTCATAGGCCGCCAGTTCGTCGCCCTCGCGGCCCGCGGCAATCGCTGCCGCCGCCGCTTCGGCTGCGGCGATGCCCGACAGCATGGCGTTATGGTTGCCCTTGATGCGCGGGACGTTGACCAGACCGGCCGAGCAGCCCAGCAGCGCCGCGCCCGGCACGGTCAGTTTCGGGATCGACTGCCAGCCGCCTTCGCTGATTGCCCGCGCGCCGTAAGCCACGCGTTTGCCGCCCTCCAGCAGTTCCGCGACCATCGGGTGGTGCTTGAAGCGCTGGAACTCCATGTAGGGATACAGATAGGGGTTGGCATAATTCAGGTGGACGACGAAGCCGACCAGCACCTGATTGCCGCCAAGGTGATAGATGAAGGAACCGCCGCCCGCGTTCTTGCCCAAGGGCCAGCCCATCGTATGGGTGACGGTGCCGGGCTTGGCCTTGGAGGGCTCGATCTCCCAGATTTCCTTCATGCCAAGGCCGAATTTCTGCGGATCGTGACCGGCAGAGAGGTCGTATTTCCCGATCAGCTCTTTGGCGAGGCTGCCGCGCACGCCCTCGGCGATCAGGACATATTTGCCGCGCAGCTCCATGCCGGGCTCATATTGCGGGCCGGGGGTGCCGTCGGCTTCCAGACCCATCTCGCCCGCGACGACGCCCACGACGCGGTCGCCCTCATAGACCAGTTGCGAACAGGCCATGCCGGGGAAAATCTCGACTTCCAGCGCCTCGGCCTGCTCGGCCAGCCAGCGGCAGACATTGCCCATGCTGACGATGTATTTGCCGTGGTTCGACATCAAAGGCGGCATCGGCCAGTTCGGGACGCGGACCTGACCGGCCTCGCCCAGAATGTAGAAGTTGTCTTCCTTGACCTCGGTCTCGATGGGGGCGCCGCGTTCCTCCCAGTCGGGGATCAGTCGGTCCAGACCCGCCGTGTCCAGCACCGCGCCCGACAGGATATGCGCGCCGATCTCGCTGCCCTTTTCCAGCAGCACGACCGAAAGCTCGGGGTTGACTTGCTTCAGCCGGATCGCTGCCGACAGGCCCGCAGGTCCCCCGCCCACGATCACGACGTCATATTCCATGGACTCGCGAATGGTCTCGGTCATGGCTCGGCCCCCTTGCTCCCTGGCTCAATCTCTGCGCGACACAGGTAGCGTGTCACCTTGTCGCGGGCAATCCTGACGCAACGAAGGAGCGGCGGTTAACCTTGGGGCAAGATTGTCGGCAGAGGCATGGGCAAATGATCGCGGATGGCGTGGGGCGGGGCTTGAAACGCTTGGACAATCGCGCCACGATGCCCGAAATCGCTGGACGCCCTCGGTCTGAAAGGCCGGGGGCGTTCCAACACCTTGTTTCTCGTGATTATGCAGGCCGCCATCGGGCGACCGGAAGGACCGGAATGGAAAAGATACCGATGACCCGTGCGGGCTTTGATCTGCTGGACGAGGAGCTGCGCGAGCTGCGTTCGGTTGACCGTCCGGCTGTCATCCGCGCCATCGCCGAGGCGCGAGAGCATGGCGACCTGTCCGAAAACGCGGAATATCACGCCGCACGCGAGAAGCAGAGCTTTGTCGAAGGCCGCATCAAGGAGCTGGAGGGCATCATCTCGCGCGCCGAGGTCATCGACCCGTCGAAATTCTCGGGCAGCGTCAAGTTTGGCGCAACAGTGACCCTTCTGGACGAGGATACCGAGGAGGAGCGCACGTATCAGATCGTCGGCGAGGCCGAGGCCGATCTGGAACGCGGGCTTCTGAACATGCGCTCGCCGCTGGCGCGTGCGCTAATCGGCAAAGAGGAAGGCGACAGCGTCGAGGTCGTCACTCCCGGTGGCGGAAAATCCTATGAGATCATTTCGATCCGTTTCATCTGAATGGGGGGCGAGCGCATGAGTGCGCTCGAATCCCTGCGCCGGGTCGCGGCCGAACAATCCCGCGACCGGCTGCCCCTCATCGGCGCCGTGGCCAGCGTGGTCTGGCTGGCGCTGGTGGCGCTGTTTGCCTGGCTGGGCAGTGGACCCAAGGCGGAGCCGAGTTCATGGCTGGTCTGGCTGATGGGCGTGGCGCTGCCGCTGGGGCTGATCTGGTTCGGCATCTGGTCGGCCCGCAGTCTGGCGCTGCTGCGCCAAGAGGCCGACGACCTGCGTGCCAGCCTGCACCAGATGCGCCTGCAGCCCGACGACCCCGCCGAGCCGCGCCTGCATCCGCGCCGCCCGCCCGTGCCGCAGCCGCGCCCTGCGCCTGAGCGGCGCGCCGCTGCCCCAGCCCCCGACAATGCGCAGTCGCGGCTGGATATTGATCCCGCACCCATCCCCGAACTGACCCCGACCGAGCTGTTCCTTGCGCTGAATTTCCCCGACGGCCCCGATGATCATGAGGCGATCCGCTGCCTGCATCTGGCGCTTGGCGATCCTGCGCTGGCACGGCTGATCCGCGCCGCGCAGGACGTGGTGACTTTGCTGGCGGGGCAGGGGGTCTATATGGATGATCTGGAACTGCCGGAAACCGACCCCGCCTTATGGCGCAGCCTTGCTGGCGGCGCGCGGGGGGCGGAAGTCGCCGGGCTGGCGGTCATTGAGGACGAGGCTGCGCTGAACGCCGCCACCGGGCTGATGCGCAAGGACGAGGTGTTTCGCGATGTCGCGCATCATTTCCTGCGCCATTTCGACCGGTTGCTGTCGCGCCGGGCCGAAACCGATGATGCGGTGGTGCTGTCGGTCCTGGGCGAATCGCGCTCGGGGCGGGCTTTCCTGCTGCTGGCACAGGCCAGCGGCATGCTGACCCGCGCGGACAGCTAGACCGGCAGGCGCATGACATGGGCGCGGCCGCGCCAGGGCCAGCCCAGCCGCTGTCGTCCCGAAAGCTGGAAGTCCAGCGCTTGCCACGCGGCCAAGGCGTCGCCGTTCCGGGCCTCGACCTCGACCATCAGGGCGGGATGGCCCAGATCGCGGGCACACAAGGCTGCCGCCTGAACCAGAGCGCGGGCAATGCCGCAGCCGCGCCATTGCGGGCGCACCGCCACCCCGTCAAGGATCAGGTCCGCGGTTTCCGCACCGCTCAGATGCAGCAGGCTGGAGAGGTGCCGCAAACGACCCCGGACCGGTCCGAATACGCGCCGAAAATCCGCCCCGGAAAGCGACAGGAACCCGCCATCCGGTCCGCGCAGCCCGGCGATGCCCACCAGCGCCCCCGATGGCGTCAGGGCGACCAGCGCGCGATCGGGATGCATGGCGCGCGCCACCAGCGCGATTCCCTCGCGCGCGGGGGTGGGCAAGGGCACCAGCCCCGGCCCAAAGCCCCGCCAATACAGCCGCGCCGCCGCGCCGCGCAGATGCGGCGGGACGCCATGGCGGATCAGGACGCGCTGTTGCTTGATTGCGGTCAAATCCCGGTCACCCTTGCGCCTGCCCTGTGCTTTGGCCAATCTGTGCCCCATCCCTAGCGCATGCAAAGCCGTTTCCGCCATGACATATCCTGACAGCCCTCCGGCGATCTCGCCCGAGGTCGAACCCGTGCTGACCCCTGACCAGCGCCGCGCACTGGCGCGTAGCCCTGCGCAATGCCTGCGCCACGGCTTTGTGCAATCGCTGCCCTTCATCCTTGTGCTGGTGCCCTTTGGCCTGCTGTTCGGGGTGCTTTCGGCCGAGGCCGGGCTGGATCTGGCGCAGGTCATGGGCTTTTCGGTCCTTGTGCTGGCGGGGGCGTCGCAGTTTACCGCCGTGCAATTGCTGACCGACCATGCGCCGACGGTCATCATCCTGCTGTCGGCCCTGGCGGTGAACCTGCGCATGGCGATGTATTCGGCCTCGCTGGTGCCGTGGCTGGGGGATGCGACGCCAAGGCAAAGGGGGCTGGTCGCCTATCTGCTGATCGATCAGACCTATGCCCTGTCGATCCAGCATTTTGAGAACAATCCCCGCCTGCGCATGGATCAGAGGCTGGCCTATTTCGCCGGAACCGCGATCTGCGCCTGCGTGCCGTGGCTGATCGCCAGCGCGCTGGGCTTCCAGCTGGGCCGGGCCATCCCCGAAAGCTGGGCGCTGGATTTCGCGCTGCCGATCACCTTCCTTGCCATGGTCGCACCGATGCTGCGCAGTCCCGCGCATATCGCAGCGGCGGGGGTCTCGATCATTGCCGCGCTGGTGTTTACCGTCCTGCCTTCTGGGCTGGGCATCCTGTTGGCCGCGCCTTTGGCCATGGCCACGGGTGCGATTGTCGAGAAACGCATGGAACGGCTGAAGGGAGAACTGAAATGAGCGGGTTCGATCTGAAGATCTGGTTCGTGATTCTTGTTCTGGGAATCGGAACCTACCTGATCCGCTGGTCCTTTCTGGGTGCGATCGGCAACCGGGCGATCCCCGAATGGGCGGCCCGCGCGCTGCGCTACACGCCTGTCGCGGTGCTGCCGGCGATTGCCGCGCCGCTGGTCGTCTGGCCCGCCGCGACCGAGGGCCAGACCGATCCGGTGCGCCTGACCGCTGCGGCGGTTACGCTGGGGGTCGGGCTTTTGACCCGCAACACGCTGCTGGCGATTGTCGCGGGTCTGATCACCCTGTTCGGGATGCTTTACCTCAGCGCGTGAAGCTGGCCGTCGTTGCCGTAGCCGGTGACGACGCCGTTCTTCTGGCGCAGCAGCACGTCATGGTTGTTGGCCGGGTCGCCATCCATGTGCTTTTTCGAGGTGACGCCGGGCTGGGTCAGGAACCAGCGCCGCAGCTTCAGCGGCGAGAAGCCGGTCGGCGCGCCCTCGAATCCGGGGACGCGACGCAGCACCTGACCGGTCGAGACGCCACAGAAGGTCTTGTTCGCGGGGCCCTGCATTTCGGCAGAGCGGATCGCAGCCTCGGCCACGGCCAGCGGCACCTGAATGGTGTCCTCGGCCACCCAATAGGTCGAGCGGGCGTGGTAATCGATGTAGAAATTCTTGAAATTCGGCGTGATGCCATACAGCACGTCATGCCGTTCCGGGATCGCCGGATGATTCCAGCTGCCCGCCGGGTCATAGATCACCCGCTGCGTGCCATTGATCATCAGCGCGGAATGTCCGCCCTCGCCCTTGGGAATGCCGATGACGGTCAGAAGCGTGATCGAGGGCGGCTCACCCGACACGTAGCGCGCCTTGCGCACGGCCTCGTCGCTGGCCCAGATATTGTCAGCACCGCAGGCCGCAAGCGTGGCCGGCAGCGCCAGCGCGAGGAAGGCACGCCTTTGCATTGTCAATCTCCGAAGGTGGGGTCAGGCGTTGCTGAGCGCCATGAAGGTCAGGACGCCGATCGCAAGGACGCAGGTCCAGACCGAGAACTTGATGAAGCCCGCAAAGGTCTTCTCGTGATGGCTGATGTCCATCTCGCCATGCTTGTGTTCGGTGATCTCGTGATGCGAGGCCATGTGTCCCCCTGTTCGCAACGCGGCTTGGGCCAAGGGATAGCCGATGCCCAAGCCCCTGTCACGCCCCCCAGAGGGTTGCGCCGTCGCCGGTCTTGCCGATGGGCCACACCCGTCCGGTGGCGCGCAGGTGGTTGATATGGCCCGCCGCCTCGGCCAGGGCGAGGGCGAATTCCGGTTTGCCGATCATCCGGCGATACAGCAGGTCGAAGCAGCCAATGGTGGTGCGCGGCTGGTCGCGCAGGCCCGCCAGCAGGCGTTCGATGGCGGAATTCTGGTTGTCGATCAACTGCCGCAGCCGGGTCGGCAGGCCGCGATAGGGCAGCTTGTGGCCGGGCAGGATCAGCTGATCGGGCCGGGCATGGGGCATCAGCCGCTGGCAGGACGCGATCCACGCGCCGACGGTATCGGCCCCCGGCTCATTGGGATAGACCCCCAGATTGGGCGAGATCGAGCCCAGCAACTGGTCGCCCCCGATCACCAGATCGTCGTCCAAGGACCACAGCGTGACATGTTCGGGGGCGTGACCCTCGCCCATGCGCACGGTCCAGCGGCGATTGCCGAAGCTGACCACATCGCCTTCGGACAGGCGGTGATAGCCGGGCGGCAGCGGGCTTGAGGCGTCGGACATGTTGAAGGGGCGCTCGGCCGCGCGTTCCAGAATCGCGTCGGGCTCCATCCCGGCCTCGCGCCAGAAGGCGATAGCCTGCGGGGTCGGGCGTTCCTGCACGTCAAGGATGCTCATCCGCGCCATCAGCCATGCCGTGCGCGAGGTCCACAGCTCGGCCCCCATCGCCTGGAACCAACCGGCAAGGCCGATATGGTCCAGATGGTGATGGGTGGCGATCAGCCGGTGGACCGGCGCATCGGACAGCGGGCCCGCCAGCAATTGCTGCCAGATCTCGCGCCCATGGCGGGAATCGATGCCGGTGTCGACCACGGTCCAGCCATCATCGTCGCGAAAGGCATAGACATTGACCGTGGTCGGCTTGAACGGCAGGGGCATCTGCATCCACAGAACCCCTGGCGCGATTTCATACGCTTCGCCCGCGGCGGGCGCTATGTCGGTCAGGTTCTGGATCACACCGTCATCTGACCAAGGAACAGGTCGTCGTCAAGCGCTTCCAGATCGGCGACACCCGCCTTGGCTGCGGCCAGATCGCCGGCGAATTGCGGCAGAACGCGGGTGATATGGACGCGCGCCAGCGTGACGCTGCCACCCTGCATCGCCGAGATCAGGTGGTAGTGTGCGCCCAGAACCCGTGCAAAGGCCGACAGATAGGGCACCGCGCCCGCGAAACGGTCGGGCAGGGCGCTGTCCAGCAGCTCCAGCGTGGTTTCGCGCAGGGTCTCCGCCGCCTGCCAGACGTGATTGGCAAGCTCGGGGAACGCGGCCTGCGCGGCTTTCGCGCTGTCGAGGATCTCATCGAGCAGGGCGGTCGCGGCGGCACCGCCATCGGCGAATTTGCGGCCGACCAGATCCATCGCCTGAATGCCGTTCGTGCCCTCATAAATCGAGGTGATGCGAACATCGCGCAGATACTGGGCGATGCCGGTTTCCTCAATGTAACCCATACCGCCATGCACCTGCACGGCGGTATCGGCGACACGGGTGCCGACATCGGTGCCATAGGCCTTGGCGATCGGGGTCAGGAAGGCGGCGCGGGCAGCCCATTCGGCCTCGCCAGTCGCACGGGCCATGTCGATGGCGACGGCGCAGGCGAAACAGATCGAGCGGGCGGCAAAGACCTCGGCACGCGAGGTGGCCAGCATCCGGCGCACATCGGGATGGCGGATGATCGGGCCAAACTGGTTGCGCTCGGTGGCATAGAGGGTGGCCTGCTGCAGCGCGGCCTCGCCCTGCGCGACGCCCTGCACCCCGACGCCAAGGCGGGCGCAGTTCATCATCGTGAACATCGCGGCCATGCCCTTGTGTTCCTGACCGACCAGCCAGCCCTTGGCGCCCTCGAAGCTCATGACGCAGGTGGGCGAGCCATGGATGCCCAGCTTGTGTTCAAGGCTGACCACACGCAGGTCATTGGCGACGCCGGGATTGCCGTCGGCATCGGGGATGAATTTCGGGACCATGAACAGGCTGATGCCCTTGGTCCCCGCGCCGCCATCGGGCAGGCGTGCCAGCACCAGATGGCAGACATTGCTGGTGACGTCGCTGTCGCCCCAGGTGATGAAGATCTTTTGCCCGGTGACGCGGTAGGTGCCGTCCTCGACGCATTCGGCCTTGGTGGTCAGCGCGCCCACGTCCGAGCCCGCGCCCGGCTCGGTCAGGTTCATCGTGCCCGACCATTCGCCCGAGTTCAGCTTGGGCAGGTACAGCGCCTTCAACTCTTCGCTGCCGTGATGCTCCAGCGCCTCGATCTGGCCTTGGGTCAGCATCGGGTTCAGCTGCAGCGCCAGACAGGCCGAGGCGACCATTTCATTCACGGCCATGTTCAGCGCCTGCGGCAGGCCCATGCCGCCATATTCGGGATTGGCCGCCAGCCCGATCCAGCCACCTTCGGCCAGCGCGGTAAACGCCTCGGCGAAACCGGGGCTGGAGCGCAGCGCGCCGTTTTCCAGCCGGGCCGGGGTCAGGTCGCCGGCGCGGTTCACCGGGGCAATGATCTCGGTGGCGATGCGGCCGGCTTCGGTCAGGATGGATTTGACCGTTTCGGCGGTTGCTTCGGCAAAGATGTCGGTGCGCGACACTTCGGGAAGGCCGACGACCTCGTTCAGGATGAACTCGATCTGTTCGACGGGCGCGTTATATGGCATGGTCCTCTTCCCTTCGCGCCTTGGCAAATCTCATCCGGGCGCATAACTGATCCTCTTGTCGGCCGATCATATGAGCGGCGCGAAAGCCATCAACCACAACCCCACGTAACAAATGCACACGCGCCTTCTTTCCCCGGATGATCAAGGCCTTGCCATCGCTTGCGACTGGCTCTCGCAGGGTGACCTTGTCGCCATGCCGACCGAGACGGTTTACGGCCTTGCGGGCGATGCACGAAACGCCACCGCCGTTGCCCGCATCTATGAGGCCAAGGGCCGGCCCAGCTTCAACCCGCTGATCGTGCATCTGCCCGATCGGCTGGCGGCCGAAAAGATTGCGCATTTCGACGAATCGGCGCGGGCGCTGGCGCAGGCCTTCTGGCCGGGGGCGCTGACCATGGTGCTGCCCCTGCGCGAGAATGCGGGCATCGCGTCCTTGGTGACGGCGGGGCTGGATACGGTGGCGCTGCGGGTTCCGGCGCATCCGGCGGCGCATGCGCTGCTGCAGCGTTTCGGTGGGCCGCTGGCCGCGCCCTCGGCCAATCCTTCGGGGCGGATCAGCCCGACCACGGCGGCGCATGTCGCCGATCCCGATTCGGGTCTGGGCGGACGGATTCCAGCGGTTCTGGATGCGGGATCGTGCCCGGTCGGCGTCGAGTCGACGATCATCGGCTGGGTCGATGGTCAGCCCGCGCTGCTGCGACCGGGCGGAATTGCCGCCGAGGCGATCGAGGAGGTGCTGGGTCAGTCCCTGATCCGCCCCGCGATCAATCCCGATGCGCCGAATGCGCCGGGACAGCTGACCAGCCACTACGCGCCGCGCGCCAGCCTGCGGCTGAACGCGGAAACGGCCGGGCCGGACGAGGTGATGATCGGTTTCGGCAAGGTCGGCGGAGAATTGACGCTGAGCGCCTCGGGCGATCTGACCGAGGCGGCGGCGCGGCTGTTCGATCTGCTGCGGCAGGCCGATGCAATGGGTCGCCCGATTGCGGTGGCTGCCGTTCCCGAAACCGGTCTGGGCGCGGCGATCAACGACCGCCTGCGCCGCGCGGCAGCGCCCCGCTAGGCGCGGCCCGCGCTGGGGGACAGCACCAGCGGGTCGATCCCCAGACCCTTCAGCGCCGCACGCCACTTGCCGGAATTGTCCGCGCCAAAGATCAGCTCATCCAGCCGTTCGCTGGTCAGCCAGCCATTGTCCAGAATCTCGCTGTCCAACTGGCCCGGACCCCATCCGGCATAGCCAAGCGCCAGCATGGCGGGCTGAGGGCCGCGGCCATGGGCGAAATCCTCAAGAATGTCGCGGGTGGTGGACATGGCCAGATCGTCGGCAATGCGCATCCGGGTCTCGTCCAGTTCATCGCCCTTGGGGATGCGGTGCAGCACAAAGCCACGCCCGGGTTCGACCGGGCCGCCGAAGCGGACGGGGATGTCCAGCGTATCGGCCCCGGTATCTATGCCCAGTTGCGCCAGCAGATCCGAGAAGCCCACCTCGGGCATGGGCCGGTTCACCACCAGCCCCATCGCGCCATCCTCGGAATGCGCGCAGATCAGAATGACGGAATGCTCGAATCTGGGGTCGCGCATGCCGGGCATCGCGATCAGCATCTTGCCGGTCAGATCGGCCGAACTGTCCAAAGCCTGCTCCTTCTTCTTTCCCCAAAGATCGGCCCTGACGCGATGTTTCGCAAGAGTGTGCTGCCCTTTGTCGTGAATGTGACTTCACCAGATGCGCCTGTGCCACCTATGAATGCAGGCATGAAATGGTGTGCTTTCCTTTTGGTTTCAGTGGCTCCGGCATTTGCGCAAGGCGGGGTCGGACAGGTTGACGCGGCGGGGGTCGAACACCCGCCGGGGCTGGTCTCGGCCGAGTTGCTGCCCGGTTGGGTCACGCCCAAGGGCAATCGCATGACTGCCTTGGCGCTGCGGCTGGAACCGGGCTGGAAAACCTATTGGCGCAGCCCCGGCGATGCCGGCGTGCCGCCGCATTTCGACTGGCAGGGTTCAAGCAATCTGGGTCAGGTGACGATGCACTGGCCCCGTCCCGAGACCATCGAATCGGGTGGTGAGCGTACGCTGGGCTATCACGACATGCTGGTCCTGCCGATCGAGATCGCGCCTGCGGATGCAGGTGGTGCTGTCGATCTGGCGACCACGGTGGATTTCGGTCTGTGCGATGACATCTGCGTTCCGGTGCAGGTGCGGCTGACCGCGCCGCCCGCCGGTTCCGCCCCCGATCCCGCCATTCAGGCCGCACTGGCACAGGTTCCCGAAACCTCGACCGAACGCCCGCAATGCCGCGTCGAGGAAATCGAGGACGGCATGCGCGTCACCGCCAGTTTCGACCATCAGGATGCGCCGGAAGTGGCGATGGAACTGCAAGCCGATAAGGTCTGGGTCTCGCAGCCAGAACTGGGGCGGCAGGGCGACCGGCTGACCGCCAGCGCCGATTTCGTGGCCGAGTCGGGCAAGCCCTTTGCGCTGGACACGAATGCGCTGCGCCTGACGCTGATCGGCCCGGACCGGGCGACCGAGTATCTGGGCTGCGATACGGTGACGGATTAAAGCCCCAGATTAAAGCCCCAACCGGGCCGAGACGGACAGAAGGTCGGCCCATGCCTCGCGCTTGGCCAAGGGCGTGCGCAGCAGATAGGCCGGGTGGGTCATCGGCAGGGCGGGCAGTCCAAAGGCCTCGGTCCAGTCGCCGCGCAGCCGCAGGATGCCCTGCTGGTTCAGCGCCGCGATGCAGGGCGTGTTGCCCATCAGAATCAGTATTTCCGGCTGCGCCAATTCGACATGGCGGCGCAGGAAAGGCAGCATCAGGGCGATTTCAGCAGGCTCGGGGCGGCGATTGCCCGGCGGACGCCAGGGCAGGACATTGGTGATGTACAGCGCCCGTTCGGCATCGACCGCATCGCGCGCCAGACCGATCGCGGCAAACATCCGGTCCAGAAGCTGCCCGGCGCGACCGACAAAGGGGCGGCCTTGCAGGTCCTCTTCCTCGCCCGGAGCCTCGCCGATCACCATGACCCGCGCGCCGGGGCGACCGTCGGCAAAGCAGAAATTGCGCGCGCCCTTGCGCAGGTCGATGGCCTCGAATGCCTCTTGCGCCTCGGCCAGGGCGGCCAGTGTCGTGGCCCCTGCGGCCATGCCCTCGGCCAGTGTGACCAGATCGCGGCCCTCATCGCGAGGGGCAGGGGGCGGGGCCACTGCAGCCGCCGGGGCGGGCGTTACGCGATCGGGCAGGTCATATCGGTCCAGCGGATCGTCAAGGCATGGCTCATCCGCGCCCAGCTCGGCCTGCCATTGCAGAAGAGCCAGCGCGGTCTGCGCATCCAGCGCGAATCCCCGATAGGTCGGATCAGCCGTCATGCCCGCCAAGCTAAGGCCCGCAGGCCGCACGGGCAAGCCATGGCCTGCCCGTCTGCGGTCAGGTCACTGCGACTGGGTCAGCGGCGTGGTGCCGCCGCCCATCCCGATCAACCGCTGGATCAGCGGCTTGGCGGTCGGGCCGATGCGGTCACAGGCCTCCGGATCGTCCAGCAGCTTGAAGGCGGGGCCGTAATAGCTGCGGTCATAGGTGGTCGCATCCAGCCCCAGTTTGTCGGCCAGCTTGTCCCCGGTGCCGGTGATCAGCGTCCATTCGCCATCGGTGACCTCGTATCCCGGACAGTTCGAGGTGATGACATTCACATTGGCCAGCTCTGCGATCAGCGCCTTGGCCTGATCGGCGCTCAACCCCGAGACATCGGGCAACTGGACCGTGACGCCCCCGTCGGCCAGCGCCATTCCGGCCAGTGTCATGCCAGCCGAGAGGGCCAGCGCTCCGGCCACTGCCGTGAGTGCATGCATGGGTTTTCCCTTTATTCCGATTGCCCGGCCATCCGGCCCGATGGGCCTGTCACACGCAACCCAATTCGCCGTGAACTTGACGGGGCGGACCCACCCCGCTACGCGGATTTCCAAACGTCGAGTTGCACGAGAGGATGCCTTGCGATGACCACCCATTCCCTGCTGATCCTGCCCGGTGACGGCATCGGTCCCGAAGTGATGACCGAGGTGCGCAAGGTCATTGACTGGTTCCAGACGAACAAGGGCATCCAGTTCGATGTCAGCGAGGATCTGGTCGGCGGCGCCGCCTATGACAAGCATGGCGTGCCGCTGGCCGATGAGACCATGCAGAAGGCGCAGGAAGTCGATGCCGTGTTGCTGGGCGCGGTCGGCGGCCCGGCCTATGACAATCTGGATTTCTCGGTGAAGCCCGAGCGTGGGCTGCTGCGCCTGCGCAAGGAAATGGACCTGTTCGCGAACCTGCGCCCGGCGCAATGCTTCGACGCGCTGGCCGATTTCTCGTCGCTTAAACGTGAGATCGTGGCCGGTCTGGATATCCTGATCGTGCGCGAACTGACCTCGGGCGTGTACTTCGGCGAACCGCGCGGCATCCATTCCGACGACAACAACCCGCAAAATGAGGGTGGCCGCGTCGGCATCAACACCCAGCGCTACACCTCGGGCGAAATTCGCCGTGTCGCGCGTGCGGCCTTTGAGTTGGCCAAGAAGCGCGGCAATCGCGTCTGCTCGATGGAAAAAGCCAACGTCATGGAATCGGGCATCCTGTGGCGCGAGGAAGTGCAATGGGTCCACGACAACGAATACCCGGAAGTCGAACTGTCGCACATGTATGCCGATAACGGTGCCATGCAGCTGGTTCGCCGTCCCAACCAGTTCGACGTGATCGTGACCGACAACCTGTTCGGCGATATTCTGTCTGATGCTGCCGCGATGCTGACCGGTTCGCTGGGCATGCTGCCCTCGGCCAGCCTTGGCGCGCCGATGGCGAATGGCCGTCCGAAAGCCATGTACGAGCCCGTCCACGGCTCGGCCCCCGACATCACCGGTCAGGGCAAGGCCAACCCGATCGCCTGTATCCTCAGCTTCGCCATGGCGCTGCGCTACAGCTACGATCTGGGGGCCGAGGCCGACCTGCTGGAAAAGGCGATCGAGAAGGTTCTGGCGGATGGCGTGCGCACCGCCGATCTGATGGGCCCGGATGGCGGCACGCCAGTCTCGACCTCGCAGATGGGGGACAAGATCGTCGAGGCCCTGTCCGCGCTCTGATCCACTGCCGCGCCCGCCCTTACCGGCGGGCGCAGTTATTTTTGGGGCAGCGGAGGGGGCATGCCGGGGAATCTCAAGGGCGCGCTTCTGGCGCTGCTGTCGATGGGCATCTATTCGACCCATGACGTGATCATCAAGTTTCTGGGCGCGGGCTATCCCGCGTTGCAGATCCTGTTCTTCTCGGCCCTGCTGTCTTTCCCGCCCATCGCGATCCTGCTGCTGCGCGATCCGACCCACGGGACATTGCTGCCGCGTTCGCCCTTCTGGGTCACGCTGCGGTCAGTCTGTATCGTCAATTCCGGCATCTGCGGCTTTTACGCCTTTTCGGTGCTGCCCCTGGCGCAGGTCTATTCGATCCTGTTCGCCTCTCCGCTGATCATCACCATCCTGTCGGTGCCTTTGCTGGGCGAGCGCGTCGGGCTGGCGCGCGGGGCGGCGGTGGCGGTGGGCCTGATGGGCGTGCTGGTGGTGCTGCGACCGGGCTATGTGGAACTGAGCCTGGGCCATTTCGCGGCAATGCTCGCGGCCTGCACCAGTGCCTTGGCGGCAGTCTCGGTGCGCAGGCTGGGCCGGTCGGAACGAACGGTCATCCTGATCCTGTGGCCGATCATCGGCAACTTCATCCTGACCGGCCTGTCGCTGGGGCTGGCCTATCGCCCGATGGCCGGGATGGACCTGGCGCTGACCGGGCTGATCGCACTTCTGGGCCTGCTGGCGGGCTTCCTGCTTATCCAGGCCTATCAGGCCGGTGAGGCAGCCAATGTCGCGCCGATGCAATATTCCCAGATGCTATGGGCGATCGGCTATGGCTGGCTGCTATTCGACGAACATCCCGATTCGGCGACACTGACCGGGGCGGCGCTGATCATCGGCTCGGGTCTGTTCATCCTGATGCGGGAACGCAGCGGCGCATCGCGCCTGCGCCCGGTGACCGAGGCCCGGCTGCGATCCGAAACCGTGACCGCGCCGCGTCCCAATCTTTTGCGGCGATTGCTGCGTCGGGAGTGAATTGGGGCAGAAAACCGCACGACCCCCCTTGCATTCCCTTTGGCGACGGGCTACCTGCCGCCTCACGGTCGGAGCGTAGCGCAGCCTGGTAGCGCACCTGCTTCGGGAGCAGGGGGTCGGAGGTTCGAATCCTCTCGCTCCGACCATATTTTCCCGAAATTCACCCAAGTGAAAATCAGCCGCAGACCCGATACCGGGTCCGCTGGCCGTTTCAGTAGATCCCCAGATCGCGCATGATCGGCGTCCAGTCCTTGATGCGCTGGCGCGACTTCTGTGGCTGCTTTCCTGCCACTGCATGCGTGATGATATTCATCATCGTGGTCATCGGGCCGGTGGTTTCCAGAAACGCATCGACCTTGGTTCCGACATGGAAGACATAGGGCGTATGGCCCCCGGCCCATGTGTTCACCTCATCGGTGACGACGACGGCATCCATGCCCAGCTGGCGCGCAAGGCGCAGGATCGGCAGCGCCTCGCGGGCATAGGGGGCCATCTCGACCATGATCAGGCAGTGCCGTTCCTGACCACGCCGCTGCGACGGGATCAGCGCCACCAGCCCGTCATCATTGGGTGACAGGAACCGGACCGAACCGCGCACGATCGACAGGCGGCGGGTGAAATCCTCGGCCACGCCCCGGATGGTCTGGAAGCCGACGACAAAGACCTCATCCGCCTCGGCAATGGCGGTGATTGCACCGTCCCATGCCGGTTTCTCGATCTCGGCAGCCAAAGCCAGCACCGCATCGGCATCGCGCTTGAGGATTGTCCCCAGCTCTCCGTTCAGCAGGCGCGTATAACGCTCTGAGGGCGACAGGTGGATGTTCACCAGCGCGCCCTGCAATTCCTCTTTCAGCCCCGCCAGCCCCCTGAAGCCGGCGCGCTTGAGGAATCGGCTGACGGTGATCTCGCTGACGCCGGTCTTGGTCGCGACCGAGGCCCCGGTTTCCAACCCCAGCGTCGCCTCGTTCATGACCAGCCATTGCGCGATCATCGCCTCGGATTTCGTCAACTCACCGGGAATGCTGCGCAATCTGGTGGCAAGCGGGGACTCGTCGGGGTTTTCTGCTGATGAATGCATGACAGAATTTACAGCACGATTTTCCAATGTTAGCGTTCTGTCAAAGAATAACATGCCTGAGTCGGATGGAGGAAACTAATTCGGCTCATAACAAGGCGATAACTGGGAGAATCACGATGAAGGCACAGGGAATCGCCCTGGCCTTGGCCCTTGCGGCCGGGTCAGCGCATGCCGAGGGAAATCTCGCGCTTTATAACTGGGGCGATTACATCAACCCCGATATCCTCACCAAATTCACCCAGGAAACCGGGATCAAGGTGACGCTCGACACCTATTCCTCGAACGAGGAAATGCTGGCCAAGATCCAGGCCGGGGCCGCGGATTACGACGTGGTCTTCCCCTCGGTCCACATGAACGACATCATGTTGAAACTGGGGCTGCTGGAAAAAACCGGCATCAATGAAAGCGCGACTTTCAAGAATATCGACCCCGCCAACCTGCGTTCGAAAGAAGACCCGAAATCCGAATATTGTCTGCCTTATGCATGGGGCACGGTCGGCATTTTCTATAATGAAAAAGTCACCGGCCCGATCAATGGCTGGCAGGATTTCTTTGCCATTCCGGAAAAGACCGGCGGCAAGATCACGCTTTTGGACGATATGCGCGAGGTTCTTGCGGTCGGCCTGATGATGAGCGGCAAATCGGTCAATGCGACCGATCCGGCCGAGGTCAAGCTGGCCACCGATTACATCCTGACCCAGAAGCCCAAGGTCACGGCTTTCACCTATGACATCGCGACGCTGCTGACCTCGGGCGACATCGCCGCCGCGCAGTATTTCGTCGGCATGAACATGATCACCAAGCCCATCGAGGGGATGAAATACGTCATCCCGGCAGAAGGCGCGACCATGTATCAGGAAAACATGTGCGTTCTCGCCTCGGCCCCGCACAAGGACGAAGCGAAGAAGTTCATGGAGTTCTTCCTGCGTCCCGAGATCGCCGCGATGAATGCCGCGACCGAGTTCAACGGCTCGGCCAATATCCCGGCCCGCGACCTGATCCCCGAGGATCTGCGCAAGGACCCGAATATCAACGTCCCGGCCGAGACCATGGCCCGGCTGCAGATCTTCGAGGATACAGGCAAGGCGCTCAAGCTTTACGACCGGGCCTGGAACACCATCCGCACGACCCAATAACGTCTGTTCCGGCGGCCTCGGAGGAGGGGCCGCCCCCTAGATGGAAAGATTTCATGGCTTCCCTGGAAATCCGCGCCGCTAGGCGCCATTTCGTCACGCCTGAAGGTGGCCGCGTCGCGGCTTTGGACGGCATTGACCTGACCGTCGGCGCGAATGAATTCGTGACGCTTCTGGGCCCCTCGGGCTGCGGCAAGACCACGCTTCTGCGCGCCATTTCCGGCTTCGAGGCACTGGATTCCGGCTCGATCCGGCTGGACGGGACGGATCTGGCAGCGCTGCCGCCGTTCAAGCGGCCGGTGAACACGGTCTTCCAAAGCTATGCCTTGTTCAGCCATATGAGCGTCGCGCGCAACGTCGGCTATGCGCTGGAAGTGCGCGGCGTCGATCGCAAAGCGCGCGAGGCGGCGGTTGAAAGCGCGCTTGCCAAGGTCGGGCTGACCGGCATGGGTGGGCGCCGTCCGAACCAGCTGTCGGGTGGCCAGCGGCAGCGCGTCGCCCTTGCCCGCAGCATCGTGGCCGAGCCGCGCCTGCTGCTGCTGGACGAACCGCTTTCGGCCTTGGACCGCAACCTGCGCCAGCAGATGCAGATCGAGTTGAAGACCCTGCAATCCCGGCTGGGCATCGCCTTTGTCTTCGTGACCCATGATCAGGAAGAAGCCCTGACCATGTCCGACCGCATCGTCGTCATGCGCGCCGGCCGGATCGAGCAGATCGGCACCCCGCGAGAGATCTATCGCCATCCGCGCACCCGCTTCGTCGCCGAATTCATTGGCGAAACCAACCTGTTCCACGCCACCGTCGACCGCATCGAGGGCGCTCAGGCACTTGCCCGCACCGCCCAAGGTGTCGAGATGCTCCTGCCCGCCACGGGTCTGCGACGCGGCCAAGCCGTGACCGCCGTGCTGCGCCCCGCAGATTTCAGCCTTGCCGATCAGGGCATTGCGGGCCGGGTGACGCGCGCCGTCTATCTGGGTTCCGACCTGCAGCTTTACGTCCAGCCCGATGCTGGCGGCGAAGAAATCCGCGTCACCGCCCGTGACGGCGCGAACGCGCCCGCGACCGGCGCGGCGGTGCATCTGTCCTACGCGCCCGAGGCTGCCCATGTGCTGGAGGCTGCGTAAGCTCATGACCCGTCAGAACCTTGTCCTGACGACCCTGCTGGCACCGGTGACGCTGTTTCTGGGCGTCTTCTTCCTGCTGCCGCTGGTGATCATCGGGCTATTCTCGATCCTCAGCCCCGGCCTTTACGGCGGGGTCGAGTGGAGCTTCTACCACTGGAACTATGGCCGCATCTTCGGCTGGGCCGATGGCATCGACGAGATCTTCGAGCCGATCTATCTGCAGATCCTGCTGCGCTCGCTGGGCTTTGCTGCGATGACGGTCGTGCTGTCCTTGCTGCTGTGCTATCCTGTCGCCTTCTGGGTCAGCCGCTTGTCGCCCAAGACCCGGCTGTTCTTCCTGTTTCTGGTGACGCTGCCCTTCTTTTCCAGCCTTGTCGTGCGGCTTTATGCGTGGCTTCTGATCCTGAAACCCTCGGGGCTGCTCAATAGTGCGCTGATGGGGATCGGCGTCATCTCGCAGCCGCTGGAAATCCTGTACACCCCGGCGGCGGTGGTGCTGGGCATGGTCTATATCATGGTGCCCTTCATGTTCCTGCCGCTTTACTCGGCGGTGGACAACCTTGACCGCGCGCTGATCGAGGCCTCGATGGATCTGGGTGCGAACCGCATCCAGACATTCTTCAAGGTCATCCTGCCCCAGACCCTGCCGGGCATCATGGGCGGCGCGGTCATCGTCTTCATCCCCTCGGTCGGCAACTTCATCGTGCCGGACCTGCTGGGGGGCGCGCGCGGGCTGATGATCGGCAACCTTGTCGAGCAGCAATTCCTGTCGGCACGCAACTGGCCCTTTGGTGCCGCGCTGTCGATGATCATCATGAGCGTGGTTCTGCTGGTCCTGCTCAGCTCGCTGGGCCGGGCGAAAAAGGCGGGGGTGTAAGATGCGCAATCCCATCGGTTGGGCCAGCCTGACGCTGTTTTCGCTGGGCTTCTTTGCCTTCATCTACGCGCCGCTTTTCGTCATCATCGGTTACTCGTTCAACTCGAACCCGGTGAACATGATGGTCTGGGACCATTTCACGCTGGACTGGTATCGCGGCCTCTTCGGCCTTGCGCGCGAGCAGCTTAGCGGCTCGGTCATGCCCGCCTCGGGCTATGTCGAAAGCACCGGCCACATGCTGGCGGCTTTGCGCAATTCGCTGATGGTCGCGTCAATCACCACGGTCATCTCGACGGTGATCGGCACGGCCACGGCCATCGCGCTGTCGCGTTTTCGCTTCCGGCTGAAGGGCTTCTATAGCGGCTTCCTGATGCTGCCGATGATGATGCCCGATATCGTGCTGGGCATCGGCCTGCTGATCTTCTTCGTGACGATCGGGATGCAGCTTTCCATGCTGACCATCATCATCGGTCACTGCACCTTCCTCAGCAGCTACGTCTTCATCATCGTGCAGGCCCGCATGGCCGGGCTTGATCCCGCGCTGGAGGAAGCCTCGGCGGATCTCGGTGCCTCGGAATGGCTGACCCTGCGCAAGGTGCTGCTGCCTCAACTGGCCCCGGGCATCCTTGGTGGGGCGCTTCTGGCCTTCGTCATCTCGATGGATGATCTGGTCATCACCTATTTCGTGGCCGGCACCGACAACACGACGCTGCCCGTCTATATCTTCGGCATGATCCGTCGCGGCGTGAAGCCCGAGATCAACGCCATCGCCACCCTCATCATCCTTGCCTCGGTCGTGATCGCGGCCGCAGGGCTGTGGCTTCGCGCCAGAAAGACCGACTGACATGAGCAAACCTCGCGCCCGCGACCTTGGCCTGCCCTTTCCCGGCACGCCCGGCCCCCTGAACGCGATCACCGACGTGCCGGGGCTGGCGGTGGGTTTCTGTACCCTGACCGACCCCGAAAAAAAGATGCGCACCGGCGTCACCGCCATTCTGCCGCGCCCCGGCAAGCAGCCGAAACCCGTATGGGCTGGGCAATATTCGCTGAACGGCAATGGCGAGATGACCGGCACGCATTGGGTCAATGACGCGGGCTATTTCGTGGGCCCGGTGATGATCACCAACACTCATGGCGTCGGCGCGGTCCATCACGGCACCACCAAATGGATGATCCAGAACTATTCGGATTATTTCACCACCGAGCACGCATGGGCCATGCCCGTCGTCGCCGAGACCTATGACGGCGTGTTGAACGACATCAACGCCATGCATGTCGAGCCCGACCACGCCATCGCCGCGCTGGATGCGGCCACGACCGGCCCCGTCGAGGAAGGCTCGACCGGCGGCGGCAATGGCATGATCTGCTATGAGTTCAAAGGCGGCACCGGCACCTCGTCGCGCCGGATCACGCTGGGTGGGCAGGAATATACCGTTGCCGCGCTGGTGCAGGCCAATCACGGCATCCGCCCGTGGCTGAACGTGCTGGGCCGTCCGGTCGGGCAGTTGATGCCCGAGGGCGCGCTGCATTCGCGCGAGATGGGCTCGATCATCGTCATCATCGCGACCGACGCGCCGCTTTCGGGCCTGTCGCTGCGCCAAGTGGCCAAGCGCGCAGCCATCGGCATCGGTCGCGGCGGCACGCCGGGCGGCAACAATTCGGGCGATATCTTCTTGGCGCTCTCGACCGCCAATGACGGCCCGATGCCCCAGCAGGCCGAGGCGCTGCTGACCAAGCAGGAACTGAACAACGAGCTTCTGGACAATTTCTACATGGCCGCCGTCGAGGCGGTCGAGGAATCGGTCGTGAACGCCATGGTCGCGGGCGTCGATGTCCCGACCGTCAAACCAGAGGGCAAGACCTGCCACGCCATCGACACCGTGCGGCTGCAGGCGCTGTTCGCCGCTGAGGCGGACCAGCCGAAAGCAAAGCTCGCACGGGCCTGAAAAGCAGACGGGCCCCAAACGGGGCCCGCGCATAGGATACGCCCGCCTGTCAAAAGGCGGGCGTTGTCGTTTCAGTCCATGCTGACATTGGCGGCTTTCACCACAGGCTCCCATTTCGCCATTTCGGCGGCGACGTGCTTGCCCAGATCTTCAGGGGACGAGGCCACAATGGTGGCCGAGAACTCGCCCATGCGTTTGGCAACCTCAGGATCGGCCATGGCTTCCAGCGCCGCCTTGTTCAGCGCGGCAATCGCCTCGGGCGGGGTGCCAGTGGGGGCGAACAGCGCGTTCCAGCTATAGGTCTCATAGCCGGGCAGGGTCTCGGCAATCGCCGGGACATCGGGGAAGGACGGCGCGCGTTCCTTGGTCGTGACCCCCAGCGCCTTCAGCTTGCCGCTGGTGATATGGCTTGAGGCCGAGGGCAGGTTGTCAAAGATGATCGGCACCTGATTGCCCAGCACATCGGTCAGTGCCGGTCCCGAACCCTTATAGGGGATATGCGCGATCTCGGTCCCTGCCATCGAGTTGAACAGCGCGCCCGACAAATGCAGCGGCGTGCCGTTGCCCGATGAGGCAAAGGACAGATCCTCTTTCTTCGCCAGATCGATCAGCTCCTGCACCGAGTTCACCGGCAGTTCCGGGTTCACCGCCAGCACGTTCGGGACCAGCACCAGCAAGGACACCGGCGCGAAATCCGCCACCGGGTCATAGGGTTTCTGCTTCAGGATCAGCGGGTTCAGCGCATGGGTTGCGACCGTGCCCATCAGGATCGTGTAGCCGTCGGGATCAGCCTTGGCGACCTGCTGCGCGCCCAGACTGCCACCCGCGCCGCCCACGTTCTGCACGACGATCTGCTGGCCCAAGGATTGGCTCATCCGTTCGGCGACGATGCGGCCCACCACATCGGTCGAGCCTCCGGCGGCGAAGGGGATGACCAGCGTGATCTGGCGGTCGGGGAATTCGGCGCTGGCGGCGCCTGCCAGCCCCATCGCCATCGCGGCGCCCAGAGCCAAGCGGCGGGTCAGTTTTATGGTCATGTTCTTCCTCCCTTTTGGTTTTTCATGCGTCGCTCTCGCTGAAGACCTCGTCCCGGCGCTTGCGGATCTGCGGCAGGAAGACCAGCACCAGCACCGCAGCGGTCATCAGCAGTAGCGTGGCGCTGATCGGGCGGGTGATGAAGGTCGTGGGATCTCCGCGCGACAGGATCATGGCGCGTCGCAGGTTTTCTTCCAGCAGCGGGCCAAGGACGAAGCCCAGCAGCAAGGGCGCAGGTTCGCAGCGCAGCTTGGACATCAGGTAGCCAAGCAGCCCGAAGAAGGCGACGGCATACAGGTCATAGGTGTTCGAGGCGACCGAATAGACCCCGATCGAGCACATCGCCATGATGATCGGGAACAGGATGTAATAGGGCACCGACAGCAGCTTCACCCACAGCCCGATTAGCGGCAGGTTCAGGACCACCAGCATCAGGTTGCCGATCCACATGCTGGCGATGATGCCCCAGAAGAGCGCCGGTTGCTCGCTGACCACGTTCGGCCCCGGCACGATGCCTTGGATGATCATCGCGCCAATCATCAGTGCCATCACCGGGTTCGCGGGGATGCCCAGCGTCAACAAGGGAATGAAGCTCGTCTGTGCGCCGGCGTTATTGGCGCTTTCGGGACCGGCCACGCCTGCCAGCGCGCCCTTGCCGAATTCCTCGGGGTGTTTCGACAGCTTCTTTTCGACGGTATAGCTGGCGAAGCTGGCAAGGATCGCGCCGCCGCCCGGCAGGATGCCAAGGAGCGATCCGACCGCCGTGCCGCGCAGGATCGGGCCGAACATCTGGCGAAACTCCTCGCGGGTGGGGAACAGGCGGCTGATGTTCCTGGTCATCACCTCGCGGTCATGCTCATCCTCGAGGTTGCGCAGGATCTCGGCGATGCCGAAGACACCGACGGCAAGGGCCACGAAGTTCAGCCCATCGGCATATTGCGTGATGCCAAGGGTGAAACGCGGCGCGCCGGTATAGATGTCGGTGCCGACCAGCCCCAGCAGCAGCCCCAGAACGACCATGGCCAAGGCCTTCAGGACCGAGCCATGCGCCAAGGCCACCGACATCACCAGACCCATGACCATCAGGCTGAAATACTCGGCCGCGCCGAATTTCAGCGCGATGGTGGTCAAGGGCGGCGCAAAGATCGCGACAAGGAAGGTGGCGACGGTTCCGGCAAAGAACGACCCGATCGCGGCGGTGGCAAGCGCGGTTCCCGCGCGGCCCTTCCGCGCCATCTGGTAGCCGTCGATGGCGGTGACGGCAGACGAGCTTTCGCCCGGCATGTTGATCAGGATCGCCGTGGTCGAGCCGCCATATTGCGCGCCGTAATAGATCCCGGCCAGCATGATCAGCGAGGAAACCGGCTCAAGCTGGAAGGTGATCGGCAGCAACATGGCAATGGTCGCCGTGGCCCCGATGCCGGGCAGCACGCCGATCAGCGTGCCAAGGATGACGCCGATCAGGCAGAAGGCGAGGTTTGCCAGCGACGAGGCGACAGAAAAACCCAGCGCGAGATTGCTTAAAAGATCCATCTTCGCCCCCTCAGAATGGCAGCCAGGGGCCGAAGCGGCGGAAGGGCAGGCCAAGGCCGTAGCTGAAGATCAGCGTCGAGGCGATGGTGACCACCACCGCAAGCACCAGCCCATGCAGCGGCTTCAACCGGTGCGAGGCCTGTGCCGCAATCAGCGCGGCCAGAAACAGCGCCGGGACAAAACCCAAGCCCCGCACCGTCAGCCCGAAGAAGACCGGCGCGGGCAGGATAAAGGCCATGCCGCGCCACGCGACCTTGCCGAAAGGCTCACCCTCGCGGCCAAAGGCCTTCAGGAACACCAGCAGTCCCAGCACGAACAGCAACGCAGACAGGACCATCGGGAAATATCCCGGCCCCATGCGCAGCGACGTGCCGATATCCAGCCCGGTGGTCTGCCAGCCGAAAAACAGGGCCGCCGCCATCAGCAGCAGCCCCGTCGCAATGTCGGTTCCGTCCTTGGGTTTCGTGGACATGTTCTTCCCCCCTGTCAGATGAAGTCCCGCCACGGCTGGCGCGGCGGGACCGGAAGGATCAGTCGGCATAGACGCCGGCGGCGTCGATGACCGGCTTCCAGCGGGTGATCTCGGATTCGAGCTTGGCCTTCAGCGCGGCGGGCGTGGCATCCGCGGCGGGCGAGGGCGCGGTGCCCAGCTCGGCCATGGCCTTGATCACGCCGTCATCGGCAAGTGCTGCTTGCAGGGCTTTGGACAGGCGTTCATTCACCTCGGCGGGCGTGCCCTTGGGGGTATAGATGCCGTGCCAGATGGCGAATTCCAGACTGTCCAGACCCGACTCCTTGGCGGTCGGCAGGTCGGGGAACAGCGGCAGGCGCTCGGGCGTCGTGACGGCATAGGCCTTGATCGTGCCGCCTTGGATCTGCTGCGTGGTGTTGGTGGTCTGGTCGCACATGATATCGACCTGGCCCCCCAGAAGGTCGGTCATCGCGGGGCCGGTGCCCTTATAGGGGACGGTGACCAGCGGCGTGCCCAGCGACTGCATCAGAAGCATCCCGCACAGATGCGAGGCAGCGCCAATCCCGGCATTGGCCAAGGTCAGCTTGTCGCCATTGGCCTTGACGTATTCCATGAAGCCCTTGAAATCCGCGGGCTCGAAATCCTTGCGGGCGACGACGACCATCGGAACTTCGGTGACAAGGCCCACATATTCAAAGGCGTTCAGCGTATCATAGGCCAGATTGCGGTACAGCGTGGCCGAGGTCGCCATGCCGATGTGATGCAGCAGCACGGTGTAGCCATCGGGATCGGCCTTGGCGACCTGACCCGCGCCCAAGGTGCCGCCCGCACCGCCGACGTTTTCCACGACAATCTGCTGGCCCAGATCGGTCGACATCTTTTCCGCGACCAGACGCGCCACGGTATCGGTCGGGCCCCCCGCCGAGAACGGCACCACCATCGAGATCTGACGCTCGGGATAGCCCTGTGCGAATGCCGGTGCGGTCAGCATGGTCGCGCCGATCAGCGCGCCGAAAAGCTTCTTGAAAGCCATTTTCCCCTCCCAAGGAATGATCGGCGGTCTCCCCATTGCCGCCGCTTGGCTCAGACTGCGCCGCGCCGTGCCATTGCACCAAATGCAAATCCGCGCAGATCGGGTCTGTTCGTGCGGCTTGCAGCGGGAATGGGTGGAAAGGGTAACATCAGCCATCCGCGATGGGTGGATTTCCACCCATCAGCCGCCTTCATCCCCGGCATCGATGATCAGACGGCGGTCCAGCGCGTATTTCTGCATCTTTTCATAGAGCGTCTTGCGCGAGATCCCGAGCGTCTCATAGACGGGCCGCAAGCGCCCGCCATGCGCGGCAATGGCCCCGGCGATCAAGCCGCGCTCGAACTCGGCCACCCGGTCGGAAAGCTTCGCGCCGGGGGCAGGGGCGGGTTCCGCGCCCTCAAGGCCCAGCACGAAACGCTCGGCCAGATTGCGCAATTCGCGGACATTGCCGGGCCAGTCCCGTGCGGCAAGTCCCGACAGCAGCGCCGCCGGAATCTCGCGTTCGGGGATATTGTGGCGCGCGGCGGATTCGCGGACCAGCTGCAGAAACAGCAAAGGAATATCCTCGCGCCGCGCGGCCAGGGGCGGCACATGCAGCACCGCGACATTCAGCCGCCAGAACAGGTCCTCGCGGAACGCGCCCTGCGCAACCAGTGCCGCCAGATCGACCTTGCTGATGGCAATGAAGCGCACATCCAGCGGCACCGGATCGTTCGAGCCAAGCCGTGTGATCACCCGTTCCTGCAAGACCCGCAGCAGCTTGGCCTGCAATTCCAGCGGCATCGAGCCGATTTCGTCCAGCAGCACCGTGCCGCCGCGCGCATGTTCGAACTTGCCGTAGCGTGGCCGCAGCGCGCCGGGAAAGGCCCCGGCCTCATGCCCGAACAGTTCCGATTCGATCAGCGATTCCGGCAGGGCGGCGCAGTTGATGGCGATGAAGGGACGCCCGGCACGCGCGGAAATATCATGCAGCGCGCGGGCCACGACCTCTTTGCCCGCGCCGGTCGGGCCGATGATCAGCGCATCCGCGTCCGAGGCCCCGATGGCCCGCAGCCGGTAGCGCAGATCGACCATGACCTGCGTGCGACCGGGCAGCCGCGCCTCGACATCGTCGCGTTTGCCCGCGACGGCGCGCAGGCGGCGGTTTTCAAGGACCAACCCGCGATGGTCCAGCGCCCGGCGAATGACGGTCGCCAATTCCTGCACGACAAAGGGTTTCTCGATGAAGTCATAGGCCCCGCCGCGGATCGCCTCGACGGCCAAGGGCACCTCGGCATGGCCGGTGACAAGAATGACCGGAATCTCGGGATCGACCTCGTGCGAACGCCCCAGCAGGGTCATCCCGTCCATGCCGGGCATCCGGATATCACTGACAACGACACCCGCGAATCCGGGTCCGGCCAAGGCCAGCGCCTCATCCCCGGTGGCCAGCGGTTCGACCGCGAATCCCGCCAGTTCCAGCGCCTGCGCGGTTGATGAGCGCATCTGTTCGTCATCATCGACCAGCAGCACGCGCCCGGTCATGCCGCCACCCCGGCAGGTTCGGCCACGGGCAGGCGGATGCAGAACTCGGCCCCCGGTGCGGCATTGCGGCAGGTGATCTCTCCGCCGAGGTCGCGGATGATATTGGCGCTGATCGACAGGCCTAACCCCAGCCCCGCGCCCATGCCCTTGGTGGTGAAGAACGGGTCGAAAATCCGCGCCGCGATCGCCTCGGGCACGCCGGGGCCGCGGTCACGGACGCGGATCACCACCTGTCCGTTTTCCGCATGGGCGGTCAGGGTGATGCGGCGGTCAGGCTGGCCCTCGACCGCATCGGCGGCATTGGTGATCAGGTTCACCAGCACCTGTTGCAGCCGGGTCGGACCGGCGCGCAGGCTGGGCAGGTCGTTGGGCAGATCGCAGTCCAGCGTCGCGCTGCTGCTGGTCAGCCGCGCCTCGACGATGGTGCGGGTTTCCTCCAGCAACGGGGGCAGGGCGACCGCGCCCAGCACGTCATCGGGTTTCCTCGCCGCCTGCCGCAGATGCTTGCCGATGGCCGCCATGCGATCGACCAGCGCCAGAATCTGGCCGATATTTTCGCGCGCACGGGTGTAATCGCCGCGCTCGATCAGGATGGCGGCGCTGTCGGCATAGTTGCGTGCCGCCGCCAAGGGCTGGTTGATTTCGTGGGACAGCGAGGCCGACATCTGCCCCAGCGCGGCCAGCTTTCCCACCTGCACAAGGCTTGCCTGCGCCGCGCGCAGCTCGGATTCAGTGGCGCGGCGCTCGGTGATTTCCTGTTCCAGCTGGCTGTTGGCGCGGGCGAGGGCCGCCGTGCGCTCGACCACGCGGCGTTCAAGTTCGGCATGCGCAAAGCGCTCCAGCGCCAGCCGTTCCGCCGCCTGCGCCCGTCGCTGTCGCCACATCATCGCGCAGATCCCCGCCGCTGCCAGCAGCAGAACAAGCCCCGCCACCGCCAGTTGCGCCTCGGCGCGCAGATCGGCGCTGTCCAGCAGCACATGCACCGTCCAGCCCGCATCGGGCATGTCGCCCGAGGCGATGATATACGCCGCATCGGCCAGACGCAGGATCGGCACGCCATGCGAGGCCGTGCGGCTTACGGGAAATTCGGTCAGCGGCGTTTCGGCATAGCGGCGCGAGGCCGCGCTGCGGGCCAGCCGCTCGGGGGTCAGCGGCAGCAGGCTGTGATACAGCCAGCCCGGTTCGGATGACAGGAACACCGTCCCGTCGGGGTCACTCACCAGCACCCGGTATTCGCCGCCGCGCCATGATTGCTCGATCCGGTCGACGCCGATCTTGACCGCGACGACGGCGGTGATCCGCCCCAGATCGTCCCTGACCGGGGCCGAGAAATAATAGCCCCTGACCCCCGAGGTCGTCCCGACACCGTAAAACCGCGCCGTCCTCCCCGCCATCGCGTCGATGAAATAGGGGCGATAGCTGAAATTCTGGCCGATGAAGCTTTGCGGCCCCTCGGGCGTGGAATGGGCGATGGTCTGGCCGTCGGGCAGGATCAGGTAGATGTCCGAGGCCTGCACCGCGAGGTTCTGCTCGGCCAGCCACTGGTTCGTCTGCGACCGCAACACAGGGTTGCCCGGATCGGCGGCAAGCTGATGGATCAGGTCCAGATCGCCGACCAGTTGCGGCACGACCTCGAACCGCGCCAGATCGGCCTGAAGCGCGTTCACCGTCAGCCGCAGGGCCGTGGCGGCCCGGCTCTGTCCGGCGCTCAGGTAATGCTGAAAGGCCAGTTGCGCGCCAGCCCAAAGGATCAGCGCCAAGGCCGCCCCGCCCCAAGCCGCGCGCCAGATCAGCCGCATGTCACACTCTCCTCATCCTCGGAAGGGAATGTGACAGGCGGGCCGATGCCGCGCAATGATGCCGTCAGATCACCAGCACGCCGGAATGCTTGGCCTTGTGTTCGGGTTCCACGTGGATGGTGATCAGCGCGCCGGGCAAATGGCCTTTCAGCGCCCGCTCGACCCGGTCGCAGATGTCATGCGCCTGATCGACGGTGGTCTGGCCGTCGACGACCAGATGAAAATCGATGAATGTCTTGGGCCCGGCATGGCGGGTGCGCAGGTCATGCGCCTCGATCGCGCCGGTCGCCTCATCCGAGATGGTGCTGCGGATCTTCTCCATCATGTCTTCGGACACGGCCTCGTCCATCAGCCCGGAGAGCGAGGATTTCATCACCCGCCATCCCGACCACAGGATATTCACCGCAACCAGCGCCGCCAGTGCCGGGTCCAGCACCGACCAGCCGGTGATGACCGCCAGCGCCACCCCAATGACGACGCCGCCCGAGGAAATCACGTCCGAAAGCAGGTGATGCCCATCCGCGACCAATGCTGGCGATCTGAGCCGCCTGCCGCCACGGATCAGCACCCAGCACCACCAGCCATTGATCACGCTGGCGGCGATGTTGATCAGCAGACCCTCCAACGGAGCATCCAGCACGCGCGGATTGAAAAATCCATGCACTGCCTCGCGCATGATCAGCAAGGCGGCGACAATGATCATCACCCCCTCCAGCACGGCGCTGAAGAACTCGGCCTTGTGATGGCCGTAAGGATGCTCGCGGTCGGCCGGGCGCGCGGCCACGCGGATGGCGATCAATGCGGCGACGGCAGTCGCGACATTCACTGTGCTTTCCAGCGCATCCGACAGCAACGCGATCGAGCCGGTCAGCCACCAGGACAAAGCCTTGAGGGCCAGGACGACCAGTCCGACGAAGATGCTGCCAGTTGCGATTCTTACGGTCGCGGACATGCGCGATTCCCTAGCTCGAATCCATGGAAGCGGCGTTTTAACGGCTTGCGCGCGTCGGGCCAACCGCCTGCCGCGATTTCTTGGGGCGATGGCGCTTTTTTCACGCTCAGTGCCGCCTTCGGCGGTTTGGGTATTTGAGAAACGGTGAATTCTTCAGTGCTGAGAGCGCTTTCTTCGTTTTTCAAATACCCCAGCAAGCTTGGTCGCCGGTCAAATGCGCGCCGCGGTGAGCGAGAAAAAGAAACGGGGACCGCTTGGCCCCCGTTTCCTCCCTGATATCGCTTACTCTGCCGGGACCGCCGCCAGATCCTCGACATCCGCGATGGGATGCTTCAGGTGCGGCAGCATTTCCTTGGGGCAGACCTGCAGGAAATTGGCCTTTTCCTCGGCCCAGTTCTGCAGGATCTCGCCCGCCCGGCGCGAGTTGGTTTCCTTGAAGTGGCGCTCGATCAGCCCCTTCAACTCGTCCTCCCAATGCGATTGGGTGACGGTACACAGGATCAGCGTCTCGGCGTTGATGTAATCGCGGGCCATGCCTTCGGGGTCGTAGAGATAGCCCATGCCCCCGGTCATGCCCGCGCCGAAGTTGGCGCCGATGCGGCCAAGGATCACGGCGACACCGCCGGTCATGTATTCGCAACCGTTCGAGCCACAGCCCTCGATCACCACTTTTGCGCCCGAGTTGCGCACCCCAAAACGCTCACCCGCACGACCTGCTGCGAACAGATAGCCATCGGTCGCACCGTAAAGCACGGTATTGCCGATGATGGTGTTCTCGGCCGCAGTCAGCGGGCTCGCCATCGGCGGCCGCACGACGATGGTGCCGCCCGACAGGCCCTTGCCGACATAGTCGTTCGCATCGCCCGAGACCTCGATCTTGAGGCCCGGTGCTGCAAACGCGCCCAGCGACTGGCCTGCCGAACCCGTCAGCCGCACCGTCAGGTGGTCGGGCTGCAGATTGTTCCGCATGCCAAAGGTCTGCACGATCATCGACGAGGTCCGCGTGCCGACCGTCCGCAGGGTGTTCCGCACCGCATAGGACAGCTGCATCTTTTCGCCATCGGAGAAGAAGCGGCTGGCGTCGCGGATGATTTCGGCATCCAGCGTGTCCGGCACGGCATTGCGCGGTTTCGAGCGGTCGTAGACGATCTTTTCCGAACCATCCACGGTGATCAGCAGCGGGTTCAGGTCGAGGTCATCAAGCGACTTGTCACCACGGCTGACCTGCGTCAGCAGATCGGCGCGACCGATGATCTCATCAAGCGAACGGGCACCGATGCTGGCGAGGATCTCGCGCACTTCGGTGGCGTAGAAGGTGATCAGGTTGACCACCTTGTCCGCCGAGCCGTTGAACATGGCGCGCAGCTTTTCGTCCTGGGTGCAGACGCCCACCGGGCAGGTGTTCGACTGGCACTGACGGACCATGATGCAGCCCATGGCGATCAGCGCGGCGGTGCCGATGCCATATTCCTCGGCCCCCATCATCGCCGCCATGACGATGTCGCGACCGGTGCGCAGGCCACCATCGGTGCGCAGCGTGACGCGGTCGCGCAGACGGTTCATCGCCAGAACCTGATGCGCCTCGGTCAGGCCCATCTCCCACGGGAGGCCGGCATATTTGATCGAGGTCGCGGGCGAGGCGCCCGTGCCGCCATTGTGCCCCGAGATCAGGATGATGTCGGCTTTCGCCTTGGCCACACCAGCCGCAATCGTGCCGACGCCCGAGGACGCCACCAGCTTCACCGTGATCTTGGCGCGCGGGTTGATCTGCTTCAGGTCATAGATCAGCTGCGCCAGATCCTCGATCGAATAGATGTCGTGATGCGGCGGCGGCGAGATCAGCGTCACGCCCTTGGTCGAGTGACGCAGCCGCGCGATCAGGTCGGTGACCTTCATGCCGGGCAGCTGGCCACCCTCGCCGGGTTTCGCACCTTGGGCGACCTTGATCTCCAGCTCTTCGCAGGCGTTCAGGTATTCGGCGGTGACGCCGAAACGGCCCGAGGCCACCTGCTTGATCTTGGCGCAAGGGTTGTCGCCATTCGGCAGCGGGTGGCTGTGTGCCGGGTCCTCGCCGCCTTCGCCGCTGTCGGATTTCGCGCCGATGCGGTTCATGGCGATGTTCAGCGTCATATGCGCCTCGGGGGACAGCGCCCCCAGCGACATGCCCGGCGTCACGAAGCGCTTGCGGATCGAGGTGATCGATTCGACTTCTTCCAGCGGCACCGGCTTGCCAAGCGCCTTGATGTCCAGAAGGTCGCGCAGGTGGATCGGCGGGTTCGCCCGCATGGTCGCAGTGAACTGCTTCCAGACGTCATAGGACGCTTTTTCGCAGGCCAGTTGCAGCAGGCGCATGGTGTTGGCTTCCCATGCGTGCTTCTCGCCCGAGCGACGCGCCTTGTAGAAGCCGCCAACCGGCAGCAACTCGGTCGCCCCGGTGTCGAAGCCCTTGGCGTGGATGCCCTCAAGCTTGGCCTGCAAGCCGTGCAGACCGATGCCGGAAATCCGCGACTGCATGCCGGGGAAATATTCCGCGACCATGGCGCGGGACAGGCCCACCGCCTCGAAGTTCAGACCGCCGCGATAGGAGGACAGGACCGAGATCCCCATCTTGGCCATGATCTTGAGCAGACCCGCATCAATCGCCTCGCGATAGTTGCGCATGTTCTCGATCAGGCTGCCGGTCAGCAGACCGCGCTCGATGCGGTCGGCAATGGTGTCCTGCGCCAGATAGGGGTTCACCGTGGTCGCGCCGCAGCCGATCAGTACCGCGAAGTAATGCGGATCGACGCATTCGGCCGAACGCACGTTCAGCGAACAGAAGGTGCGCAGGCCCTTGCGGGTCAGTCCGCTATGCACGGCGCTGGTGGCAAGGATCATCGGCAGGCCGATGCGGTCCGGCCCCAGCTTTTCGTCGGTCAGGACCAGATGGCCCGCGCCCGAGCGGACGGCATCCTCGGCCTCGGCGCGGATGCGGGCCAGGGCTTCGCCCATTGCCTCGGGGCCGGCGCCGTCGGCGAAGGTGCAGTCGATCTGCGTCACCGTCTCGCCGAACAGCTTGGTCATCTCGGCGAATTCGCCATTGGCGACGAAGGGGCTTTCCAGCACCAGAATCTCGGTCTGGGCCGAGGATTCATCCAGCACGTTCTTGAGGTTACCGAACCGCGTCTTCAGGCTCATCACGCGGGTTTCGCGCAAGCTGTCGATCGGCGGGTTGGTGACCTGGCTGAAGTTCTGGCGGAAGAAATGCGACATCGGGCGATACTGGCCCGACAGCACCGCAGGCGGCGTGTCGTCACCCATCGAGGCCAGAGCCTCTTTGCCGTCCTCGGCCATCGGGGTCAGCATCGATTCGATTTCTTCGATCGTGTAACCGGCGGCGATCTGGCGACGGCGCAATTCGTCGGCGTGGAAGACCACCTGCTCGGGCAGGTCCTTCATCACCTCGGACAGTTGCACGACCTTCTCCAGCCATTCGCCAAAGGGCTGGCTGTTGGCCAGACGGTCCTTGATGGCGCGGTCGTGGTAAAGGCGGCCCTCTTTCATGTCGACGGCGATCATCTGGCCCGGCCCAAGCGCGCCTTTTTCGCGCACGGTGGTCTCATTGACCGGAACCATGCCAGCTTCCGAGCCCGCGATCAGCAGGTTGTCGCCGGTGATGACGTAGCGCAGCGGACGCAGGCCGTTGCGGTCCAGACCGCCGCATACCCAGCGGCCATCGGTCATCGCAAGGGCGGCGGGGCCGTCCCACGGCTCCATCACGGCGTTGCAATAGGCATACATGTCGGCCCAGACCTTGGGCATGTCGGTCGTGGCTTTCGACCATGCTTCCGGGACCAGCATGGTCTTGGTCATCGGGGCCGAGCGGCCCGAGCGCACCATGACCTCGAACACCGCGTCCAGCGCCGCCGAATCCGACGATCCTGCCGGGATGATCGGCTTGATATCCTCGGCCATCTCGCCAAACGTGCGGCTGGCCATGCGGATTTCGTGGCTTTTCATCCAGTTGGTGTTGCCCTTCAGCGTGTTGATTTCGCCGTTATGGGCCAGCATGCGGAAGGGCTGCGCCAGCCACCACTGCGGGAAGGTGTTGGTCGAATAGCGCTGGTGATAGATGGCAAAGGCCGATTCAAAGCGCTCGTCTTTCAGGTCGGGATAGAATTCCGCGACCTGCTCGGCCAGCATCATGCCCTTGTAGATGATCGAGCGGCAGGACAGCGACGCGAAATACAGCCCTGCGATCTGGGCCGCGATGGCGGCTTTCTCGATCCGGCGGCGGATGATGTACAGCTCGCGTTCGAACTGTTCGTGATCGATGTCCTTTTCGCAGCGGATCAGGATCTGCTCGATCTCGGGGCGGGTGGCATTGGCCTTTTCGCCCAGAACGGCGGTGTTCACCGGAACGTGGCGCCAGCCATAGATGTAATGGCCCATGCGCAGGACTTCGGATTCCACGATGGTCCGGCAGGATTCCTGCTGCGCGAAGTTCGTGCGCGGCAAGAAGACCTGACCCACGGCGATCAGCTTGGACTGGTCGGGCTCATGCCCGGTGCGGCGAACCTGATCGTAGAAGAAGGGGACGGGGATCTGCACATGGATGCCGGCGCCGTCGCCGGTCTTGCCATCGGCATCGACCGCACCGCGGTGCCAGATCGCCTTCAGCGCGCCAATGCCGCTTTCGACCACCTTGCGGCTGGCCTTGCCGTCAAGGCTGACCACCAGACCGACGCCGCAGGACGAATGCTCGTCCTCGGCACGGTAAAGCGAGTTCTCCGCCATCCAGTCGCGGCGGGCCTGTTCCTGTTGTTCCCAGTCCATCACGTCCGTGCCTCCTTCAAGATCATAAGCTGCCTGAGCAGATCGGGCTTTCCACCCCGGACCATCTGCAGGTCGCAATCATATTCCGGCTTGGTTGCGCCAAATCCGGGCTGTCCCGGAAAGGCAAAGCTTACCGGACTGTCATTGGTATTCTCGCTGGCGCCGGTCCAATCGCTGGAGGTCTCGACGCCACCGTAAAAGCGGCCTTGCGCGCGGCTGATGAATTGCTGCCCCTCGCGCTTGATCAGCTCGTCGCCGGACTCGCTGTAGGTGCTCAGCCGGAACTTGGTGATTTCCAGCTCGACCCCGTCGATATCGACCTTGTCGCCGGTCAGCTCGTCGCGGCCGACATGGTGCAACCGCTCGCCATTGTTCGAGCGCGTCCAGAAATCGAATTCATCCGCGCCGGTCTTGATCAGGGTCGAGAATGACGCGTCATCCCTGGCCCCTTCCTCCAGCGTGTCGACCAGACCGGTGTTCAGGTCGGTGCTTTCCATCCAACGCGTCTCGCGGTCGATGCGGGACTGGTAGGTCGGCCCGTCCGGGGTGAAGTAGACCACCCATTGATCGCCCGGAGCATCCGCGCTGCAGCGATAATGCTGCGAGACCGTGCAGCCGCGGTTCTGCACCGTGACCTCCAGCTTGCAGCCTTGCGGCGGCGTGAAATTCGCCGCCATGGCGGGCAGGGCGGAAAAGGTCAGCAAGGCTGCCATTCCTGCAATCCCGCGCGCAACATGCAACGCGCGCTGCCGGTCTACGCGCGGTGTACAGCCTGTGGTCGGCTTGTGCACCATGGTCACACCCCTATTCGGCGGCAACGCGGGCAGCGCCGGTCAGGTAGCCGGCGATGCTGTCGGCGGCCTCGCGGCCGTCGCGGATCGCCCAGACCACCAGGCTTGCGCCCCGCACGATGTCGCCCACGGCGAAAACGCCGCTCAGGCTGGTCTGATGGGTCTGGAAATCGGCCTTGATCGTGCCCCAGCGGGTCACTTCCAGACCGTCCACACCCCAAAGACGCGGCAGTTCCTCGGGCTCAAAGCCAAGCGCCTTGATGACCAGATCGGCGGGCTCGTCGTAATCGGCGCCTTCGATCAGTTCCGGCGACTGGCGGCCCGTAACATCGGGCTGGCCCAGACGCATTTTCTGCACGCGGACGGCGCTGATGGTGGGCACGTCGCCGACTTCGTCCATGTCGCGTTCCTGCGCTTCCATGGCCTCGCCGGTAACATGGCCGGTGAAGGCGCCGGGGGCGGAAAGCCACACGAATTCAACGCCTTCTTCCTCGGCGTTCTGCACTTCGCGCTGCGAACCCGGCATGTTGGCGCGGTCGCGGCGATACAGGCATTTCACCGATTGCGCGCCTTGGCGGATCGCCGTGCGCACGCAATCCATCGCGGTGTCGCCGCCGCCGATGACGACGACGCGCTTGCCCTTGGCGTTCAGTTCCCCATCCAGGTAATCGGGAATCTCGTCGCCCAGATCCACCCGGTTCGAGGCGGTCAGATAGTCCAGCGCCCGCACCACGCCCTTGGCGTCGGCATTGTCCAGATCCAGATCGCGGGTCTTGTATACGCCCGTGGCGATCAGCACCGCGTCATGCTTGCCGCGGATCGCGTCAAAGCTGATATCCTCGCCGACATTGGCGTTCAGGACGAACTCGACCCCGCCATCGGCCAGCAGCTTGTTGCGACGCTCGACCACGTCCTTCTCCAGCTTGAAGCCGGGAATGCCATAGATCATCAGCCCGCCGGCGCGGTCATGACGGTCATAGACGGTGACCTGATAGCCCATGCGACGAAGCCGGTCGGCAGCGGCAAGGCCGCCGGGGCCAGCGCCGATAATGCCAATGGATTCAGGACGTTCGACAGGCGGGACAATGGACTGGACCCAGCCTTCTTCCCATGCGGTGTCGGTGATGTATTTCTCGATCGCGCCGATGGTGACGGTGCCGTGGCCCGATTGTTCGATGACGCAATTGCCTTCGCACAACCGGTCCTGCGGACAGATGCGACCGCAGATTTCCGGGAAGGTGTTGGTTTCCTGGCTGCGCAGATAGGCTTCCTGCGTGCGCCCTTCGGCGGTCAGGCGCAGCCAGTCCGGGATGTTGTTGTGAAGGGGGCAGTGGCTCTGGCAATAGGGGACGCCACATTGGCTGCAACGGCTGGCCTGTTCCTTGGCCTTCGCCTCGGCGAATTCACGATAGATCTCGTGGAAATCCTCCGAGCGGGATGCCGCGTCACGCTTTTCAGGCATTTCACGCCCGATGGTGACGAACTTGAGCATCTTTTGCGTGGCCATGGCTGCGCATCCCCCCGAAATCTGACTGGTCAGAGGGTGATAAAACACGGCTGAAATGATTAAAAGTCAGCACGACTGACCTATTTGACGATTTTTCCCGCTACAGGACTAAAATCGGCCCCGCATTAGCGAGAAATAGGTCAGCATAGTTTACCAACCTGCTGCCAGAGCCGCCAAAGCGACCACGCCCACGATGATTCGCCACCAGGCAAAGACCGCGTAGCCATGGACCGAGACGTAGTTCAGCAGCACTTTCGCCACCAACAGCGCAGACAAGAACGCGCAAATGAAGCCGATGACGATATTCCCGGCCGAGGCTGCATCGAGGATGTCGCGATTCTTGTAGAGATCATAGACAAAAGCGCCCAGCATCGTCGGCATGGACAGGAAGAAGCTGAATTCGGCGGCAGATCGCTTGTCCGCGCCCAGAAGCAGCGCACCGGTGATCGTCGCGCCCGAGCGGGACACCCCCGGAATCATCGCCAGACATTGGATCAGCCCGATGCCGATGGCGCGGGGGATCGGAATGTCCTCGGCCGAATGATAGCGGGGATTCTTGGCCATCCGGTCCACGAACAGCAGCACCACCCCGCCAAGGATCAGCATCGAGGCGATCAGCATCGGCGTCTCGAACAGGACTTCCTTGATAATGCGATGCGCCATTACCCCGATCACGGCGGCGGGCAGAAAGGCCAGCAGCACTGACGCGATGAAGCGCCGCGCGCGCGGATCATGTGGCGCGCTAGTAAAGATGCGCCACAGCCGCCCGGCATAGACGCTGAGGATCGCAAGGATCGCGCCGAACTGGATCAGCACCTCGAAGGCGCGCCCCGGTGAGTCGAAGCCCAGGAAATGCCCTGCCAGCAGGACATGTCCGGTGGACGAGACGGGAATGAACTCGGTCAGCCCTTCAAGCAGACCCAGCAGGGCGGCAACGATCGTGTTGTGTTCCATCAGCTCCGGCGCAGGTTCTTCGCAGTTGCGGTCATCGATTCGTATTGGCCCGAGGGGCGGAAGCGCCACAGGTATTCATTGATGACCGCCGAAGAGGCCGTCGGCACGATCCCCAGATCGGCAAAGGTCTTGTGGTTCCCCGAAACGACATTGGGATGGCTTAGCGAGCGCAGCTGGTCGCGGGTCAGGATGCGGTTGGTCAGCAGGCCGCCGGTCAGGAATTGCACCCCGTCCAGCACTGCGGCCATGATCCCGGCGATGAAACCCGGAACGCCCAGCACCAGCTTGCGCCGGTCGATGGCGGTCAGCACCTGCTGGGCCAGTTCACGCATGGTCACGACATCCGGGCCACCCAGCTCATAGATGCCGGGCTGGGCCTGACCACTTGCGCCCTTTGCGGCGGCGGTGGCGACATCCATGACATGCACCGGCTGCAGCTGCGCATTCGCGCCCGGCAGCGCCATGACCGGCCCCAGCCGCGACATCGAGGCGATGCGGTTGTAGAAATGGTCGTCGGAACCGAAGATCACCGAAGGACGCAGGATCACCGCATCCGGGCGCGCGGCCAGCACCGCGGCTTCGCCCCGGCCTTTCGACGCGGCGTAGTGGCTGTCCGAATCCTTGTCCGCCCCCAGCGCCGAGACATGCACGAAATGCGCGATGCCGCGTTCAGCGGACAGGCGTGCCACGCGGGCGGCTGCATCGACATGGACGGCGTCGAAGGTGTTCTTGCCTTCGTTGACCAGAATGCCCACGCAATTCACCACCGCATCGGCATCGGCCATGCAGGCTGCGACCGAGCGGTCGTCGCGGACGTTGCAGGGAACCGGCTCGATCTGGCCCGGCGCGCCATAGGTGCGCACGATGCCGGCTTCGTTGGGGCGACGGACGGCGACGCGGATGCGCCAGCCTTGGCTGGCCAGAACCTTGGCGATCTGCCGCCCGAGGAATCCGGACCCACCATAGATCGTGACAAGCTTGGCTGCGGACATGGCTCTCGCTCCTTCGCGGGGGGTCTTGGGTGGCGTGCTTTTCCGCTCATTACCCAAGGCTGTCGGCTGCGGCAAGTCGCGGGCGCATCGACGCCGCGATCTGATCCGCCACCCGCAGCGCATTCGCCGCAATGGTCAGGCTGGGATTCACCCCGTTCGAGGTCGGCATGAAACTGGAATCGGTGACGTAAAGATTGCTCAGCCCGTGCACCTTGCAGTCGCGGTCCAGCACGCTGGTCGCCGGATCGTCGCCAAAGCGCAGCGTACCGCAGGGATGGGCGAAGTTCAGTTGCGGCGCCGTGCCCATGAACATCGCCCGATGCGGATGGAAGGCTGCCCGCATCGCCTTGCGAAAGATCGCGCGGCGGCGGCGCAGTTCATCCGAGATGTCGTAGTGAAAGACAAAGCGATCCTCATCCTGTGCATCGGGGATCAGCCGGTTGGTGGGGTAGGGTAGGTCCTCCAGCACGCCGACGAACAGCTTGGCGCGCCCCAGCATCCCTGCCGCGATGCGGGCAGGAACGCGCAAACCCATCCGCAAGGGCCGGACACGGCGCAAGGCCGACATGTCGAAGCGGTTGTGCATCGCGTGCAGGATTTCGCCATAACCGGCGGTCAGGCCCATGGATTGCACCGTTCCCAGCCGCGCGCCATTGCGGAAATACAGGTCCCGCATGCTGATCGAACGCGAGGCGGCGCTTTCGTCGCGATTCTGTCCGGCCCAGATGGCGATGATCTCGCTCATGTGGAACATCAGGTTGCGGCCGACCAGATCGTTGCGATTGCCCAGCCCCTCGGGCCAATGCTCGTTTTTGGAGCGCAGCATCAGCGAGGGCGAACCCAAGCCTCCGCCCGCCAGCACATAGTGCCGCGCGCTCAATGTGATCGGCTTGCCCTCACGCAGGCACAGAAGCGAGGTGACGCCCGTTGCATCCGCCTCGATGCGCGAGACGCTGCAGCGGTCGAGCAGCGCGGCGCGTCCGGTCTCGATCGCGGGCAGTACCCCGGCCGAGCGGCCATCCATCTTGCAGCGCCGCGTGCATCGCCTGCCAAAGCAGCCCTCGCAACCCGGAACAAAGCGGGCGGCCATATGGGTCTGATAGGGGTGCATCCCGGCCCGCTTCAGATCCGCCATCAGGTCGATGTCGGATTGCGGCAAGGCGCGCGGCGGGGCGGGCAGGGTCGCCGCCTGGGGGTCCAGCGGATCGGCCTCGCCGCTGATCTGGTAATAGCGTTCGGCCAGATCGAACCAGGGCCGCATCTCATCATAGCTGACCGGCCAGCCGCCGGTCGGGTGCGGCAGGTGCTCGGCCGTGTCCAGATCGTGGCGTTCAGGGCGTTCCAGCGTTGCCGCGTAAAAGGACGAGGTTCCCCCAACGACCGAGCCGATCATGCCGTCCAGTTCGCACCATTTGCCATCCAGCCGGGCCGAGATCGTCTTGGGCCACGCCCCACCGGCAACCCGTGCGTCGGGGTCGATGGTATCGGGGGGGACCGGCGGCACGACATTGTCGCCAAGGTCCGGACCCTTTTCCAGAAACAGGACGGACAGACCCTGTTCGGCCAGTCTGCGCCCGACACTGCCGCCACCGATGCCGGTGCCAATGACGATCACGTCCCAGGTCATTGTCGCGATATCGGCCAACATCCGGTCCCCCGATGCGATTTTCTCCATAATTTCTATGCCAATACCCAAACCTTACAAGTTGCCGGAATGGTCAGTCCCGATTCCCGGCATCGCTTACGCCGATGGCGGAATCGGGCGTGCAGGAAAAATATGAAGCTTCGATGAAAAATCGACTTTCACCCCATTGACGCCCCCCGCGACTGTCTTTAATCAGCCGCTCACACCACCTGCCCAGGTGGCGGAATTGGTAGACGCGCACGGTTCAGGTCCGTGTGCCGCAAGGCGTGGAGGTTCGAGTCCTCTCCTGGGCACCAAAACGAAAACCCTCGAAAGCGTCACGCTTTCGGGGGTTTTTGCTTTCCGGATTCCACGTTTGCGGCGGGGTGGAACGGCCCTCAGAATGCCTTGTCGACGAAATCCGAAAAAACCTTCCACATCGAGTTGACGCCGCCCGCGACTGCCTTTAATGACCCGCTCATACCACCTGCCCAGGTGGCGGAATTGGTAGACGCGCACGGTTCAGGTCCGTGTGCCGCAAGGCGTGGAGGTTCGAGTCCTCTCCTGGGCACCAAAACAAAAACCCTCGAAAGCTTCATGCTTTCGGGGGTTTTTGCTTATGTGGCGTCGGGGTCGGCCCTGATCGAAAGCCCCGCGCGGGCTTGCGGATCGCACAGGCTCCGGGCAAGGCTGCGGCCGCAATGGCTGCGCTTCAGCCACGATCCGTCGAAAGGCAGCCATGATTCCCCGTTTCGGCCCTCCGCCCGGTCCTCATCCCTACCGTCATCGTGCCGGAGCCTATGCGGTTCTGATCCGTGATGGCCGGGCGCTGGTCACCTTTCAGCACGCGCCCGAGCCGGAATTCCAGCTGGCCGGAGGCGGGGTAGATCCCGGCGAATCGCCCGTCGCGGCGCTGCATCGCGAAGTGCGTGAGGAAACCGGCTGGTCCATCGGCTCGGTTCGGCGGCTGGGCAGCTATCGCCGCTATTGCTGGATGCCGGACTACGATTTCTGGGCCGAGAAACTGTGCACCATCTATCTGGCCCGACCGATCATGCGGTTGGGTCCGCCGACCGAGCCGGGCCATGATGCGCATTGGGTCGCGCTGTCGGACCTGCAGGGGCTGCTGGCCGATCCCGGCTCGCGTCATTTCGCGCGCCTCGCCTTGGCGGGGCGCTGATCGCGGTCAGATCAGGAATTCGGCCAGAACCGGATCGCGGGTGATGTCGCGATGCCCGATCCCCGCCGCCTCCAGCCGCTCGCGCAGCCGGTCGAGGTTTTCGGGCGAGGTGGTCTCGATCCCGATCAGGATCGAGCCGAAGTTCCGCGCCGATTTCTTCAGATATTCGAACCGGGCGACATCGTCATCCGGGCCGAGCAGCTCAAGGAAATCGCGCAGCGCGCCGGGGCGCTGCGGCATGCGCAGGATGAAATAGCGCTTCAACCCCGAGAAACGCTGGGCGCGTTCCTTGACCTCGGGCAGGCGCTCAAAGTCGAAATTCCCGCCCGAGCAGATGCAGACCACCCGCTTGCCCGCCAGATCGGGGATGTCGCGCAGCGCGTCGACGGCCAGCGCGCCCGCAGGCTCCAGCACGATCCCCTCGATATTCAGCATTTCCAGCATGGTGGCGCAGATCCGGTCCTCGGGGGCCAGATGGACCTGATCGGGCGAAAACCGCCGCAGATGCTCAAAGGGCAGGGCACCGATACGCGCGACCGCCGCGCCATCGACGAAAGTATCGACGGCGGGCAGGGTGACGGGCGCACCGGCCAGCAGCGCGCCTTGCAGGCTGGCGCCGCCATCGGGCTCGGCGAATTCGGCGCGGGTGCTGGGGGAAAGCTCGGCAAACAGCCGGGTCACGCCCGCGGACAGCCCGCCGCCACCAACCGGCAGCACGATCACATCCGGTGCGCCGTCCATCTGGCTCAGGATCTCAAGCCCGACGGTCGCCTGACCCTCGATGATATCGGGATCGTCGAAGGGCGACAGGAAGGTGGCCCCCTGTGCGCGGGCAAATTCCTGCGCGGCGGCCAGGGTCTGGTCGAAGTAATCGCCGGTCAGCACGATCTCGACCGCGCCGCCGCCAAAGATCCGGGTCTTGTCGATCTTCTGCTTCGGTGTCGTCACCGGCATGAAGATCGTACCCTTGGCCCCGAAATGACGGCAGGCAAAGGCCACGCCTTGGGCATGGTTTCCGGCGCTGGCGCAGACGAAATGCCCCGCAGCCCCCGCGCCGATCTTGCGCATGGCGTTGAAGGCCCCGCGCAGCTTGTAGCTGCGCACCGGCGTCAGGTCTTCGCGTTTCAACCAGATCTCGGCCCCGTATTTGGCCGAGAGGTGGTCGTTCTTCTGCAGGGGCGTCGGCTCGAAGAGGTCGCGCAGCGCGATCTCTGCCTGGCGGACAGAGGCGGCAAAGTTTTCCATGCCCGGCCAATGGCGTGAATTATGCGATTTGGCAAGGGTTTCAGCGCAGTGGTCGGGCCTCGACGTAATGCCCCCACAATGTTGTCAGCACAGACAGATAAAAGAGCACCGAAAACCAGTAAATCCCGAGTTGTGCGGCAATCCACCAGACACTGGGAAGTTTACCAAAGTTGGTATGACCGCCCGCCAGTGCTTGGAAGCCCCATTGAAACAGCATGTAGCCTAGAACGAGGATAGCCAAGGTTCGGGATGTTTTGCCCATGGCGATCCAACTGCGCTTGATCGGTTTTGCCGCGCCGATGGCCGCCCCCGGCAAAGCCGTGCTAAGCCTTAGCACAAAGATATAAAAGATGAACGTTCCCGCGACGCTGAAGAAGCGCGTGGCAGCGGGGATCGTTTCTTGGTTCACCATGCGCATGGCAGTGAGGGCAAACAGGAGCATTGGAATCGCGATAGCGGCCATCAAGACGAGCGTGAGCAGCATCGTCTTGAGATATGGCAAGATCTGACGCGGTCGAGAAAAGGCGCGTTGCACTTCGGCAAGCAGCACGAACCTATGCCATCTCGTTGCTAGCCATGCCGCCGAGAAGAGGATTGCGCCGAAGGTCAGAGCCCAGACAAAAAAGAAGAAGAAGATAGACTGTGGTGGAGCGTGCAGCCCACCCAACATGAAAATCGCCAGCCCGAGGGCGGCTGTCTGAACCAGTAGCGGCCCGATGGAAAGCAATATGGCCTGCCGCCAATTGCCCGCGAGTTGCATGAAAGAATGTCTTAGAATGCGAATTGACTGCATGATTTTCCCAAAATTTCGCAGAGCCTAATTTCCCCCGTCCCCTTGTGACAAGCGGCGAATGGTCCTATTCCCTGCGCGACATTCCAAGGGGGCTTACCGCATGACCGACGCGCCGAAGAAAGTCGTCCTTGCCTATTCGGGCGGGCTCGACACCTCGATCATCCTGAAATGGTTGCAGACCGAATATGGCTGTGAGGTCATCACCTTCACCGCCGATCTGGGGCAGGGCGAAGAGCTGGAACCGGCGCGCGCCAAGGCCGAGCTGCTGGGCATCAAGCCGGAAAATATCCATATCGTCGACGTGCGCGAAGAATTCGTGCGCGATTTCGTCTTCCCGATGTTCCGCGCCAATGCGCTGTACGAGGGGCTGTATCTGCTGGGCACCTCGATCGCGCGCCCGCTGATCTCGAAGCATCTGGTCGAACTGGCCCATAAGCACGGCGCCGATGCCGTGGCGCATGGTGCGACCGGCAAGGGCAACGATCAGGTTCGGTTCGAGCTTTCGGCCTATGCGCTGGACCCCTCGATCAAGGTCATCGCGCCGTGGCGTGAATGGGACCTGACCTCGCGCACCAAGCTGATCGAATTCGCGGAAACGAACCAGATCCCGATCGCCAAGGACAAGCGCGGCGAAGCGCCCTTCTCGGTTGATGCGAACCTGCTGCACACCTCGAGCGAGGGCAAGGCGCTGGAAAACCCGGCTGAGGCCGCGCCGGAATATGTCTATCAGCGCACCGTTTCCCCCGAGGAAGCGCCGGATACCCCCGAATTCATCGAAGTCACCTTCGAGCAGGGCGATGCCGTCGCGATCAATGGCGAGGCGCTGTCGCCCGCAACGATCCTGACCAAGCTGAACGAACTGGGCGGCAAGCACGGCATCGGTCGCCTCGATTTTGTGGAAAACCGCTTCGTCGGCATGAAATCGCGCGGAATCTACGAGACCCCCGGCGGCACCATCCTGCTGGAAGCCCATCGCGGCATCGAGCAGATCACGCTGGACGCGGGCGCGGGTCACCTGAAGGACTCGATCATGCCGCGCTATGCCGAGCTGATCTATAACGGCTTCTGGTTCTCGCCCGAGCGCGAGATGCTGCAGGCCCTGATCGACAAGTCGCAAGAGCATGTCACCGGCACGGTCCGGCTGAAGCTCTATAAGGGCTCGGTGAATTGCGTCGGCCGCTGGTCGGACCATTCGCTTTACAGCGAAAAGCACGTCACCTTCGAGGAAGATGCCGGCGCCTACGACCAGAAGGACGCGGCTGGCTTCATCAAACTGAACGCGCTTCGCCTGAAACTGATCGCGACCCGCAACGCGCGCGTCGCCAAATGATACGAAGGGCCGCGGGCGATCCCCGCGGCCCTTTCGATTCCGGCGCTCAGGTCAGGGCTTTTTCGAAATAGACCCGCTCGAACCCGTCCTCGGACCGCCTGCCTGTCTCGGTGAAGCCCAGATGCGGATAGATGGACAGGTTCGCGACCATCTTCTGGTTGGTGTATAGCTGCACTGCTGACAGCCCTGAGCGCCGCGCCTCATCCTCGCAGAATTTGATCAGCAGCTTGCCGACGCCCCGGCCCGCGGCCTCGGGCGTCACGGCCACGGCCTCCAGATGCATGGCGGTTCCGTCGGGAAAAAACACGACATAGCCCAAAAACGCGCCGTCCCTGTCGGTTGCCACATGCACCTGCCTGGCAGCGATCTGGGCGGTAAAATCCGCGACCATGGGTGCCGGAGGCCGTCCGATTGCGGCGATATAGGGGCCATAGGCGGCCGTGGCACAGGCCCTGATGGCGGGTTCATCAGCGGGGTCGGCGGGGCGGATCAGGATCGGGTTCATGCCGGTAATCGATCATGCCCGATCGCCACGGGCAACGGAAACCGCCCGCGATCTTTCATTCCCGCGCTTTCCCCGCCACTATGTCCCGGAACTGATCAGAAGGCCGCGCCATGACCCGTCCCGCCCATATCGCCATCGTCACCGTATCCGACCGCGCCAGCCGCGGCGAATATGAGGACAAGGGCGGACCGGGAGCCGAGGACTGGCTGCGCGCCACCATCACCTCGCCCATGACCATTACCCGCACGATCATCCCCGATGGCCGCGAGATCGTGGCCGAAACGCTGCTCAATGTCGCTGACCGGGAACATGCCGATCTGATCCTGATCACCGGCGGCACCGGCCCCGCCCCGCGCGACCAGACGCCCGAGGCGATGGCCGATGTCATGGAAAAGGAACTGCCCGGCTTTGGCGAGGAAATGCGCCGCGCCAGCCTGCTTGAAGTGCCGACCGCGATCCTGTCGCGCCAGACGGCGGGGATCCGGGGCCAGACGCTGATGATCACCATCCCCGGCAAGCCCTCGGCCATCGCGACCTGCCTTGATGCGGTTTTCGCGGCGGTTCCCTACTGCCTTGACCTGATCGGCGCGGCCCGGATCGAGACCGATCCCGCCCGGATCAAGGCGTTTCGCCCCAAGGCGTGACTCTTTCTTGCCCAAATATCCCGGGGGGCGCCAGACCGGCCCCATCGAGGGGCCGATCTGGCGGGGGGCAGAGCCCCCCTTTCGCGCAGCGGCTTGAAACTGGACAAAATCCCCCCGCTCGTATCGGATAGGGGAACGCCCGCGTCCTTCGCGACGTTGGCCGCAGTCAGGTGAAAGGACGCAACCGGCCATGGCCGATGATCCCTACAAGGCGCTGGGTGTCAGCAAGACCGCCAGCCAGGATGAAATCAAGAAGGCCTATCGCAAGATCGCCAAGACCGATCATCCGGACCTGACGCCCGACCCGGCCGCGCATGAGCGCTTCAAGGCGGCCTCCTCGGCCTATGACCTGCTCAAGGATGCTGATCAGCGCGCCCGCTTTGATCGGGGCGAGATCGACGCTTCGGGGCAGGAGCGCCAGCAGCGGCACTATTACCGCGATTACGCGCAGGCGGGAGACAATCCCTATCGCCCCGGCGCGCAGGATTTCGACGATCTGTCCGACGTGTTCTCGGACCTGTTCGGGCAAAGCGGTGCCTCGCGCAAGCGGGGTGGCGGCGCGCGAGGTTTCGACATGCGAGGTCAGGATCAGCGCTTCACCATGGAGATCGACTTCATGACCGCCGCGCGTGGCGGCTCGACCCGGATCACCATGCCTGACGGTGCGGTTCTGGATGTGAAGATCCCTGAAGGCGCGCGCGACGGCCAGATCATCCGCCTGCGCGGCAAGGGCGCCGCCGGCTATGGCGACGGCACGCCGGGGGACGCGCTTTTGACACTGGTCATTGCCGAAGACCCCGACTGGCGACGCGACGGCGATGACGTTGAAACCACCCTGCCGATCACGCTGGATGAGGCGGTTCTTGGCGGCAAGGTCGAGGCCGAGACCATCGACGGCCCGGTCATGCTCAGCATCCCGCGCGGAGCCAGCACCGGGCAGAAGCTGCGGCTGAAGGGCCGTGGCCTCAAGGGCGAAGGCGGCCAGCGCGGCGACCAGCATGTCGTGCTGAAAATCGTCATGCCGCCCCGTATCGACGACGATCTGGCGCGATTCATGGAAGAATGGCGGCAGAACCATGGCTATGATCCAAGGAGGGGCAAATGACGCGCAGGCATTACACCCTGACCGAAACCCTGATCGAACTGCCCGAGATGACCCGCGAGCAGTTGGAGACCTATATCAGCAGCGGCGTCGTCCAGCCGGTGCAGTCCGAAAGCGGCCCGCTGTTTCGCGATCTGGACATCGCCCGGCTGCATCTGGTGGTCGATCTGTCCGAGGGCTACCATCTGGACGATGAGGCGCTGGCGTTGGTCCTGTCGCTGGTCGATCAGTTGCACGGGCTACGCGGCGACATGCGTGCAATTCTGGACGCCGTGGCGCGCGAGCCCGCCGAAACCCGCATCCGCCTGAAAACCGCGATCCGAGAGGTGCGGGTCGTCCGTCGGGACTAAACGTCACCCAAGCGTCACCCGGCCTTCAAGGCCATGTTACATGCGCGCGCCACATCCGCGGGGACCTTGCCAACCCCCGAGGAAATCATGACGTTTCGCCTGACCCTCTGCTCGCTTGTTGCGCTGGCGGCTGCATCGCCCGCCGTCGCCGAGCCGGTTTTCAACCGCATCGCCAGCTTTGCCACCGCCGACAACATGGCCGATGGCGAGGACCGCGCCCGCGCCACCTCGGCCGAGATCATGACTGCGACCGCCGATGGCATGGAGCTGATCTATTCCGACAGCCCGCTGAACGCGATCGGGCTGATCGACATCACCGATCCCGCCGCGCCCAAACCCCTTGGCAATATCCCGATGGATGGCGAGCCGACCACGACTGTGGTGCTGGGCGGGACGGCCTTTGTCGGCGTGAATACCTCGGAAAGCTTCACCCAGCCCTCGGGCGTGCTGCGTTCGGTAGATCTGGCGTCCAAATCCGTGATCGCCAGCTGCGATCTGGGCGGGCAGCCCGATTCGGTGGCGCTGTCGCCCAAGGGCGACTGGCTGGCCGTCGCGATCGAGAATGAGCGCGACGAAGAGGTGAATGACGGCGCTCTGCCCCAGATGCCGGCGGGTTTCGTCACCCGCCTGCCGATCAAGGACGGGCAAGTCGATTGCGCCGGAAAGCAGGTCGTTGAACTGACCGGGCTGGCTGAAATCGCCCCCGAGGACCCCGAGCCCGAATATCTGGACTTCAACGCCAATGGCGATCTGGTCGTCACGCTTCAGGAAAACAACCACATCGTGGTGATCGGTGCCGATGGCAAGGTGGCCTCGCATTTCAGCGCGGGCGCGGTCGATCTGGCGGGCGTCGATACGGAAAAGGACGGCAAGCTGAACTTTACCGGCAGCCTGACCGCCGTGCCGCGCGAACCCGATACCGTCGCATGGTTGGACAATGACCACTTCGCCACCGCGAATGAAGGCGACTGGAAGGGCGGCTCGCGCGGCTTCACCATCTGGAAGCGCGACGGTTCGGTCGCCTATGAGTCCGGCGCCGAGTTCGAACATGCGCTGGTCCGCATCGGCCATTACCCCGAGGGCCGCTCGGGCAAGAAGGGCGTTGAGCCCGAGGCGCTGAAATATGCCGAGTTCGACGGGAAAAAGTTGCTGTTCGTCGGTTCGGAACGCGGCAGCGCCATCGGCGTCTATGACGTGGCCAATCCCGCCCAGCCGAAGCTGACCCAGATCCTGCCCTCGGGCATCGGGCCGGAGGGGTTGGTTGCCATCCCCGCGCGCGGCCTGTTTGCCAGCGCCAATGAGACCGATCTGGGCGAGGACGGCGCCGCCCGCTCGCATGTGATGATCTATGCCCGCACTGACGGCACGCCCGCTTATCCGACGATCGTCTCGACCGGCGATCAGCTGATCGGCTGGGGCGCGCTGTCGGGCCTGACCGTCGATCCGCAGGATGCGACCGTCGTCCATGCGGTCAGCGACAGCGCCTATGCGGCGGAACCCTCGATCTATCGTATCGAGACCGGGACCACGCCCGCCCGCATCACCTCTCGCATGATCGTCACCAAGGACGGCAAGCCCGCCGAAAAGCTGGATCTGGAAGGCATCACCGCTGACGGCAAGGGTGGCTTCTGGCTGGCCAGCGAAGGCAATCCGGAAAAGGAAATCCCGCATCAGATCCTGAATGTCGATGCGCAGGGCGCGGTCCAGCAAAGCATCGAGCTGCCCACCGATCTGGTTGCCGGTTCGACCCGTTTCGGGCTTGAGGGCATCGCGCTGGCATCGGACGGCGCGCTGTGGATGGCCGTCCAGCGCGAATGGAAGGACGATCCCAAGGGGCAGGCAAAACTGCTGCGCTTCGATCCTGCCACCAGCGAATGGGCGGGCGTCCGCTATCCGCTGGAGCAGGGCGAAGGCTGGGTCGGTCTGTCGGAACTGACCATCCATGATGGCGACATCTATCTGGTCGAGCGCGACAACCTGATCGGTCAGGCGGCCAAGCTGAAGCAGGTGACCAAGGTGGCCCTGGACGGGCTGGCCCCTGCCGCGCTGGGTGGCGATCTGCCGCTGGTCGAAAAGCAGGTCGTCCGCGACCTGATCCCCGACCTGAAGCAGTGGAACGGCTATGTTCAGGACAAGGTCGAGGGCATGGCGATCACCCCGGATGGGCTGGTCTGGACCGTGACCGACAATGACGGCGTCGACGATGCCTCGGGCGAGACCTTCCTGTGGTCCTTCCCGCTGGGCACGCAGACGGCTTCGAACTGATCTTCGGCAAAGAAAAAAGCGGCCCGCAAGGGCCGCTTTCGCACGTCACGCGAGGCTCAGCCCAGAAAACTCAACCGGTCCAGCGCGCCTTGCAGGATATAGCCCGCCGCGACCTGATCGATGACCTCGGCGCGGCGTTTGCGCGAGGTGTCGCCCTCCAGCAGGGCGCGTTCGGCGGCGACGGTGGACAGGCGTTCGTCCCAATAGCTGATCGGCAGCGGTGTCAGGCGTTCAAGATTGCGGACAAAGGCGCGGGTGGATTGTGCTCGCGGTCCCTCTGACCCGTCCATATTGCGCGGCAGGCCCAGAACCAGCCCGACCAGCGCGCGATCCGCGACGATCTTCAGCAGCGCCTCGGCGTCCAGCGTGAACTTGACCCGTCGGATCACCGTCAGCGGCGAGGCGACGCTGCGCAACCCGTCACTGACCGCGACGCCGATGGTCTTGGTGCCCAGATCCAGCCCGGCGATGGCGCCGGTGCGCGGCAGGGCGGCGGCGAATTCCTCGATCGTCTCGCAGATCATTGCAGTCCCGATTGCTTGCCCGCGGCCTCGATGGTGGCGAGCGCCTCGGGGATTGAGGCGAAACGCGTCCGCGCCTCGCCCAGGATGTCCTGCGCATGATCCTTTTGGCCAAGGACGACAAGGGCGGAAATCAGCCGCGCCCATTCCTCGGGCGTGCCACCCTGCGTCGCCAGCCGCGATTCCAGCCCCTTGACCATGCCTTGGATCATCTGCTGACGGTCTTCGGGGGTCATGTCCTGCGCCGCTGCCATCGTTTCGGCATCCGGGCCGGGCAGCGCGCCGGGCTGTGGGGCGGATTGCTGGTCGGGCGGCGTGTAATCGGGCACGCCTGCGAACCAGGCCAGATCCTTGATCGAGGCACGAACCAGCCCGTGCCAGGGCGCATTGTCGATATCCTCGACCAGCAGATGCGACCAGATCGGGAAGGCCAGATCGGGGCGGCCGCTCTGGATCTGCAAGAGGCCTGACAGGAAGCGTGCCTGTTGTTCCATCGGGTCCAAGACAAGCGCGCGGTCCAGATGGTCCTCGGCTTCGCGGGTGATCAGGCCACCCGCGGCCTCGATCGTCAGTCCGGCAAGACGGGTGTAATCGGCAGCCGAAGCCTTGTCGCCGCGCAGCGCGATCAGCCGGGTCTGCGCCTCCTTGGCGGCGACCAGATTGCCCAGACGTTCCTCGTGCTGGGCCAGCAATTCCTGCCCGCGCTGATCGTCGGGATTCTTGGCGACGGTCGCGCGCAGCTGTTCGATCAGCGCGGCATAATCCGCATCGGGTTGGGCGCGTTCGGGTTTCGGCGCGGCCTTTTCGGCCTCGGCCTGACTGGGGCGGTTGGCGTAATTGGCCTCGGCATGCGCGATGCGGGTGCCGATGGGTTCGTCCGGCATGTCGGGCGAGCCCAGATGCCGATAGAGCAGCACCGTTCCCAACAGCAGCAGGCCCAGGACCGCCAGCGCCACCGGACCACCGGCTGTGCGGCCCGAGGCGGTTTCCGTCGCCAGCGCGCGGTCGGCGGCCAGAACCTTGCGGCCGATTTCATTGCGCAGGCGCTCGGCCTCGGCGGGTTCGACGACGCGGCGCTCCAGATCGCGTTCGACCTCGCGCAGCTGGTCGCGATAGATCCGCAGGTCATAGGCGGCAGCAGGCTGTTCGCCCGCCGCGCGGCGACGCAGCAGCGGTGCGGCAATCGCAATCGCAACGATGGCCGACAAAGCCGCGCAGATCATCCAGAACATCGCATACTCCCATGGCGCCCCCGTCTTCTATCCGTTCCGGAGGCGCGGAAAAAGTCAATGTGGCGCGAGCGGCCGTGCGGAAGATCTGCGCCGCTCCCTGTCGCAATTCGACAATTGGCCCGTCGCAGGCCTGACTTGCCGGACGCCTCGCGAAAATCCACTCTGCTGACCGAGTCTTTTGCAAAGGTCACGCCCCATGTCCGCCAATCCCGCATCGAAAAGCACCGGCCGCTATTCGGTCTTTGCCATCGCGCGCGAGGCGATGCGCCTGCATTCCGGCTGGAAACGCGCCTGGGCCAGCCCCGAGCCGAAGAAGAAGTATCAGGTCGTTATCGTCGGCGCGGGCGGGCACGGGCTGGCCACGGCCTATTACCTTGGCAAGAATTTCGGCATCACCGATATCGCGATCATCGAAAAGGGCTGGCTGGGTGGCGGCAATACCGGGCGCAACACCACCATCATCCGCTCGAACTACCTGCAGGACCCCTCGGCGGCGATCTATGACAAGGCGCTGAAGCTGTATGAAAACCTGTCGCAGGACCTGAACTACAACGTCATGTTCAGCCCGCGCGGCTTGCTGATGCTGGCCCAGACCGAACATGAGGTTCGCGGCTACAAGCGCACGGTCTATGCCAACCAGTTGCAGAATGTCTCGACCGAATGGGTCACGCCCGAACGCATCAAGAAGATGCTGCCGATCATCAATATCGATGGGCCGCGCTATCCGGTTCTTGGCGGGCTGTATCAGGAACGCGGCGGCACCGCGCGGCACGATGCCGTGGCATGGGGCTATGCGCGGGCCTGTTCCGCCATGGGCATGCATATTATCCAGAATTGCGAAATGACCGGGATCGAGACCGAATCCGGTCGCGTCCGCGCCGTGAACACCGGCAAGGGCCGCATCGAATGCGACAAACTGGCGCTGGTGGTCGCGGGCCATTCCTCGGTTCTGGCAGAGAAGGCGGGCTTCCGGCTGCCGATCGAATCGATGGCGCTGCAGGCGCTGGTCAGCGAGCCGATCAAGCCCTGCTGCGATCTGGTGATCATGGCCAACACCGTCCATGGCTACCTGTCGCAATCCGACAAGGGCGAGATGGTGATTGGCGGCGGCACCGACGGCTTCAACAACTATTCCCAGCGCGGCTCGTGGCAGCATGTCGAGGAAACCATCCGCGCCCTGATCGAGACCTTCCCGATGCTGTCGCGGCTGAAGATGCTGCGGCAATGGGGCGGGATCGTCGACATGACCGGCGACCGCTCACCCATCCTGTCGACGACGCCGGTCGAGAATATCTTCGTGAACTGCGGCTGGGGCACGGGCGGGTTCAAGGCCATCCCCGGCTCGGGCTGGGCCATGGCGGAACTGGTGGCCAAGGGTCAACCGGGGCCTCTGGCTGCCGATTTCGGGCTGAACCGTTTCCGCGAGGGGCGCTTCATCGACGAAAGCGTGGCAGCGGGGGTGGCGCATTGATCCGGCAGGAAATCTGCGGGCGGCTTTCCGCCAATCGTGACGGCGCAAGAAAAATGCTGCGATTTCAATGGAACTCTTGGCGGAATAGTGCATTGGTCCCGCACGTCACCATGACCAAGGAGTTTTCTTCATGGCCGAACAAAACAAGAGCAATCTGTGGCTCATCATCGGCGCCATCATCGTCGTGCTGGCCGTCATCTACTGGTACATGTCCGGCTCGACCGAGCCGACCGCACCGGTCGATAACGGCGCCGTCACGACCCCTGCGCCGGCTACGACCGATGGCGCTGTCAGCGTCGAGCCCGCCGCTCCGGCCACGACCACGCCCGCACCGGCCGAGCCTGCTCCGGCCGCACCCGCAACCCCTGCCGAACCGGCGACGCCTGCCGAGCCTGCTGCTCCGGCAACGCCTGCTCCGGCTGGCACCACCCCGCCCGCGAACTGATCGCGCTGCGGCATTAAACAAGGATCGAGGGGCTTTCCGCCCCTCGGTCGACATTGCGGCGCGGCTGATCCACATCGGCCCGCGTAAAGTCGGGATTGCGCGCTGGCGGATAATGCCCGTCGTGACGCAGCCTGCGCCTATGGCCAGCAGCACCCGGCCTGAACTGTTTTCCCATGTCCAGAACCCCACCCGCGTCCGGCCCATGGCCTTGGCGCGACTGACCATGCGCGCCTGTCACGCAAGGAGTGAGTGATGCTGACCCTGACCTGTCCCTGCTGCGGCATCCGCGCCGAGGAGACCGAGCTTGCTCCGGGTGGCGAGGCGCATCTGAAACGCTTTGGCCCTGGGGCGAGCGACGAGGATTTCGAATCCTACCTGTTCGCGCGCAAGAACCCCAAGGGCGTGCATTTCGAGCGCTGGCGCCACGCCTATGGCTGCGGCAAGTGGTTTCTGGCCGCGCGCTGCACCGCCACGCTTGAGGTGTTCGGCACCTACAAGGCGCAGAACCCGCATCCCACCCCCGAGATCGTTGCCGCCATCCGCGCCAAGCGCCCGGATTGGACGCCTGACTGGACCGAAACCTCGCCTGCCGAAAGCCTGACCGAATGAGCGATAACGGACCCTTCCGCCTGTCCCGCGGCGGCCGCCTGATCGACCGCGCCTATCCGCTGCCCTTCCGTTTCGACGGTCGCCACCTGCGCGGGCTGCGGGGCGATACGCTGGCCTCGGCCCTGCTGGCCAGCGGTCAGCTGATGATGGGGCGCAGCTTCAAGTATCATCGCCCGCGCGGACCTCTGGCCTCAGGCGCCGAGGAACCGAACGCGCTCCTGGGACTGGGGCAGGGCGGCAGGTTTGAGCCGAACCAGCGCGCCACCACCACGGCGCTTGTCGCGGGCATGGTCACGACCAGCCAGAATTGCTGGCCCAGCCTGAATGTCGATGTGGGCGCGGTGAACAACTGGCTGTATCGATTCCTGCCGGCGGGCTTCTATTACAAGACCTTCATCCATCCCCGCCCGTTCTGGAAACATGTGTTCGAGCCGGTGATCCGCCGCTCGGCCGGTCTGGGCAAGGCCCCGACCGAGGCCGATCCTGACAGCTATGAACAGGCCTATGCCCATGCCGATCTGGTTGTGGTCGGTGGCGGCATTGCCGGGCTTCTGGCGGCGCGCGATGCCGGGCGGCAGGGCAAGACCGTCACTGTTCTGGAACAGAACCCGCATTGGGGCGGACGCACGCCGACCGATCACGCCGATGGCCAGTCGCGGATCGACGCGGCTCTGGCCGATCTGCGCGCCATGCCGAATGTCACCCTGCGCCGCAATACGATGGCGACCGGGCTTTACGACCATGGCTACCTGATCGCGCGCGAGGCCTTGGCCGATCACGATCCGAATGCCGGGCTGCCGCGCCAGCGGTTGTGGCGCATCCGGGCCGGGCATGTGGTGGTTGCCTCGGGCGCGCTGGAACGTCCGCTGAGCTTTGCCGGCAATGATGTGCCCGGTGTGATGCTGGCCTCGGCCGTGCGGGATTTCATCGCGGATTATGCCGTGGCGCCGGGGCGGCGCATTGTCGTGGTGACGAATAACGACGACGCCTATCGCACGGCGCTGGCGGCGCTGGATGCCGGGCTTGAGGTGCCTGCGGTGATCGACGCCCGCGCCAACCCTTCGGGCGCGCTTCCTCAGGCTGTCCGCGCGCGCGGCATCCGCATCCTTTCCGCCAGCGCCATTGCCGGGGTCAAGGGCGGGCAGGGCGTTCAGGTGGTGCAGGTCTGTTCGCATGTCGGGGCGGGTCAGGTGTCCGAAACGATCGAGGCCGATTGCGTCGCCATGTCCGGCGGCTGGTCCCCGGTCGTGCATCTGTGGAGCCATTGCGGCGGCAAGCTGAACTGGTCCGATGCGCAGGCGATGTTCCTGCCCGATACCAGCCGTCCGCCGACCGGCGACGATGGTGCGGCGATGGCGACCCCGGTCGGGGCGGCGGCGGGCGATTTGCTGGTCGCCGGGGCCACCGGGGCCGAACCCGAACAGCCCTTGCTGCCGGTCTGGGTCATGCCGGTCAATGCGACCAAGGCGATGAAGTTCAAGATGTGGCTGGATTTCCAGAATGACGTGAAGGTCTCGGATGTCGAGCTGGCGGCGCAGGAAGGCTATGCCAGTGTCGAACATACCAAGCGCTACACCACTCTGGGCATGGCGACCGATCAGGGTAAGGTCAGCAATATCAACGGCCTTGCCGTGCTGTCCGCCGCGCTGAAGCAGCCGATCCCGCAGACCGGCACCACCACGTTCCGCCCACCCTATACGCCGCTGACTCTGGGCACCATCGCGGCCGAGGCGCGCGGCGATCTGTTCCAGCCGCTGCGCAAGACCCCGATGCATGGCTGGCATCAGGCCAAGGGCGCGCATTGGGAACCGGTCGGCCATTGGCGCCGCCCCTATTGCTATCCACAGGCGGGCGAAACCCATGCCGCTGCGGTGGCGCGCGAAATCCGCGCCGTACGCGGGGGCGTGGGGACGCTGGACGCCTCGACCCTTGGTAAGATCGTCGTCAAGGGGCCGGATGCCGGGCGTTTCCTCGACATGATCTATACCGGGATGATGTCGACGCTGCCGGTCGGCAAATGCCGCTACGGGCTGATCTGCAACGAAAACGGCTTCCTCATCGACGATGGTGTCGCCGCACGCCTGTCCGAGGACACCTGGCTGGTTCACACCACCACCGGCGGCGCCGACCGCATGCACGCCCATATGGAAGACTGGCTGCAATGCGAGTGGTGGGACTGGAAGGTCTATACCGCCAACGTGACCGAGCAATGGGCGCAGGTCGCCGTGGTTGGCCCGCAGGCGCGCAACCTGCTGGAGCGGTTGGGCGGCATGGACCTCTCGCCCGAGGCGTTGCCCTTCATGGGCTGGGCTGAGGGTCAGATCGCCGGGATTCCCGCCCGTATCTATCGCATCAGCTTCTCGGGCGAGTTGTCGTTCGAAGTCGCCGTACCCGCCGGGCGCGGGCTGGAGCTGTGGGAGAAGCTGCACGCCGCCGGGGCCGATCTGGGCGTTACGCCCTATGGGACCGAGGCCATGCATGTCATGCGCGCCGAAAAGGGCTTCATCATGATCGGCGATGAAACCGACGGCACGGTGATCCCGCAGGATCTGGGCCTGAACTGGGCGATCAGCAAGAAGAAGTCCGATTATATCGGCAAGCGCGCGCAGGAACGCAGCCACATGACCGATCCCCTGCGCTGGAAGCTGGTCGGGCTTGAAAGCCTTGACGGACGGATGCTGCCCGATGGGGTTTACGCCGTGGACGAAGGGGTAAACCCCAATGGCCAGCGCAATCTGCAAGGGCGGGTGACCTCGACCTACATCTCGCCGACGCTGGGCACGCCGATCGCCATGGGGCTGGTCCGCCACGGTCCCGACCGCATGGGCGAGGTGCTGGAATTCCCGGTCGCGGGCGCGGAAACCTACAAGGCGCGGATCGTCGATCCGGTCTTCTACGACAAGGAAGGGAGCCGCGCGAATGGCTGAGGCTTTGGCACATATCCGCGAGATCACCGATCTGGGCATGATCCAGATCCGCGCCGATCTGACCGAGGCGGGGGCGGCCATCACCAAGGCGGCGGCCATCCCGCTGCCGGGGCCGACCTCGACCACCACCAATGGCAGCCGACGCCTGTGCTGGATGTCGCCGGATGAGTTGCTGCTGGTGTTGCCGCAGGCCGAACTGGCGGCGGCGCTGGCAGAGCTGACGACGGCGCTGGCCGGGCAGCACGTGCTGGTCCTTGACGTCAGCGACATGCGCGCGGCCTTTGCCATCGAGGGGGGCAGGGCCGATCAGGTTCTGGCCAAGCTGTCGCCCACCGATCTGGCCGCGATGCCTGCCGATGGCATGCGCCGCAGCCGCGCGGCGCAGGTGGCCTGCGGCTTCTGGCGGCAAGAGGGGGGATTCGTTCTGATCGGCTTCCGCTCGGTCGCGGATTACCTGCGCGGACTTCTGGACAATGCGGCGCGGGCGGGAACCGGCCTCGATCCGCGTTGACAGGGCGATTGCCCCCTTGTGCTTGACCGTCTGACGGCTTTGGATGGGGCCAGCACAGCTTGGGGTTCCGATGCGCCAGCTTATCACCGCCGCCGTGATCGCCGCGTTGCCGCTTGGCGTGCAGGCGCAGGACGCACAGCCCGATCTGCGGGTGATGATGTGTCAGTTGATTGATGAAAGCGGCACCGGCTGGGTGCCGGATTTCCTGATGTTCACCCGCCAGAATGCCGGGCCGCATGCCGGCCGGATCGAGGTCTATGACCCGGTCCTGCAAAAACTGGTCCGCCATCCGATCAAGGCGGTGGTGACGGTGGATGACGCCAGGGGTCGTACCTATGGCTGGGCGCTGGGCCGGGTGCGCAACAATTCCGGGCAGCGGACCGAACGGCTGGATTACCGGCTGCGCGTCAGCAAGTCCGATGGCACAGCCGAGCTGCTGGTGACGGCGCAGGGTTACCAGAACACCATGCGCGGGGTAGGGGAATGCGCCACCCCTTAGGCCGGATGCGGCGGAACCTCGCTCTGGCTGGCGCGTTGTGCCGCCTGACGCCACCGCCTTGGCATTGCCGCGATCTGAGGGCTTTTCCCTGCCCGCCGGCTGTGTCAGAACCCTGTTCCGAACCCCTTGGAAAGGACTTCGAAAATGGCCTTCACGCTTCCCGATCTTCCTTATGCCCATGATGCGCTTGCCGCAGGCGGCATGTCGAAAGAGACGCTGGAATTCCACCACGACAAGCACCACAAGGCCTATGTCGACAAGCTCAACGAGCTGGTTTCGGGCACCGAGTGGGAAGGCAAGAGCCTTGAGGACATCGTCAAGGGCACCTACCAGTCGGGTGCCGTGGCGCAGAACGGCATCTTCAACAATGCCAGCCAGCATTGGAACCACGCCCAGTTCTGGGAAATGATGGGTCCCAATCCGGGTGCGATTCCGGGCGATCTGGAAAAGGCGCTGACCGAATCCTTCGGCTCGGTCGACAAGTTCAAGCAGGATTTCGCTGCGGCAGGCGTCGGTCAGTTCGGCTCGGGCTGGGCCTGGCTGGTCAAGGATGCGGATGGTTCGCTGAAGATCACCAAGACCGAAAACGGCGTGAACCCGCTGTGCTTCGGCCAGACCGCGCTGCTGGGCTGCGACGTGTGGGAGCACAGCTACTACATCGACTTCCGCAATGCCCGCCCGAAATATCTGGAAAACTTCCTGAACAACCTGGTGAACTGGGAAAACGTGGCCTCGCGCCTCTGACCCCCGGCTTTTGCCTGTTGCCAGTGAACGCGGCCCGCCCCTTTTGGCGGGCCGTTTTCTTTCTTGTCGAAATATCCCGGGGGACGCCACAATGGCCCCATCGAGGGGCCGTTGCGGCGGGGGGCAGAGCCCCCCTCTTGCCCTTGCGGCCAAACAGGCGCATGTCCGAAACCTTGTATGGAGGCGCGCATGTCTGAATGGGGCAAGGGATTCTGGGCGATGATCGGGGTCTGCCTGACCTGGGGTCTGTCGCCGCTGTTCTATCACCAGCTTGCCGATGTCGCGGTGATCGAGGTGCTGGCCCATCGCACGCTGTGGTCGCTGGTTCTTTTCCTGGGTATCCTTGGCTGGCAGGGACGGCTGGGCGAATTCCGGCGCACGCTGTTCGGTCCTTTCCTGCCGCGACTGGCCTTTGCGGCGACGGTGATCTCGATCAACTGGGGCATCTTCATCTGGGCGGTGCAGGCGGGCTATGTCGTTGAAAGCTCGCTGGGATATTACATCTTTCCGCTGATCGCCGTGGTCATGGGATTGGTGTTCTTTGGCGAGAAACTGTTGGCCGCACAGGGCGTCGCCGTCCTGATCGCGGCGCTGGCGGTCATCCTGCTGACCTGGGGCCTTGGGGTCGCGCCATGGATCAGCCTGTCGCTGGCGATCAGCTTTGCGCTTTACGGTGTGGTCAAGAAATCTCTGCCGGTGGGTCCGGTCTTGTCGGTTGCCTGCGAGGTCGCGATCCTGGCACCTTTGGCGCTTGGCTGGCTGCTGGCGCAAAAAGCCGGGATCATGCCCGCCGCCTTGGCCCATCCGGTCAGCTTTGGTACCGACATGCAGATGTCGCTGCTGCTGGCGGCTTCGGGTGTCATCACCGCCGTGCCGTTGGTGATGTTCAGCTATGCCTCGCGCCGGGTCGAGATGTCGACGCTGGGGCTGATGCTTTACCTGAACCCGACGCTGCAATTCCTGTGCGCCGTTCTGGTCTTTGGCGAGAACTTCACCCGCTGGCACATGATCGCATTCGCGATGATCTGGCTGGCGCTGGCGATCTACTCGGCCTCGGCGCTGATCGGCCAGCGCGCTGAGGCGCGCCGCAACGCTTGATCCCCTGCCTTGCGCGCCGCCATTGGCAAAGGGGCGCATCCCCGTATAGAACAGCGCGAAAGCAGACGGGGACGACATGGCGAACCAGAACGACAGCTTCATTGACGAGGTCACCGACGAGTTGCGCCGCGACAGGCTGTTCAAGGCCTTCCGGCGCTTTGGCTGGATCGCGATCGCGCTGATCCTGGCCATCGTGGGCGGGGCCGCATGGCGCGAGCATGCCAATGGCAAGGCCCAGTCCGAGGCTCGCGCCTGGGGCGATGCGGTGCTGGCCGCGCAGGACACCAAGGACCGCGTTCCGGCGCTGGAAGCGATTGACGCCGGCGATATCCCCGGCCGCAAGCTGATGGCCGAAATGCTGGCCGCCGGCACCGAGGCCGAGGCGGGCGAAAACGGCAAGGCGTCCGAACGCCTGCTGGCTGCTGCCGATCTGCCGGGGCTTGATCCGCTGTTGCATGACCTTGCCCAGCTCAAGGCGGTGATCGTCGTCGGGCAGGAAATGGATGCGGCGCAGCGCGACACCATCCTTGCCAATCTGTCCAAACCCGGCGCGCCCTTTGAAATGCTGGCGCTGGAACAGAAGGCCGTCGCCCTGATCGGCGCGGGCCGGACCGAGGACGCGACCATGCTGATCCGCCAGATCCAGCAAAAGGACGGCCTGTCCGAGCCCTTGCGCCGCCGCCTTGCCGAGATGATGATCACGCTGGGTGCCGACCCGGACGAGGCGCAAGGCCCCGGCCCGCAATCCACCACCGTGGCCCCGTCCGAATAACGCGAAATACGCCGGCTCTGCCGGAAGAACAAAAGTAGGCGTGCCCCGTCCCGCCGCAACGAGGAGACAGCGATGACCCGGTTGCCCCTTATCGCCGCCCTGACCGGCATCGTGGCCCTTGCGGCCTGCAACAAGAACGACCAGCCCTTGCCCGGCGAACGTCTGGACCCGCGAGCGGTAATCTCGCCCGACGGTGTCCCGGTACAGGGCGCGACCGGCCCGACCACGACGGCGCTGTCGCTGCCGCCGGTGCGCGGCAATGCCGACTGGCCGCAACGGGCGGGCAGCGCCAGCCACGCCTCGGGGAACATGGCCATTGGCGCGGGCACGAATCGGGTCTTTGCGACCTCGATCGGCGCGGCATCCGACCGCCGCCACCGCATCACCGCCGATCCGATCGTGGCGGGCGGGCTGGTCTACACGCTGGACAGCCAGTCGACCGTCACCGCCTCCAGCACCGGCGGTGGCCGCGTCTGGAGCGCCAGCCTGCGTCCTTCGGCGGAAACCTCGGACAGTGTCTCGGGCGGTGGGCTGGCCTATGAGGGCGGTCGCGTCTTTGCCACCTCGGGCTATGGCGAGTTGGTCGCGCTGGATGCGCGGACCGGCGGCATCGCATGGCGGCAGCGGGTCGATGCCCCGATCAGCGGCGCGCCTTCGGTGGCCAATGGCGTGGTCTATGTGATGGGCCGCAATGCCACCGGCTGGGCGGTTCGCGCCAGCGACGGCAAGGTGCTGTGGCGCGTCTTCAGCAATAACGGCATGGCGGGCGTCATGGGCAGCGCCGCGCCTGCGGTTGCGGGCGGCACGGCGGTTTTCCCCTTCTCGACCGGGCAGATCATCGGCGTCGACACGACCGAGGGCACGCAAACCTGGCAGGCCAATGTCGCGGGTTCGCGGTTGGGCCGTTCGATCACGCTGTTCCGCGACGTGACCGGAGATCCGGTGATTTCGGGCAACACCGTCTATGCCGGGACCAGCTCGGGTCGGGTCGGTGCCTATGATCTGGAGACCGGTGCCACGAAATGGGAAGCCCCCGAAGGCGCCTCCAGCCCGGTGCTGGTCGCGGGGAATTCGGTGTTCCTCGTCAATGACCAAGCCCAGCTTTTGCGGCTGGATGCGGCGAATGGCGGGCGGGTCTGGGCGCAGAAGCTGCCCTACTTCACCAAGCAGATTGTCAGGAAGCAGGATAAGGTCTGGAATCACTATGGACCGGTGCTTGCAGGGAATCGGCTTTACCTTGCCGGCTCGGACGGGTATCTGCGCGTCTTCGATCCCGCCTCGGGCGCTTTGATCGGCACTGCCGAGATCCCCGGCGGCGCCGCAGCAGCACCGGCCGTCGCAGGCCAGACCCTTTACGTCGTCACTCATGACGGCCAACTGATAGCATATAGATGAGCTTCACCCTCGCCATTGTCGGGCGGCCGAATGTCGGCAAGTCCACGCTTTTCAACCGCCTCGTCGGCAAGCGACTGGCGCTGGTCGATGACCAGCCCGGCGTCACGCGCGACCTGCGCGAGGGAGCGGGCCGCCTTGGCGACCTGCGTTTCATCGTCGTCGATTCGGCGGGCCTCGAGCTTGTCGATGATGACAGCCTGCAAGGCCGGATGCGCCGCCTGACCGAGCGCGCCGTCGATGAGGCCGATATCTGCCTGTTCGTGATCGACGCCCGCGTCGGCGTCACCGCGGCCGACGAATATTTCGCCGACATCCTGCGTAAGCGGGCCAAGCACGTGATCCTTGCCGCCAACAAGGCCGAGGGCCGGGCTGGCGAGAACGGTTTCCTCGAGGCCTATGGCCTTGGCCTGGGCGAGCCCCTGCGCATCTCGGCCGAGCATGGCGAGGGGATGGATGACCTGTACCGCGTCCTCGTCCCTCTGGCCGATGTGTTCGAGGCTCAGAACGTCCAGCAGGCGCCGGAAACCGATGTCGATGTCTCCGAGGATGACGACGAAGACGATTCCGAGGATTGGCGCCCGAGCGCCGCGAAGCCCCTGCAGGTCGCCGTGATCGGTCGTCCGAATGCCGGGAAATCGACCCTCATCAACAAGATCCTGGGCGAAGACCGTCTGCTGACCGGCCCCGAGGCCGGGATCACCCGCGATTCGATCTCGGTCACCACCGACTTCATGGGCACGCCGACCCGCATCTTCGACACGGCCGGGATGCGCAAGCGCGCCCGCGTCACCGACAAGGTGGAAAAGCTCTCGGTCGCCGATGGCTTGCGCGCCGTGCGCTTCGCCGAGGTGGTCGTGGTGCTGCTGGACGTGGGCATCCCCTTTGAACAGCAGGACCTGCGCATCGCGGACTTCGCGGAAACCGAGGGCCGCGCTGTCGTGGTCGCCGCGAACAAGTGGGATCTTGAGGAAGAAAAGCCGCAAAAGCTCAATGAGCTGCGCGAGGCCTTTGAACGTCTGCTGCCGCAGCTGAAAGGCGCGCCGCTGGTCACCGTCTCGGCCCGCACCGGCAAGGGGCTGGACCGCCTGCACAACGCGATCCTGAAGGCGCATGAGGTCTGGAACCGCCGTATTCCGACCGCCCGCCTGAACCAGTGGCTGGGCGCGATGACCGAGGCGCATCCGCCGCCGGCTCCGGGTGGCCGCCGCATCCGCCTGCGCTACATGACGCAGGTCAAGACCCGTCCGCCGGCCTTCGTGGTCATGGCGACGCATACCGACAAGATCCCGGACAGCTATCAGCGCTACCTGATCAACGGGTTGCGCGCCGATTTCGACATGCCCGGTACGCCGATCCGTCTGACCTTCCGTGATCAGGGGACCAAGAACCCCTATCTGGCCAAGGCCAACAAGATCAATCAGTCAGGCGCGCTGTCGAAGCACAAGCACCGGCAAAAGCCCAAGGAAGCCTGATCAGGTCGTGACCCTGACAAGGGCGACGGCAATGACCGCGATGGCCAGCACGGCCATCGTGGCCAGCGCCGCCTCGACCGAGACCGAGCCCGCGGCCAGCCCGATCATCCCCCAGATGACGGCGACGCTGTAGCTGATCGTTCCTCCCAGCCGCAGCTGGACATTCACCGCGGCCAAGGCTGCGATCAGGATGGCGATGCCCGCCGCCAGCACCATCGGTGCCCGCAACTGGGTCTGCAGCAATGTCGCAAAATAGGCGCAGGTGACCAGCGTGGCCCAGCCCGCGGCGAATCCCAGTGCGCCGCTGTTCCTGATCCGGTCGCCCAGCCGCATCGCGCTGAGCGCCGCGCCCAGAAAGCCCGCCAACATCACCGCGCATAGCATGATCCCCATCATAGGGTGGCCGTCTCGCAGCCATGGCCATGTCGCCCCGGCAATCAGCCCGACGATCAGCAGCGCATATTCGTCATGGCGACCGCCCTCATCGGTCAGCAGGCAGCGGATGGCGTGAAACCCCAGCGCCAGCCATGTCACGACCAGCAGGCCCATCATGGTCAGGACGCGGGGTTGCAGAAACTGCCCGCCCAGATCCAGAAACACGTTCTCGCTTTCGAAGACCATGCCCATGCCGAATTCGGTCGCAGGCTCCAGCGCCAATGCGACCGGGCGCAGGGCATAGCCGAATGTGCTGGCGATAAAGGCCAGCGTGGCGATCAGCAAAAGGGGGGCTGCGGCTTGTCTCATGTCTGCGGAACGCCGCTCGGGTCCGCCGGGTTCGATGGCGCGGAAGGAATTCCGCACCATCGTGTCGCTTTCAGCGCTCAGACCAGCTCGCCATCCGCGCCCAGACGGGTTTTGCCGCGCAGATAGGGGTGCAGCGCCTCGGGCAGGATGACCGAGCCATCGGCCTGCTGACCGTTCTCGAGCACCGCGATCAGCGTCCGTCCGACCGCCAGGCCCGAGCCGTTCAGCGTGTGGACGAACTCGGGCTTGCCACCCGCTTCGGGGCGATAGCGGGCATTCATCCGCCGCGCCTGGAAATCGCCGCAATAGCTGACCGACGAGATCTCGCGGTAACGGTCCTGACCCGGCAGCCAGACCTCAAGGTCATGGGTGATGCGGGCGCCAAAGCCCATGTCGCCGCCGCACAGCACCATGGTGCGATAGGGCAGCCCCAGCTTCTCCAGCACGGCTTCGGCGCAGCGGGTCATGCGGCCATGTTCGGTCAGACCGTTTTCAGTATCGGTGATCGAGACCATCTCGACCTTTTCGAACTGGTGCTGGCGCAGCATGCCCGACGTGTCGCGGCCCGCGCTGCCCGCTTCCGAGCGGAAGCACTGGCTATGCGCGACCATGCGGCGGGGCAGGCTGGCATGTTCGACCAGATCGCCATTCACGGTATTGGTCAGCGTCACCTCGGATGTCGGGATCAGCCACCAGCCTTCGGTGGTCTGATAGCTGTCCTCGCCGAATTTCGGCAGCTGGCCGGTGCCTTCCATCATCTTGGACAGGACCAGAACCGGGGTCCAGGTCTCGGTCAGGCCGTGCTGGTCGACATGCAGGTCCAGCATCATCTGGGCCAGCGCGCGATGGATGCGTGCGACACCCTTCTGCAGCACGACAAAGCGCGAGCCCGACAGCTTGGCCGCGGTCTCGAAGTCCATGCCGGGCTTCACGCCTTCGATCTCGAAATGCTCTTTCGGGGTAAAGTCGAAACGACCGGGCTCACCCCAGCGGCGGATTTCGACATTGTCGTTCTCATCCGCTCCGGGGGGGACGCTGTCGACCGGCAGGTTGGGAATGCCCATCAGCAATTCGGCCAGCTTCGCGTCCAGCGCGGCAGCCTCGGCCTGAAGCAGGGCGTTTTCCTCTTTCTTGGCGGTGACGAAGGCGCGCAGCCGCTCGAACTCGGCCTCATCGCCGCGACCCTTGGCGGCACCGGCTTCCTTGCTGGCGCGGTTCTGTTCGGCCTGAGCGGCCTCGGCGGCGCTGATGCGGGAACGGCGGTCGGCGTCCAGCGACAGGATCTCGGGCGAAACCGGGGCCAGGTTGCGCAGGCTCAGGGCTGCATCAAAGGCGGCGGGGTTTTCGCGGATGGCGCGGATGTCGTGCATGGGCTGACCCGTTCATCTATCTGGTTACGGTGCCCCAGATAACGCAAGCCCGCGCAGGGCGAAAGCCTTCAGGCCGAACCGCGTGCCTGCCCGATCATGCCGCGCAGGACCGGAAAGAACCGATCGGCGCCGGGGTAGCCCTCATAACGGGCGATTTCGGCGCCGTTCTGAACAAGGATGAAGCTGGGCGTCAGCCAGGGCATCCGCGCTAGGGCCAGCCCGTCGGGATAGGGGCCATCGACATCAACCATCACCAGCGGGGCCTGCCGCCCCTCGGCATGCTGGCCATAGACCGGTCCGATCTCACGGTCCCAGCGGGCGCACCAGACGCAGCCCTTGCGCCGGATCATCAGCAGCCCCAACCCGCTCCCAGCCTGCGCGAGGGCGGTCCAGCCTCCGGCCAGGGCCAGCCCCAGCAGCGCGCGACGTGTCGGATGATGGGCTTTCCAATCCATGACCTCGACACCTAGCTCCAGCATCTTCCCGCGACAAGCCTGCGGCCCCTGCGGTTTCTTTCTTGTGAAAATATCCACGGGGGTGCGGGGGCAGTCAGCCCCCGCTGAACAGCGCCAAGGTCGAATCGATTCCCCGGTGGAATCCCCTTGCCCCAGCTGTCACGGCCATGCGATGCGGGGGCCCGCGTCAAAATCCTCGGGCAAATGCTGCATTTCGATCCCGCCTGCGCCGCAAAACCCCGGCAAAAAGACTTGACGCGCCCCCCACGACCCCGTATTTCCCCCAGACAGATTTCCGGGCGCTGCCACGCGGCGCCCTTTCATATTGCGGGCAGCCGCCCGTGCAGGATCGAATCGAAGGAATAAGATCATGTCGCGCGTTTGCGAACTGACCGGCAAGGGCCCGATGAGCGGCAACAACGTGTCCCACGCCAACAACAAGACCCGTCGCCGCTTTCTGCCGAACCTGAACGAGGTCTCGCTGATCTCGGACAAACTCGGCCGCAGCTACCAGCTGCGCATTTCGGCCCACGCTCTGCGTTCGGTCGATCACCGTGGTGGCCTTGACGCCTTCCTCGCCAAAGCCCGCGACGAAGAGCTCTCGGACCGCGCGCTGAAAATCAAGCGCGAGCTGGGCAAAGCCTGATTCACGCTGCGCCTGCCGGTCGATCGATTCGCGATCGGCGGGAATGACAGTGACGAACCCCGCCCGAAACGGCGGGGTTAAGTCAATTCAGGGATGCGCTTTGCGGAACCTGTACCGCGTTCTGCGCCTCGACCTGCTCGATCAGGTCCTCGACCTTTGGGCCCAGTTCCAGAACGATCGCCTTCACCCCGGCAGCCGAGGGATGCAGCTTGTCGGGCTGCAGCATGGTCAGCATCTCGGGCTTGGGCAGGGCAAAGAACGGCGCATACAGGTTTTCCAGCAGCAGCGCATCATGCACGCGCGCCAGCCTTGGCCAGATCGCGGCCCAGGTCCGGCCCTGCGGATTGTCCGAATCCGGCAAGGCGATTCCCACCAGCAGCAGAGGCCGGTCACCGTCCCCCGCCTGTTTCATGATGAAATCCAGATTGCGGGCGGCCTTGCCGGGGGCCGTGCCGCGCAGCAGGTCATTGCCGCCCAGCTCGACGATCACCGCGTCGGGGGCGTGTTTCTCCAGATCCTGCTTGATCCGACCCACGCCATCTGCAGTGGTCTCACCCGAGACACCCGCATTCAGCACTTCCACATCGTGCCCGCGCCCGCGCAACCAGCCTTGCAGCTGGGGCACAAGGCCGTCTTCGGCAGGCAGGCCGTAGCCCGCCGTCAGGCTGTCGCCAAAGGCGAGCAGCCGAACCGGATCGGCCCATGCCGCCAGAGGCAGACACAGGCCGATCACCAGAGCAATTGAACGAATCGTCACTTGAACCCTCGGAGCCTCAGCGCATTGGTCACCACGAAGACCGAGGATAGCGCCATGGCCCCGGCCCCCAGCATGGGGGACAGCTGCGGTCCGCCAAACGGAACCAGCACCCCCATGGCCACGGGAATCAGAGCTACATTATAAGCAAACGCCCAGAAAAGATTCTGCCTGATATTGCGCATCACCGCCCGCGACAGGCGGATGGCGCGCGAAACGCCCAAGGGATCGCCGCTGGCCAGTACGACCTCGGCCGATTCGATGGCAACATCGGTGCCGGTTCCGATGGCGATGCCGGTGCGGGCGGCGGCAAGGGCAGGGGCGTCGTTGATGCCGTCACCGACAAAGACCGTGTCCTTGCCCATCTCGCGGATCGCGCGCAGCTTGCCCTCGGGCAGGACGCCCGCGATGACCTGACCGATGCCCAGCTTTGCTCCGACCGCCTCGGCGGTGGCCTGCACATCACCCGAGAGCATCACCGTCCGCAGGCCCATCCGGCGCAGTTCGGCAACGGCCTCTTGTGCGTCGGGGCGGATTGGGTCGGCCAGCGCCATCACCGCGACATGCTGTCCGTCGATCGCCAGATGCACCGGGGTCGCGCCATCCTTGGCCCAGCCTTGGCCGCGTTCCAGCAGGTCCGCGTCGGCACTGACCCCGCCCTCGGCCAAGGCATCGGCATTGCCGATCAGCAGTGCGCGTCCCTCGACATGGGCTGTCAGCCCGCGTCCGACCGAGGCGCTGACACCCTGCGCTTCCGACAAGGCGATTCCTTCGGCCTGCGCGGCGGCAACGATGGCCGCGGCCAAGGGATGCTCGGACCGCGCCTCGGCCGAGGCCGCCAGCCGCAGCACCTCGGCCCGTTCCAGCCCGTTCGTCGCCAGATCAGTCAGGGCGGGTCGGCCCTGCGTCAGGGTGCCGGTCTTGTCGAAACCCACCACCTCGGCCTCGGCCAGATGCTGCAAGGCGTCGCCGCGCCGGAACAGCAGCCCCAGTTCCGCGCCGCGTCCGGTCCCGACCATGATCGAAACCGGCACCGCCAGCCCCATGGCACAGGGACAGGCGATGATCAGAACCGAAATCGCCGCCACCAGCGCATCACCCAGCGAACCGGTTGCGATCAACCAGCCGGCAAAGGCCAGCACCGCCAATGCGATCACCACCGGGACAAAGATAGCCGTCACCCGGTCCACCACCGCCTGCACCGGCAGCTTGGTCGCCTGCGCCTCCTCGACAAGGCGGATGATCCGCGACAGGACGGTATCGGCACCGGTCGCGGTGACGCGATAGGTCAGGGCGACATTGCCGTTGACGGTCCCGCCAGTCACGGCATCGCCCGGCGATTTGACCACCGGGACCGGTTCCCCGGTCAGCATCGATTCGTCGATTGCGCCGCTGCCTGCGGTCAGGATGCCATCGACGGCGACACGCTCGCCGGGGCGCAGATGCACGATGTCGCCGGGTTTCAACTGGTCGATGGGCAGTTCCACCGCATTGCCGTTCCGCTCGACAAGGGCGGAGTCGGGGCTGAGTTCGACCAGCCGCCGGATCGCCGCCCCGGCCTGCCCCTTGGCGCGGGCCTCAAGCCAGCGGCCCATCAGAATCAGCGTGACGATGACCGCCGCCGCCTCGAAATAGACATGGCGGGCATTTTCCGGCAGCAGGTCGGGCAGGAAAGTCGCGACGGTCGAATACAGCCACGCCGCCCCCGCACCCAGCGCGACAAGGCTGTTCATCTCGGGTGCGCCGCGCAGCAAAGCGGGGATGCCGATGCGAAAGAACATCCGCCCCGGCCCGGCCAATGCCGCCGTGGTCAGGACAAATTCGATCAGCCACAGCCGGGTCTGCCCGATCGTCCCATGCAGCCAGTGATGCAGGCCGGGCAGGGCGTGGCCGCCCATTTCTGCCAGAAATACCGGCAGGGTCAAAGCCAGCGCGATCAGGAAGTTGCGCCGCAGGGTCGCGGCATCGCCTCCGTGGTCATGCATGTGATGCGCGGAATGGTCCGCGACGACATGGGTCGGATAGCCCTTGGCGGTCACGGTCTGGGCCAGCAATCCGGCGGGCGTCGCGGGCGAATGGGTCACATGCGCGCTGCCAGTGGCAAGGTTCACGCTGGCCGAGCTGACACCCGGCACCGCCGCCAGCGCCTTTTCGACACGCCCCACGCATGAGGCGCAGGTCATCCCCTCGATCCCCAGCCGGGTTTCAAGGGGGGCGGCGGGATAGCCCGCCTTGTCCAGCGCGGTCACCGCCTCGGCCAGCGCCTGTGGCGTGGCGGCATGGAAATGCGCCTGACCGGTCGCAAGGTTCAAGCGCGGCGCGCTGACCCCCGGCACTGCTTGCAGCGCCTTTTCGACGCGCCCCACGCATGAGGCGCAGCTCATCCCGGTGACGGCCAGTTGCGCGTCACCTTGGTCGATATTCGAATGTTGTGTCATCTTTCCCGATCCTGTCTGAAGGGCGAAAATCGCTGTTCAGGCAGAAAGAGGCGGGGCCTGTGGTCGTCGCGGCGCGCGCTGCGGCATTTCCGCCACCGGCACGCGCAGCAGGCGTGGCGGTTGCAATCGTGTATGTGACAGGCGCAGCCGCGCGGTCACGTGACAGCGGCAACCGCGTAGCCCGCTGGCCCGGCACAGATACGCGGCACGCGTGGTCGCGCGGCGCGGCGGCTTGGGGGCGGGCATGGTCGCACAGCACATGGCGGGGCTCCTTCACGATGCAAGCTAGGCACGATTCCGCAGGCTTTCAAGCGTGTCACGGCGCTTTGAGTTGATCCCCGCTCAGCGAATCGTTACCGGAAACCCAAACCTTGCTTGAAGTCAGGAATGGATGATGAACCGCCGTCAGATGCTGATGCTATCGCTGCCTCTGGTCGCCGCGCCTTCGCTGGCGCTGGCCCAGAACAAGAACTTGCCGGCCGCGCCGGCAGCCAAACCCGTCGCCAAGCGTGACCCCTATGCCCCGACCGAGGTCGCGATCCGTTCGGATTTCGAAGTGGGCAGCATCGTCGTCGTGTCCAAGGACTTCTTCCTGTATCACGTCGTCGCGCCGGGCCGCGCGGTCCGCTACGGTGTCGCCGTCGGCAAGGACGAGCTGGTCTGGAAGGGCCGCGCCACCGTTGGCCGCAAGACCGAATGGCCCAGCTGGACGCCCACGCCCGCGATGATCAAGCGCAAGCCCGAGCAATACGGCAAATGGGCCGATGGCATGCCCGGCGGCCCGACCAACCCGCTGGGGGCGCGTGCGCTGTATCTGTATGACGCCAAGGGCAATGACACCTCGATCCGCATCCACGGCACGACCGAGCCGAACTCGATCGGCCGCGCGGTGTCGAACGGCTGTATCCGCATGCGCAACGAGGCGGTGATGGACCTGTTCGAACAGGTGCCGACCGGCACGCCCGTCTACGTCTACTGATTGGACATCCGTCTGAAATCCCTGTCGGATCCGGAGCTGGCCGGGTTCGACACCATCATCGACACACGCGCCCCCTCGGAATTCCTTGAGGATCACCTGCCCGGCGCGATCAACCTGCCTGTCCTGTCGGATGATGAACGCGCGCAGGTCGGCACGATCTACAAGCAGGTTTCCCCCTTTGACGCCCGCAAGATCGGCGGCGCGCTGGTCGCGGCCAATGCCGCACGCCATATCGCCGGGCCGCTTTCGGGCTTTGGTGGCGGCTGGAAACCCTTGGTCTATTGCTGGCGGGGCGGGCAGCGCTCCGGAGCATTCGCCACGATCCTGTCGCAGATCGGCTGGCGTGTGGGTCGGATCGAGGGCGGCTACAAGGCATGGCGCGCTTTGGTGGTTGCACGGGTCGAGGCCCCGGTCGCCCCTCCGGTCATCGTCCTTGACGGCAATACCGGCAGCGCCAAGACCGAGATTCTGCTGAGGCTGGCAAAACGCGGCCATCAGGTCATCGACCTTGAGGGGCTTGCCAACCATCGCGGCAGCCTGTTCGGGGCGATGCCCGGCGACCAGCCCAGCCAGAAACTGTTCGAATCACGCCTCGCCATGTCGCTTGAAGGGCTGGACCCGACCCGCCCGCTGCTGGTCGAGGCCGAAAGCTCTCGCATCGGTGAGGTGAACCTGCCGCGCGGCATCTGGCAGGCGATCATTGCTGCGCCGCGCATCCGGCTGACGATTCCCGTGCAGGCCCGCGCCGCCTATACCGCGCAAAGCTATGCCGATGCCTGTGCCGATCCGCGACGGCTGATCCGGATCGTCGACAGCTTGCGCCCGCTGCATCCCGGGGACCGCATTGATGGCTGGTTGCGCATGATCGACAACGCCGATTGGATCGGACTTTCGGCGGGCCTGATGCGCGACCATTACGACCCGCGCTATGAAAAACACCGCGCCAGGCATGATGACGGACGCGGCGCGGTGGTGGCTTTGGACAGCCTGAGCGATCTTGAGGCCGCGACCTCGGCGGTTGAGGCCGCCCTAGCCGCGCAGAAACCGGCGTAGCACCTTTTCCAGCTTGGCCGCACCCAAGGGCGCCATGGCCTTGGTATGCTCATGGCTGATCGATTCGTCCGACAGGCCGGCGCCCATATTGGTCACGACCGAAACCGCGGCGCAGCGCAGCCCAAGGAAGCGGCCAAGGATGATCTCCGGCACGGTGGACATGCCGACCGCATCCGCGCCCAGCACTTTCGCCGCCCGGATCTCAGCCGGGGTTTCAAACGACGGCCCCGAGAACCAGCAATAGACCCCTTCGGGCAGATCGACCCCTTCGGCCTCGGCCGCAGCCTTCAGTCCGGCGCGGATTTCGACGTCATGGGAATCGGTCATCGGCACGAAGCGCGCCTCGGAGGCTTCGCCGATCAGCGGATTGGTTCCGGCGAAGGCGATATGGTCCGACAGCAGCATCAGCGATCCGGGCGGCAGGTCCGCGCGCAGCGATCCGGCGGCGTTGGTCAGGATCAGCCGCTGACATCCCAGCGCCTTCAACACTTCCAGCGGCAGGCGCATGACATCGGCGCGCCCCGATTCATAGTAATGCGCCCGCCCGCCAAAGACGGCGACCCGCCGCCCCTCAAGCTGTCCGATCACCAGTTGCGGCACATGCCCCGAGACTCCGGCATGGGGAAAGCCGGGCAGGTCGGAATAGGGGATCGCAACGCCATCAACCGTCGCCGCCAGATGCCCCAGACCCGAGCCAAGGATCAGCCCATATTCCGGTGCCTCAGCCCCCGCACGGTCGCGGATCAGCGCGGCAAGCTCAGCGCTCTTTGACATAGGGCTCTCCTCCGGCGCGGGGCGGAATGGCACGGCCGACGAAGCCAGCCAGAATGATGACCGTCAGGATATAGGGCAGCGCGCTCATGAACATCGAGGGCACGGTGATGATCCCCAGATCGAGGTTCGGGAAGCGGTTCGCCAAGGCCTCAAGCAGACCGAACAGGAAGGTCGCCCCCAACGCCGCCCATGGCCGCCATTTGGCAAAGATCAGCGCGGCCAGCGCGATGAAGCCACGGCCAGCCGTCATTTCCTTGACAAATCCGGCGGAAATCCCGGTCGCCAGATAAGCCCCGGCGATGCCGCACAGCACGCCGCAGATCGCCACGGCGCCGTAGCGCAGACGCGTGACGGAAACCCCGGCGGTATCGACCGAGGCCGGATTCTCACCCACTGCCCGCAACCGCAGCCCAAAGCGCGTGCGGTAAAGTACCCACCAGGTCAGCGGCACCATGGCAAAGGCGACATAGACCAGGATCGTATGGCCGGAAATCAGCTCGGCATAGATTGGGCCAATGACCGGAACCGGGCGCAAAGCCTCGGCAAAGGGCAGGGTGATTTCCGAAAACCGTGCCGGACCCGCCAGCGCAGGCGTCCGCCCGGCAAGGCCGAAGATCTTCTGCCCCAGCAGCACTGTCAGCCCCGAGGCCAGAAAGTTGATCGCCACGCCGGAAATCAGCTGATTGCCGCGGAAGGTGATCGCGGCCAGCCCGTGGATCGCCGACATGGCCAGCGCCCCCATGATCCCCGCGCATAACCCCAGCCATGCGCTGTTCGTGGCATAGGCGACCGCCGCCGCGGCAAAGGCCGCCATCAGCATCTTGCCCTCAAGCCCGATGTCGAAGACCCCGGCGCGTTCCGAATATAGTCCGGCCAGACAGGCCAGCAGCAGGGGCGTCATCAGCCGGACCGCGGAATCAAGGATCTGCAGGATTGTCGGGAAATCCATCACGCTCTCCCCTTGCGCAGCGCCATGAAAATCCGCTCAAGCGGCATCCGCACCATGTTGTCCAAGGCCCCGGTGAACAGGATCACCAGCGCCTGGATGACCACGATCAACTCGCGCGGGACCGAGGTCCACAGCGCCAGCTCACCGCCGCCCTGATAGAGGAACCCGAACAGCAAGGCCGCCAGCAGCACGCCAAAGGGGTGGTTGCGGCCCATCAACGCCACCGCGATGCCGATGAAGCCCGCGCCCTCGACCGCGTTCAGCACCAGCCGCTCGGCCTCGCCCATGACGTTGTTGATCGCCATCAGCCCGGCCAGCGCACCGGAAATCAGCATGGCGATGACGGTGATCCGCACGGGCGAGATCCCGGCATAGACCGCCCCGCGTTCGGATTTGCCAAAGGCGCGGATCTCATAGCCCAGTCGCGAGCGCCAGATCAGCAGCCAGACCAGCAGGCAGGCGATGACAGCGACAAAGAAGGTGACATTGGCCGGGGTATTCTTGCCCCACTGCATGCCGAATGCCAGCGCCATATCCGTCAGTTTCGGCAGATGCGCTGCCTCGGGGAAGCGGGCCGAGGCCGGGTCCATGCTGCCCACCGGGCGCAGCAGGTTGACCAGCACATAGTTCAATAGCGCCGCGGCGATGAAATTGAACATGATCGTGGTGATGACGATATGGCTGCCGCGTTTCGCCTGCAGCCATGCCGGGATCAGCGCCCAAAGCGCGCCAAAGACCGCCGCCCCGACCATCGCCGCAGGCAGGGCCAGTGCCCAATGCGGCCATGGCACGGCCAGCAGCACCAGCGCGACGCCCAGACCACCCATCGCGGCCTGCCCCTCACCGCCGATATTGAACAGCCCGGCGTGATAGGCGACGGTGACGGCCAGACCGGTAAAGATGAAGTTCGTCGCGTAATACAGCGTGAATCCCCAGCCATAGCTGGAGCCCAACGCGCCCTCGACCATCACCTTCAGCGCCTCGGTGGGGCTTTCCCCGATCGCCAGGATCACCAGCGCCGAAATCGCAAAGGCCAAGACCAGAGAGATCAGCGGCGTCAGGATCACATCCGCCCATTTTGGCATTCGCTCCATCAGCATTCCCTCGTGACACTGGTCTTTCGCCGTTTTCCAAATACCCCCGCCGGAGGCCAGCAGCGCCTCATCACGCGACCCCCGCAGGGCCCATCGCGGGCGGGATCGCCTGCTCGGGCGGTGTGCCCGGCTCGACCCCGGCCATCAGGCAGCCCAGATCAGCGGTGGTCGCCTGATCGGGCAGGCGCTCGCCCATGATGCGGCCGTCGAACATGACGGCGATCCGATCCGACAGCGCCAATATCTCGTCCAGCTCGACCGAGACCAGCAGCACCGCCTTGCCCGCATCACGAAGCGCGATGATGCGCTTGTGGATGAACTCGATCGCACCGATATCGACGCCGCGCGTCGGCTGGCCGATCAGCAGCAGGTCGGGATTGCGCTCGACCTCGCGGGCGACGACGATCTTTTGCTGGTTCCCGCCCGAGAAATTCTTGGCCGCAAGCTCAGGGTTCGGGGGGCGCACGTCGAAACGCTCGATCTTGGCGCTCGCATCGGCGCGGATCGCGGCCTGATTCATCAGCCAGCCATTCTGGAATTCGGGCGCATCGTGATAGCCGAAGGCCACATTTTCCCAGGCGCTGAAATCCATGATCAGCCCCTCGACCTGGCGATCCTCGGGAACGTGACCCACGCCAGCTTCGCGCCGCGCCCGCGCATCCGATCCGGTCAGCGGCAGCGCCGCACCCTTCAGCCGTATCTCGCCTTCCAGCCTTGCACCCTTTTCGGGGTAGCCGCCAAGAATTTCCAGAAGCTGGCTTTGCCCGTTCCCGGCGACGCCCGCGATGCCCAGAACCTCGCCCGCGCGGATGTCCAGATCGATGCCGCGCAGCCGTTCGACACCCGCGGCATCGACCATGCGCAAGCCGCGCACCTCCAGCACCGGCGCGCCGGGCGTGGCCGGGGCCTTTTCGACCCGCAGCAGGACCTTGCGCCCGACCATCAGCTCAGCCAGTTGGCTTGGGCTGGTTTCCGAGGTCTTGACCGAGGCCACCATCTCGCCGCGCCGCATGACGCTGACATTGTCGGTGATCTCCATGATCTCGCGCAGCTTGTGCGTGATCAGGATGATGGTTTTGCCCTCATCGCGCAGCCCGCGCAGGATGCGGAACAGGTGATCGGCCTCGGCGGGCGTCAGCACGCCGGTCGGCTCGTCAAGGATCAGGATATCGGCCTGACGGTAAAGCGCCTTGAGGATTTCGACCCGCTGCTGATGGCCGACCGACAGATCCTCGATCATCGCGTCGGGATCGACCTGCAATTCGTATTCGGAGGCCAGACGTTTCAGCTCGCCCCGCGCTCGCGCCAAGGACGGGCGCAGCAGGCGGCCGTCCTCGGCGCCAAGGATGACGTTTTCCAGCACGGTGAAGTTCTGGACCAGCTTGAAATGCTGAAAGACCATGCCGATACCAGCGCGGATCGCGGTCTGGCTGTCATGGATGGTGATCGGCCCGCCGCCGATCAGGATTTCGCCAGCATCGGGGCGATAGAAGCCGTAGAGGATCGACATCAGCGTCGATTTCCCGGCCCCGTTCTCACCGATGATGCCGTGGATCGTGCCGCGAGGCACGATCAGGTCGATGTTCTTGTTCGCCTGCACCGGCCCGAAGGCCTTCGAGATCCCCCGCAATTCGATCGCGGGGGCCCCGTTCACGGCTTCGGGCCGCGCCGTCATTACTGCACCGGGCAGGTGTTGTCGGTCATGTAATCATGAACCTTGATCTCGCCGCCGGTGATGCCCTTGGTGGCGGCATCGACGGCTGCGGTCATGTCCTCGGTTATCAGCGGCTTGTTGTTGTCGTCCAGCGCGACCGACACCCCGCCCGAGGCCAGATCCATGACCTTGATCCCCGGCTGCACTTCGGTCCCGGCCTTGAAGGCATCATAGACGGAATTGTCGACGCCCTTGACCATCGAGGTCAGGATCTTGCCCGGATGCAGGTGGTTCTGGTTGCTGTCGACGCCGATCGACAGGATATTGGCATCGGCCGCCGCCTGCAGCACGCCGATCCCGGTGCCGCCCGCTGCCGCATAGATCACGTCAGCCCCTTGCGAGATCTGGGCCTTGACCAGCTCGCCCCCCTTCACCGGATCGTTCCACGCGGCAGGGGTCGTGCCGGTATAGTTGATGATGACCTTGCCTTCGGGATTGGCGGCCTTGAAGCCTTGGGCATAGCCGCATTCGAACTTGTGGATCAGCGGAATGTCCATGCCGCCGATGAAGCCGACCGTGCCCGATTTCGAGGCTTTTGCCGCCATCACGCCGGCCAGATACGAGCCCTGCTCCTCGGTGAAGACGACCGATTGCACGTTCGGCTGCTCGACCACCATGTCGATGATGACAAATTTGGTGTCCGGATAGTCGGGCGCGATCTGATTGAGCACCTCACCAAAGGCAAAGCCGGTCATCACGATCGGGTTGGCGCCGGTTTCAGCCAGACGGCGAAGCGCCTGTTCGCGCTGCGCCTCGGACTGCATTTCCAGTTCCTTGTAGCTGCCGCCGGTTTCGGCCTTCCACTTCTCGGCGCCGTTGAAGGCGGCCTCGTTGAAGGACTTGTCGAACTTGCCGCCCAGGTCGAAGATCAGCGCCGGATCGGCCATGGCGACCAGCGGCAGAAGGGACAGGCTGGCACCGGCCAGCAGCGACTTCATCAGGGACATTCCAGAACCTCAAGCTTTTTGCGGGCGTTCCTGCCCGGTTATGGATGGATTAGCGCGCATGGGCCGCCATGCGTCAACAGGCATCTGACGTGGCTAAAGCGCGCGGCGCATCAGGACCGCATCGATGCCGGGTGCATAATAATTCCGCCGCAATCCGACATTTGCCCAGCCATCCGACAGGTAAAGCGCGCGTGCCGCATCATTGTCCGAGGCGACCTCAAGAAAGGCCTCGACCGCGCCGCGTTCGCGCGCGGTGTCGCTGAACTCGGCCAGCAGGTCGCGGGCCACCCCCTGACGCCGCGCGTTGGGCGAGACGGCGACGGTCAGCAACTCGGCTTCATCGGCGACGGTGCGGCCGATCAGGAAACCCTGCGGGCGATGCAGCAGGAAATTCAGCTGGCTGGACAGCAGATCCTCGATCTCGGCCGCCGACCATGGCCGGGGATGTGCGCGAAAACAGCGCAGATGCAAATCGGCAAGGAAATCCGAGGTCATGTCAGGATGACGGGTCCGCGGTCGCGGGCAGGGGCTGCATCGGCTGGGCGCAGGTAGATCGGGGCAGGCCGGGGCAGGTCGGGCTGCTCGCGGCGGTCCAGCGCGATCCGCGCGATGGCCACGGCAAGGGGGTGGACAGGATCCAGAACCGGCGGGCCGGGGGGCAGGGCATGCAGCACGCCCTGATCGGGGCGGGTGTCGTGCCCGGTGCCGAAATCCTGCCAGATCACCTCGCCCGCACGGGCGGGGATGGCGACGCGGCAGGGGCGGGGCAGGTCCAGCGCCAAAGCCTCGGTCACGCCGACGCCCACGGCGGGAATGCCCAGCGACAAAGCCAGGCCACGCGCGGCGGCGACAGCGATGCGGATGCCGGTGAAATTCCCCGGCCCGGTGCCGACGCCGATCACCGACAGGTCGTGCCAGTCCACGCCGCCTTCGGCGATCACCTCGGCCAGCAAGGGGAACAGCCGTTCGGCCTGCCCTTTGGCCATGTCCTCATGGCGATGGGCCAGCACGCGTCCGCCTTGCAACAAAGCGGCCGCGCAATGCGCGGCCGATGTGTCAAAGCCTAAAGACAGTGCCTCAGGCAACGGGACGAACCTCGGTCACCTCGGGGATGTAATGGCGCAGCAGGTTCTCGATGCCCATCTTCAGGGTCAGGGTCGAGGACGGGCAGCCCGCGCATGCGCCTTGCATGTGCAGGTAGACGACGCCGCGGTCGAAGCCGTGAAAGGTGATGTCGCCACCATCCTGTGCCACGGCGGGGCGGACGCGGGTGTCCAGCAATTCCTTGATCTGGGTGACGATGTCGGCATCGGGGCCGTCCTGATCGTTATGGCCGCTGGTCGCAGCGCCTTCCATGACCGGCGCGCCGGACTGGAAATGCTCCATGATCGCGCCCAGAACAGAAGGCTTCAGATGGTCCCATACGGCACCATCGGCCTTGGTCACGGTCACGAAATCCGAGCCGAGGAAGACGCCAGCAACGCCGGGCACGGCAAAGATGCGGCGGGCCAGCGGGCTGGGCGCGGCGGCCTCGGCCTCGGGGAAGTCGGCGGTGCCGGTTCCCAGAACGGTTTCGCCGGGCAGGAACTTCAGCGTGGCAGGGTTCGGGGTGGTTTCGGTCTGGATGAACATGGGCGCGCTCCTTTGATGCGCGATATGGGGATTGAGGGGGGTATGAGTCAAGGAAAACGCGCGCTTCCATTTGTCGCGGCCAGCACAGCAAAGGTGCAGATGTTGATGGCCACATGGCAGAGCGCCGCAAAGCCGGCACTGCCCGAGGCCAGCCGCGTCGCCATTGCGCAAATGCCCAGCAGCGCCGCAGCGATCAGCAGACCCGGCGCCCCGCCCTTGGCATCCAGCGCGGCCATGGCGGCGGCAGGGGCCAGATGCCACAGGGTGAACAGCCCCACGGCGGGCAAGGCCGCCTGCCAATTGGCGCGGGGCACCAGCGCGCCACGCCAAAAGGCTTCCTCAAGCGTGCCATTGATGCAGGCCGCGATCAGCACGGTTACCAGCACATGCGGCGAAAGCTGCGGGATCGCCGGTCCGCCGAAGATGGCCGCGCTGGCGGTCAAGGCCGTCAGCGGCAACGCGGCGCGCCAGCCCGGCCAGCGCAGGTGCAAGGACCAGTCCCGGCGCCAGAACAGCGCCGCCAGCAGAAGCAGCCAATATGCGCAAAGCCCGACAAGGCAGGCGGTCAGCGGGCGCATCCCGCCTTGAGCCAGCCCGTAAAACAGCGCTGCCAGTGCCGGGATGGCCGCCAGCGCCGCCAGCGCCAGCCCGCGATCCATCAGGTGATCTGTTCCAGCCGTTCCCGAGAGATGTCGCCGGGCACGATGGTGATCGGGCAGGGCAGGGTCGCCATCTCGCGCATGAGGCGGGTGATCAGCGGTCCCGGCCCGGTGCTTTCGACCGAGGCGGCCAGGACGATGACGCCGATCTCGGGATCGTCGTTCAACTGGGCCAGCAGTTCGTTGCCCGGCTCACCCTCACGCACGATCAGTTCCGGCTCGACCCCCGGACGGTCGCGCATCCATTTGGCGAAGACCTCGAAATGGGCACGGATTCGCTCGTAAGCCTCTGCGCGCATGACCTCGGCGACGCCCATTCCGTGCTGAATCTCAGAGGCGGGAATCACCGCCAACACCTGAACTGCGCCGCCCGTTTTCGCGGCGCGCATCGCCGCAAAGCGGATCGCGTTCAGGCATTCCCGCGAATCGTCCAGAAAAACCAGGAATTTCCGCATCTTCGTCCCGTCCGTCTGGCCTGCAGATTGGCAAAGACTGGCCGAAAGGACACGCTCACGCAAGTCTGTCGCGCTTTCACCCTTGCGCGCATTTTCAATTTGGATGCCCTATGTTAAGGCACAAACGTTAACGAGCTGACCACTTACACGGGACCGCGCTGTGACAATTCATCACGATTGGGGCAGACGTCATGACCGTTCCGTGGATACGCCATCGGGCGTAGACCTGTCATGGATTGCCGAAGAAGGTCAGGGATGCCGCGTTGGCATGACCTTCGGCAAGCGCGCCTTCGATATTTTCTTTGCGATCCTGCTGCTTGTGCCGCTTTCCGTGGTGATCCTCGCGGTGGCGATCGTGCTGCTGGTCAGTCAGGGACGCCCGCTGTTCTACGTCGCGCCGCGGATGCGTGCGCCGGGCGAGAAATTCAATCTGCTCAAGTTCCGCACCATGCTGCTTGAGGCGGATGATTTCGGCGCAACCGGGGCGCATAAGCATTGGCGGATCACCCGCGTCGGTCGCTTCCTGCGCCGCTCGCGGTTGGATGAATTGCCTCAGCTTTTCAATATCTTGCGCGGCGATATGAGCTTTGTCGGCCCGCGCCCGCCGCTGCCCGAATATGTCGAGCGTTTCCCGGCGCTGTATAATCAGGTTCTCAGCAATCGGCCCGGCGTCACCGGCCTTGCGACGATGATCTATCACGCGCATGAGGACCGGATCATGGCGCGCTGCAAGACCGCCGAGGCAACCGAGGCCGCCTATTACCGGCGCTGCCTGCCGACCAAGCTTCGGCTGGATCTGATCTACCAGCGTCGCCGCAGCCTGCGCGTGGATCTGTGGATCATCTGGCATACGGTGATGACGGTGCTGGTCCCGAACTGGCAGGGTCGGGGCCGTCGTCGGCTGCCCTCGGATCAGGTTGCTCCGTCGAAAAAACGGGCACGAGTCAAAAACCAGATGCCGGCCGAGTGATTCTCTGGGGTTAAGCGCGGTCGATCCCGAACGGGTCCTGCGGATAGCCCACCCCCGACAGATACAGCCCCTGAGGCGGGCAGACCGGCCCACATGACGCACGGTCACGTGCTGCCAGTGCATCCGCCACGCGGTCGGGCGACCATGATCCCGCGCCGACGCGTTCCAGCGTGCCGACGATCGAGCGGACCTGATTGTGCAGGAAGGACCGGGCCCGCAGGTAGAAGCGATATTCGCGGCCCTGCGGGATCTGATGCTCCTCGATGCGGATCTCGTCCAGCGTCTTCACCGGGCTGTTCGACTGGCACATGGTCGAGCGGAAGGTGGTGAAATCATGCAGTCCGATCAGATGCGCCGCACCCTGCCGCATGGCATCGGCGTCCAGCGGGTTCAGCACCTGCCAGACCCGGCCCCGGTCATGGGTCACGGGCGCGCGGCGCGAGGTCAGGCGAAAGACATAGCGCCGCTCATGGGCTGAAAACCGGGCGTGGAAATCATCCTCGACGCGGACGGCGGCCAGAATGGCGACGGGGGCGGGCTTCAGGTGCCAGTTCAGCGCCTCGGACAGGCGGAACGGGTCCCAGTCGCGCTGCAGATCGGCATGGGCGACCTGCCCGGTTCCATGCACCCCGGCATCGGTACGTCCGGCGGCGGCGATGCGGGCGCCCGCCGCGAAACCGGCATCCAGCCGCGCCAAGGCGGTTTCGATAGCACCCTGCACGCTGGGCTGGTCGGCCTGCGCCTGCCAGCCGGCAAAGGGCGTGCCGTCATATTCGATCAACAGGGCATAGCGAGGCATCAGCGGCGCTGCTTTTCGCTTTCGCGGGGGATCAGCAGATCATCCATGGTCATCGGCGTTTCCAGCTCGGGCGGGGCGGCGGGGCGCAGGATGCCTTCGCGCGCCAGACGGTCGCGCAGCACGCCGATCTCGATGTCCAAGTCGGTGCGGCCACCCTCGACCAGCTTGCGGGTCTGGGCGGCGAACTGGCTTTCCAGATCGTTCAGCAGGGTTTCATAATCCTGACGGGCGCGGGCGTCATGGGTCTGCACGTAAAGGTCCGAGAACTTGACCGTCGCGTCCCGCGCGCCCTGCAAATAGACGCCCAGATAGCGGCGCGTGGCGGCAATGTCGCCGGGGTCCTGCTCGATGCGGGCGAACAGCTCGCGCGCGGTGGCGGCGAACATGCCGACGCGGGCCTCCAGACGGCGGTCTCCGGTGCGCAGGATGGCGTCCTGCATGGCCTTCAGATGGGCCTCGCCCTCACTGATAATGCGGGCGGCGCGGTCCTGCTGGAAGCTGTCGATGCCCTCCATGCCCTTGTCGCGCATCGGATCGGTGCCGAAGGACAACCAGTGCAGCACAGCGCCTGCGACGCCGATGATGCCTGCGCCCAGTTCGGCCCCCGGCACATAGGACCCAAGCGCAAGGCCAAGCCCGGTCAGGATGCCGCCGAACAGCTTGCGCGGAATGGCGGGGCGGCGGGCGACGCGGCGGGCGTCATATTCGGCCTCGGCCTGCAGGCCCTCGCGGGTCAGGAACATGCCCGCGGCCACGCCGCCAAAGGCCAGCAGATGCATGACCAGCCCGAACGGCCCCTGCCAGAAGGCGCTGATCAGGAAGGGGACCGCCATGAAGGTGATCCAGCGCGTGCGCGATTCCAGCGGGTGATGAACCGGGCGCGGCACCGGACGGGTGCCGGTCATCGCCGCATTTTGCGCATCCTGACCCCGACCAAGGGGCGAGAAGCGGCCTCCGAAACGTTTGGCCATGATCCGCCCTCAGCCTGCGCCCACGAAGGACGCGTAAAGCGTCAGCCCCATCAACAGAAAGAAGGACAGGCGTTTCGTCGCTTTCCGGGACATCTGCTTCCTTTCATGCTGGGCCGGACGGGTTTCCCGCTGGATATAGGGCCACAGCACCGCGAAAGAAAGGGCAGGACCCGTCAGTCCGCTTGACAGGACCCGCCGTCCTGCGCGAACAGGCAGTCAGCCACGGTTCCGGTCCTGCACCGGATGAAAAGGGAATGCGGTGCGCCTGCAAGGGCAAATCCGCGGCTGCCCCCGCAACTGTAAGCGGCGAGCAAGGGCCATATGCGCCACTGGAACACCGGTTCCGGGAAGGTCGGCCCAAGCGATGACCCGCAAGCCAGGAGACCTGCCGAGGCATCACCCATTTCCGGCGCGGGGCGCGTCCGGGAAGCGGCCATCCGCAGCGGTGAACCTCACCCATCTGCGGAGGCGCCATGACCGGCCCATCCCGCAACCTACCCAAGACTTGCAGGCTTGCCTGCGCAGGAAAGGCCCCGGACATGATCCGCAACCGAAGCTCTTATCTCGCCCTTGTCGCAGCATCGCTGCCCGGTTTCGCGCTGGCGCAGGACACCGCCCCTGCCGTCACCCTGGACCCGCTGGTCCTGTCGGCAGGCTTCCTGCCTGTGGCCAGCGACGGCTATGGCCGCGCCTATAGCGTCGTCACCGCCACCGAGATCGAGGAACGCGGGCTGGTCACCGTGCAGGACGCGCTGCGTGCGATGCCCGGCGTGTCGGTCAGCAGCACCGGTGCCAGCTACACGCAGGTCCGCATCCGCGGGTCCGAGGCCGACCATACCCTGATCCTGATCGACGGGATCGAGGCCGCGGGTGGTGCTGACGAATATATCCTGAGCGGGCTGGAAACCGCCAATGTCGAGCGCATCGAGGTGCTGCGCGGCCCGCAATCGGTCTATTACGGCTCGAACGCCTCGGCCGGGGTGATCAATATCATCACCGACAAGGGCGGGCCGGGGCTGCATTACGGCGGCAAGGTCGAAGTCGGGAACGGGGCCGCTGCCTCGGCCCATGTCAGCAACAACGGCGAGCGCGGCGGGATCGCGCTGAACCTCTCGGCGCGGGACGATCACGGCTGGGACCAGTCGGGCGATGGCGGCGAAAAGGATGGCATCAACCGCAAGACCATCGGCCTGTCGGGCTGGTATCAGGCGACGGACGATCTGCGCCTTGGCGGCAGTCTGCGCCGGGCCAAGGAAAAATACGATTATGACCGCGCCGATTACATGGCCACCGATGCCGACGGCTACATCGTCGATGACAGCGGCCTGTATTTCGACCGCAACGAGTTCCAGGGCGCGGCCTGGGGCGAATATTCCATGCTGGACGGTCGCCTGACCCAGCGGCTGGAATATCAGGACAGCGTGTTCAAAAGCAGCGATACCGGCGCGCCCGAAACCCGTGGCGAGACCGAGAAATGGAAATACCGTCTCAGCTATGGCTTGGACGGGCAGGCGGTCGCGGATGCCAGCCACCTGCTGAACCTGCTGGTGGAAAAGCAGAAGGACGAATCCTCGCTGGCCCCGGATTTCACGCGCGAGATGACCTCGGTTGCGCTGGAATACCGCGCGTTTCTGGAAAACGGTCTGGATATTCAGGCCGGGCTGCGTCGCGACGACAACAAGGTTTTCGAGGATTTCACCAGCTGGAACCTTGGCCTGTCATGGCAGGTGCCCGACCGTCCGTTCCGGCTGCATGCCTCGGGCGGGCGCGGGTTGGTCAACCCGTCCTATTACGAGCTTTACTCGAATGACAGCTTCACTGTCGGCAATCCCTATCTGAAGCCGGAAACCAATCGCGGCTTCGATCTGGGCGTCGAGGCGCAATTGCCCGACGACCGCGGCACCATCGACGTGACCTGGTTCCGCGAGCGGATCGAGGATGAGGTGACCTATGTCTTTGGCGGGGCACCGGATGGGCGCGCGACCTATGTGAACCAAGAGGGCGAAAGTCCGCGCGAAGGGGTCGAGATCGCCGCGCGCGTCAAGGCCACCGACAGCCTGGATCTGGGCCTGAACTACACCTATCTGGACGCCAAAAACCCCGACGGCTCGATCGAGATCCGCCGCCCGCGCCACGAGCTTGGCCTGTCGGCGACGCTGGCCCTGTTCGAGGGGCGTGGCTGGGTCACCGCCGATCTGCGCCATGTCGCGGGCAATTACGACACCCAGTTCTGGGGGATGTATGAAACCGCGGAACTGTCGGACTATACCACCGTCAACCTGTCGGGAGGCTATGACCTGACCGAGAATGTCCGCGCCACCGCCCGCGTGGTGAACCTGTTCGACGAGGAATATTCCGACGTCTGGGGTTATGCCTCGCAGGATCGCACGGTCTATGCCGGGCTTGAGGCGAAATGGTAGCCTTGCGCCTGATGGTCGCCTGCCTTGCGGGCGGCCTGACAATGGTTGCGGCGGCGGCTTTCGCCGATCCGCCGCGCCGGGTGGTCTCGATCAACCTGTGCACGGACCAGTTGGCGCTGCAGCTTGCGGCGCCGGGGCAACTGGTCTCGGTCTCATATCTGGCGCATGACCCGGCCAGTTCGGCCATGGTGACTGAGGCGGCGCATGTCCCGGCCAATCGCGGCAGCGCCGAGGAAGTGTTTCTGCTGCAGCCCGATCTGGTCCTTGCCGGGACCTTCACGCCGCCCGACACCTTGCGGCTGCTGTCGCGGCTGAACGTCCCGATCGAATTGTTCCCGCCGGAAACCAAATTGCAGGACATTCGCGACAACCTGCGCCGCATGGGCCGGGTTCTGGGGCGTGAGGCCGAGGCCGCTGCCACCATTGCCCGCTTCGATAAGGGGCTGGCCGCGCTGGGACCGCTTGAAACCCCGGCCCCCAGCGCGGCGATCTATGCCGCCAACGGCTATGTCGCCGGGCCGGACAGCCTGTCGGGCGCAATTCTGCAGGCGGCGGGCTATCGCAATATCGCCGGCGATTTCGGAATTTCCGAAGGCGGGAACATCCTGCTGGAGCAACTGGTCATCGCCGCTCCCGACCTGCTGGTGCTGGGCGCGCGCAATCCCGGCCATGCCCGCGCCGAGGAATTGCTGGACCATCCCGCCCTGCATGCGCTGGTCGCCCGCCAGCCCCATGCCGTCATCGAGGATCACAACTGGTCCTGCGGCACGCCTGCCGCGCTGGACGCCATCCGGGCCTTGCGTCACGCCGCCCCGAACGGAGCATTCGGACCATGACCCGCCAGCCGCGCCTTGCCTTCCTGTTCGCGGGATTGGTCCTGCTGGTGCTGGGGCTGGGCCTTGCCTCGTTGCTGATCGGCCCGGCCCGGCTGGGCATCGGGCAAAGCCTTGCCGCGCTCTTTGGCCACGGCCCCGAGATGCTGCAGCTGGTGATGCGCGAATTGCGCCTGCCGCGCGCGCTGCTGGGGGCGCTGGTCGGCGCGGCGTTGGGAATGTCGGGCGCGGTCATGCAGGGTTTCCTGCGCAACCCCTTGGCCGAGCCGGGGCTGATCGGGACCAGCGCCTCGGCAGCGCTGGGGGCGGTGCTGGCGATCCAGACCGGGATTGCGGCGGCATTCCCCTTGGGCCTGCCGCTGGCCGCGCTGGCCGGGGCGCTGGTTTCGGTCATGCTGGTTCTGGCGCTGGCCGGACCGCAGGGTGGGGCGTTGGCGCTGATCCTGTCGGGCATTGCGATTTCGGCCCTAGCGGGGGCGGCGACCTCGCTGGTCCTGAACCTTTCGCCCAACCCCTTTGCCGCCAATGAGATCATCTTCTGGATGCTTGGTTCGCTGGCCGACCGCTCGATGCTGCATGTCTGGATCGCGCTGCCGTTCATGGTTGTGGGTGCGGGTCTGCTGCTGACCACTGGGCGGGGACTGGATGCGCTGACCCTGGGCGAGGATGCGGCTGCCGCCAGTGGCATCGACCTGCGACAGTTGCGACTGGTGCTGGTTACCGGGACCGCCGCGCTGATCGGCGGGGCGACGGCGGTTGCGGGGGCGATCGGCTTTGTCGGGCTGGTCGTGCCCCATATCCTGCGCCGCGCGGTCGGGGCGCGGCCCTCGGCTTTGATCCCGGCCTCGGCCCTTGGCGGGGCGGCGATGGTGTTGGCCGCCGATATCGCGGTGCGGGTGGTGGCACCGACGCGCGATCTGAAGCTGGGGGTGCTGACCGCGCTGATCGGCGCGCCGTTCTTCCTGCATCTGATCCTGAAGACACGAAGGAGCGGCGCATGAAGCTGCTGGTCCTGTCCGGCCTGACCTGCGATCAGGGCCGCCGCCGTGTTCTGGACGGTATCGACCTGACCATCCGCGCTGGCGAGTTCGTGGGTCTGCTGGGGCGGAACGGCGCGGGCAAGACCACGCTGCTGCGCGCGGCACAGGGGCTGATCCCGGCGGGCGGCTGGTCCTCGCTGGCGGATATGCCCGCGCATGAGCGCGCCCGCATGGCGGCCTTCATGCCGCAGGGGCGCGAGATCGCATGGCCGATGTCGGTCGAATCACTGGTGGCGCTGGGGCGGATCGCCCATCCCGATGCGGCAGGCGCGGCGGATCTTGCCGCAACCGAACGCGCCATCGCGGCGCTGGATCTGGGGGCGCTGCGCCATCGCCCTGCCACCGGACTGTCCGGAGGCGAGCAGGCCCGCGCCCTGATCGCCCGCGCCTTGGCGCAAGAGACATCGTTACTGCTGGCCGATGAACCGATCTCGGGTCTGGACCCCGCGGCGCAAATCCGGGTGATGCGGCTGTTCGCGGCCTTGGCCAAGGACGGCAAGGGCGTGGTCGCTTCGCTGCACGATCTTGGGCTGGCGGCGCGCCATTGCACGCGGCTGGTGCTGCTGGAGCAGGGTCGGATCGTCGCGGACGGCGCGCCCTCCAAGGTGCTGAGTGCCCGCAACCTTGCCCAATGCTTTGGCATCACCGCGCAGATGACCCAGACCGCTGACGGCCTGTCGTTTCAGGTGCAGGATGTGACCGAGCCGCATTAACCCGATCTTCAGGGCTGCCCGGATAAGGTGCAGGCGTCCCGCCTAATCCGCGCGGGACACTTGGGGAGGCACATCGAAGACCGCTTGGTCCCGCCGACCGAAGATCAGATGAAGCACGCGCAATTTCTGCGTGATTAGGCCGAAGCACATCGGCCTCAGGCCGAGACGCTCAATATCCGGTCCCAGACGCAACGGAACCGGATGCTCGTATGGCTTGTGCCGGTGACAATAGGCGCGTTGATCGCCATCGCGGCAATTGTTCTGCGACCCTGAGGGCCAGCCGTTTCGTCGGAAGGAATGATGGAGCGGGTGATGGGAATCGAACCCACGTATTCAGCTTGGAAGGCTGCTGCTCTACCATTGAGCTACACCCGCATCGCCACTTTCTATAGGCAAGCGCGAAAGGGCTTGCAAGCACTTGAACGCGCGGCGATGCAGATGCTTGACGCAGCAGGATGCGCGCGGCAAGCAGGTTCGCATGATCGACATTCGCCCCGTCGCCAATACCATCGGCAAACTGGTCATCACGCTGGGGGCGGCGATGGTGCTGCCGATGTGCGTCGATTACTGGGCGGGCGACCCGCATTGGAAATCCTTCCTTGAGGCCGCGATCCTGACCATGCTGGCGGGCGGGCTGATCACGCTGGCCACCCATGACAAGAACCCGGCGATGACGCTGGAACAGGCGTTTCTGCTGACCGCCTCGATCTGGGCGGTGCTGCCTGCGGCCGGGGCGGTGCCCTTCATGGTGGGCGAGCCCCATGCCAGCTTCACCGACGCCTATTTCGAGGCGATGTCGGGCCTGACCACGACCGGCGCCACCGCATTTCCCGATCTCGACAACCTGCCCAAGGGCATCAACCTGTGGCGCGGCTTCCTGAACTGGTCGGGGGGACTGGGGATCATCGTCGTCGCGATGATCTTTCTGCCGGTGATGAAGGTCGGCGGGATGCAGTTCTTCAAATCTGAGGGTTTCGACACGCTGGGCAAGATCCTGCCCCGCGCCTTTGACATCGCGCGCGAGATGACCTGGGTTTACATCGCCCTGACCGCGATCTGCGCCATCGTCTATATCCTGCTGGGCATGAACGGGTTCGATGCGGTGGTGATGGCCATGTCGACCTGCTCGACTGGCGGTTTTTCGAATTACGACGCCAGTTTCGGGCCCTATGTCGGGCCGCTGGAATATGCGGCGGCGGTGTTCATGATCCTCGCCTCGATCCCGTTCATCCGCATGGTGCAACTGGTGCGGGGCTCGGCCCAGCCGCTGTGGCAGGATGTCCAGATCCGGGCCTATCTGCGCTGGACCTTCTATGCCATCGCCGCGATCGTCATCTATCGCCTGCTCTGGCTGGAGGCCAAGCACCCCGAGGCGATCATCCGCGAGACCGTGTTCAACGTGGTCTCGACCTTCTCGGGCACCGGGCTTGCCTCGACCGATGTCACGCAATGGGGGCATTTCCCCTTTGCCGTTCTGGTGGTGATCGGGCTGATCGGCGGCTGCACCGGCTCGACCGCCTGCTCGGTCAAGGTATTCCGCTATCTGGTGCTGTTTCAGGCGGTGAAATCGCAGCTGAAGCGCATGCAATCGCCGCATCGGGTCTATCCGCTGCTTTACGACGGCCGCCCGCTGGACCGGGACGTGGTCGATTCGGTGATGACCTTCTTTACCCTGTTCATGCTGACCTTTGGCCTGCTGATCATGGGGCTGGCGATGACCGGGTTGCATCCGCGCACCGCGCTGACCGGGGCATGGACCTCGATCGCAAACGTCGGTGTGCTGTGGGGGCCCGAGCTTAGCCCGAATGGCGCGGTCGACCAACTGCCCACCGCCGCCAAATGGATGATGACGGTGGGCATGTATATCGGTCGTCTTGAGCTGATGACTGTGCTGGTGCTGTTCCTGCCGCGCTTCTGGCGCAGCTGACCGTCAGGGGACGGGGATCGTCGCGGGGGTCGCCGCAGGGGCGGCGCTGACGGTTTCGGCGGGCGGAATCGCCGGTGCTTCGGGCACGGCCTCGCCCGCGGCGGGGGCGAAACGGCCCAGATTGTCCGAGATTTCCGCGGCGATGCGGCGCTGCTCCTCGGGGTCGGTCGCGGGCCAGATCAGGACAAAGCCCTGCACGCGGTCCTCGATCACCTTGCCCTCGGCATGGCTGATATGGGTCTGGTTGCGGCCGTCCAGCGTCACGCTGCCTTTGCGCACGTCGCGCTTCGGGGCCGGAACCCAGCCAAGCGCGGTCACAAGGCCCGCAAGGTCCAGCATCTCTTGCTGACCGCCGGGCTGCGAGAACAGGATCAACGCCGCGCCCGAGCCGTCCTTGGGACCATAGATCGACAGCGCACGCTCGGCCCGGTCGAATTGCAGCCGGTCCATCGGTGCAGGCATGGCCAGCCCGGTATGGGTGTCGCGCAGCCCGGTCAGGCCCATTTCCGCCCGCCATGCCTCGCGGCGGCGGATGAGTTCATGCATCGCGGCGGCAGTATCGGGCGAGGCGCGCAGCCGCACGATTTCCTCGGCGATGGCGTTCTGGGTCATCGGCCCGTCCTTGCCGTCGATGGCGCCATCGTAATGCCCGGCCCAACGCAGGGCGCGCTGGATATCCTCAAGCGCGGGCATTTCGGGCTTGGGGGCGTCTTCTGCAGGGGGGGCGCCCAGTTCGGGGGCGCGACCGGGAACGGCCGGGTCGCCCATGTCCGCAAGGGGGGCAAGGAAGGCGTCCTTGGGCACGGCGTTGGCGCGGCGGAATGCGGCAAGCCATGCCTTGCCGGTCGCCTCATCCATCGGGCCAATCGCCACCGCCGAGCGGCCATTCGACAGGGTCCACAGCCCGGCCTCGGGCAGGGTCTCGCGGCGTTTGGCCAGCAATTCCTCGGCCTTGTCGCGATCGGGAGAGGATTCGATACGCAGGTAATACTGGACGGGCTCTGGCTCCGGCACGGGTTCGGCGACGATCACGGGGGCGGTGGCAGCGGGATCCGTGGGGAAGGTCGAGGCCGAACCGACCGCAGGTGCGGCTTCCGGCACGGCGGGGGCCGCGGGCGTGGGGGTTGCTTCCAGCGCGGCGGTCGGCACGGCGGCGGCGGGCTGGCCGCCGACCTGCGTGACATCCCGACCGGCAGCGGGCGAAATGAAGCTGTCACCGGGAACCTTGCCGTCCGACTTCAGTGTCTGCAGGCGCGAGGTGGCCTGTTCGCGGGGCATCGGCCCCAGCGCGATTCCCGTCCAGCCGTCGCCCAAAGGGAAGGTCACGACATCGTCGAACTGGGCACCCCAGCGCTCGGCCGAGTTGCGGGCGATTTCGGTGCCGCGCTTGGCCTCGATACGGATGAGCACATCCTCGGCCAGTGCGGGCAAGACGCCGACAAGCGGCAAAGTCGCACCGAAGATGAACGCAAAGCGCCGCATGGGCAGTTCCCTCTCATTGACCCTGCGCCGCCCTCTGCCTAGAAGGCGGCTGACCTTACTTGCCAGTTATGCAAAAGGATGCAGCGATGACCAGCCCCCAGGACAATCAGACGGCGAAACCCGTCTGCTTTCAGGACGTGATCCTGCGCCTGCAGTCCTATTGGGCCGCACAAGGCTGCGCGGTGCTGCAACCCTATGACATGGAAGTTGGCGCGGGCACTTTCCACCCGGCGACCACGCTGCGTTCGCTGGGGGCGCGCCCTTGGGCGGCGGCCTATGTCCAGCCCTCGCGTCGCCCGACCGATGGCCGCTATGGCGAGAACCCGAACCGCCTGCAGCATTACTACCAGTATCAGGTCATCATCAAACCGTCGCCCGCGAACCTGCAGGATCTGTATCTGGGTTCGCTGAAGGCGATCGGTCTGGACCCGATGATCCATGACGTCCGCTTCGTCGAGGATGACTGGGAAAGCCCGACGCTGGGCGCATGGGGCCTTGGCTGGGAGGTCTGGTGCGACGGCATGGAAGTCAGCCAGTTCACCTATTTCCAGCAAGTCGGCGGGCATGATTGCCGTCCCGTCTCGGGCGAGCTGACCTATGGTCTGGAGCGCCTGGCCATGTATGTGCTGGGCGTCGAGCATGTCATGGACATGCCGTTCAACGATCCCGCCAGCGCGATCCCGATGACTTACGGCGACATCTTCCGTCAGGCCGAGCGCGAATATTCCCGCTGGAACTTCGAGCAGGCCGATACCGAGATGCTGCTGACCCATTTCAAGAATGCCGAGGCCGAATGCGCCCGCATCCTTGATGCGGCGGACACCGACAGTGCCGGTCGCGCGATCCCGATGGCGCATCCGGCCTATGATCAGGCGATCAAGGCCAGCCATCTGTTCAACCTGCTGGATGCGCGTGGCGTGATCTCGGTCACCGAGCGTCAGGCCTATATCGGCCGGGTGCGCGCGCTGGCGAAGCGCTGCGCCGACCTGTTCGTGACCACCTCGGCCGCGACCGGCGAGCCGCTGCCGGCCTTCCCGGCTGGGGCGTGACGTGAACGGCCGCATTCCCGCGCTGCTGATCCTTGGCGCCGCAGTCTTTGCGGGCGTCGGGGTCTGGTATGCGCAGGAATATGGCTTTTACGACCAGCTTGATCCGGCGGGCGTGACGATCACCGTCATGGCGAACGGTCAGGCTGTCCCGCTGCAGGCTGGCGATCTTGAGGCGATCGACGCCTCAAGCTCGCCCATCCGCTGGCGCGGCTGCTTCCGCGTAGACCAACCCTTGCCCGAGGGTGCTGAACCCTTTGCCAATCCCACGCCGCTGGTCGGCCCGAACTGGTTTTCCTGCTTTGACGCCGGACAAATCGGGGCCGATCTGCAATCCGGCGTGGCCAAAGCCTATCTGTCCCAGCCCGAGATCCGCCCTGACGTGGATCGCGTGATCGCCGTCTATCCCGACGGCCGCGCCTATGGCTGGCACCAATTCAACGACAAGACCCCCGAACGCGGAGTGATGGACTGATGCCCGACCTTCTGATCGAGCTTTTCTCGGAAGAAATCCCGGCGCGGATGCAGGCCCGCGCGCGTGAAGACCTGAAGAAACTGGTAACCGACGGGCTGGTCGGCGCGGGGCTGACCTATGCCTCGGCCGGTGCGTTTTCGACGCCCCGCCGCCTGACCCTGACCGTCGAGGGCCTGACCGCCGAAAGCCCGACCACCCGCGAAGAACGCAAAGGTCCCCGCACCGACGCGCCCGAGGCGGCGCTGGAAGGGTTCCTGCGCTCGACCGGGCTGACCCGCGATCAGTTGGAAGCCCGCGACGACAAGAAGGGTCAGGTCTGGTTCGCCACCCTGACCAAGCCGGGCCGTCCCGCCGCCGAGATCGTGGCCGAGGTGCTGACCGCGACCATCCGCGACTTCCCCTGGCCGAAATCCATGCGTTGGGGCGCGGGTTCGCTGCGTTGGGTGCGTCCGCTGCATTCGATCATCTGTATCCTGACGGATGAGGCAGGCGCGAATACCGTGCCGCTGGAGATCGAGGGCATCACCGCTGGCAACACCACCCGCGGCCACCGCTTCATGGCCCCGGACGAGATCACCGTGTCCAGCTTCGAGGATTATGCCGCGAAACTCCGCCGCGCCCGCGTCATGCTGGATTCGTCCGAGCGCGAGGCCGCCATTCGGCAAGAGGCCGCGAACCTTGCCTTTGCGCGGGGCTGGGAGATCGTCCCCGATGACGGCCTGCTGACCGAGGTCGCGGGGCTGGTCGAATGGCCGGTGCCGCTGATGGGTGCCATCGAGGACCGCTTCCTGACGCTGCCGCCCGAGGTTCTGCAAACCTCGATGAAGGAGCATCAGAAGTTCTTCTCGGCCCGGAACCCGAAAACCGGCCGGATCGAGGGCTTTGTCACCGTCGCCAATATCGAGACCCCGGATCACGGCGAAACCATCCTCAAGGGCAACCAGCGCGTTCTGGCTGCCCGCCTGTCGGATGCTGCCTTCTTCTGGGATAACGACCTGCGGATCGCGAAAACGGGCATGGAGGATTGGGCCGAGGGCCTGAAATCCGTGACCTTCCAAAGCCAGCTCGGCTCTCAGGCCGACCGTATCGCCCGCATCGCGGCGCTGGCGCGCGAGATCGCGCCGCTGGTCGGTGCCGACGCGGATCAGGCAGAGCAGGCGGCAAAGGTCGCGAAGCTTGACCTGCGCTCGGCCATGGTCGGCGAATTCCCGGAACTGCAGGGCACAATGGGCCGCTATTACGCGCAGGCTGCCGATTACCCTGCCGCCGTCGCCGATGCCGCCCGCGACCATTATTCGCCGCTGGGCCCGTCGGATGACGTGCCCTCCGCGCCGGTTTCGGTTGCCGTGGCTCTGGCCGACAAGCTCGACACGCTGACCGGCTTCTGGGCCATCGGCGAAAAGCCCACCGGCTCGAAAGACCCCTTCGCCCTGCGCCGTGCCGCGCTTGGCGTGATCCGGCTGGTGCTGACGAACAAGGCCCGCGTGAACCTGACCGAGATCATCGGCAAAGGCTATCCGGGCGCGGATGCCGCCGACCTGCTGGCCTTCTTCCACGACCGCCTCAAGGTCTACCTTCGCGATCAGGGCACCCGCCATGACATCATCGACTCGGTTCTGTCGATGCCGGGCAATGATGATCTGGTGCTGCTGGTGAACCGTGCCACTGCGCTGTCGGACGTGCTGAAAACCGAAGACGGCCCGAACCTGCTGCAGGGCCTCAAGCGCGCCTCGAACATCCTCACGCAGGCGGAATCCAAGGACGGCGTCGAATACAGCTTTGGTGCCGACCCGAAATTTGCCGAAACCGATCAGGAACGCGGGCTTTTCGCCGCCCTCGACACCGCTGAACCGGCGATCCGCGCGGCGGTCAAGGCCGAGGACTTCCCGGCAGCGATGTCGGCGATGGCCAGCCTGCGCGCCCCGATCGACGCCTTCTTCGAGGCGGTGCAGATCAACACGGACCACCAGATCGTCCGCCGCAACCGCCTGAACCTGCTGTCGCGTATCCGCGAGGCTGGCCGGCTCATCGCTGATTTCGGCCGGATCGAGGGCTGATTTCACCGTTTTCCAAATACCCGCAGGGGTGAAGGTGCGGGCCGCAAGGCCCGGACCGAGGGGGCGGCAGCCCCCTTTCTGCTACCTTCTTCGCGCTTGCGGCATAATGCTGCACACGCCTAATGTGACGGCACCATGACCGCACTCACCGATCCAGATGCCATCGTCAAAATCACCCCCACGGCGGGGATTCAGGTCGCGCGCCACGGCTGGCGGGCGAAATGCCTGCAACGCCTCGTGCGGATGGATCTGCCTGTCCCGACCAGCTTCGCCATTTCGGCCGAGGCGGTGCGCGGCATCGCTGCCGGGCATTTGCCCGATCGCGGCGCGCTTGCCGCGCTGATCGAGCGGGCCGAAGGTCTGGTCAGCGTCCGGCCCTCGGCGGCGAACCCGGCTTGGGGCGGTCCCGGCACGATCCTGAATGTCGGCATCAACAATGAATGCCATGCCCGATTGGTGCAGTCGCGCGGCAAGCCTGCGGCCGATGCGATCTATCTGGGTTTCGTGCAATCCTTCGCGGTCCATGTCGCGCGGCTTGATCCGGACATGTTCTCGGATAATGGTGGCGACCTGCAATCGGCGCTGCGGGCCTACGAATCCGAAACCGATGAGGAATTCCCCCAGGATCCCGCCCGGCAACTCGCCGAGGTGCTGCGTTCGATGGCGCGGGCATGGGATGGACCGACGGCGCGTCTGCTGCGACAGGCCAAGGGCGCGCCCTCGCAGGCACCGCTGGGGTTGATCGTGCAGGACATGGCGCTGGCGATCGGGCCGGGCGTCACCGGTTCGGGATCGATCCAGTTGGTCGACAGCGTGACCGGCGGCCCCGGCATTACCGGACGTTTCCGCGGCCAGACTCAGGGCCGGGCGCAGCGCGAGGGCACCGAGACGCTGTATCTGACCCGCGACCCGCGCGGCCCCTCGCTGGAAGAAGCGGCGCCCGAGGTCTTTGCCGATCTGGTCCGCTACGGCGTCGCCTGCCGCGAACGTCTGCGCGAGGAAATGCAGATCGAATTCGCCATTTCGGACAGCAACCTGTCGATCATCGACGCGGTGCGCGTCCAGCGCTCATCGCGCGCCAGCGTCCGGATCGCGGTCGCTCTGGCCCATGATGGCGTGATCCCTATCGAGGAAGCCGTGACGCGGGTCGAACCGCGCGCGCTGTCCGACCTGCTGCATTATCAGGTCGATCCGCGCGCCCCCCGCGACATCATCGCCAAGGGCATCAATGCCAGTCCCGGCGCCGCGACCGGGCAGATCGTCTTTACCGCCGCCGCCGCACAAGCCGCCGAGGCACGGGGCGAGCGTTGCGTTCTGGTGCGGCGCGAGACCGTCCCCGAGGATATTCGCGGCATGCATGCCGCCGTCGCCGTCTTGACCGAACGCGGCGGCATGACCAGCCACGCGGCGGTGATCGCGCGCGGCATCGGCCTGCCCTGTATCGTCGGGGCTTCGGGCATTTCCATCGACACCCGCGCCCGCACCATGCAGGTCGGCACCCGCAGCTTCCATGAGGGCGAACTCATCACCATCGACGGCACCTCGGGCGAGGTGCTGGCCGGAGAGGCCGAGATGCTGGAACCGGCGCTGGACGACAGCTTCACCCAGCTTCTGGAATGGGCGGATTCGCTGTGCCGTATCCGCATCCGCGCCAATGCCGACACCCCCGAAGATGCCCGCAAGGCGCGGATGTTCGACGCGCAGGGCATCGGGCTGTGCCGCACCGAGCACATGTTCTTTGATGACCAGCGCCTGCCCGCCATGCGCGAGATGATCTTTGCCGACAAGCCCGAGGATCGCCGCCTGTCGCTGGAACGCCTGCTGCCGATGCAGCGCAGCGATTTCGTTTCGTTGTTCGAAATCATGGCCGGTCTGCCCGTCACCATCCGCCTGTTCGACCCGCCTTTGCACGAATTCCTGCCCCATGACCGTGAGGGCATGCGGGAACTGGCGGAATCACTGGACCTGCCGCTGTCGGATGTGACCCGCCGGGTCGAGGCCCTGTCCGAATTCAACCCGATGCTGGGCATGCGCGGCGTGCGTCTGGGGATCACCGTCCCCGAGATCTACGACATGCAGGCCCGCGCCATCTTTGAAGCCACCATCGAGGCCAGCAAGAATGGCGAGCCGGTGGTCCCCGAAATCATGATCCCGCTGGTCAGCGCCCGGCGCGAGGTCGAGTTGGTCAAGACCCGCATCGACGCCGTCGCCGCCGCCGTCCGCAATGAGACCCGTCAGGATTTCACCTATCGCCTTGGCGTCATGGTCGAGACCCCGCGCGCCGCCTTGCGGGCAGGTGACATCGCCGAACATGCGGCCTTCCTGTCCTTCGGCACGAACGACCTGACCCAGATGACCTATGGCCTGTCGCGCGACGATGCCGGGCGGTTCATGGGCACCTATGTCGGGCAGGGCGTCTTTGCCGAGGACCCGTTCCATATCCTCGACCGCGACGGCGTGGGTGAGCTGGTAGCGATCGGCGCGGAACGGGCACGGGCACAGGCGCCGGGCATCATCATCTCGGTCTGCGGCGAGCATGGCGGCAACCCGGAATCGATCGCCTTCTGCCTGCGCGCCGGGGTGAATTACGTGTCCTGTTCGCCCTTCCGGGTGCCTGTCGCACGGCTTGCCGCGGCGCAGGAATCGATCCTGATGGCCCGCGAAAGCGCCGAAAGCGACCCTGCGGCAAAGTCGTAACAGTTTTCGCTTTTGGCCGGAATCTGCTTGTGGGCGTTTTTCGCCTCGGCGGGTTTCCGCCAAAACCCTTTGAATCCCTGTGGATAAGTCGATTCTCGAAAAGGACAGGTAGCAAACCCCGTCGGTTCTTTGGTCTCTGAGTCGCGAGAAGGGGGCCAAAACGGCCCGAGAACGTAACCGACCGGACAGTGAGCCGGATCCATTTAACGGGATCACCATGTCGACAATCATGTCGTGGCTGGCGCGCGTTTCCCTGTGTGTAGCCCTTGCAACCCCTGCTGTTGTTGCCGCTCCGGCGACCGCCGATACCAAATCGCCCAAGACTTCGGATCTGCAATGCCTGTCCGAAGCCCTGTATTTCGAAGCTCGTGGCGAAGGCCACAAAGGCCAGCAAGCCGTGGCCGAGGTCATACTCAACCGCGTAGACCATCCGAAGTTCCCCAAATCGGTCTGCGGCGTCGTGAACCAGAAGGGGCAGTTCACCTACAAGAAAAGCCGCATCCGCGAGCAGGGCGCCTTCAACCGCGCCCAGAAGATCGCGAAAGCCGCCCTGCAGGGCGCTCCGCGCAACCTGACCAATGGCGCGACCTATTTCCACACTGGCGGCGTGAAACCCTCGTGGTCGCGCAAGTTCGAGCGCACGACCCGCATCGGCAGCCACACCTTCTATCGTTCGGATCGCCGTCTGGCCTCGAACTGATCTAATTCTACCGGATCTGTGACGGCCCCGTCCCTTGCGGCGGGGCCGTTTTCCTGTGAAATGCACCCCATGGACCAGCCCGACCGCATCCACTTGCGCGATTACGTCATCTCGGCGGAAATCGGCGCCTTCCAGACCGAGAGGGGCCATCCTCAGCGGCTGCGTTTCAATATCGATGTGGAGCTGCGCGCCCATGTCACCGGCGTCGATGACGAGGTGGACCGCATCCTCAGCTATGACGTGCTGACCGGGGCGGTGGCGACAGTGCTGGCCGACCGGCGCTATGACCTGCTGGAGACGGTGGGCGAGCGGATCGCGGCGCAGGTTCTGTCCCATCCGCGTGCGGCGCAGGTTCAGGTCTCGGTCGAGAAGCTGGATCGCGTGCCCGGCGCGCTTGGCATCACGCTGGTGCGCAGGCAGGGCCGCGTCAAGGCGGCGGATGCCGCAGCGCCCGTCCGGGTGATCTTTCACGGGACCGGGATCGATCTGCCGAGTGGCGCGGTCGTCCTTGTTCCTGACGCGCCGGGTCTGCCGGTCCCGCAGGGGGGCAACGACCGCGAGATCGCACTGCTGGCGCTGGATCAGGCGGCATGGGCCCTGGCGGGCAAGCTGGGTCTGACTGTGGCCGACAGCCGGACCGAGCTGGATTGGGCCGCGGCCGAGGCGCGCGCCGTGGTCTGGGCCCCCGCGCGGATGACGCGCGATGTGCCGCGCCTGTCGCCGCAGCCGCATGCGCTGGCGATCTGGCTGGCCGACAAGCTGGGGGCCAGCCGCCTTGACTGGGCGCTGCCCGAGGGACAGCCCCTGCCGGAACTGCCGGCGATGTTTCACGTGACGACGGGCCGCCTGTAGCCCGCGGGTCGCGCGGGACCAACCGGCCCAAGCGAACGGACATGATGAGCCAGATCTATTACCGCCCCATTCCCGCCGAACATGGCCGCTGGCAGCTTGCCGGCGGTTGGGTGCGTTTTTCGCAATTCGAAATCCTGCGCCGGGGCGAGGCCGTGCGGATTACTGACACCGCCCCCGACGAGGTCATGGCCGCGCTGACCACGCCGCGCCCCCCGGTTCTGGGGCTCGCGATGGACCGGCCGCGGATCATGGGCATCGTCAATGCGACGCCCGACAGTTTCTCGGACGGTGGCAGCTATGATGGCGTGTCTCATGCGCGCACGCTGTTGGCCGAAGGGGCCGAGATTCTGGATATCGGCGGGGAGTCGACCCGTCCCGGTGCGCAGGACGTGCCCGTGCCGCAGGAAATCGACCGGGTCGTCCCGGTGATTGCGGCGATGCGGGGCTTGGCCGGGATCTCGGTCGATACGCGCAAAGCGCAGGTGGCGCAGGCCGCGATCAAGGCCGGGGCAGGGCTGGTCAATGACGTGTCGGGCTTTGATTTCGATCCCGACATGGCGCGGGTAGTGGCGGATTCGGGCCTGCCGGTCTGCCTGATGCATGCGCAGGGCATCCCATCGACGATGCAGGACAATCCAAGCTACGGCGACGTGCTGCTGGATGTCTATGACGCGCTGGCGCAGCGGATCGCACGCGCTGAAGCGGCGGGAATCCCCCGCGACCGGATCGTCGTCGATCCGGGCATTGGTTTTGGCAAGACCGAAGCGCATAATCTGGCCATCCTGCGGCGGATCTCGCTGTTTCACGGGCTGGGCTGCGCTGTGCTGCTGGGTGTCTCGCGCAAGCGTTTCATCGGCAGCGTGGCCGGGGTCGAGCGGGCGGCGGACCGGGCGGCCGGGTCGCTGGCGGTGACATTGGCCGGGGTCGCGCAGGGCATACAAATCCACCGCGTCCATGACGTGGAAACAACAAGGCAGGGTCTGGCCCTATGGCAGGCTGTGACCGGAGGGGACAAATGAGCAGGAAACTTTTCGGCACCGACGGTGTCCGGGGCCGGGCGAACAGCTACCCCATGACCGCCGAAATGGCGCTGCGTCTTGGCGCGGCTGCCGGTCGCTATTTCCGTCGCAAGGGCGAGGATCACCACCGCGTCGTCATCGGCAAGGATACCCGGCTGTCGGGCTATATGCTTGAAAACGCGCTGACCGCGGGTCTGACCTCGACGGGCATGAATGTGCTGCTGCTGGGGCCGGTGCCTACGCCGGCGGTGGGCTTCCTGACCCGCTCGATGCGGGCGGATGTCGGCATCATGATCTCGGCCAGCCATAACCCGGCGGCGGATAACGGCATCAAGTTCTTTGGCCCCGACGGGTTCAAGCTGTCCGATGAGGCCGAGGCCGAAATCGAGGCCATCGTCGCCGGTGACATCGCCCCGGCCCAGCCGCAGAATATCGGCCGCGCCAAGCGGATCGATGACGGGCGCGGACGCTATGTCGAATATGCCAAGACCACCTTCCCGGCCGGGCACCGGCTGGACGGGCTGAAGGTCGTGGTCGACTGCGCCAATGGCGCCGCCTATCGCGCCGCACCCGATGTGCTGTGGGAATTGGGGGCCGAGGTCATTCCGCTGGGTGTCACCCCGAACGGCCACAATATCAATGACGGCGTGGGGTCCACCCATCCCGAGGCCTGCGCCCGCGCGGTGCTGGAACATGGCGCGGATCTGGGCATCAGTCTGGACGGCGATGCCGACCGGGTGATGATCATCGACGAAAAGGGCCAGGTGGCCGATGGCGACCAGATCATGGCGCTGCTGGCGGGACGCTGGGCTGAACAGGGTCGGCTGCGTGGCGGCGCGCTGGTCGCGACGGTGATGTCGAACCTTGGTCTGGAACGCTTCCTGCAAGGTCGCGGCCTGCGGCTGGAACGCACCGCCGTCGGTGACCGCTATGTGGTCGAACGCATGCGGGCCGAGGGCTTCAATCTGGGTGGTGAACAGTCGGGCCATATCGTGATGACCGATTACGCCACCACCGGCGACGGGCTGATCGCAGGCCTGCAATTCCTTGCAGCCCTGTCCGATAGCGGCCGCAAGGCATCCGAGCTGGTCGCGCAATTCGACCCGGTGCCGCAGATGCTGAAGAATGTGCGCTATGCTGCCGGGGCCGATCCGCTATCGACCGAAGCCGTCAAGGCCGAGATCGCCCGGGCCGAGGCACGGCTGAACGGCTCGGGTCGCGTGTTGATCCGCAAATCCGGCACCGAGCCGCTGATCCGCGTCATGGCCGAGGCCGAGGACGAAATCGCCCTGCGCGAGGTCGTCGAGGGCATCGTCGCCGCAGTCGAGAGGGCGGCCTAGGCCACCTTCGTCGGATCGTAGTCGTAAAGCCAGGCAAAGCGCCCGATCAACTGGCCGGGCGCGATGCTGGAAATCATCCGCAGCCCGGCATGGGCGACGGTGCGGGCCGGGCCGGTCAGGTGATAGTTGCGGGCATTGGCATTGGCCGCATCGACAATGCGCTGGCAACGTGGGCGGCGCAGGCTCTGGAACCGCGACAGCGAAGCGCTCAAATCCTTGCGGTTCAGGCAGGCCGCCAGCACCCAGGCATCCTCGATCGCCATGACCGCGCCCTGCGCCATGAAGGGCAGGGTCGGATGGGCGGCGTCGCCGATCAGCGCCACCGCCGGTTCGTGGCCGGCCGGGCGGAACCAATGCGTGGCGACAGGATGGCGGAACAGGCCCCACAGTCCGACTTCATCGATCTGCTCCAGCCAGCCGCCAACCGGGTCGCCAAAGCGGGCAAAGGCCGCGCGCAGATCCTGCGGATCGCCGGGCTGGGACCAGCCCTCGTCCTGCCAGTCGGGACGCTCCATCACGGCCACGATATTGCGCAATCCTCCGGCCAGCGGATAGCTGACCAGATGCCGCCCCGGTCCCATGAAGACCTGCGCGACAGGGGGGGCGTCCGGTTCCGAGGGGATCAGCGCCCGCCATGCCGATTGACCGGTGAAAAAGGGCGACTCGAACCCGTTCAGCAGCGGGCGGATGCGGCTTTTCACGCCATCCGCGCCGATCACCAGATCGCAATCGGTGGGCAGGGTGCGAATGTCATGGCCCAGCTCGATGCGGACCCCGGCCTCAAGGGCGGCGGTTTCCAGCATCTCGACCAGCCGGGCGCGGTGAACGAAGCGGAAGCGGTCATGCGGGCGGTGGCGCGCCAGATCCAGCGGCGCGACCAGCGCCCCGCCCGAGTCGCGCAATTCCACGCGGGTCGAGGGCAGACTGATCGATTCGAACCGCGACCACAGGCCAAGCGCGTCGATCACCCGCACCGCGTTCGGGGAAATCTGCAGGCCGGCACCGACCTCTCGGATCGCCCCCGCGCGTTCCAGCACGCGCACCGAGGCACCGCGATGCGCCAGCGCGCAGGCCGCTGTCAGGCCGGCGATTCCCGCGCCGACAATGGTCACCGACAGGTTCAGTGAACCGGGCATGGCAGTTTCCCCAGGCATAAAAAAACCGCCCTTCCGGCGGCGTCGGACACCGCCGGGACTCGGGGGTGCGGTTTCGTCAATCGTCGCGGTAGACGCGTTCCTTGCGTTCGTGCTTTTCCTGCGCTTCCAGCGTCATGGTCGCTGTAGGTCGGGCATCGAGTCGCTTCAGACTGATCGGCTCTCCGGTTTTTTCGCAGTAGCCGTAGTCGCCGGTCTCGATCCTGCGCAGGGCTGCATCGATCTTGTTGACGAGTTTGCGTTGACGATCGCGGGTCCGAAGTTCCAGTGAGCGGTCGGTCTCCTCCGAGGCGCGGTCCGCAAGATCGGGCACGTTGCGTGCGCTTTCCTGCAGTCCTTCGAGCGTTTCAGCCGATTGATCCAGAAGCTCTTGCTTCCAGGCGATCAACTTGCGGCGGAAATACTCAAGCTGCCGCTCATTCATGAAGGGTTCATCTTCGGCGGGGCGATAGTCTTCGGGCAGAAAGGTCTGGGCTTTCATAGGTCCTCCGGGAGCCGGGCGCCTGTATGCCAGCTCCTTGCGGCCCCCATAAAGTATGGTAGGGCCTTTGTCACTAGGCCTTTCCGGCAGGAATGCATGCTGCGGTTGCGAAGACACGCCCTGCCCCCTAGGCTTCTGGATGTTGCGCAAAGGACAGGCGGATGCGGTTTTCCTCGACAGAGTCATATGTAGCCCCCCCGGATCTGACGGTCGCGGTGAATGCGGCGATCACGCTGGAACGCCCGCTGCTGGTCAAGGGTGAACCGGGGACCGGCAAGACCGAACTGGCCCGGCAGGTGGCGCAAAGCCTTGGCCTGCCGATCCTCGAATGGAACGTCAAATCGACGACCCGCGCCCAGCAGGGGCTGTATGAATATGACGCGGTTTCGCGCCTGCGCGACAGCCAGCTGGGCGAGGCGCGGGTCCATGACATCGGTAACTACATCCGCAAGGGCAAGCTGTGGCAGGCCTTTGAGGCAGATGCCAAGATCGTGTTGCTGATCGATGAGATCGACAAGGCCGATATCGAGTTTCCGAACGACCTTTTGCAGGAGCTCGACCGGATGGAGTTCCATGTCTACGAGACCGGCGAGACGATTCGCGCCCGCCACCGGCCCGTCGTCATCATCACCTCGAACAATGAAAAGGAACTGCCGGACGCCTTCCTGCGCCGCTGCTTCTTTCACTACATCCGCTTCCCCGATGCCGAGACGCTGAAGAAGATCGTCGATGTGCATTTCCCGAACCTGAAGCCGCGCCTGCTGGAGGAGGCGTTGACCCAGTTTCTGGAACTGCGTGAGGTGCAGGGGCTGAAGAAGAAGCCCTCAACCAGCGAATTGCTGGACTGGCTGAAACTGATCCTGGCCGAGGATCTGTCGCCCGAGGACCTGAAGCGTCCGGCGGGCGAGATGCTGCCCAAGCTGCATGGCGCATTGCTGAAGAATGAACAGGATGTGGCCCTGTTCGAACGTCTGGCCTTTATGGCGAGGAGGCAGAGATGATCCGCAAACTGCGTCCCGAGGACCGCGCGGGCTGGCAGCAGCTGTATCAGGGCTATCAGGCCTTTTACGGCTTTCACGAACGTCCCGCCGAGTTCTATGACAAGGCCTTTGCCCGGTTGATGGCTGCTGATACTCGGGACTTTCATGGCTTTGTCGCGGACGTGGACGGCCAGCTTCTGGGCCTTGTCCATTACGTCTTTCACCCGAACCTGTGGCGGGACGAAGGTGTCTGCTATCTGCAGGATCTGTTCACCGCCCCCGAGGCGCGGGGCAAGGGGGTTGCGCGCGGGCTGATCGAGCAGGTCTATGCCGCAGCCGACAAGGCGGGTGTTCCGGCGGTCTATTGGCTGACAGCCGAGGACAATTATGCGGGCCGGATGCTTTATGACCGGGTGGCGGTGAAGTCCCCCTTCATCCGCTACAACCGCAAGGTATGAACGGAAACAGGCGGCCCGATGGGCCGCCTGTTTCCGTTCCGGGGGGAGTCCTTATCAGCGCAGGCCGGTTTCTTCCAGCAGGCCCTTGCGCTTGGCCTCGAAGTAATAGCCGCGCGAATACCATTTCACTGCGGCGTCGTGATTGCCGCCGCCGACCAGATAGGCGCCGCGCAGGTATTTGACGCCGTATTTCAGGTTGGTTTCGGCATCCAGCAGACCGCCGGCCGGACCGCGATAGCCCATGCCGCGCGCGGTGGCGGGCAGGATCTGCATCAGCCCGTAATAGGGGCCGTTGCGCGCGCCGGGGCGGTGATGCGATTCGCGGATGATGACGCGATGGATCAGTTCCGGGGGAACCTGATACTCGGCCGAATATTTATTGATCAGCCGGCGCAGCTCCGGCGTTTCATTGGCGTGCAGGCGGGTGGTTTCCGCCTGCGAGGCGCGGGGCGCGACCAGATAGCGGCGGTCAGGATCGACCGAATTGTCACCGCATGCGCTCAGCGCAAGAACGCCGCCCAGCATGACGAGACTGATCAGAGATTTCATGACTGCCCTCGGTTTTTGGTTGGGCAGAGTTAGACACGGGGTTCCCCTTCAGGGAAACAATAAGATAAGGGCCGCCCGGTCAGGGGCGGCCCATCGGCAGAATCTCGCCACTCGTAAGTGGCCGATCCGGTGATATTTCGCCGAAATCGCGAAATCAGGCGTGAATCGCGCCGCCACCGCAGGCAAGCGCTGCCTCGCGCACTGCTTCCGAGCAGGTCGGGTGGGCATGGCAGGTCAGCGCGATATCCTGCGCCGAGGCGCCGAATTCCATCGCCACGCAGACTTCGTGAATCATCTCGCCGGCGTTCGGGCCGATGATGTGGCAGCCCAGAACCCGGTCGGTTTCCGCGTCCACGATCATCTTGACGAAGCCGTCGGCCTGGAACAGCGCCTTGGCACGGGCGTTGCCCATGAAGGGGAACTTGCCGGTCTTGACCTTGCGGCCCGATTCCTTGGCGGCTTCCTCGGTCAGGCCGACCGAGGCCACTTCCGGCGAGGTGTAGATCACGCCCGGAATGACCGAATAGTTCACATGGCCATGCTTGCCCGCGACGACTTCGGCGACGGCCATGCCCTCATCCTCGGCCTTGTGGGCCAGCATCGGACCGGGAACCGCGTCGCCGATCGCATAGACGCCGGGGACGCTGGTCTGCCAGTGATCATCGACGGCAACGAAGCCGCGATCGGTCAGCGCCACGCCCAGCTTGTCCAGACCAAGGCCCGAGACATAGGGACGGCGGCCGGTGGCGACGAGGACGGTCTCGGCCTCGATCACATGCTCGCTGTCATCCTTGCGCAGCTTGTAGGTGACTTTCGCCGCGCCGTTTTCGACGGTGGTGCCCGAAACGGCGGCGCCCATGACGAATTTCATGCCCTGCTTGGTCAGCAGCTTCTGGAACTGCTTCTGGACCTCGCCGTCCATGCCGGGGGTGATCGCATCGAGGAATTCGACCACGGTCACTTCCGCGCCAAGACGCGCATAGACCGAGCCCAGTTCCAGACCGATAACGCCTGCGCCGATGACGACCATGGATTTCGGGATCTTGGGCAGTGCCAGCGCGCCGGTCGAATCGACCACGGTGCCAGCCGCGTTGTCGACCTCGACGCCCTTCAGGGTCGAGGGCTCGGAACCCGAGGCGATGACGATGTTCTTGGTTTCATACACGGTATCGCCGACCTTGACGCGGCCCGCGGCTTCGATCTCGGCCCAGCCCTTGATCCAGTCGATCTTGTTCTTCTTGAACAGGAACTCGATGCCCTTGGTGTTCCCGCCGACGGTCTCGGTCTTGTAGGACTGCATCTTGGCCCAGTCGACATCGACATGGGCGTTCATCAGGCCCATCTTGGCGAAGTTTTCATGGGTTTCATGCAGCATGTGGCTGGCGTGAAGCAACGCCTTGGACGGGATACAGCCCACGTTCAGGCAGGTACCGCCAAGCGTTTCGCGGCCCTCGACGCAGGCGACCTTCAGGCCCAGCTGGGCGGCGCGGATGGCACAGACATAGCCGCCGGGGCCGGCACCGATCACGATCAGGTCATAGGTGGACATTCAGGACTCCTTGCATCATCGGCGCGACTGTCTGCGCCGGGTCGGTTCATGAGAATAGGGTGGTGACGATCATCACCAGGGTAGCCAGGAAGCCCATGGCCCAGATCAGCGATCGCCAGGGCGACCAGCCAAGGGCATAGGCGGGAATGTAAAGCACGCGCGCCAGCAGGTAGATCCATGCGCAAAGTGCCGTCAGCAGGCTGTCGGTATCGGTCAGCGCCACCAGAAGGCCGGCGATGGTGAACAGGATCAGCCCTTCGAAATGGTTGTCGACCGCGCGGCGCAGCCGTCCCGTCCGGGCCGAGAATTCGGGCTGCTGGTCACGGGGGCTGGTGTTCCACTCGACGCCGGCATCGCGGTTCATCGAGGCGCCAGCCAATCCGATCTGGACGGCCTGCAAAAGTGCGGCAAGGGCAAGGGCGGTGGTTTCAGCTGACATCAGGCGGTCTCGACGAAGTGGAACTCGGTGGCCGAAACCCCGGCCTGACTGTTGAAAACCCCGGCCGCGCCGTCCAGATAGGCCCGCGCCCGCAGGGCGTCCCCGACCTGATAAAGCGCCCAGGCTGCGGTATCGCTTTCACGCCAAAGCTGCAGCAGCGACAACCCGTTATTGCCTCGATCCTCGGCATCCGCGTCGAAGGCGGTGCGGAAGCGGGCGTAATCGGCGACTTTGTAATGGGCGATCATCTGGGTCATGGCTTCACTCCTGCGTTGCGGTCGGAAGCCGCCTTTGGCGAAAACGGGCGGTCCGTCGCGGTTCAACGGACCAGACCGGAAAGAGTTGCGCAGCCCCGAAACCGGGACTGCGCGCCGTCATGTTCCGCAGGACCGGATCAGAGATCCATCAGCAGGCGGCGGGGATCTTCCAGCGCTTCCTTGATGCGCACGAGGAAGGTCACGGCGCCCTTGCCGTCAACGATGCGGTGATCATAGCTCAGCGCCAGATACATCATCGGACGGATGACGATCTGACCGTCGACGACGACCGGACGGTCCTGAATCTTGTGCATGCCCAGAATGCCCGATTGCGGCGGGTTCAGGATCGGCGAGGACATCAGCGAGCCGTAGACGCCGCCGTTCGAGATGGTGAAGGTGCCGCCCTGCATTTCCGCCATGGTCAGCTTGCCGTCACGGCCCTTGGCGCCGAGTTCGGCAATTTCCTTCTCGATCTGGGCGAAGCTCTTCTGGTCGGCATCGCGCACGACCGGAACCACCAGACCGTTCGGGGTGCCGACAGCCACGCCCATATGGACGAAATGCTTGTAGACGACATCGCCGCCGTCGATCTCGGCGTTGACTTCCGGGACCTCTTTCAGCGCGTGAACGCAGGCCTTCACGAAGAAGGACATGAAGCCAAGCTTCACTTTGTGCTTCTTCTCGAACTGGTCCTTGTAGGTATTGCGCAGGTTCATCACGCCCGACATGTCCACCTCGTTATAGGTGGTCAGCATGGCGGCGGTGTTCTGCGCGTCCTTCAGGCGGCGGGCGATGGTGGCGCGCAGGCGGGTCATCTTGACGCGCTCTTCGCGGGCCGCATCCTGAGCCGACGAAGGCGCGCGCGGCGCGGCGGCCGGGGCCGGGGCAGCCGAAGCGACCGGGGCAGCAGCGGCGCGGGCCACGTCTTCCTTCATCACGCGGCCATCGCGGCCGGTGCCGGTGACGGCGTCGCGCGACAGACCCGCTTCGGCCATGGCTTTCTTGGCCGAGGGGGCATCCTCGACATCGGCACCCGATTTAGCCGGCGCGGCTGCCGGGGCAGCGGCTTTCGGCGCATCAGCCTTGGCCGGGGCGGCACCGACAGCGCCTTCGGTGATCACGGCCAGCTTGGCCACCGCATCAACGGTCTCGCCTTCCGGAGCCAGGATCTCGGCCAGAACGCCTGCGACGGGCGAGGGGACCTCGACCGAAACCTTGTCGGTTTCCAGCTCGCACAGCATCTCGTCCTGCGCGACGGTATCGCCGACCTTCTTGAACCAGGTCGCCACGGTGGCTTCGGTGACGCTCTCGCCCAGCGTGGGCACCATGACGTCGACGGATTTTCCGCTCATGTTTTTCTGTCCTTCCTGGGGCTTGGTGCCCGTTTCTGCCTTGGGCAACATTTCCTCGGGGCCGGCATTGCCGACCTCCATGATCTGGGCAAGCAGGGCGTTCGGCGTGACCGTCTCGCCTTCAGCGGCGATGATTTCGGCCAGCTTGCCTGCGACGGGCGACGGCACTTCGACCGTCACCTTGTCGGTTTCCAACTCGCACAGCATTTCGTCCACGGCGACCGTGTCACCCGGTTTCTTGAACCAGGTGGCCACGGTTGCCTCGGAGACCGATTCCCCAAGAGTGGGGACGCGCAGTTCCACAGCCATCTTACGACCCGACGGTGATGGCTTCGTTCACCAGCGATTCCTGCTCGGCCTTGTGGCGCGAGGCAAGGCCCGTGGCGGGCGAGGCGGCTGCGGCGCGGCCGACATAGCGCGGACGCGAATGCTTGGCACCGATGCGGTTCAGGACCCATTCGATGTTCGGCTCGACAAAGGTCCAGCCGCCCATGTTCTTGGGCTCTTCCTGGCACCAGACGATCTCGGCATCCTTGAAGCGCTCCAGTTCCTTCGACATCGCCTGAGCCGGGAACGGATAGAACTGTTCCAGACGCATCAGGTAGACATCGTCGGCCCCGGCGGCATCGCGGGCGGCCAGCAGGTCGTAATAGACCTTGCCCGAGCAGATCACGACGCGCTTGATCTGCGCATCGGGCTTCAGCGTCAGCGCCGAACGGCCGCGTTCCGCATCGTCCCACAACACGCGGTGGAAGTTCGAGCCGGTCTGGAACTCCTCGGCCTTCGAAATCGCCAGCGGGTGACGCAGCAGCGATTTCGGGGTCATCAGAACCAGCGGCTTGCGGAACGGACGCTTCAGCTGACGACGTAGGATGTGGAAGTAGTTCGCCGGTGTCGTGCAGTTGGCGACGATCCAGTTGTCCTCGGCCGACATCTGCAGCCAGCGCTCAAGCCGGGCCGAGCTGTGCTCGGGGCCTTGGCCTTCGTAGCCATGCGGCATCAGCATCACCAGGCCCGACATGCGCAGCCATTTCTTTTCGCCCGAGTTAATGAACTGGTCGAACATGATCTGTGCGCCGTTGGCGAAGTCGCCGAACTGGGCTTCCCATAGGGTCAGGGTGTTCGGCTCGGCCAGCGAGTAGCCGTATTCGAAGCCCAGAACCGCGTATTCCGACAGCATCGAGTCGATGACCTCGTAGCGGGCCTGACCGCCACGGATGTGGTTCATCGGGTAGTAACGCTCTTCGGTGACCTGATCGACAATGCCCGAATGGCGCTGCGAGAAGGTGCCTCGGGTCGAGTCCTGACCAGCCAGACGGACCGGATGGCCCTCGACCAGCAGCGAGCTGAAGGCCAGCGCTTCGCCGGTCGCCCAGTCGAAGCCCTCGCCGGTCTCGAACATCTGCTTCTTGGTCTCCAGCAGACGGCCAACCGTCTTGTGCAGCTCGAAGCCTTCCGGGGCGCGGGTCAGCGCGGTGCCGATCTCGGCCATGGTTTCCGGCGCGATACCGGTGGCACCGGCATTGTATTCCGCACCCTCGATCTCAAGACCCGACCATTTGCCGTCAAGCCAGTCGGCCTTGTTCGGCTTGAAGTTCTTGCCGACCTCGAACTCTTCGTTCAGGTGCGCCTGGAAGGCGGCCTTCATTTCCTCGATCTCGCCCTCGGGGACAAGGCCGTCGGCGACAAGGCGGTCGGTGTAAAGCTGCAGCGTGGTCTTGTGACCCTTGATGGTCTTGTACATCGCCGGGTTGGTGAACATCGGCTCGTCGCCTTCGTTGTGACCGAAGCGGCGATAGCAGATGATGTCCAGAACCACGTCCTTGTGGAACTTCTGGCGGAACTCGGTCGCGACGCGCGCGGCGTGAACCACGGCCTCGGGATCGTCACCGTTCACGTGGAAGATCGGTGCTTCGACCATCAGCGCGATATCGGTGCAATAGGGCGAGGTGCGCGAGAAGTGCGGCGCGGTGGTGAAGCCGATCTGGTTGTTCACCACGATATGCATCGTGCCGCCGGTGCGGTGGCCGCGAATACCCGACAGCTGGAAGCATTCCGCGACGACGCCCTGACCGGCAAAGGCCGCGTCGCCATGCAGCAGGATCGGCAGCACGGCCTGACGATGCACCTGATCCGACAGTTGGTCCTGTTTCGCGCGGACCTTGCCCAGCACGACCGGGTTCACGGCCTCGAGGTGCGAGGGGTTCGCGGTCAGCGACAGGTGCACGGTATTGTCGTCGAAGGTGCGGTCCGACGAGGCGCCGAGGTGGTATTTCACGTCGCCCGAGCCGTCCACGTCATCGGGCTTGTAGCTGCCGCCCTGGAATTCGTGGAAGATCGCGCGGTAGGGCTTGTTCATCACATTGGCCAGAACCGACAGGCGGCCACGGTGGGGCATGCCGATCACGACATCCTTCACGCCAAGCGCACCGCCGCGCTTGATGATCTGCTCCATCGCCGGGATCAGGGCTTCGCCACCGTCCAGACCGAAGCGCTTGGTGCCCATGTATTTGACATGCAGGAACTTCTCGAAGCCCTCGGCCTCGACCAGCTTGTTCAGGATGGCGCGGCGGCCTTCGCGGGTGAAGGCGATTTCCTTGCCGTAACCCTCGATCCGCTCTTTCAGCCAAGCAGCTTCCTCGGGGTTCGAGATATGCATGAACTGGATGGCGAAGGTGCCGCAATAGGTCCGCTTCATCAGATCGGTGATCTGGCGGATCGAGGCGATCTGCAGACCCAGCACGTTGTCGATGAAGATCGGGCGGTCCATGTCGGCGGCGGTGAAGCCGTAGGTTTCCGGGTTCAGTTCGCCATGATCGGGAACTTCGCGCATCCCCAGCGGGTCAAGCTGCGCATGCAGGTGACCGCGGATGCGGAAGGCGCGGATCAGCATGATGGCGCGGATGCTGTCCAGAACGGCGCGCTTCAGCACGTCGTCCGACAGTTGCACGCCCTTTTCGCCGGCTTTCGCGGCGATCTTGTCCAGCGCGGCTTTCGCCTCGGCCTTGGGCAGCATCGGCCATTCGCCGGTCAGCGCCGAGGTCATCTCGTCGGTGGGGGCCGGCGGCCAGTCGGCGCGGCGCCAGCTGGCACCCTTGGCTTCGCGGGTGACGGTGGTTTCGTCATCGCCAAGGCTGCGGAAGAATTCGTCCCAGGCTGCGTCGACGGCAGCCGGGTTCTTGGCCCATTGGCCGTAGAGCTGCTCGACATAGACCGCGTTCTGGCCCTGAAGGAAGCTGGAATCGTGGAATGTTGCGTTGGGGGATTGATCGTTCATGTGGATTGCCTCCGGGGATTCTATCCGTTCACGCCTTGATCACGGGCGGTCGCGTGGTTCGGGCCGTGACCGGAAGTCGTCTCGGTCATCAGCTGCATCTGAAAATTCTCGTACCAGTCCTGCAGGCCGTCGCGTGACTGGCGCAGCAGGGCGGGGATCTTGCGTCCGGCCAGAAGCGCGCCGCGGACCTGCGGCATGCTCCAGCGCCGCCCAGCCAGATCCTTGGGGATCTCGGCCAGCAGCATGCGCAGGTACCACAGCGCGTAACGCGCAAGGTCGCGGCCCTGCCGGGTCGAATTGCGGCGGACAAAATAGCCGATATTGAGCAGCGCCAGCGCGGTATTCACCCGGCGCTTGTCGCGGCCCGCCGCCGCTTCGAGGTGATGGATCGGGGCATCGGGCGCAAAGGCCAGCATGCCGTGGCGGCCAAAGCGATAGCTCGCGTCCAGATCCTCGGCGATGGCGCTGCCGACCAGCCCTTCGTCGAAAGGTTCGCGCAGGGCGATGCTGCGGCGCAGGGTCAGGGCAAAGCCGACGATGAAATCGACGCGGGCCAGCCCCTCGGGCAGGCGGGCGTCGCCCTGCCAGCGCTGGTCAGGCCGATCATAGGTGACGAAGCGCTGATCGGCGGGGATCATCAGCAGATGGCGCAGCGCGAAGTCGATCGCGCGCTGGACAGGAGCCGGGCGGCCCTTGACCAGATCGCCGGCGCGGTTGGTTTCCTTCAGCGCCTGCACATCGGCAGGCACGAATTCGGCGGGCGTGTTGCAAGCCGAGATGGCGACGACATGAGCATCCACATCGGCGCGGTAATATTCGACGATACGGCGCGCGCAGGCCGGGTGCAGCATGGCGTCGTCGTCGATGAGGAACAGGATATCCGCCCCGGCCAGAGCAATCGCCTGGTTACGCTGCACGGTCAGGGATTTGCGCCGCGCCGGCTCATAGCGCAGCGGGCAGCCGCCTGTCTCGGCGATGGCGGCTTCGATCATCGCGCGGTTGTCCTGCCAGTTCGTGCTGGCATCGACGATGACGATTTCCGCGGGGGGCAGGTCCGAGGCCAGCGCATGGCGCACGCAGTCGCGCAGCATTGCCGCCCGGTTGTAGGTCGAGACGCAAAGCGCCCAGTTCCGGGCCGCCGACTGGTCTGGCTCCGGCGGCGGAGGAGGGGGTTGCATGCTCATGCCGCGCTCCGCTGGCCGGAGGCGTTGGCGCAGGTCATGCCCGGTCGCCGGCCGGAACCGGTCGGGGTGATGCGAGCTGTCTGGCAAGGACGAACGAGCAATCTGACACCTGCTGAAAGGGGTTCGACGCAGCCCCAAGGTAGGTAGGGGCTGCATCTAAGTCAAAAGTCTTACGAAGACGTTACCGGCCGATGGCCTTCAGAACGGCTTCGCCCAGACCGGCGGGGCTGTCGGCAACGATGATCCCGGCCGATTTCATGGCCTCGATCTTCGATTCCGCATCACCCTTACCACCGGCGACGATGGCGCCGGCATGGCCCATGCGACGGCCCTTCGGCGCGGTGCGGCCTGCGATGAAACCGGCGGTCGGCTTCCAGCGACCCTTACGCTTCTGCTCGGCCAGGAACTCGGCGGCTTCTTCTTCGGCCGAACCACCGATCTCGCCGATCATGATGATCGACTCGGTTTCCGGGTCGTCGAGGAACATGCGCAGCACGTCGATATGCTCCATGCCCTTGATCGGGTCGCCGCCGATGCCGACAGCCGAGGACTGGCCGAGGCCAACGTCCGAGGTCTGTTTCACGGCTTCATAGGTCAGCGTGCCCGAGCGCGAAACCACGCCCACCGAACCGCGGCGGAAGATGCTGCCCGGCATGATGCCGATCTTGCATTCGTCCGGGGTCATGATGCCGGGGCAGTTCGGACCGATCAGCAGCGAGTTCGAGCCCTGCAGGGCACGTTTCACACGCATCATGTCCAGAACCGGGATGCCCTCGGTGATGGCGACGATCAGCGGAACCTGCGCGTCGATGGCTTCCAGGATCGAGTCAGCCGCGAAGGGCGGCGGAACATAGATCGCGGTCGCATTCGCGCCGGTCATCGCCACGGCCTCGTGGACCGAGTTGTAGACCGGCAGACCCAGATGCTCGGAGCCGCCTTTGCCGGGGGTGACACCGCCGACCATTTTGGTGCCGTAAGCGATCGCCTGTTCGGTGTGGAAGGTCCCCTGCGAGCCGGTGATGCCCTGACAGATGACTTTGGTGTTTTTATCTACGAGAACGGCCATGGAAAATTACCCCTTCACCGCTTTGACAATTTTCTGAGCGGCGTCCGACAGATCGTCGGCGGCGATCACGTTCAGGCCGGATTTCGAGATGATCTCTTTGCCCAGCTCGACGTTGGTGCCTTCAAGACGGACGACCAGCGGAACCTGCAGGCCGACTTCCTTCACGGCGGCGATGATGCCTTCCGCGATGATGTCGCAGCGCATGATGCCGCCGAAGATGTTGACCAGAATGCCTTTGACGTTCGGGTCCGAGGTGATGATCTTGAACGCCTCGGTGACTTTTTCCTTGGTCGCGCCGCCGCCGACATCAAGGAAGTTGGCCGGCTCGGCGCCGAACAGCTTGATGATGTCCATGGTGGCCATGGCCAGACCGGCGCCGTTCACCATGCAGCCGATTTCACCGTCCAGCGCGATGTAGTTCAGGTCGAACTTCGAGGCAGCCAGTTCTTTCGGATCTTCTTCGGTCTCGTCGCGCAGCGCCATGACGTCGGGCTGGCGGTAGAGGGCGTTGTTGTCAAAGCCCATCTTCGCGTCGAGGCACTTGATGTTGCCTTCGGGCGTGACGATCAGCGGGTTGATCTCCAGCATCTCCATGTCTTTTTCGATGAACATGCGATACAGGTTTTTGACCAGCGCCACGCATTGCTTGACCTGACCACCGGTCAGACCCAGCGCGAAGGCAACGCGGCGGCCGTGGAAATCCGACAGACCCGAAGCCGGATCGACCGAGAAGCTGACGATCTTTTCCGGGGTATGGGCAGCGACTTCCTCGATGTCCATGCCGCCTTCGGTCGAGGCGACGAACGACACGCGCGAAGTTTGGCGGTCAACCAGCAGCGCCAGATACAGCTCGCGCTCGATGTCGCTGCCGTCTTCGATGTAGATGCGGTTGACTTGCTTGCCAGCGTCGCCCGTCTGGTGCGTGACCAGCGTGCGGCCCAGCATCTGGCGGGTCAGCTCTTCGGCCTCTTCAACCGACTTGGCCAGGCGGACACCGCCCTTTTCGCCAGCTTCGGCTTCCTTGAAGTGGCCCTTGCCGCGACCGCCGGCATGGATCTGGGCTTTGACGACCCAAAGCGGCCCGTCGAGCTCGCCAGCTGCCGTTTTGGCCTCGTCGGCCTTCATCACGATGCGGCCGTCGGAAACCGGCGCGCCGTAATGGCGCAGCAGCGCCTTGGCCTGGTATTCGTGGATGTTCATGCTACTTCCCCGCAATTATCGGTTGGCGGGCTTTTTGCACATTCGGATGGTGCTCTAAAGCGATTAGGGCCGTGCGGGCGGTAAAATCCGCTTGTTTCGGCAGTTTGTGATCACACTCATTCTGGCTGTGATCGCAAATATTTCCATTGTTAACGCAAGCATGTCCGACGCGTCGCGACTCTGTGCGGAAGGGACGAAAAAACCCCGCGGCAGGATGCCGCGGGGTTTTCATCTTGTACGACTGGCGGCGTCGGATCAGGCCAGCGAGCCGTCGATGCCTTTGCAAGCGGCGACCAGACCTTTGACGGCGTCGACCGATTTGTCGAACATCGCCTGCTCGTCCTTGTTTAGCTTGATGTCGATGACCTTCTCGATGCCGTTGGCACCGATCACGGTCGGGACGCCGACATAAAGACCGTTCAGGCCGTAAGCGCCGTCCACATAGGCCGCGCAGGGCAGGACGCGCTTCTGGTCTTTCAGATAGGCTTCCGCCATCTCGATGGCCGAGGTCGCCGGAGCGTAGAAGGCCGAGCCGGTTTTCAGCAGGCCAACGATCTCGGCACCGCCGTCGCGGGTGCGCTGGACGATCGAGTCCAGTTTCTCCTGGCTGGTCCAGCCCATCGAGACCAGATCCGGCAGCGGGATGCCGCCAACGGTCGAGTAACGGGCCAGCGGGACCATGGTGTCGCCGTGGCCGCCCAGAACGAAGGCGGTGACGTCGCGCATCGAGACGCCGAATTCCAGCGACAGGAAGTGACGGAAACGCGCCGAGTCCAGCACGCCGGCCATGCCGACGACTTTCTCATGCGGCAGGCCCGAGAACTCGCGCAGAGCCCAGACCATCGCGTCCAGCGGGTTGGTGATGCAGATCACGAAGGCGTTCGGAGCGTGCTTGGCAATGCCTTCGCCGACCGATTTCATGACCTTGAGGTTGATGCCCAGAAGATCGTCGCGCGACATGCCCGGCTTGCGCGGAACGCCAGCGGTCACGATGCAGACATCGGCACCAGCGATATCGGCATAGTCGTTGGCGCCCTTCATCACGGCGTCGAAGCCTTCGGACGGGCCCGACTGCGCGATGTCCAGTGCCTTGCCCTGAGGCGTGCCCTCGGCGATGTCGAACAGGACGACGTCGCCCAGTTCCTTCATCGCGGCCAGGTGCGCCAGCGTGCCGCCGATCTGACCTGCGCCGATGAGAGCGATCTTGGGTCGGGCCATGGTAAACCTCCGATTTCCATGATTGGTTCGCGCGGTGGCGTATTCCCTTGCTTGGCAATTCGCAAGCCTTGCCCGTCAAATCCTGCATATTTCACCGTGATCCGGCAGGGTCCCGCCTGCTTTCCCAGCAGGTTAGCGATAGCAGGCCGCAAGGGTCCTGCGCATTGCATCGCGTCCAGCCATGGCCTAGTCCGGCTACGGGGCAGGGAGCATGCGCAATGGGACTGGATGTCTGGGGCTGGGTCTTGGGAATCGTCGCGGCCTTTGCGGTCGGGCTGGCCAAGGGCGGACTGGCGATGGTGGGGGTGATCTCGGTCCCGCTGATGTCGCTGGTCATGTCGCCGGTGCAGGCGGCGGGGATATTGCTACCTGTCTATATAGCGTCAGATATCGGCGGGCTGATCGCCTTTCGCCGCAGCTTTGACCGGCGGGTGCTGGCGACGCTGCTGCCCGGTGCCGTGGCAGGGATCGGGCTGGGCTGGGCTACGGCGCATCTGGTCGATGACAGTTTCGTCGGGCTGATCATCGGGGTGATCGGGCTGGTCTTTGCACTGAACGCGCTGCTGCGTCCGGCGCATCTGGGGCTTGGCCGTGCGCCCGACATGGGGCGCGGCACCTTCTGGGGGCTGCTTTCGGGCTATACCAGCTTTGTGTCGCATTCCGGCGCGCCGCCCTATCAGGTCTATGCCCAGCCGTTGCGGCTGGAGCCGATGGTCTTCGCAGGCACGACGACGATCTTTTTCGCCATCTGCAATGCGGTCAAGCTGGTCCCCTATGCCTTTCTTGGCCAGCTTTCGCTGCATAACCTGTCGGTGGCGGCAGTGCTGATGGTGCCGGGGGTGATCGGCGTGATCTGCGGGTTGTGGATCATCCGGCGCATGCCCTCGACCGTATTCTACAAGTTCATCACCTGGGCGCTGATCCTGGTGTCGCTGCGGCTGATCTGGGTGGCGCTGTGACGCGTCCGGCCAAGGCTTGCGATTCGACCGCTTTGCCGTCAGCGTCGCCCACGACATCCGACCCGAGGTAACGATGACCCGACCCTGCCGCTCAGTCCTTTATATACCCGCCGCAAATGCTCGTGCGATGGATAAGGCGCGCAGCCTGCCTGCGGATGCGATCATCTTTGATCTTGAGGATGCGGTAACGCCTGCCGAAAAGCCCGCCGCACGGGTGCTGCTGGCGCAGGCTTTGCAGCAGGATTACGGCGGGCGGCTGCGCATTGTGCGGATCAACGGTTTGGACAGCGCGTGGGGTGCCGATGACGCCCGCGCCTTCGCGACCGGGGCCGATGCGGTGCTGGTCCCCAAGGCGTCGCGTCCCGAGGATCTGGATGAGGTCGCGGCCCTGATCCCCGACACGCCGCTATGGGCGATGTTGGAAACCGCCGCGGGCATGCTGAACGCGGCACAGATTGCCGCCCATCCCCGGCTGCAGGGCATGGTCATGGGCACGAATGATCTGGCCAAGGAACTGAACGCCCGTTTCCGGGCCGACCGGCTGCCGATGATGGCGGGTCTGGGCCTGTGCCTGCTGGCCGCCCGCGCGCATGGGCGTATCATCGTCGATGGTGTCTTCAATGCCTTCAAGGATGACGAGGGCCTGCGCGCCGAATGCGAGCAGGGCCGCGACATGGGTTTTGACGGCAAGACCCTGATCCATCCCGCTCAGCTGGCCATCGCCAACGCGGTCTTTGGCCCGTCCGAGGCCGAGATCGATCTGGCCCGCCGCCAGATCTCCGCGCATGAGCAGGCCGCCGCGCAGGGTCTGGGCGTCGCCGTTCTGGACGGCCGCATTGTCGAGAATCTGCATGTCGTGACCGCCCGCGCCACCTTGGCCAAGGCCGAGGCGATTGCCAAAATGACGGCCTGACGCCAACCTGCCCGCAAATGCATCCAGCAAGGGAATAGCCAGATGTTGATCCTGATCCTTGGCGTGGCCCTGTGGTGGGGCGCGCACCTGTTCAAGCGTGCCGCCCCAGGAACCCGTGCCGGCATGGGCGAAAAGGGCAAGCGGCTGGTGACGGCGGTGCTGATCGCCTCGGTCCTGCTGATGATCCTTGGCTACCGGATGAGCGACGGTCCCTATTGGTGGGGTGCGAGCGCTCCCCTGAAGGGTATCAACAACCTGCTGGTGCTGGCGGCCTTCTATCTTTTCGCGGCGGCGGGGATGAAGACCCGCATCACCCGCAGCCTGCGCCACCCTCAGCTGACCGGCTTTGCGCTATGGGCCTTTGCCCATCTGCTGCCCAATGGCGACCTGCCCAGTTTCATCCTGTTCGGTGGGCTGCTGCTCTGGGCCTTGGCGGAAATGGCGGCTATCAACCGGGCCGAGCCGGGCTGGACCCCGCCCGCCGGACCCTTCCCGGTGAAAAAGGAAATCATGGCGGTGGTTGGGGCCGTCATCGTCATGCTGGTGGTGGGGCTGGTCCATCGCGGGCTTGGCTACAACCCATTCGGAGGCTGACATGCCCAAGATTTACCGCCTGCTGACCGAGGATGACACGTCGGAATTCTGCCACAAGGTCAGCGCGGCATTGTCCAAGGGCTGGGAACTGCATGGCGCGCCCTCGATCGCCTTCGACGCGGCGCGCGGCGTCATGCGCTGCGCGCAGGCTGTGACCAAGGAAATCGCGGATGATTATCACCCCGAGATGAAGCTGGGCCAGCAGTGACCCGCAGGGGGCGGCGCTTTGCGTGATGGAATCGCTCAGGTTTCCGCGTGAAGTTTCCGTTCCGTCACTGATACCGCAACCAGCCGCAGGGGCAGTTGTCAGCTGTGATCACGGGCGGCAACAGCGTGATCACAAACCGCAATTTTTCGTGAATATCCCCCTTTCCGTCGGCTTCGTCCCGTGACAGTGACGGCAAAACGACTAGAAGCAGAGCCAATTTCTCGGCCAGCCCTTGCCGCCAGCCGCCGCGCGAGCTTGGGCCCCTGAACGCAGGAGAGCGCATCATGGCTGACGTCAACCGGGGCAACCGGCCGCTGTCACCCCATCTGCAGGTTTACCGCCTGCCACTCGCCGCCGTCACCTCGATCATGACCCGGATCACCGGTCATGCGCTGGTTGCCGGCATCGTGCTGATCGTCTGGTGGCTTGCCGCCGCCGTGGCCTCGCCGGGCGCTTTCGCCTGCGTCGACTGGCTGGTGCGGTCCTGGCTGGGCTTCATCATCCTGACCGGCTCGATGTGGGCACTGTGGTACCACCTGCTCGCCGGTCTGCGTCACATGTTCTATGACGCGGGTTACGGTCTTGAGATCGAGCAGGCGCAAAAATCCAGCCAGGCGATCATCGCTGGCTCGGTTGTGCTGGCCGTGCTGACCCTGATCATTTTCTTCGCGTTCTGAGGAAAGGCGGCACCATGCGTTACATCACCCCCCGCAAATCCGCCCAAGGCCTTGGTTCGGCCCATGAAGGCACCCAGCATCACTGGGCGATGACGGTCACCGCCGTCGCGCTGCTGATCCTGACGCCGCTGTTCATGATCACCATCGCCCGCGCCATCGGTCTGCCGCGCGAACTGGTTCTGGCCTATTTCGCCCGTCCCTTCCCGGCGCTGATCACCGGTCTTTTCGTCATCGTGGGCATGCTGCACTTCATCAAGGGCACGCGCATCATGATCGACGACTATTTCCAGGGTGGGGTGCGCAAGGGCGCCATCATCCTTTCCGTCATCTTCGGCTGGGCGGTCATCGCCACCGCCGTTTACGCGCTGGCCCGCATGGGCCTGGGCGCGATCGTCGTGCTTTGAGGTTCCCCAATGGCTGCTTATAAATACGAAACGCACGAATATGATGTCGTCGTCGTGGGCGCCGGTGGGGCTGGTCTGCGCGCGACGCTGGGCATGGCCGAACAGGGCCTGCGCACGGCTTGCGTGACCAAGGTCTTCCCGACCCGTTCGCATACCGTCGCGGCACAGGGCGGCATTGCCGCTTCGCTGTCGAACATGGGCCCGGACAGCTGGCAGTGGCACATGTATGACACCGTCAAGGGCTCGGACTGGCTGGGCGATACCGACGCCATGGAATATCTGGCGCGTGAGGCCCCCAAGGCCGTCTACGAGCTTGAGCATTACGGCGTGCCCTTCTCGCGCACCGAGGAAGGCAAGATCTACCAGCGTCCCTTCGGCGGCCACACCACCGAATATGGTGAAGGCCCGCCGGTGCAGCGCACCTGCGCCGCTGCCGACCGCACCGGCCACGCCATCCTGCACACGCTGTATGGCCAGTCGCTGAAGGAAAAAGCCGAGTTCTTCATCGAATATTTCGCGCTGGACCTGATCATCACCGACGGGAAATGCACTGGCGTCGTCTGCTGGAAGCTGGATGACGGCACCATGCATGTCTTCAACGCCAAGATGGTCGTTCTGGCCACCGGCGGTTATGGTCGCGCCTATTTCAGCGCGACCTCGGCCCATACCTGCACCGGCGACGGTGGTGGCATGGTCGCCCGCGCCGGTCTGCCGCTGCAGGACATGGAGTTCGTGCAATTCCACCCGACCGGCATCTATGGCTCGGGCTGCCTGATCACCGAGGGCGCCCGCGGCGAAGGCGGCTACCTGACCAACTCGGAAGGCGAGCGTTTCATGGAACGCTATGCGCCGACCTACAAGGATCTGGCCTCGCGCGATGTGGTGTCGCGCTGCATCACCATGGAAATCCGCGAAGGCCGCGGCGTGGGTGAGCACAAGGACCACATGTTCCTGAACCTGATGCACCTGCCGCCGGAAAGCCTGGCCGAGCGTCTGCCGGGCATCTCGGAATCGGCCAAGATCTTTGCCGGCGTCGATGTGACGCGTGAGCCGATCCCGATCCTGCCGACCGTGCACTACAACATGGGTGGCATTCCGACCAACTACTGGGGCGAGGTGCTGAACCCGACCGAGGAAACCCCGGACGCCGTCTTCCCCGGCCTGATGGCGGTGGGCGAGGCCGGTTGCGCCTCGGTCCACGGGGCAAACCGTCTGGGTTCGAACTCGCTGATCGACCTCGTGGTCTTTGGCCGCGCCGCCGCGATCCGCGCCGGTCAGGTTGTCGACCGCGACTCGCCGATCCCGGTCACCAATACGGAATCGGTCGACAAGGCGCTGGAGCGTTTCGACCGCATCCGCAATGCGAATGGCTCGATCTCGACCGCCGAGCTGCGTCTGGAAATGCAAAAGACCATGCAGGCCGATGCTGCCGTCTTCCGCACCGATGCCACGCTGGCCGAGGGCATGGAGAAGATGAAGGTCATCGCTGCCAAGATGGATGACCTGAAGGTCACCGACCGCAGCCTGATCTGGAACAGCGACCTGATGGAAACGCTGGAACTGACCAACCTGATGCCGAACGCGCTGGCGACCATTGTCGGGGCCGAGGCGCGCAAGGAAAGCCGCGGCGCCCATGCCCATGAGGACTGGCCCGAGCGGGATGATGCCAACTGGCGCAAGCACTCGCTTGCGTGGATCGAAGGCAACGATGTTAGACTGGCCTATCGCCCCGTCCATCTCGAGCCTCTGACCACGGCCGAGGAAGGCGGGATCGATTTGAAAAAAATCGCACCCAAAGCGAGGGTTTATTGATGCGTCTTCCTCTTGTCCTGACCGTTGCCGCGCTGGCCCTTTCGGGCTGCGTGGTGCAAGGCCCGACGACCGCGCCGGCACCCGTGCCGCAGGTCCAGCCTCCGAAACCCGCGCCCGATGCGGCCGTGCGCTCGAATGCGCGCGTCGTCATCAACCGCGAGATGGCCAAGCGCCTCCCGGGTGCGAATGTCGCGCCCTATACCGATTGCGTGATCCAGAACGCGACCACGGCCGAACTGGCCGGCATCGCGGACTCGGGCGCGACCGGGGCCAGCGATGCGGTGGCCTCGATCGTCAGCCGTCCCTCGACGACGCAATGCATCGCGGGTGCGGCAGCCGCGGCCAAGACGGCCGCCTGATGGCAGGGCGCGGCGCGCTGATGGCCCTGATCCCCGGCTTTCTGGGGATGGCCGCCTGCGCGCCGGTGCCGGTCGAACAGGCCGAGCGGAACTGCCTTCAGGCCGCCCGCGACGCCACCGGACCCCGCACCGAGATCGGTCTGGGGTTGGGATCGGGCGGCTATCGCAGCGGCTATGTCGGCTTCGAGGTTTCGTCGGATTACCTTTACGGGCGCGATCCCGCCGAGGTTTTCGACGCCTGTGTCCGTCGCCGCTCGGGCCAGCCGCCTAAGCGGCCGCTACAAGAACAACCGGGCTGGAGCGCGTGATGTCGCCCCTCAGCCATGCTACCCAGCCTACCGCATGACGGCGGTCTGACCACCAGGAGTTACCCAATGGTCCAACTTACCCTTCCCAAGAACAGCCGCATGCGGGTCGGCAAGACCTGGCCCAAGCCCGAAGGCGCCAAGAACGTCCGCCGCTTCAATATCTACCGCTGGGACCCGGATACCGGGGAAAACCCGCGTATCGACACCTATTTCATCGATCTCGACAAATGCGGCCCGATGGTTCTGGACGCGCTGATCAAGATCAAGAATGAGATCGACCCGACCCTGACCTTCCGCCGCTCCTGCCGCGAGGGGATCTGCGGCTCCTGCGCGATGAACATCGACGGCGGCAACCGTCTGGCCTGTATCTTTGGCATCGACGAAGTGACCGGCAAGGACGTGAACATCTATCCGCTGCCGCATATGCCGGTGGTCAAGGACCTGATCCCGGACCTGACCCATTTCTATGCCCAGCACGCCTCGGTGAACCCCTACCTGATCACCGAGACGCCGACCCCGGACAAGGAATGGCGCCAGTCGATCGAGGACCGCAAGAAGCTGGACGGTCTGTATGAATGCGTCATGTGCGCGTCCTGCTCGACCTCGTGCCCCAGCTACTGGTGGAACGGCGACCGTTATCTGGGCCCGGCGGCACTGCTGCATGCTTACCGCTGGATCATCGATTCGCGCGATGAAGCGACCGGCGAGCGTCTGGATGCGCTGGAAGATCCCTTCAAGCTCTATCGCTGCCACACGATCATGAACTGCACGAACACTTGCCCGAAGGGTCTGAACCCGGCCAAGGCAATTGCTTCGATCAAGCACATGATGGTCGATCGCATCGTCTGATTTGCCATCAGGGCATGGCCGCTATGCGGCCAATTGCCCAGGAAATCGTGGCGCCGCACTGGATTTCGGTGCGGCGCGACGCTATCTGACCGGGCAGGGAGGATTGGATTCGTTCGATCCCGGAGCTGCCAGATGACGACCCCCGAGACCCTGAAAGACGCCGCCAAGATCGCCGTGCTGAACCGTGCCGCCGCCCCGGCTGCGACCGAAGCCATGGCCGTCCTTGAACAGATGTATGGCTATTTCAGCTTTGAACCGCTGCCCTATGAGGCTGCAGAAGAACGCCTCGCCGCCTGATCGCGACGACTGGTTGATGATGATGGCGTGGCTTTTCGGCCGCGCTTTTGTCATTTCACCGTCCTACCCTGCCGGGTATTCGTGAAACGGTGAGTGTCACGCGGTTGCGTTGATCTTCACCGTTTTTCAAATACCCATGCCGAGCTTTCCGCAGGCGCGGCGGTCAGAACTCGATCGGTGTCATCACCACGGGCTCGATCACCTCGACACCGGGTAGGCCCGCCTTCAAGGCATCGGCTGACTGCTCTAGCAGCGGGAAGGTCTTGTAATGGCAGGGGATCACGGTCTTGAAGTCGAAGTATTTCCGTGCCGCCCATGCAGCGCGCTTCATGTCCATGGTGAAATGACCGCCCGCTGACAGGATGCCGATATCGGGTTGGTGATATTCGCCCATCCACCCCATATCGGCCATGATGTCGGTATCGCCCGAGACATAGATCACATGGCCCTCGCCCGCGATCATGTAGCCGGATTCGTGACCGGCATAGATCGGGCCCTCATTGCCTTCGAGCGATGAGGAGTGGCTGGCATTCACCATGGTGACCTTGGCCCCGCCCAGATCGACCGTGCCGCCCTTGTTGAAGCCGACCCCCTGGATGCCCTGATGGGTTTCCCAGGTGCTGATCAGGTCATAGATGCCGACAACCGGGATTTTCAGCTCGCGCGCGATGGTCAGCGTGTCACCGGTATGGTCGCCATGTCCGTGGGTCAGCAGGATATGGGTGGCACCCGCAATAGCCTGATCGCGGCTCTCGGCGGGAAAGACCGGATTGCCGGACAGCCAGGGGTCGATCAGGATTACGGCGTTCTCGATCTCAAGCCGGAAGCCGGAATGGCCAAGCCAGGTCAGTTTCATGGGGAGGGTTCCTTTCCTTCGCCGTGGCATCCTGCCAAGCGGTGCCGCCGCCGTAAAGTTCCATGCGGGGCGGGGCCTCCCGGCGCTTGCCCCGACCCGGCGCGGGGGGTAAACCCACGCCCAAGCGAAAAGGAGCCCCCATGTCGATCACAGAGGACGAAGCCCGCAAGGTCGCGCATCTGGCGCGCATCGCGGTTGCTGATGCGGACCTGCCGGCCTTGGCGCAGGAGCTGAATGGCATCCTGCATTTCATGGAACAATTGAACGAGGTCGATGTCGAGGGTGTCGAGCCCATGACCGGCGTCGAGCCGATGCGCCTGAAGCGGCGCGAGGATGTCGTCACCGACGGCGAACAGCAGGATCTGGTCCTGAAGAACGCGCCCGATGCGCGTGAAGGCTTCTTTGCCGTGCCGAAGGTGGTGGAATGAGCGATCTGAACAAACTGACCATTTCCGGGGCTCGCGACGCGCTGGCCAAGGGCGAAACCACCGCGGTCGAACTGACCGAGGCCTGCATTTCGGCGATCGAGGGCTCGGGGGCGCTGAACGCCTTCGTCCATAACACGCCCGAGATGGCGCGTGACATGGCTGCTGCCGCCGATGCGCGGATCAAGGCGGGCGATGCCAAGGCCATGACCGGGATTCCGGTTGGCGTGAAGGATCTGTTCTGCGTGAAAGGCGTGCCCAGCCAATCGGCCAGCCGCATCCTTGAAGGCTTCGTCCCGCAATATGAATCGACCGTGACCCAGAACCTTTGGGATCAGGGCGCGGTCATGCTGGGCAAGCTGAACCAGGATGAGTTCGGCATGGGCTCCTCGACCGAGAACAGCGTTTACGGCCCGACCGTCAACCCGTGGAAACTGGGTGATGGCGTGGACCGTACGGCAGGTGGCTCCTCGGGCGGCTCGGCGGCGGCGGTAGCGGCGGATCTGTGCCTTGCCGCGACCGCGACCGATACCGGCGGCTCGATCCGCCAGCCTGCGGCATTCACCGGCACGGTGGGCCTGCGCCCGACCTATGGCCGCGTCAGCCGCTGGGGCGTGATCGCCTATGCCTCGTCGCTGGACCAAGCCGGGCCGATCACCAAGACGGTGCGCGATGCGGCGATCATGCTGGGCGCGATGGCCTCGGTCGATGCCAAGGATTCGACCAGCGCCGACCGTCCGGTTCCGGATTACGAATCCGCCCTGACCGGCGACATCCGCGGCAAAAAGATCGGTATCCCGAAGGAATATCGCATCGACGGCCTGTCGGACGAAATCGACGGGCTGTGGTCGCGCACCGCGGAAATGCTGCGCGATGCCGGGGCCGAGGTGGTCGATATCAGCCTGCCGCATGCGAAATACGCGCTGCCCGCCTATTACGTCATCGCTCCGGCCGAGGCATCCTCGAACCTCGCGCGCTATGACGGCGTGCGCTATGGCCGCCGCGCCAAGCTGGGCGCAGGCGATGGCGTGGTCGAGATGTATGAGCGCACCCGCGCCGAAGGCTTTGGCCCCGAGGTCCAGCGCCGCGTCATGGTCGGGACCTATGTCCTGTCGGCAGGCTTCTACGACGCCTATTACAACCGTGCCCGCAGGGTTCGCGCGTTGATCAAGCGCGATTTCGATCAGGCCTATGCCGCCGGGATTGACGCAATTTTGGCGCCGACCACCCCCAGCGCGGCCTTTGGTCTGGGCACGGCGGATAAAAGCAATCCGGTCGAGATGTATCTGAACGACGTCTTCACCGTGACGCTGAACCTTGCCGGTCTGCCGGGGATTTCAGTTCCCGTGGGGCTGGACAAGCAGGGTTTGCCGCTTGGAATGCAACTGATCGGACGTCCCTGGGACGAGGGTGGGCTGTTGAACCTTGCGCAATCACTGGAAACTGCGGCAGGATTTGCATCAAAACCGGCGCGCTGGTGGTAAGCAGCCCGGAACTGGAGGGTGCGTGATGCAACGACTGGCGATCCTGACCATGCTGGCCTCGGTTCTGGCGGTGGCGGGCTGTAACGAGAATACCGGCTGGAATCCGAATTACAGCGCGATCCGCAACGGGACGCCCTATGCGGCCTATTTGCAGAAGCGTGAGGTCGCATTGGTCGGGCAGGGTCCTGTTCCGCAGGTGATCCCGGTCCAACTGCCTGCCAACGCCCCTTCGGTTCTGGATCTGGGTGCAACGCCGACCTCGACCACGCCCGCCAAGGCCGTTCTGGTCGAGGGCAGCCGCGCGCCTGTCACCACCACTGGCCCCTATGCCGGGACCACGCCGGTTCTGGTGAAATACGCTCATCAGGAACAGCAAAATCCCGGCACGTCGCTTTACAAGCGGACCGGCGGTTCGGTCGCGCAATCGGCGCGGCTGTGCAGCAACTATCCTTCGGTCGATGCGGCGCAGCGCGGCTTCATCGCCAATGGTGGGCCGCTTCTGGACCCGCGTGGCATGGACCCGGACGGGGACGGCTTCGTCTGTGGCTGGGACCCGCGCCCGGTCAGGCAGTCGAACGGGCTTTGAGCCCTTCGCCCAATCACGGCGACCGGCGCGGGCAGCGCCCGGAACTGGTCGTCCTGCACTATACCGGCATGGCGGATGGGCCATCGGCCCGGGCGCGTCTATGCGACCCGGAAGCCGAGGTCAGCGCCCATTGGCTGATCCATGAGGACGGCGCGACCGAGGCCTTGGTCCCCGAGGATCGCCGGGCTTGGCATGCCGGGGCTGGAAGCTGGCAGGGGCGTGAGGATGTGAACTCGCGTTCCATCGGGATTGAGTTGGTCAATCCCGGCGACCGGCCCTTTCCCGAACCTCAGATGGCGGCTTTGGAAGCATTGTTGCCTTTGATCATGGCGCGCTGGGATATTCCGGCCGCCGCGATCATCGCTCATTCCGACATGGCCCCGGATCGCAAGATCGATCCCGGTCCGCGTTTCGACTGGCGCAGGTTGGCCTTGCAGGGGCTGGCCGACTGGCCGAAAGCGCCGGGACCGGACCTGCCGCTAACCGCCAGCCTGACCGCCATCGGCTATCCCGACAACCCGGTTGCGCTGTCGGCCTTTCGCCTGCGCTTCCGTCCCTGGGCCGATGGCCCCGAGGATGCCACCGACCGCTGCTTGGCTGCGGGTCTGGCGGCTCAGCGGTAAAGTGCCGCGATCCTTCGGGCCTCGTCCTGCAAGCCATAGGGCGGGTTCAGCACGAACATTCCCGAGCCAACCATGCCGTGACCGGGCCGTGCAGGCGGGAAACGCACCTCTGAGAGCAGTGCCTCGGGGTGATCCTTCATCAAGGCGCGGACCATCGGGGCCTGCCGGTCATCGATCAGGATCGGATACCACAGCGCGATGACGCCGACGTTCCATTTGCGATGCAGCAGCCCGATCTGGCGGGGAACCGCGTCGTAATCGGCCTTGACCTCATAGCTGGGGTCGATCAGCAGCAGCCCGCGACGCGGCATCGGCGGGCAAACCGCCTGCGCCATCGCAAAGCCGTCCTGCTTGTGCAGATAGGCAAAGCCACCGACGCGGGACAGGGCCTCATGCTCGGCCGGGTGCAGCTCGGCCAGATGGGCATTGTCCTCGGGGCGCAGGAAGTAGCGCGCGATCAGCGGTGAGCCGGGATAGGCATTCGGCCCGTGCATATGGCGGATCTGCTCCAGCGCGGCTTGCAGCGGGTGATCCTGGGGCAGCCAGTTTTCGGCCAGCGCCCGGGTGATGCCGGCGCGTGCTTCCCCGGTCTTTTCCGATTCCGGGCCGGACAGGTCGTAAAGACCGCGCCCGGCATGGGTTTCGATATAGCTCAGGGCTTTTGGCTTGGCGGTCAGGTAATCCAGCATCCACGCAAGCAGCGCGTGCTTGTGCAGGTCGGCCAGATTCCCGGCGTGATAGGCGTGCTGATAGGACAACATGTCCCGGCAATATCCGTCTTGTGCAGAAATGAAAAGCGGCGGTGCCCAGGGAGGAGGAGGGGCACCGCCGCGTAACGCCGGCCCAGGGAGGAGGAGGGGCCGCGTATGGGGTGCGGTCCATGGCAGGGAGGAGGAGCCATCGACCGCGAGCAGACGACCCAGGGAGGAGGAGGGGCCGTCGCATTCGAATTTCCCGAACGGTGGTTTTTCGGCGGCACCCTCAGGGAGGAGGAGGAGGGTGCCGCCTGAACCGCGAAGCCCAGGGAGGAGGAGGGGCTTCACCGTATAAGGTCGGCGACACCCTCAGGGAGGAGGAGGAGGGTGTCGCCTGAACTGCAAGGCCCAGGGAGGAGGAGGGGCCCTACGGTATAGGATAGGTGGCACCCTCAGGGAGGAGGAGGAGAGTGCCACCTGAACTGCAAGGCCCAGGGAGGAGGAGGGGCCTTACGGTATAAGGTCGGTGGCACCCTCAGGGAGGAGGAGGAGGGTGCCACCTGAACTGCGAAGCCCAGGGAGGAGGAGGGGCTTCACGGTATTAGGGCGGCGACATCCTCAAGGGAGGAGGAGGAGAGGATGCCGCCTGAACCCGGACCCAAGGGAGGAGGAGAGGGTCGGGTATTCTATTCTTTTATTTCGACCCCCAGGCGGCTTCGTAAGCCACGCTGCGGATCATCGAGCGGTTGATCCCCAGATCGGCAAGCTCGCGACCGGTCAGGTCGTTCAGCTCGCGCACGGTCTGGCGAAACAGCGCCCGGCGAGAGAAGTAATCGCGCAGATCGGCCAGAAGGTTCCCGAAACGTCCTTCGGCAACTTCGTTTTTGCGAGCCGCGCCTTGGTTCAGTTCGATAACAGCCATATCAACCACTCTTACATCGTGTGAACTTCGGAAAAGCCCGTCGTTCTGTTAGGGCGAACATGCTCTTTCTGCTGCAAATGCACAAGAGACGGGGGCGTGATGCTGCTATGCAGAAACGGAATGGCTTTCGATTAACGGGGTCGCAAATCCTTCATAACTATTAACTTTTTCTGAAGTCATTGGTTCAGTATCAACGAAACCATGATAATCCGGCGCAAGTTGCGCTAGGTTTCAGTGGGTTATCACGACCAATCGGGCCGTGCTTGCCGAGGACAGTCAAAATTGACATGCTGCGGACGCTTTGAATTCCGGGGGTCGAAATGACGATATCACGAGAACGTGTGCTTTCCGAACTGCAACAGATCGCGGTTCCGGGAGGTGGAAATCTGGTTTCGGCCGACCTCGTGCGCGCACTTTCCATTGAAAACGGCACGGTTCGATTCGTCATCGAGGCCGCCGATGCCGATGCCGCCCGCGCCATGGCGCCTGTCGAGGCCGAGGCCGAACGCCGGTTGCGGGCGATTCCCGGTGTCGAAAAGGTGCAGATCGTCATGACTGCCCCCGCCGGGCCGCGCCGTGCGCCCCCTGCCGGGGCCGAAGTCGTTGCGCGCTCTGGTCAGGGTGAGCCGCCGCCCAGTCTCAAGATCGGTCGCCACCCGACCCCCCAGGCCGGTCCCGCGCCGGTCAGCGGCGTTGCCCGCATTCTTGCCATCGGTTCGGGCAAGGGCGGCGTTGGCAAATCGACGCTGACCTCGAACCTCGCGGTGGCGCTGGCGCGCGCCGGGCGCCGGGTGGGCTTGCTGGATGCCGATATCTACGGTCCCTCGCAGCCGCGCATGCTGGGTCTGACCGGGCAGCGCCCGACCAGCGAGGGCGACATGATCCAGCCTTTGCATGCCCATGGCGTCACCGTCATGTCGCTGGGTCTGATGATGAAGGAAGGCGAGGCCGTGGTCTGGCGCGGCCCGATGCTGATGGGCGCGCTGCAGCAGATGCTGGGTCAGGTGAATTGGGGCGAGCTGGACGTGCTGCTGGTCGACCTGCCGCCCGGCACCGGCGATGTGCAACTGACGCTGTGCCAGAAGGCGCAGGTCAGCGGCGCGATCATCGTCTCGACCCCTCAGGACGTGGCGCTGATCGATGCCCGCCGTGCCATCGACATGTTCAACAAGCTGAAGACGCCGGTTCTGGGTCTGGTCGAGAACATGTCCACCTATATCTGCCCGAATTGCGGCCATGAGGCGCATCTGTTCGGTCATGGCGGCGTCGCCGCCGAGGCGCAGCAGTTGGGCCTGCCTTTCCTGGGTGAGATTCCGCTGAACCTTGAGGTGCGTCTGGCGGGCGATGGCGGCACGCCGATCGCGGCGACGGACGGCCCGGTCTCGGACGCTTTCACGCGTCTGGCACAGCGGCTGATTGGCGGCGGGATGGCCTGAGGCTGATTCGCCCATAGGTAGAATAAGGCAAGGGGCCCGGCGCGGCCCCTTTGTCATGCCCGACATCCGGGATCAGCGGCTGGGAATTCACGGGAATGAGGTGGGAATCACGAATCACCGTGGCGTGAGCCAATGTGAGTTGTCGGAATTTACCGCGAATCCCGAAGCGCGCAGCCGGCCCTGATAACGGCTATCCCGGCGCTTGGCAGCCCGTTTCATCCGCTTTCTGGGAAAATGTGGGATTTTTGCCGCAGCTATTTTTAACTACCATATGTAGTGGTCTGGTCTCGCAAGAATTCCAAACCTTCCATTTGTGAATCTGAGGTGACAATTCGTTCCCCCGGATTCGACGGGCGGAACCCCGCCAAGACAGGGTTTCGCGCCAAACAAACCCATTGCGTCCCATGCAATCCCATGTCATCCCTTTCATCACGGAAACGGGCTTCAAGGGGCAACAAGACCCCGAAGGCGACAAGCAGGCTTCATACAGGCAACCCGCTTCCGAAACGGCCCTGTGGCGCGCGAGCAGCACCTCCCCCAGGTGGCGCAAACACAGGATCGATCCCCGAAACTACGGGGCCCAGAGATGGGAACGAGGGCGGCGGATCGGGCAGTGGCAGCAGCCCGATCCGCCCTTTCCATTTTCAGAAGACCGGAAAGGTCGGGACAGTGGAAGGAGTGCGGGCCAGTGGCGCGCAGCAGGTTCAGAGGATCCGAGGAGGTCAAGGTCGACGCGAAAGGTCGCGTTTCGATCCCGGCCAAGTTCCGGCGGGTCTTTGAAGCCTGTGACGACGACTGGGGCACCGGCAAGCGGGCGCGTCTGGTCATCGTGTTCGGTACCCGCGACTGGAAACATCTTCAGCTTTTCACCATGCAGGCGATGGAAGAGATCGATCAGCAGATCTCGGAACTTCCGCGCGGCAGTGCCGAACGCAACCTGCTTGAAAACATCTATTACGGACATGCGGAAGAAACCGAGATCGACAATGACGGTCGTCTTGTGCTGCCGCAGAAGCTGCGCGACAGGATCGGCCTGAGCGACAGCGCCTTCTTCATCTCATCGGGTGACAGCCTCAAGGTCTGGAGCCCCACGAATTACGAAGCGCAGGAGAGCGCCCTGGAAGACCTCGTCCCCAATTTCGAACCGGGCGCCGACCCGCTTTCCCTGCTGTCCTCAGCACCCAAGGCTGAGGCCTAGGATGTCGAGCGTGGATGATCCTCATATCTCGGTTCTGCTTGGCCCGCTTCTGCGGGCAGTGGCACCTGTCTCCGGCACTTGGGTCGATGGCACTTTCGGCGCGGGCGGCTATGCGCGCGGGCTTCTGGCACAGGGCGCGGACAAGGTCATCGGCATCGACCGCGATCCTTCGGTGTTCAGCATGGCGCAAGAATGGGCCGGGGAATATGGCGACCGCCTGAAGCTGGTCGAGGGCACGTTTTCCGACCTCGATGCACTGGCGGGTGAGCAGGTCGATGGCGTCGTGCTGGATCTGGGCGTCAGCTCGATGCAGCTGGATCAGGCCGAGCGCGGTTTCTCGTTCATGCGCGACGGGCCGCTGGACATGCGGATGGGCGGCGACGGGCCGACGGCGGCCGATCTGCTGAACACCATGCCCGAGCAGGTCATCGCCGATGTGCTGTATCTGTACGGGGAAGAGCGCGCCTCGCGCCGGATCGCCAAGGCCATCGTGGCCGCGCGCCCGCTGAGCCGCACCGGGCAGCTTTCGGATATTGTCGGTGGCTGCCTGCCGCGCCCCAAGCCCGGCCAAAGCCATCCCTCGACCCGCACCTTTCAGGCGATCCGCATCTGGGTGAATGACGAATTCGGCCAGTTGGTCGCGGGCCTGTCGGCGGCCGAGCGCGCGCTTCGTCCCGGTGGCAAGCTGGCCGTGGTCAGCTTCCATTCGCTTGAGGACCGGATCGTCAAGCGCTTCATGCAGACACGCTCGAACAGCGCCGGGGGTGGCAGCCGTCATGCGCCCGAGGTGGCGCAGGACGAAGCGGCCTTTACCCTGCCGTTCCGCCGCGCCATCGGCCCGGATGACGCCGAACTGGCCGCCAACCCGCGTTCGCGCTCGGCGCTGCTGCGGGTCGGGATCAGGACAACGGCCCCCGCGGGTCGGGTCGATTCCCAGATGCTGGGCCTGCCCCGGCTGAGTGAAAGGGGGGTCTGATGCGCTCGGTCCTGTATCTGCTGACAACCTTGGCAGTGATGGGAATGGCGTTCTGGGCCTATCGCGAGAATTACAGCACGCAGGCTGCGCTGACCGAAATGGGATCGGTCCAGCGCGAGATCGCCACGCTCCGCGAGGATCTGGGCGTGCTGCGCGCTGAATGGGCCTTTTTGAACCGGCCCGACCGGCTGCAGGATCTGGTCAACCTGAACTTCGACAAGCTCAAGCTGATGCCCTTTGATTCCAGCCAGTATGTCGATGTGGTGCAGGTCAGCTTTCCCAAACCGAAACCGGCGGCCGCGCCGCTTGATCCGCTGGGGCTGCTCACCAGCCCGGACAATGTGCCCGTCGAACGTCCCGCGGGCTTCCCGCCCATCAGACCACAGGAGAGGACGCCATGATCCGCACCCCCCTGCGACCTCTGGCGCGCATCCTTCGCGCCCGCGAAACCGGCGAAAATCCCGACGCGATCGAGGCCGAGAACCTCGCCCAGCGTCACGCGGTCATTCAGGACGGGGCGCGGAACCGCGCGCAGGGCCGGCTGTTCATCATGGCGATGGCCTTTGTCGCGGCCTTCGCCACCGTGGGGATCCGCATGGGCGCGATGGCTGCCAGCCAGCCCAGTGAGCCACGTGCGCAGGCGACAGGCGCGCAGATCATCTCACAGCGGGCGGACATCACCGACCGTCATGGCCGCGTGCTGGCGACGAACCTGCTGACCCATTCGCTTTATGCCCATCCCCGGCAGATGGTCGATCCCAATGCTGCCGCCGAAAAACTGGCTGCGATCTTTCCCGACCTGAAGGCCGAGCGGTTGAAAGAGGATTTCTCGGGCAAGCGCAGTTTCCTGTGGATCAAGAAAAAGATCTCGCCCGAGCAGATGCAGGCCGTCCATGACATTGGCGAGCCGGGCCTGCTGTTCGGCCCGCGCGAGATGCGCCTTTACCCCAATGGCCGCATCGCCAGCCACATCCTTGGCGGCTCGACCTTTGGCAAGGAAGACGTGGCCAGCGCCGAGGTGGTCGGCGTCGCCGGCGTCGAGAAGGCCTTTGATCGCTGGCTGCGCGACCCGGCCAATGACGGCGCACCGCTCAGCCTGTCGGTGGACCTGACCGTGCAGGCCGCGATGGAGGAGATGCTGTCGAACGGCATGAAGGTCATGCAGGCCAAGGGTGCCACCGGCATCCTGATGGAGGTCAAGACTGGCGAAATCGTCGCCATGGCCAGCCTGCCGGATTTCGACCCGAATGACCGTCCGCGTCCGCTGCTGACCGGCGACCCGTCGGACAGCCCGCTGTTCAATCGCGCGGTGCAGGGCCAGTATGAGCTTGGCTCGACCTTCAAGATTTTCCCGGTGGCGCAGGCGCTGGACCTGAAGCTGGTCAACGCCAACACGATGATCAACGCCAATGCCCCGATGCGGATCGGGAAATACCTGATCAACGAATTCCGCAATCACAATTACGGCACATTGTCGGTCACGGACATCATCGTGAAATCCTCGAACGTGGGGACGGTGCGGGTTGCACAACTGCTGGGGGCCGAGCGTCAGCGCGATTTCCTTGAGCGTCTGGGCTTCTTCGAGCCGACCCCGGTTGAGATGAGCGAGGCCCCGACCGGCAAGCCGCTGGTGCCCAAGCGTTGGCCCGCAGTTACCTCGGCCACGGTGTCCTTCGGCCACGGTCTGGCCGCCAGCCCGCTGCATCTGGCCACCGCCTATGCCACCATCGCCAATGGCGGCAAGCGCGTCTCGCCGACCTTGGTGCATGAGCGGAGCCGTAAGGAGGGCGAGCAGGTCCTGTCGCCGCAGGCCGCGCAGACCGCCGTGCAATTGCTGCGTCAGGTCGTCGTCCGGGGCAGCGGTCGCAGCGCCAATGTCGAGGGCTACGAGGTTGCCGGCAAGACCGGTACCGCCGACAAGCCGCGCCCCACGGGTGGCTATTACAAGAACAAGGTGGTTTCGACCTTTGCCTCGGTCTTCCCGGCCAGCAACCCGGAATATGTGCTGGTGGTGTCACTGGATGAGCCGACTTCGACCGGTGCGGGTGGCGAAAGCCGCACCGCCGGCGCGACCTCGGCCCCCGTTGCCGGAGAGATGGTTCGTCGCCTCGCGCCGCTTCTGGGCCTGCGCCCGATCACCGAGACCCCGCTTCCCGTGGTTGAACGCCCGCTGGCGGATGGGATAAAGCTCGTCTCGAACTGAGAAACGAGGTTTCCGTGACTGACCGGGCCATGCGACTGTCCCTTCTGGGGCTACGAGGGGACAAGGGGCGCGACCCCGATGTGACGGGAATCAGCGTCGATTCACGCGAGACAAGGCCCGGACATCTGTTCGCGGCCCTGCCGGGATCGGCACGTCACGGGGGCGAGTTCATCCAATATGCGCTGCGACAGGGGGCAGGCGCGATCCTGACCGACCGTCAGGGCGCGGACATTGCCGCGGCCGAACTGGCTGCATCCGACGCCGCGCTGGTCGTGGCCGAAGACCCGCGCGCGGCGCTGGCAGGGGCTGCGGCCCTGTGGTTCGCGGCTCAGCCGGAAACCATGGTCGGAATCACCGGCACCTCGGGCAAGACCTCGGTTGCGACCTTCACCCGGCAGATCTGGCAGGAGTTGGGGCATAAGGCGATCAGCCTTGGCACGATGGGGGTGCAGGGCGACTATCAGGCGAAACTGGCGCATACGACGCCCGATCCCCTGACCCTTCACCGTGTTCTGGCCGAGGCCGCAGCGGCGGGGGTCACCCATGCCGCGATGGAGGCAAGTTCCCACGGGCTGGACCAACGGCGTCTGGACGGGGTCAGGCTGAAGGCCGGTGGTTTCACCAACTTCAGCCAGGACCATCTGGATTACCACAAGGACTTCGACGACTACTTCTCTGCCAAGGCTTTGCTTTTCAACCATATTCTTGATGAAGGCGCAGGCGCGGTCATCAATATCGACGATCCGCGCGGCCGCCAGATTACCCAGATCGCGCGGGATCGCGGGCTGGCCCTGACCACGGTTGGCCGCGACGGCGCGGCGGATCTGCGCATTCTTGGTCAGCGCTATGACGCGACCGGGCAGGATCTGCGCTTCAGCTGGCAGGGACAGGCGCATCTGATCCGCCTGTCGCTGATCGGCGGTTTTCAGGCCGAAAACGTGCTGGCCGCCGCTGGGCTGGTGATCGCAGCGGGCGATGATCCGTCGCGGGTCTTTGACACGCTGCCGCAACTGACCACCGTGCGTGGCCGGATGGAGCTGGCCGCGATGCGCGACAATGGCGCCGCGGTGTTTGTCGATTACAGCCACAAGCCGGGGGCATTGGCCTCGGCACTGCAATCCCTGCGTCCGCATGTGATGGGCCGCATCATCGTGGTCTTTGGCGCGGGCGGCGATCGTGATCGCCTGAAACGTCCGCTGATGGGCGAGGCGGCGCGTGAATTCGCCGATCTGGTCTTTGTCACCGACGACAACCCGCGCAGCGAAGACCCGGCCGCGATCCGCGCCGAGGTCATGGCCGGTGCAGGCCCCGAGGCCATCGAGGTCGGCGACCGGGCCGAGGCGATCCTGCGCGGTGTCGATGCCCTGCAACCCGGCGATGCGCTGTTGATCGCGGGCAAGGGTCACGAGACCGGCCAGATCATCGGCAATGACATTTATCCCTTTGATGACGCAGAGCAGGCCTCGGTTGCCGTGGCGGCGCTGGATGGCAAGATATGACGCTTTGGACTTCGCAGGACGCGGTTGCCGCAACCGGGGGCCGCGCCACCCGTGATTTCGTGATCACCGGCGTCTCCATCGATACCCGGACCATCCAACCCGGCGATCTGTTCGTGGCGCTGGCCGCCGCGCGGGATGGGCATGATTTCGTGGCGCAGGCGCTGGAAAAGGGCGCGGGCGCGGCTTTGGTCAGCCGCATCCCCGAAGGCGTCGCGGATGACGCCGCCTTGCTGGTCGTGCCCGATGTGCTTGAGGCGCTTGAGGCGCTTGGCCGCGCCGGTCGCGCGCGCATGCAGGGCAAGGTCATTGCCATCACCGGTTCGGTGGGCAAGACTTCGACCAAGGAAATGGCCCGCATCGCGCTGGCCGGGCAGGGGCGCATCCACGCCGCTGAGGCCAGCTACAACAACCATTGGGGCGTGCCGCTGACGCTGGCCCGCATGCCCGCAGACACCGATTTCGCCATTATCGAGATCGGCATGAACCATCCCGGCGAGATTGAGCCTCTGGCCCGTCTGGCCCGCCCGCATGTCGCCATGATCACCACCGTCGCCGCCGCCCATCTTGAGGCTTTCGGCGCGATCGAGGGCATCGCCCACGAAAAGGGCGCGATCTTCCGGGGGCTGCTGCAACCCGGCACGGCCATCGTCCCCGAGGATCTGCCCGTGACCCAGATCCTGCGCGATTGTGCCGACGATTCGGGGGCCATCGTCATCGGCTTTGGTCAGCAGGGCATGGCCCGCCCGATCAAGGCCGAGACGGTCGACGGCGTGACGCAGGTTCGGGCGCGGGTGCTGGGCGAGACGATCGATTTCACCCTGGCCAGCGCCGGCACGCATTTCGTGATGAACGCGGTTGGTGTGCTGGCGGCACTGGGGGCCGCAGGGGCCGATGTTGCGGTCGCTGCCAAGGCGCTGTCCGACTGGCGCCCGCCGCTGGGCCGCGGCGCGGTCGAGGATCTGGACGGTCTGCGCCTGATCGACGACGCCTATAACTCCAACCCGACCTCGCTTTCGGCCGGACTGGCAACGCTGGCTCGGCTGACCGGGGGGCGCCGCGTGGCGATTCTTGGCGACATGCTGGAGCTTGGCCCCGATGAGATCGCCATGCATCGCGGCATGGCGGAGGATCCGGCCATGGCCTCGGTCGATGTGGTCCATACCGCCGGGCCGCGCATGCGTGCCCTGCACGACGCCCTGCCCGAGGCGCGCCGCGGTATCCATGCCGAAACCGCATCAGAGCTGGCCGCGCGGGTCGGGGAGCTGGTAGGCCTCGGCGATATCGTGCTGGTCAAGGGCTCGAAATCCTCGAAAGTCTCGACAGTGGTTGACGCCCTGCGGCGGACGCGGCAAAGCACGCCGCCTGGCGAAAGGAACAAGTAATGCTTTACTGGCTTGCGTCCCTCTCTGACGGCGGTGATTTTTTTAACCTTTTCAGGTATATCACCTTCAGGGCGGGCGGCGCTTTCTTCACGGCGCTGATCTTTGGATTTTTCTTCGGCCGACCTCTGATCGACCTGTTGCGTCGCAAGCAGAAAAAGGGCCAGCCGATCCGCGACGATGGCCCGCAGAACCACTTCTCCAAGGCCGGGACCCCGACCATGGGCGGGTTGCTGATTCTGGCGGCGCTGGCCGTCGGCACGCTGCTTTGGGCACGGCTGGACAATGGTTATGTCTGGATCGTGCTGCTGGTGACGCTGGGCTTCGCGGCGATCGGCTTTGCCGATGACTATGCCAAGGTCACCAAGCAGCACCATGCCGGGTTGTCGGGCCGGGTGCGGCTGTTGATCGGGCTGTGCATCTCGGCGGGCGCTGCAGTGGCTGCGGCCTATCTGCATCCGCCGGCGCTAAGCGGCCAGCTGGCGCTGCCCTTCATGAAGGACGCGCTGCTGAACCTGTCGATCCTGTATGTGCCGTTCTGCGTTCTGGTGATTCTGGGTGCCGCCAATGCGGTGAACCTGACCGACGGTCTGGACGGGCTGGCGATCATGCCGGTGATGATTGCGGCGGCCAGCTTTGCCATCATCGCCTATATGGTCGGGAACGCGAATTTCGCAAATTACCTGGGCGTGCATTTCGTGCCGGGCACGGGTGAGTTGGCGGTCTTTGTCGCGGCGCTGATCGGCGGGGGCCTGGGCTTCCTTTGGTACAACGCGCCGCCTGCGGCGGTGTTCATGGGTGATACCGGCTCGCTGGCTTTGGGTGGTGCGCTTGGTGCCATCGCTGTCGTGACCAAGCACGAGATCGTGCTGGCGATCGTCGGCGGGCTGTTCGTGGTCGAGGCGCTGTCGGTGATCATTCAGGTGCTGTATTTCAAGCGCACCGGAAAGCGGGTCTTCCTGATGGCCCCCATCCACCACCACTTCGAAAAGAAAGGCTGGGGCGAGGCCCAGATCGTGATCCGCTTCTGGATCATCGCGCTGATCCTCGCGCTGATCGGGTTGGCAACGCTGAAACTGCGCTAAGCCCCTCGTTGCGGTGCGCTCAAGCGCACCCTACGATGCCGCGAATGTTCCGTAGGGTGCGCTTCAGCGCACCGTCCCTGAGGTGAAGAATGATCCCCGTCCAAGGCATCGAAAACCAGACCATCGCCGTGCTCGGCCTTGGCCGCTCCGGCCGCGCCACCGCCGCAGCCCTTGCCGAGGGCGGAGCCAAAGTCGTTGTCTGGGACGATGGCGCCGATACCCGCGCTCAGGCCGAGACCGATGGCCTGACCGTCCTCGACCTGACTCGCGACGCGAACTGGGATGGCGTCTCTGCCCTGATCACCAGCCCCGGCATCCCGCATCTTTACCCGAAGCCCCACCCGGTCATTGCCAAGGCCTATGAGCTTGGCGTGCCGGTGGACAATGATATCGGCCTGTTCTTCCGCAGCTTTGCGACCCGCGACTGGGACCAGTTCGACACGGCCCCCCGCGTCATCGCCATCACCGGCTCGAACGGCAAGTCGACCACCACCGCGCTGATCCATCACATCCTGAAGGAAGCCGGTCGCCCGACCCAGATCGGCGGCAATATCGGGACCGGTGTCCTGTCCCTGGAACCGGCCATCGATGGCGAGGTGGTTGTGCTCGAACTGTCCAGCTACCAGACCGACCTTGCCCGCGCGCTGACCCCGGACATCGCGGTCTTCACCAATCTCTCGCCCGACCATCTGGACCGCCACGGTGGCCCCGGTGGTTATTTCGCGGCCAAGCGTCGCCTGTTTGCCGAAGGTGGCCCCGACCGCGCCGTGATCGGCGTCGATGAGGTCGAGGGGCGCTACCTTGCCGACCAACTGGCCATGGGGCCGGCTGACGACCGCGTCATCCGCATCTCCTCGGGGCAAAAGCTTGAACGCTTCGGTTGGTCGGTCTTTGCCCGCAAGGGCTTCCTGTCGGAATACCGCAAGGGCCGTCAGGTCGCATCATTGGACCTGCGCGAGGTGACGGGCCTTCCGGGCGAGCACAACCACCAGAACGCCGCTGCTGCCTATGCCGCGACCCGCGCCGTGGGCATTGCCCCGCGCGAGATCGAGCGCGCCTTCCACAGCTTCACCGGCCTTCCGCATCGCAGCCAGACCATCGCCGAAATCGACGGTGTCCGCTGGGTCAATGACAGCAAGGCGACCAATGTCGATGCCGCGGCCAAGGCGCTGACCGCCTTCCAGAACATCCGCTGGATCGCTGGTGGCATGGGCAAGGACGGCGGGATCGAGGCACTGGCGCCGCATCTGGGCCAGGTGGTCAAGGCCTATCTGATCGGCCATTCCGCCCGCGATTTCGCCTTGCAGATCGGCCAGACCCCTTACGAAATCGCGGAAACCATGGATCAGGCCGTCGCCCGCGCGCGCGCCGAGGCCCAGCCGGGTGAAACCGTGCTGCTCGCCCCCGCCGCCGCCAGCTTCGACCAGTATCCCAATTTCGAAAAACGCGGAGAGCATTTCACCGCGCTGGTGCAGGCGCTGAAGCCCTGATTTCTTCGTTTCCTAAATACCCGCCACGGCATCGCGACCGGGCGCAGCGATAAATATGAAAAGGCCCCGGCGCGAACCGGGGCCTTCTTTATTCATGTCCGGGCAGGGATCAGAACGAATAGCCGACGCGGATACCCGCACCCCAAAGCTCGTTGTCATCGGTCTTGCCGACTTCGGTCTTGTTGCCGGAATAGCCGACGCCCAGATCCGCATCACCCAGCTTGGAGTAGTTGATCCCGGTCGAGATCTTGATGTTGTCGATCGTATAGATCGCGGCAACCTGGATGCCCTTGCGCCCGTCATAGGGTGCCAGCGGCGAGATCAGCCCGCCCACGCTTGGCTCATAGATGAAGGCGACCGAACCCGACCAGTTCTCGTTGAACTTGCGGCCCACGCCGATGGTGTAGGTGGTGGTGTCTTCCAGCTCGACCAGCGGGATTTCCCCAAGCGGGGTCACGATCGGGAACAGGAAGTTGTCGACCTTGAATTCCGACCATTTCACCCAGCGGATCGAGCCGAACAGCAGCGTGTCCGCAGCCACGCCGGTCTGACCTTCCAAGGTCCAGCTGCGCGGCGTGGTGACCTCGTACGTGCCATCCATGGTTACCGGCAGCGGGCCGCCGCTTTCGCTCTGGTCGAAGTCGTGGTCGATCTGCGAGTTATAGGTCAGCGAGACCCGCGCGGCATATTCCGGGATCTCATAGGCAACGCCTGCGACCCAGCCCATGCCCCATGCGCCGTCGATGTCCAGGTTGTAGCCCGCAGTCGACTGATAGCCTGCGCCGTCCAGCGTCACGCCGCCATCGGCATGCGAGGCGCGGATACCGCCATGGACCGAGAAATTGTTCTGGAACTTGTAGCGCAGCACGGCGGTATAGGTGGTCGAGTTCACCTCGACCCGCGTGCCGCCCAGAACCGGCGAACCGCCATCGGTCGCCAGCGGGTAGCGCAGGTCCGAACCGAAGGGCTGCTCCATGATGAAGGCGCCCGACAGGTTTTCGGTGAACTGGTGCTTGTAGGCGAGGCCATAGAAGCCATAGCCCTGCGCCACGTCTCCGGTCTTGAAGCCCAGAATGTCATGGCCCTGAACGGTCGGGTTGACGCCACCAAAGCTCAGTTCGGCATAATTCCCATTTTCGAACAGAACGGCCAGCGACTGCGGTGCGCGCTCGATTCCCCCTGCCAGTGCCGGGGCCGTGCTGATCAGCAACAGGCCCAGCCCGGTCATCGTGTTTTTCATGTCTTCCTCCCATGCGTGGCCCGTGCGGGGGCCTCAATCGAGCATTTCGCAAGCTTTCCGTTCACGTCAATCTTATCGGGCAGTTGACGCGACGTCGCACCCCCCATTCACATCCTAAGAGTGTGACTGCGGCGCACATACAACAGCCTTTGGAGGGCCGCCGATGCGGCAAACTGACCGCCAGATTCGTTCTGAGGCTGGACATTCCTCGCGGCCCGTGAAATGGGAAACTGCCAAACGAACCCCTGATAGGATGCTCCCATGCAGATTCGTGAGGCTCTGACCTTCGACGATGTTCTTCTCGTACCTGCGGCTTCCTCGGTGATGCCCTCGACGGCGGATGTGACGACTTTTGTCACCAAGCAGATCCGGATGAATATTCCGCTGCTCTCCAGCGCGATGGATACGGTCACCGAAAGCCGCATGGCGATTGCCATGGCTCAGGCGGGCGGGATCGGCGTGATCCACCGCAACCTGACTGCCGAACAGCAGGCCGACGAGGTCCGCCGTGTCAAACGCTTCGAATCGGGTATTGTCTATAACCCGATCACCCTGACGCCCAATCAAACCATTGCCGATGCGAAAGCCCTGCAGGAACGCTACAACGTCACCGGCTTCCCGGTCGTGGATGAAACCGGTCGTGTGGTCGGCATCATCACCAACCGCGACATGCGCTTTGCCAGCGACGACCGCACCCCGGTCGGCGCGATCATGACCGGCGACAACCTTGCCATCCTGCACGAGCCCGCCGACCGCGCTCAGGCGATCAACCTGATGAAAGAGCGCCGGATCGAGAAGTTGCTGATCACCAATGGTGAAGGCAAGCTTACCGGGCTGCTGACCCTGAAGGATACCGAGCAGTCGGTGCTGAACCCCTTGGCCTGCAAGGACGATCTGGGCCGTCTGCGTGTCGCCGCGGCCTCGACCGTCGGTGAAGAAGGCTATGAGCGCAGCCTTGCGCTGGTCGATGCCGGGGTGGACATGGTGGTGATTGACACCGCGCATGGCCATTCCGAGGGCGTCGCCCGCGCCGTCAGCCGCATCAAGGCCCATTCCAATCAGGTTCAGGTCGTCGCCGGAAACGTCGCCACCGCTGCCGCAGCACGCGCGCTGATCGAGGCTGGCGCTGACGCGATCAAGGTCGGCATCGGTCCGGGCTCGATCTGCACCACTCGCATCGTCGCGGGCGTGGGCGTGCCGCAGCTGACCGCGATCATGGATGCGGTTTCTGGTGCGGGTGACATCCCGGTCATCGCCGATGGCGGCATCAAGTTCTCGGGCGATTTCGCCAAGGCGATCGCGGCGGGCGCAAGCTGTGCCATGGTCGGCTCGGCCATTGCCGGGACCGATGAAAGCCCGGGTGAGGTCATCCTGTATCAGGGCCGCTCGTTCAAATCCTATCGCGGTATGGGCTCGCTGGGTGCCATGGCGCGCGGCTCGGCTGACCGCTACTTCCAGAAGGATGCAGCCTCGGACAAGCTGGTCCCCGAGGGGATCGAGGGGCAGGTTCCCTACAAGGGTTCGGCCGCTGCGGTCATCCACCAACTGGTCGGCGGTCTGCGCGCCGCCATGGGCTATACCGGCAACGCCACCGTCGCCGAGATGCGCGGCGGCTGCGAATTCGTGCGCATCACCGGGGCGGGGCTGAAGGAAAGCCACGTCCATGACGTGCAGATCACCCGCGAAAGCCCGAACTACCGTCTGGGTTAAGTTTGAAGGGGCGGCTTTGGCCGCCCTTTTTCATTGCGGAAACGGAATCTTAAGCTGTCGCGCCTAGACTGCCCTTGGTATTTCGGGCGGTGGGCATGGCGGCGATCATCCGGTTTCTTGCGGTATGTCTGGCGCTTGCCCTGATTGCGGGGCGGGCGCAGGCGCTGCCTGCTGCCGAGGTCTGCGAGTGGGCCGCGATGCAGGCGGCCAGCGAAACCGGCGTTCCCTCGGACATCCTTGGCGCGCTGACCCTGACCGAAACCGGGCGCAGGATGGACGGCGTCGTCCGCCCCTGGGCGTGGAGCGCGAATTCCGAGGGGGAGGGGACATGGTTTGACGACCCCGAATCTGCCATCGCCTTTGCCCATGACCGGCTGGCACAGGGGCGCACCAATCTGGACATCGGGTGTTTCCAGCTGAACTATCGCTGGCACGGCCAGAACTTTGCCTCGGTCGAGCAGATGTTCGATCCGCTGGAAAATGCCCGCTATGCGGCGCGCTTCGTTGCCGGGCTATTCGCCGAGATGGGTGATTGGCGGCGGGCCGCCGGGGCCTTTCATTCCCGCACGGCTCAATATGCCGACCGCTATCTGGCGCGGTTCGATACCCTGCATCAGATGCTGAACGCGCGCGGTTTTTCCGGCATGAGCGGTTCGCCCGAGACCTATAACCAGTTTGCGTCGATCGCCTCGGGGCAGCGCAAGGCGGTGCGGCAAAGGCTGATGCTGCTGGGGGCGCCGCTGGGCACGGGGGTAACCGGACAGCCGGGTTCGCTGGCAGCCATCGGTCAGGGCAGGGGGGCGACGCTGGTTGCGGCGCGTGGTCCGCTGATTGCCGCTCGGGCGGGCGGGCCGCTATTCGCGCAGGGCCCGCCCGCCGAAGATCCGGCGCTTCGGGATTGACAATGCGGGGCCAAGTGCCTTTTTGGGCGCAACCTCCCAGGAATTGTTTTTGCCATGACCCCTGCCGCGCGCGCACAGGCCGCGATTACCATCCTTGACCAGATCCTTGCCGGTGACCCGGCCGAGGCTGCCCTGCTGCGCTGGTCGCGTGCCAGCCGTTTCGCCGGTTCGGGCGACCGTGCCGCGATCCGCGATCTGGTGTTTGACAGTCTGCGGCGGCGACGCTCTCGGGCGGCGCTGGGTGGGGCGCTGACCGGACGCGGTCTGATCCTTGGCATGTGTCGTGAAGATGGTGCCGATCCCGTGTCGATCTTCTCGGGCATCGGGCATGCTCCGGCAGCGCTGGACGATGCGGAACTGGCGCAGGCGCGCGCGCCATCGGAAGCCGAGGCGTTTGATCTGCCGGATTGGGTCATCCCCTTGTGGCGGGAATCGCTGGGCAATGACGCCGCAGCGATCGCTGCCGCCATGCGCGATCGCGCGCCGGTCTGGCTGCGGGCAAACGCCCTGCGCGCGACGCCGCAGCAGGCGATCGAAGCGCTGGCACAGGACGGGATTGCGGCCGAGGCCTCGCCTGATCTGCCGACTGCATTGCTGGTCATGCAGGGCGGCAGGCGGCTGTCGGCCTCTCGCGCCTATCTTGAGGGTCTGGTCGAGTTGCAGGACCTGTCGCCGCAACTGGCCTGTGCGGCACTGCCGCAGGCGCGCAAGGTCTTGGATTACTGCGCGGGTGGGGGAGGCAAGTCGCTGGCCATCGCCGCGCAAGGCGGGGTCGAGGTGACGGCGCATGATGCCAATCCCGCCCGGATGTCCGACCTGCCGCGCCGTGCCGAACGGGCTGGGGCGCGGATTCGTCTGGCCCGTCCCGGTCAGTTGCGTGGTTCGTTCGATCTGGTCGTAACCGATGTGCCCTGTTCGGGCAGTGGCACCTGGCGGCGCACGCCTGATGCGAAATGGCGGCTGGACCCCAAAGGGTTGGACGGCCTGACCGAGCTGCAGGCCCGCATCCTTGATGAGGCATCGCACCTGGTCGCGCCGGGCGGCCATCTGGCCTATATGACCTGCTCGGTCCTTGATGCGGAAAATATGCGCCAGATCAATGGCTTTCTGAACCGCTCGGATTTTTGTCTGGTCAGTCACAGGCTATTCACGCCGCTCGATGCCTCGGATGGGTTTTTCCTTGCGATCCTGAGGCGGAATTAACCTCCGATTAATCGGCGGGATGCTATCACCACCTGACGAAAACGGGTGATGTGATGACGGCGGATATACCCTTTGCGAAACTTGCACTGTTGCTGGGCTTGGTGTCGGTGCTGCTTGGCGCGGGGTATCTGATGACACAGGGCGTGCCGCAGGCTGGTATTGCGGCCGGGGTGATCAGCGCCGGTATCGCCGTGGCCTTGCTGGTAGGAGAGCATTGGGCGCGCCTTGCTGCGTCCATCCTCTCGCAGCGGCGCAAGCTGTTTCTTGCCCGCCGGACGCTGGCGGCGATTGCCGATCCGGCGTTTCTGGTGGGGGAAGGCGGTGCAATTCTTGCGCAGAACGCGGCCTCGATCGTGCGCGACGGCGTGCTGACCGGGGGGACGGATACAAGATGATCTGGCGCTGGGACATGCCGAGCCCGATAGGGCTTGGCAGGATATCCGGCTGATTCTGACGAGGTCGGGCGATTATCAGGCCTCACTTTTGGGCCTTGGCTCGCATCTGGTTCGGAGGCTGGGGACGCTGCAGCTTTGGCAGGCTGTGCCCAAGCATGTTGCGCCTGAACCCGAGGCGAACAAGCCCGTCAGCAGCGACTTCGACCGACTTCCGGTGGCCATCGTTATTCTGCAAGGCGACGCACGTATAATTCGGCTGAACGAGGCCGCTCGCGACCTGCTGGGTGACGCGATGCCAGGCCAATCTATTGCAGCGCATCTTGACGGTCTGGGGCGTGAGATCTGCGACTGGGTTGCCGATATTTCTGCAGGTCGGATGTCCGGCGGCTCGGAGGTACTGCACCTGAAAGCTGCGGGCGGCGACCGCTTTGTTCAGGTTGGATTGACTCGTGACGGTGCCGATCAGGTCATCGCCGTGCTTTCGGACGCCAGCGCGATGAAGACGCTTGAGGCGCAATTCGTGCAAAGTCAGAAGATGCAGGCGATCGGTCAGCTTGCAGGCGGAATCGCGCATGACTTCAATAATTTGCTGACGGCCATTACTGGGCATTGCGATCTGCTGATGCTGCGTCGCGATAAGTCGGACCCGGATTATTCAGATCTGGACCAGATCAGCCAGAACGCCAATCGCGCCGCGGCGCTGGTGCGTCAGTTGTTGGCCTTTTCGCGCAAACAGACATTGAAACCGCAGATCATGGATCTGCGCGACACGCTGGCTGACCTGACGCATCTGCTGAACCGATTGGTGGGCGAACGGATCTATCTGACCTTTGAGCATGATCCGACGCTGCGAATGATCCGCGCGGATCGCAGGCAGTTGGAACAGGTCATCATGAATCTTGTGGTGAATGCCCGTGACGCAATGCCGAACGGCGGCGATATCTCGATCACCACCGACAACCTGCAGATCGATGGGGCAATGCAGATCGGCAAGGCGCGCCTTCCTGCTGGCGAATATGTTCGGGTGCAGGTCCGTGATCAGGGTTGTGGGATCAGCGATGACGATCTCGGCAAGATCTTTGAGCCCTTCTACACCACCAAGCGTCTGGGCGAGGGGACCGGGCTGGGATTGTCGACGGCATATGGCATCGTCAAACAGACTGGAGGCTATATTTTCTGCGATAGCCAATTGGGGCAGGGCAGCACGTTTGCGTTGTATTTCCCGGCGCATGACCGCCCGGTCGAAAGCGAAGTCGCGCAGGAAGCCATCCATGTCCCGGCTCCACGACATGAGCCCGATGCCACCGTCCTTCTTGTGGAGGATGAGGCCCCTGTGCGCGCCTTTGCCAGTCGAGCGCTGAAATTGCAGGGGTTGAAGGTGATCGAGGCCGCATCAGCCGAAGAGGCGTTGTCTTTGCTGACCGATCACCGCCTGTCGGTGGATGTTTTCGTGACGGATGTGGTCATGCCCGGCATGGACGGCCCGGCATGGGTGCGGACGGCACTTCGAGACCGGCCACAGACGCGTGTCGTCTTTATGTCAGGCTATGCCGAGGATGCCTTTGGCGAAGGCCATGTGCCGGTGCCAAACTCGGCCTTCCTGGCCAAGCCATTTTCACTGACCGAACTGACCTCGCTGGTCAGCCAGCAACTTCAGCGGGCGCCGGTGCCGTTGTCCGCTCAGAGCGAATCGTAAAGCGCGATGTCGCGGCTCATGACCTCGCGCAGCCGCGCCTGTTCGTCCTCATTCAGGGACACATCGACCTCGGGCGGAACGTTCACGCGCGGAAGGCTGATCGCGCAGTCGAGATTGTCTTCAAGGAAATGGGTAAACGATTCCATGTCTTCGTAACGGAAGATGCGGTCGGCACGGTCGCTCTGATGGGTCAGAAAGCCCGCCTGCCCCCCGATCCGGCGATGGAATTCATGGGACGGGTTGGCATAGGCGCGCGCGAACTCGGCAAAGCTGACGCCGATCATGGCATGGTCGGGGTCGTCGATATCGTCGCGCAGCAAGAAGCGATACCAGCTTTGCAGCCAGCTGATCGGCTCGCGCATGAGGGCGACGGTGGTGAAGCTCTCGCCCGTCTCATGACGCAGCCAGGGTTCGATATACTGGCGATAGGCCCGCAGATCGGTGTGCTTCAACGGCGAGGGGCGCTGCACGGCAACATTGGCCAATGATTCCAGCGCGGCCTCGATCGCAGTGGAACCGGCCTTGGGAGTCGCCAGAAAGACCAGCCGCTTTTCCCAAAAGATCAACATTCTGGCTGCCTCCCGGTGGTATCGAGCCTGACGGGGATAGCGGTCGGGCCGGGGGCTGTAAACTGTTTCTTAACCTTTCGCTGCGATGCTGCAACGACACGCGCAAGAGGCTGACCTGCATATCCCGAAGCTGTTCTTGCAATTTTGAAAGAAACTGCTCAGATTAGAACATCCCGTGAACAAATCGCGGGCGGGCGCTGATTGACCCCGGCGGGCGGGGTGTGAAATAAACATGGGGACAGCATGGCAGGGGCTTCACTTTTCGACATGAACGACAAGCGATCGGCAGATAAGCAGAAGGCTCTGGACAGCGCGCTGGCCCAGATCGAGCGGCAGTTCGGCAAGGGTTCGATCATGAAGCTCGGCGGTGATAATCCGGTGGCCGAGATCGAGGCGACCTCGACCGGTTCGCTGGGTCTGGATATCGCGCTGGGGATTGGTGGCCTGCCCAAGGGCCGTATCATCGAGATCTTTGGCCCGGAAAGCTCGGGCAAGACCACGCTGACGCTGCATGTTGTGGCGGAAGAGCAGAAAAAGGGCGGCGTCTGCGCCTTTGTCGACGCAGAACATGCGCTGGATCCGCAATATGCCAAGAAGCTGGGCGTCAATCTGGATGAGCTGCTGATCAGCCAACCCGATACCGGCGAGCAGGCGCTGGAGATTGTCGATACGCTGGTTCGATCAGGCGCGGTCAGCCTGGTCGTGGTCGACTCGGTCGCGGCGCTGACGCCCAAGTCCGAGATCGAAGGCGACATGGGCGACATGCAGATGGGCAGCCAGGCCCGCCTGATGAGCCAGGCGATGCGCAAGCTGACCGGCAGCATCGGCCGCAGCAACTGCATGGTGATCTTCATCAACCAGATCCGCATGAAGATCGGTGTAATGTTCGGCAATCCCGAAACCACCACCGGCGGCAATGCGCTGAAATTCTATGCTTCGGTGCGTCTGGATATCCGCCGCACCGGCTCGATCAAGGATCGCGACGAGGTGGTCGGCAACTCGACCAAGGTCAAGGTCGTCAAGAACAAGGTGGCCCCGCCCTTCCGTCAGGTCGAATTCGACATCATGTTCGGCGAGGGGATTTCGAAGGTTGGTGAGCTGATCGACCTTGGGATCAAGGCCGGCGTGGTCGAAAAATCCGGCAGCTGGTATTCCTATGGCGATGAGCGCATCGGTCAGGGCCGCGAGAATGCCAAGCAGTTCCTGCGCGACAATCCCGAAATCGCCTATGCGATCGAGGACAAGATCCGCGCCAGCCACGGTCTGGATTTCGGAGCCACCGATGACGGCGACGATGCCGTGACCGAGGACTGATCCACCGCCCATCGCCATGCGCGCCCCGACGGGGCGCGTTTTCCTTTGCCGCCCGCCTAAGCGTTCCGGCTTTACGCCCGCGCGCCCCTCGGTTATTTGCGGACTCTGCTCATCCGGGAAGATTGCGCCATGCCAAGCTTGAACGATATTCGCTCGACGTTTCTGAACTTCTTCGAACGCAACGGTCACCGTGTGGTCGAATCCAGCCCGCTGGTGCCGCGCAACGACCCGACGCTGATGTTCACCAACTCGGGCATGGTTCAGTTCAAGAACCTGTTCACCGGGGTTGAGACGCGCGATTACAACCGCGCGACCTCGGCGCAGAAATGTGTGCGCGCGGGCGGCAAGCACAACGACCTCGACAATGTCGGCTACACGGCGCGCCACCACACCTTCTTTGAAATGCTGGGCAATTTCAGCTTTGGCGACTATTTCAAGACGCAGGCGATCCCCTATGCATGGGAGCTGCTGACCAAGGATTTCGGCATCCCCAAGGACAAGCTGCTGGTCACCGTCTATCATACCGACGATGAGGCCGCGAATATCTGGAAGAAGGTCGCGGGCCTGTCGGATGACCGCATCATCCGTATCCCGACCAGCGACAACTTCTGGCAGATGGGCCCGACCGGCCCCTGCGGTCCCTGCACCGAGATCTTCTTTGACCACGGCGACAAGATCTGGGGCGGTCCGCCCGGCTCGCCGGATGAGGATGGCGATCGCTTCATCGAGATCTGGAACCTCGTCTTCATGCAGAACGAGCAGTTCGAGGATGGCTCGATGCGTGCCCTCGACATGCAGTCGATCGACACCGGCATGGGGCTGGAGCGGATCGGCGCGCTGCTGCAGGGCAAGCACGACAACTACGACACCGACCTGATGCGCAGCCTGATCGAGGCTTCGGCGCACGCGACCTCGAACGATCCCGACGGTCCGGGCAAGGTGCATCACCGCGTCATCGCCGACCATCTGCGCTCGACCAGCTTCCTGATCGCGGATGGCGTCATGCCCTCGAACGAGGGTCGCGGTTACGTCCTGCGCCGCATCATGCGCCGCGCCATGCGTCACGCGCATATTCTTGGTGCGAAAGACCCGGTCATGCACAAGCTGGTCCCGGCGCTGGTCAGCCAGATGGGCACCGCTTACCCGGAACTGGGCCGCGCACAGGCGCTGATCGAGGAAACCCTGAAGCTGGAGGAAACCCGCTTCAAGCAGACGCTGGATCGCGGTCTGCGCCTGCTGGATGACGAGCTTTCCCGCCTGCCCGAAGGTGCGAACCTGCCCGGTGAGGCTGCCTTCAAGCTGTATGACACCTATGGCTTCCCGCTGGACCTGACGCAGGACGCCCTGCGCGAGCAGGGCCGCGCGGTCGATACCGCCGGTTTCGACACGGCCATGGCCGAGCAAAAGGCCAAGGCCCGCGCCGCATGGGCGGGTTCGGGCGAAACCAAGGACGCGGCGATCTGGTTCGACCTTGCTGAGCAGCATGGCGCGACCGAATTCCTTGGCTATGACACCGAGGAAAGCGAAGGTCAGATCCTTGCGCTGGTGCAGGATGGCGCGGCTGTCGAACAGGCGACCGAAGGCCAGGAGGTCCAGATCGTCGTGAACCAGACGCCCTTCTATGGCGAATCCGGCGGTCAGGTCGGCGATACCGGGTTGATCAAGACCGAGACCGGGGCCGCGCGCATCACCGATACCAAGAAATCCGGCGGTCTGTTCATCCATGTGGCCGAGGTCACCTTGGGCACGATCAGCCGCGCTCAGGGTGCGCAGCTTGCGGTCGATCACGACCGCCGCGGCGCGATCCGTGCGAACCATTCGGCCACGCACCTGCTGCATGAGGCACTGCGCCGCGCGCTGGGTGAGCATGTCGCTCAGCGCGGCAGCCTCAACGCGCCGGACCGTCTGCGCTTCGACTTCAGCCATGCCAAAGCGCTGACTGCCGAAGAAATCGCCCGAGTTGAACGCGAGGTGAATGATTTCATCCGCCAGAACACCCCGGTCGAGACCCGTATCATGACCCCGGACGACGCCCGTGGTCTTGGCGCGCAGGCGCTGTTCGGTGAGAAATACGGCGACGAAGTCCGCGTTGTTTCGATGGGTGAACTGGTCGGTTCGGGCAAGGGCGCGAACGGCCGGACCTATTCGCTGGAACTTTGCGGCGGCACTCATGTCGCGCGCACCGGCGATATCGGCATGTTCGCGCTGACCTCGGAAACCGCCTCGGCTGCCGGCATCCGCCGGATCGAAGCGCTGACCGGTCAGGCTGCGATGGATGCCCTGCGCCGCGTCGACGGCGAACTGTCCGAGGTCGCGGGCATCGTCAAGGCGCAGGCCGGTGACGTCGTGAACAAGGTCCGCGCGCTGGCTGATGAGCGCAAGGCTCTGGCCAATGAGGTCGCCCAGCTGAAGCGTCAATTGGCGATGGGCGGCGGTTCGGACGACGCGCCGAAGGAAATCAACGGCATCAAGCTGATCGCGCGCCGCGTCGATGGCGTCTCGGGCAAGGAACTTGGCCCGCTGGTCGATGAGATGAAGTCGCGTCTGGGCTCCGGCGTAGTGGTGGTTCTGGCCGAGGCCGATGGCAAGGCGACCGTCGCCGCTGGCGTCACGCCCGACCTGATCGCGCGTGTTACCGCAGTCGAACTGGTGCAGGCCGCGACCGCGGCGCTGGGTGGCAAGGGCGGCGGTGGCCGTCCCGACCGCGCCCAGGGCGGCGCGCCCAGCCTGGATGCCGCCGACAGCGCCATCGCTGCCATTGAGACCCTGATCGGAGAGAAAGCATGACCGCGCTCTGGATTGCCCATGTCAACGTGACCAACCCGGACGCTTACGGCGAATATGCCAAGCTGGCCGGTCCGGCCATCGCCGCGCATGGCGGGGTCTTCCTTGCCCGTGGCACGCGCTATGTGCAGCTTGAGGGCAATGAGCGCGCCCGCAATGTCGTCGCCCGCTTCCCCAGCGTCGAGGATGCGGTGGCCTGCTACCGCTCGGCCGAGTATCAGGCTGCCCTCGAATTCGCCAAAGGTGCTGCCGAGCGCGATCTTGTGATCGTCGAGGAAAACCCGGCCTAAGACTTATTGATGATTTCTCAAGCTTTTCGTGCCAAGCTTCGGAAAAAGCACGAAAGGGGACAGGTATGTGCCGCTGGGCAGCCTATATCGGCAGTCCGATCTTCCTTGAGGACGTGATCTGCCGGCCCGGCCATTCGCTGGTCCGGCAAAGCCATGGCGCGACGCGCTGCCATACTCCGGTCAATGCCGATGGTTTCGGCGTTGCCTGGTACGGCGAACGCCCCGAGCCGGGTCTTTACCGCGACATCATGCCCGCCTGGTCCGACAGCAACCTGCGCAGCCTGACCGCGACGCTGAAATCGCACCTGTTTCTGGCCCATGTCCGCGCCTCGACCGGCACCGCAACCAGCCGCAACAATTGCCATCCCTTTGTCGTCGGCAGATGGAGCTTCATGCATAACGGCCAGTTCGGCGGCTATGACCGCTACCGCCGCCATGCCGAAGTAATGATCCCCGACGAATATTATCCGCATCGCAAGGGCGCGACCGACAGTGAGGCGCTGTTCCTGATGGCCTTGGGTGAGGGGCTGGACAATGACCCGGCCCGCGCGATGGCCATCGCCACTGCGAAGTTCGAATCCCTTGCCCGGCAAAAGGGCGAAGCGCCGCATGTCCGCCTGACCGCCGCCTTCTCGGATGGCGAAAGGCTCTATGCCTTGCGCTATGCCAGCGACAATCAGGCGCCGACACTGTTTCATCGCTGGTCGGACACGCGGGGCGGACGCGCCGTGGTCTCGGAACCTTTGGAAACGGATGAATCCGACTGGCTGGAGGTGCCGCCGCAAAGCTTCTGCATCTTTGACGGCCCGGATCTGGTGGTCACACCCTTCGTGCCACAGGCTCAGGCGGCGGCCGCCTGAGGCGCGACCGCGCATTTCTCCGTTTCACAAATACCCACTGCGAGCTTTCAGCCCGCGATGCGTCTGCCTTCGGCCCGTCAGGCTGCGGTTCTCAGAACCAGCCCGCCCTCGCGCACCAGAAAATCGACGATCTCGTCGATACCCTTGCCGTGACGCAATTGCGCCATGACAAAGGGCCGGGGCCCGCGAGCAACCCGCGCGTCGCTCTCCAGCAGGTCCAGATCGACCCCGACATAGGGGGCCAGATCGGTCTTGTTCACCACCAGCAGGTCCGAGCGCGCCAGTCCCGGCCCGCGCTTCCTTGGGATGTCCTGCCCGGCGGCGGTGTCGATGACATAGATGGTCAGGTCGGCCAGTTCCGGGCTGAAGGTCGCGGCCAGATTGTCGCCGCCTGATTCGATCAGGATCAGCTCCAGATCGGGATGGGCGGCGCGCAGATCGGCGACGGCGGCCAGATTGATGCTGGCATCCTCGCGGATCGCGGTATGAGGGCAGCCGCCGGTCTCGACGCCGCGGATGCGGTCGACGGGCAGGACCTGCGCGCGCATCAGCGCCTCGGCATCTTCGCGGGTGTAGATGTCATTGGTGATGACCGCCATCGACAGGCGCGGGGCCAGCGCGCGGGCCAGTTGCTCGGTCAGGGTGGTCTTGCCCGCGCCGACGGGGCCGCCGATGCCGACGCGCAGGGGGCCGTTATGGCTCATGTGCGGAAAATCCTTACGTCCAGAGTTTCATGCCGCATGGCGGCAAGATCGGCGCCGAAGCAACCGGTTTCAAGCGCGTCCCGCCCTGCCTGCACCGCCAGCGCCGCTACATCTGCGATCACCGGATGCAGGGCGGCCAGCGTCTGCTGCGCTTGCGCCTGACCCAAGGGCAGGAAGCGCGTCGCCGCCGAGATCAGGTTGGCGGCAAAGGCATGCAGGTAATGGGCGATGATGTCTTCATGCGGCAGGTCCAGCCCACGCGCAGCAAAACCGACGGCGACGGGCAGGGGGCGCAACGGCTGGGGCGAACCGGTCAGCGCCTCGACCGTCTGGGCGAAGGCGCGGCCCTGATCCATCGTCTCGGTCAGGCGCTCGGCCGATCCGGCCTGCGCCCGCACCAGATCGGCCAGTTCGTCGGCATCCTCGCCGCGCAGGGTCAGGGACAGAGCCACGGCATCGGTCCAGCCACCGCCGCGCCGCAGCACATCCGACACCCAAGCCCGCACGGCATCGGCATCGCGGGCACCGTCCACCATGGCCTGTTCAAGGCCATGGGAATAGGCGAAGCCCCCGGTCGGAAAGGCGGGGGACAGCCATTGGATCAGGGTCAGACGGGAGAGCATCAGTGCGAATGGAAGCCGGGGCCGTGGTCATGGCCCATGGTGCGGCCGTGGCCATAAGCACCGCCCTCGGGGGCAAAGGGGGCCATGGTGGCGGTGACGGTTGCGCCAAGGCCACGCAGCATGCCCTCCAGCACATGATCGGCGCGGATCAGCAGATGGTCGGCTTCGATCTGGCAGGGGGTGTGGCGGTTGCCGATATGCCAGGCAAGGCGGGGCAGTGGCCCCACGACGCGCAGGCAAGGCTCCATCGCTGCGACGACACCGATCAACTGGCCGCTCTCAAGGCGAAAGGCATCGCCGGGATCAAGGCTGACGGTCTCGGGCAGGTCGACCAGAAAGGACAGACCCGCACGGGAAATCAGGCGCTTGCGGCGCAGGAAGCGGCCTTCATAGTCAAGGACGACGGTATCCTCGGCCGGGGTCGCGCGCAGGACTTCTGTCGCGCGCAGGCTGATCAGGGGCGCGCTCATTGACGCACCCCCGTCCGGGCGTGGCTTACAGCCAGACCATGTCGCGGAAGACGTAATGCACGATCCGGTCGCGCGCGATGCCCATATCGGCCAGTTCTTTGTCCGACAGAGCTTCGAGCGCCTCGATCTCGCGGCGGCGCGAGCGGCGGTCGGCATAGTTGGTCATGCCCTGACCGATGCGGGCAAAGATTGCATCCACGCGGGCGCGAAGCGACGGGGCGAATTCGGTCGATTGGATAGCCATTGGAAACCCTTCCGGTGTTGGCGAACGGTTTCCTCCCATGAGGATGACTATAGGTCATATCTGCTGTCTCAACTATGGCGGTTTTTGCAATGCTGCGTTGCAGCAATGGTCAGTAAAGGAAGTAGCGCTGCGCCAGAGGCAGCTCGGTCGCGGGCTGGCAGGTCAGCAATTCGCCATTTGCGCGGACCTCATAGGTTTCGGGATCGACCTCGATCACGGGCGTGGTGGCGTTCAGCATCATGTCGGCCTTGCCGATGCCACGGGTGCCGCGCACGGCGACCGCGCCTTTCAGCATGCTGTCGGCGCAGCCGGCATCCAGCCCCGCCTGACTGACAAAGGTCACGCTTGATGCCTGCATCGCCCGTCCCATCGCGCCCCACATCGGCCGCATATACATCGGCTGAACCGGGATCGAGCCGTTCGGGTCGCCCATCTGCGCCCATGAGATCATGCCGCCGACCAGCACCATCTCGGGCTTGGCGCCAAACATGGCCGGGTCCCAGATCACCAGATCGGCGCGCTTGCCGGGCTCGATAGAGCCGATCTCATGCGCGATGCCATGGGCGATGGCGGGGTTGATCGTGTATTTCGCGACGTAGCGGCGGGCGCGGATATTGTCGTTCTGGCCGGTCTCATCGGCCAGCCGCCCACGCTGGACCTTCATCTTATGCGCGGTCTGCCATGTCCGGGTGATGACCTCGCCCACCCGGCCCATGGCCTGACTGTCCGAGGAGATCACCGAAAACGCCCCCATGTCATGCAGGATATCCTCGGCGGCGATGGTCTCGCGGCGGATGCGGGATTCGGCGAAGGCCACGTCCTCGGGGACGCGCTTGTCGAGGTGATGGCAGACCATCAGCATATCCAGATGCTCTTCCAGCGTATTCGCGGTGAAGGGGCGGGTCGGGTTGGTGGAACTGGGGATGACATTCGGTGCGCCGACCAGACGGATGATGTCGGGGGCATGACCGCCGCCCGCGCCCTCGGTATGGAAGGCGTGGATGGTGCGGCCCTTGATCGCGGCAAGGGTGTTTTCGACGAAGCCGGATTCGTTCAGCGTGTCGGTATGGATGGTGACCTGCACATCCATCGCATCGGCGACCGTCAGGCAGCAGTCGATGGCGGCGGGGGTGGTGCCCCAATCCTCATGCAGTTTCAGGGTCGAGGCCCCGGCACGGACCATTTCCTCAAGCGCCTCGGGACGCGAGGCATTGCCCTTGGCCGAGATCAGCATGTTCACCGGCACTGAATCCATCGCCATCAGCATCCGCCCGATATGCCACGGGCCGGGGGTGCAAGTGGTCGCCAGCGTGCCATGCGCCGGACCGGTTCCGCCGCCCAGCATCGTCGTCATGCCCGAGGAAATCGCGTCCTCGACCTGCTGGGGGCAGATGAAATGGATATGCGCGTCCATACCGCCGGCGGTGACGATGCGGCCCTCGCTGGCGATGATTTCCGTGCCCGGCCCGATGATCAGGGTGACACCGGGCTGGGTGTCGGGGTTGCCGGCCTTGCCGATCCCGGCGATGCGCCCGTCGCGCAGCCCGATATCGGCCTTGTAGATGCCGGAATGATCAAGGATCAGCGCATTGGTGATGACCGTGTCCATCGACCCGCCCGCGCGGCTGATCTGGGACTGGCCCATGCCGTCGCGGATGACCTTCCCGCCGCCGAATTTCACCTCTTCGCCATAGGAGGTCAGGTCGCGTTCGACCTCGATGATGATTTCGGTGTCGCCCAAGCGGACACGGTCGCCGGTGGTGGGACCGTACATCTGGGCATATTCGGCGCGGGAAATGGTCAGGGCCATCTAGTTCTCCTGAAAGCGGTCATCCACCGGCACGGCAAGCGCGGTGGCCAAGGCATTGGTCTGGCTGGCCATGGCGATCACGGCCAGCAGCTCGGTATGCTGTTCGGGGGTCATGCCCTTGGCGCGGGCGGCGGCCGTGTGGGAATGGACGCAATAGGTGCAGCCATTGGCGGTCGAGACGGCGATATAGACCAGCTCCTTGACCAGCGGATGCAGCGCGCCCGGCGCCATCACATGCGCCGCGCGTTCCCAGGTCGCGCGCAAAAGCGCCGGGTCATGGGCCAGCGCGCGCCAGAAATTATTGACGTAATCGGTGCCGCGCGCCTCGCGGATCTCGTCAAAGACCGCGAGGCTTTCGGGCGGCGCCTCGCCATCGGCAAGCAGCGGAACGGTCGCCATCAGACCATCGCCAGAATACGGGCCGGGCCACCAGTGCCACGGGCATGTTTCGGCGCGCCGACAAAGATCGTGGCCCCCTTGGCGGGAAGCTGGTCGACATTGGCAAGGTTCTCGATCCCGTAGCGGCCACCGGGCAGCCACGAGTTATGCACCGCGAAATCCGGCGAATTGCCGGGATCGAGCGACAGGCTGTCGCTGGCAATCGCCGCCACGCCCATTTCGGCCAAGAGGTCGGTCGCGGATTTACCAAAGCCCGGAAAGGCGAATTTGCCATCGGGCGTATTGCGGAATTCGGGCGTGGCGACCTTGGCCCCCCAGCCGGAATTCATGGCGATGCAGGCCCCTTTCGGGATATCGCCATTGGCGGAAACCCATGCCTGTACGTCCTCGGCCTCAAGGGCGGCATTGGCGTCGTCCTTGGCCTTGGCAGAGATGTCGATCACGCAAAGCGGGCAGATCAGGCTTTCCGCCGGGATCTGGTCGACCGACATCCCGTCCTTGGAGAAATGCAGCGGCGCGTCGATATGGGTGCCGGAATGTTCGACGATCGTCAGCTTCCACAATTGGTAGCCTGACTTGTCGAAGTTGACCGCCTCTTCATAGGCAATGCCGGGCGCGCCGTCGAAGGTCGGGAACTTCTCGTCAAAGACATAGGTCAGGTCGACGACCTTGCCGCTGGCCTGAGCCATCGCGGGCCGGGCGCTGATCGCGCTGGCGGCAATCGCCGCCGCACCCGAGGCCGCCGCGCCCATGAACAGGCTGCGCCGGCTTAGCATGGTTTCCTTGACATGTTCGATCACGCAGGCATTGCACATCGTCCGTTCCCTCCCTTGGCAGGTCAGTCCAGCGGACCCATGACCTGACCGTTGAAACCCCAGATCGCGCGCGCCCCGGAAATGGGAATCAGCCGGACCTCGCGCTTCTGGCCCGGCTCGAAGCGGACGGCAGTGCCTGCCGCTATGTCAAGCCGCATCCCTCGCGCCGCATCGCGGTCGAAGCTGAGACCCGGATTGGTTTCGGCGAAATGGTAATGGCTGCCTACCTGAACCGGGCGGTCGCCGGTATTGGCGACCATCAGGGTGATCGCCTCGACGCCCTCGTTCAGGGTAATCTCGCCCTCGGCAGGGAAGACCTCGCCGGGGATCATGGCATCACCGCCAAGGCGACGCCCGCCGCCGCCGTGACCGCGCCAAGGACGCGTGCGCCGCCCAGACGACCCAGACCGATCCCCGCCAGATGCAAGCCGCCGGTCGCCAGCGCAAAGCCCGCCGCATAGGCCAGTGGCCCGGTCGCCGGACCTTCGACCCCATGGGCATGGCCATGGAACAGCCCGAAGAGCGCCACCACCGGCAAGGCAAAACCCAGCGACGGACGCAGCGCCAGCGCGACGGCAAGGCCAAGAAGGATGGATGAGGCAAGGATCATCGGCTCGACCGCAGGCAGGCCGATACCGGCAGCGCCCATCGCCCCGCCCGCCAGCATCGCCGCGACAAAGGCCAGGGGCAGCGCCCAGACGCCGCGGCGGTCGGATGCGGTCGCGGCCCAAAGCCCCACCGCGACCATCGCCAGCACATGATCGGTGCCGCCCAAGGGGTGCATCCAGCCCTCGGTGAAGGGGGCGGCATGGCCATGCGCGCCGGGATGGGCAAGGGCCGCCGTGGGCATCAGAAGCAAGGGAAGGATACGTTTCATCATGGCCTCTCAGCGGATCGGGTCGTGGACGGTGACAAGTTTCGTGCCGTCGGGGAATGTCGCCTCGACCTGCACGGAATGGATCATCTCGGGGATGCCGGACATGCAGTCCTCGCGGGTGATGACATGGGCGCCTGCCTCCATCAGATCGGCGACCGAGCGTCCGTCCCGCGCGCCTTCGACCACGAAATCGGTGATCAGCGCGATGGCCTCGGGGTGGTTCAGCTTGACGCCGCGCGCCAGCCGACCCCGCGCCACCATTGCGGCGACCGAGACCAGCAGCTTTTCCTTTTCGCGGGGGCTCAGGTTCATCTTGTCCTCATCAGGTTCAATTTTGCCAGACGCGGGGCAGGGGACCGGGGCGGACCGCCCGGATCAGCCGCATCAGGGCCTGCCGCAGCGGCCAGCCGTCATCAGCCATCAGTCGCGCCACCAGCTTGCCGTCAAAGGCACTGGCAGCACCGTCGGGGCCCAAGGCCGCACGGGCGGGCGCGAGGCGGTCAGCGGCGTCGGGGGCGACCAGCACCAGCGTCGCAAAAGCGCGACATCCGGCCAGCGTGGCGGGGTTGTCGCCTGCCAGCGCCGCATCATCCAGCCGCAGGTTCTCGATAAAAACCGGGTGGCCATCGCGGGTCACCCGGCGGCGGTCGGTCAGGTCCAGCGTGCGGACGGTTTCGCCCATCGCGGCGCGGCCAAGGATCAGGGTTTCCACCCACAGACAGGTGGCGCTGCCGATCAAAGCGATCTCCTGCTGCCGCATGAGCGCTGCGCGGTCGAACAGGATGGTTTCCTGCGGCAGCAGGTCAAGATGCGCTGCGTCCGCGACCTCGAACCGGGCTTCGACCCGCGCCCGTCCGGTGGTTGAGCGATAGGCGCGCTCCGCCGTCTGCGTCGTCACCGTCAGCTGCGTGTTGGCATCCTGCGTCACCGCGATCTGCATGCGGTCGCCGCCGGTCAGCCCGCCCGAGGTGTTCAGCAGCACCATCTCGCAGCCGGGGGCGGGGGGCAGCATGGCCTTGGCGCTGCCCGCCTGATGCAGCCGCGCAATCCGGGTCGCGCCGCGCGAATGCGCGAATCCGGCACGAAGCGTGCCTTGGGCGCGGGGCAATACGGGTGACATGTTCTGGTGCAGCATCATGGCCTCTTGCCTGAACCATGGGCAAAGCCGCGACGAATTCGCAATGGAGCGGCGCGGTTGGCCATCTCATCTCTTTCGACCGGCCAAAAATCCGGCAGTTCGCCCAAAAAATGCGCAGGGGTAATTGCGCTTTAATCCAGCGCCTTCAATGTCTATACCATCAGCGGCATTTCATGACCGCGGAAGGGATCCAATATGGCCAATGTGGTGGTCGTCGGCGCGCAATGGGGCGACGAAGGCAAGGGCAAGATCGTTGACTGGCTGTCCGAACGCGCTGACGTGATCGCGCGTTTCCAGGGGGGCCATAACGCGGGCCACACCTTGGTCATCGGCGAAACGGTCTTCAAACTGTCGCTGCTGCCCTCGGGCATCGTGCGCAAGGGCAAGATGGCGGTCATCGGCAACGGCGTCGTGCTGGACCCCTGGGCGCTGTTCACCGAAATCGCGAAACTTGAGGCTCAGGGCGTCGAAATCGGCCCCGAGAACCTGATGATCGCGGAAAACACTCCGCTGATCCTGCCGCTGCATCAGGATCTGGACCAGCTGCGCGAAGCCGCTGCCGGTGCCTCGAAAATCGGCACGACCGGTCGCGGCATCGGCCCGGCCTATGAGGATAAGGTCGGCCGCCGCACCATCCGCGTCGCCGATCTGGGCGATGAGGAAACGCTGGATTCCCGCCTTGACCGCCTGCTGGCGCATCACGACGCGCTGCGTCAGGGCCTTGGCGCGACCCCGATCGACCGGGCCGAGCTGCGCGCCAAGCTGTTGGAAATCGCCCCCCGTCTGCTGCAATACGCGCAACCGGTCTGGAAGGTGATGAACGACTACCGCAAGGCGGGCAAACGTATCCTGTTCGAAGGCGCGCAAGGCAGCCTGCTGGACATCGATTTCGGCACCTATCCCTATGTGACCTCCTCGACCACCATGTCGGGCATGGCCGCTTCCGGGACCGGCATGGGCCCCAGCGCCATCGGCTTCGTTCTGGGCATCGTCAAGGCCTACACCACCCGCGTCGGCGAAGGCCCCTTCCCGACCGAGCTGGAGGATGCCGATGGCCAACGTCTGGGCGAACGTGGCCATGAATTCGGCACCGTCACCGGGCGCAAGCGCCGCTGCGGTTGGTTCGATGCGGTTCTGGTCCGCCAGACCTGCGCCATTTCCGGTGTGAACGGCATCGCGCTGACCAAGCTGGACGTGATGGACGGGTTCGAGACCATCAAGATCTGCACCGGCTACGAGATCGACGGCGTGCGTTACGACCACCTGCCGACCGCCGCCGCGCTGCAATCGCGTGTGACGCCGATCTATGAGGAAATGGACGGCTGGTCGGAATCGACCCAAGGTGCGCGCAGCTGGGCCGATCTGCCGGCGAATGCCATCAAGTATGTCCGTCGCATCGAGGAACTGATCCAGTGCCCGGTGGCGCTGCTCTCGACCTCGCCCGAGCGTGACGATACCATCCTTGTCACCGATCCCTTCGCGGACTGAGATGAACCTGAAGGCGCGCAAACGCTGGTCCTTGGTGATCCTGCTGATCGGCCTGCCACTGTATATCGTGGTGGCCGTGACGCTGGTGAACTGGATGGATCGCGCCTTTGGGCGCCAGCCGATCATTGTCGAGCTGGCGGTCTATATCGGGTTGGGCATCCTGTGGATCCTGCCCTTTCGCCGGGTCTTCACCGGCATCGGCAAGGGCGAATGACCGTCCTTGCCAGCCGCCTGCCGGTCACCTTGATCGGCGGCGGCCCGTTTTCGCAGGCGGATATTGATGCAGCGCGGGCTTTGGCCCCGGTGATCGCCGCCGCCGATGGCGGTGCGGATCGCGCGCTGGCCCATGGCTTGACCCCCGAGGCGGTCTTTGGCGATTTCGATTCCCTGTCCGATGCTGCCCATAAGGCAATTCCGGCGGATCGCCTGCATCACATTGCGGAACAGGACAGCACCGACTTCGAAAAATGCCTGATACGGATCGACGCGCCGCTTGTTCTGGCGGTGGGTTTTTCTGGCGCGCGGCAAGACCATTTTCTGGCCGCGCTGAACGTGCTTTCTCGCCGCATCGGCCCGCCTTGCATTTTGATCGCCGGGGATGACGTGATCGCACTATGTCCGCCCCGGATCGCGCTGGATCTTGCTCCGGGGACACGGGTGTCGCTGTTCCCGATGGGGCAGGCGACGGGCCGCTCGACCGGGTTGCGCTGGCCAATCGACGGGCTTGAGTTTGCGCCAATGGGCCGGGTCGGGACCTCGAACGAGGCGACGGGTCCGGTGGTGATCGAAACCGACGGTGCGATGCTGTTGATCCTGCCGCGCAAATCTCTGGACCTTCTTGCGGCGGTTCTTGCCGAAGGACAGAGCGCCCGCTAAGCCTTGGGCCATGAAAACCGGTGGCCCGATTACCCTCGCAGCGCCCGCGCGCTTTCCCGCAACTCCGCCCGCACAGGCCGATGTCGTCATCATTGGCGGTGGCATCGCCGGGGTGATGACCGCGCTATATCTGGCCGAGGCCGGGCAGCGCGTGACCCTGTGCGAAAAGGGCCGCATCGCGGGCGAGCAAAGCTCTCGCAACTGGGGCTGGGTGCGCCAGCAGGGCCGCGATCCGGGCGAATTGCCGATCATGGTCGAGGCCTTGCGCCTGTGGCAGGGCTTGGACCAGCGGCTGGGCGAGGCGGTCAGCCTGCGCCGCACCGGCACCACCTATCTGGCGGCCTCCGAAGTCGATCTGGCCAGCTATGAAAGCTGGCTGCCCCATGCCCGCGCGCATGGGCTGGACACGCACCTGCTGGGCCGGGCCGAGCTTGACCAGATCCTGCCCAATGCTGCGGGCTGGGTCGGCGCGCTGACCACGCCCAGCGATGCCCGCGCCGAGCCCTGGAGCGCTGTTCCCGCCATTGCCGGACTGGCCGCTGATGCGGGTGTGACCATCTGCGAGGATTGCGCCGTGCGCGGGGTCGAGACCTCGGGCGGGCGGATCTCGGGCGTGGTGACCGAAAAGGGCAGGATCGCCGCGCCCTTGGTGCTGCTGGCCGGGGGCGCATGGTCGTCGCTGTTCGCGGGCAATGCCGGGCTGTGGTTTCCGCAGCTATCGGTCCGCGCGACGGTTGCCGCGACCGAGGAGATGCCGGATTTCCATGCCGGAAACGCGGCGGATGCGGGATTTGCCTTTCGGCGGCGGGCGGATGGCGGCTACACGCTGGCTCCGGGCATTGGCCATGACTTCTGGATCGGCCCGGCGGCCTTCCGCAATCTGCGGGCGTTCCTGCCGCAGATCCGGCGTGACCTGAGCCATACCCGTCTTAGCCCTGCCGCCCCGAAAGGCTTTCCCGACGCATGGGGCACGGCCCGGCGCTGGGGGCCAGACGACGTGTCGCCGTTTGAGCGGATGCGTGTGCTGGACCCCGCCCCAAACATGGCCCGGATCGAGCGTCTGCGCAGCGATTTCGCGTCCGCCTTCCCGAAACTGGGCAAGCCGGGCATCGCCCGCGCATGGGCGGGGATGATCGACGTGACGCCGGATCAGGTTCCGATTCTGGACCAAAGCCGGATTCCCGGCTTTTTCATCGCGACGGGCCTGTCCGGGCATGGTTTCGGCATCGGGCCGGGCATTGGCCGCGTCATGGCCGATCTGATGCTGGGCAAGCCCGTGGGCCATGATCTGACCCGCTTCCGCTTTGCCCGTTTTTCAGACGGATCGAAGATCGAGCTTGGCCCCTCGATCTGAGCGGGTGGCAGCCCTTGCGGCGGCTTGGCAAAACCGCCAAGCTTCCAGCGAAGGAGATGTCATATGCCCGTCAAGAACCGTTTCGCCGAACTTCTGCCCGAGATCACCGCATGGAGACGGGATTTCCACGAAAATCCCGAGCTGCTTTATGAGGTTCATCGCACGGCAGGCAAGGTGGCCGAATTGCTGCGTGGCTTTGGCATCGATGAGGTGGTCGAGGGTATTGGCCGGACCGGCGTCGTGGGCGTCATCAAGGGCAATCGCGACACGCAGGGCCGCGTGATCGGGCTGCGCGCCGACATGGATGCCTTGCCGATCACCGAGATCACCGGGGCGGATTATGCCTCGAAAACGCCGGGTATCATGCATGCCTGTGGTCATGACGGCCATACCGCGATGTTGCTGGGGGCGGCGAAATACCTGTCCGAGACGCGGAATTTCGACGGCACCGCCGTGGTGATCTTTCAACCCGCCGAAGAGGGTGGCGGCGGTGGCCTTGCCATGATCCAGGACGGGCTGGCGGATCGCTGGGGCATTCAGGAATTCTATGGCATGCACAATATGCCGGGCCTGCCGACCGGCAGCTTTGCCATCCGCGAGGGCGCGATGATGGCTGCCGCCGACCAGTTCGACATTATCGTGACGGGCCGGGGCGGCCATGCGGCGAAACCCCATGAGACGATCGACACCACGCTGGTTTCGGCCCAGATCATCGTGGCGCTGCAATCTATCGTCTCGCGCAATATCGATCCGCTGAAAAGCGGCGTGGTCTCGGTCTGCGTGGTCGAGACGGATTCGACGGCGCATAACGTGATCCCGCAGGTGGTGAAGCTGAAGGGCACGGCACGGAGCCTTGATCCCGGCGTGCGCGACCAACTTGAGGAAGGCATCAAGCGCGTGGCCGAAAATGTCGCCGCGGCCTTTGGCGCGCAGGCGCATGTCGAATATGAGCGTGGCTATCCGGTGACGATGAACGATCCCACGTCGGCGCAGCATGCCGCCGAGGTGGCGCGCCAGATCGCGGGCGGGGTGGACATGGATCTGGCCCCGCTGATGGCGGGCGAGGATTTCAGCTACATGCTGAACACCCGTCCCGGCGCCTATATCTTTGTCGGGAATGGCGACACCGCCATGTTGCATCACGCCGCCTATGATTTCGACGATGATGCGATCCCGGCCGGGTCGAGTTGGTATGCGGGTATGGTCGAGGCGCGGATGCCGCTTTCGGCCTGAGCGCTGGGGGCTTTGGACCCCGGCCATAGTGCCGGGGGTTTCACACCCCCGGACCCCCGTGGGGTATTTCCAAAACGAAGAAAGGGGGCGTTGCGGCCCCCTTTTCGCGTCAGAAGTGGATGGTGCGTCCGTAAGCCGACAGCACGGATTCGTGCATCATCTCGGACAGGGTCGGGTGCGGGAAGACCGTCTCCATCAGCTCGGCCTCGGTGGTTTCCAGCGTGCGGCCGATCACATAGCCCTGGATCAGTTCGGTGACTTCGGCGCCGACCATATGGGCACCCAGCAGCTCGCCGGTTTTCGCGTCGAAGATGGTTTTGACCAGACCTTCCGGTTCGCCAAGGGCGATGGCTTTGCCATTGCCGACGAAGGGGAAGCGGCCGACCTTGATGTCGTAACCTTCGGCCTTGGCCTTTTCCTCGGTCAGACCGACAGAGGCGACCTGCGGGTTGCAATAGGTGCAGCCGGGGATCGAGTTCGGCTTGATCGGGTGCGGGTGTTGGCCCGCGATCAGTTCGGCGACCATGACGCCTTCATGGCTGGCCTTATGCGCAAGCCAGGGCGCGCCGGCGACGTCACCGATGGCGAAAAGTCCCTCGACGCCGGTGCGGCAATATTCATCGGTCACGACATGGGTGCGGTCGATTTTCGCGCCCAGTTTCTCGAGGCCAAGGTTTTCGACATTGCCGACGATGCCGACGGCGGAAATGACGGTGTCGAAGTCATGCGTCTCGGTCTTGCCGCCGATCTCGATATGGGCGGTGACTTTGCCCTTGGCGCGGTCAAGCTTCTTGACCGTGGCCTTTTCCATGATCTTCATGCCCTGCTTGACGAATTGCTTCTTCGCCAAAGCCGAGATTTCCGCATCCTCGACGGGCAGCACACGGTCCATCACTTCGACCACCGTGGTATCGGCGCCAAGCGTGTTGAAGAAGCTGGCGAATTCGATGCCGATTGCGCCCGAGCCGATGACCAGCAGCTTGCCGGGCATCCGCGGTGGGTTCAGGGCGTGCTTGTAGTTCCAGACCAGATCGCCATCGGGCTCAAGTCCCGGCAATTCGCGGGCACGCGCGCCGGTGGCCAGCACGATGGACTTGCCGGTGACTTCCTCGGTGCCTTTGTCGGTCTTGACGGTGATCTTGCCGGGGGCGGCCAGCGTCGCCTCGCCCATGATCACGGTGACCTTGTTCTTTTTCAGCAGGTGGCCGACGCCGCTGGCCAGCTGTTTCGCCACACCGCGCGAACGCTGGACGACGGCGGGCAGGTCATAGCCGATATTGCCTGCGGACAGGCCGAATTCCTTGGCGCGGTGCATCAGGTGGAAGACCTCGGCCGAGCGCAGCAGTGCCTTGGTCGGGATGCAGCCCCAGTTCAGGCAGATGCCGCCCAGATGCTCGCGCTCGATCACTGCGACCTTCAGGCCAAGCTGGGCTCCGCGGATGGCGCAGACATAACCGCCCGGACCCGAGCCGATCACCACCATGTCGAAGGATTGCGCCATGGAATTCCCCCTCTGGAAAAAGATAGTTGAGCGTTAAACCATTTACTCGAGATCGGCAAGCGACAGCTTGCCCGAGACCAGCGCGCCATAGCCGCCTGCCTGCATCACGTGCATTTCCGCCGGTGTCGGATCGCGCCCCAGCGCCGCATTGCGCCACGGGAAGCGGCCGAAACGGGCGATGGTGTCGCGGTGCAGTTCGGCATGGTGCACATTCTCGCCGGGCATGAACTCGGCGAAAAGCGCGACCGCGCGGTCCTGATCGGCCAGATCCTCGGAATGCTCGAAGGGCAGGTAGAAGAACTGCCGGGCGGGTGGCTGGATCTGCAGATCGAACCCGTTGGCAATGGCTGCATCCGCGATGGCGCAGGCGAGGGCGTCGGTGGCAAAGGCGCGGGGATCCTCGCGGAACATGTTGCGCGGGAACTGGTCGGTCAGGATCAGCGCGGCCAGCGTACCTTCGGCGGTTCCGGTCCAGTCCGGGGTCAGCGTTGCCGCCTGTTCCCATGTCGCCATGAAGCGGTCGCGGATGGTTTGATCGAGTGTGTCCGAACGCGTGTACCAGCCTTGAGCGCCGACCTCATCCAGCCAGAACCGGACGATCTGGTCCGGGGTTGCGATGTTTTGGGTCATGCCATCCCTCCATATTTGCGGGGATGGTTGCATTGGCCGGGCCGGGCCGCAAGGTCACGTGGCGGGTTTCTGCGCCTCGTCCGGGCCAGCGTTTTCCAGCGCGGCCTCGATCGCGACGGTGGTGGCCGAGGGGGCGATGACCGCAAAGTTCTGGTCCATGGCCGGGGCCGCGCGGCGCAACATGCGCCAACCCGCGTAAATCGTCAGCAGGGTCAGCAGGAAGCCGATATAGACCCAGAAGCCCTCCGGCCCCAGTTGCGACATCAACCAGCCGGTGATCAGCGGCCCGGTGATCGCGCCGACGCCGTTGATGAACAGCAGCCCCGCCGAGGCGGCGGCCATGTCCCGGTTGTCCAGAAAGTCGTTGGTATAAGCGATCAGCAGCGAATAGACCGGGTTCGCGACGCCCCCGATCAGCGCCGCCGTCAGCAGCAGGCCCCAGATGCCCGGCTGCACGTAAAGCGTGACGAAGCTGACGATCAGCCCGACCAGCGACAGCACCATCACGATCATCCGCCGGTCGTTATGGTCCGAGAACCAGCCGACCGGATATTGCAGCACCAGCCCGCCCATGTAGATCGCGGCGACAAAGGCCGATATCTCGGTCACGGTCAGCCCCTTGAGCGAACCCCAGACCGAGGCCATGCCGAAGATGGCCGAGAACACCCCGCCCATCAGGAACATGCCGATGCAGCCCAGCGGAGAGACCTGGAACAGCCGGGCGAAGGACATCCTTTGGATCGATGCGAATTGCGGCGCGGGTTGGCGCGACAGCAGGATCGGCAGGAACGAGAAGCTGACCAGAACCGAGGGGATGACGAACAGCATGTAGCCCGCCGGATCGCTGATATTCATCAGAAGCTGCGCCGTGATGATGCCCAGCATCTGCACGATCATATAGGCCGACAGCGCCTGACCGCGGGTTTGATTGCTGGCGCTGGCATTCAGCCAGCTTTCCGAGGTGATGTAGACCCCCGAGAAGCAGAAGCCGATCGACAGCCGCAGCACCGCCCAGAAGATCCAGTGCGGCCAGACCGCGTAAAGGATCAGCACCGACGAGATCATCGAGGCCAGCGCGGCAAAGACGCGGACATGACCGACCTTCTGGATCATCCCCGGCACCAAGCGCGAGCCCAGCAGGAAGCCGCCGAAATAGGTCGACATGACCACCGACATCTGGGTGGTGCTGATGCCTTCGATCGCGCCGCGGATGCCCAGCAATGTGCCCTGCATCCCGTTGCCGACCATCAGCAGCAGGATGCCAAGAAGCAGGGGCCATGTGGTTCGCAGCACGGTCAGCATGTCGAAATCCCTTAGGGAATCAAAAGTGAGGCATCGCCATAGCTGAAAAAGCGATAGCCCGAATCCACGGCGTGACGATAGATCTCGCGGATGCGGTCCTGCCCCATCAGCGCGCTGACCAGCATCAGCAGCGTCGATTTCGGCAGGTGGAAATTGGTCATCAGCGCGTCGGTCACCCGGAAACGATAACCCGGATAGATGAAGATTTCGGTGACATCGCGGAAGGGCAGGACGATTCCGTCCTCGGAGGCGGCGGATTCGATCAGGCGCAGCGCGGTGGTGCCGACCGGGATCACGCGACCACCGGCGGCGCGGGTGGCGTTGATCGCCTCGGCCGCTTCCGGCGTCACCTCGCCCCATTCGCCATGCATCTTGTGGGTGGTCACGTCCTCGACCTTGACCGGCAGGAAGGTGCCCGCGCCGACATGCAGGGTGACATGGACAAAGCGGACGCCGCGCGCCTTCAGCGCCTCAAGCAGATCCGCGTCGAAATGCAGGCTGGCGGTGGGCGCGGCGACGGCACCGGTATTCCGGGCCCAGACGGTCTGGTAATCCTCGCGGTCGGCCTCATCAGGGGCGCGAAGTGCGGCGATATAGGGGGGCAGGGGCATCGCGCCGACCTGGCTCAGCGCGGCGTCAAAGGCCTCGCCGGTGGCGTCAAAGCGCAGGGTCAGCCCGGCCTCGGCGATCTCGGTGACATCGGCGGACAGCGCCTCGCCGAAATGGATGGTCTCGCCCTGCTTGAGCTTGCGCAGGGGCTTGGCCAGCGCTTTCCAGCCGCCATTGGCATCGGGCTCCAGCAGCGTGATCTCGACCTTGGCCACGGCCTCGCCCTGCGGGGTCTGGCGGGTGCGGCTACCGGTCAGCCGGGCGGGGATGACCTTGGTGTCATTCAGCACCAGCAGATCGCCCGGACCCAGCAGGTCGGTCAGGTCGCGCACATGCAGGTCGCTGATCGCGTCGCCCTTGGCCAATAGCAGACGGGCCGCGCTGCGCGGGCGCGCGGGGCGGGTGGCAATCAGCCCTTCGGGCAGGTGAAAATCGAAATCGTCAAGCTTCATATGGGGCTTCTCGCGCCGCTGAATTCCAGCGTCAAGGCGGCGGATAATCACAAAGTGAAAAGCTCAGGCTTTACATGCCGCACGGAATCAGTAAGTTTTGCGCATTCCTGAGGTGAGTCCCATGATCATCTGCCACTGCTCCCAGATCTCCGACCATGACATCCGCGCGGCGGTGGACTGGATGCGTGCAGCCGATCCAGAAGCGATCATAACCCCCGGAAAAGTCTATCATACCCTTGGCAAGCGGCCCGATTGCGGCAGCTGCATGCCCTTGTTCCTAGACACGATGCGCCATTGCGATAATCTGGCCGTGCCCCCCATTCTTCGGGGTCTACGAGCCACGCGCAAAGGAGCAATCCATGAAGGGCGACGCCAAGGTCATCGAGTATCTCAACGCAGCGCTACGGTCTGAACTGACCGCTGTCAGCCAGTATTGGCTGCATTACCGCCTGCAGGATGATTGGGGCTACGGCCGCATCGCCGAGAAGTCCCGTGCCGAATCCATTGAGGAAATGAATCACGCGGATCGGCTGATCCAGCGCATCATCTTCCTTGAGGGACATCCGAACCTGCAGAAACTGGACCCGCTGCGCATCGGCCAGAACCTGAAGGAAACTTTGGAATCCGATCTGGCTGCCGAATATGACGCGCGCACGCTTTACGTCGAGGCGCGCGACCACTGCGAATCCGTCAAGGACTATGTCAGCAAGGATCTGTTCGAAGCGCTGATCACCGATGAGGAAGGTCATATCGACTTCCTGGAAACCCAGCTTGACCTGTACGAGTCGATCGGCGCGCAGAATTACGGCCATCTCAACGCGAAACCGGCCAACGAAGCCGAGTGATCCAACCGGGACCTTCGTCAACGGGGGGCCTATTGGCCCCCCTTTATCATGCGCCCAGCCAGTCCTGCGCCAAGGCGGGCAGGTCATCGAAATGCTTGAGCATAGCTTCCGGGGCCAGGCGGGTCAGCGCCTCGCCCTCGGGGCCAAAGGCGACCAGCGCAACTTTCACCCCCGCAGCGGCGGCGGTTTTGCGGTCGGTTTCGGTGTCTCCGACAAGGAAGGAATGCGCGACCTCGCCGCCCGCCGCCTCAACCGCGGCGGCATAGGGGCGGGGGTCGGGCTTCCTGACCGGCAGCGTATCCGCGCCGATCATCGCAGCGAAGCGATCGCGGATGCCCAGTTCCCGCAGCAGGATTTCGGCCAGCGCCTCGGGCTTGTTGGTGCAGACCGCCAGAAGGTGGCCGGCCTCGGCCAGACGATCCAGCGCGGCCTCGGTTCCCGGATAAAGCCTTGTATGGACGGCGATGCGGGCACCGTAATGGTCAAGCAGGCGGGGATAATCCTCATCCTCGGCGCCGGGTGGCAACAGGGTGTCGGCACCGATCCTTGCATAGCCCGCGCGCAGCATGGCGCGGCCGCCGTGAAAGGCGATCAGCGCATCCGCGACCGGGTCCAGAAGCCGGCCAAGGCCGCGATCCGTGAAACAGGCATTGGCCGCCGCGATCAGATCGCCCGAAGTATCGGCCAGCGTCCCGTCCAGATCGAAGACCACCGTTCCCGCCATGCTGTAACCTTCCGTCAAGATGTGTGATGCGCCGGGGTCTTTCCCCGATGCCGCCCCATAGGTAGAACGCCAAGATCAGATAAGAAACAGGCAAGAGGCCGTCATGTCAGACAATCCCGTCGCTCTCATCGTTCTGGCCGCCGGTCAGGGCAGTCGGATGCAGTCGGACCTGCCCAAGGTGCTGCACCGTCTGGGCGGCGTGCCTCTGGTCGCGCATGCGCTGGCCGCCGGTCGTGCGGTCGAACCCGAGCGGGTCGTGGTTGTCGCCGGCCACGGCGCGGATGCGGTGAAGAAGGCGGTCGGCAAGCTGGACCCCGAGGCGCTGGTCGCCCTGCAGGAAGAGCAGCTTGGCACCGCCCATGCCGTCAGCCAGGCGCTGCCGCAGCTTGAGGGCTTCGAAGGCCGGGTGATCGTGCTGTATGGCGACACCCCCTTTATCGGAGAGGAGACGCTGCTGGCGCTGGCCGCCCATTCCGCCGATGTCGTGGTGCTGGGCTTCGAGGCTGTCGATCCCGGCCGCTATGGCCGTCTGGTGACCGGCCCCGAGGGGCTGGAGCGGATCGTCGAGTACAAGGACGCCGATGAGGCCACGCGCGCCATCCGTCTGGTGAATTCCGGCGTGCTGGCCGCCGATGCCGGGCTGCTGCGCGAATTGCTGCCCCGGATCGGCAATGCCAATGCGGCGGGTGAGTATTACCTGACCGACATCCCCGCCCTTGCCCGCGCCGAGGGCCGCCGGGTCGAGGTCGTGACCTGTCCCGAAGCCGAAACCCTTGGCATCAACACCCGCGAGGAACTGGCTGCCGCCGAGGCCGCATTCCAGTCCCGCGCCCGCATCCGCGCGCTTGAGGATGGGGTGACGCTGGCCGATCCGGCCACGGTCTGGTTCGCGCTGGACACCTTTGTCGGCCGCGATGCGATCATCGGCCAGAACGTGGTCTTCGGTCCCGGCGTCACCGTCGAAAGCGGGGCCGAGATCCTGCCCTTCTGCCATCTGGAAGGCTGTCATGTCAGCTCGGGCGCGACCGTAGGTCCCTTTGCCCGCCTGCGTCCCGGCGCGGAGCTGGGCGGCGACGTGCATGTCGGCAACTTTGTCGAGATCAAGAATTCGGTGCTGGACGAAGGCGTCAAGGTGGGCCACCTGACCTATCTGGGCGATGCCCATATCGGCGAGGCCACGAATATCGGCGCGGGCACGGTCACCTGCAATTATGACGGCGTCGGCAAGCACCGGACCGAGATCGGCGCCCATGCCTTCATCGGCTCGGACACGATGCTGGTCGCGCCTGTGCGCGTGGGCAACCGCGCCATGACCGGCTCGGGTTCGGTCATCACCGAGGATGTGCCCGATGACGCGATGGCCATTGGCCGCGCGCGTCAGGTGACGAAACCCGGCCTTGCCACCCGCCTGATGCAGGCTTTGCGCCAGAAGAAGGGTCAGTAACATGTGCGGAATCATCGGCATTCTGGGCAGCCACGAAGTTTCCCCCCAACTGGTCGAGGCGCTGAAGCGTCTGGAATATCGCGGCTATGACAGCGCCGGCGTCGCCACCGTCGATGCCTCGGGGCAGCTTGACCGCCGCCGTGCGGTGGGCAAGCTGGTCAACCTGTCCGACCGGCTGGTGCATGAGCCGCTGCCCGGCCATGCCGGGATTGGCCATACCCGCTGGGCCACCCATGGTGCCGCGACCGAGGCCAATGCCCATCCCCATCGCCGCGGCCCGGTGGCCGTCGTCCATAACGGCATCATCGAAAACTTCCGCGAGCTGCGTGATGAGGTCGTGGCGCTGGGCCTGACGCCCGAATCCGACACCGATACCGAAACCGTCGCCCTGCTGACCGCATGGCACATGGATCAGGGCCTTGGCCCCGTTGAGGCCGCCCGCGCCACGCTGTCGCGCCTGCATGGTGCCTTTGCGCTGGCCTTCCTGTTCCAGGGTGAGGGCGACCTGATGATCGCCGCCCGCAAGGGCAGCCCGCTGGCCGTCGGCCATGGCAAGGGCGAGATGTTCATCGGCTCGGACGCGGTGGCGCTGGCGCCCTTCACCGACCGCATCACCTATCTGGAAGACGGCGATCACGCGATCATCACCCGGCAAGGGGCCCAGATCTTCAACGCCGCAGGCCAACCCGCCAACCGCGAGATCCAACAGATCGACGTGGGCGCGACCCAGATCGACAAGGGCGGCTACCGCCATTTCATGGCCAAGGAAATCGCCGAGCAGCCCGCCGTGCTGGGCGATGCGCTTGAGCATTACATCAAGGACGGTCGCATCGTCCTGCCCGAGGCCATCGATTTCCGCGACGTGGACCGGCTGACGCTGGTGGGCTGCGGCACCGCCTATTACGCCGCCTGCGTCGCCCGCTACTGGTTCGAAAGCATCGCCGGGCTGCCCTGTGATCTGGATGTGGCCTCCGAGTTCCGCTACCGCGAGCCGCCTCTGTCGCCCCGCAGCTGGGCCATGTTCATCAGCCAGTCGGGCGAGACGGCCGATACGCTGGCCGCGCTGCATTACGCGCGTGACAAGGTCGCCAAGACCGTCGGCGTGGTCAATGTCGGCACCTCTGCCATCGCACGGGACGCGGACATCGCCCTGCCGACGCTGGCCGGGATCGAGGTCGGCGTGGCCTCGTCCAAGGCCTTCACCTGCCAGCTTGCGGTCCTTGCCGTGCTGGCGCTGAAAGCCGCCCATGACCGGGGTCGCCTGACAGATGGCGAATTGCGCGCGCATCTGGCTGATCTGCGGGCGCTGCCGGGGCTGCTGAACCAGACGCTGGCCGTCAGCGACGAATGCCGCCGCCTTGCGGGCTGGCTCTCCGAGGCGCAGGACGTGCTGTATCTGGGCCGCGGGCCGCTTTATCCGGTGGCGCTGGAAGGAGCGCTGAAGCTCAAGGAACTCAGCTATATCCACGCCGAAGGCTATGCTTCGGGCGAACTCAAGCACGGCCCGATCGCGCTGATCGACCGCAATGTGCCGGTGGTGGTCGTTGCTCCGCGCGACGCGCTGTTCGACAAGACCGTCTCGAACATGCAAGAGGTCATGGCCCGCCACGGGCAAGTACTGCTGATTTCCGACGCCGAGGGGATCGAGAAAGGCGGGCACGGTATCCGTGCCAGCCTGACCCTGCCTTCCGGAGGGGGCGCTTTCGCGGCGATCCTCTATGCCGTGCCGATGCAATATCTGGCCTATCACACCGCTGTCGCGAAGGGCACGGATGTGGACCAGCCGCGCAACCTCGCGAAGTCGGTGACGGTCGAATGACCGCCTGGGGCGGGACCTAGTCGGTCTCGCCCACCGCTTTCCAGATCACCGCGCCGATCACCGCACCGACGATCGGCGCGACCCAGAACAGCCACAGCTGCGAAATCGCCGTGCCGCCTGCGAACAGTGCCTGACTGGTCGAGCGCGCCGGATTGACCGAGGTATTGGTCACCGGGATCGAGATCAGGTGGATCAGTGTCAGGGTCAGGCCGATGGCCAGTGGCGCAAAGCCCACCGGCGCACGCCCATGCGTCACGCCCAGAATGACGAACAGGAAGAACGCGGTCAGCACGATCTCGATCACCAGCCCCGACAGCATCGAATAGCCATCGGGAGAGGCCGCGCCATAGCCATTCGCCGCGAATGACCCCAGGTTTGCCCCGGTCTTGCCCGAGGCGATGACATATAGCACCGCCGCCGCAAGGATCGCGCCGATCAATTGCGCGATGATATAGGGCACGACCCGCCCGCCGGGAAAACGCCCCGCGGTGGCCAGACCGATCGTGACCGCCGGGTTGAAATGCCCGCCCGAGATGCCGCCGACCGCATAGGCCATGGTGACGACCGTCAGACCGAACGCGAGCGAAACGCCCAAAAATCCAATGCCCAGATCAGGCACACCGGCTGCCAGAATGGCGCTGCCGCAACCGCCGAAAACCAGCCAGAACGTGCCAAGCGCTTCCGCGCCCAATTGCTTCTGCATTTCAGGACTCCAATCACAAGGATAGTTCGTCAAATTAGTGCATTGCGGGGCGATGCTCTCATCATCCTGCGGGTCTGGAAACGAAATTCGCCCGGCCGCTGCCGACAGGCCGCTACTGTTGCAGCCTCGCTTCAGCCATGCAAAAGCCGGGTCGCAGCAATGCGGCCCGGCTTCTTTCTTGCCCAAATATCCCGGGATCCGGGGCGGAGCCCCGGCGCAACGTATGACGTCAGCCGATCGTCGACATATCCTCGCGCCAGACCGCGATCACGCTGGAACGCGGTTTGCCATTGCCGTCGGGCCAGCTGCCGCCGGGATGCTGGATGCCGACAAAAGCGACCTTTTTATCCGCCGACCAGCACAGGCCGGTGACTTCGGCGCCGTTGGGGGCGGTCAGGAAGCGGGCGATCTCGCCGGTTTCGGGATTGCCGACCAGCATCTGGTTGTTGCCCATGCCAGCGAAATTGCCCTCGTTGCTGTCCTCGCCATCGGTCTGGATCCACAGCATGCCTTCGCTGTCAAAGGCCATACCATCGGGCGAGTTGAACATATTGCCCGCGTTCACATTGGGCGACCCGGCAAAGGCGTCCTTGTGGACATTGGGGTTGCCGGCCATGACATACAGATCCCAGGCGAACTTGTCGGCACCATGATCCTCGCCCTCGGGACGCCAGCGCACGATCTGGCCGAATTCATTGGCCTCGCGCGGGTTGGCGGCGTTCGTCGGCATCGCCTCGCCGCCGCGTTTCGAGTTGTTGGTCAGCGCGCAGTAAGCCTCGCATTTCGCGGGATGGGCGGCGATCCATTCCGGGCGGTCCATGGTCGTCGCGCCGACCTTGGTGCCGGCCAGACGGGCATGGACCAGCAACTCGGGCAGGGTCATGCCGGTGGTCTCGGGCGTCAGCGCCAGCCACTCGCCGCTCATGTCGTCGTTGAAGCGCGCGACGTAAAGCGTGCCGTCGGACAGCAGGCCTTCGGTCGGCTGACCCTCGGCCCAGGTCCCGTTCGAGACATAGCGATAGATGAACTCGCCGCGTTCATCATCACCCAGATAGACGACAATGCGACCGTCTTTCGCCTGCGCCATCTCGGCATTCTCATGCTTGAAGCGGCCAAGGGCGGTGTGCTTCACCGGGGTCGATTTCGGGTCGGCAGGATTGATCTCGACCACCCAGCCGAAGCGGTTCGGCTCATTGGGGTTGGTGATCAGGTCGAAACGCGCGTCGAACTTTTCATAGGCATATTGGCTTTCGCCCTTCAGGCCATAGCGCTTCTCGGCTGGGGTCTGCTCGCGCTCGGCGGTCATGCCGAAATAGCCGTTGAAGTTTTCCTCGCAGGTCAGATAGGTGCCCCACAGCGTCCGGCCCGAGCCGCAATTGTTCAGCGTACCCAGAACCGCCCGACCATCGGGATCGGCGGCGGTCTTCACGAAATCCGTGCCCGCAACCGGACCACCAAGGGTCATCGGCGTGTCATTGGTGATGCGGCGGTTATAGGGGCTGTCCAGAACGATGCCGTAACCCGCGCCGGTATCGGCCACTTCCATCACCGTCACGCCCTGCATGTTCTTCAGCAGCTGGACTTCCTCGGCGGTGCGGGGGGTGCCCTCGGCCTCGACCGGCAGGTTGATCTCGGGGTTCACATATTCCGAGTTGACGGCGATGACCTGCTTGCCGGCGACCTCGAACAGCTCCATCCCGTCGGTATTCTCGCCAAAGACCTTGTCGGACATGGCAAGGGAAACGCCGGTTTCGGCCGAGAAGCTGTCCTTGGCCTCGGTGACCAGCGCATCGCCCCAGCGCACCAGCGGCTTCCAGGCATAGCCCTTGGGCACCTGAATTTCGAAACCGGTGCCTGCGGCGACCGGCTCGAACTTGAAGGCCGCCGCCTGCGCGCGGGCCGAGGTCGCGCCCAGCAACGCCGAGCCAAAGACCGCTGCACCCGAGCCGACCGCCAGAACACCCAGAAAACCACGACGCGAGATGGCGCGGTCGACGACCTCGTCGAATTGCTGGCGGGCGGGACGCGGATCGCGCAACTCGTCGAATTCGTCCCAGGACAGGTCAAGCGTGGTTTTCTTGGTCATGGCGGCCTCTGGCTAGCTGATGATCGCTTGCACGGGCGCTGTCCGCGCCTCGTATCGCGGACCCTATCGCAGTGGGGCATGACGGCGGGCCGACAGTCATGCGACAATTCTCTGACAATCGGGCACGAAAAAAAACCGCCCGGTCACAGGACACGGGCGGCATGAATTGGGCAGAAGAGAGGGAGGGAGGAAGAAGGGGGTGCTTACAGGTGGATACGCTGGAAAGCGGCCTTGTCGATGCCCAGCTTGTTCAGGTCACGAGCCGTCGGCACACGGTGCATTTCCACGGCCGAGGCGGCATGGATCGCCGCGCGGAGCGTGCTGAAAGCCTGTCGGATGGAATGAAGGACGGTCATCGTTTTTCCTGTCTGGTCCTGAATGTTTCGGTACCAGTCAGATGGGCGCTCCCGCCGGTTTGCACAACGCGGCAAAGGGTCAAAGCCGCCATGCCCACAGGACATGGCGGCCCGATTTTGTTGCGGAAGGACCTTAGTCCTCGTCGCCGCCCAGTTGGGCCAGAACCTGTCCCTTGCCACGGGCGCGCAGGATCAGCGGCACGATCAGCGCCAAGGCGGCGATGCCTAGCAGGGTCGCGGCGATGGGCGATTGCACCAGCACGGTCCAGTCGCCTTGGCTGATTGCCAATGCGCGGCGCAACTGCTGCTCGGCCATCGGGCCAAGGATCAGGCCGACGACGATCGGCGCGATCGGATAGCCGAAAAGCCGCATCACATAGCCCAGCACGCCAAAGCCCAGCAGCATCCCCAGCTCGAAGCTTGACGGGTTGGCCCCGATGGTGCCCAGCGTCGCAAACAGCAGGATGCCCGCATAAAGCCACGGCTTCGGCACGGTCAGCAGCTTTACCCACAGCCCGATCAGCGGCAGGTTCAAGACCAGCAGCATGGCATTGGCGATCAGCAACGAGGCGATCAGCCCCCAGACCAGCGTCGGGTTGGTGGCAAACAGCAGCGGCCCCGGTTGCAGGCCGAATTGCTGGAAGCCCGCCAGCATGATCGCCGCCGTGGCCGAGGTCGGCAGGCCCAGCGTCAGCAGCGGCACCAGCGTCCCGGCGGCCGAGGCGTTATTCGCGGCCTCGGGACCGGCGACGCCCTCAATGGCGCCATGGCCGAATTCCTCGGGGTGCTTGGACAGCTTCTTCTCGGTGGCGTAGCTCAGGAAGGTGCCGATTTCGGCCCCGCCCGCGGGCATGGCACCGATGGGGAAGCCAAGGAAGGTCCCGCGCAGCCACGGTTTCCACGAGCGCGCCCAGTCGCTGCGGCTCATCCAGACCGAGCCCTTGACGGCGGTGACCTCATCGTCTTGCTGGTTTTTCTGACCGGCGATGAACAGGGCCTCGCCAATGGCGAACATGGCGACGGCCATGGTGGTGACCTCGATCCCGTCCAGCAGTTCCGGCACGCCAAAGGACATGCGGGCCTGACCGGTCAGCTGGTCGATGCCGACGCAGGCCAGCGCCAGACCAAGGAACAGCGAGGTCAGGCCGCGCAGCGCCGAATCCCCGAAGGCGGCGGATACGGTGACAAAGGCCAGCACCATCAGCGCGAAATATTCACGCGGGCCAAAGACCAGCGCCACCTTGACGATGCTTGGCGCAAGGAAGGCCAGCAGCAAGGTCGCGATCAGACCCGCGACAAACGACCCGATGGCGGCAGTGGCCAAAGCCGGGCCGCCACGGCCCTTGCGGGCCATCTTGTTGCCCTCAAGCGCGGTGATGATCGAGGCGCTTTCGCCGGGCGTGTTCAGCAGGATCGAGGTGGTCGAGCCGCCATACATCCCGCCGTAATAGATGCCTGCGAACATGATCAGCGAGCCTGCCGGGTCCAGCCGGTAGGTAACCGGCAGCAGCAGGGCCACGGTCAGCGCCGGCCCGATGCCGGGCAGGACGCCCACGGCGGTGCCCAGCGTCACGCCGATCAGCGCGTAAAGCAGCATCATCGGCTCGGCCGCGGTGGCCAGACCCTGCATCAGGAAATCGAATGCACCCATGTCTCAGGCCCCCCGAAAGATCAGATGCTCAAGCGGGCCCGCAGGCAGATGCAGCATCAGAAGCTGGGAGAAGACCGCCCAGACGGCAAAGGCAAAGACGATGCCCAGCGGGATCGTCATCGCCAGATTGCGCTTGCCAAAGGCCCGCGCGGTAAAGGCGAACAGAATGCCCGTGGCGATCGAGAATCCAGCGACATGCAGCAGCAGCAGTTGCGCGGCAAGGCCCGCGATGATCCACAGGACCGGGGGCACGTTCTGTTCGGGACGTTCGGGGAAGTCGCCCTTCAGCGCGGCAAAGACGGTCCAGACCGACAGGCCCAGCAACCCGTAAGCCACGACGCGCGGGACGCTGGCCGGACCGACGCCGGAATAGCCGCCCAGATCGGCAAGGCGTGCGCTGTCCCACAGCATCACGCCCGCGACGACGGCCAGACCGGCGGCGATGACCAGCGCCGCCGTATCCCGGCGGCGCTGTTTTTGTGGTTCGTTTACGCTCATTTCACCAGACCGATGTCCTTGAGGACGGTCCCGGTCGAGGTCACATCCTTTTCAAGCTGGGCGTCGAAATCCGCGCCCGACAGATAGGTGTCCGACCAGCCCTTGTCGGCCAGCTGTTTCTGCCAGTTCTCGGATTTCACCATCTTCTCGACATCGGCAGTGACCTTGGCCTTCTGCTCGTCCGACAGACCCGGAGCGGCGGCGACCATGCGCCAGTTCTGCAGCTCGACGTCCAGACCCGCTTCCTTCAGCGTCGGCGCGTCGGCACCGGCGATCCGCTCGGGCGAGGACACGGCCAGCAGGCGCAGCGTGCCTGCCTTGATCTGGGCGTCGAATTCGCCCAGCGAGGAAATCCCTGCGGTCACCTGATTGCCAAGGATCGCGGCCAGCGCCTCGCCACCGCCGGAATAGGCGATGTAGTTGATCTTGGTCGGATCGACGCCCGCCGCCTTGGCGATCAGGCCAACGGCGATATGATCGGTGCCACCGGCCGAGCCGCCAGCCCAGCTGACCGCGCCCGGATCGGCTTTCAGCGATTCGATCAGTCCGGCAATGTCCTTGATGGGCGAGGCGGCGGGGACGACGATGGCCTCATATTCGCCGGTCAGGCGTGCGATCGGGGTCACGTCCTTCAGCGAGACGGGCGAGTTGTTGGTCAGGATCGCGCCGACCATGACATAGCCGCCGACGATCAGCGCGTCGGGGTTGCCCTTGTTCTGGCTGGCGAATTGCGCAAGGCCGATGGTGCCGCCGGCGCCGGGGACGTTCTGGACCTGCACCGATTTCGAGATGCCTTCTTCCTGCAGCACGGTCTGCATGGTGCGCGCGGTCTGGTCCCAGCCGCCGCCCGGGTTGGCGGGGGCGATGATGGTGTAATCGGCCATGGCGGGCATGGCGACCGAGCCGGCAAGCAGGCTGGCGAGAACGAATTGCTTCATGACATTCCTCCGCAGGGCGCCGCGACGGTCATGGCCGCCCGGTCGCATGTCTTGTTTTTTCTGACCTGACCCCCAGCCTCTCCCAAAGCGGGGGGTGTCCTCCTTGGAGCGGCACACGGGCCGGTCCGGGAACCGTTTCACCACAGGAACCTGTCATGGACCTGACATGGCGGACAGAAATTCAAGAAAGGTTAATGGCCCGCGATTGCCTCGTTCCAGCGCGCCAGCAGTTTTGCCCGTGTCGCCTGATCCAGATAGGCCAGCAGGCCGGGGCTGACCGGCACCGGCTTCAGCCGCAGTCCGGCCAGATCCTGCATGCCGCCCGCCGGGCTTTGCTGGCCCGCGACCTCAAGGCTGACGGCGGACAGGCGCAGGGTCTGGGACAGCAGCGTCTGTCCCTCGGGGGACATCAGGAAGGCCAGAAAGCTGGTGCCCAGATCGGGGCGGCGCGCGGCGGCGGGCACCAGTGCCACCCGCGACACGACCACGGTGAAATCTCGCGGCAGGATCACGCCCACCTCGGGGTGGCGGCGCGACCATTCGGCGGCATAGGAGCCCAGCAGGTTGTAGCCGACCGCCAGTCTGCCATCCGAGATCCGCTCCAGCAGCTCGCCCGAGGTGGCGAATTGCTGCACACCCGCCCGACCCATCGCAGCCACGACCGACCAGATATCGGGGTAAAGCTCCTGATCGCGGGCCATGAACAGGTAACCCACGCCCGAGCGCGAGATGTCATAGGTGCCGATCCGGCCTTGCGCCTGATCGGGATGCTCGGCCATCCAGCGCATCAGGTCGGTGCGGGTGGCGGGCGGTGCGCGGCCCGCGAAACTGGGCTTGTGATAGGCAAAGACGGCAGGCTCGAAGGTCAGCGCATAGGCGGTGTCGCGCCAGTTCGCCCAGTCGGGCCAAGCGGCGGTGTCGGGCGTTTCGACCGCGCGGGCAAAACCGTCATTGGCCAGCTTGATCTGCAGGTCCATGGCCGAGGAAAAGGCGAAATCCGCCGTGCCCTCGCCCGATTGCGTCTCGGCCACGATGCGGTCATGCAGGTCGCCGGTCAACAGGTTGCGGTAGCGGACCAAGACATCGGGATGGCGCGCCTGAAAGGCCTGGATCAGCGGTGCGGCCAGATCATTGTCCAGCGAGGAATAGACCGAAAGTTCATTCCCGGCGCTGCCCGTCTGTGCGGGAAACACCGTGGTCTGGGCCGCAGCCGCGCCGGTCAGCAGCGTCAGAAGGGCGGCGATTGCTGGCAACAGGGCGGGCAGGCGCATGATCGCGCGACATTGCCAAAGCCGCGCCCCGTTCACAAGCGCCGCGCGCGGGGATAGGTTCGCAGCCATTGGGGGGACGTCGTGCGCATCTTGCTGGTCGAGGACAATCTATCACTGGCCGAGGGGCTGCATGCCCTGCTGCGGCAATCGGGCTATGCGGTGGACGTGGTCCATGACGGTGCCTCGGCCGAGGCTGTGGCTGCCGCCGAAAGCTTCGATCTGGTCATCCTTGACCTGAACCTGCCTCAGATGGACGGGCTGGAGGTGTTGCGCGCCATGCGCGCCCGCCGCAATCCCGCCGCCGTGATGATCCTGACCGCGCGCGGCGCGCCCGAGGACCGGGTGAAGGGGTTGGACCTTGGTGCGGACGATTACCTGATCAAGCCCTTCGACATCGGCGAGTTCGAGGCGCGCATCCGCTCGCTTCTGCGGCGTCAGGCGGGGCTGCGCACGGCGACGGTCAGCTTTGGCGGGCTGAGTTTCGACCAGAACAGCCGCAGCTTTAGGGTGGGCGATCAGCCGCTGGATCTGCCGGCGCGCGAACGCGGGTTGCTGGAACTGCTGATCACCCGTGCGGGTAAGGTCGTTCCCCGTGAAACCATCGTGCAGTCCCTGACCTCGCTGGAAGACGACCTGTCCGCCAATGCGATCGAGCAATATGTCAGCCGGTTGCGCAAACGCCTTGCCCCCGCCGGGCTGACGGTCAAGACGGCGCGCGGCATCGGCTATTTCCTTGACCGGGCGTAGGCCGTTCTCGATCCGACGGCGGCTGCTGTTGTGGCTGCTGGTCGCCACGGCGGCATTCGGGACATTGGCGCTGATCGATACCGGGCGCGAGGCCGAGCGCATGGCGAATGCGCTGGCCGATCGGGTGCTGGCCGGTTCCGCGCTGGTCATCGCGGAGCGCGCCTCGCTGGATCAGGACGGCCGTATCGCCATTGAGATACCCTACGGCGCGCTGGAAATGCTGAGTTCGGCGGCCGAGGACCGGGTGTTCTATCGTGTCGACGGCCCGCCCGGCCATCTGGTGACCGGCTATGCCGACCTGCCGGTGGCGCGCGCCCGGCAAGGGGCCGATCCGGCCTTTTCCGACGGCGTTTTCCGCGGTGAGCCGGTGCGCGTCGCCAGCCTTGCCCGCGCCGCATCGACCGGCATAGATGAGGTGCCCTTCGTCGTCACCGTGGCGGAAACCACGCGGGCGCGGGTTGAATTGACCCGCACGATCCTGATGCGCTCGGCCTTGCGGCTCGCGCTGATGATCCTTGGGGCGGTGGGCATCGTCGGCATCGCCGTCACCGTGTCCTTGCAGCCGCTTTACCGTCTGGGCGAGGCGATTGCCGAACGCAGCCCCGACGATCTGGGCCCGGTCGAGACCCGCGTGCCATCCGAGGTGCGCGGGCTGGTCGGCACCATCAACCTGTTCATGTCGCGGCTGAAATCGGCGCTGGACGGGTTGCGGAATTTCACCGGCAATGCGGGCCACCAGCTGCGCACGCCCTTGGCGGTGGTGCGCACGCAACTGGCGCTGGCGGCGCGGGCGGGCAGTCTGGCCGAGGCACAGGAAGCCGCGCAAAAGGGCGATGCCGCCGTGGCGCATGCCGAGCGTATCCTTGCGCAATTGCTGCTGTTGGCCAAGGTCGATGCGACCTCGGGGCGGGATGTGGGCCAGATGGATCTGGTGGGTTTCGCCCGCGACCTGACCGCCGATCATATCCCCGCCGCTGCCGAAATGGGGATCGATCTGGGCTATGAGGGCGAGGAGGCGCAGGTCCTTGTCCGCGCCGAACCCCTGCTGCTGGGCGAGGCTTTGCGCAACCTGATCTCGAACGCGATGCTGCATGGCCGGGCGGGGGGCATGGTGACGGTCCGGGTCCGGCGAGAGGATGCGAATGCCGTGCTGGAGGTCGAGGATGACGGGCCGGGGATCCCGCCCGAGGCCCGCGCTGCCGCCGTAAACCGTTTCGCGCGCGGTCGCACGCAGGGGCCGGGCATGGGGCTGGGTCTGCCGGTCGTCGATGAGATTGCGGCGCTGTTCGGGGGGCACCTGACGCTGGTCGATGGTGCGGGCGGGCAGGGGCTTTGCGCCCGGATCAGCCTGCCTTTGGCGGAAACCTGAGGGCTGATAGCGCAAAAACAGAAGATCAGGCTTGCGTTTCAGGAATGGAGTCGCCATTTTCCCGGAATTCGCGAAAGCGTGAATACAGTTTGGTGTCCGGGCCCCTCTGGCGAAACGTGGCGGCACGTTCGTGATGTCGGCACCGATCTTTGACCAGCCGCCTGGACCTTAGTTCTCACATGCAGCACGGAAGCAACCCTCTCGCGGGGGGAAACGCGAATGGAGCCCAATCCTCAACCCTCAGCTATTTCCGCTGGTCCTTCATCGTCACGGCCATCGGCCTGGCGCTGGGCGCGGTGCTTGGCTGGCAAGCGACCGGAACCGTCGGCGGGACGCTGTCGGTCTTCTTCATCTGCGCCGTGCTTGCGGTGCTTGAGATCTCGCTGAGCTTCGACAACGCCATCGTCAACGCCAACAAGCTCAAAGACATGACGCCGGAATGGCAGCATCGCTTCCTGACCTGGGGCATCGTCATCGCCGTCTTCGGCATGCGGATCGTCTTCCCGCTGCTGATCGTCGTGGTCGCGGCCAATATCGGCCCGTGGCAGGCGATGGTGCTGGCAGCGACGCAGCCTGACCAGTATTCGGCCATCATGCATGACGCGCATCTGCCGATCGCGGCCTTTGGCGGCACCTTCCTGATGATGGTCGGCCTGTCCTTCTTCTTCGACCATGAAAAGGACGTGCACTGGGTTCGCTGGCTTGAGGACAAGATGCAGCGCTACGCCACGATTCGCGGCATCGAGGTCGCGATCGTTCTGGTCACCGTGCTGATCTTCTCGCGCTTCCTTGGCGAGGCCGAATCCGAGGTCTTCTTCCGCTCGGCCATTTGGGGCCTGCTGACCTTCCTTCTAGTCGAGGTTCTGGGCGGTCTTCTGGACAGCACGCAGCAGCAGACGCTGCAGGCGGGCGCCAAGGGCGGTCTGGGTGCGTTCCTGTATCTGGAAGTTCTGGATGCCTCGTTCAGCTTCGACGGCGTGATCGGTGCGTTTGCGCTGACCCACAACCTGTTCATCATCGCCATCGGCCTTGGCATCGGCGCGATGTATGTCCGCTCGATGACCATCATGCTGGTCGAGCGCGGCACGCTGGCCGAGTACCGCTTCCTGGAGCATGGCGCCTTCTACGCGATCATCGCGCTGTCGATCATCATGTTCGTGCAGCCCCTGATGCATATCCCCGAGGTCATCACCGGCCTTGGCGGTGCGACGCTGATCGGGATCTCGCTGTGGTCGTCGATCCGCTGGAACCGCAAGAAGGTTGCCGAGGGCTAAGGCCTTCGCCCCGATGAAATGACAGGGCCGCCCTTCGGGGCGGCCTTTTTTCGTCGAATTTTGACATGGCGCTGCTAGCCTTGGCGCGGGTTCATCGGTTCGGGGCGCGGGTTTGCGGTATATTTTCCTTATTGGGCTGGCGCTGGTGACGGCGGGTTTGCTGCTTCTGGCATTTCGTTGGCGCGGTGGTGCATTGCCGCGTCTGGGTCTGGTGGTGCTGGCCATTGCCATCCTGCTGGGGGGCGCGTGGCGGCTGATGCCGCAGGCGATGCCGCGCCATGACGACGGTGCGGATGTGCGGGCGCTGTATCAGGAACCGCGGGTGCTGCCGCAAGGGCCGCAGCGGATCTATCACCTTGGCCACAGCCTTGTCGGGCGCGACATGCCCGCGATGCTGGCGCAGCTGGCTGGACATGACTACGCGCTGCAGCTGGGCTGGGGCGCGGCGTTGAGCGAGCATTTCAAGGGGCCCGAGGCCGTCAACGGCTTCGATCAGGAAAACGCCACTCCCCATTACCGCGACGCGCATCAGGCGCTGGCCAGCGGCGAATACGACGCCTTCGTCATGACCGAGATGGTCAGCCTGCGCGATGCGATCCTGTACAAGGATTCGCTGGCCGCCGTCGGTAAATGGAGTGCCGAGGCGGTGGCCGGAAACCCGGATATCGATCTGTTCCTGTATGAAAGCTGGCACAATCTGAAGGACCAGCCCGATTGGCTGCAACGGATTCCCGGCGATCTGGACGGGCTGTGGAGCCAGCTTCTGTGGTCCGCCGCGCGCGGGGTCGGGCGTCCGGTCTGGCTGATCCCGGCGGGGCAGGTCATGGCGCGGCTGGTGACTGAGGCCGAATCGTCGGGCGGTATTGCCGAACTCAAGCGCCGCGAGGATCTGTTCAGCGACGATATCCATGTGAACGATCTGGGCGTCTATCTGGTCGCGCTGACGCATTACGCGGTGATCTATGGCAAAAGCCCGGTCGGGCTGCCGTATCAGCTGAAGCTGGCGGATGGTTCGGATGCCCGCGCGCCGTCTGCCGAATTGGCGCGGCGGATGCAGGAAACTGTCTGGCAGGTAGTCACCTCGCAGCCGCTGACGGGTCTGTGAGGCGGGGGAACCCGAACCGGCTGCCGGGCGTAATCCCTGAGAAAGGCGGCATGTTGTCGCGCATCTCAAGGAAAGGAATACGTGATGAAGTTCCTGTCCGCTGCCCTTGTTCTGGGCGTGATCCTGACTGTTTCGGCCTGCGGCGAAAACGCCACGACCCGCGCCGCAACCGGTGGAGTGGGTGGTGCCGTGGTCGGTGGGCCTGTCGGTGCCGTGGCGGGCGCCACGGTGGGCGCGGCGACGGCCAAGTAGGGCTTAGTCGCCCCGGCCCGGTTGCAGCATCAGCGCCAGCCAGTCACGGATGCCGCGCAGGGCTTCGGCCTCATCCAGATAGGGGATATGGCCGCGATCGGGGACCTCGGCAAAGATCATGTCGGGGCGGCGCGCGCACATCTGCGCCGCGATCTCGGGTGACAGCAGGTCGGAATTCGCGCCCCGGATCAGGGCCAGCGGCAAGCCATCCGCGGCGTTGAACAGCGGCCACAGGTCGATATCGGGACCGTTGAAGCCTTCAAGGAAGGATTGGCGCAACTCGGGGTCGTAGCTGATCTTGAGCCCATCCGGGGTCGCAATGTAATGGCGCGTTGCCTCGGACAGCCAGCGGCTGTCGGGGACATTCCGGAACTCGGTCATCAGGCGGGGCAGCTTACGGGCCAGTTCCTCATGGGTCTTGGCGGCGGGGTTGCGACCCACATAATCCTTGATCTTTTCCAGTCCCGGACGATGCAGGATCGGGCCGACATCGTTCAGGCACAGGCCCAGCATCCGGTCCTTGGCGGTCGCGGCCAGATACATGCCGATAATGCCGCCGCGCGAGGTGCCCAGCACCGCGGCCTTGCCGACGCCCAGATGGTCCAGCAGCTCCAGCGCGTCCTGCGCCTCGCGCTGGACGGTGTAGCTGGCGGCCCCTGTCCATTCCGATCCGCCCCGACCGCGATAGTCGGGCCGGATCAGCCGCACGCCCTGCAGATGCGGGGCCAGATAGTCGAAATCGGCGCCGCTGCGGGTCAGCCCCGACAGCGCCAGCACCGGCAGTCCCTGACCCTGATCCCGAAAGGCAAGGCGGGCGCCGTCACTGACGGTGAAGTGGCTGACATCCATCACAGGTTTTCCGAATGCGGCATCCCCAGCACGTGATAGCCACCATCGACCAGAACGATCTCGCCGGTGGTGCAGGCACCCCAGTCTGAACACAGCCAGACTGCCGTGCCACCAATTGCTTCCAGCGTGGCATTGGCGCGCAGGGGCGCATTCGCCTCGGTATGGCGATAGGTCTTGCGCGCGCCACCGATGGCCGCGCCCGCCAGTGTCTTCATCGGGCCGGGGCTGATCGCATTGACGCGGATGCCCTCGGGGCCAAGGTCGTCGGCCAGATAGCGCACGGCCGATTCCAGCGCGGCCTTGGCCACGCCCATCACGTTATAGAACGGCGTCACCCGGTTCGAGCCGCCATAGGTCAGCGTGATGATCGTGCCGCCATCGGTCATCAGCGGCCGCGCACGGCGGGCCACGTCGATCAGCGAATAGCAGGAAATCGTCAGCGAATTCTTGAAGTTATCGCGCGAGGTATTGATGAAGCGCCCGGCAAGTTCGTTCTTGTCGGAAAACGCGATGGCATGGACGACGAAGTCCAGCTTGCCCCAGCGCTTCTCGATCTGGCCAAAGGCCGCGTCCAGCGATGCGTCGTCATTCACGTCCACGTCGACAAGGAAATCCGAGCCGACCGACTGGGCCAGCGGCTCGACCCGTTTGCCGAACGCCTCGCCCTGATAGGAAAAGGCCAGTTCCGCGCCCTGATCGGCCAGCGCCTTGGCAATGCCCCATGCGATAGAGCGCTCATTCGCGACCCCCATCACGAGACCGCGTTTGCCCTTCATCAAATCCGACATGTTTCTTATCCGTTGTATCTGGACAGCAGCATCGAGCCATTCGTACCGCCAAAGCCGAAGGAGTTGGTCATAACCGTATCCAATCCGGCATTTTCGATCAGGCGCGTTGCAATTTCGCCTTCATGAATGGCGGGGTCCAGCGTCTCGACGTTGATCGAGGGCGCGATGAAGTCATTGTCCAGCATCAGCAGGCAGTAGATCGCCTCTTGTGCGCCGGTGGCGCCCTGGCTGTGGCCGGTCATCGACTTGGTCGAGGAGATCAGCGGGGTCGAGCCTTCGCCAAAGACGCGGCGGACGGCCTGAACCTCGCCCACGTCACCGACCGGGGTCGAGGTGCCATGCGCGTTGATATAGCCGACCTTGCGGCCCGGCTGCAGGGTTTCCAGCGCCAGACGCATCGCGCGCTCGCCGCCTTCGCCCGAGGGCGCGACCATGTCATGCCCGTCCGAGGTCGCGGCATAGCCGGTGACTTCGGCGTAGATCTTGGCACCGCGGGCTTTCGCGTGTTCGAGTTCTTCAAGAACCAGAATGCCGCCGCCGCCCGAGATGACGAAGCCGTCGCGGTTCGCGTCAAACGCGCGCGAGGCCTTTTCGGGCTGGTCGTTATACTTGGACGACATCGCGCCCATCGCATCGAACAGGCAGGACAGGGTCCAGTCCAGTTCCTCGGCACCGCCAGCGAACATGATGTCCTGACGGCCGAAAGCGATCTGCTCGGCGGCGTTGCCGATGCAATGCAGCGAGGTCGAGCAGGCCGAGGTGATCGAATAGTTCACGCCCTTGATGCGGAACGCGGTCGACAGGTTGGCCGAGATGGTCGAGCTCATGCATTTCGGCACCGCGAAAGGCCCGATCTTCTTGGGCGCGCCCGAGTTCAGCACCAGCTGATGCGCCGCGAACATGCTGGAGGTCGACGGCCCGCCCGAACCGGCGATCAGGCCGGTGCGCGGATTCACCACGTCGCTTTCCTCAAGGCCTGCATCGGCAATGGCCTGCTGCATGGCCAGATAGCCATAGGCGGCACCCGGACCCATGAAGCGCAGCACGCGCTTGTCGATCAGTTCCTTGGGGTCCAGCTTGACCGCACCGGCAACCTGACTGCGGAAGCCGTATTCCTTCATGTCCTCATTGGCGGTGATGCCGGATTTTCCGGCCTTCAACGCGGCAAGGACTTCGTTCTTGTCGTTTCCGATGCTGGAAACGATGCCTAGACCAGTGACGACAACGCGGCGCATGGGGGCTCTCCTGAATTCGGTGGTGAAGTCAGCTTTCCGACAGCGCGACTTTCATGTCTTTGACCAGATAGATGACTTCGCCATCTGCCTCGACGCGACCATCCGCGACGCCCATGGTCAGGCGGCGGGTCTGCACGGCTTTGGTGAAGTCGACGTAATAACGCAGCATCTTGCGATCCGGGCGGACCATGCCGGTCAGCTTGACCTCGCCCACGCCAAGCGCGTAGCCGCGGCCGGTCCAGCCCCGCCAGCCCAGATTGAAGCCGGTCAGCTGCCACAGCCCGTCAAGGCCAAGGCAGCCCGGCATGATCGGGTTGCCGGGGAAGTGGCAGGAAAAGAACCACAGGTCCGGGTTGATGTCGAATTCCGCGACGACATGGCCCTTGCCATGCAGCCCGCCATCGCCCGAGATCTCGGTGATGCGGTCCATCATCAGCATCGGCGGCTCGGGGAGCTGCGCGTTGCCGGGGCCAAACAGCTCGCCACGGGCACAGGCCAGCAGGTCGTCCTTGTCAAAGCTGGTCCGGGTCATCGTCATGCGCGCTGGTCTCCTCGATGGAAGTCGGGTCAGAATATGCTGCCGCACCGGGGAACCCGGCACGAAACTTGCGCAGGGTCTACCATTCAGCCCGCCAGAGGCGCAAGGGTTGCCGGTTTACGCCGGGTTAACCATCAAATCCTCAGGCTGTGCTGAGAATTCGCGCTTAGAACCACTGGCCGGGCTCCATCAGTCCGAAATCCATCAGCTGCTGGGAATGCCAGCGGAAGGGCTGCGAATTGCGCCAGGCAAAGCTGCGGATTTCGCGACGAGATCCGGGATTGCGGGCCAGCGCCTTGGCCACGCGGAATGATGCCATGGCCGCGGTCAGGTTATGATGCCACGGACAGGAATAGGTGTTGTATTCCGCAACGTTAAATCGGTGATCGGGCAGAATGCGCAGACCGGGCTGAGTGCGAAACAGCGCGATCCGGTCGATCCGGCGGCGGTCGGCGGGAATATGTTCCTCAAAGCGCCAGCGCAGCCCGCCGTGGAAGTCCAACTGCCGTTCCAGAAAGTTGCCGTCGCGGTCCTTGCGGCCAAGGGCGAAATAGCCGCTGCGGTCGAACATCGCCTCGTTGATGCTGACCGCGTCGGGGAAGCGTTCCAGATCGGGGGCGTAAAGATCGACGACATAGGTCAGCATCGCCCGCCGGCGTTCCTCGGCGTGAAAGGCCAGCATCTCGCCGACGGTGCGGTGTTCCGAGAAGGGATAGAACAGGAATTCGGCGTTGTAGCCGTAATGCAGCCAGGTATCGGTGGGCACCGCGTCGATCATCGCATTGACGGCTGCGACATGTGCGCGGGGCTGACGGGCGTCGAATTGCAGGTTGACGATGCGGCCATCGGGATCGTCGGGCAGCGCATGCGGGGGCAGCGGTTCATTCGACAGCGCGAGGATCAGCCGGAAGCCGCATTTCAACTGATGGGTCAGCGTCTGCATGACGGCTGCGGAATCCTCGATCAGCAGCAGGGCGATCGGGCCTTTTTGCAGGCGGTCAGGGGACTGGGTCAGGAATTCGGCAAGGGGCGGATGGCTCATTGACGGCGGCTCGGTTTGTTCGCGCGGGCATCATCTATGCATGGGGTTGGTCCGGGGTAAAGCCGACTTTGCCCCGAAAGCCGTCACGGACCGGTGCGAAACCTGCCCGTTGCCAAGCGAATCCTGTTGAAATGAGCGATTTGCACGACTATCTAACCGCGCAAACAATTTGGCCATGTAAGGATCACAGCCATAGCCCGCAGACCGCATAACGCTCCGCCCACCCGCGACACCGGCCCCCGCGTCAACGACCGCATTCGAGTCCCCGAAATCCGCCTGATCGGCGCTGAGGGCGAGAATATCGGCGTAGTGACGCCCGCCCGCGGGATGGAGCTTGCACAGGACGCCGGGCTGGACCTGGTCGAGATTTCGCCCAATGCCGTGCCGCCGGTCTGCAAGATCATGGACCTCGGCAAGTTCAAGTATGAACAGCAAAAGCGCGAAGCCGAAGCCCGCAAGAAGCAGAAGATCATCGAGATCAAGGAAATCAAGTTCCGTCCCGGCACGGATACCCATGACTACGAGGTCAAGATGCGCTCGGTCATGAAGTTCCTGACCGAGGGTGACAAGGTCAAGGTGACCCTGCGCTTCCGTGGCCGTGAAATGGCGCACCAGCAGCTGGGGCTTGAGCTTCTGAACCGCGTGGCCGGCGATGTCGGCGAAGCGGGCAAGATCGAATCGATGCCCAAGCTTGAAGGGCGTCAGATGGTCATGATGATCGCTCCGAAGTAAGGCAGGAATATGGCGGCGGATGTGACGATTCTGGTTCTGCGTGAACCGGGCGCCGATACGGCGCTGCCCTTGCCCGAATACCAGACCTCCGGTTCCGCAGGCGCTGACCTGCGGGCCGATCTGGGCGGTGTTGAGCTGGTGCTTGAGCCCGGCCAGATCCGCCTCGTGCCCACGGGCCTGCGCGTGCAGATCCCCGAAGGGTTCGAAATGCAGATCCGCCCCCGCTCCAGCCTTGCGCTGAAGCATGGCGTGACCCTGCCCAATACGCCCGGCACGATCGACAGCGATTACCGCGGGCCGTTGGGCGTCATCATGATCAACCTTGGCCAGCAGCCCTACACCATCCAGCATGGTGAGCGCATCGCGCAGGCGGTGGTCGCGCCGGTGACCCGCGCGCGCTACGTGATGGCCGAGGCGCTTGAGGAAACCCTTCGCGGCGCGGGCGGTTTCGGCTCGACCGGCCGGGCCTGATTTCATGCTCATCCTGATTGCGATGGCTGCCGTGCTTGCCGCGGGGGCCATCCTTGGCTGGCCTGCCGTTCGCGGCTGGGCTATCGTCGCCCTGCTTTGGGCGGCGAGCGTCCTGCTGCTGGCCGTCGCGCCGGGTTCCGGTGCGGCGCGTCTGGTCGGGGGCGACCTGCGGCTCTGGCTGCTGGGCGGGGGCATTGTCGCCATCGTTCTGGCCTACCGCATGGCATTGCGCCACCTGCACAGAAAGGCGATCCCCTTGCCTGAGACCAAACCCGCCGCCACCCCTGCCGGTCCGCTGTCTGACGCCGAGCTTGACCGCTATGCCCGCCATATCGTCCTGCGCGAGCTGGGCGGTCCCGGTCAGGCGGCCTTGCGCCGGGCACGGGTGCTGATCGTGGGGGCCGGGGGGCTGGGCGCGCCGGTCTGCCTGTATCTGGCCGCCGCTGGGGTCGGGCGGATCACCGTCGCCGATGACGACCGGGTCAGCATCTCGAACCTGCAACGTCAGGTGATCTTTCGCGTCAGCGATGATGGCCAGCCCAAGGCCGGGGCCGCCGCCGGGGCGATGCGCGCCCTGAACCCCCATGTCACCGTGACCGCGCTGGATCGTCGCATCGCGGATGCCGATGCGGGTCTGATCGCGGAACATGATCTGGTGATCGACGGCACCGACACTTTTGCCGCGCGACAGGCGGTCAATGCGGCCTGTGTCGCGGCGGGTGTGCCGCTGATCGCAGGCGCAATCGCGCAATGGGAGGGGCAGGTCACCGTCTGGGACCCCAAGCGCGGCGCGCCCTGCATGAGCTGCATCTTTCCACAGGCCCCCGCCGCCGGTCTGGCCCCCGCCTGCGCCGAGGCGGGCGTGGTCGGACCATTGCCGGGTGTCATCGGCAGCATGATGGCGCTGGAGGCGATCAAGATCATCGCCGGTGCGGGTGAGCCTTTGCGCGGGCGGATGATGATCTTTGACGGGCTGTGGGGCGAAAACCGCACCATGAAACTGTCGCGCCGCGCCGATTGCCCGGTCTGCGGCTCTGGACATTTCCCTCAGGGGTGAAACACTCGCGGGCAACCATTCAGGAGGCCCCGCATGAACCCCGAACTGACCAACTGGACCGGCACGCTGGGTCTGCCGCGTTTCGACCTGATCTCGGATCAGGATTTCGCCCCCGCCTTTGACACCTGCCTGCAACTGGCCGGTGAGGCAGTCGAGGCGATCGCCGCCAACCCCGAACCGCCCAGCTTTCAGAACACCGTCGCCGCGCTGGAAACCGCCGAGGATCCGCTGAACCGGCTTTGCGCGGTTTTCTACACGCTGGCTGGTGTCGATTCGAACCCGGCGCGCGAGGATCTGCAGCGCCAGATCGCGCCCCGTCTGGCGGCGCATGGCTCCAAGATCAGCATGGACCCACGCCTGTTCGACCGGGTCGAAGCCGTGATGCAAGAGAAGGACGCGCTTGCCCCGCAGGATCGCCGCCTGACCGAACTGACCCTGCGCGGATTGCGCCGCTCGGGAGCCGGTCTGACCGGCGAGGCGCGCGACCGCATGGCCGCGATCCGTGAACGTCTTGCGGTGCTGTCCACCGATTTCGCCCAGAACGTGCTGGCCGATGAGCGCGACTTCACCATGGCCATCGCCGATGACCGGCTGGCGGGCCTGCCTGACTGGCTGCTGCGCGCGATGCGGGCCGCCGCCAAGGAACGCGGGCTTTCGGGCCAGATCGTGACGCTGAACCGCTCGCTGATCGTGCCCTTCCTTGAACATGCGGGCGACCGCGCCCTGCGCGAACTGGCATGGCGGGCATGGACCGCACGGGGCGACGGTTCGGGGGCAGGCGGTGCCAAGACCGACAACCGCCCCATCGCCGCCGAGATCCTGCAACTGCGCCACGAACGCGCCCAACTGCTGGGTTACGCCGATTTCGCCAGCTACAAGCTCGAGCCGGAAATGGCCGGCAGCGCCGAGAATGTCGAGGCGCTGCTGCGTCAGGTCTGGGACCCCGCCAAATCCCGCGCTGAGGCCGATGGGCGCCAGCTTGAGACCATGCTGAACGATGACGGCGTCAACGGCGCGCTGGAGCCCTGGGACTGGCGCTTCTATGCCGAACGCCGCCGCAAGGCCCTGCATGATCTGGATGATGCCGCGGTCAAGCCCTACCTGACGCTGGATGCGATGATCGGCGCGGTGTTCGACACCGCGAACCGCCTGTTCGGGCTGGAGATGCGCGAGTTTCAGGCCCCGCTATGGTCGCCCGATGTCCGCGCATGGGAAATCACCCGTGACGGTCGCCAGATGGCGGTGTTCCTTGGCGATTTCTTTGCCCGGCCCAGCAAACGCTCGGGGGCGTGGTGTTCGTCGTTGCAGCAGCAGCACCATATCGGCAAGGGGCAGCGTCCCATTGTCGTCAACGTCTGCAACTTCACCCCGCCCGAGCAGCCCGGCGCGCCCGCCTATCTGTCATGGGATGATGCGCATACGCTGTTCCACGAATTCGGCCATGCGCTGCATCACATCCTGTCGGATGTCGGCTGGCCCTCGATTTCGGGCACGTCCGTGGCGCGGGATTTCGTCGAACTGCCCAGTCAGTTGTTCGAGCATTGGCTGGAACAGCCCGAGGTGCTGGACCGCCATGCCCGCCATGCCGAAACCGGAGAGCCGCTGCCCGCCGCCCTGCGCGACCGCATCCTTGCCGCCCGCAATGCCGATTCCGGCTTTGCCACGACCGAATATCTGGCCAGCGCGCTTGTCGATCTGGATTTCCATCGCGGCCAGCCTCCGGCCGATCCGATGGCCCGTCAGGTCGAGATCCTGAAGGAACTGGGTGCGCCTGCCGCCATCCCGATGCGCCATGCGACGCCGCATTTCGCGCATGTCTTTTCGGGCGATGGTTATTCGGCGGGCTATTACAGCTACATGTGGTCCGAGGTCATGGATGCCGATGCCTTTGAGGCCTTCATGGAAAAAGGCGATGCCTTTGACCCCGAAACCGCCCGGAAACTTGAGGAATGGATCCTTTCGAAGGGGGATTCTCTGCCCGCTGATGAACTTTGGTTGAAATTCAGGGAACGAAAACCGGGGGTTCACGCTTTGTTGAAAGGACGCGACCTTATTGAGGTTGCCTCATGATTCAACGGGAGAAACGAGATGACACGGACCACGCTGCTCTTTGCCTTCGCCGCTGCCGCAACCTTGGTGGGCCTTGCCGCCTGCGATCAGGTCGCTCCCGTCAAGCCCGAACCGACCCCTGGTCCGGTGGCACAGTCGAGCGCGCTGAACGGCACCTATAATCTGTTGAAGTCGCAATGCGATAACGTGACCAGCGACAAGAGCCTGGTGATCGACGGCAACAAGTTCAGGTTCCCTGCTGCGACCTGCACCGCTACCGGCTCGACTCAGGAAATTGGCAAGACCCGCGTCACCCTGTCCTGCGAAGGCTCGCCTGCAGCCGGCAACCGGGTGGTCGATCTGCAGACGCTGCCCGACGGCACGCTGCGCATGACCGAGGATTCGATCACGCTGACCTACTTCCAGTGCATGAAGGCCTCGGCCAGCTCCAGCTCGCTGATCGGTCAGTCCATGTAGGATCGTCGTCCGGCACGGGTCGCCCATGGGGCGGCCCGCATCGGGCGCGGTATCACTCGCGGGTTTCGTCCGCGTCGACGCCCCAGATCGTGGATTTGGGCACCCAGCCCTTTTCCCCACCGCCCGAAACGCGGCACCATTCGGGGTTGCATTCGTGCAGGCGCACGATGGCCCCGGCTTCGGCACGGGCGACGACATCGGCGCGTTCGTCGGGCTTGGCCAGCAGTTCAAGCATGTCCTTGCGCACGATCGCCGTCCGGACCCCTGACAGAAGCGAATAATGCACCCAGCCGCCCGCGCCGTCCTGATCCTCGACCCGGCGCCAATGGCCGAATTCCGCGACCACCCGCAGCGGCATCCCGGCATGGCGGAACACCCAGTCGATGCGATGTGACAGGCTGGGACCGCGGCGTGCATTGCCCTCTCCGCCTTTCAGGCTGACATAGCGGGGCAGGGGCAGGTTGGTGACAGAGCCTCGATGCGGGTCGCGCTGTCCTTCGGCATGGCGGCTGATCTCGGCATCGGCAGAGACTTCGGGGATCTGCTGCGCATCCAGATTCTCGCCCGGATCGGTGGCCTGTGCCTGAACCCCTGTGGCCAATCCGACACCCAGTGCCAGAGCCGCAAGGCCCGCCAGAACCATTCTGTGATTCATCTGCCCGTCCTGTTCTTCCGGGGTCTTGTGCCCGCCCCTCGACGCAGGCACTTTGCCAAATGAGGCCCGGCTTGGGAAGACAGCAAGGGCCACGAGGGGGAGAGAAGAGCCATGCCAGCCACAGGCCCGGCCGATGCGCGGCTGAAGGTCTTCGTGACCCGCCGTCTGCCCGAACTGGTCGAAACGCGGATGGCCGAACTGTTCCATGTCGTCCTGAGCGACGAGGATCGCAAGCTTTCCCGCGAGGAACTGCTGGCCGCCATGCAGGATTGCGATATTTTCGTGCCCTGCGTCACCGATCGCATCGACGCCGAGATGCTGGCGGATGTCGGCGACCGGCTGAAACTGATCGCGAATTACGGCGCGGGCGTCGATCACCTTGACGTGAGGGCGGCCTGTGCGCGCGGGATCTCGGTCTCGAACACGCCGGGTGTGGTGACCGAGGACACCGCCGACATGACCATGGCGCTGATCCTGGCCGTGACCCGCCGTCTGCCCGAGGGCATGGCCGAGATGCAGGAGGGCAGCTGGCAGGGCTGGTCGCCGACCAACCATCTGGGCGGGCGCATCGGCGGCAGGCAGCTGGGCATCCTTGGCATGGGCCGGATCGGTCAGGCGGTGGCCCGCCGCGCGCGGGCTTTTGGCATGGGTGTGCATTACCACAACCGCCACCGCCTGCGCCCCGAGGTCGAATCCGCGCTGGAAGCGACATGGTGGGAAAGTCTCGACCAGATGCTGGCGCGCGTGGATATCGTCAGCGTGAATGCGCCCCATACGCCGGCGACCTTTCATTTGCTGAATGCCCGCCGTCTGAAGCTGATGAAACCGACGGCGGTGGTGGTGAACACCTCGCGCGGCGAGGTGATCGACGAAAACGCCCTGACCCGGATGCTGCGCGCCGGCGAAATCGCGGGTGCAGGCCTTGATGTGTTCGAACACGGCCATGACATCAACCCGCGCCTGCGGGCGCTGCCCAATGTCGTGCTGCTGCCGCATATGGGCTCGGCCACGGTCGAGGGGCGTATCGAGATGGGCGAAAAGGTCATCATCAATATCAAGGCTTTCATCGACGGCCACCGGCCACCGGATCTGGTCCTGCCCAATATGGTCTAGGGCGCGCGCGGCGTTTGCGTCCGTTCCGTCGCTGATTTGCGTCATGTCGTTTTTCGGCGACAGAATGTCGCGGGCGTCATGCCGGTCAGGCCGCGCGCTCTGTCACAACTCGGTCAGGGAAGCTCGCGCGCGAAAGGAATGCTGGCCATGAATACCCATGTGAAGGCTCTGGTGGTCGGAGGCGGCGCGGTCGGCTGCGGGATCGCGTTGCATCTGGCGCGCGCTGGCTGGGACACCATGCTGGTTGAGCGCGATGAACTGACCGCGGGCTCGACATGGCATGCGGCGGGGCTGCTGCCCTTGTTCAACATGGGCTATGCGACCGGCCATATCCACGACTACTCGGTCAAGCTTTATGCCGGGCTTGAGGCCGAGACCGGGCTGAATGCCGGTTTTACCCGCTGCGGCAACCTGCGCATGGCCCAGACCGACGCGCGGATGGACGAATACCAACTGTATTCTGCCACCGCCGAGACCATCGGGGTCGAGCATGAATTTCTGACACCCGCGCAGATCAAGGAGCGCTGGCCGCTGGTCCGCACCGAGGATCTGAAAGGCGCGCTGTTCCACCCGACCGACGGCTATATCAACCCTGCCGACGTGACGCAGGCGATGGCCAAGGGCGCGCGCATGGCTGGCGCGCGGATCGAGCGGCGGATTCAGGTCAACGGCTATCTGTGGACCGGTGACGAATGGATCGTCACCTGCGAGCGCATGGTGGAAAAAGGCGGCAACCTGATCCCCTCGGGCGAGGTGTTCGAAATCCATGCCGAACATGTCGTGACCGCGACCGGCAACCACGCGCAGCGCACGGCGCGACTGCTGGGCATCAAGATCCCGGCGATTCCCGTGGAACACCAGTATATCGTGACCGAGCCCGACCCGGCGCTGGCCGCATGGCGCGCGGCAGGCAATCCGGAACATCCGGTCCTGCGCGATGCCGATGCAAAATGGTATGTGCGCGAGGAGCGCGGCGGCTGGATCCTTGGCCCCTATGAACGCAACGCCCCGGCGCGCTTCCTGTATGACGTGCCCGAAAGCTTCCGCGCCGATCTGTTCCCGCTGGATCTGGAGCGGATCGAGGAAGAATACATGTCGATGATCCACCGGATTCCGACCTCGGAGACGGTGGGTCTGAAGGACGATTTCAACGGCCCGATCTGCTACACGCCGGACGGCAACCCGCTGGTCGGTCCGGCACCCGGCCTGCGCAACATGTGGCTGGCCGAGGGCTTCAGCTTTGGCATCACCGCCGCTGGCGGTGTCGGCCATTACCTTGCCCAGATGATGACGGCGGGCGAGGCCGAGATCGACATGGCCGCCCTTGACCCGCGCCGCTTTGGCGGTTGGACGACCACCGAATATGCCGCGAAAAAGAACGAGGAATGCTATGAGCATGTCTTCGTCCTGCACCATCCCGATGAGGAACGCGAAGCCTGCCGCCCGCTGCGCACCGCCCCTGCCTATGATCGCCAGATCGCGGCAGGCGCGCAGATGGGGCAGGTGAATGGCTGGGAGCGCCCGAACTATTACGCCCCCGCCGGTTTCGACGACCATGCCGCGCGCAGCTTCCGTCGCGGTGGCTGGTGGCAATTTGCGAAAGCCGAGGCCGAGGCGATCCGCCAGACCGCCGGCCTGATCGATGCCAGCGCCTTTGCCAAGCATCGCGTGACCGGTCCCGGCGCGACGGCTTTCCTTGACTGGTTCACCACCAACAAGCTGCCCAAGGTCGGGCGCATCAACCTGACCTATGCCCTGACCGAGACCGGCACCACGCGCACCGAATACACCATCGTCCGGCTGGCCGAGGATGACTACTATCTGATCTCGGCGGGGGCATGGACGGATTACGACTCGGACAACCTGCGAAAGCTGGCCGAGGAGAAGCGCGTCGCATTCGGGCAGGTGATCGTGCAGGACATCACCACGCAATGGGGCGTCTATGCCATTGCCGGGCCGAACAGCCGCAAGATCCTGCAGGAGATTGTTCGCGACGCCGATCCGGCGACCGTCCTTGGCAACAAGCGCTTCCCGTGGCTGACGATGCGCAATATCGAACTGGGCATGTGCCCGGTCCGCGCCATTCGTGTCGCCTATACCGGCGAGCTGGGTTGGGAGCTGCATTACCCGATCGAGTTTGGCCGCTACCTGTGGGACCTGTTGCTGAAGGCTGGTGAGAAACACGGGCTGAAGCTGGTCGGCGCGCGGGCGCAGAACTGGCTGCGACAAGAGAAATCCTATCGCGCCTTTGGCACCGAACTGGGCCGAGACGCCACGCCGCTTGAAGCCGGGCTGGACCGCTTCGTCGATCTGGACAAGGACTTCCGTGGCAAGCAGGCGATGCTGGACAAGGGCATTCGCAGCAAATGCGTGACCCTGCTGATCGACGGGCCGGACGACGCCGATCCCTGGGGCCGCGAGGGGCTGTTCCTGGACGGCACCCGCGTCGGGCGGCTGACCTCGGGCGGGTATTCGGCGGCTTTCGGCAAGCAGATCGGCATGGGCTATGTCCGCCCCGATCTGGCCCAGCCGGGGACGAAGCTGAAGGTGCGGATGCAGCTTCAGCTATGGGACGCGGTGGTGACCGAGGACAGTCCCTATGACCCGGAAAACAAGGTGATCCGCATCGACGGCTGACCTGATGCAAAGGCCCGCCCGCAAGCGGGCCTTTTGCGCCACATGCGGGTCGGCTATGCGCCGGGGCTTGGTTGACCCGTTGAAAGACGCGGTATAGGTCCAACGCAAGCGAGGACGACCTCCCCCGTTCACCGGGCTGTTTTTGTTCGGGACGACCCGAGATTTCCGGAGGTCATGATGCGCAAGGTCGGCGATCGCATTCGTCACGCACTCAGCTTTGAAATTCTTGGCCTGCTTATCGCCACGCCGCTGGGCGCGTTGCTTTTTCACATGCCGGTGCATGAGATGGGCGTGGTCGCGCTGGTCGGTGCCACCATCGCGACGACGTGGAATTTCATCTATAACTACGTCTTCGACGTGATCTTGCAGCGTTTCACCGGAACGACGCTGAAAAGCGGCGTGGTCCGCATCTTTCACGCGGTCCTGTTCGAGGCGGGTCTGCTGCTGATGCTGCTGCCCTTTGTCATGTGGTATCTGGGCGTCACGTTCTGGCAGGCGCTGGTGATGGATATCTCGTTCGCGGTCTTCTACATGGTCTATGCCTTCGTGTTTAACTGGGCCTATGACCGGATCTTTCCGCTGCCGGAATGGCAGACGGCCTCATCCTCGCAGCGTCTCTAGGCGCCTTTCCAGCTCGGCATGCAGGCTTTGGCGTTCCTCGGGTGACAGGAACGCCCCCAATTCGATCTCGCGCTTGCCGTCGGTCAGGACAAGGTAGTCCTCGACCGGGCCGTTATGGCGTAAAGCCACGCGGACCCAATAGGGATTGGTCTGCCAGACCCGATCCGGCCTGCCGGGGTCGGAACGCGTCAGGGTCAGATTGCCCCGATCAAGCAACATGACCTCTCGCATGCCCGCGTCGCGATAGCTGCGGCTTATGGCATGCCACAGCCCCCAGACCGCCAGACCGGCAAAGGGCAGCAACCCCCATAGTTCCGGCGTTCCCAGCAGGGCCAGCAGCGGCAGCGCCAGCCCGGCGGCGGTCAGCGCGATCACCCAGACGAAACCCCGTCGGGGCAGGGACCGATAGGGCCAGACCTCCAGACGAAAAATGGCCCCGGATCGCTCCGGGGCCATGTTTTGCCATTGGTAAGGCATCGCGGGATCAATGCGCGTGGCTGCGATCCCAGTCTTCCTGCTTCGGCAGCGTCTCGAACGTGTGTTCGGGCGGCGGCGAGGGCAGGGTCCATTCCAGCGTATCGGCATGCTCGTTCCAGTAGTTCGGGACGTTCACGCGCTGACCCCGGAACAGGGTGTAGAAAACGATGCCGATGAAAAACAGGAACGAGGCGAACGAGATATAGGCCCCGATCGACGAGATGTTGTTCCAATAGGCAAACTCGACCGGATAGTCGATGTAGCGGCGCGGCATGCCCTGACGGCCCAGGAAATGCTGCGGGAAGAAGATCATGTTCGAGCCAAGGAACATCATCCAGAAATGCAGCTTACCCGCCCATTCCGGATATTGCCGGCCCGACATCTTGCCGATCCAGTAATAGACCCCGGCAAAGATCGCAAAGACCGCGCCCAGCGACATCACGTAGTGGAAGTGGGCCACGACGTAATAGGTGTCGTGATAGACCCGGTCCAGCGGGGCTTGGCTCAGCACGACGCCGGTGACGCCGCCCACGGTGAACAGGAACAGGAAGCCAAAGGCCCAAAGCATCGGCGTCTTGAACTCGATCGAGCCGCCCCACATCGTCGCGATCCACGAAAAGACCTTGATGCCGGTAGGCACGGCGATGGTCATGGTGGCCAGCATGAAATAGCTTTGCTGGGTCAGCGACATGCCGACGGTATACATGTGGTGGGCCCAGACGACGAAGCCCAGGATACCGATCGCGGCCATGGCCAGAACCATCGGCAGATAGCCGAAGATCGGCTTCTTGGCGAAGGTCGAGATGACGTGGCTGATGATGCCAAAGCCCGGCAGGACGATGATGTAGACTTCCGGGTGGCCAAAGAACCACAGGATGTGCTGATACAGGATCGGGTCGCCGCCGCCGGCGGGATCAAAGAAATGCGTGCCGAAGTTGCGATCCATCAGCAGCATGGTGATGGCGCCCGCCAGAACCGGCAGCGACAGCAGGATCAGCCAGGCGGTGATGAAGACCGACCACGCAAACAGCGGCACCTTGAACAGGGTCATGCCCGGCGCGCGCATGTTCAGGAAGGTGGTGATGATGTTGATCGCGCCAAGGATCGACGACGCCCCCGAAACGTGGACGGCAAAGATCGCAAGGTCCATCGAGTAACCGGCCTCGGTCGTCGACAGCGGCGGATACAGCACCCAGCCCACGCCCGAACCCGGCTGGTCGCTTCCCCCCGGAGCAAGCAGCGAGGCGATGCCAAGGCAGACGCCGCAGACATACATCCAGTAGGACAGGTTGTTCAGGCGCGGAAAGGCCATGTCCGGCGCACCCAGGTGCAGCGGCATGAAATAGTTGCCGAAACCGCCGAACAGCGCCGGAATCACCACGAAGAACATCATCAGGACGCCGTGATAGGTGATCATCACGTTCCAAAGATGGCCGTTCGGGGTGCATTCCGCCGAGGCGTCGGCGATGAAGCGCGCGCCCTCAAGGCACATGAACTGCACGCCGGGATGCTGCAGTTCCATCCGCATGTAGACGGTGAACGACACCGAGATCAGGCCGACGAGACCGGCCGTGAACAGGTACAGGATACCGATATCTTTGTGATTTGTTGACATGAACCAGCGGGTGAAGAAGCCGCGGGTGTCATGATGGTCTCCGTGGCCGTGAACGGCTGCGTCTGCCATGCTGAACTCCCTAAACATGCGCGGGCCGGCCGTTCGGGGCCGACGGACTCGGCTCAAGTTCTAGAATGAAAAATCTGACCCGGCAATCGCGGCTGCTGCTGCCAAGAGCGTTCCCAAGGGTGACGAGGCACGCTGGGAACGCCCCTGTTGCAGGACCGCGACAGGTCGCGAGGTCAGTTGGTCGCCGGAGCCGCTGCCGGGGCCGCCGCTGCATCCGCCGCGGGGGCTGCACCCGCCTCGGGCGAATGCTGGGCAAGGAACGCAACCACGTCGGCCTGATTCTTGGCCATCTTGAAGGTCATCTTGGTCTTGAGCGTCTTATCCCCGACCTTTTCTTCGACATATTTGTTCGGGTCGGTGATGTAGGCGGCCAGATCATCGGTGGTCCAGACCTCGCCGGCCTCGCCCAGTTTCACCAGCGCGTCGGAATACTTGAAGCCTTCCTGGGTCCCGGCCTTGCGACCGACGACGCCGAACAGGTTCGGGCCGGTCTTGCCGCCCTTGACCACATCCGTGCCGTCGGGCGACTGGATCATGTGGCAGGCCTTGCACTTCTTGAACTCTTTTTCGCCATTCGCGGCGTCCTGAGCCATGGCCGGGGCAGCAAGTGCGACGGCGGCGAGCGTGGCGAAAATGGTCGTCTTCATGGCATTTCCTCTGGGTCGTTGTCCTGAAAGCGGATGGGACCTCTCCCTCCCCCTGATGCGAATTGGCTATCATGGGCGAGGGCGTCAGGATACCGTCAAAAAGTCGCAAGAAGCGTAAAGCTGCTTGTTGGTGCGGGATAAAATCAGCCTTGGATCGGCGGGAAATTCTGCGGAAAGGTTCGCATCAAGGCCACGTCCAGATCGTCCAGCCCGACAGGGTGGCCCAGATCGACAAGGCTGGTCACGCCATGACCCGAGATTCCGCAGGGCACGATGCCCGCGTAATGCGTGAGGTCGGGCTCCACGTTGATGGAAATGCCGTGGAAGCTGACCCATTTGCGCAGCTTGACGCCAATGGCCGCGATCTTGTCTTCGCGCATCGTGCCGTCGGGCAGGGCGGCCTTGTCGGGGCGCGCGATCCAGACGCCGACGCGGCCGTCGCGGATTTCGCCCTTCAGGTTGAATTCGGCCAGCGACTGGATCACCCAGTTCTCCAGCGCGGCGACAAAGGCGCGGATGTCGCGCCCGCGGCGGTTCAGGTCCAGCATGACATAGACGATGCGCTGGCCCGGCCCGTGATAGGTATATTGCCCGCCGCGCCCGGCCGCGTGGACCGGAAAGCGCGCGTCCAGCAGGTCGTCAGCTTTCGCGCTGGTGCCAGCGGTGTAAAGCGGCGGATGCTCGACCAGCCAGATCAGCTCATCAGCCTCGCCCGCGTGAATGGCGGCGGCGCGCGCCTCCATGAAGGCGACGGCGTCGTCGTAATCGGTCAGTCCGGGGGCGGTGATCCATTCGGTCATGGCCGTCATTTGGCGGCAAAGCGCGCCCGCTGCAAGAGGGGCGGCGCTATGATGAATCCTGCTCATCATCATTGTGCGGATGTTGAATTTCACTAAATGCCCCTGAACGTCTATATAGACGGTTCACCTAGCCCGGAATCCGCCATGACCCTGCCTCTTTCGCCTGTCTTCGAAGCCCTGCGCGCGGCTGCCCGCGACCGCATCCTGATTTTGGACGGGGCGATGGGGACGCAGATCCAGCAGCTTGGCTTTGGCGAGGGCGACTTCCTTGGCCATGGCGGGGCCTGCGCCTGCGGCTGTCACCCGCCCGCGCTTGGCGAGCATCCCCAGCAGGGCAACAACGACCTGCTGATCCTGACCCAGCCCGAGGCGATCGAGGCGATCCATTACCGCTATGCCAAGGCCGGCGCGGATATCGTGGAAACGAACACGTTTTCCTCGACCACCATCGCGCAGGCTGATTACGGCATGGAGCACGCGGTCTATGACCTGAACTTCCACGGCGCGCGTCTGGTGCGTCAGGCGCTGGACCGCGCCACGGCCGAGGATGGCCGCCCGCGCTGGGTTGCGGGCGCGTTGGGGCCGACCAACCGCACGGCCTCGATCAGCCCGGATGTGAACAATCCGGGCTACCGCGCGGTGACCTTCGATCAACTGCGCATCGCCTATGCCGAGCAGATCCACGGTCTGATCGACGGCGGTGCCGATATCATCCTGATCGAGACGATCTTTGACACGCTGAACGCCAAGGCCGCGATCTTTGCCTGCGAAGAAGTCTTCGAGGAAAAGGGCCTGCGCCTGCCGGTGATGATTTCCGGCACGATCACCGACCTGTCGGGGCGCACGCTGTCGGGCCAGACGCCGACCGCCTTCTGGTATTCGCTGCGCCACGCGACGCCGATCACCATTGGCCTGAACTGCGCTTTGGGTGCCGAGGCGATGCGCCCGCACCTTGCCGAACTTTCGGTCGTCGCGGATACGCTGATCTGTGCCTATCCCAATGCGGGCCTGCCCAACGAAATGGGCCAATATGACGAGTCGCCTGAGGATATGGCCGCCCAAGTCGCCGATTTCGCGCGCGAGGGGCTGGTCAATATCGTCGGCGGCTGCTGCGGCTCGACTCCGGAACATATCGCGGCGATTGCCCGCGCCGTGGCCGATATCCCGCCGCGCGCGCTGCCGGAAATCGAGCCGCGCCTGCGCCTGTCGGGGCTGGAACCCTTCGTCAAGACCGACGAGATCCCCTTCGTGAACGTGGGTGAGCGCACCAACGTCACCGGCTCGGCCCGTTTCCGCAAGTTGATCACCAATGGCGATTTTGCCCCCGCTTTGGATGTCGCCCGCGATCAGGTCGAGAACGGCGCCCAGATCATCGACATCAACATGGATGAGGGGCTGATCGATTCGAAGCAGGCGATGGTCGATTACCTGAACCTGATCGCCGCCGAGCCCGACATTGCCCGCGTGCCGGTGATGATCGACAGCTCGAAATGGGAGGTGATCGAGGCCGGGCTGAAATGCGTGCAAGGCAAGCCGGTGGTGAACTCGATCAGCCTGAAGGAAGGCGAGGAGCAGTTCCTGAAGCAGGCGGATCTGTGCCGCCGCTACGGTGCCGCCGTCGTGGTCATGGCCTTTGACGAAACCGGGCAGGCCGACACGGAAAACCGCAAGGTGGAAATCTGCGCCCGCGCCTATGACCTGCTGGTCAACAAGGTCGGCTTCCCGCCCGAGGACATCATCTTTGACCCGAACATCTTCGCCGTCGCGACCGGGATCGAGGAACATGACAATTACGGCATGGACTTCATCGGCGCGACCCGGCGGATCACGCAATCGCTGCCCCATGCCCATATCTCGGGTGGGGTCTCGAACCTGTCCTTCAGCTTCCGCGGCAATGAACCCGTGCGCGAGGCGATGCATGCCGTGTTCCTGTATCACGCCATTCAGGCGGGCATGGACATGGGCATCGTCAATGCCGGGCAGCTGGCCGTCTATGACCAGATCGCGGCCGACCTGCGCGAGGCCTGCGAGGATGTGGTCTTGAACCGCACGCCCGCCAATGGCCGCACGGCCACGGAAAACATGCTGGACATTGCCGAGCGCTTCCGCGGCGAGGGCGGTGCCAAGGCCCGTGAAAAGGACCTCACCTGGCGCGAATGGCCGGTGGCGCAGCGTCTGGCGCATGCGCTGGTCAATGGCATCACCGAATACATCGACGAAGACACCGAGGAAGCCCGCCTGTCGGTCGAGCGTCCGCTGCATGTCATCGAAGGCCCGCTGATGGACGGGATGAACGTCGTCGGTGACCTGTTCGGCGCGGGCAAGATGTTCCTGCCGCAGGTGGTGAAATCTGCCCGCGTGATGAAACAGGCCGTGGCCCATCTGCTGCCCTATATGGAGGCCGAAAAGGCCGAGAAGGGCGGCTCGACCAGCGCTGGCAAGGTGCTGATGGCGACGGTCAAGGGCGATGTCCATGACATCGGCAAGAACATCGTCGGCGTCGTTCTGGCCTGCAACAATTACGAAATCATCGACCTTGGCGTCATGGTTCCGGCAGCGAAGATCCTTGAGATCGCCAAGGCCGAGAATGTCGACATCATCGGCCTTTCGGGCCTGATCACGCCGTCCCTGGATGAGATGGTGCATGTCGCCGCCGAGATGGAGCGCGAAGGCTTCGACATTCCGCTGCTGATCGGCGGCGCGACCACCTCTCGCGTGCATACCGCCGTGAAAATCCACCCCCGCTATGCCAAGGGGCAGACGGTCTATGTGACTGACGCCAGCCGCGCCGTGGGCGTGGTGGGCAGCCTGCTTTCGGGCCAGAAGACCGCCTATGTCGACACCATCCGCACCGAATATGCCGATGTGGCGAACAAGCATGCTCGCGCCGAGGCCGAGAAGAAGCGCCTGCCGCTGGCCTCGGCCCGCGACAATGCCGTCAAGATCGACTGGACCGGCTATGAGGCCAAGACCCCGGAATTCCTTGGGTCAAAGGTGATCGACGACTTCGATCTGGCCGAGATCGCGCGCTATATCGACTGGACCCCTTTCTTCCAGACATGGGAGCTGAAGGGCGTCTATCCCCGCATCCTTCAGGACGAGAAACAGGGTGAGGTCGCGCGGCAACTGTTCGCTGACGCGCAGGCCATGCTGAAGCGGATCATAGACGAGAAATGGTTCCAGCCCCGCGCCGTCATCGGCTTCTGGCCAGCGAACCGGCTGGGTGACGATATCCGCCTGTTCACTGCGGACGACCGCGAACAGGAGCTGGCGACGCTGCACACCCTGCGCCAGCAGATCGCCAAGCGTGACGGCCGCCCGAACGTGGCCATGGCCGATTTCGTCGCCCCCGAAGGTGTCCGTGACTATGTCGGCGGCTTCGTGGTGACGGCGGGGGGCGAGGAGCAGGCCATCGCCAACCGCTACAAGGCCGCGCATGACGATTTCTCGGCCATTCTGGTGCAGGCACTGGCCGACCGCTTCGCCGAGGCCCTGGCCGAGATGATGCATGAGCGCGTCCGCAAGCAATACTGGGGCTACTCGACTGAGGATTTCGCCCCCGAGGAGCTGATCGGCGAACCCTATCCCGGCATCCGTCCCGCGCCCGGCTATCCGGCCCAGCCCGACCATACGGAAAAGCTGACCCTGTTCCGGTTGCTGGACGCCACGGCGGCCACTGGGGTCGAGCTAACCGAATCGATGGCGATGTGGCCCGGTTCCTCGGTTTCCGGCCTCTATCTGGGCCATCCCGACGCCTATTACTTCGGCGTGGCCAAGGTCGAGCACGATCAGGTGCTGGACTATGCCGCGAGGAAGGGCATGATCGTTTCCGAGGCCGAACGCTGGCTGGCCCCGATCCTCAACTACATTCCGCAAGCTGCCGTGGCGGCGGAATGAAAGAACTTCGCGGCGGCTGCAAAAGACCCCTTTTCATCCGCCGCGCAACCGTCTAAGAGGCGCTTGCTACGAAGATGCGGTCGTGGCGGAATTGGTAGACGCGCAGCGTTGAGGTCGCTGTTCCTTAACCGGAGTGGAAGTTCGAGTCTTCTCGACCGCACCAAAGCAATGAAAGCCGTGCAGCCTTGAATGGCTGCGCGGCTTTCGTCTTTTTCGCGATCATGACAAGGCTGCGACAAAGAAATGGCACGTTTGCGCCAGTGCTGTGACGGCATCCGGGTGCTGGCGATTGCTTGGGCGTGGACCTGCCCGAATCCCCGATTGCGGACCTGCCCAAAACCCCAGCCACATGAACGGCTTGGATGCCAAAGCGCATTCCCGCAGTGGCGTAAGATGCGCAGCCGGGCAGGGGCCTCTGCCCGATTTTGGGGCAGGCTTGGGCCGCTGCACAACATCTGCACATGCCAGTTGCCATACCGCATCGCCCCCGCTTAGGCTTGAATTGCGGAAAACAAGAACCACGAGAAACAGGGAGTCCCGCATTTGGCAGTCGCAGCCGGTAACGACGCATTCGTCGTCTTCGATCATGTGCAGAAAAGCTATGACGGTCAGACCCTTGTCGTGAAGGATCTGAACCTCAGCATCGGCAAGGGCGAGTTCCTGACGATGCTGGGGCCTTCGGGATCGGGCAAGACCACCTGCCTGATGATGCTGGCAGGCTTCGAGACCGCGACTCATGGCGAAATCCGCCTGAACGGGCGCAACATCAACGACGTGCCGCCGCATAAGCGCGGCATTGGCATGGTGTTCCAAAGCTATGCGCTGTTCCCGCACATGACCGTGGGCGAGAACCTGTCCTTCCCGCTGGAAGTGCGCGGCATGAACTCGTCCGAGCGCAATACCCGCGTCGCCCGCGCGCTGGACATGGTGCAGATGTCGAAATTTGCCGCCCGCCGTCCGGCCCAGCTCTCGGGTGGCCAGCAGCAGCGGATCGCGCTGGCCCGGGCGCTGGTCTTTGACCCGGAACTGGTGCTGATGGACGAACCGCTTGGCGCGCTGGACAAGCAGCTGCGCGAACACATGCAGTATGAGATCAAGGCGCTGCATGACCGGCTGGGCATCACGGTCGTCTATGTGACCCATGACCAGGGCGAGGCGCTGACCATGTCGGACCGCATCGCTGTCTTCAACGATGGCCGCATCCAGCAGCTGGCCCCGCCTCCGGTGCTGTATGAGAAGCCCGAGAACAGCTTCGTCGCGGGCTTCATCGGTGAAAACAACGCGCTGCAGGGCAATATCGAGCAGCTCGAAGGCGGCAAGGCGCTGGTGCGGCTGGGCAATGGCGATCTGATCGACGCGACTCCGGGGAATATCTGCGAAATCGGCAAGCCCACCACCGTCTCGATCCGGCCCGAGCGGATCGAGTTCAAGCCCAGCCTGATGCCCGCCGGCGCCCATACGCTGGAGGCCGAGGTCAAGGACGTGGTCTATATGGGCGACATCCTGCGGGCGCGGCTGAAGGTGGCGGGTCACGACAATTTTGTCATGAAATACCGCAACACGCTGGGGCAGGTGAAGCTCTCCCCCGGTGAGACGATCCGCATCGGCTGGCATCCCGAAGATGCCCGCGCGCTGGACCCGGTCTGATTTTCAACAAGAATTTTCTATCCAATGTGAGGGAGCACTACATGAAACGGACGCTCATCCTGACCTCGGCGCTGGTGGCGATTGCCTCGGGTGCCTATGCTCAGGACAAGGAAGTGAACCTGCTGAGCTGGGGCGGCGCCTATGGCAACAGCCATGTCGAGGCCTATGCCAAGCCCTTCGAGGCCAAGACCGGCATCAAGGTCAAGGTCGCCGATGCCGACAACCCGGCCACCCCGATCAAGGCGCAGGTCGAGGCGGGCAACGTCTCCACCGACGTGGCCTCGGTTGAATATGCCGATGCCGTGCGCCTGTGCGACGAGGGCCTGCTTGAGCCGATCGACGCCTCGATCCTGGTCCCGGCCGCTGATGGCACCGGCGCCTCGGCCGATTTCATCGAGGGCGCGGTGACGGATTGCTTCGTCGGCACCGATGTCTATTCGATGATCCTGGCCTATGACGACAGCAAATTCGCGGATGCCAAGCCCAGCGGTGCCGCCGATTTCTTCGACACAGCCAAGTTCCCCGGCAAGCGCACCATGCGCAAGGGTGCCAAGTTCAATCTGGAATTCGCGCTGATGGCCGATGGCGTCCCCGCCGCCGAGGTCTATCAGGTTCTGGGCACGCCCGAGGGCGTCGACCGCGCCTTCAAGAAGCTCGACAGCATCAAGAAGGACGTGATCTGGTGGGAAGCCGGCGCGCAGCCGCCGCAGCTTCTGGCCGATGGCGAGGTCAGCATGGCCTATGCCTTCAACGGCCGGATTTTCAACGCCGCGCAGGGCGAGGGCAAGCCCTTCAAGATCGTCTGGGACGGCCAGATCTATGAGATGGAAGGCTGGGTGATCCCGAAAGGCGCGCCGAACCTTGAAGCCGCCAAGGAATTCGTCGCCTTCTCGACCTCGCCCGAGCCGCAGGCTCGCGCCGCCGAGTTCATCAGCTATGGCCCGCCGCGCAAATCGGCTGCCGCGCTGGTCGGCAATATCAACGGTACCGACGTTCCGATGGGTCCGAACCTGCCGACCACCGCCGACAACATGAAGGCGGCGCTGGGTTCCAACCTCGACTTCTGGGTCGATCACGATGCCGAGCTGAACGAGCGTTTCAACGCCTGGCTCGCCAGCTGATTTTTTGGCCGCGGCGGCAGGTTCGCCGCGGCCTTTTCTGCACCCGCCGGGTGTCAAAAATCACGGCCAAAGAGCCGGATACGCAAACAGGGAGTTAAAAAAGCCATGAGAAGAACACTGATTCTGACTTCGGCCCTCTGCGGTCTGGCCTTTGCGGCCCAGGCCCAGAACAAGGAGGTGAACGTCGTCTCCTGGGGTGGCGCCTATGAGAAGTCGCAGGTCGAAGCCTATAACAAGCCCTTCGCCGAAAAGACCGGCATCAAGGTCAACATGATCGCCGCCGACAACCCGGCCACGCCGCTCAAGGCGCAGGTCGAGGCCAAGAACGTCACCGGCGACGTCTTTGACATCGAGGTTTCGGACGCGATCCGCCTGTGCGACGAAGGTGCGCTGGTCGAGATCGACCCGGCCTCGCTTCCCGCAGCACCCGACGGCACCGCGGCTGCCGAGGACTTCCTTGACGGCGCGCTGCAGGATTGCGCGGTCGCCAACATCTATTGGGGCACGGTCATCGCCTTCGACACCACGAAGTTCGCGGATACGAAACCGTCGACCGCCGCCGATTTCTTCGACACGACCAAGTTCCCCGGCAAGCGCGGCCTGCCCAAGAACCCCAAGCGCACCCTGTATCTGGCGCTGATCGCCGATGGCGTCGCGCCCGACAAGGTCTATGAGACGCTCTCGACCCCCGAAGGCGTCGCGCAGGCCTTCAAGAAGCTCGACACGATCAAGAAGGATGTCGTCTGGTGGGAAGCGGGCGCGCAGCCCGTGCAGTTGCTGGCCGATGGCGAGGTGGTGATGGCCACCGGCTATAACGGCCGCTTCTTCGACGCCATGGTCGGCGAGGGCAAGCCCTTCGAGATCATCTGGGACGGGCAGTACATGGACATGGACATGTTCGCCATTCCCAAGGACGCGCCGAACCCCGAAGCCGCGATGGAATACCTGAAATTCGCGACCGACACCCAGCGTCTGGCCGATCAGGCAAAATACATCGCCTATGGCCCGGCGCGCAAAAGCTCGGCGGCGCTGGTCGGCATGTACCAGGACGGCAAGACCGAGATGGCCCCGCATATGCCGACCGTCGCGGATCACATGAAGACCGCCGTCATGGATGACCCGGAATTCTGGGCCGACCACAACGCCGAGCTGACCGAGCAGTTCAACTCCTGGCTGGCGGCAAGCTGACCCAATTCCGCCGCCGTCCATTCCGGGCGGCGGCGCCCTTCGACCGACTGACGACCTTTGAAGGACCAGGATGGCCAAAGCCCTTGACCCCCATGCCGCGATCGTGACCGAGGCCGTCGGCCTTCTGCCCGAGGGCACGCTGCAGACCGCCGACGGACAGCCGCTTTCCCGCGCCTTGGCGCGCAGCTCGCGCCGGGCGCGGCGGCGGGCCTTTCTGCTGGTGCTGCCGCTGCTGGCCTTTATCCTGCTCACCTTCGTGTTGCCGATCGGCCAGATGCTGCAACGCTCGATCAAGAATGACGGCTTTTCCGCGAACATGCCGCAGCTGAGCGCTTGGTTCGATGCCAACCCGCGCGGCACCGAACCCGATGAGGCGGCATGGGGCGCGCTGGCCGCCGACCTGCAGGCCGCCGCCGAGTCCAAGACCATCGGCGTGGTCGGCACGCGGATCAATTATGACATGGCGGGCACGCGCTCACTGTTCACCGGGGCGGGCCGCAAGGTCAGGGACGGGCTTGAGCCGCCCTATCGCGACGCGATGCTGGACATCGACCAGAAATGGGGCGACCCCCGGCTGTGGTCGGTGATGCGCGAGGCGTCCTCGCCCTATACCGGCAACTTCTATCTGGCCGCGATGGACCGGACGCGGGACGATAACGGCAATATCGTGCAGGTGGCCGAACAGCAGCGGATTTACCTCAAGCTGTTCATGCGCACTTTCTGGTTGTCGCTGATCATTACCTGCACGACGTTCTTGCTGGGCTTTCCGATCGCGCATCTGCTGGCGACCTTGCCCATGCGCAAGTCGAACCTGCTGATGATCCTTGTCCTGCTGCCCTTCTGGACCTCGCTGCTGGTCCGGACCACGGCCTGGATGGTGCTGTTGCAGCAGCAGGGCGTGGTGAACGATATCCTCGTCTGGCTGGGCGTCATCCGCGACGATCAGCGGCTGCAGATGATCTTCAACCAGACCGGCACGATCATCGCCATGACCCATATCCTGCTGCCGTTCATGATCCTGCCGCTTTATTCGGTGATGCGCACGATCAATCCGTCCTATGTCCGCGCCGCCCGTTCGCTGGGTGCGACCAGCTGGACCGCCTTCCGCCGGATCTATTTCCCGCAAACCCTGCCGGGATTGGGGGCAGGGGCGCTGTTGGTCTTCATCCTTGCGGTCGGCTATTACATCACGCCTGCCTTGGTCGGCGGCTCGTCCGGGCAGCTGATCTCGAACATGATCGCGATGCATATGACGCAGACGCTGAACTGGTCGCTGGCGGCGGCGCTGGCCACATTGCTGCTGGGCGGGGTGCTGATCCTGTACTGGGTCTATGACCGCCTTGTCGGCATCGACAATCTGAAACTGGGGTAATCGACATGGCGCTTCCAACCTATGCGACCAAGCTGGAGCGGGCCTGGCATTACGCTTATCTCGCGATCTGTGCGGCGATCTTCTTCTTTCTGATCGCGCCGATCGTCGTGGTGATCCCGCTGAGCTTCAACGCCGAGCCCTATTTCACCTTCACCGACAAGATGCTGTCCTTTGACCCGACGGGTTATTCGATGCGCTGGTATGACAGCCTGCTGACCTTCGGCATGGTCAAGCCCGAGGCTCCACGTGATCTGGGCTGGTGGGCGGATGTCTGGCAGAACGCGAAATGGGTGCAGGCGGCGAAAAGCTCGATGATCATCGGCTTCTTCGCGACGATCGTGGCAACCGTGCTGGGGACACTGGCGGCACTGGGGCTGTCACGGCCGGAAATGCCCTATCGCCGGGTGATCATGGCAATCCTGATCTCGCCGATGATCGTGCCGATCATCATCACGGCGACGGGGATGTTCTTCTTTTATTCGAACCCCTGCGAGCCACTGACCTGGATCGGGCTGAACCCGCAATGCGGCAGGCTTGCCGGGACCTATCTGGGCGTGATCCTGGCCCATGCGACGCTGGGCATCCCCTTTGTCATCATTACGGTGACGGCGACGCTGGTCGGGTTCGATCAGTCGTTGTCGCGGGCGGCGGCCAGCCTTGGCGCCAACCCACGCACGACGTTTTTCCGCGTGATCATGCCGCTGATCCTGCCCGGCGTGATCTCGGGCGCGCTGTTTGCCTTTGTCACCTCCTTCGATGAGGTTGTCGCGGTCCTGTTCATCGCCGGCCCCGACCAGCAGACCATTCCGCGCCAGATGTGGAACGGCATCCGTGAGCAGATCTCGCCCGCGATCCTGGCCGTCGCGACATTGCTGGTGATCTTCTCGGTCGCGCTGCTGACGGTGGTGGAACTGCTGCGTCGCCGGTCCGAGCGGCTGCGGGGCGTCACGCCGCATTGAGCGGCTCACACCCCGGCCCTGAACCCGCCGCCCTTCGTGGCGGCGTTTTCATGGCGGTCGCGGCTTCTTCGTTTCCGAAATACCCCCGCCGGAGGCCGCTGCTGGTGCCGCCCGGACCGTCCGCCCGCCGCAGCGCGCCTGCCTCTATGGCAGGACCGAGATCCAGAACCAGATCGTCAGCATCGACAAGGCTGTCGAGACCAGCACCGTCGAGGCTGCGACGCGTTTTGCGGAATTGTAGATCGCCGCGAACAGATAGGCATTCACGCCCGGCGCCATGCTGGCGGTGATCACGGCGGAACGCATCGCCTCGGTTGGCAGCTTGAACATCAGCCCCAGCCCATAGGTGGTGACCGGATGGATCACCAGCGAGCAGATGCAGCAGAGTGCGATGGCAGTGCTGTCGCCCTCGGGGCGGTAGCGATAAAGAACGCCGCCCAGACCGAACAGCGCCGCGGGCAGAGCCGCGCGGGCCATCATGTCGGCGGCGGCCCAGAAGCCCTCGGGCATGACCAGCCCGGCGCTGAGCAGGACATTCATCACCGCACCGCTGAGAATCCCCAGGATCAGCGGCGTATGCAGAACGCCCGACAGCGCCCGCATCGCGATCTGGCCGACGCGCAGGCTTTGGCCGCGCGCGCGGGTGATCTCCATCATGGTGATGCCAAAGGTGTAAAGCAGCGGCGAATGGATCGCGATAATGGCGACGTTGCCGGCCAGCGCCTCATGCCCATAGGCGCGTTCCATGATCGGGATGCCCAGCAGCAGCGAGTTCGAGAACAGGCAGCAGAAGCCGATCGCCACCGCATCCTCGGGGCTGCGCTTGAGATAGAACCGCGAGACGCCCCAGCCCAGGAAATAGGACAGGAACGCCCCGGTATAAAAGGCGATCCACATGCCAAGGTTGAAGTTCGCCGCCAGATCCAGCCGCGCCACATTGGTGAACAGCAGCACGGGCACGGCGAAGTTCTGGGCAAATCGCATCAACCCATCGACGGCGACCTCGGTGAACATCTTTCGCCAGGCAACCAGATAGCCAAAGCCGATGACGATGAAGACCGGAAGGATGACGTCGAAAAGAATGGTCATGTCAGATGTAGCACCAGTCCATCATGAGCAGGGATGACATTGTCCGGCGTCTCGGCCATGACATCGTCGTAATCGAGATCGATATGCATGTTGGTGATCACGCCATGAGCGCAGCCAGAGCGTGCGATCCAGTCCAGCGTCAGCGCCAGATGGGCATGGCTGGGATGCGGCTTGCGGCGCAAGCCGTCGCAGATGAAGGTCTGCGCGCCGATGATCGCGGGCCAGGCCGCCTCGGGGATGTCCTTGACATCGGGCAGATAGACCAGCCCGCCGCGATCGGCGGGAATGCGGAATCCCAGCGCCTCGGTATCGCCGTGATCGACAGCGAAGGGGATCAGTTCCAACGCCCCGCCCGCACCGGTGATGCGGATCGGCCCCTCGATCAGATGCATCTGGCAGATCGGCGGATAGGACGAACCGGGCGGCGTCTCGAACACATAACCGAAGCGCTGCATCAGTGCTGCGGCGGTACGCGCATCGGCATGGACCGGCATGCGCTTGCCCATGTTGAAGACGATCTGGCGCAGGTCGTCGATGCCGTGGATATGGTCGGCATGGGCATGGGTATAGACGACGGCGTCCAGCTCTCCGATGCCGGCATCCAGCAGCTGCGGCACCAGATCCGGACCGGTGTCGATCAGGACGCGCGTCACCCCCATCGGTCCTTCGCGTTCCAGCAGCAGCGCGCAGCGGCGGCGGCGGTTGCGGGGGTTTTGCGGATCGCACTCACCCCAGCGGTTGCCCAGCCGCGGCACGCCGCCCGATGAGCCACAGCCAAGGATCGTGGCACGGATCATGCAGCGGCCTTGGCGAACAGGCGGTCGAAATTCGCGGTGGTCTGGGCGCGGAACTCGGCCTCGGACAGTCCCAATGCCTCGGCCCCGATCCGGGCGGTATGGACGACATGCGCGGGTTCGTTGCGCTTGCCGCGATAGGGCGGGGGGGCCAGATAGGGCGCGTCGGTTTCGACCAGAATGCGGTCGAGAGGGGCGGCGGCGAAGATCTCGCGGATCTCGGTCGAGCGCGGGAAGGCCGCGATCCCGGACATCGACAGGTAAAAGCCCAGATCCAGCGCGGCGCGGGCCAGTTCCGGGCCGCTGGTATAGCAATGCATCACGCAGTCGAAGGCCCCGATGCGGTGCTCCTCGGTCAAGATGCGGGTCATGTCGGCATCCGCGTCGCGCGAATGGATGATCAACGGCAGACCGGTGCGGCGCGCGGCCTCGATATGGATGCGCAGGCTTTCGGCCTGAATGATCGCGCTTTCGGCGGTGTAATGGTAATCAAGGCCCGTCTCGCCGATGCCGACGAATTTCGGGTGACGCGCCAGCAGGACCAGTTCCTCGACCGCGACCAGAGGTTCCTCGGCGGCATACATCGGATGCGTGCCCGCGGCATAGAAGACACCTTCATGGGCCTCGGCCAAAGCGCGGACCGCGGGTTCGTTCTGCAGGCGCGTACAGATCGTGACCATGCGGCGCACGCCAAGCGCATTGGCGCGGGCGATCAGTTCGGCCTGTTGGCCTTGGAAATCGGGGAAGTCCAGATGGCAGTGGCTGTCGACAAGCTCGGGCAAAGCGGGGGTTTCGGACATCGGACAGGCTCCCCGTTTGTGGCAGGCTTCAGGATGCGGGCTGGTTCGCAAGCCCGATCAGCATATCCATCACCAGCGCGGAAGGGTCAAGGTTGACCGCCCGGCCCAAGCGCGCACGTGCCGATAGTTCGGCTTGCGCTGCCGCCCAAAGCTGCGCTGCCCGCTGATCGGGCGCAATGCGGGCCAGAACCTCGGCCTCGCCCTCGGCGGCTTCGGGATAGGGTGGACCCAGAAGGCCCGCGCGTGCGGCGCGGGTCAGGAAGCGGTCGATCAGCGTGACGATCAGATCGAAAGGGTCGCCATCGGCACTGGGGCGGCCTGCGGCGGTGTCGGCCAGCGCCGCCACGGCCCGGCGGTCGATGCGGGGGTAATCGGCGAACAGACGGACGATGGCTTGATACAGGTCCAATCCGCCCTGACCGGCAAGGCGAACCGCCTCTCCGACCGAACCGCCTGAAAGGGCAGCCAGCCGCGCGGGATCGCCCTCGATTCCCAGATCGCGCAGGATGGCGGCCATGCCATCTGGGGCCAGTGGCAGCAGCCGCAATTCGCGGCAACGCGAGCGGATGGTGGGCAGCAGGCGACCCGGCTGATGCGCGACAAGGATCAGGACCGCACCTTTCGGCGGCTCCTCAAGCTGCTTCAGCAGCGCATTGGCGGCGGCAAGGTTCATCTCATCGGCGGCGTCGATGATCGCCACACGGCGGCCACCTTCGGCTGCGGACATGTGGAAAAAGGATTGCAGCCGGCGGATTTCATCCACGGTGATCTCGGTGCGGATACGGCCGGTCTTTTCATCGACGGGACGGCGCACCAGCATCAGGCGGGGTTCCGACAGCGCCCGGATGCGGCGCACGACCGGGGCTTCGGGGTCGGTCCACAGGCGGTCCGGCGCGCCGCCGGACAACAGCCATTTCGCCAGGGCCCAGGCAAGGGTAGCCTTGCCCGTCCCGCGCGGACCGGTCAGCAGCCAGCCGTGATGCAGGCGATCCGCACGGGCCGCGCCAAGGAAATCCGCGACCGCCTGATCCTGACCCAGAACCTGGCTCGCCTCGCGCGGATGCGGGGCACCGGGGGCACGGTCGGGTTCGGGGATATCCTCGTCGCTCATGGCAGGGCGGCAAGGACGCGGGCCGCGACCTCGTCCTGCGAGCCGCTGCCGTCGATCAGCCGGATGCGGTCGGGAAACTCCTGCGCCAACGCCAGAAAACCTGCCCGCAGCCGTTTTTGGAACTCCAGCCCGAGGCTTTCGAAACGGTCCTCGGTCCCGCCGCGTTCCGCGCCGCGACCACGGGCGGTGGCGGGATCGGTGTCGATGATGCAGGTCAGGTCGGGTTCGATGCCGATGACCAGACGGTGCAGATCTTCGACCAGCTGGCGGTTTTCGGCCCGGACCAGTCCCTGATAGACCCGCGAGCTATCGGCGAAGCGATCTGAAATCACAGTCTCGCCCCGCGCCAGCGCGGGCCGGATCAGGCGTTCGACATGGTCGCGTCGTGCAGCGGTGAACAGCAGCAACTCGGTTTCCGGGGACCAGCGTTCGCCGCGACCCTCAACCAGCAGCTTGCGGATCTGCTCGGCGCCTTCGCTGCCGCCGGGTTCGCGGGTCAGCGAGACCGTCACGCCACGGCTGCGCAGCGTATCCGCCAGCCGCCGCGCCTGCGTCGATTTCCCCGAACCGTCAATCCCCTCGAAGCTGATGAACATCCCGGCCAGCGGCTTAGTTGTTCACGGCCTGCATGGCGTGCTGGCTCAGGCGCGAGGCCGCGTTCTGCAGCCGCCCGAACACGCCTGCGCGGCCGACATCGCTGGCCGCCAGCAGCGGCAGGCGCGACTGGCCGGCGCCGGGGATGTTGACCAGCAACTCACCCAGCTTGTCGCCCTTGGTGATCGGTGCCTCGATCGGGCCGTTGAACACGGCCTCGGCGGTGACGCCCGATTGCGAGCCGGCGGGCAGCAGCACCTTGACGCCGTCTTCGGTGGTCAGGCCGACCTTGCTTTGGTCACCCAGCCAGACCGGAGCCTGCGCGACGATTTCGCCCTTGGGGACGATAGTGCGCATGGTGAACTGGCGATAGGCCCAGTTAACGATCCGCTCGGCCTCTTCGGCGCGGGCGCGATCGCTGGGCAGGCCGGAAATCACAAAGATGATGCGCCGTCCGCCCTGAACCGCCGAGCCGACCAGACCGTAGCCTGCTTCCTGCGTATGGCCGGTCTTGAGCCCGTCAGCCTTCCAGTCGCCGCCGCCAAGATGCAGCAGCGGGTTGCGGTTGTTCTTGTTGGAGGGCACCCGCCCTTTGTAGCTGAACTGCGTCATGCCGAAATTCGGGTAAAGATCGGGGAATTCGGTGATCAGTCGCAGCGCCAGCGTGCCCAGATCGTGCATCGACATGACATGTTCGGGGTCCGGCCATCCCGAGGCGTTGGCGAAATGCGATTTCGTCATGCCCAGTTCCTTGGCGCGCTGGTTCATCGACCGGGCAAAGGCCTCCTCGGTCCCGGCGAGTTCCTCGGCGACCACGACGCAGGCATCGTTGCCCGAGTTGATGATGATGCCGTGGATCAGTTCCTCGACGCTCGGCCGGTCGGCGGGTTCGACAAACATCCTCGACCCGCCCATCTTCCATGCCTTGGTCGACACCGGAAGGGTCTGATCCATGGTCACACGGCGATCATGCAGGGCCTCGAACAGCATGTTCAGGGTCATCAGCTTGGACATCGAGGCCGGGGGCAGCGGGGTGTCGGCGTTCTTCTCCATCAGGACCGTGCCTGTCGCGACATCATAGACCCAGGCGGCGCTGGCATTGGTGTCGAAGGCGCGCGCGGGCAGGGCGAACGCCATGACAAGGGCGATGATGCGAAGCGTCATGAGGCGCATGGAGTATCCTTGAGACCTGTCGGTTTGGGCATATGACTATCGCAGCCGTCGCGTGGCCGCAACGCCGCACGGGCCGTCGCGGCCCGCGTTTTTCATGATGCGCGACATGGGCAGGCCCGTGGTTCGGGCCTTCTTTCAGTAGCTGCGGATCAGGCCGACCAGACGGCCCTGCACGCGCACCTTGTCCTCGGGCAGAACGCGGGTTTCATAGGCCGGGTTTGCGGCCTCCAGCGCGATCATCCCGCCCTTGCGGCGATAGCGCTTCAAGGTCGCCTCAAAGCCCTCGACCAGCGCCACGACGATATCGCCATTCTCGGCGGTGGTCTGTTCGCGGATCACCACGACATCGCCGTCGTTGATCCCGGCTTCGATCATGGAATCACCTTTTACTTCAAGCGCATAGTGGCTGTCCTGCGCGCTGAGCATGGTGCTGGGAACGGCAATGTGATGCGAGACTTCCGAGATCGCCTCGATCGGAACGCCGGCGGCGATGCGGCCCATCACCGGCAGCTCGACCGCCGAAATCGCGACCTCCATCGCGCCGCGCGGGGCGGGGGCGGGACGTTCCGGGGCGCTGCCCGCGATCACGCGCGGCTGAAAACCCGCGCCCTTGCTCAGGTTGTCGGGCAGGCGCAGGATTTCCAACGCACGAGCGCGATGCGGCAGACGGCGGATGAAACCGCGTTCCTCAAGCGCCGTCACAAGACGGTGAATGCCCGATTTCGACCGCAGATCCAGCGCCAGTTTCATCTCATCGAAGGACGGAGGCACGCCGTCGCGGGCCATGCGCGCCTGAATGAATTCAAGCAGCTGGATTTGCTTCCTGGTCAGCATCGTCTTTTCCTGCTCCGCCGCGAATGTCATGATGTTCCTTGAATGTTCTAGAACGATCAAACCCTTGCGTCAATGACTATGCCGATTCGCGTAAATAAGCGGTTAACCACGCTGTGACTTACAGCGCGATGAAGCTGACCTGCTCGCCCGCCTTGCGTGCCGGGTCATGGGCAGGGCGCACCAACAGGGCGTCGGCCTCGGCCAGAACCCACAGGCGGGCGCTGTCCTGATCCTCAAACGGCGCGATCCGGGGCAGGCTTTCGCCGGGGATCAGCCGCGCGCGCAGGTAATGCTGGCGGTCGCCCTCGGGGGGAAGGTCGCGGTCCAGTACGGCCTGTGCCACGCCGTCGCCCGCGGGCAGACCCTGCATGGCGCGGATCAGCGGCTGCATGAACAGCTTTGCGCAGACAATGGCCGAGACCGGGTTGCCCGGCAGGCCCAGCATGGCGGTGTCGCCGATCCGGCCCGCCATCAGCGGCTTACCGGGGCGCATCGCCAGCTTGTAGAAGGACCGCTCCATCCCCAGCCCCTCGGCCACGCGCGCGATCAGGTCGTGATCGCCGACCGACGCGCCGCCGATGGTCACGATCAGGTCGGCACCTTCGGCCTCGGCAAAGCGGGCGCGCAGGCTGTCTTCGGTGTCCCGGGCAAGGGGCAGGATAAAGGGCTCGGCCCCGGCCTCGCGCGCGAGCGCCGCAATCGCGATGTCGTTCGAGCTGACGATCTGTCCCGCGCCGGGCTGCTGGCCGGGACGGACCAATTCATCCCCGCCCGCCAGCACCGCGACGCGAGGGCGGCGGGCGACGCTGACCCGCGCCACGTTCATTGCCGCGATCAGTCCCAGATCCGAGGCCCGCAGCGCCCGGTCCGGCCGGAACGCTGTGCCTTCGGTGAAATCGTTGCCCCGCAAACGGATATTCAAATTCGCGCTCGCACCCTCGACCGTGATGCGGTCTCCTTCGCGGGTGACATGTTCCTGCATCACCACGCGGTCATAGCCGGACGGCACCTCGGCCCCGGTAAAGATGCGGATGGCCGAGCCGGGTGGGGTTTCCCCGGCAAAGGGCTCGCCCGCCGCCGCCGTGCCGATCACCTCGACCGGGCCGGGCAGATCCGAGGAGCGCAGCGCATAGCCGTCCATGGCCGAGGCATCGAAGGGCGGCTGGGTAAGGCGTGCCACGGCGGGGGCGACCATCGCACGACCCAGCGCCTCGGCGACCGCGATTTCCTCGGACTCGGGCGGTTGCGCCAAGGCAAGGACAAGGGAGCGGGCTTCGTCGACGCTGATCATGGGGGACCCTTTCAGGGGCGGAACTCAGGGGGCGCGGAACTCGCCCGATTTGCCGCCGGTCTTGGACAGCAGGCGGATGCCTTCGATCCGCATGTCCTTCTGCGCCGCCTTGAGCATGTCATAGACGGTCAGGCAGGCGGTGGTGACGGCGGTCAGGGCCTCCATCTCGACACCGGTCTTGCCGGCGGTCTTGACGGTGGCGGTGACGCGGATGCCGGGCAGATCGGGTTCGGCCGCCAGTTCGACGGCGACCTTGGTGATCGGCAAAGGATGGCACAGCGGGATCAGATCCGAGGTGCGCTTGGCCCCCATGATTCCGGCCAGACGCGCGACGCCCATGACATCGCCCTTGGCCGCGCCGCCTTGGGCCAGCGCCAAAGTTTCCGCCGACATGATCACCACACCTTCGGCCACGGCTTCGCGCGCGGTCTCGGCCTTGTCCGAGACATCGACCATATGGGCCTGACCCTGCGCGTCGAAATGCGTGAGCGTCATGCGGCAAGGCCCAGAATATTGCGGGTGGCCCCGGTCACATCGGCCTGCCGCATCAGGCTTTCGCCGATCAGGAAGCGCTTGACCCCGGCACCCGCCATCAGGTTCAGGTCGGCAGGGGTGAACAGCCCGCTTTCGCAGACCAGATCGCGGTCAGAGGGCACATGCGGGGCCAGATCCAGCGTGTTCTGGATGCTGATCTCGAAGGTCTTCAGGTTGCGGTTGTTGACCCCGATCAGCGGCGATTTCAGGCGCAGCGCGCGGTCCAGTTCTTCGCGGTCATGGACCTCGATCAGCGCGTCCATGCCCCAATGCAGGGCCGCGTCCTCAAGCTCGGCGGCCAGCGCATCATCGACGGATGCCATGATGATCAGGATGCAATCGGCACCCCATGCGCGGGCCTCGGCCACCTGATAGGTGTCGTAGAGGAAATCCTTGCGCAACGCGGGCAGGTTGCAGGCGGCGCGGGCCGCGGTCAGGAATTCCGGCGCGCCCTGAAAGCTGGGGCCATCGGTCAGCACCGACAGACAGGCGGCACCACCGGCCTCATAGGCCTGCGCCAGCGACGGCGGGTCGAAATCGGGGCGGATCAAGCCCTTGGACGGGCTGGCTTTCTTGATCTCGGCGATCAGGGCATGGCCGGTCGCAGCTTTGTCAGACAGCGCACGGGCGAAACCGCGCGGAGCATCAGCGGCGCGGGCGGCTTCCTCGACCCCGGCCAGCGGGCGAGCGGCCTTGGCGGCTGCGATTTCCTCAAGCTTGTAGGCTTTGATGCGGTCAAGAATATCCATGCGCGTTTTTACCCTGCGACGGCTGTTTCGGAAAGGGCCCAGTCAATGGGCATATCGCCGCGGGCCGCCAGCCAGTCATTGACCCGGCTGAACGGACGCGAGCCGAAAAACCCGCGCCGGGCCGACAAGGGAGAGGGATGGGCGGTCTCGATCACCAGATCCTGTGCGCGCGGCAGACCGGCCAGTGCCTTTTGCGCATGCGCGCCCCACAGGATGAAGGCCAGCGGGCGTTCCTTCTGCGCGCGGGCAACGGCCTGACGCGCCAGACGGTCCCAGCCCCATTTCGCATGCACCCCCGCCTGTCCGGGCAGCACGGAAAGCGAGGTGTTGAGCAGCAAGACCCCTTGCCGCGCCCAATGGCTGAGGTCGCCATTCGGTGGGGCGTGGCCCAGATCCTCGCGCATCTCGGTGTAGATGTTCTTGAGCGAACGCGGCAGCGCGGTTTCCGGCGTGACCGAAAAGGCCAGCCCGTTCGCATGTCCCGGCGTCGGGTAGGGGTCCTGACCCAGAATGACGACGCGGGCGGCTTCGGGCGGGGTCAGCTTCAACGCGGCAAAGACGCGGGACGCGCCCGGCAGCCAGTCCTGACCGTCCAGCCGGGCGCTGATGCCCGGCCAGTCCTGATCGAAAAAGGGCAGTCCGGCCCAGGCTTCGGGCAGGCTCATGCCTCGGGCGCGCCGACATGTGCGGCGAGGGCCTCCAGCTTGGCCTTGGCCTTGCCGCTGTCGATGGAGTCGCGCGCCATTGCCGCCCCCTCGCGCAGATCGGCGGCCTTGCCCGCGATCAGCAGGGCGGCGGCCGAGTTCAGCAGCACCGCATCGCGGTAAGCACCGCGGTCGCCCGCCAGCAGCCCGCGCAGGGCACCCGCATTCTGCGCCGGATCGCCGCCAAGGATGGCATCGAACGGGTGGCTGTCGATCCCGGCATCGGCGGGGGTGATCTCGAATTCGGTGATCTCGCCCTCTTTCAGCTGCGCGACCCAGGTCACCCCGGCGATCGAGATCTCATCCGTGCCGTCCGAGCCATGCACCAGCCACGCCATGTCGCTGCCCAGCTCGCGCAGGGTTTCGGCCATCGGGCGGTTCCAGATCCGGTCGAAGGTCCCGGTCAGCTGCCTGCGGACCGAGCCGGGATTGGTCATCGGTCCCAGCAGGTTGAAGATGGTGCGCGTGCCCAACTCGGCGCGGGCCGGTCCGACATGGCGCATGGCCGGGTGGTGCATCGGCGCCATCATGAAGCAGATGCCGATCTCGGCCAGCGCCCTTTCCGCGACCTCGGGCGGGGTCATGACGTTCAGGCCCAGATGGGTCATCGCGTCGGCCGAGCCAGATTTCGAGGACAGGTTGCGGTTGCCATGCTTGGCGACCGGCACGCCCGCACCCGCCACGACAAAGGCCGTCGCAGTCGAGATGTTCAGCGTGCCCTTGCCGTCGCCGCCGGTGCCGACGATGTCGATGGCGTCGTCGGGGGCCTTGATGCGGTTCATGCGGGCGCGCATGGCGCGGGTGGCGGCGGCGATTTCCTCGACCGTTTCGCCGCGCACGCGCATCGCCATCAACAGGCCACCGATCTGGGCGGGGGTGGCCGCACCCTCGAACAGCGCCGAAAAGGCGGCCTCGGCTTCGGACCCGGTCAGGGGACGCTCGGCGGCGATGCCGATCAGCGGGCGGATATCCGACGCGCTCATGCCGCCGATTCCATGTTCGAGCAGCGGCGCAGGAAGTTGCGGATCATGTCATGGCCATATTCCGAGGCGATGCTTTCCGGGTGGAACTGCACGCCCTCGATCGGCAGGGTCCGGTGCATCAGCCCCATGATCGTGCCATCTGCCGCCGTCGCGGTGACGCGCAGGCAGTCGGGCAGGCTTTCGGGTTCCACCGTCAGCGAATGGTAGCGCGTCGCGGTCAAGGGCGAGGGCAGGCCGGTGAAAACGCCGGTGCCGTCATGGCTGATCGCATCGGTCTTGCCGTGGACGATCCGGCTGGCGCGGACGACCTTGCCGCCGAATGCCTCGCCAATGGCCTGATGGCCAAGGCAGACGCCGAACAGCGGAATCGCACGTTCCGACGCGGCCCGGATCAGCGGGACGATGATCCCGGCCTGTGCCGGATCGCAGGGACCGGGAGAGATCACGATCCCCTGCGCGCCCATGCCCAAAGCCTCGTCCACGGTCAGCGCATCGTTTCGCCAGACCCTGACATCGGCTCCTGCCTCGCCCATGTAATGCACGAGGTTCCATGTGAAGCTGTCGTAATTGTCGATGAGCAGGATCATGGCAGGGCCTTGCATTGGGGGGTGAACCCCGGAAAATCTGCGGCTATAGATGGTGCAAAGCCTGCACAAGGGTCAACCCCGCGGGCAATAAAAACAGGGGCGGAGGGCCGTATCGCGCATGGCAAAGGGATTTGCGGCGGGACTGTTTCACGGGGCGCTGACCTGCGCCGCCGCCTTGGCCGCTTTGTCGCTGATCCTGCCGCAACCGGCCCGGCGCGACCAGACCTCGACCCCCGAGGCGATCACACCCGCCCCGCCACCAGCACCGGTGGTCAAGGTTGATCCGCCAGCTATCCCAGACAGTTCGCCCCCGCCCGCCGCGCCCCCGCCCGCCGCTCCGGTGCCCGCCCCATCCCAATCCCCGGTGGTCGAGGATATGACCCCGCCCGAAGGATCGGAGTTCGCGCGCGGCACCGATATCGCCCCGGTCTCACCCGCGCCGATGGCCGCGGTCGCGCCGCGATCGGTCGAGGCTCCTGTCGCGCCGGCCCCGCAGGCCGAATCCCTGCCCGCCCCCGCCGATCCTGCCCTGCCGCCCGAGGCGCGGGGCGAAGTCCCCGAAGTTTCGGGCATGTCCGCCCCGGCCCCCGACCCGATCGCGCTGCCGGACACCCCGCCCGACAGCCCCGCCGCCATGCAGTCCGCGTCACGCGCGGCCCCGCAGGGGCTGGCGGCACCGGCTGACGAGCCGGTCTTTGCACTGCCATCCGAACCGCAGCCCGATCCGCAACCGGCCAGTGCGCCCGCGCCGGAACAGGGCCTGAACCTTTCCACCCCTCCCGATTTTGGCGCCCTGCGCCTGAACGGGACAAACGAGTGATCCGATGCTTCCCCTGAACCCCGCCATTGCCGCCACCTTCCGCCCGCCCGTAATGGAGGCGCGGCGCTGGCTGGAAGGCGTCACCTTCACCCCCGAGCGCCCGCTGATCAACGTGAGCCAGGCCGCCCCGGTCGATCCGCCGCCGGAACCGCTGCGCCGTGCCATGTCGGAAGCCGCGCTCAACCAGCCCGACGCGCATTTCTACGGCCCGGTTTTGGGCCGCAGCGAGCTGCGCGAGGCCGTGGCCACGGATTGGAGCCGCGCCTATGGCGGCGTGATCCGCCCCGAGCAGGTCGCGATCACTCAGGGCTGCAACCAGGCCTTCTGCGCCACGATCCAGACGCTGGCCGGGCCGGGCGATGAAATCATCCTGCCGCTGCCGTGGTATTTCAACCACAAGATGTGGCTGGACATGCAGGGCATCCGCTCGGTCGGGCTGCATTGCGGGCAGGGGATGATCCCCGATGCCGCCGAGGCCGCAAAGCTGATCACCGACCGCACCCGCGCCATCGTGCTGGTCAGCCCGAACAACCCCTCGGGGGCGGAATACCCGGCGGAAACGCTGCGCGCCTTCTTTGATCTGGCCCGCTCGCGCAATCTGGCGCTGATCGTGGATGAGACCTATCGCGATTTCGACAGCCGCAGCGGCGCGCCGCATCACCTGTTCGCCGATCCCGATTGGGGCGACACGCTGATCCATCTGTACAGCTTTTCCAAGGCTTATCGCCTGACAGGGCACCGCATCGGCGCTGTGGTGGCCAGCGAAGCCCGGATGATCGAGATCGAGAAGTTCCTTGATACCGTCGCCATCTGCGCCAGCCAGATCGGCCAGATCGGTGCGGCTTGGGGCATGGCGAACCTGACCGAATGGCTGGCCGGTGAGCGGGCCGAGATCCTTGCCCGCCGCGCGGCGATGGATGCCGGGATGGCCTCGTTGGAGGGCTGGAAGGTCAAGGGCTGCGGGGCCTATTTCGCTTGGGTCGAGCATCCTTTTGACCTGCCTTCGCCGGAACTGGCCAAGCGGTTGGTGCGCGAGGCGGGCGTGCTGCTGCTGCCCGGCACCATGTTCATGCCCGAGGGCGACGCGGACGGCGCGCGCCATGTCCGCATCGCCTTTGCCAATGCCGACGTCGCCGGGATCGGCACGTTGATGCGGCGGCTGGCGGGTTTTCGCGGCTAAGCGCGCGCCCCGCGCGCTTGTGAGCAGGCCTGCCGCGTCCGTCAGGGTCGCGGCACTTGCCGTGGGGCCCGCAGCACCCTAAAGACTGCAAGGACGAAAAAAACGGGCAGGACAGCTAATGCGCGGCAAGGGCAAATCGACCATCGTCTGGTTGCTGATGGGGATGCTGGTCCTGGGGCTTGGAGGCTTCGGCGTCACCAATTTCTCGGGCGGCACGGCGGATATCGGATCGGTGGGCGAGGTCGAAGTGTCCTCGCAGGACTATGCGCGGGCCTTGCGCAACGAAATGCAGGACTTCGCGGCACGTACCGGCAAGCAGCCGACCGCTGCCGAGGCCAAGGCCATGGGGCTGGACCAGATGGCGCTGTCGCGGCTGATGGTCTCGGCCGCGCTTGAGGATCAGGCGAACCGTCTGGGCATCTCGGTCGGCGATCACGCCGTGGCCGAACAGATCACCAATGCCGCCGCCTTCAAGGGCATCGACGGCAAGTTCGACCGCGCCCGCTATGCCGATACGCTGCAGCGCGAAGGTATCCGCGAAGCCGATTTCGAACATGACCTGCGCATGGACGCGGCACGCGTCATCCTGCAACAGGCGACGCTGGCCGGGATCAAGGCCCCGCAGCCGGTCACCGACCGCTCGCTGGGCTGGCTGCTGGAAACCCGCGACATCCACTGGCAGGAACTGACCGCCGCCGATCTGGCCGCGCCGATTGCCACGCCCGACGATGCGACGCTGGAAGCATGGCACAAGGCCAATGCCGACCGCTTCACCCATCCCGAGATCCGCAAGATCACCTATGTCTGGCTGACCCCCGAGATGATCGAAAAGACCGTCGAGGTGGACGATCAGGCCCTGCGCGACCTTTATGAGCAGCGCAAGGACGAATACCAGCAGCCCGAGCGCCGCATGGTCGAGCGTCTGGTCTTTCCGACCGTCGCCGCCGCCGAAGAGGCCAAGGCCCGTCTGGACAAGCATGAGATCAGCTTTGAACAGCTGGCCGCCGAACGTGGCCTGACGCTGGCCGATCTGGATCTGGGCGAGGTCTCGCAGGCCGATCTGGGTCCGGCGGGTGCACCCGTCTTTGCGCTGGACCAGCCCGGCATCGCCGGCCCGGTCAGCAGCGATCTGGGCCCGGCGCTGTACTCGATGAACGCCATTCTTGAGCCGGTCGACGTCACCTTCGAACAGGCCAAGGGCGATCTGCGCCTTGAGGCCGCGATCGACCGCGCCCGTCGCCAGATCGATGAGCAATCGGCCTCGATTACCGACCTGATGGCTGGCGGCGCGACGCTGGAGGATCTGGTCAAGGAAACCCACATGCAACTGGGGCAGATCGACTGGACCGCCAGCACCGGCGACGATCCGGGCAGCATCGCGGCCTATCCCGAATTCCGCCAGCACGCCGCCGAGGTCACCCAGTCCGACTTCCCCGAGCTTTATACCTTCGAGGATGGCGGCATCTTCGCCCTGCGTCTGGACAAGATCGAGCCTCCGGCCCTGATCCCCTTCGCCGAGGTGAAGGACCGCGTTGCTGCCGACTGGCTGCAGAACGAAACCATGCGCCAGCTGATGGCGCTGGCCGAGGAACGCAAGCTGGCCAATGCCGCCGCGATCGAGCCCGCGAATCCTGCTCCGGCGGCGGCGACCGCCCCGGTCGCGCAGGCCGTGGGCGCGGCCCCCGCGCCGACCCCGGTCATCCCCCAGCAAGCCCCCGAAAAGGGCCATGCGGAAACCGGCCTGACCCGTGGCGGCTTCATCAACGGCGTGCCGCAGGAAGTCGTTAGCAAGGCCTTTGAAATCACCGAGCCGGGCGAGGCCGAGATCGTCGATGCCGACAATCGCGTCTTCCTTGTCACGCTGGATCAGGTCCATGCCGCCGCGACCGATGCCCCCGAGGCTGGGCAGATGCGCGACAGCATCGCCAACCGTCTGGGCGATTCCATGCGTCAGGACGTGTTCGACTACTTCACCCGCGCCGTTCAGGCGCAAAGCGGCGTGACCGTGAACCAGACCGCGATCGACGCGGTGAACACGCAGATGCAGTGATGGACATCTCTCCCGACTTTACCGATTTCGAACGCGGCTGGAGCGAGGGGCGCAACCAGCTTCTGACCATCCGTCTGGCCGCCGATCTGGATACCCCGGTCAGCCTGATGCTGAAGCTGGCCGAGGCCGCGCCCAACAGCTTCATGCTGGAAAGCGTGACCGGCGGCGAGGTGCGGGGCCGTTATTCCTTTGTCGGCATGAAGCCCGACCTGATCTGGGACTGCCGCGACGGCGTGGCCCGGATCAACCGGACGGCGCGCTATTCGGATGAGTTCACCACCGATGACCGCCCGGCGCTGGACAGCTTGCGCGCCCTGATCACTGAATCCCGCATCGACATGCCCGACGGCGTGCCTGCCGGGGCAGCGGGGCTTTTCGGCTATCTCGGCTATGACATGATCCGTCTGGTCGAGCGCCTGCCGCATGTGAATCCCGACCCGCTGGGCCTGCCTGATGCGGTGATGATGCGCCCCTCGGTCGTGGCAGTGCTGGACGGCGTCAAGGGCGAGGTCCTGCTTTGCGCCCCGGCATGGCATCAGGGCGGCACGCCCGCCCGCGCCGCCTATGCCCAGACCGCCGAGCGCCTGATGGAGGCGCTGCGCTCGCTTGACCGTCAGCCCAGCGAGCCGCGCGCGCTTGGCCATGACCTGAAGGTCGGCGAATTGCGCAGCAATTTCAGCAAACCCGCCTATCTGGCCGCAGTCGAGAAGGCCAAGGACTATATCCGCGCGGGCGACATCTTTCAGGTCGTGCCCTCGCAACGCTGGGCGATGGATTTCCCGCTGCCGCCGTTTGCGCTGTATCGCAGCCTGCGCCGCACGAACCCCTCGCCCTTCATGTTCTACCTGAACTTCGGCGGCTTCCAGATCGTCGGTGCCTCGCCCGAGATCCTCGTGCGTCTGCGCGGCGGCGAGGTGACGGTGCGTCCCATCGCGGGCACCCGCAAACGCGGTGCCACGCCCGAGGAAGACAATGCGCTGGAAGCCGATCTGCTGTCCGACCAGAAGGAACTGGCCGAGCATCTGATGCTGCTGGATCTTGGCCGCAACGATGTCGGTCGGGTGGCGAAAATGGGCACGGTGAAACCGACCGAGCAATTCATCGTCGAGCGCTACAGCCACGTCATGCATATTGTCTCGAACGTGGTGGGTGAGCTGCGCGAGGGCGAGGATGCCCTGTCCGCGCTGCTGGCAGGGATGCCCGCAGGCACGGTCTCGGGCGCGCCGAAGGTCCGCGCCATGCAGATCATCGACGAGCTGGAGCCCGAAAAGCGCGGCGTCTATGCCGGTGGCGTGGGTTACTTCGCCGCGAATGGCGAGATGGACATGTGCATCGCGCTGCGCACCGGTGTGGTCAAGGATCACACGCTTTATATCCAAGCCGGTGGCGGCGTCGTCTATGACAGCGACCCCGAGGCCGAGTTCATGGAAACGGTGAACAAATCCAACGCCCTGCGCCGCGCCGCCGAAGAAGCCGCACGTTTCGTGCGCGGGAACGGGTAGCGCGATGACAACGATCATCACCGGCGCAAACCGAGGGATCGGGGCAGGGCTGCTGGCAGCCATGGCGGCGCGCGGTGATGATGTCATCGGCACCAGCCGCAAGGCCACTGGCGATCTGGTTCCCTGCGACGTGGCCCAACCCGATGGGCTGACACCTTTGGTCACGGCATTGGGCGCGCGTCCGCTGGACCTGCTGGTCTGCAATGCCGGGGTCTATCTGGATCGCGGGCAAAAGCTGGATCGCGGCTTTCCGCCCGAGGATTGGGCCGCCGCCTTCGCCGTGAACGTGACCGGCGTGTTCCTGACGGTGCAGGCACTGCTGCCCGCGCTGCGCAAGGCCGGTGGCAAGATCGCCATCATCTCATCGCAGATGGGCTCGGATACCCGCGCGCCCGGCGGCAGCTACATCTATCGCGCCTCCAAGGCGGCGGTGCTGAACCTTGGTCGCAATCTGGCCGCCGACCTGCGGCATGAAGGCATCGCGGTCGGCATTTACCATCCCGGCTGGGTCCAGACCGATATGGGTGGATCAGGCGCCGAAATCACCGTCGAGACCTCGGTGCAGGGCCTTATCGCCCGCTTCGACGCGCTGGACCTGCATAGCACCGGCAGCTTTCTGGATTATGACGGACGTTCCTTGCCGTTCTAGGCAAGGAACGCGCCCCTGCAACATCCAGCCCCAAGGGGCTGCTTGACGCATATCGTCCGCAAGCGGCGCGCCGGAACTTGACGCCGCAACTCTTCATTGCTCAACATTAGTTGATCTGAACGGTCACCTGAAACCCGAAGCAGAAACAGGGCGATGCCCTGCTGTCATGGGTCCGGTTTTCGACTGCCCCGCAGATCGGGGCACGCCGCAGGAGTTTAACGACAAGGCACTACATTTACCTGGGAGAGAACTGAATGCATCTGCCATCCGTCTACCCACGTCTTTCTGCCAAAACCGTACTCATCTTGTCTGCCCTTGCCGCGCAGACATTGTTTGGCTCTTCCGCCATCGCCCAAGAGGCGACTGCCGATAAGCCAAACATCCTGATCATCTATCCTGACGATGTCGGCTGGATGAACGTCAGCGCCTATGGCCATGGCGTCGTAGGCTACACGACGCCGAATATCGACAAGCTGGCCAAGGAAGGGCTGATGTTCATCGAACACTATGCCCAGCCTTCCTGCACCGCGGGCCGCGCGGCACTGATTACCGGGCAATATCCCATCCGTTCGGGCATGACCTCGGTGGGCTTGCCGGGCTCGCCTTTGGGCCTGAAGGCGGGGTCGCCGACCTTGGCCGAGGTCCTGAAGGCCGAGGGTTACGCCACCGGCTAATTCGGCAAGAACCATCTGGGTGACAACAACTCGCACCTGCCCACCGTCCACGGCTTCGACGAGTTCTTCGGCAACCTCTATCACCTGAATTCGGAAGAGATCCCCGAGCAGAAGGATTATCCCCAAGACCCCGCCTTCAAGGCCAAATACGGCCCGCGGGGCGTGCTGCACAGCTGGGCCACCGATACGGATGACGCGACGGTCGATCCGCGCTTCGGCGTCGTGGGCAAGCAGCGGATCGAGGATACCGGTCCGCTGACCATCGAGCGGATGAAGAATGTCGACGAAGAGTTCATGAATGCCAGCCTTGATTTCGTGAAGCGCGCGGGCGAGGCGAACAAACCGTGGTTCGTCTGGCTGAACCCCAGCCGGATGCATCTTTACCAGCATCTCAACGACAAGAACCGTTACCTCGCGCTGGATGCGACGATGGAGGACGATGTCTACGGCTCGGGCATGATCGAGCATGACATGCAGGTCGGTGAGTTGCTGGGCAAGCTGGAGGCCATGGGCGAAATGGATAACACCATCGTCGTGTGGTCCACCGACAACGGCCCCGATGTGGGTGCCCGCGTCAATGGCGGCAGAACGCCCTTCCGCGGGGGCAAGATGACCACCTATGAAGGTGGCAACCGCGTGCCCTTCATCGTCAGCTGGCCGGACCATATTCCGGGCGATCGGGTGATGAACGGCATCCAGACCAATATGGATGTCTTCACCACCCTCGCGGCGGCGGCTGGCGTCCCGGATGTGGCGGACCGCGTCATGAAGGAAAAGAACCAGGTAATCGACGGCGTGAACAATCTGGACTGGTGGCTGGGCAAGTCCGACCACACGAACCGGAATGATTTCATCTATTACGAAGGCAACACCATCCGCGCCGTCCGGCTGGGCAAATGGAAGATGCATTTCGCCATCTCGGAAGGCTTTTTCGGGAATTGGGAAAACCTCAAGTTTCCGATGGCGATCAACCTTCACTACGACCCCTTCGAGGAGTTCGATCTGGAGACCGACCGCACCTACACCAACGAGCGCAAACAGTGGTTGATGGGGCCGATTCAGGACTTGCTGGCGGCACATATGAAGACGCTGGCCGAGCAGCTCCGCTGCAGGTCGCGCCCTCCTTCGATCTGTCGAAGGGCGTGGAACTGCCTGCTGGCGCGGATTGATCTGAGAACCGGCGCGCCCCGCAATGGGCGCGCCGGTCATTGATAAAGATAGCAGGACAGGTTGATCAAACTGCGCGTCGACGGCGTGCAAGCGATCAGCAATCCACCGGGGCAATCCCTCGTTGCCCAACGGGAGATCGTTCCCCGCACTCACTGCCGATCGGCTGAAACACTTACCCTCATCTGCAATGAAACGCGCGGCGCTGCGCCAAGCGCGCATGTCGTCAATGGGGTGTTGTATAACGATTGCGGTGTATGGCCCGTCTACGCGCAGTGTCCGTGGGTCACAGCAAAAAACCCCAGCAATTGCCGGGGTTTTCAGACATATCGCGATGTGGTTGCGTGCAGCGCGCAGGCGTTGCGGGGATCAGTCTTCTCCGCGATAGGGCTGGACGTATTGCAGCGCCATGTCCCAGGGGAAGAAGATCCAGGTGTCCTGGCTGACCTCGGTCACATAGGTCTGGACCATCGGGCGGCCTTTCGGCTTGGCATAGACGGTGGCGAAATGCGCCTTGGGATACAGCTTGCGGACATGCTCCAGCGTGCGGCCGGAATCGACCAGATCGTCGATGACCAGGATGCCCTCGCCATCGGCCATCAGCTCATGGTCGGGGGCTTTCAGGACTTGGATCTCGCCCTGCTTGGCCTCGGCGCCGACGGCCTTGTAGGATTTGACCGAGATCGTGTCGATGGTGCGCACGTCCAGCTCGCGGGCGACGATCATCGCGGGGACCAGGCCGCCACGGGTGATCGCAAGGATGGCGCGCCATTCGCGTCCGTCCAGGCGCCATGCCAAGGCCCTCGCATCGCGGTGCATCTGGTCCCAGCTGATATGGAAGCCACGCTCATGCGGCAGGCGGTCGTTCATTCGTTCAGTCCTTTCAGTGCTTGATGATCAACATCAGGCCCAGCAGTGCCAGCGCAATGGCCGCAGCCCGGTCGATCCAGATTTTTGCGCCAAAATAGCGCCTCCGCATCCCCGCTGTCGACATCAGAACTGCAACAAGCGTGTACCAGAACAGCTCGGTGGCAAGACATATCGCATAAATCAAGGCCTGACGCTGCGGAGCCATCGGCTCGGGGAACACCGACAGAATCAGTGCCGCATAGAACAGCGCCGGTTTGGGGTTCGAGAGATTCAGCGCGATCCCGCCCCAGAAGCCCTTGGAGGTGCCTCCTGCGGCCTGAGGCAGCGGCTGGGTCGAGGCGCGCCATAGCGCCCATGCGAACCACAGCAGGTAAACTCCGCCAAAGACCTTCATCGCCATGAACAGCGGCGGGTGCAGCTTGAACAGCACCGCCAGTCCCGCCAGCGCAAAGATGCACCACAGCGATGCGCCCGTGGCCAGACCCAGTGCATAGGGCAGGGCGCGTGCCCGACCATGCGCGAAGGCGGTCTGCACCGTCGCGATGATCGCCGGGCCCGGCGTCAGGATCGCCAGCGACAGCGCCGAGACAAGCGCAATGACCTGCTCGACGCTCATGGCTGGGGATCAGTCCTTCTTGGTGGTGGCGATGTCGGGCGCGTCAACGGCCTTCATGCCGACGACATGATAGCCCGCATCGACGTGATGGGTTTCGCCGGTGACGCCCGAACCCAGATCCGACAGCAGATACAGGGCCGACTTGCCGACCTCGTCCTGCGTCACGTTGCGGCGCAGGGGCGAGTTCAGCTCATTCCATTTCAGGATATAGCGGAAATCGCCAATGCCGGATGCCGCCAGCGTCTTGATCGGACCGGCCGAGATGCCGTTCACGCGGATGCCGTCCTTGCCCAGATCTTCGGCCAGATAGCGGACGCTGGCTTCCAGCGCGGCCTTGGCAACGCCCATGACGTTGTAATGCGGCATGACGCGTTCCGCGCCGTAATAGGTCAGCGTGACCATCGAGCCGCCATTCGGCATCATCGCGGCCGCGCGGCGCGCCACGGCGGTGAAGGAATAGACCGAGATGTCCATGGTCAGCAGGAAGTTGTCGCGCGTCGTGTCGGCATAGCGCCCGCGCAGCTGTTCCTTGTCCGAGAACCCGATCGCATGGACGATGAAGTCGATGCTGTCCCAGCGCTCGGCAATGGCGGCGAACAGCCCGTCGATCGAGGATTCATCCCCAACGTCGCATTCCGCGATCAGGTCCGAGCCAAGCTGCGCGGCCAGCGGCTCGACGCGCTTCTTCAGAGCATCGCCCTGATAGGAAAAGGCCAGTTCGGCCCCTTGGTCGGCCAGCGCCTTGGCGATGCCCCAGGCGATTGACTTGTCGTTTGCGAGCCCCATGATGAGGCCGCGACGGCCTTTCATCAGCCCCATACCGGCTTCACTTGACATGATGCTGCCCCTAGCGCTTCTACGTTTCGGCAGGATTAGGACAACTGCAAGGAGGCATCAAGCAGTATCACCATGACTGATCGCACGGGAATTTTTGCCGGGGATGACCCTTTCGTCATTGCGCGCGACTGGTTGGCCGAGGCCAGCAAAACCGAACCCAATGACGCCAATGCCATCGCGCTGGCCACGGTCGATGCCCAAGGGCTGCCCGATGTGCGCATGGTCCTGCTGAAAGAGATCGAGGGCGAGGGTGAAAACGGCGCCTTTGTCTTTTATACCAATTTCGAAAGCGCCAAGGGCAGCCAGATCGAGGCCACCGGCGTCGCGTCCTTCGTGATGCACTGGAAAAGCCTGCGCCGTCAGATTCGGGTGCGCGGCCATGTCAGTCGGGTCGAGCCGGAGTTGGCCGATGCCTATTACGACTCACGTGCCCTGCAATCGCGGATCGGGGCCTGGGCGTCGAAGCAAAGCCGACCGCTGGAAAGTCGAGCGGCCCTAATGGCTGAGGCTGCAAAGCAGGGTATCAATCTGGGGTTGCGACCGTCACGTCCTCCGCACTGGGGCGGATACAGAATTCGTCCGGTTCAGATCGAATTCTGGGCAGACGGTGCCTTCCGTCTACACGACAGATTTCAGTGGATTCGCCGTGATTTTGCCAAACATAATAGCGATTTGCGAAGTTCCACTAATGTATCAGATCAAAGTTTATGGTTGGTAACACGTCTTAACCCTTGATGAGAGGGAATGTTTTATACATGGTATGGAAAACCTGACCAGGACTGAGCAGTCCGGGACCCGTTCATCTTTGCGTTGTGAATTGATCCCTAAGACACGTCTGAGCAAGATCAGGGCCATGAGTAGGGTGGACGCATGAGTGTGGGCGACGATCAGCTCCGAGAGATAGTCGGAGTCGTCAAATGGTTCGATGGCGGGAAGGGTTTCGGTTTTCTGACCGATCCTGACGGCGGATCGGATATCCTGCTGCATTCCAACGTTCTGCGTAATTTTGGACAAAGCTCGGTGGCCGAGGGCGCGCGTGTTCGCGCCATGGTCCAGAATACCGCGCGCGGCGTGCAGGCGGTCGAGGTGTTGTCGATCGACGCCCCGGCCAGCGAGCCGATGCCCGCCATTGCCGATCTTTGCGCCGCCACCCCCGATGAGGTCGCGCGCCTGCCGCTGCTGCCGGCGCGGGTGAAGTGGTTCGACAAGGCCAAGGGCTTTGGCTTTGCCAATATATTTGAACAAAAGGCCGACGTGTTCCTGCATGTCGAGGTCCTGCGCCATTCCGGTTTTTCCGATCTGGCGGTGGGCGAGGCGATCGCGCTGCGCGTCGTCGATGGCCGGCGGGGGCTGATGGCCGCGCAGGTCATGTCATGGGAGCGTGCAGCGCAGGAGGCCAAGGGGCCAATGTTGGGGGGAGCGGCCGCGCTCGCTAAAATGCGGCTGGTTGCGGGCGCGGTATGAATTGGCTGGTCGCAGCTGTTCTCGTGATGATGACCTCACCGGTGGCGGCGCTTGCCGCGGCCCCGGTCTGTAGCACCGACAAGGCGATCTTTCTGGGCGGGGCCGCGCCGGTCTCGGTCACGGTCGAGATCGCGGACGATCCCGACGAACGCGCGCAGGGGCTGATGTTCCGCCGCGAACTGGCCCCAGATGCGGGCATGCTGTTCATCTATGAACAACCGCAATCGGTCAGCTTCTGGATGCGCAACACGCTGATTCCGCTGGACATGATCTTTATCGATTCGCGCGGTGCCGTGCGTCACGTGCATCCCAATGCCCGCCCGCTGGATGAGACTTCGATTCCCGGTGCGCAGGTGGGCGACCCTGCTCCTGCCCGTCTGATGGTGCTGGAAGTCGCGGGCGGAGAGGCCGCGCGACTGGGTATCCGGCCGGGTATGGTGCTGGCCCATCCCGCGCTGCCGCAGAAAACCGCCCTCGCGCGCTGCAACTAAGCGCGGCGACTGCGATTTCCTCTTTCCCCTTCCCGCGGCAGCGGCTAGACAAGCCTCGGTTCGGGGCGTAGCGCAGCCTGGTAGCGCGACGGTTTTGGGTACCGTAGGCCGGAGGTTCGAATCCTCTCGCCCCGACCAGTTTTCCCATAGTTCAGCGATGTTTGCCGCATTGGCCCGAAAAGGCTGCCGGCAAATGATCCCACGTCCTTTCCTCCCTTGCCCTTTCGCCGTGCCCCCCCTAGAACGCCCCGAAATATGTGGCTGCTGGGGGGCAAGGGATGCCGCTTCTGGTGATGAAATTCGGCGGCACTTCGGTGGCCGACCTTGAGCGCATCAAGAATGCTGCTCAGAAGGTCAAACGCGAAGTCGAACGCGGATATGACGTCATTGTCATCGTCAGTGCCATGTCGGGCAAGACGAATGAACTCGTGGGCTGGGTCGAGGCGACCTCACCCCTGTTCGACGCACGCGAATATGACGCGGTCGTCGCCTCGGGCGAGAACGTGACCGCGGGCCTGATGGCGCTGACGCTTCAGGAAATGGACGTGCCGGCGCGCAGCTGGCAGGGCTGGCAGGTGCCGATCAACACCACCGCGCAGCATTCCTCGGCGCGCTTCGTCGACATTCCGCGCAAGAATATCGACACGAAATTCGCCGAAGGCATGCGCGTCGCCGTGGTCGCGGGCTTCCAGGGGCTGTCGCCCGAGGGCCGTATCACCACGCTGGGCCGGGGTGGTTCGGATACCACCGCCGTGGCCTTTGCCGCTGCCTTCGATGCCGAACGCTGCGACATCTATACCGATGTGGACGGGGTCTATACCACCGATCCGCGCATCACCTCCAAGGCGCGCAAGCTTGACAAGATTGCCTTCGAGGAGATGCTGGAACTGGCCAGCCTGGGCGCCAAGGTCCTACAGACCCGCTCGGTCGAGCTGGCGATGCGCTACAAGGTCCGCCTGCGTGTGCTGTCGTCCTTTGAGGACACGGATGAGAAATCCGGCACCCTGGTCTGCGATGAGGATGAAATCATGGAATCGAAAGTCGTCAACGGCGTCGCCTATTCCCGCGAAGAAGCCAAGATCACCCTGGTCACCGTCGAGGACAAGCCGGGCATCTCGGCCGCGATTTTCGCGCCTCTGGCCGAAGCGGGCGTGAACGTGGACATGATCGTCCAGAACATCTCGGAAAAAGATTACGACGATCACCCCGGCAACGTGACCGACATGACCTTCTCGTGCCCGGTCAATCAGGTCGCCCGCGCCAAGAAGGCGATGGAAGAGGCCAAGGCCGCCGGTCAGATCGCCTATGACGATCTGGTCGTCGACACCGAAGTCGCCAAGGTTTCGGTCGTGGGCATCGGCATGCGCAGCCATGCCGGCGTCGCCGCGCATATGTTCAAGGCGCTGGCTGATGAGAACATCAACATCAAGGTCATCTCCACCAGCGAGATCAAGATTTCGGTGCTGATCGACCGCAAATATATGGAACTTGCGGTGCAGGCGCTGCATGATGCCTTCGAACTTGAACAGGCCTGAGTGAGCGACCGGGCCGTGATCGGAGGATCCGTGCCCGACCGCAAGGACAGCGACTCGCGCAAGCTGCTTTTGCGGCTGCGCGAGATCTTGGCAGCCCCCGGAGGCGGGCAAGACCGGCTTGACCGCATCACCCATCACATCGCCGATTCGATGGGGACGCAGGTCTGTTCGATCTATCTGTTCCGCGACCCCGAAACACTTGAACTTTGCGCGACCGAGGGGCTGAAATCAGCCGCCGTCCACAAGACCCGGCTACGTCTGGGCGAGGGTCTGGTCGGTCGCGTTGCCCGTTCCGGGCGCTATGTGAATACCGCCGACGCGCCGTCAGAGCCCGGCTTCCGTTTCATGCCCGAGACCGGCGAAGAGGTCTATTCCAGCTTTCTTGGCGTTCCCATCCAGCGTGTCGGCGAAAAGCTGGGCGTGCTGGTCGTCCAGTCCCGCGATGTGCGCCGCTTCAGCGACGATGAGGTCTACGGGCTTGAGGTCGTCGCCATGGTGCTGGCCGAGATGGTCGAGCTGGGCGCGTTTCTTGGTTCGACCGATGGCATGCCCGCCCAGCACCGCTTTCCGATCATGCTTCGCGGCGGCATCGCGCAAGAAGGCGTGGCCGAGGGCCGCGTCTGGCTGCACGAACCCCGCGTCGTGGTCACGAATCCGGTCGGAGAAGACCCGCTGAAGGAAAAGGCCCGGCTGAACGAGGCCGTCGCCATGCTGCGCGTGACCGTGGACACGATGCTGGCCGCGACCGACATGGGCTCGGGCGACAGCGCCGAGGTGATGGAGACCTATCGCCTGTTCGCCCATTCCCGCAGCTGGCTGCGCCGCATGGAGGAAGCGATCGACCTTGGCCTTTCTGCCGAGGCTGCGGTCGAAAAGGAACAGAGTCAGGCCCGTGCGCGGCTGGAAAGCGCCGCAGACCCCTATCTGCGCGACCGGCTGCATGATCTGGACGACCTGTCGAACCGCCTGCTGCGCATCCTGACCGGGCAGGGCGGCGATACCGGGGCCGAGATGCCCGACAACCCGATTCTGGTCGCCCGCAATATCGGCCCTGCCGACCTGCTGGATTACGGCCGCAAGCTGCGCGGCGTGGTGCTGGAGGAGGGCTCGGTCGGCAGCCATGCCACGGTGGTGGCGCGGGCCTTGGCGATCCCGCTGGTCATCCATGCCGAGCGTATCACCTCTGAGGCGCTGAACGGCGATCCGATCCTTGTCGATGGCGATATGGGCATCGTCCATCTGCGCCCCGAGGAAACCGTCGCCAATGCCTTCCGCGACAAGATGGCGATGCAGGCCGAGGCGCAGAAGCGCTATGCGGGCCTGCGCGACCTGCCCGCCACCGCCACCTGTGGCACCACGATTCAGCTTTATATGAATGCAGGGCTGATGGCCGATCTGCCCAGCCTTGAAAGCTCGGGCGCGGAAGGGGTGGGGCTGTTCCGGACCGAGCTGCAGTTTCTGGCCCGCACCCGCGTCCCGCGCCGGGGCGAACTGGCAGCGCTGTATGCCAAGGTGCTTGAGAACGCCCAGAACAAGCCGGTGATGTTCCGCACGCTGGATATCGGCTCGGACAAGGTGCTGCCCTATATGAAGCCGCAGGACGAGCCCAACCCCGCCATGGGCTGGCGTGCGATCCGGGTGGGGCTGGACAAGCGCGGCGTGCTACGGATGCAGTTGCAGGCGCTGATCCGCGCCTCGGTCGGGCGTCCGTTGCATGTGATGTTCCCCTTCATCACCGAGATGTACGAATTCGAGGAAGCCCACCGTCTGCTGATGGAGCAATTCGCGCGCGAGCAGCGGCTGGGTCACGACGTGCCGACCGATCTGCGGGTGGGCGCGATGCTGGAGACGCCCTCGCTGGCCTTCGCGCCGAAGAAGTTCTTCGAGATGTGCGATTTCATCTCGGTGGGCGGCAATGATCTGAAGCAGTTCTTCTTTGCCGCCGACCGCGAGAATGAGCGCGTCCGCCGTCGTTACGATTCGCTCAACACCTCGTTCATCGCGCTGCTGGAACAGATCCTGCAACGCTGCTCTGACGCGCGCGTGCCGGTGTCCTTCTGCGGTGAGGATGCGGGTCGCCCGATCGAGGCGGTGACCTTTGCCGCCTTGGGTTTCCGCCGCCTGTCGATGCGTCCGGCTTCGATCGGGCCGGTCAAGCACCTGATCCGGCGCGTGGACCTGAATGAACTGAAGCGCGTGATCGACGATGCCCGCGACATTGGCGAAACCAACCTGCGTCGCCCGGTCACCGACTGGCTGGCCCGGCAATCCTGAGCCTTTGACGGTCTGATACCAGAACAAGCAAAAGCCGCCCGAGGGGGCGGCTTTTTGCATTGGTCGTGAGGGAAGGTGGCGGACCCGGAGCGATTCGAACGCCCGACCCCCAGATTCGTAGTCTGGTGCTCTATCCAGCTGAGCTACGGGTCCGCAATATGGCGGTGATCTAGAATGACCGGCCTGCAGGTGCAAGGCACAATCTGAACTTTTCACCACCTGTCTTCGCGCGGTTTGGTAGTCATTCCCTGATGGGAAAACTGCCGCTCCTGCGAAGGAAGTGACATGGCGGACCCGGAGCGATTCGAACGCCCGACCCCCAGATTCGTAGTCTGGTGCTCTATCCAGCTGAGCTACGGGTCCGCTGTGAGGCGGTGATTTAGAGACAGCGGCCGGGGGGCGCAAGGCTAAAAATCACCTTTCTTGTCCGAGGGGCTGAAATAATTCCCCCGGCCGGTTCGCGCCCTATTCCACGGCCGCCTCCTCGCGCAGCGCGATGCCCGCCAGATCGCGGGGCAGGTGCAGGCAGAATTGCGTGCCGTCCTCGTCGCTGCGCAGCAGCTCCAGCCTGCCGCCGTGGTTGCGCACCAGATCCGAGGCAATGGCCAGTCCCAGCCCGGTGCCACCCTTGCGTGAGCCGCCCGAGAAGGGCTGGAACAGGTAGTCGCGCGCCTTTTGCGGCAGGCCCGGTCCGGTATCGCCGATGCGGATGAACCATTCCTGCTCATCCTCGCCCGCGCCGATCTCGATGGTGCCGGGCTTGCGGGTGGCCTCGATCGCCTGCCGCCCGTTGCGGACAAGGTTCGACAGCACGCGGAACAATTGCTCACGGTCGGCGCGAATCGTCAGCCCGGCGGGAATGTCGGTCAGGAATTCGATGGCCGGGGCATCATCCGCCGTCTCGGCGGCCAGCGCCTCGGCCTCGGTCACCTCCGCTACCAGTGCCGACAGGTTGAAGCGCGACAGCGACGGCGCGGGTTCCTCGGCCTTGCCGAAGGCCAGAGTTGTTTCGCACAGATTCACCGCGCGGCTGATCGAATTGACCAGCTTGGGCGCGGCACGACGGACGGCGGGGTCTTCGCTGGTTTCCAGCCGGTCGGCAAAGATCTGTGCCGTGGTCAGGATATTGCGCAGGTCGTGGCTGATCCGCGCCACCGCCTGTCCCAGCTGCGCCAGCCGCGCCTTTTGCTTCAGCGCCGAGGTGACGGTGTGCTGCATGGCGGCCAGCGCGGCCTCGGCCTCGTTCAGCTCGGCCAGACGCGCGGTGGGGGTGATGATCGAGCGCGCATCCTCGGGGGCATTGGCGTAGGCGGTCATGTGGTTGATGACGCGCCGGATCGGCACCAGCAGCATGCGCTGCGCTGCGACGTTCAGCAAAAGTGCCGTCAGAATCGAGAAAGCCGCCGAAATCGCCAGCAGCCGCAGCCCGTAATCGATCATCTCGGTGCGCAGCTGCTTGGTGTCGGTGGTGATCTCGATCAACTGGCCGGCCTGATTGACCGGCTCTCCGATGACGCGGATGACGCGATTCTCGGGGTCCAGAAGCTGCTGCATGGCATTCTTGGCCGAGGTCCAGAACGGCTGCGCACGCAGGTCATAGGTCGCCGCAATCGGTCCCGGAATGGGCGAGGACAGCACCAGCTGCCGTACCTCGTTGCGGCGAAGGACGACGTTGAACACGCCGGCATTGCTAAGCAGCTCGGATTCGAGGTCCGAGGCCAGCGACTCATCGGTCGCCAACAGCGCGAGGCTGGCAATCTGCGCCCGTTCCAGGCGCGATTCCAGAAAATCCAGGCGATAGTTCGCAATCGCTGGCAGCAGGATCAGCACTTCGGCCAGAAGCACGAAGATCCCTGTCAAAAGTGCGAATCGCCCGGAAAGGGTATTCAGGGTCATGTTAGCCTTTTGTATTCCACCCTAATCCGTGGCGTAGGCGGCGCAGTATCAGGTTGCACCGCACCCGATCAAACATCCGTGACCGGGCGCGAGTTCCCCGTGAAGCTGCATCGCGGCAAATAATCGGCAATGTGGTTGACTCAGGCTCGGGGTCCGACTATGCAGCGGGCCTCGAATAGACCGGCGCGTCTTGCGTGGGCTTTGTGCCCATACCCTGACCCGCCCTGACCCGGAGTTACAAGATGTCGAAACGCACCTACCAGCCGTCGAACCTGGTTCGCGCCCGTCGTCACGGCTTCCGTGCCCGCATGGCGACCAAAGGTGGCCGTCGCGTGCTGAACGCCCGCCGCGCCAAGGGCCGCAAGTCGCTGAGCGCGTAAGTCCTCGCCGAAAGGCGTAGGGCTAAGTCTCATGACGTGTGCAGCCGAAGTCGCCGCCGCTGACCGGAATGTTCCGCAAGGGCAACCGGACAGGGCGGCTTCCGGCATTTCCGGGGGCAATCCCGTCAAGCCGGAGATCCTGCGCAAGCGGGCTGATTTCCTGCGCGCGGCGCAGGCAAGGCGTCAGGGCATGCCCGGCTTTCTGCTGCAGGCCCGTCGTCGGGCCGAGGGCGAGGCCGAGGGCGTCGTCCGGATCGGCTATACCTGCTCAAAGAAGATCGGCAATGCCGTTGCCCGTAACCGCGCCAAACGCCGGCTGCGGGCGCTTGCGCATGAGATCCTGCCCCTGCAGGCCCGGCCCGGCTGGGACTATGTGCTGGTCGGGCGTCCCGGCGCCACGATCGAGCGCGATTTTGCCGAATTGAAGCGCGATCTGGAGCAGGCGCTGTCACGCGTCCACGGCGAAAGCCGGGGCCGGGCATGAGCCCGCTTGCCCGCATCGTCGCACTTCCCGTCCATGCCTATCGCCTGATCGCCAGCCCCTGGGTTGGTCATGGCTGCCGCTTCCAGCCGACCTGCTCTGCCTATGCTCTTGAGGCGCTGGAGCGACATGGCGGGCTGAAGGGCGGCTGGCTGACGGCCCGGCGCATCTGCCGCTGCCATCCCTGGGGCGGGCATGGCTACGATCCCGTGCCGGGTTCCGAGCCGCAGGACTGACGCCCGCGCGTCATCCGTGATATGAACCTGCGCGACAGCGCCAAGACCAGGACAGGACCGATGCGGGACGAACTCGACACCGACGATTCCTTCGATCAGGACATCCACCCGCTGTTTCGCGGCGCGCCGACCTCGACCGAGTTCCGGAAACTGAGGAAACGTCTGGTCCGCGAGACCCGCTCTGCCATCGAGACCTATGACATGATCCGCCCCGGCGATCGTTGGCTGGTCTGCCTGTCGGGCGGCAAGGACAGCTACACGTTGCTGGCGGTCCTGCATGAGCTGAAATGGCGCGGTCTGCTGCCGGTCGAGTTGCTGGCCTGCAATCTGGATCAGGGCCAGCCGGGTTTCCCCGCCACCGTGCTGCCGGAATTCCTGACCGATCGTGAGGTCGCGCATCGGATCGAATATCAGGACACCTATTCCATCGTGAAGGAAAAGGTCCCTGAAGGCCGCACCTATTGCAGCCTGTGTTCGCGCCTGCGCCGGGGGAACCTGTATCGCATCGCGCGCGAGGAGGGCTGCTCGGCCGTCGTGCTGGGCCACCACCGCGACGATATTCTTGAGACCTTCTTCATGAACCTGTTCCATGGTGGGCGGCTGGCCTCGATGCCGCCGAAGCTGTTGAACGAAGAGGGCGACCTGAACGTGCTGCGTCCCTTGGCCTTCATCGCCGAATCCGATTGCGAGCGTTTCGCCCGTGCCATGAATTATCCAGTGATTCCTTGCGATCTGTGCGGCAGCCAAGAGGGCCTGCAGCGCATGCAGGTCAAGAAGCTGTTGGACGAATGGGAAACGCGCGCGCCGGGCCGTCGCAATGTGATGTTCCGCGCATTGATGAATGTGCGCCCCTCGCATCTGCCTGATCCCAAGCTGTTCGATTTCACCTCGTTGATTCCGAATGCATCGGATTTTAACGAAAAATCGGCTGAGGATGTGCCGCAGCTGCGGGAACTTTAACCGAACGAAAAGATTCCCCCACCTAGGCTTCGGGTCATGAAACATGATTCGGTGCGCTATGGTTTTGGGAATTGGCACGGCGGTTGAGCGGCTCCGGCAGGCGATGCGGCTGCCCATCGCGCTGATGACGGGCGCAAGCAGGTCTGTTCTGGTGTTGCGGCTGGTCGAGGGCGAGGCCTTGCGCCGCCGCCTTGGTCCCGCGCTGTTTGAGCGGATGCTTGATCACGTGATGCTGCGCCTGACGATCGAACTGGGGCTGAACCCGCAGGCGCGACGACCCGGTCAGACCGAGATTTCAGGCCTGCTGTCGACACGGGCGGATGCGACTCTGCCGCAGCGGGTGGCCCTGCTGGGCCGGATCTGTGCCGATAGCGTCGATCTGGGCGAGATGCCTGTCGCCATCCGGGCCGAAGGTGTGATCGTGCGCGGCGACATGGCAAGCGATCCGGCGCGGATGATCGATTTCGGACGCGCGGCCTTGGCTTCGGCGGGGCAGGGCGGGCCGATCGAAACCATCCGCATCCTGTCCTATTTGCCCGACCAGCCATTCCGGCCCATGATTTCGTCGATTGAGGCGACGCCGCATATAGAGCCACGCTTTCAGCCGCAGATTTGCTGCGATACCGGTCGGCTGATCGCGCTGGACGTTGAAGGCTGGCGAATTGAGGGCGACCTGCCCCCGACACCGCTGGACCAGATCGCGCCAAGCTTGAACGATGAAGGTTGCAGCGCACTGGTGCTGGCCACGCTGCGGCAGGCGCTTTCGGCCCTGTGCGGCTGGGATCGCGATGGTCACGACATTCCCTTCCTGTCCTTGCGCCTGCCCGAGCGCGCCCTGAGCGATCCGGCCTTGGCCGAGTCGATCCTGTGGGAACTGGACCGTCAGGATCTGTCTCCGGACCGCATCGAGATCGTCTTTTGCGAGCCGATCGGCACCGGGGCCAAGGGGCAGGCGGCGAAAGACAACCTGCAACGGCTGGCGGCTGGCGGTTGCCGCATGGCGGTCGGCGATTTCGGCACCGGCAGCGCGGGTCTGGCCGACCTGCGCGGCTTCGGCGTCAAACGGGTTCGGATCGGCAGGGCCTTTGTCGACGGTTGCCACCACCGGGGCGATCAGCAGCGCATGATCCTCGCCATTCTGGCATTGGCCGAGAACCTGCGGCTTGAGGTTCTTGCCGATGAGGTCGCGGTGCTGGACGAACGCGCCTTCCTGTCGCAGATCGGCTTCAGCGCGGTGCAGGGCAGCGCCGTCGCTCCCGCCATGGAAGCGGACGCGATCGAGCCCTTTCTGCTGAGCCATCGCCACTCATTGCCGCGGGCCCTTCCGCTGGGGCGTGGCCGCTAGGATCGAAACTCTCCCCTTGTTCATCGGTTGTCAGGTCTCGATCACGGGGAAATGGGCGCGGGGCGGGTCCCCGCGCCCCTGTTCTTCTTGCAATCTTGGGGGAACGGGGGCAAAACCCGGCCTCGCATGCGCCGGGCCGGTGCGGCGGAATGACCGGGAAGCGTCCTGCCACGGCGCGGCACCGGGCAAATTCCCTTGACCTTTGGTGGTCGGTTCTGTTGAAGCGGCCCGAACCCATTGGGTCATAGACGACGAAGGGCTGGTCCGGAATGGAAGACAACAACCGCAACCTCATATTGGCGATGGTGCTTTCCGCCCTCGTCATTCTCGTCTGGTCGATCTTCTTCGCCCCGGAGCCCGCTCCGCCGGTGCAGGAAACTGCGCAGACTCAGGCGGTTGACGGACAGGTCGCGCCCGGCACCGCGGCTGCACCCGCAGCTGGCCAGACCGGCACGGCCCCCGCCCTTGCTGGTGCCAGCGCCGATCCGTCGCAGGCTGCCGCCCGCGTCGGCATCGAATCGCCCTCGCTGAAAGGCACGATCTCGCTGGCCGGTGGCCGCATCGACGATCTTGAGCTGACCGGCTACCACGAGACGCTGGACCCGAATTCCCCCAATGTCCGCCTGCTGTCGCCGACGGCGCAGGCCGGGCTGAAAGCCGAAGGCTCGCCCGTCGCGCCCGGCGGCGCTGCTGCGGTGACGGTGCAGAAGCCCTATTACGCCGTCTATGGCTGGATGCCTGCCGCGGGCACCGACCCGGCGTTGGTCCCCGGGCCGGCGACGGTCTGGAGCGTTGAGTCTGGCGATGTGCTGGCCCCCGGCAAGCCGGTGACCCTGCGCTGGGACAACGGTGCCGGCCAGATCTTCCGCCGCACCTATGAGCTGGACGACAAGTTCCTGTTCACCATCAGCCAGTCGCTGGAAAACCAGGGTCAGGCCCCCTTCGCAGCCGCGCCCTATGGCATCCTTGCCCGCCACGGCAAACCCGACACGCAGAACTACTACGTCCTGCACGAAGGCGCTGTCGGCATGACCGACGGCAAGCTGCTGGAAAAGAAATACAAGAACATCACCGAGCTTGACGCCGCCGCTGGCGAAGGCCCGGCCGAGCTGATCGAGGTCAAGGAAAACGGCTGGATCGGCTTTACCGACAAATACTGGATGACGACGCTGGCCCCCGCGCCGGGCAGCTCGTTCACCGCCGTGGTGAAATACGCCCCCGGCGCCGACATCTTCCAGACCGAAACCCGGATGCCGGTGCAGACCGTCGCCCCCGGCGCGACCGGCACCAGCGCGAGCTATCTGTTCGCTGGCGCCAAGGTTTGGGAAACCATCAACGGCTATCAAGAAGCTCCCGGCATCGACCGTTTCGTCGACTCGATCGACTGGGGCTGGTTCTACTTCCTGACCAAGCCGATCTTCCGCCTGCTGCATTGGCTGCATGGCTTCATCGGCAACATGGGCTGGTCGATCATCGGCCTGACCTTCATCCTGAAGCTGCTGGTCTTCCCGCTGGCGCGCAAATCCTACATCTCGATGGCCAAGATGAAGGAATTGCAGCCGCAGATGGAGGCGATCAAGGAGCGTACCGGCGAAGACCGGATGAAGTACCAGAAAGAGGTCATGGAACTGTACAAGCGTGAGAAGGTGAACCCCGCCGCGGGCTGCCTTCCGGTGCTGCTGCAGATCCCGATCTTCTTCTCGCTCTACAAGGTGATCTTCGTCACGATCGAGCTGCGTCACGCGCCGTGGGTCGGCTGGATCCATGACCTTTCCGCGCCCGATCCGTCGAGCCTGTGGAACCTGTTCGGCATGCTGCCCTGGGCAGCTCCGGGTCAGGGCAGCTTCCTGCACAGCTTCACCCTGCCGGTGCTGGCGATCATCCTGGGCATCTCGATGTGGATGCAGCAGAAACTGAACCCGGCTCCCGCCGATCCGGCGCAGAAGATGATCTTTGCCTGGATGCCGTGGATCTTCATGTTCATGCTGGGCGGCTTCGCCTCGGGTCTGGTGCTGTACTGGATCACCAACAACCTGATCACCATCGCGCAGCAGTACACGATCATGTCGATGCACGGCCACCGCCCGGACTTCTTCGGCAATATCAAGTCTGCCCTGCCGACGCGGCCCAAGGCCGATGACAAGAAAGGCGGAAAATGACCGGACATATCGCCCGGATCCGTCGCTACCCGATCAAGTCGCTCGGGGGCGAGGACATGACGGCTGCGTCGCTTCGGGCGGCGCACCGGCTGCCGGGCGACCGTGTCTGGGCCATGCTGACCGAGGCGGGTGAACGCCATGCCGGGGACGGGCCGCAGCCCGAACGCTGGCTGCCGAAATCCTGCTTCCTGCGCGGCGTGGCCTCGGCCACGCTGCAAGCCGTTTCGGGGGGCTGGGGTGAGGGCGTGCCCGAAGGGTCAATCCGCCTGAGCCATCCCGAACTGCCCGACCTGAGCTTCGACCCAGAAACCGAGGGTGCGCGCCTGCTGGACTGGGTTGCGCCGCTTTGGCCCGCCGACAAGCCTGCCGCCACGCGGCTGGTGCGCGGTCCGACCGGCTGGACCGATGTGAACCAGCCATGGGTTTCGATCCTGTCGCTGTCGAGCCTGCGTGATTTGGAAACGCGTCTTGGCCAGCCGCTGGGCATCGAGCGCTGGCGTGCGAACCTGTGGGTCGATGGCTGGGAGGCTTATGCCGAACAGGACATGATCGGCCAGATTTTGACCATCGGCGATGTCGAACTGCGCGTGACCGAGGCCATCGGCCGCTGTGCCGCGACCAGCGCCAATACTGAAACCGGCCGTCTCGATTGCGACATGCCCGCAGCGCTGACCGAGCAATTCGGCCACCACCAGTTCGGCATCTATGCCGAGGTGGTCACGGGCGGCGAGATCGCCCTTAATGACGAGATCCGCCCATGAAGGTTTCCTTTCCCATTGCCCCCGAACCCGATTTCGACACCGCCGAAGCTGCGCGGAAGTTGTTTGCGGGGCCTGTCGATTTCCTCAAGGGCGTCGTCGCCATGGACGGCCTGCCGCCCGCCGACCGTCCCGAGGTCTGCTTTGCCGGACGCTCGAACGTGGGCAAGTCCAGCCTGATCAATGCGCTGACCGGGCGAAATCACCTGGCGCGTGCCTCGAACACGCCGGGCCGTACCCAAGAGGTGAACTATTTCACCCTGGGCGAACAGGCCTATCTGGTCGACCTTCCGGGCTATGGTTTCGCCAAGGCCCCGGTGCCTGTTGTCGCCAAGTGGCAGGCGCTGCTGAAGAAATATCTGTCTGGCCGCCCGACCCTGCGTCGCGCCTTTGCCTTGATCGATTCGCGCCATGGCGTGAAGGATGTCGACCACGAGATCATGCGTCTTCTGGACCGCGCGGCCGTACCGTTTCAGGTCGTCCTGACCAAGACCGACAAGATCAGCCGTCAGGAACTTGAGGCCGTCGTCGTTCAGGTCGAGGAGGCGCTGCAAAAGCACCCCGCCGCCTATCCGGAACTGGTCATCACCAGTTCGGAAAAAGGCCATGGCATTGCGACCTTGCGCGCGATCATCGCCGGTCTGGAATAAGCCCGGCCTCGGCAGGCCAAGGCCTGCCGGTCTGGACCTTGGCGGGGCTTGGACTTAGTCTCTCGCCCGACGAACAGGGGCCCCTGATGAGAAAGCAGAACATGAACCGTGATTGGATCGCCACCGCCCGCACACTCTCGGAAGCGCTGCCCTATATGCAGCGATATTCGGGCGCGGTCGTCGTCGTGAAATTCGGCGGCAACGCGATGGGCGACGATGAGGCCATGGCCGAATTCGCCCGCGATATCGTGCTGATGCGGCAGGTGGGCATTCACCCGGTCGTGGTCCATGGCGGCGGCCCGATGATCAATGAACTGCTGAACAAGCTGGGCATCGAAAGCCGCTTCGTGCGCGGCAAGCGCGTCACCACCCGCGAGACCGTCGAGGTGGTCGAGATGGTGCTGTCGGGCCTTGTGAACAAGCGCATCGTGCAGGCGATCAACGATGCGGGCGGCCGCGCTGTCGGCATTTCCGGCAAGGATGACGACCTGATGGTCTGCGAGGCGGACGACCCCGAACTGGGCTTTGTCGGTCGCCCGGTCGAGATGAACGTCCAGATCATCCGTGACCTGTACAGCGCCGGCCTGATCCCGGTCATCGCTCCGGTGGCGACGGGGATGGAGGACAATGAGACCTTCAACGTCAATGGCGACACTGCCGCTGGTGCGATCGCCGGGGCGCTGAAGGCCGACCGCCTGCTGCTGCTGACCGATGTCTCGGGCGTCAAGGACGCGAGCGGAGAGGTCGTGACCCAGATGACCCCCGAGCAGGTGCGCGGCATGATCGCTGACGGCACCATCGCTGGCGGTATGATCCCCAAGACCGAAACTGCGCTGAAGGCGGTCGAGGAAGGCGTGCGCGCCGTGGTCATCCTTGACGGGCGCGTTCCGAATGCCAGCCTGCTGGAACTTTTCACCGAACATGGTGCCGGTTCGCTGATCCGTTCGACCGAACCGCGGGTCAAACCGCGCGGTTTGCGGCAAGGCGGAAGCGGGCTGTAAGCCGACTGCGACAAACGAGTCCCTTGCCCGCCCGGCGAAAGCTGTGGCAGGTTTGCGTTCACTGACTCCATTGGCGGCAAAGGCACGCGCATGACCCCACTCGGACACTGTCGGCTGATCCTCACCCGCCACGCCAAATCCTCTTGGGACGATCCGGAACAGCCGGACCACGACCGCCCGCTGAATGACCGCGGGCGGCGCTCGGCGCGTGCGCTGGGGGATTGGCTGGCGAGTCGCGGCTATGAGCCCGAGGAGGTCATCTGCTCGACCTCGGCCCGCACCCGCGAGACATGGGAGCGGGTGGCCGTGGCGCCACTTGAGGTGCGCCCCCATCTGCGGCTTGAACCGACGCTGTATCAGGCCTCGGCCGATAAGATGCTGGAGATCCTGCGCGGCGCGACCGAGCCTACGGTGATGATGCTGGGCCATAATCCGGGCATTGCCGAATTCGCTGCGCTGCTGCCGGCGCGGGCTCCGGTTGATCCCGAGTTCCGCCGCTATCCCACGGCGGCGACGCTGGTGGTCGATTTCCAGATCGACAAATGGGGCGACCTGCAGCCGGGAGAGGGCAGCGTGCTGGATTTCGTGCGAATGGACGGTCGGGTCTGACGGCCCCGACTCAAGCAGGAAAACCAAGACGGCCGCGAGAGATCGCGGCCTTTTTCATTGCGGCTGTTTTGGGGGGCTGGAAAAGCAAATGGCCGGACCCGAAGGTCCGGCCATTTCGCGGTTTCCCGATGAAGGGAAATGGTAGCGGAGGAGGGATTTGAACCCCCGACACAAGGATTATGATTCCTCTGCTCTAACCAGCTGAGCTACTCCGCCGCGGTGCGGGCTAACTACGGCGAGTGGCGGGGAGGGTCAAGGGCATTTTCGCGACTTTTTTCACGCAAGCAATTTTCCCTGTGGATAGGCTGTGGATAGCCATGAGGCGCGCGACAGGGGCGTGCTTTGCGTGCGGAATCAACAAAGGGGCGGGATGGATTTTGGCCAGCATTCGCTGGGATTCGCGCTGTGATCTGCGTGCAGCGCGCGTACGCTGACTATACACCGGGCGTATACCGGCAATGGGGCAGGGCGTTGCGTAGGGTGCGCTTAAGCGCACCCTACAAGAGCTTCAGCCGCGGGCGCGGACGACTTGCAGAAGCGGCATCACGTCGGACATGTCCGGGCCATGCGCCTGCCCGGTCAGCGCCTTGCGCAGCGGCATGAACAGGCCCTTGCCCTTGCGGCCGGTGGCCTCTTTCACGGCGCTGGTGAACTCGCTCCAGCTGGTGTCGGTATAGGGCGGCGGCGGCAGCAGCGTCATCGCTTGTGCGATGAAATCGGCATCCTCGGGATCGATCTGGGGTTCGGCCCCTTTCGAGAAGATCTCCCACCAGCCTGCCAGATCATCCAGCTTGGTGATGTTCTGGGACGCCACGCGCCAGAAACGCTCGGCCTGATCGGCAGGGACGCCAAGCGCCGCGATGCGGTCCTTGACCACGTCGAAGGGACGGGCCTGGTTCGCCTCGCGGGTCAGCGGCCACAGGTCCTCGGCATCGAACTTGGTCGGCGAGGCGCCGAATTGCGACAGCTCGAAGCCATTGGCCAGACTGTCCAGATCCATGCGCAGCTCGACCGGCTGGGACGAACCCAGACGCGCCATCAACGACAGCAGCGCCTCGGGCGAGACGCCAGCTTCGCGCAGGTCCTTGATCGCCAGAACGCCAAGGCGCTTGGACAGCTCCTCGCCCTGCGCGCCGGTCAGCAGGCTGTGATGGGCGAAGGCCGGAGGGGTCGCCCCCAGCGCGCGGATGATCTGGATCTGGGTCGCGGTGTTCGTCACGTGGTCGGCGCCGCGCACGATATGGGTCACGCCCATGTCAGCGTCATCGACCGAAGACGCGAACGTATACAGCACCTGACCGTCGGCGCGGATCAGCACCGGGTCCGACACGGAAGCCGCGTCGATAGAGATATCGCCCAGAATACCGTCGGGCCATTCGATGCGTTCCTGATCCAGCATGAAGCGCCAGTAGCCGTCACGGCCCTCGGCACGCAGCTTGGCGATCTCATCAGCCGTCAGCTTCAGCCCGGCGCGGTCATAGACCGGCGGCTTGCCCATGTTCAGCTGCTTCTTGCGCTTCAGATCCAGCTCGACCGGGGTCTCGAAGACCTCGTAAAGGCGGCCGGACTGGCGCAGCCCGTCGGCGGCCTCGGCATAGCGGTCAAGGCGGTCGGACTGGCGTTCGATCCGGTCCCAGGTCAGCCCCAGCCATTCCAGATCGCGCTGGATGCCGTCGGCATATTCCTGCTTCGACCGCTCGCGGTCGGTATCGTCAAGCCGCAGGATGAAGGTACCGCCCGACTTGCGCGCGATCAGGTAGTTCATCAGCGCGGTGCGGAGGTTGCCGACATGGATGTGGCCGGTGGGGGAGGGAGCGAAACGTGTGATGGTCATCGAGGGGTCTCCTGTCGGCTTCGCTCTTTCACAAAACCCGGTTTTTGTCCATATCGGGGGGGCAAAGCCGAGGATTGACATGCCCGAATGGAAAGACGCCGTCGCCCCTGATGCGGGGCTGATCGAGGAACTGGCGCGACAGGCCGTCACCAGCCTGCCCGCCGCGTTCGCCGGAGCTGCCGCGCAGGTGGTGCTGCGGGTCGAGGATTTCGCCAGCGAGGATTTTCTGGATGAGCTGGAGATTGACGATCCGCTGGAGCTGACCGGTCTTTATGACGGCGTGCCGATGACTGAAAAAACGAGCAGCGCGCCGCAGCATTTCCCCGATACGGTCTGGCTGTTCCGCCGCGCCATTCTGGACGAATGGGCCAGCCGGGGCGACGTGACGCTGGCGGCGCTGGTCGGCCATGTCGTCGTTCATGAGTTTGCCCATCACTTCGGCTGGTCGGACGAGGACATCGCCAAGATCGACCGCTGGTGGGAATGATCAGCTGCGCGGCATGCCCGCCGGGCGTGCCGTGCGCTTCTGCGCTGCGATGCGGAAAGGCGCGTTCGGGGCGCCATAGCCTTGGTAATTGCCCTGCCGCTGCACGATTTCCAGAAAGAACCCGTCCTTGCGCGGCATCGAATACAGCTGAAAGAACTGCCCGCCCGCGTCTTCGTCATACATGATGTTGGCGGCGCGCAGACGCTTGGTCAGGCTTGGGTCCAGCCCGAAGCGCGCGGCCAGATCGTCGTAGTAATTCGCCCCGATCCGCAGCGCCGGGAAGCCCAGCCCGGCCAAAGCCGCCGCCGAAGCAAAGATGTCGGCGCTGGAAAAGGCGATATGCTGGACGGATGAGCCCAAGCTTTCCTCGATGAAGCGACCGGCAAGGGTGCGACGCGCCTCGGCCCCGTTCAGCGTCACCCGCATCCGGCCGGAACGGATCGCTTGGCTGCGGACCAGCCCGTCGGGGTCGATCACATCCACCATCGGCGATTTCTCGGCCTGAAAGATCTCGGTGTAGAACAGGGATGAGCTGAGCATCTCATCATAGGGCATGGTCTGGGCGATGTGGTCGATGCCCGTTAGGCCCGCGCCGGGCAGGGGCTGGGGGTCGGTCTGGAAATCGACCTGCCAGATCCGCGACAGGTCGGCGCCGCCGTCAAGGAAACGGATCACGCTGCCGCTGACGCCGCGAATGGCGGGGATGGTCAATTCGCCGGGACCGGCGGCCTCGGTATGGGGTTGCGCCAGCAGGGCAAGGGCGCGGGCATGGCTGGCCGTGGCGTCCGGCACCTTCAGCCCGATTTCCGAAACCGTGGTGCCATGGGCGACGAAGCTGGTGCGAGCGAATCCCCGCGCGTCGGTATTGACCAGCAGGTTGACGCCGCCCTGCCGCCACAGCGTCACAGGTTTCGACACATGCCGACCGGCCGGGGTAAAGCCGGTCGCGGTCAGAAGCGTGGTCAGTTCGGACGCATCATCGTCGCTGGTGGCGAATTCGATGAACTCGACCTGCTCGACCGGTGCGGGCGGCGGAAAATCGGGCAGGTCCACGACCAAGGCAGGCTCGGCCCGACGTGCGCGGTCCTGCAGCGCGATCAGACTGCGACGCCCGTCCAGCGCCACCAGACGGGGCAGGCCCGCGCGGAACTGGTCGTTGAAGATCTCAAGGCTCAGCCAGCCGTCATAGCCGGTGGCCAGCACCGCGCGCATGAAGCCGGTGACGTCCAGATCGCCCTCGCCCGGCATGTTGCGGAAATGGCGCGACCAGTACAGCAGGTCCATCTCGATCGCCGGGGCATCGGCCATCTGGACGAAGAAGATCCTGTCGGCGGGGATCGAGCGGATCGAAGCGGGATCGATGCGGCGGCCCAGCGTGTGGAAGCTGTCGAGGATCAGCCCGATATTCGGATGATCGGCGCGGCGGACCACCTCCCATGCATCGCGGTGATCGTTGACGAAGCGGCCCCAGCACAGCGCCTCATAGCCGACGCGGACGCCGAATTGCTGGGCCAGATCGCCGAGTTCGTGGAAATCACTGGCCATGCGGTCGATGCCGCCCATCGCAGCCGGGTGCAGCGATGAGCAGAACAGCACCAGATCGGTGCCCAGTTGGTTCATCAGCTCGAACTTGCGGGCGGCGCGGGCGAAGGCACGGGAACGGTGCGGTTCGGGCAGGCCCTCGAAATCGCGGAAGGGCTGGAACAGGGTGATTTCCAGCCCGTGGTCGCGGACCATGCGGCCGACCTCAAGGGGACTGAAATCCGAAGCGATGAAATCCTGCTCGAATATCTCGATCCCGTCGAAACCGGCGGATTGGATGGCGGCCAGTTTCTGGGTCAGGTTCCCTGAAAGCGAGACGGTGGCGATCGAGGTCTTCATGCTGGCTCCTGTCCCCTATCCCCGGCACATGGATTTGATGCCGGAAATCCGTGAAAAAACAAGCGTCCGCTGCGATGGGACAGGCTGGGACAAGATGCGGGCTTTCGCGACGCGCGTTTTTCTGGCAGCACATGGGCGCAATCGGATGAGGGCGATGGCAGGCAGAACCGGAACATTCAGGGAAAGCGGTGCGTGGGGCGAAACCCTGCGTTTTCTTGCGCTTGCCCTGCTGATTCCCTTCCTGTGCAATGCGCTGGTCATGCCGGGGACCATGCCCGCGCTGAACGGGCAGGGGCAGGTCACGGTCATCCTGTGCGGCGAGGATGCGCCGGTGCAGATGGCGCTGGCCGATGATGGCAGCCTTGCGCCGCTTCCCGCTGGCGATGACGAGCGGGGCGCGAAACCCTGTATCTGGAGCCTGCACGCCCAATCCCTGCTGGTCCCGGACGGGACGGCGGTTCCGGCTGACCGGACCCCTGATCGGCAGGATTTCCTGCGGTCCATCGCTGCGGCCCCGGTTCTGGCCGAGGCGGTTCCACCACAGGCGCGGGGGCCACCGGTCATCCTGTGAACGATCCTGATCGCGGGGCGGATGGATGCCCTGCCTGACCGACTGTTTGACCGGATGACCTAGAATGAACAAACGCATTTCTTTTGCCGCGCTGGGCGCTTCGATGCTGCTTTCCGCTGGCCCCGTCCTTGCCCATGCCTCGTTGGAACAGACCGAGGCTGCGGCTGGCTCGACCTACAAAGCGGTGATCCGCATCGGCCATGGCTGCGACGGCAAGCCGACCAAGACGCTGCGCGTCCAGATCCCCGAAGGCTTCTACAATGCCAAGCCCATGCCGAAGGCCGGCTGGCAGCTGAAGGTCGTGACCGGCGATTACGCCCGTCCCTTCGACAATCACGGCACGGCCATGACCAAGGGCGCGCGCGAAATCATCTGGACCGGTGGCGAATTGCCCGACGAATTCTACGATGAATTCGTCCTGCGCGGCTCGGTCGGGCCGGATCTGGCGCCGGGCAGCACGATCTATTTCCCGACCATTCAGGAATGCCAGAACGCCAAGGAAGCGTGGATCGACGTGACCGGGGCCGAGGATGTCGCCTATCCCGCCCCCGCGCTGAAGATCACCGAGAAGAAGGCGGGCGGCCATGGCCATCACGCCGCCGCAGCCCCGGCCCATGCCGGTCACGCCGAGGCAGGCCATGCCGAAGCGGCAGGCGATGCGGTGATCGGCGATCTGACCATCACGCAGGGCTATAGCCGCGCGACGCCTCCGGGCGCGCCGGTGGGCGGCGGCTTTCTGACCGTCGCCAATGGCGGGGCCGAGGCCGACCGGCTGGTCGCGGCGACAAGCCCGGCGGCCAAGAAGGTCGAGATCCATGAAATGGCGATGGAGGGCGACGTGATGAAAATGCGTCAGCTGCCCGAAGGCGTGGAAATCCCCGCCGGCACCAGCGTCGAGCTGAAACCGGGCGGGCTGCACCTGATGCTGATGGGTCTGGAACATCCGCTGGTCGAGGGCGACAGCCTGCCGCTGACCCTGACCTTTGAAAAGGCAGGCAAGGTCGATCTGTCGCTGAAGGTCGGGCCGATAAATGCCAAGGGGGATGCCCATGCCCACTGATCCCTTGCGCAAGATCCGCTGGCTGCTTTGGGCGTTGGTCGGCATCGCCGCGCTGGCGGCGGCGTGGTTCACGGTGATCTCGCCCCGGCTGACGACGCTGTCGGAGGCCGGGACCGACAATCTGGGTCGCGGCGACTACAAGCTGGTCGCCACCGACGGGACGGAATTCACGCAGGACAGCCTGAAGGGGCAGCCCTCGGCGGTGTTCTTTGGCTTTACCCATTGTCCCGATGTCTGCCCGACCACGCTGGGCGAGGTCGGCGGCTGGCAAGAGGCGGTGGGCGGCAAGCTGCGCGTGTTCTTTGTCACCGTCGATCCCGAACGCGACACCGCCGAGAAGCTCAAGGAATATGTCTCTTGGGTGGATGGCGTGACCGGCGTGACGGGCTCGCCCGAGGAGATCGCCAAGGCCACGCGTGCTTTCCGCGTCTATGCGCGCAAGGTTCCGGCCGAGGACGGCTACACCATGGACCATTCCGCGATGACGCTGCTGTTCGACGCCGAGGGCCGTTATTCCGGCCTGATCGGCTATCAAGAGGACCCCGCCCGGACCAAGGCGAGCCTGCAGAAGCTGCTGGGAAGCTGAAAATGGAAATGCCGGGCCTGAGCGCCCGGCATTTCCATTTGCCTGCATGCGTGGCTGTGGGTGGGCTGATGCCTGCCTGTCGCTGCGGATGTAGGGGATCTGGGATGCTGGCTGGCGATGTGCTGGCTTGCTTTCCTGAAGTCTATGTAGGGGCTATCTGCGGGAGTGTCAAGAAACTCAATTAAATCAAATACTTGAGTGTTTTGATTGGGTTTTTGCTGCCCGGCAAGCCACTGGAATTGCTGCGGCTTTTTCGCAGCCTCTTGACCGCGTGACCGCAGGGGTTAGCCTTGCGCGAGATTTTCGGAGGGCATGATGGATCTGATGGGCAAGGCGACCGAGCTGGTCGGCGCGGCAATGGTGGCACTGCGTCGCAAGGATTCGCCGGAAAAGCAGGCCGTGGGTACCAGCCCCGCGATTCCCAAGGCGCGCGAACAGGGCATCATGACCCTGAAGATGCCGACTGCCGCAGGCTGGGCCGCAGGGCAAAAGCCGGTCGCGGCAGCGGGATTGCAGGTCAATGCCTTTGCCAGCGGCTTGCAGCATCCGCGCTGGATCGAGGTCCTGCCCAATGGCGACGTGCTGGTGGCCGAGGCGCTGCAATCGGACCGCAAGCCGCGCTCGCTGATGGATCATGCGATGATCGCCACCATGCGCCGCGCGAAAGCCGTGGGCATCAGCGCCAACCGCGTCAGCCTGTGGCGCGACAAGGATGGCGATGGCGTCGCCGAACATCGCGAGGTTTTCGTCGAAAAGCAGAACCAGCCCTTTGGCATGGCGCTGGTCGGCGACACTTTCTATCTGGGAAATACCGACGGGATTGTGGCTTTCGGCTATGATCACGCCACCGGCAAGCTGGTCGGCAATGGCAAGAAACTGGTCGATTTCAAGCCCGGCGGGCACTGGACGCGCAGCCTGATCGCCTCGAGCGATGGCAAGCGGATCTATGCGGGCGTCGGCTCGCAAAGCAATATCGGCGATGAGGGGCTGGAGGCCGAAGAGGGCCGCGCCGCGATCTGGGAACTGGATATTGAAACCGGCAAGGCCCGGGTCTTTGCCGGGGGGCTGCGCAACCCCGTCGGCCTTGCATGGGAGCCGGTCACCAATGCGCTGTGGACCGTGGTCAATGAACGCGACGGTCTGGGCGATGAGACGCCGCCGGATTACCTGACCTCGGTCAAGGATGGCGGCTTCTATGGCTGGCCCTATTGCTATTGGGGGCAGACGGTCGATGACCGCGTGCCGCAGAATGCCGGGCTGGTCGCCAGCGCGGTGCAGCCGGATTACGCGCTGGGTGGGCATACCGCCTCGCTGGGGTTGTGCTGGATGCCTGAGGGCACGCTGCCCGGTTTCGGCGCGGGGATGGTGATTGGCCAGCACGGGTCGTGGAACCGCTCGATCCTTAGCGGTTACCGGCTGATCTTTGTGCCCTTCGCGAATGGCAAGCCTTCGGGGCCGCCGCGCGACATCCTGTCGGGCTTCCTGTCGCCGGATGAAAAGCAGTCCTATGGCCGGCCGGTCGGCGTGGCGGTCGGTCCGGATGGCAAATCGCTGCTGATGGCCGACGATGTGGGCGATGTGATCTGGCGGGTCAGCGCGGCCTAAAACCTCAGCAGGAAATGGTTGGCAATGTCGGGCTTGGTCCCGGTCAGGTTGGCCTTGGCGATCTGGTAGAGAAAGCCGAGGCCGCCGGTGCTGTTCCAGATCTCGGCCTCGGTGATGCTGAATTTCAGCAGCCGCAGGTCGGGATCCTCTTGCCCGCCCTCGAACCAGGCCGAGGCGGTGCTGTTCCAGATCTCGTCCAGCTTTTCGCGGTCGTCGGACAGTTCCAGCTGCCCTTCGATCCGCGCCCATAGCCCCTCGGAATCCTCGCCGACGATGTGGATGGCGGGCTTGGGGCCGTCTGCCAGCTCTGCGACCAGCTCGGTGCCTTGCGCGGTGATGAACCACAGGGCAAGGCCATGGGCATCGGTGTAATGCGACATCGGCACCAGCTTCAGCCGGTCCCTTGTGCCAAGCATGCCGGCATTGACCTCATCCATGCGACGCCAGAACAGCTGCTGTTCCTGTGACATCATCATCCCCTTCTGCCGCTGGGGAAACGTCCGGGGCAGGGCGGGGTTCCTGCGGGGGCGTTTGACAAACTGCCCTCGCGCGGGTTCAAGCGGCGAAAGGCCGCGTGGTCGGCGAAGGAGTGTGTGATGGTTGAGATTCCGCAAGTGGCAGAGCTGCGAGCCTTGGGCGATGAGGCGAAGGCGGTCGAGGCGGCTGCCTATCACAAGGCGAAACGGGTATATCTGGGCGTAAGCGTCCCCGAGATCGATGAGCTGGCCAAGGGCTGGCGTGCCGATCTGGATGTCGAAGGCCGCCTGGAACTGGCGCAGGCGCTGTGGGCAACCGATATCCACGAAGCTCGGGTGGCGGCGGCGAAACTGCTGACGCAGGCGCGGATCCGGCCCGATGACGGGGCGTGGCGGCTGATCGCCTCATGGGTGCCGGATTTCAACGGCTGGGCGATTGCCGATCAGGTGATGAAGGCGGGTGAGAAACGGCTGGTCGCCGATCCCTCACGTCTGGATGAGGTCGAGACATGGTTGGTGCATCCCAGCTTCTGGGTGCGTCGCGCGGCCTTGGTCGGCACGCTGCCTTGGACCCATCTGCGCAACCCCAAGCCCGATGAACTGGCGCAGCGCGAGCGGATACTAGGTTGGCTGGAGCGTCTGGCCGATGACCGCGATGGTTTCGTCCAGAAGGCCATCGGCTGGTGGCTGCGCGACCTGTCCAAGCACGAACCGCAGCGGGTGCGCGACTGGCTGGAAGCGCATGGTGCGCGGCTGAAGCCTTTTGCCCGACGCGAGGCCCTGCGCCGGATCGGATACTTGCCCGGGATGGACGATCAGCCGGGGACCGAAGATCTGCCCCCGGTTGACGATCAGCCCTCGTAAACCTCAATCGTGGGCAGGTCGGTCAGGCTGACCCCCAGCATCTGCAGTGCTGGCAGCGACACCTGGCTGCCTGCGCTGGCCGGGCCACCCAGCGGGATCAGCCGGACATTGGCGGATTTGCCGGTGGCCGGGTTGACGATGCGACCATTCCCCTCGGATTTCACCAGCGGCGTCTTGATCCAGAAGCCCGATTGCGACGGATCACCCAGCGAGGCGATGGTGACGCCCAGCTTGCGCCCCGCGGTCGTGGGGGCTGCGGCCTGCGCCTTTTCGGCACCGGTGGTGGTATCAAGCTGTGCCGCCGATTGCGCGCCAGCGACGCCGATGGACGAGGTGCCCACGGTCTTGCCCGAGCTGCGCGGCGCGGTCGCGCCCGCAATCGCGGCAGATTCGGTGGTAACCCCCACGTCATCGGCGGCAGTGCCCTTGGCGGGCGGCTTGGCGCTGTCGCCGGCCTGAGTGCAGGCGGCAAGGGCAAGGATGGTCACAAGGCCGCAAAGGCGCAGGAATGGCTTGGTCATGGTCATGTCCCCGTCATTCTTTTCAATTGAATGTCGCGGAAAGGCTAACCCCGGCCTCGGCGTACTGTCCACCCGAACCCTCGATTTAGGTTGCGACAATCTTAACCAGTCGGCACGCTTGTGCCGATGCCGCGCCGCTCTTATCTTGAGCGTATGGACGCGCAGGCCCCTCTGATCGACCCGTTTGCCCGACCGATCACCTACCTTCGGGTGTCGGTGACGGATCGTTGCGATTTTCGCTGCACCTATTGCATGGCCGAGCACATGCAGTTCCTGCCCAAAAAGGATCTGCTGACGCTTGAGGAACTGGACCGGCTGTGTTCGGTCTTTGTCGGCATGGGCGTGCGCAAGCTGCGTGTGACCGGGGGCGAGCCCTTGGTCCGGCGCAATATCATGGAATTCTTCCGCGCGATGTCGCGGCATCTGGGGCAGGGGCTGGATGAGCTGACCCTGACCACGAATGGCAGCCAGCTGGCGCGTTTCGCGGATGAGCTGGCCTCATGCGGCGTGCGGCGGGTCAATGTGTCATTGGACACCCTGGACCCGGAGCGTTTCGGCAAGATCACCCGTTGGGGCCGGTTGCCGCAGGTGCTGGAGGGGATCGAGGCCGCCAAAGCCGCCGGTATCCGCGTCAAGATCAACACCGTCGCGCTGAAGGGCTTCAACGAGGATGAGCTATTCCCGCTGCTGGACTGGTGCGCGAAAAACGACCACGATCTGACCTTCATCGAGGTCATGCCGATGGGCGACATGTCCGAGCAGGAGCGTCTGGGCCAATACTGGCCAATCTCGGACCTGAGCAGCCGCTTGGAAGATCGCTTCACCCTGACGCCGCTGTCGGAACGCACCGGCGGTCCCGCGCGCTATGTGCGGATCAATGAGACCGGGCAGAAGGTCGGCTTCATCACGCCGCTGACCCATAACTTCTGCGAAAGCTGCAATCGGGTGCGGATGACCTGCACCGGTGAGCTGTTCATGTGTCTGGGGCAGGAAGACCGCGCCGATCTGCGCGCGCCGCTACGGGCCAGTGAAAGCGACACCGCCCTGCGCGACGCCATCCGCGAGGCGATCCGCCACAAGCCCAAGGGCCATGATTTCGACTATTCGCGCCAACATGTCGCCGGTCAGATGACCCGCTACATGAGCCATACCGGCGGCTGATCAGCGATAGTCCAGCGTGACGATATCCTTGATGTGACGCGCGCCGCGCAGATCGCCGGGCACGACCATGCGCAAGCCATCGGGGATCGGCGCGCCATTCATCTCATAGGCCAGCAGCACCGGGCGATTGCCGAATTCGGGCGCGATTTCCCCGATGGAGAAGGCGACCTGATGCCCGTCCCCCGCCGTGACCAGCAGCGTATGGCGCAGGGCGGCCTTGTGATCCTCGGTCACGACGCCCTGCGCGACCAGCAGATCCCACAGCAGCACGCCCTTATACAGACCCGATTCGATGCCCTTGGAGCTGCGATAGACGGTGGTGGTTTCCGTCACCGGCAATTGCGCCAGGCTGGACGCGTCCAGCGTCACCGGCGGGTGGTCCGGCGCGTTCAGCCGGGCGCTTTCCCCGGCCACGGCGCTGCCCGTCCAAAGCATGGCAAGGACGAGCAGGCCGGGGAGGGAAGCGATTCGATGTGTTTTTATGTGCATATCGGAATGCTGGCAGATGCCGACGGCTCGAGCAAACGGAATCTGGGCGGGTCAAGAATGTTCGCGAGATGTTCTTTCAAGGTTGCCATTTTCCATCCGATGCCTATCTGATGCGTTTGGCGGAATCAGGACGTGACGATGGAACAGAAGTTCATCGAGGTTCGCGGCGCGCGCGAGCACAATCTGAAGAACGTGGACATGGATATTCCGCGCGACAAGCTGGTGGTGATCACCGGCCTGTCTGGCAGTGGGAAATCCAGTCTCGCCTTCGACACGATCTATGCCGAGGGACAGCGGCGCTATGTCGAAAGCCTGTCGGCCTATGCGCGGCAGTTCCTCGACATGATGGGCAAGCCGGATGTGGACCATATCAGCGGTCTTTCCCCGGCGATTTCCATCGAGCAGAAGACCACCTCCAAGAACCCGCGCTCGACCGTCGGCACGGTGACCGAGATTTACGACTATATGCGGCTGCTGTTCGCCCGCGCGGGCACGCCCTATAGCCCCGCTACCGGCCTGCCGATCGAGGCGCAGCAGGTGCAGGACATGGTCGACCGGGTGATGGAGATGCCCGAGGGCACCCGCGCCTATCTGCTGGCCCCCATCGTCCGCGACCGCAAGGGCGAGTACAAGAAAGAGTTCCTTGAGCTGCGGAAGCAGGGCTTCCAGCGCGTCAAGGTGAATGGCGAATTCCACGATCTGGACGAGCCGCCGACCCTCGACAAGAAATTCCGCCACAATATCGACGTTGTCGTCGACCGCATCGTCGTGCGCGAGGGGATGGAGACGCGGCTGGCCGACAGTTTCCGCACCGCGCTGGATCTGGCCGATGGCATCGCGCTGCTGGAAACCGCGCCCGCCGAGGGCGAGGGCGATCCGGAACGCATCACCTTCAGCGAAAACTTCGCCTGTCCTGTCAGCGGCTTCACCATCCCGGAAATCGAGCCGCGGCTGTTTTCCTTCAACGCGCCTTACGGGGCCTGCCCGGTCTGCGACGGGTTGGGGATGGAATTGTTCTTTGACGACCGGCTGATTGTGCCGGATCAGGCGCTGTCGGTGGCGCAGGGCGCGTTGGTGCCTTGGGCCAAGTCGAAATCGGCCTATCTGACCCAGACCATCAATGCGCTGGCCAAGTTCTATGGCTTCGACAAGAAGACCGCGTGGAAGGACCTGCCGCATTCGGTGCAGGAAATGTTCCTGCGCGGCTCGGGCGCGGATGAGATCCCCTTCCGCTTCGACGATGCCGGTCGTGTCTATGAGGTCACCCGCCAGTTCGAGGGCATCATCCCGAACATGGAGCGGCGCCTGCGCGAAAGCGACAGCGCCTGGGTGCGCGAGGAATTCGAGAAATACCAGAACAACCGCCCCTGCGGCGCCTGTGAAGGGTTCCGCCTGAAGCCCGAGGCGCTGGCGGTGAAAATCGCCGGCAGCCATATCGGCAATGTCACCCAGCTTTCGATCCGCGAGGCGCTGGCCTGGGTGACCGATGCGCCGAACCATCTGACCAAGCAGAAGAACGAGATCGCTCATGCGATCCTGAAGGAAATCCGCGAGCGTCTGGGGTTTTTGGTCAATGTCGGTCTGGATTACCTGACGCTGTCTCGCGCGGCGGGCACGCTCTCGGGGGGTGAAAGCCAGCGGATCCGGTTGGCAAGCCAGATCGGCTCGGGGTTGACCGGGGTGCTTTACGTGCTGGACGAGCCCTCGATCGGGCTGCATCAGCGCGACAATGACCGGTTGCTGGCGACGCTGAAGGGGCTGCGCGATCAGGGCAATTCGGTGCTTGTGGTCGAGCATGATGAGGACGCGATCCGCCATGCCGATTACGTCTTCGACATGGGGCCGGGCGCGGGGGTGCATGGCGGTCAGGTGGTGTCCAAGGGCACGCCTGCGGAAATCGCCTCGGACCCGAGCAGCCTGACCGGGCAATACCTGTCCGGTCTGCGCGAGATCCACATCCCCGATGAGCGCCGCAAGGGCAATGGCAAGGCGGTCAAGGTCGTCGGCGCAACCGGCAACAACCTGAAAAACGTCACTGCCGAATTCCCCTTGGGCAAGTTCGTTTGCGTTACCGGGGTGTCCGGCGGCGGCAAGTCCACTCTGACCATCGAGACGCTGTTCAAGACCGCCAGCCTGCGCCTGAACGGCGCGCGCCAGACCCCCGCGCCTTGCGAGACGATCAAGGGGCTGGAACTGCTGGACAAGGTCATCGACATAGACCAGCGCCCGATCGGTCGGACGCCGCGCAGCAACCCCGCGACTTATACCGGCGCCTATACCCATATCCGCGACTGGTATGCGGGCCTGCCCGAGTCGAAAGCGCGCGGCTACAAGCCGGGCCGGTTCAGCTTCAACGTCAAGGGCGGCCGCTGCGAGGCCTGTCAGGGCGACGGTGTCATCAAGATCGAGATGCACTTCCTGCCCGACGTCTACGTCACCTGCGAGACCTGCAAGGGCAAGCGCTACAACCGCGAGACGCTGGAGGTTCAGTTCAAGGGCAAGTCCATCGCCGACGTGCTGGACATGACCGTCGAGGACGCGCAGGAGTTCTTCAAGGCCGTGCCGACCATCCGCGAAAAGATGGACGCGCTGGTCGAGGTGGGTCTGGGCTACGTCAAGGTTGGCCAGCAGGCTACGACGCTGTCGGGCGGCGAGGCGCAGCGGGTGAAGCTGTCCAAGGAACTCAGCCGTCGCGCTACCGGCAAGACGCTGTATATTCTTGATGAACCGACCACTGGCCTGCATTTCGAGGATGTGCGGAAACTGCTGGAAGTGCTGCACAGCCTTGTCGATCAGGGCAACACGGTGGTGGTGATCGAGCATAACCTTGATGTCATCAAGACCGCCGACTGGATCATCGACATCGGCCCCGAGGGCGGGGATGGCGGCGGGCGCATCGTCGCCACCGGCACGCCCGAACAAGTGGCCGAGAACCCCGAAAGCCATACCGGCCGCTATCTGGGTCCGATGCTGGAAGCCGCGCGGCAGCGCGCCGCCGAATGAACGCAAAGCTTTGGCAGCAGGCCGAGGGGGCGGGCATGGCGCTTGGCGGCGTCATGGTCGCGGGCTTTTCCTCGGTTGGCTGGCCGTGGTGGGTCTGGTTGCTGGCGCTGGCCGCGCCGGATCTGGGCATGCTGGGCTATCTGGCCGGGCGCCGGGTCGGGGCTGCAGTCTATAACGCCGCGCATCTTTATGCCGTACCCTTCCTGCTGATGATGCTGGGCGTGGCTGCGGGTCATGTCGGCCTGATTGCCGCGGGTGGGTTGTGGCTGGCGCATATCGGGGCTGACCGGGCGCTGGGATATGGGCTGAAACTGCCGTCCGGGTTCCGTGACACCCATCTGGGACGCATCGGTTCCGACTGAATTGCTTGGTTTTTGACGTGACCTCGCCTTGCCACGCGGCAAATCGTTGGCGGCGGCAGGTCCATGTGGTTACAATCCCGAACATTGCAGCCGCCACCGTTGACCCTGCCCGCAGGCAGAGCTAAAGGGGCGCTTAGCCAAACCCATCGCGGGCCGCCAACCGGGTTCCTGCGAGCGAAAGGGAGCCCAAATCCAGTGGAATACCTGCTGCAAGAATATCTGCCGATCCTGGTTTTTCTGGGAATGGCCTCCGCGCTGGCGATCGTGCTGATTCTGGCCGCCGCCATCGTTGCCATCCGTAACCCGGACCCGGAAAAGGTCAGCGCCTATGAATGCGGCTTCAACGCCTTCGACGATGCGCGGATGAAGTTCGACGTCCGGTTTTATCTGGTGTCGATCCTGTTCATCATTTTCGACCTTGAAGTCGCCTTCCTGTTCCCCTGGGCTGTTGCCTTTGCGGGTCTGACCGAAGTGGCCTTCTGGTCGATGATGGTCTTCTTGGGCGTCCTGACGGTTGGCTTTGCCTATGAATGGAAGAAAGGGGCGCTGGAATGGGCGTGATGACCGGTGCCAATACGGCCGGCGCAGATCGTGAATTCGCCACGGCCGAACTGAATCGCGAGCTGCAGGACAAGGGTTTCCTGCTGACCACGACCGAAGACATCATCAACTGGGCGCGCAACGGCTCGCTGCACTGGATGACCTTTGGTCTGGCCTGCTGCGCGGTCGAGATGATGCATACCTCGATGCCGCGCTACGACCTTGAGCGCTTCGGGACCGCGCCGCGCGCTTCCCCGCGCCAGTCGGACCTGATGATCGTCGCGGGCACGCTGACCAACAAGATGGCCCCGGCCTTGCGCAAGGTCTATGACCAGATGCCCGAGCCGCGCTACGTCATCTCGATGGGCAGCTGCGCCAATGGCGGCGGCTATTACCACTATTCCTATTCCGTGGTGCGTGGCTGCGACCGCATCGTGCCGGTGGACATCTATGTCCCGGGCTGCCCTCCGACTGCCGAGGCGCTGCTTTACGGCATCCTGCAACTTCAGCGCCGCATCCGGCGCACCGGCACTCTGGTGAGGTAAGCCATGTCTGACGAGGCCCTGCTGGAACTGGCCGAGCATATTTCGCTGCGCCGTCCGAACGACGTCGTTTCGACCGAGGTGGCCTATGGCGAGCTGACGGTAAACGTCACGCCGTCCGGGCTGATCGGTCTGATCGAGTTCCTGCGCAACGACGCGAACTGCCGTTTCTCGACGCTTATCGACATTACGGCGGTCGACAACCCGGCGCGTCCGGTGCGCTTCGATCTGGTCTATCACCTGCTGTCGATGTACCAGAACCACCGCATCCGCGTGAAAGCGCAGGTGCGCGAAGACGAGATCGCCCCCAGCCTGACCGGGGTCTTCCCCGGTGCTGATTGGTATGAGCGCGAGGTCTTCGACATGTTCGGGATCCTGTTCTCGGGGCACCCGGACCTGCGCCGCATCATCACCGATTACGGCTTCCGCGGCCATCCGCTGCGCAAGGACTTCCCGACCACGGGTTATGTCGAGGTGCGCTGGAACGACGAAGAGAAGCGCGTGGTCTATGAACCCGTGAGTCTCGTTCAGGAATATCGCCAGTTCGACTTCCTGTCCCCGTGGGAGGGCGCGAAATACGTGCTTCCGGGTGACGAGAAGGCGCCCGAGGCGAAGAAGTGACCGCAGCGGCGCAGCTCAACTGCGCGCCACGCATCGCATGTAAGGGATGACCATGGACGGCGACATCCACAAGAACAACTATGACGACGGATCGATCGACGCCCTGACCGGCGAACAGAGCATCCGCAACTTCAACATCAACTTCGGTCCGCAGCACCCTGCGGCCCACGGCGTGCTGCGCATGGTTCTGGAACTCGACGGCGAGATCGTCGAGCGTGCCGACCCGCATATCGGCCTGCTGCATCGCGGCACCGAGAAGCTGATGGAAAGCCGCACCTATCTGCAGAACCTGCCTTATCTGGACCGCCTCGATTACGTGGCCCCGATGAACCAGGAACATGCCTGGTGTCTGGCCATCGAGAAACTGACCGGCACGGTCATTCCGCGCCGCGCCAGCCTGATCCGGGTGCTTTTCTCGGAAATCGGGCGGATTCTGAACCACCTGATGGGCCTGACCACCGGCGCATTGGATATCGGCGCGCTGACCCCGCCGCTTTGGGGCTTTGAAGCTCGCGAAGAACTGATGATCTTCTATGAGCGCGCCAGCGGTGCCCGTCTGCACGCAGCGTATTTCCGTCCCGGCGGCGTCCATCAGGACCTGACCCCGGACCTGCTCGATGACATCGAGGAATGGTGCGAGCGCTTCCCGCGTCTGGTCGATGACCTTGACACGCTGCTGACCGAGAACCGGATCTTCAAGCAGCGTCTGGTCGATATCGGCATCGTGACCGAGGAAGACGCGCTGAAATGGGGCTATACCGGCGTCATGGTGCGCGGCTCGGGCATGGCATGGGATCTGCGTCGCAGCCAGCCCTATGAATGCTACGACGAGTTCGATTTCCAGATCCCGGTCGGCAAGACCGGCGACTGCTATGACCGCTTTCTGTGCCGCATGGCCGAGATGCGCGAATCGACCAAGATCATGAAGCAGGCGATCCAGAAGCTGCGCGCGGAACCCGCGGGCGACGTTCTGGCGCGCGGCAAGCTGACGCCGCCGAAGCGCTCGGACATGAAGCGCGACATGGAAAGCCTGATCCACCACTTCAAGCTTTACACCGAGGGCTTCAAGGTTCCGGCAGGCGAGGTCTATGCCGCCGTCGAGGCGCCCAAGGGCGAATTCGGCGTCTACATGGTCTCGGACGGCACCAACAAGCCGTGGCGTGCCAAGCTGCGGGCTCCGGGCTTTGCCCACCTCCAGTCCATCGACTGGATGTCCAAGGGTCACATGCTGGCCGATATACCGGCGATCATCGCCACTCTTGATATCGTTTTCGGAGAGGTTGACCGCTGATGCTGCGCCGTCTTTCCCCTGTTCAGCCGGACTCGTTCGAGTTCAGCCCCGCCAACCTTGAATGGGCGAATGCCCAGATCACCAAATATCCGGAAGGTCGCCAGCAATCGGCGATCATCCCGGTCCTGTGGCGTGCGCAGGAACAGGAAGGCTGGTTGTCCCGCCCGGCGATCGAATATTGCGCGACCCTGCTGGGGATGCCCTATATCCGCGCGCTGGAAGTGGCGACCTTCTACTTCATGTTCCAGCTGTACCCGGTCGGCACCGTCGCCCATATCCAGATCTGCGGGACCACGACCTGCATGATCTGCGGCGCCGAGGACCTGATCCGCGTCTGCAAGGAAAAGATCGCCCCGACCTCGCACACGCTGTCGGCCGATGGCCGCTTCAGCTGGGAAGAGGTTGAATGCCTTGGTGCCTGTACCAACGCGCCCATGGCCCAGATCGGCAAGGACTTCTACGAAGACCTGACCGTCGAGAAACTGGCCGCGCTGATCGACAGCTTCGCCGCTGGCGAAGTGCCGCAGCCCGGTCCGCAGAACGGCCGCTTCTCGGTCGAGCCGCTGGGCGGGCCGACGGTCCTGAAGGATCTGTCGGGCGAGGCGCATAACGGCAGCGTCGCCATCGCAGTGGGTCTGGGCGACACGATCAAGCGCATCGACGGCACCGAGGTTCCGGTCACAACGCCTTGGCTGGCAAAGTGACCACTTCGGAAAAGGGTGTTATCAACGACTGACGGATAGGGCGCGCGCCTCGGACAGACAGGAGACTGGCGACGATGGAACGTAAGGTTTGCAACAGGAATTGCTGGATCTTGGGTGCGATTGCCGGGGTCGTTGTCTTGTTGTTCACCTCGGGCATCGGGGATCGGGGCTTCTTTACCGGACTTTTCCTTGGGTTGCTGACCTTTGGCATGTTCGGCGCGACTCTGGTCTGGTTGCTTTGCGCCGACCGCCCCGAACTGTCGCAGTCCGATGACATCGTGTCGGCGCAGGATTGGCGGCGCGAGGCGCTGGACAGCGAGCCCGAGACGATGCTGGTTCCCGCCAGCCTGTCCGAGCCGGTGACCGGGGCCAGCCAGATGCCGATCATGGCAGGGGCGATGCCCGTGGCCAAGCCTGCAGCCGCGACCGCGCCGGCGGTCGAGGCTGCTCCGGTGGTGGCGAAGCCCGCGCCGACGCCAAAGCCCGCGCCCGTCAAGGCGGCTGCGGCCAAGGCCGAGGAATCCGCAGACGATCTGCGGCGGATCAAGGGGGTCGGGCCGAAGCTGTCGGACTGGCTGCGCGAAAACGGCGTGACGCGCTTTGCGCAGATCGCGGCCTGGGATGCGGCGACTGTTGCCGATTTCGCCCACCGGTTGGGCCGGATGGGTGGCCGGATCGAGACGGATGACTGGGTGGGCCAGGCCCGTTTGCTGGCCGAAGGACATCAGACCGAGCATTCCCGCGCGGTCGACCGCGGCGAGGCCACTTGATGCCCCGCCCGGCAAAGGATAGCTCGTCGCGCGCGGCAGGGGCCGGTGCGACGGTCGTGGATTCGGGCCAGATGCGGCTGGTGGCGGTGGTGATCACCGTGACCATGCTGGGCTGGCTGGGTCTGCAATGGATGGGGGGCCAGATGGGCTGGCCCGCGAAATACGCCTTTCTCGCCGATCTGGTGGCGATGGGGGCCTTGATCTGGTCGCTTCTGGTGACCTGGCGGATCTGGCGGCGGCGCAATGCGCCCTCGCAGGGACAAGGATGAATTTGGGATGCTGAACGATCAGGACCGGATCTTTACGAACATCTACGGCATGGGCGATCGCAGCCTGGCCGGGGCGCGTAAGCGCGGCCACTGGGACGGCACTGCCGGAATCATCCAGCGCGGTCGCGACTCGATCATCAACGAAATGAAGGCTTCGGGACTGCGTGGCCGTGGCGGCGCAGGCTTCCCGACCGGCATGAAATGGTCCTTCATGCCCAAGGAATCGGATGGCCGTCCGTCCTATCTGGTCATCAATGCCGACGAATCCGAGCCCGCGACCTGCAAGGACCGCGAGATCATGCGCCATGATCCGCATACCCTGATCGAGGGTGCGCTGATCGCCAGCTTCGCCATGGGCGCACATGCCGCCTATATCTATATCCGTGGCGAGTTCATCCGCGAGCGCGAGGCCCTGCAGTTGGCCATCGACGAATGCTATGACGCGGGTCTGCTGGGCAAGAACGCCTGCGGCTCGGGCTGGGATTTCGACCTGTACCTGCATCACGGCGCCGGCGCCTATATCTGCGGTGAGGAAACCGCGCTGATCGAATCGCTCGAAGGCAAGAAGGGCATGCCCCGGATGAAGCCTCCGTTCCCGGCGGGTGCGGGGCTTTACGGCTGCCCGACCACGGTGAACAACGTCGAATCGATCGCGGTGGTCCCGACCATCCTGCGTCGCGGCGGCGAGTGGTTCGCGGGCTTCGGCCGTCCGAACAATGCGGGCGTCAAGCTGTTCGGCATGACCGGCCACGTCAACACGCCCTGCGTCGTCGAAGAAGCCATGTCGATCCCGATGCGCGAGCTGATCGAGAAGCATGGCGGCGGCGTGCGCGGCGGCTGGAAGAACCTGAAAGCCGTGATCCCCGGCGGCGCGTCCTGCCCGGTGCTGACCGCCGAGCAATGCGAAAACGCCATCATGGACTATGACGGCATGCGCGAACTGCGCTCGAGCTTCGGCACCGCCTGCATGATCGTGATGGATCAGGACACCGACATCATCAAGGCGATCTGGCGTCTGTCGAAGTTCTTCAAGCACGAGAGCTGCGGCCAATGCACGCCCTGCCGCGAAGGCACCGGCTGGATGATGCGCGTCATGGAACGTCTGGTCCGCGGCGAGGCCGAGGTCGAGGAAATCGACATGCTGTTCGACGTGACCAAGCAGGTTGAAGGCCACACCATCTGCGCCCTTGGCGACGCAGCCGCCTGGCCGATCCAGGGCCTGATCCGCAATTTCCGCGAGGAGATCGAGGATCGCATCAAGGCGAAACGCACCGGGCGCATGGGCGCCATGGCTGCGGAGTAATCAGGGCATGGTCGCCATCCCCCAACATGATCCGGCACGGCGGTCCCCCTCGGGGGACCCTGCGCGTTTGCGCGCCGAGGTTATCGGGGGGATCACGACCGGCTCGCGCCTTGGTGTGCGGAATGGGCAAGGCCCCGATGTTATGACGAAGCGCCATGACAAGGAGGCATTTGCCATGAAACCCATTGCCGCCGCACTGATCGCGGCCACGCTTCTTGCTGCCGGTCCCGCCGCCGCGCTGGAACCGCTGGCGCAGGAAAAGCACATCAACGACCGTCTGGTCTCGGCCCGGATCGCCGACCGCATCCGCCGTGAATGCCCGACCATCGACGCGCGCATCCTTTACGCCTATGGCGAGGCCCGCAAGCTGAAGCGCTATGCCGAGCAGAAGGGCTATTCCGGCAAGCAGATCGACGCCTTTCTGGACGACAAGGCCGAGAAGAAACGCATCTATGCCACCGCCGAGGATTACCTGACCCGCCATGGTGCGAAAAAGGGTGACGCGCAAAGCTTCTGCGCGATCGGCAAGCAGGCGATCGCCGACAAGAACCTGATCGGCAGCTTCCTGGTGGCGAAATGAAAAAGTGGATGAACCGCATCGGGCTGGCCCTCATGGCCGCGTCCGCCGCCGCCATGATTGCGGCGGATGCCTTTGCCGGTGAGCCCTCGGATCCGTTCGCGCCGACGGCGCAGAAATTCTACCTTGAATTCGACATGCTCGCGCCGACCGACATCAATTGCGATGCCGATGGGCCGGGCGTGCGCACATGGGTCACGCGCAATATCGCCGGCAAGCCGATCCTGCGCGTCACCGGCAATGCGCGGGACGCCCATATCGAGTGCTGGCGCTCGGATGGCAGCCGCTACACCACGACCGCCAATCGCGAGCTGTTCTACAATACCGGCGAAGCGATCCATGGCACCGTCACCTTCAATCGCGGCAGCGACGCGATGACCGTCGTCCTGCGGCGCGGCGAACGTGAGCGGATCGCCAAGGTCGTTCACCGTTCTTTCGTCAGGGTGAAGTGATAATGACCCTGCGCGCAGACATGACTGCTGAAATGAAAACCGGGCCAGCCTTCGGCCAGCATTTGAATCGTGCGGAAACCGCCGGAGCTTGTTCCGGCAAGGCGACGCTTCGCCACCGCGACGGATAAGGAAAGACAAGATGGCAGATCTTCGCAAGCTCAAGATCGACGACAAGATTATCGAGGTCGATCCGAACATGACCCTGATCCAGGCCTGCGAATTGGCCGGGGTCGAGGTGCCGCGCTTCTGCTATCACGAGCGGCTGTCCATCGCCGGCAACTGCCGCATGTGCCTTGTCGAGGTTGTCGGCGGCCCGCCGAAGCCTGCCGCCTCCTGCGCGATGCAGGTCAAGGATCTGCGTCCCGGCCCGGATGGCGCGCCCTCCGAAGTCCGCACCAACTCGCCGATGGTCAAGAAGGCCCGCGAAGGCGTGATGGAATTCCTGCTGATCAACCACCCGCTGGATTGCCCGATCTGCGACCAGGGCGGCGAATGCGACCTGCAGGATCAGGCCATGGCCTATGGCGTCGATTTTAGCCGCTTCCGCGAGCCGAAGCGTGCGTCTGAGGACCTGAACCTTGGGCCGCTGGTCGAAACCCATATGACCCGCTGCATCAGCTGCACCCGCTGCGTGCGCTTCACCACCGAGGTCGCGGGCATCACCCAGATGGGCCAGACCGGTCGCGGCGAAGACAGCGAGATCACCAGCTACCTGAATGAGACGCTGGTCTCGAACATGCAGGGCAACATCATCGACCTGTGCCCGGTTGGCGCGCTGGTTTCCAAGCCCTATGCCTTCACCGCCCGTCCGTGGGAACTGACCAAGACCGAGTCGATCGACGTGATGGACGCGCTTGGCGCCAGCATCCGTGTCGACACCAAGGGTCGCGAAGTCATGCGCATCCTGCCGCGCAACCATGACGGCGTGAACGAGGAATGGATCAGCGACAAGACCCGTTTCGTCTGGGACGGTCTGCGCCGCCAGCGTCTGGACAAGCCCTATATCCGTGAAAACGGCCGCCTGCGCGCCGCCACCTGGCCCGAGGCGCTGGAAACTGCCGCCCGCGCGATGAAGGGCAAAAAGGTTACCGGCCTGATCGGTGATCTGGTCCCGGTCGAGGCCGCCTTCAGCCTGAAGCAACTGGTCGAGGGTCTGGGCGGCAAGGTCGAAAGCCGTACCGATAGCGCGCGTCTGCCCGCAGGCAACCGCTCGGCCTATGTCGGTAATGCCAGCATCGCGGATATAGACAGCGCCAAGCGCATCCTGCTGATCGGCACCAACCCGCGCGAGGAAGCGCCGGTCCTGAACTCGCGCCTGCGCCGGGCTTGGGCGAATGGTGCACAGGTCGCGCTGATCGGCGAGGCCGTGGACCTGACCTTCGACTACGCCCATCTGGGCACCGACCGCGCCGCTTTGGCCGATCTGCTGACACAGGATCTGGCCAGCGACGGCACGCCGGGTCTGGTCATCGTGGGGCAGGGCGCGCTGAGCGAAGCCGATGGCGAGGCCGTTCTGGCCCATGCCATGCGCATCTGCGAACTGGGCGGTTGCAAGCTGCTGGTCCTGCATACCGCCGCTGGCCGCGTCGGCGCGCTGGATGTGGGTGCCGTGACCGAAGGTGGCCTGACCGCCGCCATCGAGGGCGCCGAGGTCATCTACAATCTGGGCGCGGATGAGGTCGACATCGCCGCCGGTCCCTTCGTGATCTATCAGGGCAGCCACGGTGATCGCGGTGCGCATCGCGCCGACCTGATCCTGCCGGGTGCCTGCTACACCGAGGAAAGCGGGCTGTTCGTCAATACCGAAGGCCGTCCGCAACTGGCCATGCGCGCAAACTTCGCGCCGGGCGAGGGCAAGGAAAACTGGGCGATCCTGCGCGCGCTGTCGGCCGAACTGGGCAAGACCCAGCCTTGGGACAGCCTTGCCGGGTTGCGCCGTGCGCTGGTTCAGGCTGTGCCGCATCTGGCGCAGATCGATCAGGTCCCGGCCAATGAATGGCAGGCGCTGGAGCTGCGCGACATGGGCCGCGCGACCTTCCGCCTTGCGGTGAAAGACTTCTACCTGACCAACCCGATCGCGCGCAGCTCGCCGCTGATGGGGGAACTTTCGGCAATGGCGGCGGCGCGCAAGGCGCCTGCAATGGCAGCGGAGTAAACACGCATGGGGAGCCGCTTTGCAGCGCTTTTCGGGATCGGACTGATGGCGTCGCTGTTGGCGGGCTGCGACTCGGACAGCACTGACGCCTCGCGGCCCCCCGCCAAGCCGGAAGAGCTGAACGTGACGGTCGTGCAAAGCGATGCCGGCGCACCCGGCAAGAAGGTGATCTCGCGCGGGCGGGTCTCGACCAAATCGGGCGAGATCCTGATTCTGGAACCCGACGGCTCGGTCAGCGAGATGACGCTGGACAGCCCCGAGGGGAAGGACGCCTTCGCGCTGACCGAAGCGGATCTGTTGATGCTGAACGAGAACATGCAGCTTGACCTGTCGGGCGTGCCCAATATGGGCCCGGTCCGTGCACGCGGGCTGACGGCGCAGGAAAAGGCACTGGCCGACTTCCGTGCCCGCACACAGCCGCTGAAGCTCAATCTTCCGGCAAGTTTCACGGCCGAGCCCAAGGACTTCCAGGGCGCGACCGTCAAAGCATGGCCCAGCAAGCGCAAGAGCGGGGATAGCCTGATCGAAGTGACGGCAAATCTTCGCAGTGGGGTGGACGCCGACACGGCGTTCGCCTATGCCACATGCGCGCTGGCCAATTGGGCGGATGCGAACGGAACGCCGTACGCTCGCCACATTCGGACATTGCGCGACAAACGCAATGGCAAGATCGTCGTCGGCTCGGTTTTTACCCTGTCAGGGAAAAAACCTATGGGGCTGACGGTGATGACAACGAAAGACACCTTGCAGGAATGCAAGTCGCGCGGCATTCCCGCGGCGTGATGAGAGGGACGAAAGATCATGGCTGAGTTTTGGGCCTCATCCTACGGTTTCGCGCTGATCTTGCTTTTGCAGGGTCTGGCAGTCATTGCCTTTGTCATGGGCTCGCTGATCTTCATGGTCTATGGCGACCGTAAGATCTGGGCCGCCGTGCAGATGCGCCGTGGTCCGAACGTGGTCGGTCCCTGGGGCCTGCTGCAGACCTTTGCCGACGCGCTGAAATACATCGTCAAGGAAATCGTGATCCCGGCCGGGGCGGACAAGTTCGTCTTCTTCCTGGCCCCGTTCCTGTCGATGATGCTGGCGCTGTTCGCCTTTGTCGTGATCCCCTTCGACGAGGGCTGGGTCATGGCCAATATCAACGTGGGCATCCTGTTCGTGTTCGCCGCGTCCTCGCTTGAGGTTTACGGCTCGATCATGGGCGGCTGGGCTTCGAACTCGAAATACCCGTTCCTTGCGTCGCTGCGTTCGGCCGCACAGATGATTTCCTACGAAGTCTCGATGGGCCTGATCATCATCGGCATCATCATCTCGACCGGGTCGATGAACCTGACCGAGATCGTGCATGCGCAGAAGGGCGACTGGGGTCTGCTGAACTGGTACTTCCTGCCGCACCTGCCGATGGTCGTGCTGTTCTTTGTCTCGGCGCTGGCCGAAACGAACCGCCCGCCCTTCGACTTGGCGGAAGCTGAATCGGAACTGGTCGCGGGCCACATGGTCGAATATTCGTCCACGCCCTACCTGCTGTTCATGGCCGGTGAATATATCGCCATCTACCTGATGTGCGCGCTGCTTTCGCTGCTGTTCTTCGGCGGCTGGCTGTCGCCGGTCCCGTTCATCGCCGACGGCTGGTGGTGGATGGTCATCAAGATGTGGTTCTGGTTCTACATGTTCGCGATGGTGAAGGCGATCGTGCCGCGCTACCGCTACGACCAGCTGATGCGTATCGGCTGGAAGGTGTTCCTGCCGCTGTCGCTGGGTTGGGTTGTGCTGATCGCGATCCTTGCCCGTTACGAAGTCTTCGGCGGCTTCTGGGCCCGCTGGGCGATCGGAGGATAACATGTCTTCCAACAAGCTAGCCGAGGCATTCGCCACAGCCAGTGAGACCGACAAGATCGAACTGGCCCATTTCCTCGCCAATAATCTTGACACGGCGGAGCATGCGAAGGACGGCGCGCGGGTGCGCGAGTATGTCGCCGCATTCGACCGCTTCGCGGCACCCAGAAAAGGGGAGCATTTCTGATGGCCTTCGATTTCGCGCGGGCGACCAAATATTTCCTGATGTGGGATTTCATCAAGGGTTTCGGCCTGGGCATGCGCTATTTCGTGTCGCCCAAGCCGACGCTGAACTACCCGCATGAAAAGGGCCCGATTTCGCCGCGTTTCCGCGGTGAACACGCCCTGCGCCGCTACCCGAACGGGGAAGAACGCTGCATCGCCTGCAAGCTGTGCGAAGCGGTCTGCCCGGCTCAGGCCATCACCATCGATGCCGAACCGCGCGAGGACGGCTCGCGCCGCACCACGCGCTACGACATCGACATGACGAAATGCATCTATTGCGGCTTCTGTCAGGAAGCCTGCCCGGTCGATGCCATCGTCGAAGGCCCGAACTTCGAATACGCGACCGAAACCCGCGAAGAGCTTTTCTATGACAAGGAAAAGCTGCTGGCCAATGGCGAGCGCTGGGAATCGGAAATCGCGCGCAACCTGCAACTGGATGCGCCCTACAGATGACCGACGCGTTCACCAAGCTTTTCGCGCAGATGATGGCATCTAGCCAGGAAATGGCGCGGGCGTGGAATCCCGCGCTCGAACATTTCGACATGCGCGCGATGGAAAAGCTGGTGCCCGTCATGCCGGCGGACATGCTTGAGCTGTGGTTCGGCAAGACTTTCAACCGTGAGGGGCTGGACGCCAAGACGCGTCTGCTTCTGACAATCGGCGCGATTACCGTTCAGGGCGCGCTGGCCGAGCCGCAACTGCGTCTGACCATCCGTCAGGCGCTTGCGACCGGCGCCACCAAACGCGAGATCGCCGAGACGATCTTTCAGATGAGCATGTTCGGCGGGCTGCCTGCGATGCAGAAGGCGCTCGAGATCGCCCAGAGCGTCTATGCCGAGGAGGACGAGGAATGATGACCTTCGCTTTCTACCTGTTTGCGATCAGTGCCTGCGTCGCAGGCTTCATGGTCGTGATCAGCCGCAACCCGGTTCACTCGGTGCTGTGGCTTATCCTTGCCTTCCTTTCCGCGTCGGGCCTGTTCGTCCTGCAAGGGGCGGAATTCGTCGCCATGCTGCTGATCGTCGTCTATGTCGGCGCGGTGGCGGTGCTGTTCCTGTTCGTGGTGATGATGCTTGACGTCGATTTCGCCGCGCTCAGGGGGGAACTGGCGCGCTATCTGCCGCTGGCCTTGCTGATCGGTATCGTGCTGCTGGCGCAGCTGGGCATCGCCTTCTCGGGCTGGACCCCGGCCGAGATCGCCGAAAGCCAGCGTGTCGCCCCCATCGTCGAGGGCGTGCAGAACACCAAAGGTCTGGGCATGCTGATCTATGATCGCTACCTGCTGAACTTCCAGATCGCAGGCCTGATCCTGCTGGTCGCGATGATCGGGGCGATCCTGCTGACCATGCGCCACCGCCGCGACATCAAGCGCCAGAACGTGCTGGAGCAGATGTGGCGCGACCCGGCCAAGACCATGGAAATGAAAGACGTGAAGCCGGGGCAGGGGCTGTAAGCCCGCACCTCGCGCGAACCTTAGCCAATCGGGACCGCCACAGGGCGGTCCATCCAGCGAACGGATTTTTCAACGGGCGAAGGCCCGGAGGGACCACGAAGATGATCGGATTGACACATTATCTTGTCGTAGGGGCGATACTTTTCGTCACCGGCATTTTCGGGATCTTCGTGAACCGAAAGAACGTCATCGTCATCCTGATGTCGATCGAACTGATGCTGCTGGCGGTGAATATCAACTTCGTCGCCTTCTCGACCCATATGGGCGATCTGGTGGGGCAGGTCTTCACCATGTTCATCCTGACGGTCGCTGCCGCCGAGGCCGCCATCGGCCTTGCAATCCTCGTGGTCTTCTTCCGCAACCGCGGCACGATCGCGGTGGAAGACGTCAACGTGATGAAGGGTTAAGACGGCATGGAAAAGATCGTCCTCTTCGCGCCCCTGCTGGCCTCGATTATCGCGGGCTTCGGCTGGCGGCTGATCGGCGAGAAAGCCGCGCAATATCTTACCACAGGGGTTCTGTTCCTGTGCTGCCTGCTGAGCTGGGTGCTGTTCCTGGGCTTCGACGGCGTGCCGCGCCACATCCCGGTCATGGACTGGGTTGTGTCGGGTGATTTCGTCACCGAATGGTCGATCCGTCTGGACCGGCTGACCGCGATCATGCTGATCGTGGTGACCACGGTTTCGGCGCTGGTCCACATGTATTCGCTGGGCTACATGGCCCATGACGACAACTGGGACCACCACCACGAGCATTACAAGGCGCGCTTCTTTGCGTACCTGTCGTTCTTCACCTTCGCCATGCTGATGCTGGTGACGGCGGATAACCTGCTGCAGATGTTCTTCGGCTGGGAGGGCGTCGGTGTCGCCTCGTACCTGCTGATCGGCTTCTACTACAAAAAGGAAAGCGCGAACGCCGCTGCGATGAAGGCGTTCATCGTCAACCGCGTCGGTGACTTCGGCTTCCTGCTGGGCATCTTTGGCCTGTACTGGCTGACCGGCTCGATCCATTTCGACGCCATCTTCCAGCAAGTGCCGGAAATCGCCCAGACCAACATGCATTTCCTGTGGCGCGAGTGGAACGCAGCGAACCTGCTGGGCTTCCTTCTGTTCGTCGGCGCGATGGGCAAGTCGGCGCAGCTTCTGCTGCACACCTGGCTGCCGGACGCGATGGAAGGCCCGACCCCGGTTTCGGCGCTGATCCACGCCGCAACCATGGTGACCGCGGGCGTGTTCCTGGTCTGCCGGATGTCGCCGCTGTATGAATTCGCCCCGGATGCGAAGAACTTCATCGTGATCGTCGGTGCGACCACCGCCTTCTTCGCAGCGACGGTTGGTCTGGTGCAGAACGACATCAAGCGCGTCATCGCCTATTCGACCTGTTCGCAGCTGGGCTACATGTTCGTGGCCGCGGGCGTCGGCGTCTATTCGGCCGCCATGTTCCACCTGCTGACCCACGCCTTCTTCAAGGCGATGCTGTTCCTTGGTGCCGGCTCGGTCATCCACGCGATGCATCACGAACAGGACATGCGGAACTACGGCAACCTGCGCAAAAAGATCCCGTTGACCTTCTGGGCGATGATGATCGGCACCTTCGCGATCACCGGCGTCGGCATTCCGCTGACCCATATCGGCTTCGCAGGCTTCCTGTCGAAAGACGCGATCATCGAAAGCGCCTGGGCTGGCAACAGCTACGCCTTCTGGATGCTGGTCATCGCGGCCTGCTTCACCAGCTTCTATTCGTGGCGCCTGATTTTCCTGACCTTCTTCGGCAAGGAACGCGGCGATCACCATGCGCATGAACATGCCCATGAAAGCCCGGCCATCATGACCATTCCGCTGGGCGTTCTGGCCATCGGCGCGGTCTTTGCCGGTATGGTCTGGTTCGGTCCGTTCTTTGGCGACCACCACAAGGTCACCAGCTTCTTCCACATCCCCGGCGCGCATGAGACGACCGAGGGTGAGGCGGCCCCGGCCGAGCACGGCACGGCCCCGGTCGAGCATGTCGCGACCGAGACCGCTACGGCTGAACACGCAGCACCTGCTGCCCCGGCTGCTACCGCGACCGAACATGCCGCCCCGGCTGCCGAGGGTGAGCATGCCGCAACCACCGCCCATGAAGTCGCAGCCCCGGTCGGTGGCGCGATCTACATGGCGCCCGACAACCACATCATGGACGAGGCGCACCACGCCCCGGCCTGGGTGAAGGTCTCGCCCTTCATCGCGATGCTTCTGGGTCTGTTCACGGCGTGGATCTTCTATATCCGCAGCCCGGAGATTCCGGCCAAACTGGCAAAGGCCCAGCCCGCGCTTTACCAGTTCCTGCTGAACAAGTGGTACTTCGACGAAATCTACAACTTCATCTTCGTCCGCCCGGCGCTGTGCCTTGGCCGTCTCCTTTGGAAAAAGGGCGACGGGGCCACGATCGACGGGGCGATCAACGGGGTTGCCATGGGGATCATCCCGCGCCTGACGCGCGCGGCGGTCCGGGTGCAATCGGGCTATCTGTTCCACTACGCCTTCGCCATGGTCGTCGGCATCGTGGGCTTGCTGATCTGGGTGATGATGCGGGGCGCGCACTGATATGACGAACCTTCTTTCCATCATCACCTTCCTGCCCATCGTTGCGGCAGGGATCATGGCTCTGTTCCTGCGCGGTCAGGACGAGGCCGCCGCGCGCAATGCCAAATGGCTTGCGCTGCTGGCGACGACGGCCACCTTCCTGATCTCGCTTTTCGTTCTGTTCGGGTTTGATCCGGCCAATACCGGCTTCCAGTTCGTCGAGGACAAGGCCTGGATCATGGGCCTGCGCTACAAGATGGGCGTGGACGGGATCTCGGTCCTGTTCGTCCTGCTGACCACCTTCATGATGCCTCTGACCATCCTTTCGTGCTGGACGGTCGACACGAAGGTCAAGGAATACATGATCGCCTTCCTCGTGCTGGAAGGTCTGATGATCGGCGTGTTCACCGCGCTGGATCTGGTCCTGTTCTACCTGTTCTTCGAGGCCGGCCTGATCCCGATGTTCCTGATCATCGGCATCTGGGGTGGCAAGGACCGCATCTATGCGTCCTTCAAGTTCTTCCTTTATACCTTCCTCGGCTCGGTGCTGATGTTGGTCGCGATGATCGCCATGTATCGCATGGCGGGCACCACCGACATTCCGACGCTGCTGACCTTCGACTTCCCGCATGAAACCTTCCGCCTGCTGGGCGTGACGGTGATCGGCGGCATGCAGATGCTGCTGTTCCTGGCCTTCTTTGCCAGCTTCGCGGTCAAGATGCCGATGTGGCCGGTCCATACCTGGCTGCCCGACGCGCACGTTCAGGCACCGACCGCCGGTTCGGTCCTGCTGGCCGCGGTTCTGCTGAAGATGGGTGGCTACGGCTTCCTGCGCTTCAGCCTGCCGATGTTCCCGGTCGCCTCCGACATCATGCAGCCGGTGGTGTTCTGGATGTCGGCGATCGCCGTCGTCTACACCTCGCTGGTCGCACTGGCGCAGTCGGACATGAAGAAGGTCATCGCCTATTCCTCTGTCGCCCACATGGGCTACGTGACCATGGGGATCTTTGCGGCGAACCAGGTCGGTGTCGATGGCGCGATCTTCCAGATGCTGTCCCACGGCTTCATCTCGGGCGCGCTGTTCCTTTGCGTCGGCGTCATCTATGACCGCATGCACACCCGCGAGATCGACGCCTATGGCGGGCTGGTCAACCGGATGCCGGCCTATGCCGCCGTGTTCATGTTCTTCACCATGGCGAACGTGGGCCTGCCCGGCACCTCGGGCTTTGTCGGCGAATTCCTGACGCTGCTGGGGACGTTCCGCGCGAATACCTGGGTGGCGCTGGTCGCGGCCTCGGGCGTGATCTTCTCTGCGGCCTATGCGCTGTGGCTGTATCGCCGCGTGACGCTGGGCCAGCTGCTGAAGGAAAGCCTGAAGTCGATCACCGACATGACCCCGCGCGAGCGCTGGATCTTTGTGCCGCTGATCGCGATGACGCTGATCCTGGGTGTGTATCCGCGCCTTGTGACCGATGTGACCGGCCCGGCTGTCGCCGCGCTGCTCAATGACTACAACCAAAGCCAGCCGGTGGTGGAAACCGCCGCGGCTGCGACAAGCCACTAGGGGGCGGACATGACCTCGCTCGATTTCACGACCATTCTGCCCGAGGCGCTGCTGGCAGCCTATGCGCTGGCCGCCCTCATGGTCGGAGCCTATCTCGGCAAGGACAAGCTGGCCCGGACGCTGCTCTGGACCACGGTCGCGGCCTTCCTGATCGTCGCCGCCATGGTGGGTCTGGGTGGCCGTCCCGATGCGCAGGCCTTCTACGGCATGTTCACCGATGACGGCTTCTCGCGCTTTGCCAAGGTGGTGATGCTGGTTTCGGCCGCCGCCGTCCTTGCGATGAGCGTCGATTACCTCGAACGCCGCCGCATGCTGCGCTTCGAATTCCCGATCGTGGTGACGCTGTCGGTCATCGGCATGATGCTGATGGTCTCGGCGGGCGACCTGCTGACCCTGTATATGGGCCTTGAGCTGCAATCGCTGGCGCTTTACGTGATCGCCGCGATGCGCAAGGACTCGGTGCGTTCGTCGGAAGCCGGTCTGAAATACTTCGTTCTGGGCTCGCTGTCCTCCGGCCTGCTGCTTTACGGCGCCTCGCTGGTCTATGGCTTCTCGGGCACGACCAATTTCAGCGGCATCATCAACGCGGTGCAATCCGGCCACCTGTCGCTGGGCGTGCTGTTCGGTCTGGTGTTCATGCTGGTCGGCCTGTCCTTCAAGGTGTCGGCGGTTCCGTTCCACATGTGGACCCCGGACGTCTATGAAGGCTCGCCCACGCCGGTCACCGCCTTCTTCGCCACCGCCCCCAAGGTTGCGGCGATGGGTCTGATCGCGCGTCTGGTCTTTGACGCCTTCGGTCAGGTCATCGGCGACTGGAGCCAGATCGTCGCGGCGCTGGCTGTGCTGTCGATGTTCCTGGGTTCGATCGCCGGTATCGGCCAGACCAATGTCAAACGCCTGATGGCCTATTCCTCGATCGCCCATATGGGCTTTGCGCTGGTTGGCCTTGCCTCGGGTTCGACGCTGGGCGTGCAGGCGATGCTGATCTACATGACCATCTATGCGGTGATGAATGTCGGCACCTTCGCCTTCATCCTGTCGCTGGAGCGTGACGGCACGCCGGTCACCGATCTGGCCTCGCTGAACCGTTTCGCCTGGACCGACCCGGCCAAGGGTCTGGCCATGCTGGTGCTGATGTTCAGCCTTGCCGGTGTGCCGCCGACCTTGGGCTTCTTTGCCAAGTTCGGCGTGCTGAATGCGGCGGTTGATGCGGGCATGGGCTGGCTGGCGGTGCTGGGCGTGATCGCCTCGGTCATCGGCGCCTTCTATTACCTGCGTATCGTCTACTACATGTATTTCGGTTCCGAGACCGACGGTGTGACCAGCCGCATGAGCGCCGTCCAGTACCTGGCGCTGATGATCCCGGCTGCAGCCATGCTGTTCGGCGCGATCAACATGCTGGGTGTCGATGTCGCTGCAGGCCGCGCCGCCGAGGCTCTGGTCGGCCACACCGCCGAGATTGCCCCGACTACCGCCCCCGAAACGCTGCCGGCCGAGCCCGAACGCGTTGAGTGATACCTGGCCCGAGGGCGTGGGCCGGCATGTGCTGGCCCGCACCGACAGCACGAATAGCGAGGCGCTGCGCCTTGCACCGTCGCTGAGCGGTCCGGCCTGGATCATGGCACATCAGCAGGCGGCCGCACGCGGTCGCCGCGGACGAGAATGGGTGATGCCGGCGGGTAACTTCGCCGGCACGCTTTTCTTGCGGCCCAAGGGCGGTCCCGCTGCCGCCGCGCAGATTTCCTTTGTCGCCGCCTTGGCCCTGCATGACGCGCTTGGCGATGCCTGCGGTCCTTCGGCGCGGCTTTCGATCAAATGGCCCAATGACGTGCTGCTGAATGGCGGCAAGGTCGCGGGCATCCTGCTGGAAAGCGCGGGCTCGGGGAATGACCTGACCGGGCTTGCCGTCGGCATCGGCGTGAACCTTGCCGCCGCTCCGGATCGGGGCGCGGTCGAGCCGCATGCCGTCACCCCGGTTTCCGTGCTGGGCGAGACCGGCTTTGCCGTCAGCGCCGAAGAATTCCTTGATCTGCTTGCCCCGCATTTCGCGCGATGGTTGGCGCAGATGGACACTTACGGCTTCGCGCCGATCCGCAACGCTTGGCTGTCCCGCGCCGCCCGTCTGGGCGAGACGATCATCGCCCGCACCGGCGCGACCCAGACGCAGGGCGTCTTTGAGGGCATCGACCAGACCGGCGCGCTGGTCCTGAACACTCCGTCCGGCCGGCAGATCCTGCCCGCGGCGGATGTCTATTTCGGAGTCTGAGCAATGCTGCTCTGCATCGATACCGGGAACACGAACACCGTCTTCTCGGTCTGGGATGGTGAGCGTTTCCGCGCCCTGTGGCGGATCGCGACCGACCACCGCCGTACGGCGGATGAATATTTCGTCTGGCTGTCGACGCTGATGACGTTGCAGAAGCTGGATCTGAACATCACCGACTGCATCATCAGCGCCACCGCGCCGCGCGTTGTCTTCAACCTGCGTGTGCTGTGTAACCGCTATTTCGACACGCGCCCGCTGGTCGTGGGCAAGCCCGACTGCCTGCTGCCGGTCGCGCCGCGCGTCGATCAGGGCACGACCGTCGGTCCCGACCGGCTGGTGAACACGGTCGGCGCATTCGACCGCCACGGGCCGGACCTGATCGTGGTCGATTTTGGAACTGCCACCACATTCGATGTGGTCGATACGGACGGCGCCTATGTCGGCGGCGTGATTTCTCCGGGCGTGAACCTCTCGCTCGAAGCTTTGCATATGGGTGCGGCCAGTCTTCCGCATGTCGACGTGACGATGCCCATGAAGGTCATCGGCACCAATACCGTTGCCTGCATTCAGTCAGGCATTTTCTGGGGCTATATCGGCCTTGTGCAGGGGATCGTCGAAAAGATCCGGCAGGAACGCGGGAGGGCGATGAAGGTCATCGCCACCGGCGGACTTGCGCCGTTGTTCGATCAGGGTTTTGATCTGTTCGACGCGATCGAGGATGACCTGACCATGCACGGCCTACGCCTGATCCACGATTATAACAAGGAGATGGCCCATGGCTGAACGCCTGATCTATCTGCCGCTGGGCGGCGCGGGCGAAATCGGCATGAACGCCTATGTCTATGGCTACGGCGAACCGGGCAAGGAACGCCTGATCGTCGTCGACCTGGGCGTGACCTTCGGCGACATGGACACCGCACCCGGCATCGACCTGATCATGGCCGATGTCGCCTGGCTTGAGGAGAACCGCCACCGTATCGAGGCGATCTTCATCACCCACGCGCATGAGGACCATGTCGGCGCGCTTGGCCTGCTGTGGGGCAAGGTCCAGAAGCCGATCCATTGCCGCCGCTTCACCGGTGCCATCGCGCGCCTGAAGATGGAGGAGATGGGCCAGCCCATCGACCAGATCCACATCCACGCCCCGCGCCCCGAGGTCATCACCGCCGGGCCGTTCCAGGTGCAATTCGTGCCGGTCAGCCACTCGATCCCGGAAAGCTCGGCGCTGGTCATCGACACGCCCGCTGGCCGCATCGTCCATACCGGCGACTTCAAGCTGGACGGCACCCCCGTGGTGGGTGAGCGCTTCGACCCGATCCTGTGGCGCGAGATCGCGCGCGAGGGTGATGGGGTCAAGGTTCTGACCTGCGATTCCACCAACATCTTCTCGACCCATCCCGGCCGGTCCGAGGCCGTGCTGGCCAACCCGATCCTCGACTGGGTGATGGCCCAGCCGCAGTTGGTCGTGGCCACCACCTTTGCCAGCAACGTCGCCCGTCTGATGACCCTGGCCGAGGCCGCCATCGCCTCGGGGCGCAAGATCTGCCTGCTGGGCCGCGCCATGCGCCGTATGGTCACGGTGGCGATCGAAACCGGCATTCTGGACCGCTTCCCGCCGGTGGTCAGCCCCGAGGAAGCCGCCGAGATGCCGCGTGACAAGGTCATGCTGATCGTCACCGGCAGTCAGGGCGAACGCCGCGCCGCCAGCGCGCAACTGTCGCGGGGCCGTTATCTGGGCATCCAGCTGAAGGAAGGGGACAGCTTCCTGTTCTCGTCCCGCACCATCCCCGGCAACGAACGCGGCGTGATCCGCATCCAGAACCAGCTGAGCGAGCTGGGCGTTGATCTTTATGACGCCGATGACGGGCTGTATCACGTCTCGGGCCATGCCAACCGCCCCGATATCGAGGCCGTGCATGACCTGATCAAGCCGCAGATGGTCATCCCGATGCATGGCGAGCACATGCATCTGCGTGAGCATATGAAGCTGGCGGAATCGCGCGGCATCGCCTCGATGGTGGTGACGAACGGGATGATGGTGGATCTGGCCGGGAAAGCCCCCCGCGTGGTCGACCAGATCGATACCGGACGGCTGTATCTGGACGGCACGGTGCTGATCGGTGCGATGGACGGCGTGGTCCGCGACCGTATCCGCATGGCGCTGAACGGCAAGGTCATGGTCTCGGTCATCGTGGACGAGGATGACAGCCCGCTGCCCGACGCTTGGGTTGAACTGTCCGGCCTGCCCGAAACCGGCCGCGCGGGCGTTCCGCTGGCCGGGAATATCGAAAGCGAGCTGGCCGAGTTCCTCGAACGCGCCGATGACCGCACGGTGATGGATGACGACCGGCTTGAGGAAGCCATCCGCAAGATCACCCGTCAGGTCTCGATGGAAGAGATCGGCAAGAAGCCCGAAGTTCAGGTGATCATTTCGCGACTCGCTGCGGAATGACTTGACGTCGCGCCGCGCCCTTCATATGGGCGCGGCATGACCGAATTCGATCCGAATCCCCCGCGCCGCAATTTCTATGGCCGTCGTCACGGCAAGACCCTGCGGCAAAGCCAGAAGGGCTACCTGTCCGAGGACCTCGGGACATTGCGTCCGCGTGGCATCACCGTGCAGGACAATCCCGACCGCGCGCCGGTTTCGCCGGCCTCGATCTTTGGCGATGACCGCCCGGTCTGGCTGGAAGTAGGCTTCGGCGGCGGCGAGCACATGGTCCACATGGCCGCCCGCTACCCGGAAATCGGCATCATCGGCTGCGAGCCCTTCATCAATGGCGTCGCCATGTTGCTGGGCAAGATCCGCGCCGCGGGCGTGGAAAATGTCAGCGTCCATCCCGGCGATGCGCGCGATCTGATGGATGTGTTCCCGGAAAACTCGGTCGACAAGGCCTTCCTGAACTATCCGGACCCTTGGCCGAAGGCGCGCCACCACCGGCGCCGCTTCGTGACGCCGGAGCACCTGATCCCGCTTGCCCGCGTGATGAAACCCGGTGCCGAGTTCCGCGTGGCCAGCGACATTCCCGACTACATCCGCCAGACGCGCGAGGAAGTGCCGCCCGCGGGCTTCGACCTGATCCATGACAGCGCCGAGCCTTGGGACGACTGGCTGTCGACGCGCTACGAACAAAAGGCGCTGCGCGAGGGTCGCGTGCCGCATTACGTGACCTTCCGCCGCCAAGGCTGAAGGGCAGGGGCGGAATCTGTCGGGGGCTGATTGCAAGCGGCCCCCGTGACCGCTATCACCTTGCGCGACAAGCCAAGGGGGCCCTCCATGTCACATTCCGCCGAACCGCTTCCGATGACCTCCCGCCGCTCGGGTCCGCTGAAGGGCGAGGCCAAGGTTCCCGGCGACAAGTCGATCAGCCACCGCGCGCTGATCCTTGGCGCGCTGTCGGTGGGCGAAACCCATATCACCGGCCTTCTGGAAGGGCAGGACGTTCTGGACACCGCCAAGGCCATGCAGGCATTCGGTGCGCAGGTCGAGCGTCTGGGTGAGGGCGAGTGGAAGGTCAATGGCGTCGGCGTCGGCGGCTTCTCCGAGCCCGAAGGCGTGATCGATTGCGGCAATTCCGGCACCGGCGTGCGCCTGATCATGGGCGCGATGGCGACAAGCCCGATCACCGCGACCTTTACCGGTGACGCCAGCCTGTCGCGCCGCCCGATGGGCCGCGTCACCGACCCGCTGGAGCTGTTCGGCTGTGAAGTGACCGCGCGCGAAGGCAAGCGCCTGCCCGTGACCATCAAGGGCGCGGCCGAATCCGTCCCGGTGCGCTACAAAACCCCGGTAGCAAGTGCCCAGATCAAATCCGCCGTGCTGCTGGCCGGGCTGAATGCGCCGGGCCAGACGGTGGTCATCGAATCCGAACCGACCCGTGACCATACCGAGCGCATGCTGGCCGGTTTCGGCGCGACCATCACCACCGAGGTAACGGATGAGGGGCGTGTGATCACCCTGACCGGCCGCCCCGAGCTGAAACCCCAACCCGTTGCCGTGCCGCGCGACCCTTCCAGCGCGGCCTTTCCGGTCGCGGCGGCGCTGATCGTGCCCGGATCGGAAATCCGCGTTCCGGGCGTCAGCCGCAACCCGACCCGCGACGGGCTTTACGTCACGCTGCTGGAAATGGGCGCGGACATCACCTTTGAAAACCCGCGCGAAGAGGGCGGCGAGCCGGTCGCCGACCTGCTGGTTCGCCACGGGCCGCTGAAAGGCGTGACCGTTCCGCCCGAGCGCGCCGCCAGCATGATCGACGAATTCCCGATCCTGTCGGTCATCGCCTGCTTCGCGACCGGCACGACCGTGATGCAGGGCGTCCATGAGCTGCGCGTCAAGGAAAGCGACCGGATCGAGGCCATGGCCACCGGCCTGCGCGCAAACGGTGCCTCGGTCGAGGAAACTCAGGACACCATGACCGTTCATGGCTCCGGCGGGCTACGTGGCGGCGCCAACGCCGTCACCCATCTGGATCACCGCATTGCCATGTCCTTCCTTGTCGCGGGCCTTGCCTCGGAGCAGCCGGTCAGTGTTGACGATGGCAGCCCGATCGCGACCTCGTTCCCCGACTTCCTGCCGCTGATGAAGGCGCTTGGCGCGGATATCGCGTAAGGTCGAAAGCCCGCGACTGTCGAACTGCCAGGAATGGGTATTTAGGAAACGGTGAAATCCCTTGGGGTCTCACCGTTTTCAAATCGCCAGACCCTAAGCTGCGCAGGGAGCGTCCCTAGCCGGTCTTGGCAATGGCGGGATAGCCGATTGTGGCCAGCGTCGCGCGGATCTCGTCGAGGATGGCGGGGTCGTCGATTGTTGCCGGAGGTTTGAAATCCAGCCCGTCGGCCATCCTGGTCATCGTCGCCCGCAGGATCTTGCCCGAGCGGGTCTTGGGCAGGCGCTTGACCACGCAGGCCGAACGAAATGCCGCGACCGGGCCGATACGCTCGCGGACCAGTTTCACCACCTCGGAAACCAGTTGCTCATCGGGGATATTCACACCTGACTTGAGGCAGAGCAGCCCCAGCGGGATCTGACCGCGTAGTGGGTCTGCCGCACCAATCACTGCGCATTCGGCGACGGCGGGGTGGCTGGCAAGGACTTCCTCGATCGCGCCGGTGGACAGGCGGTGCCCGGCGACATTGATCACGTCATCGGTGCGGGCCATGACGTAAAGGTAGCCGTCCCGGTCGAGATAGCCCGCATCTCCGGTTTCATAATAGCCGGGGAAGTGGTCGAGATAGCTTTTGCGGAAGCGCTCGTCGGCGTTCCACAGCGTCGGCAGGGTGCCGGGTGGCAATGGCAGGCGGATGGCGATGGCGCCCAGCGTCTCGGGTGGAACGGGGTTGCCGCCCTCATCCAGCACGCTGATGTCATAGCCGGGCATCGGGACCGAGGGGCTGCCGGGTTTGATCGGCAGCGGCTCGATCCCCAGCGGGTTTGCGGCGATCGGCCAGCCGGTTTCGGTCTGCCACCAATGATCGATCACCGGCACGCCCAGATGTTCCTGCGCCCACATGACCGTATCCGGGTCGGCGCGTTCGCCGGCCAGGAACAGGGCCTGCAGATCGTGCAGCTTGTAGCGCTTGATCCATTTCCCTTCCGGGTCCTCGCGGCGGATGGCGCGCAGCGCGGTGGGGGCGGTGAAGAAGCTTTTGATGCGGTGGTTCTGGATCGTACGCCAGTAGACGCCGGGATGGGGCGTGCCGACGGGCTTGCCTTCAAAGACGACAGTGGTGGCCCCGGCCAGAAGCGGGCCATAGCAGATATAGCTGTGGCCGACGACCCAGCCGACATCCGAGGCGGCCCAGAAACGGTCTCCGGCCTCGATATTGTAGACGTTCTTCATCGACCATTGTAGCGCGACCAGATGGCCCGCCGTGTGGCGCACGACGCCTTTGGGCTGGCCGGTCGTGCCCGAAGTGTAAAGGATATAGGCGGGGTGGTTGCCCTCGACCGGGACACATTCGGCGGGGCGGACGCCGTATTGGAAGCCGTGCCAGTTGAAATCGCGGCCCTCGACCAGCTTGGCAACCTCTTGTTCGCGCTGGAAGATGACGCAGAATTCGGGCTTGTGGCTGGCAAGGTCGATGGCCGCGTCCAGCAGCGGCTTGTAATGGACGACGCGCTCGGGTTCCAACCCGCAGGAGGCCGCGATCATCGCCTTGGGCGTGCAGTCGTCGATGCGGACCGCCAGTTCATGCGCGGCAAAGCCGCCGAAAACCACCGAATGGATCGCCCCCAGCCGCGCACAGGCCAGCATGGCGACCACCGCTTCGGGGATCATCGGCATGTAGATGATGACGCGGTCGCCCTTTTCGACGCCGCGCATGCGCAGCGCCCCGGCCAGCGAGGCCACGCGGTCCTGCAACTGGCGAAAGGTGATGCCCTTGGTCGAAAGCGTGACCGGACTGTCATGCATGATCGCGACCTGATCGCCGCGACCGGCCAGAACATGGCGGTCCACTGCGTTCCAGCAGGCGTTCACCATCCCATCCGAGAACCATTCATAGAACGGGGCATTTTCGTCGAAGAGCGCCTTTGAGGGCTTTTTGACCCAGTCGATCGCCTCGGCAGCCTGCATCCAGAACCCTTCCGGGTCGGCCTGCCAACCGGCATAGATGTCCTGATACCCCATTCCTGCTCTCCTCCCAAAGACGGGAAGAGAGTTGCGCGTCAGGATCGGTCGGGCAAGGTTCTTGATGGGTTTGGCGGATCGCTTTGCTGCGGCGATCCGCCGCAGGGCTTAGCCGTAATGGCCGACCGGGGTGCCAGCCAGAACGCTCATGTTCAGCAGGCCACGGGTGGTGACCGATTGGGTGACGATATGGGCCTTGTTGCCCATGCCCATCAGGATCGGGCCGACCTCAAGACCGTCCGCCTTCATCTTGAGCGCGTTGCGCACCCCCGAAGCCGCGTCGGTATTGGCAAAGACCAGCACGTTGGCCGCGCCTTCAAGCCGCGAATGCGGCATCAGCCGTTCGCGCACCGAAGGGTCAAGCGCCGCATCCATGTGCATTTCACCCTCAACCACGAAATCCAGCCCCTTGGCGTCAAGGATCGCCATGGCCTCGCGCATGCGCTTGCCGGTTTCGGTGTCCAGATTGCCGAATTGCGAATGACAGCAAAGCGCGATCTTGGGCGTCAGGCCGAAGCGGCGGACATGGCGGGCTGCGCCAAGGGTGATTTCGGCGAGTTGCTGGGGATCGGGGGTGTGGTGAACCTGCGTATCGGCAATGAACAGCGGCCCATCCTCAAGGATCATCAGCGACAGCGCGCCATGCGGGCGCAGCCCGTCGCGTGCCAGCACCTGATTGATGTAGTTCAGGTGCCAGTGATACTGCCCGAAAGTGCCGCAGATCAGGCTGTCGGCCTCGCCACGATGGACCATGACCGCGCCGATGGCGGTGGTGTTGGTGCGCATGATGGCGCGGGCGACCTCGGGGGTCACACCGCGGCGGGCCATCAATTCGTGGTAAGTGCCCCAGTAATCGCGGTAGCGCGGGTCGTTTTCGGGGTTCACGATCTCGAAATCGCGGCCGGGGCGGATCGGCAGGCCAGCACGTTCGGCGCGCATCTCGATGACTTCCGGGCGACCGATCAGGATCGGCGCGTCGGTGGTTTCCTCAATCATGGCATTGGCGGCGCGCAGCACGCGTTCGTCCTCGCCTTCGGCAAAGACGATGCGGCGGTTCACGGTGGCCGCGGCCTCAAAGACCGGGCGCATGATCATGGCCGAGCGGAAGACCGAGCCGTCCAGCTTGCGCTTATAGGCGTTCACGTCATCCAGCGGGCGGGTGGCGACGCCGGTTTCCATCGCGGCCTTGGCGACGGCGGTGGACACCACGCCGATCAGGCGCGGGTCGAAGGGCTTGGGGATCAGGTAATCGGGGCCGAAGCTGAGCGTTTCGCCGCGATAAGCCATGGCGGCCTCGGCCGAGGTCGTCGCACGGGCCAGCGCCGCGATGCCCTCGATGCAGGCCAGCTGCATTTCGTCATTGATCGTGGTTGCACCGACATCCAGCGCACCGCGGAAGATGAAGGGGAAGCACAGGACGTTGTTGACCTGGTTCGGGTAATCGCTGCGACCGGTGGCGATGATCGCGTCGGGGGCGACGCTCCGCACATCCTCGGGCAGGATTTCCGGGGTGGGGTTCGCCAGGGCAAAGACGATCGGGCGCTTGGACATCTTGGCGACCATCTCGGGCGTCAGCACGCCGGGGCCGGACAGGCCAAGGAACAGGTCCGCGTCGCCGATCACGTCATCCAGCGTGCGCAGATCGCTTTTCTGAGCGTATTCGGCCTTTTGCGGGGTCATCTGCTCGGTCCGGCCTTCGTAGACGAGGCCGGCGATGTCGCAGAGCCAGACGTTCTCGCGCCGGACGCCCAGTTTCAGCAGCATGTTCAGGCAGGCGATGCCCGCCGCGCCGCCGCCGGTCGAGACGACCTTGATATCCTCGAAGGACTTGCCCGCGATGCGCAGGGCATTGGTCGCAGCCGCGCCGACGACGATGGCGGTGCCGTGCTGGTCGTCATGGAAGACCGGGATATTCATCCGCTCGCGGCAGATCTTTTCCACGATGAAGCAATCGGGGGCCTTGATGTCTTCAAGGTTGATCGCGCCAAAGCTGGGCTCCATCGCGCAGACGATCTCGGCCAGCTTTTCCGGGTCGGGCTGGTCCAGTTCGATGTCGAAACAATCGATATTGGCGAATTTCTTGAAGAGGACGGCCTTGCCTTCCATCACCGGCTTCGAGGCCAGCGCCCCGATATTGCCAAGGCCCAGAACGGCGGTGCCGTTCGAAACCACGGCGACCAGATTGCCGCGTGCGGTATAGCGCGCCGCGGTCGAGGGATCGGCCTTGATTTCCAGGCAGGCTTCGGCGACGCCCGGCGAATAGGCCCGGCTGAGGTCGCGTCCATTGGCAAGCGGTTTGGTGGCGCGCACCTCAAGTTTTCCCGGGCGGGGAAACTCGTGGTAATCCAGCGCGGCCTGCCGTGCATTGTCCTGCCTGCGTTCTTCCATGATGCGACCTCCTCTCAAGATGGTTCAGCGTTAAACTAATTTTGACGCGACGAACAGGGGGCGCGTCCGAATGGCTTGGACTTGCAACACCCCGAGGCCGGGCGCAATGATGAAGGGGCGAATGACGGCTATGTGAAAAGGTGCGGAAGTGACGCTTCTGGATGCGGCGCGCGACGTGCGCGAACGGGCCTATGCGCCCTATTCGAAATTCAAGGTGGGCGCGGCCATTCGCGGGACCTCGGGGCAGGTCTATCGTGGCTGCAATGTTGAAAACGTGGCCTATCCCGAAGGCACCTGTGCCGAGGCCGGGGCCATCGCCCTGATGGTCGCCAGTGGCGAGACCGAGCTGATCGAGGTCGCGGTGATTGCCGACAGCCCCAGCCCGGTGCCGCCCTGCGGCGGCTGCCGCCAGAAGCTGGCCGAGTTCGGCAAGCCCGACACACCGGTGCTGCTGGCGACCACCTCGGGGGTGACGCTTTCGACCACCATCGGCGAACTTCTGCCGGGGCGCTTCGACATCAGCCACATGTCGGGCATCGAATGAGCCAAAGCGATCCGCGTCCGGTGATTGCGGGGGTCCGCGACGGGCGCGGGCTGGACGACCACGGCGCGGCGCTGATCGCACGCGGGCTGGCCGATGGTTCGGTCAGCGATGCGCAGGCCGGGGCATTCGCCATGGCCGCGCTGCTGGCCGGTCTGGGCGAGGGGGGGCGGGTCGCGCTGACCCGCGCCATGCGCGATTCTGGGCGGGTGCTGCGCTGGGATCTGCCCGGCCCGGTGGTCGACAAGCATTCGACCGGGGGCATCGGCGACACGGTCAGCCTGATCCTTGCGCCGATCGTCGCCGCCTGCGGGGCTTACGTTCCGATGATCTCCGGGCGGGGTCTGGGCCATACCGGGGGGACGCTGGACAAGCTGGAGGCCATTCCCGATTTCCGCACGCAACTGTCCGAGGATGAATTTCGCCGGACCGTCGCTGCGACCGGTTGCGCCATTGTCGCGGCGGGCCGCGATCTGGCCCCCGCCGATGCGCGGCTTTACGCGATCCGGGATGAGACGGCGACAGTTGGGTCCATCGACCTGATCACCGCCTCGATCCTGTCCAAGAAGCTGGCGGCGGGGCTGGACGGGCTGGTGCTGGACGTAAAGCAGGGCTCGGGCGCGTTCCTGCGCAGTCCCGAGGCCGCGCTGGAACTGGCCCGCGCGCTGGTCGAGACCGCGAATGGCGCAGGCTGCCGGACGATGGCCTATATCACCGACATGGATCAGCCCCTGGCCCGCGCCGCCGGCAATGCGCTGGAACTGCGCGAGGCGATTGCCGTCCTGAAAGGCGCGAGGGGCGCGCTGGTGGAACTGTCGCTGGACCTGTCCGTTGCCTGCCTTGCGATGGCCGACCTTGAGGGGGCGGGGCAGGCCTTGGCCTCGGGTCACGCGGCGGAACGCTTTGCCCGCATGGTCGTGGCGCAGGGCGGGCCCACAGACCTGCTGGAGCGCCCCGAGGCCCATCTGCCCGACGCCCCGGTGATCCTGCCGATTCCTGCGCGGGGCCGCGTTGCCGCCATCGACACGCAGGCCTTGGGCCATGTCGTTGTGGCCCTTGGCGGTGGGCGGTTGCATGCGGGCGATCGCATCGATCCCCGCGTTGGTCTTGCGGATCTGTTGCGTATCGGCGAAGAGGCGGGCCCTGACCGCCCCTTGGGCTTTGTCCATGCCGCGACAATGTCCGCGGCCGAGGCGGCCATCGCCAGCGTGCAGTCCGCCTATCTGATGGGGGACGGCCCCGCACCCGGCCCATTGATCCGCTGCGAGGTTTCGCCCGAATGACCACCCCGACCCAGACCCGCGCCTTTCTGATCGTGATGGATTCCGTCGGCATCGGTGGCGCGCCGGATGCCGCGCGCTTTTTCAACGGCCATGTCCCCGATATCGGCGCGAATACCTTGGCCCATATCGCGCAGGCCCGCCCGCTGCACATGCCGCATCTGGACGCTCTGGGGTTGGGGGCGGCGGTGCGATTGGCCAGCGGGCAGGATGCCCCCGGCCTTGGGGCTGAGCCGCAGGGCCTGTGGGGCGCCGCAAGCGAGGTTTCCCCCGGTAAGGACACGCCTTCGGGTCATTGGGAATTGTCGGGCGTGCCGGTGCCATGGGACTGGCATTATTTCCCCGACACCCGCCCCAGCTTTCCCGCCGATCTGACCGCGCGGATCGCGCAGGCGGCGGGGACGGACGGCATTCTGGGTGATGAACATGCCTCGGGAACCGAGATCATTGCCCGCCTGGGCGAAGAACATCTGCGGACCGGCTGGCCGATCTGCTACACCTCGGCCGACAGCGTCTTGCAGATCGCGGCACATGAGGAGGCATTCGGTCTGGAGCGGCTCTACCAGCTGTGTCAGGACGTGGCGGCGATGGTGCATCCGATGCGGGTGGGCCGGGTCATCGCCCGGCCGTTCCTTGGTGCGGATGGGCAGTTCAGCCGCACCCCCAACCGCCGCGATTACGCTATCTCTGCGCCCGGTCAGACCATTCTGGATGCGGCGCAAGCGGCGGGCCGCGTGACCCATGCCATCGGCAAGATCGGCGACATCTTCTCGCATCGCGGAATCAGCCACCTGCATAAGGGCAAGTCCGACGCCGATCTGGCTAAGCATCTGATCCGTCTGGCGGATGAGGCTCAGCCGGGCAGCCTGACATTTGCCAATTTCGTCGAATTCGACAGCCTTTACGGCCATCGCCGCGACATTCAGGGCTATGCCAATGCGCTGGAATGGTTCGACACCGTCGCCGGGCAGTTCATCGACCGGCTGCGTCCCGGCGACCTTGCGATCTTCACCGCCGATCACGGCAACGATCCCAGTTGGATCGGCACCGACCACACGCGCGAACGTGTCCCGGTGCTGGGTTGGGGCATGGGCCCGCGCGCCATCGGACAGGTGGATTTCGTCGATATCGCGGCCTCGGTCGCGGATCATCTTGGCCTTGCTGCCGTCGGACCCGGAAAGTCGTTCCTATGAAGTCGCTGAAAAAGGTCGAACTGCACCTGCATCTGGAAGGCGCGGCCCCGCCTGCCTTCATTCGCGGTCTGGCGCGCGAACATCACACCGATCTGAGCGGCATGTTCGACGATCAGGGCCGCTACCATTATCGCGGCTTCAATGACTTCCTGCGCGTCTACGAGGCCGCGACCAGCGTCGTGCGCGGCCCTGCCGATTACGCCCGTCTGCTGTCCGCCGTGCTGAACGAATGCGGAGAACAGGGCGCGATCTATGTCGAGCTGTTCGTCTCGCCCGAATTCTGCGGCGACGCGGACCTTTCCGCATGGCGCGACCATCTGGGTGCGATGGAGGAGGTGGCGAAGGCCTATGCGCTTTCGGGCGTCGAAAGCCGTGCCATCCTGACCTGCATCCGCCATTACGGGCCCGACCGCGCGAAAAAGACCGCGATCTGCGCCGCGGAGACCGCTGGCGGCTGGGTCGCAGGCCTTGGTTTGGCCGGGGCTGAGGATCTGGGCGAGCCCAAGGATTTTGCCTGGTCCTTCGACTGCGCGCGCGAGGCAGGTCTGGGCCTGACCGCCCATGCCGGGGAATGGCGCGGGCCGGAATCGGTGCGTGGCGTCCTGGATCTGGGCGTGACCCGGATCGGCCACGGCATCCGCGCCATCGAAGATCCGGCGCTGGTCCGCGATCTGGCCGAGCGTGAAATCACGCTGGAGGTCTGCCCCGGCTCGAATGTCGCATTGGGTGTCGTGCGCGACTGGGCTAGTCACCCGATCGCGCGGCTGGCCGATGCCGGAGTGCGCGTCACCGTCTCGACCGACGATCCGCCGTTTTTCCACACCACGCTTTCGCGTGAATACGACATGCTCGCAGACCGGTTCGGCTGGGCGGAAACAGAATTCCGCCAGATGAACCTTTGGGCCGCCGAGGCCGCCTTCTGCGACAATGAAACCAGGGACCGCCTGAAACAGGAGCTTTCATGACCCAACAGCATCTGACCGTCGTCGACCATCCGCTTGTCCAGCACAAGCTGACGCTCATGCGCGACAAGACCACCTCGACCGCCAGCTTCCGCCGCCTTCTGCGCGAGATCAGCCTGCTTCTGGCCTATGAGGTCACGCGCGAACTGGAGATGACCAGCGTCACCATCGAGACGCCCTTGCAGGAAATGCAGGCCCCGCTGCTTGAGGGGAAAAAGCTGGCGCTGATCTCGATCCTGCGGGCCGGGAACGGGCTGATGGACGGAATTCTTGAATTGATCCCGGCGGCGCGCGTGGGCTTCATCGGCCTTTACCGCGACCCCGAGACGCTGCAGCCGGTCGAATATTACTGCAAGGTTCCCAAGCAGTTGGACGCGCGCATGACCATCGTTGTCGATCCGATGCTGGCCACCGGAAATTCCTCGGTCGCGGCCATCGACATGCTGAAGAAGGAAGGGGCCAAGAACATCCGCTTCCTGTGCCTGCTGGCCTCGCCCGAGGGTGTGGCGCGCATGAAGGAAGCCCATCCCGATGTGCCGATCGTCACCGCCTCGCTGGATGAGCGGCTGGACGATCACGGCTATATCGTGCCAGGTCTGGGCGATGCCGGCGACCGCATGTTCGGCACGAAATGAGGCCGCGTTAACCGCATCTTCAGCCCTGCCGTCGTATCCCCTTTGCGCAAGGGCTGATCGGGGGCAGGGTGAATGCGGTTTTCATGGTTCTGGTTCTTGGCGGGGCTGTTCCTGCCTTTGGCGGCGCTGGCCCTTGCCCCGGCCGAGTTGCCGCCCCCCGATTTCCCCGGACGGCAATATATCGACAGCAAGGGCTGCGTCTTTCAGCGGGTCAATGACGGCTGGTCGGCGCGGCTGGCGCGTGACGGCAGCCCAACCTGTGGCTACCCGCCCTCGCTCTCGATCCGGGGGGCGGACGGGCGGCCCAAATTGCAGGCGCTGGACCCCGATGCGGGTAAGACCCGCGCCCAGATCCTGAACGAGAAACTGGCGCGCACGGTCCTGACCAATCTGCAACCCGGCGAGTTGGTTGGTGATCCGCAATCGCCCGAGGTCTTGCCAGATATGGGCCCTGAACACGCCTCGACCGCGCCGCTGGACGATCTGAAGGCGGCCTTGCGCGCAGCCCCCGCCATCCGTGCCGAAATGAGCCGAGAGATTCATCCGAACCTGCGGCTGTGCCGGTTGCTGGGCCATGACAGCCGGGCGGGCGGCAAGGACACGCGCGATCCGACACAAGGCTTCTGCGCGGGCTTGCGTACACCAGACCTGTCGCGGCTGGCCTTCGCCCGACCCTTGGGGCGTGCGAAATCTGCCCCTGCAGTGTCCAGCAAGCCGACGGCTTCGACTGCCAAACCCAAGGCTGAAGCCAAGGCACCCCCCAAGCAGGTTCCAAAGGTGAAGTCTGTCCCGGCGGTCGCAAAGGCAATCGCTGAAAATAAGAAATCCACCCAAGCTCAGAGTCCGGCCAAGGTTCAACCGGTCAAGCAGCCCATCGCGGCGCAGGCAAAACCAGCAGCGGCAAAGGAGCCTCCCAAGGAACCTGAAAAAGCACCGGCAAAGCCGCAGGCCCCAGCCGTGCCCAAGGGCGCGCGCCACGTCCAGATCACCAGTTTCAAGACCAGCGCCGAGGCTGCGGAACTGGCCCGCCGTGTCGCGATGCTGGGCTATCCCGTCCTGCGCGCGCGTTTGGCCGAGCGCGGGGCGGATACGCAGATCCTGCTGGCCGGGCCATTTGCAAGCCCTGACGCGCTGTCACAAGCGCTGGCAAAACTGCGCAAGGCAGGCTTTGCGCAAGCCGTGCCGCGTTAGGCTACTGGTCGCAGATCTGGCGCAGCGCCGCCCAGTCGCGCTCGCCCAACACCGGTTTGGGCGTGGCCGTGCGGAACGGGTCGGCCTCGATCAGGCCCAGCACGGCCTCTCCGGTTGGGTCCAGCGCGCGGGCATAGGGCTCGCTTGAGACGCCGGCACGGGCAAAGAACCCCAGGAGCGGCTCGTCCTCGGGGCGGGGCGGTGGCCCTGCCAGAAGCTTTTCGGCATAGCCAGAAAGCGCCGCGGGCGGCAGGGAGCCATTGGTCAGCAATTGCACGGTGCCGCGCGGACCGACTTGACGCAACGCCTCCAGCATCGGGTCGCTTTCAGCCGCGCGGGCCTGTGCGGCCAGAAGGTGACCGGCCAGAATCTCGGGCGTCGCGCCTTCGCCGATCAGATCGGTGCCGATCACGGTAATCGGACCCGGCAGCCGTCGCGCGCCCTGCTGGGCAGTGGGCAGGACGACGATATCGGCCTCGGGGCCAAGCAGGCGGGCCGCCAGCTTGTGGCGCACCATGTCGCCTGCCGGACGGGAACACGCGGTTCCGGCGGTCTTTTCAAGATCGGCCAAAACCAGCCGCCCGATCTCGGCGCGCTGGGCTGGGGGCGCGATATCGGCGGCATGTCGCAGCAGCGCGGATGGCCCCCAGGCCGCCCCGGCCCCCGCCGCGATCAGCAGACCCAGCAGCACCATCCAGCCGCGCAGCCTGCCGCGATGAGGCCGGTTCGCCTCGATCACGTCATGCACCTTTTCGATGGCGGCGATCATCAGCTCATCGTCGACCTCGACCATTTCGGCATCGTCGGGGCCGGGGGCATATTGCGCCGGAATCTTGCCCGGATTAAGCCGCATGACCGCAGGCAGGGACCAATGCGACAGGGGAATTTCGGTGCGAAGGTCCGTCAGCACGATGGTCGCGTCGCCGAACGAGACGATCACGTCGCGCAACTCGGCTTCGGCCGACCCGCGCCAGCGTCCTGCGGCTTCAAGCCGTTGATATTTGTCTAGCGCCGTCATGCCTGCGTCACGGAACTCCGCTGCATGATGCCGAGCATAGGCAAGCCGTTGCGGCGGTCAACATGGGCTATCGGGGGCAGGCTTGCGATCAGCATCAAAGCCACGCGGCGATTGCGTGTCTGATGTCCCGGCAGGGGGCGGGTGCGATCGGGTTCTGATGGGCGAGAGGCTTTGGCGATGCCTGAAAGCACCGGGCGGGCGAGGGTAGCAGTGCTGCCCCTGACAAGAAGGGTTTGTCTGCACCACACGTTGATCAGATCGGGTGAACCGGTCGGATGTGGCTTGCGGAAATCCCCGCCAGTTAGATCGCTCAACACGGGAGGGTGTCGGGGCGAGGTACGAGAAATGACGGCCCTTCCTCTGACCCTAATGACACTGCCAATCTTACGGATCGATTGCTGGCTGGATCGAGATAAAGGCCGCGCTTCCCTATTCGCCGCGACCCACCGATTCGGCGACGATGCCAGCCATGGGTGCTCCGAACTGTGTTCGACCGTCGGCAGGGGAACGTTCGAGAGCGTCAAGCAGCGCGAAGAGTCCCGCCCTACGGCTCCGATGCAACGACGCCCCACGTCATTCGATGATTCTGAACGAAACTCGAGGGGGTGGATCGAAACAAAGCCAGATGCCAGTTCCCGGCTGTTCGCGGCATCACAGGGTCTGCGATCCGCGATTTGGCGTGGGGCGGGGTGTCCCCCTATGGCCAGCGCAGGTTCGCCGAACCGCTCATCCCTCATGCAATGTCCGGCTGTCGGGGATGCGTCGCCGGTCTTGCCGATAATATCGCGGGACGGGTGACGGCCCCGCCCGGTTCGGGCAGGGCAGGGCTTGGACGGCGCGGCAGGGCAGGGCAACTCCTGAGTCTCGATGGGATCAGGCGTTCCCCGGCACTGGGATGCCGCGTTCGCGGGCCAGATCGCGGATGCGGTTCTGCAGCTTCTCGAAGGCGCGGACCTCGATCTGGCGGATGCGCTCACGCGAGACGTCGTAGCGGGTCGACAGGTCCTCGAGCGTCATCGGGTTGTCGCGCAGGCGGCGCTCCATCAGGATGTCTTTCTCGCGGTCGTTCAGCACATCCATGGCCGAGATCAGCAGCTCGCGCCGCGCCGAAAGCTCATCAGCTTCGGCAAAGGCCTCGGCCTGATTGGCCGTGTCGTCCTCCAGCCAGTCCTGCCATTGCGCGGTGGATTCGCCATCGCCCGCCCCGACCGTCGCGTTCAGCGAGGCATCGCCCCCCGACAGGCGGCGGTTCATGTCGATGACTTCCTGTTCCGACACGTTCAGGTCGGTCGCGATCTTGGTGACGTTTTCGGGGCGCAGGTCGCCTTCTTCCAGCGCGCCCAGTTTGGACTTGGCCTTGCGCAGGTTGAAGAACAGTTTTTTCTGGGCGCTGGTCGTGCCCATTTTGACCAGCGACCAGGACCGCAGGATATATTCCTGGATCGAGGCGCGAATCCACCACATCGCATAGGTGGCAAGGCGGAAGCCCTTTTCCGGGTCGAAGCGCTTGACCGCCTGCATCAGGCCGACATTGGCCTCGGAAATCACTTCGGCTTGCGGCAGGCCATAGCCGCGATAGCCCATGGCGATCTTGGCGGCCAGACGCAGGTGGCTGGTCACCAGCCGTTTCGCGGCCTGAGGGTCCTCATGATCCACCCAGGCCTTGGCCAGCATGTATTCCTCCTCCGGCTCCAGCAGGGGAAACTTGCGGATTTCCTGCAGGTAGCGGTTCAGGCCCTGTTCGGGGCTGGGAGCTGGAAGGTTCTCGTAATTGGCCATTTGAAATTCCCTTGTCCCGCACGCGGGCGGGTCTGTGTGAACGCTATCATGACGCGCCGGGTTCCCTCGGGGAAGAGCCTTGCGCAGTCCCGTCTCGCAGCATGTCCAGCAGCGCGGCCATGTCTGGCGGCAATGGGCTGGAGAAGGCCAGCGTCTCGCCGGTGACCGGGTGGACGAAGCCCAGTTCGGCGGCATGCAGGGCCTGGCGCGGGAATGCGGTCAATGCCGCCACCGCATCCGCCCCCAGCGCCTTGGTCGAGGGCTTGCGCGCCCCACCATAGACCGGGTCCCCGACTAGCCCCAGCCCGGCATGGGCCATATGCACGCGGATTTGATGGGTGCGGCCGGTCTCAAGCCGACACTCGACCAGCATGACCGAGGGCGGCGTGCCAAAGGCTTCCAGCAGCCGCGCCCGTGTCACCGCATGGCGGCCACGGTCGAAACTGACGGCCTGACGCTGGCGGTCGCTGGGATGGCGGCCCAGCATGGTGGTGATGCGCAGGACACCTCCGGGCTCAAAGACCAGCCCCTTCAACCCGCGCAGCCGGGCGTCGGCCGGGTCGATCATGCCATGCGCGATGGCAAGGTAACGGCGATGCGCCGAGTGATCGGCGAATTGCGCGGCCAGCCCCTGATGCGCGCGGTCGGTCTTGGCCACGACCAGCAGACCCGAGGTCTCCTTGTCGATGCGATGGACGATGCCGGGACGCGCCGCGCCGCCGATGCCCGACAGGCTGTCGGCGCAATGCGCCAGCAGCGCGTTGACCAGCGTGCCATTCGGCGCGCCGGGGGCGGGGTGGACGACCATGCCCGCGGGCTTGTCGACCACGATCAGGTCGTCATCCTCATAGGCGATGGTCAGGGGAATCGCCTCGGGTTGGGCTTCCAGCGGTTCGGGCTCGCCGACGGTGACGCGGTATTCGCCCGGCTCGGATTTCGCCTTGCCGTCGGTGACGGGCCCCAGCGGGCCGTTGACCGCCCCTTCGGCAATCAGTTTCGACAGACGAGAGCGCGACAACGCGGCCTCCTCTGGCGCGAGGCTGGCAAGGGCTTTATCTAGCCGGTCGGAAAGTCCCTCGGGGACGTGGATGAGGATATCGGGCATGGCACGGGATGATAGGGCGGAACCGGGGGCCGAGGAAATGCTGCCGATGCTGCGCTGGCTGCGAATCCTTGTGACCTCATTGGCCGCAGTGATGGGAATCGGGGTTCTGGCGATCGTGGGTCTGCTGTGGCTGCGCCTGTCCGAGGCACCGCTGCCTGAACTGCCAGACCAGATCGCACTGCCCGAGGGGGCGAAACCCGCCGCCGTCACCTTTGCCCACGACTGGATCGTGGTGGTGACGGACGCGGGAGAGGTCCTGCTTTACGACAAGCAGGGCCAGCTGAAGGATCAGGCGTCGGCGCCCGTGGCCGCACCCTGAACGCCCTTGCCCTCCAGCGCGTCCAGACGGGCTTGCAGGGCGGCATTCTCGGCGCGGGCCTTGATCGCCATTTCGCGCACGGCCTCGAATTCCTCGCGGGTGACGAAATCGCGATCGGCCAGCCAGCGGTCGATCCAGCTATTGAAGGCGGTCTGGGCCTCATCCTTGGCACCGTGGGCCACGCCCATGGCATTGGTCATCAATTTCGAGAGATCGTCGAAGAAACGGTTATTGGCGGTCATGGCGGGCCTTTCGTAATCCGGTTGCGCCCTATATGGCCCCGGCAGGGCCGCGGTTCAATCGGGCGGCGCATGTTGACACCCCCACCCGCGCGGCTAGCCTGCGCCCGGATGCCGAGGAGCCCATGATCCCCTTTCCCGACATTACGCCCGAGATTTTTACCATCCACCTGTTCGGCATGGCCTTTTCGCTGCGCTGGTATGCACTGGCCTATCTGGTCGGGCTGATCCTTGGCTGGCGCATTCTGGTCTGGCTGATGCGGCGTCCCGCGCTATGGGGCGACCGTGCGCCGATGCGTCCCGAACAGGCCGAGGAATTGCTGACCTGGGTGGTGCTGGGCGTCGTCCTTGGCGGGCGGCTGGGATTCATCCTGTTCTATGAGCCGGGCTATTACCTGTCCAATCCGGGCCAGATCCTGCAATTGTGGAATGGCGGCATGTCCTTCCATGGCGGCTTTCTTGGCGTCGTATTGGCCGCCTGGCTCTATTGCCGCAAGCACGCCATTGTCCCGCTGCGGCTGGCCGATGCGCTGGCGCTGGCCACCCCGATCGGTCTGGGGCTGGGGCGGATCGCGAATTTCATCAATGCCGAGCTGTGGGGCCGTCCGACCGATTTGCCCTGGGGCGTGATCTTTCCGGGCGAGGCCGCGCAGGCCTGCTTCGGCGTGACCGGGCTATGCGCCCGCCATCCCAGCCAGCTTTATGAGGCGGCACTTGAGGGCGTGGTGCTGGCGCTGGTGCTGTTCGCGCTGGTCCGTCGCGGCGCGCTGCGGCGTCCGGGGCTGGTGCTGGGCGTCTTTGTCATGGGCTACGGGCTGTCGCGCTTTGTGGTCGAGTTCTTCCGTCAGGCCGATGCACAGTTCATCACGCCCGACAATCCTCTGGGCCATGTCATCGGCGGGCCGGTCTGGGGCCTCAGCATGGGACAGGTGCTGTCGCTGCCGATGATCCTGATCGGCTTGGCGTTCTTCCTGCGCGCGCGGATGCGACCGGCGGTCGCACAAGTCGCATGACGCCTCTGGGCCGCCTGATCGCGGCGCAGATCCGGCTGTCGGGGCCGATGCCTCTGGATGAATACATGCAGCTTTGCCTGCTGCATCCTGAACATGGCTATTACGCGACCCGCGATCCCTTTGGCGCGCAGGGCGACTTCACCACCGCGCCCGAAATCAGCCAGATGTTCGGCGAGATGATCGGGCTGGCCTTGGCGCAGGCTTGGCTGGACCAAGGCGCACCCACGCCCTTTACGCTGGCCGAGATCGGGCCGGGCCGGGGCACGCTGATGGCCGATATCCTGCGCACCATCCGTGTTGTGCCGGGTATGCTGGATGCGGCGCAGGTCACGCTGATCGAGGCATCCGCCCATCTGCGTCGGGTCCAGCGCGAGAAGTTGGGCGACATCGCCCATCTGGACAGCGCCGCGCAACTGCCGCGGCAGCCGCTGTTTCTGGTCGCGAACGAGTTTTTCGACGCCTTGCCGATCAACCAGTTCCAGCGCGTGTCGGATGGCTGGGCCAAGCGGATGGTGACGCTGGACGATCAGGGGCGGTTGGCCTTGGCACTGGGTCCGGCGGTGCCGGGACCGGATGCGCCCTTGGGTCAGATCCGCGAGACCTGCCCAGCGGCCATTCCGGCGGCGCAGGAAGTGGCGCGGCGGATTGCCGAACATGGCGGCTGCGCGATCGTGATCGACTATGGAAACTGGGCCGGGCATGGCGACACTTTTCAGGCCTTGCGCGCTCATAAGCCCGAGGATCCCTTGGAAAATCCGGGCGAGGCCGACCTGACCGCCCATGTCGATTTCCAACCTTTGGCGATGGCCGCGATCGCGGCGGGGGCGCAGGCCTCGCGCATGGTCACACAGGGCGAATGGCTGGCGCGGCTGGGGATTGCCGCCCGCGCCGAGCGGCTGACGCAAGCGGGGGATGCCGGCGCAGGGGCCGCGCTTCATCGCTTGACCGCGCCCGAGGAAATGGGTCACCTGTTCAAAGTTCTGGCGTTCTGGGCGTCCCGCGCCCCGGTGCCGCCCGGTTTCGAACCCTTGGAGCCTTATGCACACGACGCTTGAGATCCTGACTCATCCGCTGCTCGAACCCGTGCGGCATGGCTTTTTCACCCGCAAGGGCGGCGCGTCCTCGGGGCTGTTCTCGGGGCTGAACTGCGGCTACGGCTCCAGCGATCAGGGCGAGATCGTCACGATCAACCGCGGTCGCGTCGCCGAGGCGATGGGCGTGCCCCTGAACCGGCTGACCACGGTGCATCAGGTCCATTCGCCGGATGTTGCTGTGCTGCGCAATGGCGATCAACCGGCTGATTTTGCCAAGATCCGTGCGGATGGGATCGTCACCGATCAGCCGGGTACGGCCTTGGCGGTGCTGACCGCCGATTGCCAGCCGATCCTGCTGGCGGATGCGCAGGCCGGCGTCATCGGCGCGGTTCATGCCGGATGGCGCGGCGCGCTTTCGGGCGTGATCGAGGCGACGGTGGGCGCGATGGCCGATCTGGGCGCGACCCGCATCCGCGCCGTCATCGGCCCCTGCATCAGTCAGGCCAATTACGAAGTCGGGCAGGAATTCATGGATGAGGTTCTGGCCGAAGACCATGATCATCATCGTTTCTTCGTCGAGGGGCCGAATGGCCGCCCGATGTTCGACCTGCCGGGATTCGGGCTGATGCGGCTGCGCGAGGCCGGGGTCGAGGCCGAATGGACCCGCCATTGCACCTATGCCGATCCGGGGCGCTTTTATTCCTATCGGCGCAGCACCCATCAGCACGAGGCCGATTACGGGCGACTGATCTCGGTCATTGCGCTGTGACGCAATGGCGGCCTGCGCTGGTCGCGCAGTGCGGCCAGCATCGGTTTGATTTTGCTGACATTTGCCCTGTGACATGCATGCGCAGGGCGTACGCCGCCTGTACGCGGGGCGTATGACGCGGATGGCGCTGTGGCTGGTCCGGGCGCTGCTGGTCATGGCCGTGCCGCTGGCGCTGTGGCGGCTGGCCTATCCTTTGACGGACTGGGCCGCGCTGGCGCTGATCCCCTTGGGCGCGGCGATCTGGCTGGGGTTTTATCGCCCGCTTTTGGGCCGCAGACGGGCCGAACTTGCAGTGGCGATCCGGCCGGAATCGCGGCTGGGTTTCTGGCTGACCGGGCGGCTGGGGGCTGCGCTTGGCGCGACGGCCGGGGTGGTGATCGGGCTGCCGGTGCTGGCCTGGGCGGGGTTGCGCAGCCAAGGCCTGGTGCTGGGGCTGCTGCTGGCGCTATGCGTGTTGTCCGGGTTGCTGGCAATCATGGCCGAGCGGGGACTGGGCCGATCACTGACCGCGCCTTATGCGCGGGTGATGGGTCAGCGCATCGGCAGCGGCGCGGCGGCGATGATCGGGCTGATTCCTCTGGTCTGGCTGAACTGGGCGGTGATCCCGGTCCCGCATGGCATTACCGGCATGGGCCTGCCCGAGGCGGTCTCTGCCGTCATCGCGCAATTGCCGGCGCGGGGCACATGGCTGGATGAGGCGCTGGGCGGTTTCGCCGCGCTGGACACGGCGAAGCTTTGGCTGGCGGCGCAGTATCGCGGCGCGGCATGGGTCGGGCTGGTCTTCAGCCTTGATGCGGCGCTGGTCGCCTTTGTCACGGCGCGGTCCTTCGTCGCGGTGCTGGACTTCACCCGGCAGGACGGCGCGACATGAAGCGGGGCGGGCTGTTCATCCGCAGCTTCTGGGTGGCGATTTTGCTGATGGCGGCGCTGGTCATCGGGCTGTCGGTGATGGCCATGATGCGCGACCATCCGATTGTTGCCCGCATCCTGCCTCCGCCCGCGCCGGTGACGCATGAGATCCCGGAGACCCGGCTGGGCCAGATGATCCACGACGCCGGAGAGGCCGCCTATGCCGCGCAGACCTCGCGGCTGGACGGGCTGCTGGAGGCTGCCTTTGCGCCGGTCTATGCGGGCATCCCGGCCTATGCCGATTTCCATTACAGCGTGCTGGGCGAATACAGCGAACTGGGCGCCGCAGCCCTTGGCCAGATGGGCGAGGGGATGGAGACGCGGCTGTTTCCCCAGCTTGGCGCCGGGCTGGAGCGTGTCGCCGCCGATCTGGATCAGGGCTTTGTCGCGACCTTCCGCGACCATCTGGAGGGGCAGATCAGCGACGAACTGGCCGCATCAGGCGCGAAGGTCACCTTGGGCGAGATGACGCAGCATATCCAGCAGGACGCGGTGTCCCGCATCGCGGTGACCGCCCCGGTCGCGGTGGCGATCACCCTGACGGCGCAGCCTGCGGTCAAGGCGGCTGCCGCGCTGATGGCCAAGAAGATGGCCACGAAAATTGCCGGTAAAGCTGCCGCCAAGGGCGCGGTCAAGGCGACCGGCGTGGGCGGCGGCGCGGCCAGTGGTGCCGCGATCTGTTCGCCCGGCGGGCCGATTGCCAGCGTGCTGTGCGGTGCGGGGGCTGCGGCGGTGATCTGGTTCGGAACCGATGCGGCCATCGTCAATATCGACGAGTATTTCAACCGCGATGAATTCGAGGCCGACCTGCGCATGATGATCGACGAGAACCGGGCCGAGGTGAAGCAGGGCCTGCTGGCGGCGCTGAATGCGCGCCGCGAAGCGACCGAGGATTTCACCTTTCGCGAGGCGGCAGGCGCGGATTAGCCCGCGGCGGCGCGCAGTTCGACGATCTCGAAGGGGACGCCGGGTTCGTCCTTGGCGCAGCGGATCACAAGGCTGGTCTTGACCGAGGCGACATTGGGGGCCGAGGTCAGGCTTTCGGTCAGGAAGCGCTGGAAGGTCGGCAGATCCGGCGAGACGCATTTCAGGATGAAGTCGATCTCGCCGTTCAGCATGTGGCATTCGCGGACCAGCGGCAATTCGCGGGCCAGCGCTTCAAAGGCGGCAAGGTCGCGCTCGGACTGGCTGACAAGGCGGACCAGCGCAAAGACATGCACGTCGAAGCCCAGTTCCGACGGGTTGATGTCGGCGTGATAGCCACGGATGAAGCCGGCCTCCTCAAGCGCGCGGACCCGGCGCAGGCAGGGCGGCGCAGAGATGCCGACGCGCCGGGCCAGTTCCACATTGGTCATGCGGCCATCGGCTTGAAGCTCGGCAAGGATTTTCCGGTCGATCTCGTCCAGTCGGGCGGCGCTCATTCTTTTCCTCTTGGGCCTTTCATCGCCCGAAAATCTTGCCGGAAGCTATCTTGCCGGGCTGGGCTGCGCAATATTCTTTCCGCCCGCGGGCGGGCCCCTGCGGCGGATTGCATCGCGCGGCGGGGGTGACTACCTAGGGCGGGAAAAGCGAAAGGTCCAGTTGCCATGTCCCATGACGCCGCAGTTTCTGCCCCCGAAACCCTGCCCAAGCACACCCGTATCCTGATCGTCGGCTCGGGCCCGGCCGGCTATACCGCCGCCGTCTATGCCTCGCGCGCGATGCTCAATCCGGTGCTGATCCAGGGCATGCAGCCGGGCGGCCAGCTGACCATCACCACCGAAGTCGAGAACTGGCCGGGCGCGACCGAGATTCAGGGCCCCGAGCTGATGCTGAACATGGAAGCCCATGCCCGCGCCATGGGGGCGGCGATCTTCATCGACACCGTGACCAAGCTGGACCTGCAGGTGCGGCCTTTCGTCGCCCATCTGGATTCGGGGGCGCAGATCACCGCCGATGCCGTGATTCTGGCGACCGGCGCACAGGCCCGCTGGCTGGGGCTGGAATCGGAAGAGAAGTTCAAGGGCTTTGGCGTTTCCGCCTGCGCGACCTGTGACGGGTTCTTCTATCGCAACCGCGAGGTCGTGGTGCTGGGTGGCGGCAATACCGCCGTCGAGGAGGCCCTGTTCCTGACCAATTTCGCCAGCAAGGTGACCTTGGTTCACCGTCGCGACAGCCTGCGCGCCGAAAAGATCCTGCAGGACCGCCTGTTCAAGCATCCCAAGGTCGAAGTGCTGTGGGATCACGAACTGGCCGAGGTGCAGGGCACCGAAGCGCCGCTGGGCGTGACCGGCGTGCGCGTCCGCAACGTCAAGACCGGGGCCGAGCAGGTCATCGGCGCGGATGGCGTCTTTGTGGCGATCGGGCATGCCCCGGCCTCGGAACTGGTCAAGGATCAGTTGGAACTGCATCACGGCGGCTATGTGAAGGTCGAGCCGGGCACCACCCGCACCTCGATCCCCGGCGTCTTTGCGGCGGGCGACCTGACCGACCATGTCTACCGTCAGGCGGTGACCAGCGCGGGCATGGGCTGCATGGCGGCACTGGATGCCGAGAAATATCTGGCCGAGCATCACATGGCCGGCGCGCCGAACCCGGACGTGGCCGAAATCCCGGCCTGACCTGATGAGGGGCTGTCCGCAGGGGCAGCCCTTTTTCGCAAGCTGGCGCGATTTCCGACCTTCCGGCGATTGCGGGACGGCGGCGGATGGCCAAGATTGCGCCGGTGACCCAGCCGAGAGTGCCGATGACCCAGCCCAACCACGCCCCGATCCGCGAGCTTTACGTCAGCCCGGAAGCCGCCGAGACGCTGAAAGCCGATGCGGGCCGGATGCCCTCATGGGACCTGACGCCCCGGCAGGCCTGCGATCTGGAGCTGCTGATGAACGGCGGCTTCTTTCCGCTGCGGGGCTTCATGACGCAGGCCGATTACGACGGCGTGCTGGACGATATGCGGCTGTCGGCTGGCTATCTGTGGCCGATGCCGATCACGCTGGATGTCAGCCACGACTTTGCCGATGGTGTCGAGCCGGGGCAGGATATCGCGCTGCGCGATGCCGAGGGTGTCGTCCTTGCCATCATGTCGGTCACCGACAAGTTCAGCCCCGACAAATCGCGCGAGGCGGTGCAGGTCTATGGCGCGGATGATCAGGCGCATCCTTCGGTCCATTACCTGCATCATGTCGCGGGGCCGGTCTATCTGGGCGGCCCGATCAAGGGCATCCAGCCGCCGATGCATTACGATTTCCGCGGCAGGCGCGATTCCCCCAACGAATTGCGCGCGCATTTCCGCAAGATGGGCTGGCGGCGCGTCGTCGCCTTTCAGACCCGCAACCCGCTGCACCGCGCCCATCAGGAACTGACCTTCCGCGCCGCGCGAGAGGCGCAGGCGAACCTGCTGATCCATCCGGTGGTCGGCATGACCAAGCCCGGCGATGTCGACCATTTCACCCGCGTCCGCTGCTATGAGGCGGTCTTGGACAAATACCCCCATGCCACCACGCATCTGTCCTTGCTGAACCTTGCCATGCGCATGGCCGGCCCGCGCGAGGCGGTCTGGCATGGCATCATCCGCCGTAATCACGGGCTGACCCATATGATCGTCGGGCGCGACCATGCCGGGCCGGGCAAGAACAGCAAGGGGCAGGATTTCTACGGCCCCTACGAGGCGCAGGACCTGTTCCGCCAGCATCAGGATGAGATCGGCGTCGAGATGGTCGATTTCCAGCACATGGTCTATGTGCAGGAACGCGCCCAGTATCATCCCGAATCCGAGGTCTCGGCGGATGAGACGGTGCTGACCATTTCCGGCACCGAGTTGCGCCGCCGCCTGCGCGAGGGGTTGGACATTCCCGAATGGTTCAGCTTTCCCGAGGTGGTCGAACAGCTGCGCCGCACCTCTCCGGCCCGCTCGCGGCAGGGCTTTACGGTGTTCTTCACCGGGCTGTCGGGGTCGGGCAAGTCGACCATCGCCAATGCGCTGCTGGTCAAGCTGATGGAACTGGGCGGGCGGCCGGTCACGCTGCTGGACGGTGATGTGGTGCGCAAGCACCTGTCGAGCGAGCTGGGCTTTTCCAAGGAACATCGCGACATCAACATCAAGCGCATCGGCTATGTCGCGTCCGAGATCACCAAGAATGGTGGCATCGCCATCTGCGCCCCGATCGCGCCCTATGCCGCCACGCGCCGCGCCGTGCGCGACATGATCGAGGATCACGGAGCCTTTATCGAGGTGCATGTGGCGACCTCGGTCGAGGAATGCGAAAGGCGGGACCGCAAGGGGCTGTATGCCTTGGCGCGGGCGGGCAAGATCGCGGAATTCACCGGGATCTCGGACCCTTACGAAGTACCCGAAGCCCCGGAATTGCGCATCCAGACCGAAGGCTATGATGTCGATTACGCCGCCCAGCAGGTGCTGCTGAAGCTGGAACAGATGGGGCTGATCGGGGCTGATTAGGGTGCCGACGTTGACCGGGGCACGGGCTTCGCCTATCGCGGGGGAAAGAGCCAAAGGTGTGCAGATGACCGAACCCGTCCTGATCCTGACCATGAAATGGGGCACGATCTATGGCGCCGAGGATGTGAACCGCCTGTACCGGCAGGTGAAGCGTCATCTGGCCCGGCCGCATCGCTTCATCTGCTTCACCGACGACGCCAAAGGCATCGATCCGGGGGTCGAGGCGCTGGCCTTGCCCGAACTGGGCCTGCCGCCGGGGCATGGCGATACCCGCTGGAGGAAGCTCGCGCTGTTCCGCCATGATCTGGGCGGCTTCACCGGGATGACGGCGCTGTTTCTGGATCTGGATCTGGTGGTTGTCGATGACCTGCAGCCCTTCTTCGACCTGCCGGGCGAGTTCTTCATCATCCGCGACGACGACCTGTTCCGCTCGAAGCCGCTGCGCAAGATCAACCCGGAACGCGACCGCTTCCTGAATTCGGTCGGCAATTCCTCGGTCTTTCGCTACGAGATCGGCGCGCATTCCTACATTCTGGACGCCTATCTGGACGATCCCAAGGCCGCGACCGGCAATTATGAGATCAGCCAGCAGTTCCAATCCGCGCAGCTGGCCGAGCAGGAAAACCTGCATTACTGGCCCCGTGGCTGGTGCGTCAGCTTCAAGAACGATTGCGTGCCGTGGAACGTGCTAAGCTATTTCAGCGATCCGACCCTGCCCGAAGGGGCCAAGATCGTGCTGTTCGCGGGCGCGCCCAAGATGGAGGACGTCTTTGCCGGGCGCGGCCATAAATGGTACCGCCGCATCGGCAAGATCGACTGGCTGCGCAAGGCCTGGCAGGGATGATCGCCGACGCGTTCCGGCGCTGGAAGCAATCCCGCCGCATTCGTGCCGCCGAGGCCGAGATCGCCGCCCGCCAGATCACGCCACGCCCGCATGGGCTGGGGGCGGAACTGGTGGTCAGCCTGACCAGCTATCACGCGCGTTTCGCCAGCCTGCATCTGGTGCTGCAATCGCTGATGCGCCAGACGGTGCGCCCCGACCGGGTGATCCTGTGGCTGGATGAGGGCGATCAGCACCGCCTGACCCCGGAAATCCGTGCCTCGAGCGTCGAATGGCAGATTTGCCCGAACTGGCGCAGCTACAAGAAGATCGTGCCTGCGCTGCTGGAGGCACCGGGGGCCTATATCGTCACCGCCGATGACGATGTCTATTATCCCGCCGACTGGCTGGAAAAGCTGGTCGCTCATGCGGATGCGGGCGTCGTCTGCCACCGCGCGCATCGGGTGACGCTGGGGGCGGACGGCATGCCGCGCAGCTATGGCGACTGGCAAAGGAATATCGCAGCACCGGATGCATCCGCGCTGATCTTTCCGACCGGTGTCGGGGGCGTGCTCTATGCGCCGGGTGTGTTTCATCCAGATGTGACGAATGCGGCGCTGTTTCAGCAGCTTGCCCCCTCGGCCGATGATGTCTGGCTGTATTTCATGCACCGTCTGGCGGGATCGCAGCCCGCCAAGATCGGCGGGCGCTTCCGCATCACCGAATGGCCGGGCACGCAGGCGCAAAACCTGCGTGGCGGCAATCTGGTGGGCGACGGCAATGACCGGGCCGTGCAGGCGATGGTCGCCCGCTACGGTTTTCCCGGCTAGGTTTACTTCACCCCGATCATCACGTCCGAGGCCTTGATCACCGCCGAGGCCTTGCCGCCAACCTCCAGCCCCAGTTCGGCTGCGGATTCGTTGGTGATCGAGGCGGTGACGGTCTTGCCGCCGATATCCAGCTTGATGTGGCTGGTGACGGCGCCCTTGGTGATTTCGACGATGGTGCCGTCAAGGATATTGCGCGCGCTGATTTTCATGGGGTCCTCCGGGTACAACTTTGCGCAGTCTGGACGGGCCAATTGGTCGAAGCAAACGGATTTCCTCTGTTTTGATCACGCAATTGTCAACGTCACGGGAACCGCTTCCCCCTGCTGTCGTTGTCACGCAGCAACGTCATCGTCTGGGGGATGAAAATGCCGACCAAGATCTTCGATGGAATTGTTTCTTACCGCAGAATTTCGGCGCTGGGCGGGATTGTCGCCATCGCGCTGCTGGCGGGCTGCGCCTCGACCGAGGAAAAGACCGTCGCCAACCCTGACCACCTGACCGTGAACATCGCCGATGGCAACCTGACCGGCGTCTACAACCCGGCCAGCTTCAACGCCGAGACCGTCAAGCAGTCGCTGGGTCTGAATTGCAACGGGGGCAAGGTCGCGACATATAGCGAGGCACCGGGCGATGACGGGCTGATGGCCTTTACCGCGACCTGCGACGGCGGGACCAAGCAGGCGACCGGGACCGTCACCTATCAGCGCAAGGCGACCACGCCTGCGACGCCGACCGAGGCGGCCTCGGCCGAAGTCGCAGCGGCTGCGGCCGCGACGGACCGGGCCGGGACCACGCCGATGACGCTGCTGGAAATGCGCCGCCCGGAAGGCGGTCGCTCGCTGCCATAAAGCGAAACGCGCCGCCCTTCGGTCGGAAGGACGGCGCGCTATTGCAGGGGCTGAGGGTCAGTGGACGCTGACCGGCTCCAACTCATTCTGGCGGGCCAGCATGAAGGCCATGCTGCGATCCTTGACCAGTGCCAGACGTTCCCCGTCGACGCCATGGACGGCATAAAGCGCCTCGACGCCCTCAACCTGTTCGCGCACCTCGTCGGGCAGGGAGGCCAGCTCGACACGGCGGATGTAGACGGTGTTGCCCGAACTATCCGGGCCGAAATCGAATTTCTCGTTCATTGGCGATCCCCTTTCATTTGCGGCTGATCGGAATGCTTTGCACGATGCTGTCGGGAACCGAGCGGCGCAGGTCGATGTTCAGAAGGCCGTTTTCCAGACCCGCAGACATCACCTCGACCCCGTCGGCCAGCACGAAACTGCGCTGGAAGGCACGGGCGGCGATGCCGCGATGCAGGAAGACGCGGCCCTCGTCGGGTTCCGCCTGTCGTCCGCGAATCACCAGCTGGCGGTCCTCAAGCGTGATGGCCAGATCGTCGTCCGAAAACCCAGCCACGGCCAGAGTGATACGAAAGCCGTTCGGGCCCTGATGTTCGATATTATAGGGCGGATAGCCTTCGGCACCCTTGGCGGCACGCTCGGCCAGACGTTCAAGCTGATCGAATCCCAGCAGGAACGGATGAGCGGCCAGACTGATCTTGGTCATGTTCCCAAGCCCTTTGCATCAAAGCGACTGTCGGCCGGACCCCAGGATGGCGATCCGGCAAGCCTCAATATGTGGGTCGGGTTGCGGCTGTGCAAGGGCGGCCCGCTTGCCCATTAACACTGCGGTTGCGCTGGGTTATAACGGGCGCAGTCCAGCCCGAGGCCCGAAATGAACGCCCAGCACGAGATGTCCCACGAAGAAATCGCCCGCACGCGGCTGGCCGTGCTGAAGCGCGAGCATAGGGACCTGGACGAGGCGATTGCGGCGCTGTCGGATCAGGTGCTGACCCATTCGCTGACGCTCCAGCGGCTGAAAAAGCAGAAGCTGTCGCTGAAGGATCGGATCGCCCGGCTGGAAGATGAGCTGCTGCCCGACATCATCGCCTGACATCATCGTCTGATTGCATCCGGGCCGCGCCCGCATTAGGGCGTGGGAAACGCGCGCGAAAGGGGGCAAGCCTATGGAAAAACCCGTCGGAATCATCATGGGCAGCCAGTCCGACTGGCCCACCATGCGCGAGGCCGCGACCATTCTGGATGAGCTGGGGATTGGCTACGAGACCAAGATCGTCAGCGCCCATCGCACGCCGGACCGGCTGTGGGATTATGGCAAGACCGCCGTGTCGCGGGGCCTTCAGGTCATCATCGCGGGGGCGGGGGGCGCGGCCCATCTGCCCGGCATGATGGCGTCAAAGACCCGCGTGCCGGTGATCGGCGTGCCGGTCCAGACCAAGGCGCTGTCGGGCGTCGATTCGCTGTATTCCATCCTGCAGATGCCCAAGGGCTATCCGGTCGCCACCATGGCCATCGGTGCTGCCGGTGCGGCCAATGCCGGGCTGATGGCCGCGGGCATTCTGGCCATCAACGATCCCGAACTGGCCGCGCGTCTGGATGCGTGGCGTGAGGCGCTGTCGGCCTCGATCCCCGAGGAGCCGAAGGATGACTGAGCTGAAACCGGGTTCCACCATCGGCATTCTTGGCGGTGGGCAGTTGGGCCGGATGCTGTCCGTGGCCGCCAGCCGTCTGGGCTATCGCTGCCATGTCTATGAGCCGGGTGCCGCACCTGCCGCCGATGTCGCCCATGCCGTGACCAATGCCCCTTACGAGGATGAGGCCGCCCTGCGCGCCTTTGCCGAGTCGGTCGATGTCATCACCTATGAGTTTGAAAACGTGCCGACGGCGGCCTTGGACCTGCTGGAATCGATCCGGCCGATCCGTCCGAACCGCCGGGCGCTGGCCGTGTCGCAGGACCGGCTGACGGAAAAGGATTTCCTGTCGGGAATCGGGCTGCGCACCGCGCCCTATCGCAATGTGGAAACCGAAGCCGACCTGCCCGCCGCGCTGCAGGATCTGGGTGCGCCCGCGATCCTGAAGACCCGGCGCATGGGCTATGACGGCAAGGGCCAGATCCGCTTCAAGGATCAGGACCAGCGGGAATGGACCGGCGCGCCTTCGGTTCTGGAAGGGTTTGTCGAGTTTTCCGCCGAGATCAGCGTCATCGTCGCACGCGGCGCGGATGGTCAGGTCTCGGCCTTTGACCCCGGCCTGAATGTCCATCGCGAAGGCATCCTGCGCACTACGACCGTGCCTTGCGGTCTGTCGCAATCGCTGCTGACCGATGCGGTGCTGATCGCGGCGCGTATCGTCAATGCGCTGGATTATATCGGCGTCATGGGGGTCGAACTGTTCGTCACCCGCGAAGGGCTGTTCGTCAACGAAATCGCGCCTCGGGTCCATAATTCGGGCCATTGGACGCAGGCGGGCTGCGCCGTCGACCAGTTCGAGCAGCATATCCGCGCCGTGGTCGGCCTGCCGCTGGGCGACGGTCAGCGCTATGCCGATGTCGAGATGGAGAACCTGATCGGCGACGACATGGACCGTCTGCCCGCGCTGCTGTCGCAGGCCCGCACGCAGGTGCATCTGTACGGCAAGGGTGAGGCCCGGCCCGGCCGCAAGATGGGGCATGTGAACCGCGTCCTGTAACCAGGGGCGGGCATCCGGATTTTCTGGACGGCGCGGGGGAAACCTTGCGCCGTTTTTGCATCTGCACGGTGATTTTGCGCGACGATGCAGATGCAGCAAAACCGGGGCGGTAACCGAATTTTCGCTTTACACCCTCGTGGATTGGTAACACGATATCTGGTAGGCAGACCTTAGGGAAACGCCGGGTGTAGTTGCGGTCTCCAAAGGCTGGGGATTGGCCACTCTGGAAAGGCAGGGGGAAGATGGCGCAGGTAGACTTCATCCATAGTGACGAGATCCACCCGATCGACATCGTCGAATGTGTCGCCGCCCATCACGAATGGGATTTCGACCGGCTCGCCGAAGATCAGATCGCGATGTCCGTCGAAGGGTTGTGGCGCAATTATTCGGTGACCTTGGCATGGTCGCCCCGCGAAGAGGTGCTGCGCCTGATCTGCACCTTCGACATGGACCCTCCGGTGGACAAGCTGCCCTCGCTTTATGAGGTGCTGAACCTGACCAATGATCAGGTCTGGGATGGCGGCTTCACTTTCTGGGGGCCGCAGAAGCTGATGGTCTGGCGCTACGGTCTGGTGCTGTCGGGCGATGCCATCGCGGCACCCGAGCAGATCGACCAGATGATCCGCAACGCCATCGAATCCTGCGAGCGTTTCTATCCCTGCTTCCAGCTGGCCTGCTGGGGCGATGCCACGCCCGAAGCGGCTCTGGACATCGCCATGTCCGAGGCCTACGGACGGGCCTGAGAGCCGCCCCTGAAACCGGTTCGGGCGGCGAAGCAGGGGGAATGCAATGGATATCTCGGCGTTGAACGCCCGCGGGCTGGTGCTGATCGGTTGTGGCCGCATGGGCGGTGCGCTTCTGGACGGCTGGCTGAAGAACGGGCTGCTGGCCAGTGCGGTGCATGTGGTCGATCCCAATCCGCGTGCGGAACTGTCGGATCTGGGTATTTCAGTAAACGGTGAATTGCCGAAGTCGCCTGCGGTGCTGGTCATTGCCGTGAAGCCTCAGATGATGGCGGGGGTGCTGCCGCAGCTGGCGGGTTTCGGGGCGGATACGCTGGTGTTGTCGGTGGCCGCGGGCGTGACCATTGCCGCCTATGAGGCCGCTTTCCCGCAATCGCCGATCGTGCGGTCCATGCCCAATACGCCAGCCGCGATCGGGCAGGGGATTTCCGCGATCATCGGCAACTCCCGCGCAGGTGAGGCCGAGATGGGTCTGGCCGAGGCACTGCTGTCTGCCGTCGGTCGCGTCGTGCGACTGGACTCCGAGGATCAGATGGATGCGGTGACGGCGCTGTCCGGCTCGGGCCCGGCCTATGTGTTCCACATGATCGAAGCGATGACGGCGGCGGGTGTGGCCGAAGGGCTGGCGCCGGAACTGTCGCTGGCCTTGGCGCGGGCGACTGTCGCGGGGGCCGGAGCCTTGGCCGTGCATGAGGATGCCGATCCGGCGGTATTGCGCGAGAATGTCACCTCTCCCGGCGGGACGACGGCGGCGGGTCTGCGCGAGTTGATGGACGGGGAAACCGGGCTGCCGCCTTTGATGCGGCGCACGATTGCGGCGGCGGCGGCGCGGGGACGGGAGTTGGGCAAATGAGCAAGGCAGCAAGCACCGAGATTGCATGGGATGATTTCGCCGCCGTGGACATCCGCACCGGGCGGATCATCCGCGCCGAGCCTTTCCCCGAGGCGAAGAAGCCCGCGATCAAGCTGTGGCTGGATTTCGGCCCCGAGATCGGCGAGCGCAAATCCTCGGCCCAGATCACCCGGCATTACGACCCCGAGACTTTGATCGGCAAGCAGGTGCTGGCGGTGGTGAACTTCCCGCCGCGCCAGATCGGGCCGTTCCGGTCCGAGGTGCTGGTGCTGGGCCTGCCCGACGAGACCGGCGAGGTCGTCCTGATCACGCCGGACAAGCCGGTGCCGATCGGGGGAAGGATGTATTGATGCGGCTTCTGGTGACGCGCCGCATGACCGATGCGGCGGAACGCGCGCTGAGCGAGCGTTTCGAGGTGGTGTTCCTTGACCGCGAACAGGGGCTGACCCCGGATGAGGCCGGGCAAGCCATGCGCGATTTCGATGCGGTGATGCCGACCCTGGGCGACCGCTTTGCGGCCTCGGCCTTTGGTGCGGACCTGCGCTGCAAGCTGATCGCGAATTTCGGCGCGGGCTACAATCATATCGACGTGGCCGCGGCGGCGGATGCAGGGATCGCGGTGTCGAACACCCCCGATGCGGTGACCGAGGCCACGGCCGATATTGCCCTGACCCTGATCCTGATGACCGCGCGGCGTGCGGGCGAGGGGGAACGCCTGCTGCGCCGGGGCGAATGGCGCGGCTGGCAGCCGACGCAATTGCTGGGCCGCCATGTCACCGGCGCGACGGTCGGCATCATCGGCATGGGCCGGATCGGCAAGGCCATCGCCCGGCGCTGCCATTTCGGCTTTGGCATGGAGGTGCTGTTCCACAACCGCTCGCTGGTCTCGGCGCTGGATTTTCCGGCCCGGCAGGTCGAGGGGCTGGACGAGCTGCTGCGCGGCAGCGATTTCGTGGTGATCGCCGTGCCGGGCGGGGCGGGCACCCGCCACCTGATCGGGGCGCGGGAACTGGCGCTGATGGGGCCGGGCGCGACCCTGATCAATATCGCGCGCGGCGATGTCGTCGATGAGGCGGCACTGGTTGCTGCGCTTCAGCGCGGCACCATCGCGGGCGCGGGTCTGGACGTCTATGAGCGCGAACCGCAGGTCTCGCCCGAGCTTTGCGCGATGGAGAACGTGACCCTGCTGCCGCATCTGGGCACTGCCGCCGAGGAAGTGCGCACCGCCATGGCCATGCGGGCGCTGAACAATCTGGTCGCCCATGCCGAGGGGCGGCCCTTGCCCGACCGGGTCGGCTGATGCGACCCGCTGACCGGGCCATGGCACTGATCCAAGCGGGGATCAACGCCGCCGATCCCGCCGAGGCCGTGCGCCGCGGCATGGCCGAGGTGCTGGCCAATCCGCCGGAGCAGGGCGGGCGCTGGCAGATCATCGCCTTGGGCAAGGCTGCGCGCGCAATGGCCAAGGCGGCCTTGCAGGCGCTGCCGGGGGGCGATGCGCTGGTCGTCACCAATGCGGGCAATGACGCCGCCCTGCCGGGCGCACGGGTCATGCGGGCAGGCCATCCCCAGCCCGATGCCCAAGGCGCTGCCGCCGCCGATGAGGTCGAGCGGTTGTTGCAGTCAGTGGGTCCGAACGATCGGGTTCTGGCGCTGATCTCGGGTGGTGGCTCGGCCATGCTGCCCGCGCCCGCTGAGGGGATGACCTTGGCTGACAAGCAGGCGGTCAATGCGCTGCTGCTGGCCTCGGGCGCGGATATTGCGCAGGTGAACCTGATCCGTCAGGGCCTGTCACGGCTGAAGGGCGGCGGCTGGCTGCGGCTGTCGGCGGCACCAGTGGTGGCGCTGATCCTGTCGGATGTGCCGGGGGATGACCTGCGGGTGATCGCCTCGGGTCCGACGGTCGCGCCGGTCGGCACGCGGGCCGATGCGGTGGCGCTGGCCAAGCGGCTGGGCATCTGGGACCGGATGCCCGAGCCCGCCCGTGCCGCCTTGTCGCGCCCGGACGATCCGCGCCCGTTGCCGCAGGCGCGCAATATCCTCGTCGGGTCGAATGCGATTTCCGTGGCGGCGATGGTGACGGCGGGGGCCGATACGGCAGCGTTTCCGCTTGAAGGCGACGTGCAGGATTGCGCGCAAGCCATCTGGGCACTGGCCCGCGACCTTGCCCCCGGTCAGGCGCTGGCCTTCGGTGGTGAAACCACGGTGCGGCTGGTCGGTGATGGCATGGGCGGGCGCAATCAGGAACTGGCCCTGCGCCTTGCCCTGCTGGCCGAGGGCGATCCCGTGCCCTTCGACTGGGCCTTTGCCTCGGTTGGCAGCGACGGGCGCGACGGGCCGGGTGAGGCAGCGGGCGGGCTGGTTGGACCGGATACGGTGGCAAAGGTCCGCACGGCGGATGTCGATCCGGTCGCAGCGCTTTCCCGCAACGATTCGACCCCCGCATTGCTGGCGGGTGATGCGCTGGTGGTCACCGGGGCGACCGGCACCAATGTCGCCGATCTGGCGGTGCTGGTCCGGGCCTAGCGCCTATTCGGCGGCGATGGCCGGGCCTTCGCTGCCCGGCACGATCCCGGCATCGGCAAAGCGTTGCCTTGCCTCGCCCGAGAGATAGGCAAGGCGACCGGCGCAGATCGTCGCCTCGACCCGGCATGATCGGCGCGAGACCACGGTGACATCCGCGCGGCAACCGTGATCCAGCCGCCCACGGTCGGCCAGCCGCATGATCTCGGCGGGACGCGAGGAGAGCATGGCCCAGATGCGCGGCAACTCGGCCAGATCCGGCCCGGCCAGCGACAGGGCCAGGGGCACCAGACGGTCGGGTGCGCCGTCCGAGACGATCACATCGCCCAACCCCCCGCGCAGCAGGTCGCGCAACCGATCCTCATCGGCGGCGGAAAGCAGCACCGGATCGCCCATGGCGCGGGCGGCGGCGGCGGCGGAATGGGCGGCGGGGCAGGCGGCCAGCCCAGCCCCGATCATGGAATGGGTCTCTCGCATGGCGCCGCCGGTATCGCCGACGCTGCCATAGCGCAGGGCCATGTCGTCAAAGGCCTCGGCCAACCGGCACAGGTGGCGCGGCACCTCGCGCCGCCGCCCGGCGGCATCGTCCAGCATCCGCGACAGATCGGCATGGTCCATGCCCAGCCGCAGTGCCTCATGCGCATAGGCGGGGGTGTCGTGCTGGCGCAGGTCCTGCAACCGGGCAAAGCTGCTTTCGAACCAGGCCAGCTCCACCTTCAGGGTCCGGCACAGCTCGATCAGTTCCGCGGTGCTGTCGGTGCGGTGGCTTTCGATGCTGATCGCCGGATGCAGGTCGGGCAGTCCCGGCCCGATGGCGTCGCGCAGTGTCGCCTGATCCCGCCACGGCGCGTCATGCCCGGCCTGCCAGGACCAGCCGGGGGTTAGCCATGCGGTGGTGATGCCCGCGCTGACGGCGCGGCGGGCTGTCTCGGCCCGGACGGGCTGCGGGCGCAAAAGCAGGTCGATGATCCCCGGCAGGATCAGGTAGCCATCCAGATCGACCGCCGGCAACGGACCTTTGCTGATCCTGCCCCGCGCGATCGCGACCGAGCGCTGCCGCAACTCGCCATCGCGCAGGATGGTCGCACCGACAAGGCGTAGAGAAGGCAGAAGCGGCATGGCATGTCCCGGCCAGTTGGTCCTGCAAATCATGCCCTTTGGTTGTGAAATCCGCGTGACATGCGGCTAGCCGCGCAGCGGAAACTCGCGGATCATGCGCATCCGGCCGTCGCCTTCCTCGGCCAGCAGCGCCACCGAATGCACCTGCATCGGCTGTGCGATCAGCGGCGCAAAGGTCGGGGCCAGCGCGTCCCGCAGCGCCTCGGCCTCGGGTTTGGGCAGGCCGTTCGACAGGGTCAGGTGGTAGTTGAACTGGTCCAGAACAAAGGGATATCCCCAATGGTCCAGATGCGCGCGGGCGCGTTCCGGCAGCAGTTCGGGCTGCCTGCGGGCATATTCCGCCGGGGTAAGGGGCGCGCGCAGATCGTCCAGGCGGGTGACCAGCGCCTGCTCCAGCGCCTGCAGGGCGGGGGTCTGGACGCACGGGCGCAGCATCACGAAGCCCCAGTCGCAGCGCAGCTCCAGTTCCAGCGCAAAGGGCGCAAGCTGATCGCAGACCAGCGCGGTGCGCCGGGCCAGATCTTGCACGTCATGGCCTTCGCGCAGGCGGAACGGAGCCTTCAGCGTCGCGTGAAATCCATAGCGCATTGGAACCGAGGTCAGCGCCCCGGCATCACCCGCCACTTCGGCGACATCGGGCCGCGGCGGTGCCATCCCCTGACGCGCGTCCCAGCCCAGCCAGGCGCTTCCCATGTCGGCCAGGGGGCCGTCGGGCAGGTGATAGATCGCAAATCGGGCATGGCTCATCGGGGTTTTTCCTGCGCGGGCTCAGATACGGGACGGGGTTGATCGCTTTCGCGGGCAAGCTTATGGCTGCAAGGGCATGTCCACAATCGAGGACGCCGTATGAAATCCACGATCCGCTACATGACCTGGCCCTTCGTCGTGACGGCCATCGGACTGGCGCTTGCTGCATTGATCGGCTGGCAATATTCGGGCACCGGGACGGGAACGCTGTCCTTCTTCCTGATCGCGGCGGTGCTGGCGGTGCTGGAAATCTCGCTCAGCTTCGACAATGCGATCGTCAACGCCAACAAGCTCAAGCAGATGACGCCGAAATGGCAGCGCCGGTTCCTGACCTGGGGCATCATCATCGCGGTCTTCGGGATGCGGGTGATCTTTCCGCTGCTGGTCGTGGTCATCGCCGCCCGGCTGAACCCGTTCGAGGCGGTGCGCCTTGCCGCCACCCAGCCCGCCGAATATGCCCGCATCATCCACGAGGCGCATCTGCCCATCGCGGGCTTCGGCGGTGCCTTCCTGATGCTGGTGGCGCTGAACTACTTCTTTGACCAAAGCAAGGATGTGGACTGGATCGCCGGGGTGGAAGCCGGCCTGCGCAAGATCGGTGAGATCCGCGGCATGGAAGTCGGCCTCGTCCTCGTCTCGATGATGGTGGTCTTGCATTTCCTGCCGGCGGAGAAGGAACATACCTTCGTCATCGCGGCCATCTGGGGCGTCATCACCTATCTGCTGGTCGATGCGCTGGGGCATATCCTTGACCGATGGGGCGGCGGCTCGATCGGCACGGGCGACATGGCGCGCGGCGGCTTCGGCGCCTTCCTCTATCTTGAAGTGCTCGATGCCTCATTCAGCTTCGACGGGGTGATAGGGGCCTTTGCCCTGACCCAGAACCTGTTCCTGATCGCCATCGGTCTGGGGATCGGGGCGATGTATGTGCGCTCGATGACGGTGATGCTGGTCGAAAAGGGCACGCTGGCCCAGTTCCGCTACCTTGAACACGGGGCCTTCTGGTCGATCTTTGTGCTGTCGATCATCATGTTCGTCCAGACCCTGCGCCAGATCCCGGAACTGATCACCGGGCTGCTGGGGGCCTGCTTCATCGCGGTGGCCTTCGTGAACTCGCTGTCCTGGCGCCGCCGCCATCCCGACCGCTTCGAGGCCGAAGGCGAAGCCCGGACCGAATGACCAAGGCGCGGCCCTTTCGCGCCGCGCCTTCTCGGTTTCTTCGTTTCTCAAATACCCAGACAGCAAGGGCCGCCACCGTCGCGACGGCCCCGATCCGGTCAGGCCCGTGCCAGGGGCTGGGTGGCCGCTTCCAGCCAACCCAGCACCTCGGGTGCGACCAGCGGCCCGATCAGCTTGCGCACCTGCGCGTGATAGGCGTCCAGCCAGTCGATCTCGGCAGGTGACATCAGCGCCACATCGATCATCCGCCGGTCGATCGGACAGAAGGTCAGCGTCTCGAAGCCCAGCATGTCGCGCCCGTCCGGGCTCTCGGCCGGTTCGACCACGATCAGGTTCTCGATGCGGATGCCGTATTCGCCCTCGCGGTAATAGCCGGGCTCGTTCGACAGGATCATGCCGGGCCGCAGCGGAATGTCCGACACGCGAGAGATCCTGACCGGTCCCTCATGCACGGACAGACCCGCGCCGACGCCGTGGCCGGTGCCGTGGTCGTAATCCATGCCCTCGGCCCAAAGCGGCGCGCGTGCCAGCGCGTCGATATGCGCCCCCGCCAGCCCACGCGGGAAGCGCGCGCGGGAAATCGCGATCATGCCTTGCAGCACGCGGGTATAGGGACGGCGGATCGCCGGGTCGAAATCGCCCATCGGCAGGGTGCGGGTGATATCGGTCGTGCCGTCATTATACTGCCCGCCCGAATCGATCAGCACGACCTCTCCGGGAAGGATGCGGCGGTTGCTGTCCTCGCTCACATGGTAGTGGTTGATCGCGCCATTCGGCCCCGAGCCAAGGATGGTGTCGAAGCTGATATCGATGATGCCGCGCGGCATCCGCAATTCCTCAAGCTTGCGGCAGACGTCGATTTCGGTCAGCGGGTCGCTGTCCAGCGTCGCAGCGCGCCCGTCCAGCCAGCACAGCAACTCGGCCACGGCGGCGCCGTCGCGCAGATGGGCCGCACGCATGCCCGCGATCTCGGCGTCGTTCTTGCAAGCCTTGGGCAGGATCACCGGATCGGCGGCCTCAAGGATGTCGGTCCCCATGCTCTCGATCAGGCGGAAGACCTGATCGGGCGCGGTGCCCGGATCGACGATGACCGGCCCGCCGATATTGGTCAGCGCCGGCGTCAGCGAGACCAGCGGCAGCACCGTCACCTCATTGCCAAGCGCGGCACGGATTTCCGAGGGGAACTTGGCCGGATCGGTAAAGACCGCGACATGCCCGTCATCCTCGATGATGGCAAAGGACAGCACCACCGGGTTCTTGGGCACATCCGCGCCACGGACGTTCAGCAACCACGAGATCGAGTCGGGCAGGGTCAGCACCGCGGCCTGCGCCTTGACCTCGCGCAGATGGGCGCTGATCCGTTCGCGCTTCGCCGCAGCCGTTTCGCCGGCAATGTCGTCGGGCCACAGCCGCACCACACCGACCGGAGGCGCAGGCTGATCCTTCCAGATCGCGTCAAGCGGGTTCGTCTCCAGCGGATGCAGCGCGATGCCCGAGCCAGCCAGCCCCTTCTCGATCTCGCGGATCTCGCGGCGGCTTTGCAGCCAGGGGTCATAGCCGATGCGGCCACCCTCGGGCAGGGCCTCGCGCAGCCATTGCGCCGCCTTGATCTCGGGCCAGTGGACGGGGGTGAAATGCGCCAGATCGATCTCGGACTTGACCTGCACGCGGTAGCGCCCGTCGATGAAGACGCCCGCCTTTTCGGGCGTGACGATGGCGAAACCGGCACTGCCGGTAAAGCCGGTCAGCCAGCCAAGACGTGCGTCATGCGCGCTGACATATTCGCTTTGATGCGCGTCCGTGCGCGGAACAATGAAACCATCAAGCCCGCGCGCGGCCAGCTCGGCCCGCAGGGCGGCCAGTCGCGGCACATGCTGTGGGGGATTGGAATGGCTTTCGAAACTCTGGAACATGGGCACCTCTTGTTCTTGTTCTCAGGTGGTTTTCACCGGCAGCCGCAGTTTCGATGCGGCACCGGGAAGGGTATCGGCAAGGCCAAGCGCCACGGCCTCGGCGCTGCGGCGATGGTGGAAATCGGCGGCGACCCTTGCGCGCGAGGCATGGGCCAGTTCCAGCGCATGGGCGGGATCGCCCAACAGGTCCGCAATCGCGTCGGCCATCAGGTCGGGGCGTTCGGGCGGGACCAGCACAGCATCGCGCCCCGAGGTGATCAATTCGTGATTGCCGCCGACATCGGTGACGACGACCGGCATTTCCATCGCCATCGCCTCCATGATCGCGACGGAAATTCCCTCGTTCAGGCTGGCCAAGGCAAAAACATGGGCATTTTCCAGCCCCTCGCGCACCCGGTCCTCGCTGACCGCGCCCAGCAGGGTGACGGATTCGGCCAGCCCCTTGGCGTCGATCAGGGCCTGCAACTCACGGCGATAGCCGCTGCCGCCCTGTTCGTCCTCGCCCGCGATTTCCAGCTTTGCGTCGATGCCACGGGCATGCAGCAGGGCCACTGTCTCGATCAGTCGGTCATGGCCCTTGACCGCATTCAGGCGACCGCAGCTGAAGATGCGCAGCGCCTGACCCGGGGCCGGGGGCTGCCAGGGCGCGCTGCGGCGGATCTGCGACAGATCCACGCCCATCGGCGCGACCCGGATCACCGGCGGAAGGTCGTCCCCGATCTCGCGCCGGGCGACGCCTTCCAGAAGTCTTGAGATGATGGTGGCGAAGCGTGCATGCCGCCATTTCTGGCGCTGGTTCGGGCCATAGCCGTCCAGCGTCGGGCCATGCAGGGTCAGGCTGTAGCTGGGGCCGCCCAGACGTTCGGCCAGCATGGCGACATTGGCGCTGTCGGCGCAGGAATGGACGTGAATATGGTCCCAGCCCTGATCGCGCGCCATGCGTTTCAACCGCGCGCCCATCGCCAGCAGGCCCAGCATCCGCAAGCGCTGCTTCGCGCCGCCCTTGGTCTCGGCGCTCAGCGCCGCGCCGATCCCGCGGGCCAGCCCGGCGGGATTGCGCAGTGCCTCGAGTCCCGCGCCCAGCATGTCGCGCGGCGGCAGCGGCGTCAGGTAAAGCGTCTCGCGCTGTGCGCCCGCCGCCCAGGAATGCGAGGCGATGGCGCGCGGCGGCGGCCGGGTCGAAATCAGCCCGGCCTGAACGCCAAGCTCGGCCAGCGCCTGCCGCTCTCGCCACAGGAAGATATGGGTCTGGCCCGGAAATTCGGGAATGAAGAAACCAATTCGCAGCAAATCATGCCTCCACCGGCCCGGAATGCCCCGCCCGCCAGCCTTGGTCGCATGAGGCGCGCGCGCAAATCAAGCCGGTCGCGGCACGCCCTCAGGCGCGACGCGCGGCGCTCATGCCAAGGACGCGGGCGCGCTTGCGCGGATCGGCCTCGAACAAAGCGGCCAGTTGTTCGGTGATCGCGCCCGCCAGTTGCTCGGCATCGGTGATGGTGACGGCGCGCTGGTAATAGCGGGTCACGTCATGGCCGATGCCGATGGCCAGCAGTTCGACCTGCCGGCGCTTCTCGATCATGGCGATCACGTCGCGCAGGTGCTTTTCCAGATAGTTGGCCGGGTTCACCGAAAGGGTCGAATCATCGACCGGTGCGCCATCCGAGATCACCATCAGGATGCGCCGGGCCTCGGGGCGGCGGGCCAGACGCCGATGCGCCCATTCCAGCGCCTCGCCGTCGATGTTTTCCTTGAGCAGACCTTCCTTCATCATCAGCCCAAGGTTCGGGCGCACCCGCCGCCACGGCGCGTCGGCGGATTTGTAGATGATGTGGCGCAGATCGTTCAGCCGCCCCGGATGGGCCGGACGGCCATTGCTCAGCCATTGCTCGCGGCTTTGGCCGCCCTTCCACGCGCGGGTGGTGAAGCCAAGGATTTCCACCTTGACCTGCGACCGCTCTAGCGTGCGGGCCAGCACATCGGCACAGATCGCGGCAATGCTGATCGGGCGACCGCGCATCGATCCGGAATTGTCCAGAAGCAGCGTCACCACGGTATCGCGGAATTCGGTGTCCTTCTCGACCTTGAAGGACAGCGGCATGGTCGGGTTGGCGACGACGCGGGCAAGGCGGCCAGCATCCAGCACACCCTCTTCCTTGTCGAACTCCCAACTGCGGCTTTGCTGGGCCTGAAGCCGACGCTGCAGCTTGTTGGCAAGGCGGCTGACAGCCCCGCGCAGGGGCTCCAGCTGCTTGTCCAGATAGGCGCGCAGCCGTTCCAGTTCCTGCGGGTCGGCCAGATCCTCGGCGCGGATTTCCTCATCGAATTCCTGCGCATAGACGCGGTATTCGGGATTGGCGTCGCTGACCGGAGGCGGCAGGTCGGGCGGGCTGTCGGCCTCGGTCATCTCGGCCTCGTCGGCCATTTCCTCGTCCGACTGGTCGTCCATGCTGACCTGAGCCTGACGTTCGTCCTGCTGCTGTTCCTGACTGCGTTCGGGGCTGGCCTCGGCCTCATCATCCTCGGACTGGTCGCGCGACTGGTTGTCGCCCGATTCCTCGTCCTGCTCGGCATTGTCCTCGGCTTCGTCCTCTTGCGGCTCGTCGGGGTCCTCGCCCAACTGGTCGCCATAGCCCAGATCGGCGATGACCTTGCGCGCCAGCCGCGCGAAACCGGCCTGATCGGCAAGGGCGGCGGACAGGTCCTGCAAGTCGCCACCGGCCTGTTGTTCGACAAAGGGCCGCCACAAGTCGGCGACATGCTGGGCCGAGGCGGGCAGGGGACGTCCGGTCGCCAACTGGCGCAGAATATAGCCCGCCGCGACCGACAATGGCGCATCGGCGGGGGATTTGATCTGGCCATAGCCCTTGCGATCGGCTTCCTGACCCAGCTTGGCGTCGATATTCGACAGCGCGCCGGGCATGTCACGGGCACCAAGCGCCTCGCAGCGGGCGGTTTCCATGGCCTCATACAGATCGCGGGCCATGGGACCAGCGGGAACGTATTTCGCGTGGGTCGCCGGGTTGTGGTGGCGCAGCTTCATCGCCAGAGCATCCGCCGTGCCCCGCGCCAGCAGCACCTCGTCGCGGGTCAGGCGGCGGCTGACCTGCGGCAGGCGCATCGTGTCGCCCGACACGCCCGAAGGATCGGCGCTGAAGGTGACGTTCAGCTCATGCTCTTCGGCCAGGGCGCGGGTCGCCTCGGTCAGAGCTTTCTTGAACGGATCGGCGGGGTTGTCGGATTTTTTCATGTCGTCCCACCAAAAGTGCGCAGACTGTTCGTGAAGAGGCGGGCGGACCCGCCTCTGATCTCGCGTAAGGGGATCACCCCGCCTTGACCGCCGCGCTTTCCGGCAGTTCCTCGTCGAACAGGCGCTGATAGAACTCGGCCACGGTCTGGCGTTCCAGCTCGTCGCATTTGTTCAGGAAGGTCAGGCGGAAGGCATAGCCGACATTGTCGCCAAAGATGCGGGCGTTCTGGGCCCATGAGATCACCGTGCGCGGCGACATCACCGTGGACAGATCGCCCTGCATGAAGGCGGTACGGGTCAGGTCGGCCAGCGTCACCATCTGGCTGACGACCTTGCGGCCCTTGTCGGTGTTATAGGCCGGGTTCTTGGCCAGCACGATCGCGGCTTCGGCGTCATGCGACAGGTAGTTCAGCGTCGAGACAAGCGACCAGCGGTCCATCTGGCCTTGGTTGATCTGCTGGGTGCCGTGGTACAGACCGGTCGTGTCGCCCAGACCCACGGTGTTCGCGGTGGCGAACAGGCGGAAATAGGGGTTCGGCGTGATGACCTCGTTCTGGTCCAGCAGGGTCAGCTTGCCGTCGGCCTCCAGCACGCGCTGGATCACGAACATCACGTCGGCGCGGCCGGCATCGTATTCGTCGAAGACGATGGCGGTCGGGTTGCGCAGCGCCCAAGGCAGGATGCCTTCATGGAACACGGTTACCTGCTTGCCATCGACCAGCTTGATCGCGTCCTTGCCGATCAGGTCGATCCGGCTGACATGGCTGTCAAGGTTGACGCGGACGCAGGGCCAGTTCAGGCGCGCGGCGACTTGTTCGATATGCGTCGATTTCCCGGTGCCGTGATAGCCTTGGATCATGACGCGGCGGTTATAGGCAAAGCCCGCCAGAATCGCCATGGTGGTGTCGGGATCGAACTTGTAGGTCGGGTCGATCTCGGGGACGCGGCCTGTTCGTTCGGCAAAGCCCTTGACCTTCATGTCGCTGTCGAGGCCGAACACCTCGCGCAGGTCGATTTCTTCGGTGGGTTTCGCGTTCACGTCCAGCATCGGTCAGGCCCTTTTGTCGCAACGGTGACTTGATCGCGCATTCGGCGGAGACGTGCAAGCTCTCGCGCATGGGCGGATCTTCGCCCAGTGGCTTCGTTGACGCAGGCCGGGCAGGTTCCTAAGTTCGCCGCAGCCGGCAATGAAAGGACGTGACCGCCTTGACGGAGCAGCAACGATCCGCACTTCAGGACCTTCTCGGGCGCGTGGCGCAGGGCGACAAGACCGCCTTCGGTGCGCTGTACGATTCCACTTCGGCGCGGCTGCATGCGCTGTGCCTGTCGCTGCTGAAGGACCGCCCCGAGGCCGAAGATGTGTTGCAGCGCGTCTATGTCTCGGTCTGGCGTGAAGCCGGGCAGGGCGCGGCCAAGGGTCCGGTCATGGAATGGCTGGTGACGATGACGCGGGACATGGCGCTGGAGCGGCTGCGGAACCGCGCAGCCCGTGGCCAGATGCGGGCCAATCATCGCCCCGAGATTGCTGCCGTCCACGTCCCGGAACGCAAGGCCACCGCGCCCTGTCTGGCAAAACTGGACGCCGAGCAGGCCGATGCCCTGCGGATGATCTATTTCGAGGGGCTGAGCTATGCCGATCTGGCCTCGGCCATGTCGGTCAGCGTCGAGGAATTGCGGGACTGGTTGCGGCCGGGACTGCTGAACCTGCGCGGGGAGACCGCCGCATGAGCGACGAAAAACCTCCGCTATCGCCCGAGGAACAGGACGAGCTACTGGCCGCGGAACTGGCCCTTGGCCTGATCGAGGGCGATGAGGCGCAAGAGCTGATGGCCCGGCTGGCCACGGATGCGGGTTTTGCCGAGCGTCTGCGCGACTGGCAGAGCCGCACCGCCGGCATTGCCGAGGAGCTGACCCCGGTCATGCCTCCGGCCCGCGCCCGTCAGCGCATCCGCGAGGAACTGGGCCTTGCCACGGCACCGCTTAGCGAAACCCTCGACAGCCGCATCCATTGGTGGCAGCGGCCCGGCGCGCTGCTGGCGGTTCTGGTTGCAGTCATCGCCATTCTGGCCGCGATCTGGCTGCTGTAGCGGCTTTCTGCGGCGGGGCGGGTGAACCCGACTTGCGGCAGCGGCGTTCGTGACCCAGAACTGCGCGTCAAAAGGGATCACGGACCCGTGACCCGATCAGGAAGAATGAGGGACATATGACCGGATTGCTGGCGCTGCTGGATGACGTGGCGGGGATTGCCAAGATCGCGGCCGCCTCGGTCGATGATGTGGCGGGGCAGGCGGTCAAGGCCGGGGCCAAGGCTGCGGGTGCGGTGATCGACGATGCGGCGGTGACGCCGAAATATGTCCACGGTTTCGATGCCAGACGCGAACTGCCGATCGTTTTGAAGATCGCGCGAGGGTCACTGTTCAACAAGCTGGTGATCCTCTTGCCGGTGGCGCTGCTGCTGTCGGCCTTTGCGCCATGGCTGATTTCGCCATTGCTGATGCTGGGCGGGGCCTATCTGTGCTTCGAGGGCGCCGAAAAGGTCCTGCATGCGCTGTCCCATCATCAGGTCAATGAGCCGCATCTGAAGGCCACGCCCGATGGCGCAGGCCTTGAGGAGGAGCGCGTCAAGGGCGCGATCAAGACCGATTTCATCCTGTCGGCGGAAATCATGACCATCGCGCTGGCCGCGATCCCCGATGGCGACCCGATCTGGAAAGAGGCGCTGATTCTGGCCATCGTCGCCGTCGGCATCACCGTCGCCGTTTACGGCTTTGTCGCGCTGATCGTGAAGGCCGACGATTTCGGCCTGCATCTGCATGAACGCGGCGGGGTGCTGGCGCCCTTGGGGCGTGGCATCGTGCGTGTCATGCCGGGCTTCATGAAGGTCCTGACCGTCGTCGGTACTGCCGCGATGATCTGGGTTGGCGGTCAGATCGTCGTCCACGGCCTGCACGAACTGGGCCAGCATCAGCCCTATGAATGGGTCCATCACATGTCCGAGGCCGCGGCCCATGCTTTGCCTGCCGCGCCGGGTCTGGCCGCTTGGGCGACCACGGCATTTTTCGACGGCATCTTTGGGCTGGTTCTGGGCTTCATCGTGATTCCGGTGGCGAGTTACCTGATCTCTCCGGCAATCGGGGCGGTGAAGGGGCTGTTCGGGGCCAACGCCTAACCGTGCTGCTCGGCGGCGACCGCGCCAAGCGCCGCATTCAGCGCCCGCAGGGCATCGACGTGATAGACCGCGCCAAGGATCTCGGGGTCGGGGCCTTCGCCGCGGACCACCGGGCAGAAGGCCGCGCCCGAGGCGTCGAACTGGCGCAGGGCCTGTCCCAGCGTCATCTGATCCGACATCGCCTGCCCAGCCGCCGCCATGTTGCGCAGCAGGTCGGGCGAGGGGGTCTCTTTGCCGCCCAAGGACCGCATCACCGCCGTCACCCGCATCTTGCGCGGCAACCAGACCTGCGGCCCCTCGGCGATATGTACCCCGCGCCGCTTCAGCTGGGTCAGGAAGAACGACCGGTCCACCATGCGCGAGGCCAGCGCCGAGGACAGCGACACCGAGGTCATCACCGCGATTCCGGTCTGCCAGTCCCCGGTCATCTCGAAGACGATCATCGCGGTCGAGATCGGCGCGCCCAGCACCGCCGCGCCGACCGCGCCCATGCCCGCCAGCGCATATAGCGTCTCATTCCCCGAATAATGCGGAAAGATCCCGGTGGCGAGGATGCCAAAGGCCAGTCCCGTCAGTGCCCCCATCACCAGCGCCGGTGAAAACACCCCGCCGCCCATGCGCCCGCCCAAGGTGATCGCCACGGCCAGCGCCTTGACCACGGCAAAGATGATGGCGGTCCAGACATCCAACCTGCCGGTCAGCGCGGCGGATGTCGCCTCGTAGCCGACGCCGATGATATGGGGATAGGGGATGGCGATCAGGCCCAAAAGCAGCCCGGCGATGGTGGGGCGCAGCCAGCGCGGCCAGCCGGTGTGGGCCATGACGCGATTTGCGATGATCTCGGCGCGAAAGATCGCAGCCATCAGCCCCGCCGCGACCAAGGCGCAGATCAGGCCAAGGATCATGAAGGCGGGCAGTTCGACATAGAATCCAAGGCCCCCGGCCTCGGGCAGATGGAATTCGGTCACGCCGCCATAGCGCAGGCGGTTGATGACCGTCCCGGCCACGGCGGAAATCGCGATCGAGGCAAAGGCGCGGATGGCGAAATTGCGCAGCACCACCTCATGCGCGAACAGCGCCCCGGCGATGGGCGCGTTGAAGCTGGCCGCGACCGCACCGGCGACGGCGCAGCCCAGCAGCTCGCGCCCGGTGACCGGGCTGGCCTTGATCCGGTCGGCCACGAGTGTCGAGATGACGCCCGCCAGATGCACCACCGGCCCCTCGCGCCCCGATGACCCGCCGGTGCCCAGCGTGATGACCGAGGCCGCGGCCGAGGCCAGCCCCTCGCGGATCTCGACCCTTCCGCCTTGCAGCGCCGCGCCCTCGATCACGTCGGCCACGGTGCGGACCCGCCCGTCCGGGGTGTAGCGGTCAAGGATCAGGCCGACCACCAGCCCGCCCACGACCGGCACGACCATCACCCACCACCACGGCAGATGCCCCGCGACCGAGGCCATGGTCAGGTCATCGGTGCCATAGACCAGCCGCTGCAGCGCCCCGATCGCCAACCGGAAGGTCAGCGCCGCCAGCCCGGCGCAGATGCCGATCAGCAGCGCGATCACCCAGAATTCGACCTGACCCGGCCCGCGCGTGACCAGCACCTGCCAGCCACGCGTCAGATGTTGGCGCAGATGGCGCAGGCCTTGCCGACCCCAGCCCTTCGGTTGATCCTTGGCGTCGCGCTTCATCATCCCCGACCCTGATCTTGCCGAATGGAAACATGGGCCGCGGGCCGCGGTCCATTGTCGCGGCGACATTTTCCGGCCTCGCTTGCCCTTTGCGCAACAGCGCGATTAATTCGGCCCGACCGTAGGAGGACACCCATGCAGATCGATATTCAGGCCGCCGAGTCGCTGAGCCAGCTTCTGGGCGCGCGCTTTTCCCAATCGCAAGCCGACCGCGAGTTGCATGGCGCATCCGAGACGTTTCACCGCGCGCCGCCGCCCGATGCGGTGGTCTGGCCGGTCTCGACCGAGGAAGTCTCGGCGATCATGCGCATCTGCCACGAACACCGCATCCCGGTGATCGGCTGGGGCACGGGCACCTCGCTTGAGGGGCATGCTTTGGCGACCCAAGGCGGCATCGTCATGGACCTGATGAAGATGGACCGCGTGCTGGAGGTAAGGGCGGGCGATCTGCAGGCCTCCGTTCAGCCCGGCGTCACCCGCGAGGCGCTGAATACCGAATTGCGCGCGACCGGCCTGTTCTTCCCGGTCGATCCGGGCGCGAACGCGAGCCTTGGCGGCATGGCCGCGACCCGGGCCAGCGGCACCGCCGCCGTGCGCTACGGCACCATGCGCGACAATGTTCTGGCGCTGGAAGTGGTCCTGGCCGATGGCACGGTGATCCGCACCGGCACGCGGGCGGCGAAATCCAGCGCGGGCTATGACCTGACCGCGCTGTTCGTCGGCAGCGAGGGCACGCTTGGCATCATCACCGAACTGACTCTGCGCTTGCACGGCCAACCCGAGGAGGTCGCAAGCGCTGTCTGCGCCTTTGCCACGCTGGAGGAAGCCGTCGAATGCGTGACCGCGACGATCCAGTCGGGCATCCCGATGGCGCGGATCGAGTTCGTCGATGGCGATGCGGCGCAGGCCTTCAACCAGTTTTCCGGCGGTCATCTGCGCGATCAGCCGCATCTGATGGTGGAATTCCACGGCTCGCCCGCCTCGGTTCAGGACGATGCCCGGAAGTTTGGTGAGCTTGCCGCCGATTTCGGCGGGCAGGGTTTCGACTGGGCGACGACGCCCGAGGACCGCGCCGCCCTGTGGAAGATGCGCCACGGTGCCTATCGCGCCTGTCTTGCGCTGCGCCCCGGTGCGACGGCAGTGGTGACTGATGTCTGCGTGCCGATGTCTTATCTGGCCGAGGCCGTGGCCGCCGCCGCTGCCGACATCAAGGCCGAAGGTCTGATCGGCCCGATGGTCGGCCATGTCGGTGACGGCAATTTCCATTCGCAATTGCTGGTGATGCCGGGGGATGAGGCGGAATTGGCCGCCGCCAAGCGTGTCGCTACCCGCATGGCCGAACGTGCCATTGCGGTCGGCGGCACCATCACCGGCGAGCATGGCGTGGGCATCGGCAAGCGCCCCCTGATGCGCGCCCAGCATGGCGAGGCGATCGGGGCCATGGCCGCGATCAAGGCGGCGCTTGATCCGCTGAATATCATGAACCCCGGTAAGCTGATCCCTGATGCAAATTGACCTAAATTCAACCCTGACGTTTTCGTGACTGTCACGCCATCGTGACAGAAACCTGCACCTTTGCGATAAAGGCCCGAAGCGCCGGACACACGGGCATGGGCAAGGGGCAGTCATGAAACTTCTGGGCAGAATACTGGGCATCTTATTGGTCGTCTCATTGGCGGCCTGTGGCGGCGGTGGGCGGCGGGCGCCGCATGCCGTCGTCTCGGGCGCGGGGGCGGGGCCGCAATTTGGGGATTCCGCGCCGCATGCATGGGTCGGGGGCCATCCCTATGACCACATGGTGCATGGCATCGACATCTCGCGCTATCAGGGCGACATCAACTGGGCGGCGGTGCGCGGCTCGGGGATCAGCTTTGCCTTTATCAAGGCGACCGAGGGCGGCGACCACGCCGACCCGAATTTCCGCCGCTACTGGTATGAGGCCGGACAGGCCCGCATTCCGCGCGGCGCGTATCACTATTTCTACTTCTGCCGCTCGGGCGCGCAGCAGGCGGCGTGGTTCATCGCCAATGTCCCGCGCGAACGTGGCGCGATGCCGCCGGTCATCGATCTGGAATGGACGGCTTCCAAAACCTGTCCGCGCCGTCCGCCCAGCGGCGAAGTGCTGCGCGAGGCCAAGATCTTCAAGGACATCCTGCATCGCCATTACGGGCAGCGGCCGATCATCTACACCACGGTCGATTTCTACCGTGACAACAACCTTGGCAGCTGGCCCGAGGAATTCTGGCTGCGCTCGGTCGCGGGCCATCCGCGCATCGTCTATCCGGGCCAGCGCTACAGCTTCTGGCAATATACCGGGACGGGCCGGGTGCCGGGCATCGGCGGCAATGTCGATTTGAACGTCTTTGACGGCAGCCCGGCGCAATGGCGCGTCTGGCTGGGCCGGAGGCTGCAATAAACCGCCGCCTGCTATGGCTTGAATTCGTGGCGCTCTATATCGGGGCGCCACTTGTCATTGCGCTGTTCATGCCCGGTCACATGCTGTTCGAGGCGCTGGGCGTCTTCTGCCTTGCCGGGCTGGCGCTGCTGTGGCGGACCGGGGGCTTTGACTGGCGCGGCCTGATCCGCGGCTGGTCGCGCCTGCCATGGGCCGAGATCGCCGGCATGGCGGTCGTGACCTTTGGCCTTGGCGTCGCCATCCTGTGGTTCTCGCGCCCCGGCGCGCTGTTCAACATGCTGCTGAACCGGCCCGGTTTCCTGCCGGTGGTCTGGGTCTTTTACCCGTTCCTGTCGGCACTGCCGCAAGAGCTGATCTTTCGCCCGCTGTTCTTTCACCGCTACGGCGCGCTGCTGCCGCATGGCCGGGGGGCGCTGGCGCTGAACGCGGCGATCTTTTCATTCGCCCATCTGATGTACTGGTCGTGGATCGTCGCCATCCTGACCTTTGTCGGCGGCTGGTTCTTTGCTCGCGCCTATCTGCGCCACGGCTTTCCGGCGGCATGGTTGCTGCACGCGGTGGCCGGAAACGTGCTGTTCACGGTGGGAATGGGGGCCTATTTCTACTCGGGCAATGTCGTGCGACCCTTCTAGAACTTGACTTCCCCGGCCTGTCGCGCTTGATGCGTGCGCTGAAACCAAGGGGAAAACAAGATGAGCGTCTATCGCAGCCATACCTGCGGCGAGCTGACCGCCGCGAATGCCGGGTCCGAAATCCGTCTGTCCGGCTGGGTCCACAGGGTCCGGGATCACGGCGGCGTGCTGTTCATCGACCTGCGCGATCATTACGGCATCACTCAGGTCATCGCCGACAGCGACAGCCCGGCCTTTGCCGCGCTGGAAAAGCTGCGCGCCGAGACCGTGATCCGCATCGACGGCCGCGTGAAGCTGCGTGACGCCTCGCTGATCAACCCGAAGCTTCCCACCGGCGAGATCGAGGTCTATGCGACCGCGACCGAGGTGCTGGGGCCGTCGGACGACCTGCCGCTGCCGGTCTTTGGCGATCAGGACTACCCCGAGGAAACCCGTCTGGCGTACCGCTTCCTCGATCTGCGCCGCGACAGCCTGCACAACAACATCATGCTGCGTTCGAAGGTCATCCGCTCGATCCGCAACCGCATGTGGGATCAGGACTTCACCGAGTTCCAGACCCCGATCATCACCGCGTCCAGCCCCGAAGGCGCGCGCGACTTCCTCGTGCCGTCGCGCCTGCATCCGGGCAAGTTCTACGCGCTGCCGCAGGCCCCTCAGCAGTTCAAGCAGCTGATCATGGTCGCGGGCTTCGACAAGTATTTCCAGATCGCGCCCTGCTTCCGTGACGAAGACCCGCGCGCCGACCGCTCGCCGACGGATTTCTACCAGCTTGACCTTGAGATGTCCTTCATCGAGCAAGAGGACGTCTTCAACACCGTCCAGCCGGTCATTCAGGGCCTGTTCGAGGAATTCGGCAAGGGCCGCCCGGTCGATGCCGAATGGCCGCGCATCCCTTACGCGGAATCGCTGCTGAAATACGGCAGCGACAAGCCCGACCTGCGCAACCCGATCGAGATGCAGATTGTCTCGGACCATTTCCGCGATTCCGGCTTTGCGATCTTTGCGAAACTGCTGGAGCAGGACGGGACCGAGGTTCGCGCCATTCCCGCGCCGACCGGTGGCTCGCGCAAATTCGCCGACCGCATGAACGCCTTCGCCCAGCAACAGGGCCTGCCGGGCATGGGTTACATCTTCTGGCGCAAGGCCGAGGATGGCTCGACCGAGGCTGCCGGTCCCATCGCCAAGGCGCTGGGTGCAGAAAAGACCGAAGCGATCCGCGTCCAGCTGGGCCTGGGCGAGGGCGACGCCGCCTTCTTCCTTGGCGGCAAGCCCGAGAACTTCGAGGCGGTCGCCGGTCGCGCCCGCAACGAGATCGGTCGCGAGCTGGGCCTGACGCAGGAAAACCAGTTCAAATTCGCCTGGATCGTCGATTTCCCGATGTATGAGAAATCCGACGACGGCAAGATCGACTTCAGCCACAACCCCTTCTCGATGCCGCAAGGCGGGATGGAGGCGCTGAATGGCGATCCGCTGCAGGTGCTGGGCTACCAGTATGACCTGGCCTGCAACGGCTATGAGCTGATCTCGGGCGCGATCCGCAACCACAAGCCGGAAATCATGTTCAAAGCCTTTGAGCTGGCCGGCTATGGCCATGACGAGGTCGAGAAGCGTTTCGGCGGCATGGTCAAGGCTTTCCGCTATGGCGCGCCGCCCCACGGTGGCTGCGCGGCTGGCATCGACCGGATCGTGATGCTGCTGGCGGATGAACAGAACATCCGCGAGGTCATCATGTTCCCGATGAACCAGCGCGCCGAAGACCTGATGATGGGCGCGCCGTCCGAGCCCACCAACGAACAAATGCGCGAATTGCGCCTGCGCAGTCTGCCGAAAGAGTAAATTCCGGCAACTGCCTGAAAACCTGCCGAAAGCCTTCGGGCTTTCGGCGATTTCCCGCGCCATTGCGCGGGCCTGCCAAAAGCGTGAACTGACCTTTCCGCCCCACCGTGGCATAAGCTTGAGGGAATTGAGCTTATCTTGAAGTGACGGTCGCCCGCATGAATGTCGATTTTCCCCAGCTTGCAGCCATCCGGCTGGGCTTCGGCCTGTCACCGCTGATGCCGCCGCCACAGGATCCGGCCGAACTTTTGGCGGGTCTTGGTCTGGCCGCGCCTGAACCGGGTTCGATGACCAGCGAGCAGGCGCGCGAAATGACCAAGCTTCGCACTCGTCTGCGCAGGGCGAGGTACGATAGCGAAGCTGCTGAAAAGGAATACAGCGTCCAGAATAAGCTGATGGGCCGCCAACTGGCGCGCGACCTGCAGGGCCGTATCGCACGGGCCGTCGATGACCCTTTCGGCTTCGGTGAGCGATTGGTGCAGTTCTGGTCAGATCACTTCACTGCAGTGCCGACCGGTCTGGCCAATAACCCGCTTGGCTCTGCTTATGTCAACGAGGCGATCCGCCCGCATATCGGTGGCCGCTTCGAGGATATGTTCTTTGCCGCTGACACGCATCCGATGATGCTGGTCTACCTGAACCAAAATACCAGCCGCGGGCCGAATTCCATGGCGGCGCGGCGCCAGCCCGACAAGGCGCTTGGCCTGAACGAGAACCTTGCCCGCGAGGCGATGGAGCTGCACTCGCTGGGCGTTGGTGCGCCCTATACGCAGGCCGATGTACGCCAGCTGGCCGAGTTGCTGACCGGCCTCAGCTACAACCTGCAGAAGGGCTTCGAATACCTGCCCCAGATCGCCGAACCGGGGGCCGAGACGGTGTTGGGCGTCAGCTATGGCGGCGAGAATAAGGCGACCCTGCGCGACATTCGTCTGGCCTTGCGCGACATCGCGCGCCGCGCCGAAACGGCGCAGCATGTCTCGCGCAAGCTGGCGATACATTTCGTTTCGGACAGCCCCTCGGCCGATCTGGTCGATCAGATGGCCGCGAAATGGCGCGAGACCGACGGCCATCTGCCGCAGGTTTACCGCGTCATGATGACCCATCCTGAACTGGAGGCCACCTTCCGCCAGAAGGTGCGACAGCCCTTCGACTATATGGTCGCCGCGCTGCGCGCGCTTGGCGTCACCGGCAAGCAGGTGATGGCGCTGGATTTTCCTCAGCTTCCAGCGATACTGTTCCAGCCGCTGGCCGGGATGGGGCAGCGCTGGATGCGTCCTGTCGGTCCCGATGGCTGGCCCGAGGCCCCCGAGGCCTGGATCGCGCCACAGTTGCTGGCGGCAAGGATCTCTTGGGCGCTGCAGACCCCGCGCAAATTCGTCAAGCCATTGCCCGATCCGCGCGACATGCTGCAAACCGCACTTGGCGGCACCCAGTCGCCCGAGCTGGACTGGGCCGTGCCCAAAGCCGAGAACCGCGCCGAGGGCGTGGCACTGATCCTCGCCTCCAGTGATTTCAACCGCCGATAGGAGCAACCATGATCCTTCTGAACCGGCGCCTGTTCCTGAAATCCGCGGCCCTGATCGGCTGCTCGGCGGCGGCGCATCCGCTGACGAGCACCATCACCTTTGCGGCGCTGCCAGCCGACAGCCGGCTGGTCGTCATCATCCTGCGCGGCGCCATGGACGGGCTGGACGCGATCCAGCCTTACGGCGACCCGATGCTGGCCAAGCTGCGCAGCAAGATCTCGACCGGGCCGGACAATGGCGCGATGGATCTGGACGGGTTCTATGCGCTGCACTCGCGACTGGCCCCGCTGATGCCCTTGTGGCAAAAGGGCGAGCTGGCCTTTGCCCATGCCGTCTCGACGCCCTACCGCGACAAGCGCAGCCATTTCGACGGGCAGGACCTGCTTGAGGCCGGGTCGGGCAATGACCTGCCGATCGACTGGCGCGCGGGTGGCTGGCTGAACCGGCTGCTGCAGGCTATGCCGCAGGCCAAGGCCGAGACCGCCTATTCCGTCGGGGTCGAGCCGATGCGCATCCTCAGTGGCGAGGCCGCGCATCTGGGCTGGGCGCCGCGCGCCGCGCTGACCATGTCGCCGCAAGCGCAATCGCTGCTGGACCATGTCTATCACGAGGACGCGCTGTTTCGCGAATCGGCGCGGGATGCCTTCCGCATCGCGTCCGAGACCTCGCAATCCGAGATGGGCAAGGGACCGACGGCGGATGCGGCGGCGCTGGGGGCCTTTGCCGCCTCGCGGCTGAATGCAGAATCGCGGATCGCGGCGTTTTCGCTGGCAGGCTGGGACAGCCATGCCAACCAGACCGCAGTGCTGGGCCGGGCACTGGACAATCTGGCGGCTGCCATCCTTGCGCTGCGCGATGGTCTGGGCGCGAACTGGGGCAGTACCACCGTGCTGGCCATGACCGAGTTTGGCCGCACCGTGCGCGAGAATGGCTCGGCCGGGACCGATCACGGCACTGGCGGCGCGCTGATCATGGCGGGCGGCGCGATCAAGGGACGGCGCGCCTATGGCGATTGGCCGGGACTGGGCGAGGGACAGCTTTACGCCGATCGCGACCTGATGCCGACGCGCGACATCCGCGCTTATGCCGCTTGGGCGCTGCGCGGCCAGTTCGGTATCGAACAGGACATGCTGGAGCGGATCATCTTTCCGGGCCTTGATCTTGGCCGCGATCCGGGGATTCTGGCCTGACCTCAATCTGTCAGGAACTGGAATGACCGAGCGACCGACCGGCCCAATTGTTCAGGGTTTCACCACGCCACCCGCGCCGGGCCAGGCCCTGCCGGGGCGCTATGTCACGCTGGAGCCGCTGGACCCCGCGCTTCATGCCGATGACCTGTTCCTGGCCAATCAGGGGCAGGACTGGGTTTGGGATTACCTGCCCTACGGCCCCTTCGCGGATCTGACCACCTATCGCGACTGGCAGGCCGAGGTTGCGGGCAAGCCTGATCCCTATTTCTTTGCCCTGCGCGATAGCGCGACCGGCAAGATCGGCGGCGTCGCCTCGTACCTGCGCATCGACCGTGGCAATGGCGTGATCGAGATCGGGCATATCCAGATTGCCCCCGTCCTGCAGCGCAGCGCCGCCGCCAGCGAGGCGATCCTGCTGATGATCCGCTGGGCGTTCGAGGCGGGCTATCGCCGGGTCGAATGGAAATGCAATGCGCTGAACGCCCCGTCGATGGTCGCGGCAAGGCGCTACGGTTTCACCTATGAGGGCACGTTCCGCCAGCACCTGATCGTCAAGGGGCAGAACCGCGACAGCGCGTGGTTCTCGATCCTCGACGGGGAATGGCCGGCGCTGCGGGATGCCTATGATCAATGGCTGGCGCCCGAGAATTTCGCGCCGGATGGCGGCCAGATCACGCGGCTGTCGGAATTGACCGAGGCGGCGCTTCAGCAGCGCTGAACGGCGGTCAGGCGGTCCTGCACCATGCTGCTGATCCGGGCCATGTCCATTGCCAGTGCCGTGCCGCCGTCGCGATTGCGCGCCAGGGCCGTCGCCGCATCCTCAAGCGGCCGGTCATGGGCCGAGCGCGCCACCCCGGCCAGAAACCGGGCGATATATTCGATGGCGGCGATGTCATCGGCCAGATCCAGCACCTCGGCGACATGGGCCAGATCGTCGCGCAGCGCGGCCTGATCAGGGACGATCACGTCATCGGGGACGGCGCGCAGCCCGGTGGGACGTGCCTCGGGTGGCAGGGCGGCAAGGATCGCGTGTTGGAACTGGCCAAGGCTTTCGATCGGCTTGGCCAGAAAGCCGTCCGCCCCGGCAGCCAGCGCCGCATCACGATTTTCGGGATTTCCGGAAATCCCAAGGATCACCGGCGCGCGTGGCCGGGTCCGAGAAATGGTGCGGATCACCTCGGCCCCGTCGCCATCGGGTAGGCCCATGTCGATGATGATCGCGCCGGGGCGATAGGTCTGCAGATGGCGCAGCGCTGCGCGGATGGTATCGGCGCGGCGGATGCGCGCCCCGGATCGCAGACACAACAGCCGCACCGCTTCGGACGCAAAACGGGAATCTTCGACCACCAGCACGGTCAGTCCGGCCAAGGGGCGCTGGGGCAGGGTGGCGCGCCACGCGGGGTATTCGTCAAGATTCCTCGTCAGATCGTCTGTCATCATCAGAATCCTTCAAATGAATGGCTTCGTTGAATCAAATTCGCCCGATTCCCCTAAGAACCGGTTAACGGCGATATGTCTGAGGCCGATTCCGCTTTTCCGTGTGCGGTCCGCAGCCTAAAACTGCGGCAGCAGGACGGGAGGGGAAGATGCAGGCAGTCATTCACGGAACAGAACGCGAGCGGGGGCAGGCTCAATGAACCTGACCGGAGGCATCGTCCTTTATGCCGTGCTGTGGTTTCTGGTGCTGTTCGTGCTGCTGCCGATCGGCCAGCAAAGTCAGGCCGATGTCGGTCGGGTGACCCCCGGCACGCCCGCAGGCGCCCCGCATGAGCCGAAGCTGAAAAAGAAGATGATCTGGGCCACGTTGATCGCGGCCCTGATCTGGGCGGGGATTGCCTGGGTCATCCTTGGCGGCGTCATCACCCGTTCGGATATCGAGGGCTGGACCAGCTAGCGCCGCGTGCTGAGGTGATAAAGGTGGGTGAAGCCCGCCGCCGCCAGCACCGGGACCAGCACGTTCACGAAGGGGATCGTGACCAGCAGCGTCAGCAACACGCCCAGCGTGGTTGACTGACGTAGCATCCGCTGGCGCAGCGCATTGGCTTGCGGGGCGTGAAGGTGACGACGCGCCGCCATCTGAAAGAACTCGCGCCCCAGCAGCCAACCGTTCGCCAGATAGAACAGGATGCTGGCAAAGGGACCGATAAAGGGCGTCAGCACCAGCGTCAGCAAGGTGACCCCGATTACCGCGCCCATCACCGCCAGCGATTCCCACAGCCCGTCCATGAAATTGACGGGCAGGCCCTTGATGCCGGGGTAATGGGTTTCCTCGACCGCGTCGGCGACGCGCTCGGCGAACAGCCCGGCAAAGCCTGCGGTCACCGGGGCCATCAGAAAGATCGACATGATCGGGAACAGCAGCAGCGTGCCCCATGAAAGCGCCGGGCCAAGCGTGACTTCCCCGATCCAGGGCAGGCTGAGGGTCTCGGGGGCAAAGAGGCGGACCGCCCAGAAGGCGGCGGCCTGCAGCGCCACGAACAGGACCAGCGTCAGCGCAACGCCCAGCACCACGACGCCAAAGATGCGCGGGCGCAGCAGATCACCCCACGCGCGGGTCAGGGCCGTCAGGACCATCACAGAAACACCGTCTTGGACGCGATGTCGGGGCGGGGACGATCCGGGGGCGGATTGCCGCGCTGACCGATATGGATCAGGCCGACGATACGCTCACCGGGGGCAATGCCCAGATGTGTCTGCGCAAATTCCGGCTGGGTCGCCGGGCCGGTCAGCCAGGCCGCGCCGTAGCCTGCCGCCAGTGCCGCGTTCAGCAGCTCAAGACAGACCGCGCCCGCAGACAGGAACTGCTCCCATTCGGGGATCTTGGGGCTGTCCACCGGGGTCGAGATCACAGCGATGATCACCGGCGAGGCAAAGGCCGAACGCGCCTTTTCCACCGCCGTCTCATCGCCGCCGTTTGCGGCCACGAAATCGGCCAGAACCGGGGCCAGTCGGTCCAGCGTCGCCCGCTCCAGCACGGCAAAACGCCACGGCTCCAGCTTGCCATGATCGGGGACGCGCGCGGCCAGCTCCAGCAGGTCCATCAGCTCGGCGCGGGCGGGCGGCGGGCCGCTGAGCAGTTTCGGGGGATGCGAGCGGCGGTGGCGCAGGAAAGACAGCGTCGCGGGATCGGTATGTTGCAAGGCGGGCCTCGAAGGTCGTGGCACCTGACAGGCAGGCGCGGGTTTCCGGCGTGGTGACGCGCGGTGGCGGGATGGGCGCAGATGGCCATATAAGGCAGAAAATGACCAGAGCAACGGACGCCATGACCGACCTCAGCCACCTTGCCCTCCCCGGTACCGAGATCGCGGTGCGGGTGACGCCCAAAGCGTCGCGCAACGCTGTGACCGTGGACGGCGCCACCATCCGCGTCCATGTCACCACCGTCCCCGAGGACGGCAAGGCCAATGCCGCCGTGGTCAAGCTGTTGGCCAAGGCACTGGGCGTAGCCAAGTCGCGGCTGGTCCTGACGCGCGGGGCGACCTCGCGCGACAAGGTGTTCCGGATCGATTAGCGCCGTTCCAGCCGGTAGTTGCCCTCGGGCAGGTTCAGGGCGGCGCGCAGCTCTTCGAGCTGCTCGATGGTGAAGACGATCTGGGCCAGCTCGCCGGTGTCGGGATCGTATTGCTCGACGATGATGCGGTCGTCGAAGCTTTGGATCACGACATCCTCGTTCAAGGGCCGTGCCCCCAGAGGCGAACCTTCGGGCAGCTCGTCGACAAGCGTGATGACCGTGGCGTCGAATTCATGTTCGATGGTGAACATTGCGGGCCTTTCTGGGCGGTTACACTGCAACATTCGCGTGAGTTTCGCGTCTCGGCAAGGGCGGGGGTTGGCGCGGATGCGCAAGGCCGGATAAGGTGGCGCGACGTGCGGACGGCTCCGCCGGAATAGAAGGCGGGAGACAGCGATCATGAAGGCTTGGCAGGCAGCGGTGGTGTCGGCATTGGCATTGGCGGGTTGCGCCATCCAGCCGGTGTCGCAGCCCCAGGTCCAACCAGCGCCGCAGATCGCACCCTCGCCTGATCTGGCGATGGGCGCGCGCGCCTCGGCCCGGTCCTTTATCAGCGTGATCAACCGGATGGAGCCGGCGGTTGAACGCGAATGCGTGCAGCGCCGCACCCAGCCGATCAATTGCGATTTCCAGTTCGTCGTCGATGACCGCTCGGGGCTGGAGCCGAATGCCTTCCAGACCATCGACGACAAGGGCCGCCCGGTGATCGGCTTCACCCTGTCCCTGATCGGAGAGGCGCGCAATGCCGATGAGCTGGCCTTCGTCGTCGGCCATGAGGCCAGCCACCATATCCTTGGGCATATCGACCGCAAATCCACCGCCGCCAGCATGGGCGCGGTGATCCTGGGCGGGCTGGCCAGCGCCTATGGCGGCACCGATGAGGCGATCCAGAACGCCCAGCAGATGGGGGCGCAGTTCGGCGCGCGCTACTATTCCAAGGACTGGGAACTGGAGGCCGACTATCTGGGCGCGATCATCACCTTGAACGCGGGATTTGACCCGGAACATGGCGCCCAGTTCTTTGCCCGCATCCCCGATCCGGGTGATCGAATTCTGGGCACCCATCCGTCGAACGCTGCGCGGATGCAGCAGGTCAGCAGGGCTGTCGCAGATTATCGTGCTGGAAGGGTGCGATAATTTCTGACCCTGTGGCACAGATGCAGCAGATTCGAATCCGCTGATTGGCCTGTTAACCCATTTATATCCAATAATTTTAGCAGATCCTTAACAATGGTTGAGGAAGCGCTGTGCAAGGGGTTCCACTTGCCTGAAAGCATAGGCAAGCCCTTGCCGATGTTTCTTCTTCCATAGGCGATAGTTCGCCAATACGTTCGCCTACAGATTGAGTCCGGGTCCCGCCATATGTCGGGGAATGCTTGGGGGGATTTTGATGATCGGTGTCGTTCTGTGGAGCGATCCGCCCAGAGAAAAGGCGATCATCTGGTGCGAGGATCACGCCGCGTTGGCCTATTTGCAGGGCCGCGACAACCTGCTGGCCGAGAAATGGCCCGAAGCAGGCGATCTTGTCGAACTTGACTGCGAGGATGTGGGCCAGCATCGCTTGGCGCGGCGGGTCAGTCTGCTGTCAGCGCCGGGAAAGTCGCAACTGCCGGGCATCCTGCGCAAGATGGCCGACACACCTCCGCCACCGCTGCGCGTGATCTCGAATGACGATTACGATGCCGCGCCGCGATCCTGCCGGATCGCGGCGGCGGGCTAGGCTTCAGGCGCCGCGCGCCAGCGCAGCGACCCCGGTGCGGGCCAGATCCGACAGGCCCAGGGGGCGCATCAGTTCGGCAAAGGCGTCCAGTTTTTCGGGCGTGCCGGTCATCTCGAAGACAAAGCTTTCCAGCGTCGAGTCGACCACGTTGGCGCGGAAGATTTCCGCGATGCGCAGCGCCTCGACGCGCTTGTCGCCCTTGCCCGAAACCTTGAACAGGCCCAGTTCGCGTTCCACGCTGGGTCCCTCGACGGTCAGGTCATGAACCTCGTGGACCGGGATGATGCGGCCCAACTGCGCCTTGATCTGCTCGATCACCGCGGGCGTGCCGCGGGTCACGATGGTGATGCGCGAGCGGTGGCCCAGATGGTCCACCTCGGCCACGGTCAGGCTGTCGATGTTGAAACCACGCCCCGAGAACAGGCCGATGACGCGGGCAAGGACGCCCGCCTCGTTATCGACCAGCACCGCAAGGGTGTGGCTTTCGATGGTCTGGGCGTTGGGGTCGCGCAGGTCATAAGCCGAATGGCTCGACGCGCCCTTTTCGATCTTCAGTGCCGCCATGTTCTTGTCTTCCCTGTAATGATGATCAGACCAGTGCCCCGCCGACGCCGGTAATGGCGTCTTCGGTCGAGGCTTCGCCCAGAATCATCTCATTATGCGGCTTGCCCGAGGGGATCATCGGGAAGCAGTTCTCGTGCTTCTCGACCATCACGTCGAGGATGAAGGGCCCGTCGTAATCCAGCATTTCCTGAATCGCGTCGTCCAATTCCGCCGGGTCGCTGACCAACCGGCCCTTGCAACCAAAGGCTTCGGCCAGTTTCACGAAATCGGGCAGGCTTTCCGACCAGCTTTGGCTGTAACGCTCGCCATGCAGCAATTGCTGCCACTGGCGAACCATGCCCAGCCGTTCATTGTTCAGGATGAACTGCTTGACCGGGGCGCGGAACTGCACGGCCGTGCCCATTTCCTGCATGTTCATCAGCCAGCTGGCCTCACCCGCGACGTTGACGACCAGCGCCTCGGGATGGGCGACTTGCACGCCGATGGACGCGGGCAGGCCGTAGCCCATCGTCCCCAGCCCGCCGCTGGTCATCCAGCGGTTCGGGTCCTCGAAATGCAGGAACTGCGCGGCCCACATCTGGTGCTGGCCGACCTCGGTGGTGATGTAGCGATCCTTGCGATGCGCGGTCAGGGCCTGCAAACGCTCCAGCGCGTGCTGAGGTTTGATGACCTTGTCCGAGTTGCGATAGGTCAGGCATTTCACCGCCTTCCACTGCTCGATCTGGGTCCACCATTTGCGGACGCCTTCGGCATTGGTCTTGCGGCCGCGGGCCTTCCAGATCTTCAGCATATCTTCCAGCACATGGCCGACATCGCCGACGATCGGCAGGTCGACATGGATGACCTTGTTGATCGAGCTGGAATCGATGTCGATCTGCACCTTGACCGAGCCGGGGCTGAAATCCTTGACCCGACCGGTGATGCGGTCGTCGAAACGTGCGCCGACCGCGATCATCAGGTCGCAATCATGCATGGCCATGTTGGCTTCATACAGCCCGTGCATGCCCAGCATACCGATCCAGTTCTTGCCCGAGGCCGGATAGGCGCCCAGACCCATCAGGGTCGAGGTCAGCGGGAAACCGGTCGCATCGGCCAGTTCGCGCAGCAATTGCGCCGCAGCAGGCCCCGAGTTGATGACGCCGCCGCCGGTGTAAAGGATCGGGCGCTCGGCCTTTTCCATCAGCTCGACCAGACGGGTGATCGCCTCCAGATCGCCCTTTTTCGCGGGCTGGTAGCTGGGCGTGTCGATCTGTTTGGGGCCGACATATTCGCCGGTGGCGAATTGCACGTCCTTGGGGATATCGACCAGAACCGGGCCCGGACGGCCCGAGGTGGCCACGTGGAACGCCTTGTGGATGGTCGCGGACAGGTCGTCCGTTTCCTTGACCAGCCAGTTATGCTTGGTGCAGGGGCGGGTGATGCCGACGGTATCGGCCTCTTGGAAGCCATCCGTGCCGATCAGGAAGGTCGGGACCTGACCCGACAGCACGACCAGCGGAATCGAATCCAGCAGCGCATCGGTCAGGCCGGTGACCGCATTGGTCGCGCCCGGACCCGAGGTCACCAGAACGACGCCCGGCTTGCCGGTGGAACGCGCATAGCCCTCGGCCATGTGGACCGCACCCTGCTCGTGGCGAACCAGGATGTGCTTGATATCATTCTGCTGAAAGATCTCGTCGTAGATGGGTAGTACCGCACCACCCGGATAGCCGAATACGGTGTCGACGCCCTGATCGCGCAGAGCTTCGATAACCATCCTTGCACCCGTCATGGTTCGGGACATGCCCATTCTCCTTATGTGTTCCTCGCGGGCGGCTCATTCGTGGTCCTCCGCCGTCGCGCCGCCGGAACCTATGGGGGCGGCACGGCAGGGTCAATGGGCCAAATCCAAGAAAATGACCGCAAATGGCTGCTAATTGTAATTTTATTGCCGAAATCAGCGCCTAGCGGGCGCGTTGCGGCAGATCGATCCGTGCGACTTGCTCGACAATCGGATCGACGGACAGGGGATGGATGTCGGAACTGTGCTGCGCCGGATCGCCGATCGGCTGCCAGACTCCGCCCTTGTAGATCTCCAGCGCGGCGAAGCGGGCCTTGTAATCCATCTTGCGGCTGCCGGGGACCCAGTAGCCCAGATAGATGAAGGGCAGGCCCGCGCTGCGCGCCAGTTCTATATGATCGAGGATCACATAGGTGCCAAGGCTCGCCGCCTCATAGCGCGGGTCGTAGAAGCTGTAGACAAGGCTCAGCCCGTCATCCAGCACATCCGTCAGGCAGACCGCGATCAGCGGATCGTCCTGCGAGGGGGCACAGCCCGGCTGGGTCAGGCGGTATTCGATGACGCGCGTGCGGACCGGGGTTTCCTCGATCATCGCGGCGAATTCAAAGATATCCATATCGGCCATGCCGCCATCGGCATGGCGCTGGTCCAGATAGCGGCGGAACAGTTCATACTGTTCCTCGGTGGCCCAGGCGCTGGTGGCCATGCGGCGCAGGGATTCGTTGCGCTTCTGCACCCGGCGCTGGGTGCGCGAGGGCGAGAACTCGGAAATGCGGATGCGCGCCGACATGCAGGCCACGCAGCTTTCGCAGCTGGGGCGATAAAGCACGTTCTGCGACCGCCGGAAGCCCTGCCGCGACAGCGCATTGTTCAGCTCATTGGCGGAATCCCCGGCCAGTGCCGTGAACAGCTTCCGCTCGGCCCGGCCATGCAGATAGGGGCAAGGTTGCGGAGCGGTGACATAGAACTGGGGGGCATGGGGCAGGGTGTGCCGCATCAGCCGTGCCCTGCCTTAGCCGGGCCGGGGCCGCGTGCGCGCCGGGGCAATTGCAACCTGATCAGATCTGCGCATCTCGACAAGGGACGGCCAACCAGCTTTTTCGGGTCAAGGAATGGCGGAAGCGTAGCAACAGATCCGCCCGAGTCCAAGCGCCGAAAAGGCCATCTGCGCCGATCCGCCGCGGCGGCCGTGACATTTTCGTGTCGAGGATCGGGCAACTGCCTGCGCCGGTGACATTGACCTTGGCTTGGCCCCGGATAGGGTCGGGCCATGACATTCCATGACCGCATCTCCCGCCTTCCGATTCCCCATGACCCCGCGCGGGGGCAGGTCGCTGTCGACCTGCTGGGGCCGCTTGATGACCGCCTTGCCGAGCTGATCCGCGGCGCGGCCGGGTGCAGCCCCTATCTGTCGGGGTTGATCCAGCTTGAGGCGGGGTGGCTGACGGCCATGCTGACCCAGCCGGATGCCGAGGGCCTGGATATTGTCCAACGCGAAACCGAAGGCTTCGACGCGCTGTCCGCCGAGGCGCTGGGACCGGCGCTGCGCCGTGCCAAGCGGCGGGTGGCGCTGTGGACGGGGCTGGCCGATCTGGGCGGGGTCTGGACGCTTGAGCAGGTGACCGGCGCGCTGACCCGGCTGGCCGACCGGGCCACCGACCTGGCGCTGCGCGTCCATGTCGCGCATGAGCAGGCGCGCGGCAAACTGCCCGCGACCCAGAGCGATGCGGGCGGCATCACCGCGCTGGCCATGGGCAAGATGGGCGCGGGGGAGCTGAACTATTCCTCGGATATCGACCTGATCGTGCTTTACGACGACAGCGCCTATGCCCGCGACGACCAGTTCGATGCCCGCGCCGCCCTGATCCGCGCCACCCGCAAGGCGGCGGCGACCATCTCGGACAATACCGATCAGGGCTACGTCTTCCGCACCGACCTGCGTCTGCGCCCCGATGCGGCGGTGACGCCGGTCTGCATGTCGGTCTCGGCGGCGCTGGCCTATTACGAGGCCGAGGGCCGCACATGGGAACGCGGGGCCTATATCAAGGCGCGGCCCTGCGGCGGCAATCTTGAGGTGGGCGAACGCTTTTTGCGCGAATTGCGCCCCTTTGTCTGGCGCAGGCATCTGGATTTCGCGACCATTCAGGACACCGACGACATGCGTCGCCGCATCCGCGATCACAAGGGCTTGCATGGCCGCATCGGTGTGCCCGGCCACAATATGAAGCTGGGTCAGGGCGGCATCCGCGAGATCGAGTTCTTCACCCAGACCCGTCAGTTGATCGCCGGGGGCCGTGACCCCGACCTGCGCGTGCGCGGCACCGTTGAAGGGCTGGCGCGGCTGGCCGATAAGGGCTGGATTCCGCCCGAAGTCGCCGCCGAACTGACCGATCATTACCGCGAACACCGCGAGATCGAGCATCGCATCCAGATGGTCAATGACGCCCAGACCCATCTGGTCCCCACCTCGCCCGAGGGCATCGCCACCATCGCGCAGATGATGGGCGAGGGCGACAGCGCGGTCTGGTCAAAGCGTCTGACCGGGCGTCTGGAACGGGTCGAGACCCTGACCGCCAGCTTCTTCACCCCCGCCGAGAAACGCGAACGGCCCCGGCTTTCGCCCGAGGCGCAGGCCATGGTCGATGGCTGGCGCGCCTATCCGGCGCTGCGCACCGAACGTGCCCGGCAGGTCTTTGTGCGGATCGAGCCCGAGCTTCTGGCGCGGCTGACCGGCAGCGATCACGGGCAGGATGCGCTGGCGCGTTTCGACGCCTTTCTGGCCGGGCTGCCCTCGGGCGTGCAGCTTTTCTCGTTGTTCGAGGCCAATCCCCAGCTGATCGACCTGATCGCCGATATCTGCGGCACCGCGCCGGGGTTGGCCGCCTATCTGGCCCGCCACCCCGAGGTGCTGGACGCGGTATTGGGCGGCAGCTTCTTTGCCGAATGGCCCGGCGTTGCGGGTCTGCATCGTCAGATCGAAAGCGTGCTGGAACAGGGGCTTGCGGCGCGGGATGGCGGCTATGAGCGGGCGCTGGACGATGCGCGGCGTTGGGCGCATGAATGGCAGTTCCGCACCGGCGTCCATCACCTGCGCGCCCTGATCGGGGCCGAGGAGGCGGGCGGCCAATATGCCGATATCGCCGATGCGACGGTGGCCGCGCTGTTCCCCGTCGTCACCGCCGAGTTCGCCCGCCGCCATGGCCCGCCGCCCGGACGCGGCGCCGTGGTGCTGGGTATGGGCTCGCTGGGGGCACGGCAGTTGAACGCGGCCTCGGATCTGGACCTGATCGTGATCTATGACGCCGGTGGGCAGGACAGTTCGGACGGCCCGAAGCCGCTGGCGCCGCGCGCCTATTACGCGCGACTGACGCAGGCGATGATTACTGCTTTGTCCGCGCCGACCTCGGCCGGGCGCCTCTATGAGGTGGACATGCGGCTGCGCCCCTCGGGGCGGCAGGGGCCGGTCGCGACCTCGGTGCAAAGTTTCCGCGATTACCAGATGACCGAGGCCTGGACATGGGAGCATCTGGCCCTGACCCGAGCCCGCGTCATCGGGTCCTGCGGCCCGTCTGGCCATGATCTGGGCCATGAGGTCGAGGCGCTGCGGCAGGAAGTCCTGCAGACGCAGGGCCAGAATCCGCGCGTCCTGCCCGATCTGGCCGAGATGCGGGCCCGGATCTTTGCCGCCAAGGCCCCGGATGGCGCATGGGAGGCCAAGATCGGTCGCGGTCGCTTGCAGGATATCGAGTTGCTGGCCCAGTCCTTCGCGCTGCGTGCGGGCATTCCTGCGCGGGCGGTGGCGGCGCAATTGCGGGCCGGTCCGCGCGCCGGTCTGATCGCGCGAGCCGATGCCGAGACGCTGGCCACGGCCCGGCGTTTCCTGTGGGCGCTGCAAGGTTCGGGGCGGCTGCTGACCGATCGACCGCTGGACATGGAGGCCTTGGGCGATGGCGGTCAGGCCTTCCTGCTGCGCGAGACCGGCATGGGAAGCCTTGCCGAGCTTTCGCAACGGCTGGAAGAAACCGTTAACGCCGCAGGCGGGATCATCGACGCGGCGCTGTCCGAACAGCCCGCGACCGCCTAGCCGATCGACCCGATCAGCGGCACCTGCCGGGGGGCAGGTGCCGTCGCGTCTTGCTGCTGCGGCGGCGCGGCAGGTGCTTCATCAGGCACCGTATCGTATAGCCCGTGCTGGGTCTTGTCCCAGTAGAAGGGGCGGCGGACGACCTCGTAGATTGCCTTCCACGCGGCAAGGCAGCCCAGCGGAAAGTAAAGATGCATGGTCGGAACCCATGGCCACAGATGACGGTGGTCCGACCCACGTGTTGCCCAGGCGGCGACAGCCATGTTCAGCAGTTCTGAGGCCACGAACAGCCCGAACAGCGCCGGGACGGCATGCCCACCCAGCCTTCCTTCCAGCAAGTCGCGCATCGGATGCGGCAGGCCAAGGCTGAGCAGCCAGAAGCTCCACAGCACCGGGGCCAGCAGATATTGCGAGACCGAGGCCGCCAGCTGCACCTGCAACCCGATGAAGCGGCGCGGTCCCAGATCGCGCCACAGCGCCTGCGGGTCGCGCATATGCACGCCCCAGGTCATCGCGAAACCCTTGAGCCAGCGCGAGCGCTGCTTGACCCAGGGGATCAGCCGGCAATTGGCCTCTTCGTGGGTGACGGTGTCCAGCATCTCGGTCCGGTAGCCGTGTCGCGCCAGCCGCACGCCCAGATCGGCATCCTCGGTCACGTTCCACGCGTCCCAGCCGCCCGCATTCTCCAGCAACTCGCGTCGGAAAAACAGCGTCGTGCCCCCCAGCGGCACCACCAGTCGCAGCGCCGCAGCACCCGCCAGAGTGCCCCGGAACCATGCCGCATATTCAATGGTAAAGGCGCGGGCGAGCCAGTTGGTGCGGGGGTTGTAGTAATCCAGCACGCCTTGCAGGCAGGCCACGTCAGGGGCGGCGAAATGAAAACCGCGCGCGACCTTGTGCAGTTGGTCGGGCTCGGGGCGGTCCTCGGCGTCCCAGACGCCAACGATCTGGCCGCGGCAGAAATTCAGCGCATAGTTCAGGGCACGGGGCTTGGTCTGCACCGGGCCGTCGGGAACCTTGATGACCCGCATCCAGCGCGGCAGTGCGACGCCCTCAAGCGCCCCGCAGGTGACGCGGTCGGTTTCCTCGACCACGATCAGGATGTCCATCAACTCGCGCGGGTAGTCCAGCCGCGCCAGCCGCCCGATCAGGCGGTCGGCAATGTCGGCCTCGGCGAACAGGGGCACCATGACCGAGATCAGGGGCAGCGGGGCCTTCATTTCCGAAGGAATCGCCCGGCCCGAGGCGATGGCCAGTTCCAGCCCGCGCGCCTCGGCCCGATCGCGCAGGATGGCGTGGAAGGACAGCGCCTTCAGCACCATCGAGGCTAGCAGCGTCAGCACCGCCCAGAAGGTCAGAACCGCGATGACCGCGATCGGCGCCAGCAGCAGGGCAGCGGCGCCGACCGCGCCGATCGCAAGGGCGATGCGGCCCACGCGGCGCTCGTCGCGGGTGCGGCAGCTGAGCTGCGCCGGGACGCGCAGTTCGGCATGGCGGATCAGCGCGATGCGCCGGGTCGACAGTAGCGCCTCGCGCACCGCGTTTTCCGAACACAGCAGCATGCGCAGATCGCCCAGCCCCTGCGGCAGGCGCGCGCGCAGGGCGTCGAACGCATCGGGGCGGGCGGTCGCGACAAAGGTGACGCCGCCGATCTGCCGCCAAGGCACGATCCCTTCGGCAAGGCAAAGCCCGGCCCCCACCATATCGATCAGGCGGGTATCGGGGGGCGTGGCGACAAGATCGATGGTGGTCGTGCGCCATTGTCGGCACAGCGCGCGGATCAGCGCGCGTTCGTCGACCCAGCCATTCGAGAGCAGGATTTCGCCCAGCCGGGCGCTTTGGCGCTGACGCATGACCAGCGCCCTGAGCAGGTTCGCGGGGTCGACCGCGTCATCCTCGATCAGGATCTGGCCCAAGGGGCGCAAGTCACGTGGCGGGACCAGCGACGGGGCGGAATCAAATGCGGCAATCGCGGGTGATTCCGCGATTGCCGAAAACTTCAGGTTGGTCGCAAGCGCAGAGTTGCCGGCCATGGGTGATTCCCGTCCTGTTCACCCCTCTTTGCAGCAAAGATGGTTAAGGACGGGTTAAGCATAAGCCCGGCAGTCGGATCAGCGGCGGGTGCGCATCGCCTCGGCAAAGCGGTCGAACAGATAGGCGCTGTCCTGCGGGCCGGGGCTGGCCTCGGGGTGATACTGCACCGAGAAGACCGGGCGATCAGTCATGCGCAAGCCGCAGTTCGAGCCGTCGAACAGGCTGACATGGGTCTCGATCACGCCTTCCGGCAGGGTCTGCGCGTCAACCGCGAAACCGTGGTTCATCGAGGTGATTTCGACCTTGCCGGTTTCCACGTCGCGCACCGGATGGTTCGCGCCGTGATGGCCGTGGCCCATCTTGACGGTCTTTGCACCCAGCGCCAGAGCCAGCATCTGGTGGCCAAGGCAGATGCCAAAGATCGGCAGGTCCTTTTTCAGCAGTTCCTGAATCATCGGCACGGCATAGGCGCCGGTCGCGGCCGGGTCGCCCGGACCGTTCGACAGGAACACGCCCTCGGGGTCATGGGCCAGAACGTCCTCGGCGGTGGCGGTGGCGGGCAGAACCGTCACTTCGGCACCGCTTTGCGCCAGCGAGCGCAGGATGTTGCGTTTCGCGCCGTAATCCAGTGCGACGACGCGGAAGGGCCTCTGCTCTTCCGACTTGCCGAACTCGCCCGGCCAGGCCCACAGGCCCTCATCCCAGCGATAGCTTTGGGTGCAGCTGACCTCCTTGGCCAGATCCAGACCGACAAGGCCTTTCCAGTCACGCGCCTTGGCGACCATCTTGGCGATGTCGAAGTTGCCCTCGGGGTCGTGGCTCAGCACGACATGCGGCGAGCCCTGCTGGCGGATGGCGCGGGTCAGGCGGCGGGTATCGATGCCGCCGATGCCGATGCGGCCGCGCTTTTCCATCCACTCGACCAGATTGCTGTTCGCGCGCCAGTTCGAGGGCTCAGTCGGGTCCCATTTCACCACGATGCCGGATGCAACCGGTTCAGGCGCTTCGTCGTCCTGTTCGGTCACGCCGGTATTTCCGACATGCGGGAAGGTGAAGGTCACGATCTGGCTTGCATAGGAGGGATCGGTCATGATTTCCTGATAGCCGGTCATCGCGGTGTTGAAGACCAGCTCGGCAACCACTTCTCCGGTCGCGCCGAAGCCCTGTCCGTAGAAAACGGTTCCGTCGGCAAGCGCAAGACATGCAGTCGGTTTATGGGCCATCGTCATCTCTCCGGGTAAATCGGCGGGAACCTAGAGTTAGCGTCCCGTCGCGTCAAGGCAGGAAAGGCTCGTTTTGTCCGGGAACCGCGACAGCGCAGGGCGGGTTGACGCCGGACGCGAAGCCTAGGACAAGCGCCGGTCAATTCATTGAGCGAGGATCACATGGGATTGCGCGAACGTATCTCGGCAGACACCAAAGAGGCGATGAAGGCCAAGGAAACGGCCCGGCTGTCGACCCTGCGGCTGATCTCGGCCGCGATCAAGGACCGCGAAATCGCCGCGCGCGGTGAGGGCGGGGACGAAAACGGCCTGTCTGACGCCGATCTGACCGCCATCCTGTCCAAGATGGTCAAGCAGCGTCAGGAATCGGCGAAGGCCTATGAAGAGGGTGGTCGTCTGGAACTGGCCGAGCGCGAGCAGGACGAGATCAAGGTGATCCAGTCCTACCTGCCGCGCCAACTGACGGATGAAGAGGCCCGCGCCGCCATCGATAAGGTCATCACCGATCTGGGCGCGGCCTCGATCCGCGACATGGGCCGGGTCATGGCCGAGCTGCGCGCCCGCCATGCCGGGCAGATGGATTTCGGTGCCGTCGGCCCGATCATCAAGGACCGGCTGATGGCCTGACCTGCGGGTCGGCTGATTGCTGGGAAAATGCCGGGGGCGGGGTTTGGACCCCGCCCCCCTGTCGTCAGACCCCCTCAGATCTGCGACCGGCCGGGTGAATAATGTTCACCAGTTTGCGGCATGAGGGCTTTTTGCCCGGAAATGCGGGTGATTCCCTTGATTCAGATCAAATCCGGGCCGGTTTTCAGACGCGGCTGCCGCGCACCCATGTTTCACGTATGACAGGCCGGTCGGCGACCATGCGGAAGCGCATCAGGTCGGCGCGCAGGCCCGGCTGCAGCCTTCCGCGATCCGCCAGTCCGGCGGCAGTGGCCGGATTGGCGGTGACGGTGGCGATGGCGCGGGGCAGGTCGTTCCACAGATCGGCCAAGATCATTGCGCCGCCGATCAGCCCGGCGGGCACGTAATCCGACGACAGAATATCCAGATGCCCCGCGCGGGCCAGTTCGGCGGCCGAGACATTGCCCGAATGCGAGCCGCCCCGGATCAGGTTCGGCGCGCCCATCATCACCATGATCCCGTGATCGTGGCAGGCCGAGGCCGCCTCGGGCGTGGTCGGAAACTCGGCCAGTCGCACGCCGTAGCCTGCGGAACGGGCGACGTGTTCCGGGGTGGTATCGTCATGGCTGGCCAGCACGGCGCCCAGACGGTGGGCGACCTCGACCGCCGCCGCCTCATGCGCGTCGCCGTAGCGGTCGCGCAGCGCCTTCATCCGCGAGACATGCTCGTCGAACGCGGCATCGTCCAGCTTGTACTTGCCCTGCACATATTGCGCGAGTTTCGACAGGTCGCGGAACTGCCGCTGGCCGGGGGTGTGGTCCATCAGGCTGATGATGCCGACGCGGTCGTCCGGACCGAACTCGTCCAGCTCTGCGATCAGGGTTTCCGAGCAGACTTCAGCCCGCAAATGCAACAGGTGACTGATCCGCAACGCGCCCTCGTTGCGCAGATCAATCAACTCATGTGCCAGTTCTCGCGCGTATTTTTCGTAGTCCTGATCCGGTCCGTCGCTGACCACGGAACCCACGCGCATGGCGTCGAAAACGGTGGTGATGCCGCAGCCGGCCAGCTCGGCGTCATGGGCGATGATCGCCGCCGCATGGGGCCAGTCCACGCCGGGGCGCGGGCGCATGTGGCGTTCCAGATTGTCGGTATGCAATTCGACCATGCCGGGGGCAAGGAAGTCGCCCGCCATGTCCAGCGCGCCCTGGGGGACATCCGCACCGGCGCGGATATCGGCGATCACCCCGTCCTCGATGACCAGTGATCCGGTCAGGACATTATCGGGCAGGATCAGGCGGGCATTGGCAAGAATGGTCTGGGGCATGGACGGCTTTCCGTTCGGGAAGGCAAGGGGTGGAGGATTGCGGCTGCCTCGTCAAGCACGGGCAGCGCCGCGCCGCAGGGTCAGGGGCAAAGTTCCGCCACCCATTCCGGCACCACCTGCGAGGCCGGGCCGGAGCGCTTTTCGTGGAAATCACGGCCAATGACCGTGTTGGCCATATTCATCTCGATTGTGCGCACGCCGGCGCGGCGCGCATGCCGGGCCAGTCCCGCCGCGGGATAGACCTGACCCGAGGTGCCGATGGCGGCAAAAAGCTGCGCCTGCTCGACGGCGTTGAAGATCCGCTCCAGATGATGGGGCACCTCTCCGAACCAGACGATATCGGGGCGGGTCTGCGGCTTGCCGCAATTCGGGCACAGGTCCAGCGAGCGCATGGCCAGCGGCGCGGGCCAGCGGTGGCCGCATTCCGCGCAAAGCGCGCCCAGCAGGCTGCCATGCATGTGGATGACATCATCCGAGCCGCCGCGCTCATGCAGGTCGTCGACATTCTGGGTGATCAGGGTCAATTCGTGATGCTGGGCCAGCCGCGCCAGCGCCTTATGCGCGGCATTGGGCTGGGCGCGGGCGGCATCGGCGCGGCGCATGTTGTAGAAACGATGGACCAGCACCGGGTCACGCATGAACCCCTCGACCGAGGCCACGTCTTCGATGCAATGATCCTCCCACAGACCATTGCTGGCGCGGAAGGTCCTGATTCCACTTTCCGCCGAGATACCGGCCCCGGTCAGGACAGCGATGCGCATTCTGGTCTTAGCGTGAGCAATAGGCCTCGGCGGTCGAGGCAAAGCGTTCGTAGCGCCGCCAGAAGGCGTTGTCGGCGTCGGTCTTGGACATGCGCACCGATTGCGCCTCGTCCGCATCGCTGAAGAAGCGGGCGGCACGGCGCTGATCGGAACGCGACAAGGTCTGGTCCGCAACCTGCTGGATGCAGCCGCAAAGGCCGCGGTCGGTCGAGCGGCGGGGGGATTTGGCACATGCGGAATCTATGGGGCCGGCTACGGCAAGCGGCGTCGTCAAAGCCACCGCCGCCGCGGCGATGATCAGGCGGTTCAACATCACTGTCTCCTCGGATCGGGCAAGGCGCGGCGGGGCTGAACACCCTCACAAGGCCGCAAATTATCCACAGAGATTAACAGAAACCGCCTCATCGCTCAATCGCACTGGTCCGACCAGTTCTGGAGGACTGGCGGAAAATGGCCGCAAGATATGCGCTCAGGCGGCTTTGGGCGTGTATCCGGCCTGACGAATCACCGCCTCGGCGCGGGTGGCATCCAGCCCCTCGACCTCGACGATATGGGTGGTCAGATCGGTGCGGGCATGGCCGCCCGCATCGGCCACCGCCTTTTCGATGGTGGCGGTGCAATGGCCGCAGCTCATATCTTCGACATGGAAGCGCATCTGGGTCCCTTTCCGGCTGGACCCCCCGATCATCGCGGCATATGCCATGGCCTGCAATTCCTACAATTGAGGTCCTGGGCCATGGGCGGCGAGAATTTTCGTGCGGCGATGCTGATGCTCGTCTCGATGGTGCTGTTCGCCGTCGAGGACATGTTCATCAAGCTTCTGTCCCAGGAGCTGCCCTTTGCCGAGGTTTTGGGCATGATCGGCCTGCTTGGCTGGCTGTGCTTCTGGGGCATGCTCAAGCTGCAGGGCGGGCATATGTGGACGCGCGATCTGGCGCGCCCGCTGGTGGTGCTACGCAACCTGGCCGAGGCGGTGGGCTCGATCGGTATCGTCGTCGCCCTGGCGCTGACCGAACTTTCCTCGACCTCGGCGATCATGCAGGCGTTGCCGCTGGCCATCGTGCTGGGGGCGGCGGTTTTCCTGGGCGAGCCGGTCGGCTGGCGGCGCTGGACGGCCATCGGTGTCGGTTTCCTTGGCGTGCTGCTGGTGCTGCGCCCCGGTCTTGGGGATTTCCAGCCCGCCTCGCTGATGGCGCTGGTCGCGGTGATCGGCCTTGCCGCACGCGACATCGCCACCCGCCGCATTCCCGCGCAGATCCATTCGCTGCAACTGGCGGCCTCGGCCTTTTTCGCGATCCTGCTGGCCTCGATCGCGATGGGCGTGGTGCTGGGGCAGGAATTCGTCATGCCCAGCCTGCGGCAGTGGCTGCTGTTTGCCGGCTGCATGGCGGTCGGCGTCGCCGGCTATTCGCTGCTGGTCACCGCCACCCGTCTGGGCGAGGCCGCGGCGCTTGCCCCCTTCCGCTACGCCCGGCTGGTTTTTGCCCTGACGCTGGCCGTCATCGTCTTTGGCGAGCGCCCCGATGCGCTGACGCTGAGCGGTGCCGGATTGATCGTCGCCTCGGGCTGTTACGCCATGTGGCGCGAGGCGATCCTGCGCCGCCGCCAGCTTCGTGCCGCAGGGTTTGAGCCGCTGCGTGGCTAGGCCATCGCGTTCCCCCTTCCCGCAAACCCATTTCCCCAGTATAGCCGCGCCATGACCGACCTTGACCTCATCCGCAACTTCTCGATCGTGGCGCATATCGACCACGGTAAATCCACTCTGGCCGACCGCCTGATCCAGATGACGGGCACGGTCGCCGAACGGGACATGAAAGCCCAGCTGCTCGACAGCATGGATATCGAACGCGAACGTGGCATCACCATCAAGGCGAACACCGTGCGCATCGAATATCCGGCCAAGGACGGGCGCAGATACGTGTTGAACCTGATCGACACCCCCGGCCACGTCGACTTCGCCTATGAGGTCAGCCGCTCGATGCGCGCGGTCGAGGGCTCGTTGCTGGTCGTCGATGCCTCACAAGGTGTCGAGGCGCAGACGCTGGCCAACGTCTATCAGGCGATCGACGCAGGTCACGACATCGTGCCGGTTCTGAACAAGATCGACCTGCCCGCTGCCGAACCCGAGCGGGTCAAGGAAAACATCGAGGACGTGATCGGCATCGACGCCCATGACGCCATCGAAATCTCGGCCAAGACCGGCCTTGGCATCCCGGACGTGCTGGAAGCCATCGTGACGCGCCTGCCCGCGCCGAAAGGCGACCGCAACGCGCCCCTGAAGGCCATGCTGGTCGACAGCTGGTATGACGCCTATCTGGGCGTTGTCGTCATGATCCGCGTCATGGACGGCGTGGTTCGCAAAGGCGACCGCATCAAGATGATGCAGACCGGCGCGCTTTACGGCATCGACAAGCTGGCCGTGCTGAAGCCGGCGATGGTCGATATTGCTGAGCTTGGGCCGGGCGAGATCGGCGTGCTGACCGCCTCCATCAAGCAGGTCCGCGACACCCGCGTCGGCGATACCATCACGCATGAGAAGAAGGGCACTGACACGCCGCTGCCGGGCTTCAAACCTGCCCAGCCGGTGGTGTTCTGCGGCCTCTTCCCGGTCGACGCCAATGACTTCGAGGCGCTTCGCGACGCCATCGAGAAGCTGGCGCTGAACGACGCCTCCTTCAGCTACGAGATGGAAACCTCGGCCGCGCTTGGCTTTGGCTTCCGTTGTGGCTTCCTTGGTCTGCTGCACCTTGAGGTGATCCGCGACCGTCTGGAACGCGAATACGATCTGGACCTGATCACCACCGCGCCTTCGGTGGTCTTCAAGCTGCACATGAAGGACGGCGAAGTGCGCGATCTGCACAATCCCGCCGACATGCCCGACCTGACCTATGTCGACCATATCCAGGAACCGCGGATCAAGGCCACGATCATGGTCCCGGACGAATATCTGGGCGACGTGCTGAAGCTGTGCCAGGATCGCCGCGGCATCCAGATGGACCTGACCTATGCTGGCAACCGCGCCATGGTGGTCTATGACCTGCCGCTGGCCGAGGTGGTCTTCGACTTCTACGACCGGTTGAAATCGGTGACCAAGGGCTATGCCAGCTTCGACTATCAGATCAGCGAATACCGCGAGGATTTCCTGGTCAAGATGTCGATCCTTGTGAACGATGAGCCGGTCGATGCGCTGTCGATCATGGTTCACCGCGACCGTGCTGAAAGCCGTGGCCGTGTGATGGTGGAAAAGCTGAAAGAGCTGATCCCCCGCCACATGTTCAAGATCCCAATCCAAGCTGCCATCGGCTCGCGCGTGATCGCCCGCGAAACGCTGAGCGCGATGCGCAAGGACGTGACCGCGAAATGCTATGGCGGCGACGCCACGCGTAAGAAGAAGCTGCTGGAAAAGCAGAAGGCCGGTAAGAAGAAGATGCGGCAGTTCGGCAAGGTCGAAATCCCGCAGACGGCCTTCATCCAAGCGCTCAAGATGGACAGCTGAGGTCTTAGCCCGAGCTGCAGAATCGAAACGCCCGCCGTCACATGGCGGGCGTTCTCATTTATCGCATTTCCTTGGTTTCTGAGCCGTTCTGCCTGACGTCGGTAGGGCACTGAATCCAGCGATCAGGCCCTGTCGCCGCCGATAACCTGCCGCCACGCCCCCTCATCCACCTTTCGCAGCCGCTCCAATGCGTCGACGGCTTCGGCGCGGATGGCTTCCTTGCTGTTCTTCTTCACCTCTGCGACCTCGGCGTTGATCTTTTCGATTTCGTCCAGCTTTATGCCGGTCTCGTGCGACAGCACCAGCAGCGCGTCGATGATCTTGCCAAGCTGCTTGCCGAAGCTTGCGACCTCGGTCTGGATGCGGTCCTCGATCTCGGGGATGCCCTTGAGATCGGAGGACCAGAAGCGCGGCTGGATTTCCTGATTGACCTGAACGTCGCCGGAAAATGGCGCTTTCAGAATTGCGGCCCACAGATCGAACGGCGTCATGGCAGGTTCCCCGGTTGTGACGCGCTGGATTCTGGGTGGCATCGGGGCAAACCGTCAACGCAGCAATGGCCAGACGCGATCGGCCTGCCCTGAAACGGGCAGGGGAGCGCGGGCTGGCCTTTGTTTGGCCTCAATACGGGGCAGGGGCCGTGTAGGGCTGTTGCCCCATCTGGGTCTGGCTGGTCGCGGCCTGATCGGTCAGCAGCGCGCCCGCTGTCTGCATGTCGCGGCCCGCGCCCTGCATGGTTTCGCAGGCCGAGACCGCCATGACGGCCAAAATCGGGGCAAGGTGAAGGATACGGCGCATTGGTTGCTCCTTGTCGTTGACTGCTCGTTTTGGCCAAGACTAGGGCAGGATTTATGCCACCACCGCTCACACAAGCGCGAGATGAGCGGGGCAGGCGGGTTGTCGGCGGAAAGTCACGCGCGGGACGAAGGGATTGCGCGGAAGCTTGCCGATGCCGTGGCGTGGCAGGAAATCATGGAGCCTGCCCAAGCCGTTAGCGTTTTCTTAATTCGTTTCGGCGCAGGCTTCGGTCATGCGTCTGATGATCCTGTCCCTGTTGATTCTCGCCTCATGCGCGTCGCCCGCGCCGGAATATTTCGGTGCAACGCGGCATGATCTGGAAATCGACGGCATCCGCTTTGCCGTCTTCGTCAAGGAGAGTGAGGCCGAGGTGATCCGGCTGGGCTATCTGTCCCGCAAGGACCGCGCGCGCGTTCCCGAACTGATGATGCAGGCCGCCAGTCAGGCCAGCGGCTGCGAGGCGATCGCGAACAGCCTGACCTCGCGCATCCCCGGCGATACCGGAGAGGGCAAGGTCAGCCTGCGCTGCTAGTCGAAGAAGGTGGCGACGGCTTCGGCGACCTCGACCGGGCGGTCGGCATGCAGCCAATGGCCAGCCCCGGCAAAATAGCGCAGCTTTGCCTGCGGGAAATGGGCGCGGATCGCCTCGACCTGCGGCTCACGGCAATAATCGGATTCGGCCCCGGCAAGGAACAGCGCCGGACCAGAGAAGCTGCCCTTGGGGGCATCTGCGGGCCAGCCGACCAGATTGGGCATCTGCGCGCGCAAGGCGGGCAGGTTGCACTTCCAGCGCGGCGGCTCGGATTTCAGGTCCAGCGATTGCAGCAAGAACGCCCGCACGCCCGTTTCCGGCACGAATTCGGCCAGCCGCGCATCGGCGGCTGAGCGCAGTTTCAACCCGGTCAGGTCGGTGCCCTCCATGGCGTCGATCAGCGGGGTCTGGGTATGGGCATAGGCATAGGGGGCGATGTCCAGAACGGCCAGTTTGCGCACCGTTTCGGGATGGGTCAGCGCCAGCATCATCGCGGATTTACCGCCCATCGAATGGCCCAGCACATCCGCCTGCCCACCGACCGAGCGGATGATCTCGGCCAGATCGCCGGCCAGCGCGGGATAGCTGTGGTCGGCGTCGTGGAAACTGTCGCCATGATTGCGCATGTCGACAAGGATCACCCGCCGCGTCTGCGCCAGCCTGCGGGCCAACCCGCCCAGATTCTTGCCCGATCCGAACAGCCCATGCGCCAGAAGCACGGGCGGCTGCGTCGAATCCTCACCGGTAATCGTCATGTTCAGCATCATGGCGGCAGCCTAGCGGTACTGGCGAAAAACCGCCAGAGGCGGTAGCCTTGGCGGAAAGGCAAGGGGGCGGGAATGATCGACACGATCAGGCCGATGGCGGATGAGGTGGCAAGCCTGATGGCGGCGCGTTTCGGCGGTGTCCGGCGCGGTCATACGGCGGATCTGGCACAGATGCTGAAGCGGCGCGGTGGGGCATTGCCACGCAAATTGCGGCGCGAAGCCATGCTGCTGGCCCATGCCGACAGCCTTGCGGGTCATCCGAAACTGGCGCGGCAGGTGGATTTCCAGAAGCTCGATCACGCGCATAGGGCGCTGACGGCCTATCTGCGTCCTTTGGGGCAGGCCGGACGGATCGGAGGTGGGGTGCTGAGCGTGGCCGCAAGCGTCATCTTCGGCCTGATGATCCTTGGCGCGTTCGCCCTTTGGATCATGACGATGCGCGGGCTTGTGTAAGCCCGCGCAGTTTTTCGATCACATGCCCTGATACAGCGGGAACTTGGCGCAAAGCGCCTCGACCTCGGCCTTCACTTTGGCCTCGACCTCGGCATTGCCCTCATCGCCATTGGCGGCAAGGCCGTCGACGACCTCGACGATCCAGCGGGCGATCTGGCGGAACTCTTCTTCCTTGAAGCCGCGGGTGGTGCCCGCCGGCGCGCCCAGACGGATGCCCGAGGTCACGAAGGGTTTTTCCGGATCGAACGGCACGCCGTTCTTGTTGCAGGTGATGTGCGCACGGCCCAAGGCCGCCTCGGTCGCCTTGCCGGTCACGCCTTTCGGGCGCAGGTCGGCCAGACACAGGTGGTTGTCGGTGCCGCCCGAGACGATGTCGATGCCGCCCTTCATCAGTTCATCGGCCATCGCCTGCGCGTTTTTGACGATCTGCGCTGCATAGTCCTTGAAGCTGGGGTCCAGCGCCTCTTTGAAGGCGACGGCCTTGGCGGCGATGACATGCATCAGCGGGCCGCCCTGCAGGCCGGGGAAGACTGCCGAGTTGATCTTTTTCGCGATGTCGGCGTCGTTGGTCAGCACCATGCCGCCGCGCGGGCCGCGCAGCGACTTGTGCGTGGTGGTGGTCACGACATGGGCGTGCGGCAGCGGCGAGGGGTGCTGACCACCCGCGACCAGACCCGCGATATGGGCCATGTCGACCATCAGATAGGCGCCGACCTCATCCGCGATCTTGCGGAATTCGGCCCAGTCCCAGATGCGGCTATAGGCGGTGCCGCCGGCGACGATCAGCTTGGGCTTGCTTTCCAGCGCCTTCCTGCGGATCTCTTCCATGTCCAGCAGCTGGTCCTGCTGACGCACGCCGTAGCTGACGACGTTGAACCATTTCCCGGACATGTTGACCGGCGAGCCATGGGTCAGGTGGCCGCCCGAATTCAGGTCGAGGCCCATGAAGGTGTCGCCCGGCTGCAGCAGCGCCAGGAACACGGCCTGGTTCATCTGCGAACCCGAGTTCGGCTGGACGTTGGCGAATTCGCAGCCGAACAGCTGTTTCGCGCGCTCGATCGCCAGCGTCTCGGCGATATCGACATATTGGCAGCCGCCATAGTAGCGCTTGCCCGGATAGCCTTCGGCATATTTGTTGGTCAGGACCGAGCCCTGCGCCTCAAGCACCGCCTTGGAGACGATGTTTTCCGACGCGATCAACTCGATCTCGTCGCGCTGGCGGCCCAGTTCCTTGCGGATTGCGCCAAAAATTTCGGGATCGCGGCTGTCCAGCGTCTCGGTGAAGAATCCGGTATCGGGCATCTGGTCCTCATACAAAAGCGGCTTGCGGCCTCATAGACCGAAATCTCACGGCCCGCTAGGGACGGATGCGACGCCTGTGCGGTAGATATTCCTGTATCCATCGGGGGCTTGCGCCGCGCCGATCCCGCGCCATGATGGCGGGCATGAAGATTCATTTCATTTCAAGCAGCGCCGAGGCCGCCGCCAGCGCCGCCGAGACCCTGTCCGAGCGGTACGGCCACGTGCCCGTCCGCGAGGCCGAGGTGATCGTCGCCCTTGGCGGTGACGGCTTGATGCTGAACGTCATGCATCAGAACCGCGGACTGCCGGTTTACGGCATGAATCGCGGCACGGTCGGCTTTCTGATGAACGCCTATTCCGCCGAAAACCTGCCCGAGCGCATCGCGGCGGCCGAGGAAACCGCGACCAATCCGCTGGCGATGACCGCAGGCACGACCGATGGGCATGAGCATTGCGCGCTGGCCATCAACGAGGTCAGCCTGCTGCGCGCCGGTCCGCAAGCCGCGCGGCTGCGGCTGTCCGTCAATGGCCGCGTCCGGATGGAGGAGCTGGTCTGCGACGGCGCGCTGCTGTCCACGCCCGCCGGTTCGACCGCCTATAACTACTCGGCCAATGGTCCGATCCTGCCGCTTGGTTCGGACGTGCTGGCGCTGACGGCGATTGCCGCCTTCCGCCCCCGGCGCTGGCGCGGTGCGATCCTGCCCAAATCCGCGACCCTGCGCTTTGACGTGCTGGAGCCCGACAAGCGCCCGGTCATGGCCGATGCCGATTCGCGCGGCGTCGATTCCGTGTTGTGGGTCGAGATCCGCTCCGAGACCTCGATCAGCCACCGCCTGCTGTTTGATCCCGGCCATGGGCTGGAGGAAAGGCTGATGCGCGAACAATTCGTTTGAGGCTGCTTGCGGGGCAGGGTAAAGGGCCGGGCATGAGCAACCGTCCCGATCTTCCGCCCGAAATCGCCCGCCGCCGGACCTTTGCGATCATCTCGCACCCGGACGCCGGCAAGACCACCCTGACCGAAAAGTTCCTGCTGTTCGGCGGGGCGATCCAGATGGCCGGTCAGGTCCGCGCCAAGGGCGAGGCGCGGCGCACGCGTTCGGACTTCATGAAGATGGAGCAGGACCGGGGCATTTCCGTGTCCGCATCCGCCATGTCCTTCGAATTCGGGAAGTATCGCTTCAATCTGGTCGACACCCCCGGCCACAGCGATTTCTCGGAAGATACCTACCGCACGCTGACGGCGGTGGATGCGGCGATCATGGTGATCGACGGCGCCAAGGGCGTCGAATCCCAGACCCGCAAACTGTTCGAGGTCTGCCGTCTGCGCGACCTGCCGATCCTGACCTTCTGCAACAAAATGGACCGGGAATCGCGCGACACGTTCGAGATCATCGACGAGATTCAGGAAAACCTTGCCATCGACGTGGCCCCGGTGTCCTGGCCGATCGGCATGGGCCGCGATTTCATCGGCGCTTACGACCTGCTGCACGACCGGCTAGAGATCATGGACCGGGCCGACCGTAACAAGGTCGCGGAAACCGTGCAGATCACCGGCCTCGACGATCCGAAACTGGCCGACCACGTTCCCGCCGAGCAGCTTGCGAAGCTACGCGAAGAGCTGGAGATGGCGCGCGAGTTGCTGCCCAAATTCGACCGCCAGAGCTTCCTTGAAGGGCACATGACCCCGATCTGGTTCGGCTCGGCGATCAACAGCTTTGGCGTCAAGGAATTGATGACCGGCATCGGCGAATTCGGCCCCGAGCCGCAGCCGCAGCATTCCGCCGAACGCGAGATTTCGCCGAACGAAAACCCGGTCACCGGCTTCGTTTTCAAGGTGCAGGCCAATATGGACCCCAAGCACCGCGACCGCGTGGCCTTCGTGCGTCTGGCATCCGGCCATTTCGAGCGCGGGATGAAACTGTTGCATGTCCGGTCCAAGAAGCCGATGGCGGTGTCGAACCCGGTCCTGTTCCTTGCCGCCGACCGCGAGCTGGCCGAGGAAGCGTGGGCAGGCGACATCATCGGCATCCCGAACCACGGCCAGCTTCGCATCGGTGATGCCCTGACCGAGGGCGAGGGCCTGCGCTTCACCGGCATCCCCAGCTTTGCCCCGGAACTGCTGCAAACCGTCCGCGCGGGCGACCCGATGAAGGCCAAACATCTGGAAAAGGCGCTGATGCAGTTTGCCGAGGAAGGTGCCGCGAAAGTCTTCAAGCCGATGATCGGCTCGGGCTTTATCGTCGGCGTCGTCGGTGCCCTGCAATTCGAGGTTCTGGCCAGCCGGATCGAGATCGAATACGGCCTGCCGGTGCGGTTTGAGTCCTCGCAATTCACCAGCGCGCGCTGGGTCGCAGGTCCGAAGGACAAGGTCGAGACCTTTGCGCAGTCCAACAAGGGCCATATGGCGCAGGACCATGACGGCGATCTGGTCTACCTGACCCGCCTGCAATGGGACATCGACCGGGTACAGCGCGACCACCCCGAGCTGAAGTTGACCGCGACCAAGGAAATGATGGTTTAAAAACCGGCGGGGGCTTGGGATGATCTAAGCCCCTCGCAGTCGGATGAAGCCTTTTCCGGCTTCATCGGCATCGGGCTATTGGATGATGCATATTTTGCAGGTGTGGCAGCTACAAATGCTGTCGCATCCACCAAGCAGCAATGTCGGGGCAAGAAACAGCAAGATGGTCAAGGTTTTCATAATCTAAGACGACCTGAGAGCCGGGTGTGGGAAATACACTTCCTGCCAGAGCACGACATATCTGACCGGCTGTTTTTTCTCTAATCGGGTCTTTTCCCATACAGAACGACCCACATGCGGCGCGGTGCAAGAACGCGCCGCATTGGACTTCTGCCTTACACGACGGTCACATCCAGCGTGACCTCGGCATTCAGCACCTTGCTGACCGGGCAGCCTTTCTCGGCCTGGCGCGCGCAATCCTCGATCACCGCCGGATCGCCATTGCCCGAGATTTTCGTGGTCAGATGCGCCGTCTTGATGGCAAAGCCCTCGCCATCCTTGTCCAACCCGATTTCGGATTTGGTCTCGATGGTGACATCGGTGACGCCCGCGCCTTGCAGGATCATCGACAGCGCCATGCTGAAACAGGCGGCATGGGCCGCGCCGATCAGTTCCTCGGGATTGGTGCCGGGCTTGCCCTCGAAGCGGGTGTTGAAACCATAGGGCTGGTCCGACAGCACGCCCGAGCGCGTCGAAATCAGCCCCTTTCCGTCCTTGAGCCCGCCTTCCCATTTCGCAGAGCCGGAATTGACGATCATCGGTCAGTCTCCTTCATGGCTGAGGTTCGCGCCCCAACGCGCGACGATGCGCGCGGGTTCATCCGCGGCGTGAGGTCAGGAAACCGCAAGCTGACGGCTTTGTCATTTCCTCTTTTCGCCCGCCAGAGGCCTGATGCGGCAAGCAAACTCAGGAGGGAACCGATGCACCGTTCTTTTGCCAGCGCCGCAATCGCCGCCATGCTTGCCATGCCCGCCGTGGCGCAGGACCATTCGAACCATGCAATGGCGGGGCATGCCGATCCGACGGCCTCGGCCTCGACCCAAGCCTATCAGCAGGCCATGGACAAGATGCACAAGGACATGGCGATCGAGTACTCCGGTAATGCCGATATCGACTTCATGCGCGGCATGATTCCACACCATCAGGGCGCGATCGACATGGCCAAGGTGGTCTTGGAGCACGGCAAGGACGCGCAGGTCCGCAAACTCGCCGAGGAGGTCATTCGCGCTCAGGAAGCCGAAATCGCCCAGATGCAGGAATGGCTGAAGGTTCACGACAAGGCCGAGTGACCTTCTTCGTTTCAGAAATACCCTCGGGGGGTGTGGGGGGCAGACAGCCCCCCACCTACTTCAGCAGCCGCTCGGCCTCGGCAATGGCAAAGCGGTCGGTCATCCCGGCGACGTAATCAAGGATGACCCGCGCCCGGCCCGTCTCATCGCCCGCCGCCTTGGCCGCGTCGAACCAGTGCTCGGGCATCTTGGACGGATCGTTCAGGTATAGCGGGAACAACCCGTTCAGCATCTCGGTCACGCGCTGGCGTTCGACGACGACCGTGGGCGCGCGGTACATGCGCTGGAACAGGAATAGCTTGATCGCCTTGAGGTTCTGATACAGCGGCTTGGAAAAGCGGATGATCGGCCCGTCCATGTCGCGGATGTCCTGCGCGCTTTGCGGCTGCAGGCTGGTCAGCCGGTTCTGGGCCACCGCGATCACATCCTCGACCATGACGCCAAAGACCCGGCGGAGGGCCTCGTGTCGGCGGCGCATGGGGTCCAGACCGGGATGCAGCGCATCGACCTCGGCAAAGGCCTCGCCGACGACGGGCAATTGGGACAGGTCTTCCTCGGTGAACAGCCCGGCGCGCAGCCCGTCATGCAGGTCGTGGTGGTTATAGGCCACGTCATCGGCAACGGCGGCGACCTGTGCCTCGGCGCTGGCATTGGTATGCAGCTCAAGGTCCCATTCGGCGTTCACATCGGCCAGCGCATAGGGCAGGGGTCCGGTGACCGGGCCGTTATGCTTGGCAATGCCTTCCAGACTTTCCCATGTCAGGTTCAGCCCGTCGAAATCCGCGTAATGGCGTTCCAGCTTGGTCACGATCCGCAGCGCCTGCGCGTTGTGGTCAAAGCCGCCATAGGGCTCCATCAGCGCGGCAAGGGCGTCCTCGCCGGTATGGCCAAAGGGCGGGTGGCCAAGGTCATGGGCCAAGGCCACCGTCTCGGCTAGATCGGCGTTCAGGCCAAGCACGCCGGCGATGGTGCGCGCGACCTGAGCGACCTCGATCGTATGGGTCAGGCGGGTGCGGTAGTAATCGCCCTCGTGCTCGACAAAGACCTGTGTCTTGTGCTTCAGCCGCCGGAAGGCGCTGGAATGGATGATCCGGTCGCGGTCGCGCTGCCACGGGCTGCGAAAGGTTGACATGCGTTCCGGCCAGTGGCGGCCGCGGCTTTCTTCGGGTTGGCAGGCATAGGGTGCAGTCATGTCGTCTGGCATTCCTTGCGGGGTCTTCACCTCAAGCCTATATACCGGAATAACCGACGGAAACGGGAACACCCCATGAACGCCCAGCTCAGCCTGCCCCCCAAGGTCACCGCCCGCGCCTTTGCGCGGCTGGCCGAGATCAATGCGGACGGTCCGGTCCGCCCCCTGCGGGTCGCGGTCTCGGGCGGCGGCTGCTCGGGGTTTCAATATGACATCCGCTTCGACGAGACCGCCGATGACGACCTGATCCTGAACGGCGAGGGCCAAAGCGTCGTCGTCGATCCGGTGTCGCTGCCCTTCCTTGCCGGGGCGACCATCGACTTCACCGACGAATTGATCGGCGCGCGTTTCGTGATCGAGAACCCCAATGCCAGCTCGTCCTGCGGCTGCGGCACGTCCTTCTCGATCTGATCTGGCCTTGAGGGCGGCGCGCGGCTAATCTCGCGCGCATGAAAATCGCGACATTCAATATCAACGGCGTCCGCGCCCGGATCGAAACCCTGACCGGCTGGCTTTCCGAGGCCCAGCCCGATGTCGTGGTGCTTCAGGAAATCAAGACTCAGGACGAGGGCTTCCCATCGGAATCCATCGCCGATCTGGGCTACAATATCGAGACCCACGGCCAGAAGGGCTTCAACGGCGTCGCGATCCTGTCGAAGCTGCCGCTTGAGGATGTGATGCGCGGCTTGCCCGGCGACGATGCCGACGAACAGTCGCGCTATATCGAGGCCACCGTGATCGGCCAGCGCGCCGTGCGCATTGCCGGGCTGTATCTGCCCAATGGCAACCCGCAGCCCGGCCCAAAATTCGACTACAAGCTGGCCTGGATGGAGCGCCTGCGCGCCCGCGCCCGCGAATTGCGCGCGGCCGAGATCCCGACGGTCATGCTGGGCGATTACAACGTCATTCCCGAACCCCGCGACGCCGCCAACCCGGAAAAATGGGTCGATGATGCGCTGTTCCAACCCGAGAGCCGGGCGGCATTGCGCCGTATCGTGAATGAGGGTTGGGCGGATGCGGTGCGGCTGCGCGATCCCGACAATGCGCGCGGCCCCTTCACCTTCTGGGATTATCAGGCCGGCGCCTGGCAGAAGGACAATGGCATCCGCATCGACCATATCCTGCTGTCGCCGCAGGCCGAGGACCTGCTGATCGACATCGGCATCGACCGGGACGAGCGCGCCAAGGACAAGCCTAGCGACCACGTCCCCGTCTGGGTCGATCTGGACGCCTGAGCCCTAATCCCGCCCGGTCCGGTCGCCGTCATCGGCGACCTCATCGTCATCACCGAAACGCGCGTCGTCGTCATATTCGTCCTCGCCTTCGCCGACGAATTTCGACGACAGCGCGATCGAGTGATTGTCATGCGACGGGTCCATCACGATGTCTGACGGTATTTCTCCGGCCAGCCATTCGCGGATCTCGTCCTTGGTCTCGTCGATTTCCTGACCGGTGACCTCGGCGATGTATTTCACGAAGGCGCGCTGGTCGCCGTCGATCTCGGTCAGGTCTGCCTCATCCGCCTCGGGCCATTTTTCCAGAATGGCGTCCGAGAAGGCTGGCCAGTTGTCACGGACATGTACCCATTTCATCAGTAACCCGAACCTCCCATGTTCCCCTGCGCCCATTGCGCGGTGCCGGTAATGTCCTGACCGACTCCGGCGACGGTGTTACATCCGGCCAACGCCAGAAGTGCGATGAGGGTTGCGATGCGCGTCAATTTCAATTCCTTTCCTCGTACCACCAGGTTTCAGGCATGAATCCGGGCCAGTCCCCGTAAATGGGTGTATTTTCAGGATAATGCAGTTCAGCTTTATGCGCCAAACGAGAAATTCGTGAATAGCTGACCGGGATGACATAGCGCCCCGCAGTCAGGATGCGGTCCAGGGCGCGCACCGCGGCGCGGTAATCATCCTGTGTTTCGGCATGGCCCATCTCGGCGATCATCGCCTCGGCGGCGGGGGAATTCATGCCCATCCAGTTGCGGGTTCCGGTCTTTTTCACCCCGGCACTGCCCCAATACAGCATCTGTTCATTGCCCGGCGACAGCGACAGCCCACGTTCGTACCAGGTCATGTCGAACTGGTAGTTGTTGGTGCGTTGGACATATTGTGCGGAATCCAGCAGCGTGACCTGAGGCTTGATCCCCAGATTGCGCAGGGATTCGATGAAGATATCGACGATCTGCCGGGTTTCGGAGGCCGAGCGCATGGCGCTGCCCGACTGGTTCAGCAGGATCTCGAAGGCAAAGGGCCGCCCCTGCGCATCGCGCAATTCGCCCTCCTGCACGGTCCAGCCAGCCTGCGCCAGCAGGTCCAGCGCGGCGCGGATACCCTTACGGTCGATATGGCGGTCGCCGCCTTCGGGCAGGGTATAGCCCTCGATGGTGCCGGGGGGCAGGTCGGCGGCAAAGGGGGCCAGCAATTCGGCCTCACGGCCCGTGGCCGGACCGGGTTGCATCGCCAGTTCGGAATTGGCGAAATAGCTGGTGATCCGCGGGTCCTTGCCGCCGCTGAGGGTCATGTTGATGAAGCGGTAGTTGAAGGCGTCGATCAGCGCCTGCCGCACGCGCCAATCGGCAAAGACCGGATTGCGGGTGTTCATCACCAGCCCCATGATCCCCGAGGGGCGTTCATGCGGGATCTCAGCCTTGATCACCCGGCCCTCGCGCACGGCGGGGAAGGTGAAGTCGCGGTCCCAGCGCGCCGCGACCAACTCGCGCCAGACATCGGTCTCGCCGGCCTTGAAGGCCTCGAACATGGCATTGGCATCGCCGAAATAGTCGAAGCGGATCTGGTCGAAATTATGCAGGCCCTTGTTCACCGGCAGGTCGCGGCCCCAATAATCGGGATTGCGGCGGAAGCTGATGGCGCGGCCCGGATCGACCTTGTCGATGACATAGGGGCCAGTGCCGATCGGCGGCATCAGGCCCGACTGGCTGAAATCCTTGCCCTCCCATTGTGCCTTTTTCAGGATCGGGCGCATGCCCATCAGCAGCGCCAGTTCGCGGTCGGGCGTGTTGAAGGTGAAGCGGATCTTGCCGGGGCCGGTCTGCTCCATCTTGGCGACCTTGGACCAGACGGCGGTGTAGCGCGGATGGCCCTTGGTCCCCAGCGTCTCATAGGACCACATCACGTCCTCGACCGTGACCGGGCTGCCATCCGAGAATTTTGCCTGTGGCCGCAGGGTGAATTCGACCCATGTGCGCCCGGGATCGGTCTCGACGCTTTCGGCCAGCAGCCCATAAAGCGAGAACGGCTCGTCGATCGACCGCATCATCAGGCTTTCGGTCAAAAGCCCCGGCTGGGTGAAGATCGGGAAGACCGGATTGCCCATCAGGATCCAAGGATTGAGCGAATCAAAGGTTCCCGACTCGGCCAGTCGAATCGTGCCGCCCTTGGGCGCGTCCGGGTTGGTATAGGGCAGGTGGGTGAAGCCCGGTTTGAGGGCGGGTTCTCCATACATTGCAATGGCATGCATGGGATCGGCGGCACTTGCCAGCGGCATAGCTGCAACACACACGCCAAAGGCGAGCGCCCGCCAGATCGCGGATTCGTTAGAAATATTGAAGAATCGCATGCTCGATCGCCCTGTTTTCCGGGTCGGTTGTCTTGTCGTCGCCCAGATTAGCGATCCGTTCCGGCTGTGGCAAACTTACCCATTGGACTCAAGTGCCGAAAAGCGTATAGATAAATCACTGCTCGATAGGTTTCTTGCCTGTATGAAACCTGCCTCATGACTAGCGCCCGCCTTGTGCGGGCGTTTTTTTATGCCCTCGGCGGGTTCTTGCCCGGTTGTGCCTTTGCGGGATTTTCAACATCCTGCCGCCTGAATGATCCGGTCAGACAAGGGGGCAGGGATGTTTGCAAGGTTTCTCGAGGGCAAGACGGCGGTGGTGACCGGATCGAATTCCGGCATCGGTCTGGGCATCGCGGTCGAGCTTGCGCGGTCAGGCGCCGATCTGGTCCTGAACAGCTTTACCGACAATGACGACGACCACGCGCTGGCCGCAAGCCTTGCCGCCGAGCATGGCGTCACGGCCCGCTACATCCGCGCCGACATGTCCAAGGGCGACGATTGTCGGGCACTGATTCTGGCGGCGGGGCGCTGTGACATCCTCGTGAACAATGCCGGCATCCAGCATGTCGCGCCGATCCCGGAATTCCCGGCCGAGAAATGGGATGCGATCATTGCGATCAACCTGTCATCGGCCTTCCACACCACGGCGGTTGCGTTGCCGATGATGCGGGAGGCAGGCTGGGGGCGGGTCATCAACGTGGCCTCGGCCCACGGCCTGACGGCAAGCCCGTTCAAATCGGCCTATGTCGCGGCCAAGCACGGTATCGTGGGCTTCACCAAGGTCACCGGGCTGGAAACCGCCACCGATCCGATCACCTGCAACGCGATCTGCCCCGGCTACGTGCTGACGCCCATCATCGAAAAGCAGATCCCCGACCAGATGAAGACCCATAACATGAGCCGCGAAGAGGTCATCGCCAAGGTCATGCTGCAGCGCCAGCCCTCGGGGCAATTCGCCACGGTCGAGCAGGTCGGCGGCACGGTGGTCTATCTATGCTCGCCCGCAGCCGATCAGGTGACCGGCACGACGATTTCCGTGGATGGCGGCTGGACCGCGCTTTAACGGCGGCGGACCAGTTCGCGCAGGGTGAATTCAGGCCCGTCGCCCGGCAGGGTGCGGCGGGTCAGCTGGGTCCAGTGGCCCTCGTCAAAGGTGGGGAAGAAGGCGTCGGCCTCGGCGATCTCCAGATCGACCTCGGTCAGCATCAGCCGGTCGGCCAAAGGCAGCATCTCGCGATAGATCGCCTCGCCGCCGATGCCATAGATGCGGTTGTAACCGGCGTCATGGGCCATCGCGATGGCCTCAGGGACCGAGGAAGCCACATGCTCGGCCAGCGAGGCGTCGCGCGACACCACGATGTTCAACCGGTTCTTCAGCGGCTTGAAGGGCAGGCTGTCCCAGGTCCGGCGGCCCATGATGACGGCGCCGCCGGTGGTCTCGCGCTGGAACATCTTCAGATCCTCGGGCGAGTGCCACGGGATCTGGTTGTCCTTGCCGATGGCGGAATTGCGGGCGCGGGCGACGATCAGGGTCAGCATCAGACGGCCACCGGCGCCTTGATCGCCGGCGCAGGGTCGTAATCCAGAAACTCGAAATCCTCGAAGCGGAAGTCGAAGATCGACTTGACCTCGCGCGTGATCCGCAGCCGGGGCAGGGCGCGGGGTTCGCGCGCCAGCTGGGTCTGCACCTGATCCAGATGGTTCGAATAGATATGCGCGTCGCCCATCGTATGGATGAAATCGCCCGCCTCATAGCCGGTCACATGCGCCAGCATATGGGTCAGCAGCGCGTATGAGGCGATGTTGAACGGCACGCCCAGGAACATGTCGGCAGAACGCTGGTAAAGCTGCAGATGCAGCTTGCCGCCCTGAATGCGGACCTGCCACAGCGTATGGCAGGGCGGCAGGGCCATCTGGTCGACCTCGCCGGGGTTCCATGCGGAGACGATCAGGCGGCGCGAATCCGGGCTTTTGCGGATACGCTCGACCAGTTCGGCGATCTGATCGACCTCACCCACGACGACGCGGCCATCCTCGTCACGGACGGTCGGGAAATGCCGCCACTGGTGGCCGTAGACCGGACCAAGATCGCCCTTCTCATCGGCCCATTCGTCCCAGATCGAGACGCCGTTTTCCTTGAGGTAGCGGATATTGGTATCGCCAGACAGGAACCACAGCAGCTCATGCACGATGGATTTCAGATGCAGCTTCTTGGTCGTGACCAGCGGAAAGCCCTGATCCAGCGGATAGCGGCACTGCATCCCGAAATGCGAAATCGTCCCCGTCCCGGTCCGGTCGGTCGAGGGCTGGCCCTGTTCCAGAACGGTGCGCAGCGCATCCAGATATTGCCGCATGGGGGCCTCCTTCTCGGGTCGGAACTTTCGGCAAGGGCTAGCGCAAATGGCCCCGCAATGCAAAGCGCGGACTATTGCGATATAATCTAGTGCTTATATCGTGTATTCTATCCCCATGCGGGAGAGTGCCGATGAGTCTGTCCGAGAAATTCGTCGATCTGGTCTTTCTGGTCACCACCTGTCGCGGCGGGTCCGATCTGCACCGGCTTCAGGCGATGCATCGCAGTCCGATCTGCCCGCCGGGATGGAGCGTCCGCGCCGCCGGGCCGAGCTGGTTCCTGATCTGGTTTCAGGACCCGGCACGGCTGATCCGCCTGCGCGTGGTGCTGGTCCCGCGCCGCTGGATCGGCTTGTCGCGGGCCGAAAGCCTTGCACTGGTCGCGGATCAGATGGCGCGCATTGAAAGCGCGCCGTCGCAGAAACGCTCCAGCCCCGTCCTGCGCGACGCCCAGCACCGCATAGGCAGGGTGCTGGCGCGCCACTGGTAGCGTCAGCCGGGCCAGCCCGCCGCCGCCGCATTGACCGCCACCACATACAGGCTGGTCGTTGCGGTGATGAACAGCCGGTTCCCCCTCGGCCCGCCGAAACAGATGTTCGAGACGACCTCGGGGACGTTGATCTTGCCCAGCAGCGTGCCGTCCGGGGCAAAGACATGCACCCCATCCGCCGCCGAGGACCACAGGTTGCCGTTCGTGTCACAGCGGATGCCGTCCGGCAGGCCACGGTCGATCACGGCGAAGTCGCGGCCATTCGTGACCCCGTCGCCCTGCACGTCGAACACCCGGATCACCGAAGGCACGCCCGGATCGTGGCTGGAGCCCGACTCGGCCACGTAAAGCAGGCTTTCATCGGGCGAGAAGCACAGCCCGTTCGGTTGGGTGAAATCGGTAATGACCGGTTGGGGCGCGCCCCCGTCCGCCGGGATGCGCCAGACATAGCTGCCCCGCTGTTCGGGATCGGCGCGGTAGCCCTCCAGATCAGAGAGGATGCCATAGGTCGGATCGGTGAACCAGACGCTGCCATCCGAGCGCACCACCACATCATTGGGCGAATTTAGCCGCTTGCCCTGATAGCTGTCGGCCAGCACGGTGCGGCTGCCGTCATGCTCGGTCCGGCAGACGGCGCGCAGCCCGTGATGGCAGGTCACCAGCCGTCCCTGCGGGTCGCGGGTATTGCCGTTCGAGTAATCGGAATCCTCGCGAAAGATCGTGCAGCCACTCTCGGCGGTCCAGCGCATCATGCGATGGGCGGGGATGTCGGAAAATAGCAGCATCTGCGACAGGGGAAACCAGACCGGCCCCTCGGCCCATTCAAAGCCGCTGCCGATCTGGCGCAGCTGCGCATTGCGATGGATCAGCCCGGCAAAACGCGGGTCGCGAAGGTCGTAAAGGGTCATGGCTTGGCCTTTCTGCCGCTGGCAACGGCGACGATGGCGATGATGATTACCCCGGTCGACAGCAGGCGCACGCCCGCCCCCAGACCATAGGAATTCAGCATCGAGACAATCAGATACATGAACAGCGCCCCGGCCCAGATGCCCGGCACGTTGGAATTTCCACCCGCGATGGATGAGCCGCCGATCACGGTGACGGCAATGGACATCAGCAGGAACTCGGCCCCCATGTTCAGCGCCGCCCCGCCGGAAAAGCAGGCCAGCAGAAAGCCGGTCAGCGCCGCCATCATCGCGCAGATCACATAGGTCGCGGCACTGACGCGGGCGACGGGGACGCCCGCCAGCCGCGCCGCCCGCGCATTCTGCCCGATGGCGGAAACCCGGCGGCCAAAGCCCGACAGGTTCAGAAGCACCCAGAAGCCCATGCTGATCGCCAGTGCGACCCATGCAAGGTTTGGCACGCCCAGAAGATCGCGCCCGGTGGTGAACTCGGCCAAGGCGGGCGGCGGCTTGATCCGCAAGCCCCGGTTCGACCAGATCGCCAGTGATTGGTAGAGGAAGCTGGCCGAGAGCGTGGCGATGATCGGCGGAATGCGCAGCAGGCGGATCAGCGCGAAATTGGCGATGCCCACGCCCATGCCGATCAGCAGGGCGGAAAGCAGCCCGGCCAGCACCGTCACGGCCCCGCCATCCATTCCACCCATCAGCTTCAGCGACAGGGTACCCGCCAGCGTCATCGTGGCCGGGATCGACAGGTCGGTATTGCCCGGCCCCATGGTGATGACCAGCATCTGCCCCAAGCCCGTCAGGACCGAGAAGCTGCCGAATGTCAGGGCGGCGACGGCGAGGGCTGCGCCTCCGCCGCCGCCCGCACTCATCGACCAGGTGGCAAGGAAGGCCGCGAAGGCCGCGACCCAGGCCCAGAACCACGGCGCGCGATGCAGGGTCATGTCCGCTTCTCCGCCTGACGCACCAGCAGCCGCGCGGCCAGCACAAGGATCAGGATCGCGCCCTGAGCCCCGATCTGCCAATCGGGCGACAGGCGCAGGAAGGACAGGAAACTGCCCGCCAGCGTCAGGGTCAGCGCCCCGATCACCGCGCCAATGGGAGACACCCGCCCGCCGGTGAACTCTCCCCCGCCAAGGATCACGCCCGCGATCGACAGCAGCGTGTAGCGCAGTGCGATATTGGCGTCCCCCGACGTGGTCAGCCCAACCAGCGCCATTCCGGCCAAGACGGCAAAGCATCCCGCGACCGCATAGGCCATCGCCCGCAGCCGCACGGTCGAGCGTCCCGCCCGCGACACTGCCCGCGCATTCCCCCCCAAGGCACGCAGCCTGACGCCAAAGGCGGATCGCATGATCAGCAGATGCGCCACGCCCGCAATCAGCAGGCTCGCGATGATCGCCATCGGGACCAGCGGCGGTTTTGCCTTCATGATCGCGGTCAGCCAGACAGGCGAGGTCCCACCGGGCGAGGGCAGGATCAGCACCCCCGCCCCGCCCCAGACAAAGGACATGCCCAAGGTCACCACGATGGCGGGCAGTTGCCGCGCCTCGATCAGCGCGCCAAGGGCGGCATAGGCCAGCACGCAGCCCAGCAGCATCAGGGCCCCCAAGGCCGGATTGCCGGGCAGGATGGCGGCGGTGATGCAGGCGACAAGGCTGACGAAGGCCCCCATCGACAGGTCGATGTCATTCACCATGATGATGATCATCTGCGCCACCGTCGCCAGCGCGATCGGCACCGCCAGATTGAACAGCAGGTTGATCCCCACATAGCTCATGGCGCGGGGTTGCAGCCAGAAGACAGCGACGATCAGGATCGCCAGCGACAGGATCGGCAGGGCCAGACGCGGATTGATCAGCCTCACGCGGCATCCCCGAATTCGAAACTGGCGGCGAGGATGTTTTCCTCGGTGATGCGGGGGCCTTCCAGCTCGGCCGAGATCGCGCCGTCGCGAAAGACAAAGACGCGGTCGCAATTCAGGATCTCGTCCATCTCGGTCGAATACCACAGGAAGGTGCGGCCCTGCGCGGCCTCATGGCGGATCATGTCATAGACCTCGGTCTTGGTGCCGATATCGACGCCGCGCATCGGGTCGTCCATGACCACGACGGGCGCGCTGGTCGCAAGCGCACGGGCAAACAGCACCTTCTGCTGGTTGCCGCCCGACAGCGACAGGATGGGATTGCCCATATCGGGGGTACGGATGCCGATGCGCTTCTGCCAATCCGTGCCGATCGCGGTTTCCGCCGCGCGGTCGATCAGGCCATGGCGGGTCAGCGTCTCAAGCGCGGCCAGCGTCAGGTTGCGGCGGATAGACCAGACCGGCATCACCCCGTCGCGCCGCCGGTCGCCCGCGACAAAGACCGCGCTGGGCCGGGCGGTGCTGCGCCAGTCCGAACCTTGCGACAGGTAGAACCGTGCCAAGGCCTCGGCCTGACCATGGCCCGCCAGACCGGCAAGGCCCACGATCTCGCCCCGTCGGGCTTCGATCCCCTCGGGGGTGCGCAGGACGGTATCGCCCAGATTGCGGGCCTGCGCGGTGGGGCCGGGCTGGTTTCTGTCATCGGCGACATGGCCCATCGCATCGACCAGCCCCTGACGGCTAAAGCCCGAGGTGGGCCGGTCCGCGATGATCCGCCCGTCGCGCATGACCACGATGCGGTCGGCGACGGCAAAGACCTCGCCCAGCATGTGGGAAATGAAGATCGCAGCACCCCCAGCCGCGCAGAAGCGCCGGATGTGGGCCAGAAGCTGCGCCGAGACCTGCGCATCCAGCGAAGAGGTCGGTTCATCCAGCACCACCAGCCGGGCCGGGATCGGGCCTTCGGCGAAACCTATGGCGATCTCGACCATCTGGCTTTCGGCCAGCGACATGTCGGCGACCAGCATGTCGGGGCGGATGCGGTGACCGGGAAAGACCGCGTCCAGTGCCGTCCTGATGCGCCGAGCGGCAACCCGGCGCCAACCCCAGCCGTTCAGGTCGCGCTGCACCACTTGCAGGTTTTCCAGCACCGTCAAATTCGGGCAAAGCGTCCCTTCCTGCGAAATCGCGCGGATGCCCGCCATCCTGTGGTCGCTTGCACCGGGATAGCTGACCCGTCCGGCGCTGGGCGCGAAAAGCCCGGTGATCAGGTTCACCAGCGTCGATTTTCCCGCGCCGTTATGGCCGACCAGCCCCAGCGATTCGCCGGGGCTGACATGCAGGTCGACGTGATCCATGGCCTTGAGCGCGCCGAAGCTTTTCGACGCGCCCTCCAGCATTACGACCGGGGCGGCGCGCGCCCCGGCTTCGGTATCGCCTGACACCATCACTTGGACTCAGAGATCACTTTCTTGGCGTCGTCCTGGCTGTAATCGACATTCGTCACGCCACCTTCGGGCGTGTCCTTCAGCGACTGGTCCAGCGAGTCCTGCGTCACCGACAGGAAGGGCACGGTCAGGTCCTTGGGAACTTCCTGCCCGTCAAGGATCTGCTGGGCCACCCAGAAAGCCAGCGTGGACACCCCCGGCGCGATTGAGGTCGAGACGGTCTCATATTTGTTCGCGTCGCGCTGCTCGGCCCACCATTTCAGCTCATCCTGACGGTTGCCCATGATGATGATCGGGGTCGGGCGACCCGCTGCGGCAAAGGCCTGCGCCGCGCCGTAACCGTCGCCGCCCTGCGTCACCACCGCGGCGATTTCCGGCAGCGAGGGCAGGATGCCCGCCACCGCCTTTTGCGCCACATCCTGCGCCCAGTCGCCATTGACCGAACCCACGATCTTGAAGTTCGGATGCGCCTTCACGCCCTCATCAATGCCCTGATGGATTTCGTCATCGACCGAGACCCCGGCAAGACCGCGGATTTCCAGTAGGTTGCCGCCCTCGGGCAGGCGCGTGGCCAGATATTCGACCTCATCGCGGCCCATCTTGACGAAATCGACCTTGACCCGCCAGGCGCAGGGCTCGGTCACGATGCCGTCGAAGGACACGACCGTGATCCCGGCATCGCAGGCTTCCTTGATCGCGCCGTTCAGCGCGGTCGGAGAGGCGGCATTCACCACGATCGCGTCATAGCCCTGCAGGATCATGTTCTGGATCTGCGCGGCCTGTTCGGTCGCCTGATTTTCAGCGGTGGTGAAGGCGTCGGCACTGGCGACGACGCCATCGGCCACGGCCTTGTCGGTGACGCGTTTCCAGCTTTCCAGCATGGCCTGACGCCAGCTGTTGCCGGCGTAGTTGTTGGACAATGCGATCTTTTTCTGGGCCGTGTCGGCCATTGCCGGCGCACCAAGCGCCAGCGCCAGAGTGGTGGCAGTCAGCAGCAATCCCTTGCGGGTCATCTCCGTCTCTCCTCCCTGATCGGGCCCGGTCCGGGCCTCTCCCCAAGGCGCAGGATAGGCAAGATATCGCTTCTGCCTAGTAGGCTTTTCGGCGGACGTTCACGGGGTGATCCGCTCCAGATAGGACAGGGGTTCGGGCTGGATCATGTCCTGCACCGCCTCGATCCGCAGCATTGCGCGGCGGCGCGAGATGCGCAGATGCGCGACCAGTGCCGCCTTGGCGCTGTCGATGTCGCCGGTGCGCAACCGCGTGACGATTTCCAGATGCTCGGCAAGGAAGGGCTCGGTCCCGAACAGTTCCAGCGTCAGCTGATACAGGAGGTGATGGGCGATCAGCAGCGATTGTGGCAGGCGGATGGCGCGCAGCAGCGCGTCATTGCCGCAAAAGGACAGCAGCTCGACATGCAGGCGGTGTTCCAGATGGTCCAGCAGGGCCGCGTCGCGATGCGCATCCGGGGCCATCGCGGATTGCAGTTCGGCCTGCATGGCGTCCAGCAGGCCCGGCGGCAGATGCGGCAGGGCCTTTTCCATCGCCACCGGCTCAAGCAGCCAGCGCAGTTCGAACAACTCGTCGATATGGCGCGGGGTCAGGCCGGGGGCGATCCAGCGGCCGCTGTCATCCTTGGTGATGACGCCGCGATTTTGCAGCCTCCCGACCACGTCGCGGGCAATGGTGCGGCTGACGCCATGATGACGGGCCAGTTCCGCCTCGTTCAGGCGCCAGCCGCCCAGCGACGTGCGCGAGACGACCTCCATCTCGATCCGGGGATACAGCATCTCCCATCCCATGCGGGGGATCAGGCGGCGCGGGCCTTCGGCGGCGGGGGGCGAGGCGGGGGCGGGGCCGGTCGCCACCACCCGGTAGCGCCCGGATTGCTGCCGCTCCAGCAATCCCATCCCGGTCAGCGCTTCCAGCGCGCGGCGGGCCGGGGCGCGGCTGATGCCGAAGCGTTCGGCGATGCCCATCTGGGTCAGCGCGAGCCCGTCCGGCAAGCGGCCCTCGACGATGTCGCGCTGAAGCATCTGGGTCGCCTGCTGGTACAGGCGCGGGGCAAGTCGGGTCGGATCGGTGCTTTCAGGCATTGTGCGATCATCCGCGCTGTGGCTACTGTGTGCAAGGGACATTTCGGGGAGGAAACATGACCGACCAGCACCGCACCAGCCTGCACGAACTGGATCGCTTTTGTCGCGAGGCATTTCTGGCCGTGGGCGCGGATCAGGCAACTGCCGATGCCGCGACCCGCGCCATGCTGCATGGCACCCGCTTTGGCGTCGACAGCCACGGCGTCCGCCTGCTGCCGCATTATATCCGGGCGCTTGAGGGTGGGCGGCTGAACCGCAACCCCGCGCTCAAGACCGTCGGAGGCTTTGGAGCGGTCGAGGTGCTGGATGCCGACAATGCCCAAGGCGCATTGGGGGCCTATCGCGGGATGGAGCGCGCGGTGGCGCTGGCTGGGCAATTCGGTCTGGGTGCGGTGGCGATCCGCAACAATTCGCATTTCGGCCCGGCCGGGGCCTATGCGCTCGCCGCCGCCGAGGCTGGATTCATCGGTATAACCTTCTGTAATTCTGACAGTTTCGTGCGTCTTCATGATGGCGCGTCGCGGTTCCACGGCACCAATCCGATCGCGGTGGCGGTGCCTTGCGCCGGGGGCGATCCGTGGTTTCTGGACATGGCGACCAGTTCGATCCCCTATAACCGGGTGCTGCTTTATCGCAGCCTTGGGCAGGAACTGCCCGATGCGGTCGCCTCGGATTCGGCGGGGCAGGATGTCACCGATCCCCATATCGTCGACATGCTCGCGCCACTTGGCGGTGCCTTTGGCTTCAAGGGCGCGGCATTGGGGGGCGTGGCCGAGATTTTCAGTGCGGTCCTGACCGGGATGAAGCTCAGCTTCGATATCCTCAACATGGACGGGCCGGATTTCGAAACCCCGCGTCAGATGGGGGCCTTTGTGCTGGCGCTGAACCCGGAAGCGTTTCTGGAACGCAGCGCCTTTGATGCCGGAATGCGCCGCTATGTCGACACCTTGCGCAATTCCCCGGCCCGCGAAGGGGCCAAGGTCATGGCTCCGGGCGACCGGGAATGGGATGTGGCCCGCGGGCGTGCCGAATCCGGCGTGGTTCTGGACCCGATCACCGCTCAGGAATTCGCGGCCTTGGCCGACAGGCTGGGGATCGCTGCGGTGGCCTGACCAGTTAATGGGGGATTTCCTGCGGAATCCCCCGAAAAAATCCTTGACCGAGTCGGCAAACCGTCCCTAACCTGCAATTGGTCAAACCAGTTTGACCCCAGCTGCGTGGAGGCGGCTGACCGGAGGGAATATGCTCAACGATACCCGCCCCCGCCGGCAATACCGGCAGGTGGCCGATCAGATCATGGCGCTTGTCGCCACCCAGGCGCTTGCGCCGGGTGAGCGGCTGCCGTCCGAACGCGATCTGGCCGAGCTGCTCAGCGTCTCGCGCCCGTCGCTGCGCGAGGCCCTGATCGCCTTGGAGGTCGAGGGGCATGTGGAAATCCGCATGGGCTCGGGCATCTATGTCGGCACCAATCCCGCCCCGGAAGGCCCCAGCATCGGCATGGATGCCGAAGGCCCGCTGGAGATCCTGCAGGCGCGCGCGATCATCGAAAGCGCCATCGCCGAGGAGGCCGCGCGCCATGTTACCCATGACCTGATCGCCCGGCTGGACGACAATCTGCATTCCATGGGGCAGGCGCTGAACGACCGCTCGCGGATGGTCGCGCTGGACGGCCAGTTCCATATCGCCATTGCCGCGGGCGTGGGGAACTCGGTTCTGGCGAACTTTACCCAGCAGATCTACGAAAAGCGGCTCTCACCGTTTTTCATGCAATTCTCGACCCGGTTCGAGGGGCCGCGCACCTGGCGTCTGGCGCTGTCGGAACATGGGGCGATCCGCGACGCCATTGCCGACGGCGATGCCAGCGCCGCGCGCGAGGCGATGCGCCACCATCTGAGCGAGTCGCAGCGAAGATTTACCGAAAGCTTTCTGGTGGAACGACACCAGCAAGCCTGACTGCCAACAAAGACTGAACTCAACGCTACTGGGAGGATACGCATGAAGTTCACGATCAAGGGCCTGTTCGGGGCCGCCGCCATGCTGATGGCCAGCACTATCGCCGCGCAGGCGCAGACCGCGCTGAAATGGGCCCATGTCTATGAGACATCCGAGCCGTTCCACACCGAATCCGTCTGGGCCGCCGAGGAAATCGGCAAGCGCACCGAAGGCCGCTACAAGATCGACGTCTTTCCCGCCTCGCAGCTTGGCAAGGAAGCCGACCTCAATCAGGGCCTGAAGCTGGGCACGGTCGACATCATCATCTCGGGCTCCAGTTTCGCCTCGCGCGAATACAAGCCGATCGGTGTGACCTATTACCCCTATATCTTCCGCGATCCGTCGCACCTGATCGCCTATACCAAAAGCGACGTCTTCAAGAAGCTGGCAGCGGGCTATGAGGAGGCCTCGGGCAACCACATCACCGCCGTGACCTATTACGGCACGCGCCAGACCACGGCGAACAAGGACATCAAATCCTGCGCCGACATGAACGGGCTGAAGATCCGCGTGCCGGACGTGCCCGCCTATCTGGCGATGCCGCGCGCCTGCGGGGCCAACACCACCCCCATCGCCTTTGCCGAGGTCTATCTGGCGCTGCAGAACGGCACTGTCGAGGCGCAGGAAAACCCGCTGACCACCATCGAGGCCAAGAAGTTCTTCGAGGTTCAGAAGAACATCGCCCTGACCGGTCATATCGTCGACCACCTGAACACGGTCGTGTCCAAACAGCTGTGGGCCAACCTGTCGGATGCCGACAAGCAGATCTTCTCGGACGTGATGATGGAGGCCGCCGTGCGCGCCACCAAGATCGTCGAGGAGCGTGAAGCGGCGCTGGTCGACAAGTTCAAGGCTGACGGCATCAACGTCGTCGAGGTCGATAAATCCGACTTCGAAAAGACCGTGCTGGAAAACGTCGCGCTGGAAGATTTCGGCTACAACAAGGAAGACTGGGAAGCCATCCGGGCTGTCCAGTAACCATCTCCGCCCCGGTGAACGGCCCGCCCGCGCCGGGGCATCCCCCTTTCCATTTCCGGAGCCTATGACATGGCAGACCAGGATCACACGCCTATCAGCGTGGAAGAGATGGCGCATGCCTTCGAGGATGACGCCGGCCCCGTCGACCTGACCCCCTATTCCATCGAGGACTGGGTCACGCTTGCGCTGTTCTGGGGCATGGCGCTGTGCGTCTTCCTGCAATTCTTCACTCGCTACGCGCTGAACAACAGCCTGGCCTGGACCGAGGAAATCGCCGCGAACTGTCTGGTGGTGATCGTGTTCCTTGGCTCGGTCATGTGTGTGCGGATGGGTCGTCACATCATCGTCGACCTGCTTTACAACATCCTGCCCCGCCCGGTCGTGCGCGCGCTGGAAGTGGTCGTGGATCTGATCTCGATCGGCTTCTTCGCCTACATGTCGTGGCTGATGTGGCGCTATATCGCCGTCGTGGGCAATGAGCGCATGGTCACCGTCGACCTGCCGCGCGGCATCGTCTTCTACACCGTGTTCGCGTCCTTCGTGATGATGACGCTGCGCGCGCTGCAGAACTTCGCCCGTGACCTGACCAACAAGAAAACCGTCCGTCAGCAGGCGGCTGAAACCGGCGTGACAGGGATCTGAACCATGCTTCTTCTGATCGGATCATTCCTTCTTCTGATGATCATCGGCGTACCGGTCGCGGTCGCCATGGCCGTGGCATCGCTGGCCTATATCGGGGTCTATAACGTCGCCCCCGACATCATCGCGGCGCAGCGCATGATTGCGGGCGTCGAGAGCTTTCCGCTGATCGCGGTGCCCTTCTTTATCCTTGCCGGCAACCTGATGAACATCGCGGGTGTGACCGGGCGCATCTATCACTTTGCCTTGTCGCTGGTCGGCTGGATGAAGGGCGGCCTTGCGCAGGTCAACATCATCGGCTCGGTGGTCTTCTCGGGCATGTCGGGCACGGCTCTGGCCGACGCCGCCGGCATTGGCACGATCGAGATCAAGGCGATGAAGGACCACGGCTACCCGGTCGAGGCCGCGGTGGGCGTCACTGCCGCCTCCGCCACGCTGGGGCCGATCTTTCCGCCCTCGCTGCCTTTCGTCATCTACGGGATGATGGCCAATGCCTCGATCGGGGCGCTGTTCATGGCCGGTATCCTGCCGGGCATCGTGATGACCGTGCTGATGATGCTGACGGTCTATATCTTTGCCCGCCGCAAGGGCTGGGGTTCCGACACCCCGTTTCAGCTGAAGCAGCTTCTGGGCGCCTCGCTTGAGGTGGTGATCGTCCTCAGCTTCCCGCTGGCGATCTATCTGCTGGTGATGGCGGGGCTGTCGGTCAACGTGGCCGTGCTGATCGGGCTTTCGGCGCTGATCGCGCTGGACTGGTATTTCGACTGGCATGCGGTCATGGCGCTGATGGCCCCTGTGCTGCTGATCGGCGGCATGACCATGGGTTGGTTCACGCCGACCGAGGCCGCCGTTGCCGCCGTGATCTGGTCGCTGTTCCTTGGGCTGGTGCGCTACCGGACCATGACCTTCCGCAGCCTTGCGAAAGCCAGCTTCGACACCATCGAGACCACGGCCTCGGTCCTGTTCATCGTCACGGCCGCCTCGATCTTTGCGTGGCTTTTGACGGTCAGCCAGGCGGCGGCGATGTTTGCGGACTTCATGTTCTCGCTGACCGACAACTGGTGGACCTTCCTGATCATCGTCAACATCCTGCTGCTGGTGGTGGGGGCGTTCCTGGACACGATCGCCGCGATCTCGATCCTGGTGCCGATCCTGATGCCGGTCGCCGCGCGCTATGGCATCGACCCGGTGCATCTGGGCCTGATCGTGACGCTGAACCTGATGATCGGTCTGCTGACGCCGCCGGTAGGGATGGTGCTGTTCGTGCTGTCGCGGATTTCCAAGATGTCGGTGGAACGAACCGCGCTGGCCATCCTGCCCTGGATGATCCCGCTGTTCGTGGCGCTGCTGCTGATCACCTTCATCCCGCAACTGACGCTGTGGCTGCCGACGCAGCTTGGCCTGATCCGCTAAGGGGATAGTCATGCGCACACGTGTCGCGCGTCTTTACGGCGCCCATGATCTGCGGGTCGAGGAACAGGAGGTTTCTCGTCCCGGTCCCGGAGAGGTTCTGCTGCGCATGGCGGCGGGCGGGATCTGCGGTTCGGACCTGCATTACTACCACGACGGCGGCTTCGGCCCCGTCCGGGTGCGAGAGCCGATCATCTCGGGGCACGAAGCCTCGGGCCGGGTATTTGAGGCGGGCGAGGGGGTGGACCTCGCCCCCGGTACGCTGGTCGCAGTCAGCCCGTCCCAGCCCTGCGGCACTTGCGAATATTGCCAGCGCGGGCTTCCGGTGCACTGTCTGGACATGCATTTCATCGGCAGCGCCATGCGGCTGCCGCATGAACAGGGGATGTTCCGCGACCTGTTCACCGTTCCCGCCCGTCAGGCCCATGCCTTTCCCCCCGGCGTGACCGAGGGCGAGGCCGCCTGCGCCGAGCCGCTGGCCGTCTGCCTGCATGCGGTCGCGCAGGCGCAGGAACTGCTGGGCGATCTGGCGGGGCTGCGCGTCATGGTCACGGGTGCCGGGCCGATCGGGCTGCTGGTTCTGGCGGCCCTGCGTCATGCGGGCGCGGATGGGGTCATCGTCACCGACCTGACCGATGCCGCATTGGAGCGTGCCCGTGCCATGGGCGCGGCCACCACAATCAATGTCGCAACCGACGCCACTGCCCTTGAGCCCTTGCAAAAGGACAAGGGGCAGATCGACCTGATCTTTGACTGCTCGGCTGCCGGACCCGCCCTGCGCACCGCATTCGCGGCCATCCGCCCGCGCGGGGTGATCGTTCAGGTCGGCGTCACCGGCGACATCACCATCCCGCTGAACGCGCTGGTCGGCAAGGAAGTGACTTGGCGCGGATCACAGCGGTTTCATGACGAATTTGCACTGGCGGTGTCGCTGATCGGCTCGCGTGCCATCGACCTTCGGCCTATCATCAGCCACAGCTTGCCGCTGGAACGCGCGCGTGAGGCATTTGACCTCGCCTCGGACCGCAGCATCGCCTGCAAGGTGCAGCTGACCTTCGCCCATGAGGAGCAACCCCAATGAAATACACATGGCGCTGGTTCGGTCCCGTCGACAAGGTGACGGTGCGCGATGCCCTGCAGGCCGGCGCGCATGGCATTGTCAGCGCGCTGCACCATGTTCCCACCGGTGAGGTCTGGACCGTCGATGGCATCCGCCAGCGTCAGGACGAAATCCGCGCGGGCGGGCTGACCTGGGACGTGGTCGAAAGCGTCCCTGTGTCGGAAGACATCAAGACCCAGACCGGCGACTGGCGCACCCATGTCGCGAATTGGCAGGAAACGCTGCGCCGGTTGTCGCAATGCGGCATCCGCACGGTCTGCTACAATTTCATGCCGGTGCTGGACTGGACCCGCACCGACCTGCGTTGGGAGACGCATCAGCACGCCCGCGCCATGCGTTTCGATCTGCCCGATTTCGTGGCCTTTGACCTGCATATCCTGAAGCGACCGGGCGCCGCTGACGACTACCCCGAGGCCCTGCAGGCCGAGGCCGCCCGCCGCTTTGCCGCCATGTCCGACGCCCGCATCGCGGAACTGGGCCGCAATGTCGGGGCGGGGCTGCCGGGTTCCGCCGACGGCTATACGCTGGACCAGCTACTGGCGAAACTGCGGACCTATCAGGGCATCGACGCCACGCGGTTGCGCGCGAACCTTGTTGATTTTCTGTCTCAGGTGGTCCCGGTGGCCGAGGAAGTCGGCATCAATATCTGCGCCCATCCCGACGATCCGCCATGGCCGCTTCTGGGCCTGCCGCGTATCCTGTCCACTCGCGACGACTACGCCCATATGCTGGGTCAGGTGGATAGCCGCGCCAATGGCATGACGCTGTGCAGTGGTTCCTTGGGCGCGCGGCCCGACAATGACCTGCCGCAGATCACCCGCGAGTTTGCGGATCGCATCCATTTCGTCCACCTGCGCAATGTCACCCGCGAGGCCGAGACCATCCCCTGTTCGTTCGTTGAGGACGAGCATCTGGAAGGTGGCACCGACATGGTCGAGGTCATCGCGGCGCTGCTGGCCGAAGAAAAACGCCGCCGCGCCGAGGGGCGCGAGGATCACCAGATCCCGATCCGCCCCGATCACGGGCAGGAAATCCTTGACGACCTGACCCGAGGCGCGCAGCCCGGCTACCCCGCCATCGGTCGCCTGAAGGGTCTGGCCGAGTTGCGCGGCATCGAGCGCGCCTTGTCCCATCCGCGACTGGGGGCCTGCGCATGACACGTCTTTCCTCGCAAACGCTGCTGAAAGATGGTGTCAGCCTGCCCGAATTCGACCGCGCCACCTTGCTGCCGGGCATCGTCCATCTGGGCTTCGGCGCGTTTCACCGCGCGCATCAGGCGGTCTTTACCCAGCGCGCGTTGAACCTTGACCCCGACGCATGGGGCATCGTTGCGGTCAATCTGCGCTCATCCGGGCCGATCCGCGACCTTGAGGTGCAGGACGGGCTTTATACCGTCATCACCCGCGGCCCCGATGGCGACAGCGCCGAGGTGATCGGCGTGACCGAGGACTGGCTTTGCGCCGCCGAGGATCTGCCCGAACTGCTCGACCACCTTGCCGATCCCGCGATCCGCATCGTCACCCTGACCGTGACGGAAAAGGCTTACGGCATCGACCCGGCGACGGTTGGCCTTGACCCTGCGCATCCCTCGATCGCAGCCGATCTGGCTTTGCCAGATCGGCCGAGCAGCGCGGTCGGGCTGCTGGTCGCGGGCCTCTCGCGCCGCCGGGCCGAGGGGATCGCGCCTTTCACCGTGCTGACCTGCGACAACCTGCCCTCGAACGGGCGGGTGCTGCGGCGGCTGGTGGTGGAATTTGCCGCCGTCACCGATCCGGAACTGTCCGACTGGATCGCGACCGAGGTCTCATTTCCCTGCTCGATGGTCGACCGCATCGTTCCCGCCGCCACCGACGCCACCCGCACCCTTGCGGCGACCCTGACCGGGGCCGAAGACGCGCTTGCCATCGAGACCGAGCCCTTCATCCAATGGGTGATCGAGGACGACTTCCCGCAAGGCCGCCCGGCCTGGGACAAGGCGGGCGCGGTCATGGTCGCCAATGTCGAGCCCTATGAGAACATGAAGCTGCGTATGCTGAACGGCGCGCATACGCTGATCGCGCATCTGGGCATCCTGAACGGGTTAGAGCATGTCCGCGACGTGATGGCCGTGCCGGAACTCGCGGCGCAGGCCCGCGTGCATATGCTGGCGGCGCAGGCGACGCTGGCCCCGGTGCCGGGGATCGATCTGGACCGCTACAGTGACGATCTGCTGGCGCGCTTTGCCAATCCGGCCATTGCGCATCGCAATATCCAGATCGCCATGGATTCGACCCAGAAACTGCCGCAGCGCATCCTGATGCCCGCTGTCGACGCGCTGGAAGCCGGGCAGGACATCACGCCCTTTGCACGCGTGGTCGGCGCATGGATCGCCGCGACGGCCAAGCGCCGCGATGCCGATGATCCGCGCCGCGCAGAACTGCTGGCGGCTGTTCAAGCGATGACCGATGATGATCCGGCGGGGCCGTTTCTTGGCTTGCCGGGGCTGTTCCCGCCCGCGCTATCCGACAGCGCCACATGGCGCGCTGCGGTGAATGCTGCCGTCACCGAATTCGCCTCTGCGGAAAGGAACGCCTGATGAAAGCCCTGATCTGCCCCGAACCGGGGCAACTGGCCCTGATCGAGCGTCCTGATCCCCAGCGCGGCGAAGGTGAAGTTCTGGTCCGCATCCGCCATGTCGGCATCTGCGGCACGGATTTCCACATCTTTGGCGGCAAGCACCCTTTCCTTGAGTATCCGCGCGTCATGGGCCACGAGCTTTCCGGCACGGTCGAGGAGGCGCCCGAGGGCAGCGCGCTGAAAGCGGGCGATGCCGTCTATATCGTGCCCTACCTGTCCTGCGGGACCTGTCAGGCCTGCCGCATCGGGATCAGCAATGCCTGCTGCAATATCAAGGTGCTGGGCGTCCATACCGATGGCGGCATGGCGGAACTGATCTCGGTCCCCGCGCAAAACGTGATCCCGGCGGGTGGCATTGCGCTGGAAGACGCCGCGATGATCGAATTCCTCGCCATCGGCGCGCATGGGGTCAAGCGCGGCGGCATCACCGCCCGCGACCGCGTGTTGGTGACCGGCGCAGGCCCCATCGGCATGTCCGCGATCATCTTTGCCAAGGCACGCGGCGCGCATGTCACCGTCATGGATACGCGTGAGGATCGTCTGGGTTTCGCGCAATCCGATCTAGGCGCGGATGCCGTCCTGTTCGCTGATGCTGACGCCGAAACCAACGCCGCCCGTCTGACCGGCAATGACTGGTTCGATGTGGTGATCGACGCGACCGGGGCCGCCCCGCCCATTGAGCGCGGCTTCGGCTTCCTTGCCCATGGCGCGCGCTATGTGCTGCTGTCGGTGGTGCGCCAGGACATCCGCTTCTCGGACCCCGAGTTCCACAAGCGCGAGGCCACGCTGATCGCCAGCCGCAATGCCCAGCCCGACGACTTCGCCGAGGTGGTGGCCCAGATGCAGGCGGGGCGGGTGCCGACCCGCGCGCTGAACACCCATCGCGGCTCCCTGTCGGACGGGGTGCAATTGTTTCAGGACTGGTCGCGCCCCGAGGCGGGCGTGATCAAGGCCATTCTCGATCTTTGAAGGAGCGAAGCCATGCCAGCGCCACGCACTATTCGCCTGCGCCCCGAGGATGACGTGGTCATCGCCACGCAACCGATCCCGGCAGGCACCGAGCTGACCGAGGAGAAGGTGACGACCCGGCAGGACATTCCCCCCGGTCACAAGATCGCCACCCGCGATATCGGCGAAGGCGAAGCAGTGCGGCGCTATAACCAGATCATCGGGCTGGCATCCGCGCCGATTCCGGCGGGCAGCCACATCCATGTCCACAATCTGGCCATGACCGATGTGCAGATGGACCATGCCATCGGCGTCGATGCACGACCCACGGTCCCGGCGACGGAAGCCCTGACCTTCATGGGCATCCGCCGCCCCGACGGGCGCATCGCCACGCGCAATTACATCGGTATCATTTCATCGGTGAACTGCTCGGCCCGTGTGGTGCGCTCGATCGCCGACCATTTCCGCCGCGACATCCGCCCCGAGGCTTTGGCCGATTTCCCGAATGTCGATGGCGTCGTGGCGCTGACCCATGGCATCGGCTGCGCGGTGGACAGCAAAAGTGAATCCATGCGCATCGTGCGCCGCACCATGTCGGGCTTTGCCACCCATCCGAACTTCGCCGCCGTGCTGTTCATCGGCCTTGGCTGCGAGACGAACCAGATCACCGAGATCATGGCGCAGGGCGGGCTTCAGGAAGGGGCCAAGCTGAAGACCTTCACCATTCAGGATCAGGGCGGAACCACCAAGACCATCGAACATGGCGTGGCGCAGATCAGGGCGATGCTGGCACAGGCCAATGCCGTCACGCGCGAACCGGTGCCGGTCTCGGAACTGGTGGTGGGGCTGCAATGCGGCGGCTCGGACGGCTATTCGGGTATCACCGCCAATCCGGCCTTGGGTCATGCGGTGGACATCCTCGTCAGCCATGGCGGCACCGCGATCCTGTCGGAAACGCCCGAGATCTATGGCGCGGAACACCTGCTGACCCGCCGCGCCGAAACCCGCGAAGTGGGTGAAAAGCTGGTCGCCCGCATCGACTGGTGGAAGGAACACACCGCGAAAAACGGGGCCGAGATGAACAACAATCCCTCGGCCGGGAACAAGGTCGGCGGGCTGACCACCATCCTTGAGAAATCCTTGGGCGCGGTCGCCAAGGCGGGCACGACCAATCTGCGCGGCGTCTATGAATATGCGGAACCCGTGACCGAACACGGCATGGTCTTCATGGACAGCCCCGGTTACGACCCGGTTTCGGCGACGGGGCAGGTGGCATCCGGGGCGAACCTGATCTGCTTCACCACCGGTCGCGGTTCTGCCTTTGGTTGCGTGCCCGCGCCTTCGCTGAAGTTTTCCACCAATACGGCGACGTGGAAGCGGCAAGAGGACGACATGGACCTGAATTGCGGCACCATCATCGAGGGCGAAGCCACCATCGAGGAACTGGGCGAGGTCATTTTCCAGATGATGATCGACTGCGCCTCGGGGGTCCGGTCGAAAAGCGAAGTGCTGGGCTATGGTCAGGACGAATTCGTGCCCTGGCAGATCGGCGTCGTCACCTGACCCGCATAAGTTGCGGTATTTCAGGCGCTTGCATGGAATCAGCGGAACCCAGATGCTGCGGTTGTCGCCGCCCATGAGGGACCCGAGATGCTGCGTACCGTCCTGTCGTCACTTTGCGTCGTCTTGGCGCTGTCGATCCCGTCTCTGGCCCAACAGGCCGGAGGATCGGGCCTGCCGCCACCGGCGACGCTGGCGGAATGGAAGAAGGCCGCGTCGTTTCGGCTGAAGGCCAATATACACCCTCGGATGCGGGCAATCGGGAGGCTGGAACCGGAGAGCGATGGCCAGTCAGCCACGATCGCCTTTCAGATCAATCCGGACGGTCGCATCACAAACGTCAAGATCGTCAATGCCAGTGAGGGCCTGTCCCCGAGGATGCAGAAATACATCGTGAAGACGTTCGAAACGATGCCGCGGATGCCGCCTTTTTCGCCCGACATGGGGGCGATGCCCGATTTGGTGACGGTGGCTGTGAATATCAACTGTGACAGCAAAAAGCCGTGACCCTTGGGGCCACGGCTTTCCTTTTGGACGATGCGCCGGGTTCAGTCGGCGCTGGCCTCGCCCAGGCGCAGGCCAGCCGGAGCGGGTCCGACCTGCGTGATCGGGCGGACATCGTCCTGCAACTCGCCCGACAGGGCGCGGTTCAGCTTCTCGCGGTCCAGCGCGCCTTCCCAGCGGCTGACGACGATGGTGGCCACCGCATTGCCGATGAAGTTGGTGATCGAGCGGCATTCCGACATGAAGCGGTCCACGCCAAGGATCAGCGCCATGCCCGCGACCGGGATCGTCGGCACCACCGACAGCGTTGCCGCCAGCGTGATGAAGCCCGCGCCGGTAACGCCCGCCGCACCCTTGGATGACAGCATCGCGACCAGCAGCAGCAGCACCTGCTGTTGCAGGGTCAGGTCGGTATTCGTGGCCTGCGCGATGAACAGCGCCGCCAGCGTCATGTAGATGTTGGTGCCGTCAAGGTTGAAGGAATAGCCGGTCGGCACGACCAGACCGACGACGGGGCGGGCGCAGCCGGCCTTCTCCATTTTCTCCATCAGCGCGGGCAGGGCCGATTCCGACGAGGACGTGCCCAGCACCAGCAGCAGTTCGGCCTTGAGATACGAGATCAGGCGGAAGATCGAGAAGCCGTTGGCCATGCAGACCGCGCCAAGGATCACGATGATGAACAGCGCCGAGGTCAGGTAGAAGGTGCCGACCAGCGTCGCCAGATTCACCACCGAGGCGATGCCGTATTTGCCGATGGTGAAGGCGAAGGCCCCGAAGGCTCCGATGGGCGCGGCCTTCATCAGGATGTCGACCACGCGGAAGACGACATGGCTGAGGGTCTCGAACAGCGCGACCACGGGCTTCGCCTTGTCGCCGACAAGGATCAGACCGATGCCGAACAGGATGGCGACGAACAGCACCTGCAGGATGTTGCCCTCGACAAAGGCGGAAACCAGCGTCGTCGGGATGATGTCCATGACAAAGCCGGTCAGCGAGGTCTCATGCGCCTTTTCGGCGTAGCCGCTGACCTTGCTGGCATCCAGCGTGGCCGGGTCGATATTCATGCCCGCACCGGGCTGGATGACATTCGCGGTGACCAGTCCGACGATCAGCGCCAGCGTCGAGAAGGTCAGGAAATAGGCGAATGCCTTGCCCACGACCGAGCCCACGCCCTTCAGCGTGCCCATCCCGGCCAGACCGGTGACGATGGTCAGAAAGATCACCGGCGCGATGATCATCTTGACCAGCTTGATGAAGGCGTCGCCCAAAGGCTTCAGCGCCTCGCCGGTCTGGGGAAAGAAATGCCCGATTAGCGCGCCAAGGATGATGGCGCACAGCACCTGAAAATAAAGATGGCGATAGATCGGACGGGGTTCGTGCGCGGTCGGCTGCGCAGACATGTCGAGTTGCATTGGGGGCCTCCTCCAGCCAACCGATGACGGTATTGTGTCACTGCATGTTACAGGCTGCGGCAGGGCGGCCCAATTTCAGGGCGCATGACAGCAATGCGCTGAAATCATGGGAGTTTGGGCGATTTCCGTCCGATGGTGTGTGTGGTTTCCCACACGGTCGCGACGTGCTAGTGTGGAATTCGAAACAGTCCCGCGAAAGGACCGCAATTGCCGCAGCAGGCCGAGTCGCGCCGCTTTCCGTCCCGGGCCCTGTGGTGGCTCGGGTTGCTGGTGTTGGCTGCGCTGGTACTGGCGGGCACGTTCGATCTGACCCGGCGTGCGGCGCTGGCCGAATTGCGCCAGTCGCAGGAAACCGAGATGCGCGCCCGGGTGCAGGCGCTGGAAAGCGTGCTGCTGCGCCAGCGGGCGGTGGCGACGGTGCTGGCCGATGATGCGGTGATGCTGCAGGCGCTGCGCGATCCCTCGGCCCTGAACCGCGAGCGGGTGTCGCTGAAGCTGGACCGGCTGCGCAATCAGACCGACAGCGCCGTGATCTATCTTCTGGACAGTCAGGGCGTGGCGATCGCGGCCTCGAACTGGGACGAGGCCACCAGCTTCATCGGCGAGAATTACAGCTTTCGCGACTATTTCAGCGAGGCCCTGCTGAAGGGCGAGGCCACGCAATTCGCGATGGGAACGGTCAGCCATCGTCCGGGCCTGTATCTGTCCCATGACCTGCGCGAAACGCCGGTCCTTGCCGAGGGGCAGGGGGCGGCTTTGGGCGTGATCGTGGTCAAGGTCGAATTCGACCCGCTTGAGCGGAACTGGCGCAGCGCCCATGCCCGGACCGAGGTGCAGGACGCCTTGGGGCAGGTGATCCTGTCCAGCGATCCCGCGCTGCGCTTTCAGCCCGCGCCTGTGCCAGGCGCCGCCGAAATCGTGACCGAGGCTGCCGTGCCGGGGACCGACTGGGTGCTGCGGGTCACTGGCTCGACCCGACCGGCGCTGGTCGCGGGGCTGATGGCCACGGGCACGGCAGGCTTTGGCCTGACGCTGCTGGGGATCGGCGCGGGCTTTGCCCTGCGCGCCCGCCGCCGCGCCGCCCGCAAGGCCGAGGCCGAGCGCCGCTACCGCATCGATCTGCAACGCGCCGTCGATGACCGCACCCGCGCTTTGTCCGATGAAATGCGTGAACGCCGCGCGCTGGAAAAGCGGCTGGACCGGCTGCGCGCCGAGATGGTGCAGGCCAACAAGCTGGCCGCTTTGGGGCAGATCACGGCGGGCGTGGCGCATGAGGTCAACCAGCCCTTGGCCACCATCCGCCTGCTGGCCGAGAATGGCGAGGCGCTGCTGGCCGCCGGCGAGACGCTCGACGTGGCCGGGAACCTTGGCAGCATCCGCCGCATGGCCGACCGGATCGCGCGCATCACCGACCAACTGCGCGGCTTTGCCCGCAAGGCCAATGGGCAGGTCGGCCCGGTGGCGCTGCGCGATGCCTTTGAGGTAGCGCTGTTGCTGACCGCCGCCCCGCGTGAGGCGCAGGGGATTGCGCTGGACAGGCCCGACATCCCTCCGGACCTGCGCGTCCGGGCCGAGACGGTGGCGCTGGAACAGATCCTGGTGAACCTGCTGCAAAACGCGCAGGAGGCGCTGGCGGGCACGCCCGAGCCGCGCATCACCGTCAGCATCCAGCCCGGAGCGCCGCTGCGCATCACCGTCAGCGACAATGGGCCAGGGCTGACGCCCGAGATGTATGAGCAACTTTTCACGCCCTTCCTGACCAGCAAGCCCCGTGGCATGGGGCTGGGGCTGGTGATCTCGCAGGATCTGGCGCGGAGTTTCGGCGGCAACCTGCATGCCCTGCCGCCGCAACCGGGGCAGGGCGCCACCTTTGTCCTTGAGCTGCCGAGTGCCGAATGAGTGATCCGATCCGCCTAGTCCGTCTTGTCGATGACGATCCCGATTTGCTGGCCGCGCAGGTGCAGTCGCTGAAGCTGGCGGGCTTTGCGGTCGACCCCTTTGCCTCGGCAGTGGATGCGCTGGCCGGGCTGGGGCCGGATTATCCGGGCGTCATCCTCAGCGATGTGCGGATGCCGGGCATGGACGGTTTCGCCCTGTTCGAGCATCTGCAGGCGCTGGACCCGGAATTGCCGGTGATCCTGCTGACCGGCCATGCCGATGTGGCGATGGCGGTCGCGGCACTGAAGCGCGGGGCCTATGATTTTCTGTCCAAGCCTGTCGGTGCCGATACGCTGGTCGCGGCGCTGAACCGCGCCTGCCATTCCCGCGCGCTGGTGATCGAGAACCGCGCCCTGCGTCAGCAGCAGCACGAAGGCCTGGCGCGCGAGACCCGGTTGGTCGGGCAAAGCGCCGTCATGCAACACCTGCGCGAGACGGTTGAGCGTCTGGCGGGGACCGGGGGCGATCTGTTGATCAGCGGCCCGCAGGGATCGGGCAAGGAAACCGTCGCACGGGCGATCCATCGGCAGGGCCCGCGCCGCGCCCGCGCCTTTGTGCAACTGCCTTGCGCCGCGCTGGACGAGGCGCGCTTTGATGCCGAGGTTCTGGGGCTGGAACCGGGCGGGCGTCAGGCCCGCAGCCCCGGCAGGCTTGAACGCGCCCATCGCGGGACGCTTTATCTGGACGGTGTCGACAGCCTGTCGCCCGCTTTGCAGGCCCGGTTGCTGGCGCTGATCGAGGCGGGAGAGCTCTGGCCGCCCGGAGCATCGGCACCGCGCCCGCTGGACCTGCGTGTGATCGCCTCGACCGAAGGCGACGCCCAGCGGCTGATGCGCGAGGGGCGGCTGCGCTCGGACCTGTATTTCCGGCTGTCGGGGGTGGTGCTGACCCTGCCGCCGCTTTCTGCCCGGCGCGAGGACATCCCCGAGCTTTTCCGGCATTTCCTGCTGTCGGCCTGCGACCGGCTGGGCGTGGCCGTGCCACCGCTGACGCCGCTGGTCCGGGCGCGGCTTTCGGGCCATGACTGGCCGGGCAACCTGCGCGAGCTGCGCCAATTCGCCGAAAGCCATGCGCTGGGCCTGTCGCCCTTCGAGGCGGGCGCAGGCGAGGGGCCGGGTCGCGGCCTGTCCGATCTGATGGCCGAATACGAATCCGCCCTGATCCGCGAGGCGCTGCGCCGGGCCGAAGGCAATGCCACCCGCGCCATGGAAAGCCTGCGCCTGCCGCGCAAGACCTTCTATGACAAGCTGACCCGGCATGGCATCCGGCCTGCGGATTTCCGCGCCTCGGATTAGCGGGACGCTCGCGCGACGCGCGAAAGGCTTGGCCCTCGCAGGCGTCCGGGGTATGACGGCAGCCTGAACAGACGGAGCCTGCCATGGACACGACCGAACGTATCGCGCGCAAGATTGCCAGTGAAATCAACGCGTCGCCGGGGCAGGTCAGTGCCGCGACCGGGCTGTTGGACGGCGGCGCCACCGTGCCCTTCGTCGCCCGCTACCGCAAGGAAGTCACCGGCGGTCTGGACGACACGCAGTTGCGCACGCTGGCCGAACGTCTGGCCTATCTGCGCGAGCTGGAAGCCCGCCGCGCCGCGATCCTTGAGCAGATCAAGGGGCAGGGCAAGCTGACCGAGGATCTGGCCCGCAGCATCGCCGGGGCCGAAACCAAGGCCACGCTTGAGGATATCTATCTGCCCTACAAGCCCAAGCGCCGCACCAAGGCGATGATCGCGCGGGAAAACGGGCTGGAGCCCTTGCTGCGCGCGATTCAGGACAATCGCGGTGCCGATCCAGTGGCGCTGGCGCAATCCTACCTGTCCGAGAATGTCGCCGATCAGAAAGCCGCGCTGGATGGCGCGCGCGATATTCTGGTCGAGGAACTGTCGGAAAACGCCCCGATGCTGGGTCGCCTGCGCGAATTCATGCAGACCGAGGGTCGCATTGCCGCCAAGGTCGTCCCCGGCAAGGAAACCGAGGGCGCGAAATTCAGCGACTATTTCGACCATGCCGAGAAATGGTCCGTCATTCCCGGCCACCGCGCTTTGGCCATCCTGCGCGCCGCCAAGGAAGAGATCCTGACCATCGAGATCGCCCCCGAACCCGAGACCGGCGATGCCCGCGCCGAAGGGATCGTCGCCGCGACCCTGGGTCGTCTGGGCGACGGTCCGGGCGATCAATGGCTGCGCAAGGTCGCGGGCTGGGCATGGCGGGTGCGGCTGTCGAACACCATGTATATCGACCTGCTGACCGAGCTGCGGACCCGCGCCCATGCCGAGGCGATCCGGGTCTTTGCCCGCAACCTCAAGGACCTGCTGCTGGCCTCGCCCGCCGGGCCGCGCGCGACCATCGGGCTTGATCCGGGCATCCGCACCGGGGTCAAGCTGGCCGCCGTCGATGCGACCGGCAAGGTGATCGAGACCGCGACCCTGTACCCGTTCCAGCCCAAGAACGACCTGCGCGGGGCCGAGGCGGCGCTGGCCGCCGCGATTGTCCGCCACAAGATCGAACTGATCGCCATCGGCAACGGTACTGCCAGCCGCGAGACCGAGCGCATGGTGGCCGATGTCCTCAAACGCCTGCCCGCGGGGATGAAGGTGCCGGTCAAGGTCATCGTCAGCGAAGCCGGGGCCTCGGTCTATTCGGCCTCGGAACTGGCGGCGAAGGAATTCCCGGATCTGGACGTGTCGCTGCGCGGTGCGGTCTCGATTGCACGGCGCTTGCAGGATCCGCTGGCCGAACTGGTCAAGGTGCCGCCCGAGGCGATCGGCGTTGGCCAATATCAGCATGACGTCGATCAGCGCCAATTGATGAAGACGCTGGAGGCCGTGGTCGAGGATGCGGTGAACGCGGTTGGCGTCGATCTGAACACGGCCTCTGCGCCGCTTCTGGCCCATGTCGCAGGCCTTGGCCCGTCGCTGGCGCAAAACATCGTCGCGCATCGTGACAGCGAAGGGGCCTTCGCCTCGCGCGCGGCGCTGAAAAAGGTGGCTGGTCTTGGTCCGCGCGCGTTCGAGCAATGCGCGGGCTTCCTGCGCATCCGCGACGGCAAGGAGCCGCTGGATGCCTCATCCGTCCACCCCGAGGCTTACGGCGTCGCCCGCAAGATCGTCGCCGCCTGCGGGCGCGACATTCGCCAGATCATGGGCGACGGCGCGGCGCTGAAGGGCATCCGGGCCGAACAATTCGTCGATGACAGTTTCGGCCTGCCCACCATTCGCGACATCCTGTCCGAACTGGAAAAGCCCGGCCGCGACCCGCGCCCCAGCTTTGTCACCGCCAGCTTTGCCGAGGGGGTCGAGGACATCAAGGACCTGAAACCCGGCATGTCGCTGGAAGGCACGGTGACCAATGTCGCGGCCTTTGGCGCCTTCGTCGATATCGGCGTTCATCAGGACGGGCTGGTCCATATCAGCCAACTGGCCGACCGTTTCGTGAAAGACCCCAATGAGGTGGTGAAGGTCGGCGACGTGGTCCGCGTCCGCGTGACCGAGGTGGACGTGCCTCGCAAGCGCATCGGCCTGACCATGCGCAAGGATGGCGGAACCTCGGCCCGCGATGCCCAAGCCGAACGCAACCCCAAATCCGCCCCTGCGCGCGGTGCGACATCAGCGAAACCCGCACCCAAGGATGAACCCGGTGCCTTCGGCGCGGCGCTGCTGAACGCGCTGCGTAAGAACTAAAGCGTCAGCAGCGCGGCGCGGAAGTCGGGGTCGGACAGGACCACCTCTTTCGCGCCGAGGCTCGCGGCACGGGCCAATGCGCGCGAGGTCTGCGCTTGCGCGAACTCGACCGCTTGGGCCAGATCGCGGCCCCGCCCCAGCGCCGCCGTGATCAGCCCGGCGAACAGATCGCCGGTCCCGGCCATCGCCACGGGCAAGCGCGGGACCGGATGGCGCGACAGGCCGTCCGGCCCCAACACCACGCTTTCCAACATCCCCTCGGGGGTGTCCTGCAACTGGCAGCCCGTCGCGATCAACCGCGCGCCCGGCGCCATGCGCAGATCGGCAAAGGCGCGGGGCAGGTCATCCAGCACCGCGATCTGACGCCCGGTCAGGTAGCCGATTTCGAACGGATTGGGCGAGGCGATGTCGGCCAGCGGCAGCAGCCCATCCTTGAGCACCGCCGCGATCGCCTCGGGGACGTAAAGCCCCGGCGCATCATCCCCCATCACCGGGTCGCACAGATAGACCAACGCCGGATTTTCCGCCTTGGCGCGGGCAACGAATTCCGCGACCAGCCCCGCCACCTCGACCGAGCCGATATAGCCGGTGACGATATAGGCCGCGCGTTGCGGCAGGCCACGTTCCCACGCGCCACGCAGCAGATCGGCAAAGAAATCGGCAGGCATCGCGCGCCCGCGCAGGGTCGGGTAGTCGGGCGTGTTCGAGAAGACGACGGTGGGGATCTGCGCGACTTCCAGCCCCGCCGCTTGCATCGGAAAGACGGCGGCCGAGTTCCCGACATGGCCCAGCACCACCTGACTTTGGATCGAGATCACCAAGGGTGGGATCATGCGCTGCCCTCCAGCCGTTTGGTCCAATCCTCGACCCGGCCACTTTCCAGCCGACGCAGGGCATGGCGCCGCCAGCCTTCGGCCAGAACCTCCAGCGCGGCGATGCCCCGCAACTCCTCGGGATTCAGACGGTCGATGTAGAATGCATGCCAGATCCGGCGCAGCGTCCATTCCGGGGCGATCCGGTCGATCCGCAGAGTCCGGTCCCCCGGTGCAACCATCCCCGGTTCAAGTACCCGGTAATACCAGCCGGTGCGCCCGGTCCCCTGTACGCGCCGCGCCATGTCCGCGACGCCAAGCCGCTGGGTCAGCTTCCAGCAGGGCTGCCGTCCCTGACTGACCTGAACCAGCGCGCCGCCCAGCCGGAAAATATCGCCCACCGCGACATCCGCCTCGGTCAGGCCAAGGGTCGAGACATTCTCGCCAAAGGCCCCCGGCGCGTCCAGCAGGGGTAGCGGCCCCAGATCGGCGCGCCATGCCGCGTAATGGTCGAGGGGATAGTGATGCACGGCCTTTTCCACCCCGCCATGCACGCGCAGATCGGCCTGCTCATCGCCCTGAAACCCCTGATGGCCCAGCATCAGCGGGCGGTCGACCGGGCGCTTGTCGATGCCACTTAGCCGGTCCGATCCGGGCAAGGGCGCAACGCGGCCTGCAAGCAGGGTGATCTGGGTCATGGCGGCTCCTTTCGCTGCGGCAGCTTAACCCGGCCCGCGGAAAAGGAAACGCCCGCCGGGTGGCGGGCGTCAGGATCAGAAATCCCAGTCTTCGTCTTCGGTCGCGACGGCCTTGCCGATCACATAGGACGAGCCCGAGCCGCTGAAGAAGTCGTGGTTCTCGCTGTCGGGCGACAAAGCTGCCATGATCGCCGGGTTGACCTCGCAGGCCGCGGGCGGGAACAGCGCCTCATAGCCCAGATTCTGCAGCGCCTTGTTGGCGTTGTAATGCAGGAAGGCCTTCACGTCCTCGGTCAGTCCGATCCCGTCGTAAAGCTCGGCGGTGTATTTCTGCTCGATGTCGTACAGGTCGAAGATCAGCGAGAAGGCGAAATCCTTCAGCTCCTGCTGCTTTTCAGCCGACAGCTTCTCGGCGGCGCGCTGGAACTTGTAGCCGATGTAATAGCCGTGCACCGCCTCATCCCGGATGATCAGGCGGATCAGGTCGGCGGTGTTGGTGAGCTTCGCGCGCGAAGACCAATACATCGGCAGGTAGAAGCCCGAATAGAACAGGAAGCTTTCCAGGAACACGCTGGCGATCTTGCGCTTCAGCGGATCGGAATCCGCCTTGTATTCGTCAAGGATCAGCCGCGCCTTGGCTTGCAGATGCGGGTTTTCCTCGGACCAGCGGAAGGCCTCATCGACCTCCTTGGTCAGGCACAAAGTCGAAAAAATCGACGAATAGCTGCGCGCATGGACGGCTTCCATGAACGATATATTGGACAGCACCGCTTCTTCATGCGGCGTCTGCGCATCGGGCATCAGCGAGGGCGCGCCGATGGTGTTCTGGATCGTGTCCAGCAGCGTCAGCCCGGTGAAAACCCGGATGGTCAACTCGCGCTCTTCGGGGCGAAGCGTGGCCCAGCTTTGCACGTCATTCGACAGCGGCACCTTCTCGGGCAGCCAGAAGTTGACGGTCAGGCGGTTCCAGACCTCAAGGTCCTTCTCGTCATCCAGCCGGTTCCAGTTGATGGCGCGCAAGGGCGTCCGCGTCACATGATCCTTCATCCGAAGAACCTTTCTTTCTTGTTCAAATATCCTCGGGGGGTGCGGGGGGCAGACAGCCCCCCGCCAACGACGCGGGTTACAGGCTGCAGGAGACGCAGCCCTGCACTTCGGTTCCCTCCAGCGCGGTCTGGCGCAGGCGGATGTAGTAGATCGTCTTGATGCCCTTCTTCCACGCATAGATCTGGGCGCGGTTGATGTCGCGGGTGGTGGCCTCGGCCGGGAAGAACAGCGTCAGCGACAGGCCCTGATCGACATGCTCGGTCGCCGCCGCATAGGTGTCGATGATCGCGTCGGGGCCGATCTCATAGGCGTCGCGGTAATATTCCAGGTTCTCGTTCGACATGAACGCCGCCGGGTAATAGACGCGGCCGATCTTGCCTTCCTTGCGGATCTCGATCTTGGCGACGATCGGATGGATCGAGCTGGTCGAGTTGTTGATATAGCTGATCGAGCCGGTCGGCGGCACCGCCTGCAGGTTGCGGTTGTACAGCCCGTGCGCCATGACTTGGGCCTTCAGCGCCTCCCAATCCGCGCGCGTGGGCAGGGTCACGCCCTCAAACACCCGCACCACATCCGCCGAGACCGGCAGCCAGTCGCGCGAGGTGTATTTCTCGAAGAACGACCCATCGGCATATTTCGACTTGTCGAAATCCTTGAAGGTCGAGCCATGTTCCTGCGCCAGCAGGTTGGAGGCGCGGATCGCGTGATAGGCGACGGCAGCGAAGTAAACGCTGGTGAACTCGACACCCTCGGGCGAGCCGTAATGGATGCGCTCGCGGGCAAGGAAGCCATGCAGGTTCATCTGGCCAAGACCCACGGCATGGGCCTCGTCATTGCCGCGCCGGATCGAGGGCACCGACTCGATCGAGGACATTTCCGAAACTGCGGTCAGCGCGCGGATTGCGGCCTCGACGGTCGCGCCGAAATCCGGCCCGTCCATGGTTGCCGCGATGTTCAGCGAACCAAGGTTGCAGGAAATATCCGTGCCCAGATGCGAGTAGCTCAGATCCTCGTTGAACTCGGAAGCCTCGTTCACCTGCAGGATTTCCGAGCACAGGTTCGACATGGTGATGCGCCCATGGACCGGGTTCGCCTTGTTCACCGTGTCTTCGAACATGATGTAGGGATAGCCGGATTCGAACTGGATCTCGGCGATGGTCTGGAAGAACTCGCGCGCGTTGATCTTGCGCTTCTTGATGCGCTTGTCATCGACCATCTCGGCATATTTCTCGGTGACCGAAATCTCCGAGAAGGGCACGCCATAGACCTTTTCCACGTCATGCGGCGAGAACAGATACATGTCCTCGTTCTTCTTGGCCAATTCAAAGGTCACGTCGGGAATGACCACGCCCAAGGACAGCGTCTTGATGCGGATTTTCTCGTCGGCGTTCTCGCGCTTGGTATCAAGGAAGCGCAGGATATCGGGGTGGTGTGCGTTCAGATAGACCGCGCCCGCGCCTTGACGTGCGCCAAGCTGGTTGGCGTAGCTGAAGCTGTCTTCCAGCAGTTTCATCACCGGAATGACGCCCGAGGACTGGTTCTCGATCCCTTTGATCGGGGCACCGGCCTCGCGCAGGTTGGTCAGCATCAGGGCGACGCCGCCGCCGCGTTTGGACAGCTGCAGCGCCGAGTTGATCGACCGCCCGATCGATTCCATGTTGTCTTCCAGACGCAGCAGGAAGCAGGAAATCAGCTCGCCGCGCGACTTCTTGCCAGCGTTCAGGAAGGTCGGTGTCGCGGGCTGGAAACGGCCCGAGAGGATCTCTTCCATGAAGCTCATCGCCAGCTTCTCGTCGCCACGGGCCAGCGCCAGCGAGACCATGACCACGCGGTCCTCGTAGCGCTCAAGATAGCGCTGACCGTCGCGGGTCTTCAGCGTGTAGCTGGTGTAATACTTGAACGCGCCCAGGAAGGTCGGGAAGCGGAACTTGCGCTTGAAGGCGGCTTCCCAGATCATGCGCTGGAAATTCTTGGAATACTGGTCCAGCACCTCGGGCTCGTAATAGTCCTCTTCGACCAGGTAATCGAGCTTCTCGTCCAGCGAGTGGAAGAAGACGGTGTTCTGGTTCACATGCTGCAGGAAATACTGATGTGCAGCCTTGCGGTCCGCGTCAAAGCGGATGCGGCCCTCACCATCGTAAAGGTTCAGCATCGCGTTCAGCGCGTGATAATCGAGCTCGGCCTTTACGCCATCGTCAAGCATTCTGTCCCCCAGAATTTGTCCAGCCCGGCCAATACGCGGGCGATGTCGGTTTCTGTCCCGGCCAGCTCGAATCGATAGAGCAGGGGGACGTTGCATTTGTCAGATATGACTTTGCCCGCAAGGGCAAAGGTCGTGCCGAAGTTCCGGTTCCCGGCGGCGATGACCCCACAAAGCAACTCGCGGCGGGTCGGGTCGTTCAGGAAGTGGATGACCTGTTTCGGCACGGCGCCCCGACCTTCGCCATCGGCATAGGTCGGGCAGATCAGTACGAACGGAGCGGCAGGCTCCGGCATCGCGTCAGCGGGCGAGACCGGGATTCTGTCCGCCTGCAGGCCCAGCCGCGCGACGAAGCGCGCGGTATTGCCCGAGGCGGAGGAGAAATAGACCAGCCCGCCCATGGCCAATCAGGAAAGGCGGCCGATCATGTCAGGGCGGAAGCCCGCCCAATGGTCGTCGCCAGCGATTACGACGGGTGCCTGACGGTAGCCAAGCTGCGTCACCATCTGCATGGCGGCTTCGTCCTCGGTCAGGTCCACGACGTCATAGGCCAGCCCGCGGGCATCAAGCGCGCGCGTCGTCGCGGTGCACTGAACACATGCGGGTTTGGAATAGACGGTGATGCTCATTGTGGTCCCTCGTTTTGTCCTGTCACGTTCCTGCTTGCAGCGGTGATGACCGGTCATCCTGCGGGAAACCACGCGGGAACCAGTCAATCGCGAACTACTTACAGTTGCATTCGCGCCTGAAGGGCGTCCGGATTTTTGCCCGGAATCGCATCGTCTCGTCAGCGCGTTTTCCCAGTATATAGACAACGAACGTGCTTCGCTACCCATATCTTGTGGTCCAAACGCAGAACTCGACGTTAGGCAAGCTGTCGGGTGATTCCGCGCGGGGTTGTGCGGATAAGCCCATTCAAGGCCCGCAGTTGCAGGGCCTTGATTTTGACCACAGGGGTATTCAGCAGTCGCGGGGGGCGCTTCTAGCCCCGCATCCTGCGCCCGTCCACATCAAAAATCGCGCGGAAAACGCGCTTCCAGATCGCGCACTTGATCGGGGGTCAGCGGGCGGGTCTGCATGCCGCGCAGCGCCAGAAAAAGCTTTGCTGTCTCTTCAAGCTCTTCGGTGGCGTAAACCGCATCTTCCAGCGTCTTGCCTGCGACCACCGGGCCGTGGTTTGCCAGCAACACCGCGTGATGATCCGAGGCCATTTCCTCGACCGCGCGGGCCAGATCCATGTCTCCGGGCGCGAAATAGGGGATCAGCGGCAGGCGGCCGACTCGCATCACGTAATAGGCGGTCAGGGGTGGCAGCACGTCGCGGGGGTCAGCGCATTGCAGGCAACTGACCGCGACGGAGTGAGTCGAATGCAGATGCACGATGGCCCCGGCGCGCGGGCGCTGGCGATACATCGCCATGTGCAGGAAGCTTTCCTTGGTCGGCTTGTCCCCCGAGATCAGGTTCCCCGCCAGATCAAGCCGCGAGATCCGCGCCGGGTCGATCGCCCCCATGCTGGAGCCGGTCGGCGTCATCAGCCAGCCATCCTCGACCCGGACCGAGATATTCCCCGATGAACCAAAGGTCAGGCCGCGCTCGAACAGCGATTTCGCCAGCCGGGCGATGTCGTCGCGTTGTTTCGTCTCAGACATCCAGCATCTCCAGCGCGCGGGGGAACATGTCGGGCCCGCCGAAATTTCCCGATTTCAGGCACAGCGCCAGATCGCGGCCCATGCCTTTCGCCCCGCACCACGGCACGCCGGGGCTGACTTCGGGACCGATGGCAAGGCGGTCGACGCCCAGGGCCGAGATCACCGCGCCCGAGGTCTCGCCCCCGGCCACGACCAGACGGGCAAAGCCCCGGTCGACCAGCCCACAGGCGATGGCGGCCAAGGCGCGCTCCATCATCTCGCCCGCCTGCATGCGCCCATAGCGGCGCTGGTTTTCGGCGACTTCCTCGGGGTCCGATGAGCCATAGATCAGAATCGGGCCGCTTTGGGCCTGCGCCCAGTCCAGCGCCTCGGTCGCGACATCGGTGCCGGCGGCAATATGGTCCAGATCGACGCGGTAGCTGGGCCAGAGCTGGGCGACATGGGCGATCTGGCCGCGCGTCGCCGCCGAGCAGCTGCCCGCCAGCACCGCAGCCCTCCCGACGGCCTTGGGCAAGGCCGGGCGCGCCGCCGCCCCCAGCGCACCGCTGTCACGCAGGTTCTGCGGCAGGCCCATCGCCACTGCCGAGCCGCCGGTGACCAGCGCCATCCCGTCCAGCGCCCGGCCAAGCGCCAGCATGTCCTGATCCTCGACCGCATCGGGCACGCCGTAACGGAACCCCTGTTTGCGCAGATCGTCGAACCCGGCGCGGATGGCGTCCGCGCCCTGCCGGACGGTCTGCAGCGGCACCAGCCCGGCGCGGCCGCGCGATTGCGCCTGCATCAGCCGGATGAGGCTGGAATCACGCATCGGCGTCAGCGGATGATCCTTCATCGAGCTTTCCGCCAAGGGCAGGTCGCCCACGAACAGGTTGCCCTTGTAGATGGTGCGGCCATTCGCCGGGAAAGCGGGCGAGACGACGGTGAAATCCAGCCCCATCGCATCCAGCAGCGCATCCGTCACCGGTCCGATATTGCCCTCAGGCGTCGAATCGAAGGTCGAGCAATATTTGAACAGCACCTGCCGCACGCCAAGGGCTTGCAGCCATTCCAGCGCGGCCAGCGATTGCGACACGGCCTCATCTGCCGGGATGGTGCGGGATTTCAACGCGACCACGACGGCATCGGTATCCGGTGGCAGATCCGATGTGGCGGGCAGGCCGATCATCTGCACCACGCGCAGCCCGGCCTTGACCCATGTGCTGCACAGATCGGTCGCGCCGGTAAAATCATCCGCAATGGCACCCAGTATGACGGCCATGTTCCCCTCCTCTTTGCTCCGGGAGGATTAAGAGCCGAGCCGCAGCCGCAGGTCAACGCGGGCGCAGGGATTGATCTGGCCGGGCTGTCATTTCTGCCAAAGCGACGGTGCGGGGTATGGATTGACGTGATTGGATGCAGCGCGCGGTCGCGCCGATGACCGCATATTTCATCGCCGCCCCGCCGTTGCCGTACGGCGGACAAGCTGCCAAATTGCCCACTGAAAGCAAGGGAGTTCCGCTATGCCAATCCGCTACCTGCATACCATGGTGCGCGTCCTCGATCTGGAAAAGTCGATGGCCTTCTATCGGCTGCTCGGTCTTGAGGAGATTCGCCGCATCGACAATGACAAGGGCCGCTTCTCGCTGGTCTTCATGGCTCCGCCCGACCAGCCCGACTGCCCGGTCGAGCTGACCTATAACTGGGACGGGGACGAAGGCCTGCCCTCGGACAGCCGCCATTTCGGCCATCTGGCCTACCGCGTCGAGAATATCTACGACCTGTGCCAGAAGCTGATGGATGCGGGCATCACCATCAACCGCCCGCCGCGCGACGGCCACATGGCCTTTGTCCGCAGCCCCGACAACGTGTCCATCGAACTGCTGCAGGACGGGCATCTGCCGCCGCAGGAGCCTTGGGCCAGCATGCCGAATACCGGCCACTGGTAAGCGCCCGGCCTGCCGGTCAGGGGACCGGCGGGCCAACCCCGCGCGTCAATAGATGTAGCGGATTTGTTCCAGCCAGTAGCGCTCGATCCGGCGCCATTGCAGGTTCACCTCCTCGATCGCCGGGTCGTCCAGCACGCCTGACATCGCCAACCCGGCGGCATGGCGGGCGAACAGCTCGGTCACGCGGTCGCGGACCTCTTGCCCCTCATGGGTCAGGCGGACCCGGACCGCGCGGCGGTCCATGTCGCAGCGCTCATGACTGACATAGCCCAGCTCGACCAGCTTCTTCAGGTTGTAGCTGACATTCGAGCCCTGATACATGCCGCGCGTGCGCAGTTCGCCCGCCGTCACCTCGGAGCCGCCAAGGTTGTAGATCAGCAGCGCCTGAACCGGGGTCAGATCGGCGCGGCCCAGCCGCTCGAACTCGTCCTTGATGATATCCTGAAGCAGCCGGTGAAGCCGCTCAAGCAATTGCAGGCTTTCCAGATAGGCATCGGTGCGCGCCACGGCGGGCGCGGGCCGCAGGGCGGGCACCGGCCGAACCGGACTGTGCTGGGGCTGAGGCATCGGTTCATCCGTTCTAGGTCTGTTCTGTGACGACCTTGAAGGACAATTCCGAATCTCCGGTTAATCCGCGCGAAAAATCCGCCAGATTGCATAAAACTTTCAGGATTTAGGAGTCAGCCGGTCAGTGGCAAAGCCCGCGATCCGGTCGATCAGCGCGACCAGCGCGTCAGGCCCCGGATGCTCGCCCGAAATCCGCGCGGTGACCCAAGGATACAGGTCCTGATCGTTTTCGTTCAGCAGGACCTCGTAAAGGTCCAGATCCTCGGGGGAAAGCTTGGTCAGTTCAGTATCCGAGAACGGGCCAAGGATCAGGTCCATCTCTTTCATGCCGCGCCGCCAGCTGCGCATCTGCAGCCTTTTCAGCCTTGCCTCGTCCATTCCGTCGCCCCCGGCTTGTCTGTCCACGGCGCCGCGCCTATGACTTCAGGCAACCCAGCCGCAGGATGAATTCGATGAGCCTTTTGTCCCAGACACTCGCCCGCGTCAAACCCTCGCCCACCATTGCCATCACGGGCCGCGCCCGCGAACTGGCCGCCGAGGGTCGCGACATCATCAGCCTTTCCGCCGGTGAGCCCGATTTCGACACGCCCGAACATATCCGCGAGGCAGGCAAGGCCGCCATCGATCAGGGCCATACCCGCTACACCGCCGTCGACGGCATCCCGGAACTGAAACGCGCGATCTGCGACAAGTTCCGGCGCGAGAACGGGCTGGACTATACCCCCGCCCAGATCACCGTCGGCACCGGCGGCAAACAAATCCTGTACAACGCGCTGATGGCGACGCTGAACCCCGGCGACGAGGTCATCATCCCCGCGCCCTATTGGGTCAGCTACCCGGATATGGTGCTGCTGGCCGGGGGCACGCCGGTCGTGATCGAAGGCGCGATGGAGAATGGCTATCGCATCACCCCCGAGCAGCTTGAGGCCGCGATCACGCCCAAGACGAAATGGCTGATCCTGAACTCGCCCTCGAACCCCACGGGCGCGGGCTACGCGGAAACGCATATGCGCGGGCTGACCGATGTGCTGATGCGTCATCCCCATGTCTGGGTGCTGACCGATGACATCTATGAGCATCTGGTTTTCGACGATTTCAAATTCGTCACCCCCGCGCAGGTCGAGCCGGGGTTGAAAGACCGCACCCTGACCATGAACGGGGTCAGCAAATCCTATGCGATGACCGGCTGGCGGATCGGCTATGGCGCGGGTCCGGTCGAGCTGATCAAGGCGATGGGCAAGCTGCAGTCGCAATCGACCTCGAACCCGACCTCGATCAGCCAATATGCGGCGCTGGCCGCACTTGAGGGGCCGCAGGATTATCTGGAGACCAGCCGTGCCGTGTTCCAGCGTCGCCGCGATCTGGTGGTGGCCGGGCTGAACGCCTGCCCGGGCATCACCTGCCCGGTGCCGGAAGGGGCCTTCTATGTCTATCCGTCGATCCGCGATCTGATCGGCAAGACCTCGGCTGGCGGCACGCTGATTGCTGATGATGAGGCTTTTGCCACGGCGCTGCTGGATGAAACCGGCGTGGCGGTGGTCTTTGGCGCGGCCTTCGGGCTTAGCCCGCATTACCGCATTTCCTATGCGACCTCGGATGAGGTGCTGACGGATGCGTGTGACCGCATCCGCCGTTTCTGCGAAGGGCTGAAATAAGCCCTTACCAGAGGTATTTGCGCAGGGCGTCACCCTCGACCGGCTGGCCGTGATGGCCGTCGTCGGGGGTGTTGACCCCGATGTCGCGCAACAGATGGGGTGGCAGAACCGACAACGCCTTTCGCGTCGCCGGATCATCCAGCGCAGCGAAGCGGTCGGTTTCGCTGACACATAGGGTCGGTTTATCCCGCTCCCGCAGGCCGATAAGCGTCAGGAGCCGGTCGGCAAGCCCTTGAGGCTGCCGGTTCGTAGCACTGGCAAACATTGCTTTTTCCTCGCAATGCAATGTGGTTGTTGGAATTCCAAGGTGCTACTGTTCGCGCGCTTTGACCAACAAAGCCTCAGCACGCATCCATAAGGCCGCCTTATGTCGATCCCGCCGCTTGCCGCATTGCGCGCCTTCGAGGCCGTCGCCCGTCACCTGAGTTTCACCCGCGCCGCGGAGGAGCTGGGCATGACGCAGGCCGCCGTCAGCTACCAGATCCGCTTGCTGGAGGAACGGCTGGGCGTCGCCTTGTTCCTGCGCAAGACGCGCGAGATCGCCATGACCGAGACCGGGGCACTGTTCGCCCGCCCGACGATCGAGGCCTTTGACCTGCTGCGCGAGACCTATTCGGCACCCTCGGCGGATGCTGTGTCAACCCTGTCGATCTCGACCGTGCCGACGTTGGCGGGGGCGTGGCTGTCGCCGCGTCTGGGCAAGTTCCAGATGCAGCAGCCCAATCTGGCCGTGCGACTGGAGACCAGCGACAATCTGGTCGATTTCGCGCGAGAGGATGTCAGCGTGGCGATCCGGGCGGGGGATGGCGACTGGCCGGGCCTGACCGCGCATTTCCTGATGCATGTCGAATACACGCCCATGCTGACGCCGGAACTGGCCAAGAAGCACGAATTGCGCGATCCCGCCGATCTGCTGCGGATGCCGCTGCTGGATGCCAGCGACCCGAACTGGGGCGTCTGGATGCGCGAAGCCGGTCTGGATTATCCCGATTGTCCGCCGCGCGCCGGGCTGACGCTGTCGACCGACCTGCACGAGGCGCGGGCGGCGCTGGCCGGATATGGCGTCGCGCTGCTGACGCCGCGCTTTTTCCGCTATGAGCTGGCAACGGGCAGCCTGATCCAGCCTTTTCCGCAGGTCTCGCAAAACGGGCGGGGCTATTGGCTGGTCTATCCGCAGGGCCGCAAGAACCGCCCCGCGATCCGCAAGTTCCGGGCGTTTCTACTGGATGAAATAGAAAGCGACCCCGGCTGAAAGCCGGGGCCGCTGGACCCCTGGGGGCAGGGGACGGGGTTACGCCACGAACAGGACGGGGCGGGTCAGGGTCTCGGGGCGCAGGATTTCGTCCAGACGGTCCTTGGGCAGCAGGCCCTTTTCCAGAACCAGCTCATAGACGCCACGGCCGGTCAGGTGGGCCTCGGTCGCGACCTCGGTCGCCGCTGCATAGCCGATATAGGGGTTCAGCGCGGTGACGATACCGATCGAACGGCGCACGGTTTCCTTCAGCACGTCGCGATTGGCGGTGATGCCGCGCACGCAATTGTGTTCCAGCGTCGCCAGACCGGCGACCAGATGGTCGACCGAACGGAACATGCTGTAGGCGATGACCGGCTCAAAGGCGTTCAGCTGCAACTGGCCACCCTCGGCTGCCATGGTGATGGTGACATCGTTACCGATGACCTCGAAGCAGATCTGGTTCATCACCTCGGGGATGACTGGGTTGACCTTGCCCGGCATGATCGAGGAACCGGCCTGCTTGGCGGGCAGGTTGATCTCATTGAAGCCGGCGCGCGGGCCCGAGGACAGCAGCCGCAGGTCGTTGCAGATCTTCGAGATCTTGACCGCGACGCGCTTCAGCACGCCCGAGGTCTGCACGAATGCGCCGCAGTCCTGCGTGGCTTCGACCAGATCGGGGGCGGTGACGACCGGGATCACGGTGATTTCGGCCAGACGGGCGCGGACGCGCTCGGCATATTCCGGGTGGGCGGTGATGCCGGTGCCGATGGCGGTGGCGCCAAGGTTGATCTCGCAGATCAGCTGGGCGGCTTCGGCCAAGCGCAACTCATCTTCGCCGATGGTGATGGCGAAGGCGTTGAATTCCTGACCCAAGGTCATCGGAACGGCTTCCTGCAGCTGGGTGCGACCCATCTTCAGAATGTCCTGGAACTCGGCGCCTTTCACCTCAAATGCACCGCGCAGCGAGGCAAGCTGGGCGATCAGCTTCTGCAGACCCTTCCACGAGGCCAGACGCAGCGACGTCGGATAGACGTCATTGGTCGACTGGCTCATGTTCACATGTTCGTTCGGGTGCAGATATTTGAACTCGCCCTTCTGGTGACCCATGATTTCGAGGGCGCGGTTGGCGATGACCTCGTTGGCATTCATGTTGGTCGACGTGCCCGCGCCGCCCTGGATCTGGTCGACGACGAACTGATCATGCAGCTTGCCCGAGCGGATTTCCTCGCAGGCGGCGACGATGGCGTCGCGACGCTCAGCCGAGAGCAGGCCCAGATCGGCATTGGCCAGTGCGGCGGCTTGCTTGATCGCGGCCAGTGCGCAGACCAGTTCGGGGATCTCGCCGACCTTGCGACCCGAGATCGGGAAATTCTCGACCGCGCGCAGCGTATGGACGCCCCAATAGGCATCGGCGGGAATCTCGCGATCGCCAAGCAGATCGTGTTCGATGCGGGTCTTTGTCATGTTTACCTCGACTGCATGCCGCATCGGCCCGCGTCATGCGGGACCCTCCGGCCAGGCAGGTTTTCAGGAATTGGATATTAACAGCTTTTTTAGGGATTTTCGCCCCTTGCGGCAGGGATCTAGGCAGCGCCGAGGGCAATATCCAATGCCAAGTTGCGCTGGGTTATTCCGTTTCGGAATAACTCTGTCCCAACCCCTCCGCGGCCTGCCATGCCTTGCCGGTGATTCCGCGCCCGCGCGAGGGGTTGCGGTAAAGCCGGATTTCCATCGGCAGTTCCGGGGCCACGACCTCAAGCCGGCCCGCCGCGATCTCGGCCGAGACCAGCAGGCGGGGCAGCCAGACCACGCCATGTCCGGCGACAGCCATGCTTTTCATCGCCTCGGCCATCGAGGCCTCGTCGATATGGGCGACATAGACGCGGGGGGCGCCGGGTTGGCCCTGGGCGATCCGGGTCATCTGGTTCAGGAACGAGCCGCGGGAATATTGCAGCAGGGGCATTCCCTCGGTCAGCCATTCGCGCGGCCAGCCGGGACGCGCGACGGCGACAAGGCTGTCCTGACCGACGACCAGATGCGGGTAGCATTCCGGGTCCAGCGGGATATTCACCTGCGGATGGGAATAGGTCAGGAAGAAATCGTAACCGCCTTCGCTCAGCGCCTCGACGCAGCGGTCGAAATTCTCGGGTTTGACGCGGCTGGTCATCTGGCCGGTCACCGATTTCAGCCGCATCAGCCAGCCGGGCAGGAACGTGACGCTCAGGCTATGCAGCGACAGGAAAGATATCTCGGCCCCCCGTGCGCGGGAATGTTCGCGGAACTCGATCCGGCGCGCGTTCAGCATGCGCACGGCCTCTTCGGCGGTTTCGCGGAACAGCACGCCTTCGGGGGTCAGGCTGACCGGATAGCTGTCACGCGACAGCAGATCAGTCCCGATCCATTCCTCAAGCGCGCGGATGCGGCGCGAAAAGGCGCTTTGCGTCACCCCGCGCAGCTCCGCGGAACGCGAAAAGCTGCGGGTTTCCGCCAGTGTCATGAAATCTTCGAGCCATTTGAAATCCATGCGGCCCCCTTTGCCCATATTTAGCGCAAAGGCGAAAGGGGGCAAAGGGTGGGCTACTTGCGCGATTTGTCGCAATCGGCTTAGGTGCCGCAACTTGTATGGGAGTTTGGAATGCCGGTGATTTCTTTTGCAGAGCTGTCGGAACGCGTCGAAGCGGTCCTGCGCAAGGCCGGTTTCGATCAGCTTCACGCCGCCGCCCTGACCCGCATCGTCTGTGCAGGTGAGCGCGACGGCGCGAAATCCCATGGCATCTACCGCATCGACGGCATCATCCGCACGCTTCAGGCGGGCAAGGTCGTGCCCGATGCGCAGCCGGTCGTTGCCGATGACGGCTCGGCGGTGATCCGCGTCGATGCCAAGGGTGGCTTTTCCCCCGCCGCCTTCGAGGCCGGTCTTCCGCATCTGGCCGAGCGCGCCCGCAAGCTGGGGCTGGCGGCGATGGTCCTGAACGATTGCGTGCATTTCTCGGCCCTGTGGCCCGAAGTCGAGGCGCTGACCGAACAGGGGCTGGCGGGCCTGTCCATGTGCCCCAGCTATTCGACCGTCGCGCCCGCCGGGGGCACGCGGCCGCTGCTGGGCACGAACCCGATCGCCTTTGGCTGGCCGCGCGCCGATGGTGTCCCCTATGTCTTTGATTTCGCTACCTCGGTCGCCGCGCGCGGCGAGATCGAGTTGAAACGCCGCGCCGGTGAGACCCTGCCCGACGGTTGGGCGCTGGACGCCGAAGGCCAGCCGACCACCGATCCCGAGGCAGCATTGGGCGGTGCGATGCTGCCCTTTGGCGCGCATAAGGGTTCGGCCATCTCGACCATGATCGAGTTGCTGGCAGGGGTGATGATCGGCGACCTGACCAGTCAGGGCGCGCTTGAGGCGTTGGGCACGACGACGCTGGCCCCGCGTCATGGCGAATTGGTGCTGGCGTTTTCGCCCGAGCGTTTCGCCGCCGGGCGCAGCGATCCCTTTGCGCAGGCGGAACTGCTGTTCGCGGCGATTCTGGGGCAGGGCGCACGCCTGCCGGGTCAAAGCCGCCACCGCATCCGCGCCCGGTCCCTGGCCGAAGGCATCAGCCTGAGCGACGACGAACTGGCCGGGCTGGACGCGCGGCTTTTGGCCTAAAGCTCGGTCCAGTTCTGTTCGACCACCGCTTCCATCGAGACATAGCTGGTGGTCGCATGCATATGGGGCAGGGCCGAGATCTTCTCGGCCATGATCCGGCGATAGCCCGCCATGTCCTTTGAACGCACCTTCAGCAGATAGTCGAAGCCGCCCGCGATCATGTAGCATTCCTCGATCTCGGGGATGGCGCGGACGGCCTCGTTGAAGGCCTCCAGCGCCTTCTGCCGCGTGTCGGACAGGCGCACCTCGACATAGGTGACATGGGTCAGGCCCAGCTGCAGCGGCGACAGGATCGCGCGGTAGCCGGTGATCAGGCCCATCTCCTCCATCTGCTTGATGCGCAAGGCCACAGGGGTCTTGGACAGGCCGACCTTGCGGGCCAGTTCAGTGATCGGAATCCGGGCATTGGCGACGAGTTCGCGCAGGATCTTGACGTTGGTTGCGTCCAGAATGTCTTCCATGGTCTGCAATGCTGCCGAAATATGTTATGATCGGCTAGTCATGTAGCACGATTTGGTCACATCGTCCACGTCTTCGCCTGTATCCAGCCGCCAACAATCAGGAGAACACGATGCCCACCACCCAGCTTTCCGATCTTGGCCCCGACAGCAAATTCCAGCCCGAACAGGCGCTGCTGGACCGGCTGGTGGCCGAGACGGCGCTGGACCCGGCTGCCCGCGCCGCGATCACCGCCCGCGCGGCGCTTCTGGTCTCGCGCATCCGCAGCGAAGCCAAGCCCACGATGATGGAGCATTTCCTGGCCGAATACGGGCTGTCCACGCGTGAGGGCGTCGCCCTGATGTGTCTGGCCGAGGCCATGCTGCGCGTGCCCGACCGCGACACCATCGACGCGCTGATCGAAGACAAAATCGCGCCGTCCGACTGGGGCAAACATCTGGGCGAGGCGTCCTCCTCGCTGGTCAACGCCTCGACCTGGGCCTTGATGCTGACCGGCAAGGTGCTGGACGACAATCAGGGTGGCATTGCCGGTACCTTGCGCGGCGCCGTCCGCCGTCTGGGTGAGCCGGTGATCCGCGCCGCTGTCGGCCGCGCGATGAAGGAAATGGGCCGCCAGTTCGTGCTGGGCGAGACCATCGTGAAGGCGCTGGACAACGCCAAGACCCGCGAAAAGCAGGGCTTCACCTATAGCTACGACATGCTGGGCGAAGCGGCGATGACCGGCGGTGACGCTGCCCGCTATGCCCGCGACTATTCCGACGCCATCGGCGCCATTGCGAAAGCCTGCGACAAGGGCTCGGTGCAGATGAATCCGGGCATTTCGATCAAGCTCTCGGCGCTGCATCCCCGCTACGAGGTCGCGCAGGAAGCCCGCGTCATGGCCGAGCTGGTCCCGGTCGTCCTGACGCTGGCCCAGCAGGCCAAGGCCGCTGGCATGGGCATGAATATCGACGCCGAGGAGCAGGACCGTCTGGCCCTGTCGATGAAGGTGATCGAAGCCGTGATGGCCGATCCCTCGCTGGCTGGCTGGGACGGGTTCGGCATTGTCGTGCAGGCCTATGGCAAGCGCGCCGGGCTGGTCATCGACTGGCTTTACGAATTAGCGACCCGTCTGGACCGCAAGATCATGGTGCGTCTGGTCAAGGGCGCCTATTGGGACAGCGAGATCAAGCGCGCTCAAGTCGAGGGGCTGCCGGGCTTCCCGCTGTTCACCTCGAAAGTGGGCACGGATGTCAGCTACATCGCCAATGCGCGCAAGCTGATCGGCTATGCCGACCGCATCTATCCGCAATTCGCCACCCACAATGCCCATACCGTCGCCGCCGTTCTGGAAATGGCCGGGGGCATCGAATACGAATTCCAGCGCCTGCATGGCATGGGCGAGCGTCTGCATGACATCGTCCTGCGCGAGAACAAGGGCCGCTGCCGCATCTATGCGCCGGTCGGCGCGCATCGCGACCTGCTGGCCTATCTGGTCCGCCGCCTGCTGGAAAACGGCGCGAACTCGTCCTTTGTGAACCAGATCGTCGACGAATCGATCTCGCCCGAGGAAGTGGCGACCGATCCGATCGCGGCTCTGGCCACCGCCCGTGCCCCGGCCAGTCTGGTTGCGCCGGACGCGATCTTTGGCAAGGGCCGCCCGAACTCGCAGGGCTTTGACCTGAGCGACCCGGCCGTTCTGGCCCATATCGATGCGGCGCGTGACGTGGCGCTGCCGGATGCCGCGCCGATCACCGTCTCGGTCGCCACTGGCGAGACTGTCGCGGTGCTGAACCCGGCAACCGGCGAGGTTGTGGCGCAGGTGCTTGAGGCCGATGCCAAGACCGCCGTGCAGGCCATTGCCGACGCCCGGATCTGGGACGCGGCCCCCGCCGAGCGCGCCGCGGTGCTGCGCCGCGCCGCCGATCTGTATGAAGATAACTTCGGCCCGATCTTTGCGGCACTTGCCCGCGAAGCTGGCAAGACCGTGCCCGACGCGGTGGGTGAGCTGCGCGAGGCCGTGGACTTCCTGCGCTACTACGCGACCGAGGGTGAGAACGTGGACCGCGCCCCGCGCGGTGCGGTCGTGGCGATCAGCCCGTGGAACTTCCCGCTGGCGATCTTCACCGGCCAGATTGCGGCTGCGCTGATGGCAGGGAACGCGGTTCTGGCGAAGCCCGCCGAGCAGACCCCGGTCATCGCCGCCATCGCTGTCCGACTGCTGCATGAGGCGGGTGTTCCCGCGGCCAGCCTGCAGCTGTTGCCGGGGCAAGGCACCTCGGTCGGCGCGGCGCTGACCTCGGATGCAAGGGTCAAGGGCGTGGTCTTTACCGGCTCGACCGACACCGCCCGCATCATCGCCCGCGCCATGGCTGCCAATATGGAGCCGGGCACGCCGCTGATCGCCGAAACCGGCGGTCTGAACGCGATGATCGTCGATTCGACCGCGCTGCCGGAACAGGCGGTGCGCGATGTGGTCAACTCGGCCTTCCGCTCGGCTGGTCAGCGCTGCTCGGCGCTGCGTTGCCTGTACGTGCAAGAGGACATCGCCCCGCACCTGATCGAGATGATCAAGGGCGCGATGGATGAGTTGCGCGTCGGCAACCCGTGGTCGGTCACGACCGATGTCGGCCCGGTCATCGACGCCGAGGCGCAGGACGGCATCCGTGCCTATCTGAGCCAGAAGCGCGGCCGCGTCGCCTATGCGCTGAAGGCCCCCGAGGGCGGCCATTTCATTGCGCCGACCATGCTGACGGTGAACGGCATCGACGATCTTGAGCGCGAGATCTTCGGTCCGGTCCTGCATGTCGCGACCTTTGCCGCCGGTGAGATCCCTGCCGTCGTCGATGCGATCAACGCGCGCGGCTATGGTTTGACCTTTGGCCTGCACACCCGGATCGATGCCCGCGTGCAGGAGGTCTCCGAGGCGATCCATGCCGGCAACATCTATGTCAACCGCAACCAGATCGGCGCGGTCGTCGGCTCTCAGCCCTTCGGTGGCGAGGGGCTGTCGGGCACCGGTCCCAAGGCTGGCGGTCCGCTGTACCTGCAGCGCTTCTATGCGCCCGCTTCCGCCGGTGCCGCGCCCCGTGCCGATGGCCAGTCGGTCGAGCGGTTCATGCCCGGCCCTACCGGCGAGCTGAACCGCCTGCATCTGACGGTGCGTCCGCCGGTGCTGTGCATGGGTCCGGGCAACGAGGCCCGCAAGGCGCAGGTCGCCGCAGTCGAGGCGCTGGGTGGCAAGGCCGTCGAGCTTTCGGACGGTGCGACGGTGGCCGTGCTTGCCGGGCAGCCCGACTTCTCGGCGGTGCTGTGGTGGGGCGACGTGGATACGGCGCGCGAGATTGCCCGCAAGCTCGCCGGGATGGAGGGCGCGCTGCGTCCCCTGATCTGCACCATGCCCGACCGTGCCCATGTCATGCATGAGCGCCATCTGTGCGTCGACACCACCGCCGCGGGCGGCAACGCGGCGCTTCTGGCCGGCTGATCCTTGACGGTCGCGGGCATCGCCAACGGTGCCCTCGATTGATTGACCAAACGGGCCGCCTATCCCCACAAGGACGGGCGGCCCGATTGCATTTTGCCCGCCGCTATCGACTGGCCGAGTGTGGGGATGTGCGGCAGTTCAGCTTCGGTGCCGTCAGGTCCCCTCGCGCACACCGGTAACGTCAGCGGCAAAGACCCCGCTATTGCCGCGCAGGACAAGGACCGCCCCCTCGGCCGAGGTTTCGACCCCTGTCACCTCGGAATAGGCCTGAACATCCGTCGTCGCGATCACCTCGCCATCGCGCAGCGATTCCAGCCGGAATTGGTAGAAACCCTCGGGCAAGGGTTCGCCATCGGCATCGCGTCCTTGCCAGTCGACCTCGCCTTCGCCGGTGCCGATGCTTTCGCGCGCGACCTCGCGGCCCGAACTGTCCAGAGTGACCAGCGTCAATGCATCCGCCGAAGCGTCGGGCGAGATTTCCAAAGTCACCGGCTCTCCATCGAACCAGACCGGGCCAGAGATGCGCACCTCGCGGCCGATCCAGTCGGCATATTGCCCCAACTGCCCACCGCCGACGGATTGCAGCAACTGGGTCAGCAGGGTGTTGGTCTGGACCTGCTGCTCGACGCCGGAAAATGTCGCGAGCTGCGCCGCAAAATCCGAGCTGTCCATCGGGTCGAGCGGGTCCTGATTCTGCACCTGCGTCGTCAGCATGCGCAGAAAGGTCAGGTAGTCGCTGTTCGATGATGTCGAGCCGGTGTCGGTTGTATTTGTATGGGTCGTTGTCGGGGTGCCGGTCGTGCCGGAAACGCCGTTAACCATGCGATCTCTCCTTCAGATACGAATGTCGATCTGCCGCGCCGAGTTGCCGCGAGCCGCGGTTGGCGCGATCTCTGTCATCGGTTCGGTCAGGGACCGTTCGGCCCCGCGTCCGGCCGTATTTTCCGACCATGGATTGCGTTGGCCGCCTTCGCCTCGCTCACCAAAGGACAGCGAGGCATCGGCAAAGCCTGCGTCCTTCAACTCTCGTGCCAGCATGTCGCTGTTGCGCCGCAGCAGGTCCAGCGTGTCGCGATTGTCGGCATAGACGGTGATCGCGACCGTATCCCCGGAGGACACCACCATCCGGACCTTGCCCAGTTCATCGGGGGTAAGGGTAATCTCGATCTGGTTCTGATCAGTGGCGGGAAGCTGCTGCGCGATCTGACGCAGGATCTCGCGTGGTTCCGGAAGCGGATGGTGGTGGGGCGAAATGGATTGACCTTGAGCGGTGTCCCGCGCGCTGCGGACCGCGATTTCGGTCGGGATTTCAGTGCCCGAAATGGAGTCTGGAAGGGTGGAGGCCATGGCCTCGGTCGTCGTTGTGCCGGGCGGATTGGCTGGTTCGACGCTGGGGCTCGTGCGGCCATCATCCGGCGCCAGCGTTGCCGGTTCGATGGACCGATCCGTCGCCCCTGGCAGTTCCGACGTGTCTGAAGGGGCTTCCTCAGCTACCGACGGCAACTCGGCTGTGGCTGCGCGTTGCCTGTGCGTCGTGCCGTCAGGCTGGTTATTGAAGCCTTGCGACACGGCAGTCGGCGCAGGGGCCTGATCGGGTACCTGTCTTTTGGTCATCCCCGGCAAGGGAGTAGCCGCGCCAACAGCTGACGGTGCCGCATCCTCGATCGGTGCGCCGACATTCGCGTTGAAATGACGCGCGATTGGCCAGACCACCTGATCACCATTCATTCGCGACAGATCAGGATGCGCCGCATCGCTTTCCTGGGCTGGCATTTCACCAGAAGGTCCGACCGGCCGAACCTCCCAGTCGATCTCTCGCGGAGTTTTCTCAACGCCAAGTTGCGGGGTGGGCGCAGCTTCCTGGGTTTCCCGATTCACATTGGAGCCGTTGATCTGCAAAGTCGGGAGGGCGACGGCGAATATACCCGCATCCGGTATTGACGCTGGCGCAGCTTCGCTTTGCGATGCCGACTTGGAAGTATCCGTCATGATCGCGGCAAGGTCTTCAGGAGATCTCGACAGCAGCGCAAGCTGCGGCTCGTTGTTGGTGTAGGCCGGGATAATCACCGACGGATCGGGCGTGGTCTCCATCTCGGGCGGTTCGGGTGCATCTGCCGCGTCGGCATCCTGCGCTTCGGCGGTGTCGATCGTCGTATCGTCCGGCTTCAAGTCGTGCATGGCAGGATCAAATGCAGCCAGTACGGCTTCAAATTCTGCCGCCTGCCCGGGAACCGATTCGCGAATGGCTTTCGTCATTCTCAGCGTTGCTGGAAAAAGCGCTTCGATTGCATCCGGCATGGTGTTGGTCCCTCAAATCCTGCCGTCTCTGCGTAGCAGGCATGCCTTACCAAATATTTACCGGCGTGAGGTATTCAGGTGCTCCATCTGGATGGAGGGACGAATTTGGAAATCAACTCGCTTGGCCGCGTCGCGCCAACCAGCCCCGAGCGGCAGAAGATCGTCAAGGAGGGCCTGGAAAGGGCATTTCTCAGCCAAATGCTGACGGCGATTGGCCCGCGCCCGACTGGCGGAGCCTTTGGTGGTGGGATCGGAGAGGAGCAGTTTTCCAGCATCCTCAATGATATTTACGCTGATTCTTTCGCGAAGAAGCTCGACCTGAATATTTTCGGTAAAGTTGAAGGTAAATAATGACCGCAACACATGCATTGAAATCTGCGCGCCGTTCCATTGCCGCGCTGAATCCCGCACAAGCATTGCTCGATCAGGAGTCCTTTCAAGCCGAGATTCGTGAACGCCCGCTTTCTTCGGTAGAGCTTTCACAAGCTCGGACCGAGATCGAAGAAATCTGTCATCTCGCATCCGGAGTTTCGGCAGGAATTTTGTCCGCGCTTTCGCTGATCAAGGAATTGCGATCGCTGTCCCGTGGCTGTGACGTCTATGGCAAGGATGGCAAGCGCCTGAGTTGTGGTCCCGTCGCGGGCGAGGCGCGAAAGTTTTGATTAAAAGGCTTGGTGAATTGAGTTTGCTGGCTTGGGACTGTTCAGCATTTATTCACCCCTGACGGGTAATCTCGTCGTCATGCTTCAGTGCATCGGGCAAAGTCCCGAAGGTCAGAATGGCCTTGTTAGTAACCGGGGGTGAAGCCCCCTGACCATGGAGTAAGACATGTCCAGCATTCTGACCAACAGCTCGGCAATGGTTGCCCTTCAGACCCTGAAAGGCATCAATTCCAACCTGGCAAAGACCCAGTCCGAGATCTCGACCGGTAAGTCGGTGAACTCGGCCAAGGACAACGCCGCCATCTGGGCGATCTCCAAGACGATGGAGGGCGACTATAATACCTACAAGACGATCCAGACCAACCTGAACGTGGCCGGTGAAACCATTTCTACGGCTCGCACTGGTGCCGAAAGCGTCCAGAAGCTTCTTGGCGATGTGAAGGAACTCGCCGAGAGCGCGGGGCGAAGCGATAACGAATTTGGTACCATTCAGGCTCAGATCGACGCAAAGCGGGCGCAGATCGCCGCAGTCGTCAAGGGGACGCAGGCGAATGGTGTCAACCTGCTCAGCACCAATGGTGTCGTCGGCGGTGCGACCTACTCGGTCCTTGGATCGATGGACCGCAACAACACGACCGTTACTGCCTCTACCATTGATGTCACTTCGCTCGATTTCGAAGCCAGCATCGTTGGTGGCACGATCACCACGATCACTGATCAGGCATCCGCGCTGAGCGCAGTCAGTGATATCGAAGCCATGATGAAGGTCGTGATCTCCGGTACGACAAAACTTGGTTCGGCAGGCGAGCGGATTACCGACCAGGTCGATTTCGTTTCGAAACTGGCGGATTCGCTGAAGCTGGCTTCGGGCTCGCTGGTCGATGCCGACATGGAAGAGGCCTCGGCCCGCCTGCAGGCCCTGCAGACGCAGCAGCAACTGGGCATCCAGGCCCTGTCGATCGCGAACCAGGCGCCTTCGTCGATCATGTCGCTGTTCCGCGGCTGATGAAGCCGGGCTCGAGGGTGAAATAGTTCACCCTCGAGCCTGAATTTGTGTCCAGTTTTGGCTCGGGAACACATGTTGCACGCGATCAAGCCCGTTTCAGGCAAAGCCTATTCCAACCCGGTCACCAAAGGTGCAAGGGACGTCGAATACGACGTGCTATCCCAGGTTACGCGATTGCTTATGCAAGCGCCGCGGCAGTGCCACGACGTTGAGACGATCCGCGCGGTGGCGCGAAATAATGAACTTTGGACCGTGTTTGCCTCGGCTTTGGTCGACCCCGCCAATCTACTGGAAGGCGAGGTGAAAAGCGGTCTGCTGTCCCTTGCCAGATACGCCCTGAAACATGGTCAGCTCGTTCTCGCCGGGAAGGGCGCGACCGATGTTCTGATCGATATCAACATGTCCGTGATGAAGGGTCTTCGTGGCGCAGGTGCTGCATGAGCGGGCTTGTGTTGAAGCTGGCACCCCGAGAACGTGTCCTGATCAACGGTGCCGTCCTCGAAAATGGCGATAAGCGCGCGCGGATTTCGATCATTTCACCCAACGCAAACGTTCTGCGCTTACGCGATGCGCTACATCCCGATGACGCAAACACACCCGTCAGACGAGTGTGTTACATTTGCCAATTGCTGATTTCAGGGGATGCCGAGGAACAGCAAGGCAGGCAGCAGGTTCTGCACGGCATCGAACAGCTTGAGAGCGTCTTTCTGGATACCGGCAGCAATGATCTGCTCGGTCGGGCCAGAAGCTTTGTGAACGATGGGAATTACTATCAAGCCACGAAACAGTTGCGTCGTCTGCTACTAACCGAGGCATATCTGCTGGGGGTGGGTCGTTAATGGCTTATACGGTTCAGGTCGGTTCTGGCGGGTATCTGGGCTGGAAATTTCTCCAACGCACCGAGGCGAGTCAGCGGGAAATTTTCAACAAGAGCCCAGATATTGCAGCGGCCCGGGAAAATTTCGTCAAGAAAATGCCAAATGTGAAAAGTGCGGATCAGCTGGTTTCGAATTACCGCCTCCTGACTGTCGCACTTCGTGCTTTCGGCTTGGAAGGGGATGTCAACAATAGATCTTTCATCAAGAGAGTCCTTGAAGCTGACCCCAATGATGACAAAAGTGTGGTAAATAGATTATCTGACAAGAGGTACCTCGCGATAAATGAGGCATTCTCGAGTTTGAGAAATGGAACCTCAATTGATGGATCTCAACTGAACGACATCTCTTCCAAATTCGAAGGCATGGCATTCGAAAGAAATATCGGTGAACGACATTCCGAGATCGAGATAGCGTTGAACGCACAGCGAGAACTCGCGACCATAGCCAAAAGTGATAGCAGTGAGATGACCAAGTGGTATAAGGTGCTGTCGTCAAAGCCATTGCGGAAGTTGTTTGAGGGGGCGTTTGGTTTTGGAAATGCCATCGGAAACCTACCTATTGAGCGGCAAGTTGATGAGATGAAAAAATCGCTTAGCAAGATAACTGGTTGGAGTGATATTGGACGTTTCGCGGAAAGTGAAAATGTGGACAAGGTTGTTTCTAGATATTTGATAAGATCTACGGCTGATACGGGTGGATACTTCAATAAATATTCCGCTGCCTTAAGTTTGCTTGGTGGGTGATTGATGTCTTGAAGGTTATCTGAATTGTGGTGCTGAGATACCCATCTTGGGATCTCTTGGTGCTGAATTTTTCGGGTATCTTCGGGGCCGCTGGCTGGCTTCGCTCCATGATTTCTAAGTCCAGATCGGAGCCTTGTAGCCGATAGCGCCGTGAGGTGGTCATCATGGCAGATGCGATCATAGTGAGAGGTTGACCTGGATTTTCGTCCAGTTTTCCGCTTCGCTCAGTTCTGGCATGGGTTTCATGTCAGGTGACGGCTTTCAGGAGTTGGTCGAGGGTATCCTGGGCCTTAGCCGGCGTCAGCAACCCACGCGATGAGTGCGGGCGTGTTTCGTTGTAATAGCTGATCCAGACCGCCATCTTCATCGCGGACCTCCGAGCTGGCCTCGACGGCGTCCAGATAGACGCATTCGTATTTCGCTGCGCGGACCTTCGGTTCAACGACCGCCACTGCCTTTCGATCATTCGGTTGTCGATCCAGCGACTGCGATCGTCCATCGAGATACGTACCTTGGCGTCCAGCAGCGCCTCGGTGAACGCGGTACCGGTGAATTGGGAGCCCTGATCGGAGTTGAAGATCTCGGGCGTGCCATATTTGGCCAGCGCCTATTTCAGAGCAAGCAATCGATCCGGCGGATCGATTGGAGCGAACAACGCCTCCATGGCGTTCGAAAGCCGCAAGCTCAGCAGCGGTTGTGGCAGTCCATGATGGCGAGCAGGTAGAGAATGAGCCGTCGAGGCGCAATCGGGTCGAGTCCGATGGCGAATGCGACGCATGGGGAGTAAGGCAATGAACGCGGTCCGTCCGGGAGAGATGCCGAACGCTGATGTCGGGGCGGCAGACCTGATTGGGGCGGGTGATGGCCAAGCCCTTCGGAAGGTGAGCCGTCAGGTCGCCACTGGTTGCTGGTCCTCGGCTCTTGATAGATCGGAACCGGACGCTTACGCGGCCCCACAGGGGGCACGGTCGCCCTTCGCCATCAGCCTTATCAGCCGACGGACCCGATGCCGCCCACATCGATGGCCCTCTTGCATGAGGCGGGCCATTTGGCGCGAAACATGACCCAAGGCGTCCCAAGGAACTGTCGGTCGATGATCGCCATGAAGCCAGGCTCCGGGCGTTTTCTCCGCGTGGCTGATCGTAAAGCCCGGAGCGCGCCGGAGACAGCGGGCTGGATGGTCGCCGGACGCTACGATCGGCGTGATCCTGCTTCACCGCCTTTTGCCGCCAGTGCCGAGAATGAGACTGGAGGCTGCCGACAAGAGATCCCGCTCGATGCCAAGCTGGCCGATCCTGGCATGCAGCTTATCGACTTCGTTCTCGGAGAACTGCGGCGCGGGGGGCGAGACATAACCAAAAACCGCGGACATGTTTTCGGTCGCGGTGCGTTTCCAGCCGCTGATCATCGTCGGATGGATGTCGTTGAACGGCTCTCTTGGATCGTCGCCACTGGGCGCGGACCGCGGCGCCTTGATGGGCGACCGTCCGCAATTCAGCCGTCGTCAACTCCTCGCGGTTGGCTTCCACGGCCACCTGCGCTTTGAACTCTGCGGAGGATCGCTTGCGTTACGCTAAAGCTGAGCGATTGGTCCGAAATCCTGCGGCCACATCTGAGCACCGAGTGAGCTGCATCAGCAAGCTTCCTCAGTGATGTTCGGAAACCCCAACCAGACGAGCCACGCTGACGCACGCAGGTATGGCAGGTGGGAAGGCTTAGCAGGGGCATCTTGCAAAAACGCGCAGCGAGCCGGTCGCAAAAGTCCTATGCTGGCGTGGCTATGGAGTAAATCGCATGAAGGATGATTCCGGTCCCAACCGACCAACTGACCTGACCAACAAGGTCCGGGCATCCGATATGCCGCTATCCGATAAAATGCCAGCCGCCATGGCGTTCATTATCGGGGTGGATGGGCCGTCATATCGGCCGGTTGGGGCGTGCATGGTGCTTGACGGGGATGGCGGTTGGCGGGGGTCGCTTTCGTCGGGCTGCATTGATCGGGACATCGCGCATCATGCGGCAGATGTGGCGCGTTCGGGGCAATCTCGGCTTTTGCGGTATGGGGCTGGCTCGCCGTTTCGGGATCTGGAACTGCCCTGTGGCGGGGGGCTGGATATCCGCATCCTGCCCGCGCCTTCGCCTGATATTGTCGCCCGGCTGGCGGCGGATATGGCGGCTCGCAGGCCGCTGCGACTTTGGATCGGCAAAGAGTTGCGGCTGACTGCGGGCGAAAAGGGCGCGCTGGAACTCTCCGTCCTGCCCGACCCGCGCTTTGCCATCTTTGGCAAGGGCCCCGAGGCTTTGGCCTTTGCCCGGATGACCTCGGGCGCGGGCTATGACACCATTCTGGCCTCGCCTGATCCTGAGACGCTGGCCGGGGTCGGAGCGGGGGCGGTGACGGTCAGGCTGGATGGTGCGGCCAGCCTTAAGATGGTGCCGGTCGATGCCTATACGGCAGGAGTCGTCTTTTTCCACGACCATGATGATGAGCCCGCGATCCTGCGCCAGCTTCTGGCGGGACCGGCCTTTTACATCGGGGCGCAGGGCAGCCGTCGGGCGGCGGCGCATCGGCTGGAAGTGCTGCGCGGCATGGGCGTCCCCGAACATCAGCTGGCGCGGTTGCGCGGTCCGATCGGGCTGATCCCCTCGACCCGCGATCCGCGGACGCTGGCGGCCTCGGTTCTGGCAGAAGTTCTGGCCGAGGCCAGCAAGCAGTGAGACTGGCCATCATCGTGCTGGCGGCGGGTCGCTCGCGGCGCTTTGGCAGCCGCGACAAGCTGCGGGTGCCGTTGGAGGGGCGGCCGGTTGCTCAGCATGTCGTGCGGCTGCTACGGGGCCAGCCTTCCGCGATCCGCATCGTCGTGCTACGTGATCGGCGGCTAGCGGGGATGTTTCGTGGCTTTCGGGTGGTCAGGATCGACAGGGCCGCGCAGGGTCTGAGCCTTGCTGCCGGGCTGCGCGCGGCCACGCGCGCCGGGGCAAGCCATGCGCTGGTGCTGCTGGCCGACATGCCCCGGGTGACGCGTGCCGATCTGCGGCGCATCCTGCATGGCGCCTTGACCCATCCGGCGATGGCCAGCGCCAAAACCCCCATGCCACCCGCCCTGATCCCGCGCCACCTGTTCCCGCTGGCGCTGGCCAATCGGCGTGATCAGGGTGCGGGCGCGATTCTGCGACAACGACCCGACCTGATCCTGCACGAATTGGCCGAGGCGCATCTGGTCGATATCGACCGCCCGCAGGATCTGGTCCGGCTCAGGCCCAAGGCGATTGCAGCAGGTTCAGCGGAATCTTGAGGTAACTGCGCCCATTCGATTCCGGCTGCGGCATGCGCCCGGCATTGGTGTTGATCTGCAATGCCTGCAGGATCAGGCGGGGCATCGGCAGGCTGCGGTCGCGGGCCTCACGCGCGGCGACGAAATCCGCCTCGGTCAGCAGGCGCGAGATGTGGATATTGGTGGCCTTCTGCTCGGCCACGGTCGCTTCCCACGCGGCGGCGCGGCCCCCCGCACAATAGTCATGGCCGGTGAACAGGCGGGTATCTTCCGGCAGGGACAGGATCGCCTGGATCGAATGCCACAGCGCATGGGCGCTGCCGCCGGGAAAATCCGCCCGGGCCGAGCCGCTGTCGGGCATGAACAGCGTGTCATGGATAAAGGCCGCATCACCGATGACATAGGTGACCGAGGCCAGCGTATGTCCCGGCGAATGCATCACCCGCACCGGGATATGGCCCAGCATGAAGGTTTCGCCATCAGCGAAAAGCCGGTCCCACTGGCTGCCGTCATCGGGGAAATCCGGCCAGTTGTAGAAATCCTTCCACAGCTTCTGGACGCCCACGACCTTTTCCCCGATCGCGGTCGGCGCACCGGTCCGATGCTTGAGGTAATCGGCGGCCGAGAAGTGGTCGGCATGCGGATGGGTGTCCAGAATCCATTTCAGCTGGTAGCCGCGCTCCTCGATGAAGCGCAGCAGCCGGTCGGCCTCGATCGTGGCGGTCGCGCCGGATTTCTCATCGAAATCCAGCACCGGATCGATGATCGCGCAATGCTTCGTTTCCGGGCAGGCGACGACGTACTGAACCGATCCGGTGTGCTTCTCATAGAAGCCTGTCACTTCGGGGGCGAGATTCATGGAAAAATATTCTCCGCGCAAGAAAAGTTCTGCGATTCCGTTCGGATTACCGCCGATTCCGCAGGAATTTGCAACGGGTGGAACGGGGCAGCCGAGGCCGCCCCGGCCAAAGTCACTCGATCTCGATCAGCAGGTCCTTGGCGTCGATCTGCTGGCCGGGGGCGACATGCAGGGCCTTGACCACGCCATCGCGGTCGGCATGCAGGCCGGTTTCCATCTTCATCGCCTCGATGGTCAGCAGCAGATCGCCGGGATGGACCTTTTGCCCGACCGTCACTGCGACCGAGGCGACGACGCCGGGCATCGGCGCGCCGACATGGCCGTCATTGGTCGCGTCGGCCTTGGGCCGGGCAAAGGTCTGGGACTTCACCAGACGGTTCGGCACGCGGATGACGCGAGGCTGGCCGTTGAGTTCGAAGAACACCTTCACATCGCCCTTTTCATCCGTCTCGCTCAGCGTCAGCAGACGGATTTCCAGCGTCTTGCCGGGGTCGATCTCGGCCTCGATCTCATCCCCCGGCTCCATCCCGTAAAAGAAGGTGCGGGTGGGCAGGGTGCGGACCGGGCCATAGGTTTCGTGCCGGGTCCGGTAATCGGTAAAGACCTTGGGATACATCAGGTAGCCATTCAGGTCCTCGTCATCGACCGGCTGGTCGCCCAGATCAGCCGAGAGCTTGGCCCGCACCGCTTCCAGATCGACGGGCGGCATCGAGGCACCGGGCCGCGTGGTCAGCGGTGCCTCGCCCTTCAGGACCTTGCGTTGCAGCGCCTCGGGCCAGCCGCCAGGGGGCTGCCCCAGATTGCCCTTCAGCATGTCGACGACGCTGTCTGGGAAGGCGACCTCGATGGCCGGGTCCTCGACCTGCGCGCGGGTCAGGTTCTGCGCCACCATCATCAGTGCCATGTCGCCCACCACCTTGGACGAGGGCGTGACCTTGACGATATCGCCAAACATCCGGTTCACCTCGGCATAGGTCTGGGCGATCTCGTGCCAGCGGTCCTCAAGGCCCAAGGACCGCGCCTGCGCTTTCAGGTTGGTGAACTGGCCGCCGGGCATTTCGTGCAGATAGACCTCAGACGCTGGGGCCTGCAGACCGGATTCAAAGGCCGCATATTGGGCGCGCACCGCCTCCCAATAGTTCGAGATTTCGCGGATCGCGCTGATATCCAGCCCGGTATCGCGGTCGGTATGGCGCAGGGCCTCGACGATGGACCCCAAGGTCGGCTGGCTGGTATTCCCCGACAACGCATCCATGGCGCAATCGACCGCATCGACGCCCGCTGCTGCGGCGGCCAGAATGGTCGCGCCGCCAATGCCGCCGGTGTCATGGGTGTGGAAGTGAATGGGCAGGCCAACCTCATCCTTCAGCGCCTTGACCAGCAGCGTGGCCGAGGCGGGTTTCAGCAGCCCCGCCATATCCTTCAACCCCAGCACATGCGCGCCTGCGTCGCGCAGCGCCTGCCCCATGCCGACATAGTATTTCAGGTCATATTTGGCGCGCTCGGGATCGAGGATGTCGCCCGTGTAGCAGATCGTGCCTTCGCAAATCTTGCCGGATTCCACGACCGCATCCATGGCGACGCGCATATTCTCGACCCAGTTCAGGCTGTCAAAGACGCGGAAGACATCGATGCCGGTGACTGCGGCCTGTTTGACGAAAGCCTGCACCACATTGTCGGGATAGTTCGTGTAGCCGACGCCATTGCTGGCACGCAGCAGCATCTGGGTCATCAGGTTCGGCATCCTTGCCCGGATGTCGCGCAGCCGCTGCCACGGGCATTCCTGCAAGAAGCGATAGGCTACGTCGAAGGTCGCGCCGCCCCAGCACTCGACGCTGAACAGGCCCGGCAGGTTCGCGGCATAGCTGGGCGCAACCCGGATCATGTCGATGGAACGCATCCGCGTTGCCAGCAGCGATTGGTGCCCGTCCCGCATCGAGGTATCGGTGATCAGCAGTTGTTTCTGGGCCAGCATCCAGTCGGCGACGGCCTTGGCGCCCTTTTCATCCAGCAATTGCCGGGTGCCGGGGACAGGTTCTACGCGGGGCTTCGGCGGGACGGGGGTTTTCGCCTCGGCTGCGGGCAGGGCGCGGCCCGCTGTCTCGGGGTGACCGTTGACGCTGATATCGGCGATATAGGTCAGGATGCGCGTCGCCCGGTCGCGGCGCTTCTGGAAGGCGAACAGGTCCGGCGTCGTGTCGATGAACTTGGTCGTATAGGTGTCGTCAAGGAAGGTCGGGTGTTTCAGCAGGTTGATGACGAACTCGATATTCGTCGCCACCCCGCGCACCCGGAATTCGCGCAAGGCCCGGTCCATCCGCGCGATGGCCTTTTCCGGGGTCTGGGCATGGGCGGTGACCTTGACCAGCAGCGAGTCGTAATAGCGGGTGATGACGCCGCCGGAATAGGCGGTGCCACCATCCAGCCGGATGCCATTGCCGGTGGCGCTGCGATAAGCGGTGATGCGGCCGTAATCGGGGATGAAATTGTTCAGCGGGTCCTCGGTCGTGACCCGGCATTGCAGGGCGTGACCGTTCAGATGCACGTCCGCTTGGCTGGGCACGCCGGTCGCATCGGCCAGCGTCGCGCCCTCGGCGATCTGGATCTGGGACTGCACGATGTCGATGCCGGTGACCTCCTCGGTCACGGTATGCTCGACCTGCACGCGTGGGTTCACCTCGATGAAGTAAAACTGCTGGCTGTCCATATCCATCAGGAATTCGACAGTGCCCGCGTTCTGATAGCCGACGGCGCGGCCGATCTTCAGCGCCAGCTCGCAGACTTCGGCGCGCTGTTCGGGGGTCAGGTAGGGGGCAGGGGCGCGCTCGACCACCTTCTGGTTCCGGCGCTGCACGGTGCAGTCGCGTTCATAGAGGTGATAAAGCCCGCCGTGGCTGTCGCCCAGCAACTGCACCTCGACATGGCGGGCGCGCAGGATCATCTTTTCCAGATAACCCTCGCCATTGCCAAAGGCGGCCTCGGCCTCGCGCCGGCCCTCGCGGACCTTTTCGGGCAGTTCCTCGGGGTTGTTGATGGGGCGCATGCCGCGCCCGCCGCCACCCCATGACGCCTTCAGCATCAGCGGATAGCCGATTTCGGCGGCCTCAAGTTTGATGGCATCCATGTCATCGCCCAGCACCTCGGTCGCCGGGATGACCGGGACGCCCGCCTTGATGGCGACGCGGCGCGCACTGGCCTTGTCGCCAAGGGCGCGCATCGTGTCCGCGGTGGGGCCGATGAAGGTGATCCCGGCAGAAGTACAGGCATCGACGAAATCCGGATTCTCCGACAGCAACCCGTAGCCCGGATGGATGGCGTCGGCGCCGGATTCGCGGGCCACCCGGATGATCTCGGGGATGGACAGATAGGCCGCGACCGGGCCCAGCCCCTCGCCGATGCGGTAAGCCTCATCCGCCTTGAAGCGGTGCAGGCCCAGCTTGTCCTCCTCGGCGTAGATGGCGACGGTTTTCTTGCCCAGCTCGTTCGCAGCGCGCATGACGCGGATTGCGATCTCGCCACGGTTGGCGACCAGAATCTTGTTGAACATTGTCTCTCCCCCGGTTTCCCGATGGAAGGATATGCTAGTCATGCTGCAATGCAGCGCAAGTGTCCTTTGTAACGTCGGGACGAAGGTCTGACCTAACGTCTTTCCTGAAAGAAGGATTGCAGCAGATCGCGCGACTCGGCGGCAGAGATGCCGTCAAAGACCTCAGGGCGATGATGGCATTGCGGGTGGTCGAAGACCCGCGCCCCGTGCCGCACGCCGCCCATGCGCGGATCGTCGGCCCCGTAATAGATGACAGCGATGCGCGCGGCAGAGATCGCGGCGGCGCACATCGGGCAGGGTTCCAGCGTCACCCACAGGCGCGCGCCGGGCAGCCGTTCCGAGCCCAGCATGCGGCACGCCTCGCGGATGGCAAGGATCTCGGCATGGGCGGTGGGGTCGGACAGCTCGCGCGTGCGGTTGCCGGCACGGGACAGGATGCGACCGGTTGCGTCGGTCAGGATCGCCCCCACCGGAACCTCGCCGCGGGCAGCGGCGGCGCGGGCCTGATCCATTGCCGCGGACATATGTGACGTGAACTCCATGCCGGTTTCTGGCGCGACTTGATGCCGCGTGCAAGAACCGCTTTCCATATTGTGCGTTATGGCGTAGACGCCCGCTTTTGCTACCGCAGAGATGCGCAGGAGATCGCCATGACCGATACGCCCGACACCCCCGAAACCGAATCCCCGAAACCCGAGGGCGACCGCATCGCCAAGGTGATGGCGCGCGTGGGCGTGGCCAGCCGCCGCGAGGCCGAGCGCATGATCCTTGAGGGTCGCGTCACCGTCAACGGCAAGAAGATCGACAGCCCCGCGCTGGACGTTCTGCCCGGCGACCGCATTGCCGTCGACGGCAAGAAGCTGGACGAGCCGCAAGAGACGCGCCTGTGGATGTATTACAAGCCGGTCGGGCTGGTGACCACCGAGGCCGATGAGAAGGGCCGTCAGACCGTCTTTGACGCGCTGCCGCGCGACCTGCCGCGGGTGATGACCGTCGGCCGCCTTGACCTGAATTCCGAAGGCCTGCTGCTGCTGACCAATGATGGTGAGCTGAAGCGCCGGCTGGAGCTGCCGACGACCGGCTGGCTGCGCCGCTACCGCGTGCGCGTCAACGGCACGCCGAACGACCTGACCTTTGCGCCGCTGCGCCGGGGTGTCACCATCGACGGCGAGGATTTCGCGCCGATGGAGATCAAGCTCGACAGCCAGCAAGGCGCGAACGCATGGCTGACCATCGGCATCCGCGAGGGCAAGAACCGCGAGATTCGCCGCGCCATGTCCCATATCGGCCTGATCGTGAACCGGCTGATCCGCATCGGCTATGGCCCCTTCAAGCTGACCGGCATGGAGGAAAACGAGGTCCGCGAGATCAAGCGCAAGGTCCTGCGCGACCAGTTGGGCGGGTTGCTGACCGGCGAACTGGAAGAAAAACCCCGCAGCTTCCGCGAGCGCGGCGCGGCGCGCGACGATGAGGGCGGCGAAAGCTACCGCAAGCCCTATGCCCGTCGCGACGACGGCGACCGCAAACCGTTCGTGCGCCGCGAGGATGGCGACCGGAAACCCTACGCCAAGCGTGAGGACGGCGACCGTAAGCCCTTTACCCGTCGCGAAGATGGTGACCGCAAACCGTTCGGGCGCCGCGAAGATGGCGACCGGAAACCCTACGCCAAGCGTGAGGACGGCGATCGTAAGCCCTTCGCCCGTCGCGAAGACGGTGACCGCAAACCTTACGCGCGTCGCGAGGATGGCGACCGGAAACCCTACGCCAAGCGTGAGGACGGCGATCGTAAGCCCTATGCCCGTCGCGAAGACGGTGACCGCAAACCTTACGCGCGTCGCGAGGATGGCGACCGGAAACCCTACGCCAAGCGTGAGGACGGCGACCGTAAGCCCTATGCTCGTCGCGAAGACGGTGACCGCAAGCCTTACGCGCGTCGCGAGGATGGCGACCGCAAACCCTACGCCAAGCGCGAGGATGGTGACCGCAAACCTTACGCACGCCGCGAAGATGGTGACCGCAAGCCTTACGCCAAACGTGAGGATGGCGATCGTAAGCCCTTCGCCCGTCGCGAAGATGGTGATCGCAAACCCTTCGCCAAGCGTGAAGGCGGCGACCGCAAGCCCTTTGGCAAGCCGGAAGCGCGTGATGGCAAGCCCGGTGGCAAGCCCTTCGGTAAACCCGGCGGCAAGCCGTTTGGTAAGCCGGGCGGTGGTCACGGTCCGAAGCCCGGTCCTCGCCCGGATCGCGCGCCCGGCAAAGGGCTGCGCCCCGCAGGCAAGGGTCCGCGTCACGGCTGATCCGGTAATGGAACGACAAAAGGGCGCGGTTCAACCGCGCCCTTTTTGAATCCGGTTGGTCGAGACGAACCCGACCGCGATCTTACTTCGTCAGGATCAGCTTGCCGGCGCGGGTGATGCGCAGGTTGTAGACCTGATCGCCCAGAACGATCAGCGCCTGGTTTCCACCGGCGGTCAGGGCTTCGGCGTCATATTGGGGCAGGCGCTGCAGTGCGGTCACACCGGGGCGCGTGAATTCGGCGGGGCGGGTCGCAGTCATGTCCAGATCCTCGTTGAGCGGTCGCGGTGGATGCAACCTGACAAAATTGCTCGGGCATGTCAAAGGAAAATAGTCGGGTATTTTTCTTGCCGCAGATTTCGTGCCCCGGATGCCTCATTTTCCCGACAGGCAATCGGCCAGCGCGGTCCCGAGGCTCTGCAGGATCCCGCCATAAAGACCCGCCCCCAGTTCCAGTTTGGTCCCCTCGGGGTCCAGCGGCGCGCCCAGTCGCGTGCTGGTGCCTTCGATCGCCACCTGCAGAAGTTTCGGATCGTGGTTCGCCTCGGGAAAGGCGCAGACGGCTTGCTCGGACGCGATCTGCTGGCGGATGTCCTTCAACCGTGCCGCCGAGGGTGCCGAGGCATCGCCAAGGCTGACGGCAATACCGGGTTCCAGCCCGTAATGCGCGGTGAAATAGCCATAGGCATCGTGAAAGACGACGAATTTCTGACCTTTGACCGGGGTCAGGGCCTGAGCCAGCTGCGTATCAAGCGCGCCGATTGCAGCAACCCCGGCCTCGGCATTGGCGCGGTAGGTCGCGGCGTTTTCGGGATCGCGCGTGGACAGCGCCTCGGCAATGGCGGAAAGCCAAAGCTGACCATTCGCCGGGTCCAGCCAGGCATGCGGATCGGTGCCGGAATGGTCATGGCCTTCGTGACCGGCCTCATCCTCTGGATGGTCATGGTCATGGTCATGGTCATGGTCATGGTCATGGTCATGGTCGTGGTCGTGGTCGTGTGCCTCGGCCGCGCCATATTCCCGCAGCTTCGTCCCCGACACCTGCAGCAGCGGCATCGAAACCGCTGCGTCCAAGCCCTCGACCGGTCGCGACAGCCACGGGCTGAGTTCCGGCCCGATCCAGACCAGCAGCCCGGCGGATTGCAGATTGCGGGCCTGGCTGGGGCGAAGCTGGTAGTTATGCGGATCGCCGCCATTGCCCAGCAGCACCTCGGGCTGACCCAGATCGCCCAGCACCTGCTGCACCAACGCCCCGACGGCGGGAATGTCGGTGACGACGGTCGGAACCTCGGCACGGGCGGGCAACGACATCAGCAGCGCCGCGCCCGAGGCAAGCAGCGACAGGCGAAGGGAGTTCTTGCGGGTCATTCTTGGGCTCTCTCTTGCGAAATCGGCGCTTTTATTTATGTTATATCGTAACGCGTCAAGTGAATTGTGATATTATAACAGATGAGCCAGCACACCCATCCGAAATCGCCGCAGGACCCGTTCCACGCCCATGACCATGCCCATTGCGCCGAAAGCGTGCTGCGCCGGGCCGAGGATCAGGCGCAGGAAGAGGGCGTCCGCCTGACTCCGGTCCGCCGCCGGGTGCTGGAAATCCTGCTGGAATCGCATCGCGCCATGGGGGCCTATGAGGTGCTGGAGCGCTTGGCGGCCGAGGGTTTCGGCAAGCAGCCTCCGGTCGCCTATCGCGCACTGGATTTTCTGGTCGAACAAGGTCTGGCGCATCGCGTGCGCCGCTTGAACGCCTATGCCGCCTGCCTGTCGAACCAGCGTGACCATGCCCCGGCCTTCCTGATCTGCCGCGGGTGCGAACAGGTGGCCGAGGCCGAGACTCCGGAACTGCGCGCCGCCATGCTGGCGCTGGCGGCCGCGCATGACTTCACCATCGAACGCAGCACGGTCGAGATCCTTGGTCTGTGCGGGCGTTGCGCCGCCGCCGACGCCGCCGAAAAGGCCAAGGCATGAGCGCGCTGATCCGCGCTCAGAACCTGTCGGTCAGTCATCCCGGTGCGGATCGGCCGGTGATCTCGCAGATCGACATGCATATCGACCCGGCCGAGATCGTCACGGTCGTCGGCCCCAACGGTTCGGGCAAATCGACGCTGGTTCGGGCGTTGCTGGGGCAGGTGGCGCTGTCCTCGGGCAGGGTCGATCGCTTGTCCGGGCTGCGCATCGGCTATGTCCCGCAGCGCGTCCATATCGAGCGGGCCATGCCGATGACCGTGCGGCGCTTTCTGTCGCTGCCGCAGCGCGTCGGCGATGCGCAGGCGGCGCAGGTGCTGGAGCGGACCGGGGTGCCGGGACTGGAAAAGCGCCAGATCGTGTCACTCTCGGGCGGGCAGTTCCAGCGCGTGCTGTTGGCGCGGGCGTTGCTGAATGCGCCGCAGCTGCTGGTGCTGGATGAGCCGACGCAGGGGCTGGACCAGCCCGGCATCGTCGCCTTCTACAAGCTGATCGAGGAGGTCCGCGCCGAGACGGGTGCCGCCGTTCTGATGGTCAGCCATGACCTGCTGGTGGTGATGCGGGCCTCGGACCGGGTGGTGTGCCTGAACGGTCATGTCTGCTGTCAGGGCACGCCGCAGGCGGTCAGCGCGGCCCCGGCCTATCGCGCGCTGTTTGGTGCCGAATCGCAGGGGACGCTGGCGCTTTATCGCCATCATCACGACCATGACCACGACCATGTCGAACCCGGCCACGACCATGACCATGTGCATGGGCCCGGCTGCACCCACGACCATTCCAAAGGCTGATCCATGCTTGACGATTTCATGATCCGCGCGCTGCTGGCGGGGCTGGGCCTTGTGCTGGCGACGGGGACGCTGGGCTCCATCGTGGTCTGGCGGCGCATGGCCTATTTCGGGGACTCGACGGCGCATGCGGCGATTCTGGGCGTGGCCTTAAGCTTTGCCTTCGCGCTGCCATTCTATGTGGGCACCTTGGCGGTCGCGGTGGCGATGGCGCTGGCGGTGGCCTGGCTGAGCGCAAGGGGGCAGGGGGTCGATACCGTTCTGGGGGTCATCTCGCACTCGGCGCTGGCCGCGGGCCTGGTCGCGGTCAGTTTCGTGCCGTCACTGCGCGTGAATCTGGAAAGTTACCTGTTCGGAGATATTCTTGCCGTCAGCCGCGCCGATCTTATCTGGATCTGGAGCGGGGCCATTCTGGTTCTTGGCCTGTTGATCTGGCGATGGCAAAGGGTTGTCACCGCCTCGGTCAATGAGGAATTGGCGCTGGCCTCGGGGATAAGTCCCGAGCGCGAAAGGCTTATCCTGTCGCTGGCGCTCGCAATTGTGGTGGCCATTGCGATTCGGATCGTCGGCGCGCTGCTGATTTCCGCTTTGCTGATCATCCCGGCGGCGGCAGCACGGGGATTCTCAAGAACGCCCGAGCAGATGGCTGGTTCCGCCACCTTGATCGGTGCGTTGGCGGTGATTTGCGGCCTTTGGGGCAGCCTGACCTTCGATACCCCGGCTGGGGCCTCGATCGTGGTTATTTCCGCAGCGTTTTATGCTTTGTCTCTAGTATTTTACGGCAAAGAATGATCAAATGTCGCCGTTCTCGCATGCGCGGGAACCGGCCAGCTCACAGGCAGCTTGCCGCCTGACCAGAAATGTGTTGGCTATTATGCAACAGTCGAATTCAGCCCGGATTGCGGCCTTTCGAGATCACTTTCCAAGCCATTGGCTTTATGCGACTGTTGCACCGATGTTGCTGGATAACGGCAGCTTTCAAAGTACTTGAACGGAGCATGATCATGACCAAAATTGCTACCTTCGCCCTGGCCCTGGGCCTGACGGCATCGTCCGCTCTCGCCGGTGGCTACGTCGCCCCCGTCGTCGACGTTGAGCCGGTTGTTGTTGACGAGAAGCCCGCGTCGTCGAACGCTGGCCTCGTTGTTCCGGCTCTGCTGCTGCTCGGCGTTATCGCCGCTGTCGCTTCGGACGACGACGACGACGACGACACCAACTAATCTTCCGCAAGGAAGTTTGGTTTATGGGCTGGCCTTCGGGTCAGCCCATTTCATTTTCGGCATCATTATATTTCTACGTCGCGCGAGTTGCGGTTTCTTCGTTTTATAAATACCCCGCCACGCGATTCAGCCGCGCATTCACCGGCCAATAAAAAAGCCCGCGTCGCCGCGGGCCTTTCTTTTTCCGATTTGCAAAGCCTCAGGGGCGCAATTCCTGAATAGTCGCATAGCCCAGATCCGGCCCGATCCACTGGCGCGAAACGGTGACCCGTCCGCCCTGCGAGATGTAGCTGTTCTGGATCTCCAGCGGGCCGTTCTTGCAGTCCTCGATCATCACACCGGGTTTCGGTCCCGGCCCGATGCTGCATTCCAGCTTCAGTGGCCGCTCCAGCCCGTCTCCGGTCCAGTAGCGCATGGTCCGGTTGGCCTGCCCGCTGCGCCCCGAGCGGATCAGCGCCGAGGATTGTGCCATCTCGGCGACCGACAGGTCGTGGCCAAGGCCACGCGTGCCCGCCAGCATACCGTCGCGCAGGATCAGGGCCTGCTCGTTCTCGGTCATGTAGGTGCGCTGACCGCCATTCTCGCCGGTCATGGCCAGAACCTGGGTGGTGCCTGCACGTTCCAGCCCGACCATGATCAGCGGCCCCTTGTTGACGCGCAGCGCCGTGGCGGCCATCTGGCCGGGATCGGCCTTGGCGACGACCTCGGCTTCGGCGCGACCCCGCTGGGCCACGCTCTGCCGCGCTGCTTCGGCCAGCAGACCGGGGATCGAGCCCTCCTCGCTGTCGACATTGCCGCAGGCGCCGAGCATGGCGATCAGGGCGCCTCCCAGCATGAAGCGCATCTTCGTCCCGGTCATCGCCAGAACCTCCCCCAACCTTGATAGAGTTTGCCGGCCTGGCTGTCGCGGACCTTGTCGTAAAGCCGCTCTTCGACGCGCAGCTTGCTGCCGCCATCGCGCGAGAGCGAGCGGATGTCGCCGCCGACGCGACGCAGCGAGGGTTCGCCCGTGCCCCAGCCCAGCGGGATCGAGATGCTGACGCCCTTGTCGAACGAGCCTTCGCCGAATTCCTCGTCGCTCAGGTCGGTCTTGCTGGCCCAGGCGCCGACGCGCCAGCCATTGGCGAACTCACGCTCGACGGTGATCGTCGCGCCCTTGTCGCCGGCCAGGTACTGGCCCACGTCCAACTGCCCGCGAATGCCATAGCCGAAGGTGTAATAGGCCGACAGGTGGCCGGTGGTGACCTCGTAGTCGCGGAAGCCAAAGACATCGCGGAAGTCACGCTTCTTGACGCGGTTCAGTTCGGCCCCGATCGCCAGGTTCGAATTGGTCGGCCACCACAGCACCTCGGTCGAGACGCCGCCATAGGCGCGCTCGATCAGACCGGTGGTCACACGGGTATAGACCGTCTCGGTGGGCTTGGCATACCAGCTCAGGGTCAGGCGCGGGATGGTCGGGCTGGAATTGCCCGCATACATCCGGCTGTCCGAGCGGACGCGCGGCACACCGTTTTCGTCGTAATCGGTGTCCATGTCTTCGTATTCTTCGACCGTCAGGTTGCCGGGGGCTTCCTGCTTGGTCGTGCCCAGCACGCGCTGGCGGACCGTGCCGGCCAGAACAAGGCCCGGAACGAATTCATATTCCGCCACGGCCTCGGCGCCGACCTCATAGCGGAAGGGCTCGTCCGGGTCGAAGATCGAGGTCGACAGGTAGGGCTTCAGCGCCCAGCGGAAGCGCGGGAACAGCCCGTCGGTATAGGTCAGGTCGCCCGGACGCGGATCGGCGTCCGAGATCACCGCGACATTGGCGATCTGGCTGGCCTCGCTGTTTTCCAGACGCTCGACATCGGCGCGGCGCAGCGTGACCGAGCTGGTCGGCAGCCCGTCTTCCGAGGTGGTGATGACCAGCGTTTCGACCGAAGGCGGCAGCGCGCGCGTCATCAGGCGCGCGGTGCGGCCGATGGCTTGCGAACCCTGCATGTAGCGGCGGTTGCGGATGCGGACCTCGGCGCGGTTGGCCGAAAGCGACATCGATTCCAGCGTCTGGCCTTCCTTGTCCAGCGCATCGCTCAGCACTTTCTGGATCGCGGGCTGCGCCGTCGGATCGGCGGACCATGCGCCCGACCAGCCATCCGGATCGGCCGAGGGGGCGACACGCGGACGAACCGGCGCCGGGGCCTTTTCGATCCCCGACGGATAGGGGGCCTGGCTGGAATTCATCGCGACCGAGAATTGCAGCCCGACATGATTCCCGCCCAGCAGGTAGCCGCTAACCTGATAGTTCTCGCCCAGCTGATAGCTGGCGCTAAGATTGATGTTGTTCTTCAACTCATCCTTGTCGCTCAGCCAGACACCGCGGGGGCATTCCTCGGCGATGCCGGTCTCGCAGGCATAGATGTCGTTGGAATATTCCGCGGTCAGGGCCAGCTTTTCGTTGGCCTGCCAGGTGGCGCTGATGAAGGGCGCGACCTCGCCCTTGAACCACTGATCGACATTGGGCTTGCCGCCCTCTTCGGTATCGGGGCCGGGGCGGTCGCCGAAGGGGCTGCCAAGGCCGCCATCCTGCGCCAGACGCCCCCAGCCCAGACCGGCGCTGACGCGCAGGCGCGGGTTGATCGTCTTGGTCGCGACCAGATATTCGGCGCTGTAGAAGCCCGTGCCCATGAAGTCCTGCAGGCCGACCGCCATCGCGGGCATCCAGCCATCCGGGTCTTCGTCAAGGAACTGGAAGCGCAGGTCGAAGCTGCGGTCCCAGATATGGTCGCGCGTTTCCGAGTTGCCGTTGGGTCGCGAGTCAAAACGCGCGTAACGCAGGGCCACGGTCAGGCGCGGCAGGATCTGGAAGACCAGCGCGTTCTTGCGCGACAGGTCGGAATAGTTCAGCGTCGCGCCCAGCGTCGCGTCGGGCAGCATCTCGGCGGAGGGGGTGTCGATGGCACCGGGAATGCCGTAGCCGTTGATATTGGTGCCGATCATCGGATCGGCCAGGCCGGGGTTCGCCCCCAGTCCTAGAAGAAGCGCCACCGGAACGGTCGAGGCCAGCAGGCGGCGGGTCAGGGTCGAATGGGCGCGCATCGGCGGGTCCTTCTCACATGTCATCCCGCTTGGCCCAAGGCGGCGGGTCGGCAAGGCCCGCACGATGCGACATCGTACGGGCCGGAGGCTGACTTACTGGCTTGCCGCCGGAGGCGTCGGCGGCAGGATCAGCTGGGGCGCAGGAACGCCAGTGGTGCTGCCGGACGCGGGCGCGGCCGGTTCGGTCGCAGGCGCCGGGGTCGTCGCGGCCGGTTCGGGCGTCGCGGCGGGCGTCACTGCCGGGGCCGGGGTCGCGGCCGGTGCAGGCGTCGTCGTGGCCGGGGCCGGCGCGGTGCTGGTCGCCGGGGTCGTCTCGGTCACGGCGGGGGTCGCGGGCGTCGTCACGGCCGGGGTGGCGGCTGCCGGGGTCACGGCAGGTTCAGCCGGTTTCGCGGCGGGCTTGGGCTTCGCGGTCGATTTCGGCTTCGGCTTCGCGGCGGAGGCGGTCACCTGCGCCTTGGGCATGGTGTCGGTCGCGGTGGCGCAGCCGGTCATGCGCTGGGTGCCGACGCGCAGCTTGGCGGTAAAGGGCGTGCTGCCTTCGCCGGTTTTGCATTCGGCGGCCTGAATGTTCAGCGCGAAGACCGAACCGTTCATCGTGCCGATGAATTCGACGCCGCGGTTGTAGGACATGCGGCGCACGCTCACGGCGGTCGATTTCGCGCCGGGGCGTTCATAGACGGCGCGCTCGCCCGCGGCGGTCACCGTCCAGCCCGAACCCGAGGCGCGGAACATCTTGGTCGCCATCGTGCTCGACTCGGCGGTGGCGCGGGGCGTGCCCTCGGCTCCGACTTCGATCGGCGAGTCGATCGGTGACACCGCAGGCGGGGCTGCGGGGGTCGGCGCGGTGGGTTCAGCGGGGGGCGTCTTGTCCTGGAAAGGCAGCTCGCCACATGCGGTCACGGCCACCGTCATCGCCAGTACGGCAAAAGCCGAACGGAATTTCATCTGCTCTGTCCCGGTTCCTTGGAGTTTTGCTTTGCATAATCGCTACAGGAACCCCCCGCTTTCGGCAAGCGTCCAGCGCCGGACCGGGCCTTCACGACCCGGTCTCAGCGAAGTTTTGCGCGCTTTTTGCCTCAGCAGTTCGGGACGTTGACGGCCAGACCGCCCAAAGAGGTCTCCTTGTACTTCTCGCTCATGTCCTGCCCGGTCTGGCGCATGGTCTCGATCGCGGCGTCGAGCGGCACGAAATGCTTGCCGTCGCCACGCAGCGCAAGGCTGGCCGCCGAGACCGCCTTGATCGCGCCCAGACCGTTCCGTTCGATGCAGGGCACCTGCACCAGCCCGCGCACCGGATCGCAGGTCATGCCCAGATGATGCTCCAGCGCGATTTCGGCGGCGTTCTCGACCTGCTCGGGACTGCCCCCCAGCACCGCGCACAGGCCCGCCGCCGCCATGGCGCTGGCCGAGCCGACCTCGGCCTGACAACCGCATTCCGCCCCCGAAATCGAGGCATTGTGCTTGATCAGCCCGCCGATCGCGGATGCGGTCAGCATGAACTCGTCCAGTTGCCGTTCCGAGGCGCCGGGCACATGGTCCAGCCAATAGCGGATCACTGCCGGGACGACGCCCGCCGCGCCATTCGTCGGCGCGGTGACGACTTGCCCACCGGCGGCGTTTTCCTCATTCACGGCCATGGCATAGATCGACATCCAGTCGTTGATGACATGGGGCGCCTTCATGTTCAGACCGGCCTCGGCCTTCAGCGCGTCATGGATCGCACTGGCGCGGCGGCGGATCGACAGCCCGCCGGGCAGGGTGCCGCCGGTGGCAAGTCCGCGATCCATGCAGTCGCGCATCACCTGCCAGATCCGGGAAATTCCGGCTGAAATCTGGGCATCGCTGCGGTGGGTGCGTTCATTCTCGCGCTTGAGAGTGGCGATGGATTTGCCTGATTTTTCGGCCATATCCAGCATCTCGGCGGCGGTGGCAAAGGGCCATGGCACGCGCGGCGCATCGTCGCTGCGGGTATCGTCGCCTTTCGCAGCCAATTCGGCCTCGGTCAGGACAAATCCACCGCCTATCGAGTAATAAACCTCGCGAGAGATCACGTCGCCCTGCGCGTCCGTGGCCATCAGCACCATGCCATTGGCATGCCCCGGCAAAGCGCGGTCGAAATCGAAGATCAGGTCGCGTTCGGGATCAAAGGCCAGATCGCCCAGCCCGGCGGGCGAGAGCACGCGGGTTTCGCGGTTCAGGACCAGCGCGGCTTCGGCGGCTTCGGCATCCAGCGTTTCGGGAAGAAATCCCGCCAGTCCAAGGATGGTGGCGCGGTCGGTCGCATGGCCCTTGCCGGTAAAGGCCAGACTGCCATGCAGGCTGGCGCGCAGGCCATGGGCGCGGAATGGCTGTGCGCGCAGCGCCTCAAGGAAGCGTCCGCCCGCAACCATCGGCCCCATGGTGTGCGAGGAGGACGGGCCGACCCCGATCTTGAAGATGTCGAAGACCGACAGGAACATGCGTGATACCCTTGTTACTGGATCTCACACTTAAACCCGGCAGGGGCATCGTTCCAGTGGCGCTGCGACCAAGCTTGGGGAGGAGTGCGACATTTGACGAAACCGCCTCTGCCCTATATTCGGTCATCAAGCCTGTTTCTTGAGCAAACTTCGCGTGGCGTGAACCGCCCGCCGAAAAGGCAACCGCCCCATTCTTTCGCATCTGCGCGCCCCGTCATACGAGTTTCCCATGAGTCTGCCCGAACCCATCATCCTTGGCGATACGCGACTTGGCCCGCCGGTCTTTCTGGCGCCGATGGCCGGGATCACCGATCTGCCCTTCCGTCGCGCCGTCGCGCGCCATGGCGGGGCCGGGCTGATGGTCAGCGAAATGGTCGCCTCGACCGAGATGGTGACGCCGCGTCCCTCGACCCGGATGGCGGTGCGCGCCAAGGCCATGACCGAGGGCACCTTGCCGGTTTCCGTCCAGATTGCCGGGCGCGAGGCGGGAGCGATGGCCGAAACCGCCCGGATCGTGGCGGGCATGGGCGCGCGGATCATCGACATCAATATGGGCTGCCCGGCCAAGAAGGTGACGGGCGGTCTGTCCGGCGCCGCCTTGATGCGCGATCTGGATCACGCGCTGGAGCTGGTCGAAGCGGTGGTTGGCGCGGTCCCCGACCTGCCGGTGACGCTGAAGATGCGGCTGGGTTGGGACGAGGATTGCATCAACGCCCCTGAACTTGCCGCCCGCGCCAGCGCGGCGGGCGTCCGCATGCTGACGGTGCATGGCCGCACCCGCGCGCAATTCTATACCGGCCATGCCGATTGGAGCCGTATTCGCAAGGTCGCGAACCTTTCCGATCGTCCGCCGCTGGTCGCCAATGGCGATGTGGTGGACGCGGCCAGCGCCCGCGCGGCGCTGGAGCAGTCCGGCGCGGATGCGGTCATGGTCGGGCGCGGGGCGCAGGGTGCGCCGTGGAAGCTGGCGCAGATCGCGCATGAGCTATGGGGCACGCCGGCGCCGGTGATCCCGCAGGGCGCGGCGCTGGCCGATGCGATCAGCGAACATTACCTCGACATCCTGTCGCTTTACGGCGCGGAACTGGGGCTGCGCGTCGCCCGCAAGCATCTGGGTTGGTATGCCGAGGCCAATGGCGCGGAAAACCGCGCCGAGCTTCTGCGCGCCCCCACGCCCGAGGCGGCGCTGGCGGCGATCCGCGCGGGCTTTGCCGGGGCCGAGCAGACCGATCCTCCTTCGGAGTATCCTTCATGAAATCCCGCGCCCCGGTCGTGCCCGACGATGAGCCGATCCCCGGCTTCATCCCTGCCGATGTCGGTCCGAACTGGTCGGCGCTGCCGATGCCCGCCGTGATCGTCGATGCGCAAGGCCGGATCGCCGCGCTGAACGATCTGGCAGAGTCCTTTCTGAACGTCTCGCGTCGTTCGGCGCTGGGGCATCACCTTGAAGGCCCGGACATGCTCAAGCGGCTGCGGATCGTGCCGCCGATGTCCGACATCCTCGACAAGATGCGCGAGGGGCATGACGCGCTGAACCGCTCCTCGGTGCGGTTCGAGATCGGCGACCGGCTGGGTGGCCATGTCGAACGCATCGCCACCATCTATGCGGGGCCGGTGCCCAGCCCGGCGGGCGGCGTCGTCTTCATGATGGCGCCCAGCGAAAGCTCGACCCGGTTGGGGCAGGGGCGGGCGGTGCGCTCGGCCGCGCGCTCGGCCATCGGCATGTCCGAGATGCTGGCGCATGAGATCAAGAACCCGCTGGCCGGCATTCGCGGCGCGGCGCAGCTGATCGGGATGAACCTTGCCCCCGAGGATCGCGACCTAGCCGACCTGATCGTCGCGGAATCGCGTCGCATCGTCGAATTGCTGGATCAGGTGGAACGCTTTGGCGACACCTCGGCCCCGAAACTGACCGAGGTGAACATTCATGACGTGCTGGAGCGGGTGCGCCGCTCGGCCGCCGTGGGCTTTGGCAAGGGGCTGCGGATCGTGCCGGATTACGACCCGTCGCTGCCGCCCGCGCTGGCCGATAACGACCAGCTGGTGCAGGTCTGCCTGAATCTGGTCAAGAACGCCGCCGAAGCGATCAAGCGGACCGGGCGCGAGACCGGGACCATCCGCATGCGCAGCTCCTATGACGGCACCTTGCGCATGGCCCCGACCGAGGCCGAGCCGCATGGCCGCAGCCTGCCCCTGCAGATCGAGATCGAGGATGACGGCCCCGGCATTCCGGAAGCCATCGCCGATCAGGTGTTTGAGCCCTTCGTCTCGGGGCGCGAGAACGGCACCGGCCTTGGGCTGGCGCTGGTTTCCAAGATCATTACCGACCACGGCGCATGGATCGCAGTCGAATCCCGCCCCGGCCGCACGATTTTCCGCATTTCACTTCCCAAAGCCTGAGGTAATCCATGGACGGAACCGTTCTGATCGCAGATGACGACCGCACCATCCGCACCGTTTTGACCCAGGCATTGACCCGAGCCGGTTGCCGCGTCCATGCCACCGGCTCGCTGGCGCAGCTGCTGCGCTGGGTCGAGGAAGGCCGGGGCGATCTGGTCATCACCGATGTGATGATGCCCGACGGCAATGGCATCGACATGATCCCCGCGATCCGCAAGGCGCGGCCCGACCTGCCGGTGATTGTGATCTCGGCCCAGAACACCATCGTGACCGCGATCCGCGCGACCGAGGCGGCGGCCTTTGACTACCTGCCCAAGCCCTTCGATCTGCCCGATCTGATGGTGCGGGCCGGGCAGGCGCTGTCGCGCCGGGCGCGCAAATCGGAACCGGCCCCGGTCGGCATCCCCTCGCCGGAAAACACCACCGACCCGACCTTGCCGCTGATCGGTCATGCGCCCGCCATGCAGAACCTGTTCCGCATGGTCGCGCGCGTGCTGAATGCCGATCTGCCGGTGATGATCGCGGGGGAGGCGGGCGTCGGCAAGACCGTGATCGCGCGGTCCTTCCACGACCTGTCTGACCGCCGCGAGGCCGGGCTGGCGGTGCTGACTTCGGCCGATCTGTCCGAGGAAGCCATCCACCGCGCCGCCGAGCGCGCCAATGGCGGCACCCTGCTGATCGAGGACCCTTCGGGCTTTGGCTCCGCCGCGCAGGCCCGGTTGATCGGGCTGATCGAGGCTTGGGAGGTCGGCCCCGGTCGCAACCAGATGCCGCGGCTGGTCTCTACCACCGGGGCCGATCCGCAATCCGACGTCGCGGGCGGACGGCTGAGGGCGGATCTGTACTACCGGCTGGCCGGGGTGACGATCACCGTGCCGCCGCTGCGCTCGCGCGTCGACGACATCCCGCCGCTGGCCCGTCACCTGCTGGCCCGCGCCGCGGCACAGGGCCTGCCACAGCGCAGCCTGTCCGAAGGGGCGACGGCGCTGATCCGTTCCTATCCTTTCCCCGGCAACGTGCGCGAGTTGGAAAACCTGATGCGCCGTCTGGCCCTGACCGCCGCCGGGGCCGAGATCGCCGAGGCCGAGGCCCGTGCCGCCCTGTCCGAATCAGTGACCTTGGGCGCACCTGCGGCCACGACTGCGGCAGCGCCGCCACGCCCTGTCGCGGTGCCCAATGCCACCGCGCCAAGCGCCGCCCCGGTCACGGCCATGGCTGAGCCGGCGAATGCGCGCCTGTCGCAATCGGTCGAAATGCACCTGCAGCGCTATTTCGATCTGCATGGCGACCAGCTGCCTCCGCCCGGCCTATATGACCGGATTCTCCGGGAAATTGAAAAGCCCTTGCTGGAAATCGCGCTGGACGCGACAGGCGGCAATCAGCTGAGATGTGCCGATCTGCTTGGCATCAATCGCAATACCCTGCGCAAGAAGCTGACTGATCTGAATATCGAGGTGACACGACGCCGCAAGCTGATGTAAAACGGCCACAGATGGCCGTACGAGAGTCTCGCAGCGGCCACAGGAACGCCACGGAACAGTGGCGAAACCATGAGGGCGGGCGAGTTGGCGGGAACGCTGTCCAGGGGTACATGGGAACGCGTCGTGCGTTTGCGGCGGATGCGTCGCGTTCGAAACGTGGCAACGCTGGGTCTGGCGGTCCTGGGGCCGCTTCTGGCCGGGTTGACCTTTGTCGTCATGGGGCCATTGGCCGGGGTCGAGTCGGGTAGCACCCTGCTGCGGCTGGTGCTGCTGGCCGACCTGATCTACCTGATTGTCCTGATCGGCATGGTCGTTGCCCGCATGACCGCGATTGTCGCGGCGCGGCGGCGATCGGCGGTGGGATCACGCCTGCATCTGCGGCTGGTCGGCGTCTTTGCCACCATCGCCCTTGTGCCAACGGTTCTGGTCGCGCTGTTTGCGGGTCTGACGGTCAATATCGGGCTTGAGGGCTGGTTCTCGAACCGGGTGCAGCAAGTGGTGACCAGTTCACTGTCGGCTGCCGAAGCCTATCAGGAGGAACACCGCCGCGATCTGACCAGCGACGCCAAGCTGCTGGCCGGGGCGCTGGTGCAGGCGGCACGCCAGAACCCGATGCTGGACGATGGCGAATTGCGGCTGCTGCTGGGGCAGGGGCAGGCGCTGATCCAGCGCGGATTGCGCGAGGCCTATGTCATCGACGGGCGCGGCACGATCCGCGCGCGCGGCGAGCGCAGCTATCAGTTCTGGTATGAGCAGCCCTCGCAGACGCAGTTCGATCAGGCGCAAAGTCAGGGGCTGGTGCTGATCCAGGACTGGCAGAATGACGAATTCCGTGCGCTGGTGCCGCTGGTGCCCTTGGCCGACCGCTACCTGTATGTGACCCGCGATGTCGATGGCAAGCTGCTGGGACTGCTGGACGATACCCGCCAAAGCGTCGGCGAATATCAGCGGCTGGAACAGGAACGCGGCCGGGTGCTGCTGGAATTTTCGCTGCTTTATCTGGGTTTTGCGCTGTTGCTGGTCGCGGCGGCGATGTGGCTGGGCCTGTGGTTTGCCGATCGCCTTTCTCGGCCGATCGGGCGACTGGCCGAGGCTTCCGAACAGGTCGGCAAGGGCAATCTGGACCTGCAGATCCCCGAGGCCGATACCGGCGACGAAATCCAGACGCTAGGCGAAAGCTTCAACCGGATGACCCGCCAGCTGAAGACCCAGCGCGAGGAACTGGTGGAAAGCTACCGTCTTGCCGACGACCAGCGCCGGTTGTTCGATTCTGTGCTGTCCTCGGTCACGGCGGGCGTGATCGGGCTGGATGCGGCCGGAGAGATCGACTTCTTCAACCGTTCCGCCACCCGGCTTCTGGGGCTGGACCCGAACCTGGCGCATGACCGCTTGCTGTGGGACGCCGTGCCGGAGTTTGCGCAGCTTTTCGACCGGTTGGGGCAGTCGGTCAATGAATCCGTGCAGGACGAGATCCGCCTGAACCGCGAGGGTCGCGTCGAAAGCCTGTTGGTGCGCATGGCGATCCGGCGCGGTGCGGCGGGCGGGCTGGAAGGTTACGTGGTCGCGCTGGATGACGTGACCGATCTGGTCTCGGCACAGCGGATGGCGGCATGGGGCGATGTCGCCCGCCGCGTCGCGCATGAGATCAAGAACCCGCTGACCCCGATCCAGCTGTCGGCCGAGCGTCTGAAACGCAAGTTCGGCCCCATCGCCGGCGACGAACGCGAGGCGCTTGAGCAATATACCGAAGTCATCATCCGCCAGACCAATGACCTGCGCCGGATCGTGGACGAGTTTTCGCGCTTTGCCCGCATGCCCGAACCCGACCGCAAGGAAACCGATATCGCAAGGCTGCTGCGCGACAGCGAGCTGATGCAGCGCGATGCGTTGCAGGGCGCGCTGGTCTCGGACATCCCGGATGAGCCGGTGATTGTCGATGCCGATGCGGGCATGATGCGGCAGGTCTTTACCAATCTGCTGAAAAACGCGGGCGAGGCGCTGGATGAACTGCGCTCTGCCCCGCCCGAAGGCTGGACCCCGGAAGTGCGGGTCGAGCTGAAAACCGCGCCGGATGCGGTGACGATCCGGATCATCGACAACGGCCCCGGTCTGCCCGAGGACCGTTCCAGACTGTTCGAACCCTACGTGACCATGAAACAGGGCGGCACCGGGCTGGGCCTGCCCATCGTCAAAAAAATCGTCGAGGAACACGGCGGACAACTGACCCTGACCGACGCGCCGGGACAGCGCGGCGCGATGGCCCAGATCCGCCTGCCTCGCGAAAGACAGCCCGTGCGCCTGACGGCGCGGCGCCAGAAACTAGAGCAGGACCACGTGAAATGACCGACATCCTCATCGTTGACGACGAAAAAGACATTCGCGAATTGATCTCGGACATCCTGCGGGATGAGGGTTACTCGACACGACTGGCCGCCAATTCCGACCAGGCCGTGGCCGAGATCAATGTCGCCGAACCTGCGCTGATGATCCTCGATATCTGGCTGAAGGACAGCAAGATGGACGGGATCGATATCCTCAAGCAGGTCAAGCGCAACAATCCTGACGTGCCCGTGGTGATCATCTCGGGGCATGGCAATATCGAGATCGCGGTCGCCGCGATCAAGCAGGGGGCCTACGACTTCATCGAAAAGCCCTTCAACATCGACCAGCTTCTGGTGGTGATCCGGCGCGCGATGGAAACCTCGCGCCTGCGCCGCGAGAACTCGACCCTGCGCCGCGGCGAGGCCCGCGCCGCCGAGATGCTGGGCAATTCGGCGGCGTTCCGACGCTTGCGCGAACAGCTGGACAAGGTCTCGAAGTCGAACGGCCGGGTGATGCTGACGGGCGAACCGGGTGCGGGCAAGGAAATGTCCGCGCGCTACATCCACGCCCATAGCCCGCGCGGCCGTTCGCCCTTTATCGCGGTGCCCTGCGCCACGATCGAGCCCGACCGCATGGAGGAAGTCCTGTTCGGGCGCGAAACCAGCGAACGCGGCATCGAGACCGGGCTTCTGGAGCAGGCCCATGGCGGGGTGATCTATTTCGACGAGGTCGCCGACATGCCCTTGGGCACGCAGACCAAGATCCTGCGCGTCCTGACCGAACAGCAGTTCCAGCGCGCAGGCGGCACCGACAAGGTGCGTGTGGATCTGCGGGTGATCTCCTCGACCAATCGCGATCTGGCGGTCGAGATCGCCACCGGCCGCTTCCGACAGGAACTTTACGACCGCCTGAACGTCGTGCCGGTTGCCATCCCTTCGCTGGCAGAACGTCGCGACGATATCCACCATCTGGCCAGCTATTTCATCGAGCAGTTCCACGCGACCCAGGGCCTGCCCCAGCGCGGGCTGCCCGAGGAAACCGTGGCCGCCCTGCAATCGATGTCCTGGCCGGGCAATATCCGGCAATTGCGCAACGTGATCGAACGTGTCCTGATCCTTGGCGATGGCACCGGACCGATCCAGCCCTCGGAATTGGAAAGCCAGGGCGCGATGGATGGTTCCGGTGAGGCCTTGGCGCTTGGCCCCCAGATCACCAGCCTAGCGCTGCGCGAGGCGCGCGAGCTGTTCGAGCGCGAATACCTGCTGGCGCAGATCAACCGCTTCGGCGGCAATATCAGCCGCACCGCGCAATTTGTTGGCATGGAGCGCTCGGCCCTGCATCGCAAATTGAAGTCGCTGGGTGTCGTCGGCGGCGTCCGGGTCGAAGAAGAGCTGATGGGCAAGTAACGCCCGAATTGCCATGCTGCGCGGGTGGCACGCGCAGCATGGGTATTTGTGAAACGAAGAGTTCGCAGGCTCGCGCCCGAATTTCACCGGTTCGGGATCCGCGGCGACGCGCCCAGTGGCTTTCTTCGTTCTTAAATACCCATCGCGACATGGTGGGCAGGCGTGGCGCTGCGGCCCGGGTCGTGGGATTTGCGACGGGTGTTTTTTGCTGTATCCGCAAAGGGACCGGCGGGGTAGGATCGCCGGTGCGGCGTAAACATCCATGAGGCGGCGATGAAAATCATCATTTGCGGGGCAGGGCAGGTCGGCTGGCATATCGCGCGCCACCTTGCCGGCGAACGCAATGATGTCACCATCATCGACACCAATGCCGAGCTGATCCGCCGCGCCACCGACGCGCTGGATGTGCAGGGCGTCACCGGCTTTGCCAGCCATCCCGATGTGCTGGACCGGGCCGGGGCGCGGGATGCCGACCTGATCATCGCCGCGACCTATTCGGATGAAGTGAACATGGTCACCTGCCAGGTCGCGCATTCGGTCTTTCAGGTGCCGCGCAAGATCGCGCGGTTGCGGTCCAGCGCCTATCTGGATGCGATCTATTCCGATCTTTACCGCACCGATCACCTGCCGATCGACGTGGTGATCAGCCCCGAGCGCGAGGTGGCACGGGCCGCCTTGCAGCGCCTGTCCGCGCCCTCGACCTTCGATGCTGAGACCTTCCTGAACGGGCGGCTGCATCTGTTGGGGATCTCGCTCGACCCTGACAGCCCGGTCCTGAACACGCCTTTGCGCCAGTTGACCGAGATGTTTTCCAGTCTCAGCGCTATCGTTGCGGGCGTGCGGCGGGGCGGCAAGCTGTTTGCGCCCGAGCCGGGCGATCAGCTGTTCGAGGGCGACCAGATCTATGTCTTTACCCTTAGTCAGGATGTCCCGCGCACGCTGGAAATCTTTGGCAAGCCCTCGGCCCGGCAGGAAAGCGTCGTTATCATCGGTGCGGGCAATGTCGGGCTGGCTGTGGCGCAGGCGCTTGAGGCCAGTCCCGAGCGCGTCCGCGTCAAGGTGATCGAGCGTGACCGCGCCCGCGCGGAGGATGCTGCCGATGCGCTGAACCGGACCATCGTGCTGAATGGCGACGGGCTGGCGGCGGAACTGCTGGAGGAGGCGGCCGTGCCGCGCGCCGATGCGGTTTTGGCCGTCACCGATGACGATAAGACCAATATCCTTGCCGCCGTCCGCGCCAAGCAGGCGGGGGCGAAACTGGCGATATCTCTGGTGAATGATCCGACGCTGATGTCGATGATGGACACGCTGGATATTGATGCCTTCATCAATCCGCGCGCCAGCACGGTGTCGACGATCCTGCGCCATATCCGTCATGGTCGGGTGCGCGACATCTATTCGATCGGCGATGCCGAAGCCGAGGTGATCGAGGCGCAGGTGCTGTCGACCTCGCCCATGGCCGGACGTCCGATCCGGGACATCGAGTTTCCCGAAGGCGCGCTTCTGGGCGCGGTGCTGAAGGGCGACAAGGTGGTCAAGCCCACCGGCGATCTGCGCATCGAAGAGGGCAATATCATCATCATCTTTGCCCTTGCCAAGGACGTCCCCGAGGTCGAGCGCCTGTTGCAGGTCTCGATCGACTTCTTCTGAGGCCGCGTGATGGGTTTTCTGGTCCGCCTGCCACTTCTGGTGATCCTGGCGGGGATCGTGTCGCTGGCGATGATGTTGCCCGGCGGCTATGCCCATGTGTTGAACCAGCACGATCTGGGCTCGGCCTTCATGAGCAGCGGCGCGGTGTTTCTGGTGCTGTCGGCGCTGCTGGGCATTGCCACGGCGGGCGATCCGCAGCGCTCGCGGCCGCGCAGTGTGCTGCTGACCATGCTGGGGGCGCTGACGCTGCTGCCCGCAATGATGGCGGTGCCGTTCCTGCTGGGCCTGCCCGATACCGGCTTCTTCAACGCCTGGTGGGAGATGATTTCCTGCCTGACCACTACGGGCGCGACCCTTTACGCGGCCGAGCTGTTGCCCGCGCCGTTGCATCTGTGGCGTTCGCTGGTCGGCTGGATGGGCGGGCTGTTCATGTTGGTCGCCGCCGTGGCCTTGCTGGCGCCGCTGCGGGTCGGGGGCTTCGAGATCCTCGCCTCGCCCTATGGCCGCAGCGAGCGGTTCGAACGGTTGCCGCGTTCCGACAAGCAGGGCGGGGCGGTCATGCCTTATATGACCGAATCCAGCCTGCGGAGGGGAATGGCTGATCCGGCCAGCCGGGCGATGCGCGCCTTTCGCGAGGCATTTCCGGTTTATGCCGGGCTGACGCTGGCGATGTGGACCCTGTTGCTGATCCTGGGCGAAAGCGGCTTTCTGGCACTGACGCGGGCGATGGGAACGCTGTCGACCAGCGGTATCAGCCCGATCAATGGGCCGGCGGCGCAATCCAGTGGCGTGGCGGGGGAAATGGTCATTTTCCTGTTCCTGATCCCGGCATTGTCGCGGCGTTTCTGGCCGGGTGGCGGCGAGCTGAAGACCTCGGACAGTTGGCTGGGCGATCCCGAATTGCGGCTGGCGGCGGGGGTGGTGCTGCTGGTCGCGGCCATGCTGTTCCTGCGCCATTTCATCGGCGCGATCGGGGTGTCGCCGACCGGGGCGCGGGGTTTGTTTGATACGCTCGACAGCGCGGTTTCGGCCGCTTGGGGCGGGATTTTCAACGGGCTGAGCTACCTGACGACGACGGGCTGGAACTCGGTAGAATGGCAGGGCGCGCGGAACTGGTCGGGGATCAGCTCTCCGGGGCTGATGCTGGCGGGGCTGGCGGTGATGGGCGGGGGCGTTGCCACCACGGCTGGCGGCGTCAAGCTGCTGCGGGTCTATGCGCTGGCCCGCCATAGCGAACGCGAGCTGGAAAAGATCGTCCACCCGGCTTCGGTGGGTGGGGGTGGGCTGATGGCGCGGCGGCTGCGGCGCGAGGGGGCCTATCTGGCCTTCATCTTCTTCATGCTGTTCGCCTGTTCGCTGGCGGCGATCGTGCTGCTGATTTCGCTGCAGCAGATCGAGTTCGACAGCGCGATCATGCTGTCGGTGGCCTCGCTGACGAATACCGGCCCGCTGGCCGGGGTGATTCCGCTGACGCCGACCTTTCAGGGCTCGGCCGGGATCGCCGGGGCACCGTGGGAGGGCTGGGCCGGGCTGCCCGGCATGACCAAGGCAGTGCTTGCCGGGGCGATGATTCTGGGCCGGATCGAGACGCTGGCATTGCTGGCATTGCTTTCGCCGGAATACTGGCGAAAATAGCTTGCATGGCGTTCATGCAACGCCACGGGGCAGATGGTCCAAGCTGTGCTTGCATGCCCCGCAAGCCTCGCCTAATTCTTGAAAAACATCGATAAGAACAAGGTGCATGGAATGGCCGGCGACAAACAGAATCTCCAGGACGCGTTTCTGAACCATGTCCGCAAGGGCAAGGTGCCGGTCACGATCTTCCTTATCAACGGCGTCAAGCTGCAGGGTGTGATCACCTGGTTCGACAATTTCTGCGTGCTGCTGCGCCGCGACGGCCAGTCGCAGCTGGTTTACAAGCATGCGATCTCGACCATCATGCCGGGACAGCCGATCAGCCTTTACGATGGTGAGGACTGATTGGCAGATCCGACCGAGACCCGCGAACGCCCCACACGAGCCTATGTGATCCACCCGGATCTGGGGAATTCGCGGACGCGCCGCTCGCCCGAGTTGGCGCTTGAAGAAGCCGTGGCACTTGCCCATGCGCTGCCTGCCATCGACATGGCCGGGGCCGAGGTTGCGAAACTGCGCAACCCCGACGCCGGCATGCTGTTTTCGAAAGGAAAGCGGCAGGAGATTGGCGAACACATCAAGGCCGCGGCCGAGGGTGAGGGAGCCGAGCTGGTGCTGATCGACGGGCCGGTGACGCCGGTCCAGCAGCGCAATCTGGAAAAGGAATGGGGCGTCAAGATCCTCGACCGGACCGGCCTGATCCTTGAGATCTTTGCCGACCGGGCGCATACGCGCGAGGGCGTGTTGCAGGTGGAACTGGCGGCGCTGGCCTATCAGCGGACGCGGCTGGTTCGCGCCTGGACCCACCTTGAGCGTCAGCGGGGCGGATTGGGTTTTGTCGGCGGTCCGGGTGAAACCCAGATCGAGGCCGACCGCCGCGCCATTGATGAGCAGGTGATCCGCCTGCGTCGCCAGCTTGAGCGTGTGGTCAAGACCCGCGAGTTGCACCGCAAGGCGCGCGCCAAGGTGCCCTATCCGATCGTCGCGCTGGTGGGATACACCAACGCCGGGAAATCCACGCTGTTCAATCGCCTGACCGGGGCCGAGGTTCTGGCCAAGGACCAGCTTTTCGCGACGCTGGACCCGACCATGCGGCAAATGTCGCTGCCCGGCGGGCGCAAGGTGATCCTCTCGGATACGGTGGGGTTCATCAGCGACCTTCCGCATGAACTGGTCGCAGCCTTCCGCGCCACGCTGGAGGAGGTGCTGGCCGCCGACCTGATCCTGCATGTCCGCGACATCAGCCATCCCGAAACCACCGAGCAGGCGGGCGACGTGGCCGATATCCTTGGCAGCCTTGGCGTCGAGGAGGACGTGGCGCAGATCGAGGTCTGGAACAAGATCGACGTCCTGCCTACCGAAACCCGCGAGGCCTTGCAGCGCGCCGATTCCCGCACCGAAGGTGCGCAAGCGATCAGCGCGCTGACCGGCGAGGGGCTGGAGGAATTGCTGGCCCTGGTCGAGGACAAGCTGGCCGAGACGTTGGACGAGCCGCGCGAGCTGGTCACGCTGCAACTGGCCCATTCGGATGGGCGGCGGCGAGCATGGCTGCATCGTCAGGGCATCGTGCAATCCGAGGATATCGGTGAGGATGGCGTGGCTGTGAGTGTCAGCTGGACCGCTCGGCAGAAGGCGCAATACGAGGCGCTTTGACCTGCGGCGCTGGTGATGTTGTGGCGTCGTTGCTGGGGTATTTGAAAAACGAAGAAAGATGGGGTCGCGCCGGATGGGCGCGGCCCCTGTTCGTTTCAGGCCGGGAGTGCGGCCAGTTCATGCGCCCAGGGCGGGTTTGCTCCGGGGCGGGAAACGGTGATCGCGGCGGCGCGGGTGCCATTGGTCAGGGCGCTGAGCAGGGTCTGGGGCGAAAGTTTGGCCAGCCCCTCGCGGCTAAGCGCGCCATCGGACTGAAGCGAGGCGAGGACGCCTGCGTTGAACGTGTCGCCCGCACCGATCGTATCGGCGACCTCGACGCGGGTGGCGGGGGCATTGACCGGCTCACCTGCCCAATATGCGCGGGCGCCTGCGGCGCCGCCAGTTTGCAGGACCAGTGTGACGCCGCGGGCCAGAAGGTCGGCTGCGGCCTGTTCAAAGCTGACGCCCGGCATCAGCCATTCGAGGTCATCGGCCGAAAGTTTGACGATATCGGCCATGCTGATCAGCCGGTCCAGACGGGCGCGGTAGCGGTCGGCATCTGTGATGAAGAAGGGACGGATATTCGGGTCGAGCATCACCGGGACGCGGTTTTTCAGCCGGATGGCCAGTTCCTCGACAGCGGCACCACAGGGATCGGGGACAAGGCTGATACCGCCGATGAACAGCGCCGAAATCTCATCTGGGATTTGCGGAAGGTCAGCCGGGGCAAGCATCCGGCCCGCCGAGCCCTCGTCATAGAAGGAATAGCGCGCCTCTCCGCCGATCAGGGTGACGAAGGCCAAGGTGGTCAGCCGGTCGGAGCGGGGACAAAGCGTGGTGTCGACCGCGGCATCGGCCAGCGGGCGCAGCAGCAGTTCGCCGAACGGATCGCGCGAAATCGGCCACAGATAGGCGGTCGGGGCACCGATCCGGCCTAGGGCGATTGCGGTATTATAGACCGCGCCGCCGGGCAGAGGGCGGAAGCCCGCGCCCTCGGGGACCATGTCGATCAGCGATTCGCCTGCACACAGGATCATGCCTGTCCTCCCATTCCATGCCGCGTTTCATGCGGTCATGGAGGGTGATAGCGGTAACTCGTGCCGCTGTTAAGATCGACCTGATAGCTTGATCCGCCGATCTGCACATAACCGCCCTGCTCGTTCAGCCACAGCAGGCCCATCAGCAGGGCAAGGGCCAAAAGCACGGCGAAGGCGATCTTCCAGACCGAATAGGGCCGCTCGCCCTGCACCCGTCCCGACTGGCCGTTGACGACGAAGCGGTAGCTTTTGCCGTTATAGCGATAGGCGGCCGTCCAGATCGGCAGCAGGATATGCTTGAAGGTCTCATCGGCATGGGCGGTGCGGATCTGCGCGACCTGCTGTTCATTGCCGCCGATGGCGCGGCGCACATCCATGACGATCACGCCCGCCATTTCCTGCCGCCCGATCTCATGCCCCGAGGCGAGGGGGATGGTGTAGCCCTCGGCGGTGAAACCCGCGAGATATTCGGGCTGGTAGGTTTGCAGATGCGACAGATCCCAAGGGGTCAAAGCATCGGTGATGCGGCGCGGCAACGAACTGGCCGCCAGCACCAGCACATCGTTGAAGTTGCGCGCGACCTGACCCGAGACCGGCGTCCAGCGGGTCCGGCGGACCTGACGCGCGACCTGCTGCCTGCGGCCATTGATCTCCTCGGTGACCCAGACGGTTTCGTAATACCAATCGCCGCGCGCACCGGAATAGGCCGAGCGGGTGTCCGCGTCGAAGGTCCAGAAGGGGGAATAGACCCCGGTCATCCGGCGCCCGCGTCGGGCATAGGCGGTCAGCCCCGAGGGGGCGAACCAAAGGCCTTTCATCCAGCTTTCCAGCGCGGATTTGGCCTGATCCTCGGTAATGATAAAGGGCAGCACGCCTTGCGGTTTCAGCAGCCGCGTCGTGCCGGTATCGGTCACCACCGCCGTGGCGCAGAAGGGGCAGCTTGAGGCGTGGCTGTCGGAAGTGACCTCCAGCTTTGCGCCGCAATTCGGGCAGGACAGGGTGCGGACGGTCTGGGTCAGGTCGCTGTCGCGGTCGATTCGCAGCCCGTGTTCCAGCGGCAATTCCTGCAACTGGGGGGCCTTGTGGCTGGCATCCCATTGCAGGGCGCGGCCCGTGGCGGGGTCGCGCAGGATGATCTGATCGGCCTCGACGCCGCCGCGCACCTGACGGCTGGGCGCGCGGGCGGGGCCGGGGCCGATATCCTGTTCATGCCCGCAATAGGGGCAGGTCAGGCGCTGCTGGCCGGGCGAGAATTCAAGGCTCGCGCCGCAATTCTCGCAGGGATAGCGGTATTCTGACGGAGGGGTCGGCATTCAGGCGCGCTCAGCCGTCCTGCTTGGGCAGCGGCGGCGGTGGGGGCGGCGGCGAGACGGTGAAAAGCTGCGCGAGTTCCGCGACATCATCGGCGGATTTCCAGCCGTCCTGTCCCGGCGTCCAGACCATGGTGTCGCGGGTGAATTTCCCCTCGCGGACCAGCCGTCCCAGATGGGCGCGACCGTAAGGGCCATCGGCCTGACCGTCCACGGCGATATGCCAAACGGTTTCGGGATGCAGCGGCGGCGGGGTCTGCGGCGCGGCTTGCTGCGGGGCGACACCCCAAGGGCCGCGACCGACGCCGGCCATAGCCGCACCCATGCCAGCACCCAGACCCGCGCCAAGCCCCGCGCCCATGCCGCCGGGTTGGTTCGAGGCGTTCAGCATCGCCTCGGAGGCCGCGTATTGGCCGAAGCGGTTCAGATCGCCGACGATCCCCATCGAGGTGCGCTTGTCGAGCATCTTTTCCACCTCATCGGGCAGGCTGATGTTCTCGATATAGAACTCGGGGATGGTCAGGCCGTATTCTGCCACGGTCGGGCTGATCGCCTTGGCCACCAGCTTGCCGAACTGGTCGGTATTGGCGGCCATGTCGAGGACCGGGATGCCCGAGCCCGCGATCATGCGCGAGAATTCCTGCACGATGATATTGCGCAGCTGGAAGGTGATCTCGTCCTTGGTGAATTCGCCGTCAGTGCCGACGATTTCCAGCATGAACTTGCCGGGATCGGTGACGCGCATGGAATAGGTGCCAAAGGCGCGCAGGCGCACCGGGCCGAATTCGGGATCGCGGGCAATCACCGGGTTCTTGGTGCCCCATTTCAGGTCGTTGAAGCGGGTGGTGTTGACGTAATAGATTTCCGACTTGAACGGGCTGCGGAAGCCGTGGTCCCAGTGCTGCAGCCGGGTCAGGATCGGCAGGTTGTTGGTTTCCAGCATGTAAAGGCCGGGGCCGAAGACATCCGCCAATTGGCCTTCATGGATGAAGACTGCGGCCTGTCCTTCGCGCACGGTGATTTTCGCGCCGTATTTGATCGCCTTGCCCACGGTCGGGAAGCGATAGACCATAGTGTCGCGCGTATCGTCGGTCCATTCGATGATGTCGATGAACTCGCCGCCGAAGATATCGAGGATACTCATTGACCAAGCCTTTCACGCTGCTGCGGTGAACCGGATGTCTGCCGGTCCGATAGTGCCTTGGCCCAAACTCGCGTCAAGGCCCTGCGGTTGCGCGGCAAGTTGTCACGTGCTGGTCGCCAACAGCTTGCGCGCGATTTCAAGGACGATGGGTCGGGCCTCGGCCTCGGTCATGCCGGGGCGCAGGCGGGGGTCGTAGAGGATCTTGAGCAGCAATTCGTCATGATGGGTCAGATAGGCGAATTCCTCATCATCGTTGAAAAGCGAGGGGCGGACCAAGCGGCTGTCATTGGCAAGGCCCAGCCCCTGCGCGACTTCCTCATGGATGCAGGAACGGCGCAGGCGTGGCGGGGTTTCCGAGCGGATCAGCACCACCGCCTGATCATAGGTGGTCATGTCGCCGCGCGAATAGGCGAAGACCGTGCAGTAATTCTGCGGCGCAAGGTTCGACAACGCGGCCACGTCGCTGTCGGGAATGCCGGGCACCAGCGCGGCAAGACGGGGGCCGATGGCGCGGCGCTCGTCCTCGTTCAGGATCAGGACGGTGACATTGCCGGTATCCGCGCCCAAGCTGACGCTGTGGCCGGTCGCGGCCTGCAGGCGCGCGGCGTAGCTTGAGATATCCGAGCGGTCGCGGGCGCGCTGGGCCGAAGACACCGAGTCGCCGAATTCGATACGCAGGCGCACCGGTTGCGCCCAGCGGCGCAGAGGGGCGGGCGTCGCGCGCGAAATCAGCCTTTCGCCGTCGCGGGTATATTCATCATACAGCGCGATCAGCACGAAATCGTCGGTCAGACGTTCCGGCGTCAACTGGATGTCCGAGCCGTCATCGGTACGCAGCAATCCGCGCGACAGCAGCGTTTCCTCGACCCCCTTGAGGTAGTCGCGCATGTTGCGACTGGCCGGGCTGTCGGCGGCGACGCTGGCCGCGACATTGGTGGCGCGGGCCTTTTGGGCGCGCGCCTCTCGCAACGCGGCCTGATCCGCAACCGGGCGGTCGGGGCGCCGCTTTGGCGCCTCGGCGCTGATGGGCGGTTCGGGCGGCGGCGCGGGTGGCGTCTCGACGCAGGAGGACAGGAATGCGACCGCCATGCAGGCCAGAGCGGTTCGCGATGCCAAGGAAGAGGTGATGAAATCCGTATTGGCCTGTCTTGTCACGATTACCCCGATGCGGTGCCGGTCTGTGGCTGGGTCGGGCGCTGCGTGGCACTGGCCGCGGCAAGCGTCCGGCGGAGTTCGCCTTCCATATGGGTCAGCTCTTCTTCGGCGGCGGCGCGGCGGGCCTTGCCTTCGTCGGCGATGCGCAGGCTGTCCTCGATGGTGGCGATCAGCTCGGCATTGGCGTCGCGGATGGATTCGATGTCAAAGACGCCGCGCTCGGTCTGGGTGCGGATTTCCTGATTGGCCTGACGCAGATTCTTGGCGTTGGCGATCAGCAGGTCGTTGGTCAGGTCGTTGGCGTCCTTGACCGCGCGGGCGGCCTCGGCGCTGCGGCGGATGGTGACGGCCTGCGCCAGCTGGGTTTCCCACAGCGGCACGGTGTTCACCAGCGTCGAATTGATCTTGGTGATCAGCGACTTGTCGTTTTCCTGCACCAGCCGGATCGAGGGCAGGGACTGCATCGTCACCTGCCGGGTCAGCTTCAGGTCATGGACGCGGCGCTCCAGATCGTCGCGGGCCGAGCGCAGGTCGCGGAGTTCCTGCGCGGCCATGACCTTCTGTTCCTCGGGGGCGGCCTCGACCGCGGCTTCCTTGGCGGGAATGTCGGTCTTGTCGATCAGGGCCAGCTTTTCTTCGCCGGCAGCGATGTAAAGCGCCAGTTCGTCGTAGAAGTTCAGCGTGCGGTCATAAAGCACGTCGAGCGAGCGGATATCCTTGAGCAGCCGATGCTGGTGGCTGTCCAGATCGGCGGTGATCTTGTCGATCTGGCCCTGCACTTCCTCATAGTTGGCGACGAACTTGGCGAAGGGGGCGGCGCGGCCGGTCAGGCGCTCCCACCAGCTGCGCTCGCGGCGCACGTCAAGTTCGCTGACCGAAAAGCCGCGGATGGTCGTCACGATGTCGCGCAGGGATTCGCCGGCGGGGCCGATATCCTTGTTCTTCACATCGGCCAGCATCTCTTGGCTGATTTCCTGCAGTTCATTCTGGGCGCGAGCCCCGAAATGCACGATCGAGCTGGTATCCTTCAGGTCGATTTCCGAGATGCGCTTGCGGATTTCCTCGGCCGTTGTGCCCTGCGCCTGGGCCAGAGCCGGGGGGGCGGGATGGGGATCGGGCAGCACCACCGAGGTCACGGTTCTGATTTCGTCCAATGCGGCTTCTGCGCTGGCCTTGGTCTGGGTCGTCATCCGTCGTCCTTTCGGTTTCTCATGCAGGACCTGCCGAAAATGATAGGCCCTTTTCGGGGTTGTTCAATGCCGTCCGGGCGACGACTGGGGGAAAAGGACGCGCGCCCAATTCGCAGGCGCAACGCGCTGAAATGCGGCATGGTTGCCATGACGTTGCGCCATGGTCACGCGACGTGTAGAACCTGACCGATTATAAGAAGGTTAAGGAGCCGTCTATGCGCAGAGTTGTCGTCACCGGCCTTGGGATGGTCACGCCGCTGGCCTCGGGGGTCGAGGAGACCTGGAAGCGCCTTCTGGCGGGAGAATCCGGCGCCGGACCCATTACGCGGTTCGATGCAAAAGATGTTACGACCAAATATGCCTGCGAAATTCCCTTTGGCGACGGCACGGACGGCACGTTCAACCCGGACGAGTGGATGGAGCCGAAGGACCGTCGCAAGGTCGATGACTTCATCCTGTACGGCATGGCTGCCGCGACGCAGGCGGTGAAGGATTCCGGCTGGGAGCCGCAGACCACCGAGGATTTCGAACGCACCGGCGTCATGATCGGCGCGGGGATCGGCGGTCTGGCCTCGATCGCGGAAACCGCGGTGCTGATCAAGGAGCGCGGGCCGAAGCGGGTTTCGCCCTTCTTCATTCCGGGCGCGCTGATCAACCTTGTCTCGGGTCAGGTCTCGATCCGTTTCGGCTTCAAGGGTCCGAACCACGCGGTGGTCACCGCCTGCTCGACCGGGGCGCATGCCATCGGTGATGCAGCGCGGCTGATCGGCTTTGGCGATGCCGACGTGATGATCGCGGGCGGCGCGGAAAGCCCGATCTGCGAGATCGGCGTGGCGGGCTTCAACGCCTGCAAGGCGCTCAGCACCAAGCGCGAGAACGATCCCAAATCGGCCAGCCGTCCCTGGGACGAGGACCGCGACGGCTTCGTCATGGGCGAAGGCGCGGGCGTTGTCGTCCTTGAGGAATACGAGCACGCGAAAGCGCGCGGCGCCAAGATCTATGCCGAGGTGCTGGGTTACGGCATGTCGGGCGACGCCTATCACATCACCGCCCCCAGCGAGGATGGCGATGGCGGTTTCCGCAGCATGACCAATGCGTTGAAGCGCGCGGGGATCACGGCGGCGGATCTGGATTACATCAACGCGCATGGTACTTCGACCATGGCCGACGTGATCGAGCTGGGCGCGGTTGAGCGTCTGCTGGGCAATGCGGCGGGGAATGTCGTCATGTCCTCGACCAAGTCGTCGATCGGTCACCTGCTGGGTGCAGCTGGCGCGGTCGAGGCGATCTTCTGCATTCTGGCGATCCGTGACCAGATCTGCCCGCCGACGATCAACCTGGACAATCCGGCCCGCGAAACCAAGATCGATCTGGCCGCCAATGCTGCCGTGCGCCGCAAGGTGGACTATATCCTGTCCAACAGCTTCGGCTTTGGCGGGACCAATGCCAGCCTGGTGATGGGGCGCGTCAAGGAATGATCTGGCGCCATATCGTTTCGAACTTCCTGACGCTGCTGATCGTGATCCTGATCGCGATCGCGGCGGCGGTTGCCTGGGCCAAGCATCAGTATTTTGCCCCCGGACCCAGCGCCACGGCGCAATGCGTGCGTGTCGCTCCGGGCGCGAGTCTGTCCGAGGTCAGCGACCAGCTGGTTCAGCAGGGGGTCGTCTCGAATGGCTATATCTTCCGGGCGGGCACGGATTATCTGGGCAAGTCGCGCGGGCTGAAATACGGCTCGCATCTGGTTCCGCCCGGTTCCAGCATGGAGCAGGTGGTCGATCTTCTGTCCTCGGGCGGGGCTTCGACCTGCGGGGTTGAACTGGTGTTGCGCGTCGGCGTGCGCGAGAATTCCGTCATCCTGCGCGATCTGGACCCGGCAACGGGCCAGATGACCGAGCAGGCGAAGTACAACCCGGCCACCGAACCCGCCCCCGAAGTGGTCGCTGCCGCTGAAAAGGCCGCCGATTCGCGTCTGCGAATCACCGTGGCCGAGGGCGTGACCAGCTGGCAGATCGTCGAGGCGCTGAAGCAGGCGCCCTATATGTCGGGCAATATCGCCAAGGTTCCCGCCGAGGGCACGCTTGCGCCCGACACCTATGACATCCAGCAGGGCGCGGACCGGGCGCAGCTGATCGCCGAAATGGAGAAGCGGCAGTCGAACTTCCTTGCCGCGGCATGGGAAAAGCGCGCGGCGGATGTGCCCTACAAGACGCCGCAGGAAGCGCTGACCATGGCCTCGATCATCGAGAAGGAAACCGCCGTTCCCGACGAGCGCCGGGTCGTGGCCAGCGTATTCGTGAACCGGTTGGGCCGCGGCATGCGGCTGGAGACCGACCCCACCGTGATCTATGGCATCACCAAGGGCGAGGGCGTTCTGGATCGTGGCCTGCGCGGATCGGAACTGCGCCGGCGCACGCCCTATAACACCTATGTCATTCAGGGCCTGCCGCCGGGACCGATCGCCAATCCGGGCAAGGCCTCGATCGAGGCGGCGCTGGACCCCGAGGAAACGGAATACGTGTTCTTTGTCGCCGATGGCACGGGCGGACATGCCTTTGCCCGCACGCTGCAGGAGCATAACGAGAATGTCGCGCGCTGGCGGGTCATCGAGCGCGAGCGCGGGCAGCAGATTTCCCCCGTTCAGGGCAACTAGATTCGGGTGTCGCGGGGGCGATTCCGCCCCGTTGCGCGCGGCGAACGTATGGGTGTTGCGCAGGGCAATTCATTGTTTCGCAAGGGAAACTAGCGAAGGGTGAATGCAACTTTGGGTTTATCGTTGACTTAGCGAACGCCCTGAAGTAGAAAGTATACATGCTGGGAGAAATGGGCAAGCGGCCGGGTCGATGACCTGGGCCGCTTTTTTCATGTCTCGCTCGTGCGGACAGCACACGAGGGCAGGGCGGTACACGATGACGATGAACTTCGATCCGGGGCCGGGCGCTCCGGAAGGGCCTTACGTGCCCGGCGTCGATCTGGCGTCTGACACGGATGTTCTGGAGATCGCGGACGGGATCTTTCGATCCTATGCGGTGGATCTGCACAAGCTGCGCCTGAAGATCCAGGCGGGTGAAACCGATGAGTTGAAGGAATCCGGCAGACTGGTTCGCGACCTGAGGGCCGCGGCCCATATGGTGCTGGAGGAAAGGGGCAAGGTTGACAAGCTTCGCAAGGACGCTGCCGGAAATGTCGGTGCAGGCGCACTCGACCTTGCCGCGGCACGAGATGAAATCGGGCGCAGGCTGGCTCGCTTGCGCGGGGCCGCAGGAGGTTGACGACTTCCTTGGCGGGCTCAGCGACAATGCCTTGGCGGCGCTGCCATGGATATTTGATTTCTGGGCCCTGCCGCATCAGCTGCCCCCCGAGGGCGACTGGAAGACATGGGTGATCATGGGTGGACGCGGCGCGGGCAAGACCCGCGCCGGGTCGGAATGGGTGCGCGCCCAAGTCGAGGGCGCGACACCCGAGGCATCGGGCCGCGCACAGCGGGTGGCGCTGGTCAGCGAGACCTTTGATCAGGCCCGCGACGTCATGGTCTTTGGCGATTCGGGCATTCTGGCCTGTTCGCCGCCTGACCGCCGCCCGGTATGGGAAGCCGGGCGGCGCAGGCTGGTCTGGCCGAATGGTGCGACCGCGCAGGTGTTCTCGGCCCATGAGCCCGAGGCGCTGCGCGGTCCGCAATTCGATGCGGCCTGGGTCGATGAACTGGCCAAGTGGAAGAAGGCCGAGGACAGCTGGGACATGCTGCAATTCGCGCTGCGGCTGGGCGAGCATCCACAGCAGGTCGTCACCACCACGCCGCGCAACGTGGCGGTGCTGAAGCGGATTCTGGGCAATGCCTCGACCGTGACGACGCATGCACCGACGGAAGCGAACCGCGCCTATCTGGCCGAGAGCTTTCTGGCCGAGGTCGAGAGCCGTTATGCCGGGACACGGCTGGGGCGGCAGGAGTTGGAGGGCCTACTGCTGGACGATGTCGAGGGTGCGCTGTGGACGACCCAGACCATCGAGGCGTGTCGGCTGGATGCCGCGCCGCGCCTGTCCCGCATCGTCGTCGCCGTCGATCCGGCGGTGACAGGTGGGGCAGGCGCGGACGAATGCGGGATCATGGTAGCGGGCGTCGTGGCCGAGGGGCCGGTGACTTCGTGGCGGGGCTATGTGCTGGAGGATGCCACCATCCGGGGCGGGCCGACCGACTGGGCGCGGGCCGCCATTGCCGCGATGGACCGACATGGCGCCGAGCGGTTGGTGGCCGAGGTGAACCAGGGCGGCGATCTGGTCGAGAGCGTGATCCGGCAGATTGATCCTCTGGTGCCGTTCCGGGCGCTGAGGGCGGGGCGGGGCAAAGGGCTGCGTGCCGAGCCGGTCGCCGCGCTTTACGAGCAGGGGCGCATCCATCACCTGCGCGGGCTTGGCACGTTGGAGGACCAGATGTGTCGCATGACCGTGCGGGGCTATGAGGGCAAGGGCTCGCCCGACCGGCTGGATGCGCTGGTCTGGGCGATTCATGAGCTGATGATCGAACCAGCAGCCAGTTATCGGCGTCCGCAGGTGCGGGGGCTGTAGTTCTGCTGGGGGCTGGGGCCCTGTGGGTTAGTTGCACGAGACAAAAGACGGGTCGCGAGAGCGGCCCTTTTTTCTTGGGATTTCAGGAGGAGCCGATGGCATTTCCCTGGTTCGGGCGGGCCGCTGCCGCCCCCGTTGAAGTCGAGAAGAAGGCCAGCGCGACCGGGAAGGTGGTCGCCCTGGCCGCCGGGTCCGGACGGGTGGTCTGGTCGCCCCGGGATACGGTGTCGCTGACCCGGTCGGGTTTCGTGAACAACCCGGTGGGCTTCCGCGCCGTGCGGCTGATCGCCGAGGCGGCAGCGGCGGTGCCGCTGATCTGTCAGGACCGAGAGCGGCGCTATGACATGCATCCGGTGCTGGACCTGCTGCGACGACCGAATGCCGGGCAGGGCCGGGCCGAGCTGTTCGAGGCGCTGATCGGACAGATCCTGCTGTCGGGCAGCGGGTATCTGGAAGCCGTGGGCGAAGGGGCGAAGGGGCTGCCGGCCGAGTTGCATGTACTGCGCTCGGATCGGATGTCGATCGTTCCGGGGGCCGATGGTTGGCCGGTCGCCTATGAATATGGCGTCGGCGGGCGGAGCTATCGGTTTGATATGACCGGCAGCCCTGATCCGATCTGCCATATCCGCAGTTTTCATCCGCTGGATGACCATTACGGGCTGTCGCCGATGCAGGCAGCGGCCATTGCGGTCGATGTCCATAACAGCGCCTCGGGGTGGTCCAAGGCGTTGCTGGACAATGCGGCCCGGCCCTCGGGGGCGATCATCTACAAGGGGGCGGATGGGCAGGGGAGTTTGTCACCGGACCAGTATGACCGGCTGGTGACCGAGATGGAGATGCATCATCAGGGCGCGCGCAATGCCGGGCGGCCGATGCTGCTGGAAGGCGGGCTGGACTGGAAGCCGATGGGGTTCAGCCCCAGCGACATGGAGTTTCAGGAAACCAAGCAGGCCGCCGCGCGCGAGATCGCGCAGGCCTTCGGCGTGCCGCCGATGCTGCTGGGGATCCCCGGCGAAGCGACCTATGCCAATTACGCCGAGGCGCACCGGGCCTTCTATCGGCTGACGGTGCTGCCGCTGGTGTCGCGGGTGGCCAGTGCTCTGGCCTGGTGGCTAAGCGAACATCTGGACGCCGAAGTCGATCTGCGGGCCGATCCCGATCAGGTTCCGGCGCTGGCCGAAGAGCGCGACCAGCAATGGCGGCGTATCGGCGAGGCGGCGTTCCTGACCGAGGCCGAGAAGCGCGTGGCGCTGGGCCTGCCTCCGCTGGCGATGGAGGGGTGAATGGAGGGCTCGCGTTTCGTCAAGGAGCCCTTCGACTGGCACGACCAGCGCATTGATACGCAGGACCGGATCATGGCGCTGCAATTCGGGCAGGTCGAGCGCCGGCTGGAGCGGATCGAGGCGCTGATCGAGGGGTTGGAGCGGCGATTGTGGATGACGGTCTATGGCGTAGTCGCCGTCATCCTGACCCAAGCGGTGCAGTCGATCCTGCAATTCGGACCGAAAGGAGGGTGACGTGGAATCAATCAGTTACGGGCTGGAGCTGAAGTACGCAGCTGGCGCGCAGATCGTCAGTGACGGGGCGCAGATCGAGGGCTATGCCAGCCTGTTCGGGCTGACCGACCAAGGCGGCGACATCGTCCAGAAGGGCGCCTATGCGGCCAGTCTGAAGCGGCTGGCGGCGCGGGGCGACAAGGTTCGGATGCTGTGGCAGCACGATCCGACCCGGCCCATCGGCGTCTGGGACGAGATCCGCGAGGATGAGAAGGGCCTGTGGGTCAAGGGGCGGCTTCTGCCCGAGATCGCACAGGCCCGCGAGGCGGCGGCGCTGATCGCCGCGGGCGCGATCGACGGGCTGTCGATCGGCTATCGCACCATTTCCGCAGAGCGCGACGGCAAGGGCCGCCGCCTGCTGAGCGAGGTCGAGCTGTGGGAGGTGTCGCTGGTCACCTTTCCGATGCTGGCCGAGGCCAAGGTCGGCCGCAAATCCGACCGGGCTCTTGAGATGGCGGCGGCGTTCCGCGCCGCGACCATGGCGCTGCGCGCCGAATGAGGTTCATCGCAACGGAGGGGACCATGACCGAGGCGAAAGCCGCGGCCGGGGCGGACATGCCCGGCGACCTGGGAAGCGAAATGCTGGGGTTCGTTAATGAACTCAAGGCATTCCGCACGGATATTCAGAAACGACTGGAAGCACAGGAAGAACGTATGACCATGCTGGACCGCAAAACCATCCTGCGCTCGCGCGCGCCCCTCTCGGTCGAGGCCGATGCCGGTGCGCCGCATCAGAAGGCGTTCGACGCCTATATCCGCCACGGCGACGACGACGCGCTGCGTGGCCTGCCGATGGAAGGCAAGGCCATGTCCACCACCAGCGACGGTGGTTTCCTTGCCGCACCGACCGTGGCGCTGCAGGTGCAGGAGGCGCTGAACGTCACTGCCTCGCTGCGTCGCGTCGCCAATGTCGTGACCGTGGAATCGGCCAATTTCGAGATGCTGGTCGATATGGGCGACATCGCCAGCGGCTGGTCGACCGAGGCCACCGCGCAGGCCGAGACCGGCACCTCGACCGTGCAGCGTGTGGTCATCCCGGTGCATGAGCTGTCGGCCATGCCCAAGGCCAGCCAGCGCCTGCTGGATGACGCGGCCTTCGATGTCGAGACCTGGCTGGCCGGTCGCATCGCCGAGAAATTCGCCCGTGCCGAAGCCACCGCCTTTATCAGCGGCGACGGGGTCAACAAGCCCAAGGGTTTTCTGACTCATGCCCGCGCGGCCAATGCCTCGGCGACGAATGTGCAGATCGGCACGATCCCTTCGGGTGCGACCGGCGATTTCGCGGCGACCAATCCGGCCAATGCGCTGATTGATCTGGTCTATGCGCTGTCCGCGCAGTTCCGGGCCAATGCGAACTTCGTGATGAACTCGAAGACTGCAGCAGCGGTGCGCAAGATGCGCGATACCGATGGTCGTTTCCTGTGGTCGGACTCGCTGGCGATGGGGCAGCCTCCGCAGCTGCTGGGCTATCCGGTGCTGCTGTGTGAGGACGTGCCCGACATTGCCAGCGGTTCGGCCTCGATCGCGTTCGGCGACTTCACCTCGGCCTACACGATCGTTGAGCGGCCTGATCTGCGGGTGTTGCGCGATCCCTTCTCGGCCAAGCCGCATGTCCTGTTCTATGCGACCAAGCGCGTTGGCGGCGGTGTGACCGATGCCCGCGCGATCAAGCTGATGATCTTCGGCTGATCTGAGGCCGGAGGGGGCCGCGCATCGCCTGTCCACTTGACCGGCTGAGCAACTGTCCGCGCGCGCGAGAGTGGATCTGCGCGGCCCCGATCTGAATCCGAAGATTTCCGCGCGGCACGAGAGGCGAGGTTCCAAGATGATGCTTGTGGAGTTGACGGCCCCGGCGGCGGATGTGCCGGTGGCGGAGTTGCGCGATCACCTGCGGCTGGGGTCGGGCTTCGACATCGCGGCTGATCCGGCCGAGACGGCGGCGCTTGCAGGGTTCCTGCGCGCGGCCATCGCCACGATCGAAGCGCGCACGGGCAAGGTGCTGCTGTCGCGGCAGTTCCGATTGCGGCTGGACGACTGGCGCGACCCCGAGGGCCAACCCTTGCCGCTGGCTCCCGTGGCTTCGGTCGATCAGATCGAGATCGACAATGGCGCCGGGAAGGTCACCACACTTGATCCGGCGGGTTGGCGTCTGCTGCCCGACATGCAGCGTCCGCTGCTGATGCCGCGATCAGCCTTTCTGCCGGTCATTCCTGATGCGGGCTTTGTGACGATCACGTTCCGTGCCGGTTTCGGTCTGGCCTGGAGTGCGGTTCCCGCCGATCTGGCGCAGGCGGTGCTTCTGCTGGCGGCGCGCTATTACGAAGATCGGAGCTTTGAGGGTTCGCAGGCGGCCATGCCATTCGGTGTCAGCGCGCTGATCGAACGCTGGCGCGCGGTCCGGGTGCTGGGAGGGCGCGGCAAGTTGCGCGGACGGGCATGAAGGCCCCGCGTCTGATAATCCCGCTGGAACTTGAGGCGCAAGAGCGCGTGTCCGACGGCATGGGTGGTTTTGTTCAGGGCTGGAAGCGGGTCGGTCGCGTTTGGGCCGAGATGCGCGCGGGCTCAGGTGGGGAACAGTCCTATGGCCTTGGCGCGCAAAGCGTTGTCGTCTGGCGGATTACCGTCCGGGCGGCGCGTGGGGGCGATCCACGACGACCGGGGGCGGGGCAGCGACTGTCCCTGGGCGCGGGTGCCGCCCGGCGAAGCTTTCGCATCGAGGCCGTGGCCGAGACCGACCCCGGCCAGCGCTATCTGGTCTGTTACGCGAAAGAGGAGGTGGCGGCATGAGCTTTGCGGCTTCGGTTGCGCTTCAGGCCGCCGTCTATCGGGCGCTGCGGCAGCATGAGGGGCTGGGCCTGCTTGTCGGGGACGCGATCTATGATGCGCTGCCGGTCGAGGCACCATCTGGAACGCATGTCGCGCTGGGCCAGGATGATGTCCGCGACGCGGGTGACGCGACGGGGGCGGGGTCGGCTCATGACTTCACCGTTTCGGTCCTGTCAGGGGCCGGGGCTGGCTTTAGCGGGGTCAAGATGGCTGCGGCTGCCGTGACGGATGCGCTGGAAGGCGCGGCGCTTGCTCTGGGCCGGGGGCATCTGGTCGGCCTGTGGTTTCTGCGGTCCCGCGCGAAGCGGACTGAAAACGGCGCTGGACGGCGGGTCGATCTGACCTTTCGCGCGCGCATTGATCTGGGTTGAGGAGAAACGACATGGCGGTGCAGCAAGGACGCGACCTGCTGATCAAGATGGACATGACCGGCGACGGGCATTTCGAAACGGTCGCGGGTCTGCGCGCGACGCGGATTTCCTTCAATGCCGAGACGGTGGATGTCACCAGCATCGAAAGCGAAGGCCGCTGGCGCGAGCTTCTGGGAGGTGCCGGGGTGCGTTCGGCCTCGATCTCGGGGTCGGGGGTGTTTCGGGATGGCACGACCGATGAGCGCGCGCGGCAGGTGTTTTTCGACGGTGAGGTTCCGCGCTTTCAGGTGGTGATCCCGGATTTTGGCAATGTCGAGGGACCGTTCCAGATCACCAGTCTTGAATATTCCGGCAATTATAATGGCGAGGCGACTTATGAGATTTCCCTGGCAAGCGCCGGCGCGCTCAGCTTCGTCTCGCTCTGAAATGGTGAACCCCTGGGCGGGTGAGGTCGAGATCTGGCTGGACGGTGCGGCCCATTCGGCGAAGCTGACGCTGGGCGCCTTGGCCGAGCTTGAGGAGACGCTGGGAGCCAGCAGCATGATCGCGCTGATCGAGCGGTTTGAGGGCGGGTCATTTTCCAGCCGCGACGTGATGGCGGTGCTGGTTGCGGGTCTGCGCGGCGGTGGTTGGGCGGGCGGCATGGATGAGTTTCTTGCCGCTGAATTGCGGGGCGGGCCGGTTCAGGCGGCGCATCTGGCGGCGCAGCTGCTGGGACGCGCCTTTCGTTCCGATGGCGTCTGAGGATGCGAGGGCTTGATTGGCCCGGTCTCATGAAGATGGGAATGGGGCCGGAACGGATGGGCGGTCTTGGGCTGACACCTGCGATGTTCTGGTCCCTGACGCCTGCGGAACTGGCCCTGATGCTGGGGATCGAAGCCAGCGTCACTGCCGGCATGACGCGGGACCGCCTGGCGGAGCTGGCAGCGCGTTATCCCGATGCGCCGCGCCCGCCGGGCGGAAATAGCTGACAGTTCAAAGGAGTGCCGGTGGTGGATCTGGGGGAAGACGATAGCAGCTTGTATGAGCGTGCCATAAGCGACAGTGGACAGGTGACGGCGGCATTCGAACAGGAGTTGAGCCGCCTGCGCGAATCCATGCTGTTTACCGGCCGCGAGGTGAACTCACTGAGTTCGGGGATCAGCAGCGGGTTGCGCAGGGCCTTTGCCGGTCTGGTGCTGGACGGGGCGAAGCTGTCCGATGCCTTGCAGACCGTCGCGCGCAGCATGGTGGACACGGCCTTTTCGTTGGCGATGAAGCCGGTCAATCAGGCGCTGGCCGGGGCAATCTCGGAAGGGGTGACGGGGTTGGTTTCGGGCGCGATGCCCTTTGCCGATGGCGGGGCCTTTACGCAGGGGCGGGTAATGCCCTTTGCCAAGGGCGGCGTGGTCGGTTCGCCGACCTATTTCCCGATGCGCGGCGCGACCGGGCTGATGGGTGAGGCCGGGCCCGAAGCGATCATGCCGCTGCGTCGAGGTGCGGATGGCAAGCTGGGCGTCGCCTCGGCGGGGGGCGGTCGGCCCGTGAACGTCACATTCAACATCTCGACCCCCGATGTCGCGGGCTTTCAGAGGTCGCAATCGCAGATGGCGGCGCAGCTTGGCCGCGTGCTGGCGCAGGGCGAAAGGAACAGGTGAGACATGGCATTTCACGAGGTGAGTTTTCCGGCCAACCTGTCATTCGGCTCGCTGGGCGGACCGGAACGGCGCACCGAGATTGTCGCGCTGACGAATGGCCACGAGGAGCGCAGCACACCTTGGGCCCACTCTCGGCGGCGCTATGACGCGGGGATGGGGCTGCGGTCGCTGGACGACGTGGCAAGACTGATTGCGTTCTTCGAAGCGCGTGCAGGTCAGCTGCATGGATTTCGCTGGAAGGATTGGGCGGATTTCAAATCTTCGACCCCCAGCGCGGCGCCGGGTCCGCAAGATCAGCAGATCGGACGCGGTGACGGGGTGCGGAGGAGCTTCGCGCTGCGCAAATCCTATCAGTCCGGGCCGGCCCGCTACTGGCGACCTATCGTGAAGCCGGTGGCGGGGACGGTGCTGATGGCTGTCGGTGGCATCGAATTGCGCGACACGGTGGACTTCAATGTCGACCCCGCGACCGGCACGCTGACCTTCAGCGCGCCGCCCGAGGACGGGGCCGAAATTACTGCGGGGTTCGAGTTCGAAGTGCCGGTGCGCTTCGATACAGACCGCATCGCGGTCTCGGTGTCGTCGTTTCAGGCGGGCGATTTGCCTCAGGTCCCGGTGATCGAGGTGCGGATATGAAGGGCGAGACAATTGCACGCGCATGGGGCGTGACCCGTCAGGACGGACTGGTTCTGGGATTTACCGATCACGACCGGGTGCTGGAGTTCGAGGGGATTTCATTTCGTCCTGAATGCGGGCTGAGCGCCAAGGCGGTGGTCCAGTCCTCGGGGCTTTCGGTCGACAATACCGAAGCGGTCGGCGTCCTGTCGGACGGGGCCATCACCGAAGTTGATCTGCTGGCAGGACGCTGGGACAGTGCCGATGTGCGTCTATGGGATGTCGATTGGAGCAATCCCTCGAACCGCAGGCTGATCTTTCGCGGCAGATTGGGAGAAGTGTCGCGAAGCGGCGGCGCCTTTAAGGCGGAATTGCGTGGGCTCTCCGAGCCGTTGAACCGCACGCAGGGCCGCGTTTATCATCCGCGTTGTTCAGCCGAATTGGGTGACAGGCGTTGCTGCTTTCAAACTGAAAAGCCCGGCTACTCGGCCGAGGGTGTGATCCACAGCCATGATGAGGGGCAGAGTTTCAGGCTGACGGGCATTGCCGGGCACGAGGCGCGGTGGTTTGAGCGCGGTGAGTTGATCGTCCAGTCTGGCGCTGCAGAGGGCCTGCGCGGTGTGGTCAAGCTGGATCTGCCTCAATCCGGAGGGCCGCGTGAGGTTGAGCTTTGGAGCGGGCTTGGGCTGCATCCGCAGCCCGGTGACCGTGTCAGGTTGATCACCGGCTGTGACAAACGCGCCGAAACGTGCCGTCTGAAGTTTCTGAATTTCATGAATTTCAGGGGCTTTCCTCATTTGCCGCCCGAGGATTGGCTGATCGCGCCGCAGGTGAACCGATGAGTGCAGCGATCGTGGCTGCGGCCCGTTCGTGGATCGGCACGCCCTATGTCCATCAGGCCTCGGCCAAAGGGGCAGGCACGGATTGTCTGGGCCTGATCCGGGGTATCTGGCGCGAGTTTCACGGTGCCGAGCCGATGGTGCTACCAGCCTATACGCCCGACTGGGGCGAAACGGATGATGAAGAATTGCTGATCGGTGGGGCGCTGCGTTTTCTGCGTCCCACCTCTGACGAAGCCCCCGGCGACGTGCTGATCTTTCGCATGCGATCGGGGGCCATCGCGAAGCATATGGGAATTCTGGCGCAAACCGGAGCCGAGGCCAGCTTCATCCATGCCTATGACCGGCATGGCGTGGTGGAAAGCCCGCTATCGGCACCCTGGCGGTCACGGATCGCCGGAAGGTTCAGGTTCCCGCCAACGATCTAAGCGGAGATAAGCGCAATGGCGACGTTACTGCTGGCTGCCGCCGGTGCCTCTTTGGGTGCAGGTTTCGGTGGCACTGTCCTTGGCCTGTCGGGGGCCGTTATCGGCCGTGCGGTCGGCGCGACCATTGGCCGGGCGCTAGATCAACGGCTGCTCGGATCGGGATCAAAGGCGGTCGAAACGGGTCGGGTTGATCGCATGCGGATCCAGACCGCGGGCGAGGGCACACCCATTCCGCGGATATGGGGACAGATGCGCGTACCGGGTCACACGATCTGGGCCGGACCGTTGGTCGAGGTGCGCAGCAAACAGGGTGGCGGCAAAGGCTCGTCGCCCAGCGGGACCGAGATTGGCTATCGCTTGAGTTTTGCCTTGGCCCTATGTGAGGGGCCGATCCTTGGCGTGGGACGGGTGTGGGCGGACGGCGAGGAGGTCGCGCCGGATGAGCTGAACATGCGTGTCTATCGAGGCGATGAACAGCAGCTGCCCGATCCGGCCATCCGCGCGCAGGAAGGTGACGACGCCCCGGCCTATCGCGGCATCGCCTATGTCGTGCTGGAGGATCTGGGGCTTGAGCGCTGGGGAAACCGCGTGCCGCAGTTGTCCTTCGAAGTGACGCGTGCCGCACGTGAGGGACGCGGGCTTTCGCGTGAGGTCAGGGCGGTTGCGATGATCCCCGGCACGGGCGAGTATTCGCTGGCCACGACTCCGGTCAGCCATGATTTCGGTCTGGGTGAAACGCAGGTGGTCAACCGCAACACGCCTCTGGCGCCGACCGATTTTGAAGCGTCGATGCGCACGCTGGGTCGAGAGCTGCCGAATGTCGGCTCGGTGTCGCTGGTTGTGTCCTGGTTTGGCGATGATCTGCGTGTTGGTCAGTGCCAAATCCGACCCAAGGTCGAGGACGCGACCCGCGATGGTCGCGAAATGGGCTGGCGTTCAGGCGGGATTGACCGCGATGACGCGATGGAGGTCGCTCGGCTCGACGGACGGCCTGTCTATGGCGGAACACCTTCGGACGGATCGGTCATCGAGGCCTTGCGGGCCATTGCGGGGGATGGCCGCAAGGCAGTTTTTTATCCTTTCATTCTGATGGAACAGCTATCCGGCAACGGTAAGCCTGACCCGTGGAGCGGGGCCTCCGATCAGCTGGTCATGCCATGGCGTGGCCGGATGACCAGCAGCATTGCGGCGGGTCGGCCCGGTAGTCCTGCCGGAACCAAAACTGCAACCGAAGAGGTTTTGCGGTTTTTCGGGACCGCGCGGGCCGCCGATTTCACGCGCTCGGGTGATCGGATCAGCTATTCGGGGCCGGATGAATGGTCCTATCGCCGCTTCATTCTGCATTACGCTCATCTATGTGCGGCTGCGGGCGGGATCGACGCATTCCTGATTGGCTCGGAGATGATCGGGCTGACCCAGATCCAAGGCGAGGGGGCAAGCTTTCCCGCTGTTGCGGAGTTGCGCAGACTGGCCGCTGATGTGCGCGGCGTTCTTGGGGATGCGGTCAAGATCGGCTATGCGGCTGATTGGTCCGAATATTTCGGATACCACCCGGCGAATGGCGATGTGTTCTTTCACCTCGACCCGCTTTGGGCGGACGCGAACATCGATTTCATCGGCATCGACAATTACATGCCGCTGTCGGACTGGCGCGAGGGCGAAGACCATCTGGACGCCCATTGGGAGCGCATCGACAATTCGGCCTATCTGAAAAGCAATATCCTCGGGGGTGAGGGCTACGACTGGTATTATGCGCGGGACGAGGACCGGCTGGCGCAGGTCAGAAGCCCGATCCGGGACGGGCAGTTCCACGAACATTGGTTGTGGCGTTTCAAGGATATCCGGAACTGGTGGCTGAACGAGCACCACGACCGGGTGGGTGGTCGACGCCTGACGCAGCCCAGTGATTGGGTGCCCGGTTCGAAACCGGTCTGGTTCACCGAGATGGGTTGTGCGGCGATCGACAAGGGCACGAACCAGCCCAACAAATTCCTTGATGCGATGAGTTCGGAATCGTCGTTGCCCTGGTTTTCGACAGGGCGGCGCGATGATCTGGTCCAGGCAGCCTATGTCCGCGCCATGACCGAGTTCTGGTCGGATCCGGCAAATAACCCGGCCCGTGCTGCCCGCGGGCGGACGACTGCGGGTCGGATGATCGACATGGATCGCGCTCATGTCTGGTGCTGGGATGCCCGGCCGTTCCCTGCCTTCCCGGCGCGCCGAGATGTCTGGTCGGATGGCCCCGCATGGGAGCGTGGTCACTGGCTGAATGGCCGTGCCGGGGCCGTGCCCTTGACTGATGTCGTAGCCGAAATCTGCGCCGAGGCAGGTGTCGCCGCATTTGACGCCGAGGGGCTTTCGGGACTGGTGCGCGGCTATGCGATCAGCGGTGCGGAAAGCGGGCGTGCCGCGTTGCAACCGCTGATGCTCGCGCATGGCTTCGATGCGGTCGAAAGGGACGGCGTCCTGCGTTTCATGATGCGCGATGCCCGCGTCGACGCCAAGCTGACGATGAATGATACGGCTGAGGCTGACGATGTGTCTGGTATCGAGCTTGCTCGATCGGGCGATGCCGAGCAGCCCGGTCGTGTCCGGCTGACCCATGTCGAGGCCGAAAGCGATTATTCCACGCGGACGGCCGAGACACTGGTTCCCGGCGCTGAGTTCCTTGCCGTGTCGGATAGCGAATTGCCAATGGCAATGACGCGGGCCGATGGACAGGCGATGACCGATCGTTGGCTGTCGGAAACGCTGGTGGCGAGGGATACGATGCGCTTTGCCCTGCCGCCGTCAAAGGGACATCTGGGGCCGGGGGATGTCGTGTCGATGGCTGATCGGCAGGGTAATACTCGTCGATGGCGGATTGACCGGCTTGAGCGAGCAGGCGCGCTGACGGTCGACGCAGTTCGTGTCGAGCCCGCAGTTTATCGCCCCTCAGTCTCGGTCGAAAGCGATAGTCGTGCGCGTGCCTTCGCGCCCCCCGTTCCGGTTCTGCCGGTGTTTCTGGACCTGCCGCTGCTCAGGGGCGACGAGGAGCCTCATGCACCATATCTGGCTGTGACTGCAACGCCTTGGCCAGGTTCGGTGGCGGTCTGGGTCGCACCAGAAAGTACGGGCGGTTATGCCCGCAACATCGTGGTTCCCACGCCGTCTGTCATCGGGGTGACGCTGTCGCCGCTTGCCGCCGCGCGTCCCGGTGTGTGGGACCGGGGTGCGCCGCTGCGGGTAAAGGTCAAGGGTGGCACGCTGGAGGCTGCGACCGAAACCGCGTTGCGCAGTGGCGCAAACCTGCTGGCCATTGGCGATGGCTCGCCCGAAGGGTGGGAGTTGCTGCAGTTTCGCGATGCGACGCTGATTTCGGCGGGCACGTGGGAGATATCGACCCGGTTGCGCGGGCAGGCAGGCACCGACGCATTCATGCCAAATGTCTGGCCCTCGGGCAGCATGGTCGTACTGCTGGACGGTGCGGCCGAGCAGGTTGAACTGGCCCCCAGCGCGCGCAATCAGATGCGCTATTGGCGGGTGGGTCCGGCGACGCGCAGTCCCGACGACCCTAGCTACCGTTCCGTGGCTGGGGCATTTCGAGGCGCAGGCCTGCGACCCCTGTCGCCCTGCCATCTGGCGGTCTCAGGGACGACCATCAGTTGGATCCGCCGTACGAGGATCGACGGCGACGGCTGGGACGGTCCCGATGTTCCCCTGGGTGAGGCCGAAGAACGCTACTCGGTCAGGCTGGTGCGCGATGGGGCCGTGCTTGCGCAATCGCTGACCGACGCCGCCCGTTGGACCGTACCCGCCGCGACATGGGCTGCGGTCCGCGCTGGCGGGAATTTTGTCGTGGAAGTCGCTCAACTCTCCGATGCCTTCGGGCCGGGACCCTTTGCGAGGATGCCGATCAATGTCTGATAACTCGACCACCAATCTGGGCTTGCCTCTGCTGCAACCGGCACAGGCACAGAAGCATGTCACGGTGAACGACGCGCTGATGCGTCTGGACGGGATGGTGGACTTGGTTCTGCAAAGCACGACACGCAGTACGCCGCCGACCGTTGTTGTGGACGGGCAATGCTGGGCCGTACCTGCTGGCGCCATCAACGCATGGGAGGGGCAGGGCGGTAATGTCGCCATCGGTTCAAACGGCGGCTGGGTATTCGTGAAACCCGTTTTCGGGCGACGTGCCCTTGTCGCCGATAGGGGGGTGATTACGATCCATGACGGGACTGCGTGGGTTCTGGGTGCCGTCAGTCTGGGCCAACACGGTTCGGGCATGATCGCAAACCAGTTGTCCGAAGACCTGACGCTGGGCACCGGCACCTCGACCACGACCAGTATCAGCATCCCGGCAGGGGCCATGGTGATCGGAGCAACAGCGCGGGTTCTGACGGCGATTACCGGGACGCTGAGCACATGGCAGCTTGGCAATGCGGATTCCACAAACCGTTTCGGAGAGGGGCTGGGCAAAGGCGTGGGTTCCTGGTCGCGGGGCATCCTCTCGGCCCCGATGACCTTCTGGAACGCGACTCCCCTGCGGTTGACCGCGACAGGGGGGCAATTCACCGGTGGAGTGGTCCGTATCGTCATCCATTGGTGGGAGTTGCGCTTGCCCAATTGAGCGGGTCTTTCGGCTGCCGCGGGTTTAAGCTAAAATCCTGTCCTGAACTCATGGACGGACGGCCCGCGATGAACCTGCATAACGAGATGGTCGAACCGCTTTCGGACGAGACGGGCGAGGGATCGCGCGTCTCGGTCTGGGCGCGGATCCAGCGCGAAGCACGGATCGCCGTCAGGGACGAGCCGCTGCTGGGTGCCTTGATCCATGCCGGATTGCTGCACCATTCCACCTTCGAGGCGGCGCTGGCCTATCGTTTCTCGCTCAAGCTTGCCTCACGCGAGATGAGCGAACAGATCCTGCGGGAAATCGCGGATGACGCGTTTTCCTGCGCGCCCGAACTGGGATTGGCCGCGAAGGCTGATCTGCTTGCGGTCTATGACCGCGATCCGGCAACGCATCGGCTGATGCAGCCGATCCTGTTCTTCAAGGGTTATCAGGCCCTGCAATCCTACCGGATCGGGCATTGGTTGTGGCAGCAGGGCCGCCACGACATGGCCTATTTCGTGCAGATGCGCTGCTCGGAGGTGTTTGGCGTCGATATCCACCCGGCGGCCCGCATAGGAACCGGCGTGATGATCGACCACGCGCATTCCATCGTCATTGGCGAAACAGCGGTTGTCGGCAATGATGTGTCCATGCTGCATTCGGTCACGCTGGGTGGGACCGGCAAGGAGGATGGCGACCGTCATCCCAAGATCGGCAACGGCGTGATGATCGGGGCAGGGGCCAAGGTTCTGGGCAACCTGCAGATCGGACACCATTCGCGGATCGCTGCGGGGTCGGTCGTCCTGATGGATGTACCGCCCTGCAAGACCGTGGCAGGTGTTCCCGCCCGCATCGTGGGCGATGCGGGCTGCGCCGATCCGTCGAACAGCATGAATCAGCTTCTGGGTCGCGAAGACCTGTTCTAGGGCGATGCCGCCCTAGAGCCAATCCTTGATGCCGCTGCCGGTCAGCTCGGGCAGGGTGATCTTTTCGCGAGCCAGCCGGTCGTCAAGTTCACGCGCGATCCGGTCGGCCAGCGAGAAGCCCTGATAGATCAGCGCCGAATAGATCTGCACCGCCGAGGCCCCTGCGCGCAGCTTCTGCCATGCGTCCTCGGCCGACGAAATCCCCCCTACACCGATGATCGGCAGGCGTCCGGCGACCAGTTGGCTAAGCTTGGCCAAGACATGTGTCGAGGGACGCATCAGCGGTGCACCGGAGAGACCGCCGGTTTGGGGTGCATGAGCCGACATCAGCCCTTCACGCGATAACGTCGTATTGGTCGCGATAATGCCATCGACCGGTGCTGCCAAGGCGACTGCGGCGATGTCGGCCAATCCCGCATCGTCCAGATCGGGAGCAATCTTGACGAAGACGGGCGGGCGATTCGGCAGTGCGTCACGCGCCTTGATGACCCCATCCAGCAAAGCGGCCAGTGCCTCCGGTCCCTGAAGATCGCGAAGCTTTTCGGTGTTGGGCGATGAGACGTTCACCGTCAGGAAGTCCGCGGTTTCCCCGGCCACGCGGACCACGGCGGCGAAATCGGCGCTTTTGTCAGCGCTGTCCTTGTTCGCTCCGATGTTCAGGCCGACCGGAATGCCGGCCGGATAGGCATTGGGACGGCGCGCCATCCGTTCTGCAATGCGCTCGGCACCTTCATTGTTGAAGCCGAAACGGTTGATGATCGCGCGGTCCTCGGTCAACCGGAACAGGCGCGGCTTGGGATTGCCGGGCTGCGGGCGCGGGGTAGCCGCGCCGACCTCGACAAAGCCAAATCCTGCACGCATTAGCGCTGGCAGGGTGCGGGCGTTCTTGTCATAGCCGGCGGCCAACCCGACCGGGTTTGCAAGCTCCAGCCCCGCCAATCGCAAGCGCAGACGATCCGAGGTCGCAGGCTTGCCGGGCAGCGGCACTAGTCCGCGCTCCAGTGCCTTAATCGACAAGTCATGAGCCTTTTCGGGGTCCAGCAAATGCAGCGAGGACAGGCCGATCCGCTCGATCAGGTTCATGCGAGGTCTCCGGTTTCGTGACCGTTTGGGCCAAGGGCGATAGGGCGCGACCAGATCACGTCATCGGCGCGCAGCTCTCGGTAAAGATGCGGGAACAGGTCGCCGCCGCGCGAGGGCTCCCATCGGATACTATCCAACTCCTCGGAGTCCAGCGCCAGCAGGTGCAACCCGTCTTCGACCGCGAAGTGCTTGGCCAACGTTCCGGGCAGTTGCTGTGCCGTGGACAAGTGGATGTAGCCGTCGGTCAGATCGACCGGGGCACCGTGAGTGTGACCGTCGCGACGAAAGGCCGCGAACTCGGGTTCTCGAAGGACTTTATAGATCAGCATGGCGCGGTTCATGCTCCCGGTCCGCCGCCTCGTCAAGAGTCAAGCGCGCGCCGTTCAATGGTTGACGCATGACGACCCATCCCTAAGCTCGGCCCGAACAATTTTCGGCGACGAGAGGGAATGATGAAACGCGCATTTCTGGTATCTGTGGCAAGCCTTGCCCTGAATGCGGGCGCAGCGCAGGCGGATTACACGCTGCATGTCCTGCATATCAATGACTTCCACAGTCGGATCGAGTCGATCAACAAATATGACGCGACTTGCGACGCCGAGACCTTGGCCAAGAACGAATGTTTCGGAGGCGTGGCACGGCTGGCGACCAAGATCAACGAGCTGCGCAACCAGTTGAAATCCGAGGGGCAGAACGTGGTCGTCCTGGATGCAGGCGATCAGTATCAGGGCAGCCTGTTCTATACGACCTACAAGGGCAAGGACACGGTCGAGTTCATGAACGCGATCGGGTTCGACGCGATGGCGGTGGGTAACCACGAGTTCGATGACGGACCCGCCGGGCTGCAACTGCTGGCCGAGGGCGTCAAGTTTCCGGTTATCTCGGGCAATCTCGACCTGTCGCAGTCGCCGGAACTGAAGGGCAAGGTTGGTGACAAGCTGACGCTAGAGGTCGGTGGCGAAAAGATCGGCATCGTTTCGGCTTTGGCGATGGACACGCCCGAAACTGCCTCGCCCGGCGATAAGGTGATTTTCCAGGACGACATCGACAGCCTCAAGGCCGATGTGCAGGAGCTGACCGATTCCGGTGTCAGCAAGATCCTTGCGTTGACCCATGAGGGCTACAAGCGCGATCAGGAAATCGTTGCCGAGGTCGGCGGCATTGACGCGCTGATTGGCGGTCACAGCCATACGCTTCTGGGCGATATGGACGGAGCGGAAGGTCCGTATCCGACGGTTGCAAAGGGGCCGGATGGAGAAGTGCCGATCGTGACAGCCTATGCCTACGGCAAATATCTAGGCCATCTGACGCTGACCTGGGATGACAACGGCAAGCTGATCAAGGCCGAGGGGCAGCCGATCCTGCTGGACGGCTCAATCGCCGAGGATCCGACCCTCGCCGCCCGCGTCAAGGAAATGGCCGCTCCTATCGAAAAGCTGAAGCAGAAGCTGGTCGCCGAAACCAAGGCCCCAATCGACGGCAGCCGCGAAACCTGCCGTCAGAAGGAATGCGAGATGGGCGTGGTTGTCGCCGACGCCATGCTGGATCGCGTCAAGGCGCAGGGCGTCACGGTTGCCATCGCGAATGGCGGCGGCTTGCGCGCGTCGATCGATGCCGGGCCGGTGACCATGGGCGAAGTCCTGTCGGTCCTGCCTTTCCAGAACACGCTGTCGACCTTCAAGTTGAAGGGCGCGGATATCGTCGCGGCGCTGGAAAACGGGGCGAGCCAGTATGACGATAAAGCGGGCCGTTTCGCGCAGGTTGCGGGGTTGAAATATACGGTCGATCCCAAGGCCGAAGTCGGCAAGCGGATTTCTGATGTGCAGGTCCGCGACGGCGATGCCTGGAAGCCGATCGACCTGGCCGCCACTTATGGCGTGGTGTCCAACAACTACATGCGCGGCGGCGGAGACGGCTACAAGATCTTTGCGACCAATGCGACCGAGGCCTATGACTTCGGTCCGGACCTTGCGGATGTACTTGCCGAATATCTGGCCAAATCCGGACCGGGCTTTGTGCCCGAGCTTGACGGGCGCATTACCGTCAAATGATCCGGCTCAGGGCTGCTCCTTCCCTTCGGAAGGGGCGCCCCCCAGTTCGGCCAGCAGAAAGCGTTCGAAATCGTCCAGATCCACTGGCTCGAACTGGCCGAACCCCTGCATCCAGACCGAGGCGCTGCGAAGCCCTTCGGGTTCCAGCTTGCACCAGATGATCCGCCCGCGCCGCTCTTGCCGGATCAGTCCCGCCGTCACCAGCACGGCAAGGTGCTTCGAGATCGCAGCCAAGCTGACCTCGAATGGCGCGGCCACATCCGTCACCGCCATGTCATCCTCCAGCAACATGCCAAGGATCGCCCGCCGCGTCGGATCGGCGAGGGCGGCGAAAATTATGTCCAGACTGGGGTTTTGCGGGGCCATCTATGCTTACTTAACTGCTGGGTTGAATATGGACCCTTGCACCTTCGGCCCGCAACCCTTGGAAACCGTTCAGCACCGGTGACGCTAAACATAACAAAGTCAGATAGTTGCGCAAAACCTCTGCTTGCTTGACTTAAACCCCTCCAGCACCTATCACCGCGCCAACCGATAACGGGGGTGTGAGCCATGGCCGAAGATGACGACCATGAAGCTGCGCGTGCCCGAGACGCGGAGCGACTGCGCCAGCTGGAAGCCAAACTGGGCGACAAGGTGGTGCGGGAAGCGGGCTCGCGCGGAGAGGAACATTTCAGTCAGGCCAATATGGCTTGGCGCATGGTGACCGAACTTGTAGCCGGACTGGGCATCGGGTTCGGGATCGGATTTGGGCTGGACACCTTGTTCGGCACGACGCCGCTCCTGATGGTCGTCTTCGTGCTTCTAGGCCTTGCGGCCGGGATCAAGACGATGATGCGGACGGCGAAAGAGATTGGCAAGGAGCCGGGGCACGCCGGCGACGACGAGGGTAAATGACGATGGCGACAGAAGAACACAGTGAAGGTCTGGTTTTCCACCCGATGGACCAGTTCACCGTCAAGCCGCTATTCGGCGGCACCGACGTGCATTGGTACACGCCGACCAACGCCACGCTGTGGATGGGTCTGGCCGCGCTGTGCATCATCGGTCTGCTGGTCTTCGGGACCCGTGGTCGCGCCATCATCCCGAACCGTATCCAGTCCATCGCCGAGCTGATGTACGGCATGGTCCGCAAGATGGTCGAGGATATCACCGGCAAGGAAGGCCTGAAGTACTTCCCGTACATCATGACGCTGTTCTGCTTCATCCTGTTCGCGAACGCTCTGGCCCTGCTGCCGATGTCCTTCTCGCCGACCTCGCAGATCGCCGTCACTGCCGTCCTTGCACTGTTGGTCTTTGTTGGTGTCACCGTTCTGGGCTTCGTCAAGAACGGCACTCATTTCCTCGGCCTGTTCTGGGTCAGCTCGGCTCCGGCGCTGATGCGCCCCGTGCTGGCGGTGATCGAACTGATCTCGTACTTTGTGCGCCCGGTCAGCCACTCCATTCGTCTTGCCGGCAACATCATGGCAGGCCACGCCGTCATGAAAGTGTTCGCGGCCTTTGCCGGCGCGGCTCTGCTTGCGCCCGTGTCGATCCTGGCGATCGTCGGCGTCTATGCGCTGGAGGTGCTTGTCGTCACCATCCAGGCCTATGTCTTCACTATCCTGACCTGCGTCTATCTGAAGGACGCCCTGCATCCGTCGCACTAAGCGCCGGACCCGCAAATCAGGAAAATCGAAACCCTTTCCAAAGCCTCAAGGAGCATGAATATGGAAAATCTGGGTCAACTGGGACAGTACCTCGGCGCCGGTCTGGCTTGCATCGGTATGGCCGGCGCTGCCATGGGTGTGGGCAACGTTGCTGGCAACTACCTGGCCGGCGCTCTGCGTAACCCTTCGGCTGCTGCTTCGCAAACCGCCACGCTGTTCATCGGCATGGCCTTCGCTGAAGCCCTGGGCATCTTCTCGTTCCTGGTCGCGCTGCTGCTGCTGTTCGCAGTCTGATCCTTTTGCCATCCTTGCGGTTGGGTGGGGGCGTTGCGCGCCCACCCGATTGTGAAACGACCGGCATGGGGTAGGAAATGTTCAGCCTGTTGCAACAGACCGCGCCTGTCGTGGTCAACGAATCAGAAGCGGTGATCCACGCCGAGACCGCCCAGGCGGCGGCGCACGGTGCCGACGCGGCCCATGTCGCTACCGCTGCGGATGCGGCACATGGCGCCAGCAGCGCCGGCATGCCGCAGCTGGATATCAGCACCTTCGGCAACCAGATCGTCTGGCTGCTGCTCGTGCTGGCCGCGATCTACTGGGTCCTGTCGCGCGTGGCCCTGCCGCGCATCGGCGGGATCATCAGCGACCGTCAGGGCGCCATTACCGGCGATCTGATGGCGGCCGAGGAATTCAAGCAAAAAGCCAAGGACGCGGAAGCGGCCTATGACAAGGCGCTTGCCGACGCCCGCGCAGAAGCCAACAAGATCATCGCGGCGAACAAGGCCGAGATGCACAAGGAACTGGATGCCGCCATCGCTCATGCGGATGCGGAAATCGCAGCGCGCTCGGCCGAGTCCGAGAAGCGTATCGGCGAAATCCGGGCAACCGCTGTCGAGGATGCTCGTGCCGTCGCCCGCGACGTGACCGAGTCCCTTGTGCAGAATTTCGGTGGCTCGGTTGACCAGAACCTGATCAACGATGCCGTCGATCAGCGGCTGAAGGGGGCGCTGCAATGAAACGTCTGAGCCTTCTTTTCGTCCTGATGGCCAGCCCGGCCTTCGCGGCTTCGGGTCCGTTCTTCTCGCTGCGGAACACGGATTTCGTCGTTCTGCTGGCCTTCCTGCTGTTCGTCGGCATCCTGGTTTACTACCGGGTGCCGCAACTGATCGGTGGGCTTCTGGACAAGCGCGCCGAAGGCATTCGCAATGATCTGGCCGAGGCCCGTCGCCTGCGCGAGGAAGCCCAGGAGATCTATGCAAGCTACGAGCGTCGTCAGCGCGAGGTGAAAACCCAGGCCGCCGACATCGTTGCCAATGCGAAACGCGAAGCCACGCTCGAGGCCGAAAAGGCCAAGAACGCGCTGAAAGTCTCGATCGAACGTCGCCTGAAGGCGGCCGAAGACCAGATCTCCAGCGCCGAGGCTGATGCCGTTCGCGCCGTGCGTGACCGCGCGATCCAGACGGCCATCGCGGCTGCGGCCGAGATCCTTGGCAAGCAGGGCTCTGCTGCTCAGCGTAGCGCCGGCATCGACAAGGCGATCGACGACGTGGCGAGCCGCCTGAACTGAATGAACGAACAGGGCCGTTAAGGCTCGTCGGGACTGTGGTCTGACCCCGGATGGCAACATCCGGGGTTTTTCCATGTCCAAGCCCCACCCATGAAAAAAGGGCCGGTGCAGACCGGCCCTTTCGGAATGTCGCCGTTCCGCCTTAGCGGTTCGGGATGATCAGGATCTCGACGCGGCGGTTCTGCGCGCGACCCGAAGCGGTGTCGTTCGACGTGACCGGGGCGCTTGCGCCGCGACCAGTGGTCGTCAGGCGCGAGCCAGATACGCCGCCCGCCGACAGGATGCCCGAGACAGAACGTGCGCGACGCTCGGACAGGTCTTGGTTGTAGGCAGCCGAACCGGTGCTGTCGGTATGGCCGATGACCTGCACGCGGCTGTTCGGATATTGGTTCAGGTTCTGCGCGATCGTGTACAGGTCGTTCTGGCCCTGTGCGCCGACGGCAGCCGAATCCGTCGCGAACAGCGTCGATTCCGGCATCACCACGGTCAGGTAGCTGCCATTGTTGACGATGCGGATATTGGGGTTGTTCAGCGACTGCTGCAGGGCTTTTTGCTGCTGGTCAAGGATCGAGCCGCCGACCGCGCCGGCCGTGGCGCCGATGACCGCGCCCTTGATGGCGTTTTCACGGCTTTCGCCGGCGCCGACCAGCCCGCCGACGACCGCGCCTGCGATCGCGCCCTGCTGGGCCTTGCTCATGCCCCCGGTCGTGGGATTCCCATAAGGATCGGTGGTGGTGGCACAGGCGCCAAGCGCCAGCACACCCGACGCAGCCAGAAGCAGCGAGATACGTGTTTTCATTTTTATAGCCTTTCCTTCAGGGGCGATCCGCCGTCGCCTGTCCTAACGACTGCCGGCCTCTCCCAAGGCCGGGCTGATGCCCAAACGTGGGGAACATGACACGGGTTCCGGGCCAACTCCACAGGAATGCATGATAAATCCGTGATCTTGCCGAAAAATCGGGCCGTGTTCCGGGTGCCAGCTTTCGCCGCGTTCCGCCGTTCGGCGCTTGAACTGTGAAGCGGCTCGGGGCATCTGGTCGCTATGGCCCGCTCAGCTTCATCCCGCATTTCCCAAGCCCTGCCTTATTCGACGCAGGTCGAGATATTTTCCCGCTTCCGCGAGGCGAACCCCGCCCCGGTGACTGAACTGGAATATGTGAACGCCTTCACCCTGCTGGTCGCCGTGGCGCTGTCGGCGCAGGCGACCGATGTGGGGGTGAACAAGGCGACCAAGAACCTGTTTCGCCGGGTGACGACACCGCAGCAGATGCTGGAACTGGGCGTCGAGGCGCTGACCGAGGAAATCAAGACCATTGGCCTGTTCCGCCAGAAGGCCAAGAACGTCATCGCCCTGTCGAAGCGTCTGGTCGAGGAATATGGCGGCGAGGTTCCCCAGTCCCGCGCCGCGCTGATGACCCTGCCGGGCGTCGGTCGCAAGACTGCGAATGTGGTCCTGAACAGCACCTTCAATTTCCCGGCGCAGGCGGTCGACACGCATATCTTCCGCGTCGGCAACCGCACCCGCATCGCACCGGGCCGCGATGTCGATGCCGTGGAACGCGCCATCGAGGACAATGTCCCCGTCATGTTCCAGCAGAACTGCCATCACTGGCTGATCCTGCATGGTCGCTACGTCTGCCAGGCGCGGCGTCCCCGCTGCATGATCTGCCCCATCCAAGACCTTTGTCCCTATGAGGAGAAGACCGAATGACGACCCCCTATGTGATCGGGATCGGCAATGCCATCATGGACGTGATCGCGCCGACCTCTGATGCCAGCCTTGGCCGTCTGGCCATCGAAAAGGGGATCATGCAGTTGATCGACCGCGAACGGTCCGAGTTTCTGATGGCCGCGCAATCCGCCGATGCCGAGGCGTCCAAGGCGCGGTTGGTGCCGGGCGGCTCGGTCGCGAACACGCTGGCGGGGATTGGCATGATGGGTCTGCGCACCGCGTTTATCGGGCGGGTTGCGGGCGATCCCTTGGGCCTTTCTTATGCCGAGCAGACCGAGGCCGCGGGCACGGTCTTCGTCAATCCGCCGCTGGCCGGAGAAGTGCTGCCGACCTCGCGTTCGATCATCTTCGTCACGCCCGATGGCGAACGGTCGATGAACACCTATCTGGGTATTTCCGCCGAGCTTGGGGCCGAGGACGTGAACCCGGCCACGTTCAGCGGCGCGGACTGGCTGTTCCTTGAAGGCTATCTGTTCGACAAGGACATGGGCAAGGCCGCGTTCCTGAAGGCGGCTGACGCCTGCCACAAGGCGGGCGGTCAGGCCGGGATTGCGCTGTCGGACCCGTTCTGCGTCGACCGCCATCGCGACGGCTTCCGCCGTCTGGTCGCGGGTCCGATGGATTACGTCATCGGCAATGTCCATGAATGGACCTCGCTTTATCAGGTCACCGATCTGGACGAGGCGCTTCGTTTGGCATCGGCGGATTGCGGGACGGTGATCTGCACCCGCTCGGGCGAGGATGCGATCCTGATTCGGGGCGATGAACGGGTGACCGCTCCGGTCCACCGGGTCGTGCCGGTCGATGCGACCGGCGCGGGCGATCAGTTCGCGGCGGGGCTGATCTATGGCTTAGCGACCGGTGTGCCGCTGGCCGTCGCGGGCCGTATGGGCTGCATTGCCGCGGCCGAGGTCATCAGCCATGTCGGCGCGCGTCCGGAAAGCGATCTGAAGGCGGCCTTCCGCGCGGAAGGGCTGATCTGATCCGCCGACCCCAGTGAATGAATTGGGGCAGAGGTGCGCACCTCTGCCCCTTTCTTTTGTCAGGCGGCGACTTTGCCTGCGCCGAACTTGCCGTAGAAGCTTTCGCCCTTGGCGGCCATGTCGCTCAGCAGCTTGGGCGTCGCAAAGCGCGGGCCGAATTTCGCGGCAAGCCCATCGGTGATTTCCGCCGAACGCGCCGCACCCATGATGTCGAGCCAGCTGAACGGGCCGCCCGACCACGGCGCGAAGCCCCAGCCAAGGATCGCGCCGACATCGCCTTCGCGGATGTCTTCCAGCACGCCTTCCTCAAGCGCGCGGACGGCTTCCAGCGACTGGATATACATCAGGCGGTGCTGGATCTCGGTCAGCTCGGGCTGGGTATCGGCCTCGGGCCATGCCAGCGCGATGCCGGACCACAGACCCTGCCGCTTGCCCGCCTCGTCATAGTCATAGAAGCCGGCCTTGGATTTGCGGCCCAACCGGCCCGCATCGGCCAGTTTGAAGATCACGTCATCGACCGCGCCATCGGGATAGGCATCGCCCATTGCCGCGCGCGTCGCCTTGGCGATCTTGACGCCCAGATCGATCGAGGTCTCATCCACCAGTTGCAGCGGACCCAGCGGCATCCCCATCATCTTGGCGGCATTCTCGATCAGCGTGGGGCTGACACCCTCGGCCACCATGCGGATGCCTTCGTTGATATAGGGGATGATGCAGCGGTTGGCGTAGAAGAAGCGCGCATCATTGACGACGATGGGTGTCTTCTTGATCTGGCGGACGAAATCCAGCGCCTTGGCGACGGCGCGGGGGCCGGTCTCTTTGCCCTTGATGATCTCGACCAGCAGCATCTTGTCCACGGGGCTGAAGAAGTGGATGCCGATGAACTGCTCGGGGCGGGCGCTGGCTTTCGCAAGCCCGCTGATCGGCAGGGTCGAGGTATTGGTGGCAAAGATCGCGTCCTCGGGGATCACCGCCTCGGCGCGCTTGGTGACCTCGGCCTTGACGGTGGGGTCTTCGAAGACGGCCTCGACGATCAGGTCGCAGCCTTGCAGCGCCGCGTAATCGGTCGTGGCGGTGATGCGGGCCAGAACCTCGGCCTTCTTCTCTTCGCTGGCTTTCTTGCGGCTAATTGCCTTGTCCAGAAGCCCGGTCGAGTAGGACTTGCCCCGATCAGCGGCCTCTTGAGCATTGTCGATCAGCACGACCTCGATACCCGCCATGGCGCTGACATAGGCGATGCCTGCGCCCATCATGCCCGCACCGATAATGCCGACCTTTTTCACTGTCTGATCGGGGGCCTCGGGGCGGTTCGCGCCTTTTTCCAGCGCTTCCTTGTTGATGAACAGGCTGCGGATCATCGCCGAGGAGCTGGGGTTCATCAGCAGGTTGGTGAACCAGCGCGCCTCGATCTTCAGCGCGGTGTCAAAGGGCACCAGCGCACCCTCATAGACCGCCGAAAGCAGCGCCTTGGCCGCCGGATAGACACCCATGGTCTTGCCATGGATCATCGCACTTGCGCCGACGAAGGTCATGAAGCCCGCCGGGTGATAGGGTTCGCCTCCGGGCATCTTGTAGCCCTTGGCGTCCCACGGTTTCACCAGATCGACATCGGTGGCCCTCAGCACCCATTCGCGGGCGGCGGCCACCGGATCGGTTGCGACCTCATCGATCAGGCCAGCGGCCTTGGCCTTGGCGGGATCGGACAGCTTGCCCTCCAGCAGGAAGGGGGCTGCGGCCATCGCACCCAGCTTGCGGCTAAGACGCGTGGTGCCGCCACCGCCGGGGAAGATGCCGACCATGATTTCCGGCAGGCCGATCTTGGCCTTCGGGTTGTCGGCCGCAAAGATGCGATGCGTGGCCAGCGGCAGTTCCAGACCGATCCCCAAAGCGGTGCCGGGCAGGGCGGTGGCAATCGGCTTGCCGCCCTTCTTGGTTTTGAAGTCCATCCCGGCCAGCTCGATCTTGCGCAGCAGATGGTGCAGGCCCATCACGCCGTCGAACACGCCCTGTGCGCCGCCCTGCTTCATGCCGGCGATGACGTTCAGGTCCATCCCCCCGGCGAAGTCCTTCTTGCCCGAGGTGATGACCACGCCCTTGACGGCCTCGTCAGCCAACGCGTCGTCGATCAGGGCGTTCAGTTCCGCTGCGCCCTCCATGGTCAGCACGTTCATCGACTTGCCGGGCAGGTCCCAAGTGATCAGGGCGACGCCATCGGCGTCCTTCTGCATGGTGAAATCGGTCATTCTGTTTCTCCCTTCGGCGCGAGGTCACGGGGGCCGGTCCAGTCGCTGCCGTCATGATAGGTGAAGCGGGGCTTTTCGCCCTCAAGCACGAGTTTCAGGTCCACATCGGAATAGGTGCAGACCTCATCCGCGGCCTTGCTTCCGACGATCAGGAAGCTGGCCGGGGCGTCCGAGCGGTTGATGAAGCGGTGGCCATTCGGCGCGCCCGCTTTCCACGCGGCGCAATCGCCGGGAGCCATGGCGGTCTCGCCCTCATCCTCGACCAGCACCAGAGCGCCGGTCAGGACGATGGCGAATTCGTCCTCGCGCAGATGCCAATGGCGCAGCGAGGCGACCGCCTTGGGTTCCAGCGTCACGATATTGACCCCGAACTGGGTCAGCCCGGCGAGCTGACCGAGCCGCAGGGATGAGCGCCCCTCCATCTGGGCGGCATAGGGCTCGGGATAGATCGAGCCCGTCTTGCGCGGGGCCTGACCAAGATCGAGCTTGGGCATCACACCCTCTCGATGATGGTGGCGGCACCCATGCCGGACGCGATGCAGAGCGTCGCAAGGCCAATGTTCTTGTCCTGACGTTCCAGTTCATCAAGCAGCGTGCCGATGATGATTGCGCCTGTCGCGCCCAAGGGATGCCCCATCGCGATCGAGCCGCCATTGGGGTTGATCAGCGCCGGATCGACTTGGAAGGCCTGCTGGAAGCGCAAGACGACCGAGGCGAAGGCCTCGTTCACCTCGAACAGGTCGATGTCGCTGATCGACATGCCACTGTCGCGCAGGATCTTTTCCGTCACCGGAACCGGGCCGGTCAGCATGATGGTCGGATCGGTGCCGATCTTGGCGGTGGCGCGGATGCGCGCGCGGGGTTTCAACCCATAGGCCTTGCCGAATTCCGCATTTCCGATCAGCACGGCGGCGGCACCGTCGACGATACCCGAGGAGTTCCCGGCATGGTGGATGTGGTTGATGTGATCCAGATGCGGGTATTTCAGCATCGCCACCTTGTCGAAGCCGGGCATCATCTCGCCCATGTCCTTGAAGCTGGCCTTCAGCTTGGCAAGGTCTTCGATGCTGGTGCCGGGACGCATATATTCGTCGCGGTCCAGAATGGTCAGGCCGTTCTGATCCAGCACCGGCACGATCGACTTGGCAAAACGGTTGTCGGCCCAAGCGGCAGCGGCGCGGCGCTGGGATTCGACGGCCAAGGCATCGGCATCCTCGCGGCTAAAGCCGTATTCGGTTGCGATAATGTCAGCCGAAATGCCCTGCGGCACGAAATAGGTGCCAAAGGTCAGGCTGGGATCGACGGCAATCGCCGCGCCGTCGCTGCCCATCGCCACACGGCCCATCATCTCGACGCCGCCCGCGATATAGGCCTGACCCGCGCCGCCCTTCACTTGGTTCGCGGCGAGGTTCACGGCCTCCATTCCGCTGGCGCAGAAGCGGTTGATGGCCAGCCCGGGGATGGATTCGTCCAAATTGGACGCCAGCACCGCCGAGCGTGCCAGACAGCCGCCCTGTTCCTTGACCTGGGTGACATTGCCCCAGATCACATCCTCGACGGCATGGCCTTCCAGCCCGTTTCGTTCCTTGACGGAGTTCAAAAGCCGGGCAGAAAGCGCGACCGAGGTGACTTCGTGCAGGCTGCCGTCGGGGCGGCCCTTGCCGCGTGGTGTCCGGGCGGCGTCATAGATATAAGCGTCGGTCATGCGTCCTCCTTCGCGGCCCGGTCGGCAGGATTGCCGGGCATCAGGTCATAGGGGTGTTTCCAGCCGGGCTGCGTCTGAATGCGCGTCAGCCAGGCATCAATATGGGACCATTCGGCACGGTCGAAACCGAAGGGCTCGGTATAGAAAAGATAGCCGCAGCAAGACAGGTCGGCGACGGTCAGGGCATCGCCCGCCAGCCAGTCGCGGCCTGAAAGATGGGTATCGAGGGTCTTCAGCGCCGCGCGGACGCGGCCCTGCATGAAGGCGATCACTTCGGCGGGGCGCTTTTCCGGCGGCAGAAAGTTCGTCAAGAAGCGCAGCGTCCCGAATTGCCCCGACCCCTTATGGTTGTCCCAGAACAGCCAGCGCAGGATCTCGTTGCGGTCGCCGTCAAGGAATTGGCCGGTCTTTTCCGCCAGATGCAGCAGGATGACACCCGACTGGGTCAGCGCCTGGCCGCCCTCGATAAAAACCGGGGCCTCGCCCATCTCGTTCAGCGCGCGGTATTCCGTGCTGCGGGTCGCGCCGCCAAAGAAATCCACAAAGATCGGCCGCCAATCATAACCCGCAAGCTGCATGAACAGCGCCACTTTGTAGGAATGGCCGGATTCTCCGAAACAATGAAGCTCTGCCGTCATTGGCCCTCTTTCGCAGGTGTCGCGGATGTCGCGGTTGCAGTTGGGTATTTTTGAAACGGAGAAATCGTTAGGCGTTTGTTAACCGACAGGCGCTAGCGTGGGCATCGCGGTACAGGCTGGGGAGCCGATGACCGCAAACGGAGAAGTCGCCCCGGATATCCGGCAGTGTCTGCCCGATGATCCGGGGTCGACACCTCACGACTTCTTCGTTTCTTAAATACCCATGCTGCGCCTTCAGTTGGCGTTACGGTTCAGAACTGGTCCTCAGCCAGTGCCATGACCGGCTCGCTGCCAGTGCGGATCCGCGCCAGATGGGTTGCGGTGGCCGGAAGCTGGCGGCTCATGTAGTAGCGCCCCGTCGCGATCTTGCTTTGATAGAAGTCGCGGTCGGATGCGCCGGATGCAAGGGCCTGACGGGCGGCAGCGGCCATGCGGGTCCAGACCAGACCAAAGGCGACATGACCGAACAGGTGCATGAAATCGTAAGACCCGGAGAGTGCCGCGTTCGGATTCTTCATCCCTTGCTCGACGAAATACATCGTCGCGGTCTGCAGGTCCTTCGACGCAGCCTTGAGCGGCTCAAGGAAGCCCGCGCGCAGCTCCTCATCGGCTTCATGGGCCTTGATCGTGCCTTTGACCAGTTCAAAGAAGGCCATCATCGGCTTGCCGCCATCGGCCGCCAGCTTGCGCCCGACTAGGTCAAGGGCCTGCACGCCATTCGCGCCTTCGTAGATCATGGTGATACGGGCGTCGCGGACGAACTGCGACATGCCGTGTTCCTCGATATAGCCATGGCCGCCAAAGACCTGCTGGGCCTGAACTGCCGTGTCGAAGCCCTTGTCGGTCAGGAAACCCTTGACCACCGGGATCAGCAGCGAGACCAGCGCCTCGGCCTCGGCATCACCTGCCAGATGGCTGCGGTCGATCAGATGGGCGCACCATGCGATCAGGGCGCGGGCACCTTCGACGAAGCTTTTCTGATCCATCAGGTTGCGACGGATGTCGGGGTGGACGATCAGCGGATCGGCCGGCGCATCGGGGCGGGCGGCACCGGTGATCGCGCGCCCTTGCAGGCGATCGCAAGCATAGGCGACGGCATTCTGATAGGCGGCATCGGCGACCGCGAGACCTTGCAGGCCGACGCCCAGACGGGCCTCGTTCATCATGGTGAACATGGCGCGCATGCCTTTGTGCAGGTCGCCCAGCAGCCAGCCCTTGGCACCATCATAGTTCATCACGCAGGTCGAGTTGCCGTGGATGCCCATCTTGTGCTCAAGGCTGCCGACGGAAAGCGAGTTTCGGTCGCCCAGCGAGCCATCCGCGTTCACAAGGAATTTCGGCACGATGAACAGCGAGATGCCCTTGGTGCTTTCGCCGCCGCCCGGTGCCTTCGCAAGGACCAGGTGGATGATGTTTTCCGACATGTCGTGATCGCCGGCCGAGATGAAGATCTTCTGCCCGGAAATCAGGTAGCTGCCATCCTCTTGCGGTTCGGCGCGGGTGCGCAGCAGACCCAGATCCGTGCCGGCATGCGGCTCGGTCAGGTTCATCGTGCCGGTCCATTCGCAGCTGACCATCTTGGGCAGGTACATTGCCTTCTGCTCATCCGTGCCATGGGTGTGGATGGCCGAGTAGGCACCGTGGGTCAGGCCCTGATACATGGTGAAGGCGACGTTGGCGGCCGAGAACAGCTCGCCCGTGGCGCAGCCGATGACCTTGGGCATGCCTTGGCCGCCAAATTCCGGATCGCAGTCCAGCGCGGTCCAGCCGCCGTCGCGCATCTGATCGAAGGCACCCTTGAAGCCCTCGGGGGTGCGGACGATGCCGTTTTCCAGCTTGCAGCCTTGCTGGTCGCCGATGATGTTCAGCGGCGCCAGCACCTCGGAGGCCAGTTTGCCCGCAGCTTCAAGCACAGCCTGGGTGAATTCCCGGTCCAGATCGGCATGACCGGCAAGATCCTGCTGCGAGATCTGCAGCAGATCATGCAGCACGAACTGGATGTCGCGGACGGGGGCGTTATAGGCAGTCATGTGTCCTCCGGGAATTCAGGCAGATTGGCGGTTGCCGGATTGCAGGTCTTGAAGCCACAGCTCGCCCTCGGCGATCTGCTGGCGCAGGTCGGCGATGGCGGCGGCCAGCTCGGTCTGCTGGCGCTCCATGTCGGATAGGCGCTCACGCGCGGTGTCGATGATCGCCCGTGTCTGGGTCACGTTGCGCTCGGCCGGGTCGTAAAGTTCCAGAAGCTGGCGGATCTGTTCCAGCGAAAAGCCGAAGCGCTTGCCGCGCAGGATCAGCTTCAGCCGGGCCCGGTCGACGCGGTTGTAAAAGCGGTTCAGCCCGCGCCGTTCGGGAAAAATCAACTCGCGTGATTCATAGAAGCGCAAGGTGCGTGGCGTGACATCATATTCGTCACACATTTCGCGGATGGTCATTGACCGATCGCTCATGGCCGTCCCTCCCCAAGGCTCCAGATGCTGTGAGGATGACTATATGCGCGGTTTACGTTCACGTAAGCTGCGACGTGGCGTCATAAGTTCAAGACCGGTTCCGGGCAAAGGAAAAGGCGACGCATCAGGGATGATACGCCGCCTTATCAATGCGTTGTGCGTGGGGTGGCTGAAACGGACCTAGGCCGACTTCTGGTCGCCTTCGTCCATTTTATCCAGCAGGCGCAGGGTTTCGTCCCTAAGTTCGCCCAGATCGGTGATCGCGTTATCGATCTCGGATCGCTGCTGGTTGAGCACCTCAAGCTGGCGATTGGCCAGGTCGACCCAGACGCGGTACTGTTCCTGCGTCCCTTTCTCGCCATAGATGAGCAGCCATTGCCGAATATCCTCAAGCGAGAAGCCGAAGCGTCGGCCGCGCAGGATCAGCTTCATGCGCGCGATCTCTCGGGCGCCATAGAAGCGTGAGCGGCCTTCCTTCTTGGGGCTGAGCAGCTCGATATATTCGTAATAGCGCAGCGTGCGCGGGGTCACGTCGAAACGTGCGCACATCTCTTTGAAACTGATGTAATCGTCGTCTGTCATGGAAGATCCCGTCAGGATTGAGCAGAGCCTAACCGAGGGTCGGCGCAAACTCAACCACGCGACGTCATGCCGACTTGTGACATATTGACCCGTAGGCCAAGCTGGCGCGAATCCATGAACTGCAAGGGAAAATGATGGCCAAGGAAACCACCGACCAACAGCAGCACCGCATTGCCCGCCAGTTCATCGAGGCCATTCCCCATGCCCGCGCCCTTGGCATGTCGCTGGACGAGCTGACGCCGGGAGGGGCGGTGATTTCCCTGCCGTGGAACCCGGATCTGGTCGGTGATCCGCGCAGCGGGGTGATCCATGGCGGCGTGATCTCGGCCTTGATGGATACCTGCTGTGGCGCGGCAGTGATGTCCCATCCCGAGGGGCCGAATGTCACCGCGACCATTGACCTGCGCATCGACTACATGCGCAGCGCCACGCCCCGGCAGGGGATCAAGGCCCGTGCCGAATGCTATCATGTCACCCGCTCGGTTGCCTTTGTGCGCGCATGGGCGATGGACGAGGACGAAACCCGGCCCGTGGCATCCGCCACCGGGGCCTTTACCTGCGGGCGCTAAGATGATGGACCGCAACGAACCGCTGGCCGCGATCAAGAACCGCCGCAACACCACGCTGAACGCGCTGTTCGCCGGTGTGCCCTATATCCGCTGGCTGGGCATCCAGTTCGACCGCCGCGGGGATGAGCTGACCGCGATCCTGCCCTTTGACGAAAAGCTGATCGGCAATCCGATGCTGCCCGCCATCCATGGCGGCGCGACGGCGGCCTTTCTTGAGGTCGCGGCGATTGTCGAACTGACATGGTCCGCGATCTGGGAGGATATGGAGCAAGGGCGTATCGCCCCGGATGCCGACGTGCCGGAAACCATGCCGCGCCTGCCCAAGACCATCGACTTCACCGTCGACTACCTGCGTTCGGGCCTGCCGCGCGACGCCTATGCGCGGGCCAAGGTCGTGCGCTCGGGGCGGCGCTATGCCAGCGTGCAGGTCGAGGCATGGCAGGATCAGCGCACCAAGCTGTTCGCGCAGGCGACCGGGCATTTCCTGATGCCGCAAAGCGACTGATGTCATGACCGGGGTCGGGGCCGGGCGCGCGTTGACGCATCGCCGCGTTCTGGCCATTGCGCTGCCCATCGTCATCTCGAATGCGACCGTGCCGCTGCTGGGGGCGGTCGATACCGGCGTCGTCGGCCAGCTGGGGCAGGCCGCGCCGATCGGTGCGGTGGGCATCGGGGCGGTGATCCTGACCTCGATCTACTGGATCTTCGGCTTTCTGCGCATGGGCACCTCGGGGCTGGTCGCGCAGTCGCATGGCGCGGGCGAGGTCGGCGAGACCGGGGCGCATCTGCTGCGGGCCTTGGCGATCGGGCTGGCGGCAGGGCTGGGTTTCATCCTGCTGCAAGGCGCGGTCTTTGCTGCGGCCTTTCGCCTTGCCCCGGCATCCGCCGAGGTCGAGGCGCTGGCCCGGCAATATCTGGCGATCCGCATCTGGGGCGCGCCAGCTACCATCGCGCTTTATGCCATCACCGGCTGGCTGATCGCGCTGGAGCGGACCCGCGCCGTGCTTGTCCTGCAACTTCTGATGAACGGGCTGAACGTGGCGCTGGACCTGTGGCTGGTGCTGGGACTTGGCTGGGGCGTGCCCGGCGTGGCGCTGGCCACGCTGATCGCGGAGTGGTCGGGGCTGGCGCTGGGCCTGTGGTTCGCGCGCGATGCCCTGCGGTTGGGGCTGCGGCGGGGCGGGTGGCTGGCGGCGCAGCGCCTGCGCGAGATGGCGCAGGTCAATGGCGACATCATGATCCGTTCGGTGCTGCTGCAGGCCAGCTTTACCACCTTCATGTTCATGGCGGCGGGGCAGGGCGATGTGACGCTGGCCGCCAATCAGGTGCTGCTGCAGTTCCTGTCGATCACCGCCTTTGCGCTGGATGGCTTTGCCTTTGCCGCCGAATCGCTTGTCGGGCAGGCGGTCGGTGCGCGCCGTCCCGACCGGTTGCGGCGCGCGGCGTGGCTGACATCGCAATGGGGCGTGGGTGGCGCGGTCGGGCTGGCGCTGGTCTTTGGCCTTGGCGGTCCGGTGCTGATCGACCTGCTGACCACCGCGCCCGGCGTCCGGGCCGAGGCGCGGGAATATCTGCCTTGGGTGGTTGCCGCGCCGCTTTTCGGCATCGCGGCATGGATGCTGGATGGCATTTTCATCGGCGCCACCCGGACCCGAGAGATGCGCCGCGCGATGATCCTGTCGGTCGCGATCTATGTGCCGCTGCTGGTGCTGCTGCCACGGCTGTTCGGCAATCACGGGCTGTGGGCGGCGCTGATGGTTCTAAGCCTGCTGCGCGGGCTGACGCTGTGGCGGCTGTATCCGCGGGTCGAGGCCGCCGCCGGCTGACATGCGAACGCCTCGCGGAAACGGGGCGTTATCAGGTGGTTGGATGCTGAAGTTCAGTTCTCGTTCAGGATCTGCTCGCGCGCGGTGACGCGCAATGCGACCATCTTGGAGCGGATCGTTGCCTCATCCGTCTTGTCGGCAAGGTCCTTGGCCAGCTTGCGAAAGACATCCTCATCGCCCGGCTCGTCGAAATCGGAAGTGACCACGGTCAGCGCATAGGATCGTGCATCGTCGCCGGATTTGCCCAGAAGTGCTGCTGCCCATTCGCCAAGCAGCCGGTTGCGCCGCGCCTCGGCCTTGAAGTTCAGTTCCGCATCGCGGGCGAAGCGGGCCTCATAGGCGCGTTCGCGGTCGTCGAAAGTGGTCATGTCGGCCCTCCCCGTCGCGTGTCCGGATAAACACCCCTTCACGGTATGCCCGCGGGGCTGCTGATCGCAAGCCCGTATTGCCCCTGACCCCGTTTCTGCCCTATAGCCCCAGAGGAATAGCACTGACCTTGCGACGGGAGACGCGCAGCATGGCACCAAGGCGCAAGAAAATCTACGAAGGCAAGGCGAAGATCCTTTACGAAGGCACCGAGCCGGGCACCCTGATCCAATATTTCAAGGACGATGCCACCGCCTTCAACGCCCAGAAGAAAGCCACGATCGAAGGCAAGGGCGTGCTGAACAACCGCCTGTCCGAGTTCTTCATGACCGGGCTGACCAATATCGGCGTGCCGAACCACTTCATCCGCCGCATCAACATGCGCGAGCAGCTGATCCGCCAGGTCGAGATCATCCCGCTGGAAGTGATCGTGCGCAACTTCGCTGCCGGTTCGATCGCCAAGCGTCTGGGCATGGAAGAGGGCACGCCCCTGCCGCGTCCGATCGTCGAATACAGCTTCAAGAACGATGAGCTGGGCGACCCCTTCGTCTCGGAAGAATATGTCATCGCCTTCGGCTGGGCCAGCCAGCAGGATCTGGACGACATCGTCAGCCTTGCGCTGCGGGTGAACGACTTCCTTGCCGGTGTGTTCTTCGGCGTCGGCATCAAGCTGATCGACTTCAAGATCGAGATCGGTCGGATCTGGGATGGCGATTTCATGCGCCTTGTCGTCGCTGACGAAATCAGCCCCGACAGCTGCCGCCTGTGGGACGTCAAGACCGGCCAGAAGCTGGATAAGGACGTGTTCCGTCGCGACCTTGGCAGCCTGACCGACGCCTATACCGAGGTCGCCCGTCGGCTGGGTCTGCTGCCCGCCAACACGACCAACCTGACCAAGCCTACCCTGATCAACTGAAAGGCCTGCCAATGAAAGCCCGCGTCACCATCATGCTGAAGGACGGTGTTCTGGACCCTCAGGGCGAGGCGATCCGTCACGCGCTTGGCGGTCTTGGTTTTGCAGGTGTCTCGGGCGTGCGTCAGGGCAAGGTGATCGAGCTGGACCTGACCTCGACCGAGGCCGAGGCGGCCAAGGCCGAAGTCGCGCGCATGTGCGAGGGCCTGCTGGCCAATACCGTGATCGAGAAGTACGCCGTCGAGATCATCTGATCTGCCGCGCCGGGGGCTTCGCGCCCCCGGACCCCCGCGGGGTATTTTTCGAAACGAAGAAGACTGGCGCTTGGGGGAGGGCGTGGCCTCTCGTGATCGACAAACTCTCCATGTTCATGGTTCTGGCGCGCGAAGAGCATTTCGGCCGCGCGGCAGAGGCGCTGGGGATTACCCAGCCGACACTTTCATCCGCGATCAAGGCCCTGGAAGAACAGCTGGGCGTCCAGCTGGTCCGGCGCGGGTCGCGGTTTCAGGGCCTGACCCCCGAGGGTGAGCGCGTCCTGGACTGGGCGCGCCGCATTGTCGGCGATGCCCGCGCCATGCAGGCCGAGATGGAGGCCAGCCGCAAGGGCGTCTCGGGCCTGCTGCGCATCGGCGTGATCCCGACCGCCATGCCGCGCATCGCCGAACTGACCGGGCCGTTCCTGCGTCGCCACCCCAATGCCCGTGTGTCGATCCTGTCGCGATCCTCGGATGAGATCCGCGAGCAGATCGAGGCATTGGAGCTTGATGCCGGTGTCACCTATCTGGACAGCGAGCCCCTGGGTCGGGTGCAGAGCCTGCCGATCTATCGCGAGACCTATTGTCTGGTCGCGCGCGGTGAGGATCTGGGCCCGGTTGGCTGGGCCGAGGCGGCGCGGCTACCCCTGTGCCTGCTGACCCCGGACATGCAGAACCGTCGCATCGTGACCCGTCACCTGCTGGCAGCCGGCGCCGAGGCGATGCCGCGGGTCGAGTCGACCTCGATGCTGGCGATCCTGTCGCATGTGGCAACCGGCGACTGGGCCGCGATCCTGCCGCGTGGCGTGGCGCGTGGTTTGCCATTGCCCTATGGCGTCACCGCCCGCGATCTGACCGGCGAGGGGCATATGGTTGGGCTGATCACCGCGCGGCGCGAACCGCATCCTCCGTTGGTCGAGGCGCTACTGAAATCGGCCGGTTTGATAGAAGCTTCCTATCAATAGACGGGACATCGCGATTGCTGTGACTATTGTCGGGCTCTAGTCTGTTCATTGACTGACCAGAGCCCGGATCGACCTAGCCATGAGCCACGCAGCGATTTCCGCTGATTTTTCAGACCGTCTTGATGCGATCATCGCGCTTCACAAGGAGCGTGAAGGACCGCTTTTGCCAATCCTGCACGATATTCAGGCGGAATGGGATTATATCCCCGAGGAGGCGCAGCCAGTGATCGCCGCCGCCTTGGGCATGACCCGTGCCGAAGTGCATGGCGTTGTCAGCTTCTATCACGATTTTCGCGACCATCCTGCGGGGCGACATGTGCTGCGTCTGTGCCGGGCCGAAGCCTGCCAGTCGATGGGCGCCGATGCGCTGGCCGATCAGGTGCGCGCGGCCTTGGGCATTAATTTCCACGAGACGACCCCGGACGGGCGGCTGACGCTGGAGCCGGTGTTTTGTCTGGGGCTTTGCGCCTGCGGACCCTCGGCGCAGATGGGTGATAGGCTGCTGGGGCGGGCGAATTTGGCCAAGGTCCAGAAGCTGGTGGCGGAGGCGGGCGCATGAGGGTCTGGGTTCCGCTGGATGCTGCCGCGAAGGCTTTGGGCGCGGATGAGGTGGCCGGGGCACTGGCGCGCGACTTTGACGTGACACGCAACGGCACGCGCGGGATGATCTGGCTTGAGCCTTTGGTCGAGGTCGAGCGGGACGGTATCCGTTATGGCTATGGCCCGGTTGAGCCCGATGATGTGGCCGGGCTGGTCGATGTGCTGCGGTCCGGCGCGGACCATTCGCTGGCGCTGGGGCCGGTCGAGGATCTGCCTTGGATGAAGGCGCAGAAGCGGCTGACATTTGCCCGCGTTGGTGTGATTGATCCGCTTTCGGTGGCGGAATATGAGGCGCAGGGCGGCTTTGCCGGTCTGCGTCGGGCGATTGCGCTGGGGCCTGAGGCGATTGTCGATGAGGTCACCCAATCGGGCCTGCGCGGGCGTGGCGGCGCGGGTTTTCCGACGGGCATCAAGTGGAAGACGGTCGCCGGGGCCAAGGCCGATCAGAAATACATCGTCTGCAATGCCGACGAAGGCGACAGCGGCAGTTTCGCCGACCGGATGTTGATGGAAGGCGATCCCCTGACCCTGATCGAGGGCATGGCGATTGCCGGGATCGCGGTCGGGGCAACGCGCGGCTATTGCTACATCCGCAGCGAATACCCCGATGCGATCCGCGTGATGGAAGCCGCGATCACGCTTGCCCGTGAGGAGGGGATGTTGGGGGCCTCGGTTCTGGGGTCGGCTCATGCTTTCGACATGGAGGTTCGCGTTGGCGCGGGGGCCTATGTCTGCGGCGAGGAAACCAGCCTTCTGAACAGCCTTGAGGGCAAGCGGGGGACGGTGCGCGCGAAGCCCCCCATCCCGGCGCTGGAGGGGTTTCTGGGCAAGCCGACGGTCGTCAACAACCTGATCTCGCTGGGGACGATCCCGTGGATTTTGGCCAATGGCGGGGCGGAATATGCCAAGCTGGGCATCGGGCGGTCCAAGGGCACGATCCCGATCCAGATCGCGGGCAATGTCAAACATGGCGGGCTGTTCGAGGCGGCCTTTGGCCTGACGCTGGACCAGATCATCAATGAGATCGGCGGCGGGACCGCCAGTGGACGCCCGGTCAAGGCGGCGCAGGTCGGCGGGCCTTTGGGGGCCTATATCCCGGCCAAGGATTTCGACGTGCCCTTTGGCTATGAGGAGCTGGCGGGCCGCGAGGGGCTGCTGGGGCACGCGGGCATCACCGTATTCGACGACAGCGCCGACATGCTGAAGCTCGCGCGGTTTGCGATGGAATTCTGCGCGGTGGAAAGCTGCGGGAAATGCACGCCCTGCCGGATCGGCTCGGTCCGGGGTGTCGAGACCATCGACCGGATCGCGGCGGGGGATGCGGATGCGATCCCGGTGCTGACCGACCTGTGCAACACGATGAAATGGGGCTCGCTTTGCGCGCTGGGGGGCTTTGCGCCATTCCCGGTCATGTCCGCATTGACCCATTTCCCTGACGAATTCAGCGGGCGCGGGACGCCGCGCAAGGAGGCCGCAGAATGAAGGACTTCATCATTCCGGATCGCGATTTCGGCACGCCTGCGGCGAAATCTGCGGTGACGATCAGTCTGCTGGTCGATGGCATTGCAGTATCCGTTCCGGCGGGAACATCGGTGATGCGGGCGGCGGCTGTGGCTGGGATCTCGGTCCCGAAGCTTTGCGCGACGGATCATGTCAGCGCCTTTGGCTCGTGCCGGCTGTGTGTCGTCCAGATCGACGGGATGCGCGGCACGCCCGCCTCCTGCACGACGCCAGTGGCCGAGGGCATGGTCGTCCATACCCAGACCGATGACATCGCCCGGATCCGCAAGGGGGTGATGGAGCTTTACATCTCGGACCACCCGCTGGACTGCCTGACCTGCGCGGCCAATGGCGATTGCGAATTGCAGGACATGGCGGGGGCCGTGGGTCTGCGCGAGGTCCGCTATGAGGCCGGGGCGAACCATTTCGCCCGCCGCGACGCCGAGGGGCCGAACCCGGAATACCGGCCCAAGGACCAGTCGAACCCCTATTTCACCTTCGATCCGGCGAAATGCATCGTCTGCTCGCGCTGCGTGCGCGCCTGCGAGGAAGTGCAGGGTACCTTCGCCCTGACCATCGAGGGGCGGGGCTTTGACAGCCGCGTCTCGGCGGGGATGATGTCGGACAGTTTCCTTAGCTCGGATTGCGTCAGCTGCGGGGCCTGCGTGCAGGTCTGCCCGACCGCCACCCTGATCGAGAACAAGGTCATCGAGATCGGCACGCCCGAGCATATCGTCAAGACCACCTGCGCCTATTGCGGCGTCGGCTGTTCTTTTGATGCGCATATGCGGGGCGAGGAAGTCGTGCGCATGGTCCCCAGCAAGGACGGCAAGGCGAACCGTGGCCATAGCTGCGTCAAGGGCCGCTTTGCATGGGGCTATGCCACCCATCTGGACCGCAAGCTGGAACCGATGATCCGCGAAAAGATCACCGATCCGTGGCAGGTGGTGACATGGGATCAGGCGCTGGATTTCGCGGCAAGCCGGATGCGGCAGACGCAGGCGGCGCATGGCGTGGATTCCGTTGGCGTCATTACCTCGTCGCGCTGCACCAATGAGGAAACCTATCTGGTCCAGAAACTGGCCCGCGCCGTTCTGGGCACGAACAATACCGATACCTGCGCGCGGGTCTGCCATTCGCCGACCGGTTACGGGCTGCGCACGACCTTTGGCACCTCGGCGGGGACGCATGATTTCGACTCGGTCGAGGATACCGATCTGGCGCTGGTCATAGGGGCGAACCCGACCGATGGGCATCCGGTCTTTGCTTCGCGTCTGCGCAAACGCTTGCGGCAAGGGGCGGGGCTGATCGTCATCGACCCGCGCGAGATCGACCTGCTGAAAACCCCGCATATGGGTCAGGGGCTGCATCTGCCCCTGCGGCCCGGCACCAACGTCGCCGTGCTGACCTCGATCGCGCAGGTCATCGTGGCCGAGAAACTGTATGACGAGGAGTTCATCCGCACCCGCTGCGACTGGGACGAATTCCTTGGCTATGCCGAGTTCCTGATGGACCCGCGCCATTCGCCGGAAGAAGTCGAGAAGCTGTCAAAGGTTCCCGCCGATCTGATCCGGCAGGCCGCCCGCGCCTATGCCGCCGCGCCGCGCGGCAGCATCTATTACGGGCTGGGCGTGACCGAACATTCGCAGGGCTCGACCACGGTGATGTCGATCGCGAACCTTGCCATGCTGACCGGCAATATCGGCGTGCCGGGGACGGGCGTGAACCCGCTGCGCGGTCAGAACAACGTGCAGGGTTCCTGCGACATGGGCAGCTTCCCGCATGAATATCCGGGCTATCGCCATGTCTCGGACAAGGCCACGCGCGAGATCTATGAAAAGGCTTGGGGCGTGCCGCTGTCGCCGGAGCCGGGCCTGCGCATTCCCAATATGTTCGACGAAGCCTTGGCCGGACGCTTCCGTGGTCTTTACTGCCAGGGCGAGGATATCGTGCAATCCGACCCGGATACGCGGCATGTGACCTCGGCGCTGTCGGCCATGGACATCGTCATCGTCCATGACCTGTTCCTGAACGAGACCTCGAACTACGCGCATGTCTTCCTGCCGGGATCGTCCTTCCTAGAAAAGGACGGGACCTTCACCAATGCCGAGCGCCGCATCAATATGGTTCGCCGCGCCATGACGCCCAAGAATGGCTATGAGGACTGGCAGATCACCCAGATGCTGGCCAATCGCATGGGCGCGAACTGGGGCTATACGCATCCCAGCGAGATCATGGATGAAATCGCCATGACCACGCCCAGCTTCGCGGGCGTGAGCTACGATCTGCTGGACCGCGAAGGCTCGGTGCAATGGCCCTGCAACGAAAAGGCACCGTTGGGCACGCCGCTGATGCATGTCGACGGCTTCGTGCGCGGCAAGGGGCATTTCATCCATACCGAATACGTCGCGACCGAGGAGCGCAGCGGGCCGCGCTTCCCGCTGCTGCTGACCACCGGGCGGATCCTGTCCCAATACAATGTCGGCGCGCAGACACGTCGCACCGACAACCTTGTCTGGCATCCCGAGGACATTCTGGAAATCCACCCCTCGGACGCGGAAAATCGGGGCGTGCGCGACGGGGACTGGGTGCGGGTGGCTTCGCGCTCGGGGGAAACCACGCTGCGCGCGGTCCTGACGGAACGGGTCGCGCCGGGTGTGGTCTATACGACCTTCCATCACCCGACGACTCAGGCCAATGTGGTGACCACGGACAATTCCGACTGGGCCACCAATTGCCCCGAATTCAAGGTGACGGCCGTGCAGGTCAGCCCCTCGAACGGCCCGTCGGAATGGCAAGAGGAGTATGGCAGCCATTCCGAACGATCCCGCCGCATCCTTCCCGCGGCCGCCGAGTGAGGCGAGCATGAAGGACCAACCCTCAGGGCCGCTGCGCTGGGACGGTGGCTGGCATCATGCCTCAGCACCGCCCGCGCCGCAGGAATGCCCGGTGGCGGTGGTCATCGACGGCATGTCGCAGGCGGTGCTGATGGCAACGCCTGCCGACCTGATGGACTTCGCCTTTGGCTTTGCCCTGACCGAGGGGCTGATCGCCAGCCCCGCCGACGTGACCGATTTCGAGGAAGCGACGGTCGAGGCGGGCGGCTTTCCCGCGCGTGAGGCGCGGCTGTGGCTGCGCCCCGGTCTGGCCGCTGGTCTGGCCGAAAGGCGTCGCAGCATGCTGGGCCCGGTCGGATGCGGCTTGTGCGGTGTGGACAGCATCGCGTCAGCGCTGCCCACTGTCAGGACGGTCGGCTCGGATTGGGGCATGACGCCGGCGCAGGTGGTTGCCGCCATGCAGGCGCTGGGCCAGGGCCAGATCCTGCGCCGTGACACGCCCGCGATCCATGGCGCGGGCTTCTGGGACGGCACGCAGATGCTGGTGCGCGAGGATGTCGGACGCCACAATGCGCTGGACAAGCTGGCCGGGGCCTTGGCCCGCGCGGGCAGGTCGGGTGGGCAGGGGGCGATTGTCATGTCCTCGCGCCTGTCGGTCGATCTGGTGCAAAAGGCGGCGCGGATCGGATCTCCGGTCCTGATCGGGGCCAGCGCGCCGACCGATCTGGCGCTGGAATGGGCCGAGCGCGCCGGGATCACCCTGATCGCCCGTGCCCGGGGCGATGCCTTTGACCTATACACCCATCCCCGGCGCATTGCCGCAACCCGAGACCTAGATGATGCATAGCGACGACAAGCTGATCCGGATGGCCGGACAGATGGCGGATTTCTTTCGCAGCCAGCCCGGCGCGCCTGCCGAGGCCGTGGCCGGTCACATCAACTCTTTCTGGACGCCCCGGATGCGGCAGGATTTCGTCCGCCATCTGGCCGAGGGCGCCGAGGCCGATCCCATCGTTCGTGACGCGGCGCGCTTTGTGCGTCTGCCGGAACAGACGCCGGCAAGGGCCTGATTTTGCCTCTGCCACCCGGTCGGGGGGCATGATAGCTTGGCCGCATGGCACAGCTTCCCTCCCGACAACAGATTCTCGACTGGGTGCATGCGCACCCGGACGCCACCGCGAAACGCGACATCGCCAAAGCCTTCGGCATCAAGGGTGCGGAACGCATCGAGCTGAAGCGCATGCTGAAAGAGCTTGAGGCCGAGGGTCTGCTTGAACGCCGCCGCCGTCACTATCACGACGCCGAGCGCCTGCCCCCCGTTTCGGTCATCCAGCTTCTGCCGCCGGACAAGGACGGCGACATCTTCGCCAAGCCGCTGGAATGGAATGGCGACGGCCCGATGCCGCGCATCCTTTACGCGCCGCTCAAGGCTGACCCCGCCATCGCGCCGGGCGAGCGTATCCTTGCCCGCCTGATCGAGACGCATGGCGAGGATCACCAGTATCAGGCCCGTCTGATCCGCCGCATCGGCACGGTCCAGCACAAGGTCGTCGGCATCTTCCGCCGCAGCTCCGCCGACCCCGAGGCCAGCGGCCGCATCCTGCCGATCGAAAAGGGTTCGGACAAGGAATGGCAGGTCCCGCCACATGAAATCCACGGCGCACAGAATGGCGAGCTGGTCGAGGCCGAGCAGATCGGCCCGCGCGGCCGGATCGGCCTTCCTGTCGCCCGCGTCCTTGAGCGTCTGGGCGATCCGTCGGCCCCGCGCGCGGTCAGTCTGATCGCCATCCATCAGCACGGCATTCCCGACGACTTCCCCGATGAGGTCATGGCCGAGGCCGATGCCGCCAAGCCCGCTGGCATGAAAGGCCGCGAGGATCTGCGCCATCTGCCCTTGGTCACCATCGACCCCTCGGATGCGCGCGACCATGACGATGCCGTCGCCGCCGAGATTCGCGCCGATGGCGGCGCCGATATCTGGGTCGCCATTGCCGATGTGGCCTATTACGTCCGCCCGAACTCGCCACTGGACCGCGAGGCGCGGAAGCGCGGCAACTCCAGCTATTTTCCCGACCGGGTCGTGCCGATGCTGCCCGATATCCTGTCGGGCGACCTGTGTTCGCTGCACGAAGGCGTCGATCGTCCGGTCATCGCCGTGCGGATGCGGCTGGATGCGGCGGGCAACAAGGTCAGCCACACCTTCCACCGCGGCATGATGCATTCGGCGGCGAGCCTCAGCTATGAGCAGGCGCAGGCCGGGGCCGACGGCAATCCCGACGAGCAGACCGCACCACTGCTGGATGCAGTGATCAAGCCGCTCTGGCACGCCTACGAGCTGCTGAAAGCCGCGCGCGCCCGTCGTCAGCCGCTTGAACTGGACCTGCCCGAGCGCAAGATCATCCTGACCGCCGATGGCCGGGTGAAATCGGTCAATTTCCGCGAACGCTTCGACGCCCATAAGCTGATCGAGGAATTCATGGTGCTGGCCAATGTCGCCGCCGCCGAGGAACTCGAACGCCTGCGCCGCCCGCTGCTGTACCGCGTCCATGAGGAACCCAGCGCCGAGAAACTGGATGCGCTTCGTGAAGTGGCCGAGGCCTCGGGCTTTACGCTGGCCAAGGGGCAGGTTCTGCAGACGCGCCACCTGAACCGGCTGCTGGAACAAGCCCAAGGCTCGGATTTCGATGAGCTGATCAATATGACGGCTTTGCGCTCGATGCAGCAGGCTTATTATCACCCCGAGAATTACGGCCATTTCGGGCTGGCTTTGAAGTCCTACGCGCATTTCACCTCGCCGATCCGGCGCTATTCCGACCTGATCGTGCATCGCGCGCTGATCCTTGGCCATAAATGGGGCGATGACGGGCTGTCGCATTGGGATGTCGAGAATCTGGGCGAAACCGCCAAGCAGATCTCGGATACCGAGCGCCGCTCGATGGCGGCCGAGCGCGACACCACCGACCGCTATCTTGCGGCCTATCTGGCCGACAGGGTCGGGGCCGAGTTCGCAGGTCGGGTCAGCGGCGTCCAGAAATTCGGCGCCTTCATCCGGCTGGATGAAACCGGCGCGGACGGGTTGCTGCCCATCCGCGAAATCGGGCGCGAGTATTTCCATTATGACCCGGAAGCGCAGATGCTGATCGGCTCGGAAACCGGCATGGAAATCGGCATCGGCCAACGCGTCACCGTGCGCCTGTCCGAGGCCGTGCCGCTGACCGGTGGCCTGATGCTGGAACTGCTGGAGGTCGAGGGCAGGGCCATGCCACAGGGTGGCGCGGGTCGTCGGGGTAAGGGCCCGATCCGCAAGCGCGCGACCCAATCGCGCCTGTCCGAGGTCAAGCGCGCCCAGAAGCGCAAGCGAATCCGCAAGAGTTAGCAAGGTGGGGGCTTTGCCCCCGCGCGTTCCGCGCTCCCCCAGGATATTTAAGCAAGAAAGAAGCGCTTTGAGGTTTTCCTTGGAGCGCTTCTTTCTTTGTCCAGATACCAGCGGGGGGTCCGGAAAGAGTCCGGGGGGCCTTTTCCAAGAACGGGCGCAAAGCCCCCGGCGCGAGGGGCGGTCCTGCCGAATGAAAAAGGGCGACCCTTGGGCCGCCCTTTTCCGTCAATGGGGTTGGCGATCAGCCGATCGCGGCGGCGCGGACGTCGTCGTCGATCTTGTCGGCGTATTGGGCGAAGTTGTCGCTGAACATGCCGACCAGTTTCTTGGCCTGCGCGTCATAGGCATCGGCATCGGCCCAAGTCTGGCGCGGGTCCAGCAGCTTGTCTTCGACGCCCGGGACCGAGACCGGAACTTCGAAGCCGAAATTCGGGTCCTTGCGGAACTCGACTTCGTTCAGCGAACCGTCAAGTGCTGCGGTCAGAAGCGCGCGGGTCGCCTTGATCGGCATGCGCTTGCCGGTGCCGAAAGCGCCGCCGGTCCAGCCGGTATTGACCAGCCAGCAGGTCGCGCCCGTGGCGTTGATCTTTTCCTGCAGCAGCTTGCCGTAAACTTCCGGGCGACGCGGCATGAAGGGCGCGCCGAAGCAGGTCGAGAAGGTCGGCGTCGGCTCGACAATGCCCACTTCCGTGCCCGGGGTCTTCGAGGTGAAGCCCGACAGGAAGTGATACATGGCTTGCGCAGGCGTCAGGCGCGCGATCGGCGGCAGGACGCCATAAGCGTCGCAGGTCAGCATGATCACGTTTTTCGGCATGCCGCCCAGCGAGGTTTCCGACGCGTTCGAGATCTGCTCCAGCGGATAGGCGCAGCGCATGTTGTCGGTGATCGAGTTGTCGTTGAAGTCCAGCTCCAGCGTGTCTTCGTTGAAGACCATGTTCTCGATCACGGTGCCGAATTTCGAGCAGGTCGCGTAGATTTCCGGCTCGGCCTCGGCGGACAGGTTGATGGTCTTGGCGTAGCAGCCACCTTCGAAGTTGAAGATGCCGTGATCCGACCAGCCATGCTCATCGTCGCCGATCAGCGTACGCGAGGGATCGGCCGAGAGCGTGGTCTTGCCGGTGCCCGACAGACCGAAGAAGATCGCGCTGTCATCGGGATTGCCGATGGCGTGGTTGGCCGAGCAATGCATCGGCATGACGCCCTTGGACGGCAGGATGTAGTTCAGCAGCGTGAAGACCGACTTCTTGTTCTCACCAGCATAAGCGGTGTTGCCGATCAGGATCAGCTTCTTGTCGAAGTTCAGCGCGATCACGGTTTCGCTGCGGCAGCCGTGGCGGGCCGGGTCGGCCTTGAAGCTGGGGCAGTTGATGATGGTGAATTCGGGCAGGAAGGTCGCCAGTTCCGCGGCCTCGGGGCGACGCAGCAGGTGGCGGATGAACAGGTTGTGCCAAGCCAGTTCGGTCACGACGCGCACGTCAAGGCGCAGCGCCGGGTCGGCACCGCCGAACAGATCCTGCACGAAGTAGTCCTTGCCCTTCATATGCGCGAGCATGTCGGCGTGAAGGGTGTCGAAGGCCTCGGGGGACATCGGCTTGTTGTTTTCCCACCAGATCGAATCTTCGACCGAAGGGGTGCGGACGACGAACTTGTCCTTGGGCGAGCGGCCGGTATGCGAGCCGGTCGAGACGAGGAAGGTGCCGCCATTGCCCAGCTTGCCTTCGCCGCGCTGCAGGGCGGCTTCGATCAGGGCAGGCTCGATCAGGTTGTAATGGACATTGCCAAGACCGGTGATCCCCTGATCCTCGAGACGGCAATTCGGATTAACGCGCGGTTCGGACATGTCCTGAAAGCTCCTGATGATCGTCTGACCCCAGCGGGATCTTCCCGAGTGCTATATCATGGCAACCGGGTGACGGAACCGTCCCAAAGACAACGTTTAGCGCAACCACACCGTGTTCGCGCCAACATTTCCGTGCAGAGGGCATTATGTAAACGGAATCGAAAGCCCTTAGGCGGCATTTTCATCAGGATGAGAGGAAAGTTTCAAGCATGAGCGTGGGTTTCGACGCGATCCTTCATGCCAGCTCGGTGGCGGTCCGGGGTCGGGCGCTATTGATTCTCGGAGGGTCGGGATCGGGCAAGTCGACGCTGGCTTTGGGGATGATGGCGCTGGGGGCGGGGCTGGTCGCCGATGACCGGACCGGGATCTGGGTCAGGGACGGGCGGCTGATGGTCGATTGCCCCGAACCGATCCGGGGCCGGATCGAGGCGCGAGGGGTGGGCATCCTGAATGCGCGCCCCGCCGGCCCGACCGAATTGGCGCTGGCGGTCGATCTGGACCGGCCCGAGCCCGAGCGTTTGCCGCCGCATCGCCGTGCGGAGTATCTTGGCTATTGGGTTCCTTTGGTGCTGGGACAGGGGCATCCGCATCTTGCGCCGGTGCTGATGCAATATCTGGTTGCAGGCCGCTGGGATCGGGACCAAGGTTGACGTCGGACTTTCCTCCCGGCCCTGTTGGACCGGACGGCCCACCACAGGCCCAAGATGAATGGCATGACCGAGAACACGAAACCCGACGAGATGACCCAGCGCGTGGTGCTGGTCACCGGCCCTTCTGGGGCGGGGCGCTCGACCGCGATCAATGTGCTTGAGGATCTGGGTTACGAATCCATCGACAACCTGCCGCTGTCGCTGGTGCCACGGTTGCTGGATGGCCCGGCGCGTGGTGTGCCGCTGGCGCTGGGTCTGGATGTACGCAACCGAGACTTTTCCGCGACGAACCTGATCGAGTTGATCGACCGGCTGACGCGTCTGCCCGATTACGATCCCGAGGTGCTGTATCTGGACTGCGCGCCGGAACAATTGTTGCGGCGTTTCAATGAGACCCGCCGCCGCCATCCCTTGCGCAGCGAAGGCGCGCCGCTGGACGCCATTCTGGCCGAACGCGACATGCTGGCGGCGGTGCGGGCGCGTGCCGATGTGCTGGTCGATACCTCGGAACTGTCGCCCCATGACCTCAAGGCCGAACTGGCGCGCTGGTTCGATGTCGAGCCGGGACACCGGCTGACGGTCTCGGTCCAGTCGTTTTCCTACAAGCGGGGCGTGCCGCGCGGGGTCGACATGATGTTCGATTGCCGCTTCCTTGCGAATCCCCATTGGGAGCCGGAATTGCGTCCACTTGATGGCCGAAATCCGCTGGTTCAGGATTACGTTGCGTCAGATCCGCGATTCGGTGAGTTCTTCGACAGGGTCCGGGATCTTGTGCTTTTTGCGCTTCCGGCCCATCTAGAAGAGGGTAAAGCCCATCTGGTAATCGGCTTTGGTTGTACCGGGGGGCAACATCGTTCCGTCACACTGGCGGAAAAAATGGCAGACGCGCTTGCGAAAGGCGGCTGGCAGGTGTCAATTAGACACAGGGAACTTGAACGCCGTGAAAAGGCGCCGGCACCCGATGACGGTCTTATGACAGGACCTCTCGCGGTGACTGCTACGCTTTGACGGCAGACCTGCGTGGTGGGGTACATTGATCGGAATTGTCATCGTGGCGCACGGGGGGCTCGCGCGGGAATATCTCTCGGCAGTCGAGCACGTGGTCGGGCCACAATCGGGAATTCGAGCCGTTGCAATCGAGGAGAATCACGACCGGGGGGAAAAGCAGGCTGAAATCTGCGCCGCGGCTGATTCCGTCGATACCGGGGATGGCGTCGTGGTGGTCACGGACCTGTTCGGAGGCTCGCCTTCGAACCTGTCGCTGATGGCCTGTCATGCGCGCAACCGTTCGATTCTATACGGGGCCAACCTGCCGATGCTGGTCAAGTTGGCAAAGTCCCGGAAATTGCCGGTGGCCGATGCGGTGACACTGGCCAAGGACGCAGGTCGCAAGTACATCAACAGCTATGATGTACTGCCCGCCGATATCATTCCCGTGCCGAACCGCGCTGCCTCATGAATGACATGAGCAACGGGTCCGTCACCCGAGAGTTGAAAATCATCAACGAAAAGGGCCTGCACGCGCGGGCCAGTGCCAAATTCGTCGAGACCGTCGAGAAATTCGACGCCAAGGCCACCGTCGAAAAGGACGGGATGAGCGTTTCTGGCGATTCGATCATGGGCCTGCTGATGCTGACCGCGCCGCGTGGCAGCACGATCCGGGTGACCACGCGTGGCGAGCAGGCCAATGAACTGGCCGAGGCGCTAAGCGCGCTGGTCGGGGATTATTTCGGCGAAGGCATGTAAGGGCGACGTGGCCCGCGACTCATACCATCACGGCAATCTGAGGCAGGCTCTGGTCGAGGCGACCGTGCGCCTGATCGAGGAAAAGGGGCCGCAGGGCTTTACCCTGGCCGAGGCCGCGCGCGCGGTCGGCGTCAGCGCCGCTGCGCCCTATCGCCATTTCACCGGCCGGGACGAACTGCTTGAGGAAATCGCCCGGCAGGGTTTCGAGGAATTCGCCGAACGCCTGAGCGCCGCCCTGAAGCAGGGCCGGACACCGCTTTCGGCCTTTCTGGGTATGGGGCAGGCCTATCTGGGCTTTGCCGCCGAGCGGCGCGGCTATTACATCGCGATGTTCGAATCCGGTATTTCGATCGCCGGGAATTCCGGCCTGACCCAGGCCGCCGACCGGGCGCGCGGCACCCTGGTTCACGCCGCCGAGGCGCTGTTCCAGCGCATCCCCGACAGCCGCCGCCCGCCTGCGGGGATGGCCGCCGACCATATCTGGGCGCTGAGCCATGGCGTGGTCGAGCTGTTCAGCCGCGGCAAGCCCGGCGGCCGCTCGCCCATTTCCCCGGCGGACATGCTGGAAAGCGGCACGCTGATTTATCTGCGGGGCCTTGGCGTCATCACCGACTGATTTTTTGCGGCAGGGCTATTGAACGTGGATTGCGGCGCTCCATCTATGTAAATGTGATTAACATTCACATCGAAAGGGACCGTAATGAACAGCTATATCGAACCTCGACCGTCCGTCATGGACCGGATCGGCCAGACCTTGGCCGGGGTCCGGGACTGGCTGGACGACCGGGGCAAGGCGGCCTGGATCGTCGCCATGATCCTGGGCTTTATCGCCTTCTGGCCCGTGGGCCTTGCCACTCTTGGCTACATGATCTGGAGCAAACGCATGTTTTCCTGCCGCCATCGCCATGACCGCCCCGCCCGCTTCAGCGCGCCGCATTTTGCCGCGCCGACCGGCAACGCCGCTTTTGATGCTTACCGCAGCGAGACGCTGAAGCGCCTGGAGGACGAGCATCGCGAATTCCTCGACTTCCTGCAGAAGCTGCGCGAGGCCAAGGACAAGGCCGAGTTCGACCAGTTCATGGCAGGCCGCAAGGAACCGCCGGCACTGCAATCGTGATGCGAAAAGGGCCGGGGATGACCCGGCCCTTTTGTCGTCAGTAGGAATATTCGTCGTAGATCCGGTTGAGGTCACCGCCCCATTCGCCGTGATACTTGGCCAGAAGCTCGTCGGCAGGGGCCTTGCCGCTGTCGACGCTTTCCTTCAGCGCATTCAGGAAATGCGTCTCATCGGGGACCAGACCGCCCGCGCCGACACGCGCGCGCGCCTTCAGCCCGAATTCAGCGATCTCCAGCACGTCGCGGGCGATGTCATGCAGACGCAGCCCGTCGAACTCGCCTTGCAGACCCTGACGGGCGGCGGCGACGCGCAGACCATCGCGCTGCTCGGCGCTCCAACCGCGGCACAGATCCCAAGCGGCATCCAGCGCGTTCTGGTCATAGATCAGCCCGACCCACAGCGCGGGCAGGGCGCAAAGACGCCGCCACGGACCGCCATCGGCACCGCGCATTTCGATGAACTTCTTGACGCGGGCTTCGGGGAAGACGGTGGTCAGGTGGTCGGCCCAGTCCGACAGGGTCGGAACCTCGCCCGGCAGTGCCGGAAGCTGACCCTTCATGAAGTCGCGGAAGCTTTGCCCCAGCGCGTTGATGTATTTGCCGTCGCGATAGACGAAATACATCGGCACATCGAGGACGTAGTCCACCCATGCCTCATAGCCCATGCCCGATTCAAAAGCGAAGGGCAGCAGGCCGGTGCGGGCGTCGTCCAGATGCTGCCAGATATTCGCGCGCCAGCTTTTCATCCCGTTCGGCTTGTTGTCGAGGAAGGGGGAATTGGCAAACAGCGCGGTCGCGATCGGTTGCAGAGCTAGCGCCACCCGCAGCTTCTGGACCATGTCGGCTTCCGAGCCGAAGTCCAGATTCACCTGCACGGTGCAGGTGCGATACATCATCTGGGTGCCAAGCTCACCCACCCGGCCCATGTAATCGGTCATCAGCCGGTAGCGGCCCTTGGGCATCATCGGCATCTGGTCCTGCGACCAGATCGGGGCCGCGCCTAGGCCGATGAAGCCCGCGCCGAGATCGTCGGCCACGGATTTCACCTCGGCCAGATGGCTGTTCACTTCGTCGCAGGTCTGGTGGATGGTCTCGACCGGAGCGCCGGACAGTTCCAATTGCCCGCCCGGTTCCAGACTGACATTGGCGCCGTCGCGTTCCAGCCCGATGATATGTTCGCCCTCCAGCACCGGCTTCCAGCCGAAGCGGTCGCGGATGCCTTCCAGCATCGCCTTGACCGTCGGCGTGCCCGCCGGACCGTCATAGGGCAGGGGCATCAGGTCGGAATGACGATAGCCGAATTTCTCGTGCTCGGTCCCGATGCGCCAATTGTCCTTGGGCTTCTCACCCGAGGCGATATATTCGGCCAGCTGTTCGGGACGTTCGATCGGGCCGCCGCCCTGTTGAGGAATGGACATCGGTGGCCTTTCATTTGCCTGAGTGCCACAGGTGGCAAGAGCGGCGCGTCAAGTCAAGCGGGCGCGATCCGACCTCGTCCAAAGGGTTTGAATCGTTGGCCCTTCACCCGCAAGTGCCGCAGAAATCCGGCCCATGTTCAGCCCCGGAAGCGAGGCGAATGCGCTGGCCAGCAACTCGGCCCCCGCGGCATCGACCGGAATCAGAAGTGCCTGACCATCAAGACTTTTCAACCGCCAATGCAGGCGATTGTTCAGCCGCAGCAGCCGGATTTCAGCCAGATCGCGCAGGGCGATCTCTCCGCCCAGCACGCGGTCGGGGGCAAGGTAGCGGATCGCCCCCTCATCCAGTTCGACGACGCCGGGCGCGGTGGCCTTGCTGCGGAAACGCATCCTGCGGCGTGCATCCAGCGCCCAGATACCCGCGATGATGGCAATGGCGCTGCCAAGGGGCTGGTAGATCCAGCCCCCCAGCCAGATGACCCACAGCCCGAACGCGACCAGCACAAGGGCCGAGAGCGTCTCGGCCCAGGGGCGCAGGGTGGCGGCAAGCTCGGGCCGGATCAATCACAGCTCCCGTGACATGTCGCGATGGGGGATGCCCGCATCGTCATATTCGGGGCCGTAGGCGGTGAAGCCCAGCTTTTCATAGAAGCCGATGGCATGGGTCTGTGCGCCCAGCTTGGCCCGGGTGATGCCGGGCAGGGCACGCAATTCGTCCAGCGCCGCAAGGATCAGCGCCGCGCCCGTGCCGGTGCCGCGTGCCGATTTCAGCACGGCGACGCGGCCGATCTTGCCGGTGTCGCCGATCAGCAGGATGCGCGCCGTGCCGATGGCCGCGTGCTGATCGTCGCGGGCGATCAGGTGGATCGCCTCGCCGTCCTTGCCGTCCCATTCCTCTGCCTCGGGGACCGATTGCTCGATCACGAAGACCTCGCGGCGGATGGCGCGGCAGGTCTCAAGGTCGTCGGTCTTTTCGATCATGCGAAGTAACGCTCCAGAATGCGGCGATAGATGCGCGAGAGTTGCCGGACCTGATCGGCCGGGACGCGCTCATCCACCTGATGCATGAAATGGCCGACAAGACCGAATTCAAGGACCGGACAGTGATCCTTGACGAAACGCGCGTCCGACGTCCCGCCCGAGGTCGACAGCACCGGGTCCAGCCCGGTCTCGTCCTTGACGATGTCGCGCACCATTTCGACGAAGGGGCCGGGGCGGGTCAGGAAGCTTTCGCCCGAGACATCGGTCTCGATCGCGAAGGTCACGCCGGTCTCGGCCTCGATGCCCGCCGCCTTGTCGCGGATCATCCGGTCCAGCGTGTGCGAGGTATGAGCGTCGTTGAAGCGGATATTGATCGTGGCGCGGGCCTTTTCCGGGATCACGTTCGAGGCCGGGTTGCCGCAATCGACGGTGGTGATCTGCAGGCCAGACGGGTCGAAATGCTCGGTCCCGTGATCCAGCGGCTCGGTGGTCAGTTCGTTCAGCAGGCGCACCAGCGCGTGCAGCGGGTTCTTGGCGCGGTGCGGATAGGCGGCATGGCCCTGAACGCCCTTGGCGTTGATGTTCAGCGTCATCGAGCCGCGGCGGCCGATCTTGATCATCTCGCCCATGCGGTCGGGGTTCGAGGGCTCACCTACGATGCAGACATCCATCTGTTCGTCCTGCGTCCCCATCCAGTCCAGCAGCGCGGTGGTGCCGTCCTTGCCGGGGCCTTCCTCATCGCCGGTGATGGTCAGGATGATCGCGCCATCGGGCGGGGTTTCGCGGGTAAAGGCGATGGCGGCGGCGGCAAAGGCCGCGACGCCGGATTTCATGTCGGTCGCGCCCCGGCCCCAGATCCAGCCGTCTTCCTCATGACCCGAGAAGGGCGGGTGGGTCCAGCTGGACATGTCGCCGGGCGGGACCACATCGGTGTGGCCGTTGAAGCCAAAGGTCTTGGCGGCGCCCTTGGCGCCCCAGCGTGCGAAAAGGTTCGGCACGCCACCCCGGTCAACGCGGTGGCATTCGAAACCGGCCTCGGTCAGCGCCTCGGCCAGCAGGACCAGCGCGCCGCCCTCCTCGGGGGTGACCGAGGGGCAGCGGATCAGGCGGGCCGTCAGATCGGCCGGGTCCGGAAAAGAGGTCATTGTCGTCTCCTGTCTTCGGGCGCCCGGTTACACCGGTCGGCCCAGCAATTCCAGCGCCCTGCGCACAAGGTTCAGCCCGGTCAGCACCAGCAGCACCAGAGTCCAGCGCCGGAATTGCTGCAGGTCCAGTCGGTCATGCGCCAGATAGCCCAGCCCCATGCCGATCAGTGCCGGTATCACCATGATCGCGGACAGTGGCAGGGTCTGGGCGGTCAGCACGCCCGAGTGCAGATGCGCCGCCGTCAGCACCACCGCGCCCATAAAGAACACCACGCCCTGCGCGCGCATCTGTTCGTCCTTGGGGGCGCCGATCGACAGCAGATAGACGATCAGCGGCGGTCCCCAGATCCCCGAGATGCCACCGTAAAGCCCGCCGATGATGCCGGTGACGATCTCGACCCGGCGACGATGGTGGATCGGGATCACAAGGCTGCGCCCGGCCAGTTGCCAGAACGCGAACAGTGTGATCGGCGCGCCCAGCAGCGCATACATCACCCATTGCGGGACACGGGTGGCAAAGACCGCGCTGATCGGGATGAACAGCGCGACCATGGCGATATGCCAGCGATAGTCGCGGGTGGTCTGCCAGGCGGGGCCAATGCCTTGGCGCAGCGCCTGCCGGATATTGGTGACAAGTACCGGCAGGATCAACGCCGCCAGCGCCTGCTGCGCGGTCAGGAACGATCCCAGCGCCGACATCATGATCATCGGCATGGCAAAACCGATCGCGCCTTTGACAAAGCCGGAAAACAGGGTGACCGCGATGGCGATCCAGAAAAGCGTGGGGTCAAGTCCGAACATGGGCGACAGCCATAACCGCCCGTCAGCGGGATGCAACGGAAAGGCGTGCCGCGCGCATATGTCGCGGCAAGGCCATTGCATACAGGTGACTGTCCTGTCAGGAAAAATCCCCCGATGCTGGACAGTTTCACCTGTTCAGGCATTATGGAGGAAACATTCAAAACGGAGCTGCCCATGAGCCGTATTGCCATTCTTGCCGCCGCAGCGGCCTCACTGACCACGCTTGCTGCCTGCGAACCGACCACCGGGGGCGGTGGTCTTGGAAGCAATGTCCCCACCGGTCCCTATGTTCTGGTCGGCATTGCCGACGAGACCGTGCCGCAGCGCAATGTCGGCCTGACCATCGAATCCGATGGCTCGGTCTCGGGTCAGGCACCCTGCAACCATTACGCGGCGGCGCAGACGGCCGAGCCTCCGGGCTTCAAACTGGGTGAGATCAAGACCAGCGGCGCAGGCTGTGGCGGCAATGCCGGCGCGCTCGAATCGCGCTATTTCGCGGCGCTGCGTCAGGCTGACGGCATCACCTATACCGGTGGCGTGCTGAAGATCACCGGCCCGACCTACCTGACCTTTGAGCCCGGCTACCGGAAGGAAAAATAAGCCATGCTGCGTCGTCTTGCCCTTGTCCTTGCCTGTGGCTGCCTTGCGTTGGCCATGGTCGGGACTTTCCTTGTCGCCGCCCGCGCCGAGACCCGCGAGGTCACCGGCGATTATGAGCTGATCGAGATCGAGGGCAAGACGATCACCGGCACGGCCACCGCGCGGCTGGCCCCGGACGGCGCGATTTCCGGGCAGGGTCCGTGCAATCGCTATACCGGCCCGAATCGCGCCACGCTGCCGGAACTGCTTTACGAAAACCTTGCCACCACCCGCCGGGCCTGTCTGGTGGAAGGGGGAGAGGCCGAGTTTCTGGCTGCCCTTGGTGCCGTCCGCCATGCGAAATTCGTGGGCGAGGATCTGGTGATGACCGGACCCGAGGTCACGATCCGCTGGCGTCCCGTCGCCAAGACCGCGCCTTAACTCGGACCGGCCAGCCGGTTGACCAGCCGCGCCCTTGCGGCGGGCAGGGGCTTGCCAGCATGGGACTCGGCCAGCCGGGTCTCAAGGAAGAATCCGGTCAGTGCCAATGCCTCGGCCAAGCCACCATTGCCTTGCCCGCCCAGACAGGCGGGCAAGGGCAGCAGCTTCGGGGCCCATTCCCCGGCAGCAGCCGCACTGACCGCCCGCCCGGATCGCGGGCTGACATAGGCCAGCCCATGGCGCGTGCCGGTCACCGCGCAACTGGACAGGTCGAGGCCAAAGCCCAGATCGTCCAGCAGCCGCATTTCCCATTGTAGATAGGCCGCGCCCCAGTCGCCGCCCTCATCCATCAGATCCAGAAGCGCTTCCGTCAGGTCGGTCATGCGCGGATGCGGATCGCGTTCGGGCAGGGCATAGACCAGCAGCGAGGTCACCGCATTGACCCCGGCCAAAGCGTTGCCCGCAGCCAGCAGGCCGGGCCGGGCGCGGGCGGGTTCAACGGTGAACGTGCCCAGCTGATCCTCGACCCGCGCGCGCCAGCGCAGGCTCAGGCGGTTGCCGGGTTGCAGGATGGCGGCGCGGCGCGCGCTGGCCCCGCCGGGCACGATGCCGGTGACAAGGCCCTGATCGCGTGACAGCACCGTCAGGATCACGGCATTCTCGCCAATCCTCCGCAGCGTCATCACGCTGGCCTCGCCCTGCCATTCCATCGTCACGCCTTTCCTTCGCCGCCACCCTGCCGCAAATTGGGCAGAACGAACAAGGAGAGTATCATGTTGAAACCCTGGATCGAGGCTCAGGCGCGGCTGGTCGAAGTGGCGGCGGGTCGGGCCCATGCGGATCTGGTCATCCGGGGCGGGGTCTGGGTCAATGTCCATACCCGCGAGACGATCCCGGGCATGGATGTCGCCGTTGCCGATGGCCGTGTGGCCTATGTAGGTCCCGATGCGGGGCCTTCGGTTGGACCCGATACGCAGGTGATCGAGGCCAAGGGCCGCTACATGATGCCGGGCCTGATCGACGCGCATATGCATGTCGAATCGGGGATGCTGACGCCTGCCGGTTTTGCCGCCGCCGTGATCCCGCATGGCACGACGACCATGTTCCACGACCCGCATGAGATCGCGAACGTGCTGGGTCTTGAGGGCGTGCGCCTGATGCGGGATGAATCGCTGATCCAGCCGATCAGCATGTTCACCCAGATGCCAAGCTGCGCGCCCTCGGCCCCCGGTCTGGAAACCACCGGCGCGCCCATCACCGAAGGTGAAGTGGCCCAGGCCATGGGCTGGGACGGCATTATCGGTCTGGGCGAGATGATGAACTTTCCTGGCGTCGCCGCAGGCGATCCGCAGATGCTGGGCGAGATTGCCGCGACCCGCGCGGCTGGCAAGACCGTCGGCGGTCATTATGCCAGCCCCGATCTGGGTCGTCCCTTCCACGCCTATGTCGCGGGCGGTGCAGCGGATGACCACGAAACCACCAGCGAGGCGCAGGGCATTGCCCGCGTCCGTCAGGGCATGGGCTGCATGATGCGGCTGGGCTCGGCTTGGTATGACGTCGAAACCCAGATCACCGCGATCACGGAAAAGGGCCTCGATCCGCGTTTCTTCATTCTGTGCACCGATGACAGCCATTCCGGCACTTTGGTCCATGAGGGCCATATGAACCGCGTCGTGCGTCACGCGATTGCATGCGGCTGCGACCCGCTGATCGCGATCCAGATGGCGACGATCAACGCCGCCAGCCATTTCGGGCAGGAACGCGAGCTGGGCTCGATCACGCCGGGGCGGCGGGCGGATGTCATCCTGACCTCGGACCTGCGCGCGCTGCCAATCGAGGCGGTGATCGCGCAAGGGCAGTTGGTGGCCGAGGGCGGCCGTCTGCTGGTCGACTGCCCCCGCATCGACTGGCCCGAGCGGGCACGGAACTCGGTCCGTTTGGGCAAGGAACTGGCGGCGGAAGATTTCGAGGCCCGCGCGCGGGGCGATCAGGCCCGCGTCCGCGTCATCGGCGTCGTCGAAAATCAGGCCCCGACCAAGGCACTAGAGGCTGACTTGCCAATCCGCGAGGGCGTGATCGAGGGTTCGGGCGATGTCTGCCAGATCGCGCTGGTAGAACGCCATCGCGGCACGGGCGGCGTGGTCAATGGGTTCGTGTCAGGTTTTGGCTATCAGGGCCGGGTCGCGGTCGCGTCCACGGTCGCGCATGACAGCCACCACATGATCGTCGTTGGCACCGACCGCGCCACTATGGCGGCGGCGGCGAACCATCTGGGCGTGGTCGGCGGCGGCGTCACCGTTTTCCGTGATGGCGAGGAACTGGCAACAGTCGCCCTGCCGATTGCCGGGCTGATGTCCGACCTGCCCGCGACCGAGGTGGCCGAGGCGGCGCAGGCTATCGTCAAGGCGATGCAGGATTGCGGCTGCAACCTGAACAACGCCTATATGCAGCACTCGCTGCTGGCGCTGGTGGTGATCCCGGAACTGCGGATTTCGGATCTGGGCATTGTCGACGTGCGCAGCTTCGAGCTGGTCGATCTGATCGTCTAAACCAGCATTGAGGCGTCGTCGTCGCGGGCGACGCTGAGGAATTGTGCCCGGTTCCGAAGCGTGTCGAACAGCTCGGGGCCGGTGCCGGTCAGGAAGCATTGCGCATTCAGCGCGCAGATTTCGTCATGCAGCGCGGCGCGGCGCTGGGCATCCAGATGCGCTGCCACCTCATCCAGCAGCAGAACCGGGGATTCCTCGGCCAGCGCGCGGGCATTGGCGAGGATCAAGGACAAAAGCAGCGCCTTTTGCTCTCCGGTCGAGGACAAAGCGGCGGGCATCGCCTGCGGCCCCCAATGCGCGCCCAGATCGGCGCGGTGCGGGCCGGACAGCGTACGTCCGGCGGCCATGTCGCGGGGGCGGCCCTCTGCCAGACGGGCGGCGATGCTGTCGGGGTCAGGGTCATCCGCTGCGCCCTCGCCGGGCAGCAGGGTCAGGATCGCCGCGGGGAAAGCAGTCTCGGCCCCGTCCTGCGCCGCCATGATCCGGGCGATGGCGTCCAGTCGGTTGCGGGTGAGCGCCGCGCCCATATCGGCCATCTGAGCCTCCAGCGCGCGATACCAGCCCGCATCACGCACCTCATCCTTGAGCAACCGGTTCCGTTCCCGCATGGCCTTGTCATATCCCAAGGCATCCTCGGCATGGCCGGGGGTGAAGCTGAGGGTAATGCGGTCAAGGAAGCGGCGGCGGGCCTCGGGGGCGTCGGTCCAGATCCGGTCCATGGCGGGGGTCAGCCAGATCACCCGCATCAGGCTGCCAAGCGCCACCTGCGTCGCGGGCTTATCGTCGATCATGACCTCGCGCGGCTGGGCGGGCAGGGCACGCGTCGCCACCTGCCTGTCGTCGATCTGGGCGCGGATCTGCCAGCCGACATCCGGGCCGCGCCGGGCTTGATCGGAGGGAGCCGCGCCCCGCATCCCGCGACCGGGCGAGAGCATGGAAATCGCTTCAAGGATATTGGTCTTGCCAGCGCCATTCGGCCCGTGGATTGCCACGGGCCGTTGGTCTGGTTCGATTTCAAGACGTGCCCAGCTGCGGAACTGGGTCAGATGCAGGCGTGTGAGCGTCACACGCGCATCGGCATGACAACATAAACGGCGGTGGTGTCGCCACCCTCGCGGATCAGCGCCGCATCGCCCGAGCCGTTGAACAGGAAGACGGCATTCTCACGGTCGATCTGGCCCGCGATTTCGTGCAGGTATTTGGCGTTGAAGCCGATTTCCAGCGGCTCATCGGCATAGGCCACGGGCAGCTCTTCCTCGGCGGCACCGGCATCGGGGGCGTTGACCGACAGGACCAGACGGTCCTCGTCCAAGGTCAGCTTCACGGCGCGCGAACGCTCGCTGCTGACGGTGGCAACGCGGTCCACGGCCTTGGCGAAATCGCCGGCGTCCACTTCCAGCTTGCGGGTATTGCCCGAGGGGATGACGCGGCTGTAGTCCGGGAAGGTCCCGTCGATCACCTTCGAGGTCAGGGTGATCGTCGGCGTGGCGAAGCGGATCTTGGTTTCGCTGACCGACACGGCGATCTCGGTCGAGTCGTCGTCCAGAAGCTTGCGCAGCTCGGTCACGGTCTTGCGCGGCACGATGACGCCGGGCATCTCATCCGCGCCTGCGGGCAGGGTGGCGTCGATGCGGGCCAGACGGTGGCCGTCGGTCGCCACGCAGCGCAGGGACGGGCCGTCCTCGGCCTGGGCCACATGCATGTAAACGCCGTTCAGATAGTAACGGGTTTCCTCGTTCGAGATGGCGAATTTCGACTTGTCGAACAGCCGACGCAGGACCGAGGCCGGGGCCGAGAAATTCGCCGAATATTCCGACGAGGACATGACCGGGAAATCCTCGCGCGGCAGGGTGGCGAGGTTGAAGCTGGACCGCCCGGCCTGAACCGACAGCCGACCCGAGGCCGGTTCCAGATCCAGCTGCACCAGCGCCCCATCGGGCAGCTTGCGGGCGATGTCATTGAGCATGCTGGCCGAAACCGTCGTCGCGCCGGGGCGCTCGACCTGTGCATTGGTCAGGTAGACGATTTCGGTATCCAGATCGGTGGCGCGGAAGCTGACGCCATTCGGCGTGGTTTCGATCAGGACGTTGGCCAGAATCGGGATGGTGTTCCGCCGCTCGACAACGGACTGGGCCTGAGAAACTGCCTTCACCAGATCGGCACGTTCGATAGCAAATTTCATGGTCGGTCCTTATGTCATTCTGGCGGCGGGAAGGCCGACTATAAGGCCCAACCCGGTGCCGGGCAATTTCGCAGATTTGCCCGGCTGGTCAAGCGGATCGAAGCGTTCAGGCCTCCAGAAGACGACGCAAAAGATCGATGTCCTCAGCGAGGCTGCGATCGGCCGAGCGCAGCTCTTCGATCTTGCGCACGCCATGCATGATCGTGGTGTGATCACGGCCGCCGAAACGCCGCCCGATCTCGGGCAGCGAACGCGAGGTCATCTGCTTGGCCAGATACATTGCGATCTGGCGCGGACGGGCGACGGTGCGCACCCGCTTCGGCCCGATCATGTCCGACAGGCGGATGTTGTAATGCTCGGCGACCTTGCGCTGGATTTCCTCGATCGAGACCTTGCGGTCATTGGCGCGCAGGATGTCGGCCAGACATTCCTGGGTCATGTCCAGCGTGATCTCGCGGCCCATGAGGCTGGCGAAGGCGAACAGCCGCTGCAGCGCGCCTTCCAGCACGCGCACGTTCGAGGTGATGCGATGGGCCAGGAATTCCAGCACGCCCGGTGCCAGTTGCAGGCCGGGATACTGGGTGCGGAAGGTGTCGGTCTTGGATTGCAGGATGCCCAGCCGCAGCTCGTAATCGGTCGGGTGCAGGTCGACGACAAGGCCGCATTGCAGGCGCGACTTGATGCGCTCTTCCATGTCCTTGATTTCGCCCGGCGCACGGTCGGCCGAGATGATGATCTGCTTGCCCTGATCGACCAAGGTATTGAACGTGTGGAAGAATTCTTCCTGCGTGGAATCCTTGCCAGCGATGAACTGCACGTCATCGACCATCAGCACCGAGACGGTGCGGAACAGTTCCTTGAAGTCCATCACGGTGCGGTCGCGCAGCGCTTGCACGAAGCGGTACATGAACTGCTCGGCCGACAGGTACAGCACCTTGGCTTCGGGCTGGCGTGCCTGAATCTCGCGCGCCATCGCATGCATCAGGTGGGTCTTGCCCAGACCGACGCCGCCGTAAAGGAACAGCGGGTTGAAGGTCACCGGGCCGCCTTCGGCGACGCGGCGCGCGGCGGCATGGGCCAGCTCATTGGGCTTGCCAACGACGAAGTTGTCGAAGGTGAAGCGCTGGTCCAGCGGTGCGGTCAGCTCATCATCGGCAGCGGCGCGCGGGGCGGGGCGCTTGGGCTCGGAATTGGCCGCGGCGACCTGACGGCTGGTCTGGCTGCGCGTCTCGAACGAGATGCGATGCACAGGCCCTTCGATCCGGTCGAGCACCTTCAGGATGTCGTCGCTGTAATGGCGCGACACCCAGTCCGACAGGAAACGCGTCGGGCACAGGATGACCGCGGTGCCCTCGTTCACGCCACTCAGGCGTAGCGGTTCGATCCAGGTCGCGAAACTGTCGGCACCGACGATTTTCTGTAATTCCTCACGTGCCTGCCCCCAAATCTTGTCCATCTCGCCCAAGTCCGTTTCTTTGCCCATGTTCCGACGGGTTCGCCCCGGCGGCAGTTGATTCGGCATCGGTACCCGGCTGGACACAAAGACAAGACAACAGGACCACCCGCCGCCAAAGCGACGTGCAAGCCGTCCTGCGGCTTTGCCTCCGTATATGACTCGCAACGGGCAAATTGCCCGCTGACATGTGTCATGGTCGCTGATCGTCCCCCGATCAAGCTTCCTGCCCGTATTCCGGCGGCAGTGCCGGTCCACGGGGCTTGTCCCCCAGGTGCGATGTGAATCGCTGGACCGAAGCTAGCAAGAAGGATGCTCTGCCGACAACCGATCTTCGCGCTTGACAGAACAGTTTACCTCTCGAATCTCACGAGCGGGTGACAGTCCTATGACGGCGCGAAAGCCTATTTTTTTCAATGAATTGGCCCATCAGGTTTAATGGAAAAGGGCACGCCCTGAAGGAGCGCGCCCCAGCCAATTCTACTGGTAGTTGCGTAAATGCCGCAGCCTTATCAGGCCGTCAGGGCTTTCACGCGCGATGCCAGACGCGAAACTTTACGCGAGGCGGTGTTCTTGTGAACGACGCCCTTGGTCACGCCGCGCATCAGCTCGGGTTGAGCAGCTTGCAGGGCAAGACGTGCAGCAGCAGCATCGCCCGAGGCAATGGCTTCTTCGACCTTGCGCAGGAAGGTACGGATGCGCGAGCGGCGTGCTTTGTTGACTTCGGTCTGGCGCTCGATCTGGCGAGCGCGCTTCTTCGACTGGGGCGTGTTGGCCATGGGTGCGGTCCTGTCTCGTGTTTCAAATCTCGATCGCGCAAAAGCCCCATGGCACCGTCCTTGAAGGGACGGTCATGATTCTTGCCTTAAGCGGGCCCACGCGCATGTAAGTCCGGCCCTATATAGGGGTCTCCGGACATTGCCAAGCGCAAATCAGCGGTCGCGGAACTGCGGCTCGCGCTTTTCAAGGAAAGCGGCCATGCCTTCCTTTTGATCCTCGGTCGCGAACAGCGCCTGGAAGGTGCGGCGCTCGAACAGCAGCCCCTCGCGCATGGTGGTCTCATAGGCGCGGTTGACGGCTTCCTTGGCGGCGATGACGGCGATCTGGGACTTCTCGGCGATCTTCTTGGCGGTGGCCATGGCCTCGGCGATCAGCTTGGGCGCGGGCACGACACGACTGACCAGGCCCGAACGCTCGGCCTCGGCGGCGTCCATGAAGCGGCCGGTCAGGTGCATCTCCATCGCCTTCGACTTGCCGACAAAGCGGGTCAGGCGCTGGGTGCCGCCGATTCCGGCGATGACGCCCAGATTGATCTCGGGCTGGCCGAATTTCGCATTGTCGGCGCAGATGATGAAATCGCAGGCCATGGCCAGCTCGCAGCCGCCACCCAGCGCATAGCCGGACACGGCTGCTATGATCGGCTTGCGGGTGGCGGTGATGCGGTCGATGCCGGCCCCGAACAGATCCTCGGTATAGACATCGACGTAGCTTTTCGTGGACATCTCCTTGATGTCGGCCCCGGCGGCGAATGCCTTCTCGCTGCCGGTCAGGACGATGCAGCGCACCTTCTCATTGCGGTCGGCATCGGTCAGGGCATCGCCCAGTTCCTCGAGCAGCTGAGAGTTCAGGGCATTCAGCGCCTCTGGCCGGTTCAGCCGGATCAGCGCAACATAGTCGTCGATCTCGACGGAGAGGGTCTGGTAAGCCATTCAAACCTAGCCTTTCGAATTGAAGCTGGTCGCGACTCGTAACAAAGCCGCGAGCATCTGGCTAGCACCCGGCGCCCTTCGCTGTTTCCGAAATACCCCCGTCAGAGGCAGCTGCGCCAAAGCGCTGCTTCACTTCTGACAAATCGGGCAGAAAAAGCTCGACCGCCCGGATTGCACGATCCGTTGCACGGTTCCGGCGCAACCCGGCGTCGGGCATGGCCCGCCCTCGCGGCCATAGACACGGAAGGAATGCTGGAAATATCCCAGCTCACCGGTGGCCTGCCGATGGTCGCGCAGCGAAGACCCGCCCGCGGCGATGGCCTCGACCAGCACTTCCTTTATATGCCCGACCAAGGCCTCCATCCGCGCCGCCGGGATCTGCCCGGCCTGACTGCGCGGATCGATCCCTGCGCGGTGCAGCGCCTCGGAGACATAGATATTGCCCAGTCCCGCGACGATCCGCTGATCCAGCAGCGCTGCCTTGATCGGGGCTTTGCGCCCGGACAGCGTCGCGATCAGCAGGGGCGGGGTGAAGTCATCCGACAGCGGCTCGGGGCCCAGATGGGCCAGCATCGGATGTTCGGCCCCCGGCGCGACCAGATCGACCATGCCGAATCGCCGGGCGTCGTTGAAGGTGATCTGCGTGCCCTCGTCGTTCCAGAAGACGACATGGTCATGGCGCGGCAGGATTGCCGGGTCGCGATGGAAATCGCCTTGGATCGCGCCTTCGATCAGCATCCGGCCCGACATGCCCAGATGCAGCAGGATGCTGCCGCGATCCTGCAAGTCGACCAGAATGTATTTCGACCGACGCCGCAGACCGGTCACCCGCGCGCCGGTCACCACCTGCACCAGATCGGGTGGCAGGGGCCAGCGCAGGTCGGGGCGGCGGGCCTCGGCACGGGTGATAATGTGGCCTTCAAGATGGGGAAGAAGTCCCCGGCGGACGGTTTCGACCTCAGGCAGTTCTGGCATTTCCGTTCCATTCGTCGCATGGTGCGCGGCGCGCGTCCGGCCTATCTGGGCGCGAAACGACGAATGGACAAGCATGATGACCGATGACCAGCGCAAAGAAACCCATTTCGGCTTCCGCACCGTGGCGGAAGAGGAAAAGGCAGGGCTGGTGCATGGCGTGTTCTCTCGTGTGGCCTCGCGCTATGACGTGATGAACGACCTGATGAGCGTGGGCATCCACCGCGTCTGGAAGACCGCGATGATGGATTGGCTGGCCCCGCGCGACGGCCAGCACCTGCTGGATGTGGCGGGCGGTACCGGCGACGTGGCCTTCCGCTTCCTGCAGCGCGCCTCGGGGGCGCGGGTCACCGTTTGCGACATGACCGAATCCATGCTGGTCGAGGGCCGCAAGCGCGCCGAGGCAAGCCGTCTGGCCGATCGCCTTGCTTGGGTCACCGGCGATGCGATGAAACTGCCCTTTGCCGATGAAAGCTTCGACCGCTACACGATCAGCTTCGGCATCCGCAACGTCACCCGCATTCCCGATGCCTTGGCCGAGGCGCGCCGCGTGCTGAAGCCCGGCGGGCGGCTGATGGTGCTGGAATTCAGCCAGATCCCGGTCCCGATGCTGCAATGGCTTTACGACCGCTACAGCTTCAACGTCATTCCGAAAATGGGCGAGATCGTCGCCAATGACCGCGACAGCTACCAGTATCTGGTCGAATCGATCCGCAAGTTCCCCGATCAGGAGACCTTCGCGACGATGATCCGCCATGCGGGCTTTGGCCGCGTGCAATATCGCAACCTGTCCATGGGGATCGCCGCGCTGCATTCCGGCTGGAAGGTCTGATCCATGCGCGGCCCTCATAATATCTGGCGCCTGATCCGCACCGGCGCCACTTTCGAACGCACGGGCGCGATGCGTGCAGTGCTGGATGCGGTGAACGCGCCCGCGCGGGTGCGGTTGGCCGCGCATGTTCTGGGCTGGCCCTTTGCATGGCTGGGCTACAAGGGCGATCCGAACCTGCCGCCGATCACCCGCGCCATTACCGCTTTGGGTCCGGCCTATATCAAATTCGGCCAGATCCTATCGACCCGGCCCGATGTCGTCGGCCCCGAACTGGCCGAGCAACTATCGATGCTGCAGGACCGCCTGCCACCCTTCCCGCAGGAACAGGCAGTCCGTATCGTCTCGGATGCGCTGGGGCAGCCGGTCGATGTCCTGTTCAGCGAATTTTCCGAACCCGTCGCCGCGGCATCCATCGCGCAGGTCCATCGCGCCCGCCGCGCCGACAATGGCCGCGAGGTCGCGGTCAAGGTGCTGCGCCCCTCGGTCGAGGCTGGGTTCCGCCGCGACATCGACGCCTTCCATTTCGCCGCCTCGATGATCGAACTGATCTCGCCCGCGACGCGCCGCCTGCGTCCGCGCGACGTGGTCACGCATTTCGAAACCGTGGTCATGGGCGAGCTGGACCTGCGGCGAGAGGCGGCTGCCGCATCAGAGTTCGCGGAAAACACCCGCGAGGATCAGGGCATGCGCGTGCCGCATCCGCATTGGCACCTGACCGCGCGCCGCGTTCTGACCAGCGACTGGGCCGAGGGCATCCCGATGGGCGACGTGGCCCGCCTGAAGGCCGAGGGGCAGGACATGCCTTTGGTCGGTGCGCGGGTCCTGCAACTGTTTCTGCAGCACGCCCTGCGCGACGGCTATTTTCACGCCGACATGCATCAGGGCAACCTGAAGGTCGCGCCGAACGGCGATATCGTCATCTATGATTTCGGCATCATGGGCGAGATCGACGAATATACCCGCCGCGTCTATGCCGAGATCCTGATGGGCTTCATCCGGCGCGACTACATGCGCGTCGCCCGCGTTCATTTCGAGGCGGGCTATGTGCCCCGCGACCGCGACATGACCGAATTCGCCCGCGCGCTGCGTGCGGTGGGCGAGCCGATCTTTGGCGCGGATGCCAGCCAGATCTCGATGGCGAATCTGCTGGCCTATCTGTTCGAGGTGACCGAGCGTTTCGGGATGCGCACCCGGACCGAACTGATCCTGCTGCAACGCACCATGGTCGTGGTCGAGGGCGTGTCCCGTTCGATCGATCCGCAGATCAATATCTGGGAAGTCGCCCGTCCGGTGGTCGAAAGCTATATCCGCGACAATCTGGGGCCAAAGGCCGCCGCGCGCGATCTGGGTCGCTCGGCACAGGTTCTGGCGCGATTCGCGCCGCTGCTGCCGGAATTTCTGGAACGTCGCATGCCCGAGATGCTGCGCGACTCTGATGCCGCGCCCAATCCGCGCGAAAGCCGTGCCGGTCTTCTAGGCGGAATCGCCATCGGTGCCGTCGTGGCGCTGGCCTCGGTCTTCTTTGGTGCATGGCTGGGTTGACGCGGCCCCTCGGCTCTTGAGGGCGGGGGCAGATTGCCCTAATCCGCAAGGATGCGAATTCTGTATCTTGGGGACGTGATGGGCCGTTCAGGCCGTCGCGCGATTGCCGAAGGGCTTCAGCCGCTGAAACAGCGGCTTGGGGCGGATTTCACCATCGTGAACGGGGAAAACGCCTCGGGGGGGATGGGGCTGACCGGCGGTCACGCCAAGCTGATCCTCGATTCCGGGGCGGATTGCATCACGCTGGGCGACCATGCCTTCGACCAGAAGGAAATGCTGACCTATATCGAGTCCGAGCCGCGCATCATCCGCCCGCTGAACTATTCCAAGGTCGCGCCGGGCAAGGGCGCGCGGGTGTTCGAGGCGACGCGCGGGCGCAAGATCCTGGTCGCGCAGATCCTGGGTCAGGTCTTCATGAAGCGGCCCTTCGACGATCCGTTCTCGGCCATCGACACGGTGCTGCGCACCCATCCGCTGGGTGGGCTGGTGCAGGCCTCGGTCGTCGACATCCATGCCGAAGCCACCAGCGAGAAGATGGCCATCGGCCATTGGTGCGACGGGCGCGCCAGTCTGGTTGTCGGCACCCATACCCATGTACCCACCGCCGACACGATGATCATGGCGCGTGGCACCGGCTATCAGTCCGATGCGGGCATGTGCGGCGACTACGACAGCGTCATCGGCATGGATAAGGCCGAGCCGCTGCGCCGCTTCCTGACCGGCATGGTGTCCGAACGTTTCACCCCGGCCGAGGGCGAGGCCACGTTGTCCGGCGTCCTTGTCACCACCGATGATCGCACCGGCAAGGCCACCGCGATCGAGGCCGTCCGGCAGGGCGGAAAACTGGCACAAACCCACGGCACGACGCCTACCGCAGGTTGAAAACTCGGTGCGGGGGCGCTTTTACTTGCGACCGATTAGAAAAAAATTCTAAAACCCATCGAAACAGCCGTGTTTTATCGGCGCATGCGACAGGGACCTGATGCTCGGCTTCGAACTGACCGGAACCAACGCGGCGATTGCTATGCTTGTGATCGTCGCCATCACCTTCATCCAGTTCATCCGCGAGAAACACCCGCCCGAGGTCGTGGCCATCGGCTCGGCTGCGGTGATGATGCTGCTGGGCCTGCTGCCCGTCAAAGACGCGGCCAGCGTCTTGTCGAACGCAGCACCTTGGACCATCGCCTTCATGTTCCTGATCATGGGTGGTCTGCTGCGCACCGGCGCGCTTGAGATGATGTCGCGGGCGGTGTCCGCCCATGCCACCGACCGGCCCGTCCTGACCGTCTGCGCGCTGTTCGGTTTCGTGATCCTGTCCTCGGCGATCATGAACAACACGCCGGTCGTGGCGGTGATGATCCCGATCTTCATCCAGCTGGCGCTGCGCATCGGGGTCTCGCCGTCGAAACTGCTGATGCCGCTTAGCTATTTCACCATTCTTGGCGGCATGCTGTCGCTGATCGGCACATCCACGAACCTGCTGGTCGACGGTGTCGCGCGTGAGGCGGGGCTGGCGCATTTCAGCATCTTCGAGATCGCCCCGGTCGGCGCTGCCGTCACCGTCGCGGGCATCATCTATTTCGCGCTGATCGGGCGCAAGCTGCTGCCCGATCGCACCTCGCTGGCCGGTTTCCTCGGCACCCCGCGCGAGATGAAATACTTCACCGAAGTGGCCATCCCCGAGGATTCCACTCTGGTCGGTCAGAACGTCACCGAGGTCCCGCTGTTCAAGCGCGAGGCCGTCCGGCTGGTCGATGTTCTGCGTGGCGATGCCTCATTGCGCCGCAATCTGGCCGAGGTCGTGCTGGAGCCGGGCGACCGCGTCGTCTTGCGCACCGAGATGGCCTATCTGCTGGAAATGCAGGCCAACAAGAACCTGCAGATGGTCGACAAGCTCAGCTCGGTCGCCACCGAGACGGTCGAGGTGCTGATCTCGCCCGGTGCGCGGCTGATCGGGCGGCGTCTGGGCGACATGCGCCTGCGCCGCCGTTATGGCGTCTATGTGCTGGCCGCGCATCGCCGCAGCCAGAATATCGGCCGTCAGCTGGACGATCTGGTCGTGCGCGTCGGTGACACGTTGCTGCTGGAAGGCGCGCCCGAGGATATCGCCCGTCTGGCCATCGATATGGAACTGGTCGATGTCTCGCGCCCCTCGACGCGCGCCTATCGCCGCGACCGCGCGCCCATCGCGATCATCGCGCTGCTGTCCGTGGTGGTCTTGGCCGCGCTGGATGTCGCACCCATTCAGGCGCTGGCCTTCATTGCGGCGGCGGTGATCCTTGTCACCCGCTGCGTCGATGCCGAAGAGGCGTTTTCTTTCGTCGATGGCCGTTTGCTGGCGATGATCTTTGCCATGCTGGCGGTGGGCGAGGCGCTGGAACATACCGGCACGGTCAATCTGATCGTCGATAATGTCGCGCCGTGGATGCAGGGGCTGCCGGCCTTTGCCACGCTGATCTGCGTCTATTTCCTTGGTCTGATCATGACCGAGATCCTGTCGAACAACGCCGTTGCCGTGCTGCTGACCCCCATCGCCATCGCGCTGGCGCAGTCTTTGGGCCATGATCCGAGGCCCTATGTGGTGGCGGTGATGTTCTCGGCCACGGTCGCCTTTGCAACGCCCATCGGCTACCAGACCCATATGATGGTCTACGGTCCCGGCGGCTACAAGTTCAGCGACTTCATGCGCGTGGGCATTCCCTTGGACATCATCACCGGCATTGTCGCCTGCCTGACCATCCCGCTGATCTGGCCGCTGTAAGAAGTGACGGGCGCGGCGGTTTCAGCCGCGCTCAAACCCTTCGCGGATGGCCGTTTCGGCCTTCAGGGACAGGGTCTTGCGGTTCTCGCCCCGGACCGGGATCGGTTCCAGCAACCGGACGGTGACGCTGCCCTGACGCGGCTGGGCCAGAACCGCCAGCAGATGCGGAGCCAGACCCATATTCGCGAACCAGCCATAGAAGCGCGGGTCGCGGTCCCGCGGCGCGCTATAAACCGCGGTCATCGGCTGGATCGCCAGATCCTCGGGCAGGGCCGGGTCAAGGAAACCCTGAAACAGCGTCGGCTTGAAGGGCAGGACGCGGCGACCGTCGGTGCTGGTTCCTTCGGGAAAGAACAGCAGGCGATGGCCCGCACGGGTGCGCGCGGCGAATTCCTGCGCCTGTGCCCGCGCCAGCCGGGGATCGCGGGTGACGAAATGGGTATCGGTTACGCGCGTCAGGATATTGATGCCCGGCCAGCCCGCGACCTCGGCCTTGGAGACGAAGAACACGGGCATTGCCGCGTTCAGCACAAGGATGTCCAGCCAACCGGAATGGTTCGCGACCACCGCGCCGGGGCCGCGCATGGGTTCGCCCTCGCGCCGCCATTTCATGCCCATGATCCATACGCACATCCGGCAGACGCCCTGCACCCACGGCCCGGTGATCGGGCGGCGGGGGCCGGAAAACAGCCGCTCGATCCCGCGCAGCGGCAGGATCAGCAGGACGCCGATCAGCAGGACCGAGATGATGCCGAAGCCGCGCGTGGCCACAAGGAACCAACCCAAGATGCTGGGTCGGGGCAGTGCCGGTGCAGGATCATCGCCATGCCATGCGTGGCGGGACGCGCCGCCGGGTTCACCAATCGCCTCGCTCATTGTGCCTGCCAACGTGCCTCATAGAATTTCTTGTGCTTGGCCGACATGGCCGCCGTATCGACCAGCAGGAACACGTCGGTGGTATTGAAGTCGTGGTCCACGAAGGCGCCTTCGCCAATCGTGCCACCCAGCCGCAGATAGGCCTTGATCAAGGGCGGCATCCCGGTCATTGCCGCGCGCCGGTCCAAAGCGTCCGGGGCGATCAGATCCATCCGATGATGACCCGGTGCACGCGCCACAGGTCGCAGTGCGGGTGCCGCAAGATGGTGGTGATGCAGCCAGGACAAAGGCTGCGCCAGCGCGTTCACATCCGTGCCATGAAAGGATGCCACGCCGAACAGCAACTGGATCTCGCGCTCCAGCACGTAATCGGCCAGCGCGTTCCACAGCAGGAACATCCCCGCGCCGCCACGAAATGCCGGATCGACGCAGGACCGCCCCAACTCCAGCAGCGACCGATCCGAGCGGCGCAGCGGGTCCAGATCATATTCGGCATCGCAATAGAAGCGGCCAAAGCCGGAGGCACGTTCACCCGGCAACAGACGATAGGCACCGACGACATGGTCCAGATCAGCGGTCGGGCGGCGGGTATCGACCAGAACCAGATGATCGACGACCTCGTCGAACTCATCGCGCTCCAGCCGGTTCTGATGATCGACCAGCGCGCCGTCTCCGCCAAGTTCCTCGACAAAGACACGGTAGCGCAGGCGTTGGGCTGACAGCAGATCCGCCTGATCCGTGGCAAGGCGGGTCTCAAGATAGGTGCTGTCGGGGGTCATTGTCGGGCGCGGAACCTGATCCATTTCTCTGGTTCCGTAACTAGGCACAGGTTCGGGTCATTGCAACAAGGCCGGATGGGCCGGGCGCGGCGGAGTTCGGGTCGGTTGACTCTATCATAGGTTGTATTAATATTTGTCTAATAACTCAGGAGTGTTCCGTGACCAATTGCAGGTCGACATGGCGTCCGTCCAGCACCTGCTTGCCCGCATTGGCAAAATTGACCGTGATGCGGTCGCCGATGCGGGATTGGACCTGTCCCAGCCCCCATTCCGGGGCGCCGGGATGGCGGACGATCATTCCGGGTTCGAGTATTTCATTCATGTCGCGACCTTTCCAGCGGCGCAGCCAAGGCTAGACCTCGATGGACGATCTGACAATCGGCAGAACCTCAACTTCCCAAGAAGCGCTCTCGCCCGAGCGGTTGGCGGCGCTGGTCAGCGCGCGGCTGTGCCATGACCTGATCTCGCCCCTGGGTGCGATCGGCAACGGGCTTGAGCTGCTGCAGATGTCGGGCGAGTTCCGGGGCATTGCCAATAGTCCCGAATTTCAGCTGATGGCGGAAAGCGTTCAGGCGTCCCGCGCGCGCATTCGCTGGTTCCGCATGGCCTTTGGCCACGGCTCTGCGGATCAGCGGGTCGGTTTGGGTGAACTATCCGCGATCCTTGGCGATTTCGAGAAAAGCGGGCGGCTGCGCGTTCGGATCGAGGCCGAGGGCGACCTGGCGCGATCCGAGGCTCGGCTGATCCTGCTGTCGCTGATGTGCCTTGAAACGGCGCTGCCCTGGGGTGGCAGCGTTCTGGTCTGTCGCGGGGCCAGCGGTTGGCGGCTGGTGGCCGAGGCCAGCCGCACCAAACCCGACCCGGCGCTGTGGTCATGGCTTGACCCGCAAGGATCGGTTGCGCGACCCGATCCGTCGCCCTCCGAGGTGCATTTCGCCATGCTCGCCAGCTTTGCTGCAAGCGAGGGGCGACAACTGGGTTGGGAACTGGACGCCGCCGGGGGCGAGATTTCCTTCTAGAAGGTGCCGTCATCCAGCGCGGCCTGCAGCCTGCGCGCCCATGAGGCGGGGATGTCGGGCAGGCCGTCGAACAGATTGTTCAGCGCCGTCATGGCTGGAGCCCGATCCAGTGGCAGCAGCGCCAACCCGGCCTCGAAGCGCACATGATCGCTTCCGTTCTGGGCCAGCGCCAGCAGCTCTTGCCGGGCGCGGTCAGGGTGTCGGGCCACGGCGGCCCGTGCCAGATGCAGGTGATAGCGCGGCGATTCCCGCCGTGCCATCCGATGCCTGCGCCGAATTTCCTTCAGCCGCAGCCGCCCCTCGACCAGCATGATCGAGACCTTGCCAACCTGACCTTTTTCACCCAGCACGCTGGTGGCCGGATGGCCACCATAGGGCAAGGCCAGCAGCCGCAGCCGGGGAAAAACGTGGGTGATCCGGGCGGCATGTTCCCGGTCGGCGGAAATCGAAGGGTCATAGATCAGCACGCCGCGCAGATCGGTATCGCCCCATTCCTCGGGGCGCGGCATGTCCTGACCAATGCGGCGGAACTTGTCGTGTCGGTCGGGATCGTAGGGCGCAATCCGGGGATCGATCGAATATTGCGGAGAAACCAGCAGCGCCCGACTGACCCGCGCCGCCCGCGAATACAGCAGCGCACCATAGCCGCCCATTGAGAATCCGGTGGCAGTGACCTCGTCATAGGCAGCAGTTGCCGCGCTGAGCGCCTTGGCCAGATGGTCGCTACCCTTGGACAGAAACCAGTCGCGGCGCGCCGATTGCACCATGATTGCTTCGATCCCCGCCCGAACCGCGAAACCCGGACAGGCGGTCGGCACAAAACCGTCCATGATATCGCGCCCGGCCTCAAAGCAGATCACCGCCCGGCGACTGCCACCGGGTGCCGCGAACAGGGTCAGCCGGTGGTGCGAGTCGTCATGAAGGGTCTGGGGCAGGTGCAAGCGACGGCCTCAGCTGCGGATCGCGCCGTCGCCAGTCACCAGATACTTGAAGCTGGTCAGCTGCTCGGCCCCGACCGGCCCGCGGGCATGCATCTTGCCGGTGGCGATGCCGATTTCCGCGCCCATCCCGAATTCGCCACCATCGGCGAACTGGGTCGAGGCATTGCGCATCAGGATCGCGCTGTCGAGCGACTTGAAGAAGCGCGCGGCGGTGGCGTCACTCTCGGTCAGGATCGATTCCGTATGGCCCGAGCCATAACGGCGGATATGGGCAATCGCCTCATCGACACCATCGACCAGTTTGGCCGCGATGATCATGTCCAGGAACTCTTGCCCGAAATCCGTGGGTTGGGCAGGGACAGTGCCGGGGATCTCGGCCAATTCGCCCTCGGCCCGAACCTCGACGCCCGCATCCAGCAGGTCCTGAACCAGAACCGCGCCGTGCTGCGCATAAAATTTCCGGTCGATCAGCAGGCATTCTGCCGAGCCGCAGATGCCGGTGCGCCGGGTCTTGGCGTTCAGGACCACGCGGCGGGCTTTCTCCAGATCGGCGTCGCCATCGGCATAGACGTGGCAGATACCTTCAAGATGGGCAAAGACGGGGACGCGGGCCTCGCGCTGGACCAATCCGACCAGCCCTTTGCCGCCGCGCGGTACGATCACGTCGATCAGCCCTTGGGCGCGCAGCAGGGCGGCGACGGCCTCGCGGTCGCGGGTGGGGACAAGCTGGATCGAGGCCTCGGGCAGGCCGGCCTGACGCAGACCGGTGACCAGCGCCTGATGGATCGCCTCGGAGCTGTTCAGGCTTTCCGAACCGCCGCGCAGGATCACCGCATTGCCGGATTTCAGCGCAAGCGCTGCGGCGTCGGCGGTGACGTTCGGCCGGCTTTCATAGATCACGCCGATGACGCCCAAGGGCGTCGCCACGCGCTGGATATGCAGCCCGTTCGGACGGTCCCATTCGGCCAGAATCCGACCGACCGGATCGGGCTGGGCCGCGACCGCGCGCAAGCCATCAGCCATGGCGCGGATGCGCGACGAGTCCAGCTTCAGCCGATCCAGCATCGAGGGGCTAAGACCCTTTTCTGCCGCGAAATCCATGTCCAGCACATTGGCGTCCAGAATGGCCTGTTCCGAGGCGATGATGGCATCCGCAGCCCCGATCAGCGCGGCATGCTTGCGCTCGGCCGAAGCCTCGGCCAAGGCCAGCGCGGCTTCGCGCGCGGCAGTGCCAAGCTTGGCGATCAGCGCATCGGCATCGGTCTGGGTCAGGTCTTTCATCGCGGTATCCCCCTAGCTTGGCCCTGAAATAGGCCGGGGATGGGCGAAAAACCAGAAGGAAAGGGGAAGGTGCAGGATTCTGTTGCCAGGCTCCTGCGGGCCCCGCCTTACGCTGCTAGGCGCAAGGGCTTAAGTTTCGGTAACTCGAACTGCTTACGCAGCCAGAGCGACCGGAGCACGGTTGTCGTTGGCAACTGTACAATTTGCACCGATAACGGTGGTAGCTCACCGAGACAAAGCAAACAGCTTTAGACGTTCGTCGATCCTGTTTCGACCCCAAGTGCCCCCAACGAGGGAGTTTGGTGGAGTCGCCGGGTACCGCCCCCGGGTCCGATCCGCTTATTACCTGCGCGTTTATGTCCATAGTCCGGGCGAACCCGAACAGGGGCAATATAGGCGGGGGCCGTGCCAGCCGCAAGGGAGGGGAACGCTGTTCCCCTCTTGGCCCGCAAGCGGTCCAATTCACCCCTTGGGGTATTTCTCAAACGAAGAAAGACCAAGGGGCGGCGCGGGACCTGACGGCTTCACCGTTTCACAAATACCCATTGCAAGGCTGGCAAAAGCGAAGCGCCCCGCACAAGGGCGGGGCGCTCGGGTTTGCGTCTGGAGTTAGAAGCCGGCTTTGATCTTTTCGAACTCGGCCAGCTGCTTTTCGCGCTGCGCCGGGTCATTCGGGGTCTGCGCGAGGATCGGGACGTCGATCTCTGACAGGCCGTTCTTGACGGCGGGCTCGTCCTTGATCGTCTCCATCGCCACGGTCGAGGTATGGCCGTAGCCGATGGTTTCCAGCAGCGCCTTGGCCGAGGTCGGGGCAAGCCAGGCGTTCATGAAGTCATGCGCCTTTTCTTCGTTGCCGGGGCCGTTCTTCATGTTGATGTAGCCGCAGAAGAAGGTCGAGGAACCCTCTTTCGGGGCGCGCTGGAAGCCGACGGGGAAGCCGTCGTTTTCCAGAAGCACCACGCCGTCATTCCACGACCACGCGATATCGACCGCGCCCGAGGCCATCAGCTGCGCCTGTTCCGAGGGGTCGGCCCAATAGGCGGCGACGTTCACATGCGCCTTGCGCAGCCAGTCGGCGGCCGCCGTGAACTGCTCATCCGTCACCTTGGTCCAGTCGGTCACGCCGGTCGCCAGATAGGCCAGCGCCCAAACGTCATCGGCCGAATCGGGCAGCGAGGTGCGGCCCTGGTATTTTGGGTCGAGGAACACGTTCAGGCTGGCCACGTCTTCGGCCGGGACGGTCTCGGTGTTATAGGCGATGGCGGTCGCGCCCCAGTCGGTGGGGACGAACCAGACGCCCTGATCGTCCTTGAAGATCGGGCTGTCGAGGAACTTCGGGTCGATATCGGCGAAGTTCGGGATCTTCGAGACATCCCAGGGCTCGATCAGCCCGGCATCGCGGTATTTCGAGATCATCTGCGAGCAGGGATGGGCAACATCGGCTTTGAAGCCCGAGGCGAGCTTCTGATAGGCCTCGTCGTCATCGCCGTAGAAGGCATAGGTCGGGCTATCGCCATATTTGTCGATATAGCCCTGAAAAATCGAGGGTTCCTCGAATCCCGCCCAGTCGAAGACGGTCAGTTCGGAATCGGCAGCAAGGGCGGGCAGGGCAGCGCCCGACAGGACAAGGGCGAGGGCGGAGGAGCGCAGAAGTTTCATCTGTGACCTTTGGATGGGTAGTCGATGACATGGACGCTAGCGGCCCCGCCGCAGCCTCGCAAGCGTTCGGTGACTGGGATTTGCCCGTTCCGGGAGCACTGCCGCATAATATTGCAGGCGGGTCTACCAGCGCCCGGAAGCTCCGCCGCCTCGCGATGAGCCGCCGCCAAAGCCCGATCCGCCCCCGCGTGAGGCGGCGCGATAGGCCGGGTTGCGTTCGCGTCGCAATACGCGGTCGTCAGGACCATAGAAGATGCGCTGGGGCATCGGTGCCGGGCGGGTTTCGGACCAGTCGCAATGCGGGCAGCGACGGGTCACGTCGGTCTGGGCGATCATGTAGCCGCCCTCGGGCTGGGTTTCGCGATGCGGGCTGCGGGTGGTGGTGATGCCGCCCTTGCCGCATTGCGGGCAATGGCGTCGACGCCAGTGTTTGATGCCGATGGCGGCAAAGATCGCGGCGAAGGCGCCAAAGAAAACAAGGTTTAGCGCCCGGTCCACCCAATTCGTCCGGGGCTTTGCCGGGGGTGGCAGACCCTGCGCATGGGGGCGGGCGATCAGGGAAATGACTGCTTCGGTCCCGTCGCGGATGCCTTGCGACATATGCCCGGCGCGATAGGCAGGCAGCATCGTGCCCCGCATGATGTCCTGCGCTCGGATATCGGCATCGTTCGGGTAGCCTGCGCCAAGCTCGATCCGGGCCTCGCGGTCCTGCGCCAGAACAAGGATCATGAAGCCGTCATTGCGGGTGGCATCACCCACGCCCCAATGGTTGAAAAGTCGGGTGGCAAAGGGTTCCAGCCCGTCGGTTCCGCCGTAGCTGGCACGGTCGGGCAGGGTGACCACCGTGCCTTCGACTCCGGTGCTATTGCGAAGTTCGGTCAGGGCGCGGTCCAGCGCGGCCTCATCATCGGGGTCGATGATCTGGGCGAAGTCGTTGACGGTGGTCGAGGTCCAGTCGGGCAGCGCTTCGGCCAGCGCCGCCTGTGTCAGCAGCGCAAGGCCAAGGAGCAGGGCTGCCAGCTCGCGCATCAATTGGCCAGAATCTCGGGGCCGCCGCAGATCTTGGGGTCCGGGTGACCGATCAGCGCATCGTCGCGGCCGACGAAATCCACCGCATGCAGGATGGTCTGGATCGCGGCGATCCGGGCCCGGCGTTTGTCATCCGAGCGGATCACCGTCCATGGCGCGACCGCGGTATGGCTTCGCGACAGCGTGTCATGGATGGCGTCGGTATAGTCGTCCCATTTCGCCAGCCCGTCCACGTCGATGGAACTGAGCTTCCACTGCTTCAGCGGGTCCTGCTCGCGGTCGAGGAAGCGCTTGAGCTGTTCGGCCCGGTCCACGCTGAGCCACAGCTTGACCAGCGTGATGCCGTCATCGGCGAACATCGCCTCGAACTGCGGAAGCTGGCGAAAGAAGGTCTCGCGCTCATCCTTGCCGGAAAAGCCGAAGACCCGCTCGACGACGCCGCGATTGTACCAGCTGCGGTCGAACAGCGCGATTTCGCCCTTGGCGGGCAGCCAGTCGACATAGCGCTGGAAATACCATTGCCCGGCCTCGCGCTCACTGGGCTTGGGCAGGGCCACGATATAGGCCGAGCGCGGGTTCAGGTTCTCGCGCACGCGCTCAATCGTGCCGCCCTTGCCGGCGGCATCGCGGCCCTCAAACAGGACCACGACACGTTTCCCGGTATGGATCACATCGCGCATCATGCGGACGAGCTGTTGTTGCAGCACCTCCATATGGGCGTCGTAATCCTTGGATTTCATTTCCTCGGGATAGGGGTAGCTGTCGCTGAGGATGTCATCCTTGTCGGCCTTCTGGATGGCCTTGCGGATGTCCGGGGGTGCATCCTTTTCGAAAAATCGCGTGATCGCGCCGACATAGGGCAGATCAGGATGCCCCTGACCGATGGCCTTGTCCCCGGACTTTTTCGCCACGGCTTACCCCTTCCCGATCAGATCCATGTCGTATTCGGTCGTCTGGTAGATCTCGTTGATCCAGTTACCGTAAAGCAGGTGGGCATGGCTGCGCCAGCGGTTCGTGGGGGCAAGGCTGGGATCGTCGTCGGGATAGTAATTCACCGGGACGTTGATCGGTTTCCCGGCCATGACGTCGCGGTCATATTCGTCCTTCAGCGTCGTGCTGTCATATTCGAAATGGTTGAAGACATAGAGCGCGCGGCGGCTTGGGTCCTCGATCAGGCAGGGGCCGGACTGTTCCGAGGCGATCAGCGTGCGGAGCGCCGGGATTGCGTCGACTTCATCCTGCCGCACCTCGGTCCAGCGGCTGACCGGGACCAGCACGTCATCGGAAAAGCCGCGCAGATAGGGGCTGGCGGGGGCAAGATTGCGGTGCCGGAAGCAGCCGAATGCCTTGTGGTCAAGGATGTGCTTTTCCAGCCGGTTGAAATGCCATGCCATGGCCATGCCGCCCCAGCAGACGCCAAAGGTCGAATGCACATGCGTCTGGGTCCATTCAAAGACGCGAGTCAGTTCGTCCCAATAGGTCACCTCCTCAAAGGGCAGATGCTCGATCGGTGCGCCGGTGATGACCAGGCCGTCGAATTTCTCTCCGGTCGCTTCGACATCGCAGAAGCGGCGATAGAAGCTTTCCATGTGGTCGGCGGCGGTGTTGCGGCTTTCGTGATCCGACATGCGGATCAGTTGGAAGTCGATCTGCAGGGGAGTCGCGCCGATCAGCCGGGCGAACTGGTTCTCGGTCTGGATCTTTTTCGGCATCAGGTTCAGCAGCCCGATGCGCAGAGGCCGGATATCCTGGGTCGCAGCCCGACCCGGCGACATGACCATGACGCCTTCATTCGACAGGATGTCAAAGGCGGGCAGGTCATTCGGTAGGGTAATGGGCATCATGCGTCCTTTCTGTCGATGGCGCGACCGATCAGGGCGATCAGGTCGGCCGGCGTTCTGACCTCGGCGACTTCCTCGGCCAGCAGCGTCACACCGCGCCGCGCCATCGCCTCGTAGCGGGGTTGGCGATGGGCCAGCGCGCGGGCATAGGTCCAGCGGATGAAGTCGTCGGGATTGACCTGTTCCTCGGTCAGGCCTTTTTCAACCCGGTAATCGGTCCAGGCGCGATCAAGAAACTGCGGTTGGTAATACATGGGCTTTGGCGCGCGGTCGAAGCGACGCACCAGTTCCGCAGTGTGGTCGTCCGAGCCCTTGATCCAGACCAGCAGCAATTCACGCTGCAGCGTGTCCAGCACCGGGTCCGCATCGGCAAAGGGATCGACCACCTCGCAGATCGAGCCACCCGAATCGCAGACGAAATTCGGAATGCCGTAGATGTCCTTGCCGCGACGGATGAAATGCCCGGTATCCAGCAGAGACGATATCTCGGCCGTGCGGTGCTGATCCTGCCGGCGCATGTATTCCTCGAAATCGAGGCCGCCGCGCGACGGGCTGCCGGGCTTGCCCAGATAGGTGGACAGCGGCGCGAGGTTCTCGAACGTGATGTTGCTGGCGATATAGACCGAATCCGACAGCAGGAGTTCGCGCAGGAAAGGGACCTTCATCGCCTCGCGCTTGAAGTTGTCGGCGATCAGTTCGCCCATGTAACGCGTGCCGATGCGGTAATCGACCGAGTAGTGGAACCAGTCGCCCGCATTGCGCAGCATGGTCGCCAGATAGGTCTTGCCCAGACCCGACATGCCGAAAAACAGCACGCGCCTGCGCTGTGCGTTCAGCCATTCGGCTTGTGTCCTGTAAAGCATGGGCATTCCTTTTCGCGGTTGCGCGATAGTTAGAACCCCGCGCGCCCGGTGAAAAGGGGGAGGCCGTTCGCCAGGCCATCGGGGCGCGCAAAGCGGGTGCGCGGCCCGCATCAATCCGCTGTAGCGCGACCAGTGCAATCGCGCTATCATCCGCGGCAGACCCGGAAAACGGGCTCCCGGCAACGGGATAAACAGAGGCAGTGACGGCGGTTCATCCATGACCGAGATGGTCTTTGGCACCACACCCGTTCGGGCTGGTGATCCGATTCTTCCACGCTGGTGGCGCACCGTCGACCGATGGTCCTTGGCCTGCGTGCTGGGCCTGTTCGCGATGGGCCTGCTTTTGGGGCTGGCGGCCTCGGTTCCGCTGGCGGAAAAGAACAACCTGCCGCAGTTCTATTATGTGACGCGTCAGGCGATTTTTGGCAGCATGGCGATTGGCGCGATGCTGGTCGTGTCGATGTTCTCGCCTCGCTTCGTGCGGCGGATCGGCGTCTTTGGCTTTGCCATCGCCATTGTCGCGATCGTGCTGCTGCCCTTCATCGGGACGGATTTCGGCAAGGGCGCCGTGCGTTGGCTGCGCCTGCCGGGCGGCATGTCGGTGCAGCCCTCGGAGTTCCTGAAGCCCTGCTTCATCGCCATCTGCGCATGGTTCATGGCAGCAAGCCAAGAGGTCGGCGGCCCGCCGGGCAAGATCTACTCGTTCGGCATTGCCGCGACGGTGGTGCTGCTGCTGGCGATGCAGCCGGACTTCGGACAGGCCTCGCTGGTGCTGTTTTCGTGGTGCGTGATGTATTTCATCGCCGGTGCGCCGATTGCGCTGGTGATCGGGGTCATCGGTCTGGCGATGATCGGCGGCGTATTCTCATACGGCGCGTCCGAGCACTTCGCCCGCCGCATCGACGGCTTTCTGGCGGCCGAGGTCGATCCGCGCACCCAGATCGGCTATGCCACGAATGCCATCCAGGAAGGCGGCTTTTTTGGCGTCGGCGTGGGCGAGGGCTCGGTCAAGTGGTCGCTGCCGGATGCGCATACCGACTTCATCATCGCGGTCGCGGCCGAAGAATACGGCCTGATCATGGTGCTTGCGATCATTGTGCTGTACATGACCGTGGTCGTGCGCTCGCTTCTGCGGCTGCGGCATGAACGTGACCCCTTCGCTCGCATCGCCGGGACGGGGCTGGCCTGTGCCTTTGGGGTGCAGGCATTGATCAATATGGGCGTGGCCGTGCGGCTGCTGCCCGCAAAGGGGATGACCCTGCCTTTCGTCAGCTATGGCGGCTCATCGGTGATTGCCTCGGGCATCGCGGTGGGCATGCTGCTGGCGCTGACGCGGTCGCGCCCGCAGGGCCGGATCGCCGATGTACTGGGAAGGGGTCGCCGATGACCGTGATGATACCTTATTGCCTGATCGCGGCAGGCGGCACCGGTGGACATATGTTCCCCGCACAGGCCCTGGCGGAAACGCTGCTGGCCCGTGGCTGGCGGGTGAAGTTGTCGACCGATGAGCGGGGCGCGCGCTATGCCTCGGCCTTTCCAGAACAAGTCGTGCGCGAGATCGTAGCCTCGGCCACCACCGCGCGGGGTGGGGCGGCGGACAAGCTGGCCGTGCCCTTCCGCATCGGCTCGGGGGTGATGTCGGCCATGCGCGCGCTGAAGCAGGACCGGCCCGCCGTGGTCGTGGGCTTTGGCGGCTATCCGACGATTCCGGCGATGTCGGCGGCGCTGGCGCTGCGCATTCCTCGGATGATCCACGAACAGAATGGCATCATGGGCCGGGTGAACACGGCCTTTGCGCGGCGGGTGCAGAAGATCGCCTGCGGAACATGGCCCACGCAACTGCCCGAAGGTGTCACCGGCATCCATACCGGCAATCCTGTCCGTCAGGCGGTGCTGGACCATGCCGCGGCGCCTTACGTCGCGCCTGCTGATGGCCCGCTGAACGTGCTGGTCATTGGTGGCAGCCAAGGCGCGCGGGTGCTGTCCGATGTCGTCCCCGACGCCATCATCGGCCTGCCTGAGGACATCCGCGGGCGGCTGAATATCAGCCAGCAGGCCCGCGCCGAGGATCTGGAGCGGGTCACCGCCGCCTATGCCACCGCGGGCATCAAGGCCGAGGTGAAACCCTTCTTCGACGATGTGCCGCAGCGGCTGGCCGATTGCCAGCTGGTGGTCAGCCGGGCCGGGGCCTCGTCGCTGGCGGACATCACCGTGATCGGGCGGCCCTCGATCCTGATTCCCTTCGCAGCCGCGACCGGGGACCATCAGACCGCCAATGCGCGCGCGCTGGGGGAATCCGGTGCGGCAATGGTGCTTCCCGAATCCGTGCTTGACGCCGAGAGCCTCAGGCGCGACATGCGGGACATTCTTTCGGACGGTGCCCGCGCCTCCAACATGGCTGCGGCGACTCTTGCCCTTGGCCGCCCAGATGCGGCGCAGCGACTTGCAGATCTAGTTACGGAATTGACCGCATGAACGCAGCGACCAAACTGCCGGGCGAACTTGGGCCCATCCACTTCGTCGGCATCGGCGGTATCGGCATGTCGGGCATTGCCGAGGTGCTGATGACGCTGGGCTATGCGGTGCAGGGCTCGGACGCGAAGCGCTCCAAGATCACCGACCGTCTGGAAACGCTGGGCGCCACGATCTTCGAAGGCCAAAGCGCCGAGAATATCGGCGATGCGGGCGTGGTCGTGATCTCGACCGCGATCAAGAAGGGCAACCCCGAACTGGAGGAAGCCCGCCGCCGTGGCCTGCCCGTCGTGCGCCGCGCCGAGATGCTGGCCGAACTGATGCGGCTGAAATCGAACGTCGCCATTGCCGGAACCCACGGCAAAACGACGACGACCACCATGGTCGCAACGCTGCTGGATGCGGGCGGGCTTGATCCGACCGTCATCAATGGCGGCGTGATCCACGCCTACGGCTCGAACGCGCGTGCGGGTGCGGGTGAATGGATGGTGGTTGAGGCCGACGAATCCGACGGCAGCTTCAACCGCCTGCCCGCGACCATCGCCATCGTCACCAATATCGACCCCGAGCATATGGAGCATTGGGGTTCCTTCGATGCCTTGCGCAAGGGGTTCCAGGATTTCGTCTCGAACATCCCGTTCTATGGCCTTGCCGTCTGCTGCACCGACCACCCCGAGGTGCAGTCGCTGGTCGGCAAGCTCAGCGACCGCCGCATTGTGACCTTTGGCTTCAACGCGCAGGCCGATGTGCGCGCCATGAACCTGACCTATGAAAACGGCGTCGCGCATTTCGACATTGCCCTGCAAGGCGAGACCGAGCTGAACGACGGCGAGACCCCGGTGATCGAGGGCTGCACCCTGCCGATGCCGGGCGATCATAACGTCTCGAACGCGCTGGCCGCCGTGGCCGTTGCCCGCCATCTGGGCATGAAGCGCGCCCAGATCCGTGAGGCTCTGGCCAAGTTTGGCGGCGTTGGCCGTCGCTTTACCCGCGTGGGCGAGGTGAATGGCGTCACCATCATCGACGATTACGGCCACCACCCGGTCGAAATCGCCGCAGTCCTGAAGGCCGCGCGTCAGGCCACCAAGGGCCGCGTCATCGCCGTTCACCAGCCGCATCGCTATTCCCGGCTGTCGAGCCTGTTCGATGATTTCTGCACCTGCTTCAACGAGGCCGATGTGGTCGGCATCGCCGAGGTCTATTCGGCGGGCGAGGACCCGATTCCCGGCGCATCGCGCGACGATCTTGTGGCAGGGCTGATCGCCCATGGCCACCGCCACGCCCGCGCCGTGATCGACGAGGCCGATCTGGCCCGTCTGGTGGGTGAACAGGCCCGTCCGGGCGACATGGTCGTCTGCCTTGGCGCAGGCACGATCTCGGTCTGGGCCAACAACCTGCCAGATCTTCTGGCGGAGAAGGCGGCGTGATCGTCTTGGAAAGCCATCCCGGCTTGGCGGCGCTGTTTGCCGCCATCTGGGCCATTCTTTCCTGTGCGATTCCCCTGATGCGCATGAACTGGCGCCACTCGGCAACCTGCATGCTGGTTCTGGCCGGTGTGCCGCTGCTGGGTTGGCTGACCTATCTGTGCGGCCCGGCGCTTGGCGTGCTGTTCCTGTCGCTTGGTCTGTCGATTCTGGTCTGGCAGCCGCTGGACCTGCTGCTGCGCCGTCGCCGCCGTCCGTCCCGGCAAGGCGCGCAATAGCCGGGGTTTGCGTGCTGCGGCGCTTTGGTTTACCAAGCCCGCCGATTGCCCGAAGGAGCCCGCAATGTCCGACCGCGCCCCGAACCATGCCGTTCTGCCCCAGACCCGCGGCGCGCTGACGCCCGATCGTGCGCTGGCCGATTTGACATGGCTGCGGGTTGGCGGACCTGCCGACTACCTGTTCCAGCCCGCTGATCAGGCCGATCTGGCCGATTTCCTGCAGGGTCTCGATCCCGCCGTTCCGGTGTTTCCGATGGGCGTCGGCTCAAACCTGATCGTGCGCGATGGCGGTATCCGTGGCGTGGTGATCCGGCTGGGGCGCGGCTTCAACGGGATTTCCTGCGACGGCGGCATCGTCACTGCGGGCGCGGCCGCGCTGGATGCCCATGTCGCGCGCCGCGCAGCCGAGGCGGGGCTGGACCTGACCTTTCTGCGCACCATTCCCGGCAGCATCGGCGGTGCGATCCGCATGAATGCGGGCTGCTACGGTGCCTATGTCGCCGATCACCTGATCTCGGTCCGGGCTGTGGCAAGGGACGGTCTCGTCCACGACATCTCTGCCGCCGATCTGCGTTTTGGCTATCGCCATTCCGATCTGCCCGAAGGCTGGGTGGTGACCGAGGCCCGCTTCCGCGCCGAAGCTGGCGATCCGGCGGAACTTGCCGCGCGGATGGAGGATCAGCTGGCCCGCCGCGACGCGAGCCAGCCGACCAAGGATCGCAGCGCCGGTTCCACCTTCCGCAATCCGGCGGGGTTTTCCTCGACCGGGCGGGCCGACGACACGCATGAACTGAAGGCATGGTCGCTGATCGACGCCGCGGGCCTGCGCGGCCACCGTCTGGGCGGGGCGCAGATGTCGGAAAAGCACCCGAACTTCCTGCTCAATGCCGGAGGCGCCACCGCAGCCGAGCTTGAGGCCCTGGGCGAACTGGTCCGCAAGCGCGTCCATGAGACCAGCGGCCATGATCTGCAATGGGAAGTCATCCGCATCGGTGAGCCGTAAACCGCCGGTCTGACTGGAAAAATCGCGTAAAAGGCGAAATAGGGACTTTTGCGAACAAAGATCAGCGGCTATCCTCAAAGCATAAATACCCGGATCAACCGGGTGCATGAGGCAGAAATTGGCGGGCAGGTCGAGCAGGACAGCCCCGAAAGTCGCAGTTCTCAAGGGCGGACCCTCGGCCGAGCGCGAGGTGTCCCTGTCCTCGGGGCGGGAATGCGCGCAGGCGCTGCGGCAGGCGGGCTATGAAGTCACCGAGATTGATGCGGGCAGGGATCTGCCCGAGCGTCTGGCCGATGCCGCGCCCGATGTCGTATTCAATGCATTGCATGGTCGCTGGGGCGAGGATGGCTGCGTTCAGGGTCTGATGGACTGGCTGGGCTATCGCTACACCCATTCGGGCGTGCTGGCCTCGGCCCTTGCCATGGACAAAAGCCGCGCCAAGCAGGCCTTCCGCGAGGCCGGGTTGCCTGTCGTCGAAAGCCTGATCGCCGATCGCGACGAGGTCCGCGCGCGTCATGTCATGGCCCCGCCCTATGTGGTGAAGCCGAATGACGAAGGCTCGTCGGTCGGCGTCTATATCGTGCATGAGGCTGCCAACAGCCCGCCGCAATTGTCCGAACACATGCCCGCCCGCGTCATGGTCGAAACCTATGCGCCGGGCCGCGAGCTGACCACCGCCGTGCTGGGCGACCGCGCCCTTGGCGTGACCGAGATCAAGACCACCGGCTGGTATGATTACGACGCGAAATACAAGCCCGGCGGCTCGACCCATGTCATCCCGGCGGAAATCCCGGTCGAAATCATGCATGCCTGCCACGATTACGCCGTCCGCGCGCATCAGGCGCTGGGGTGTCGTGGCCTGAGCCGCACCGATTTTCGCTGGGACGAAAGCCGCGGTCTGGACGGGCTGATCATTCTTGAGGTCAACACCCAGCCCGGCATGACCCCCACCTCGCTTGCGCCGGAACAGGCCGCGCATGTGGGCATGGATTTCCCTGCGCTCTGTTCGTGGATCGTCGAGGAGGCGCTATGCAGGGACTGAACCCCTTTGGGCATCGCGATGCCGATCAGGGTCGTCCCGCACCGGTGCGGCATGTGCCGTCGCGTCCCGCGCCTCAGGTTGGTGCTGCCAAGGCCACTCCGCGTCGCGATCCCGCACCGTCCCGTCTGGCCTATCGCCTGAACCGGATGATGCTGCGCCCGCTGATGCGGCGGCTGATCCGGGTGGGCCTGCCGGCCTTCCTGATCGCCATGGTGGGCGGGATCTGGCTGTCGGACGAAACCCGGCGCGCGAACCTGTATAGCGGCGTCGATGGGGTGGTGGACAAGGTCCAGCACCGCGACGCCTTCATGGTGCAGTCGATGCGGATCGAAGGCGCGTCCGAGGTCGTGGACAAGGCGCTGCGCGCCATGCTGCCGGTCGAGCTTCCGGCGTCGAGTTTCGATATCGATCTGGCCAAGCTGCGCGAAAAGGTCCGCATGCTGGACGCTGTCGAGGCGGTTGACCTGCGCATCACGCCGGGTGGCGTGCTGACGGCGGTGGTCACCGAGCGCGTGCCGGCCGTGCTGTGGCGCCATGCCCGCGGGCTGGAATTGCTGGACAAGACCGGCCACCGCGTCGCCTCGGTCACCGCGCGCGATGTGCGCAAGGACCTGCCGATCATCGCGGGCGAGGGTGCCGACCGCGCCGCGCCCGAAGCCATGGCCCTGATCGAGGCCGCTGGCCCGATCCTGCCGCGTCTGCGCGGGCTGGAGCGTGTGGGCGAGCGGCGCTGGGATCTGGTGCTGGACAATGGCCAGCGCGTGAAACTGCCCGAGGACGGCGCGCTTCGTGCGCTGGAACGGGTGATTGCCCTGAACAAGGCGCAGGATCTGCTGTCGCGCGACGTGGCCGAGATCGATCTGCGCAACGAGTTCCGTCCGGTCCTGCAGATCGGCAATGAGGCCCAGAACGCCATCCGCCGCGCCCGCGGTCAGGCCGAGATCGGCCCGGATGGCAAGCCGCTTGAGACCAATCCCAGCGTCGCCGCTGGCCAGAAGAACAGCACGAAGACCGGAACCAACCCAAAAAAGACCTGAAAAAGAACAGAGAGGGCAGGGAATGAAGGATCTCTACCAGGGCCAGAGGGCAATGCGGAACATGCGCCGACAGGCCATGCAGCGCGGCGTCATCGCGGTGCTGGACATCGGGACCTCGAAGATCGCCTGCCTTGTCCTGCAATTCGACGGCCCCGGCCAGTTCCGCGAGACGGACGGAGTCGGCCCGATGGCCGGGCAGTCGAATTTCCGCGTCATCGGCATGGCCCATACCCGCTCGCGCGGGATGCGCTTCGGCGAAATCCAGACCATGGCCGAGACCGAGCGCGCCATCCGCACCGTCATCCAGTCGGCGCAGAAGGCGGCGAATGTCCGGGTCGATCACGTGATCGCCTGTATCTCGGGCGCGCGTCCGGCCTCTTATGGGCTGGCCGGAGAGATCGGGCTGGACGCAGGCAAGGTGGCCGAGAATGACGTGTCGCGTGTCCTTGCGGCCTGCGAAGTCCCCGATTTCGGTCGCGGCCGCGAGGTGCTGCATGCGCAGCCGGTCAATTTCGCCGTCGATGGCAAGTCCGGTCTGTCCGATCCGCGCGACCATACCGGCGACAAGCTGGCGGTAGATATGCATGTTTTGACCATCGATGGCGATGCCGCGGGCAATCTGGTCCATTGCATCCGCCGCTGCGACATGGAGCTGGCCGGGGTGGCCTCGGCCTCTTACGCGTCGGGGCTGGCGGCGCTGGTCGAGGATGAGCAGGAACTGGGTGCGGCCTGCATCGATCTGGGCAGCGGCACCACGGGCGTCTCGGTCTTCATCAAGAAGCACATGATCTTTGCCGATGCGGTACGCTTTGGCGGCGACCTGATCACCCAGGACATCGCCAAAGGGCTGCGCATCAGCTACGCGCAGGCCGAGCGGCTCAAGACCCTGCATGGCGGGGTCGAGGCGACCGGCCGCGACGATCACGAGATGATCGATCTGGGCGGTGATACCGGCGATTGGGAAACCGACCGCCGTCAGGTCAGCCGCGCCGACCTGATCGGCATCATGCGCCCCCGCGTCGAGGAAATCCTTGAGAACGTCGCCGGGATTCTTGAGGCGGCGGGTTTTGATTTCATGCCCTCGCGGCAGGTGGTCCTGACCGGTGGTGGAAGCCAGATTCCGGGTCTGGATACGCTGGCCGCGCGGATGCTGGGCCATAACGTCCGCATCGGTCGCCCGCTGCGCATTCAGGGCCTGCCCCATAACGCAACCGCACCCGGTTTCTCCTCGGCCATCGGGCTGGCGCTGCTGACGGCCCATCCGCAGGACGAGTGGTGGGACTTCGAAATGCCTGCCGAGGCCTATCCCGCGCGCAGCATAAGGCGCGCCTACCGGTGGTTTAAAAACAACTGGTAGTAGAAAAGAAACTTGATAATGTGCTGGTGGAGGCATGCGCCCACCACATGCTGAAGAATGGGCAAGATACCGCCGAAATTACTCTGGTGTTTAGGTACATTTTGTGTGAAGCGCGTGATTTTTGGATGACGCTTGGGCCGAATCTGGCTAGGCTTTCTTTGATACGGGGATTCGACCGGACTCCGCACTGTCCGGCGCAAACAACAAGGCAGGCGAAATGGAACGGCAGATCCACCTGATGCTCAACGATGACCAGGAATTGAAGCCGCGCATCACCGTCTTCGGCGTCGGTGGTGCGGGTGGCAACGCGGTCAATAACATGATCGACAAGCAGCTTGAGGGCGTCGATTTCGTCGTGGCCAATACCGACGCCCAGGCCTTGCAGAACTCCAAGGCCGAGCAGCGCATCCAGATCGGTCCGAAGGTGACCGAAGGCCTTGGCGCCGGCGCGAAACCGTCGATCGGTGCCAAGGCCGCCGAAGAAACCATCGAAGATATCGTCGATCATCTGATGGGCGCGCATATGTGCTTCATCACTGCTGGCATGGGTGGCGGGACCGGGACTGGTGCGGCCCCGATCATCGCCCAAGCCGCGCGCGAGATGGGCATCCTGACCGTCGGCGTCGTGACCAAGCCCTTCCAGTTCGAAGGCACCAAGCGCATGCGTCAGGCCGAGGACGGGGTCGAGGCCCTGCAGAAGGTCGTCGACACGCTGATCATCATTCCGAACCAGAACCTGTTCCGTCTGGCCAACGAAAAGACCACCTTTACCGAAGCCTTCGCGATGGCCGATGACGTTCTGTATCAGGGCGTCAAGGGCGTGACCGACCTGATGGTACGTCCGGGCCTGATCAACCTCGACTTCGCCGACGTCCGCGCCGTGATGGACGAGATGGGCAAGGCGATGATGGGCACCGGCGAAGCCTCGGGCGAGAACCGCGCCGTGCAGGCCGCCGAGAAGGCGATCGCGAACCCGCTGCTCGACGAAATCAGCCTGAACGGCGCCCGCGGCGTCCTGATCAACATCACCGGCGGCTACGACCTGACCCTGTTCGAAATGGACGAGGCGGCCGAGAAGATCCGCGAGAAGGTCGATCCCGAGGCGAATATCATCGTCGGCTCGACGCTGGACCCGTCGATGGAAGGCTCGATCCGCGTGTCGGTCGTGGCGACCGGCATCGACTCTTCGGCAGCCGAACTGCCCGCGCCGCGTCGCGGCATGAAAGAGCCGCTGACCCAGACGCCGAACGTGTCGCAAAAACCGGTCGACGAACCCGAGCCGGTTCCGGCACGCCGCGCTCCGGTCGAAACCATTGATCCGGTGCAGCATGTCGCCGCCCGTTCGCAGCATCCTGCCCAGCCGGACCACCGTTATGTCGAAGACGACATGCCGCGCCCGGCCTACCAGCCCGAGACTCGTCAGCCCTCGCATCCGCAGGGTGATGCGCTGCACGGCGATACTGGCAGCTTCATCCCGCCGCGTCGCCCGGCTGCAGCGCCCGGCACGCCTTCGGATGCCGCAATGGCCCGCCTTGCGCAGGCCGTGCAGCGCGCGCCCGAGCGTCAGGCCGCACCGCAGCCGCGTCAGCCCGCGCAACCGCAGCAGGACGTGGCCAGTCGCGTGCAAAGCCGCATGGGTGGCCTCAGCCGCATGCTTGAGCGTATCTCGGGCCATTCGGATCATTCGGCCGAAAAACCCGCCGCCTCGACCATCGCCGAGCGCGTGAATGAGCGTGTCGCAGCCCGCCGCAGCGGCGGATACGATGCTGGTTTCGACGATCTCTCCAGCCCCGACCGGGCCGATGACAATGTCGAAATTCCGGCCTTCCTGCGCCGTCAGGCAAACTGAGCCGATCACAAGTTTTTCGGCAGGAATCCAGAAGGGACCGCTTCGGCGGTCCTTTTTTCTTTTCCGGATCAGCGCTTTGCCGCCGATCGGTTGTTTGGTCACACGGACGGGGCTGCTTTGTTTCATCCCGTCACAAATCGTTAATTGTGACTTTCCCGCGACGCGCCTAACTCAGTCTCAAGACGGAAGGGGCACTCCCTTCACCACAGAATAAGACAGGCAAGACCATGCAGACGACCATTGCTCAGAAAGCTCAGTTCCGCGGCGTAGGGCTGCACTCGGGTGCGGCGGTGCGTCTTGCGATTCTGCCGGCACCCGCCGGTCACGGCATCGTGTTCGTACGCACCGATCTGGGTGGCGTGCGGATTCCGGCGCGTTGGGACCATGTGACCCCATCGCAGCTTTGCACGCTGCTGGACAATGGCGCGGGTGCGACCGTCTCGACCGTCGAGCACGTGATGGCGGCGCTGGCCGGGACCGGAATCAATAATGCGCTGGTCGAAGTCAACGGCCCCGAGGTTCCGATTCTGGATGGCTCGTCCGAGCCCTTCGTTCGCGGCATCATGGAGGCGGGTATCCGTCGCCAGCCCGAATCCGAACTGCGCGCCATCCGCGTGCTGCGCACCGTTGAGGTGCATCACGGTCAGGGCTTTGCCCGGCTGACGCCCTCGGACCGGCTGGAGATCCATTTCGACATCGACTTCACCGATGCCGCGATCGGCCATCAGGAAAAGCGGCTGGATATGGCCAATGGCAGCTTCGTGCATGAGCTGATGGACAGCCGCACGTTCTGCCGTCAGGCCGATGTGGTGCAGATGCAGCAGAACGGGCTGGCCCTTGGCGGGACCTATCTGAACGCGGTTGTGATCGACGGCGACAAGGTGCTGTCGCCCGGCGGTCTGCGCCATTCGGACGAGGCCGTGCGCCACAAGATGCTGGACGCGATGGGCGACCTTGCGCTGGCGGGCGCACCGCTGCTGGCGCGCTATACCGGCCATCGGGCGGGCCACGCCATGACCAACAAGCTGCTGCGCGCGCTTTTCGCGGCGCCGGATGCGTGGGAATGGGTCACGGTGACGCCTTCGATGCAGGACCATCTGCCGGGTGCCGGCGTGGTGGCCGAGATGGGCGCGGTCTTCGACCCGACCCATCATCTGGCCGTCGCCTGAGGCGCGGCTGTCCTGCCGGCGAAATGGCGCTCAAGCTCTCGACCTCAAGCGTATTTTGGCATTTTGCGCAGCCGGATTTTCTGTGCTAGGACGACCGGGCCGTGGGGGTGCAAGCCCGCGCGGCCCAAAGTAATTTTGACGGGCAGGTAGCAGGCATGGCGGGCATCAGATCGGCGGGTTCCTTGGTCGCGGTGGCTCTGTCAGTCGGACTCTTGGCGGGCTGCGGCGGCGGCGGAGACACCAGCAAGGTTCCCGAATCGCTTGAAAGCTTCACCGCCGAGGAAATCTACAAGCGCGGCGAATACGAGCTGGAGAACACCCGCAAGCCCGAGGCGGCGGTGAAATATTTCTCCGAGGTCGAGCGGCTGTATCCCTATTCCGAATGGGCCAAGCGTGCGCTGATCATGCAGGCCTATTCCTATCACCGGGCCCGCGACTACGAAGAGGCGCGGGGCGCGGCGCAGCGTTTCATCGACACCTATCCGGGGGATGAGGACGCGGCCTATGCGAAATACCTGCTGGCGTTGTCCTATTACGACCAGATCGATGAGGTCGGCCGCGACCAGGGCCTGACCTTCCAGTCGCTGCAGGCGCTGCGCGAGGTCATCGAACAATATCCCGACAGCGAATATGCGCGCTCTTCGATCCTGAAATTCGATCTGGCCTTCGACCATCTGGCGGCCAAGGAGATGGAGATCGGGCGCTATTACCTGAAGCGCGGGCATTACTCGGCCGCGATCAACCGCTTCCGCGTCGTGGTCGAGGATTACCAGACCACGACCCATACGCCCGAGGCGCTGATGCGTCTGGTCGAGGCCTATCTGGCGCTTGGCCTGAACAATGAAGCACAGACCGCTGGCGCGATTCTTGGCCATAACTTCCGGTCCTCGCCCTTCTATCTGGATGCCTATGCGCAGCTACGCGGGGCTGGGCTTGCCCCCGCGGTGGCGGGCGACAGCTGGCTGACCGCCGTGTACCGGCAGGTCATCCAGGGCAAATGGTTGTGATGGTGCGCTGAAGCGCACCCTACGGGGGCTGAATGCTTCGTTCGCTGGACATTCGCGACATGCTGCTGATCGACCGGCTGGATTTGGACTTCCGGCCGGGTCTGAACGTGCTGACCGGCGAGACCGGGGCCGGCAAGTCGATCCTGCTGGATTGCTTGGGCTTTGTGCTGGGTTGGCGCGGTCGTGCCGATCTGGTCCGCAATGGCGCGAGCCAAGGCGAGGTGACCGCCGTTTTCGACCTGCCCCAAGCGCATCCCGCCCGTCCGCTGCTGACCGAGGCCGGGATTCCGGTCGGAGATGAGCTGATCCTGCGTCGCGTGAACGGCGCGGATGGCCGCAAGACGGGCTATATCAACGATCGCCGCGCCTCGGGTGAAGTGCTGCGGGCACTGTCGGAAACACTGGTTGAGCTGCATGGCCAGCATGATGATCGTGGCCTGCTGAACCCGCGGGGGCATCGGCTGCTGCTCGATGCCTTTGCCGCAGTGGATCTGTCGGCAGTGCGTTCGGCCTGGGTAGAGCGGCGTGAGGCGCGGGCAGCGTTGGCCGGGGCCGAGGCGAACCTTGCTGCTGCGAAGGGCGAGGAGGAATTCCTGCGCCATGCCGTGGCCGAACTGGACAAGCTGGACCCGCAACCGGGCGAAGAGGCCGAGCTGGACACGCGCCGCCGTGCCATGCAGGGGGCCGAGCGCATCCGTGGCGATGTCGCGCGCGCGCTGCATGCATTGGGGTCAGAGGGGGCCGAGGGCGCGATGCTCGACGCCGGTCGCTGGCTTGACGGTGCGGCCGAGCGTGCCGAGGGGCGGCTCGAGGCCGCATCAGCCGCCCTTCAGCGCGCGCTGATCGAGCTGTCCGATGCCGTGGCGGGGGTGGAATCGGCGCTAGAGGCGATGGAGTTCGACCCGCGCGATCTGGAAAAGACCGAAGAGCGGCTGTTCGCCTTGCGGGCCTTGGCGCGCAAGCATGATGTGCTGGCGGACGAACTCTCCGGGCTTGCCGATGAGTTGCGCGCTCGCCTCTCGCGTATCGACGCGGGCGAGGGTGATCTGGCGCGCCTGACCGAGGCGGTGGCTGCGGCTGACGCGCATTACGACGCGGTGGCATCCGGGCTGTCCGAGGCGCGCGCCACGGCCGCCAAGCGGCTCGATGCCGCGATGGCGGCCGAACTTGCGCCGCTGAAGATGGAGCGCGCCGTTTTCGAAACCGTGCTGTCGGATGCCGAACCCGGACCCGAGGGCAGGGACGCCGTGGCCTTCACCGTCGCCACCAACCCCGGTGCGCCATCCGGCCCCTTGGACCGCATCGCCTCGGGCGGCGAGCTGTCACGCTTTCTGCTGGCGCTCAAGGTCTGCCTGGCGCGCGGCAACGATGCGCTGGTATTGATTTTTGACGAAATCGACCGCGGCGTCGGCGGTGCGACTGCGGATGCCGTGGGGCGTCGTTTGGCCCGTCTGGCCGAGGGTGCACAGGTTCTGGTGGTGACCCACAGCCCGCAGGTCGCGGCGCTTGGCGGGCATCACTTCCGCGTCGCGAAATCGGTGACGGACGGGATGACCACCTCGCGCGTGACGGCGCTGAACGATCCCGAACGCATCGAGGAGATTGCCCGGATGATCTCGGGCGAGACGACGACCTCGGCTGCGAAAGAGGCCGCGCGGGCGCTGCTTCAGGGCTGATCAGTCCAGGATGTGATCGACTTCGCGGATGATCGACTGCACCTGCAGCGTTTCGGCGTCATAGCGCACCAATCGGCCATCGATCACGCCATATTCACTGCCCGCAGGCGGTCGGCTGATTCCGTAAAGGCCGGGGCGACTGATGCGATGCAATTGCTCGGCATCGATATGTTGCCCGACCCGCAGCTTGCGGGCCGGATGGGCCGAGGCATCCTGTGCAAGGAAGGTCTGGCCGTCCTCACCGCCCATATGCTGGGCCAAAGCCATTGTGCATGCCGCAAGTCCAAGTGCGGCAGCCAGGGTGTATTTGTGTATGCGGTTCATGATCGTTACAATCTAGCACTCGCTTCTTGCCAAGTCGTAAACAAGCATCGACCCGGCAGTCGCGTTTCCAGACCAACGATGCGACAGGCGTCATGGATCCATCACGCACGTGTTTTTGCGTGAAACGGCGCGCATGGCTGTGTCATTTCCGCATCAGTCTCGGCGGTGTAGCCCTTCGAACCGAGGCAGCATGGCCGAGAAATCCTTGCCGCGCCCGTCTTCGTCCTCGACGAAACGGGCGTAAAGCGCGGCGGCGAGCTCACCCATCGGGGTTGGCGCGTCCGCAGCCTCGGCTGCCTGCTGGCTTAGCCGCAGGTCCTTCAGCATCAATTCGGCGGCGAAGCCCGGCTTGTAGCCATTGTCGGCGGGTGATTGCGGGCCCACCCCCGGCGCGGGGCAATAGGTGTTCATCGTCCAGCTGGAACCGGATGAGGTCGAGACCACGTCGAACAGCCGCCCGCGATCCAACCCCAGCCGGTCCGCCAGCGAGAAGGCCTCGCAGGTGGCGATCATCGTCACGCCAAGGATCATGTTGTTGCAGATCTTGGCGGCCTGACCGGCGCCTGAATCGCCGCAATGAACCGCCTTTTGCCCCATGATCTGGAACAGAGGCTGGACCTTGGCGAAATCCGCATCGCTGCCGCCGACCATGAAGGTCAGCGTCCCCGCTGCCGCGCCGCTGATGCCGCCGGAAACCGGCGCATCCAATGCCCCCAGCCCTGCGGCGACGGCCTGCGCCGCGACGGCGCGTGCGCTTTCGACATCGACGGTCGAGCAATCGCAAAGGACCGCGCCGGACGCCATGGCCGGGATCAGATCGCCCGCGACACGGCGCAGGATCGCGCCATCGGGCAGCATGGTGATGACGACATCGGCCCCGCGCGCTGCCGTGGCCACATCCGGCGTGGCAGTCACACCCTGCGGCATCGGGGCGACCGGGTCAAAGCCCGCGACCTCATGCCCTGCTGCGGCCAGATTGCGCGCCATCGGCCCGCCCATATTGCCCAATCCGATGAACCCGATCTTCATGCCCTGTCCTCCCAGTCCAGTTCCGCATCGCCCAAGCTGTCCAGCATCGCGCGCACCTTCCCCTCGGCCGGTGACGCGGCCCAGACCGGATTGCGGTCCTTGTCGATGATCTGTGCGCGGACACCTTCCAGAAAATCGCTTTCGGCGGTGGCGCGATAGGTGAAGCGGTATTCGCGCGCGAGGCTTTCGCGGATCGAGCGGTCGCCCCGCGCCGCGCGAACCAGCGCCAGCGTCGCGGCCATGGACAGCGGCGAATTGCGGCGCAGGGGGGCAAGCATGTCATCTGCACCCGCAGCGGCAAGCGTGGCCATGATGTCCTCGACCGTGCGCCCGCCGAAAACCGACAGATCGGCATTTTCCAGCGGTGCCTCGGGGCGTGGTTGGCCCTTGATGCAGGCGGGATCACCGGTTTCAGCAAGCCGTTCGATCAGCGCGGGCCATTCCTCGACCGGCAGATAGGTATCGGCAAAGCCCGCATGGATCGCGTCGCCCGGTCCCATCCGCGCCGAGGTCAGGCCCAGATATTCCCCGATCCGGCCCGGCGCATGGCCCAGCAGCCAACTGCCGCCGACATCGGGGATCAGGCCAATCCCGGCCTCGGGCATGGCGATGCGGGTGCTGTCGCAGACGATGCGGTGGCTGGCATGGCCGCCCACGCCGACCCCGCCGCCCATGACAAAGCCCTGCATGAAGGCCACCACGGGTTTTGGATATTCGGCAATCCGCGCATTCATCCGGTATTCGTCGCGAAAGAAGTCGCGGCCCAGTTGGTGATCGCCCGCCAGCCCGGCGCGATAGACCGCAGCCACGTCGCCGCCCGAACAAAAGGCGCGGTCGCCCTCGGCATCGATGACGACCAGCGCCACGTCGGCGTCGTCCTGCCAGTCCCGAAGCGCGGCATCGATCGCCAGCGCCATGTCATGGCTCAGCGCGTTCAGCGCCTGCGGGCGGGTAAAGGTGATCCGCCCGGCGCGGCGGTCCTTCAGGATACGGATATCGGTCATCATCCCCGCTCCGCCAGCAACGCGCGGCTGATGATCAGGCGCATGATCTCATTCGTGCCCTCAAGGATCTGGTGGACACGCAGGTCGCGCACGATTTTCTCGATGCCGTAATCGGCCAGATAGCCGTAGCCGCCATGCAGTTGCAGGCACTGATTGGCGACTTCAAAGGCGCGGTCGGTGACATGCAGCTTAGCCATGGCGCAGAACTTGCTGGCATCGGGTGCGCCGTGATCCAGCTTCCATGCCGCCTGCCGCAGGAAGATGCGCGACGATTGCAGCGCGGTCTCCATCTCGGCCAGTCGGAATTGCAGCGCCTGAAACTGGTCGAGGCTTTGGCCAAAGGCCCGCCGTTCACCCATGTAGCGCAAAGTGGCGTCCAGCGCTGCCTGCGCGCCGCCAAGGGCGCAGGCCGAGATGTTCAGCCGCCCCCCGTCCAGCCCCGCCATGGCATAGCTGAATCCTCGGCCTTCATCCCCCAGCAGGTTCTCTGTCGGGATCAGGCAGTCGTCGAATTGCACCTGCGAGGTCGGCTGCGATTTCCAGCCCATCTTACGCTCAAGCGCGCCGAAGCTCAGGCCGGGCGTGCCGTTTTCCACCACGACCGAGGAGATGCCCTTGGGTCCGTCCTGCCCGCTGCGGACCATGCAGATATAAGCGTCCGAATAGCCCCCGCCCGAGATGAAGGCCTTGGTCCCGTTGAGCCGCCAGCCGTCATTCGTGCGCTCGGCCCGTGTGCGCAGCGCGGCGGCGTCGGAACCCGATCCCGGCTCGGTCAGGCAATAGGAAAAGATCGTGGTCATCGCGCAAAGATCGGGCAGCCAATGCGCCTTGCTGTCCTCGGACCCGAATTTCTCGATCATGCCGCCGCACATGTTGTGGATCGACAGAAACGCCGCGACCGAGGGGCAGGACCTCGCCAGCGCCTCAAAGACCAGCGTACCGTCCAGCCGCGAAAGCCCCGTTCCGCCATGATCCTCAGAGACGTAAAGGCCGCCGAAACCCAATTCGGCGGCTTTGGTCCACAGATCGCGGGGGATGGTTCCCGCTTCCTCCCATGCTTGGGCATGTGGGGCGATATGTTCGGCCCCGAATGCGCGGGCCATGTCGAAAATGGCCTCTTGCTCGTCGCTCAGCGCGAAATCCATGCCCTCTCCCTCATGTCTTTCGTAGGCTTCCGGGTGTGGCCCGGAAATGTTGCGCCAGTGTTGCACCCGCGCAAAAGGAAAGGCGAGGGCAATTGCCCCCGCCTTTGACCCTTGTCAGTCCAGCGCTTTGAAGTTCAGGGCAGCGCCGTCCTTGATGCCCGAGAACCAGCGGGCGGTGACCGTCTTGGTCTTGGTGTAGAAGCGGAAGGCGTCGGGCCCGTATTGGTTCAGGTCGCCAAAGGCCGATTTCTTCCAGCCGCCGAACGAGTAGTAGCTGAGCGGCACCGGGATCGGGAAGTTGATGCCGACCATGCCGACGTTCACACGGCTGGCGAAATCGCGCGCGGTGTCGCCATCGGCGGTATAGATCGCCGTGCCATTGCCATAGTCATTGTCCATGACCAGCTTCAGCGCGTCCTCGTAATTGTCGGTGCGCACGGTGGTCAGGACCGGGCCAAAGATCTCTTCCTTGTAGATCTCCATCTCCGGGGTCACGCGGTCAAACAGCGAAGGGCCGCAGAAGAAGCCGTTCTCATAGCCCTGGATCTTCAGATCGCGGCCATCGACGACCAGATCCGCGCCCTGTTCCACGCCCGAGGCGATCAGGCGGTTGATGCGTTCCTGCGAGGCCTTGGTGATGACCGGACCGAAATCGACATCGTCGCCCGCGGTATAGGGGCCGACCTTCAGTTTCTCGATGCGGGGAACCAGACGCTCGATCAGCGCGTCGGCGGTTTTCTGGCCGACCGGAACCGCAACCGAGATCGCCATGCAGCGTTCGCCCGCAGCGCCGTAACCTGCGCCGATCAGCGCGTCGGCGGCCTTGTCCAGATCCGCGTCGGGCATGATCAGCATGTGGTTCTTGGCACCGCCGAAGCATTGCGCACGCTTGCCGTTGGCGGCGGCGCGGCCATAGATGTATTGCGCAATCGGGGTCGAGCCGACAAAGCCCACGGCCTGAACGGTCGGGTGGTCAAGGATCGCGTCGACGATGTCCTTGTCGCCATTGACGACCTGCAGCACGCCGTCCGGCAGACCGGCTTCCTGCGCCAGTTTCGCCAGCATGATCGAGGTCGAGGGCACGCGCTCGGACGGTTTCAGGATCATCGCATTGCCCGCGACCAGCGCCGGGCCCATTTTCCACAGCGGGATCATGGCGGGGAAGTTGAAGGGCGTGATGCCCGCGACCACGCCCAGCGGCTGGCGCATGGCATACAGGTCGATGCCCGGACCGGCATTGTCGGTGAACTCGCCCTTCAGCATCGCAGGCGCGCCCATGCAGACCTCGATCACCTCAAGGCCGCGCTGCACGTCGCCGCGCGCGTCGGGCAGGGTCTTGCCATGCTCGCGCGAGACGATCTCGGCCAGCTTGTCCATGTTCTCGTTGATGAGTTGGCCGAACTTCATCATGACCCGCGAGCGGCGCTGCGGGTTGGTGGCACCCCAGATCTGCTGGGCGCGCTCGGCGCTGGCGATGGCGGCATCAAGTTCGGCCGGGGTGGCCAGCGGCACGCGGGCGATGATCTCGCCGGTGGCCGGGTTGTAGACATCGCTGAAGCGGCCGGAAGTGCCTTTGACTTCCTTGCCGTCGATCCAGTGGTTCAGTTCTTCCATGATGACCTCCCATCGGGAATTTGCGTTGGGACGGATCATAGACTTGCAACATTGCCGGATAAAGACAAAGTCTGGCAAAAGCGTTTTGCGTTTTTGCAAAGGTGAATGATGGACTGGGACGATCTGCGCATCTTTCTGGCCGTGGCGCGCGCCGACAGTCTGTCGGGGGCCAGCAGGCGGCTGGCCATCGATGCCTCGACCGTGGGGCGGCGCATCGCACGGCTGGAACAGGTGCTGGGGGCCAAGCTGTTCGTGAAGACCCCGCAGGGCTATGCGCTGGCCCCCGAGGGCGAACGCCTGCTGCCCCATGCCGAGGCGGCCGAGGCGGCGCTGTCGGATGCGCGCGAGGCCTTGTCCGGTCCCGGCGACCTGACCGGCCAGATCCGCATCGGCGCGCCGGATGGCTGCGCCAATTACCTGCTGCCGCAGATCTGCGCGCGGCTATGCGAGGATCATCCGGGGTTGGAAATCCAGATCGTTGCCCTGCCGCGCGTCTTCAACCTGTCCCGGCGCGAGGCCGACATGGCCATTGCGGTGTCGCAGCCGCAAGCCGGGCGGCTGGTGGTGCAGCGCCTGACCGATTATCAGCTTCACCTTGCCGGGCACGAGGATTACCTGCGCCGCCATCCCCCGATCCTGACGCGCGAGGATCTGCGCGGCCATCGCATGATCGGCTATATCCCCGACATGATCTTTGACCGCGAGTTGGACTATCTGACCGAGACCGGGGCGGATTGGGCGCAGCTGACCTCGAACTCGGTCTCGGTGCAGATGCAGGCGGTACGGACGGGGGCGGGCTTGGGGATCGTGCATGACTTTGCCATTCCCTTCTGTCCGGGTGTCCGTCGGGTGCTGACCGATGCGATTTCGCTGACGCGCAGCTTCTGGCTGATCCGGCATGCCGACGACCGCCGCTCGCAGCGGATGAACCGGATCGCGGATGCGCTGGCGCAGGGAATTCGCGCCGAGGTGGCACGTTTGCAAGGGTTGATCACCCTTGAAGGCCCCAGCCAAGAGCGGGCTTGACGGAAGCGCGCCTTGGGGCAACCTTGAAATCAAGCAGATTTCGCCGAGGAGGAACCACCATGCTCGTGAAGCAGATCCTGTCGATGAAAGCCAGCGGCGAGGTCATCACCATCGCCCCGACCGCCAGCGTGGCCGATGCCGCGAAGATGCTGTCGGACAAGCGCATCGGTGCGATCGTGGTGCTCGGGGATGCGCCGCAGCCGCTTGGCATCATCTCGGAACGCGACATCGTGCGCGAACTTGGCAAACGCGGTGCCGGGGTGCTGGCGCTGACCGTGGGCGACCTGATGACCCGGAACCTGATGACCTGCACTACTGGCGAGGATACCCGCGCCATCCTTGAACGCATGACCGAAGGGCGCTTCCGCCACCTGCCAGTGGTCGATGCCTCGGGGGCGATGATCGGACTGGTCTCGATCGGGGATGCGGTTTCGGCGCGGCTCAAGGAATTGCGGGCCGAGCGTGACGCCCTGACCGGGATGATCATGGGGAACTAGAGTGGTTGCCGCGCGGCGTGACCGCGCGGAACCCCTTGCAATCTTGCGCCAAAACCTGTTTCGGTTGGCCGTTTCGTGGAACAGGGGGGCAGGTCCATGCGTATCGGACTTTATCCGGGCACTTTCGATCCGATCACGCTGGGGCATGTCGATATCATCGAGCGCGCATTGGCGCTGGTCGACCGCCTGGTGATCGGGGTTGCGATCAACCGAGACAAGGGGCCGCTGTTCAAGCTGGATGAGCGTGTCGACATGGTGCGCCACGAATGCGACGCGATCACCCGCCGTCTGGGCGGCGAGATTCTGGTCCATCCGTTCGAGAACTTGCTAATCGACTGCGCCCGCGACGTGGGCGCCACGGTGATCGTGCGCGGCCTGCGCGCGGTGGCCGATTTCGAATATGAGTTCCAGATGGTCGGCATGAACCGCACGCTGGATTCGACGATCGAGACGGTCTTCCTGATGGCCGATGCGCGGCGTCAGGCCATCGCCTCGAAACTGGTCAAGGAAATCGCGCGGCTGGGCGGCGATGTCAGCAAGTTCGTTCCCCCCGCGGTCAATGAGGCGTTGATCGCCCGCTTCCCGGCCTGAGCCGGGCTGGCGGGCCTGTGCAGGAGAGACAGATGCCCGCCATCCCCGCCCGAGAGCCGCTGCCGATCCCGGAACCGGAACGGCAGCCCTTGCCCGATCCGTCGCCCGATCCCGGACCCGAGGATGAGGCGTAATGCAAAAGGGCGGCCCCATGGCCGCCCTTTGTCAATTCCGGTAACTGACGATCAGTCGTCGTTCTGGACCTTGGCGACCGGCGGGGCCAGCTTCGGGGTCACGCCATTGGCCAGCGGATCTTCCTGACGCTGCACCGAGCCTTCGAAATGCGCGCCCGATTCGATGGCGATGGTCTTGTGGATGATGTCGCCTTCGACGCGGGCGGTGGCGGTCAGGCGGACTTTCAGCCCGCGGACACGGCCGACGACACGGCCATTCACCACGACTTCCTCGGCCACGATTTCGCCACGGATGGTGGCGCTTTCGCCGACGATCAGCTGGTGGGCGCGGATGTCGCCTTCGATCGTGCCTTCGACCTGGATGTCGCCCTGGGTCTTGATATTGCCGGTGACGGTCAGGTCAGACGACAGGATCGAGGGCGCGGTGCGCGTGCGCGGGGTCGCAGTGGGCGAGGCCGGCACGTCGATATTCGTCTTTTCCAAGCTCCGCGGTGCTTCGGCCTCGGGGGCCGGCTGCGGCTGGGTCCTGGGTCCGGGTTCAGTTACGCGGGTCTTAGAAAACATTCTGGGCTGCCTTGATGAAGCTCATAGGGTTCATGGCGCGACCTTTCACGCGAACTTCATAGTGAAGATGCGGTCCGGTCGACCTTCCGGTATTGCCCATAGCACCGATAAGCGCTCCGCGCGATACCTTTTGACCCACCTTGACCTTAATCTTGGACAGGTGACCGAAACGGGTCTCGACGCCCATTTCGTGCTGGATCTTGATCAGGTTCCCATAGGCACCCATGCGCCCGGCATGGATCACGACGCCGTCGGCGGTCGCATAGATCGGGGTTCCGACCGGCCCGGCCATGTCGATCCCCTCATGCGCGCGGCCCCAGCGGCGGCCAAAGGGCGAGGTGTAGCGGAAGGCCGATTTCACCGGCATGGCCAGCGGCATCTTTTCGACGGCGATCCGGTAGCTGTTCATCTTGTCCAGCGTGACCATGATCTCCTTGGCCTTCGCCTCGCCCTGCGAGATCTCGGCGTCACCGCTGGAGGAGTAGCTGACCGGGTTCAGCGGTCCGCCTTCGCCCGAATAGCCGCGGCGAATGGTGCTGAGCACGTCATCGGGGTTCATGCCGACATTGCGGAACATGTCGTCCAGCGGCTTGACCGAAACGGTCACGGCGTCTTCCAGCTGGTTCAGGATCTCATCGTTGTTGGCGATGATCCGGTCACGCTCGACGGTCAGCGCCTCGGCCTTGCGCTTGGCCTCATTCGCTTCGGTCATGGCGTCATTGCGCTGGGTCGAAGCCTGCTGAAGCTCACCCGACAGAATGTCGAAAGCGGTCTGCAGCTCGGCGGTCTTTTCGGCGCTGACGGGCTTGCCCGCCAGAGCGGTGCGGCCAAGCGCGTCGTCGCGTTCGCGGACGGCGGTTTGCAGGCTGTTCTGCACGGCCTCAAGCCCGGTCTCCAGCTCGCGGCGGCGGGCCTCGGATTCCAGAAGCTGCGACTGCATGTCCGACACCTGATCCAGCGCGACAGTAAAGCGCTGCTGGGCGGCGACGGCCTCGGAAGCGCGGCTGTCGCGCTCATGCGAGAGATCCGTCAGCCGGGTCTCGAACGCGTCCTGCGCCATGCGGGCCTGATCGCGGTTGCCATGGGCGCTGATCGCGTCGATCGCGAGGATCGAACTGGCAATCACCGCCCAGCCGAAGAAGACAGCAGATCCGCCAAGTGCAACAAGCTGGGTCATCGGGCTGAGCCTGATGAAGCGGGTCGTGCTGTCCGATTTCAGAAAGAGACGCTGTTCTGGCAGCCAGCGCTCAAGCACCGAATTCAGACTTTGAGTGATGCGCAATGTCCCTGATCCATTCTGTGGCTTCGCGTCCAGACCGAGCAGAGGCGGCCGCGTTGGCATTCATAAATCCGAGCTGTGCTTAAAGCGCAACATTCGGGAAATATATGCCCCTATTGTGGGCGGATAGATGCCGATCAAACCGAGGTCAATCAGTCAAGAATTGCCGGTAGTCGCCCCTCGCGCGAGTGTTACCGTTAGCGGGCCGAAATCAGGTATGGCCGCTAGCCGACTGATCTTTTGCCGAAAAAAAAGACAGTTGCGACTGGCGCACCTCAACTTGGCGGAAAACCGGTTCGTTTAGTTCCAAGGCCTGTTCTGCCGCACAATCGGGCAGATGCGGGCCTGGAGAGACGCTGCGCCCCCCGATGGCTGGGAACCCGGTCGGCCCTGTCGCGTTAGGCGGGCTTTTTCGGCCCTATCCCTGACGCAGAATCTGCCTTTCGCGGGCCATGACCCACAGCGTCGACAGGATCGAACCCGCCGAAACCACCACCATGATCGCCAGCAAGGGCGCGGCCCCGGCGTCGTCATGCAGAAAGACTCCGGCCAAGGCAGCAAGGCCTGCGCCGCCCGCGACCGCCATTGAGCCGCCCAGACCGCTGGCCGTTCCGGCCAGTTCGGGCCGCACGCTCATCATGCCGGCATTGGCATTGGGCAGAAGCATGCCGTTGCCCAGCCCCATGAAGGCAACCGAGCCGAAGAACACCAGTGGCGATTGCGCGCCGCTCAGGTCAGCCAGCAGTGCCAGCCCCAGCGGCAGCGTGGCGATCACCCCGCCCGCAAGGATCATTCGGTTCATCCCGATCCGGGTCGAGAAGCGCGCCGAGGTGAAGTTCCCCAGCGCGTAGCCAAGCGAGGGCGCCGCAAACCAGTAACCGACCTCGGCCGGGGTCAGATGCAGCACCTTCTGCCCGACAAAGGGTGCACCGCCCAGATAGGCATAGAAGGCTCCGGCGCTCATGGTGGCGGCCAGCGAATAGCCCCAGAAGCGATGCGAGCGTGCCAGCTTGGGATAGCTTGCGATCTGCTGGCGCAGCGGCGTGCCCGCGCCTCGGGCGGTCTCGGACAGGTCGAACCAGCACAGGACAAAGACCGCGCAGCCCAGCACGCCCATGGTCACGAAGCTCGCGCGCCAGCCAAAGCTTTCGTCCAGCACACCGCCAATGGTCGGCGCGATCATCGGGACCAGCGACATGCCCATGGTGACATAGCCGATCATGCTGGCGGCGCGCTCGGCCGGGACCATGTCGCGCACGACGGCACGGCTGAGGACAAAGCCCGTGGTGATCACCGCCTGAACCATGCGGAAGAACAGGAACCAGCCCGCCGTTGGCGCCAGCAATGTGCCCAGCGTCGCCATCAGGAAGATCGCAAAGGCACCCAGCAGCACCGGCCTGCGTCCGATCAGGTCGCTGATCGGACCGCAAAGCAGCTGCAAAACCGCGCTGACCCCCAGAAAGGCCGAAACCGACAGCTGCATCACGGCGTAATCCACGCCGAAATCCCGCGCCATGCCGGGCAGCGAGGGCAGGAAGATGTTCATTGAAAGCGCGCCGACACCGGTGATCGACACCAGCGTCAGCAGGCTGGGCCGCCGGGCGGCCGGTTCAGGTTGCGGCGTCATGCCGATCTATTCGCGCGTCTCCGCGGGAATGACAACGGGCTGATTGTATGGAAGTGCTTCTTCGTGGTGCGAGGAACCACCGAAGTTCGAAAAGATCAGAAAGGCCCCTAGGCAGATCAGGCCAAAGCCCAGCATGACGTTCCAGGTGATCTTCTCGCCCAGATAAAGCCACGAGAAGATGACAAAGACCGACAGGCTGATCACCTCTTGGATGGTCTTCAACTGGGCGGCGTTGAAATGTCCGTAACCGATGCGGTTCGCGGGAACCTGCAGCAGGTATTCGAAAAACGCGATGCCCCAGCTGACCAGCACGACGATGAACAGCGGTGCGGCCTTGAACTTCAGGTGCCCATACCAAGCGAAGGTCATGAACACGTTCGAGGCCAGCAGCAGCCCAACGGTGGTGACGGGAACGGGCAGGTTCATTCCGAACGGTCCCAGCTGCGGTGTTTTTCAAGATTGCCGAAGCGGGTGAAGCGGCCCTCGAAGGACAGTTCCACCGTGCCGATCGGCCCGTGACGTTGCTTGCCGATGATGACCTCGGCCTTGCCATGGCAGGATTCCATAATCTGTTGCCATGCGGCCATCTTGTCCAGCTCATGATCGGCGGGCTTTTCGCGTTCGCGATAATATTCCTCGCGGAAAACGAACATCACGATATCGGCGTCCTGCTCGATCGAGCCGGATTCGCGCAGGTCGGACAGCTGCGGACGTTTGTCCTCGCGGTTTTCGACGGCCCGCGACAGCTGCGACAGCGCAATGACCGGGATATCCAATTCCTTGGCAATGGCCTTGAGCCCCTGCGTGATCTCGGAAACCTCGTTCACCCGGCTGTCCTTGGCCGAAGCGGCGCGCAGCAGCTGCAGGTAGTCGACGATCAGCACATCCAGCCCCATCGTCCGCTTCAGCTTGCGGGCGCGGGCGGCCAGTTGGTTGATCGGCAGGGCGGGGGTGTCGTCGATGTAAAGCGGGCAGTTCTGCAGGTCATGCGCGGCTTTGACGAAGCGGCGGAACTCGTCCTCGGTCATGTCGCCGCGACGGATCGACTCACTGGGAACCTCGGCGGCTTCGGACAGGATCCGCGCGGCCAACTGTTCGGCCGACATCTCGAGGCTGAAGAAGCCGACGACGCCCCCGGTCAGCGTACCCTCGGTCCCGTCGGGCAATTGACCCTTGCGGTGGACCTTGGCGACGTTGAAGGCGATGTTGGTGGCCAGCGAGGTTTTCCCCATCGAGGGACGCCCGGCCAGAATGATCAGGTCCGAACGGTTCAGACCGCCCATCTTGGCATCAAGGTCGATCAGGCCCGAGGAAACGCCCGAAAGCCCGCCGCCCCGGCTGAAGGCCGCATTCGCCGCCGTCAATGCGCCGCTGACTGCGGACAGAAAGCTTTGAAAGCCGCGCTCGGCGACGCCCTGTTCGCCCAGCTTGTACAGGACCTGCTCGGCTTCCTTGATCTGTTCTTCGGCCGAATCCGACACCGAGACGGTCGAGGCCCGCGCAGCAATGTCCTGACCCAGGCTGATCAGGTCGCGACGCATCGCGAATTCGCGGATCATCTGGGCATAATCGCGCGCCGCATGGGACGAGATCGCCGCCCCGGCCAGCCGCGCCAGATAGGGCGGGCCGCCCAATTCCTTGAGCCCCGCGTCATTTTCCATGAAGGCCTTGATCGTCACCGGGCTGGCCAGTGCGTTCCGGGCGATGCGCTCAATGCTGATCTCATAGATGCGGCGGTGAACCGGATCGTAGAAATGCCGCGGCTGGATGATGCGCGAGACGTGGTCATAGACCTCGTTATTGGTCAGCAGCGCACCCAGCAGCTGCTGCTCTGCCTCGATCGAGAAAGGCACCGCTTGCGCGGCGACGGCCTCGGCGATTTCGCTGGGGTTTCTGATTTCGACGGCGCGTAGCTCGCTCATCCCTTGATGGCTCCGGATGTTCGACTCGGGTGAGGGTTGTTATCCACCTTAGATGGAAGGCGGTCCATCTGGATATCCTGTGGATAGGCTGGGGACAAGATTGCCGCCCGCGGCGATGTGGCACGGGCGGCTTCTATACTTGGATAACGGTGAAGATCTGGGCGCGGCGAACGGACTTTCACCGTTTCACAAATACCCATTCTTGCTTGCGGGCAGAGGTCGCGCCCCGATCAGGGGTGGGCGGCCTGCCAGGCGCGGGGATCGGTCAGGAAGCTTTCGACCTCGGCCAGCGTTTCCTGATCGTAGAAACCCTGCGTCTTGGCTTCGGCCAGAACGTCCCACCAGGTGCACAGGTGGTGCAGTTGCACGCCGTGATCGGCAAGGCGCTGCGTGGTTTCCGGGAAAATGCCGTAATAGAAGATCACCGCCGTATGGGCGCAGCTTGCCCCGGTCTCGCGGATCGCATCGACGAAGCTAAGCTTCGAGCCGCCATCGGTGGTCAGGTCCTCGACCAGCAGCACGCGCTGGCCTTCGGTCATGGCGCCTTCAATGCGGGCGTTGCGGCCGTAACCTTTGGGCTTCTTGCGCACATAGGTCATCGGCAGTTCCAGCCGCTCGGCGACGAAAGCCGCAAAGGGGATGCCCGCCGTCTCGCCACCGGCGATATTGTCGAAGGCGTCGAAGCCCGCATCGCGCAGCACCGTCGCCGACAGGAAATCCATCAGCGTCGAGCGGATGCGCGGGAAGCTGATCAGCTTGCGGCAATCGATATAGGTCGGGCCCTTGAGGCCGGAGGCATAGGTATAGGGCTCGGCCGCGTTGAAGTGGACGGCCTTAATTTCCAGAAGCATCCGGGCGGTCAGGCGGGCGATTTCCTCGCGCGGGGGGAAGGGCAGGGTCATGCGGGGTCCTCGACATGCCAGTAGAGCGGGAAGCCGGGATCGAACACGGTGACGGTCTCGTCTCCGGCAGGGATATGGGTCGGATAGGTCGCGGGCGTGTCGCGTTTGACCAGACGGATCATGTCCTCATTTGCGGGCAGGCCGTAGAAGGCCGGGCCGTTGAGCGAGGTGAAGCCTTCCAGCCGGTCCAGCGCGCCGTCTTCCTCGAAGACCTGAGCGAGGATCGACATGGTGTTCGGTGCGGTGAAGCAACCGGCGCAACCGCAGGCCGATTCCTTGGCGCGGTCCGGATGCGGGGCCGAGTCGGTGCCCAGGAAGAAGCGCTGATCCCCCGAGGTCGCGGCGCGGCGCAGCGCCAGCCGGTGGCTTTCGCGCTTGGCGACGGGCAGGCAGTAGTAATGCGGCTTGATGCCGCCGACCAGGATATGGTTGCGGTTGATCACCAGGTGATGGGTGGTGATGGTCGCGCCGATATTCTGGTTCGCGCTGACATAGTCCACGCCGTCCGAGGTAGTGATGTGTTCCATCACCACGCGCAGACCGGGGGTCGCGCGGCGGATCGGGTCCAGCACCTTGTCGATGAACACGGCCTCGCGGTCAAAGATGTCGACGGCGGGATCGGTGACTTCGCCATGGGTGCAAAGCGGGATGCCGGCCTCGGCCATGGCTTCCAGCACCGGGCGGACCTTGTCGAAATCACGCACGCCCGAGGCGGAATTGGTGGTGGCCCCTGCCGGGTAAAGCTTGACCGCCGAGATGATTCCATCGCGGTGAGCAGCGATCAGATCGGCCGGATCGGTGGTCTCGGTCAGGTAGATCGTCATCAAAGGACGTAGCGTCACTTCTGGCGGCAGGGCCGCCAGAATGCGGTCGCGATAGGCTGCCGCCTGTGCCCCGGTCACCACCGGCGGAACAAGGTTCGGCATGATGATCGCCCGGCCGAAATGGCCGGAATATGCTGCAACTGCGGCCAGCATCTCGCCATCGCGAAGATGCAGATGCCAGTCGTCGGGGCGGCGGAGCGTCAGGGAATTTGTCATGGCATCCCTCTATACCGACGGTCCGGTCATGAAAATAGGGGCTGTGCGTCTGACGAAGGAATGACTTGGCATTCCGCCTCGCGAGTCGCAGATTCAACAAAGGGGGGCAGTGAAAGCGGAGTTGCGAATGGCATACGGCAGGCTGAACCCGTTCGGGCTGGGCAATCCTGTGCTGCTTTGGCAGCAGATGGCGCGCATCGGCTGGGAATCGCAGATGGTCATCGCGATGCGCATGGCGGGAATGATGGGCATGGTGCCGCAGGACGCGGCCGAACCGACGCGCATGGTCGCCGAAAAGGCCGATGCGGCGTCCGAGGCGATGTTTGCGGCGCTGAAATCGGCAGGGCGGGGTGACCGCGCTGACCAAGTGATGGCGGCGGCCTTGCGGCCCTACCGGCGGCGCACCAAGGCCAATGTCAGGCGGCTGACGAAAAAGACCTGAGGCAGCCCCTGAAATGCGAAACGCGCCCCGAAAGGGGCGCGTTCGTCATTCGATCGGGCGTGATCAGATCAGCTTGCCCATCGCGACGGCGGTATCCGACATGCGGTTCGAGAAACCCCATTCGTTGTCGTACCAGGTCAGGATGCGGCAAAGTTTGCCTTCCATGACCTTGGTCTGGTCCATGTGGAAGACCGAGCTGTGCGGGTCGTGGTTGAAGTCGGTCGAGACCAGCGGCTCCTCGGTGTAACCCAGAATGCCTTTCAGCGGACCATTGGCGGCAGCCTTGATCGCGGCGTTGATTTCCTCGACCGAGGTGTCGCGGGCGGCTTCAAAAGTCAGGTCGACGACCGAGACGTTCGGGGTCGGCACGCGGATCGCGACGCCGTCCAGACGGCCTTTCAGCTCCGGCAGCACCAGGCCCACGGCCTTGGCGGCACCGGTCGAGGTCGGGATCATCGACAGCGCCGCGGCGCGGGCGCGGTACAGATCCTTGTGCATCGTGTCCAGCGTGGGCTGGTCGCCGGTATAGCTGTGGATCGTGGTCATGAAGCCACGGGTGATGCCGATGGTGTCGTTCAGCACCTTGGCGACCGGCGACAGGCAGTTGGTGGTGCAGCTGGCGTTCGAGACGACGATATCGTCCTTGGTCAGCGTGTCGTGGTTCACACCGAAGACGATGGTCTTGTCGGCATTGTCGCCGGGGGCCGAGATCAGCACGCGTTTCGCGCCGGTCGACAGATGCGCCTGCACCTTTTCTTTCGAGGTGAAGATGCCGGTGCATTCCATGATGACATCGACGTCACCCCAGGGCAGCTCGGCGGGGTTGCGGATCGCGGTGACCTTGATCGGCCCGCGGCCGACATCGATCGAATCCGCAGTGGTCGTGACCTTGGCCGGGAAGCGCCCGTGAACCGAGTCGTAGCGCAGCAGATGGGCATTGGTTTCCACCGGGCCCAGATCGTTGATTGCGACGACCTCGATATCGGTGCGGCCCGATTCGATGATCGCGCGCAGAACGTTCCGACCAATACGGCCAAAACCGTTGATTGCCACCTTTACAGCCATGGGGTCCCTCCGGGCGCTGATGATGTTCGGGTGGCAGATAGCGCGCAATCGCCGGAGAATGCAAATGGCTGAAACCGGGATTGCACCAAAAGTTTTGTCAAATAACCATGTTAGCGCCCAGAGTTTTCAGCGCTTTCGCGGGTGAATGGGATGTTAGCGCCAGAAACTCAGATATTCGATCAGCGTGGCAAACTGCTTTCCCAGAAAGACCGGCAGTGTTCCCTGAAAGAATACCGCGTCCAGAACGAACAGGGTCAGAATCAGCAGGCCCAGACAAAGGGCGATTACATTGGTCATCAGCGCGTCCCGGCTGGAAACTTTGGACCAGAGCTAGGCGACCGGGCGGGCATGGGCAAGCGTTCAGTCCAACCCTTGCCCGGCATCGTCGCTGTCCTGCGCGATCAGGAACAGGTCGCCATCGGCCTCCATCCGGCGGATCGTGGTGACGACATTGTTCATCGCGATCTCGGCATCCTTGGCGGTGACGGCATTGGTATTCTCGACCTCTTCGCGGATGCTTTCGGCCAGCCGCGAGGGCAGGCCCGAGAGCAGGAATTCCACCGTCGGCTTGTTGCGGCCCTTGGCCCCGGCCATGGCGGTGATCATGATCGGGCCCTCGACCTCACGTGTGATACGGGGAATGTCGCGCGGATCGACGCGGGTCGGGATATTGGCCCAGGTGAAGATGGTCTTGCGCACCTCGGTCGCGAATTCGGCGTCATCGTCATCCAGCCCGGCCAGAACGTCGTCGCGGGTCGTGGCGGGTGAGCCGTTCAGGATCGCGCCGACCTTGTCGACCACCTTGCCCTCGATCGCGGGGCGCGGCACGGCGTCGGCGGCCTGGATCAGCGCCCGGCCAATGCGGTGCAGGGCCTTTTCCTCGATCATGCCGGTCAGCGACATCGCATAGGCGATCTGGCGCGAGCGTTGGGAATCCAGCAGCCCGAACACCTCGGCCGCGCGCGGCACCGGCAGTTTTGAGAACATCACCGCCGCAATCTCGATCGCTTCGGTCCGGGCCAGTTCGGCCAGCAATTGCGGGGTGAAGTGGGCAATACGCTCCCACGGGTCGCCCGAGCCATTCAGCGCAGCCAGACGGCGCAGCCTATCGGTGGTATCGGCAGAGAGATGCCCGTCCAACAGGTCCAGCGTGCCGTCGATATCACCGGGAAAGCTGAGTCCCACGGCTTCGAGCCGGTCGCAGAATTCGGCGATGACGGTATTGCGCGTGTCGCGGTCGACCAGACCCATCAGCGCCATTTCCTGCGCCAGATCGGTCTGCAACCCCGGCGGGATGCGCGACAGGTCCAGATCCTCGCCTTCGCCCAGTACGACGCGGACGATGATCGCGGCTTTCTGCCGGGCGCTGAGCGCGGGATTTGCGGGTTGTGGGATCATGTGACGGCCCCCGATTCCTAGGTCTCGGGGGCAGTCTGACATCAATTCAAGAACGGTCGGTTAATGCGCGCCGTTTTCACCGAAGACACGGCGGAAAATCGTGTCGACATGCTTGGTGTGATAGCCCAGATCGAACTTTTCCTCGATCTCGGCGGGGGACAGCGCGGCGGTGACTTCGGCATCGGCCAGCAGCTCGGTCTTGAAGTCCGCGCCTTGTTCCCAGACCTTCATCGCGTTGCGCTGGACCAGACGATAGGCGTCCTCACGCGACACGCCAGCCTGCGTCAGTGCCAGCAGCACGCGTTGCGACATGACCAGCCCTTTGAACTTGTTCATGTTCCGCAGCATGTTTTCCGGATAGACGACCAGCTTTTCGACGACGCCAGCCAGACGGTTCAGCGCGAAATCCAGCGTGATCGTCGCATCGGGGCCAATGGCACGCTCGACCGAGGAATGGCTGATGTCGCGTTCATGCCAAAGCGCCACGTTCTCCATCGCCGGGATCACGGCCATGCGAACCAGACGGGCAAGGCCGGTCAGGTTTTCGGTCAGCACCGGATTGCGCTTGTGCGGCATGGCCGACGAGCCCTTCTGGCCGGGGCTGAAGAATTCTTCGGCTTCCAGCACCTCGGTGCGCTGCATGTGGCGGATTTCGATGGCGACGTTCTCGATCGACGAGGCGATGACGCCCAGCGTCGCAAAGAACATGGCGTGACGGTCGCGCGGAATGACCTGCGTGCTGATCGGCTCGGGCTTCAGGCCCAGTTTCGCGCAGACATGTTCCTCGACCGCCGGGTCGATATTGGCGAAGGTGCCGACAGCGCCCGAGATCGCGCCGGTGGCGATCTCCTCGCGTGCGGCGACCAGACGGGCGCGGTTGCGGTCCATCTCGGCATAGAAGCGGGCGAAGGTCAGGCCCATCGTGGTCGGCTCGGCATGGATGCCGTGGCTGCGACCGATGCGGACGGTGTCTTTATGCTCAAAGGCGCGGGTCTTCAGCGCGGTCAGAACGCGGTCCATATCGGCCAGCAGGATGTCGGCGGCGCGGACCAGTTGCACGTTCAGCGTGGTGTCCAGCACGTCCGAGCTGGTCATGCCTTGGTGAACGAAGCGGGCCTCATCGCTTCCGATATGCTCGGCCAGATGGGTCAGGAACGCGATAACGTCATGTTTTGTAACGGCTTCGATCTCGTCGATGCGGGCGACATCGAACTGGACATCGCGGGCTTTCCAGACCGCTTCGGCATTCGCGCGCGGGATCACGCCCAGATCGGCCTGAGCGTCGCAGGCATGGGCCTCGATCTCGTACCAGATCTTGAACTTGGTTTCGGGCGACCAGATGGCGACCATTTCGGGGCGGGAATAGCGCGGGATCATCGGATTCTCCTGTATTTGCGGGGCTTTTAGCCGTCAAACCCCTTGCCCGCAACCGCGCTGCACGCATGATGCCGACATGAGCGAGATCCTACAGAAGCATCTGGGCTTTGCGCCCTGGACCGACCCCCGCACGCGGCGTCTGCCGGGGACGGTTCCCGTGACCGAGGATGATTGGCTGGTGCAGGACGACGCATTCGCCAAGCAATTGGAATTGCGGGAAAAGCTGATCGTCGAGCGTACACAGGCTGTCCACCGGCTGCAGACAGGCTGTACACCGGCGGCGCAGGAACTTTACGACTGGATCATGCGGCTGCTGCCCGCGCGCGGCTATGACATGGGAGAGGTCATTCGCCGTCCCGATGGCGGGATGGTGCGTGCCGACCGTGATCAGCCCTTGCTGACCTTGGGGCGGCTGGTGGCCGAAGACCTGTGCCTGATGGTGCCGGGCGAGGGCGATGAGCATATCCTTGGCGGCGCGATCCTGTGCTTTCCGGCGGGCTGGACGCTGGAGCAGAAGTTCATGCGGCCGATGATGCGCATCCACAAACCGGTGGCAAAATATACCGAGGATGTGGGTAAGCGGGTGCAGCGCCTGCTGGATGGCATCCGGCCGGGGATCGGGATGATGCGGGGGACCGCGCATCATTCCAACGCGCCCCTGCACAATCCCCGGACCGAGGAGCAGGGCCGCGCCCCCGAAGGCGCGCTGCCCTTCATCCGGGTTGAGCGGCAATGCCTGTTCCGGCTGCCGGAAACCGGGGCTGTGGTGTTTTCCATCCATACCTCGGTGATCCGGCCCGAGGATCTGAGCCCTGAGCAGCAGGCGGCGCTGGAGGAATTCCCGATTCGCGAGGCAGCATGAACTGCCGAGCTATTCGCCAGACGCGGACCCGCCTTGCATCCTGCGACATTGTGTCGCCAAGGTGCGGCCCACAATTCTGACATCCAAGCAATTCATCAAGAGGGCAGATGATGCCGACGCTTTTCGATCCGCTGACGCTGGGCGCAGTGACACTGAAAAACCGCATCGTGATGGCGCCGTTGACGCGCAGCAGGGCGGTCGATGATCGCGTCCCCAATACCTTGATGGCCGAATATTACGGCCAGCGCGCCGAGGCCGGGCTGATCCTGTCCGAGGCAACGGCCGTGACGCCGATGGGTGTGGGTTACGCCAATACGCCGGGCATCTGGAGCGATGCGCAGGTCGAGGGCTGGAAGCAGGTCACCAAGGAAGTGCATGACCGCGGTGGGCTGATCTTTCTGCAATTGTGGCATGTCGGGCGGATTTCGGACCCGATCTTCCTTGACGGGGCGGCTCCGGTCGCACCAAGCGCGATCAAGCCTGCCGGCACGGTCAGCCTTGTCCGTCCGAAGCGCGAATATGTGACGCCCCGGGCACTGGAAACCAATGAGATTGCGGGAGTGGTCGAGGCCTATCGCCTTGGTGCGGAAAACGCCAAGCGCGCCGGTTTCGACGGCGTCGAGATCCATGCCGCCAATGGCTATCTGCTGGACCAGTTCCTGCAGGACAGCACCAACCAGCGCACCGACGCCTATGGCGGCTCGCTGGAGAATCGCACGCGGCTGCTGGAAGAAGTCACCGATGCCGCGATCGGCATCTGGGGCGCGGACCGGGTTGGTGTCCACCTGTCGCCGCGTGGCGATCAGCATGACATGGGCGACAGCGATCCCCGGGCGCTGTTCGTGCGCGTGGCGGAACAGATGCGCCAGCGTGGCGTCGCTTTCCTTGCGCTGCGCGAGCATCTGGCACCGGACAGCGTGCTGGGCGACGTGAAGGCGGCCTTTGGCGGCCCGGTCATTGCCAATGAGCGCCTGTCGCGCGAGGCGGCGGCAGAGCTGGTGGCCGAGGGCCGTGCCGATGCGGTGGCCTTTGGCGTCAATTTCATCGCCACGCCCGATCTGCCGCGCCGTCTGCGCGATGGGCTGGACCTGAACCCCGTCGATCCCGCGACCTTCTATACCAGCGGCGCCGAGGGCTATACCGACTATCCCTTTGCCGAGGAACTGGCCTGAGCGAAAAGGAAAGGGCGCCGCGCGGCGCCCTTTTTTTCCTGAAATCAGGGGTTGGATTGAAGCGACGTGCGTGTGCGTCCCGATGCAGGCCCCGGTTGGAAAGATCCCCAAATGCTCACTCGACAATTTATACAGTTTACCTGTATAAATTGTCGTACTCACTTGAAGGGATCGACTATGCCTGCCGATCAAAAAGAGGTGGTTCGCCGCTTCAACATCGAGGTCATACAAAATGGCAACGAAACCGCATTCCGTGCCTTGATGGCTGCCGATTTTATCAATCACTCTGCGCCGCAAGGAATGCCGAACGGCCCGGAAAGCATGTGGAATACCTTCCAGCATGTTCTTCGCCCGGCTCTTTCACACCTGACGGTGACGCTTCACGACCAGATCTCCGAGGGGGATAAGGTCACCACCCGGAAGACCATAAGCGGCGTTCATACAGGCACCTTTATGGGCGTTCCTGCGACAGGGCGGGACGTTGCGATCAGCGTTATAGACATTGTGCGGGTTCAAGACGGAAAATATGCCGAGCATTGGGGGGTGAACACCTTGCCGAATGTGCTTGCCGCATTGTCGAAGGCTTGATCCGGCAGTCAGCACAGCCGCTCGATAACGAGAATCGCTGCCGCAAGGGTTCGTTTGTCCTGCTCGGACAGGCGCTCCTCGATCAGGTCGGCGATCTGCCACGTTCGAGCTTCGCGCGAGCTGGAGAGTTTTTCCTGCCCTTTGGGGGTGATAGAGAGAAGTTGGCTGCGCCCATCCGCTGGATTGGGCAATTTGCTGATCAGGCACTCAGCCTCCAACTGAGCGGCAACCAATCGCATGCTTTGATGCCTTACATTGCGACGATCTGCGAGTTCGGCAACACTGAGCGGCCCGGCCCGATCCAGAAGCGACAGCGTTTCCGACTGGGGAGTGGTCGGGGTATTTGCCTGTGTCTTTACGCCACGAACAAATCTGCCGAGCGTGATCCGAAGACTTTCCGCAAGCGCAAGCGCGTCGGAACGGTTCTCGGCGCTGGCTTCTTTGCTTGGCATTTTTGTTTCCTGCAGTTGAAAGATGCGCCGCATCTTTCCTTAGGCCGAGAGGCACGGGAGACGGAATAGCGTTCCGGTCTTGGTGCCTATCCAACATTCCGCATTTCAGATCACGCGGTCCTGTCGGGCATGGCCCTATTGCACCGCTATCACGACGTCAGATTACCGGTGCGCAGTTGCTGGCGATAGCGCGTCTGGCTGTTTTTCAGATGCCTTACCATGGCCTGCCGCGCGGCCTCGGGGTCGGTCATCTGGATCGCGGCGAGGATCGCGCCATGCTCCTGTTCCAGCAGGCGAACGTAATCCGGGCTGACCGGAACCTCGCCTTCCTTGTTCAGCATCCGGCGCGGGATCATCGCGGCGCCGATCAGCTGCAGCATCTCGGGGAAGCGGGGATTGTTCGTCGCTTTCGCAATGGCGAGGTGAAAGGCGAAATCGGCCTCGGCCGTGGGCTTGTTCTGGCGGGCCAGATCGGTCAGGCGCTGATAGGCCTCGATGATCTCTTCCTCTTGCGCGGCAGAATGGCGGGTGGCGGCCAAAGCCGCGCCGTCGCCTTCAAGCGCGGTGCGCAGTTCAAGGATTTCGATGATCGAGGACACCCGGTCGGGGTCCACGTCGCGAAAGGCGGGCGCGGTTTCCGAGGGCGGCAGGACAAAGACCCCCGCGCCCTGTTTCGGTTCGACCACGCCATCGGCGCGAAGGGCGGCAATCGCCTCGCGCACGACGGTGCGACTGACGCCGAAATCCTGCGTCAGGCGCGATTCCGATGGCAGGCGGTCGCCGGGCTTGTATTCGCCCGCCTGAATCTGGCGGCGCAATTCGTCGCGCACGGTCACGACCAGTGTCGGGCCGGGCTGGGTCACGCCGTCATCCGCTTTCATCCTTGGCTTCATCCCTGTTGGGTTCCGAGGCAGGTCATGTATCGGATTTCTGATAGATCGGGTAGGTGGTGAACACGCCGCCCTGATAGACCAGCACCGGGTCGTCATCGGCCGGGCGCGGCACGGTGGCGTCGATCTGGGCACGGAAGCTTTCCGCATTGTCGCGGGGCTGCCACAGATCGGCGATATGGCTGTTGTCCCACCAGCCCGCGTCATTGTTCGACGCGCCCCAGATCACCGGGCAGCCAAGGCTGGGGGCGGCAAAGACCGCGCCGATCAGCGACAGGAAGTCCTCATGCGAGAACCAGCTGCCCAGCATCCTGTGGTTTTGCGGTTCCGGCGTGCAAGAGCCGATGCGGACCAGCGCGGTTTCCTGCCCGAACTTGTCGAAATAAAGCCGCGCCACCGCCTCGCCGAAGATCTTCGAGACGCCGTACAGACTGTCGGGGCGGAAGGTGCAGTCGGGGCCAAGGCGCTCGCTTTGCTTGTGAAAGCCGACGGTGTGGTTCGAGCTGGCAAAGATGATGCGCGGCTGGCCGTTCAGGCGCGCGGCCTCATACAGGTTGTAAAGGCCGATGATATTGCCCTGCAGGATCGGGTCGAAGGGGCGCTCGACCGAGATGCCGCCCAGATGCAGGATGCCGTCGCAGCCCGCGACCATGGCATTGACCGCCGCGGCATCCGCCAGATCGCATTGCACCACGTCATCGCCGGGCAGGGTGTCGGGCACCGGGACGATATCGGCAAGGCGAAGGCTTTCGGCCATGTCGCGCAGGCGCGGCGTCAGCGCGCGGCCCAATCCGCCTGCGGCCCCGGTGATCAACAGTCGCTTCAGCATGAATCCTAACTCCCGGAAGAAATCCCCAACCCATCGCGGCAAAGGGTCTGTCCGGTGCCGGTTCCTTCCGGCGACAGGACTTCTCCCGTCTTGCCGTCAGATGGTCCTTGCTGTAGTCAACACATAATACAAGGTCTGTCAACCTATATGACATTACGCAGCACGGAGGATACTATGCTGACCGTCGAGACCCGCCAAGCCGTCAATCCCGAATATGCCAAGACCATGGATACCGAGGCATTGCGCCGCAACTTCCTGGCCTCGGACATGTTCCGCGACGGCGAGATCCGCCTGATCTACACCCATTACGATCGCTTCGTCATGGGCGGCGCGGTGCCGGCAGGCGGCAGCCTTGTGCTGGATGTCGTCGCCGAGACCAAAACCCCAAGTTTCCTTGACCGCCGCGAGATGGGCATCGTCAATGTCGGCGATACCGGAACGGTCGAGGCGGGCGGCGAAAGCTGGACGCTTGAGCGTGGCGATGTGCTGTATCTGGGCATGGGTGCAGGCGCTGTGACCTTTGGTGGTCAGGGGCGCTTCTACATCACCTCTTGCCCGGCGCATCACACCTATCCGAACAAGCTGGTCCGCCTGTCGGACAGCAAGGAAGTCAAACTGGGCGCGGCCGAGACCTCGAACAAGCGCACCATCAATCAATTCATCCACCCGCTGGTCATGGAAAGCTGCCAGCTGATCCTTGGCTATACCACGCTTGAGGACGGCTCGGTTTGGAACACCATCCCCAGCCACATCCATGACCGCCGCATGGAGGCCTATCTGTATTTCGGCATGGAGCCGCAATCGCGCGTGCTGCACCTGATGGGCGAGCCGCAGGAGACCCGCCACCTGTTCATCGGCAACGAAGAGGGCGCGATTTCTCCGCCGTGGTCGATCCATTCGGGCGCGGGCATCGGCTCCTATACGTTCATCTGGGCGATGGCGGGCGATAACGTCGACTATACCGATATGGACTTCATTCAGCCGGGGGATCTGCGTTGAGCCCGTTTTCGCTGGAAGGTCGCAAGGCGCTGGTCACCGGTGCCAATACCGGGCTGGGGCAGGCGATCGCCTTGGGCCTGGCGCAAGCCGGGGCCGAGGTGGTCTGCGCCGCGCGCCGCGATGTCGATGAAACTCTGTCGCTGATCTCGGCGGCAGGGGGCAAGGGCCACGGCCTGATGCTGGATTTCGTCGATCCGATGGCGGCGAAGGACACGTTTGCCGGGCAGGGCTATGACATCCTGATCAACAATGCCGGGATCATCCGCCGCGCCGATGCCGTCGAGTTCAGCGAGGCCGATTGGGACGACGTGATCGACGTCAACCTGAAGGCGGTGTTCTTTACCTGTCAGGCATTTGCCAAGGAGTTGGTTGGGCAGGGCAAGCCCGGCAGCATCGTCAACATCGCCTCGCTGCTGAGCTTTCAGGGTGGCATTCGCGTGCCGTCCTACACGGCCAGCAAGCATGGCGTGGCGGGTCTGACCAAGCTGATGGCGAATGAATGGGCGGCCAAGGGCGTCAACGTCAACGCCATCGCGCCGGGCTATATCGAGACCAACAACACCGAGGCCCTGCGCAACGATCCTGACCGCAACCGCGCGATTCTGGACCGTATCCCAGCCGGGCGCTGGGGTAATCCCGAGGATATCGCCGGCACGGCGGTGTTCCTGTGCTCCAAGGCGGCGGCCTATGTGCATGGCGCGGTGCTGAACGTCGATGGCGGTTGGCTGGCCCGCTAAGGGCCAGTAGGCGCGCTGCGCAACTTATCACACAAGTTATATGATAAGTTGTTGACAGCGCGCCGCCGCATGGCGTATCCGAAGTCGAACCCATAACCCTGAGGACATCACCATGACGCCCGAACAGCTTAAGGTCGCTCTTGGCTCCGGCCTGCTTTCCTTCCCGGTCACCCATTTCGACGCCGAAGGCAATTTCGCGGGCGACAGCTATCGCGCCCATGTCGAATGGCTGGCGGGTTACGACGCCCCCGTGCTGTTCGCAGCCGGCGGCACCGGCGAGTTCTTCTCGCTTGCTCCGCGCGAGATCCCCGAGATTGTTGCCGCTGCCAAGGAAGTTGCTGGCAAGACCGCCATCGTCTCGGGCTGCGGCTACGGCACTGAAATGGCTGTCGAAATCGCGCAATCGGTCGAGAAAGTCGGCGCTGACGGCATCCTGCTGCTGCCGCATTACCTGATCGACGCGCCGCAAGAGGGCCTTTACGCCCACGTCAAGAAAATCTGTGACTCGGTCGATTTCGGCGTCATGGTCTACAACCGCGACAACGCCGTTCTGACCGCCGACACGCTGGCCCGCCTGTGCGACGCCTGCCCGAATCTGGTCGGCTTCAAGGACGGCACCGGCGATATCGGTCTGGTCCGCCAAATCACCGCGAAAATGGGCGACCGTCTGACCTATCTGGGCGGCATGCCGACGGCGGAACTGTTCGCGGAAGCCTATCTGGGCGCTGGCTTTACCACCTATTCCTCGGCCGTGTTCAACTTTGTTCCCGGTCTGGCGAATGAGTTCTACAGCGCGCTGCGCGCCGGTGATCGTGCGACCTGCGAGCGTATCCTGAACGACTTCTTCTATCCGTTCATGGCGATCCGCAACCGCGCCAAGGGCTATGCCGTTTCGGCCATCAAGGCGGGCGTCCGTCTGCAGGGCTTCAACGCGGGTCCGGTGCGTTCGCCGCTGAAAGACCTCGATGCGGCGGAAATGGACATGATGGCCGCTCTGATCGAGCCCTATCAGCGCAAGAAAGCCGCCTGATGAAAATTGCCGCCATTCGCACGCACCTTCTGGAACATCGTCTGGAAGTGCCCTTCGAGAGTGCTTCGATGCGGTTCGACCGCCGGGCGCATGTTCTGGTCGAGGTTGAGTGTGATGACGGCACGGTGGGCTGGGGCGAATGCCTTGGCCCCGCGCGGCCCAATGCCGCGGTGGTCGCCTCCTACGCGCCCTGGCTGATCGGCCAGGACCCGCGGGCCACCGAGCGGCATTGGGCGACGCTTTACAACGCGCTGCGCGATCAAGGGCAGCGCGGACTGACCATCACGGCGCTGTCGGGGATCGACATGGCGCTGTGGGACATCAAGGGCAAAAGCCTTGGCGTCTCGGTCTCGACCCTGCTGGGCGGGCGCTGGCGCGAATCCGTGCGCGCCTATGCCACAGGCAGTTTCAAGCGTGACGGCGTGGACCGGGTTTCGGACAATGCGTCCGAGATGGCGCAGCGACGGTCCGAAGGCTTCCACGCCTGCAAGATCAAGATCGGCTTCGATCCCGCCGAGGATATGCGGGTCATCCGCGCCGTGCGTGAGGCGATCGGCCCCGACATGCGGCTGATGATCGACGCGAACCACGGCTATACGGTCGCCGAGGCGATCAAGGTCGGTCGCGCCGCCGCCGAATATGACATCGACTGGTTCGAGGAACCGGTCGTCCCCGAACAGCTTTCCTCCTATGCCGAGGTCCGCGCCGGTCAACCGATCCCGGTCGCCGGGGGCGAGACGTGGCACACGCGCTGGGGCATGAACGCAGCCCTTCAGGCGCGCGCCGTCGATATCCTTCAGCCTGACATGGCCGGTTGCGGCGGGTTGTCCGAGGCAACGAAGATCGCGGCCATCGCCAGCCTGCATGGCGTGCGCATCGTGCCGCATGTCTGGGGCACGGGCGTCCATATCGCCGCCGCCCTGCAATTCATGGCCGCGCAGACCCCCGACCCGGTGCGCGTGAACCCGGTCGAGCCGATCATGGAATTCGACCGCACCCATAACCCCTTCCGTCAGGCGGTGCTGAACACCCCGATCGAGGCCGTGAATGGGGTGGTCGCCATCCCGAACGGGCCGGGGCTGGGGATCGAGGTCAACCGCGACGCTTTGGCCGAATTCAGGATGCAAGACGCATGATCCTTCGTAAACTGACTGGTGATGCTCCGGCCGTTCCCTTTCCCAAGGGAGCGGTCGATTCACAAATGCACATGTATCTGCCGGGTTATCCGGCGCTGCCCGGTGGTCCGGGCTTGCCGCGTGATCCGCTGCCCGATGCGGATGCCTATCGACAGTTGATGGGCTGGATGGGGATCGACCGCGTCATCATCACCCAAGGCAATGCCCATCAGCGCGACAATGGCAATCTGGTCGCCTGTCTGGCCGAGATGGGCGACTGCGCCCGCGGCGTCGCGGTGATCGATGAGGCGACTTCGGACGCCGAAATCGCGCGGCTGTCGGATGCGGGCGTGGTCGGTGCGCGGATCATGGATCTGCCCGGCGGTGCGTTGAATCTGAACCACCTTGAGGCCGTGGATGCCCGCGCCCATGCGGCGGGCTGGATGGTTGCGGTGCAGTTTGACGGTTCGGACATCCTGACCCATCTGCCGCGGCTGATGGCATTGAAATCACGCTGGGTTTTCGATCATCACGGCAAGTTCTTTCGCGGTGCCGTCCCCGACAGCCCGGAAATCGACGCCGTGCTGCAACTGATTGATCGCGGCAATTGCTGGTTCAAGTTCGCTGGCGTCTATGAAAGCAGCAAGGAAAGCTGGCCTTACCGCGATATCGAGGGGCTTTCGCGCCGCATTGCTGCCCATGCACCCGAGCGCATCGTCTGGGGCACGAACTGGCCACATAACGGTATCACCCGCACCGAAGACTACCCGAATGAGGTCGAATTGGCCCAACTGGTGCTGGACTGGCTGCCCGAGGGCGCGCGCGATGCTGTCCTTGTGGGCAACCCGCAAGAACTCTATGGCCTAAAGCCTGTCTGATGGGTTATTGAACCTTGTCATAGGCCTTGGCCCAATAAAGACTGACAACTACCGAATCTGGGAGGATTCCATGAAACTTACGCACATGCTGCTGGTCTGCGGCACGATTCTGGCTGGCACCACCGGCGCGGCTCTGGCCGCGGATTGCGAAATCACCCTGCGCTCGTCCGACACCCATCCCGACGGCTATCCGACGGTCGAGGGCGTCAAGGCGATGGCCGCCGAGGTCAAGGAAAAGACCGGTGGTCGCGTCTGCATCGAAGTCTTCCCCTCGTCCCAGCTGGGTGAGGAAAAGGACACGATCGAGCAGACCCAGTTCGGCGTGATCGACATGGTTCGTGCCAGCTTCGGTTCGTTCAACGACATCGTGCCGGTGACGCAGACGGTTTCGCTGCCTTACCTGTACCGCTCGGAAGATCACCTGCATCAGGTGCTGGATGGCCCGATCGGCGAGGAGATCGCCAAGGATTTCGAGGCGCATGATCTGGTCGCGCTGGCCTATTACGATGGCGGGGCGCGCAGCTTCTACAACTCGCAAAAGCCGATCAAGACGGTCGAAGACCTGAAGGGGATGAAGTTCCGCGTCATGCAGAACGACGTCTTTGTCGACATGATGTCGGCGCTGGGCGCGAATGCGACGCCGATGCCGTACGGCGAGGTTTATTCCTCGATCCAGACCGGGGTTATCGACGGGGCCGAGAACAACTTCCCCAGCTATGACAGCTCGGGCCATTCCGAGGTCGCGAAGTTCTTCACCCTCGACCAGCACCTGATGGTGCCGGAACTGGTCGCGATGTCCAAGGCCAGCTGGGAAAAGCTGAGCCCCGAGGATCAGGCCGTGCTGCGCGAGGCGGCCAAGAACTCGGCCACTGTGCAGCGCAAGCTGTGGGCCGATCAGGAAAAAGCCAGCGAGGACAAGGTCGTGGCCAGCGGTGCCGAAGTGACCCGCGACGTCGACAAGACCGCCTTCATCGAGGCCATGGCCCCGGTCTATGAGAAATACGTGACCACGGATCAGGCCAAGGATCTGGTCAAGCGCATTCAGGAAACCAAGTGACTTGGGGCAGCCCGCGGCGAACATGCCGCGGGCGCCTTTCGATCCACTCCGTCACATGGGGGAAATAATGGGACAGGGAATTGCCGCGTTGTCCCGGCTGAATGCCGTTCTGGCCCGCGCCAGCCTATGGCTCGCGGGCTTTGGGCTAAGCGCGATGACGGTCATCGTCTTTGCGCAGGTCTTCATGCGCTATGTCATGAATGACAGCCTGCTTTGGGTCGAACCGACCGCCATCCTGCTGATGAGCTGGTTCATCTTTCTTGGCTCGGCCGTTGGCGTGCATGAGAACTTTCACATGGGCTTCGACGTGCTGATGCACTTCCTGCCCGAGAAATTCGGCACCTGGCTGCGGCTGATGTCGGATCTGGCGGTGCTGATCTTTGGGTTGGGGATGGCGATCTATGGCTGGCAGCTGATGGCCAAGACCTGGGGCGCGACGCTGCCGGTGATCCGTCTGCCCGGCGGCATGAGCTATATGCCGCTGTTTGTCGGCGGACTGCTGATCACGCTTTTCGTGCTGGAACACATCCTGAACCGGCTGACCGGCAAGACGCTCGAGACCGAGCCGGATGCCGAAGATGTTTTGATGACCGAGGCGTGAGATGGAATATCTGATCCTTTTCGGTGTTTTCACCGTTCTCATGCTGATCGGCACGCCCATCGCCTTCTGTCTGGGCATCTCCAGCCTCGCGACGGTCGGCTATCTGGGCCTGCCGGCGCTGGTGGTGTTTCAACGGGTTTCGGCGGGGATTTCGGTCTTCACGCTGATGGCCATTCCCTTCTTCATCTTCGCGGGTGACCTGATGGTCCGGGGCGGCATCGCCGCCAAGATCGTGGCCTTTGCCGGATCGCTGATCGGCCATGTCCGTGGCGGGTTGGGGCAGGTGAACATCGCGGCCTCGACGCTATTCGGCGGCATTTCCGGTTCGGCTGTGGCCGAGGCGGCGGCTGTCGGTGGCATCATGATCCCGCAGATGAAGGCGCGCGGTTACGGCGCGGATTACGCGGTCAACGTGACCTCGATGGCGGCGCTGATCGCGCTGCTGCTGCCGCCCAGCCACAACATGATCATCTATTCGATCTCGGGTGGCGGTAAAATCTCGATCGCGGACCTGTTCACGGCAGGGATCATCCCCGGTCTGCTGCTGGCCGTGGCGCTGTCGATCACCGCCTATCTGGTGGCCCGCAAGCGCGGCTATCCGACCGAGGCTTTCCCCGGCTTTGCCCGTGTCTTCCGCTTCCTGCTGGAATCGCTGCCGGGCATGCTGCTGATCGCGATCATCTTTGGCGGCGTGCGTTCGGGTGTGTTCACGGCCACGGAAAGCTCGTGCATCGCGGTGATCTATGCGCTGCTGGTCACGGCCTTTGTCTATCGCAGCCTGAGCTGGACGGATTTCGTCCATGCGACACAGCAGGCGGTGCGCACCACGGCGATGGTCCTGCTGATCATCGGCATGGCGGGGGCCTTTGGCTGGCTGATGGCCTATCTGCATGTGGCGCAGATCTCGCTGCAATGGATGCAGTCGGTGTCGAACAACCCGTTCGTGATCCTGCTGATGATCAACATCGTGCTGCTGGTTCTGGGCACGTTCATGGACATGTCGCCCTTGATCATCATCACCACGCCGATCTTCCTGCCGGTGGTTTCGGCCTTTGGCGTCGATCCGGTGCATTTCGGGGTGATCATGATCCTGAACCTTGGCATCGGTCTGAACACGCCGCCGCTGGGCCCGGTGCAATTCGTCGCCGCCGCCGTCGCCCGCATCAGCATCTGGGAGGCGATGCGCAGCGTCTGGCCCTTCTATGCCGCGGGTCTGGTGGTGCTGATGATGGTCACCTACATCCCGGCGCTGTCGCTGTGGCTGCCATCGGTGTTCAAGTAATACGGAAGGGCCCGCCACTGGCGGGCCTTTTCATTCCTGCGCCAGTTTCTCTGCCTGCTCGGGCTCATCCAGCCGCATGAAGCCGCCATGGCGGCTTTTCTCGATCCGGCGCATATGTTCGCGGGGCGACAGGCCCAGAGTACGCTTGAACATGCGCGAGAAGTAATAGGGATCGGCATAGCCCAGCTCGGCTGCCGTGGCCGAGACGTTCAGCCCCGATTCCAGATGGTGCATGGCCAGTTCCATCCGGCGGTATTCCTGATACTTGCGCGGCGTACGCCCGACGCGGCGCTGAAACTCGCGCAGGAAATAGTCACGGTTATAGGGGGCCGAATCGACGGCCCGCGTCGCCACATCCGGATCGATCGGATTGGCCGAGATCATCGTTGCCGCCTTCATCACCGCCAGATCCAGCGCATGCGCGCCCTCGGGCAGATAGGTGGCGCTGTCGCGCCAGCCGATGAAGGCATCCTCGATAAAGGCGATCAGCAGCACCATGAACAGGTGATGCTGGCCCAAGGTCACCGATTCCGGCGGCGCGCTTTGGCGGTAATGGCGCACCATCGCTTCCAGCAGCGGCCAGCGGGTCAGGCGCAGATGCGGGCGCAGGTCCATCTGGCCGATCAGGTCATGCAGCCCATAGATGTTCAGGGTGAAATGCTGGGCCACGCCGCGATAGGTTTCCGGCCCCTCGTTATGGCCGCGAAAGCGCTGGCCGCGGCGGATCAGCATGGCCTCACCCGGTTCGATCACGCGCGGTTCATCGTCGATCAGGTAATGCCCGCGTCCTTCAAGGCAGAAGACCAGATCGTCCACCGGGTTCACCTTGTCGATGGCCCAAGTCGTCGAATGCTCCATGCGGATGGCGGCACGGGTCAGGGTCAGGGTCAGCGCGGAAGGGGGAATGGCGGCCAAAATGCCACCTTCGATTTCGTCCATCTTTTTTCCCTCCTTTGTCAATTCAACCTGCACCTTGATTCCGGTTATTTCATCCTCAGACAAGCAGTCGCTTACCGAATTCTGACAGGGAGGAGATCGGAAGCCGGCATCGGAACGTCATGCGTTCCGCCACGCGTCGGCCCGGTCTGGAGGTTTCACTTGCACGAATCCGCATCTTGCTCAGGCGCGCCGCCGCGTCCCGAAAGGGGCTGCGCATGAAACGCCAACGCTTTCTGGGACTGGCCTATCTGGCGCCCTATATCCTTGGGCTTCTGGTCTTCACGATGATCCCGTTCATCGCGTCCTTCTATCTCAGCTTTACCAAATACGACCTGATGAGCGAGCCGCGCTGGACCGGCCTTGCGAATTACGAAAAGCTGTTCACCCGCGACCGCACTTTCGACAAGTCGCTGTGGGTGACGCTGACCTATGTGTTCCTGACCGTACCGCTGAAGCTGGCCTTCGCGCTCTTCATCGCGGCGATCCTGAACTACAAGCTGAAGTTCATCAATTTCTTCCGCACGGCCTTCTATGTGCCGTCGATCCTTGGCGGCTCGATCGCGATTGCGGTCCTGTGGCGCTACATGTTCGCCTCCGAAGGGCTGGTCAACATGGCGCTGGCCATGGTCGGGATCAACCCGGTCGACTGGTTCGGAGACCCCGGCAACGCGCTGTTCACCATCACGCTGCTGCGCTGCTGGCAGTTCGGTTCGGCCATGGTGATCTTCCTTGCGGCGCTGCAATCCATCGACAAGTCGCTCTATGAGGCGGCGGCCATCGACGGGGCCAGCAAGACGCGGGTGTTCTTCTCGATCACGCTGCCACTGCTGACGCCGGTGATCTTCTTCAACCTGATCATGCAGATGGTGCAGGCGTTCCAGGAGTTCAACGGCCCCTACATCATCACGCAGGGCGGCCCGCTGAAATCGACCTATCTGCTGCCGCTCTATATCTACGACGAGGCCTTCAAGAAGTTCAACATGGGCTACGCCTCGGCCATCGCCTGGGTGCTGTTCGGCATCATCATGGTCCTGACCCTGGTCGCCTTCTGGTCGTCGAAGAAATGGGTCTATTACGCCGGCGATAAAAGGAGCTGATCCATGGACACCAATGCCATGCTGGACATGGATGCCTTTAACGATGCGCAGGCCGCCAAGCGTGCCCGCCTGCGCCTGATCTCGGCCACCATCCGCTATGTCCTGCTGTTCGCGGTCGGTCTGCTGATGCTGTACCCGCTGATCTGGCTGGTCGGCGCAAGCTTCAAGACCAATTCCGAGATCTTCTCGGGGGCGGGCTTCATCCCGCAAAACCCGACGCTGGACGGCTATATCAAGGGCTGGCAAACCTCGACGCCCTATACGTTCGGGCGCTTCTTCTGGAACTCGTTCCTGATCATCCTGCCCAAGACCATCGGCACGGCGATCAGCTGCACGCTGGCGGCCTATGCCTTTGCCCGCTTCGATTTCCCGCTGAAGAAGCTGCTGTTCACCACCGTCATCGCGACGTTGCTGCTGCCGAACGTGGTGACGCGCATCCCGCAATACATCCTGTTCCGCGATCTGGGCTGGCTGGACAGTTTCCTGCCTCTTTGGGTGCCGTCGGCACTGGCGGGGGATGCGTTCTTTGTCTTCATGCTGGTGCAGTTCCTGCGCTCTCTGCCCTCGGACATGGAGGAAGCGGCGCGGGTGGACGGCGCCAACAGCCTGCAGACGCTGGTCTATATCGTCGTCCCGATGCTGGCCCCGGCGCTGATTTCGGTCTGCCTGTTCCAGTTCATGTGGACCATGAACGATTTCCTCGGGCCGCTGATCTACCTGTCTTCGGTGGACAAGTACCCGGTCAGCCTGGCGCTGAAACTTTCAATCGACACAACCGAAGCCTTCGAATGGAACCGCATCCTTGCGATGTCGGTCCTGACCATCGCGCCCGCGCTGATCATCTTCTTTGCCGCGCAGCGCTACTTCATCGAAGGCATTTCCTCTGGGGGGGTAAAAGGCTGATGGCACGTGTTCAGCTGCGCAATCTGGAAAAGGTCTATGGCGGCTCGGTCAAGGCCGTCCACGGCATCAACCTTGATATCGAAGATGGCGAGTTCATGGTTTTTGTCGGACCCTCGGGCTGTGCGAAATCCACGACCTTGCGGATGGTCGCCGGCCTTGAGGACATCACCGGCGGTGAGATCATCATCGGCGGCCAGCGGGTGAACGACCTGCCGCCCGGCAAGCGTTCCATCGCCATGGTGTTCCAGAACTACGCGCTTTACCCGCATATGAAGGTGCGCGGGAACCTGGCCTTTGGCCTGAAGATCGCGGGCAAATCAAAGCCCGAGATCGAGACCGCGATCAACGATGTCGCCCGCATCCTTGAAATCGAGCCGCTGCTGGACCGGCTGCCGAAGCAGCTGTCGGGCGGTCAGGCGCAGCGTGTCGCCTTGGGGCGTGCGCTGATCAAGAAGCCGGGCGTGTTCCTGTTCGATGAGCCGCTGTCGAACCTGGATGCGAAACTGCGCGCATCCATGCGGGTCCGGATCACCGACCTGCATCGGCGGCTCAAGGCCGAGGGGCTGTCCTCGACCGTCATTTACGTGACCCACGACCAGACCGAGGCGATGACCATGGGCGACCGGATCTGCGTCATGCAGGCGGGCCGGATCATGCAGGTCGCGACCCCCAAGGAGCTGTACAACCATCCGGCGAACCTGTTCGTCGCGGGCTTCATCGGCAGCCCCGAGATGAACCTGATCGAAGGTCATCTGCAATCGGGGCAATTCGTGATCGGCAACCAGCGGCTGTCGCTGGGGGATGAGGTGCTGTCGCGGCTGGCCTCGCAGCCCAAGGACGCGGTGCTGGGCGTGCGCCCGCAGCATCTGGCGCTGGACCCCTCGGGCTTGCAGGCGCGGCTGACCAATGCCGAATTCATGGGCCACGAAGTCTATCTGCATGCCGATCTGGAGGGGCAGAAGATCATCGCCGTGGTCGGCACCGCCGAATACGAGCAACTGGGCCGCGCCGAAACCATCGGCCTGAAGCCCGCGGCCGAGCATCTTCACGTTTTTGATAAGGCCGATGGCAGCAATGTCTCGCTGCAAGGTCACAGGTTGGCCGCCTGAATTCCAAGGCCGCAGAGGAGGGAAAACAATGAAACTGAAACGCTTTGCCGGGGTGCTGACCGGCACCGCGCTGGCCACGATGACGATCGCGCAGACCGCCTCGGCGGCGGAACTGCGCATGTCCTGGTGGGGTGGCGACAGCCGCCATGTCGCCACGCAAAAGGCGCTGGAAGCCTGCGGCGCGAAACATGGCCACACCATCAAGGGTGAATTCACCGGCTTTGACGGCTATCTGGAAAAGCTGACCACCCAGATGGCCGGCGGGACCGAGGCCGATATCGTGCAGGTGAACTGGCCGTGGTTGCCGCTGTTCTCGCGCGATGGCACCGGCTTTGCCGATCTGCGCAAGCTGCCTGCAGTGGACCTGAGCCAGTGGAGCGAGACCGACCTGAACTCGGGTTCGACCAATGGCGTGCTGCAGGGCATTTCGGTTTCGACCACGGGCCGCACCTTCTTCTTCAACCAGACCACCTTCGAAAAGGCCGGGGTCCCGGTTCCGACCAACTGGGCCGAGCTTGAAGCCGCGACCAAGACGCTCAAGGAAAAGCTGGGCGACGACTATTACACCTTCAACGCGGTAAAAGAGACGGCTCAGCTACTGGTCACGCTGGCCGTGACCCAGAAGACCGGCAAGGATCTGGTCGATCCGGCCACCAACCGCGTCGCCTGGACCCCCGAGGAACTGGCGGGCGGTATCAACTTCCTTGGCCATCTGGTCGAGATCGGCGCGATCCGTTCGCAAAAGGCCGAGGCCTCGGACGGAAACGTCAACCTGTTCGAGAAACCGGCATGGGCCGAGGGCAAGATTGCCGGTTCCTATGAGTGGGATTCGACCTATTCGAAATATGCCGACCCGCTGAAGGATGGGCAGGTGCTGAAACCGGTGCCGATGCTGCATATCGAAGGCTCGGTGACGGATGGCGTCTATCGCAAACCCTCGATGCTGCTGTCGGTGTCGAAGAACTCGAAGAACCCCGAAGCGGCGGCGCAGATCCTGAACTGCCTGCTGAACGAGCCCGAGGGGATCGACGCGCTGGGCACTTCGCGCGGGTTGCCGTCGTCCAAGATTGCGGCCGAGCGTCTGGCCGGGCAGGGCGAACCCGAGGTCCGCGCCGCCAATGAAATCGTCGTGGCGGCGGCGGGTCCGATGATCTCGCCCTTCAACGAACATCCCGAGATCCGCAGCAACTTCATCGATTCGCTTGAGGAATTTGCCTACGGCCAGATCTCGGCCGAAGACGCGGCCCAGCAGATCATCGACGGCACGAACGACGTTCTGGCCGAGTTCGACTGACGCATCCGCCCGCCGCGATCAATTGCGCGGCGGGCAAACCCAAAAGGCATGATCATGACACCCATCCCCCTCGCCGTGACGGCGCGGGCCGCTGCCTTGCGGCTTCCTGTCAGCCACGCGCTTTATCATCTGCCCCGGCCCTTGGGCTGGCGGCTGGCAGCAGTCGGTCTGCCTGACCGGCATGGCGAGGCCGGGGCCGTCACCCTGCTGCTGGACGACCTTGTGCCCGACACCGCCTATAGCCTGCGGGTCGAGGGGATGGACGAAATCGAATTCCGCAGCGCGGCTTGCGCTGGTGCGCTGACGCCCGCCGGCATGATCGAAGGTGCGGCCCGCGACGATCTGGCCGCCGCCCGACACAATGCCGACACCATTGCCGATGCCATCGCTGCGCTGCCGGTGGGCGGCACATTGATCCTGCCTTCGGGCGATTGGGTCTGTGCCCCGGTGGCGCTCAAATCCGACATGGTGCTGCATCTGGCGCGGGGGGCGGCATTGATCGCGCCCTCGGACCGGACGAGCTGGCCGATCCTGCCCGCGCGGGATGCGCATGGCCGGATGCTGGGCAGTTGGGAAGGCCTGCCAGCGGATTGCTTCGCCGCCGGGCTTCACGCCATCGCCGCCGAACGGCTTGTCATCGAGGGGCGGGGCACCATTGATGGCTCGGGCGATCTGGGCGACTGGTGGACCTGGCCCAAGGAAACCCGCGATGGTGCGCGCCGTCCGCGCGGGCTGCATCTGATCGGCTGCAGCGACGTGACGCTGATGGGTTTCACCATCCGCAACGCGCCCAGTTGGACCATCCATCCGCAGGGCTGCGACCGGCTGTTGGCGGTAGGCCTGCAGATCGAGGCGCCGCATGACAGCCCGAATACAGACGGCCTGAACCCCGAAATGTGCCGTGATGTCGAGCTTGAGGGCATCCGCTTCTCGGTCGGGGATGATTGCATCGCAGTCAAGGCGGGCAAGCGCGGCCCGAATGGCGAGGCGGATCATCTGGACGAGACCCGCCATATCCGCGTGCGCCATTGCCTGATGGAACGCGGTCATGGCGGGCTGGTCATCGGCTCGGAGATGTCGGGCGGCGTCCATGATGTCGCTATCGAGGATTGCGAGATGATCGGCACCGATCGCGGCTTGCGGATCAAGACGCGACGCGGGAGGGGCGGGGCAGTGTCCGGTATCGCCATGCGGCGCGTCGCAATGCGGGGCGTGCAGACCGCGATCTCGGTCAATGCGCATTACCATTGCGACCCGGATGGCCACGCGCCTTGGGTGCAGGATCGCGCCCCCGCGCCGGTCAATGACCGCACCCCCCGGATCAGCGGCATCACCATCGAGGATGTGACGCTGGACGGCTTGGCCCATGCCGCTGGTGCCTTTCTTGGCCTGCCGGAAGCGCCGATCGATCAGGTGACGATCCGTCGGCTTCGTATCGGCTCGCTTGACCCAGCGGCGGTGCCGACGCCGCCCGACATGGCCGATCGGGTCCGCCCGATGCGCCACGAAGCCCTGCTGGCCGAGCAGGCGAATGTTGATTGCGACGACGCCTCGCTGCTGTCGCTTGCCCCGATTACCCAGAAATGAGGTGCGCCATGCCGCTCAGCGACTATTTCGACGCGTTTTGCCATGATTATCAGGCCTACAAAGGCGGTCCCTGGTGCTACGAGGATGGCTGCATCTATCGCGGACTGGATCTGCTGCACGAGGTGACGGGCGATCCGCGCTGGCGCGCGCATCTGCGTCGTCTTGTCGATGCGCAGGTCGGACCCGAGGGCGAGCTTGCGGGCTACGACCCGGACGATTTCAACATCGACAACATTCTGGCGGGGCGGGTGCTGTTCCCGCTGTGGCGCGAAACCGGCGACGACCGCTACATGGCGGCGGCACGCCGGCTTGTCGGACAGCTTGACCGGCATCCCCGCATCAGCACCGGCAATTACTGGCACAAGCTGCGCTATCCGCATCAGGTCTGGTTGGACGGGCTGTATATGGGGCTGCCGTTCCAGATCGAATATGGCATCGCCGCTGGCGAGCCGCAGCGGATCGAGGACGCACTGACGCAATTTCTGGCCGCGCTGGACCTGACCCAGACGCCATCGGGCCTGCATGTTCACGGTTATGACGAAAGCCGCGACCAGCGTTGGTCGGATCCAGACACCGGGCAATCACCCGCCGTCTGGGCACGGGCGATGGGCTGGCTGGCGATGGCGCTGGTCGATGCGCTGGCCTTGCTGCCGGGCGATCCGCGGGCGGCCGAGTTGCATCAGCGGACCCGACAGATCCTGCTGAAGCTGGCCGATCTGCAAGCGCCTAGCGGGCTTTGGCCGCAGGTTCTGGAAGCGCCTGATCTGCAGGGAAATTATGAGGAAAGCTCGGCCTCGGCGATGTTTGCCTATGCCTTCTTGCGGGCGGCGCGGCTGGGGCTGGTCTCGGGGGGCGATGCTGCGCGCCTGCGAGACGCCGGGCTGAAGGCGCTGGATGCGCTGGAACAGACGCGGCTGATCCAGCGCGGCGGGCGTAGCCGGTTCTCGGGTATCTGCCATGTCGCGGGGCTGGGTGGGTTCAGCGGCGTCTATCGCGACGGCACGCCCGGTTATTACCTGACCGAACCGGTGGTCGATGACGATGCCAAGGGCGTCGGTCCGTTGATGATGGCCTGCGCCGAACGCGAGCAGGTGGCCTCGCTGGCCGCCGAGTAAGCTAACGCAATCAGTCGGGGCAGGGCGCGACTTCGGCCGCGCCCTTTTCGTTTTCACTGACATGTTCGACAACATGTAAGACAAGTATTGACACGTGCCCGGCAGATTCGTTACGCATATTCAGGAAATCTGAAGCCTGCGAGGAATTGCCATGATCATCACGCATGTGGAGGCGCGCGTCTTCCTGACCACCACGCGCCGTCACTCGGACAGCGCGGGCCATGCCCATCCCGGTCCCGCCCATCAGGTCCAGCAGGCGATGTTGACCATCCGCACCGAGGACGGCCATGAGGGCCACTCCTTCACCGCGCCGGAAATCGTGCGCGAGCATGTGCTTGAGAAATTCGTGCGCAAGGTGCTTGTCGGACAGGATGCCCGCGACCGCGAGCGGCTGTGGCAGGAACTGGCCCATTGGCAGCGCGGCTCGGCGGCGCAGCTGACCGATCGCACGCTGGCCGTGGTCGATTGCGCGCTGTGGGATCTGGCGGGCCGGGCGCTGAACCAGCCGGTCTACAAACTGATCGGCGGCTATCGCGACAAGGTTCACGCCTATGGCTCGATCATGTGCGGCGACGAACTGGAAGGCGGGCTGGCTACGCCCGAGGATTACGGCCGTTTTGCCGAGAAGCTGGTCGCCCGTGGCTACAAGGGCATCAAGCTGCACACCTGGATGCCGCCGGTCAGCTGGGCGCCGGATGTTCGCATGGACCTGAAGGCCTGCGCCGCGGTTCGTGAGGCGGTCGGCCCCGATATCAGCCTGATGATCGACGCCTTCCACTGGTATTCGCGTTCCGACGCGCTGGCGCTTGGCAAGGGCTTGGAAAAGCTGGGCTTCGACTGGATCGAAGAGCCGATGGATGAGCAATCCATGTCGTCCTACAAATGGCTGGCCGAGAATCTGGACATTCCGGTCGTCGGCCCGGAAAGCGCCGCCGGCAAGCATTGGCACCGCGCGGAATGGGTCAAGTTCGGCGCCTGCGACATCCTGCGCACCGGCGTGAACGATGTCGGCGGCATTACCCCTGCGCTGAAGACCATGCATATGGCCGAGGCCTTCGGCATGGAATGCGAGGTTCACGGCAACACCGCGATGAACCTGCATGTCGTCGCCGCCGCCAAGAACTGCCGCTGGTACGAACGCGGTCTGCTGCACCCGTTCCTCGAATATGACGATGGCCACGACTATCTGAAATCGCTGTCCGACCCGATGGATGCCGATGGTTACGTGCATGTGCCGGATCGTCCGGGTCTGGGCGAAGATATCGACTTCGACTTCATCGAGAACAACCGCGTGAAGTGAGGGCAGGGCGATGAAGCAGATCCTTGCCTTTGGCGACAGCCTGACCTGGGGCGCTGATCCGGTGACGGGCTTGCGCCACCCGCATCCCGCGCAATGGCCGGTGGTGCTGGAGGCCGGGCTGACCGGCGCGCGGGTGATCGGCGATGGCCTGGGTGGGCGCACCACCTGCCGCGACGATCATTCCGGGCCTGCCAGCCGTAATGGGGCATGGGCGCTGCAACTGGCCTTGGCCGTGCATATGCCGCTGGATCTGGTGATCCTGATGCTGGGGACGAATGATCTGAAGCCGGTCCATGGCGGTCAGGCGATCTCGGCCCAAGGTGGCATGCGCCGTCTGGCCGAGATCGTCCAGACCTTTCCCTACAAGCCGCGTTCGGCCGTGCCGAAACTGCTGATCGTCGCGCCGCCGCCCTGCGGCCCCACCGCCAATGGTGGGCCTGCGGGCGGGCGGATCATCGCGGAATCCGAACTGTTCGCGCCCCTCTATGCCAGCCTTGCAGCTGAGTTGGGTTGCGCGTTTTTCGACGCAGGGACCGTGGCGCGACCGTCAGTTGAGGATGGTGTCCATCTGGATGCCGACAATACGATTGCGATCGGCAAGGCGCTGGTCCGGCCGGTGGCGGAATTGCTGGCCTAGAACAAGATCCGGTCATCCTGCGCTGGCAGGGTAACCCATGGCGAGCCGCACGCCCATGACGCGGCATCTGGGAGGATAAAATGAGGAAATTCCTGGCATCCGTGGCGCTTGGCGCGCTCATGCTTGGCGCGGCTCCGCAAGCCTGGGCCGAAACCCCCGACAACCAGCTGATCGTCGCCACGACGATGAGCAATATCCTGACGCTCGACCCGGCCGCGATCACCGGCCGCGAGACGGTGCAGGTGCTGAACAACATCTACGACACGCTGGTCACGCTGTCGCCCGAGGACAAGTCGGTCCAGCCGCGCATGGCCGAAAGCTGGGACGTGGCCGAGGATCGCATGTCGATCACCTTCCATCTGCGCAAGGATGCGAAATTCGCCTCGGGCAACCCGGTCACCGCCGAGGATGTCGCCTGGAGCCTGAAGCGCGTGATGACGCTGAACCTCGCGCAGGCCAGCTTCCTGAAATCGCGCGGTATCACCGCCGAGAATGCGGCCGATCACTTCGTCGTCGTCGACCCCAATACCTTCACCTTCAAGCTGGCCAAGCCCGACGACCCGGCGATGATCCTGATGATCCTTGCGCAGAACGGGCCGGGCTCGATTCTGGACAGCAAGACCGTGCTGGAGAACGAAAAGGACGGCGATCTGGGGCAGGGCTGGCTGACGCTGAACTCGGCCGGTTCGGGGCCGTTCACGCTGACCAAATGGGCCTCGAACGAATATATCATCCTGACCAAGAATGATGGCTATTGGGGCCCGGCCCCGGCGATGGACCGCGTTCTGATGCGCCACCTGCCGGAATCGCAATCCCAGCGCCTGATGCTGGAACAGGGCGATATCGACGTGGCCTATTCGATGCAGGCCCCTGACCTGACCGCGCTGGAAAAGGACGAGCACATCAAGATCGCCTCGACCCCCGGCGCAGGCTTCTACTACCTGTCCGTGTCGATGAAGGATGAGCGTTTCGCCAATCCGAAAGTGCGCGAGGCCCTGCGCCTGCTGATCGATTACGAAGGTCTGGATAAGGCCGTGATGCCCTATTACGGCAAGCTGCATCAGCGTCCGCTGACCACCGGCGTGTTGGGCCAACTGCCGGATCAGGGCTACAAGCTGGATGTCGCCAAGGCCAAGGAATTGCTGGCCGAAGCAGGCTATCCCAACGGCTTCAAGACCACGCTGCGGGTGCTGTCGGAAGATCCCTTCATCAAGGCCGCGACCGCGATCCAGAACACGCTGGCGCAGGCGGGCATTCAGGCCGAGATGATCACCGGCTCGGGCGACCAGATCTATGGCGCGATGCGCGAGCGGAACTTTGAGCTGCTCGTCGGTCGCGGCGGCGGTGGCCAGCAGCCGCACCCGGACAGCAACCTGCGCGCCTTGGCCTATAACCCCGACAACTCGGACGAGGCCAAGCTGACCAACTACCAAGGTTGGCGGACCAGCTATTACGACGCGAAGCTGAACGAAATGATCGAGGCCACGCTGCTGGAACGCGATGCGGCCAAGCAGAAGGCGGATTACGAGGAAATCCAGAACTACATGGATCAGACCGTGACCTCGATCATTCCCTTCTCGGAAGTCGTGGACAGTGCGGCCTTCCGCGCCGATATCGAAGGGCTGACCGTGAACCCCTGGCTCACGCGCTTCGAGACGGTCACCAAGAAGCGTTAAGGACCGGACATGGCCGGGATTACCGCCGACAATCTGGTTCCCGGCATGATCGCCAAAGCCTTGGCCCGCGGATTTCCCGCGGGCTGGGCGCATTCCGGCGGCGATTTCGCCGCGTGGCAGGGGCGCGCGCGTCAGATCGCCGAACGCCATATCCTGCCCGATCCGGCGCTGCTGGACGTCCCTTGCGGCTGGCGCGATGACGCGACCGAGGATCGCGGTACTCATGTCGCGCATCAGGGCGCGATCCTGCTGCAAGGCGGTGGCGAATGGCCCGCGCTGATGCTGCGCCCGAAGGGCTCCGGCCCACATCCGGCGGCGCTGCTGCTGCATGATCACGGCTCGGAATTTCGCATCGGCAAGGAAAAATGCATCCGCCCGCTGGATGATGCTGCGCTGGCGCAGGCTTGGGTCGAGCGCTTCTTTGACGGCGTCTGGATCGGGGACCGATTGGCCGCACAGGGTTTCGTGACGCTTTGCGTGGATGCGCTGAACTGGGGCACGCGGCAGGGCAATGGCTATGACGCCCAACAGGCGCTGGCCTGCAACCTGATGCAGCTGGGCACCAGCCCAGCGGGGGTGATGGCGGCCGAGGACGTGGCGGCAGCGGGCTTTCTGGCCGGATTGCCGCAGGTCGACGCCGCGCGGGTCTGTGCCGTGGGCTTCTCGCTGGGCGGGTTTCGGGCGTGGCAGGTGGCGGCGCTGTCGCCGCATATCTGTGCCGCGGTCTCGGCCGGGTGGATGGCCAGCCTGCCGGGCCTTGCGGTGGCGGGGAACAACCATCTGCGCGGGCAATCGGCCTATTGGATGACCCATCCGGGCCTGCATGCGCATCTGGACCTGCCCGATCTGGCCGGGCTTGCCGCGCCCAAGCCGCTTTATGTCGAGGTCGGCGTTCAGGACAGGCTTTTCCCGCCGCCTGCGGTCGATGCGGCCTATGATCAGCTTCGCGCGATCTGGGGCGCGGCGGGCGCATCGCAGGAATTGGCGCTGGACCGGCCAGATGGGGACCATGCCTTTGGTCTTGCGCGGCAGGACGCCGCGTTCGACTGGCTGCTTGGCAGGTTGGATATGGGTTCAACAGGCGTCGAAATATGCTAGACAAGTTGGATAGCGACAAGTGAGGGTACGCATGAAACAGAATGTCGGTGCGGCCATCCCCCCGGTCCGCGAATCCATGGTCGACCGCATCAGCGACGCGCTGCGCCGCGAGTTGCAGGCCGGTCGTTTCCAACCCGGCGATCGTCTGCCCAGCGAAAATGAGCTGACGCGTCTGCACTCCGTCAGCCGCGCCGTCGTGCGCGAGGCCATCGCCGCATTGCGTGCCGACGGGCTGGTCGAGGCGCGCAAGGGGGCAGGGGTCTTTGCCCTTGATCCGGCGCAGCGTGAATCCCGGCCCTTTGACGACCTGACCACGGCGCGGATTTCCTCGGTCATCGAATTGCTGGAATTGCGTACGGCCTGCGAGATCGAGTCCGCAGCACTGGCTGCGGCACGGCGCTCGCCCTCGCAGCTTGAGGCGATTCTGGACGCGCATCACGCCGTCGAGCGCTGCCTGCGCAATGGCCAGCCGACTCGCGACGCCGATTTCGAATTCCATCTGGCGATTGCCAAGGCGACCCAGAACCGCCGCTTTCCTGATTTCCTGCAATTGATCCGCTCGGGCATCATTCCGCGCGGCGAGCTGCAGGGCGGCCAGCCCGGCGAACGTCCGCGCGACTACAACCTTCATCTTCAAGAAGAACATAGCCGCATCGTCGATGCGATCCTTGAAGGCGACGGCGCCGCTGCCGCCCAGCGGATGCGCGAACACCTGCGTGGCAGCCTTGAGCGTTACCAGGAATTGCTGCGTGCCGGTGGATCGGCGAACTAATATAACTTGTCTTACAGGCAAGCTGATATTATAAGACATCTACACAAGAGGAGATTCCCGATGTCCCGACCCGAATATCCCGTCGCCCATCCCGATACAGGGGTCGCGCGTCAGGTTCTGGCCGAGAATTCGGATCTGATGGTCGTTTCGTTCCGCTTCGACACGGGCGCCTGCGGTGCGCTGCACAGCCACCCGCACACCCAATCCACCTATGTCGCCAAGGGCCGTTTCCGGTTCTTTCGTGGCGATGAGACGCTGGAGTTGAATGTCGGCGATAGCATCGTCATCCCTTCGGGCGTCACGCATGGTTGCGAATGCCTGGAAGTGGGTGAGCTGATCGATAACTTCACGCCACGGCGCGACGACTTCTTGTGAACGGAACGGCGGCCCTGCGCCGCCGCTTGTCTGACAGGATTTGACAGACGGCAGGGACGCGGAGGCCGGTCCTGCCGAAAGGGAGGACTCATGCAGAACGCTCGGCTGCGCCTTCGTGGCGCCTCGTCGCAGGCGACCACCATCCTCATCACGCTGCTGGGCCTGTTGGTCCTGACTTTCGTGATCGGCAGGATGATGCCCGCCGATCCCGTTCGCGCCATGGTCGGCGAGGACGCGACCCGCGAAACCTACGAGATGGTCTATCACCAGCTCGGTCTTGACCGCCCGATCTGGGAACAGTTCCTGCGCTACCTGGGCGATGTGCTGACAGGCAATTTCGGCACCTCGATCCGCACCGGACAGCCGGTGATGCAGGACATCCTGCGCGCCATGCCCGCCACCATCGAGCTTGCCACCTTCGCCATCCTGATCGGCGCGGGTCTTGGCATTCCGCTGGGCGTGACGGCGGCGGTGAACAAGGACAAGTGGCAGGACCACCTGATCCGCGTCTTCAGCCTGTTCGGTCATTCGATGCCGATCTTCTGGACCGGGATGATCGCGCTGATCGTCTTCTATGCCCATCTGGGCTGGGTCGGTGGCTCGGGCCGAATGGAGCAGTTCTATATCGGCATGGTCGATGAGCGCACCGGTTTCCTGCTGATCGACAGCCTTCTGGCCGGTGAGACCGACGTGTTCTGGTCGGCCATCAACCACCTGATCCTGCCCGCCTCGCTGTTGGGCTATTCCTCCTCGGCCTATATCACCCGGATGACGCGCAGCTTCATGCTGGACCAGCTGGGGCAGGAATATATGACCACCGCACGGGTGAAGGGCCTGTCGCGCCGCCAGACGATCTGGCTGCACGCCTTTGGCAACATCCGGGTGCAGTTGGTGACGATCGTGGCGCTGGCCTATGGCTCGCTGCTGGAAGGCGCGGTGCTGATCGAGACCGTCTTCGCCTGGCCGGGCTTTGGCCAGTATCTGACCAGCAACCTGATCATCGGCGACATGAATGCGGTGATGACCTGCGTGCTGATCGTCGGCGTCATCTTCATCGTGCTGAACCTGATCTCTGACCTGCTGTATCGTACCTTTGATCCGAGGACGAAATGACCGTGAAAGACACAGACATGCCGCGTCAGGCCATGAAAATGCCGTCCTCGCTGATCGTTCTGCGCAATATCCTGGGCTTCCTGATGCGCTCGCCCACCTCGGCCTTCGGGCTGATCGTGTTGGGCCTGCTGATCGTGATCGCCGCCTTTGCGCCATGGATCGCGACGCATGACCCCTATGCGCAGGATCTGGCAAATACACTGCAGGCGCCCGGCAACGGGCATCTGTTCGGCACGGACGAACTGGGCCGCGACATCTTCAGCCGTCTGGTCTGGGGTTCGCGCATCTCGCTGACGATCATCTTCCTTGTGTCCATCGTCGTTGGGCCGATCGGGATGATCGTGGGCACCACCGCCGGTTACATGGGCGGGCGGCTGGACACGGTGATGATGCGGATCACCGACATCTTCCTGTCCTTCCCCTCGCTGATCCTGTCGCTGGCGTTTGTCGCGGCCCTTGGTCCCAGCCTGAATAACGCGATCATCGCCATCGCCCTGACCGCATGGCCGCCGATTGCGCGACTGGCCCGGGCCGAGGCGATGACCTTCCGCAAGGCCGATTACATCGCCGCCGCCCGGCTGCAGGGCGCGTCCGACATGCGCATCATCTTCAAGTCGATCATGCCGATGTGCCTGCCCTCGGTGCTGATCCGGCTGACGCTGAACATGGCGACGGTGATCCTGACCGCAGCGGGGCTGGGCTTCCTGGGCCTTGGCGCACAACCGCCGATGCCGGAATGGGGCGCGATGATCGCTACCGGTCGGCGCTACATGATCGACAGCTGGTGGCTGGTGACTTTCCCCGGCCTTGCCATCCTGACCGTCAGTCTTGCCTTCAACCTTCTGGGCGACGGCTTGCGCGATGCGCTGGACCCCAAACAGATGAACCGGAGGTAAGCCCATGGAAAAGCCAGTTCTTGACGTCCGGAACCTTGCCATCCGCTATGGCGGCGCATCCCGCGATGCAGTCCGGGGGGTCAGCTTCACCCTTGGCCGCGAAAGGCTGGGCATCGTTGGCGAAAGCGGCTCGGGAAAATCGACCGTTGGCCGCGCCATCCTGAAGCTGCTGCCCTCGGCCCAGATCACCGCCGACCGGATGCAGTTCGAGGACATCGACCTGCTGAAGGCGTCCGAGCGCGACATGCTCAAGATCCGCGGGCGGCGCATGTCGATGATCCTGCAGGACCCGAAATATTCGCTGAACCCGATCCAGCGTGTCGGGCGGCAGGTGGCCGAGACCTATATGCGCCATTTCCCGGCGACCAAGGCCGAGGCCCGGCAAAAGACGCTGGCCATGCTGGAAGCGGTGAAAATCCGCGACCCCGAGCGTGTCCACGACCTTTACCCGCACGAAATTTCGGGCGGTATGGGTCAGCGCGTGATGATCGCCATGATGCTGCTGGCCGAGCCCGATCTGGTCATCGCCGATGAGCCGACCTCGGCTTTGGACGTGACCGTGCGTCTGCAGGTGCTGGAGATCCTGAACGGTCTCGTGCGGGATCGCGGCATCGGGCTGATCATGATCAGCCACGACCTGAACCTTGTGCGCAACTTCTGCGACCGCGTGCTGATCATGTTCGACGGGCAAGTGGTCGAGACGCTGAACGCGCATGAACTCGACCGTGCCCAGCACCCCTATACCCGCGGGCTTCTGGCGGCCCAGCCCCGGATCGGGGACCGCCGCAAGATGCTCTCGGTGCTGGATCGTCGCCCGGAATGGAGTCAGGAGATCGCCCAATGACCAGCAATGTCGATATCCGTGATCTGTCGATCAGCTTTGGCGAGGGGCCGGCAGCGGTCAAGGTGCTGCCGGGCGTCACGTTCTCGGTCGAGGCGGGCGAATGTTTCGGTCTGGTCGGCGAAAGCGGATCGGGCAAATCGACGGTGCTGCGCTGCATCTCGATGCTTACCGATTTCTGGCAGGGTTCGATCACCGTCGGTGGCCGCGACATCCGTCAGATTCCGCGGCTGGAGCGCTGCCGCCTGCTGCAAATGGTGTTCCAAGACCCTTACGGCAGCCTGCATCCGCGCCAATCGGTGCGCACCACTTTGTCCGAGCCGCTGAAGATCCACGGGCTGGACGACCATGAGGGCCGGATGCGCCGGGTCATCCGCGACGTCGGGCTGACCGCGGATTTCATCGACCGCTTTCCGCACCAGATGTCCGGTGGCCAGCGCCAGCGCATCGCCATTGCCCGCGCGCTGATCCTTGAGCCGTCGTTGCTGCTGCTGGATGAGCCGACCTCGGCGCTGGACGTGTCGGTTCAGGCCGAGATCCTGAACCTGCTGGTGCGTCTGCGCGAGGAACGCGGGCTGACCTATATCATGGTCACCCATGATCTGGCCGTGGTCGATCACATGTGCGACCGCTTCGCCGTCATGCTGCATGGCGAAGTGACCGAGGTGCTGCCGCGCACGGCCATTGATGGCAACCATGCCACCCATCCCTATGCGCGCGAGCTGATCGGCGCATCGCTGGAATACGAAGGTGCGCTCTAGGGCGCCCAAGGCCCCGCCAACCGGCTGGCTCCTCCCGCGGCCGGTTGGCGGATTGCCATCGCAATTAGGACGAAAATGGGGCGACCGCGCAGGCGGTCGCCCCATTTGTTTTCGCAATAGCTGGTATTCGCTGGCGGAAATGGTTCCCGAATTTTTTCGGCAGATCGCCAAATCAATCGTCTTTTTTAATGATTTCGTAGCGTCGGTTCCATAAATTTGCCAAAGTTTGGAAACGTGGCCCTTGACCTGACAGCCTGTTTCGTTTGCATCGGACACGAAGAAAAATCTCTTGCTGGGAGGCAATATGTCCATCTTCTCCACCCGGTTCCTGGCCGCCTCGGCGCTTGCGCTGATGGCTGCGGCTCCGCTGCACGCCAAGACCTTCGTCTACTGCTCGGAAGGCTCGCCCGAAGGGTTCGATCCTGCGCCCTACACCGCGGGCACGACCTTCGACGCCTCGGGCCACCCGATCTATAACCGTCTTGTGCAGTTCAAGGCGGGGACCACCGAGATCGAGCCGGGACTGGCGGAAACTTGGGACGTGTCGGAAGACGGGCTGACCTATACCTTCCACCTGCGCAAGGGCGTCAAGTTCCACTCGAACGACAAGTTCACCCCCTCGCGCGACTTCAACGCCGATGACGTGATCTTCTCGTTCAACCGTCAGGCCGATGCCAAGGATCCGTGGCACACCTATATCTCGGGCATCACCTACGAGTATTACAGCTCGATGGAGATGGACAAGCTGATCAAGTCGATCGAGAAGGTCGATGACAACACCGTCAAGTTCACGCTGAACCACCCGGAAGCGCCGTTCCTTGCCAACATCGCCATGCCCTTCGTGTCGATCCTGTCCAAGGAATATGCCGACACGCTGGAAAAAGCCGGCACCAAGGAAGACCTGAACAACGCGCCGATCGGCACGGGCCCGTTCAAGTTCGTGGCTTACCAGAAAGACGCGGTCATCCGTTACCAGAAGAACGCCGACTACTGGGGCGAAGCGCCCAAGATCGACGATCTGGTTTTCGCGATCACCCCGGACGCCTCGGTGCGCCTGCAAAAGCTGAAAGCCGGCGAATGCCACCTGATGCCGTTCCCGGCCCCGGCCGATCTGGCCGACATCAAGGCCGATCCGAACCTGAAGGTTGACGAACAGGCTGGCCTGAACGTCGGCTACCTCGCCTACAACACCACCGTCGCGCCCTTCGACAAGCCCGAGGTCCGCCGCGCCCTGAACATGGCGATGGACAAGAAAGCGCTGCTGGAAGCTGTCTATCAAGGCAGCGGCGAAGTCGCCAAGAACCCGATCCCGCCGACCATGTGGTCCTATAACAACGCCATCGAGGACGACAAATACGATCCCGAAGCGGCGAAAAAGATGCTGGAAGACGCCGGCGTCAAGGACCTGTCGATGGAAATCTGGGCGATGCCGGTGCAGCGTCCCTACATGCCGAACGCCCGTCGCGCCGCCGAAGTCATCCAAAGCGACTTCGCCAAGGCCGGCGTCAAGGTCGAGATCGTCAGCTACGAATGGGGTGAATACCTCAAGAAGTCGATGGAAGAGGGCCGCAAGGGTGCCGTCATCCTCGGCTGGACCGGCGACAACGGCGATCCGGACAACTTCCTCTCGGTGCTGCTGAGCTGCGCCGCAGCCCAGCCGGGCGGTGCGAACCGTGCCTTCTGGTGCAACGAGGAATTCTCGGCGCTGCTCGCCAAGGCCAAGGCAAGCTCGAACCACGAAGAGCGCGTGAAGCTTTATGAAGAAGCTCAGGTGATCTTCAAGGATCAGGCCCCCTGGGCCACGCTGGCTCACTCGACGCAATATGTGCCGATGGCCAAGAACGTGACCGGTTTCGTGCAATCGCCGCTGGGTGACTACACCTTCGAGACGGTTGACCTGGCCGAATAAGGCCAAATCGGTTTTCAAGTGAATGCGGCCGTGCAGAGGACACCCCCTCTGCACGGCCCTTAGGTTAGGGTTCGATGCTTAGATTCATCCTCTCGAAGCTTCTCTATCTGATTCCGACGATGCTCGGGATCACGCTGGTGGCTTTCGGATTCATCCGGATGCTGCCCGGCGATCCGGTTCTGCTGATGGCCGGCGAGCGCGGGGTTTCCCCCGAGCGCTATGCCGAGATCTCGGCCCAGCTCGGCTATGACAAGCCGCTCTGGCAACAATATTTCACCTATCTTGGCGATCTGCTGCAGGGCGACCTGGGCAATTCGATCGTGACCAAGAAGCCCGTTCTGGCCGAGTTCCTGGCGCTGTTCCCGGCGACGGTCGAGCTTGCCGTCGTGGCCATCATCATCGCCACCCTCATCGGCGTGCCCGTGGGCGTCGTTGCCGCGATCAAGCGCGGCAGCTGGTTCGACCAGATCTCGATGACCGGGGCGCTGATCGGCTTCTCGATGCCGATCTTCTGGTGGGGCCTGCTGCTGATCATCTTCTTCTCGGGCATCCTGCAATGGACGCCGGTGTCGGGCCGCATCTCGCTGATGTATTTCTTCCCACCGGTGACCGGCTTCATGCTGATCGACAGCCTGATCTCGGGGCAGAAGGGCGCCTTCTCCTCGGCGCTGAGCCACCTGATCCTGCCGTCCATCGTGCTGGCGACGATTCCGCTGGCCGTCATCGCGCGCCAGACCCGTTCGGCCATGCTGGAAGTCATGGGCGAGGATTACGTCCGCACCGCCAAGGCCAAGGGCCTTTCGGCGCGTCGCGTGATCGGCGTCCATGCGCTGCGCAATGCGATGATCCCCGTGATTACCACCATCGGCCTGCAGATCGGCGTGCTGATGGCCGGCGCCATCCTGACCGAGACGATCTTCTCCTGGCCGGGCATCGGCAAGTGGATGATCGACTCGATCTCGCGCCGTGACTATCCGGTCGTCCAATCGGGCCTGCTGCTGATCGCGGGCATCGTGATGATCGTGAACCTGCTTGTGGACCTGACCTATGGTCTCATCAACCCGAGGATCCGCCACAAATGACCGAGACCACCGTCAAGATTTCGGACTCTGCCATCCGCCGCAGGATGGTCAAGGAGTTCTGGTTCTACTTCAGCCAGAACCGTGGTGCGGTCGTGGGCCTTGCGGTCTTCGTGCTGCTGGTTCTGACCGCGCTTTTCGCGGTGTGGATCGCGCCGCATGACCCGACGCATCAATACCGCGATGCGCTGCTGGTCCCGCCGTTCTGGCAAGAGGGCGGTCGCGCCGAATTCCTGCTGGGCACCGATGCGGTTGGCCGGGACATGCTGTCGCGCCTGATCTATGGCGCGCAATATTCGCTGTTCATCGGCATTGTCGTCGTCGCCATCGCCCTGACCGGCGGCATCATCCTCGGTCTGCTTGCAGGCTATTTCGGTGGCTGGGTCGATAGCGTCATCATGCGCGTCATGGACGTGATCCTGGCCTTCCCGTCGCTGCTGCTGGCACTGGTGCTGGTCGCGATCCTCGGGCCGGGCCTGACCAATGCGATGATCGCCATCGCCATCGTCTATCAGCCGCATTTCGCGCGCCTGACCCGTGCTGCGGTGATGGGCGAAAAGGCCCGCGAATATGTCACCGCCGCCCGCGTGGCCGGTGCCAGCAACATGCGCCTGATGTTCAAGACTATCCTGCCGAACTGCCTTGCGCCGCTGATCGTTCAGGCGACGCTGAGCTTCTCCTCGGCGGTTCTGGACTCGGCTGCGCTTGGTTTCCTTGGCATGGGCGCACAGCCCCCGGCCTCGGAATGGGGCACGATGCTGGCCGAGGCGCGGGAATTCATCCTGCGCGCCTGGTGGGTCGTGACCTTCCCCGGTCTGGCGATCCTGATCTCGGTGCTGGCGATCAACCTGATGGGCGACGGTCTGCGCGACGCGCTTGACCCGAAACTGAAGCGGAGCTGAGGGCATGGCAATTCTTACCATTCGCAACCTGACCGTCCGCTTCGCGACCTCGACCGGCAGCTTTACCGCTGTCGACGGGATCGATGTCCGCGTCGACAAGGGCGAGGTTCTGGCCATTGTCGGGGAATCCGGCTCGGGGAAATCGGTGTCGATGCTGGCGGCGATGGGGCTTTTGCCCGACACCGCCACCGTCACCGCCGATGAGATGACCTTTGACGGCAAGGACCTGCTGCGCATGTCCCCGAAAGAGCGTCGCAAGATCATCGGTCGCGAGATCACCATGATCTTCCAAGAGCCGATCGCCTCGCTGAACCCGTCCTTCACGACTGGCTACCAGATCGAGGAAGTCCTGCGCTACAATGCCGGGCTGTCGAAAAAGGCTGCTCGCGCCCGCGCGCTGGAACTGTTCCGCCAAGTCGGCATCCCCGACCCCGAGGAAAAGCTGAAGGCCTATCCGCACCAGATGTCGGGCGGGCAATGCCAGCGCGTGATGATCGCCATGGCCATTGCCACCGGTCCGCGCCTGCTGATCGCGGATGAACCCACGACCGCGCTGGACGTGACCATCCAGAAGCAGATCCTGGATCTGCTGATGGAGCTGCAGGAAAAATCCGGCATGGCGCTGATCCTGATCACCCACGATATGGGCGTGGTCGCGGAAACTGCCGACCGGGTACAGGTGCAGTACAAGGGCAAGAAGATGGAAGAGGCGGACGTGCTGTCGCTGTTCGAGGCGCCCAAGCACCCCTATACCCGCGCGCTGCTTTCGGCCTTGCCGGAAAACGCGACGGGCGACCGCCTGCCCACCGTGGCAAGCTTCCTTGAAGGCGAGGTGAACCGATGAGCGTGGTCGTCGAAGGCAAGAACATCATCCGCGACTATCACATTCCCGGCTCGCTTCTGCGTCCCGCGAAAACGGTGCGCGCGGTCAAGGGGATCAGCTTCTCGGTCGAGCGTGGCAAGACGCTGGCGATCGTCGGTGAATCCGGTTCGGGGAAATCGACCTTGGCGCGGATCATCGCGCTGATCGACCAATCCTCGGGCGGCGAGCTGAAGATCGAGGGGAAACCCATCGACATCGCCAAGCAGAAGCCCTCGCGCGATATGCGCTCCAAGGTGCAGATGGTGTTCCAGAACCCCTATGGTTCGCTGAACCCGCGCCAGAAGATCGGCGATGTGCTGATGGAGCCGCTTCTTCTGAACACCGACATTCCCGCCGCCGAGCGTCGCCGCCGGGCCGAGGAAATGCTGGTCAAGGTCGGCCTGCCGGCCGAGCATTTCAACCGCTACCCGCATATGTTCTCGGGCGGGCAACGCCAGCGGATCGCGATTGCGCGGGCGTTGATGCTGAACCCGACGCTGCTGGTTCTGGACGAGCCCGTTTCGGCGCTGGACCTGTCGGTGCAGGCGCAGGTGCTGAACCTGCTGCGTGACCTGCAGGAAGAGTTCAACCTGGCCTATGTTTTCATCAGCCACGACCTGTCGGTGGTGCGCTACATCGCCGATGACGTGCTGGTGATGAACAAGGGCGAGGCGGTCGAGCAGGGGACCCGCGAAGAGCTTTTCGCGGCCCCCAAGCACCCCTATACGCGCGAGCTTTTCGCCGCGACCCCGATCACGGATGTCGAGGCGATCCGTGAAAGGGTCGCCCGCCGCAAGGCGATGCGCGCCGCAGCCGTATAAACGAAAAGGCCCGGTTCACGCCGGGCCTTTTTCATTTCAGGTCATAGTAGTCGTGGTGCTGGCCGCGCCAGTCCCGGATGCGATAGCTGCCCGGCCCGGTTTCCTCGACATGGCCGCTGGCCAAGGGGGCCTTGCCGTAGCCGCCCGGCAGATCCAGCACATATGTCGGCAGCGCCGTCCCCGACAGCCGCCCACGCAGCGCGGCCATGATCGTCTGACCCTCGGCAATCGTGGTGCGGAAATGGCTGGTCCCGCGCGCCAGATCGCAATGGTGAAGGTAATAGGGCTTCACCCGGTTGCGCAGCAGCGCCCGGAACAGTTCGGCCAAGGTTTCGGCATCGGCATTTACGCCCTTCAGCAGCACCGTCTGCGACAGCAGCGGAATGCCCGCCACTGACAGGCGCTTCAGGGCTGCACAGGCGTCCGGCGTCAGTTCCTGCGCGTGGTTCGTATGCAGGACCACCCAGACGGCCAGACGGTCGCTTTGCAGCGCCTCCAGCATGGCCTCGTCGATGCGATGGGGGGCGACGACCGGGATGCGGGTGTGGAAGCGGACAAGGTCCAGATGCGGGATGCCCTCCAACCGGCGCATCAGCGCGGTGATGCGGCGCGGGGACAGCACCATCGGGTCGCCGCCAGTCAGGATGACCTCATGGATGGCGGGGGTGCGGGCGATATAGTCCAGCGCGGCGGTCAGATCGGCGTCGGGCAGGGTGCCTTCTTCGCCCACCACCTCACGGCGGAAGCAGAAGCGGCAATAGACCTCGCAGGTGCGGGTGATGTGCAGGATCACCCGGTCGGGATAGCGATGGGTCAGGCCCGGTGTGGGGCTGTAGGCTTGGTCGCTGATCGGGTCCAGCAACTCCTCGGGGCGGATGTTCAATTCACGCGCGTCGGGAACGAATTGCGCAGCGACGGGGTCAGCTGCGTCGCGGATCGCGCCCTGCATGGCGGGTGTGATGCGGATGCGGAATTCCTCTGCGACCGCCTCAAGCTCGGCTGCATCGCCAGCCGCAGCCAGCCCGGCCCCGACAAGGGCAGGCACGGTCGTCAGCGGGCGAGAGGGCATGGTCAAGGCAGTCCTGCGCAGGGTTTGGAAAGCGCAGGCTTATGCGCGCATCGGGTTAAAATTGCAATGGCCTCGCGTTCGGCAATGTATACATTGTCGACGAAGCAGCAAATCGGAGGAAATCCCCTTGAGCGTTCAATTGTTCGATCTGACGGGCCGGACGGCCCTTGTCACCGGTTCATCACGTGGCTTGGGCCGCGCCATGGCCGAGGGGCTGGCCAAGGCCGGGGCCCGCGTCATCCTGAACGGCGTCAACGCCGCCCGCCTGGACGAGGCCGTGACCGAATTGCGGGGCAAAGGGCTGGATGTTGCGGCGCAGGCCTTTGACGTGACCGATGAGGCCGCGATCAAGGCGGCCTTTGAAGAGTTGGACCGGACCGGGCAACAGGTGGATATTCTGGTCAACAACGCCGGCATCCAGTTCCGTCGTCCGATGTTGGAGCTGGAGACCGCCGACTGGCAGCGGGTGATCGACGCCAACCTGACCTCGGCCTTTGTCATCGGGCGCGAGGCGGCCAAGCGGATGGCGGCGCGCGGTCATGGCAAGGTGATCAATATCGGCTCGCTGACCTCGGAACTGGCCCGTGCGACCATCGCGCCCTACACGGTCGCCAAGGGCGGCATCAAGATGCTGACCAAGGCGATGGCGGCGGAATGGGGTGCGCTGGGCATTCAGGCCAATGCTATCGGTCCGGGCTATATGGTCACCGACATGAACGAGGCGTTGCTGTCCAATCCGGAATTCGACGCATGGGTCAAGGGCCGGGTGCCGATGCGCCGCTGGGGGCAGCCCGAGGAGCTGGCCGGAATCGCGATCTTTCTTGCGTCCGCGGCGTCGAGCTATGTTTCGGGTCAGATCATCTATGCCGATGGCGGCATGATTTCGGTGCTGTGAAAACCGGAAAGGCCGCGGCATTTGCTGCGGCCATCTGCACCATTCCTGAAGAGGGGAAGTGGTGCCCGAAGGCGGCATTGAATACCACTAGATATGGAAATCAAAGCAACTCAGCAGATATCGAAATCCTAGAGGAACTTGCCCAACTTCCGATAACGCGGCATCATGGCAAATCAGTGTAAATCACCTAATACTATATCTATGGGTGGACCTAGGGGTGGACTGACTTTCCTTCGCGACGGAGATGGATTGTGCGAGCGACAAACAGGCTAAGCGCTAAAGGTGCCGTGTCTCTGGGGCCGGGCAAGCACGCCGATGGCGCTGGGCTGTGGCTGGTCAAGGACGAAGGCGGACGCGGTAAATGGGTGCTGCGTGTGACGATCTATGGAAAGCGTCGCGAAATGGGGCTCGGTGCATTCCCGGCTGTATCTCTAGCAGAGGCGCGCAAGAACGCCGACGTCGCTCGATCGATTGTACGAGCGGGACTGGACCCCATCAAAGTGCGTGAGAATGCGAAGCGCGAGGCGGCGAGAAACCTTCATATACTGAATGATATCGCCCTCGATTGTTTCGAGACACGAAAGGCCGAGTTGAAAGGCGATGGGGTGGCAGGCCGCTGGTTCAGCCCGCTCGAAATCCATGTGTTGCCGAAGTTGGGCAAGATGCCGGTAGCAGAAATAGACCAGACCGACATTCGCGATTGTCTAAAGCCGATTTGGCATGAGAAGGCTGAGACAGCCCGCAAGGCGATGAACCGTCTCAGCCTGTGCTTGAAGCATGCAGCGGCGCTGGGCCTGCAAGTGGATCTGCAAGCGACAGAGAAGGCTCGCGCTCTGTTGGGGAAGCCTCGACACAAGCCTGAGAACATTCCCGCGCTGCCTTGGCAGTATGTGCCGGAATTCTATTCCAGCTTAAACGAAGGGACGGTGACGCATCTTGCGTTGCGGCTGCTCATCCTCACAGGAGTACGCTCGAACCCTCTGCGCTTTATTCATGAAAACCAAATAGATGGTGATGTGTGGACGGTTCCTGCCGAGGCAATGAAAGGGCGTAGGGATGCTACTGCCGATTTTCGGGTGCCGCTGGTTCAGGAGACGTTGGCAATCATCGAGGAGGCAAGAGCGCATAGTCGCGATGGCTTCATGTTCCCTAGCGTCAGGAAGGGCGTCATTTCTGACGCGACGATGGCTCGGCTTATGGAACGCCGGGGAATGACCGAGCGCCCGCACGGCTTCCGTTCTAGCCTCCGTGACTGGTTGGCCGAGACGACCGATGCTCCGCACGATGTGGCAGAAACGATGTTGGGACATGTGGTCGGCGGTACGGTGGAGCGGGCATATCGCCGGACGGACTTTCTTGAGCAACGACGGGCGCTGCTGGCACGCTGGACGCAACATGTGACCGGCCAGAAAGGCGCCGTTGTCAAAATGGTTGGAGGTCAAGCGTGAGCAAGAAGTCCAAGCGAGCTCACGCCGTTAAGGAGCAAGTAATTGCGGCGCTAGACGCTATGAAGTCTCTGTCAGATGACGAAAAGTACCAAGTAGCTTTGGAAGCTTGGTGTGAAATACTTCTTCACGAAGTGAAGGCAGGGAAGCTTTCGAAAACGGCGGCTAGTCTTGACCTGATGTCTTCTGCGTTATCGGCCTTTGATGGCGGTAAATCGCATGCCTTTTTGCGGATGTGCTATCCGATAAAGGCGTGGCGGGATGAGACGGTGGAGATTCCGAAAGCATGGGTTAGGCCTCTGGCAGAGGCGTGGCAGGCTTACAAAGTGGCAGGCCCTGAAACGACACTTGGCGAGGTTATGGGTGTGGAAGGGGGCGGGCAAGGGAAGCGGCCCGCGCGCTTCGTGATGCAAAGCCTAAAGAAAGAGATCAGGCGAGCCAATGATGTTGATATCGAGATTGGCGTTGCCGCAATGGATAGCCAGTTCCTTTCCAAGGAAGACGCAATTGCTGCTGTAGCCGAACGTCATGGCATTAGCGCTGACGCTGTGAAAATGGCCTATAATTCCGCGGTCGGGAAAAGGGGGGGGCACTTCCCGAAGTAGTGCCCCTGAACGGCACCGCGTCCGCACTCATCATCATCCCATCGCAATCAACGTATGGGCTGACCAATGACAATCACAGACCCCCTACTGAAAGACCGCGAAGCCGCGCCGCTTCTTGGAATTAGCGTTCCGACCTTCTGGCGTCGTGTGGCTGATGGCACAATTCCAAAGCCGATCAAGTTGGGTGGGCTATCCCGCTGGCCACAATCTGAAATCCTCACCGTTATCGAGCGCGCAAAGGCAGCGCGCAGCGACGCCGCATAACGAAACCGCCACCCGGGGCAGGGCGGCGGCGCAATCGTTTGACGGTACTGGGATACCGTTAATATAGCGCCCAGCGCCCTTGCCTGCAAGATGAAAGGCAAGGCTATGACCTTCGAAAAGCAATGGCCCGCGAGGGCATATACTGTGAGCGACGGCGCGCAAGCTTCCCGTGTCGTCGTCAAAGGCAGGGATCGGTGGGCTCTTGAGGAGCTGATGCAGGCCGGTCCCAAGGGTTGCACCCCCATCACGCATCCTGGCCCCCGCTGGTCGGCTTACGTGTTCAAGCTGCGCAAAGCCGGCGTCTCCATTGAGACCATCCACGAGCCCCATGATGGGCCGTTTCCGGGCAACCACGCACGGTATTGCCTTCGGTCCAGTGTCATTCCTAGCCGGGAGGCTGCGGCATGACCGACCTGGGTATCATTCCGAAGAACAGCCGTGAGGAAATCCGCATCACGGCGGAAATATTCAAGGGTCACGCCATCATCAACATCCGCGTCTGGTATAGCGACGATTCAGACGAGATGCGGCCTGGCAAGCAGGGGCTCGCGTTCCGGCTGGAACTTCTGCCCGCTGTTCTTGAGACGTTGAGCAAGGCAGTGAAAGGCGGTGTCGCATGATGGCGCTTCGCATTTCGCGTCTCTGCATTCGCTATGGCATAAGCTACGACCGCGCAGCCTTGATGGCTTCCCTGATCTGGGGGGCCGGCCGTGACTGATGCTCGCACCCTCACGCAATCGCTCGGCGGCAAATGGTATGGCCGCTACGGCCTTGCCTGCTGCCCCGCCCACGGCGACCGCAAGCCGTCTCTGTCACTGGCAGACGCTCCGGATGGGCGGCTGCTGTTGAACTGCAAGACCGGCTGCGCCTTCACCGATATTCTGGATGCCCTGCGTTCGCGAGGCGCGATGACCGGCGACTATCGGCCCGAGCCGCTGAGCCCAGCCGAGATTGCCCGGCGCAAAGCCGAGGACGAAGCCGCAGCCATACAGATGGAGAAACGCGCACGGACCTGCTGGACCGAGGCGCAGCCGATCGTCGGCACCATCGTGGAAACCTATCTGCGGGGCCGCGGCATCACCTGTTCGTTGCCTGAGAGCCTGCGCTTTCATCCCGATTGCTGGCATCCGAGCGCCCAACGCGTTCCCGCCATGGTGGCGCGGATCGAGGGGCTTCCGCGGTTGGCACTACATCGGACCTATCTGCGGCCTGATGGCAGCGGCAAGGCCGATTTGGACCCGCCTAAGGCCATGCTCGGCGCGGCGCTGGGCGGGGCTTTGCGGCTCACCGAGGCGCAGGGGTCACTGGTGGTTGCTGAGGGCATCGAAACCGCTCTGAGCCTCGCCAGCGGTTTGCTGGGGCGTCCCGCGACGATCTGGGCGGCCCTGTCCTGCGCCGGGATTGCCGGGCTGCACCTGCCTTCTAGGGCCGGGCGCCTGACCATTGCCAGCGACGGCGACGAGGCGGGTCGAGCTGCCGCACACAAGTTGGCCGAACGTGCCAGCGCCCAGGGCTGGACGGTCAGCCTTCTTCCAGCCCCCGAGGGACGGGACTGGAACGATATCCTGAACAAGAAAGGGACCGCAGCATGACCGCGCCCATGAGTATCGAGATTGCCCAGCCCATCCCGTTCAAGGCCGAGGGACCGCAGCCGCTCATGCGGGAAATCCCGCCCGGCGAACCCTATCCTGTTCATGCCCTCGGGCCGCTTCTGGCTGCCGTGGAGGCCGTGCAGGACATCTCGCAAGCTCCCGCAGCCATTGCCGCCCAATCGGCGCTCTCCATAGCTGCCCTGGCGGTTCAGGGCTTCGCGGATGTGGAAATCCTCGGAGGTGGCACCGCGCCGTGCTCACTGTTCTGCCTGACTATTGCCGAGAGCGGCGAGCGCAAGTCCACCTGCGACCGGCTGCTAATGGCGGGCATCCGCGACCATGAAGCCCGCGAGGCTGTCACATATCGCGATGCTTTCCGCGAATACGAAGTCGCCGCTGAAATCTGGCAGGGCAAGCGCAAGCGCCTGATGGCCGACGCGGCCGGCGCGGATCCGGGAAAGGTCCTCAAGGCGCAAGCCGAGTTGCAGACCTTGGGTCCGGCGCCGGTCGAGCCCCTGAAACCGAACCTGACCTTTCAGGAGCCGACGATTGAAGGGCTGTTCAAGTTCTACCAGGCCGGAAGGCCGTCAGTCGGGCTTTTCACAGATGAAGGGGGCAGCTTTATCGGTGGGCACGGTATGAACACCGATAACCGGCTCAAGACCATCGCCGGCTATTCCAGCCTCTGGAATGGCGACAAGCTGACCCGGATGCGGGCCGGTGACGGCACCAGCGATTATCCCGGTCGTCGCCTGTCCATGCATGTCATGGTGCAGCCGATCATCGCACATCCCTTCCTTGCCGATCCTCTGGCCGCTGGCCAAGGTTTCCTGGCGCGGTTTCTCATAACCGATCCACCTAGCGCCATCGGCACGCGGCTGCGGCGCGGGCATGATGCGGGCAGCCGCTTGAATTTAGATGCCTTCACCGTTCGGCTGGCCCAGATTCTCGCCTCGCCCCTGCCGACGGGGGACACGCAGCGTGAACTGGCACCCGTTACGTTACCGCTGTCGGCTTCCGCCCGTGATCTGCTGTGGCGCTTCTACGAGGAAACCGAGATGGCACAGGCGCTGGGCGGGTCACTGGAGCAGATCCGCTCCTACGGCTCGAAGGCCGCGGAACAGGCGGCGCGCATCGCCGGGGTGCTGACGCTATGGACCGATCTGGATGCACGGGAAGTCGCTGCCGAAGCGATGACATGGGGCATCGAGCTTGCCCGCTTCTATCTGGGCGAGGCACTGCGGCTGGCCGAGGCCGGCGCCATCTCGGAGGAGACAAATCGTGCCGAGATGCTGCGTCGATGGCTGTTGGATAGTTGGCCGCATCAAGACGTGACGCCTCGCGAGGTGACGCAATACGGACCGAATAGCCTTCGCGAAAGCAAGGTAGCGCGCGCCGTGCTGGCCGTGCTTGAGAAGCACGGGTGGATCATTCCCTTACCGGAGGGGGAGGTGATCAGGGGAGCCGCCCGGAAAGAAGCATTCCGCATCGTGAGGGCTGGTCATGGTGTCTGAAAAGCAATCCGCTGGCGCTGCTACTATCGCTACATTCGCTACATGGGTGTCATTCGTAGCGGGAGTAGCGGATGTAGCGGGGGTGCAAACCAAAAATAGCACGACGGCACGGGTCGAAGGCTGGCCATTTTTTAATGGAGGAAAAAGGCCTGCCCGGATGAGTCTCTGGTCGATGTTGTCGTGGTCTGCAAAAAGGCATGGCCGCCTCTGGACGCCAGTTCCGCTTCGAAACCACCTACGCTGCTACACCAGCTACATCCGCTGCGCAGACCGCTTTTTAGCGGTGATTAGCGGTGCGGCTATGGCTTCCGGGGGGCTGTCATGAGCCGGGTTGTCCGTAATCTGCTTCGCAAGCATGCCCTCTACTTTGCCGCCAAGTGTGTCGTTCAGAATCTGTCGGTCTCTCGGAGCGGTGAGACAACTCGGATGATCCAAAATGACGTGGCCAATGCCATCCTTCTACGCACCTATTCGGAGCACTTCCGCAACATCAGCAAGCCAACCTCGATACGGATGAATCTTGCCGAGGCGATGGCGTTTTCGGAATTCCTGCCCGTGCCCCGCTGGGGAGATACGGTCTGGCTGGTAATGGTCTCTGACCGCGCGGGGCGGACGGGTTACGGCTTGGCGCAAGAGTGGTCTGAAAGGGTAGATCCGTTCATTCGGGAGAGTGAGGCCAGGGCTCGCGCGCAACACCTCGCCTGTGATGCTGCAATCGGGAACCACAACCTCAGAAATATGCCTGCCGCTGGATTCGGCTGATCTGTTTTGCTGGAAAATTTTTGATCGTTGAGGTAATATAATACCTACAAATGTGCGTGGCAGTTTGGCCGCACGCAGCAATGTTTGAGGGTTGAAATGGGCTATATTTTCGGTGGCAACGCTGGCAACTCCTACGAAGACATGCGTCGACAACGCTGGCAAGCACAGCAACTTGCGGCGGGCATGGATGACTTGTCGGGACCGGGTGCAGGTATCAATGCTCTGGCTCACGGTCTGGCGGCGGGTGTCCTGAACCGCCGAGCAAATGCCGCTGAGAGGCAGGGAGTTGAGCAGGCGAACGCGGCGTGGGGCCAGGTTTTCGGCAATGGCGCGCCGGCACCTGTCCCTCAGCAACAGCCCCCTCAGCAGTCGGCGCTCGGCACGTTATTTTCGCGGGCATTTGGTTTTGGCCCGAGGGGCGGCACGCCTTTTTTTGAGGAAGGGTCGCAAGGCGCGGACCCGCAACAAAGCGCGCCCCAACAGATAACCGGACAAGCCCCGCAGGGCGACCTTGGTAGCTACTTGCGGAATGGGCTCGTCTCGCGGGGCCTTCCCGAGCACGTCGCTGACGGCTTCCTGATGAATTTTCAGGACGAGAGCGGCATGAACCCCGGCATCAACGAGCAAATCCCCACCGTTGCTGGTTCGCGTGGTGGTTACGGCTTGGCGCAATGGACTGGACCGCGGCGCGTGGCGTTGGAACGGTTCGCGCAGGAGGCCGGTCAATCCGTCAGCGATCCAGATGTGCAGATGGATTTCCTCGTGCAGGAACTGCGAGGCCCCGAAAGTGCGGCTGCACGGAAAATCCTTGCGACCTCGAACCCTGGGGAAGCTGGTGCGGCTGTTGTGAACAGCTTCCTGCGGCCTGCTGAGCAGCACCGGGCATCGCGTGAGGCTGAATATCTCGGCGGTGCGCCTTCTTCGCAGGGCCAAATGCCCGCAACGGGAATGGACGCAGACATGGCTGCGATGGCCCAGCTGATGGGCAACCCGTATCTGGATGAGGGCAGGCGGTCGGTGCTTGGAATGCTGATGCAGCACAGGTTCGGGCAGCAGAATGCGCTCTGGGAACAGCAGATGGCGGCGCAAGACCCGCTTCGCCAAATGGAGATGGAAAAGGCGCAGCTTGAACTCGACACGATGCGCAACCCGCAGCCCAAACAGACCGACGACATGCGCGAATATGATTTCGCGAAGTCTCAAGGCTATCAGGGTTCTTTCCAAGACTTCATGCTGGAAATGAAGCGGGCGGGTGCCAGCCAACAGAACGTGACGGTTGGTCAAAACAGCAGCAAGTTTACGGACAAGAGCGACGAGCTTGCCGCAACGAGGCTTGGTGAGGTTGTGACGGATGGGCAGAACGCTGGGCGTCTCATGGGCGATCTGCAATCGCTCGCCGGTTTGGCTGGTCAGATCAACACGGGGAAGAGCGCAGAGCTGGCCGTGAAGTTCGGCCCCTATGCCGAAATGCTCGGGGTGAATATCGACGGCTTGCCAGAATTGCAGGCGTATCAGTCGATCATTGACAGGCTGGCGCCGGCGATGCGCACGCCCGGTGCAGGGGCTTCATCAGACTTCGACGCAAAGCAGTTCCTCAGCTCACTACCGACGCTCGCCAGAACTCCCGAAGGCAATGCCATCATCAACGAGACGATGCAGTCCATTCAACGCCAGAAGATGGCAGCGGCGGATATTGCGATGCAGGCGCAGCGCGGAGAAGTCTCGTGGCAGGATGCCGAGCGCAAGATGGCGGCGCTTGGTAATCCCTACGAGACGTTCAACAAGATGCGCGACAAGATCAGCGATGGCACGTCGCAGGCTCCGCAGGTCGGCGAGTTGCGCAAGGGTTATCGCTTCAAGGGTGGTGATCCGGCCGACCCGAATAGCTGGGAGAGGCAGTGATGGCCGGTCCTTGGGAAGATTATCAGCCGCAGGCCGCGCAAGAGGATGGCCCATGGGCGGATTTCGCGCCTGCTACGCAGGAGCAACCGACCGGACGCAGGGCCCTCGCATCGACCGAGGACGGCGGCACCATCTGGGAGTTGTCGGACGGCAAGCGCGTATTCAGCAGTCCGAACTACAGCACCAGCGACCCGGAACAGGTCGCGAAGCTGATGGAGGGCGCGACACCGGCTGATGTGTCCATGTCGGGATGGAACGATAGCATCATCAACCAGAACCCGGTGGAGGCCCGCGCGCTAAAAGCCGTGGAGGGTACGCCGTTTATTGGATCCTATGCCGATGAAGCCGTCGGGGCCGTTTATGGTGACAAAGCACGCGATGCATGGCGCGCCACCTCGAAGGCTATGGACGATGAAAAGCCGCTTCAAAGCGCTGGCCTTCAACTCGCTGGCGGTTTGGCAACTGGTGTCCCGGCTGCAGTAGTTGCGGGCCCCGGCATGGCTGCGCAGAGCCTCGGCGGGAACATGGTGCGAGGCGCGGGCTTGGGTGTCGTGGAAGGTGCCACTAGGGGGTTTGGCCGCGGCGACAATGGAGCAGAAAACCGGGTTGCCACATCGGCAACAGACGCTGCTTTCGGAGGTGCCGTCGGGTTGGCCGTGCCAGCTGTCGCGCATGGGGTTGGGGCTCTCGCATCAGCATTCCGAAATCGCCTGAATCAATCGCAAGGCATCAGTCGGATAGCCTCTGGTCTTGGTATCTCCCCAAAGGCTAGTCGTCTGCTGTCTGATACGCTCGAAATGGACGATCTATCCCGGATGGGTTCGGCACTGAACGACGCCGGGCAGGATGCGATGCTTGCGGATGCCGGTCCAACCACGCGCAACGCGTTGGACTTCGTGACGCAAGCCCCCGGTGAAGGCGCACGCACTGCGCTTCATCGCATCGATGACCGAGCAACGGCAGCCGGCGGGCGCCTCAACGCCGCGCTGGATCAGTCGCTTACCGGCAACAATATCGGTGCTGCCGGAGGCCGTCAGTTCAACGACACGGCCCGCTTGCAGGGTGATGTGAGGCAGTCCACCGCGCCGGCCCGCAAGGCGGTCTACGACGCTGCCTATGCGCAGCCCATCGACTATGCCAGTGAAGCCGGGATGCGGCTTGAGGGGCTGCTTAAGCGCGTTCCGGCGAAGGCTATCAATGACGCAAACCTGCTGATGAAACTTGATGACGACGCATCACGCCAGATCCTTGCCAGCATTGCTGATGACGGGTCTGTCACAATGCGTCGGATGCCCGATGTTCGTCAGTGGGACTACATTAAGCGGGCGCTGGATCAGGCGGCATCGACCGGCGAAGGGCAGGGGGCTATGGGCGGGCAAACCCCGCTGGGGAATGCCTACAAGGGACTGTCCCGCACCATTCGTCAGGCCCTTGGTGAAGCGGCCCCGGCCTATGATGACGCTACCCGGGTCGCAGCCAGCGCAATTGACGAAGTGCAGGCGATCAAGACCGGTTCGGAACTGCTGCGCCCGCAAGTGACCCGCGCCGAGGCGGAAGCCGCGCTTGACGGCATGTCCGGAGCGGAGCGCGCGGCGGTAAAGCGCGGGCTGAGGCAGAGCATCGATGATGCGGTAGCTAATGTCCGTGCCGTCGCGACCGATCCGAACATGGATGCCCGCGAGACCTACAAGGCATATGCCATGCTCACGTCGCGGGCCTCGCAGGACAAGATGAAGCTTCTGCTCGGCGACGACTGGCATCCGCTCAAGACGGCGATTGACGAAACGGCGTCCGCTCTCGGCTTACGTGCTGGCGTTGGTGGGAACAGCAAGACCGCACAGCGCGGGGCGTTCGCAGCAATGCTGGATGACAGCATGGAGCCGGGGGCTTTCCGCAAAGGTGAGCCCGTCAAGACAGCCAAAGGCTACTGGCGGCAATTCACCGGCTCAACGCCGTCACAGATCCAGCGAGCGAAAGGGACTGTGCGGAACGAACTCGCCGACGTGCTGACCCGGCCAAACGCTCGGGCTACTCTTGATGCGATTGAGCGCGCTCGCGCAGCATTTCCGCTTTTGCCGGATGCTGGGGGAGCGCTTCGGCGCGGGACGCTTGCGGTTGGGGTCGGTGCGAGTCCGGCGTTGGCTGAACAACTGCGCAGGCGGCTATTGCGACAGTGATTGCAATGAATACTGCCATGCCGATCGCCGGCCAGTCATTGGCGTTCCTATGAATTCGCCAGAGGGCATAGACGAACCATCCGGTGGCGAAATTTGCCAGCATGACGGTCAGGTAAACAGCGGCGATGCTCATCGGTCGAATATGGAGCGGAGCGGCAATCCGAGCAAGGAGAGAACCATGCAGAACCCGCGCGCCGAAGCATATGGCGCTCCCCAGAATCAGGACGTTTCGCCATTTCCACAACGACAGGATGAGAAAGCCACGCCCAAGGTGAGAATGCAGCAGGAAGGCGAGGTTCTCCAGGTCGAGGTGTCCGGCGATTTCTCGAAGCTTCAAGAGGCTGCCGGAAGCGACAATGTTCTGGCTGGCCTTTTACATCAGATTTCCGCCACATCATCGCCGGGGAAGTTGGCGGACGATGACGCCGCTAACTTTGTGCTTGGCTTTGTGGATGGCATGCACCCACAAGACCCCGCTGAAGTTCTGCTGCTAACTCAAATGGCTACCATCCATCAAGCGACGATGACCCTTGCCCACCGGCTGAACAGGGCCAGCGTCATCCCGCAACAGGACGCAGCCGAGCGCGCGCTGAACAAGTTGGCGCGCACATATGCCGCCCAGGTCGAGGCGTTGAAGCGCTATCGATCGAAGGGCCAGCAAGTGGTGAGGGTCGAGCGCGTTACCGTCGAAAGCGGAGCGCAGGCGGTCGTCGGTAACGTCAATCACGGGGGAGGGGCCCATGGCTAAAGATGCCGTTTACCTCATGCACTGTTCTCCCCGCTGCACGGCGAAATCCAAGCGGTCAGGCGTCCGCTGCTGCAATCCCGCGGTGAAGGGCTGGGCTGTCTGTCGGATGCACGGTGCGCGGTCTGGTGCTAAACCGGGCTCCGACCACCCGAATTTCCGGCATGGGCTGCGGACGAAAGAGGCCTTGTCACTCCGGGCGCAGGTCATGGAACTGGTTCGCGAGAGCCGGGAAATCGCACAGATCCTCGGAGTCTGACAGTTCCGGATCATCTTAGGGCTTATGCTGCCCTCTTCCGGCGACGCATCGAGGAGAAAACCAGCGCCCCCGCAGCGATGCCTGCTATCGCCCACTTGACGGGCAGCGCGTCGGCAGTCTCGCTCCGGATAGGCAGAACCGTCACAGTGCCTGGCCGCGATTCCACGCCCGTGCTGCCTGCTGCTTTCGCCTCGGCAATCTCCTGCGGTGAGACAACCCATTCAGCACCGCGCGACTTGTCGAAAGCCATGAATCCGAAACCGACAGCCAGAGCAGCGACGAGCGGGAGCAGGATCTGTTTCATTGAAATGCCTTTGGTTTGTAATGGAGTGCCTGTGTAAGGCGGTGCCCCGATCTGGGCAAGCAGAGGCGCTTTAGTTACGGCTCGGCAAGCCCGCCTACTGCTGTCGAGAAAAAACACGCCCACTTTTGTCGTGAAATCTGAGGCTGTCCGTGCTATCGTGACTTCTCCCGCAGCTTGTGCTGCCAACCTAGGAGGACGTCAGATGACCAGCGACATGAAACGCATTCTGCGCCGTGCACTGATCGAGGAACGTCAGAAACTCAAGGGTGCCGTAAGCGTATTGCAAGACAGCGATGACGTGAAGAAAACCGATTGATAGAACGCTTTTGCGTCTGGGACGGCGGGGCACGAACCCCGCCGTTTTGCGTCGAGTCGTGGCATGAGGAAACCCCGCCGAAGCGGGGCCAATATTTTCCGTAGGAATTTTGAGGGACAAATCCCCAACCAAGGTTACGCCCTGCCGCAACAAATCGGAGCCGGACATACGGCGCTGAAAGTTGCACGGCGGCAATTCGACAGGGGCGTGAATGCCAGAGGGGATAGAACGCATCAGGGAGGCGCAGCGGAGGCGCTGGGACTACTGGCACAACAAGTTTCGCACAACTCCCAAGTCTCCGTCGGAAACGTCATAAATCTTCGCAAGGTTCTTTGAAAACGAAACAGCATTTGACCGAAAAGTGTTTATCGTCAAATAACCGTAGAAATTTCCCTCTCGATCTACAACAACAGGAACACTGTCCGACGACGTGAACTCATTCCAAGGGCTGGAAGAGGAGAACTCGCTGCCAAACTTACCGAATTCATTGAAGATCGATTCTGACTTAAATTCACTCCCAGCCCCAAATTCGTTGCAAATCGCGTCAGAGGCGAACGCGTTGCAGTTCAGGCAACCAAGAAACACATCATGGTCATCGCCTCCGAATATCAGAAACTCTTGGCCTTCCGCCTGCGCAGCAAAAAAAACGCCGAGCAAAGGAGATAACAGCTTTATCATCAGTTTTCTCCCTGCCATTTCGCGACCCATAGCGCATCGCAATATTGATTCTTAGCACCCACCGTAGTTTTTGCTCCCGCTGGGGGTGATAGTATAACTCCCGCCTCTAGGGCCAACATAGCATCGGCTTGATGATTGGTAACTGCGGGCAGCCGAAGTCTGGCGCGCGACATACTGGCGATGGCTGGATACGCTGCTTCGAAGGGTTTTCCCCCACTCGCAGGCATTGCCATCTCCATCCCGGTCTAACCCATGAAGGTCGCTGACGGGACCTCCCGTAGCGAGGAAAAACCGCTGAGCTTCGGCGCCGGACGTGAAGTCAGAACAGTTGCGGTCGCCGCTGATAGCCTCAGAACGGGCGTAAGACCTGCGACCCACAGTTCCGCTGGTTTTCCTGCCCAGGTATTCACTTCCCGAAGGTGACTGAGTTTCACCCCGTGCCGCCAACTCAGCTTCAAGAAGCATGATTGTTCGTGTGTCGGATGTCGCGCCCAACTCGCTCCAAAGCGCATAGGATGATCGATTACGCATGCTGTCGGGGCCGCCATAGGTCGACGAATCTACTGTGGGACCGCAAGCGACAAGCGCGGTGCAACTTCCTGTCCGTAAGGCAGCGCTCAGGCGCCTAAGAGAAATCAGTAACATTCTACCCCTTTTGTCCAACCGCGAACCTACGAAGAACTTTTGTTAAGAAAGGTTAACGATTCTGGACGCTAGGCGGTGTTATGGCGATTCGGATAGTCGGGTGTTAGATTTACGTCATTATGTCGTATCATGTTACTGACCCGGCTCTGACCCCCAATTTAATCAAGTCGCAAAATGCCAGCACCCGATCCACACAGCGTGACCATCGAGGAAAAGCCCGGCGGCGGCTGGGGACTTCTGATCGAGACGTTCATGCTATCTGGGCGGACACAGCGGACAACCGGTGTGGGAAGCCCGTTCCCGAGTTCGGCAGGGCAGATGCTCGCCACTGCTTCGATGGCTGCCGTAAGCGGGCTGCGAGACAACGGCGTGCGTCAATCTCCTGATTGAGCCTCACACAACAGGGAGGACGTATGCCGGTTGTACAGTTCGATCCGCGCAGGAAAAAACGTACGGTCAGGACTAAGAAACAACGCCGGTCGTTGCGCTCGTTGCTTGCAAAGGTCGGAATGGGCCTAGGCTTTATCGCGATGCTTTACGCCTTATTTAACCCACTCAAGCGATACCCGGAGTATGTTCCTCGACTGATCGAAATGACCGCTGTTCAACAGGTTGAGGGGCCAGTAACGCACGTTCGCGACGGAGACACGATTGAAGTGAAAGGCGTTGCCGTACGATTTAGCTCATTGGATTGTGCGGAGTTAGGGACACCTGCAGGCCAAAGGGCTAAGGTAGCTATGCAAAAGCTCGTCAACGGCAAGACAGTGCGCTGCTATCTGAACGGTGGTCGCAGCTATGACCGCTTTATCGGCTCCTGCTACCGAAACGATGGTCAAGAATTGGCTTCCGCCATGATGGTGGGGGGATACTGCGCCAGATACTGGTAGCCAGTTGAAGTTGATCAATCGGAAGTCAAAACGCATGGGCTGTAAGGCGGAGGCTTGATTGTCCAACGCCTTAAAAATGCGCGCAGCACGGCACAAGCGGAACTGGTTCAGTCTTTTGCTTTCCAGATAGCTTGATACAACTCCGCCAGCGTATCCCCCGCCCGATCAGCAAGAGCCGCCAAGTCTGGTCGTTCCCGGATGAAAGGATGCTCCTGCAAAAAATCATTGAAGTGTTGCGCCACGACAAACGCTCTGTCGCCTGCCTCATGCTGATAGCCTGGGAAAGTCTCACCCATTGTCTGGAGAGCATTCTCATCTTCGCCCATCTGTTCACCTTCACCCACTGCATGTTCCCCGTATGCACCGCCCGCCGACTGCCGGATCAGTTGGAATGTCCATAGCACTCTACAAGTCGGGTTGTCCTCTCAAGGTCCTTCCCGAGGGTGACAGCATCTAGAAGGGGTTCGTCATCGGCGCCAAGGATCGGCTCTACGTTATTTTGAAACAGGAACAGTTTCGCCATCTCGCCCCGCACCGCAAAGTTGACGTTCTGCGGGATGTCACCAATGGTCTCGGCGATCAGCTTGGCATCCAGCTTCGAGACCACTACTCCTACCACATGGCCGGTCGCATCTACAGCTGGACCCCCTGAGTTTCCTGGTTGGACCGGCGCGGAGATCTGCATGCGGATCGGATCACCTGCCGGCCCTTTCAGGCTGCTGACGCTGCCGCGGGTGATGTTGAGGCCTGAGAGAATCCCGGTAAGCGGATAGCCAGCAATGGTGATGTCGGCATTCAATGCCGCCGGTCGAGAGGCGAATTTTGCGACCGCGGGGATTCGTTGAGGGATGTCCTTGATTAGCGCTAGGTCAAAGTTCTCGTCGACCGCAATCAGGATTATATCGCGGCCATCAATCTTCAGGAGTTCGCAGCCCTCTACAACATGAGCATTCGTAATCAGGTGGCCCTGCTCCGATACGAAGAAGGCTGTTCCAGTGCCTTGAAGGGTTAGTTCAGCCGGCTTTGGCGCTGAGGGGGCCGCAGGTGCAACCGCCTGCTGATCGACAGGTGGCGAGGGCAAATGAGGGACGGTAGGAGGTGCCGTCATGCCTTGGCGCATTGCCTCAAGACTTGCATATTCGTCGGCTGTCTGCTGCTCGTCCGCCTCAACTAGGATGGTTGCCATGGAAGTGAAGCCCTCCATAATCTCCCCACTAGGAGGAAGATCAATGGCGTTCGACCATCCCTTGGTAATGCTGCCGGAAACAGCGCTCAAAAGGTGCTGGTCCCGCTTAGCCGCGGACAACATCACCGTTGCCCAACCATTCCGCCTCAGATCTGAACGGACATAGAGGATTGTTCCTGCCGGTTGGTCTACGGAGGTAATTAACACTTTTTCGCGCCGGAGGGTGTAGGGGGAACTTCCCGGCAAAGCCGAGCGAAGCGCGTAGGTATGAAAACCTTGCATGTTTGGCAAATCGCCAAGATTTAGCGAGTAGCGGAGTGTGCTCGCGTCGTGGGCGTAGTTCAGGAAGAACTCACTCGCCTGTTCCTGCTTCATACGCCCTGCTGGGACCGCGAACGACATGTCCATCGGCTCAAAGTAGCGCTGTTCCCAGCCGTCAACGCGCAAGGCCTCTGCTGTGTCTGCGGCAAGCAGGACGACCTCCCAGCTCTCAATAGGGGGCTGCAATCCGGCACCTCTGGCCCATGCCTCAAGTGCGGCTTGGCTGCCGTTGCCCCATGCGCCATCCACTAGGGCGGAATATTGGCCCTCCAGGGCAAGTCCGAACTGAAGAAATCGCTTTTCATCCAGGCTGAGTTTGGTCGCATCAAATTCAGCCCACATCTCATCCACAGTATAAGCATATACGGGCGACGCGAGCGCTATGACGACACTGAAAATGGACGAAGTGATGCGCATGTCAGGCTCGGAAATGGCAAAACCGCATTTTCAGAATGAATGCGGCGAGGGTCCGAGTCAAAGCATCCTTAGCAGCCCATTAAGGTTGGTTTAGTTTTGAGCCCCGCGGTTCAAGGAAAGCAATACTACTCCGGGTCCCGCAGCTGTCTGCCCCGTCTCGAGGAATTGGACGCCATTCGCTTCGAGGGCGTGGAGTACGGCCTCCTCATTCTCGCGGCTTAGTGCCTTTGTGCGACCGCTCTCGAATGACCGAAGCGTGTCGTGCGAAATGCGCGCTGCGTCGGCGAGGTCTCCAGCCTTCCAATCGAGCAAAGCACGCGCCGCCTTGCAAATTTTCTTGTCGAGGGCTGGCATTTACACTCCGTGTGTATCAAGATACACTCCATGTGTTGACACCTGGTGTGTTTGATCCTACATATCATGTGTAGTTTGGTAGGTAAACGGTTTCCCCGCCCGGGCGACCGCGGACCCACAAATGCCGGGTTCAAATTCGGAGTTATATGCATGATTCACGGCGTCCTCAAAGTGGCGACTGAGCCCGCATGTCTTGTTAGTGCGGCTGGATCGATTCTGCCAACAGCCCAGCGTGTGCTCATCGCCGTGCGGCTGCGTTTGGCCTTGGAGGAGATCGAGACGGGGCCGGGGCGACCTCAAGTCGATTCAGAATGCTATCCAGTTTCAGATCGAGGCCCTGCGGGCCGCGCATGGCCGGCCGGATCGCATGGGCTGCTCCGCGTCAAGGCGCACAAGGTGAATGCTGCCCCTGCTGAAGGCAATCAGGTTCTCCCACAGCCGTTAACCCGGCAGTGTGGGTCGGATCATTCGAGCAGGTCGTACAATCACATTGCCTCGGCTCAGGCGCACGATTTCGCGTTCGGCAAATCCCGCTGCCGTTGGACCATCCCGACGCGTGAGCCATCGCCAGACCAATCCTCATAATGGAGAGCTGACTATGAAACGTCGTGATCTAATGAAACTGGCTCCAGCCGCACTTGCTGCCAGCGCGGCGCCGAGCCTCGCTGCGCAGGCTATGAGCGAAACACCGATAATGCGGATGTATCGCCAGTGGACCGTTCTGATGTCGAAAGAAAATGGGGCACTGGACATGGAGGAGGAAGCGTTTGACGCCCTCGTCAGCATGCGTTGCGACTACGAAGACCAGATGATGCGCGAGCCGTGTCAGAACGCGACCGACTGGGTCATCAAGGTCGCGGTTTGGACGGCGTTCGGTGAATTTGAACTTTCAAGCGCTCACCCACACCGGGACGCAATTTGGGCCGAAGCACGGGCGCAGATCGGGGGTGCTGCATGAGCGAGCCCCTTGTGCTGACCGACATCATCACAACGAACAAACCGGACGAGTGGGCTGAACATCTCGTCTATTGTGTCGAAACGATGATCGGAACCTGCCGCATCGCACTATTGAACGAAGGCATCGGCGGCGAACTGGAAGAGCGTCGACTACACATGGTCGAGCAAACCTTGGAGGTGGCGCAGGCGCTGGCTCATGTGGCCGGGATGGGCTGCGAGATTCTTCAGGCACGGTGCCGACCACAAGTCCGAATGGAGGCCGCAGAATGAGCGCTCTCCTCGGTCATATTCTGAACCAGCAGGCGCGGGCCATGCACCTCGAGCGCATTCTTGAGGCAGCAGAGCTTCTCGACAACGAGGGTCTTGCACCGGCAGTCATGTCGTCGCCGATCAGTACCGCCCGCAGTATCGCGTGCGAACTGAATGCGGCCTTGGACAGTGTGGCTTTGCCCGACAACTAACGCCTGTGGCGCCCGGCTACGGTCGGGCGCCTTTTTTTCCTCCACGACATTGGCAACTGGCGCGAGGGCGCATCAGCATGAACATGGTATATTCGATCAACCGGAACTGGTCGGATCGATTTATCCCCGAGATCCGTCGTATCGTCGGCGCGCATCTTCTGCGGGTAGCGCCTGATTACCTCGATACCCGCCATGCCACCGACTTGCTGATGCTGGATGGCCGGGACGTGCGCATTGCGGCACGTGTGCGCCGTCATGGCTATGCGGGACGCTATCCCTACGACTTCACGATCCGCTCCCGCCTGCCGTCGGGCAATCAGACCGAGTTGGCAAAGATTGTCGACGGCGAGGGTGACTGGCTGTTCTACGGCCACGCCGACGCAGCCGAGACGGGCTTTGACCTGTGGTGGTTGCTGGATCTGCGGGCCTTCCGCGCCGGGCTGATCCGTCATGCCTCGAACGGCTTTCCCATCTCGTCGGGCGACCAGGTGAATCGGGACGGCACCTGCTTCAAGTGGTTCGACATTCGGTCGTTCCCCAAAGATCCAGCGCTGGTGCTGGCATCTTCGGGACCGGGTGCATTGCAGCGGCTTAACTGACTTTAGATTTCTGGTTGCAGCCAATTTGATTGACAGGCCCCGCGAGCGTCCGGGGCTTTGCTTTTTTGTCTCCGGCATTCGTTGTGCAAGCACCGCTTGCGGATAGAGATTAGCGGCTTTCCCTGAACAGGTTAAGCTGGATGAGTTCGTCCAACCTTGTACGAATTCAACCATGAGGCGTGATGATGAAACACACCATTGGATTGCTCTTCGTTGGAGGGCTCCTGTTAGCCGCGCTAAGCGCATGCGCTACTTCGCCAAGCCAAATACAGGGCACGTATGTAAGCCCATCGACCTATGCGAGCTACAACTGCCGAGCAATTGTTAGCGAAAGAAATCGTGTGGTGAATAAGGTGAACGAGCTTTCCGGTACGCAGCAACAGAAGTCTACAAATGATGCGGTAGCAACCGGTGTCGGCGTCGTCCTGTTCTGGCCCGCGTTGTTCGTGCTTGCGGCAGGTTCAGACCTTGAGCCTCAGATTGCTTCTCTGAAAGGCCATTATGAGGCGCTTACCGCTGCTGGCACGGAAAAGGGCTGCTTCTAAAATACCACCGTAGAAGCTGCTTCATCTTTGACTGCGCCAAGATGTTGAGGATGCGGTGCCTGTTTTTACAGGGCAGAACAGGGCAGGCCGTGGATCTGATCGCGGCTGCTGCCGCTTTTTTTCAGGCGGTCCATGTCAGGTTTTTCAGGTTGCGATGTGCCCGGCTCGCCGTTTTTTAACGGGGAATAACGGTAAGGGCCGCATCTTGCGACTCGTCTACGTTCCTGAAATGTTCTCACGATGACACGCCGCACCACCCCACAGGCCAAGACCGACGAACGCGCATTCCCCGTGCGCATAAGGCTGCAAGTTCCCCTGAATGGATTCGGCCTGCAATTTGATACAGTACATCTCTGGCTGGATCGGATTATAGGCCGCGGCAACTATGCTTGGCACAGTGGTGGCGTTACGGCGGGGCGCGATTGCGTTGTGCTCTATTTCCGAAGTACCGCTGATGCTGATGGCTTTTGCTCCGCTTTTCCCGAACTCGGGTTGGCTGACGGCACCTGCTATCCCGGTTACTCTTCCCCAGCGCTGCCGTTCGGCAGGAAGGCTGGCGAGGATGAGGCTGTGTGCAATCTCTACAACGTCACGACCACGCAAGAGGCAATGCGGCAATTGTTCCGCGGCTTCGCTTTCGCAGACAGGGTCGGGAACCTTGAGCCGGGCAGCATCTATCCAGATCGGCGGGCCCCAATCATTCGACACGACGGCCAAGCATTGGAACTGGTGCGGGCGCGCTGGGGAATGCCTTCGCCGCCGTCCGTCCTGAAAACTGTCCGCGACCCAGGCGTGACCAATGTCCGCAACACTTCTTCATCTCACTGGCGACGTTGGCTTGGTCCGGCTTATCGATGCTTAGTCCCGGTCACGTCCTTCGCCGAACCACTTGGAGCCGGAAACGGCAATCAGTGGTTTGCTGCAGCCGACGACGCACCGATGTTCTTTGCCGGTATCGAGGTTCGCGGCTGGCAGTCAGTCCGCAAAGTGAAGGACGGTGAAACGATAGATGACCTGTTCGCCTTTCTGACGACCGCTCCTAACGCGACCGTTGGCGCAATTCATCGGAAGGCTATGCCGGTGATACTAACCGAACCCAAGGAATGGGAAACGTGGCTGTCCGCGCCTTTCGAGATAGCCGGTAAGTTGCAACGGCCACTTGCCGAAGATGCACTACGGCAGATCGAACATCCGATCTAATGTCGAACTCAATCTGCTAAGTAAGACTTTAAAGGTGGGCTATTGGGTGGACCAGATAGGGACGGTGCTTTTTAAAGCACTGACTTAGCACGACTTTCTGGGGGAAAGTGGTGCCCGAAGGCGGATTCGAACCACCGACACGCGGATTTTCAATCCGCTGCTCTACCAACTGAGCTATTCGGGCATCTTCGCGTTTCGCTCTCTAGCGTCTCGCTTTCGATAGGCGGGTTATTAGGGAACCTGCGCGGTGGTGTCCAGACCGAAAAAGCAGAAATTTCATTCTTCTTCGTCTTTATTTGTCACCGGCTCGGCGGGGATGCGGTAGTCGCCTCGCAGCCAATGCGCGAGGTCAACATCCGCACAACGGCGCGAGCAGAAAGGGCGGTATTTTTCGACCGCCGGCTTGCCGCAGATCGGGCAGGCCATCAGCCTGCCCCCCCTGTCGCCAGACGGCTCAAGGCGATGCGATCGCGCTTGCGGCTGATCTCGTAAAGACCCATCGCGGTCCAGCCGATCAGAACCGTCTCGGCCGATTCAGCTTTGAAAGCGGCTTTCAGGATCTGCTCCAACGTCCCGCGGTCGCGCTTGGGCATCGGCGCGAAATCGACGACGATCTGGCCACCAAGACCGCGCAGGCGCAGTTGCCGGGCAAGATCGCGGGCCAGTGCGATATTGGCCTTGAGGCCCGCCGCCGGCGAATGATCCGAACCGGTATTCACATCGACCGCGACCAGCGCGCGCAGGGCCTCGATTTCGGCCCATGCACCGCCGCCCAGATCGATTCGCGGCGACAGCAGCGATTCGACGGCATCGGTGGCCCCGGTCAGGACAAAGGCATCCTCACCATCTTCGACCGAATCGGGCTCAGGCTCGGCCCAGTCATGCCAGGCTGCCTCGGCGGGCTCAGGCGCGTCCAGCAGCAGCTCGGGCGGGCCATCGCGATCGGCCATCAGGCTGCGGGCCAGTTCGACCAGCTGGTTCAGCTCATCCGCGATTTCATCCAGTTCGGCATGTTCGGATGCGCTGCGGAAGACCAGCCCGAGGCTGTCGGGCATGTCCTCGACCGCGGCTTCGCCAAGCTGGGCCAGACCCGCGCGAATGTCCTCGTCGCGAATGCGGCGCGAGACGTTCACGCCGGGCGCGCCCGGGGTCACGATGACATGGCGGCCGCGGAAATTCAGCCGCGAGCTGACCGGGATGGCCTTGCCATCCTCGGCGCTGCCATTGACCTGCACCAGCAGCGTTTGCCCTTCGCGCAACCCGCTGCGATCGCGCAGATAGCCGCGTTCGCCTTCGGGCAGGCGCAGGAAGACCCCGCCCTGACCCTTGACCAGCCGGTCCACCTTGGCCCGGCAGATCGCGCCGGGGGGCAGAGGCGTCAGATGGCCCGCGTCGATGATAAGGTCCTCAAGCTGGCCGTCCTGCATCAGCGCGGCGGCGTCGCGGCCAAAGACCTGTCCCAGAACGATCTGGCGTCCCTTCATTCCGATGTCCCCCGGATTCCTGCATGGGCGAGCAGGGTTGCAGTTTCGGCAAGCGGCAGGCCGACAACGGCGCTGTACGAGCCCTGAAGCCAGGCGACAAAGGCGCCCGCCCGGCCCTGAATGCCATAAGCGCCCGCCTTACCCTGCCACTCGCCCGAGGCGATGTAGTCCTCGATCTCGATGGGCGAGAGGGGGCGCAGGCGGATCGTGGTCTCGACCAGCCGTTCATGCAGGCGGCCGCGATGGGCCAAGGCCACGGCGGTCAGCACGCGATGGCGGCGGCCCGAAAGCAGGCGCAGAAAGGCGCGTGCCTCATCCGCGTCCACGGGTTTGCCTAGGATGCGGCGACCGGCAGCGACCGAGGTATCGGCGCAAAGAATCGCGCCCTCGGCCTGCCCGGCCAAAGCCGCGGCCTTTTCCCGCGCCATGCGGCGGGTGTAGTCGCGGACCTCTTCGTTGCGCTTCGGCGTTTCGTCGATATCGGCGGGCAGGATCTGATCCGGCCGGATGCCGATCTGGGCCAGCAGCTCAAGTCGGCGCGGACTGGCCGAACCAAGGATGAACGCGGGCCGCAAATGAAAATCCCCGCTGGGCGACGTGTCCGGGCGGGGTGAAATGATGTCTGTCATGTCGGTATGCCTGAGCTGGCCCGCATCTGCGGCAGGGCCGCAGACGAGGCAGAGGGCTTACTTGAAGCGGTAATTGATCCGCCCCTTGGTCAGGTCGTAGGTGTTCATTTCCACCTGAACCTTGTCGCCGGCCAGAACGCGAATGCGGTTTTTACGCATCTTTCCTGCCATATGCGCGATGATCTCATGGCCGTTTTCAAGCTCGACCCGGAATGTCGCGTTAGGCAGGAGTTCCTTCACGACGCCGGGAAATTCGAGCATTTCTTCCTTGGCCATGTTCTCTCCTTTAGGGAATACCCGCGGGGTGCGGCGGGCGCATGCTACATGCGTCCGCAGGGCCAGAATTTCAAGGAGAATCTGATCATCGCCCCGCAGGAGTGGCGAAGTTCGGGCCGAATTCGGCCCCAAGCGTGGCTTTCAGCCCTCAGCCGCGCGCAATGGCAGCGCAGGAGGGAGGTCATTGCGGTCAGGATTGCGGAACGGATCGGGCATGTCCAGATCGATTGGCGGTGCGCCTAGTTCGATCCCCGAGAAACCCGCTGCGCTGAGCGGTTCGCGGGCAGTGTCACCCTCTGGCGTGTCGATTCCGGCCGGGCGCAGCTTGATCGCGTGGAAACCTTCATTTTCGCCCAGACGCCCGCGCGCCAGAAGTTGCCCTGCCATCGTCTCGACGCGCACATCATCAAGCGCATTGCCGGGCAGTGGAATCAGACCACCGGCTTGCAGGCCGCGCAGCGCGCGCAGCGTCATCGTCCGGCGGCACAACACCCCGCTGAGCGTGACCGGGGCTTCGCGAACCGCTTCGGCAAGGGTGGGCTCAATCGTTTCGGGCGGCGGTGCGGGCGAGGATGCCACGGGCAACAGCGCCGAGGGGGGCATCTCGGTACGGACATGCATCTCGGGGAGGCCGATCAGGATCGCGCCGTCGCGTTTGCCGCCCGTGCCAATGCGAAAATCCAGTGACAGCCGGGCCATCGCGCCATCCTCAAGCATCAGGGAAAGCGGGCGCGGATCGTCCAGATAGGCGACATAGCGAAAGCTGCCGAACCGTGGCAGACCCGGATGGGCGGCCAATTCGCGGCCCAACTCATCCAGCAAAGCGTTGACGAACTCGGCAGAAATCGCGGCATCCGTCCGTGTGGGCCGCCGTGGCTGTGCCGGACGCGGCGTGACCCGTCCCAGCGCCTGCATTTCCACCATCGAGGCCAGCAGGTTCTGGCACAGGGCGACGAAGCCGATCTTGCCCCGGTTATCCTCGGCAATGGCCAACAACGCACGCTCGGGCAGGTATTCGGGCATCTCCGCCACGGTCATCGAGGAAAAGCGCACCCGTTCGACATAGACCGGCAGGCTTTGCGTGCGTTCCGCTGCGCGGCCAAGCGCGGTCGCGACGGCGCGTTCATGATCCTTTTCCGACAGGCGCTGGATTGCGGTAACCTCGGGGGCGCGGGTTTCGTCGCGCCGGGCAATCAGGCCGCGCAGCACCGTACCGCCCGGAATGGGCGTCTCTGCCATCGTTTCCCTGTCCATGCCTTGCATCACCACTTCCGAATCATTCGCCCTCAGCGCCAAATCTGCCAGCGATTGGTTTCGGAACGGTTTATTCCGCCGCATTTTCCGTGCGAGGCGGTCGCGGACGGTGCGGCAGGGTCAGGCGGAAGCAGGCTCCGCCCTGACCGGGAAGATAGGCGATGCTGCCGCCCAGAAACTCCATGATCTCGCGGCTGATGGCCAGTCCCAGACCCGCGCCACCCGCGCGCGAGGCATCGTTCAGACGCGAGAACTTCTCGAATATCAGGGCCTGCTTTGCCACGGGAATCCCCGATCCATTGTCGGAAATGTCGATCTCGGTCCGGCCATCGGGCTTGCGCCGGGCCTCGATCCGGATCTGCGGCGCATGGGCGTCGCAATATTTACGGGCATTGGCGATGACGTTGATCAGGACCTGCAGCAACCGATCAGCATCGGTCAGCAGCATCAGATGCTCGGCCGGCGGATCGCGCAGCAGCGTGAAATCCCGCCGCGCCGCCGTCGCCTGCGCCGCGGTCAGGGCCCGGTCGATCACGTCATGCAGATTGACCACGGACAGGATCAACCGGGCCTGCCCGCCCTCAAGCACCGATAGGTCCAGCAGGTCGTCGATCAGCCGGGTCAGGCGGCCGGTCTCATCATGGATGATACCAGCGAAACGCAACCGGTCCGGGTCGGGCAGGTCGGGTTCGCTGAGGATTTCCGAAAACGCCCGGATCGAGGTCATCGGCGTGCGCAATTCATGGCTGATCTGGCCAAGGAATGCGTCCTTCTGTTCCGAAAGAACAGTCAGTTTATCGTTCGTTTCCTGAAGCTTGCGTGCGGTTCTTTCAATTTCTTCGGCGGCGTTCTCCAGCCGGGTGCGGTCGGCGCGGGCACGGCTGGCTTCACCTGCGACCTCCATCAGATCGGAAACGGTGATGCTGCCGCGCCCCGCGACCTGTCCCATCAGGGCAACCGCGGTGGCGGCACCGACGGTACCAGCCAGTTCCCGTTCGAAATCGGTCAGAAAGCGCGGCGTCAGATCGGGCAGGTAACCGGACTTGCCCTGCTCGACCGAGGCATCGCGAAAGATCTCCAGCGCGCGGTCGCTGCCCCAAAGGCGGCTGGCCAGCGTCAGCAGCGCCTCGGCCGGGGCGGAACCTGCGCGTTCGGGTCCGGCGCTGTCGGGGGCGATGGCATGGACAAAGGACAGCGCCTGCATGCGTTCGACCGGGTTCGGGAAATCGACCAGAGAGACCAGAATCAGCAGCGCCAGATTGGCCCCTAAAGCCACCAGCACCGATCCGGCAAAGGGGTCGATCCCGGCGGGCAGGACCGGCTGTGGCACCAGACCCAGCGAGGGCAGGTAGATCAGCCCGATCCAGATCAGCGACCCGGCCGAAATCCCGGCAATCGCCCCGCGCCGCGTCGCCCCCCGCCAGATCAGCCCTGCCACCAGTGAGGGCAGCACCTGCGCCATCCCCGAGAACGCGACAATTCCCATCACCGCCAGCGCCGAGGTGCCCCCCGACATCTGGTGATAGGCCCAGCCCGCCGACATGATCAGTATGATCGCAAGGCGTCTTGCATTCAGCATCAGTGCCTTCAGGTCCTCGCGCGCGGCACCGGGCAGGCGGTTGGCGCGAAAGCCGCCATGGCGCAGCCACAGCCAGAAGGGCACTAGCCAATGGTTGGCCATCATCGTCGACAGGGCAATGGCGCTGACCACGGCCATCGACATGGCCGAGGAGAAGCCTCCGATAAAAACGAATCCAGCCAGCAGGTTCTGCCCCTGCGACAAGGGCAGGGCCAGCACGTGCAGATCCGGGTTCGAGCCTGCGGGCAGGATGTCGTCGCCCACCACCGTGATCGGCAGCACAAGGAAGGACATCACGAACAGATACAGCGGAAAGGCCCAGCCCGCCTGCCGCAACCGGTCGTCGTCGCTGGCCTCGACCACCATGACATGGAACATGCGTGGAAGCACGATAATGGCCGAGGCCGACAGCCCGATCAGCACCAACCAGCGCTCGGGGTTGATGACCCAGCCCGCGCCCTCGGGGCGGGTGGCCATGCGGTCGATCCGGGCCAGCACATCGGCGGGACCGTCCGCCACGCCCCACAGCACAAAGACCCCGACGGCGATAAAGGCCAGCAGCTTCACCACCGCCTCCAACGCGATGGCGATGACGACACCGTGGTGGCGCTCATCCGCGGCCAGATTGCGGGTGCCGAACAGGATGGCAAAGGCCGCCAGCCCTATGGCGGTCCATAGCGGGATATGCCCCGGCAGCGGCGCATCGGTACGGGCGAATGCCGACAGCGCCATCGACACCGATTGCAGCTGCAGCGCGATATAGGGCGTTGCGGCGGTGATCCCGATCCCAGTCACCAGCGCCGCCAGCCCCGCCGATTTCCCGAACCGGCTGGAGATCAGGTCCGCGACCGAGGTGATGCGGTGCATCCGTGCCACCCGGACCAGATGCCGCAGCCCCCACCACGCCCCGGCAAAGACGATGCCCGGACCCAGATAGATCGTCAGGTATTCCAGCCCCGAGCGGCTGGCATAGCCAACCGCGCCGTAAAAGGTCCAGGCCGAGCAATAGACCGACAGTGACAGCGTGTAGATCGCGGGCCGGTTCATCCAGCGCCAGCGCCCGGCCGCAGCGGCGCGGTCGGCGGCATGGGCCAGCAGAAACATAGCCGCGACGTAAAGAATCGCCGCGAGGCCTAGCATTTCAGGAATCATCGTCATCCTCCGACGCGCTGCCGATGGCGCGATGCAGGATTGCGGTGATCAGGATGGTGACGAACCAGCCGGTGCCCAGCCACAACGTGCCGGTGGCAAAGCTGAAGTAATGCGGCAGCCAGATCGGGGGCAGCAGGACGATCAGGGCAAAAACGACAGGCAGGATGCGCGTCGCGTCGATCATCCGGCGACGGCGATAGGCGTCGCGGCCCAAAAACAGGCGACGTGTCCGCAGCCTCATGCGGGACCGAGGATCGAGGGTTCGTGCCGCGCGGGACACAGCGTGCGCGGGCAGATGCGGCAGGCCGGGCCGACGGCAAGGGCCTCGCGTCGGTCCTCGGGCGGGGCGGGCAGCAGCAACATTTGGGCCCGGCTCAGCGGTGGGCCGTCAAAACCCATGGGCAGCAGCCTCTCGCAGACTGCCCATGCCAGATAGCGCGCGCCGCTGGCCATCTCGACCAGCCGGGCGACGGGCAGTTGCGGCTGGGCCAAAGCCTCGAACAGCGGCCACAGCGCGCAGCCTTCACCGGGCGGCGGCAGGCGGAAACCGGGCGGGGCCACGCGAAATAGCGGCGCCCCCGAGCCATCGCAGACGATCAGCCCGGCATGCGCCCAGATCCCCGGACGCAGCACGCCCAGACGGCGCAACACCAGATCCAGCGGCCGCCCCAGCCTTGAGGCCAGCAGCGCCGGATCGGGCAGGGTCAGCAGGGCCGTCGCCTCGGCGAGTTCGGCATCGGAAAGCAACTCGCGGTCGCGGGCCTGCGCAGCGGCCATGTCACGCGCCAGCTTGCGCGCCGCGTCCGAGGCCAGTTCCGCGGAATCTGCCGGGTCGGGCTGACCGGCGGCGATCCATGCCTCGACCTCTTCCTGCGGCGACATCGGCACCGCGTCATCTTCGAACGTATCCAGATAGGCGACCAGCGCCTGCGCCGTGCGCGACAGGCGGGCGCTGTCGCCGTCAAGGTTGGAATGAAAGCGGTCGCGCCATTCGGGTTCGATATCGGGGGTCTCGGCCAGAATCGAGGCGGTCGAGCGGACCGAGGTCACCGCGGACTGGACCTCATGCAGGGTGGCCAGCAGATAGGGGTCGCGCGTCATCCTGTCGGACAGGGCAACCAGCCGTCGCTCCAGCGCGTCGGCGCGGTGAATTGCCACGGAAAGCGCGCTGGCCCAGCCCGGATAGCGTGCCGCGAATTCGGCAATCTGGTCCAGTTCCAGCGGGTGCTTGTGATCGCTCAGCCGTCCGGCGGCCTCGCGCAGGCCGGAAATCAGCGCCTCCTCATGGTCCGAGGCAAGCTCGGTCACGTCGATATGCAGCGCCTGAGCAAGACGACCCAGCAGCGCCTCGCTGACCGGGCGACGGTTATGTTCGATCAGGTTCAGGTAGGCGGCCGAGATTTCAGCCCGGCGCGCCACCTCGGTCTGGCGCCAGCCCTGGGACAGGCGGCGTTCGCGGATGCGGGTGCCGATCAGCGCGCGCTTGGTCGGCGCGCGGCCCGTCGCAATCCGGTCCGATGACTGGCCGAGGGGCGGGCGACCCATCGGTCAGATCCCATCCTCGGCGGCTTCGAAATGGCGGATGGCCTTGACCACCAGATCGGCAAAGCTGGTCGCGCCCAGCTTATCCTTCAGCGTCTGACTGACGTTGGAAACCGTCTTGTAGCTGATGCCGACATGATCGGCTATCTCGCGATAGGCAAGGCCCCCGGCAATGGCGCGCAGGATGTCCGTTTCTCGCGGGGTCAGGCGCGCGCGGACGGGAACCGCGCCGGGGCGGTCCAGCAGCGCGATCTTGCGGGCCAGATCGGCCGGGACGTAATCGCCGCCGCGCGCCACCTCGGACAGCGCATCGCAGATTTCTTCGGACGGGGAATCCTTCATGACGATGCCGTTGCAGCCGCCCTGCAAGGCGCGCCGGGCAATGATCGGGCTGCGATGCATGGTGAACACAAGGATCGGCTGGGTCGCGCCCACCGCCCGCAGCCGCTCGATCAAGCGCAGCCCGGCCAGTTTCGCGTCGCCCATGGTCAGGTCCACCACCAGCACCTGCGGAGCCTCGCGCCGCCATGCCCGAAACCCGCGTGAGGGCGAGGGCGCGGCGATCACCTGACAATCGATGCGGCCATGGGTGATCCGTTCCCACCCCTCGGCGACGACAGGGTGGTCGTCGATGACAAGGACTCGCAGCGGGGCGGCAGGGGCGGTCATGGGAAGGTCATCCTGAATTCGGTTACGGTCATGCCCCCGTCGCGGCGTGGCGGCAGCCATTCCGCACCGATGGCGGCAGCGCGGTCGCGCATGCCCTGATGGCCAAGGCCGCGCCTGCCTTCGCGCAGCGGCGCAGGGCCATCATCGCAGACGCGAGCCCTGATCTGGCGGCCCTCGGTCTGGATATCGACCGCGATATGCGTTGGGCGGGCGTGGCGCAGTGCGTTCAGTACGCTTTCACGGATAAAGCGATACATCGCGATCCGCCCGGATTCGCCGGGTTCGGGCAGAGCCTCGGGGATATGCAGATCGAAGGCGACCTGCGGCGCGGCCTCTCCGAAATCGATCAGCAATTCGCGGATCATCTCCTCCAGCCCTTCGGCATCGTCAGGCGAGGGGCGCAGGTCGTCGATGGCGGCGCGGGCGCTGTCGCGGATCGCGTCGGAATGGGCGGCGATTGCGGCAAGGTTCTCGGCCAGTTCGGGGGACACGTCCTGACGCCGGGCCTGTTCGACGGCGGCACGCAGCGCAAACAGTCGCGGGCCGATTTCGTCATGCAGATCGGTGGCGATACGGGCGCGCTCGGCCTCGGCCAGGCTCAGCATGCGGCCTTGCAGCAAGCGGTTTTCGGCCCGCTCGCGCGCCAGATGCGATGCCAGCGTGTCGATGCCTTCGCCAAGCGCATCGAGCTCGGCCAGACCGCTGCGCGGGGTTTGGGCGTCCAGCTCGCCAATGCGCATGCGCTCAAGGCCTGCACCAAGCTGGTTGAGGCGGCGCACCACCAGCAGCGTCAATGCCATGGTCGAACCGACGGCGAGCAGCCCGGTGACCAGCAGCAGCGGCACCAGCACGGTCAGGTCGCGCCAGATCTCGGCGATCTCATCCGAGGGTTCGGTCCTGATTTCCAGCAGGCCCAGCACATTGGGATATTGCGTGATCGGAAAGACATCCTGCATCGGCGGTGGCCGGAACAGGCGGGCGAACCATTCCGGCGCGTCGTTCTCGACCGGGACCGGCAGCATGGCGGGCAGTTGCACCTGCTGGCCTGCCGCATCGCGCAGCTCGGCGGTGACGTGGCGCTGGGCGCGGATATCGGCGGCGATGCGGGTGGCCTCGGCCATGACATCGCGGCGCTGGAAGGCGGTGGGCAGGGTCAGCGTCGCCGCCGCCTTGGCCAGCATGAAGGCCGATTCCGTTTCGCGTCGGACGGAATCACGGGCATGCCAGATCACGACCGAGACCGAGATCGCGAACATGGCGATCCAGACCAGCAGCGATCCGGCCAGCGCAATGCCGCGCAGGGGCAATTCACGCTGCCGCAAGGCGGTTGGCCGCTTGCCAACCGCGCCGAACTGGCCCGATGCGTCCATTCCCCTCCTCAGCCGCTCAAGCGCGGTCCCCCGAGGCCAAGACTAGGCCCGCGCCGCCTGCGGAGCAAGCTTCCGCTTGCCCCGTGCAATCAGGAGTTGGCGTGCTGCCCCTCAAGCACTTCCTTGCGGCCCAGCAGGCGGCGGACCAGCACAAAGAACAGCGGCACGAACAGGATGCCCAGCACCGTGGCGGAAATCGTCCCGCCCAGCACCGTGGCCCCGATCGTGTTGCGCCCGTTCGCGCCAGCCCCGCTGGACAGGACCAGCGGCAGCACCCCCAGCGAGAAGGCGACCGAGGTCATCATGATCGGACGGAAGCGCTGGCGCGCGGCCTCGATCACCGCCTCGTAAAGCGGTTTGCCGGATTGCTCGGCCTGTTCTCGGGCGAATTCGACAATCAGGATGGCGTTTTTCCCGGTCAGGCCAATAACGGTCAGCAGGCCGACCTGGAAGAAGACGCCATTGTCAAAGCCGCCCAGCCATGCCCCGGCCAGCGCGCCCAAGACCCCGATGGGCATGGCCAGCATGACCGCGAAGGGGATCGACCAGCTTTCGTAAAGCGCGGCAAGGCACAGGAACACCACCGCCAGCGACAGGCTGTAAAGCAGCATGGTCTGGCTGCCCGATTCCTGTTCCTCAAGCGACAGGCCGGTCCATGCGATGTCGAAGCCGACGGGCAACTTCGCCGCCATCTCGGTCAGCGCGGTCATCGCCTCGCCGCTGGAGACGCCGGGAACCGGACCGCCTTGGATCTGCATCGCGGGCACGCCGTTGTAACGGGTCAGGCCCTGCGGACCATAGGTCCAGCGTCCCTCGGCAAAGTTCGAGAAGGGCACCAGCCCGCCCGAGCTGTTCCTGACCCGCCATTTGTCGATATCGGTGGGCACGGAACGTGACAGGGGCTCACCCTGAACATAGACGCGCTTGATCCGGCCGCGATCGATGAAGTCGTTCACATAGCGCCCCGCCCACGCGACCGAGAGCAGCCCACCGACATCGGTGGCCGAAACCCCCATCGCGCCGGCCTTGCGCCAGTCGATGTCTAGATTGTACTGCGCCGCGTCCTCCAACCCGTTCGGGCGGGCCGAGGCAATGCGCGGGTCCTGACCCGCCATGCCCAGCATCTGGTTGCGCGCCGCCAGCAATTGTTCGTGCGACTGACCCCCGCGCGCCTGAATGTAGAAGTCGAAGCCCGAGACGTTGCCCAGCTCGATCACCGAGGGCGGCACGATCGGGAAGACCATCGCATCGCGGATCTGCATGAGCGCCGGGAAGGCGCGCCCGGCAATCGCCTGCACGTTCTGGTCGGGTCGCGTGCGTTCCTTCCAGTCCTTCAGCCGCACGAATGCGATGCCCATGTTCTGCCCGGCCCCGGCAAAGCTGAAGCCCGAGACGCCAAACATCGAATCCACGTTCTCGGCTTCGGCGGTGGTGAAGTAGTTCTGGATCTGCGCCAGCACTGCCTCGGTCCGTTCGGTAGTGGCCCCGGTCGGGCCCTGCACCAGCACGAACATGATGCCCTGATCCTCATCGGGCAGGAAGCCGGTGGGGGTGCGCAGGAACAGAAAGACCATGGCCGCGCCAATCGCCAGATAGATCAGCATCATCCGCAGCGGGCGGTGGATGATCCAACTGACCGAATGGCCATAGCCCGAGGTGGTGGCGTCAAAACCCCTGTTGAACAGGCCAAAGATGCCGCGCGTCTTGTGGCCGTGTTCGTTTTTCAGCAGCGTCGCGCAAAGCGCGGGCGTCAGCGTCAACGCCACGACCACCGACAGGCCCATGGCCGAGGCGATGGTGATGGCGAACTGTTTGTAGATGATCCCTGTCGAGCCGCCAAAGAACGCCATCGGCACGAAGACCGCCGACAGGACCAGCGCGATGCCGACCAGCGCGCCGGTGATCTGGCCCATGGATTTGCGGGTCGCCTCACGCGGGGAAAGGTCCTCTTCCTCCATGATCCGCTCGACGTTTTCTACGACGACAATGGCGTCGTCGACCAGCAGGCCGATGGCCAGAACCATCGCCAGCATGGTCAGCGTGTTGATGGTGAACCCCAGCGCCGCAAGGATGCCGAACGTGCCCATGATGACGACCGGAACTGCCAGTGTCGGGATCAGCGTCGCGCGCCAGTTCTGCAGGAACAGCAGCATGACGAAGAAGACCAGCACGATGGCCTCGACCAGCGTTTTGACCACTTCCTCGATCGAAATCAGCACGAAGGGCGTGGTGTCATAGGGGATGACGTAGCTGACGCCTTCGGGGAAGAACTTGGCGAATTCCGCCATGCGCTCCTTGATCCGATCCGCCGTGTCCAGCGCGTTTGCGCCCGAGGCAAGGCTGATCGCGATACCGGCGGCAGGCTTGCCGTTGTATTTCGCGCTGGTCGAATAATCCTCGGCACCGATTTCGATCCGCGCCACGTCCTTGAGCAGGATCAGCCCACCATCGGCCTCGGCGCGCAGCACGATCTGCTCAAAATCCTCGGGCGAGGACAGCAGCGACTGCGCCGTGATCGTGGCGTTCAGCATCTGGCCCGGCGGTGCGGGCTGCGTGCCAAATGACCCGGCCGAGATCTGGGCGTTCTCGGCGGCCACCGCCGTGACGACATCGCTGGGGGTCAGTTCGAACGCGGCCAGCTTGGACGGGTCCAGCCAGATCCGCATCGAATATTGCGCGCCAAAGACCTGCACCGAGCCCACGCCCTCGACCCGGCTGAGATCGTTGACGAGGTTCGAGATCATGTAATCGGACAGGTCGACCTGCTCCAGCGCGCCATCATCCGAGATCAGGCCGATGACCATGAGGAAGCTGGACGAGGTCTTTTCGACCGAGACGCCCTGACGCTGCACGGCCTCGGGCAGAAGCGAGGTGGCCTGCGCCAGTTTGTTCTGGACCTGAACCTGCGCGATATCGGCATCGGTCCCGGTTTCAAAGGTCAGGGTCGTGGTCGATGAGCCGGACGAGGACGAACTGGACGAAAAATAGCGTAGCCCGTCCAGACCGGTCATCTGCTGTTCGATGACCTGCGTCACGGTATTGGCCACCGTCTCGGCCGAGGCGCCGGGATAGGTCGCCCGGATCTCGACCGTGGGCGGTGCGATCTGGGGATATTGTGCCACCGGCAGGTTGAAGACCGACAGTACCCCAAGACCCATGATCAGGATCGAGATGACCCAGGCAAAAACCGGGCGGTCGATGAAAAAGCGCGCCATGTCAGGCTCCTGTTTCCTGTTCCTCGACGAAATCAGCCGTCCGAGGCCGCCTTGTTGCCGGGTTCTTCCGCGCCGTCCTGCTTTTCTGCCGCACCGTCGGCAGGGGCCGCCGCCGCCGCGCCTTCCGCAGGTGCTGCGGGCTTGCGCTCTTCGGGATTGACCGGCATGCCCGGCGCGATGCGTTGCACGCCCTCGACGATCAGGCGGTCGCCATCCTTGAGCCCTTCGCTGACGACCCAGTTATTGCCCATATCCTGAAGGATGGTCAGCTGGCGCTGTTCGACCAGCCCTTCGGCATTCGCCACCAACGCGATGGGCTGGCCGCGACGGTCGCGGCTGACGCCTTCCTGCGGGGCCAGCACCACGTCCTTGGCCTTGGCCTGCTGGATGATCGCCTGCACATACATGCCCGGCAGCAGGATATGGTCGGGATTGGCGAAGGACATGCGCAGGGTCATCACGCCGGTCGTCTCGTTCACATAGGGTTCGGCGGCAGTCAGCGTGCCGGTCTCGGCATAGTCCGAGCCATCGGCAAGGCGCAGCATCACCGTACGCGAGGGCTGCTGGTCGGTGGGTTGGGTCATCACCTCGCGCCGCCAGCGGATGACCTCGGCGGCGGATTGGGTCACGTCGACATGGACGGGATCGAGGGTGCGGATCACTGCCAGCGGGGTGGCCTGACTGGCGGTAACCAGCGCGCCCTGACTGGTCTGGGCAAGGCCGATCTCGCCGTCCAGCTCGGCCCGGATGGTGGTGCGTTCAAGCTCGATCCGGGCGGTCTGCAATTGTGCCTCGGCCACTTTCACCGCGGCCTCGGCGGCATCGCGGGCGGCGATCGCGGCCTCGGTCGTGCTGACGCTGGCGACGCGACGGTCGCGAAGCTCACCGACGCGGGTCGCCTCGGAGCGGGCGTTCTGCGCCTGCGCAAGGGCCTGCGCGACGGCAGCCTCGGCCTGAGCCACGACAGCCTCATAGGTGGTCTTGTCGATCAGGAACAGCGGATCGCCGACCTTCACCCGGCGGCCTTCCTCGAACAGGCGCTGCGCGACGATGCCGTTGACTTGCGGGCGGACCTCGGCTTCGGCCGAGGCGGTGACGCGACCGGGCAGGGTGGTCGTCAGGGTCACGTCCTGCGCATGCAGGGTCACGACCGTCACCGTCGGCGGTGGGGCATCACCGCCCGGTTGCTGGGCAATCGCCGCCGCCGGGACGAAACCTGCCGCGATCGGCAGAAACAGGGAAATGGCGATCCGGCGCGTGAGCGCTGACATGTTCGTGCTCCGGGTGCTGGTGCTGACCTTTTCAGTAATAACGAATGTTTGAGCGGGATGATCAATCCCGAATCGAGACGGGTCGCGGTTCAACCCGATGTCATGCGCGACAATTTTGCCGATTGCCTGCGCACTGGGCCCAGTCGCAGCGACCAGCCGCAGGCTTGGCAGGGGTATTTGAAAAACGAAGAAATTCCGGTGGTCGGGTCGAATGCTGCGGTTCGGTTCGGTTGTGAATTTGGGGTTGCAGCGGGCGCGCAGGTGATGCTATCGGATGCGCAGATGCGGGTGTAGCTCAATGGTAGAGCCGCAGCTTCCCAAGCTGATGACGAGGGTTCGATTCCCTTCACCCGCTCCAATTTCCCTGAATTTTGATCTGATTGTCGGAAGCTTGTCTTGGCTGATTTCGCGCGGCATGTCGTGTTGCCGTGCGCAGAGTCAGCGCAGGCCCATTTCGGCCAGGGCTCGGGCGATGTCCGGGGGCAGGCTGGGTTCGGCGTCGCGGCCCGCGGGCAGGTCCGGCGGCGCGTCCGTGGCGTTCAGGTAGCGCCAGCCCTGAAAGGGACGGCGGGGGGCTGCTGCCGTGCGGACCAGTTCGGGGTCGAGGACCAGCGCGCAGCGGCGGATGCCGTCCTCGCCTTCGACCTCTTCCAGCGCGAGGATGCGCTGGCGGGCCTGCATGACGCCCTTGAACACCCAGTAGATCGAGCCGCCGTCGAGGATCTCGGACTCGCGCTTGGGCCACATGCGGGTGACGTGGCGGGCGGGACCGCCCTGCCAGCGGTGTTTCTGCCATTCGGCCAGTTCCGCCGGGCTGTCGCAGCCGACGCAAAGCTTCATCAGGTGGAGGGTCTTGCTCATGCCCCAGATATATCCCGCGCGCGGGAATGTGCAACGCGTCCGCCTTGCACCCTGTGGATAAGGGGCGTAGGCCGCGTGGGATTTTCATAAAAACGAGGGGACCATGCCTGAGCCGGTCGCTATGCCTGAACGCAGGCAATCCCAATTTGAATTTGTCGCCATGCTGGCGCTGGTGCTGGCCGTGATCGCATTCTCGATCGACTCGATGCTGCCGGCACTGCCCGAGATCGCGCAGGAATTGAGCCCGGACAACGTGAACCGGGCGCAACTGGTGCTGACGGCCTTTGTCGGCGGCATGGGCGTGGGCGTGTTCCTTGCCGGGCCGCTGTCGGATGCCTTTGGGCGCAAGCCGATCATCACGCTGGGTTTCGGGATCTATGCGCTGGCCGCAATCGCCGCGATCTTTGCCAATTCGCTGGAAATGCTGCTGATCGCGCGATTCGTGCAGGGGCTGGGGGCCGCGGGGCCGCGGATCGTGTCGCAGGCGCTGGTGCGCGACCTGTATCAGGGCCGCGAAATGGCGCGGATCACCAGCTTCATCATGATGATCTTTATCCTTGTTCCGGCGATTGCGCCGTCGCTGGGCGCGGTGGTGATCCATTTCGTCGGCTGGCACGGGATCTTTGGCGCTTTCGTGCTGCTGGCGCTGGTCGGCTCGCTATGGCTGAACCTGCGTCAGGATGAGACCCTGCCCCCTGCTCGCCGCCGTCCGCTGAATATGACCAATCTGGTCGCCTCGGCGCGCGAGGTGCTGGGCAACCGGCAGGTGCAGCTGGTGGCCATCGTGATGACGCTGGGCTTCGGGCAGATGTTTGCGCTGCTCAGTTCGGCGCAGCAGTTGTTCTCGGAGACCTATCACAAGGGCGCGCAATTCCCGCTGTGGTTCGCGGCTATGGCGTTGCTGTCGGGGATCGGGACGGTGCTGAACGCGCGCTACGTGCTGCGGTTGGGGATGCGGCGGATCGTGACCTATGCCTATGCGATGCAGGTCGTGGTGTCCTCGATCATGGCGGTGCTGGTCATCGGCGACCTGCTGCCCGAGGCGTTGCGCTTTCCGGCCTTCTTTGTCTGGGCGGTCAGCGTCTTTTTTATGGCCGGGGTGACCTTTGGCAACCTGAACGCCATGGCGCTGCAGCGCATGGGGCATGTCGCGGGAATGGCGGCCTCGGTCATCGCAGCGGTCTCGACCATCGGCGCGGTGCTGATCGCGGCGCCGATCGGGCTGCTTTACGACGGCACGGCACGGCCGATCATCATGGCGACGCTGATATGTTCGGCGGCAGCCTTGTGGATGATGCGCAAGGTCGAGGAAGTCTGAAAACAAAGAGGGCGCTGCAAGCGCCCTTTTTCACATCTGACTTTTGGGAAGAAGTGGCAGCCCGTAGGGGAGTCGAACCCCTCTTTTCAGGTTGAAAACCTGACGTCCTAACCGATAGACGAACGGGCCACTTTCTGTTCCGCCGGGCTATGCCCTGCGGCGGTAGTCCTTCAGCAGAAGGCAAGGAAGTGGCAGCCCGTAGGGGAGTCGAACCCCTCTTTTCAGGTTGAAAACCTGACGTCCTAACCGATAGACGAACGGGCCACTTTCTTGTTCCGCCAGGCTATGCCCTGCGGCGTGGGGCGGTGTTTAGGTTAGCTTCCGGCGACCCGCAAGAGGTCTTTTCACGCTTTCTGTGGGTAAGTCGGATTTTCCGGACATGGCCGGAATCCATCGGGAAAACCGGCGGCGGAAAAGAAAAAACGCCGCGGATCGTGTCGATCCCGGCGTGAAGTCCTGTCAGAGACTGAAAGGAAGTGGCAGCCCGTAGGGGAGTCGAACCCCTCTTTTCAGGTTGAAAACCTGACGTCCTAACCGATAGACGAACGGGCCACTTTCTTATCCCGCCGGGCAGTGCCCTGCGGTGTGGGGCGGTATTTAGGGCAGGTTCCGGGGGGCCGCAAGCAGAAAAACGACTTCCCCGCAAAGTTTTTTCCGCGCCAGTTCAAAAAGGATCAGATCACCTCGGCGGCGTCATCCAGACGCAGCCGCACCCGCTCGCGCCCGCCCCATTGCGACAGCTCCAGCTTGCCCGCCAGATGATAGCGCCGCCCCTTGGATTCCAGTAGGGCCGGACCCAGCGGGCCGGTCATCGCGCCCCATGCGACAGCCTCAAGCGGCTGGCTACCGGGACTGCGGAAACGCAGCCGCAGATGGGCGTCACCCATGGTCCCGGCGCTGTCGATCAGCTGGTCGGCAAAAGCAAAGCGCGGGGCGGGGGCGGCCTGACCGAAGGGACCGGCACGGTCCAGCAACTGCATCAACTCAATCGTGGCACCGGCCGGGTCCATCAAGCCCGAGATCCGCAATTCGCCCGCGCCCGAACGCTCCGCCATCTCGCGCGCCAAAAGCTGCGACAGGCGCTCCATGGCCTCGGGGATCTTGGCTTCCTCGATGGTCAGGCCCGCGGCCATGGCGTGGCCGCCGCCCTTCAGCAGCAACCCTTCGGCCGCTAGACGCTGGATGGCGCGGCCCAGATCGACGCCGGGAACCGAGCGGGCCGAGCCCTTGCCGATCCCATGTTCGACCCCGATCACGACCGAGGGCAGGTTCATCGCCTCTTTGACGCGGGCGGCGACGATGCCGACGACACCGGGGTGCCAGCCTTCGCCAGCGGCCCATGCGACAAGGGTATCGCTGCCGCGTGCCTCGACCTGTGCCAGCGCGGCTTCGCGCACAGCGGCCTCGATGGCGCGGCGGTCGCGGTTCAGCTCATCCAGTTGCGTGGCCAGCCGCCCGGCCAAAGCGGTGTCGGTGCAGGACAGGCACAGCGCCCCCAGATCGGCCTTGCCGACCCGGCCGCCGGCATTGATGCGTGGCCCCAGCAGGAAACCCAGATGAAAGGCGTTGGGCGCGGAATCCAGCCGCGCCACATCCGACAGTGCCACCAGACCCGGACGCTCGCGCCGGGCCATCACGGTCAGGCCCTGCCGGACAAAGGCGCGGTTCACTCCGACCAGCGGCGCGACATCGGCCACCGTCGCCAGCGCCACCAGATCCAGCAAGCGGATCAGGTCGGGCTGGGCATGGCCGCCCTCGCGCAGCAGGCGGTTGCATTGCACCAGCGTCAGGAAGACCACGCCCGCCGCGCACAGATGCCCCAGCGCGCCATCCTCATCGGCGCGGTTGGGGTTCACCACGGCCAGCACGGGGGGCAGGGTTTCGCCGCCCTGGTGGTGGTCCAGCACGATCACGTCGCGGGGGGCGGCGGCGGCAAGTGCCTCATGGCTCAGCGTGCCGCAATCGACGCAGATGATCAGGTCATGGTCGCGCGCCAGTCCGGTAATGGCGGGGACGTTCGGGCCGTAGCCCTCATCGATGCGGTCGGGGATATACAGCGTCGCATCCAGACCCTGCTGACGCAGCCAGTCGATCAGCAGCGCGGCGGACGAGCCCCCGTCCACGTCGTAATCGGCAAAGATGGCGATGCCCTGACGGCCCAAAGTGGCCGCGACGATGCGCTCGGCGGCCTTGCCCATGTCGCGCAGCGTCAGGGGATCGGGCAGCAGGTCGCGCAGCTTGGGATCAAGATAGGCCTGCGCCTCATGCGGGGCGACGCCGCGTGAGGCCAGAATGCGCGTCACCGGCAAGGGCAGGCGGCTGTCCTGGGCCAGCGCCTCGGCGGCGCGGTCAAGGGTGGCATCGGGACCACGCCAGAAGCGGCCGGTCAGCGAGGATTCGACGGAAAGAAAGGCGGTCATGGGATCTTGTCCCCCATGACCGCCCGGCGTTCAAGAGTGCAGTCCCGCGATTACTTGATCGGGTTGCGATAGATCATGCGGCGGACCGAACCGGTTTTCGAGCGCATGAGGATGGTTTCGGTCTGCAGGAAGCCCGGCTCGCGCTTGACGCCAGCCACGATCGAGCCGTTGGTGACGCCGGTCGCGGCAAAGATCACGTCGGCGGTGACCAGTTCGTCGCGCGAATAGATGCGGTCCAGATCGGTGATTCCGGCCTTGTAGGCGCGGCCCTTTTCGTCGTCGTTGCGGAACAGCAGTTTGCCCCACATCTGCCCGCCCATGCATTTCAGCGCCGATGCGGCCAGCACGCCCTCGGGGGCGCCGCCCGAGCCCATATACATGTCGATGCCGGTTAGCTCGGCCTCGGCGCAGTGGATGACGCCAGCGACGTCGCCATCGGTGATCAGGCGGATCGCAGCGCCGGTCGAGCGGACTTCGGCGATCAGGTCCTCATGGCGGGGACGTTCCAGAATGCACACGGTGATGTCGGTGTCTTGCACGCCACGGGCCTTTGCCAGCGCGCGGACACGCTCGGCGGGCGACATTTCAAGGCTGACCACGTCCTTGGCATAACCCGGACCGATGGCCAGCTTTTCCATGTAGACGTCGGGGGCGTGCAGAAGCGTGCCGCGCGGCGCCATGGCGATCACGGTCAGCGCGTTCGGCATGTCCTTGGCGGTCAGCGTGGTGCCTTCCAGCGGGTCAAGCGCGATGTCCACTTCCGGGCCTTCGCCGGTGCCGACTTCCTCGCCGATATACAGCATCGGAGCTTCGTCGCGCTCGCCCTCGCCGATGACGACGACGCCCTTGATGTCCAGCATGTTCAGCTGTTCGCGCATGGCGTTCACGGCGGCCTGGTCGGCGGCCTTCTCGTCCCCGCGACCGATCAGACGGGCCGAAGCATGGGCGGCAGCCTCGCTGACGCGGGCCAAACCCAGAGACAGCATACGGTCATTGAAATCCTTGGGCGGGGTCATCGTGAAAATCCTTGTGATTACGTTTGGGAAGGCTTCTACGCGCCGGATTGTAACGGCTGCAAGGCTGGGTGCGCTAACGGCTCAGCTTTCCGCCAGTTCCAGCGCGAGTGCGTGGATTCGCGGCACAATGTCGCCCAATGTGCGATGCACCAGCCGATGCTGAGCGACACGGCCAAGCCCCGCGAATTGCGGGCTGGCGATGACGATGCGAAAATGCGTCTCGCCGCCCTCGCGCCAGCCGCCATGGCCGCGATGGCCTTCGCTTTCATCAATAATCTCTAGCCGGGAGGGTTGAAGCTCACGCAGCCGTTCCTGCATCTCATCCGCAATCATCCGTTATGCCCCTTTCATGTCGCGCGAAATAATCTAAACTGCGTGTCCCGATCAGGACAAGGCAGGTATATGAGCAACAGCGACCCGTTCGGCTTCGACATTTCGGCGGCCTCGGACAAGAAAAAACGGTCCAAGGGACGTCGCGGCATGTCGGGCGCATTCGAGACCTCGACCCGCAGATGCGACAAGGACGGCTGCAATGAGCCGGGCCAATATCGCGCGCCCAAGAATCCGCGGAACCTCGACGATTACTTCTGGTTCTGCAAGGACCACGTGCGCGAATACAATGCCAACTGGAACTATTTCCAGGGCCAGTCCGAGGCCGAGTTCCAGGAGTTTCTGGACAATGCGACGGTCTGGGAACGTCCCACCAAGCCTTTCGGCCGCGCGGCGCAGGAACAGAAATGGGCCCGCCACGGCATCGACGATCCGCTGGAGATCCTGGGCGCAAACGGCACCAACCCCGAGCTGCGCACCAAGGCCACCCGCAAGCTGCCCCCGACCGAGCGCCGCGCGCTGGATATCCTTGAGGCCAAGGACAGCTGGACCCGCGCGGAAATCCGCAAGCAATACAAATCCCTGGTCAAGGATCTGCATCCCGACATGAACGGTGGCGACCGTTCGGACGAGGATCGTCTGCAGGAGGTCGTCTGGGCCTGGGACCAGATCAAGGACAGCCGCAGCTTCAAGGACTGAGGTGGTCAGGGGGCTTTGCCCCCGCGCGTTCCGCGCTCCCCCAGGATATTTAAGCAAGAAAGAAGGCCCGGAGCGCGAAGCTCGGGCCTTTTTTTTTGGACCAGGCTTGGTTGGAAAAGGTCCGGGGGACCTTTTCCGAAGCCGAACGGGCGTAAAGCGCCCGGAGCCGAATTTACAGCTCGCGCTTGAGCGCGTCCGCCAGATCGGTGCGCTCCCACGAGAAGCCGCCATCCGCCTCGGGCTGACGGCCGAAATGGCCGTAGGCGGCGGTGCGGCGATAGATCGGGCGGCACAGGTCCAGATGCTCGCGGATGCCGCGCGGCGTCAGGTCCATGGCGCGCGAGATGGCGCGTTCGATCTCGGCCTCGGGGACCTCGCTGGTGCCGAAGGTGTCGGCATAGATCGAAAGCGGTTTCGCCACGCCGATTGCATAGCTCAGCTGGATCACGCACTTACGGGCCAGACCTGCAGCAACCACGTTCTTGGCCAGATAGCGCGCGGCATAGGCGGCCGAGCGGTCAACCTTGGTCGGGTCCTTGCCCGAGAACGCGCCGCCGCCATGGGGGGCCGCGCCGCCATAGGTGTCGACGATGATCTTGCGCCCGGTCAGGCCGGCATCACCATCGGGGCCGCCGATGACGAAGGTGCCGGTCGGGTTGACCCACCATTCGGTGTTCTCGGTCAGCCATTCGGCGGGCAGCACTTCGCGGATATAGGGCTCGACGATGGCGCGGATATCGTCCGAGGTCTGCTCGACATCCTTGTGCTGGTGCGACAGCACAAGGCTGGTGACTTCGACCGGGATGCCGTTTTCGTAACGCAGGCTGATCTGGGATTTCGCGTCGGGGCCCAGCATCGGCTCGGCGCCGGATTTGCGGGCCTCGGCCAGACGGCGCAGGATCGCGTGCGAATACTGGATCGGGGCGGGCATCAGCTCGGGGGTTTCATCGACGGCAAAGCCGAACATGATCCCCTGGTCGCCAGCGCCGTCGCGATCGACGCCCTGGCTGATATGGGCGGATTGCTCATGCAGGTAATTGTGGACGTGGCAGGTGTTCCAGTGGAACTTTTCCTGCTCGTAGCCGATGTCGCGGATGGTGTCGCGGGCGATCTGGCCGATGCGGCCCATGTATTCGCCCAGCTTCTTCTGGTCGGTCAGGCCGATCTCGCCGCCGATGACGACAGTTCCGGTGGTGGCGAAGGTTTCGCAGGCCACACGGGCGGCGGGGTCCTCGGCCAGCAGGGCGTCCAGCACCGCGTCCGAAATCTGGTCGCACAATTTGTCGGGGTGCCCCTCGGAGACTGATTCCGAGGTGAACACGTAATTCTGTCTGGCCATTGAAGTGCTCCGTTGGAAATACGCCGTCACGCCAGGAAGCCGTTGTGACGGTCAGAAAGGACCGATAGTTCAGCCCTTGCGGGCAGTCAACCTGCGATGCAGTGCCGCGCAGATCACGCATGCGAGGGCTGCAATCACCGCAGGCCAGTCGCCCCAGCGTGACCATGGCGTCGGCGGCAGAGCGGCGGGCAGGGCTGCGTCGATCCGTCCGCTCAGGTTCAGCCCCAGCGTTGCCCGCAGACCGCCCCGGGCGTCGATCACCGCCGAGATGCCGGTATTGGCCGCGCGCATCAGGGGCAGCCCGCTTTCTATCGACCGCAGCCGTGCCTGTGCCAGATGCTGCCACGGGCCGGATAGATTGCCGAACCAACCGTCATTCGTAACCTGCAGCAACCAGCCCGGTCGGTCAGGACCAGCGACCAGATGCCGCGAGAACACGGCCTCGTAGCAGATCAGCGGCTGGACCGGGGGCAGCGCGCCATAACGTATCACCGCCGGGCCATGTCCGGGCGAGTAGCCGAAACCGTGCTGCGCGGCAAAAGCGCGGATGCCAAAACGCGACAGCTGGTCGCCCCAAGGGGTGTATTCGCCAAAAGGCACAAGGTGGAACTTGTCATAGACCGGGCCGATGCCTTGGGCGGAAAACTCGGTCAGGCTGTTGAAGTAACGTTCACCCTCGACCCGCTGGATGCCCAGGATGACGGGGCTGCCGACATAGGTCGAGATGTCCTGCGGCGCCGTTCCCGATTGCTCCAGCAGGAAGTTCACCGCGGTTTCCGGCCAGATCACCGCATCCGGCGCGGGGCGGTCGGTGTCGCGGGCTGCGGACAACTCCATCAGGCGGCGAAAGAAGATCTCGGACCAATAGGGGTCCCATTTCAGCGCCTGCGTGGCATTGGGCTGGATCAGGCGCAGGTGATGGTCGGTATCGGGCGGCAGAGGCTGCGACAGGCGGGCAAGGCCTGCGGTCCAAGCGGTGGCGATGACCAGCAGCGACAGCACGGCACCCGGCAGGGCGGCGCGCAGGGGCGGGCTGGAGCGCCAGAACAGGACGGGCAGGCAGGCTGCCAGCATGGTCAGCGCCGACAGCCCTAGCGCGCCGAAGGTGGCTGCGATCTGACCGGCGGGCGTCTCGATCCAGATATGACCGCTCAGCGCCCAGGGCAGGCCGGTGAAGATCCAGCCACGCAGCCAGTCAGACAGCACCATCAGTGCGGCAAAGGCTGCTGCTTGTCGCGCGAAACCGGGGGCGAGGCGGGCTGAAAGCCAGCCCGGAACCGCCCAGAAGATCGCTCCGCCTGCGGCCATGAAGATCAGGGCAAAGGGAGCCATCCAGCCATAGCGATCCGGCTCGACAAGGAAGGGCTCGACGATCCATGACATGGCGACGGCGAATTGGCCGAGACCGGCAATCAGCGCGTGCCATGCGGCTGCGCGAGGGCTGCGGGCGCGGGCGATGCGATGGCACAGGACAGCCAGTGCCGCGACGGTCAGGAACCACAGGTTCCATGGTGCCTGTCCAAGGGCCGCTATTGCGCCAAGCGCCAGATCGAATGCCAAAGACCGAAGCGGCGGTCGGCCGCTCCGGTCATGGAGTTGGTGTTCTGCCACGGCGGGCATGGGCCGAAATCAGGCCTCGGCGGTGGTGTTGTCCGCGACGGGCTGCGCGGCCTCGGTCGCCGCAGCCTTGGGCTTGCGGGTCCGGGGTTTGCGCGCGGCCGGAGCCTTGGGCTCGGCCTTGGCGGTGGCCTTGCGGGCCGCCGGTTTGCGCTTGGGCTTGACCACCTCGCCTTCGGCTGCCGGAGCATCGGTCGCCACGGGAGCGGCCTCGACCTGCTCTGCAGCAGCGGTTTCGGCCTTGGCCTTGGTTGCGCGCGGCTTGCGGCTGCGCGCAGGCTTTTTCGCGGGCGCTTCGGCCTCGATGGTCTCTACTGCCGGTGCGATCCCAGCGGTTTCAGCGGCAACAGGCGCTTCGACGGCGGATTCGGGCAGGACCACGGTTTCGACCGGCGCGGGTGCGTTGTCTTTGGGCGCGGATTTACGCGAGCGGCTGCGCTTGGGCTTGCCTGCCGGTTCGGCAGCAACCGGACTGGCGACCGGCGCGGTTTGCGCGACCGGTGCTACTTCGACAACGACCGGAGCCTCGGCTGCGGGCTTGGCCGGTGCGGCCTGAGGCTCGTCGAATTGGTCGAACAATGCCGGACGGAAGCTGCGGGTCATGAATTCGGGAACGTGGTCGCCCATGCCCATGACGGCGTTGCGATCGGGGCGGCGGTCGTCCCGACGCTCGTGACCACGGTCATGGCTACGCTCGCGGCGCTCCTGGCGGTCATCCCGACGATCTTCGCGGCGCTCCTCACGACGTTCTTCGCGGCGCTCCTCACGACGTTCCTCACGGGCGGGGCGGGGTTCGGCGGCGGCTTTGACTTCGACCGGCGGCTGCGGACGCTGCTCGCTATCATCGCGGCGGCCGCGACGGTCACGGGTGCGTTCGCCACGACGGCTACCGGTTTCACGCGGTGCACGCGGCGCATTCTGCGCGGCCGAGGACAGGGTGAACCCTTCGGGGATTTCAGCGCGGGGCAGGGTCTGTTTGACCAGCGACTCAATAGCGGTGAGGTATTTTTCGTCCATGGGCGTCGAGATCGAGATGGCAGTGCCAAGGCGCCCGGCCCGGCCGGTGCGGCCGATGCGGTGGACGTAATCTTCGGCATGCGAGGGCAGGTCAAAATTGAAGACGTGGCTGACGGCCGGAATATCCAGTCCGCGCGCGGCAACGTCCGAGGCCACGAGGAAGCGCAGTTTGCCCTCGCGGAAATCGTCCAGCGTCGCCATGCGGTGGCGCTGGTCCAGATCGCCATGGATCGGAGCGGCGTCAAAACCATGCGCTTTCAGCGACTTGGCGACGATATCCACATCCGTCTTGCGGTTGCAGAAGATGATGGCGTTCTTCAGTTCCTCACCCTCGGCGCGGATCATGGCGCGCAGCAGCTCACGCTTCTGCTTGGCCGACTGGTCGCGACGGGTGGGCGTGATCTCTACCAGCTTCTGGGTGATGGTTTCGCTGGTGGTGGCCTGACGCGCGACCTCGATCCGCTCGGGCGAATGCAGGAAGGTGTCGGTGATACGCTCAATTTCCGGGGCCATGGTGGCGCTGAAGAACAGCGTCTGGCGGGTAAAGGGTGTCAGCTGGAAGATGCGCTCGATATCGGGGATGAAGCCCATGTCCAGCATCCGGTCGGCTTCGTCGACGACCATGATCTGCACACCGGTCAGCAGCAGCTTGCCGCGTTCGAAATGGTCCAGAAGGCGACCCGGAGTGGCGATTAGCACGTCGACGCCACGGTCGATCAGCTTGTCCTGTTCGTTGAAGCTGACGCCGCCGATCAGCAGCGCCTTGGTCAGGCGGGTATGCTTGGCATAGACGTCGAAATTCTCGGCGACCTGTGCGGCCAGTTCACGCGTCGGGCATAGCACGAGGCTGCGCGGCATCCGCGCCCGCGCCCGGCCACGGCCCAGAAGCGTGATCATCGGCAGGGTGAAGCTGGCGGTCTTGCCGGTGCCGGTCTGGGCGATGCCCAGCACGTCGCGACCTTCAAGCGCGGGCGGAATCGCCCCGGCCTGAATCGGCGTGGGGGTTTCGTAGCCCGCCTCGATGACGGCTTTCAGAACCTTGGGGTCCAGCTTCAGATCGGTAAACTTGGTCATTCGGGGCTTTCGTGTAAACGCGCAGAATGTTTACTGCGCTGGTCCTGCGTCCATCGCCGTGAACGGGCCCTGCTTCTATTCGAAGGTCCGAAAACGACGGTTCGGGACGCAATCTCCGCACGCCCCTCGCCTTGTCTGCCGGATGCAGACGGCTGTGGACCTAACCGAAATCGGGCGGCGCGTCAATCTGATCGCAGATTTTCCGTGACTGCCACGACGGGACAGAACATCTTGGGCGGTGGTTCGGACCGCAGGTCTGCCTGTCGCGAGGATTTGGATGGCTGCCGAGATTGCCGGGCTGAGCCCGATGGAGGCTTTTGCAATCGTCGGAATTGCCGGGATCGGGGCGCAATGGCTGGCATGGCGTTTCCGCATCCCGGCGATTGTGCTGATGCTGGCTACGGGCCTGCTACTGGGCCCGGTCACCGGGTTTTTCGTGCCCTCACGCGATATCGGTCCGCTGCTGGAGCCGATGATCTCGCTAGCCGTGGCGATCATCCTGTTCGAGGGTGGGCTGACGCTGAACTTCCGCGAATTGCACGACGCCAAGGCCGCCGTCCGGCATCTGGTCTATATCGGCGCGCCGCTGGGCTGGGCGCTGTCGGCCCTGGCGCTGAACCGGATCGCGGGCCTGCAATGGGAGGCGGCGATCGTCTTTGGCGGCATCATGATCGTGACCGGGCCGACCGTCATCGCGCCTCTGCTGCGTCAGGCGCGGCTGCAACCCCGCCCCGCGCAGGCCCTGCAATGGGAGGCCATCGTCAACGACGCGCTTGGCGGGCTGGCCGCCGTGCTGGCGTTGCTGGTGGTGCTGGTCGGCCATCAGAACCTTGGCGGGGCGGAGGCCTTGTGGAAGCTGATCTCGGGCGTGGGTTTCGCGCTGGCCTTGGGCCTTGCCTCCGGGGCGGGGATCGTCACGGCGTTCCGCCGCAATCTGGTCCCCGAATACATGAAGGTGCCGCTGCTGTTCGTCACCGTGCTGGGTGCCTTTCCCGGGGCCAATGCCGTTCTGGATGAAAGCGGCCTGCTGACGGTGACGGTCATGGGTCTGCTGATCGCCAATGCCAACCTGCCCAGCTACACCGAAATCCACCGCTTCAAGGAAAGCGCCACGATCCTGCTGGTATCGGGGGTGTTCATCCTGCTGGGCGCCGGTTTCCGGTTCGAGACGCTGCAACTGCTGGACTGGCGCGCCGTGGCATTCGTGCTGTCGGTGATCCTGATCGTGCGCCCCCTGACGGTCTATGTGGCGTTGATCGGGACCGGGCTGCCTTGGCGGGAAAAGGCGCTGATCGCATTCACCGGTCCGCGCGGGGTGGTGTTGGTCGCGATCTCGGGGATATTTGCCGAAAGGCTGGTCGCCGAAGGGATCGCGGACGGGGCGCTGCTGGTGCCGCTGGCCTTTGTGCTGGTGGTGGCGACGGTGGTGCTGCATGGCTTCACGCTGGGGCCGATGGCGCGATGGCTGGGGCTGGCCTCGGGCGACAGGCCGGGGCTGATCATTGTCGGCGGCTCCGAATTCTCGACCGGTTTGGCGCAGGCATTGGAAAAGGCCGGGGTAGATGTGGTGATCGTCGACCCGAACCGCAGCCGCCTGCTGTCGGCGCGCCACGCCGGGCTGAAATACTATTATGGCGACATCCTGTCCGAGGCCGCAGAAACAAGTGTCGGCCTTGTCGCCTATAACGCGCTGCTCTCGGCTTCGGACAACGACGCCTATAACACGCTGGTGGCCACCGACCTGACCCCCGAACTGGGCCGCGACGCGATCTGGCAGGTGACGCGCGAAAAGGACGAGGTCGCCCGCTATGCCCTGCCCATTCAGCTTGGCGGGCAGGGGATCAGCGGCGGTCGGACACTCTCGCAATATCTGGCGCTGCTGGAGGCGGGCTGGCGGTTCCGCACCACGCGGCTGACGGCGGAATACACGCTGGCGCATTGGCGCGAGAGCCGGGCCGGGGCCATTCCGCTGGCCGTGGTCGATCGCGGCAAGGTGGCTTTTGTTTCGGACGAGGCGCGGATCGTGGCGCGTGCGGGCAGCCGGATCATTGCGCTGGCCCCGCCCGACGCACCCGAGGTCGAGCGTAGGGACGAAAGCGAAGCCGATGCAGGCACACCCACGGGCCTGCCTGCCGGTATGGTCTGTCTGGGGCGCGCACCCGAAGATACACGCACAATCTTTGCCAATATGGGCAACCCGCGCCCACCCACCGAGCAGCCGCGATGATTGGTGCGGTTGACGGCCCCCAAGCGCAGGCGGTATCCCGCAGCGAATTTACGGATGGATGCGATGAACCTCTTTTCGGATATCCGCGCGCTCGTGATCGACGCGCTGGCCCAGATGGAACTGGCGGGCGAGCTGCCCGCGGGTCTCGAAACCGCTGCCGTGACGGTCGAGCCGCCGCGAGACGCCGCCCATGGTGACATGGCGACCAATGCCGCCATGGTGCTGGCCAAGCCCGCCGGAAAGAAGCCGCGCGAGATCGCCGAGGCGCTGGCCGCCCGGCTGGCCGCCGATCCCCGCATCACCGCGGCTGATGTCGCTGGTCCGGGCTTCCTGAACCTGCGCCTTGCGCCGTCCGAATGGCAGGGCGTGCTGCGCGCCGCGCTGGGCGAAGGCGCCGATTTCGGGCGTTCGGAACTGGGCAAGGGCACCAAGATCAACGTCGAGTTTGTCAGCGCCAACCCGACCGGCCCGATGCATGTCGGCCATACCCGCGGCGCGGTCTTTGGCGATGCGCTGGCCTCGTTGCTGGATTTTGCCGGCTATGACGTCACCCGCGAATATTACATCAACGACGGCGGCGCGCAGGTCGATGTGCTGGCGCGCTCGGCCTATGAACGCTACCGCGAGGCGAACGGCCTTGAGCCCGAAATCCGCGAGGGGCTTTATCCCGGCGATTACCTGATCCCGGTCGGTGAGGCGCTGAAGGAAAAATATGGCGACAGCCTGCTGGACAAGCCGGAATCCGACTGGCTGATCGAGGTCCGCGATTTTGCCTCGGCCCGGATGATGGACATGATCCGTCAGGATCTGGCGCTGCTGAACGTGCATATGGACGTCTTCTCCAGCGAGAAGGCGCTTTACGGCACCGGTCGGATCGAGGCGGCGATTGCCCGTCTGCGCGAAGCCGGGCTGATCTATGAGGGCGTGCTGGAGCCGCCGAAGGGCAAGACCCCCGAGGATTGGGAGCCGCGCGAACAGACGCTGTTCCGCTCGACCGCGCATGGCGATGACGTGGACCGTCCGGTGATGAAATCGGACGGGGCATGGACCTATTTCGCGCCCGATATCGCCTATCACTGGGACAAGATCGACCGTGGCTTCGACCAGCTTATCGACGTGTTCGGCGCGGATCACGGCGGCTATGTCAAGCGCATGACCGCTGCCGTCGCCGCGCTGTCGGATGGCCGTGTGCCGCTGGACGTCAAGCTGATCCAGCTGGTGAAGCTGTTCAAGAACGGCGAGCCCTTCAAGATGTCGAAGCGGGCAGGGAACTTTGTCACGCTGCGCGACGTGGTCGAACAGGCGGGCGCCGATGTGACCCGTTTCCACATGCTGACCCGCAAGAACGACGCGGCGCTGGATTTCGACTTTGACAAGGTGCTGGAGCAGTCCAAGGACAACCCGGTCTGGTATGTGCAATACGCCAATGCCCGCATCAATTCGGTGCTGAACAAGGCAACCGAAGGCGGCGTTGCGACCGATGACGCGTCCCTTGCCGGTGCCGATCTGGCCCTGCTGAGCCATCCGGCCGAACTGGAAATGGCCCGGAAAGTTGCCGAATGGCCACGCACGGTTGAAATCGCGGCGCGGGCTCATGAGCCGCACAGGATTGCGTTCTATCTGTATGATATCGCCTCGGAACTTCATTCGCTGTGGAATCGCGGCAATGATGAGCTGTCCTTGCGCTTCGTGCAGGATGGCGATCCTGCCGCAACTGCCGCGAAAATCGCGCTGGCGCGGTCCGTCGGCGTTGTCATTTCGGCGGGCCTTGCTATCTTGGGCGTGACCCCGGCCAAAGAGATGCGCTGAAAACAGCGTCCTGCCGGTGTCGAGCAGTGCAACGACAGACACCGGGCAAACCGGCAGGCAGGCAGGAATGGCAATCGTAGACTTCCGCTCCGGCGGTTTTCAGGGCGCGCAGCCGCAACGCTACGCGCAGGATTTCCCCTATGGCCAGGACGCGCAGAATTCCGGCTACCAGGAAGAGTGGCAGGAAGAGGACTGGGACGATCCCCGCTATGCCGATGCGCATCGCGGGGTCGCGACCGAGCCGCAGACGCTGCTGGCGCGGATCTCGCGGCTGACCCATTACCTTGGCGCGCTGGTTTCCGTGGGGTTGATCATCATCCTTGCGGTCTGGGCGTTCAAGCTGGCGGTCCGGGATGTGTCCGGCGTGCCGGTCATCCGCTCGATGCAGGGCGAGGCGCGCACCGCCCCCACCGATCCGGGCGGGGAACTGACCGACCGCACCGGGCTGGCCGTGAACGGCGTTGCCGCCGGAAATGCCGCCAAGGTCGCTGACAAGGTGGCGATTGCCCCGGTTGCGACCGGGCTTGAAACGCAGGATCTGGCCATGGGCGAATTCGGCGCGACTGCGCAGAAGCCGGCCAATCCCGTTGAACTGCCGCTGCTGGACGATACCGCCCGCGTCATCCCCCTGCCGGATGGCGAGGCGGCTGCTTTGGCGGAATCGACGATCGAACCCGATGAGGCGATCGACACCGCCGTGATCTCGGACGTGCCCGCCGCTGGCGAAGCCCCGGTGAACGAGGTTCTGACCGATCTGGCCGGGCGCGAAACCCAGGACGTTGCGATCAATCAGGCCCTGGCCGAGGCGAATGCCATGGTTCCGGTCCCGGTCGCTGCGGCAGTGCAGGAATCGCCCCGCCCCGCGCCGCGTCCGCGCCGTGTTGCCAGCGCCCAGACCGTCGCCACCGACGCAGCGCCTGCTGTCGCCGCCAGCCGCCCCGCACCCGAACCGGCTGTCGCCGAGGAACCGGCGCCTGCCAAGGTCGCCTCGGGTTCGGCCATGGTCCAGATCGGTGCCTTCGACAGCGATGCGCTGGCCAAGGGCGAATGGAAGCGTGTTGCGGGCAAGTTCGGCGGTCTTTTTGACGGCAAGTCCCGCATCGTGCAGGAAGCGCAAAGCGGTGGCCGCACCTTCTGGCGTCTGCGCGCGGGCGGCTTTGCATCCAAGGATGAGGCACGCAAGTTCTGCGCGGCCCTGATCGCGGGCGGCATCGACTGTATCCCGGCAACGGCGAAGTAAGCACAATGACCAATGCGACGATTCTTGGCGGTATCGCCGGGCCCGACCTTTCCGCGGCCGAGCGCGATTTCTTTCGCGCTGCCGATCCTTGGGGTTTCATCCTGTTCGGGCGCAATATCGACACGCCCGAACGCCTGCGCCGCCTGACCTCGGAGCTGCGCGACGCGGTGGGCCGTGACGCGCCGGTGCTGATCGATCAGGAAGGCGGGCGTGTGCAACGTATGCGCGCGCCGCATTGGACCGATTGGCCCGCGCCGCTGGATCAGGCCGCGAATGGCGACCGTGCGATCTGGTTGCACCATCATCTGATGGCGCGCGAGCTGCGCGAGATGGGGATCGATTCGGATTGCGCACCGGTTCTGGACATTGCGCGCGAGGATACCCATCCTTTCCTGCGCAACCGCTGCCTTGGCACGGATGCGCAAAGCGTCATCCGACTGGGCCGGATCGCCGCCGATGCGATGCTGGCGGCGGGCGTCTTGCCGGTCATCAAGCACATGCCGGGCCATGGCCGCGCGCGGGTGGACAGCCACAAGGACCTTCCGGTCGTCGATGCCACGTTGGACGAGCTGGATCAGACCGACTTCGCGCCCTTCCGCGCGCTTTCGGACCTGCCGATGGCGATGACCGCGCATATCCGCTTCACCGCCGTGGATGAGGCTCCGACGACGGCTTCGGCCCCGATGATTGCGATGATCCGCAACCGGATCGGTTTTGACGGGCTGCTCATGTCGGACGATATCGGCATGGAGGCGCTGTCGGGCACGCCGGCTGAACGCGCTGCGGCGACCATCGCGGCGGGTTGTGATCTGGTCCTGTCCTGCAATGAGACATTGGCCCAGATGGAAAGCATCGTCGCTGCGGCGGGTGCGGCTTCAGCCGAAACACTGCGCCGTGGGGTGCGGGCCTCGGCGCTGCGGCAGCCCGCAGATACGCTGGAAACCGCGGATATGCGTGCCGAATTGCGTGCGCTTGGCGGGTTGGCCGCGTAAGATTGACTTGGCCGACCCGATGCCCGATTCTCGGCCGACACAATCGGCCTGAATTGAAATGACCAAAGTTCCCTATCTGACGCCCGTTCCCGACGAGGAATTGCCGGGCCAGCCCGAGCCATCGCCGGTGGTCGGGCCTGACGACGTTGCCCAACGGCAGGCCGATGAGGTGCTGCGCGTCGATGTCTCGGGCTTCGAAGGCCCGCTGGACCTGCTGCTGACGCTGTCACGCATGCAGAAGGTGGACCTGATGCAGGTCTCGGTCCTTGAATTGGCCGATCAGTACCTGACCTTTGTCGAGCAGGCGCGCGCGTTGCGCATCGAACTGGCCGCCGATTACCTTGTCATGGCGGCTTGGTTGGCCTTCCTGAAGTCGCGCCTGCTGCTGCCGCCCGATCCCGAAACCGAAGGCCCCTCAGCCGAGGATATGGCCGCGCATCTGGCCTTCCAGCTGGAACGGCTGCAAGCCATGCGAGAGGCCGCCGCCCGGCTGATGGCGCGGGACCGGCTGGGGCAGCAACGCTTCGCACGTGGCGCGCCGGAAACCGTCACCCGCACCCGGAAAGTTGCATGGCAGGCGACCCTGATCGACCTGATGCGGGCCTATGCGCGGCTGCGGACCAAGGACGAGTTCCGCCCCTTCGCCTTTGACCGCCAGAACGTCTTTACCATGGAACAGGCGCTGGATCGCGTGCGCGGCATGATCGGCTATGTCGGCGACTGGACCACGCTGGCCTCGTTTCTGCCGGAAGGCTGGGACGGCGATCCCGCCCGCGTCCGATCGGCCACCGCCGCGACCTTTGCGGCGACGCTGGAACTGGCCCGGCAGGGCCGTATCGAATTGCGCCAGTCCGAAACCTTCGCCCCCATCACCATCCGCAGGCGCACCGAATGACTCAATCCGAAACCCTCGCCCCCGAGGCCAATCTGTCGCTTCTGGAGCAGGAGCGCATGGTCGAGGCCGTGCTGTTCGCCAGCGCCGGTCCGATGACGCTGCGCGAGATCGCGGGCCGCCTGCCGGAGGGCTGCGATGTCCCGGTGGCGCTGGAAAGCCTGCGCGCGCGCTACGAAGGCCGCGGCGTGCAACTGTCCCGCACCGGTGAGAACTGGGCCTTTCGCACCGCCGCCGATCTGGCTTTCCTGATGAAGGAATCCAGCACCGAGAGCCGGGGCCTGTCGCGTGCTGCGACCGAGACATTGGCGATCATCGCCTATCACCAACCCGTCACCCGCACCGAGATCGAAGAAATCCGTGGGGTTGCCGTCAGTCGCGGCACGCTGGATCACCTGATTGAGCTCGATTGGGTTCGGGTCGGGCGTCGGCGTCAAACGCCGGGAAGGCCTGTGACTTTTGTCGTGACCGAAACTTTCCTTGACCATTTCGGGTTGGAAAGTGCGCGCGATCTGCCGGGGCTGGCCGAGTTGCGGGCCGCGGGTCTGCTGGAATCACGCCCGCCGGGCGAAGCGGCAGCGTTGATGGCCCTGCGCGACGATGACGATGACGTGCCGCTGGACGAGCCTGCGGCCGAAGATCTGTTCGAGGACGAATAGACGATGAACCTGAACCAGTTTTTCAACATGCTCAGCCGCATGATCACCCACAGGCTGCTGAACTGGGGGATCAACAAGGGCATCCGCCAGATGAATTCCAGCGGTGGCAAGCAGACCGTCCAACAACGCCAACGTGAAAAGGCGACACGGCAGATGGTGAAGCGCGCGCGGCAGGCGGCGCGCATCACCCGCAGGTTCGGGCGTTAATCCGCCCGAAACTGCTTGGCCAGTTTCAGCCCCTGACCCTGATAGTTCGAGGCGATGCCGGTGCCGTAAAGCCGCTCGGGCAGGGCGGCCATGCGCTCATAGACCAGACGACCGACGACCTGACCGTGCTCCAGCGCGAAGGGTGCCTCGTGGCAGCGCACCTCAAGGACGCCGCGCGCGCCGTGACCGGCTGCACCATGGCCGAAGCCCGGATCGAAGAAGCCCGCGTAATGGACGCGGAACTCACCGACCATGGCCAGATAGGGGGCCATCTCGGCAGCATATTCGGGGGGGATCGCGACGGCCTCGCGGCTGACAAGGATATAGAAGGCGCCGGGGTCCAGAATCAGCTGCCCGTCGCGGGTGCGAAGTTCATCCCAGAAATCTGAGGCACGATAGGCGCCGATCCGGTCCAGATCGATCACGCCGCTATGCGGACGGGCGCGGTAGCCGACCAGATCGCCCTGATCGGGACGCAGATCGACCGAAAAGCCCAAGCCTTCGTCGATCAGCGCCTCGCCCGTGACCAGCGGTTCGCGGGCGTGCAGCGCGCGCAGGTCGGTATCCGACAGCACCGCCTGACCCTGACGCAGCCGCAACTGGTTCAACCGCATGCCGGGGCGGACCAGAACCGAGAAGCTGCGCGGGCAGATTTCGGCATAGATCGGGCCGTCATAGCCTTCGGGCAGGCGGTCGAACTCGGTGCCTTCGTCGGTGATCAGCCGGGTCAGCAGGTCCAGCCGCCCGGTCGAGGATTTCGCATTGGCGACGGCATCAAGCCCCGCGGGCAGCGACAACCGCTCCATCAACGGGACCAGATAGACGCAGCCTTTTTCCAGCACGGCGCCGTCCGACAGGTCCATGCGGTGCATCTCGAAATCGGCCAGACGCTCACTGACCTTGCGGCCACGACCGGCCAGGAACGAGGCGCGCAACCGCCATGCGGTCGTGCCAAGACGCAGGTCAAGGCTGGCGGGTTGGATCTGTTCGGGAAGGATCGGACGTTCGGCCGTAATGCAGCCGGTTTCGATCAGTTGGCGCAGGGCATGGTCGGGAAGGACACCGTTCACGAAACATCCTTTAGAAAAGGGGAAGCGCCCATCCCCGGAAAGGGATGGGCGCTTTCGGAATGGTCGGGCCGGAGAGATTCGAACTCTCGGCCTTCCGCCCCCCAGACGGACGCGCTAACCAGGCTGCGCCACGGCCCGACGAGGGTCATATAGAGTGAAGCGGGCAGGCAGCACAAGGGGAAGAAGGCGGAAAAATGGGGATAAGTTCGCGATGCGCGAAAAAATATCCCGCGAGGCAGGAAGTCATGAAAAAACATGGGGCTAGAGCGCAGAGCTCAGCCGGTCGCGCAGACCTGCTGCGCCAGCGGGCAGCGAAGATTTCTGGTTCTCAAGTTGCCGCAACGCATGCGAAGTGGCGCAAAGCCGCGCCAGCCAATCCTGTGCCGTGGCGGGCGAGCGTTCGGCGAAAAGCGGCAATGATTCGAAATCGCGCGCCGGTTTGCGTCTGGGCGCAGCGGCACGGGTGACGTCGATCGGCGCAGCCGGGGTTGGCGCAATCTCGGGGGCGGCGGGATCGGCTGCGGGCTGGGGTGGGGCGGAAAGAAGCTCTCCCAGACGCGATGCGCCGATGCGGCGCACGCTGGCACCGCGATCCGAGGTGATCAGGCGCTTGGCCCCGCGGATGCTAAGGCCTTCTTCGCGCATGACCTGACACAGGCCGGCGACCAGACGCACATCGTCAGGACGGTAGTAACGCCGGCCATCGCCGCGCTTGACCGGCGATAGCTGGCTGAATTGCGTTTCCCAATAGCGCAGAACATGCGGCGCGACGCCAACGAGGCGGGAAACCTCGCCGATAGAACGAAAGGCGTCGGGCGACTTATCCATCAGCTACCGTTTTTGTTTCCGGCTGCAACCCGATCCTTCATCAGGTGCGAGGGACGGAAGGACAGCACGCGGCGGGGGGTGATCGGAACCTCTTCCCCGGTCTTGGGATTGCGGCCGATACGCTCATTCTTGTCGCGGACCGAGAATGTGCCAAAGGACGAAATCTTGACCTGTTCGCCCCGGACAAGGGCGTCCGAGATATGCCCCAGCACGCTTTCGACCAATTGGGCCGATTCGTGACGGGACAGGCCAACTTCGCGGAAGACGGCCTCGGCCAGGTCCATGCGGGTCAGGGTGGATTCGCTCATCAGGGAAACCTCTCTCTTGTAGCAAGGATGATTTTTTTGCGGCGACCTGTCAACCAGCAGCCCCCGCCATCGGTTCCCAAATGGCGGAATTCATTCGTCTTATTCTGGATTGTTGCCATTTCCCGGGCAGGAACGCGGTTTGAAAACGCCCCGAACGCACCTATCTTGGTACAGATCGGCGATGACGGAGGATGCGATGGCCGGAGGATGGGCCCGCGACGGCGCGGTAAACGACCAGATCGATGTCTCGACTCGCGAGGCGATCGAGCGGATGCGACTGCGCAATGCGCGCCGCGCGCATGCTGAAAGCGCTGAATTCTGTGAGGAATGCGATGAGCCGATCCCGCAGGCCCGGCGCGAGGCCATGCCGGGGGTGCGGCTTTGCGTGGCCTGTCAGTCGGGCCATGACAAGGAATGGCGTCCGGCGGGCGGGATCAACCGGCGCGGATCGAAGGATTCGCAGCTGCGCTGATTACCAGCGCAGCACGACCGAGCCCCAGGCCAGCCCGCCGCCGATTGCCTCGGCGACCAGAATCTGACCGGGCTGGAACTTGCCCTGCGAATTGCCGACCGAAAGCGCCAGCGGGATCGAGGCGGCCGAGGTATTGCCGTGATCGGCGACCGTCAGCACGACCTTTTCCATCGGCAGATGCATGCGTTTGGCGGTGGCTTCGATGATGCGCAGGTTGGCTTGATGCGGAACCAGCCAATCGACCTGCTCGGGGGCGATTTCGGCCAGATCCAGCGCGTGATGCGCGGTATTGGCAAGCTTTTCAACCGCATGGCGGAAGACCAGATTGCCCTGCATGCGCAGATGACCCGCCGTCCCGGTCGAGGCCACACCGCCATCGACGTAAAGCAGTTCGCGATACTGGCCGTCGCTGTTCAGGTCGGTGGCAAGGATACCGCGATCCGCCGAGGTGCCGTCGCCTTCCTGTGCCTCAAGGATGACCGCGCCCGCACCGTCGCCAAACAGCACGCAGGTGCCGCGGTCGGTCCAGTCCATGATGCGGCTGAAAGTCTCGGCCCCGATCACGATGACGCGGTTGGCCTGACCCGAGCGGATCATGGCATCGGCATTGGCCAGCGCAAAGACGAAGCCGGCGCAGACCGCCTGAACGTCAAAGGCAAAGCCGCGCTTCATGCCCAGACCGGCCTGAACCATGGTCGCGACCGAGGGGAAGGTGAAGTCGGGGGTCGAGGTCGCCACGATGATCGCGTCGATCTGATCCACATCCATGCCGGCATTGGCCAGCGCGGCTTTCGCGGCGGCAATGCCCAGATCGCTGGTGCGCTGGTCATCGGCTGCGAAATGGCGCCGCTCGATACCGGTGCGGGTGCGAATCCATTCGTCGCTGGTGTCCAGCTTGTCCTCGAACCAGCTGTTCTCGACCACACGTTCGGGCAGGTAATGGCCCGTACCCCGGACAACAGCGCGCCGCATCAGGACGTCCCCTTGTGTTCTGCGTGTTTTTTGCCGGTTGCTCCGGCATGTTCTGGCGTGATCGAATGCGCGACACGCGCTGCAAGCCGCTCGTGGAAGCCGGACTTGCCCAGCTGGAAGGCCAGCTTGATCGCGGCCGAAATCCCGGTCTCATCCGCCGAACCGTGGGATTTCACCACCGTCCCGTTCAGACCAAGGAAGACGCCGCCATTGACGCGGCGCGGGTCGATCCGTTTTTGCAGCCGCTTCAGCGAGGTCATCGCCAGAAGCGCCGCGAATTTCGACATCACGGAATTTCCGAAGGCTTCCTTGAGGAAGTCGCCGACCAGCTTGGCGGTGCCCTCGCCGGTCTTCAGGGCGATATTGCCGGTGAAACCGTCGGTGACGATGACATCGACGCGGGCCGAGGGCAGATCGCCGCCTTCGACAAAGCCGACATAGTCGAAATTACCTTCTTCGGCATTCTGACCAATCAGCTCATGCGCCTGCTTGAGCTCGGCGCGGCCCTTGTGTTCCTCGGTGCCCACGTTCAACAGCCCCACCCGAGGACGGGCGAGGCCAAGGCCGTTGCGGGCATAGGATGCGCCCATCAGGGCGTAGGTCAGCAGGTCCTGAGCGTCGGCCCGGATGTCGGCACCGACATCGAGCATGACGTTGAAGCCCTGCGGATTGCGCGAGGGCCACAGGCAGGCGATTGCCGGCCGGTTGACGCCGGGCAGCTTGCGCAGCCGCAGCATCGACAGCGCCATCAGCGCGCCGGTATTGCCGCAGGAAACTGCGACGGTCGCCTCACCCTTGCGCACCGATTCGACGGCAGACCACATCGAGGTGCCTTCGCCTTTGCGAAGCACCTGACTGGGCTTGTCTTCCATCGTGACGACACCGGCCGCGTCGCGAATATCGCAACGCTCGGCCAGCCCGTCGCGGCGGGCGATGAGACGCTCGAGCTCGGCCTTGGGGCCGTGGACGATGAAGCGGATCTCGGGGTTCTTTTCAGCGCTCTGTGCGATGCCGGCCACGACCGCGGAAGGTCCGCGATCGCCGCCCATGGCGTCGACAGAGATCACCACGCTGCCCTTTGATTCAGACGCGCGCGAGCCGGTCGAGATTTCCGCCGAAGTCATGTCCGAAGTCGGCTCAGGCCGCGTCTTCGTCCAGGTCGACTTCGTTGGCCTGAGCCACGACCTCACGGTCGGCGTAGTGGCCGCAGGACGGGCAGACGTGGTGCGGGCGCTTCAGCTCGCCGCAGTTGGTGCATTCGTTCGGATTGCCAGCAACCAGGGCATCGTGCGAACGACGCATGTTGCGGCGGGAGCGGGTAACTCGATTCTGAGGGACGGCCATGTCACAACCCCAAGTGGTTCGGGGGGCGGCCTCACGGCGGCCCCGGATTCTGATATCGGTTCTGGGGCGGGGCTTAGGCCAAGGACGCGTCGTCCGCAAGGCACGAAACGCTGTCTCGTGCACGGGGGCCGCGGTCCGGGTCATCCCCCGCCGGTCGAATGAACGCGCGAAAATAGCGAAATCGCGCCGAATCGCAAGGGGAATCTTGGGGAAAGGGAAGCGGCGCAGGGTGCCGCTGCCTACGGCGGGGGTATTGGGGAAATAGTGAACGGCAGACCCCGGGTGACGGGGCCAACCGCGTGTCAGCGGCCAAGCTTGGCGTGGACCTCGTCCAGATCGACTTCAGCCTTGGGCAGCTTATTGTCGGGATTGTCGAAGTCGTATTTGAACAGCTGGAAGTCCTTCTTGTAGATCTCCCAGATCAGATGGCGCGACAGGTCGTCGAAATAGGCGCTGACCTTATGGGCGCGTTTCGGGCCGTGACCTTCGGATTCGTTGAATTTCGGCACGTCGTTGACGTCCAGCTTGACCGGGGTGGGGGCGGCGTTCAGCACCTTCTGCATGCCCTCGTTGAACTTCTCGGTGAAGAAGATCTGGTCGTAGCGGCCGCCGTTGACGATGAAGGTCGAGATATGGCCGGACATGGCCGACCAGTGGATGTCGGGCTCCATCGGACGGCGCCAGCGGATGGTATCGCGCGCAAACAGCAGGAAGCGGCGGAAGCTGGCGATCTGGTCGAATTCGAAATCGTTCTCGGGGCTGCCGACATCGACGCCGTAGCGCTGCATCAGTTGCGGGACCAGATTGCCCCGGTAGCGCTTGCCGTTGCGCTGGATGCCCGCGATCTTGTCGAAGAACGAGGACAGGATGCGCGCATAGGGGTTGCGCACGCAGGTAAAGGTCAGTGCGCCGTGGGACTTCACCATGCGCTCGATCGGAGTCTGGCTGCCTTCTTGCGCCCATTTGTGCAGGCCATCGGTCGAATCGTGGATGTCGCCGTCGAAGTAGCGCCCATGATCCGAATAGAACATGATCTGGCCAATCGACGAGCAGGCGCATTTCGGGACGACGCGATAGACCATGCTTTCGCTTTCAGTCATCCAGGTTCCGGGAAAGCCCATATGAGATATTCCTTGTTTGCCGGTCGGGTCGGGTTGCCGACCTTGCCAAAATCGTTAGACACAGAATGCAAATCACTGGGGGAGTTTCAACCTCGTGTGGAACCTGATGGACGTGAAGAACGGACTGATGAGTTAAATGGCGCGCATTGCCTTCATTCTGCTCTGCCACAAGGACCCGAAAGGCGTGATCGCACAGGCCAATCGCCTGACCGCATCGGGGGATTACGTGGCAATCCATTTCGACGCCCGTGCCAATCCCAAGGATTTCGACGAGATCCGGCAGGCATTGGGCGAGAACCCTTCGGTGGTTTTCTCGGCGAAGCGCTGGAAATGCGGCTGGGGCGAATGGTCGCTGGTGGCGGCCACGCTGGAGGCCGTGCGCTCGGCCATCGCGACATTTCCGCAGGCCACGCATTTCTATATGCTTTCAGGCGATTGCATGCCGATCAAGTCGGCGGAGTATGCCCATGCGTTTCTTGATGCCGAGGAATGCGATTACATCGAATCCTTCGATTTCTTCGAGTCGGATTGGATCAAGACCGGCATCAAGGAAGAACGGCTGATCTATCGGCATCTGTTCAACGAACGCACCCAGCCCAGGCGTTTCTATGCCAGTTTCGAATTCCAGAAACGCTTCAACCTGAAGCGACCGATTCCCGCCGATATTCAGGTGATGATCGGTTCGCAATGGTGGTGTTTGCGCCGCCAGACGATCGAGAAAGTGCTGGATTTCTGTGCAAGCCGCCCGGATGTGATGCGCTTTTTTGCCACAACCTGGATCCCGGACGAGACGTTCTTTCAGACGATCGTTCGCCATGTCGTGCCCCGCAAGGAGCTGCGCACGCGCACGCTGACCTATCTGGTCTTCACCGATTACGGCATGCCCGTCACCTTCCATAATGACCATTACGACCTGCTGATGGGGCAGAATTACCTGTTCGCGCGCAAGATCAGCCCCGAGGCGCTGCGATTGCGCGAAAGGCTGGGGGCGCTTTGGGCGGCGAAGGGCGTGCATTTCCCGATCTCGAACGAGGGGACGGGTCTGTTCCGCTTCCTGACCGGGAGGGGCCGTGTCGGGCGTCGCTTCGCGCCCCGCTTCTGGGAGACCGAGGGCAGTCTGGGGCGCGAGAACTCGTTGCTGCTGGTGGTGGCCAAGAAATGGCATGTCGCCAAGCGCCTGACCGCGTCGATCCGCAAAAACACTGAAATTCCCGCCGTCGATTACCTGTTCAACGAGAACAATGCCGGTCTGCCAGATCTGGGCGGGGTCGAAACCACTGTCTCGAAACGCACCCGGCATCGGCGGGCGCTGTTGCGGTTGCTGTTCGAGCAGTTCGAATCGAACAGTCTGGTGATCTGTCTGGATCCGTCGGCGCTGAAGCTGGTCGAGGATCTGATGCAGGACAAGGCCGATACCCGCATCCTGCTGATCGATTCGGAATTCGACGACGACTATATCCGCGGCCATATCGGCCGGGTTGGGCTGGCCGGACCCGAGACGCCGCCCGAGGTCATCGACCGGCTGCTGCCCACCGTGCGCGCCGATCTGGAGCATGAGGCCGAGCGTCTGCGCGATCTGGGACTGCTCGGGTTCCATTCGATCTCGCCCTGGCGCTCGCCCGAGGACAATGCCGTGCAACTGGCACGGTTCCTTGACCTCATGCCCGAGAAGGCGCGCGAACTGGCCACGACACAACATCTGTTCAGCGACTGAAGAACCCGGAGGGGCCAATGCCTGCCTATGACCCGAACAATATCTTTGCCCGCATCCTGCGCGGCGAGATCCCCAACCGCACCGTGCTGGAAACCGAGCATACGCTGGCCTTCCACGACATCATGCCGAAAGCCCCCGTGCATGTTCTGGTCATCCCCAAGGGTGCCTATGTCAGCTATGACGATTTCGCCGCCAATGCCCCGGATGCCGAGATCCTGGATTTCACCCGTGCCGTGGCGCGGCTGACGCGCGAGTTGGGCGTCGATCTGGACAACGGGCAGGGTTACCGCGCCATCACCAATGCGGGTGAGCATGGCGTTCAGGAAGTGCCGCATTTCCATCTGCACATCCTTGGCGGGCGGAATATCGGCCGGATGATCGATCCGGCCTGAGGTCTAACGGGTTGGCCGCGAGGTCAACTGAACGAAGACATCCTCAAGATCCGGGGCCTCGACGGCCAGATCCCGGATCGGCAGATCCGCGGCGCGCAAGGCGTCGATCAGGTCATCGGTCGGAATGCGCGAGGGGGTATAGCTCATCGCAAGGCGGCCGTCGTCGCGGCGCTGGGCATGGACGCCCTCGGGCAGGGTCGGGATGGCCGTTGCAGGGCCGGTATCCACCACCAGAGTTTTCGAATCGGCACGGCCCAGCAGGGCGGCAGTGTCTTCGCAAAGCAGTAGCTCGCCCCGGTCGATGATCGCGATACGGTCGCACATTTCCTCGGCCTCTTCGAGGTAATGCGTGGTCAGGATGATGGTCATGCCCTGTTCGTTCAGCTTGCGCACATTGCGCCACAGCATGTCGCGCAGCTGAATGTCGACCCCGGCCGTCGGCTCATCAAGGACAAGGACCTGTGGGCGGTGGACCAAGGCCTTGGCCAGCAGCAGCCGGCGCTTCATGCCGCCTGAAAGGTGGCGGGAATAGCTTTCGGCCTGCTCGGTCAGTCCGACCAGTTCCAGCAATTCATCGGTCCAACGCTCGCGTTTCGGGACGCCGTAAAGCCCCGCCTGCACCTCAAGGCTGGCGCGTGGGGACAGGAACGGGTCGATGTTCAGTTCCTGCGGCATGACCCCGATAGCGGCGCGGGACTGGCGGGGATTGATGTCCTGATCAAAGCCCCAGATCGTGACCTTGCCCGAAGTCTTGCGCACCAGACCGGCCAGGATGTTGATCGTGGTGGACTTGCCCGCGCCATTCGGGCCGAGAAGACCAAAGACCGAGCCCGCCGGGACCGTCAGGTCCAGACCCTTCACCGCCTGTTTCGGGGCGGCACCGTTTGATGCCGCATAGGTCTTGGTCAGGCCGACAATGCGGATCGCATCTGCATTTCCGGGGCTTTGGGGGGCTGGCATCGGTTCATTCCAGTCTTTATGATGGCTGCCTGTTTAAACCCGTTTGTCGTCAGAGCTCAAGGAAACGCCATGACCCTCCCGGCCCCCGAGACCCAGACTGTCACCTCGTGGAAGGTGGCTTGCGATGGAGATGAGCAGCGTGGATCGGGGCATCCGCGCGTCTGGCTGGCGATTCCGCATGACTCGGGCGAGGTCGAATGCGGCTATTGCGACAAGCGTTTCGTGATCGACCGCGAGCACGCGCACGACGATCACTGATCGGTCCTTTGCGGCAGGAAGTTTCGGACCGTCGGGGTAGACCCGGCGGTCTTTTTGCGTTTGCGCGGTTGCTGGCCTCCGGCGGGGGTATTTGAAAAACGGAGAAAGCCCGGTACCGAGCGCGGGCTTGGACACGGCCCGGCTTCATGGCAGAAGGGGGCGTTGAAAGATGCAGGAAAGGCAGCGTGGACATGACTGAGGTATTCGGCAAGGGCCATCACCTGCATCTGATCGACGGATCGGCCTTTATCTTTCGTGCCTATCACGCGCTGCCGCCGCTGACGCGGCGCTCGGACGGATTGCCGATCGGGGCGGTCGCGGGCTTTTGCAACATGCTGTGGAAGTATCTGCAGGACGGCAAGGGATCGGACCAGCCGACCCATGCGGCGGTGATCTTTGACCATTCCTCGAAGACCTTCCGCAATGACATCTATCCGCTTTACAAGGCGAACCGTCCCGAAGCGCCCGAGGATCTGCGCCCGCAATTCCCGCTGACGCGCGAGGCGACGCGGGCCTTCAACATCGCCTGCATCGAGACCGAAGGCTACGAGGCCGATGACATCATCGCCGCCCTGTCCTGCAAGGCGCGCGATGCGGGCGGGCGGGTCACCATCATCAGTTCCGACAAGGACCTGATGCAGCTGGTGGGCAATGGCGTCGGCATGCTTGACCCGATCAAGGGCAAGGATATCGGCCCCGACGAGGTGCGCGAGAAATTCGGCGTCGGGCCGGAGCGTGTGGTCGATGTGCAGGCTTTGGCCGGGGATGCGGTCGACAACGTGCCCGGCGCGCCGGGCATCGGGATCAAGACCGCCGCCCAGCTGATCCAGGAGTATGGCGATCTGGAGACGCTGCTGGAGCGCGCCTCCGAGATCAAGCAGCCCAAGCGCCGCCAGACCCTGATCGACAATGCCGAGCAGATCCGCATCTCGAAGCGGCTGGTGCAGCTGGATTGCGACACGCCGCTGGAATACGGGCTGGAGACGCTGGAGCTGCGCGACCCGGATGCGGATGCGCTGATCGAGTTCCTGAACCGGATGGAGTTCCGCACGCTGACCACGCGCGTGGCGGATCGCTATGGCGCGGAAGCGCCCGCCGTCGTCGCCGAGAAGCCCGCCTCGGCCTCGGTGGCCTTCGAGCTGCCGCCCATCGCCCGCAGCCACTATGTCATCATCCGCGATGAGGCGACGCTGGCCGAATGGGTCGCGGAAATTGCCGCGAAAGGTGTCGTTGCCGTCGACACCGAGACGACGGGTCTGGATGAGATGGTGGCCGATCTGGTTGGTGTCTCGCTGTGCACGGGTCCGGGGCGGGCAGCCTATCTGCCGCTGGGCCATGTCAGCGAAGGAGCGGTGGGCGATCTGTTCGGTGGTCCGGTTGCCGCTGAAGGGCAGATGCCGATGGAACGCGCGCTGGCCATGCTGAAGCCGGTGCTGGAGGACCCTGCGGTCCTGAAGATCGGGCAGAACATCAAGTATGACTGCAAGATCCTCGCACGGCTGGGGCTGAACGTCGCGCCGATCGAGGACACCATGCTGATGTCCTATGCGCTGAATGCGGGCGACCACAATCACGGCATGGACGAGCTGGCCGAGCGCTATCTGGGCCATGTCTGCGTGTCGATCAAGGAACTGATCGGTTCGGGCAAGGCGCAGATCGGCTTTGCGCAGGTTCCGGTCGAGAAGGCCGCCGAATATGCCGCCGAGGATGCCGAGGTGACGTGGCGGTTGTGGCACCACTTCCGCCCGCGTCTGGGGCGTGAGCGGGTGGCCACCGCCTATGAGACGCTGGAGCGGCCGATGGTGCCGGTGCTGGCCCAGATGGAGATGGCGGGCATCCGCATCGATGCCGACCACCTGCGTCGCATGTCGAGTGCGTTTTCCCAGAAGATGGCCGCGCTGGAGGAGGAGATCCACGGTTTAGCCGGTGGTCCCTTCAACGTCGGCAGCCCCAAGCAGCTGGGCGAGATCCTGTTTGATCGCATGGGCCTGCAAGGCGGCAAGCAGGGCAAGACCGGAGCCTATTCGACCGGGGCTGACGTGCTGGAGGATCTGGCAGCCGAAGGCCATGATCTGCCGGCGCGGGTGCTGGACTGGCGCGGCATCTCGAAGCTGAAATCGACCTATACCGATGCGCTGCCTTTGCATGTGAACCCCGAGACCGGGCGCGTCCATACCAGCTATTCGATCACCGGGGCGCAGACCGGGCGGCTGGCCTCGACCGATCCGAACTTGCAGAACATTCCGGTCAGGACCGATGAGGGGCGGCGTATCCGCGAAGCCTTTGTCGCCGGGACGGGGATGCGGATCGTCAGCCTCGACTACAGCCAGATCGAGCTGCGGATTCTGGCGCATGTGGCCTCGATCCCGGCGCTGAAGCAGGCCTTCCGCGATGGGATCGACATTCACGCCATGACCGCCAGCCAGATGTTCGGCGTCCCCGTCGAGGGCATGGACCCGATGGTCCGCCGCCGGGCCAAGGCGATCAATTTCGGCGTGATCTACGGCATCTCGGGCTTTGGTCTGGCGCGCAATCTGCGCATTCCCCGCGCCGAGGCGCAGGCCTTTATCGACACCTATTTCGAGCGCTTCCCGGAAATCCGCGCCTATATGGACCGCACCGTGGCCGAGGCGAAGCAGGACGGTTTCGTGCGCACGCTGTTTGGCCGCCGCATTAAGACGCCGGGGATCAATCAGAACGGTCCTGCTGCCGGTGGCGCGCGGCGTGCGGCGATCAACGCTCCGATTCAGGGCGCGGCCGCGGACATCATCCGCCGCGCCATGATCCGCATGCCCGAGGCGATCCGCGATCTGCCCGCCAAGATGCTGCTGCAGGTCCATGACGAACTGGTCTTTGAAGTCGAAGAGGGCGCGGTCGATGCGCTGATCGCTGCGGCGAAGGGCGTGATGGAAAATGCCGCCGAGCCTGCGGTGAAGCTGGACGTGCCGCTGATTGTGGACGCCGGTATCGGCGCGAACTGGGCCGAAGCGCATTGAACCGGCGGTCGCGCCTGTCATTGGCGCGGCTGGGGTATTTGTGAAACGATGAGATCCGGGGTTGGCGCCCGAGGACCGGGCGTCCCTGCAGGAGGCTTGCGGATGGCGCATCATCACGAGGGTCACGACCATGCCGGGCATGGTCACAGTCATCTGCCCTCGGGGGTGGGAGACGGGGCGATCCTGATCGCGGTGATCGTCAATCTGGGTCTGACTGTGGCCCAGATTGCCGGGGGCTATATCGCCGACTCGACGGCGCTGATCGCGGATGGGGTGCATAACCTCTCGGATGCGATGGCGCTGGTGCTGGCCTTTGGTGCGCGCAGGTTGGCGCGGCGTCCGGCCAGCCCGGCTATGAGCTTTGGCTGGAGCCGGGCCGAAATCATCGCGGCCTTCGTGAACTACATCGCGCTGATCGCGGTCTCGGTCTGGCTGGGGATCGAGGCGCTGGGCCGGTTGTTCGACCCGCCTCAGGTGCAGGGCGGGCTGGTCATGGCGCTGGCAGCGCTGGCGCTGGTGATCGATCTGGCGACCGCGGCGCTGGTCTGGCGCGCCTCGCGCGAAAGCGTGAACATCCGCGCGGCGTTTCTGCATAATCTGGCGGATGCGGCGGTCTCGGTCGCAGTCATCTTCGGTGGCTTGCTGATCTGGGCCTTTGGCTGGCAGATCGCCGACCCGATCCTGACGCTGGCGATTTCCGTCGTGATCATGTGGCATGTGGTCCGCGAGTTGAGCCCGGTCATGCGCATGCTGATGCTGGCTGCTCCGGACGGGGTCGATCATCAGGCGGTCGAGGAATCCTTGCGTGCCGTTCCCGGTATCGACAGCGTCCACCACATCCATATGTGGCAGATCGATGAGCACCGCACCGCCTTGTCAGCGCATCTGGTGATGGGACCGGATGCAGACGCACCCGGCGCGGTCCGCTTGGCCAAGGCCATGCTGCGACGCGATTTCGGCATCGATCACGCCACCATCGAGACCGAGCGGCAGGGCGATCCCTGCGGCGACCATGCGCATGAACACGATGATCATGCGGGGTATGATCACCATTAGGCGTCAGATCGCCGTGGAATGCCCCGATGCGGCCATGTCATAGGCGTCGAGCATCCGCGCGATCATGCGGGTAAGCGCACGGCCCTGCGGCGGAATGCGCAGGCCCCGATCATCGACATGCACCATCATGCCGAATTGCCGCGAAATCGGCGCAAAGACCTGTGCCAATGTCTCGGGGGTAAAGCCGTGGTCGCGGATGAACTCATCGGCACGGATCTCGAAGTCGCACATCAGCGCCTCGATCATGCGGGCGCGCCAGATATCCTCGGCCGAGAAAGCATGGCCCCGGGTGGTCGAGAAGCGCCCGTCGCGGATCGCGCCGACATGGCTGCCGGTCGCGGGCGAGTTCTGCGCATAGCCCTGCGGAAAGCGCGAGATCGACGAGGCACCCAGACCGATCAGCACATTGGCCTGATCGTCGGTGTAGCCCTGGAAATTGCGGCGCAGCCGACCGGCCTGCTGCGCCTCGGCCAGCCCGTCCGAGGGGCGGGCGAAGTGGTCGATGCCAATTTCGTCATAGCCTGCGTCCAGAAACAGCTCGCGCGCGACCTCGAACAGGCGCAGCCGCTGATGCGGGTCGGGCAGCGTTTCCGACGGGATCATCACCTGCCGCTTGGCCATCCACGGCACATGGGCATAGCCGTAAAGCGCCACACGGTCGGGGTTCAGCGCGATCAGCTGCTCGACCGTGCGCGAGATGCGCCACGGGTCCTGATGCGGCAGGCCATACAGGATGTCGGCGTTCAGGCTGGCAATGCCACGGTCGCGGATCATGTCGATGGCGCGCTTGGTGATGGCGTAGCTTTGTTCGCGGCCGATGACCTTCTGGATCTCGGGGTCGAAATCCTGCACCCCGATCGAGGCACGGGTCAGCCCGGCCTCGGCCAGGGCATCCATGCGGGTCTCGTCAATCTCATTCGGGTCGATCTCGACCGAGAATTCCGCGCCTTCGGCCAAGGGGAATTCCGACAGCACCGCGCCCGCGACCGTGCGGATCACGTCGGCGGGCATCAGGGTCGGCGTACCGCCCCCCCAATGCAGGCGCGAGAGCTTTACCCCCGGCGCGAGCGAGGCCTTCAGCAACGCCAATTCGTCCAGAAGTGTCTGGGCATAGGCGCGCACCGGGTCCTCGGATTGGGTGCCCTGAGTACGGCAGGCGCAGAACCAGCACAACCTGCGACAGAATGGCACATGCATATAGAGCGAGATCGAATCCCCCGCCGGAATGGCCGAAATCCATTCCCGAAATCGCGATTCCCCAATGGAATTGCTGAAATGCGGGGCCGTGGGATAGCTGGTATAGCGAGGGACGCGTGCGTCGAACAAACCCAGCCGCTGAAGTTGCGATTGCTGTTCCATATGTCTATCTTGGTCTAAACCACGCCCCTCTTCCTTGATGCAGATCAAATCATGCCGCACGACCTGGCCTTCCAATCGTCGCAGCAAGCCTGTGATGTCTGTCCGATCCGCAGTCGGGCGGTCTGTGCCCATTGCGAGACCGATGAGCTCGCCGATCTGGAGGGCATGAAATACTATCGCAGCTTCGAGGCCGGGCAGGTCATCGTCTGGGCGGGCGACGGCATGGATTTCGTGGCCTCGGTTGTTTCGGGCATGGCCGGACTGACCCAGCAGCTTGAAGACGGGCGCACCCAGATGGTGGGGCTGCTGCTGCCCAGCGATTTTCTGGGACGGCCGGGGCGGCAGATCGCGCCCTATACCGTCACCGCCACCAGCGAGATCGTGCTGTGCTGCTTCCGCCGCAAACCCTTCGAGCATTTGCTGGCGCAATCGCCGCATTTGTCGGGCCGCTTGCTGGAAATGACGCTGGACGAGTTGGACGCCGCACGCGACTGGCTGCTGCTGCTGGGCCGCAAATCGGCGCGGGAAAAGATCGCCTCGCTTCTGGTCATCCTTGCCCGGCGCGAGGCGGCCTTGGCACGGCAGCGGCCCAAGGGCCGTTTCGCGGTGGAATTGCCGCTGACTCGTGAGGCGATGGCCGATTATCTGGGGCTGACGCTGGAAACGGTAAGCCGCCAGATGAATGCCCTGAAACGCGAAGGTGTGATCGAGCTGGAGGGCAAGCGCCGGGTCGTCATTCCCGATTTCGAAGCGCTGGTCATCGAAAGCGGTGACGACTCCGACGGCGGCCTGCCCAGCTAGATCGCCCGCGGCCTAGCGCGCCATGAAGACCGGGACCGTGGCTTTCTCCAGCATATTGCGCGTGGCACCGCCCAGAATCGCCTGACGGAAGCGCGAATGGCCGTAAGCGCCCATCACCACCATGTCTGCGCCGATCTCGGTGGCGCGGCGGTTGATGATCTCACTGATCTGGGGCAGCGTGCGGGCCAGAACGGCGATCTCGGCCTTGACGCCCTGACGGGTCAGCATCTGGCACAGCGCCCCGCCGGGGTCCGAGCGTTCGGGACCATTGGGTGAGGGATCGATCACCGTGATCTCGACCTGCTCGGCGGCCTGTAGCAGCGGCATGGCGCGGCGGACGGCCACCATGGCCTCGCTCGACTGGTTCCACGCGATCAGGATCTTCTTGCCGAAGGGCTCGCGCAGGTGGCCCGGCACGATCAGCACCGGGGCCGAGCCTTCGAACAGCGCGGCTTCGGTGATCGCCTCGGCGTCGGGGGGCGCGTCCTTGCCATAGGGCTGGCCCATCACCACCAGATCGGCATAGCGCGCGCGCATGCCGACCAAGGTGGACAGCCCGCCCATCTGGGCCACCGCCGAATCAACGGCCCAACGGATATCCTCGGCATGCAGGCGGTCGCGGACCTTGTGTTCCAGCGCCGCGGCTGCCGCCATCGCCTGATCGATCGACTCCTGGAACACATAGGCCGATGCCCCGGCATAGTAGTAGCCGCTTTGCGTGTGGTCGATCCCAAGGCAGAACGCGTCCAGATGGCCTTCCTCGCGGCGGGTCATGGCGATGGCGGATTCCAGCTGTTCGTGCTGGGCCTCGCTCGTCATCACAGTCAGAATGGATTTGTACGGCATGGTCGCTCCTTTCCCCCGCGTATGACGCGGCGTCGTGATGCACCGGACTTTGGCATGTTCCGAATTTCATGTCCGGTATTTTTCCAAGTTTACACAGCTTTGCGCGGCGAAGGTTGACGCAGATCAAAGTAGCGTGAGAGGCTTCCCGCGTAGCTTCATTCCGTCAGGCCCGCGGACGGACGCGAGACGGCGTGCAATTTGCGCCCCTGACCGAGCAGGAAGGGACCAGAATCGCATGTTGGATACCGTCAAGCTGATCGTGCTGGGGGTGATTGCGGTGCTTGCCGCGATCGCCGCCAACTGGGCGCGGCCCGATGATCCGGCCTATATCGTCAATGCATTGATCATCATGCTGGTCGCGGGCTTCATGTTCATCCGCGTGCTGCGCCAGATGGGCAATGAACAACCCTCGCTGGAACCCCACCCCGAGACCGAATATTTCGACGGTGTCGTGCGGGCAGGGGTGATCGCCACCGCCTTCTGGGGCGTGGTCGGCTTTCTTGTCGGCGTGGTCATCGCCTTTCAGCTGGCCTTTCCGGCGCTGAACCTGAGCGAGATCACCCATGGCTACACCAACTTCGGCAAGCTGCGGCCGCTGCATACATCAGCGGTGATCTTTGCCTTTGGTGGCAATGCGCTGATCGCGACCTCGTTCTATGTGGTGCAGCGCACCTCGGCGGCGCGTCTTTGGGGCGGCAATCTGGGCTGGTTCGTGTTCTGGGGCTACCAGCTGTTCATCGTGCTGGCGGCGACGGGCTATATCCTTGGTGCGACGCAATCCAAGGAATACGCCGAGCCGGAATGGTATGTGGACTGGTGGCTGACCGTGGTCTGGGTCGCCTATCTGGCGGTGTTCCTTGGCACGGTGCTGAAGCGACGCGAGCCCCATATCTATGTCGCGAACTGGTTCTACCTGTCCTTCATCGTGACCATCGCGATGCTGCATATCATCAACAACCTGTCGGTCCCGGTCAGCTTCCTGGGCAGCAAATCCGTGCAGCTGTTCTCGGGCGTGCAGGATGCGATGACGCAATGGTGGTATGGCCATAACGCGGTGGGCTTCTTCCTGACCGCGGGCTTCCTTGGAATGATGTATTACTTCATCCCCAAGCAGGCCGAGCGTCCGGTCTACAGCTACAAGCTGTCGATCATCCACTTCTGGGCGCTGATCTTTCTGTATATCTGGGCCGGTCCGCACCACCTGCACTATACGGCGCTGCCCGACTGGGCCTCGACGCTGGGCATGGTCTTTTCGATCATGCTGTGGATGCCCTCATGGGGTGGCATGATCAACGGGCTGATGACGCTCTCGGGGGCTTGGGACAAGCTGCGCACCGATCCGGTGCTGCGCATGATGGTCGTCGCGGTCGGATTCTACGGCATGGCGACGTTCGAAGGGCCGATGATGTCGATCAAGGCCGTGAACTCGCTGTCGCATTACACCGACTGGACCATCGGACACGTCCATTCCGGCGCGCTGGGCTGGAACGGCATGATCACCTTTGGCGCGCTTTACTACCTGACGCCCCGGCTTTGGGGCCGGGATCGGCTGTATTCCAACGCGCTGGTCAGCTGGCACTTCTGGCTCGCGACCATTGGGTTGGTCCTTTACGCGGCCTCGATGTGGGTCTCGGGGATCATGGAGGGGCTGATGTGGCGCGAGGTCGATGCGCAGGGTTTCCTGGTCAACGCCTTTGCCGACACCGTGGCCGCGAAATTCCCGATGAACGTGGTGCGCGCGCTGGGCGGGGTCCTGTACCTGACCGGTGGGGTGATCATGTGCTACAACCTCTGGGCCACGGTCAATCGCCAGCCCAAGACGCAGGCGACCACCATCGCCGTCCCGGCCGAGTGAGGACCGATCATGGCAATCCTTGAAAAGCACAAGATCCTTGAAAAGAACGCCACGCTGCTGCTGGTCTTTTCCTTCATCGTCGTCACCATCGGCGGCATCGTTCAGATCGCGCCGCTGTTCTATCTGGAAAACACCATCGAGAAGGTGACGGGCGTCCGTCCCTACACCCCCTTGGAGCTGAAGGGCCGCGACATCTATGTCCGCGAGGGCTGCTATGTCTGCCACAGCCAGATGATCCGCCCGATGAGGGATGAGGTCGAGCGTTACGGTCATTACAGCCTTGCTGCGGAATCTATGTATGACCACCCGTTCCAGTGGGGATCGAAACGCACCGGGCCGGATCTGGCGCGGGTCGGCGGGCGCTATTCGGATGAATGGCATATCGACCACCTGACCAACCCGCAGGCGGTCGTGCCGGAATCGATCATGCCCGCTTACGGCTTCCTGCATGACCGGATCATCGACCCCTCGAACATGCGCGAGCGGCTGTCGACCGATGCCGTCGTGGGCGTCCCCTATAGCGACGAGATGGTCGAGGCCGCGATCACCGACTTCCGTGCGCAGGCCGACCCGGATGCCGACGCCTCTGGGCTTGAGGAACGCTATCCCGGCGCGCAGCAGCGCAATTTCGACCGCCGCGCCGGCGTCTCGGAAATGGATGCGCTGGTGGCCTATCTGCAGGTGCTGGGCACGATGGTCGACTTCTCGACCTTCGAGCCGGACCCGAACAGGTAGGGGGCGGGGATGGAGCATTATTCCTTCCTGCGTCAGCTGGCCGATAGCTGGGTGCTGGTGCTTCTGGTCCTGTTCTTTGTCGGGACCATCCTGTTCGCGTGGCGGCCGGGCTCGCGACCGCTGCATCGCGACGCCGCCGAAAGCATCTTCCGCAATGAGAAAAGCCCGGCCCTTGAGGGGCAGCCCGAGGGCCCAGAGGAGGTCAAGTGATGGCCGACACGGATGACGAACACACCAGCCCCAAGAACCCCGACAACCGGATCGAGCTGGAGCGCGTGGCCGCAGACAAGACGCATGAGGCGCAGATCGCCGCCGACCCGCCACTAGGCCCCGATGGCGAGCCGCTGCACAAGCCCGGCAGCACCCGCGTCGTGCGCGACCGCAAGGGCGCGCGGGTGGTGGTCGAAGTTCCCTCGACCGGCCATAGCTGGGACGGAATCGAGGAATACGACAACCCTCTGCCGCGCTGGTGGCTGTGGACCTTTTACGCGACCATCGTCTGGGCGGTCATCTACATGTTCCTTTATCCGGCGATCCCGATGGTGACGCGGGCGACCCAAGGGTTGCTGGGAACCAACAATCGCGCCGAGGTCGCCGCCGACATCAGCCGCTTTGCCGAGGCCAATGCGCCGATTCAGGCCCGGCTGGTCGAAACCCCGCTGGAACAGATCGCCACCGACCCGGAACTGGCGAATTACACCGCCAATGCGGGTGGCGCGATTTTCCGGACATGGTGCGCGCAGTGCCACGGCTCAGGCGCGGGTGGGGCCACGGGCTATCCCTCGCTTCTGGACAATGACTGGCTGTGGGGCGGCTCGCTTGAGCAGATCTATGCCACCGTCCAGCACGGTATCCGCGATCCCAAGGATGGCGACACCCGCTATTCGGAAATGCCGCGCTTTGGCACCGACGGGATGCTGGACCGGACCCAGATCCGGCAGGTCGTGAATCATGTGCTGGAACTGGGCGGCAAGCCGTATGATGCGACGCTGGCGGCCGAAGGCGCGACGATCTTTGCCGATAATTGCGTGTCCTGCCACGGCGAGGACGGCAAGGGCGACCGCGAGCAGGGTGCGCCGGACCTGACCGACGCGGTCTGGCTCTATGGCTCGGACCCGGCGACGATCACCCGCATCGTTCATGACGGCCCCTTCGGCGTCATGCCGGCATGGTCGGGCCGCCTGTCCGAGGCCGATATCCGCGCCGTTGCCTCTTATGTCCACGGACTTGGCGGCGGCGAATGAATCCTGATCCGCGGCCCGGCAACGGGCTACGGTGGTACCGGTCCCCGGACTTGCGCGTTTCCCTGGGGACCGGTGCCTGAATTCCAACTGCTGCGCTCGGTTCGGACGCAGATTCAGGCGCAAACCACCCGGTCGCGCGCCTTGAGGAGCCAGACATGTCGCAATCCGACATCGACCCGCCACGACTTTATGCCGCCCGTGAACCGATCTTTCCCCGGCGCGTCCACGGCTGGTTCCGCAATCTGAAATGGATCATCATGGCGGTGACGCTGGGGATCTATTACATCACGCCCTGGATCCGCTGGGACCGGGGCCCGCATCTGCCCGATCAGGCGGTGCTGGTCGATCTGGCCAATCGCCGCTTCTTCTTTTTCTGGATCGAGATCTGGCCGCATGAATTCTATTTCGTGGCCGGGCTTCTGGTCATGGCGGGGCTGGGGCTGTTCCTGTTCACCTCGGCGCTTGGCCGGGTCTGGTGCGGCTATACCTGCCCGCAGACGGTCTGGACCGATCTTTTCATCCTGACCGAGCGTTGGGTGGATGGCGACCGCAATGCCCGGATCCGCCTGTGGAACGCACCTTGGGACGCGCGCAAGCTGCGGCTGCGGCTGACGAAATGGACGATCTGGCTGATCATCGCGGTGATGACCGGGGGCGCGTGGATTTTCTATTTCACCGACGCGCCGACGCTGCTTGGCAACCTGTTCACCGGGCAGGCGCATCCCGTCGCCTATATCACCATGGGGGTGATGACCGCGACGACCTTTGTCTTTGGCGGCTTCGCGCGCGAGCAGATCTGCATCTATGCCTGTCCCTGGCCGCGCATTCAGGCCGCGATGATGGACGAGGACACCCTGACCGTCGCCTATCGCGACTGGCGTGGCGAGCCGCGCGGCAAGATCGCCAAGGGCGAGGCCACGCGCTCGGATGGCGGGGCCAAGGGCGACTGCATCGATTGCATGGCCTGCGTGAACGTCTGCCCGATGGGCATCGACATCCGCGACGGGCAGCAGATGGAATGCATCACCTGCGCGCTGTGCATCGACGCCTGCGATGACGTGATGGACAAGATTGGCAAGCCGCGCGGGCTGATCGACTACATGGCCTTGAAGGACGAAACCGCCGAGCGCGCGGGCGAAAAGCCCAAATCCGTGTTGCGCCACATCCTGCGGCCACGGACGCTGTTGTATTTCACGCTTTGGGCCGGGATCGGGATTGCGCTGATTGCCGCGCTGTTCATGCGCTCACCCTTTGATCTGAACGTGACGCCGGTGCGCAATCCGCTTTACGTGACCATGGCCGATGGCGCGGTCCGGAACACCTATGTCCTGCGCCTGCGCAACAAGCAGGGGGCGAAGCACGAGTTCCGCGTTTCGGTCGCGGGACCGGATGGCACGGCGCCGCAAGGGGCGGTGCTGCTGCTGGAAGGGCTGGCTGACACCACCATCCCGGTCGAGGCCGACACCACCCACAGCCAGCGCATCTATCTGACCGCTGCGCCCGGTTCCGATCTGGCCGAGGGCGGACAGGCCGAGCTGACCCTTTGGGTCGAGGATGCAGGCGACGGCGTGAAATCCAGCATCGACACGGTATTCCACGGAAGGGGCGAATGATGAGCGGGCAACTGACCGGCCGGCATGTGCTGGCGATTACCCTTGGGGCCTTCGGGACCATCATCGCGGTCAATGTATTCATGGCGATCAAGGCCGTGGGCACGTTTCCGGGGCTGGAGGTCGCGAACAGCTATGTCGCCTCGCAAAGCTTCGATCATGACCGCAACCTTCAGCAGGCTTTGGGATGGGTGGTGACGCCCGAATATGACGGGCGCGAAATGACCCTGTCGATCCAGGATGCGCGCGGCAATCCCGCCCCGGTCGAAACGCTTGAGGTGACAGTGGGCCGCCCGACCTATGTCAAGGACGACCTGCATCCGCGCTTTACCTATGAAGGCGGGGTCTATGTTGCGCCGATGGATCTGGCCTCGGGGGTGTGGAACATCCGCATCCGTGCGACCGCCCCTGACGGGACCGAGTTCCGCCAGCGCATCGACCATTATCATGGCAGCCGGGTGAAGTAAGATGAGCGACGCGACACTTCACGACGCCCGGCTCTCGGCCTGTCCCGCCTGCGACGCGGCCCCGCTCGCGCAGCGCATCGCTGGACAGGGCGGGGCCGAAGACATCATCCTGTCCCTGCCGACCATCCATTGCGCGACCTGCATTTCCGATGTCGAGCGTGCGCTTCTGGCCCATCCCGGCGTGCGCGAGGCGCGGGTGAACCTGACCCTGCGCCGCGTGACCGTAGACGCGCCCGGCCTTGCTGCGCCGGAGCTGATTCCCGTGGTCGAGGCCGTGGGCTATGAGGCGCATGAGCTGGACCCCGCAGCGCTGAGCGCGTCCGCCGCCGACCGGCAGGGCCGCGACATCCTGATGCGGATCGGCGTGTCGGGCTTTGCGATGATGAACATCATGATCCTGTCCGTCGCCGTCTGGTCGGGTGCGGCGGATGCCACCCGCGATCTGTTCCATTTCATCTCGGGCGCGATCGCGCTGCCGACGGTGGCCTTTGCCGGGCAGCCGTTTTTCTCCAGCGCGGCGCGGTCGCTTCGGGCGGGGCGGCTGGGGATGGATGTGCCGATTTCGTTGGCGCTGATCCTTGCCAGCGCGATTTCGGTCTTTGAAACGCTGCATTCCGGTCATCACGCCTATTTCGACGCGGCGGTGATGCTGTGCTTCTTCCTGCTGGTCGGGCGCTATCTGGATTACCGCACCCGCGCCGTGGCCCGTTCCGCCGCCGAAGAGCTGACTGCGCTGGAAGTGCCCCGCGCCTTTCGCCTGACCGCAAGCGGGGATGAGCCCGTCCCCGTTTCGGAACTAATCCCCGGTGACCTTATCCGCCTGCGTCCCGGTGCCCGCGTTCCCGCCGATGGCGAGATCATCGAAGGCGCCAGCGAGATCGACCGCGCCCTGCTGACCGGCGAAAGCATCCCGGTTCCCGCCGCGCCCGGTATGGCGCTGTCCGCCGGAGAGGTGAACCTGACCGGGCAATTGATCCTGCGCGTGACGGCGGCGGGACGGGACAGTTCACTGGCCCGGCTGACGCAACTGGTCGCGGCGGCGGAATCGGCGCGGGGGCGCTATACCTCGCTGGCCGAGCGGGCCTCGCGGCTTTATTCGCCCATGGTGCATCTGCTGGCCTTTGCCAGCTTCCTAGGCTGGTATCTGGCGACCCATGACCTGCGCCGCGCGGTGAATATCGCGGCGGCGGTGTTGATCATCACCTGCCCCTGCGCGCTGGGGCTGGCGGTCCCGGCGGTGTTGACGGCGGCCTCGGGGCGGCTGTTCCGGCGCGGACTGCTGATCAAGGACGGGACGGCGCTGGAACGTTTGGCCGAGGTCGATACCGTCGTTTTCGACAAGACCGGGACCCTGACCATGGGCGTGCCGCAACTGGTCTCGCTTGATCCGCTGCCGATGGAGCAGCGCCCCATGGCCTTGGCGCTGGCGCAGGCCTCGTCGCATCCGCTGGCGCAGGCTTTGGCGCAGGCGCTGATTGCGGTGGGAACGGTGCCCGCCGTGCTGGGCGATGTTCGGGAGCAGCCGGGCAATGGCGTCTTGGCCATGCTGGGGGACGCTCAGGTCCGTCTGGGTCGTGCGGAATGGCTGGGGGCCAGTCATGGCGATGCCACCATGTCCGCAACATGGTTCCAGTTTGCGGACACGCCCGCAACCCGTCTGGATTTCGTCGATCGCCTGCGCCCCGGAGCCGAGGAGGCCGTTACGCAAATTCTGGCCAGCGGTCGTCGCGTGGTGTTGCTGTCGGGCGATGCCGAACCAGTGGTGCGCGATCTGGCCGGGCGGCTTGGCATCGCGGAATGGCAGGCCGGTGTTTCGCCCATGGCCAAGGCCGACCGGGTCGGCGCCTTGGCGGATGAGGGATGCCATGTGCTGATGGTGGGCGATGGGCTGAACGATACGGCCGCGCTCAGCATGGCGCATGTCTCGCTGTCGCCCGCTTCGGCGCTGGATGCGGCGCGGACGGCTTCGGACATGGTGATGCTCGGGAATGACCTGAGCCCGGTGCCCGAGGCATTGATGGTTGCCCGCAAGGCCCGCGCGCGTATCAAGGAGAATTTCTCGATCTCGGTCCTTTACAATATCGTCGCCGTGCCCTTCGCGATTGCGGGCTTTGCCACGCCGCTGATGGCGGCGCTGGCCATGTCGCTCAGCTCGATCAGCGTCACGCTGAACGCGCTGCGGTTGCGCTGAAAGGAGGATGACATGGAAATCCTCGTGATCCTGATTCCCGTGTCGCTGGGGCTGGGTGCGGTAGGGCTTGCGGCCTTTGTCTGGGCGCTGCGCGGCAGGCAATTCGAAGATCCCAAGGGGGATGCCGAACGCATCCTCAGTAAGGATTGGGACGACCGGCCAAAGCCGTAATAAGAAACCGCCCGGCATGAACCGGGCGGTAAAGTCTACTGCGCTAATTGCCTCGGGAACGGTTAAGGTCCGATTACCGTGCAGTTCTGCTGTCGCGCAGCAAGGCGGCCGCAGGCGAGTTCGGCCATGTCCTTGGACATGCCGAGGAAGTTCGCCTCGTATCCTCGTTTGGTGGTATCGACGCGGCTGGCGGCATTGCCCAGCGACGCGCTTTCCTGCAGGGCGGCGCGCTGCAGCAATTTCTGCGCCTCGGCCTCCGAGCGGTAAAGACCCAGCGAAACGCCATAGCCCGTATTGCCGCTGGTACGACGGCTCAGCGTCTGGGTCGCCTTGGTCTGGACCGAGTCGCTGTCGTCGCGGGCAGCAAGGATGATTTCTTCGCCGGTTTCGGCCTGTGCCTGCTCACCCTCTGGCCCAACCTCTGGCTCGATCGCCGGGGCGGGCAGGGGGCTGAGCATGAACAATGAGGCCGCGCCGGGCTGCGCAAGGCTGGCGGATTCGTCGCGGCGCGGTGCAGCCACCGGGCGCGGAGTGATCGGGGTCACGTCGGCCGGCATGTCACCCTCGGGGCGGCTGCTCGGGCGCGGCGAGGCGACCGAGAGATCATCCGACCCCTTGGTCGAGGCCGAGGCCACCGGCGGCAAAGGCTTGCGCGTCGGGCGCGAGTCCGTCCCGGAAGCGCCTGCCTGACGCGAGGCAGCCTGTGCCTTGGCAACGGCCGCCGAAATCGCCTTGGGTGTCACGATGGCCACGGTCGAGGCGCGGGCCACTGGACGGTCCCCGTCCACGACCGTGACCGGCTCGGATGCCGGTGCCGAGACTGGCGTCGGCTCGATCCGCGCGACCTGAACGCGACGGGTCACTTTCTTTTCGACCATCAGATCGGGGGCGGCGGGCTTGACCTCACCGACCGAGCGAGGGGCGCTGCCGAAGCCTGCGTCCAGCAATTGCGCCATCACCTGATTGCGATGCGCGGTCGAATTGCCGCCCAGAACGGTCGCGATGATGCGTTTGGAACCGCGCTTGGCCGAGGCGGTCAGGTTGAAGCCGGCAGCGCGGGTATAGCCCGTCTTGATGCCGTCCGCGCCCTCATAGCTGTCAAGGAAGCGCTTGTTCGTGCTGGAGACGGTGGCGATCCCCGCATCCGCCGAACGGCGCGAGAAGATCGAGTAATATTGCGGGAAATCATAGAACAGGCGGCGGCCCAGCAGGCTCATGTCGCGCGCGGTCGAGTAATGCCCTTCGACGGTCAGGCCGTTGGCGTTGCGGAAGTTCGAATTCCGCATCCCCAGCGCCTTGGCCATCGCGGTCATCTGCGCGGCGAACTTCGGCTCGGACCCGGCGAGGTTTTCGCCGATCGTCGTCGCAGCGTCATTGGCCGATTTCACCGCAGCCGCGCGGATCAGGTAGCGCAGCTCGATTTTCTGTCCCGGCTTCAGCCCCAGACGCGACGGCGGCTGGTTCGCGGCATGGCTGGACACGGTGAATTTGGAATCCAGCCGGACCTGTCCACGCTCAATGGCGGTAAACGCCATGTACAGCGTCATCATCTTGGTCAGAGAGGCCGGATGCAGGCGCGTGTCCGCATTCTGGGCGTAGATTTCCTTGCCGGTTCGCGCATCCATGACGAATGCCGCGAAAGGTGCCGCGGCAACAGCCATGGGCAGCGCCCACGCCAAAAGGATCATCAGTCCGAGTCGGACCTGTTTGGTGATTCTGCTCACTGTCCCGGTCTCTTCTGCCTCTGAGGCTCGGTCAAAACATGCCGAGCCTTCGTTAATATTCAGACAATATCACGGCTTCATTGTTGAGAAAACCGTAACCTTGCGTGGATTCCCCGGCTTTTTCTTCGCTTTTGCCCTGAATGCCATTGTGAACGGGGGCTTACATCGGATCAGAAAAATCCTATATTCGGTGCTTGATCCGATCCTACCCCATTGCAGCCGAAGTGACAGATCCGTTCATGACCAATCACCCCCATGACCGTGAGGATGTCGATCTTGCGGTCAAGACCAAGCCGCGCACGCAGCGCCCTCCGATGTACAAGGTCCTGCTTTTGAACGATGACTTCACCCCGATGGAGTTCGTCGTTCATGTGCTGGAGCGGCTGTTCAATATGACACATGCTCAAGCGATCGAGATCATGTTGACCGTCCACCGCAAGGGTGTGGCGGTTGTGGGCGTCTTCTCGCATGAGATCGCCGAAACCAAGGTGGCGCAGGTCATGGAACTTGCCCGCCGTCAGCAGCATCCGCTGCAATGCACCATGGAAAAAGAGTAACACGTGGCAGGTTCCCGACTGGAGCTCGTGTTTGGCGGTACGCCGCCAGAGGGTCGTCTGTTGCTGATCGGCGCAGATGCCCAGAGCGATCTGAATCATTTTGACCCGGCGCGGACGCAGATCGTCCAGCGCCAGTTTCCCGATTTCGCGGCGCTGAAGGGGCAGGGCTTTGCCCCCGTCACCGAGGCGCAGGGCGAATTCGACGCGGCGGTGGTCTTTCTGCCCCGCGCCCGGGCCGAGGCGCGGGCGCGTCTGGCCACGGTGGCGGCGCATGTGCCGCCCGGTGCCTCTGTCTGGATCGACGGGCAAAAGACCGATGGCGTCGATTCCGTGCTGAAGGAATTGCGCGGGATGGCCCCCGTCGATGAGGTGCAATCGCGTGCCCACGGCAAGATCTTCCGCCTGACCCTGCCGCAGCCCGGCTGGCTGCCCGAGGATTGGGCCGCCCGCGACCATATCGCAGCCGAAGGTTTCGTGACCCGTCCGGGCGTGTTCTCGGCCGATGCGCCCGATCCGGCATCCGTGGCTTTGGCCGCGCATCTGCCCGACAAACTGCCAAGCCGCATCGTCGATCTGGGCGCGGGCTGGGGCTGGCTGTCTGCGCAGATCCTGAAGCGCCCCGGCGTCGGCACCCTGCATCTGGTCGAGGCCGATGCTGTGGCGCTGGATTGCGCGCGCCGTAATATCACCGACCCGCGGGCGCAGTTCCACTGGGCCGATGCGCTGGATTTCCGCCTGCCCGAGCCGGTGAACGGCGTCGTCATGAACCCGCCCTTCCACGAAGGGCGTGCTGCCAATCCCAAACTGGGCGAAGGCTTCATCCGCGCCGCTGCCGGTCTGCTGACCGGGGCCGGGCGGCTGTGGATGGTGGCGAACCGCCACCTGCCTTACGAACAGACCCTGCGTCAGGTCTTTGCCGATGTGGCCGAGATCGGCGGCGATTCCCGCTTCAAGATCCTGACCGCCACCGGCGCGCAGCGTCCGGGCAAGGCCAAACCCATGTCGAAGGGCCGCCGAAGATGAGCCTCTCTGTCCAGGGCAAGACTGCGATTGTGACCGGCGCCGCGCGCGGTCTGGGGCTGGCGATTGCACGCCATCTGGCCGAGGCCGGCGCCAATGTCATGGTTGCCGACAGCGACGAAGCCGCACTTGATGCCGAACTGGGCGAGGAACTGAAATCCGACGGTCCGTTCCGCGGCTTTGCCGGCGATCTGGGGCAGAAATTGACCTTGGCCAATCTGGTTTCGGCCACCATCGACGCCTTTGACCGCATCGACATTCTGGTGAACGCCCATCGCGCGGTGCAGCCCTGCGACCCGCTGGCCGTCAGCGACGAACTGATGGGCGACATGATGCGCGAGAACATGATCTCGGGGCTGAAACTGTCGCAGATGGTGGCGAAGCGCATGGTCGCGCAGGCCGAGGCCGAGGACAATCCGGAAGCCTTGCAGAATGGCGCGATCATCAACCTGACCTCGCTGGCCGCCGATCGCCCGCAGCCGCAGATGCTGGCCTATTCCATTGCCAGCGCCGCGCAGGCACAGGCGACGCGCTCATTGGCGATGGCGCTGGCTCCGAAGCGGATCAGGGTGAACGGCGTAGCCTTTGGCTCGATAATGTCGAACCAGTTGCAGCTGAACCTGCGCGAAGACCCGTCCCTGCGCGACCGGCTGATCGCGGCGACGCCGCTGGGCCGGATCGCGGGCGCTGATGAGTTGGGACCGGTCGTGCAGTTCCTGGCCAGCGAAGGCGCGGCCTTCATCACCGGGCAGATCATCCGTGTCGATGGCGGGCGCAGCATTGGCGACCCGCTGGGGCCGCACGCTTTCTAGCCCTTTTCCTCGGGATAGGCGGCCTTGCAGGCCTCGACCGCACGCCTGGCCGAGGTCGACAGCTCGGCCTTGCGCGCTGCCAGATTGTCGCGCTTGCGGGTCTCGGCGGCGGGGTCGATGGCGACGCGGTAGCGTTCGGTATCGGTCACGTCGCGCAGGCAGGTGCGATAGCCGACATGGCGATCTCCGTCGCGGTCATAGACGACAAAGGGGCAATTGTCCCATTCGGTCCGGGTGACCTGCCGTTCCTCCCAGGCGTAACCGCGGGCAAGGTTTCCCTCGACCTCGGCCAGAAGCCGCGAGACGCTTCTGTATTCGCTGGTGTTCCGGCCGATGCAGCGTTCCTGCGGCGTGCCGCAGGCGGTCAGGATCAGCACGGGCAACAAGCCAAGCACGAGGTTGCGGGACATGGTCGCGATCTCTAGTTGTTTCACCCAAGGATATGGCCGGTTCGTCGTCCCGGCAATTCACGAATGCAGGGTAACGGAATGAAGATGCAGGCAGAACGGGAAATGGCGGCGGCGTGGTTCCGCGAACTGCGCGACCGGATCGTCGCGGCTTTCGAGGCGCTTGAGGATCAGGGTCCGGGGGATCAGCCCGCGGGTCGGTTCGAGCTGCGCGAGACGCGCCGCGCCGAGGGCGGTGGCGGCGGGCTGATGTCGGTCATGCGCGAGGGCCGGGTATTCGAGAAGGTCGGCGTGAACTGGTCGGCGGTGCATGGAGAACTTTCGGACGCCGCCCGCAAGTCGATGGCGGCGCGCGGTGTGCCGGGGATTGACAGCGACCCGCGCTTCTGGGCCTCGGGGATCAGCCTTGTCGCGCATATGCGCAACCCGCACGCGCCTGCTGTCCATATGAACACGCGGATGTTCTGGACCCCCGGCGCGTGGTGGTTCGGGGGTGGAACTGACCTGAACCCTTGCCTTGAAATAACTGAAGATACAGCACATTTCCACGATACCTTACGCGCGGCATGTGCGCCGCACGGGGTGGATTACTACGACCGTTTCAAGGCTTGGGCGGATGAGTATTTCTATATCCCGCATCGCGGCCGCGCGCGCGGCGTCGGCGGGATCTTCTATGACGATCTGAACAGCGGTGACTGGCAGGCCGACTTCGCCTTTACCAAGGCGGTGGGCGAGGCGTTCCTGCCCGCCTTCCTGCCCTTGGCCGAGCGCCGCATGAGCCAGCCCTGGACAGATGCCGACCGAGAGGCGCAGCTGATCCATCGCGGTCTCTATGCCGAATACAATCTGGTCTATGATCGGGGAACGAAATTCGGCCTTGCCACCGGGCATGATGCCGATGCCGTGCTGATGAGCCTGCCACCCATGGCCAAGTGGGTGTGAAACAGCCGCCGCGCCTGAAAGGGCGCGGCAGTCCGGTCAGTCGGCCTGCTTGACGATGCGGGCCGGGTTGCCGGCCACGGTTGCGCCAGCGGGCACGTCATGGGTGACGACTGCACCCGCGCCGATGATCGCACCATCGCCGATGGTGATGCCCGGCAGGATGATGGCGCCGCCACCGACCCAGACATCGTCGCCAATGGTGATCGGCGCGCCATATTCGATGCCACGACGGCGTTTGTCGGGATCGCGCGGGTGGTCGGGGGTCAGAAGCTGGACCATCGGCCCGAACTGACAGCGCGCACCGATGCGGATTTCGCAGACATCCAGAAAGACGCAGCCGAAATTCACGAAGCAATCGGTGCCGAAATGGATGTGCTTGCCATAATCGACCGAGAAGGGGGCGCGGATCACCGCCCCGTTCCAGCTGCCCAGCAGTTGGGTCAGGGTGCGGGCCCGCGTCTTGTCCCCGACAATCGTCTGGTTGTAGTCGCGCATCAGGCCCTGGGCCGTCTTGCGCATCGACACAAGTTCTCCGTCGCCGGGCTCATAGGGGTGGCCGGCCAGCATGTCCTCGCGCGCGGTCAAATGAAGCCAAGCTCCAGCCGGGCTTCATCGGACATCATGTCCATACCCCATTGCGGCTGAAAGGTCATCTCGACATCGACCTGCTTGACGCCGGGCAGAGGCTCGACGGCATCGGCGACCCAGCCGGGCATCTCGCCCGCGACCGGACAGGCGGGGGCGGTCAGCGTCATGATGATGCGGACCGCGTTTTCGGCGTTGATGTCGATGGTGTAGATCAGCCCGAGGTCAAAGATATTGACCGGGATTTCCGGGTCGTAGACCGTCTTGCAGGCCTCGACCACGCTGTCATAAAGCGGGTGCTCGGTCGTCGAAGGGGCGATCAGCGGATCGCCTTCCTTGAGAATCTCGGAAGTCATGCGGCACGTCCTGTCAAAGCTTACGGATTATATAGGTCTCCGTGCCGCCTTGGTCCAGTGCGCAAGCCGCGATGATCAGAAGCGGAAATTCAACCGCCGCGCGATGCCCAGATTGATCTCGGGCTGGTTGCGGTCGCGGACGATGGGGCTGTCGCCCGCATCGTTGAGCAATCGCCCATAGGTGATCTTGCCCAGGATCGAGGTCTTGGGCGTCAGGCTGTAGCGCGCCTCAAGGCCGATATTGGCGGCATAGATCCCGCCCGACGGGTCATATTCGCGGAAATTGCTGGCCGCCGATTCGTCGGCGGTCACGCCGAAATAGGTGTCGGTGAAGCTGTCATCGCCCAATTGCAGCTCGGCGGTGGTCCACAGCGTCAGCTTGTCGTTGATGATGAAGCGGTACTTCGTCCCGATTTCGCCCACCAGACCGTCATGGCCGCCAATGCCGACGCGCATTGCACCATAGCTGGTCGCATCGCCATCGACATAGTTCACGCGCAGACCGACCTCGGCCGTCCAGTCGATATTGTCGAGACCGTGCAGTTCCTTGTGGTCGCCATCCTTGCGGGTGCCGATATAGCCGAACGACGGGATCAGAGAGAAACCCTGCTTTTCCTCACCGGTTTCGGTGCCCAGCGTCAGGTTGCGCATGGTGCCCCACGGACCCAGCTCGGTCTCGTCATCGCCGAAATAGCCCGGACCGTAGCTGATCCCGGCACCGACATCGAAGGATGCCTCGCTGATGTCGTTGATCCATTGTGCGCTGGCAGGCGCGGCAAGGGTCGAGGCAGTCATAAGGGCAATCGCAAACAGGCAGCGCATCATCGGTTCCGGGAACTAGGTGGCGCAAGCTATTGACGAAACCTTACCCCGCCCTCAACCCGTGAACAGATGGGGGCGGGTGAAATTTTTCGAGTGTGGCTTTCAGGTTCGCTCGGCTTCCTCAAGTCGCTCCAGCGCCTGCACCCACAGGCTTTCGGCGCGCTGCATGGCATCGACGGCCTCAGCGTGCTTGCGACCGAACTGCTTGGCCCGAAGCGAATTCTCATAGGTCGCGGGGTCAGCGAGAATCGCATCAAGCTTTTTCGTCATCTCGGTCAGCTTCTCGATGCGCTCTTCGGCGTTGCGGACCTCGGCGCGCAGTTCAAGAACCTTGTCGCGCGAGGGCCGCTTGGGCGCGGGCTTTTCCACAACCTTGACCATCGACTTCTCGTCGCCCGCCAGCAGCATCTGACGATAATCGTCCAGATCGCCCTGCCACGGCTCGACATCGCCCTGATCGACCAGCCAGAGACGGTCGGCGACCAGACTCAGCAGGTGCATGTCGTGGCTGACCAGAACCACGGCCCCGGTGTAATCGTTCAGCGCTTCGGTCAGGGCCTCGCGAGATTCGATATCCAGGTGGTTCGTCGGTTCGTCGAGGATCAACAGATGCGGCGCGTCGATGGTCGCCAGCAGCAGGGACAGACGCGCCTTTTGACCGCCCGAAAGCTGGCCGACCTTGGTCGACGCCTGCGCCTCCATCAGGCCAAAACCGGCAAGGCGTGCCCGCAACCGGGGTGGAGCCTCATTTGGCCGCAAACGACGGACATGCTCAAGCGGCGTCTCGAGCAGATCAAGCTCATCGACCTGATGCTGGGCGAAGTAGCCGATGCGCAGCTTGCCCGAGCGGGCGATCTTGCCCGCGAGCGGTTCAAGCCGCTCGGCGAGCAGCTTTGACAGCGTCGATTTGCCCTGACCGTTCCGACCCAGTAAGGCGATTCGGTCGTCCTGATCGATCCGCAGATCGAGCTTGCGCAGAACCGGGCGGCCATCATAGCCGACGGCCAGATCCTCCATCGAGATAATGGGCGGCGAAAGCTGGTCGGGCTGGGGGAAGGTAAAGCGGTGGAACTTGGCTTCTTCCGGCGCGGTGATCGGTTCCATCTTGGCCAGCATCTTGATCCGGGCCTGCGCCTGAACGGCCTTGCTGGCCTTGGCACGGAAGCGGTCGACGAAGCTTTGCAGATGCGCGCGACGGGCGTCCTGTTTTTTGGCCTCGGCGGCTTGCAGGGCGCGCTTTTCGGCGCGGGTGCGGGCAAAGGTGTCGTAGCCGCCGGTATAAAGCGTCAGCTTGCGCTCTTCGACATGCAGGATGTGGCCCACGGCGCGGTTCAGCAGGTCACGGTCATGGCTGATCACGATGACGGTATGCGGATAGCGTTGCAGATAGCTTTCCAGCCACAGCGCGCCTTCAAGGTCCAGATAGTTGGTCGGTTCGTCGAGCAGCAGCAGATCGGGCTGCGAGAACAGCACCCCCGCCAGCGCCATGCGCATTCGCCAACCGCCCGAGTAATCGCTGGTCGGGCGGGCCTGATCCTCGGTCGAGAAGCCAAGCCCCTTCAGGATCGCGGCGGCGCGTCCTTCGGCGGACCATGCATCGATATCGGCAAGGCGGGCATGGATTTCGCCGATGCGGATCGGGTCGGTCGCATGCTCGGATTCGGCCATCAGGCTGGCGCGTTCGGTGTCTGCGGCCAGCACCGTGTCCAGCACGCTGATATCGGTCCCTGCGGCCTCTTGCGCGACGCCGCCGATGCGCGCCCGCGTGGGCAGGCTGATCGCGCCGGCATCCAGCGACAACTCGCCCCTGATCAGCTTGAACAGCGTGGTCTTGCCGGCGCCGTTCGGGCCGACAAGGCCGACCTTGTGGCCATAGGGAATGGAAGCCGAGGCCTGCTCGAACAGCGGCCGACCGGCAATGGAATAGTTGATGTCATCAATGCGCAGCATTCGCACGGCATGGAGCAAGGCGCGGCGGGCGTCAATGCCACGCCCGCTTTTCATCGCAGGCCGCGCGTGTTAACCGGGCGCGGATTTCAGGGCCGTCCGGCCCGACATTGCAAAAGGACATATGACATGGCGACCGAACGCACCCTTTCGATCATCAAACCCGACGCCACCAAGCGCAACCTGACCGGCAAGATCAACGCCAAGTTCGAAGATGCGGGCCTGCGCATCGTCGCGCAAAAGCGCATCCAACTGTCGCTGGCCCAAGCCGGCCAGTTCTATGCCGAGCACAAAGAGCGCCCCTTCTACGGCGAACTGACCGAGTTCATGATCTCTGAGCCGGTCGTGGTTCAGGTCCTGGAAGGCGAAGGCGCCATTCTGAAAAACCGTGAAGTGATGGGCGCGACCAACCCGGCCAATGCCGACGAAGGCACCATCCGCAAGGAATTCGCCCTGTCGGTCGGCGAGAACTCGGTCCACGGTTCGGACAGCCCGGAAGCGGCTGCCCGCGAGATCGCCTTCTTCTTCTCGGGCCTCGAACTGGTTGGCTGATCAGGCCCCGGCCTGACGGTTTCACCGTTTCCCAAATACCCGAAAAGGGCCGCCCATCGGGCGGCCCTTTTTCTTACTTGCGATTGGCGGTCAGATCGAAACGGATCGTGACCCCGAAACCCACGGTGCTTTCGTCGGCATAGCCCGCACCGATGCCGAAATCGCGTCGGTCCACCTTCATCTCGCCTTTGGCCGTTGCCTTGTCGCCATCGACAGTCAGATCAAAGGGCAGCTCTGCAGGGACGGATTTCCCGGCAATGGTCAGCGTGCCCCGCGCCAGATGCGCGGCACCCTCGGTCGTGGGCGGCAGGATCTCGGCTTCGAAGCGGGCGCCGGGGAATTGCGCGGCATTCAGGAAATCCGGACCCTTGGCATTGTCGCTGACCGAACCCAGCGTCAGCGAGGCGATGTCGATGTTCACGTCGACCTTGCCCGCCAGCGTTGCCGGATCATAGTCGATCGCCGCCTGCCATGTCCCGAACTGGCCCTGGATCGGCGTCCCGCCCTGCGCCACCTCGATACCCAGAACCCCCTGTTCGACCACCCAACCCGAGGCGGGCTGTTCGCTGCTGGCCACGGGCGCGGCCTGCTCGGGGTTGCCTGCCGACACAATGACCGTGCCAGCCCAGATCAGCAGCCCGGCCAATGCGGCCAGAACATGCGGCAGTACCGATCCATGAGCGACGGGCGGTTCCGGCGCGCGCGAGGCCGGGCCGGCCATGCGCGACATCGTTCCGTCGCGGTCCAGTAGGGCGTGCTTCAGCGCGCCTGCGACATGCAGCACGATCAGCCCGGCCAGAACCCACCATCCGGTGGAGTGGAAATGCCCGAAACGCTCGGCCAGCGCCGCATTCTCGGGGACAAAGGGCAGACGCTGGCCCAGCGGCCAAAGGATGCGGGAAAACCCGCCCGGAGCCGCCGAATGCAGCAACCAGCCGGTCAGCGGCATGATCACCATGCCGATCCACAGCGCCCAATGCACGGTCTCGGCCACGAAATGCTCAAGCTTGCGGTTCGGATGCAGCGGGCGCGGCTTTGACTGGGTCAGGGTCCACAGGATGCGCAGCACTGCCAGCCCCAGCGCCGCCACGCCCACGGTCTTGTGCCACGAGAAGGTTGCGAAAATCGCCTGCAATTCGATCTCGGTCCCGCTGGGCAGCGCATCCGCGTAAAGGCCCAAGGCGATTGCGGCCAGGATCAGGACGGCCACGCTCCAATGGAACAGGCGTGCCATCCAGCCATAGGCGCGGGCGGTGTTTCCGGCGTTCATCAGCATTCTCCCATAGCTTCGCGCCAGTGGCGGCGGCAAAGCGAGACATAGGTTTCATTTCCGCCGACCTGCACCTGCGCGCCCTCACGCAGGGCGCGGCCCTGATGGTCCTGACGCACGACCATGGTGGCCTTGCGTCCGCAATGACAGATGGTGCGGACCTCGCGCATGTCATCGGCCCAGGCCAGCAGCGCCGCCGAGCCGGGGAACAATTTTCCGCGGAAATCGACGCGCAGCCCGTAGCACATGACCGGCAGGCCAAGGTCATCGGCCACGCGGGCAAGTTGCCAGACTTGCGCCTCGGTCAGGAACTGCGCCTCATCGACAAAGATGCAGGCGCAATCGCGCCCCTGATCCTCGATCAGCGCGAACAGGTCGGATTCGGGGGTAAAGGTGACGGCGGGCTCGGCAATGCCGATGCGGCTGCCGATGGTGCCTGCGCCTGCGCGGTCGTCAAAGGCCACGGTCAGCAGCAACGTCCGCATGCCGCGTTCGCGGTAATTGTAGGACGCCTGCAGCAAGAGCGTGCTCTTGCCGGCATTCATCGTGGAATAGTGGAAATAAAGCTTGGCCATGGCGGCAGATAGCCTTGGCCGGAATGGGGTCGCAAGCCGCCGCGCGATCTACACGCGGCGGCTCACGCATTGTTCAGTCGCGTTGAGCCGCTTTCGGTGCACGCGAGGGGCGACGGGCCGGACGCTTGCGCGCGCCTTGGGCATTGGTGTTGCCCGGACGACCGGCAGGGCCGCCACGTTCGCGCATCTTGCTGGCCTCGAAGGGCACTTCGCCGCCGACGACCGGAATCGTCGCCTTCATCGCCTTCTCAATGGCGCGCAGTTCGCCCATCTCGGCGGGCGAGCAGAATGCGACGGCACGGCCTTCGCGACCGGCGCGGGCAGTGCGGCCGATGCGGTGGACGTAGTTTTCCGCGACGTTCGGCAGGTCGTAGTTGTAGATATGCGCGACCTCGGGGATGTCGATGCCACGGGCGGCCACGTCGGTTGCGACCAGCACCTTGGTTTCCCCGGCGCGGAAGCCCGACAAGGCGCGCTCACGCTGACCTTGCGATTTGTTGCCGTGGATCGCGGCGACCTTGAAGCCCCATTTCTCCAGCAGCTTCGACAGCTTTTCCGAACCATGCTTGGTGCGGCCAAAGACGATCGCCAGCTCATCGCGGTGCTTGGCGAGGTATTCGGCCAGCAGCGTTGCCTTGTCGCCTTGGTTGACGAAATGCACGCCCTGTTCGATCTTGGCGGCAGCCTGACCCGGCGGGTTCACGGCGACCTTCAGCGGATCGGTCAGGTAGCTTTCGGCCAGTTCTTCCATCAGCTTCGGCATGGTGGCCGAGAACAGCAGCGTCTGACGCTCGCGCGGCAGCATCTTGGCGATGCGGCGCAGCGCGTGGATGAAGCCGATGTCCAGCATCTGGTCGGCCTCGTCCAGCACCAGATACTTGGTCTGCGACAGGTCGACCGCGCCACGCTCGATCAGGTCGATCAGGCGGCCGGGGGTCGCGATCAGCACGTCGACGCCGCGCTCCATGCGCATGGTCTGGACGTTGATCGAGGCACCGCCCACGACGCGGAACTGGCGGATCGCCGTGCCCGCAGCGTAGCAGTCGATGTTTTCAGCGATCTGGGTGGCCAGTTCGCGGGTCGGCGCAAGGATCAGCGCGCGGCAGGTCTTGGGCTCGGGCTTGCGACCGATGTTCAGCAGACGCGTCAGCATCGGCAGGCCAAAGGCCGCGGTCTTGCCGGTGCCGGTCTGTGCCAGACCCAGCAGGTCACGGCCAGCGACGATGCCGGGGATGGATTTTTCCTGAATGGGCGAGGGGGCCTCGATGCCCATCGGCGGCAGGTTGACGGCGACGCGGGCGTCGATCCCCATGCGGGTGAACGGCGTGTCGATATCCGGGATGGCGCGGCGGATGAATTTCTCCTCCGGCTCGGCGCGCATGCGGCGGTGGTTGGTGTTGGGCTTGTCGCTGAAACGCGGCTTGCTGCCCTGTTCGCCACGGGGTTTGTCGGAATTGAAACGGGGTTTGCCACCCTGCTCGCCGCGCGGCTTGTTGTCGCCGTGGTAGCGGGGATTGCTGCCCACGTCATTGCGCGGCTTGTCAGGGTTGTAACGGGGAGTGCCCGAACGGGTCGGACGCGAATTTTCGTTCGTCATGTCGTCTTTCAGCCATGACGCCCGCGTATCGGCGCGCATGGCACGGGGCCGCATGCCCGGTTCAATGGGGGCCTGCGACGGTTGCGAGGGGCGGGCGCGATACGGAACCCGCAAGCCTCCCCGCGTGAATGGGAAACTGAAAACTTGTGCCGACCTGACGCAGAAAAGCGTCGGCTGCTCACGCGGCAGCGGCGGCAACTCGTGGCAGATGGGGCAAAACGCCCGAAAAGTCAAGCTCGGTCGGCGGAATCCATCCAGATGGTCACCGGGCCGTCATTGACCAGCGACACTTTCATATCCGCGCCAAAGCTGCCGGTTTCGACCGGCAGACCCAGCGAGCGCAGGGATTCGGCAAAGCGCAGATACAGCGCCTCGCCGCGGGCAGGAGCCTCGGCCGAGGAAAATCCGGGGCGGTTGCCGGTGCGGGTATCGGCGGCCAGAGTGAACTGGCTGACCACCAGAACCGATCCGCCGATATCGGTGACCGAGCGGTTCATCTTGTCGGCCTCATCGCGGAAGATGCGCAGCTTGGCCACCCGCGCGGCCAGCTTTTCGGGGGCGTCATCGGGATCGCCCTGCATGGCGCAGACCAGCACCAGCAGGCCCGGCCCGATGCGTCCGATGCTGTCTCCCGCGACCTTGACCTCGGCTTCCGAGACGCGCTGGATCAGGGCGCGCATGTCACTTGCCCAGCATGATGCCAAGGATCACGAACATCAGCCCAAAGACCGATGCCGCCAGCGCCGCCATGTTGACGGTGACGACGCGGCGCATGACCTGACGCATCTGTTCGTCGTCGATGGTGCGTGCCTTGGCCCGCGCGGCGGTCACGATGCACCAGCACAGCGCCGCAAGGCCCAGCACCGTCAGCGCCGTGCCACCCCAGATCAGCCCGTCCCAGATCGTCATTCCCGCTCTCCGTCCAATGTGCAGCCCGCCAAATACCCAAGGGGGACTACCGGCGATTGCACAAGCCCGCAAGACCGCCTAGACCGCTTCCGACGACAAAGGAGCGGACCATGAGTGACGACAACGCCTATGGCGTCGCAGCCGGCGAGCTGCGCCAGTTCATCGAGCAATTCGAGCAACTGGAGGCGGAAAAGAAGGACGTGGCCGAGCGCCAGAAAGAGTTGATGGCCGAAGCCAAGGCCCGCGGCTATGACACCAAGGTGATGAAAAAGGTCATCGCGCTGCGCAAGCGCGATCAGGACGACATCGCCGAGGAAGAGGCGATCCTTGAAATGTACAAGGCCGCCTTGGGCATGATCTGAAAAAGGGGGCCGCGAGGCCCCTTTTGCTTAGGGCGTGATGAATTCGACGCCGGGCATGGTTGCGATCTCGGCCACGTCCTCGTCGTAAAGATCGCTGATATGGTCGATCAGATCCTGATCCCAGCCCGGCAGATTCACCTCGATCTCGATCTGGTCGGGCAGGGCGTGGCGCTGAAGCGCCGCCGAAAAGATCGAGCGCCGGGTCTCAATCGTCAGGCGCTCCTGTTTGCCCATTTCCTCGCGCACCATGTCCAGCCCTTCGGGGCGCAGGATATCGGCCAGCATCTGCAGCCCGGCCTTCAGCGGCACGTCGCTGGGCATGGTGGCGACGCGGCGGACCACCTCGGGCCAGATCAGCGAGGTATCCTCGTGGCACCACAGCACCAGCCGGCAACCGGGAATGGACTTGAGGATGCGGCGGATGGCCGGCGCCCAGCGAAGCTGCTCGGGCGGGATGGCCCCCATCACCTGCTCATAGGTGCCGCTGCCCTCTTGCGACATGACAAAGGGAACCAGCGTTGCCGGGTTTTTCAGCGCCAGAAAGAACTCGACTTCGGAATTGGGGAACAGGTTGGCTAGCGCCGCCATCTTGGCCCCCGCCCCGGCATAAAGCCCTTCGGATGAGATCGCACGCTCGGCCTTGCCCAGAAAGCCGGGGGTGCTGAAGATGATCCGCCGCGGGTTGTCGGTGTCGAGGATCGCGTCCAGCAGCACCTGTTCCATCTCGGGGGTCGAGGCGTTGCCCTTGAGCGCACCCAGAGCCTCGTTGAAGGCATCGCGGTGGCGGTTTGGGGTCAGTGGCTCGATCCCGTTGCTGTGCAGCCAGTCGCGGTTCTGCATCAGGGTCTTGACCATGCGGTAAAGATCCGTGCCGTGAGCCCCACAGTGAAAGGCGACCTGCATGCGATGCGAACTCCTGAATCGTTTCGGGCGAGACTAACGGGCAAAGCCGGGCAGGGAAACCGGGGGCGTGTCACAGGATCTGCACCGGGCTTCACACCGTTGTTGGCTTGCATATCGGGGCCTGACGCGCCAAGCAGTTGCGACCCAACTGACAGGTGACCGATGGCCAGCCCGGCTCCGTTCTCGCGCTTTGAATTCATGATCGCCTGGCGCTATCTGCGCGCAAGGCGGGCTGAGGGCGGCGTGAGCGTGATGACCTGGATCAGCCTGATCGGGATCACGCTGGGCGTCATGGCGCTGATCGCGACGCTGGCCGTGCGTGCGGGATTCAGGGCCGAGTTCGTCGACACGATCCTGGGGGCCAACGCCCATAGCACGGTCTTCTATAGCCCCAGTTCGTTCTACAACGAACTGACCGAGGAAACCTACATCACCCCCGGCCGGATCGAGGATTACGACGCGCTAAGCGCGAAGATTGCCGCGATCCCCGGCGTGACGCGCGCCACTCCGGTCGTGCGCGGTCAGGTCATGGCCAGCCAGAACGACGCCAATAACGTGGCCGAGGTCTACGGCCTGACGCTGGAGGCGCTGAAGGCGATCCCGCGCGTTGCCGATCCGGAAACCGGCATGGGCAATATCGACGATTTCGGCAAGGGCATCGCCATCGGCTCGGGCCTTGCGCGAGAGCTGGGTGTGGGACTGGGCGATCGGGTGCGGCTGATTTCGCCTGATGGAGCGCAGACCGCCATCGGCACGGCGCCGCGCGTCGAAAGCTATGAAATCACCTATGTTTTCACCGCTGGCCGCTACGATATCGACCGCACGCGCATCTACATGCCGATGCCCGAGGCGCAAAGTTACTTCAACCGCGAGGGCGTCGCCGATGAGATCGAGGTCTTTGTCACCGACCCCGAAAAGGTCGATGACTGGACGATGAAACTGATCGAGGCTGCAGGCGAGCGGGCGCAGGTCTGGACCTGGCGCGATGCCTCGGGCTCGTTCCTCAAGGCGCTGGATATCGAAGATGACGTGATGTTCATCATCCTTTCGATCCTCGTGCTGATCGCCTCGATGAACATCACTTCGGGGCTGATCATGCTGGTCAAGAACAAGGGGCGCGACATCGGCATCCTGCGCACGATGGGGCTGACCGAGGGTTCGATCCTGCGGATTTTCTTTTTGTGCGGGGCGTTTACGGGCGTAATCGGAACCATTGCCGGGGTCGTGCTGGGGGTGATCTTTGCGCTGAACGTCGATCACATCATGAGCGCGGTGAACTGGTTCTCGGGCGGAGGGGCATGGGACCCGGCGGTGCGCGGCATCTACGAACTGCCCGCGAAACTGCGAGGTGAGGACATTGCCAAGGCGGTGATCCTGTCGCTGGCTCTGTCCTTTATCGTCACCATCTTCCCCGCGCGCCGGGCGGCCCGCATGAACCCTGTCGAGGCGCTGCGTTATGAGTGATGTTCTGGTTCTTGACGCGATTTCAAAGACCTATGGCAAGGGCGGACCCGCGCCCGTGTCGGTCTTGCAGAACCTGTCGCTGTCGGTCGGACGCGGCGAGGTCGTGGCACTGGTCGCGCCTTCTGGGGCCGGGAAATCGACGCTGCTGCATATTGCGGGGCTCTTGGATACCGCCGATACGGGCCGTGTGATCCTGAACGGGCGCGACATGAGCGGTCAGCCCGACCGCACCCGGACCGAAGCGCGGCGTCAGGATCTGGGTTTTGTCTATCAGTTCCACCATCTGTTGCCTGAATTCTCTGCAGCAGAAAATATCGTTCTACCTCAATTGGCTAATGGCGTTTCATCAAGCGCCGCTCAGGCGCGTGCGCGTGATCTGCTGGGGCGCGTAGGCTTAAGCCATCGCGCCGACCACCGTCCGGCACAGATGTCGGGCGGCGAGCAGCAGCGGGTGGCGTTCTGCCGCGCGCTGGCCAATGCGCCCTCGCTTCTGCTGGCGGATGAGCCGACCGGGAACCTTGATCCGGCGACCTCGGACAAGGTGTTCGACGTGCTGATGACGCTGGTGCGCGATACCGGGCTGTCGGCGCTGATCGCCACCCATAACATGGATCTGGCGGCACGCATGGACCGGGTGATCCGTCTGGGCGACTGACGGGAACAACCCCGCGCGGTGCTTTGAGCAGCGCGTCGGGCTGATGCGTTTCGGTCAGCATTTACTGAGTTTTTGCAGCGATATCTGTGCAGCGCGTGTCGACCGGCTGTAAACGGGTTGGGCAGGATTTCGGGGGGATGGCATGAAGACAATGGCGGCGGTTTGCGCCCTTGGGATGGCTGCACCTGCGGCAGCGGACCCGTTCGAGCAATTCGGCACGGCGATGAAATACGGGCTGCCCTTGGCGGCGGCGGTCTGCGCGGCGGATCAGGATCGGCTGGAGGATTTCGCCGTCCGGGGCATTTTGCAGACGGCTTTGGTCTGGGGGATGAAGGAGTATTTCGACGGATCGCCGATCTCGCTGCGCCCCTCGGGCGAGGGTAAGGGCTTTCCGTCAGGCCATACGGCGGCGGCTTTTTTCGGGGCCTCGGATCTGGCCGGGAAATGCTTTGAGGATGAGGCGGCGGCTGGTGCCGTGGCCTATGGCGCGGCTGGCCTGACGGGCTGGAGCCGGGTCCATGCCGGAGAGCACACACCCGAACAGGTCTGGACGGGCGCGCTGATCGGGTTTTCCTTCGGGGCAGCCAGCTTCGGGATCGGGTCCGAAGAGGCGCGGTTTGAGGTGGGGATGAAGTTTTAACCGCAACGGCGAACTGAATGAGCCCCGACTGGACCTTCGTCAGTCGCATCTGGCCTTCATCGACGCCGAAGTTCGCGCTTTCCCTCATCGCAGCAAATCAGCTTCCCCGCCCATTGTCTTTCACCTAGCTTGAGTTTGAATCTCGTAACGGTGTGAGGTTGTGGTGGAAGCAGCACAGTTAATCGACAGCATTTACGGCGAGAATATTTACACGTCATTCGACGGCTCGGGTTTTGAGCAGGACCTTCAAGGCTGGGGTGGGCATCAATTTCTTCTGAAGGTTATACAAGAGCTTCGCCCGCGCCTGATCATAGAGGTCGGTGTCTGGAAAGGGCGTTCGGCATTGGCAATGGCCGATAAGCTCAAGGAACTTCACCTTTCTACGCCGATAATCTGCATCGATACTTGGCTTGGTGCCCAAGAGCATTTCCAGACCAGATTTCGTCCGGACATGAATCGAAAGGCTGGCTGGCCAAGGCTCTACGAGCAGTTCTTGTTCAATGTCATAGATCGCAAACATCAGGATATCGTTGTTCCCCTTCCAGTTTCATCACTTGCCGCAGCGCAAATGCTTCGCAAAATGGACGTGAAAGCGGACCTGATCCATATTGATGCCGGTCACGGATATCTTGAGGTGCGATCAGACATTGATGCCTTCTGGCCACTTTTATCCGAGGACGGTGTGGTCGTGTTTGACGATTACGGCGGATGGGCGGGGGTGACGCGTGCCGTAAATGAATTTGCTGCGGAAAAAGCGCTGCCGCTCATCGGGACTCATGGAAAGGCGCTTATTTCGCCGAGTTTGAACATGCGCTTCCGGGCCGAGCTTGATAAAATTGAGATGGGAAAATGGGCACCTAAGAAAGGCTAGCGCCAAGCTTCGCAAAAGGCATGCGCGCGGTGCGGTTGCGAGCGGTGGCAGGGTCTTGCACAGCCGCTTGCGATCTCTAACTACCCCCGCGACCCCGCCAGCACCACCACAGCACCCAGCACGCATAGCCCTCCGCCCAGCAGATCCCAGCGGGTGGGGATCTGGCCCTCGGTCAACCAGAGCCAGCCGAGGGAGGCCAGGACGTAGATGCCTCCGTAGGCGGCATAGGCGCGGCCGGCGAAGGTGACGTCAATGCGGGTGAGGAGCCAGGCGAAAAGCGCCAGCAAGAGCATGCCGGGCAAAAGCCACAGCGCGGACTTGTCCAGCCGCAGCCAGGCCCAGAACGCGAAGCAGCCGGCGATTTCGGCCAGCGCCGCCAGCAGGTAGATGGCGAGCGGCGCGGCGAGGGTCATTACACGTCCAGTTCGTCGGCATCCGCGAATTGGGCGTTTTCCTGAATGAACTGGAAGCGCAGCTCGGGTTTTTTGCCCATCAGGCGCTCGACCAGATCGCCGGTCTCGCCGCCTTCATCCTCATCGATGGACACCCGGATCAGCTTGCGCGTCTTGGGGTTCATCGTGGTGTCTTTCAGGTCCTTGGCGTCCATCTCGCCCAAGCCTTTGAAGCGCTGGACGTCGATCTTGCCCTTGCCGCCAAGGCCCTTGGCGAGCATCCGTTCCTTTTCCGCGTCGTCGGCCACATAGACGCGATGCGCGCCCTGCGTCAGGCGGTAAAGCGGCGGGCAGGCCAGATACAGGTGCCCCTTGTCGATCATCGGGCGCATCTGGGTGAAGAAGAAGGTCATCAGAAGCGAGGCGATATGCGCGCCGTCCACATCGGCATCGGTCATGATGATGACCTTGTCGTAGCGCAGATCCTCGACGTTGAACTTGCTGCCCATGTTCACGCCGAGCGCTTGGCAGAGATCGCTGATTTCCTGGTTGGAACCCAGTTTCGACGATGCCGCGCCAAGGACGTTCAGGATCTTGCCGCGCAGCGGCAGCAGGGCTTGGGTCTGACGCTCACGCGCCATTTTCGCGGAACCGCCTGCCGAGTCGCCCTCGACGATGAACAGCTCGGTGCCCTCACGGTTGGTGGCCGAGCAATCGACCAGCTTGCCGGGCAGGCGCAGCTTCTTCGTCGCAGTCTTGCGCGCGGTTTCCTTTTCCTGCTTGCGGCGCAGGCGTTCCTCGGCGCGCAGGATCAGGAAATCAAGGATCGCGCCCGCAGATTTGGTATCCGCCGCCAGCCAGTTGTCGAAATGGTCGCGGACGGCGCCCTCGACCAGACGGGTCGCCTCGGTCGTGGCAAGGCGGTCCTTGGTCTGGCCCACGAATTCCGGCTCGCGGATGAAGCAGGAAACCAGCGCGCAGCCGCCGGTCAGCAGATCCTCGCGCGTGATGTTCGCAGCTTTCTTGTTGTTGATCAGCTCGCCATAGCCGCGGATGCCCTTGAGGATCGCGGACCAGAAACCGGCCTCATGCGTGCCGCCCTCGGGCGTCGGGACGGTGTTGCAATAGGACTGGATGAAGCCGTCGCGGGCCGGGGTCCAGTTGATCGCCCAATCGACCTTGCCGGGGACGTTGAACTTTTCCTTGAAATCCACCGTGCCGGCGAAGGGGCGGTCGGCATAGGTCGAGGATTTGCCCAACGTCTCGGTCAGGTAATCGGCAAGGCCGCCGGGGAAATGGAAGGTCGCTTCCATCGGCGTTTCGCCGTCGTCGATTTCCGACTTCCAGCGGATCTCGACGCCCGAGAACAGGTAGGCCTTGGATTTCACCATCTTGATCAGCCGCGCGGGCTTGAAGCGATGATGGCCGAAGATCTGCTCATCAGCATGGAAGGTGACGGTGGTGCCGCGGCGGTTCGGGGCCGCGCCGACCTTTTCGACCGGCCCCTGCGGGATGCCGCGCGAGAAGCTTTGCTGGAACAGCTCGCGGTTGCGGGCGACCTGCACGACCATGCTGTCGGACAGCGCGTTCACGACCGATGCGCCGACGCCGTGAAGCCCGCCCGAGGTCTGATAGGCATCGCCCGAGAACTTGCCGCCCGCATGCAGCGTGCACAGGATGACCTCCAGCGCGGATTTGCCGGGGAATTTCGGGTGGGGGTCGATCGGGATGCCGCGGCCATTGTCGCGAACCACGACCGAGTAATCGGCCAGCAATTCGATCTCGATCCGCGAGGCGTGACCGGCGACGGCTTCGTCCATCGAGTTGTCGAGGATTTCCGCGACAAGGTGGTGCAGCGCGCGTTCGTCGGTGCCGCCGATATACATGCCGGGGCGCTTGCGGACGGGCTCCAGCCCCTCAAGGACTTCGATGGAGGCAGCCGAATAGCTCTCGGTTGCCTTATCCGAGACCGGGAAAAGATCGTCTGCCATCGCACCTGCTCGTCTTGTTCTTCTGGGTCGGGGTTATCTCATGCCGCGGCATGTCGGGGCAAGGGGAAGCGTCAGCAGAATCGGGAACCGCAAAGGATGGTAGGAACCGGATCACATTCCGCGACGTCACTGCAGACAAATCATGCAAAACTTGACCTGCGTCAACTTATGGACATGTCCCGGCCGCTAGCCCGGTTCCGTTCACCCGTATGGCGGAAACGCCGCTGTAATGAGTGGTCGCGGCGGGCGGAGCCATAAGCCGGCCGCCGCGATTTGATCATTCAGGCTCGGCCAGACGTTCCTGCCACATCTTCTGAAAGGCGGGGCGCGCCTGACAATCGGCAAGCCATGAGCGGACCGCGGGGAACTGGTCCATCAGCGCGTGATGGGACTGGGCGTAGCGCACGACCTCGGCCACGTTGATGTCGGCCACGGTGAAGCGGCCACCGACCAGATGGCCATGGCGCGAGATCTGCTCCTCAAGCACCGCCAGCGGCCGGATCAGCCGTTCCGAGGCATTGGCCACCGAGGCCTGATCCGCCCCCGATTGCACCTGTCCGGCGCGGTGCATGAACAGGATGGTCAGCGCGTCCTGTTCGATGGCGGTGGCGGCGTAGAAGCTCCATTGCAGCATCAGTGCGTCCTCGGTCGCATCCGCCGGGCCAAAGGGCAGGCCGTGCTTGCGCGCCAGATACAGCGTGCAGGCCAGCGATTCCGACAGGACCAGATCGCCGTCCTCGATCACCGGGATCGCACCGGCGGGCGACAGCTTGAGGAAGCTGGCCGAGCGGGTGTTCAGGGGCGCGCCGGGCGCGTCGGGGTCGGAAAGGCGGTAGGCCTGAATGACCGGAACCTGCCGGAAGGGCAGGCCCAGTTCGTGGCAAAGCCAGATGATGCGCGAGGCGCGGGAACGGGTGACCCCGTGGATTGTCAGCATGATCTTCCCCTGTTTGGCGCGACAGTGGCGTGCCTAAAGCGTCTCGGCAAGATAGCGCATCATGTTGCCGCCCATGACTTTGGCGATCTGGCCGTCATTCAGGCCTGCATCCATCAGTGCCTGCGTCAGCGCGGGCAGATGGGCGGCATCAAAGGGCGCGTCGACCGAGCCGTCGTAATCCGAACCCAGCGCGACCTGATCCTCGCCCACCAGACGGATCGCGGCGGCGATGGCTCCGGCGATATCGGCAGGGGTCTTGCCGCAGACCACATCGGCCCAATAGCCGATGCCGATCAGCCCGCCCTTGGCCGCTATGGCGCGAACCAGATCGTCGGGCAGGTTGCGCGGGCTGTCGCAATGGCTGCGGATGCCGGTATGCGAGATGATCGGGCGCGAGCCGGGAAAGGCCAGAACGTCGCGCACCATCTGCGGGCTGGCATGGGCAAGGTCGATGATCATGTGGCGTTCCTGCGCCTCGCGCACGACCTCGCGGCCGAATTCGGACAGGCCGGAATTCGGGCCGCCCGAGCCATGCAGGCTGCCGCCCAGCTCATTGTCGAAGAAATGCGTCAACCCGATAAGCCGGAAGCCCGCGCCGTAAAGGACGCGCAGATTGTCGAGCTTACCCTCAAGCGGGTGGGCACCCTCCATCCCAAGGATCGCGCCGACGGTGCGCGCGCCGTCGCGCCGCGCCTCTAGCAGCGCTTGCAGATCCTCGGCCGAGCGGATCACCATGACCTGATCCGGGGCCTGTTCGGCGGCGCGGCTGAGGGCTGCGGCCTGCGCCAGCGCGCGTTCCTTGAGGCTGAACCAACTGTGGATCGGGCGAAGCTGGCCGATGAACAGCGGCGTGATATTGTCCGGGGCTTCGGTGGCGTTATGGGTGTAATTCTGGCCGCGCGGGCTTTTCGTGACCGTGGTGAAGACCTGCACCGCGACATTGCCGTCGGACAGACGCGGAATATCGACATGGCCGCGATCGACGCGGGTCAGGATGTCGCGATCCCAGAGCAGCGCGTCGGAATGCAGGTCGCCGATGATCAGGCTGTCATGCAGCGCCTGCGCCTGAGGCGAGACCGGCCAGCCGTCCTTGGGCATGGTGACAGGGTTCAGGCTGCGCTCGACATAGGCCGGGCCCCAGACGGCGGTAGCGGTGGCGGCGGCAATGGTCAGGGCGACAAGGATGGTGAACAGGCGCCTGATCACGGCGAACCTCCGAATAGATAGCTTGGGTCGAATAAAGGGTTAGGTGAGGGCCGTGATGGACAGGTCCATGCGCAGGATGTGCTGGGGACCGATACGGCCGCCGTGATGCAGCCCGCCATCGTCCTGAAACCCGGCGGCAAGATAGACCGCGCGGGCGGGCAGGTTGACGATATTGACAGTCAGAACACAAGCGCGGGCCTGCGGGTAATGCGCCAGCAGATAGGGCCGAAGGGCCAGCATCGCGGCCTTGCCGGTCCCGCGCCCCTGTTCCGCATGGTCGATCATTACGCCGCGCAGCCCGACCTCGTCAGGCTGCGCGAAACCGTATTGCGCGGCATAGTCGCGGTCGATCTTGAAGAAGCCGACAGGCTGCCCGTCGCGGGTCACGACATGAAAGTCGCAACCCGGTTCGTTCATCTCGAAATGTCCGGCAATGGTACCGCAGAAGCCCTCCTGCTCGGGGGCGACGGCAATATGGGCCACCCGGTCGAACTCGTGCCGACCGAGCGGTTCAAGGGCGATCATGCCTCCATCGCTTCCAACTCGTCGATGAAGCCTTCGATCATCGACAGGCCTTTGTCCCAGAAGGCTGGGTCCGAGGCGTCCAGCCCGAAGGGGGCCAGCAGTTCTTTGTGATGCTTCGAGCCGCCCGCCGAGAGCATGGCGAAATATTTCGACTGGAAGTCCGGCAGGCCGTCTTCGTAGGCGGCGTAAAGCGCGTTCACCAGCCCGTCGCCAAAGGCATAGGCATAGACGTAGAAGGGCGAGTGGACGAAATGCGGCACATAGGTCCAGAAGGTCTCATAGCCCGGCATGAACTCGAAGGCATCGCCAAGGCTTTCGCCCTGAACCGACATCCACAGCGCGTTGATGTCCTCGGGGGTCAGTTCGCCTTCGGCGCGGGCGGCGTGCAGCTTGCATTCGAAATCATAGAAGGCGATCTGGCGCACGACCGTGTTGATCATGTCCTCGACCTTGCCCGCCAGCAACGCCTTGCGCTGGACCGGATCGGTGGTCTTGGCCAGCAGCGCGCGGAAGGTCAGCATTTCGCCAAAGACCGAGGCCGTTTCCGCCAGCGTCAGCGGGGTCGAGGCCAGCAGTTCGCCCTGCGCTGCCGCCAGACGCTGGTGGACGCCGTGGCCCAGCTCATGCGCCAGGGTCATCACGTCGCGCGGTTTGCCCAGATAGTTCAGCAGCACATAGGGGTGAACGGTGGTGACGGTCGGATGGGCGAAGGCACCCGGAGCCTTGCCGGGCTTCACGCCCGCGTCGATCCAGCCCTTGTCAAAGAACGGCTCGGCCAGTTCCGCCAGCTCCGGTGCAAAGCCCGCATAGGCGTCCAGCACCGTGGCGCGCGCCTCGGTCCAGTCGATAAGGCGCGGGGTTTCGGTGGGCAGGGGGGCGTTGCGGTCCCAGACCTGCAGCTTGTCCAGACCCAGCCATTTGGCCTTCAGGCGATAATAGCGATGCGACAGGCGGGGATAGGCGGCAGTGACGGCATTGCGAAGCGCCTCGACCACTTCGGGTTCGACATGGTTCGATAGGTGCCGCCCGGTTTGCGGGGTCGGCATCTTGCGCCACTTGTCCTCGACGGCCTTTTCCTTGGCCAGCGTGTTGTGGATGCGGGCGAACAGCTTGATGTTCTTGCCGAAGACATGGGCAAGAGCATGGGCACCGGCCTCGCGCTTTGCGCGGTCATGGTCGGTCAGCAGGTTCAGCGTGGCCTCGATGCCCAGTTCCTCGCCTTCGACGTTGAAGGTCAGGCCGGCGGTGGTTTCGTCGAACAGGCGGTTCCATGCGGCGGCACCGACCACGGAATTGTCATGCAGGAAGCGTTCCAGTTCGTCCGACAGCTGGTAGGGGCGCATGGCGCGCATCCGGTCGAAGACGGGCTTGTAGCGCGCCGGACCGTCGGTGGTCGCAAAGACTTCCTCGTAGCGGGCGTCGGGGATGCGGTTGAATTCAAGGCTGAAGAAGACAAGCTTCGTCGTATGCTCGGTGATGTAATCCTGCAGGTCGCCCATCTGTTTGGCGCGGGCACCGTCCATGGTGTTCTGGTAGTAGCGCAGGCCCGCATAGGACATCAGCCGCCCGGCCAGAAGGTCGATGGTCTGGTAGCGCTCGATGCATTCCAGCATCTGCGGCCCTTCCAGCGAGGCCAGCTTGCCTTCGTAATCGCGCGAGAACTGGCAGCAGGCCTTGCGCAGCTCGGCCATGTCCTCGGTCAGTTCGGGGGCGTCCGGGGAGGGGTAAAGATCGGTCAGGTCCCAGTCGGGCAGCGCGCCCAGATCGGCGGAAGGCGCTGCGGCAGCATGCAGGGCGTTTTCGTCGCGCGGGATATGGCGTCCGGCGATGGTGCGAATCGTGGCGGCAGTCGTCATGGTCGGTCCTTTCGATTGCGCATAGTTTTGCCGGGTTAGGCGCGGGGCTGCAACCCGGAGGCGCTGGGCGGTTTCAGGCGCTGGCCGAGGCCGCCGCGAAATGCGCGAGCATCGCTTGCAGGAACGGGGTGCGGATGCTGTCGCGTTCCATCAGCGGTTCGTGCCGGGCACCGGGCAGCAGCATCAGCCGCGCCGAGGGCCAATCGGCCACCCGCCGCCGGATCGCGCTGCTTGAGACGATGCGTTCGTCGCTGCCAAGGCCGACAAGGACCGGCAGCGTGGGGGCGGGCAGGGTGGACATACGGCGGATCTCGGCCAAAGCCTCGGACAGCCAATGGTTCGAGACCCCGCCAATGGCGCGCTCGGGCCAGCTTGCGGCCTCGGCGACGGTGCGCGCCCAGCGAAGGCCGTCGGTGGTCAGCAGGTTCGCCTGAAACGAGCAGCGCAGCACGAACGTGTCATAGCCACCCGAGCCGGGCGTCGGACGTTCACCCCAGCCGAAGCGTTCGGCGGTGGCGGTGAAGGCGCGGGCGAACAGCAGGACTGGTGCAGACCGGTTCAACCCCAGCATCGGGGCCGAGAACACTGCGCTTTGTACCGGCAACCCGTCATGGAGCGCGGCAAAGCCGATCGCTCCGCCCATCGAATGCGCCAGCAGGTGCCAAGGCCGCGGCAGGGACAGTTCATCCGCCGCCACCACCAGTTCGACCACATCGCGCTGATAATCGGTGAAGCGCCCGACATGGCCGGGGCGGGGATCGGCGATCAGCCGGTCCGACAGGCCCTGACCGCGCCAGTCGGCGGCCAGAACGTCATAGCCCGCGGCGTTCAGCTCGCGGGCCAGGCTATCGTATTTCTCAAGATATTCGGTGCGACCGGGGAACAGCAGGACCGAGCCGCGCGGGTTTTCGGCCTGCCAATGTCCCGCCCGCAGCCGCAATCCGTCCTCGGTCCGCAGCCAGAAGGCTTTCGCCGCCGGGCTGGGATCACCGGGTAGAGTGCCGAAGGGGGCGGGCGTCACCGGAAGCGACCCGTCGCGTCAGCCGAGCAGCGAGCCCAGCTTCAGCGCGGTGCCCATCGCGCCGTCGACCTTCAGCTTGCCGGTCATGAAGGCCATGGTCGGGTTGACGTCGCCGCTCAGCATGCCTTCAAAGGTTTCGCGGCTGGCAGTCAGGGTCACGTCGGCTTCGTCATCCGAGGCGCGCGCACCATTGGCGTCGATATAGACCGAGCCTTCGCCCTCGATCACGAACTTGGCGGTGCCGTCAAAGCCTTTGGCTTTCGGGTCAAGTGCGGCCACGGCGGCCTCGATCACTTTGCTCATTTGATATTCTCCCCTGACTGTGTCTGGAAATGGGTCGGGCTGAAAGTTACATAGTGGTTATGCGTTGGCTAGGTCCCCATTACCAGATTGCCGTCGCGACAGCGTTAAGCCTAGGGCTGACACTGCCGTTGGCCGTGCATGCGCAGTCGGATGTGCCGCTGCCGGCCCCCGATGCGCCCTTCTCCGAGGATGCCCCGCAAGGCGAGCCGCAGGGCGAGACCGCGCCCGAATTCGCCCCCGCCGAACCAAGCGAACCCACCGCCGAGGCCCGGCTACGGGAACGCGAGGATCTGGACATGCTGTTCACCGAACTGGCCCAGACCGGGGGTGAGACATGGGCGCGGGCCGAAACCGATATCCTGCGCATCTGGTCGCGTTCGGGCTCGGCCACGATGGATCTGCTTTACAAGCGCGGAGAGGCGGCACTGGATGCGGGCGATACCGAAGCCGCCGTCGGCCATCTGACCGCGCTGACCGATCACGCACCTGACTTTGCCGCCGGATGGTATCTGCGCGGCGTGGCCTTTTACCTGCAGGGCAATTTCGGCCCCGCAATCTCGGATATGGCCGAAGTGCTGAAACGCGAGCCACGGCATTTCGCCGCGCTGACCCAGCTTGGCACCATGTTCGAGGAATTGGGGGATGACGCGCGCGCCATGAAGGCGTATCGCGCAAGCCTGAAGATCCACCCGCATCAGGAAGATGCGGCCGACGCCGTGAAGCGTCTGGAAGAAAAGACGAAGGGCACGGACGCCTGACATGCAGGACAGATCACGGGTCACGGCCGTTCTCGGCCCGACCAATACTGGCAAGACCCATTACGCCATCGAACGGATGCTGGCTCATCGCACGGGGGTTATCGGCCTGCCGCTGCGGCTGCTGGCGCGTGAGGTCTATGACCGCATCGTGAAGGCGCGCGGCCCCTCGGTCGTGGCGCTGGTCACCGGGGAGGAGCGCATCGTTCCCGATCGCGTGCAATATTGGGTCGCCACCACCGAGGCCATGCCCGAGGTCGGTGCCGATTTCGTCGCCATCGACGAGATCCAGCTTTGCGCCGATCCCGAGCGCGGTCATGTCTTTACCGACCGGCTGTTGAACATGCGCGGCCTGCATGAGACGCTGCTTCTGGGAAGCGACACCATGCGACCGGCGATTGCCGCGCTGGTCCCCAATGCGCAGTTCATGCGCCGCGAACGTTTCTCGACCCTGACATGGGCGGGCTCGAAAAAGATCAGCCGGATGCCGCCCCGCTCGGCGGTGGTCTGCTTCTCGGTCGATGAGGTCTATGCCACGGCGGAACTGATCCGTCGGCAGAAGGGCGGCTGTGCCGTGGTCATGGGGGCGCTGTCGCCCCGGACGCGCAATGCGCAGGTCGCCATGTATCAGCAGGGAGAGGTCGACTATCTGGTGGCGACTGATGCCATCGGCATGGGGCTGAACCTCGACATCAAGCATGTGGCCTTTTCGGGAACCGAGAAATTCGATGGTCGCCGCTACCGCCCGCTGTTCCCGCATGAGCTGGGACAGATCGCCGGACGCGCTGGGCGGCATACGGAACCCGGCACCTTTGGCGTGACCGGCGATGCCGGGCAGCTTGAGGAAGGGTTGATCGACGCGATCGAGAACCACCGCTTCCAGCCGATCTCGCGCCTGATGTGGCGCAATGCGGTGCTGGAATTCGGCACGATCGAGCGGTTGATCCAAAGCCTTGAGGCCAGCCCGCAATCGGAATGGCTGACCCGTGGCCGCGAGGCGGACGATCTGCGCGCGCTGAAAGCCTTGGCCGCCATGCCCGAGATCCGCGACCGGGTCAGCCATCCCAAGGATGTGCGGCTGCTGTGGGATGTCTGCCGGATTCCCGACTTCCGCGGGATATCTCCTGCCGAACATGTGACGCTGCTGGCCCGTATCCTTGGTTTCCTGCAACAGGGGACCGTGCCCAGCGAATGGCTTGCAACTCAGATCAATCGCATCGACAAGGTGCAGGGTGACATCGATACCCTGTCGAAACGCTTGGCATTCATCCGCACATGGACTTATGTCGCGCAGCGTAGTGGTTGGGTTTCGGACGAAAGCCATTGGCGCGCCGAGACGCGCGCTGTAGAAGATCGCTTGTCGGATGCGCTGCATGCCGCACTGACTCAAAGATTCGTGGACCGGCGCACTTCTGTGCTCTTGCGCCGGCTCAAACAGAAGGAGAGCCTTTTGGCCGAGGTGAACGACAAGGGCGAAGTGACGGTTGAAGGCGAATTCGCCGGCCGTCTGGAAGGTTTCCGCTTCCACGCCGATCCCACTGCAACCGGGGACGAAGCGCGCATGTTGACGCGCGCCGCCTATGAGGCGCTGCGCCCCGAATTCCATCTTCGGGCCGACAGGTTCTACAACGCTCCCGATACCGAGCTGGACTTCACCGAGCAGGGCGGCCTCATGTGGGGCAGCTATGCGGTGGGCAAGCTGGTCAAGGGACCCGAGGCGCTGAAACCCGGCGTCGAGGCTTTCGTTGACGAGGAAGCTGGCCCCGAGATCATCGAGAAGGTCAAGCGCCGCCTGCAGCATTTCATCGACCGCAAGGTCGCGACGGCCTTCGAGCCGCTGCTGGCGCTGAAAAACGACGAGACGCTGACCGGTCTGGCCCGCGGCTTTGCCTTCCGGCTGGTCGAGGCGCTGGGCGTGATCCCGCGCGAAGGCGTGGCCACCGAGGTCAAGGAACTGGATCAGGAATCGCGGGGCGTGCTGCGTAAGCATGGCGTGCGTTTCGGTCAGTTCACCGTCTTCCAGCCGGCGCTGCTGAAGCCCGCTCCGACCCGTCTGCGGCTGGTGCTGTGGGGTCTGGATCAAGGTCTGGGCGAGTTCCCGGAAAGCCCGCCTCCGGGTCTGGTGACGATCCCGAACCTGCCCGACGTTCCCAAGGGCTATTACACGCTGTCGGGCTATCACCCGGCAGGCGACCGCGCGATCCGCATCGACATGCTGGAGCGTCTGGCCGACATGCTGCGCACGCAGGACAGCCGCGCAGGCTTTGAGGCCACCGCCGACATGCTGTCGATCACCGGCATGACGCTGGAGCAATTCTCGGGGCTGATGGGTGGTCTTGGCTACCGCGCCGAGAAGGGCGAGCGCGCCAAGGCCCGCGCCGAGGCGACCCCGGTCGTCGAAGCCGTCGCCGCTGCCGAGCCCGATCACGACCGCCCGCTGACCGAAGAGGAAAGCGTGCTGGCCGCCGAGACCCGCGCCAAGTGGGAAGCCGAGCAGGCCGCCCGCAAGGCTGCCGAGGCCGAAGCAGGCGAAGTCGCCCCCGAGGAGGCTGCCGAGGCCGCTGCGCCCGAGATGGAAGTGTTCTACACCTTCACCTGGGCTCCGCGTCCGCGTGGCAACCGTCGCCCCGAACGTGGTGGCGAGCAGGGTGGCGAACGTCGCGGTGGTGACCGCGCTGAGCGTCAGGGTGATCGCGGCCCGCGCCGTGACCGCGAATCCGCCGAAGGGCAGGGTGGCAAACCCCGCTTCGAGGGCAAGCGCGGCGAAGGCCGTGGCGAGCGTCAGGATCGTGGTCCCAAGGGCAAACCCCGCCATGACGGCAAGGGCAAGCCGCGCCACGAAGGTCCGAAAAGCTTCGAGGCCCGTCCGCCCAAGGTCGAAAAGAAGATCGACCCCGATAGCCCCTTCGCCATCCTCGCCTCGCTCAAAAACAAGTCGTGAGCGAAGGCGAACATGCAGCCGGCCTTCGTCTTGATCGCTGGCTGCATCACGCCCGACTGTTCCGGACCCGCACCCTTGCTGCCGATGCTATCGGCCGGGGCGGGATCCGGCTGAACGGCAAGCCCTGCCTGAAACCTGCGCAGACGGTCCGTCACGATGATACCGTGACGGTTTCCGCGCATGGTCGGGTCAGGGCTTTGCGCGTTCTGGATCTGGGCGAACGCCGTGGGCCGGCGGCCGAAGCCACGGCGCTTTACGAAGAGCTGGAAAGCTGAGCCGGGCAGGGGAACCTTTTTCCCCCAGTGGTGCATTCGCGCGAAAGGCTTTCCTCGCATCGGGCAGGTGGAACGATGCAGGTCTTTTCCCCTCGGGCGGCCTTGAATGATTTCGCCGGCGGGCGTAACTAGCCGGCAAGATACAGGATAGCTTGCCGCCATGACCTACGTCGTCACCGATAACTGCATCATGTGCAAATACACCGACTGCGTGGAGGTGTGCCCCGTGGATTGCTTCTACGAGGGTGAGAACACGCTGGTCATCCATCCCGACGAATGCATCGATTGCGGCGTCTGCGAACCGGAATGCCCGGCCGACGCGATCCGCCCCGATACCGAGCCGGACATGGAAAAATGGGTCGAGTTCAACCGCAAATATGCGGAACATTGGCCGGTCATCACCCGCAAGAAGGACCCGATGCCCGGCTATGCCGATATGGACGGCCAGACCGGTAAGCTTGAGAAGTACTTCTCGGAAGCGCCGGGCGAAGGCGATTGATCACAAACGCGCGGGTCAGGCCCGCGCGGATGCGCGTTTTGCCCCCGGAACGCCTGTGATTCGGGCAGTCCGGGGTTTCGTATTTCTAGGATATGCGTGTAATACTATGACCAGTCAGGGGAATACTTATCCCCAATCTTGTGAACTGGTCGTTTCACCTCCGCTTTGATTTGAGGCGGATTTTATGATATGTTCCTGACATAAATCGCTGCACGGGCCGCGGGAGTGGCCTGATCGGCGATGCTGCCTTGCCCTGACCGTACTGCCCGGCCCGGGATGCAAAAACAACATTGGTGGCCCAAAAGGTCGGGGGAACCCGCCTTGGGGGCTTTTTGCGCCCAAGCTGGCGCCGCTGTGAAGGAAGCTCAATGTCGAAAGCCAAGAAGACCGAATTCCGCCCCGATGATTTCGTGGTGTATCCGACCCATGGCGTGGGGCGCATCGTTTCGATCGAAGAGCAGGAAGTTGCCGGACTGCGTCTGGAAATGTTCGTGATTTCCTTTGAAAAAGACAAGATGACCCTGCGCGTCCCGACGGCGCGCGCCTCGGAGATTGGCATGCGCGGCCTGTCGACCCCCGATCTGGTCGAACAAGCTTTGGCCACGCTGAAAGGCAAGGCCCGCGTGAAACGCGCCATGTGGTCGCGCCGTGCCCAGGAATATGAGCAAAAGATCAACTCGGGCGACCTGATGTCGATCGCCGAGGTCGTGCGCGACCTGCACCGCAATGACGAGCAGCGCGAGCAATCCTATTCCGAGCGTCAGCTGTATGAAGCTGCGCTTGAGCGTCTGACCCGCGAAGTCGCCGCCGTCAGCGGCATGGATGAAGCCGGCGCCCAGAAAAAGGTCGATGCCGTGCTGGTCACCCGCGCCGCCTGATCGGTCGCGGTTTGAATTGGAAAGGGCGTCCCGCGGGGCGCCCTTTTTCGTTTTTACCCCACGGACAAACAATCGGATTAGGGGCTGTTCCTGATGCGCCCCCTTTGTCCGAGGCACAGGGGAACCGCCATGCGGACAATTGCCGTCGTTGCTTGATCTACTTAGCATCCCCCGGAAGCCGCAGATCGACACAAATGCGCGATCCTCCGCTGAGAGTTCAATTGACCTCTCATAGTCAGAAACCCAAAAGTCAGGCTTGAATAAACCGGCCCTAAAAAAGAACCCCGGTCAGGCATGCTGACCGGGGCCGATGTGTTTTCCTCGCGCCGGGGCGCAGGGATCAGTCGTCGTCGCTGTCCGGGACATCCGCGATGTCGTCCAGCGACACGTCGCCGTCGTCATCGTCATCGTCCAGCAGATCATCGTCCAGATCGCCGCCATCGGCGTCGTCGTCCAGATCCTCGTCATCGACCAGATCAACTTGAGCCGCGCCATGCGCAGCGGTTTTCTCTGCGATCAGCGAGCGCGAACGGCCGTTGGTCAGGCTTTCCAGCGAAATGACGTTGCCGCAAGCGGGGCAGGTCATCGGGTCGTTCTTCAGATCGTAAAAGCGGGTCGCACAGTGGGGGCACAGGCGCTTGGTGCCCCATTCCTCTTTGGGCATGGTCTTCTCTTTCCGCCGCAGTTTGATAAATCCGCTGTCCCGTGCCACAGGTGGCGCAGGCTGTCAAAGCCTTTTCTCTTGCGCGCGGGCACCGGTCAAGGCGCAATAGGTAACGAGGGACAGTGGTAGGTTCAAGACCATGACGCAGCGGGACGAACGGATTTTGGTGGGCGGTGACATTCCGGTGCTACTGCGCCGCTCGTCGCGGGCGCGGCGGATGACATTGCGGGTGACGCGGGCCGAGGGGCAGGTGGTGCTGACCCTGCCCTTGCGCGCCAGCCTGAACGAGGGGCGGGCCTTTGCCGAATCCCGTGCCGAGTGGCTGCGCAGCGTCCGGGCCGAGATGCCGCCCCTGGCGCTTGTGCAGCCGGGCGCATTGCTGCCGGTCGAGGGCCTGCGCTATGAGATCACTCCCGCCGCCACCCGCGCCGTCCGCATCGAGGGCGACCGGTTGCTGGTCCCCAAGGGTCGCCCGGTCGGTACGGTCGTCGCGGCTTACCTGAAGCACCTTGCGCATTCCCGGCTGGTCCCGGCCTGCGACCGTCATGCCGCGCGGCTGGGGCGTTCCTTTCGCGCCATTGCGCTGCGCGACACGCGCTCGCGTTGGGGCAGTTGCACGCATGACGGGCGGTTGATGTTTTCATGGCGGCTGGCCATGGCCCCACGCGAGGTGCTGGACTATGTCGCCGCCCATGAGGTCGCGCATCTGGCGCATATGGATCATTCCCCCGCCTTTTGGGCCGCGACCGAGCGGCTGTATCCCGGCTGTCAGTTGCAGCGGGGCTGGTTGCGCCAGAACGGACACGAGATCCTTGCCTGGCGTTTCAGCGAATGACGCATTGACCTTGGCGCAGTTTGTGATCACAGGTGGCGCATGAGCATTTCTCCCACGCGAACCGCGGAAACCTCGGCGCATGAGCGGCTGTATCGCAGCCTGCGCGGCCGGATCATGCTGGGCGAATTGCCGCCCGGCCTTCCCTTGACGCTGCGCGGCATTGCGGCCGAGCATCGGGTCTCGATGACCCCCGCGCGTGAGGCGGTGCGACGACTGGTTGCTGAGGGCGCGCTGACGCTATCGTCCTCGGGGCGGATTTCGACGCCAGAGCTTTCTGTCGAACGGATCGAGGAACTGGCGGCCCTGCGTGCGCTGATCGAGCCGGAGCTGGCAACGCGCGCGCTGCCCCGCGCGCATCAGGCGCTGATCGACCGGCTGGCGCTGATCAATGCCTCGATCGGCGAGGCGGCCGAGGCGCATGATGCGGTGGGCTATATCCGCACCAATCTGGAATTTCACCGCACGCTTTACCTGCGCGCGCAGGCCCCGGCAATGCTGGCGATCCTTGAGACGGTCTGGCTGCAGCTGGGCCCGACCATGCGGGCGCTCTATGGCCGGGTGAAGCGGCAAGAGCCGCCGCGCCATCACCGGCTGATCCTGGCCTCGCTGCGGGCGGGGGATGAGCCGGGATTGCGGCTGGCAGTAAGGGCCGATGTGACACAGGGGCTGCGCCACCTGTCGCAAAGCTGACCGAGCCGATGTTACAGGGCTGTAAGATCAGCTGAAGACGCCCGCCATCTCTGGCGGGCGTCTTGATTTCAGACTTCCTCGATCCGCAGCTCGACCGGCTCTCCGGTGATGACGCCGGTCCGGGGCAGGGCCTCGATGGCAAGGTCGATGGCCTCGGGCGTGGTCTTGTGAGTGACGATCAGCACCGGGGCGATGCCCTCAAGGTCATGCTTGCCATATTGGCGCATGCGGTCGATCGAAATCCCGGCATCGCCCAGAACCGCCGCCACCTTGGCCAGTGCGCCCGGCTTGTCGGCCAGATGCAGACGGATGTAATAGGCGGCGGGAACGGCCGTGCGGGCCGCGATGGGCTTGGCCAACTGGCTGGCAGGCTGGGCAAAGGCGGGCATGCGCACGCCGCGCGCGATTTCCACGATGTCCGACATCACGGCGCTGGCGGTCGGGCCTTCGCCCGCACCGGCACCACGCAGCACGATCTGGCCGACCGAGTCGCCTTCGATCACCACCATGTTGGTGCCGCCTTGCAACTGGCCCAGCGGGCTGTCGGCGGGGACAAGGCAGGGCGACATGCGCTGTTCCAGCCCGCGCCCGGTCATCTGGGCGACGCCCAGTAGCTTGATGCGGTAGCCCATGTCGGCGGCGCGGCGGATGTCGTCGATGCTGACCCGCTCGATCCCCTCGATTTCGACCGCGTCGAAGGCCGGACGGGTGCCGAAGGCGATCGAGGACAGGATCGCCAGCTTGTGGCTGGCGTCGATGCCGCCCACGTCCAGCGTCGGGTCGGCCTCAAGATAGCCCAGTTGGCGGGCTTCTTCGAAGACGGTTTCATAGGGCAGGCCGGCATTCTCCATCCGGGTCAGGATGTAGTTGCAGGTGCCGTTCATCACGCCCATGACGCGGCGGATCTCGTTTCCGGCCAGCGACTCGGTCATGGTCTTGATCACCGGGATGCCACCGGCGACGGCGGCCTCGAAGCGCAGGACGCAGCCCTTGGCCTCGGCCAGCTCGGCCAGTTCCTGACCGTGGATGGCCAGCAGCGCCTTGTTGGCGGTGACGACATCCTTGCCCGCGTTCAGCGCGGCAGTCACGGCCTCGCGGGCGATGCCTTCGTCGCCGCCGACCAGTTCGACGAAAACGTCGACATCATCGCGCACGGCCAGCGCGCGGGCGTCGTTTTCCCAGCCATAGGCGGACAGGTCGACATCGCGGTTTTTCATGCGGTCGCGGGCGCTGACGGCGGTAATGGTGACCGGACGTCCGGCGCGGGCCGAGAGCAGATCGGCGTGCTTCTGGATGATCTTGACGGTGCCGGTACCGACCGTCCCAAGACCAGCGATGCCGAGACGAAGCGGAGAGGCGTTTTGCCCCGAGTTCTGGGCGGACATGTGAAGCTCTTTGCTATGGGTGAAGCGGTGTTACCGGATGGCGGTCGGGGTTGCAACGCAAGGCGCTCAACTCTCGTCGTCGCCCGCCCAGTATCCCAGAATGCCAGTGGCGCGCATGACGCGCAGGACCTCGGCCCCGATCCGCATCGTCTCTTCGCGGATGCGTGTCAGGTCCTCCAGCGACAGGTCCGGCTGATAGACCTCGCCCTTGGTGCTGACAAAGGCCGGGTGCCAACGCCCCGGGTCCTCGGTCGGTCGCCACGAGGCGTGGCACAGCAGGTTACGCTGATGCTTGATGCGGTTCAGGCGGTCGGTGATGCGGTCGCGGTCATGCAACCCGGGATGGCGTCGCATTGCGGCGTCCAGCTGGTCGATCAGCGTGCCCATCGAATCATCGGCCAGATGACCCATCCGCACCATCCATGACTGCAGTTGCTTATGGGTCAGGTCATCGGCCAGCCGCGCCTTATCCAAGGCAAAGATCGTGCGTTTGATGATCTCTTCAAGCCAGCCGAAACTGGCAACGCATTGCCCCAGACCCGCCGCGAAATCGGCGGGCAGGGGGTGATGGCTCTCGGGCGGGGCGCCTATTCGCGCCAAAGCTTCTCGACCCAGCCGACGGGGCGCAGGTAATGACGGACATGTTTGAACAGGCTTTCCCGGCGACGCCCGTCAAAGCCCGCACGCAGGTGATCCATCGGCGCACGGTGAGTGTCCTTGTGATCCCAGCGGCCCTCGATCGCGTCGGGCGGGTTGAGGTTGCCCGGAAAGATCACGATCCGCGTGTCCTTGGGGATGCGGGCCTCGCGGAAATAGTTCAGCGGGAAGTTCGGCACGCAATGCATGCGGAAATGTGCCAGCCAGCGCTTGGGCCAGAACTTCACCCCGCCCGGCGCATTGCGGGTAACGAAGCGCTGTTCATAGCGGTACTTGTCGGCGGCAGCCTGCGGATCGGCGCGAAAGATGTCCTGCAGCGGCTTCAGCTTGCCCACCCGCATCCGATAGACCGAGGTCTGGCCCATCTTTTCCAGCGGAGTATTCGGGTTCAGCCCGACGACGGTGTCATCCGGGTCGCCAAAGGTGAAGAAGTCGTCAAGGCTGCCGGTGACGATGACATCCAGATCCAGAAACAGCACCACCCCGGTCACATCGCCCAGATCGCCCCATAGCCGCGATTTCGGCCATTTGCCGCGGGTGTTGACCGGGGCCTGGTACTCGAATTCGGGCAGGGGGCGGATGGCGATGTCGGGGTGCAGCCCGGTCCCGTCATCGGTAAAACAGAACAGCCGGAAGGGCGGGGTGATGTTTCTTGCGATCATCCCGTGCAGCCGGTTCACATATTCAGGCCCGAATTTCGTGCCCCATTTGATGCAGATGATCTGCTTGACCGTGCCGTTGCGACCGTCGTTCATGCCGTCCTCGTCTTTTCGGGCGACTCTTTCACAGGCCCCGCATGCTGGCAAGGCAGGCTCACAGGATCTTCTGCAGCAGAACCAGATCCAGCCAACGCCCGAACTTGCGCCCGGATTGCGGCAGGCGGCCGACGGTCTCATAGCCAAGCGCCAGATGAAAGCTCACGCCCGCCTCGTTCTCGGCCGAGACTCCGGCCACCATCGTATGCGCGCCGCCCCTACGGGCATGGGCCTCGATCGCGGCCATCAGCGCCCGACCGACCCCGCGCCCGCGCGCCGCTTCGGACAGAATGATCGTATGCTCCATGGCGTGACGATAGCCATTGCCGCCCCGGAACTGGTCATAGGTCACCAGCCCCAGCACCTGCCCGGCATCATCGGCGACAAGGAACTCGCGCCCGGCATCGCGGCGGGTGGCGATCATTCGTCCCAACCCCTCCAGCGTCTTTTCCTCGGATGAAAAGGTCACGGTCGTTTCGCGGATCAGCGGGTTCCAGAATTCCAGAATTTCGGGCAGGTCCTCGGGCGTGGCGGGTCTGATCTGCATCTTGTCCTCATCGACGGGGCGCAAGCGCCGCGCAGTTTCTCCGTTTCACAAATACCCAATGCTCTGCGCGCCGACAAAGCCCCGATCGCAGTTTTCACGCAAGGGACGGGCTTTCCTGTATTCCTTCCCGCCCTATATTGAGAGGCATGAAGGCAAACGTGAAACGGCTGATCCTGATCGCATTCGTGCCGCTCATCATGGCGATGGGCGCAAGGACTGATGGGGCGCATCAGCCCTATGTCCGGGGCGAGGTTCCTGCGGCCCGCGACGGCTCGGGGGCGGCTGCGGGCACCGCGACCGAGGAGTTGCGTTTCCTGCCTGCGGCCGAGGCTGATCCGGCCGAATTCCTGTGGCAGGCCCGCCCGGTGGTGGTCTTTGCCGACACCGCCGCCAGCCCCGCCTATGTCGAGCAGATCGCGGCACTGCGCCGCGATGCCAATGCGCTGATCCTGCGCGATGTGGTGGTCATCATCGACACCGACCCCGCGGCGAACAGTATCTGGCGGCGACAGTTGCGCCCCGAGGGCTTTTCGCTGGTGCTGCTCGACAAGGATGGGCAGGTTAAGCAGCGCAAGCCCGCGCCCTGGTCCGCACGCGAGATCTCGCGCGCCATCGACAAGTTTCCGCTGCGCCTGCAGGAGATCGGCCGTGCGGCGATGCATTGAGCGACGCAAGAATTCCGTGCCGGTGCTTGCCAAGATCATTGAGTAATCCCCCCCGGCCCCCTATCTTGTAGACAGGACGCGCGATCCGCGCGCCCATGCCCCGAAGGAACCGCGATGGCGAAATCGACCTCACCGCGCAAGACCGAGACCCCCGCCGCTCCTGTCCGCAAACCCAGGGCCGAGCCTCGGGGCGAAACCTTTGTCGAACGTCTGGCCCGTGCGCGCACCGCCAATGAGATGAGCAGCATCATGGGCCTCAAACCGATTACGGGCCGTTCGGGTCCTAAGATCGCCTATTGAGCCTTTCCCGCAGCCCGGCCAGTTCGTCGGGCAGCGTGACGCGGACGCGATCGCGCGCCGCTTCTTCCTCTCGTTCCAGCAATTCCATCACCGCTGCCTCGCCGCCGAAAATGCTGGCGATCAGAAGGCGCATGGCTTCCTGCCCGGCATCGCGCGCGGCCTCGGTCATTTCCAGATAATCGGCGAACATGTCGGCAGCGCGGCTGGGATTGATCTCGATCTGTCGCTGCACGTCTCGGGCCATCGCCGCCATGACCGCGATCTGGCGATAATAGGTCACCACCGGGTCGATCACCCAATGCGGCAGGACATGCACTTCCTCAAGGATGGCGGAATAGATCCGGTCATTGGCCTCGGCGGCGGCCGGATGGATGTAGCCGCCCTCGCGCAGCTTCTGGATCAGCGCCTGCGCCTCGGCGGCGTCCACGCGCTGCATCTCAAGGCTGACGACATGGGCGCGGATTTCGGCCAGCAGGGCGCGCTGAACGTCATTGACCCGCTCGATGCGTAGGCCGCGTGCCCGGCGTCGGTTCAGCAGGTCATTGACCGGCCATGCCAGCACCGCCACCGCCGCCGCCACCAGCGACGCGACCACCGTGGGATTGAGCAGGGGTCCGACCCATTCCAGCATGTTCAGGCGACCTCAGGATTGGCATGACCGCGCATGAAAAAGCCGCCCCGGCGATTGGCCGGGGCGGCTGAAACTCGTTTGACCGAGGCGGCGTTCGCGACGGTCAACGCGTCCTTACTGGCAAAGCTTGACGTCGTTGCAGAGCGCACCGGCAGCAGCACCCGCCGCGGCACCGCCAAGGACGTTGTGGCCCGACAGGTCGGCGATAAGCGCGCCGGTACCCGCGCCGATAAGCGCGCGGTCGGTGTCGGTCGGGTTGATGCCTTGCGTGCAACCAGCCAGACCCATGAGGCCCAGACCGAGGACGAGAGCGAATTTCTTGGACATGCGAGTAGCTCCGATGAGGGGGCCGCGAATCCCGTCAGGGCGTCGCGGCCAGCCGTGAATTGATCAGTAGCGGCGCTGGCAGACGCCGGCGTCGTCGCAAAGCGCACCGCCAGCTGCACCGATGAGGGCGCCGGTCGCGACATTCTCGTCCAGCACCTTGGCGACGGCCGCACCGGCCAGAGCACCGCCAGCCGCACGCTGCGCGTCGGGCGAAAGGGTCGAACCGCCATAGGGGCTGGATTCGCAGGCGGCGAGACCAGCCACGAGCAGAACGGCGCCCGAAAGACGGAGGATGACGGATTTTTGCATAGCTCTTTGCCTGTATTATTGGCCCCTTGTGGGACCGTTTGGAAATAGGGTGCCGGCAATATTGCATGCCGGTATTTCCGAAGAAACTGACAACGATGTGAAAAAAACAAGCTACGCGGCAATCCGCTCATCACTCCTCGTCGTCATCCCAATCCTCGTCGTCACCCCATTCGATGTCGTCCCAGTTGAACTGGGTGGGTTGGGCGGCGAACAGCGCAGGAAAGGCGGCTTCGGCCTTTTTCATGTCGATGCGCAGGGGTTGCTCGTAATCGGTGGGGTCGAGCTTGCCGACCGCCACGACCTCTCGTCCGATCAGCCAGGACAGCCGTCCGGCGTCCAGATTGCCACGGACAAAGGTTTCCTCGCCAAAGCACTGGATCAGTGCGGCCATGAAGCCCTCATCGGCCTTGCGATCGGCAACCTTGCGGTCGCGGAAGCGTTCGCGCCGGACGATGGGCGTCGCGCCCTTCTTGTTGGCGCGGCGGATGACGAATTGGAAATCTGATCCGGGAAGACGGCCCGGAAAGCCGCGATGTTTCAACATGGCATGCCCCCTTCGTGAAATTTGGGTTCAGGCGGGATGCAGGGCAGTCGCGAATGTCGCGGGCCGCCAAGCAGCCCGCGCTCGGCAAGACGCTTAGTTGGCGCCGTATTTGCCCTGGTAGACCGGCTCGGTGGTGACCGGTGCCGGGGTGATGACTTCCGGTTCCTTCTTGGCGCAAGCGGCGGCGAGGCCAACGAGGATCAGGGCGAGTGCAAGCTTTTTCGACATGTTGTCGGGCTCCTGTATTGCGGGGTTCGCGCGGGGGCGGCCCCGACTGCTCGGGTTAGATTCGGCCGCCCTCTGCGACCGCGCGCAGACCATAACGGCCGGGGGCCTGATGGCACAGCCGAGTGGGAACCGCCAGTGCTGGGGGTGTCCCGGCTGTGGCAGGCATGCATCAGGGCGCAAAGGCCCGTCACCACGGCTCCCATTCGCATTCATCGCGGTCGGCGGGCAGGCGGAAGGCCTCGAACAATTGCAGCACTTCGGGGTCATACGCGCCGAAGGGGATGTCCTTGTCGGCGATGCTGATCATGATGACCTGCGGCCGCGGGGCGGGGCTGGCAACGCGGGGCAGAACCCAGTTCTGGCACAGCCAGACCACATCGTCATGCAGCGGGTCCTGCGCCAGCACATCGGGCGCGGCGGGCAGGGCGGGTTCCTCAAGCATGTTGTCGGCCTCGACCTCGGCCGCCTCATCGCCCTCGACCGGGGTCATGTCCAGCTGGTCGGCATCGATCATGCCGTCATCGCCTTCGACCGTGCCGGATTCGGTGTCGATCTCGATCGGGCCGCGATCGCCGCTGTCCTCGCCATCCAGTCCCGGTTCGCTGGCCGGGCCGGTGGTCGAGGGCACACGCTTGGCCAGATCGGTCATCAGGAAGCGGAAGCGATAGGTCAGCCCCGAGCCGCCGGAATTGTCATGCACGGTTTCCAGCCAGCGCAGCTCTGCCCCCGATGGCAGCTGGATCACCTTGTCCGGCCCGTCCGTTCCGGCGGCGGCTGCCGGAATGGCCAGCGTCGCAAGTGCTACGCCGAACGCGGTGGAACGTGCCTTCATGTCATCCCTCGGAGTGTTTTTGTTCTCTGGGCCGATATTATCGTGCCTTTTCCACGGATTGACCAGATTCTTGCTGCATGCGCGAAGCAATTGGCCGCTGGATGGTTGCCTTGGATGCAGTTTACGGCCAGCCGGGTGCTGCGGAAAGAAAAAATCCCGTTAGTTGCGTTTCCCGCAGTGCTGCTGCCCGCCCTTGCAAAGAGCTTGACGAAAGAAAAGGCGCGGGGCATGGCGTTGCGCATGGGACTTGTCATCGAACTCGCGGCCGTTCAGGCCAATTGGAAGGCCCTTGCGGAGCGCGCCCCTGGCGCGCGCGCCGGGGCGGTGGTCAAGGCGGATGCCTATGGCCTTGGTGCCGAACGTGTCGCGCCTGCCCTTTATGAGGCTGGCGCACGCGACTTCTTCGTGGCCTTGGCCGCGGAGGGCCGGGCGATACGCCCGCATCTGCCGGACGACGCGCAGATATTCGTGCTTTCGGGCCATATGGAGGGCGAGGACCTGACCGGTCTGGTGCCGCTTCTGAACAGCCCCGAGCAGTTCTTCCGCGACCGCGCTTTGCGCCCGCGCGGACCCTTTGGCATCCAGCTGGATAGCGGCATGAACCGGCTGGGGCTGGAACCTGGCGAATGGGCCGCGATCCGCTCCGAGGCTCTGGCTGCCGGGCCGCGCCTGATTTCGTCGCATCTGGCCTGCGCCGATGAGCCGGACCACCCCGCCAATGCCGCGCAACTGGCCGCATTCCGGGCCATGACCGAGGGCGTCAGCGCCCCCCGTTCGCTGGCTGCGACCGGCGGCATCCTGCTGGGGCCGGATTTCCATTTCGACATCGTGCGGCCGGGCGTCGGCATGTATGGCGGCCTACCCTTTGCCGAGGCGCGCCCCGTCGTCACCCTGTCGCTGCCGCTGATCCAGACCCGCGAGGTCAGGCCCGGCGAGTCGGTCGGTTACGGCTATAACTGGACCGCACAGCGCACATCGCGCGTGGCGACGGTTGCTGCGGGCTATGCCGATGGTCTGGCCCGCGCGCTGGCCCGTCACGGAGAGTTGAAGCTGTGGTCGGGTGACCGCGCCTGCCCGGTGATTGGTCGCATCTCGATGGACCTGATCACCGTGGACGTCACCGATCTGCCGGATGTGCCCAAGGAGCTTGAGATCCTGAACGCGCGTCAGGGTGTCGATATGTTGGCGGATCTGTCCGGCACCATCGGCTACGAGATCCTGACCTCGCTGGGACCGCGCTTTACCCGGACCTATCGGTGAGACCAATCCGCCTGATCGGTCGGGCAGGGATCGCGCTGACCCGGACGATCGGGCGCGTGGGCATCTTTGCCGCGCGCGGACTGACGCGGGCCGGGGCGCATCCCTCGGAACTGGCACGGCAGATGCTGCATATCGGCTGGCTGTCGCTGCCGGTGGTCGGGCTGACCGCGCTGTTCACTGGCGCGGCTTTGGCCTTGCAGATCCATTCCGGCGGTGAGCGTTTTCAGGCGGGCGACGTGGTTCCGGCCATCGTCGCCATCGGCATGGCCCGAGAGCTTGGCCCTGTTCTGGGCGGGCTGATGGTCGCGGCCCGTGTGGCCAGCGCCATCGCCGCCGAGCTGGGCACCATGCGCGTGACCGAACAGATCGATGCGCTGGTCACGCTGTCCACCGATCCGGTGGGCTGGCTGGTCTCACCCCGGATCTGGGCCGCGATCCTGTGCCTGCCGGTGCTGGTCGGCGTCGGAGACATCATCGGCATCATGGGCGGCTGGCTGATCGGGGTGAATGCGCTGGGGTTCAACTCGGCCACCTATCTTTCCAACAGCTGGGCCTATCTTGAGGGCTGGGACGTGGGTTCGGGTCTGATCAAGGGCGCGTTCTTTGGCTTTGTCGTGGCGCTGTCCGGCTGCTGGTTCGGGATGAGCGCCGGGAACGGCGCCGCAGGTGTCGGGCGGGCGACCACCAATGCGGTCGTCGCGGCCTCGGTCGGGATTCTGGCGGTGAACTTCCTGCTGACGGGGCTGTTCTTCTGATGATCGAAGTGCGCGGCCTGACGAAAAGCTTTGGTCCCAAGCAGGTGCTGGACGGGGTCGATCTGTCCTTGTCCGAGGGCGAAAGCCTTGTCGTGATCGGCGGTTCCGGGACCGGAAAGTCGGTGCTGCTGCGCTGCATCCTTGGGCTTGAGGCCCCGGATGCCGGGCAGATCCTGTGGCGGGGGCGTCCGCTGGCCGATCAGCGCGCGGAATTCATGGACGGGTTCGGGATGCTGTTCCAGAACGCCGCCCTGTTCGACAGCCTGCCGGTCTGGCGCAACGTCGCCTTCCGCCTGCTGCGGACCATGCCATCGGCGCGCGCCCGCGATATCGCCGTGGAAAAGCTGGCCCGCGTCGGTCTTGGCCCCGAGGTTGCCGATCTTTACCCGGCCGAACTGTCCGGCGGCATGCGCAAGCGCGCCGGTCTGGCCCGCGCCATTGCCGCCGACCCCAAGGTGATTTTTTTTGATGAGCCGACGACCGGGCTGGACCCGATCCGCGCCGCCGCCATCAACGCGCTGATCCGCGGCATCGTTGATGAGACCGGGGCCAGCGCCATCACCATCACCCATGACATGACCTCGGTGCGCGCGATCGGGGACCGGCTGGCGCTGCTGGATCGCGGGCAGGTGCGCTGGCAGGGCCCGGTGTCACAGATGGATCACGCGCAAGATGAATATCTGCAGGATTTCATCGCAGGCCGCGCACGGCCGATGGGGTCGCATCCTGCCGGATGACTGCATATATATGCGACAGAGCCTGCGTAAAAGCACATCACACAACCCGCAGGCCTTGTGCGAATCCCGCGCAGTTGCGACCATGAACCTGTACTTCTCGACCTGACCGGAGACGAATTTGGGTCTTTCCCCGACTGCCCCCGCGACCACGACTGCTGGCGAAATCCTGCTGGAGTTCCACGACAACAGGCTGCTGATCGATCTTTGCGGCCCTCATGACCGCCATCTGGCGCGCATCGAGGAAGCGCTCAAGGTCCATATCCTTCGCCGCGGCAATCTTCTTTCCGTTGTCGGTCCCGCCGACGCCCAGGCCGAGGCCGCGCAGGTTCTGCGCGGGCTTTATGCCCGGCTGGAGCAGGGCCGCCATGTCGAGCTGCCAGAAATTGAGGCGGCCTTGCGCATGGGTGTCGAGCAGGCACAGGAAACCCTGTCCCCTGCCGAGCAGCTGGAAATGTTCCAGACCGGCCATGTCGAGTTGCGCACGCGCAAGAAGACGGTCGAGCCGCGCACCGAGGCGCAAAAGGAATATGTCCGCAACCTGTTCGCCAACGAACTGGCCTTTGGCATAGGCCCGGCGGGCACCGGCAAGACCTATCTGGCCGTTGCCGTCGGCGTGACCATGCTGATCGGCGGCCATGTCGACAAGATCATCCTGTCGCGCCCCGCCGTCGAGGCGGGCGAGCGTCTGGGCTTCCTGCCCGGCGACATGAAGGAAAAAGTCGATCCCTACATGCAGCCGCTTTACGACGCGCTGAACGACTTCCTGCCCAGCAAGCAGATGCAGAAGCTGATGGAGGAAAAGCGCATCGAGATCGCGCCGCTGGCCTTCATGCGCGGGCGGACGCTGGCCAATGCCTTTGTCGTTCTGGATGAGGCGCAGAACGCCACCACCATGCAGATGAAGATGTTCCTGACCCGTCTGGGTGAGGGCTCGCGCATGGTCATCACCGGCGACCGCACCCAGATCGACCTGCCGCGCGGCGTTCATTCCGGCCTGACCGACGCCGAGAAGATCCTGAAGGACGTGAAGGGCATCAGCTTCAGCTACTTCACCGCCAAGGACGTGGTGCGTCACCCGCTGGTCGCCCGCATCATCGAGGCCTATGACACCGAAGCCGAATTGGCGCTTGCCCGTGGCGAACCGGTGGACGACCGTGGCCAGCGCATCCCGCGCCGCGAGCCGCGCTTCATTGCCACCGCTGGGGGCCAAAGCGATGCGTGAGCCCTTCGAGGACGAAGTCGAAGAAATGGGCATCATCGATCTGGTGATCGAGGATGAACGCTGGGAAGACGCCGACCTGATGGGCATGGCCGAACGCGCCGCCCATGCGGTCGGCGAATGGCTGGGGCTTGAGCAGTTTCAGGTCGTGGTCATGGGCTGCGACGACCAGCGCATCGCCGGTCTGAATGCCGAGTTCCGCGACAAGCCCCGGCCGACCAATGTCCTCAGCTGGCCCGCGATGGAGTTCGAGGAACGCGAGCCGGGTGAAGCGCCCGAACTGCCTGAAATCGAGGAGCTTGGCGACATCGCCATCTCCTACGATACCTGCTGGCGCGAGGCCGAGGCGCAGGGCAAACCCTTTGCCGATCATGCCACACATCTGCTTGTGCATGCGATCCTGCATCTTGCCGGTTACGATCATATCGACGATCAGGATGCCGAAACCATGGAAGATGCTGAACGCGCGATCCTGAGCAAGCTCGGCATCCCCGATCCCTATCTGGAAATGGAAACATGAATAACGACCGAAGTCCCGACACCCCCGTCTCGGCCGAGCCCGCCTCTTGGGCGGATGGAGTCGGAGGGGACGGGCGGGATCTTCCGCAATCGCGCGGCTTTCTGGGCCGCATCCTTGGCGCGTTCGGCGGCGGCGACAGCGAGGCCGAGACGCCTGCTGAAAAGGCCACGGCAAACAATGCACCCAGCAAGTCCGGGCTGGGCATGGTCAATCTGCGCCGGATGCGCGTCGATGACGTGGCCGTTCCCAAGGCCGAGATCGTCGCGGTTCCGGTCAGCACCCCCTTGCCCGAACTGGTCGAGATATTCCGTGAGCATGGTTTCTCACGCGTGCCGGTGTTCAAGGGCACGCTGGACAGTCCGCTGGGGCTGATCCACCTGAAAGATCTGGCGCTGAAATACGGCTTTGGTGCCGAAGCTCCGACCAAGTTCAATCTGCGGCCGCTGCTGCGCCCGTTGCTTTACGTGCCGCCGTCAATGCCGATCGGCGTGCTGTTGCAGCAGATGCAGCAAAAGCGCATCCACATGGCCATGGTCATTGACGAATATGGCGGGGTGGACGGCGTCGTCACCATCGAGGACCTGATCGAACAGGTCATCGGTGAGATCGAGGACGAGCATGACGAAATCGAAGGCGGCATGCTGATGGCCGAAAAGCCCGGCCAATGGCTGGTTCAGGCCCGCACGCCGCTAGAGGATGTCGAGGCCGAAACCGGGCTGCGGCTGGCCTCGGACGAAGAGGAAATTGACACGCTGGGCGGGCTGATATTCATGCTGACCGGCCGGGTTCCGGTCCGGGGCGAGGTCATTCCCCATAACAGCGGCGTCGAGTTCGAAATAGTCGATGCCGATCCGCGCCGGGTGAAGCGGGTGCGGCTGCGCCAGATTCAACCGGTGCAGCCTGCCGAGACGACCCCGGACGCCGGTTAAAGCGCCGCGAAAGCGGGGGCATGGGTGATGGCGCTGCCTTTGGGCAGCGCCGGACCCAGCGCCATCAGATGCGGACCAGCATAGGGTGAAGCAAGGTCTGCGGGCTTGAAGCCGAAGCGGCTGTAATAGGCCGGATCGCCCAGAACCACGATCGTATGGCCGGGAACGGCGTCCAGCGCCGCGCGGATCAGCGCGTCGCCGATCCCACGCTTTTGTGCCGCCGGGTGCACGGCAACCGGGGCCAGTGCCAAGGCCGAGCCTTCGGCCTGCAGCGGCGACAGCGCGACATGGCCGATGATGCTGCCACCTGCTTCCGCGACAAAGGACAGGGTCAGATCGTCCTGATCGCGCAGCATCTCAACCAACCGCGCCTCATCCTGCCCGCCAAAGGCGAGCCGCAGCAGGGCCGAGATCGCGGCGGCTTCCTGCGGATGCTCGGGGCGGATGCGGGGCAGGACCTCGACCCGGTCAAAGGCGCGGGCGATGTCCTTGCTGCGCTGCCCCCATTCGCTGGCCTTGGTGCGGGCCTGATGGGCGGCAAAGGCCTCGGCATCGGCGAAAAGCTCATCCAGACGCCAGATCAGCGGGTCCTCGGTCTGCGACAGGTCAAAGCGCAGATTGCCGGGTTCGGCGCGGCTGAGGGCGACATGATCGGGCAGCAGGTCCAGCGCCAGCATCATCTGGCTGATGTCCGCGCAGGTCAGATGGCCCGACAACGCGATCAGCGGTTGGGTCAGGGGGATCTCGGTCCCGCCCAATGCGGCGTCGTGATGGTGATGATGGTGATGTCCGCAGGCGCAGCCGCTCATGTCAGGTTGTCCTTTCATTTGCGGGCAAGCTAGCAGGGATTGCGGCAAAGAAAAGGCCGGGCGCTTGGCCCGGCCTTTGTTCGTTCAGGCGATGCCGAGGTTCAGGGTCTCGACAAAGGCGCTGCGATAGAGCGCCGACAGCTCGGCCAGCGCGGCTGCATCGCCGCCAAGGCTGACGCTTTCGCCGCCGAACCCGCCGACCTTGGCGACCGGAACGCCTGCGCTTGCGGCGGCCTCCAGCAGCTTCGCGGCATTGGTCGCCGAGCAGGCGACGAGGTAACGGGCCTGATCCTCACCGAAAAGCTGCGCGATGTCGGCTTGCTCCAGCGTGACGCCCAGACCGGCGGCCTCGGCCATCTCGAATGCGGCCAAGGCAAGCCCGCCATCCGACAGGTCGGTCGCAGCCGAGAACAGCTTGCGATTGGCGCGCAGGAACTCGCCATGCTTGCGCTCGGCGGCCAGATCGACATGCGGGGCGTCGCCGGCGTCGATGCCGAAGGCTTCGGCAGCCAGAGCCGACTGGCCGAGATGGCCTTGGGTCGTGCCGATGACCAGCGCCACGTCGCCATCGACGGGCAGACCTGCGATCAGATCGTCCAGATGCGCGATCAGGCCGACGCCACCGATGGTGGGCGTGGGCAGGATGCCCTTGCCGTCGGTCTCGTTGTAAAGCGAGACGTTGCCCGAGACGATCGGGAAGTCCAGCGCGGCGCAGGCCTCGCCGATGCCTTTGACCGCGCCGACCAGCTGGCCCATGATCTCGGGCTTTTCGGGATTGCCGAAGTTCAGGTTGTCGGTGGTGGCCAAGGGCAGCGCGCCGCAGGCGGTCAGGTTGCGGTAAGCCTCGGCCACGGCCTGCTTGCCGCCCTCATAGGGGTTGGCCTTGACGTAGCGGGGCGTCACGTCGCTGGTGAAGGCCAGCGCCTTGTCGGTGCCATGGACGCGGACGACGCCAGCGCCCAGACCGGGGCGGCGCACGGTATCGGCGCCGACCTGCGTGTCATACTGCTCCCAGACCCAGCCCTTATGGGCGTAGTTGGGCGAACCGAGCAGGGCTTTCAGCGCCGCGATGGGGGTGATCGCGGGCAAAGCGGGCAGAGCCTCGGCTGCGGGCGTTTCCACCCACGGACGGTCATATTCCGGCGCGCTGGAGGACAGTTTCGACAGCGGCAGGTCGGCCTTGACCTGATTGTGGTGCAGGATCAGGAAGCGGTCCTCGGCAATGGTTTCGCCGACAATGGCGAAGTCGAGGTCCCATTTCACGAAGATGGCGCGGGCTTCTGCCTCTTTCTCGGGCTTCAGCACCATGAGCATCCGCTCTTGGCTTTCCGAGAGCATCATTTCGTAAGCCGTCATATGCGCTTCGCGCTGCGGCACGTTTTCAAGGTTCAGCTTGATGCCAAGGCCGCCCTTGTCGCCCATTTCCACGGCCGAGCAGGTCAGACCCGCCGCGCCCATGTCCTGAATGGAAATGACGCTGTCGGTCTGCATCAGTTCAAGGCAGGCTTCCAGCAGGCATTTCTCGGTGAAGGGGTCGCCGACCTGAACGGTGGGGCGCTTTTCCTCGATCGTGTCGTCGAACTCGGCCGAGGCCATGGTCGCGCCGCCGACGCCGTCGCGGCCGGTCTTGGCACCCAGATAGACGACGGGCATCCCGACGCCCGAGGCCGCCGAGTAGAAGATCTTGTCGGCATCGGCCAGACCCGCCGCAAAGGCGTTCACAAGGCAGTTGCCGTCATACGACTGGTGAAAGCGGACTTCGCCGCCGACATTCGGCACGCCGAAGGCATTGCCGTAAGCGCCGATGCCCTCGACCACGCCCTTGACCAGATGTGCGGTCTTGGGGTGCTGGGGACGGCCGAAGGACAGCGCGTCCATCGCGGCGATCGGGCGCGCGCCCATGGTGAAGACATCGCGCAGGATGCCGCCGACGCCGGTCGCAGCACCTTGGTGCGGCTCGATATAGGAGGGGTGGTTGTGGCTTTCCATCTTGAAGACCACGGCCTGACCGTCGCCGATATCGACGACGCCGGCGTTTTCGCCGGGGCCGCAGATGACCTGCGGGCCGGTGGTCGGCAGGGTACGCAGCCATTTCTTGGACGACTTATACGAGCAATGCTCGTTCCACATCGCCGAGAAAATGCCCAGCTCGGTGAAAGTCGGCTCGCGTCCGATGATCCCCAGGATGCGCTGATATTCGTCAGGCTTCAGGCCATGCGCGGCAATCAGGTCTTCGGTGATCTGCGGTTCATCCATATTCGAGCCCTTTCCCCGGATTTGGGGCCTTTTATGCGGGGACGGGCAATTAGGAAAGGGGCCGCGCGCGCGTAGGCGGACGGGGCTGCCGAAACCGGGATCAGACCGCATTGTCGGGACCGGGCTGTCGGGCAAAAAAAAGCCGGGCATAAAGCCCGGCCTAAGTCCAACAGGGAGGTTGAAGTTGATGAGAGTTTCCTCAAATCATCCCCTTCGACGCCTCAGATATGTGCAGTTTGCGAACCGTTCAAGGATGAAAGCGCAAACTTAGGACATGTCGGATATGCGCCTGTGGCATGGCTTTCGCGGATAGGGGAATCCTTACCATACAAGTGTAGTGGAAACGGATCAGTTGTCCGTTTCCGCCTGCAATTTGCGGATCGACTGGATTTCCTCGAGCACGAAATCGCGGAAAGCACTGACCCGGCGCGAGGTGCGCAACTCCTCGGGGAAGGCGAGGAAGACCGGGACCTCGCCGGATTCGATTTCCGGTAGCACGCGGGTCAGCTGCGGGAAGTCCGCGGTCAGGTAATCGGGCAGCACACCAATGCCGACATGGTTCAGCACGCCCTGCAGCACGCCGAAATAGTTATTCACCATCAGCATCGAGGTCATGTTGTGCGTGAGCAGCGTCTGCACCAGCACCGCGCCCGAGCTGACCTGCGGGGTCTGCGGGCTTTGGCAGATCAGGCGATGCGGGCGCAATTCCTCGAAGGATTGCGGCGTTCCGTGCCGCTCAAGATATTCCGGCGTCGCATAAAGCCGCATGCGGATGTTCAGCAGCCGGCGCCGGATCAGGTCCTGCTGCGCGGGTTCCTTCATGCGGATGGCCACGTCTGCCTCGCGCATGGGCAGGTCGAGGACGCGCTCTTCCAGCATCAGGTCGATCTTCAGGTCGGGATAGCGTTCGTAAAGCTTGGCCAGACGCGGCACCAGCCACATGGTCCCGAAGCCGGTGGTGGTGGTCACCTTCAACTCACCAAAGACCTCTTCCTCGCTGTCCTTGATTCGCGCGGCAGTTGTGTCAAGCTTGCGCACCATCGAGGAGGTTGCCTCGAACAGCAATTCGCCCTGTTCGGTCAGGATCAGGCCGCGGGCATGGCGGTGAAACAGCGTGGTTCCCAGTGAATCCTCAAGCGCGCGGATCTGACGGCTGACGGCGGATTGGGACAGATGAAGCACGTCGCCCGCATGGGTCAGCGACCCAGCATCCGCGACGGCGTGAAAGATTCTCAGCTTGTCCCAGTCCATGATCCAGCTTTCTTGTGGCAGCAGCCATGCAATTTTCGCAACGCTTACCACATAGGTGCAATGGGACAATATGCACCCCCATGCAGAAAAATTCTTTATCGGTCAGTTTTGCTGACCTATAGTGCACTAAGACCAGTCATCGCGCTTGGGAGGGCAAGATGAACGTGCAGGATTTTACTCTGGCGGATCGGTTCGATCTTAGTAAGCGGCATGTGCTGCTGAACGGAACGCAGGCTTTGGTGCGGCTGATGCTGATGCAATCGGCTCGTGACAAGGCTGCGGGCTTCGATACGGCAGGGTTGGTGACAGGATATCGCGGATCGCCGTTGGGAGGCGTCGATCTGCAGATGATGAAGTCAAAGAGTGAACTGACGGCGGCGCAGGTGCTGTTCCAGCCCGGTCTGAACGAGGATCTGGCAGCGACCGCGATCTGGGGCAGCCAGCAGGCCGAATTGCGCGGCGAGGGCAAGCATGACGGCGTCTTTGCCCTGTGGTACGGCAAGGGGCCGGGGGTGGACCGCTCGGGCGACGTGATGCGGCATGCGAACATGGCGGGCTCGTCGAAGTTCGGCGGCGTGGTCATGGCCATGGGCGACGACCATACCGGCGAAAGCTCGACAGTGCTGCACCAGTCCGACTGGGCGATGGTCGATGCCTATATCCCGGTGCTGTCGCCTGCCGGTGTGCAGGAAATCCTTGATTTCGGGCTGTACGGTTTTGCTCTGTCGCGCTTTGCCGGGGTATGGACCGGTCTCAAGACGATGAAGGATACGGTCGAGGCGACCAGCGTCGTCGATGGCGACCCCTTCCGCATGAAGTTCGTCACCCCGGATTTCGCGATACCGCAGGGTGGTCTGAACATCCGGCTGGGCGATACGCCCGTGGCGCAGGAAGCGCGGATGATCGACTATAAGCGCTTCGCGGCCGAGGCATTTGCCCGTGCGAACCGCATCGACCGCCCGGTCTGGAACGCGCCCGGCGCGCGGATCGGATTTGTCGCGGCGGGCAAGAACTGGCTGGACCTGGTCCATGCCCTGTCGCTTCTGGATATCGATGAAGACGAGGCCGACCGGCTGGGCATCTCGACCTACAAGGTCGGTCAGACCTGGCCCATGGACATGAAGTCCTTTCAGGAATGGTCCGAAGGGCTGGAGGTCATCGTCGTCGTCGAAGAAAAGCGCAAGCTGATCGAGGTGCAGGTCAAGGAGGCGATCTTTGACAACCGCCATGGTCGCCGCGTGCTGGGCTGGAAGCATGACCGCACCCATGAGGAACTGTTCCCGACCCGTTATGCGCTGGACCCGGTGATGATTGCCCAGAAGCTGGGCAGCATCCTGATCGAAGAAGGCCGCGGGACCGAGGCGATCAAGGCGGGCCTGCAGCGCCTGACCGAAGTGCGCCGCAACGATAACGCCCCCGAGGTTGCCACCCGCACGCCGTGGTTCTGTTCGGGCTGTCCGCATAACACCTCGACCCGGTTGCCCGATGGCGCGCGCGCCTATGCGGGGATCGGATGCCACTACATGGTGCAGTGGATGGACCGCGACACCTCGGGCTTCACCCATATGGGCGGTGAGGGGGCGAACTGGATCGGCGAGGGGCCGTTCAGCAAAAGAAACCATGTGTTTCAGAATCTTGGCGACGGAACCTATAACCATTCCGGATCTTTGGCGATCCGTGCGGCGAAGGCCGCGAACGCGAATATCACCTACAAGATCCTGTTCAACGATGCCGTTGCCATGACCGGCGGCCAGCCGAACGAAGGCGGGCTGACGGCGCAGCAGATCGTGCGCGAATTGCAGGCCATGGGCGTGTCCCCGGTAATCGCCGTCTATGATGAGAAAGAGGAGATCGACCGCGGGCAGTTCCCCTCGGGGTTGCGGTTCGAGGAACGTGCCTCGATGTTGGCGGTGCAGAAGGAGTTGGAACAGGTCGGTGGTGTCAGCGCCATCGTCTATATCCAGACCTGCGCAGCCGAAAAACGCCGTCGCCGCAAGCGCGGCAAGTTCCCTGATCCTGACCGTCGCGTCTGGATCAACCCTGACATCTGCGAGGGTTGTGGTGATTGCGGGGTGCAGTCGAATTGTGTCTCGATCGTGCCCAAGGATACCGAACTGGGCCGCAAGCGCGCCATCGACCAGTCCAGCTGCAACAAGGACTATTCCTGCGTGAAGGGCTTCTGCCCCAGCTTCGTCTCAGTCCGCGGGGCCAAGCTGAAAAAACCCAAGGCGGCCGAGTTGGACCTGCCCTTGCTGCCGGAACCGGCGCTGCCGGCCATTCGCGGCACGCATAATGTCGTCATCACCGGGGTCGGGGGCACCGGTGTCGTGACCATCGGCGCTGTTCTGGCGCAGGCCGCGCATATCGACGGCAAGGGTGCTGGCATGATGGAGATGGCGGGCCTCGCCCAGAAGGGGGGCGCGGTTCATATCCACCTGCGTCTGGCCAATGCGCCTGCGGATATCAGCGCCATCCGCGTCGCCGTGGGCGAAGCTGATTGCGTCATCGGTGGCGATCTGGTGGTGACCGGTGGGGCCAAGACCATCGGGCTGATGACCAAGGGCCGGACCGGGGCGGTGGTCAATGACCACGAGATCATCACCGGCGAATTCACCCGCAACCGCGATTTCCAGATCCCGGCGGACCGGCTGCGCGTGTCGTTGCAGGCCCGACTGGGCGAGAAGGTTGCGTTCTTTGACGCCTCGACGCTGGCGCTGCGGCTGCTGGGGGACTCGATCTATTCCAACATGCTGGTGATGGGCGCGACTTGGCAGCAGGGGCTGATCCCGCTGTCGGAAGCCGCGATCCTGAAGGCGATCGAGCTGAACGGCGCCAAGGTCACCGAGAACCAGCGCGCCTTCCAGATCGGCCGCTGGGCCATGGCCGAGCCCGCCGCCGCCGCACAGGTGCTGGCGGCGGCACCCGAGCATGTCGAGGCGGTCGATCCGGTGGCCTACCGCGCCGCGCGGCTGGTCGAATACCAGAATGAGGCGCTGGCCAAGCGGTTCCGCGATCTGGTGGCGCTGGCCCCTGCGGCGCTGCAGGGCAGCGTGGCCGAGGGCTATTACAAGCTGCTGGCCTATAAGGACGAATACGAAGTCGCCCGGTTGCATCTGGCCAGCGCCGCGCAGCTTTCCAATGAGTTCGAGGGCGACGCCAAGTTAAGCTTCCATCTGGCCCCGCCCTTCATGCCGGGGCTTGATCCCGACGGGCGGCCACGCAAACGTGAATTCGGGGCATGGGTGCTGCCGCTGTTCAAGGTGTTGGCGCGGATGAAGGGATTGCGCGGAACTGCTTTGGACCCGTTCGGTCATGCGGCCGAGCGTCGCGCCGAACGCGCCGCCATCGCCGAATTTGAGGCTGACATGCGCGAAGTCCTTGCAGATGTGACGCCCGCGACGATTGCGCTGGTGCGAGAGCTTGCGGAACTGCCGCTGTCGGTGCGCGGCTATGGTCCGGTCAAGGAGGCCGCAGCTCATCAGGCCGCGGCGCGTCGGGCCCAGCTTCTGGATGCTTTCCGCAAGGGCGGCACGCCCATGGCGCAGGCAGCCGAATGACATAAATCATGGCGTTCGCCCGCGGCGCGTCCTAAAAAGGCGCGTCGCGAGCAGGAGATTAGTCATGGCGGTTGGGGTTTTCGATTCGGGTCTTGGTGGGCTGACGGTCCTGGACGCCATTGCCGCCCGTATGCCCGAATTGCCGCTGGTCTATCTGGGTGACAACAAGCACACGCCCTATGGCGTGCGCGATGCCGAAGATATCTATCGCCTGACCTGCGCAGGGGTCGAGCGGCTGTGGGCCGAGGGCTGTGATCTGATCATTCTGGCCTGCAACACGGCTTCGGCTGCTGCCCTGAAGCGCATGCAGGAAACCTGGCTGCCGCCGAACAAGCGCGTGCTGGGCGTTTTCGTCCCGATGATCGAGGCTTTGACCGAACGCCGCTGGGGTGACAACTCCCCCCCGCGCGAGGTCGAGGTCAAGCATGTCGCGCTGTTCGCCACCCCGGCAACGGTCGCCAGCCGCGCCTTTCAACGGGAACTGGCCTTCCGCGCCATCGGCGTCGATGTCGAGGCGCAGCCCTGCGGCGGCGTCGTCGATGCCATCGAGCAGGGCGATGAAATTCTGGCCGAGGCGCTGGTCACCAGCCATGTCGAGGCGCTGATGCGCCGCATGCCGCGCCCCGAGGCGGCGATCCTTGGCTGCACGCATTATCCGCTGGTCCAGCCCGCCTTCCAGAAAGCGCTGGGTGAAAATGTGAAGGTCTATTCGCAGCCGCAGCTGGTCGCCGAAAGCCTTGAGGACTATCTGGGCCGCCACCCCGAACTGATCGGTCGGGGCACAGAGTCCCGTTTTCTGACGACGGGCGATCCGGTCCGGGTCTCGGGCAAGGCGACGCAATTCCTGCGCTATGCGATCAAGTTCGAAGCTGCGTAAGAAACACGTGATTATGGCATGAAATCGCTCAAGAAAAAACGCCGTATCCAGATCATCATTGCCGCCACCGTCGCGCTGGTCCTGGCGGTCGGGCTGATCGGCTACGGCTTTCGCGATGGCATCAACCTGTATCGCTCGCCCAGCCAGATGGCGGGGAATCCGCCCGAAGCGGGTGAGGTGTTTCGCCTTGGCGGGCTGGTCGAGGACGGCACGCTGAAGCGTGGCGATGGTGAGACGGTCAGCTTCAGCGTCACCGATGGCGGCGCCTCGGTTCCCGTCCGCTTTACCGGCGTGCTGCCCGATCTGTTCGCAGAAGGTCAGGGCATGATCGGCACCGGCCGGATGGAGGGCGACACCTTCATCGCCTCGGAAATCCTGGCCAAGCATGATGAGAATTACATGCCGCGCGAGGTCATCGACTCGCTCAAGGAACAGGGCGTCTATGAGGAACCCAATTCCTGACGCCCCATTCTTCGATGCAACGCGCGCCGGGTTAAGCAAGGGTTAACCCAGCCGGGCCAGCTTTCTGGACAGTTTCCAGAAGGGGGCCAGCATGAAGACCGTCGAACAGATCGCGGCCGAGATCGTCGCGCGTGAGGGGGGCTACGTCAACGATCCCGATGATCCGGGCGGCGCGACCAATCTGGGCGTCACGCTGACCACGCTGCGGGAATTGGGCGAAGATCGCAATGCCGATGGCAAGGTCGATCTGGCTGATCTCAAGGCGCTGACCAAGGCTGATGCCCAGCTGATCTTCGTCGAACATTACTTTCGCAAACCGGGGCTGGCCGCGCTGCCGGCGCAACTGCAGCCTTCGGTCTTTGACATGCAGGTCAATGCCGGGGCGAATGCGGTCAAGATCTTGCAACGCTTGCTGACGCGGATGGGCTTTGCCATCACGGATGACGGCATGGTCGGGCCAAAGACCGTCGATGCCGCGCGGCTGGCTGCCTTGGCCGCGCCCGCGCATCTGGCCGATGCTTACGGGATCGCCCGGCGAAATTACTACTATGCTTTGGCCGATGCGCGCCCGGCCAGTCGCAAATTCGCCCGCAGCCAATCGGGGGGCAAGGGTGGCTGGATCATCCGGGCCGAGGAATTCGTCTCGGCCCGCTATCATCTGACGATTGCCGAACACCGGGCGAGAGTTGCAGCATGGGCGTGATGGACCGTTTCCTTGGCGCAAGCAGCGCCGTCACCACCGTCGCCAATGCCGCGACCGGCATGGCCGAGGTGTTCCGCGAAAACTCGACGCGACGGATGGAGCTGGACGAAGAAGCCTATGCCCGTGCCATGGCGCAGCTGACGGCGGAATTCGCCATGCAGCCCGGAGGGTGGTTCGACGGGCTGATGAACGGGCTGAACCGCCTGCCACGCCCGGTGATGACGCTAGGGACGGTGGGGTTGTTCGTCTATGCCATGGTTGAGCCGGTGGGTTTCGGACTGCGCATGCAGAACCTCAACCTTGTCCCCGAGCCGCTATGGTGGCTGCTGGGCGCGATCATCAGCTTCTATTTCGGGGCGCGCGAGGCGCATTATTTTCGCACCCGGCCGCGGATTGCGACCTCCATGCCGACCCCGTCCACAGCGCAAGGGCCGGTAACCGCGCCAGATGACGATTTCGCGGATAATGCGGCTTTGCGCGACTGGGCAGCCTCGCGGGCTGGGACATGACGGAAATGCGATAAGATCGGTGGCGCTCGGGGCTGGCTTGCCCGACGCGCCGCCGCTATCCTCCGCGCAACTGCCGGGAGGAAGAACATGAACGCGGAAATAGGCCATTTTGCCCTGATCCTTGCCTTTGCCGTGGCCATGTTCCAGATGGTCGTGCCGATGATCGGCGCGGCCAAGGGCTGGAGCGGCTGGATCGACAGCGCGCGCCCCGCTGCCATCGCCCAGCTTGGGCTGATCGGAATCTCCTTCGCGGCACTGACGATTTCCTTCGTGACCTCGGATTTCTCGGTCCTGCTGGTCTATGAGAATTCGCATACCGCCAAGCCGCTGATCTACAAAATCTCGGGCGTCTGGGGGAACCATGAGGGTTCCATGCTGCTCTGGGTGCTGATCCTGGCGCTGTTCGGCGCGGCGGCGGCGGTCTTTGACGCGAACCTGCCGCCGCGGCTGCGGGCACGGGTGCTGTCGGTGCAGGCGGCGATCGGCGCGGCCTTTCTGGCCTTCATCCTGTTCACCTCGAACCCGTTCCTGCGGCTGGCGGATGCGCCCTTCAACGGGCGCGACCTGAACCCGCTTCTGCAAGATCCCGGTTTGGCGTTTCATCCGCCCTTCCTTTATCTGGGCTATGTCGGCCTTTCGATGGCCTTCAGCTTTGCCGTCGCCGCCCTGATCGAAGGGCGGGTGGATGCGGCATGGGCGCGCTGGGTGCGGCCATGGACGCTGGCGGCATGGGTGTTTCTGACCATCGGCATCGCGCTGGGGTCGTGGTGGGCCTATTACGAGCTTGGCTGGGGTGGCTTCTGGTTCTGGGACCCGGTCGAAAACGCCAGTTTCATGCCCTGGCTGCTGGCTGCGGCCCTGCTGCATTCCGCCATTGTCGTCGAAAAGCGCGAGGTGCTGAAAAGCTGGACGATCCTGCTGGCGATCATGGCCTTTGGCTTCTCGTTGATCGGGACCTTCATCGTGCGCTCGGGCGTCATCACCTCGGTCCACAGCTTTGCCAATGATCCGGAACGGGGGGTGTTCATCCTTGCGATCCTTGCCGCCTTCGTCGGCGGTGCGCTGACGCTATTCTCGGCGCGCGCGGGGTCGATGCAGGCCAAGGGCGTGTTCTCTCCGGTCTCGCGCGAGGGGGCGCTGGTCCTGAACAACATCCTGTTGGCAGTGTCGGCCTTTGTCGTGTTCATCGGCACGGTCTGGCCGCTGGTGGCCGAGATGCTGTGGGACCGCAAGCTGTCGGTCGGGCCGCCCTTTTTTGAAAAGGCCTTCACCCCCTTCATGATCGCGCTGGCCATCGTCCTGCCGATGGGGGCGATCATCCCGTGGAAACGGGGCAAGCTGGGCCGTGTCCTTGCGCCGCTGCGCGGGGCGTTGCTGTTCGCGGTGGCGGTCATGCTGCTGGTTTTTGCCGTCTCGACCGGGCATTCGGCGCTGGCGGTGATCGGGGCAGGGCTGGGGTCGTGGCTGGTTGCCGGGGCCGTGGTCGATCTGTTGCTGCGGACCGGCAATTCCGGCCTGTCGCGTCTGGGCCGCTTGCCGCGCGCCGATTGGGGCAGGGCCGTGGCGCATGGTGGGCTGGGTGTGACCTTCATCGGGGTCAGCCTGCTGATGGCCTGGCAGGTCGAAGATATCCGCGTCGCCCGGATCGGCGAGACCTTCACCGTCGCGGGCTATGAGATCACGCTGGAAAGCGTCGAGGATGTTCAGGGGCCGAACTATGTCTCGACCATTGCCGCGATGCGGGTCGCCAAGAACGGGCGCGAAGTCGCCTTGCTGCATCCCGAAAAGCGGGTCTATCCGGTGCAGGCCATGCCCACGACCGAGGCCGCCATTCAAAGCGGCTTGTTCCGCGACCTGTATCTGGTGATTGGCGATGCCCAGCAGAATGGCGGCTGGGCCGTGCGCAGTTACATCAAGCCCTTTGCCGGCTGGATCTGGTTCGGCTCGGCATTGATGGCGCTGGGGGGCCTGATCAGCCTTAGTGACCGGCGATATCGCGTGGCGGCTGGGGCGATGCGTTCCGCACCCATCGCCGGACCGGCGGAGTAGGCCCATGCGCTATCTGATCCTGTGTCTTGCGCTGCTGCTGGCCGTTCCGGCCTGGGCCGTCCAACCCGATGAGGTCTTGTCTGACCCCGCGCTGGAATCCCGTGCCCGCGACATTTCCCGCATCCTGCGCTGCCCGGTCTGTCAGGGCGAGACGATCGACGAATCGAATGCGCCGATCAGCCGCGACCTGCGGCTTTATCTGCGCGAAAGACTGGTCGCCGGCGACAGCAATGAGCAGGCCGTCGATGCCGTTGTCGAGCGGTTCGGAGAATACGTGCTGTTCGAGCCTCGGGCGCGCGGCATCAACTGGGTGCTTTATCTGGCCGGGCCATTGATGGCGCTTCTGGGGCTGCTGATCGGCTGGCGCTTCATCCGCTCTCGTGCCGAGCCCGAGACCCGCCCCGAGACACTCTCGGAGGAGGAACGCGCGCGGCTGGACCGGATCATGCAGGACTGACGCTGGGTCGCGCTTTCGCATGTCCTTCGCAGCGGTCAGGATACGCCGCATAAAAGCGGAGGAACCATGACCACCCAGACCATTACCGTCACCCATCAGGGCGGCATCACCCGGATCGCGCTGAACCGCCCCGAGGTCCGCAATGCGCTGAACAGCACCATGCGTGCCGAACTGACGGAAACGCTGCGCAACCTGCCGCAGGATACGCGCTGCGTCGTGCTGACCGGGACGGGGCAGGCCTTTTGCTCGGGGCAGGATCTGGGCGATGCGACGGCAGGGCTGGATGTGGAGCGCATCCTGCGCGAGGAATATGAACCCATGCTGGCCGCAATCACCCAAGCCCCGGTTCCGGTCATTGCGGCGGTGAACGGCATTGCGGCGGGGGCAGGGGCCAATCTGGCGCTGGCCGCCGATGTGGTCATTGCGACGGAAAGCGCCGTCTTTGTGCAAGCCTTCAGCCGGATCGGGCTGATCCCGGATGCGGGCGGCACTTTCATCATTCCGCGCAGCGTGGGTAACGCCCGCGCCATGGGGATGATGCTGTTCTCCGAACCCGTCCCGGCCCGTCAGGCCGCGGATTGGGGCATGATCTGGGAAGCGGTTCCCGATGCCGAATTCGAGGCGCGGGTGACGGCGCGGGCCACGACGCTGGCGCAGGGGGCGACCCAGGCATTCCTCGCGACGCGCGAGGCGATCGCGCGCTCCTCCAGCCACGACCTGTCCGAGCAACTGGCGCTTGAGGCCCGGCTTCAGGGGCAGATGGCCGCGACCTCGGATTTCATGGAAGGGGTTTCGGCCTTCATGCAGAAACGCCCGGCGAAATTCACCGGGCGCTGAGCGTCACGACAGCCAGCTGAAGCGCGGCACCTCGCCGCGATTGTCAAAGAAGGGGACCCGCTCGGGTCCCCTGAGCGGACCCGGCCTTGCGGCAATGGCGGCGATTTCGGCCAGAACGACCTCGGTGATGAAGGGCAGGTCCAGCGCGCGCGCCTCGGTCAGGGGAACCCAGTGCAGATGCGAAAGCTCATCGCAGGCGGCGCTGAAATCGTTGCGGTCGCCCTCTAGCCGATCCGCATCCAGCAGCAGGAAGCGCGCATCGAAACGGCGGGTATTGCGTGGCGGGGTGACCGCGCGAAAGACATAGATCAGCGCCGACGGATCGGGGGCCAGACCGCGCGCGGCGTGCAATGGCCAACCCTGCGGCGCATCCCCCGGCAGGCCCGCGATCAGCCCGGTTTCCTCGGCCAGTTCGCGCAAGGCGGCGGCGGCCAGCGCCTCGGGCAGGTCGGGATGTTCGGCAATGGGGTCAAGCGCCAGCAGGCGGCGCTGCTCGGACTCGAGCGGTTTTGAGAGGCGCGCGGCCGCATCGCCCGGATCGACCGCGCCGCCGGGAAAGACATATTTCGAGGGCATGAAGGCCGCCGTCGCCCCACGCTGGCCCATCAGCACCGCGGGACCCTGCGGCGTGTCGCGGTCAAGGACGATGACGGTGGCCGCATCGCGGATCGGGGGCAGGTTCATGCGGTGCCCTTCTGCTCCAGTCCAAAGCCATGCATCCGCCGGGCCCATTGAAAGCCGACGAACGCGCCCTTGATCACGGGCAGAAGCGCCAGCGACAGGATTACCGCGCCCAGACCAAAGCCGATCAGCATCGCGGCGGGCGAGGGGCGGTAGGCGATATAGATGGCCAGCAGCAGCGGCGCGCCCAGATGCGAGACCAGCAGGATCGTCAGATAGGCCGGGCCGTCATCGGCACGCTGGTGGTGCAGCGCCTCGCCGCAATGGGGGCATTGATCCTTGACCCGCAGATAGCCGTTAAACAGCGCACCTTCTCCGCAAGCGGGGCAGCGCCGCATGGCACCGCGCAGCATGGAGGGGCGCAGCGGTCGATCAGCGATGTTGTCGCGGGCCGTCGGCATTCGGGATTCCTTTCGCAACCTGCGACAAATCTAGGCATCGCGCCGGGGAAGCGAAAGTGGGACCTATGTCACAAGTTCAGGCCGCAAGCGCGCTTCGGCCATGACGATCCGGTTGCGGCCCATAGCCTTGGCCAGCAGCAGCGCGCGGTCGGCGCGGGCCAGCAACTTTTCCGGCCCCGCAGCCAGTTCGCCGCCCAGCACGGCCACGCCTGCCGAAAGCGAGACGTGGATTTCATCAGCGGCGCATTCGGGGGGCAGCGTCACCGGGCTTTCCTGCACCTGCAGGCGGATCTCTTCGGCAACGGCCAGCGCCGCGTCCGCGCCGTGGCGGGGCAGGACGGCCAGAAACTCCTCTCCACCCATGCGGGCCAGAAGCGCTTCGGGCGGCAGGGCGAGGGCAAGGCGCTGCGCAACGCTGATCAGGACCGCATCGCCAGCGGCGTGGCCGTGATTGTCATTCACCGCCTTGAAGCGGTCCAGATCCATGACGATGACGGCTAAAGGATCGCCCTCGGACAGTGCCTGATCGTGCAGGCGGGCAAGGCGCGGAAGAGCATGGCGGCGATTGTGCAGTCCGGTCAGCGGATCAAGACTGGCAAGCTGCATCTGGCGCTGTGCGGCCAGACGGCGCTGGTCTGCCTCGCGCTTGCGGTCAAGCTGGGTCTCAAGGCGAATGGCAGCCTCGGCCGCGGTGATCGGATTGGCCATATCCGCAGCCAGCACGTCGCCCGCCCCCAGATCCAGCGCCATCTCGGCCAACTCGGCGCGTTCCGGATGCAGGGCGATGACAAAGCCCGCATCGCGCGATCCCGGGCGCGAACGCAATTCCGACATCAACCGCAGCCCGTCGCCCGGCTGGTTCATGTCGGCGGCGATCAGATAAAGCTCGGGGACACGACCGCGCGCGGCATCGGCCAGCGCCCGTTCGGGATCGCAGACCGAGATCGAAAAATCCACCTGCCCCTGCAGCGCATGACGCCAGCCAAGCGCAATGTCGGCCTGGCCCGAGATGAAGACGGCGCGGGGTCGGCTGTCATGCTGGAAGGCCGTGGCAGGTTCGGCCAGACCGCTGGGTAGTGCGGCAGCGTCATTCTGGGGATCGGTGCGCATCAGACCGCGGATGCGCGCAAGCAGGGTCAGGTCGTCGCCCATATGGTCGATCAGCGCCGACGCGCCGGCCTGCAAGGCAGCGATCCGCGCCTCACCCTGTGCCTGCGCCAGAATTTGCAGGTCGCCACCGCCGGGCAGGGCGCGCAACCCGTGGCACAGATCGGCCGTGGTCATATCGGGCAGGCTTGCCCCGATCACCACGATCCGGGGGCGAACTATCCCGGCCCGCCGCAATGCCTCGGTCCCCGAGGCGGCGGTGCTGACCGCATAGCAGGCTGAGGTCAGACGCACTTTCATGTTGATCCTGGTATGCTGCTCACCATCTACGACCAAGATGCGCCCTGTGAAATTCATGTGTTGTTCTTTACACCAGCTGCCACGTCCGCATCTTGCGTGGATATTGGTTAATAAACGGTTTCACGTCGGGGTATTCCCGGCAGCAAGTCATAAAATCATGAGGATGGAATGCAGATTTCCGAGGCGCGCGACATTGCCGATCAGGGCTTTCAGCACATAGCCGGGGATGCCGAGATGGTCTCGGAACTGCTGGCGCAGTCGGGGACCGATGTGGCGGGGCTGCGTGCCATGGCCGGGCGACCGGAATTCGCGCAATTCGTGCTGGATTTCCTGCTGGAACAGGATCAGCGCGTGCTGGATTTTGCGGCCAGCGCCGGCATTCAGCCGCAGCGCGTGGTCATGGCCCGCGCCGTGCTGGGTGGGGGCGATCCTTGGTAGGATCGCCCGTTTTGGTCAGGCCACTTCGGCAAAGACCTTGTCGAGCGCCTTTTCCAGCTTCTCGAACATCTCATCCATCTGGCCCTCGGTCATGATGAAGGGCGGGCACAGCACCACCGACTGACCCAGCGGGCGGCAGATCAGCCCCAGATCGGTGCAGGTATTGGCGATGCGCTCGCTGACCGAAAGCGCCCCGTCGAAGGGGGTCTTGGTCGCCTTGTCCTTGACCGCTTCCAGCGCCCACATGAAGCCCACGCCGCGATATTCGCCGATATTGGGTTTCTGGGCGAGGCGTTGCAGCCCCTCCTCGAAGCGCGGGGCAAGGCGTTTGACGTTCTCGGCCAGCCCCTCGTTCATCACCACGTCGATCGCCTTCAGCGCGATGGCGCAGCCGACCGGGTGGCCCGAGGCGGTGAAGCCATGAGGGAATTCCTCGATCGCCTCGACCGCGGCCTGCACCCGCTTGGCCAATTCCCCGCCCAGGATCACCGCGCCCATCGGGAAGAAGCCCGCCGTCAGGTTCTTGGATGAGATGATCGCGTCGGGCGTATAGTCGTAGGTCTGCGCGCCCCAGGTATTGCCGGTGCGCCCGAAGCCGCAGATGACCTCATCCGAGATCATCGGGATGTCGTATTTGCGCAGGATCGGCAGGATCGCCTGAAAATAGCCCTTGGCCGGGGGGATGACGCCGCCCGCGCCCATTACCGGCTCGGCGAAGAAACCTGCGATGGTGTCGGCACCCTCACGCGCGATGGTTTCGTCCAACTCGCGCGCAAGGCGCTGCACGAATTGCTCCTCGGTCTCGCCCGCCTCGCCAAAGCGCCAGTAATGCGGGCAGGTTAGGTGGATGAAGCCGGGCAGCGGCAGCCCGAAGACCGAGTTATAGGGCTTGCCGGTCATGCTGGCGGAAACGGCGGTGACGCCGTGATAGGCGTTCCAGCGGGTCAGGATCTTGCGCCTTTGCGGCTTGCCCTCGGCAGCATGCAGGAACCACAGAATCTTGACCATGGTGTCATTCGCCTCGGAACCCGAGTTGGTATAGAACACCTTGCCCGTCGCAAAGGGCGAGACCTCGACCAGCTTTTCCGACAGCATCACCGTCTGGTCGGACATGCGGCCAAAGAAGGAATGATAGCCGGGGAAGCGTTCATATTGCGCCTTGGCGGCCTCGATCATGCCCTTGTGGTCAAAGCCCGCGACCATGTTCCACAGGCCCGAATTCGCATCCAGATAGCGGCGGCCATGGACATCGACGATATAGGGCCCCTCGCCATGGGTGATGACGACCGTGCCCCGCTGGTGGACTGACGGCATGTCGGTGAAGCCATAGAGCGAATACTCCTCGGCCCGCGCTTCCCAGCTTTGCGGTTGGTTCATGGTGTCAGCCTCCGTGTTTCAGGGTTGCAGGCAGGCTAGCCGGGCGCGGAAAACGGTTCAATGGTCGCGGGCAGTCCAGACGATTGTCGCGCTTGCCCAAGGGGTGCATGCAGCGCAGATTGGCCCTGCTGGGGAGGGTCATCATGCGGGGATTTCTGTTTGCCTTGGCGCTTCTGCCGGGGCTTGCCTGTGCCGAGGGGCTGTATGTCCTGCCGGTCAAGCTGCTCGATACCTCCAAGGAGGCGCTGGACCAAAGCGAGGCCCATGCCCGCCGCCAGCGGGCCTTTGCCGAGTCGCTGGCCGCCGATCTGAATGGCACGCTGGTTTCCCCCGAGGAGGTCGCCGCCGCCTGTCCGCGCGAAACACCGGCCTGCCTGATGGACCTGCTGGCGGCGAAATCGGCCGATCGCGGGCTGTTCATCGTGGTGCAGAAATCCAGCACGCTGATCCTTCAGATCTTTACCGACCTGATGGACGTGAAAGCGCAAAAGCTGATCGCGCATCGCGAGCTGAATTTTCGCGGCGACAATGACGAAGGCTGGCGCCGCGCCGCGCGCTTCCTTGGCCGTCAGCTGCGCGAGCTGGACTGAGGCGCAATCAGCCCGATCTCGCGCAGGGCGGCGTCGATTCCTGTCAGGACGGGGCCGCGGACCTCACCGACCAGCGCGTCGAAATGGCCGCGCAGGGCGGTCTTCTCGCCGCCGCGGCAATCGTTCCACGGGCGGCCCTGAAGCGCCATGTGCAGGACGTAATAGCCGATGAAATGCGGACGCTCGCCGCTGGCAAGCAGGGCGCGATAGGCCTCATGCGCACCCATGCGGCGCAGGGTGACCGCATCGGGAATTCCGGCGGCGATCAGGGCCTTGGCGGTAGCAGGGCCGATATTGGAGATGTCGGTCAGATCACTCATTCGCGCCCAGACTTTCCAAAGCTTGAGCTTTCCTGTATCAGCGCCGGAACTCCAAGGACAGCACGGCATGACCGACCAAGCCAGCACCCCCGTTTCGGCGGCCAAGAAGCTCTTCATCAAGACTTACGGCTGCCAGATGAACGTCTATGACAGCCAGCGCATGGCCGAGGCCATGGGGGCCGAGGGCTATGTCCTGACCGAGAACCAGTCGGAAGCCGACATGGTTCTGCTCAACACCTGCCATATCCGCGAAAAGGCCGCCGAGAAGCTGTATTCGGATCTTGGCCGCCTGAAGCCGCTCAAGGCCGAACGTCCCGACCTGAAGATCGGCGTCGCGGGCTGCGTGGCGCAGGCCGAGGGTGCGGAAATCCAGCGCCGGATGCCGATCGTCGATCTGGTCGTCGGCCCGCAGGCCTATCATCGCCTGCCCGCCATGGCCCGCGCGGGTCGGGGTGTCGATACCGAATTCCCGGCCGAGGACAAGTTCGAGCATCTGCCCAAACCCGCCGCCACCCGCCGCGCGCCTGCGGCCTTCCTGACGGTGCAGGAAGGTTGCGACAAGTTCTGCGCCTTCTGCGTCGTGCCCTATACCCGCGGGGCCGAGGTCAGCCGTCCCGTCGACCGCATCCTGCGCGAGGCCCACGATCTGGTGTCGCGTGGCGTGCGCGAGATCACGCTGCTGGGTCAGAACGTCAACGGCTGGCATGGCGAAGGCCCATCCCTTGAAGGTCAGGGCGGCGAATGGGGCTTTGGCCGCCTGATCCGCGCCATGGCCGAGATCGACGGGCTGGACCGCATCCGCTACACCACCAGCCACCCCAACGACATGGCCGATGACCTGATCGAGGCCCATCGGTCCGAACCCAAGCTGATGCCCTATCTGCATCTGCCGGTGCAGTCGGGGTCGAACCGTATCCTCAAGGCGATGAACCGCAAGCATACGGTGGATCAGTATCTGCGCCTGATCGACCGTATCCGCGAGGCGCGCCCGGATATCCTGCTGACCTCGGACTTCATCGTGGGTTTCCCCGGCGAAACCGATCAGGATCACCGCGACACGCTGGATCTGGTGGCGCGGGTCAATTTCGGCACCGCCTTCAGCTTCAAGTATTCGCCGCGTCCGGGCACGCCCGCCTATGACCGCCCCGAGGTCGACAGCGATGTCGCCGATGCCCGTCTGCAGGAACTTCAGGCGCTGCTGTCGAGCCAGCAAAAGGCCGTGCAGGAAAGCATGGTCGGGCGCGAGGTAAGCGTGCTGTTCGAAAAGCCGGGCCGCAACGAGGGTCAGATGGTCGGCAAGTCCGATTACCTGCATGCCGTCTTTGTCGAGGCGCCGCAGGCCAAGGTCGGCGATCTGGTTCGCGTCCGCATCACCCATAGCGCGGCGAATTCGCTGGCCGGCGAACTGCTGGTCTGAGCCACCCGAAGGATTGCGGCGACAGGCCGCAATCCGGTTGACTTTTCCCATCGAATCCGCCATATGACCGCGACCGGCCGGGTATCCCCCGTTGCCGGTGCGTTATTTTAATCTCACCCGATATGCGGGTGCGCTGTCCGAAGGCGGGTCAAGGACCCGACGAACACCTGCCACGCAGGGGCCGCAGGACGCGATGGAAGCAAGGAAAGACGGAATGTTCGCAGTTCTCAAGACGGGCGGCAAGCAGTACCGGGTTCAAGCCGGTGATGTCGTGCGCGTCGAAAAACTGAACGCCGAAGCTGGTGACAAGATCCAGTTCAACGAAGTTCTGATGATCGGTTCGACCGTCGGCGCTCCGCTGGTTGCTGGCGCGGCTGTGCAAGCCGAAGTCATCGACAACATCAAGGCTGACAAGGTCATCACCTATGTCAAACGCCGCCGGAAGCACTCGTCGCAGCGCACCCGTGGCCACCGTCAGCAACTGACGCTGGTTCGCATCACCGAGCTGCTGGAGAAAGGTGCCGAGAAATCGGACGTCAAAGTTGCTGTCGGTGCGCGTCTTGCACGCCGTCACGACGCCGTAACCGCCAACTGAGGAGAGTGACCCATGGCACATAAAAAAGCAGGCGGTTCGTCCCGCAACGGTCGCGACTCGGCTGGTCGTCGTCTTGGCGTGAAACTGTTCGGTGGCCAGGCCGCCATCGCAGGCAACATCATCGTTCGTCAGCGCGGCACCACCTGGTGGGCTGGCGCCAATGTCGGCATGGGCCGCGATCATACCCTGTTCGCGCTGACCGACGGCAAGGTGACTTTCCGCAAGGGCCTCAAGGGCCGCACCTACATTTCCGTGCTGCCGGCCAATCTCGAGGCTGCCGAATAAGCCGATTTTAACACCACGGTGTCAAAATTAGGGGGATCGGCGAAAGCCGGTCCCCTTCCGCATTTCCGGGGAGTGCCTAGATGAATTTAGAGTACGAGGGAGGAAGGACCGATGAATGACCTGATCGCGCCGGAGCTGCTGACGCAGGCCGAGATCGCGACGGAGCGTTTCGCGTTGCGTCCGCTGCGGCGGTCGGATGCGGGATTGATCGCGCATTACACCCAGGATCGCCGCGTGGCCGAAGGCACGCGCTCGATTCCGCATCCGCTGCCGCCGGGCGCGGCCGAGGCCTATGTCAACCGCGCTATGGCCGAGGGCCGGGACGAGGATGTCTGGGCCATCGACGGCTCCAGCAAACAGCTGGCCGAGCTTCTGGGCGTGGTCTCTCTGACCCGGATCGAGCCGGACCAGTCCGAGCTGGGTTTCTGGGTGGGCGCAGGCTTCTGGAACACCGGTTTCGCGACCGAGGCCGTTGCGGCCCTTGTCGCGGCCAACCCTCATCGTTCGCGTACCCTGTTTGCCGAAGCGTTTCAGGACAATCCCGGCTCGGCCCGGGTGCTGACCAATTGCGGTTTCGAATATCTGGGCGATGCCGAAAGCTGGTCGGTCGCACGCAATGCCCGCGTGCCGACCTGGACCTATCTGCGCAAGATGGGCTGAGGCTCAGCCGGAAATGGAAAGGGCGCCCTTGCGGCGCCCTTTTTCATTTGTTCAGCGTGACGACATTTCCAGCGCCACTGATGACGACCTGATTGATACCCGACAGGGCCTCTTTCGGGATGGTCAGGCCGACAGTGATCGTGTCGCTGGCCGGGTTCGGCGCGCTGCGTGCGGCGGCGCTGTCCTTGAGTGGCGGATAGGCCACGAAGCGCAGCCGCAGCACGCCCATGTCATCGGCGCGGATACGGCCGCGCGGCATGGGTTCCTCGGTGATCAGCGCGGCGTTCCACCAGCCCTTGGTTGCCGGCAGGCCGGTCACGACCAGAAGACGGCCTTCATACATCGGCTCCCATTTGGCGCCCGAGATATAGGCGATGCCGCTGCGATTGTCCTGCGTGGTGGTGGGGTAGCCGCCTTCGGGCTCAAGGCTTTTGGGCTGGCTCGACCCGAACCATGTCGTCGGGTTCCAGCTGCTGTCGCCCGCGCTGTCCCCCATGCTGTCGCCAAAGCGCCCGCATCCGGCCAGCATCAATGTCGCGCAGCCGATGAGAGCCATGGTCCTGATCCGCATTCCGCCTGCCCCGTTCCTTAACAGTTTCCGCGAGTGATAGGGCAAAGAGGGCAGCGGCGAAAGCCTCTTTGACCTTCGCCGGGCAACGCGCTATGCCAAAGGCCCCCTCGACATCGCATCGTTGCGAAAGGACGCCCGATGGCCACGCCTGCCTTTGAAGAAATCGCCGAGACCTTCGATTTTCTCGAGGACTGGGAAGAGCGCTATCGCCATGTGATCGAGCTTGGCAAGGCGATGCCCGCGATGGACCCGGCGCTGCAAGTTCCCGCAACCAAGGTCGAGGGCTGCGCCAGTCAGGTCTGGATCATGCCGCGCATCGGGGGTGGGGTGTTCGACTTTCAGGGCGACAGCGACGCGCTGATCGTGCGCGGGCTGGTCGCGATCCTGCATGCGCTTTATTCGGGCGTGCCGGTGGGGCAGGTGGGGGCAGTCGATGCCCCGGCCGAATTGCGCCGGCTGGGGCTGGAGGAGCATCTGTCGGCCCAGCGTTCGAACGGGCTGCGCGCCATGGTCGAGCGCATCCGTCTGCTGGCGGCAAACGCCTGATCAGCCGCCGCGGCGCAGCGCGATCCAGCCGCCGCCAAGGACGCGCGTGCCCTCGGTCGCATAGAACACGCAGGCCTGACCGGGGCTGACGCCTTCCTCGGGGTCGAGCAGCTCAACCTCGGCCCGGCCCTTGCCGGTCGGGCGCAGGATCGCCGGGCGCGGCGGGCGGGTGGAGCGGATGCGGGCCATAATCGGGATTTCGGCCTCGAAGGGCTCGTCGCCCAGCCAGTTGACGTCGGTCACCGAGACGACCTTGGTGGCCAGGGCTTCCTTGGGGCCGACGATGACGCGGCGGGTCTCGGGGTCAAGGCGGACGACGTAAAGCGGATCGCCCAGGCCACCGATGCCAAGACCGCGGCGCTGACCGATCGTGTAATGGATCACGCCGCGATGCTGGCCCAGCACATTGCCGTCCATATCGACGATCTCACCCGGATCAGCTGCACCGGGGCGCAGCTTTTCGATGACGCTGGCATAGTTGCCGTTCGGTACAAAGCAGATGTCCTGGCTGTCGGGCTTATCCGCGACAGCCAGTCCGTACTTCGCGGCCAAAGCGCGGGTTTCGGCCTTGCTGGCCAGTCCGCCCAGCGGGAAGCGCAGATAGTCCAGTTGCTCGCCCGTGGTCGAGAACAGGAAATAGCTCTGGTCGCGGGCAGGGTCGGCGGCCATGTGCAATTCGGCCCCGTTGTCGCCGTCGAAGCGCCGGATATAGTGACCTGTCGCCATGCAATCGGCGTCAAGCTCTCGCGCGGTTTGCAGCAGGTCACGGAATTTCACCCGCTCATTGCAGCGGATGCAGGGCACCGGGGTCGCGCCAGCCAGATAGGCGTCCGCGAATTCCTCGATCACCGATTCGCGGAACTTGTTTTCGTAATCAAGGACGTAATGCGGGAAGCCTACACGCTCCGCGACACGGCGCGCGTCGTGGATATCCTGCCCGGCGCAGCAGGCACCCTTTTTCGCCAGCGCCGCGCCATGGTCGTAAAGCTGCAGCGTGACGCCGATGACGTCATAGCCTTCAGCCGCAAGCTGCGCCGCGACGACCGAGCTGTCCACGCCGCCCGACATGGCCACAACCACCCGGGTCTCTGCCGGAGGTTTGGCAAAACCAAGCGAATTCAATGGCGTGTCCTGCGCGTCAGCGCGAATGGCGGTATTGCGGCTTGTCATGGATCGTCCTTTCGCGGCGCAGAGCGGGGGAGGCGCGCCGGATTTGGCAACATTTATAGATAAATTGACGGAATTCTCAAGGGTCGGAGGGGTGCGAATACCGTCGCGCTTCACGGGCATTTAAGGATTTCCTGCCAGAAACGAAGGGGTAGCAGACAGGAAATGTTGCAATGTTCGTCAAGAAGTCGCGCGGCCCCCGCACCGCCGTCCTGCCAGATGGAACGATCCTCAGCCTTGCCGACCTGCCCGACCCGGGCATGCGTTGGGTGGCCAGCCGCAAGGCCGTGGTGGTTGCCGCCGTCAAACACGGCCTGCTGAGCAGGTCCGAGGTGATCGAACGCTATGATCTGAGCGAGGAAGAGTTCGCGTCCTGGGTCCATGCCATCGAAAGGCACGGCAGGGATGCGTTGAAAATCACGCAGTTGCAAAAGTTTAAGCAACTTTAGGTTGCATTATATGTGATGGGCTCTTCGGTAACGTGATATTAACGCTTTCGTGAAAACACTGTCCGGAATCGGATCAACGGGGGCAACGAAATGCGGATCCTTCTTGTCGAGGACGACCAGACCACGGCGCGCAGCATCGAGCTGATGCTGACCCACGCCAATTACAATGTCTATCGCACGGATATGGGCGAGGAGGGCATCGATCTCGCCAAGCTCTATGACTATGACATGATCCTTCTTGATCTCGATCTGCCGGACATGCACGGAATGGAGGTGCTGCGCCAGATCCGCATGTCGCGCGTCGACAGCCCGATCCTGATCCTGACCGGCTCGGATGATACCGAAAGCAAGCTGCGCGGCTTCGGCTTTGGCGCAGATGACTACATGACCAAGCCCTTCAACCGCGAAGAGCTTGTCGCGCGCATTCATGCGATCATCCGCCGCGCCAAGGGCCATAGCCAGTCCATTATCCGCACCGGTGAAATGGTGGTGAACCTTGATGCCCGCTCGGTCGAGGTCGGCGGGCGTCCGGTCAACCTGACCGGCAAGGAATATCAGATCCTTGAGCTGCTCAGCCTGCGCAAGGGCACGACCCTGACCAAGGAAATGTTCCTGAACCACCTTTACGGGGGGCTCGACGAGCCGGAACTGAAGATCATCGATGTCTTTGTCTGCAAGCTGCGCAAGAAGCTGGCCGCGGTATTGAACGGCGAAAGCCATATCGAGACCGTCTGGGGGCGGGGCTACGTCCTGCGCGATCCGGTGGTCGAGGGTACGGTGGATCGGTTGGCGCTGCGCGCCTGAGGCGTTTGTTCAGTCCTGTACGCTGGACAAGGTCTTGTGCCAGAAGCTATCACCTTGGCCCTGATGAACGGCCCTAAAGTGGGCTCAGGCGGCGGAGGCGGGCATGACCCAGGACAGCGAAAACCAGCTTGGGACCGGACCGGGCGAGGCGATGCCTGAGCAGATCGACGCGACCACCGCGGCCGAGGAAATCGCTGCGCTGGTGCAGGAACTGTCGCTGGCGGACAAGGCCTATCACGGCGAGGATGCGCCCTTCATCAGCGACGCCGAATATGACGCGAAAAAGCGCAGGCTCGCCCAGCTTGAGGCGCTTTTCCCGGATCTAGCCGTGGCGGAAAGTCCGACCGCCACAGTGGGGCTGGCCCCCGACAGCCGCTTCGCCAAGGCCGAGCACCGCCTGCCGATGCTCTCGCTGGAAAACGCTTTTGACGATGCCGATGTCGAGGCCTTCGTACAGCGGGTGCGGAACTTTCTCAGCCTGTCCGCGAATGCGCCGATCGAGGTCACTGCCGAGCCCAAGATCGATGGCCTCTCGTTGTCGCTGCGATACGAACACGGCGATCTGGTGCTGGCCGCGACGCGGGGGGACGGCTCGGTCGGTGAAAACGTCACCGCCAATGCCCGCACCATCTCTGACATCCCCCAACGCTTGCAGGGCGAAGACATCCCCGAGATCGTCGAGATCCGGGGTGAGGTCTATATGTCGCATGAGGATTTCGAGCGGCTGAATGCCTCGGACAGTGGCCGCACCTTTGCCAACCCGCGCAATGCCGCGGCGGGGTCGTTGCGGCAGCTTGACCCGGCGGTGACGGCCGCCCGGCCTTTGCGTTTTTATGCCTATGCCTGGGGGCAACTCAGCGCGCCGCTGGGCGCGACGCAGATGCAGGCCGTGGCCAGGATGCGCAGTTTCGGTTTCCAGACCAATCCGCATATGCGGCTTTGCCATTCGGTGCAGGACCTGATTGCGGTCTGGTCGGGGATCGAGCAGATGCGCGCAACCTTGGGCTATGACATCGACGGTGTCGTCTACAAGGTCAACGATCTGGGCTATCAGGCGCGGATGGGCATGCGCTCGACCACGCCCCGCTGGGCGATTGCCCATAAATTCCCGGCCGAGCGCGCCTGGACCCGGCTTGAGGCCATCGACATTCAGGTCGGCCGGACCGGTGCGCTTAGCCCCGTCGCGCGATTGCATCCGGTGACGGTGGGCGGAGTCGTGGTCTCGAACGCGACGCTGCACAATGAGGATTACATTGCAGGTCTGGGCGCCGACGGGACCGAGATCCGTGGCGGCAAGGACATCCGCGTTGGCGACTGGGTCGAGGTTTATCGCGCGGGCGACGTCATCCCCAAGGTCGCGGATATCGACCTGTCCAAGCGCGATCCGGCTGCGCTTCGATATGAGTTTCCTCATACCTGCCCGGAGTGCGGCTCAGTCGCCGTGCGCGAGGAGGGGGATTCAGTCCGGCGTTGCACCGGTGGGTTGATCTGCCCGGCGCAGGCCGTGGAAAAGCTGAAGCATTTCGTCTCGCGCGCAGCCTTCGACATCGACGGGCTGGGGGCGAAGGTGATCGAGGAACTGTTCCGCGACGGCTGGATCGCCGAGCCTGCTGACATTTTCACGCTGGAGGAACGTTTTGGTCCCGGCCAGATTCAGCAGTTGAAGAACCGCGAAGGCTGGGGCGAGAAAAGCGCCTCGAGCCTGTTCAACGCCATCGCCCGCAAGCGCGAGATACCATTGGCGCGGTTGCTGTTCGCCCTTGGCATCCGCCATCTGGGCGAGGTTGCCGCCGCCGATGTGGCGCGCCATTTCGGCAGCTTCGAGGCGCTGGCCGCGGCCATCGACCGGATGCATCCCGCAGCCGAGGCGCATCGCGCCGCCGATCTGGCCGCCGAGGTCGAGCGCGAGGCGGCGCGGCAATCCGGTCGCCGCGCCCGCATCGCAGAGGCGCGCAATGCCGCGCTTGGCCAGCATCAACTGCCGCCGGAAGCCGCCGCCGCATGGGACGATATGCTGTCTGCCAATGGCATCGGCCCGGTTCTGGCCATGTCGTTGGCCGAGGCGTTTTCGAACGCCAAGGAGCGCGCGGCCATCGACCGGCTGACCGCCTTCCTGACCATCCTGCCACCCGAGGCGCGCGCGACCGACAGCGAAATCACTGGCAAGACGCTGGTCTTTACCGGCACGCTGGAAAAAATGACGCGAGCCGAGGCCAAGGCGCGGGCCGAGGCTTTGGGGGCGCATGTCGCGGGCTCGGTCTCGGCCAAGACCGATCTGCTGATTGCCGGACCGGGCGCGGGATCGAAGGCGAAAAAGGCCGCTGATTTGGGCATCAAGGTCATTGATGAGGACGAATGGCTGGCGATCGCCAAGGGATGACGGGCGGGGTGACGGGACGGCCTCCGGCGCTGTTCCCGCTGTTTGCGGGGCTGGAAACTCTGCCCGGCATTGGGCCTCGGGCTGCCGAAGCATTCGAGCAGATGGGTGTCACCCGTCCGCGCGACCTGATCCTGACCTTGCCCCATTCCGGCATCCGGCGTCGCCCGATAGCCAGACTGGCCGAGGCGCACCCGCCCGAAATCGTTACCATTACCCTGCGGGTTGAGCGTGTGAACCCGCCCACTGCCAAGGGACGGCCTTGGCGGGTGCATTGTTCGGATGGCGTTTCCGACCTGCAACTGGTGTTCTTCCATGCCAAGAAGGACTGGATCGAGGGGCAGTTCCCGATCGGTGCCCGGAGGCTGATCTCGGGCAAGATCGAGTTGTTCGACGGCATGGCCCAGATGGTTCATCCCGATCACGTCGCCGCCGAAGGCGCGGCCCCGCCGCCGGAATTCGAGCCGGTCTATCCCCTGTCCGGCCGCTTGACGCAGGGGGTGGTTCAGAAGGCCGCTCGAGCCGCCTTGACGCGGTTGCCGGATACGGCGGAATGGATCGATGCCAGCCTGCTGCAGCGCGAAGGTTGGCCCGGCTGGGCCGAGGCATTGCAGCGCGCCCATGCGCCCGAAGGCTTGCAGAACATTGCGCCGACCGATCCGGCGCGGGCGCGGCTGGCCTATGATGAGCTTTTTGCCCATCAGATGACGCTGGCACTTCTGCGGCGCGATCGGCGACGGCAGGTGGGGCTGCAGACTGTGGGTGACGGGCATCTGCGCCAGAAGGTTTTGGCGGGCCTGCCTTGGCCGCCGACCGGGGCGCAGAGCCGCGCCGTTGCAGAAATCGCCGAGGATATGGCGGCCGCACGGCGGATGAACCGCTTGCTTCAGGGCGATGTCGGCGCGGGCAAGACGCTGGTTGCTTTCCTGTCGCTGCTGGTCGCGGTCGAGGCGGGCGGGCAGGGCGTGCTGATGGCCCCGACCGAGATCCTCGCGCGTCAGCACTACCGCGCGCTGGAACCGCTGGCCGCGCTGGCGGGCATCCGGCTTGAGGTGCTGACCGGTCGCGACAAGGGCGATGCGCGGGCCAATATCCTGACCGAACTGTCCGAGGGGCGGATCGACATTCTGGTCGGTACCCATGCCGTGATCCAGAAGACGGTCGAGTTCCGCGACCTGCGGCTGGCGATCATCGACGAGCAGCACCGGTTCGGCGTGAACCAGCGGATGGAATTGGGGACCAAGGGCACGCATCTGCCGCCCGACATGCTGGTGATGACCGCGACACCGATCCCGCGCTCGCTGGCCCTGGCGCAATTCGGGGATATGGACCTGTCGGTGCTGGACGAAAAACCGGCCGGTCGCCAGCCGGTGCGCACCACGGTCATTGCCGATAGCCGCATGGCCGAGGTTCTGGACCATCTGGACCGCGCGCTGGCCGCTGGCGCGCGCGCCTATTGGGTCTGTCCGCTGGTCGAGGAAAGCGAGGCGGTCGATTTGACCGCCGCCGAGGCCCGCTTCAAGGAATTGCGGGCGCGTTTCGGCGATCAGGTCCGGCTGGTCCATGGCCAGATGCCGCCCGATGAACGCGACAGCGCCATGGCGGATTTCTCCTCGGGGCGGGCAGGGATTCTGGTCGCGACCACGGTGATTGAGGTTGGCGTCGATGTCCCGGAAGCGACGATCATGGTCATCGAGCGGGCCGAGAATTTCGGGCTGGCGCAACTGCACCAACTGCGGGGCCGGGTCGGGCGGGGCAGCAAGGCCTCAAGCTGTGTGCTGATGTATCACGACCCGCTGACCGAAACCGGTCGCCGCCGCCTGTCCATCCTGCGCGAGACCGAGGATGGCTTCCGCATCGCGCAAGAGGATCTTGAGATGCGCGGCGCGGGGGATGTGATCGGAACCGCGCAATCCGGTTTGCCACGTTTCCGCATCGCCGATCTGGAACGGCAGGGCGGCCTGATGGCGTTGGCCCGCAAGGACGCGCAGGCATTCCTTGAGCGTGACCCGACCATGGAAAGCCCGCGCGGCCGCGCCGTGCGGCTGCTGCTGTGGCTGATGGAGCAGGACCGGGCCATCCGTCTGGTCACGGCGGGCTGACCACTTCCGTAAACGTAAAATCAAATGTTCCTAAAAAGTTCTTTACTTCGTTCCGATTCGATGAGAACAAAGTAGCAACTTAACGTGGAGGACTGACATGAGCCGTGACACTCTTGCCGATCTTGCCGGCGTCGTTGCTATCTCGCTGATGGCGATTTTTCTGTTTTCCCTGCCAAGCGTGGTTCCGACCGTCGCTTTCGCCTGATCTGACCCGATTGTTCTGCCCCGCGCTTTGCGGAACCCTCGCCCGGTTCCGCCGGACCGTCCCCGGCCGACCATGCGCGCAACTGCCGGCCCCTGCGGGGGTCGGCATTTTCTTTTGCGGGGGATGGGTTTTCAGGCGGGGTTCTGGGCCGCGTCGATCGCGCCAAGGGTCGCCTGCCATGCCAGCAGGATCGAGGCGTGGCGGTTCGGAAACTCGCGTGCAGGCAGCAGGGTTTCCAGTGCCGCGAAAGGCTCGGACGGGGCGGGGCCGCCGGATTTAAGCATCGCTTCCAGCTCTTCGGTGGCCTGCGCGATCACCTCGCGCGATGCGCCGATCACCGCTGAGCCCAGCACCGAGGCCGAGGCCTGACCCAAGGCGCAGGCCCGCACCTCTTGCGAGAATTCCGCGACATTGTCGCCATCCATCACCACATGCGCCGTCACCGACGATCCGCATTGCGGCGAGCGGCGATGCGCGCTGCCTGTCGCATTCTCAAGCTTGCCCAGATGCGGGATATCCGAGGCAAGGGCCAGGATGCGGCGGGAATAAAGCTGCATCAGATCGCTGTCGGACATGTCGGCCTCGGGGTTTTCCTTGGGACGGGTCAGGCTTAGATAGGGGCGACCCAGCCGAAAGGAAAGCCGATGTTCGACCCTGCGACACTGAAATACGACGGGAACGGTCTGATCCCGGCGATTGCGCAGGACCATCGCAGCGGCGAGGTGCTGATGATGGCGTGGATGAATGCCGATGCCGTAGCCCGCACGCTGGAGACGGCCAAGGTTACCTATTGGTCACGCTCGCGCCAAAGCTTTTGGGTCAAGGGCGAAAGCTCGGGGCACGCGCAGAAGCTGATCGAGATGCGGGTGGATTGCGACCGCGACTGTCTGCTGGTTCTGGTGGAACAGACCGGCCCGGCTTGCCACACCAACCGCCGCAGCTGCTTCTACACCGCGATCCGCGACGGCGCCGAGGTCGAGATCATGCAGCCTCAGAACCCCAGCGAGTGACGGATTTCGGCGGCGCTCATGCCCCCCTCGCGGTAAAGCCGCAGGGCGCGGGCGTCGTCGCGCTTGGCCAATCGCTTGCCCTGATCGTTGCGGATCAGGCGGTGGTGGTGATAGCGCGGGACCGGCAGGTCCAGCAGGCGTTGCAGCAGGATATGGATATAGGTTGAATCCAGCAGGTCCTTGCCACGTGTGACCAGCGTGATCCCCTGCGCCGCGTCATCGACCACGACGGACAAATGGTAGCTGGTGCCCATACCGCGCCGCGCCAGAACAACGTCTCCGATGCCCGAAATCATCTGTTCTGCCGACAGGTGGTGCGGAATGCCGGGGGCGATGTTTTCATCGTCAAAGGAAATGCCATCGGTGGCCAGATGGTCCAGCGCGCGGGCCATGTTAAGACGGATCGCGTCGTCGGGGCCTGCATCGGCCATACTGCGATGGCGGCAGGTGCCGGGATAGACCGGGCCGTCGGGGCCGATCACCGGCTCGGCGCCTTCCTGCGGGGCCGAAAGCGCCGCGCGGATATCGGCCCGGCGGCATTCACAGGGATAGGTCAGGCCCAGTTCTGCCAGCCGGTCCAGCGCGGCCTGATAGGCGGGCAGGCGGTCGGATTGGCGCATCACCGGCAGGGGCCAGTCAAGGCCCAGCCAATGCAGGTCTTCGGCGATCAGAGCTTCATATTCCGGGCGGCAGCGGCTTTGGTCGATATCCTCGATCCGCAGCAAAAACTGGCCGGGACCCGCCAGTTTTGCTGCCGTCAGCGCCGCAAATGCATGGCCCAGATGCAAAGGGCCAGTGGGCGAGGGGGCGAACCGCGTGCGGTTCAATTCTGCCCCGCAAGCCAGTTCTGGAAATCGGCTTTCGCACGGTCGGTATAGGCCGGGTAGCGGTCCTTGCGCCCCTTGCGGCCGCCGCGCATCTCGTCCAGCGGTGGGTAAAGGCCAAAGTTCACGTTCATCGGCTGGAAGGTCTTGGCATCCGCGCCGCCGGTGATGTGATTGACCAGCGCGCCCATCGAAGTGGTCACGGGCGGCGGGGGCAGATCGCGACCAAGCGCCTCGGCGGCGGCCATGCGACCGGCGAGCAGACCCATGGCGGCGGATTCCACATAGCCCTCGACGCCGGTGACCTGACCGGCAAAGCGCAGGTTCGGACGCGAACGCAGGCGCAGCCGGTCGTCGATCAGGCGCGGCGAGTTCAGGAAGGTATTGCGGTGGATGCCGCCCAGACGGGCGAAGCTCGCGTTCTGCAAGCCGGGGATGCGGCGGAAGACCTCGGTCTGCGCGCCGTATTTCATCTTGGTCTGGAAGCCGACGATATTATACAGTGTCCCCAAGGCGTTATCGCGGCGAAGCTGGACAACGGCATAGGCTTTTTCGGTCGGATTATGCGAGTTGGTCAGGCCGACGGGTTTCATCGGACCGTGGCGCAGGGTCTCGCGGCCGCGTTCGGCCATGACCTCGATCGGCAGGCAGCCGTCGAAATAGCCGGCGGTCTCGCCCTCGTGGAACTCGGCCTTGTCGGCGGCCAGCAGCGCGTCGATGAAGCCTTCGTAATCCTCGCGGGTCATCGGGCAGTTGATATAGGCGGTGCGCTCTTCCTCGGTCTCGCCCTTGTCGTAGCGGCTTTGCAGCCAGCAGATCGACATGTCGATGCTGTCGGCATGAACGATGGGGGCGATGGCGTCGAAGAAGGCCAGCGAGCCCTCGCCGGTCGCGGACAGGATCGACTGGCCCAGCGATTGCGAGGTCAGCGGTCCGGTGGCAACGATCCAGCGGCCATCCTGCGGCAATTCGCGGATCTCGCCGGGGGCGAAGCTGACCAGCGGCTCGTCGCGCAGGGCTTGCGTCACCGCACCCGAGAAGGCATCGCGGTCCACGGCCAGCGCGCCGCCCGCGGGCAGGCGGTGGCGGTCGGCCATCGACATGATCAGACCGCCTGCGGCGCGCATTTCCCAATGCAGCTGGCCCACGGCGTTCATCTGGTCGTCATCGGAACGGAAGCTGTTCGAGCAGACCATCTCGGCGCAATCGCCGGTGCGATGGGCGAAGGTCTCGACCTTGGGGCGCATTTCATGCAGCACGACGGGCACGCCCGCGCGTGCGATCTGCCAAGCCGCTTCCGAGCCCGCAAGCCCCGCGCCGATGATGTGGATCGGTTCCATGTCTTACCCCTTCGCGTCAGGCGGGCGTCATAGCACCGCGCCGGACCAAGAAAAAGGGCGGCATCCGCTGGGGATGCCGCCCGATCTTTTCAGCCTATGGCCGATATCAGGCTTCGGCGCCTTCGGCAGCTTCCGCATTGTCATCCGAACGCAGGCCCGAGGGTGCTGCGATGTTGGCGATGACGAAGTTGCGGTCGATCGTCGGCTTGACGCCGTTCGGCAGCACGATGTCGTTGATGTGGATGGTGTCGCCGATCTGCTTGCCCGTCAGGTCGACGGTGATGTGATCGGGGATATCCGAGGCGGTGACGACCAGTTCGACTTCCGGACGGACGACAACCAGGGTGCCGCCGCGCTTCAGGCCCGGCGATTCTTCGTGGTTTTCGAAGGTCACGTGGATGAACAGGTTCACGCGGGTGTCGCGGTGCAGGCGCATGAAGTCGATATGCGTCGGCAGGTCCTTGACCACGTCACGCTGAACGCCGCGGCAGACGACGCGAACGTCCTCTTGACCTTCGACTTTCAGGTTCCACAGCGTCGACAGGAAGCGGCCTGCGCGCAGTTTGGTCAGCAGCGAGTTGAACTCGACTTGGATCGGCTGCGGCTCTTTGCCGTCACCGTAAACGATGCCGGGCACTTTACCTTCGCGACGGGCTTGGCGGGCGGCCCCCTTGCCTGTCCCCGCGCGTGCCTCGACGACCAGATCAGGGATCTCTTTGGCCATGTTGGTATTCCTTACATTGAATGTTCGCGGCCATCCTCCAAGGGTGCATGGCCGAAGCGGGGCCTATAGCCGGAGTCGGGTAAAATGTGAAGGAGAAAATTTTCTCGGCCGCCCCGGTTGCATGGCCAGAAAGATAGTTGCCCTAGAATGGTGACGGTCCCACACTCAGCCGCATAGGGTTGAGGTTGTTATTTTGTCCCGAATCCATTCGCTCGACTACCTGAAGCTGCTTATGGCCGTTCTGGTCGCCTTTGCACATACGTATTGGATGCAAGCCCATGTAACACCCATGTGGTTCATGGTCGGCAATGGTCTGATGCGGATGATGGTGCCGCTATTCTGCATCATGGCGGGTTACTTCCTGTACAGGGCGGCAGTCCGGGGCGACGGGGTGCGCTGGCTAATGCGGGTTCTGGCGCTATATGCGTTCTGGAAGCTGGTCTATCTGCCCTTCTGGATCGGCGACGTGCATGGTGCAGTCTCGCTGGTCAAGACGTTAATTCTTGGCTTTTACCATCTGTGGTTTCTGGCCGGCATCCTGTTTGCCGGATTTCTGCTGCTATCCATTCGACGTGTTGTGCACGTCTTTTCGCATCGGCTTGAGATTCCAGCCCTTATTGCGGTTGCGGGTCTTTGCGCGATTGTCGGATTGGCAATGCAATACATCCACCTGTCGGGTGGTGGGGTTCTGGGACAGCGCAAGTTCCAGAACGGTCTGTTCATCTGTTTTCCCTTCGTCACCATCGGCTATCTGCTTGCCCGGCATATCGCATGGAAGGGGATGACCGGCCTGCCGTCGCGCCGCGTGGCTTTGGGGCTGACCTTGCTTGGGATGGGGGCGCTGATGGTCGAGGCCTGGCTGGTTCAGGCGCGCTGGGGCCTTGATGTGATGCTGGACATTCCGATCGGCAGCTACATCGCAGCGCCGTCGATGTTCCTGCTGGCTTTGATGACCGAAATGCCCAAGCCGCCGATCCGGATCGATCCGATTTCGGCGATGATCTATTTCATGCATGTGCTGATGATCATACTGGCGCGCAAGCTTGGCATTACAGGCTTGGGTGGGATGATGCTGTTTGCGGTCGGATTGCCGACGTTGATGGCTTTGGCGCTGGGAAGGCTGGGGATATTCGGTCCCAAAGGGCGGTCGGCAACCGGGCGCGACACTGGCGCCCGGTCGCTTGAACCTTACAGGTAGGGTTCAAGGAAGTCCTTGGGGACCATGACATTGTGGCGCCCGACATTCTTCACGTCGCGTTCGCCGCATAGCGCCATCGAGATGTCCAGCTCCTTGCGGATCACCTCCAGCGCCTTGGTCACGCCCGCTTCGCCCATCGCGCCAAGGCCATAGATGAAGGCGCGCCCGATATAGGTCGCATGCGCGCCCATGGCCAAGGCTTTCAGCACGTCCTGACCCGAGCGGATGCCGCTGTCCAGATGCACCTCGATCTGGTCGCCCACCGCCTGAACGATCTCGGGCAGCATGCGGATGGAACTGGCCGCGCCGTCAAGCTGCCGACCGCCATGGTTGCTGACGACAATGGCGTCGGCACCGAAATCGGCGGCAATTCGGGCATCGTCGGGATCGTTGATGCCCTTCAGGATCAGCTTGCCGCCCCACAGGTCGCGGATGCGGGCGATCTTGTCCCAGTCCAGCTGCGGGTCGAACTGCTCAGCGGTCCAGCTCATCAGCGACGAGGTGTCGCCGACGCCTTTGGCGTGACCAACGATATTGCCGAAATGCCGGCGCTTGGTCTGCAGCATCTCAAGACCCCAGCGCCATTTCGTCGCCAGATCCATCATCACCGGCAGAGTCATTTTCGGCGGCGCGGACAGCCCGTTCTTCAGGTCCTTGTGGCGTTGGCCAAGGATCTGAAGGTCCAGCGTCAGCACAAGCGCCGAGCAATTCGCCCGTTTGGCGCGCTCGATGATGTTTTCCAGAAACTCCTGATCGCGCATGACGTAAAGCTGGAACCAGAAAGGCGCCTGCGTGACCTCGGCCACGTCCTCGATCGAGCAGATCGACATGGTCGACAGCGTGAAGGGGACGCCGAATTTCTTGGCCGCCTGCGCCGCCTTGATCTCGCCATCTGCCGACTGCATCCCGGTCAGGCCGACCGGGGCAAGCCCCACCGGCATCGCGACCTTTTGGCCGATCATCGTGCTTTCGGTGGTGCGGCCCGACATGTCCACGGCCACCTTCTGGCGCAGCTTGATGCGGGCGAAGTCGGTGGTGTTCTCGCGGAAGGTGCTCTCGGTATAGCTGCCGCTTTCGGCATAGTCGTAGAACATCTTCGGCACCCGTCGACGATAGATCGCCTTGAGATCGTCGATACAGGTGATGACGGGCATTGGCCTTACTCCTTCTGGTCGCTGGCAGGTGGCGTATCGGGATCAGCGCAGGGCGCGGCCCCTTCGGGGCAGGCGTCCAGCGGGGTGTTGGCAAGTTCGGCCGCCCGCGCGCGCAGCGCATCGGCGCGACGGGACAGTGCGGGGTCGGCAGCAACCGGGGCAGGGGCCGTGCCTGAAATACGTGCCGCGCGGCTTTTCAGCGCATCCGTCGCCGCAGTCGGATCGGTCGCGGCATCGGCAGCATGGGCGGGCACATTGGGCTCGGCCAGGATCTGGTCGGTCGGCAGCAGATCCGGGTAATCCCCGATGCGGTCATCGCAGCCTGCCAGCGCCAGCAAGGCCAGCGCCCATCCGATCCGATTTGCCGTCATTCTCTTCCCCGTCCGAATGGGTCACACCATAGGCGCGGCGCATCGCCCGACACAAGATGCGCTCTTTCCCTGTGCGCGCCCCCGGCCTAGAAGACGGCATGGCCCGCACACAAGGTTCGAAAGCTGAAATCACCGGCCCGCTCGTTCGCGAGGCGGCGATGAGCCTGTTCGCGCGCCATGGCTACGGCGCGGTGTCGATGCGCCAGATCGCGGCGGAGGTCGGCGTGCAGGTCGGTGCGCTTTACGCCTATACCCCAGAAAAACAGGCGCTTCTGGCCGATCTGCTGCGCAGCCATATGGAGGAGTTGCTGGCCGCGTGGCAGGACGATCCCACGCTGCCCGCCCTGTCGCGCTTGCAGGCGTTCCTGCGCTTTCACATCCAGACCAGCCTTGAGCGCCCCGAGGCGGTGTTTCTGTCCTATATGGAATTGCGCAGCCTGACCCCGGACAACCGGCGCGAGATCGCCGCCCTGCGCCGCCGTTACGAAGACGCTTTGGAATGCATCCTGACTGCGGGCGAGGCCGAGGGGGCGATGCGCATTCCCGACCGGCGTCTGACCACGATGGCGCTGATCTCGATGCTGACCGGCGTCACCAACTGGTACCGCGAGGATGGCCGTCTGGATCAGGACCATGTCGTCGCGATTTATTGGGAACTGGTCCGCGGCGCCGTTGGCGCCTGATTTCCCTTTCCAACCACCCCAGCCGATCGGATATAAGAAGGCATGAGTCTTCCGCCCCAATTCCTTGATGAAATCCGTGCCCGCGTCCCCTTGTCTCGCGTGATCGGGCGCAAGGTGGTCTGGGATTTGCGTCGCTCGAATCAGGCCAAGGGCGACTGGTGGTGCCCCTGTCCCTTCCACGGCGAAAAGACCGCGTCCTTCCATGTCGATGACCAGAAGGGGTTTTATTACTGCTTTGGCTGCCACGCCAAGGGCGACGCGCTGACCTTCCTGCGCGAGGCCGAAGGCTTGGGCTTCATCGAAGCGGTCGAACTGCTGGCCTCGGAGGCCGGTTTGCCCATGCCCGAACGCGACCCGCGTCAGGTCCAGCGCGCCGACCGCCGCACCGAGCTGGTCGAGGTGATGGAACAGGCGGTGCGCTGGTTCCGCATGCAGCTGGGCACCGGGCTGGCCGAACAGGCGCGGGCCTATCTGGGACGGCGCGGGCTGGACGGGGCCGCCTGCGAGCAGTTCGGCATCGGCTATGCCCCCGACCAGCGGCAGGGCCTGTTCAACGCGCTGCGCTCAAAGGGGATCTCGGATGCGTTGATCATCGAGGCCGGGCTTTGCGCCAAGCCCGATGACGGCGGCGCGCCCTTCGATCGGTTCCGTGGGCGGATCATGTTCCCGATCCGCGACGGGCGTGGGCGCTGCATCGCCTTTGGCGGGCGCTCGCTGGACCCGAATGCGCGGGCGAAATACCTGAACAGCCCGGAAACCGCGCTGTTTGACAAGGGACGCAATCTTTACAATGTCGGCCCGGCGCGGGCGGCGGTGGCCAAGGGCAAGCCGCTGATCGTGGCCGAGGGCTATATGGACGTGATCGCGCTGGTCCGGGCGGGCTTCGAGGGTGCGGTGGCCCCGCTTGGCACCGCGATCACCGAGGATCAGTTGCGGCTGATGTGGCGCATCTCGCCCGAGCCGGTGATTGCGCTGGACGGTGATACTGCAGGTGTGCGGGCTGCGGTGCGGCTGATCGATCTGGCGTTGCCGATGACCGCACCGGGGCAGGCGCTGCGCTTTGCCTTCCTGCCGACGGGGCAGGACCCTGACGACCTGATCCGCCAGAAGGGGGCGGCAGCCATGACCGGCGTGCTGGACGAGGCCCGCCCGCTGGTCGACCTGTTGTGGCGGCGCGAGACCGATGGTCGCGTCTTTGACAGCCCCGAACGCAAGGCGGCGCTGGACAAGGCACTTGGCGACGCAATTGCCAAGATCCCCGACAAGGACACCCGCGACCATTACTTCGCCGCGCTGAAGCAGATGAAATGGGAGTTGTTCAATCCCCGTCGTCAGCCCCAGCAGGACCGCGCCCCGCGTCCGGCCTGGCAGCCCAAGGGCATGCGCGGTCCGATCGTTCCGGTGGCCCCGGTCGCCTCGACACGGGCGTCCTCGCTGTCCTCGCCCGATGCGGATGGACGCACGGCGGAACAGATGATCGAGGCGATGATCCTGGCCATCTGCGCCACCCATCCGGCGCTGATCGCCCCGGTCGAGACCCGGCTGGAGCGGCTGGAGCCCGAGGATGGCGAGCGCGCCGCGCTGATCCATGACCTGCTGGCCGGCAGCCAGTCGCAGGCTGGGCAGCGTGCCCTTGAAAGCATCATGGCCGAGCCCCATGTCAGGACCGCTCCGGCCATCCTGCGTCCAAGTGATGACGATTCGGCGGCTGGAATCCTTGCCAATGCGCTGGACCGGATCGAGGCGCGCCGTGCCGTGCGCGAGGAGATCGCCCGCGCCGAGACCGAAATCGAGGGGCTTGCCGATGAGGGGCTGACATGGCGCGTCGCGCAATCCGCCCGTGCCCGTCAGCAGGCCGACCACCCCTCGCTTGCCGACTTGTCGGATCTGGGCGAGGATCGCGCCGCGCTTTCGGCGGGGCTTAAGGCGGCGCTTGAAAACGAGATCTGGCGCAAGCCGCGCAAGTGATCGACCGTGCGGCACGTGCCGCGCAGAAGCAGACCGTGCGGCGCTGGCCGTGCGTTTGACCCTCGCGGCGGATGCCGCATCAATGACCCGCGCCGCCGTCCGAATCGGCAGCGCCGAATCACTTGGCCCTTCGCCGGGGCACGGGCTTTGAACTCGCCCGCGAACTTGGTTAGAAACGGCCGATACGCCGATCCCGATTCGCTGATTCGCGAATCACCGCTTAAGGGAGCCAGCATGGCAGCCAACGACGACGACCAGAAGCCCGAGACCAAGGACGACGATCATTCGCTGGACATGAGTCAGGCTGCGGTGAAGCGCATGATCGCCGAAGGGCGTGAACGCGGCTACATCACCTACGACCAGCTCAACTCCGTCCTGCCGCCCGAACAGGTCAGCTCCGACCAGATCGAAGATGTGATGTCGATGCTGTCCGAAATGGACATCCGCGTCGTCGAGAATGACGAAGAAGCGGACGAAGGCGAATCGGCGGGCGAACTGGCGACGACGGGCACCGGCTCGCGCGAGGTGGCGGTCGCCACCACCGAGACCGAGAAGCTGGACCGTACCGACGATCCGGTGCGCATGTATCTGCGCGAGATGGGCTCGGTCGAGCTGCTCTCACGCGAGGGCGAGATCGCCATCGCCAAGCGCATCGAGGCCGGTCGCAACACCATGATCGCCGGGCTGTGCGAAAGCCCGCTGACCTTCAAGGCCATCACCATGTGGCGGCAGGAGCTTCTTGAAGAAGAAATCCTGCTGCGCGACGTGATCGACCTGGAAACCACCTTCGGCCGCTCGCTGGACGAAGAGGGCGAGGGCGATGAGGTCGTCGACGTGGTCGTCGACACCGAGGCGCCACGCGCCAACCCAACCGCCTCGCGCGACGAACCCGAATACGATGCCGACGGCAACCCGATGCGCCGCGCCGACGAGGAGGAAGAGGACGAGGACGGGCAGAACCTGTCGCTCTCGGCCATGGAAGCCTCGCTGAAGCCGAAGGTCCTTGAGACGCTGGAAGCGATCGCGCAGGGCTACGAAGAGCTGGCCCACATGCAGGACAACCGCATGTCCGCCACGCTGAACGAGGACGGGACCTTCTCGGCCACGGACGAGATCGCCTATCAGGTCCTGCGTTCGCGCATTGTCGGGCTGGTGAACGAACTGCACCTGCACAACAACCGGATCGAAGCGCTGGTTGACCAGATCTATGGCATCAACCGCCGCATCGTGACCATCGATTCCGGCATGGTGAAGCTGGCGGACGCCGCCCGCATCAACCGTCGCGAATTCATCGACGCCTATCGCGGTTCGGAACTGGACCCGACCTGGGTTGACCGGATGATGGCCAACAAGGGTCGCGGTTGGCAGAGCCTGTTCGAAAAAGCGCGCGTTCAGGTCGAAAACCTGCGCGGCGACATGGCCATGGTCGGCCAGCACGTCGGCGTGGATATCGAAGAATTCCGCCGCATCGTGAACCAGGTTCAGCGCGGCGAGAAAGAGGCCCGTCAGGCCAAGAAGGAAATGGTCGAGGCGAACCTGCGTCTGGTCATCTCGATTGCTAAAAAATACACGAACCGTGGCCTGCAATTCCTTGATCTTATTCAGGAAGGCAACATCGGCCTGATGAAGGCCGTGGACAAGTTCGAGTATCGCCGCGGCTACAAGTTCTCGACCTATGCGACCTGGTGGATCCGTCAGGCGATCACGCGCTCGATCGCGGATCAGGCCCGCACGATCCGTATCCCGGTCCACATGATCGAGACGATCAACAAGCTGGTCCGCACCGGCCGTCAGATGCTGCACGAGATCGGCCGCGAGCCGACCCCGGAAGAATTGGCCGAAAAGCTGCAGATGCCGCTGGAGAAGGTTCGCAAGGTGATGAAAATCGCCAAGGAACCGATCTCGCTCGAGACCCCGATCGGGGACGAGGAAGACAGCCAGCTCGGCGATTTCATCGAGGACAAGAACGCGGTCCTGCCGCTGGATTCCGCCATTCAGGAAAACCTGAAGGAAACCACGACCCGCGTTCTGGCCAGCCTCACCCCGCGCGAGGAACGGGTTCTGCGGATGCGTTTCGGCATCGGCATGAATACCGACCACACGCTGGAGGAAGTCGGCCAGCAGTTCAGCGTGACCCGCGAACGCATCCGCCAGATCGAAGCCAAGGCGCTGCGCAAGCTCAAGCACCCGTCGCGTTCGCGCAAGCTGCGGTCCTTCCTGGACCAATAATTTGGAGACCGCGTTCTTTCTCTATCGCAGCCGCACTGAACTGACCGCAAAATCGGGGCAGTGTACGGATATCCTGAACGAGGCAAGGGCGCGGAATCTGGATCTGGATCTGACCGGCTATCTTCATCTGGAAGATGGCCGGTTTTATCAATGGCTTGAGGGGCCGGCTGAACCCTTGGCCCTTGTCCGCGACATGATCCTGCGCGACCCGCGTCACCGCAATGTCGAGTTCCTGTGGCAGGGCGACCTGCCCGAGCGGCTGTTTGACGGATGGCGCATGGGGTTCGGTACGTCCCATCCCGGGACGCTGTTCGACTGGGTTGCCGAGCGCGGGGTAAAGGTCAGCGATTTACAGGATTTCGCCCGAGGATTGCGCGATTTCATGCTGAACGCGCTGCCGACGAAATCGATCTGAGCAAGGCCGGGTTAACGCCCGGCCTTCGTCATTCAGCCATGCTTGCCGCTGATAGATGGCTGCACAACCCGAACTGCTTGATTTTACGGGGCAAAGGGTGAACACTTGCCGTGAATAACAAGCATGGCCGGCAATGACCGGCCCGGACGAGGGCAAGCAGTGCCGGAAAATATCCAAAGCTGGCTGGGCGATAGCGGGCATCTTCAAGCGCTTTTGCTGGGCGTGTCTGCGCTGGCCCTGACGCTTGGCCTGTCGCTGCGCCGGGCGCGACTGGCGGGCGAGCAGACCGCAGCCGCTCACCGTGCCGCCGAGGCCGAATTGCGCACCCGCCTTGAGGCCGAGCAACATGCGCTGCGCGATCAACTGCTGGCCGCCAGCCGGTTTGAGACCCGTGCCCAGTCCCTTGCCCAGCGGTTAGACGAGTTGCTTGAGGAACGCGACGGATTGACCGACGCGCTGCATCTTGAACGCGGCGCCTTGGCGATGATGCAGCGCGAATTGGCCGAAACCCGGCTGGCCGCCGAAAAGGACCGCGAGGCGAGCGAACGCGAGATCCAGACCCTGCGCGAGTTGCGCGAGGAAATGACCGGCCAGTTCCGCCTGATGGCGAATGAATCCCTGCGGCAGCAGGGGACCGAGATGCAAAAGACCCATGGCGATCAGCTTAGCGCGCTGTTGACGCCCTTCCGTGAACAGGTTGACCGCTTCCAGACCGAGCTTCAGGCCCGCAACAAGGCCACGGATGAGGAGCGCGCCCGCCTGAAGGAGCAGATCGAATATCTGCACAAACGCTCCGAGCAGATCTCGCATGAGGCGGTGGCGCTGACCCGCGCGCTGAAGGGCGACAGCCAGAAACGTGGCGCATGGGGCGAGATGATCCTTGAGCGCATCCTTGAGGATTCCGGCCTGGTCGCGGGTACGCATTACCTGACCCAGACCAGCCATCGCGACGATGATGGCCGGATGTGGCGGCCCGATGTCATCGTCAAGATGCCGCAAAGGAAGTTGCTGGTCATCGACAGCAAGGTTTCTCTGAACGCCTATGAGGAAGCGGTGAATGCCGAGGATGGCCCGACCCGCGACGCGGCGCTGCGCCGCCATGTCGCCTCGGTTCGGGGGCATGTCGCGCAGCTTTCGGCCAAGGGCTATCAGGCGCTGGATCAGGGCTCGGTCGATTACGTGCTGATGTTCATCCCGGTCGAGGGCGCCTTTTCCGAGGCGCTGCGCGTCGATCCCGATCTGGCCCGACATGCAATGGAAAACCGGGTGGGGCTGGCCACGCCGACGACGCTGATGCTGACCCTGCGCACCGTCGATCACATCTGGACCGTCGAGCGGCGCGAATCGAATGCCGCCCAGATCGCCGCCCGTGCAGGGCAGCTTTACGACAAGCTGCACGGCTTCGTTTCCGCCGTCGAGGATGTGGGCGCAGCGTTGGACAGGGCACAGAAAAGCCATGCCACGGCAATGGACCGGCTTAGCCGCGGCTCGGGCAATGTCATCCGGCAGGCCGAGTTGCTGCGCGAATTGGGCGCGCGTACGCAAAAGCGGCTGGGGGTGGATCATGACGGCGCGACGCTTGCCGCCCCTGAGGAGGCCGCCGAATGACCCTGACCCGCCTGACGGTCCAGACCCACGGCCCGGCCTGTCACGACATCACCCGCGAGGTTGCAGCGGTCGTCTCGGGACTTGGCGACGGGATCGTCACGCTGTTCCTGCGCCATACCTCGTGCTCGCTGCTGATTCAGGAGAATGCTGATCCGGACGTGCAGCGCGACCTGCTGGGTTGGCTTGAACGGATCGCGCCATCCGCTGATCATCCCTCAATGGGGTGGATCACCCACCGCGCGGAAGGCCCCGACGACATGCCCGCGCATCTGAAGGCTGCGGTCCTGCCGACCTGTCTGCAGATCCCGGTTGAGCGGGGTCGGATGGTGCTGGGGACATGGCAGGGGATCTACCTTGTCGAGCACCGCCGCGCGCCGCATCGTCGCGAAGTAGTGGTGAAGTTTCAGGCAGGCTGAAAGTCGATCGTGGTCGGGGAAGAAAATGGTTCCACTTGACAATTTCTTATGAAAACTAGCGTAAGAAAAAGGCACAGCTCGAACGAACAGGGCAGGGATGGCTTCAGGTAACCGATCACAATCCGTTCAGGGCCTGACCCTGATCTCACCCCCTCTGGCCTATGCCTTGCTGGTCATGGCTGCGCCGCTTCTGACCATTCTGGCCTATTCCTTCCTGAAGGATGGCTATCTGACGGTGGTCCGCGAATTCACGCTGGAGAATTACCGCGCCGTCTGGACCGACCCGATCGTTCGCACGATCATGCTGCGCTCATTGGGCGTGGCGGCGCTGGTGACCCTTGTGACGGTCGTTCTGGCCTTTCCCGTCGCCTATTTCCTGAGCTTCGTGGTCTCACCGTCGCGGAAATCGATGTGGCTGTTTCTGATCACCATCCCGTTCTGGACCAGCTACCTGATCCGGGTGTTCCTGTGGAAGGTGATCCTTGGCTATAACGGCGTGGTCAATTCCGGACTGAAAACGCTGGGCATCATCGAACAGCCGCTGAGCTTTCTGCTGTACAACGTCAACTCCATGGTCATCACGCTGGCCCATGCCTATGCGCCTTTCGCGATCCTGCCGATCTTCATCGCGCTGGAAAAGATCGACCGCTCGCTGCTTGAGGCCGGGCGCGATCTGGGCGAAAGCCGGGCGATGACCTTCTGGCGGGTAACGCTGCCCCTTGCCATGCCGGGCGTGGTTGCGGCCGCGCTGATCGTCTTCATCCCGACCATCGGCGACTATGTCACCCCGGCCCTGATCGGCGGCGGCAAGATCCCGATGATCGCCAACCTGATCCAGTCCCAGATGCTTGACCTAGACAACCGGCCGCTCGGCTCGGCGCTGGCGGTGACCGCCATGCTGATCGTCGCCGTCTTCAGCCTGATCTTTGTGGCGCTGAACCGTCGCTTCCTGAAGGTGCGGCAATGAAGGGCGGGGGGCTGCGCGCCTATGCGATCCTCTACCTTCTGTTCCTGTACGCACCGATCCTGCTGCTGCCGATCTTTGCCTTCAACTCGGGGACGGTGATCGCATTTCCCTTGAAGGGCTTCACCACCCAGTGGTTCGCCCAGATGGTCGGCAACGATTCAATGCGGCGGGCGCTGGGGAACTCGCTGACCATTGCGGTCTGCGCCTCGATCTTTGCCACCTGCCTTGGGATATTCGCGGCCCGCGCCTCGACCCGGTTCGAGTTTCCGGCCAAGGGGCCGATCATGGGCCTGATCATGCTGCCGCTGGTCCTGCCCGAGATCATCGTCTCGATCTCGCTGCTGGTGGTGCTGCTGTCGTTGGGCGTCAAGCTGAACATCCTGACGGTGATCCTTGGCCACACGCTGATCTGCATGCCCTATGCGACGGTGATCCTGTCCACGGCCTTCAACTCGCTGGACCGCTCGCTTGAGGAAGCGGCCTATGACCTTGGCGAAACGAAATGGAGCGCGTTCCGGCTGGTCATCCTGCCGCTGGTCATGCCGGGGATCATTTCCTCGCTGCTGATGAGCTTCACGATCAGCCTGGACGAATTCATCATCGCCTTCTTCCTTGCCGGGAATGAGCCGACGCTGCCGACCTATATCTTCAGCCAGCTGCGCTTTCCCAAGCAGATCCCGACGATCATGGCACTGGGGACGGTGCTGGTGGTCATGTCGATCATCCTTCTGACCATCGCCGAATATTTCCGCCGTCGCGGCATTGCCAAGACCGGCGCCAAGGATACCGGAGGCTTCCTGTGACCACTCCCGCAAGCAGCACGGCCGCGCATCGCGCCCGCACCGCCGCCGCGCGCCCGATGATCGAATGCCGGGGCATCCAGAAGCATTACGGCGATTACCACGCGCTGCGCGGCATCGACCTGACCATCCGCGCGGGTGAGTTCTTCTCGCTTCTGGGGCCGTCGGGCTGCGGCAAGACCACACTTCTGCGCACCATCGCCGGGTTTGAAGACATCCAGTCCGGCGTGATCCTGATCGACGGTCAGGACATGGATGGGGTGCAGGCCAATGCCCGCCCGACCAATATGGTCTTTCAGTCCTACGCGATCTTTCCGCATCTGACCGTGGCCGAAAATGTCGGCTTCGGCCTGCGCCGCGATCCGCGCAGCAAGGCCGAAAAGGCCGCCGCGGTCGAGGAGGCGTTGGAGATGGTGGGCCTCAAGGGCTACGGCAAGCGCGCCTCGCATGCGCTGTCGGGCGGTCAGCGGCAGCGGGTCGCGCTGGCCCGCGCGCTGATCCTCAAGCCCAAGGTTCTGCTGTTGGATGAGCCGCTTTCCGCGCTGGACCGCAAGATGCGCGAACAGATGCAGGTCGAGCTGATCAAGCTGCAGCGGCAGGTGGGCATCACCTTCGTTCTGGTCACCCATGACCAAGAGGAAGCACTGGTCATGTCCGATCGCATCGCCGTGATGTTCGAAGGTCAGATCGCTCAACTTGACGGCCCCGAGGCGCTTTATGCCCGCCCGACCAGCCGCCGGGTCGCGAACTTCATCGGGGTGATGAACTTCCTGCCCGCGCATGTGCTGGGCGACACTCCGGACGGGGTCGAGGTCGAGGTTCCCGGTCTGGGCCGTGTGGAAATCCCCGCCAAGAACGTCAGCAGCAAGGACCCCGACGACGAGGGGCCATCGGTCGGTTTCCGTCCCGAGGCCGTGTCGCTGGTCGGTGCTGGCCAACCGGTGCAGGGTCGGGTGACCGAAGGCGTCATCGACGAGGTCGTCTATTACGGCGACATGACCTATTACGACGTGCGGCTGGACGGATCGGCCAGTTTTGACGGCAAGGCTCGCCCGATCCGCATCGCCATGCGCAATGTCTTTGGCCGCGAGGTGCAGGATGTTGGAACACGCGCAAAAGTCAGCTGGTCGCCCGGATCCTTGGTGCTTTTTCGCTGATCACGCACAATCTATGCGTGAGCCAGCGTTACGTGAATTGCGGTAGAAGGATGGTCGTGCAAGGTTTAGGCCGAATGCAACAGACGGAGATCTGGAATGATCGCACGATCCGCCATCCTTCCCGCACTGGCACTTTCTGCCATGACCGCCGGCGTGGCCGTGGCACAGGCGACCGCCCCGACGACGGGCGGGCCCGAGGGAGCACCGACCGCACAGGCGACCACTCCCACGGTGCCTGACACGACGGCGGCCTATGAAAGCGCGCGCAACCAGCTGGGCGTTCTGACCTATTGCCAGGACAAGGGCTTTATCGACGGAAAAGCGGTCGAGACGCAGGTGAAACTTTTGGCCATGATCCCGCCCGGCGACACCGCTGCGGGCGATGCGGCGGAAACCAAGGGGAAAACCGGCACGGTCTCGGCCATGGGCGTCGAGCGCAGCCTGAGCGAAGCCGCAACCGAGCAAAAAACCACCGAGGACGCGCTCTGCAGGCAGATGGACACGTTGCTGCATCAACTGGCAGCCCAGATCCCCAGCTGATCGCGCAATAGACCCGGCCTTGCTATGGCGTCAACGACAGGCAAGGCCGAGCGTCCGCCGTTTGCGGTGGAGCCGGCCCTCCTGAGCGATCTTCGTCAGATTCGTTGTGCTATCCACGAAAATGTAATGGATACAGGTCACGCTGGGCAGCTTCGGTGGCCCCGTTTGTCCCGCCGATGGGATGACCGAAAAAACCTCGGATCGTGGAGTTACCTAATCCGATGGTCGGTGGTTACCCTTGGCAAGGTGCTACTCTGCCGCCAGAGGAAGACCGATGGCCTCCTTGGCGTGAATGACGGGGCTGATGCCGTCCAAGGTATTGATGCGCAGCACATCGGTATTGGGCAGCAATCTGTCCCCGCCGCCCTTCAATCAGATGCGGTAAGACGGTTCACCGTCATCGTTAGTTTCCTTGGACACCGCGCCCGGCTTCATCCGATGCAGTTTCAGCTGTTCGCCCTTGCCGTTGCGCACCACCTACGCGAACCCGTGATCGCACAGCAGCGCGTCGCGGGTCAGCAGTTCACGTAATTCCTCTACGCTGGTTCAGGGACTCGCCTCGCCATGGATCATTTCATAGCTCGGATGGCCCTTTTGCGCCTTGCGGGTGTCGCGTTCATGCGTTTTGAAAGGCAGGTTTCCACAGGCTTCTGCGATCAGCCCGACAGCGGCAGCGACAGCAGGAACACGTATAGCGGTGGCGCCGGTGACAGCGATGCCGGATCGCACCGGGACGCGGCCAAACAGGCTGTAAGCCTCGAGGACTGGTCAGTGCGAAATGTTTTGATTCAGTGGCACTTTGCCCGAAGAATCAATAAGGTACTGGATAATACTCATGAACTCGGCTCTCGCAAAGATCGCTGCGTGTAATAATACAGCATGTGGTAATATTTCTGTAATTTCTCATGTTATTCTAAATTTCCTATAATATTTATGTCAGGTAAAGCGCCGATTACGCGGATTTTGGCGAAGAAAGAAATTTCAACGTAATCGTCAGATGTGGTGTGCCCGACGCGGCCATTAATTTCATCGACAGCGAGAATATTTGCGTCGAGATCGCGTGCCTGCGTTTTGAAGCGATTCTGCCATGCGTAATTATGCAAATGCCATTCGGAGCGAAGTTGTTTCTTGAAGCAAGGTTCTCACACTTTTGGATATTATCACTGATTTGACTGAATGCCTCAAGAGTTTTTCCGGTATGGAATGTAAGATCCGGTAATTGACACTCCGCAAAGGGATAAACTCTTTTGATAATCTACGCATGGAGCGCGACATCGCGGTAATGCCCTACCTTCGTCGTCAGTATCGGGTATGATCCGGATAACCCGCAGTCGCCATCTTACCGCGCGTCCTCTTGCCGAAGCTGCGTGATCTTGGAAACGCGGGCAACCGAGAGTGCGCAAATGATAGGCGCCTACTGTTGAGCACGGACGAATTCAGGAGTATCCTCGGATACACCCATATTCATCAGCTTTCGATTCAAATGGCCGCAAAACATTGAAAACCTTGACCGCCTCGGTGTCGGTATGATCGGCCTTTAACCACGCTAATTTTTAGGGTTTGGTTTTTAACTGTTGAGGCGACGTTTTCCGGAAGCCTCTCGTTGTCATGCGCACATTTAAAAAGTTAGCGCGCAGATGACAAAGTCTTGACAGATAGCGAGGTGATTACTCGGTCGTGCCAGTCGAGATGATTATTCTTCGCCACCTTTCTGGCATCATTACTTCGAAAAACTTGCGTAGGCTTTCAATGACAGGTCGCATCCGCTTGCCGCCATCTTTCATAACGCCTGGCGTGGGGTGCGCCTTGATATAATCAGCCCGAAGCTTCGCAAAATTTTCCGGGTAGGACGTATTCTTGCGCGGTGCGGCGTTCCCTAAGAGCTGTGTCGTGGATTGGCCGGAATATTCACCTTTTTATCTCGCACCACCACGTGCCAGTTCCACTAGCTCAGCGCTGCACAGGACGCGGCGTCGAAGTTTCTCGCTGAGCGCAACCACTTGATGCGGGTCCCCATGATCTCGGGGAGGTCCTCGTCGGTAAACCGCTGCTCTGCAAATAGCGATCATCAATGCTGATGCTGGGGGTAATCGGTTACATCGGACTATTACGCATTTGTCCGTCAAAGGCGAGGCGCTGCGAGTCGTTACTGGCCGAAATCTGGTTGGGTTCCGGCGGAAAGCGGGCAGGTGTGACCGTGTTGTTCGCCGGGATAGCTACCGCTCGGCCGGCGCGATCTGGTGTTGTAGCGACATCAGCGCGCTGGGTAGCAACTTCATTGCCGTTCTACGATCCGGCGCGAGGGGTGCGCGTAGCTGGTCTTTTCGACGATCTGCCCAGGGTTTTTCTGGACCGCCAGTCGGGCGAAAAATCGTCCATCGCGGTTAAAAAGGGATCGTCGCGCCCCAGCCATCACAGACCCGCTTTGTAACAGAAATTGTAACGGTGAAACGAAATATCCCCAGCAAAACAAGGATCTTCTTGGAATTGCTGGGGAAATTATGGTGGGCGATAACGGATTTGAACCGCTGACATCTTCGATGTGAACGAAGCGCTCTACCGCTGAGCTAATCGCCCGGTGCGGGCTAGATAGCCGCAGTCACCGGGGGCTGCAAGGGGTTCTGGGCAGAAAATCGTCCAACCGATCAATCATTTTCATCGTGGTCGTGACCCGCGTCTGCATCAGCTCCAGACTTGCGTCGGCGTAGCCGCAGCACGATCACCTCCGAGCCGGATACGTCCTTCTGTTTGCTGATCCGGGCGCGACCTAGCGGCGGTAGCGCCAGTGTCTGGCCTGCCGAGATGGCTTCACCCAGTTCGGCCAGCGTCGCCTCGACGATCTCGCGGACCTCGGCGTTGCGACGTCCGACCCGTTGCGCGATCAGGGCGACCAACTGGCGTTTTTGCAGCACGGTCGCATTGTCGGGATCGGGGCGGTCGCCCGCTTCGGCCCGGCCCTTGCGTTTTCCTTGCCCCCCTGGCCCATTTTTCGCCATGGCATCTCCTGCATGATGATTATGCGGATGCGGATTGAAAAACCGCGCGAAGTTGCCTTCGCGCGGTTCGGTTTCCTTTAGTGGGCGACCGCTGTGCCGCCGCTGCCTTGCTCACGCGCGGCGGCAAGCTTGCTGGCCTCGGCGGCTTCCTCGGCGGCCTCGTCCCATTCCACCGGCTCGGGCTTGCGCAGCAGCGCATATTCCAGAACCTCGCGGACATGACTGACAGGGATGATCCGCAGCCCCTCCTTCACATTGACCGGAATTTCGGCCAGGTCCTTCTCGTTGTCGACCGGGATCAGCACCGTCTTGATCCCGCCGCGCAGCGCCGCCAGCAACTTTTCTTTCAGCCCGCCAATCGCCATGGCATTGCCCCGCAACGAAACCTCGCCGGTCATGGCGATGTCCTTGCGAACCGGGATCTGCGTCAGCACCGAGACGATCGAGGTGACCATCGCAAGACCCGCCGAAGGCCCATCCTTGGGTGTGGCCCCGTCGGGCACGTGGACGTGGATGTCGATGGCATCGAATTTCGGCGGCTTCACCCCAATCTGGGGCGCGATCGAGCGCACATAGCTCGCCGCCGCGTCAATCGACTCCTTCATCACCTCGCCCAGTTTCCCGGTCGTCTTCATCCGGCCCTTGCCGGGCAGCTTAAGCGCCTCGATCTGCAGCAGATCGCCACCGACCTGAGTCCAGGCCAGACCGGTCACCACGCCGACCTGATCGTCCTTTTCGGCCAGACCATAGCGGTGACGGCGCACGCCCAGATATTCCTCGGCCTTGTCGGGGTCGACGGCGACGGACTTGACCTTGCCCTTGAGGATCTCGGTCACGGCCTTGCGGGCCAGTTTCGCGATCTCGCGTTCCAGCGACCGCACGCCCGCTTCGCGGGTGTAGTAGCGGATCACATGGGTGAGCGCCTCATCCGAGACCGAGAACTCGCCCTTGCGCAGCCCGTTCGCCGTAATCTGCTTGGGCAGCAGGTGCTGGCGTGCGATCTCGCGCTTCTCGTCCTCGGTGTAGCCGGCGAGAGAGATGATCTCCATCCGGTCGAGCAGGGGGCCCGGCATGTTGTAGCTGTTGGCCGTGGTCACGAACATCACGTTCGACAGATCGTATTCCACCTCAAGATAGTGGTCGACGAAGGTCGCGTTCTGTTCCGGATCAAGCACCTCAAGCATGGCCGAGGCCGGGTCGCCGCGGAAATCCTGACCCATCTTGTCGATCTCATCGAGCAGGATGAGCGGGTTCGTGGTCTTGGCCTTTTTCAGCGCCTGGATGATCTTGCCCGGCATCGAGCCGATATAGGTCCGGCGGTGGCCGCGGATCTCGGATTCGTCACGCACGCCGCCAAGGCTGATGCGGATGAATTCGCGTCCCGTGGCTTTCGCAACCGAGCGGCCAAGGCTGGTCTTGCCGACGCCCGGAGGGCCGACAAGGCACAGGATCGGCCCCTTCAGCTTGGCCGAGCGGTTCTGCACCGCCAGATATTCGACGATGCGTTCCTTGACCTTTTCCAGACCATAGTGGTCGGCATCCAGCACGGCCTCGGCCTTGCCCAGATCCTTGCGGGTGCGCGACTTCACGCCCCAGGGCAGGGACAGCAGCCAGTCCAGATAGTTGCGGCTGACCGTGGCTTCGGCCGACATCGGAGACATCGACTTCAGCTTCTTCAGCTCGGCATCGGCCTTTTCGCGGGCCTCCTTGCTGAACTTGGTCGCGGCAATCTTTTCCTCAAGCTCGGTCAGCTCGTTCGAGCCATCCTCGCCATCGCCCAGCTCCTTCTGAATGGCCTTCATCTGCTCATTCAGGTAGTATTCGCGCTGGGTCTTCTCCATCTGCGTCTTCACGCGGGACTTGATCTTCTTCTCGACCTGCAGGACCGACATTTCGCCCTGCATCAGGCCATAGACCTTTTCCAGACGCTCGGCGGTGTCCAGCGTCTCAAGCAGATCCTGCTTCTTGTCCAGCGCGATGCCCAGATGGCCGCTGACCAGATCGGCCAGACGCGAGGGCTCGCGTGCTTCGGCCACGGCCGAGACGACTTCCTCGGGGATGTTCTTGCGCACTTTTACATAGCGCTCGAATTCCTCGGCGACGGCACGGGTCAGGGCGGTGCGGGTTTCGTCATCGCCCTCGATCTCGGCAAGCGGTTCGCAGCTTGCTTCGAAGAAATTCTCGTTGCTGATGAAGTCCAGAATGCGCACACGCTGGCGGCCTTCGACCAGAACCTTGACGGTCCCGTCGGGCAGCTTCAGCAGTTGCAAGACATTGGCCAGCACGCCGGTGCGGAAGATGCCGTCCGCGGCGGGTTCGTCGACAGCCGCGTCTTTTTGCGCGGCCAGCAGGATCGGGCGATCCTGCTCCATTACAGCCTCAAGTGCCCGTACGGATTTCTCGCGCCCCACGAACAGCGGCACGATCATGTGCGGGAATACCACGATGTCCCGCAGAGGCAGGACAGGATGGGTGGCATGGGCGAATTCGTTCATGGAATCAGTCCTTTCTCGCCAAGAGACTTGGCCCCGGAAGCGGCAGCGCAGGTCTCCTGCTTCCGCACAAGATAGGTAGGCGGCGCGATCTGTTCAATGGCTCATTGGGGCGCACCCCCTGCACGCAAAAGACCCCCGCCAATGGCGAGGGTCTTGCTGCCCGTATGGCCGGGTCAGGCGCGTTCGCGCAGGAAATCGTCCATGCGACGTTCGGCTTCTTCCTTGGTCCAGCCGTATTTTTCCTGCAGCTTGCCGGCAAGCTTGTCGCGCTTGCCCGCGATTTCGGTCAGTTCGTCATCGGTCAAATCGCCCCATTGCTCTTTGACCGTGCCTTTGACCTGGTTCCATTTGCCTTCGACGATATCCCAGTTCATCGCGCTAGCCTCCATCGCTGATTGCACTGTATCGATGGCAGGACAACGGGCGGGAGAAGGGCTGGGTTGCCGCGCCTCACCCAGACGTGAGGTGGCGTGAAAAAGGGCGGGTCAGGCCTTCACGCCCAGAAGCCGGCCCTGATGCGCCGCGATCCATGTCTCGGCGTGTTTCATGAAGGCCTTGTGTAGCTGGGTTCGTTCGGTCCCCTCGCTGACCAGCACACCCAGCCGCATTGGGCGCTGCTGACCGGTCAGGGGGATGAAGCGCAGCGGTTTGCCGTCGGGGGCCACGTCATGCAGCGGCCGCACGTTCACGATCGAATAGCCGAAGCCGTTGGCAACAAGGCTGCGCATCACCGCCATATCGCGGGTGCGCTCGGCGATATTGGCGCGCAGGCCTGCCTTGACAAAGAAGGACAGGAAGTAGTCGGCGCTCAGCGGCAGATCCAGCAGCACCATCGGGTAGGGTGCCAGTTCGTGGATCGATACTGCGGGCAGATGCGCCAGCGGATGCGTCTCGCTAAGGGCAACCGTCGGCGGCAGGTCGAGAATGGGAAAGAAGCGCAGGTCGTTCGGCAGGTCCAGATCATAGGTCAGCGCCAGATCGATCCGCGCCTGCCGCAGCATGCCAAAGATCTCGGCCTGATCAGCCTCGATCTGGCTGATGCGAACCTCGCTGTATTGCTCGATGAAGCTGCGGCGCAGACCCGGCAGCACTATCTGTGCGAATGTGCTTAGACAGCCCACCGCTAGCGGACCCCGGATCGAGCCGGACAGATCCCCCGCCAGATCGCGCATGGCTGCCGCCTGACGCAGCACTGTCTGGGCCTGATCCAGCAGCTTTCGCCCCGCCAATGTCGGGGTCAGACCCTGCGCGTGGTAACGCACGAACAGCTTGACGCCCAGTTCCTCCTCAAGCTGCGAAATCCCGGCCGAGATCGAGGGCGAGGACACGTTCACCTGCTGCGAGGCGGCGGCGATGCTTCCGGTTTCGCCCACGGCGACGAAATATTCCAGTTGTCGCAAGGTATAGCGTAAAGGCATCCGTCATCCCGGTCCGAGCGGCGCAATATTGTCCGAAATGCCGGGGCGTTTCAATCGACCTTGGCGCGGGATCAGACGAGGGCGAGGTCCCTTTCCACATGGGTATCAAGCTGGGCGATACGCTCGGCGATGGCGACCGGGCTGTCCCAGTCGAAGCTGCGCAAGAAGGCGGCGAATGCGCCATGATCCATGTCGATTTCGGGGGCGTCCTTGCCCGTCAGTCCTTGTGCAAAGGCCAGCAGTTCGGGGTGATCTGACATGTCCGCAGGAAGCGCACCGGTCAGCCGCGACAGCGCCAGCGCGCGCCCGGCATGCAGCAGCGACTGGTTGGGCATCATCAATCCGGCCGGGGATTTCTGGCCAAGGGCGACGGCGGCGGTCAGATGGGCGTGGATGCCCTCGCGCCACAAAGCCAGCCCCAGCAGATCGTCCTGCATGTCCCGCCCGCTCTGCAGCACCGTCCCGATCATCAGGTCGGCGACCCGCAGCAGGCGCTGCAGGAACCCGAACCCGGCATAGCGCGGCAAACTGTCCGCCATCAGCCGCGCCGCATCCGGGTCGCGGTGGGACAGCACGTTTTCCCATGGGACCAGAACGTCATCGAAGACCAGCCGGGTCTCGTCGATCAGGCTGCGCGCCTGATCCAAGCGGCAGCGGAAAGCCAATCCCGGCCTATCCAGATCGCAGATAAAGGACGTGTCCCCCCAAATGGCGATCCGATTGGCAATGGCGGCGGCAGGGGCAAGGCATTCTCCGCCGATGACGATGCCTGCATCGGTCTCACGCAGGACATGCGGGGCAGGGGGCGTGGTGGTAGGGGTCGCGGTGATCACGAACATGTCCTGATCCAGCGCGCGGGCGATTTGGGTCTGCACATTCTCGGCAAATTCCGGGGCCAGATCGGCCAGCATCGGGGCCGCGTCATGCAGCGACCAGATCTGGCCCATGCCCTCGACCGGACTGGGGAGGTGAACCGCGCCGCGGATATCCAATCCCAGATCGACTGCACGCCGTTTCGCCCACCAATCCGCCTGCGAGACGGGCAGCCGCGCAGCGATTGCGCAAGTTTCGCCATTGCGCGTGACGGTGAGGATGTCACGAGAGGCGTCCTCGTGCTGCAGGTCGTAAAGACGGGCACGGGCATCGACCAGCGGACCAAGGATGGGGTCCACGGTCACGTCATCGACGCGGGTCCCGTCCAGAAGAATGTCGCGATTGCTCAGGGATTGGCGATACGCCCTGCCGGTGCGGATCATGGCGGCCTCATGCGCTGTGGCCCCCAAGGGCCCGTTGCGTGAGTATTTTCACGCATGAGGAGAGCGGCAAAGAAGCGCTTCGCTTACGGGTGCTTAGCCTTGCCCTAAGCACGGTTTGGAAAACTGCCGATACTTCGGGCAGGCTTGGCCAAAACGGTAGCATCCGGGCCGCAACCTTGCGAAATACGCCAATAATCGCAAGAGTTTCCTGACTTTAGTTTCTTCCTAATCAGGGGTTCCGCAAGTCCTCATTTACCCGCAGGGATGCATGCCGGATCAATGCGAAAATGGGTGCAGGAATAGGCCAAGGCGCGCGCGGCCACCCTTGCGCACTATCAGGACAAGGTCTCGCCAGATGAATCAGAAAGCCGTCGAAGTGATCGGGGTCTCGAAAAACTTCGGGTCATATCAGGCGCTGAAGTCGATCAGCTTCGACATCCGCAGCAATGAGTTTTTCACAATGCTGGGCCCGTCGGGATGCGGCAAGACGACGCTGCTGCGCATGCTGGCGGGCTTCGAAAGCCCCGATACCGGCTCGATCCTGCTCAATGGCCGCGAGGTGGTCGAGATCCCGCCCCATAAGCGTCGGGTGAACACGGTATTCCAAAGCTATGCGCTGTTCCCGCATATGACGCTGGAACAGAACGTGGCCTTCGGGCTGGAAAATCTGGGCTGGCAGCGCAGCCGCATCCGTTCCCGCGTTGGTGAGATGCTTGAGCGTGTCCACATGTCGCAATTCGCCACCCGCAAGCCCGCGCAACTGTCGGGCGGTCAGCGCCAGCGCGTCGCCCTGGCCCGCGCCCTTGCCCCCGAACCCGAGGTGTTGCTGCTGGACGAACCGCTGTCCGCGCTGGACCTGAAGCTGCGGCAGGCGATGCGGGACGAATTGCGCATGTTGCAGCGCGACACCGGCATCACCTTTGTCTTCGTGACCCACGATCAAGAGGAAGCGCTGGACATGTCCGACCGCATCGCCGTTCTGGGCGGCGGCGAGGTCCAGCAGATTGGCACGCCCACCGAAATCTATGAGGAACCCGTGAACCGCTTCGTTGCCGATTTCGTCGGCGAGACGAATTTCCTGCCCGTCGAGGTGCTGGAAGCCGCAGGTGGCATGGCGACGGTCCGCACGCCCTTTGGGCAGTTGATCCGCGTCTCTGCCCCCGCAGGCGTGACCAAGGGCGCGGCGACCCTGTCGGTCAGGCCCGAAAAGATCAATCTGGGCGATCAGGCTCCTGCGACCGCCTTCCCGGCGCAGGTGGTCAATAAGAACTACATGGGCGGCTACACGCATTACCTGCTTTCCGCCAACGGGACCGAGTTCCGCGCCTCGCGCCGCAATGCCTCGCGCGAGGGGGACACGATCCCCGTCGGCGGCACGATTGCAGCGGGCTTTGCCGAGACCTCGGCGCGGGTGCTGCTGGCATGACCGACAGCGCCCATCATGGTCCGGTGACCGCTACTGCGCCGCGCGCCCGCGCGCCCGGTTTTTGGCACAACCTCGCTTTCTGGGGGCTGCTGCCGTCATGGCTGCTGATGGGCGTGGCGCTGCTTCTGCCCATCCTCATCATCGCCGCCGTCTCGGTGGCGACACGCGGGGCCTATGGCGGGTTCGAATGGGGGTTCGACCTGTCCGGCTATCGCCAGATCCTGTTCAACGAGGGCTGGACAGGGGAACTGGAATTCACCCCGCAATATCTGGTCATCATCCTGCGGACGCTGGCCTTGGCAGGGGTGACGACGCTGATCTGCCTGGCTGTCGCGGTTCCCGTCGCCTATCACATCGCCTGCCAACCGCCCCGGCTTAAAGCTGCGCTGGTCTATCTGATCACGCTGCCCTTCTGGGTGTCGATGATCCTGCGGGTCTATGCCTGGATGATCATCCTTGGCCGCGACGGGCCGCTGCCGCGCTTTCTGGAATTCTTCGGCGCGCATGCGGGGCTAAGCTTCATGTATAATGACGGGGCGACGCTGGCGGCGATGGTCTATACCTATATGCCGCTGATGGTGCTGCCGGTCTTTGCCTCAATCGAGAAGCTGGACGGCACATTGATCGAGGCCGCGCATGATCTGTATGGCAACCGCTGGGTCACGCTGCGCCGGGTGATCCTGCCCTTGACCGCGCCAGGGCTGATCTCGGGGGCGATCCTTGTGTTCGTGCCGTCGCTGGGCGCGGTGCTGGAACCCTCGCTGATGGGCGGTGGCAAGCAGATGATGATGGGCTCGCTGATACAGCTGCAGTTCAGCGGCGGGCGGAACTGGCCCTTTGGCGCGGCCATCGCCATGACGCTGCTGGTCTTTGTGATGATCGTGCTGCTGCTGATCGCGCGCCGCGCCACCGCGAAGGAGTCCACCGCATGAGCAAGCGCCATGACGTCAAACGCTATCCCGGCCTGAATGCGCTGAATCTGGCGTTCTTTGCCTATCTTTACGCGCCTTTGGCGGTGGTGGTGGCCTATTCCTTCAACGACAACAAGATCGCGGGCGTCTGGACGCATTTCTCATTGAAATGGTACGGCTCGGCGCTGAACAACCCGGCCCTGATGAAGGCGCTGGAGACCTCGCTGATCGTGGCGGCCGTGGCGACGGTGGTGGCGACGACCATCGCGCTGATGGCGGCATTGGCGATCATCCGTGGCCGCAATGTCCGCTACCGGAGACTGTCGGAAACCATCGTCAACCTGCCGCTGCTGCTGCCCGAGATCGTGCTGGCCGTGGCGACGCTGATCCTGTTTTCGCTGATCGGGCTGCAGAACGGCATGGTCAAGCTGGTCATTGCCCATTCCGCATTCTGCACCCCCTTTGCCTTCCTGCCGATCCGCGCGCGACTGCAGGGCATGTCGCTGGATTTCGAGGAAGCCGCGACCGATCTTTACGCCTCGCGCTGGGTGACCTTTCGCCGGGTGACGCTGCCCCTGATCTTCCCGGGGCTGTTTTCGGGGGCGATGCTGGCCTTCCTGATCTCGATGGATGACTTCATCACCTCGAATATGCTGAGTTCGGGCGGCACGACGACGCTGCCGGTCTATATCTTCTCGCTGATCCGGGCGGGGACATCGCCGGAACTGAATGCCATCGCCTCGCTTCTGATCCTTGCCTCGCTGGTGCTGGCCACGACTGCGCTGCTGGTGGCGGCAAGGGGCAATCGCGACCGGCTGTAAACCACATAAAAACCCAGAAAAGTCCAACAGGAGAAACGAATGAAGAAGTATCTTGCGGCAACTGCGATCGGCCTTTGTCTTGCCTCATCAGCGCAGGCCGAGGGCAAGCTGAACCTTTACGTCTGGTCCGAGTCGATTTCACCGGCGCTGATCGAGAAGTTTTCCAAGGAAAACGATGTCGAGGTGCATGTGGATGGCTATACCTCGAACGAGGATCTGCTGACCAAGCTGCAGGCCGGGGCCTCGGGCTATGACCTGTCGACGCCTTCGCAGCATTTCCTGAAGATCATGATCGATCAGGGCCTGATCGAGAATATCGAGGCGAACAAACTGACCGCCTATGAAAACATCGACCCGCGCTGGCGCAATCAGTGGTGGGACGAAAAGCAGGAATATTCGATCCCGATCGCCTATGGCACCGCCGGTTTCGTCATCAATACCGATCTGTACAAGGGCCCTACCGACAGCCTGAAATACTTCTTCGAACCCGAGGGCGATCTGGCCGGCAAAATCGCCATGCTGTCCTATCCCGATGAGGTGATCGGCGCGGCGCAGCTTTATCTGGGCGTGCCCTTCTGCTCGGAAGACCCGGCCGAGATGAAGAAGGTGCTGGACCTGTTGATGGCGCAAAAGCCTGCGGTCGCGGTCTATTCCTCGGACAATATCGCCAGCCGTCTGGGTTCGGGCGAGGTCTCGGCACATTTCTGGTGGGACGGCGAGGAACTCAAGGCCCGTGACGGCGGCGCGCCCTTCCAGCTGGCGATGACCAAGGAAGGTCTGGTCGGCTGGCTGGACAGCATGGTCATCCCGAAAGGTGCACCCAACCGCGAGAATGCGGTCAAGTTCATCGAGTTCATGTCGCAGCCCGAAAACGCCACCGAGCAGATGAACTTCTACGCCCATAGCTCGCCGATGAAGACCGTGGCGGAAAAGGTCGTCTACACCAAGGAAAAGGCCCCCGAGCTGTATCCCGAGGTGCCGGTCGAGTTCTCGCGCACCTGTTCACCGGCGGCGCAGGATCTGGTGACCAAGGTCTGGACCCAGCTTCTGCAGTAACCAACCGAAACGACGGGGGCGCAGGTCGCCCCCGTTTTCGTCCGAGGGACCCATGCCAGCCGATCTTGTCATTCGGAACGCGCGGACCCGCGCGCTGTTTGCGCCTGCGGGCAGCTCTGCCATCGCCATCAAGGATGGCCGCATTCTGGCGCTTGGCGACGATGCCGCGATGCGCGCGCTGTCCGGGCCCGCGACGCAGGTGATCGACGCCAAGGGGGCCGAGCTGCTGCCCGGCTTCATCGAAAGCCATCTGCATCTGTTCACCGGCGGCGCGACGCTGTCGATGCTGAACCTTGGGCCGGTCTTCGGCTTCGATGCGGTCAAGACCGCCTTCGACAGCTTCATCCGCGCCAATCCGGGTCAGGGCATCCTGTTCGGCTATGCGGTGAATTACACCATCTTTGGCGAGGATCGCCGCCCCGACCGCCATATCCTTGACGCTATCTGCACTGACCGGCCGATCTGCCTAATGGCGACCGATCTGCATTGCGCCTGGGCCAATACCCGCGCGCTGGAGCTGGCGGGGGTGCTGCACGGGGCCGATCTTGGGCCGGGTTCCGAGGTGGTGATGGGGCCAGACGGGCTGGCCACGGGTGAGCTGCGTGAATTCGCCGCCATGAACCGGGTCAAGATGCTGTCACCGCTGCGCGGGCGCGACGGGCTGGATTATCGTGGCGGCGATGCGGTGTCCGACGCCGACCGCGCCCACGACCGTGCGCTGATCCGCAAGGCGGGCGAATATTGCGCCCGCCACGGCATCACCAGCGCCGTCAATATGGATGGCAATGAATATCAGGCCGGGCTGATGCGTGATCTGGCGCTGGCAGGTCAGATGCCGGTCCGCGTCAGCCTGCCTTTGCGGCTTGAGGAAATCGATGGCCCCGAAGGCGTTGCCCGGATTGATGATTTTGGCCCCGACGTGCCGGGCTGGCTGCGTTTCGGTCGGATCAAGCTGTTCATGGACGGGGTCTATGACACTTGGACCGCGCTGACGGTCAGCGACTATCCCGACCGGCCCGGCTTTCGTTCCGCACCGCTGATCGCGCCCGAAAAATTTGACGCAATCTGCATCGAGGCCGACCGGCGCGGCTTGCAGATCGCCACCCATGCCGTCGGCGACGGCGCGGTGCGTGCGACCATTGACGGCTATGCTGCCGCAGCAAGGGCAAACGGCCCCCGCGATGCCCGCCACCGGATCGAGCATATCGACACGATTACCCGTGCTGATCTGGAACGGCTGCAACCACTTGGCATCACGGCCTCGATGCAGCCGGTGCATCCGCCGGGCTCGGCCGGGCTGCCGCTGGAGCCGACCACCACGATCATGGGCCGCGACCGCTGGCCCACGGCTTTCCCGTGGCGGATGATCCTTGATCGCGGCGTGGCGCTGGCCTTTGGGACGGATTGGCCGGTCTCTCCGATCTCGCCGCTTTACGCGATCCATTGCGCGCTGACCCGGACCCCATGGGCCGCCGACATGCCCGACCAGCGCCCGAAGCTGGAGGAATGCCTGTCCGCCTATACCACCGGCGGTGCCTATGCCGATTTCGCTGAAACCCGGCGCGGCAGGCTGGAGGTCGGGCTGGACGCCGATCTGGTTCTGATCGCGGGCGCGCTGGAGGGGTTGGCCCATGCCCCCGATGCCGCGCGCATCGCCCTGACCGTTTGCGGGGGACGCATCACCCATATGGAGGCCTGATGGAACGCTTTGACTATATCGTCGTCGGTGCAGGATCAGCCGGTTGCGTGCTGGCCAACCGCCTGTCCGCCAATCCCCACCACCGAGTGCTGGTGATCGAGGCGGGCGGCCACGACCGCGACATCCGCGTCAAAGTCCCCGCTGGCATCCTTGCCATGTATGGCCGTCCCCGTTTCGATTACGGCTATGTCGGCACACCGCAGCCAGAACTGAACAACCGACGCATCCCGGTGAACCGGGGGCGGATGCTGGGCGGATCGTCCTCGCTGAACTCGATGCTTTATATCCGGGGGGCGGGTGCCGATTACGACGAATGGCGCGATCTGGGCTGCGAGGGCTGGGGCTGGGACGAGGTGCTGCCCGTCTTCAAGGCGCTTGAGCGCAACCAGAACGGACAGGACCCGGCCCTGCACGGGACGACGGGCGAGCTGATCGTCAGCCGTCCCCGCGATCCGAACCCGGTCTGTCAGGATTTCATCGCCGTAGGCGAGGCGCTGCAACTGCCGCGCAACGTGGATTTCAACGGCCCGAGCCAGCTTGGCCTTGGCGTCTATGACGTGACTCAGCGCGACGGACTGCGCTTCTCGGCCTATAACGCTTTTCTTGAACCGGTGCAGAACCGCCCGAACCTGACGATCTGGTCCGGCACCACCCTGCGCCGGTTGCTGATCGAGGAAGGCCGCGTCACCGGCATCGAGATCCAGCGCGGCACCGAAATCCAGCGCGTTCAGGCGGGTGAGGTGATCCTCAGCAGCGGTGCCATCGGCACGCCAATGGCGCTGATGGCTTCGGGGATCGGGCCGGGCAAGGCGCTGGCCGGGCAGGGGATCGAGGTGATCCATGACCTGCCCGGCGTGGGCGCGAACCTGCGCGACCATGTGGACGGGATGATCACGGTGCGCAGCGGCTCGACCCGGACCTTGGGGTTTTCGCTGGGGAATTGGCGCAGGCTTCTGGCCTCGCCCTTCCGGTTTGCGGCTAATCGCAAGGGCGAGCTGTCGACCAACTACGTCGTCGCGGGCGGTTTTGCCCGCACGCCGCTGGCTGGCGAGCTGCCCGATGTGCAGTTCCATTTCGTCCCCGGCTATCGCAGTCATCGCGGGCGTCTGGTCGAATGGGGGCATGGCTTTGCCATCCATACCTGCGTGCTGCGGCCGCGATCCATCGGCGAGATCCGCATCGCGCGACACGCAGACGGATTTACCCCGCAGATCGACCACCGTTTCTTCAGAGATCCCCATGACGCGGCCACTTTGGTCGAAGGCATCAAGCTGGCCCGCCGCATCTTTGCCGCCGCCCCCATGGCTGGGCTGCAAGGCCGCGAAATCCTGCCCGGCCCCGATGTGCGGACCGATGCCGACATCCTTGCCTATCTGCGGGCCGAGGCGCTGACCGTCTATCACCCGGTCGGCACCGCCAAGATGGGCCGTGATCCGATGGCGGTGGTCGATCCGCGCAGCATGAAGGTTCACGGGGTCGAAGGGCTTCGGGTGGCCGATGCCTCGGTCATGCCGACGCTGATTGGCGGCAATACCAATGCGCCCTCGATGATGATCGGGGAAAGATGCGCCCGGGCGATGCTCGGGAGATGATCGTAAGGGAAAGGGGGGCGCATGATGCGCCCCCGTTCGTTCAATCCAGCGCGAGTTCGGTGATCTCGCGGCGGAAGGGCAGGTTGTCGCCGCGATCGGGCTCGTCCAGCTCGCGCGCGTAGCGGTGACCGGCATAGGTCGCCCATGCGATGGGGCCGGGGGCGTTGGCGTCGCCGATGATCTTGACCGACTTGATTCCGGCATCGGCCCAGTCGGCCTCGCGCGATTTCAGGTCCAGATAGACCTGATTTTCTTCCTTGCGCGAGGCGACGATCACCACGGCGTCGCAGCCATGTTCCTGCAATTGGTCGGTATAGGTGCAGTTTGACACCACATGCCCCTTGCCGATGGCCACCACGCCACGGTTCAAGACGATATTGACGCCCATTCCGGCCAGCCGGCGGTGGATGGTGTGTTGTTCCAGCGTGTTGACCGTCCAGTCCGAGATATAGGCCGAGGGGGTGATGAAGGTGACCTCGCAGCCCTCCTGCACCAGAAGTTCCGCCAGAACGCCGCCCATGTAGTAATGGTCGTCGTCATAGATCACGATTTTTCCGCGCGGTTTGCGGCCCTCCATGATGTCGTCGGGCGTATAGACCGGCACGGACGCATCCATCGGGAAAGGCACGACGTGCTGGCGGCTGACGCCGTCGGCGCGCCATTTCGCCCCGCTAGCGATGCAGACATTCTGGAAGCCGAACTCAAGGATGCTTTCCGCGTCCAGCTGGCTGTCGAAATAGGTCTCGACATTGGCGCGCTGGCTGAGTTGGTATTCGCGATACTCGACCACGCGGCCCCAAGCCGACAGGCCGGGAAGCAGCCGCTCGCGGGCGACGCGGCCGCCCAGCACGGTGCGGCCCTCGGCAATGGCCACGTCATAGCCACGCAGCGACAAGGCGCGTGCGGCCTCAAGCCCGGCGGGACCGGAACCGACGATCAGCACGCTTTGGCTGTCGCCCTTGGCGTTCATGGTTTCCGGGTGCCAGCCCTTGCGCCATTCCTCCATGAAGGTCGGGTTCTGGGTGCAGCGGCTGATCGACATGGTCATGTCACCAGTGATGCAGATATTGCAGCCGATGCATTCGCGGATGTCCTCGATGCGGCCTTCCTCGATCTTCTTGGGCAGGAAGGGATCGGCGATGGACGGACGCGCGCAGCCGATGAAATCCAGCGTGCCCGATTTGATCATCCGCACCATCGTATCGGGCGAGGTGAAGCGCCCGACGCCGACGACCGGCTTGTCGGTCAGCTCACGGATGCCGCGAACCAATTGTTCCTGCGCGGATTCCTCCTTGAAGCGTGAGGGGCCGGAGCAGTCCTCCCAGGTGCCCTGCGCCAGATCCCAGAGGTCGGGCAGGTTGCGGTTCATTTCGATGAATTCGCGGACCTCGGCGTTGGAAAAGCCCAATTCGCCGACGGTCTCATCCAGGCTGACCCGCAAGGTGATGCCCATGGTGTCGCCCACCGCGTCGCGCATGTCGGCGATGACCTCGTTCACGAAGCGCGAACGGTTTTCCAGGCTGCCGCCATATTCGTCGCTGCGGTGGTTGGTCGCGCGGCTCAGGAAATGCTGGAAGATGCCAAAGCCATGCGCCCCGTAAAGACAGATCAGGTCGAACCCGCCCAGTTTCGCACGCTTGGCTGCATTCACGAACCAGCGGCGCAGGTTCTTGATGTCTGCCTTGTCCAGCGCGCGGGCTTGCACCGGGTCATTGGTGAAGGTGCGGATCGGCATGGCCGAGGGGGCCAGCGGCACTTCCTTGGTGTAAAGGTTGGGGCCGTTGATGCCGGAATAGGCCAGCTGGATGCCAGCCAGCGCGCCATGGGTCTTCATTCTGTCGGCCATCTTGCGCAGTTGCGGGATGTCCTTGTCCTCCCACAGGCGCAGCTCGATGAAGGGGGTGATTTCCGAGGTGTGGTGCATCTCGCATTGCTCGGTGAAGATGACGCCCCAGCCGCCTTGGGCCTTGATGCCGCGCATCTCGGCCGCAGCCGAAGGGTCGCGGTAGCCGCCCCCATTGCAATGCGGCACCTGGTAGAAGCGGTTCTTGGCTGTGACAGGGCCGATCTGCATCGGCTGGAACAGGATGTCGTAGCGGGAATCGCGCAAAGTCTTCTCCTTCAGGGGTCTTGATGCAGGGGGCGCGTGCGCGCATCCCGCCTTGGCTCAGGTCCGGTATTTGATCCAGACCGTTTTCAGCGCCGTATATTTCTCCAGCGAATGCAGCGACAGATCGCGGCCAAAACCCGATTGCTTCATGCCGCCAAAGGGCGTCTGCGCCGACAGCGCATCGACCGTGTTGACCGAAACCGTGCCGACATGCAGCCGGTCCGAGACCCGGCAGGCGCGCGACAGGTTGTCGGTCCAGACCGAGGCCGCAAGGCCGTAGATCGAGTCATTGGCCATCCGCACCGCCTCATCCTCGCTGTCAAAGGCGATGACCGACAGGACCGGGCCAAAGATCTCGTCCCGCGCCAAGGGATCGCCGTGGCGCACATCGTCAAAGATCGTCGGCTGCACGAAACAGCCCTTGCCGTTCACGGTCACGCGGCTGCCCCCGGCGACAAGGTTCGCGGTCTGCTTGCCCGCCTCGACAAAGCGCATGATGCCTTGGGTCTGCTTCTCATCAACGATGGCCCCCATACGCGAGGCCGGGTCTAGCGGGTCACCGGGCTGCATGGCCGTCGCGCGCGCGATCAGCTTTTCGACCAGCCGGTCCTTGACCGAGCGCTCGACATACAGCCGCGAATTGGCCGAGCAGACCTCGCCCTGATTGAAGAAGATGCCAAAGGCCGCCATATCCGCCGCGACATCCAGATCCTCGCAATCGGCGAAGATGATATTGGGGCTTTTGCCGCCGGTCTCGGGCCAGACCTGCTTCAGGTTCGACTGGCCGGAATATTGCATGAACAGCTTGCCGGTGGCGGTCGAGCCGGTAAAGGCCAGACAATCGACATCCATATGCAGGCCCAAGGCCTTGCCCGCCGTCGCGCCATAGCCCGGAACGACATTGAAGACCCCGTCCGGCACGCCCGCCTCGGCCGCCAGTTCCGCCAGCCGCAGCGCCGAAAGCGGCGATTGCTCGGCGGGTTTCAGCACCACCGAATTACCTGCGGCCAAGGCGGCAGCCGCCTTCCATGTCGCCATGTCCAGCGGAAAATTCCACGGCACCACCGCGCCGACAACGCCCAAGGGCACGCGCCGCACCAGTGCCAGATCGCCGGGGCCGGTGGGGGCGACCTCATCATAGATCTTGTCGATGGCCTCGGCATACCATTGGAAAAAATGCGCCGAACCCGGTGCGTCGATCGTCGCGGCATCCGTGACCAGCTTGCCCATATCGAGGCTGTCCAGCAGCGCCATTTCTTCCAGATTGGCGCGGATCAGATCCGCCAGCTTCAGCATCACCGCCTTGCGCGCGCCCGGAGCCATGCGCGACCAACGCCCGTCCTCAAAGGCGCGACGGCCAGCGGCAACGGCCAGATCGATATCGGCACCGTCGCATTCCGCGACCTGCGCCAGCACCTCGCCCGTGGCCGGGTTGATGCTGTCAAAGACCCGACCCGAGACCGCATCGACAAAACGCCCGTCGATAAAGGCCTTGTTGCGAAAGCTCAGTCCCGCTGCGCGCGATTTCCAACCCTGATGGTCCAGCATGTCCCGCTCCTTCATTCGTCGCCCGGAACGCCATATGACGGCGCCACGCGGGGGTCGAGCGCGCGCTGGACATAGGCGTCCAGCTGTGGCTTGTAGATGTCCCAAAGCTGGGCGATTGCCTCGATCGGGCAGTCCTCAGACCAATCGCAGCGCAGATCGGCGACAGGCCAGCTGACCTTGTCGACGATCTTCAGGCCCGCCGAATGTACCGGCCCGGCCTCGCCGCCCGCGGCCAGCCCGGCGCGCATCGCGGCGATCAGCCGGTCACCGATATGGCCGGTCGCGGCCAGATAGCCGTCAACGATGGCCTGCGGCACACCGTCATTGGCCAGCATGTTCCCGCCCGAAGCGACGTTCGCCGCCTGAGCCTGCGTCCAGATCCCCAGCGAGTTCGGTCCCGAATGGATCGCCGTCCGGCCATTGCGATCCACGGCCAGCACCTGCCGATACTCGATGAACCGGCCGCGCCGCTGTATTTCGGCTACGGCATCGGTGGCGGACATGCCGCCCTCCATCAGGTCCAGCGCCAAGGGGCCAAGGCTGGGATCGGTCACGTTCTGCGAGGCGACTGCGCCCACACCCGCGCGGGCATAGGCACAGCGTGCGGCCACGGCGGGGGATGAGGATGAGATGGCGATACCGAACATGCCGGTATCGGGACAGCGCGCGACCAGCGAAAAGGTCATGACATCAATCCGGGATAACGGCGGTGCCGTCGATTTCGACCAGCCAGTCGGGACGGGCCAGCGCCTGTACCACCAGCCCGGTCGAGACCGGATGCACGCCCTTCAGATATTCGCCCATGGTGCGATAGACCGCCTCGCGGTGGCGGACGTCGGTGATATAGACCACGACCTTGACCAGATGCTCCATCTGGCCGCCAGCTTCCTCGATCAGTTGCTTGATATTCTGCATGACCTTGTGGGTCTGTTCGACCGGGTCATGGCTTTCGATGTTCTTGGCCGTGTCCAGATCCTGCGGGCATTGGCCGCGCAGCCAGACGATGCGCCCGCCGGTGGTCACGACCGCCTGACACAGGTCGTTGTCCAGGTTCTGCTCGGGGTAGGTTTCCCTGGTGTTGAATTTGCGAATGCGGGTATGGGCCATCATGCTCTCCGTGGGCTCGGATTCAGGTTATGTTTTTGACGCAGCCTGAGGAATTGAAAAGAAAACTCTGGCTCATCCCTGCTAAGGGTAGGCCTAACCATCACCGTTCAGGCGTCCTGCGGTTGGCGCGCGGCCTGAGCGTGATAGTCCATGTATTTGCGCTGGATCGCGATCTGTTCGGCGATGTGGCGGGCATCGTGCCAGACGCCCCAGATGAAGCTTGAGCCCCGGCGCGATTGCCACGGCAGGCCAAGGAAGAAGATCCCCCGCTCGACCGAGACGCCGCGCTGATGGCGGGGTTTGCCGTTCTGGTCAAAGGCGTCCAGCTTGATCCAGCCGTAATCGGCGACAAAGCCGGTGGCCCAGATGACCGTCGTGATGCCCGCGTCGGCCAGATCCAGCGCAAGGATCGGGTCGGTCAGGCAGCCGGGATCGGGCTCGCGCTTGCGGGCGGCGGGCTCGGTCGGCAGGTCAAGGCCGTTGCGGGTGGCATAGGCATCGGCTTCATCCAGCAGGCCAAGGTAATTCGCGTCGCCGCGATCAATGTTCTCGCGCAAGTCGGGGGCGAGGCTCAGGCTGCCGTCACCATACCCTTCGGTCCGGCCCAGCAGGGTGATGCCCTGATTGCCCAGCCGACGGAAATCGATCGTCTCGCCGCCACGCGCACCGCTGACGGCGATGGTGACATGTTCGGTTCCCGGATTGGGTGCGGCCATGTCCCATTTGCCAAGGACGCCCAGCCACCAGCAGAAGTCGCGACCGCGATAGGCGCGGGGGGGGCGGTCATGGGGACCGACCGACAGATAGACCTTGCGGCCCGACCGGTTCAGCTCATCCGCGATCTGCACCCCGGACGATCCCGCGCCGATCACCAGAACCGCGCCGGGTGCCAGTTGTTCGGGATTGCGATAGGCGCTGGAATGAATCTGCGCCACGCCCGCATCTTGGGGGATCACAGCAGGGATCACCGGGACCTGAAAGGGGCCGGTCGCCGCGACGACATGATCTGCTTCGATTACGCCTGCCGAGGTGGTGACGGTAAAGCCGGGACGGCCCTGATTGCGGCGAAGGTCTTGCACCTCGACCCCACAACGGACGGGGGCCTTGATCTGATCGGCATAGGCGACAAAATAATCCGCGACCGCCTCCTTGCCGATAAAGGCATCGGGTCCGGCATCGGGAAACTCCATCCCCGGAAAGCGGTCATGCCAGGCCGGGCCATTCGCGACCAGCGAATCCCAGCGGCCCGAGCGCCAGCGTTCGGCGATGCGGTCGCGTTCCAGCACCAGATGGGGAATGCCGGCGCGGGTCAGGTGTTCGCTCATGGCAATGCCTGCCTGACCCGCACCCACGACCAACGTGTCGACTTTCTCAACTGCCATTTCTGCGTCCTTTTCAGGGGGTTCCCGGTTGTCCCGGAATGTCTCCGGGGCTTTTCCCTGATCTAGCCTCAGGTTTGGGGAGGCGAAAATTACGGTTTCTTGCAGCAAGGCTTAGGCAGAACCTAATGCGGGCCCCGCAACTTAGCTTTCGCCGCAGCACTGGCTTGGCAAAGGCTAATTTCATCGCCACCCGTCTTGCGGGATAGAGGACCGCCGGACGTCGCCGCCAAGGAAATCTGCCCATGACCGTTCCCTATCCCGAAACCCTTGCGTTGCTTGAGCGGCTGATCGCCTTTCCGACTGTCAGCGTGGCCAGCAATCTGGCGCTGGTTGATTTCGTCGAAAGCCAACTGCAGGGCGCTGGCTTCACGACGCATCGGCTGCCGTCGCCGGACGGGACGAAAGCCGGGCTGATGGCCCGTCTGGGCGATGGGATGGGCGGGGTGATGCTGTCGGCCCATAGCGATGTCGTTCCTGCCGAGGGACAGGTCTGGACGCGTCCGCCCTTTGAGCTGACGCGGGAAGGTGACCGGCTGTATGGCCGGGGCACGACCGACATGAAGGGGTTTTTGGCATCAATGCTGGCCTTGGCCGAACGGGCGGCGCGTGAGGGCGTCCAGCGTCCCTTGATGCTGGCGATGTCTTACGATGAAGAGGTCGGCTGCACCGGCATTCGCGACATGCTCCCGGGGATCAGGAAGCTTGGCTGGCAACCCGACCTGTGCGTCGTCGGAGAGCCGACCGGCATGCGTCCCGCCATCGGTCATAAGGGCAAGGCCGCGCTGCTGGCGACCTGTCGTGGCAGTGCCGGGCATTCCTCGCTTGCGCCGCGCTTCGTCAACGCCCTGCATCTTGCGGCCGAGTTCATCGCCGCCCTGCGCAATATCCAGCAGGATTACGCCCTTTCGGCGCATCAGGACCCTGCCTATGACATTCCCTATTCGACAGTCCATGCCGGTCGTATGCAGGGCGGGACGGCGCTGAACATCGTCCCGGATCAGGCCCACATCGAGTTCGAAATCCGCCATCTGCCCGCCGACAGCCTGAGCGAATTCGAAACCCGCCTGCGAAATGAAGCCGCGCGCATCCTTGCGCCGTTCCGGGCGCAGGACCCGGCAGCGCAGATCGAGATCGCGGTCACGAATACCTATCCCGGCCTTGCGATTGCATCCGATCATCCCGCTGTCACGCGGGTTGCGCGGCTCTGCACAAACGCGCAGCCGATCAAGGTCGCCTATGGCACCGAGGCTGGCTATTTTGAGCAGCTTGGCATCCCGACAGTGGTTTGCGGCCCCGGCGACATGAACGCGCAAGGCCATAAACCGGATGAGTTCCTGGCCATGCAGCAACTGGCCCAATGTGACGGGATGATGGACCGTTTGCTGGCCGAATTGGGCTGAAACGATCCGCAAGAATGAAAATCGCCGGAAACTGTCTCCAGCTTCCGGCGATCTGTTCAGGTCAGGCCAGCGGGATCATTCCCACTCGATCGTTCCCGGCGGTTTCGAGGTGATGTCATAGGTGCAGCGGTTGATGCCCTTGACTTCATTGATGATCCGCGTCGCGGTTTCGCCCAGGAATTCATGGGTGAAGGGGTAATAATCCGCCGTCATCCCGTCGACCGAGGTCACCGCGCGCAGCGCACAGGCAAAGTCATAGGTGCGCCCGTCGCCCATCACGCCCACGGTGCGGACGGGAAGGATCGCGACGAAAGCCTGCCAGATATCGTCGTAGAGGTCATGCTTGCGGATCTGGTCGATAAAGACCGCGTCCGCCTTGCGCAGGATCTCCAGCTTTTCGCGGGTGATCTCGCCGGGGCAGCGGATCGCCAGACCCGGACCGGGGAAGGGATGGCGGCCGATGAACTTCTCGGGCAGGCCAAGCTCGCGGCCAAGGGCGCGGACCTCGTCCTTGAACAGCTCGCGCAGCGGCTCGACCAGTTTCAGGCCCATCTTCTCGGGCAGGCCGCCGACATTGTGGTGCGACTTGATCGTGACCGAGGGGCCGCCGCTGAAGCTGACGCTTTCGATCACGTCCGGATACAGCGTGCCTTGGGCCAGGAATTCCGCGCCATCGATCTGGTTCGCGTATTTCTGGAACACGTCGATGAACAGCTTGCCGATGGTCTTGCGCTTGACCTCGGGGTCCGAGACGCCTTCCAGTTCACCAAGGAACAGGTCGCTTTCATCGGCATGGATCAGCGGAATATTGTAGGTGTCACGGAACATCGTGACGACCTCATCGGCCTCGTTCAGGCGCAGCAGACCGTGATCGACGAAGACGCAGGTCAGCTGATCGCCGATCGCCTCGTGGATCAGCACGGCCGCGACCGAGCTGTCGACGCCGCCCGAAAGCCCGCAGATCACCTGCTTGTCGCCGACCTGCTCGCGGATCTTGCGGATCGCTTCCTCGCGGTAGCTGGCCATGGTCCAGTCGCCGGTGAAGCCCGCCATGCGCACGAAGTTTTCCAGCATCGTGCGGCCATTCGGGGTGTGGTGCACCTCGGGGTGGAATTGCACGGCAAAGAACTTGCGCGCCTCGTCCGCGATCATCGCATAGGGGGCGTTGGGCGAGGTGCCGATGACTTCGAAGCCGGGGGCCAGCAGGGTGACGCGGTCACCGTGGCTCATCCAGACTTCCTCGCGGCCGGTATCGAACAGGCCAGCGAAGATGCCGTCGCCATTGTGGCCCTCGGCTGCGGCGATGAAGGCGCGGCCATATTCGGCGTGATGGCCGGATTCGACGCGGCCACCCAGCTGCTCCATCATAACCTGCTGTCCATAGCAGATCCCGAACAGCGGGACGCCAAGGTCGAACAGGCTTTGGGGCGCGCGGGGCGAGTTTTCCTCGGTCACCGAGGCAGGCCCACCGGACAGGATCACCGCCTGGGGGGCAAAGCTTTTCAGGAAGGCGTCATCCACCGAGTTGAAGGGGTGGATTTCGCAATAGACATTCAGCTCTCGCAGGCGGCGCGCAATCAGCTGCGTGACCTGGGAACCGAAATCAATGATGAGAAGGCGCTGGTGCTGGGTCATGGAAAGCCTTTAGGCCGCGTCATCGTTATTCGCAAGAGGCAGCCCTAGTCTGGGCTGCAACCTTGCTGGGGTATTTAAGAAACGAAGAAAGCCGGGCGCAGCGGCAGAGTTTCTTCGTTTCCCAAATACCCAATCCGGCAGCGATGCTCTCGCGCTCAGCGCCAAAGAAGGCCGAGCGCTTCAACCGGATCATCGGCGGCCCAGATCTCCAGCCCAAGCGCGATGAAGTCGCAGACCGGCGCAAGCTGTCCGATCAGGGCAGGGGTCAGCGCGCCTTCGGCCACGACGGGCGCCTCGATCATCTCGGACCACCATTGGAACAGGTCATGCTCGGCGACCTGGCCGTGGCCCAAGGCGGTCGTGCGACAGGGGCCGAAGCTGATATAGTCCGCCCCGGCTTCGGCGGCGTTCATGCCGTCATGGCGCGAGTTTCCGCAATAGGCTCCGACGATTGCGTCGGGGCCGAGTTCTTTGCGGGCGTAGCGCACGCTGCGCGCACCATCGGTCAGGTGGACGCCGTCCAGACCGTGGCGTTGTGCCAGCTCGATATGGTCCTCGATGACCACGGCGACATCGCGGGCATGGGCGATCTCTCGGGTGATGTCGGCAAGACGCCCCAGTTCCTCTTCGCTGCCCGCGCCGGGAATGCGCACGCAGGCGACGGGAAAGCGGTCCATGACTTCGGCCAGAAGTGGCCCGATCGTCGATGCGGCCGCCCCGACTGGGGTGATCAGATAGAGTTGGGGCGAGTTGGGCTGTTCTGTCATGGCGCTGTCATCCTCGTGTTCCCGTCTGCAGATAGCGCAGCAAGCCGCGCCTTGCCAGTGGATCGCGGCAGGGATATTGCCGCGGGCATGGAACCTGCGATCATTCTCGTGCGCCCGCAGATGGGCGAGAACATCGGCGCCGCCGCGCGCGCCATGCTGAATTTCGGCCTGACCGACATGCGGCTTGTTGCGCCGCGTGACGGTTGGCCCAATCCCAAGGCGGTGGCGATGGCCTCGGGCGCGGCGGGACGGGTGCTGGATCAGGCCCGCGTCTTTCCGACTTTGGCCGAGGCCATGGCGGATATCGACTATGCCTATGCGACGACTGCGCGCGGGCGCGAGCTGACCAAACCCGTGCTGACGCCAGCCACGGCCATGTCCGACGCCCGTACCCGCCAGTCCGAAGGCGGTCGCGTGGCGGTGATCTTTGGCCCCGAGCGAGCCGGGCTGGAAAACGATGACGTCGCCCGCGCCAACGCGATCATCACCGTGCCGGTGAACCCTGATTTTCCGTCGCTGAATCTGGCGCAGGCCGTGCTGCTGACCGGCTATGAATGGTCGCGCGAGAGCCTGCCCGCGCAGCCCGCCCCGCAGGGTCGCCGCCCCGATGGCGAGGTCCCCGCGACCCGTATCGAGATCGAGAAGCTGGCCGACCACTGGGAGGAACGGCTGGGTGAGGCCGGGTTCTTCTTCCCAGCGGAGAAGGCTCCGGCGATGAAACTGACGCTGCGTAACCTGTGGTCGCGGATGCCGCTGACACGGGCCGACACGCGCATCTTCCACGGCATGCTGCGCCAGCTGATCCGCCGTGACTGATTGATTTCCGGGTCCAAGCCCGTCAAGGTCTGGCCCAACGACAAGGAAACCGAGATGGCAAAACGCCCCGTTTTTCAGGATGTCTCTGATACGGCATCCCGCGCCGCGCCGCCTTCGGGCGGCATGATCGACGCTCGCGGACGGGGCGCGCGGGGCGCGATCCGGCTGTGGCTGATCGTCCTTTTCGTCCTTGTCGTGGCGATGATCGCGCTGGGTGGGGCCACGCGGCTGACCGGCTCGGGGCTGTCGATCACGGAATGGAAGCCGGTGACCGGGGCGATCCCGCCGATGGACCCGGCAAGCTGGCAGGCCGAGTTCGACAAATACAAGCAGATCCCGCAATTCGTTCAGGTCAATCCGGACATGGATCTGGCCGGGTTCAAGCAGATTTATTGGTGGGAATGGTCGCATCGCCTGCTTGGCCGCCTGATCGGGCTGGTCTGGGCGGTTGGTTTCGTCGTTTTCCTTGCCACCCGCCGGATTCCGACCGGCTGGACGCCGCGCCTGCTGATGCTGGGAGCTTTGGGTGGCGCGCAGGGCGCTATCGGCTGGTGGATGGTGCATTCCGGCCTCTCGGGTGATCTGGTCCGTGTTGCCTCATATCGGCTGGCGATCCATCTGGGGCTGGCCTTCGCCATTCTGGGGCTGATCGCGTGGTCGGTGCTGTCGCTGTCGCGCCCCGAGGCGGCGCTGATGCGCGCCCGCCGTGCCGGAGAGGCCAAGCTTTTCTCGATGACGACCGGGCTGATGCATCTGGCCTTCCTGCAGATCCTGATCGGAGCGTTGGTCGCGGGGATCGATGCGGGCCGGACGTACACCGGCTGGCCGACCATGGGCGGCGAATGGATCCCGACCGAGATCTGGGATGCTACGTTGGGTTGGCGGAATTTCTTTGAGAACCCGGCGCTGGTGCAGTTCATCCACCGCATGACCGGCTATCTGGTCGCGATCTTTGCGGTGGTCGTGTTCATGCGGGCGCGCCGCTCGCCGCATCCGGTGACGCGCGGGGCGTTTGCGGTCATGCTGGCCGCAGTCGCGGTGCAGGTCCTGCTGGGCGTCATGAACGTGCTGCATGCCTCGCCTTTGCCGCTGGCGCTGGCGCATCAACTGGGCGCTGTCGCGTTGTTCACCCTGATTCTGCGGGCGCGTCACCATGCGCGCTATCCCATTGAAACCTCGGTACGGGGAACCATCCGATGAGCGCATTCGACGATCTTCTCGCGTTTCAGCGCCAGACCGAGGCTCTGTCCTCGATCGCCGAGCGGCTGGGTTGGGATCAGGAAACGGTCATGCCGCGCGGTGCGACCGAGCAGCGCGCCGAGGAAATGGCCGCGATCGAGGCTGTGCTGCATGAGCGCCGCACCGATCCGCGTCTGGGTGAATGGCTGGATCAGGCCGAACCCGAGGATGACGAGGACCGCCGCATCATCGAGCTGATCTCGCGCGACTTCCACCGCGCCTCCAAGATCCCGGCGCGACTGGCGACCGAACTGGCCCGCCAGACCTCGCTGGCGCAAGGGGTCTGGGCTGATGCCCGCGCGAATGACGCGCCTGCGGATTTCCTGCCGGTCCTGTCCGACATCCTGATGCTGAAACGCGAAGAGGCGTCGCTTTTGGCCGATGGCGGCGATCTGTATGACGCGCTGCTTGAAGATTACGAGCCGGGCGCGACCCAAGCCCAGATCGCCAACCTGTTCGACGCCATGCGTCCGCGGCTTGTGGCCCTGCGCGAGGAGGTGCTGGGGGCCGACTTCCAGCCTCAGCCGCTGAACGGCCATTACGCGCAGGAACCGCAATTGCGGCTGGCGCGGATCTGCGCCTCGGCCTTTGGCTATGACTGGTCGCGCGGGCGGATGGACATTGCCGTCCATCCCTTCAGTTCGGGGCGCTGGCAGGACAGTCGGATCACGACCCGCGTGGTTGAAACCGATCCATTCAATTGCCTTTACTCGACCATCCACGAGGTCGGCCATTCCAGCTATGAGTTGGGCATCGACAGCGACTACGCCTTCACGCCGCTGGGGCGTGGCGTGTCGATGGGTGCGCATGAAAGCCAAAGCCGGATCTACGAAAATCAGATTGGCCGCAGCCGCGCCTTTACCGGTTGGCTGCATCAGCGGATGTCGGACAGTTTTGACAGCCTTTCGGTCGCGGATGCCGAAGCCTTCTATGCGACGGTGAACCGGGTGACGCCCGGCTTCATCCGTACCGAAGCCGATGAGGTGCAATACAACCTGCATATCATGCTGCGCTTTGATTTGGAGCGGGACCTGATCTCGGGTCGGCTCGACACAACCGATCTGGTCGAGGCATGGAATGCACGTTTCCTCAAGGATTTCGGCGTCGCGGTCGACCGCCCGGCCAATGGCGTCCTGCAGGATGTGCATTGGGCTGTGGGTCTGTTCGGGTATTTCCCGACCTATGCGCTTGGCAACGTCTATGCCGGCTGTCTGCACCGGGCCTTGCGTCAGGCGGTTCCCGATCTTGATCAATCCTTGGCGCTGGGGGATGCCAGCCCGGCGGTCGAATGGCTGCGCGAGAATGTCCAGCGGCATGGCGGGCTTTACCGGCCGCGCGATCTGATCGAACAGGCGACCGGCGAGGCTGTCAGCGAAGCGCCGCTTCTGGATTATCTGGAAGAGAAATTCGGCGACATCTACCGGCTTTGACCGTCGCATGGGTATTTGAGAAACGGTGAAATCGAGGCGCCGCGCCCGAGTTTCACCGTTTCACAAATACCCAATCAACGCTTCTGCAAGCGCAGGTGGATGCCGTTCTTGCCCCTGAGCGTTAGCCGCATGATCGGGATCGGCGGCGTTGACGGCGGATCGATCCGATAGCGTGCAACGATTGCGGCAAGGATCAGCGGCCCTTCGATCATCGCAAATCCTGCACCGGGACAGGCGCGACTGCCCATCGAGAAGGGCATATAGGCCTCGCGCTGACATTTGCGGCCATTGGGCGTATCCCACCGGCCCGGATCGAAATCGTCGGGCCGCTCCCACAGCCTTTCGTGGCGATGCAGGTGCCAAGGCGACAACACAAGCTGCGCGCCTGCCGGAGCCTTACGGTCGCGCAAAGTCTCGGCATGGCGGCATTCGCGCACGGTCATGGCGACCGGCGGGTATAGCCGCAGCGCCTCGCGGAAGACGGCGCGGGCAACCAGAAGATCCTTCATGCAGGCGAAGTCCGGGGCAAGGTGCTGGTTTGCCTCGACTGCGATCTTCTCCTGCCATTCGGGATATTCCGCCAGCAGATACAGTGACCATGCCAGCGCCGAGGCGCTGGTCTCATGCCCGGCAAGGAAGAATGTCGCGACCTCGTCGATCATCTCGCGATCGGTGAAGCATTTTTTGGTGACCGGATCGGGTGTGGTCATGATCCGGGTCGCCAGGTCGGCGGGGGCGGTGCCGTCGCGGATTTCATCGCTGCGGCGCGCGATCAGATCGCGGATCAGATCACGGATACGGCGGGCGCTGGCCTTGGCGCGGCGGTTATGCATCCGTGCCCATTGCGGCAGCGCCAGCAGCCCCCCCAAATTGACCATCGGCTGGGCATCCTGATGTTCCCGGAACGATGAGAAAACCTGCGCGGCGGTCTGATCCTCGATCGGGATCGAGAACAGGCTGCGAAAGATCACATCGGCGGCGACATGGGCGGCCTGCGGCTCAATGTCGATCTCGGTCCCGTCGGCCAGCGGTTCCAGCCGCGCCACGGCGCTGTTGGCCGCATCCCACATGGCCGGGAAGGCCTCGCGCGTGCGGCCGCCCTCGAAGGCGAGGTCGATGATGCGGCGCTGATGTTTCCACGTCGCCCCGTTCGAGATGAAGCTGGAATTGCCCAGAAGCGGTTGCAATCCCGCCGCCATGCGCGGGGATTTGGGGAAATCCATCGGACGGCGGCGCAGGATCATGTCGATCAGCTTCGGATCGTTGCAGGTGAAGCTGTGCACGAAGGGGCCGCGGAATTCGGCCATCCACGCGCGATACAGCCGGTCGGATTGCGCCGAGAGGATGTCGCCGCGGAAATCGCGGATGAAGCGCCAGACCGAGCCCTTGCCCTTGCGAGATTTGGGTTTGGGAGGAATCATATTGCGGTCCAGCCGTTCACGGCGCGGGAAATTCGTCCGGGTGAGTGCGTGCGACCGGCGAAGCGTGCGCCCAAGGTCTGCGGGCCTGCGGTGATCGCGAAATAGTCGTAATCCGCAGGCCGGTCAAAGGCGCACAGATACTGAAAATGCAGCCGAAACCAGCGATTGCGCAGTGATTTCTGCTTTTCAGGGGACAAGGTTTGACGGAAGGCCGCGGACAGGATCAGCGGTTGCCGCCGGTCGGGCGGCTCGATCCCGGATACCGCGACCGGATCGCAAAGCCCGAAGGAACAGGCATCCCCCGGCGCGGTCACGTCAATCCAGTCAAGCTCGGCCCGCGCCGACAGATAACGCAGATCGGCACGCAGCCGGTTCGCGCGGGGCAGGAATGACGCCATTGGCACAACTTGGCCCAGCGAAAGGAAGGACAGCTTTGCGCCATCACCCGTCACTCGGCCCGAGCGGATCAGATCGGCCAGAACCGAGACGCCCAGATACGCCCCGGAGCTGTGGCCGACGACCAAAACCTCGTCCCAATCCTGCTCAAGACAGGTGGCGATCCGGTCGGCAAACTGACCGATCCGTTGTTCCAGCGCCTCGGGGTAGGCACCACTGTGCTGGGCGGTAAAGGCATAGTCGTGCATCAGGTAATGGACGAAGATCCGGCCATCCAGACGCTGCCACAGCTTCAACCCGACCCATGTCAGGATCAGCATGATCGGCAGGCCAAGCCACCAACCCGGCCCTGTCAGGTGTCCGGCGGTCCAGCCAATCAGCCCGCCGACCAGCAGACTGCTCAGCAGTTGCAGGATCAACGCCACCACGGGGTAAAGCGCGGCCAGAACCGGCCCCCGACGCAGGCGCATCATGCGAAATAGCGCGCCCGAGGTGATATATGTCCATGCCGTGCGCAAAAGCTGGCCATAGGTCGCCGGGATCGACTGACCCATCGAGGCCTGCACGATGTCGGTCCAGATTAGCACCTCGACCTCGGCTTCGCCCCGCCCGTCGTTGAAATCGCCGCTGACACCCCAGCCAAAGCCGGTGCGGTCCCGGCGCGATCCGAATTCCAGCTGATAGCCCGAAATGCGGGCCTGCTCGGCCCCCTCACGCTTGTAAAGCTCGCGGTAGCGGCGCGGTGGGATCGGGTCAAATCCGGGAATGTAAAGGACGCGGCGGCGAAAGGGACGGGTCATCTGCGCTCGAATTGCAATGCGCCTGCAGCATAGGTGAAAAGCCGCGTCGGGCAAGTCAGCGCGGCTGCCAACGTGATTCAAGTTTTTCGATTGCCGCAATCCGTGCATCGGTCCGGGGATGGGACATCAGCCATGCCGGAGAGGCACCGCGCGGGCCAGCCAGACGGTCCAGCTTGCGAAACAGGCTTTTCTGCGGCTCGGTCCCCAGCCCCGCCTTGATCATCAGGGCGCTGGCAAAGGCGTCGGCCTCGAATTCGTCCTGGCGCGACAGGCGGGCGGCGACGGCGGCGGCGACCAGCCCGGCCAGCCATGCGCCAATGCCCGGAATGAAACGACCCAGCACCCCGGCCAGCACGGCGCGGATCACGTTCTGGCCCGCGAAATCGACCATGCGGCGGCGGGAATGGCCATGCGCGACATGACCCAGCTCATGCGCGATGACCGAGGCCAGTTCCGCCTCGGTGACCTCGTCCCGGTCCAGCCGGTCCAGAAAACCGCGGGTCAGGAACACCCGGCCATCGGGGGCGGCCAGCCCGTTGACCGCCGGGATTTCATAGACATGGGCGCGGATCGGGGGCAGGTCCATCGCCTTGCCCAGACGCTGAAGCATCGGTTTCAGACGTGGGTGGTCCAGCGGCGTTGAACGGCTGTTCAACTCGGCCTTCAGCCGCCAGAGCGAGAAATACCACATCGCGGCGGCGTAAAGCAGGATCAGCAGGATCGGCGTGAAGCGAAGCATGCAGCGAATATGGGGCAGGGGCGGCGTCTAGCCAAGGACGCGCATCGCCTGCGTCAACCCTTCCAGCGTCAGGGGCTGCATCCGTCCCTCGAAAATCTCGTCGATCATCGCGATCGAGCGGGTGTGCCGCCACTGGTCCTGCGGGACCGGGTTCAGCCAGACATGGTCGGGCCAGGTCTCGCGCAGGCGTTGCAGCCATGTCTGGCCGGATTCCGGGTTCCAATGTTCGGTCGCGCCGCCCGGCGCCGCGATCTCATAGGGCGACATCGAGGCATCGCCGACGAAGATCGCCTTGTAGTCGCGCCCGTAGCGGTTCAGCAGATCCCAGGTCGGTGTCGTTTCGGTCCAGCGGCGGCGGCTGTCCTTCCACACGGCCTCATAGACGCAATTGTGGAAGTAGAAATGTTCCAGATGCTTGAATTCGCTGCGCGCGGCTGAAAACAGCTCGTCCACGCGGCGGGCATGATCGTCCATGCTGCCGCCGACATCCAGAAACAGCAGCACCTTGACGGCGTTGCGACGCTCGGGGCGGGTCTGGACATCGATATAGCCATGCTCGGCACTGGCGCGGATGGTGCCGGGCAGATCCAGTTCCTCGGCTGCGCCATGCCGCGCCCATTGCCGCAGTCGCTTCAGCGCGACCTTAATATTGCGCGTGCCCAGTTCGACCGAATCGTCGAAATCGCGAAACTCGCGCTTGTCCCAGACCTTGACCGCGCGGCGATGGCGGCTTTCGCTCTGACCGATGCGGACGCCTTCTGGATTGTAGCCGTAAGCGCCAAAGGGCGAGGTGCCCGCCGTGCCGATCCATTTGTTGCCGCCCTGATGGCGGCCCTTCTGGTCGACCAGCCGCTCACGCAAGCGGCGCATCAGCTCGTCAAAGCTGCCGGGGCCGTCAATGGCGGCGCGTTCCTCGGGGGTCAGCAGCTTCTCGGCCAGCTTTTCCAGCCATTCCTGCGGGATCGACACCTGATCCACCAGCGCCTCGACCGGAATGTCGTCCAGCCCGGCGAAAGCCTCGGCAAAGGCGCGGTCGAAGCGGTCGATATGGGCCTCGTTCTTGACCAGCGTGGCGCGGGCAAGGTGATAGAATCCCTCGGGCGTCCAGTCCGACAGCCCGGCCTGCAATCCGGCCAGCAGGTCCAGATATTCCCGCAGGCTGGCGGGCACTCCATGCCGGCGCAGACTGTCGAGGAAAGGCCGGAACATCAGGTCATCCGGTCGATCAGGACGGTCAGGAAAAGGCCGAGAACCGCAAGGCCAAGCGCATGGGCGGCGGCGTATTGCATCCGGTCGAACCGGGCTCCGCCCAGCCGGGCCGCGCGACGCCAGCCGATCAGGGCTCCAAGAATGAGTGCAGCGATCACGATCATATTCAGCCAGATACCCCCCGAACTTCGCTCTGTCGAGGGCTTGACACAACCGCAGCCCCTTGAACGCAATAGAGGCGCGGGTTAACTTTGTTACAACAAGTAATCGGAGGGCGTGCAATGACGCCCAGGCGTCCCGCGGGTGCGGACGCGATCCCGAGCAATACGGTCGAGCCTTTCGTCACCCGCCCGGCCGAGGACGGGCCGCTTTATGCGGCGCTGGATCTTGGCACCAACAGCTGCCGGATGCTGATTGCCCGCCCCGCGGGCAGTCAATTCCAGGTGGTAGACAGCTTCTCGAAACCTGTCCAACTGGGGCAGGGGCTGGAAGCATCCGGCAGGCTTTCGCGTTCCTCCATGGCGCGGACGGTCCATGCCCTGCAAGTGTGCCGGCGCAAGCTTGAGGCGCATAAGGTCACGCGCATGCGCCTGGTCGCGACCGAGGCATGCCGCCGCGCCCGCAACAGCCGCGATTTTCTGCGCATGATCCGGCGCGAGACGGGCTTGCCGGTCGAGATCATCGATGCCGAGGAAGAGGCGCAACTGGCCGTCATCTCCTGCGCGCCGCTGGTCAGCCATCGGACCGAGCAATTGCTGGTCGTGGATATCGGCGGCGGCTCGACCGAGCTGGTCTGGATCGACCTTGAGGATGTCGAGCCCAAGGAGCGCCCGCGTGCGATCATGCGGCTGGCTGATGACTTTCGTAGTCCGCAGCCGGGTGGCGCGCGCGTGGTCGACTGGATCAGCGTGCCCTTGGGCGTCGCGACGCTGCGGGATCAGTTCGAGGATGTCGAAGAGGACGAGGGCCGCTTTGCCCTGATGTCCTGGCATTTCGAGGAGATGCTGTCGGATTTCAGCCCCTATTCGCTGACGCAGAAGATCGAAGAGAATTTCCAGGTCATCGGCACGTCAGGCACGGTCACCACCGTCGCCGCCAGCCATCTGGGTCTGCGTCGCTATGACCGGACTAAGGTGGACGGGCTGACCATGACCTCGGCCCAGATCGACCGGGTGATCCGCGATTACCTGACGCTGGGCCCGGAAGGGCGGCGCGCCGATCCGCGCATCGGCCGAGAGCGTCACGCCCTGATCATGTCAGGCGCGGCGATCCTGCAGACCTTGATGCGCGTCTGGCCGACAACAAGATTGTCGGTTGCGGATCGCGGTCTGCGCGAAGGCCTGCTATATGCGCAAATGGTAAAGGACGGGGTGCTGGCCCCCGACGGACTGAACGGGGTAGCATGAGATGAGTGAAGGCAAGAAACCAGGCGGCACGAAGAAGACTTCGGGCCGCGGGCAGCGCGATCTGCGCGTAAGGGTGAAATCGGCCAAGGGGCGCAGGCTGTCGAGCACGCTCTGGCTGGAGCGGCAGTTGAACGACCCCTATGTCGTTCGCGCGCGGAAGGACGGCTATCGTGGCCGCGCCGCTTACAAGATCATGGAACTGGACGACAAGTATCGCTTCCTCGTGCCTGGCGCGCGGGTTGTCGATCTGGGCTGCGCGCCCGGCGGCTGGTGCCAGATCGCCGTGCCGCGCGTGAATGCGCTGGGTGAAAAATCGGGCAAGAAGATCGGTCGCGTTCTGGGTGTCGACCTGCAAGAGATCGAGCCGATCGCCGGTGCCGAGGTCCATCAGCTGGATTTCCTGTCGGATGGCGCGGATCAACAGGTCAAGGAATGGCTGGGCGGTCGCGCCGATGTGGTGATGTCCGACATGGCGGCCGCATCCTCGGGGCATAAGGGCACCGACCACCTGCGTATCGTGGCCCTGATCGAGGCCGCGCTGCATTTCGCCTTTGACGTGCTGGAGCCCGGCGGCACCTTTGTCGCCAAGGTCTTGGCCGGTGGCGCCGAGAGCGAGATGCAGGCCCTGCTGAAACGCCGGTTCCGCAAGGTCGCGAACGTGAAACCTCCGGCCAGCCGCTCTGACTCCTCCGAGAAATTCGTCGTGGCGCAGGGGTTCCGCGGGCGTGAAGACGATGTCGCCGCCGAGCAGGAGGCGGATGAGGACTAAGGCTTTGCCGAGGGGTCTTCCTTGGTCAAGGACGGCCTCGGGCGTGGCAAGCGTGTCGAACTAAAAGGTTGTGGTCGGCGGCGATGCGGTTGCCTCGTTCAACGCGACGCAAAATGGGCAGGTGTGCGGGGCCGTGACCCTTCGGGGGTGCTATCCCCCCATCTGCTCCATTGTCTCGTTCACTTGTTGCCGATCATCAAACGCGTCATTTGATAGGCTGAAGTTGGTCTTTAAGCGCTTCATCTTGAGGCTATTGGCGTCGCGCCCTCATGCAGCACGATCATCATGCAATTTGCGGGGTGTTTGTGACAGCGTGCCTGTGGATATCGAGGCGTCCGTTCCTTGGAATATCCATCGCGATGACGAGGGCAACGACCGCTTCGCTTTGAACCGATTGCCGGTCTTGCTCGCGTGGCGAACGAGGGACCGTGTCCCGCGCTTCCTCTAGGTAAGTCTGTGATATCGACCATCTCTCACTATATACATACTACGCGCGGCTCAGATAGGCAGCGCATCGGCGCAGCGAGACATTAGAATGCCGCAAAGAGCCGGGGGTACGATGGCTGGAGCCTTGCAGGGCATTATCGTTTAATGCACCACCCGATGTACCGTCGTAACTCGCAGATTTGCCGATAAATGGTCATCTGACAGCGATGCTGCGCTAAGCACCGGGAAACCCCATCAGGAAGCACCCGGAAACCGTCTAGTCAGACCCGTCAGTCCCGCTCCACGCCATTGCGCGAAACGCCTCGGGCGTGCGGCCGGTGGCGGCGGTGAAGACGCGCATGAAATGGCCAATACCGCTATAGCCGATTTCTTGAGCGATCGCGTGGATGGGCATGTCGGTGTCGCGCAAAAGCTGAGCCGCACGTTCCAGACGCAGCGAATACAGCAGCTCCAGCGGGGTCCGGCCGCGGCTGTCATGGCAGGCGCGGTCAAGCTGGGCCTGCGTGCAGCCCAGTTCGAGCGCCATATCAGCGATTGTGCGGCCATCGGCCAGGTGGTTTGCGGCAAGCTCAAGGAAGCTTTCGGTCAGCGGGCGTGCCACCAAGGATTGCAGATGATCGCCGTCCTGAACCTGCGGCTTGTCGACGGCGCGGGTCAGGGCAAGGGCCAGCAGCCCAAGATGCAATGCCGTGGCGCTTGAGGCTCTGGGTCCCAGCACGCGATCCTGTCCCAAGGCCTGGAAAGCCGGCTCCAACAGCGGCTCATCCGCCGGATGGGGTGTGCCCTGACGAAAGGCCAGCGGAAAGCCGACCGGCAGTCCGATCCCCAGATTGGGGGGCAAAAGCAGCGCCCAGCCGTCAATATCGGCGGGCGGCTGGAACGAAAACGCCGTTCCCGACGGGATGAAGGCGATGCGCCCCTGACCGATAGGCTGACGTTTGCGCGGAAAGTCGATATCCGCGGACCCTCGGGTGACCAGCAGGATGACGTGATCGCCGCGTACCCGCGGTTGGGCCGAGATCGGTCTGGCCCCTTGCCGGTTCTGCGTCGCGCCACCCCAGATGAAGCCCGACAGCGGCATCAGACGCAGGCCGTCGCTGCGCGCGAAGGGGCGCGAGGTCGGGGTTTGGGGCGCGCCTGCCGGCTCGGCCGAGGGGATGACCGGCAGGTCATGGGGCTCGGGCAGCGCCACCCCGGCATAGCCGCGCACCGGGCGCGGATCGGTCTGCGAGGGTTCGAGGATGACATCGGCATTGATCGCCGCGCCGATCAGTTTTTCATCAACCTCATCCTTCGGAGGGGAGGCATTTCCCTGATCACGCGAGCGCAGTTTTCCGGTCATGCGAGTGCTTTCACGATTCGATGAGTCAAGGCTAACCCGGCTTTTTCGTCCGACTCATGAATAATCCCGTTGAGGTTGAAAATTCGTTAATCTGTTGCTGTCAGGATGCAGCATCCATACGAATTTCTCGCCAGTCCTTCATGCGTCCGCGAAAGAAGATCCGCTGTGATTTTGCATATTGGCGCGAGGCGATGATGGCTCTTTCGACAGCCTCGTCCAAGGTCGTCTCAACACGCAGATAAGCGATCAGTTCCGGTGCACCGATCGCTTTTGCCCAAAGTGCCGTAGGGTCCCAATGCGGCAGCATGGCGCGAACCTCGTCCAAGGCGCCCTGATCCATCATCGCGTGAAAGCGCCGCGCGATCCGGTCGGCCAGCCAGTCACGATCCGATGTCAGGACAAGTCTTTCCGATTTCTCGCGTGGAATCAGGGCGGGGCCGGTTTCGGCCTGCCAGTCGGTGATGCCGCGCCCGGTGGTCTGCAGGACCTCCCATGCACGCTGGACGCGGGCGGGGTTGCGCAGGTCGATCCGCGCGCGCGTCGGCGCGTCCAGATCCTCGACCATGCGGGTCAGACCATCCTCCATCGCGATCAGGGCATTGCCGCGTGCCCGCACATGGTCGGGAACGGGTGGGATGACCGCCAACCCGTTCGACAGGGCGTGCAGATACATCCCGGTCCCGCCAACCACGATCAGGCGCTGGCCGGTGGCCAGAATTTCGGCCACCTGATCAAGCCATTGGCCCACGGAAAAGCTCTGGCCCGGATGCATGTGACCATAAAGCCGGTGCGGTGCGGCGGCCTCTTCCTCGGCCGAGGGGCGGGCCGAGATCACGCGCCAGCAGGACCAGACCTGCAGCGCATCGGCATTCACGATCACGCCGCCCTGTGCCTGCGCGATGCGGATGGCCAGCGCCGATTTTCCGCTTGCTGTCGGTCCCGCGATCAGCACATGCTTGTCGCAAGATATCGACGAAAGAATTTCCTGGGGCTGCGTCACTATGCCCGCATGCTCTGGCTGTTGAACATGCGCCCTGTTTGCGACATTTAGCGCCCCAATGAAATACTGAAAGGTTCCTCGGCGATGTCCTCCCTAATCCCGCAAGCTGGCAAATATTCGCGTGTGATGCTGAAGATCTCGGGCGAGGCCCTGATGGGCGACCAAGGCTACGGGCTGCATCCGCCGACTGTTGCGCGCATCGCCCAAGAGGTGAAGTCGGTCCATGACATGGGCGTCGAGATCTGCATGGTGATCGGCGGCGGGAACATCTTCCGTGGGCTGCAGGGCAGCGCGCAGGGCATGGAACGGGCCACCGCCGATTACATGGGGATGCTGGCGACCGTGATGAACGCGCTGGCCATGCAGGCCGCGCTTGAGGCCGAGGATATCCATACCCGCGTCATCAGCGCGATCCGCATGGACGAAGTTGCCGAGCCCTATATCCGCCGCCGCGCCGTCCGTCATCTGGAGAAAAAGCGCGTCTGCGTCTTTGCCGCCGGTACCGGCAACCCCTATTTCACCACCGATACCGCAGCCACCCTGCGCGCCAATGAGATGAGCTGCGAAGCCATCTTCAAAGGCACCAAGGTCGATGGCGTCTACGACAAAGACCCCAAGAAGCACGCCGACGCCAAGCGCTACGACAATGTCAGCTATGACGAAGTGCTGCAAAAGAACCTGGGCGTGATGGATGCCTCGGCGATTGCGCTGGCGCGCGACAACAACCTGCCGATCATCGTCTTCTCGCTGGACGAACCCGGCGGTTTCCGCGGAATTCTTGCTGGAGAGGGCACTTATACGCGGGTTCATGGCTAAAATACCCGCATAGGCTTTGCCTTGCCTGCCCCTCTCGGCTAAAAGCGCTGAAAACCACAGCACAGAAGGCCATGATCGAGCATGTCCGACGAGATTGAGATCGACACCGACGACCTGGAACGCCGCATGAAGGGGGCGATGGACAGCCTGCGCCACGAGTTCTCCTCGTTGCGCACTGGCCGCGCCTCGGCCAGCATGGTCGAACCCATCATGGTGGACGCCTATGGTTCGCCGACGCCGATCAACCAGATCGGCACGGTGAACGTGCCCGAACCGCGCATGGTGACCATCAACGTCTGGGACAAGGCACTGGTCAGCAAGGCAGAAAAGGCGATCCGCGATTCGGGTCTGGGGATCAACCCGCAGCTGAACGGCACCATCATCATGCTGCCGATCCCCGAACTGAACGAAGAGCGCCGCCGCGACCTGACCCGCGTGGCCGCGCAATATGCCGAGCATGCCCGCGTCGCCATCCGCAACGTGCGGCGTGACGGCATGGACCAGATCAAGAAGGCCAAGTCCTCGGGCATGTCCGAAGACGATCAGAAGTTCTGGGAATCCTCGGTGCAGGAGCTGACCGACAAGATGATCGGGGCGGTCGATCAGGCGCTTGAGGCCAAACAGGCCGAGATCATGCAGGTCTGACCATATGGCCGATCCCGCAGCCAGACTGTCCGATACGAACATCGCCCGACCCCGACATGTTGCCATCATCATGGATGGCAACGGTCGCTGGGCGGTCAACAAGGGCTGGCCGCGGCTGGTCGGTCATCGCCGCGGCGCCGAGCGCGTCAAGCAATTGGTCCGGGCCTGCCCGGATCTGGGCGTGAACTGGCTGACGCTCTATGCCTTCTCGACCGAGAACTGGAAACGCACGACCGAGGAAGTGCTCGGCCTGATGGCGATCTTTGCCCGCTACATCGAACGCGAGGCCGACGGCCTTGCCGCCGAGGGCGTGCGGATGCGCTTCATTGGCGCGCGCGAGCGGCTGGATGCGCGCCTGCAGCGCCTGATGGCCGGGATCGAGGCGCGCACCGCCGGCAATACCCGCCTGAACCTGACCGTTGCGATCAATTACGGCGGCCGGGACGAAATCTCTCGGGCGGCGCAACGGCTGGCACAGCGCGTGGCGCGGGGCGAGGTGACGAACCCGACCGAGGCCGATTTCGCCGCTTGCCTTGATACGGCGGGTCATCCCGACCCGGATCTGGTGATCCGCACCTCGGGCGAGACCCGGACCTCGAATTTCCTGCCCTTTCAGGCGGCCTATTCGGAATATGAATTCACAGAAACGCTGTGGCCGGATTTCACCCCCGAGCATCTGGCCGAGATCCTCGACCGCTTCAGCATGCGCGACCGGCGCTTTGGTAGCGCATGAGGGTGCCTGATACTCCCCCCGGAGGTCTTCGCGGCAAGTTGAAGTCGGGCCAATGGGCCGATCTGCGAACCCGGTTCGGCTGGGGCGCACTGCTTCTGCTGTTGGGTGTGCTGCTGCTGGTCTCCTCGGGCATGTGGCTGCATTTCGGCGTCGCCATCGTGGTCGGGCTGATGATGTGGGAACTGGCGCGGCTGACCGGCTGGCGTCACCCCGAGTTTCACAGCCCGCGCCATCCCGTCCTGATTGCCGTCCTGTCGGCGCTGGTCCTGATCGCCATGGTCGAACTGCCGGGCGACTGGCCGTTGATCCTGACCCTTGTTCCGATCCTTGCGGGCCTTCCGGGCACCCATAGCCACGAACGCCGGGCTTATATCGCCTTCACCGCGACCATCCTTGGTGCGGGCTATGCGCTGGTCGTCCTGCGCGAGGTGATGGGCCTGCCCACCGTGCTGTGGATCGTGGCGACCGTCGTGCAATCGGATGTCTTGGGCTATTTCGTCGGGCGCAAACTGGGCGGGCCACGCTTCTGGCCCTCGATCAGCCCGAAAAAGACCTGGAGCGGCACTTTGGCCGGCTGGGTTGGGGCGCTGGTCCTCTCTGGCATCCTGTACGCCTTCGGCTGCGCCGGACCAGGCATCCTGCTGATCGGGCCGTTGCTGGCCATTGCCGGGCAGTTCGGCGACATTGCCGAAAGCTGGCTGAAACGCCGGGTCAGCGCCAAGGACAGTTCCGACCTGATCCCCGGCCATGGTGGGGTGATGGATCGCTTTGACGCGATGGCGGGTGCGCTGCTGCTTGCGCTGGTGCTGATGCTTTTCCATATCCTTCCGGAAATCGGAGGCTGAGAGATGCGCAGCATTTCCGTGCTGGGGGCCACCGGCTCTATCGGCGAAAGTGCATTTGATCTGCTGATGCGGGCAGGCGAGCCGGAGACCTTCCGGACCATCGCCCTGACTGGCGCGTCGAATGTCGCACGACTGGCCGAAATGGCCCGCGCCCTGCGGGCCGAGATTGCGGTTACGGCCATGCCCGAGAAGCTGCCCGAACTGCGCGAGGCGCTTGCCGGCACCGGGATCGAGGCTGCTGCAGGGCCCGAGGCTATTGCCGAGGCCGCCGCCCGTCCCGCTGACTGGACGCTGTCGGCGATCATCGGCGCGGCGGGTCTGCCTCCGGGGCTCGAGGTCCTGCGCCGTGGCGGGACGCTGGCGCTTGCCAACAAGGAAAGCCTTGTCGCGGCGGGGCGTCTGGTCATGGCCGAGGCTGCACGCAGCGGTGCCCGCATTCTGCCGGTTGATTCCGAACATTCCGCTATTTTCCAGTCGCTTAATGGTGAAAACCTCGAACAAGTCGAAAGCGTGACCATCACCGCCTCGGGCGGGGCGTTCCGCGACTGGCCGCTGGAGCGGCTGGCCCGCGCGACAGTCTCGGAGGCGTCGTGTCATCCGAATTGGGCCATGGGGCAGCGCATCACCATCGACAGTGCCTCGATGTTCAACAAGGCGCTGGAAGTCATTGAGACACACGAATTTTTCGGCATTGATGAGGAACGCATCCGGGTGCTCGTCCATCCGCAGTCGATCATCCATGCCTTTGTCAGCCACCGCGATGGGGCGAGCATTGCGCATATGGGCGCGCCCGATATGCGTCATGCCATCGGCTACGCGCTGAACTGGCCGCATCGCGCGGCTTTGCCGGTCGCGGCGCTGGATCTGGCGGCGCTTGGCAGCCTGACATTTTCCGCCCCCGATGAGACGCGCTGGCCTGCCTTGCGCCTTGCCCGAGAGGTGATCCGCGCTGGCGGTGCCGCAGGCGCAGTGTTGAATGCCGCGAAGGAGCAGGCTTTGGACGATTTCATCGCCGGACGGATCGGTTTCATGGATATGGCTCCGGCGGTCGAACGGGCGCTGGAGGCCTGCGCGCGCGAAACCGGCTTCTCGGCCAGCCCGGCATCGCTGGATGACGTTTTGGCATGGGACCTGCGCGGACGTCGGCTGGCTGCCAGCACGGCAGGTGCGGCATGAGCGCGCTGATCGCGGATCTGGGCGGGCTGATCTGGACGGCCTGCGCCTTTATTCTGGCGCTGTCGATCATCGTGACCGTGCATGAATACGGCCATTACATCGTCGGCCGCTGGTCGGGGATCAAGGCCGAGGTGTTCTCGCTGGGCTTCGGCCCGCGACTGTTCTCTCGTCGGGACAAGCACGGGACGCTGTGGCAGGTCGCGGCAATCCCGCTGGGCGGTTACGTCCGCTTTCTAGGCGACAGCAATGCCGCCAGCGCAGGTTCGGGCGCAGCTGTTGATCCGAGTTTGGCCCGCCAATCCTTGCCCGGCGCACCGCTTTGGGCGCGTTTCGCGACAGTGGCGGCGGGGCCAATCTTCAACTTCATCCTGTCGATTCTGGTCTTTGGCGGGGTCGCGATGTGGCAGGGCATGCCGGTCGATACGCCGCAGGTCGGCACGCTGCGGGCGGCACCCGCCTCGGTCCAGATCGGGCTGGAGCCGGGCGACCGCATCGTGGCGCTGGATGGGCAAAAGGTGGAAAACTGGGCCGATCTGGGCCGGATCGCCACCGATTTGCCACCCAAACCCGTGCATGACTGGACCGTCAGCCGCGACGGGCGGGAACTGACCGTGCCCGGCCCCGATCCGATGCCGGCGCTGCTGACGGGGATCGCGCCGCGCAGTGCCGCCGCCGATGCAGGGTTGCGCGCGGGCGATGTGATCCTCGCCATCGACGGCAAGCCGGTCTCGCGCTTTGACGAACTGCGCGAGCGGGTGCTGGCAGCGCAGGGCGCGCCGCTGCTGCTGCGGGTCTGGCGCGAGGGGCAGGGCGAGGCGGACTATACCCTGATCCCACGCGAACAGGACCTGCCGACTGCTGAGGGTTACGAAAAGCGCTGGATGATCGGCGTGACCGGGGGCGGGACCTATTTCGACCCGGCCACGCGCTCGACCGGCGTCGTCGAGGCGCTGTCTTTGGGCGCGGCGCGGACCTGGGACATCATCGCCTCGTCGCTGTCGGGGCTGTGGGCGATGATCTCGGGCCAGATCGGCAGCTGCAATCTGGGCGGCGCGATCTCGATCGCGGAAAGCACCGGGCAGGCGGCCTCGGCGGGGGGCAGCGACTTCCTGTGGTGGATCGGCGTTTTGTCGGCGGCGATCGGTTTCCTGAACCTGCTGCCGGTGCCGGTGCTGGATGGCGGCCACCTGATGTTTTATGCCTATGAGGCGGTTGCGCGGCGCAAGCCTTCGGACCGGGTGATCGACATCCTGTCCGCGCTTGGCATGGCGGCTGTGCTGGCACTGATGGTCTTCGGTCTCACCAACGATCTTTTCTGTCCCTGACAAAGCCTTGCCTTTTGACAGTCAGGCCTGCTTCGCTGTATCCATCTTGGCAAATCCGGCGGGACGAACCTGCCAAAAAGGCAAGACGAGGGGCAGCATGACGGATCGGAAACTCGGCAAGGGCGCACTTGCGCTGATTTCGGCGTTGGCCGTGGCTGCACCAGCGGCGATGGTGCCCGGTGCCGCCGCCGCCTATGTCTTCAACAATGTCAGGATCGAGGGCAACCAGCGGATCGAACCCGCGACGATCCTGTCCTATCTGGATTTGCAGCGCGGTCGCGACGTGTCAGGTGGCGACCTGAACGCCGCCCTGCAGCGCCTGCAGAATTCCGGGCTGTTCGAAAAGGTCGAGCTGACGCCGACCGGGGGCACGCTGGTCGTCAGCGTCGCCGAATATCCGACGATCAACACCATCGCCTTTGAGGGCAACAAGCGGCTCAAGGACGAAAACCTGACCGAGGTCGTCAAGTCCAAGTCCAACCGCGTCTTTTCGCCCGCCCAGGCCGAGGCCGATGCCGCCGAGATCAGCAAGGTCTATGCCTCGCAGGGGCGTCTGGCGGCGCGGGTCGATCCCAAGATCATCCGTCGCAGCAGCAATCGCGTCGATCTGGTCTTCGAGATCCGCGAAGGCGATGTCACCGAGATCGAGCGCATCGGCTTTGTCGGCAACCGCGCATTCTCGGACCAGAAGCTGCGCAACGTGCTGCAGACCAAGCAGGCGGGCCTGCTGCGGACCTTCATCAAGCGCGACACCTTTGCGCCCGACCGCCTGCCGGTCGATGAAAAGCTGCTGACCGATTTCTACCGCTCGCGCGGCTATGCCGATTTCAAGGTGCAGGCCGTGGCACCGGAAGTGGCGCGCGAACGCGATGCGTTCTACATCACCTTCCAGATCCAGGAAGGCCCGCGCTATACCTTTGGCACGGTGAACACGATCAGCGAGATCCCGGGCGTCGATGCTGCGGATTTCGCCGCCCAGAACCGCGTCCGCAAGGGCGATGTCTATAACCCGACGATCATCGACACCACCATCCGCCGGATGGAGGCACTGGCGATCAACAAGGGCCTGAACTTCGTCAATATCGAGCCGCGCGTGACCCGCAATCCGCGCAGCCAGACGCTGGACCTGACCTTTGCCCTGACCCGCGGCCAGCGCATCTTTGTCGAGCGCATCGACATCGAGGGCAACACCACGACCATGGACGAGGTGATCCGTCGCCAGTTCAACTCGGTCGAAGGCGACCCCTTCAACCCGCGTGAGATCCGCAACTCGGCCGAGCGGCTGCGGGCGCTTGGTTATTTCGCGGATGTGCAGGCCGAAAGCCGTCCCGGCACCGCCGCCGATCAGGTCATCGTCGACGTGAACGTCGAAGAGCAGCCGACCGGCAGCCTGAACTTCGGCGTCAGCTATGGCGTCTCGACCGGGGTGGGCTTCAACGCCTCATTGTCGGAAAAGAACTTCCTTGGCCGCGGCCAAGAGGTGAACCTGTCCTTCTCGACCGGTGCGGACAACCAGTCCTCGGGCGTGACCTTTGTCGAGCCCTTCCTGTTCGGCCGCGACCTGAAATTCCGCGGGCAGCTGTGGTACAACACCACCAACCGCTACAATTCGGATTACAACACCCGCTCGGTCGGCATGATGACCGGGCTGGAATTCCCGATTTCGGAACGCGGTCGCCTTGAGGTCCGCTACAAGCTGAGCAAGGACACGCTGTTCGACGTCGACCCGATCGAAGTCGATCCCGACAGCGGGGAACTGGATGGCTCGTCGCCGATCCTGTTCAATGAGCAGGGTGGCTATATCAGCTCGGCGCTTGGCTATACCTACAGCTATGACAGCCGGATTGCCGGTCTTGATCCGCTGACCGGTTATCGCCTGCGCTTCTCGCAGGACTTCGCCGGGCTGGGTGGCGACGTGAAATCGGTGACGACGGCGTTCTATTCCGGCGTGGAAAGCAAGGCCTGGCGCGAAGGCGTGACCTTCCTTGGCGAGTTCGAGGCCGGGGCGGTTCATATGCTGGACGACAAGGACTCGCGTTTCCTTGAACGCTATACCGGCAACGGAAAAATCCGCGGCTTTGAGCCGAATGGCATCGGCCCGCGCGACAATGCCGCGCCGAACGAAGACGCGCTTGGCGGCAACTATTTCTGGGCACTGCGCACCGAGATGCGCTTCCCGGTCGGGCTGCCCGAGGAATATGGCATCGCCGGCGGCCTGTTCGCCGATGCGGGCTCGGTCTGGGGGCTGGACAACAATATCGGCGCCTACGGGATCGAGGTCGATGACGGCATGCATGTGCGCGCCACGGTCGGGGCCTCGGTCTTCTGGACGACGCCGATCGGGCCGCTGCGCTTCAACTTCTCGAAGGCGCTCGCCAAGGAAGATTACGACCTCGAGCAGAACTTCGACATGACAATCTCGACGCAATTCTGATGCGCGGGCGCTCGGGCATCGCGGCTTTGCTGCTGGTTCTGGGCGCTCCGTTCGCGCTGGCGCAAGAGCCTGCGACGGTCGCCCCGCCGCAGGACAGCCCTGTCGTTCCGCCGGCGCTGGTCGTTGAGACGCCGGAACGTCCCGCCGATCAGAGCAACCCTGCCATCCTGACCATCGATCAGGAGGAACTGTTCAGTGCCTCGGCATGGGGGATGCGCGTGCAGGCCGATCTGGACCAACGCGGAAGCAAGATTGCCGAAGAAAATGAACGTCTTGCGGTGCAATTCTCGAATGAGGAAGAGCAGCTGACCGCGCTGCGTTCCACACTAAGCCCCGAGGAGTTCCGCAAACGTGCGGATGAATTCGACAAGCGTGTGGTCGAGGTTCGCCGCCAAAGGGACAGCGTCGGGCGCGAATTGCAGGATCATGTCGAGGAAGAGCGCGCGGCGTTCTTTCGCGCGGCCCTGCCGGTTCTGGCTCAGGTGATGAAAGAGCGCGGCGCGGTGGTGGTTCTGGATCAGCGCTCGATCTTTGTCTCGGCGCAATCGGCGGACATCACCGCGACGATGATCGAACGCATTGACCGGGAAATCGGGGCAGGCCCGGCCGAGCCTGCACAGAAGAAAACCCCCGAGAAAGCGCCCCCCGCTGCGCCCGCGCCCCAGCCCTGAGGATCAGCGATCCAGCGTCGTGATGCGCTGGGTCAGCAGGTCAAAGAAGCCGTCGCGGTCGATGTCGCGGATGAACAGCGCGTTGGGCTTGCGTCCCGAGACGCGCCACCAATCCGCGACGGTCATGCCCAGCGTGAATTCGCCCTTGGTCTCGATCTCGACATTGATCTCGCGGCCCGAGAACAGGTCAGGCCGGATCAGCCATGCGATGGCGCAGGGGTCGTGCAACGGCGCGCCCTCGCTGCCGTATTTCTCTCGGTCATAACGCTCAAAGAAATCGGTCCAGCCAGCCACGGCCCGGCCGACCGGACCGCTGGCGCGCATGGTCTCGATCCAGTCGCGATTGGTCACGGCCTGATGGGTTACGTCCAGCGGCAGGACGGTCAGAGGCACGCCGCTGGCAAAGACCAGCTTCGCGGCCTCGGGGTCGACATAGATGTTGAACTCGGCGGCGGGAGTGATGTTGCCTACTTCGCAATAGGCGCCGCCCATCAGCACTATCTGCTGGACACGGGACACGATGTCCGGGGCGCGCTGAAAGGCGTGGGCGATATTCGTCAGCGGGCCGATCGGTACCAGTGTCACCGTTCCCGCCGGTTCGCGGCGCAGGGTTTCGATGATGAAATCGACGGCATGACCCTCGGCCAGCGGCGTTTCCGGTTCGAACAGCAGGATGCCGTCCAGCCCGCTTTTGCCATGGACATGTTCGGCGGTGACCAGGGGACGGGACAGCGGCGCGGGGCATCCGGCATAGACCGGGATGTCGCCCCGCCCCGCGATCTGGCAGACGATGCGCGCGTTAAGCTGGGTCAGGTCCAGCGGTACGTTGCCCGCGACCGTGGTGACGCCCAGCACCTCAAGCTCCGGGCTGGCCAAGGCCAGCAGCAGCGCCACCGCGTCATCCTGTCCGGGGTCGGTGTCGATGATGATCTTGCGCGGCATTTTGCGGCCCTCCTGAACGGTTTGGCGCAGAATGGCGGCAGCTGGCGGGGGGATTCAACCCCCCGATGCTATTCGGGAACAGGTTCCAGCCGCGTGACACCGGTGGCCGCCGCACGGGCAAGATCGGGGTCCAGCGACATCCGCACATATTCGCCCCGCCGCCACAATTCGGACATGTCGTCGTAATGGCGCGACAGCGGATGGCCCGATTGTCCGGTCGAGATGATGAAGACCGAGCTGTCGGGATCGGCCAGATCATAGACCCCGCGATAGGTCGCGCCGGTGACATTCAGATAGGGGTTCGTGCCCTCATTCAGCATCCCGGCCAAAGCGATGGTCGAATCCCCGCCCGAGGTCGGCTGCACGAGGTTCACGATATAGGACAGCCCGCGCAGGTCCCCCAGCGCCGGATGGACATGACGGGCGCGGTGGACGTCGCCCCAACGCCAGCTGGCCAGATCCGGGCCGAAGCGGTCGGTCAGTTCCAGCAGCGCCGCGTCCAGCGCCTGACGCGCGATCTGGGTGCAGGTCTCGACGGGGGTGGATTGGCGGATGTCGCACCACTCGCCTGCGCCGTTGATGTTGCGGAACACGCGCTCGATGAATTCGGGATAGAACTCGGTCAGGTGCTGGGTCAGAGGGCCAATCTCATCCTGCACGATGCGCTCCTGCAGAGCGCGCATCCATGAGGAGTAGATCAGCGGCTCGGGCAGGTGCTCGCTCATCGTGCCGTCCCAATTGGCCAACAGGGACAAGGCGTCCTGACGCTGGCGCTCGGGCGTGCCTTGCGGGGCGGGCTCGTCGGTGAACCACAGTTCGGCGGCGACGACGGGCAGCAGGGCGCGGGCGTCGGGGCTGACCACGTCGATCTGGGCGGCGATGAAGCTGTCGCGGGAATGGACCTCGCGGCTGTCGATCAGATGGCGCAGCCGGTCCTGCCGATAGGGATTGGCGCGGTCAAAGCCGACGATCTGCTGGCCGGGCTGGGCGGCACCCGTTGTCGCGACCACGCCGCCTTCGGGGCGCAGGTCGGTCAGTGTCGTGGGGGCAGGGTTCACCCCAAGCCAGCGATGCACCGCGCTCCAGCCCGGCTGAGGCATCCGGCCATGGATCGGACTGTCGGGCGAACGCTCGGGCAGGGCACCGGCCAGCACCTGACCCACGCCGTTCTTGTCGGCCAGCGTGACGTTCAGCGCTGGCGCGACCAGCGGCACAAGCGCCTGCGCGGCATCCTCGCGGGTGCGAGATTGCATTAGGCTCATCAACGCGGTCATCGAGGTGTCGCCTGCCTGACCGCCAGTCCATGCCAGCGCTGCGACATGGCCTGCGGGCAGGATGCTGGCAATGTCCAACTGCCCCGCAGGCAGGATCGGGCCATTTTCGCTTTCGCGCAAGGTGATGGTGCGCGCGGCTTCGCCCTTGACGCGGATGGTCTCGTTGCGGGTGGTGAAGTCGACCCAGCCATTCGCGCCGCGATACCGGTCGGGATCGCCCGGCTGGACTTCTTCGATGAACAGATCCTGATCGTCGATCTGGGCCGGGGTGATGCCCCATGCCAGATCGGCACTGCGACCGGACAGCACCGCCGGAATGCCCGGAATCGTGCCGCCGATCACCCCGCCCGAGGCGAGTTCCAACCGCGCCAGATACCACAGGCCCGGCGCGGTCAGCGCGAATTGCGGGTCATTGGCCAGCAGCGCGCCGCCAGCAGCCGTGCGCCGTGGCGCCACCGCCCAACCATTGGCCGATGCCCCCAGCGAGGGCGACAGGTAGCCTGCCAAACCGGTGTTCCAGTCGGGATGCGGCACGTGACGCTCGACCCCGGCAAAGCGGGCATCGGGGAACAGCGTGGCATAGGCGGGCATGGGCGGCTCGGCCGTTGTCGCGACGACCTCTTGGCCACGCTCGGGCGCGGCCAAGGACAGGCGCGCGCGCAAGACCTCGCGCCGCAACTGGGTGGTCGAACTGGCGGCAAGCAGTTTCAGGATGGCAAGGGAATCCGCAGGCTCCCAATAGGAAATCTCATCCGGGAACAGGAAGAATTCCGGCGCGCCGCGACCGCGTGCGCCAAGGTTCACCTGTTGAATCCAGGCATTCACGCCTTCGGAATAGGCGGCAAGTGCGGCGCGGGTCGGCGCATCCTGCGCCTCGACCGAGGCGACGGCATTGCGGAACAGTCCCAGACGGCGGGCCAGATCATCGGCGGGCAGGGCGCCCGCGCCATAGATCTCGGCCAGACGGCCTTGTGCCGCGCGACGCAGCACGTTCATCTGAAACAGGCGGTCCTGCGCATGGGCAAGGCCAAGGGCAAAGAAGACGTCATGGTCGTTCTTGCCAAAGATATGAGGAACGTCCTCGGTCGAACGGACGATCTCGACAGGCGAAGTGATCCCCGCGACATCATAGGTCGCGTTGTAGGCAGGCAGAGAACGGATTGCGAAATACCAGACGAGGGCGATCAGCGCGACGCCTGCCACAATCAGTCCGACCGTCAGGCGCACAAGCCAGCGGAAAAGTGTCACCATGAATTGGGCGCGGTCCCGATGCTTGGGCGCAGAGGCTGTTGACCCCTGCGGCAGGTGGTGAAATTCATTCGGCTGAATAGGACAGGGCGCGAGCCGGATCAACGCGCCTTTCAACTTTGGAGCAGAGAAAATTATGGCGCGCGTTTCTTTTCTTGGACTTGGCGTGATGGGCTTCCCCATGGCGGGGCATCTGGCGGCCAAGGGGCACGAGGTCACGGTCTGGAACCGGACGGCCTCGAAGGGCACTGCATGGGCGGAAAAGCATGGTGGCCGCGCGGCCCCGACCGCACGCGAGGCTGCCTTGGGGGCCGAATTCGTCATGGCCTGCGTCGGCAATGACGACGACCTGCGCGCGGTCTGCACCGGATCGGATGGGGCCTTTGCCGGGATGGAGGCGGGGGCGATCTTTGTCGATCACACCACCGTCTCGGCCGCCGTCACACGCGAACTGGCCGGAATTGCCCAAAGCGCGGGGCTGGGTTTTGTCGATGCGCCGGTCTCGGGCGGACAGGCTGGGGCCGAGAACGGCCAGCTTTCGGTCATGTGCGGCGGCGGCGCCGAGGATTACGCCCACGCCGAGCCGGTGATCGCCGGCTATGCCAAGATCTGCAAGCTGATGGGCCCGTCCGGTGCGGGGCAGCTGACCAAGATGTGCAACCAGATCGCCATTGCCGGGCTGGTGCAGGGCCTCTCCGAATCGCTGCATTTCGCCGAGAAGGCGGGGCTGAGTATTTCTGAGGTGGTCGAGGTGATCAGTCAGGGTGCCGCCGGAAGCTGGCAGATGCAGAACCGCTACAAGACGATCGAGGAAAACCGCTTCGATTTCGGTTTCGCGGTCGACTGGATGCGCAAGGACCTGGGGATCTGCCTGTCCACGGCGGATGAAAATGGCGCGAGCCTGCCGGTCACCGCTTTGGTGGATCAGTTCTACAAAGAGGTCCAGCACATGGGCGGCGGTCGCTGGGATACGTCCTCGCTGATCGCGCGACTGCGGCGCTGACCAAAATGCGTGAACTGGTGCTTGCCAAGCGACGCCGGTTCACGCTAATAGCCGCCACGGCGGGCGGTTAGCTCAGTTGGTAGAGCGCTTCGTTTACACCGAAGATGTCGGGGGTTCGAGTCCCTCACCGCCCACCATGTTTCAAAGACTTAGCGTCTTATTCTTCTGACATGTTCCCAATCCATGCTGGCGTGTTCCCAATTTCGGGAATTAGCAGCAGGGTTTCGACGTTCATGGCCTCAACTTCAGCTCTTCTCGCATAATGCCGCGCCATCTTGTCTGAGAGGTGGCCAAGCATGGATTTAACCCTCTGGATTCCTCCGAACACATCCGGGTTTCTGGCAACAGCGTTGGCAATCTGGGTGGCATTCGTGTGCCTCAAGCCGTGGAAGGTCGGAGCAAAGGCCTCATCCTCGTATTCATCTTTCCGTTGGGGCCTAAGGCCCAAGCGGATCAGTTCAGTACGCCATGACGCCCCAAATCCACTCGGGGTCCAAGGCTGCCCGCGCGAATTCGTCAGCAATGGACGCCGCGGATCGACGAGACCTGCTTTGCGACGGTCAGTGCGTTCGAGATCAAGGATCGACAGCACAACCGGATGCAGGGGCACGGGCACGCCGTTCCCGGTTTTGCCTTGCTGGAGATACCATGTCGCACCGTCGATGCTGCAGTCTGACAGTCGTTGGGTCACATCGCCACGGCGTTGCCCGGTGTAGATCGCAACAAGTGCGACCTTCACGATTTCCTTTTTGCCTTTGGTGATGAGCGTCTGCAGTGCTTCATCTGGCCAGGGCTCGTAAGCACCTTCGGACAAGACGCGATCAATCTTGCTGCATGGGTTGACGTCAACAAACCCGCGCGGCTTGCCCCAACTAAAGGTGGCGCTGATGTCGTCCAGTCTGCGATTGGCGGTCGCTGGCCTATTTGACAAGCTGTCGTAAAGTGCCTGGACATGAACTGGTCGAATTGCCGCGGCTTCGAACTTTCCCCACCGCTCTGTCATAAGTGCCAAGGCTAGGTCTCGTAGCGTCTTAGACTGGCGCGGAAGCTTTCTATAGCGCTCGCTTTCTCGGTGTTGATGGATCATTGCGGCGATACCTGTCGGGCTTTCGCTCTCGCCAGGTGCCGTGCCGAAAACCTTGCGGTGCGCCGTGTCGTACGAGGAGCGATACTCCGCGGAGAAAGGGTGAGGTAGGGCGTGCCGCTCTTCTTTTCCCTGCTTTACTACGCGGAAGTAAAAGAACTCCCGACCAGCGCGGATTTTGCGCTGGACGTAACGCTCAAGCCTAAGATCAGCCGCCACGGCTTGCCCTCAAGATCGGATCATCGACTTCGCCTTCGGCATTTGGCGTAATCCGCTTCTCAACATCGGTCCATTTCCAGCGCGAGGAAACCCCGATTTTCACCGGGCGAGGTAGCAGACCTTTGCGGACCCACTCCCACAACGTGCTGTCGCTGATGTCTAGCATCTGGCAAAGCGTATTGGATCCGACATAAGCGATGATGCGCGGTTCGAGATTGACACGCTCCGGCATGGCCGCTGGCTGAATTGTGAGGTGCTTACCCATCACGCAGCCTCCTGCTTTCGGGTCTGTTGTTCGATGGCATGCGTGCACCTGGGAGGTTCATCGGCAATCCCAAATCGGGAATCCGTTTGCGCCTCGAACCGTTCTCCAGGCGGCCGCGTTCGACTGACTGGTAAGGAGAAACGCGATGAAAAAAATCTTGCTCGCAGCGGCTATGGTCATCACGACGTCCACGATGGCATTCGCACAGTACCGCGGTCCGTCCGACCTGAAGCAGGTTGACGAGGGAACGTATGTACCGACCACAGTGAAGCAGATCCTGGCGGCGCCGGAAGACGAGGCTGCCGTGCAGCTCGAAGGCCGGCTGGTCCGTCAGGTCGAGAAAGAAGTCTATACATTCCGCGATGACACCGGCGAAATCCGGGTGGAAATTGACGAGGACGATTTTCCCGGTACCGAAGTCGATGAAAACACCGTCGTACGCATCGAGGGAGAGGTGGACACGCATCTTCGGAAGGAGACCGACATCGATGTGGACCGGGTAACCATCGTGCAATGAAGGATTCAGCCATTGATTGCACTGACGAATGATCGCGCGGTGATGGCTCCGTATCGAGGAGAGGGACACAGTGGCACAGGCACGTAGTGGGCATGCCGCCATTGTTGGCAGCTGCCCCAACCGTTCCATGTCCCTCGAAAGATCCGCCAGTGACGCGCTTTGTGCGGTAGAGCACAGACCTTGTGTCGTAGCGCAATTATTACTCGAGCTATAACGAGTAACGTGTTGATCAATCGGCCTGCGCTTCGGTTTCCAAACCGGTCGCAGGCCGAAAATTTTGGCCAGTACATCCCTCCAGGTGAAGCTGGCACATGAGCAGCCGTCCGCGTGTGTACTCATGCGCCTCTCCAGCTTAGGGATTCATTGAACAGTTCGATTGGGTGGGGCGACACTGGCTGCTCAACAGCTCGATGCGCCGCGCGGGGGGCATCAGTTGCCCGGCCGCGACGAGTGCTTCGTCGGCCTTTCGGACATATTCGCGAAGCGAAACAGGTCCCGAAGGCCAGTTTGTCGTGTTTCGTCCGCTTGGTCTCAGAAAAAGGCCCCCGGTCCGAGCAGAGACCGGGGGCAGTCATGCCCGGCAGAACAAGCGACTGTCTGGCGGGCGAATGGGTCATGAGAAAAGGACCGCGAGCATCGATCCGGCGGCGCCGATCACCATGAGTGCGGCGCACATTCCGGCGCCGACAAGGATAGTCACCAGCCGGTTCAGGAGGCGTCTCTGGCGAGCCGTGAGTAGTCTCACGTCCATCGCTTCTTCTGGCGACATGTCGTCGGCCGAGACGTGGAAATCAGCTGCGGCGCGGCCCGATGCGAAAGGGTGACGGTCCTGATGGTCGTGATCCGTCATTGATGGGGTCCCTTTCGTGCCGGACGCTGGCGCTGGCTCACCCGAATTCCGTGCTGGCTGGCCACGATCATGAATGCCACGCGGCGGAGGGTCTCGGGCAACCGCGCGGCCAGCTCGGGATCACAGATGACCATTCGCGCGTCGGTGACCGCCTGCGGGGTCGTGGGAACGAGAGGGATCTTCATCGGGCGCTCCATCCATGGGTTGCGGTTGTAATATAAATTGCGATAAACGCAAAATACTGCAAGACGCAATTTGCGATCATCGCAAAATAATTCGTGCGAATCCGTAGCTGGTTTGGGAGCAACCACACGAAGGCGGATGGCTGGGTGGTGCAAGTCCGCGAGCCATCTGCCCTCAAGGTCAACTTGAGCGAGTTCCCGGTCCTCCTACCATGCATGGTGGAGAGAGCATTGATTGGAATGAATTAATGGATGACCGGGTGTTCGTGATCGCGAAGCTAGATGAAATTACCGCTTTGCCACCTGGCGATGAGCGATCAGCCCGTCTGCGGCGCCTAGCAAAAGAGCCCGCTCTTCGTCGGTTAATTCTTGAATGCGATCGAGTAGCCGCTGCTCTAAAGGGTCAGGAGCGGCTTTAGAGGGCGGGCGGAAAAAGGCGACGATTAGAGCCATCTCGCCGGGCTGCACCCTGCGTTCGCCCTTCAGAATTTTGCTTATGACATCTGGCTTCACGCCAACGGCGCGAGCCAATTCGGTGAGCTCCCCACGCTTTCCGGTGAGCCGGTGCTTGATCCAGTCTGCGTCAATCAGTTCCATGGGCACATGTTGCGCAAATCGCAACTCAAAGATACTGCGTTAATCGCAAAGATTCCGCTTGCCAGTAATTGCGATAATCGCAATTAGTATGTGCATGATGGAGCCAGCGCGAACGATCATTGAAATCTGTGGCGGCTTTCAAGCCGTCGCTAACATGACCGGGCGCACCCTTTCGAGGGTGCACCGATGGACCTATCCACGAGAGAGGGGTGGGACTGGCGGTCTAGTTCCGACCGATGTCCAACAGACCCTGTTGCGAGAGGCACAGAGCAGAAGCCTTCCTCTGACGCCACAGCACTTCTTTCCCGAGTTTCTCGAGGAAAGCTCGCGCACTTCATCGAGTTCTAAACCCGCCGCAACTGCGGCCCCAACCATCGAGCATCCCCATGTCCCAACTCCATAAGACCCCTGAGTCTCGTCAGGCTGCTTCGGCACGACATCAAATGTCCCGTGACAGGGTTTTTGATGGTCGTGCCCGCACGGCGGCGGCGGCGCGGCGCGCCCATGCCAGCTATTTCCTTGACCGCGACGCGTTCATGCGTCGCTGGTCGCTGCTGATGATCGCCAGCTTCGGGTCGCGTGAAGAGTGCGCGATGCATTTTGGCGTTGCATTCCAGACCGCATGCAATTGGTTCGACGCAATCAACCGCCCCTATGGCGATGCCGTCGCCCACGCTGTCGAAACGCTGCCCCGATACTTCGAGATCATGGGGGCGCGGTCATGACGTTGCAGGAGTGTCAGTTCATCAAGCTGAACTGGGTTCCGGCAGAGCCGAACTCGGCGGGCTTGGATCTGATCTCACACATGGTTTCTCAGGATGGTTTGAAGCTGGGCTTCCCAGTGGAATCCATCCAGTCAACGACCTGGCAGGCTTGGGTCAAGTGCGTGATCAAGGACACGGCCATTGGTTGGCTCAACTTGATGTCCTGGGTTCTACCTCTCGCGTCGATCAGTCGTAGATTCAGCGCGTCTCCAAAGACCGAAAGCGAATATGAGACGGCACCGTATGCTTGCGCCGCTTCGTACGGTGACTCCTCCGGAGGTTGCCGCTCAGCGATCTCATCAAGCGCGGCCTCGTATTGGGCCGCCGTCATTTTCATCGGCATCGGTGTCCTCATTGGCCTGATTACGGCTCGATATCGTCACCGGGCTGGCCGGTCAGGTCAAAGGAAATCCTCGAGATGAAACACGGGCTTTCAGGTTGCCCGGGGCGGGGATGGAGGAGGGGGCGCAGCACCTGTCCTCACGGAACCCGTCACGATCCTTGTTCGCCTCGGGCGGGTATGACCGGGATCGTGGAACCTGCGGCTGGCCCGGCCGAGAGCTGCTTGGCAGCGGGGCGAAAATTTCCTCAGCCTCACTCCTCCTCCCTAGAGGCTGATGAAGCGGGGCGCGGCAGGGCCACCACGTCGCCGGGCCCACCCATTTCAACGAAGGGATCACAGCATGAATGTTCAGACTGAATATCGCGATGTGCCCGCCATGCCGGTGAGTGGGGTGGCATCGATCCGTGCGCGGTTCGCGATGATGGCCGTCGCCTATGGTGCCAAGGCAGATACCGTCGAGCCGGAGGCGATCGACCGCGCTGGCGCCTTGGTCTTTCAGACCTTCGGTGCCGATCACGACCTGACGCGCGAGATGGAGCATTTCATCGACACAGTAACGGCAGGCACGGGGAGTAAAAAACTTTGGACCGATGCCGGTGATCGGCTGCTTCGTGCCGTCCACGGCACGACCTGGTGCGAGGGCAAGCAGCATGAGTAGCGGCCTAACCTCGATCCAACGCATGGTTGTTGGGCATCTGGATAGCCTTGAACCCGCGTTTGGTCCCAAAGCAGATGTGACCATCGTCGAGGAGCTGTGCCGCGGCACCTCGATCTCGGCCATCGCCAAGCAGATTGGATGCTCCGCAGATGATGTCGTCGCGCGTTGGCAGCAGATGCTGTTTCCCGCCATCACCACGGATCATGGCGCGCTGACGATTGATGGGCGGCGTGACTTGATCATCGCGGTTCGGGCGCGAGAACAGCACGATATGCAGCCGTGGCAGGAGGCTAGTCTTTGATGTTCGGTCTCTCCAGCTTGGTTATCAGATACTCAAGTGCCATCAGCTCGCGCGCGATGTCCTTGTCGGTCGGGTCGCCTTCGTCGCTTGCGCTTTGCAAATACCGCATGAACGCCCATTCTCGTTCCGCAGCCGTGCGCATGTCCGCGACGACACGTCCGCGCGTGCCCGGAAGCATGTTTTCAAGCGTGTCCACCAGCGTAAGGACTGCGATCTCCAGAGCGCTGGTCGCGCGTCTGTTGAGATGGTGCAGGCCGTTTAATGTGTCGATGTCGTTAGCCATTTTCGCCGCGTCGTCGTCGCTTGCTTTATCATTCATTCCGTCGCGTCCTTTGCATCTGGTGGCTGAGCAACTAGGTCCGAACCTCCTGCAACCCAGAATACGCAGCGTTTCACCCAATGGGATAGGTGCATCGTGAGCCACGATCACCGTCTCATCGAGGCGAAGGCCATGACAATGACGGAGGTCGTTGCCAGGCTGGAACTGACCGGGTTGGTCCGCACCGGCGGCGAGCTGGTGGGACCGTGCCCGCAATGTGGCGGTCACGACCGCTTCGGGATCAACCTTCAGACCGGGATTTTCCAGTGCCGCAAGGAGTGTGGGCCGCATGCCAAGGGCGACCAGATTGCGCTGGTTCAGCATGCCTTGGGTCTGGATTTCCGCGCGGCTCTCGAATGGTTTTGCGGCCCGGCCGAGGGCCTGACAGAGGCCGAGCGCATCGAGCGCCAGCGCAAGGCCGAGGACAATCGGCGCAGGCAGGATGGCATCGCCCGTCAGAAACGCGAGGATTCGATCCGTGCGGCGCGCGACATATGGTTCGCTGCCGGCCCTGCCGAGGGTACTGCAGTTCGGGATTACCTGACCTTGCGCGGCATCAGTCCGGCCCTGTTCCCTACGCTGCCACAAACCCTCCGGTTCGATCCAGCCGCCCGTTACACGATCCCCGCTGATCGTCCCGGCCAGTGGGATGTAATCCATTTCGGTCCGGCGATGATCTGCGCGGTGGTCGATGCCGCGGGTCGGGTCACGGCTGTCCACCGTACCTGGCTGGATCTGGACCAGCCCAAGGGCAAGCTGAACCTGTCGCATCCCAGCCGGAAGGGCGAGACCCTCCCGGCCAAGAAGGTGCTGGGTTCGAAGAAGGGCGGTGCGATCCGCTTCATTACCCCCAGAGGCTGCGACACCATGATCATGGCCGAGGGGGTCGAGACGACCCTTTCCGCCCTGATCGCGGATCCGGCACCGCAGGCCACCGCCTATTGGTGCGGCGTCGATCTGGGCAACATGGCCGGCCGCATGCAGCGTGGCCCCGGCCTGAAATTCGCCGGTCTTCCCGACCTCGACGATTCCGAAGCGTGGCTGCCGCCCGAATGGGTCCGGCACCTGATCTTCGTCCAGGACGGCGACAGTGATCCCAAGCTGACGACCGCCAAGCTCAAGGCCGGCCTGCGCCGCGCCATGATCAAACGACCCGGTTTGCGCGGGTCGATCGTCCATGCCGGGGAGGGCAGGGACCTCAACGATATCCTGATGGGACAGCGAAATGACTGATGGTCGCGAGAATGGTGCGCTCGGCCAAGTGCGGGAAGTGATGCAGAATGCCGAGGATGTCGATCTGCCCGAGGGCATGGGTGATCTTTCTGATGACGATCCGGGTATCCCGGACGACTACGTTCCCCCGCCGCCCCCTCCCGAGGATCGCGGGCCTGACGGAGATGAGCCCGAACATCCGGTATCGCAATCGTCGCGGCAGCCGCTGAACGACATCGGCAACGGGCACCGGTTCCGTATCCATTTCGGCGAGAACCTCTTGTTCGTGTCTCAGGTAGGCTGGTTTGTTTGGGACGGGGTACGTTGGAAGCGGGATCCAGAAATCAGCCGCGACTGCTCACCTCTGGTCCGATCGCGTGCCCATCAAATGTCGGGATTGATCGAGCAAGAAGTCGATTGGCTCCAGCCGTCGAAGCGCGATCGCCAATTGCTGACCGAGGAACGAGATCTGCGAAAGCGCCGGATCGAGATCGAGGCAACGCCTGATTATGCCGGCGACGAAACGCTGATCAATGAACTAGGTCAGATCGGATCGCGCTTGCGCACGATCGATGCGGCCCTGAAGACCCACAAGAGCCTGATCGGCCGTCGCCTGACCCATGCCAAGAACGCTGGCAACAGTGGCCCGATGTCGAACATGATCAATGAGGCCCGCGTGATGCTGGCCCATTCCGTAGAGGACATGGACAAGGGCGATCTGGACGTGAACACGCTGTCGGGCGTGCTGCGTTTCACTCGCGTTGCTGGCGATCCCGCATATGGCATGTCGCCCATGGCGGATGTCGAGTTGGTCGCGCATGATCGAGGCCACTTGCTGACCAAGGTCATGCCCGTGGCGTATGACCCGGACGCGAAATGTCCGCGGTTCGATGAGTTCCTGAGCCAGATCCAGCCCAATATCGAGATGCGCAGATTTCTGCAGCGCTGGTTCGGTCTGTCCATGTCAGGCCTGGATATCCAGAAGCTGGCCTTCTTCCACGGCGGCGGTGCCAACGGCAAATCCGTTCTGGTCGATCTGATGGCGCGGATGATGGGCGACTATTCGGCCACCGCCAAGATTGAGAGTCTGACCGGCAAGAACAAGAAGAGCGGCTCGGATTCCCAGCCGGACCTGATCCCGCTGATCGGCGCGCGGTTGGTGCGAACCTCTGAACCAGAAGAGGGTGAGCGCCTGCAGGAGGGGCTGGTGAAGGCCCTGACCGGTGGCGAACCGATGATGGTCCGTGCGCTCTATACCGACATGATCACATTCCAGCCGATCTTCAAACTGACCATCTCGGGAAACCACCTGCCGGATATCCGCGGCGGTGATGACGGGATCTGGCGCCGATTGATGCTGGTCACCTTCCCGGTCCAGATCGCCGAGAAGAAGCGGATCCCGAAAAAGGAACTGGACGACCTGCTGTGGCAGGAACGGTCTGGGATCCTCAACTGGTTGGTGCAGGGACTGCTGGACTATCTGGAAGGCGGGCTGCGGGAACCCGAAGAGGTGATGGCGGCCACCGAGGGCTATCGCAAGGACAGCGATCCGATCGGAACCTTCCTCGGCGATGCCACAGTGGTGTCGGGCTATGAGCGCGACTTCATGACCGCGCGCGAGCTTATCGAGGCCTTCAACTTCTGGATCGAGGAACGCGGGGAAACCCGATGGAGCAACCGCACCGTTTCCCTGCGGTTGAAAGCCAAGGCCGAGTCATGGCGACATCCTGATACCCAGAAGACCTTCGCCTCGGGCAAATCAGGGGTGACAGGCTATCGCGGCATCAGGCTGTCCGAGGATTTCTCCTCTCGGATGCGCGCGGCCGAGGCTCAGAGCAGCCAGAGTGCGTGGGTGCCACGATGACCCCGCACCCCAATCATCCTCATCAATCGATCGGGCGGGTCTGCGGGCCCGTCTCGCATATCTGGGCCGTGGGTTCGGTGTTGGGCCGGACGGGCTTGAGATGGCTAGGGAGTGGGCTTGAGATTTCTCCGGGGTCAGGGGGTGCCACATGCGCAACATCAACGGTTTAGACCATGATTTTGGGCCGGGCGGGCTCGACGGGCCTGAGAAAACGACATGTACCCGCACGCGTATTTCAGCGGGGTCTGGGGGAAAACTGCTCTTACGCAAGGGGTAAAACTCAAGCCCTTCAAGCCCGTCAGACCCAAAAAAGTAGTCTAACCTATTGAATAAAAACAAACGAATGAATGGGTTTCCTGTCTTTTCTCAAGCCCAACTCTCAATCCTTCAAGCCCGTCAAGCCCAAGTCAGAAACAGCGAACCCTACAGACAGTGAGAGTAGAGAAATGAACCACAAAATGTTGATTTCGGCAGACAAGGTGGAAGAAGGTAGGGCGTTGGTTTCGGCGGCCAAGGCGGCGCGGCAGGCGCGTGATGCTGAGGAAGCGGCCCGGCTGGCCGAAATCCGCGATGCCGGCGCGATACCCGACGAATGCGGACCTGATATTGTTCCGGCCCCGGCACGCGGTGGGTTCGTGTTGCATCGGAATGTCGAGCTGCTGCCAGTTGGCACTGACAAAGTCGAGGCCGTGCATCGCGGCTATGGCGGGCGGGCGGCCATTCGTACGGCAGATGTCTTTGACCGGATGATCGCCGCTGCCTTGCGCCGCAAGAGGCCCTGTCCACTGACTCCCGGCCAGATCGCGATGGGCCGACGCTACTCAAACTTGGTCGAGTTGGCAGCTTCTGACGGCACTAAACTTTCCCGTCTTGATAGTTCGGGTGGCGGTGGCGACAGCATGGATTGGATGGATCGCCATTTGGACATCGGACGCGAACTCGATGTTCTTCGTAAACGGATCGGACTCGGGGTCGCAATGGCGGTGCGGCGGGTGCGTCCGACAGTGCGCGGCGCTGACCAGCGAGGCCCGATCATGGATCGGGTATTGGTGGACATGGTCTGCCTCAAGGGCTGCGCGCTGGAAGATGTCCTGCTGGGTCATGGCTGGAAAAAGAATGGCCAGACTTATGATGCGGTCACACACGCCCTGAGTGAGGCACTGGACCGTATGATCGGCTATAGCGGGAAAGAAACTTCTTGACCGCTTACGTCACTCTGTGAGACAGAATTCACTATTATCGAGAAGTGCGCCCGCAGGGATCAACCCTAGCGGGCGTTCTCATTCTCCTAGCCTTTATCCGTTCTTCTGCCTTAGAGAAATGGTTTCGGGCTTTTGCAGCTGAAACGCAGATCGGCAAAGAGGCGATTACACGTCTCAGTTCCATTGTCGGCAGTCATACATCTTTTGATTGCATTGAGTGTCGTCGTGTAAACAAATGGTGACGCTGACCGGCAGATTCGTGCCGTGAAGTGAATTCGAATTGCCCTCATTCCAGGCTTTCTGAAAGGATTCACTCTATGCCAAGCGTTACCCAACTACCGGATTCAACTATCGATCTTGAGGTCGAGACGCCCATTCTTTCGTTGGGCGAGAACTTTGTGCTCAATGATCTGAATACGTCGCAATCCTTCGACCTTTATGATGTCGAAGGCGGTGGCGGATCGGATGTCACCATCCAACCTGGCGATGAATTTTCTACGGTGACCGCAGAGGGCACTCCTGTCGTGACAGGAACCTATGCCGGCGAGGTCACCATTTCGACGGCTGCTGTCGACGTGGGTACACCGTTCCTTCTCGGCGCGACCATCCAGCTCAACGATATCACCGGGAGCCTGCTCGCCGACGAAAGCGGAAACGCGTATATCGTGACGGATGATCCGCTTGATGAGGATCATCTAACGGCAACGGTGACCGTGACTATTGCGGGTATCCCGACGACAATCACCGCACCCATTTCTGAGCTTGCGGCCGAACTCAACCTCATTCCCGGGATCGGCACTCTGACCGATACCATTACCGATGCTGTACAGGGAGTTCTTGATACCGCCATCCTGACCATCGACCAGGATGAGACGGCGTCGACCACATTGGCGGCAAGTGAGATCTTCTGCTTTGTGGCGGGGACGTTAATCGAGACTGAAAACGGGCCGATTGCTATTGAGAATCTTGTCCCAGGGGACATGGTTCTGACCAAGGACAATGGCTTTCAGGCAATACGCTGGATCGGTAGGGTACGTGTTGCGGCAACATCCCTTGAGCGCAATCCCAAGCTGCGCCCGATCCGGATCAGCGCAGGTGCGCTGGGTGCAGGCACCCCGACTGTAGACTTGCTGGTTTCGCCGCAGCACCGAGTGCTGGTTCGCTCGAAGATCGCGATGAAGATGTTCGGTGCGCTTGAAGTGCTTGTGGCCGCCAAGCAGCTTATACGTCTGGATGGTGTGGATATTGCGACCGATTTGACTGAGGTTGACTATTTCCACATGCTGTTCGACCGACATGAGGTGGTGATTTCCAATGGCGCCGAGACGGAATCGCTTTACCCGGGTCCCCAGGCGTTGAAGTCGGTCGGTAAGGCCGCCGCAGACGAGATCTATGCACTCTTCCCGGAGTTGCGCGATCTGCACTGTGTTCCAGAACCTGCACGGCCGATTGCGTCCGGGCGTCAGGGTCGCCGTCTGGCTGATAGGCACGGGCAGAACGCACGCAGCCTGGTTGCGTGATAAAATTGCGCCCGCCGGGATCAACCCTAGCGGGCGCTCATCGCCTCGGTCACTTCTTGTCGGCTTTACCCGCCTCGTTGATCGACATCACAGCTAAGGCGGTCAGCTTGGCATTGGCGGCCTTCTCCTCGTCCAGGATTGACGACAGAAGCGTGTGGGCCTCCTCGTGACCGAGGACCTTGGCCCATTCGCGCAACGTGCCGTAGCGCGCGATCTCGTAGTGCTCGACCGCTTGGGCCGCGCCGATCAAACCAACATCAAGCGCGTGACCTGATGCTTCCTCGATCAGTCCGTCAGCCTCTTTGATGAGGCCTTCCATGGCATCGCACTTCTCGCCCTTTGCCTCTTGACCGAGGGATTGGAAAACGGCCTCGAGAGTCTTGATGTGGCCCTTGGTTTCTTTCAGGTGCCCATCAATCGCGAGCTTGAGCTCGGCGTTGTTAACGGCCTTGGAGACTTTGGGCAGGGCCTTTGTCAGGGCATTCTCCGCCCAATACATATCTTGAAGGGTATGTTCGAACGCGTCCTTCACGGTCTTCATCAGAAGCTCCTCCGCAAGTTACATTCCTCGTTCCCGCGCATAGTGAACGTCAGGTTGTTGGAGCAGTTCCAACTGATCCGGGAGCTAAGAGACGGTAGGCGGGATAGCGCCGCGATGGCGTTTAAACAGAAAACGCCCGCCGGAGCTTCGGGGCGGGCGCTTCAAGTCACGGGATTGTACTTGTTTGGAGATCAGAACGTACCGGTGACCAGCAGGATGATCGTTACAATTGGCACTCCAAAAAACCAGGCGACAATAGCTCTCATAGCTGCCTCCTTCGATCAATTGGCGAAAATGTAACGCTTGGCGCGCGTCTCGGTTTCCGAGCAGATCATCACAGATCGGCCAGCAGAGGAGTTTTTTGATGCTGATCCTCACGATCGATGACCGGGATCTGCAGGAGAATCTGCGGGCTTTGGCTGATCGCAAGATCAACATCGCGGCCAGCTGGGCGTTGAACGATACGGCCAAGGATGTGCTGACGCATGTTCAGGACCGGATGCAGGCGGTGTTCGACCGCCCGACACGGTACACGCTGAACGCGTTCACGATCCGGGGCGCGCGCCCGAACAGGCTCGAGGCTGAGGTCAAGGAACGGCCATCGGTCGGCAGGCGACATTATCTGAAGACCCAAGAATTCGGTGGGGCGCGCGGACGCACTGGGCTCGAAGGTCTGCTCGATGCACGCCTAGCCTATGACGGTATCATCACAGCGGCCACCCCGGCATCGGGTGCGAAGCTCGATGCCTATGGCAACTGGTCGTCCGGCCAGCGCAATCAGGCGCTTTCCGCGGTCCAGGCGCAGCGCGACAAGTCATCGAACACGACCGCGAAATCACACAGTCGCAAGCGCAAGCGGGCGGGTTTCTTCGTACCGCGGGCCAACAGCAAATTGTCGCCGGGCATCTGGAAGCGCGATCCGGATGGCTCGATCAACAAGGTGCTGCACTTCACCCGCGGTATGCCGGTCTATGATGAGCGGCTCGGCTTCTTCGATGGTGCAGCGGAGGTCTATCAGGCGCGGCTGCCTGAGCATCTGGCCCGCACCATCGCGAAGATGGCTGCACAGGGGGCGTAGCGGCGGGCGGCTCGGACCGTCCGGTCGGGCCCCGGGTCCTTCCCGGATATGTGGTGCACGGGGGTCATTCGCGCCCCGTGACATTTGGTACCGAATTTCTGCCGAGGGGTGCAGGTTCCGGTACTTGTTGTTGTTATTGAAAGGATCATCGGTGTCGCACCTCATCACTCTGGCGGATGGGGAGGTGCTGGACGTGTCGGCATGGCCTCTGCCCGATGGGGTTGAGGATTTCGTGCTGAACCGATCGCAGCTCGCCAAGGCCTTCACGGTCACAGAAAACACGATCACCAAATGGATGGGGCAGGGCATGCCAGCCCTGTCCGAAGGCCAGAACGGCGTCGCCTACGAATTCCAGCTGTCGCATTGCCACGCCTGGCGGCAGGCGCGCGACGACAAGGCGCGGGCCAGAAAGCAGCGCGGTGATCAGATTGCAGCTCAGGCGGCGCTGGCGTTCCGCAACCTCGATGCCGATCAGGAAGAGGCCGAGGCGGGACTGACCGCGGAGGAAGTTCGCAAGTGGTCGCAAGCCGAGTATGAGCGTAACCGTCTTGCCGAACAGCGCGGCGACCTGATCCGGGCCGATCGTACCCGGGCGGTCATGGAGGAGGTGCTGGTGATGACCGCGACCTCACTGGAGACGTTGCCCGACTATCTGGAAATGAAGTTCGGCCTGTCCACGGAACAGGTGGCCCAGGTGGTCGAGCGTACCGACCAGCTCCGCGACGAGATCAAGGCCAAGATCGACGATCTTCTGCGCCGCCCGGCTTCGGTGGTGGCGTTCGGGGGAGGTCGCCAGGGAGAAATGGATATCTGATGGTGGTCATGGCTGATCGCGGCCTCGGAGCGCTTGCACGCATCCCGCCCTTGCCGCCTTTCACGACGCCGGAAGAGCTGCTCGGTGATGCGCTGCCGCTTCTCGATCCGCCCAGCAGGATCTCGGTGACCGATGCGGCGGAACGCTTTCTGCGCGTTCCGGTCCAGGGCAACTGGGTCGATTATGACCGCACGGTCGCACCCTATACCGTCGAGCCTCAGGACATGAGCCAGTCCCGACTGTTCAAAACGGTGTGCTTCGTCGGACCGTCGCAGTCGGGCAAGTCGCAGATGCTGCTCTCGGTCTCGGCGCATGCGATCATGTGCGCGCCCTCGCCGGTGCAGATCATCCACATGACCAAGACCGATGCGGATGCCTGGGTCGAGGAAAAGTTGGATCCGGCGATCACCAACAGCCCATTTCTGCGCGAAAGGCTGGGCAACGGTCGCGATGACAGCACTTTCAGCCGCAAGCGGTTCAAGGGGATGCGTGTGACCATCGGCTACCCGGTGGCCAACCAGCTGTCCTCTCGATCCCAGCGCATGGTGCTGGAAACCGATTACGACCATATGCCGCAGCGGCTGGGGCCGAAGGACAGTCCGGAGGGAACGCCGCACGGCATGGCGCTGCAGCGCATTCGGACCTTCATGTCGCGCGGCTGCGTCTTCGTCGAAAGCACTCCGGCTTTTCCGGTCGACCCGGAACAGGTCTGGGAATTCGATCCCACGGCCCCGCATCGCCTGCCGCCGGTGACCGGCGGTATCGTGAAGATCTACAATGAGGGCACGCGCGGGCGCTGGTATTGGGAATGTCCGAATTGTGCCGAGATGTTCGAACCGCGTTACGATCGTCTCACCTATGACAAGACACTTGAGCCGGGTGCTGCCGGGGCCGAGGCCCGGATGCAATGCCCCGATTGCGGCCACCTGATCAGCCATCGCGACAAGACTCGGCTGAATACCCTGGCGCTGACCGGACGGGGCGGATGGTTTCATGAATCACGCCTGCTCGATGCAACCGGCGCCCGGATCCTTTGTCGGATTGATGATCCCAACATCCGCCAAACGCCGATCGCGAGCTATGCGCTGAATGGTGCTGCTGCTGCCTTTTCGGCCTGGGACGAGTTGGTCGAACGTTATGAAACGGCACGCCGGGCTTTCGAGGCGTCGAAGGACGATATCGATTTCTCGCGCGTGCATTATACCGACATCGGTGTGCCCTATGCGCGGCCCTCTGACGATGACAGCGCCCTGTCGGCCGTGGCGCTGAAGGATGCGGCCTGCGACCTGGCACCGATGACCTGTCCGCATTGGACCCGGTTCATCACCGTTTCGGTCGACGTCAACGGCAGCTGGTTCGCGGTTCTGGTCACGGCTTGGGGATTGGATGGACGCCGGATGGCGTTGGATCGCTTCGACATCACGCAGCCGCCGGACAGCGCCCCCAAGGCGCGCGATGCAGAGGGGCGGTATCGCGCGCTTAATCCGGCCCGCTATGTCGAGGACGCGGCGGTGCTGCTCGATCTGCTCCAGCGCGAATATGCGGTTGCGGGCGAAGACTGGATGTTGACGCCCTGCGCGGTGGTGATCGACTTTAACGGCCCGGCGGGTTGGGCGGATAATGCCGAGAAGTTCTGGCGTCAGCGGCGTCGCGACGGCCAGGGTCATCGCTGGTTTCTGTCGATCGGCCGGGGAGGCTTCCGGCTGGAAACCCGGGTCTGGCTCTCCGCCCCCGAGCGGGGTTCGCAGAACAAGAAGGCGCGGTCAATCAAGCTGCTGAACATGGCGACGGACCGCCTGAAGGATACGGTTCTCGCCGGGGCGGCACGGATGGATCAGGGGCCGGGCGCCTATCTCCTCGCTCGGGCGATCGAACGCGAGCGGATCGAGGAGCTGCTCGCCGAGCGCCGCCACGAGGACGGCTATAGGAAGCGCCCCGGTGCCGGGCGGAACGAGACCCTCGACCTTTCGGTGCAGGCGCAGGCGGTGGCCGAACACAAGGGACTGTCCCGCATCAATCCTGACGCGCCGCCGGAATGGGCGACGCTCAGCGAAATGAACCCCTATGCGATCTGGACGGGGAGGGCCGCGCCGCCTCCGACCAGCAAAGATCACCCCGATGCCGATGACGGCGTCATCGAATGGCTTCGGCGTTGAGAGGATGACATGGCGATTGACCAGGCCGAACTGATCCAGCTGCGGGACGAGTTGGTGCGGAACCGGGCCAAAGGTCTGCGTTCCGTTCAGATCAACGGCGAGCGGGTCGAGTTTGTCGATGATGCCGCCTTCGCGCGCCGGATCACGGATCTGAATGCCCAGATCGCCGCGCTTCAGGGGCAGAGGGACGACCCGTTCGCGACTGTCTATCCTGTTCTTGGCCGGGGTCTCTGATCATGGGTTGGGTCGGGAAGACGCTCGACAGGTTCATCGGGGAAATCGCCCCGATGATCGGCAGCAAGCGGATGCTGGCGCGGCGCGCCATGGGTCTTGCCATGAACTATGACGCGGCCGCGCGCGGGCGTCGGACGGAAGGGTGGAAGGCACCCGCGACCGATGCCGACGCGGCTGCTTTCGGTTCGCGGGAAAGGCTGCGGCAACTCAGCCGCGACATGGTTCGAAACCGTCCTTACGCGGCGAGGGCACGAGAGGTCGTGGTTTCGAACGTCGTCGGCACGGGAATCGTCCCCTCGGTCGTGCATGGCGATGCGGCAAAGCAGGCGAAGATCTGGGCCGTGCTCAGGGAACACCTGTTGACGCCTGCGCTCGATGCCCGCGGAGAGCTTGATCTCTATGCGCAGCAGGAAGTCGTCATCGGAACCGTCTTCACCGACGGTGAGGTTCTGGCCCGGCGGCGGATACGGCGCGGCAAATATGCGCGCGATCTGCCGCTTGGCTTCCAGATCGAACTGCTCGAATGCGACTATCTCGACACCACGATCACCAGCTGGGGCGCGAATGAGGTCATTGAGGGCGTCGAATACAGCCCGATCGGTGACATCGAGGCCTATCACCTGTTCCGGGAGCATCCCGGCGCGGCGCGAATGCGCGGTGCGCCTCTTATTTCGGAGCGGGTGTCCTGGCGCGACATCCTGCATATCAGGCGGCTCGACCGACCGGGCCAATTGCGCGGCGTGCCGTGGCTCGCGCCGGTGATGCTGACCATGGGCGATCTCAGCGACTACCAGGAAGCCGAGATCCTGAAGCAGAAAATGGCGGCGCTGCTCGCCGGGGTGGTCACCTACGACAAGGACGATGCGGGGGCCGAGGATGTCAAAAAACTGCGGGGCCTGTCGAAGCTGGAGCCCGGGGCCGTGGTCGCGGCGCCGCAAGGGGCGCAGGTCTCCTGGACGACGCCGCCGCGGGTCGAGGGCTATCCGGAATTCGTCCGTGAAAATCTCGGGGCCGTATCGATGGGCATCGGCATCACCCGTGAATCGCTGACCGGGGATCTTTCCGGGGTGAACTTCTCCAGCGGACGGATGGGTCGGATGGAGATGGACCGCAATGTCGAACGCTGGCAGCGGCTGGTGATCGGCCAGTTCTGCGCTGGTGTCGAACGATGGGTGCGCGAGGCGTGGCGGCTGCAACAGGTGCTGCCGGCCGAGGAGTTCGCGCTTGCCCACACGGCCCCGCGTCGGCCTTTGATCGATCCCAACGACGAAATCGACGCGATGGTCAAGGCGGTCGAGGCTGGGGTGAATAGCCGCCAGAATGTGCAGCGCACGCTCGGTCTCGATCCCGAGCAGATCCGGCGTGAGCGCGCGGAAGACCAGAACAAGGATACAGAGGCCAATCTGGCGCCAGTCGCTGTGCAGGGCCTGCCCTCGGCACGCGAAGCCCGTGCCAAGGCGAACATACAGGAGAAACAGGCATGAAACGACGTGGGGCTGATCTGATCATCGGCGGCGATCTCGTCCTGTCGGGCTATGTCATGTCCGACGAGGCGGCAGGGTGGACCTGGGAGGAGGAAGTGTTCTTCTGCCCGTCCCTGGTCCGCGATGCGCTCCTCGCGATGGGTGAGGGGCAGGTGACGGTGCGGCTGAACTCGGCCGGCGGCGATCCGGTTGCAGGCGAGGCCATCCGCGCGACGCTTGCGGGTCATCCCGGCGGCTGCCGCATCATCGTCGAAGGTCAGGCCTCGTCGGCAGCTTCCCTGATCCTGATGGGCGGCGCGCAACGCGAGATGACGACCGGGTCGTTCATCATGCTGCACAACCCGAAGAGCTATGTTTATGACGGCGCGGAAGGGATGCGGGCGCAGGCCGATTTCCTCGACATGCTCGCCCGGGTCTATGCGCAGGTCTATGCCGAACGCTCAGGCCAGTTCGTCGAAGCCGTTCTCGCGATCATGGCGGCTGAAACCTTCTATACCGCCGAGGCCGCGATCGAGATCGGTTTTGTCGATGCGGTCGCGGAAGAGATCACGGCGCGGCCGGTCCCCGTCATCGACGACACGCTACGCACCCAGATGCGCCGCGACATTACCACCTATGCCGCGCTGATGCGCGACAAGGCCCCGGGCCGCACTTTCTTCGCGCCCCGCGATCCTGCCGCCCCGGGCGGTCTCACGGCCCCGGTGGCCGCAACCATGGAGCTTGTCATGACGACCCCGAACCCCGAGAACACGCCGACCCCGCCCACTGTCCAGACCCCGCCCACGCCCGATCCGCAAGCGGCGGTGATGCAGGAGCGCATGCGTATCCGCATGCTGCGCGACATGGCCGCGCCGTACATGGCTGCCGGTCGCCTGACCGAGGCCGACGTGACCGCCCTGGTCGACGACGGGACCGCTGCCGAAATGGCCGGGTCGCGCTTCATGGCGGTGATGGCGTCGCGTGAAACCAACCCCGCCGCGCCCCGCGTCATCGAGCGTGGCCGCGACGAGACCGAAACCCGCCGCCTGGCGATGGAAGGGGCGCTGACCGCGCGCCTGTCCGGGTCGCAGCCCGAGGATGTCGCCCGGCCCTACCTGGATTTTTCCATCGTCGACATGGCGGCCGAACGCGTGGGTCAGCGGCGTGTCCCCGGGAACTTCGCCGCGCGCGAGGACGTGCTGCGCATGGCCTTCCACTCGACCAGCGATTTCCCGGTCCTTCTGGAAAATGCCATGAACCGGTCGCTGGCCGCGCGCTACCGTCAGGCCCAGCCGACCTATCGTCGCCTTGCCCGGCAGCGGACCTTTCAGGATTTCCGGGATCACACGACGGTGCGGGTCGGCGATTTCCCCAACCTCCAGCCGGTGAATCCCGAAAGCGGCGAACTGAAGGCTGGGACCTTCAGCGAGTCGAAGGAAAAGACCTCGGTCAAGGCCTATGGCGTGCAGGTGCTGTTTTCGCGCGCCCTCCTGGTCAATGACAGCCTCGACGGCATCATGCAGATCCTCAACGATCGCGGTGCCGCGGTGGCGCGCTTCGAGGACCGGACTTTCTACGCGATGATGATCAGCGGCGCGAACGGGGACGGCCCGACCCTGAACGAGACCTCGCGCCAGGTCTTCAATACCACCGACAAGACCAAGGCGGCGACGGCGGCCGCAATCTCCGTCGCGTCGCTCAGCCTGGCACGTGCGGCGCTGCGCAAGCGCCAGAGCATCGACAAGACCGAGCTGGAAATCACCCCGGCGCTGTTGCTGGTCGGCCCCGACAAGGAAACCGAGGCACAGCAGCTGCTCTACAAGGGCATCCTGCCCGAACAGGCCGGCAACGTGAACGTCTTCAATGATGGCTCGCTGAGCCTGGGCGTCACTGCCAAGATCACCGACAACACCTGGTATGTCTTCGCTTCGCCTTCCGAGGCGCCATGCTTTGAATGGGGTCTGCTGGAGGGCTACACCGCGCCGCGTTTCCGCATGGAGGAACCGTTCGGCGTCCAGGGGACCAAGTTCTCACTGGAGCATGATTTTGGCTGCGGCGCGATCGATTTCCGCGGCGGTTACAAGAACGCGGGCGCCTGATCGGTGGCTTGACCGGTTTGGAAAAGGGGCGGCATGAGCCGCCCTTTTCCGTTTTGCGCGATCATCAGAAAGGATCGGATCATGAAGAACTTCATCCAACCGGGTCAACAGATCTCGGTCCCGGCGCCGGCCGCTGTCGTCTCGGGGCAGGGCGTACTTGTTGGCTCGCTGTTCGGTGTCGCCGTCCATGACGCGGCCTCGGTCGCGAGCGTGGAGATTTCGCTTCGCGGTGCCTACCGCATGACCAAGGCTGCCGGCTCGGCCTGGACCGTAGGCGCGCGGCTTTATTGGGACGATACCGCCAAGGCGGTCACGGCAACGGCCAGCACCAACAAGCTGATCGGCGTGGCCATCGAGGCGGCGGACAGCGCTGCCACCAGTGGGGCGGTGCTGCTGACGGCGACGTTCACGCTGTGACCCGCATCTTCGACGGGATGACCGGGATCCTGTCCAGTGTCCTTGGCGGAATGGTGACCTATCTTCCTGCCGGCGGCACCGGGCGCGATCTGCGGTCGATCTTCCGCGAGGCCCCGATCGAAGTCGAAGGTGCGGACGGCCAGATCGTCCGCATCGAGGCGCCGACCTGGCGGGTCGGCCGCGACCTGGCACCCGAGGTCCGACGCGGTGATCTAATCACGGTGCCGGACGGTCGCACCTTCACGGTCATGGTGGTGCATCCGACGGGGTCGCCCGCCTCGGATGCGTACCTGATCTGCGAATTACAGATCGTCGACAGCTGAGGCGGTAAAATGGCGCATTTCCGAACGGATTGCCGCAATGCGGTGCGCGAGGCATTGTCTGGCCATAACCACTTCGCGGGCTTCACCGTCTTGCGCGTCTGGTCGGGCGTGATCGATCACGACACCCTGCCGGTGCTGGGGGTGCTGACGCCGCAGGATCGCTGCGAGCAGGACAGTATGACCAGCACGGCGCGTCGGACCCTGCTGCAGGTTGCGCTGCGCCGCACCGGTCTTGACGAGGTCGAAGACGTGCTCGATCGGGACAGCGCGGTGATCGAGGCGTTGGTGATCGCGGCGTTGCGGCGTCCGGATCGCGCCTGCGTCCTCGAGGAGACCTCGGTCGTTACCAATACCGATGGCCAGCGCAATGTCGGTACTTTGGTCATGAGTTTCCGCCTTACCCATTGGCTGCCGACCGCAACACTACCGCCTGCTGTGCCCTGATCGGCGCATCAGACTTCCCTGAAATCATGGTCAATTTGAAAGGTATTCGTCATGGCTGACGGTATGCTTGGCTACGGCACCACGGTCCGCATCGGGCGTGGCGCCACCCCCACCTGGACGCCCCTGGCCCTTCTCGGGGACATCGAGATGCCGGACGAACAGGCAGATGAGGTCGATGTCACCCATATGCAATCGCCCGGACGGCGCAAGCAGTTCATCGCCGGGCTGCTGGACAGCGGTGAATTATCGATCCCGATGAATTACATCCCCGGATCGGCCAGCGATACGCTGTGCAAGGCGATCAAGACTTCGGGTGAGCAGGTGCTTGTAGAGATCACTCTGCCGGTGCCGTCGGGCGAGACCGCCGTGCCGGAGGTCTTCTCGGGGTTTCTGAAGGGCTACGCCCGCACCGCCCCGATCAATGACAAGATGGCGGCGACGGCAACCTTCCGCCTGTCGGAGGCGGTGGAACCCTGATGGCAAACCGGTTTCTGGGAGAAGTTTCGGCCTCGGCCGAAGGTCAATCCTTTACCTTGCGCATGGATTTCAACGCCATGATCGAGTTCGAGGACGCGACGGGCAAGCCCGCGATCGATGCCTTTCAGGAAGCGGAGCAAGCCGCTTCCGAAGGACGGGTCGATTTCAAGCTGCTTCGCAACATCGTCTTCGCGGCGCTGAAACGCCACCATCCGGAGGCAACGATCGAGACTGCGGGCACCATCCTCTCGGAGGATACCCAAATTGTGCAATCCCTGCTGGCGGCAGTGGCCCCGGAGGTGAAACCGGGAAAGGCCCGGGCCGGAGCGAAGAGACCGGCCTGAACTACCTGCTCATGCTGGAGCGGTACATCGAGGCTGGCCACCAGGCTGAGGCTTTCTGGGGCCTGACGCTCCGGCTCTACCAGATCCACATGCAGGGTGCGGCGGCGCGCATCCAACGCGACCATGATCACGCCAAGGCCATGGCCTGGCTGACCGCGGGTTTGAGCCGCGCCGCGAAAATGCCAAAGCTGGACAGACTACTCCAGCGTGACGGCGAAATTATCGACACAGGTTTCCGGCTCAGCACCATCAAGGCGCAACTCCCGGTGATCACGATGGCGGAATGGGCGGCGCGACAGGGCGCCATGGGGTAAGCAATGGCAACATCTGTCGTCGGCAAACTACGCGTCATCATGGATCTGGATGCGGCGTCGCTGCGCTCGGGCATGAAGCAGGCCAGCGCCAGCCTCGCCCGGATGGGCGATACGATGAAGTCCATGGGCCAATCCATGTCGCTTGCGCTCACCGCCCCGCTCACCGGCTTCGCGGCCTTGTCCCTACGTGCCGCCGGCAACTTCGAGGCATCGATGAACCGGGTGCAGGCGGCGACCGGCGCGAGCCAGACGGAGTTTGCTGCGCTGCGCAAGGCCGCGCTGGATATGGGCAAGACCACCCAGTTCAGCGCCAGCGAATCCGCCGATGCGATCGAGGTCCTCGCCAAGAACGGTGTCAGCGCCGCGGACATCCTCGGCGGTGCTCTCCAGGCGTCCATGTTGCTTGCTGCTTCTGCGGGCACCGATCTTGCCAGTGCCGGCGATGTCGCCACCGACGTCATGCTGCAATTCGGCAAGCACGCTAGCAACCTCACCTCGCTGGTTGATGGCGTGAACGGCGTCATGCTGGCGTCGAAATTCGGCTTTGATGATTACCGGCTGGCTTTGGCACAGGCGGGCGGGGTTGCCGGCGGTCTCGGTGTTTCGTTCGAAGATTTCAACGCCAGTATTGCGGCGACCTCGTCGCTGTTTGCCAGCGGCTCTGATGCAGGGACCTCGTTCAAGACGTTTCTGACGCGGCTGGTCCCGGCGTCTGCTCCGGCTGCCGCAGCGATCAAGGAGCTTGGCCTGGAGTTCTTCGACGCCAACGGCAAGATGAAGTCGATGGCCGAAATCTCGCAGGAGCTTCAGGACGGCTTGAAGGGTTTGTCCGACGAGGCCCGCAACGACGCCCTGTCCACGATTTTCGGCAATGATGCCCTGCGCACCGCCATTGGTCTTGCCGAGCAAGGCGCCGAAGGTATCGACAAGCTCAAGGCGTCGATCGGCAAGACTTCGTCCGAGGAGCAGGCCGCTGCCCGGATGAAGGGGCTGAATGGCGCTCTTAAAGAGTTCTCCTCGGCGATAGAGGCATTGCAAATCGCCATCGCGGATTCCGGCTTGCTGAAATTCGCTGAGGATCTGGTGCGTGGGATGACGCAGCTTGTCGCCAAACTCTCGGAGGCAAACCCGGAGTTGCTGAAATGGGGCGTCATCGTCGGTGCCGCTGCGGCAGCCCTCGGCCCGCTGCTGCTTGGGTTTGGCGCGCTCGCAGCTGGTCTGCCCGTCGTGCTCGGTGGGCTGACAGCTGCCGTCGTGGCGATAGGGGCCATTGGGGCTCCGGTGGCGGCTGCGGTTGCCGCCATCGTTGCGGCCGCAGCGACGATCATCTTCCATTGGGAGACGGTCGGGCCGTGGTTCACGACCTTGTTCACCAGTATCGGTGACATGTTCATGGGGCTGGCAAAAACGCTGGCCGGGATCGTCACCGTGGATATGACGCTGGCTGTCGAAGGCCTGAAGCAGGCGTGGTCCGGCCTCGACACGTTTTTCCGGACGCTATGGGATGGCGTGGTCGCGGTGTTCAATGAAGCCTGGGCGAAGATTCAGCCGATCGTCGACAAGATCAAATCCGCTGCCGAGATCGCCCAAGACATCCACGATCGTGCCCTCGGCAGCCGCGACGGCCCGATCAGCAGCGGTGCTTATACGGGGGGCGCGACAGGGCCGGTACTGCCCGGCACGACCTCGACCGAGATGATCAACGGGGTTGCCGTGGGCACCGGAGCCGCCGGGGCGCAGGGTGCTTCGGATGCCGCCAGCTATGAGCAGGGCTGGCGTGATCAGATGCAAATCAAATCGCCGTCCAAGGTCATGATGGAGATCGGCCAATACCTGACCCAAGGCTTGGGCGCGGGGATTGCCAATGAACAGCCCTATCTGCAGCGCGTCACGGCAGATGCGGGCGAAACCTTCGAGCACACGATGATGCGGCACTTCAGCGGTGTCATCAAAGGCACGACCTCGGTTAAGGAGGCCTTCGCCAATATGATCCAGGACATGGCGGCTCAGGCAGCGTCCAGCGGCCTGAGCAACCTGTTCGGCGTTATCGGTAATGCGCTCTTCCCGGACCCGCTGACTTCGGCTCTGGCCGCTGCGGGCGCCCCGGTCATTCCCGGCTTCGCCTCCGGGGTGCGCAATTTCAAGGGCGGCTGGGCGCGGATCAATGAATTGGGGGGCGAAATCGTCAAGCTACCAAAGGGCTCGGATGTGATCCCACACGACATCAGCGCCCGCATGGCCGACAATGTGGCGAAAGGGCAATCGCTGCAAATGCAGGCGTCCGAACTGACGCTGACCGATGACGGCAAGATCATGGCGACTGTGCAGGCCCGCTTCACGCAATATGACCGCAACCTTCCGCAGCGCATGCGTCGGATCGATGCAGACAATCAGCAGAGGCATGGCTGATTATGGTCGAGCTTATCGAGTGGCCGACCGATTTCCTGCGCTGGACCTATGGGCGGCTCTTCATCAAAAACACCAGCCGTTCAGCTGGTGTCGCGATGAACGGGGTGCGGCAGATCATCGCGCCGAAAACGCAGGTGTGGAATCTGTCGATCACCATTCCTGTTGATGGCGATGAGACGAGGATCAAGCAATTCGAGGCTTTGGTCTCGGAAATGGATGGCCAATACAATGTCGCGAATGTTCCGATTGTTGATCGCTACCGCTACGGTGTTGACGTCGCGCCGTGGCAATATCCGTTCGATGACGGCCAGTGGTTCGATGATGGCACCGGGTACTCGGATGGAACCGGTGGGACTCAACCGCTTGTCACCTCTGCGCCAGCGTCTGCAGGCGACACATCTCTCTATGTCGATCTGACGAACCCGGTGCGCCCATCCATGCGCGTGGGCGACACGTTCAGCCGCAGCGGTTTCTTGTATCGTGTGGTCGCCAGAAACAATGCCGGCTGGATGAAACTCAAGCCGGCGCTTCGGGCCGACATTCCGGCGGGGGCCACGCTGATTACCAATCCACCGCGCTTCTATTGCCGTTTTGCATCTGATGAGGAAGGCGCGCGGGGGCGCGATGCGATATCTTTTGGGGAATCCATCACGCTCAATCTCGTCGAAGCCTTCGATCGGAGCTTCACATGACGCCTGCGCTTGCCGCCTTCCTCGACACCGACCCGGAAGTGGTGCCGCTGGTCCGGCTGTTCCATCTGAACTTCGGCTCGGTCCAGTATTACCTGAACGAGACGGAAGTGCCGCTGACCTTCGACGGTCAGCTCTGGCAGCCATCCTATGGCTGGATCGGGGCCGATCCGATCTCGATCGAGGCCAGCCCGTTTGATGCGAACCCGGCCTATTACACGGTCTGGAATGTCGGCAGCAAGCAAGGCGCGGACCTGGCCTATGAAGCCCTGAACAATCCGGCCAGCTGGTCAGGCAAGATGGTGCGCCAGCTGTGGGCGGTGCGCGGCTATCCGAATGACGCCATCGTCATGCATGTCGGCCGCATCGTCGATGTGACCCCGCGCGAGAATGTCGGGCTGGCCGAGATCCGCATTCGCGCCGAGACGCTGGCGGCCTCGCGCAATTACACGCCGCTGGGCGAGTACACGCCCCGCGACCAGGCGCGGCGCTATCCCGGCGTGGTCGATCGTGGCCTCGATTATGTCGCCACCATGCCCGGCAAGAAGATCAAGGGCTGGCTGCGCGGCTGATGCAGCAGCTTGATGATTACGTCCAGCGCACGGCCTTGCTGCCGTGGGAATGGGGCGTGCAGGACTGCACCATCTGGGTGGCGGACTGGTGCCTGCTGCGCTGGGGCTTTGATCCGGCGTGCCGGTTCCGGGGCCGTTACCGCAGTGCCGCCGGCGCCCATCACCTGACGGCTTGTGGGCTGGTGGTGCGGGTGGGGCCGGAGATCCCGCTGCCGCGCAAACCGGTCGCGGGTGACGGCGATCCGGGCGTCATCGACATCACCGGCCGCCAGGTTGCGGCCATCAGGTCGGGCAGCCACTGGCTGTTTCGGACCCCGCGCGGCGTCGGCATGGCGCGGCGCGACGCAATCGCAATATGGGGTGAATGAATGCCACAGGTAGGGGCATGGGTCGCGACGGCGCTGCTCGGGTCGGCGGCGGCAGCCGGTGCCGCCGGTGCCATGGTCGCCGGGCTGGTCAACCTGGCGGTCAGCGCCGTGATCAGCATGGCGGTGGCCAAGATCAACGCGCCGAAGGGGCCTCGCCCTTCGGAGCTCACCACGGAGCTGAAGTCCAGCAACGCCAAGCGGATTCGGCATCTGGGCCGGGTCCGGGCCAGCGGCACGGTGGTTTTCTACGAATGGGCGGATGTCGGCTTCACCCGGCGGCTGTTCAAGCTGATCGCGGTGGCGGATGGCGGCATGAGCAATGTCGTGCGCTGGTATCTGGATGGCCAGCCGGTCAATGTCGATGCCGATGGCTATGTGACCACGGCGCCGTGGAACAAGGGCAATATCCGCCTGCGTTACCGCAAGGGCTTGGTGAGCGATGAGTGGGATGGCGGGAACTGGGCGGAGATGCGCAGCGCCTTCCCGGGCTACTGGACCACCGATCACCGGCTGCGCGGCATCGGCACCCTTCTCGCCACCTTCGATGATGTGGACGGCGAGGACATTGGCGAGGTCTATTCCGGCGGCGAACCAGAGGTCTCGGCGCTGATCGACGGTGCCCCCTGCTACTGGATCCCGTCCGACGATTTTGCCCATAGCCGCAACCCGGCGCGCCAGCTCTGCGACGTGTTGGTCAATCCGACCTTCGGCCCGCTGGCGGCTGCCGATATCAATACTGGCTCTTTGGCCAGCGCGCGGGCGGTCGCGGCCGAAGAGATTGCCACGGCTGGCGGGACCCGCGAACGCTACCAGTCCGGCATCAGCTTCGCGATGTCAGACCCGTTCAAGGATGTCGCCCAGAAACTGCTCGATGCCATGGGCGGTCGCGCCTGGATCGATACCGATGGCCGGCTGAAGGTCGAGGCGGGTGCATGGACCCCGCCGACGGTCACCATCCTTGAGCGCCACATTGTCGAGATGGAATACGGGGCAGGGACCGAACGCATCAAGCGGGTCACCAGCCTGCAGCCGACCTATGTCGCGCCCGAGGTGCGCTGGCAGGAAACCGTCGCCGATATCTGGGAGGACACCGACGCCATCGCCAAATGGGGCGAGGGCGAGCCCAAGGGCGTTGATCTGCTGGCGGTGCAGCATCACGGCCAGGCGCGGCATCTGTGCAAGCAGATGCTGGCCCGGATGAATCCGGCTCGGCGCATGACCCTGACCCTGCGCGCCTTTGGCTTGCGGCTTCTCGGGGAGCCGCGGGTGGCGGTGCATATCCCCCGCCTCGGGCTGAGCAATACCCCGTTCTGGGTCGACAGCTGGGGCTTTGACGGCACCAATGTCACGGTGGAGCTGATCGAGGCGGATCCGGCGTCGTTCAGCTGGAGCGCGGCGCAGGATGGCGAGCCTCCGACCGAGGCCGAGGAATTCGACCGCGCCACCCTGACCTTCAGCACGACGGTCGACAGCCTGACCGTCGTCACCGACGATGGCGCGCCCTATCTCCGGGTGTCCGGGACCTATGCCGCCTCCTGGGGCTATATCGGCATGATCCAGTTCCGCCGCACCGGGTCGAGCGAATGGACCGATGGCATCCGCGAGACCGCAGCCAGCGGACAATATCGCTACCGCACCCCGCCACTGGCCGATGGCGGCACCTATCAGCTCCGCAGCTATGTCGCGCCCGGCGGGCAGACCTGGAAGCAGAAATCCACCCTGGTCGTCGTTTCGGATATCGACATCGTCGCCAATGCGACCGCCCCCGATGCGCCGGTGGTGATCTCGGAGAGCGGCGCGTCCGGCGGCACGCTGTCGGTCAGCTTCGGCCCCGATCTCGGCGCCAACTACCGCCGCACTGGGCTGTATCGCGGCCCGGTCGGCACCGCCTTTGGTTCGGCGTCTTTCATCAAGTGGACCTACGCCACCTCATCTGAGGTGACGATGACCGATGCCATTCCCGGGGCAGGGGCGCGCTACTGGCTGCAGTCCGAGAACCAATCTGGCGTCCCCTCGGCTGCGGCCTTGGTCGGCAATTATCCCTAACGGCCTGAACGGCCCATCCCTTAGACAATCTGTGAGGCAACATGTCGTTCAGTTCGGACGGTAATTCCGCATATCAAAACGGCCAGCCTGTTCCGAAAGGATTGGTGCGCGCACTTTGGGCGGCTGTCGACGGGGTGGTGGCCAACGGGGGCAAGGTCTTCGCCAGCCGTGATGAAGCAGTTGCCTTCACCCAAGCTAATCTGCCTTCCGCGCTAAGCAGAATTCTGGTGTATAACAGCGGGTACCTGGAACTTCGGGGTGTCGGGTCTACCACGGACCAGCTGTTCACAACCTTCCCGAACTGGGGTGTGCTCCAAAGATTCCCCAACGAGGTGGTTATTGAGTCCATCCGCTCCAACCTCGCGGCTGGGCTCTTGGACGTTGCGTCTCAAAAGACCATCAACGTGGCCGGAACCGGCGATGAAATTACTGCAGAATGGGAGCCGGGAGAGGGCGCACCTACCGGATTCGGTCCAGGTATCCTGTTCCGCATCTCGCCAGTCGCTACCAATACGGCCATAGATCCGACCATCACCATTGCCGGCGTCTCTCGCATTGTGCGCGGTGTCGAGGCTGCGCTGCGCGTCCCGGTTGGCTTCTTCAAACCCGGTCGTGTTTATCAATTTGTCACCTATGGCAGTCAGTTTGTTCAGCTCGTCAGCGAACCCCTCCTGGGGACCGAACTGATCGCCCCCGTCGAAGAACGTATCGACACACTGGTTGCTGGGGAGGTTCTGCTCGACGGCACCATGCGGATGATGGACCTGGAGAGTCATCTGGGGGTCAAGGTGGGGGACCTCATTCGAATTGGTCCGAATGGGTTGGTCGTCAAGCTGGCAGGGGGCTCCACCGGGTCGGACCTTCCCGGGTATGACGGGTGGGCGGTTTCCGAGGACCGCTACACTGCCCAGGCTGGGCAACACGGGGTCAATGCAGTTGACCGGTTCCATGACACTCCTCGGGGTCGAAAACCCATTCCGGTAATCGGTGGCGTTCAGCGAGAGGCCATCCCCTGTCTGGGGGTAGGCCAGTCGAACGAGAACCAGCAAACCACTCAGGACCCGTTAGTTTATAATAATCCCGCCATGCCGTTCCACGTCTTGATGCCGAACGATGTGAACAGCACCGGCAGCCGCGGCGGTATGAAAGGCTGGGGTGGGGTCGTCCCGACCATTATCCCGTCTGGACTCATTCCCGCCCGAGACGCGGCCAACGGCCTTAACAACTACATTGCTGCGGCGTGCGCGCTGCTTGGGTCTAAGGGAGAGCAGCCCCTCAAGGTGTTCCCCGTGCGGGTGTCATCAACGGTCGGAGCTCCCATCATCGGGTCGTCGGCCGGTCAAGGGTTGTGGAAGGACAGCGCCAACGCCACCACCCAGACTTGGGCGAATACGCTGGCCGACATTGGCTATCAGATCAACCTGGCCAGAGCCGAAGGGTATCGGGTCAGTCGCTTGTTCATGTTCTTCACTCATCAGGAAAGCCAGTGGAGCCTAGCCCGCGCCGCCTATGCCACCCAGTTCACCGATTACTCGGCGGTCATCGAAGCCTATGTTGCGGCCAACTTCCCCGGGGTCGCTGTTCATTGGTTCGTCAACCAAGCCAGCGGCTCAGGACTTGGAGGAATAGGCAGTGGCGGCGCTTGGCCCGCACGGCTGGGCATCGTGGACGCTGTGGCTGCCAAGGCTAATGCGACTATGGTCATGCCTCGTTACCACATGCCTTTCGCCGTGTGGAACAATGGGGCCAACGTCGAAGATATCCACCACTCGAACTTTGCAAGGGTGGTTATCCAGGGGGAGACAACTGGCTATGCGATGCAGGCCGTTCTGAGGGGGCAACCATGGCACCCCCCGAAAGCAACCGGGATCGCCGTCTCGGGAAATGACGTGGTGTGGAACTTCGACTCGTTGTCCCCCCTTAAGCTGGATCCCTGCTTCTGCAAAGTTCGCCTGGATATGGGATTCGAGATCTGGAACGGCACGTCGACCGTCGGCGCCATCAACGTGAGGTTGACGGGTCAGCGACAGGTTACGGCCACTTTCCCCAGCGCACCCGCGACGGGGAGTTTCGCTCGATACGCTTACCACCAGCAGAACTCGGGTGATGTCTCCGACGAATGGCCGCTTTCCACCGGAGCCCTGAGGGACTCGTGGGAATGCGCTTCTCTGATTGAGCCTGGATACAAGCTCGTTCGACCGGCCCTTGGGGATGAGTTCGCAATTTAAGGAGACTCTGGAATGACCTATACTGTCGTGTCCCCTAACGCTGCGGATTTCGCCGGGGCCGTCCTTCCCCCAGTGGGCTCTATCGCTGACCTCGCGGATATTGAGGGTTTCTGCGCGGCGCTGATGGCCCCCGCTGGGTCTGGGCTCGTTACTTCCTGGGCTCCGCTGGTTGGCACATTCTCACTTACGAAGGCCTCGGGGGCTGAGAATCCTGAATACGCTGAAGTGGATGGGTTTCGGGTCATTCGGTATGCCGGGCAGGACGACATGAGCTTTTCCCCAACGGGATTGCTCTATCCATCCACCGAAATGACCTTCGGAATTCGCGCCAAGTTCCATCCCGGCCCCAGCCGGGGCATCATCTTCGGTGACGGGTCGAACAACCTCTATATCGACATATCCAGCAACAACACGCTGCGGTTCGTCACTGGCGGCGGAGCCAATGCTTTCATCTCAGCCCCCATCACCACCAACGATGTCTGGCATACCGTCATCTGTACGCATTCGGACGGGCAAAGCCGCATCGATATTGATGGGGTGCAGGTTACCGGGGCGGGCGCTTCCATGACTCCCGGTGCAACCTTCTTCCTTGGCGCCTGGGCGGCAGGAACGGCCATGGTGGCCGATGTGCGAAAGCTGCTGATCGCCAAATCCAACACCTTCGGCTCGGCGGACTACGAGATGGTCAAGACCTTCTTGGGGTGAATTCTCTTCCTGCAATCTTCGGAGAATTCCGTTCGACGGTTCTTCCTGATCATTTTCGCGTGGAGACGCCATGACGCAGACCATCGAGAGCAAGGGACAGCGCATCATTCCGACCCTCGGCTTCTTTCTGGACCGCCTTTGGGTCTGGCTCACTGGCATTGCCTTCTGGCTGGTCGGCGCAGTGCTGCTGGCGGTCTTCACGCCCTTTTGGGACAATGCGCGGGCGGTCTGGTCCAGCCCGGCTATGCTGACTGCGCTGCAGAAGGATGTGCTTGCTTTGCGCACTGAATTGGCGGCCGCGACGGGTGACAACCGGGTCATTCGCCAGCCGCCCGGTCTGAGCTATGTCACCGAGCCGGTGCGTATGGGTGAGCCGGTAATCCTCAACCTGGTGATCGAACGCACGGAACTGGGCGCGCAATGTCATTTCATCTCGGGGCAGTCGCTGTTCACCGAGGCGGGTGGGGTGATCACCCCGGGCTCAGAAATCCAGCCGTCGCGCCAGATCAGCGAAGAACAGACCCGGTTGCGGGTCAAGCTGATCCCGCCCGACACGCTGCGGCCGGGCAGGATCGAACTCTACATCGCGTTGGAATATGACTGCGACGGTCGCAAAGTCTACGACCGCACCGACGTCGTGACTTATTCGCTCTTGCCGAAGGGCTGATCAACTTCGCGGGTGAGGCGCTCCAGCTCGGCAATGCTGGCATCATACTTGCCAGCGGCCTTCGGATGCAGATCGCGTTGCTGACGATAAAAGCCCAACCAACTGGACAGATCTTCGAGTGGATAGGTGCCTGACCAATGGGTGCCGGTCAGTGTGAATGCGGTGTCATCATATGTTGCCTTCATAGGGCATTGTGCCCTCCGCCGTCCCCAGCATCAACCCCAGTCCGCCCCGCCATCCTCCTGGGGTTGTGTCATACCGGATCAAATGACGGGAATTGCCATTCGGCCTTACCAATTCGCAAAGCGCTTATGAACATCCTGAGTTTCGGGCTTTATGGGGATCAACCGACGTGTTCCGTCTTCGTTTGAAAGGATCACGATCGTGCAGGTCGTGTGTTGCTTGATCGCTTCGAGATGCCACGGCGGACTGTGATAGAACGCGGTAATGCCGGTCAGCGCGTCAGTGAGAACTGCGGTCTTCCTCATGAACTTCACTCCGAGAGTATTTATCTCGCCGCGAAGGCAGGAGGCCAGTTTAGCCATCTTGCCTTTCAGAAAAATTCAAACACCGGTGACGCAAAAGGGTTCCGACAATGGTGCCGACCGCTACAAATTGGGCCTGAAAATGATGGAGGGTTGCCCGTTAAAGCCCGCGACACTGGTTATCCCGCGTGCATCTACGCAGCTAGAAATGAAGGAAGCATGAGGCGAATGCTTTAGGATGATCGGCTGGAAAGCGGGCAACGTTCTCAAAATGAGAAGCCATTTTCTTTCCTACCCGCTGCCTCGCCTCGCCTTCGGAAGGACTATGTCGGGGGGTGGACCGGCTAGGAACACCCCCCGCCCTACGTACACGCCCCGTTACTGCCGGAAGAGGCGTGTCGCCGGTCGGGCTGACGTAACTCGAGCCCCATCCCGACTCTAGGGATCGGTAAACCGAGATCCAATCCAAATGTTCCCGCTCACCCGCCAGCGTGCGGGGCTTTTTCATGGAGAACCCATGCCTGCAAACCGCTTCAGTGCCTTCACCCATGGCACCAACGCCCCGGCACTCGGCGCCTGTGCCGTGACCCCCAGCGATAGCGCCGACCTGGCCGAAGCCATCCGCGCCGTGACGATCAATGTCGGCGGCACGCTGTCATTCATCGGTCTGGACGGCGTGATCTACACCACTGCGGCGCTGCCCGCTGGCACCTATGCCATGAGTGCCGCCCGCATCCGCGCCACCGGCACCACGGCGACCGGTATTACGGGCTGGGTCTGATGTTTGTCGGGCTCGGACTGGGGCTGGGGGTCACACCGCCCGGGATGACCGCGAAGGCGCTCCCCACCATCACGGTCAGCGGCGGCCTTATCACATCCTTCTCTCGGGACGGCGTCGCCTACAATCAGATCACGTTCCACCAATCGGGGTCATGGCTGGTTGAGGGCGTCGCCGCCCTTGCGGCCGAGATCGGCTGGAAGCGGGCTCTGGGCGCCGGGGCCGCCACCGGCGCCCGCAGCACCAACTCGATCTATCTGCCCGGACCGGGCGGGGCAGGCGGGTTGATTGATGATGACCCGATCGGGCCTCTTGTCGACGGAACCTATACCGTCGAAATCGGCGCTGGTGGGCCGGCGATTACCACCGCCGTCAACATCGCCAATCAGGGCTCAGACAGCACCCTGTCGCATCCCGGTGGCCTTGTCGAAACGGCGACAGGCGGTGGATATGGCGCCATCTCCGGGTCTTATGCCAACGCTGGTCCGGGCGGGTCTGGGGGCGGCGCACGGGCTCAGACCAACGCGACGGGGACCAATACGAATTTCGGCACTGGGGTTGATGGGCAGGGGTATCGCGGCGGCACGGCGAATAGCAGCTCCACCGCGGGAAATGCCGCATCGGGAGGGTCCGGTGGTGCGGGAGGTCCGGGCGGAAACGCCGCGGCCGGGGTGGCCGGGGCCGCCGGTCCGGGCGTCGAGCTGGACTGGCTGGCGGTTCCAACCATCGTCTGCGCTGGTGAGCGTGGCATCTTGCTCTCGGAATCCGGCATCGCCTCTGAGGACAAGACTCTCGGCTCAGGCTCAAGGGGCGCGCTGAGCGCCAATGTCGGCAAGGCAGGTGACGGGTTCCTGTTTGTTCGGGTTCGCGCCGACCAGGTCACGGTGAGGATGGCCGCATGATCTATGTCGCGCACATTCAATTCGGGATCGTGGCGCAGGTCACCGTCGAGCCGGATGATTGCCCGCCCGCACCAGATCACGTCGTCATCGGTTCCGACAATATCGTCGGGGTCGGCTGGACATGGGACGGCAGCGTGTTCGCACCGCCGAACCCACCCCCCGACGAATTCTCCGAATAACCCTATCCGGCCCGCCTCGTGCGGGCCTTTTCATTTTCAGAGGACTGGAATGGAACGGATCATCATGCACTGGTCCGCGGGCACGCATGCCGTGTCGGCCCTGGACCGCCAGCATTATCACTATGTCATCGACGGCTCCGGCATTGTCGTCGAAGGCGACCACGCCCCCGAGGACAATCTCGGTCCGTTGGTGTCGGGGCGCTATGCGGCGCACACCCTCAACTGCAACACCGGTTCGATCGGGATCGCGCTGGCTGGCATGGCCCGCGCCGTCGAGGCCCCGTTCTCCTCAGGGCCATGGCCGATCACCGAAGCGCAGCTGGCCGCACTGGCGCAGCTCTGCGCCGGGCTGTGCCGCCGCCACCAAATCCCGGTCAAGCGCGAGACGGTGCTGTCGCATGCCGAAGTCCAGCCGACGCTGAAGATCGCGCAGCGGGGCAAATGGGACATCGCCTGGCTGCCCGGCATGACCAAGCCCGGCAATCCCGTCGAGGTCGGCGACAAGATCCGGGCGCGGATCCGCGAGGCGATGGGGGTGGTCGTGCCCTCGGGGCGGTTGAGTCCGGCGCCAGACATTCCGCCGACCCTGCAGCGCGGCGATGTCGGCGAGCCGGTGCGCCGGGCTCAAGCCCTCCTGGCCGCCAAGGGCTTCAACCCCGGACAGATCGACGGCGATTTCGGCCCGAAGACCCGCGCCGCCGCGGTCGCATTCCAGCGCGCTTTCCGGTTGCGCGAGACCGGCAACATCGATGCGGCGACCTGGGCCGCCCTGCTTCTGAAAGGAAACTGACCATGACGCTTTTCTTCCTGCTGGCCCTTGTGGCCCTTGCGGCTATCGCACTGTTTCTTTGGACCATCCGCGAGCCTCGCGTCTGGCCGCTAGCCTTGGTGATGGTCACCGTGGTGGCGATGCCCTTGAAGGCCTCGGCCGCTACACTCGACACCTTCCTGACCGCGGCGGCGCCCGGCCTGCTCGACCTGATCGGGCTTGTGATCGCTGCCATCATCGCATGGGGGACCAAGAAGGCGCGTGAGAAGTGGGGGATCGAGATCGAGGCCAGATATCGCGAGGCGCTGCAATCCGCATTGATGACCGGCGCGCGGTTGGCACTGGCCCGTCAGCTGACCGGTTCGGCGGCGATCCAGATCATCCTTGATCATGTGCGCGATGTCGGCGCTCCGGATGCCGTCAGGCACTTCGACCTCGATGCCGGAGCTCTGACAAACTTGGCCGAGGCAAAACTCGAGCAGGCCGCGACCGAAAAGGTGAAGGGAAACATTGATGAGTTGTTGAAAGCGATTGATCGCCGCGTCCCACGCTACGGCTGATCGCTAAGGAAATCATCTTGCCACGGGAAGCAGGGAATAATTGCCTGATGGTAGTACGTTCTCATTTTTAGCTTGGCGAAATTGCTGAACAGCTGCATCATAACTCTGCCGAAGCATGGCAATGGGAGAAGGTGACTCTGGTCGCCGAAGGGTCGGTCTCTGCGGGATCGACCCTTTCTTTCCCACAGTCGTTTTATTTTGATTCGGGCACGTCGTGCCGGGCTGAAGCGGCTCTCGCTGAAGATTTAATGCCCAGCTTGAGCACGTGTAAAGTGCTGGTATGACGAACCCGCCCCGGCTGTCCCAAGGCGGGTTTTTACTCTTCAGGCCACACGAGCCACATCGTTCGAGTCTGGACGCTTCCTGTCCAAAATCTCGCACATCAGCATGTCGCTGATGAAAATCAGCCAGTTTTCTAGGCCGAAGCGGGGGTTGAATTGCTCCAAATGATCGATAGCCCATGTCAACGCGCGGGCGACCAGATCTTCGGCAGCATCATCATCAAGTCCCAGGATTTTAACCCGGTCGAGTAGTTCTGGTACGCATTCGATTATGGTTTTCTGCATCTTTCCCCCTTAATTCTTGAGGGGAGCGTTGCGCGGAGCAGGCGCGATTCGAGAAGTCCAGTTCGGCAGTTTTAATCGGCATTGCGACCTCCAAGGTGGGGTCTCAAGAGATAGCTCGCAGCCGCCCGGATACGGGCGCTGCCGTCATCTCTTGGGAGTATACCCCATTTCCTTGGAGCGGCCTCAAACAAATGTGTGGTTAGACACGCGGAACAGAATTGGTGAGATCCGCATGCCCGATGCGTTCACCGACAACCTGTCAACTTCCAGGAAAAATCCGCCCACCTATCGTATAGTAAACGATGCGGCGGCCATGGGACGCGCGCTTTCGACTCGCTGTGACTGCGACGATCCATACATCAGGTGGGGGCCGAAGCGGTTCTGGCGCTGCACAATGGCGAGATAGAACCGGAAGTCGCGCGCGACGCATATTGGTCAGTTAACCATCGCCAAGCGCGCAATACCGGATGCTCCAATATTCTTGGTGTCGCGCTTTTACGCGTTTCGCTTCGTCGCGGCGATCAGTTTCCCGTTGAAAGGCTGGATCCACAATAGCAATTGGTATGGCCGTATAGCTAAGGACAGGCGAAACAACGGAAGAAGCTGGGGCAACTTCAGCGTGTGATAGGTGCGCACTATCCCCGATACCCCCTTCCTTGCGCATCCGTTGGGCTGCAAGCGCATCACAGTCTTTTTCGGTCAGGTTGTCGTATACATTGCGATGACGTGTTGAGCCGCTGTCAACGTGCCTATGCGCGCTATCGGCAGCCTTCCATTTAAATGTTTTGTGTTCCATTTTCGGATCCTTCCAAATCGGCCATGTAGTGTCCTAGTGGATATGGGTCTTTTGAGACAAACTGCATCTGGGCAGCTTTTCCTCAGCCTGCACGACCTGGAAATTGCTCAAGATTATATTTTGTCACTTTGGGTGGCGTGGAGATTTATAGGATCTTTGATGAGTATCCGCGTCTGGCAGAAGGTGTTGTGAATCGAGTGTGCCAAGCTGCGCCCGCAGAAACTGAATCGCATTGCGATTGCGTCGCGGGCGCGGATTGGCGAGAGGTCGGCGTGTGGCCCAAGGGGGTCGGGGCGGTGTCCAGTAATGCGATGTCCTATTTGCCCCGCTGTGCGCACACATCCGCGATGTAAAAGACGAGATCATTCCGGCGGAATCGCGGAAGCCTCAAGGCGGATGTTCAGCGCCTTGGTCACGCCCAGCAGAGTAGAAAGTTTCGGGTTCCCCGTCGCGGAAAGCACTCTGTAGAGTGCCTCCCGGCTCAGGCCGGCGTCACGTGCCACCTGAGAGACGCCACGAGCGCGAACGATTTCGCCGAGGGTTTGGGCGATGAAGCCTGCATCCCCAGTTTGCAAAGCGTCACGCAGGAGAACGGCATGAGCTTCCGGGTCGCCCAGACACTTGGCCGCGGCGGAAGGGGTGGTATCAATAGTCATAGCCGCTCTCCTGCGCCATCTTCGACATCAATATCGGTATGGCACAGTTCTATATATCACCGGAACTGTCTGCTTCGAGCGGATGCTGCTCAGAATCAATGCGCGCAACCAGTTCCTGGAACATTTCTTCGACCTCATCGTCACTAAGGTCACTAACAGCGCGAGCATCCGTTACGCCTCGGTCGGCGTTTTGGGAGCTAAGCTTTTCATTATTCGACATAGCGGCCTCCTTCGCACCAGCTAACGGATTCTGATGAGAAGCTAAAATCATATCATAAAGTATGTAAAAATGGGACTTCGGTCAGGGCGGGCGTGAGCTTCAGGTGTTTTTGACATGTCAGAAACCTTGCCAACAGTCTTTACGCCGAGCCTGACCTTTTCGACAAGTAGCTGAATGAGCTCCACGGCCGCATGATGTTTCTGCCGAAGCATGGCCAAGAGGGATGGCGACTTAGTTCGCCGGAAGGGTCGGTCTGGAGAGAGGGCCGACCCTTTTCCTTTTCAGAGATAGCACCGGTTTTGACGGCAGACCCTGGCGCCAATGTTCTGATCGTCAAGCGAGGCAGAAGTCAGACACCAAGACATACAGAAGGCTAAAGGTACCGCGTGCTCGATTCCTTTCGAGCTCGATATGTCGGGCGTATTTTGATTTAGCCCCATACACCCCCAGGCGGCAGCATTTGATCTTGGCAGGAATCACGCATTCTGAAATCCTACCTCTACCCGCCGGGCACGGGGGAGAAGGAACGCCTTCTAGAATTACCAGCCTATTCGGCCAGCCTCTTACCTAACGCTCTGTTTCCATTTTGACTGAGTATTTGAAGGGGAATTCAATGTTCCGACGACTTGGACGTGTCGCACTGTTCGTCTGCGCGATCAGCACCCCTCGGCACCAGAGCCACAATCTCCTATCAGGTATCACATTGCAGTAGCCTACAAATCGCAACCGGGGCGTAGGATGACGGGCCATTACTGGACGCACATTTTCACTTGGCACGGTCGAGCCGACGATTGGACGATTTCACGTGATGGATTGGTTGTAGGGCGAATTCTTTGCGACACAGTCCAGAACCCGTATCGCCAGGTGTGGCGTTGGTCGATCATCACGACCCCAACCGCTAACGGCTATGCTGAGACGTACGGATCCGCGCTAGAGGAGATCAGGTCAAGGGCGACGCATGAGTGGTCGCACAACCCGGATCCGTGGACAGCGCGGGACTGATGGGGTTCCATCTACACGCGAGGTGTCACGTAGGCGTCAGCCGGTAGGGCTAAGCTGTTTCGCAATGGCTCGTAGTGCTTCAAGGTTTGCTTCAAGACTTGTGATTATTTTGGCGTTTTCAACCGATGGGGGCGATGAACTAAAGCCATCAATCGCCACTTCGATGTTCCGAATGGCGTCACAAACAGCCTCGTCGATGCGTGGCGACGGATACTTCTCCTCCAACGCCGAGACCATCTCGGAATTCATTGACCTATTGTTCGCCTCGGCGGCTACTCTAATCCGGTTCCGCATCCCTTCGGGGAGGCGGAGCATGAAGCGGTCACTTTCTCGGTTAACTTGTGCCCTGGGCATAGGCGTACTCACTTTCCACTGCCGCCGATCCCGATGCATGCTGAGAACATTCCGTCCGCTCTAATTATATCTTTGTGAACAATGCAGGGAAGCCACCTGCCAAAGTCAGGCGGCTTCGAAAGAATAATCCGATAGTCGGATTGACCAGGGCCCTTCAGCCACTCGTTAGCTTCGTTAGCTAACCTCTTTGCCTCCTCCTCTGATGTGGAGAGTAGCACCCTGTCGCTCCATTTGACCACCTGCGCGTACTGCTCATGTTCGGACGCGGCAGGGGCAGGGTACTTCTCTTCAAGTATCTCAATAACCTGAGCATTAATTGACTTATCACCGGCAGCAAGCTTTACCCGCTCATAAAGATCGGACGGGACACGTATCGTGTAACGGCTGTAGCTGTCTTGTCTTGCCATAATCTAAATGATGCACAAATTTAGTGAGAAGCGCAAGAAGAGGCGATCCGAGCTGCCGATTTGTGGCTGTACTCGCGGATGGGATAGAGAACGGGCATCGGATCGTTGGCTTCTTCCGCATAGCTGTCGCCGCATTGCGATCCCGCGCTCTATCTAGCCTGAGACATGGTAAGTGTCGCTAGGAGCCCTTCGCCGACAGACGCGAATCGCGCGACATCTTTCGCGGTTTGCAAGTGCAGCGAGATGAGCGGCCCAATGCGGACCTTCGTAGGCGTCGCAGCGAATACGGCTACAGCGAACCCGGCGCTGTTAAAAGCCGTCGATCAACATAAGCGAATATTTTATACTGCGCTCCCCGAAGCTGACGCTCAGACCGAGTGCAAGGGTCATTCCACGTAGCGCGAACGGAACTTTCGCCTAAATGCTGCCGCAAGCTGGTACCGCTGTATCAGTGCAGGGACCGACCTGACCCGCGCAGCAATCTTCCATCAGGAAGCGGACGAGACCATTCAGTGCGTCGAAATCGATGCTGTAGAGAATGGATCGGCTTTCTCGACGCGAACAGATGAGACCAGCACGCTCCAGTTCCTTGGCGTGAAAGCTGACGTTAGATGCTGAAACCCCGGCCTGTTCTGCGATCACCCCAGCGGCCAAACCTTCGGGACCGGCGACCACGAGCAGGCGCAGGATGCGCAACCTAGTTTCCTGTGACAGCGCTCCGAAGGCAACGAGGGCTTGACGCTCTTCCATATTTCAACAATCCTAAAAGTGTCGAATCAATGGGTATCGCAAATGACGACTCAAGGCAACCTCGGAGCGCAGAATAGCGCGACCGACCCGGATGACATTACCCTCGGCGAGCTTCTCGGGGCGCTCGACAGCGCCGCCGATCTACCGCTGGTGTTCAACTATGATGGGCGGGACGTGAAGCCCGGCTATCATGTCACCGAGGTCAAGGCGGGGCGGTTTGAGGCGCTGGACTGTGGCGCGAACCCGGAAAGCTGGACGGAAATCTTCATCCAGCTTTGGGACGTGAATGAGGATCGCAGCCATATGCCCGCTGGTAAGTTCATGAAGATCATCGGCAAGGTCATCGAGCATGTCGGCCTGGAGCGCGCGGCCAAGCTGACATTCGAGGCCAGCGACGGCATCCGCCCCATACAGCTTCACCGCGCGGCCTTGCCCCAAATCGATGGCGGCGTGATCAGAGTAAAACTCTCCCCCCGTCCATCGAGCTGCAAGCCACGCGACCGTTGGCTTCAAGAACAAACCTGCTGTGCTGGCTCAACTAGCGCCAAGCCTTGCTGTGGATGATTGCCATGACTGACCTCTCCTCTCGGGTATTTAACGTTCTGTTCTTGTGCACTGGTAACTCGGCGCGCTCGATCATCGCTGAAAGCGTCTTGCGGCAGGACGGCGGCGGACGCTTCCGTGCATTCTCGGCTGGTAGTCAGCCGAAGGGTGAAGTTCATCCAACCGCGCTCAAGATACTGGAAAATTTCCATTATCCTACTAGCTATTTGCGTTCGAAAAGCTGGGACGAGTTCGCCGGGCCAGATGCGCCGGTCATGGATTTCGTGTTCACTGTCTGCGACAACGCCGCTGGAGAAACCTGCCCGCTCTGGCCCGGACAGCCGATGACAGCGCATTGGGGACTCGAGGACCCTGCGGGCGCCACCGGCACAGCGCTGGAACGGGAAATGTCGTTCATCGAGACACTGCGCTACATGAAGCTGCGGATTGCAGCTTTTGCGGCGCTGCCAGTGGCATCTCTGGATCGGTTGAGCCTTGCAGCCCAGCTACATGAAATTGGCCGCTCCGAAGGTGCGACCCGGCACCGACCGAACGTGGCGTGAGACCGACGGCCATTCTATCAAACCTATCTTGTAATCCGACTGAAACCCGATCGGAGAGAATGTTATGACCTCCCCCGTGCCGCCCATGCGGCTGTCTTTCCTGGATCGTTGGCTGACGCTTTGGATTTTCGCCGCAATGGCGCTTGGCATTGTTCTTGGCTTGGTTTTTCCCAGCCTGCCGGGCGCGCTGAATGCTCTATCTGTTGGAACCACCAACATTCCTATCGCCATCGGCCTGATCCTGATGATGTATCCGCCGCTGGCAAAGGTGAAATACGAAGAACTGCCCCGCGTCTTCGCGGATCGCCGGGTGCTGGTCCTGTCGCTGATACAGAACTGGATCATAGGTCCGGTGTTGATGTTCACGCTGGCAGTGATCTTCCTGCGTGATCAGCCGGAGTACATGACGGGTCTGATCCTGATTGGTCTGGCGCGCTGCATCGCCATGGTGCTGGTTTGGAATCAACTCGCGCGAGGTGACAGCCAATATGTCGCCGCGCTGGTGGCCTTCAACTCGATATTCCAGATCCTGTTCTTCTCGGTTTACGCGTGGTTATTCCTGTCGGTCCTGCCGCCGCTGTTCGGCTTAGAGGGCAGCGTGATCGACGTGAGTTTCTGGACAATCACCGAGGCCGTTCTGATCTACCTTGGCATCCCCTTCGCAGCGGGATTCCTGACAAGGCGCATTCTGATCGCCCGGAAGGGTGAGGCTTGGTATCAATCGGCGTTTCTTCCGCGTATCAGCCCGATCACACTGGCTGCGCTGCTGTTCACCATTGTCGCCATGTTCAGTCTGAAAGGGGGAGATGTGGTGCGCCTGCCGTTGGATGCCTTCAGGATTGCGGTGCCGCTCGCCCTGTACTTTGTGATCCAGTTCTTAATCAGCTTCGTCATGGGGCGGATGATCGCGGCCGATTATCCCCGCACAACCGCCATTGCCTTCACCGCGGCCGGGAACAACTTCGAATTGGCGATTGCGGTTGCCATTGCGGCGTTCGGCCTCGCCTCTCCCGTGGCCTTTGCCGCCGTGATCGGCCCGCTGGTCGAGGTGCCCGCGCTGATCCTACTTGTCCATGTCGCGTTGCGCCTGGGGGCGAGATGGTTTCCGGACGATACGGCACGGGCTGAGGCTGCACCCGTGAGATGACACCCAAAGCTCTGACGACTTCACGGCGTTGGCCGGTGATTTCTGCCCTTGGCGTGGTCCAGATTTTCGCCTGGGGAAGCTCCTACTACCTTCTGGGTGTCTTCGCGGCCCCCATTGCCGCCGATACAAGCTGGTCGCTTTCGTGGATCGTTGGCGGCCTCTCCCTCGGGCTATTTGTGGCTGGAATTGCCTCACCCCGTTTGGGGGTGGCAATCAGGAAGCACGGCGGAAAACCTATCCTGGCCCTGTCGTCCCTGCTGCTGGCGTCTGGATTGGTGATCCTCGCGACTGCACCAGTGCAGTACGCATTTTTCGCCGGATGGGTTGTAATCGGCCTAGGCATGGGGGCGGGTCTTTATGATGCGGCTTTCGCGACATTGGGTGGCATCTATGGGCGTGAGGCCAGATCGGCGATCACATCGCTGACACTCTGGGGCGGGTTCGCCAGCACGGCGTGCTGGCCGCTCTCAGCGTTCCTGATTGAGAATATTGGCTGGCGGTGGTCCTGCATAGCCTATGCAGCGATCCAGATCGGGGTCTGCTTGCCCCTGATCCTGTTCGTTCTGCCTGGGCAGAAGCAGATCGCAACGACATCGACCGAACCGGAAACGCCACTGCGGCTTTCCCCATCAGAGAATCGCGCGTACCTGATCATCATGGCAATCACGGTGATGGCCGGGCTCGCCGTAACAATCGTTTCCGTCCACCTATTAACCATCCTGCAAACGCGTGGCCTATCAATGGCCGAAGCAGTTTCACTGGGTGCGCTGATTGGCCCCGCTCAGGTTTCTGCGCGCTTGATCGAGATGGCGAGCGGCGGCAGACATCATCCGATTTGGACTCTTGCTGCGGCGGCTGGGCTGTCAGCCTTGGGGCTGATCCTGTTGGCGACGGGACTACCTTTCCTTGGAACTGCCATCTTCATGTACGGTGCCGGGAACGGCATCTTCTCAATCGCAAGGGGTGCGTTGCCGCTGGCGCTTTTCGGAGCCGATCGCTATGCCCCGATCATGGGCAGGATTGCTCGCCCGTCCTTGATGGCGCAAGCCGTCGCACCGACCATTGGTGCTGTCCTGCTCACCACCATCGGAAACGAGTTCACTTTGGCTTTCATTGCATTAGTGGCCATAGTGAACCTTAGCCTCGTCTCGCTTCTTTGGAGGAGCTTGGGGCCGACTATCCGATAGTGGCGAATTTGCTTACAAGAGCTGGCGGTCCGTTACTCGTCGCGAGCCGCCGCTCGTGGTCGCTGTAGCGGACGAGCGGTCTCCACCCAATCGCTGTCCCTTGTTCCACGCGCTGCGAACGTCTGCCTTTCACCCTGTAGGTCGACCTTGCTGTAGTGAAGGTCGTTGGCGCATTGGTCCGGCGAACGGCAGCTTCGTCCGCATTACGCCGCCGTGTTGGCCCGGGCCGCCCTAAATTCAGCCGTCTATCAGCTTCTCCAAATCAGGGTTTCCCCTGAAGCCATCACGCTCATAGGTGCCGATTACATTTTCGCCTGCCGGCGGTGTGGCGCGGGGATGGGTAATGCACCGCGCAAACTTCGTAATGTTTCACCTCACATGAATGCTGTCAGCATCGCATGCGGTACGACGTCGACAAAGCAGCTTTCCGTCACCACAATTGCGCCCGGACGGCAGGCTGCCTGTCCGGGCGTTTTGCATTCATTGGGCATTCGTCGCTTTGTACTCACTAAGGGCTGCCCTGATTTCGTCTAAGTCGTGACGATTTGGCGCACTCATCACTAAATCTCGGAACGGCCCCATTCGGCCATAAGCGCTATCTAGAATAACCTTTCGATGTTCCTGTGGAATGTCGGCCCAGTCCTCGAAGAATTCCCAGTTCATATGCCCTCCGTCGCTATGAAACCCGACTGAACCACCGCTGACGCATTCAAGCAAATCATCCGAAATCCTCATCTGCTCGCCCCTCCCAGAACGCGGATGGCTGGCCCCGGCCACCTCCGTGCCGTGCGGGCCTCCTTCCGAAACTCAAGGTATCCGTGGGATGAGCATGCCCCAGCGAGGGTTCCACTTGGCTCCAGCGTGGAGGTAGGCCCCCCGCCGGCAATGAAGCCATCGAAGGGGGTTGGCAAAACCCAGTTCTCCATCCGCTGCGGGCTTCTTTCCGCCTAGGCCGTCAAAACTGTAACGGACGGTGATTGTGCCGTTCGAAAACACCTCAAGACAGGTCATGTTGGGGGGAATGTCGTCCAGGTCGCGGATCTGTTCGAACTTCAGCATATGATCCTCCTCGCGCTAAACGACCAGCATGGCACGCGCCGCGCGGGCTGGCTTCCGAAATTCACGAGGTCAGTTCGCCCCAGGCCGGGTCCCATATGACCCCCTCATTCAGAAAGACGCCGATGCGCTTCCGGAGGTAGCATGGACTCCCTTGCCACATGCGACCCTCCGCCAAGGCTTCAGAAACCGTTTTGCCATCTTCTGGTGAGATGGGATCCATCCCGTGCCAGCGGATGAACGCTATCGGCTCGAGGCGGGTCGGATGAGCATGCACGTCCAAGTAGTCAACTTCGTCATCGACATCTTGCAGGTCATAAACTCTCTCAAGTGCCGACATATGCGACCCTCCCTCGACACAGCGCCATCATCGCACGCAAGGCATGGGCTGCCAAAGTAAGACGGTATCGCGACTCGCCTTAATCTCGAGGCCGAACATGGCAAAGCCGCCCGACCAGAACGCCGCTGCTGTCACCCAGGATGATTTTCTCGAAGCCGACCCTCGTCGATAGGCCTATCAGATCATGGAGCTTGAGTACGTGCCGCAAGCGATCACCGGCGCCTCAGCCTCGATCGAAGTCCCAAAGTTCGCGGGCCGGCGCCCAAGGGGCCGTGGCGACGAACATCCACTTCGTCCGCATCGGGATATGTGTCTTTTCGTGAAGATGTCGAGTCAGGCGTCGCATGGAGGATGCGGCAGGACCGAAGCATGCCTACCCACGAAATGTGCCAAAACCGGTTTTCAGAAACCTATTCCGATACTTACACGACCTTGCCCCATGGCGCCATAAACCCCGAACCATCCGCTGGAGGTATAGGGATTCGAGATATCTTCTCCGGCCTTGGCCTTCTTCTCGAGGATAAAGCGGATACGTTCACGGCGGTCGCGCCAAGTCGGTTCAGCTTCGATTTGCGCGATGTCCATGCGACTGAAGACGTGGGGATTAAGGCCCATAATCGCGGCCTCCTGGATATGGCCGGGGGTCAACGGTTTGCTATCCGCTAATGCCGTTCCCACCGCAGCAGAGAACACCAACACGACGAGAGAAAGTTTCCTAATCATCCGACGCCTCCGCATCTGATATGGGCTACCATCGATGTGGTCCCTTTGGGGGCTCGATAAAAGCGCAGCTCACCAAGATGAGATCACATAATGTGACGATGCGAACGCTTGGCAGTTTTTTGGAGGCTGCTCGAGTGTTCCCAAATTTCCGGTTTGTTCCGGTCAATACGAGGAGTTTTCGTAGTTTCGGTGGGAACACCAATCGCAGTCGTCACAACTGGTTATGGTGCCTCTAACCTCGTTTACACCGAAGATGTCGGGGGTTCGAGTCCCTCACCGCCCACCATTAATTTCAATAAGTTATTGTGAAATCACGAAACGCTCTAGTGTTCATTGAACCTAACGCGAATCTTCCGAACCACTCAGAATTCCAGCGCCGACGCCGCCGATCGCAGATGCGAAGGGCTGTGTCGCGCATAGACCCGCTTAGTGATTGCCGTGTTCGAGTGGCCGAGAAACTGGCTAACCTCGCTCATCGGGCAACTGTCTCGATCATATGGACGGCGGTGGTGTGGCGCAGCGTGTGCATCCCGACGCCTGTCAGACCAGCGTTGCGCACGGCCCGCGCGAAGCCCTTGCGGATGCTGGCAATCTGACCCTTGGCCCATTCCACCACATAGTCCGACCGAGCACCTTCTTTTGCCTCGGTCAGCACCTCGAACAGCATGTTGTTCATCGGCATGAGCGCGCGGCGCTTTCGCGGCCCATCATGATCAACCCGCAGGTCGATTGCCCGTCGCGTGAAGTTCATCCTGTCCCATGTCAGATCCCGAACGGCACCCTGTCGCGCCACCGTGCCCAGCATCAGCCTGATTTGCCTTGGCTCTTGGGGAAAAAGGGCTTCAGACGCTCCATCCGCGCAGACAGCCAGAAAACGTTGGTCGTGATTTAGGTCTTCTCGCGAGCCTGAATTGCGTCATCTCGGCAAAGTCAGTGGGTCCAGAGCCTTAAGGCCTGCGGTTTATCGTGACCCGCTGCCGCAGCTGCGGCAACAGGTCAGAGAAATGGCCATTCTGTCGTCTCGGTTTAATCCGAGTTTGTGGTGCAGGAATGGCCGGTTTCAATTTCAGATGAAATCGAACACGTCCGACAGCAGGACGGTATCGCCATTGCCAAGGTTCAGCAGCGTGCCATCGGCCGTCTCGCGGGCCGTATAGTTGCGGCCGCCAAGGCTGAGCACATCAAGATCCGTGTCGAAACCATGGACAGTGTCTTGCCCGTCGCCGCGACGGAAGATCAGTTGATCGCGATCGCCGTCACCGTCGGAGCCAGCGCCGATCCACATCTCATCGTTGCCGGTTCCGCCGGTAATGGTGTCGCGGCCTTCATCCGTCACAAGAATGTCATGACCACCGCTGCCGGTCAGCACGTCATGGCCCCAGCGAGTATTGAAGTTCAGCCCGGCCTGGTTTGCCGCAATCTTCGCGCCAGCCGCGCTGACATTGTCGTTCCCGGCATGGGTCCAGCCCAGTTCGAACTGGTAGAATTTCAAAGTGGCCGCGCCGCCGATCTTCGTCGTGGCGGTACCATTGAAGCTGCCGTCGCTACCCACTTGGGAAATCGTCACCGAGACGCCGGGGATGCCGACGGATTCGTTGCCGTCCGCAATGTCGCCGTCCTTGATCCAGATGTTGATCAGGTCATTGCCGGTTCCGCCATAGATCGTGTCATTGCCGGGGTTATGGGTGTTGTTGCCCGTGCCCCAGCGAATGTTCTCATCGCCGGCGCCGCCATAGACGAGGTCATTGCCGATGCCCGAATGGAACAGGTCGTTGCCGCCGCCCATACGGATCGTGTCATTACCCGCACCGCCGTCAACGATGTCATCGAAGCGCGTCGCGACGACGTTGTCATGTCCGCCGCGGGTGTAAAGGGTCAGGCCATGCTCAACCGTGCCGTCATGAGCAGCTTCCAGTTTCGCGTTGCCCGCACGGATCACATCGTTGCCAGCAGTGCCATAAAGGCGCTCGATGCCGGTAAAGCTCAGCTTGTTGTTGCCGATCGTGGCGATGCCATCTTCGGTCGTGGAGAAGGTGATATTCGCCCCTATCGAACCCTCAAGCTCCAGCCGGTCGCCGCCGGGATTGTAGGGCGTGTAGGGGTTGGCGTCGTAGTTTTCGCTCGTGTCGCCACCGTGGATCGTGTCGTTCCCGATGCCGCTTTGCCAATAGAAGGTGTCGGCCCCACCCAGACCCGAGATCACGTCATTCGTGGCTGCGCCACGCAGCGTATTGCTGCTGTTCGTTCCGTTGATAACTGCCATGCTGCACTCCGGTCATGCTGATATCTGCAAAAGTCGGGGCGAACATAAACAGACAAATTATATTAATCACCCACTTTGGACGTGATTAATTAAAGGCAGGCCGGTTCTTGCCGAATTGCGGGTTTCTGCGGCGCAGAACCGCTAATTGCTTGGCAGTAAATATCGGCGCTGCACCTTTATTTTGCAGCCATGTCATTGAATATTCGCATCTAAACGGTCAATTGGTTGAGAATCGACTGCCAGCTGTACTTTGAATTTTTTTTGCTGGTGCAGATCAGGACAAATGGGTCGTTGCCGCCACGTCTCAGTTCGTCTTCATCCGGACCACGCAACGAAAGCTCATGTGGCTGGTCGAAGTATCGACTGCTTCCGCGTGGCGGGCGGCGGGGCGGTAGCGGCGGCAATAGTTTGGCGCGCAGAGATGTGAGCCCCCCTTGATCACGCGGCGAGGGATGCGAACAGTCGGCATCAATGGATCATAGCTGGCCTCGATTGCCGGGCCTCGGGGGTTTGAGGGGATGCAGCAGGACTTGGCGGCGTCAGGTTGATGCTGTGCGGAAAACCAGTCCTGCGTCCACTCCCAGCAGTTGCCGATCATGTCGTGCAGCCCAAAGCCATTGGCCGGAAACGCGGTGACCGGAGAGGTCCTTTCATAGCCATCCAACGCCAGATTCTGGGTCGGGAAATTGCCCTGCCAGATATTGGCCATCTGCTGACCGGCTGGCGTCAACTCATCGCCCCAGGCGAATTCGGCGTGATCCAACCCGCCGCGGGCGGCGAACTCCCATTCGGCTTCACTGGGCAGGTCCTTGCCAGTCCAGCGCGCGTAGGCCAATGCATCAGCATAAGCCACATGTACGACCGGATGATCGTCGAGGCCGTGGATATTGCTGCCCTTGCCATAGGGATGACGCCAGCCGGCACCTTGCGTGAAGTGCCACCATTGCGACCAGTCGCGCAGATCCGTGATGTCGGGGCGTGGGGCGAACACCAGTGATCCGGAGAAAAGCATCTCGGGTCGCGCGTTGGGATAGTGCCTTGGGTCGGGCTTGCGCTCGGCCATGGTCACATGGCCGGTGGCTTTAACAAAGCGTTTGAACTGCCCGTTGGTGACGGGGGTGGTGTCGATCCAGAAACCATCGACTTTGACCCTATGGGCGGGGGCTTCCTCGGGGTAGTGGTCGTTCGAGCCCATGACGAATGTCCCGCCCGGTATCCATGTCATGTTGCGCAGACGGCGCTCGGCCTTGGCCCGAGAGGCGGCTGGGATTCGGTCGTCCATCACATGATCCTGCCTGCAAATTGCGCGGGCATCTTGTCGTCATCTTCGCGGGCTTGGCAATCGCAGGGCCCCACGACTTCCAAATGCCAAAACAAAAAGGCCAGGCATGCGCCTGGCCTTTGGTCGTTTCTGGGTGAGCGAGTGATTACTCGCGGTTGCCCATGAATTGCAGCAGGAACATGAACAGGTTCAGGAAGTCCAGGTACAGTTGCAGCGCGCCCATGATGGCGGCCTTGCCTAGGAAATCGCGATCCGAGTTCGCCATTTGCAGGTAGGTGTTCTTGATGTTTTGCGTATCGAAGGCGGTCAGGCCAGCGAAGATCAGAACACCCAGGCCCGAAATCGCAAACTGCATCGCGCTGGATTTCAGGAAGATGTTGACGATCGAGGCCACGATCAGGCCGATCACGCCCATCATCAGGAAGGTGCCGAAGCCCGACAGATCCCTCTTGGTCGTGTAGCCGTAAAGCGACAGGCCCGCGAAGGCAATGGCGGTGACAAGGAAGGTCTGGACGATCGAGAACGAGGTATAGACGGCAAAGATCCAGCTGATCGAGACGCCCATCATCGCGGCGAAGACGTAGAACATTGTCGTCGCGCCCTGAACCGACAGGCGGTTCAGCGCCGCGCCAAAGGCAAAGACCATCAGCAGGGGGGCGAACATCACCACCCATTTCAGGGGCGTATTGTAAAGGAGGTTGCCGAACTCAGTAAGATACTGACCATTCCCCATTGGGCGAAACCCAGTCGCCACATCTGTCAGGGCAAGTCCCGCTATCCCCCAAGCCGCACCGGCAGTCACCAGCATGCCCACGGCCATCAGGCCGTAGACCTTGTTCATATAGGCACGCAGCCCTTCATCCACGGCAGCCGAGCGCGTCGCGGTCCCGGCCGTGCGGATCGAGTTGTAATCTTGCATGGGTACTCCCCGGTCGAAAATCGCGGTGCGGCCAAGCTGGCCCACCATCGCCTCTAATATTGGCAGGAACGGGTGAATTTTCAATGATCCACGTCCCGGATGCAGCCCGAATCCGGGTAAAATTACGTGAAGTGGCCCCGACTTGTGCGATCCGGCGATCTGAACGGCTTGGTTCAGAATCGCCAGCGGATTTTCGCGCAATGGATGCAGACTTAGCTTTTGGGACAACCGAATGCTTTTCCTGTATTCATGCAAGTTCTACGATGCCATATTCCTGCTAAGGTGCGGGGGGGGATTGCAAAATCGGGTATGCAGTGGTGACCTGACGGAAGAATTATCTTTTTCGTCAGGTAGACAGGGTTGCTACTCGATACTTGTCACCCCTTGGTATAGCGCCCCAATAGATTGAGTGAGGTGTTACCATGAAGCATAATGTCGATGTCCATGTCGGAAAGCGCATCCGGCATCGCCGCTGGATGATCGGAATGACCCAGCAACAGCTGGCCGAAAAGGTGGGCATCAAATTCCAGCAGATCCAGAAATACGAAACCGGAATGAACCGGGTTTCGGCCTCGCGCCTGTGGGATATCGCTCAGGCGGTGGACGTGCCGGTCAGCTTCTTCTTTGAGGGGCTTGAAGACGGTCAGACCCAGCACGCGGTCGAGGGCGACATCCTTGCCGACAAAGAAGCTCTGCAGCTGGTTCGGGCCTATTACGCCATGCCCGAGGCGCAGCGTCGCCAGATCTTTGAGCTGGCGCGGGTGCTGTCCGACGCGGCCTGAATCCGGCTGAAGCGACGTCACGGGGTTCCGCTTTTGGCGCTCCCCCGCTAATCCTGCCAGAGAAGCAGGTTTACGGGGACAGTGATGGGACAGGAACAGCAAGCGATCAGTGCAGGGGGCAGCACGCTTCCGGCCGAGACGGTCGAGGCCATCATCGCCACGGCCCACAGGCTGGCGGATGCCGCCCGGATCGAAACCTTGCGGCTGTTTCGCAGTCCCGAGCTTAGTCCCCTGAACAAGGCCGCCACCGGTTTCGACCCGGTGACCGAGGCCGATCGTGCGAGCGAGCGCGCCATGCGCGCCATTCTGGGGGCAGAACGTCCCGACGATGCCATCCTTGGCGAGGAATACGGCCCCAGCCCCGGAACCAGCGGGCTGACATGGGTCCTTGACCCCATTGACGGCACGCGGGCCTTCATGGCTGGCGCGCCCAGCTGGGGTGTGCTGATCGGAGTCACCGACGGGCAGGGGCCGATCTATGGCATCGTCGATCAGCCACATCTGGGCGAACGGTTCGAGGGTGGCTTTGGCCGCGCGCTGCTGACCGGGCGTCAGGACAGCACGCCGCTTGGCGCGCGGCGCGGTGTCGCTCTTGCGCAGGCCACGCTGATGAGCACCTATCCCGAGGTTGGCAGCCCCGATGAACACAAGGCCTTCCAGCGCGTCGCCACACAGGCGCGGCTGGTGCGGTACGGTTTGGACTGCTACGCCTATGCGCTGCTTGCGGCGGGTCATGTCGATCTGGTGATCGAGGCCGGGCTGCAATCCTATGATGTTGTGGCCCCGATTGCGGTCGTTCAGGCTGCGGGCGGCGTCGTCACTGACTGGAATGGCGGCCCCGCGCATCAGGGCGGCCGGATCATCGCTGCCGGTTCGCCCGAACTGCATGCCGAGGCGCTGGAACTTCTGCAGGCGCAACTCTCGGCCGATTGAGGCTTTGCCGCACTGCGGCTAAGGTGCGCTCAAGCCTGAATATCCCGAGAAGAGGAGCCAGCCATGATCGAAAAGCGTGACGCCCAATCAGACTCCTCGGACGACGAATTCCAACTGAGCCAGCACGATCTGGACGCGGTCAACCGCGCCATCGATGAGGGCGACGGCAACGCCCTTGATGCCGTGCTGGAGCCGGTCCACGCCGCCGACATTGCCGACATGATCGAGCAACTGACCCCGCCACGGCGGCGTCAGTTCCTTGATCTGTATTCGGGCGAGATCGACGGCGACATCCTGTCCGAGATCGACGAATCCGTCCGCGATGAGGTGATCGAGCAGCTGCCACGCGAGGTGCTGGCCGAGGCCGTGCGCGAGATGGACAGCGACGATGTCGTCGACCTGATCGAGGACATGGAGGCGCCCGAGCAGCAGGCGATCCTTGCCGCGCTGGACGAATCCGACCGGGTCGCGGTCGAACAGTCGCTGACCTATCCCGAATATTCCGCCGGCCGTCTGATGCAGTCCGAGGTGGTCACCGCCCCCGAGCATTGGACCGTGGGTGAGACCATCGATTTCCTGCGGCAGGAAGACTGGCTGCCTGACCAGTTCTATCACGTCATCCTTGTCGATCCGCGCCGCCATCCGGTCGGCTATGTCACCTTGGGCAAGCTTTTGTCCTCGCGCCGCCATATCGCGCTGCGCGACATCACCGAGGACAGCTTCCGCACCATCTCGGCCCGTCAGGATGAGGGCGACGTCGCCTATGCCTTCAACAAGTATCACCTGATCTCGGCTCCGGTGGTCGACGACCATGACCGGCTGGTCGGTGTCATCACCATCGACGACGCCATGGCGGTGCTGGACGAGGAGCACGAGGAAGACTTCCTGCGCATGGCCCGCGTCTCGGACGAAAGCCACGTTTCGGACGGGCCGCTGGAAACCGCGCGGCAGCGACTGCCGTGGCTGGTGGTGAACCTGTTCACGGCCTCGCTGTCGGCGCTGGTGATCTCGCGCTTCGAGGCGACGCTGGCGCAGCTGGTGATCCTTGCGGCGCTGATGCCGATCGTCGCCTCGACCGGCGGGATTGCCGGGACGCAATCGCTGGCCGTGGCGGTCCGGGCGCTGGCCACGCGTGAGCTGACCGGGGCCAACGCCAAGCGCGTCGTTCTGCGCGAATTGCTGGCGGGCCTGCTGAACGGCGTCGGGCTGGCGGTGATCCTGACTTTGGCCGGGGGCCTGATCCTTGGCGACTTCCGCATCGGCATGGTGCTGGGCATGGCGATGATCGCCAATCAGGTTGTCGCGGCAATGGGCGGCGTGCTGGTGCCGCTGACCCTGAACAAGCTGGGGCTGGACCCGGCGCTGTCCTCGGGGACATTCGTGACCACGATGACCGACATGATGGGGTTCTTTGCTTTCCTCGGCCTTGCCTCATGGGTGCTGATATGAAGGCCGAGCTGCGCCGGGCTGCGCTGGCCGCACGTGGGGCAGGCGGTGACGCTGTCGCGCTGACCCGCAACCTGATCGCCGTTCTCGCAGCGCATCGCGGCGAGGTCCTGTCCGGCTACTGGCCGATGCGCGATGAGGCCGATCCCCGCCCGGCCATGAAGCAGCATGACGGCCCGGTCTGCTTGCCGGTGGTGACCGGCCCGGCCCGACCGCTGGTCTTTCGGCTGTATGACGGGCGGTTGGATTCCGGCGGCTTTGGCACCAGCCACCCGCCCGAGGACGCGCCCGAGATGCAGCCTCAGGTCCTGATCGTGCCGCTGGCGGGTTTTGACCGCGCCGGGCATCGCCTTGGCTATGGCGGCGGTTATTACGATCGAACGCTGCGCGCATTGCGCGATCAGGGGCCGGTTACGGCCATCGGCTTCGCCTATGCCGTGCAAGAGATTCGCGCGATTCCCGCCGAGCCGACCGATGAGCCGTTGGATTTCATCGTCACCGACCGCGAAATCCTGCGTTTCGGCTGAAAAAATCACGCTGGCTCAGGCTTTGCTATCGCAGCTTGTGGATTGTGGGCAGAGTTGTGGAAAACTTTCCGTCCCTTGCGGGAAGCTGGCCGAAGAACGGGATTTTTCGCCGCTTGCTCAGGTTTCACATGTTTTGGCCCAAGGCGTGACGAATCCCCAAAGGGGTGACGCAGCGCTTCCTGTCAACGCTTTAGACCGCGCCGATATGAAATAAATCCGTTGAAAAGTGATGTATTACACGGCAGTTTGTGTCCACCGAAGGGCGGGCCACCAGATCTGGTGCAAGATCGGGCCCGACCGGAAAACAACAAAGGTGACTGGTCTGTCGGCGTGACCGGGCTGCTTGCCGGTTCCGCTCCGTTCGGGCTGGCGGTCGGGGAGGGCTGACTAAGCCGATAGCGAAAGAATTCTTGATCCCTTTACGGGAGGGCAAGAAAAGTCGGGCGGCAGGCGCCGGGGTGTGGTGGCTCCGACGCAGACCGCGCAGCGGCACGCCAAACCGGACGTAACGATCCGGACGCGCCGCAAGGATGGCGACCCGCAAAGGGGCGCCCCGGCGTCGAGCAAGGCAAGACATGCCAACCCAAGCGTTCCGCCAGACCGGCCATCGCAGGGACAGTAGAGAAACTGGGCGACCCGTCTTCGGTGGGTCGCCTTTTTCATGTTCGCAACGGAACCTGGATAAGCTGATCACGCTTGACCCCTATCGCCGCCACAAGTCACGATCAGTTCATTCCTTGCGAGCGTGGTTCATTTGCAACGGACCTGAAAACATCATTGAAAGTGAGCATATTGCCAGGGCGACGCACAGGCGCTCGGTATCGAAGGAGACACCTCAATGAAGACCCTCTTGCCACGCAAATTTCTGACCGTTTCAAGCCTCGCGTTGTTGGTGGGTATGTCCGCCGCCTTCGCCCAGGCGCCTGCGACGCCCCAGGCCGCTGCCGCCCAGGACGCCGCCAATGAGAACAAGCCGCTGGTCGCACCTGAAAGCCCCGCCCGCAAGCAGCAGGTGATGCCTGAATCCTTTGCGGATCTGGTTGAGCAGGTCAGCCCGGCGGTCGTGAACATCACCACCACCGCGACCGTCTCGTCGCCGATCGCCGGCGGGCCGCAGCTTCCCGAAGGCAGCCCTTTCTCGGATCTGTTCCGCGAATTCGGCTTCCCCGGCTTCCCGCAGGGCCAGGGCGGTCCGCAGGCCGAACAGCGTTCGAATGCGCTGGGTTCTGGCTTTGTTGTCTCGGCTGACGGTCTGATCGTCACCAACAACCACGTCATCGAGGGCGCGGACGAGATCGAGGTCGAGTTCTTCTCGGGCAAGACGTTGCCGGCCAAGGTCATCGGCAAGGACGACAAGACCGACATCGCGGTGCTGCGCGTGGAAAGCAAGGAACCCTTGCCCTTCGTCAAGTTCGGCGACAGCGACCATTCCCGCGTTGGCGACTGGGTGCTGGCACTGGGGAACCCGCTGGGGCAGGGCTTTTCGGCCTCGACCGGGATCGTCTCGGCCCGTAACCGGGCGCTGTCGGGCACTTATGACGACTTCATCCAGACCGACACCGCGATCAACCGCGGCAACTCGGGCGGGCCGCTGTTCAACATGGATGGCGAAGTCATCGGCGTGAACACCGCGATCCTGTCGCCCAATGGCGGCTCGATCGGGATCGGCTTCTCGATGGCGTCTAACGTGGTCAGCAAGGTCGTCCAGCAGCTGGAAGAATTCGGCGAGACCCGCCGCGGCTGGCTGGGCGTCAAGATCCAGCCGGTGACCGAAGATATTGCCGAATCGCTGGGCCTGGCCGATGCCAAGGGCGCGATGGTCACCGATGTTCCGACCGGTCCGGCTTTGGACGCGGGCATGAAGGCGGGCGATGTGATCACCAGCTTTGCCGGTGGCGAAGTGAAGGACCCGCGCGATCTGGTGCGCCGCGTGGCCGACGCGCCGGTGGGCGAGGCCGTCGATGTCGTTGTTCAGCGCGATGGCAAGGCGGTTGACCTGAAAATCACGCTGGGTCGGCGCGAGCTGGCCGAGGGTGGCGATGCAGCCAAGTCGGGCAAGTCCGGCGACGAATCGCCCTCGAAGGTGATGGGCATGTCGGTGGTCGAACTGACGCCCGCGCTTGCTGCGGAAATCGGTATTCCCGGCGATTCGCAGGGGCTTGTCGTGCGCGATGTCGATCCCGAAGGCGCTGCCGCCGACAAGGGTCTGGCACCGGGCGATCTGATCACCGAGGCGGGTCAGCAGCCCGTGGCCTCGATGGCCGATTTCACCGCCCGTATCGACGAGGCCAAGAAGGCCGGTCGCAAATCGATCCTGCTGATGGTCCGCCGCGAGGGCGAGCCGCGCTTTGTGGCGCTGCCGATCAGCTAAGGCATCTGGCGGGCGGCCCTTTCCGGGCCGCCATCGCCGCATGAAAAAGGGGCGCCGAAATGGCGCCCCTTTGCAATTCCGGAACCGACAATCAGGGTTTGGGCGCGGCGGCGGGCTGGGTGACGCCCTTGTTCGCCTCGATCAGAGCGTCAAGACCCTTGGTGATCCCCGACAGCGACAGGTTCAGGCTGACCTGCTGGCCCTTCTGCGCGCCGAACGGCACCAGAGAGACGGTCGCCTTGTTGCCCTTTTTCAGCGGCGCAAGGTCGGCATCGGTCATGCCGATACGCGAGATGCAGCCAACAGGGGCGCACAGCATAAAGGGATAGCGGGCGGCCTTGCCCGAATCGACTTGCAGGGCGATGCCTTGCTGCAGATCGGTTTCCAGCGGCGCAACGAAGGTCACGACGGCCTGAACCTCACCGGTCATCGGGAGGATCGAGGTTTCCGCCACCGAGGCGCCGTTCTGGTCCTTGAGCAGCTGGTACAGCTCGCACGGGTCCTTGCCGTCCTCGGTCTTCATGCAGCGCAGGGTCCAGTCGCCGAAGGTCTCTTTGGCATAGGGCTGGCCGACCTTGGTTTCGCCGGTGGCCGGTGCCGCCGCAGCGGGGGCAGCAGCAGGTGCAGCGGCGGGGGCTTCTGCCGCAGGGGCAGGCGCGGCCGGGGCGGCAGCTGCCGGGGCAGGGGTCGCAGGCGTTTCGGCTGCGGCAGCCGGTGCGGGGGTTTCTTGCGCCATCGCGCCTCCGGCGGTGCCGGCGATGGCGAAGATGGCGGCGATCAGCGCCGCGGACGTCCTGTTGGCCATGGTACTCTTCCTTTGGTCCAAGTTATGGCCATGCTCCTACCATGCGCCCGATCCGTTGTCAGGACGGATCGCTTGGCGCAGGCTCAACTTTGCGTATCGGTTTCATGGAGATTCGCGGGGCATGAGGGGCGTGGAATATAAAAAGGGCCCGAGTGCTTTTGCAGCGCCCGGACCCCCATCGCTTCCCTTCCCTGCCGGACTAGCCGGTCTTCATTGCGCAGAAAGCTAGAGGCCACCACTGGACCCGTCAACTGTCCTATTCGTCAGCTTGCAGTATGGTGATTACACGCAGAAGATGAATATTCGACTGGACTCAATGCCGGAAAAAAGAACCGCGCCCGAGGGCGCGGCAGTCCAACAGGGAGGAAAGCCGGGGAGGGATATGAACCCGACTCCTCGGCATAACTACACTGGCACAAAAAGGTTTCAGTTGTATTCTCCTTTTGTATTACACGGATGATTTTTTGCACTTCCGAGGGAAAGAATGACTGAAATCGTCGATCTGGATGCCGGGACCGTCTTTGTCGGAGGAGGTGCCGAAAACTATGCCATCCCCCAGCAATTGCTGATGAAATATGCCAATCGCCACGGGCTGATTGCGGGTGCGACCGGCACCGGAAAGACTGTGACGCTGCAGACATTGGCCGAGTCTTTTTCTCGGGCCGGCGTTCCGGTCTTCATGGCCGATGTGAAAGGCGATCTGGCCGGGATTTCGCAGGCGGGCAGGGCAGATGGGCCATTGGCCGAATCTTTCGGCAAGCGGGCGACGCAAATCGGGATCACACTGGATTACCAGTCCTTTCCCGTGACTTTCTGGGACATTTGGGGAGAGCGCGGTCATCCCGTTCGCACCACTCTGGCCGAGATGGGCCCGCTGCTGTTGTCGCGGCTGATGGGCCTGACCGACGCGCAGGAAGGCGTCCTGAACATCGCCTTCCGGGTCGCCGACGAAGAGGGGCTGGCGCTGCTGGACATGAAGGACCTGCAATCCATGCTGGTCTGGGTCGGGCAGAATGCCAAGGACCTCAGCCTGAAATACGGCAATGTCTCGACCGCCTCGGTCGGGGCAATCCAGCGCGCCCTGCTGGTGCTGGAGAATGAGGGCGGCACCTTCCTGTTCGGGGAACCGGCTCTGGAACTGTCGGACATGATGCGGCTGGATGCCTCAGGCAAGGGGGTGGTCAACATCCTGTCGGCCGAGCGGCTGATGAACTCGCCCCGGCTGTATGCGACGTTCCTGCTGTGGCTGATGTCTGAGCTGTTCGAGCAACTTCCCGAAGTAGGCGACCCCGACAAACCGCGCATCGCATTCTTCTTTGATGAGGCGCATCTGCTGTTCGACGATGCACCGCCCGCGCTGATCGCCAAGATCGAGCAGGTGGCACGGCTGATCCGATCGAAAGGTGTCAGCCTTTGGTTCATCAGCCAGAACCCGGCGGATCTGCCGGAATCGGTGTTGGGACAGCTGGGGAACCGGGTGCAGCATGCCTTGCGTGCCTTTACCGCCAAGGATCAAAAGGCCCTGCGTCTGGCCGCCGAAAACTACCGCGCGAACCCGGCCTTTGACACTGCCGAGGCCATTCAGGCGGTCGGTACTGGCGAAGCGGTGACCTCGCTGCTGGAGACCAAGGGGGTTCCGGGCATGGTGCAGCGCACGCTGATCCGTCCGCCTCTGGCCCAGCTTGGCCCGATTCCCGACGACGCGCGGGCGGCGATGATCGCGGCCTCGCCGATGGGGCTGAAATACGGCAAGACGCTGGACCGTGAATCGGCCTCCGAACTGCTGGCCAAGCGGGCCGAGAAAGCCACCGAGGAACTGGCCACGTCGGACGCCAAGGAAAGCGACGCGGATCTGTGGAAGGTCGAGCCCGAGCACAAACGGGGCAGGCGTTACGATCCCGCGATCCAGATCCGCGATGAGGAAAAACCTGCACCGCGTGCCTCGAACCGCGACAGCATCGCCTCGGCCTTTGGCAAAAGCTTGGCGCGGCAGTTGGGCACCCGCACCGGGCAGGCGCTGGTCAGGGGCGTGCTGGGATCGCTGTTCCGGGGTAAGTGACGGCGGCGGGAACCAGCAGCGCCATTTCGGCCAGAATGGCGATCATCACAAGAACATGGCGTTGCAGGTCGTAATCGGCCTGCGCGTCAAGTCTGGCCGCGTTCAGCTGCGCTTCTTCGGCGCGTAGCCGAGCCAGCGCGGCCTCGGGCGAAGGCAACTCATCGCATTTCAGCAGGCGCGGCAACTCGCGCTTGCGGTTGAAGGACGCGGCGCCAATACGGGCGGCTCGCACCAGAAGGCGCGGGCGGCGCAGCGCGGTCTGCTGCGGACGCGGCTGGAACTGGATCACGTTCGGCATCATCGTCATGGCAATTTCTCCTGCACTTGGCACAACCAGTTATTCGCAACCATAACGTGTGTTGCGTCGTGGCGAGGTGCTGCGTGCGGCGTGGCAAGAATTCTTTAGGAAATGTTAGGAAATATTCAATTGTCAGGCCGGAGATGGCCACTGGCGACATGAATCAAAACAACCAATAGGCGAGCTTTCGCCGGCTCGTCCCCGCACATGAAGGATTGACCATGACCATCCAGACGGGAGATTTGACCCTTGGTGCCGTTCCGGCGGGGATGCCTTCTGCCCTGCAAGCGGCTTTGGTCAATCCCATCCAGACCAGCGCCCTGCACCTGCCTGCGACCCCGGGCGCGTTGCCCAAGACGGCCGAGGACGGCGACCTTGGTCTTTACCTGCGACATGTCGAGGGCGGCGAATCCATCCGTTCACTGGCGCGCGAACTGGGCTGCCACGCCTCGACCATCCTGCGCCGTATTCGCCGCTTCGAAGCCCGCCGCGACGATCCGCTGGTCGATCAGGGGGTCGAACGGGTGGCCCACGCACCCGATACCGGAGCTGCGCCGCTTGCTCTGGGGCGGACGGGGATGAACCAGATCTCTCGGATCCTGCGCCGTCTCGCCGAGCCGGGCGCGCAATTGGTTGTGGCCGAAGGTATGGAAAAGGCAATCGTCGTGCGCGACGAGATCCGCACCGCCATCCTTGATCGCGAGCTGGCCGAACATATGGCGATCCGCGCCTGGGTGCAGCTGACCGGGCAGGGCAAGGTCTGCCGCTACACGATTTCGGGGCAGGGGCGCGAGGTGCTGCGCGGGCTGGTCGCCTCGCGCCGGGCGGCGGCTATGCCGCAAGAGCCGGACTTTGCCGATGCCTCGCCCGTCGATGAGATGGCGGGCTGCGCCGAGGAAGCTGCCCCCTTCAGCCACGCCGACCAGCACCGGGTCTGGGAAGAGCGCGAAATCACCGATCCCGAGGATGGCCGCCGTCGCCGCACGCGCGTCAATCTGGCCGAAAGCCCGCTGCTGATGCTGGCCCGCCGCCGCGAGGCCGATGGCCGCCCCTTCCTGTCGCCCGAGTTGATCGCTGCAGGGGAACGTCTGCGCGAGGATTTCGAACTGGCCCAGATGGGGCCGCGCGTCACCCAGAACTGGGACGGTTTCCTCACCGCCGGGATCGACGTGTCGCGCAATGGTGCAGGCTATGGCGGCGGGTCGGAAAACGCCCGAAACCGGGTCGCGGCGGCGCTGCGCGAGCTGGGGCCGGGGCTTGGCGACATGTGTTTGCGCGTTTGCTGTTTCCTTGAAGGCATCGAGATGACCGAGCGTCGTCTGGGCTGGTCGGCGCGCTCCGGCAAGATCGTCCTGCGCCTCGCCCTGATGCGGCTTGAGCGCCACTATCAGGAAACTTACGGCTCGGGCGCGCCCCTGATCGGCTGAAACCGACCGGCGGCGGGTTGTTCTGGAACGAGGCAATGCACAACTAGGGCCCCGGAAACAAACAACCGGAAGGACCATGGAAAGCATTTTAGCCCTCGTTCAGGACCCCGCAGCGTGGGTCGCCCTTGCCACTCTGGTGGTGATGGAAGTCGTTCTGGGCATCGACAATTTGATCTTCATTTCGATCCTGACCAATAAATTGCCCGAGCATCAGCGCGAACGCGCCCGCAAGATCGGCATTGGTCTGGCGCTGATCATGCGCCTTGGCCTGCTGGCGACGGTGGCATGGATCGTGCGGCTGACCGAACCGGTCTTCACCGTCCTTGGCAATGAATTGTCCTGGAAGGACCTGATCCTGATCGCCGGCGGCCTGTTCCTGGTCTGGAAGGCGACCAAGGAAATTCACCACCATGTCGATCCCACCGACCATGAAGACACGCTGGTCGGCGCGGCGGTGGCGACCTTTGGCGGTGTCATCGTGCAGATCCTGGTCCTTGATCTGGTCTTCTCGATCGACAGCATCATCACCGCCGTCGGCATGACGCCGCATGTGCAGATCATGATCGTGGCTGTCGTCTCGGCCGTGCTGGTCATGCTGCTGGCCGCAAACCCTCTGGCCCGCTTCATCGAGCGTAACCCGACCATCGTGATGCTGGCTCTGTCGTTCCTGCTGCTGATCGGCACGACCCTGATCGCAGAGGGCTTCGGCGTCCACGTGCCTAAAGGCTACATCTACGCCGCCATGGCGTTCTCGGCGCTGGTCGAGGCGCTGAACATGGTGGCGCGGAATGCCCGCCTGCGCGCCAAGGCCCGCAACGGCTAACCAAAGCGGCGCGCGGGTCAGTCCCGCGCGTCGGACATGGCAGGCCCGGCGTTGCGTTCGCCCGAACGACGCGGTATCTCTGCGCCAACCGTGACCGAAAGGACAGAACCTTGCGCGATCTTCGGATGCCCGACCAGCGCCATCCTGAAAAGGCCCACCGGCCCGATCAGGCCCAGCCAAAGAAACCCTCGTGGATCCGTGTGAAGGCCCCGACCTCGGAAGGTTACAAGCAGACCCGCGACATCATGCGCGAGAACCGCCTGTCCACCGTCTGCGAGGAAGCCGGCTGCCCGAATGTCGGCGAATGCTGGAGCCAGGGTCACGCCACCATGATGATCATGGGCGAGATCTGTACCCGTGGCTGCACCTTCTGCAACGTCGCCACCGGCAAGCCGAACGCGCTGGACGTGTTCGAGCCGGGCCGCGTCGCCCATGCGGTGCAGAAGCTGGACCTGAAGCATGTCGTGCTGACCTCGGTCGATCGCGACGATCTGGATGATGGCGGTGCGGATCACTTCGCCCAGACCATCCGTGCGATTCGCCACCGCTCGCCGGGTTCCACCATCGAGGTGCTGACCCCGGACTTCCTGAAATCCAAGCCCGGTGCGCTGGAAACCGTGGTCGAGGCGCGTCCCGACGTGTTCAACCATAATCTGGAAACCGTGCCCGGTCTTTATCCCACGGTGCGTCCCGGCGCGCGCTATTTCCACTCGCTGCGGCTGCTGCAGAAGGTCAAGGAACTCGACCCTGCGATGTTCACCAAATCGGGCATCATGGTCGGTCTGGGTGAGGATCGGCAGGGCGTCTTGCAGGTCATGGATGACATGCGCGCGGCGGATATCGATTTCATCACCATTGGCCAATATCTACAGCCTTCGCCGAAGCACCATCACGTGGACCGTTTCGTCACCCCCGAGGAATTCGCGGGCTACGAAAAATCAGCCTATGGCAAAGGCTTTCTGATGGTGTCCGCAACCCCGCTCACGCGGTCCTCATACCACGCCGGCGACGATTTCGCCCGACTGCGCGAGGCTCGTCTGAAAAAGCTCGGCCGCGCCTGAGGGTTTGATTGGCCCCTTGCAGAAGCTTGCGCAGAGTGGCTGAGTTCAAGCGGCAACGTGGAGATGCTGCGTGTTTTATGCCCGTGATAAGGCATTAAATACGCTTATCTCTGCGATTGTTAATCGTGACGGGCAATTAAAGGTTTTCCAGCGCGACTTGGCTGATATTCCCGATGGCTATCGCAGACTGCGCGATGTTTGCTTGAGCGAGACAAAAGCATCTGCCCGAGATCCAGGCTTCCAAGTTGGTGCAAGTTTATGCCGGTTGGATATCTGGTATGGGCCTGACCTATTGTAAATTAAATATAGATAGTTATTTAAATGCAGCTAAATCAATTGACGACCGGAGTGATTTTATCATTTTCACTCGATTGATGGTGTGAAAAGTTGGCCAATTTTCCTGTTTGCATCTTTATGCTTTAATATGCTGAAGTTTGTGATTTTATGTTATTTTTTGCAGCATCATTGAGTTCTAGTTTTGGTAAATTTATGTGGAAGATGTTGATTTTGTAAATTGCTTTAAAAATGATAGAATGAAGGCTTGACCTGCTCAGCAAAGCTATACTATCTGACGCGCGTACGGGCGCGTAGCTCAACGGTTAGAGCAGGGCGCTCATAACGCCTTGGTTGGGGGTTCGAATCCCTCCGCGCCTACCAAAATCATATTTTTCAGTTAAATTTCAGTATATTGGGCGACTTCGCGGCTCGCCGTGCAGAACGGTTCGGCTGAGTTTTCCCCCGATCGGGGCAGGAGAGCGGCCTTTTTGTCGTGGAAACAACCAGTCCTTCGCGGAGTGTCGTTTCGGTATGGCGTTGCGCTTCCGCGGGACGAATGTTCTGCCATTGGTATGATTTCATCTGCGACGGCGCTCGCCCTAGCGGGATTACACGCGCAAGCGTTGCGCTAACCACCTTCGAAGCACTCCCTCAGGCCCGCCACATTACGCCTTTCGTGCATGTTTTTTCCGCGGGTGGTGATTTTTTCGAACACTCAGGCTACTCCAGTTTGAGTCACAATGAGCCCACCAATTTAGCGAATGTTCGGTCCTGAGTCTGGGTGTTTGTTGTCAACGCCGATCATAGCTTCCCAAAAGTAACGAGATAAAGTTCCCCATTTTCAGGCTTGGGTGATCAGCCGTGTAGGTGATCGTTCCTAGTGCTTTTTGGCGGCCGTTTGAGGCGTTCTCGCGGCAGCGGCGCAATGAGAAGCCGTATGACTCAGGCTACACCCTGATGTGCCTGACTGTCGAAGGCGACAGTGCGGATCGCCGGGACAAGGTCGAACCACATCAGCGCCGCAAGCAGGAAAATCCGGAGTCGTTCGTTCCGATCCTAAACAATCTAGGTGGTGACGCGTTCGTTTAGACGATCCCCGTTCCGGTGAAGGCGGAATCCCCGACGGTTGGTGGAGCCGCGGCACCTGCGGTCCCGCCCGCCCGCACTGGGGATGCAGAGCGGCCTGAAAGAACTGGTGGCGGGGGTGCGGAGGCACAGCGATGGGTGAAGAGGATAAGGCGAGAAACACTTGCGCGAATGTCCCGAACGCTGCCTCGCAGCAAGGGCAGAGGTCGGTCGATCGCGATGGGCTGCCGCTCGCTGCCGGCATGGCTGGACGGACAGCAGGCCAGTGTTGCGCCGCGGCTAGATTCGGAACCCATTCAGGACAATCAAGGATTGGATGGCAATGGGATCAGTTCTTGCGCGCCGCAATCAGAAGCATCATCGGGCGCTCCAGCTCTTCGGCAAGCGAAGGCATGGCCCTGATTTGCTCTGGGGTGGGTGCGAACTCTCCGATTTTTCGCAGCGTAAAGCCCGCGCTGATCAGCGTATTGAGTGTCGTAGCCAGCGTCCGATGCTGCTTTAGCACCCCTTTGGCGAACCAGTCGGTGCGGCGCTCGCCCTCGGATGAGTAGCCGTTCACCGGCCAGGTCTTGCGCCCATCTTCGTCCCGCAGCCAGTGTGGGTGTGCGGCAGCCATGAAGATCGGATGTTCGATGGTAAAGACCAGATCACCACAGGACGTCAGCGCGTTATGGATCATAGAAACCAACCGCCCGAAATCCTTGATATAGTGGAATGTCAGCGCACTGTAGACAAGATCAAACGCGGCATGCGGCAGTTCCAGGGTCTCCAGATCGGCGATGCGGTAGTCGATTGACGTATCCGCGGTGTCCGCCCGCGCACGCTCGATCATGTTCCGCGACAGATCCAGCCCAAGGACTGAGGCTGCGCCCTGCTCGCGGAACCATCGCGAGGCCCAGCCGAAGCCACAGCCAAGATCGGCCACGCGTCGGTCTTTAACATCCGGCAGTAGGGCACGAATGGCGGGCCATTCCGGGGCGCCGTTCAGCCCGTGCACCTGACGAGGCAGCTGGCTGTAGCCAGCAAAAAAATCGGGATTGTCGTAGATATTCTGTGCCATCTTCATCTCCGGAAGAAAAAGCGGGAAGACGAGGCTGGTTTGCCAAAGAACCTCGTCGCAGGGGCGAGGCAAAGGCTGGCAATCTTTGTGGTCAGGCCACTTGGTCGTCATCCCGTGATCCCGCCAACGGGATACCGGTCGACCGGGCGAAAATGTGGATATCCTTCTCGGCCATACAGCCTCTATCAGCCTTCAAGTCGCGGATGTCAAATTCAGCGTCGCTTTGAATGACCGCTTCGCGCGGTCGATACAATGCAGCATTCGTTGCCGTCGACCGGCGAGTATGGGCCGTGGATCGAGAGGTTCAGGCGACCGATGCCGGATCGGCGAGAGGGCTGGGCGCCATTGTTCCGAGGCCCAAAGCGAACACGCTATAATTCCGAATTGTTCAGATGATAGAGCTTTGTACTTTTAAGGACTTCGGAACCCGTCGGCCTGCGAGAGGGCTTGGCCCCTATCTGCCGGAAATTCCAGGAAAGCCGCCTCGTCGATCTAAAGGGTTGATCGGTCTCTGCGACCCGCATCGCATGCCTCTTGGCTAGAGAAGGTGCTCATCCTACGACCGATGACGTGCGCAACTGACCAAATGAAAATACAATGGGATGGACCGCTCCGGTGGGTACGCCCATCCGCGCGACCAGTTGTGCACCCAGATGAGCCAGATCTACCCCGTACTGTGCGACCAGCAGATCGAACTTCCGGTGAATAGTTTTCGTGCTGTCTAGCTCGCGAACTGCGCAGTTGTCCGCCGTGTCGCTTGGGCGGTCCGTGCGCCCATTACTGATACGACTGGGACGGACAACCAACTTATACGCGACGATGCCATTGTCCTCTTCACTCGTGGCACGCTGATAGCTACGGGCTTGCAGAAAGTCGAAGATCTGCTGGTAGGCGATCTCGTTGAGACGCTAGGTCCGCAGCCTAGCCGATGGATCGGATCGCGCAAATTCGAAGGAGTAGCTCTCCCTCTACGCCGTGAACATCGACCAATCAAAATTCCCGCAGGTGCCTTGGGCAAAAGGGTATCCGGAACAGGATCTGCTCGTCTCCGCCCAGCACCGCGCGCTGTCCTCACCGATTGCTCGACGAATGTTGGCCAGGAGGAGGTGATGGTACCGGCAAAGCACCTGATCGGATATGCTGGCATCGCCGTCGAGGCAGTGCCTGAAATCGAATATTTCCACTTCGTCCTGGATCATCACGTTTGGGCAAACGGGGCACTGACTGAACGCATCTTGGCAGGACCGATGGCATTAAGGGCGCACAGGGCTACGCAGTGCTATGAGATTGCACTGATTTTTCCAGATAACGAGATGCCGAAATTCACTCTGACACCAGCTCGGCGGATACTCTAGCGGTACGAGAATAGACAGGCTCCGCGACGCAACGAGAAGAATCGCAAGAGCCTCTGCGATGGGATAAGCAGATACGTCATCGGTGGGCACCGGTTGTGCGGGGCATCATTTCATTTGCAATCGGTTAAGGGTGGCATTCGGCTTTGGCAGCCGAGCATCCTGCCTGTGCTGGAAAGCACACGCCGCCAGCGGAAATGAACTGGCGGCACTGCTGTCCCTACGACCCCGCGCTTTCCTCCCCCAGGTTCAAAAAGAAGCGCACCATCTCGGCGCTTGCATTGGGGCCTTTCGGATCGGTGTAGGAACCGCCCGGCTCTCCACCGGACCAGGCATGCCCAAGACCCTCGACCTTCCAATACTCCAGCAGCATAGCGCCATCGCTGGTTGTTGTGGTTTCCCTGACAAAGCCGCGGCCATTTGTCTGGTCCGAAATCCTGTCCAGAAATGTCTGCTCGGGTCCAGCGGCGATGATATCGGCCGCGATCCGATCCGCATTTGAGCCGTGGACGGTGTGATCCGCGCTGCCCTGAAAGATGATGGTGGGCGTCGGGCGTCGATCACCCCTGCGAGCGGCGTTACCCACACTGCCTGCCATGGCTGCGAAGGCCGAAGGGACATCCCTTGCGATCCCCAACGGCAGTCCCGAATGCGCACCCACGGCGGCGAAGACATCGGCATATGTTTCACCAAGGATCACCGCCATTGCCGCCCCCGCTGACAATCCGGCGACGAAGGTCCGCGACGGTGGAACGTCGTGGCTTCGTGCAATCTCAGTGGCCAGACCGGCAAGGATCGCTGGCTCGCCTCTGCCGCGACGCTGGTCACCGGGGCTGAACCAGTTCCAGCAGGATTGGGCGTTGTCGCCACGCGATTGCTGCGGATAGACGACAATCAGCCGATGCTGCTCGGCCAGCGTGTTCATCCCAGTGCCCACCGCAAAATCAGCATGTGTCTGGGTGCATCCATGCAGCATCATGATCAACCCCGTCGCACCGTCCTTGGCGCTGGCCGGGATATAGATCAGATAGTCACGCCCACCTGCAGCGCAGGTAAAAGATCGGGCATCGAAGCGCGCGCCCGGAATCGGCCGTGCGGTTGGAGTGGTACTTGGCTTTTCCCGTAAGCGGGACAGCGCGGACAGCGGATTCTCCGCCGCAGTCCCGCTGCCCTCAGCGGCGAGACCATGCCGCGCGAGGGTGCGGCGCACGAGATCGTTGGCATTGCCGGGGCAGGCATCGGCAATCACCCGACGCAACGCGCCGAGGTCGAGTGGTTTCATGCTGCTGTTCCTTGGTTCAGGGTGGCTAATGGATACGGTCGGCAAGTGCTTTGCGGAGGTCGTCACTGGCTTGGAGCGCGCCCAGCACGGTGATCGAACCAATGGTTGCGGAGGCGAGTTCGGGCGTCACATCGGCTGCAATACGTGCCAGGCCGACGACGCTGATATGCAACATTTCTCCCTTGTCTCGCAGCGCCTGAAGCTCGGCGCGACTGACATGGCGCAGGCCAAGATCCATGGTGTTGCGCGCGATCGAGCGGGTCACGATCTCGCCATGACTGTCGATCTGATTGCGGATCGCGGTGCGGATGAAGTCGCTGCGGTTGGAATAGAACCCCTCCTGCACCAGAAGGTCGATCCGTCCCAGATCGACAAAACCCAGGTTCAGGGTGATCTTTTCGCTGTCTGCAGTCTTTGTGGGCGTCGTGGATGCCATGATTGCGCATATCCTTCCATATGGATGGTATATGGATGGTAATTGGATGAAATCAAGGAGAGATCGTTGCATCGTCCGGGCAACAGTCTCGCCACCGGGTTTCGCAGATCCGAAATCGAAGAAAACGGGTATCTATCCTCGCGCAAAGGTCTAGTCTGTCAAATCCGTCGACTTTCGGCGGCAGCTGGAGGAGCAGGCCAATGGCCAAGGGCATGGACAAGCGAAAACGCGACGAGAAGAAGCCCAAGGCGGTGAAACCCAAGGTGATCGCCGCCGCACCAAGCACCAAGGACAAGGTCGCCAATGCCGTTGCAGTAAAAAACAGATGACGGCATCCAACGAGCCTCCGGCAGAGAAGCCCGCTGCCCTCGTGGACAGCGAGACCCAGATCGTACGGGCAATTCTCACGAATTGCTCGGCGCTTGGCGTGGCGCCGGATGAGGCAAGGCGGATGGCCGCAAGGTCGATCATGAATCTGCGTCGGACAACAGGAACGGCATAGCGGGCTTTTCTGGGCACATCAGCTGGCCCCCGTGGCGGGCCAATAACTGACATCGCCAAGCTCCCGCGCCAGATCGGCACAATGAGATCCGGCGGTGGATCAAGCTGACCCGCCCGACACGCTGTGGCCGGGCCGGATCGAGGTCTATAATGTACTGGAATATGACCGTGACGGTCGCACGGACTACAACCGCGACCTATGTCGCGGGAGAGGTGCTCGCAACTCTGCTATGGCGACGTCATATCTGCCAGCGGCCTTCGGATACAGATCGCGCTGCTGGCGCTAGAAGCCCAAGCCGTTGGGCAATTCTTCTAGTGGATTGGTGCCTGACCACAATAGATGCCGGTCAGTATGAATGCGGCTTCATCATATGTAGCCTTCATGGCGACCTTGCGCCCTCGGTCGCACCAGTGGCAATCCCGATTACCTCCCTGCAGGCTTCGCGATCTTAAGTACAACGAAAGGGCCGAGTGAGCGTCACCGCTCATCCGGCCCTTGTCAAATTCTCTTCAAATTTAGACAGTTAACATTGAACTCGTTATCGTGGACCCTGTGCCGGCAGGACCCAATCCCTTTATGTAGGAGTTCACTCGAGAGCGGAAGTTGACTGATTAGTCAATGACCTGTCGAAACAGCCAACTTAATCCGGACTTCAAAGTGGCCAGAGTTTGGCTTTCCGCGCCACCATTGTGCCCAGGTCTCTGAGCCACTCCCGATCCTTGGACAGTTTCGGGAGGTGATTGAAGCTACTGCCTGCGCCTGCCGGTCGGTTTCGATGCTGTTGAAGCAGACCACGGCGGGTAGCTGCCTGCTATGGGCGGCGTGGGGCCGCTGGTGCTTGTAGAGTGAAGCTGCGAACGCCATCGGTCCGAGAGAGTGGCCGAAAAATCCAGCCGCTGATGGCAGACATGGCCCGAGATCCGATCTCGCAGACGTGCAGATAGATGCTAATATTTCAGGGACCGCTACAGGCGCTCGATGTAGACGTTGTCGATCCAGCGCCGCTTGCCATCCCTCGACATCCGCGTGCCGACCTGCTTCAGGCGATCAGTCCAGGCGAAGGACGTGAACTGCGAACCTTGGACGCCCTTCTAAGAGTCAAGCCGCGATTTGGCTTTGGTTGATCTCCCTATGCCGCCGCATGATGATGCCGAAGACTTCGCGGGCGATGTAGCGCTTAAGGCAGCGGATTGCCTCAAGCTTCGAGTTTCCCGCGGCAACACGCCGGGCGACGTAGGCTTGCGTGCGAGCGTCCAATCGAAGCCGCCCTATGGCGATGATGTGGATGGCGCTATTTGCAGCGCGATCGCCGCCTCGGTTCAACCTATGCCGAACCGATTTCCCCGAAGATGCCGGGATCGGGCTAACGCCGCACAATGCCGCGAAGCTCGCCTCGGATCTCAGCCGGTCGGGGTTGTCGCCCGCCGTCAGCAGCAACTGCGCAGCGCTGTTCAGACCGATCGCGGTTTGGGCCAGCAGCTCCGGCGCGAGATCTTGGACGATGGCCTCGATCATGTCGTCCAGATCGGCAATCTCGTCATGTAGTTCAAGATAACGCCGCGCCAAGGACTTGAGAGAGATGCGGTAGGCTTCCTCGACCTGGCGATACGCCGTGAGATCAGGTCGCCAGGCTGCGAGCGTGCGGATCAGCTGCATCCGCGTCATTGAGCGCAACGGATCCCGGATCTTGTCCGGTGCGCAAACGATGTTCATCTGGATCATCTGCAGGGCAATGCGGCGCGCTTGAACAGCGGTCTTGCGGCAAACCCTAAGGACACGCAGGCTTTCTACCATGCCGTCGCGGCTGCGCGGCGTCACGGTGTGCCGTTTCGCAAAGGCCGCGTGAGCCGCGCTTTCCGCGTCGAAATCGTCATTCTTGCCGCGCCGGCGACGGTCCAGTTTGTCAGGTGCGGTAACTTCCAGAATTTCGACACCCGCAGCCTGCATGTAGCGCAGCAACCCTGCGCCGTAGCTGCCAGAGCATTCGACCCCGACGCGCTGCAAATCGCCAAAGGATCTCATCCACGCCAGCATCAAGCGATATCCATGCCGGGTTGTCGGGAAGCTCTCGGTGCCGAGAACACGGTCGCAATGATCGACAACAGCGGCGACATGCAGATCCTTGTGCGTGTCGACGCCGCCGATGATGTGAGTTTCTGCCGGGTCTGCTGCCATCCGATTATCCTTTCCTGAGGCGCCCGTCTGTTTTTTGCTCCGAAGGATGCATGGACAGGACAGTCATGGGACCGAATGGTCATGCCCTTCTTGGGTCACGGTGCACCTTGGAGGCCAGGCCTCGCCGCAGGGCGTTCCCGGATGATCGACAGGTCCAGGGAAAGACACATGTTGGGTCGATCGGAGTGAGGGTCAGATCACACCGGGAAGCCTGCGGCACCAACCCAGCGAATGGTCGATCGGTGTTTGAGTCAAACCATCCGAGAACTGGCATCAATCGTATGACTGTCGGTGTTCATGATCTCGGGCGCGCCATAGCGGTGGATGGCGTCGTTCAGCGCCTCGACGCGAGACAGTTGGCTTCCGGCGTGTTCGATATGCGCCAAGCCAGCACCTTGCGGGTGAACAAGTCCATGATGACCACCAGATACAGAAATGAGCCATCGAGGCGCCATCGGTTCGAGCCCGGCGAATGCACCGCATTGGCAGATAACCTTGCCCCAGAGAACCATGCTGTGGGGGGCCAGGCATGAGGGGGCGCCAGCCATCAATAATCGGAGCGGTGACGAGGTCGCTTTCCGACGGACCGGTTTCGGCCGCGGCAATAGCGGCAAGCAGGCGATCGAACCGGTTACGCAGATAGGGATCGAGCTTCATTGTAGCGTATCTTCTTTTCTAAAGGCGATCAGTGTAGTAGCGGCGCATTCTCGAGATCGGCCGCGTCCTGCAGCATGCGGATCGCGGTGCGGAGACTGGGGTGGTGACGGCGCTGCAATGGCTGTGCCAGCACCTCGGCGATCGCCTCGATTGCCGGTTCGGAGAGCCTGCGACGCACGCCTTCGCGCCGAACGAAACCAGCCAGTTCGGCCTGCAATAGGTTGCGCAATTTCACTGGCGGACAGCGGCTCAGAAATGGCGCGGGCGGCAGGCGGTAATCGTTGCTGGTCAGCACCCAGAACACCCGACTCATATCGAACCGGACCTGGTAATAGGGGCAGCTCCAACGCCGGGCGGTGAGTAGCTCCAGCAGCGGCAGCAAGCCCTCGGGCAGGCCGAAGGCGAGACCCTTGTTGGAGGTGACCGGGCCGGCTTTATCGATCTCGTCCACCACCATCACCGGGTTGGCGATGCGGCTTTCGAGAATTGTGGCAATGAGGCGGCCGGGATGGGCGCTGCCCCAGCCCCGTTGTGAACCCACCACACCGAATGAGCCGTTCTCGCCCGTGGCCTCGATGACGCAGGTCGCAGTCGACAGGACCTCGCCAAGTCGCCGGGCAAAGTGGCTTTTGCCGATGCCCGGCGGGCCATCCGGCAGCAGGGGTGGCAGGCGCAGGCCGGGCCTACCCTCGCGGACCGAGCGGCGCATCTCCTGCCAGACGATCTCGGTGGCGGGGGCCATCCAGGGCATTTCCGCGTGCAGGGCAGCTGCTAACTGTTCGCTGTGGAGCTGGATCAGTCGCGCACCTTCGCGCAGCACCTCCAGCCGCTCGCGGTCGTCGCTTCGCAGGTGGCTCAGCCCAGAGGCGGCCTCGCGCAGTTCCAGCAGGCGCTTGACGCGGCGGCTGATCTTGCGCCGCTCGCGGTCACTCAGGGCAAGGGGACGGCAAGGCGCATGCTTATCATTCACGTCGCTTTCCGGGATTGGGGCCGAGATGTCGGCCACGCGCAACCTGCGCAATCGGGCGACCAAGCGGTCCTCGATCACGTGCTGGGTTTCATCAGGATCGAAGAACCGGGCTTCGATGAAGGGAATGCGGGTCATAGGGGTTCCTTGTCCGAATGCCGCGACGGTGCTTGACCAAGCGGACGGACCGTCGGCGACGTGTTGAAATCAGAAACCCGGGTTGGCGGAGGGGATGAAGCGGAGCGGCGCAGAGGTCAAGGGGACCGCGCTAAATGCAACGAGCGGCGCCGCTACGCCGCTCGTGTTCGGGCCAAAATCGGCAGTGATTTGAATTTATTCAGGAAACCGTGAGTCTGGCTTTCCAATGGTAGTTTTATGGTTGTCAAAAAGGAAGCAAACTCGGCCTAAAGGAAGTTTTATAGTGGCCGGAACAATCAGATGTGGAGACACGCGTAAAACTGCCATCGGTTCCAACAATTGCTGGGCCTCCTTCTGTCGATCGGCGGAAAAGGCTGCCACTAAACACGCATAAAACTGCCATCGAAAAATCAAAAAAAATGGCCGCGAGAGGCGGCGATGATCGAATTCCGGGGACTGTCAGCGGATCAGGGCGACCGAAGGCGAATCTCTTCGATGTCGAACCGCAATGCGCTGAAGCCGGATTCGCCGATAACGCGTCCGATTTTCTTAATCCCACCTTGGAAGATCGTCTGAAGCAGATGCCGCATCGGGATGCGCGCGCGCTTGGTGCATTGCGTCAGAGTTACCCAGTCGGCCGGCAAGTCGGTTATTTCCGGGGCTAGGGCATGAACACGGTCCAGCAACCGATCGAGTTCGCGCGCGTCGAAGCCGCACTTGTCCCGGGTATTCTCGCCGCTGGTGCGGTGGAGCGGGGTCAGCAGCCCAAGTTCGATCAGAAAGGTGGCGATGGGCCGTGTCGAATTGAGCAGGGCAGGCAGTTGAACAAATTGGACGGCTCGTTTCAGCGCGGCGGCTGCCTCACGGCCACCTTCGGCATCAACAAGCAGGATCGAATATGGCTTGTCCGCAGCTTCTGCCGTGATCAGGCCACGTTCGATCAGGACTTTGGACAAGGTCTGGCGGTGCACCCCGGTCTCAAGTGCAAGGGACTGCACCGAGTATTTGCAGCGCCGTTCGACAGGTCTTCCAAGAAGGCTGCGTCCAACACAGACATCCATGTTCTGCAGAATGTAATCCCGCAGCACCTGCTTGATCGGACCGTGATCACTGCGATCACCGGGCTCCAGTAGCCAGCGATGGAGTTGGCCAAATACGGTGAAATAGTTCTGCCCACCTTGGCCCCGTGCGAATGCCGATGTCTGCAGTTCTCCAAACGCGGCATGAAGGCCGCTCTCTGTCCGGCGTCAGGGCCTATGGGACAGATTTGGTTGATTGATGACGGGAGGGTTTCTGGCACATCGTAGCTTTCAAGGAGCGAAGATGAGCAAGAAACCCGTTGATCAGAAAGTCGCCGCCGATCGCGCGGTGAGAGACATTCGCCGTGCGACGCGAAAGGTTCATTCGGCCGAGGAAAAGATCCGGATCGTCCTGGCCGGTTTGCGCGGCGAGGACAGCATTGCCGAGCTGTGCCGGCGCGAGGGGATCGCCCAGAGCGTCTATTTCAGCTGGTCGAAGGAGTTCCTCGAGGCTGGGAAGAGGCGTCTGGCGGGAGACACCGCCCGGCAGGCCAACAGCGCCGAGGTGAAGGACCTGCGGGCCGAGGCCGCAGCGCTGAAAGAGGTCGTCGCGGATCTCACCCTTGAGAACCGATTGCTAAAAAACCGTCCCGGGCCGCTGCCCGCCTGTGCGCGGTATAAACAGCCTGTGCTATGCTACGCCCGAAGGGCAGATGCCGACTGCTT